>NZ_JASGIP010000010.1:0-32176 GCF_049840995.1 Ferruginibacter sp. | reverse complement strand
GCGGAGAGAGAGGGATTCGAACCCCTGGGACCTGTGACAGTCAACGGTTTTCAAGACCGCCGCATTCGACCGCTCTGCCATCTCTCCGCGGCAAAAATAAGGTAAGTGAGTTTTACACCCAAAAAACTATTGAATATTATGCAATAAAGTTTTTGACAGGCTTGCTATCGTACAATAAATAATTGCTGCGTCTGTATAAGGTCTTTTGCAATAACCTGCACGTAATAAGTGCCCGAGGGTAAGCTTGTATTGATATGCCGGTACGATCCATTGATAGCATAAGTGGCAATGGTATTGCCCGCAGGCGAAACGATCTTTATCAACCCATCGGTTACAGGGCTGTTGAGTGTTACCGTAAAGCTGCCTTTACCGGGATTAGGATATATAGTTAGCGTTTTCGAATTTCCTTTTACAAAAACAGGGATTTGTTTTTAGTATTGCTGCAACCATTTGCAGCAGTATAAGTATAGCTAACACTGGTATTGCCCGGCAATACCTGCGCAGCATAAAATTTTCCATTTACCACACCGGGGCCTGAAAAAATACCACCTGCAGGTGTTGCCGTCAGATCGATAGTTGCCGCAGCAGGTACAGTATCTACAAGTGTAAAATTAATTACAGGCATATTCTTTATATCCACCACAACAGAGTCGGATGCAGTGCAGCCCCCTGTGTTGGTAACTTTTACCCAATAAGTGGCAGCGCTGTTGATAGAAATACTCTGGCTAACTGCACCAGTACTCCATAAATAAGCAGCACCGTTGTTGGCGGCATTGAGTATAACAGATCCGCCGCACTGGCTGATGTCTGCACCCAGGTTTACCACCGGCACGGGCCTGAAATTGATGATAATAGTGTCTGCCGCACTGTTAGCCTGCGCATTGGTCACTTTTACCGAGTATGTACCGGAAGTATTTACAACAATGGTTTGCGAAGTAGCGCCGGTATTCCACAGGTAGGTTGCACCCGGGTTGCCGGCATTCAAAATAACAAATCCGCCACAGGGACTGCTATCGGGGCCTAGATTTACTACGGGGTTGGTATTGGCCGCAAATTTCACTGTTGAAACATTGGTGTTCACGGGGGCCTTGGTATCAAAATATATTGCAGCTGTATTCAGCACGCTATCGCCCTGTACCAGGTTGCTGTTGGTTTTTATTTTAAAGGAGATATAACCTTTACTTGCTGCAGCATTCTGTTGCTTGGTTGGCAACTTTATTTTTTCAAAAATAAATTCAACATTTTTTCCCTGCGACTGGCGCACTACACATGGATGACTGGCACCGGTTATTTCAATACTGCTCCAGTTTAGTTTACTATCCAGTATATCTTTTACCACCACATTTTTTGCTGTATCTGTGCCTGTATTTTGAAAGCCCACACGATAATGGATATACGCCCCGATTTTTGCCATGGGCAATGTTACCCCTTCCATACAAGCCATACTTATAGCCGGTGCCGAAGGTCCTTCAATGATCTGCTGAAGATCAAATACATGATCGGCAGGCATTTCATCACCGGTTACAGGATTGGCCGTTGCCTGGAATACCAGCAGGTCGTTGGCGTAGTTAACTGGCGGGGCAGCCACATCAAAAGTTAAATAAATGGTTTTAGTTTCAAATGGTTTTAATGCACTGAAATTCCAACCCAGTGATCCTGCAGACTGGTTATCGGGATTAACTGTTGCAGATAATAAATAATCCAGCCGCACATCGTCAAAACTGAGTGTAACCGATCCCGACAGTACTTCTGTACCTTTATTTTTCAGAATGATCCTGTATGCTGTGTTCATGCCGGCCATTGCAGTTTGCTCGGGTACAAGTGTTATTTCAAGATCGTTGTGTACCCCGTTTTTTATTGCACAAAAAGGCTGTGTTTTTATAGTGCCATTAGCAGTTGCAAAATTAAATACCGCAGAATCCGGCGTAATGGTAAAATAAGGATTTTGTGATTTTGGTTTTACAGTATAATTGCCGGTTTGCGCATAAAAAGTATACTGGCCATTACCGTTTGTAAATGTATTAAAGCTTTGCCCTGCATGAGACAATTCCATTTTTACATCAGTTAATGGCATATCCTGGTTATCGCAGCCATTATTATTATAATCAAATTGTAATTTACCGGTAATGCTGTTATAAGTGCCCCCGGGTGTAAAACTGCAATAGGCATTTACGTTTACGTTGGGCATACTTTGCGCTGGAAAATAATTGATAAAGAATAATACATCTTCTTCGTTGGCGCATACATACCGTTATGCAGGATTGCCATAAATATTGACGCCGGGAAACATTAAACGGCGTTCCGTTTTTTAAATTAAGATATGTAAGCGATGAATCGTACCTGAAATTAATATTCCAGAGCAGCGGGCAATTACTGATATCAACAGAACGTAAAGGATTATAGCTGCAATACAATGCGGTTAATGCCACCTGGCTATGCAGGTCTAAAGTATCAAGACTGTTTTGATCCAGGTAAATATCAACCAGCTTTGAAGACCCGGTAAGATTAATTGTATCAAGAATACAGTTTTGAACAAACAGGTGTACTAATTTGGGGCAATAACTCACATCCATTTTTTTCATCAGCGCATTTTGATTTACCTGGCACCATGTTAATGAAGGCAGTCCATGCAGGTCGGCTTGTAGCAAAGTAGGGTTATACATACACCATAACTCATCCAGCGAAGGCAATTCACTGGCCTGTAACTGCAGGTTCACCAATTTATTATTATTACAGTCTATATACTCCAGTAAAGGCATACCCGATAACTGGAGATCAGAAATATTGTTATCAAAACATTCCAGGTAGCGAAGATTGTTAAAACCCGATAATACCAGGCTGGTGATCTGGTTACGGCTGCAAATAAGAATAGAGAGATTTTAAAAGACTGTATACCGGTAAGGTCGCTGATATTCTTATTGTTTACATCAATTTGGTCTACCAGCAGCGCCTCGCTTACCTGTATCTGGCCGTCATTATTCAGATCGATGGATGGGTTTGCAGCTAAAAGGGCCTGTTTGAAATTAGCATCCGGGATATTAACTACCTGGGCAGTGCCGGTAGTTCCAAAAAAAGCAATAAAGAAGATGAGTAAAAATATATTTTTCAAAGGCGCTGGATTTTAAGATGGACAGCATCAACAACGCCTTTTTGTAATATTTTATTGTAGTATGTAAGAGCAAATTTCCCTTGGTAAAACTACTTATACGGCTTCATTCTCCAATGGTTTATCCCTTATCACCACCAGGTCTTTCAGGTCTACCGTCATAGGCATAATGCCCACCTGCAGTATGGCTTTTTTGCCTTTTATTTCTTTTACGATGCCGGTACTGCGGTTCTTCTTCATTTTTACTTTGTCACCCAGCTTCACTTCACCTCCTATCTCTTCAAATTTTTCATTCATTTTTTGCTGCTGCTTCTCCGCAGTGAATTTTTCTTTTTGGTTGAACAACAGTGCGCTGATCATCTTCACCACTTTATCCTTATCCTCGGCCTTGCGCCATTCTATCACCATCGATTTAAGGCGGCGCTCCATATCTTTTAAATAAGCCAGTTTTTCTTCTGATATCTTGTTCTGCTGTTTCAGGCGCTCCATATCCTGCTGGTGCCGCTCTTTATTCAGCACCTGGTTCATTTCTTTTTTCAGGCGTTCATTTTCTTTCAGCAGTTTTTGCAATTCCAGTTTCTCTTTATCTATTTTTTGCAAATCCTGCTCCGTACGGTTGAGCAATTTATCCAATGTAAAATGATCTTCATCCACCAGCGTACGGGCTTTTTCTATCAGCCTTTTTTCAAGACCAATACGTTCTGCAATGGAAAAAGTATAGGAGCTGCCTGGTTTGCCTACAATGAGTTTATACATCGGCAATAAGTTCTTTTCATCAAACTGCATAGCGCCGTTGATAATGCCGGGCACTTTATTGGCCATCACTTTCAGGTTCAAATAATGCGTGGTAACAATACCAAAACTATGCTTATGCGCCAGCTCTTCCATGATCACTTCGGCAAAAGCGCCACCTAAATTGGGATCACTGCCACTGCCCAGTTCATCAATGAAGAACAAGGTTTTTCCATTGGCATTTTCCATAAAATGCTTCATGTTCTTTAAATGAGATGAGTACGTGCTCAGCTCAAATTCCAGGCTTTGCGTATCACCGATGTGGATCATCAATTGTTTAAAGATGCCCATCTCACTATCAGGATGCACCGGCACCAACAGACCAGCCTGCATCATTAATTGCAGCAGCCCCACGGTTTTAAGTGTCACCGTTTTACCACCGGCATTCGGTCCACTGATCACCAGTATGCGTTGCTTTTCATTTAGTGTAAGGTTAACCGGTATAGTGGGCTTATTATTCTTTGCATTGTATAAAAAAAGCAAAGGATGATAGGCATTGATAAAATGCAGGTGTGCCTTATCGCTCACCATGGGATAATTACCATTGTACTCTGCTGCAAACCTTGCCTTGGCCCTTATAAAATCGTATTCGCCGGCAATATCGTGGTAGTGCTTCAGCAAAGGTGCGTACACGCTGAGCTTTTGTGTAAGCTCTCTTAAAATACGGTACACTTCCCTGCTCTCGTCATGCTCTAAAGAAAATATTTCGTTGTTCAGTTCGGTGGTTTCTTCCGGTTCAATAAAAGTGGTTTTGCGGCTGTCGCTTTCGCCGTGCATCACACCTTTTATCATGCGCTTTTGTTCGGCAAAAACGGCCAGCACCCTCCTGCCGTTCATAAAACTTTCTTCAATATCAGCCAGGTAGCCCTGTTTGTTCAGTTTACTTACGATCTTGTCGAACAGGCGGCGCAGCTCATTGCGTTTGCGGTACAGGCTCATGCGGATGCGTTCCAGTTCTTCACTGGCAGTATCTTTTACGTAACCGGTCTCGTCCAGTATATCATCTATCAGTTCGATGATCACCTTTTCGTAATAGGTATTTTCGATCACTTTGGCCAGTGCCGGGTATCCAATTCTTTTTTCATTATCGAACCAGCGGAAAATGTCGCTGGTATTAATGGCCAGCCTTTTAATATGCAGAAAATGCTCGCCGGTAAGTGTGGCGCCGGGAATGCCCAGCAGCTTCAGCTCCCGTTGCAGGTTCAGTACAAAATCGTTGGGAAAATACAGGCCGGTCTGTGTAATGGCTTTAAACTCGTTGCTTTGCTGCAGCTCGGTTTGTATAAATTCTTTTTTGGTATGAATGCGGAGTGTATTGGCTTTTGCTTTGGCGTATTCGGTACGGCAATGCAGGGCCAGCAGGGTTTTTACCTTCTCAAATTCTAACTGCACCAGGGCGGATTCGGGAAAAAATTTCATGTACTGCCTTAATTAAGGCTGCAAAGTTACAAAAAACAGGTTTCCCGCAGATGACGCTGATAACGCAGATTGATTTCTGCGAATTCCGCGAACTCTGCTCCAAAGGAGTCCAATGGACGGGCAACTCTTTTCATTTCTGCTAACTCCGCGTCATCTGCTCCAAAGGAGTCCTATGGACGGCAACTTTTTTCATTTCTGCGAATTCCGCGAACTCTGCGGGCAACTCTTCTCATTTCTGCGAGCTCCGCGAAATCTGCGGGGAATTCTTCAGTAATTGATTCCCCACCGCACAATCCAGGCACTTTTTCTTATCGCAGTACGCATGTTTTAACTGCAGCAGCGCCTGCGAATCGAAAGCATTTTTATTGCCCACTTTTAATGAAGTAAATGCCCTGGTGATGGCATTTTGTTCGGCATTGATCTCCATCAGCCATTGCAGGGCTTTGTCCTTATAGCTGTTATCGCTGTGAAAAACGCCATAAGCAAATATTACCGGTGATACTGTGTTGATAAGGATATTATCGATCATCTGTGCGCCCAGTTTTTTCTTTTTAAAAGCCCCGGGTTCATCAAATACATAATGATAATGCCAGTAATCGTTGGCAGTAACATTCAGCAGAATCCTTACTTCCTGCACTGTTTTGCTTTCTTTAATGGCGGCAAATAAATGACTGCTGTTGTGTACCAGCATGGCCAGTTGCGCCAGCCGCAGCGAAGGAAAATTGGCCGGCCGCATGCGCAGGAAAAAGAAAGGCGCTTCCACTTTTTGTAAACGATATTTCTTTTTTAAGAAGCGGTATTCCCTTTGTAAAAGCTGCGGGTATGCTTCTGAAAATTCATTTTCCAGCAAACTTGCCTGGCCAAACAGCAATGCTTCTAATTGGTGTATTTGGTTTTTATGTTTGGCCAAAATGTTTATAGAAAGGCTTTGCGCCAGTTTTTCAAATGCGGTACTGTTTACTTTTACACCAAAGTTTTTGGCCATCATCCACCAAAAACTTTCTTCCCAGTGATTGTTATTTTGTTGCAGGTATTCAAATACAATATTGCAACGGGCCTGTAATCTTTCCACCAGCAAACGTTCTTTCCATGCCGTAAAAGTGAGTGCATTTACCTGGTGGATCATTTTCTCGCAGGCAATGAATTGGCCGCTCTGTAATAAGCTGCTGTACCGCGATAATAAGAATTTGGAGACTTTATCCTGCAGCGTTAAAGTAGAAAAGGGTAATTGCAATGATACATCGTGTTGCCATACTACATGCAGTATCACATTTTTATAATTGTTGTCGCCGGAATGTTTATGATTTTTCCAGTCAGAAGAATTGATATGCAGTTCCACACTGCCTGCCCACACGGTATTACCGATCTTGATCTTGGCATCCATAAAATCAGGACCCTGGTTGGTATTGTAAGTGCCGGCATGTATCACCTGCACCGTTTCTTCTTCTACTGTATGCAGGTTTGTTTTATTAAAATACTGGAATTGCCAGATGTATTGGAGCAACCTTTCTGTCATAACAAGTTAATTGAATAGTTAACCGGTTTAACGAGGAAAGGCCTAACAAATATAGGGAAATAAGATTACACGAATTAGGGCGAACCTGCCTGTCGGCAGACAGATTACACGAATTAAAACTAATTACACGAATTGAATACAGGAGAGATTACACGAATTAAGACGAATTACACTAATAAAACTAATTAACTAATAAGACCAATTAACCAATTAACTAATCTCCAAATTAACCCAACTCCTGCACCACCCTACTCACCGGCAGCCCCATTACATTATAAAAATCGCCTTGTATAGATTTGATACACCACACCGACGGATCCATTCCTGTATGGCATAGGTGCCGGCTTTATCGTAGGGTTGGTATTTGTCTACATAAAAATTCAATTTGCGCTTTGGTCAAACGGATGAAATTGTACTGCGGTAACATTTGCAAAACTTGTTTCTTTACCTGCGTTTAATATCACTACGCCGGTTACTGCCCGATGTTGATTGCCTGCAAGCCTTGTGAGAATGTTCACTGCATCTTCCCTGCTTTTTGGTTTGCCGATGATATCGTTTTGCAGTACCACAATGGTATCTGCTGCAATAATAGGTTTATTGCTGTTGCTTTTTTGCTGAATGGCCAGTGCTTTATCTGCGGGCAATATGTACAGCAATTTCTTCAGGGCGGTAAATGCGCAGGGTATGACTCGTTCTGTATCCGCCCCCATTATCTCGAAAGGCACTTCGGCCCATTCCAGCAATTGTTTGCGGCGGGGCGAATGTTAATGCCAGTTTTACAGCTTGAGTATCAGGAATAAATTTTAAAAAACACCATGGATAAAATCACCCGTGCCAGCATCACCAGCTTAACAGCGGAGCTTAGACGACGATAGTCTTTGGGCACCTGTGCCTGATAGCAGCTGCGCAATAGGCACAATAAAGGAAATGATAATAGTGGCCACCGAATACAAAATGCTCCACCACCAGCCCAAGTGCATGGCATAAAACTGCAGCACCACCGGGTGACGGATGGACCCTATGATCCATAAGGCGGTCAAAACCTTGGCAGCGGGCATGCCCCATACAATAGGCATGGTTTTGCAACCATATTTTTCATCGCCTTCCAAATCTTCCATATCTTTTATCACTTCTCTTATCAATGAAATGATAAAGGCATAAAACTGAATAAAGAAATGATAATCTGATGAAACGGTTAATGTATATTTCAATAGCTGCATAATCGCCCCCATTGCCGGTAGGCACCCCCTGAAATAATAGGCGAAGGAATACCACTATTATCACCCAGGCGGTTAAAAGCGAGATGAGTACATTGCCCGATAGACTTTAACGATACCGAGTACCCGAATAAAAGTAACACACAAATAAAATTCAGCAAAGCCTACCCAGAACAAATGCTCCCTGATATCTACATAAATGCTCAATAAAACTCCTGTAAGCGACAATGAAATGTGCCAGATAATGGCCCCACCTGCGTTTAATTACTTTTTCTACGATGAGTTTTTCAGGGCTTATTGATACGGTCGATATTAAGATCGAAGTAGTCGTTGATGATATAACCCTGCTGCTGCTATTAATGCAGAGGCGATTACGAGTACCAATAAATTCCGGGTATCGAACAGCCATTGCCCCCAACCGCAGCATTAAATGGACGGATGATGCAGTAATAAAACAAAGATTGTGTAACTGCAATGAACACCAGGTTGGGCCAGCGTACCAATCGCAAAAATGCAGTTACCAGTTTCATGGATTTATTTGTGCGCGAAAATTCAGGAATCAATTAGCTAAATCTAAAATGCCTTTTGTGAAGATTATGTTGAAGTTAAAGAGGTATCCACATCCCAGTGACCATTCAGTTTCAATACTTTTTCTATTACATCCCGCCCGCAGCCATAGCCACCGTTGAAAGGTGAGATATATTTACATACCGATTTTATTTCGGGTACTGCATCTGCAGGGCAGCAGGGCAAAGCCGTTAACTGCATGGCCACATAATCCGGTATATCATCGCCCATGTACAGCATTTCATCAAAACTTAAATTTTGTTCTGTTGCGTATGCTTTTAATTTTTCCTGCTTGTTGTGTACACTTAAAAAAACTTCTTTTACACCCAGCTTTACCAGGCGTTGCTTAACAGGCTCCGAATTACCACCGGTGATGATGACCACATGATAGCCTTTTTTTATTGCCAGCTGCAATGCATAACCATCTTTACTATTCATGCTGCGGATCAGTTCGCCATCCGGCATTACGATCATGGTGTCGATGGCCAGAACGCCGTCGATGTCGAATACGAAGGTTTTTATTTTTTTGAAAAGGTCAAGCATGCCTGCAATTGCTAGAATTTTAGATTTGCGATTGCAGATCTTAGATTTTAGAATGCAGGTAAATCCGCAATCGCAAATCTAAAATCCCCCAATCATTTCTGGTTGTCCCTCCACTCATACACCCAGGCGCTTTGTATCATTTCCAGGTGTCCTTCGTTTTACCGACCTGCACAAATGGATACTGGAGATCCCCAATTTTGTGGGCAAAGCCGAGGATAGTAACGAAGGACACCTGGAAATGATACAAAGCACCTGGGTGTATGAGTGGAGGGACAACCAGAAATGATTGGGGGATTTTAGATTTGCGATTGCGGATTTACCTGCATTCTAAAATCTAAGATTTGCAATCGCAAATCTAAAATCTACAATTGCAGGCATGCTTGACCTTTTCAAAAAAATAAAAACCTTCGTATTCGACATCGACGGCGTTCTGGCCATCGACACCATGATCGTAATGCCGGATGGCGAACTGATCCGCAGCATGAATAGTAAAGATGGTTATGCATTGCAGCTGGCAATAAAAAAAGGCTATCATGTGGTCATCATCACCGGTGGTAATTCGGAGCCTGTTAAGCAACGCCTGGTAAAGCTGGGTGTAAAAGAAGTTTTTTTAAGTGTACACAACAAGCAGGAAAAATTAAAAGCATACGCAACAGAACAAAATTTAAGTTTTGATGAAATGCTGTACATGGGCGATGATATACCGGATTATGTGGCCATGCAGTTAACGGCTTTGCCCTGCTGCCCTGCAGATGCAGTACCCGAAATAAAATCGGTATGTAAATATATCTCACCTTTCAACGGTGGCTATGGCTGCGGGCGGGATGTAATAGAAAAAGTATTGAAACTGAATGGTCACTGGGATGTGGATACCTCTTTAACTTCAACATAATCTTCACAAAAGGCATTTTAGATTTAGCTAATTGATCCCTAACTTCGGCGCACAAATAAATCCATGAAACTGGTAACTGCATTTTTACGATTGGTACGCTGGCCCAACCTGGTGTTCATTGCAGTTACACAATCTTTGTTTTATTACTGCATCATCCGTCCATTTAATGCTGCGGTTGGGGGGCAATGGCTGTTCGATACCCGGAATTTATTGGTACTCGTAATCGCCTCTGTATTAATAGCAGCAGCAGGTTATATCATCAACGACTACTTCGATCTTAATATCGACCGGATCAATAAGCCTGAAAAACTGATCGTAGAAAAAGTAATTAAACGCAGGTGGGCCATTATCTGGCACATTTTATTGTCGCTTACAGGAGTTTTATTGAGCATTTATGTAGATATCAGGGAGCATTTGTTCTGGGTAGGCTTTGCTAATTTTATTTGTGTGTTACTTTTATTCGGGTACTCGGTATCGTTAAAAAAGAAATTCTTATCGGGCAATGTACTCATCTCGCTTTTAACCGCCTGGGTGATAATAGTGGTATTCCTTCGCCTATTATTTCAGGGGTGCCTACCGGCAATGGGGCGATTATGCAGCTATTGAAATATACATTAACCGTTTCATCAAATTATCATTTCTTTATTCCGGTTTTGCCTTTATCATTTCATTGATAAGAGAAGTGATAAAAGATATGGAAGATATGGAAGGCGATGAAAAATATGGTTGCAAAACCATGCCTATTGTATGGGGCGTGCCCGCTGCCAAGGTTTTTACCGCCGTATGGATCATAGTGCTCATCGGCGCCCTGGTGGTGCTGCAGTTTTATGCCATGCACCTGGGCTGGTGGTGGAGCATTTTGTACTCGGTGGCCACTATTATCATTCCTTTATTGTGGATATTGCGCAAACTGTACCAGGCACAGGTGCCCAAAGACTATCATCGTCTAAGCTCCGCCGTTAAGCTGGTGATGCTGGCAGGTATTTTATCCATGGTGTTTTTTAAAATTTATTCCTGATATGCAAGCTGTAATACTGGCATCACAATCGCCCCGCCGCAAACAATTGCTGGAATGGGCCGAAGTGCCTTTCGAAATAATGGTGGCGGATACAGACGAGTCATACCCTGCGCATTTACCGCCCGAAGAAATTGCTGTACATATTGCCCGCAATAAAGCACTGGCCATTCAGCAAAAAAGCAACAGCAATAAACCTATTATTGCAGCAGATACCATTGTGGTACTGCAAAACGATATCATCGGCAAACCAAAAAGCAGGGAAGATGCCGTGAACATTCTCACAAGGCTTGCAGGCAATCAACATCGGGTAATAACCGGCGTAGTGATATTAAACGCAGGTAAAGAAACAAGTTTTGCAGATGTTACCGCAGTAGAATTTCATCCGTTGACCAAAGCGCAAATTGAATTTTATGTAGACAAATACCAACCCTACGATAAAGCCGGCGCCTATGCCATACAGGAATGGATCGGTGTGGTGGGTATCAAATCTATACAAGGCGATTTTTATAATGTAATGGGGCTGCCGGTGAGTAGGGTGGTGCAGGAGTTGGTTAATTTGGAGATTAGTTAATTGGTTAATTGGTTTATTAGTTAATTAGTTTATTAGTGTAATTCGTCCTAATTCGTGTAATCTCTCCTGTATTCAATTCGTGTAATTAGTTTTAATTCGTGTAATCTGTCTGCCGACAGGCAGGTTCGCCCTAATTCGTGTAATCTTACTTCCCTATATTTGTTAGGCCTTTCCTCGTTAAACCGGTTAACTATTCAATTAACTTGTTATGACAGAAAGGTTGCTCCAATACATCTGGCAATTCCAGTATTTTAATAAAACAAACCTGCATACAGTAGAAGAAGAAACGGTGCAGGTGATACATGCCGGCACTTACAATACCAACCAGGGTCCTGATTTTATGGATGCCAAGATCAAGATCGGTAATACCGTGTGGGCAGGCAGTGTGGAACTGCATATCAATTCTTCTGACTGGAAAAATCATAAACATTCCGGCGACAACAATTATAAAAATGTGATACTGCATGTAGTATGGCAACACGATGTATCATTGCAATTACCCTTTTCTACTTTAACGCTGCAGGATAAAGTCTCCAAATTCTTATTATCGCGGTACAGCAGCTTATTACAGAGCGGCCAATTCATTGCCTGCGAAAAAACGATCCACCAGGTAAATGCACTCACTTTTACGGCATGGAAAGAACGTTTGCTGGTGGAAAGATTACAGGCCCGTTGCAATATTGTATTTGAATACCTGCAACAAAATAACAATCACTGGGAAGAAAGTTTTTGGTGGATGATCGCCAAAAACTTTGGTGTAAAAGTAAACAGTACCGCATTTGAAAAACTGGCGCAAAGCCTTTCTATAAACATTTTGGCCAAACATAAAAACCAAATACACCAATTAGAAGCATTGCTGTTTGGCCAGGCAAGTTTGCTGGAAAATGAATTTTCAGAAGCATACCCGCAGCTTTTACAAAGGGAATACCGCTTCTTAAAAAAGAAATATCGTTTACAAAAAGTGGAAGCGCCTTTCTTTTTCCTGCGCATGCGGCCGGCCAATTTTCCTTCGCTGCGGCTGGCGCAACTGGCCATGCTGGTACACAACAGCAGTCATTTATTTGCCGCCATTAAAGAAAGCAAAACAGTGCAGGAAGTAAGGATTCTGCTGAATGTTACTGCCAACGATTACTGGCATTATCATTATGTATTTGATGAACCCGGGGCTTTTAAAAAGAAAAAACTGGGCGCACAGATGATTGATAATATCCTTATCAACACAGTATCACCGGTAATATTTGCTTATGGCGTTTTTCACAGCGATAACAGCTATAAGGACAAAGCCCTGCAATGGCTGATGGAGATCAATGCCGAACAAAATGCCATCACCAGGGCATTTACTTCATTAAAAGTGGGCAATAAAAATGCTTTCGATTCGCAGGCGCTGCTGCAGTTAAAACATGCGTACTGCGATAAGAAAAAGTGCCTGGATTGTGCGGTGGGGAATCAATTACTGAAGAATTCCCCGCAGATTTCGCGGAGCTCGCAGAAATGAGAAGAGTTGCCGCAGAGTTCGCGGAATTCGCAGAAATGAAAAAAAGTTGCCGTCCATAGGACTCCTTTGGAGCAGATGACGCGGAGTTAGCAGAAATGAAAAGAGTTGCCCGTCCATTGGACTCCTTTGGAGCAGAGTTCGCGGAATTCGCAGAAATCGATCTGCGTTATCAGCGTCATCTGCGGGAAACCTGTTTTTTGTAACTTTGCAGCCTTAATTAAGGCAGTACATGAAATTTTTTCCCGAATCCGCCCTGGTGCAGTTAGAATTTGAGAAGGTAAAAACCCTGCTGGCCCTGCATTGCCGTACCGAATACGCCAAAGCAAAAGCCAATACACTCCGCATTCATACCAAAAAAGAATTTATACAAACCGAGCTGCAGCAAAGCAACGAGTTTAAAGCCATTACACAGACCGGCCTGTATTTTCCCAACGATTTTGTACTGAACCTGCAACGGGAGCTGAAGCTGCTGGGCATTCCCGGCGCCACACTTACCGGCGAGCATTTTCTGCATATTAAAAGGCTGGCCATTAATACCAGCGACATTTTCCGCTGGTTCGATAATGAAAAAAGAATTGGATACCCGGCACTGGCCAAAGTGATCGAAAATACCTATTACGAAAAGGTGATCATCGAACTGATAGATGATATACTGGACGAGACCGGTTACGTAAAAGATACTGCCAGTGAAGAACTGGAACGCATCCGCATGAGCCTGTACCGCAAACGCAATGAGCTGCGCCGCCTGTTCGACAAGATCGTAAGTAAACTGAACAAACAGGGCTACCTGGCTGATATTGAAGAAAGTTTTATGAACGGCAGGAGGGTGCTGGCCGTTTTTGCCGAACAAAAGCGCATGATAAAAGGTGTGATGCACGGCGAAAGCGACAGCCGCAAAACCACTTTTATTGAACCGGAAGAAACCACCGAACTGAACAACGAAATATTTTCTTTAGAGCATGACGAGAGCAGGGAAGTGTACCGTATTTTAAGAGAGCTTACACAAAAGCTCAGCGTGTACGCACCTTTGCTGAAGCACTACCACGATATTGCCGGCGAATACGATTTTATAAGGGCCAAGGCAAGGTTTGCAGCAGAGTACAATGGTAATTATCCCATGGTGAGCGATAAGGCACACCTGCATTTATCAATGCCTATCATCCTTTGCTTTTTTTATACAATGCAAAGAATAATAAGCCCACTATACCGGTTAACCTTACACTAAATGAAAAGCAACGCATACTGGTGATCAGTGGACCGAATGCCGGTGGTAAAACGGTGACACTTAAAACCGTGGGGCTGCTGCAATTAATGATGCAGGCTGGTCTGTTGTGCCGGTGCATCCTGATAGTGAGATGGGCATCTTTAAAGAATTGATGATCCACATCGGTGATACGCAAAGCCTGGAATTTGAGCTGAGCACGTACTCATCTCATTTAAAGAACATGAAGCATTTTATGGAAAATGCCAATGGAAAAACCTTGTTCTTCATTGATGAACTGGGCAGTGGCAGTGATCCCAATTTAGGTGGCGCTTTTGCCGAAGTGATCATGGAAGAGCTGGCGCATAAGCATAGTTTTGGTATTGTTACCACGCATTATTTGAACCTGAAAGTGATGGCCAATAAAGTGCCCGGCATTATCAACGGCGCTATGCAGTTTGATGAAAGGAACTTATTGCCGATGTATAAACTCATTGTAGGCAAACCAGGCAGCTCCGATACTTTTTCCATTGCAGAACGTATTGGTCTTGAAAAAAGGCTGATAGAAAAAGCCCGTACGCTGGTGGATGAAGATCATTTTACATTGGATAAATTGCTTAACCGTACGGAGCAGGATTTGCAAAAAATAGATAAAGAGAAACTGGAATTGCAAAAACTGCTGAAAGAAAATGAACGCCTGAAAAAAGAAATGAACCAGGTGCTGAATAAAGAGCGGCACCAGCAGGATATGGAGCGCCTGAAACAGCAGAACAAGATATCAGAAGAAAAACTGGCTTATTTAAAAGATATGGAGCGCCGCCTTAAATCGATGGTGATAGAATGGCGCAAGGCCGAGGATAAGGATAAAGTGGTGAAGATGATCAGCGCACTGTTGTTCAACCAAAAAGAAAAATTCACTGCGGAGAAGCAGCAGCAAAAAATGAATGAAAAATTTGAAGAGATAGGAGGTGAAGTGAAGCTGGGTGACAAAGTAAAAATGAAGAAGAACCGCAGTACCGGCATCGTAAAAGAAATAAAAGGCAAAAAAGCCATACTGCAGGTGGGCATTATGCCTATGACGGTAGACCTGAAAGACCTGGTGGTGATAAGGGATAAACCATTGGAGAATGAAGCCGTATAAGTAGTTTTACCAAGGGAAATTTGCTCTTACATACTACAATAAAATATTACAAAAAGGCGTTGTTGATGCTGTCCATCTTAAAATCCAGCGCCTTTGAAAAATATATTTTTACTCATCTTCTTTATTGCTTTTTTTTCAACTACCGGCACTGCCCAGGTAGTTAATATCCCGGATGCTAATTTCAAACAGGCCCTTTTAGCTGCAAACCCATCCATCGATCTGAATAATGACGGCCAGATACAGGTAAGCGAGGCGCTGCTGGTAGACCAAATTGATGTAAACAATAAGAATATCAGCGACCTTACCGGTATACAGTCTTTTAAAAATCTCTCTATTCTTATTTGCAGCCGTAACCAGATCAGCAGCCTGGTATTATCGGGTTTTAACAATCTTCGCTACCTGGAATGTTTTGATAACAATATTTCTGATCTCCAGTTATCGGGTATGCCTTTACTGGAGTATATAGACTGTAATAATAATAAATTGGTGAACCTGCAGTTACAGGCCAGTGAATTGCCTTCGCTGGATGAGTTATGGTGTATGTATAACCCTACTTTGCTACAAGCCGACCTGCATGGACTGCCTTCATTAACATGGTGCCAGGTAAATCAAAATGCGCTGATGAAAAAAATGGATGTGAGTTATTGCCCCAAATTAGTACACCTGTTTGTTCAAAACTGTATTCTTGATACAATTAATCTTACCGGGTCTTCAAAGCTGGTTGATATTTACCTGGATCAAAACAGTCTTGATACTTTAGACCTGCATAGCCAGGTGGCATTAACCGCATTGTATTGCAGCTATAATCCTTTACGTTCTGTTGATATCAGTAATTGCCCGCTGCTCTGGAATATTAATTTCAGGTACGATTCATCGCTTACATATCTTAATTTAAAAAACGGAACGCCGTTTAATGTTTCCGGCGTCAATATTTATGGCAATCCTGCATTGCGGTATGTATGCGCCAACGAAGAAGATGTATTATTCTTTATCAATTATTTTCCAGCGCAAAGTATGCCCAACGTAAACGTAAATGCCTATTGCAGTTTTACACCCGGGGGCACTTATAACAGCATTACCGGTAAATTACAATTTGATTATAATAATAATGGCTGCGATAACCAGGATATGCCATTAACTGATGTAAAAATGGAATTGTCTCATGCAGGGCAAAGCTTTAATACATTTACAAACGGTAATGGCCAGTATACTTTTTATGCGCAAACCGGCAATTATACTGTAAAACCAAAATCACAAAATCCTTATTTTACCATTACGCCGGATTCTGCGGTATTTAATTTTGCAACTGCTAATGGCACTATAAAAACACAGCCTTTTTGTGCAATAAAAAACGGGGTACACAACGATCTTGAAATAACACTTGTACCCGAGCAGACTGCAATGGCCGGCATGAACACAGCATACAGGATCATTCTGAAAAATAAAGGTACAGAAGTACTGTCGGGATCGGTTACACTCAGTTTTGACGATGTGCGGCTGGATTATTTATCTGCAACAGTTAATCCCGATAACCAGTCTGCAGGATCACTGGGTTGGAATTTCAGTGCATTAAAACCATTTGAAACTAAAACCATTTATTTAACTTTTGATGTGGCTGCCCCGCCAGTTAACTACGCCAACGACCTGCTGGTATTCCAGGCAACGGCCAATCCTGTAACCGGTGATGAAATGCCTGCCGATAATGTATTTGATCTTCAGCAGATCATTGAAGGACCTTCGGCACCGGCTATAAGTATGGCTTGTATGGAAGGGGTAACATTGCCCATGGCAAAAATCGGGGCGTATATCCATTATCGTGTGGGCTTTCAAAATACAGGCACAGATACAGCAAAAAATGTGGTGGTAAAAGATATACTGGATAGTAAACTAAACTGGAGCAGTATTGAAATAACCGGTGCCAGTCATCCATGTGTAGTGCGCCAGTCGCAGGGAAAAAATGTTGAATTTATTTTTGAAAAAATAAAGTTGCCAACCAAGCAACAGAATGCTGCAGCAAGTAAAGGTTATATCTCCTTTAAAATAAAAACCAACAGCAACCTGGTACAGGGCGATAGCGTGCTGAATACAGCTGCAATATATTTTGATACCAAGGCCCCCGTGAACACCAATGTTTCAACAGTGAAATTTGCGGCCAATACCAACCCCGTAGTAAATCTAGGCCCCGATAGCAGTCCCTGTGGCGGATCTGTTATTTTGAATGCCGGCAACCCGGGTGCAACCTACCTGTGGAATACCGGCGCTACTTCGCAAACCATTGTTGTAAATACTTCCGGTACATACTCGGTAAAAGTGACCAATGCGCAGGCTAACAGTGCGGCAGACACTATTATCATCAATTTCAGGCCCGTGCCGGTGGTAAACCTGGGTGCAGACATCAGCCAGTGCGGCGGATCTGTTATACTCAATGCCGCCAACAACGGTGCTGCTTATTTATGGAGTACTGGTGCAGTTAGCCAGAGTATTTCTATCAACAGCGCTGCCACTTATTGGGTAAAAGTTACCAACACAGGGGGCTGCACTGCATCCGACTCTGTTGTGGTGGATATAAAGAATATGCCTGTAATTAATTTTACACTTGTAGATACTGTACCTGCTGCGGCAACTATTGATCTGACGGCAACACCTGCAGGTGGTATTTTTTCAGGCCCCGGTGTGGTAAATGGAAAATTTTATGCTGCGCAGGTATTGCCGGGCAATACCAGTGTTAGCTATACTTATACTGCTGCAAATGGTTGCAGCAATACTAAAACGATCCCTGTTTTTGTAAAAGGAAATTCAAAAACGCTAACTATATATCCTAATCCCGGTAAAGGCAGCTTTACGGTAACACTCAACAGCCCTGTAACCGATGGGTTGATAAAGATCGTTTCGCCTGCGGGCAATACCATTGCCACTTATGCTATCAATGGATCGTACCGGCATATCAATACAAGCTTACCCTCGGGCACTTATTACGTGCAGGTTATTGCAAAAGACCTTATACAGACGCAGCAATTATTTATTGTACGATAGCAAGCCTGTCAAAAACTTTATTGCATAATATTCAATAGTTTTTTGGGTGTAAAACTCACTTACCTTATTTTTGCCGCGGAGAGATGGCAGAGCGGTCGAATGCGGCGGTCTTGAAAACCGTTGACTGTCACAGGTCCGGGGGTTCGAATCCCTCTCTCTCCGCTAAAACCTTGTAAATCATTATTTTATGATATACAAGGTTTTTTAATTTGATAGATTTGGAGCGATTTTACTTTGCAAATACTAATTTTCTCTTTTTTAGTCATTATCTACAAAATCAGTATTAATACGTAGGCTTATACACTTCAAATAGTATAGCCAACCCGCAATCTTCTGCGGGAAATGCAACCGTTTATTTTGTAATCAACTCTTATATAAACAACCGTTTATGTGAATACCCCTTTTGCTGTTATATCGTCCCTTACTGGCATACTATCAAAAGATAGAAGCCCTCCGATGCTGCTTAATTAATAGCAGACAATTATTCAAATAAAAAAATTCGAAATAATGAAAACATCAAAATTAATTGCAGCAACGACTGCATTATTAGCTACAGCGGCCATTATATTTTACGGTTGCAAAAAAACAACAGCACTCGAGAGCAAAGAGCAGGCAGAACTTGTAGAAACATTTGTACAGAAATTAAAGGACCAACCGAAAGTTTCTACTGAAATTTTAAATCTGTCTGGAAAGGGCTTTTATACAGATTTAGAAGGAAACAAAATAACGCCGGGCAAAGGAGGTTCAGCTACTACAAACGCAACCTCATGTCCCGAACCCACAGAATCAGAATTTTCACAAACCCTGTTCTCAATCGATAGGGAATACACATGCGGTACAGGATATCGGTTTTTAGTAACCTATAAGATTGTATCCGAGTTTTATCCAGTTGTGGATATAAGTTCAACACAATTTAGCAATGGGCGCATAAAATTATTGAACAGCAGCGGAACCCAGGTTTATATTACGCCAGTTGCAAATAAAAACCCATTGGTAGGGCCTCCGGTAAATAATGGTGTGGTGGGTCATAATTCTATCGGTGCAGATTTAAATGAGTTCTTGGTAACTTATCGTTCCGAGGTTATATCCGATTACATATACAGCCAGGCAGCTACAGTACAGTCAAATCTTATAGCTTATACAGATTGCAGTAATTATCCGATATTGCAAATTGGATTTTCTTCACAACAAGCAACTTTCGGTTCTCAACATACCACTCAACCCTGCTTGCGTGTAGATAAAGTATATTGGAATCCGCGTAGTGGTTCTACACCACCAAGCCTCGGTGGTTGTGACGTTTTAGGTTCATCATGCTTCCCTTCCGGGTATGTGCGTCCGCACAAACAAGAAGTGCAATTCAAAAATGCATCTAATGTATGGGTGCCATTTTATTTATATATACCAGGTCCCTCAACAAATAATTCCGGGTTAATAAATTATTGGGATGTGTGGTATATAGATGTCCCTGGTACACCTGGCTTGACTCCAGGAAATGTTCAGGTAAGATATCGTAATAATCTTATGAGCACCAGCTCTAATGGAGGCCCTTGCGTTACACAGCCTGCTGACACATGGGTTTATGAAACATGGTATTTGAACTAATTACTAAGTATAGCGCTTTTTTAAAGCGCTATACCTTTTTACTACATCGGTTAATGCTGCAATATGAAATCTATAATCGGGATATTGATTTTTTTTCTACAAATCGCCCAGTTGTATGCACAGCAGTGCGGTGACTCTTCCGTTCATATGCGGTATGTTTCTATGCCGCCCTATTCCGATTCCCTTTGTATTCGCAAGCAAATTCCTGCGGCTGATGGTGGCAGAATCGCAATCGGAAACTATGAATTCACTCAGGGTGCCCATATTGGCGTTGTAATACGTTTTAATAAAGATGGTAGCTTAAAATGGAGCAGAAGAATTGTAAGCAATCCTTTTGAAAGCTATCCTGTATTTAAGACAATTGCAGAAGCATCCAACGGTAATATTATTATTACGGCACACGATGGGCGTACTACACCTTATATCCTTCTCGTTTTTTCTCCACAGGGTGATATGATAGCTGATAAAAGGTGGGGGCTTACTAATATTCCCGACCTGAGCAATAGGGCAAAGGATAATCCATTAATAATAAATTACGGTACAGATAGTCTTATGCTCGTATCCTGGGCTCATAACGAATGGACTGAAGGCACCAAAATTATACTTACAACTTTAGACAATTATGGTAATATTGGTTCAACTTCTATTTTAACCTCACCGCTATCTACACAACTATATTATCCTTTCTTTAGCAATGGTAAGATAGAAAACGGCATGCTTAAAATATATGGAGTTTCCAATTTTTATGGTCAATGCGTAATAAACACAATAGACCAGCCTGCTTTGTTAGCAATGGAAATAGATATGGTAAGTAAAAAAATCATTTCAAAAAAGGCATATTGTGCGCCATTGAATGCTGTTGGCAATGGCTTTTACGATTATCCTATGGATAATTCTTTTGACAATTATGGGAATGCCTTTTTCCAAAAAAATGGAAACGTAGTGATTACCCGTTCTTACCTCCAGCTCGAATCAGTTGCCGGCTCCACTATAAACAAGCTGTTTAGTGTTTCCACTTTCGATGCAGATTTCAATCATTTGCACAGCGAATATATTACCACCGGAAATTTTATGAAAGAACGAACCATACAGGAAATAGTAATTGATACCCATGGTGCCAGGCATTTAAGCTTTTACGATTATAAAACACAATCCGCATATTATGCAGTGGGCGATTCCAACAACCATTTTTTTCTGCAAAAAAAATTGCCCTTGGTGTCAGAAAAAAAGAACAGGTTTTTTAGCAGGAATAGTTTTATCGAGCCGGGCTATCTTACATCATTTAATGTAATTACATTTCAAAACAACCTATTTCAATTAGATAATTTTAAAATTTTAGCAAAAGACACTGCCGCAGCTTGCTTTGGCGCAGATACATCGTTCTTAAGTTATAAGCAGGCACAGGTATCACCCATAAACTGGCAGGGGCAGTTTGATTATCAGGAGGGCGTCCTTGAAATTGTCCCGGCACATTTTTTTACAGTAGAATTGCCCATGCAAACAAATCCGGTATGTATCATCCGTCATTTTTGCGACATAATAAAAATTAAAGGCAATACAAACCATTGTATGGCTACTCCAATAACCACTTTTACCGCATATAAAAACGCTGAATGTAACCAACCGATAAACTGGATAGTAGATACAGCAGCCATTAAAATTATTAGCCAGCCAAACGATACTACACTAAAAGTAAAATTTCTGAAACCCTATAATGGCTACATAAAAGCCAGGCTGCAGCAATGCAACTTAATGGATTCTTTGTATATCAATGTTAATGCAAGTATGCAGGCGCTTAGCCTCGGTGCAGATACAATGTTTTGCCCCGGCAAAACGCTTACACTCAATGCAGGTGCTGGTTTTAAAACCTACAAATGGCAGGATAATAGTACAGCTTCAACCTTTACCGTAACCCAGCCCGGCACCTACTATGTAGAAGCAACGGATAGCTGCGCCAATATTTTTAAAGACACTATTCTCGTTAAACCCTTGGATGAAGGGCTTAACGTCACTTACCCAAACTCAATTTGCCAGTCAGATACAGCAACAATTGCAATAAGTAATAAGTTTTTCAACTATTCATGGTCACCGGCAAGCCAGGGAATAATAAGTGCTGATAATTTAAAACTATTTCCTCTGGCTACAACGCAGTTTAGTATTACGGCAGAGCTTTTTTCAGGTTGTATACTTTCCGATACGGCACTTATTAAAGTAGTAGCATGTAACCAATATGTTTACATCCCTACAGCATTTACCCCCAATGACGATGGCAACAACGATATATTTAAACCCGTTGTTAGCGGCAGATTGCAACAATATCAATTTGCAGTATACAATCGGTATGCACAAAGGATTTTTTACACAACCGATCTTTCCGAGGGATGGAAAGGAAAAATAAAAGGAATAACACAAAGTACAGGTGTATATGTATGGGTTTGTAATTACAAATTCATAAACAAACCAGCCGTATCCAAAAAAGGCACAGTTGTGCTGATCCGGTAAATCATTAATTCAAATGCCGGTATTTATTCGGCGATACACCCACTTTTTGTTTAAAGAGCCTCGTAAAGTGTTGCGGGTATTTAAAACCAAGATCATAAGCCACTTCGCTGATAGACTTATCAATATCAAATATTCTTTCCTTGGCCACATCTATCAGTTTGGTTTGGATGTATTCCTGTGCAGCGGTGCCGGTTTCTTTTTTGATGAGATCACCAAAATAATTGGCGGAGAGATGTAATGCTGCTGCACACCAGGCAACAGAAGGCAGGCCGATCTGCTGCGGCTTATCAGAAGAAAAATAATTGTTGAGCAGTTCTTCAAATTTTGCCACAATGCCTTTGTTCACATTGTCACGGGTAATGAACTGCCGGTCGTAAAAACGGGTGCAGTAATTCAGGAATAATTCAATGTTGGAAGCGATCAATGTTTTACTGTGCTTGTCAATACTTTGTTCCAGCTCGTATTGTATTTTGGCAAAACAATCCAGTACCAGTTGCCTTTCTTTTTCTGATAAGTGCAATGCCTCGCTGGTATTGTATGAAAAGAAACTCATGTCTTGAATGGTCTTGCCCAGCGACGTACCATGTATGGCATCGGGGTGAAATGCCAGTGCAAAGCCTTTGGGTTGATAAAAATCATTGCTGCCTTCTAACTCCACTACCTGGCCCGGCGCAAAGAATACCAGGGTGCCTTCCTGGTAATCGTAATAGTTTTTTCCATATTTCAGATCGCCGCATACCACATCTTTGAGTATAACACAATAAATACCAAAGTTCATTTTATGCTGCTGCCGTTTATTGGCCTTGCCCAGGTCAATAACACTTACCAGCGGGTGCAGGGTTTCCTGGTTGTTGAATTTATTATAGTCGCTGATGCTTTTAAAATTCATATTCCTTTCCATTGCCGTAATTTTTATAGTATAAAGGTACATATTCCGTAAGCGTTATAAAGCGCTGTTTTACATAAACAGTAATATTGGTAAGCAATGCAGTGATTGGTATAAGTGTACAATGATTTTTAGTACAGAGATTTGCATTTGTAAACAAGCGGATGAGACCGCAACTTTTTTTAATTTAAAACAATCAATATGGAAAAAAGAATATTAGGTAAGAGCGGATTGGAAGTTTCTGCACTGGGCCTGGGATGTATGGGCTTAAGTTTTGGTTATGGACCGGCCACCGAAAAGAATGAAGCCATTAAATTATTGCACGCTGCTTATGATGCCGGCATCACATTTTTCGATACGGCCGAAGCATATGGCCCTTTTGATAATGAAGAACTACTGGGAACTGCCTTTAAAAAAAATCGGGATAAAATTGTGATTGCCACCAAGTTTGGTTTTAAGGAAGGCAAGACCGCATTGGGTTTAGACAGTCGCCCGGAAAATATCAGGGCTGTTGCAGAAGCTTCTTTAAAAAGACTGCAAACAGATCATATCGACCTGTTTTACCAGCACCGCGTGGATACCACTGTGCCCATTGAAGATGTGGCAGGTACCCTACAGGATCTTATCAAAGAAGGTAAAGTAAAACACTGGGGCTTATCGGAAGCCGGCGTTGCCACTATCCGTAAGGCGCATGCAGTACAACCGGTTGCGGCATTGCAAAGTGAATATTCACTCTTCTTTCGCGAACCTGAAACAGAGACCATCGCCACGCTGGAAGAACTGGGTATTGGCTTTGTTCCTTTCAGCCCTTTGGGCAAAGGTTTTTTAACCGGTGCTATCAATGAAACCACGCAATTTGACAGTACAGATTTCAGGAATATCGGTCCACGTTTTACAGAAGAAAACAGGAAGGCCAACCTGGCATTGGTACAACTGCTGCAAAAAATTGCTGCTGAAAAAAATGCGACCCCTGCACAAATTGCGCTGGCATGGCTGCTGGCACAAAAGCCCTGGATCGTACCCATACCTGGCACTACCAAACTGCATCGCTTACACGAAAATAATGGCGCTGTATCTTTGCAGTTAACAGCTGATGATCTGCAAAAAATAGCAACAGCTGCTTCAGCGATCACCATTCATGGAGAAAGGTATCCTGAACATTTGAAAAAACTGGTGGGAAGATAAGAGGGGAGATGACCATACTTAAAAGCTAAATTGCTTTACAATAAATAAACAGGCCTGCTTCAACAGGCCTGTTTATTATTGCAGGATGAGTTTTCTTATCAATGATATTTGCCCCAAATGATAATAGCAATGTTCAATGATGCCATCAATATTCCTTGAGTAAGTCCCATACTTTTCGCCCAAGAAAGGCTGATCGAAGATACTATCGGGCATTTGTTCAACAGCAATAGCAAATTTTTCTGCATTACTTAAAAATTGATTTACCAATGCATCCCATTCATCTGCCGATGTTATAGGCGGCATTTGAAAACTGTATTGATCCCTGATCTCCAGCTGACCGGCTTCAAAAAAATGCAACAGCCCTGCTAAATAATAATTCACATGGAAAGTTAAAGCTGCAATGGTGTTCAGATCATTTACCTTTTGCGTGGCCTGCTGCCAGTTGGTGGCGAGCAATTGCTCTTTATAATTGGTATTGGCTATCCAACGGCCGCTGAGTAACACTTCCCGAATGCGTTCTGCTGCTGTTACATTTCTTGTCATATACTCTTGGCTTATTTTATTTGATTGCTTTGTTTTCCTTTTCGATGTATTTTAATAATTGCTCTAATCTGCCCTGGTATAAAAAAGTTTTGAGCATAAGTGTTTTGGTTTCGTTACTACCAAGTGCTATTGCGGGATCAGCATGATGACAGGTTCTTTCAGGATTGGTCCATAAATTACCCGTTTCGGCAGTGTAGGTTGCAGCTACCCATTTTTTATCATGCGATATGGTTGCGATCATAGGCATATCAACTTTGCGGGACTTGTTATAGCGTGTTATGCCATCTTCGCCTTTTTGAATTTTGTTGGCTGGTACCGGCCAGGTATAGGAAACAAGGTACCTGCAGGGTAACCATTTTTGTAATGGCATCGTAAGCCGTTCGGGTGTTTCAGAAGCCAGCAGGTCGAAACCCTTTGTATGGTGCACATAGGTTCTTTCGAGCAACGTATCAGAGAAAGCCGAATACAATTTAACACAGGTAACCGCCTGCAGGTTTTGCCAGGCAACCGTTGCGGTGTTGGTGAAAGTGTAAGAATACCGGATACCATCTGTATCCAGTTGTGCCTTTGCTGTCAGCTTCATTGTACCGTTGAGTACTGTTTCGTACAGCAATGTATTGCCGTCTATTTTCCAGGTTGGTAAAGTTCGTTTATTACGCTCGCCCCTTGTAACAAAATACAATTGCTCCACGGCATTGGTTTGCAGGTTTACGCCCGTTACATGTTCAGGAAATTCCACTTCAATACCGCGTTCGGTTGCAGGCTGGCCTGGCAAAAGAATTTGGAGTAGGGGATAGGTTTGATTTATAACGGTGAGTTTTATTCCTGAATGTGGTTCGGTAATGGTTAGGTTGTTTTGAGCAGTAACAATAACAGCTATACAGGTAAGTAAAGTAAAAAATAAGGATTGCTTCATGGTGTCTGAAGATAAATTTCCAAGAACATATTTCTGAATACCATAAATACACTTAACGGGCCTGCATACTACTTAAACATTTAATGCACCCACCAGTCACCAGTTTCTGAAGTCCATTTACCATTCTCCTTTATAAATAATAAAGTTGAGCCGGTGCCGCAAAGCCCGGGACACAGGTCTCGTATCATCATCACGGCTTTTTTCCTGTCCTTTGAAAACAGTGGAATTGAAAAACAGTACCAGTTATTGTTATTTGCTGTATTAAACTTAAGCCTTGAATTATCCCATCTAAACGCGGCAAGTTGTTGTTTTTGTGAAAGCATATAATTGATATCGCTTTCTGTAAGGCACTTTGTCAATCCGCCGGCATCGACTGTAATGGTCATTGTTCTCCAATCATCTCTATCAATTACCGGCTTCTTTTTAGGTTTTTCAATAAGCAATGTTCGCAGGAATTTCTTGTCGTTGCCAGAAAGATTGCAGCCCGCTTCCGGTTCAGTACTTAAACCGTATGAACGATTTAGTTTACGCTCATTGATCACTATTTCCATAAAGTTATAAATATCCTGGTTGGTAGTATCAGGTTTTATAACTGGTTCAATTTGTTTTGCAGACAAAATTGTATCTGTGGCTGCAACCGTATCATCATTTATGTGCCGGTTTGTGTGCCTGCAACCTGCGACAGCAATAAAAAACAGCAGTACAAATATTTTTTTTGTCATAACACAGCTGGTAGTTTACGGATTACAGGTAATATAAACCTGCCTGCATACAGTTATTCTCCGGCAGGCTCCCATAATTCTATCTTATTACCCTCTGCATCCATGATGTGTACAAATTTTCCATAGTCGTAACTTGTAATTTCGTCCACTACGGTTACGCCGTCTTCCTTTAATTTGCTTACCAAACCTTCAATATGCTGTACCCTGTAATTAATCATGAATTCTTTGGTGGAAGGAGCGAAGTAGTTGCTTCCTTTTTTAAAAGGGCTCCATTGCAATGAACCCGTCTTGCCAGGATCATCCGCATGCCTGAATTCAAAAGTTGCGCCCCAGTCATTTACGTCAAGTCCTAAATGTTTTGCATACCATTCCCTGGTATCCTTTGGGTTTTCTGTAAAAAAGAAAATGCCGCCGATACCGGTCACTTTGGGTGTGGTTTTATCTGTTTGATCTTTTTGTTCTTCCATGAGTTTACTTTTAGTAGAATGAAGTTAATGAGAAAATGTGAGATGAATCAGCGAATGCTGCAAAACAGGTCGAACTTACCGTCGATATGGGTCGTATTACCCACTATTTTCCAGTTGCCGTCATCCTGCTTTTCAACGTATGCCAATGTGCCATTGAATTGCCCTTTTATTCTTTTTGTTTTGAAGGGAACGCCCGCCTGTTGTTCATCAGTAACAGAAGTGATGGTTAGTACCAGTGGTTTCAAACCCAGTTCAGGCGCATTGTATGCGGTCCTGGACAAATTCACCGGTACCATCGGATCTTTTGGATAGGGGCTGAACATCGCGTTTTGATTTTTATCATCTTCTTCCTGCGAACAGGTGGAAGCGCTGTTGCATTCATATACCTGGTAAGTGCCCGGTTGCAATGTGGTTATGAAAGCAGTAACTGAAAAACTGATATCTTTTTTTTCGCTTAAAGCCACCAACGTGAGGTGAGTTTGTCCAATATAATTGGCAGAAAAAATATCGTCTGTAGAAAGATTGTATTTTTTATTGTCGATGCTGATCTCAAAACTTTGATCGTTATTGGTCTTATCCTGCGAAGTGGCATTGGATTGGCCACAGCCAAAAAAGCTGGTGGAAAAGAATAAGAAGACAAGTAGTTTATTTTTCATACAGTAGATTTTAGAGAAAAAATATGCAACTATTCAAATTTGCAAAATCATGAAAGTTTACCTTTTAGTATTTTATTCGTAATACTCATATTCTATCCTTAATAAGCTTTTAGATTTGCTATTTGGTTTCGTTATTAGCACCTCTGTGGGATTTCCGATCCTATCTTTATGTAGATATTCATAGGTTCTCATTTCAGTTTTATTTAAATCAAGATCAGTTGTAGTGATGTAATTAATATCTCCGGAGTCAAAAAAGTAAAATTCCTGCATTGAGTTCTGCGTTACATTACCGGAAGGATCATAGCCTTTGACCAATATCTTGAAAATTCTAAATTTCTCATTCAAACTTGTAATGGTTTCATACTTGAGACCGCCGCCGGGATAAAATACTTTTTCATCATATTTTTTATCTGTAAGCCAATCAATTGAACCAGACATCAATACCCGGTTAGCCATATCATAAGCCTCCCATGATCTTCTTTTCGGATTTTCAAACCTGAATTTCCTTTTGTAGGATAATGTATCTTCTTCTGAGATCGCTCTTTCGGTAAACAGGGAATCAAAATTGCCATTGCGATCCGCATAATAAATTTCTGTAAGCTCTCCTTTAGAATCCTTTGAAATTCGATTTGTATCCGCAGCAACTATGTTAGAGAATGTGGTTTTCCTGATCTGTTTGATCTTCCCAATATAACCATACTCCCCGCAATCTGAATGTACAGGTTGCGATCTGCATGCTGTAAAAAAAATGACTGCAATTATTATCGTGCAATATCTTGTCATGATATTTTTAAGTGAATAAAAATGGTGGATAAAGATAACCGGGTTGCAATATACTTTATCTTCTTGCGTAATAAATTTCTGATAATTCTTCTATTTTGCCCGGCCTTTTTACAGCACAATTTCCCGCTCTATATTCAATTGCTTTAAAAATACTGCATCATGCGATACAACGATCACTGTTCCCCGGTATTCATTGATGGCTGCTGTCAATATCTCAATATTCTGAATATCCAGGTTGTTGGTCGGTTCGTCCAGTATAATGATATCCGGGGGCCTGTTATCAATAGTGAGGCAGCAGAGTAATAAACGCATTCTTTCCCCACCGCTCAATGCACTGCACGGTTTGTCCCAATCCTCTTTGGTAAACAAAAAGCGATGCAACCTGATCTTTACTTCATGCTCCTGCAAAGCAGCGCTGTTGAATTGCCGGGCCTGTTCATATACATTCAATGCATTATCCAGCAGGGAATATTCCTGGTCAATATAAACCGATCTGCTCTCAGCCCTGTATAGTATTCCTGATTGAGGTTCTATATTACCTAAGATCAATTTTATCAAAGTAGTTTTTCCTGCACCGTTAGCGCCTTTTAAAGCGATCCGCTCACCACTTGTTAGCTGGAAGTTTAATGCTTTTTTCCAAAGCAGTACATCGCCGTAACCAAAATTGATATCGGATGCAGTAAAGAGTATCTTGCCTTTATGCAATGCAGTATCATCAAAACCGAAACGCATTTTTTCAATACCCGGTAAAGTATTGCGCAGGTCATGCAGTTCCTGTGAAATACCGCCGATCTTTTCTGTGTGAACTGCTTTAAGTTTGGCAGTACTGTTTTCTGCATTGTTACGCAAAGTGTTCATCATTATTTTTGCCACACCTGCTTTTTCCTGCTTGCCTTTACCACGGCTGTCCAGTTTCTGTTGACGTTCTGCTGTTTCCCGTTCCTTTTCCCTAGCTTTGCGCAATGCTTTTTCTTTGCTTTGAATATCCTGGTTCAAAGCATCGCTTTCCAATTGTTTTTGCTCCCTGTAAAAATCATAATTGCCGCCATACATTTTAATCCCGTTCCTGCTTAATTCGCAGGTTGTATCTAAAAGGTTCAGTAATTGCCTGTCATGACTTACAACGATCAATGTGCTCCTGGAGTTTTGAATAAGATCATACAATTGTTGTCTTCCCGGAATATCCAGGTGGTTGCTGGGCTCGTCCATTAATATCAATGCAGGTTGATGCACAGTAATACCGGCAAGAAAGACTTTTGTTTTCTGCCCGCCACTCAGCGTTCCCATTTTTTGCGAGAGGTTCAAACCATCCAATTGCCAATGCTGTAATGCTGCATTGCAGCGATCTTCAATTGTCCAGTCATCGTTGAGCAGGGCATAATTTTTCTCCGTTACATTCCCATTCAGTATTTCCTGCAGTGCATTGAGTTGATGCTCAATTTTCAAAGCCTGCGCAATGCTCAGGTGATTGTATTGACCAAAGATCTGTGGAATATAATACGGTGGTGTATCCACGATCCGTTGTCCGCCGGAAACTGGTAATTCGCCTGCAATGATTTTAAGCAAAGTGGATTTGCCGGCCCCGTTATTGCCGACCAATGCTGTTTTGTCCAGGTTGTTTATTGTAAGATGGATATCGCTGAACAACAATTCCCTGTCGGGGTGTGTATATGAAATGTTTTGTAAGATCAACATAATTTCTTTCTTAGGCGTTAACAATACGGTTACCGCTTTTCGGCTCCGTGTGATTAGTCTGAAAGAAATTATATTTTACATTTCGGAATTACTTGTTCGTTTGAGATCGCAAAGGTACGATATTTTTCTTTTTGTCCGGGGTTACTTTATAAAACATTGTATATTACTATATTGCATGCACTAACAAGCTGCTTTAAAACAAGCCCCGTTTATCAAAAAAATAGATCATTCTATGTACAGATAGATTCGTAAGAATGAAACCTTCCGTTTCTGATCTTATGTAAATGACGACAACCATTACTTCCTTTTTCAATTTTCTTAAAGGAAAGGAGTTTGTCTTTTGATTCTAAGTAGGTCACCCTATAAAGATCAGGCCCGGTTTCTGACACAACTTCGTCCTCTGCATATTTTACTGGCACTTCAAATAATACGATATTGACCTCTTTATCCTTTGACCATTGCATAAGTGTGTAATAGTGAGGGTCAGGTTTTGATCTGAGCCGTACGATCAACGAATCGAAAGGTAAAACTGCTATCACCGATCCCCTGATATTGGCAGGCAGGTTGAAGTTCAGCGTGTCATCCAGTTCTATAAAAATGGTATCTGCCGGTGCTGCTGCCTGCGTATATTCCAGGCAACGGTTCAGCGCATTGTTGAATATTTCATCGTTGTTCACTCGTTTGTTTTTGGGGGATTGCCCAAATCCCACGCAACTTGTGAAAAGAAACAATATTATCAGCATCTGCCTCATTGATTAGAATCAATTTAGTTGTAAAATGGTTTTTAGCAGCACTGGTATTTATTTCGTTAGCCCAAAAACATCATTCCGTAGTTTTAGTCTCCAGTCTACACCATATTTTTTGTCCAGTAATTTAGCTGTTGCATTGTTTAAAGCTACCATAGTTTCTATGGGTAAAGTTGGGATACAGCTGCTTATAATATAACTCACCTTAAATTGTTTTTGAAACAATTGATCTGTTTTATCCAGTATCTTAACTTCATATCCTTTTCCGCAATACAATACTAATTTACCCGGATCTAAGGATAAAGAATCATGGGTAACCTGCCGCGATGAATGGAGAGATGATAATAATCCGAAAATAAGGAGGAGTTGCCGCATACAGTTTATTTTTCATGATGCAGCAGCAAGGCGGTTTTCATAAAACTCCTTTAATTTACCTGTTCACCACCGCTATCACCATTCCGTCATGTTCCTTAACCCCGACATTCTGTACAATAGTGGCGGTAACTTTTTTGTTACCTTTCAAACTTTCGTTGAGCCTTTGAACGCCTTGTACTTTTTCATCGCTACTGTTTTTATCCAGCACTTTGCCTGCTCTTATTACATTGTCGCACACTATTATCGTTCCCGGCCGCGAAAGTTGCATTGCCAGCTCAAAATATGCTGTATACGGTGGTTTATCGGCATCTATAAAAATAAAATCAAATGGCGCTTCATTTTGTGCTATAAGCTCCTGTAAAGTATTAATTGCCTTACCAATTTTTATTTCCACCTTTTGTGAAAGCCCTGCATTGGCAATATTCTTTTTTGCCACAGCGGCATAACTTTCGTCTGCTTCTAAAGAAATTAATTTTCCATCCTGTGGCAGCGCCCTTGCCATCCAGATGGTGCTGTAACCACCCAGCGTTCCCAGTTCCAACACCCGTTTTGCATTACAGGCTATCATAAGCACCTGCAGGAATTTA
>NZ_JASGIP010000009.1:0-248529 GCF_049840995.1 Ferruginibacter sp. | reverse complement strand
CATACCTTAATTATAGTCTATCTGTTTAGTATTGTATTAAATTCCTGCAATCCAGCAACACAAAAAGCAAATGCCGGCCAGGCAGATAGTGCACATTTATCCGGCCTTTTACCCAAACCAACTACTATAGCACCTGCAGAAGTTGCCCGTTTGCGTTCTGCCTGCGAACAATGGTTCGATTCCTCCTTATTATACAAAAATTTTAATGGCAGTATACTGGTGGCCAAAGGCGGCAACATTGTATTTGAAAAATATACCGGAACAGGCCATATACCCGGCAACGACCTGCTTACCGACAGCACACCGCTGCAGATAGCTTCCACCTCCAAAACCTTTACTGCCATGGCTGTGCTTAAATTATGGCAGGAAGGCAAATTGAATATCGATGACGAATTCAGCAAATACTTCACCACATTCAACTACCCTGGTGTAACCATACGCAGCCTGCTGAGCCACCGCAGCGGCCTGCCCAATTACCTGCACTTTATGGAAAACCTGGGATGGAATAAAAAACAGATGGCCAGCAACCAGGATGTATATGATTTTTTAGTGAACAGGAAAGCAGAACTGGTAGACATCTCCGCCCCCAATACCCATTTCACGTATTGCAATACCAATTTCGTGCTGTTGGCAATGCTGGTGGAAAAAGTGAGCGGCATAAAATTCCCTGCTTACCTGCAACAGAATTTCTTTACTCCATTGGGCATGAAGCATTCATTCGTGTATACGGCTTTCGATTCAATAAAAGTAAATTACAGTTACGATTGGCGGGGCACTCCAATAGCATTGAACGAAGCAGACGGATCGTATGGCGATAAAAATGTGTACACCACCGTGCGTGACCTGTTGATATGGGACAGGGCTTTATCCACCAATGCCCTTTTTACCAAGGAAACACTGGCGCAGGCTTATGCACCTTACAGCAACGAAAAGCCGGGCGTGCGGAATTACGGGTTGGGATGGCGCATGAATATTTATCCCAATGGCAAAAAAATGATCTACCATAATGGTTGGTGGCATGGTAATCGTGCCGTTTTTATCCGCCTACTGGAAGAAGATGCAACAATCATCCTGATCAGCAATAAAGATTTCCGTTCTATCTACCACGCTAAAATTTTGGCCAACCTATTTGGCGATTATTATACGGGCGAGGAAGAAGAAGAAAGTGAAAACTCCAAAACACCCGACAGTTCCCCGGGTAAAAAAGCTGATGCTGCACCGGCCCCTGTTCTTTCAAAAAAGAATGCCCGTTTGCAGCAATTGTTCAAGGATAAAAACAAAGTAACCACGCATAAATAAGCATTTCCAAGGTCATTTTTGCAGGTTATTGCGCAAAATGTGTATTAAAACTGCATAATTTTTGCGGTTTTCTGCAATATTTTCCTTTAATTTGGTGAGTAATCACCAGGCTAATGCTCAAAAAAGAAAGACAGGCGTACATTGTACACCAGGTAAACCTTCATAATAAAGTACTGTCTGCCAGTTTAAGTACGGAGATAGAGGTATCGGAAGATACTATCCGCAGAGACCTGCAGGAACTTGCAGAAGAAGGCAAACTGATCAAGGTACACGGCGGCGCTCTCTCCCACGCATTTAATGATATTACTTACCCTTCCAAAAAAGTTTATTCGCAGGATAATAAAAGGATCATTGCCGATAAAGCAGTGAAGCTGATCAAAGACGGCATGTTTGTACTGACCGGTGGCGGCACCACCATCATCGAACTGGCCCGGTCGTTGCCCGTTTCCTTATCGGCCACTTTTATTTCGGGAAGCATACCCGCTATTGTGGAGTACATGCATCATCCCAATATAGAAGTGATCGTGATAGGCGATAAATTATCCCGCAGTTCCAAAATAACGTTGGGCGCCGATGCATTGACACGCATTAAAAGCCTGAAGCCCGATCTTTGTTTTTTAGGCATCAACTCCATCAGTCCCGAACATGGCATTACTGATAACGATTGGGATGTGGTGCATTTAAAACAGGCGATGATCAATGCTTCGCAAAAGACGGTTTGCTTAACCATTTCAGAAAAGATCAATACCATACAGCCGATACATGTGTGCGACCTGAACAAGATAGATGTGCTGATAACAGAATTACCGGCCGATCATCCTATGCTGCAACCTTACAAGGACGCAGGCATAGAAGTATTGTAAAAATATTTTATCAGGACTTCCAATATACTCCCGAAGAATCAATTGGCCGCAGCGCCAATATTAATGTTAACTGCTATTAAAAACTTTTTTTCAACCAATCAACTAAACTACACAGTATGAGAAAACTTGCAAACAGATTAATTGTATTTCTGTTTTTCCTTGTTCCGCTTGTTTCGCAGGCGCAAACAGTTATCTCCGGCAAAGTAATTAAAGAAGATGGTACTGCTGCAGAAGGTGCATCAGTGATCATCAAAGGTAAAAGCGGGGGTACAAAAACAGACGCCCAGGGTAATTTTACCATTAATGCCTCCAAAGGAGATGTACTGGTAATATCCTCGGTGGATTTTATTACACAAAGCATTGTAGTAAAAGACGCCCCCACAATTACAGTAAGACTGAAAGCGGTTGATAAAACATTGGACGAAGTGGTGGTGACTGCAATGGATATTAAAAGAAATCCAAGGGAGTTGGGTTATTCCGTTCAAACTGTAAAGGGCTCGGATGTACAGCAAACGCAAAGAGAAAACTTTGTGAATGCATTGCAGGGAAGGGTTGCCGGTTTAACGGTTACACCTACCTCGGGTGCTGCGGGTGCTTCCACCGGTATCGTATTGAGAGGTTTCAATACTTTATCGGGTACCAACCAGCCTTTGTTTGTGGTAGATGGTATCATACTGGATAATCAAACATTGAATTCAAATTCTCAGAGTGGTAGCGGTATCGGCCTTGCTTCCGACGGTAACAACAGGAATAATGATAATACAAATCGTATTGCGGATCTTAACCCGGCTGATATTGAATCAGTAACCGTATTGAAAGGCCCTGAAGCTACAGCATTGTATGGTAGCCAGGCAAGTTCTGGTGCCATTGTAATTACAACCAAAAAAGCAAAAGGCACCAATGGTAAAATACTGGTTTCATACGACAACAATTTCCGCCTGCAAAAGATCACCCGCTTTGCAGCAGTAAATAATGATTACGGTCCTGGCGCTAGTAACAATATCCCTTTTGTTCCTACTTCAACTGTTACAGGTTCCTTTACATCATTTGGCCCGGCCTGGAAAGCCGGCACTGTATTATATGACAACATCCATAATTTTTTCCGCACCGGTTTTTCCCAAACACATAACCTTAGCGCTGAATTTGGAAAAAAAGACCTGGGCTTCAGGTTAACAGGTCAGTATTTTGATAATGATGGTGTAGTACCCAATAACAGTTATACCAAGTACAATTTTAAACTTGCCAACACTACCAAGATCGGCAAGTACGTTTCCATAACGCCAACTATTGCTTATACCAATGCAGATAATTTAAGGCCCTTAAAAAGTTCTACTTCCACACTGGCATCCGGAGGTTATATGGTGGAACTGTATGAATGGCCTGCCAATTTCGACGTAAGGAATTATGAAGATGCAACCGGTCATAAGCAATTCACTTTTAATCAAACCAACCGTAACAGTGATTTTGATAATCCATTGTGGAGCGCTAAATACAACCGCAGCGGTGATAAATTAAGCCGCCTGGTATCAACCCTGGGTATTGATGTAAATCCTTTCCCCTGGTTATCTTTAGCCGGCAGGTTTGGATACGATTACTATAAGAATGATGGTTATGTTTTCATACATCCTGAATCATATATACTTACTGCTGCAACAGGTGGTAGTTTAGATAACTATTACAGGAAATATTATGGTTATAACCACACCATTACAGCTACAGCTAAAAAGAAATTTGGCGACTTTAACACCAGGCTGATGGTGGGAACCATGTGGCAGGATCTACAGACAAAACAATTTGCTGTGTATGGCACTAACCTGATCGATACATCCCGTACCGACAGCAGCAATACCGCCGTAAATACAAGAAGGAGGTTATTAAGAAATGGTTTTGGCTTGCCTAACCTGAATGTGTTCCGTGAGCTGGCGTATTTTGCTGAAGTATCGATCGGATATAAGAACTATGCATTCCTTACTTATTCTCACAGGTTCGAAAAAGCTTCACCCATACCTGTGATCAATAATAAATACAATTATCCAGGTGCAAGTTTGAGTGTGATACTCTCGGATATGTTCCCTGCAATACAAAAAGGCAATATTCTTAATTACGCCAAACTGCGGGCTTCGCTGGCTAACACTGCAAGGTTGAACAATCCTTATTCCAACCAAAGGTTCTTCGTGAACAACCTGAGCAGTACGGTATTACCGGTTACTTATACTTATGGCTTTACCAACAACAACCCCGGTTTGATACCTGAAAAACAACGCACCTATGAAATTGGTACTGAACTGCGTTTCCTGAATAATGCCATTACATTGGAAGCTGCTTATTACAATACTTATTGTAAAGACCAGATAGCACAGGGCTACAGGGCCAGCTATGCAACATCAGCGGTATTGAATACCACCAATTCTGCGTCATTGCGTAACCAGGGTATAGAGTTAACATTGAACGTTACGCCTATCAATAAAAAAGACCTGAACTGGACCGTTAATTTCAACTTTAACCACATGTGGAGTAGAGTATTGACCTTACCTGAATCAATCGGTCCATTAAATGATTTTTATAATTCTGATACTTACATATCCAACGTGAGGGGTGGTTTGATCAGGGGCCATTCTACAGGTACTATCACCGGTTCTACTTATCAAAGGAACAACAATGGCGATATCCTTATCAGCCCAACAACAGGTTTACCTTTAGTGAATACAGGTGTTAACTTCCTTATCGGGGACAGGTCGCCTGACTTTACTTTGGGAACACTCAACACCATCAAATACAGGAACTGGAGCCTGAGCTTTTTATGGGATCTGAAAGTTGGCGGTGACATTTACAATGGTACTGATCAGCTGCTTACTTATCTTGGAAAAAGCGAAAGAACAGCTAACCGCAATGTACCTGTTATTGTAAATGGAGTATTAAATGATGGCCTGCAGAATTCAGCAACGCCTACTAAAAATACACTGGCGATCGTGCCACAGTATTTAAGCGCTTATTACAGTTCCACCAACATGCCTGATGAAGAATTCATTCAGCATGATGTGAACTGGTTCAGGCTGAGGGATGTGACATTGAATTATGCATTCAGCAAAAACACTTTAAAACGCATCAAAGCAATATCCGGTATCAACCTGTTCTTAACAGGAAGCGACCTGATACTGATCACTAATTATTATGGCGCAGATCCTGCAGTAAATGCAAACAATCCAGGTACAGGTGGTATTGGAGGTTATGGTATGGACCTGGGTAGTGCTGCCACTCCTTTAGGTGTAAGCTTTGGTTTAAGAGTTAATTTCAAATAATACTTCATTAACTATCAATAAAAATATTTATATGCAAAACAAAATTTTTAAACTGTTCTTTTTTACCGCAGTAATAAGCCTGTTGGGGCTTAGCTCGTGTAAAAAAATGATCGATGATGCGTATTTAAATCCCAATGCACCCATTAAAGTGCCTGTGGAAACGATATTACCCGGTGTTATCGGGGGCTTTACAGCTTTCAATTCCAACGCAGGTACCAACTATGGTGTACAGATAGACGACATTTTACTGGGCCGTTATATCCAGTACTTTGGTTCGACCACTGCCAGCGAAAACTACGGCGGCATGGGAGGCACAATTGGAAGTGATAATACCGGCGGTATCTGGGCAACCTTTTATTATGGTCACGGTGCAAATGTTAATGCCATGATACAATGGGGAACAGAAGACCAGAAATGGGATTTTGTAGGCGCTGCATGGGCCTGCAGGGCATGGGGCTGGCTGGAACTGGTGAATCAATATGGCGACGCTATCGCAAGAGAAGCTTTCCGCACGGACCTTTCACAATTTCATTATGATACACAACCGGAATTTTACGACAGCTGCAGGTACGCCTGTTTCCAGGCCATTAAGTTTTTAAGCAGAACAGATGGCAATGTGAATCCTGCAAATTTTGCACAGAGCGATTTCTATTTTAATAAAGGCGATGTAAACAAATGGAAAAAATTTGTGTACGGTATACTCGCCCGTTCATACAGCTGCCTGAGCAGCAAGACCAATTTTCTTACTGCAGGTTATGCTGATTCTGTTATAAAATATGCAAACCTTTCTCTCACCGCCAACACCGATAATGTACTGGCTACATTCTCTGTGGCAAATACCAGCAATGGTTTTAACAGCTACTTCGGGCCTACCCGTTCCAACATCGGTACTATGAGGCAGGGCGGTTATATTGCCAACCTGATGTCGGGTAAGAACACTGTGGCATTTACCAATGTAAAAGATCCAAGGTGTTGGTATATGCTGAGCGAAAGCGCCAGCACACTTACTGATTCCATTTTTAAAGGAGTGATGCCATGGTTAGGCGTTACCGAGTACCTGAGTGGTACTACGCCCACAACAGGTTATCCAAGAAATTTATGGAGGATGGGTGTACAGAATGCCACTACTGCAACCGGCCTGGATAGCACCCGTTACGTTTACGGCAACGCAGGTCCTTGGCCAATGATGACTGCCAGTGAAATGCAGTTCACTTTGGCAGAAGCGGCTTATCGTAAAGGAGACAAGACCACCGCCTATGCAGCTTATATCAATGGTATCAGTCTTGATTTTGATATGCTAACCACCACTTATTCTTTTAATATCCCTGCATCACGGGTAATAACACCTGCCATGAAAACAGCGTATATGACCAATACAGCGGTGGTACCTGCTACAGCAGCAGGTTTAACACTTACCCACATCATGCTGCAAAAGTATATAGCATTGTATGGCTGGGGCACACACCAAACGTGGACGGATATGCGCAAATATCATTATAACCTTGATAAAGATCCATTTACCGGGCAGATAGTGTATGCTGATTTTATAACACCACCCACCTCTCCTATCAATTACCTGGTATCTACCAACAATGGTAAGCTAGTGTACAGGTGCAGGCCAAGGTTCAATTCAGAATACCTGTATGATATTCCTGAACTTACCAGGATAGGCGCTTATCAAAATGCAGACTACAACACTTATGAATGCTGGTTCTCTCAGCCATAAATTATTAACAAGAAAACTTATAATAATGAAACTGACAAAAATAATGATACTGGGCCTTGGGGTTGTGGCTTTATCCTCCACCTTCTTCTCGTGCGATAAAGAAACACCGCAGATTGCACCCATACAGACAGGCATGAGCAACGTTGCAAACGTGCAGGTTTTCAGCGCAACATTAAAAGCTACCCGGAATTATGTATATATCGACGGCACACCCGTATCAGGCGCTACCCTTTCCTACGGCGGCGTATTTCCTGCTACAGCCTACTCTTTTATAGTAACTCCGGGCTCAAGGGCTGTAATTATAAAGGATACTTTACCGGCAGCCACACAGGTTCCCATAACTTTTTCCCAGTCTTTTGACGCAGGAAAAAGTTACACTGTATTTACTTACGATACCATTACCAGCGCCAAGCAGGTTACCGTTGAAAATACCATAACAGTACCTACCGATACTTCTTCGATGCTGCGTTTTGGCAACTTCATCTACAATCCTACAGCAGTTGCTAGCGTAGATGTATATTCGCTGAAAAAAATATCCGGTACACCAACATTTGTACCCACAGCAGTGTTGAATAACGTAAATATATTAGCGCCATCTTTTACGGGTTCTACACCGATATTCACCAATGTAGCAACAAATGCAGTAACACCATTTATACCGTATGCCTCTGGTTTAACGGATACACTGTATGTGTTTGCAACCGGTACCACCACTCCTTTACTTGCAAAGGGTGTTGTAAGCAGTGCAACTCCAACAAGAAGTTATACTTCTGTGTATAATGGCAGTTACAGGGGAAACCTTGCAGCAAGACCAGTTACAACTTTTTTAACCTACTAATAATATCCCGGTTATAAGAAAGAGGTTGTTTCTTACGAAACAACCTCTTTCTTTTTATACTTTACAAGATCACATTAAACCTTACCTTTCTCATTTGCACCGTCAACACTTTTATTAGCAATATATGCCAGCGGTAACCCGATCATACAAATAAGTATCAATGCAGCCTTCAATACCTTTAAAGGCTGCATAGCGCTGATGGGACCGGTAGGTATCTTACTTAAACGCACTACGCCCAGGTTCATCACACACCAGATAAAAAGGCCGTACAGTATACCGGTGAGCACCCAGTTGGTCCGCATCCAGTCGAAACGGGTATAGAGGAAGAAGAATAAAACAGTAAAAGAAAAAGCGATGATATAATGGAACAGCAGGCCCATTGCAGCGCCGCCATCCGAAGCGGCAAAATCGGATTTACCAAAAGCGCCCCGGGCAATATAATTCAGTACAATAAGAGGATTTTTTCCTGAAGAAAGATACACATCCACAAAGGCAGACAGGATATCTAAAGTGCCCACCAGCAAACCGCTCAATAATATGGTTTGCAGGGATATTTTTTTCAAAGCAGCAGTCATGGTAAAATGAGTTTGGTTTTTATTTGAAACACCTGGTAATATTATTAAGGTGCTTCTCTATGCAGGATGAACTTAGCCCGTTCTTTACACAAATAAATTTCAAAACCTTTTACCCACTGCTCACCTATCCAAAAAACTTATACGCCATCGCAATGGCAGTAAGTACGCCTACCAGGTCGGCCAGCAGCATGGTGCCTATCGAATAACGGGTATTCTTGATATTCACCGATCCAAAATAGACCGCCACCACGTAAAAAGTAGTATCAGCAGCGCCCTGGAAAATGCCCGACAACCTGCTCGCAAATGAATCCGGTCCGTAAGCCTTCATCGTATCCACCATCATACCCCGGGCAGCACCGCCGCTCAGCGGCCGTATCAGCGCAGTAGGCAATCCATCCACAAATTTTGTATCGGCACCCAGCATGGCAAAAAAATGTTTGATCCCGTTGATGATCACATCAAAAGTGCCGCTCGTTCTTAACATACTAACGGCAACGAGTATCCCCAAAATATAAGGTATGATCCTGATGGCCGTATCAAAACCGCTTTTGGCGCCATCTACAAAAACGGAGAACACATCCACCTTCTTATAAAGCCCTCCTATCACGATCAGCAAAAATACCAGCAGTATCAATCCATTGCTCAGTGAGCCTGAAAACAATTGCACACCCCAGGTGTTCAGCTTGGTAATATACCAAACCAGCAAAGCAATGATGGCAGAGATACCAAATATCCATGCAAAGATGATGGGTTGCAGCAAGTTGATCTTTTGACGGATGGAAACAATGATCATCGCTGCAAGGGTACCTGCAAAAGTCACGATCATACAGGGCAGGAAAACATCCGTGGGATCAGAAGCGTTGTTAGCGGCTCTCACAGCGATCACGCTTACCGGTATCAGGTTCAGTCCTGCTGCATGCAGGCACAGGAACATGATCTGTGAGTTGGAAGCCGTTTCTTTATTGGGATTCAATTCCTGCAGGCTTTCCATGGCTTTTAAACCAAATGGCGTGGCCGCATTATCCAGCCCCAGCAGGTTGGCCGAAAAGTTCATGATCATATGCCCCATAGAAGGATGCCCTTTAGGTATCTCCGGGAAAAGTTTGGTAAAGAAGGGACCTACGATCCTCGATAAAAAACGGATGCCACCGGCTTTTTCCGCAATATTCATGAAGCCGATAAAAAGAGACAATATACCGATCAGTTTCAGGCAGATATCCACCGCTGTCCAGCAGGTTTCAATAACGCCATCCACCGGTTTTTGATTTTTGCCGTACATATAAGCCGCAGAAACCACTCTTACGGAAGGATATTTTTGCTGTATTTTCAATACGGTGTCAGCAGCAGCATTTTCTGTTACCAGGTACCGGGTATCTTTATCAATAGTATCTTTTCCAGTACCAGCCTGGAATACAAAACTATAATCCTTCAAATGTTTTTTTAAGTTGGCAGCATACGTGCTATCCCCTATCACAGCATATTTGTATTCATCCTTAGCTGTACCCGACACCATCCTTATAAAAACATCATCCTTGCTCTTATTGAAGAAAAAGCTGTAACCGGCCGTTAAAATTGCCACCAGTATAAAAGCGCTCCATATCCTGCTTAAAGCCATTCGATTGTAGATTTGCGATTTTAGATTGTAGATCTCAGATTGCAGATTTTAGATGTATGATTTTCAAGGAGTCATACACCTAACTATTTATGAAAATAATACTTTATTATTAAATTGACGGCTTTCTCATCAGAAGAAATCTGCAATCGCCATTCTAAAATCAACAATCCCTCGTACCTTTGCACCCGCAAATCTAAAATCGCCCATCTAAAATCTAAAAATATAACATGGCATTACAGGCAGGCATCGTGGGGTTACCCAATGTAGGAAAATCAACTTTATTCAACGCAGTGAGCAACAGTGCCAAGGCGCAGGCCAGCAATTATCGTTTCTGCACCATTGAACCCAATACCGGTTTGGTGAACGTGCCCGATGCCAGGCTGAACAAACTGGCTGAGTTGGTGGTGCCGGACAGGATCGTACCTACACAGATCGAGATCGTGGATATTGCGGGCCTGGTACGTGGCGCCAGCAAGGGCGAAGGACTGGGCAATAAATTTCTGGCCAATATCCGTGAAGTGGATGCCATCATTCATGTGATCCGTTGTTTTGAAGATGATAATATTTTAAGGGACGAAGGACCGATCAACCCGGTAAGTGATAAAGAGATCATTGAAACGGAACTGCAGCTGAAAGACCTGGAAAGCGTGGAAAAGAAAATGCAGCGCACCGAAAAAATGGCCAAGACCGACGCTAAAATGAAAGCAGAACTGGATGTACTGGTTCGTTGCAAAGAGCACCTGGATAAAGGAAAGAATATCTTATCGTTGGGTTTAAGCAAAGAAGAAAAAGGAGCTATTGCCGATCTTTTTTTACTTACAGACAAACCTATTTTATATGTTGCCAATGTAGATGAAGCCAGTATGCACACCGGCAATAAATTTTCTGCTGCATTGATGGAAGCGGTAAAGAACGAAGGCAACGAAGTGATCGTGATGACCAATGCTATTGAAGCACAGATAGCCGAATTTGAGAATGCGGACGATAAGGCCATGTTCATGGAAGAATATAAAATGGAAGAACCTGCTTTAGATCGTTTGATCCATTCGACTTATAAATTACTGAACCTTTCTACCTACTTTACTGCCGGTGTGCAGGAAGTACGTGCCTGGACGATACACAAAGGCTGGAAAGCGCCACAGGCCGCCAGCGTAATCCATACCGATTTTGAAAAAGGATTCATCAAAGCAGAAGTAATTGCTTACGATGATTTCATTCAATACAAAAGTGAAGCCGCCTGCAGGGAAAATGGTAAGTTAAGAATTGAAGGTAAAGAGTATATTGTAAAGGATGGTGATGTGATGCACTTCAGGTTTAACGTGTAAAATTCAAACGTAGCGGAAAAGCAGTAAGCTTTCGTATAATGGCAGCACCATTTTTGGGGGCTGTATTTATATCACTTAATATTTGATCACTTATTTAATCAAATCCTTAGTTTCTTCAGGATTTCTCCACCATGGTATATTCTTGCCCCGTTTTGATGCAGGTATATTATTAAGAAAATTAGTACTTAACACTTCATTGAAGGACACGGTTATAATTGCATTATCATAATCTCCTTTTTTTGCAGAAAAATTAATCTGGTTATAGTCATGATCTGTATTTATTCTAAATACAAATGAATAGAAAGCTTTAGTAAAATCATCATCATATTTAAGGAATGTTCTTAAGCGATTGCCATTCCTATCCAGAAACAATGGTAAAGTATTGAAACCTTTATTTAGAAAAGGAGGAAACTCAAAAACTAATTCAACAGTATCCCATTCAGCAGTATCAATGTTTTGCAACAGCCTGATGATTTCATTTTTGATAGTCTCTAATCTTATTTCCATATTTTACTCTTCTTTTTTTACGCTTCATTTATATTTACCGATGAGTGATACCAATTTCTAAATTAGAAACAATTCCAGAAAATCACATCTAAAAGAAATACCAATCAATTATTTAAAATCAGAAAGGGCCTCTATCGAAGCCCTTTCTTTTATCAATATATAAACCCATTTGCTTATTGTGGCAGCAGCACATTATCTATCACGTGCAGTACACCATTCAGTCCACTCCTGTCCCATGCGGTTGCATTGGCAGCAGTACCACTATACGGCGCACCACCCGGAGGGAAGGTGCCATAACCAGTAAATTTGATACCGGTTACAGATGGCCCGGCAAATGTTGCCTGTACCATGATACCCGGGTGCGCAGCAATAGAACCATTCACCAGCGTGGTAGCAAATTTACCCGCTGTGGAAGGGAAGTTAACAGAGAATGCCCTTATATCTGGTTTGTAAGAACCGGTATTTTTTGAAGCAAGGATATGATAAGCCACCACACCTCTTACTGTAGCAACAGGCAATGCATTAAAGCCTGCCGGTGAAGACGAGATGGTTGCAGCCTGTGTTGCTGCTGTTGCCGGAGGAACGCCCTGCGCCACTAATGTAGCATATACAGAACCATAGATCAAAGTCTGGCAAGCCGTATTGTTTGGCGCCAGCACCGTCATATTGGTTATAGGATAGTTCATTAAAGAGTCGAATGATAAACCATAAGCGCCCACGCCGCTGATACCTACCTGGCCACTATCACCACGGGCAATAGCAGCTTTAAAATAAGTAAGGTTGGCATCTGCTGATATCAACGTTTTTAAAGTGGTCAACGGGCTTGCAGGCAATGGAGATACAATGGTATAAGTAGTATGTATCACACCATTGGCAGCAGCCATATCCGTGCTTGTAATAGGAATAGTATTCACGTAGGAATAAGGAGATCCTTTAACCGGGAAGATCGGCATCCTTACAAATGGTTGTGTGGCATCCAGTACTATCTGGCTGGTGAGCGGATAATTGGGGAATGCAGAACCGAATGAAGCGGCAGTGAATTTCTGGCCAATCAAATTGTATTGAATGATACCCTGTGCGCTCGCAACCGGCAATGAACCGGAAATAAAGCCCAGGAAGGTAGCATCAGGTGCATTTAAAGGAACCGCACCACTGGAGGCAGCATTCACAAATATCTTCATGCCTGCATTATCGGTTGCAAACAATGTAAAGGTTTTAGTGGAATCATTCAATGCGCTTGCCATACCCGCCCTGGTGATCATGGCGCTGTAGAAGCTGTAATTGGTATTGGCTGCAAGTGTGGCTGCAATACCGGCACCTGCCGGGTAAACCGGTGTGGCAATAGGCGGTAATGTTTCAAGGTCTTTATTACACGCAGTAAATAAAACCATAGAAGATAAAACTGCCAGGTAAGTAACCCGTAGTTTATTATTGATATTTTTCATTATAGTAAGTTTTATTGTTAAAATAGGTTTAGCAACCATTGCTGTTAATATACATTGTATCCAAAGCTAACATAGTATAAACCGCCGATCTGCGAGTTACCGATAGCATTGTAATAATATTGGTTCAGCAGGTTATTAGCACCAAATTTTATAATGGATTTTGTTTGCGGCAGTTTAATGCTGAACTGTGCATCCACGGTGCTTACATCAGGCAGGTTGCCATTGGCAAAATCTCCCTGGTAATAAAAACCCTGCTGCCACCTGTAGGCAACGTTAAAGGCTAAACGCTTATCTTTTCCAAAACCAACGTTACCAAAATTCACGTTCACTTTGTATTTAGGCGCATTGAAGTAAGCAACAAAATCTTTCGGCACATCGGTCAACACATCCGAAGCCACATTACCACCCACCATAAAGTTCAATGGCAGCCTGTAATCAGCACCAATTCCAAAACCATAGGTTTTTACTTTATCTGGCGAGTTCACTACTACAGATATATTCCTTCTTTTTGCACTGTTGGATGTATCAGCCGCTACACCGGTAGTGGTTTGAATGGTGTTCACCCTTCCGGTAAAATTCTGGTATTGTCCATAATAGCCATACAGGTCTATCAGTAATTTACTATCCATCAGCAAACCTTTATAACCAGCTTCAAACGAGCTTACTGATTCTGGTTTTACTGCAGGCGGGTTGAACACTTTAAAGTTAGATATAGTGCTCGATCCTGTAGTGGTAGTGAATGTATACAGCGGATTAGCAGGGAAACCATATTTGGTGGCAAACATCGGGTTGCTGCCTATCAGCCTGGTACTACCCACCTGCAGGTCGATATACTGTTGCTGGCTGCTGGGGAAACGGTAAGCCGTTTGGTAAGACAAACGCAGGTTATTGTTTTCTTTTAATTTGATCAGCGCTGTAACCCTTGGTGTAAAGCGGCCGTCAAAATTCTGCATCTTATCATACCTGCCCGAAGCAGTTAATTTTACACGGTTGGTGATATTACGGGTAGCCTGTATAAAAGCACCGTAAGTAGAAATGCCGATGGTACCATCCTGGTCGGCAAACAAAGTACCTTCAGAATTCAATACATATTTTTTATAGTTGGCACCCACTAAGATGTCTGCAAAATCTTTGGTAACAGAACTCAGGTTATAACTTCCTTCTGCAGCATACAGATCAGATTTATCCAGTAGCAAACCACCGCCTTGAGAAATTGGTTTTTTGCGGATGGCATCATACGCCGCAATGAATGATTGTGTACCGGCTGCTGGCCTTCCTGCATCCGCTACTGAACGGGCAGATAATTGTGCATCATACGGCGTCATACCATTCATCAGGTTGCTGAGGTAAGTAAAAGTATATTGTACATACCAGTCACTTGCCTGTGGTGTAGGGTTACCGGCTGCATCAGTAGTAACAGATTTTTTCCAACCTTCGTTGAATATCCTCGTGGTGGCGGTAGCGTTATAAGATTCACCGGCATTTTCCTGCGTGGTATAAGCACGTAAAGACCAGTTCTTGTTATTCAATTCCACTTTGTATTGGCCCATTTTAAAATCCTTCAGGGAATATCGGTCACTACCAGTATAGATAGTATTACCGGTACCCCAGTAACCGGCAACAACCAGTTCGGTATTGGGTGTGAATTTATAATGTGCCGATCCTGCCAGTTTAAAGTTCACGGTGTTGGGGTTCAGCAATTCTTTTTCGGTATATCCTGTACGGGAAACATTTTGTGCAGTTGCCAGTAAATTATTGGCAGCAATAAAATTGGCAGCGCCTGGCAGGCTGGCTGCAATGCTGGAATAGAATGCACGGATATCAACCGTCGTTTCATCGCCATACACATTAATACCATCGTAGTTAGGATCGGTCTTCCTGTCGCCTGGAATAACGGCACCGGTAGTACCGGTACGGCTGTAGTTCCTGTTATCATTACCGGTCCAGTCCTTAGCCTGAATTAATTCTGCATTGATCTTGAAAGCAAATTTTTCAGATACTTTTTTACCCCAGCGCAGGTTCCAGTTATGATAAGGTGTACCACTGCGGCCATTGCCTACATTCATGATACCTTCTTTTACCAAAAATGAAAAACCCTGGTATTTGAAAGGGTTCTTGCTGCTCATCAGCAAAGTACCGTTCATACCACCGGGGCCATACAGTGCAGAAGATGCACCGGAAAGCAATTCAATATTGTCCACATCCAGTTCGCTTAAACCGATGATGGCGCCAACCGAAAAGTTAAGGCCGGGCGCCTGGTTATCCATACCATCCACCAGCTGGTTAAAGCGGGTGTTACCGCTGCTGTTGAAACCACGGGTGGTGGGTGTTTTAAAAGTTAAGGAAGAAGTGGTAACATCCACACCTTTCAGTGCCATCACCACATCGTAAAAGTTCGCAGAAGGGGCATTGCGGATATTGGCAGCGCTCACCCTTTCAATAGAAACAGGCGATTCCATGATCTTTTGCGGCACCCTTGTAGCAGATACCACCACCTCCTGGCCCAGTGCGGCAGAAGGCTTGAATTCAACCTGTGTAAAACCGGCACTGCTTACTGTAACCTCCTGTAATTCATAGCCTACAGAAGATATCAGTAAAGTAACCGGGAGGCTCTTAACCGTTATTTTATAATTTCCTTTGTCGTCCGTAAAAGTTCCTGTGGATTCTCCTTTAACAGTAACAGAAACAGCACCCGCTCCTTCCTTGGTGTTGCTGTTACGTACATTACCGCTGATAGTTACATTTTGCGCAAATGCTGCAATCGCTACAACATTGGCCAAAATAAAAGTAACTACATAGCTTGCAATTTTTCTCATATAGCTTTTATTTGGGTTTAAAATATAAGGCAAAGTAAGGATTGTTATTTTTTTGGGGAAATTTTATTTCCAACCGCCTGTGCAATACATTATAGAACAAATTTAGGCTTTTATACCACTTGGTGCTATTTTAGCGGTATGACTTCATTTAATTTCCCCGATCAAACGGCTTTTTACAAAGGAAAGGTGAGAGATGTATACAGCATTGGCAATAATTTACTGGTAATGATCGCCAGCAATCGTATATCCGCCTTCGATGTGATCCTGCCCCGCCCTATCCCTTTTAAAGGACAAGTATTAACGCAGATAGCTGCATATATGTTGCACGCTACAAAGGATATCTGTGCTAACTGGTTGTTATCAACCCCGGCACCCAATGTTAGCATCGGTAAAAGATGCGAACCTTTTAAAATAGAAATGGTGGTAAGGGGTAACCTTACAGGTCATGCCTGGAGAACTTATTCATCCGGCAGCAGGACCTTGTGCGGTGTAACCATGCCCGATGGTATGAAAGAAAATGATTATTTCCCATCCCCCATCATTACGCCCAGCACCAAAGCGGCAGAAGGGCATGATGAGGACATCAGCGCCGAAGCCATCATCAGCCAGGGGCTGGCCACGGCAGACGAATGGAAAAAGCTGAGTGCACTTACTTTACAACTTTTTGAAAGAGGTAAGGAAATTGCAGCAAAGCAGGGACTGATACTGGTGGATACCAAATACGAATTCGGTAAGATAGGCGACGAGATATTTTTGATGGACGAGATACATACGCCCGACAGCTCCCGGTATTTTTATGCAGATGGTTTTGAAGAACGCCAGCAAAAAGGCGAACGCCAAAAACAATTGAGCAAGGAGTTTGTAAGAGAATGGCTGATCGCTAATAATTTTATGGGTAAGGAAGGACAAACCGTTCCCGTGATGGATGATGAATGGGTGGATGTGATCAGTAAACGATACATTGAATTGTACGAAAAAGTGATCGGCGAAAAATTTGTACCGCAGGAATTAAGTGATGATGCTACAGAAAAGATCATCATTGATACTCTGAAGAACCTCTGAAATATTGCATCTTTAAAATACGAACGATGAAAAAATGCCTGCTGTATATACTGGTATGCTGTGCCCTGCCCGCATTGGCACAAAAAGAGAATTATTTACTGGTGGGCACGTATACCGGTGCCAATAGTAAAAGCGAAGGCATTTACGTGTACAAATTCAACACCCTTACCGGTGATAATAGTTTGGTAAGCGTTACCAAAAGTTCCAACCCCTCTTTTTTAGCCATAGCACCCGATAAAAAAACCGTGTATGCAGTGAATGAGAATGCAGACAGCACCCGTTTTATTGTGGGCGGTAATATTTCTTCTTTTTCATTCGATCATGCAAAGGGAACGCTTACAGAGATCAGCAAACAACCATCGGGTGGCAAGCATCCCTGCCATGTTACAGAAGACGCTTCGGGGCGCTGGGTATTTGCCTCGAATTATTCCAGTGGTTCCATTGGTGTTTTGCATGCTACTAAAGGAAAACTGGATACCTTACAGCAGGTGATACAGCATACCGGCTCCGGCCCTAATACCGACCGGCAACAGGGACCGCATGTACATTCATCTTTATTTACACCCGATAAAAAATATTTACTGGTAGCCGACCTGGGCACCGACAAATTAACTTCCTATGCTTTTAATAAAAACAAAGGCTCCCTGCAGTTTTATTCCGAAGCAGCATCCACACCCGGCAGCGGTCCCAGGCATTTTGATTTTTCGCCCAACGGCAAATTTGTTTATTTAATAGAAGAAATGAGCGGCACAGTGGTTTGTTATAAATTGAACAATGGCAAACTGCAATTGCAGCAACGCACCAGCTTGTTACCAAAAGATTTTAAAGGCGTTGTAGGCGCCGCAGATATCCATGTTTCTGCAGATGGCCGCTTTTTATACTGCAGCGACCGCGGCGATGATAACAATATCAGCATTTTCTCCATCGATCCTGCAAGTGGAAAGATCACCAATGTCGGGTACCAGTCAACGTTAGGTAAAGGCCCCCGTAATTTTAATTTTGATCCTTCCGGTAATTTTTTACTGGTAGCCAACCAGTATACAGATGATATCATCATATTTAAAGTGAATAAAAAGACCGGTCTGCTTACTGATACCGGTAAGAGAATACACGTGCCGGTGCCGGTTTGTATCAAGTGGATCAAATAATATGCGCATTGTAATAAAAAAACCGGGTTATATTAACCCGGTTTTTTATTATTCTGATTTCAGTAAACTTAGTATGGCAATATCACTGTAGTAGTCGCTCCCAGTACATTTACCCATGTTAATTTCATGTAGTAATAGCCTGCGCCGGGGCAGCTGGTTGGATTACCATTTGCATCCAGTCCAAATACCACATCTACGGTGCGGATCAGCCTGCTGTGTTTAACATGACCGCTGGTAAGACGGAAAGCGCAATCCTGGCGGATAACCAATGGATCAACGATCTCAGTTACAAATGGATTGCCCAGGCGGTTAGTACCCCATTCAGAGATACCGGTGGTGCTGCCATCAGTATGGGTACCGCTGGTAGAGATCACTACGCCTCCGCTGTAAGTGAACACCCTCTTTTTAGCCACCTGCCAGCTGCGTTGTGTACCATCATCAAATGTAATGGTCATACCTGCACTGGTGATGGTGTGTGTGATAGTTCCGATAGTAGATAATTGATACAATAAACCACCGGTTACATTGGTCACCACTTCACTGCCATTAACAGTAATGCTTTTCTGCGTAGCGATCCTGGTAAACTTGAGTGCGTTATAAGAGATGGTGAGTTTAGCGCCGGCATTCTTCCATTTATCGCCTGCAGGGATAGAGATAGTGATAGAACCTGTACGGGTAAATGTACCTGCACAGTTAGCACCATTGTAAGTAATGGTCAATGTTCTTACTGCATTTAAAGTGTCGTAAGTAATGGTTGAATTACATGGACTGAGAAAGTGATTAACAATGTTGTCACCGGTAACAGCGATCACATTTTCTACTGAAGTACTTGCATCAGTAGTGGCCTCGTCCATCACACCGGCAACATTTGCCTGGTCGTCGGACTGAATTTTTGATTCCTGGGTGTTTTCTGTAGTACTGCTGTTGCTATCGTCTTTTACTTTTTTACAAGACGTGAAGAGCAACGCAGTGCTCATTAAAAGAGCGGTGGATAAGATTACGATTTTTTTCATAACATTTTTTTAAGTGGTGAATGATGCTCACCATAGACAGCGGTAAAGGTTCAGGGTTTAAAAGGGGGTTAAATTTTTTTTAAAATATTACTACGGTCAAAGAACGTTTTGAACGGGAAATTATTGCCCGGCAAGGGTTACAGAGCATTTGGGGCGGCTGTTTTTTGCATATAAAACAGCCTTTTATATGGTGTAGTTCATATTACTACACGAAATGGGGCGAATAAAACGGGAGATCGTACCGGGTTGGTTTATTGGTCCTTATCACCCAGCCTCGGGCGCAGCCTTTTTTTACTTTTGTTAAACACCATCATGCCCTTGTCCACGCCTTTTCTTAATTCTTTCTGTACCTCGGCGGGCAGGTTGTAAGTGGTTTGGCAGGTTTCGCTGCAGCAGCCATCGTATTGGGCAGCGCAGTCTTCGCACTGGATGAATAAAAGGTGACAGCCATCGTTTTTACAGTTGGTATGGGTATCCGCAGGCTTACCACACTGGTGGCATTTGGCAATAATGTCTTCTGTAATGCGCTCCCCCAGCCTGTCGTCAAATACAAAATTCTTACCGATGAATTTGCTGGGCAGCTCATTCGCCTTGGTTTGCTTGGCATAATTGATGATGCCGCCTTCCAGGTGAAACACATTTTTAAACCCATTGTGCAGCATATAAGCGCTGGCTTTTTCGCAACGGATACCGCCGGTGCAGTACATAATAATGTTCTGTTCTTTTTTATCCTGCATCATTTCCACCGCCATCGGCAATTGCTCCCGGAAAGTATCACTGGGTATCTCGATCGCTTTTTCAAAATGCCCCACTTCATATTCATAATGATTGCGCATATCGATCACAACCGTATTATCATCTTTCAGCAATTCATTCATTTGCTCCGCATTCACATAGCGGCCTTTATTTTCCATGCTGAAGGATGGATCGGTAATACCATCAGCAACGATCTTGTCCCGCACTTTTATTTTCAATACCCAAAAGGATTTACCATCATCATCCACAGCAATGTTCAGCCGCAACCCATTCAGTGCATCAATGGAATACAAATATGCTTTCAATGCATCGAAATTATCTGCAGGCAGACTGATCTGTGCATTGATGCCTTCCTGCGCAATATATATGCGGCCAAATACTTTTAAAGCATTCAGCGCTTTATACATTTCATCCCGAAACTGTTGCGGATCGCCGATGGTAAAATACTGGTAAAAAGAGATGGTGGTGCGTGGAGTTGTTTCCTGGTGCAATAATTTTTTAAGCTCCGCCTGGGAAACCCGGTTGTGTAGTACTGCCATAATTTTAAATTTGATCCGGTTAAGGAAACCGTTGACAAGGTCTGACGCCCTCGTCTGACCTTGTCAACAATTGGATGCTTGCAGGGCAAACCAAATTATTTTATGCAAAGATACTTAAAACTATAAACTTACCGAAATGGCTTTACCGCCATTGATGGGCTTGATGGTGCCACCTATAAGCCCTCCTAAACCAATGCGCACACCTGTTACACCGCGTTTGCCATCCTGGTAAGCTGCCACAAAATCAACCCTGAAGAGTTTAAATATATTTTCGAGGCCAACGAAGAATTCTGCGTAATTATTATTCCTATTCACATAAAAAGCATTGCTGCCCGCCACCATATTCCAGTTGAGTTTTTTGAACACAGGGATTTTATTGGTAAGCAAACCATTAAAATGGTGTTCAATATGTGCAATAGAATAAAACCCGGCATTGGTACTATTGGCGTAATAAGGCGCCAGCTGAAAACTGTTCACATATTCACTGGCAGCGCCGGAACGGTTGCCATTAAAATGCTGGAAGTCCTGGATAAATACTTTCTTATTATTTAAGAAACCGCCCACACCTACTTTATAACGGAACTCTCCTGCCAGTTTAAAATTCTTGGTATCATTCACGGTGAATTTCCATTTGTCAAAATTCACATCACTGCCAAAAACATTTTCAATACCCTTGGTATAATTAAAACTGAACGTTGGATATTTTGAGCCCACCGGCACTTTATTGTTAGGGAACTGGATATATTTTTGACCCGGTTTGATACTGATATCAAAACTAAGTATGAATGCCTGGTGCGGTGTAAACTGCTGCGTGATGATCTTGTTAACAGGATAATTCGGTGTAATATTGATGGTATCTTTTTTGAATACTGTAAAGTTGCTGGTATTCTCCAAAGGCCTCCTGTCTTCGTACAAGGCATTTACAGAAAAACGCAGGCCGCTTTCAAATCGTTTATTAAAGCCCAGGCTACCGAAATAATTTTCGTAGATCTTCATAAAATTATCACCCCAGAACAAAGTAGTGATGCTGTTATTCAATGGCGTGATCGTACTTTCTTTATTGAACTGGCTTACACGTTTACCACCCGATAAGGTCCAGCTCTGCCGTTTTATCTTACGGTCCGTACTCCAGTCACGGGTGCCAAAACTAAGATCGGCCCAGGCGTTCAAATGTGTATTGCTGAAACCATAGCGCACATGCGGCCGTATGGAGAAATTGGATTTTAATTTCTTTAAATATTTAGTATAATAGAAATTAGTATTAATAACAGCGCCTTCCACTGTATTGTATTCGAGGTTCTTTATCAATGATTCAATACCCCAGCTGGTGGAACCGGTTTTAGTGTAATGGGTACGGTTGATGCCACTCCAGAAAATATCCAGCGGTTTTATCTTACCCTGTCGTTTGTTCAACGAATCTACCGATCGTTTACTCAGCATAGAATCTTTCTGTACCTGGTAGATACTGTCTTTTACCTGGTAATCTTTTTTCTCTTCGGGTTCCAGTGGTACCGGGCGAATGGTATCCCAGTATTCTTTGGGCTTTTTATTTACAGCCGTATCGTATTTGATAATGATATTATCAAAATACTTTTTACCGAATGAAGGATTGATATTGTATGCAGAATATACATTCACAAAATTGCCTACCGCATCAATACCCAATTGTTTAAAGTTAAAGTGCAGTAGCTGGTTCTTTACCCTCCATACATCATTACTAACGGGAACGTGTATCTGTGTTATCTGCAAAGTATCAATGATCTCCAGTTGTGATGTTTTGGTAAGGAACAGGTCGCAACTATGGATACGCCAGTCCCCTTCCGTAATATAGATCACACCGGAAAACAGGGGTTCATAATTACGCTTCGGTGTTACACGGATGGTATTGATCTCTTTACCATCCTCAAAAAAACTACCCAGGAATTTATACTTGTAAAAATTCAAAGCCCCATCTGCAATGGGCGAAACAAAACCACGGGGATTTAACTTTTCAGTGAACACCCTTACATTGTTGTTATAAAAACTGATAAACGTAGGGAAGGTAAAACCAAAGCCACCGCTGCCGCTTACCCTGCTGCTCAACACTTCCATTTTAAATTTATCGGGCTGTTTGGCGTGTACCCTTGCAACAGATTCGGATAAATAAATAATGCCCTGGCCGGAAGAATCCAGTCCCATATCATTCCGGTCGGCATCGGGTATCTTTTGCCCCATGATCTTTTTGGGCAGACTTCTTAATTTAATGATATCCTTCGTGTACAGGTCGCATTCAAAAGCATTTACCTGTTTGTTATAATATTCTCTTTTTTTAATCGCCTGCCGTATGATCGCATAAGCAGGATCTTCTCCACCGCTTTGCACCACCACTGTTTTCATTTCCAGTTTTTGTTCAGTAAGAATAAAAGTGATCTCTTCATCCTGCCCGTTCACAACCACTTTCTTTTCCTGCCTGGTATAACCAATATGCTGGCAGGTTACTATATACGTACCTGGGGCTACTGTAAAAGAAAATTTTGCCCGGTTGTTGGCACTCGCCCCTGCTGATGTACCCTTGATCGTAACGGACGCATAAGGCAACAGGTCGCCTTTATCGTTAAAGACCGTACCGGAAATTTTTTGCGCTGCAGATTGAAGGGAAATAAAAAGAAAGGACAGTACCAGCAGTTTGTTCATAACAATATTTAATGTTAGTACGAAAATAGACCTGCTTTTGTTACCAAAAGTCTAAAATTAGTCACCAAAATATTTTTTATTTTTTCTGGCGCAGGTAACTGCCGGTCAATGCTGCAAAACCACCTACCAGTGCACCGATGGTAGCAGTTACAAAAATGAGTATGTAGGGATTGTTCATCTTTAATATAAGCATGGATATCCGCTGTACCAGTATATGACCATTGCTGCTGCTGATCCACAAACATAATCCACCCCATAATAAAAACAGGGCGCTGAAACCGGTAAGAAAAGCTTTGCCTGGCTTTTGCGGTATCACTGCAGCAACAGCAAACGCTGCTATGGCGATGCTCCACCAGGGTAAGAATAAACAAAGTGCAAATGCCAGTAATGCAGTTAATATAAGCGAGATAGTGAGTTTCATTTTTTGTTGGTTAATGCATGAAGTATTTTGATCGTTTTTATCATCCTTTGCCAAAGGTCATTACCGATTTAATGCGTTTATCTTTTTCTTCTCCTTTGGCCATTACCCATAAAGCGTAATATTTACCGGCAGCCCAGTAATCCACAAAGTTGTCGTAATATTTACTGCCGGGGTTACCGCTTTGCCCGCCGGGATATACACCAAACGCTTCTGTTTTTTGTGTAAGGCTCACCACCATGCGCCAGCTGGGTCCGTGATTTTCTTTGGTGGCATTGATATTATGCACGCCTCCCCCTATGGGTAAATTCAGCCTGCTGAATGCCGGTAGTTTTGCAAGATGATTGATATAAGTGCCCTTGTATTTTGCCCATTCCAGTTTTCCTTCCAGCTCTGCTTTTTTAAGTTGCAAAGTGGTTTTTTTAAATGCAGCAGTTACTTCATCTGCCAGTGTTTCTATGGCAGGTGTATTGATATCATCTAAATATTTATAAGCTGAATCTTTCAGCAAACCTTCCAGCAAGGTACTTTCAAAAGGATACTTGGTATTTTTCGGCGCTTTTGCAAATTCATCTGCATACACGGTATCCAATAAATTATTCCACCACCCTTCAAATACAGTAGCACCTTTTGAACCCACATCATTTTTCAGGTCCCATCCTTTCAAAATATCCTCGTATTTTTTTTCATCCGCATTCAGGTCATTCTCTTTAATACCTTTCATGAATAAAGGCAGGGTCCATTGTGCAAAAAGATTGTAATTATCTGTTTGCAATGCCATCATATCCTGTGCTGTGATATTGTTCATGGTGGCCAGGCGCTTATTGATCTCAATGCCGCGGTACAATGGAAAGTTTCTCCCTAAATAATAAGGATACGTATTATCATCCACCGGCTTTTGATTGGCACTGCTTACAAAACCACGTTCAGGATTATATTGATAAGGCACTTCATCCTGCGGTATCATTCCCTGCCACAAATAACTGGTATCAATACCCGGCATTACATAATCCCCCTGCCCTTTCCATTTTGCAGGCCAGTCGCCCTGTGTACGGATAGCAATATCACCATTCTTTGCAGCGAACAAACAGTTTTGTCCCGGTGTATGAAAATATACTGCTGCCGCCTGGTAATCGCTGTAATTTTTTGCACGGTCTATTAAATTAAAATATTTCAGTTCATTGCTCGGATCATGCGCCGTCCATCTTACCGCATAGTTCTTATTATTGGTGGTGCGGTTGCCACTGTAAGTTTTATCGAACATTACAGGGCACCAGTTATCGCCCAGCTGCACATAAGCAACAGGATCGATATAATCAGGTTTGCCTTTTATCTTAATAGTATCAGTTCTGAATTTTGTAGGATGATAACTGCCATTGAATAAATATTCTTTGCGGCTTTCGTCTTTAAAAGTTATTTCATAATAATCCCTCACATCCCTGCCGCCATTGGTTACACCAAATGCACAGCTGTCGTTAAAGCCAATGATCACGCCCGGTGAGCAGGGGAATGATACACCATAGGCATTAAAATCAGGCGTTGTGATCTGTATCTCGAACCAAAGAGATGGAAGATTTAACCCAAGGTGTGGATCATTACACAATATTGGTGCACCGCTTTGTGTTTTTTTACCGCTCACTGCCCAGTTGTTGCTGCCATTTTCCCTGTCAGGTTTTTGCATTTCGCTTACCACCACCTCCTGGTTATTTAAATAAGCTGAATCTCCTGCAGGTTCTTTTGGAAAAACTTTTTGTGTTGCAAATGCAGTTCCTTTAGGTATGATCGGGTCGAGTGAATCCTGTAAGGCGGGAAATAATTTTGCAAAATCATCCGCTTTAAAAAAGCTTCTTGCATTCGTCATTTCAAAATCATTTTCATGGCCTGCAAGATCCCACGACATCATCTTTAAGAACAGCGCTGTTTTATAATTGCTCCATTTTTCGGGTTTAAACCCCATCAGTTTATATTCCAGCGGTAAAGAGCTTGCTGTAAGCGTGGCAATATAAGCGTTCACACCTGCGGTATAGTTATCGCATTCTTTTTTTATCACGGGATCTTTATCCATTTCAGCAGCAGCAATTTCTGCAGCATAGGTCATACCCAGCCTTCTGAACTGGCGATCGAGTTCCAGCGCCTTATCACCCGCCAGTTCGCTTACCCTGCCGGAAGCAAGGCGTGTTTCCATTTCCATCTGCCATAAACGAAACTTGGCGTGCAAAAAGCCCTGCACGAAATAAGCATCATTTTCATCATCAGCAAAAATATGCGGCACCAGCCGGTCATCTAAATACACCGTTACCTTTCCATTCAGTTGGGGAAATTTAAGATCGGCAGCAAAATCCTCGTTCACACTTTCGGCATTTTGCCAAAAGCCATGTTGCGGGCTAAAAAAACTTCCGAAGGCAGGTGCTTCATTACCCCCAAGGGTAAGCCTGGTATTCAGTACAAATACCAACCCGGTAGTAATAACCGCACTTATTATAAAAGGAACTATTCTCATAAAGCAATTTTATTATCCCGTAAATTAAGTAAAAAAATCTATCCGCTAAAAATACCATAAACAGGTAATGCAAAAGCAGTTGCTGTTCAGAAAAATACAACTAAAAGGGTATTGTATTACAAGAGGAATAACGCCAATTTTGTGTGGTAATTATCTGTTGCAGCAAAAAATGATCAGTGAAGAAGAACGGATGATTTTTTCAATCAGACATCTTGAACAACGGGGCACTATCCGTATTCCCTGGGTACAGCAATAAAAAAACAAAAACTGTCTTTGTACGAAGGCAGTTTTTTATTTTTGCAACATGAAAGAAGAAACCATCGACGTTAAGAACATACTGGGCCTGCAGTTGCCTACCGATCCACGCTGGGTAAACCTGGCCGAAATGGAACTGGCAGAGATACTCACCGATCATGCATATTGCGAGCAGAAAGCTGCCACTACCTGTATATCATTGATACAACGTTACCCCGACCGGGTGGAAATGGTGGAAGAACTGGCGCCGATCGTTACAGAAGAATGGGGACATTTCCGGATGGTGCTGGCCGAACTGAAAAAAAGAAATTTACAACTCGGCAAACAACGTAAAGACGAATACGTGAACAAATTGCTGGAATTTCAGAAGAAAGACGGTAACGTGGAAGATCGTTTTTTAGACCGGCTATTAACAATGGCATTGATAGAAGCCCGCAGTTGCGAACGTTTTAAAAGATTAAGCGAAGGCCTCGATGATGCGTATATGCGTAATTTTTACCGCAAATTCATGGAGAGCGAGGCCGGTCATTATACTTTATTCATCAATCTTGCAGAGTTTTATTTACCGAAAGATAAAGTACGCAAACGCTGGAGCGAATGGCTGCAGTTTGAAAAAGAATTAATGAAGGAACTGGAAGTGAGGGGGGACAGGATACATTAGGATTGCCGATTTTAGATTTTAGATTTTTGGAGATCCGAAGAAGGCGGTTTCTTTGGAGAGGTCTAAATAGCTGAATCGGTTTTGCAGGTCTTTTATTTTGGCAAGATTGGTTTGTTGAAATTTTTGATGCGCTGCAGAATTGGCGTTGAATGGTTTATGATGGATAGCAGCATTGATCTCGTTTATTTCCTGCATCAGCTTTTGTGAAGGTTCGTCAATGCAGGTGGCAATAAATTTTTCCCACACATAATTAGTGGCTGCATAATTCGGATGCACCATATCTTCCGCATAAAAACGGTAATCCCGCAGATCATCTATCACCAGTTCGTAAGCAGGAAAGTAAAATACGTTTTGCATTGTATCTATTACCGTATGCACCGCATTGATCAGTGCAGCCTTGCTCCTGTTGTTCTCTACAAAGCCTTCCCTTAAATGCCTTACCGGGCTGATGGTGAAAATTATTTTTATGCCGGGATTGAATTGCTGTAGTACGGTAACCGTTTTGCTGATGATCGCTATTACTTCATCATTACTCAGCAACCGCCTGTTGAACCAATCGGCAGGCGCTTTATGATTATTGGCAGCAACATTTCCCTTTACTGCATTGACAGCCTTATCCGTTAATTCATATACCCATGCAGAGCCGTAAGTGATAATGAGATAATCCGTATTTTTTAAATAAAGATGTGCTTCGTGTGCAGCAGTATTGATCTTTGTTACTGCCTCATCAGCTGTAATGCCCGAAAAGCGGCTGTGGTGCTGCCAGCTATGGTAGGCTTCATTGAGGTAAAACAAGTCATTGTCATTAATAGTCGTATCATCCACATAATTTTCGATCGCTTCCTGCACACTTACGGGATTGAACAAAATACCATTGGGATTCTGCATTACGCTGAACTTGTGCGCTATTAATTTATCGCCGATATTTTCTGTAAAGCAACTGCCCATCAACAGCAACTGTTGACGATGATTGATCTTTTGAGCAAATGGTTTGGGAGAAAATTCCAAATGAAAATCCATGCCGCAAATTAAATAATTACACGCACTTAAATGAATATACCTGCGGCCAAGCGGCTGGCTTGCTGCAGTGCAGCATGATCGACACCGGTATTATAATGGGAAGCTTCAAAATAAGGTATCATCAGTTCCGTATCCATATTGCCCACCAGGTCGTCGCCAGCCATCGGGCAACCGCCAATGCCTTTTAATGCACCGTCAAAACGGGTGCAGCCGGCCTGCAACGCAGCAGCTGCTTTTTCTTGCCAGTTAATGGCAGTGGAATGCAGGTGCACACCGATTTCGGTGCCGGGCAAATGATCCACTAAATGTCTGGTGATGCTGCTTACCTGCTGCGCTGTGGCAAGGCCCACCGTATCAGCCAGCGAGATGATACTGATATCCATCTCCACCAGTTTTTTTACCCAGTTAAAAACAATGCCTTCATTATACGCATCGCCATAAGGATTGCCAAAGCCCATGGAAATATATACCACCAGTGTTTTTTTATTCTTCACACAAAGGTTCTGTATCTCCTCTACCCTGCCCAGTGATTCCTGTATAGTGGAATTGGTATTTCGTTTTTGAAAAGTTTCGGAAACAGAAAAAGGAAAACCTAAATAGCTGATCGCATCGTACGACACTGCATCCGCAGCACCGCGTTCATTGGCAACTATCGCCAGCAATTTTGAACGGCTGGTTGCTACCTCTAAATGCTTTACCACTTCGGCCGTATCAGCCATTTGCGGAATAGCTTTCGGCGAAACAAAACTGCCAAAATCTATCGTATCAAAACCAACCTTCAGTAACGCATTGATATAATCGATCTTTTTTTGCGTAGGAATAAAATGCGCCCATCCCTGCATCGCATCGCGGGGACATTCCACCAGTTTTATCGTATTCATTTTTTGCATGCCTGTACCCTTTCCCTTAATGCTTTAAAAAATCTGACCCGCTCTTTTTCTCCCGTGGCACTGATCATTACAGAGCGGCTTACAAGATTATTAAAATTATCAAATGTTTTTGCGGTGAATTTCTTATCGGTGGAACTGATGTATTTTAAAACAATATAGTTGATGAACGAAATGCGTTTGCCATCCAGTTCCACCATGATGCTGTTATTGCCCAGTATTATTTCGTTGATGTAAAATTTCAACGCCGCTTTATGACCAGCCTCTCCCACACCGGGTAAAAATTTTACGCCTTTTTCTGCCTGTTTTTGCAAATGCTGCAGCATGGCATCGCAACTGTCCACCACCGCATTCAGGTCTTCATTCGTTTCAAAAATTCCTGCATCACGGTAGTATGCTATCTGCAATATGGTACTGTTGATACTTTCGTAATTCCATATTTCCGAAGAGGGCATTTCGTTGTACAACTGTAATATTTTTTGCCCCATGCCAAAAGCTTCGGTAACATCATAGTTCTTTAAGCTGAATGTTTTTCCTTCGTATGCCGGGTTATTCAAAATACTCTTATCCCAGAAAAAAGCTTTGAATGCGGTCAGTTCTTTATAACAAAAAAAATGAAAGAAGGGAACATCTTTGCTCAGGTACAACATTTCCCGCTGGCCAAACTCACTGAATTGTGTGAATGCCTGTAATAAACCGGTAAGGTATTGTTTAAAATCATGTACCGTATCATTTGCTTCGGGATCAGTAAAAAGAATATTGTTACTCTTTAATTGCAGTACCTGGTCCATGGAAAGATCAAATCTTTCGCAGATCAGTTTCAATTCATCGAGTGTGATCGGCTTTTCGCCCCTGATGCGGCGGTACACACTATCGTAGCTGATATCCAGCAGATCGGCCAGGGCATCTGCCAGCGAAATATGCGAAGGAAGTCCCTCTTTGATGTAATTAAACAGTTCTTTTTGCAGGTTGGTTGCTGTCATTTCAAAATAAATTTACGGATTTTCCGTAATCCGTGCATTTTGTTTATTGAAACCTGCATTTCTCAAATACACATACGCCCTTTTTAAGCAACATTCCGTTTTACGCAACCAACCATAAACTCCGTTTAATAATATCCCGTAATCAGTGCTACCCTGTGCCATTTATCAATTATGAAACGCTTTTCTGTCATTTTAGTTTTACTCCACAATCAACCAGCGCATCATGAAAAAAATATTCTTATCAGCCGCCATACTGTTTTCGTTAACAGCAGCCGCACAGCAAACCAGGCATAATTTCTATATCACCGGTAAAGACAAGGGCTTTCATTTTTCTGCCGTAACCGTAAAATTCCAGGCATGGGTAAGTGATGTGTTCAATAAGAATTTTCATTTTTTAAATGTAAGCTCCGATGAAGAAGCAGTAACAAAAATAAAAGCCATCTTGCTTAAAGACAGTGGTATGATCGGCTCTATGTGGTTCGATAGTCATGGCCTGTACAAGCAGGGTTATTCTTCTTTCCATATCGGCAACAATGAGTTCAGTTATAAAAACATCCACGACAGCGCCACTACACAATGGCTGCAACAGTTAGATGCTTTTTGCGATGCCGGCACCAGCATTGGCATTGGCAGTTGTTATGGCGGCGCCACATTCGATTTTCCGGGCAACGATCTTGCACCTGCAGGAAGAATGAATGGTGATTCACTCATGATCGGCATTGGCAAACTATTCCCCTTAAGTAATATTTATGCCAGCGAAAGTTGGGTAATGAACAAGCCCGGCATATTCGGTGATAACTATGCTTTTGCCGGTTACCCCTGGGGTAAAAAATATAAAAAAGCGGTGTGGACGCCGGTATGGAATTATTTAGGCAGCTGGAAAAAATACAATTACACCGAAGGCCAGATGGTAAATGTGAATACTGTTGCGCTGGATAAAAAAGGCAATATCAATATCCGCAGCAGGAATTACCTGGACCTTGATAAAGGCAGACGCAAACAACAAAAGAATATTGCCAAACTGGAAGTCGCAGTAAATCATTCTTCCATCAGTAAAGAAAATTAAACCTATGTATATAAAAGTAAAAGCTAAAAAAAGATTGTACCTGCTTATTTTATTAAGTATTGTGCTATTGTAAATATTATCGTCTACCAGTTATCATGAGAAAAATAAGTTGTTACCACTGCCTTTTTATTGCGCTCTTAATTTTTACAGGGGCAATAAAAAGCATCGCACAGACCGATACTTCCTGGGTGTTAAAATTCAAAAAAAACCGGCATGTATTTAATCCCGGTAAAGATGATTACCTGCCGGGCAATAAAGGTTTTTACCTGTACGAGAACTGTGTGTACGACCTGGTATTGAAAAACGATATGGTATACAGCGCTCTTATTCTTTCCATAAAAAAAGACAGCATTGTATTTACAGATTATGTAAGCAGGGAAGAATTGGCAAAAGGCCATCAACGGCCTGATACATTGAGCATTGCTGCTTCCGCCATTAAAAAGATCCGTTTACTCGGCGACAGGATATTTGGTTTATACAGCAGTGTGCATTTAAGGAATTACAGGCATGAATTTTATAAAGACAGCGCTGCAAAAAGAATACCCATACGTATCTCAACAGACACCGTCGAATTTGTGCGCTACACTGCCACTCCTTATGTAACAGCACAAGGCATCGACATGCTCTTTGATATAGTGGATACTTTGCCCGGCAAGAAGATCGTTCCCGATCTTCCCAAAAATCCGGTAGTTGCAAAGCAGGATACCGTTTTGCGTAAAAGAAATTTCGCCTGGTTCCTGCCCTTTAATGCGCATGAGATAAATGGCCTTGCACTGGGGCTTCAAACCTGTAATATAAATGGCAAACCGGTAACCATCAGGGGAGTCAATATCAACGGGGATGTGTTGAGTATGTATATTACTATGTTCAGCTTTTTTCATGTGCTGGATGCAGCCAATGTGAACCTGCTGAACAATGTACCGGATACCGGCGGACTGGCCACCATTCAAGGCCTGGGAATAAGCTACGGCGGCATTGCTGATGGCAAAGACCTATCAGGTGTTTTTATTAACGGCGGTGTTTGCTACAGTAATCGTGTATCCGGCATCGTTATTACAGGAGGTTTTAATTATTTGAACCGGGTAAAGGGCCTTGCCATTGGCGGCATCAGGAATAATGCCATAAAATGCACGGGGCTGCAGATCGGCCTGATCAACTCCTGTAAATATTTAAAAGGATTACAAATAGGTTTATGGAATGTGAACAGCAAAAGAAAACTACCCCTCATCAACTGGGGCACTTAGGCTGTGCGTTGTTTCATTACTTCATACAATATTATCCCTGTGGCAACTGACACATTCAGGCTTTCGAAATCCCCGGTCATGGGGATTTTGAATTGCTCATCGCATATCTTCATCAGTGCGGGATAAATACCTTTATCCTCGCTGCCCATCACAATGGCAGCAGGCCCGCTGAAATCCGTTGCAGCGATATCTTTAGCGGCAGTCATTTCGCTTGCAAAAACCTTGATGCCGTTCAGGTGCAGTTCATCCACTGCTTTCATCAGGCTGTTCACACGGCATACAGGCAATTGTTCCAAAGCGCCTGCAGAGGTAGTAATAGCATCTTCATTCAAAGCCCCCACTCCTTTATCAGGAATGATGATGGCATTCACGCCAAAGCAAAAAGCGCTTCTTGCAATACCGCCGATATTGCGGATATCAGTGATGCCATCCAGTATCAGGAACAAAGGTGTTTCTCCCTTATCCACTACAAATGAAATGATATCCTGCAGGTTTTGGTATTGTATCTTGGAAATAAGTGCAATGCAGCCTTCGTGGTTGCTTACATTAAAATTGTTGAGTTTCTCTACCGGCACTTTATTGATGGGCACCTGGTGTTTTTCTGCCAGTCTTTTTATTTCATCTATCACTTCACCATGCACCGTTGCCTGCATATAGATACGCTCCAGGTGTTTACCATTCTGCATGGCATCAATAACTGCTTTGCGGCCTATGATAAGGCTGCTCTTTTTGGGGCGCTGGTGTTGGTGTTTAAAATTTCTCACAATTCAAAATTAAGTAATAGGACCGGGATTTACCGGATTAAATGATTTGCCTGATGCGTAAGCAAAAAGCCATTCTTTTTAAGAATGGCTTTTTGCAGATCTTTATAAATAGCCTTCAGATTATTTCAATCCAAATGCTTTTTTCACTTCTTTAACTGCATCCAGTTTTTCCCAGGTAAACAGTTCCACTTTTTTCTTTACGGCTTTACCATCTGGTGAAGTAAATGTTTTTTCCACTACTTCGTTCTTGCGGCCCATGTGCCCGTAAGCAGCAGTTTCGCTGTACATAGGGTTACGCAGTTTCAGGCGCTGTTCAATAAAGTAAGGGCGCATGTCGAAGCATGGCATCTTCATTATTTTTTCAGCGATCTGTCCATCGGTCAGTTCTACTTTGGCAGTACCATAAGTTACCACGTTGATAGAAGTTGGTTCAGCAACACCAATGGCATAAGATACCTGTACCAGTACTTCACTGCACAAACCGGCAGCTACCAGGTTTTTTGCAATGTGGCGGGTTGCGTAAGCCGCACTCCTGTCTACTTTACTTGGATCTTTACCACTGAAAGCGCCACCACCGTGAGCACCTTTACCACCATAAGTATCCACAATGATCTTACGGCCTGTTAAACCGGTATCACCGTGCGGACCACCGATCACGAATTTACCCGTTGGGTTTACGTGGTACTTGATCTTGTTATTGAACAGGTGGGCATATTTTGGATATTTTGCCTTCACCCTTGGTATCAGTATGTTGATGATATCTTTTTTGATCTTCGCCAGCATCGCATCATCTTTACCAAAATCATCATGCTGTGTAGACACAACGATCGCATCGATCCTTACAGGAACATTATTGTCATCATATTCCAGTGTAACCTGGCTCTTGGCATCAGGGCGCAGGTATTTAATGGCTTTGTTCTCTCTCCTTAAAGCAGCCAGTTCTTCCAGTAATTTATGGGCAAGATTCAATGCCAGCGGCATGTAATCTTCTGTTTCGTTAGTAGCGTATCCAAACATCATACCCTGGTCGCCTGCACCCTGTTCTTCTTTCTTCTTCCTGTCCACGCCCTGGTTGATATCGCCTGATTGTTCATGAATGGCAGATAAGATACCGCAGCTGTTTGCTTCAAACATGTACTCGCTCTTTGTGTATCCTATTTTACGGATCACACCACGAGCAATTTCCTGCACATCCAGGTAAGCTTTACTTTTTACTTCACCTGCAAGTACCACCTGCCCGGTTGTAACCAATGTTTCGCAGGCAACTTTACTATTGGCATCAAAAGCCAAAAAGTTATCAATTAAAGCATCACTGATCTGGTCAGCAACTTTATCAGGGTGTCCTTCACTTACAGACTCTGATGTAAATAAATACGGCATATTGTTTTTTTTAAGATTGCAAAGATAAGGGTGTAGTAATTAAACAACAAAGTCCTCTTGCATTAAAGAGGACTTTATTCACTTATCTGAATAAAATTATTTTAAATCTTGGAGTAAACGATGCGCAACCTCATTTTATAATTGGCATTGGTACCACCGCCTACCTTTACCCTGCCCGCCGCCAGCTTGTTATTATAGATGAATACATCGGTGGCGTATTGCGAATACGAGAAATCATAGGGGGCAAATAACCGCAGGTTGTAATTGGGCGTGTGCTTGGTTACGATCTGCTGTACATAACGGGTAATATTGATATTGTAATACTTGATCGGGTTGCCGAAAGCATCATTCTTATCCCTTACAAAACCGCCGAAATAACCAAAGTCCGGGCCGCCTGACGGATAGAAGATGGTAGACTGTACAAAATCAGGATCATAACCTGTATTCGGGTTCAGATCGAAGTACAATGGCTTCCATTTATTGGTAGCCCCGGTATCTTTCAGATCGACATATAAAAAGTTAGGCGCTGAAAAGATGCCGTCAAAAAGCGGGTTCGTAGGTATCTGTTCTACTATCAGCTCGGCACGATGTACAATACGGTTAGATAAAGTGGAAAGCGCCGGTATACTTAAATTGGCATAAGTGCCCGGAGAGGTTTGCAGGTAGATCTCACCCGGTAAAGGATTAGATACCTGTGCAGGCCGGTTGCGCACAATATGATCGGCAGTGGATGAAGGCGGTACAACATCTACTGTTGAAGTAGTTATCTTTAAAGCGGTATAACTGGTATCTGTTACCCCGGAAGTATTCTTACGCCTGTAATGTATCTCCAGTTTGGAAGAAGTATCGGTAAGGTTGGTATAGATCAGCCCGTTACCGCTACCGCCTGCAACAATGCCCAGCCCGTTCTGAAACACCCTGAAAAGAGAATCCGATTTGAACGCATCATTATGCAAAGTATCCCTCGTGAATAATGCATTGGCAAAACTACTGTTCAGTTTTATCCTTATCTGGTTCTTCACCGAATCTTTACCGTTGGTATATTTAATATAATTACCCAGTGTTCTTACATCAACTAAAGCAGTACCGATGGCACCGCCGGTAAGCGTGGGCGCAAAATTCACTGTTTTGCCCTGGTAAACAGAATCCCAAAGACCTCCGGTGTTATTCTGTACTTCAAACACCTGCAATTGCACCGGTACAGAAGTATCGCCCCAGAAACCTTTATAGCTAAGGCATAACACCACTGAGTCAAAACCTACAATGGTATCGCCGGCATTACCGTAATAAAATGGGAAAAAGCCCGGTTTGAACTGGGCAAAAACATCCGCCTGGGTTGTTCCAAACAAAGGATCGTTGGTGATATGGCCCAGCACCTGGTCGTCGGTATTGTAAACCTTGGTGGTATCAGCAAAAACGCCTTGCGTAGTGGTAATGGAAAGTACGGTATCAAAGGTGGATACATTGTCCACCGCCGGCAAAAGATCACTGCCAATATCTGTTGTGTCTAATTTGCTGCAACCTGCAATAACTAAAGAAAATAAAAAGGCGATAAAAGTAAGCGGCAGAATACGTTTTTGCACAAGCGTAAATTTATAAAAATGGTTAGTTTTTTTATTTGGCAAGGTCGGTATATAATTGCAAATAGTCTGTTAAATCGCCCTCTTCATTATACTTAATGACCTTTTTACCCTTAACCTTGGAAAATTCTTCTACCAGTTTTTTATCGGCTTTATCAGTACCAAAAGTTACGGCATCTGCAAACGCAGCGCCGCCACGGAACATAGCTGTATTATTAGCATCCTTGAAAGGTTCCAGCTCCTTCTTGGTTACATGATCGTTGATTGTTGCAAGCTTTAAAAAGTCAGCGCCCAGTTTTTCTTTAAAGGTATTTTCGCCAATGGTATACACCACTTTGCAATTACCGAAAACAGGTTCTTTTTTATACGCATTCTTTATGAACATGGGGATCAGGCCGGTCATCCAGCCGCTGCAGTGAATGATATCAGGAGGCCAGCCGAATTTTTTCACGGTCTCCAAAGCGCCCTTGCAAAACAGTACGGTCCTCAATCCATTATCATCAAACCATTTGTCCTTATCATCTACAAAAACAGATTTGCGCTTAAAAAAATCTTCATTATCCAAAAAGTAGATCTGCAGCCTGGCATTGGGCAGCGAAGCCACTTTGATCATCAGGGGATAATCATCATTATCAATGGATACATTAATACCCGATAAGCGAACAACCTCGTGCAGCCTATGTCTCCTCTCGTTAATAGTCCCGAAACGGGGCATGATGCACCTTACTTCCATACCGCTGTCATTGGATTTAACAGCCAGTTTATTCACAATCTCAGCAAAATCTGTAAGTTCAAGGTAAGGCGACATTTCATTAGCAATGAATAAAATTCTTTTCTTTGTTGACATTTTTGCGCTGTATTAGTGGCCCCTTAAATTTAAAAGGAGTGCAAAAGTACGATTTTTTTTGTGAAATTGAGATTCCAAGGGCATTTGAGCCCTAAATGTTATTAAATTATGATACTATATAAGCAAATTTCAGCTCTCAAGGCTTTCATCAGCCAAAACAAACAGGAAGGTAACAGTATTGGCTTTGTACCCACTATGGGCGCATTGCACAATGGACACATTTCTTTAATATCTAACTGCAAAAGTCAGAATCAAATAACGGTTTGCAGCATCTTTGTAAACCCATCGCAGTTTAACGACCCGAAGGATTTTGAGAAATACCCCGTTACACTGGAAAAAGACATTGACATGCTGGAAAAGAATGGTTGCGATGTGCTTTTCCTGCCCTCAGTAAACGAGATCTACCCCAACGGGTTCAGCAACCCGCCCCATTACGACCTGGGCTACCTGGAAACCGTGCTGGAAGGCCAATACCGGCCCGGCCATTTCCAGGGGGTGTGCCAGGTGGTGCATCGCCTGCTGGATATTGTACAACCGCATAATTTATATCTTGGCCAGAAAGATTATCAGCAATGTATGGTAATAAAAAAACTGGTAGAACTTACAAAGATGGAAGTGCAGGTTGTAATAAACCCAACGCTGCGGGAAGCAGACGGATTGGCCATGAGCAGCCGTAATATGCGCCTCAGCGAAAAAGAAAGACAGCAGGCGGTAAGAATATCCGAAACACTTTTATTTATACAACAACACATAAAACCAGGCTTTACCGGCGATCTTAAACAAAGGGCCGTACAATATTTAACAGCCGAAGGCTTTAAAGTGGATTATGTAGAAATAGCCACTGCCGCTTCGCTGGAAATTATTGATAGCTGGGACGGTAACACGCCGCTGGTGGCATTGGCAGCAGCTTATTTAAATGAAGTGCGCCTGATAGATAATATGCTTTTGAACTAAAATAATTATTACCATTTCATATTTCAGTTGTATTTAATAATCTATTCGTAATTTTAGCGGGTATGCAAAAAAGGTTACTCTCATTTATTAAATACGCATTTTTTCTTGGCCTTGGTATCTTTTTAGTATGGTGGAGTCTTCATAAAATGAGTGAGGACAATTACCAGAAATTTTTAACCTCCTTACAAACCGCCAATTATTACCTGCTCATCCCCGTATTCTTTATCCTGGCAGCAAGCCATGTAAGCCGTGCCATCCGGTGGAAGATACTGATGAAATCGCTGGGCTATGCACCCAAACTCAGCAATACCTTTTGCGCCGTAATGGTGGGCTACCTGGCCAACTTTGCCGTGCCCCGCTTAGGAGAAGTATTAAAATGTACCATACTGGCACGCTACGAAAAAGTACCCGCCGATAAATTAGTGGGTACCATCATTGTGGAAAGAGCGGTAGATGTATTGTCTTTTTTGATCGTGATACTTATCTCCCTGCTTACCCAGGCCCATATAGTGGGTGAATATGCAAAGAACTTTTTCAATACTTATATACTCAGCAAAGACACTACCATGGCTGCTATAAAAATTGCAGTGATCGTGATAGTATTGGTGGCCGGATTTTTTACAGCGAGATATGTATTTAAAAAATACAGCCATATACAGTTCATCCAGAAACTGCGGGGCATCTTTAATAATATCATCGAAGGATTATTAAGTATCCGTAACCTGCCCAACAAATGGTCATTTATCTTTCACAGTGTTTTTATCTGGGCCTGTTACCTTGCCGGTACCTATGTTGGTTTTTTTGCTATTAAAGAAACCAGCGTATTGCCTGTGCTGGCTGCTTTTCCTGTATTGGTATTTGGCACCGTTGCCACTATGATAACACCCGGCGGCATTGGCTCCTATCCCGAACTGGTGATGAAATCGATGTTGCTGTACAGCATTCCCGAAGCTTTTGGGGCTGCCAACGGCTGGCTGCAATGGTCGGCGCAATTCATCATTATACTGGTGATGGGTTTTGTATGTTTATTGATATTGCCTTACTTAAATAAGCCCAAGCATGAGATCAGTACAGTCAATTCCTGATAAGATCTTTACAGGCGAAACACTGCAGGCACAATTAAAACGCTGGCGGTTGCTGAACAAAAAGATCGTTTTTACCAATGGCGTATTTGATATACTGCACGAAGGGCATATTGCATCTTTGAGCGAAGCAGCCAGTCATGGTAATATTTTAATTGTGGGTGTAAATGCAGATGCTTCTGTAAAAAGATTAAAAGGCGAAAGCCGGCCGGTAAATGGGCAAAATTCCAGGGCATTGGTACTCGCCTCACTGGTAATGACGGATGCAGTGATCATTTTTGAAGAAGATACTCCTTATAATTTAATTACAGCAGTAATGCCCGATGTACTGGTTAAAGGCGGCGATTATACTATTGATACGATCGTTGGCGCCAAAGAAGTAATTGCCAATGGCGGCCAGGTGGTGATAGCGCCTATACTAGAAGGCTTTTCCACTACTTCCATCATTGAGCGCATGAAGCAGCCATAAAAATTAACACAACAAAACGCCGGTCTTTATTGTTCTTGCAAAAATTCACCTTAACTTAATACATGGTTTATGATTTAGTTAAGTCAGTCAATTTAATTTCATGCCACTAAAAAAACTTTGTGCCTAAGCAAAAAACAATTGTAAGAGATATAAGCTGGCTATCGTTCAACCGCCGTGTATTGCAGGAAGCCGCCGATGATACAGTGCCGCTCCGCGAACGCATCAAATTCCTGGGTATATTTTCCAGCAACCTCGATGAATTTTTCCGGGTACGTGTGGCCACACTTAATCGTATGATAGCCCTGGGCGAAAAAGGCAAGATGCACCTGGAGATCAATCCCCGCCTGATACTGGAAGAGATACAGGAAAAAGTGCTGGAGCAGCAAAAAGAATTTGAAAGGATATGGAACGAGATACTGCGGGAATTAAAAAAAGAAAAGATATTCCTGATATCCGAAACAAAACTCAACAGGCTGCAGCAAAAATTTGTACTGGATTATTTTAATGACGAGATACGCAGCAATATTGTGCCCCTGATGCTGGAAAGCATCAGCGAGTTCCCGGTACTGAATGACAAATCTATCTACCTGGCCTGTACGCTTTCTAAAAAAGACAAGACGATTGCCAAAAAATTTGCGTTGGTATCTGTGCCTGCAAGGCGACTGCCCAGGTTTTTGATATTGCCTTCCAATCAAAATGAAAAACACATCATCCTGCTGGAAGACGTGATCCGTTTTTGCCTGCCTAATATTTTTTCTTTCTTTGGTTACGACACTTTTTCTGCGGCCATCATAAAAGTTACCCGTGATGCAGAGATCGACATTGACAATGATGTATCCACCTCGCTGATACAAAAAATTGAGAAGGGACTGAAGAACCGTAAAAAAGGAAAGACGGTGCGTTTTGTATACGATAAAGATATTGACGCTTCCTTACTCGCTTACCTGGTAAAACGTTTGGGACTTACCCACAAAGACAACCTGATACCCGGTGGCCGTATCCATAACTTTAAGGACTTTATGAATTTTCCTGAATCGGTGTTTGAAAAAAAGAACCCCAGGAAAAAACCTTTTGCACACCCCGCATTGAAGAATGCGCCCCGTATCACGGATGTGGTATTGCAAAAAGATGTGCTGCTGAATTTTCCCTATCACAGTTTCGACAGCGTGATAGACCTTTTACGTGAAGCCGCCATTGATCCCGATGTAGTCAGCATCAAGATAACCTGCTACCGGTTAGCATCCCGTTCTAAAATAATCAATGCACTCACCAACGCAGTACGCAATGGCAAGCATGTAACGGCTGTATTGGAACTGCGGGCAAGATTTGATGAAGAAGCGAACCTGGAATGGAAAGTAGAACTGGAAGAAGCCGGTGTAAAAGTACTGATAGGCGTACCCGATATGAAAGTGCACGCCAAAATGTGCCTTATTAAAAAAATGGTGCAGGGCAAACCATTGTTATATGGTTTTGTAAGCACGGGCAATATGAACGAACAGACATCGAGGATATACAGCGATCATTGTTTGCTTACTGCCGAAAAAAATATCATGGCCGATGTAAACCGCATCTTTCATTACCTGGAACAACCGAAAATGCGGCCGCATTTTTTAAGGGCCTGCAAAACACTCATCGTTAGTCCCGCCGGCATGCGCAGCCAGCTGATGCAGCTGATACAAAAAGAAATTGATGCCGCTAAAGCGAAAAAACCGGCAGCCATCTTTTTAAAATTGAATTCGCTGAGCGACGAGATACTGATAGAAAAATTATATGAAGCAGCCAAGTCGGGTGTTATCATCAACATGGTGGTGAGAGGTATATTCTGTATGTTGACGCAGAATAATAAATTCAAAGATGTATATGCCATCAGTATTGTGGACGAATACCTGGAGCATGCAAGGGTGATGATCTTCACAATGCCGGCAAAGAAAAAGTATTTATCTCCAGCGCCGACTGGATGGTACGGAACATCGATCACCGTATTGAAGTAGCCTGCCCGGTATTTGAAAAAAGCATCAAGCAGGAATTAAAAGAGATCATGCAGATACAGCTCAATGATAATATCAAGGCAAGGATACTGGACAATGCACTCAGCAACCAATATGTAAATCCACGCAATACCCGCAAAGTGCGCAGCCAGCTGGAAACTTATAATTACCTGCACCGCAGAGCCACCAATAGTTAATTATCCACATAAAAAAAATGGCAGTTTGTAGTTGGCAATTGCCAGTTACATTTGTTGTGATGAAATTAGCAGCAATTGATATTGGCAGTAACGCAGCAAGACTTTTAATTGCTGAGGTGACGACGGATGAAAAAAAAATCCCTTCTTTCAATAAGCTTAACCTGGTAAGGGTGCCGCTGCGCCTGGGTTTTGATGTGTTTGAAAACGGCGAGATCTCCAAACAAAGGATCGGCATGGTATTGCAAACCATGAAGGCTTACAAACACCTGATGAATGCTTACGGTGTGGATCATTTAAAAGCCTGCGCCACCAGCGCCATGCGGGATGCAAAGAATGCTGCAGACATCATCCGCAAAATAAAACTGGAGACCGGTATTTCCATCGAAGTGATCAGTGGCGATACGGAGGCCAACCTGGTGTACGAGAATCATGTGGCAGAGAACATGGATAAAGACCACAGTTATCTTTACATTGATGTGGGTGGTGGCAGTACCGAATTATCTTTTTTCAGCAATGGCAAACTCATCTATAAAAAATCCTTCAATATCGGCACCATACGTTTATTAAAGAACATGGTAAAGGAATGGCAATGGGACGAAATGAAAGATGCGTTGAAGAATGTGACCCGTGGTCATAAAGAAGTAGTGGCTATTGGTAGTGGTGGAAATATCAATAAAGTATTCAGCATGAGTAAACGAAAAGACGGTAAACCATTGCCGCTGGAATTGCTGAAGGATTATTACAAAGAGTTGAGCAATGTTACACTGGAAGAAAGGATCAGCCGATATGGCCTACGCGAAGACCGTGCCGATGTGATCGTACCTGCGCTGCAGATATATACCAATGCCATGCGCTGGACGGATGCGCAGGAAATTTATGTACCCAAGATCGGTTTGGTGGATGGATTGATACGGCATTTGTGGGATGAAGTAAAGTAGGATTGTAGATTTTAGATTTCAGATTGTAGATTTAACATTTTATGGGATACTATTTTGCGGCAGAGGGTCGTTAAACTACAAGCACCAAACTATAAAAAATGAGGACCTCGATAATACTGCTTTGCCTTTTATGCAACCAGGCAATGGCCCAGCAAATTCCCTCCCCTACACAATTCGATAAATTTATCAACCAGCCATCAATTGAATGGGCTGCATACGTGAATGACACGGTTGATTTTGAAAAAACAGGTTTCAATAAATTACTGACCGATCGCTTCGGAAAAAAAGAGATCAAAGCAACCAGGGCATTATACCATGGAAGTACGACGACCGATCCTCTTGAATATCTTTCCAAGCGATCTATCGACAGTAATATACTATACGCATGGCCACATAGCATGATGCTGTTTGATTCTGTTGGTAATGCAATAGCAACAACTGAAACTGTAAAACCTTACACCATTGATTTTTCCGCCTTTCCCATTACAGATGTTACACAGATAATTTTTATTGAGAACGGTCAATTAAAAACTTATGTGCCATGGGTGTCACCTAAAGTAATACCCCTGGTAACAGGCTCCGGCATTTACCTTGGTATCGGCAATTACTTTTCTTCCTGCTTTAATTTTAAATACAATTTCCAGCCCGCTGCGCAGGATAAAATAGCCCTCTTATCACACACACGCAAAACAATATCACTTGACAGTATTCCTGCAGACGACCAACTCAAAGAATTATATGGACGCAATTTATTGTCATCCTTATGGCCTTATATCATGAAGGACAAGTTTGCTGTTTACCTCGTTAAAAACAATAAAAAAATAAAAGCAGTTGATCTCAATACCGACATTGTTGATGAACTGAAAATAGCAGTACAGGTATATGATTCCGTGGGAAATTCAACTACTAAAATATTCAACGAGCCATTATCTCCCAAACAATTTGCTGCTGTGCAATTAGAACAGGACTGGTACTATGACCATACAAAAAATATCGTTTTCAGTAAGATCAAGGCAGGCTATTTATACCTCAAAAGCCCCGACGCTATAGAAGATGGTAAAAATACTGCCCCTGTTTTAAAAATAGTTTTCAATTAAAATTCTTTCCTACTTTTACAGCCGCGATAATCATCCCGGACTTGTTTATTCTAATGCAGAGCCTGCTCCACTTCGCCATCTTTTAATGATTTAATTAAAACTTATGACAGCAGCAGCACTTAAAGAAGTAAAGAAAGTTACCACCAATACGCTTCAAAAAATGAAAGCCGCCGGGGAAAAGATCTCCATGATCACGGCCTATGATTTTTCCTTTGCCACCATTTTTGATGCCGCCGGTATCGATATCATTTTAGTGGGCGACAGCGCCAGTAATGTAATGGCCGGACATATCACCACCCTGCCCATTACTTTGGATCAAATGATCTATCATGCGCAAAGCGTGGTAAGGGCCCGGGAAAGAAGCCTGATCGTTTGTGATATTCCTTTCGGGTATTATCAATCCAATTCGGATATAGCCCTGGCATCGGCCATTCGCATTATGAAGGAAAGCGGCGCCAACACCGTAAAGTTGGAAGGCGGTGAAGAAATACTCGATTCAGTAAAAAAAATAGTGAGCGCCGGTATACCCGTGATGGGGCACCTTGGATTAACGCCACAGTCCATCAATAAGTTCGGCACTTACGTAGTGAGGGCCACTGAAGAACAGGAAGCTGCTAAACTCAGAAAGGATGCCTTATTATTACAGGAAGCAGGTTGCTTTGGCATAGTGCTGGAAAAAATTCCCGCTGCCCTTGCAAAAGAAGTCACCGAAAGCCTGAGCATACCTACCATTGGTATCGGTGCCGGTGGCTATTGCGATGGACAGGTATTGGTAATGCACGATATGCTGGGCATCAATACAGAATTCAAACCGCGTTTTTTAAGGCAATACCTCAACCTGAACGAACAGGTTACAAATGCCGTGCAGCAATATATACACGATATTAAAAGCAAGGATTTTCCGAATGAAGCGGAACAGTATTAACTGTATGATAGCTTTGTTTTAAATACATCTTTAAAAATTATTTTGGCTGATATCTTTGTTAACTTTGCAGTTCAAAAAATTGCAGCTCATGAAATTTCTTTCTCAATTAAAGATCCAGAAAAATAATAACGGCGTTTCTACAGGCTTACAATGGCCAAAGGCAAAGGGTGAAAAAATCCCTTCCTACTCCCCTGTTGATGGCAAGCTGATAGCAACTGTTACAGGCGCTGATAAAAATAATTACGATACCGTTATCACCAAAGCGCAGGCGGCTTTTACTGAATGGCGTTTATGGCCGGCCCCTAAACGCGGCGAAATTGTGCGGCAGTTTGCAGAAGAATTGCGCAAACAAAAATCTTCTTTAGGTCAACTGGTTTCTTACGAAATGGGCAAAAGCCTGCAGGAAGGATTGGGCGAAGTGCAGGAAATGATCGACATCTGCGATTTTGCTGTGGGCCTTTCCCGCCAGCTGCACGGCCTTACCATGCACAGCGAAAGGCCGGGCCACCGTATGTACGAGCAGTATCACCCGCTGGGTATTGTGGGTGTGATCTCCGCTTTCAATTTTCCCGTAGCAGTATGGAGCTGGAATGCGGCCCTTGCATGGGTTTGCGGTGATGTGTGCGTTTGGAAGGCCAGCGAAAAAACACCTTTATGCGCCATTGCCTGCCAGCACATCATACAATCCGTATTCAAAAAAAATAGTGTACCCGAAGGCGTTAGCAACATCATTATCGGTGGCAGAAATGTGGGCGAATGGATGAGCAATGACCCGAGGATACCACTGGTTTCGGCAACCGGCAGCACCCGTATGGGTAAGGCTGTAGGCAAAGCAGTAGGTGAAAGACTGGGTAGAAGTTTATTGGAATTAGGAGGCAACAATGCCATCATCATCAGTAAAGATGCCGACCTGGATATGGCATTGATCGGTGCTGCATTTGGTGCCGTAGGTACTGCCGGCCAGCGCTGCACTTCCACCCGCAGGCTCATCATCCACGAATCGGTGTACAATAAGTTCCGTGATAAACTGGTGCATGCCTATGGCCAGTTAAAGATCGGCGATCCCTTGAACGAAAAGAATCATGTGGGGCCATTGATCGATAAAGACGCCGTAAAAATGTACCTGGACGCCATTGAAAAATGCAAAGCAGAGGGCGGCAAATTTGTTGTGGAGGGCGGTGTACTGAAAGGAAAAGGATACGAAAGCGGCTGCTATGTAAAGCCCTGCATTGCCGAAGCAAAAAATGATTTCAGCATTGTACAGCATGAGACCTTTGCACCTATTCTCTACATTATGAAATATAAAACCCTGGATGAAGCCATTGCTATGCAGAACGGCGTACCGCAGGGTTTATCCAGCGCCATCATGACCACCAACCTACGGGAAGCAGAGAATTTCCTGTCGCAGGCGGGCAGCGATTGCGGTATTGCCAACGTAAATATCGGTACCAGCGGTGCAGAGATCGGGGGCGCATTTGGCGGCGAAAAAGAGACCGGTGGCGGCAGGGAAAGCGGTAGCGATGCATGGAAAATTTACATGCGCAGGCAGACCAACACCATCAATTATACCAATAAACTGCCACTGGCTCAAGGCATTAAATTCGACCTGTAAGTAAATTTTTATTGCCAATACCGGATTATCGTCTATTTTTATATTGTATTTTGTAATAATAAACTGCGATTGTTGTCGTTATTATTATACTTTAAAATACAGCAGCGACCAGCATGCCCCAAAACTTACGTTTGAACCTTATCTATAAAAAAGCAGTTGTAACCATATTTACACTGCTGTTACTGCAATACGCCACAGCACAAACCCGTTTGGGTATCACTGCCGGTGGGGGCAAAACTTCCTTGTATAAATTCCCTGTTACACCACAGGATTACAATACTTATTCAGGAGCAGGTTCCTGGTGGGCTGGCCTTACTGGCAATATCGGCCTGGTAAAAAACAATATCGATCTTTTTTTAAGCGCTGTATATAATAAAAAGGGATACAAATATTTTTTACAGAAAGATAATGGCGCTGCCAATACCCTTAAAGATTCTGCCTTTACACAGAGTGTAAAATATGTAGACATCAATCTCAACTTCCGCAAAAAATTCATGTTTGGCGAAGAAAGCCCCAATAGTTTCTTCTTTGGTACCGGCCCGGTGGCCAGCATATTATCTGGCGGCAGCGAACAGGTGAAAGTGAATTATTTCGGCACACAAACTTCCATCGATAATACCAACAGCAAATTAAATACAGGCAGCGGTCCCGGCAGTTATAAGCCGGTATTCTTCAGCTGGAGTTTTTCTCTGGGCCTGGAATTCGATCGCTTATCGTTGTGGCTGAATGCCAACATACCTGTATCGGGTTATTTCGTGGATGCACAGCAATCTATCGATCATAAGATAAAATCTTTTGGTATCAATGCCGGCTACACGCTTTTTACAAAAGAGAAGAAAGAAAGAGAGAAAAAGGAAAGAACACCAAAGACCAAACATACATCCACTGTAAAAATACCTGTTGAACCGGTTGACTCACTGAAGGACAGTGATGGTGATGGTATTGCCGATGTGAACGATAAATGTCCCGGCCATAAAGGCACTTTAAAATACGGTGGTTGCCCTGTGCCCGATTCGGATGGCGATGGCGTAAATGATGATGATGATAAATGCCCGTTTGTGGCCGGTGTGGCTGCCAACAATGGCTGCCCTGCCTTTACACCACCGGTTAAACCTCCGGTATCAACCGATACCACCTGCTTTGTGATCTATTTTGAACCTGCGAAGAGCATCCTGCGTACCAATGCCTATGAAACGCTCAATAAGGTATTGGCCATGTTAAGAGCCAACAGCAAACTGAGAGTGAGCTTTAAAGGTCATACCGATTACGTGGGCAGTGAGGAAGCCAACTATAAACGCTCGCTGGAAAGGGCGAATGTTTGTGCCGCATATATCGCCAGCTTCTATATCGATAAGAGCCGTCTTACCGTTCAGGCATTTGGTAATAAGATGCCTGCAGCCGATCTGCTGGATCCGCTGGTACAATGGCAGAACAGGCGTGTGGAAGTATGTGTTTATGAATCAAACGAATAGCCCTTTTATCTTACCATTTAACATTGTATTACAGGCTGATAGCTGCCTATTTGTTAACTTTGCCTATTAAAGCAAGAGAATATTATGCATAGGTTATTGTTAACTTTTTTGATCCCTGCCTTTAGTTTTAATTCCGCTACCGCACAAAAAGAAACCACTCCCAACGGATGGCATATGATGGATAAGGAAGCAGACGGGTATTACGGTGTCAGTTCCCAAAAGGCCTACGATTTTATAAGATCACACAATCTTAAAAGCAAGACTGTTATTGTTGCCGTTATTGATACCGGTATCGATACACTGCACGAAGACCTTAAATCAGTATTGTGGGTAAACCCGAGGGAGATACCGGGCAATGGCATTGATGATGACAAGAACGGTTATATAGACGATGTACACGGCTGGAACTTTTTGGGTGGCAAGGATGGCCGCAATGTGAACGAGGACAGTCCCGAAGCGGCGAGGATCTACTATGGTTTAAAAACAAAATACCAGGGCAAGGAAAAAGAAGATATTGATCCCAGGGATATACAGGAATATACGATCTGGCAAAGAGCCAAAGCCAATGTAATGGGCGAAGATAATGATGAAGGCAAAGTGGATATTGTCCGGATGAAAAAAGTAAAAGCTATTTTGCAGAAAAGCGACAGCATTTTAAAAACAGCGATAGCTAAAGAGGTTTTCAGTTATAACGAACTGAATTCTTTTATTGCTAAAGAACCCAATACAAAGGTTGCAAGGAATACTTTGTTGAGTATTATGAAGGACTATAATCAAACTGATGCCACCAATAGGGAATTCGTAGACGGCTTTTCTGAATTTGTGGATGAAGAAGAAAAGAAGGAAGCCATTAAAAGCAATCCTCCTAAAAATTTCCGTGCCGATGTGGTAAAGGATGATGAATCGAATGTGAACGACCGCAATTATGGCAACAACGATATCATGGCAGGCACACCCATGCACGGCACGCATACCTCCGGTATCATTGCAGCCGTACGTAATAATGGCCTGGGAGTGGATGGTATGGCAGATAATGTACGCATCATGATGCTGCGGGCCGTACCCGATGGTGATGAGCACGATAAGGATATTGCCAATGCCATCCGCTACGCAGTGGATAACGGCGCACAGATCATCAGCATGAGTTTTGGTAAATATTTCAGCCCGCATAAGGAATGGGTGGACGATGCATTCCGCTATGCAGAAAGCAAAAATGTATTGCTGGTACTGGCTGCAGGCAATGATTCCAAGAACCTGGATAATGAAGAAAGTTTTCCCAACCCTGTTTACCGCGATGGTAAAGGCAAAGCCTCCAATCTTTTAACCGTGGGTGCCAGCGGCGATCCCAAGAATGGCGGACTGGCGGCTTACTTCAGCAACTATGGTAAAAATGTGGTGGACGTATTTGCACCCGGCGTAAAGATCTATTCCACTTTACCGGGTGGCAACAATTATGGTAATTTACAGGGCACCAGTTTTGCTTGCCCGCTGGTGGCAGGTATCGCAGCCTTAACGCTGGAATACTTCCCTACCCTTACACCGCAGCAATTGAAATATGTAATTGAAAGATCTGCATTAAAGCCTAAATACAAAGTAACCAAACCGGGCAGTGATGAAATGGTATTATTGGAAGATATCAGTAAGACCGGCGGCATTGCAAATGCTTACGAGGCATTGAAAGTGGCAGCCACTTTAAAAGGCGATAAAAAACAAACCAAAGAAGTGTTGCCCAAGCCCAAACTGATCAGCACCAAAAAAGGATAACGAATTGATACGCTTCCGGCTTCTGCAGCCGGAAGTTTTATTTTAAGCCCATCTGTCCGCTTATTTTGCTTTACACATAATTGCATCCTGCCGCTGCATATTTTATTTTAATTTTACTTTCCTCATACATCACTTAAAGAATTGCATCATGCCAAAACCATTGTCTACTGCCCACCCCAGCTATTTTGATCGCTATATCAGCCTTGTACCCGAAGATGATCTTGCCGTTGCATTTAATAACCAGTTGCCGCTTATTACAGCATTGCTGAAAAGCATTGACGAAGAAAAATCAAATTATGCCTATGCGGAAGGTAAATGGACCATTAAGGAATTGCTGCAGCATATGACGGATACCGAACGCATTTTTGCTTACCGCAGCTTATGTTTTGCCCGTGGCGATAAAGCGTCTTTACCCGGCTTTGATGAGAACGAGTACGCCGCTAACAGCAATGCCGGTACCCGCAGCTGGAATGACCTGGTGGAAGAGTTTTTACTGGTAAGAAAGACCACTGAAATATTATTCAACAGCTTTACAAATGAAGCTTTGAACACCAGCGGTATTGCCAACAACAATCCCACATCGGCATTAAGTATGGGCTTTACAGTGGTAGGCCATGTGTATCATCACAGCAGGATATTAAAGGAAAGATATTTGTAAAAGCATTGCCTTATTGCAATAAAAAGCCCCCGGAGTTACCAGGGGCTTTATTTTATCTATAATGTTTTTATCAATTGTTAGCCTTTGCCAGCGCCTTTTGTGAAACGATCATATTGTTCAGCACTTTCACTGTTTCATCGATATAAATATCACCGCTCAGTCTTTTGATCCATTGCTTGTTCTTTTCCATCCTGTCTTTTGCTGCGTTGATAGTAACCGTGTCTGCCGCAATATTTTTTACACTCAGGTCTTTAGGCAATTTGCTCAGCTCATCCAGTTTTTTATACGTGTCTTTCAATTGCTTTTGCTCTTCCCTGTATTTTGTAATATTCAGTGAATATTCTTTTTCACTGTTAGCACCCAGCCAGTCGATATTGCTCTTGATCTTGCTGAACACTGAACCTTTGTTGATCTGGTCATAAGTTTCTGTTACCACCGCGTCGTTGGTGCTGCTGCTGCTCCAGGTTTGATAATCTGCTTTAGGTATCTCATCCCATGGCAATGCCGCCGTATTATCTTTTTCACGGAATTTCAGGTAATCCAGCCTGTCAGGCAGGATGATATCAGGCGTAACACCTTTTAATTGTGTAGCGCCACCGTTGATACGATAGAATTTCTGCAGGGTGAGTTTTAATGCACCCAGGTCTTCTGCATTTTTATTTGCTGATAATGGATTGTCTGCATCAGGAGATAATGGAATGGTACGCTGTACAGTTCCTTTACCATAGGTAGAAGTGCTGCCCACGATCAATCCCCTCTTGTAATCCTGTATAGCTGCTGCAAATATTTCAGATGCAGAAGCGCTCATTTCATCCACCATTACAGTTAATGGACCGGTATACAATACATTCTTATCCCTGTCTCTTAACACAGTGGCTTTTTCGTCCCTTCCCTTTACCTGGCATATCGGGCCATCCTCGATAAACAGGCCGGCCATTTTTACCACTTCGGGTAAGGAACCACCGCCATTGCCCCTCAGGTCAATGATCAATCCTTCAATATTTTCTGCTTTTAATTTTTCAATTTCCTTGGCCACATCGTTAGAAGATTTGGCGCCGTTCGGATTCTGGAAATCGAGGTAAAAATCGGGCAGGTAGATATAACCGATCTTATGATCACTGTTGATAACGGCGCTTTTTGCAAACGTATCTTCCAGTTTTATTTCATCCCTTAATAAGGATACTACTTTTATTGTTCCGTCAGCCTTCCTGATGGTCAGCCTTACTTCCGATCCTTTTTCTGCACCACGTATCAGTTTTACAGCGTCTGTTACTGCAAAGCCTGAAATATCCACCGGTTCATTCTTGCCTTCTCCAATTTTCAGTATCTCATCATCTACTGCAATGTTGCCACTGCGTTCTGCAGGCATCATGCTTCCAACAAAGCTGGCGATCTTTATCTTACCATCTTCATCTTTCAGCTGTGCACCAATACCATAAAATTTACCACTCATGGTCTCGTCAAACGAACGTTTGTCTACAGGAGGGAAATAATCGGTATGCGGATCCATACTTAATGTAATGGCATTCACGAAAGTGCTGAAGTTCTCGTCGGTGGTTTCATGCGTTTTTTTGGCAGCAGCCATACGGTCCATTCTTTTCTTTACATAATCCCTCGCTTCTCTTTCCAGCGTGCTGTCTGCTTTCTGAACATAATCCTTTTTATCCTTGTTCTTTTCCCTTTCGTCCTGCAGGTCTACAAAACGGCTCAGTACACTGTATTTAATGGATTTTCTCCACAGTTCCTTACGTTCTGCATCGTTTTTAGGAAAGTCGAGTTTTTCACGTTCAAACTGTACGCTTTCGTCTTTACTAAAGTCGAATGGTTTGGATAACAGTTCATTAATGAACACGAAACTTTCGTCGCGCCTTTTAATATAAAGGTCGTTGATGCTGAAAAAGGACTGCAATTCGCTGCCATGGATCTCATCATCGATCTTGCTATCGAACTTTTGGGATAAAGAATCGATATCAGATTTCAGGAAGATGCTTTTTTCATCGTCCAGGTCCTGGGTGAATTTCTTGAATACCACCTGGGAGAAATTGTCATCGAATCTTTTTAGGACTGTAATGACCTTCTTCCAGGTAAGTTCCCACAATACGTAACACTTTTGCGTATTTGGATATCGGATTATCATCCCTGTCGGTTTTTCCCTGCGATTGAAACGCTACAAAGAGGCTTGCCCCGGTAAGCACCAGTATCACCGGTATAAATTTTCTACTCATCATAAAGCTTGCAATTTTTTGCATGATGTAAAAATAACGTAATTATGTTGCTTTTAGTTTAGAGTAAACGCACTAAGCCGAATAATGTTTTGTTAAAGGCTTTTTTTGGAAAAATAACAGGATGAGTGGCGATTTTGCCTTCGATTATCCCCAAAAACAAAAAGATTTCCACTATTAAGCAGAAATCTTTTTTGGGGTAACCAAAGGGGCTCGAACCCTCGACCCTCAGAATCACAATCTGATGCTCTAACCAACTGAGCTATGGCTACCATTTACGGGAGTGCAAAAGTAAAGAAAAACTTTACTCAGTCAAAATTACATTTTGCCTAAGCTGTATAAAATACTTTCTTTGCAGCCCAAATAGCTGATACATGCAATGGACGCACTATATTTTACCCGTACTTTTATCCGCATTCACCGGTTGGGTTACCACCTGGATCGCCATAAAGATGCTGTTCCATCCCCGCAACCCGGTAAATATATTCGGCTTTAAGCTGCAGGGTATCTTTCCAAAGAACCAGCAATTGATCGCACAAAAACTAGGACAGGTGGTAAGCAAGGAATTTTTATCCTTTGCCGAAATTGAAGCAAAAGTTACCGACCCCGGCAACCTGGAAAAATTAAGGCCCGAGATCGAAAGCCATATTGACAAATTTTTGCGGGAAAAATTACCTGCCCTCTTCCCCATGCTGTCGATGTTTATTGGCGATAAAACCATCAACCAGTTGAAAGGCGCTTTTTTGATGGAACTGGAAAACCTGTTTCCTATTCTGATGAAGAGCTATATGACCAAGCTGGAACAGGACCTTGACCTGGAAAGGATCGTGACCGAAAAAGTGGCCGGTTTTTCTTCCGAAAAGCTGGAGGATATACTGGACCAGATCACCAAAAAAGAATTCCAGTTCCTGGAGGTGGTGGGTGCCGTTTTTGGCCTGCTGATAGGATTGGTACAGGTGCTGATACAGGTACTGGGCAGTTGATAACATTTTATTAATTGTAGCTGCAACTCTACAAGTTATTCTACCATTCATCATCTTACTGCCGTATATACAGATTTTTGGGAGGAAATTTGCACCCGGTTCAAAAAACGACCATTTTTTTACAAAACGCCGTATAACCCTTACTAAATACAAACACGCTATGCACTTTCTTAAAACCAGCCTGGGCCTCATTTTACTGTTGTTTTCCGGCAGCTTATTTGCACAAATGCCCCAGGGCCGTGGCCAGATGGGTGGCCAGAACATGAATGTGGGCCATTTTTATGGCAAGATCATCGACTCTGCCACCAACAAACCTATTGATGCCGCTTCGGTACAACTGATCCAGAACAAACTGGATACCGTGACCAAGAAGAGAAGGGATTTTATTGTGGGGGGTATGCTTACCGGCAAAAAAGGTGAATTCAGCCTGGAAAACCTGCCCGTGATGGCTCAGTTCCGTTTAAAAGTTACTGCTATTGGTTATAAGACCATTGAGCAAAAAATATCTTTCCAGCTGAACATGGCTGGCATGAAACCCGGCGGCGGTGGTGATATGAGCAGCATGCTGAATGCGGTGGATAAGGACCTGGGCAATATCAAACTGGAAGTGGATGCATTACAATTAGCGAATGTAACCGTGGTTTCGAACAAACCCTTGTTGACGATGAATATTGACCGCAAGGTTTTTAACGTGGAAAAGAACCTGACCAGCGTGGGCGGAACCGCGGTGGATGTGATGAAGAATGTGCCCAGTGTGAACGTGGATATTGATGGAAATGTTACCATGCGCAATGCTGCCCCGCAGATTTTTGTGGATGGCCGGCCTACTACCATGACGCTGGACCAGATACCCGCAGATGCGATCGCATCCGTTGAACTGATCACCAACCCCAGCGCCAAGTATGATGCCAGCGGTGGCGGTGCCGGTATTTTAAATATTGTATTGAAGAAGAACCGCAAGGCCGGTTACAACGGTAATATCCGTGCCAGTGTAGACAGTCGTGGCAGGCCGGGCTTTGGCGGCGATATCAACATCAAGCAGCAGAAGGTGAACTTTTTTGCATCGGCTATGCTGGGTATGCGTAAATCAAAAAGCAATGTTACCACCGAGCGTACGGACTATTTTACCAATGCCATTGCACATTCCTTACAGGAAAATAACCCGATCAACAGGGGCTTCTTCAGCTTTGGCAGGCTGGGTATGGATTATTTTTTAAACAACCGTAACACATTTACCATTGGTGGTAATATTGTAAGAGGCCAGTTTAAAACAAAAGATTTTTTAACCAGTATCAACGATACTACTTACCCATCATCAAGCGTACACGAAACTTCTACCCGTTTATCCAACAGCGAGGGTAATTTCAGGAACTATGGCAGCACGTTCAGCTATAAACATAACTATGCAAAAGCCGGCAAGGAATTAACTGCTGATGTGAACTTTAACTACAGCAAGAATGACAATGAATCGCAGAATGATCAGAAACAATATGCTGCCAATAACAGTTTAAAGGGTTTGAACCTGTTTCAGAATACTACCGGTGGCGGCACCACTAAATTCTTAACGGTTCAGTCGGATTATGCAAATCCATTGACGGATAAAATAAAAATTGAGGCGGGTGTAAGAGCATCTTTCAGGGATTTTACCAGCTTTAATACAATTACCAATGTGTACAAGGATTATAACGGCCAGGCTTTCTTTGGCAGCAATACGGCATCGGATTATAAATTTACGGATGCTGTGTATGCCGCTTACACTACTTTCTCTCAACAGATGAAAAACTTTACATACCAGTTGGGATTAAGGATGGAAAGCAGCAAGTATGATGGTAACCTGATCACCAAGAATCAAAAATTCAGCAACAGTTATCCTTTCAGTTTATTCCCTAGCGCCTTTTTTACCTATAAGCTGAATGATAAACAGGATATGCAGCTGAACTATTCCAGGAAGATCAACAGGCCTAACTTTTTCCAGCTGATCCCTTTTGTGGACCTGACCGATCCTTTGAACATCACCAAGGGTAATCCTGATCTTGTTCCGGAATTCACCAACCTGGCAGAGTTGTCTTACCAGAACCAGTTATCAAATAAACACTCTTTCTTAACCACTTTATATTTCCGTAATACCAACGACCTCATCACCCGTTATCAATACCGTGATGTGAACCCTAACCCTGCTATTGCAGACAGCGCTACCTTCAACACGTATGCTAATGCCAACAGCAGTTTTACGTACGGTCTTGAATTGACATTGCGGGATAAATTCATCAGCTGGTGGGATCTTTCTACCAACTTTAACCTGTACCAGACCGATCTTAAAGCGGGTAATATCCCAGGAAGTGTGAACCAATCGCAGGTGAGTTGGTTTGCCAAGATCAACAACAACTTTAAACTGCCTAAGAATTATTCTATACAGTTGAGCGGCGATTACCAGGCCAAAACACTGGTACCAGCCAGCAGCAGCGGTGGAGGCGGTGGTGGCCGTGGCGGTGGTATGATGGGCGGTGGCGGCTTTGGCCAAACACAGCCGGGTGCACAGGGTTATATCAAATCGAACTATGGTGTGGACTTTGCTATTAAAAAAGATTTCATGAAGAACAATGCGGCATCATTGACCTTCCAGGTGAGCGATGTATTCAGGACCAGGCTGAGCGCCACGCATGCAGAAAGTTCGTTCCTGATATATGATACACAAAGGCGCCGTGATCCACAACTGATGCGTTTAAGTTTCAACTACCGTTTTGGTAAGATCGATGTTTCGTTATTCAAACGTAAGAATATGAAAGGCGAAATGGACAATATGCAGAATGCGCAGCAGGGCATGGGTAATTAACAGCAATATATCTTTATAAATTCATAAAGCCGGTGAAATGATCCTTTGGGGTGTATTTTACCGGCTTTCTCTATTTCGGTAGTGTAAAATATTTATCTTCGTCCCCTAAATTTTATATACTAATGAACGCTGCCTTTTTTAAAAAGCTCTTACCTCATATTATTGCCATCGCCATTTTTGCAATAGTTGCTATTGTGTATTGCAAACCTGCATTGGATGGAAAAGTATTGAACCAGCATGACACCCAGGGCTGGAGAGGTATGGCGCAGCAATCGCTGGAAGTAAAAGAAAAGACAGGTAAATTTCCCTTGTGGACCAACAGCATGTTTAGTGGTATGCCTACTTACCAGATCGCTCTTGCTCCAGATACCAAGATCGGCGAAGGCATTGAAACCTTCAGGCATGCATTCTCTTTATGGCTGCCTGAGCCCATTGCATTTTTCTTTTTAGCAAGTTTATGTTTTTATATTTTATGCCTTGTGGCCGGCAGCAATACGGTGGTGGCTATTTTCGGCGGACTTGCTTATGCTTATTCAACTTACAATCCTATTATAGTTTCTGTGGGGCATATCACCAAAATGGTGAGTATTGCCTACGCCCCTATCATCATTGCGGGTATTTTATTATTATACGACCGCAAATATTTAATTGGCTTTTTACTGACTGCTTTATTTGGCGCTATCACTATTGCACAAAACCATTTGCAGATCGTTTACTATCTCATTATTGTTGCCTTTACAATAGCGGTTGCCTATTTTGTAAAAGCATACAAGGAAAAACAATTACTGCATTTTGCAAAAGCATCTGTACTTGCAATGGTGGCCGGACTGGTGGGACTGGGCGTTTGTGCAGGCAGCATTATGCCTACTTATGATTATGCCAAAGATACCATGAGGGGTGGCGTTTCTCAACTTACATTACCAAAACCGGGCGAGCCGATTGACAGCACCGCCAGCAATAAGAATAAGACCAAGGGTGGCCTTGATAAAGATTATGCATTGCGCTGGAGTGTTGGCCCAATGGAAACATTCACATTCATAGTACCGGGTTTATATGGTGGCAGCAATGGAGGAAAAGAACATACTGCCGCTCATTCTAAAATGGTTGAGAAGTTTGCAGAGATCGGTGTACCCGAAGAAAGCGCTATAGGTGCCACCAATGGCTATTCTTACTGGGGCAGCATGAGTAAACTAAGTGAAACTACCAGCGGCCCTGTTTATCTCGGCGCTGTAATTTGTTTCCTGTTCATATTCGGATTGTTTTACGTGAACACCTGGCATAAATGGTGGATCGTTGCTGCAAGTGTTATCGGTATTTTACTGGCATGGGGCAGCAATTTTATGGCATTCAATTCTTTCCTGTTAGATCATCTTCCTTTTTACAGCAAATTCAGGGCGCCAAGCATGGCATTGGTGATACCGCAGTTCTGCATTCCATTTATGGCAGTACTGGCAGTAAGTAAACTGGTAAATGAAATAGATCTTGCGGCTGCTTTTAAAAAATTACGTTTATCTGTAATTGCTACCGGCGCAGTGGTAGTAATACTTGCTTTATTCTGGTTAATGGCTGATTATACCGGTAAAGGTGATGCTGATATCAAGAACGGGTTTACAGAAAATTTTTCAAGGTCTCAACCGGGGCAGGCTCCTAACCCGGAAATGTTGCAACAGGCAGAACAACTGAGTAAAGACCTGATGTCGTCTTTACGTGCAGACCGAAAGAGTGAAGCAGGTGGCGATCTTTTAAGATCCGTTTTATTTATTGCAGTGGCTGTTGTAATTACAGGTTTACTGGCAAAGAAAAAACTGAGTCCTACAATTGCAGTTTCAGCATTAACACTGCTTTCATTGATCGACCTTATAACGGTAGACAACCGTTATTTGAGTTATGATAATTACAGGGACCAGGAAGAAGTGAGTGATGCATTTATTCCATCGCCGGCAGACAGAACGATCTTAGCAGATCCGGATCATGCCAACTTCAGGGTATTCAATCAAACCGGCAGCTTTACTACCGAATCGGTAACTTCTTATCACCACAATTCCATTGGTGGTTATCACCCTGCCAAGCTGGGCTTATACCAGGATATTATTGAATACCAGTTAAGCAAAGGCAATATGAGTGTGTTCAATATGCTGAATGCAAAATATTTTATTATGCAGGACCAGGCCGGCAGACCTGTGGCGCAATTGAACACCAATGCATTCGGCCCCTGCTGGTTGGTAAAGGGTGTTAAGTTTGTATCATCGCCTGATAATGAAATGCTGGCTTTGGACAATACCAATTTAAGGGATACTGCTGTTGTTAATGATACATTTAAAAAAGACATTGCACAATTACCGCAATATGATTCTACCGCAACTTTAAAAATATCAGAAAGGCAGAATGACAAGATCACTTATGCTTTCAATGCAGCCACACCGCAGTTTGCTGTATTCAGCGAAGTGTATTACAACCGTGGCTGGGATGCCTTTATTGATGGCAAGAAAGTGCCTTACGTAAAAACCAATTATGTATTAAGAGGTCTCGCTGTTCCGGCGGGTAAGCATACCATTGAGTTTAATTTTGAACCAAGGTCTTATTACCTCGGCAACAGTATTTCTTTCTGGTGCACCATACTGATATACCTTTTGGCAATTGCCACTATTGTATATTATGTTCGCAACAAAAAAACTGCCGGTATACAGCCAGCCAACAGTTAACAAACAGCGGCAATAACATGATACATGTGCTCTGCCTGGCCCCATATCACTTTCTTCCGCCAAAGATGGGGGGACAGAAGTACATTGCTTTATTTAATGAGTTTTTTGGCAAAGAAGTTAATCTTACCTGTATAAGTACCAAAAGTAACGATGCGGCAGCTGCAAAAAATTATACTGTAGTGCCTGCATTAAGCAACAGTACAACCCGGTATATTAACTTCTTTTATTTCTTTACACTGCGGAAGATCATTCGCCGAAATAAAATAACACACCTGATCATTGAGCATCCTTATTATGGATGGCTGGGCATTTTATTACAAAAATTTTGTGGTGTTACACTTGTTGTACAATCGCACAATATAGAAGCGATACGCTTTAAAACCATTGGTAAATGGTGGTGGCGCATTTTATGGCGGTACGAAAAGAGCGTACATCGAAAAGCAGGCATCAATTTTTTTATAACCGATGCGGATAAAGATTTTGCCATTGCTCATTTTTCGCTGGATGCAGCAAGATGCCATACCATTACATACGGAACGGAAGCTGTAGCGATACCACCTGCTGCAGCAAAAGCAGCCGCTAAAAAAATATTGCAGCAGCAACATGCGATTAAAGAAGAGGAGAAAATTCTACTCTTTAACGGATCGCTGGATTATAAGCCTAACCTGCAGGCCGTAGATACGATCCTGCAACAGATCAATCCACTGCTTTTAGCCAACACCCAGTTCAAATACAGGATCATTATTTGTGGTAAAGGATTACCCGCTGCTTACAATAATCTTACTGACTACAGTGATAAAAACATCATCTATGCAGGTTTTGTGGAAGATATAGCTGTATATTTTTCAGGAGCCGATATTTTCATCAACCCTGTTATTGAAGGCGGAGGCATCAAAACAAAGCTGGTAGAATCATTATCATTTAATCTAACGTCGGTGAGTACGCGAAGTGGCGCCTTGGGCATTTCAAAAAACGATGCCGGTAATAAACTACTGGTAGTGGAAGATAATGAGTGGAATGGTTTTGCTGCTGCAGTAATGAATGCCGATATTGCCACCACTACTCCCCCGCCTTTTTTTGATACATTTTACTGGGGCAATATTGCTGCAAAAGCAATTGCAGCACTCAGCTCATAAATTATTTTTTGCTTGCTTTAAGAATGGTTTGCCATAACATGGCCGCGGTAGCATCCCAGGAAAATTTTTTCTTTTGTTCAAACCCCTTTTGTATAAGCGAGGGACAAAGCCCGTCTTTATTTTCGTATAACAGCTGCATGCCTTTTGCAATATCCTGTACATTGAAAGGGTCAGCATATACTGCAGCATCGCCTGCCACTTCGGGCAGTGATGTAACATTGGATGCCAGTACCGGTACACCTGCTTCAAATGCTTCCACCACCGGTAAGCCAAAGCCTTCAAACACGGGCACAAAACTTAAAGCATAAGCCGCTCCCAAAGCAGATTTCAATTCATCATCACTAAGGCGGCCTGCAAAATGTATATCGCTTTTGTAAGCGCTGGTGGTATACACTTCCTGCAATGCTGATTGATCCCATAATGCCGCACCTGCAATTACCAGCTTAAGATCGCTGCCGGTATTTTTTTTAAACTCAGTAAACCCCTGTATCAAACGCAGCATGTTCTTGCGGGGGTGCATAGAACCCACAAAGAAAAAATAAGGTTTACCTTCACTATAGCGTGCCCTTGAAGCTTTCTTCTCCTCTTCATTCAATACATGTAAACTGCTATTGATACCACAGGATACATTGTCTATTTTTTCAGCAGGTATATGGTACAGTTTGCTGATATCCGCCTTGCTGTATTCGGAAATGGTGGCAATGCGGGCCGCTTTTTTTGCAAAGCGTTTAAAGAAAAAACGGTAATAGACCCTGTTCCGGAATGCCAGGTTTTCGGGATAATGCTCAAAATTAAGATCGTGCATTACAGGTAATTGCCTGCAACTGCTGCAAAGCGATAAAAAACCATCGAGTGAAAAAAATAAATCAGGTTGTTGTTTTTTTAATACAAAAGGCAATACCAGTTCCATATAAAAAACATACAACAATGGATGCCGGTAAGGCGGAAAAACTCTTTTGATCTCGGCATTGCTGAAATTGAAATAAGGCTCGGTAAAATTTTTATCACAGAGCAGAACAAAAGATACTTCCGGATTATTTTGTATGATCCGCCGTACGGTATTGATGGTAAAATAACCGATACCATCCAGGTTCTTATTGCGCAATATCCAGCAGTTGATCACAATTTTCATTGCAGCTGTTTTATTTGGTTATCTTTTTAAAGAAATAAAACGCTGAACGACTTACCGGGTTGCTATCCAGTTTTGCTGCTATACTGATGCGGAATTTATTACCAGGCTCAAAAGGCTGGCCGGGAATGAGCAATGCTGCATATGCTTTGCATTGAGTTATAAAATCATCCACCCGCATTTTCCTGGATGCTGCAGGCGTTTTTAATAACCTGTGAGAAAGGCTTTCGCAGAAATACATCAGCATGCCATGGGCATATCTATCGATCACATTTTTTACGGCTTCATTTTCTTTACTCAATGCAGCCATGAACTGTACATATTTTCCAAATGCATCCTGGTATTTTTCCCCGTTGGTTTGCGTGGATACACTTTGATGCACCCTGTAGCTGAAGCATTCCCTGCCGGTTGTGGCTTTGTAGTTAATTAAACAAAGGCGTACCCACAATTCATAATCTGCAAAGATGAGGTTGGGATAATTTTCGGGCATACCTCCTATCTTATCATAATCGCTGCTGCGCATCATGTAACCGGTGCCCATGCTGTCCATAGTTCGGGCCAGCTGGCAGGCTAAAAATTCGTGACCATACTGCACTTCATCCATCGGCATGCAATACCCTGTAAACTGTCCGTCTTTATTGATGAAGGAATAATGCGCCTGGTACAAGCTGGCTTGTGGATGCTTTTGTATCAACCGGTCCATTTCTTCCAGGTAATGCGGATGCAGTATATCATCATGGCCAATGAGCGTGATGAATTCATTCTTATTAATATTCTTTATTCTTGCCCAGCTTTCTTCTATTGTCAGTGACCTTTCGGAAGTATGTACCACGATCCGTTCATTGTTCAACGACCGTATCCATTCAACTGTTCCGTCAGTGCTGCTGTTATCGAGTAGGATCACATTATAATCCTGCAGTGTTTGCGCCAATATACTTTGCAGGCATTCTTTTACATAATGACCGCCGTTGCGTACCGGTAATATGATGGAATATTTATACGGCATCAGGTACATTTTGGCTTACTGCTATCCAGTTGGTTCCGGGGCTCTCATTGCCTTTTTCAAGGTGTGTGCAGATTGCAGGGTAAGGCATCCACAATTGGTATTTACGCAGCGTAAAGAAATATTTAAAGCTGTATTTCACCGCCATTTTCAATATACCGAAATTGATCCTGTCGCCAGAAAATTTCAGGTAAGCGAATGGATTTAGTATATGCGTTTTAGTTAGTATCAGCCAGATGGCGCAATCATTGTTCCCCCTTGCATAAGTAAGAAAAAGGCCTCTCGTCTCTTTCAAAACTGTAACAGTGGTCATAAAAGTTAAACAGGTAGAGTTTGCAGTAAGCCACAAGCGATCCTGCGAATACCTGGTATATCTTTTATGCGCATGCAATGGATGGGTAAAAACATCCATCGGCAGGTATCCGCTGATGAAATCCACGCCCTTTTCCCTGATGAACGCAAAAGCTTTACCAAAATCTCCCGGTGTATATATATAATCGTCTTCGCCAAAGCAGATCACTTCGGCTTTATCCTGTTCGAGTAATATTTCTATCTGTTTGGCAAAAGTAGCACCATTACCGATCCTGTCTGTTTTAGCAATGCTGTAGTTATCTTTAAATAAGGTTGCGATGAGCTGATCATATTCTGGCGGGCAGCCATCCAGTAAAAAGTAATAGTAGATTTTTAATCCTTTTGCCGCGTTAATAAACGAAAGCAATGAATTTTTAACCATCCCGAATTTATCTTCAGCAAAAACGATCGGTGTTTTGGAAACCTTTGGATAAATGCGCCATGCAATTGCGATATCATATTCACGGTTGGTGCTCATGGAGGCATTAGTTTAGTTTTAAAGATATTCCATTTTCTGCAATATACTGTTTGTGAAAGTCCAGCACTTCCATGGTATCATTCAGGCGGATATCTTTTTTGCGTATGATCTTCCTGTAAAGACTTAATACAGGAATGACCATATTTATTTTTTCTGCAAGCAATCTCCACTTCTTTTCATTTTTGCCTGCTTTAAGTTTTTTATACAAAGAATGGAATTCCGCTTTTTCCGCATCCGTTTCCAGGTACCTGCTTACAAAACCACTCATGATATCTTCTTTCAGATCGGGCCTTTCGGCTATGATCACTGCGTACAGATATGGTTTGCTGATGTTTGATATAAGATCTTCGTGCCCGGTTTGTGTAAATGCCTTACAGATGGACTCTGCAATAGAAACATTTACAAACGGAATTTTAGGCAACCATTCCGGGTAGGATATGAATGAGAATTCATCAAAGTGTTGCTTATCCTGTTTTACAACAAACCTACCGGAATTGCTTTTACCGCTGGCGCCTCTCATAGAAAAAGGATAATCCAGGATCACAAATTGTTTGCAGATCAACCCGATGGCAAAAGAGGAATAGACATCCAGCGATGTACCATCCAGCAACTTGCCCGTAACTGATTGTAACTGCTGTAATGTTTTTTTCGATATCAAACGATGATATACCATCGGCAGGTCCCTCGCATAACCATCATCTGCAAACTTTGATCTTTTTAAAACAGTGCTGAGCAGATCGGTATGCACGCTCACATTACCGGTAAAGCTTTTCAGGAATAATCTTTTTTGTATGGCCACTTCGGGAAAGTTACCCCAGAAATACTGGTAAGGTTCCGTTTGCCCCACTGCCTCCAGCTTATTTTCAAATGCCCATTCTGCAACGGTATATACTTCAGGAAACACGGCATCATCATCGCCAATACCGATCATATATTCACCATTTGCATGACTGTAGGCCCGGTTCCAGTTTTCCGTCATGGAAATGGGATCATTCTGAAAAAAATATTTCACCCTGCTGTCTGAAAGGCTGTCGATATAAGCTTTCAGTTCATCCGTATCACTGCAGTCCTGTACAATGATCTCCATATCAGGCGCAGTAACAGTCAACGCTGTCTGAATAGCATAACGTGCTGTTTCGATCCTGTTCTTGGTGGGGATAATTATACTTAATAAAATATCGGGCATTATTTTCTTTTATAAGCTTGCTAAATTCACATTAAAAAACTGTTGGGCATAGTTTGCACCGGCAGCCCTTATATTCATTGAACCATTTTTTTTATCGAGGTATACGGTATGGTCATTTTCTATATCACTGTTAAAAACACAGGTTCTAACGCCTACGCTTACCCTATCTCCTATTTGGCAGTTACCGATAACAGATGAATTGGCGGTTAATGAAACCCCTTTCCCAAACACAGGATATATCCCGTTGTGCGAACCTACTGTGCACCCATGTAAGGCAATAAAAAAATCGTTATAACTGGCTTTGCCCAGCATAGTGCCTACGCTGTGGAACAATAAGAATATTTCAGGAAGGGCGGTATCGTACATACAATCCAGGCCATTCAGTGATTTATTAAGATAGTATAGTTTATTGCAGGTGTTCTTGTCCCCTTTCTCTTTCCAGATAGAATTGGCGAGGTACCACAGGTACATTACATAATGATCGCTGTATAAATGATTGAAGAAAGTATTTTCTCCGTTATTGTAATGTTTTAAAGTACAGTGTTGATAACAATGTTCCAGTCTATTCAGCGCAAGTTCAAGTGGCTGACGGTACTGGTTAAGGTCAACAGTATTATTATCCGGGAAAAAATGATTCAGTTGCCTGGATGTATAATCAGCTAATTCCTGTATGTTGAGTGATGTGATCATTCAATAGTTTTAAGCTTCGAATTATCGCCCCAGAATTCCATCGGCTCATAATCGGGATAAGGGTAATAACCAAGATTCAGCGTTATATTTTTTCCTGTTGCTGCCAGGTATTTTTGTACAAACTCCTTCACGGTAACCGGCTCGCCACTGCAGCAGTTTATAATGCCTTGTACTTTTTGCTGTAATGCAATTGCTGCAATATTTTCGGCTACTCTTTCCACCGGTAAAAAATCCCTTACCTGCTCTCCGCCGCTCATATTAAATACAGCCTGGTTGGCTGCCAGGGCTTTTTCCAGTTGCGAAAGTAATGAATTTGGATTTTGCCCTGCACCATACATATAAAACAGCCGAACCCATTTAAAATTAAAGCCGGTTTGCAATTGCAATGCCTGCATTTTTTTACGCAGGGTGTCTTTGGCCACTGCATAAGGATTGGCTGGAAATGTTTCCATGTCTTCACTTAAGCAGCCCTGCTGCATGCCGTATTCAAAACAGGTGCCGGTAACCGTGATATCTTTTTGCCCGTTTGCAACAAGGTTTTGTAAAAAAGCAAAATGGCGGGGCAGGTTTTCTGTAACGTGAAAATCAGATTTATAATTGGGCAATCCTTCCCAGGCAAGATGAATGACCGCATCGGGCTCATTAAAATATTGCTGGTAATTGACTGCAGTATCAAACTGCTGTAAATTAAAAGGAATGTATCGCACGGTATGGAACCAACTGCAAAGCCTGGCTTTTTCTTCGGCAGAGGATGTGGCAATAACAGTACAACCTCTTTGCTGTAATGCAGCAATAACATAACCGCCAATAAAACCAGTTGCACCTGTTACCAGTATTTTTTTCATCCGCCTTACAGCATTTGTAATGAAGGAATAGGAACAACGAATTTTCCACCCCAGTCTTTGATATAAGCCAGTTGCTGGGTTATCTCATCCTTTAAGTTCCATGGAAGTATGATCACAAAATCCGGTTGGGCATCTTTCAGGTATGCTTCATTTACTACCGGAATGTGGCTAGCAGGTAAAAATTTATCCTGCTTATGTGGATTGGCATCCACCACAAAACTGATCAAATCACTCTTTATACCGCAATAGTTGAGCAATGTATTTCCTTTTGCAGCAGCGCCATAGGCAGCCACTTTTTTTCCTGCTCTTTTTTGATCGATGAGGAATTCGGTAATATCTAATTTTACCTTCAATGCTTTTTGTTGAAAATTATCATAGTAAGCAAGGCCATTCAAACCTTTAGCAGTTTCTTTTGCAAGCATTGCTGCAACATTCGGCGAAATTGCTTTTGAACTATCTTCTTTATGTTTAGCATATATCCTTAACGAACCACCATGTGTTGGCAATTCTTCCACATCAAACATTTCCAGTCCCTGCGATTCAAATACCTGCTTTACTGTATAGAAAGATAGATAAGAAAAGTGTTCATGATAGATCGTATCAAACTGGTTGTTATCCACCAGCTGCATCAAATGCGGGAACTCCATTGTGATCACACCATCTGTTGCAAGAACGATCTTCATGCCGCCCACAAAATCCACGATATCGGGCACATGCGCCAGTACATTATTACCTAATAATAAATTGGCCGTGGTGCCCTGGCTTTTTAATTGTTTTGCCAAAGCCACTCCAAAAAATTCCACTACAGTTGCAATGCCTTTCTGCACGGCCACTTCAGCTGTGTTGGCAGTTGGCTCAACTCCCAGCACTTTAATTCCCTTTTGCAAAAAATACTGCAGCAGGTAGCCATCATTGCTCGCTATTTCTATTACCTGCGAATCTTTGTTATAGCCAAAGCGTTCCGTCATTTTATCAGCGTAGTTGCTGGCATGTTTTAACCAGCTGGTGCTGTAAGAAGAAAAATAAACATAGTTACTATCGAATATGGCATCCGATTTTTTATATTCATCCACCTGTACCAAAAAACATTTGTGACAGGTATACACTTTAAGGGGATAAAAAGTTTCAGGTTCATTTAACTGTTCCGGCGTTAAAAAAGAATTAGATGCAGGTGAATTTATCAAATCGATAAAAACACGTTCCAGTTCGGTTTTACAAAATCTGCATTGCATAATTATAGTCCTTTAAAATTTTCATTTAGCAAAGGATGTTGTTCATCCCTTGCCGAAATATTGTTTGCCGGTAAAGGCCAGTTGATATTTACAGCAGGATCGTTGTATCTAATGCCGCCTTCTGCACCCGGTGTATAGAACTGGGAGTGGTGGTATATCAATTCACAATCGTTGCTGAGGGTTTGAAAACCGTGTGCAAAACCTTCCGGTATGTACAGCATTTTACGGTTTTCTGCCGAGAGTTCAGTACCGAACCACTGTAAAAATGTAGGCGACTCTTTCCGCAGATCAATGATCACATCATACACAGCACCTGCAATACAGCGTACCATTTTTATTTCGCTGAATGGCGGCAGCTGGTAGTGCATGCCTCTTATACTGCCCTTTTGTTTAGTGTATGAGTGGTTCATCTGTACCCACTCACTGTTATGCCCGATGGCTTCAAACTCTTTTTTGCAATAAGTACGGGCAAACCAACCACGCTCATCCGTAAAAGCATTCAGCTCTACTATATAACTACCTTTTAAAGATGTTGCTGTAAACGTCATTTTTGCAGGTAGTTTTTTATTTGCTGTACTGTATACTCCAATACATTTTCCGGCTGTTGCTTATACCAGTTAATGGTCCATTCAATCGCCTCTTTGCTGTCCAGTTTAGGCTGCCAGTCTAAAACATCTTTCGCTTTTGTAATATCCAGTTGCAGCAAACCTGCTTCATGCGGCTGGCTGGCATCCGAAATATCTTTCCACGAACCGCTACCCCAGCAATCGATGGCGGTTTGTACCAGTTGCTTTACCGGTAAATGATCGCCGGGCAAGGGGCCAAAATTATAGGCGCCTGAATATTTTACTGCATCCATATCCAGCAGCATACCGGCTGTAAGATAGCCTGATAATGGCTCCAGCACATGCTGCCAGGGACGTACGGCAACAGGATTCCTCACTTCAACCGGCTGACCGTTTTCGAGTGAACGCACCACATCGGGAATGATCCTGTCGGCGCTTCTGTCGCCTCCACCAATTACATTGCCCGCCCTTGCACTGATCACCGCTTTTTGATGGACCGCATAATTGCGTATATTAAAAAAAGAATTCCTGAATGAACTTACCACTATTTCAGCAGCGGCCTTGCTGGCGCTGTAAGGGTCGTAACCACCCAATACATCGTCTTCTTTATAATGGTAATTGATCTCCCTGTTCTCGTACACTTTATCGGTGGTGATAACAATTACAGTGCATTTGCCCGGCAGGTTTTTCACTGCTTCCAGCACATTGGCAGTACCGGTAACATTTATATCAAATGTTTCGGAAGGTACCTGGTAGCTGCGCCTTACCAATGCCTGCGCAGCAAGATGAAAAATAAGATCGGGTTGAAAATTATTGATCTCGGCCTGCAGTTTTTTTGTATCCCTGATATCGGCATATACATTCTCAAATGATATATTACCCGCAATGGTTGTAAAAAAACTATTGCTCTCTTCGGGTGGCAGTGCATATCCTTTTACGGTTGCGCCCAGCATGTGCAGCCAGGTAATGAACCAGGTGCCTTTAAAACCGGTATGCCCGGTCACCAATACCTTTTTGCCTTTATAATATGATGACGTTTGCTGATTTACCACACTTTCCATTTTGCCTGTTTGGTTTTCCATAATTCTTCCAGCTCCAGTTTATCTCTTAAAGCATCCATCGGTTTCCAGAATCCGAAATGCTTAAAAGCAGCCAGTTGTTTATTGTTGGTCAGTTTTTCCAGCGGTTCATCTTCCCACATCATGTTCGTCATATCACCCTCCAGGTAAGAAAACACTTCCGGCTTTAAAACAAAAAAGCCACCATTGATCCATTTGCTTTCATCTTTTGCTTTTTCCCTGAACGAAGTTACTTCGCCATCATTTCCAAGGTCCATTCCACCAAAGCGGGCATCCATTTGTACAGCTGTTACGGTGGCTACTTTATTTTGTTTTTTATGATAGGCCAGCAATTCTTTCAGGTTCACATCACCAACGCCATCGCCATAAGTAAGCATAAAGTCTTCGTTGCCCACATATTTTTGTACCTGTTTCAAACGTCCTGCAGTTTTGGTGTTCAGGCCGGTTTCCACCAGCGTAACCTTAAAAGGTTCTGAACTGGTACCATGTATCTCTGTTTTATTATTAGTGAGGTCAACGGTGATGTCAGAATTATGCAGGAAGTAATTCATAAAATATTCTTTGATCACATAACCCTTATAACCCAGGCAGATAATGAATTCGTTGAACCCATAATGGCTGTATATTTTCATTATATGCCACAAAACCGGTTTGCCGCCAATTTCCACCATTGGTTTGGGGCGGATATCCGTTTCTTCGCTTATTCTTGTACCCAGGCCGCCGGCAAAAATTACTACTTTCATTTAGCTAGATGGTTTAAGGCGCAAAATTATCGCTTTATTTTCAAAAAAACTTACTTTAGCGTATGAGTCAGATAAGGCGACAGAGTATTATATCCACTATCATCATATTTATCGGCTTTGCGGTTGGTTTTTTCAACAATCTTTTCTTCACCAAACCCTATTGGTTCAGTACAGATCAATATGGCCTTACCCGCAGTTTTTTCGATTTCAGCCAGTTGATCGTTGCCTATTCATTCCTGGGGCTTCCTTCAGTGATATATAAATTTTCTCCCTATTACAGGGCGCACCTTAAAGACGATGAGAACGATCTTTTCAGCTGGACCCTCCTGCTGTCTATAATTGGCTTTCTTGTTTTTTTGGTGTTTGGCATAGCCTTCAAATCCTATTTTGCACAAAAATTCTCTGTCAACTCAAAGCTGCTGGTGGATTATTATTACTGGATCTACCCCTTTGCATTTGCATTACTGATATTTGGCCTGCTGGAAGCATATTGCTGGAGCATCAAACGGACCATTATATCCAATTTTTTAAGAGAAACTGGTTTACGACTGCTTACTTCCGTATTGATTTTGCTGTTTGTTTTCAAAGTGATCAATTACGATATTTTTATCAAACTGTTTGCCTGCCTGTATGGTGTGCTGGTGTTGATATTGCTTACTTACCTGAAACAAAACAACCAGCTGCATTTTAATTTTAAAGCGAGTAAAGTAACACGCCGCTTCAAAAAAAAGATGCTCACCTTTGGTTGTTTTGTATTTGCGGGCATTGCCATTTCCACTACGGCATCTTTGCTGGACAGTGTCACCATTTCCAGTAAGATCGGCCAGGCTGCGGTGGGCATATTTGCATTCTCCACTTATATCAGCAATATCATACAGGTGCCGCAACGCAGCATCATCGCCATTTCAATACCAGTATTATCGGAGGCATGGAGAGAGAAAAAAACGGAGACCATTAAAAAAATTTACCAGCGCAGCAGCATCAACCTTTTATTGATAAGCCTTTTCCTGCTCGGTAATATCTGGCTTTGCTATGAGGATGGTATCGGCGCATTAAAACTAAACCCGGTGTTCCTGGAAGGTAAATACGTAGTGCTGCTGTTTGGGTTAAAACTGGTGGTGGATATGGGTACAGGCGTTAACGGCCAGATCATCGGCACTTCCAATTTCTGGAAATTTGAATTTTTGACCGGGCTGATACTGTTGTTACTGATCGCACCGCTGAATTATATTTTAATAACCAAAATTGGTATTGTGGGCGCCGGTGTATCCAACCTGGTTGCATACACGGTTTACAATGTTATACGCCTTGTTTTTTTATGGAAGAAATTCAGGATGCAGCCTTTTTCTATCAATACCCTATACGCATTATTATTGGCGCCGGCTGCTTATTGTATTACGTATTTTTTATTGCAGCAACTACACGGCTGGCCCGGCATTATCTGCAAAGGGCTTATCTACAGCAGTCTTTTTATTACAGCGGTCTGGTATTTAAAACTCACTCCCGATGCTGCACCGGTACTGGATACTTTTAAAAAGAAACTGGGTATTAAAAAATCAGGCAGTTAAAAACCCGAGGAATTTTTTTAATGCATTCCTTTTATCTGCATCCAGGTTGTAGGAAATGTATTTTGTATAATACGCTTTCATATCAAAATAAGGGTAATTCACAGCCGATACGATCTCATCAATATGCTGCAGGCCCAGCTGCGTGGTATTATTGAAGGCAGTAATAAAATCAGCATCCAGTTGCCGGTTGCTTACCCAGGCCGCAAATACAAATGGTAACCCTGTGAACTTTTGCCAGGCTTCGCCCAGGTCAAAATGATATTGAGAAACGGGCAACTGCCTGAATGCCCTGTCGCCGATCACTAAACCGGCAGTGGTACCTCCAATGGTCTGCTCAAAACCTGCAGTGGCCGGTACCAGTTCGGGTGTTATTTTCCAGTATTCTTTCAATAATATCTTAAGCAGTGCCACCGAAGTGCGGCTTTGATAATCGAGCAATACTCTTTCAATTTTATCAATGGGCACATCACTGAAAAGGCATACACTCGCTACGGGGCCAACACATCCAATGCCGTAATCCGATACAATATGATACTCTTTCATCAGCGGCAACACCGCCACCGGTACCAGTCCTATATCTATCTCGTTCTTCAATAATTTTTGTGCAATATTGGCGGGAAAATCAAATTGCAATTCCATTTCTTCCTGCATCATCCCCTTTTCAAATCCGTAGATCAGGGGCCGGGTATTTAAATAACTTACTGCCCCAACTTTAATCTTCTGTGTCAATTACTGTATTTTTGCCGCAAATTTACAGCAACGTCATGGATTTAAACCAATTAACCGCTATTTCTCCCATCGATGGGCGCTACCGTAAGCAATTGCAGCAACTGGGCGAATACTACAGCGAATACGCATTGATCAAATACCGGGTACTGGTGGAAGTGGAATATTTTCTTTTTTTAGCCGAAAAGAAGTTTTTTAAAGTAGATGCCCAACTTAAAAAGCAATTGCAGGATGTTGCCGGCAATTTTTCTTTAGCCGATGCACAGGAAATTAAAGATACCGAACGCATCACCAACCATGACGTAAAAGCTGTAGAGTATTTTCTAAAGAAACAACTGGAAAAACTGGGTGCCCCTGCATTAAAAGAATGGGTACATTTTGGCCTCACTTCGCAGGATATCAATAATACCGCCATACCATTATTGTGGAAAGACAGTATTGAACAGGAATACCTGCCTGCCATCATCAACCTGCAGGCAGCAGTTGGAAAATTAGCGGTTGCCTATAAAGATGTGCCTATGCTGGCCCGTACGCACGGACAGGCTGCATCCCCAACCCGCCTGGGTAAAGAACTGATGGTATTTGTGGAACGTTTGGAAAACCAGGTGCAGCTATTCAGCTATATTCCATTTAGTGCAAAATTCGGTGGTGCAACAGGGAATTTTAATGCACACCATGTGGCATATCCCAAATACAACTGGATAAAATTTGCCAACGATTTTGTAGAAACAAAACTGGGTCTGCAACGCCAGCAGTACACCACGCAGATAGAACACTACGATGTACTGGCCGCACATTTTGATGCCATAAAAAGGATCAATAATATACTCATCGATCTTTGCCGTGATATATGGACCTATATCAGCATGGATTATTTTAAACAAAAGACCATTAAGGGAGAAATTGGCAGCAGCGCCATGCCGCATAAGGTAAACCCGATAGATTTTGAGAATGCAGAAGGCAACCTGGGCATTGCTAATGCCTTACTGGAGCACTTGGCTGCAAAATTGCCCATCTCCCGCCTGCAGCGTGATCTTACTGATAGTACCGTATTAAGAAATATCGGCACTCCTATCGCACACACTATCTTGTCGGTGAAGTCCATTGAAAAAGGATTGGGCAAACTGGTGCTGAATGAAGCCAAATTAAAAGAAGACCTTGAAAACAATTGGGCCGTGGTGGCCGAAGCTATCCAGACCGTTTTACGCAGGGAAAATTATCCCAATCCTTACGAGGCTTTAAAAGAACTGACAAGGGGCAAAGCATCCATTAATAAAAAAACAATGCAGGCATTTGTAAAGAAATTAAAAGTGAGTGCCGCAGTAAAAGAAGAGTTGATGCGAATAACACCGCATAGTTATACCGGGCTGTAACAGTCCCTTCCTGATATGAAAAAACACTGGCTTTTATACTGCTTAATGGCTTTTGTGATGAAGGCTTATCCTCAAACCGATCTTAATAAAGGTTTGATGGCCTACTATCCCTTTAATGGTAATGCCGAAGATGCCAGTGGTAATAATAACCATCCTGTATTTAACAATGCTACATTAACCAGCAACCGGTTTGGCGAGCCCAACAGCGCTTATCATTTCAACGGTATCAATACCTACATGCGTATACCCAACAGCGTTAGTTTGAATGCCGGTAATACAATTACACTATCAGCATGGGTAAGGCCAACAGGTTTTTATTACGATATATGCCATGCCAGTATTATCCTTTTAAAAGGCACTGCCGATTATTTACCCGGCAATTATGCCTTGCGTTTTGATGATGCTTTGTTTACAGGAGGGCAAGGCTGCAGCGGCGACCGGCTGAAAGACTCGTTGCACCTCAATTTCAGGGGTACGGGCACGCCCATGAAAACCTATGAGCCTTATATAAAAAAGAACGGATGGTATTCGGTGATATATACCAATGATGGTACCACTGCCAGGTTATATGTGAACTGCGAATTAAAATATGCAGTACCTTTTAAAGAAAAATTCACCAATACCGACGACCTGTTGCTGGGGCGTACCAATGATGCCATGTTTCCCTTTTGGCTCAATGGCGACCTGGATGATATCAGGATATACAACCGTGCATTGAGCCTGGCCGAAATAACCACCCTTTGTAAAGAGCAAAAGAAGAAAGATACTATAAAACCCATTGCACCTGTAAAAGAAGCGATCAAAAAAGACAGCATCAAACCTGCTGTTATACCGGTAATAGCGCCGGCAAAAGAAATACCACTCGAAAAAAGAAGTAATGACCTGGTAAGACAGATAGAAGTGGAACACGATTCCATTACAGTAACGCTATATGATAATGGCGAAGTGGATGGAGACAGCGTAACACTGATCTACAACAGCAAAACCATCACCACGCATTTACGCCTTACCGAAAAGCCGGTTACTTTTACGCTTAAAGTTGACAGAACTGCGAGCAACGAACTGGTAATGTATGCCGAAAACCTGGGCAGCATTCCACCCAACACCGCATTGATGGTAATATACGACGATAAAAAACGTTATGAACTGAATATCAGCAGTACCAAAAGCAGCAATGGCGTGGTGGCATTCAGGTTAAAACAGTAGGTGGCCAGGTGCTTTCGTACGGAGTTCTGTACACGAATATGTGCCCTTTTTACACGTTTTTTGACTGAAATGACACAGTTGTAGATTTGATACTACATAACTATGCGACCTGAGGAAATTGGGTTAATTTTATGGCGGAAAACCGTTAAACCTTTACCATACTTATCCCCTTATCAAATGCCCGGATACCAGGGCTATAAATCACTCATGAGGCAAATTACTTTACCCTTACTGCTTATACTCACTGCATTATTTGCTGATGCCCAAACCAATCCGTCAAAAAATAATACAAAAAAGCACCCCGAAACCCATTCCCTGGTGAATTGCAATAACTGGCTTTCGACACCTACATTCCCTTCCCTGGTAACTATTGGTGACCTGGATGTTCCCGGTAATCAGATAACAGTTGAAGGAATGGTGAACCGGACCTCCTTTTTATCCAATGGTGTAATTACTGACGGTGACCTTGTAACCAAACATACAGGCCCCAGTAATGTAAATTACATTTTAAGAACAACCGGCGCATTAATAACTACATCCACCGGTTTTTATGCAACGCCTCCTGTCTGTGATATTTTACTAAATAAGACCTACCACTTTGCAATGGTATATAATGGCAGTACGTTGAAATTCTACAGAAATGGTTTTTTAATGAGCCAGGTAGCTGCTACCGGCACTTTATTTCAAAATGACCTTCTTACGGCAATAGGGCTTCTTTCTAACCAAAACCTGAATGAAAACCTGGTGGGTTATATCAATGAGATCCGCATCTGGAACGTGGCACGTACCCAGGCCCAGATACAGGCATATATGAATACATCGCTCCCCAATCCCACTACACAAACAGGATTACTTGCATACTACACTTTTGATGACCTGGTGAATAAGCAAGGAAACACGGCCTGGAACGGAACTTTAGTTGGATCAGCTTCCATCAACAATACTAATCCCAGCTGTACTTTCGTTGCAGACTCCTGCGAAATACCGGCACTCCCAACCTGTGTTTTCTGGCCAAAGTTCACTGCAGGAAATTATACAACCCCTATCCCCTACGGCAACACGCTTTCCTTTTCATACACCAATCCGGCAAACCTGGGAGGCATCACTGCTTACAGCACAATGACTCCAGGCAATTGGTTTACACCCAATCCTACAATAGCCACTACATCACCACCTAATTCCACAGCACATAATGTAAGCGACCTGGGGGGTATCACTATCTACCCGGTGATCACGGGCAACCAGGGCACTATCAGTTTTGCAAGCCCCACCACAACGGGTTTTTACATGCATATATACCAAACCATCTCAACGTTGGATTTTGATCATTCTTTTACGTTGATCTCATCTGATGGTGACCTGCATGTAGGGAGTAGTGGTCCGTTAACCAATAATGTTATCATTTCAAACATCGGCCAGGGCGTTTCACCTGATGATGCTAATGCAACCATCTATTTTCCACCGGGTATATCGCAGCTGCATTTTACGCTTACAGCCCATCCAACATCTCCGGGCGGCGATGGCATTAAATTGGCGTTTACTTTCCCTGATAATTGCTTAGCTGCATGTGGCTCCAGTTTTGATTATTCTTATAAACAAAATACCTGCAACCCTTTGTCTGTTCAATTTTTTGGCGAAGGCGCCTCGCTCTCTAATCCCTATTGGTCTTTTGGGGATAACAGCACCACCGTCGGCACTTTAAACCCAACACATAATTATACTGCACCGGGTAATTACCTGGTACGGTTTACTATAGATAATCCGGCATGCAACGATACTATCAGCAAAACTATTACTGTAAATGTTGTACAGGATGATATTGTGCTTACGCCCGATACCACTATTTGTGCCGGCGCCACTAAACTTTTAAGAGGTATTGCATCCACTAACTTTTGCTGGTCGCCAACCACTTATTTAAACGATGCCACACTAAATAATCCCACAACGTCTACGCCCTCAAATATCACCTACTACTATACTGCCGAAATACCGGGACCCAATCTTATTACCAATGGAGATTTCAGCCTGGGTAATACTGGATTTACATCCGACTATGTATTCCAGGCTTCCAACACTTCCACTAATGCGGCTTATGGTATAACTACCAATGCACAAACATGGAATACAGGTGCAAGCCCCTGCATGGATCATACCAGCGGTACAGGAAATATGTTTGTTGCCAATGGTGCTACAACTATCGGAAAAAAAGCATGGAAGTCGGGGACGATCGCTGTAACGCCCAATACCAATTATCAATTCTCTGCATGGATACAAACTATTTCATTAGCCAACTTTGCTGTATTTAAGTTTTATATTAATGGTTTGCCATTTGGGCTAACTTTAAATGGACCCAATACAGCTTGCCAGTGGGTGCAGCAAAAGATCAACTGGAATTCAGGCAACAACACGACGGTCGATCTTTCACTCGAAGATTTCACCTATGATGCAAACGGTAATGACTTTGCACTGGACGATATTTCTTTTACCGCTGTAACAATAAAAAAAGACAGCGTTAAGATCACAGTTGAAACGCCTGTTGTAAATGCTACAGGTGGCGCAGCCGTATGTAGTGGTACCCCTGTGCAGTTAAATGCATCTGGTGCTTCCTCCTATTCGTGGAGCCCTGCTACAGGCCTATCCAATCCCAATATAGCCAACCCTGTTGCAACAGTTACCTCCACTACAAATTACACAGTAAGCGGCACAACTGTTAACGGATGCACTGCCCAGGCCACTGTGACCGTAGCAATTTCCACCGCAGCGAGCTTTGATTTTACCTACAAACAGGATGTGTGCAACCCGTTGTCGGTGCAGTTTACAGGTGCCGGTGCATCATTGGTAAACCCTTATTGGTCTTTTGGCGATGCTGCTACAACCACGGGCACACTAACGCCAACGCATACCTACACTACTGCAGGAAATTACCTGGTAAGGTTTACGGTTAATAACAGCCCTTGCAACGACACCATCAGTAAGATGATCACCGTGGGAGTGGTGCAGGCAGATATCGTATTAACACCCGATACCACTATTTGCCCTGGTACTACTAAATTATTAAGAGCAGTTCCTTCGGCCAATTTCTGCTGGACACCGACCACGTATCTTAATGATCCAACATTAAATAATCCAACCACTAATACGCCTGTTAATATCACTTATTATCATACCGCAGAAATCCTGGGCAACAATATTATTATCAATGGAGATTTCAGCGCAGGCAATACAGGATTTACATCCGGCTATAATTATGCTGCTATTAACACTACAGAAGGAGAATATTTTGTTGGTACCAGTCCACAAGCCTGGAATGCATCACTTAGTAATTGTCCCGATCATACCAATAATGGTGGTAATATGCTTTTGGTGAACGGAGCGCCGGTTGCAGATGTAGTGGTGTGGAAGCAACAGGTAACTGTAACACCTAATACCAATTATTCATTCTCCACCTGGATACAGGCATTGTATCCTCCCAATCCTGCGCAGCTGAGTTTTTCCATCAATGGAATAAGCGTTGGTAACCTCATCACGGCCAGCCTGCCTACCTGTACCTGGAAGCAATTCTTTACCAACTGGAATTCGGGAAACAATACAACAGCATCCATTTCAATAGTAAACAAGAACACGATCGTACTAGGTAATGATTTTGCTTTAGATGACATTTCCTTCGCTCCTGTTTTAATTAAAAAAGATAGTGTAAAGATCACTGTGGATAATCCCTCAGTAAACGCCACATCCAGCGGGCCGCAATGCCAGGGCATCGCCAATCAATTGAATGCAACAGGCGCCGCTACATATTCCTGGCTGCCCGTAACAGGTTTGTCCAATCCAAATATAGCCAACCCATTGGCAACACCGGCCGTTACAACTACTTATACCGTAAGCGGGATCAGCAGTTATGGTTGCCCTGCAGGCAACAATGTTACAGTAGTGGTAATGCCTAAACCGGTTATCACAAAATCAAAAGACACGACGATTTGTAAAGCCACTTCCGTTACATTATTTGCTACCGGTGGTAATACTTATCTATGGTCGCCAGCCGCTACATTAAGCAATCCTAACATACCCAACCCGGTTGCCACGCCGGTAGCGCCTGTCACGAAATATTATGTTACCGTTACCAACACAGCTGTCAACCTTTGCAGTACGATAGATTCTGTACAGGTAACCATTAAACCCGACCCGGTCTTTGCCGTATCTCCTGCAAAGACCGTTTGCCAGGGTACTCCTGTACAACTGCTGGCATCCGGTGGTGATACATACAGCTGGCTGCCTGCCAATCTTGTAAGCGATCCATCCATACCGAACCCTTTATCTACGGCAACAACCGGCAGCACCAATTATAGTGTAACCGTTACTGAAAGTACCTGTAAAATCACCAGCACTTTATTTACCAGCCTTGTTATAAATCCCAAACCGGTAGTAACAGCTATTAAATCCAACGATATTAATTGCGCTATTGAATTTACTCACCTGCTGGCAAGCGGGGCAACAGATTATACCTGGACGCCTGCTACTGGGCTGAGTAATGCTTTTATAGCTAACCCAATAGCAAGGCCTGTTGTGACCACGCAATATGTAGTAAGCGGAAAAAATGCTTTTGGTTGTGCTGGTACCGATACACTGGATGTAACCGTAACCACCACCGGTAAAAGCGGCTATCACATGCCTAACAGCTTTACCCCTAACAATGATGGATTGAACGATTGCTTCGGCATCAGCTACTGGGGCATTATTGAAAAAGTGGAATTCTTTATCTACAACCGTTATGGTGAGCGTGTTTTTTACACCAACGATCCTTTAGGTTGCTGGAACGGCATGTATAAAGGTGTACCTGCCGACCAGGGCAATTATGTGTATTATATTAAAGCAATAACCGCCTGCGGGCCATCAGAAAGAAAAGGTAACGTGGTACTGCTACGGTAATTATTCATTATCTTCCGTATCATAACACCTGTTCGCTATGAAAAGATATTTGCTGCTGCTCTGTCTCTTTGGTAGTTCACTGCCCGCAATTTGCCAGGTAAATCTTGAAAAAGGATTGGTTGCCTACTACCCTTTTAATGGCAATGCCAATGATGAAAGCGGCAATGGCAACAACGCTGTATTTAATAATGCCACGCTCACCAGCGACCGGAATGGCAAACCCAACAGCGCTTATGATTTTAACGGCAGAAGCCAGTATATGCGGATCAATAATGACCCTTCCCTCAATTTTAAAGGTTCCTTTTCCATTTCCGTATGGATAAAGATCAGGGACTTTTATGCAGGTAAATGCCATGGTAACAGGATCATACAGAAAGGAGATACGGATTACCTGGACGGAAGCTATTATTTAACCTACGACGATAATTATTATACCAAAGGAAATAATTGCTTTACTGATGTAGACAAAAGGCACCAAACCTATTATGGCCCATTTTCAAATAAACTGGCAGGCACTTCATTTGCATCGCCCGGCTCCTGGAATTTATTAACCTATACTTACAATGGCAGCGTGGCAAACCTGTACGTCAACTGTACATTGTATGCAAGCGGCCCTTTAGCAGGTTATAATTTTAGCAATAGTTACGACCTTTTTTTCGGCCGGTTAAAAAATCCGCAATATCCTTATTGGTTCAACGGCACAATGGATGATATAAGGATATACAACCGTGCATTATCCGCCGCAGAAGTACTTGCACTCTGTGATAAAAAAGAACCCGCCATCGATTTCACTTATACCATTACTGCCTGTAACCAGCTTAACTGTAAGATATCCAATATACAGGATATTAAAAGTTACAAATGGGACTTTGGTGATAATGGCACTGCCACCAAAGAATCAGTAACACATACCTATAAAAAAGAAGGCGACTACAATATTCAGTTAATTGCTGTGGGAACAAATGGAAAAGAAATAACCGTTGCAAAAAAGATCAGCATTGTACAACCCACCGCTGCTTTTACTTACGAAAGCACTGCTGAAAAAAACACCTATAAATTCAGCATCACCGGCAAACAAAAAGTAAAATACAAATGGCTTTTTGGAGATGGCGCTATTTCCGGGCAGGAAAAAAAGATAACGCATACATATAAAGAACCCGGCGTGTACGAGGTATTGTTAGTAGCAGAAGACAAGAACGGCTGCCGCGATACGGCCCTGCAAACTATCACTATTGCGCCTCCCCCTGTGCCGGTACAAGACACGATCGTAACAATGCAGGCAGACAGCAGCAACAAAGTTGCAGCAACTGTGCTGGAAAAAAGAGACAACAATCTTTTAAAAGAGATCACCGTAAGCAGCGATTCTGTATCGGTAACGTTTTATGACAATGCGGAAATTGACGGCGATTCTGTAACGATCGTTTATAACAACAACATAATCGTTACCCATTTATTTTTAACAGAAAAGCCTGCAAAGTTTATATTGCCGGTAAACAAAAACGGTGAGCCGAATGAACTTGTGATGTATGCAGAGAACCTGGGCAGCATACCGCCGAATACGGCATTGATGGTGGTATACGATGGCGACAAACGCCACGAAGTAAGTATCAGCAGCAGCAAGACCAGCAACGGTATGGTACGCTTTATTTTTAAACGATGATACCTATTTATGTATCTCGCTCGTAAAATGGAATTCGATATCCGGGTTATTCTGCCTTTCGGTATTCAGGAACCATTCGCTTTGCGCCAGGTATACGATATGACCATCTTTATCGGCAGCAATATTGGCTTGTTTGTATTTGGTAAAATCATCCAGTTTTTTAGGGTCCTTACTGGTGAGCCAGCAGGCTTTATAAAAAGGCAGGCTGTTCATCTGCACAGAAGCACCATATTCCTGTAATAAACGATATTGAATTACTTCAAACTGCAGTTCGCCCACGCAGCCAATTATCTTTTTGTTACCGCCAAACTGCGTGAACAACTGCGCCACGCCTTCATCCGTCAATTGTATCAAACCTTTTTCCAGTTGTTTGGTCTTCATCGGGTCTTTATTCACTACCTCTTTAAATATCTCGGGCGAAAAACTCGGTATACCGGTAAAATAAAAATCTTCTCCTTCTGTCAAAGTATCACCGATCTTAAAATTGCCGGTATCAAACAAACCCACTACATCGCCGGGATATGCATCTTCTATCACTTCCTTCTGCCTGGCCAAAAAACTATAAGGATTGCTGAAACGGAAATCTCTTTCCATACGCACATGATGATAATAGGTATTGCGTTCAAAACGGCCGCTGCATACCCGTAAAAAAGCAATACGGTCGCGGTGCTTGGGATCGAGGTTGGCATGTATCTTAAAAACAAAACCGCTGAACTTATCTTCTTCCGGTTTTATATCTCTTAATGTGGTATGCCTTGGCCTTGGTGTAGGCGCAATGCGGATAAATGTATCCAGCATTTCCTTTACACCAAAATTATTAACCGCACTGCCGAAAAATACCGGCGCCGTTTTGCCCGACAAATAATCTGCTTCATTCAACTCACCGTATACGCCATCTATCAGCTCCACATCTTCGCGTAAAGTATTGGCATCATGCTCCCCTACTTTTGCATCCAGTATCGAATCCGACAGGTCTTTTATCTCCACCACATCTTCATCATTTGCTTTAGTGCCGGCAGTAAACAATACCAGGCTTTTCTGGTGCAGATCATACACCCCTTTAAAATCCTTACCGCTATTGATGGGCACCGTCATCGGGTGCAGGTTGATCTTTAACTCCTTCTCAATTTCTTCCAGCAGGTCAAAACGGTTCTTACCGTCGCGGTCCATTTTATTGATAAACACGATCACCGGCGTGCTGCGCATGGCAATTACTTCCATCAGTCGCCTGGTTTGTGCTTCCACCCCGTTCACACTGTCAATCACCAGCACCACGCTGTCCACTGCGGTAAGGGTGCGGTAGGTATCTTCAGCAAAATCCTTGTGGCCCGGTGTATCCAGCAGGTTGATCAGGTGATCATTGTATTCAAAGGTCATTACCGATGTTGCAACACTGATACCACGCTGCCTTTCAATTTCCATAAAATCGCTGGTGGCGTGTTTCTTTATCTTATTGCTTTTAACCGCCCCCGCTGTTTGAATGGCGCCGCCAAACAACAGGAATTTTTCCGTAAGCGTTGTTTTACCGGCATCGGGATGCGATATGATAGCGAAAGTTTTACGTTTGTTGATCTCGTTGATATACTTCATATTGTCTGCTGAAGGCTAATAGTCTTTATTTATCAGCTTTTTTCAAGCCGCAAAGGTAAGGCTTGAGAGAGTTTAATACAAAAGCAGCTCACAATATAATTTCCGGGCAAAAACCATTGAAAAACAAGGCATATTCACAAATGCAATTACTAAATTCACATTTGCAATTGCCCTGCACCATGCAAATGATGATTTTTATGCAAAAAAACATGACAAAGAAAATGCTCTTTTTACATGGCTGCTTGCTGTTGCTATCGGCGGGCTTTGGACAATTAAAATTAACGCCGCAACAAAAAAAGGCCGATAGTATTTCATTCGAAAAATTCAGGAAAAATTACCCGGATGAATTTGAAGACAACAGGCCACCCACCCAATTGCTCGATGGCAGTTATTCCGTTGCCGGTTACTCTTCGGTGATACAGCTTACCAATAATCATATCAAGGATAAAGTGTACCATAATTTTCATCCCGGCATGCCGGATACCAGCACGGTGAACCCTTACAACGATATAAAGATCACAGATGCCGGCGTGCAACTCAATTTCTTTTATCCCGGTTTTGCATCCGGGCCCGCCAGTTTTGACGCATACATCACACCCGTTAACCGTTCCTTCATTAAAAACAACAGGATCGACGGCGCCCCGGTCAATATCATTCAGAAAAATATGTACAGTATCCGGTTATCGATCAATGGGAAATTGATTTACGACTGGAAGCCGCTTAATTCTTTTAAAGAAACCATTTACAAAAGCGGCAGCAAATGGAAGCTTCCCAACTCGACTGATATCGGCGAAAGCTTTGAATACGGGCAGGGATGGGCCATTTGCGATACCACGATCAATATCAACGATCAATTACTGATAGAAGTAAAGAACGATAATAACAACTGGATGGTTGACCGGTACAACATCACAAGGGTAGCCGTATCACCAACCGTATCTGCTGTAACAGGCATGGATAATAAAATCATCGCTGACAGCAATTCCCTTGAAAAAAAAACTTCACGCTGAACCCTGCAGGTAATAAAGTCACATTTCATGTAGCTTCATTGCCCTTTATTGATGGAGGCAATATTGAATATGCATTACAAAATGCAACCGATAATGATACTATATGGCAGGCATTTCCCAAAGGAGTGCCTGTTGTATCATTGGCCCTGCAACACAACAGCGCCTACAATTTTTTACTTCGCTACAATTTTCAACCTGGAAATATAAGCAGCTATAGTTTTACCGTACAACCTTATTGGTGGCAGACCAACCTGTTTAAAATAATTATTGGCGCTGCGATCGTTTCTCTGCTGTTCTTTATTCCATTTTTTATTTATAGAAAAAATAAGCAGCAGCAATTACTGACTTCCAACTTTAAAAAGACACAACAGCAACTGGAATTAAAAGCAATACATGCGCAACTGAATCCTCATTTTATTTTTAACGCATTGAATTCCATCCAAAGCCTTATCAATCAAAACAAAATAGATAACGCCAATCATTACTTAACCGAATTCAGCAGCTTACTCAGGCAATCGCTGGGCAATGCTGAAAAAGAAATGATACCGCTTGCGGAAGAGATAAATGCGTTGGAGCACTATCTTAACCTGGAGCAATTGCGTTTTAATTTTACTTACAACATCACTGTTGCCCCCGAAATAAAAACCAGCGCAACAGAAATACCCGCATTGTTATTACAGCCCATCATCGAGAATGCTGTTAAGCACGGCATCTCCCATTTGCAGAAAAAAGGCAATGTAGCGGTTAATTTCGTTATGGATGAACAGGACATGATAGCCACCATAACCGACAACGGAAAAGGATTTGACACCGCAGAAACATTTAGCGGTCATGGATTGCGATTAACTGAAGAAAGAATAACATTGCTGAACCAGCTGTTAAAAACACCAACGATCAGCTGCAGCACCGATAGCAATATCAACGGAACCGTTGTACTTTTAAGGTTTAAAAACTGGCAGCAATGATCACTGCGATAATTATAGATGACGAGCCCAACAATATCATCAACCTGCAAACCATGGTTGAAAAAAACTGTACGGGCATTACCGTTATTGCAGCGGCGCAAAACGCAGCCGAAGCAACCATTGCTATACAGCAATTTCAACCCGACCTTGTTTTTTTAGATATACAAATGCCCGGCACCAATGGTTTTGAATGGTTGCAATCCTTACCCGCAATCAATTTTGAAGTGATATTTGTAACAGCTTACAACCAGTATGGCATACAGGCAATAAAATTTGCCGCATTGGATTATATATTAAAACCGATCAAAGTAACCGAACTGCAGGAAGCAGTGAATAAAGCCATAAAAAAACACACCACAAAAAAGCAGGAAGAACATTTGCTGCATCTTTTCAACCTGTTAAAGCACGATCAGCAAAAAGAAACCCACCGCATTGCATTAGCATCTGCAAAAGAAACAAGATTTGTATTGACCAAAGACATCATTCGTTGTGAATCGGATAACAATTACACCACTTTCTTTTTATCCGGTAAAGAAAAGATCGTTGTTTCAAAACCCATTTTTGAATATGAAACTTTATTGTATCCCTATGATTTTATCCGTTGCCATCAATCGCACCTGGTAAATAAAAAGTTTATCAAAAGCCTTGTAAAAGATAATGGTGGTTATATTTTATTGCAGGACAATACTGTGATACCCATCTCCCGCCAGAAAAAAGAATTTGTAAAACTCGAAATGGAAAAGAGATAGCTTACAACAACTTTCCACTCATATATTTAACTGCGCCAATTCAATTGCTTGCCGTAAATTTGATACATGGGCAAATCCCTCAATATCATTGCCAATTCGCTGCGGCTCACTTTCCAGGAACTGAAGGTGAACAAGCTGCGTACCGCATTGAGCCTTACGGGGGTTGCTTTTGGTATCTTCTGTATCATTGGCGTACTGGCCACCGTGAACAGCCTGGAAAGGAATATCCAGAACGAGGTAAAGAGCCTCGGCACCAATACCATCTACATTGACAAATGGGAATATGCCGGCGGCGCCGATCGCCCCACCTGGAAGTACCGGGCAAGGCCCAATATGAAATATGAAGAGGCTGAGATGATCAAACAACGGGCATTGCTGCTGGATGATATATCCATGCTGTTGCGCACCGGCGGCAGTATTTCGTACAAAGATGATGTGATATCCAACTCCAGTGTGTACGGCATTACCGAAGCGCAAATGGAAGTGCAGCCATTTTCATTTGAATATGGCCGCTTTTTTTCCAACAGCGAATTTACTTCGGGCAGCAATGTATGTATCATCGGCTTTGCCAATGCAGAAGCATTATTTGGCAACAGCGAAAGGGCCATCGGCAAACAACTGGAAGTACGCGGCAAAAAAGCCACCATCATCGCCGTGATAAAAAAAGAAGGCAAGAATTTTATTGGCTGGGATTATGATAACTGCGTGATGCTGCCCTACAGATTCTGTAGGCAGATATTTGAAGAGCAATGGAGTAATCCCGTATTGATAGCAAAAGGCAAAGAAGGCGTAACACCCACTGCATTGAGCAACGAATTAAAAGGCATCATGCGGCAGATACGCCGCCTGGCACCTACACAGGAAGATAATTTTTCGCTCAACAGCGTGGAAGCATTCAGCAAAGCCATATCCGATTCATTTGTTACCATCAATATTGTAGGCGCTGTTATTGGTGGTATCAGTTTAATCGTGGGCATGTTCGGCATTGCCAACATCATGTTTGTAACAGTAAAAGAACGCACACCGGTGATCGGTTTAAAAAAAGCCATCGGTGCCAAAAAAGGCAGCATCCTCTTCGAGTTTTTAATGGAAGCGGCGCTGTTGTGTGTGATAGGCGGTGCCTTCGGTTTATTCTTTGTGTACATTCTTACCTTGATATTATCCGGTCCATTACATTTCCCCGTGTTCATTTCCTTACCCATGCTGGCCACTGCAGTTATCATCTGCATCATTGTAGGTGTGCTCGCAGGCATCATTCCCGCCAGGAGAGCCGCGAAGATGGATGCGGTGGAAGCCATAAGAAGCAAGTAAATGTTGAATGTGCGAATGTCGAATGTACGAATGTTCAACGCTCAATGTTCAATATTCAAGTAAAAGCCCACTCACGATTCACGTCTCACCACTGACGACTCACCACTCACGCCTCACGATTCACGTCTCACGCCAAAACGCCGTACCTTTGCGGCTTATGACCACAATCTTAGCGATCGAATCCAGTTGTGATGAAACTTCTGCCTCCGTATGTGTGGATGGAAAGATCTTATCCAACTTTATAGCCAACCAGGCGGTGCACGAAAAATATGGCGGCGTAGTGCCCGAACTGGCCAGCAGGGCGCACATGCAGCACATTGTGCCTGTAGTGGACGCCGCATTAAAAACTGCTAATACCAGCCTGCAGCAAATAGATGCCGTTGCCTTTACACAGGCGCCGGGGCTGATCGGCTCCTTGCTGGTAGGCACGCAGTTTGCCAAATCACTGTCGCTGGCGCTGGATAAACCATTGATCGCCGTGCACCACATGCAGGCGCACGTGATCGCCAATCTCATTCCTGAAAAAAAGCCCGCCTTTCCTTTTTTATGCTTAACAGTAAGCGGTGGACATACACAGATCGTATTATGCGAATCGCCTGCAAAGCTGAAAGTGATCGGCGAGACCATTGATGATGCAGCGGGTGAAGCATTTGATAAAAGTGCAAAATTATTAGGTCTGCCCTATCCCGGCGGACCATTGATAGATAAATACGCCGCACAGGGCGATCCGAACAGATTTAAATTTCCGGAGCCACAGATACCGGGATTGAATTTTAGTTTTAGCGGATTGAAAACTTCCATCCTGTACTTTTTAAAAAATGCAGGCACAGCAAATGTGTACAAAGAAGAATTTACCGCCGATGAAGCCACACAGAAAAAATTCATTGAAGAGAACCTGGCCGATATCTGCGCCTCCATACAAAACCGCATCATCAGTATCTTACTGAATAAATTAAAAAAAGCAGCGGCTGAAACAGGCATCACCAATATTTGCATAGCAGGTGGCGTAAGCGCCAACAGTGGATTAAGAAAAGCATTGACAGCGCTGGGCGAAAAAATGCAGTGGCAAACATTCATACCACCATTTGAATACTGCACCGACAATGCAGCTATGATCGCCATGACAGCCTATTACAAATTTTTAGAAAAAGATTTTGCAAACCTGTCTGTGAGCCCTTCTGCAAGAGCAGAATGGAGCTGAAGAAAGCCACAAGGGGAATAGCTGCAAGGGATAAGCAGGAGGATTGAAAATATTCTTGCAGCTGCTCCCCTTGCAGCTTGTAGCTCCTCCCCCTTGTATCTTGCACTAAAACTTTTACCATGCCCAACCATTTCTTCCGCTTTAAACAATTTACCATACAGCAGGATAAAACTGCTATGAAAGTGTGCACAGATGCCTGCCTATTCGGCGCTTTTGTGGCGAATGAAATAAAAGATAAGCAGCTGAACAGTATCCTGGATATTGGCGCAGGTACAGGTTTATTATCATTGATGCTGGCACAAAAAAATAACACATCGATCGAAGCGGTGGAAATTGATAACAATGCTTATCAGCAGGCAAAAGAAAATATACAGCAGTCTCCCTGGAAAGAAAGGGTCAGCATTGTAAATACGGCCATCCAGGACTATAAGCCGGGGAAAAAATTTGACTATATCATCAGCAATCCGCCATTCTTTGAGAACGATCTTATTGCTGCAGATGAACAAAAAAATGCCGCGAAACATGACAGCACTTTAACGCTGCAGGAATTACTGCACAATATTGAAAGGACATTAACTACTGAAGGCTCTTTCGCTGTGCTGCTGCCCCACCACCGTACAAACTATTTTATAACAGCAGCGCATACACTCAATTTTTATCCCTCAAAACTATTACTGGTAAAGCAAACACCCCGGCATGATTACTTCCGGTCGATCACAATTTTCAACAGGCAGCAAACTGTATTGGAAACAAAAGAGATGATAATAAAAAATGAGGGAGCAAATTACAGCGAGGAATTCATAACCCTTTTGAAAGATTATTATCTCTATCTATGATTTAGATTCCTGCATAATCTTTTAAATAAGCATAAGATTCGGTCAACTCACCACGCTTCACCATCGTAGCTCTCTCTATTACCGGTGATCCGCCTTTCACCAAATCTTCCAGTACAAATTTTATCAGCTGCTCACCAAAATACCTGGATGCATCACGGGGCAGTTCATTGGGCAGGTTGCCCACCGCCATAATGTCCACACTGTTTTGCTGGTAAGGTTTTGTCTTTTGCAGCGTATTCCTGTCAACACCATACACCGGTTCTTCAATGGTGCTGTCGCCGATATTTACCACCACCGAACCATGCGCATCATTGGTGATATCTGCAATGGTCTTGATATTGAAACTATCCGATTGAAATTCTTCCTTAGTGAACAGCGGCGGAATATCTTTATCCCAGTACACGCCATTCATTAAAATATCTGTTTGTTTGGCAAAAGGCGCAAAGGAACATTTATACTGTTCCGGGTGATCGTGAAAATCATCGCGGTTATAAGTGCCGTCTTCTATTCTTGCATACAGGTCGCGGCCTTTCAGATCAACATATACAGGATAATCAAACTGGCGATGTAAATATTCAAAAGGTTCCACTTCATGAATGCCCATCAGGTTCATGATCTCCAGCACACCATGCGCCACACGGCCGCTACCGGTAACAGCAATTTTTAATTTCGGCAGCTTTAAACCAAAATAAGTATGGATCAGGTTGCGGTAATCTTTTTGCTGGTACACCCTGTTCAGGTGATACTGGCCCGTTCTTTTACCATAAGCCATCATACCATTATGCGCCCCCACAATGCCGGCAAAAAAACCAAATCCTAAAATGCGCTGCCCATCCTCGTGCGTCAGGCATTCATAATCCACCAGCGTGATCTTTTTTTGAATGATGGCACGGAACAATTGCTGGTTGTGTTCCTGCTCTTTTTTTGTATGCGAAAAGAATAAATAGGTCTTGCCCGGTATCAATTGTTCTTTCGGTACTTCCTTAATGCCCATCAGCACATCGCATTCGCTGATATCTTCTTTCACTTCCACACCCGCCATGGCATATTCCTTATCTGTAAAACACCGGTTGTCACTGTACTGGGCAATAACTTTTATATCCGTAAAATTCTTATGCAGCCATTTACATTGCGCCGGTGTAAGCGCCACACGGTTGTCGGCCGGTATCTTTCCTTCTCTTATTAATCCAATACTAAGCATGCTCGTTATTTGAACGGCAAGTTAATTAATTTGGAATTTGGATGCTGAAAATTGAAATTTGTGTATGAATTACTTTGAATTGTTCGACATACCAGTAACACTGCAGGTGGATAAAAATATATTGTCTAAAAAATACGTGGAACTGCAGAAAAAGTTCCATCCCGATTTTTTTACACAGGCCACCGAACAGGAACAGGCAGACGCCCTGGAAACATCCTCGCAGGTAAATAAAGCCCTCAAGGTTTTAAGAAATGAAGATGCCACCATTAAATATGTATTACAATTAAAAGGCCTGTTGGAAGAAGAAGAAAAATACCAGCTGCCCCCTGATTTTTTAATGGAAGTGATGGAACTGAACGAGGAACTTTCGGACGATTCTGTACAGCAGGTAAATGAGCTGGAGCAACAGATCAAAGCGCCGGTACAGGCCATTATCGACAACTTTACCGAAAGCGGCACCAGTACGGCCGACCTGCTGAAGGTGAAGGAATACTATTACAAGAAAAAATACCTGCAGCGTATTTTGGACAGAATGGCGGGATAACGTAATATTGCAGCCCAATTTGTTGATTGGTTTACTGGTTAATTGGTTAATTAGTATATATTAAACCTTACTAATTAACTAGTAAACAAATTAACCAATCAGCGATAGAGTAGCCCATGTGGCGGAATTGGTAGACGCAGCAGACTCAAAATCTGCCGTTCGCAAGGGCGTGAAGGTTCGATTCCTTTCGTGGGCACCAGGCGGCCCCTGCAGATTGCAGGGGTTTTTTTATTGGAGTATGTTTACTGCCGCCTTCGGCGGGGAGAAGGGGAACACGGATTTTTAGGATGATCAGGATTTGAGCAGATATATCATCAGTATCATAAAAATCTATGTTCTCTCAAAAAGCACCGCAGGAGGCTTAAGCAATCTCCTCTTCCGGTAACTACAGGAAATTGATCTTTACGATCGTTGTTGATAGACCCTACACTTTGTCAGTGCTGCATACCAATAAGGGCGAAAGGTTTAAACAATTATAAATAATGGCGTTTCCGCTGGTTTGAGAGGATTATGCGCCAACGAAGGATAAAGTTATAAATCATCAAACCTACCATCATAATTCAAGCGCTCGATTTTCTGAAGTCTTGGATAATATGCTTTCGCACTCCTAACATTTATTAGCTTGCCCCCAGGTCCAAATACATTCACTTTCCACACTTTGAGCATTTGTTTTGAAGACGAATAATAAAACTTTACTTTAAGCTTCTTTTCATCATTCACACATAAAACAATACACGATCCATATTTATCGGTTACTTTATATCTAACTCTATTAAAACAAGTGTCCTCTTTGTTACTTATACAAATAGAAGTGCTGTCACCATCAATATATATTTTTTGCTCCCCAATTTTCGAATATAAAGCTGGTGTTATCAACCCATCTAAAATAAAACCAATTTTATTATCGTTCTTTTGAGCGATAATATTTATTGAAGAAAAAATTAAGGCACAAACAAGATATAGTCTTTTTCTAAACATAATTTTCATTATTGGCGAATAATTGGTGCTGTATCTAGCGAAATCGCTATTATCCTTCCTCTTCGCCGTTGTTGGTATGCAGCAATGCCCAAGTGCGAAAGCGTACCAATGACGGAGGACAATATTTTATAAACTTTTGATCTCATATTTTTTCCATAAATTCATGACAGGATTAAACAGCTCAATTTTCATTTGGTTTATATCTATTTTTTTTATAAAAAAATAATCTTTTTCAATTTGGCCAATTGCCTGATTCTCTATAATTACCTCGTTATTTAAATCAACATAAAAAAATTTCCCGAAACTATCTTTCATCAAAGACATAAAAAACATTTTTTTTCTTGGAAAGAAAAAATTGGGAGGTGTTGACAAATGCTCCGAAATTACCAGACTGTCTATTGCTGAAGCAATCAAATATTTCTCATTAAATATTTCATAATAAAAAGGCTTATCTGGCTTAAAATAGACTTTTTTCCCATTGATACTTTTAATGGAACGCACATGATTATTAGTATCAAATGAGACCAGGAAATTATACTTTGTATAAAGTTCGTCAGTTTTATTTAAAGATTTCGATTTTTTAAGAAAAACCGATACTAATTGAGCATTACAATTGCTATAAATTGACAGGTAAATTATAAAAAAATAAAAGAGTATTTCATTATTATTTCCTTTTGTTTTTATCCTTCACCGGCGCAGGTGTTTCTCGCCTTAGGCGGGAGCCACCTGGGTCTATTAATTCCAGCGGTTTGTCCAAAGGATTCCTTCGGAGTAACCGCGACCTACACTTCACAACTACAAAAGCTATTCAGGCTTGCGTCAATGTTGGTACGCAGCTAAACTGGTGTATCAAGCTTACCTACAACGACGGAGCTTTGCTATTTTTTACTGTTGCTTTTTCCCTTACATCGATGACACACATTAGTCGATGCCTGCCCTTGAAGGCACAGCAACGACTGTACATTTCGGCCTTTTTCATTTGTACAAACAATAGTAAGGAATAATTTGAAACACCAGCAGTTTCTAAAATAAGTTATTTTGACACATTACCAGCCATCTTAATCATATTAAATTCAAATGCAATTAAACAAATTGAACACAATAAAAAGGTGCTCCAAAATAAAAAGTAATTAATTCCATATTCATATACCGGATAATTATTAATCGGATTAATGTTTACAATCTTTTTTATTTGAAAAAACCATCCCGCTGTGAATGACAAGCACAGTGAAAATAAATACAAATTGATTCTTAGATATTTCATATTATAATTTTACTGGAGAATGTATAGTAGATGCTTGTGTGTATGTTTTAGTGAATTCTTCCCCCACTGGCGCAAGTGTTTCTCGCCTGGGGCGGGACCACTTGTGTCTATTAATTCTGGCGGTTTGCAACCGCGACATGCGGTGCATTTCAGCCTTATCCTGCTTGCCCGAATTTTGAATTTCATTTATCATAACTTTAATAAAACTCCATTTAAATTGGCTCTTACTTCTCAAATATATTCTGCGTCAATTTTAAAAAGGCGCATTGGGACCGCATCATTTTTCAAATTCATTTTTCCATTTTTATAATTAAGGTCGTCAGACGAGAAACCTAACTTCCATCCATATTTTAAATTTATAAAGGCTCCGAATTTCAAACTATAATTAACCCCGTTTTGCCTTCTTATAGAATCGATACTTTTCCTATCGGCTGTTAGATACCTAAATCCTTCAATAGAGAAATCAGCATCCTCGGTAGAATAATAAATCACTTTCCCGGTTTTATCAAATCCACATTTAAAATGTAAACTGTCAATTCGAAACAGATAACCGTCAATAATATTGGACCGTCCCACTACAACCAATATATTTTTCTCTTTATAAATATTTTTAAGTGAATCTTTAGAAATCCCCAGTTCAAAATTAAAAACCTGGGCTTTGATATGACAAGCGGAACTCCAAAACAACAGTAAAAAAAGTATTTTTTTCATTGTATTATAATGCAAAAAAAATAAGTGAATTACAATTTCCGTCTTTATTGGAATATAAAATTCTTTTGTATTAGTTTATTTTGCCCGACTACTCTTAGCCTCTATCTTTTCCCATTTTTTTCTTTCGCAATTATATTCAAAGGCAAATTCTGTTACCTGATCTCTAAGATACCAAAACGCTCTCTTTTTGTAATAAATTATAAGCAATGCAATCGAAACTTTAAATTGATTAGCCTCCAGGGAAGTAAAAATTTTCCAAGCTGTAATTTTCTTTTTTACTTCGTTTCGGTTTTTTCGGCTTTTAAAATTCCTAAATACAAATTCAACATTATATCTTGTACCTGAATATAAATAAGGCAAGTCCTTTTCATCAATTAAATAGATATCGCTTAAAAATCTTTTTTTTAACTCAGGAGTTGTTGCAAATTTAATAATATGCTCTATTTTAAGCGAAATAGCAGAGTCAACCAATTTTTTAATTTCATTAGTTTCTGTCTGCCCTTTGCACACAAGAAAAAAAGATATTAAGAAAGCCGTTCCTATTAATTTCATAATGCTATTTTTTTCTGGTGCAAATGCTTACCGCCTGGGAATGACCACTTGTGTCTGTTAATCCTGGCGATTTATAACCACAGCAAAGGCTTCAGAGAAACAAAAAACTCCTCAACATTGCTGATACGCCTGCACATTTCTATACAGCATATCAACAATAATGAAGAGCCGGGTACAGCCCATAAAAAGGGTTCAAGGTTTTAGTAGGGATGCATTAAAACGCTTTTTTACACACTTCGTGTATCCATTTTAATTACATTATAAAGTAGCGGCACAAAAATTAATTTTCCTAGCCAAACTTGATAACTGTGTATTTTTTGCCAAAAAACGTGTCAAAAACGGCTAGATCAGCATTTCATCCACCTGTTAAGCATATGCTTTACCAACTGGTAAAACTGCACAGCTAGCTCCTGGGCATAAAAAAAACCGAAGCATACACTTCAAGGTTAAGGTTGTAACTGCGGTTGACGCACAGCCAAAATAGTAAATAGTTGTAAGACTTTATTTAAAAGAAAGCTGAACTGTAATTTGGTTAAAACCTTGTTTCCCGAATAAAAGAAAAGATTCTTCACCGCCTACATCAATTACAATATCAAATCTTCCAGTTGAATCGGTTTTTCCCAGGCTTTGTTTAAAACCAAGTGTAAACTTGTCTAGCCTGGCTGCCTGAACAATATGCACATCGGCAATTCTTTTTTGATTACTTATTTCATTACCCGGATCGGGGAAAGAGATGTACCCTGTTAATTCCAGTTTATGCCGATCGATCTTCTTACAGGTTTCGAGTATAAAATTAAAATAGAATTTACCCAACTGTTGAAGTTGAAGTGAAAAGACCGAATCGTTTACGGTCCCGTAAGCCATATAGCTTTGCGTAAATGAACATCCTCCTACCGCTTGCATCTTTGCTGGGGACTTGCACGCTAAGAAGGTTAAGCCGATTATTATCTGAATAAAAAAAACACGTTTCATAGATCACTAAGCATTATAAAAATCTACGCCCGGTTAAGCTGCACTGCTCCGACTTAGCCATCCAATTGTTCGTAAGCTATTCCTTCTTTCCTTTTATTTTCCTTTTCAATTCAAGCTCACCGGTTAGCGTATTAAAATTCACAATACACGAAGAGTTAAAAGCGCCTTTCAGGTCAAAATGCCATCGTTGTTTGGGATCATCCAGCAAGATAAATTCCACTTGTTGTAAAGGTCTGAAACCGGGCCCTGTAGCAACATATGCCTCGCTCATTGGATAATAACTCACTACCAGCACTTTATCCGAATATACTTCAAGAAAGAAAAATGAACCGGTATCTTTTGCAATCAGCACTTTTTTATCGAGATAAACCGCCTGCTCATCAAAGCTCAAAGCATGCTTACCGATCCTGAAACAGTTCATGCTGCTGGCAGTATCATACTGTGTATAGTATTGGGATATGTACTTTACTTTTTGGCCATAACCACCAATGGTTATAAAAAGTAAAACAGTAAAAAAAGCGGGTACTTTCACCAGGCAATTATTTTGGGATATACGAATAGAACTGCTCACTTTCAAATATAAAACATTTCTTCTTTTGCAATTCAAGCAAACAAATCATAACCCATCCTCACCATCCTAAAAATCCGCGTTCCCCCAATGCCGCTTGCGGCGTTCTATACCACATCCTCTTCCGGCGAATGCGGCAAATTGATCTCTATCTGGCAACCATTGCCCGGACTGCTTTCGATATTGATGGTACCGTTAAAAGATTCTACCCTGTTGGCAATATTACTAAGACCAATACCATTCATCCGGTCGGTAGGCTCAAAGCCACGGCCATTATCGGTAACGAGTACACGAATATTATCACTGCCCGCTTCCACCAGTACGTTCACCATTTTAGCACGGGAATGCTTCAGGATATTATTCAGCTGCTCCTGTATAATGCGGTAGATATTCAGTTTCAGATCATCTTCAATAACCTGGCCGGAGCCATTGTAGATAAAGCTGGTCTTGATGCCCGTGGTCTCATTAAAACGCTCTATCAGTTGCTGCAACAGTTCCTGCAGGTTCACTTTCTTCATCGGCGTCACCTTGCCCTTACTCAACGAACGGATCTCTTCGATCGCCTTTTCTATCAGCTCCATCGATTCGGTAATGATGGCTTCGCCGCTGGTAGTGTTCTTGCGGGCCATGCCCAGGTATAAACGGGTGCCTGCTAATATCTGGCTCACATTATCGTGCAGTTCCTGCCCTATTTTATTACGCTCTCTTTCCTCACCGGTCAAAATAGCACGGGTGATCATTTTCTGTTCCTGTATGCTGCGGTTAAGTATCTCCTGCTCCAGCAATTTCTTTTCGGTGATATCAGAAGCAGCCAGCATTAAACCAAACATCACTTTCCTGCTGTCATTCACCGGGAACATCCTGATATAATACCAGTTCACAGTACCATCTGCCTGCTTATAATCCATCTCGTAACTTACCAGGTTCCCCTGCATCACCTTTTGTATACTGGCATTCATGCCATCGTGCCGGGTTTCAGGAAAATAATCCACAAAATCCGTATACAGTTGCAACTCCCGGTTCAATTCTTTACGCACCAGGTCGGCTGCACGCTGGTTAAAGGCCATTATCTTAAGGCTCATATCCAGCAGCACATAAATGGTATCGGTATTTTCAAAGATCGTGTTCAGGTTGGCTTCCGATTTCTGTAGGGCATGCACCGCTTCCCGCCTTATAAAATGTATGCGCAGCATATCGGCCAGCATATTAATCAGTTCTCTTTCTTCTGCCAAAAACGGACCTTCCACTTCGGGGGGCGTTTCCTGCAGGTATACCACCTGTATCTTGCCCGGTGTGCCGTTGCTGGTAACAAATCCCGCTTCCTGTAAATAAGGGGTGATGGTAAACCCGGGTGTGGTGAATTCCAGCTCGCCCAGTGTGATACGTGCAGCAGTAATAGAGTTGTATTGCCAGCCCTGCGGTACTATGTGCACAAAATCCTGCAGCGTAACAATGATCGATCTTTCTTCCCGCTGCAATACAATACCTGCACGGTACAATGTGGTGAGTTCTTTTACCCTTTCGTTCAGCAGGTAGTTGGCCCGTTCTCTTTCCTGCTCCGCTTTTTTACGTTCGCTGATATCAATACCGATCGCCAGCACACATGCCTTACCGTTATAAGTGATGGCAATCCCATTTACATAAAAAGGTATCTTTTGCTGTGTACTCGTAACCAGGGTGATCTCCATTTCTGCTTTGCCGGTGGCATAGATGGTTTCCACAGCTTTCTGGTACACCGCACGGTCTTTTTCTTCCACGCAGGCGCCGGTCTTTTTTTGCTGCAGCTGCTGGCTGTTGTAGCCGGTAATGATCTCAAAGTTCCTGTTCCATAAAAGATGATTGCCTGCTTCATCAAAAATATAGAACACACCGGGCAGGCTGTTGATGATGGATTGCGAAAGATCTTTTTCTTTTATTAATTGTTCCTGTGCAATTTTCTGTTCGGTAATATCCAGCAATGTACCAATAATGGCAGGCTTGCCATCAAAGCGGGTAATGCGGCCAAACAATTCCACATAAATAATAGTGCCATCTTTCTTTATGCCCCTGATAAAATAATTGATGCCTTCCACATCGCCTGCAATACGTTTGCGGATATTATCCGATACCAGTTGCCGGTCGCCTTCATATACCACGATGTCCACCGAAGGCGCATCCATGAGCGCCTGCTGCTCCTGCCCGAATATTTCTGCAAATCGGGGGTTCACATACGCAAATTTTCCATCCTGTATGATGTATACTCCTACAAGTGATTTTTCCACCAGGTCGCGGAATTTCTGTTCTGCCTCCCTTAATTCATTTTCTATCTCCTTACGCTCCGTAACATCCATCATGGTACCGATGATGGTGGGCTTTCCTTCGTACAGGGTGATGCTGCCAAAAAATTCGAGTGCACATTTACTGCCGTCTTTTTTCAATCCTGTTACTTCATAATGTTCACTTTCCACTTCGCCCGACATGCGCCGGATAGCTTTTTCCATGACCATCTTTCGTTGATCTTCGCTGATGATGAGTAAGGAGGCCTTACCGATCAATTCGTCTTTACCATAACCCAGTATCTCTTCAAAGCGGGGGTTTACATACGTGAACACATCATCCTGTACTATGTACACCCCTGCCAGCGAACCTTCCACCAGGGTACGGAATTTCTTTTCCGCCTCCTGTATATCCAGTGTACGCTGTTCCACTTTCTTTTCCAGCGTGCTGTTCATTTGCTGTAATTGCGATGTGGCAGCGTCTACTTTTTGCTTGAGTATACGGTGCGATCTTTTATAATAATTTCGGCGCCACAGGAATATACCGGCAAGCAGGCAGCAAAAGAATATGGCCCGCCCTATAAAGAACCAGCTTGTCTGGAACCATTTGGGCATCACCCGGAAATCCACCTGCTGGTAGGCGTAATCGTTAGTCTGTAAACCATTGCGCTTGCGTACCACCAGCTGGTAATTGCCAAACGAGGGAGAGAAGAGATTTATCTTGCCCGATGCATCCACCTGCAGCCATTGCCCGTCGCTGGGTTGTTTGCCTTTTTCCACTACCTGGTATTCCAGCAGCTCATTCTCACCCTGCCCCCAGAAAGCGCTGGAAACTGCAAAACTGATATTCAATACATTGTTGGCAACCTCGATATTATTATGTTGTAATACTTCGGTGCTGTCCACGTAAATATTATCGATCATGATCGCAGAAGCCGCAGTGGTGAACTGGATGGCAGCGGGATCGAACTGAACCAGGCCCTGCATGGAAGCAAGGCTTACCGCACCGCCCGGCAACTGCAGGTAAACCGGCTGGCATCCGCCATTGAATTCATTGGTACGCAGCCCACTCTTTTTTGAGAAGCCGTAATAAAAAGGCAGTTTGTTCCTGTTGTTGATATAGGCCATCACGGCATCGCGGTGGGTAACGAACAATCCATTGTTGGTGGGCATCCACATATAACCTTGCTTATCCTGCACAATACAATGCACATAGGCCAGCTTACCATCATTATCCGGGAACGCAATGATGCTGTCTTTATCCATCAAAAAAAATCCATGCCCGTAAGTGCACACCCATACTTTACCATCCGCTTCAGGATGTAAAAACCTGATATCAAAAGAATGCAGGCCAGCCACTTCCGTCACTTCATGATCTTTGATACTGTTCAGTATAAAAAGCCCTTCCCTTGTACCGATAAGATATACACCATCCTCACGCTGCTGCATATACGAAACTATATCGAGCCGCAGATTAGCAATGGTGACCTCTGTAAAAATATTGTTCGCGAAATACCCGGCCAGGTGACTGGAGATGAACCATACCCTTCCCTGCCGGTCTTCGAACAGGATGTTGGGTGAACCTTTAAAGCGCAGTATGGTATCGGCATTGGGGCCGATATCCGTGCCATGCAGTACCCTGTTCTTGTATATGTACCAGTAATATCCTTTGCTGTCTTTTAAGGAAGTATAGGGAAAAGTTGCGTAAGGCGTTTTTGTCTTTCCTGTAAAGTGTCCATCTACAAAAAGTTTATCCCCGCCGGTAAGCACCGTGTGCCCATCGGGCAGTAACTGCTGCACATAAAAAGCATCCGGCTCTCCATTGGGCATGGGATCGGTGAGTGTAAAGAATTTTTTGCGGTACACATACAGGCCGCTGCGTTGTGTACCCACTACAATGGTGTTACTGTCTTTTTGATACACCATTGTAATATCATTAGCATTCTGCAGGTTGTTGAACAACAGGTTCACTACCGGCTCCCCCGCAGCATTGATCGAGATATTATACAAGGCAGAATCTGCCACACAAAAAAAATCGTTGCCATCGCCGTTGTTGAATAAAGAGAGTCTTTGCTTTACAGGCAGGGGCAATGGCTTTCTTTGCTGCAGGCCTGCGGCTGTATAAAAATTGATATAATTATCCTCATCTATGTACGCTGCTTTGCCCTGCAGGTATAATAGCTTTTTAAACACCAGGTTGTTGACCGGTATCTTATTGATGAGCCCATGGGAATCATATACGCCTATCCCATCGGTAAGAGTTACCAGCAAAGTATCTTTACTGTATACAGTGCCGGTATAACCGCCAGGCGCAATATACCATTGCTGCATAGAACTGTCGGCATGCAAAAATGCTTTCTGCGGAACCGTTTCATGCAGGTTCAGAAAAAAAAGCCCGTCACCGTACTGATGTTTTTTAATAGCAGTAATGGAATTGTTTACAATGTAGGCGATCTGTTGCGTGGCGGCAGAAAATGCCAGGATGGTATCCTTGCCTTTGTAATAAAAATGTTTTATCCGTGTAAAGTTGCCGTTGATGATGCCCTTCCTGGTATGCACAGGTAAAAAACGATTGCCGTTGAACCGGGTGATGCCGCTTTCGGTAGCGATCCATAAAAACCCGTAGCGGTCGGGCAAAATACTGTTGATGGAGTTTTGCGGCAGGCCTTCCTCTTCGCCAAAATGCTGGGCAAAATAACTGTTGCTGCCGGGTTGCTGTAGCTGCGCCTTACCTGCTGTACAGACAATTTGGTTTAAAACAATAAAAAGGACAAGGTGAAAGGTTTTAACTGCAGGCATCAGTAAAACATTATACTACAATTTAACGGAGTTTTATATAAAATGCAACCCTATTATTACAAATGGAAAGAGATATGTCTTTTTTAGTTACAAAGAACCGCCTTCAACCAACACGGAGTTGATGGTGAGTTCCTGGATAAAGGTGCTGCCCGAGAGGCAATCCATCATGCGCTTAAAAGAAAGCTTGCCGAGTTTATAACCGCTGGTTTCCACGTAAGTGATCTTAGGATTATAAAGCGTTGGCAGCAGTCCGTTGCTGATGGAGATCACCGCTACATCTTCGGGCACCCGCAATCCTTTTTCGTGCACGGCATACATAGCGCCGATAAGCAACAGGTCGCCCATACAGAAAATGGCATCAGGCCTTTTTTTACTTTCCAGTGCAGTGGCGGTTATACCCTTTGCATCTTCGATAGATAATGCAAACTGGTTGTTGATATGTGCGTTGGGTGCATGGGCCTTAATGGTCTCATTAAAAGCCTCGTGCCTTTTGGTGGAGATGGTGAGTTTGGGATGACCGAAAAGCGCCAGTATATTTTTTTTATCTTTTGCCGCCAGCGCTTCTGCTGCAATAATGGCCGCCGACCTGTCTGCAACACACACTTTGTTGCATTGATCATAATCGGGCACCCGGTCAAAAAATATCACAGGGATCTTCTTTTCTTCCAGTTTTAAAAAGGAACTGATATCATCCGTTTCGCCGGTAATGGAAATGAACAGGCCGGCAATGCGGTTGTTCTTCAATAATTTTAAATTGGCCGATTCGATCTCCTTGCTTTCGCCCGACTGCATCAGCAGTACAGAATATCCACGGGCCCTTGCCTCTTCTTCCACAGCAATGGCAAATGATTCGTAAAAGAAATTATCAAAGGAAGGCACCAGTACGCCCAGCACATTGCTGGTATTGTTGCGCAGGTAAATAGCGTGGCTGTTGGGTTCATACTCCAGTGTTTCGGCCAGTTCCTTTACTTTTCGCTTCGTCTCTTCCGAAATATCAGGATGATTTTTCAGTGCACGGGATACGGTGGAGATACTGATCTTTAATATCTCTGACAGTTGTTTTAGTGTAGCTTGTTCCATCGTTAAACCGTAAAGTAATATTATTTTCCCTTACAGAACAAACCTTTTTTATACTGCGGATTTTACGGTGATCACTTTAAGCCGTTCTTTAATAAACGCATTTGTCCAAGATGGTATGCATCGTGCTGCAGGCAACCCAATATCAACTGATAAAAAGTTTGCCCCTGCACCGGAGATGGTTTATCAAGCTGTTCATCTTTGATAGCATGCAAGGCATGGCGCAAAGCATGATAAGCTGCTTCAAAATCGTGCAGGGTCTGCCGCCAGTTGGTATCATTCAGTTCGGCAGGCAATAAAAAATCTTTGAAAGGAGGAGGATTGGTACTGCCCGTTAAACGGTTTACAACAGTAGTACGCCAGTAAATGATATGAGCAGTGAGTTGCCAGATATTATTGCTTTTGGCCACTACATCCTGTGCAGCCATTGCAGCAGTAACGCCCTGCAGTGTTTCTTTAAAATTATTGCCGATCCAGCAATCACCATGCTGAAGGTCTTCAAACAATTTTACAATGCGGTTGATCTCGATGCCCATATACAGTTAATTAATTGATGCAATTCATGAAAAAATAATACGACCCTTACTATCTCAAAGATAATTGCAAACCAGTTACTTCCAACATGCCTGCCCCGAATCTTCATTTAAATTGTTCATTACCTGTTTGTTTAATGGGTTCTTTACTATATCTTGCAGCACATCTGTAGCTTTAAAATTCTTACCCGATCCTTCGAATACCCTTACTATGACCTGTTAAGGTTACATAACTGACTTTATTAATCGCCAATAAATTGAATACCGGAATTTAAATTAAAACCCTATAACTGATGTTACAAAAAAACACCAAAGCAAGTATCCTGTTCTTTTTTCTTTCCTTGTTTGTATTGATACAACCTGGTTGTAAAAAACCGGACAGTATGGACGATACACAAACACTGGAGCCACCGGTGGTAGTGAATGATGCAACAAAAGTAACCGCCACCATTTCCGGATCGGTGATAGACGAGAACAACCAACCCGTTGTGAATGCTACTGTAACATCGGACAGTTACTCCGGCACTACCGATGCCATGGGCAATTTTACTTTTAAGAACGTAAATATTTCTGCCGCCAACGGCCATGTAACTGTAATTAAAACCGGCTACTTTAAAGGCATCCGCAGCTTTGTGACCATGCCGGGCAAAAATAATTATGTAAAGATCCAGTTGCTTAAACAAACGCTTACGGCTACACTCATTGCTTCGGCGGGCGGTACGGTTACCACCAATGGTGCATCGATCGTTTTTCCTGCCAATGCTTTTGTAACAAGCGCTGGTGCGGCTTACAACGGCAGCGTAAAAGTGTTTGCTTACTGGATCGATCCTACCGCAGCCAATTTACCATTGGTGATACCCGGCGACCTGAGGGGCATCAACAGCAGCAATGGCGAATACCTGTTGACCACTTACGGAATGGTAGGCGCCGAATTACAGGATGCGAGTGGTAATACATTAAAGATCGCTCCCGGCAAAAAAGCTACCATCAGCTTCCCCATCCCGGCAATGCTGGCGGCAAGCGCACCCGAAACCATTGCACTGTGGCATTTTGACGAAGCCACTGCCCGTTGGAAAGAAGAAGGCACCGCCACCAAAAGCGGCAGCAATTATACAGCAGCTGTAGATAAATTCTCTTTCTGGAATGTGGATGTACCCGGCAATTTTGTAACGCTGGACCTGCGCCTGCTGAACAGTGCCAACAGCCTGCCAATGGCCAATACCATGGTAAAGATCACGAGGTTGAGCAATGGTACTTATGTAACTGGTTTTACCAATGATAGTGGTTATGTATCCGGTTACGTACCAAAGAACGAGAACCTGAAACTGGAAGTAATAACAAACACATTTTGTACAAGCAATACCGTAGTTTATACACAAAATATTGGGCCATACACCGCCAATGCTTCTTTAGGCAATATCAATGTTACCATACCGGCCACACAGGTAATAACCTTTACGGGTACCGTAAAAAATTGTAACAACCAGCCGGTGACCAACGGATATGTAAGTCTTAGTCTTGCTGGTGGCGGGGGTACCATCGCTTATACCAACGCAACAGGACAGGTGAATTTCAGCCTGCTGTATTGCGGCGGAACTGCAACTTACACTTACAATGCTGTAGACCTCAGCACCGGCGCCTATAGCACTGTTGCAGGCGCAACTGCTATTGGTAATACTGTTAACCTGGGTACGCTTACTGCCTGTGGAAATACGATTAATACCAGTGGGGTTTATATAACCGGCGCAATAGAAAACAATGCTGTATTGTGGAAAGATGGTATCGCAACTGTCTTAACAAACATCCCGGCAAATGGAAATAAATCTGCTTATGCTTTACAGGCATTGGTTTATAATAATGATGTTTATGTTTTAGGCTCTGAGGAAGATACAACCATTAATGGTTGGGTCAATACTATCAAATTATGGAAAAATGGCGTATTGACCAATGTTACAAATGGCTTAACCTATGCAGAGCCATTTGGTTTTGACGTGTACAATGGAGATGTTTATATTGTTGGATTAGAAGGCTCTGGCTCTGCTACAGCTGCTAAGGTGTGGAAGAATGGAGTGGCGACAATCATACCAAAAGACACTTTTGATATACTAAGCCCAACCAGTATAAAAGTTGTGAACGGAGATGTATATGTTAGTGGCAAGGTGTTCAGCAATTCAAATTCATCAAGCAGGGCAGTGTACTGGAAGAATAACACGATCAATTTTCTTTCAGCTGCAAGTGTTAATGCAGGCAATGAAGCTTCCGGTATCTTTATAGACAACGGAGACCTCTATTTTTCCGGCTCTGAATCAACAAGCAACGGGCAATCCTTTATTGCGGTATATTGGAAAAATGCTGTTAAAACTACATTGACATATCCCGGAACTTATGCGGGGGCAAGCAGCAATTCAATTTTTGTTGATAATGGCGATATATATATCGGCGGCTCAATACATCAGAACCAGGGTGTTTTTATACAGAATGCTGTTTACTGGAAAAACAATAACATCAATTTTGTAACAAACTATGCTACAAGTGGTAATACTGCGGCAGTTAACAATATTTTTGTAAAGAATAATATAGTTTATACAGTAGGAGAAATCAATTCAAATAACGGGATAACCACCCCATTGTATTTTCAAAATAACGTACCAGTTGCTTTAACTGGTTTTACAAACACCCAGGAAGCATACGGCTATGGCATTTTTGTAAAATAAATTGTAACTAATAACATTTATCAAAGAGTGGGCTTCAGTCCACTCTTTTTTTATTAGAACCATTTGCTGCGGTAGTAGCTCCCAACAGTTTTCAATCCAGTTAATCCCAATCCCCTATTTTTGTCTATGTTTAACGTATGATTGCCTTACAGTTCACAGCTCATCAACCATGAGCTATGAACCATCAACCATGAATCATTAACTATCAACCATGGACTTACAATTCAATAAGAACGAAGACGCCAATAAACTGGCCTGGAGCCACACCAAAAAACTGCTGGAAAAGATATACGATGGCGGTGGCAAAAAAGCAGCAGCCAAACAAAAGGAAAGAAATAAACTCACCGCAAGGGAGCGCATTGCTTATTTGTGCGATGCTGACAAACCTTTTATTGAGCTGGGCGCATTTGCAGGATATGAAATGTACGCAGAACAAGGCGGTTGCCCCGCAGGCGGCACCGTAAGCGGCATAGGTTATGTAAGCGGCCGGCAATGCATTATTGTTGCCAACGACCAGACGGTAAAAGCGGGCGCCTGGTTTCCCATCACCGGTAAAAAGAATTTGCGCATGCAGGAGATATCGATGGAGAATAAATTACCCATCATTTATTTAGTGGACAGCGCCGGTGTTTTTTTACCGATGCAGGATGAGATATTTCCCGATAAAGAACATTTTGGAAGAGTGTTCCGCAACAATGCAAAGATGAGTGCGATGGGTATTACGCAGATAGCTGCCGTAATGGGCGCCTGTGTGGCCGGTGGTGCATACCTGCCCATCATGAGCGATGAAACATTGATGGTGGAAGGCAACGGTTCTATATTTCTCGCAGGGCCTTACCTTGTAAAAGCAGCCATTGGTGAAGACATTGATGCAGAAACATTGGGCGGTGCAGAAACACACAACGCATTAAGCGGCATTGCCGATTATAAATTCAGTACAGAAGAGGAATGCCTGGACCATATTAAAAAAATATTTTCCAAACTGGGCAAACCGCAAACAGCGGGCTTTGACAGGATAAAGGCAACAGCACCAAAAACCAGCGAAGCATCCATCTATGGCATTATGAGCGAAGGCAATACCAAACCGTATGATATGCTGAACATCATCGATTGTATTGTGGATGCAAATAGTTTTGATGAGTTTAAAGCGGAGTATGGTAAAACAATTGTTTGCGGCTATGCCCGTGTGGATGGATGGGCTGTGGGCATTGTGGCCAACCAACGGTTGATAGTAAAAAGCAAGAAAGGTGAAATGCAGTTAGGCGGCGTGATCTACAACGACAGTGCCGATAAAGCCGCCCGCTTTATCATGAATTGCAACCAGAAAAAGATACCCCTGGTTTTTTTACAGGATGTTACCGGCTTTATGGTGGGCAGCCGCAGCGAGCACAGCGGCATTATAAAAGATGGTGCCAAACTGGTGAATGCAGTCGCTAATTCGGTGGTACCCAAGATCACCATTATAGTGGGCAACAGCTATGGTGCCGGTAATTATGCCATGTGCGGCAAAGCATACGATCCCCGTTTTATCTATGCGTGGCCTACGGCAAAGATCGCGGTGATGGGCGGCGAACAGGCGGCCAAAACATTATTGCAGATACAGGTAGCCGCTTTAAAAAGCAAGGGCCAGGAGATAGACGCTGCAGAAGAACAGAAAATGCTGAACCAGATCATTGACCGGTACAACAGCCAGACGACACCTTATTATGCTGCCGCACGGTTGTGGGTAGACGAAATTATTGATCCCGCCGCCACCCGTAAAGTAATTGCCGAAGGTATTGCCGCAGCCAATAACAACAGCGATATCCCGGAATTTAAAACCGGCGTATTCCAGGTATAATCATCAAAAGCAGCAATATGCCTGAAACATTCATTGAAAAACTCATTAAAATATTTGATGAGGCAGGAACAGAGAAGGTTTTTGCTAAAGGCGAATTCCTGTTAAGAGAAGGCGAAACAGAAAAACATTTGTACATGGTGGTATCAGGCGCCATCAGGGTATTATACTTGTCCGAATTTGAGGAGCAGACCATCCGCTTCGGGTACGAAGGATCGCTTATCAATTCACTCTCCTCATTCATCAAATCAGCACCTTCAGAATTTTATATAGAAGCGATCCGGAAGACCACCATTAAAATGATCGCTAAAGAAGATTTTTTACAACTGGTACATAAGGATCATGAAACACTCAGCCAGTATGTGAGTTTACTGGAATTATTACTCACCCAACAAATAGACAGGGAAATAGACCTGCTGATCACCTCTCCTTCCGAAAGATTGAAAAGAGTATTGGAAAGAAGCCCCAATGTATTTCAGCAGGTGCCATTAAAATACATCGCATCCTACCTGCGCATGAAACCCGAAACACTCAGCCGCATCCGGAATTCTTGATTTCAGTCAAGCTGCGCAAAAAAAATACGGTCAATATTTGCATAAACAAAAAGACAATGCAGATACAAACCAATTTACTCATCGCAGAATTGCTGAACCTGGCCGAAGATGCCACAGACGCAGCAAAACAATTCAAAACACTCAGCACCACCGAATTGAATTTTAAAAAAAGCCTGGAAGCATGGAGCATTTTAGAATGCCTGGAACACCTGAACCTGTACGGTGATTTTTATTTACCGGAAATAGAAAAACAAATACTGGCAAATACAAAACACCGTGCCAATAGCGTTTTTAAAACAGGACTGCTCGGCAATTATTTTGCAGGGTTGATGAAGGCAAAGAACGGCAACATTAAAAAACTGAAAGCGCCCAAAGACAAGAATCCTGTCAACTCAGCCTTGACGATCACCACCGTTCACCGGTTCATCAAACAACTGGAACTATTGAAAGTTTTACTGGAGCAGGCAAGAACAGTGGATCTTACAAAAACAAAAACCGCTATTTCATTAACACCACTTATAAAATTAAGACTGGGAGATACTTTTCGTTTTTATGTGTATCATATAGAAAGGCATATTGCGCAGGCAGAAAGGGCCGCGAAAGCAGCAGAAGCACACAGCTATGCAAAGGAAGGTTCTAAAACAGTCCTTTTATAAAATCGCTGAAAAAAGTAAATGCAAAACAACGTACCACCACGGTAGCAAGACAAACTTTCACCAGCTTTTTCATATTGGCATTAAAGCCCACGCCAACAGCAATGGCGGCGGGGGCGCCAAATAAAAAAGTACCGATGATGCCCAAGCCATACAGGCCATATTTTTTCCAGATGGCATAGATCAAACCGGTTTTTGCTTTCGGTGGTTTATTTTTCCGGAATCTTTCATTGATGAATTTTTCTATCCTTGCACCTAAGAATGCTGCGATAAAAACACCGATGATGCCACCCGTTAAAGTACAGCCGAGTATCACCCAGGTGCCCATGCCAAAAGCATGCGCTGTAGCGAGCGCTGCATAGGTTTCAAAAGTAGCCATTGCGGTTACTGTAATTATTTCGGGAGCCATTGGTTAAACAGGTATTAATTGCGGCAATCAATTATTATATAGCTGTACAAAATTCACAAAAAAAATCATTCGGGCAATGCAGTATTTTGTGCGTTGTCTTTTAAAGCAACGCCACTGTATTGTAAACGAAAAGCCTCCTGTATCAAATAAAATACCTTGTTGGCAGCTGTTACAACATCCATCCCTGCCGGCCTGATATTGGAAATACAGTTCCTGCATTCATCTGTTGCCCCGATTGCAGGAGCATACGTTAAATAAGCGCCCATACTATCTGGTGAGCTAAGGCCCGGCCGCTCCCCTATTAACACCACTGTACATTTAGCATGCAGTAATACGCCCACTTCATCAGCAATGGCAACCCTTGCCTGCTGCACCAAATTGATGGGCGCCAGTACAAAACCAGCTTGCAGCAGCATCGGTATAAGGCATTGCAATAAAGGCAAAGCATGTTCATTCACTGCGGTTGCAGATAAACCATCTGCGATAAGGATCGCAATATCACAGCTGTCATTGCTGTTTTTTAGTTGTGCTGCCGAAGCTTCATGGAGTTGTCTTCCTAAATCGGGGCGTTGTAAATATGCATCGCGGTGCTGCGCTTTGCTGTGCAACAGGCTAAAGGATAATTGCAGTTGTTCCAAACCTCTTATGATCTCCTGTTCATTCAGCAGGGCATACACAGCATCCCTTGCATGCGCATGCGCCAACCTGAACTGTAGCAACTCTTTTAAAGGCACCGCCACACCCGTACTGCCCAATGCAATGCGTGCATTCGTAAATTGCTTTAACGATTGCCAGCTATCAGGAATGATAGGTGAAGGATGCTCCATATTATAGTGCTTTCAATAAAAGATGATTGTTATTAACCGCAAGCCGGTTGCCTGCAGTATCCATAATACCCTGCTGCATCAGCCATGCTTCAAATTCCGGCGCCGGTTTTTTGCCCAGCACTTTACGCAGGTACAGTGCATCATGAAATGAAGTGGATTGATAATTCAGCATAATGTCATCTGCACCCGGTACACCCATTATAAAATTGCACCCGGCCACACCCAGCAATGTAAGCAGTGTATCCATATCATCCTGGTCGGCAGCTGCATGATTGGTATAACAGATGTCCATACCCATTGGCAGCCCTAATAATTTGCCGCAAAAATGATCTTCCAGCGCTGCACGGATGATCTGCTTACCGTCGTATAAATATTCGGGACCAATAAACCCTACAACTGAATTCACCAGGTGTGGTTTGTATTTTCTTGCTACAGCATAAGCCCTTGCTTCGCAGGTTTGCTGGTCAACACCTTCATGCGCATTGGCCGATAATGCCGAGCCCTGCCCCGTTTCAAAATACATTACGTTATTGCCAACGGTACCTCTTTGTAAGGAAAGTGCTGCATCATACGCTTCATCCAGCAAAGCAATAGATACACCAAAACTATTGTTCGTTTTTTCTGTACCACCAATGGATTGAAACACGAGGTCTACCGGCGCTCCCTGTTCTATCAATTGCAACGTAGTGGTGATATGCGCCAGCACACAACTCTGTGTAGGAATATTAAATTGATGGATCACTTCATCCAGCATCTGTAATAATCCACTCACTGCTACAGGCGCATCCGTGGCAGGATTAATGCCGATCACCGCATCGCCACTGCCATACAATAAACCATCCACCATACTGGCGGCAATACCCCTCCTGTCATCTGTAGGATGATTGGGCTGCAGCCTTGTGCTCATGCAACCTCTTGTCCCGATTGTATTCCTGAATTTTGTGATCACTTCGCATTTTTGCGCCACCAGTATCAGGTCCTGGTTACGCATCAGTTTGCTTACGGCGGCGATCATTTCTGGAGTAAATGCAAAACACAATTGCTGCAGCATAGTTGTATCAGCTGCATCGCTCAGCAACCAGTCACGCAATTCACCTACTGTAAAATGACCGATGCGTTTAAAATTAACGGCATCATGTGTATCAATAATTAATCGTGTAACCGTATCCGTTTCATACGGCACCACGGCTTCATTTAAAAAAGTCTGCAGCGGTACATCTGCCAGTGCCATCTGTGCTGCAACCCGTTCTTCATAACTATCCGCTGTCAACCCAGCTAATGCATCCCCGCTACGGTAAGGTGTCGCCTTAGCCAGTAATGTTTTAAGATCCTTAAAAACATACGCAGTATCTTTTATAGCGGTGCGGTAAGGCATTATTATACTATGATGATTTAAAAGAAGGCATTTTGTTTTTTGTGCCGGCCTGAAGTTACAAACAGTATCACGATCAGCAGCAATAGTGCAAAAAAATAAACGCTGATCATCGGGTTATAATATACAATGGCTACGAGGCAGACAAGCGAGAGCAACAATGCCGTTGCCGGGAAACAAGGATAGAACGGCGCGTTGAAAGGACGTGTTGCCTGTGGCTCTTTTTTTCTTAGTACAAAAAGGCTGATCATACTGATGATATACATTACCACCGCACCGAGTACAGAGAAAAGGATCAGTTCATTCGTTTTTCCTGAAAGGATTGCAATGATACCTACCACTGCACCCATCAGCAATGCCCAATGCGGTGTACGGAAACGTGGATGTACTTTGGAAAGAAATCCCGGCAGGTAATTTTCTCTTGATAGCGAAAATATTTGTCTTGAATAAGCCGTGATCAAACTATGAAATGATGCTATCAAACCAAACAATCCAATGCCTGCAAACAATTTGGTGAACTGGTTATTCTTTCCCAATGCATAGCTGATAGCCTCGGGTAAAGGATAATCAATAGAAGACAGATTTTTCCAATCGGTAATGCCCGCTGCAAATACCATAATGCCCAATGCAAGTAATACTAAGGTAATGATACCGGAAATATATCCCCTGGGAATGGTACGATGCGGATCTTTTGTTTCCTCTGCCACCATAGCCACACCTTCTATAGCCAGGTACAGCCATATTGCAAAAGGCAATGCAGCAAACACACCGGACCAACCAAAAGGCATGCTGTTGTGCATAAAATTTTTCATTTCAAAATGCGGCGCCACAATGCCCATAAAGATCAGCAGCTCGGCCACCGCCAGTAATGTGATGATCAACGTAAACACCGCTGATTCTTTTACACCCAGTAAATTAATAAGCGTAAAAACAATATAACTGCCGATAGCAGTGTATTGCACATCGAACCATCCATATAAAAAATGCAGGTAACTGCCCAGCGCATAAGCAATGGCAGGCGGCGCCAGTAAAAATTCCACCAGTGTTGCATAGCCGGCGATCAGTGCACCAGTAGCGCCCAATGCTTTAAAAGCATAAGCAAAAGGACCGCCTGCATCGGGTATAGAAGTGGTAAGTTCGGTAAAGCTGAAAATAAAACACACATACAGCAGGGTAACCACCAGTGTTGCAATGATCATACCTACGGTACCTGCAACACCCCATCCGTAGTTCCATCCAAAATATTCGCCGGAGATCACCAGCCCCACTGCAATTGCCCAAAGATGGGTGGCGCTCAATGCTTTTTTTAATACAGGCGGGGATGAGGTCATAGTCAGGTTGGTTTTCCTCAATATAAAACTAATTGCCTGATAATTTATGGCGGTATCAAAATATCAGCTTATTTTAATACCGCTTTTCAGGAAACAAATCAATGCTCTACATCTCATTTTATAATAAATTACATATTCTTTAAAAGATAATTTTCAGCAACAATGAAAAAACATTTTACACGCCATATTATTTGTGCAGGTTTTTGTTTGATACATTTTATCAACACAGGTTTTTCGCAGGTGATACAAACCACTTCCAAACCTAACCCATCTGTTGATATGGAAAGATTACAGCGCATTGATGAACTGGTGAACAGTTATATCAATAAGAACTGGGTGACCGGCGTGGTTACCCTGGTGGTAAAAGATAATCAACTGGTGCAGTACAAAGGCTATGGTGTTGCAGATATGGATACCAAAAAAGCAATGACCAATAATACCATCTTCAGGATCATGAGCCAGACAAAAGCTATTACCAGCGCCGGTATTTTAATCTTATACGAACAGGGTAAATTATTATTGGATGAACCCATTGCTGATTTCATTCCTGCATTTAAAAATCCTGTGGTGCTGGATAAATTCAACAAAGCTGATACAACATATACCACCGTACCTGCAAAAAGGGATATCACGTTCAGGGACCTACTTACGCATACATCCGGTATTGATTATGCAGGTATCGGTACCGAAGAAATGAAAGCAGTATATGCAAAAGCAGGCGTACCATCGGGATTAGGTTATTTTAATGCCAACCTGTTGGAGAAAATGAATGTACTGGCCAAACTGCCTTTGAAGAATCAGCCGGGTGAAAAATTTTTATACGGCTTGAACTGTGACCTGCTGGGTTGTTTGATAGAAGTGATCAGCGGCACCACGCTGGATGATTTTTTAAAGAAAAACATTTTTGATCCGCTGGGCATGAAAGATACTTATTTCAATGTACCGCAGGAAAAAGCCGGGCGCATGGCAAGCGTATACACAGAAGATAACCAGCACCATGTTATAAAATGGGCGCACGATTTCAGGAATATCGATCCCGATTATCCTTTGATGAATACGCATTATTTTTCCGGTGGCGCCGGCTTATCATCTACCGCTTACGACTATGCGATATTTTTACAGATGCTGTTGAACGGTGGTAAATATAATGGCCATCAAATATTATCTCCCCGCATTGTAAAAATGATGATCAGCGGCCAACTGGATCTTAAGATAGGCGCCAATGATGATAATTTCGGGCTGGGCTTCGAGATCACTTCCGCTAAAGCTGCAGCAAAGTTGCCCCGCAACGAAGGCAGCTTTGCATGGGGAGGCTATTATGGCACTACGTACTGGGCCGATCCAAAAGCCAATCTTGTTTGCCTTATCATGACGCAGCAAACACCCAACAGTCACGGAGATCTGGCTGCAAAATTTGAAACGATCGTGTACAGCAGTTTAAAATAAACAGGTACGAATAAAGAAGGCCGGTGCATGCACCGGCCTTCTTTATTGATCACAATTTTTTTATCTTAAAAACCTGTAGGTCCATTTTACTAAAAAGATATTCCTGGCCTGTGATGCGAAGGCGTTGGTGAAGAGGCTTTTTACGATCGGTGTATCCAGTTCATTAAAAGCATTATCGGCCGTATTGCCCTGGCTCCATACCAGGTACAGTTCACTACCGGGTTTGTATTCCCATCTTGCTACAAGATTACTACGGAACTGCACAAAATTAAAATCGGGTTTACTGAAAGTATAATCCGTGATACCATCATTGTTCTCATCCACCAGGTACTGGTCCCCATTAAGCTTTACCTGGTTAGCCGCAAACTTGTGAAACCTGTCATCGTATTGTTTGGCCATCGGGCTGCTTACATAGGCAAAATTGCTGTACACAGGTCTTGTAATAAAAGGCTGCCCGTAGTATTGTAAAGTAAGATCGGGCGTGATATTATAATTCAACCTTGCTACAAAACGCAGCGTATTTTGTTTTACCTGGCTTACAATAGTGCGGATGGTATTATTGAAATCCACGTTTTCCACGAACTGGTCCTGGCGGCGGCGGTAATAACTGTAACTGCCGCTCAGGCTGATGTTCAAAGCATTGGTAGGCTGGTATATTACCGATAAGCTGACGTCTTTGCCTTTAGTGGTGTTCTCAAAACCCCAGAAATTACTAAAGCTTACACTGCCCTGCACTTTTTTCCTGTAATCGGTATTCAGGTAATACGAGTACCCCATACCGTTAGGATGTCGGAAAGCGCTGGCTCCCCGTAAAGCATTGTTGGTAATTTCAAGCGGGTTCCAGTTAAAGCCGCCGCCTGTCTGCCAGTTATTTTTAAAAGTGGCATGTGCATTTACGTTGAACAATTGGAAGATGAATTTACCACTGTAATCCCACCTGCTCCAGTGGTTATAGTTCAGCCTTGCATTGCGGAAAACTGCAAATGGTTTTTGAAAATGCAATCCCATCCAGGTAAAATGATTGATCTCGTTGGTGGTAAGCATGAAACCAATATCATTCAACTCCAGTTGCGGGGAGCGGAGTGTAAAACCCGTTTCAAATTTAAACACCTGCCCCAGCCTGCCCGGCCTGCCACCAATCTTACCAAACCTTACCGTACCACCTGTACCGGTAAGCGCAGTGCGGCTGCTGTCAACACCCAGTTCCGTAGCGCCCGGCCGCTGAAATAAATGTTCAAATGCAGTTTGTGTATTCAGTATCGCTTCTTTGGTACCCGTTACATGGCTGTACACTACATTGCCCCTGATATACCAGGTGCGGTTGCGCCAGTAATGCAAAAAATCAAAACCGCCACTATATGCACTGCGGTGCAGGATATCACTCAAACCGTTCTCCCTGTTCACTGCAGTGAATATGCCACCAATGATCGTATTACCATGCTTAAAATCTTTCTGCAAACGTCCTACAAAATAACTCGTTAAAGGTTCCACCAGTTCCTTACGGCGTACACCGCTTTTATCGATGGTGGCCATCTCCCGTTGCGTAACACTTTCCAGGATACCGATACTCAATCCTTTTTTCGTTTTACCACTGAATTTTGCAGCACCGAGGATCGAAGTATTTTGCGGAACATCAGCGTATTCGCCTGTACCGGTATTGGCAAAACCATGCGGCGAACTGCCGATACGCCGGCTGTAAAAAAGCAGGTCGGCATCATAATCGCCACCGGCTTCAGAACCGGTGAGCTGGTAATCGAAAATATTCCTGCTCTCGATAAAGAAAGGCCGTCTCTCTTCAAAAAAATTCTGAAAACCGTCTATGCGTACCTGTGAGGGGTCGGCTTCCACCTGCCCGAAATCGGGATTGATGGTAAAATCAAGTATCAGGTCATTCGTAACCGCTACTTTACCATCCACACCCGCCGATACTTTTGCATCCGATCCTGTAGCGAAAGGATTGCCCGGCTCCGCTTTGTATTTTTCTGCCTTTGCAGTAACATAAGGCGCCACTTCCACCTGGCGGTGCATGGGTATATCCTTGATGCCGTGCAGCTCTGCAAAACCACTCACCCATACACCCGAACTCTGCGGCACCAGTTGAAAAGTGCTCCGCTCCTCTTTACGGAAAAGCCGCCGCGTAACCTGGAAACCCCACACTTTTTCTTTTTCGTTGCCATAGCGCAACTGGCTGAAAGGGATCTTTATCTCAGCCGTCCAGCCATTCTTGTTCACATGTGTTTTGGCATACCAGATAGGATTCCAGCTTTCATCCCAGTTATTACCATCATTGCTAACAAATTCATCGCCCCTTACTCCCGATACGGAAGTGGTGAAGGAGAATGCGGTACGTTTATCATGATAACTGTCAATATTGATCTCTACAAAATCTCCGGGAAAATCATCCCGCCTGCCCATTCTTTTTACGATAGAATCGGGAGATACATCATAACACCAGTACGCCACGTACAAATATTTTTCGTCGTACAATATTTTAAACTGGGTGGGTTGCGACGGTGCTTTACCTTCATTGGGCTGCCATTGTGTAAAATTGCCGCCAAATTCAACCGTGTTCCACGCCTCTTCCGAAGGAATGCCATCGATAGTGATGGAACCGGTCTTTAATGCTTTTGTAAAATATTTCTTTTTAACGATGGAGTCGTTAGCAGCTTTTAAGGAAAGGAATAAAAGGCTGAATATAGCAGCAGGCAGCAGTTTTTTAAACATACTCAATATTAACCCTTGCCACTCAATACAAAAATGTAAAATTTAGCAACGGCAATTTTCTTCAATAGCTGGTTAAAGGTATTTTTAAAAGGGAGTTCACTGTAAAAATCATTGTTTTCTGTTTTATAAATTACTATGAGAAATATTATTACCTAACTAACATTAACTTAGCGCCTTAATAAAAAAAGATTGAGCAGCATACAGATCTATACAGACGGCGCATCGAGAGGCAACCCGGGCCCGGGTGGATATGGCATTATATTGATGTGGAACAACCACCGCAAAGAAATATCAAAAGGTTACCGCTTGACCACCAATAACCGCATGGAATTACTGGCAGTGATAACCGCACTGGAAGCCTTGAAAAAAACAGAACTGCCGGTACAGGTTTATACCGATAGTCAATACGTGGTAAAAGCCATCACCGAGGGCTGGCTGAAGAACTGGATAAAGACCGATTTTAAAGGTGGTAAAAAGAACAGCGACCTGTGGAAGCATTATCATAGAATTGCGGCAAAATTTAAGATCACCATGCATTGGGTAAAAGGGCATGCCACCAATCCATTCAACAACCGTTGCGACGAACTGGCCACCAGCGCCGCCGATGGAAAAGACCTTGCCATAGACGAATGGTACGAAGCCAATGAATATGAAAAATAATAGCAGCACCCATAAAATATTATGCAGCTGGAGCGGCGGTAAAGACAGTTGCTTTGCCCTGATGCAGGCCATACAACAGGGTTACAGCCCCGCAGTGTTACTGAACGTATTAAATGAAGCAGGTAAAATATCCCGCAGTCATGGTATTCCTGCTGCAATACTGCAATTACAGGCCAAAGCCGCAGGGCTGCCTATTGAACTGATCGCCAGCAGCTGGAATGATTATGAAATGAATTTTACAGGTGCTTTAAAAAGGCTGAAGGAAGAGTGCGATCTGTCACACGCTGTATTCGGTGATATTGACCTGCAACCGCACCGCGACTGGGAAGAAAAGGTTTGCAGCAATGCGGGGCTTATTGCTGTATTACCACTGTGGCAGCAAGACCGGAAGCAACTGGTAATGCAGATGCTGGATGCCGGCATCAAAACGATTATAGTAAGCTGCAACGAGATAATGGGACCGGATTTTTTAGGCCGTTTGATAGATGAACAATGCGTGGCCGACCTGGAAAAACTGGGTGTGGATGTTTGTGGGGAGAATGGAGAATTTCATACCCTGGTCATCAACTGCCCGCTCTTCAGCAATCCTATTAAAGTAAACGTAACGGAAAATATACTGCACGAAAAATACTGGTTTACCCAGTTGGAGGCGCAATAAAAAAAACCTGCCGGTTAAAGCAGGTTCTTTAAAATATTTTTTATCGATCAAGCGAGTTGCGTATCTGCTTCCGGCATTAGTTTTCTTACAACTGCATAAGCGCCAAACAGCAGGGCGGTATAAAAAACATTGCCCATGAACAGGTTCAGTACAAAATTGCCAAAGAATTCATTTTTGTAAAAAGGGATCGCTGCGTAGTAGCATTCCATTAAACCAGCAAATGTTTTTGGATAAAATGCGCCACTCACCCACACGCCAAAATTGGAAAGAACAAAAAATATAACACTGCTCCACAGGCAGGCAAACAGTATATTTTTGGTGTTAACTTTTTTGATCTGGGTAGCAAGGAAAGTGATCAGGATAACAGCGCCATATACAAAAGACTGGCTGATATCATAAAAACCCTTGGTATCTGTAAATAATTCAAACAGCACATCGCTCAACAGCAAAGCACCTAAAGGCAGCACCAGTGCATATTTTTTATTACCCACTACAGCGCCTCCAAAAATGGCCAAAGAAGCAATCGGTGCAAAATTGGGCGGATGCGGCAGTAATCTTGAAAGTGCAGCAATCAGTATCAATCCGGCTGCAATAATGATCATGGGTTTATTTTGCGTCTTCATCTTTTGATTTGTTTGCAGCAAAAATAAGCAATAATATTTTTATTTATCAATTAGTTTCAACCGGCTTTTACCCAATATTATTTACACGCCTGCCAACCTTTCTGCCTGTATTTCAAACTAAAAGAAGGGCTCAGGCCTTCATTCAATGGCAGCACACAATCAAACAGGCAGCACAGGCGAAAATATGGCGGCAAAACACCTGGTTCAAACGGGTTTTACCATACTGCACCAAAACTGGCGCCACGGCCGCCTGGAAGTGGATATCATTGCAACAAAAGACGATGTATTACATTTTATAGAAGTAAAGACCCGGCGCAGTAAACAATTCGGCCTGCCGGAAGATGCCGTATCAAAAAAGAAGCTCCGTAATTTAATTGATGCTTCAGAAGAATTTTTATACCAGCACCCGCAATGGCAAAGGATACAATTCGATATACTGGCCATCAGCATTTTTAAAGGAACAGCGGTGGAGTATTTTTTTATTGAGGACGTTTTTTTGTGAGGGTTACGGGTTGTTTTCGTTACGGGTTTGTTTGTTTGCGAATAAATCCTCAAAGAAAAGAATACCTATTCGCCAACAAACAAACCCGCAACCCGTAACAAAAAAAACAATCTAAAATCTGCAATCGCAAATCTAAAATCATAAATCTACAATTTCCCCGCCGCAGCCATCATCTTCTCCACCAGCTTATACGTAGCCGGGCAGTACTCGATATTTTGTTTATGAACGTGCATGTAGTCCACCATCTTCTTTTTAGGCAGGTGCGGAAAGCCGGCACAATCCACCGGGCGTATCTCGTAGATGGAACACTTATTATCTTTTAAATTCAAAAACTGGCAGGGCTGCTTTTTATTCTGCCAATCCTTATCTCTTTTTTCGTACACCAGCCATTGGTCTTTGAATTGCTGCGGTGTTTGATTAAAATGCGCCGCAATTCTTTTGATATCCGAAGGCGTATAAGTAGGCGTCATTGTTTTGCAGCAATTGGCACAGGTAAGGCAGTCCACTTCTTTCCAAACTTCAGGTTCCAGTGCAGCTGTTAATTTATCCAGGCCACGTGGAGGGTTATTTTCTGTTTTGGTAAGAAAGGTTTTCATGCGCCTTTTATTCGCCTTCACCTTTTGCTTAAAGGAACGGAGATTGACTGCCTGCATATTAAATTTTAATGGTTGTAGATAAATTAAAGCAGCGAAAATAGTGTATAATTGTTTTAAATAAACTTAAGCTGCAAAATTATCGCTCACTTATAAAGCGAAATGCAGCACTGAAGTTATTTAATGACTTAATGACCAATGACTCCTCTCTATGTGGGATGCTTATAAAAAAGGCTACAAAGCCTGGTTACAATTGGAAAAATCACTGGCAGATAATTCGGTGGAAGCCTACCTGCATGATATTGATATGCTCACCGTTTTTTTACAGGATACTGGTTCCAAAGCGCCCGATAAAGTAACCCTGCAGGACCTGGAACAATTTGTAAAATGGATTGCAGAGCTGGGCATGACGGCCACTTCGCAGGCAAGGATCATTTCGGGATTGCGCAGTTTTTATAAATATTGTTTGCTGGAACAGATCACCACAGTGGATCCAACGGTACTATTAGAAGCGCCGAAACTGAAGCGTGCCTTACCCGATACTTTGAGTTTCCAGGAAATAGAGAACATCATTGCGCAGATAGACCTGAGCAAACCCGAAGGCGGCCGCAATAAAGCCATGCTGGAAACACTTTACAGCTGCGGCCTGCGGGTAAGCGAACTGGTGAATTTAAAGATCAGTTGTTTATACCTCGATGTGGGATTTATAAGAGTGATCGGTAAAGGCGATAAAGAAAGGCTGGTACCCATCGGCAGTGATGCCATTAAATACATCAAAATTTATAAGGATGATATCAGGGTGCACCTGCCGGTTAAAAAAGACCAGGAAGATATGTTATTCCTCAACCGCCGTGGCAGCAAACTTACCCGTGTAATGGTATTTTTAATTTTAAAAGAGCTGGCTAAAAAAGCCGGTATCAGCAAAACCATTTCGCCGCACACTTTCCGGCACTCCTTTGCAACACATTTGGTGGAAGGCGGCGCCGACCTCCGTGCGGTACAGGAAATGCTGGGTCACGAAAGCATCACCACCACCGAAATTTATACGCATTTAGACCGGGAGTATTTAAGAGATACTTTGCAGCAGTATCATCCTGCTTTTAAGTAGCCGCCTCACACGGTCAGACGAGGGCGTCAGACCGTGTGCGCCGCATGATCTGACGCCCTGTCTGATCATGCATGGTGCGACGCCCCCGTCTGACCATGTAAAACAGGAACGCAAAGCAATAAAAAAACCGGCCCAATGCTCCTGTTTGATTACTCTGTGAGGAAGGCATCACGGCCGGCATAAAACACAACCAAACTACTGAATAAGAAAGTTGTTAGTGCTGATCATTTTGTTATTACCATCAAACAATCTTATATAATAAATTCCACTGCTCCAGTTGGTACCGGTCTGCAGTGCTGCTGTATATTGTTTTGCAGTTGTAACAGTTTTTTGCTGTAACACAATTTGTCCCGAAGCGTTAATAACCTGTATCACATGATCCCCGGGCTGTTGTACACTATACGCAATTTTAAAAGCAGCACCTTTCACAACCGGGTCAGGATATATTTTTAAAGTCGCATGTGGCTCAATTGCCTTGCCTTGTATTAACTGTGCTAATCGCACCGTATCTTCTTTTTTTATGAAAGAAGAAGAAATATTTTTTCTTAGTATACAAACCGGGCCGTTGCCGATCCTCACGGTATCCAATGTTTTCGTTTTATTGAAAGTTGCTTTACTGGTAGAGATAATTATTGCGCCATTCTTACCTTTCATGCCAAATAAAGCGACGGCATCCACAGGTTTCAACACAGTGATATCCACGATCAGGTCAGTGTCAATATTCTTACTATCTTTTATTATTAAACCATCTACAACTAATAAAGCAAGTTGGGCACTATCGGTAATTCTCCCCCTACATCTTATTAATACAGCCGGCCCCGCTTGTGAGGACATAGAAACTACACCATGTTTATCTTTTAAAACCGCGGCAAAAGATGCTTCTGTTGTTTCAGATAAAATGGATTTGCCTGGCACACTGTTATTTTGAGAAAACCCTGCATGGTTTATTCCTGTCATCAATGTCAGCACTAATACACGCATTATGTTAATACTTCTCCACATTATCTTATAACGATTTTATCTGTAATGATCAAGCTGGCTTTTTTATCCAGTACACGAACAAAATAAACCCCGCTGCTCCATTGCATATCTGTTGGTATGGTTGCAGTAAGTTCTTTTATAGAAGCAACAACCTGTTGCTGTAAAAGAATTCGTCCCGTTTCATTAACAACCTGCACAATATAATCACCCGGCATTTTTAATTTTAACGCCACTGTAAATGCATTACCTCTCTGAACAGGATCAGGATATACTTTCAACGCTCCAACCGCTTTCAACACCATTGTTTTTACAGAGTCCTTTACTGTTGCCCTGATACATACACCCGGTATCATTCCTCCCATAGCTGACACGGCGCCTGTTACGGTTGTTCTTTTGAGACTGCCATAAGATTTAACAGCAACTGTATCTAAGCTTTTATATACTGCCTGTTGTTTCTTTTTTGTATTGATTATTATAGCGCCATTGCTGCCATAAGGGCCGAATAATGCGGCAGCGGCAGGCCCTTGTAAAACAGAAACATCTTCTATATTATCTGCACCTATAGCATCTGCAACTGCTTTTGTCGTAATCGTACCATCTACTACATACAATACATCGGTATTTCTTAAAGTAGAACTTACATTGCCCATCAACCGAACCCTGGATGCTGGCTGTACAACTACCGGCTTTTTATGCAGCAATATTTCTTTATTGATCTTTTTTTCATTGAAATAACGGGCATTTATTTCCAGCTCCTGGTCATCATATCCATCAGCGATCACTTTAATGATATAGTTTTCATCCCGCCTTACTTTATCCAGTTTAAAAACACCTTTGCTGTTAGTCAAAACAGTATCAATTTTATCTTTTCCTGTTTTTGCAATGATCAAAGATGCTTTGGATACCTGCTGCAGCGTTGCATTATCTTTTACATTGAATGTGAGCGTATATTTTGAATAGGTTTTTTCAGGCATTCTTCTAAAAGATATTCCGCCTGCCCGAGCCACTATATATTCTTCTTTAGGAGGGTTAGGATCTTTTTCAAGTTTGAATTCATAATTTTTCAATCCCTGCAATGTCACTTCCATTGGCTTAAAGCTGGCTGCACTGATCACTATTGTATCTTTAGCCACATTTACTTTCAAACTAAACGCTCCATTCGCATCAGCATTCAACCCAGTATTACTTTTTTTAATTCTTACAGATGCAAATGGAATAGGATCACCATTGATGTCTTTAACTACGCCATTGATTACAGAGTTCTGATTTATTGCTACCTCTCCTACTTTTCCGGCAAGCGCATCATTTATATTCGTTGTTCTTACCACATTCAATTGATCCGCACTCACTTTTTGCACACTACCAGTTGTCATTCTTTTATTTTGCGCTTTGGTATTGTTTGTTTTACTAAAGAACAGTAACAGCATGGTGATATAATTCCAGTACCAGAACTTCCTTTTCTTTATTTCCTTCGGCATACTGATCGTTCTTTCCAGCTGATCGGGATAAGCCCGGCCGCATACTTTTTCGGTGGTGATGGTGGAGAAATAATTCAGCACTTCCGCATCGCTCATATTGCTGAAGTCAACCACCTGTTTGGCGCAGGCATTACAAAAGCGGCCCTGTTCTGAGGGTGCCATTGCATCCCAGTTCTCATGGCATGGTTCCGGTATGGAGAGCTGCATTTGCTGCATAACAGTTAGTTTTTAAGGTGCTTTCAATCAGGATGCACGTAGTTTCCGAATTACATAAATTATCTTACCCCTACATTTTCTGCTTCCACTTCTTTGTCATCAACAACATTTCCGGCAAGCCTGGAAGCGGTTTTAACAAGGTCTAGGAACTCTTTCCGATAGCCTTCTACATCATACTGTAAAGCGGCTCCCCGGGCCAGGGATAGAATATTTTTGTAGCTGGCAGATTGTTTGAACCTGGAGTTTCTCAATAACAGGCCAAATTCTGCCACCGCTGCGGCAAAACGATAATTACCCGATGCTGCTGATAAAGATTCCCGCTGATCAGTTACCGGTTTTACAATCAGCTTACTGGTTGCCCCATCGGGTTGTTTGTACCGTAATTTGATTGTCATCAATTCATTATTGAACGACTTTGCCGGGGCATTTCCCACAGCCTGGTATTTTAAAGCATCTATCTTTTTCAAAAAAGGAGAATTAATACCGGCAGGAATGATCTCGTACAAAGCCGTTACGGTATGCCCGCTGCCCATTTCGCCGGCATCTTTTGTATCATCCTTAAAATCTTCTTTGGCCAGCATACGGTTTTCGTACCCGATCAGCCTGTAACCCTGTACAAAAAACGGGTTGAATTCTACCTGTAGTTTTACGTCTTTTGCTATTGTGAACAAAGTGCCGCCGAATTCATTCACCAATACTTTTTTAGCTTCACTCAGTTGATCGATATAAGCATGGTTGCCATTACCCTTATCCGCCAGCTTCTGCATTTTGGCATCCTGGTAATTATCCATACCAAAGCCAAGTACGGTAAGGAATACGCCATCCTTCCTTTTCTTTTCTATCAATGTTTCCAGCGCAGCATCACTACTCACCCCTACATTAAAATCACCATCCGTACATAAAATGATCCTGTTGTTACCATCTTTAATAAAATTATCCAAAGCTGTTTTATAAGCAAGGTTGATACCGGCTCCTCCCGCAGTGGAACCGCCTGCAGACAAGGCATCAATTGCATCTTTGATCTTTTGTTTTTGCATACCGTCGGTAGAAGGCAATACCAATCCTGCATTACCTGCATACACACACAAGGCTACTTTATCCTGCTGGCGCAATTGATCCACCAATAACTTTAAAGAACTTTTTACGAGGGGTAATTTATTTTCATCTTCCATAGACCCTGACACATCTATTAAAAAAACGAGGTTGGCAGCAGGCAGGTTTTGCGTAGGAATAATCTTTCCCTGTAAACCAATTAATGCCAGGCGATGTTCCTTGTTCCAGGGGCAATCACTTATTTCTGTATTTACCGAAAAAGGCTCATTGTCTTTTGGTTGAGGGTATTCATACTTAAAATAATTCACCATTTCTTCTATCCTAACGGCGCCGGCTGGGGGCAGTTCTTTGCTATTTAAAAACCTGCGCACATTGCTGTACGAAGCTGCATCCACATCAATAGAAAAAGTAGACAGCGCATTGTCTTTTACAGTTAAAAAATCATTTTCCTGTGTAAGATCATACCCTTCCCTGTTTGTACCTGAACTATCGGCGGCATAATTGCTTTGCCCTGCCCAATGATTGCTTAATTTAGTATCCTGGTTGTTATTAACAATGTAGCCGGAACCGGATTGAGATCTCACCTGCACTCCTGCAACCTTGCCGGCAAGGGCATTACTAACGTTACCCATTCTTACTGTATTCAATTGCTCCGGGGAAATTGTTTGACATGCTCCACTGACTGATCTTACATTTCGTTTTATATTATATGCGCCAACAACCACTACTTCCGTTAATGTCTGGCTGGAATGTTCTAAAGCTATTGAAAGCACTTTTTCTGTTCCTACTTTTACCTTTACTGCTATATAACCAGGGCCACCAATTTCCAATTCATCTCCTTCTTTTACTTTGATGGAGAAAACACCATCGGCATCAGCGGTTACTGCTTGTTTAGTTCCGGTGATCTTTACTATAGCAAAGGCCACTGGGTTGCCATCTTTATCCAATACTTTACCGGTTAAAACAAATGGCGCTGCTGCTGAAAAAGCAAAAGAAACAAAAATAAATAGCCCGATTACAAAGAGTACTTTACGCATAACAATTGATTTGTTATACTGATGCAAAAAGTTTTGCGGATTACATAAAATGTTTTAAAAAAAATAAAACAACAAACTTTTGTATACAAAAAAATATCCCGGCTTTGCCGGGATATTCATTCAATTATTTTTGTTGTAAACTATTACACATTCAATTGCTGCTGCTGAAAAGAAACCGAGTTGGTATACACCGAATTGGTGACCCTTTTACGATAGTTCTTAAAAAGGCTTTGCCAGCGCAGTTCCAGTACACCCAGTATACCTTCTTTTACAATGCCTTTATTCATTTTGCTGGCCCCCAGTTCACGGTCGATGAATGTAATGGGTACTTCCACTATTTTAAAGCCCAGTTTCCAGGCGGCAAATTTCATTTCGATCTGGAAAGCATAGCCCACAAAACTGATCTCTTCCAGGTTGATGGTTTCCAGTACTTCCCTGCGGTAACATACAAATCCTGCAGTAGGATCTTTTACCGGCATCCAGGTGATCATGCGGGTATATAAAGAAGCGCCTTTTGATAACAGTATCCTGTTGGCTGGCCAGTTTTCCACCGCTCCACCTTTTACATAACGGGAACCTACCGCCACACCGGCACCCTGCTTACAGGCCTGGTATAAGCGTTCCAGGTCTTTAGGATTGTGCGAAAAATCTGCATCCATTTCAAAGACAAAACGATAGCCTTTATCAATGGCCCATTTAAAGCCAAAAATATAAGCCGTACCCAACCCCAGCTTTCCCTGGCGTTGTTCTAAAAACAACTGGCCGGGATATTTTGCAAATAACGAACGCACAATATTAGCTGTGCCATCAGGTGAATTATCATCAATGATAAGCACATGATATTGCAGCCCAAGGTCCATTACCGCAGCAATAATGTGCTGGATATTTTCCTTTTCGTTATAAGTCGGTATGATGACCAGTTTTTCCAAATCAGGTTCTTGTATACTCAAATTTACAAAAAATAAGGGAATGCTTTATGCAGATATTTCCCACAGGTACAAATTAGTTGTTTTTTAACAGGGCGCGGTTGAATATCTCCGTGAGCTTCTGCTTGGTATGCAATGGAAAATCGCCCCGCATCATCCAGTCGTAGTACTGCGGTTCAGCTTTCAGCACTTCTGCTACCGAACGGCCTTTATACTTGCCAAAATTGAATATTTCCACCCCCTTATCATCAAAACTAAAGCGGCGGGCATAGTCTACTATCTTTTCTTCACCGATCACGCCCAGCACCGATTCTACAGTATTACCAAGCTTCTCGTATCTTTTTAATTGGGCCAGGAACACATCAATGGTGGCGCTTACATCGGCTTCGGCACTATGGGCATCCACCAGTTCTTTTTCGCAAAAGAATTTATAAGCGGCGCTTAAAGTACGCGGTTCCATGGTGTAAAAGATATGCTGCACATCGATCATCTTTCTCTTGCTCAGGTCCACATCCAGTCCCGAGCGCAGGAATTCTTCCATCAGTATAGGAATATCAAACCGGTTGCTGTTATATCCCCCCAGGTCGCAGCCATCAATGAACATCTTTATTTCGTTGGCCGATTGTTTAAAAGTAGGTGCGTCTTTTACCATTGCATCAGTGATACCGTGAATATCGCTGGATGCTTTGGGGATGGGTATCTGTGGATTCAGTAGTTTTCTTTTTACCTGTCTTGACCCATCCGGTAGTATCTTTATTACAGCGATCTCGATGATCCGGTCGCTTGAAAGGCTTACCCCGGTGGTTTCCAGGTCAATAAATGCAATAGGGCGTGTTAGTTGTAACATGGTTGAGTTAAAGGTTGAATTCATATTTTATTGAAAACTAAGTTAAAAATAGTGGTGTTTTTACACTATTTCAAGCGGCAAGGTAATAATTTAGTAGATTTCGCCGTTTACCGTTGGTAATTTATCTTTGCACTTATTGGGCATCGATTTTATCTATTAAAACCTGAAAAATTAACCAATGAAAAAACTATTTTTCGCTTTGGCCATCCTTACCGTAATGGCAGCAATGTTTACCAGTTGCACCAGTACCCGTAAATCAGGATGCCCTGGCACTGAAGGCATTATCCATTAATTAAGCGCCTGTTGTTATGACCTGGATCGACCTGACAGAAGAAGCACAATTGAATGAATTAAAAGAATTATCGAAGCAAAAAGCCCAGGTGATCTTTAAGCACAGCACCCGCTGCTCTATCAGCAGCATGGCAAAAAACCGTTTGGAAAGAAGCACTCCCCCCAACAATGCCGATTTTTATTATCTCGACCTGGTAAAGCACCGCAGTTTATCCAATAAGATCGCTGAGGATTTTGCCGTAGCGCACGAATCGCCGCAGGTTCTTTTAATTAAGAATGGCGAATGTGTGTATGAAGAAAGCCATAGCGGCATACAGATGGACGAGATTGAAGAAATGGTTAGCGGTAAGCTATAGCTGGCACCGTTATTACAACACGCTTTTTATGATCTTACACGATCTGCCGGAAATCAATTCCGGATTTTTTTTGCCCGTATGTATCAATCCGGTATTAAACCGATGGGCACAATGATCTCCCATTTATTTTTTACACTGGGGTTCAGCAGGTCCTGATCCAGCAAATGCGTAAAGCGCACGCCAAAACTTACCGGCAGCGAATTCCATACCTTGGTATCAAAATATAATTCGCCACCCACGCTCCTGTTCTTGATCTCCGTTAATACACCGCTCACCCTTGCCCTGGCATTATTGTAATCATAAAATGCACAGCCCCTGATGCGCTGAAAATAAAGCAGGTCGGGGATACCGCCATCAGGATACCAGATAGGGAAATGATAATTGGCACCCAGCTTGTACATACGCCTGGTGCTTAAAGCTTCATACCCTCTTGCATAAGGAAAAATATTGCTGAACAGGTCGGGCAAAGTGTCGCGTTTTTGATAGGCTGTATTTATCACCAGGCTGTGATTCACAAACAGCCCAGGGAAATAAAAAGAAGCCGTGCCCACCATTTTATGGCTGTTGCTGTACGTAAATGCATCGCTGTAGTTTACTGCTAATGCCTGCGCCCAGCGGGGATTGATGTGTTGCTTTGCCTGCTGGCTGACATTACGGAACGATAAAAATGCGGTCACATAATCCACGGCTTTATTATTGAAAATATTCTCTGGTTACTTTTTTATAGGCGTATTGCTCAATATTATAACTGCCGCCAAAATTCAACAGCTTACTGGTGCGGCCACCTACAAAACGTAACGGGATATTAATCCCTGCCGCAAGTTTTGCAGTATTGAACTCGATCGGCGGCTTGCCGATCGCTGTATCTGCATGACGGTTAAAAGTTTCTTCAGCAGTCAGGCTCAGCTCAGGTAACCATGCCGCATACACGCTGCCGATACCTACCGTATGGCTTTTATCATTACGGTTATAAGTATAACTGATGCTGTTGGTGAAATTACTCAGTACATTATCGCTGTATAAAGTATAACCGTATTCCGGCTCATCCAGCACCGGCCGCCAGCTGTGAAAGCTGAAAAGATGGCCTCCCTTTCTGTAAGGCGTAACAGGATTTTTTTTATCTGCAAGGTTGTACAATACTCCGGCTCCAGGCCTGTTTTTTAAAGCATCATCTGCACCTGCTTCAGCAACTGTTGTTACAGCAGTTTCCGCAACAGGGGACCAGGCCATTCCTTTTAAATTTATTTTGGTCAACCGGTTACCGGCAGCAGTAAATGCTGATGCCACTAATTCATTATTGGAATTTACTGCAGGATAATATACACTTCCCGCGCCTGTGGTCAATGCAAAAATTTTATTGTTAGCCAATGTAACTGCAAACGTATTGTCCGCACCATTATTCATCATGGTAAAATAAACGGTATCTCCTTTTACGGAGGGATAGCCCAGTACATTGTACGAGAACGGCGTGATATTTTCTGTATGCCCGTTCGTAAGATCTACTTTTACCAATGCCATTCTTCCATCGGGATGGCGCACTGCAGATACAGCCGAGCTGTTGTTGATATATTTTGTTTGCGTAAAAAAATAATTACCCGGATTAGGAATTGCTGCAACCAGCTTTCCTGTAGCAGCATCCAGGCGGTGCAGGTTATTGGTGCCGTTGATGGCTACATTCACTGCCAGCACTTCGGTACCATCTGCATTGATATCAGGCGAAAAATATTTTGACCTGCTGGTAAGCCGGTATTGTTTTTTGGTGTGAATATCCAGTACCTGCAGCACACTGTAATCCCTGTTGCCCCATCGTGGATCTGACTGGAAAGAAGCATACACCACTTTGCCGTTCTTATAGGAGTAATAATCATCAATGCAATAATTCTTCACCCGTATCTTTTCTTCTTTACCATTGGTGATGATATAAAAAGCAGGGATCTCTTTATAAGAATCTTTTTGTTACCAGTATGCTGTCATTGCTGATAAAATTGGGGAACAGGTAATCCACCACATTATTCTTTTGTGTATTGGTCAGGTATCCAGTCAATAAAAATGTTTTTTCTTTTTTTAACAGTTGGTTTTGATAATACGCTACCGCATCTTTCCTGAACTGTGTGAACGGGATACCCGCATTTTTTTCAATAGCTTTATTAAAAAGGCTTTTCAACCGCACGGCATCATCCGTAACTTTTTTCCAGAAATCTGCACCATATTTTTCATACCCATAAGCCACCAGTATATAACCGATCGGGTAAAGATCCGGCACCATATCCTTCAATGAACCGCTGCGGTATTTGTTCCAGCGGTAGTTTTTACCTGCCGTCCATATTGCTTTAAATTCATTTAAAAAAGCAGGCATCCTGCCCCTGCCCTGTGCACTCACCAGTGTTTCCTGCCATACAGCATCCCCTTCAAAAAAATAATCGGGTAATAAAAGTCCGTTGGCAAACAACTGTCCTTCCTGGCCCAAGAAGAAAGAGAACAGCTTTGTAAATCCCTTATTAAAATTGCTGAACTGCTGCATGTGCCGGTTCTCATGCGTAATTAAATTATCATCCCAACGTACGCTGCCTGTTGTAAAATTATTCTGTCCCGGTGTCATGTACAGTTCGCTCATAATGGGCGCCATTCTTACATAAGCATTGGGTATAGTGGTTTGATTTTGTAATACAATATTCCATTTGCGTTGCGATCCGCCAATTGTTTTGGAAGTACTGCTGTCCATCAGCTGCACCACATTGGCTATACGGTTGGCCTGGCTGTCCAGTCCGGCGGGAAATATAACTCTTGCCTTAGGGGTGTTTACCTGTTTCCATTTGATAGAGGATGGATTGCCTCCAAAATTCTGGCTATGGGTCAATGCAGGTAATAAAAAAAAGAGAAATACAGCAGCAATAGGTTTTAAACGTATCATGCTTAAAAATACTAAAATTAACGACAACACCCTGTAGTACTTAAGCCTTAAAATAAAAACCCCGTTCTTATGCAGAACAGGGTTTTTATTTACTGTTTATTCAATTACATTTTAGGAAGTAATACGTGATCTATCACATGTATCACACCATTGCTTTGATTAACATCTTTAATGGTTACATAAGCCATATTGCCGCTTTCATCTTTGATAACGATTCTTCTTTCCTTTCATCATCACCCACAGTTTACCACCTGCAACAGTTTTCAGCTCCGCGGTACCGTTACCTTCTTTTATCAGTTTGGCCAGTTCTACCGAAGTTAATTTACCTGCAACCACATGATAGGTCAACACCCCTGTTAATTTTGCTTTGTTCTCTGGTTTTAATAAATTATCAACTGTACCTGCAGGCAAAGCATCAAATGCTTTATTAACCGGTGCAAATACAGTAAAGGGTCCTGCACTTTGTAAAGTACCTACCAAGTCTGCAGCTTTTACTGCGGCAACCAGTGTAGTGTGGTCTTTACTGTTCACAGCGTTTTCAACAATATTTTTGGAGGGATACATAGCAGCACCGCCCACCATTTTGGTTTGTTCCATTTGTGCAAATGATGCATTCACAAATAATAATGCTATTGCAGCAATGAAAATTTTTTTTACCTGTTTCATAAATGTCTTTTTAAGTTTTTTGATTGAAGTATTGTACAAACATCTACGGGGTATGAAAAAAGTCGGATTGGATTTTTATAAAATTATTTTTTAATAGTATCAATAAAACAGTGATCACATATTGATTCGATCAATACACAATACTTAAAAAAATAAATTGTAATGAAGAATAAATACGGGAAAATTAAATCACCTTACCAACACTTACCACTTCGGTTGGTGTGGCGTTGCCGCCTTTTTTCTCGAGCGAGATCGCAAAGGCATCTGCCTTGCCAAAAGATTTCATTTTTTGCATGCGGAATTTTTTCCCCTTATCATCGGTGATGATCAAACCACCATCAACGGGAACACCATTCACGATTGCCCAGAACTGGTATTGTTTATCGGAAGGTACATCCGGTAAGTTGCTGGCATCCACCCACACCTCTTTACTGTCCTGCATCCAGAATATTTTTGCATTGGTACCAGGCGCAGATCCTGTTTGCTTTAATGATACCGGCATGCTGTTGGTATCACGTAAAATTTTTACAATAGATTCGGCATCATTATTTTTCTCCTGTACGGAAGCCAGTTGCTCCTGTGTTGTTTTCAGCTGATCGCTGGCCGTATTGTATTTGTTATAATACAGCATATTCATGGCAGCGCTTCCAACCAATAATACAATAGATGCTGCTGCCACCCATTTCCAGTAACCGGCCACAGCCACCACTTTTGCAGGCGTTGGCGCAATACCACTGCCGCTGCTTGTTGCGGTATTGATGGAAGCAAATACTTTATCTTTTACACCCGCAGCAGGTTCCACAGCATTGGCCTGTGCGTATTGTTCCAGCGTTGATTGTATGGCATCCAGTTCCGCAGCTACTTCCGGGTATTCTTTCACCCAAAGCGCTACCTGCTCCCTTTCCTGGGGAGAGGCGAGGCCTGCAGCGTAAAGCTCCAGCACACCGGATGATATGATATCCTGCGGATCCATTTTTATTGTATCAGTTTTCTTAATTCCAAAATTGCCGTTCGCATACGGGTCTTCACCGTACCCAGCGGTATCCCCATTTCTTTCGATATCTCGTCCTGCGTATAACCGCTGAAATATGCCATATCTATAATACTTCTCTGCTCTGGTTTTAAATTACTTAATTGCTTTTTTAAGCCAATGGCATCAAATTTTTCGGTAGTGGCATTATTATCGGCGTAATTACTTACGGAATTTTCGTCTGCGGAGATTTTACTTTGTTTTTTATATCCTTTACTCCTCAATACATCAATAGTAAGGTTACGGGTAAGGTTCAGCATCCAGGTGAATAAACGCCCCTTTGCTGTATCGTAAGTGGCAAAATTGTTCCAGATCTTAACAAAGGCTTCCTGTAAAATGTCTTCTGCAAGTTCCTTGTCGTTCACCATGCGGTAAATAACACCATTGAGGGCGGCTGCATAATTATCGTACAGGTAAGAAAAAGCCTGCTGGTTGCGGCTCTGTAACTGGCTTACCAGTTCCTCTTCACTGTATTTGGTTATGGCGGACAAGTGTTTAAAAGCGGTATTTAATGCCGAAAGTATACTATTTTTTCAAAACTAAGTATCTTAACTTATAATTAAGGAAAGATGATACTGAAAACCATCCCTGTTTTACCAGCGCTTAACATCCAGGATACGATCATGTTCTATGAAAGTAAACTGGGCTTTAAAGCATTTGACCAGGGCGGTTACGTGGTCATGAAAAAAGATCATACAGAGTTACATTTTTTTCAATCCAGTAATAAACAACTTTGCGAGAACTCCTGTTGTTTTATAAAAGTATCCGATATTGAATGTTTTTATACCGAACTTTCCGCACTGGAGATCATTCACCTTAAAGGCAAGCTGGAAGATAAACCCCGTGGCATTAAAGAATTCAGTATAAGAGATAATAACGGGAATCTTTTAAGGTTTATACAGGAACCCGGTTTTTAAATATGACTACAATTAACACCAGGTCTATCAGGCCTTCCGACAATAAAGCACTCGCCATCATCATCCGCAAAGCACTGGAAGAATTCAATGCCAACAAACCCGGTACTGTTTATTTCGATCCCACTACGGATGAACTATCGGCTGTTTTTACCGATCCCAAAAGCAAATATTTTGTAGCAGAAGAAAATGGCGTGATATTGGGCGGCAGTGGCATTTATCCAACCGCCAATTTACCTGCCGATACCTGCGAACTGGTAAAACTATACCTGCATAAAGATGCCCGTGGCAAAGGCATTGGTAAATTATTGATGGAAAAATGTTTTGATGCCGCAAGAGCACTGGGATACAAAAAAATGTACCTGGAAACCTTGCCGGAATTGAACATTGCTGTACCGCTATACGAAAGATCGGGCTTTACTTACCTGCCCGCTCCCCTGGGCAACAGCGGCCACCATGGCTGCGATATCTGGATGATCAAAGATCTTTCACAATAAATTGTATGGAATATTGGTAGCGTTGCATCTATTCCGTTCAGCAATGAAAACTGTCATTTATTTATTCATCGCAGCATTTTTATTTTCCTGTCATCAAAAAAATGAACAGGTGAGGCCGGTTACTACAAGGGTATCTGCTGCTACTGTTTCCACTGTATTGAATTACGATTCCTGCAAAAATGTTATTGCACTCACCCGTAAACAAAATAAAGCGGGCTGGAATGCACTGCCCAAGCAACAAAAAGAAAAAATATTTACCGCTGCCGTGGTGCAAACCATCATCCCCAGCTGGATCGGTACCCCGTGGAGCTTTAACGGCACTTCCGAAACACCGCAGCAGGGCAGCATTGCCTGCGGTTATTTTGTAACCACCATTTTAAGGGATGCCGGGCTTAGCCTTGCAAGAATAAAACTGGCGCAATGTGCATCCGAGCAAATGATACTGGCATTAGTGCAGTCCAGATACGTGCAGCATTTCAGCAATGTGAATATGGACAGCTTCCTGCAGGCCATACAGCAACAAGGCTATGGATTATATATTGTAGGACTGGACAATCACACCGGGTTTATCTATAATGATGGCAGTACGGTATATTTTATCCACTCAACGTTTGTGGGTACACGAAATGTACAATACGAACCGGCAGCAGATAGTTATGTGCTGCGCCAGAGTAAATATAAAGTATTGGGTAAAATAAGCGCCGATGAAAAAGTATTGAACAGGTGGATCAATTAAACATCTTTAGTCTTTTACAACAACCAGCTCCACTTCGTATACTGCGCTGAATAAATATAATTTGCCGGTCTTTACTTCCAGGCATTTGTACCGCTTGCGCACCTTCTCTCCTTTTTTAAATATGCGGCCCCCTTTTATTTTAAAGAGCGCCCCCTCATGAAGGTCTTCCACCAACACCACGCCCGGCTTCTTTACATCATAATGATTAAGCACCCTTAATAACTTTTCATCCCCGCAACTGCTGGCAGCAGGATTTTGCAGGGTCTGCATCAATGCTTTTTCAATATCTGCAGGAAATACTTTTTTAAGCAGGAATTTAGCGAGTATCTTACTGAACTCATTCTTCCATTCTTTGCCATGGGCCATTACGCGGTGGCCAAACTGTTCGTACGTGAACAGGTGCGCCAGTTCGTGCAGCAATGTAATGAGGAAGGCATATTTATTAAGGTTACCGTTTACGCTTATACGATGCGTTTGTCCCGCATGCGCATGGCGGTAGTCGCCCAGTATGGTTTGCCGCTGGCGGGTAATGGTAAGGTGTACTTTATAATGCTGCAGGTAATACAGTACTTCTTCAAAACTGCCCTGCGGCAAATAATCCTGCAACTGCAGCAGCGGCGCTTCCTGTTTAGGCATTTTTCTGTTTGTTCAGCTTCAGCGCCATAGCCACTTCTACAGCCAGGTATAGAAAATACAATACAATGGAAATGTAAATAGCAGGCTTATTCACCGCTTTACCCAATCCCACCACATACCCGATAAACGCACCCAGCACCAGCAGCATCTTGATCATCATAGCGGCCATCATACTGCGTACAAAAACATTGGGATTTTTATTTTGCAATCCCCTGCGCTGTAGTAAAAAAGCAATGAAATTGGTAAGAAAAAAAAAGCGTGTTCGCTGCTATCAGCACATAACGGTCAATACCGTGTTTTTCAAAAAAAGAAACGCCTGTTAATAAAAAAGCATTTACAATAAGGAAGACCATCAGCAACGGCAATACCGTTTTGGGCGTGTTTTGCATTCAACTGTTTTTGGTTAAGGTTGCAAAGGTACTATCTAAAAAAGAAATGCCCCTGAACATATCCAGGAGCATTGTAATATTTTATACCGCCGTCAGCTATTCATTCACTACAGTGGCCCTTTCGGTAATGGTGATCAGTTCCACCACGTTGGCGCCCATATGGCATTTACCATTAAAGGAAGCAGTAGGTTCTATCTGCAGTTTGCCTGCATAGATATCTCCATCCACCACGGCCTGGCCATGCAGGTACAGCAGGTCGGCCACTTTTATCTTACCGGTCACCTTGCCTAAAATATCGGCCTGCTTACCGTCGATATCCCCTTCAATTACGCCCCCTGCACCCACCAGTATCTTGGCTTTGGATATAAGGTTGCCTTTTATAACGCCATCAATGCGAATATCACCATTGCTTTGCACATCACCTGTAATGGTGGTGCCTGCACCAATAATGCTGGTAGAGCTGGCGCTGGTATCGTCAAACGATGTTTTTGATTTTGAATTAAACATATTCTTTAGTTTTTGAGGTTGAAAATGGATATTTACTCATCACTGTTCTCCACCTTGGGCAAGTTAAGCTTGGTGGTATCCAGCTTTGGCACATTACCTTCCAGCACTTTTTGTAAATTATTAAAATACTGCTGTTTATACTGTATGTCCTTTTCCAGCGAATCTGTTCTCATCTTCAGGAACCGGTACTCTTTTATCTGCTTGGCGTTACCATAACCCACCCCCGGTAAATAATACTTCAGCGGGGTAAAAACGATCAGGGAAACGGTCAGTCCCACCAGTAAAACGAAAAGAGTACTTAAAGCGATATATACACTCAGGCGATTTAATTTGAACTTTACCACCTCCTCGTAAGTGTCTTCATTCATCACCACCAACCTGTAACGATTCCGCAAGCGTTTTAATGTGCTGTTGGCGTCAAATTTTGCCATATTTTTTTTATTGCAGGGGCTTAAAATTAAGTAAAGGAGGCTGAAAAAGCAATAACACCCCTAAAAAAGCGTAATTATACTTGGAGGCCTGGAATATATTTACGCAAATGCTGCCGGCAATGGCCTCCTAAAAAAAATGTAAAGTGGCATTTTACCCTCTTGTTTCTGAAGACATTTAATAAAAATAACCGATATTTAGGGCTGTTATTCTAACCTTTTGATTCATGCTGAAAAAAACTGTTTTTCTCACGTTTTTATTTGTTGTTATTAGTACCTGCTTTTTTAAAGCTGTAGCCCAGCCCACATGGACTTTAGACCCTTTTGGAAAAGAAAAGAAACCGGAAAAATACGAGGAACGTAAACTGGGTTCGGAAAAGACCGCGGATAAAAAATTTACCACTTCCAGGCATTTTATACAGAATACCATTACCCACTACAACTATTACTTTAATTCCAATAACAAAGTAAATGCCGTGGTGGAAAGGGCCAAGATGGGCACCAAAGACGACTACAGTAAACTGTTGCCTTTTTATCCTTATTCGTTAGATAATACTGCCAACCAAAAACAGGAGCTGGACTCCGTGATCTACAAATGCACGGCGGGCATTCTACTGCACGACCTGCGCAATGACTGGATCGATAATATGTACCTGCTCATCGGTAAAGCATATTACTACCGCAAGGATTTTGATTCGGCTGCATTGACCTTCCAGTTCATTAACTACAATTTATTTCCAAGAAAAAAGCATGAAGATGATAACCGTGTGGTGGGAACCAATGAATCTGCCACGGGCAATAACATCTCTATTGCCAATAAGGAAAAACTGAATATTTTACAGAAAATTGCTTCCCTGCCACCCAGCCGCAATGATGCGCTGATATGGCTCGCCCGCACTTTGATAGAACAGAATGAGTATGGTGAAAGCGCCGGCCTTATCAATACCCTGCAGAATGATGCCAACCTGCCCAAGCGATTACAGAACGACCTGGATGAAGTAAATGCCTACTGGTATTTTAAACAGGGCGGCTACGACAGTGCAGCCGTACACCTGGAAAAAGCATTGAGCAATGCAGATGACAAACAGGATAAATCCCGCCGCGAATTCTTACTGGCACAGCTATACGAAATGAACGGGCTTACGGATAAAGCGTCTGAGTATTACGGTAAAGCATCCAAACATACTTACGACCCGCTGATGGATATTTATGCAAGGCTGAATGATGCCAAAATGTTCAAGAGTGGTGATGACATGAAGGAGCTGAATAACAGTATCAGCACACTTTTGCACATGGCTAAAAAAGATAAGTATGAGGCCTACCGTGATATTGTTTATTATTCCGCCGGCCAGCTTTCGATGCAGAAACCGGACACGAATAACGCGATCATTTATTTCGACAAGAGCATCAAGTATAACCAGAATAATATCAGCTATAAGAACAAGGCTTACCTGCAATTAGGCGATATTGCATACAAACGTAAATTATACAAACTGGCTGCTGCTATGTACGATAGCCTGCAGCTGAGCGATACCACTTTCACCACCGATCTTGCCGGTGTGCAGGCAAGGCGTGCAGCGCTTACAAAGATCGTTGCTTATACTGCTGCCATTGAAAGAGAAGACAGCCTGCAGCGTATTGCAGCCATGACACCAGCTGACAGGGACCTCTTCATAAAAAAGATGGTTAAAACATTGCGCAAGGAAAACGGCTTAAAGGATGATGGCGCTTCCAGCGGCGGAGTATCGCAGATAGATACCAAGACCAATACGCCTGCTGACATCTTTGCCTCCAGCAATACCAAGGGCGAATGGTATTTTTATAACAGTTCGCTTAAATCCAAAGGCTATAATGAATTCAAGAACCGCTGGGGCAACCGCCTGAATGTAGATAACTGGCGCAGGAAATCGGCGCTGGACCTGGCTACTAAAAATGCGGCCAATAATATCACCAACATTCTTAACAATAACGCTACTAACGGTGCCGCACAACCGGCGGACATCACTTACGAATCTTTAATGGGTGATGTGCCGTTAACACCAGAAAAGATCGACAGCAGTAATCTTACCATTGCAGATAATCTTTTCAATCTTGCTAAATTGTATAAAGACGAACTGGAAGATCATGAAGAAGCTGTAAAGACCTACGAAGAATACCTGCGCCGTTTCCCGAACAATCTACGTGATGGTGAAGTGTATCTTGGATTATATTACAGCTATACCAAATTGGGCAATACCGAAAGAGCCAATTATTACAAGAACCTGCTGAACAGTAAATTTGCCAGCAGCAAATCGGCATTGATGCTGAGCAATCCTGCTGCTTTCAATCCTAATAGTAAAGATCCGCAGGCCACCAAGACCTATGAGAATATTTACAACCTTTTTATTGAAGGAAACTTTGATGAAGCTGTAAGCGAAAAGAAAAAAGCAGATGCCCAGTACGGCGTAAATTACTGGACCCCGCAATTGCTGTACATAGAAGCCCTGTACAACGTAAAGCAGCACAACGATAGCCTTGCTATTGTTGGCCTGAATAATATTATCACTAACAATCCTGCTTCTCCGCTGAAAGATAAAGCGGCCACCATGATCGATGTGCTGAAGAGAAGAAAAGAAATTGAATCATACCTTACCAACCTGCAGGTTACCCGCATGGAAGATGATAAGGTGTTGATGCAGGATGAAAAGCCCGCCCCGAAGCCACAGGCACCGGTTGTAAAAGCCCCTCCTGCCGTGATACAGCAACCGGCTGTAAAAGCACCGGTTATTAAAGACACGGTTCCAAAAGCTGCACCACTGCTAACGAATGGTTCATTTGTAATAAAACCCGATTCGCCGCATTATGTGATTATGATACTGGATAAGGTGGATGGAGTGTTCATCAATGAAGCGAAGAATGCATTCGGCCGGTATAACCAAACAAATTATTATGGTCAAACTATTAATATAGCCAGGGATGCTATTGACGGTGAGCGCAGCTTGCTGCTGATATCGCCTTTTGCGGATGGCGCCGCTGCCCTGGAATATTACAATAAGATAAAAAGGGATGCACCCAGGGAAGTTTCCTGGCTGCCGGCCGCTAAATATTCATTTGTGATCATTACGGCCGAAAACCTGCAGGTATTAAAGACCAATAAAGATATTGCAGGCTATAAGGCCCTGTTAAATAAACAATATCCCGGCAAGTTTTAACAGGTGGCAGGGCCAATAATTAACCGCTGCAAGTATATTTGTACTCAGCATTACAACCATAACCATAACACACCCCCTTCATGAAGCGCTCTATTAAAATTTTCTGGCGGCTTTTCCTTTGCGGATTTGCTCTTGTGATCATTATGCTGCTATGTGCAAATTTCGGCCTGTTTGGAAAAATGCCTTCTATTGCAGAACTGGAAAATCCGGAAGCCGATCTTGCCAGCGAGATCTACTCCAGCGATGGTGTGCTGATGGGAAAATATTATGCAGAGAACCGCAGCGAAGTAAAATACAGCGAGATATCCCCCAACGTTATCAATGCTTTGATCGCTACTGAAGATGAAAGGTTTTACGACCATTCCGGTATTGATGCACAGGCATTGGGCAGGGTGGTATTTACACTGGGTACACAAGGCGGTGGCAGTACCATTACGCAGCAGGTGGCAAAGATGATGCTCGGCCAGGGTAAGGGTAATATTATCAGGCGAAGTATCGATAAGATGAAAGAATGGATAGTAGCTGTTAAACTGGAACGCAATTTTACCAAAGAAGAAATAATTACACTGTACCTGAACCGTGCTCCCTGGGGCAATGTATTCGGCATACGCAATGCATCACGGATGTATTTCCAGAAAGAACCTAAAGATCTGAAAATAGAAGAAGCAGCTGTATTGGTAGGTATGCTGAAGGGTTTTATCTACAATCCCATCACCAAACCAAAAGCGGCGCTCGACAGGAGGAATACAGTTATCAACCAGATGGTGGTGTGCAAACAACATTTTCTTACCGAAGAAGCGGCTGCAAAACTGAAGGCAAAACCGTTGATCACCAATTATAAAAAAATTGACGAGAACATTGGTATTGCCCCCTACTTCCGCGATGTTTTAAAAGATAAACTGAAAGCATGGTGTGCAGATCATAAAAATCCTAAGACGGGTGAGCCTTATGATCTTTTAAGGGACGGGCTTAAGATCTATACCACCATCAACAGTAAAATGCAGCAGTATGCAGAAGAAGCCGTGGTGGAGCACATGCCGCAGATACAGAAAAAACTGGATTATATCATGAAGAACAATGCCGACAGGATGTGGAAGGGACACGAGACCACAATAGAGTCGGCCATGAAATATTCTGAAAGATGGAAGAATCTTAAAGACGATGAAATGAAGGAAGAGGATATTAAAAAGACCTTTTTCGTTCCTGTAAAAATGAAGGTATTTGCCTGGAATGCCAAGCGGGAAAAAGATACGATCATGACGCCGTATGATTCCATTAAATACCACAAGCAGTTACTGCAAACCTCTTTTGCGGCAATGGACCCAAGGACGGGCGAGGTAAAATGCTGGGTAGGTGGTATCGATTATAAATGGTTCAAATTCGATCATATCACCACCAAGCGCCAGGTTGGTTCTACTATCAAGCCATTAATTTATTCTTTAGGCGTGCAGGATGCTGGTTATACTTTACAGACAGAGATACCGGGCGGCGCTGTAAAATATGGCAACGAAATGAGGACCTTTAAAGGCGGCGGCGGTACGCTTGCCAACTGTCTTGCATTTTCCAAAAACACAGCGGCGGTGAGAATTGCCAACCTGGTGGGTGTAAAAAGGATCATTGAATTTGCAAAAAGCTGCGGTGTAAAAGCAGAACTGAATCCTTACATTTCACTGGCATTGGGTGCAACAGAAATTCCAATGCTGGAAATGCTGCGGGCATACACCATGTTCCCCAACAAGAGTTTTAATACTGAACCGATACTGGTTACCCGCATTGAAGATAAAAGCGGTAATGTGCTGCAGGAATTTGTACCGGAAAGCAAACAGGTAATGAGCGAAAGCTCTGCTTACACGATGGTACAGCTGATGCAGGGCGTTATAAAATTTGGTACAGCGGCCAGGTTGAACAGTTATAATATCCCTGTTGAAAAAGCAGGCAAAACCGGTACGACCGATGACAACGCCGATGGATGGTTCATTGGTTATACGCCTGAATTACTGGCCGGTACCTGGGTGGGTTGCGAAGATCCTTTCATAAGGATATACTCCGGTACATCGGGTGGTAATGAAATGGCAGCGCCTAAATGGGGTATTTTTATGAGCAAGGTATATGCAGATAAAAAACTGGGTTATGGCAAGATAAAAGAATTTGAAAAACCTGCTGTAATGGGTAATGTGGAATTATCTGCCGATGCAGAAAAAAATCTTTTCAACGCAGGTGACAGCGTAATTGATGCTGACAGTAAAGATCCGAATGATTTTTTTGAACCGGCGCAACAACAGGAAGCTATTCCCATTGAAAGCGAAATAAAAAAACCTGCTGCTGATACCAATTCAAAAACAAAAAATAAACCAGTGGAAAAACAGGATCCCAAAGCGCCCCAACAATCAACCCCGCTGGTAAGGCCCCTGACTGATAAAGAAAAGACTACGATCAAGAAAGAGAAAGAAAAAAATGATTATTAACAATCGCCTTTAAAAGGTGAAAGAACAACAAAAAAAATTACTCAGCCAGCGGCACCCTGCACTCTATTTTATTTCGGTTTGGACCAAACGCCTTAAACGGCAATGGCAGTGGTATACTGACAGTAAAAGCTATGCTTCATTCAGAACGAATGAACCACTCCCCTTCAGGATAAAAAAACACCAGTCGGTTTTATTGAAAAAACTGGGCGACAATAATGCGCAACTGCAGATCAATAAAGTGACCAATCTTAAAATTGCAGCGGCAAACATCAATGGTATCATTATACAACCCGGCCAAACTTTTTCGTTTTGTAAACTGGTAGGCAGGCCTACTAAACGTAAGGGCTACCTGCCCGGTATGGAATTATCGTTTGGCGAAGCAAGGGCCGGCATTGGTGGCGGCATCTGCCAGATATCGAACCTTATTCACTGGCTGGTGATACATAGTCCTTTAACAGTAACAGAACGATATCATCACTCTTTCGATCCTTTTCCCGATGATGGACGTGTATTACCTTTTGGAAGCGGTGCAACGGTGTTTTATAACTACAGGGATTTTCAATTCACTAATAATACGCAGCATACTTTCCAGGTCAATCTCTGGTTCAGCGAAAAATGCCTGGAAGGAGAATTAAGGATCAATGAAGAACTGGATTATGCCTATCATGTAGAAGAAAAGGAACATGCTTTTCTTAAAATAGAAAATGTGTTTTACAGGAAGAATGAAATATGGCGGCACAAGATCCTCAAATTTCAAAGCGGTAAAATTGTAAGTACCGAACTGATCACAAAGAATTTTGCAAGGGTAACCTACACTCCTCCCGGATTTACTGAAGCAGAAAAATAACATTTACTTCTTCCACACTGCTTTTATGATCCTGAAGATGAGCATGGATAAGATAGCGCCTGCAAAAGCAATACCCATATCTTTTTGTGCATCCCATATATCGCCCTGGCTGCCTAAATATGCCGCGCCTTCTTCTGGATAAAATACATCGGCCACCAGCCATTCTATCAGTTCGTAGGCGGCGCTGAAAGACATGGTGATCTCCACCGGCAGCACCCAGCAAACCCAGTCGGGCCAATGCATGTAATTCTTAAAATAATCCCGCATGGGATAGGCCAGCATAAAGCCAAAACTGAAATGCACGATACGATCGTAATAATTGCGGTTCAAATGCAAAGCATCCTTCAGCCAGTAGCCGAAAGGGTTTTCGGCATAAGTATATTCAGCGCCATAAATATGCAGCAGTATGTATACAAAGAACAGCGTGTAACTGAGGTCACTGAATTTAAATTTTTTATAGCTGATAAGGATACCCGAAATAAAGATAGTGGTAAGCACATTTTCGGTGAACCAGTTTTGCCGGTTAGGTGTATTGATAAAGGTGCCGAGCCAGCAGGCAAAAAATACCAGCAGGTAGATCTTAAGCAGGTGGTTCTGTTTAAAACTCTTTCGTTCGGCACTTACAGCGGTAGAAAAGGACATAGGTTGATTTTACAGGGTTTAAAAAAAAGCAGGGTTTGAAATGAATCGAACCCTGCTTTAAGTATTTTAAAAAACCGATTGATTAATAGTTCCTCGCTTTCATTTCCACCCTGCGGTTCTTTGCACGGCCGGCAGCAGTTTTGTTATCTGCAACTGGCATATCCTGTCCATGGCCCGCTGCAAATAATTTGCTGGCATCCACACCTTTGCTAACCAGGTATGCTTTTACAGCATTCGCCCTGTTTTCGCTCAAGGTCTGGTTCTTATCAGGTTTACCCTGGCTGTCGGTATGACCGTCGATGTCCAGTTTTAAAGTAGCGTCATCGCCCAGTATCTTCACAACATCGTTCAAAGATTTGAAAGATTTAGGTAACAATTTAGCGCTGCCTGTTGCAAAGAAGATGTTCTTAGCCGCATAGTTGATCTTATCGATAACTGCCTGAGCAATTACAGGGCAGCCATAGTTGCTGGCAGGACCTGCTTCGTTAGGGCATTTATCTTCTTCATCATTTACACCGTCTTTATCCTTATCAGGAATCGGGCATCCCTGGTAACGTGCAAAACCTTTTTCTTTCGGACATTTATCCAGTTCATCGTTGATACCGTCGCCATCTGTATCAGGAATAGGGCAACCATTGTATTTTGCCAAACCTGCTACATCAGGACATTTATCTTCTGCATCAGCAATGCCGTCGCCATCCCTGTCGGGGCAGCCTTGTAATGAGGCCAGGCCTTTTACATCCGGGCATTTGTCATCCACATCCAGTACGCCATCACCATCCCTGTCTTTTGGCGCTTCCACAACTGGTGGCGGAGGCGGTGGAGGGATCACCACTTCTTTCTTTTTACCGATATTGCCGGCAATGCCAAAGCTGTGGTATAAATGATACGCACCGTTCTCTGTAATAGGAATACGGTATTGAGAATTGATCAATAAGAATGCTTCGTCAAAAAGATTTACCTGCAAACCGATACCAACAGGGATCAGGGCGCCATAGTAGCCTTTGTATTTTGAGATACCCACACCACCGGTAAGATAAGGGCTTACCCAGTATTTATCGCTCAGCAGTTTAAGGTTGGCAGTTGCAACACCTTCCAGCAAAAGATGGGTATTACCATCCGATACTTTGCCTGGAACAGGATAATCGAGGAAAGAGCTGGAAATACCCGCTTCAAAATCGATATTGTTGGTCAAACCCTGGATATAGTTGATACCGATACCTGCCGCCATATCTTTTGTATGCTTCCACTGTTTGCTTGTAACTACATTAGAAATACCCGAGGTACGCAATAAGCTGGCCGTTTTAAAATCATTCAAAATAAAATTAATACCCAGTGCCGGACGCTTCTTGTAATCATTCTGACCAAAGCTGCTGAAAAGCAGTCCTGTGGCTAAGAATGACAATAAAATTTTCTTCATATTTATTAGTTTACTTAATTCTGGCAAAAATACCTTCTTAGGCGCAAAACGTAAAATAATTTACACACATAATTGAAACGAATCATTTCAGAAACAAACCTTTATAAAGCCTCAAAAGGCCATTTTAAAGGCCTGCAGGCGGCTTTTTACCCAAAACCTCCACTTTTACCCTTGTAAGGCCCGATGATACATATCCCAGCTTAACGGCTGCCGCCTTGGTAAGGTCGATAATACGCTTCATACGTGGGTGCAGGCGGTCGTTGGTCTTAACGATCACGGTACGGCCATTGCGCTGGTTGGTCACCCTTATCCAGGTGCCCAGCGGCAGTATATTACAGGCACAGGTAAGCTTATTCTGGCTGAATATCTCACCCGAAGCTGTTTTTTTGCCATTGAATTTACTGGAATAAAAGCTGGCCATGCCGTAAAGCACCCTTTTGGGCTTGGCGCTGGCCTTTTTTGCCGCCGTATCCACCTGTGCGGCTGCAGTAACGGTAAAAAACAGTGCTGCTGCGGCCAAAAAGGCTGTTTGAAGATGGTTTTTCTTAAAAATTGGTCTCATGCAAGCTATTAATTATGGTTAGGAAAGGTTGAATCCAGGCTTATTTGTCTGCAAAATATTTTTCCCTTGCCACTTTATCCTCGCCGTAAATATCGTCGTAAAACTTGATCTTTCCATCTTTTCCCTCGCAACTGAAGTAGCGGATATAGATCGGTATCCTGTTCTTTACATCAATGCGGTGCTTTTCTTTATGCGCTATCCAGTTTTTGATAGAATCGGTATTATACTTCAGTTCACTGGTATTCTTTGCATTCATACTGTCGTTACGGGCCACATAATAAGCCAGTTGCTCCCAGTCCTGCACCCTTACACAACCATGGCTCAGCGCACGGGCGCTATTCTTAAAAAGATAACGCTGATTCGTATCATGCAAGTATACCGCGTAAGGGTTATTAAAGTTGAATTTAAAGATACCCAGGGCATTATTATCACCACTGTTCTGCATCACTTTAAAAGGTATGCCCTTGGAATATTTGCTCCAGTTCACACTGGAACCATCCACTGTTTCACCCTTACCGTTCACCAGCTTCAGCCCCAATTTGGATAGATATCCCGGGTTGTTCTTTAACCTGGGCAAATATTGCTTGGCAATAATGCTGGTGGGTACCGTCCAGGTGGGATAAGTGACCATATCTGTGATCTCGCTGTTCAGTAACGGTGTCCTGGTATCCGGTTTGCCGCAGATCACTTTCGATTCCAGTGCGATCGTATCATGATCCACCACCCACAAATAATAACCGGGCAGGTTTACCCAGATATATTTTTCAGGCATCTGGTCTGGCAATTGTTTATAACGGTCAAGCGTGATCGCAATTCTTTTAAACCGTTCTTCATCACTCGTGTTCATGATCCTTACGGTTGCAGCGCCGATCTTACCATCGGGCTTAATGCCTTTCTGCTTCTGGTATTTAGAGATGGCCGCACTCAATTGTGTGGAGTCGGGTAATTTAGCAGATAATTCTATATCACCACTTTCACTCAATCGTTTCTGCAATGTTTTAATAAAGAAAAGAGAATCTTTTGTATCGCCTTTTTTATAGGGATAAGTTACATACGTGTAAGTCTTGGTATCCATACTGTCTAAAAAACGGCGGATACCTTTTTTAAGTTCCCAATAACCTTTGTTGGCGGGCTGTAATGAATTCAGCAGTGAAGAGAATTGTTTTTTAGCCACCAGCTCATTTAAATTCTTAACAAAAAAATTACCTGCCCCCAGTGAGTCTTTATTGAGTGTAATGCTATCGGGTTGCAGGCGCCCGTGTTTAAGATCTTTTATAATGCGCATGAATGCGTCGGTGAACAACAGGTCGGCCTTTGTCCATAAAGCGGCATCCATACGTTTCAATGAATCCGTATCCAGTGTGTGTTTAAGTGATCCAAGGTTTTTAAAATGATAATCCTTCGGAAATAATCCTTCTTCCTGCGCATTGCTGATAAAATGAAAAAGACTGTCGGCAAGTGGTTGCCAGCTTTCCTTACTGCTCCATACCGGTTGATAAGAAGCCGCGGTATAAAAATCATTCACGATCGAAGCAAGGTTCAGCTTGATGCTGTCGTTGATCTTTCCATTATTTTTAAGGGCGAATTCGAGCGTTTGCTGTATGCTTTCACTCATTTTATTATCCATTTCTGCGGGACTGTCTACGATCTCTTTCTCCTTTGGTGCATTGGAATTATTGCAGGAAAGAATGAAAAGACATAAAATGACGATCGTAATTTGCAAGTAAGGGTTCCTGGTGTGATACATATGCTAAGCTCAAAAATTGTTATTTCTGGGTACTTTTGTCTTCCGGAGGATCTGTTTATATGAACAAGATAATACATAGGTTTCAATTAATCGTAATTTATAGCGTTGTTTTTTTATTAACAGCGTGTGTTGCGGGTGCACAAAACCCGGGTAAGCCGGTAAATGATACCGTGCTGAATAAATATGGCCTTTGGGTGATCCATTCAACGGACATACTCAATAAAACTGCAATTAACAATGCTGCCAAGCAAATGATCGATATTAAAAAGCATATTCCTTCTATCCTGCTTGATCTGCGTTATGCCGGTACTAATAATTTTATGCATGTACAATTGTATCCTGCCCTCAACACTACTTTTTTACGGAAAGCGGCTGCAGATTCTTTATTAAAAATTCAGCAGTTGTTAAAGAAAAAAGGATTGGGTATAAAAATATTTGATGCCTATCGTCCGTATGCTGTTACAGAAAGAATGTGGGAACCGGTGAAAGACGACCGCTATGCGGCAGACCCTAAAAAAGGCAGCGGGCACAACCGCGGTATTGCGGTGGATCTTACACTGGTGGATCTGAAAACAAAAAAAGAATTGCCGATGGGTACCGGCTTTGATAATTTTACTGATTCGGCGCATCATGCTTTTACAGACTTGCCAAAAGAAATATTACAAAACCGTTTGTTGCTGAAGAAAATAATGGAGGAGCATGGTTTTAAAGCGCTGGATACAGAATGGTGGCATTACTATTTGCCCAATGCTGCAAACTTTGAATTGCTGGATATTGATTTTAAAGAACTGGAACAAAACAATAAAAACATACACAAATGACTACTGCAATTGTAAGCGAACTTTTTGAGCGGGATCTCAATAAATTAAAAACCGAAATAGGTTTATATAAAGATGAAAACAGTTTATGGATCATTAAAGAAGGTATTGGCAACAGCGGGGGAAATCTTTGTTTGCACCTGCTCGGCAACCTGAATCATTTTATCGGGGCTGTATTAGGCAATACAGGTTATGTGCGGGAAAGAGAAAAAGAATTCAATTTAAAGGATATTCCTCAAAAAGATTTGTGCGCACATATTGAGCAGACCATCTCAATAGTAAACACAACTTTATCGAAACTCACAGCAGAAGACCTGGAAAAGAATTTTCCGATAGAAGTTTTTGGAAAGCCTTTAACAACAGGATTTTTACTGGTACACCTCACCACACACCTTTCGTATCATTTAGGACAGATCAATTATCATCGCAGGTTACTGGCTTAGTGATGTATCCTGCTGATCTTATTTTCCAGCATCATCAGGTCGGCCAGTACAAAAGCCGTAACAGCTTCCAGCACTACCGGTACACGCAATGCAATGCAAAGATCGTGTCGACCCTTGATAGAAAAATGTTCCACCGTATTGGTTTCCCAATTCAGTGATTCCTGGTCCTTAGGAGTGGAAGAAGTTGGTTTTACTGCAATGCGGAACACCAGTTCGTTACCATTACTGATACCGCCCACTACTCCACCGGCATGATTGGTAACTGTTTTCCCGGTGGCGTCTGCAATAGCATCATTGTGCTTGCTGCCAAACATTTTTGCAGCTGCAAAGCCGGTACCGAATTCAATACCGCGTACTGCAGGTATCGCAAAAACCGCATGACTGATCACGGACTCCACCGAATCAAAAAAAGGTTCGCCCAGGCCAACCGGTAAATTATTTACACGGCATTCTACAATGCCGCCAATACTATCCTTTTCGTCTATGGCTCGCTGCAAGCCTTTATCGAGATCTGCTTCGCCGCCAATTTCCAAAATGGTGGATGCCACTTTTATTTCATTCAGTATTTTTTTTGCCACAACACCTGCTGCCACCAATGCTACTGTTAAACGGCCGCTGAAATGTCCGCTGCCCCTGAAATCTTCAAAGCCGCCGAATTTTTTCTGCGCAACGAAATCAGCATGGCCCGGCCGCGGAAATGCACGCTGCTTTTCATAATCTCCACTACGGGTATTTTTATTTTTAAAAAGAATAGTGAGTGGCGCACCCGTTGTTCTTTCATTGAACCAACCGCTGATGATCTCGGGAATATCATCTTCCTTTCTCGGCGTGGTGCCTTTTGTACCGCCTTTTCTTCTTTCAATATCTGTATAAAAATCCTCCACAGTTAAAGGCAGACCCGCCGGGCAACCATCGATCGTTACACCAGCACAATCACCATGCGATTCGCCAAAAATGTGTATCCTGAATAAACGGCCAAAAGAATTCATCGAAAATATTTTAATTAATTAAAGATACAGCAGCATTCAATAACTGCAGGTGTTCGTAAAAATCAGGATACGATTTATTGATCGCTTCGGCCTCTTCAATAATAGTTTCGCCTTCGGCCTTTAAAGCAGCCACAGCACAGGCCATTGCAATGCGGTGATCGTGCCGCGAATGAACCGTAGCCCCCTTTAAACCTTCGCCGCCTTTTATCATCATCAAATCGTCCTGCAAAATGATCTCTACGCCCATTTTTGCAAATTCTTCCTGCAAAGTTAATCCACGATTACTTTCTTTATGTGCCAAACGGCTTACCCCTTCAATAACGGAGGTGCCGTTGCAATAAGCTGCCAATGCAACCAGTGGTGGAAAAAGATCCGGGCAATCGGTGGCGTTGAAATGAAAAGGTTTCAATGCTGACAATCCGATTGATGGCGGGGCAATTTCAATTTGTTTTTCTTCAACAGAAATGGTAGCACCGCTTGCGATGATCGCCTGTAACACCGCTTTATCCGCCTGGGTGGAAAATGGATCCAACCCTTTAACAACGATCTTGCCTCCAATAGCACCCGCTACCAATAAAAATGCACCACCGCTCCAGTCGCCTTCTACAGTATAACTGATTGTTTTACCGCTTAAGTTATTGCCTGGTTGAATGGTAAAAGAATTATAGTTATTATTTTGAATCGCATAACCAAAATGCTGCATTACCTGCAGGGTAAGATCAATATAAGGTTTGCTTTTAAGATCGTTTACAGAAATGGTCACAGGGTTAGTTGCAGCTTTGGCAAAAGCAAATAATAATCCTGTCAAAAACTGTGAGCTTAACGATCCATCAATAGTGATGTCCTTTGGTTGCAGCGGCCCTTTTATCTGCAATGGCAGCATACCAGCATTAGATGCTACTTTAATATCCAGCAATGGCAATATCTCGTCAAAAAAATTCATGGGGCGTTTTAATAAACTGCCTGTTCCGTTAATGGTTAAAGACTGCCCGCTTAATGCAGCAATGGGAGTAAACATACGTATGGATAAACCACTTTCCCCACAACTGATACTGCCAGACACCGGCTGAACACCGGTTGACTGAATATCAATTTCGCTATTTTCTATATTACTAACAGTAGCGCCTAATCGCTGTATAATACCCAACGCAGCAAGATCATCATTGCTTTTCCCTGGATTATGGATAGTTGTTACGCCTTCATGCAGCAGCGCTGCCGCACAGGCACGCTGCATAGAGCTTTTGCTGGTAGGTGCAATCAGGGCCCCCTTTATATCCGAGGGCTTTATTGATACTTTCACTATAAAATTTCTTTTAAATACTTGTGTAGGGTTTCCAGCTCCACCGGTTTTATCACGGCTTTGCCAATTTTTTCGAGCAAGAATAAAATTCATCTGGTTGCTGCTTCTCTTCTTATCCATCTTCAGCACCTCAAAAACTTTTTCGTACTCGGTTTCTATATCCACCGGTAAATGATATTTCGCCAGCAGTTTTACGATACGGATCGCTTCTTCAAAATGAAAGCCACTTAATTTCTCCGAAAGATTGCAGGCTGCCACCATACCAATACTGATAGCATGGCCATGCAGCAGATGATGGAGGTTCTCAATAGCATGCCCGATGGTGTGACCAAAGTTCAGCTGTTTCCGGTCGCCCTGCTCAAACTCATCGTTCACTACTACATTGGTCTTTATACTCACATTCTGCTCTATCAGTTCTGCCAAAAGGCTTTCATCCGTTTTAAAATCATGCAGCGAATATCTTTCCAGCTTTGCAAACAGCAGTGCATCTTTTATACAGGCATGTTTGACGATCTCTGCAAAGCCATTCACCCATTGTTCATTAGGCAATGTGCGCAGCAATGAATAATCAAACAATAAAAATTCCGGTTGTTTAATTAATCCCACCAGGTTTTTATATATACCTGCATCCACCCCATTCTTTCCTCCAATGGAAGCATCCACCATGGCTAGAATTGTGGTGGGTACAAATGCAAATTTCAATCCCCGCATGTACACACTTGCAGCATAACCTGTAATGTCTGTAACCACGCCACCTCCAACACCAACAATAAAAGTTTTCCTGTCGGCCTCCAATGCTATCAACTCACTGATAATAAAATCAACCGTAGATTGCTGCTTGTGCTCTTCTCCCGCTTTTATTACAATTGTTCTCCAGCCCTCAAATTTTTGCGAATGAAGCGCCCTGATATTTTCATCCGTAATTAAAACAGTATTTTCTTTTACCGCTAATTCTTCCAAATAAGAAAAAGCGGCATCAAAATAATAACTGACCTTTTTTTCTGAAAAACTATATTCGGCTTTAGTCATAATATCCGTGTTAATTCGTGCAATCCGTGGCTAGTTAACTGTTCATGATATTGTTCTGGTGATTGATACTTTCCAGGTGGATCGCATCAAAATACTTGGTGATGAATTCTTTGCTTAAACCCAGTTTTTCTCCTTTAGTATAGGCTTTTTCCAGTATCTCGTTCCAGCGATTGGTCTGCAGGATGGTAATATTATTGGCTTTTTTATACTGGCCGATCTTATCTGCAATCTTCATACGCTGGCTCAATATGGTCATCAGTTCATCATCCAGTTGGTTGATCTGTTCACGCAAAGTGGCCAGTGCGGTTACAAATTCTTTTTCATCTGTATTCTCATTACGCCAGATCAGTGCGTCCAGTATTTCGGCTAAGCGTTCGGGGGTGATCTGTTGTTTGGCATCACTCCATGCTTTATCCGGATCAATATGGCTTTCGATCATCACACCATCAAAATCAAGATCGATACTTTTTTGTGCTACTGATTGCAGCAATGTTCTGTTACCACAAATATGCGAAGGATCACAGATCAACGGCATACCAGGGAACCTTCTTTTCATTTCTATCGGCAAATGCCACATCGGCGCATTACGGAACTCAGTATTACCGTAAGATGAAAAACCACGGTGTATCATACCCACTTGTGTAATGCCCACTTTCTGCAAACGTTCAATACCACCGGTCCATAATTCCAGGTCGGGGTTGATAGGATTTTTTATTAAGACAGGAATATCAACGCCACGCAATGCGTCAGCAACTTCCTGTACACTAAAAGGGTTCACGGTGGTTCTTGCACCGATCCACAGCATGTCCACATCAAACTGCAATGCATCCTGCACGTGTTTGGCGGTGGCTACTTCCACAGTGATCGGCAGGCCGGTTATTTTTTTTGCCTGTGCCATCCAGGGCAAACCTTTTGTACCAATGCCTTCAAATAAACCGGGTTTGGTACGGGGTTTCCAGATGCCTGCACGGAGTACATCTATTTTACCTGTTTTGGCAAGGCGTGTGGCTGTTTCCAATACCTGCTCTTCTGTTTCTGCGCTGCAGGGTCCGCTGATAATTAATGGGCGCTTATTCCATTTTGCCTGCATTAATTCCTTCATTGATTGTGTTGCTGTTTGCATGATTGTAATGATTAAATTTTTTGAATTATTTTTTATTGCTCAATTTTATTTTTTGTGCTCCCACTCTGTCGCCGTCATCTCAAACCTGGTTTCGCCTTTACCATATACACCCGTTACTTTCCATCCCTGCAATGCATAAAATTTTTCTGCCCTTGTGCCGGGGCTGGTGCTCAGCCAAACCATTTCTTTCTGTTGTGCAAAATACCAGTCGAGCATTGTATCATGTAATATCTTGCCAATGCCTTTTGCTTCAAAATCAGGGTGTACAAAGAGCGCCCAGATATTATTATCCACTAAGTCGGCAATTGAAAAACCTACTATTTCACCATCAATTTCACAAACCCAGCCTTTGCCCCGTTGTGTTATGTAATCAGAACAATCTTTGTCAGTTACCAGGGCCGGATCGCTCAGCATATTTTCCTTTACTGCATTGCGTACCACCTGTATCTGCTGTATATCATCGTTCTGTGCTTCCCGAAAAATCATACCAGTTTATTTAAGTATCTTTTTTATTTTATTCGCATTCTCCATCAGTTCCACCAGGTAAGTGATATTTTCTTTTTCAAGACTTGCCTTGAATTTTCTTAACTGCGAGATGTGCTCATTCAATACATCCAGTACATTTTCTTTATTCTGCATAAAGATGGGCGCCCACATGGCCGAGTTACTTTTAGCCAACCGCACGGTGCTTTCAAAACCACCGCCCGCCATTTCAAAGATCGCATCTTCTTCTTTTTCTTTTTCCAGCACCGTGTTCGCCAATGCAAAAGAAGTAATGTGAGAGATATGGCTTACATAGGCTGCGTGCACATCATGGTTCACCGCATCCATATAAATAATGTGCATGCCCAGTGTTGTATAAATATTTTCCACCAGCTCCAATGCTGCTGTATCTGTTTTTTCTTTTTCGCAGATCACACAGGCACGGCCTGCAAAAGCGCCGCGTACTGCAGCTTCCGGCCCGCTGTATTCGGTACCCCACATAGGGTGCGTGGCCACAAAGCGGCTGCGCATGGGATGATCTTTTAAAGCAGCACATAAAGCCGCCTTGGTAGAACCTGCATCCAATACCACCTGTTTATCCGTGATCATATCCATTACTTCTATCATCACCGGTATAGTAGCATCCACCGGGATTGATACATAGATAATATCTGCCTGTTTTACTGCTTCCTCTAAAGGAAGGGCTTCATCAATAATACCCAGCTCAATTGCTTTTGCAATGCTGGTGGCAGATCGCCCCACGCCGATCACTTTTGTGGCAATACCTTTATCTTTCAATGCCAGCGCCATTGAACCGCCAATTAAACCAACACCTACAATTGTAACCGTCATAAAAATTATTTATTTTCTTTTATCCTTTTTATTGCTGCATCAATATTCTCTTCCTTGCAACACAAACTCACCCGTACATATTTATCGCCGGCGCTGCCAAAAATGCCACCGGGTGTTATAAATACATTGGCACCGTACAACACCTTATCGCTTAATTCGTAACCATCTTTATAATTTTCCGGTATGGAAGCCCACACAAACATACCAGCCTGGTCTTTTGCATATGTGCATTCCAGCAGGTCCAGTAATTCAAACACTTTTTCTCTTCTTGCCTTATATATCGCATTGATGGAATCGTGCCAGTCTTTTTCCAATGTAAGCGCTTTTGCTGCTGCCAGTTGCAGGGGCAGGAACATGCCACTATCCATATTGCTCTTAAAACGTAAAACTTCGTCTATGCGTTCCTTTGAGCCACACAATGTACCAACCCTCCATCCCGCCATATTATGCGATTTACTCAATGAGTTTAATTCGATCACACAATCTTTTGCTTCTTCCATGCTTAATAAACTCATCGGCTCGTCATTCAGGATAAAGCTGTAAGGATTATCGTGTACTATAAGAATGTTGTATTTTTTTGCAAATATCACCAGTTGGTTGAACAAAGACGATGTAGCCAGTTGCCCGGTTGGCATGTGCGGATAATTTACAAACATCAGTTTTACACGGTTGATGTATAGATTATTCTCAATAGCTGCAAAATCGGGGAACCAGTTATTTTCTGCTGATAATGTATACTCCATACATTTAGCCCCTGCAATGGTAGCTGCAGCACGATAAGTTGGATAACCGGGATTGGGTATCAGCACAAAATCACCTTCATTCAGGTAGGTCATACAGATATGCATGATCCCTTCTTTGCTGCCGATCAGTGGCAGAATTTCCGAATCCGCATCCAGCGTTACGCCGTACCATTTTTTATACCATGCCGCAATAGCATTGCGCAATACAGGGCTGCCTTTGTAACTCTGGTACGCATGTGTATTGGGTTTGGCGCTTTCTTCCTGCAATACTTTTATCACATCCGGGTGCGGCGGCAGATCAGGGCTGCCAATACCCAGGCTGATCACGTTTTTCCCTTCTTTATTCATACCATCTATCTCTCTCAATTTTTGAGAAAAGTAGTATTCGCCAATGCCTTCTAATCTTTTTGCTGTTTCCATATATTTTTTTATTACACTAATTATTACGAATTACACGAATTCATTTAGATAGTGCCTTTGTTTTAATTGGTGTAATTCGTTCAAATTCGTGTCATTTATTTTTTAATTCGTGTTATTGCTCTTCCCGTTCTTATACACGCCCAACACACTCAGCTCATCTGTCAGTGGTCTTATTTTTTCTATTACGTTGTTGAATTGTGCAGCTGTTTCAAATTCCATATCTGCATGAAAAGAATATTTAAAATCGCTGCCCGGTATGGGCATACTCTGCAGTTTGGAAAGATTGATCCCTTCTTCTGCAATTTTAGTAAGCACCCTTGCCAGGCTTCCCTTGGAATGATCGGTATAAAAATTAATGGAAGCTTTGTCTGCATCTGTTACAGACACTGCAACATCATTTGGTTGTAATACTAAAAAGCGGGTGTAATTATTTTTTAAAGTATGGATATTGGGAGCGATCATATCCAGGTTGTATAATTCGGCGGCGAGCTTACTGGCTATTGCCGCTACATGTTTGTTCTTGTGCTGGTGAATATGTTTGGCACTCAGGGCGGTATCTTCTGTTTCCACCAGCTTCCAGTTGTATTTATCTAAAAAACCAAAACATTGCTGTATGGCCATCGGGTGCGAATGCACTTCCCGTATATCCTCCAGCGTTACCCCGGGGTTTACCAAAAGATTCTGTTTGATCTGCAGGTATATTTCACCAACAATCTTAAGATTGCTTTTCAGCAGTAAATTATAATTAGGTAATATGCTGCCCGCAATAGAATTTTCAATGGCCATTACACCTCCATCGCTTTGTTTTTTATCGGCAGCGAGCTTTATCACTTCTTTAAAAGTTGCGCAGCAGATCACTTCCGTAGCTTTTCCGTAAAACTGGCGTGCAGCCACCTGGTGAAAGCTTCCTTCAAAACCCTGTATCGAGACTTTTTTATTCATACATTATTTGTAAAACAAAAATCCCGGCCTTTTAGCCGGGATTTTCTTTATGTTAGTCTGTTTATTTTATGTTCAGTATTAACAAAAGCATCCCGGCCTATTTGTAAAATAGTAGCTAAAATAAAAGAAGCTATGGTTGCCTTTGTTCATCATTGAATACCAAAAATAGGAAAACAAGTTTATATCAACAAAAAAATAAAAATCCCCCTTAAAAATTAAGAGGGACTTTAACGATTGCTTGCCATTTAAAAATCTTTATACTGAAACCGGCTGAATTACACAAGCAACCAATGGCCGGTTGAGAAAGTGCTTACTTCTTAGCAGCTGAATCTTTCTTAACAACTGGAGAGTCAACTTTTGGAGCAACAGCTGGAGAATCAACTTTTGGAGCAACAGCTGGAGAGTCAACTTTTGGAGTAGTTGCAGCTGGAGAATCAGTTTTTGGAGTTTCAGATTCACCACCATTGTTACAAGCTACGAATACAGAAGCTACTGCTAATGCTAAAAATACTTTTTTCATTTTTGTTTGTTTAATTTTTAAAATTATAATTTGATATTTATACTGAGACTCAAAAAAGGTAACCCAATATTTATTAACTTTTTTTTTCGTTCTTTTGGGTTACAAATAATCTTTAATCGTATTAATATTACCGGGTGAGCAATTTAGAAGAAGAAAAACTGATACTCAAGGGATTGGCTGAGAACGATAAGCAGGCTATCGAGACCATTTACCGGTCCAATTACGCTATGATCCAGGCATTTATACTCAATAACAGCGGTAGCCAGGATGATGCAAGGGATATTTTCCAGGAAGCCATGATAGTGCTGTACGAGAAGGCCCGGACCGAGAGTTTTGAGCTCAGCAGCCAGATAAAGACCTATATATATTCAGTTTGCAGGCGGTTATGGCTAAAAAGACTGAGCCAGATGCAACGTTTCAGCGGGCATCTGGAACATATAGAAGAGAGTGTGCCGGTGGAAGAAGATATTGAGTCGCACGAAAAAAAGAATGCCGACTTCATATTAATGGAAACCGCCATGAGTAAGATAGGCGAACCCTGTAAAAGCTTGCTGGATGCATATTATATACAGAAAAAGCACATGCAGGAAATAGCAGCCGATTTTGGATATACCAATGCTGATAATGCTAAAACACAGAAATACAAGTGTTTAATGCGATTGAAAAAATTATTCTTTGCACAATATAAAAATGGACAGTAACATGGATGACATATTATTAATGGATGCAGTTGAAAGATACCTGAGAGGAGAAATGTCTGAGCAGGAAAGGACCATGCTGGAAGAACTCCGGAAAAACAATCCTGAGGTAGACCAGATGGTGGTGGAGCATACTTATTTCCTGAACGAACTGGATCAATACGGCGCTATCAAGAATTTTAAACATGCACTGGTTGAAGCGGAGATCAAATTGACCGACGAAGGTGTTATCAACCCTGCTAAATTACAAGGCAGGGCCAAAGTGGCCTTCCTGTGGAAGAGGTACAAGCGCATTGCAGCCGTTGCAGCCAGTATTGCCGGTATTGTTTCTATTATTACCGCAGGATTAACTTCAGTTTATAATAACAGCGGTGATAAAACCAACCCGGGGTACGAACAGCTTAAAAGAGATTTGACAGCTATAAAAGAAGATCAGAAAAAAACCAAGAACGAGGTTAACGATATAAAGACTTTAATTGGTGATGCAAGACCTAAATCTGGTGGTACCGGCTTCTTGATTGATGGCCAGGGATACCTTATTACCAACGCCCATGTGCTGCAGGGAAAAACCATTATTGCTACTAATGATAAGGGCCGCCAGTTTTTGGTTACTGTATGTATGCAGGATAACACCCGTGATATAGCAGTTTTAAAAATAGATGATAAAGATTTTGTTCCTTACAAGTCATTGCCATACAGTATCGGCAAATCCGTAAATCTTGCAGAACCGGTATACACCATGGGCTTTCCTAAAGATGGTATTGTATACGGTGAGGGCTATTTGAGCAGTGAAACAGGTTTCCAGAATGATACGCTTTCTTACCAGATCGCTATTACAGCCGATCATGGTAATAGTGGTGGTCCTGTATTAAATAAAAACGGCGATGTAATTGGTATACTGAGTGATAAATCAGCAGGTGGTGGTGTTTACGCGGTTAAGTCAATGTATATTTTCAAGACCATTGAAAACCTGAAAAAAGACACGGCCTTTTCTAATATAAAATTGGCGAGCGCCAATACCATTAAAAACCTGGACAGGGAACAGCAGGTGAAAAAAGTAACAAGCTGCGTATTCTTAATTAAGAGTTACGAGTAAAATAGCTTTGAGCAAAAAGCGAAATAAAAAACGGTCTCATTCATTTGAGACCGTTTTTTTATACTGTACAATATTTTAAGCCCACAGGTTATCAGGATATTCTCCATCTGCCACCAGCTTATCGATGCTGGCTTTTACCACGGGTGCATCTTCTTTATACGTTACACCAAACCATTGTGAAGAGCAAGGGATCACTTTGATATTGCCGCCCATATCTTTCACAAAAGCATCACCGATCAGCGGGATAAAGAATTCAGCTTTGATATTATCACTGTTATCTTTTACAAACTGGTGAAATAATTTTTCTGTAAGTGGGAACAGCGACTGGTGGAAGCACCAGAAGTTCATTGATACACTTGAATTGAATGGCACTTCGTGTTTGCCATTGTCATCTTCATAAACAATAATATTTCCTTCCCGGTAGATCTTTGTACGTTCATTGATGCTTACAAGATTATTGTCCTTATCCACTACGCAAACGCCCCGGCTAACGGTGCCATGCTCACTGAGCGTTTTCGCCAGTTCGTACCCGATGATGGAATAGGTTTTTTCGTTGCAGTCGTTATTTAAAAATGCTGCTGCTTTTACAAAACCATCCTTACCATAAAAATCATCGGCATTGATCACGGCAAAGGGTTCTTTAATTACATCTTTGGCGCATAATACCGCATGGCCTGTGCCCCAGGGTTTGGTGCGGCCTTCGGGTACCGGCATACCGTCCAGGTGAGCATCCATTTCCTGGTACACATATTCTGTTTTTATTTTTCCTTTCAGTTTGGGTTCAAAAGTATTTTTAAATCCTTCAGCAAAATCTTTGCGGATGATGAATACCACTTTGCCAAAACCGGCGCGGATGGCATCATAAATAGAATAATCCATGATAGTTTCGCCACTGGGTCCAAAGCCCTGCGTTTGTTTCATACTTCCATAGCGGCTTGCCATACCGGCAGCTAAGATCAAAAGAGTTGGTTGCATTGATAATTTAAATTAAAGAATGAAAAATTAATGCCCGATTTTTGAGCAACGAAAATACTATAAACCCGATAAGATATAATAAAAATGCCTTTTAATATTTTTGATGCCCCTGTTGAACAACTGGATGCGGAATTACTGGCGCAAAAAAAATTATCAGTGTCGGTACTGCGCCTCGATCAAATACATCCCGTGGTATCGGGCAACAAATTATTTAAACTGCATTATTTTTTAGCAGCCGCATTACGGTCGCAACACAAGACCATCCTTACTTTCGGCGGCGCATACTCCAACCATTTAGTGGCCACTGCTTTTGCCTGCAGGGAAAATGATCTTAAATGTATAGGTATTGTAAGAGGGGAAAAACCTGCCACGCTCTCCCCCACCCTGCAGCAATGTATGCACTATGGCATGCAGCTGCAATTTGTTGCAAGAAGTGTGTATGATGAGAAAGCAAATGAAGATTTTATCACGGGTCTGCAAAAAGAATGGGGTGATTGCATGGTGATTCCCGAAGGCGGTTACCACCCGATGGGTGCAAAAGGCGCCGCACTTATCATTGACCTGGCGAAAGAAAAAGGCTTCACGCATATTTGTACTGCTACCGGCACTGCCACCACTGTTGCCGGCCTGCTGCTGAACAACAATGATACATCAGTAATAAGTGTACCCGTTTTAAAAGGCATGACCGATATTGAACAAAGAATTCATTATTTAACAGGTGGCAACTGGAAAAGGGACCGCCTGGAGGTACTAGATCAATATCATTTTGGCGGCTACGCAAAAAAAACACCTGAACTGCTTGCATTCATGAACCGGCTTTGGCAAGAACACCGCCTGCCGACCGATTTTGTATACACTGCAAAATTATTTTATGCAGTTTTTGACCGTATAAAAAACGACCGGTTCCCGGAAGGTTCTCAAGTACTTTGCCTGCACACAGGCGGGCTGCAGGGCAATAATTCCCTGCCGGAAGGCAGTTTATTATTCTAATTATTAACATCCCATTATCTTTGCCATAAAATTTAAAGCCGCTTATCCTCGTTATAGTAATATGCAAAGGCCGTTTTTATTGTTCATCCTCTTTTTCAATCTGCTGGCAGCGTCCTTAAAAGCGCAGGATACTTTGCCCAATACCCTGCCGAATATTACGGTAAAGAATATCAACGGGCAGATCATTGTGAGCTGGATCAATAATTACAAACTGCCGGTTAGTACCATCAACATTCAGCGCTCCTACGACAGCCTGCACAATTACAGTACGGTAGGTTCTGTTTTAAATCCGCAAAGTACAGAGAATGGTTATGCCGATATAAAGCCTCCCTACAACAAAATGTACTACCGCGTTTTTATTGCTTTTGAAGGAGGTACGTATGCGTTCAGTAAAAGCGGGAGACCGGTAAAAGTAGTGCAGGAAACAGTGAATGTGCCCGACACTTCCTTCCCCTTCTTAATTACAGGCCGCGATAAATCGGCTATACAATCCATCAGCGACAGCAGGCAGAAAGACCCGAAAAATATCCAGCCCAAAACACAGGTACCCGTGATCATCAACTCCGAGATCATTACTTACCCCAGCAGGCGCATCTTTACTGCAAAAGATAATAATGTGATCATTTCATTGCCGGATGCAGAATCAAAAAGATACACTGTAAAATTTTTCGATGAGAATGAGTTGCCACTTTTTGAATTGAATAAGATACACGAATCCTTCCTTATTATTGAAAAGGTGAATTTTGTGCACGCCGGTTGGTTTCATTTTGAAGTATACGAAAGCGGTAAGCTGATGGAGAAAAATAAATTCTTTATTTCAAAGGATGGCAAATCGCAGCCGCCGCAGAATTAATTACTGAGGGTAGCGGTAATTTCAGCAGGCACAGCTGTTGCTTCAAAAACTTTTTCAAAATTATTCTTGATCTTTTCCTTCACTTCTTCATAATCCACTTTATAGCCCAGTTCTTTTTCGATGGAAGTAACCTGTTTATCCTGTATGCCGCAGGGAATGATATTGTTGAAATAACTCAGGTCGGTATTTACGTTCAACGCAAAGCCATGCATGGTGACCCACCTGCTGCATCTTACGCCAATGGCGCAGATTTTTCTTTCTTTCCCCAAAACACCCGGCTCGATCCACACCCCGGTTTCACCGCTGCTGCGTTCCCCTTTTATACCATATTCGGCAATTGTTAAAATGATCACTTCCTCCAGGTTGCGCAGGTACCTGCCGATATCGGTATAAAATTGCTCCAGGTCCAGTATAGGATAACCCACCACCTGCTGCAGGCCATGAAAAGTGATATCGCCGCCGCGGTTGGTGTTAAAAAACTGTATATGATTGGCTTCCAGTTCCTCATCGCTCATCAGCACATTATTGATATTGCCGCTTTTGCCCAGTGTATAAACTGCCGGATGTTCGCAAAACAAAAAATAATGAGTGGTGCTCGGTTCAGGTGGAGTTTGCCCATTGCGCAAAGCAGTTTTAATGGCCACATTTTGTTGCAACAATGTTTCCTGGTAATCCCAGGCCTTTTTGTAATCAATAATACCCAGGTCTTTGAATATCACTTTATGGTTATCCACTGCAATGTTTTAATTTGCAAAGATACGACAGATGTTGAATGTGCGAATATCGAATAGCGAATATGGTTTGGACCGAAAAATATTCGAAATTCGCACCTTCAAAATTCGACATTCGCATATTCGAAATTCACAATAATGAACGAAGAACAGGACATAGAAGAATTACAGGGCTCCGAAGAGTTATACGAAAAGCTGACCCTTACCATTGATAAAGGGCAGGAACCGTTACGTATTGACAAATTCCTGATGACCCGTATTGAAGGCGCCACCCGTAATAAGATACAGCAGGCCATTGATGATGAGATGGTATTGGTGAATGAAAAACCTGTAAAGAGCAATTACAAGGTAAAGGCCTATGATAAGATCGTGGTGTACGATGACAGTTCGCCCGAGAGCTCTGAGATCATTCCGCAGGATATTCCCTTGAATATTATTTTTGAAGACGATGATATCCTGATCATTGATAAACCTGCGGGCATGGTGGTGCACCCCGGCAGCGGCAATCCTGATGGCACTTTGGTAAATGGTGTGGCCTATCACCTGCTGCAGCAAAATCCCCAGCTCGATGAAACTGAACTCAACCGCTTTGGGCTGGTGCACCGTATTGATAAAAATACCAGCGGTTTGCTGGTGATGGCCAAAACCAAAAAAGCCATGACCGATCTTGCAAAGCAGTTTTTCGATCATACAGTACACCGCCGTTACATTGCACTGGTATGGGGCGATTTTGATAAGGATGAGGGCACCATCGTTGCACATGTGGGCAGGCATTTGCGATTCAGGAAACTCTTCACTGCTTACCCGGATGGCGATCATGGTAAAGATGCCATTACGCATTACAAAGTGCTGGAGCGCTTCAATTATGTAAGCCTGGTGGAATGCAGGCTGGAAACGGGTCGTACGCACCAGATAAGGGTACACATGCAATTGATCGGGCACCCATTGTTCAATGATGATTTTTATGGTGGCGACCGCATCGTACGGGGCACTGTTTTTACCCGCTACAAACAATTTGTAGATAACTGTTTTGCATTGTGCCAGCGCCAGGCCCTGCATGCAAGGGAATTGGGTTTTATACATCCCAGGACAAGAAAGCCCATGCACTTTGAAAGCCCGCTGCCGGCTGATATGGATGCAGTGATAGAGAAATGGCGGAAATACATTGGCCATAAAGGCCACGAATAAAAAATGCTATTATTATGAATGTACAAGAGGCATACAACAATTGGTCGCAGCAATACGACACTAACGAGAACAAGACACGTGATCTTGAAGCAAAAGCATTAAAGACTGTTGTGGCGGATGTGCAATTTGATCATTGCCTGGAGATTGGCTGTGGTACCGGCAAGAATACACAATGGCTCATCACAAAAGCAAAGCATATCACTGCGGTCGATCTTTCAGAAGCCATGTTGGCCAAAGCAAAACAAAAGATCGTAACAGATGCGGTACAATTTATACAGGCTGATATTACATTGCCCTGGGCTTTTACCAATAAACAATATGATCTTGTTACCTTCAGCCTGGTGCTGGAACATATACAGGACCTGGATGCTATTTTCAGCAAAGTGGCCGCAGTGCTTGCACCCGGCGGGCATGTGTATATTGGCGAGCTGCATCCCTTTAAACAATACAGTGGCTCTAAAGCAAGGTTTGAAACAGCAACCGGCACACAGGTAGTGGAATGCTATGACCATCATATTTCTGAATTTGTTGGTGCTGCAAAAAAACATGGATTGCAACTTGTTGAACTGGATGAATATTTTGATGATGACAACAACAAAAATCTCCCCCGCATACTGACACTCTTGTTTAAAAAGAATTAAACCGCCGTTCCATCTACTAAATATTGAGTATATACCAACTGCGTTAATTGGCCGATTTTTATTTAGTGCTGCCGCAACCTGCAGCATTTAAATGATCATTCATCAATAAAAACACAGTTATGGCTTACACCCAACCGGCAGATTACCAGCAAAGACCCATACTCATTATCGGCGCAGGCACTTTGGGCAGGCGCATTGCATTAATGATGGCCGCAGGCGGCGGCGAAGTAAGAATATTCGATTTGTCTGAAGAACAACGAGGTAAAGCAAAAGATTTTATAGAAGAACAATTACCGAAATTATTAGAAAAATTCAAGACCGGCAGCAAGGGTACCATCACTTTATCCGATGATCTTGCAAAAGCTGCAGCCAATGCCTGGCTGGTATTTGAAGCCATTCCTGAAAAACTGGATCTGAAGAAAAAAATATTCAGCGACCTTGACCGGCTGGCGCCTGCAGACGCGATACTCGCCAGCAATTCCTCTTCATTCCCCAGCAGCCAGTTCATCGATCACGTAAGTGATGCCGGCAAAGCAAGGGTGGTGAATACGCATTTTTATATGCCGCCCACACAAAATGCAGTGGAAGTAATGAGCTGTGGTGTGACCGATCCGGCAGTGATCAGTACTTTGATAAAGACCTTACCTTCCCTTGGCGGACTGGTACCTTTTGAAGTGCATAAGGAAAGTGTTGGATTTATCTTCAACCGTGTATGGGCTGCCATTAAAAGAGAATGCCTGAACGTAGTGGCAACGGGTGTATCCACGCCGCAGGATATTGATAAAATATTTTTAGTGAATACAGGCGCACCCTTTGGCCCTTTCAGAGAAATGGACCAGGTAGGGCTGGATGTGATATTGGCCATTGAAGAACATTATGCAGAACTTACTCCCTCATTGCCTGCAGGCCCAAGGGAGTTATTAAAAAAATATATTGCAGCCGGAAAACTGGGTGTTAAAAGTGGTAAAGGGTTTTACGAAGATTACCCCGATGCTGCAAAGAAACATTGAGCGCTACAATTTCAAACAACTTTTTACAGGATAATATTGTTGTACTTTTAGTACGAAAATATTTTCCATGCAATCTCCTGTTGTTTCTGTTGAATGGCTTTTTGAGAACCGTCACAATCCCGAACTTATTATCTTAGACGCAAGCCTGCAAAAGCCTGTTGCAGATCCTTTGTTGCAAAAAGATACAGCAAAGATCCCTGGCAGTATTTTTTTTGATATCGAAAATGTATTTAGTGATAAGCAGCATCCTTTGCCGCATATGATGCCTTCTGCCGAAACATTCACGCATGAAGCGCAGTTACTGGGTATCAACCAGCAAAGCATCATTGTAGTATACGATAATATTGGAGTATATGCTGCACCCCGGGCCTGGTGGATGTTCAGGGCTATGGGGCACGAACAGGTTTATGTATTGAACGGCGGTTTACCTCAATGGAAGAAAGCCGGTTTCTCTTGCAGCGAAGCGTATGCACAGCCTTTAAAAAAAGGTGATTTCATCGCTTCATACCAGCCATCACTCATTACAGCGCAACCTGCTGTAGCCGCTGCATTACTGAGCAACGATATAATTGTTGTTGATGCCCGTTCTCCTGAAAGATTTGTAGGTAAGGCTCCCGAACCAAGAAAAGGATTGAAAGGCGGCCACATGCCCAACGCAGTGAATATTTATTTTGAGCAACTGCTCAACGGTAATATTTTGAAAGAAAAGCCTGCATTGGAAGATATATTCAATGCTGTTGCAGACAGGGAACAACTGATTATTTTCAGTTGCGGTTCGGGCATCACCGCATGCATCACAGCTTTGGGCGCTGCCATTGCCGGCTACAAACATTTAAGTGTGTATGATGGTTCCTGGTGCGAATGGGGGTCGCTTCCAGGCACACCTGTGATAAGCTGAAGAAAAGAATTATTTTTAGCATGTCTATGATACAATTCAACGCCACTTTATTAAAGTTTGATGAACAGGGTGAAAAGACCGGGTGGACCTATATTATCATACCTGCAAAAATTGCGAAGCAATTAAAGCCAGGCAATAAAAAATCTTTTCGTGTAAAAGGAAAGCTGGATGATCATGCAATAGAAAAAGTTGCATTGATGCCCATGGGCGAAGGAGATTTTATCATGGCCTTTAATGCGTCTATGCGTAAGGGTACGGGCAAGCGGAAAGGCGCCACAATCAAAGTACAGCTACAGGCCGATGATGCACCCATACTGCCGCCAGCAGAATTAATGGAATGCCTGGCCGATGAACCGGCAGCGCTGGAACACTTCAACAGTTTGCCGCAGGGCCACCGCAATTATTTTACCAAATGGATAGAGAGTGCCAAGACAGAAGCCACTAAAACCAAACGCATTGCACTGGTAATAAAAACCATGGTACGCAAAATGGATTTTGGCGCAATGCTGCGGGAGGAAAGAGATGAAAGAAAAAAATTACAGGGATAAATTCATTACCTGATCAGTATCGAAGTGCCTTTTTGCTCAATACGTTTCCCTGTATCAATATTAGTGTATTGCAGTATCCACACATAAGTTGCCGGATCGGCGCCTTGTCCTTTAAAAGTACCGTCCCATCTTATCATCCAGTTAGTGGTTTGAAATACCAGTTGACCAAATCGGTTGTACACTTTAAAAATAAGGTCCTTTGCTTTGTATGCATTCAGCGGGTACAGGTAATCATTCAATCCATCACCATTAGGTGTAAAGGCATTGGGCACAGCAATATAACAGTTGCCCACTACTTTAATGGTATGTATGGCAGTATCTGTGCAACCTAGATTATTGGTAACGATTAAATCGCACCGGCACATCTCTTATATCGTTCATAGAATAAGGATATACCTGTGGTGGCGGTTGCTGCAGGGTGCTGGTATTGCCATTGCCAAAATCCCATAACCAGCCTACAATATTGCCGGTACTGTTGTCTTTATAAGTTGCCTCGTCGCCGGGACAAACAACAGCCGTTGCCTCAAACTCCGCATTATAATCATTGTCCAGGAAAATAGTTTTTACAGCAGAGGTATCTTTACAAACACCATTGGATACGATCAGCTGCACTGTTTTATCTCCGAAAGAAGCATACACTATTGAAGGATTCTGCAGGTTGCTGGTGCGGATATTATCAAAATTCCATTTCCAGAAATTCACTTCATTTCTTCCATCATGAAAGTAATCAATCGTATCTCTTCTGCAACCATAGCGGATGTTGTAAGTAAAGTCTGCATTCACAGTATCCGCAGTAGTAAATGTAAGCGAAGCGGGAAGCGTTTGCTGGCCGCATTCATTAATAAGGCTGTTACCATCGCTGCCCGTCTTTAATTGTATCTGGTACGTGCCTTTGGTTAGTATCGGCGCAGATAATTTTACTTTGATCACTTTTGTCAGATCGTCGTTTCCGCATACACCCGATGCACCGATCACGGTAACAGGCGTGGTACCGGTCACAATAAAATCGCTGCCATCTGCCGCAATGCTGCTGCAGCGGATATACCTTATTTGTTTGGAGAAATCCAGTTCCAGTTCATCAGGTGCACAACCGGGTTTGGTAATGCTATCCATTGGTGTTGGAAAAACTGGATACACTACCATCGGTATACTTTCACCCACCGGTATCAGCCTGTCGCAGTTATCTTTTAAAGTATTATTATCTGTGGAACCATTTTTTATATTGATGGTGTAATTACCCGGTGGCAGTGGCTTGTCCAAAGTCAATATCACCGAATCCATATCAAAACTTGCCGTGCAGCCGTATCCAACTGCGCCAATAACATTGGCAACAGGCGGAGTGATCGTAAACTCCGATCCGTCTGCAGAAAGGCTGTTACATTTCATGCGTTTATTGAGCTTGACCACAGCCTGGGTACCATCGCAAATGGCCCTGGAGCTTTCCATGTGGGGTTCTTTGGGATCGGTAATAACAGCAGTACCGCCGCCAAAAGAAAGACTATAACCATTAGGCGTATCCGAAAAGTGACTGATCAGTAATAAATAATCATGGCCCTGTATGATCACCGGCATGCTGCAATAAGTATTCACACCGGGACCGTCGCATTCTCTCAAAGAAGTACCCTGCGAATTGTCGGTGCCGGTTGGTTTAAATTCTGCAGACCAGTTATAGGCAACTATCAAACTGGCATCAGTATACACATCATTGGGGTTTCTGCCAGTAACATCAAATAATTCCCAATCATAATCTTCGGGAGAATTAGGATTGATCAGGAAACCCAGCGTTCCACCTGTAAAACAGGTGAATTTGTACCAGAAAGGATTTTTATCCGAGAAGGGCGCCCTGGGGCAGGAAGGTGCAGGTATATCTCTTCCACCGCAAAACGGCACCGTGGACTGAGAAAAACTTGAAGTACCGCAAACGGGAAAGGCTGTAGAAGGATTTTGACCAAGGGCAGTGCACACGGTCTGCGCATTGCTGCCCGCAAACACAATAACACCTACCAGTAAAACAAATATCCTTTTGATCATAACCCAAGCGAAATTATAGTAAAGATGCCTTTACAGGCAATAATGCTGCAAGTGTTAATAAGGTTTTAACAAGTAATGATGTATCAATTGATTGAAATACACAGCGAAATAGCTGGTTATTTTACTTTACCTTTTATCTCCTGCAGTTTTAATAATGCTTCCACGGGGGTAAGACGGTTGATATCCACTGTTTCCAAAAGGTTGCGTATCTCATCGAAAGTAACAGAATGTGCGTCAAAAATACTCAGCTGCATTTTGGGCGTACTCAATTGCTTCACGGTTTCATCAGTATTGGTATTACGGCTTGCCTCCAACTGCGCCAGTATTTCGTTGGCACGATTGATCAATGCCGGCGGCATACCCGCCATCCGTGCAACATGTATACCAAAACTGTGCGTACTGCCCCCGGGAGCCAGTTTACGCAGGAAAATTATTTTATTACCTGCTTCTTTATTGGTCACATGATAATTCTTTACCGCAGGTAGTTTATTTTCCAGTTCATTCAATTCATGATAGTGTGTTGCGAATAATGTTTTGGGCGAGTGGCTGCTTTTATGCAAAAACTCTACGATGCTCCATGCTATGGAAATACCATCATAAGTGGAGGTACCACGTCCTATCTCATCCAGCAGTACCAGGCTGCGGCTGGTGATATTATTGATGATGCTCGCTGTTTCATTCATCTCCACCATAAAAGTACTTTCACCACCACTTAAATTATCGCTCGCCCCTACCCTTGTAAATATTTTATCGGTCAGGGGCACTTTGGCCGCAGCGGCAGGCACAAAACTACCCATGTGGGCCATCAATGTTATCAAGGCTGTTTGCCGCAGAATGGCGCTCTTACCACTCATATTGGGCCCCGTTAAAATAATGATCTGTTGAGAGGAAGGATCGAGCAAAATATCATTGGCAATATAAGATTCGCCAACGGGCAAATACCTTTCGATCACCGGGTGGCGACTATCTTTAAGATCTAATATATTGCCTTCATCCAGCTGCGGTTTTTTATAATTAAAATGCAGGGCATTATTCGCAAAACAGGTCAGGCAATCCAGTATGGCCAGTACATGACCATTCACCTGCATGGGTGCAATATAATCCTGCAATTCATTCAGCAGTTTTTCAAAAAGCTGTAATTCTATCTGCAGTATCTTATCCTCAGCACCAACAATTTTTTCTTCGTATTCTTTTAATTCAGGGGTGATATAGCGTTCTGCATTTACCAGTGTCTGTTTGCGTATCCAGGTATCAGGTACTTTTGATTTATGTGCGTGTGTTACTTCCAGGTAATAACCAAACACGTTATTAAAACTGATCTTTAAAGAAGATATACCTGTAGCAGCCGCTTCTTTTTGCTGCAGTTGCAATAAATAATCTTTACCGCCGCTGGCAATTTTTCGCAAGCCATCCAGTTCTTCATTGATATCATCTGCAATGATACCTCCCTTTGCTGCCACTGCAGGAGGATTTTCATTGATCTCTTTAACGATCCGGTCTAAAATATATTTACAGGGATTGAGCGAATCGCCCAGTCTTTTTAAATAAGCATTGGTGGAATTTTCGCAGATCAGTTTTACCGCTTCTGTTTGCTGCAAACCTTTTGCTATCTGCAACACTTCGCGGGGATTTACTTTTTTCAACGGCACTTTGCTTACCAACCGTTCCACATCACCAGCCTGCTTGATATGTTGTGCGATCTTATTCCGGGTATCCACTTCTTTTATAAAAAATTCCACCGCATCCAGGCGTTCATTGATCTTATCAATACTATTCAGCGGCATGATGATCCAGCGCTTCAATAATCTTGCACCCATGGCAGACACGGTATTGTCCATCACTTTCAGTAAAGTGTTCTGCCCTTCGCCACCAAACAATTCCAGGTTACGGATGGTAAAGCGGTCCATCCATAAATGTTCGTCTTTGTCTATCCTTTGTATAGAAGTGATATGACCCAGGTTGGGATGCTCCGTATCTTTTAAATAATGCAGCACAGCGCCTGCAGCAATAATGGCCAGGCTCATTTTTTCAATGCCAAAACCTTTTAAGCTGTGCGTACCAAAATGTTTCAATAAACTTTCGGTGGCATAGGCTTCGGCAAATATCCATTCGTCTAAAGTGTAAGTAAAAAATTTGGGGCCGAATAATTCTTTGAATTGTTTTTGCCTGTTGCGTTGAAAGATCACTTCTGCAGGTTTTAAACTCTGCAGTAATTTATCGGCATAAGCGGCATCGCCTTCTGCTAAAAAAAATTCACCAGTACTGATATCCAAAAATGCAATACCGATATTGTTCTCTTCAAAATGCAGTGCAGCTAAAAAATTATTGCTGTTATGCTCCAGCAATTTATCATTGGTAGCAACACCGGGTGTTACCAGTTCGGTAACGCCCCGCTTTACAATACCCTTTGCCTGTTTGGGATCTTCCAGCTGATCGCAGATGGCTACACGATAACCGGCCTTTACCAGTTTATGCAGGTACGTATCCAGTGCATGGTGCGGAAAACCCGCCAGTTCGGATGCATCAGGATTGCCGTTATTTCTTTTGGTTAATGTAATACCGAGTACGGCCGCAGTTGCCACCGCATCCTGCCCGAATGTTTCATAAAAATCCCCTACCCGGAACAGCAGGATGGCATCAGGGTATTTAGCCTTGATGGCATTGTGTTGCTGCATTAAGGGTGTTTCTCCAGCTGCTTTTGCCATATATTTTATATCCTCATATAGGCTAAATGGTGCCTAATGGAGGGTGGGCAAAAATAAGAAAGCAGGAACTAAAAGGACCTTTTTTACTGAAAAAGATAGAATATTGGCCCTTTAAGAACAATTTCATACACTATTATCCAATATTTTTTCGAGAATCGATACTATACTTTGCTGTTGTCGAAGTAAAGATTCAATGACTTCTTTGGGTACTTCGTAATATTTGTGAGATTGAGCTATCTTTTTAATTTGATCAATGTGCTTCTCTTTTACTTCAGCATCAGATTCCATCAACCACATCAACGAAACTTCAAAAGCCCCGATCACTCTGGTAATCACGTCCCAGTTTGGGGTACTTTTATCAGTCTCATATCTGCTGTAAGTTGATTGCTCCATGCTAAGCTGTTCGCACATTTCTTCCTGTGTAAGATTATGCTGAAACCTTAATTCCTTTAATTTCTTTCCAAAGCTCATAGTACGCCAATTAGGAAACTAAAGTATGTAAAAATAAGAGAATTAAAATATGCAAAAAATGCATAGAATATACCCAATTCGCATATCCAATTAAAAGGAAATTGACAAATTTCAAGTACAGAAATTTTTGCAGCATACTTAAACTCACAAAAATCTAACAAAATGAAAACGTTTAAATTACTTGCCCTTTTCATTACAATTGTGGCAATTTCCTGTAAAAAGACAGCAACTAAAAAAGAGGACGATCAGAGTATTACAAATGAATCTTCAATCTCTCAGGTTTTGCTTTCAGAAAATCTGCAAGAGCAAAAAAACATGTACAAACTTTTAACAGCCAATGAAAAGGCTGTAATATGGAAAAGAAAATTTGAAAAGGCGCTAACAAACAAGGAGCTTACCGCCGAACAAAAAGCGTTTATAACAAAAATAAAAGAAACCATAGACCCTCAATTATTTAGTCAGGATAAAACATATTTTATCAAAACACTTAATGAAAAAGAGATTAAAAGTACGGCAATAAAGTTATTTGGTATTTCAACTGCTCATGCATTATTATGCAGTATTTCCAATCAAGCTGTTTTAGATGCCTCCACACTAAATCCCTCTTTGGCTCCCCAAAAATGCACGTGTTCAAAAAGTGATGACTGGTGCGATGGTGCATTAACATGCCAAAGTGCAGGCTGTACTGATACATCAGGAGGATGTGGATTATTATGGGCGTACGATTGTAATGGTAATTGTCAGAAAACAATAATAATTATTACATAAAATAAATTACAGTACTAACAAATACAACTGCAAAAATTTCTGCATCATTATAATCCAAACATGAAAAAGAAATATCTTATTTATCTATTTTTAATTTTAGGCTGCACCAATAATCCACAAAGAAAACAAAATTACAGGCTATCCTCAGACACTATCGATTTTATCAACCTGCCATATCGCGATACATTAAACAAAATCATCTACCTGCAAAACGAATCTGATTCTCTTCTTTATGTAAAAAAAATAGAAACAGAGTGTGGGTGCACTGCAGTACAAATAAAAGATTCTTTAGTGAAGCCCGGAGACAGCACCCCCATTCAAATACGTTATGTACCAAGCGCCGCAAATGACACTGGGAACATTATGAAGTTTATAACATTTCGTGTAAATTCCGTTCCTACTTTTGTAAACGTTACTATTAAAGGCAAAATATTAAGATGAAAAAGAATGTACTTTTTTTATTTATCATTATATTTTCATTAATAAGTATTGCTTTTTTTATAGCAGTAAGCTACCTTGGCAAGTTTAGTTTTAATATAAAGATTTTTGTAGGCACAATTGCATACTTCGCAGGAACCTTTTTTGCTTTGAAAAATATAAAAGCAGTGAAGGCATCTCATTTATTCTTAATTATTCTGTTGCCGGTATTTGCTTTTTTTTTAATAGTAAATGTCTTTGACTACAGAGCTTCTGTTGTCAGTTTTCCTTCCAATGCGTTTATCATCATTAGCATTATATCGGGATATTTATTCTTCCTGAAAAAAAATCTGTTAGTGCCAATTTTATTATCCTTATTTACCGGATCGTGGCTATTATATTTTCAAGAATTTTACTTAAATAAAAGAAATTACGGTACGTTTACAAAAACGGTACACTTCAAAAATCCCGCCCAATTATTCTATGATAGTTCAGGAAATAAAGTAATTATACCCGCACAGGCAAAAACAGTTGTTTTGGATTTTTGGAACTCAAATTGTGGAGCTTGTTATGATCTCTTCCCTTTTATTGATAGTATCAATAAAATTACTGACACCTCAAAAATTAAAATCTATACCGTGAATGTACCGATAAGGAATGAAAAAATGGCCAACAATTATCACAAGCTCGACAAATTCAAATATACTTTTTCGCAGCTGTTTGTCGAAGACGATAAAATACTCGATTTTTTACAAATCAAGTATTTTCCTACAGCCATCGTAGTTAAAAATGAAATCATTGTATTTCGCGGAGACTTTGAATCTGCTATAGCACAAATTAAAACCGAATGAGTATAAAATATCTTTACCCCTCTAACCGGTTTTTAACGTCAATTTTCCTGCTTGGTCAGTATCTCCTTCTTCATCTTTTCCCAAAAACCATCAAAGGTCTGGTGATTTTCTTCTTTCCATTTTTTACTGAAAGCCCTTATTTTTTCAGTCCGGTCATCTTTGGTAAGCCGGAAGAATGCCGTGATAGCTTCTCCATCATATTCATGCGCCATCTGGTTGTACAGTTCTTTCAATTGATGCTCCTTACGGATATTGCTGCGGGCAATCTCAATTTCCATTTCTTCCCGCAACTGCACCTTTTCATCATAACTGCCACTGGGCAATAATGTTTTTGCAATTACCGGCATCAGTTCTATCAGCATTAAAATAAATACAATGAGGTAATAACGGAATTCCAGCGCAGGATTATTCTTCAGCAGGTTGCTCAATGCATCCACCCTGGTTAAAAATCCATTATTAAGGTACTGGGTAAACGCAGTTTCTTCTGCCTTTATCTTCCCTTCCATTTCGTTCAACTCTTTATCAATGCCATCCAGTTTGGCCTGTTCCGTTTTTGCAGTAAGCTGGTAGGCCTCATCCAGTTTTTGATATTCGTTCCGCTTAGCAATAGCAATATCTTTTATGCCTACTTTGCCGGTACCGCCGCTGCCATCCGTTTCGGATAAAAAATTCTGCCGGGCTTTATTCACTTCTGCATATTTATTATCCAGGTCGGTTTTAATTTTTTCTTTTTGCTGTAACAATTCATTCTTACGGTTGCTGTACAGCGAATCCAGTTCCTGCCGTTTCACCATTTTTCTTTTTTCATTGTCCAGCGAGGTCTGCATTTTTATTTCTTTATCGAACATATACAATACCGCAGGCTGCGCCATAAATGTACCAATGGTAAGTGCAAGCAGCGCCCTGAACAATAGCGGTGTAAATTTCTTTTTATTGAATTTGGTGATGCCTTTTATCAATGCCCTGTCGATGGTGAGAATGATAAAGCCCATAAAAATACCCAGCGCCACGGCGAGTAAAGTGGAATCAACAATGGTGCTGAAAAAATAGGTCCAGGTAAAACTGGCAAACAGCCAGGTTGCCAGCACCGTCATACCAATAATGCGGTAACGGTTACGGTCAACAACAGAATCGATCAATATTTCTCTTTCGGCTGTGGACAGCCACCATAAAAATTCAGTTAACTGGGAAGGCTCGTAGGTTTCCCTTTGGGAAACAGGAATATTTCTTTCTGTCATTTTTAATAATTAAAATGAATTAATAAATGTTCAAAAGTTGAGTTGAACCAGAAAGACGAGTTGAAGTGATTGCAAAATAATTAATCCCTCCGTATTAACGGAATGTTATGGCATTTATTTCGGCGTTGGCAATACATTAACAGTTTATTAAAAACATCCTTTAAACTTCGGTTGCTCAAACCCATCTATTCTCATATCTTTGCGCCGTTTAAACGGTTAGCTTGTTTTAAAATAACACCTGTTAAAATGAAAAAAATATACTGTACTTTATTATTGAATGTATTGGCTTTTTTAACCATCAGCGCACAACCTCCTAAAGGAATGGGGCAAAGCGATCCTGATGCTAAAAAAGTACTGGATGCGGTAAGCGCCAAATTCAAGACCTTTAAGAATGTTACGGCAAAATTCTCTTTAAAGATGGAGAACAGCGCCGGTAAAAGCCTGGGTGCTAAAACAGGTACCGTATACATGAAAGGTACCAAGTACAGGATCAGCGTAACCGGGCAGGAAATATTCTGCGATGGCTCTAATGTATGGACCTACGATAAGGCCAGCAACGAAGTTACCATCAGCAAGCTGGATCCCACTAACAATACCATCACTCCACAAAAATTATTCACCAACTTTTACGATAAAGACTTTTTGTACAAACTCAACGGCGAGGTAAAAGGCATACAGGAAGTGGAATTAACTCCCATTGATAAAAGCAAGGCATTTCATAAAGTGCTGGTGAGTATCAATAAAGCTTCACAAACCATCGCTACCACCAAAGTGTTTGAAAAAACCGGAAACCGTTATACTTATACCGTTTCCAGTATGAACACCAGCAGTGCTGTTGCAGACAACCAGTTTGTGTTTGATGCGAAAAAATATCCCGGTGTGGAAGTGGTTGATCTCAGGTAATCTTAATACAACGCATTATAGGAAAAGGACTGGAATTTTTCAGTCCTTTTTTATTGCCCCCAACGGAAAGTTTTGATATCAATTCCGGCAAGGTCCAGCGCCCTGTCTACTACCGTGGCGGCAAGTTCTTCAATGCTTTTGGGCAGGCTGTAAAAAGAAGGCGTGGCAGGGCAAATAATGCCGCCTGCAAGGGTAATGGTTTCCATATTGCGGATGTGGATAAGGTTGTAAGGCATATCCCTGGCAACGCATATCAACCGGCGCCGCTCCTTTAAGATCACATCTGCGGCCCTGGAAATAAGGTCGTTGGAGATGCCGCCTGCAATGCGGCCCAGTGTGCCCATGCTGCAGGGTATGATGATCATGGTATTATACTGCCCCGAGCCGGAAGCAAAGGGTGCATTAAAATCCTGCTGGCTATAGAATTTTACCGGTAAGTTCCTGTAATCGTGGTTGTTAAGCTCTGTCTGCCATACCTGTTTGGCATTTTCCGTCATCACCACCGCCAGTTCGGCCCATTGCTCCTTTGCATGTAGTAATTTTTCTAATAATATTTTAGCGTAAATTGAACCACTTGCCCCCGTGATGGCAATTACAATTTTATTCATTTATTTGCGTTTTCAAACAATCTAAGCTACAAAACAATTAATTCATGCAAAAGGTTAAATATTTTTTGGTGTTGATGGCATTGCCGGTGCTGTTATTCTCTTTTAAAACAGAAAAAAAAGAAAAGATCAACTGGCTGAGTATTTCAGAATTAAGTGCAGCATACAGCAAAAATCCAAAACCTGTTATCATTGATGTATATACCAGCTGGTGCGGCTGGTGTAAAGTAATGGACAAAGAAACCTATGCCAATGATAAAGTAGCTGCTTACATCAACGAAAATTATTATGCGGTAAAATTCGATGCAGAATCAAAAGACAGCGTTGAATTCAGCGGAAAAAAATACGGTTTCAATCCTGCTTATAAGGCCAACGACCTGGCAGTATATCTTTTATATGGCCGTATGGGTTATCCCACCACGGTTTTATTATCCACGCTGGACGCACAGCCGGCGCCGTTATCGGGTTATCTGAAACCATCAGAGCTGGAACCCCCTTTAAAATTCTTTGGCAATGGTGTTTACAAGACCAAGAATTTTCCTGATTACATGAAAGAATTCACTGCTTCATGGTAAAATATTTACAACCATGCAACCACTGAGAAACGATTATCGACTTATTTAATGGTTTTTCATAGGATAAGGTTTAATGGTTAATGGTTTTCGATTAGCGCCGGGCCCCGAAAGGGATCCGGTTTTTTTTATGTGCAGATGTCGTAATTTCCATTTTCAATTCATTTCATGTCGGCACCAAAACTTCAGCGCAGCCTCGGGCTTTTTCACTCCACGGTTTTAAATATGATCGACATGGTGGGCATCGGCCCCTTTGTTACGCTGCCTATTGTAATGGGGCTGATGGGCGGCATGTTCCTCTATGCATGGATCGCCGGCGCGGTGCTTTCGCTGGTGGATGCGATGATATGGAGCGAACTGGGTGCCGCTTACCCGCTGGCCGGCGGCAGCTATAATTTCCTAAAGGAATCGTATGGCAAGAACGGCATGGGCCGCATGATGAGTTTTTTGTATGTATGGCAAACGGTGATACAGGCACCGCTGGTGGCGGCCTCGGCAGCCATCGGTTTTTCGCAGTACCTCGGCTACCTGGTGCACCTGGATGCCTGGCAGCAAAAAGCCGTTTCGGGCCTGGTGATCATCCTGATCACCTTCCTGCTGTACCGCAAGATCGACAGCATTGGAAAGATCGGCGTATTACTCTGGAGCGGCGTTTTACTTACACTGGGCTGGATCATTTTCGGGGGCATTGCACATGGTAATTTCCTGCAGCCTTTAAAAGATATCAATAACGATTTTGAATGGGGCAAACTGGTTTCATTTGTATTTGGGCAGGCCTGTATAAAATCAATTTACAGTTACCTTGGCTATTACAATGTCTGTCACCTGGGAGGCGAAATAAAAGATCCCGGCAGGAATATTCCCCGCAGCATGTTCATTTCGGTGATCGGTATTGCCATTCTATACCTTGCATTGAATACCAGTGTAAGCAGCGTGATACCCTGGCAGGAAATAAAACAATGGGAAGCCACCAAACTGGGCAATGCAGCCGATAAAAGCAATTACGTGGTAAGCATATTCATCGAAAGATTGTATGGCGGCACGGCAGCTAAAATTGCCACGGTAATGATACTCTGGGTGGCCCTGGCCTCCTTGTTTGCAGTAATGTTGGGCTACTCCCGGGTACCTTATGCAGCGGCGGCAGATGGCGCTTTTTTTAAAATATTCGGCAAACTGCATCCCACCAAGAATTTCCCTTACGTATCCCTTTTGATATTGGCAGGCTTTGCCTTTATCTTCAGCATGCTGTTCAAAATGAAACATGTTATTGATGGCATACTCGCCATGCGTATCATTGTGCAATTCATTGGGCAGGCCATCGGGGTAATGCTGTTAAGGAAGCGAAATGGCACGACTCATTTGACCTATAAAATGCCTTTATATCCCCTCCCGGTGATCTTGGCCATTGCGATATGGCTGGCTGTTTTTTTCGCTACCGGCCTTACCATAATCATTTCTTTTTTGGTGGTTTTTGGAAGCGGCGTGATCGTGTACTTTATTTATGCCAGGCTGCAGGGTAAATGGCCTTATACGTCCGGGAATATTGCGGACGAAGAAGAGCTGGTGGAACAGATAGGGCAATGATCCTTACAAAATAGAGTTACTGATCAGGAATTTGCCGGTACAGAGGAACAGCGCAACCAGGATTACCAGGTTAACTGCGATCAACATTTTTTTCATAGCGTCAGAATTTTATTTTTAGTCCCGTTGCAATACCAACCGCATTAGGATACACTTTTACCGCAGCGTCTTTATTAATGGCATTCAGGGCAAAATTGGCCGTCGGTGTAATATTTAACGCAATTCTCTTATTAAAATTATATTCCAATCCCAAGCCTGCAAATGCACTATAATAGTTGGATTTTAAACCGTAGATATTATTGCTGGTTTGTTTTTCCTTTGTAGAGCCCTGTACTATCTCTGTTTCAATTTTTTGTTTGGTTAAAAAATTGGCAGTAGCACCGATCATAGGTATGATACTGAGTTTCCCCAGGGGAATAGTATAATTCACTGCCAGCGGCACACTGATATACTGCAATGAATTAACAGAAGCTACGGTGCTCACGCTATCACCAACAGAAGGTGTATTACCGCCCTTGGGCGAGATATAGATAAAGCCGGAAGAACAGTCAAAACGGTATTTTACCTTACCCTCATTATCCAATTTAGCATATATCCTTTTAGGCTCGATATCCACTTTTTTCTTTACATAACCAATACCGGTTTGCACACTCCATCTTTTGGTCAAAGGCACTTCAGCCAATATTCCGAATGATGCGATCGTTTCTTTTGTTTCGCCTTCTTTTGCCTGCTCCCTGTTGTACCTGGGCGGCGGGCCTGTATTGGCATTGGTGCGGTCATCTACCACCCTGTTAAAACTAAACTGCGGTGCATAATACGGCATTATATTAAAGTGAAATGACCTGTCTTTTTTAGGCTTACTGTTTTTTGCTACCGCTTCTGGGGATGTTCTTTTGGTAAGCTCCTTTAATTCATTTTTACGGGTGGCAATATTTAATGCTGTTGCCTTTTCGTTTTGCAGTGCAGCCAGTTCGGCAATATTACCTGTATTAGCCGTTTTATCAGTATTGTTTTGAGCTACATTATCTTCATCACCCTCTGTATCTTCAACAGCACGGCCATTTTTGATACGGATCTTTGTTTTGTGTGTGGAGTTCCTTTTATTATTACCTCTGCCTTTATTTTCAGTAACGGTACCGGATACACTATTATCTTCGTTAACTGCTTCGTCATCATTTGTTGCAACGGGTTGTTTAATTTTAATGGTATTACGGCCATTCTGCTGCTGAATAGTAATGCCTTTTTCTGCAGATGTTGGTATTGTTGCTGATGAAGTGCTGGAGTTTTCTTTTGTGGCATCGATCACTGCATTACGGGTCTCATTACTACCCGATGCAGTGCTGTTAGTTTCTTCAGCTGCCTTGTCATCTCCGTTGGTGCCGGCAACTGTCTTATCCTGCTCCCCTGCTTTACTGCTGCCTGTATTATTATCAGCAGCCTGGTTGGCTGGGTTATTCTTACCATCATTCTGTACGATCGTTTCGCCACCTGTTTTCTTCGACTCTATCTCGTAAATAATGGTACCTGTTAAAAGCAGCAGCAGGGCAATAGCCAGGCGCTTCAGGTTATTGTATTTCCTTTTTATCTGGATGATGTTCGATTTATCCAGGTTATTATCAATAGCATCCCACACCTTACCGGAAGGCATTTCCTGGTGCTCGTCGATAGCATCCCTGAATAACTTATCAATATCGTGTAAATTTTCACTCATAAGCTAAATGGTGTTTTGTTTAGCGATCTGTGCGCTGCTCATAACAGCTTTTTTCAAAATGGCCCTTGCATCTGATAGATTGGATTTGGAAGTTCCTTCTGAAATGCCCAGCAGTTCTGCTATTTCCCTGTGCTTCATTCCTTCAAAAACATACAGGTTAAAAACCATGCGGTAAGCCGATGGCAATAATTGCACCATCTGCAGTAATTCCTTTGTTCCAAGTTGGGAGGATATGTTTTCCGAACCGCCGTATTCTGTTTTTACATCATCAATATTCACTACAGCATGCAAATGCGATTTACTACGGAACTTCTGCAGGGCACAGTTCACCATTATCTTCCTTACCCAGCCCTCGAAGGAACCGGCAAATTTAAATTGTTGTAAATTTTCAAATACTTTCATAAAACCCTCCTGCAAAGTTTCTTCTGCTTCTTCCCTGTTCCTTGAATACCGCAGGCATATAACAAACATCTTGGGCGCCAGCAATGCATACAACCTGCTCTGGGAATGTCTTTCCCCTTTAATACATAGTTGTATAAGCTGGTTTAATTGCTCCTGCATATGGTGAATATTGCTAAGATGCTAAGTGAATGTTAAATGGTTGGGTAAAAAATAAAATTATTTTTTCCACCCAACCTTTTGATCCTAAGTCAGCATCTGCTGTTTTAGAATTGGTTGATCAAAATTATCACACACAAAAGATAATTCACCAATAAGGTCTTTTTTTAACCGGGATTTTACCAAATTTTTGGGTCGCTGTAGTGGTTGCTACTACAATACAGGTAGTACAATGCGGACAAATGCCTGCACAGGCAGGACATTGAGGAGATGAAAGCAGCCTTCCCGGTTTTAAAAACTGTATACAAAAGCAGCAATGCTTTTGCAACAAAGGTTAAGTAAGGTTTATGGCGAATACAATCCAAGCAGGCTTATTTCTATAAGCCTGCTCTATTTTGTTTTTCGTGACTTTTACCTGACAATCCAATGTATCAATAAATCCATTTAAACACCCTTTTATCATCTTCACTTATGTTTAACAGTAACAGAAAGCAATAAGGATACTATTTTTTTATTTGGGATGTTACATAAGCAGCACCTATCACTAAAAACTATTTAACGACACACAGACTTTTACATTATCCTGTTTTCTTCACCTAAATGTAAATCCAATGAAGTCTGTATTCAACAAAACTGTGCTCACTATTTTTTTTGTATCCGGAACCGCTTATTATTCCACCGCACAGATCAATCTTTCCAAATATGAGATAGGTTTAAATGCCGGAGTTTTTGTGTACCAGGGCGATCTTACACCGCAACAACTGGGTTCGTATAAAACTATGAAGCCGCAGCTGGCACTGCAGCTGTACCGTATCCTCAATCCTTACTTTTCTGTACGGTTGAATATCAACCGCGGCAAATTATATGGTAATGATGCCGTTTATTCAAACCCCGACTGGAGAAAGTACAGGAATTTTAATTTTACCACACCTGTTACTGAATTATCGGTACAGGCTGTATGGAATATTACCAACCGCAACAATACACGGCTTACGCCTTACCTGTTTGCCGGTGCAGGATTGTCTTTTGTAAAAATAAAAAGAGACTGGAGCAACATCGACCCCACTATATTTCCTGAAGATGGGGAAGTAATGAATGGATTGGCAACCGACGCAGCCCGTTCATTGCCACGCACCATACCTGTGATACCGGCGGGAGTTGGTTTGCGCTATGCTTTAAGCGATCGTATTTCTTTAACAGCAGAAACAAGTTATCGATTTAGCTTTACCGATTACCTGGATGGTTTCAGCCAGTCGGCAAATCCTAATAAGAACGATCATTACCTCAGCCACAGCATCGGCATCATCTATTCCTTCAATAAAAAGAACAGAACACTGGCATGCCCGGTAATGAGGTATTAGCAGCAATTGATTTAAACCCCGGCAGTGGTGATAGCCCTGCCGGTGGTTATCTATGTCCTTGCAGGAATAGCCTGCAGTTCGTTTAAAGTACCATCAGTGCATTGAAAAGCCATGCAGTAGCTGCCGTTGGTAATGACCAGGTACGGCACCTGCATGGTTATATTATAGCGCAGCGCCTGGTCCAGCACCTGGCGGTTGAGGGAAACATTCATTTCCTTGCATTCAATGATCATCCAGGGTTTGGAATGCACATCATATACCACGATATCAAAGCGTTTTTTAAGATCACCCAGCCTGATTTCTTTTTCTACGGCCAGTAATGAGGGTGGATATTTTTTTACCTGGATAAGATATTCCAGGAAATTCTGCCGTACCCATTCTTCAGGTGTCAATACCACCCAGCGTTTTCTTACTGCATCAAAAATAAATTCCGTATCATTTTCCTTTTTTATCCTGGGTTGATATGGCGGGTATTCAATCTTTATCATTGAAGCTGAGCAGAATTTTGTAATTTTAAAAAATGCAATGTACTGAATCCATTGCGGAACAAAGCTATCGGTGCTGCAATTCATTCAGCCGCTGTAAAAAAGTAAAAGAAATATGAAATCGAAAGAAGAAATTGTAAACAACTGGCTGCCGAGGTATACTGGCGAGACTTTAGAAAATTTTGGTGAATATATCCTGCTCACTAATTTCAGTAATTATGTAGAAATGTTTGCCGAGTGGAATAATGTGCAGGTGATCGGTCGCGACAGGCCCATGCAATGCGCCACCGCACAAAATATCACCATTATCAATTTTGGAATGGGCAGCCCCGGCGCCGCCACTGTAATGGACCTGTTGAGTGCCATACATCCCAAAGCCGTTTTATTTTTAGGCAAATGCGGTGGCTTAAAAAAGCGCCACCATATCGGCGACCTGATACTGCCTATTGCCGCTATGCGTGGAGAAGGAACAAGTAACGATTATTTCCCTCCCATCGTTCCGGCATTACCATCGTTCAGCCTGCAGAAAGCTATCTCTACCACTATCAGGGATTATGAAACAGATTACTGGACCGGCACGGTGTACACCACCAACCGCAGGGTTTGGGAACACGATGATGAATTTAAATTATACCTGGAAAAAGTAAGGGCCTATGCCATTGATATGGAAACCGCCACTATTTTTTCTGTTGGATTTTATAACCGCATTCCCACCGGTGCATTATTGCTTGTAAGCGATCAGCCCATGGTACCCGAAGGCGTAAAAACAGAGGCCAGCGATAAAAAAGTTACCGCAGGTTTTGTCGAGCGCCATTTAAAGATCGGCATCGATTCACTAAAACAGCTGATCAATAACGGACTCACTGTAAGACATTTGAAATTTTAGTATACGGAAGCTCCTGCTTCCGTTAATATTCAGACTACTGGAAGCGGAAACTTCCAGGCACAAGATGCCATCTCTTCTTTCCATACAAAACCTTTCTGTGCAGTTCAGCAATGAAGGCAACAAAACTGTTGCCGTAAAGAACAGTTCGCTGGAAATAAAAAAAGGAGAGATCGTAGCAATAGTTGGCGAGAGCGGTTCGGGCAAATCGGTAACAGCGCTTTCGCTGATGCAGTTATTGTCCGGCAATCCCACTGTTTCGGGCAAGACCCTTTTTTTTCAGCAGGACAGGCCACCGGCCAACCTGGTCAATCTTGCTGCGGACAGGATCAATGATTTTCGTGGCAGAAAGATCGCCATGATCTTCCAGGAGCCGATGACATCGCTTAATCCTGTTTTTACCTGCGGTAAACAGGTCGTGGAATCTATCCGGCAGCACCAGGACATTTCTGTAAAAGCAGCCCGGCAAAAGACCATCGAACTTTTTGAAAAAGTAAAATTACCTGATCCTGCGTCTATTGCCGACCGTTATCCACATCAATTGAGCGGCGGGCAGAAACAAAGGGTAATGATCGCAATGGCCATCAGCAGCAATCCTTCATTACTGATAGCCGATGAACCCACGACTGCACTGGATGTGACCGTGCAAAAAAATATACTGGAACTGATAAGAGAACTGCAGCTGCAAAACAGGATGGCTGTTATTTTGATCACCCACGACCTGGGCATTGTTGCAGATATTGCCGATAAAGTAGTAGTGATGTACAAGGGAGAAATTGTGGAACAGGGACCTACAAAAGATGTTTTAAAAGCCCCGCAACATAATTATACCAGGGCCCTGCTTGCCTGCCGCCCTGCGGGCAAAAAAAAGGAGCAAGGCTGCCCGTGGTGAGCGACTTTATCAATGGCAATAATGTAGAAGCATCAAGTGCACCAATTACAGAAAATATAACGGAATCATCTGCCGCAACTCCTGTTTTACAGGTGGAAAATTTAAAAGTATATTTTCCCGTTAAGAAAAATTTACTGGGCAGGCCATCGCAATTTTTCAAAGCGGTGGATGATGTGAGTTTTGAAGTACTGCAGGGCGAAACACTGGGCCTGGTAGGTGAAAGCGGTTGCGGCAAGACCACGCTGGGCCGTACTATTTTACAATTGGTAAAACCTACCGAAGGGAAAATTTATTTACAGGGAAAAGATATCACCAATGTCCGTGCCGCCGAATTGCGTACTATGCGCAAAGACCTGCAGATCGTTTTCCAGGATCCTTATGGTTCACTCAATCCCAGGATCACCATCGGGGAATCCATACTGGAACCATTATCCGTGCACGGCATATTGGGCAACAACAATGAGCGTAAAGAAAAAGTAATGGAGCTGTTGCAAAAAGTAAGTTTGCTGCCGGAACATTTTAACCGATATCCGCACCAGTTCAGCGGCGGGCAGCGCCAGCGCATCTGTATAGCAAGGGCACTGGCCCTTAATCCTTCTTTCCTCATTTTTGATGAAAGTGTTTCTGCACTGGATGTAAGCGTGCAGGCTCAGGTGCTGAATTTACTGAACGATCTTAAAAAAGAATTTGGTTTTACGTCAATATTCATCTCCCACGACCTTTCGGTAGTGCGCTATATCAGCGACCGTATGCTGGTAATGCACCAGGGAAAAATTGTGGAACAGGGCAATGCGGAAGATATTTACAATCATCCGCAAAACGAGTACACACAGCGTTTAATTGAAGCCATTCCCGGCAGTAAATTCCTTAATCTCCAAAACGGTTGGTCTTAATACGCTCTGTCAAAAAATCCTTATCATCACTGTCGTAATCATTGCCATAGAACTGCGCTGCGCTGCTGTGCATTTTATTCAGCATTGTTTTCATCAACTGCTGCAACTGTTCTTTTACCGGTTTTGTTTCATCCAGTTTGTTGCTGCTGCTCCTGTAATAACTGTAAGATGAAGAAGAAGTAAAATCATCATTATCATCATCAAACTCTTTTGCATTTTCCGGTTGCATGCCAAACGAAAGTATCTTCCATTTCTTTTCTTCTTTCTTATTCTTGTATTTAAAGAAGTATACCACGCCTTTTTTATTTTTATACGTTACGGGCACTTTATCCAGCAATGCCAGCGTATCATATTTATCGTAGGATGATGCGCTTACCAATGCACTTCGCACCAGGTCTGCCTGATTATTGAATTTTGCCGGGAATTTATCCAGCAGTTTTGCCTTCTTTAAACTGCGGTACAGGTCTATACGGTAATCTTCATCGGCAGCATAAAAATTAAGCAGCGTATCGGGCACAGGTCTTTTATTGCGTAATAAAAGCAGCATGGTATTGAACCTTATCTGCTTATTCTTCAGTTTCATCAGCTCGTCAAAAAACACCGGCACACCGGGATTCTTATCCCAATAAGGCTGCAGCAGCACGGCATAACTTTGCAGCAATGCATTGCCAGCATCATTATCACCGCGATCACTGCCGGATTCATCATCCTCATCGGCTTTGTTGGCTTTTTCTGCCTTTGCAATAGCCTTCTGACTTTCGCTGGCTTTTTCTTTTTTAAGCTCCTGTTTTGCCTCTGTATAAAACTTGGTAAAATAAAGATCGTAGGTCTTTGCATCCACGTAGCCGCTATCCACCATGGTGGTCAGCAATTCCATCACATTGCCTTTGTAATCATCCAGGTTGATCAGTTGCAGTATATCTGGAAAAACTACTTTTGCCAATGATAGTGTATCATATAACGGGTACCAGTTACCATCATCATCGTACGTACTGCGGGCTTTGCTGAAAGCTTTACTGAGTTTACCAACCTTCGCAATAAGATCGCTGTAATCGTAGCTGGAACTGCTGCCACCATCGATCACAACAGGTGGCTCCATAATGATCAGGTCCTTGAAGGCGATGAAAGAACTTTTGGTCTGCATACCTAATAAAGATTGCAGCACTGCATTCTGCAGGTCGGCAGTATCTTTTGCATCCACGTACAGTTTCTTTAAGTAAACCACCAGGTTGGTATCATTGGTCTCTTCCAGCCTGCCGATGAAGTTCTGCTTCATTTGCAGGTAATCCTTGGTTTTCCAGCTCAGCGTATCAATGATCTTTTTAAGCGAAGCCACGTCCGACGAATCAAATTCTATATTAGCCAATCGCTTCATGGCTTTTGCATGGGTGGCGCTGTCCTTGCTGGCAAAGTCGCGGAAGAATTCTGCATTCTTCTTTACAAAAGGCGATTCCCCCTTCAGTGTATCAGCAGGTTTAAAAGTTTGAATGATATTTGCCAAAAGGCTGCTGCGGGGTGTTAGTGTATCCGTAAGTGTTACTAATGCAAAATAGTTACCCGATTTATAAAACGATTTGGAAATAATGGTACGGCTGCTGTTGGTATCGGTAACCTGCTGAAACATATAGCGCATTCCACTTGCAGTGATACCACTGTCTTTTTTAAGGTACAAATAACTCTGCGCTTTTTTAGCTGATCCCGAAAATTCAAAATCACTGTTGTTAAATACTTTGGAAGAATCTTTTACATAAGTGTTTTTCGGAGCTTTTGCCCAGGCAATAAACACTTTTTCACCGATCGTATCATTGCCAATCACTCTTACACCAAATTCAGGCACCTGGCTGTCATCATCATCGCCGCCATAACTTTCCATCATGTTCTTGATCGTCTCCATGATATCATTCTGCTTTTTACCTTCAGGAAAAAGCGGCGATTGCACGGTAAAATGCAAAGCGGTATCCACCCTGGGTTTTACTTCGGGATATATAAAAGGAACAATTTGAAATGATTCTATAAATTGTTTTACATTTTTTGTTTCGGCAGTATAATGCGCCATTGCAGCATAATAATTGGGGCCCTGCAATAGATACCTTACCGTGGTGAATGAACCATCTTTGTGTTTGTATTTACAATCAAGTATTGGATAGCCCTGCCATTTGCCCTGCAGCCTGCTTACCTGCTTATCGATCATTTCACTCGATGCAAAACTTTCATCCATTAAATTCAGGTCAAAAGTATCTTCTTCGATAAATCCATAATTATGCAAATTCGCTTTCATCAGGCTGTACGTGATATTTTCTTTATTATCTGCTGCCGTATATTCCAGGCGGTCGCTGCCAAAATCTTTTTGCATAATGGGTGTATGCGGCAGCTTAATGGCAAAACCTCCTGTGGCAGGCGTATAATTCACCCAGTTCTCTTCTTTGTACTGTGCTATGTTGATAGAATTGAAAAAGCGGTTGGCTTCTGTACCTTCCTGCACATAATCGCCGATACCACTGATCTTGAAGATCAATATCTCGAACGGCGTTACAAAAATATTATAGCGTTGTATATCGCCCCTCCTTGTTCTGTTGGTAACATCATATCCACGGTAACCGTTTTTAGTGACCGGTGATTTCTTCAATATCTTACCGGGAATATTCTCATATAAAAGGCTGTCCACTTTTTTATACACCGCATTCTCGTTATCGCCCAGCAACAGGCCATCTGTTTTAATACGGCTCACTACATAATAGGCGCCATTGCCCATATCTGCATATTGCTTGGTGTTCAGGTCGCCAAACCTGCTGAAGCTGTAAAATTTATCACCGGGTATCTCTACAGAAAATATTTTGTCATCGGACTGTATCGTTTTAAAATTCACCGGCACCCTTATCTTGTCAATGATGTCTTTTTGAAGGCCATCCCGTTCGCCCATTTTTACAGCCCGTAATTTATAGCCTTTGCTGCGCAGCATTTCTATCACGCCGCGTTTGCCGGGTAAGTGTGCACTGCCCACGCCTACAAACAAGCTTGTTTTGCTTTTAATGATCGAATCAATAGAGTTGGCCTGTATCTCGTTGCGTTTGTATAAAAACTTTTCTAAAAAAGCTTTGCTGTTGAATTGTTTACCTTCCAGGCTGTCCAGCATATCCAGGTCGCCTTTGCGGTAAGCATCTTCAATGGTGTAAGGGCTTTTTATATAATCATCATAACTGTAATCATCCCGGTCGTAATTCTTTTTCTTTTTTTCTTTGGCAGCATCTTTATAAGCTTCTGCCACCAGCTTTTCGCTCTCTTCAAAATTCTCCACGCCGGTCAGTTTTTTTCCCAGCTTGCTGCCTGTTTGAAAAATATACATATCCAGGTAAGTATCTTCTTCAAAATCGGCTCCCTGGTTATAAGTGCGATACAGCATACCATTGATCATAGCAGGTTCAGTTGCCATGGCCAGCTTTACATTGCTTTCGTATTTATCCACGGCAAAAGTATTCTTGCGCATGTAATCGTTGGGGATATCCAAAAATTTATATGCATAGTTGCTGATATCCGATGAACGGCTGTCGAAGATATTGGGCTTGCTGTAATCGTCCTGCCAGTTAGCAGGGTTGGTTTCCAGCGCTACCACATCCACATTCTTGATGGCATTGTAAAAAGAATCGGCTAAATGAAATGCCAGTTTATTGCTTACGTGCATAGTACCAAAAAGATAACTGGGTTTGGTCAGCCCGTTACCGGTTATCTCCCAAAGAAGACCCTGGTATTTTTTTTCTGGTTTTTTAGTGGCCTGGCTGGTTGCTGTTAGTACGGAAAGGGTAAATAGCAAAAGGGTTGCTGCTCTTTTCATGTATCGGTTAATTGTATAATAAAGATAATACAAAGATGATATAAGCCCCGCTATTCCACACTTGCAATTGTGCCATTTGGCAATCTGCTAACAATTAGCCGGCATTATGCTTTTTTGCCATATTACAGCCCGACTAATTAACATTTTTTACCATTACTGGGTTTTGCCGGTAAAAAGTCGTATCTTTGCGCCTCAAAATCATGCCGTAACATGATAAGCGCCTCCCAAAAGGCTTACTCTTTCACTCTGTGTAACGGCATGTAACTTTTAAATTAAACAGATACATGAAATTATCTCAATTCCGTTTCGATCTCCCTCTTAACCTTATTGCCCAGAACCCTACCAAAAAACGCGAAGACAGCCGTATGATGGTAATTGACCGGAAGACCGGCAATATCGAGAACAAACATTTTAAAGAGATCATTGATTATTTCGACGACAAGGATGTGTTTGTAGTGAATAACACCAAGGTTTTTCCTGCCCGTATGTACGGCCGTAAGGAAAAAACAGGTGCCAAGATAGAAGTGTTCCTGTTGAGGGAACTGAACAAACCCAATAAATTATGGGATGTGATCGTGGATCCTGCCCGTAAGATCCGTGTAGGTAACAAATTATATTTTGGCGAAAGCGACGAACTGGTTGCCGAAGTGATCGATAATACCACCAGCCGTGGCCGTACCATCCGTTTTTTATGGGATGGCACCGATGAGGAATTCCGCCAGATGCTGGAAATACTGGGTGAGACCCCGCTGCCAAAATACATCAAGCGCAAACCCGAAGAAGAAGATAAAGAGCGTTACCAGACCGTTTATGCCAAGCATGAAGGAGCCGTAGCAGCGCCTACTGCAGGTTTACACTTTAGTAAAGAACTGATCAAGCGCCTGGAAATAAAAGGTATCCGCTTTGCAGAAACCACGCTGCATACGGGTTTAGGTACCTTCCGCCCTATTGAAGTGGAAGACCTGAGCAAACATAAAATGGATGCCGAATATTACAGGGTGGAAGAAACAGCCTGCAATATTGTGAACAAGGCAAAAGAAACCGGTCACCGCGTTTGCTCAATAGGTACCACTACCATGCGTGCCATGGAAAGTTCTTTCACCGCACAAAAATTACTAAAACCATCCGAAGGCTGGACCAATCACTTTATTCACCCGCCTTATAGTTTTAATATTGCCGATGCACTGGTAACCAACTTTCACTTACCAAAAACAAGTTTACTCATCATGGCCTGCGCCTTTGCCGGTTACGACCTGATGATGGAAGCCTATAAAAAAGCGATCAAAGATAAATACCGTTTCTTCAGTTATGGAGATGCGATGCTGATCATTTAATTTCCGCAACATCATTTTTAAGAACGCCTCACCAGTTGGGGCGTTTTTTATTACCTGTATAAAATAAAAAAGGGCCAGGATAGAAATCCAGCCCCGTTTAAAATCCAATATCCTATGAAAAACCACTCATTAGACGTTCAAAGTGGCTAAAATGTTGTAAATGATTTGTTAAGAGTTTTAATTATTTTTAGGAAACATAAAACTGCTTGCAATGAAAACAATACAGCAATGGCTTGCCGAGTATGGTGAAAGCCACCAGAATGCCACTAATAAAACCATTCACTGGATTTGTGTTCCCACCATTTTCTTTTCGGTAGTAGGGCTTTTGTACAGCATAAAACTGCCATGGGTAGCCGCAGGGGTGCAAATCAACGCTGCCATCATCATCATGCTGCTGGTAATAGTGTATTATTTATCGTTATCCCGAACCCTGTGGATCGGCATGTTGCTGTTTGGTGTATTGTGCCTGTATATTTGTTACTTGGTGGAGCAAGCTGGCTTTATCCCTCTCTGGTTATTTTGTGTCATTACTTTCGTCCTTGCCTGGATCGGGCAATTCTATGGCCATAAGATAGAAGGTAAAAAACCCTCTTTTTTAAAGGACCTGCAGTTTTTAATGATCGGCCCGGCCTGGCTGATGAGTTTTATCTATAAAAAAATGGGGATAGGGCTTTAATGCCCAACCGGCTTGCCTTAACTGATTAGCATTTTTAAATATTTGACAGTATCTTTAAGGGATATGAGAAGGCTTTGCTTATTGTTCATCTTCTTTATCTCGGGCAACCTGTTTGCCCAACCTGCCGTATTGCAGTGGCAAAAAAGCTATGGCGGCAGCTTAGCCGATGATCCCAGCGACCTTTTATTATTACCTGACGGCAGTTTCCTGGTGTTGGGTTCCACAGCTTCTTCAGATGGAGACATGAAGGCTAATATCGGCAGTTCCGGCATTAAGGATATTGTGCTCACAAAATTCGACCCGGCCGGTAACCTGGTTTGGCAAAGATTTTACGGAGGTTCTGCAGAAGAACTTGGCTCCAGCATTGTCAAAACCGCTGATGGAGGCTTTGCTATAATCGGCAGCACTCAATCCAATGATGGAGATGTAAGCGGTAATCACGGTGTGGTTGATGTATGGATAATTAAAGTGGATGCAGCAGGAATCATTCAATGGAAAAAATGTTATGGGGGCGCTTATAGCGACTGGGGCTCCGATATTATAGCAGTAAACGATGGATTTGTTGCTGTAGGTTTGACGTACTCTGTAGATGGAGATGTATCAGGAAATCATGGCGCAATAGATGAGTGGATATTCAAAACAGATCTTTCTGGTAATTTAATATGGCAGCAATGCTATGGAGGTAGCAAACGGGATGGTTTTTACAGCCAATACGGGGCTAAAACCCTTATCAGGCAAACTCTTGATGGCAACTATGTTATTGCCGGCATAACAGATTCAAATGATGGCAATGTTTCTAACCCGATACCCAATAATGTGGACGATATATGGGTGTTTAAGATCACTACTACCGGCAGTATTATATGGGACAAATGCATTGGTGGGCGTTTTAGCGATAATCCTTGCACTATTATTGTAAACAGCGACGGTACTTATACAATCGGCGGTCTGGCCTATTCTGATAACCTGCCGGGTTCGCAGGCAAACAATATTTATAATGGTGACGGCTTTTTGTTTAAGCTGGATGCCAACGGGAACCTGCTATGGCAAAAAGCTTTCGGAGCAAATAATGAAGATCTTGCCTTTTCATTCGAGGCAACCCCTGATGGGGGATATATAGCACTGGGTACAACCAAATCCAACAGTGGCCAAATTTGTAAAAAACACGACATGACCGAAGTCTGGCTCACAAAGCTGGATGCTGCAGCCAATATACAATGGAGCAGGACCTTTGGTGGTAGTAAGATCGATCGTGGACAAAAATTAGCCCTTCTAAATGCCACATCCTGTATGGCATTATCCTCCAGCACTTCCGGGGATGGGGACCTTACATTGAGCCAGGGCAATACAGATATCTGGCTCACCCGATTTTCTTTTACCGGGCAGCTAACATTTCCTTCTGTCATTATCAAAGCTGAAAAAGCGAGCATTCCCTGCTCTACCCAACCACTTTATTTTATTGCCCAACCTGTAAATGGCGGAGCCAACCCGGTATTTCAGTGGAAGCTGAATGGCGTAACAATAGGTAATAACAGCGACACCCTGCGCATCTACAGCCTGCAAAGTACTGATGTAATTTCGTGTGTGCTTACCAGTGATGACCCCTGTGTGGATATAAAAACGGCGACTTCCAACAATCTTTCCGTGCAGGTGGGTGCATTACCACCGCCCCGGAATTTCCTGGCTGCAGATACCGCTTTATGCAGCTTCCAGCGTATTGAACTAAAGGCCAACCGCAAATTTGTAAGCTATTTATGGAGTAATAATGCCATTACCGAAACGATCAATGTAAAACAACCGGGCATTTACTGGTTAGAGGTAACCGACCAGTCGCAATGCACCGGCCGCGATTCGATCATTATATTTCCCAAAGCCTGCATAGAAGGCATTTTTATACCCAACGCATTTACGCCCAATAAAGATGGCAAGAATGATCTGTTCATGCCCATTATGAATGCAGATGTAAAACAATACCGGTTTATTATTTACGACCGTTGGGGACGGGTGGTTTTTGAAACCACTACGCTCAATCATGGTTGGGACGGCACTTTAAAAAACAGCCCTTTTAATACCGGTGTTTTTGCCTGGCAATGCCAGTACCAGCTGGAAGGAGAAGCCCCCACTTCCAAAAGAGGCACGGTGTTGTTACTAAGATAAAATCCTGCAAATAAAAATAGCTGCAGGCAACAATATACTTATCCCTTGCAGCTATTCCCCTTGCAACTTCTTCCTTACAATCCAAACAAGCCTGCGTTCAGCAGTTGCAATGTCTGTTCTTTATAATTTCGTGTAATCAGTAACGATACATTGTGTTTGCTGCCGCCATAACTTACCATACGTACGGGTATCGGCTCAATAGCATCAAACAGTTTTTTCATCACATCTTTTGTTTCGGCAATTTCGTTGCCTACAATAGATACGATGGTGTGATTGGTATCCACTTCCACCGTTCCGAATGGTTCCAGTTCCTTAATGATATCCGGCAGGTTCAGGTCATTATCAATGGTAACAGATACAGCTACTTCCGATGTAGTGATCATATCGATGGAAGTGCGGTATTTTTCAAACACTTCAAATACTTTGCGTAAAAAACCATAGGCCAGTAACATACGGCTGCTCTTTACCCGGATAGCAGTGATACCATCTTTTGCTGCCACTGCTTTTACACCCACACTGCCGGCTTTTTCAGCAATCAAAGTGCCTTTGGCGGTTGGTTCCATGGTGTTCAGCAATTTTACTGGTACATTGTAAAACTGCGCCGGCCAAATACTGGCAGGATGTAAAATCTTAGCGCCAAAATAAGCCAGCTCTGCTGCTTCTTCAAAGCTCAGTTGCTCAATGGCGAATGTTTTATTTACAATACGGGGATCGTTGTTGTGCATGCCGTCTATATCCGTCCATATTTCGCAAACACTGGCATTAATAGCTGCTGCTATCAGCGAAGCGCTGTAATCGCTGCCACCACGTTTTAAATTATCCACTTCGCCTTTGGCATTGCGGCAGATATATCCCTGTGTAATGAAGATCTTTTTTTCGCTGTGCTGTTTTAATAACTGTGCCAGTTTTACTTTGATAGCGCCCACCTGCGGTTCATCATACGCATCGATGGTCATAAATTCCAATGCAGGTAAAAAAGCATGATCGATATTATTTTCTGTGAGGTAGATAGAAAATAATTTAGTGCTCAGCAATTCGCCCTGTGCCAAAATATCTTTGTTCAATGCTTCGCTGAAAAGATATCTTCAATATGATGTATAAGAATTCAAAATGTTCCTGCAATATTTTACCTGCAGCCTGCAGCCCCGGTTCGGATTTCAATAACTGCTTTACAAATTCCTTATAATGATTTTCCAGCTTTTCGATCAGTTGTTTGGCTTCGGATTTATTGCCCGATGCCATGGCATTGCTGATATCCACTAAACTGTTGGTTGTTCCACTCAGGGCCGATAATACCACGATCTTGCTTTCATCATCCGCGGTTATCAGTTGACTTACCTGGTGCATTCTCTCCGGCTTTCCTACGCTGGTGCCGCCAAATTTCATTATTTTCATAATCCCCCCCATTGCCGCTTCTGCGGCAGATTTTTAATTAATAAATGATTTTAAATTTTTTGCAAAAGTATTTTATATACCATGCTATTCCAAATGCAATCAGGAAAAAACCAAAGAAAAACGTTGCGCAAGCGCCTGCAGGTCCTCTGCCACCGCATTTACCAGCGGAATACCCTCTTTCATCCGTTCAGCTTCCATTTCTCTTTCAGGGTCGCCCGGAATGATCACTTTTTCTTCGCCCGCAACAGTTTTGGCGCTGCGGAAGCGTTTGATCCAGTTATCCATGTGCTGTTTAAATTCCTCCGCGGTGCGGAAGGCATCAATGCGCATGGCGCCAAAAAAATGGCCGATACCTTCGCCCGGCATATTTTCGGGCATGGGCACATAGGCAGGGAATGGCGGTACCCAGGGCCCGTAATTGGCACCGCTGAGCACGGCCGAAAAAATATCTACAATAGCACCCAGCGCATATCCCTTATGGCTGCTGTGCTCCCGGTCGCCGCCTAACGGTAACAGTGAGCCGCCGTTCTTCAATTCGTTGGCATTGGTGCTGGATCGGCCTTCTTTGGTTTGTATCCAGCCCGTAGGCGCATCGGCGTTTTTTCTTTGCAGTATTTCCAGTTTTCCGTTGGCGGCAGTGGTGGTGGCAAAATCGGCCACAAATGCGGGTTCGGTTCCTGCTGGTATTGCCACAGCAATGGGATTGGTGCCCAGCATTCTTTCTACCGAAAAAGTAGGCGCCACCAGGGCACTGGCATTAGTCATAGCAATACCGATCATATCATGCGGCAAAGCCATCATAGCGTGGTAGCCTGCAATACCAAAATGATTACTGTTCTTTACACTCACCCAGCCGGTGCCTACATTTTTTGCTTTATCAATGGCCACCTGCATGGCATAAGGCGCCACCACCAATCCTAAGCCTGCATCTCCGTCAACCACAGCAGTGGAGGGTGTTTCGTGTGTTATTGTAATTTTCGGAGTGGCATTTACCCTTTGTACTTCCCACAGGCGTATATAACCGCTGAGCCTGGCCACACCATGGCTGTCCACACCACGGATATCGGCCGACAACAATGTTTTAGCAGCGATATCCGCATCTTTTTTACTGCATCCTATCTTTTCAAAAACAGCAGTGCTGAATGTATATAATTGTTCGTAAGTATATATTTTTTCCATCGGGCAAAAATAATCTAATTACTATAGTATAGCGCAAAAAGGGAAAGCCGTTCCTGGTGTGGAACGGCTTTTGCTAAAACCCCGCCTTATATGTCAACTAATTATTGTCCATTTGCATCTCGTCCTCTTCACCGGCTTTTTTATCCTTTCTCATCTGCATCATTTTCTGCTTTTGCTCGTCAGATAAAATGCCCATGGTGCTCTTTGCCTGTTCTTTTTTCAATGCCTTTAATTTAGCCTGTTTCTGATCGGGTGTAAGGCTGGCATCGTTTTCAATGGCCTGTTTCTTTTCCTGGCCGCTTTGCCTGATCTCTTTTAATTTACCTTTTTGCTCTTTGGTAAGATTCAGCTCCCGCATCATCTTCATTTTCTCGCCTCTTGAAGCGCCGGTGGCCGGTGCGGCTGTGGAATCGTTTGCTGCAACAGCTCTTTTACGTTGTACCTGTGCAAATGAAACCGTGAACATAATAAGGGCCGCAGCCAGTAAGGTGGTCTTTTTCATTGATCATTTTTTACGTGCATTGGATTACAGAATTGTACAAAAGTTTAACGGGCCTTAAAATAAAAAAGAAAACCCCGCCAAAAGGCGGGGTTAACAACGATTGCCGTCTGCGCCAAAGGCGAGACAGGTTTGCTTGCCAGCTTTTTTTATCTTAAGAAAAGCATTTCCCTGTATTTAGGCAGTAACCATTGGGTGTCATCCACCATCAGTTCCAGCTTATCTACATGATAACGGATAAGGTCGAAATATTTTCCTTTAATATTATCGCAATAGGCAATTGCCCTTTCTCTTGTATCAGAGATCTCGTTAGCAACTTTCCTTTCTTCGATCATTTTTTTAACGTTGTCGCTTACCACCACGATGTGTTCGCTGATGGCTTCCAGCACCTGCAACTGGCTTGCATAAGTACTTTCTTTTAAACCCGCTTCTTTCAAACCTTTGATGTTTGTCAGCAAAGTGTTTTGATATTTAACTGCAGAAGGTAAGATATAAGTGGTAGCCAGTTCGCCCATGATCCTTGCTTCGATCTGAACTTTCTTGATATAATCTTCCAGCATGATCTCGTGCCTTGCTTCCAGTTCGGCATGGTTGTAAATATCATTGCTTTCGAATAAATGCTTCGCTTTTTCAGTAACATAAGCATCCAGCGCCAGCGGAGTTGTTTTTACATTGGGTAAGCCGCGTTTTTCAGCTTCTTTAGCCCATGCTTCGCTGTAACCGTCGCCTTCAAACAATACTTTTTTGCTTTCTACAACATATTTCTGCAATACCTGCATGATAGCCACTTCTTTTTTATCGCCTTTTTCGATCAATGCATCCACATCTTTCTTAAAGGTTTTTAAAGTTTCTGCCAGTATGGTATTTAATACGGTCATGTTGGTAGCACAGTTAGCTGCAGAACCCACCGCACGGAATTCGAATTTGTTACCGGTAAATGCAAATGGAGAGGTCCTGTTCCTGTCGGTGTTATCCAGCATCAGTTCAGGTATGCTTTTATGGATATCCAGTTTCAGCATGGCTTCATCCTGTTCGTCGAATTTACCACCTACCCTTGTTTCCACCTGTTCCAATACAGTGGTCAAATATTTACCAATGAAAGCAGAGATGATCGCAGGAGGCGCTTCGTTGGCACCCAGGCGGTGATCGTTACCTGCGCTGGCGATAGAAGCTCTCAACAGGTCAGAATAATCGTATACCGCTTTAATGGTGTTCACAAAGAAGGTAAGGAACATCAGGTTGGTCTTAGGCGTTTTACCAGGCGCTAATAAGTTAACACCTGTATCAGTAGCCATACTCCAGTTATTGTGTTTACCACTACCGTTGATGCCGGCAAATGGTTTTTCGTGCAATAATACTTTTAAGTCGTGGCGTTTTGCAACCCTTGTCATGATGTCCATCAGCAACAGGTTGTGGTCAACAGCAATGTTCACTTCTTCAAAAATAGGTGCACATTCAAACTGTGCAGGCGCTACTTCATTATGACGTGTACGTAAAGGAATACCGAGTTTGTAAGATTCTTCTTCAAAGTCTCTCATAAAAGCGTATATCCTTTCGGGTATGGTTCCAAAATAATGATCTTCCAGCTGCTGGCCTTTTGCAGGTGCATGGCCAAATACAGTGCGGCCGGTCAGTACCAGGTCAGGACGGGCATTTGCCAAACCGGCATCCACCAAAAAATATTCCTGTTCCCAACCAAGGGTTGGTGTTACCCTGGTAACGTTTTTATCAAAATACTGGCAAACATCTACAGCAGCTTTATCCAAAGCCACCAATGCTTTTAATAAGGGGGTTTTAGCATCTAAAGATTCACCGGTGTAAGAAACAAATATTGTAGGGATGCACAGGGTTTTGCCCTGGCCGATCTCCATAATGAATGCAGGAGAAGAAGGATCCCATGCAGTATAACCACGGGCTTCGAAAGTGGCCCTTAAACCGCCGCTTGGGAATGAAGAAGCATCCGGTTCCTGCTGGATCAATGCACCACCATCAAATTCTTCAATGGGTGTACCATCTCCTTTCAACGTAAAAAATGAATCGTGTTTCTCAGCAGATAAGCCTGTTAATGGCTGGAACCAGTGCGTGTAGTGGGTAACGCCTTTGCTTTCGGCCCATGCTTTTACACCGTTAGCTACCTGGCCGCCCATTGCACGGTCGATCTTTTTACCACTTTTGATAGATGCCACTAAGCTTTTATAGGCTTCGTCACTTAAAAACTGGCGGGCAACTTTAAGTGTAAATACATTTTCATTAAAGATTCCGGTGATTTTTGAAGAGCCTGCTACTTCAACTTCTACAGGATTGCTGGTTAAGTTTTCCAGCGCATTGAAACGTAAAGATTGCATATTTTTATGTTTAGATCAACAAAAAAACACTAAAATCAGTTACAAAACAATTTTTTTACCTTTTTTCTTTGAAAAAAAATGAGTTTTTTTGATAAAACACAAATATGTTTTTATTTTTTAATATTAATACTCTGCTGTAGCTTTACCCAGTTTATACGGCATAATAAGGGGGTTATTAAAAAAGGGAGGTATACACTCCTGTACCGTACAATTGAGCCTAAATTGGGCATTATATAGCCAATAAAAAGGAACATACTGAGTGTAAAGAAAAGCCCGAAAATAATAAATGGGTTATATGATTTTTCCTGTTTTTTTAGCCCGTTAAAAATAAACAGAATAAAAAGCAACTGGTACAGGATCAATTCCACAGCAAGGGGCAGCAGGTTTTTTACTGATATCTCGGTGGGGTATGGCCGCAGCAGCAGGTGATTGTACGCTTGCGGCGCATTTACAGCAAAACTTTTAAAATGAGGAGCCAATGTATCGGTATGGATCATCGTGGCGGCCTGGGGCAATGCAAAAAAATCGGCCTGCTTATTTACCACTGTTTGCGGTGGATTGATAGAAGATATTATGGAATGAATATTAAAGAACAGCAGGCCTGCAATGATATACCCTGCAATAAAAGTGGGGAGCGGTGGCCATTTGAATTTTACTGCCAGTATCCATAATACCAGCGCCGGTAAAAGGTTCATCAGCACATAACTCCTGATGAGGAAGATGGTAACAAGGCAAAGAAAAATAATGGTGAGTCGCTTTGTATTAAAGCTTTTTTGCAGCGACTGGTATACGGCATAACATAAAAGACCTAATGCAATAAAAATGATCCCATCCTTCTGCACACCCGATGTAAAATAAAGCATTGAGGGTAAAAGGAAACAACCCACTATCACAGCTTTCTGCCGGTTCTTGTATACCTGGATAAACAACCTGTAAAAAGCCACATGCCCTAAAAATCCCATGCAGTTAAAGAAAAGGCTGTTGATATAATAATTGCCGCGGCTGAAGAGATCGAATACCGACAGCATTTTACTGATAAGATTATTGCGCAGGTCGTTCCAGAACGACTGGAAGGAATCGAATATGCCGCCATAATGTGCACCGTAATTAGATTTAAAAAGATTGGTGAAATATTCATGCGGATCGCTCCACAGTAACTGGTATTCAACCCATCCATCTTTGTTCACATCCCAGTAATCGTTGCCCGGTCCATAAACATGATAGGATACCCACCCGATGACTACCCCCGCTATTATCTTCAGCAGGAAAAGCAGCACTATGGATTGCCTGCTGATACCGGCGTTTTTTACAAACGGAATTGTAGTGATCCACCAACCACAGAGCAGCAGGTAAATAAAAAAAAGAAAATACTCCAATGCAATAAATTTTCAATGTGGGAAGATAGTTAAAATATTTGCGATCCTTCTTTCTTAATAAAGCATTACGGTGTTACCTTTGCGCTTTCTAACACTCCTTCTACTTCATTTATGGAAATAACAGTTAAAACAGCAGAACAATTACGTATTACAGCCGACGAATTTGAGTTAATAAAACAGAAACTGGGCCGCACCCCTAACTTTAATGAACTCTGTTCCTTTAGTGCCATGTGGAGCGAACACTGTAGCTATAAAAATTCCATTAAATGGTTAAAGACGTTGCCCCGCGAAGGCAAAAAAATGCTGGTAAAAGCCGGTGAAGAAAATGCCGGGCTGATGGATATCGGTGACGGTTACGGTGTGGTATTTAAAATTGAAAGTCATAATCACCCTTCTGCTATCGAACCCTTCCAGGGAGCGGCAACAGGCGTGGGTGGTATCAACAGGGATATTTTTACCATGGGTGCAAGGCCTATTGCATCTTTAAACAGTTTACGCTTTGGCAATTTAAAAGAAGCCAAGACACAACATTTGCTGGCCGGTGTGGTGCATGGTATTGGTCACTATGGCAATTGCTTTGGTGTACCTACGGTAGGCGGAGAAATTTATTTTGAAGATTGTTATCATACCAATCCATTAGTGAATGCCATGAGTGTGGGCATTTTAAAAAATGGCGAAACTATTTCTGCAACATCGGGAAAAGTAAAAGGCAATCCTGTATTTTTTGTAGGCAGTGCCACCGGTAAAGATGGTATCGGCGGTGCAAGTTTTGCCAGCGCCGATATTACGGAGGACAGTGCACAGGACCTGCCTGCAGTACAGGTGGGTGATCCTTTCCAGGAAAAGAAATTACTGGAAGCCTGCCTGGAAGTAATGAAGACCGGCGCTGTGGTGGGTATGCAGGATATGGGTGCAGCAGGTATCATCTGCAGCACCAGCGAAATGAGCGCCAAAGGTGAAGCCGGTATGCGCATTGACCTGGAAAAAGTACCTACCCGCCAAAAAGATATGAAGGCCTGGGAATTATTATTGAGTGAAAGCCAGGAAAGAATGTTGCTGGTAGCAGAAAGAGGAAAAGAACAGGCGGTGATAGATGTATTTGAAAAATGGGACCTGCCCTGCAGCGAGATCGGTGAAGTGACCACGGATGGCATTCTGCAGTTTTATATGAACGGAACACTGGAAGCTGAATTACCTGCTTTCGAACTGGTGCTGGGTGGCGGCGCTCCTCAAAACGACCGTCCTTACAGCGAACCAAAATATTTTGAAAAAATAAAAGCCTTTGATGCGAATACTATTGCTGTACCTGCTAACCTGAAAGCTGCTGCAGAGCAATTGATACAGGTGCCCAATATTGCGAGTAAGCGTTGGGTTTATGTGCAGTACGATAGCATGGTGGGCGCAGGTAATGCCAGCACCAATGCACCGAGCGATGCAGCCATTGTTATTGCAAAGCCTACCAATAAGGCACTGGCATTAACTACAGATTGCAACAGCCGGTATGTTTTTGCTGATCCTTACAAAGGCGCTATGATAGCGGTGGCAGAAGCTGCCAGGAATATTGTGTGCAGCGGCGGCCAGCCTTTGGGCATTACCAACTGTTTGAATTTTGGTAACCCTTATGATCCTGAAGTGTATTACCAGTTTGTACACGCCATTAAGGGTATGGGCGAGGCCTGCAGAAAATTTGATACGCCTGTAACCGGTGGTAATGTAAGTTTTTACAACCAGGGACCGGATGGCGCCGTATATCCTACGCCTACTATTGGTATGGTGGGTTTACTGAACTCTGCCGATGATAAAATGACGATGGATTTTAAGAATGAAGATGATGAGATATACCTGGTAGGTACACAACGCAATGATATCAACTCATCAGAATATTTACATAAACTGCATGGCGTGGAACATTCACCGGCGCCTTACTTTGACCTGGACGAAGAATTTGAAGTGCAGCACGAAATAAAGAAGATGATCGATAAAAAACTCATCAACTCTGCACATGATGTAAGTGAAGGCGGCCTGTTCATCACATTAATGGAAAGTGGCTTTAACCGCAACCTCGGCTTTAACGTAAATACCACCGATAAATCTTTAAGGAAAGATGCTTACTGGTTTGGCGAAGCGCAAAGTCGTGTAGTCGTTTCTGTTAGTAAAGAAAACCGAAATGATTTCAATATGCTACTGGAAAAGATGGAGATCACTGTTACTTACCTGGGTACTGTTACCGGCGGCGGCATCAGCATTGATGGTGAGGACTGGGGCAATGTATGCGAGTGGAAAGAAAAATATGATAATGCAATTGGCAATTTACTGGCTGGCCATGAGAGTGATCATGCTTTATCTTCTTTATAATTTATGACCAAAGATTCCACCATAATTGTTACAGGCGCTTACGGCTTTATAGGAAGCTGCCTGGTAAGTTATCTGAACCAGCAGGGTTTTGAGAACTTAATATTAGTAGATGAATTTGATGATGACGAAAAAGAACTGAACCTGCTGCATAAAAAATATGTAGTAAGGGTTGAAAGGGAAAACCTGTTCGACTGGTTATTAAAAGAAAAACCAGCTGTAAAATTCGTATTTCACTTAGGCGCCCGTACCGATACCACCGAATTTGATTACAGCGTTCATCAAAAACTGAACGTAGAGTATTCGCAGGAAATGTGGAAGTACTGCACTATTAACAAGATACCATTGGTATACGCCTCTTCGGCAGCAACCTACGGCGAGGGTGAGTTTGGTTATGATGACAGCCATGATGTGGTGGAACAATTGCAACCGCTCAACCCTTATGGCATCAGCAAAAATGAATTTGATAAATGGGCATTGCACCAGATAGAAACGCCCCCTTTCTGGGCAGGTTTAAAATTCTTTAATGTATATGGCCCTAACGAATATCATAAAGCAAGAATGGCCAGCGTGATATTCCATTCCTTTAACCAGATAAAACAGAACGGCAAGGTAAAATTATTCCGTTCGCATAAGGAAGGATATGAAGATGGTGAGCAGCTGCGTGATTTTGTATATGTGAAAGATGTGGTGTCGGTTTGTTATTGGCTAATGGAAACCGTCAGTAGTGAGTTGTCAATAGTGAGTAAGAAAACTCCTCAATCGAATGATTCACTCACCACTCACCACTCACCACTCACGCCCGGCCTTTACAACTTAGGTACCGGCACTGCAAGAAGTTTTATCGATCTTGTAAAGTCAACCTTTGCGGGACTGGACCTGCAACACAATATTGAATTCATCGACATGCCCAAAGACATCCGGGATAAATACCAGTATTTTACCGAAGCAAAAATGGAGAAACTGGTAAATGCCGGCTATCCGCATGAATTTTATTCTTTGGAAAAAGGTGTGGACGATTATGTGCGGAATTATTTAAACAAAAATTTATTTTATTAAGATGAAAATAGCAATTATTGGAGGCGGCAATTTAGGCACTGCCATTGCAGAAGGTTTATTAAAAAGTAAATTCTGCAAAGCAGCTGATATTACCATTACCAAAAGAAATATCAGCACTTTAAAAGCACTGAGCGATAAAGGTGTACATGTTACTGCCAACAATAATGAAGCCGTTAAAAAAAGCGAGCTGGTATTGCTGGCTGTAAAGCCCTTCCAGGTGGCAGAAGTGATCGCTGGGTTGAAAAAGGACCTGAATGCAAAACATGTACTCGTTTCCGTTATTACCGGCGTATCGCTGGATGACCTGGCAACCATGGTAAAGAAAACCAATCCTGTTTTTCGCGCCATGCCCAACACCGCTATTGCCATACAGGAAAGTATGACCTGCATCAGTCATGCCAATGCCAGCCCTGCACAGGTGCAGTTTGTACAGCAGTTGTTTGAAACCCTGGGCAAAGTAAGCATGATAGAAGATAAACTGATGGACGCCGCCACCGTGCTGGGTGCCTGTGGTACGGCTTATGCCATGCGGTATATACGTGCCAATATACAGGGCGGTATCGAAATTGGTTTCAGTGCCGTAACGGCCAGCCTCATCGCTGCACAAACGGTTAAAGGCGCTGCAGAATTACTATTGCAAAAAGGCTCCCACCCCGAACAGGAAATTGATAAGGTAACCACTCCCAAAGGTTGTACCATTGCAGGATTGAACGAAATGGAACACCAGGGCTTCAGTTCATCACTAATAAAGGGAATAGCTACAAGTTATAATAAGATCGTAAAGGGTTAACCGGCAAATTAAATTATTGCAGCCTACCTGTTTCTATATCCAGGATCGCCGGGTAATATTTTATTGAGCCGTTTTTATGATGCAAAAGATCTGCGATCTCAGTTGTTAAAGCTACAGCCGTAGCCGCTTCCGTCAATCCCATATTTGATTCATCATAATAATTATAAGGCCAATAAGGATGCGAAAGGATATGCCCGTTATCTTTGATCACAGTACTGCATGTTGTTATATAAGTTTCACCGTAAGGAAAAGCTTTGTTCAAAAAATTACCTGTTTTTATGTACAGCTCTCCCTGGTACACCAATCCCCATATTGAACGGTGCAATTTTGTATTCAATTCTTCATTTTCAATTCTAAAAGTAAAATCCTTAAAGAAAGCAGTTACGCTTAATGGTATTTTATAAAGATTGCCGTTAAGAAAGTCTTTATACGTTAAAAATACCCCCATACTGTCTTTAACAGGTACAGGTCCCGGTCGTTTCTTTTCTGCATTGGCGTAAAATATAGCTGCGCCATATTTTTTACTGATATGCTTACCGGGTTCTTTATAGAGCGCCAGCAGATCGTTTATTACTTTATCAATAGCCGTTTTATGAAACTCCCCAAAAGGATCTTTATAAGCAAAAACAGTGTCTACCCTGTAATCATAACAGAAACTATCCTTTTGTTTTATAAAAAACAAGGCGGAAACACTACAATAATTCTTACGTTTTTCATAACCGCTTTTATTGAACCAGAAATTTTTCAGTACTACAAAAATGCTGTCTGAAGCATGTTCATTCATTTTTGTTTTTTCAGCCTGGTTCAGCTCATCTTCCAATTTTTTTCCTGTAGTAAGTTTATTGATATCCTTACCGTCCTTTGAAACTATAAAGCCTGCAAAATTTTTAAAATGTCTTACATCCATGAATTGCACACTGGCATAAGCCTGTAACTGTGCCGGTATAACAAGTTGTTTTACAGAAGTTATTACTGAAGCAATTCCTGAATCGGGTGCAGAAATGCTGGTTTGCTGGGCATTAACAGACATCTTTATCAAAACGAAAAAGAACGTTAATTGTATATATTTTCTAATCATAGCTTTCGGGTGATGAAAATTAATAAAATAATGTAACTAACCACCACTTTTCCACAAATTTTCCCTCAAATTTTACCGACCCGAATAATCATCCTATCTTTGCATGACCTCTCGGATATTTTCTTTCAATAAATGCCCATTGGTCAACAGATCGGGTTAACAAATAAAGTTTTTTCGCTGAACAAAGAATTAAAACGTTGAAGTGAAGCTTACAACGGTATTGATTCTTATTTTTTGTTTTTCCCATTTTAAGGCATTCGAAATTCATAACTATGGCAAAATATATTTTTGTAACCGGCGGTGTTACATCATCATTAGGAAAAGGAATTATAGCTGCCTCGCTGGCTAAACTGCTGCAGGCAAGGGGTTTAAAAGTTACGATACAAAAATTCGACCCCTATATCAACGTTGACCCGGGCACACTCAACCCCTACGAACACGGCGAATGCTATGTTACCGACGACGGGGCGGAGACCGATCTTGATCTTGGGCATTACGAACGTTTTTTAAACACCCCTACATCACAGGCCAATAATGTTACCACCGGCCGTATCTATCAAACGGTGATCAATAAAGAAAGGGAAGGCGCTTACCTGGGCAAAACGGTACAGGTAATTCCGCATATCACCGACGAGATCAAACGCCGCATGTTATTACTGGGCAAAGAAGGTAAATACGATATCATCATTACAGAGCTGGGCGGTACCGTGGGTGATATCGAAAGTCTGCCTTTTGTAGAATCTGTACGCCAGATGCAGTGGGAAATGCCCGAAGAAGATTGCATGGTGGTGCACCTTACTTTGATACCTTATTTAAGCGCTGCAAAAGAATTAAAGACCAAGCCCACACAACATAGCGTACGTTTGTTAAGCCAGGAAGGGGTGCATCCCGATGTGATCGTATGCCGTACCGAGCAGCCTTTGAACAATGATCTTAAAAAGAAAATTGCATTGTTCTGTAATGTAAAACCCAATGCAGTAATTGAAGCAATGGATGCTTCCAGCATTTACGAAGTACCGTTGATGATGTTGCAGGAAGGGCTGGACCTGATCGTGTTGAAAAAATTACAGATCAATGGATATGCAGCCCCGGAGTTGACCAAATGGCGTGCATTTTTGGATAAATTAAAATATCCCAAAACAAAAGTCACTATTGGTTTGATAGGAAAATATATTGAACTGCAGGATGCTTACAAATCCATCCTCGAAAGTTTTGTGCATGCAGGCGCTATGAACGAATGCAAGGTAAAAGTGGTGGATGTGCACAGTGAGACCATTACGGAAGATAATGTAGCAGAAAAATTAAGCAAGCTGGATGGTTTACTGGTGGCACCGGGTTTTGGTAACCGCGGTGTGGAAGGAAAGATCACTGCTGTAAAATATGCCCGTGAAAATAACCTGCCTTTCTTCGGTATTTGTTTAGGTATGCAGATGGCGGTGATCGAATACGGCCGCAATGTATTGGGCTGGTCCGATGCCAACTCTACCGAAATGGTGAAAGACACGGCACATCCTGTTATTGACCTGATGGAAGAACAAAAAGATATTACCAATAAAGGCGGCACCATGCGTTTGGGCGCTTACCCTTGTACTATTAAAGAAGGTACACTGGCGCATACCATTTATGGCGCTACCGAGATCAGTGAAAGGCACCGCCACCGCTGGGAATTCAACAATAAATTTTTGGCCGATTATGAAAAGGCAGGACTGGTACCAAGTGGTAAAAATCCTTCCAACAACCTGGTGGAAATTGTTGAATTACCAAACCATCCTTTCTTTATTGGCGTGCAATACCATCCTGAATTAAAGAGCACGGTGGAAAATCCACAACCGATATTTGTACACTTTGTAAAAGCGGCCAAAGCATTTGCCGAAAAAAGGGATGCGGTAAAAAATCCGTTATTACAAAGTGAAATGATTTAGACCTTCGCAACCTTATTAATTTTAAAAAGAAATGTTCAATAATCAATGTTCAACGTTCAATATTCAAGTATAATTCAAAAGTATACTCAATAAATTGAGGGTATTTTTCCTTGAATATTGAACATTGAGTGTTGAACATTGAGCATTTTGATTCGCTTCGATATTTCTTTCTTATTCTATTTTTTGTGCAATCAGTGTCTACAAACAAAAAGCTTTCAATGGATGAGCTCAACCGCAAATCGGTGGAGGAGTTCAAACGGTCTGATAAAACACCCATTATAGCCGTGCTGGAAAATATCCGCAGTGCTTATAACGTGGGGAGTGTGTTCCGTACCGCAGATGCTTTTTTGCTGGAGGCGATCTACATTACCGGTTATACCTGCATTCCCCCGCATAAAGAAATAAAAAAGACCGCCTTGGGCGCCGAAGACACGGTAGAGTGGAAACAATTCCCCAATGCTACCGAAGTGATCCGGCTTTTAAAAGAGCAGGGATATAAAGTGTACGCAGTGGAACAAGCCATCAACAGCATATCGCTGGAAAAAATAGCGTTGGGTAACAATGAAAAAGCCGCTTTTATCTTTGGCAACGAAGTAACGGGAGTGGAACAAGCCACTATTGAACAATGCGATGCCTGCATAGAGATACCCCAACTGGGCATGAAACATTCTTTAAATATTGCCACCGCTGCCGGCGTGGTGTTATGGGAAGTGATCCGCAACAGAATATCCCAAAATCGGTAATTTGTTTATTATAGTGCGTGTATCTTTGCAGTATGAACCGTGTTAAGAACTATCTCTCGCTGGTAACCTTTTCCCACACCATTTTTGCAATGCCTTTTGCATTGATCGGTTTCTACCTGGCGATCAAAAAACCATTTTCAGGTTTCACCCAATTAAATTTAAATACTTCAATAAGCTGGAGCAATTATTCAACGCCCTTTATAGCAAATAATAGTTTATCTCATAAGTTGCTGGCAGGCATGAATCCCTATTGGGGAACTGCCATTTATTTGGGATTGGTTATACTCTGTATGGTGTTCGCCCGTTCGGCAGCTATGGGCTTCAATCGTTGGCTCGATGCCAAATACGATGCTATGAACCCACGCACAGCAATAAGAGAAATTCCAGCTGGAGTAATAAAACCCAACAATGCCCTGGCTTTTGTGATCATCAATTGCATTTTGTTTATCACTGCAACTTTTTTTATTAATTCATTGTGCTTTTATCTCTCCCCTGTTGCGCTGTTTGTAATTCTTTTTTATAGTTACACCAAACGTTTTACAGCATTGTGCCATTTAGTATTGGGTGTTGGTTTAAGTCTTGCGCCCATTGGTGCATATATTGCCGTTACTGGCCAATTTGGTTTATTGCCGATAATTTTTTCCTTCACTGTTTTATTCTGGGTAAGTGGTTTCGATATTATTTATGCTTTACAGGACGAGCATTTTGACAAACAACATCAATTGCATTCAATTCCTTCTGCAGTGGGTAAGGTAAAAGCATTGCGCATTTCTGAAATGTTGCATTTCCTTTCCGCAGCTTGTGTTATTACAGCAGGGTTTTACGGTCATTTTGGTTATTTCTATTGGGCCGGGGCAATATTTTATATCAGCTTGTTGATCTATCAGCACCTTTTAGTAAAACCCAATGATCTGAGTAAAGTAAACAGGGCATTCTTTACCACCAATGGCATTGCCTCTGTGGTATTTGCAATCTTTGTGATTTTAGACTTGTTTCTCCATAGCACAGGCGCCTGGAATCTGAATGCAGCCCCATAAGTTGATCAAAAAATCATTGCAATAAATTAAATCCGAAATCGCCAATCTAAAATCTACAATCTAAAATGGCAAGAATACTGGCAATAGACTACGGAGGAAAAAGAACCGGCCTTGCCGTAACCGATCCTTTACAGATCATTGCCACTGGTTTGGAGACCATCGAATCCAGGGAACTCATCCCCTACTTAAAAAAATACCTTGCTGCCGAAACTGTTGAACTCATCATTATCGGCCTGCCCAAAAACTGGGACGAAACTGATACCCATGGTACCCCTTTAGTACAGGCTGCCATTAAAAAGATACAGAAAGAATTTCCCTCTATACCCCTTAAAACGGTGGACGAACGCTACACTTCCAAAATGGCCAAAGACGCCATGCTGGAAATGGGCATGAAGAAAAAAGACCGGAGGGTAAAGGGCAATGTGGATGTGATTGCGGCCACCATTATGCTGCAGGAATACCTGGGGCAGTTTTAGATTTTAGATTGGCGATTGTAGATTTAAATACAGTAGTTAATTTCAAAGGAAATCTAAAATCGGCAATCTAAAATCTAAAATCAAATGATAGCCGTACCTTTGCAGTTCAATTTAAAATCAAATGATCTTTAGAAAAAGATGATGCCTTGTAGTTAGGTATAAATTCGAAATCTAAAATCGCCAATCTAAAATCAAATGATTCTTCCGATAGTAGCATACGGTTCTCCTATTTTAAGAAAGGTGTGCAGCGATATCCCCGCTGATTACCCGGGCCTGGAGCAATTGATAGCAGATATGTGGGAAACCATGTACAACAGCAATGGTGTTGGCCTGGCGGCTCCGCAGATCAATAAAGAGATCCGCCTGTTTGTTATTGACACCGAACAGATATTTGCCAACCAGGAAGAAGATGAAAAAGATGAATTCCCGGATGCACCGGGTTACAAAGGTGTTTTTATCAACGCCCATATTGTGGAACTGGATGGCGAAGAATGGGCTTACAACGAAGGCTGCCTGAGTATCCCTAAAATAAGGGAGGATGTATACCGCGAAGAAGAAGTAACACTGGAATATGATGATGAGAATTTTGTGCACCATACCAAAACCTTCAACGGTATAACAGCAAGGGTTATACTGCACGAGTACGATCATACCGAAGGTAAATTGTTCATCGACCATATAAGGCCCCTGAAAAGGAAATTGCTGCAGGGCAAACTCTCCGATATTTCCAAGGGAAAGATCAGTGTGGACTACCGCATGGTGTTCCCCAAATAAAAAATATTTCCGCCACTTAATCAGTACAATCCCCCGCTTTGGGGGATTGTTTTTATAAAAAATCCCACTTTTAGGGTATTGTCCCCCGCTACTTTTGGCAATAGTTTTGCTGCTGAACCACAACGAACTAAAACTGTTGTTTATGCAAAAAATTGCTACACTCCTTTTGCTCCTTACCATTTACAGTACATCCAACGCACAGATAGTGGCCGTAAGGCAGGTAACCGCTTCGTTGGGAAAAGATACTTTGATCGGTACCACCAACTGGGCCTACACCGTAGGCGAACCTGTAATTGAAACCTACACTTTCGGTAACTACACACTTACACAGGGCTTTCACCAACCCGACGGTTACTCCATCACTCCCTTTATCCCCATCATCAACAACCTGGTGATCTACCCCAACCCCGGCAGACCCAACAGCACTTTAAGTTTTTATTTAAGGGTGGACAAACCCAAACTCAGCATCCTTATTTACGATGCACAGGGTAAACTCTACCAAAAGCAGGAACTCGCCAGCTACGCAGGGCAAACCTATCACAGCCTGAACCCGCAGATAATGGCGGGCGGCACCTACATCGTAAAAGTGATAGCGGGTGATGATGTGTATACCGGCAAATATATCGTGACCAACTAACCTACAATTTCATAACAGCTTAATCTTTTATACCAAACAAACATTGTAATATGAAAAAGTTTTTCTCATTACTGCTCGTTACTATTATGTGCTGCACTGCAGGTTTTTCGCAGGGATTGACCGGCATCAATTACCAGGCCGTGGCACGTAATCTTAATGGCACTGTATTAAGTAATAAAACCATCCAGGTACGTTTTACCATTACACTGGGTAACACCACCCTGGTGCAATACCAGGAAACCCAGAATGCGTTGACCAATGCTTATGGCCTGTTCAACCTGGTGATAGGTAAAGGTGTGCCGGTAACGGGTACCTTTGCAGGCATCAGCTGGGCCACCGGCAATCAATGGCTGCAGGTGGAAGTATCCGTGGATGGCGGCGCCATGAACAGCCTGGGCAAGAATCCTTTTTACGCAGTACCTTATGCTTTGATGGCGGCGCAGGCAAATCCTGCAGGCCCAGCGGGTGGTGACCTTACCGGCACTTATCCTAACCCATCATTAAGCAATACTTCGGTTACGCCCGGCAGTTATGGTAATGCCACCAACTTTCCCACATTTACAGTGGATGCAAAAGGCAGGTTAACAGCAGCAGGTGTGTTACCATTGCCCACCAGCTTACCTCCATCAGGTCCGGCTGGCGGCGACCTCAGCGGCACCTATCCCAATCCTACTATCACTATTCCTTTAATAAAAACATCGGCTCAAACGGGCAACCCGTTGATCGGTATGACCAACAGCGCTACTACCGGCACACTCGGTGCCATACAGGGCAGCAGCGCCAGTACAGATGCCAGTGCAGTAGCAGTACAGGGTACCATATCATCCACTACGCCTGGTGGTTTTTCATCCGCAGTGCGGGGTATCAATAATGGCACCGGTGGTTTGGGTATTGGTGTATGGGGCAGCCAGGCAGGCAGTGGCTGGGGTGTGTACGGCGTTACACCTACCGGCTTAGGCGTGTATGGTAATTCAACCGGCGCAGGTTATGGTGTGTATGGAAACAGTAATACCGGCATTGGTGTAAATGGTGCAAGCACTACAGGCATCCCCGGTAATTTTTCAATAACCAACAATGCCAACAATAATGCAGCATTGGTTGCATCTACCGTAAGCGATGGTGCTGCAATAGACGGAAGTTCATCTTCCACTACCGCAAGCATAACGGCAATAAAAGGTACGATATCATCTACCGCACCCGGTGGTTTTTCATCCGCAGTACGGGGTATCAATAATGGTACCGGTGGTTTAGGTATTGGTGTTTGGGGTAGCCAGGCAGGCAGCGGCTGGGGTGTGTATGGCGTTACGCCTACAGGTTTGGGTGTATATGGTAATTCAACCGGCGCAGGTTACGGTGTTTATGGAAACAGTAATACCGGTATTGGTGTGAATGGTGCCAGCACCACAGGTATTCCCGGTAATTTTTCAATAACAAATAATGCGAATAATAATGCAGCATTGATGGCCTCCACCGTAAGCGATGGAGATGCGATCAATGCTACAACAGCTTCCACCACCAGCAGCATCAGCGCTATCAGGGGTATTGTTTCTTCCACTGCACCGGGCGGTTTTTCTGCCGGTGTAAGAGGTGAGAATAATGGTACCGGCGGTTTGGGTATTGGTGTATGGGGCAGCCAGGCAGGCAGCGGCTGGGGTGTATATGGTTCAGTAGGCGGTGCAGGTATTGGTGTCAACGGATCCAGCGCCAGCGGTTTTGGTGTTAATGGTACTTCCACTACCGGTACCGGCGGTCGTTTCACCACTACATCAGGCCTTGCATTGAATACCAGCGGTGCATTAAGGTTACAGGGTATTGGCGAAGCAGCCGGCAGGGTATTAACTTCTGATGCTGCAGGTAATGCCACCTGGCAGGCCTTCAGTGCAACGGGCATAACAGGTAGCGGTACACTAAATCAAATACCTAAATTTACTCCAACCGGGTCTCAGCTCGGCAACTCACAAATATTTGATGATGGCAATAATGTGGGCGTTAATACCACTACGCCTTCTTATAAATTCCAGGTGAACCATGGTGGTTCTACCGGCATATTGTCAAGATCAACTGCAGGGTTTTCTGTAATAGATATTGATGCCGCCAGCGGCGATGCGGCATTGCGTTTTGGCAACGCCGGCGTTAACCAATGGAACATGCGCAACAGGCCGGGTGATAATTACCTGGAATGGTTTGAACTGGGCGGCGGCGGCAGCCGCATGGTGATACAGGATGGTACCGGTAATGTGGGTATTGGTGAAACTACCAACCCTAGCTACAGGCTGGATGTATTACACGGCGGCGCAACAGGTATCCGCTCCCGCTCTTCTTCCAGTTTTTCTGTAATAGATATTGATGCAGCCAGTGGTGATGCAGCCTTACGTTTTGCCAATGCAGGTGTTAACAAATGGAACATGCGTAACCGTCCCGGTGATGATTACCTGGAATGGTTTGAACTGGGTGGTGGCGGCAGCCGTATGGTGATACAGAATGGTACAGGCAATGTGGGTATCGGTGAAACCACTTCCCCTTCATACAGGTTAGATGTATTACATGGTGGAGCAACGGGTATCCGTTCCCGCTCTTCTTCCAGTTTTTCTGTGATAGATATTGATGCAGCCAGCGGCGATGCAGCTTTACGTTTTGCCAATGCAGGCGTTAATCAATGGAACCTGCGGAACCGCCCGGGTGATAATTACCTGGAATTTTTTGAACTGGGCGGTGGCGGCAGCCGTATGGTATTGCAGGATGGTACCGGTAACGTAGGTATCGGCGAAACCACTTCACCTTCGTACAGGCTGGATGTATTGCATGGCGGCGCTACAGGTATCCGTTCCCGTTCTTCCTCCAGCTTTTCGGTTATCGACATCGATGCTGCCAGTGGTGATGCAGCATTGCGTTTTGCCAATGCAGGCGTAAACCAATGGAATATCCGCAACAGGCCTGCCGATAATTATTTAGAAATATTTGAACTGGGTGGCGGCGGCAGCCGTGTGGTGGTACAGGATGGTACCGGTAACGTAGGTATCGGCGAAACCACTTCTCCTTCTTACAAACTGGATGTACTGCATGGCGGCAGCACCGGTGTACGTGTAAAATCTTCTGCTTCTTTCTCTACAATAGATATTGATGGCGCCAGCGGCGATGCGGCATTGCGCTTTGCCAATGCAGGCGTAAATCAATGGAATATCCGTAACCAACCCGGCACCAACGACCTGGAAATATTTGAACTAGGTGGCGGCGGCTCAAGAATGCGCATTCAGAACACTACTGGTTTTACCGGTATCAATACACCGGCTCCGGCATCACGCCTGGAAGTATCGGGTTCAACAGGTGGTTTTGACCAGGGCTTTGGTGTTACCAATTCTTCTGTAACCTCTACCTGGCATTTATACTCTTCTTCCACCGGCAATATGTTTATTGGCCGTACCAGCAACCTGGGCTCGTTTGATGGTACCACAGGCGCCTACACTGCCCTGTCTGACGGAAGATTGAAAACAAATATCAAATCATTGGAATCGGTATTACCAAAGATCATGAGCCTGGATGCAAAAAGATACGAATACAAATACAACAATGATGCACACCAGCAAAGCATTGGTTTTATTGCACAGGATATACAGAAAAACTTTCCTGAATTTGTAAGAGTGAATAAGACTGATGAAGGTAACCCGATGGTAAAAGACCAGTTAAGTCTTGATTATGCAGGATTAAGTGTACTGGCCATTAAAGCCATACAGGAGCAACAGGATATGCTGAATGCAATGGGCAATGTGAACAGCGGCAATATCACTACCGATAAAAACGGTAAAGCAACTATTGTGCTGCCTGCAGCATTCATCAACGATTGCAGCGATTTTAAATACCAGCTTACAGTTGTTGACGAAACACAGTTTGCGCAGTCCCGCATCTCTAAAAAAATAAACGGCAACAGTTTCGAGATCACCACCGATAAACCCGGTATCGAGATCAGCTGGCAGGTAACCGGTATCCGTAAATCAACAGCAAATATTGCTAAAGTGAACAGCGCACCGGAATACAACGCCGATAACTTTACTTTTGAAAAGAACACCCAACCACAACAGGCTGCTAAACCTGTACCAACAGAAATTACCGGCAGCCTGGTAAGCACTGCTCCGGCAACCGTACCTGTAGCAGATAAATCACTGAACAATGGTGGTAGTGTTGCAGATGTTAAACCAACCACTGCACCTGCAAAAGACATAGCGGTCAACAATGGCGGCAGCGTTGCAGATGTTAAACCAACCACTGCACCGGTAAAAGATAAAGCAGTCATTAAAGGTGGCAGCACCGAAGACGTGGTACCGGTAAAAAAAGAAGTTAAAAAAGCAGCAGCCAAAACTGAAAAAGGCAGCACTGATTAACATCATTTCTTAACCTTTGTTATATAACTTGCAGGCATGAAATATTTCATGCCTGTTTTTATTTGTTTATTTTTTACTGGTAAGGCTGCGGCACAAAAACCGGGGGACACTACCATCATCATAGGTAAAAAAGCCATCACACTCAACGAAGTGATCGTTGACAACAAACTGAATGTGCCCGCTTTTATTGAACACATCAAGAACGATACGAGTTTTTATAAAGCATTCCGCAACCTGCGCATACTTAACTTCAGTGCTATTAATGATATCCGTATGAACAATAGTGATGGTGAAGCCAAAGCCACGCTGCACAGCAAAACAAAACAAATACGCAGCACTAACTGCCGCAGGATGGAAACACTGGAAGAACAGGCAACAGGCGATTTTTACGACGATAATCACAATTACAATTACTATACCGCACAAATGTATGCCTCGCTTTTTTTTACCAAAGATTCGGTATGCGGGGAAGATAATATTGTAAAAGGAAAAGAGTTCAGCACAGCAGGTAAAAGCGGTATGGAAAAACATAAGGAGCAACTGAAGATGCTCTTCTTCAATCCCGGTAAAAAAATTAACGGCCTGCCCTTTATGAGCAACAAGACCGCCATATTTGATGATGATATTGCCGACCGGTACGATATGAGTATAGATATGGATGTATACAACGGCGCCAGTTGCTATATCTTTAAACAAACGGCAAAGGCCGATCAGAAAAGCAGCGTAGTAGTGGATGAAATGACCACCTGGTTTGACGAAAAGACCTACGATGTACTGGCCAGGAACTACAGCATCAGTTACGACGCCGGTGTATATGATTTTAAAGTGCAGATGGAAGTGGTAATGACCAGGTTTGATAAATACCTGGTGCCATCGCTGATACGCTATACCGGCAACTGGAAAGCCATCTTCAAGCCCCGGGAAAGAGGCATTTTTACCGCCACCCTCTTCGATTTTAAATAAGCACTTTCAGTAATTCTTAACGTTCCAATCCTTAATTTTATCCTATGACACATTTTCCCAAAAAGATACTGACCCTCTTGCTCATCAGTATCACCGTAACTTGTTTTGCCCAGAAAGATGGCCGTGATTTTAAAGACATTGATGAATATGTAAAAAAACTCGGTACGCTTGATACGCTGAACATGGGTACCATCAGCAATATCCTTACAAAGAATTACAGCGATAAGACCGATAAAGTAAGGGCCATCTACGACTGGATAGCTTATAACATCAGCTACGATATAAAAACTGCCCGCAATGGTGGTGCAGAAAAGAATTCTTCCGACGAAGTGCTGAAATTCCGTAAAGCTACCGGTGCAGGCTATGCGAACCTGTTCCAGGATATGTGCAGCAGCGCCGGCATACGTTGCTTAACTGCTGATGGATTCATCAAATTCGGAACAGCGGATATTGGCGAGACCAAATCCGATATCAATCACAGCTGGGCCGTGGTGCAGTTAGGGCAAAGCCCCGATAAATGGTACTATGCCGATCCCTGCATGGGCAGCGGCTATCCCGATGCAGAATTCAAGACCTTTACCAAAGCATTCAACCCCGATTATTTTTTTGCCACATTATCTATCTTCAACTGGCAACACTATCCCGATAATGCCGCCTGGCAACTGGGCCCCGGCCCCAAGAACAAAGCGGATTTTTACGGACTGCCTATTATAAAATCAGCAGCGTACGAATTTGGATTAAAAAGATTCACCCCCAACGATGGTAAGGTAAAAGCAAAAGCAGGTAAACCACTTGCATTCAGTTACGAACTAAGCAACAGTTCATCTGTGGAAAGGATTGCCATAGCATTTGGTGAAGGCAAAAAAAGAAAAGTGAAAGATGTACCTTTTACCAGCAGCGGAAATATCGTGGGCTTTACTTTTAAATTTGAAGAAGAAGACAACTTTCCTGTTACCGTTTTGATAAATGGTAAAGAACTGATCGAATATAATGTTGATGTGGAATAGAACTTGCAATAGTTAAAATGGATTAACCATTAAACTACGGTTGATGTTTTTTGTCGAACGAAAAAAACATACTATGAAAAGGTATATTCTATCAGCAGCGATCATTATTGTTGCAGCAATCACATTTAATTCCTGTGCACCATCTTATGTAGCAGTAAGGCCTGCGCCACCGGTAGCAGTGGTACGTCCACCTGCACCCGCACCGGGATATATCTGGGTATCGGGTAATTATGTATGGCGGGGTGGCCGTTATGTATACACCAATGGTTACTGGTCTGCGCCAAGGGGCAGAAGGTATTGGGTAGATGGCCACTGGCAGGGAAGAAGAGGTGGCTACACATGGGTACCGGGTCATTGGGCACGTTGATCACCCTGCGGGAAAAACTCCCCGTATTGTACCATTAAAGTAACAAATAACAAAGGCCCCGGCACAATGCCGGGGCCTTTAATTTATGCTCTTTGTTTGGCAGGCGCTTTTTTCTTTGCTTTTTTAAGCGCCGTTTCAATTTCTTTACTCAGGTTTTCGAAAGAGCCTTTGCCTGATACTTTTTCACCGTTGATGAAAAATGCAGGGATCTCTTTCACCCCTTTATCAACCCCGTCCTGGAAGTCGTTGCGCACCTGCCAGCCATAAGTTGAGTTGATCAGTTCATCCAGGAAATGTTTGTTCTCCACTCCCGCTTCTTTTGAATACAACTTTAAACTGGTGGTACCCAACTGGCGGCGGTTCTCGAACAACAGGTTGTGCATTTCCCAAAACTTACCGTTCTGTGCTGCAGCCAGCGAAGCTTCGGCAGCTTTCATAGAACGTTGATGGATCTTAGTTTGGGGAAAATGGCGAAAGTTGAACCTGATTTTACCTTCATATTCTTCCAGTAATTTTTTAACCACTTCATTTGCTTTAGCACAATCTTCATTTTCGTACTCTCCAAATTCTGTAAGTGTTACAGAAGCCTGGGGGTTGCCTACAAAGATATCCTTGCTGGGGATGATCTCTGCGACGTCTTTTGCTTTTGTTGCCATAGTATATATTGTCTTTGCTCTGCTGCTGTTAACAGCAGTTTGTTATTAATCCAATGCTATTGTCCTTTGCGGGAGAACCCGTTTGGGACTGCATCTATATTTCTTCTTTCGTTATTTCAATTCAGGCTCGGGCACTTCGTTGCGGAACACCACCAATCCGTCAAACACATCCACCAGTACCGGTTTTGCTTTATCAATATCACCGGCCAGTATCCGCTTGCTCAACTGGTTCACGATCTCTTTTTGTATCAGCCTTTTTAAAGGCCTTGCACCAAACTGTGGATCGTAGCCATTCTCCGCCAGGTAATCCAAAGCATAATCACTGAACTGCAGATTGATACCGCTTTGGGCCACCAGCCGCTTTAAATTGTCCAGTTGAATACTGATAATGCCCCGGATCTCTTTCTTCATTAAAGGCTGGAACATGATCACTTCGTCTATCCGGTTCAAAAATTCCGGGCGGATGGTTTGCCTTAATAACAACATCACTTCCTCTTTTGTTCTTTCCACCACCTCGTCCTTGTTCTTTTCCGTAACCTTTTCAAAGTTATCCTGTATCACCTGGCTGCCCATATTGCTGGTCATAATGATGATCGTATTTTTAAAATTCACTATACGACCCTTATTATCGGTCAGCCTGCCGTCGTCTAACACCTGCAATAATACGTTAAAAATGTCAGGATGCGCCTTTTCTATCTCATCTAATAATACCACACTATAGGGCTTTCTTCTCACAGCCTCGGTCAGCTGGCCCCCTTCATCATATCCCACATAACCGGGAGGGGCGCCCACCAGGCGGCTCACAGTATGCTTTTCCTGGTACTCGCTCATGTCTATCCGGGTCATCATACTGTCGTCGTCAAACAGGTAATCGGCCAGCGCCTTGGCCAGCTCGGTTTTACCTACTCCCGTGGTTCCCAGGAAGATAAAGGAGCCGATCGGCTTTTTAGGGTCCTGCAAACCGGCCCTGCTGCGGCGGATTGCGTCAGAAACAGCCTCAATGGCTTCGTCCTGCCCCACTACTCTTTTATGCAGTTCTTCTTCCAGGTGCAGCAGTTTTTCCCTTTCACTCTGCAGCATTTTGGTAACCGGTATGCCGGTTGCCTTGGCTATATTTTCGGCAATATCATCTGCATCCACCTCCTCTTTTAACATTCTTTTTTCACTTGCAGCATCCAGTTGCCTGCTGTATTCTTCAATTATCTTTTCCTGCTCCTGCACCTTTCCATACCTTATTTCGGCCACTTTACCGTAATCCCCTTCCCTTTCGGCTTTTTCAGCAGACAGCTTTAACTGCTCAATTGCAGCCTTGGCATTCTGTACTTTTTCCACAATTTCCTTTTCCTGCTGCCATTTGGCCTTGTAAGTATCCCTTTCCACGGAAAGATTGGCTATTTCGGTATTCAGCTCTTTCAGCTTCACGGTATCGTCTTCCCTTTTAATGGCTTCCCTTTCAATTTCCAGTTGGCGTATCTGCCTTTCCAGTTTATCCAGTTCTTCGGGCATGCTGTTCATTTCCAGGCGCAGTTTAGCGGCGCTTTCATCTATCAGGTCAATGGCCTTATCGGGTAAAAAACGATCGGTGATGTAACGGTGCGATAATTCCACCGCGGCAATGATCGCTTCATCCTTGATACGTACATGATGGTAAGTTTCGTAGCGGTCTTTCAATCCACGCAGTATCGAAACGGCATCTTCCACAGAAGGCTCATCGATCAATACTTTCTGGAAACGGCGTTCCAGCGCCTTATCTTTTTCAAAGAATTTTTGATACTCATTTAAAGTGGTGGCACCAATCGCTCTCAGCTCACCTCTTGCCAGTGCAGGTTTTAAAATATTGGCAGCATCCATAGCGCCATCACCGCCGCCGGCACCCACCAGTGTATGTATCTCGTCAATGAACAACACAATTTCACCATCGCTGTTGCTCACTTCCTTCACCACGCTTTTTAAACGTTCTTCAAACTCCCCTTTATATTTTGCACCGGCTATCAGTTGCCCCATATCCAGCGCATAAATGATCTTGCTCTTTAAATTCTCCGGCACATCGCCATTTACGATACGCATGGCCAGGCCTTCGGCAATGGCCGTTTTACCCACACCGGGTTCACCCACTAAAATGGGATTGTTCTTGCTTCTCCTGGATAAGATATGCAGTGTTCTGCGGATCTCTTCATCCCTGCCGATAACAGGATCGAGCTTGCCCGACCTTGCCATTTCATTCAGGTTCTTGGCATATTTATTCAGCGCATTGAATTGCGTTTCGGATGTTTGCGATGAAACAGTGGAACCTTTCTTCAATTCTTTGGTAGCAGCCACCAAACCTTTTTCGGTAAGGCCGGCATCTTTTAAAATTTTAGCGGTATTATCACTACCCTGCAGCAATGCGATCAATAAATGTTCAGGTGCAACGAATTCATCACCAAACTGCTTCAGCGAGTTGGTGGAACGCAGCAAAACATTGTTCAGGTCGCGGCTTACATTCTGTGCAGGTTCGCCACCGGCAACCTTGGCCAGTTTTTTAATACTTTCTTCCAGCTTTGTTTCCACGAAGTTGATATTGACATTATTCTTTTTCAATAAGAACTCTATGGGCGAATCATCATCGTCTAGCAAGGCCATCAGCAAATGCTCGGTCTCAATCTGCGCATTGTTATTATTAAATGCCAGTTGCTGTGCATGCTGTATCCTTTCCTGCGACTTTATAGTTAAATTCTGTAAACTCATATCTTTAATTATTTTTTTATTTTTTATTGCACTAATTCAGACGAATTACACGAATTAAAAAAGGATGGATTAAACCTGTTTGTAATTATTATATCTATCCTGAATTAAACTCTTATAATTCGTGTAATTAGTATAATTCGTGTAATCAACGAACAAATTATAATCCAACAGCAAAACACCGGTTATTATGTCATACAAATTTCAGTCCATCTGCCGCAAATTCAGCCTGTTAGGCCTGTTACTGCTATTGTTACAGTCGGCCTTTTCCCAATACGATTTTTCGAAGGCCGACGACTGGGTGAAAGACAATGTAAAAGCCCTGGGCGGAAGGGCGGTACTGGTGATATTTAAAGATGGAAAATTAGTGTACAGCCATGCTGAAAATGAAATGACCGGCCGACAGAAAATGGTGGGCAAATTCATTGCTAAAAGGCAGGGCAAAGACCCCGCTGATATGCTGCAGGATTTTACCCCTTCCACTAAAGAAAGAATTGCCAGCTGCAGCAAATGGCTGAGCGCCGCCATGATGATGACCTTTGTGGACGAAGGCAAAGTGAATTTAGAAGACAGCATCGGAAAATTTTTACCCGTAATGACCGCCAATGGTAAAGGTGGGATAAAAGTGTGGCAATGCCTCAGTCATTTAACGGGTATAAAAGCAGGCAGTTTAAAAGAATCGCTGGAAGAAATGAAAACGCTGAACAACATGGACGAAGCAATGGCATCCATTGCGCAGCAGCCGATGGAAGGCGAGCCGGGCAAGACCTTTCATTACAGCAATATCGGCCTGCAGATAGCGGGCGCCATTATGGAAAAGATAAGTGGTAAAAATTTTGAGACCCTGTTTGCCGAGCGTATTGCACAACCCTGCAATATGAAAAATTCTGATTTCGGGCATGTTAAAGTAGCATTGCCTGCCGGTGGCGGCTGGAGTACCGCGGAGGACTACCTGAATTTTTTACAGATGATATTACAACAGGGTATGTTCAATGGCAAAAGAGTATTAAGCAGTAGATCGGTAATGGAGATGCAGAAAAATCGTGTAGCCAAAGACGCTGTCATCGTTTCGTCACCAGCCGAAGCGGGCCACTGGGGCTATGGACTGGGCGAATGGGTGATGGACGATATTGGCAGCGAACAGGTATCGGATGCCGTTACCAGCCCCGGTTTATTCGGCAGTTTTCCCTGTGTGGATAATAAAAGGCAGTATGCCGCCTTTTTGATGACCTTTAACATCAAGAACAAGGGCCGGAACGAGCGCTATAAAGAATTAAAGCGAATAATTGATGAAAGTTTAAACATTAAATAGTTCCTGTTTGTTCTTTCCGTAAATTTGCGTTTTGATTCAATAGACTGGCATGAAAAAATTATTCGTACTGGCTTTGTTTACAGGCAATTTTCTGTACTCATTCTCCCAGGAAAAACAAAAACTCTTTAAGGGCATGTACCTGCAATGGGGATATAATGCCGAAAGCTACACGAAGAGCAACATCCATTTCAAAATGTCGAATGGCAACAACTTTGTGCTGCACAATGCAGTGGCGCATGATAAAGGCGATTTTGACGCCATTTATAAAAAACCATCGCAGATATCCATTCCGCAATACAATTACCGTATCGGGTTTTACCTGAATGCATCGCACAGCAAGGCCATTGAGCTGAATTTTGACCATGCCAAATACGTGGTCACTGATGGGCAAACGGTAAGGGTGACCGGCGTGATAGATGGTGTGCAGGTAAATGGCGACAGCGTTTTAAATCCTGACACCTTCCTGCACCTGGAGCATACGGATGGTGCCAACTGGTTGCATATAAATTATGTGCAGCAAAAAATATTGTTGTTGACTGCATCTAAATCAAGACCGTTATTAACCACTGTATGGAAAGCCGGCGCCGGTATCAATATACCCCGTACCGATTTTACCTGGCGGGGCGAAAGGCTGAACAACAACTTTCATATAGCGGGTTATAATATCGGTGCTGAAGCAGGCTTAAGATTGTACATGATGCGCAGGATATTTTTTGAATGCACCGGCAAAACCGGTTTTGTGAGATACGTGAATGCACTTGCATGTACGCCTACGCAAAAAGGCAACCGTGTTACACACAGTTTTGGATATGCCGAAGCTATTGCTACATTAGGTTACGATATCAACTGGTAATAACAACTATTTTACAAAAGCCGTGCAGATTACTGCACGGCTTTTGTATTTTTATAGAAACAGCAACCGATGAACGAGATCAAAAAACATAAGCTGGCCCCGAAGGAAGTATATTACCGCAGGCTGTGGAAGAATTTTTTCTTTTCTGCATTCATACTGGTGGTAAGTTTAGGCATCGGTATTATTGGTTATAAGATCACGGTGCCGGAATTTGACTGGTACGATAGTTTGCTGAATGCTTCCATGATATTGAGTGGTATGGGACCGGTGATCGACAGCAAGATCGTATTGAGCAACACCGCAAAAGTTTTTGCATCCTGCTATGCCATCTTCAGCGGCGTAACATTCATATCCACCATTGGTATATTACTGGCACCTATTGCACACCGCTTTTTTCACAAGTTGAACCTGGACGACGAATAAGCTGTATGAGTAAAGAAAAGCATACACAACTGGTAAAGGCCTATGCAAAGCAACTGGGCTTTGATTTTTGCGGCATTGCAAAAGCCGTGAAGCTGGAAGAAGATGCCCGGCGGCTGGAGAGCTGGCTGCACAAAGGTTTCAACGGATCGATGCAATACATGGAAAATTATTTTGAGTTGCGGATCGATCCTGCAAAGCTGGTACCGGGTGCAAAGTCGGTGATCACCTTACTGCTGAATTATTTTCCCGAAGAACAACAACAAGAAGAAGCGCCCAAGATCGCTAAATATGCTTACGGTAAAGATTACCACGAAGTGATACGCCGTAAATTGAAGCTCCTGCTTCAATCAATAAAAGAGCACATTGGCGAGATCAACGGCCGTGGCTTTGTAGACAGTGCCCCTGTGCTGGAAAGAACATGGGCGCAAAAAAGTGGCCTGGGCTGGGTGGGCAAGAACGGCAACCTGATCAATAAACAATCCGGTTCTTTTTTCTTTATAGCAACACTCATCACCGATCTTGAACTGGAATACGAAGATGGTTTTGCAAAAGATTATTGCGGCACCTGTACCAAATGTATCGACCACTGCCCTACCGAGGCAATACTACCGGGCAAAGTAGTTGATGGCAGTAAGTGCATCAGTTATTTTACCATAGAACTGAAAGATGCACTGATACCTGCAAAGAATGAATTCAGCAACTGGATGTTTGGTTGTGATGTATGCCAGGATGTATGCCCGTGGAACCGCTTCAGCAAACCCAACAATGAAATTGATTTTAAACCCTTGCCGGAAATACTCAACTTCAGCAAAGATGATTGGGAAGAATTGACTGAAGAATCTTTCCGGGTGATCTTTAAAGACTCACCGTTAAAGCGCAGCAAATTTGAAGGCATCAAAAGGAACCTGCATTTTATCCGCACTTAAAATTGAAAGCCCAGCTTTACCACGATGCGGCTGAACTTTCTTTTCGTATCATATACACCGCCCGGTCCGTCAATAAAGTAAGTCTTTTCTGTTTCTTCGATATGCTTAACTGCATTACCGATACTTAAAAATATATGAGTGCTTTTGCCGGTGCTTACCATATAACCTGCTCCGGCATCTGCATAAAAGCCTCCTTTTCTAAAAAGCGTGGAGTAATAAGAAGCTTTTTCACTTTTACTGCCCGCAATAAAATTGCCACCGATATCGGCATATAAAAAAACAGCAGTACGCTTTACAGGAAATATTTTTTTAACTGCACCGTACAGCGGCAAAGTTTTAACATAATAATTATCGATACCGAAGCCAAGGCCAGCAAACCAGTTCTTGAAAGCAATGCCATTTTCTGTTTGTGCAGCAAATAATTTGGCCAGCTTACCAATAGCAACGCCCCCGCTATTATAAGAATCGAATTGGACCGCATGCTTTTTTTGCGCCAATAAAGCTGTGCTGCAAAGCAGCAGCACAGTGATAAGAATAGTTTTCATAACGATCAGTTTTGAATGCTTATTTTAGACAGTAATTTAATGGCAGCAGGATTGCTGTAATCATACTGGTACAGACCATCTTTTGCAATTACCAACGCAATATTGTTGTAAGCGATCACATCATTCGCTTCGGGCATTACAAATTGTTTCATCATGGTAATAGCCGTGTTGCTGGCGGCATTCATCACTTTCAGACCGTCATTACCATCGCAGATGAACAGCAGGTTACCTTCTTTACCCAAACCCCTCGGGCTGGTAAAAGGATAGGATTTGATGAGTGTGGGCGCCTGTATATTACGGATGTCCAGCACATCCAGCTGGTTCGTGTATCCCAAACAGGTAGTGCCGGAGTGCAGCGTAACATAAGCAATGCTGTCATCTGCAATTACAGGATCGCAGGTGCGTACATGACTGAATGTACCCAGCTTTACCGGCGCAGCAGGATTTTGCACACCGTAGATCAGCATACCGTTATTAGAGCCTATAAAAAGTTTGTCTTTAAATGGATATACCGTTTCAATACCAAAACCCAGCGCCACTGCATTTACTTTGGCCGGATCGGCAGGCAACGCGGTGCTGATCACTTTCAACGAATCATTGGAAACAGCGTACATATAATCATTCATCAATGCAAACCGCGCCAGCGAACCGCTGATACCAACCGGCGCAGGGCCGGAAGCCCTTATCAGTCCTGCATCTGCAGTACTGGCCAGTATACCGTTATTGCTGAAGGCAATGATGCCGCCACCATCACAGTTGCAATCCACGGTTTCTGTTTTTTTCTGCCAATCGTAAATAACCAGGGAACGGTTGGTATTATAACCATAATAATATCTTTCAGGAAATACATTGCTCACAAATTTTTTGACCACTACATTCAATGGATTACTGATATCCATCGCCACCAGGTCGGTATAAAAATCTGCATAAAGTATATTGCCCTTAATGGCAATATCAACATTACCGGGCAGGTCAATAAAAGCAGTATTCTTTGGATTGGAAGGATCGGTATTATCTATCACGTGAATGCCCTTATTCAGTTCATTCAAAAAGATATAACCATCCTTGATATAAATTTTACCGGGGCTTACAATGGCTTTGGCAGGATTACTCTTTATATTGGCCCTTACCTCTTCGGTGGTTTTATACACGGGCTGGTAATAAGTGTAAGTGTACGTTTTTTGGCAGGTATCTTTTACACAGCCCTGTTGTAAAAGAAAAAATGCAGCAATAAAAAATACAGCAATGGTTTTGGTGGTATTGTGTTGCATAAATAACAGTTTGCAGGGTTGACAACAGGTATTTAAATACCGTTGCAGTATTGCAATATTATTTTTTCAACGGAACCTTCAGGAATAATTGTGTGCTGATGAAATGCTGTTGTGCATAAGCAGTTTTAATAACAGAATTAAGGCTGTATTGAACCCTTGCACCAATACTGAAAGGGAATTTTGATCGACGGCCAATATCAAACCCTGCTCCCGCATTCAAAGAGAACAGCAGCTTATTGAACAGGTCTTTATTGTGAATATAAGTTGCAGTGCTGCCGCTATAGACCAGTGCATTGGAATGCAGCAGGTAGCCAATAGTTGGTCCACCCTCAATATAAAAAGCACCGTTGGCAGTTGGTTTAAATTGAAACAGCAGTGGCAGTTCCAGTAGATGGAATTGATTGGCAAAACGATTGCTGTTGCCATTGCGGTAGTATGATGGTGCACTCACCCTGTCGGCAGTGCTGCTGAATAAAATATTCACCGCCGTATCCACTCTTTGGCCGGTCTTGATGCTATTGGATTGATAATGATAATTCAATCCTGTTTTGAATACCCATTTAGCTGTAATATTTTTTTGCGCATAGAAGCCTAAAGACAATGCAGCTCCTTCAACAGGCGATGAAGGCTGCTGGTAACTCGGCGATGCAGGATTGCCCACACCGGTGGACGGAGAAGAATTACCGAGTGCGCTGCTGTATAGTGGCTTATCGCTGAAAATGCCATTCTTTACATTGGATATACCACCAGATGCTTCAACACCCAACTGCCATTTGGGATTGATCTTCTTTTTCTCTTCTTTTTTGGTAACAGTTTTTGAACTGTCTGTTTTTACGGTCAATACCGTATCTTTTTTCTTTTCAACATTTACTGTTAAAGTACTGTCAGTTTCGGCGATCTTTTTTACAAGAGCAGTGCTATCATCATTCAAACTTTCTGTTGCCCCATTATTATCATCTTCATTACCGGCGACAGGTGCTTTTACACGCATTTTTGTTTTGCCTTTTTCGTTCAGCGATTTCCTGTTACTGTTTACAAGCGCATCATCCTTTGTTGCGTCATCCTCTTGCGTATTTGCTTTTTTTATCTTTATATTATTCGATGACCTGGTGGTTATTTTTTTGCCTGTATTTTTTTGTAAAGTTCTGCCTGCATCATCAGCAGTTGTTGTTAAAGTATTGGCAGCAGTTGTTTGTGCCTGTGTGTTATCGGCTGTAATATTGTTGGTATCTTTTTTATCAGTATTATTATTTATATTTTGAGTATCATCTTTTGTTGCCGCAGCAATTTGTTTTGCAGCATTTTTATCATTCTTATTCCATACACTCCATGTAATTGCAGCACCGGTAAACAGGCCGGCAAACAACAGCACAAAAAATATCCAGCGGCGTTTTTTCTCAGCCGGCAGCTCCGCTTCAATTTTATCCCATACAGCAGGTGTGGGAGCGAACTTCAGTTCGTCCATTTTCTGCTGCATATTTTTTTCAAATTCACTGTCGTGCATAGAACTGCGGTTTATTATCTGAGTAATTTTTTTTTATCCAGGTTATCATCAATGCCCTTGCCCTTGCATACTGCGACCTGGATGTACCATCCGTAATGCCCAGCAATGCACCGATCTCCACATGCGAATAGCCTTCCACAGCATGCAGGTTAAAAATGGTTTGATATCCCGTGGGTAATTGCTGTATCAGCGAAGCCAGCTCTTTGGTATTCAAAAGTATTTCCGGATTGTCGGCTGCAACAGGGTGCATTTCTATTTTATCAAAGGCAAGGTCCTGTTGGTATTTGGCATTGCGTTTTAAAAAATTCAAAGCGGTGGTAACCATTATCCGCCGTATCCAGGCCCCCAGTTCCCCTTCCGCTTTATATTGATGCAGGTTTTTAAATACCCTTATAAAGCCTTCCTGCAACACATCCTCCGCATCGGTCATGGCCTTGGTATAGCGATAGCAAACCCCCAGCATCACTTCGGCATACTGCTGGTACAGTTGCTTTTGTGCTGCCCTGTTATTGCGCATACATTCCCTTACTAACTCAATATCCTGCTCCATTTCATTTTGTTCACTGTGTTGACAACCCGTTTTGCGATACCGTTGCACCGTTCCATCAAAAATAAATTAACTTGGGGCATGAACAGTAACGTGAAGGCCCTTTACGCCATTACAGCCAAACCCGAAAGGCTGATCATCGGGCTGATGAGCGGCACATCGCTGGACGGCCTGGATGTAGCCCTGTGTCGCATTACAGGCCATGGCCTGCAAACTAATATACAGGTGTTGCAGTTTGAAACAGTGCCTTATAACGAAGATGTTAAAAAAGAAATAAAAACGGTTTTCAGCAAACAGCAGGTGGACCTGGAGAAACTCACATTACTCAATCCCTGGATCGCACTGAAGCATGCTGCTATCATTAATGCGCTGCTGCAAAAATGGGATATTGCAAAAGAACAAATAGATATCATTGCCAGCCATGGACAGACCATTTATCATGCACCTAAAATTTTGCATGCAAAAGATGCGTTCGGCAATGCTACTTTACAGATCGGTGATGGCGATCATATAGCAATGGCCACCGGTATCATCACCATCAGTGATTTCAGGCAAAAACACATTGCAGCCGGCGGCGAAGGCGCACCGCTGGCGGTGTACGGCGATTATTTGATATTTGGTAAAGCAGGAGAAGACAGGATACTGCTGAACATGGGCGGCATTGCCAATTTTACTTTTTTACCGGGAGACATTAACAGCAACAATATCTTCAGCACCGATACAGGGCCTGGTAATACGATGATGGATGCGTACATGCAGCAACAATATCCCGGTCAATACTTTGATGCGGATGCGGCCGTGGCATTAAAAGGCACTATCAATACGGCGTTGCTGGAAGCATTGAAACAAAATGATTTTTTTGCAAAGCCATTTCCCAAAACCACCGGGCCGGAATTATTTAACCTGGATTATTTGCAAAAAGCAACATCAATTGCTGCAATAAAAGATAGCAGCACGGCAGACACAATGGCCACGCTCAATAAATTTTCTGCCGATACCATTACAGCAGCGCTGTTAAAAGCCACCGATAAAAACAAGCCCTATTCCATTTTTTGCAGCGGAGGTGGTATACACAATCCGTTACTGATGCAGCACCTGCAACAGTCTTTACCAAATTTTACATTCAACAGTACTGCTGCATTGCAAATAGACCCTGATGCAAAAGAAGCCGTACTGTTTGCATTACTCGCCAACGAATGTATCTGCGGCGATGGCACATATTTAAAGAAGGGAGTTGCAGGCATGCCCGTGGTATCAATGGGCAAGATCAGTTTTCCAGATTGAGTTTTACGGAGCTGCTTCCACCAGCGCTTTCAATTTGATGAGCGAACTGTCCATTACCACTGCTACATTCTTACTCAGCACCATCGCACTGAATTTTTTCCAGGGTTTGTACCAGGGCAGTTTCTCAACCAGGTTCCAGTTCAGCAACACACTGTTGCCGGCATTATCAAATAAAAAGAATTGTGAGTGCAGTGTATTATCATTAATGCTGGTGAAAGCGTAATTAAGCGTATCGCTGTTTGCAGAATGGCTTTCGCCTACAACATTATTTTGCACAAAGGAGTTCCATTGTTTCCACGCAGTAGTATCGTTCAGTTTGCTTACCAGTTTTTCTTTGCTGCCGCTGATGGTCACCGTTTTGGAAGTGATCACCTGGCCGGGGAACAATAAGGAAAGCAGGAAGAACAAAAAAGAGAACGCAACAATATTGATCAGTAAAAATTTAAAATGCTTCATAGATTATTCCCATTTAAAAACTTTAATGGCAATGGCGTAGATCACTACCATCCATACGGCCAGTATACCCAACTCTTTCCAGCAATCCCATAAATGCAGGCCGGTAAAAGATATTTTGCGGATAGCATCATTATATTGCGTCAAGGGAAGTCCGTACCTGCAGATAGTTTGCAGCCAGTTAGGAAAAACTTCTATCGGGAAAAAAGTACCCGACAATAACATTTGTGGAAATGCAAAAAGGTTAATGAGCAATGGTATAGAAGTATCTGCTTTTACAATACTGCTGAATATCAAACCAACGCCCAGCAACAGCAGCAGCATGTAAATGGTCATTAAACTCATTTCTAAAAAAGTAGCAAAGCCATGCACCAGTGTAAAGTGCATAAAGAAATAACCCAGTGCGATCAGCATCACCACATTTATTAATTGAAACACCAAGCGACTGATACCAATACCGAGCAAAATATTGATCCTGCTGACTGGTGTTGCATAAAAACGTTTTAAGATCAACTGTTGCCTGAACTGGAAAAAAGTAAACGATATACCGAACAACGTGGAGAACAGGATAGAAAAACCGAGCATGCCCGGCAATACAAAATCAATGTTACGATATTCCCGTATGCTGTACACATAAGGCACTATTGCCGGCATCGATTTTTGTGAAGTATGATTTAATGCAATGGTGTTGGTGATATTGCTGAATACCTGTTGCAAAGCCGCAATGGTATTACCACTGGTATTGGTAAGCGTATCAAAAATGATGTAGCGGTTGTTACCGGCAGTATCCGTTACTTTTTTCAAACTTACAATGGCCGATATCTTATCTTTTTCCAGCGCTGTTCTTCTTGCAACGGTATCGGTTTTGCCGTTGGCATCCTTAAAAGAAACAATAGAAAGTAAAGGATTGGCTTTTATGCTGTCGAAAACCTCGTTGGTGGTATCTGCATAATCCGAAATAGCAATATGATAGCGCACACCATTGCCACCACCAAAAGAACCAAAAATAAAAATAAAGATCACCGGGAAAAGTAAACTGAAGAACAATGCACTCGGATTGCTTAGAATGGACCGGAAACTCGCTTTCAGAATGGCCAGGAAAGCCCTGAACTGACTATACTTTTGCATTGCCTTTGTTTTGAGGCGTAAAACTATTGGTAAAAAAGCATTTTAAAAAATTTGAATGCCCATTGCAATTACATTATAACTACCTTGCGAAAGCAAAACAGGCGTATAAAATTTTTATTCCTCCATGAGTGTTGTGTATCTTCTTTTAGGCAGTAATATGGGCGACAGCCGCAAGCAACTGCAAAAAGCCCGGAAAAATATTGAACAGTTGATCGGGCCCATCAGCCGCAGTTCGGCCCTGTACCAAACCGCTGCCTGGGGCAATAACCATCAGCCCGATTTTCTGAACCAGGTGGTCATCGTTCATACCACGCTCACACCTGCAACCACCATGCAGACCATCCTGGCCATCGAAAAAAAAATGGGCCGGATAAGGACCGTAAAGAATGCGCCCCGCATAGTAGATATTGATATTATCTTTTTTAATAAACACATCATCCATACCACCGAACTCACCGTACCACATCCGCAGTTGCAGCACCGGCGCTTTGTACTCGTGCCACTCAACCAGCTTTCACCCAACCTTAAGCACCCGGTTTTGCATAAAACTATCCACCAGTTATTAAGAATTTGTAAAGACCCTTTGACTGTGCATAAAATTTCGGGTTAAAAGAAACGCTTTCCATTTATTTTGCAACAACTTTTAAGATCGTTAGCCTTTGTAAAAATCTAAAACTAAAACTACCTGTTAAAGGCTGGCGGCCTGCGCCGTTCATCGCAAATTTTATGAAGTATAATTTTGTTACTATTGAAGGGAATATCGGCGCCGGAAAAACAACCCTTGCTCATTTGCTGAGCAAACATTTTAACGCCCGCCTGATACTGGAAGAATTTGCCGACAATCCTTTTTTGCCAAAATTTTACGAGAACCAGCAGCAATACGCTTTTCCGCTGGAACTGTTCTTTATGGCAGAGCGTTACAAGCAATTGAAAGACCTGCTGCAGACAAAGGACATGTTCCAGAACGTCACCATCTCGGATTATTTATTTACCAAATGCCTGTTGTTTGCCAAAGTAACATTGGCAGATGAAGAATTCCGCTTATACCAGAAATTATTTGATATCATCAATCCGCAGATCGTTCAGCCGGATATATTGATCTACCTGCATGCACCGGTAAATAAGTTGCAGGAGAATATAAAAAAGCGCAACCGTGGATACGAACAGCATATTCCCAACGATTATCTTTTTTCGCTGCAGGAAACTTATACCCAGTATATTAAACAGCACAATATCAAAACGCTTTTCATTGACGCCTCCAATGCCGACTTTCTCGGCAACGAGTTGCACATGAAAGCCATCATAGATGCACTGGATAAAGAGTACGACGACGGGCAGCATTATTTGAGTTTGCCTTAAGGCCAACTCGAAAAAAAATTGCATCTTCGCAGTATAATGAGTTTATCTTTTAACAGCGATGCGCTCGCTCCCCTTAAAGAAAAAGAGTTTAAGTTATACATCATCTGCCGTTTCATTTACATTATGGCATTGCGTATGGTGGGCACGGTGGTTGCGTACGAATTATTTCATTTAACACAAAGTTCATTTGCCATCGGCCTGGTAGGCTTGTCAGAATTTGTGCCTGTATTTTCACTGGCCTTGTACGCCGGTCATGTAATAGATAAATCCGAAAAAAGAACCTTATTATTAAAAGGCATGATCGCTTATGGCTTTTGCGTACTGTTGCTGATTATCTGCACACTGCCTTCTACACAATCAAAGCTCAGCACTCACTGGCTGGAATATTGTTTTTATGCCATCATTTTTTTAACCGGTGTGATAAGGGCCTTTGCAGGGCCGGTATCCAATGCCATCATTGCACAACTGGTACCCCGCGAAAAATTACCCTTTGCTGCCAATATCAGTTCTTCCACCTGGCTCATCGGTTCCATCACCGGCCATGCCAGTGCAGGATTTTTAATAGCCGGTGTGGGTGTAAATAAAACATTCATGATCGTGCTGGTATACATCATTACTGCCGCCACCATTCTTTCCTTTATAAAAAAGAAACCGATATTGTATGCACCAAAAGATATCGGTGCGTGGGATAGTGTAAAGCAGGGATTGAATTTTGTATTCACCAACAAGATCATGCTGGGTGCCATATCACTCGATCTTTTTGCAGTATTATTTGGTGGCGCCGTTGCCATGATACCGGAGTTCAGCGCCACTATATTGCACATCAGTCCTATTGGATTTGGCTGGCTTACAGCTGCTACCGATATTGGTTCCATTACCACCATCATTATGCTCACCTTCTTCCCCATGCGCAGCAAACAGGGCCGCAGAATGCTGATGGCGGTGGCAGGCTTTGGTATCTGCATCATCACCTTTGGTCTGTCCAGTGTATACCTGTTATCATTTTTTGCATTATTGCTCAGCGGTATCTGCGATGGTATCAGTGTGATAGTGCGGGGCACCATCTTACAGCTGACCACACCCGACGAAATGCGGGGCCGTGTATCATCCGTAAACTCCATGTTCATCAACAGCAGTAATGAACTCGGCCAGTTCGAGAGCGGTTTTGCCCGCCAGGCATTGGGCGCTGTACCATCGGTGGTATTCGGCGGGTGCATGACATTATTGGTAGTAGTGGTAACATGGTTCAAAGCACCGGCATTAAAAAATATGGAGTATTGATTGTTTTTAAAGTGATCAAAAGATCGGGTGAATTAATACAAATCCTTTTAATCCAATAATCTCCCCAAACCTGCCTGTCGGCACGCAGGTCCCCGTTCAGGTATCCTCGGGCAACCACTTCCACCATTCCTCCGTTCTCTATTCATCATCTCAGCAAAATATTGTACCTTTTAATGCCATATCATTACCGTCATGAAAAGATTGAGTATATTTTTTTGCATTGTATTATGCAGCACTAAAGTAGTTGCCTGCCTTAATTATTATGTGATCAATGAAAGAGGCGAAGTGGGCCATTACGACTATGATTATCCATACGAGATCTATCAAAACAATAATCCCGAAGCCTATCTCAAAGAATTAAAATGGTACGAAAAGCGTATTGCTGAAAAAAATGGAATGGACAAGGTCTGGTATACCTCCAATTATAGTTTTTACCTGGTAAAACTGGGCCGCAACAAAGAAGCATTGGCCATACTGCAAAAATTAGCCACAGCAAATCCCGGTGAGTACCAGGTGTTGGCCAACCTTGCAACAGCCTACGAACTGAATGGCCATTTAGACAGCGCATTGAAATACATTCAGCGATCCATAAAACTGAACCCATTATCACATTTCGGGAGTGAATGGTTTCATCAAAGATTTTTAGAAGCGGCAATAGAAGTACGTGATAAAAAAACACCGGTCAACGAACTGGATATTTTAAAACTATCTGCCGACACCAGTGCAAAAGCGGGCAACGAAATAGCCGAACAACTACGGGAAAGAGTACCGTTGACCAATGCACCCAACGAATTATTATGCAAAGCCATTGAAGAAGCGGCGGATTATTTCAGGAAAAATATTTCTGTAGACTGGGCCGTAAAATTTTACGCCATAGCTGTGGGCTTTGCTGCAAATGAAGCACAAAGCAACAGGATCAATTTAAAGATAGAAGCGGCTATCAACCGCATCATGTTTTTAAACAAAACCAATCCCCCGCAACGCCCGGTAGACCCGGTAAGAAAGGAATTGATGAAAGACACCAGGATGGGCTACATACAGAAAGACATCGATCTCTGGAAAAAGAACAAAGCCCTGTATGTTGAAAATATGACACCGATGATATTTTAAACAATAACATAAGTAGATCACACTTAAACAATTTAAACGGTTCCTTGTTTACAATTTTATAACTTACCATTTCAAAATCAATCTCATCATGCAACGCAGAAATTTTATCCGCAACACCGGTTTAACCATTGCAGGTGTTGCCTTAATGAACCGGCAGCTGGCCGCGGCTTTTTTTGCACAACCAGAAGTAAATATTAAAATGCTTACAGACAATATAGGTGTGTTCACCGAAAAAGGAGGAACGATCTTATTTTATATCGCCAAAAAAGATATCGTGGTGGTGGATGCGCAGTTCCCCGACAGTGCCCAGCACCTGATCGATGAACTGAAAAAACGTTCTACCAATCCTTTTAAATACCTGATCAATACACACCATCATGGCGATCATACATCGGGCAATATTGCATTCAAGGGATTGGTGGAACATGTAGTTGCGCATGCAAATTCATTGACCAATCAAAAAAATGTGGCCATAAAAAGTAAAAGCGAGGATAAACAATTGTATCCCGATATTACCTATACTGATACCTGGAGCGAAAAAGTAGGTAAAGAAAAAATAACCATGCATTATTTTGGCGCCGGCCATACCAATGGCGACAGCCTGGTACATTTTGAACACGCCAATATTGTGCACATGGGCGACCTGGTATTCAACCGCCGCCATCCCTTTGTAGATAAAAGCGCCGGCGCCGATATGGGCAGCTGGATAAAAGTATTGGACAAAGCCATCAGCACGTTCGACAGTAAAACACAATTTGTATGCGGCCACTCCGGCGAAGGATATGATATCGTTACCAACAGCAGCGACCTGAAAGCCTTCGGCGATTACCTCGGTAATGTATTGAAGTTTGTGGAAGCTGAGATCAAAGCAGGCAAATCAAGGGAAGATATTTTAAAGAACAAGACCATCCCGGGCACCGAAGAATGGAAAGGCGATGGCATCAACCGGCCCCTCGAAGCAGCTTATACAGAGATCACTTCAAAAATACCATAAGCCTTCCGCCATGGTAGGCGTCCCCCTGGTCGGTGTCCTCACCGAACATGATTGCCTACTCCGTGGCCGGTGTCACCACCGGCCACGCTCTATCACTAGGATATGTTTCAAAAACCAGCTTTATCTCCATGGTCGGTGTCCCACCGAACACGCTCTTCCACCAGGATAGATTTCAATAATTTGCCTTACCTTTTAATCCCTAACACCCAAATCAACTATGTACGAAAAATTCACAGACGATGAATTAATAGAAGCCTATCAATCCATGATGGAATATTCCGGCCAACCCAATGATGAAATGAGGAAGGCAATAGAACAAAGGGGCGGCATGGAAATATTTATACAGAACATAGCACATAAAAAAACCATCACTGCAGAGATCAATCGCATATCAAAAGAAATATACCAGCTGGTAAGCCCCGAAACCAATGCCGGCTTTATAAGACAGTTCATTAAATCAGATATTTTATCCAAAGAAGCACTGGATGATTTAGTAGAGCAGAAGACACATTATTACCAATCCATACTGGAAAACAAAAAGGTAGATTCAAAGACATTCATGCATACTGCTTTTGCTGCAATTGCCGCATGCATTGCCGGCGCTATAATAGTGTGCTTACTGCTTCATTTTATAACACCTGTCTTTTTGTATTTTGTGGTTCCTGTTTATATCATCAACTATCTTATCATCTGGGCGATCACTAAAAAAACACGGGCCAACATTGTAATATTTATAGCCACCTTACTGGCAACTATTTTCTCCTTTATATCAGGAGGCGTTTTAGCAGGTTTATTTTTCGGCTGAAAATGAATTTCCCGTTCCATCGTCGGTATCCTCACCCAACACTAACCCGCAACTCGTAACCCGTAACTTCCTTACCCGTAACCCGTAACTTTTTAACTCGTAACTTTCTTCAACCCCTAACTCACACCCCCACCTCCCGCAACTTCTCCAGCACAAAATACACCGCCGGGCAAAAACTCGAATTCTTTAAAGTCAAAGGCTGACGTTTCAGGATCACATCTTCATCCGTATAAGGAAAACGGGCACAATCAGAAGGACGTACTTCATAAATACTGCAGTAATTATCAGCGCCTAAAAAACTGCAGGGTTGTTGCTGCAGCACATAATCGCCCTCGTTATCCACCTTTAAATAAGCGTTGATAAAATCGCCTTCCTTCATTTTAAGATGCTTACTGATGCGCTTGATATCCGGCGTTTTGAACCGCGGCGAATAACCCTTGCAGCAATTACCGCATTGCAGGCAATCCACTTTTTCAAAAGCTTCCTCATGCAATGCCGGCAGGGCTTTCAGCACTTTATTCTTATCGGCACGGTGCAGCAATTGCTTGTACAGCTTCTGGTGGTCGGCCGATTTTTTTTGCCAGTTATGTAACAGATCATCCTGCATGCTGCAAATATCGGTATAATACAAAGAAAGTAGCTACTGGCTGTACATGCCGTAGTTGCATCGTACATAAAGCGTAGGTACAGCATAGTATAAGCGTACTTAAAGCAATGCAACGGTATTACGCTCACGGTAAACCCTCGGTCATCCTTCGGACTGCCTTCGGACATCCTTCGGACACGATTACAGGAAACAACCTAAAAATCTGTCACGCCTTCTTATATACCCCCTCCCCCGCCCTGCTTGCAGTATAAATATTTTCTTTTATCTTGGGCAAAACTTAACTAACTATGCTACAGGTAATTGTTCCCCTTGATTTTTCTGAAACATCTTTTAATGCAGCGCATTATGCCTGCAATATGTTCAAAGGCAGAACCGATGTCAATATCACATTGTACCATTATTATGCCGAAGGCGAGGACAAACCGACTGCCGAAAATTACCTGGCTACGCTTAAAAAAGAACTGCAGGCTCTCAGCCCCAATATTGATACTTATACAGAATCAGGAGACAATTTTATCGACAGCCTTGCTGCTTACGGGCATGTGAAGGGCGCCTATATCATCATCATGGGTTTAACAGGTAAAACACCGCTGGAGCAACGCTTTTCAGGCACCAATACATTAAAGATGGTGGAAAAAGATATCTGCCCGGTACTCATTGTTCCCGAAGAAGCCAGGTTCAGCAAAGTGGATAATGTGCTCATCACTTCCGAAATGAAATACGTGGATGAAACGCCCACCCTGCTGGCAGTAAAAAAAGTGCTGGAAGATTTTAAGCCATCCTTGCATATACTCAATGTGGATGACAGCCATTATATCGCCCTTACCAAAGATTTTAAAGAAGAAAGGGATAAAATGGAGGAATTACTGGCCTCCTTTAAGCCCGAATTCTATTTCATGCGCCTCTACGATTTTCATGAAGCCGTAAATTTATTCGCCAACGATAAAGATATCGACATCATCATCATTGCCCCCAAAACACACAGCTTTTACGAAAGGCTGTTCAAAACACAGCACACCAAAAAAATGATCTACCAGAGCAAAGTACCCGTACTTGCCGTACACGAGTAGAGACAAGCCACAAGGGGAATAGCTACAAGGGCAGCAGGCCCATCGGGCCGACATGTTGGTAGGTCCCATCGGGCCGATATGTCGGTAGCCCCGGCGGGGCGGTAGTTTTTATAAAGGGAAGCAGCCCGAAAAGAAATGTCGCCCCTACAGGGCTTCGTTAATCCTGATCGGTGCGTTGTTACCAAAATATCACCTCTACGAGGCTGGTGCTTTTTCATCCACACACTACTTTATAAATTACTGGATTTTACCCCATACAATAAATCTGCGAACCAACAACGCAGGCCCAGCGGGCCAACATGTTGGTAGGCCCCATCGGGCCGGCATATTGGTAGCCCCGTAGGGGCGGCATGTCGGTAGCCCCAGCGGGGCGGCAGTTTTTTACAAACAGGAGATAGCCACCAGGGAAAAGTATAACATCTCAAACAGCCTGCTCATCCCTTGCAGCTGATATCTTGTAGCTTGTATCTTACCCCTTAGTTTTCCACAGTACTCCCGCATCGAACTTATTGACACCAATTCTTGTTATGTTATCGTAATTTTGCAGCTGATTTTTCTGCACTATCCAATACATAATAAATTAAACAGGTATATGAATCTTTTCGAGCAACAAAACCAGGAGTTTACAGCCAGGCATATCGGCCCTAACGAACACGAAACCAAGGCGATGCTGAAACTGATCGGCGTAAGATCGGTGGACGAACTCATCAGCCAGACCGTACCGGCATCCATCCGTTCCAAAGAACCGCTGCAGACCGGCGGCCCCGTAAGTGAATTTCAATACCTTACCGAGCTGAAAAAAACAGCCCAACTCAACAAAGTATTTAAATCATACATCGGCCAGGGATATTACAATACCATCGTACCCAGCGTGATATTAAGAACGGTATTTGAAAACCCGGGTTGGTACACCCAATACACACCCTACCAGGCAGAAATTGCACAGGGGCGTTTGGAAAGTTTGCTCAACTTTCAAACCATGGTAAGCGATCTTACCGGGTTACCTATCGCCAACGCCAGCTTACTGGATGAAGGCACTGCTGCTGCAGAAGCAATGGCCATGCTGTTCAATCATAAAAACAAAAACCACGATCATGTAACGGCACCTAAGTTCTTTGTGGATGAAAATATTTTTGCACAAACAAAAGATGTATTGATCACCAGGGCCACACCATTACATATCGAACTGGTATTTGGCGATCATAAAACAGCGCAGCTGGATGAACTGTATTTCGGCGCCATAGTACAATATCCCAACAGCAATGGAGCGGTGGAAGATTACCGCAGCTTTATAGATAAAGCGCACACGGTAAATGCACAGGTGGTAATGGCTACGGATCTGCTGGCGCTTACTTTATTAACGCCCCCCGGCGAACTGGGCGCTGATGTTGCCATTGGTAACTCACAGCGTTTGGGCGTACCAATGGGTTTTGGCGGACCACATGCAGCCTTCTTTGCTACCAAAGATGAATTTAAAAGAAATATCCCCGGCCGTATCATCGGCGTAAGTATAGATGCACAGGGCAACCGTTGCCTGCGCATGGCATTGCAAACAAGGGAACAGCACATCCGTCGTGAAAAAGCCACCAGCAATATCTGTACAGCACAGGCGCTGCTGGCGAATATGGCAGCTATGTATGCCGTATACCATGGCCCGGATGGAATAAAAAATATCGGTAAAAGAGTGGCATTGCTGGCCCAGACATTAAGTGATGAACTGGCCGAACTGGGTTTCAACAATGTGAATGAGTATTACTTTGATACCCTGAAAGTACAGGTAAAAGATGCAGCAGCGATACGCAAACTGGCCGAACAGCAGGAAATCAACTTCAATTATTTTGGCAACGAATACATCGGCATATCATTAGATGAAACAACCTCGCAATACGATATATTGAACATACTGCATGTATTCTCTACCTCGCAAAGCAATGATACAGCCGTAGCCAATTTTGATGCAGACACATTATTGGAGAACATACCGGCAGCGCTTACACGCACATCTGATTATTTAACACACCCTGTATTCAACACCCACTGCAGCGAAACAGAAATGCTGCGGTATATCAAATCATTAGAAAATAAAGACCTGAGTTTAAATACCTCCATGATCAGCCTGGGCAGCTGCACCATGAAACTGAATGCAGCCACACAACTGATACCGGTAAGCTGGCCGGAATTTGGCGGCATGCACCCATTTGCACCCGTGGCACAATGGAAAGGCTACCAGCAGATTGTCACCGAACTGGAAGACTGGTTAAGCAATATCACAGGGTTTGCAGCCACCTCATTACAACCCAACAGCGGTGCACAGGGTGAGTATGCAGGCTTATTAACCATAAAAGCGTATCACGATGACCGTAAGGAGCCGCAAAGGAATGTGATACTGATACCCATCTCTGCGCACGGCACCAACCCCGCAAGTGCAGTAATGGCAGGCTTTAAAGTAGTGGTAACCAAATGCGATGATGCCGGCAACATTGATGTGGCTGATCTAAAGATGAATGCAGAAAAATACAAGGATACATTGGCAGGATTGATGGTAACCTATCCAAGTACACATGGTGTATTTGAAGAAAGCATCATCGACATCTGCCAATTGATACACGATAATGGTGGCCTGGTATACATGGATGGCGCCAACATGAATGCACAGGTGGGATTAACATCACCCGGCAATATCGGCGCAGATGTATGTCACCTTAATTTACATAAAACATTCGCCATACCACACGGTGGCGGCGGTCCCGGCATGGGCCCTATATGTGTAAATGAAAAATTAGCGCCTTACCTGCCATCACATGTAAGTCAAATTACCGGCGGCAGTCATCCCATACATGCAGTAAGTGCAGCGCCGTTTGGCAGCGCCAGTATCTTGCTCATCAGTTATGCCTACATAAAATTACTGGGGCCTGAAGGATTGAAGAAAAGTACCCAGTACGCCATACTGAATGCTAATTACATGAAGGCACGTTTGGAAAAAGAATACAAGATATTGTACAGTGGTATCAACGGCACCTGTGCACATGAATTTATTGTAGACCTGCGTCCGTTTAAACAAAGCGCCGGCATAGAAGCAGAAGATGTGGCCAAGCGTTTGATGGATTACAATTTCCATGCACCCACCTTAAGTTTCCCTGTAGCAGGCACCATCATGATAGAACCCACCGAAAGTGAAGACAAATCGGAACTCGATCGTTTCTGCGATGCATTATTAAGCATACGCGAAGAGATACGGGCAGTGGAAAATGGCAGTGCAGATAAAGCAGACAATCCGTTAAAGCATGCGCCACACACTCAATTCGTGGTAATCGCCAACGACTGGAACCATCCCTATAGCAGGGAAACAGCAGCCTTCCCGCTGGAATATGTAAGGCAGAATAAATTCTGGCCCAGCATCAGCAGGGTGAATAACACCTATGGCGACAGGAACCTGGTATGCACCTGCGAACCCGTGAGCGCCTACGTGGAAGAAGCAACAGTGTAAGGTCTCATTTTAAATATCAGGCCTTCAGAGATATCGAATGTGCGAATATCGAATGTACTTGTAATTAAACAACATTCGACGTTCGCACATTTTTATATTCGACATCCTCACATTCGATATTCGTACATTTTCACATTCGACATTTTCCCGCCGTTTATCAAAACCATTAAAAAAATAGCATAAAATAATTTAAATTCACTCCCTATCTAAAAAAACTTCACATGAGAAAACAACCTTTCCTGCTCGGTGCATTATGCATGTTATGCAATATTGTATCGGCGCAAACAGATGATGCCACCAATAAGATCAAGAATGAAGGGCTGAACAATTCACAGGTAATGGATTTTGCTTTCCATCTTACAGATGTATCAGGTCCCAGATTAACGAATTCGCCCGGCTATTTAAGAGCGGCCAACTGGGCCAAAGATGAGCTGACCAAACTTGGTTTGGTGAATGCCACACTGGAACCCTGGGGCGATTTTGGTGTGGGTTGGGAACAGACAAGATGCTATGTTGCAATGACAGCGCCTTATTATGCACCCATCGTTGCCATACCCCGTGCGTGGACCGGCGGCACACCCGGCAAAAAGATCATGAGCAGCGAAGTGATCATGATCAATGTAAAAGATTCTGCAGAACTGTACCAGAAATTTTCAGGGAAAATAAAAGGCAAGATCGTGATGGTGTATTCACCGGATACCCTGCATCCCTCCTTTACACCCGATGGTCAGCGCTATGCCGACAGCTCACTGGAAAAAATGGCCAATGCAAAACCCGATGCGCCAAGAGGGCCCGGCGGTGGAAGGAATTTTAACATGAGTGACGCCATGCGGCAACGCCAGCTGCTGGCAAGGCAGATGGGAGATTTTTACAAGAACGAAAAGCCTGCCCTGGTATTGAGCCTGAATGCCCGTGGTAATGATGGTACCTTATTTGTGCAAAACGGTGGCGCTTACACGAAAGATGCTGAGAACAATTATGGATGGGTAATGTTATCGAGTGATGATTACCTGCGTATACAACGCCTCGTAATGTCGGGCCAGAAAGTGGAAATGGAAGCGGATGTTAAAACAAAATTCTACCCCGAAGACATTAAAGGATACAACGTGGTGGCAGAGATACCGGGTACCGATCCTGTATTAAAAGATGAGATCGTAATGCTGGGCGGCCACCTGGACAGTTGGCATGGCGCTACCGGTGCTACCGATAACGCAGCAGGCAGTGCGGTAATGATGGAAGTGGTACGCATATTAAAAGCTACCGGCCTGCAACCCAAACGTACCATACGCATTGCATTATGGAGCGGTGAAGAACAGGGATTATTTGGATCGAGGAATTATGTAAAAAATCATTTTGCCGATCCTGCTGATATGGTATTGAAACCGGAGCATTCAAAAATTTCCGCTTATTATAATTTAGACAATGGCACCGGTAAAATAAGAGGTATTTATTTGCAGGGCAATGAAGCAGCAAGAGCCATCTTCCAGAAATGGCTGGAACCGTTTTATGATCTTGGTGCAAAAACAGTCACCATCAGCAATACCGGCGGTACCGATCACCAGTCGTTTGATGGCGTAGGTATACCCGGCTTCCAGTTTATACAGGATGCGATTGAATACGATACCAGGACACACCATACCAATATGGACACCTACGATCACCTGGTACCCGAAGACCTGAAACAGGCGGCTACTATTGTTGCATCATTTGTATACAACACTGCACAAAGTGCCGACAAAATTCCAAGAAAAGAATTACCCAAACCAAGGCCAGCCAACGGCAGACCGGCCTTCTGATAAAATATGCAACACAAAAAATCCCAAACACCTGTTTGGGATTTTTTTTTCTGATATTTTCAGCCTTACATTTTTTCTTTACCGTCAATCTTCTTCACAACTCACCACTGACTACTCACCACTCACGCCTCACGTCTCACGATTCACATCTCACATCCTGTAACAAACCGCATTAATATTCATCCCCGCCCCTACCGAAGCAAACAGGATCACTTCACCTAGCTTCAGCTGGTGTTCCGGCATCGTATCTCTTCTTACAAGATCCAGCAAGGTAGGAATAGTAGCCACCGAGCTGTTGCCCAGGTAATGAATGCTCATGGGCATAATAGCTTCAGGCACTGTTTTAATACCGTACAATTTATACATCGCTTTAATAATACCCTCATCCATTTTTTCATTGGCCTGGTGAATAAAAACTTTCTTCAGTTCACTGATATCAACACCTGCTTTATCCAGGCAATCCTTCATCGCCAATGGCACATACTTCATGGCATACTCGTATACTTTTCTGCCCTTCATCTTAATATAACGGATACGGGGATCCGAATCTGGGAAGTTGGATTTACCCATATTCAGGTAATCCACTTCTTCCAGGCAATGCGATTGCACACTGGTGGAAAGAATACCGCTTTGTGTACTGCCGGCATCTTTTACTTCCAGCACACAGGCTCCGGCACCATCCGAAAATATCATACTGTCGCGGTCATATACATCTATCACCCTCGACAAAGTTTCTGTACCGATCACCAAACATTTTTTAGCAATGCCCGCTTTAAAAAAAGCATCCGCCTGTATCACGCCCTGTACCCAACCGGGGCAACCAAATAAAATATCGTAAGCAACACAAGCAGGGTTCTTTATCTTAAGCGCATGTTTCACCCTCGATGCCAGCGCCGGCAATACATCTGTCTGTATCGTATGTTTGATAACATTACCAAAATTATGCGCCACGATCACCTGGTCTAAAGTTTCAGGATCGCAGTTGGCATCTTCAATCGCTTTTTGGGCCGCTATAGCTGCCATATCAGATGCATCCATATCTCCACAGGCATAGCGCCTTTCTTCAATGCCCGTTATCTGCTTGAATTTTTCCACCACTTCCTGCGGATCGGTCTCTATCTTCTTGTTGTCTTCACCATAAAAATTATGTACGGTAAAATCCCTGTTGGTCTTTATATTAACGGGAATATAACTGCCCGTACCCGTGATCACTGTTTTACTATCATGCATTGAACTAAAATTAAATGTAAACAACCGTTATCGGTAGTAAAGGTATTGGTTCTTTAGCATAAAGGAACCGCCTCAGCAAACTATTTACCGGGGCCGCTTACAGGCTGCTGCAGGTGCTTATACTGGAAATTTTGGTAAGTTTGTTGCTTATTGTTTTACTATGACAAAAATAACCGGTTGCATTGCACTGCTTTTGCTCTTCGCACTGCAAACAAGATCACAAAATACTGTTACCATTCCTGCATATACCGCCTATGCGGTACCGGCAGAAGAAGGCAATGAAGAGGAAGAAAGCACCATATTTTCTGCCAAAGATGGGGTGCACAACTGGGCAGATAGCAAACAACAGCTGCAATTTTATTTTTACCTGCGCACTAAAGGAAAAATTTCCCTTTCATTATTACTAAAGAACAGTACAGCAGGCAATAAACTGGCTGCATCCATTGCAGGAAAAAAATTCATGGTAAATGTTCCGGTATCAGCCGCTTTTAAAAAAATACCTGTTGGTACCATTGAGATCAAGGACACGGGTTTTTATATGCTGTCACTTTCTTCCCTTGGTAAAAAAGGAAAAACAATTGCCGATATACGATCACTCGAACTCAGTGGCACAGCTGTAAAGAATATGCACTTCAATAACAAAGCAAGAAGGAATGCGGCCTCCGTGCATTTGATGTACCCCATGGATGACAGCATGCAGGTAGTTGCTTTTTACAACGAAGTAACGGTGCCAAAAGATGCAGATCCATTATACAGCTATTTTATGGCATGCGGTTTTGCAAGAGGATATTTTGGTATGCAGGTAAACAGCGCTACCGAAAGAAGGGTGATATTTTCTGTATGGGATGCAGGCAACGAAGCGGTGGACAGGAACAAAGTAAGCGAGGAAAATAAAGTACAGTTGGTAGCCAAAGGCGAAAATGTTTTTGCAGATGATTTTGGTAATGAAGGCACGGGTGGTCACAGTCATTTGGTATATAACTGGAAGGCCGGTGAAACCTATAAGTTTGTAGTAACTGCCAGCACCGACAGCGCCACGGCTACTACCAGCTATGCAGGCTATTTCTTTATGCCCGAAGAACAGAAATGGAAATTGATCGCCTGTTTTAAAGCGCCCAAAGACGGCAAACCATTACGTAAATTATATTCGTTTGTAGAAAATTTTGGCGGCAATAACGGGCAGTTACTGCGCAAAGCCTATTTCGGCAATCAATGGATAAGAAGAGAAAGCGGCGAATGGAAAGAAGTAACGGAAAGCAAATTCAGTTATGATGCCACCGGCAAAGCTGGCGACCGCATAGATTATGGCGGCGGTGTGGAAGGCAATAGTTTTTACTTATGGAACGGCGGCTTTAAAAAAAGCAATACCAAATTTGGTGATACCTACACAAGAGTACTCACAGATAAAAAACCGGTGATCGATTACTACAAAAATGCCGATAGCCTGGTAATTGCTGAAAGACAACATGCAGAGATATTAAAAGCGATTCAGTCAGGCAAACTGGATACCACCGGCAGCAGCAAAGGCCTGTACTACAAAATTGTGCAGGAAGGCAGCGGCGCCGCGCCTGCGGTAAGCGATACCGTGGTGATCAACTACAAAGGGCAGTTACTGAACGGTGCTGTATTTGACGAAACCAAGGATAAACCGGCCACTTTTCCCTTAAAAAGGCTTATCAGTGGCTGGCAGATCGGAGTGCCGTTTTGTAAAGAAGGCGGTAAAATAAGGCTTATAATCCCCTCATCATTAGCCTATAGCATGCGCAACCTGGGCATCATCCCGCCCAACAGTGTGCTTGTTTTTGACATTGAGCTGCTGGAAGTAAAAAAAGCGAAGCAACTGCCGTAAATAATAAAAACAGCCTTATTAATAAAAAAAGCTATCTTTGCCACTTATTACTAATACAATACAATTAAAAATGGACAAACAACAAGGTACCGTTAAGTTTTTCAATACTGAAAAAGGATTCGGTTTTATCAAACACAAAGACTCTAACAAAGAAACTTTTGTACACGTAAGTGGATTAAAAACTCAAAATATTAAAGAAGGAGACAGCGTTGAGTTTGATGTTCAGGAAGGTAAAAAAGGCCTGAATGCGGTTAACGTTGAAGTGGTTGGATAATTTTTTATTAAAAGATTCTTCCGGGGCTGTACATTGTACAGCCCTTATTTTTTGTCCCTGCTTTGCAGGTAATTAAATCCCGCTGCCGCAACCAAACAGATGGCTCCCAGCGTCCACCATAAATAAGAATAGCCCACTGCCCTTGCTATTTGCGTACCACTCAAACTGCCTGTTACCTGCGCCGCACTCCAGGCCATGGTATAAATAGCTGCGTACTGCCCCCTGTTGCCGGCATTAGAGCGGCCGATATAATAACTGTTCATAAAGGGCATACCGGTTATTTCTGCGATCGTAACCATGATGATCACCACGAGTGCCAATAAAAAAGTATTGGCCACCGGTAAGTTCAGCATGCAATAAGATATGGACAGCAGCACTGTACCCAGGCTCATCAATCTTAAATAATGCGCTTTGCCTTCCAGCTTGAACACCACCACCATTTCAAAAACTGCGATCAGGATACCATTCAGCGACATGATGAGACCGATCTGCGATTCCTTCAGTTTAAATCCCTCTTTAAAGAATAAAGGCACCGTGGTAAACAACTGAAAAAAACAAAAAGCAAAAAGCAGCATAAAGCAAGTGAAGGTAATAAAGGTCTTATCATTCAAAGGGCCATCACTCTTTACCGATTTACCCGTACCGCCTGCGTGCTGCTGCGCAATGGTAACCTTGGGCAATATCAGCAGCAATACTATACCTGCAAGAATATTGGTACAGCCATCTACCCAAAATAATAAATGATAACTGATAGAAGCCAGCATACCTGCAGCAGCACTGCCCACACCCCAGCCCAGGTTAATGGCCAGGCGCACCAGCGAAAAAGATTGCGTACGGTTTTGAGGTGTGCTGTAATGCGCCACCGCACTGGAGTTGGCAGGACGGAACGCTTCGTTGATAAGGCTTGCAAAAAATATGCAGATGCAAATGGTAACATAAGAATCCATTTGCCCGAGAATGATGAACATGATACCACCACCAAATAATGCCACAAACTGCATGGTATAAAAACCGATCTTATCACTCAGCCTGCCACCCATAAAAGCGCCAAATAAAGAACCGATACCATAAATAGCCACTGCAAGCCCACCTTGTGTTTCCGTATAACCGCGATGGTTACAGTACAGGGTCATAAAGGGCAGCACCATCGTACCGCTGCGGTTGATCAGCATCACTATTGCCAATAACCACATGCGGCGGGTAAGCCCGCTGTAAGCATTTTTATAAAGATTAAGGGTGGTCGTTATCATAACAGCGCTGCAAAGATAATTTTATTACCCACTTACCGCCGGTTAAATTATTGTACGGTAATTGTTATTTATTTTTTTGTAACAACATATTGTTAACACAGCAACTGTTATAAAATTTTAAACTTAGTATTCTCTTTAAACTGCCATTACCAAAGCTGTTGAAACAATGCTGTTCCATATTGCTGTTATCATTATTAACCTGGTTACAGTTTAGTAAGCAGCTCACTTATTTCCATTGCAGGATAAGCAATACTTTCTCTGCAGCACATTGCAATTGCGAAGACGTGCTTGCATCCGGTGATGAGCACAGCAATGATGATATACCATTGCAAAAAAACAATCCACTTACTGCACCGGATGAATTCTATTACATATCAGTCAGCTCTGCAACAAACGATGCTGCAATAAAAC
>NZ_JASGIP010000008.1:0-805252 GCF_049840995.1 Ferruginibacter sp. | reverse complement strand
GTTGCCGAATAGCAATAAAGCTGCATTTATTGAATAAGGTCGAAAAAACTGGTATCATAAAAATATTAAGACTTAGATTCGAATATATTTGCACAAAATACGGCGTAAAACTCATGGCAGAAAAAAAAATCACCAGTTATCCCAAAGAAAAAATTAACATTCTGTTTTTAGAAAATATAAGTGATGTGGCAGTAAAATTCTTCAACACTGCAGGATATACAACGGTTAAAAAAATAGGCGGCGCTTTATCAGAAGATGAACTGGTAGCCGCGGTAAAAAATGTACACCTTTTAGGTATCAGGAGTAAAACACAGGTAACAAAAAGAGTGCTGGATGCGGCAGAAAAATTACAGGCCATTGGTTGCTTTTGCATTGGCACCAACCAGGTGGATCTTAGCTACGCTACCGAAAAAGGAGTGGCTGTGTTTAATGCACCTTACAGTAATACAAGAAGTGTGGCAGAACTGGTGATCGGCGCCTCCATCATGCTGATAAGAAAGATCGTGGACAAGAACCGGGCGGCGCACGAAGGCATCTGGAATAAAGATGCCAGCGGCAGTTACGAACTGCGTGGTAAAACTTTGGGCATTATCGGTTATGGTAATATCGGCAGCCAGTTGAGCGTACTGGCAGAAGGGCTGGGTATGAAAGTTATTTTTTATGATGTGGAGACCAAGTTGCCATTGGGTAATGCAGAAGACCGCAAAACTTTGAAAGAACTGGTGAGCCAGTCGGATATTGTAACACTGCATGTACCCGAGCTGCCCACCACAAAAAATCTTATCAACAAGAGCAATTTAAAATATTTTAAAAAAGGCAGCATACTCATCAACTATGCAAGGGGAGAAGTGGTGGACCTGGATGCGCTGGCAAAATCTTTGAAAGATGGTCAACTGGGCGGCGCTGCAATTGATGTGTTTCCATGGGAGCCTGAAAAGAACGGCGATAAATTCACCACACCATTGCAGGGATTGAGTAATGTGCTGCTGACACCTCATATTGGCGGCAGCACCCAGGAAGCACAACAGAATATCGGTGATGATGTGAGCAATAAACTGTTCAATTATTTAGAAAAAGGAATTACCTACGGTTCTCATACGGTGCCTGCACTAAGCCTGCCCCCGCAGGAAGGTACACACCGTATATTGCATATTCATAAAAATGTACCGGGTGTGTTGAGCGAGATCAATACGCAATTGAGCAAGCATCATATCAATATACTGGGCCAGTATTTAAAGACCAATGAAAGTATTGGTTACGTGGTACTGGATGTTGATAAAGGACTGAGCAAAAATGCGGTTGAGTTGCTGAAGAAAGTGAAAGCAACTATTAAAGTGAGAGTGCTGTATTAAGGGGAAGAAGGAATGTTCAATGATCAATTTTCAATGATCAATGTTCAAGGCGTAATGCTTCTTATAAGGGCAACTTTACTAAATACCGGGTTTGTTTTTTATTGAGCATTGAAAGTTGTGCGTTGAACATTGAGCATTTTATTATTGCTTAGTAATACTCATCTTTACAAACACCGTTGTGCCTTTTCCTTTTTCACTATTGATCTGCAGGGTGGCGCCCATCATCTTTACAAGGTCTTTGATAATCAGGTACCCGAGACCGTTACCTTTCCTGTTGTCGATATTTGCGGAGGATACAATGAACTGATCGGCCATGATGTTCTGTATCTGTTCTTTCGTCATGCCTGCACCTTTGTCGGATACTGAAACGGTCAATTGCGTATTGTCTTCTATGGCATCGATCACTATACTTCCTTCTTCAGAAAAATTGATGGCGTTGGCCACCAGGTTGTAGAGCAGTATTTTTAAGGGTTCATAATACTGGAAGATGACGGTGCCGGATTGAATATTATTTTCGAGTACCAATCCTTTTGCTTTGGCAAGTGAGTTGAGTACACTGAATACTTCGTTGCAGAGCTGGTGCAGGTTGAATGCTTCTTTTACCAGGTGCCGGTTCTCATTCTGGTACTTGATCCAGTTCAATATATTGGTGCTGAGTAACTGCAGTTCCCTTGTGGTGCTGGTTATTTCAAACAGGGTCTCATTTTGCAGTTCTTCGCTCATCAGGTGTTTTTTCTCCAACATCTTATTACCGGCAACCGTAACAAATTTCAGGGGTGTCACAATATCGTGGCTGATGATGGATATGAGCCTTGTTTTAATGGCGTCATTCTTTTCCAGTATATCGTTCTGTACTTTTAATTCTTTTGTTTTTTCATCTACCTGGCGTTCCAGCCTGGCCTGCCGTATCTTATACAATCTTGTTCTCAACCGCAGGAAGAGGAGCAGCAGCCCCGTAAAAGCCATTAAGCACAACAGGTAGAACCACCATTGGTTGTACCAGGGCGTACTGATAGTAAAACGGATGGTGGCATACGAAAAATTATTCTGACCATACCCGTTCATTTTTCTTATGCGTATGGTGTACTTACCCTGCGACAGGTTGATGAGCCGTATAGTACCATTGCTTTCGGGTGTTACCCAGTTCCAGTTAGTGGTATCATTTACCTGGTATTGCAGGTAAATGTTCTCACTATTGCACCAGGCTGCAAACTGCGGTTTAATGATTATTTCGCCGGTATGTGCATCCAGCATTATTTTAGAAATGGAATCGGCGGGTATTCTTTTATTGTCGGCGTATATCTCATCGATGTAGATATCACCTGTTGGTAACACTTCCTTTATCTCATCGGGCCGTACCCATATCAATCCATCCATTGAGGGAAAGGAAACGGTTTTATCCCGCATGTACAAAGCACAGGGGGTACAACCGCCATTCAGCTCCGTCATCTTCATGCCGTCTTTTTTACCAAAATAATGATAATATAACGGTTTCGGGTGTTCGCTTTCAAAATAATTCACAAGGTCGCTCAGCAGGCATTTGAATATGCCTTTATTGGTACTGATCCAGCAATAGCCTGCACTGTCGGGTGCAAAACAGTTGGTGAACAATAAAGACTTTTGTTTATCAAGGGGCATTGCTTTTACTTTATCGCCCTTGCACATAAAATAACCGGCGCCATTGCTGCCAAATAAAACATAATCTTTGTACAACCACACATTGCCCATGCAAAAACCCGGCCTTGATAAAAGCGTATCTATCTTTTGCAGGTGCATATTGTAGCGCAACAAGCCACCGCAATTCACAATATAAAAAATCCCTTTTTCATTACTTTCTATAAAGTCGTAGGATTCCAGCCCGGGTTTTGTTTGTGTTTTGAATTGAAAAAGATAATCTATGCTGTCTTCTTTCAGTAATCCAATACCAATATGATTTACCATATACAAGCGGTCGCTGTTATTGACCACCAGTTCGCTGTGCGATAATTTATTGTATATCGTTGTTTGCCCGGTAGCAGGATTGTATTGATGCAAAGTGGCAGTGGGTTGATGCGGCTCCTGCTTGCTGTACCAAAGACTGCCATCCGGGGTTTTGGTTACGTTGTATAAAAATTTCCCGGTAATCGGCAGGTCTGCGGGGGCCGTATTTGTTTTGCCGATGATATCGCCCTCGTTGGTCAATACATTGCCATTGCTTAATTCCACTTGCGAAAAATAACTATTGCGGTTTTTAGGATTACCATTTTTCCGTTGCAACGATTGCACTTTATTAAGGCTTGCCACCACCAATCCTGCTGATTCTGTGCCGATGAACAGCAGTTGTTTGGCTTTACTGTACTGCACCGATTTTATATAAGAATCTGTAGGCACCCCAACAAACTGCAGTTCGGCTTTTAAAAGCCCGTCTTCATATTTTAATATCCATACCTTATCATCTTCTATATATACTGTTTCGTGCATACCCGCCTGCCAGAATAATAAGTTGTTATCGCCGGCTGGTTTTAACAGGCTTTCATTAGGTGCGGCAATATTTATCGGGCTGATGCTGTTATCAGAGAAATTTATTTTGAAAATTTTTTCATGTTTATCAATGAAAAAATAATTTTTATCGATCTCGAAAATATAATTCACCTCTTTAAAAGGCAGCAGAACAGGCGCTGTTAAACTTTTGGAATGGTAATACAGGTTGTTCTTGTATAAAACAACTGTGGAGGTATCGCTCAGGCAAAATAGTTTGTCGATACCTACCGTAAAAGTGTTGTTATTTTTCTTTTGAAAAAAAGTATCAGCATCGGCGGCAAAATAAGGGAACGATGTACTGAGATTGCCTGCAGTTGTACTTCGCCAGGGCAGGGGAGCATTTTTTTGTACCACGTACATATTACCCAACTGGTCAGCTATATGTATATTACCACCATGATCGTGCAAAGTAAAGAGCATGCGGTTCATGGCCATCTGCGGTATAATGTCTTTGTCAAATACTTTAAAATCTATACCATTGAAACGCACAATGCCCACACCCGTGGCCATCCACAAAAAACCGGTTCCTTCATCCCATTGTAAGCCGCTGATAACATTGGAGGGCAAGCCGTTCTCAGTTGTAAACTGCTGTATATAGCAATTAGGTTCATTCTGTGCAACCGCTGATCTAAACGCCAAGGCCAATAAAAAAAGGAGTAAAGTTTTGTGCATGGTCAACTGCAAATTACACTGATTTGATGGGTAAGTTACACCAATTTATTATTGCAGTGCAGTAATGTGGGCTGCTTAATAATTTACATTGTACAGCGTAGCCATTTCCATCAACTCTTTTACATTACCGGCATTGGTCTTTTCAAAGATGCGGTTCTTGATAGTGGAGATGGTATTCATCTTTAAATTGAGTGTATCAGCAATTGATTTGGTGCCAATACCTTTTAACACGTAATGCAACACTTCCAGCTCACGCGGCGCCAGCGAAGAGAAAGGATTGTTGGTATGTGGCACGGGGCTGGACGATACCAGTGTTTCATTGAAAAGAAATTTCTGCATCACTTCGTTCATGTATTCCTCACCTGCAGATTTAGACAGGTAATGCATGATGCCGTACTGTTTTAAAGCCTCGCCATATACTTCGGCAGGCTGCATGGAAAAGATAAGGATATTTAAAGCGGGATATACTCTGCGGATATTCGGAATCACTTCCAGTGTGCTGCCGTCGGATAAAATGATATCCAGTACCAGGTGGGTGTATTTATTCTTCACCAGTTCCTTCATCAGCTCATTACATGAAGCTACTTCGTGGATATCGTTAAAGCCAAGTGTAAGCTGGATATGCAGTTTCAATCCTTTCCTGATCATGTTATGATCGTCTGCTAATAATATTTTCGGCTGCATGATTTCGTCTTCCTTTTATAATGCTAATTTCTGAATTTTATTTGTAGGGTCTTTATTTTTTATTCCTTAGCGTATAAGGATAAAACTGCCTTTCAGTTGTTTTGGCTGAGGATCAGTACTTTCTTTATACGTAAGAAAATATACAAATCCTCCGCCGGGTGATGGCTGGCCGTTCAGTCTTCCATCCCAGCCTTTATTTTTATCGGCTGTTTCAAAAACCACCTGTCCATAGCGGTTGAATATCTTCAGGTTGAATGTTGTTACCAGGTCGGTGCCAAAGACTTTGAACTCATCATTCCTTGCATCACCATTGGGTGTAAATGCGTTGGGAATATAAATACTGCATATCCCTTTCGTGATCTGTATGGCATCCGTGGTGCTTCCACAGGTATTGGTGGCAGTTAAACTATAGGTACCTGTTTGTGTGATGTTGTAGGTTGCAGCACGTGTTCCATCCTGCCACAGCAGTTGCCAGGAAGGATCGAGCACGGGCGCTAATGTGATGGTATTGGTCGGGCAGATCAATTGATCAGGTCCCAAAGTAAATACCGGTTTTAAATTGTAATTGATCTTTACAGTATCAGATCTTTTGCATCCATTCAGATCCAGTTTTACTGTATAGATACCCTGCTGTTTCACAGTGTAAATTGGATTGGCATTTCCATCCTGCCATTGATAAGTGGCGCCGGGATATGTTGCATTCAATGTTATAATAGTTCCTTCGCACACAGTTTGATCGGCGCCTAAATTTACGAGGGGAGAAGGCTTGACAGCTGTGATAATAAGGCTGTCTCGGAACGAACAAGTGCCACGGCTTACTTCGCACCAGTACAAACCTGCCTGGTAAGCTTTGATAGTTGCTGTGGCCGCACCGTTGCTCCATAAATAATTAGTTGCTCCATTTACAGCTGCGTTCAGCACTATTGTGTCGGCTGCGCAAATTGCAGTGTCGATCCCCAGATTAAAAACGGGCGCTGATGTGAATGCCACATTAATGCTGTCCCTTTTTTTACAGCCGCTGGTAGTATTGGTAACTTCTACCCAATATAAACCATTCAGGGTGGGATTGTAAACAGGGGTTGCCGCACCGTCCTGCCATTGGTATACCGCATTTGGATTGGTGGCATCCAGCGTTACAGGAACACCCTGGCACACCGTGATATCATTGCCAAGGTTTACAACCGGCGCCGGTTTTAAAGCGGTGATAGCAACGGTGTCACGGAAAGTGCAACCATCTTTTTTTACATCGCACCAATACATGCCTTGCAAAAATGCTTTGATGCTGGGGGTTACAGCACCGGTATTCCATGTATAACTGGTAGCACCAGTTACTGTTGCATTAAAAGTTAATGTGTCTCCGGAACAGATCGCAAGATCTGCCCCCAGGTTATAAACAGGCATCGGTTTAAAATCTACATTGATGCTGTCCCTTTTCAGGCAGCCGGCACTGTTAGTTGCTTCTACCCAATATAAACCGGGTGCGGTGGCTGTGAATGTAGGATTGGTGGAGCCGTCCTGCCACAGGAAATGATTGGTACTTCCGACACCCGCAGCGTTCAACAGCAGGCTGGTACTGCCACACACCAATGTATCGTTACCCAGGTTGATATTGATGGCATCTGTACTCACGGTCTTTTTTATCGTGTCTGTTCCGCAATTGGTGAATTTGATGAGCTGAACCATATAATTGCCCGGCGCAGAAAAAACATGCGTGGTATTGTTTTGCGTGGAAGTATTGTTTGCGCCTGATGCAGGATCCCCGAAATCCCATTTTACAGATACGACGTTAGACGCAGGTAAATAATTGAAAGTGCCGGTCAATGTCTGGCAACTAACGGTGTGGGTGAAACTATCCAAAGGATAAAAATAACTCTGGGTAAAAGTGGGTAAGCCAAACCTGGAACGTTGCGAAGCACCGGTCCATTGAATGGCATTGGATATAAAGTTGCAACCTGTTCCATATACGTTGGGATCATTAACCGCCGCCAGGTATTTCAATCCATTTAAAGCCATATACATTTTTCCATCCGGCGCAATCTGCAAAGCGCCATACTTTTCCCCCGGGTCAAATAGTGTTGAAATGATCTGCCTCGATGCTATCACAGCAGCAGGCGATCCCAGCGTAAGATCATTTTGCTGCAGTTCGGACCTGCTGAATGCATTGGTTGGATTATACCTTACCGTTGAGTATAGCAATTTACTGTCAGGAGAAAATTCCACACCATACGAGAGACAATATGGTTCGGTTGGTGGATGCAGGCTGATGGTATTGGAAACAATACCCGTTGCATTATCAAAATCACTTACGTCCACGTTCACATTCCAGTGCGCTGCTGCAATTTTTTTTCCGTCAGGGGATGCTTTAAGGCAACCGAGGAATGAAGAGTCGATCCGCGGCGTTGTTACACGGGGCAGGCCCGGCAGCACGGAACCTGTATGACTGATAACAGGAGTGGCATTGACGCCGGCTGCAGTTACAAGGAATGCATAGTAACCGTTGGATGCAGTATCGTGGCCCAGTACCCATACATCTTTGTTATTGCAATGCCTTACAGCGGTGATCTTTTCCACGCTGTTACCGGTAAGCGGCACATTCTTCAACTCCACGTCACCGTTACCGTTATCCAACGTCATATTCACTACTGAATAATTGATGCCTTTGGTAGGAGTGAATGTTGCGGGACTAAAAACAAACTGCACTGCGTCTACGGTAAATACATAATACCGGTCCGGGTCGCCTACTTTCGGTACAATCACGGCGGACTGTGTTGCAGAGATATTACCGAATAAACCCGTGCCGTTCGGCATCAGCTGATGGAGCCTGTTGCGGATCGTTCTGCCATCTGTATAAAAAAGCAGGTTGCCATTGGCATCGCTTATGGTGGCCACACCTTCGTCGGTGGAGATTTGCCCGTCATTCAAAGGCACTGCTGTTCCGCTGTTAAAATCAATGCCGATATATTCTCCCATGTACCACACGTTCGCTTCCTTCTGCATATTCTGCGCCTGCAGCTCTTTTTGTGCAAACAGTACCAGGAGGAAAAGGCTTATGATATAACGCAGCATAGAACCAGGCATGAAATGGTGTGTATTAATTGTACCTCAAAAGAACTTCAAATTAAATTCTGCGCCAGTAGAGTTAATTCTACAACCACCTGCAAAAGGAGTGAATAACATTGCACTTCGATTTTATTTCAGCCCTCATTCACCAAAACATAAAATGCTTTTAAAAATGGTAAAACAGTTTTTCAAAACAAAATTCGGTTTCCTGGCAGTTGTCTTTTTTTTGATGACAACCCTGGGTACAAAGGCGCAATTAAATCCTGTGATGGGAACCAGTCCCTGGAAATACGTGGTTCCTTTTCAGCATGGTTTTAACCTGAATGATATGTCATTCATTGACAGCAAAACCGGCCTGGCTGTTGGTAATAATGGTGCTATCGCAAAAACAACTGATAGCGGCCGTAACTGGCAGTACATTCCTTTTAAATTCATTAATGCATCCAATACAGTTGCATTGGCAACTTTGAATGATGTGCAGTTTGTAACACCTTCTATAGCGTATGCAGTAGGTGGAAGCGGGCTGATGATAAAAAGTACAGATGGCGGCGATACCTGGAGCCAGGTTACCACACCGCTTACCGCATTGAGCAAAAATATCAACGGCCTGCATTTCTTAAATAAAGACACCGGTTATATTGGAGGGGCTGCCATCAGCACCACCAATACCACCAGCATCAATGATGCACCAAAAGTATATTTTACAAAGAATGGTGGTGCTACATGGGATTCTTTGGTTACCCCTTTCCGGCCTCAGCAAAACGCGGTTACATTGAACGGGTTCAATTCCGGCGAGATACAGCGTATTGTTTTTTTGAATGATTCAGTGGGCTATATCAGTGGCTCTTGCGGACAGGCAAGCCCCAACTACAGTTCTATAGTATGGAAATTTGAAAAAGGTATTTTAAAAGATTATAGTTTACACCGTACCAAATTTGGTGTTTCAATAACCAGCGGTGCAGGAAGTAACCCTACCCAGTGTACGCAAACATACAAAGGATTGGTGGCAGTGAATGATTCCACTGTCATTATATCCAGTAACAGTAATGGTATTGCTGTAAGAGTAAGGACCGGTAAGAACGACAGCACAGCCAATGCGGTACCTGCTATCTATGGCGCTTATGAAAAAGGTAAATACGAGCTCATTCTGCAATTAAATAGCAATCCTACAATCCCTGCAGGCTCTACATTAAGTTCGGGGCCAATGTGGCATATCAAAAAAGCGCCGAACGGAACACTCGTAATGTCGGACGGAAATAAAATTGCATTTTCAACTGATGCAGGAACTACCTGGACGAGTACACAAATTTTACCTGTTACATCCAATATCGCACACTGGGCATTTACAGCGATAGATGTTTTACCAAACGGAAGAATAGTGACTGCTGGTTATAATGGTATGACCTATGATTCTATTGCAGGGTCACCATGGCGCACTGTGTATAATAATATCAGGCCATTATTCTATAGCTATAGTGATATGGACTGGGCAGATTATTGCAATGGTATTGCAGTGGGCGCCAACGGAACCATTTCCAAAACAAGTGATGGTGGTAAAACATGGGTGGATGCTTCCAATGCAACATTTGACGCAAACCAGATCAGCTTGACCAATGTGTTCTATCCTGCAGTCAACAATATGTTCTTTAGTACAAATACCTATGGTTTTATTGGTATACACAAATCTACCGACCAGGGCCAGAGCTATACACCCATATTTATCGATGCCAATCCAAATACTGGTGGTATCACCAATTTTACTATGCAGGGAACGAGGGCGTGGGCTGTTGGTTACAGGTTCAGCCCCGAAGTACAAAGGACTGTGATCTTCCGCAGCCTGAATGTGAATGCAGCTACACCTGTTTGGGATACTGTAAAAACTTTCCCCTTAGGAACATTTGCACCGCAATTAAAAACCATCAGGTTTGCCAACCAGGATACGGGTTATACCAGTGGCAGCAGGGGTAAAGTATACCGCACTGTTGATGGTGGTAACACCTGGACAGACGTGAGCCCGGATACCACTGCAACGGGTAATGCTACGGCAACATATAATTCCATCAGCATCATCAATGGTAAAACTTTGTACGTAGGTGGTACCAGCAGAAAATTATTCCGCTCAACCGATGCAGGCGCTACCTGGACCGATTTTACACTGGTGCAAACCACCAACCCCATTACCATTTCTTCTTTAGCATCCATCAGCGTGATTATTATGAATGATGTGAATAATGGTTATATCAGTTCAGGCTCTTATTTATTAACCACTACAGATGGCTGGGCAACATGGAAATATGATATGTCGCCTCAATCTGCTGCTAATATGTCCATTTATCCAAAAACGGCCGCACCTATACAAAATAAAAAATTGTACCTGATGCCATTGATCGCCGGTTTTGGTGGCCCGATCAGTACACAATCTGCTGCATTGATAGAATATGGCAATACAGCTTTCACTACTGTTAATAGCAGCGAAACAATTGTGAATGCAAGCTGTACCAATCCTAACGGAGGCAGTATCACCATAAATACTGCCGGTGGTATCGCACCTTATACTTATACCATCAATGGTAGTGCTGTACAGTCTTCCAATGTTTTTTCAGGATTGACACAAGGCGTGAAAACAATTGTAATAAGAGATGCTGCCTGCCAGGTAGTTACAAAAAACATCACCGTAGGCTTTACAGATAATTTAACGCTGAGCACAACACCGGCAATTGATACTGCGGTATGTGCCAATGCTCCTGTACCACTGGTTGCTGTTGCAACCACCGGTGCTACCTATGCATGGACACCGGCTACCGGTTTAAGCAATGCTGCTATCAGTAATCCTATTGCAACAACTGCCAGCAATACTGCTTATACAGTAACTGCCAGCCTGAACGGTTGTGTAAAAACAAAAACAATCCCTGTTTCAGTAAAAGCAAGCCCGGCGGTGAACGCAGGTCCAGATAAGACCATTGTAAATGGCGATGTGGTACAACTGCAGGGAACCGGCAGCACCAATACACAAAGTATATTGTGGACACCGGCTGCTTCTATCACCAGCGGCGGCAATACTTACAGTGCTGTTGCAAAACCAACTGTAACTACTACGTATACACTAACGGTAAAAGATAATAACAATTGTGTATCTACGGATGATGCGGTGATAACGGTGATCCCTTACTGTGTAAAGATCATGGACGCCTTTACTCCCAATGGTGATGGTATCAATGATAAATGGATCGTGACCAGCGGCGGTGCCTGCACCAACCAGGTGACGGTAAAAGTATTCAACCGTTACGGTGATCTGGTATATACTAATGAGAATTACCAGAACGACTGGAATGGTACTTACAAAGGCAAGCCGGTGGCAGATGGTACTTATTACTATGCCATTGTATTCCGCCTGATAAACGGTAACGTGGTAACATTAAAAGGCGACGTAACAATTTTAAGATAACTGATCCAAATAAAAATATTATGAAGTATACAGTATTAACAGCATTGTTTACCGCAGCCATTGCAGTTACCAATGCACAGCAATTGCAGACATCTTCCATGTACGACATGCAGGGTATTTTACACAACCCTTCTATGGCGGGCACACAGGAAAACAATATGATCGGCGTTACTTACCGCAGCCAGTGGGCGGCTATCAGCGGCAGTCCCAGGACAACCACGGTGTTCGGTAGTTTTGATCTGCCCAAACAGGCCATTGGTGTAGGCGGTTATATTTACAATGATAAAACAGGCCCAACATCAAGAACAGGATTGAACCTGTCGCTTGCAAAGCATATCGTGATGGGAGATAAGGGTGTATTCTCTTTAGGTCTTGAAACAAGATTACAGCAATATGCCATCGATAAAGGCAAACTGTCTGCAACACTGGGTTCCGATCCTGTATTAGGCAGCAGTGATAATAAATTTAAATACGATGCAGGATTCGGGATATCTTATACCGGTAAAAAATTGCAGATCGGTGCATCGGTATCGCAACTGGTGCAATCCAAACTGAATTTTTACAGCGGCAATTATACCCGTGATGAAGAAGCGATGTTGTACAGGCATTATTATGCACATGCGGCCTATGCCTGGGATGTGGATGGTGTAACGACCATTACGCCTAACAGCTTGTTCATTTACCTGCCTAATGCGCCGCTCAACTACCAGGTGGGTGTAAGAGTGGAACACAATAAATTATTGTGGTGGGGTATAGGCTACAGGGCCCGCCAGAGCTTTATGTTGTCAGCAGGTTTGCACATCGGTAAAAAGCTCACTGTTGGTTATGCCTATGATGATTATACCAGCCCTATCAGCAACTTTGATAATGGCGCCAGCGCACACGAAGTATTACTGCGCTTTAATTTACCTAAATAGTAGTTTGGTTTTGTTTTGATATTAACGGTAGCCGAAAGGCTGCCGTTTTTTATTTTTGAACGGGCACCAAATAACTGTCACAATAATCCAGGATCGCATTTAATTCTTTTTTAGACAGTTTAAATACCAGGTGCCGTGACTTATATTTTTTTAATAAGGCCTTTGCATAAGGGTCATTTTCTTGCATATAGTAGGCATTATTGATAAACCTGTATGCCCAGTCTTTATCAGGCTCTCTTTGCCTGCAACCGGCCAGCATAGGTCCTACAAAATCTTTTTTGGGAAAATGGCAACTGGCACAATTCATCTTATACATTTTTTCACCTGAAAGTGTTTTTTGGGCAGTGTCCTTGGTATACAAAATTGTTGAATTTTTCCGGCTAACGGGAGCAGCAGGGAAGTAGGCCGTATTTATGCCCGGTACAAATGCAGTATTTGAGTTAACGCCTGTATAACAACCGGTTAGAAAAGTAAATGATAATAAGGAAACTGTAATGATCGGTTTCATTGGTGTGATTTACAATACGGAACGCTTTTGTTATTTAAATATACTGGTATAAAATAGGGCTGTAAAATAATTTATTTCCTAAATTTTCAAAAATTATTGAAAACTCCGTATCTTTGTAGGGTAAAATACAAAAACATGAGACTCATAATAATCGGGGGAGGATTTGGTGGTTTAAGGCTGGCCCGTAACCTCAGTAATAAACCAGGATTTGATATCACGCTGATAGACAGGTTCAATTTTCACCAGTTTCAGCCATTGTTTTACCAGGTGGCTACCGCGGGGCTGGATGCCAGTAATATTTCTTTCCCGCTGCGCAAGGTTTTTCACAAAAGCAAAAATGTACGGTTTAAAATAGCTGTGGTACAAAAGATATTGAGTGAGCAAAAGAAGATCATCACTAATATTGGCGAATTTGAATACGATGCCCTGGTGATCGCCACCGGTGCAGATACCAATTTTTTTGGCAATCAAAACCTGGTGGACCATGCACTGCCCATGAAAAGTACGGTAGAAGCATTACAGCTACGTTATAAACTATTACAGAATTTTGAAAAGGCGGCGGGAACAAAAGATGAACAGCAATTGCAGCAGTTGATGAATATTGTGATCGTTGGCGGCGGACCCACAGGCGTGGAGCTGAGCGGCGCCATTGCCGATATGAAGAAATATGTATTGCCCAAAGATTATCCCGAACTGGATTTTGGCAAAATGAAAATATACCTGCTGGAAGGCAGCCCCAAAACGCTTGCGGCCATGAGTGAAAAAAGCAGTGCCGATTCCCGTAAATATTTAGAGCATTTAGGCGTAACCGTTTTAACCGGTGCTTTGCTGAAAGATTATGATGGCGAAAAGATCAGCCTGCAGAACGGCGAGACCATTCCTGCCAAAGTGGTGATATGGGCTGCGGGTATCAAAGGCAATGTGCCGGAGGGCATCAATAAAGAGCTGATCGCAAGAGGCAACCGTATCAAGATCGACCGGCATTGCAGGGTAGTAGGTATGGAAGATATTTATGCCATTGGTGATGTGGCTTATATGGAAGAACCTGCCTGGCCCAACGGTCACCCGCAGGTGGCGCCGGTAGCCATGCAGATGGCAGATACCATTGCAAAGAATTTACGCAGTATAGAAATGAAAAGCAGTAATAAAGCGCTGGAAGAATTTGTGTACAACGACAAAGGCAGCATGGCCACCGTAGGCAGGAACCTGGCTGTAGTGGATATGCCCAAACCCAAATTGCACTTCCGTGGTTTTTTTGCCTGGATGATATGGATGGGATTGCACCTGATGCTGATACTGGGCGTAAAGAACCGTTTCTTTGTATTCTGTAACTGGCTGTACAATTATTTTACCTACGATCAGAACCTGCGCCTGATATTTGCACGGCCCGGGGAAGAGGACAATACAAAAAAACAATAACTGTATAATGGGCGCCACTTTTTTAACTGCGGAATGGAACAATCTTATCATGGCCAATTACGTGGTGGATCCTGTTGTTTTAAAACCTTACCTGCCCTGTAAGACAGAGCTGGATGTATATAACGGTAACGTGTATGTCAGTTTAGTGGGTTTTATGTTCCGCAATACAAAATTACTCGGTTTTAAAATTCCCTTCCATGTGAATTTTGAGGAAGTGAACCTGCGCTTTTATGTCCGCTATAATGATAACGGTAACTGGAAAAGGGGCACTGTTTTTATAAAAGAGATCGTGCCAAAGCCTGCCATCAGCTTTGTGGCCAACACCGTTTACCGCGAAAAATATATCACCCGCAGCATGACGCATTTTTATACGGAAAAAGAAAATGATATTTCGCTCGGTTATCATTGGAAACATGCAGGTAAATGGAACAAACTGGAAGCGTTGGTAGCCAATACGCCCAGGCCCATGCAGCCCGGCAGCGAAGCGGCATTCATTGCTGAACATTACTGGGGCTATTCCAGGTACAACGATACCACTACTTTTGAATACGAAGTGCAGCATCCTTCCTGGAATATATTTGAAACAAAAGAGTACAAAATTGATTGCGATTTTGGCGCATTGTATGGGCAGGAGTTTGCAGGATTACAAAAAGCTCAACCGCAATCCGTTTTTGTTGCCGAAGGTTCTGCCATAGCCGTATTAAAAAAGAGAAAATTATAACTGCAGCTCTATTTACCTGCGCTGATCCTTTTCAAAAATACTTTAGCCCTGCTGTAAAAAGCAGCAGTCTGATGCGGTAATTGTTCTTCTATCAATAATTTTATTTCCGGTATGATCTCGGGGTATTGTTGTGCAAGGTTGGTCAATACCGTTAATGAAAATGCTTTTACTGCAACGGGTTCAGTGGGACTTTCGAGATATTTAAAACAAATGTCCATTACCGGTCCCTGGTATTTTTTGGGTATGGCAATATCCTGTAACAAACGGATGCTGTTGCGCTTTACTGCATTGTGCAGCCCGGGTTTTTGTAAATTCTTTATTAAGTTGTTCCAGTGTTTTTTAATCAATTCCGGTTGTGCTATCACACAATAACTTACCGGCCATGCAGCCCTTTGCACCACCCGGTATTCATCCTTCAAAAAAAGTAGAAACAATTCGTCAAAGCGCTGCTGCGATGCGCCTACCCAATTGACTATCCTGGTGCATTGAGCTTTGGAGTGTTCTTTTAAAATTTCTTGTCTTAGATCCATGATTACACGAATTAAAACGAATTACACGAATTGGGGAAATTAATTAATAACACGAATTATTACGAATTGCACGAATTGATCAGCGTTATCAGCGCAATCTGTCCAAAGGACTCCCTTGGAGCGGGCAATCTAAAATGTGATCGCGTTGAGTTTGAACCTGCCATTGGAATATTCCAGCGATGGCATGGGAAACTTTACTATGTTCAGAATATTGAGCGCTACTTTAATTCCTTTTTTGCTGGTTTTTATTTTACTGAGATCAATATCCGGCGCCAGGTACCATTGGCGGTAACGCTTGATATCGGTACGGTTGAAAATGATATTGCCATTGGCATCTTTACCAATATTATCATTGGCGCCAAACATGCCTTCTGCACCCGTGCCTACAGCTACCATCAGCCAGGCAGGTAATTTACTGGCGGGAAAAAATGATTTGAGATTAGCACTCAGCCAATAGGTTTGCCCGTTATAATCTTTTAAAAAACGTTCTGCCGTACTATTGCCGAATATCTTATCACTCCGCTGGTTCAAACTGGGGTCGCTGTAAGATTTGCGGTGAAAAGAGAACTTGAATTGTATGCGTTGTTCATTCCAGGCCAGTTCCTGCGATACCAGCATACCGCTGCCCACGATGTTGGCGCAGAAATCGCCCCAGCTCCATCCCCATTCGCTGCTGAAGCCATCCAGCGTTTCTATCACTGTTTGATAAAAAGCGCCGCTCATACCACCCAGCCAGATCCTTTTTTTGCGGTCCACACCCGTCCAGCGCCACAATTCCATGCTGGCCTTGCTTTCGGCATAAGCGCTGTAAGCATGCCCGATCTTATCAATGCCTTTCCATTCACCAATATCATTAAAAGCATGAAAATTGGTTTGCGGGTAGTTCTTGTACCAGGCGGAATACAATGCAACCATAGCGCCGCTGTAACCGACAATATTGGTGGCAGCAATTATTTTTACCCGGTTGTTGACCTGTTTTTTAGTAAGCGAAAAATGATAGGGATCGGTAATGCGTTCCTTCATTTCTTTTGCATTGGGTGGCTCGGGGCAATAGACCATATTGCTGTCGGGCGAAAGCTTTTTATTGACTGCAGTATCCTGTGCATGCGACTGCATAAAATATACCGATAAACAGCCAGTGAGCAAAACTGTTTTTATAGTGTGTAAATTCCTGTTGATTGTATTGACCATGTGGTATAATAAAACAAAAATAACCTTATCTCTTGTTAATTACTTACGAAATACTGTTACGGGGAGATGCAGCTGCCGGGAAAAATCTGTCATAAGCAGTCGTAGCGGCTGGGTATACGGACCCTTTAAAATTCGTGAAACAAATTTACAAAAATTGTCCTAATAAAGCGGTAAACATTTACTTTTGGATTATATAAAAAATACAACATGGAAGCATCTACCCTTAAAAGGATCAACGATTGGTTGAATGGAAATTATGAACCATCCGTTAAAGACGAAATAAAGAAATTACAAAATGATAACCCTGCCGAACTGGAAGACGCTTTTTACCGCAACCTGGAATTTGGAACGGGCGGTTTAAGGGGCATTATGGGCATTGGTACCAACCGCATGAATAAATACACAGTGGGTATGGCCACCCAGGGTTTTGCCAATTACCTTAAAAAATCTTTTACCGAACAGGTGAGTGTTGCTATTGCACACGATTGCCGCAATAACAGCCGCTTTTTTGCCGAAACCACCGCGAATATTTTCGCTGCCAACGGCATCAAGGTTTTTTTATTTGAAGCATTGCGCCCTACACCTGAATTGAGTTTTGCTATCCGCACACTGGGTTGCAAGGCCGGTGTGGTATGTACCGCATCGCACAATCCTAAAGAATATAATGGCTATAAAGCTTACTGGGATGATGGCGCACAACTGGTGCCGCCACACGATAAGAATGTAATTACCGAAGTGGAAAAAATTGCCGGTGTGGATGATGTGAAATGGAGTGGGGGAGAAAGCAATATCTCCATCATTGGTAAGGACATGGACAATACTTACATGGATATGGTGAAAACATTATCGGTGTACCCGGATGTTTGTGCAGCGCAGCATGATCTTAAAATTGTTTACACACCCATACATGGTACAGGCATTACACTGGTGCCGGAAACATTGAAACGCTTTGGTTTTACCAACGTGAATATTGTGGAAGAACAAAGCACGCCGGATGGCAATTTTCCAACGGTGGTATATCCTAATCCTGAAGAAAGAGAAGCGATGAGCATTGGTTTAAAAAAGGCCAAAGAGCTGGATGCTGATATATTACTGGGTACGGACCCGGACAGTGACCGTGTTGCCATTGGTATCAAGAACAAACATGGCGAATGGGTTTTAATGAACGGTAACCAAACGGCCGTACTTGCTTTTAACTATATGATAGAAGCAAGAAAAGTAAAAGGCATTGCGCAGCCCAACGATATGGTGATAAAGACCATTGTTACTACAGATATGATCGACACCATTGCCAAAGCCAATAATATAGCCTGCTACAATGTATTGACCGGTTTTAAATGGATCGCATCCATGATCAAGGAAAAAGAAGGCAAAGAAAATTATGTGATCGGTGGTGAAGAAAGTTTTGGTTTGATGATCGGTGATAAAGTGAGGGATAAAGATGCCATCAGTGCTGTGGCATTACTGTGCGAAATGGCCGCTTATGAAAAGAACAAAGGACGCACTTTGTTTGATAAGATGATAGACATGTACCTGCAATATGGTTTGTATAAAGAAGACCTGGTGAGCATTACCAAAAAAGGTATGAACGGAGCTGCAGAAATTGCGGATATGATGAAAGGCTACCGTGATAATCCACCCACAAATTTAGATGGTGTGGCCGTAACAGAATTACTGGATTATGATATGCAGGTAGGCAAGAATTTAAGCACCGGCAAAAGCTGGAAGATCGACCTGCCCAAAAGCAATGTATTGCAGTTTGTGCTGGCAGACGGCAGCAAGATATCTGCAAGGCCCAGCGGTACGGAGCCTAAGATCAAATTTTACTTCAGTGTAAAAGGCGAATTGAAAAATGCGGCTGATTTTGATGCAGCACAAAAAGCGCTGGATGATAAGATCGCAAGAATTGTAACGGAAATGAAATTGAAATAATCTTTATGATCAGCAGGCGGGTTTATCCCGCCTGTTTTAAATAAGATGCTAATGAAAAAAATCTCTACCCTTTTACTACTTTCTTTACCGGTATGGGCCTTTTCGCAGGTAAACCTGCATGCCAAAGCTATTACCCTGCGCCGTTTTTTAGAGCAGCAGCATTATAAACCTGTTGACTGGAATGATACATCTTCTGCCATGCTCTACAACAAATGGATGGAAGAACTGGACGACGAAAAGATGTTCTTTACCCAAAAAGAGATCAGCGTACTGGAGACCTACAAGAACAAACTGGATGATGAACTGCTGAATAAAACAGCATTTGTTGTAGGGAAGGATTTTTTCAGTGTTTCCGTGGCAGCTTATAAACTGCGTGTACAGAAGACCGATAGTATCATAAAAGCGATCACTGCCAAGCCACTTGACTTTTCTAAACCGGATAATATTACCTGGCCATTTACCACTTATGCTGCGACAGAACAGGAAGTGGCACAACGTTGGCAGAAGTACATCAAATGGCGGGTGCTGAACCAGGTGGCAGAAAAACAATCCGACTCTACGGGGCTAAGCACAAAATTGCCGGCAACCTTCACAGCGCTGGAAGCAGAAGCAAGGGAAAAGATCAAAAGAAAAGAATTGTCCTATATCAGTAATATTCTCTCTACACCGGAACTTTTTATCAGCAACCTGCAGGATGAATACCTGAACAGTATTGCATGGTGCTACGATCCGCATACCAATTACATGAGCCTGAAAGAAAAAAAGGAATTCGATACCGAACTCAGCGGAACGGAATACAGTGCGGGACTGGACCTGGATGAAGATGAGAAAGGAGATAAAAAGATCACTTACCTGCAACCCGGTGGCAGTGCCTGGCGCAGCGGGCAATTGCACAAGGGCGATGTGATCATTTCCATAAAGGCCGAAGGAAAAGAAAAGAATGTAACAGACATGTCAGAAGGAGAATTGAACCGCTACCTGAATGGTAACAGCGAAAGCGATGTGGAGATCACAGTAAGAACATCCGCCGGCGAAACCAAAACTGCAGTGCTGCACAAAGAAAAAGTAACCGATGATGAAGGCATTGTAAAAAGTTATGTACTGCATGGCAAACAGAATATTGGGTATATCAATTTGCCCGGTTTTTACAGCCGTGAGGACGATAATGCGAAATACGAAGAGGATATCAAATATGATGGATGTGCCAATGATGTGAGTAAGGAGATTGTAAAGCTTAAAAAAGATACCATCGGCGGATTGATACTCGACCTGCGCTACAATGGTGGCGGCAGCATGTGGGAAGCAACACAGCTGGCCGGCATTTTTATTGATATCGGCCCTGTGGCATCTGTAAAAGAAAAAGACAGTAAAGTACATTTCCTGAAAGATCCCAATCGTGGTACGATCTACGATGGTCCGTTGATAGTACTGGTGAACGGCGCCAGCGCCAGTGCCAGCGAATTTGTAAGCGCTGTATTGCAGGATTATAACCGTGCGCTGATAGTAGGCGGCACTACTTACGGTAAGGGCACAGCGCAGCAGGTATTACCGATGGATACCGTGCGGCTGGATGCATCAAAAACCTATGAAGATTATGTAAAAGTTACCGTGGAAAAATTTTACCGCGTAAATGGCAGCACCACGCAATGGAAGGGAGTGGTGCCGGATATATTATTACCCGATGTGTATTCCGATGATGAATACAAGGAAAGGAGCAATGCCAGTGCATTGCAGCCCGATAACAGCAGGCAGGGCATGTACCAGCCATTGCCGGCATTGCCTGTTGCAACACTGGCTGCAAAAAGCAAACAACGTACTGATGCCAGCGCTTACTTTAAAGGCATCAACAGTTTCATCAACTGGATGCAGCAATATAAAAAGGAGCGGACCATCAACCTGCAATGGAGCGGTTATGCAACACAGTACAGTGAAGCAATGAAAATGTATAAATTATTTGACGATGATGCAACTAATAACGGCATTCGCATAACTAATAATGGGTTCGACTGGCAGCGCATTGTACAGTCAACACAAAGAAGCAAGGATATCAACAGCACTTATTTAAAGAACCTGCAACAGGATGAAACCCTTGCAGAAGCTTACCGCATCTTAATGGACTGGAACGGGAAGTAGTTGAAAGTTTAAAGTTGAAAGTTGAAGGTTGAAAGTTGTTGGTTGTGAATGATATGGAAAATAGTTTACGGTATATTAAATATATTTCTATCTTCATTAAAATAAATTAAAAATTACCCGGTATGAAACAATTCGCCAGCTTTATGTTTTTACTTACAGTATGTTCTGTAAGCCTTGCCCAAAATTTTGATAACCCCGGAGAATATATGGGGTACATCAGCAAACAACAGGAAAATATTGCCAAGAAATTTTTAAGCTATACCAGTGCTTCTGCACACGGCAAAAAAGAAAAAAAGGTGGAAGCGCTCCGCAGCAAGCTCATTAACGAAGTGGAAGAATCAAGAATGAATATCTCATCCATGCCTTCTTTTAAAAATGATAAGAGCTACCGCGATACCGCTGTTAACTTCATGAAACTATATTACAATGTACTGAACGAAGATTACAGTAAGATCGTGAATATGGAAGAGATAGCCGAGCAAAGCTATGATGCCATGGAAGCCTACTTGCTGGCGCAGGAAAAAGTGAATGAAAAACTGGAAGAAGCCAATGAGAGAATGAAACTGGCACAGAAAACATTTGCTGCAAAAAATAATGTGAACCTCGTAGACAATAAGAACGAACTGGATGATATGATGGACCAGGTGGGAGAGATGAATGTATACTATCACCAGGTATACCTGATTTTTTTTAAACCTTACAAACAGGAAGCTTATTTGATGGATGCTATCCAGAAAGGCAATATCACCGGTATTGAACAGAACAAAAGTTCATTATTGAAATATGCACAGGAAGGTTTGGAAAAACTCAACAGTATCAAACCCTTTAAAGGTGATAACAGCATTGCCGCGGCCTGCAAAACCATGCTTAGTTTTTATGTAAAAGAAGTGAATGATAAAATGGGTGCTATCAGCGATTTCTATCTTACCAAAGAGCGTTTTGCAGGTATTAAAAAAGAATTCGACAAAAAAAGCAGTCCTACCAAAGAAGAAGTGGATAATTATAACAAGGCGGTGAATGACATCAACAAGGCATCCAACGCTTTTAATCAAACCAGCCAGGCGCTGAACCAGCAACGCAAGGAAGCGCTGGATAACTGGAACAGTACAGAAAAAACTTTCTTTGACGAACATACACCGCACTATAAATAAACGGTACAAATAATTTAAACTATAATGTCAGGATTAACTCCTGACATTTTTTTATCTTGCAGCCTACCTTATTGGGTTTATGAGAAAATACGAAGACAGTTACCGCCACAAGGGGCTCCGCAAAAAACTGATCGGGGTGCTGAAAGAAAAAGGCATTACCGATAATAATGTGCTGGAAGCCATTAATAATATCCCCCGGCATTATTTTTTAGACAGCGCATTTGACGAGATCGCTTACGAGGACAGGGCTTTCCCTATCAGTGACGGGCAAACCATTTCGCAACCTTATACGGTGGCTTATCAAACACAATTACTGCAGGTAAAGCCCAACGAAAAAGTGTTGGAGATCGGCACCGGCAGTATTTACCAGGCGTCGGTACTGGCTGAAATAGGAGCGAAAGTGTTTACGATCGAAAGGCAGAAAAATTTGTTTGAAAAAACAAAGACCTTTGTGCTTAAGTCAAAGTACAATAACATCAAATTCTTTTACGGTGATGGTTTTGAAGGGCTGCCCACCTTTGCGCCCTTTGATAAAGTGATCATTACAGCTGCAGCGCCTTTTGTGCCGCCCAAATTAATTGAGCAGTTAAAAACAGGGGGCAAAATGGTGATACCGGTTGATGAAGGGCCGCACCAGCGCATGCTGCGCCTTACAAAAAATGCAGATGGCAGTTACAGTGAAGAAGCGTTTGAAAATTTTTCATTTGTGCCCATGCTTACCGGGCGCAATGGCTGATGATAAAAACAGAATGCAATACTTATGCGGATATTCTCAAAATTTGTTTTCATTTGTAATTGTTGCTTTTTGGTGATGGTGCTGATGAACAAACTACACCTTACCACTACGGCGTCAGGAAAAACGGACCAGATGAACCCATTGCCTTTTTTAGAAGGTAGTGCTGCCGTGCTGGGCCTGCTGTCATTCCTCTTCAACGCACTGTTTTGCCTGCTGGTAATGCTGATGATACGGACAAGCAAAGTAAAACAGCTGCCGGTTTGGCTGGTAATAGTTAACTTTATTCTTTTACTGGCACAGATATATTGGTTCATTTTCGATAAAAGCAAATGATACATAAAATACTAAAAGACCGGCCGACAAAACTCTTCGTGATCTTCTCGGCATTTTTTGTAGCCAATGCTCTGATAGCAGAATGCATCGGTACAAAAATATTTTCGCTGGAAAAATTATTTGGCCTGCAGCCATCCAACTTTAGCCTGTTTGGCGAAAAAGGGCTTTCTGTAAACCTTACCTGCGGGGTATTGCTTTGGCCGCTGGAATTTATTATGACGGATATTGTAAATGAATATTACGGGCCCAAGGCAGTGCGCCGTATTTCGTATACGGCAGTAGCATTGATCGGCTATGCCTTTATAATGTTCTACCTTGCCATGGGCGTGCCTGCTGCCGATTTCTGGTATGGTACCGGCTCACAGGATGGCATACCCGATATGTCAAAAGCCTTCAACGGAATATTCGGACAGGGCATGTGGATCATTTTCGGAAGTTTAACCGCATTCCTGGTAAGCCAGATAGTGGATGTTACTGTATTTCATAAGATCAAAAAAGCCACTGGCGAAAAGAAAGTGTGGTTAAGAGCAACGGGCTCCACATTGGTATCGCAATTGGTAGATAGTTTTATTGTGCTCTTCATCGCCTTTAAAATAGGGAAGGGCTGGAGCTGGCAACTGGTATTTGCCATATGCGTGGTGAATTACATCTATAAATCCTGCATGGCGATCATTCTTACGCCGGTCATTTATTTTATAGAAGGAAGGATAGAAAAATATTTTGGTCACGAAACAGCCGCCAAAATGAAAGCTGCCGCCATGGGCAAGGAAGAAGCGTAAAATTTATTTTCCCTTGGCAAAATTCTTGTTGATCCACACCACTGCTTTTTTTACATAGTATTCGGCGTCATTTTCCAAAGGCTGCACCAGTTTTTTTATTTCGGGGTGCAGGGTTTTATCCCTGGTATACCATTCCACCAGTACCAGGCTCAATCTTCTTTCCCAAAGATTTTTGGAACGATTGTATTTTTTTGCCAAAGCAAAAATTTCCTGCTGTTTTGTTGTACGGATGGTTTGCAAAGCCTGCATGCCTACTGCATCGCATACAGCCCAGTTATCAATGCCGGATGCAAAATATTGTATCAATTGCAGGGACTGTACGGCATCGTTTTTTGCGGTCTTCTGTAAAATTTTTACAGCCACTAATTTTTCTTCCAGTGCACCGGCATCCCACAATTCTTTTATCAATGCAAATCCCCCTTCCTTAAATTGTTTGGCTATTGCATCCAGTACAGGAGTGCGTACACCATATATTTTCATATTGCCGGGCACAAATTTTTTATGGGCAGCCAATGCCTCGGGAATACTTTTTTCTGAAAGTAGTTTTTGTATGTGTTGGAGATCAGCGCTCATAAAATGCTTGTTCTTATGTTCAATGTTGCAGCAATTTTTTCAGCCCTTGCTTTTAATTGCTGCTGGTATTGCCAGGGCGGATAAAAATTACCCTGGTACAATGCATCGTATCTTTTTATCAATGCAGCATCATACCGCTGCAAAAATTGATAGTATAAAGTTTTGCTGTCAGCCTTGTCACTGCCAAATAAAGTCAATCCACCAGTTAAAACATAATCTGCATCATGTTGCCTGGCGGCTGCTATTATCTTTTGCAGTTCTTTTTCTGTATCACTTATGAAAGGTAAAACAGGAATGGCATTTACACCGGCCAAAAAACCTGCGGCTTTCAATTCTTTTAAAATATTCAGGCGCTCTGCCGGAAGGGCGGCACCGGGTTCCAGCATGTTGCAAATATTTTCATCCATGGTGCTGATGGAAACAGACAATATCACACCCCGCTGCAAACTGCCCTGCAGGTCGGCAGGTAGTATCGCTGTTTTATCAATTTGCTGCAAAAGATCCATATCCCGGGTTATTAACGTAGACTTGGTGCTTATAAAAACAGGGAAGCGGTATTTTAATAATAAGCGCAAAAATGCTTCGGTGATTTTATAGCTGGCCTCGTGCGGCATATAGGCATCGGTGGCGCTGCCAACAGCAACAATACCGTAATCGCCTTTTTTAGCCCTTGCGTGTAATTGCTTTTCCAGTATGGCCAGGGCATTCTCTTTTACTGCCAGCCGATCGTTCATGTTTTCCCCATATTTGCTGCCACGGATATAGCAGTACAGGCAGTTGCAGCTGCAACCATCGTAAGGATTAACGGAGTAATCGTCTAAAAACCAGTTATCCCGCTTTTTATGCTTGTTAAGAATCGATTTTACCGGTTTGGTGGATAACATCAGGCTGCATTTTATTCGAAATTATAGTTTTTTAGGCGCCAGGCAGCATATATAAAATAATTGTAATCATAAGCGTTTGAAGCCCAGCAGGCGCAGGGATTGTGGATTTCGGGGCTTTTATTTATAGTTTTTTTAACGTAACTTGAAGCCTGATTTCCACCAACCACTACTAAAGCATGAAGCACTTGTACCAATCAACCTTATTTTTGGGACTGCAACTTATTTTCCGTCCTTTCATCATTTCCTGTTTTTTGTGCCTGGCGTTCATAACTGCCTCTGCACAATGTCCGCAAAATATTGATTTTGAGATGGGTGATTTTACCGGCTGGAAATGCTGGAGCGGCAGCTATGTGTCTGGTGTTTTAACCGTTAACCAAACCCCTCCCACACCGGGCAGGCATGATATTGTTTCGGCAGCCTATACACCTGCGCTCGATCCTTATGGTTCTTTTCCAACACTTTGCCCCAATGGCAGTAACTACTCCATCAGGATAGGTATACAATCGGGTGGTCATACTGCAGACGGGGTTTCTTACACTTTTACAATACCACCGGGTCAAAATAAATTCAACCTGATCTATAACTATGCAATTGTTATCAATAATGGTGGAGGTCACTCAGCAATTGACCAACCACGTTTAATGGTAACTGTTAAGAACCTCACCGATGGTACTACCAATACCTGTAGCTCATTTGATATCGCTTATTCCAATTCCAATCCATTGCCTGGTTTTCAGCCAGAAGGCGCTGCCACATTCAAATGGAAGCCCTGGGCAGCTAACTCCATTAACCTGGATGGAAATGCGGGTAAAACAATTGAGCTGACATTTATGGCTACAGGTTGCGGCCTTGCTACCGGTACGCATTTTGGCTATGCGTATGTGGATGTGAACTCTCAATGCAGCAGCGCTTTTTCCGGCGCTACCTTCTGTCCTGATGATACATCTGTAACCGTTACAGCTCCATTCGGATACCAGGCTTATCAATGGTACAGCCTTACCAATCCCAACCTGGGACAAACACAAACCATTACACTCAACCCTCCGCCATTATCGGGTGATTCTATATTCGTGGATATGACACCTTTTAACGGTTATGGTTGCCCGACCACTTTAAAAGCTTATTTATACGATACACTCACGGTGCATTCTATTGCAGGACCTGATAAGAATATTTGTTATGGTAACTCCGTGCAGCTGGGCGTACCGCCGGAGCCGGGCAGGGTATATAAGTGGACGCCTGTCACGGGACTGAGTGATCCTAATATTTCCAACCCCATTGCCACCCCGGCAGTGTCTACAACTTACACACTAACGGTAACGAATAGTGGCGGAGGATGCTCCACGCCTGATGCTGTTGATGTAAAAGTGGCAAACCTGAGTGACCAGTTAACACTGGATGGGGTAGACAGTTACTGTATCGGTAGTGGACAGCATGCCACGCTCATCCTGAATCCTGTGGATGCAGATAGTATACAATGGTACCAGGATGGTAACCCTATACCGGGAGCACTCGGTCACCAGCCGCAAATTACAGTTACACAAACAGGCGCCTATTACGCCACGCTTTTCAGTTATTCAGGTTGTGATAAATCCACCATCGTTAAGCAAATAAATATTTACGAAACGCCTGTTGCAGGATTTGCTGTGAATACGGTTTCTCAATGCCAGACTGGTAACCAGTTTGTATTTACCAATAGCAGTACGCTTACTACCGGGGCGTTGCAATATTCATGGGACCTGGGTGATAATACCACCGAAACTACCAGAGATGTGACGCATGTTTATACGGCGCCGGGCAATTATACCGTCAAGCTGCTGGTAACAGCACCGGGAGGCTGTACAGATTCCAGGACGCTGGAGGTGGTTGTAAAACCAAGCGCCAATTCATCCTTCTCTGTTAATAGCAATGCAGCATGTTTTAAAGATAACCGCTTTGTATTTACCAATAACAGTACTACTACCGGCGGCACTTTGCAATACAGTTGGGATATGGGCAATACTGTTACCTTCAACACCAAAGATGTTACCTATAGCTACCCGGTTCCCGGAACCTATACTGTAAAACTTACTGCCACTGCAGAAGGTGGTTGCCAGGATGATAGTACGTTTAATGTAACAGTGGAGTCGAGCCCTGTAGCAGCATTTGCTGTAAATAATGCTGCACAATGTTTGCCGGTACAGCAGTTTGTACTCACCAATGGCAGCACCATCTATTCGGGCAATATGCAGTATGCGTGGGATATGGGCGATGGCACCGCAATACAAACCACTCCTGACGTAAACTATGCTTATGCAAATGCCGGGCAGTATACCGTTAAATTACTCACCTATACTACTTTTGGTTGTAAAGACAGTATATCAAAAACACTTACCGTACACCCGGTACCGTTAGCTGACTTCACCATCAGGCCGGTTTGCGAAAACCTGCCGGTGCCGGTCATCAACCGTACGTATAACAATACCACTTCCACCATTAATTACCTGTGGGACTTTGGCGACGGACATACCGATAATGTAAAAACACCTGTATACAGTTATCCTTCAGGCGGCACTTATCCTGTTAAGCTTTCTGTGAACACAGTACAGTGCCCTGCCACTTACGATACCAAGACCATTATGGTGACCATTGATATTCCGGCACGTGGTATCACTTACCCGGATAAGGATGCGGCTTTCAACTTCCCTGAACCTTTGCAGGCACGGCAATTCGGAACCAGCGTAACCTGGACGCCTCCAACAAGTTTAAGCAACCGCTTCAGCTATACACCTGTATTTACCGGTATAGATCCGCAATTGTATACCATTGAAATAAAAACTGCCACCGGTTGCCTTACTGTAGATACGCAGATGGTGAAAACGCACAAGAAGATCGAGATCTATGTGCCAACAGGCTTTACGCCCAATGACGATGGTAATAACGACCGCTTACGCCCTGTGCTGATCGGTTTTAGTAAAGTAAATTATTTCAGGATCTACAACCGTTGGGGACAATTGCTGTTTACCATGAACAGTGATCAACCGGGATGGGATGGCAAGATCAATAACAAACCTGCCGAAACACAAACCGTGGTATGGATGATAGAAGCGGTGGATGTAGATGGCAAAGTGCATAACAAACAGGGAACAACCGTATTGTTCAGGTAGTAAGAGCTGTATATTTGCAGGTTCACAGATAGCAAAGAACAAGGTATGAAGAAAAGCAGCAGAGATATTTTATACAGAACAGGCGGTTATATTTTCTTGCTTGCTTTGTTGTTATTCAATAACAGGTTATTGGCCCAATGCCCTGCAAATATTGATTTTGAAGCCGGTAATTTTAATGGATGGCAATGCTGGTCTGGAAGCGTGGAGGAAGTGAACATGACCAACGTGATGACATTGCTGCCGGTATCTGTACCAGATCCAGCCATGCATATAATGATGTCTGCCAATCCCGGCGACGGGGTGGATAAATATGGTTTGTTCCCCAAGAATTGTCCTAATGGCAGTGGCCATTCTGTACAGCTTGGTAATGAACTGAACGGTCACCTGGCGCAGGGGCTTTCTTACCAGTTTACTATTCCGGCCACCGCAAACAAATTCCGGCTGCTCGTTAACTATGCCATCGTTTGGCAGGACCCTGATCATTCTGTTACCCAGCAGCCACGTTTTGAAGTGGAGACCACCAATCTTACCGACAATGTTACCATGACCTGTCCATCGGGCTCTTTAGTATCAGGCAATACACCTGGCTTTACACTCTCTGCCACCAGGCTCAATAATATACAGGTCTATTACAGGAACTGGTCGGGCTTTTCCGTTAACCTGGATGGTAATGCAGGCAAGACCTTCCGAATTTTTTTCAGAACTGCGGGCTGCACTTTTGTGGATCATTTTTGTTACGCCTATCTTGATATTAACTCACTTTGCGATGGCACATTTGAAACCAGCGCTTATTGTCCCGGCGATACTGCTGTAAATTTAAAAGGCCCTGTTGGGTATAAGAATTATACCTGGTTCAGCAATAATTTTGCGCAGGTATTGGGTACAGAACAAACACTGCACCTTAACCCGCCGCCGGCAGCCGGCAGTGTGGTGGCATTGGAAATAAAACCGGTGAATGGTATTGGCTGTACAGATACGCTGACCACTAAAATATCAGATACACTTTCAGTAAAAGGCAATGCCGGACCGGATTTCACTATTTGTAACTCGCAGTCGGTACAGATAGGAACGCTCCCATTGCCCGGGCGTACCTATAGTTGGGCCCCCGTGACCTATTTGAGTGATCCGAACATTTCCAACCCTGTTGCATCGCCACCCATCGCCACGCAATATGTGCTCACTGTAAGAAGTGAGGGGGGAGGTTGCTCTGCCACCGATACCATGAAGGTATTTACAAAGATCGTGGGCAATGATGTAACGCTTACCGGCAGTACCACGCTTTGTATCGGTTTTGGAACTTTACCTTTTTTAAGGATCAATGCGGCAGACAGCGTACAATGGTTCCGCGATTCAGTGGCCATCACCGGTGCAACGCAACCACTATACACCGTAAATCAGTCGGGTAAATATTATGCATTACTTTTCGATTACTCCTGTCCGTTACCATTCAATACAAAGGAAACGGCCTTTTTTATAGATGTTCCAACGCCGGGTATCACGTATCCCACCGTTGATGCCGTATTCAACTTCCAGGAACCTTTGCACGCAAGGCAGTTTGGCAATAGCGTAACGTGGAGCCCTGCCACCAGCTTAAGTGACGCCCACAGTTATTCACCGGTATTTACCGGAGTGAACCCTCAGTTATATACGATAGAGATAAAAACACTGTCTGGTTGTATCACCGTGGATACGCAAATGGTAAAGACCCATAAAAAGATAGCCGTGTATGTGCCTACTGCTTTTACGCCCGATGGTAATGGTGTGAACGACTATTTGCGGCCATTGTTAATGGGTTTTGCAAAGGTCAATTATTTCAGGATCTATGACCGATGGGGGAGGTTATTGTTTAGTATGAACAGCGACCAGCCCGGTTGGGATGGAAAGGTCAATAACCAGCCTGTAGAAACGCAAACGGTGGTATGGATGCTGGAAGCGGTGGACCTGGATGGTAAAACGCATACAGAAAAGGGCACGACAGTTCTTTTCAGGTAAATACTTATATTGTCGCAAATTATAAGGCCACTGATGATAAAAAAGGCTGCTTGCATATTATCTCATAAAATTTTCAACAGGTTCTTTAGATTATCTTTTTTAACCCTCCTGGTATTGTCCTGCATTGTCGTACAGCGGGCAAATGCACAATGTCCCCCCAATATTGATTTTGAAAACGGCGATTTTAGTGGCTGGCAATGTTATACAGGTACGGTTGCTTTAGGCAGTGGTGCGCTTTCATTAAATCTATCGGGCCCTGTTCCTGACCGCCACACGATGTTATCATCAACATTTCCCGGCAATGGATTGGATTATTGGGGAAATTTTCCCCAGAACTGCCCTAACGGTAGCGGGCACTCGATAAGGCTCGGTAACAGTGCTACAGGGAGAATGGCTGAAAGGATCTCTTACACTTTTACCATACCACCTACACAAAATAAATTCAGTTTAATTTATTATTACGCCATTGTATTGCAGGATTTTGGTCATAGCCCTGCACAGCAGCCCAGGCTTACGATACAGGTGCTGAACCTGACAGATAATATTGTTGATCCCTGCTCGTCTTTTGATTTTGTGGTAGGTGCCAATTTGCCCGGCTTTTACGATTCTCCACTGAGCCCGGCCGATGCCCCGGTAAGATGCAAGGACTGGTCGGCAGCAACCATCAATTTAGATGGCAACGCCGGTAAAACGATCCAGATATCTTTTACAACCACCGATTGTTCGCAGGGTGTACATTTTGGCTATGCTTACATCGATATCAATGCACAATGTTCCAGCGCCTTTACAGGAGCTTCGTTTTGCCCGGGTGATACCGCGGTAAATGTTACGGCGCCATTCGGCTACCAGGGCTATAAATGGTTTGATAACAGCAACCAGGTATTGGGAACACAACAAACATTGACCATCAAACCACCACCACCGGCCGGTACCACTGTTTCGGTGGAGTTAACTCCTTATAACGGTTACGGCTGTGTGACGACGATGGTGGCAGAGTTGCTGGATACATTAACGGTAAGTGCCGATGCAGGACCGGATAACTGCGATGTTTTTCCTGTACAGCTGGGCGTACCGCCGCGACCGGAACTTGTATATAAATGGACACCTGCCACAGGATTGAGTGATCCCAATATTTCCAACCCTGTTGCATCACCGACGGTAAACACGCAATACACTTTAACGGTGTCGAGTGCGGGTGGCGGCTGTACTGCCACCGATGTGGTAAATGTTACTGCCCAGCTTTTAAGTGACGCGATACAGGTGATCGGCCCGCAGGATCTTTGTATCGGCAGTGGGCAAACCACCAGTTTAAAAGTATCTCCTGCAGATAATATACAATGGTATAAAGATTTTGTACAGATCCCCGGCGCCAATCAAACAATACTGAACGTAACACAAACCGGCGCCTACTATGCTGTATTATCTAACAATGCCGGATGTACGAAAACAACTGCCACCAGGCAGATCAATGTTTTTGATGCACCGCTAGTGGGCTTCTCGGTAAACCTCGCCAGCCAATGTTACCAGGGCAACCAGTTTGTATTCAGCAACAACAGTACGATCAATGCAGGAACGATCGATTACTTATGGAATTTAGGAGATGGTACTACTGTCACCACAAAAGATGTGACACACAATTATGCAACAGCAGGTAATTACAAAGTAAAATTGCTGGGAACAGGATCGGGCGGATGTAAGGATAGTGCCACGATGGATGTGGTGGTCATCCCAACGCCGGTGGCTGATTTTACAGTAAAAAATGTTTGCGAAAACCTGTCATTGCCTTTATTGAATACCACCATTAATAATACCGCATCAACTGTAAATTATTCCTGGGATTTTGGCAATGGTCATATTGATAATGTACGATCGCCTGTATACAGTTATCCTGCTGCGGGAACTTATGATATCAAACTAACGGTAAGTACAGCGCAATGTCCTGCAAGTTTAAATACAAAAACGGCTTCGGTATTTATTGAGCACCAGTTGCCGGGCACCAGGTATGCGGATAAAGATGCAGCTTATAATTTTCCGGAAGCATTAAATGCAAGGACTATTGGTAACAGCGTAATATGGACACCTGCCACGAGTTTAAGTAGCACTACCAGCTTTACGCCTTATTTTGCGGGACTCAATCCGCAATTGTATACCATCGAGATCAGGACTGCAACGGGTTGTGTCACGATAGATACGCAATTGGTAAAGACGCACAAGAAGATCGCTATATATGTGCCTACTGGATTTACACCTGATGATAATGGCGTAAATGACCGATTGCGGCCTGTGTTGCTGGGTTTTACTAAAGTAAATTATTTCAGGATCTACGATCGCTGGGGAAAATTATTATTCAGTATGAACAGCGATCAGCCGGGCTGGGATGGAAAGATCAATAACCAGCCTGCCGAAACACAAACCGTGATATGGATGCTGGAAGCGGTGGATGTGGATGGTAAAACGCATTTTGAAAAAGGCACCACGGTATTGTTCCATTAAAACTATTACTCCGATCATCGATAGCAATGCTTTTAAATCGTTGCTTTTTTATTTATAGTGCTTAAAAAAGATATCGTATCCAAAACGGATGATGGTGCCCAAGACCACGATAAGAAAGAAGATGCGGATGAATTTATTGCCTTTTAAAATTGCCAGCCTGGAACCCACGAGCGATCCTGCAAAATTCATAACAGCCATGGGTATGGCATAATGGTAAATGATATGTCCCCGCTGGCTGAAATAAAGTATAGAACCGAGGTTAGTAGATACGTTGAGCAATTTAGAGTGGGCACTCGCTTTTAAAAAATCGAAACCAAGTGTGCTGATAAAGAACAATACCATAAAGCTGCCGGCGCCGGGGCCAATAAAGCCGTCATAAAATCCAATGAGCAATGCAAATGATATGGCGTATATATTTTGCCTTTTCCTGGAATGATTGACCGTGGTGGCCAAACCAAAATTCTTTTTTGAATACGTGTAAATAGCAACGATGATCAATACGGTAAATATCACCGGCTTCATAAAGCTGTTGCTGATGGAAGATACGGTTGCGGAGCCTGCATAAGCCGCCACCAATGCAATGCTGCACATCAGCGCCAGTAATTTCCATTGCAATGCCACCCTTCTGCTGTATTGCACAGCAGCGATCGATGCGCCGAATATGGAAGGGATCTTTGTGGTGCCTAAAAGCGTGGACAGGGGATGCTGTGGTAATGTAACCAGTACGGCGGGTGTTTGTACCAAGCCACCACCACCCACAATAGAATCGATAAAACCGGCTGCAAATGCTGCTGCACAAAGTATAATGATCTCCTGGCTCATTATTGAGGATAATTTCTTTCGCCGAATAATAAGCTGCCGATGCGTACCATATTGCTGCCTTCCTCCAATGCAATTTTATAGTCGCCGCTCATACCCATGCTTAAGGTTGAAAGTTGAAAATTAAAAGTTGAATATTGAGCATGCTGTTCGAAAATATTTTTTAATTGCCGGAATTCATTACTTACCAATTCTGTGTCATCAGAAAAGGAGGCCATACCCATCAAACCGGTCACACGGATATTGTTTAATTCGGATTTTGCAAGCATTTGAACTAATTCATTTAATTCCTTTTCGTCTAAGCCAAATTTTGTTTCTTCTTTTGCAATATGCACCTGCAGCAGGCAATCGATCATGCGGTTATTTTTTAAAGCCTGCTTGTTGATCTCTTTCAATAAATTAAAACTATCCACGCCATGTATCAAATGCACGAATGGGGCAATGTATTTTACTTTATTGCTTTGCAGGTGGCCTATAAAATGCCAGTGGATATCTTTAGGAAGTACAGCTTCTTTCTCTGCAAGTTCCTGTACATAATTTTCGCCAAAATCACGCTGGCCAAGATCGTACAAAGCCTGGATGTCTTCGGCAGGTTTTGTTTTGCTTACCGCAACTAAAGTGGCTTTGCCATGCAACTCTTCTTTAATAGCGGTATAGTTTTCTAAATTAATGCTCATTGTAATTTATGCGCTGCAAAGTTATTGTAAAACATTTAAGAACAGCCGTAATAAAAAATGTGCAAACAGGTGAGGTTTGCACATTGATCATTCAAGCAAGTAAAATTATTTTAAAATAGTCCTGCTGATCACGATGCGCTGTACCTCGCTGGTGCCTTCGTATATCTGTGTGATCTTGGCATCCCTCATTAATCTTTCCACATGATATTCTTTTACAAAACCATAACCACCGTGTATCTGTACGGCTTCTGTAGCGGTCCACATGGCTGTTTCGCTGGAATATACTTTAGCCATACTCCCGCTTAAAGTATAGTCCAGGTGATTGTCTTTTTCCCATGCCGCTTTTAAACACAGCATTCTTGCACATTCAATTTTAGTGGCCATATCTGCCAGCTTGAATTGTATGGCCTGGTGGTGCATGATCTCTTTGCCAAATGCTTTGCGTTGCTTGCTGTAAGCCAAGGCCCTTTCATAAGCGCCGCTTGCAATGCCCAGCGCCTGTGATGCAATACCGATCCTGCCGCCTGCCAATGTTTTCATAGCGAATTTAAAACCAAAACCATCTGCGCCGATGCGGTTCTCCTTTGGCACTTTTACATCGTTGAATAAAATGCTGTGCGTATCGCTGCCACGAATGCCGAGTTTATTTTCTTTGGCACCTACTGTTACACCCGGCCAGCTTTTTTCCACAATAAAAGCATTAATACCATGGCTGCCTTTGCTGATATCTGTTTGTGCGATCACTAAATAAACGGAAGCGGTATTACCATTGGTGATCCAGTTTCTTGGTACCGTTCAGTAAATAATGATCGCCCTTATCTTCAGCAGTGGTTTGTTGCGAAGTAGCATCGCTACCAGCTTCGGGTTCGCTCAATAAAAATGCGCCGATATATAATTCACCATTCTTTTTGCCCTGGGCAAGAGGAGTGAGGTATTTTTGTTTTTGTTCTTCTGTGCCGTATTCCTGCAGGCCATAACAAACCAGGCTGTTGTTCACACTCATGCACACACTTACACTGGCATCTACTTTACTGATCTCTTCCATGGCCAGTACATAACTCACGGTGTCCATTCCGCTGCCGCCATATTCAGGTTTTACCATCATGCCCATAAAACCAAGGTCGGCGAGTTTTTCCACCTGGTCTTTAGGAAATTTTTGTAATTCGTCCCTTTCAATAACACCGGGCAGGCATTCATTCATGGCAAAATCCCTTGCCGCCTGTTTGATCATTAATTGTTCTTCGGAAAATTGAAAATCCATAGCAGTCTCGTTTTAGTTAGTTGCAAAAATACGGGTTGGGGGCTGTGGAAGGAAGGAATGAAGTGGATATTTTTACTCCCGTAACTGGGTAGTTTTCAACATCTTTGCCCTGCAACGGGCAACTGCATAACTTTGCCGTAAGAAAATAATATGCAAACAGCGCAACAGAACCTGCGGCTTCAAAAGATCGTGACCGCGATCGGGATCATTCTTTTCCTGGCAAAGATCGCTGCCTGGTACCTTACCAATTCGGTAGCCATATTGACCGATGCACTGGAAAGTATTGTGAATGTGATCGCAGGCTTGATTGGTTTGTACAGCCTGTATGTTTCAGCCAAGCCAAAAGATTATGATCACCCTTATGGTCATGGTAAAGCCGAATTTCTTTCTGCTGCAGTGGAAGGTACTTTGATAAGTGTGGCAGGATTTGTAATTATTTACGAAGCAATAAATAATTTACGGCATCCGCATGTAGTGGCAAAACTCGATTACGGTATCATCATGGTTGCTGCAACAGCGATCGTTAATTATATAGCGGGTGTTTTTTGTATCAATACCGGTAAAAAAAATAATTCGCTTGCGTTGGTGGCAAGTGGTAAACATTTACAAACAGATACCTGGAGTACTGCAGGTATTGTTATCGGCCTTTTGCTGATGCTGTTTTTTCCTAAACAATACTGGATCGATAGTGCAGTGGCATTGTTATTTTCCGTGATCATCATTTTTACAGGTTACAAGATCATCCGCAGTTCTATTGCCGGTATTATGGATGAGGCCGATGAAACATTATTGAAAAAAATGGTGGCCATGTTAAATGCCAACCGTAAAGAGAACTGGGTGGACCTGCACAATCTCCGCATCATAAAATATGGCACCACTATTCATGTCGATTGTCATTTGACAGTACCCTGGTATTTGAATGTGCACGAAGCACACCGCGAAATTGATTCCCTTTCTGCATTGGTAAAAGATGAATATGGTGAAGCGGTGGAACTGTTCGTGCATTCGGATGGCTGCCTTGATTTTAGTTGCCCCTTATGCTTAAAAGAAAACTGCCCGGTACGTAAACATCCTTTTGTAAAAAAAGTGGAGTGGACGATGGAAAATATTTCGAGTAATCAAAAGCATACACTTAATAATGGTGATGATAAAGCATCCTAATAAAAAACTCCCTTATTACAAGGGAGTTTTTATATAAACAGGGAGTTTTGTTTTGTTAATCGGCGATCACGTTCTTCACCAGTTTCTCTCCGCCTGTATCTAACTTGATATAATAAATACCTTTAGAAATTGCAGGTGTGTTCTTGCTTACCACTGTGATACCTTTCTGCAACTGCACCGGCTCGCTGATATATACACGGCCAGACTGATCAAATACACTTAACAGCGCTTTTACTGATTCATCAGAGTTGATAGATACCAGCATGCTCCTGTTGGCAGAAGATAATTTGGTATTGATCATCGCCAGTGTTTTATCTAATTTGTTGGTAATAGCAACGATATTGCTGTAACCTGCAGTGTTATCTTTATCCAGCATTACCAGGCGATAGTAATTGATACCTGCCGGTGGCGCTGCATCATTGTATTGATAATTTAATACGCTGGAGCTGAAGCCTGCTGAATTTACCCTGCCTATTTCTGTGAAATGCTGACCATCATTACTTCTTTCGATGCTGAAGTAACTGCTGTTGCTTTCTGTTACTGTTTTCCATTGTAAAAGATTATCTCCTTTATTGGCAGTCACATCAAAGTCGATCAGTTTTACCGGCAATATCAGGTTGGCTTCTGCATAACCTTTATCAGGCGCAGAACCTGCATAAGGTAAACCTACATTGATACCTGCATCGATCAATGGCGAGCCTACCACTAAAGTATAGTTAGTGCCATAAGTTGGTGTTACCATCAGGTTACCGGTATAAGTGTAATTGGTGGGTGCAGCACCAACATAAGAAGTAATGCTGGTATAAGTATAGAAGTTGTTATTCTTTACAGTAAAATAATTCAATGGTACTGAACCGCCATGGCGCAGGAAGTTGGTGGCATTACCGCAGTTGTTATTGATAAAATCAAAATGGGTAAAAGGACCACCGGATGAAGTATAAGGGAAATCCACTGCATACATTGGTTTGTTGGATGGATTACCGATCATGGTGTTATTGTATATTTTAATGCTGTCAAAAACCAGTCCTGCATCACCATTGCTCATAGTAATATAATAACCACCATTTACATTGCTCATCAGGTTACGTTGAATGCTCACATTCTTAACAGTGTCGTTGGGCCTTGGTGTAAAGATGATACCATTGCGGTAGTTGGTCATTTTGTTGTTCTCAACAATGGCATTCTCTGTATGAAATTCCAGTGTAACTGCACTTTCACCATAAGAAGAAATTGTATTCAGCTGCAGATCATTATCGTGTATCCATACACTATAGGCATAATTGCCTTTGCGCTGGTGGTTACAATCAATACCGCCATCACGGATGGTGTTGTGATCAATTTCCAAACCCTGTTCGTCAAATAATTCAATACAGAAATCCCAGTTATAAGCACCATTACCGTTCGCTAATGGTTTTTTAGTAAGTGTGTTATTGTAAATTCTGCCGCCACGGATAAAACCATTTAAATAACCTTTGATAGGCCAGCCATTGTAACCTTCTGCACGGCTGTTTTGTGTGATAGTATTATTATATATCTGTATACCCATCTGGCCACCGATGTTCAAGCATCCAGCGCCATAATCCCTTGTATGATCATATTCAGAACAGTTGATAACAGTGTTGTTGTAAAAGCTGTTGCCTGTTGCGTAAACTGCAGGAGGATTATTGGTATTGTCGGTACGACCGCTGAAGATGATACCACGGTTGATGTAATTGGTAATATAGCAATCGTGGATCGCTACATTTTTACGGCCGATCACTTTAATGCCCTGGTAAGTGATCATCTGGCCATCGAATTTTAAATTACTGATCTGCTGGTTACCATCGGTACCTTCGGCAGCAGAGTAGAGGGAAAGCAATTCGCTGAATTCGGTGTTGATAGCAGTGGAAGTGATGATAGAAGTTACCCCATCACCTTCCAGGCTTACACCAGTGGCAAGATTACTTTTTTGTGTTTCATTATACGTACCTGCATTTACGTGAATGATGTTACCAACACCGGTAACTGCGCTGCAGGCCTTATACAATGTTTTCCAGGGGTTTGCAGCAGTACCTGTACCGGTCGCATCATTACCCGTGGTACTGACGTAATAGGTAGTGGCAAAAGCAGCAGTGGAAAAAGCGAAGGAAAATACTAAAAGAGCGAAAATAGAGAGCATACCTCTCCTGAGAGAAAAGTCAATAGTTTTCATTGGGTTGAATTTAGTTTTTACGGATATTGATTACAGGATTCTGATTTGAAAGAACAAACCAAAAACCTGGTTGTAAAACTACACAAAGGTGAAAAAGTAAATTGTAGTACTATATACTAATTATATGTAGAACGCTTTTTAAACCGGTTGTAAAAATATTTGATAACAGATTATTTGATAACAGATATTGATGCATGGCCAGTTTTCAATTTCAGGTTTGTGCTGTTTGCGGAGTAGGATAGTAAAAGGGTAATCGGAAAATAATATTTAAATAATACAATGTCTTGAAGATACATTTCAACAGGTATCTTTAAAATAGCCACTGTATTTAAATTCTTGGATTTGGTGCAAAGCAAAACAGGATGCCTTGCTTACTGCAGGTGAGTAGAGTTTGGTTTTCATTAGATTTTTCATTTAGATTTTAAAGCGGGAACACGTTGCAAAAAGTTTCAAAAATTATACCAACATTAAAAAAAGGTTAAAAAGTGTACGATATACACAAAGAAAAACTTTTTCGGTTAGGCGCTGTCTTTATTATTTACGATGTACTACGGAAATACTACAAATCCGTACTACGGAGATGTACTAATAGCGTAAAAATTAATATTAGAAAAAGCTGATGTGAGGTAAAATACAAAAATCAATGTTCAAACAACTTTGCCACACCAAAGGCAGCTGCAGCAGCTACTGCACCTATTAATGTTACCCTTATTGCACCCCACAAAGGATTAACACCGGTCATCCTGCTTTTAAAAAAACCGAATATGAAAAGGCATAACAATGTTGCAACAACAGATATTTTTAAAGCATCATTTGATTGGCTGATAAAGAAGTAGGGGCTAAGGGGAATGATGCCGCCTGCTATATAAGAAAGCCCGATATTCAGGGCGCTTTTGGTAGCTCTTTTAGGATCGGGTTTTTCAAGACCAAGTTCGTATTTCATCATAAAATCCACCCAGCGGTCTTTGTCTTTTGCGATCTCTTCGGTGGCCTGGTCCTGCAGTTGCGGGCTTAAGCCGATGTTGGCAAAGAATTCTTTTGTTTCCTGTATCTCCACATGGCGCAGGTGCTCCACCTCATCGTATTCTTTTTTCTGTTCGCTTTTATAATGGTCCTGTTCTGTTTTTCCTGCCAGGTAACCACCCAGGCCCATCGCAATACTGCCTGCGGCGATCTCGGCAATACCGGCAATTACAATAATGGCACTGCTGCTTACAGCACCACTCAATCCTGCTGCCAATGCAAAGGGAACAGTGAGGCCATCGCTCATACCAATTACAATATCTCTTAAAGCTTCAGAACTTTTTAAATGGGTTTCATTGTGTTGCTTAACCTCTTCCATAGTTTACTTTGCGTTGATCTTATTGTCTTTGAGAATGGCATAGAACCTTTCTTCTTTACCCTGGTCTTTCATTTTGCGGTAATAGATACTGATATTATTTTCTGCATCTGTACGGTAAGGCGAATTAACTGCAATATAAGCGTTGTAAGCTTTGCACATATAATCCAATGCTTTTTCAATATCTCCTTTTAATTCATACATCCTGCCCGATCCATAATAAGCCTCGGGATCATCAGGATAAGCTGCTGAAAGTTGTTGGTATGCTTCCAGCGCTTTATCATATTTTTTCTGGAATTCATATACTACAGGAATATTCTGCAAAGGCAATCTTCCTTTCGGATCAAGCTGTAACGATTTCTGGTACGCTTCCAATGCGCCATCAAGGTCGCCGAGTTTTCTTCTGCAGATACCGACATTATCCCATGCAAATGCAAAATGCTCATCCTGCTTCACTGCTTTTTCAAACCATGGCAAAGCATCTTTATAGTTTTCATCATTCATTTCCTTTACACCTTTGTTATAAAGGTCCCTTGCTTTTTTATCTGAAGAAGTAGAGGCTTCAGACTCTTTATTATCAGAAGCAGCGGCTCTTTTAATCGATGGACAACTATCGGTAAGCCATCTTTCTATTTCAAAATAGTATTGTTGGTATTCATTGGACTCTTTGTCGACATTCAGGGTGAGTGTATTGTTAGTGCCTTCGTCCACCATGCTGTGGTATAGTTTCAGCGCAAGCTGGTAACTGCCCACATTTTTATCAATACATTTAAATATCTCGTTACTGATCTCTTTAGAACTTTTATTTGTGAGAGATATCGAGTCGATGCATTTGCAGGCCATGTCGCCGGTGGCGCTTAAAAATTTTGTCGTATCCATTTTTATCTGCCTCATCAACTTCTTCGCATCCTCACCTTTTAGGGTATCAACCTGTGCAAAAGAAAAGGAATAGATAAAACAAAAGCAGGAAATCAGGAGCAGTATTTTTTTCATAAAAGGTATTTTAATTATTAGGTAAATAAAAATAACTAAAATATTTCATGAGATCATAATACGGCCAAACTCTTTTCTATGATACCAACGCATTCCATCACCTGCTCTTTGCTGATGAGCAGGGGCGGGGCAAAGCGGATCTTATCTCCATGGGTTGGCTTTGCCAATAACCCGTTTTCTTTTAAGGCCAGGCATAGCTCCCAGGCTGCATCCGGGTTGGAGTGTTTAATAACAATGGCATTCAGCAGCCCTTTGCCTCTTATGGTTTCAATAAAGGGGCTATTTATTTTTTGCAGTTCACTTCGCAACAGTTCGCCCATGGCTTCGGCATTGTCCGCCAGTTTTTCCTGCTGCAATACTTCCAGCGCTGTAATGGCTACCTTGCAGGCGAGCGGATTGCCCCCATACGTACTGCCATGTTCGCCGGGTTGTATGGTCATCATAATTTCATCATCGCACAGTACGGCACTTACAGGCAAAATGCCACCGCTGAGCGCTTTACCCAGTATCAAAATATCCGGCCGTACATTTTCATGATCGCAGGCCAGCATTTTGCCGGTACGTGCAAGGCCGGTCTGTATCTCGTCGGCCACCATCAATACATTGTATTCAGTACACAGGGTTCTTACTTTTGTATAATAACCACTGTCCGGTACCACCACGCCGGCTTCGCCCTGTATGGGTTCAAATAAGAAGGCCGCCACATTTTTATTCTGAAATGCTTTTTCCAGTGCAGCAAGATCATTGAATGGAATAGCAATATAACCGGGTGCATAGGGGCCAAAATTCTTTGTTGCAGAAGGGTCGCTGCTGAAAGAGATCACACCGGTAGTTCTTCCATGAAAGTTTCCTTCGCATACCACAATGGTTGCATTGTTTTCTGCAATGCCTTTAACCTGGTAAGCCCATTTGCGGCTGAGTTTGATCGCTGTTTCAACAGCTTCCACACCGGTGTTCATGGGCAATACTTTATTGTAACCAAATAGCTGCGTGATGTAGGCTTCATATTCGCCCAGCAGGTTATTATAAAAAGCCCTGGAAGTTAAAGTAAGTTTTTGCGCCTGCTCCGTAAGTGCAGCTACAATTTTGGGATGGCAATGTCCCTGGTTAACGGCGGAGTAACCACTGAGAAAATCGTAATAACGTTTACCATCCACATCATATAAAAAAACGCCTTCGCCCCGATCCAGCACCACGGGTAATGGATGATAATTATGGGCGCCGTATTTTTCTTCAAGATCTAAATAATGTTGGGTAGCTGCTGATAAAGCAATGGATGTTTGCATAAAAAACGAATAAAATGTATAAAAGAAAAAAAAGAAAGATCACGCCGCCTGTAAGGCAGCGCACACGGATCAGATACTTCGATGATTCAGCAGGTCGAGGTTGTTACCCAGGAAAGATACTATGTTGAATAAATTGCTGATAGTTGTAAATTTGATGCAAAGATAAAAATTTTTTATGAGTTATACAATTCCGGCGCAAACACATATCGGGCATGTGCATTTGAAAGTTGCAGACCTTAACAGGGCCCTGGGTTTTTATAAAGAGCTGCTGGGCTTTGAAATAACGCAACGTTATGGCGACAGTGCTGTATTTATTTCCGCCGGAGGCTATCATCATCATATTGGTTTAAATACCTGGCACAGTAAAAATGCTGGACCTGCACCGGTACGTGCCGCAGGTTTATATCATCTTGCGATCGTTTATCCCACCCGTAAAGACCTGGCTGCAATTTTACAAAGATTGATGGAAGCAGGCTACCCGCTTACCGGTGCATCGGATCATGGTGTATCGGAAGCTATTTACCTGAATGACCCCGACGGTAATGGTGTGGAATTGTACTGGGACAGGCCCAAAGAACAATGGCCGGTGAATACCGAAGGCAAATTGTGGATGGGCACTTCGGCCCTGGATATTGATTCGTTGCTGAAAGAATTGAATTAAGACAGGATCTTTACAAATGTTTCTTTTTGCGGGTAGTCTATCAGCGCATGCTTTTCAAAAATACCAAATACCGTACTGCCACTGCCGCTCATGGCTGCATAGATCGCTCCCCGGTTATATAGATCCTCTTTTATTTTTTTGATGGCAGGATATTTTTCAAATACGGGTATTTCAAAATCGTTGAGCAGTGTGTCTTTCCAGGTGGAAAGAGACTGCTGAATGATGTTTCTTAAATATGGTTCAGATCGCTTAAAGCGCTCCGACTCAAGTTGAGAGAAGGCCCAACCGGTATTAACGTGAATACCGGGATTGATCAATATTATTTTGTATGCTGAAAGATCAACATTGATCGCTTCCATTATTTCGCCGCGGCCGGTAGCATAGCAGGGCTTATTAAGCATGAAAAAAGCACAATCACTGCCCAGTTGCGCAGCATAATGTATCAGCTGTGCATCATCAATACCAAGGTCGAATTTATTGTTCAGCAACTGCAGCGTAAATGCAGCATCCGCCGAACCGCCGCCCAGGCCTGCACCCATTGGTATAGCCTTATGCAGGTGCATTTTTATAGAGGGTAAACCGGGAAAATCTTTTTTTATAAGATGGAAAGCCTTTATGCAGATATTATCTTCCACATTGCCTTCCACTGTTAATCCACTGCTGCTGAATGCAACCGCATCTTTATTATTGGGCGCTGCAATTATTTCCAGCGCATCTTTTAAAGCAATGGGATAAAAAACGGTTTCGAGGTTATGAAAACCATCTTCTCTTTTATTAAGAATACGAAGGCCGAGGTTGAGCTTACAATTAGGGAAAACAACCATAATAGTGGATAATGTAAAAATTGATAATGGATAATTTCAGGGTCGTATGAGTTGATGAGAATTGCAACAATTATTAATTATTCATTAACCCATTATTCATTATTAATTACTTCGTCTTCCTGCTTTTTATCTCGTCGCGTATTGCAATGGCGCGGATATAATCTTCGCTGTCGAGTACTTCACTTAAAAGTGCATTCAGTTCTTCCAGGCTCATGGTCTTAAGGTCGTCACTGCCGCCGCCTTCGCTGGTCACGGGCTGTGTCTTTTTCTTTTTACCATCATCTTCCATTAAAATGCCTGCCTGGTCCAGTATAGAATCGTAGGTATACACGGGGCAGCCAAAACGCACTGCGAGGGCCAGCGCATCCGAAGTGCGGGAATCTATTTCTACCGTATCGTTGGCCGAACTGCACACCAGCTTGCTGTAAAAAATGCCTTCCTGCAGGTCGTTGATCACTACCTCGTGCAATTCAACATTAAAAGCCATCATGAAATTCTTCATCAGGTCGTGTGTGAGCGGGCGGCTGGGGCTCATGCGTTCCAGCGCCACAGCAATGGCCTGTGCTTCAAAACCACCAATTACGATGGGCAGCCTGCGAAGACCATTCACTTCTCCCAAAACCACGGCATAGGAATGCGTTTGTGTAATGCTGTGCGATAATGCTACTATTTCCAGTTCTATTTTCTTCATATGATCCTGTCCCTTGGGTTGGAAGGTGAATATTTAAAAAGCAAATATAAAAACAAAAGGGTGTAAAAATGTATTTAGTGTTCTTTTCTTGCCACAGGCTTTACAGTAGCAGAAGTTTTTGATTTAGCGGGTTTTACAGGCGCCTTTTTAACTGGTTTTTTAGGTTTGGGGGCAGGCATCGCGGTATCTGCCATTGCCGGTAACACTGCAGTGGTATCCACCATGGGCATATCGTAATTCACTGTTTTACTGTCAACATAATCTGCAGGGATGATAAATGCCGATTCATCGATCGCACCCGGTTTAATGGAGATCGCTTCTGCCGTAACGATCTTTGCTTTGGAGCTGTCAACCGCTCCTCCATCAGAAAAAGGGTTGGAGAACTGCAGTTCCGCACCCAACACGATCCTGTTTTTCTGAACAATTACAAATTCCATATTGCCGCGGAATTTATCGGGTATATGGTACTGTAAACTATCGGCCAGGTAAAAAACAGTATTGGTGGCGCCAAACATGCCTCCCAGCAAACTGCCCAGTCCGTTGTTTTCCGGTATCATCGGGAGCGCTGTATACCCGGCGATCATTCTTTTTTGTGGTGCATCCATGGGCGTTTTGATGCTCAGTAATTTCTTTTTAAAAGTTTTATGATCAGCATTGAGTGTAAAAGTTGCAGCAGAATCCAAAATGATAAGAAGGGCATCATTATCATATTCCGCTTTTTCTTTGAACAGCAGTTTTATTTTCCTGTTGCCAAAAAAAGCTTTCAGTTCAGCATCGGGTTTATCTTCTTCCGAAGCGTGTAGTTTATAAACGATCTCCCCCTGGAAATCCTGTTGCGCTTTTGCAAAAACTGCCAGGCAGATAATAACAGTTGATAAGAATAATTTTTTCATATTGGTGGTTTATGAAACAAATATAAAAAATAAAGCCTCCCGAATGGAAGGCTTTGCTTTAAACTATAATTTGTTTATGCTCCTTTTAATTTCTTTACTGCTTCAATGATCTTTGGCATTACTTCAAAAGCATCGCCTACAATACCATAATCAGCTGCTTTAAAGAAAGGCGCTTCGGGATCTTTATTGATCACCACGATCACCTTACTGCGGTTTACACCGGCCAGGTGCTGGATAGCGCCGCTGATACCGATGGCAAAATAAAGATTGGGTGCAATGGCCAGGCCCGTTTGTCCCACATGCTCATGATGCGGACGCCAGTGAATATCTGCTACAGGACGGCTGCAGGCGGTTGCAGCACCTAATAATTTTGCAAGATCGGTAACCAATCCCCAGTTCTCAGGACCTTTTAAACCACGGCCACCACTTACCACTATTTCTGCTTCGCTCAATGGTACTTCGCCTACAATTTTATCAACTGATGATACCGTTACTTTTGGCGTGCCCACCGTTGCTGATAATGCAGCTACTTCGGCAGTGCCGTCCTGTGTGGAGATGGAATAGGAGTTGGGGTTGAGCGCAATTATTTTTACCGCAGTATTGATGGCCACATTTGCAAATGCCTTACCACTGAAAACATTTTTCTTTACCACGAAGCCGTTGCCGGTATCGGGTAATGCAACAGCGCCACTTACCAAACCTGCTTTTAATTTGGCGCTTAACCTTGGTGCAATGGCCTTGCCACTGATATTGTTGGAAAAGATCACCACCGTAGCACCTGTTGCAGCAACCGCTTCGGCCAGCACAGCAGTAAATACCTGCGCATCCAGGTGATCGAGCGTATCATTCTTTACGGTATGAATTTTTTTCAAACCATATTTTCCCAATGAAGGCAGGTCTTCGGTAACATTTCCTAAAACAATACCTTCCGCTGCAACGCCCAATTGTGCTGCAACCTTAGCACCGTAGCTTGCTGCTTCCAAAGATGATTTTTTTATGTGACCTTCTGATTGGTCAAGAAAAACTAAAACTGACATAATTTATAAGTTTTACTGTTGACAAATTTGTAAACAGTTGTTACTAATTTTTTAATAAAACAAAACCGGGACCTGATAAAATTAAAAGAACTAAAAATTATATAATAATGATCCCACCTTAGTTCCCCTTCAGGGGACAGGGGCATTAAAATACTTTGGCTTCTTCGTGTAATAAACGAACTAATTCCTCAGGAGTTTCAGGCGAAACTAACTTTACACCGGCTTTTGCAGGCGGAAGATCAAAAGAAACAATAGAGGTCAAAGCATCCACCGCAACTGGTTCCACCACTTTTAATGGTTTGCTCCTGGCGCCCATAATGCCTTTCATATTAGGAATGCGTTGTTCGGCCATCCCTTTCTGGCAACTAACTACTACGGGTAGACTAACTTTATCTGTTTCTTCGCCACCTTCAATTTCACGTACAATGGTGGCAGCGCCTGCAGCCACATCAAATTTAATTGCAAGTGATACATAAGGCATATCCAGCAATTCGGCCACCATGCCACCAATGGATGAACCATTATAGTCGATGGTTTCTTTACCGGTGAACACCAGGTCGTAACCGCCCTGTTTGGCCACTTCGGCAATCTGCGAAGCGATATAAAAACTATCATGGCTATCTGCATTGATGCGGATGGCTTCATCACCGCCCAGCGCCAATGCTTTGCGGATGATGGGCTCAGCATCAGCTGCGCCTACAGTTACCAAATGAATTACAGTGGAAGGATCTGCTTCTTTTAATTCGATGGCCCTCACTAAGGCATACCATTCATCGTAAGGGTTGATGATCCATTGAACACCATCAGCAGCAAATTTCGTATTGTTATCGCTGAAAGCTATTTTTGCCGTTGTGTCCGGCGTTTTTGAAATGCAAACGAGTATCTTCATATTACAATCTGTTTTTACCCTGTTTTAAAGGGGATTATGTCAATTGGTTGTTTATGCAACTATTTACAAAGATAAGAGAAGAAGGTGATACGCTTACACAAAAAACTAAAAATATTTTTAATACTATGAGCAGGATAGAAAAATTGCTGGAGTACATGAAAACATCGGATAAGGATAGTTTTCTGCAACATGCGCTGGCGCTGGAATACATTAAAGTAGATAAGGATGAGGAAGCCCGCAAACTTTTTAACGAGATATTGCTGCGGGAGCCTACTTATATCGGTTCTTATTATCATTTAGCTAAGCTGCTGGAACGTGCCGGAGAATTTGAAAAAGCGATAAAAGTATATGAACGCGGCATGTGGGAAGCAAAAAGGGCAGGGGATAACCATTCGTATAATGAGTTGCAGGGAGCGAAGGAAGACCTGGAAGAGTAGCCCCCCTAACCCCCCTAAAGGGGGGAATCATTATGTAGAAGATTTTTGCGAAAAAATATTTTTATCATTGTCGAACTGGAAACAGCAATATGGATCTTTTTGGAAAATTTAAACAATACATTCAACAACAAAATCTTTTTAATCCAAAAGATAGATTGCTGCTGGCTGTAAGTGGAGGCGTGGATAGTGTGGTGTTGTGTGAACTGTGTAAGCAGATGGGGTACGATCTTGCTATTGCGCATTGTAATTTTCAATTGAGAGGCGAGGACAGTGTAAGAGATGAATTGTTTGTAAAAGAACTGGCAGCAAAATGCAAGGTTCCTTTTTTTTCAACCAGCTTTGATACTAAAGCGATCGCAGCAAAAGAAAGAACGTCCATTGAAGAAACAGCAAGAAACCTGCGCTATGCATGGTTTGAGCAAATAAGGAAAGAAAAAGATTATGCGTTTGTCGTAACAGCTCATCATGCAGGTGATAATATAGAAACAATGCTGATGAATTTTTTCCGCGGTACGGGTATTAAAGGTCTGCACGGCATTTTACCGAAACAAAATCATATTGTAAGGCCCTTGCTTTTTGCTGCTAAAAAAGATATTCTTGATTTTGCAACAGCAAACAATATCGCTTTTGTTACCGATCATACTAACGAAGAAGATGATTTTACCCGTAATTATTTCCGTAACCAGCTGATACCTGCAGTAAAAAAAGTATTTCCGGCGGTAGAAGAAAATCTTTTGAACAATATTGAAAGAATGGGAGCGGCGGAACAATTATACAACCAGGCAGTAGAGCTGCATAAAAAGAAACTACTGGAACATAAAGGGAATGAAGTGCATATTCCTGTTTTAAAAATGCAAAAGCTGCAGCCGCTTTCCACCATTGTGTACGAGATCATCAAAGATTTTGGTTTTACAGCACATCAAACAGCGGACGTGCTGGGATTATTACAAAGCAGTTCGGGAAAATATGTACAGTCTGCCACACACCGCATTATCCGCAACAGGGCCTGGCTCATCATTTCGCCCAACAAAACGATCGATGCTTCCAATATACTTATTGAAGAAGAAGATAAGACCATGCTTTTTGAAAATGGCACATTGCAAATAGAAAAACATTCCACATTCGATATTTCAAATTCGCCATTCACCGTACAACTGGATATCAAAGAAATACAATTCCCTTTATTACTACGCAAATGGAAACAGGGTGATTATTTTTATCCCTTAGGCATGCAGAAAAAAAAGAAGCTCAGCCGTTTTTTTATTGACCAGAAATTATCACTTACCCAAAAAGAAAATGTTTGGGTGATTGAAAGCAATAAAAAAATATTGTGGGTGATCGGTCTGCGTATGGATGACCGCTTTAAGATAACCGCTAATACCCAGCAGGTATTGCAGCTAACGCTTAAAACGTAGGATGCAGCAGCTTTTCGATAAAACCTTTGAACAGTTCGGGTTTTAAAATAGCCGTATATGCAAAACCGTACACGCTACCCCAGAAGTGCGCATTGTGCCCGATATTATCTCCGCCGCGTTTGCTCATATAAGCACAGTACCATAAATATAGCACGCCGAATACGATATTAGGAAGCGCCAGCACACCAAATAATGCAACGCCTTTTACCCAGGGGTCGAATATCATGGAAGCAAATATTACTGCAGAAACAGCGCCGGAAGCACCCAGTGCTGCATAAGATGAGTTGTTACGGTTCTTTATAAAATCAAAAACAGAGGCTGCGATCAAAGAGGTAAAGTATAATACAATGTACTCGGTTTTGTTGAACAGGTACATTTCTATAAAGCTGCCAAAAGAATACAATGCAAACATGTTAAAGAACAGGTGAATGAAATCCGCATGAATAAAACCATGACTGATGAATCGGTAATATTCCGAAGGGGAAGACATACCATAAGGATAAAAAAGCGCCTTGTTCTTTACCTCAGTATTGGAAAATGCTATTAAAGAAATTACAACGGTGAGCGCTATGATACCAAAAGTTAACGGGTATTGCTGAATATCCTCCATGTGGTTTTATTTATGATGATAGTTTTCGTTTTTTATAATAGTACAGGCCCGGTACACCTGCTCGGCCAAAATTAATCTTACCAACTGGTGCGGAAATACCAAAGGAGATAAGCTCCATTTATAATTGGCCCGCTTCATCACATCTTCACTTACGCCATAAGCGCCACCAATTAAAAATACCATTTTCTTTACACTTTCATTGGCCCTTGTTTCGATGAACTTTGCCAGCTCTTCGCTTTTGATCAGCTTGCCTCTTTCATCCAGCAATACCAGGTAATCATCTTTTTGTAAAATGCCTGTAATGCTTTCGCCTTCTTTCTTCTTCAGATCCATTTCGCTCAGCGTGCCGCTGTTTTTTGGAACAGGTATGATATGCCATTCCACCGGGTAATAATGTGAGATGCGCTTGGTGAACATTTCCACAGCCTCCTTTACATGGGCTTCGTGCGCTTTACCAACCGACCAGAATTGTATTTTCATGAGCGTGAATCGTGACGAGTGAGTGGTGAGTAGTGAATGGAATGGTGAGTAAAACTGTATGGTTATTTTATGGGTTTGTTTTTCCCGGAAGATTCGCGGATGATGAGTTCTGTCTGCAATGCTTTCGATTCAAAATCAGTAACCGGCCGTTTGCTTTCTATCATGCTGATCAACAATTCGGTGGCCACCTGGCCGATTTCAAATGCAGGTTGTCTTACTACTGATAAAGGCGGATTGAACATTTCGCCCAGGTTGGTATTGGTAAAACCAATGATGGCAATATCATCGGGTATCCGCTTGCCCAGTTTTTGTAAAGATTGCATGCTGGCAGTTGTAAGGCGGTCGCCGGCGGTAAAAAAAGCATCTACTTTTGGTTTCAGCTTCACGATCTTTTTCACGGCATCTTCCACCTCATCATATATCATACCGCCGTGATGGCAAAAATGTACCAGCTTATCGTCGTATTCAATATTATGTTTGCGCAGGGCTTCTTTATAGCCTTCCAGTCTTTCCACTGAAATAGAAAGATAGGGTGCGCTGGTAACATGGGCGATCCTTTTAAAACCATTATTGATCAGGTGTTCCGTAGCATCAAAAGCCCCTTTAAAATTGTCGGCAATTACTTTATGGGTGTTTATTTCATTTACGATACGATCGAAAAAAACAATGGGCAGGCCTTTTTCGTACAACTGGCTGAAATGGCCATAATCCTTTGTTTCGCTGGATACCGAAACCAGTAATCCATCCACCGACCTGGAGGCAAGGTGATCCAGTATCACCGATTCCCTTTCGTACGATTCGTGGCTTTGTGATATAATAACATGGTAACCCCGGTTGTAGGCAATGGATTCGATGCCGTTGATGGCCTGGGAAAAGAAATTATTGGCAATTTCGCAAACAATGATGCCCAGCGAATGGTTGCGGCGCTCCTTCAGGCTTAAGGCAATAGGATTGGGGCGGTAGTTGATCTTTTCTGCATATTCCAATACCAGTTTCTTGGTCTCCGAACTTATTTCATAACTGCCCCTTAAAGCCCTGCTCACTGTTGATGTAGATAATCCTAATGCTTTTCCTATATCCTTGATTGTTACCGGTTCAAACTTCATTTTTTGTTTTTTGGCAAGTGCAAATCACCGTTATTTTTTTCAAGTTACAGCTTTTTAAGGGGATAAAATAATGTGGCAACGTTATCGGGAACGTTTGCGTAAAAATAGTGGCGGCTGCTAATTATCTGAGCAAAAAAAAAGTTCTAACATTGGTCATTGATTGCTGCCGCAGCCCGGCTTTTCTCCCCGAAAAGCAAGCTGTTTTTTAAACTAGTAAACTAAATACTGCTATATGAATAAGTTGTTAGTACTGCTCACAATCTTTTTTATGTTGCCTTTTGCCCTGTCGGCTCAAAACAGGACGATCAAGGGTAAGGTGACGGATGAGACGGGCGCACCCATTGCCGGGGCGAACATCATCTCCAAAAGCTCCAAAAAGGGCGTTCAGACCGACAAGAACGGTAATTTTTCTATGGAAGTGACCGGCAACGGCCCCGTGGAACTGATCGTTTCTTCCGTTGGTTTTACGGTAAAACCGGTAACTGTAACCGGCAGCGACCCGGTAACTGTTCAGCTGGCGAAAGCTGTGGTTACCCAGGACGATGTGGTGATAGTGGGGTATTCCAGTGTAAGGCGAAAGGACCTTACCGCCTCTGTATCCACCATTGGTTCCAAAGATCTTAAAGACAACCCCGCCAACTCGGCTGCAGAAGCCCTGGCCGGTAAACTGGCCGGTGTGCAGGTAAGTGTATCGGAAGGTACACCCGGCGCCGATGTGGACATCTTTGTAAGGGGTAGGGGTTCTATCACCCAAAGCGGTGCGCCGCTGTATGTGGTGGATGGTATACAGATTGAGAATGCACTCTCTGTATTATCTCCACAGGATATTGAAAGTGTTACCGTATTGAAAGATGCGGCTTCCACAGCTATCTATGGCGCAAGAGGTGCCAACGGTGTATTTTTGATCACTACCAAAGGTGGCAGGAACACACAGGGTAAAACATCTGTTACCTACAACGCATTCTTTGGTTTCAACACCATCACCAGGAAACTGGATATGATGGATCCTTACAATTTTGTACTATATGCTTATGAAAGGGCCAAGTACACAGAGAATGCTACTGATACTGCCGTGGCAGCACAGTATATTAAAAGGATGAGCAACTTTGATACGATCGCTCCTACTTACAGCAATTACGTAAACCCAATGGACTGGCAGGAGCGCATCATGGGCCGCAATGCCAAACAATCCACACACAATATTTCTGTATCAGGTGGTACTGCTGCTACGCAGTATAATTTAAGCGCCACCTGGAACAAGCAGGAAGGTTTGTTACTGAATTCGGATTACGACAGGAAACTGGCGAGCTTTAAATTCGATCATAAAGTAAGCAATGCTTTAAAAGTTGGTTTCAACGTACGTTATAATGTTACAGTCGGTGGATGGCGCCGGTACATCGGATGTGGGAGGTGCAGGTAGCAACAGGTTGCGCCAGTTCACCCGTTATCGTCCGTTGATACTGCCGGGCCAGACAGAAGATTTTTATGATGCTGACCTGGATGCCCGCAACCCCGGTAATGGTTTAAATGAATTGAATCCATTAAAAGTGCTGGATGCAGAATACAGGAAACGTACGATCACTGCTTACAACTTCAATGGCTATTTTAATTTGAATATTATAAAGAACCTGACCTTCAGGAGCACGTATGGTTATGATGTGAACAAGGCGGAGTCAAAAGCATTTGATGATACCTTGACTGCCACTTCAAGAACCTATAACAAGTTGCCGATATTAACACTCAGCAATAACGATCGTTATACATTGAACAACTCCAATGTATTTACTTACAGCAACCAGTCGCTGTTTAAATCCAAACATGGCCTGGATATCTTGATCGGTCACGAGATCTATCAAACTATCAATAAGATAAACTCGATGGAAGTAAGATATTTCCCTGTGGGTATCAAACCAGAAGTTGCTTTTGCCAACATCGGCCTCGCTTCGGCGCCGGCTGGTTTCTCGCAGCCTAAGCCGGCTTCTTCGGAAGTTACCACCAGGCAGGTATCATTCTTTACCAGTTTGAAATATAATTTCAACAGGAAATACCTCCTTACTTTTAACTTAAGGGCGGATGGTTCTTCTTTATTCGGACCTAACTATTCCAGTGCAATTCCTTTAACCGATTCCACCAACCGCAAATGGGGTTACTTCCCTTCTGTGGCACTGGCATGGAGGTTGTCGCAGGAAAATTTCATGAAGTCGCTTAACTTCCTGAATGATGCAAAAGTAAGGCTGAGCTTTGGACAGGCTGGTAATAACAGGATCAACGCTTACGGATACACGACGGGCTTTACCACTCCTTCAAATGGTGGTTATGGTTTGAACGATGCGTTGGCTTATACTCTGGTTACACCCGGCAGATTGGGTAATCCCAACATCACCTGGGAAACACTGGAATCAAAGAACGTTGGTCTTGACCTGAGCTTCTTTAAGAACAGGATCACACTGACCGCGGATTATTATTCGAATACTACCAAAGATCTGCTGATCGAAAATAAATTTCCTGCAACATCAGGTTATACCACCCAGTACCAGAACGTAGGTTCTGTACGCAACCAGGGTCTTGAACTGCAATTGGGCGCTACCGTAATGCAGAAGAAAGATTTTCAATGGGATGCTAATTTCAACATCTCTTTCAACAGGAATAAGATACTCAGCCTGGGTACCAATACACAATTTACCGCTAACTCCGGCTGGTTCACTACAGCTAACGCTGACGACTACCTGCTGAAAGTAGGCGAGAGTGTGGGTACCATGTATGGCCTTGTGGTGGATGGTTTTTATAACGTGGATGATTTTACCACCAGCGCTTACAGCAATGCGTCTTATCCACTGCTGACTACACAATACAAATTAAAATCAGGATTGGCTGATCCAATTTCAGTACTGGCTGACCTGGTTGCTCCGGGCCAGATCAAATACCGCGATGTGAATGGTGATGGCAAAATAACACTGGATGGCGACAGGGCCGTTATTGGTAATGCACTGCCTAAATTTACCGGTGGTTTCAACCAGACCTTTTCTTTCAAAGGTTTTGATCTGAACATCTTTACCAACTTCTCTTATGGTAATGATATCTTTAATGCCAACAACCTGGAATATTCCAATGCTTATGGTGTAGATGCCAACATGCTGTCTGTAATGAACGGCAGGTGGAAAGTGATCGACAGCAAGGGCAACCTGGTGCAAAAACAGATCAACGCCACCACTACAGTAGGTATTGCACCGGCTGATCTTGCGGCACTGAATGCAGGAGCCACCATCTGGCAGCCGATCAGGACCACTACCGGTTTCTACCCGATGTCTTACGCAGTGGAAGACGGTTCTTTCTTAAGAATAAATAATATAACTTTAGGATATAATTTACCGAAGAACATCATCAGCAGGGCCAAAATATCGAGCCTGAGGGTGTATGGCACTATCTACAATGTGGCCACTATCACCGGTTACAAAGGCTACGACCCTGATGTGAACGCAAAACGCAGCAACCCGTTAACACCGGGTGTTGATTACTCTGCTTATCCAAGGGGCCGCACTATTCTTGTAGGTTTAAATCTATCATTCTAAAACACTAAAACGATTCAATATGAAAAATAAGATCATGAACATAAAAGGTGTCGCAGTAGCATTGCTGTGTACCGTTCTGCTTTCGCTTTCATGTAAAAAATATTTATCACCCGAACCGGTTTCCACATTCGATCCCAGCTTTGTATTTGGTAATGTACCCAATGCAAGGGCTGCATTGATGGGCGCCTATTTTTCCATGGCCGGCGATTTTGGTTATGGTATCAGGGTGAGCTATTACTATGCACACGATGATGATATTATCATGGGCGGTGGTTCTGCACTGGACCAGTTAAGGCACCAGGAAGCACACTATACATTAGTGGCAGGTAACACGGATATCGTAAGTACTTTCAACCAGTTTTATGCAGGTATTGAAAGGGCCAACAACTGTATCTATTATATTCCCAAAATGCCGCAGTACAGCGAAACCGGCACCAGCGCAGATAATGTGGAGCTGAGAAGGATGCTGGGCGAAGCTTATACCATCAGGGCGCAGTATTATTTTGAACTGATCCGTTTATGGGGAAATGTACCGGAGCAAAGAACGCCATCCGCATTTATACCCGACCTGTTCCCGAAAAGAACCAGCAGGGATACCATTTACGATCATATACTGAAAGACCTTGCTATTGCAAAGAATTTAATGCCGTGGAGAACTGCCGTAACACAGGACGAACGTTTTACCAAAGGTTCAGCAATGGCACTGCGTGCAAAAGTTGCTTTGTTTGCAGGCGGCTATTCGCCTGATATCAATGGTGTGATCTCAAGGCCTGCCAATTATCTTGATTTTTATAAAATAGCCAGGGACGAAACCTGGGAAATAATGCAGAACAGGAGCCAGCATACATTGGCTGCCACGTTCAAAGGTTTATTTAAAGATGTGATCGATGCCCATAAATCAATGGACCCTGCAGGAGAACTGATCATGCAGGTGGCCATGGCCAACGGTACCAACTCCGATAGTAAAATTGGTTTGCAGAGCGGAACCAAGATCAATGGTGTGGGTGGTTCATTGGGCAATATGTTGCCTACTTATTTTTACCAGTTCGATTCAACTGATGTAAGAAGGGATGTAAGCTTTGTGCCTTTTGAAGTGGTAAGGGATGTGTTTGGCCGTGGACATGCCAGCAACAGTATCTATGATGGTAAGTTCAGGAGAGACTGGGTATCTAGTCCTGCATTCTACTTCAGTATTGGGGTAAGCGCCGGCGTTAGTACCACACCTGCATCCAACCAATCATTACAGAATATGCAGCTGAACTGGCCGCTGATACGCTTTGCAGACGTTTTATTAATGTATGCAGAAGCACAGAACGAGATCAACAACGGCCCGGATGCTAATTCATATAATGCGTTTTCTGAAGTAAGCCTGAGAGGACACAACGGCGTTGCGGCACAGGTGCCTGCTAACCCTGGTAATAAAGATGCCTTCTTTAAATTACTGGTTAAAGAAAGAATGCTGGAATTTGGTGGCGAAGGTATCCGCAAATGGGACCTGATCCGCTGGAACCTGCTGGGTAAAGCATTAACTGAAAGTAAAGCAAACCTTGCTGCAATGGCTGCAGGAACTGCGATGGTAGCTTATACTTACCAGGCTGCACCACCTGCTTATTGCTTAACAGCCAACCTGCCTAAGCAAATGTATTATTACCAGAATGCATTGGCTGAAAACGGGCAGATATGGGCGAACTCTTTTTATACAACAACACCGGCAGTGGCACCTTTGGATCCAACTAATGGTAACATACAGTTGACCACAACAAACAGGGTAAACTGGTTTGCCAATACCAATATTACCACCACCTATGTTAACTACTTAGGTTATGGATTTAAAGATGGCCAGAGCCAATTATATCCTATACCACAAGCGGCCATAGATGCGAATGTGAACCTGAAGCCACAGAACTGGGGTTATTAATGTAGTTTTTTTTCTCAATAATCGTTTATGTTTTGAAGGCTGCCCCCGTGGCAGCCTTTTTTAAGCCTCTAAAATTTTAAAATGAAAAAATATCTTTATGCAGCAGCACTCTTCTTAGGTGTGTTTGCTTTTATGCCGGCAAAGAAAAAAATAAAAGTGTACCTGATCGGCGATTCCACTATGTGTGAATATGATTCTTCAAGAGCGCCGCTAACGGGATGGGGTATGCCTTTTAAATATTTTTTTGATTCTACTGTAAAAGTAGATAACCGGGCCAGGGGTGGCCGCAGCACCCGTACCTTCATCAGTGAGAACCGCTGGCAACCCATTGCCGATAGTTTACAGGAAGGTGATTATGTACTGATGCAGTTTGGCCATAATGATGAAGCAAAAGAAGAAATATACAAGGATCGTTACACACCTGTACCGGATTATAAAACCAATCTCATCAAATTCATTACCGAAACAAGGGCCAAAAATGCTAACCCGGTTTTGATAACACCGGTTACGCGTATGCGCTTTGATAAAGACGGTAAGATAGAAGAAACGCACAAGGAATACTCTGCGGCTGTATGGGAAGTGGCTAAGCAAACCAACACACCGGTAATAGACCTGGATGCCAAAAGCCGTGACCTGTTACAGCAGTTTGGTCCTGTCAATTCAAAATTGCTGTTCATGCAGCTGGATTCGCTGGAACACCCCGGCTATCCTAATGGACAAAAAGACAATACACACTTTACTGAATTTGGCGCAAGACGTATGGCAGAAATTGTGTTGAAAGAAATAAGAAATTTAAAACTGGAGCTGGCGGAAAGAATATATATACCACCGGCAAAAAAATAAACAGGATGAAGCGACTGTTGCTGATAAGCCTTTCTTTTATTGCATTGCATGCCACTGCGCAAACCATTAAAAAAACGGTGGCGCAGGATGGCAGCGGCGATTACACCACTGTGCAGGCTGCTTTTGATGCGGTACCTGCCAACAATGCAAAACGCACCATCATTTTTATTAAAAAAGGGATCTATAAAGAAAAATTATTCCTGGATTCCACTAAGAAAAATGTTTCTATAACAGGAGAAGATAAATCGACGACGATACTTACTTATGATGATCATACCGGTAAGATAAGTGCTACCGGTGAGGTGATCAACACCCGCAGCTCCTGGAGTTTCTTGATAAAGGCAGACAATTTTACGGCCAGTAATATCACCTTTCAAAATGATGCAGGCTTTACGGCAGGGCAGGCCGTTGCAGTGGAATCGGATGGAGATAAAGCCGTTTTTACCAATTGCCGTTTTATCGGTTTCCAGGACGTGCTGTTTACCAACAGCGAAAAAAGCCGGCAGTATTATAACAACTGTTATATTGAAGGCACTACTGATTTTATTTTCGGGTCCGCTACTGTATGGTTCGAAGGTTGTACCATTTACAGCAAAAAGAATTCGCATGTTACGGCCGCATCCACTCCGCCGGAAAAGAAATTCGGTTACATTTTTAATCATTGTACTTTAAAGGGTGATACTTCGCTGCACAGTGTATCGCTGGGAAGGCCCTGGCGGCCTTATGCTGCCGTAGTGTATATGCATTGCTATATCGGCGAGCATATTAAACCGGAAGGCTGGAGTAACTGGAACAATACAGATAATTATAAGACCGTACGCTATGCGGAATATAAAAATTACGGACCTTCATCCGATCCTTTGAAAAGGGTGGAATGGAGTAAACAATTAACGGAGGAAGAAAGTAAAGAATATACTATAAAGAACATTTTTGGCGATTGGGATGTTACTAAACAATAAAACTATGCGTAAACATACCGGGATACTATTATTGCTTTTACTGGCCTTGTATAAAATAGAGGCGCAGCAGTTCATTCCTATATGGCCCGAGGGCAAAAAGCCCAACAGCAATGGCAAAAAAGTGACCGACAGCCTTTTCAATGAAAGAATATGGCGTGTAGCCGTTCCCGGTATATATGCATTGCCGGTTGCCAAATCGGACAATAATGGCAGTGCGATATTGATATGCCCCGGCGGTGGATACGAAAGGGTATCATATATCTATAACGGTTTTAATTTTGCCAAATGGTTCAACAGCCTTGGCATCAATGTATTTGTTTTGATCTACCGGCTGCCCAACCAGGCCGACCTGCAGCAGCGGGAACTGGGCCCGTTGCAGGATGCACAGAGGGCCTTGCGCTGGATAAGGGCCAATGCCGCACAATGGAATATCAAGCCCGATAAGATCGGCGTGATGGGCATTTCGGCCGGCGGTCATGTGGCCAGTATGCTCGGCACACAAACCACTGATGTATCGGCCATAAAAGATTCGCTGGATACGGTAAGTTACCGCCCCGATTTTATGGTGCTGCTTTCCCCCGTGATCACCATGGGAAAATTTGCACATCCCGGTAGCAGGAAACAATTTTTAGGAGCGGATACCAGCGCCGCCATGATAGAAAAATATTCCAGCGAAATGCAGGTGTCTTCTTTTACACCACCGGCATTCATCGTGCATGCATTGAATGACAGTACTGTTCCGGTAAAGAACAGTTTACTTTTTTACAATGCACTCGTGGATAAAAAGATCAATGCTAGTATACATGTATTTCCGCAGGGCGGGCATGGCATCAGGCTGGATGAAAACCCGGGTTCTACTGATTTGTGGCTGAACCTGCTGGAATTATGGATGAAAGAAACCGGTTTTGTAAAACCTATACCATTTAAATAAACACCAGGATGACAAAAACAATTGCAGTTGTTTTTGCCGCATTATTTATTGCAGCTAAAACACAGGCCCAGCTTCTTAGTGGCCTTACAGGAATCACCGACACTACATTCTCCAACCGCAGCGCTTTTGCAGGAGCAAAAAAACAATATCCCGATATCAGCCTGCCAACAGTAACAGCAATGCCGGCGGTGAGCATCCAATATGATGTTACTTACAACAAAACAGGCAAGCGCAGTTTAAAGCTGGATGCATTTTATCCCAAAGAAAAAAAAGAGAACAACCATATTGCGATCATCATGATCTATGGTGGCGGATGGCGTTCGGGAAATAAGACACAGCACCATGCACTGGCACAGCAGCTGGCTGCAAAAGGTTATGTTTGTTTTACACCCGAATACCGGCTATCTACTGAAGCATTATTTCCTGCTGCGGTGTACGACCTGAAAGCAGCGATCCGCTGGGTGAGAGAACATGCAGCCAGTTATAATATTGATACAAATAAAATTGTCACTGCAGGTTTTTCTGCAGGGGGTGAACTGGCTTCGTTTTTGGCCACCACGGGTGATATGCCTTTGTTTGAGGGTGTGAATGCACCGGCTGCCACGTCATCTAAAATAAATGCGCTGGTAAATATTGATGGCACACTTTCGTTTGTGCATGCCGAAAGTTCTGAAACGACGGACACCAGCAGCAGGATAGGAGGCAGTACTTACTGGTTCGGCTACACGCAGAAAGAAAATTTTAAACTGATGGAAGCAGGATCGCCCCTGACATTTGCAGGGCCCCGTACACCACCCAGCCTTTTTATCAACAGCAGTATTGCCCGTATGCATGCAGGGCGGGATGATTTTACCCGGATACTGGAAAGCAATCATATTTATACCGAAGTACATACATTTCCCAACACGCCGCATACTTTTTGTTTGTTTGAGCCCTGGTTTACCCCAACGGTAAACTATATTGATGCGTTTTCTTAAAAAAGTGCTCGGGCCGGGAGTTAAACAATAAAACCGGCGCTGGCCCATCAAGACATCTGTTGAAGAAAAGCAGTAATAGGATTACCCGGAACAGCGCCCAGGATCCGTACCCGCCGAAATGTTAAAGCCTGTGAATATCATGTAATATTTTGTAGTTTTACTATACGCTTGTTTAATACCAAATACGTCTTGCCGCATGAATAATGTGTCTTACACAAATGAACAGGAGTTGCTGTGCGCTATTGCTTCGGGAGACCAGGATGCATACCGGTACCTGTTCAACAACAGTAAAGACAAGGTATATTCCTACGCTGTACATTTTACCCGTTCCACTTTTATTGCAGAAGAAATTACGCAGGAGGTATTTGTAAAGCTGTGGGTAGGCAGGGATACATTGACCGATATCAACAATATTGAGGCATGGATGGCCACAATTACCAGGAACCTCTGCTTTAATTATCTAAAAAAGAAAGCGCTGGAGCTGAAAGTAAAAACGGCCGTTACTGCAAAAGAAGATACTGCTACAGAAAATGTGGAAGAGTACATTTTGTACAAAGACCAGCTCAGCATGTTGCAGCTTGCTATGGAACAATTATCGCCCCAGCAGCGCATGATCTTCCGCCTGAACCGCGAAAACGGGTTGAAGAACGACGAGATAGCCCGCCAGTTGAACATTACCCCCAATACCGTTAAAACCCATATGGTGACTGCGCTGCGTAAGATCCGCCAGTTCATGGAAAGTCATCCCGCCAGTATATTTTTACCCCTCGCCATTTTTCTGAAAATTATTTTTAAATAGCCTAATCCTTTTTTTGCTGCCGGTTGTCTTTTGTAAAGAAGATCGATACAACGATTGCAAAAGATGAAAAATAAAAGATTAGCATACCTGCTCAACGGCTACCTGTCCAAAACTATTTCCGGAACAGAAGAAAAGGAGTTATTTGCCCTTTTGGCGGAGGGTGAGAACGATGAAGAAGTAAAGCTTTTTATGAATGACGTATGGAGCAAAACCAATACCGGCCACCAGCTCAGCGAAGCGCATTCCGATAAGATATTATCCCTGCTGTTTGAACAGGAAACACCTGCAAAAGGAGTACCCATGCGCTCTTCCCGCCGCAGGATATGGTGGGCGGCCGCATCCATTGCATTGCTCATCAGCATCAGTGGTATTTATTATTTCGCAAGCAAAAAGACGGCTTCTAAAAATGATATTGCAAAAAATATCCCCTCTTCTAAATATAAAAATGATGTGGCGCCCGGCACTACCGGTGCTGTGTTAAAACTGGCTGATGGAAGTTATATCGTGCTGGACAGCGCTTCCAACGGTACTTTGAGCATGCAGGGCAGTATGAAAGTAGTTAAGAATGGTGGTGTGCTGAATTATGTGCAGGATAATGACAGTAAGGTCAGCTCGGGCTATAATATTATCGAAACCCCGCGGGGCCGCCAGTTTGAACTGGTGCTGGAAGATGGCACCAAAGTATGGCTGAATGCGGCATCTTCTATCCGCTACCCGGTGGTATTTGACGACAAGGAACGTAAAGTGGAGATCACCGGCGAAGCTTATTTTGAAGTGGCTAAAAATAAAGAGAAGCCATTTCGGGTATCCGTTAACGGTACTACGGTAGAGGTATTGGGCACACACTTCAATATCAATGCGTATACAGACGAAGCTTCTCTAAATACCACACTGCTGGAAGGATCGGTAAAGGTGATCAAGAATGAAAACACCATGCTGCTGACCCCGGGCCAGCAGGCGCAGGTGAACGAAACCGGCGCTATTACCAAAGCGCCACGGGTGAATACGGATGAAGTAATGGCCTGGAAGAACAATAACTTTTCCTTCAATAATACCGACCTGAAAAAACTAATGCGGCAGCTGAGTCGCTGGTACGATGTGGAAGTGGAATATAAGAATAACAGCGAGCCCATCAAATTCAATGGTGATATTTCACGGGGTGTAACGCTCTCTAACGTGTTAAAAATGCTGGAACTGACCGGTGAGGTAAGTTTTGCAATTGATGGAAAAAAAATAATTGTATCAACCGAAAATTAAAAATTATGAACGGATAACTGCGTAGGCAGAAAAAAAACCGGAAGTGTTGCAGCACTCCCGGAAATATGTTCTGGCCAACCATAAAAAATAGCTTCACTATTCACTTATTATTAACCAAAACAACACAAAGGTATGAAATTGCTTGTTTCTATGGAAGCCTGGTCGCCGGGAAGGCGGTTGGGTTTAAAAAAACTATTGCTGGTTATGAAATTGTCTGTCATTTTTATCCTGGCAACTTGTCTTACTGCTACCGCCAGGAGCTATTCACAAAAGATCTCCATTTCATTACAGGAGGTGCCTGTGCAGCAGGTGTTTGATGTGATCCGCACACAAAGCGGGTACCAGTTCCTTTACACCGACAAAGTGATCTCCAAATCAAAACCGGTTACCATTATTGTAAAAGACGCCACGCTGGAACAGGCGCTTGAGCTTTGCTTTAAAAGCCAGCCGCTGGTATACACCATCGTTGAAAAAACGATCGTGGTGAAATTTAAAAAGATCCCTGAAGTAAAAGAACAGGCGCCGCCACCCGTTGCGCCACCTCCGCCACCCGTGGTAATAAAAGGGCGTGTGCTGAATGAAAAAGGAGAGCCAATGCCAGGGGTAACAGTTAAAGTAAAGAACTCGAACGTGGGTACAGAAACGGATGCTGCCGGAAATTTTTCTGTGGAAGTGGCCGATGAAAAAGCGGTGCTGGAACTTTCTTACGTGGGATATAAGACCATCTCTGCAGTGGTTGGAAAGAATACTTACTTCAATCTTTCGCTGAGCCTGGACGACAGGAAACTGAGTGATATAGTGGTGGTGGGTTATGGTACACAAAAGAAAAAAGATATCACCGGATCTGTATCGATGCTCAGTAGTAAAGACTTTAATGAAGGAGCTTTATTAAGCCCGCAGCAAAGTATACAGGGTAAATTACCGGGTGTGAATATTTCGCAGAACAGCGGTAAGCCCGGCGGTTCTAATACTGTAAGAGTGCGTGGCGGTACATCGCTTACTTCTTCCAACGATCCATTATACGTAATAGATGGTGTGCCTATTTCCAACAGTGCGGGCCAGGCACAGGCCAATATCAACAACTATGGTATTGATATTTTTGACCAGGAGCCTACCAATCCTTTAATGACCATTAACCCTGATGATATTGAATCGGTGACGGTTTTAAAAGATGCTTCTGCAACTGCGATCTATGGGGCAAGGGCTGCCAATGGTGTAATTGTTATTACTACCAAAAAAGGTGCAGCGGGAAGATCCAAAATAACCGTAGGCAGTTCTATCGGTATATCCAAGGTGGCCGGTACTTTAAAAGTATTATCTGCCGATCAATACCGCCAGGCCATTAAAGACCAGGGACTGACCATTGATGATAAAGGGGCCAACACAGACTGGCAGGATATGATCTATAAAACCGGTATCACACAGGATCATTATCTTTCTCTTTCCGGGGGTGTTGATAAAACTTCTTACCGTGCATCATTGGGTTATGGCGATCAGCAGGGCGTAATGCTGGCTTCTGATCTTAAAAGAGCGAATGCACGTATCAATATCAATCATTCGGCGCTTAAAGACAGGTTATTGTTCGATCTACGGGTGAACTACGGACAAACATTTTCCAAACAGGCGCCGGTGGCCAATACCGTGGGCAGTGAGTTTGGTACCAGCATGAATTACGAAGCGCTGGTGTTCAATCCTACTTATCCTGTATACGATCCCAATGGCAGGTATTATTTTGTTGCCCCTTATCGTGTTAATCCCGTTTCTTATTCCGACCAGGTGCTGGATCAGTTGACCAATAACCGTTTTATCGGCAACCTGTCCACCACGTTGAAAATATTACAACCACTCAGTGTTAATTTAAATCTTGGCTATACCGATCAGAATATCAACCGTAATTCCTTTATCAGTAAAAACAATTTGCTGGGCCAAGGTTCGGGCGGTTATGCCAGCGTGCAAAGGCTGGAAGATTACAGCAAACTGCTGGAGATGATCGTGCGGTATAACAAGAATTTTGGCAAACATGGGCTGGAAGCGTTGGCCGGTTATTCATGGCAGTATTTTGTGAGCGAGGGCGACCGCACCACTGCACAGGGATTTTTATCGGATGAATTTAAATGGTATAGTTTACAGGCTGCCAGCAGCATTACCAGTGTATCTACTTTTAAAGGCAGCAATACACTGATCTCTTTCTATGGCAGGGCGAATTACAGTTATGATGACAGGTTCCTGGTAACAGGTACTATCAGGAGGGACGGATCGAGCAGGTTTGGCTCGGGTAATAAATGGGGGGTATTCCCTTCCGGTTCTGTGGCCTGGAGACTGTCGAAAGAAAAATTCTTTGATGTAAAAGCGATCTCCGATCTTAAACTTCGTGTAAGCTATGGCGTTACCGGAAACCAGGAGATCGGTAACCTGAATTCTATTACTACATTGGGCGCCACCACCACCGGTTATATTGTAGGCGGGGTAAGGATCACCACCGTATTACCACAGCAATATGCCAACCCGAACTTAAAATGGGAACAGACCGGGCAGTTTGATGCCGGTGTGGACTATGTGCTTTTTGACGGCAGGATACGGGGTACCATTGATTATTATGTAAAAAAGACCACTGACCTTTTGTTACGTATACCCGTGCCATCGCCTACAGCCGTAAGTACACAATTGGCCAACGTGGGCAGTGTGCAGAACAAAGGGCTTGAAATTGATATTACCGGTAAAGTGATCGACAAAACCCATTTTAAATGGGAATCCGGTTTCAATATCAGCTTTAACAAGAATAAAGTACTGAGTTTATCGAACGAACAATACAGCGGTAATAATATCCAGATAGCGCCGCTGCAGGGTACTGTATCATTGGGTAAATATGCACAATTGATATTGCCCGGTCAGCCGCTCGGCACTTTCTGGGGACCAAGATTTACCGGCATCAGCAATGGTAAAGAAACATTTGCTGCAGGCGCCGATACCATCATTGGTTGTGCGCAACCCAAATTCATTTTTGGTTTCAACAACACTTTCAATTATAAAAAATGGACATTGAACTTCCTGTTCAGGGGTTCTGTTGGCAATGATGTATTTAATCTAACTGCTGCTAATATGAGTTACCTCAGCAATTTGCCCGGTAAGAATGTACTGGCATCAGCTGTTACCAGCGGTTTAAAAAGAGATGCGCCCAAAACATTCTCATCAAGATGGATAGAGGACGGCAGTTTTGTAAGGCTGGATAATATGACCCTGAGTTATGCTATCAGCCTGAGAAAAACATTTGTTACCAGTGCGAATGTATTTGTATCGGGCCAGAACCTGTTGCTGATATCCGGCTACTCAGGTGTGGATCCGGAAGTGAATGCGGAAATATCCAAAACCGGTGTTGCACCATTGGGTGTGGATTACCTGGGATATCCAAGGGCACGTTCGTTCAATTTTGGTATCAATGTATCATTTTAAATCATTAACCTAAACTTTTTAAATATGAACAATCGTTTTAAAATACTGGCGGCATTGGCATTAACTACCACGCTGCTGGGCGCCTGCACCAAGCTGGAAGAAGAGAAGTTTGGCAGCCTGTCGCCGGATACTTATTACCAGGGAGAAAAAGAAGCCCTGTCGTCTGTAGTGGGTGTGTACCAATTGCTATCACTCAATGTGGATATAGGCGATCCATGGCGCATGAAAGAATTCAGCACCGATGAATTCATTGTACCGGGCAGGGCCAATGGCGGCTGGTTCGATCAGAACAATATCGATCTTACCAAGCATGTGCAGAATGCGGATAATGCCACTATTGCAAGGGCATGGGTCAATATCTTCCAGGAGATCGGTACCGCCAATGCAGTGCTGGAAAGTTTGCAGAGTTCTCCCAATAAGGATAATATCAAACCACTCATTGCCGAAACCCGTGCATTGCGTGCGTATGGCTATTTCTTTGCAATGGACAACTGGGGCAATGTGCCATTGGTAACCGTGGCAAGAATAGATCCCAATAATTTACCAGGTACAACTTCCCGTACGGAAGTATATAATTTTATCGAAAGTGAAATGCTGGCATCCATTGCCGATCTGCCTTCTGCAAAAACGGTGGATCATACCGCTTACTATCCAAGGTTTACAAAAGAATCCATCTACACAGCGCTGGCTTATATGTACCTGAATGCGGAAGTATATACCGGTACGGCGCAATGGGGTAAAGTGGTAACCATGTGCGATAACGTGATCAACTCAGGTGCCTTTGCACTTACACCCAACGTGGTGGACAATTTTGCATCGCCTACGCAGGTGGGATCGAAAGAGATCATCTCTGCATTTACCAAAGATGCCACACAGAATGCGGGCAACAACCAGTTTATGCTGTATACCAACAATGGTTTGGACCAGTTGAAATACAACCTGCCTTTTTCGCCTGCTAACGGCTACAGCACCACGCAGGTATCACTGGATAAATACGAGAACCAGGATGTGCGCAAGACCTTGATAGAATATGGTCCGCAGTATTATTTAAATGGTGCACCATTGAATTATCCCAACGGCACACAACTGGTATTGATACCGGTGCAGGATATTGTATCGGCACAGGATAATGAAGGGTACAAGGTTTTAAAATATACGCCTGTAGGCACCAAGTGGTCGGGCTTTAACGGCGATAATGATTTTGTGCTGGAAAGATATTCAAATGTATTGCTGATGAAAGCAGAAGCATTGTTCAGGCAGGGGCAGACCGCGGCAGCATTGCCACTGGTGAACCAGGTAAGAACAAGAAGTAATGCCAGCGTATTAAGTACACTTACCTTAAAAGATATAGAAGATGAAAGAGCGAGGGAATTTATATGGGAAGGTTGCAGGAGAACGGACATGATCCGCTTCGGTGATTTCTTTACCGGCACCTGGGCCTTTAAAACCACGCAAACAGCATCTTTCAGGAAACTGTACCCGATACCAAACCAGCAGATAACTGCTAATCCAAAGCTGGTGCAGAACCCGGGTTATCAATAAGCTTTTTTCATAGTAGCAGTCGGCGTAGCAAGCAACCAGGGGTTATAATTCTTTATAACCCCTTTTTTACGCAAACGATGCCGTAATTAATGTGTGGTAAAAACAAAATAACCTGTAATTTCAAATCAATAATTCTTCGCTATATGAATAGTTATTTCATGTTGCCTTATCCAAAAGATCGTGGCAGGATAAAGACCTGGTTAATGATCTTATTTGCAATGACCGGAATAAAAGCAACTGCACAATCTTATGCAGGAGTTACCAATATAAGAGACACTTCTTATTCCACTTACAGCGCTTATATCAATACCAAAAAAGAATTCCCGGATATTAAAGTGGTGAATGAATTTCATTCAAAAGCAGTGGCTGAAAAAAGAAATATCACTTACAATGCCATTGGTAAAAGGGAGTTGAAGACCGATGTTTTTTATCTGGTAAAAGATACACCGGTGTTACGTACAGCTATCATCATCATACATGGGGGTGGCTGGCGCAGCGGCAACCGTACACAGCATTATCCGTTGGCGCAAAAGCTGGCAGAACTGGGTTATGTATGTATTACTCCCGAATACCGGCTTTCAACCGAAGCGCTTTTTCCCGCAGCTATTTACGATGCCAAAGCAGCGATACGCTGGGTAAGAAAGCATGCGGGTAAATATCATATCGATACCAACCGGATCGTCGCAATGGGGTTTTCGGCAGGAGGAGAGATGGCCGCTTTTTTAGGCACCACGGGCAATATGCCTTTATTTGAAGGCACGAATGGCTTTACAGATCTTCAAACACAGGTGAATGCTGTAGTGGATATTGATGGTACTTTATCTTTTGTACATCCCGAAACCGGCGAAGGCGACGACATTAAACGTACTTCTGCGGGAACTTACTGGTTCGGGTACCCGAAAAATGATAATTTTAAATTGTGGGAAGCAGCATCGCCTTTAAGCTATGCCGGAGGCAGAACACCGCCTACTTTGTTTTTGAACAGCGCCGTGGAAAGAATGCATGCCGGCAGGACAGATTATATGAAAATATTAAGCGGCTATAACATTTATACCGAAGTACATACATTTGAAGGAGCGCCGCATTCGTTCTGTTTGTTTGAACCCTGGTTTCAGCCCACCGTAAATTATATTGATGAATTTTTAAAGAAAGTATTTAAATAATAATTATAACATGAAAAGGATCTGTTTGCTATTGATGCTGCCGCTGGTATTGGCAGTAAATGTTTTTGCACAAACCTCCAACCCGCAGCAATACAAGTATGTCTTTACAGTTGCCAAAGATGGTACCGGTGATTATATGTTCATCCAGGATGCGATTGATGCTATGAGAGTGTACCCGTTGGCGCCAATAACGCTCTACATAAAGAATGGTGTGTATAATGAAAAGATAGAATTACCCGCCAACAACACAGATGTAACTTTTATTGGTGAAAGTGTGGACAGTACCATCATTGTATTCAATGATTATTCAGGGAAAGGCAAGCTCACTACATTTACCTCTTATACGGCAAAGATATCGGGCAACCGTTTCCTTGCAGAAAATATTACTTTTGCCAATTCAGCCGGCCCTGTAGGACAGGCGTTGGCGTTATACGTAGATGCAGATAAAGCAGTGTTTAAAAACTGTAAATTCCTCGGCAACCAGGATACTATCTTTACCAGTGGTGAGAATGCCCGCCAGTTTTTTGTGGATTGTTATATTGAAGGGACGACTGATTTTATTTTTGGCCCTTCTACGGCGGTGTTTCAGCGCTGTACTATAAAAGCAAAGATCAATTCGTTTGTTACAGCAGCCAGTACTACTAAGGGGGCAAGATTTGGTTATGTGTTTTTAGATTGTAAGATCATTGCCGACACAGCCGTGAATAAACTGTACCTGGGGCGACCCTGGCGTGCCAATGCAAAAACTGTTTTTATACGATGCGACCTGCCCAAAGTAATAGCGCCGGAAGGATGGCATAACTGGAGCAATCCTGAAAATGAAAAGACAGCCTATTATGCAGAGTACAAAAATACCGGCGAAGGTGCTGCAATTGCACAAAGGGTAAAATGGGCCAGACAATTAACTGAAAAGGAGATCAAACAGTATACCCTTGCAAATATTTTTGCGGGCAGCGGGTTTTCTGAAAAACAAGACCTATTTTGGTTACCTGATATTAGTTTGAAAGCAAAGCCTTTTGATATCGCAGTATTCAATCAAAAAACACCGCAGGTGATCCCTTTGTACCAGGGCGCTGTGCCCAATTCAAAACCTGTTGCGGATAAAGAAAGCTCCCTTTTTAAAGACAACGTTACCCGTATCTCCAAAGTGAGCAATCCTACTTTAACCATCTTCAAGCCTGCCAAGCCTAATGGGAAGGCGGTGATCATTTGTCCTGGTGGAGGCTACTCCATCATTACGTATGACAAAGAAGGTACAAGGGTGGCTGAGGAAATGATCCGCTGGGGCGTGACCGCTTTTGTATTGAAATACCGTTTGCCCGATGATACCAGTAATATCGACCGAAGCCTGGCGCCTTTGCAGGATGCACAACAGGCCATTCGTTTTGTGCGCAGCAATGCCAAAGAATGGGGTATTAAAAAAGACCAGGTGGGTATTATGGGATTTTCTGCCGGCGGACATGTTGCATCTACTGCTGCCACGCATTTTAATTTTAAAGCAGATGCGGATAATAATGATACCACTTCTGTAAGGCCGGATTTTGCGGTATTGATCTATCCTGTTATCAGCATGGATTCTGCCATTATGCACCGTGGCTCGCGGGACCGGTTGATCGGTAGTAAGCCTACGCAGGAAAAACAGGATTTTTTTAGTAACGACCTGCAGGTAACAAAAAACACGCCGCCTTCATTTTTGGTGCATGCCAGCGATGATGGAGGGGTGCCTGTAGAGAATAGTGTGCGCTATTATCTTGCCTGTATAAAAAATAAAGTGCCGGTAGAGACGCATTTCTATCCAAAGGGCGGACATGGTTTTGGTATGATCAATAAAACAACCGATGATGTGTGGATGGAAAGATTGAAGAACTGGCTGAACCGCCTTTAATATTAGCAATATAATAAGCTTAACCAGCTTTTAATACGATTGCATGATTGACTGTACTATTTTACCCTACATTTGAATTATAATAAACAGATATGGATTTACAACTAACGAATAAAGTGATCATCGTAAGCGGTGGTGCAAAAGGAATTGGCGAAGGTATTGTAAAAGTATTGGCTGCAGAAGGAGCCATACCGGTCATTATCGGCCGTAATGAGGCTGATAACCTGGCCACGGTTGCGGCTGTAGAAGCAGCCGGTGGCAAAGCAGCGCAGGTAGTGGCAGAATTATCCGAACCGGCAGCCTGCGAATCTGCAGTAAAAAAAATAATCGCAACCTTCGGCCGCATTGATGGCCTGGTGAACAATGCCGGTGTGAATGATGGCGTAGGGCTGGAGGGAGGCAACTATGAAAAATTCATGGCTTCTTTGCATAAGAACGTGGTGCATTATTATTTGCTGGCGCACCATGCTTTGCCCGAATTGATCAAATCAAAAGGCGCAATTGTTAATATCACTTCCAAAACTGCGGATACGGGTCAGGGTAATACGTCGGCTTATGCAGCCAGCAATGGTGGCCGCAATGCATTGACCAGGGAATGGGCGGTGGAACTGCTGAAATACGGCATCCGTGTAAATGCGGTGGTGGTGGCAGAATGCTTTACGCCTTTGTACGCCAAATGGATCGAGACTTTACCCAATCCCAAAGAAAAATTAAAAGAGATCGAGTCAAAGATACCTTTGGAGAACAGGATGACCACGGCGGAAGAAATTGCCAATGCGGTGGCTTTCCTTTTGTCTCCAAGATCGAGCCATACCACCGGGCAACTGGTGTACGTGGATGGAGGTTATGTGCATTTGGACAGGGCCTTGGCTAATGCATAAGGATGTTGCTTCGCAACAAAGGCTGGCCACGGATTACACGGATTTACACAGATTAAAATAGTTAAAAGGTATCCGTGAAAATCTGTGTAATCCGTGGCAAGCTAAACCACGCAGTGTGTTTATTTTTATCAGTTGCTTTGCAACAGGATATTTGGCCACGGATTACACGGATTTACACAGATTAAAACAGTTGCTAAGATATCCGTAAAAATTTGTGCAATCCGTGGCTAACAAAACCAGTCAGTGGGTTTGTTTTTTATCAGTTGCTTCGCAACAGGATATTTGGTCACTGATTACACGGATTTACACAGATTAAAGTAGTAAGAAGATATCCGTGAAAATCTGTGCAATCCGTGGCTAACAAAAACCACGCAGTGGTTTCATTTTTTTAATTTGCAGTTAAAAAATAATCATGCGCACTATTAAAACCGCGTTGTGTTCCTTCGGGATGAGTGGCTGGGTGTTTCATGCACCCTTTCTGCACCTGCATCCGGGTTTTGAATTGTATGCAGTGTGGGAGCGAAGTAAAAAGGCTGCAGCAGGAAAATATCCCGGTATTATTTCCTACGATACGTACGAAGCCATGCTGGCCGATGCTGCCATTGAGCTGGTGATCGTAAATACACCCAACTATACCCATTACGAGCTGGCAAAAAAAGCATTGCTGGCAGGCAAGCATATCATTGTAGAAAAACCATTTTGCATTACCGTAGCGGAATGTGATGAACTGATCGCACTGGCAAAGGAAAAAAACAAAATGATCTCGGTATACCAGAACCGGCGCTACGACAGCGATTTCAAGATTATTAAAAAAGTGCTGCAGGAAAATATGCTGGGCGATATCGTGGAAGCAGAATTTCATTTTGACCGTTACAGCGAGATCCTCAGTCCCAAAGTGCATAAGGAAACGCCGGGACCTGGAACAGGGTTGTTATATGACCTCGGTTCGCATTTGATAGACCAGGCATTGTGCCTGTTCGGCATGCCCGAAGCAGTTTTTGCCGATGTATTTGCCGCAAGAAAAATTTCTCTGGTGGATGATTATATGGAAATATTATTATTCTATCCTTCCAAGCGGGTGCGGATAAAAGCCAGTTACGTGGTACGGGAGCCATTGCCATCCTATGCCATTCATGGTACAAAAGGTTCTTTCATTAAAGCAAGAACGGATGTGCAGGAAAAAGCCTTGCAGGCGGGGCTTTCGCCGGATATGCCCGATTGGGGCAAAGAACCGGAAAATGAAATGGGGCTGCTGCACACCGAAAAAGACGGTAAAGAGATACGGGAATACCTGCATTCCGAAAACGGTAATTACCGGGAATATTATGATGGCATTTATCAAACCCTTACCGCGGGGGCGCCCCTGCCGGTATCGGCCGAAGAGGGGAAAAATGTGATCCAAGTAATAGAAAAAGCCTACCAGAGCAACCGGGAAAAAAAAGTAGTGACATTTTGATCGCTGACAGCCGTTTTGAGTGTGCTTAAAAAATACCATCCGTTTACCCTGGAAACACTATTTTCAGGCATCGTAAAAATCTACGAAAAGATTTCAACAACAAGGATTTATGCGTTTTTTTGCCGGGGCATTTGTAAGGAAAACGATGTCGGGAACGATTGCGTAAATAAAGCCCTTTTAATAGTTTTTTCCCTTGAAATATAGTGGTAAAATTGAAGCTGGAAAAAGGAATAATTGACCCGGAAAATAGCTATAGAAACGAACTTTTTGCAGGAGGTTCGTATAAAATATAAACTTCATCATTAAAAGCTGCAATTTCCTATACCCTCACTAAAGTTGAAGGGTAGGGATCAGGGGCACAAAACGATTGTAAAAAAATGAACATTTTAGACCAGTTTAAGCTAACCGGTAAAACGGCATTGGTAACAGGATGCAACAAAGGAATAGGAAAAGCAATGGCACTGGGTTTAGCCGAAGCAGGTGCAGATATCATCGGCGTATCCGCAACGCTGGCCCTCAGCGGCAGCGAAATTGAGAACGAAGTAAAAGCATTGGGCAGGAATTTTAAAGCTTATCAATGCGATTTCGGCAACAGGGAATCCATCACCGCCTTCACCCAAAAAGTTACTGCAGAGAATAACGTGATCGATATTTTAGTGAATAACGCCGGTACCATCATGCGTAATCCCGCTGCGGAACACAGTGATGAGTATTGGGACAAAGTGATCGCTATCAATCTCGATGCACAATTCATCATCACCCGCGAGATCGGTAAAAAAATGATCGGGCAGGGCAGTGGCAAGATCATTTTCACGGCATCGCTACTGAGCTTCCAGGGCGGTATCAATGTGCCGGGCTATGCAGCCAGTAAGGGCGCTATTGCCAGCCTGATAAAGGCTTTTGCCAACGAATGGGCAGGCAAGGGACTGAATGTAAATGGTATTGCACCGGGCTATATCGCTACGGATAATACCGAAGCATTGCGTGCCGATCCGGTGCGTAGTAAATCGATCCTCGACCGCATTCCGGCTAACCGTTGGGGTGAGGTGGAAGATTTTAAAGGCCCTACCGTATTCCTGGCCAGCAAAGCAAGTGATTATATGAATGGAACGATTGTAACGGTGGATGGAGGATGGATGGGACGATAACCCCCTCCGCCCCCTGAAGGGGGAACTAGAAGCGACGAAAATTAAAGGTTGAAAGTTTAAAGTTCAGAATTGAAAGTTAAAAGTTGAAAGTGTTATGTGATAGAAAAGTAATGGCAAACTTGTGACGCTACTCACGACTGACCACTCACGTCTCACGATAAAAAAAAGAAAATGCAGATAAGATTTCACAACAGTCCAAAAGAAGTAAGCCGCATGAATGCGGAAGAGCTGCGCAGTAATTTTTTGGTACAGAACATTATGGTTGCGGGCGAAATAAATTTTGTGTACACCCATTACGACAGGGTGATCATCGGTGGCGTAGTGCCGGGTACCAAAGCAATTGCATTGCCCACTTATCCTTCCCTGAGGGCGGATTATTTTTTAGAAAGAAGGGAACTCGGCGCTATCAATGTAGGGGGCGATGGTGAAATAACCGTGGATGGAAAAACCTACGAACTAAGCAGGCTCGATTGCCTGTACATGGGCAAGGGTTGCCAGAAAGTTACTTTCAAAAGCAAAAAGAAAGATAACCCGGCCAAGTTCTATTTGCTTTCTTCGCCTGCGCACCACAGCTATCCCACCAAACTGATGAAGAAAGAAAAAGCATCGCCAACAGAAATGGGCGCTGTATTCACGGCCAATCAAAGAACGATCTATAAATACATTCATGCTGATGGTTTAAAAAGCTGCCAGCTGGTAATGGGGCTCACCATTTTAAAAGAAGGCAGTGTATGGAACACGATGCCGACACACGTGCACGACCGCAGGATGGAAGCCTACTTTTATTTTGATGTACCGGAAAATCAAAAGATCATTCACCTGATGGGTGAACCAACCGAAACAAAGCACCTGGTGGTGAGCAATGATGAAGCCATCATTTCGCCGCCATGGAGCATACACAGCGGTTGCGGCACCAGCAATTACGGTTTTATATGGGGCATGGCCGGTGAAAATTTTATTTACACCGACATGGATCCCGTTAACATAAATGACCTGAGATAGTTTTTGTACCGGCATGCAACCTTGATTTTCCTGCGTTGCATGGAACATCCCGCTTTGCGGGACTCTTGTACAGTATCTCTTTATTCGCCATACTAAACAACGATCTTGCTAAACATTCATGAAAAAGTTTTTGCTCATAGCAGTTATCAGCATTAGTGGTCTTGCATTTTTATCACCTGATAAAAAGCCCACTATTTTTTTAATTGGCGACAGCACCTGTGCCAACAAACCATTGGAAGATAATCCTGAAAGAGGCTGGGGGCAGTTACTGCCGGAATATTTTACCGGCGATGTAGAGATACAGAACCATGCGGTGAATGGCCGCAGTACCAAAAGTTTTATCAACGAACATCGCTGGGATACGGTAATGAGCCGTTTGAAAGCCGGTGATTTTGTAATGATACAGTTCGGGCATAACGACGAAAAATCGGAAGACAGCACCCGTTCTGCACCGGCCCATACGCTGTACAAAGAAAACCTGATCCGTTTTATCAACGATGTGCGCAGCAAAGGCGCCACACCTGTTTTGATAACACCCGTAATGCGCCGCAGTTTTGATGCACAGGGAAAATTCACTGATACACATGGCGATTATCCTGCTGTGGTAAAAGAAGTAGGTTTGCAGTTAGGCGTTGCCGTTATAGACCTGCACCAAAGCAGTGAAGCACTGATCGTTAAAGAAGGCGTGGAAGACAGCAAACGGTTTTTTCTGCATATTCCCGCAGGGCATTTTAAAACACAAAAGGGCGTAAGGGAAGATAATACACATTTCAGCGAATACGGCGCTCGTTCTATGGCCTCACTCGTTTGTCAGTCTATTAAAGAGCAGCACCTGCCAATGGAAAAATACCTGGCGCCTTCTGATTTTAAAGAGAAAATGGCTTTTGAATTACCGAAAGTATATGTACCGCATTTTAAGAAAGACACTTTCAATATCCTGAATTATGGCGCCATTGCCGATGGACTTACACTTAATTCTGCTGCTATCAACAAAGCAATTGATGAGTGTGCCAAAGGCGGAGGCGGTACCGTGGTGGTACCCAAAGGCAGTTTTGTTACCGGCCCCATCATCATGAAAAGCAATATCAACCTGCACCTGGATAAAGGGGCCTTGATCATATTCACGCCGGACTTTAGCCAGTATCCTTTAGTGGCTTCTACTTTTGAAGGGGTACAGGCTGCAAGATGCCAGTCGCCATTTACTGCAGAGAACCTGGAGAATATTGCCATCACCGGAGAAGGTATTATGGATGGTAATGGTTTTTACTGGCGCCCGTTGAAGAAAGATAAACAAACAGAAACCGAGTGGAAGGCGCATCAGAAAAAATATGGCGGCGTTTTAACAGAAGATAAAAAAACATGGTACTCTTCTGCAAAGGCATTGAAAGGTTCTTTATCCGGCAATGTAGGTAAACTGGATGCGGGTAAAACTTTAAAAGATTATGAAGATGTAAAAGATTTTCTCCGTCCGAATATGATCCGCATTTTCAACTGTAAAAATATTTTGATACAGGATGTTACTTTTGAAAACTCGCCTGCATGGACCACGCATATCCAGGAATCGCAGCATATCACACTTATAAATCTTACGGTAAAGAATCCATGGTTCGGCACCAATAATGATGCACTGGACCTGGAAAGCAGCAGGAATGCGATGGTGCTGGGTTGTCATTTTGATACCGGCGATGATGGTATCTGTATTAAAAGCGGCCGCGATGAAGAAGGAAGAAGAAAAGGACTGGCTACAAAAGATGTGATCGTGAAAAATTGTATTGTTTATCATGCACACGGTGGTTTTGTAGTGGGCAGCGAAATGAGCGGTGGCGCCAACAATCTTTTTGTAAGCGATTGTAATTTTATCGGCAGCGATATCGGTCTTCGTTTTAAGACCACCCGTGGCCGCGGTGGAATGGTAGAGAATATTTACGTGAATAATGTGAATATGAAAGATATTCCTGCAGAAGCCATTTTGTTTGATATGTATTATATGGCCAAAGACCCGGTGGTATTATCGGGAGAAAAAGGGAACCACCTGCCGTGGAAATAAAACCCGTGAATGAAGGCACACCGCAGTTCCAAAATTTTTATTTGCGCAATATCACCTGCAATGGCGCCGCCAAAGGCATTTTTGTAAGGGGTATACCCGAAATGCATGTAAAGAATATCTGGATTGAGAATGCTGTATTACAGGCCGATGAAGGCATCGATATACAGGAGGCCAGCAATATTAACCTGAATAATGTTACCATGCTGAGCAGGAACACCAATCCTGTTGCCTATGTTTTGAATAGTGATAATATCAACATCACTAATTTAAAATATAAGGATAGCGCGGATGTATTGGCCATTGTGCAGGGAGAAAGAACAAAGAATGTAAATATTTTAAATACCGATGTTACTAAAGCCAAACAAAAACTGAATACCGGCTTTGGTGTTACAGATGCAGTGGTAAGCTGGGAAGCAACGCCGCCTGCACCCGTTAATGATAAAAAGAAAAAAACAAAATCTAAGACAAAATAAGCAGCGCAGTAAATATCATTCGTATGAAAAAGATTATCCTGGTTTTTTTGATCGCTCTTTCAGCAAACACATTTGCACAATCAGTGGAAGAGAAAGTGGCGGCTACCGTAATGAGCCTGTGGAAAGATACCGTGCCCATTGGCAGCAATACCAAATGGAGTTACGATATGGGCGTGGTGCTGAAAGGCTTTGAAGGTTTGTGGATGAATACCGGCAAGGCCGAATACTTCTTTGATATACAAAGGAAGATGGACTATTTTGTAAAAGACGACGGTACTATTAAAGGTTACGATAAAGATGATTACAATATTGATTTTGTGAACAATGGTAAACTGGTACTGCTGTTGTACAGGGTAACCGGTAAAGACAAATACAAAAAAGCGGCCGACCTGCTCCGCAGCCAGCTGGCATCACAGCCACGCACACACGAAGGGGGCTTCTGGCATAAAAAGATATACACCAATCAAATGTGGTTAGATGGCTTATATATGGGCGAACCATTTTATGCTGAATACGCCATGCTGTTCCATGAAGACACAGCCTTTAATGATATTGCCAACCAGTTCATCTGGATGGAAAAACATGCAAGGGATGCCAAGACCGGGTTATTATACCACGCATGGGATGAAAGCAAAGAACAGAAATGGGCCAATAAAGAAACCGGTACTTCTCCCTTGTTCTGGGCAAGGGCCATGGGCTGGTACAGCGATGCGCTGGTGGATGCACTGGAATATTTTCCTGTCAATCATCCCAAAAGGAAAGCATTGATCGACATCCTGAACAGGCTGGTGAATGCGATAGAAAAACAACAGGATAAAGCAACAGGGTTGTGGTACGATATCATGAATTACAGCGGACCCGGTAAAGAAAAAAATTACCTGGAGAACAGTGCCAGCTGCCAGTTTGTATATGCTATTGCAAAGGGGGTTAGAAAAGGATATTTACCTGCTGCTAAAATTGCCATTGCTAAAAAAGGGTATGAAGGCATACTGAATAAATTCATCAAAGAAGAGAACGGGCAAACTGATGTATTGGGCACTGTAAAAGTAAGCGGCCTGGGTGGTAATCCTTACCGTGATGGCAGCTTTGAATATTACATGAGCGAACAGGTGATCCCTAATGATGCAAAAGGCATTGGTGCCTTTTTACTGGCCGCGAGTGAAATGTACATGGTACCTACACAAAGCATTGGTGCCGGCAAAACCGTGTTGCTGGACCGTTGGTTCAACAGCGAAAAAAAGAAGGACGTGACCGGTGCAGATACTTACTGGCATTATGTATGGGAAGAAAGAAGTCATCCCGGTTTTTATACACTGGGCAGCGTATTTCAACGCTATGGTGCAAAACTGGCATCGCTGGATGTAGCGCCTACTGCAGCTAATTTAAAAAATGCACAGGTATACATTATTGTTGACCCGGATCATATCAGGGATAATCCCAAACCCAACTTTGTGAATGCTGCGGATGTAAAAGCCATCAGCGACTGGGTAAAGGCAGGCGGCACTTTATTATTAATGGCCAACGACAGTAACAACTGCGACCTGAAACATTTTAATTTACTGGGTGCTGCATTTGGTATCCAGTTTACCGATAAAAGTGTGAATATGGTAAAGAACGACCAGTTTGAACAGGGCGTTGTGGTGCCCGGTGCCAACAACCCAGTATTCACCACGCCTAAAAAAATGTATTTAAAAGAAGTGAGCACACTGGATATAAAATCGCCGGCTGTTGCCAATGCGGTGAAAGATGGTGACGTGATCATTGCCACTGCTAATTATGGCAAAGGAAAAGTGCTGGCCGTAGGCGATCCATGGCTGTACAACGAATACCTGGACAACCGTAAGCTGCCACTGGAATATGAGAACTATAAATCTGCAGAGAACCTGGTGAAGTGGTTACTGCAATCACCCAAAAAATAAATTTGAAAAAGATAGTAAAAATAGCGTTGTTGTTTTGTGCTGTATGCAGCATGCACACGGTGTTTGCACAAAAAGATATCGTGGTGGCGAAAGATGGCACCGGTAATTTTAAAAGCATACAGGAAGCCATCAACAGTATACCCAATGATGATACCAAAAAGCAGCATGTTATCCGCATCCGCAAGGGCGTGTACAATGAAAAATTATTCATTGATAAGAATTTTATAACGCTCAGAGGCGATGATCCTGAGAACACGATCATCAGCATAGCATTATCCCGGGATGAATGGCGCTGTGATAATAAAGAAGATTATGGTGTTGCCACCATCAATCTCCGTGGCAGCGATATTGTACTGGAAAATCTTTCGTTCCTGAATACTTATGGCAGGGATAATAAAACAGAAAGAGAAGTAACCTGCGCTGCAGACAGTACCGGTAAGAAAAAGATCCGACCCAACAGTCACCAGATGGCATTGCGTTCCTTCAATACCACCCGGCTTATAGTACGACATTGCATCTTTCGTGCATGGGGTGGCGATACCGTAAGCCCATGGAATACGGATGATGGCATGTTCTATTTTAAAGACTGCATCATGGAAGGGGGTGTTGATTTTTATTGTCCACGCGGATGGGCCTTGGCGCAGGACTGCAAATTTATTTGTCACGATAATAATGCAGCTATCTGGCACGATGGCAGCAAATATGAAAAATCAAAAACTGTGTTGCTAAATTGTAAATTTTCCGGCGATGACGGGTTTAAGCTTGGCCGCTATCACCGCGATGCACAGTTTTATTTACTCAATTGCGCTTTTGCAAAAAATATGGCAGATGCAGACATCTACCAGGTACCTACATCCAATACTATCCAATGGGGCAGAAGGGTGTATTATTACAATTGTAAAAGAGAAGGGGGCGATTACAGCTGGTATAAGAACAATGTGCCCGCTGGTTTTGACATTAAAGCATTTACGGCTACATGGGTGTACGATAACCAGTGGAATCCTGAAGCGCCTGCCGAGGTAGGAGATGCCAATACCAATTTACCGGCGGCAATGGCCACACCTACCATTGCAGAAGGTGCTGGCGTAACTGCTGCACCCAAAACAGACCCGGTAGCAGAAAATATGTTATTGTACCAGCGCAAGAATGGCGGCTGGCCCAAGCATTTCCAGGGTAATAAGAATGTGGATTATAAACGTGTACTGAATGATGCAGAACTGAAAGAATTGCGGGATGGTTATGAAAAAGGCATCGATGCAACCATCGACAACCAGGCTACTACAAAAGAGATACGCTACCTGGCACAGGCCTACAAAACCTATAATAATCCTGCATATTTAAAAGCGGTAGAGAACGGCATTGCTTATCTTTTAAAAGCGCAGTATGCCAATGGCGGCTGGCCGCAATACTATCCTGATTTCAGCCTGTACCGCAGCCAGGTCACGTATAATGATAATGCTATGATCAATGTGCTGAATGTATTGCAGGATGTGGTGGCAGGTAAAAATGACCTGGATATTGTAATGGGCAGCTTTGGAGAAAAATGCAGTGCGGCCATACAAAAAGGCATCAACTGTATCTTAAATACACAGATCAAACAAAATGGTAAATTAACTGTTTGGTGTGCTCAGTATAATGCCACTACCTTACAGCCCGAGATGGCCAGGAAATTTGAACTGGTATCTTTGAGCGGTTCTGAATCGGTGGGTATTGTAAAGTTCCTGATGCAGCAGCCGAACCCTTCAAAAGACATGATTGCAGCCGTAAAAGCAGCGATGGAATGGTTTGACAAAGTGAAGATACAAGGCTATAATTTTGTGGATGTAAAAGCGCCCAATGAAGCCAGCGGCCGCGACAGGGTGCTGGTAAAAGAAGAGAACTCGGTGATATGGGCAAGGTTCTACGATATCAATACCAATGAACCATTCTTTACGGGCCGCGACAGCCAGCCCAAAAAGACCATTGCCGAAGTGGAGAATGAACGCCGCATTGGTTACGCATGGTACGGCACCTGGCCTTTAAAATTAATGAATGAAGACTACCCTAAATGGGCAGTAAAGTGGATAAAAAAATAACTATTTAAATTGTTAGCAATGACGTTATCAAAATTTACATTGAAGAATATTCAGGCCGGTAAGGTGGAGCAGGTTCCTGATGGTGTTTTTGACCTTCCTGAAAAAGTGCTGCAGTTTGGTACCGGCGTATTACTGCGGGGGCTACCCGATTATTTTATTGATAAGGCCAACCGCCAGGGCATCTTCAACGGAAGAGTGGTGGTGGTAAAATCCACCAGCGGTGGCGACAGCGCTGCATTTGAAAAGCAGGATGGGTTGTATACGCTATGTATACGTGGACTGGATGATGGAAAACCTGTAAGCAGGAATATTGTATGCTCTGCCATCAGCCGGGTATTATCCGCAAAAGATGAATGGGAAGCCATTTTAAAATGCGCCCACAATCCCGATATGGAGATCATCATCTCCAACACCACCGAAGTAGGTATCGAACTGGTGAAAGACGATATTCATCATCACCCGCCGGTATCATATCCAGGGAAATTACTGGCATTTTTATACGAACGTTATAAAGCCTTTGACGGCAGCGACCAGTGCGGTATGGTGATCGTTCCCACAGAACTGATCAGTGATAATGGAAAAAAACTGGAAGCCATTGTACTGGAGCTGGCGCACCTGAACGGGCTGGAAGAGAATTTTATTGAGTGGCTGGAAAAACACAATCATTTCTGCAATTCATTGGTGGACCGTATTGTACCCGGCAAACCTGATGCCGCTGCTAAAAAAGCGCTGGAAGAAGAACTGGGTTATACTGACGACCTGATGACGATGAGTGAAGTATACAGCCTGTGGGCCATTGAAGGCAATGAAAGTATTGCGTCTGTATTATCCTTTGCCGCAGCAGACAGTGGCGTGGTGATAGCGCCGGATATTCATGTATTTAAAGAACTGAAATTAAGGTTGCTGAACGGAACGCACTCGCTGAGCTGCGCCATTGCTTTTCTATCCGGTATAGTATCAGTGAAAGAAGCGATGGACAACCCGGTGATATCTAATTTTGTAAAAGAGCTGATGACCAGCGAGATCGCAAAGGCCATACCTTACGAATTGCCGGAAGAGGATGCACAGGCTTTTGCAGGCAAAGTGCTGGACAGGTTCCGCAACCCCAGCATTGAACATCACTGGATCAATATCAGCCTGAATTATACATCCAAGCTGGAAATGAGGATCGTGCAGGTACTACTGCGCTATGCAGAACTGTATAAATCCGTTCCGGAAAATATGGCATTGGGCTTTGCAGCCTACCTGGTGTTCATGAAAGCGGTAAAAGTGGACAATGATGTTTTTTATGGTAACTTTAATGGAGCAGATTATCCTATTAAAGATCCCAAAGCAGGCTACTTTTTTGAACAGTGGAAAAATTACCCGGTGCCGCAGTTGGTAAAAAATGTATTGGGCAATGCATCCCTCTGGAATGCTGACCTTACAGCAATACCCGGCCTGGCAGAAAAAATAACAGAGAACGTGGAGGATATTCTGAAATACGGTATGCTGACTGTTATCAATAAAGAAACCGTAACAAGTGTAAAATAAAGCCCGTTTTAATTGGGCGATGGATAAAAATTACAACAGATAATGAAGCAACAGGTTTTAAAAGTTAGTCCGAAGGATAATGTGCTGGTAGCATTGACCGATCTTAAAAAAGGACAGGAAATTGAATATGGCGGCGAAACATTTGTTTTGCAGGAAGACGTAAAAGCCAAACATAAATTCTTTACCACCGATCTGAAAGAAGGCGATAAGATAATCATGTATGGCGTACTGGTGGGCAAGGCCCAGCATCCTATTGCAAAGGGCAGCTGGATGAATACAGAAAATACCAAGCATGCGGCCGATCCTTATTTTTACCGTAAAACAGATTTTCAATGGACGGCGCCCGATGTATCTAAATTTGCGGGCAAAACCTTTAATGGTTACCACCGCAGCAACGGCGAAGTGGGCACGGCCAATTACTGGCTGTTCATCCCTACTGTATTTTGCGAGAACCGTAACCTGGATGTTATTAAAGAAGCCCTGCACAACGAATTAGGATATGCAGTGGCAGACAAATACAAACAATACACACACGAATTAATAGAAGCGTATAAGAATGGACAGGATATCGGCAATGTAGATATCTTTTCAACACCAACTTCGTCTACGGTTAACCGTGTGTTCAAGAATGTAGATGGCATCAAATTCCTGAACCACCAGGGTGGATGTGGTGGCACCAGGCAGGATGCCGGTATATTAAGCAAATTACTGGCCTCTTATGCCAATCATCCCAACGTGGCAGGCGTTACTGTATTAAGCCTGGGCTGCCAGAATTTACAGGTAGCAGATTTTAAGAATGATCTTGCACAGCTCAATCCCAATTTTGATAAGCCTTTATATATTTACGAGCAGCAGCAATCGCAAAGCGAAGAGCAACTTATCGCAGAGGCGATACGTAAAACTTTTGAAGGATTGGTGGAGATCAATAAACTGGAACGCAAACCGGCGCCGCTGTCAAAATTATGCATTGGCGTAAAATGCGGTGGCAGCGATGGTTTCAGCGGTATTAGTGCTAATCCATCTGTAGGATACCTGAGTGATCTTGTAGTTGGTTTGGGAGGAAGGATATTGCTGGCAGAATTCCCCGAATTATGCGGTGCAGAACAAAACCTGATCGACCGTACAATGAACGAGGATGCTGCCAAAAAATTCATTCATTTAATGAGTACTTATAATGCGCAGGCAGAAAGTGTGGGCAGTGGATTTTATATGAACCCATCGCCGGGTAATATTAAAGACGGATTGATCACCGATGCTATTAAAAGCAATGGTGCTGCATTAAAAGGCGGTACATCTCCCGTGGTGGATGTGCTGGATTATACAGAGCCAGCCAAAAAACCGGGACTGAACTTGGTTTGCACACCGGGTAATGATGTGGAAGCCACCACCGGTAAAGCAGCCAGTGGTGCAACATTGATCTTATTCACTACCGGATTGGGAACGCCTACCGGTAACCCGGTTTGCCCTACTATAAAAGTGAGCACTAACAGCAACCTTACCAAGCGCATGAATGATATCATTGATATTGATTGCGGCCCGGTGGTGGAAGGAGATAAAACAATTGAGCAGATGGGCGAGGCGATACTGGAATATTGCATCAAAGCTGCGAGTGGCGAAATAATTCCCAAAGCGGTATTGCTGAACCAGGATGACTTTATTCCGTGGAAGAGGGGCGTGAGCCTTTAATGGGCGTACCAGGTTGCTCCAGCAACCTTTCTGAAGGAATGTTCAATACTCAATTTTCAACGTTCAATGTTCAACTTTCAACATTGAACATCTTTTAACGAGCGCTAAAAAACCAGAGATACAACAACATTATGAAACCGTTCTTAGACGAAAATTTTTTGCTGCAGAATAAAACAGCACAAACTTTATATCACGAGTTTGCAAAATCGATGCCTATCATCGATTATCACAATCATTTACCACCCGACCAGATAGCCAATGATGCCAGCTTTGCCAACCTTACACAGGTATGGCTGTATGGCGATCATTACAAATGGAGGGCCATGCGTACGAATGGTATCAACGAAAAGTATTGCACCGGTGATGCAGCTGATTTTGAAAAATTCCAGCAATGGGCAGCAACGGTGCCGTATACACTACGTAACCCATTGTATCACTGGACTCACCTGGAACTGCAGCGTTATTTTAATATCGACACGATACTGAATGCAGATACCGCTAAAGAAATTTACGATAAGGCAACCGCCCTGCTGCAGACAAAGGAATACAGCGTATGGGGATTACTGGGTAAAATGAATGTAAAAACCCTGTGCACTACCGATGATCCGACTGATAACCTGGAACATCATAAAAAAATAGCTGCGGGCAATTGTCCCATCAAAGTATTGCCGGCTTACCGCCCTGATAAAGCAATGAACGTGGATGATCCCGCTGTATTCAATGCTTATGTGGCTAAAGTGGAAGCTGCTGCCGATGTAAACGTGGTAAGCTATGGCGATTACCTGATCGCACTGAAAAAACGCCACGACTTTTTTGTGGAAATGGGCGCTTCTGTATCCGATCATGGCCTGGAGCAGGTGTATGCAGAAGATTATACCGATGCGGAGATCGATCTTATTTTTGATAAGATCAGGAAGGGTTCCAAACTGAGCCTGGAAGAGAATCATAAGATAAAATCGGCAATGCTGGTAGAGTTTGCCAAATGGGATCACTCCCGCGGATGGGTGCAGCAATATCACCTCGGAGCATTAAGAAATAACAATGCAAGGATGCTGGGCAAACTGGGGCCTGATACCGGTTGGGACAGTATCGGTGATTTTTCGCAGGCAAGAGCGTTGTCTAAATTCCTCAACAAGCTGGACAGCACCGATCAACTGGCGAAAACAATTTTGTATAACCTGAACCCTGCTGATAATGAATTAATGGCTACCATGATCGGTAACTTCAATGATGGCAGCAGTGTAGGGAAGGTACAGTTTGGTTCGGGCTGGTGGTTCCTCGATCAAAAGGATGGCATGATAAAACAAATGAACGCACTGAGCAATATGGGACTGCTGAGCAAGTTTGTGGGTATGCTTACCGACAGCCGCAGCTTCTTATCTTTCCCACGCCACGAATATTTCCGTCGTTTGTTGTGCAACATGTTTGGTGAGGAAATTGAAAATGGCGAACTGCCCAATGATATTGCATGGACCGGAAAAGTGATACAGGATATCTGTTACAATAATGCCAAACAGTATTTTGGCTTTTAAGATATTTTTGATTAGAACAAGTGAAAGTGCGGCATTATTGGCCGCACTTCTTGTATAAATAAGATCAGCACAGTCATTATTTTATTCTCTTGATCAATACAAGTACCCGCTCTTCCACATATTTAGCCTTATCATCGTAGGTGATCATTATCATATCTGTACCCCATATCCTTTTAGTTAGATTTATTTGGAACCTTTTGTCCTGTTTGGCAAAATAAATATCTCTTTTCTTTATCCACGTTCTTTGCTCATCTCTTAAAGTGGTCTTTGCAGTTTCTGATAATTGAGAGCGCAACTTGTTGTACGCAATATTCAGCATGCTGTCCATTTGTAAATAATAATCCCTTGAACAGCCCACCATATTTACCCCGGAATCGAGACAGGCCTGGTGTTTATTATACAACTCTTCCATCGTTTTTTCTGTCTGAGCAACTGCACAGCAACTGCAGCAAATAAATACTTGTAACAGTACAAATTGTTTTGTCAGTCTAGCTGTTATCATCGTAAAGATTCTGAATATTTTTTTAGTTGTTCTTTTTCTTCCTGGGTAAGGCTTTTCATGCCTTTTTTATTGATCTTATCAAGAATAGAATCGATCTCGTTTTGTTTGCTGGTTCTTTCGGCATTGTATTTATGATCGATGGAATAATGGTCTGTATGATTTTTATGGAAGAGATTATCCACCAGCAGCATTTGCGGCCTGTTATAAATAAGATAGATGAATAGTATAGCAGGCACAGCAATAATTAAAATGGTAATATAGTTTTCTGCAAAGGCGGCAGGCTCCATCAGTAAAGCTACCAGCATACCCACTAAAGCGCCACCAAGGTGGGCATCGTGGCCAATATTATCTTTTTTAGAGCGGATACCATAAATGGAAAAACCAACATATACTAATCCATACAACCAGCCGGGAATGCCAATTACTCCAAAAAGGCCAATATCCATACCGGGAAATAATGCAATGGAAGCAAAGATGACACCGCTGACTGCACCGGAAGCGCCAACAGCACTGTAATCGCTGTGATGCCGGTGTATGAATAAAGAAAGCAGGTCGCCACCAACAAGGCTTGCAAAATAAATAATAAGAAATCTCAACTCACCCACCGCAAACTCTAGGCTCGTGCTGAAAAAATAAAGGGTGATCATGTTGAAGATAAGATGCTGCCAGCTTACATGCAAAAAACCCGAGCTGATAAGGCGCAGGTAATCTTTATTAACGAGTATCTTATCTACCTGGAATTTATAGCTGCCGAAAAAAGTTTCGTTGGTAAAACCCTTGTACGAAAAGGCAATATTGGCGATGATAATAAGTATTGCGGTGATCCCTGTACCGGTCATTGCAGTAAGTATGTACTTGCAATGTAAGAAAAAACTGTGTACTCAAAATGAACAACCGGGAAAACAGCAGCACATTATTTAAAAATCTTTTTTCACTACGGTAAATTCAAAAATTTCCTTACCGATACTGTAGGTGTGGCTGCCGGCGGCAACAAAACCGTTCTTTGCATAAAAGCGGATGGCACCCCGGTTCTCCACGTACACCGAAAGCCAGAGTGTGTTCTTTTGCAATGCGGTCATCTCCAGGAATATATTATCCAGTAAAGCCTGCCCGATCTTTTTAGATTGAAAATCTTTCAGCACATAGATCTTCTGCAATTGAGAAACACCTTCACCGCCAATGAAATCAGAAGGGGAGTATTTTTTGAACTTGGCATAACCAACGGGCAGCCCATCACAAAAAGCAATAAAGAATGTATTGTTCTCTTTTTCAAGACTGCTGCTGATCTTGTCAACAGAAAAAGTTTTGTCGCAGTAATCGATCACATCCTGGTAATCCCGGAACAGGTGACCAAAACTTTCCGCAAAAGTTATCCTTGCCAGCAGTGAAATATACACGGCATCATAAACGGTTCCTTTGCGTACTATAACAGTGTTGTGCTGGTCTGCTTTCAATTTTGAAAAAGTATTTGCTGCTGTAAAAGTAGTCATCATTTTGCGATCTTAATTTCGGGGATGGTAAATTTTGCCACCTGGTTCACCAGGTCTTTTTTATTATTCTTCAACGCCAGTAAAAAGGCATCAATATCGTTACCATAACTGCGGGTGCTTACACCAAACAATAAAATGCCTTTCTTACCCGACTTGTCGGTAAAGGTTTTGTAACGATACACATTTCTTTCCACGACGGTTACATATTTTCCATCGGCGCTGTTGGCGCTCAGTAAAAAATCGAGCATGTATTCGCCGGTGGTAGGATTGCCAAAACTTTCAAAGTTCACCATAGGATTGGTTTCCTTCATTCTTTTAAGCTCGGCAGTTTTTTGTGCCACTACATCTTTAATGTTCACGTCGCCTACTATCACATCCAGCAACAATATGGTTTTGTATTTGCCGGTGGTATCGCCTTTGGCAAGGTATTCCTGTTTATAAAAATCAGGAGAGGGATGAGCGCTCCAGTCAAGGCGAAAGGATGTTTTTTCAAAAACAACCGGCCCGGGTACATTTAAGTACTCTTTTGCAGGTTTAGCTGTTTGTGCATTTGCTTGGCCGGTTGCTAAAAAGGTAAATATTGTCAATGCTATAAAAAGGGCTGTTTTCTTTGTCATAAATAATTTTTTGCAAAGAAAACTATCGCAGCAGTACCGGTACGTTGCTGCTTATTGAACGGTAGCGGGTAATAAGCGAACGGATTAATGAAGTGAGTTGTATCGGTAGAGTGATATTAATGAGGTGAATTTTTCTGCTTCATCTCTATAAAACAATCGCATTCCAGTACCATTACGGGAGATAATCTTGGTTCAAGGGCTCTCCATTGTGTAATAAGGGCACCGTTCCTTTTCGACAATATAAATAAAGTGTCGCCCTGCTTTAATTGTTCACCACTCCCGTCAATAACATGGTTATAAGTTACAGCGATCGAATTACTGTCGCCGCTAATGCCGGTAGATAATTTAAAAAATGTTTGCTGTCCATTCACTTCAAGCGTACCCTTGAGGCTGTCATTTTGTTTTTGAATGGAGAAAGACCACTCCATCGCCATTATATAACCTGCATTGGCAGCTACAGGCTCTTCTTCAAAACTATATTCACCGGCCCATTTTTCTATACCGGTATTCTTTTGATGGTTTGAACAGGCTGCCAACAACAATGAAAAAAATACCAGGCAATATGCGATATGCTTTTGCATGAAGGGAATATTTAGTAGATCTGTGCGGCCCTTGTATAGTGACTGAATAATGCGAATACCCTGCTTTTGATAAGATCGAGGTACATGGATGCTTCTGAGAGTTGCTGCATGGTGCCACCGCCGGAGTATTCATCTTTACTGATGGTTTCCACCAGGTTGGTCTCACTATCCCGGAAAGCCAGCCAGTTCTTCTGCGCCTGTTGCAATACCTTTTTATCATCGCCTTTTAAAACGGCCATCAGTTTTTTATAGTATTTATTCAGTAAGCTGTCGTAACCTTCTGCGGCTTTATACCCTGCATCCCGCATACTGAAATCGGCATAGTTCAGTGCAACACATTTCTCCATCAGTTTTTCTATTCTGAAAGTATCAACAATGAATTCTATCTCCACATCTCCGGTCTTTTGTTTTTCCAGTTTTTTCTTTAAAGCCGGCACCTGCAGTTCAATATCTTTTTTAAGTTTTTGTATCAGTTCCGGCGTTATTTCTGTTTGGGCGCAAGCTGCGTTAAAAAAGAGTGCCGAAATAAAAATTATAATACAGGATTTCATATTTTATCTGGTTGTTGGTAAATGATTTAATAATGACGGTGAGCTATTTCAGGTCCACATCATTGGCCAGCTGAAAAATAGTAAAGATATGATGCGCCTCATGCAGCAGGAAGAACTCTGTCCATTGCACGATGCTCAGCGTTCCGTATTTAGCATGTTTCCCTGTTCTGTTGAGTTGCTCCGTTGATAAGCTCAGTAAAAAAGCATGGATATTTTTCCTGTCCTCAGCCATTTGCTGGATCAATGTAACAACATCCATTTTTTGCCAGCGCATGAATTCGGTATCTTCGTCTGCCTTATAACGGCTAAATGCAGGTGTATCATTATCCAGTATCTGTTGCATGCGGCCAATAAAAACCGGCTGATAGCTGCCCAGGTGCGCCATATTATCATGGATATTCCATTTGCCGGGCTGTGGCCGCAGTTGTAAACGTTCATTGGATAATGGCTGTATGATATTTTCAATAGCGAGGTGCTGTGTTTGCAACCGTTCGGCAATAGATGGATAAAGCATTGTTGAAACTATTAAATGGTCTATGGATACAACAGGTATTTCTTGCGCATTTGTTTGTATTTCGATAAAGCCGGTTCCCAGCTGGCCTGTATTTCCTGTGCGGTCTTTCCGGCGATCACCTGTTTCTTGAATTCGCTGTCGCCGGATAAGAAATCAATGTTACCGATCTGTGCACTCACGCTTCTGTCGAAAAATTTGTCTTTAAATGGATAAGCTTTGTAAAGGTCCAGCATCCATTGCAGGTTGATGCGTTTGCTTTTCCTTAATTGTTCGATATCATAATTGCGCAGGTCGATGCCATAACAAAGTTCGTTCATGTGCAACGGAGATTCACTCATGCCGGGTAAGCTTACAGGCGTAAAGGAAAAATCATAGATGCCTTTTAAAGCGGGCGCCCCCAAAATAGTAAAAGGAAAATAAGTACCACGACCATGGTTCAGTATCGTGCCTTCAAACAAACAGGTGGAAGGATAGAGCAGGATGCCCTGTTGCGTATTTAAATTGGGGGAAGGGTTTACCGGTAGCGTGTATGCCATATCGTGAGTATAGTTGGCCACTTTGATGATCTTTAATTTGCATTTCATTTTATTGGGCAGCCAGCCTTCTCCATTGATCATTTGTGCAAATTCGGCAATGGTCATGCCATGTGCAATAGGGATGGGGAACCTGCCGATGCCGGAAACAAGTTTCATGTCGAGGATCGGGCCATCCACCAGGTAACCATTAGGATTCGGCCGGTCCAGTATCATCAGTTCCTTTTTGTTCTCTGCACATGATTCCATTACTTCCTTCAATACATTGATGTAAGTATAGAACCTGCAGCCTACATCCTGTATATCGAATATCATCACATCCACATCGGCAAGGTCTTCGGCAGAGGGTTTGCGTTTTGCGCCGTATAATGAAACGATCTTTATGCCGGTGGCAGCATCCTTTTCATCCTTTACAACTGTGCCATTGCTTGCATTGCCGCGAAAACCATGTTCGGGTCCAAATACTTTTACAACATTGATACCTCTTTTTGCCATACTGTCCACCCAATGCTTTTTGCCAATGATGGTGGTGGGATTTGCCAGAATGGCTACACGTTTGTTTTTAAGGTACTCAAAATATTTTTCTGTTTGATCGGCGCCGGTAAGGATCGTATTCTTTCCATTATCACTGTTGTGTTGCAGCGGTTTTGTAAAAGAGAGGCAGGCCAATAGCAGCAGCAGGTATCCTGTTTTCATAACGAAGCGTTTGTTTTTGAAGAGCGATGCAGAGATCATGCTTTCGATTTTAAATAATGTGTGGTCAATGTACGTGCCCAGTAACGGGGCACATTGTATTCTGTTTGCAGGTGTGTCACCACGTCGTTCGATTTTTTTGTGGCAGCGCCTAACTTGTCCAGTATTTTGATCCATTCAGCGATCTTTTTGCCGGTCTTTTCAACTACCTGCTCGTCGCTTACATCCCAGTATTCTTTTTTCATGTGACTGTTTTTATAATAATGCGGTATTCAAAAATATACTTTTTTATGGTTCTTCATTACGCAAACTGCCGGCCAGGCAGCTTTAGCAATTATACAACAGTAATTATATTTGCAGGTACGGAAAATACTGTACCTTGAATAAGTAATGAAAACCGGTTTACTTAATTGTTCGTCATGATGCTGAAGCGCCTGTTGATTGTATTGTTGCTGTTTGCCGTTGCCCCGGCCTGTTTTTCCCAAAACAATATCAATGGTACCTGGGAAGGAAAATTCCTGCTGGATGAATTTGATCTTGGCCAACCCAAGCTGGTGGTAGAGATCTATGATTTCAAAGATTCTTTATTTACCGGTGTCACCCATCTTTATTACAGGGGTAATAAGTACGAGCATTATAAAATGATCGGCTGGTACGATAAAAAAGATTCTTTACTGGTGTTCAGGGAAGCAAGCACTATCGCGGTTGACCTCGGTATCTATGGCAATTGCCTGGGCACTTATATGATGAGTTTGAGTAAAGAAAACAATTACCTGTTTCAATACGGTTACTGGGTACCCAATATAAAAGGCTGTACCAGCAATGTAAGCGTGTGGTTGCGTAAAAAGATAGAAGAAAAGATCGTGGTGCCGGAAGTAAAGCCTGTTGAAAAAAAGCCGGTAATAGCAAATAAACCACCTGTAAAAGATAAACCTGTTGTAAATAAACCGGTAGCGCCGGTGGTTACTATTCCGGATAAACCGGTTGCCAAAGAAGTACCACAAATAAAAACATCACCTGTAATATTGCCTGCCAAGATCAGCGAGCGGCAAACCGATATACAATCGCTGCTTGAAATTGATCCTTCCGAAAAAGATTCCATCAAAATAGATGTGTATGATAATGGTGATATTGATGGGGATTCTGTTTCTGTATACCTGGAAGAGAAACAGTTGATCAATAAAAAAATGATCACCGCCAAACCGTTGACGATCTATGTAAGTCTCGATAAAAGGATCAATCCAATTGCACACCTGCGCATGGTAGCCGAAAGCCTGGGCAGTATCCCTCCCTGTACCGCATTGATGATCGTGACCACTAAAACAAAAAGATACGAAGTAAGGCTTTCCAGTAATTTTAATAAGAACGCTACTGTGGAATTATTTTTAAAAGAATAATACTACTACACTGCAATTGTTTTAATAGATACAGGATTGTCCCTGGCCAACAGGCAATACCGATGCAATGATATCCTCTTTCAATTTGCTGTAGTACATTTTTTCTATCGCCCAACCTACCAGGTCCACTGCTGCAAGGCAGCCTGCCGCAGTGGCAATATTGCCTTCTGTCACCAAGTGTTTATCTTCTATCACCTCCACTCCGTAATAACGTAATTTTTCAAAGGCAGTGGGATAGGTGGTGGCCGACAAGCCCTGTAAATGCCCGAGCGCTGCAATGATCAATGCGCCGGAACACATGGAGCAGATCAGTTGCTTTTGCGGATCCAGTTGAAAGCGCTTAAGGTAAGTATCATCCTTTATCAGTTCCCTGGTGCCGATGCCACTTGCAAAGAAAACCAGGTCTGCGCTATTGCATTCTTCTATTGATCCCTGTGTGGCAATATCAATACCGCTGGAAGAGCGGTGCGATGCTGCTGTACCTACCAGCTTTACAGTAAAATCTGGTTCCCGGTATTTGATCCTGTTCAACAGGTCCCAGGGCAAAAAAACATCTACATCAGTAAACCGGTCGAAGATCACAAGGACCGCTTTTTTCATGGTGTGTTAGTTTTAAGGTGTTAAATGACAGACCTTTTAAAATTACAATGCAATTTGCAGGTAGGAGTTTATGACTTAGTAAGCGGCGGTACTACTTTATTCAGCGGGTAAAGTACAATTTTCTTAACGGTAATCATAGCAAAAACAGGGAAGTTTATCCACCTGTAAAATTACTGTTCTTAATTAAGTGATAATTCATTATCATTGATGCACTAAAATCAACCTGTTATGATACGCACTACCACCTTATTGCTTGTGTTTACCAGTATTTTCTCTTTACAAACTGCTTTTTCGCAAACCATGTGGAAATACTTTTCTGCAGATGATTTTAATGAGCGCCGCAAGCGGGTGATGGAAAAGATAGGTGACGGTGTGGCCGTATTGCAGGGCGCTTCGATGCCGGAAGGCTATATCAAGTTTCGCCAGGATAATAATTTCTATTACCTGAGTGGAGTGGAAACACCGGATGCAGTAATGATCATTGATGGAAAAAGAAAAAGATCAACATTGCTGGTGCCGGATGAAGTGTACAATGATATTAAGCCCGAGGCACGTATCAAAGCAGGCGACTCTGCTGCAAAGGAATATAAATTTGATGCGGTGATCTCCAAAGCGAGATTTACGGGTATGTTGCAGGGACTTACTTACAGGGATGCGCCGGTGTATATTTCATTTACGCCGGAAGAAATGCAGGAGATGTGCCGCGACCGCAGCATGCAACAGAATGCAAGGAGGCTCAACGATCCATGGGATGGAAGGGTAAGTAAGGAAACCAATTTTTATAACAAACTGAAAGAACGTTTTCCAACGCTTACAATAAAAAATATTTCTCCCATACTGGATGATATGCGCTGGGTAAAGGATGATAAGGAAATTGCGGTGATACGGGAATGCGGCCGTATCGGTTGCCTGGGTATTGATGAAGCAATACGGGTAACACGGCCAGGCATATACGAATATCAAACGGTGGCCGCCTGCGATTTTGTGTACAACAATAATGGCGCTTCTTTCCCGGCTTATTTCCCCATTGCTGCTTCCGGCGAAAGAGGGCTGGACTGGCATTATAATGCCAACAATCATATTTTAGAAGAAGGCACGGTATTGCTGATAGACTATGCTCCCGAACTGAATTATTACATGACGGATATTACCCGTACCTGGCCGGTATCGGGCAAATTCACTGCCGACCAGTTGAAATACTATGCCTGCCTGAAAGAAGCCAGGGCCGCCATTATCGCTGCCATGAAACCCGGTGTATATTTAAAAGAATTGGAAGATATCTGCAAACAGGTGTATGAAAAACATGGTTATGGTAGCCTGTATCCCGGTGGTATCGGGCATTTTGTAGGCATGTCCGTACATGATGTGGGCGATTATACCAAGCCATTTGTAAAGGGTACGGTATTTAATGTAGAGCCTATCATTGAAGATAAAGCAAAGAAATTGCACCTGCGCCTGGAAGATACGATCGTTATCACTGCAACCGGGGCGGAAAATTTGACACCACAGTCACCAGTAGACGAAGAAGCGATCTATAAACTAATGAAGGAGAAAGGAGTGGGGGAAAAGTAATTGATAATTAATAATTAATAATGCTGGAGGCTGTTATTTTTCACAATCGTTTTTAAGGTTGGCGAGTTGCATAGCGATCTTAAATGCGGTAAAGAGGGCTGTGTTCTCTTCAGATATACGTTTTACGGTTTGGGTATTTGTGATGTGCATATCAAAATGATTACGGGTAATGCCTTGTACTTTCAAAGGGCTGCCATCATAAATGATGGCTTCTTTATACGGTACCAAACCCCAAAAGTCAGCATATTCCATTGCGTTGCTGAATTGCTCCCAATTATGCTGTGTGAGCTTTTTATCAATCTCTTTTGTCAATACTATTTCAGTATTGCCCATCACGGAGTTTTTTAAACTGAATACAACCGCATGCAGCCCGATGCTGTCTCCCTTTTTTGCTATTGTGATAACATAATTATGATCACAAAATGTTGACGAGTAATCGAATTGGTATGCTTCTTCCGCGACAATTTCTTTTAAAAGGGGATAATGCAGTTGGTATAAAGGGTTGTCGGGGTATTTGTATTCACTGCGTAATTCTATTCTCTTTTTCAGGTATGCCAGGAAAGGAGAATCGTTGTAATAAAATGCCTTTAATACCCTGTATTTATCATCTGTACTGTCAAAAAAAGATATCGTCTTATCCTGCCTTCCTACAGAATCCATTATAGTTATATACTCTCTCAATACCGAATCCCTGAATGCAATAGATTGTTCTTTCCGATTGTTTTGCTTACAGGAACAAAAAATTGCTGCGCTTAATAAAATAAGAACAATGATCTTAAAAGCAGGTTGCATTGCGGAGGGTTATTCTCCTAAGATAAAAATATCTGCTACAAAACGGTCTTAAAGAAAAGTTATAATGCGCTATTGCTTTGGCTTCTTAAGCAGGAAATAAATGGTAGTGGCTAAAAATAAACCGGTAAATACCAGCCCCATAATACTCAGGCCCGATCTGTCCCGGGCAATATCAGGAGCGTCCGAAGTAAAGATGCGGAAGGTTTCCTGCGCTGCTCCATAAGTTAAAAAACCAAAGATTATTGTGGGTATAGTGTTTTTGTTCATGCCGGTAATGGGTGGTAAGAATTATTTTAAAAATACATTTTATATCTCAGTTGACATTGTTGCGGTTTTTTCTAAGCCATAAAACGATGGTCAAGCCCAGCAGCAGTACGCAGAAGATGACCGATATGACCTTTGTGTCAGTAGCGGCTTTTTCTTTAGTGAACGTTATATAAGTATCTTCTATGGCGCCGATAGTGATTACGGAAAGAATAATGGATGGCGGCCTTGATAATCTCATCAGCTTATTGTTTTATCTCTTTCAATTTGATATTGCTTTTAACCTTTTCATCAAAAAGCAATTGTAAAAAGAGGCCGCAGTTTTTAGGGTCATCACAAATGGCTGCATCCTCTATAATATAGGTCCAGCCATCGTTTTGAAAAGTATAAGTCCAGCCGCCCATGGTGCCCTGCTGTTCTTCCACGCCGTTGTATAAAATGATATCTGGTTTCTCATTCGTGGGTTGCCCCTTGCTCCAGCATACATACCGCAAACCTTTGGCAGTTCTGTCTATCCGCAACAGTAATTTTTCCGAACGGGCCACCAGCACATTATCATCCCAGGTATTGATGCCGGGATAGATGGCTCTTTTGATCTTTGCGTCCAGTTGTTGTTTATTGCTTTGTTCTTTTTGTGAACTGTAATTGACGGTTACGATCTTCCCTTCTTCATTGATCCATATTTCCCCGATGAATCCGCCACCCACCAGGCCATAAAGATCATGGTGTTCAAAAACAATACTGTCGTGGTATTGTTTCACCAGCTCTTTAAAAGCGCTGTCAAACAAAGTGGGATAATACGCAATGAATTGTTTGGCATTTTGAATATCAGGCAAGGGGTTACTGCGCTTTATGGGATACTCCACCTTTTTGGATAATGCTGCTGCATTACCTGAACGGATCAATTGTACAATGTGACGGAAATGTTTTAATACAGCAGAATCAACTGTTGCTTGCAGTGTATCTGCTTTCAGCGATAGGAATGCAAAAAAAATAAATATTATTTTCATTCAAATATTTTTTATTATGTCATCATGCGGTAAGGATGATATTCTTCTTTACGTATTGTTTTAATTTCTTTTTCAAATGAATACCATTGATTATGATACAGTAACCGACCGCTTATTTTAAAAGTATAAAAATTTGCTTTATCGAATTGAGGGATGTCAAAATAAAACCTGATGTTATTGTATGGGGATCCTCCAACGGTAATGGTTCTTTGCTGTAAAGAAAGTTCTTTAAAGGTATTGGTTTCAAAATGTTCAAGATCACCTCCGCTTATTGTAACAGGATGAACAACTGTTGAAATATGATCGGGTTCAATTGGTTGACCTGTTTTATCTGTGTTACGGACTGTTACTGATAGGTTTTGCAACACCATGCTGTCTTTCAGGTTTTCGAAATCTACCACAGCTACTACGGTGCCTGACTTTTCTACATAAAAATCAGGTTCAATGGTAATGCTGTCCATCGACACATAGAGTTTATTATTCTGTTCAGTACATCTTAATACAGAAATAAAATCGTTCCGGTGACAGGCCCCGATGCTTAATGCAACCAATACAATTAACACTGTGACTATTAAAGTTATAATGTTTTTAGGTTTCATTCAGAGCCATGGATTATTTAGGAGCGGTGATAGGTTTTGGTTTTTGTTCCTTTTTCTGAATCGTAGCTGATGGTTAAAGCAGTTGCAGTTAAACTTTTTATGCTGATTCTGTTCAGCACCTGCGGTTCGCTGAATATTGCTTTGGGAAAAGGGAAGGCTTCTTTTTTGCCAGTCTGTACATTGTATAATATCATCCTGTCTTTTTCACTGGGAACATCTTGCTCACAATACAATAACATCTGCTTATTCTCAACATCATCTATCCACGCCGCACTTAACGGCAAAATATTTTTACCGGTCTTCTTCTCTATCAACTCAATATTAGTTGGGTTGCCGCCACTAAAAGAATGCACCAGTACGAAATAACCGGTAAAGTCTGCAGCCAGGTAGCCCAATCCTTTATAAGGCAAACCCCTGGAGCAGGAAGATAGTTCTGTTATTATTCTGTGCTTTTGTTTTAAGTATAAATACTCAAGGCTGTCATCCATCTTAAAACTGATATGGTAGCCGCCTTTTAAAATGCTGTCGTATTCGTACGGTTCCACGGGTTCTGTCTGCGCTTTTACGGAGTTGGAAACAAAAAGAATGAACAACACTACAATGCAGGAACGGGTAAGATATGTTTTTAAGAATAAGGCCATCTTTTTGATGTATAGCGGATAATAATAACCGAATATAATTCAAAATGGTGATACTTTCTTAACGACCTGTTTTTTGCCCTGCTGCTTCCGAAGGCGAATATCCAAAATGTTTTTTAAAAGCATAGGAAAAATGGGAGAGGTTCTCAAAACCCACTTCATAATATACTTCAATGGGCTTTTTCTTTTTTTCGGCAAACTGGTAATGGGCCAGCTCCAGGCGTTTTTGCGTGAGCCATTTTTGTGGCGTGGTATTAAAGGCTTTTTTAAAATCCCTCTTAAACGTAGTGAGGCTGCGGCCGGTAAGGTAACCGATCTTTTCCATCGGCATGTTGAACATAAAATTCTTTTCCATAAAACTCACCAGGTCTATTTTTCCCGGCTCTTCAAAATTGGCCAGCACAGTGTCGATGTCCTTATCGATCAACCGTAATATGCTGATGGCTTCGGTGATCTTTAATGCGGCTATATCAGCAGGAAATGTATCCTTCATGTCAAAATAGGGCAGCAATGATGTAAAGCAACTTTCCAGTAAGGGGTGATCACTGAAGCGGCGGATCTTTGATGCAATATGTTTGTGCACTACATCTATACCGCTATAAAATTGTTTCAGCCTTTCCATCGTTAAATGCATGGCCACTGTTTTATGTGGTAGTCCATCTTTGGGATAATTGATCACCGTGGTGAGCTGGTTGCGGGGAATGAGAAAAATATCACCGGCCTTAAAAATATATTCAGCATCGGCCTGTATGATCTTGGTCTCACCAGAGATGAACCAGATGAGCATGTGATGATCAAACATCAGCTCGGTCTTAAACAGTTTATCCTCGTAGCAGGACAATTTAATATCCGGGCTGATGTATTGAGTCGTGAATTCCATAGTTCAAATTTAAAAGATAAAGCGGGTTGCTGCATCAATTGGCAGGAAATGTTACACCGGTCATGGCTTCACTCAATTGCCACAATTGTTTTGCGTTATTCTCATCAACCGAGTAAGGCTGTACCCCTTTTAAAGTTGCAGGATCGTCAAATCGGTGTTCAATATTGCCCTTGTCCAACGCAGCGATATCTGCGTCTTCGCAATACACGCCACCGATATGATCGAGCTGTGTACTGGTGGCACACCATATACTGGTGGCGGCGCCCTGCGCTACATTCTTTAATCGTTTGGCCACTTCCGGAAAAATATTGCCATCAGCATCATGCGTGCCCATCTGCTGAAATAATTCCATCGGCGCCACCCTCCCCAGGTCGGTACCGAGTACGGAGCCGGGATGTACTGCATAGGCCCTTATACCAAAATGCCTGCCGCGTTCATCCAGCTCCACGGTAAATAAATTATTGGCGGTCTTAGCCTGACCATATCCCTGTAGTGTTTCGTAAGGCCTTGCTGTAAAATTGGGGTCTTCAAAATTGAAAGGCGCAATATGGTGACCATAAGAAGAAAGATTGACCACTCTTGCATTGCCTGCTTTTTTCAATGCCGGCCACAGCCTTGCCGTAAGCTGAAAATGCCCGAGATGATTGGTGGCCAGCTGCGACTCGTAACCGCGTTGGTTCCGTTGCAAAGGCACCCACATAATGCCTGCATTGTTGATGAGCAGGTGCAATGCTTTGCCTGTCGCTATGAATTTAGCTGCAAAAGCGTCTATAGAAGCGGGGGCCATTAAGTCCATTGCTTCTACCGTAGTGTTGGCAATACCATCGATATTCTGCATCGCTTTTTTAATATCCCTTGCAGGTATGATAACGGTGGCGCCTGCACGAGATAATGTTTTAGTGGTCTCCAGCCCGATGCCGGCATAACCGCCGGTTACAATAACAGTTTTGCCTGTAAGGTCGATGCCTTTGATCACTTCGTTGGTGGTGGTGGCTGCAGTAAAACCCGAACCTAGGGGTTGTTGTAATGCGCCGTTGTAATTGTTTTGTTCCATTGTTTTAATTTGATTTGTTGGCACAAAACTAGAACGCAGTAAAGTGAGGGAGTTTGTTTTAAGGGCCGAATTTGTTTGTTGAGAGGGGCGGGGGAGTACGGTGTAGGCCAGGAGCCAGACACCGGCGAAGATAGGGGAGGAGAGGAGCGCACCAGCGATGAAGTAGCCCTATTTTTTAATCACTTTATGGATCATTTTTATCCGTTTACAGTCCGAAGCGTATCCGAACGAAGTCCGAAGGATGAGCGGAATATGTCCGGGGCATGATTATGATAACTATCTTTTATAATCGCTGTAAGTAGGGCGTATCTACGAGGTATCTATGAAGCATACACGAAGTATTTACGGAGTATGGTAGGGGGATGCGGCTTTTAAAGCAGGAGCTTTTTGGCTTTAAGTAAAGGGGTTGGGTAGAGATCAGGCGGTGGCGAAGCGAGTACGCCGTTTGTCAAAGCCAAGACGGCGGCGGAGAGTGGTCCGTGAGATACGGACCACGGTGGGTTGTTATTGTTCTCTGTCCACTATATAATTCAGTTCAACTACGCCCGAACTAAATTGCTGCGAGTTCAACAGTTTCAGGTTTGCTTTTTCCTGTACGCCGGTAAACAAAGGGATGCCCTGGCCCAACAGGATTGGGTTGAGGAATAACCAATAGCCGTCGATTAGATTTTGCTGCATCAGTGAATGCGTTGCTGAGGGGCTGCCAAAAACAAGGATATCTTCACCATCTCCGGAGTTTTTTATTGCATTGATTTTTCCAGATAAGTTATCACTGATGATCGTTGTATTGGTCAGGCCTTCCTGGTGCAGTGTTTGTGATAAAACTATTTTGTGCACCTTACTGTACCAGGCGCCATGTTCTACTTCATGTTTAGTCGCATTCGGACTGGTGCCTGCAGTGGGCCAGTAACTTTCCATCATCTGGTAGGTCACACGGCCGTATAATGAAGTGTCACCTTTTCTTATGCGTTTGCCCACGTGTTCAAAAAGTTCTTCATCAACTTTGGCCCAGTTCAATTCTCCGTTAGGGCCTGCTACAAAACCATCTAATGATATGTGCATGAAGGAAATTATTTTTCTCATATCGTGTTGCTTTTATGATTGTTTTTGAGAAAGCGTGTTTGAAAATGTATTGCTGAAGTTATGAACTAAAATTGAAAGTTATTTCTGCTGGGTGGATTGAAATTGTGAAGAGGTATGTACGGCGTTGGCCAAAGGCCAGACGCCGGCGGAGACGCCATTGAATGACATAATTATCAACGGCTGTAATATTCGACCTGATTTTTATCCAGCCCTTTTTCAGTTATAAAAGCGTAAAAGTCGGCACTTTTGGTCATCCATTTTCTTATATCTTTTCTTTCAAAATAATAGGGTTGCCCCTGGTGTGTGCCGCGTAATCCCTCCAGATATTTTGCTTTGATAAAACCCAAATATTGACCCGCTAACAATTCGTTGAATTTCATTACTCCGTTCCAGGAATCAGTAAATTCAATTTTTGTTGTATCGTTGATATTATTTTTAAGTTTCTCAAATGCTACGGAATCATTTTTTATAAGAATAGAAAAGTAAACCTGGTATTTTAATACATAAGAAGCGCTGTCAAAATACTGTATAAAAGCTTCTTTCCCCAGTGATAACCTCAGGCTGTCAATTTTCTTATATAAAAGCGAAGGGTGACCAAAGCAACCAATGAACTGGTGCTCTATTTGTTTATAGGTTTTTATTTCGCTGTAAAGCCTGGTAGCCAGGATTGTTTTGCCTGGCTCAATTTGACAAATGCCATTGCCTGCCCACGCTAAACAGAGTATCAGTAACAATAAATTTTTCAAGATGGATAATATTAATACCTTCTTCTGGATTATTTATTTTCATTTCAACGGTTCCGCAAGCCCTATCAAAATGCCTTCCGGTCCGCGGATATAACATAGTTTATAAACGTCCTGGTAATTTACTACTTCGTCCACCAGTTCAGCACCCAGTTTATACAATCGTTCCAGCGTATCATTGAGGTCGGCTACTGCAAACATCACCCGTAAATATCCCAACGCATTCACAGGTGCATTGCGATGATCTGCTATCACTTCCGGGGCAATGAATCTTGATAGCTCCAGCCGGCTGTATCCATCCGGGGTTACCATCATCGCTATCTCCACGGATTGATCACGGATTCCTGTTACCCTGCCCGCCCATTCACCTTCTATCATTGCTCTTCCTTCCAGTTGCAAGCCCAGTTCCTGGAAAAAAGTAATGGCATTGTCAAGCGATTGTACCACTATGCCAACATTGTCCATTCTAAGGAGGTTTTCTTTTGCCATTATTTGAATTTTATTTTTTGAACATCTATAAAAGAAACGGGATTATGATGACGGGTTTGGTCATTGTTTGAAGTTAGTAAAAAGTGCAGAGACCGAGGTGAAGAAAATACGCCGTTTGTAAAAGTCAAGACGGCGGCGAAGCTAGTGTGGCCGCATTTTCAGCAGTATTTGCCCAAAAGAAATTTCCGGTTCCTCGTAATCATCTAATGAGGCAAATTTTGAGACCTTGCTTTTGATATCATCTGAAGTGAAATTTTCTTTTGCCATCATTTCTTCATCAAATGAAAGATACCCATAACTAAGATTTACTTTCAACTTGTAATCACTTAATTTTTCATAGCCAGTATCCTCATATTCAAAATCAATGTCAAAATGTAAGGTAGCGTCTATAGAACCGTGATCACTATCGCTAAATTCAATTTTCTTAACGTCAAAAGGATTGTGAACGTCAAATAGAAGTATCGAGCCGTCAATATATCCTTCATCCGGATTTACGGGAAATTCAAAAACTTTATTTTCAAGCTCTTTTAACCTGTTAATATTAAGCCTGATAAAATTCAATATAATCGAAGTTTCAATCGCTTGATCTGCCAAAAAGATTTCTTTTAAATCAATTTGAATTGTGTAGAATAAAGTTTCCGGGATTTCTAAATAAGAATTTTGAAAGATTATTGTATCTAATCTTCCGCTATGCGGTTGTAGTAAATTAGGATTGAATTGATTCATTTGCTCATAAGAATGATTGAATAACATGCTTATAGATACAACCGGTAAGAGTTTCTGAATCTAACTTTTAAATACGTTGGGGAAGGCGAAGAACTTATCGCCCTTTTTTATTTTGCTTTACCAACTCCTCAATTCTGTCTGAAGTTGTTATGAAGCGAAAAGTATCGAGTGCATACTCTTTGTCGAGCGTCAGGCTGGTTGTCTTTGCTCCACCTTTGCTGAAAATGGTTTCAAAAACATATACTTTATTCGGGTCTGTATCGTCAATGCCGATAAATCTGAATGACTTTATTTGGCCATATTTTCCAAGATAGGTAGTAATGTCCTCATTTGTCCATAAAGCTTTGGTGGACTTCATCTCATCCCAACCATGCCCAAACATGGCATTGATACTATCCCCACGCCCTGCGTTATAGAATTTTTGAAATTTTGCCATCGCATTTTTATAATCAGTTTTTGATTGTGCGGCTGCAGCAAGTGGCAGCAGGAATACAAGCAGTACGAAGATTCTCATACAATTGTTATTATAGGTTATGAAATGGTATCAATTAAAGTTAATGTTTTTAATTGTTACGATTGCAGGAGAGTAATAAAATTTTAGTTAAAATGGGGTTTAAGAAGATGCGCCGTTTGTCGGAGCCAAGATGGCGGTGAAGAAGATACGCTGTTTGTTAAAACCAAGACGGCGGCGGAGAAATGGTCCATGAGACACGAACCAGGGGCGACGACTTTAGTTCGCTGTGTAGATCGCCTGACCGCTTTGAATGGTTGTTATTTTGCCTTCTTTATCTTTCGTGATCTTCATTTTTTGCGGGTCAATATTGTCTAAGATATCCATTTCTTTAAATACATGTTTGTTGTCTACGGCATAGAGGTATTGCCCGGATATGAGCTGGAATGTTTTACTGTCGGCACTGTCTAATTTTACGCATAGCATTCCCCCGCTGGTTGGCCGGTAGTAATAGGCAAAGTTCTTATCCTTTGCAAACCAGCCATCCAGCTGCTCAAAACTAACAGGGTCTATTTCCTGTGGCAGTTTTCCATTAAAATATTGTTCCACTACTAAAGTGCATACTCCTTTCACATCCCGATCGGCAAATGTTTTTTCAAACAACTGTCCCGACCTGCTTTTATAAAACTGCCCTTTGATATGTGTCAACAATGCACTGTCTTTTAATTCCAGTTGTGCCAATGCTGTTGTATCAGCAGGGGCTTTTTCGGCACCATTATTTTGCTTTTGTTCTTTACAACCTGTACCTGTTACTACAAGAATAAGAAGAAAGGACAATTTTGTAGTTGTCAAAATTAAATTCAGAGAAGGCAGTAGCGGTTTAAAGTAACGCATAAGGTTTAAAATATGGACGCTGCAACAGCGGCGGGGTAATTTGTGGCGGTATGATCTGCTCCACTGCTCACCGGTCTGCAGGCAGCTTAAAGATACAAAAACTCTTTGTTCTGCTGCCAGCTGCGCAAAAGCAGGAAAAGCTTTTGCCTGCATGGCTTCGGTGAAGTTTTTGAAATGCTATATCTCCCTTGCATAAAATGCCACGTTACAGGAAGAGGTTTTTTTGCCCCATTGAATGCCATTCATGTTTTATTTGAGTCATAATAAGGGCATTGTCAAACTGAACTGAACCTTTGGGGAAGAGATTTTCATTCTCAAAAAAACTCGAATGAACAGATTTTACTTTTAATGGTCTTGCCTGCCAATTAAAAGCTTCCAGGTCAAGCCTGTCAAACTTATCTCCATTAGGTGAATAGCCAATAGCCCCGTTTTCAAAAAACTTTGAAGCCGTGTCGAGTGTTTTAAAGATCGAGTTTGGGTTTAAAGTCGCAGTTTCTTCTCCGTCAATAGAAATGGTTGTACCGTCTGAACTTTTAAAAGCAATATGATAAGATCCATTTCCTTCTTTAACGTCAAATTTTGCATGATAATGCCGGCCCGGAAATATTCGTCCACCTGCAAGTGTATTAAATGTTGATGAAGTGTCGCGACGTGGAATATAAACACCTTCCTTAGTTACTCCATTCCTGGTCCATTCAACTGCTATTCTATGAGCTCCATTTTCGGAGCCAATACCAATGAAACCAGGGAATCCTTTGGGCCTGATTTCTTTAAGCCTGATCAGGCAAATACCAACAATTGCTTTACCCTCGTAAGTCTTTGGTCTGAATGGAGCGGGAACAATCTTCCGGGCAATTTCCGGGTCGGCAGTAAAGTTCACTAAAATCCGCCTGTCAATAATTCCTTGTATGGTTGGGATTTTCATAATGGTCGTTTTGTTATTTGCTTTACCCGGGAGAACTTCGAATGCCAGGTAATGGTACAAGAAAACATCCGGTTTTCCGCCGATAAATGCTGTTGATCGAATCTACCTGGATCGATATTTTGTTAAAGTTATGAACAAAAGCCGATTCATCATATCTTATAGGCCTGGTGCGCTTCAATAACAAATATATCCAGCTCTATTTCAAAAAGCCATTTAAGTAACCTAAAATAGTTTTCGTTTGCATCATCAGGCTCACATGCCCCTGCGATGGAACGATGGCCAGTTGCGATTTGGGCATGGGCGCCATGTCTGCAACAATACCACCGCCCAGCAACTGGTAGGTCTTCATCAGTTCAACTTTATCCAGGCCATCGTTATCGCCTGCAATTAGTAATACCGGCAATGCGATATGCGCAATATTACTATCTCCAACATTGAATGATTCTCCTGCAAAAGTGATCATCTTGTCTAAAAAACTCCTCCATTTGGTTTTGTCCGGCGCCACCGCTTCGTATCCCGTTTTTAAAGGGGTGTTATCAAAAAATTCAGGCTTAAAATCTTTGAAGGCATCGTTTACTACAGACAACCAGCCACTGCTTTTATATGTAGAAGAAATGATCACCAGTTTTTTTAACCGCTTCGGAAATTGTACCGCGAACTGGTAGGCTACAGAACCACCCATGCTATAGCCGGCAACATCTGCACTATCAACCTTTAAGTAATTCATCACCTGTTCCACATCGCTTGCCAGTGTTACAATGTCCATTTTCCTATCGGCATAAGGGCTGTGTCCATGTCCCTGCATTTCGATGGCGATCACTTTCCGCGTCTTTGATAATTCAGGGATCAATTCCGCCCAGTTCATTTCGATGGTGTAAAAAGCGCCATGCAGCAAAACGATCGGTTTTCCTTTGCCGTATACTTCATAATAAACTTTAATGCCATTGACCGGGGCATAGCCACTGCTGGATGGTTTAAGCTTTTGTGCAATTGACTGCGATGCTGTAAAGAGCGAGATTGCAGTGATAAAGATCGCTACAAGCGAATTACTGAACCGGGATATGTTTTTCATCGTGTTGTACAATTTTGGTTACATAATTATAACAAATATCCAACTGAAACAGGGCTTTGTCAAGTGATGCAGCGACAATATCAGGGTAAATTGCGGCAATTGCATTTTGAGAAAGGGCAATTGGATCGCATCAACTCAATGTTGCCTGGAGTGATGCTACTTTATCTTTAAAGAATTTAAAATTTCGTCGGCAGCCTTTTCCCAGTCTTTTTGAAGTTTCTCAATGCAGTTAAAAGTAAATAGTAAAATTTTGCCGTTAAAGACTGTAAAGAAATAAAAGTTAAAAATGCCCTGGTCGATCGCCTGCGATGAGAACTTAATAAAGCCAATACTTTTTCCATTCACCGTCTTAACTCCGTCTCCCAAAATTTTTATGTCTGTTCGTGTTTTCTTCAAATTGGCGATACGAAAATCTTTATAGGCCGCTATTTGGCTTTCGGTTGCCGGTTGTTGCGTTAAGTTTACCAAAAGATTTATCTCTAAGTTTTCATCTGTAAGCGCAAGCTCGGGTTTTGGTGTGTTGTGATATTTTAAAGTCCACTTTTCGTCTGACATATTGGATAATTCCCTGGGCGCAAGGAGCTCCACTTTGTTGTCGAATAAAGCAATGGTTTTGTCGAGCTTAATTTGCCCGAAACTTAAAATTGGGAATAATAATAAAGCGATTATTTTCATGTTGATTGATTAATTTTAAAGTACGTGGTATTGTTGCTGGCGATCATTTGCCGGTTGCAAATATAATATTGAAGTTATGTACAAAAGCTGATGCTTTTTCGCCAGTCTGGAGCTCATAATTTGTTGATAATAGTTTATTTTGTCTTTAAATACTTTCTGAAAGTCGTAGAATACATGTCGCCGAACTTTATAATGCTTATTGTGTCGAATTTAATTTTAGTTGGTTTGTCATAAAGCACTCCGTCTGGATTGTAATTGTGAATTGAAACGCTTTTATCCGTTACACTTTTAATTTCACCAATCCAGAAATCAAGATAGTCTTTGTGAATGTTTTCAACGATGGCGTGGTAATCGTATTTCTTCAAAGTTCTGAAAATGTCAGCCCAGCTTGTCAATGGCAATGGCTTGTCAAAACCAAAACCGTTGTCTAATAATCCCTCACTTTTAAATATTTTTCGTTGTGTGCGCTCAAAGCTCGAATGCCTGATGCTATCAAAGTCGTTTATTCTGATTATTGCAAACCCATCGAGCATAAAGTCATAACCAAGTTGCAGAAACAGGAAATTTTTGGAAAGTCCCAGGATGAACCCGGATAGATTTTCTTCCTCGCCGCAAACAGTTCTATAAAATTTGACGAACGATTTTTTGTCACAGTATTTCTGCAACATCGCGTTATATTCTTTTATTTTTTGCCGCTTCGTCATTTTTATTGTATTATTATGAAGTAAAAGTTGTGACAGGAATTTATATCTCAGTATTCTTAATGGCAGCTTCCAGTTTTTATTTACATGGGTAGAATGTTCGGATTTTTAACCCACATTATGATCATCCCTATAATCCCACCCAATAACATTAGTGGATAGGTTAATTTTATTGTTTTAGCTGTTGGCATATTTCTTAATAATCCCGGATGCTGTTCGAGAAACTCAGCGCCATTCCGGAAATAGATCCATCTTACACTTAATATCCATAGAATTATTATTGTTAAGTGAAAGATCAAGACAATTGGGCTCATTTGCCTGGGAGCGATATAATCGAAAATACTATTTGTTAGCCCGGTAAGATTGCCGATCCCTATTATTATCCAGGGAATGTTGCCATATAATAACCAGCCTTTAAAAAGTTTATTATAACCATCCTGCAATTTTGGGTTTACTGATATGTATCCTTTTGACCTTGATTTAAGAATAAGCCCATTGATAACTGTAACCAGGATAAAGAGTATCCAGGTTTGTCGAAACATTATTTCCAAAAATAGTTTCATTTTGAAATTGGTACCAGTATTAAAACATTGATGACCTCGTTAGGGTAGGAAAATTTACAGTTGTTTTCTGTGTTCCGTTAGCCTGACGCTATTACTCATTAAAGATACAAAAATTCATTGTTTATTCTTTAGCCTGGAGTTAGTCGTCTGCTGAAACTTTCCGGTATACTAAAATCTTTTACCTTTATCAAAACCAAACACCCCCATGCTCGATCACTTTCCCTTTTACCTTAGTTTAATTATCGCCATCGTACTTATTATTATGCTGGCGGATAAAATAAAAGTGGCTTACCCGGTACTGCTGGTGGTGGCAGGGCTGCTCATCAGTTTTATCCCCGGCATACCGGTGATGCATATCGACCCGGAGCTGATCTTTTTTATTTTTTTACCGCCTTTGCTGTACGAAGCGGCATGGGGCGTATCGTGGAAAGAGATGTGGAAGTGGCGGCGCATCATCACCAGTTTTGCCTTTGTGGTGGTTTTTTTAACGGCGATGTCGGTGGCCTTTGTAGCCAATTATTTTATACCGGGTTTTTCGCTGGCGCTGGGTTTTTTATTGGGCGGCATTGTTTCGCCACCCGATGCGGTGAGTGCAAGCGCTATTTTAAAATTTGTAAAAGTGCCCAAGCGCATGTCTTCTATATTGGAAGGGGAGAGCCTGCTGAATGATGCTTCTTCGCTACTCATTTTCCGCTTTGCTTTGATAGCTGTAGCAACAGGCCAGTTTGTGTGGCACCAGGCAGCATTGAGTTTTTGCTGGATGCTGGTAGGTGGTGTGGGCATTGGTTTGCTGGTGGGTTTTATTTTTATGAAAGCACATAAGTACCTGCCCACCGATGCCAATATGGATATTGTACTGTCGGTAGTGGCGCCTTACCTGATGTACCTGGCCGCGGAAGAAGCGCACAGCTCCGGCGTGCTGGCCGTGGTGAGCGGAGGACTGATGCTGGCTAATAATAACCATCGTTTTTTAAGCAGTGCGTCCCGATTGCGGGGCATCAATGTTTGGGAGAGTTTTTGTTTTGTGCTGAACGGCTGGGTGTTTATGCTGATTGGGCTGGCGCTGCCGGAGATCACGGCGGGATTGGGTGATGTGAGTTTGTCCACCGCTATCTGGTATGGTGTATTGATCACCGGCGTGCTGATCGTGGGCCGCATCTTATCTGCCTACGGCGCCGTGGTGGTCACGCTTATCATGCGCAACTTTATAACGGTGGCCGATACACGCAACCCGGGTTTAAAAGTACCGCTGGTGCTGGGGTGGACGGGTATGCGGGGCGTGGTATCGCTGGCTGCGGCTTTGTCCATACCGGAACACCTGGAAAATGCCACACCCTTCCCGCAACGCAATCTTATTTTGTTCATCACTTTTGTGGTGATACTGCTTACTTTACTGGTGCAGGGTTTAACGCTGCCTTCCCTTATAAAAAGGATGGACCTGAGTGATTATGATGATGAGTCGCCGGAAGATGATATGTACCACAGCATCCGCAAGCAATTGGCGCAGCAGGCCCTGCAATACCTGAAAGATCATTACAGCGAGGCCATTGAATCGCATCCCGCATTGCAACAGATGGTGAGTAAATGGGAGGCCACGCAATTACCCGATGAAGTGCTGCTGGCAGAAGAAAGCAAGGCCATTTACCTGGATGTGATCAATCACCAACGTAAATGGCTACACGATAAAAATATTGCAGAAGGAAGCCTGGATGAAGATATTGTGCGCAAGCATTTAAGGCATTTGGATATTGAGGAAGAGAAGCTGCAGTTTATATAACGGTCTGCTGAAGGTAGATCTTATTTTACGAAAATGATATCCGGAACTTACCCTCGCTATAAACAATGGCGGGTTTAAAATCTTTGGGGATAAAAAAGACCGTCCACACAAACAGGAGTGGAGCCAGCCACATTATTTTATCGAGCCATTTGCCTTCAAAGCTGTCGATCTTTACATCCAGCTCATCGGCAGGGTTATACCTCAGCATAACAGAATCATTCCTGGTATAAGGCAGGTTGTAATTGCCCGGCCAGGTAATGCGTTCGCCATTGGCATAAAACTGGAAAACGGGATAGGTTTGTGTTGTGCGTAAGGACCTGGTTTCTGCTGTATAAATTACTACTGCTTTTATTTTAACAGAACGGGAAAGCCAAATGAACCTGGGTAAAGTAAAGAGTGATAGTATGATCACCGTCCCAATAAAATAGATCGACCATTTGGATATTCTCATCTGTTATTATTACCTGTTGAATAACAAAAACGCCTTCACTGATGAAGGCGTTTTTAAAATCATATTTTTACTTTGATCACCAGTTTCCGTATCGGGTGGTCGTCCACCGCGATCATGGGTGCATGCACATCTTCGGGATAGAAAATGGCAAACTGGTTGTTCGTTAATTGAAAATACATATCCGGCACATCATTAAAAAAGCTCACATCCTTTTCGGGATTGTATTCGCCTTTAGGCGCCGTGCAGTTGTTGCGTGGTTTCCAGCCAATGGTCTCTTTACCTTTAATACACAATTGTATGTCGATGTTCTTGTCATGACATTCAAATTTTGCAATGGATTCCGCTGCGCTCATACCTTCTTTTTCGGAATAGATGGCTTTTAATCCTTCGGCAATATCATATTTGCCTATTTCCATACCGGCCAGGTCGGCGCTTTTGATGTATTCAAATGCCTTTGCAAACAGCGGGTGGAGGCTGGTGTATTTGGAGGCGTTGTCGAGTGTGTCTATTATCATACCCCTGTCCCCTAAAGGGGAACTTAATTTTAAAGTTTATAATTTTCTTCAACAGCTTTCTATAAGAAAATGTTGGAGAAGTTAAAAGTCGGTACTATTCGTGAAACCCGGTTCCCCCTTTAGGGGGCGGAGGGGGCTTAACGCTGTACACGTCCGCTGCCATCGCCCTTCATCAGCTCTTTTACATCGCTTAAAGTAGCGTGGTTCAGATCGCCGGGGATGGTGTGCTTTAATGCAGATGCGGCTACGCCGAATTCAGCTGCATCGGCAGTGCTCATACCTGTTACAAGACCATAGATCAGGCCGCTGGCAAAACTATCGCCACTGCCTACACGATCAATGATACGTACATTGTATTTTTTGGTGTGATGGAAATCTTTCCCGTCGTATACCAGCGCACTCCAGCCATTATCGCTGGCGCTATAGCTTTCCCGCAGTGATGATGCGATGAATTTAAAATTGAATTTTGCCTGCATCTGTTTGAACACATCTTTGTATCCATCCAGGTTCAGTTCGCCTTTTGTTACGTCGCTGTGCGCCGCTTTAAATCCAAGGCAGGTTTCTGCATCTTCTTCGTTACCGATACATACATCCACGTACTGGCACAATTCGGTCATTACTTTCTGTGCTTTTTCTTTACTCCATAATTTTTTACGGTAGTTAAGATCAATGCTGGTGGTAATGCCTTTTGCTTTGGCTGCTTTTAATGCCGCCATAGTTAATGCAGCAGCTTTATCACTCAATGCAGGCGTGATACCGGTGGTATGGAACCAGTCAGCGCCGGCTAATATCTTATCAAAATCAAATTCGCTGGCGTCTACATCTGCAATGGATGCACCTGCACGGTCGTACACCACCTGCGATGCCCTCATGGAAGCGCCGGTTTCTAAAAAGTAAATACCCAGCCTGTCGCCACCGCGGGCAATATATTGTGTATCCACACCATAACGGCGTAAATGGTTGATGGCTGACTGCCCGATCGGGTTATTGGGAACTTTGGTTACAAAAGTGCCGTTCTCACCATAATTACAGATAGCAGCAGCAACGTTAGCTTCACCACCACCGTAAGTAACATCAAACGTATCGGCTTGCACAAAACGTTTGTAATCGGGGGTTGATAAGCGCAACATAATTTCTCCAAGCGTAACAACTTTTTTAGGCATCGTTAAAATATTAAATCAAGGTTAAAAAAATAAATAAGTAGAGGCCAAAGATGGTCATAAATTGCTTAACCAACAACAATTTAGCGATCTTATTTGCCAGTTATTTTACGGAAACGTTTGCGTAAATACTATTTCCAAGTTTCTGCATATCATTGCGAATTTGTTGGTATTTTCACCGTTCAAAATAAATTCTAAATGGCCAGTAAAAAAGAGATCCTCGACGGGATCATTGAACAGGGTTTTTTGCCTTTATACTTCAACAAGGATACACAGGTGAGTATTGACCTGATGAAGACCTTATACAAATGCGGTGTGCGCTCGCTGGAATATACCAACCGCGGCGATGATGCGCTGAATAATTTTAAAGCCATGAAGGCGGTAAGGGATGCTGAATTACCGGGTATGAGCCTGGGTATCGGCACCATTAAAAATACCAAAGATGCACAGGCATTTATTGATGCAGGCGCTGATTTTTTAATTGGCCCCGGTTACGAACAGGGTGTTGCCGACCTGGCCAATCAAACCGGTATTTTCTATGCCCCGGGTTGTATGACGCCCAGCGAGATCATTGCAGCAGAGAACAATGGTGTGCAGCTGATCAAATTATTCCCGGGCAATATCCTGGGCCCCGATTTTATGGCAGCGATCAAAGAAGTGTTCCGTAATTTAAAATTCATGCCGACTGGTGGCGTGGATCTTGACCTCGGTAATTTATCAGCATGGTTCACGGCGGGTGTATGTGCGGTGGGTATGGGCAGCAAGCTCATCACTAAAAAGATCATGGAAGAAAAGGATTACGCTACACTGGAATCGAAGATCAAGCAATGCTTCGATTTAATTAAGGAAGCCAGGAAATAATTATATCTTACAGGCCATTTGTTTTATACGGATGGCTTTATTTTTTTAAAAAACGATTATGCTTAAAGAAAAGATTGGCAATTACCGCTGGCAGATCTGTACACTTTTATTTGTTGCAACCACTATCAATTATTTAGACCGGCAGGTACTTTCGCTTACCTGGAAAGATCATATAGTACCGGAATTTCATTGGACAGATTCTTCCTACGGGGATATTACTTCTATTTTTTCGCTGGTATATGCTTTTTCCATGCTGTTCGCAGGCAAATTTGTTGACTGGATCGATACTAAGAAAGGGTTTATGTATGCCATTTTCTTCTGGAGTATTGGCGCTTTGTTGCATGCCTATTGCGGTATTGCTACATCCGGCGTATTGAAAGGTACCTGGTTTGTTGGTTTTGAAACCGCGAAAGAAAATCTTAAAACAGTAACAGATGTTTCTAAGGTACTGAATACAAGTGTGGCATTTTTTATTATAGCAAGAATAGTGCTTGCAATAGGTGAGTCGGGTAATTTTCCTGCGGCCATAAAAACAACGGCAGAGTTTTTTCCTAAAAAAGACCGTGGCTTTGCCACCAGCATTTTTAATTCGGGTGCTACTATTGGTGCTATGCTGGCGCCATTGACCATTCCTTATATAGCAGAAGATCTTGGCTGGGAAATGACCTTTATCATCATCGGCGCCTCGGGCTTTTTATGGATGTTCTTCTGGCAGGCCATGTATAAAAAACCACATCTTCATCCTAAGGTAAGTAAAGAGGAATTGGCCTATATACAGCAGGATGATGTTACGGAAGTAAAAGCTGTAGACACGGGGAAAAAATTATCGCTGGTGCAGGCATTTAAGTATAAGCAAACCTGGGCTTTTGCGGTGGGTAAATTTATGACGGATGGTGTATGGTGGTTCTATCTTTTCTGGACGCCGGCTTACCTTAAAGATGTATATGGATTATCGGGCATTGATGCAGCGCCTTATCTTACTGTTTTGTACACCATCACTATGTTGAGTTTGATCGGCGGATGGTTGCCTACTTTTTTCGTTACAAAAAAGATGATGAACCCTTACAATGGCAGAATGAAAGCCATGCTGATTTTCGCATTCTTCCCGTTATTAGTTTTACTGGCGCAGCCATCGGGCAGTACGAGTATATGGTTGCCGATGATCATTATTGGTATAGCAGGTGCGGCACATCAAAGCTGGAGTGCGAATATATTTTCTACCGTGAGTGATATGTTTCCTAAATATGCAGTGGGTACTATTACCGGCATTGGTGGTATGGCGGGAGGTTTGGGTTCGTTCATCATCAATAAAGGAAGCGGTAAACTTTTTGATTATGCCAAGGAAACCAATATGAGCTTTTTAGGTTTTACCGGAAAACCGGCAGGGTATTTCATCATATTTATAATTTGTGCAGTAGTATATCTTATCGCATGGTTTATCATGAAGCGCCTGGTGCCTAAGTATAAAATGGTGGAAGTCTAAGCTTATTACACGAATTAGAGCGAATTACACGAATTATTATAGATGAAGAGGCTTCAAATATTTGAGGCCTCTTTTTATTTTTTCACGCAAAGAAAAGAAGGAGAGCAAAGAAGCAAAGGAATTGGTGTAATTCGTTTGAATTAGTGCAATTCTTTTCACGCAAAGGAGTAAAGGAAGCAAAGAGGCAAAGAAGGAATGTTCAATGCTCAAGTAAAGAGAATTCGTGTAATTCCTGTCTTTTAATTCGTGTAATAAAGGTTATAAAGAATTACGTAAGGTTAAAAAGAACCTGGCCTCAATATGTTCCGTGGATTTATTGAGGATCAGTTCAGCAGCTTTTTCTCCCATCATCTGGAAATCGGTGGAGATGGTGGTGATGCCGTTGAGGATGATCTTTTTTAATGCTGTTTCATTATAAGATATCACGCCCACTTCCTTGCCGATCTTTAATTTTTTATCGAGTATCTTTTCTATCAATAATACTAAATCGTCTTCCATTAAATTGATATACACTTCGCCTTTGTTGATGTCTTCTTTACTGATATCGTGTACGATCTTATAATTAAATGCATACTCCTGGCAAAAGCGTGCAAAGCCGGTGGTGATCTCGTTAGGATGATAGGTGTATTCGGGCAGGATGATGTTCAGCGTGTGGTATTTTTCCAGGTTGGGCAATGCCTGCTCCAATGCGATATAAATATCCTTATCAAAATTCTCGTAAATGGCGCCGTATTCGCCGGTAACACCGGGTACCAGTTTATCGAGTAAGATCAGTTTTTCCCTCGGTATATTGTTCAGCACTTTGTAAGCATTTTCAGTGCCTTCCATAAAGTGGGGGATGATGACGTAATAATTATAATCTTCCTTACTGTTGAGCAGCAGGTTCTTAAAAAGCGAAAAGTTATTATTGTAAACGTAAAAATCTATTGTCGCTGCATCGCCGAGGGTGCTTACAAAGGCATCGTAAATGATCTTTTTGTGGGCACTCAGTTTATTGAACATTAAAAAGATCTTGATCTTCTGGCCCACATCGGTGTTCTTGATATAATAGCCTTTACCGGGAACGGAGCCAATGATGCCCGTTTTCTTTAAATAGCGGTAGCCTTTTTCGGCGGTATCACGGGATATCTCGAACTCAAAACTCAGTTCGTTGATGGAAGGCAATACATCATCCACCTGCAGCTTCTGGGTTTCTATGGCTTTAATGATGCAGTTGGCCAGTTGCTGGTATTTTGGCGTGGCCGAAAACTCGTCGATATAGATGATCTTGTTAAATGGAGATAGCATTGGCACCCGTATTCTGATAGATTTTTTGCATGTAAGTTCAACAAAAATAGCTTTTTTATTATAATGCTGATTGCAAACTGTTTGTACGGGCTGCAAAGCTTTGCAATTAAACGCAATGGCAGGCCCGGGCGTGCAACCCTTATAATGAATTTTGCAACTTTTTAATGTATTGGTTGTCTTTCAATAAAGCCTGTAATATGGCTGGTGCTGCTTTCGGCTGAGCGGGCCGCGGCTGTTAGGAATACCTTACATGATAGTGCATGATGCTGTGCAGGGCATTTCAGTATATTTTACATTAAAATTGCTTAGCTATATTTAAAAAGGATCTGTATGGGAGTTATTCTTGGAGTTATTTTTCACTTTATAGGAGGTTTTGCGTCAGGAAGTTTTTATATGCCCTACAAAAAAGTAAAGGGCTGGAGTTGGGAAAGTTTCTGGATCATTGGAGGTTTATTTTCCTGGCTGATCGTTCCACCGCTTGCTGCATATCTTACCATCCCGGGCTTTATGGATATTATTAAAGCCGCACCTTCTTCAATCATCGGCACTACTTTTTTAATGGGCCTGTTATGGGGTATCGGCGGTTTGACCTATGGCCTTGGCGTTCGTTATCTCGGTGTATCACTCGGCAGTTCCATCATACTGGGGCTTTGCTCCGTATTTGGTTCGCTGGTGCCTTCTATCTATTATTATTTCAATCCTAAAGAAGGAAAAGATACAATTGCCGACCTTTCCGGCACTACCTGGGGACTTACCGTTTTAGCAGGGTTGTTGCTTTGCTTGATTGGTATCATCATATGCGGTAAGGCGGGTGGTATGAAAGATAAGGATCTTGCAGCTGCCTCAACTGCTGACAGTGGTTCTGGTGACCTGCTGCATGGTGGCGAAGCTGACTATGCACATTCTCACCGCGATGCTTCTGGCAGTGAGTTTTACCTGGTAAAAGGATTGATACTGGCCATTATTTCGGGTGTATTGAGCGCCTGCTTCAGTTTTGGTATTGAAGCCGGTAACAGCATGGGCGCCACTGCCAACGAAATCTGGAAGGCCGCTCACCCCGGTGAAGGCGAATTCCTGTTCCGCAATAACGTGATATTTGTAGTGATACTGTGGGGTGGTTTAACCACTAACTTAATTTGGTGTTTGATACTGAATGCCCGCAATAAATCTTTCGGCGATTATACCAATGGTAAATCACCTTTGCTGAAAAATTATTTACTGTGTGCGTTAGGTGGTACCACCTGGTTCCTGCAGTTCTTCTTTTATGGCATGGGCGAAAGCAAACTGGGCAATGGCGCCAGTTCGTGGATACTGCACATGTCCTTCATTATTTTGGTGGCCAATATGTGGGGCATTGCATTAAAGGAGTGGAAAGGTGTAACACAAAAAACAAGAACAACTATCATTGCAGGCATCCTTACCATTATTCTTTCCGTATTGATAGTAGGATATGGTAATCAACTGCACGAAAAAGCAAAAGAAAAAGCTGCTGCAACTGCTGCAGTTCAATAATAAACAACAACTAATGTGGCTTTGATTGAATACAGCCCTGAATAACTAAATAGAATTTTATGTCGGTACAAACAGCACAATTTAAAAACGTAAGCTACCTGTGGGATGAAGCCAAAGCGGCTACCATGGCCGGTGATGAAGTAGCCTTACTGATCTATCGCTCCAACTTATTGGGAGCTGACCTGCGCCTTACCAACTATGGTGGCGGTAATACCTCCTGCAAAGCAATGGCAAAAAATCCGCTCACGGGTGAGGAAACAGAAGTAATGTGGGTAAAAGGCAGCGGGGGAGATATTGGCACCCTGAAAAAGAGCGGTCTTGCTGCATTATATGTGGACAGGCTGCGCAGTTTAAAGAACGTCTACCGGGGACTCGCACACGAAGATGAGATGGTGGAACTGTTCAACCATTGTATTTACGACCTGGCTTCCAAAGCCCCGTCTATCGATACGCCTTTACACGCATTTTTACCTTTTAAACATATCGATCACCTGCATCCTGATGCAGCCATCGCCATTGCTGCGGCAAAGGATGGTAAAAAGATCACACAGGAATTATTCAATGGCACCATTGGCTGGGTGGAATGGCAGAAACCGGGCTTTGACCTGGGCCTTAAACTGAAGCAATGCCTGGATGAAAATCCCGGTATCCGTGGTATCATGTTAGGCTCTCATGGTTTATTTACCTGGGGCGATACTGCTTATGAAAGTTATGTGAACACACTGGAAGTAATTGAGCGCTGTGCCGATTACCTCAATGATAATTATGGCAAGAAAGGCCCGGTTTTCGGTGGGCAAAAAATAACTTCTTTACCTAAAGAAGAAAGGCTGAAACAGGCTGCAGCACTGGCGCCTATTTTAAGGGGCTTCTGCTCATCTCAAACAAAAATGATCGGCCACTTTACCGATGATGAAAGGGCATTGGAATTCATGAACTCCAACGATCTTGCAAAACTGGCGCCATTGGGTACCAGTTGTCCCGATCACTTTTTACGCACCAAAGATCAGTCCGCTGGTATTGCCATTGACTGCAGGCGAAGACCTGAGCAATGTAGCTGCATTAAAAGAAAAACTGGCGCCGGAGTTTGATGCTTACCGTAAAATGTATGCAGATTATTACAACACCTGCAAACACCCCAACAGTCCTGCAATGCGGGATGCCAACCCGGTGGTGATCTTATATCCTGGTGTGGGCATGTTCACTTTTTCGAAAGATAAACAAACTGCCCGTGTTGCGGCAGAATTCTATATCAATGCCATCAATGTAATGAAGGGCGCAGAAGCTATTTCTGAATACACTTCTTTACCAAGGCAGGAAGCTTTCAATATCGAATACTGGCTGTTGGAAGAAGCCAAACTGCAGCGTATGCCCAAGCCAAAAGCTTTGAGTGGCAGGATCGCTTTGATAACCGGCAGCGCCGGTGGTATTGGTAAAGCGATCGCCAAAAAATTTGCAGAAGAAGGCGCCTGTGTTATCATCAACGATATCAATGAAGAAAGGTTACACAGTGCTACAGACGAATTTCAAAAAACATTCGGTAAAGATGCTGCGGCTGCAGTAGTGCTGGATGTTACCAATAAAGAAACCATCAGCAAAGCAATGGATAGTGCAGCGCTGGCATTCGGTGGTGTGGACATTATTGTGAACAATGCCGGTATCAGTACTTCCAAACCTATTGCCGATCATACTATTGCCGACTGGGATAAACTGTATGATATTTTAGTAAAAGGCCAGTTCCTGGTATCACAGGCAGGCATAGACGTAATGCGCAAGCAGGGCATTGGCGGCGATATTATCAATATCGTTTCTAAAAATGCCGTGGTGGCGGGTCCTAATAATGCAGGTTACGGTTCTGCAAAAGCGGCACAGGCGCATTTAACCAGGCTGATGGCTGCTGAACTGGGTACCGATAAGATCCGTGTGAACACGGTGAACCCGGATGCAGTAATTGCCGACAGTAATATCTGGGCAGGTGGCTGGGCCGAAGGCCGTGCCAAAGCTTATGGCATTACTGTAGAAGAACTGCCAGCCTATTATGCAAAACGCACCCTTTTAAATGAAGCTATTTTGCCAGAAGATATTGCCAACGCCTGCTTTGCATTTGCGGGTGGCCTGCTCAATAAATCGACCGGTAATGTGCTGAATGTGGATGGTGGTGTTGCAATGGCTTTCTTACGCTAATTAAAGATTTACATATATAGCAACAAGCAATCAAAAAAGGTTGATGATTTTCTAATCTGTCAACCTCTATTTTTTTAAAACAGTATTTAATCAATTATACATGACAAGGGTGGCATTTAAGATGCAACTGTTTGCCGGAAAAAAAGAAGAGTACAAAAAGCGCCATGATGAAATATGGCCGGAGTTGGTGGAATTATTAAAGCAGACAGGTATCAGTGAATATTCTATTTTTTTAGATGAAACTACCAATAGTTTATTTGGAGTACTGAAAGCAGAAAACCCTGCAGCACTCGATAATTTACCTTCTCACGCTGTAATGCAAAAATGGTGGGCTTATATGGGCGATATCATGGATAGTAATCCTGATAATTCACCGGTGAGTATTCCGCTGGAAGAGGTTTTTTATTTACCTTGATGGAGTTTTGAGTACAGAGTGCAAAGTACAGAGTTTGGGGTGTAAGTAAGCGGAGCTCACAACTCACTACTGACGACTCACCACTCACGACTCACTACTCACGTCTCACGATTGACTATAACAACGATTAACGATAAAACAAGAACAGATGCTATTAGATAAAAAATTAATTGCCGACAGCAACAGTAAAGCATTAGCCGCACACCAGCGTAAATTTAATTTTGCGGCGCAGGAAATTGCGGGAACGGAAGCGATCATAAAAAAATTAATGGATTTCCAGGTGGCTATTCCCAGCTGGGCATTGGGCACGGGTGGTACCAGGTTTGGCCGCTTTCCCGGCGCCGGCGAACCGGGCAGCCTGGAAGAAAAGATAGAAGATGTGGGTTTGCTGCATGCGCTCAATAATTCTAGTGGCGCTATTTCATTGCATATTCCATGGGATATTCCTACGGATGCCAATGCGATCAAAAATCTTGCTGCACAACACGGTTTGCTGTTTGATGCAGTAAATTCCAACACCTTTCAAAATCAACCCGGTCAAAAAGAGAGTTATAAATTCGGTTCGCTGCAGCATGTGGATAAAGCGGTGCGCAAGCAGGCGGTGGATCATAATATTGATGTGATCAAACACGGTGTGAACCTGGGCTCTAAATCATTAACGGTTTGGATAGCCGATGGCAGCTGCTTTCCCGGCCAGCTGAATTTCCGCCATTCGTTTGAGAACACACTGGAAAGCTTACACGAAATTTATGCTGCATTACCTTCTGACTGGAAGATGTTTGTGGAATACAAAGCCTACGAACCTAATTTTTATTCGATGGCGGTAGGTGACTGGGGCCAATCTTTATTGTATGCCAATAAACTGGGTAATAAAGCTTATACATTGGTTGATTTAGGACATCACTTGCCCAATGCCAATATTGAGCAGATCGTATCTTTATTGCTGATGGAAGGCAAACTCGGTGGTTTCCATTTCAATGATAGTAAATATGGTGATGATGATCTTACCGTAGGCAGTATGAAACCTTATCAACTGTTCCTGATCTTCAGCGAACTGGTGGAAGGTATGGACGCAAAAGGCATGAACCATGCTACTGATCTTGGCTGGATGATCGATGCCAGTCATAATGTAAAAGATCCATTGGAAGATCTGCTGCAATCAGTAGAAGCCATTATGATCGCTTACGCACATGCGTTACTGGTAGACAGAAAAAAATTAACCGAAGCACAAAAGAATAATGATGTGGTGGCGGCACAGGAGGTATTGCAGAATACTTTCCGCACCGATGTAAGGGCTATTGTTGCCGAAGCAAGATTGAGGGCCGGCGCGGCGCTGGATCCTGTAGGATTTTTCAGGGAACAAAAGATAAGGCAACAGCTGATCAAGGACAGGGGGACGAGCACGATAGCAACAGGGCTGTAGCGTGAGTGGTCAGTGGTGAGTAGTGAGTAGTGAGTGGAGTTGGTAAGAGGGGATGGTATATATTTAAGTAATTTTTTAACTACTTAAATTTCGTACTATGTTTTTACAATTAGCCCACACAAAACTGACCGTTTATGAATCCTCCGGAGCACTGACTCTTGAATGTTACAAAGTGACGAGGTGTTTTCCTGCGGATGAAAAATTTGCATTAGTATCACAGATAAGAAGAGCTGCTGTCTCGGTTCATTTGAATATAGCAGAAGGCTCTTCAAGAAAATCTTTAAATGAAAGAACAAGGTATTTTGAAATAGCGAGAGGTTCAGTAATTGAAGTTGATAGCGCAATTGGAATTGCAGTTAAGATAGGGTATGTTTCAGAACAGGATGTACAGGCGCTTGGAGAAAAAATCATCAAGACTTTTAAATTATTAACAGGCATGATAAAAAATTGAGTGACTCACTACTGACCACTCACTACTCACAATGAATGCAACCCCGGTCATAGCGATCTTCGATGTTGGCAAGACCAATAAAAAACTGTTTTTGTTCGATGAGCATTACCGGATAGTTTTTGAAAAGACTTTGCAGTTTACCGAAACAACGGATGAAGATGGTGATCCCTGCGAAAACCTGGAAGCATTGACGGAATGGGGCAGGAGTTCATTAAAAGAACTGACCGAACTGGGGGAGTTTGATATTAAAGCACTGAATTTTTCGGCCTACGGCGCCAGCTTTGTACATATTGATAAGGTGGGTAAACCTGTAGCGCCCTTATACAATTACCTCAAGCCATTTCCCGAAGATCTGAAGAAAAAATTTTACGATGATTATGGTGGAGAGATACCGGTATCCATGATCACCGCTTCGCCGGTATTGGGCAATTTGAATTCAGGTATGCAATTGTACCGGTTGAAGTATAAAAAGCCGGAAGTTTTTGATAAGATCGATTATTCATTGCACCTGCCGCAATATTTAAGCTATTTAATTACGGGGCAGGCTTACAGCGATATCACCAGCATTGGCTGCCATACCAACCTGTGGAATTTTCCGCAGGATAATTACCATGAATGGGTATTACGGGAAGGTATAGCCGAAAAACTGGCGCCTTTGTTCTCTTCTGCCGATGTGGTGGAAGCAAGGGCTTTCTGGAAAGATTTTAAAGTGGGTATCGGTCTGCACGATTCCTCCTCTGCATTGATACCTTACCTGGCCTGTTTTAATGAGCCTTTTGTGCTCATCTCCACCGGCACCTGGTGTATCACTTTGAACCCGTTCAATAAATATCCTTTAACAGAAGAGGAGCTGAAACAGGATTGCCTGTGCTACATGAGTTACCGCGGTGAGCCCGTAAAAGCAAGCCGCCTGTTTGCAGGTAATGAACATGAAACAGAAACCAAACGCCTGGCAACACATTTCAATAAGCCCAACGATTTTTATAAAACCGTGGAGTACGATGAAAAGATCATCAACGCACTCACCGGTAATAACCCTGCTGCACCGGAAATAAAATTTGCAGAGCGCAATCTGTCGGATTATAAAAATTATGAAACAGCTTATCACCGTTTGATACTCGACATTATGTGGCAGCAACTGGCTTCCACCAAACTGGTGATACAGGATGAAAATGTGAACCGCATTTTTGTAGATGGTGGTTTTAGTAAGAATGCTATTTATATGCACCTGCTGGCCGAGGCATTCCCGGATATGGAAGTATATGCAGCTTCGGTGGCGCAGGCAACAGCAGTAGGTGCGGCACTGGCAATTCACAAACACTGGAACAGCAAACCGCTGCCCGGTGATATCATTGACCTTAAATTTTATGCAAAGCCCAGTATAGTGTGATGAATGTAGGATTATTTATACCCTGTTATGTCAACCAGTTTTACCCGCAGGTAGCCATTGCCACGCTGGAGCTTTTAGAAAAATTCAACTGCAAAGTGGGCTATCCTTTACAACAAACCTGTTGCGGGCAACCGATGGCCAATTCCGGTTACGAGAAAATGGCGCAATCCTGCAACGAATTATTCACGGATAATTTTGCGGAATTTGATTACGTGGTTTGTCCTTCAGGCAGCTGTACACTGCATATAAAAGACCATTTGCACAGCAATAAAAATGAAGCCGGAGCATCCGGTATCCGCAGTAAAGTGTACGAGCTCACAGAATTTTTAGTGGATGTATTAAAAGTGGAAAATATTGAAGCATCTTTTCCTTATAAAGTAGGTGTACACCAAAGTTGCCACGGGCAAAGAGGGCTGCATACTTCGCAGATGAGCGAACTGGTAGATCAACCTTTTTCCAAAGGAGATTTTCTTTTGCAGAAAGTAAAAGGATTGGAATTGATCAAACTGAACCGGACAGATGAATGCTGCGGCTTTGGTGGTACGTTTTGTGTGGTGGAAGAAGCGGTGAGCGCCAAGATGGGCAAAGACCGCATTGCGGATCATGAAAAAAATAATGTGGAAGTAATTACCGGTGGTGATATGAGTTGCCTGATGCACCTGGAAGGGATCTTGAAGCGGAAGAAAAGCAGGATACAGATCAGGCATATTGCGGAGATTTTGAATGCCCCCTCCGCCCCCTAAAGGGGGAACCTGCGTAGATTGATGCGGGGCAAATGAAATCGAATAAAGAAAATGAGCGGATCAAATTTTTAACCAAACACAATTAATTCCCCTTTAGGGGTTAGGGGTATGTCAGCAACAAATGCAAAACATCCAGAATTAGCTACCGCCTTTAATAAAGATGAGGCGAGGGTAGACTGGCATGATGAAACATTGTGGTGGATACGGCAGAAGCGGGATAAAGCAGCGTGGACCATTCCTGAATGGGAACAGCTGAGAGAAACGGCTTCTGGAATAAAAAATAATGTACTCAGCAACCTGCACGAATATTTAACGGAGTTTGAAGCCAATGCAAAAGCCAATGGCATTATTGTACATTGGGCGGCTGACGCTAAAGAACACAACGAGATCGTACATGCTATTTTAAAAGAGCACCAGATAAAGCAGATCGTTAAAAGCAAATCGATGCTTACGGAAGAGTGTGGACTGAATGAATACCTTGCTAAAAATAATATTGATGTGGTGGATACGGACCTGGGTGAACGTATTGTGCAATTAGCGAATGAACATCCCAGCCATATTGTATTGCCTTGTATACATTGGAAGAAAGAAGAAATAGGGGAGTTGTTTCATCAACATCTCAATACACCGAAAGGGAATGCAGATCCGCAATTTTTAACACATGCTGCTAGACTGCATTTAAGAGAAAAATTCTTGACGAGGCGCATCGCTATTACAGGAGTGAATTTTGCGGTTGCTGAAACCGGTGAATTTGTGGTATGCACCAATGAAGGCAATGCTGATATGGGAGCGCATTTAGCCGATGTACATATTGCCTGCATGGGTATTGAAAAATTAATTCCGCAACGTAAACACCTCAGTGTATTTCTCCGGTTGCTGGCAAGGAGTGCAACGGGTCAGCCGATCACAACCTATTCCAGCCATTTTAAAAAACCTATTGCCGGCCAGCAAGTGCATATTGTATTGGTGGATAATGGAAGAACAGTGCAACTGGGCCGTGAATCTTTCCGCAATTCTTTAAAGTGCATCCGCTGTGCGGCCTGTTTCAATACCTGTCCTGTATACCGCAGAAGTGGCGGCCACAGTTATCATACTGCTATTGCAGGACCGATAGGGGCGATATTGGCACCTAACCTGGATATGAAAAAATATGCGGATCTTCCTTTTGCATCCACGCTTTGCGGCAGTTGCAGCAATGTATGCCCGGTAAAGATCGATATACACAATCAATTGTACCAATGGCGGCAGCAGATAACGGAAGAAGGTTATTCTCCCAAAACAAAAACTGCAGCCATGAAAGTAATGGCCACCACGCTTTCAAAACCGGGGCTATTCAATTTTGCAGGCAAGATGGGCAGGTGGACGTTGCGCTATCTTCCTTTTTTGGTGAATAACAAACTGAACCCCTGGTATAAGCAAAGAGAGTTACCAGCACCTCCTAAACAATCCTTTACAGAATGGTATAAAAAGAACCGGAAATGAGCAGCAGGGAAAAAATATTAGCGGCCGTAAAAAATAACCAGCCTGCATTGCAGCAATTGCCGGTATTGGAGGATCTTACGCCTGTACAATACCAGGATAAATTTGAGCAGTTTACGAATGTATTAAAGACCATCGGTGGTAACGTGGTGGTAATGAATAGTATGGATGGTATTGCTTACTATGTAAAAAATAATTTCGGCAGTACGCATATTGTTACCACAATAAATGAATTACCAGGCATACAGCAACTGGACAATACACTGGATCCGCATTTTTTGGAAAATATAGAACTGGCTGTAATAAAAGTACTGCTGGGTGTTGCAGAAAATGGTGCCGTATGGGTAACTGATGCTGCGATAAAAATTCGTGCACTGCCTTTTATATGCCAGCATCTTGCAGTGGTATTAAATAAAAAAGACATAGTGCATAATATGCACGAAGCCTATGAAAATATCGGTAATAACGGGTATGATTTTGGCGTTTTCATTGCCGGCCCTTCAAAAACAGCTGATATTGAACAATCTTTAGTGCTTGGAGCACACGGACCAAAAACGATGACCGTTTTTGTTATTGAATAAACCCCATCTTTTTATTGTGTATACAGGATTATTTGCATGGCAGATAAAATCCACATTTGTGGATAAGCCGCTGCCAGCAAGATTTTTACAGGATGCCACAGGATAGTGGTTTATGTAGAAAAACTGAATTTAGTTGCGTAAAAAGTAAAGAACTACTGCTAATTGATTACTGCTGCTGCAGCGTTTGATACTGTTTACATTTTCGATGTAAAAATTTATTTCGGAAAAGACCACGAGCTGCTATATGAGAAAAAACAAATCTTCTTACTCACACAGAAACCTGTCCACCACCAGGTTTTACAATCAAACAATTTATTTGGTATTAACTGTATCTGTGTAAGGTATTTTCTTTTCTATATATAGCGCCTGGGTATAATTAGCAAATTATTTATTTCAAAGTAGGAATTAATATGCGTAAAAAATTTTACCAACTGGCGTATGTAGTTATTATTGCTGCATTATTTACTTCTTGTAAAAAGAAATTTGATGAGTACTATGAAAGGCCGTCTAACCTTGCCGATCCTATCTATACCCAGCTTGTGAACAATGGTAAGTTCACCAACTTTGTGTCCCTTATTGATAAAGCAGGTTATAAGTCAACTTTAGCTGCTGCAGGCTACTGGACCATTTTTGCACCTACCGATTCTGCTTTTACTGCGGATGCTGAATTCACTCAATTCATTAAAGACCGCGGATTTAGCAGTGTGTCTGCAGTGGATTCCACCACAGCGCAGATGATCGTACAATACCTGCTGGTGTTCAACGCTTTTGAAAAATCAAGGATCGATGATTATCAATCCTCACTGGGATGGGTACCCGATAATGCTTTTAAACGCCGTACGGCTTATTATACCGGTTTTTATAATGATACCGATTATAATAATGTTGCTTACAAAGCCATTGCTTCCAACCGTAACAATACCAGTACCAATACCGGTTATTATGTACTGGCAGATAATAACAATAAATATATTCCCTGCTTTACCAGCGAATATTTTGCAGCACAGGGTTTAAGCGCTGCTGATTACAATTATTTTTATCCTACTTCTACGTTCTCCGGTTTTAATATTGCCAACGCAAGGGTTACTCAAAAAGATATTGCTGCTGAAAATGGCGTGATACATATCATCGACCGTGTGGTGACACCTGCAAAAAGTATCGACGAATATTTACGCAACAAACCCAATTACAGCCTGTTCAGGAGTATCATTGAAAGGTTCATGGTACTTTTTATCAAGAACTCGGATGCTACAAGAAGATACCAGGTATTGCATGGTGGTACTACAGATGTTTCTGTAAAAGTATATTCCAACCTGCTGGCTTTTTCTCCCAACAACGAAAACTATTTTAAACTACAGGATAATGACGGGCAAAGAGATGGCTGGACGATGTTTGCTCCTACCAATGATTCTTTGAGCAAGTATATCAACACAGTGGTGCTGCAACAATATCCAAGTATCAATTCACTGCCGTTGAGCATCATTGCCGACCTGCTGAATGCACATATGTGGACCAGTACTGTTTGGCCAAGTAAATTCAATACTACCTATAATTTCCTGGGCGAGCCTGCCAAGATGAATCCCAATACTGATATCGTAGAGAAAAAAGTATTGAGCAATGGTTTGTTCTACGGTACTAAAAAAGTAAACGAGCCTAATGTGTTCGCTACTGTATACGGTAAAGCTTACCTGGATCCACGTTATTCTTTAATGACGAGGTTGCTGGATATGGAGATCAAGGGCAATATCACCAACCCGAATGTAAAATATACTTTGTTCATGATGTCGGATGCGGTACTGGCGGCCAGGGGTTACAGTTATAACTCCAGCAATAACGGTTGGGTATTTACCAATCCTGTTGGCGGTGCCACTTCCACCAACGACAGTAACAGGCTGAACTTATTAAGGATGCTGTATTCCGGTGTGATCGAAACACCGAACAATGAACTGAACAATATCGGCACCACTGGTGTAAAAGGTATCATCGGTTCTTACGGTGGCGAGTATATTAAATACGATGGCAACCAGGTATACACTGCAGGATCGATAGAGCGCAATGTTACTGTAAGGATAGATAGTGTAAGGCAGGTATTGAACGGACAGGTGGTGTACATTAACGAATTAATGTATTTCCCTTACCAGCTTATCGGGAATAATATCAGCACACTGGGTACGCCCACTACATCTGAGTTCAATTATTTCTGGAACTATTTAAAAAATTCTACTTTATTCAATACCACCACTTTTGAAATAACGGGTATCACTGCCGGTTCTTACTATACCGTATTTATTCCAAAGAATTCTGCGATCATACAGGCAGTGAATGATGGCGTGCTGCCGGGCACTGCGGGTGTACCCAACTATACACCTACTTTAACTGCGGACAAATTGAAAGTAGAGAATTTTATCAACTACCACATACTGGACAAACGAACAGTGATAGCGAATGGTGCTGATATCGGTTCGTTCCCATCACTGCTGAAGAATACAGCTGGAGACCCGGTGACTTTCTCGATACTTTACCCGGGCGGTGTGTTTGAGCTGGGGGATGGGTATGGACGAAAGGCGAGAATGGTTACCACGTTGAACAATAACCTTTCTAACCGAACGGTGATACACCTGATAGATAATTACCTGAAATATTAAGACCTATAAAAGCCATTTTAAAAGCGCTAAAACACAAAAGAAATTTTATAATGAAAGTATTAATCACAAAAATCAGCTGCCTGTTGTTAGCAGTTTTGTTTGCCGGAGCTGTTTCGGCACAAACCCCCGCCACAACTGTACAGGGAAAAATTACAGGTGCCAATAAAAAACCTGTGGAGCATGTTACTGTTGCAGAAGTGGATGCTGACGGCAGAACGATACATGCGGTAAAAACTGACGTGGAAGGAAACTTTGTAATGAAGATATCGAGCACGAAGAATAAAATATCGATCAGCCATATCAGTTACCGCTCTCAAACGCTGGCTATCAACACCCGCACTACTTTCAATGTGTCGCTGGAAAGCAATAGTAAGGATATGGGCGATGTGGTGGTGGTATCGCAGAGAAAAGTGGATAACGGTAACGTGGCCATTCCTGAAAGGGAGCTTACCACAGCGCAATCGCATATTGCTGCCAAAGACCTGGAAGAGATGCAGGCTGCTTCTATTGACCAGGCCTTACAGGGACGCTTACCCGGTGTTGATATCACTGCCAACTCCGGTGATCCCGGTGCCGGTATGCAGATCCGCATCAGGGGTACTTCTTCTATCAACTCTTCCAACGATCCGTTGATAGTGGTGGATGGTATGCCTTACGAAACTTCTATTCCATCTGATTTTAACTTTGGTTCTGCTGATGAAATGGGTTATGCAAGCTTATTGAATATTGCGCCTACTGATATACGTGATATCACCATTTTAAAAGATGCTGCTGCCACTGCCGTATGGGGTTCAAGGGCTGCGAATGGTGTGGTGGTGATCACTACCAAGAGGGGAGCGGTAGGTAAACCTGCTTTTACTTATACCAATAAAACTTCTGTTACCAAACAACCGGAAGCGATACCGATGCTTACCGGCGACCAGTATTCCACACTGATACCCGAAGCCTACATGAATGCTACTGGTACACCGCTGAATACACAGAGCATTAAAGAATTTCAATACGATCCGAATGATCCTTACTGGTATAATAACTACAGCAAGAACACCAACTGGATCAAAGCGATCACACAGATCGGCCTTACACAGGATAATAATATTTCAATGACCGGTGGTGGTGAAAAAGCACGTTACTATGCATCACTTGGTTACCTGGATCAGAAAGGTACCACCATCGGTACTTATTTAAAACGTATCAGTACCCGTATCAACCTGGATTATATTGTATCTGAACGCATCCGCTTTAAATCCGATTTTTCCTATTCGTATACTGACAACAACAGGAACTTTGCTTTGAATTTAAGGGACCTTGCTTATCGTAAAATGCCAAACATGAGCATTTATGAGTACGATGAATTTGGTAATTTATCCGGCAACTATTTTACGCCTGCTACCAATATCCAGGGCCAGTACCTCGGTATCAACAGCAGCAGCAACGTAACCGGTACCACCAACCCGGTGGCAATGGCTAAAGATGCCAAGAACAATATCATCAGCCAGCGTGTAACACCGCACTTTAACCTGCAGTACGAAATTCTGAAAAAAGTACTGATGGCAACTTTTGATGTACAGTTTGATGTGAACAATAATAAGAACAACAGTTTCCTTCCTCAAACCGCTACCGGAAGGCCATGGACAGAACCTTCTGTGAACAGGGCTTATGATGGGGATATCGATGTGTTCAACGTGCAGACAAAAACAAACTTAGTGTACACGCCAACGTTCAAGAGCCCGAATCACTCTTTGATCAGCTTTGTTTCGCTGACCACTTATGATAACAAATATGTGTCGCAGGAAATACTGACCTCCAATACCGCTTCTTCTGTATTGCAGGATCCTTCTTCTCCTTCGCGTACGCAGAACGGTGAGAGCCGCCTGACAGCCAGCACTGGACAGACAAGGAGCGTGGGCCTGCTGGTGAATGCACAATATGGTTATAAAGACCGCTATATCTTCAACGCCGGTTTGCGTGGCGATGGTAACTCAAGATTTGGTCCTGAAAACCGTTATGGTTTATTCCCTTCTGCTTCTGTACGCTGGAGGATATCAGACGAAAAATTCATGAAGCGTTTCCAGAAAAGCATCGACGACCTGAGCTTCAGGGCCAGTTACGGTCAATCGGGCAATGCTCCTAAAAAGGATTATACCTATATCAATACCTACAACACTTTTACATGGTCGTACCTGGGCCAGGCGGGTGTTTATCCTGCCAACATGCAATTGTCGGACCTGAAATGGGAAACCATTGTTGGACAGAATGCCGGTATCAACCTGAGTATGTTCAAACGCCGCTTAACGGTGGATGCAGAGTTTTATGTGAACCGTACCAAGAATATGTTCTTCCCCGGCCTGCAGATATCTTCTGTAAATGGTTTCAGCAGCGTGGATATGAACGTGGGTACCATGGATAACCAGGGTTTTGAATTAGGCCTGGGCGTTACTCCTTACAAAACAAAAACATGGCAGGTTGATTTCAATTTCAACATTGCACGCAATATCAATATCATCCGCGAAATATCTGATCTCTATCCTTTGGATAAAGGAGATATTACTACCAACGGTACTTACAAAACTTACATGCAAGTGGGTAATCCTTTCGGATTTTTCTACGGCTTTAAATACAAAGGTGTTTATAAAGACCTGCAATCCACCATTGCTACTGATGCCAATGGCAAGAACATCATTGGCCCGACAGGACAAACCATTTACATGAAGTTCAACTATCCAAGTATTGGTTATACCTTCCAGCCGGGTGATGCGATGTATGAAGATATCAACCATGATGGTAACATCAACTACCAGGATATTGTTTACCTCGGTAACAGTAACCCTAAATTCACCGGTGGTTTTGGTACTTCAGTAACTTATAAAGGTCAATGGAAATTCACCACGTTCTTCAACTACCGTTATAAAGTGGACCTGGTGAATGGTACCAAGATCAACACCACCAACATGTATGGCTTCGATAACCAGAGCACCGCTACTTTAAGAAGGTGGAGAAAAGAAGGTGATGTTACCGATATGCCAAGGGCCATGTACCGTACCGGTTATAACTGGCTGGGTAGCGACCGTTATGTTGAAGATGGTTCGTTCCTGCGTTTCAGAACGGTGACCATACGTTATACTGCTTCTAAAAAATTAGTACAGAAACTGAAAGTAAAAAACCTGAGCGCTTACTTAACTGCTGAAAACCTGTTTACATGGACCAACTATACCGGCCAGGATCCTGAAGCAAGTGTAAGGGGTAGTGATCCATTCAGGGTAGCGATAGATTATTCTTATACACCGCCAGTAAAAACATACACCATAGGTATCACCGCAAGTTTTTAAAATCATTTAAAAGAAGTAACAATGTTTAAGAAAATAGTTTCGATCGTATTGATAGCGGCCCTGGCACTGCCATTCGGCTCCTGTAAAAAATGGCTGGATCTGCAGCCGCAGGATGGACTGACCGGTGCGGAGTACTGGAAAACAAAAGAGCAGGTACAGGCTGCCGTTATAGGCATCTATGCATCGCTTACCGGTTCTGCCACCGGTTCCAGGAATAATGCAGAATCATTCTTCCTGTGGGGAGAGTTAAGGGCTGATATGATCAACAGCACCCTTTTTACTGCTGCAGAGCAGGTGGATATCATCAATGTGAATATCCTGCCTACCAATACAGTGGCCAACTGGCGTGGTATTTACGAAACCATCAACTACTGCAACACAGTAATTGATTCTTGCACCGGGTGTTTTAACTGCCGATCCTACATTTACGCAATCCGCTTTGGATAAAGCCATTGCCGAGGCAAAAACGATCCGTGCGCTCATGTACTTTTACCTGGTACGTACTTTTGACCAGGTGCCTTTAAAATTAAAAGCCACTACCAGTGATGCAGATATTGTTTCTATCCCTAAAAGCAGCCAGGACGAAGTGCTTACACAGGCGCTGAAAGACCTGAGTGAAGCAGAGCCATTTGCTGTAACAGATTATGGCGACAGGGCTTCTAATAAAGGAAGGATCACTAAAGCTGCTATCAATGCCATACAGGCGGATATTTACCTGTGGATGGAAAAATATACCGAATGCGTTACTGCCTGCAACAAAGTGATCAACTCTAACCAGTTTGGTTTAATAAGCGGTACCGATGCCAACACCTGGTTTCAAACACTGTATGTGAATGGCAACAGCAACGAAAGTATTTTTGAACTGCAGTTCGATCAGCAAAGACTGAATACATTCAACTCATTGTTCAATGCCAGTAAAAAATTTATTGCCAGCCCGATCGTAATGGATGAAGTATATACCGTTGATTTTACTGATCCTACAAAATTTGATATCAGGGCGGATGGGGCTGCTGTAAGAGCTACAGACCAGACGATCTGGAAATACATTGGTTTGAATAACTCCGGTAATAACAGCAGTATCCGAGCAGCGGAAGAATCTTATGCACACTGGATCATGTACCGCTATGCTGATGTGTTGCTGATGAAAGCAGAAGCGCAGAACCAGTTGGGCAACGGCCAGGAAGCACTGGATATCGTTAACATTATCAGGAACAGGGCAAGGGCATTGATCGCCACAGCTGCCAATCCTGCACCCAGCGATAAAGTAGCCATTGCAGATTATATTTTAAGGGAAAGAACGAGGGAATTTGCATTTGAAGGCAAACGCTGGTATGATATTTTAAGGAATGCACGCCGCAACAACTACCAGCGCCTGGACCTGCTGATAGATATGGTGTCCGGCACGGTGCCGCCTAACCGGCAGCAATCGGCTATTGCAAAGTTCAAGGATAAGAACTGTCATTACCTGCCGATCTACACTTATGAACTGACCACCAACAAAGCATTAGTACAAAACCCCTTTTATAAATAAATTGTTTTAAAATATAAATCTTGGTATATGAAAAAACATTTAGGCATCCTGGTAACAGCAATCGTTAGCCTGCTTATCATTTTCTACAGCAGCAGCTGTAAAAAAATTAAGTATGTTGAAGCTACCACCACCGATCTTAATATCTATGGCTATATAAAAGCCAATCCCTCTAAATATTCCTCTATCGGAACGATCGTGGATAAATCGGGGTATGCAGGTTTTTTAAATGCTTACGGATCTTATACTATGTTTGTACCAACAGACAGCGCCGTTAGCCTGTATTTAACAGAAATAAACAAAACGCTTGCTTCACTCACCGAAGCAGAAGCACAGGCCATCGTTAAATTCCACTTGCTGGAAGATACGCTGACCACGGCAACATTTAAAGATGGTAAACTGCCTACTATCACGATGTACGGGCAATACCTGGTTACCAGCGTGGTGAACAATGGCGGTACATCTACCATACTTGTTAACAGGCAGGCTACTATCACCGCAGGTAATATCAAAACCGGTAATGGTTTGATCCACCAGATAGACAGGGTGTTGAAACCTGCTTCCAAATCTATTTCAGAACTTATTTCTGCCGATACCAGGTTCTCTATTTTTAAACAGGCATTGCAGGCTACCGGTTACTATGATACGCTGAATACAGTTAACAGTACAGTACCGGGCTTAAGAAGGTGGTTCACTGTATTTGCAGAAACCAACCAGGCATTGGCTGATTCCGGTATCACCAGCTTTGCAGCATTAAAAACAAAATATTCCAATACAGGTAACCCTTTGAATCCACTGGACAGCCTGAACATTTACGTTAAGTATCATATACTACCTGATAACAAATACCTGGCAGATATCGTATCAGCAAGTTCACACGTTACACTGGCCCCACTGGAAGTACTGGCATCCAAACTGGATGATGTGAAAGTATTACTGAACGATCTTGACTTTAACGGTGTGCATGAAAAAGGCGTGGAGATAGAGCGTACCACCAGCGATATTTCCGGTACCACCGGTGTGCTGCATACTGCGCTGGCCCACTTTGCACCCAAAGTGCGTCTCCCGACAGCTGTATACTGGGATGTAGCGGATTTTCCTGAAGTAAGAAAACTGCCTGCAGTATTCAGGAGAGGTAACTTCAGTTTCCCTTACGGCGGTATCAAGGATATCACATGGGACAGAACCACCAACACCATGGATTATGCCTACACCACTTCATCATCTATCAACGTGTATTACGGCGATTACCTGAGTGTGCCCATGGGAAATACCACCAGGCACAACTGGATAGAATTCACCACACCGATCATCATCAAAGGAAGGTATAAAGTATGGGTATGCTACAGGGCGGCAAAAGGTTCGGGTACGGTAGGTTTACCGGGCGGATCGAACATGCCGGTGCAGCCATCATTTGATGGTGTGGATCTTTCAAGGCAGTTCAACTTCTGCGAGCAGCGCCCGAATCTTTCTGATGGCGAACTGGAAGCATTGGGCTGGAAAAAATATTCACCCAGCACCACGCAGTTCATGACCGGTAAGTTCCTGGGCATTATAGATGTACCTACAACAGACAGGCATAAATTCAGGTTAAGGTCACTACCGGCTGCGGGTACCGGAAACCCATCCGATTACCTGGATATGGTTCACTTTATTCCGATCAATCAAAACCAGTATTTACCAAGATTTGCAGTTGACGGTACGCTGCAGTACTTCTAAGAAAGACAACTATATCAGTTCATAAATATTACAAAATGTATACTAAAAAGAATATAGCGGGCATCCTATTGTGTTTTACGATCGTAATTACGGGATGTAACAAATGGAAAGACCATACAGAAGTGGTACAACAGGATCTTACTCAAAACCTGTTGCAGGCAGTAACTGCCAACCCCGACCTGAGTAAGTTCAGGGAATACGTGGGCCTTGCAGGACTGGATTCTGTATTGCAGAACACCAAGACCTATACGGTATGGGCGCCTACCAATACGGCTTTGCAAACCATCGATCCTGCAACAGTGGCTGATAAAGCAAAACTGAGGGCCTTCCTGCTCAACCATATTTCCAACCAGTTATATTTTACAAGAGATGTGGCGGTGCCCCTGCGTATACAGATGCTGGGTGGTAAATACAATAATTTCAGCACCGTAAAATTTGATGAAGCGGCACTGGCCACTACTGATAAATATGTAAGCAATGGTGTGCTGCATACCATTAAAGCCATGGTGCCGCCATTGCAGAGCATCTGGGAATTCATCGGCAGTACCACCGGTCAGTATGCACAGAATGCGTATGTAATGGGGTTGAACTATAACGCCTTCGATCCTACAAAAGCAGTGATCGACAGTATCAGTGTGTTGACCGGTTTACCGGTATATCATCCCGGTACGGGCATTGTACAGCGCAATTATTTTAACGACAGGGTATATGATGTAAAAAGAGAAGATAAGCAATACACTTACTTCATAATGCAGGATGCCAATTTTGTACTGGAAGCAGATTCTTTAAAACCTTATTACGCCGCACTTACCACCACTATAACGGATAGCCTTACACGCTGGAATGTGGTAAAGGACCTGGCGTATGAAGCCCCTTATCAAACCACCTTTGTAATGCCGCAGCCACTGGTATCTAAATTCGGTATCACGGTGCCGATCAACAGCGCCTTTGTGGTGGATGTAAAAAGAATGAGCAATGGGTATGTGTACATTATGAGCAAGATAGATGTGCCTACCAAAGGTAAATTCACACCCATAACCATCCAGGGCGAAGCGCCAACAGGGTTTATACAAACTGATAAATCGGCCTATATCAATTACAGGGTTCGTTTAAATCCCGCTACAGGCATTACTTTCAACGATCTGTATGTTGCCAGCGGCCATGGTGTTACCGGCTTTTATGCTTACTACCGTACTTCGGATATGCCATCCATGAAGTATTCATTGTATGCTGTGGCCAGCAACGATTTTCAAACAGGTGCATTGGTGCAGAGTTTTGTAGCATGGAATACAGCATTGGGCGCTTCTGTTGGAACCCTTACACACAATGTGCCGCTGTATACTGCAGCAGGTGCATATAATGAACTATACCTGGGAGATATCACCAATACAAGGTTTGGTACTATTGACTGGAGGCTGACCGCCACCACTACTGGACCTGTATTGCTGGATTATGTTCGCCTGGTTCCGGTACCTTAATATAAAACTCTTTATCAAAGCTATTTTATTCTATTATCATGCATATTTATAAAAAGATACTAACGATTGCTGTGGCGTTGACCTGCTGCTTATGGGTAAATGCTCAAAAAGAAGCAACAAAAACCACGGAAAATAAATTCAGGGTAAGCGGTACTGTTACCAATGCCTCTACCGGTAAACCACTCCGCGGTATAAGGCTGAGCTATAAAAACTTTGCTGCATCCATTACCGACAGCGCCGGAACTTTTGTGATCAAAGTGCCCGGCAGCGAAGTGCTGCTGCTGGTGGAAGGCGATGGCTACCAAACCAAAGAAGTATCCGTTAAAGGCCTCAGTAATTTAAAGATCGCACTGTTTGAAGATGGTTTTTCTTCTGCATCGGATGAAGTGGACCTGGTACAGGGACATACCACCCGTACGCTGGCGCCTTTTGCTGTAGCAGGCGTACAGTTCAGCGATGGATGGAGCAGGAGCAACGAAACACCCGATTCGTACCTGCAGGGAAAAGTTGCGGGCCTGAATGCGATCCGCAGGAGCGGTACACAAAATGTGGGCGCCACACTTTTTTTAAGGGGCATCAATTCTTTATACGCCACCAACCAGCCATTGATCATTGTTGATAATGTGATCTTCAATAATAACAATACCGGAGGTTCTATCATCTCTAATAATTATACCAACCCGCTTTCCACCATCGATGTAAGGGATATTGATAATATCACTGTGCTGAAAGATGCTTCTTCCTTATATGGTACAAAAGGCGGTAACGGTGCGATCATCATCACCACCATACGTGCAAAGGAACTGGGTACAAAGATCGATTTTGCAGTGTACGGTGGTTACAACATGCTGCCTAAAAATCTGCCGGTAATGAATGCTGCAAATTACAGGACCTATCTTTCGGAGATACTGAAAACAAAAGGTATGACGGATGCAGATATACAGGCGCAGCCTTATATGAATGACGATCCATCACAGTCTAACTACTATGCCTATCATAACCAAACCAACTGGCAGGACCTGGTTACCCAGAAGGCATACACGAAGAATATTTACCTGAAAGTAACAGGTGGTGATAATATTGCCAAGTATGCGATCTCTTTAGGCTTCCTGAAAAATGACGGCATTTCAAAAAATACTGACCTTTCAAAATACAATATGCGGTTCAACGGCGATCTGAACTTAAGTCGCCGTATGACTGCTACCACTAACCTGAGCTTTTCTTTTGCAGAACAGAATATCTGGGACCAGGGGAGTGCTTCAAAAACAAACCCGATCTTCCTGGCATTGGTAAAAGCGCCGTTCCTGCGTACCAATGATGTATCTGCAACAGGTATTGAATCACCCATCATTGCTGATAAGGATACATTAAATATAAGCAACCCGTTTGCCATTACCAGCGCAGGCGTGGGGCTGAATAAATCTTACCGCTTCCTGGGTTCAATTGGTTTTAATTACGACCTGGTAAAGAACGTAACACTTTCCACTACGGTAGGTGTGGTATATCATAAAGTAAGAGAGAACTTTTTTATACCACGTAAAGGTGTGGTGCCTGATACCCTCTTTAATGCTGTAGCTTACAGCAGGCTGGGTACACAGGTAAAATCACTTTTCTCTTTGTATAACGATACCCGTTTAACTTACCGCACTATTTTTAATAAAAAACATTCCTTCTCTGCTATTGCTGGGTTAAGGTACCTGAAAGATAAATCTGAACAGGACTTTGGACTGGGTTACAACTCTGCTATTGATGAACTGGTGAGCGTGGGTAATGGTTTGAATGCATTGAGGAAGATCGGCGGTGAGATCGGTGAATCAAAATGGGTGAATACTTATTTCAATGCAGATTATTCTTATGCCGATAAATATTTTATCTCTGCCAATTTAGCTGCAGATGCTTCCAGCCGTTTTGGAGAAAAAGTTGCCAGCGGCATCAATGTTAATTCCAATGTGTTTGCTATACTGCCTTCTGTTGCAGCAGCATGGTTGGTATCCGGCGAAAAATTCATGGCCAGCAGCAAAATCGACCTGTTTAAAATAAGGGCTTCGTATGGCTTATCAGGTAACGATGATATTGGTAATTATACGGCACAACAAACTTATACTTCTCAAAATCTTCTGGGCATGCAGGGACTGGTACGTGCAGGTATTGCCAACAACGAGCTGCAATGGGAAGTAGTAAAAAAACTGAACCTGGGTGTGGACTTTGCTGTATTGAATGAAAGACTGCAGTTTACTTTCGACATCTTTAAAAATAAAACTGATAAACTGATCACTTACGAACCGGCGCCATCTGCCAGTGGTTTTGATTACGTGGTAACCAACAGCGGCGGTTTAAAAACAGATGGCTACGAATTGTCTGCCACTGCACGTATCATTACCAACAAAAACTTTAACTGGGATGCAGGTTTCAGCATAGGCAAATACAAATCTTCCGTTACAAAATTACCTGCAGGTAAAATCATTACCAGCTTTGGCGATGCCACTTATGTAACGCAGGAGGGTGGAGCCCCCAATGAATTCTATGGGCACAAGGCCAATGGTGTGTATGTTTCTGATGCAGTAGCAGCAGCAGAAGGATTATCCATAAGAAAAGCAGACGGAACACTGGTGGCTTTTAAAGGCGGTGATATCCGTTTTGTTGATATGAACGGTGATAAAGTGATCGATGATAATGACAGAACCGGTATTGGTAATCCTAACCCGGACCTGTATGGATCTTTTTACAACAGGTTCAGCTATAAAAGATTTACACTGAATGCGGTGTTCAGCTTTACATCGGGCAACAAAGTATACAACTATACCCGTGCGCAACTGGAAGGCATGGACAATGCCTATAACCAGACTGATGCCGTGCTGAACAGGTGGAGGACCAATGGCCAGGTGACCAACATGCCTAAGGCAACCTGGGGCGACCCGATGGGTAATGCACGTTTCAGCGACCGATGGATAGAAGATGGTTCTTACCTGCGTTTGAGGACCGTTACCTTCTCTTACGATGTGCCATTGAAATCAAATTTCTTTAAGTATGCAACCTTATACGCAACCGGCAATAATTTAATCACTTTGACCAATTACAAAGGATACGATCCGGAGTTCAGCGCTACGGAAAGCATCTTTGGACAAGGGGTGGATAATACACTGGAACCACAGTTCAGATCAGTACAGGTGGGCTTCAGGATCGGTTTATAAAATATCAAGTTATAAAATTTTTATACAGATGAAATTAGTTAAGAAAATTACGATGAGCTTTTTTGCAGCAGGTGTATGCATTGGTATGGCTTCCTGCAAAAAATTAGTGGAAGTGGAACCTCAAACCAGTGTAGGCGTTGCCGATATGTACCGCAATGTGTTTGATGCAGATGCTGCTGTGATCGGTATCTATGGTAAGTTGATGAAACTGGCCAAGCCTTACGTACTGATGAACGAGCTGCGTGCCGACCTGATGGATATTACCACCAATGCTGATGCCAACCTGCGCCAGCTGAGCGAGCACACTGCTACAGTAAATAATCCTTACATCGATCCGCAGCCTTTTTACGAAGTGATCGTGAACTGTAATGATGTGCTGAGCAACTTTAAAAAAATGTATGCGCAAAGCAAACTGAAAGAAGCTGAATATACACAGCGCTATTCTGATATCGGTGCCATCCGCAGCTGGGTGTATTTACAACTGGGTATTCACTATGGAAAGATACCGTATATCACCAACCCGCTGGTGCAGGTGAAAGACCTGAATGACAGCGCCAACTTCCCGATGCTTACTTTACCGGTACTGATCGACTCGCTGGTGGCCTTCACTGAAAAATTACCTTATACAGATGATTATCCAACCGGTACTACTTTACAGACCGTGGTGGATGGCTACAGCACCAATAAATTCTTTATCAATAAAAATATTTTACTGGGCGATCTTTACTTATGGCAGGGCCAGTATGATAAAGCTGCCGACCGTTATAAAAGGGTAATGGAGATCAACGGGTCAACCGGAAGCTCCACGCAGTTTTATAATCAATACAAAATATCCAATGGTGCTACTTCTCCATCACTCAACAGCATCAGCTATACCCGTGGATTAGATTTCAGTTCATTGAATCTATGATGGCGTAAGCTGGAGGAATTTGTTTGAAAGGCCGATGGGGGATAACGAATTTTTCTGGGAGTGGATATGGGCATTGCCATTTGATAAGAACTTTGAACCTACCAACCCTTTTGTAGACCTGTTTTCGCCTAATGGTGGCAGTTATCTTGTACAGCCTGCACAGCAAGCAATTGATTACTGGAACAGCCAGACGCAGATATACACTTTTACAGCCGGTACACCAACTGTGCCCGCTGTGTTCCGCGACAACTTTCCTTTTGATTCAAGAGGTGTTTTCAGCTATCGCCAGATCAATGGCAAGAACACCATTATGAAATACCTGTACAATTATTTAGGTACCAATAACCTGCCGATCAGTACGCTGAGCAAGCCGGGCAAATGGTTCCTGAACAGGGGCGCTACATTGCACCTGCATTATTCCGAAGCGGCCAACCGTGCCGGCAGGATGAAAGTGGCTTATGCGCTTACCAACAGGGGTATCGGTTATACATTCGACAGTATACCGGGCCTGGGCGGTACAAGGGACGTAACAAAATTCCAGCAGACCTTTTTACCTTGGCCTTATGATTTTGACGCACGCCAGGGTGATGCACCTTCTTACCGTAACCCATGGTACCGCAACAGCGGTATCCGCGGCAGGGCAGGGTTGAAGCCGGTGTTCATCGACTCGACCAAATATTTCAGTATGTCAACCCCCGGGCCGGTAAAACCATTATCGGATTCGCTGGGTTACCAGAAATTCATTGAAGACATGATCGTAACAGAAGACGCCCTGGAACTGGCTTTTGAAGGCCAGCGCTGGAGCGACCTGCTGAGGGTGGCCATCCGACGCAACGATCCTGCTTTCCTGGCAGATAAAGTGTATGATAAATTACGCAAATCAGGCCTGTCGGCCGGTGCAGCCAGCGCCGCCAGGGCCAAACTGATGAACAAAGACTGGTTCCTCCCTTTTAAATTCAAGTAATAATAAAACCCTTTTCAACGTATGGCGCCTGCTTTTTGCAGGCGCTTTTTTTATCTCAAAATTTTCCCGGGCAGGATGCAGCAGGACAGTACAGGATGATGTCCATTATTTCTTTTATATATTAGTTATCAGAATAGTGTGTTGCATGCTTATGAGAAACTACTATTCAATGCAATCGATTGCATAGTTTTTTCACCTTTGCACGTCTACAAGCTGTTTCGAAAAACGGGTATTTTAAAAAAGATACTCCTCTGCTATTTTTAACCAAATTAACGATGCTATCATGAAAAAAACTTTTCCCCCCGGGAAGAACTTTGCGATTCTTCTTCTTTTTCTCCTGTTCTCTTTTTCCATCAAAGCACAAAACTTTTCAGTGTCCGGTAAAGTGATTGACGATGCCGGTAAGAACCTGGAAGGCGCTACCGTACTGGAAAAGGGAACAAACAATTCTGTACTCACCGGCCCTGGTGGAAACTTCAAATTAACAGTTGCTTCCGGCAAAGCCGTACTGGTAGTGAGCTTTGTAGGTCACGAACCCCAGGAGATCAGTGTAAAGAACCAGGCTACAGTTACAGCTGTATTAAAATCCACTACAGAAAGTTTATCAGATGTGGTGGTGATCGGTTATGCAACCGTAAGAAAGAAAGATGTAACGGGTGCCGTAGCCGGCATTGGACAGAACGAAATTAAATCCCGCCCGGTTGCGGATGCCTTACAGGCCATGCAGGGTAAAGTGGCCGGCGTTGATATTGTTTCCAATGAACGTCCCGGTTCATTGGGCTCGATCAATATCCGTGGTATACGCTCATTACTGGCATCTAATACACCATTGTTTGTTGTGGATGGTATTCCACTGGTATCCGGCGGTATTGAAAATTTCAATCCTTCAGATATAGAATCAATCGACATCCTTAAAGATGCATCTGCCACCGCTATCTATGGTAGCCGCGGCGCCAATGGTGTGGTAATTGTTACCACCAAGCAAGGTAAGAATGGTAAAGTAACCTTGAATCTTAACAGCTCTCTCCGTTATGATAATATCGTGAATAATCAAACCATGTTCAATGCTTCTGAATATATCACGTTCCGCAGGTGGGCTTATTACTATGCCGGTATGAACTACGCCACCGGCGTAAGTACCAACCCAAGGGGAGATCAGCCTACGCTGGCAACCGACCGTACTTTCTTTAATGCCACCGGCGATCCTGCTGCCTGGTCCAATATCGCCAAAGGATGGGCATCCGGCACATGGGATGGCAGTAAGGTTGCTACTACCGATTGGTTTGCCATCGTTAAACAACAATCAGTTACTACGGATAATACTTTTAGCGTAAGTGGCGGTACAGATAAAATAAAAGCGTATGCCTCTTTTGGTTACCTGAATAATACAGGTACTATAAAAGGACAGTCTTTTAAAAGATATACTTCAAAACTGAATGTAGAGGTAACACCTACCAAGTGGCTTACATTTGGTACCAGTGCCAATATCTCTTACAGCACACAGCAATACGGACAGTCTACAAGAAACGTATCTACAGTAGGTACACCTCCGGGCGGTTTATATGAATCTGCAAGAACTTTGTTCCCTTATGCAGTACCGTATGATTCACTGGGCAACAGGGTGTTGTTCCCTGGCGGTGATAACTCCTGGAAGAATGTAGTGGATGAATGGAATTATAATATAGATAAAAGGATGACCTTCCGTGCATTTGGAAGTATCAATGCACAGGTTGATTTTGGTAACATCTATCGTCCATTAAAAGGATTGAAATACAGGATCAACTTTGGTCCGGATATCGATACCTACACTGATGGTGTTTATATTGATGCCAACTCTGTATCCAATGGTGGTAGTACCAGCTATGCTTCTTTATTAAAAGGTAAAGCGTTCTCTTATACAGTAGATAATTTATTGTACTACGATAAAAGCATTGGTGAACATAGTTTTGGTGTGACTTTATTAGCAAGCCAGACAGCATTTACTGCCGACAGCAGCACCATCAATGGTAATGGTGTTCCTTTCTCTTCTCAATTATGGAATGCATTGACAAGTGGAACTGTCACCGGTGCACTCAGCACCAGCTCTAACCTGCTGGAACAGCAATTGCTTTCCTATATGGCCAGGGTGAATTATAGTTTCAGGGATAAATACCTGTTAACCGCTTCTATCCGCCGTGATGGTTCTTCTGTATTTGCAAAAGGTCATCAATACGATAATTTCCCAAGTGCCGCATTGGCATGGCGTATCAGCAGGGAAGATTTTATGAAACGTTTTAATTGGGTAAATGATCTTAAACTCAGGGCAGGTGTGGGTGTTACCGGTAACTCTGCGGTAGCAGCCTACTCAACACAAGGTGCGATCATTTCTCTTTTTTATCCTTTCTCATCTACCAATACGGCCGGTGCATACACCAATCCATTATTGGCCAACCAGGATCTTAAATGGGAAAAGACACAGCAATTCAATGTAGGTTTAGACTTTTCTTTATTCAACCGCAGGGTATCCGGTAGTGTGGATGTGTATACTTCCAAAACTTCGGACCTGTTGATGAACAGGCCGCTGCCTTCAGTAACCGGTTATACCAGCACTTATTACAATATTGGTAAAACAGCTAATAACGGTATCGATATCACATTAACTACAGTGAATGTTAAAACAAGGGACATCATGTGGATGACCACATTTAATGCAGCCTGGCAGAAAGATCATATCGTAGGATTATCTAACGGTAACCAGGATGATATCAATGGTAACTTATTCATTGGTCAACCGCTGAAAGTATTGTATGGTTATAAAGCGGTGGGCATCTGGCAGGTAGGTGATTCTGCTGCTATGAAAGCATTCAATGCCAATGGCGGTTCCTTTACTCCGGGCTTTACCCGTGTGGCAGATCTGAATGGCGATAACAAGATCGATCCTAATAACGATCGCCAGATCATTGGATGGACAACTCCACGCTGGGTAGTGGGTATGAGTAATACCGTTTCCTACAAAAATTTAGAATTAACTGTTTTCCTTTATGGCCGTTTGAACTACTGGTATAATACCGGTGGCGAAGGTGAAGCAGGTCGTGGTACACAAAGAGCGATCAATTACTATACACCTGATAATCCAAAATCAGAATACCAGAAACCGGTATACAATGCAGGTAATGCATCACTCGATCCATATTATGCGGCATTGGGGTATAAAAAAGCCTCTTTTATTAAAGTGCGTAACATTTCTTTGGGTTACACATTCGATAACAGCATCAAGTATTTAAAGAAAGCAGGCATTTCAAATATCAAAGCCTATGTGCAGGTAGCCAACCCTGGAATGTTGTATTCTAAAATAAAATTCCTGGATATGGATGTAGCCGGACCTACCTGGAACAGGGGCGTTACATTCGGGATCAATGCATCATTTTAATACCATTAAATCGAATTTATATGAAAAAAAATAGTTTATATATAAAAGCATTAATCGTTGCAGTGATAATTACTGCATCAGGTTGTAAGAAAAAATTCCTGGACGAAACACTGACCACCGCAAGGGGTACCAGTTTCTTTACCACAGATGCAGGTATACAACAGCTGGCTGTAGGTACCTATTACCAGGTCATCGCATCTCCGTTCAATGGTGAGTGGATATACGCCGCCACCAATTATGGTACAGATGAATTCCACGTAGGTGGTGACCCATCCAATGCGCCCTGGAACAATTACGACGCTACTTTCAATTCGGTGAACCAGGGTAGCAATACCAATATTGCGTTGGCTAATTTTCAATGGGATCAATTGTACGTTGGAATTGGCGATGCCAATTTGTTGATCCAGAATGCCACCAACAGCGCTTCAACTTCTACTGCAATAAAAAATACAGCATTGGGAGAAGGGTATTTTATGCGTGGCTACAACTATTTAAGGTTGGTAAGTCAGTATGGCGCTGTTCCATTGCAATTAACACCTATCAGCACGGTACAACTGGAATTTACCAGGGCTACACCTAAAGAAGTGTATGCACAGATCATAGCTGATCTTACCAAGGCACAGCAACTGTTGCCTACCACTGGTGGTCCATTCCGCATTACGCAGGATGCTGCTGCACACTACCTGGCAAAAGCTTATTTATCCAGGGCCAGCGAGATCAACAGTTCCTGGAACTCGGATACCAAAGCTGCAGACCTTGCAGCGATCGTTCCGCTTTGCGATGGTATCATTTCGCGTCACCCTTTGGCAGCAAATTTTGCCAGCGTATTTAATTTTACCGGCATCAATTCTGCCAACGAATCTTTGCCGGAAGTGATCCTGTCTGCACAGTTCACCAACGATGTAAATACCAACCAGGCCAATGGCAGCACACAGCATTTATATTTTGTTTCCAGGTACGATATACAGGACCAGATGGCACGTGACCTTACCGGTGACAGGCCTTTCAGCCGTTTGGCTACTACTTACTATATGTACCGTGTATACGATATGGTGAATGATTCCAGGTTCTGGAAATCTTTCAGAACTAAAAGCGCTATCAATGGTGCAGCACCCGTTGCTCCTAACAAACAGGGTGATCTTGGCATCATGTTCGTGATCGATCAGCCAGGTGATAACCGTTTTGCATTATCCAAAATATGTAAAACCACTGCCGGTACCAATCTTATCAACGATACATACGGAACAGGAAGAGCGATCCCAACCACTTATGTGGCATATCCTGCAGGCAGAACAACAGACGGGGCTTTGAATACCGATCTTACCACTGCCGGTCAAAGCTATCCTTCCTGCAACAAACATTTAGATGGTTCAAGAAATTCATTGAATGATGTAGTGGGGCACAGGGATGAGATTTTAGCAAGATCTGCAGAAACTTATTTGATCGCTGCTGAAGCCAAAATAAGACTGGCACAGGCAGGGACCGGTACTTATGCAGATGCATTGCCATATATCAATGCGGTAAGAACACGTGCTCAATTCGCTACCGGCGAAAACAGGTCGGCATATAACGATGGCGGTAACACGCTGCAGTCAACCACACTGCAAACACCGGGTGTTGGACCTTCTTTCTATGCAGGCAACTCTTATTACGAATCGAATAATGTACCTGTAACTACTGCAGCATCAACCGGTCTTGCAGTTGCCAGCATTGCTCCATTACCATTGCAGGACGAATATATTATCAGCGCCCTGGGATTAACCAGTACTTACGACAGGATGCTGGCTTTTGTATTGAACGAACGCTCCCGCGAATTAGTGGGCGAATTCAAACGTTGGGAAGACCTGTCAAGAACACAGACTTTAGTGAAAAGGGTGCAGGTATTCAATCCCGAAGGAGGACCTAATGTAAAAATTACGCATAGTTTAAGACCCATACCTCAAACATTCCTGGATGGTATTCAATCCGGGGGTGTTAATTTAACACCTGCACAAAAACAAGCGATGCAGAACCCGGGTTATTAAGTTTTTTCTCATTTTAGCAGTTGGCAAAGGGCGGTCAATTTAAATATTGTACCGTCCTTTCCTTTTTAAGTAAACTAATCAATGAAAGCAGTAATTTTAAGCATGAAAAAAACCACGCTTGTACAATTTTTTTTCGCGGCGCTGCTGCTTTATAACAAAAGCCTGTATGCACAACAGGCGATACAACTGAACATTCAGCCTACCAAACCCACTACTGCCATTCAGCCCACCATGTGGGGCATTTTTTTTGAAGACATCAATTTTGCTGCCGATGGCGGCTTGTATGCAGAACTGGTGAAGAACCGATCCTTTGAATTTCCAATGCCCATGATGGGATGGAGAGAGATACGGGATAAAGAAAGTAAAGGCAAAGTACTGATAGAAAATATCAGCAGCGAAGCCACCACCAACCTGCGCTTTGCCCGCATTACTGCCGATGGCAGAAGGTATGGCATCAGTAATGAAGGTTTTAGAGGTATGGGCATTTATGCCAACACGAAATATGTTTTTAGTTTACTGGTAAGAAATAATAAAGACGCGGCAATAAAGATCCGTGCACAGGTATTGAATGCATCCGGTAAGATCATTGGCGAAACATTGATCGATAACCTGGACAATGACTGGAGAAAAAGAGCGCCATCATCACCACCACCGATTCAGCACAAAAAGGCAGCCTGAATATTTTGGTGGAAGGTAATGGTATGGTGGATGTGGATATGATCTCTTTATTTCCGCAAAATACTTTTAAGAACCGGCCCAATGGTTTACGTGCTGATCTTGCACAAAAACTCGCCGATCTTAAACCGGGCTTTATCCGTTTTCCCGGTGGCTGTATTGTTGAAGGAAGGGACCTGACCAATCGCTACCAATGGAAAACAACGGTTGGTGATATTGAAGAACGTAAACTGATCATGAACCGCTGGAACGTAGAGTTCCGACAAAAGCTTACACCGGATTATTTCCAGAGTTTTGGCCTGGGCTTTTATGAATATTTTCAACTGGCCGAAGATATTGGTGCAGAACCATTGCCCATTTTAAATTGTGGTATGGCCTGCCAGTACAACAGTGGCGAAGTGGTATCGCTCGATGCGCTGCAACCTTATATACAGGATGCACTGGACCTGATAGAATTTGCCAATGCACCGGTTACCAGCCGCTGGGGCAAACTGCGCAGCGATATGGGACACCCGGCACCCTTTAATTTAAAAATGCTGGGCGTAGGTAATGAACAATGGGAATCACAATATTTTGATCGCTATAAAATATTTGAAAAAGCCATACTCGATAAATATCCTGCCATTAAAATAGTATCCGGCTCAGGACCTTCTTCCGACGGTGGTTATTTTGATATGGCATGGAAAGAACTGAAACAACTGCATCCTGGTTATGTAGATGAACATTATTATAAACCACCCAAATGGTTTTTGGATAATGCTAACCGTTATGATAATTACGACCGCAATGCACCTAAAGTATTTGCAGGTGAATACGCAGCGCATCCCAAAGAATCCGGTAATCCTGAAGGAAGGAATAACTGGGAGAGCGCTATTGCAGAAGCCGCTTTTATGACGGGACTGGAACGCAATGCAGATGTGGTGAACATGGCATCGTATGCGCCACTTTTAGCACATGTGGAAGCATGGCAATGGCGGCCCGACCTGATATGGTTTGATAACCTGCGCAGTGTGGCCACACCCAATTATTATGTGCAGCAATTGTTTGCCGCCAATAAAGGCACGAACGCAGTACCCATATTGCGCAATGGCGCTGTGGTTGCTGGTAAGGATAGTATCTATGCTTCCGCCGCTATTGATAAAAATACCGGCGAGCTGATCGTTAAACTGGTGAACGTTACAGATGCTGCTGTAACCACCGTATTGCAACTGGAAAAAGTTACGGTACCTAAACAGAATGCCACTGTAACAGTACTAAAGTCTACGGATAAAAATGCTTTCAATACACTGGATAATCCTGTGCTGGTACAACCGGTGCCCGCTGTAGTAATGGTCAACGGCAACAAAATACCGTATGTACTGGAGCCTTCATCGGTAACTGTTATCAGGATAAAATGTAAAAACATCTAAACGCTTTATATGAAAAAAATAATATTACCTGCGGCCCTGCTTTGCTGCCTTGCTGCAACAGCACAGGTAAAGCAGGCCAACGATGCCTCACTGCATGCTGTAAAACCCGTGTACACGGTACCGTATGAGGCTATGCCTAAAGAGGAAATAAAAAAAGTAATGGACAGGGTGTTCGGTTACCTGGATGCGGTAACGCCTGCGCAGATGATCAATAAAAAAACCAATGAGCCGGTAACAGATATTGCAAAAATTGACAGTAACACGGTATTGCAGCAGGGTGATTTCAGGATCACCAGTTATGAATGGGGGGTAACTTATTGCGGCATGTTATGGGCTGCGGAGGCCACCGGGGATAAAAAATATACCGGTTATGTAAAAGACCGGCTTGATTTTTTAGCCAAATGGATACCCGCAGTTAAAAAATTAAAAGCTGCAGGAGGCTATAACGGAGAAGGATACCCGCTGCATCAGCCTGTTGACCCGAGAGCACTGGATGATGCCGGCGCCATGTGTGCTGCCATGATAAAAGCCACGAGGGCAGGGGTGAGCAATAATCTTCGCCCGCAGATAGATGTATACAGCGACTGGGTGGCCAATAAACAATACCGCCTGGCCGATGGTACCCTGGCAAGGGTGCGTCCGCAAAAGAACACGCTGTGGCTGGATGATATGTATATGGGCATACCAACGCTGGCGCAGATGGGCAAACTGACCGGCGATAAAAAATATTTTGACGATGCGGTGAAGCAGGTAAAACAGTTCAGCGACCGCATGTTCATTAAAGAAAAAGGCGTGTATATGCACGGCTGGGTGGAAAGTATGGAAACACATCCCGAATTTAAATGGGCCCGTGCCAATGCCTGGGCGCTGATGTCGATGGTGGAATTGCTGGATGTATTGCCCGCCGATCATCCCGGCAGGCCGCAGGTGATACAACAACTGAAAGCGCATGTAAAAGGATTGGCCGGTTATCAGAGCGGCAGCGGCTTCTGGCATCAACTGCTGGACAGGGAAGACAGTTACCTGGAAACATCGGCCACGGCGATCTATTGTTATTGCATAGCGCATGCCTGCAATAACGGCTGGCTGGATCCTGTAGCGTACGCACCCATGAGCATGCTGGCATGGAATGCAGTGGCAACAAAAGTAAATGATAAAGGACAGGTGGAAGGTACCTGCGTGGGAACAGGTATGGCGTTTGATCCTGCATTTTATTATCACCGCCCGGTAAATGTATTTGCGGCGCATGGTTACGGACCTGTGTTGTTAGCGGGCGCTGAAATGTACAAACTGGTGGAAAAAAATAAATTCAAAATGAACGACAGTTCATTGCAATACGAGCCGTAAAACAAAAACCTTTACCGAATAAAAAATAATATGAACATCCGTAAGATGAAATTGGTATTTGCTGCGCTGTTGATCACCGCGGTAACAAATGCACAGCAGCAGCGTTTTAAATTCGATTTTTGTAAAAGCGATGCTGCAAAGGGATATACTGCTGTAACACCGGAAACTTTATACAGCGATGCAACCGGCTATGGTTTTTTAAAGAATGATGGGGTAGAAGTTAAAACAGCCGTTGCGTCAAAAGATAAAAAGATCACCGATGATTATATTACTGCGCCGGGGCCTTTTTTCTTTTCGGTAAAAATACCCGAAGGAAATTATGATGTAAAAGTTACGCTGGGTGATATGGCGGGCACTTCGGCCACTACTGTAAGGGCAGAATGCAGGCGTTTGTTTTTGAAGAACCTGGTCACAAAAAACGGGGAGACAAAGACGGTTACTTTTACGGTACATGTAAAAGACAGTTTGATAAGGGATGCCAAAGGAAATATTGTTGATAAGGTAAAATTAAAATCAAGGGAAGTAACTTACTTTCATTGGGATAACCAGTTAACGCTGGAGTTCAGTGATACCGCTGCAAAAGTATGTGCAGTAGAGATAACCCCCAATACTACTGCCACCACTATATTCTTATCCGGTAATTCCACCGTGGTGGACCAGGACCGGGAACCCTGGGCTTCGTGGGGGCAAATGCTGCCTTCTTTTTTTGAGCCCTCCAATATCTGCGTTGCCAACTATGCAGAAAGTGGCGAAACACTTAGTTCATTCAAGGGTGCAAAGCGCCTGAAAAAATTACTGAGCCTGATGAAACCGGGCGATTATCTTTTTATAGAATTCGGGCACAACGATCAAAAACAAAAAGGAGAGGGCATCGGGCCATTTACTTCGTATAAAGCCGACCTGAAATATTTTATCAACGAAGTGCGGCAGAAAGGTGGTACACCGGTATTGGTAACGTCGATGAACAGACGAAGTTTTGATTCAACAGGGCATATTACGAATACACTGGGCGATTACCCCGAAGCGGTGCGGCAAACGGCTAAGGAAGAAAACGTGGCTTTGATAGACCTGAATGCTATGAGCAAGATCATGTACGAGGCATGGGGACCGGTAAAATCGGTGAATGCATTTGTGCATTATCCTGCCAATACATTTCCCGGCCAGGATAAGAAACTGGAGGATAATACGCATTTCAACACATACGGCGCTTATGAAATATGCCGTTGTATCGTGCAGGGAATTAAAGAGGATCAGCTGCCGATCGCAAAATACCTGAAAAATAATATTCCGGCATTCGATCCTGCACACCCTGATGGGGTAGGCACCTGGTACTGGCCACAAAGTGTTTTAATGGCCGCGGTAAAACCTGATGGTAATTGATATATGAAAGCGCTGCTCTTTATACTTATAATTACCGGTATTGTAAATACCGCTGCAGCGCAGCAATTCAATGTAAAAGATTTTGGCGCCAAGGCGGATGGTGTCAATCTTGATACCAAAGCGATCAATGATGCTGTTGAAGCTGCTGCAAAAGCGGGTGGTGGTACCGTGTATTTTCCTGAGGGTACTTACCTGAGTTTTTCCATACATTTAAAAAGCTTTATCACCCTCTATTTTGATAACGGGGCCACATTGCTGGCGGCCGATTCTACTGCTGATGGAAAATATGATGCAGCAGAGTTCAATGCCAATGATAAATTCCAGGATTATGGCCATAGTCATTGGCACAACAGTTTGATATGGGGCGATAGCCTGCAACATATTGCTATTGTCGGCACCGGCGTAATTAATGGCAAGGGATTAAGAAGGAATGCATCAGAAAGAAGGCCCTGGGGCAATAAAGCGATTGCATTGCGTTTATGCCGTAACGTTATAATCCGGGATATAACGTTACTGAACGGTGGGCATTTTGCCATATTGGCCACCGGAGTGGATAATTTTACGGTAGATAATGTAAAGATGGATACCAATCGTGATGGTATTGATATTGATTGCTGCAATAATGTACATGTATCCAATTGCAGCATCAATGCACCCTGGGATGATGCACTCTGCCTTAAAAGCTCTTATGCACTGGGCTATGCAAAGCCAACCGAAAATGTAACGATCACTAATTGTATAGTGAGCGGTTATGATCTTGGTACATTTTATAATGGCACTTATCAACGTAATGAATGGAAAAAGGTACCCGATAAAATGGGACCTACCGGCAGGATCAAATTTGGCACGGAGTCCAATGGTGGGTTTAAAAATATCAGTATCAGCAATTGTGTATTTGAATATTGCAGGGGCCTGGCGTTGGAAACGGTGGATGGCGCTTTACTGGAAGATGTGGTGATCGATAATATCACCATGAAGGATATTGTGAATGCACCTTTGTTCCTGCGGCTGGGTGCAAGAATGCGTGGACCTGCGGGTACACCCGTTGGCGCAATGCGTAGGGTTAATATTAGTAATATCAATGTGTACAATGCCGATGCACATTTTGCTTCCATCATCAGCGGTGTGCCAGGCAATGATATAGAAGATATACAGTTGAACAATATTCGTATTGTTTACCGGCCTATGGATTCAGTCACAACAAAAATTCCATTGATCGTTCCGGAAAATGAAAAGGATTATCCTGAACCTGCAAGAATGGGTATCATGCCTGCTTATGGGCTTTATATCCGTCATGTAAATGGTGTCAGTTTGAATAATGTGCAGCTAAGTTATTCCGGTGTAGAAACACGCCCGGCCATTATGATAGACAGTGTAAGAAATGCGGAACTCTTTCGCATAAAGACACAACCGGTTCCGGGAACGGGTAATATCATTTTAAAGAACGTTGAAAATTTCAGTATAAAAAACAGCGAAGGATACAAGGATAAAAAAATAAAACAGTCTTCATCCACTGCTCTTTAATTGTTTGATATGAAAAAATATTTTCTGCTGCTGGGTTGTGCATTTAGTTTTTTTGCAAAAGCGCAACAGGCCACTATTTCCGTTGATCTTAAAAAAGAAACAGGCGATATGAAGCCGATATGGGCATGGTTTGGGTACGATGAACCCAACTATACTTATATGAAAGACGGGAAGAAATTATTGAGCGAGATCGCTGCATTAAGCCCCGTGCCGGTGTATGTGCGTGTGCACAGCCTGTTGGTAACCGGCAACGGTGTGCCCGCATTGAAATGGGGCAGCACCAATGCTTACACAGAAGATGAAAAGGGTAATCCTGTTTATAACTGGACGATCGTTGACAGCATTTTTGATACTTATATTAAGAGAGGAATGAAACCATTGGCGCAGATCGGTTTTATGCCCGAAGCATTATCCACTAATCCCACACCTTACAAACACGACTGGAAGCCAGGCGATCCTTATTCCAGGATCATGACCGGCTGGGCCTATCCCCCCAAAGATTATAACAAATGGGCGGCATTGGTGTATGAATGGGTAAAGCACAGTGCGGCACGTTATGGAAAAAAAGAAGTGGAAAGCTGGTACTGGGAATTGTGGAATGAACCCAATGGATACTGGAAAGGCACGCAGGCAGAATTCTTTAAATTATATGATTATACCACGGATGCAGTGAAGAGGGCATTGCCTACCGCCAGGATCGGTGGTATCAATATTGCCGGCACGGCGGGCAGTGGCGCACAGCAATGGCTACACGCTTTTGTAAAACATTGTTTCAGTGATACTAATTATGTTACAGGGAAGATCGGTGCCCCGGTCGATGCTTTTTTGTTTCATGCAAAAGGATCACCCAAACTGGTGGGTGGCCATGTACGTATGAATATGGGAAGACAATTGCAGGATATCAATGCAGGATTTAAACTGGTGGCATCTTACCCGCAATTAAAAAATATCCCTGTTATCATTGGTGAATCAGACCCTGAGGGATGTGCTGCATGCGGCATGCACACCAACCCTGAGAATGCTTACCGCAATGGCACGATGTACTCCAGCTACACAGCGGCTTCTTTTGCAAGAAAATATTTACTGGCCGATTCTTTTAAAGTGAATTTTACCGGTGCTGTATCATGGGCTTTTGAATTTGAGAACCAGCCCTGGTTCTTTGGTTTTCGGGATCTTGCTACGAATGGTGTTGATAAACCGGTGCTGAATGTATTCCGCATGTTCGGCATGATGAAAGGAAAACGGGTGGCGGTCAATGGCAGCCAGATGTACGATCTGAAAACGATCGTTGATTCGAGTGCAAGAGGAAAATACAATGATGTAGGTGCGTTGGCATCGAAGGATAAGAATGGCGCTGCAGTAATGATCTGGAATTATCATGATGATGATGTGCAATTGCCTGCGTTGCCGGTTGCTGTTTCTGTAGATGGAATAAAAGTTGCTGCAGTTAAATTGACAGAATACCGGATAGATAATGAGCACAGCAATTCGTATGAAGCATGGAAAAAAATGGGTAGCCCGCAAAACCCTACCAAAGAACAGATCGATGCTTTGGAGAAAGCAGGACAACTGGCCATCATAAAAAAGCCACAACAGGTGAAAGTGATCGATGAAAAATTAATGTTGACCATTGATATGCCGCAACAGGCGGTTACATTATTGAAAATAGAATGGTAATTGTTTTGGATTATAGATAGTTGTTGTGCAATATCGCAAAGCAAGCCTCATCGAGGCGATATTCTGGTTGAAAATAGATGCATGATCTATCAGAGCCCCATAGGGGCGACATTTTATTAAAGCAGCAGGTTAAGAAGTGTCGCCCCTACGGGGCTTGCTGTATCGGATCATTTCTAAGGGTATTACCAAAATGTTGCCCCGATGGGGCTTAAGAAAATATTCAGGCTTTGGCGCTTAACAGCATTCATCCAGTTCAATCAAACGCAGGACACAGCAGGATTGCTGCGGGCAGCCATTAAGTAATTTAACGCGGCAATAAATTGCTCGCTATGAATTTTTCTTCCTTATCTAAGTATATCATTATACTCACTTTATGTTTCCATGTATTTACTGTAGCTGCACAGGTTAAACTGCCTGCTGTTTTTTCGGATGGTATGGTATTGCAGACCGGCAAACCTGTAAAAATATGGGGCACTGCAGCTGCAAAAGAAAAGATCACAGTAAATTTTGGTAAACAGAAAAAACAAACCACCGCCAATGATAAAGGCGCCTGGCAGGTGACATTAAATCCGCTGGCAGTTGCATCAACGCCAACTGACCTGCTGGTAAAAGGATCTAACAGCATCGTTATAAAAAATGTACTGGTGGGTGAAGTCTGGATCTGCTCTGGTCAATCCAACATGGATATGACGGTTGCAAAAGAAGACCGCTACTGGTGTGGTGTTATCAACGAAGCAACAGAAGTAGCTGCAGCCAACTATCCTTTGATCCGCGTATTCGATACCGATTTTACACCCAGTGCTACTGCCAAAGATGATGTAACGGGTAAATGGGAAACCGTATCTCCGCAAACGGTAGGGCATCTTTCTGCCGCGGCTTATTTTTTTGCAAGGGATGTACAAAAAAAACTCAACGTGCCCATTGGTTTGATCACTACCGCTTATGGCGCCAGCACTGCTGAAGCATGGATAAGGGAAGAAGCGTTGCTGAATGTCCCGGTATGCAAACCATTGGTAGATAGTTTTAAAAATAAACTCAATAAATATCTTGCCGATACCGCGGCGCAAAATAAATACATTGCTGCCGAAGCAAAATGGAAGATACAGACCGACTCCGCAAAAGTTACCGGCAAAACCGCACCCAAAGCGCCGAGAAATCCTGATCCTGTAAGAGACCAGCACAATGCATCCGTATTATGGAACGGGATGGTAAAAGGTTTGGTGCCTTATACTTTACGCGGTGCATTGTGGTACCAGGGAGAATCGAATAGTCCCACCGCGAAAATTTACCGCACCATTATGGAAACATTGATCAAAGACTGGCGCAGCCAATGGGCGCAGGGCGATTTTCCTTTTATCTATGTGCAACTGGCGAATATTGGCAAGACCTATGATTCATTGCCTGCAAAAGGCGGATCGGAAGCCATTAAAAGAGAAGCGCAACTGCAGAATCTTTCTTTACCCAATACCGCAATGGTTGTTGCGATTGATAATGCTGATGCCAATGATATGAATAATGTGCATCCAAAAAATAAACAGGAGATAGGAAGGAGACTGGCATTGGCTGCATTGAACATCGCTTATCAACAAAAAAATGTTTATTCAGGACCTTTGTATGATAAGATGGAAATACAAGGCAATGCAATAAAATTATATTTTAAAAATACCGGCAGCGGCCTGGTTGCTAAAGAAGGTGAACTAAAAGGATTTGCTATTGCGGGAGAGGATAAGAAATTTGTATGGGGTAATGCAAAGATCGAGGGTAATGCAGTAATCGTAACTGCGGATGGGATTGATAAGCCTGCAGCAGTAAGATACGGCTGGAGTAATAATCCCGTTACCAGTTTGTATAATAAAGAAGAGCTGCCGGCCTCACCCTTCCGCACAGACGCTTTTGATAAATAAACCAACAAAGAATAGCATTTGAATTCATTTAAAAAACATATGGCAGTTTTTGTTGGGTGCTTTTTTAGTACAATAACAATATTGCATGCACAATTGCTCAACATAAAGAACGATGTGTTCTGGGATACAAAGGATGGACAGCCCATTTACAGCCAGGGCGGTGGTATATTCCGTTTTGCTAACCCGGTTACCGGTATAGAAAAATATTACTGGTATGGAGTGCATTATGAGGAAGCAGATATTTACCGCAACAATCCATCAGTAACACAACCCAGGGCCAGTTTTAAATCAGTTACCTGCTACAGTTCTGTTGACTTAGTGAACTGGACATTTGAAGCAGATGTATTGACAAAAGAAGAAGTAATGAAACAGGGGCGAAGAGGCTGGGTAGGCCGATTGGGCGTTGCTTACATAAAAGAACTGAACAAATATGCGATGCTGGTACAGCATGACAGCAAAGTAATGATCGCTGTTGCTGATAAACCTAATGGAAATTTTACCGTGCACCAGGAGATCAGCATGATGGAAATGATCGGCACTTCCAATACCGGCGACCAGACGGTGTTTACAGATGATGCCACCGGCAAAAGTTATTTGATCTATTCTTACGGCAGCGGCAGGAACAAAATTTATGTTTCAGAGATCGGTGTTAAAGATGGTATGGTAAACCTCCTGGATTGTACCAAAATATTCCAGGGCGAAAGCCGGGAAGGCAATTGCATGTTCAAATACAAAGGGAAATACTATATGTGTGCTTCTAATATTTATGGATGGGATGCATCCTATGCGTATTACCTGGTGGCCGATGATATCCGCGGACCTTACACGCCTGCAAATAATATGCAGGTGATGAATGGTTGCAATGATGATTATGCACATATTACACAAACAGGGTTCTTTGTAAATGTAAAAGGCAGCAGGCAGGAAACAGTAGTTTATTGCGGCGACCGGTGGGCCGATTTTGCGGGCAATGGTTTGGGATATAACCAATGGTTCCCGCTTTCGTTTGATGGCAGCACGCCTTATTTTAATTCTTTGCACTCCTGGAATTTAAATGCAGCCACCGGTGAATGGAATGTAGCAGCTGATAATGATTATGTAAAGAACGGCAGCTTTGAAGCAGACCGCAGGAAGATACCGAGTATTGTAAAACCTGTACAGGACTTTATACTGGGATGGACCACAACCGTTATTGAAGGCAATAAAATTTCGCAGGATAGCAACAGCTCGCCCATACTGAATTACTTTAATACAGAAAGTGACCGTAAAATTGTACCGGGCGAAAAAAGTTTGTGCATCAGCGATAAGGTTAATTTTAAACGAAAGATCTCGCAAACTATAATATCTTCACCCTATGTGAAACTGGAGGATGGTTATTATACGTTGAGCGCTCAACTGAAGAACAGCAGCGGATTTGAGCAGCTTGAAATGTATGGCATGAGCAATGGAAAGACGAATGTATATGCTGTTATAGAAGAAAATACTGCATGGAAAACGATCCGTATAGAACGCATTGCAGTGAAGGGAGGAAAGATCGAAATAGGGTTTGCTGCAACAGGAACTGGCAATGCTTTTTGCTATGTGGATAATGTAATGTTGGTGAAAGAGCGGAGTGCAAAGTGATAAGTACTAAGTAATAAGTACTAAGTAATAAGTACTAAGTACAAAGTAGTAAGTAGAGAGTAATGAGTATGAAGTGATAAGTGTAGGATGCTGTGTATTCGATATCGTTTTCGTAATTTGATAAAATATAGCGGCAGTAATTTAAAAACACTGCTGAAACATTCAATAACTTGGGATATGAAAAAAATATTCTTTTCGTTCTTAACGATCGCTTTGCTTGCCGATCTCTCAAAAGCACAAACAACTGTTGTCATTGATGGTTCCAATTCAACCAATACTATCAGTCGCCATATTTATGGGCATTTCTCCGAACATTTAGGCCGTTGTATATATGATGGTTTTTGGGTAGGCGATTCTATTAACGTTGCAAAAAAAGACCGTATAAGGCTGGATGTGGTGGAAGCATTGAAAAAAATTAAAGTACCTAATTTAAGATGGCCGGGTGGCTGCTTTGCAGATGAATATCACTGGCGGGACGGCATCGGTCCGCGTACACAAAGGCCGTACATGGTAAATACCAACTGGGGCGGTGTATCGGAAGATAACAGTTTTGGTACACATGAATTCTTAGAACTCTGTTCGCTGATCGGCTGTGAACCTTATATAGCGGGCAATGTAGGCAGCGGTACCGTGGAAGAAATGGCCAAATGGGTGGAATACCTGAACAGTGATGCCAAGAGCACCATGACCGACCTGCGCAAAGCCAATGGCCGCAGTGAACCATGGAGAGTGAAATTCTGGGGCGTAGGTAACGAAAGCTGGGGCTGTGGTGGTAATATGACAGCGGATTTTTATGCGGATCAATACAAACGTTATGCAGTGTATTGCCGTAATTATAAAGATGCCCCTTTATTAAAAATTGCCAGCGGCGCCAACAGCAGCGATTATAACTGGACAGAATCATTAATGAAAAATGTTGGGCCGGGAAGAATGTGGGGCGTAACGCTGCATTACTACACTATCCCTTCAGGATCCTGGGGTAAAAAAGGATCTGCTACCAGCTTTGATGAAAAAGAATATTTCAACACGATGAAGAATTGCCTGGTGATGGAAGAACTCGTGACACGGCATTCCACCATCATGGATAAATATGATCCTGCAAAAAAAACAGCATTGGTAGTGGATGAATGGGGGATATGGACCGATGTGGAACCCGGCACCAATCCAGGTTTTTTATACCAGCAAAACAGTTTGCGGGATGCATTGATAGCAGGTACTACACTCAATATCTTTAACAATCACAGCGACCGGGTACGCATGGCCAACCTTGCACAAACCGTTAATGTATTGCAATCCATCGTTCTTACTAAGGGCGATAAAATGCTGCTGACACCGACCTACTATATTTTTGATATGTACAAAGTGCACATGGATGCAAAAAAATTAAACATCAATTTTAAATCACCCGACTATACCATTGATGACAAGACCATCCCTGCTTTGAATATTTCTGCTTCGCAGGATTCATCGGGGGCAACACATATCTCACTGGTAAATTTAAATCCCAATAAAAAAATAACACTGCAGACTGTGTTGCCGGGCATTAACTGGAAAACGGTTACGGGACAAATTGTTACTTCTGCAAAACTGACCGATATCAACACTTTTGAAGATCCTTACAAAATCAAGAATCGCATCATTCAATGGCGCTAAAAAAACGGGTGATCAATTGGTGGTGGAACTGCCTGCACAAAGCGTGGTGGTGCTGGAGTTGAAATAGTTTTGTATATTATGCAGTGATCTTACATTGCTGGTACTAATAAACTATTACTCATGAACTGTTTTCCTGTTTGTAAAAACAAACTCCGGGTATTCGTAAAAATCATATTACTTCTTGTTGTCTGCAATACTTCATTGTATGCAGGCAATAGTAAGTTGTCCTTATCATTCGTGGTATCGATGCCACAGCCTGCCAATCATTTATATCATGTGGTTTTTAACTGCAGCGGCTTGCAGCAAAAGCAAACGGAATTTAAAATGGCGCAGTGGACGCCGGGTTATTACCAGCTGATGCATTATGCCAATAATGTGCAACAGTTGCATGCAACAGATGAAAAAGGGAATGCGCTGAAAGTTGAAAAGAAGAAAGAGAACAGCTGGCTGGTAAATACAGCAAATATTTCCACCGTTGTAATTACTTATGATGTAAAAGCAACCTTGGCATTTGTTGCAGGTAATTACCTGGATGAAGAACGGGGTTATATTTCGCCTGCCGGGTTGTTTGTTTACCCTGAAGGAAATATAAAAAGCCCGGTTAGTGTTAGTATACAACCGTACGAAAAATGGAGTACGATCGCAACCGGTCTTGAACCGGTGAAGAACAAAAAAGGATCTTTTACTGCCAGTAACTATGATGTGCTTTTTGACAGTCCTATTCTTATGGGCAATCTTGATAGCCTGCCTTCCTTTACTGTAAATAATATTCCGCACTATTTTGAAGCATTCAAACCGGGGGAATTTGACCGTGCTGTTTTTATGAATGATCTGAAAAAGATCATTACAACGGCATCAGGCATTATTGGTGATATTCCCTACGGTCATTATACTTTTTTAGGCATCGGCCCGGGTGGCGGTGGTATTGAACACCTGAATTCGGCATCGGTTGCATTTACCGGCACACAGATGAATACACCGGAAGGGAAGCTAAGGATGTATAATTTTTTGGCACATGAATATTTTCATCACTACAATGTAAAACGTATCCGGCCCATTGAGCTGGGGCCTTTTGATTATGATAACGGGAGCCGTACAAAGATGCTCTGGCTTTCGGAAGGCATTACGGTGTATTACGAATACATTATTGTGAAAAGAGCGGAACTGATCAACAGCAGTGAGATGTTGAAACTATTCCAGCAGAGTATAAAAGAATACGAGACGAAACCCGGCCGTAATTTTCAAACGCCTGCAGACGCCAGTTATGTTACCTGGGACGAAGGCCCTTTTGGCCGCACCGGTGATGAAGTGAACAAAACCATTTCTCCTTATGATAAAGGCCCCTTGTTAGGCATGCTGCTCGATTTTAAAATAAGGCACGAAACAAAGAATAAAAATTCGCTCGATGGCCTGATGCGGTTACTTTACAACAAGTATTATAAAAAACTGGGAAGAGGTTTTACAGAAAAAGAATTTCAACAGGAAGCGGAAAAGATCGCCGGTACTTCGTTGAACGATTTTTTTGATTATATCTATACGTTAAAAACAGTTGATTATCCAACCTATTTGAATTATGCCGGCTTATCCATTGATACGGTATCACGGGAATTACCGGGAGCATGGTTAGGTATTGCTGTAAGAGACAGGAATGACAGCCTTATTGTTACCAACAGTACCTGGCAATCGCCTGCATGGGAAAGTGGTGTACGAAGGGGTAATACTATACTGGAGGTAAACGGAACAAAACTAAACGCAGCTGCTTATACGGCACTTGTAAAAAATTTGAAACCCGGTGATAAAATAAAGATACGTTTTGTAAAGTCCGGTGAAACAACCGAACAGGAAATTGTAACTACTGTTAAAAAGGAAGCGAGCTATCTTATTCAACCCATTGCACAGCCGGATAAGCTACAGGCTGCGATATTAAAAAGCTGGCTGGGAGAATAGAATCTATTTTATAAATACTTTTTACACGATCGGCAGGTTACTGAATTGCCCCGGTAAAATATTATTTACATCACCGGAAGATAAATTGAACCATCCTTGCAAAATACTGCTGTACACAGCTCTGAAATCATTTTGCATTACCACATTATCCTGCACTGTGGCAGTAGCGGGTAACACAGGATTGTTACCAATTATATTGCCCTTAATAGCATGACCAAAATAAAAGAGGGGAGCGGCTGCACCATGATCGGTGCCACCACTCGCATTGCTCTTGATCCTTCTGCCAAATTCTGAAAAAGTAATACCCATCACTTTTTCTTTAACGCCCTGCATTTCCAGGTCGGCCATAAAGGCATTGATGGCTTCGGATAATTTCTTTAACAGGCTGGCATGATTGCCTGTAGTAGTATCTGTTTCTTCGGTTTGTTTGGAGTGCGTATCAAAGCCACCCATGTTCACCATGTAGATCTTTGTTTTTAAACCGCCGCCTATCAATCTCGAAACAATTTTTAATTGATCTGCGAGGCCATTTTTTCCTGCGGCAGGATATTTATCTGTTTGCGTGGTTACTTTCAGCGCTGCTTTCTTAATTACATCTGCATACTGGTCCGTCTTCAGGCTCATCTCTTCAATATAATTGATCTGCTCGCCCCATCTTGTATCGCTTTCCACATCTGTTTTGCCTTCAATTAAATTATAGAACTTATTGGGATTACTGATGGCGAGCCCCATGGAAAAAGTGGGTCCCTGTAATGCAGAAGAAACAACCGATCCCACCTGTATCGCCAACGGATCGGGCATTGCAGCATTGGGATAAGCCGAAGGGAATTTGGGAAAGATATTATCCAGCGTTCTGCCTGCCCACCCGGTATTTAATACAGCGCTGCTGTCGCTGGCCGTCATCCAGATATCCGTTGCACGGAAATGCGAAAAATTGGGCTTGGGGTAACTTACCGATTGTACAATGCCCAGCTTACCGTCGTTGAATAATTGCTGCAGCTCGGTAAGCGAAGGATGCAGCGCCGTTTTATCAAAGCCGTTCAGCTTTAATAATTTGTCTTCGGGCAAAGCAATATTGGGCCTTGCAGCAAGGTAGGCGGCATACTGATCGATAGGGATCACCGTGTTCAAACCATCATTACCGCCGGCCAGTTGTATCAATACCAATACCCGGTCTTCGGCCATAAAGCGGGCCAGTGTATGCATCAGCGAAGTGCCCGCCAGCGCCTTTAAGGATATGCCATTTAAGAAGGACGGCAGTACCACGCCTGCGGCCACATTTCTTATAAAGTCTTTTCTTTTCATACAATTATTTTTTACTGACGATCAGCACAACTGGTATTGTGGCAGGTTCATCAAATACTGGTAAAGATTTTTTAATTTGGCTGTTACATCTTTTCGGTTAACCGTGTCCGTTATATCTGATAATTTTGCCCAGGCATCGGTCCAGTAATGATCACTCATCTTACCCTGCAGGCCGGATAGTAATATGCCCTGTTTTAAATATTGCCGCTCCTTATCCGGCAGGGGCACGCTGTACAATCTTTGCACGCATTCATCTATCAGCGCATCAGGATTGCCGGGGTCCGTAAAAGTTTTTGTATAAGCGATCACATCAATGATGGCTTTTTGTTTATCCTTCACAAAACCATTCATGATCATACGGTCGGTAAACTGGTTGCGTTTAGGTAAAGTGTCCGAATTGATCCAGAGTTTATCATACTGTGGTACCTGGTAATAAGCCGCCCAGCCTGCCACATTGGGCGGATCGCCAATGTTCTGCTGCAACTGGCTGGCAGCAGTTTGAATATTATACCACAATGCGTATTGATTGATATAGTCATCATTGGCAGGAAAGCTGACATTGAATTCCCTGCAAAGCCCGGCGCAAAAATCAACCGGGCTTTTGATGATACAGCCGCGGTTATTCTCATCAAAAAAATGTTTGCTGCTGAACAATTGCTGCAATACGGGTTTTATCTCGTACTTGCTCTTACGAAAAGTCTTTGCCAGCGGTTCAATGATATACTTTTCAGTATCATCATCAATGTTATGATATACAAAGAAGCGATACAGTTTCCTGCATATAAAGCGGCTCACTTCTTCCTGCTCCAGTATCATGTCGATCATCTGTACCAGTTCGGTAGCGCCGTCTTTATCTTTTAAACCTTTAATGACCGTATTGTTGTAAAAAGAAGAGAATTGTTTGTCGGTAGTATCATGCCTGCCCGGCTCAAAAATGCCGTGCGCTTCTGCCAGTATCTTGTTTTCTATACGAAAACCGGTGAGTACTCTTGCAGCAGCTTTTACATCATCCTCTGTATAATGCGAACCTTTGTCTTTGCCCACGGTGAATAATTCCTGCAATTCCCTTCCGTAATTTTCATCCGGCGCTTTTTTTACATTGTTAGTACCGTTCAGGTATTTCAGCATGCAGGGATCAACAGTGATGGCGTTCAGTAATTCCCTGAAATTACCCAGTGCATATTGTCTTAAAAGTGCATTGTGTTTGTAAGTAAAAACTGGATTATCCACCTGGCTCATTTCAGTAGCAAAATGGTTGTGCCAGAATAATACCATCTTTTCCCTCAGTGAATGTTGCTGATTTAGCATTAAGCCCATCCACCAGCTGCGCAATGAATTTTTTCGCCGGCCGATATTCATACCAGACTGCTTGGTGGCTGTTACCCAGCTTTGCCCCAAAGGAATTTCTTCATCCGTATACTTATCATCATTGTAATTATTCAGTGGAGGAGGCGGCATCATTGCATCATCTTTAAATAATTCCTTCATCGCTTTTTTGAAAGACAGTTTGGAGAAGTATTGCACATCATCCCAATGTGCACCAAACTGTGTACGCCTTACCAGGTGTGTCGCCTGGCTGATGCCCCATTTACCTTTGTATATTTTAATGCTGGTGTTTGCAGGTGCAATACTCATATACTCAAATTAAAATAAGATTAAAAAACTATGGCGTCCTGCCATGAATTTAATGAAAAGATGAAAAAATGGATGTTAAGTGCCGGTTAACTTATGCCTCATTTTTAAACAGCCAATGCACAACATCTCTTTGATATATAACCAAAAACTGTACCACCGGCATAAAGCGATTTATTTGTAAAGCTGCTTTTGAGCGGCACCGTTACCGGGATAAAATTTTAATGTAACAATCCACATCTGCCAAACGTACTGCTGCGTATATGCAAATATTGGCCAGGTAACATTAAAATACCTTGAATTGGGTATAGGTGGTTATAAAACACGGGCTATTTTAGCAGAACATAATGAAACCCTTCTTTTCTAAAACATACCACAGCAGCAAAAGGCCTGCCCATGCAAGGGTAAAGCTGGTGGATTTTTATACCACCGACCAGCAATTGCTGGTAAAACTTTTGAAGGATAACCGGCAGAAAGACGCACAGTTCCTGGCAAATATTTCCACAGAATGTTTGAATTTCCTGCAATTCACCTCTTCCATGTTACTGGCCTTCCCGGTAGGTTTATACATGCGCAACCATATACGCAAGAACAAAAGGCTGAATTATATTCTGCAGTTCAAAGAATTGCTGCAGGTGCGTAATAATATTGAGAAGGGATCTTTTGCTTACGATACTTTATTGTTCGGGCAAAAAGCATGGCAGCTGTTAAAAAACAAAAGTCACCTGGCCAACCTGGTGTGCCTGGCCATTTTGTTTGGCGATGAATTCATTGATGGTATTGCCACTGAACACGGCAAACATAATATTCAGCAACTACTCAACAACAGCCATGTGGATTATTACCTGCGGTATAAAAAAGAAGCAGGTAAATACCGTTTGTATTACGAATTTGATATCTGCAATGTGCTGCCGGAAACAGTGTTGACAGCGGTCAATCAAAAATACGGGATCAGTTATAAGGCATTTTATGAACACCTGCAGTTCCTGCTCAGCGAAATGAATGTGCATTTGAATAAGCTGGAGGAAGAAAAAGCGGAAGAAGCAGCACAGCTCATCTGCAGGGCCTGCAACAAGTGTTTTGATACCTATAAGGCCGATATCAAAGAATTTAATCCCAACCACAGCCTGGCAGAATTATTATACTACCAGAAAACAAAAGATGATGATATTATACAGGTATTGCTGACGTTGAGAGCAGTATTGCTGGATAAAAAACAATTGCAGTACCAAAAACAATTCAGCAGCTGGAGCAGTATGGTACGCAGCATGCAGTTGTACGATGATATGCAGGATGTGGCGGTGGACTGCGGTTTCCAGATGAACATTGTTTGCTTTTTTGCTAAAAATTATTTTACAAAGGAGTGGGAGTGGCTGCAGCAGCATAAAGCAACACTGCAACAACAAACCGGCATGCCTTTGCATGCTGCTATTGCAGTGAATATGCCTGCCAGCTGTATGATCACCCTGCAGTATGCCCGTAATATTGCACATCCCAAACTCAGCTGGGTACAGCGTAAGATACAGAATTACCTGTGGCGTAAGAACTGGCTGGGTTTTAATAATGCCCTGCTCAATCCTGCCGGTTTTTCATTTTCTGATATCATGCAGAAAGAAGCACAGAGTATTCCCATGCGGCTGCATTTTATACGGCAGCAGGTAATGGGATCTGCAAAGGAATACATTACGGACGATATGAAGTGGGCTTACATCATTGATGTGGCTTTAATGGATACCGAATTGAAAAAATACCTGCAACAAAAACTCAGCCGAAGGGAAAACTATTTTTTAACCAGTTGCTTTATTGAATTTCCTGTAAAAGAAAAAGCACGGATAGCCAAACGCCTGTTTTTACCTGCTCAATAAAATATCAGCCCTTATGCGAAGCCTGGCTATTTTTCTGCTGGCATTTTTGCCTGCTGTAATAACTGCACAACATAGATACAATGCTGCTTTGCTGGATACGCTGGAACAAATGAGCGCCGGCAATTCGCCTGCCAGGCATTTTGCCCGGTTATACCACCGGGCCATTGAGGCTACTAACGTATATGCAAAGACGCAATCGGAAGAGATAAGGCAATTCATATTTGGTTTTGAGGCTTCCTTTGCACCCGGTTTTTTTCAATCGGAAAGAAATTTTGTCGGCGGCAAGCCCCAGTTGCCCTGCTGGCAGGCTTATTATTCCGATACCGGTTTAAACACGCTGCAATACCAGTTCATGGGAATGAATGCGCATATCAACGGCGATATGTGGCTGGCATTAAAAGAGCGGCATAGTTATGATAGTATTAAAAAATACCGTGGTTCCCTTATCCGTTTTCAAAGGGCGCTGAATGTTTTTTTCGACAGTATGTATACAGCATCTGCCGGGTATAAAAAGATAAGAATGCTGCATACACTCAGCCTGGGTACAGACAGGATAGTGGGCAAAAAAATAATACTCCACTGGCGCAAAAGGCAGGTGCGGATGGCCTTATTGTATTACAGTGATCCTGAAAAATGCCGCAGGAAACAGCGCCGCCTTGAAAACAAAATGGACCGCTGGAACCGTTTTGCCCTTCGGTGGATCAAATAATAACACAAATACCGCAAGTTTCGGGTTTTATGCACCATGGCGGCACTGTATTTTTGTGTTATGAACGATTATCAAAGAATAGAGAAAGCAATTGTTTACCTGAAGGAAAATTTCAAAGATCAACCTAACCTGGATGATGTGGCCAGGCAGGTGCATCTCAGTCCCTTTCATTTCCAGAAATTATTCAGTGATTGGGCTGGCGTTAGTCCTAAAAAATTCCTGCAGTTCATCAGCGTGGAATATGCCAAAGGTTTGCTGAAACAAAACCACTCTTTATCAGAAGTAAGTTTTGAAACGGGTTTGTCAGGCACCAGCCGTTTACACGATCTGTTCATGAACATAGAAGGGATGACGCCGGGTGAATTCAAGAACGGGGGAGAAGCATTACAGATCAATTACAGTTTTGCAGCAACGCCTTTTGGCGATATCATTATCGCTTCCACTGCAAAAGGCATCTGCCATCTTTCTTTTACCTGGGATAAAAAAACGGACCTTGAAAGCCTGCGCCATGCATTTCCTAATGCAAAATTGATAGAACAAACGGATGCGCTGCAAAAGAATGCTTTATTGTTTTTTAACGGTGATTGGGAAAACCTGCAAAAAATAAAACTGCATTTAAAAGGAACGGCCTTTCAATTAAAAGTATGGCAAACATTACTGCATATACCTTTTGGCAATGTGGCTACTTATGGCAGCGTTGCAGGGGGTATCGATAATCCTAAAGCCTCCAGGGCTGTGGGCACTGCCATTGGCGATAACCCTGTAGCATTTTTAATACCCTGTCACAGGGTGATAAGATCGACCGGCGTTTTAGGTGATTATCACTGGGGCAGCAACCGCAAAACAGCGATGCTGGGTTGGGAAGCTGCCAAATGCTTTGCGGAGCATTAAATAATAATGCCCGTTTACCACCACATTTATTAGAGCACTAAAAATTTAAAACATGCAACAATTTAAAATTGTTCCGTTAACGGAAGCGTATGCGGCAAAAATAAGGGCCGCTCAAAAAGATGACCTGGGTCATGCTGTTGTTGAACAACTTGCAACGGGCAAAGGGCCGTGCAGGGTTTCGTTGCAGCCTTTTGAAGTGGGAGTGGATGAAAGATTACTGATCGCTCACAGTCCTTTTGAAATGGATAATGCCTTTAATCAACCCGGTCCCATCTTTATTCACAAAAAAGAAGTGGAAGCGTATAAAGATGTGCACCGTTTTCCGCCTGCAATAAAAGCAGATAAAAAAAGTTTTCCTTTATCACTGATAGGTTACAGTAATGAGCAGCAGATGGTTTTTACGCAACTGGTGGGAGAGGATGATGTGGATGAACTGATCGTGAAAATATTTGAAACGCAGCCCAAAGTAGCTTACCTGCATGCAAGAAATGCAGAGGCCTGTTGTTTTATATGTAAAATTGAACGGGTATAGTCTCAGGACTGGCTAATGTTTGTAATAGGACTGCTTACTGTGAAACATATTTTTGTACCTGCTCCCGGGGCGCTTTCAATTTGTACGTGCCCGTTCACAGACGATGCCCGTTCCCGCATATTGGTAAGGCCGGGTGTTTCTTTGCGTTGATTCACATCAAATCCTTTTCCGTCATCCTGGATGGTCAATCTTATTTTATCTTCCCATTCATCAATGGAAACGGATACATTGGTAGCCTGCGCATGAAAAGTTACATTGGTGAGCGCTCCCTGGCATACCCTGAAAAGGTCGGTTTTTAATTCCTGTGTAAGATAAGTTTCGTTGCAGCTGCTTGTAAAACTGCAGGGGATATTGTTGAGTAAAGAAAATTCATTGCAAAGCCATTCCAGGGTGGCATTTAAACCAAGATCATCGAGCATGCCGGGGCTGATAGAAAAAGAAATGCGCTGTATGGATTTGATGAGCATTTGTGCAATGGCAGAAGCATGCTCTACTCTTTCATCTACTGTTGGCGGCAGATCGGTCTTATAATTCAGTATCCAGTCGATATCCATTTTTAAAACGGATACCAGTTGGGCCAGTTCCTCGTGCAGTTCGTAAGCAAAATATTTTTTTACTTTCTCCACTCTTTTTTTAAAGTGAGTGGCCATGCCCTGCAGCTTAATGTAATTTTCCTCTACTTCTTTTTCCACCAGTTTTCTTTCTGTTACATCTTTAGCAATGGCAAACACGGTTTCAGTTGCGGGGTTGTAAATGGAGGTCCATTCCAGCCATACAATGTCATTGGTTTTAGTAACATAGCGGTTGGCAAAATTGCGCAACACTTTTCCTTTCAGCAGGTCGGCGCGGTATTGTTGCGTACGTAATTTGTCATCGGTGTAAATAAAAGAAGCGATGGGTTTGGAAAACAGTTCTTCCCGGGAATAACCCAGCCTGTCAACCACTGATTGATTGATGCGCTTAAAATAACCTTCCTTACTGGCAATGCATACGAGGTCTGGAGTAATATCGAAGAACACCGATAGGTCCAGGTCGGTAACAACAGAATTTTCCATGTGTCGGTTTTAGCTTTACTTGAACAAAGCGTTGGAGCAGGCACATGCAATTTAATAATAAAAAAAATTAGCTGCAAATTTTCTATCGTGTAGTAATAACACTGCCGGTTGTTAAGGCCGGCAGTGTGGATATTGTTTTAAAGGTTAAACAATGATTATTTGACCAGTATTTTCTCGGTAACAGTACGACCCGGTAAAATGATCTTTGCTACATATAGACCACCGGGCAGCCGCTGCAGATCAATAATATCATTATTTAAATAACTGCTGATATTTAAAACATTCTGGCCGCTTAAATTATATAGTTGAAAAACTGCTTTTTCATCGGGAGGAATATTCAGCCAGATGATCCTGGAACTGCCGCTGTAGTAATATACCAGTTGGCGGTCTGTTAAAGTATTGTTCTTTAAATAGATCGTATTGGAATATTCAACCCGGCCATTGTTGTTCACAATTTTTAAACGGTAGTATAAAAAACTGTTTTGTATAAAATGCCGGTAGCTGTACGCCGCATGCTGGTTGTTCTTTGCAATCACTGTACCTGCCGTTTTAAAACTGATGCCATCTGTACTGTATTCCACTTCAAATTGTTTTACATCAATTTCGGAAGCCGTCTGCCATGTCAACTGGTTGTAATTTTCATAAGGAAATCCATCCCATTGTAATAATTTCAGCGGCAATACCGAACTTGTTCTTACTTCATACAGAGTGCCGGTACGTGTAAGCACCACAATTTCGCCATTCTCCAGTTCCCCAAAGCCCGATACATTCAACAGTTGGGTAGGTTGTTGCGTGGCGGCATTACTGGTGGCATTGATCACCCAGGCATTGCCGGTGATATAATCGGCGCAGATATAATAACCATACATTGCAGGAAATAAACTGCCGCGATATACATAACCTCCCGTTACCGCGTACCCGCCGGTAGTATTATTGTGCGGATAATCAAATATGGGGGATATATAACTCGATGCCGGTAAGCAACCCGAAGTATTGTAGGGTTGCAGGCCTTCATAACATCTCCAGCCATAATTGGCGCCATTGGCCTGTGCAGCTGTAAGTACATTTACTTCTTCTCTTGCATCCTGGCCTACATCTGATATCCATAAATTGCCGTTCAGTTTATCAAAACTCCAGCGCCATGGATTGCGCAGGCCGAATGAAAATATTTCATTCATGATGGTACCACTGCCTACATAAGGATTGTCAGGTGGAATGGTATAATAAGGCGGTGTAGTAAAATTATCAACATTAATGCGTACCATCTTGCCCCATAGGCTATCACCACGTTGTGCAAAATTGCGTGGATCGCCGCCACTGCCGCTATCACCCAAACCAAAATACAAATTACCATCCGGCCCAAAATTCAGTTTGCCGCCATTATGATTGGTAAAGGCAACCGGTTTATCAATCGTCATGATATTGGTTCTTGTAGCAGCATCGGCCTGGTTGGCATTGGACGACATGGTTTGAAACCGGTCGATATTAATGCCCCCTGCTGCATTGGTATAATACACAAAAAAATACCGGTTGTTCTCATAATCGGGATGAAAAGCGAGACTCAGTAAACCCTGTTCACCACCGGAAATAAAATTCCCGCTCAGCGTTAAAAAATTACTGTTCAGTAAAGTATACGTATTGCTGTACACTTTAATAGTACCACCCTGTTCTGCAATGAAAATGCGGTTGGTGCCATCGTTGGCAGGCACTGCATCAACAGGTGTTGATAAACCGGAACTGATAACGGAAGTGTAAGTGAGAATGGGTTGAGTGTAAGAAGAGCAGATCGATGTTATCATAGCAACAAGGACCAGGAGTAAATGTTTTGGCATAGGTATAGTTTTAGAAAGATGAGGTCTCAATTACAATGCCACTTTATAATGCATTGAATTGCTGCTGCATAAAAAAATGCAGCGGAAATAGTTTTCCCGCAGTGAGGAAATTTTTAAAAAATCTGCCTGTAGAAAAATCTACTCATACCGGATGTTCATAAATCTTTATAAAAAAGCAGGACCGATGTTTTAACTTTAAAAGAAAAAACATGAACCAGGAGATCATCAATCTATACGACGATTACACACATACACCATTGAGCCGGGGTGAATTCATACGCCGCCTGGTGTTGATCACCGGCAGCCTTACCGCGGCAATGGCGATACTGCCCTCAATAGAAGTGAACGCGGCCAATATGAAGATGACCAGTGACGAAGACCTGTTCACGGAAAGGATCAGTTACCCCGGTGTACCCGGTAAAATGGATGCTTATGTAGCGAGGCCGAAAGAAGAGAAAAAATACCCGGCCATTATAGTGATACATGAGAACCGTGGGCTGAATGCACATATTGAAGATGTGGCCCGCCGTGCAGCGAAAGAAGGATTTTTGGCTATAGCGCCCAATGCATTATCTGCTATCGGCGCTAATCCCGCCAATGAAGATGAGGCACGCCAGAAATTCCAGGAGTTGAAAGCGGAAGACAGCCTGAAGAATTTTATGAATGCCTTTGATTACCTGGGCACCCGGAAGGATTTTAATGGTAATGCAGGTTGCGTGGGCTTTTGCTGGGGCGGCGGCATGAGCAACAGTCTTGCGGTTAAATTACCGGGCTTAAAAGCGGCAGTGGCATTTTACGGCCGTCAGCCTGCAGCGGAAGAAGTAAGCTCCATTAAAGCAGCAGTGCAACTGCACTATGCGGGCCTGGATGAAAGAGTGAATGCCGGCATACCTGCTTATGAAGAGGCGCTCAAAAAAAACAATGTCACCTACGAATTGTATATGTACGAAGGCGTTAATCATGCCTTTCATAACGATACGGCACCCACCCGCTATAACGAAGCTGCTGCAAAACTGGCCTGGCAGCGCAGCATTGCCTTCTTTAAAAAATACGTGAAATAATACCCATTTACTATTGATAAATGTGGCTGGTGGGTATTTGATTTCATTAAAGCAGTTTTTACTTTTACAGGTGAAAAAACCAGTGAAATGAAAAAGCTATTGTTATATACGCTGTTGCTTACGCTTGCATTACCCGTACTTGCGCAGGACGAGATCAGCCAGGGCAATGATTGTTATTCCAAAAGGCAGTACCAGTGTGCCATTGATAAATACATGGCATCGCTGGATAAAAGATCGTATAAAGATGGAGAAAGGCATTTACTGGAATACCGTATCGGCAGCAGCTATGCAGCTTTAAAGCAGCCTGATAAAGCAAAGGAGTATTACCAGAAAGCTATTTACAGCAAACCGGAATATATGTTCAGTTACTGGGATCTTGCAGATATCCAGTACGATGAAAAAAATTATACAGACGCCATCAATAATTATCAAAAAGCATACGACCGCAGTACTACAGAAAAAGATAAAGAAGACCTTACCTGGTGGATCGCCACCACACAGTATGAAGCAAAGAATTATACCGCTGCCATACCCGGTTTTAGAAAGATCGTATCGAGGCAGGATAAATTCAGTAAGACAGAATCTTACCTGGGCGATTGCTATTACAGTTTAAAAAAGTTTGACAGTGCACTGGCTGTTTATAACCGGGCGCTCAATAATTATAAACCCGGCGATTCTGCTGTAAGGTTCGTAAAATGTTTTATAGGTAAATGCTACCGCGAACTGGGCAAGTACAAAGAAGCAGAACAAATGTTTGATGCGGCACTGGCTATTGATGCCAACTACGGCCTGCCCAAATGGGAAAAAGGCATATTGCTGGTAAATAAACTGGATTATGCAGGCGCTATTGAATGGTATAAAAAAGCCCTGCCTGCTTACAATAATAAACCTTCAGATGCTTATACGCTTTGCGGCAATATTGCAGCCTGTTACGAGAACCTGGGTAATTATACCGAATCGGCGAACTGGGAAATAAAGAGAAAAGCTTACTCCACCAATAAGTATAAAGACTACCTGCGCATAGCTTCGCTGCAGTATGGTAAAATGCGCCAGCCCAAAGAAGCAGAGAAGACCTGTACCACGGCGATCAATGAGTATGTGCTGGAACCGGCAGATAAATTAAAATCATTCTCGGTAGAGGATTATGTAAAACTGAATGCGCTGGCCGGTAAAATTTCGCTGGAAAGAAAAGATACCGTGCAGGCGATGAAATATTTCGAGACCGCGTTAAAACTGAATAAGAATAATTACGAGGCCAATGCAGGCGCTGCAGCCATTGCATGGGCACGAAAGGCGGAGAGCGATTATAAGATATACTACGCTAATATTTATAAAACGGCGTACGATACGCTGTTGTCCACCAGAAAGGATATTGCCAATGTGTACGGCCGTGCCGCCTATACCGATGCTTATGTGAACAAATACAGCTATTATACCACCAGTGTGGAAAGCGCCCTGGAATTTGATTCATTACAGCGGGAAGCGGTGGTATTGTGGCCGATCGTATTGACTAACGGTGCTGCATATACGTTAACAGCCAAGCGCTATGCCTGTTTATCTATACTGAACCAGGCCATCAAATTATACGCATCCGACAAGCAGTATGTAAGCGACCTGCTGAATTCCAAAGCGGTGATGCTGGAAAGCAAGGACACCCTGGCGATCAAAAAAGCGCTGGAAGAAGCCATCAAAGTATATCCTGAGAATATAAGGGCATGGGAAAACTTATTGAAATATTATGGCTCGTACGATAATAATACCGGTGCCGTAGCGGTGGAAAAATTGATTGACCTGCTAAAGAAGAAAAAAGATAATATCACCACATCAACGGCCTATGTTTATAAGGGTGATTTTTTGTGGCGGGTAAATAAAAAAGAAGATGCTAAAAAAGCCTGGCAGGAAGCATTGGTATGGGATAACAGCAATGCTACGGCCAAAGAGCGGATAAAGATGCAATAGTGCTTTTATTCAGCATCATCTTCCCATAACAGCGAACTGATCTTCCAGCCTTCGCCAGTTTTAATGAACTGGAATAATTTGTTGCCATATTCTTTAAAATCCACTCCATCACGGCGACCAGTTTTTTGATAACGGGAGGAACGCTGTGCAATATTACCTGTAATATTTGTAGCAAAGTTTAATTCCCGTTCGGAAAAGTCAATGAGCGAACCACCTGATAAAATTGCTTTTCTTGGCGTAATAAAACTATCAACAGAATCAATCGTTTCTTTTACACCAGTTTTTTTAATGATGATGGCTTCTTTAATAAAGCAGCTGTGTGCCAAATCCCAACCGGGCTGCCGGCCATTAACATTATTGAAAATGCTGAAGAATGTTTGGATAAGCCTGTTTACCTGTAACTGATCGGATGTGGCTTCAAACAGCAATAATTCTTCCCCGTTGTTCAATATCTTTTCGCTGAAGCTGAGGCCCAGTCTCTCCAAAAGGCTGATGGAATTGGTATTGCTTTCCAGTGTGGTGGCCAGCAGGTGCGTATGGTTATGGTCGTTTGCTATATCATTTACCACTGCAGCAGCAGCTTCAAAAGCGTACCCTTTTTTACTATGGCCGGGTAAAAAAGCAAAACCAATATCGTGGTGCCTCAGGTAATCCCGTTTGATGAGTGTGATCACACCCACCGGCACCTGCTCTTCTTTAAGCGATGCCACCCAATAAACGATGTTCTTATTGTCCACCAGTTTTTGTACATAAGCGGCAGCCGTGGCTTTATCATGTATATGCCGGTCGCCAATAAATCTTTTCCATGATTCGGTATTCACCAGTTCGAAAATAAAATCTGTATCGTGAATGGTAAGCGTATTCAGTAAAAGCCTTTCGGTATCGTATTGCTGCTGCATAAAAATTCTATTTTGCACTATCTGGTTTTAAATAATAAGCAGGTATGGGCAGTTTTGCAGATTCCACGTCCCAGATGATGCTGGTGACTTTCCAGCCCTGCGCTGTTTTTACCAGCTGAAAACTGTTCACGCCTCTTTCAGCAACCGAGTCCATGGTATTGACATAAGTTTTGTAAGTGCTGATCCTTTGTGCTATCCTGCCAAACTGTTCGGTGGTGCCGCTGATCTCTTCTTCGTAAAAAGAACCGATCTTATTGGAAGTGATGAATTCTTTATAAGCCGCTGCAAACTGGTCGATGGTAAAATACTCGAGTGTGTCATTCCTGAAGTTGAAGAATTGCGCCTGCGGTACAAAGTAATTTTTTACTGCATCAAATTTTGGTTGCTCGCCCTGTTTAAAACTTATACAGGTATAAGCATCAGCCACTGCTTTTTTGATAGCCGCTTCTTCTGTAGCATGTACAGTGTTTACAACAGGCGTTGTTTTGGTGTCGTTGTTATTGCATGCGGTAAAAAGCACGATACCTATTGCAGGAAACAATAGCTTCATATAAGATGGTTTAAGCATCAAAGTTGATTGTTTTTTATGAGAATTGTGAAGCGCAGGTAGTTATTCTGCAGTTTTATTTTTTTGCAATAATGCTGTTAAGCCGAGTACAGGACCAATCGCCAGCAGCAGGTAAATATATTGCGGACTGATGGTTGCTGATAACATCTTTATTAACTGTATACTGATGATGGTAATGGCAAAACCAATACAGGTCACCATCGTGATAAGCGTTCCTCGGGAGTGCTCTGGAACATTTTGTGCCACCAGTGCAGAGAACAGGGGAGAGTCGGCAATGACCATCCATCCCCAGAAAAATAAAAAACCGATCAGCAAAGTGGTATTGCTGCTGAATAAGAACAGGGGCGATACGATACAACAACTGCCGGATAAGAACAAAGCAATAGCTGCGATCCTTTTAGTGCCCCAGCGTTGTGATAATACGCCGCTTACCATACAGGCAATGCCGCCCAATGCAATGATCCAAAAAGAAAATAAAGAAACATTTAGGTTGTTGTGATGCTGTTCTTTATTCACTGTAAGCATCACCGGTACAAATGCCCAGAAAGCATACAACTCCCACATGTGTCCGAAATAACCCAGTGCAGCCGAACGGAAACCGGCATTGCTGAAGCCGCCCAGTAATGCACGGAATTTTAATGCCTGTCCCTTTTTTCTATAAGGGCCATCCTTTACTAACAGCAACAGCAGCAAGCCGCCTGATACTGAAAGCGCAGAAATGGTATCGATCACGTATCGCCAGGGCAGGTGCGTGGTAAAGGTTTTTAATAAATGCGGTAAAGAAGTACCGAATACCAGGGCGCCAACTAAAAATCCTAACGATCTTACCAGGCCTTTCTGAAAATAATCCGAAGCGATCTTCATACCGACAGGGTAAATGCCTGCGAGGAAAAAACCGGTAAAAAAACGCAGCAGCATGATACTGTTTACCGAAATGCCGGGAATGATCATACCCAGGTTAAAAGCCGCTGCAATAAGGGAGCAAACAAAAAAAACTACCGAAGGAGAGAAGCGGTCGGCAATAGTGAGTAAGGCAAACATCAGTGTGCCCGCAATAAAACCCAGTTGCACAGCACTCGTGATATTGGCTAAAATGCCGGGTGTGGCGGCTATATTACTCACAATGTCCGGTATCACTGCATTGCCTGCAAACCACAACGATGTGCAAAGGAACTGCGCAATAACGATCACGGGCAGTATCCATTTTTTAACAGCAGTATTATCCATAATGTGCAGCAACTAAAGCGGTGAAGTTACTGCATATTAAAAATACTATCACGGATAGATCTGGTAAGGAGGTTTCGGGCAGGTAGCATTTGGGAAGATATTTTCCTGTTCAATATTAAAACTTAAAAGCTTAAGCCCCGATTTACCTTTTTTGAATTCCAGTATCCAGATACTTTCAAAATCGCAGCCATTCCATCCCGGCACAATGCTGGCCAGTTTACTGCCCACCAACGCCTTGGCAAGTGGTGGTATATTGCTATGTTCCCAAACCATCAGCACCACGCCTTTGCGGGTAAGCACATTATTGGCAGCAGCTGTAGTACTGTCTTCTTTATAAGCACTGTTGATGGTTAAATTCTCTTTTACTGCAAAAGGCGTAACGAGCTGAAACATTCTTACACTGGTTGTTTTAGTGCCCATACCCATAGTAGGTACATAGGTATAATCGGGTTTGCCGGTAACAGTATCCAGCACAGCGGGCAGCGCCATGGAACGGAGCAGGCCGGTATCGGAAAGATTATCTCCTTTTTTTGGTTTTTCGCCATGGCGGATGATCACCACTTTTAATACCGCATCCTTATTAAGTAATTGTGCTGTAGCGCAGCAGGTGAAAAATATAAGTGTGGTTAATAAAGCAGCTTTTAAAAAATATTGTTTCATAACAAGAATATTTAGGGAGTTAAAAGATGTGGCAAGATGTAAAAAAGAACCGGTGCATTTACCCGTATTTATACCTGAATTTTGGTGAGTGTATCCTGCAAGACGGTAGTAAATTCACATTCAATTAAAATTCATCCGCTCCGCCCAGTTCAATGCTGCGGGTAATTCCTTGTTTGAAAATTCGATATGTATCACACGCCTTTGTTTGTTACTGGTCGTTCTGCCGGAACTGTGCAGCAGTAAGGGTTTCATCAACATGATGCCGCCTGCCTGCACACTACAGCTGCAATCCCGGCTTGTTTCGTGATCAATGTTTTCAGCTCTGTAAATGCCTTGCCGGTGCGATCGAGGTATGACTTTTAAAGCGCCATTACACTCGTCCGTATCATCCAGGTGGATACGGACCGTTACAATGTTTTGTAAAACATCCAGCGGGGGCTGTACAGCAAATTGGTTTTGTTTGGTGGTCCAGTTATCAAAACCTTCCAGTTCAATTTTTCTGTCAACAGAAATAGTGAGATCCTGGTGATACGATACATACCAGTTGGAAGCAGGCGGTTTGTCAAAATAGATACTCTTTACAACAAAATATTGCTCGCCTAATAAATGTTGCAACACCGATCTTAATTTGCTATTGAAAATAATATCAATTGCCGCAGGGATCTCTTTCAGGAATTGCCTGATAGCAAAAAGTCCCGCCGATTTTCTGAAGGTGTCTTTATCCGTATTTGCAGCGTTGATCTTCTCCAGCAGGCATTTGATCTCTGCTGCGGTATACATGTTTGGAATGGTTTCAAAACCTTCTGTCATTAATTCATCTGCCTGTAAAGGCGTTTTTGATACTATTGCCATCAGGCTGTTTTTTTATGCAATCTGCTGTTTTTCTTTTGTTCAAAAGCTTTCAATGTATCATCTACCAGGTGCGCTATCTGCATAAAATTAACAGCAAGTGTTTTAACTGTCTGCTCAATATGGGCTGCATCCAGTTCCACCCAGCCTTCCATTAAAGTCAAAGGCCCGTATTGCACACTTACGTTCTGCCAGCGTTGCTGCACTTTCCTGAATTTTTTCCGGAATTGTTCGGCAAAATCCCTGCTGGATATATCATAACCCTTTAACTGCCGCAGCTTAAAAGCATGAATATTGTAGTATACCCGGTTTTGCTCCGCGGTTTTTTCATTGATCCACACAGAAAAGAAGATCCTGGTGGCGGCATTCAACGGGTCCTCCATATCATTTACCCAGGTCTTTTTGTATAATTTCAAAAAAACAGAATCCAGCACAATGCCCACTGCAGCCTCCAGTTGCAATTTGCCCAGCTGTGTTTTATCCATTTGCCCAAGGGCATTTTTAAATTTTTGTGTGTAAACGGTAAGATCCATGACAAATATTTTCCCGGTAAAGTCCCGGATTGTAACCGGTATCCATTTTAAATTAGTATTAAAAATAATTATAAAATACCGCCCTGAGAAAGATACTTACCCACGGGAACGCCATATCATAAAAAAACCGTCGCTTTTATCCACTCATTTATCCACCTGTTTTTCGCAGGATGCAACAGGATGCAGCCCTTTATATATCAACTAAATTGTGCCTGTAAAACGATTCGCCTGCATGAACTTCTGCCATAAACATAAGATTCTTCACAGCATTCATTTACATGAAAGATTTGCTGCTGCGCAGCAAAGGATTAGCCACGGATTACACAGATTTTCACAGATCAAATACAAAAAAATAGATAAGAAAAATCCGTGTTAATTCGTGTAATCCGTGGCCCAAAAAGACTGCGAAGCAGTCTCTAAATAAATTTATATGAAAAGAAAAGCAAGCATTTTATTGGTGGCAATTTTTTGTGGCATCAGCGCTTTTGCACAGCGGCAGATGGAATACCTGAACCGGGGTGTGGTGGCAGTGCCCGATGGAAAAGGAAATATTTTTGTAAGCTGGCGACTACTGGTTACTGATGATGATAAAGTGGATTTTAATGTTTACCGGGCAGATAATGGCGGCAAACCGGTGAAGATCACTAAAAAGCCAATTGCTGCGTATACGCATTACAGTGATGATGGTATTGACAGCAGCAAAGCCTACAGTTATTTTGTAACACCGGTGGTAAAAGGAAAAGAATTAACGCCTTCAGAAAAATTTACGGTACCTGCAATGGCAAAGCCTTATTTATCCATACCATTACGCACACCGGCAGGCTATTCGGCCAATGATGCTTCCGTAGGCGACCTGGATGGCGACGGACAATACGAGATCATCATTCACATGACGGGTAGGGCGCACGATAATTCGCAGTCGGGTTATACCGATCCACCCATATTGCAGGCCTATAAAATGGATGGCAGTTTTTTGTGGGAGATCAATTTAGGAAAGAACATACGGGAAGGTGCACACTATACGCAATTTATGGTATACGACCTGGATGGTGATGGCAAAGCAGAGATCGCGATGAAAACTGCGGATGGCAGCATGGATGCCAAGGGCACGGTGATCGGCGATTCATCAAAAGACTGGCGTAATGAAAAAGGATATATTTTATCAGGTCCGGAATACTTAACTGTATTCAACGGCTTGACCGGTGAGATCATCAATACCACCGATTATGTGCCGCCACGCTATGGTAAATTAAATCCCACTACCGAAGAATTAAAAGTCATGTGGGGCGATGGTTATGGCAACCGTATGGATCGTTTTTTGGCCTGCGTGGCTTACCTGGATGGCGTACATCCGAGTTTAGTAATGTGTCGCGGTTATTATACCAGGACCATTTTGGCAGCATGGGATCTTAAAGATGGTAAATTGGTAAAACGCTGGGTGTTCGACAGCAATGATGAGGGTAATAAAAAATTTGCAGGGCAGGGCAATCATAATTTAACGGTGGCCGATGTGGATGGAGATGGTAGGGATGAAATTGTATACGGGCAAATGACCGTGGATGATAATGGCAAAGGTTTGTACAGCACCGGCATTGGTCATGCGGATGCACTGCACGTAAGCGATCTCGATCCTTCCCGCCCGGGGCTGGAAGTATTCAGCATACAGGAACGTTTTGATGATGCAGGCGCTAACTTCCGTGATGCAAGAACCGGCGAAGTGATCTGGAAAAAAGCTTCTGTGAAAGCGGGTGATGATGGCGAAGGACCGGGTCGTGCACTGGCACTGGATGTGGATCCACGTTATCCCGGTTTTGAATGCTGGGTGGCAGGTGCAGGTATCACCGGCATGTTTGATAACAAAGGCAATAAGATAGCCGACAAAACACCGGCCTGTAACATGGGTATTTTTTGGGATGGTGATGTGTTGAGCGAAGTACTCAATGGCGTTAACGTAAGCAAATGGTTGTACGACAGCAGCAAAACACAAACCTTATTCGACGGAAGAAATTTTGATTGTGTAAGTAATAACGGTACCAAGTCCAATCCCTGTTTATCGGCCGATCTTTTTGGCGACTGGAGAGAGGAACTGATCTGCAGAACAAAAGACAGTAAAGAACTACGCATCTTCACAACCACTATTCCGACAGATAAAAAATTCTATACACTGATGCAGGATCCGCAATACCGTTTAAGTATTGTGTGGCAGAATGTGGCATACAACCAACCACCGCATACCAGCTTCTTTATGGGACAGGATATGTCGCAACCGCCGAAACCGAACATCGTTGTAATGAAGAGAAAGTAATTGTAGATTTTAGATGGGCGATTTCAGATTTGTGATTTGTGAGTTGTGAGTTGTGAGTTGTGATTTGTGAGTTGTGAGTTGTGAGTTGTGAGTTGTGAGTTGTGAGTTGTGAGTTGTGAGTTGTGAGTTGTGAGTTGTGAGTTGTGAGTTGTGAGTTGTGAGTTGTGAGTTGTGAGTTGTGAAAATATTTGGGTTTGTAAAGATACTGCGATTTGGATGCAGTCTATCTTCGAGTTATCACCAGTACCTGCATAAGGCGCCTCTTTTGGTTCGGTGATGCCGAAGGCGGCATTCGAAAAATCCGCCTTTGGCGGTAATTTTTCGAAAGAGCCAAAAGTAGCGCCGGTGTAGGTACGCAGCCCCACCGGCTGTGGAGGTGAAAGGGACAAATTAATAAGAGCTTGTAAAAAAGCATACCCGGCAACGATTTTTATAAATTAAAGAGAACTTGTAAAAATTAAAAGAAAAAACGAATAATGGGAAAAAAGTATTTTGTATGTAAGATATTTCTATTGGTAACAAGTTGTTTTTTCGTAACAACAATTACTGCACAGGAATTATCAAGAAAAACAATTTCTTTTGATGATGACTGGAAATTTTTAAGGGATGATGTAAAGGGTGCAGAACAAACTGAATTCAATGATGCCGCATGGCGTTCATTGAATGTACCACACGACTGGAGCATTGAAGGTCCATATGACAGGAATAACGCCACCGGCCGCGGCGGCGGATATTTGCCCGGCGGTATAGGCTGGTACCGCAAAACATTTACATTGACTAATGATAATGCACAACAAAAAATATTCATTGAGTTTGATGGTGTGATGGCCAATAGTGATGTCTGGATAAACGGGTATCATTTGGGCAAACGTCCTAACGGTTATGCAAGTTTTGAATATGAACTCACAGGTCATTTGAATTTTGGGGATAAGAAAAATGTTATTGCGGTAAGAGCTGATAATACGGTGCAGCCTGCCTCAAGGTATTATACAGGCGCCGGCATCTATCGCCATGTTTCACTGAATATTACCAATCCGGTGCATGTGGCGCACTGGGGTACTTTCATTACTACAAAAAATATTAGTGCAGTAAAAGCAACGGTAAACCTGAAAGTAAAAATTTTGAATGAATCTAAAGCTGCACAAAATATATCGGTAGAGTTTATGATTTCCTCAACGCGGGATGGAAAAAAAATTACAGCGGTATCGGCTAAACAAAAAATTGAACCGGGTGCTGCGCAAACTGTAGATCAAAATATTGTTCTGGATAATCCATTGCTTTGGGATATTGATAGTCCGGCAATGTATGAGGTATATATAACGGTCATTGTAAATAAAAAAACAGTGGATAAAACCGTTGAAACATTCGGGATCAGGGATATTCAGTTCGATGCGGCATCAGGTTTTTTACTCAATGGCAAACAGGTAAAAATAAAAGGCGTTTGCCTGCACCATGATGCCGGTGCTTTAGGAGCAGCAGTTCCATTTAGCGTTTGGAAAAAAAGATTGGAAACATTAAAAGAACTAGGTGTAAATGGTATCCGTACTTCTCATAATGCAGTGGCTCCGGAATTTTTAAGCCTTTGTGATTTTATGGGTTTCTTAGTGATGGATGAGACCTTCGACACATGGAATGCTGCTAAAAGTCACGCAGAAAAAGGATACAATTTATATTTTACTGATTGGTGGGAACGTGATACAAGGGATATTGTATTGAGAGATCGCAATCATCCTTCCATTGTAATTTACAGTATTGGTAACGAGATACACGATAACCTGAATGATTCATCAGGGTTTAAGAAATACCGGATGCAGCAGGACCTGGTGCATTCACTCGATCCCACAAGGCCGGTAACGATGGCTTTGTTCCGACCGGCATTATCCAAAGTGTATGAGAATGGATTTGCAAAGATCATGGACGTGGTGGGACAGAATTACCGGGAGAATGAACTGGTGGCAGCACATGAAAAAAATCCTGACTGGAAAGTAATCGGTACAGAGAACAGGGTGGAACAGGCCGCATGGATACCTTTAAGAGATAAACCTTACATGTCGGGGCAGTTTTTATGGACAGGTATTGATTATCTCGGCGAAGCCGACTGGCCTGAAGTGGCGCATGGTTCGGGGCTATTAGATAAAACAGGAGCAATAAAAGATGTGGGCTATCAACGGCAAAGCTGGTGGAGTGATAAACCGATGGTATACGTAATGCGTAAAGAAGGCAATGCCGGGGCGGGCGCATGGGTAAGCGACTGGAGTCCTACGGATATTGATACCTATGATGAAGCAAAGATCCAGGTGTTCAGTAATTGCGATGAGGTGGAATTGTTTTTAAATGGTACATCAGTAGGAGTGCAGCCACGTCCTGCAGATAATGCATCACCCAGAAACTGGTCGATCAATTTTCATAAAGGCACATTAAAAGCGGTGGCCAGGAATAATGGCAAAGTGGTGGCCGAACAGGAATTGACCACAACAGGCAGTCCATCAAAGATTGTATTAACGGCTGATAGAAATAAGATATTGAACACATCGGAAGATGCTGTATACATTACCGCTACGGTTACGGATGATAATGGTTTGCCCTGTATCAATGCGATCAACAAAATAAAATTCACCGTAGAAGGGCCTGGTGTAATTGCGGCGGTAGACAATGCCGATCTTGCCAGCACCGATCCTTATCAAACCAATGAAAGGTGGGCATTTAAAGGAAAATGTGTGGCTATCATCAAAGCCAGTGCTGGTGCAGGAACGATAAAGATAACGGCTTCTTCCCCTGAATTAAAAAATGCGGTTATCAACCTCAAAATAGATGACTAAAACAGCTATGAGTTATGCGGATAAAGAACTTTTAATTAGTACTAATTCGTGTAATTCACTGCAATAAAAAACACTACGATGAAAAGGATTGTTAAATTGAGAACAGTATTTCTCTTAACTATTGTTATTGCATTGAGCTCTTTTCTTTTATTGAAAAAAGAAAAACCAACGCTCTACATCATCGGCGATTCTACCGTAAGAAATACCAACCGCCCGCAATGCGGCTGGGGCGAAAAGATCGGCGATTTTTTTGACACCACCCAGCTCCGTATTTCCAACCAGGCCATGGCGGGAAGGAGTACACGAACTTTTATAAAAGAAAAACGCTGGGATAAAGTGATGAGTACATTAATAGCCGGCGATTATGTGATCATGCAGTTTGGTCATAATGAAGGCAGCAAGCCGGATACCAGTAAAGCGGGCTATCGTGGCGTGTTAAGAGGCACCGGCGAAGAAACAGTAGAATTGACCTGGCCCGACAGCACGAAAGAAATTGTACACACTTATGGATGGTATATCCGTAAATTCATACAGGATGCAAAATCCAAAGGCGCAATACCTATTGTAGCATCCATGATACCGAGAAATGAATGGAAAGATGGTAAGGTAAAACGTGCCGACAATGATTATGGTAAATGGGCTAAAGAAGTTGCCACCAGCGAAGGCGTGACCTTTGTAGACCTGAATGCCATCACTGCGGATAAATATGATGCGATGGGGCCGGATAAAGTAAAAGAATTCTTTCCCGGCGATCATACCCATACCAACGAAGCAGGTGCAACAATCAATGCAGCCTCCGTAACAGAAGGTATTAAAATGGTAAAATCATTGGGATTGAATAATTATTTACTCAATAAAAATTAAGTCATGTTGAGATATAAAAAAAGAAATATTGTTTTGGCAGTAGCAGTGATCCTGCTTTCTTCATTTTTGATGCTGAAAAAAGCGGATAAAAAACCAACACTGTTTTTCATTGGCGACAGCACTGTAAAAAATGGTCGTGGTGATGGTGCAGGCAATATGTGGGGCTGGGGCGACCTGATGAAACCATTGTTTGACACCACGAAGATCGACCTGGAAAATGATGCATTGGGCGGCACGAGCAGCCGTACTTATTTAACCAAGGGCTTATGGGATAAAGTGTTGGCAAAAATTCAGAAAGGTGATTTTGTGATCATGCAGTTCGGGCATAACGACAGCAGTCCGCTGGATGATACTGCAAGAGCAAGAGGAACCATTAAAGGAGTAGGGGATTCTGCGAAGGAAATTTATAACCCCATTACCAAGCAGCAGGAAGTGGTGCATACCTACGGATGGTACCTGGCCAAATTTACCAATGAGGCAAAAGCAAAAGGCGCCACCGTATTCATTTGTTCGCCTATCCCCCGCAACGACTGGAAGGATGGCAAGGTGGTGCGGTATAACGGTACCGGCTATGGGCTGTGGGCAAAACAAACTGCAGAAGCAACGGGCTCGTTTTTTATCGACCTGAACAGCATTACTGCCGATGCCTATGATGAAATGGGGCCGGAAAAAGTAAAACCGTTTTTTCCTAATGAGCATACGCACACATCATGGGATGGCGCTGCATTGAATGCCGCCAGTATAGTAAAAGGCATCCGACAATTGAAAAACTGCAGCTTGCAGCAGTACCTGCGATAAATTTTTTAAAACTATATGGGGAGACAAAGCAGTTTACACATAAAGTTATTGATTTCCCTGCTGGTGATACTGGCAGGGAATTGTGCTATTGTACATGCCCAAACGATCTCACTTGCAGGGCAATGGGATTTTAAAATGGATCCCAATGATGTTGGTATCGCAGAAAAATGGTTCAATAAAAAACTGGATGATCACGTCACATTGCCCGGCTCTATGTTAAGTAATAATAAAGGCAATGAAGTAACCATTGATACAAAATGGACAGGCAGCATTTACGACAGCAGCTGGTATTTTATGCCCCGCCTTGCTAAATACCGCCAGCCCGGTAACCTGCATTTCCCTTTCTGGTTAACACCCAATAAATATTATGTGGGTGTTGCCTGGTATAGTAAAACTATTGTAATACCCGCTGGCTGGGCACAACAAAACATACAGCTCTTCCTCGAAAGGGTGCATACTATTTCTACTGTATGGATAGATGGAAAAGAAGCAGGTACACAAAACAGCCTCGCCACGGCACATGAATATGATTGTGCAGCTTTTTTACAACCGGGCAAGCATACCATTACAATAAGGCTGGATAACCGCATAACGGATATGAATGTAGGGCCTGATTCGCATAGTGTTACCGATCATACACAGGGTAACTGGAATGGCATCATTGGCAAAATGGAATTGAGGGCGGTCCCGAAAACATTCATCAAAAACGTACAGGTATATCCGGATGTAAAAAATAAAAGAGCCAGGGTACTGATTACTGCATGTAACGATGCTGATAATACTGCTGCAATCGTTATTGGACTGTCAGCAAATGCCTTTAATACCAAAACGGCTCACCGTGTAACAATCAAAAAAAATGCAGAGATCACAAAGGGTGATACAGTGCTGGAATTAATATTACCCATGACCGATCAGGTGCAGTTGTGGAGTGAGTTTGATCCGGTACTTTACGAACTCCATACTGTTATTTCGGGCAAAAATGCACAAAGCAGCAGTATTACACAATTTGGTATGCGTGAGTTTGGTGTTGATGGCACACAGTTTACCATCAACGACCAAAAAACTTTTTTGCGTGGCACGGTAAACAACTGCGAATTTCCGCTTACCGGCTTTCCACCTACTGACCTGGCAAGCTGGCAAAAATTATTTGCGACTGCAAAAGCACACGGATTGAATCATATGCGCTTTCATTCCTGGTGCCCGCCCGAAGCGGCATTTGATGCAGCAGACAGGGAAGGATTTTATTTACAACCGGAAGTGGATTCCTGGCCCAATCATGGCACTTCATTGGGCGATGGAAGGTTTATTGATCAATATATTTATGCGGAAGCTAAAAAAATGTTGCAGCGGTATGGTAACCATCCTTCCTTTGCTATGCTGGCAGCGGGTAACGAACCTGCGGGAAGAAACCAGGCAAAATATTTAAAGGATTTCATCTTTTATTTTAAGGCCTTAGACAATCGCCGTTTATATACCGGGGCATCAGTAGCCATGAGCTGGCCATTGGTACCCGAAAATGAATACATGATCAAGTCCGGCGCAAGGGGGCTGGACTGGAATTCGCGTATGCCTTCCAGTGACTCTGATTACCGTCGTGCTATCGCCGCGTTCACTATGCCCTATGTTACGCATGAACAGGGGCAATGGTGTGTATTTCCGGATTTTAAAGAGATCAAATTGTATACGGGCAATTACCGGGCAAAGAATTTTGAAATGTTTCAGCAGGACCTGATTGGAAATGGAATGGGTGATCTTGCAGAAAAATTTTTAATGGCTTCAGGAAAATTGCAGACCATCTGTTATAAGTACGAACTGGAAAAATCCCTGCGCACACCCGGGCTTGGCGGATTCCAGCTATTAGGGTTGCAGGATTTTCCCGGCCAGGGTTCGGCAATCGTTGGTACACTCAATGCCTTCTGGAAAGAGAAAGGCTATACTACGGCAAAAGAATTCAAACAATTCTGTAATATAACGGTGCCGCTGATACGCTGTTCAAAATTTGTATATACCAATGACGAAAACATACAGGCAGCTGTAGAAATTTATCATTACGGGCAGGCAGATATGAATGATGCAACCATTAGCTGGCAGTTACGCAACAATAAGGGTGCCGTATACAGCGAAGGAAAATTTGCAGCACAGAATATTGCCACCGGCAAAAATACTTTCGCAGGTAATATTACTGCTTCTTTAGATAAAATTAGCGCAGCGCAGCAGTTAACTTTATATGTAACCATTGATAAGACCGGTATTGAAAACAACTGGAATTTTTGGGTATATCCCAAAGCATTGCCTGCAATAAATAACAATACGGTTTATTATACCGATACGCTGGATGCAAAAACCGTGGAAGTGCTGAACAATGGAGGAAAGGTATTTTTAAATCTTGCCGGAAAAATCATGAAAGGAAAAGAAGTGGTGCAGTATTTTACGCCGGTATTCTGGAACACATCCTGGTTTAAAATGCGCCCGCCCCATACATTGGGTATGCTGATAGAGGAAAAGCATCCTGCCTTTGCTGCCTTTCCAACCAGCTATCACAGCGATCTTCAATGGTGGGAAATAGTGAACCGTGCACAGGTAATGCACCTGGAAGATTTTCCCCAGGATTTTAAAATATTGCTGCGGCCCATTGATACCTGGTTCATGAACCGGAGGCTGGCCGTTTTATTTGAAGCAAAATGCGGTAACGGGAAGATCATGGTAAGCAGTGCCGAGCTTTCACCCAATACGCCGGGCAAGCCAGCCGCCACGCAATTATTTTACAGCCTGCAAAAATATATGAACAGTGATGCATTTGCGCCTGCACAGTCAATTGATATAAATTTGATCAGGGATCTAACCAGTAAACCTTCAAAGTTTGTATGGGACGCATTTACCAAAGCAGCGCCTGATGAATTAAAACCAAAATTGATCGCACAATAACATGAAGAAAAAAAGATGTACCATATACGATCCCGGGGCAACAGTCAAATACTGTGTTGTGCTGTTATTGTGCTGCATCATTGCACCTGTTTGCATCAAGGCACAACAGAATGAAACTACTTTTTGGCACGATAAGGAAAGAACGGTGCATTACCTGCCGCAGGGCAATGATTTTGTTTTATATAAAGGCACCCGGAAATTCAACCGGGCGCTGTATGGCACCAACACTGCCTTTCGTGTAGAAGCAGGTGACTTACCTGAATTTGCCTTGTACATGCCCGGTATGGGAGGTAACTGCAAAATTGGTATCAGTGTAAATGGAAAAAGTAAATGGATCAGTAATGCCGATGTAATAAAAACTATTTACCGCCCCGGTACAATGCTGTATGAAATAAAAGACAGTTTACTGGGAAAAGGCTCCATCAATGTTACAGTGTTGGCTATGGCAGATGCGGAAGGAATGATCGTTAAAATGGAAACAATTAATGCACCGGCCAATACCAATTTGTTGATGGTATACGGTGGTGCCACAGGCAAAAAATTCGGGCGTGATGGAGATATCGGCGCCGATCCTGAATCATCTTTTTATTTGCAGCCCGGTTATTGTAAAGACAACAGTTATAAAATTGAAAAGAATAGTTTCCAGCTTTTTTACGGATTGTCAAAAGCATTAAGCGAAGATGAACGATACGAGATACAATATGGCGATAAGAAACCTGATACGAGTGGAAAAGAAAAACCTAAACAGCTGACAGGTATCTTTCCTGTAACAGCAACACTAAAAATTGCGGATGCAGAAAAGCAGTCATCACCAGAAGAATTATTTGCTTCTTCCGCAACTGCTGCATCGCCGGTGGTTATTGCAAAATGGAGTGTAGGAAAAGATCATCCATTTTATTTTGCAGTGCAGAAGGCAGGAGATAATACCAGTGCAGAAATATTACCCGCAATGTTTGCGAAAGCAGAAGCGGCAAGAAAGAAAATTGCAGACCGGGTGCAGTTGCAGACGCCGGATGAATTTATCAATCCTATGGGTGCTGCATTGGCCATTGCGGCAGACGCCATCTGGGAAGAACCTTCTTTTATGCACGGTGCTATTGCATGGCGCATGCGGTTGCCTGCATGGCGTGGACCTTATGCTGCCGATCCGCTGGGCTGGCACGATAGGGCAAGAACACATTTCAGCAGTTATGCCTTATCACAGGTAACGAAGGTGCCACCAGGTCCTGTAGTATTTGATACAGCGTTACACATAGCGAGACAGCAGGAAAAAATGGGCAACGCCATGTTCAGCAATGGGTATATCAGCCGCAACCCCGGTGGTGATATCCGTCCGCATCATTATGATATGAACCTGGTGTACATTGATGAACTGCTCCATCATTTTAATTATACCGGCGATATAGATTATGTAAAAAAAATGTGGCCGGTAATAAAGCTGCACCTGCAATGGGAGAAAAGAAATTTTGATGCAGATGGCGATGGACTATACGATGCTTATGCAGCGATATGGGCCAGCGATGCACTGCAATACAGTGGCGGTGGTGTTACACATTCTTCTGCTTATAATTACCGTGCCAATAAAACTGCGGCCATGCTGGCCAAAATGATAGGTGAGGATGGGAGCGCTTACGAAGCAGAAGCAAACAAGATATTTGCTGCAATGAACAAAGAACTGTGGCTGAAAGATAAAGGCTGGTTTGCTGAAAACAAGGACCTGATGGGGTTGCAACTGGTGCATCCTGCGGCTGCATTATGGACGGTATACCATGCCGTGGATGAGAACGTGCCGGATGCAAAGCAATGCTACCAGCTGATGCGTTATGTAGATCATCATATTCCGCATATTCCTGTAAAAATTAATGGCTTAAAAGATGAAGGATATTATTTATTATCTACTACTAACTGGCAGCCGTACACGTGGAGTATGAATAATGTGGCCTTGGCAGAAAACCTGCATGCATCGCTTGCATACTGGCAAAGTAATGAAGCGGATAATGCCTATAAATTATTTAAAAGCACCGTGGTGGAAAGTATGTACGCCAGCGCCAGCCCGGGTGGTTTTGAGCAATTGTCTTTTTATGATGCCATCCGTGGCGAACTGTACCGTGACTTTGCAGACGGCATTGGTATGGCGGCAAGATCTTTAACAGAAGGTTTGTTTGGTATCTTGCCGGACGCATTGCATGATCAGCTTTTAATAAAACCAGGTTTTCCATCCGCATGGCAGTTTGCAAAAATTGCAGTGCCCGATATTAGTTTTGAGTTTAAACAAAATAAAAATGTTGCTTCTTACAATATCACGCAATCTTATCAAAAATTATTGAACATTACATTGCAGTTGAAAGCGCTGCAAGATAAAGTGGCATCGGTAACGGTGAATGGAAAACCTGTGAAATGGAACTGGATGCAGAACATGGTTGGTGCGCCAATGATCGCAATTGAATGTGGCAAGACCAGGAATGCTGTTATAAAAATAACCTGGGGAGGCAAAATCTTTGATGACGTTGAAAGTCAATACCTGAGGCCGATATATGGAAAAGGTAAGGTAGAGCTTAAAAATGCAATTTGTATTGCAATAGATGATCCTCAACACGTTTTTAAAAATACGAATATGCAAAAAACATCGGTTGCTTACGAAGTGACCGATGAGCCTAATTTTCATACAGCTTTTTTGCAATTGCAACAGGGCGGTGTCACCTGGTTCGACCCGGTACATTTTGATATTAATTATCCTGTCGAGGTCGACAATCTGAAGGATTTTCCTCCTTATGGTCCGTTTACTATGGTAGACCTGCAACCCTATTTTAATGATAAAGTGACGCAGATATTTAAAAACAAATACCTTTCGCCCAGGCCATCATCAACCACTTTGCAGATACCCTGGCAGGGGATCGGTAACTGGTGTTATCCATTAACAGATGTGAATATTGATGACAGTGGTGTACGGGAAAAAGCAGGCAGTGCTAACACGATCTATCTTGATCAACTACCCTTTGCAACTCCATCAGCGAAAGATGCGAAAAATATCATTTACACTTCGCAATGGGACAATTATCCAAAGTCTGTAACAATACCATTAAATGGAAAAGCGCGGCAACTGGAATTACTCATGGCAGGAAGCACCAATCACCAGCAAAGCCAGTTTACCAATGGAAAGATCACTGTTACGTATACTGATGGAAGTACTGATGAAGTGGCTTTAGTAAACCCGTACAACTGGTGTCCCATTGAGCAGGATTATTATGATGATGGATTTGCTTTTGATACGCACTATTCGAGGAATTACCGCTTGCTTTTAAAAACAGGTGAGTTTACCAGCAAGATCACTAAATTAAGTACTATTAAAGGGCTTACCAGTCGTGCTATTGACGGTGGCGCCGGAATTGTAATTGATATGTATTTAAAAAGAGATAAAGAATTGAAAAGTCTGAAAATAGAAACCATTGCCAACGAAGTGGTAATCGGTTTAATGAGTGCAACATTGGTAGGTAATTAATAATTAAAAATTAATAATTGATAATGAGATCGGTTTTAAATATTGTAGTAGCAATTTTTGCTTTTGTATCAGCAACTGCTCAACCCATCAACCGCAAAGCATTGGTGGAAAGGCATACCGTTGTCAATAAAAAAATGGATACGCTTTCTTCCCTATCCGTAGGCAATGGAAAATTTGCATTTACCGTAGATGCCACAGGATTACAATCTTTCCCCGACGCTTATGCGAAAGGTGTGCCACTGGGTACAGAAAGCGAATGGGGCTGGCATAGTTTTCCTAATACAAAAGGATACAAGGAAGAAGAAGCATTAAAGACCTATCATTTGAACGGCAGGGATGTACAATACATGGTGCAATGGAACAGTCCTGAACAAAATAAGAATGCCTGCAACTATTTTCGACAAAACCTGCATCGTTTGCAATTAGCCAACATCGGGCTGGAGATCACTAAGAAAGACGGGACCATTTTTAAAATAGAAGATGTAAAGGATATTGATCAGCAATTGAATATGTGGACAGGCGAGATCCATTCAAAATTTACAGTAGATGGTGCGCCGGTGGAAGTGATCACTTATTGCCACCAGCAGGATGATATGATAGGGGTTAAGATCAATTCTGGTTTAATAAAAGAAAGAAGGATCAACATCCGTATCCGGTTGCCTTATCCCACCGGTGGTTGGGCAGATATGAATACCAATTTTGCTGACGAAGAAAAAACATCAGTCTGCATTAAATGAATCATCACATAACAGTGCAGTGATCACTCATAACCTGGATACCACTTCGTATAAATTGTTTTTGAACTGGAACAACAGGGCCGATATCAGCACCAAACAAAAGCACTATTTTTTAGTGAAGCCTTATGCAACTGATGCTTTTGAATTTACCTGCGCTTTTACACAGGCTACGGGTTTGAAAAAAGAATTTTCTTTTAGTGATATAAAGAACAATAGTACCAGTTCTTGGGCTGCGTTCTGGAAGCGGGGTGCCGCAGTGGATTTTACAGGCAGCACCGATATAAGGGCCAGCGAACTGGAAAGAAGGATCGTGCTCTCGCAATACCTTACCAAAGTAAATTGCGCCGGCAGCAATCCTCCGCAGGAAACAGGGCTCACGTATAACAGCTGGTACGGTAAACCGCATATAGAAATGCATTGGTGGCATGCCATTCATTTTGCATTATGGGGCAGGGTAGACCTTTTGGAAAAAAGTTTGCAATGGTACGACCGTGTTGCACCCATTGCAAAAGCAATCGCAAAGCGGCAGGGATACGAAGGCGTGCGCTGGCAGAAAATGACCGACAACGACGGGAGAGAAGTGCCTTCATCCATCGGCGCCTTTTTAATATGGCAGCAACCACATTATATTTATTTTACAGAACTGGTTTATCGGGAAAAGCCTAATACACAAACACTCAACCGGTATAAGAACCTGGTATTTGCCACGGCAGATTTTATGGCCTCTTTTGCACGCTACGATGCAGCCACCAAAAAATATGTATTGGGAAAAGGTGTGATCGCTGCACAGGAAAGATTTAAAGCCGATACCACTTATAATCCTACCTACGAGCTGGCTTACTGGCACTGGGCCTTATCCACTGCACAAAAATGGAGAGAACGCCTGCACCTGCCCCGCAATAAAAAATGGGATGATGTGATCAAAGATCTTTCGCCTTTACCGGTACAGGGAGATAAATATTTGTTTACCGAAAGTGCAACGGACTCTTACACCAATCCTGAATTCAAGACAGATCATCCATCCGTACTGGGTGCATTGGGTATGGCGCCGGAAACACCGATGGTGGACAAAACGATCATGAAAAATACGTTCAATTGGATATGGAGCAACTGGAGCTGGAATGATACCTGGGGATGGGATTTTCCCATGACGGCGATGACGGCTACACGGTTAGGGATGCCCGAAAAAGCTATTGACGCCTTGCTGATGCCCATTACCACCAATACTTATTTGAACAATGGACACAATTACCAGGATGGCAGGTTAACGATCTATCTACCGGGTAATGGCGGTCTGCTGGCAGCAGTGGCGGTAATGTGTGCCGGTTACGAAGGCAGTAAAGAAACTGAACCCGGTATCCCTAAGAACGGTCAATGGAAAGTGAAATGGGAGGGGTTGAGGAAGATGCTGTGACCCCAAATTTCTTTTGGGGCATATTCCTGCGCCTGGCGCTGAAGTTATGTATTACGATATGAGATACTCCGGCATCGATTCCGTAGATTTTTTTAAAAGCAATTTTTTATCTGCTTACTTTAGGAAACTGTTTTATAAATAACGGTTGCAATGAAACACTCCAACAATTCCCGCAGGGATTTTTTAAGAACAACAGGTAAGGCATTGGCGCTGATGCCTGCAGTAATGGCAATTGATAACACGGCTTTTGCTACTACTGCCCAAAAAGTTTCAAAGGAAAATAATAACAAAGAAACGAAGGACACACAGCTGGTACTTAACATTCGTGATTTTGGCGCCATAGGCGATGGGCAAACAAAAGATACTTTATCTATACAGCAGGCAATAGATCGTTGTTATGTATTGGGAGGCGGCGAAGTGCTGGTGCCCGCCGGTAATTATTTTACCGGTGCCATTGCATTACGCTCCAATGTATTGCTGCGCCTGGAAAAAGATGCCATACTTACTGGCACACCCGATTTTGCAGATTATCCTGTAATGCAGGTGCGTTGGGAAGGCAAGTGGGTAAAGGGGCATACGGCATTGATCTATGCAGCAGAGGCCAGTAATACCGGCATAGTTGGCCCGGGGCATATTGCAGGCAATCATGCACTGGGCGGCAGGCCGAATGATAAATATCCGTTGCGCCATCCGGCATTGATAGAACCTATTGGCTGCAATAATTTACGCTTCGAGAATTTTTCAACGGACTATTATTTAATGTGGAGCCTGCATCCCACCTATTGCGAAAATATTGTTATTAAAAACCTTACCATACGCAGCACGGGCGGCAATGGTGATGGTATCGATATCGATTCCTGCAAACACGTTACCATCGATAATTGCGATATAGCCACCGGCGATGACTGTATTTCCCTTAAGTCGGGCAGGGGTATGGAAGGATACTCACTGTTACGGACAACCGAAGATGTAACGATAACCAATTGCACTTTTGCAGATTCCATTTTTGCCTGCATCGGTATTGGCAGCGAAACATCAGGAGGCATACGCAATGTAAAAATTCAGCATTGTAAATTTATTGGTGCTAAAACGCATGCGGTGTATATCAAAAGCCGCCCCGGCCGCGGCGCCTTTATTGAAGATATTATCTGCGACGACCTGGAAGTATCCAATGTGCAGGCAGGTTTTTTACGTTTCAATATTCTGGGCAGCGGCCTGCAGGACCAGGTGCCCGTGCCGGGACTGGAAGGCATCCCCACCATCAAAAATTTCAGATTCAATAATATCAGGGTAAAAGATGTGCCGGTACTGGTGGATGGTACTGCGATACATCCCGATAAGCCACTGGATGGATTTACATTCACCAATATCAGCGGCACCTGTGCCAAAGGGATTGCATTGGCCAACATTAAAAAAGCAAAATTGAAAAATATAAACGTTACAGGATTTACCGGTCCGTTGATCAGCATTAATAATGTAAGCGGCAAGGGGCTGGATGGTGCAACTACTATCGAAGCGCCAAAAGTTCCTGAAACCATTCCTGCAACACAACCTCCTTATCAACTTAAATAAAAGCACCGCATAAAAAAGCCGCCCTTAAGGCGGCTATTGCTATGCACCATTAACCTGAATTATAATTTTACATACCTGAGATTGGTAACTTCCCCGGTTATTTTATTGTTTAAAGAAAGCGTGTACACACCCGGTTTAATAACAGGCAGTGTAACAGCACTTGCAGTAAGTGTAGTATTGTAAATAGTAGCGCCAGTTGCATCACGTAATAACAACTGCATGTCTTTTGGCTGCAAAATGCCTTTAAAATTCACCGTGTTGCCGGTGTTAGGCACTGGGAAAGCATAGATATTATTGCCGCTGGTATACTTCACTACTCTTGTATCGCTGTAAGTGAATTTACCATTCAGGTCAGTTTGTTTAAGACGGTAATAGCTGGTGCCGGTAACAGGATTTTCATCAAAACTTTCGTAGTTGATAATAGAAGAAGAATTCACTGCACCCTTGACAGTTTTTACAACCGTCCAGTTTGCAGCATCCGTTGATCTTTCAATAGAAAAATAATCATTGTCGATCTCCGATTCTGTTGTCCAGTCCAGTTTTACTTTATCCTTTACCGCTTCGGCAGTAAAGCTGGATAATTTAATAGCCAGCGGACCTCCTGATGGAAAAGTGAACGAAATGGTCTGCGCCGCAATACCGGGACCTTCAATGCTTAAAGTGGCACCATTACAACCTAAAGAAGATACGGTAGCGGTGTTACAATCAGGATTAGGGTTCCATACATTAGAACCAGTAGTCAACTGACCTGAACCACCGGCAACAGGCAGGCTGTAAAAATGCGTGGATGATCCGCAACCGATATTGCCCTGCAAAGTGTACAGGCTCGATGGAATATTTGAACCAGTAAAAGTAACCGTGTAGTTCACCTTTAAATTGTAATTGTAACCATAAGTACAAGAGGTAGTACTGGGTACAATAGCAACGGGCTGCACGGTAACATGCACCATATAACCATTAGAAGAGGTGATATGTACCTGCGAATGGACAGGGCTGGCTAAAAATGTAAAAAGGAAAACAGCAATTGCTGCAGTGAGTAAATGTTTTTTCATTGTGATGAGGTATTTGCGGTACAAAGCTAGGAAAATACTGCATTTTGAACCGTAGTTCTACTACTACAACAGTAATTTTACGGCACTTTTAATGCTTTTTTAATAGGCATAAAATGAAGTTTGCCTTAGAAGCAGTTGCTTATAAATGCAGGAGAAAATATATGCGTCGCAGAAATTTGTATAAATTAACAAGCTATTAATCCAGCTGGTAGATCTTTACATCATCCACCTGCTGGCGGCTGCGGGTAGAGCGGATGGCAAAATAGCCATGACTGAAAGGCTGCTCGTCCTTCCAGGAAAAATAGGTTTCACCGTTCACACTGAAAGTAACCTGGCCATTTTTCATCGTGATCTCAATAGTATATTCTTTATTCGGTTGCAGCAGGTGCAGGCTGTCGCTGTATTCGGCAATGATCTCTTTTATCACCTGCCTTGTATTTACGAAAGCGGGTCGTTTTATTATAATTGCCACCCATGCCCACATAATACATATCCAGTGAATCATATTCTGCAAAGCCGCCTTTACGGGTGAACATTTTTTTGGAAGGATCCGTTGCCATCCAGAATTGATTAAGATCCGATAAGCGGTCATTCTTGCCGCCTTCCATGATCACTTTTCTTTTGTAAACAATGCGGATATTTCCCGATAGTTCTTTTTTATACCAGATGGTGGCGCCGCCGTAAGTATCCATTACAAGACGACCATTTTGCGTGGTCACAATTTCGCTGTCTGCTTTTTGTTTTTCCACCAGCCAGTTGTCCGTATTTAATCCTGCGGAAAAATCATCGCTGAACAACAGCACCTCTTTTTGCGCAGAACTGCCGCATGCCAGCAATAAAAAGAAAAAAGCAATAACGCTTTCATGGTATAAATATTTTATTGTTTCGCTTCCAGCTTGATGGCATCGTACATAATACCGGCGCCCAGCTTGACCGATCTTAAATTGAGCGTGATCTTATTTTCGCCTGTTTGCAAAAGCGCAGCAGGAAATTTTAATTCTTTTAACTGGTAATAACCACCTGCAATGGCCGAGCGGTAAACGCTGGCATCATTGCCCATTCTTAAACTGCTGATCACCGTTCCGTTCACCACTACATCCAGCTGTGGGTTTCTTGCACAACCGGCCACAGCAATGGTAAGCGTGGCGCTGTCGGTATAGGTTTTATTATTGGTGAACAGGATATTCCAGTTGCCTTCTTTGGTTTGTGCGTAGTACCAATCATTATTTTCCTTACTGGTGCCGATAGTATAATTCAGCTCTGCAGGCGGTTGAAGAAATACTGCATAATTGCGTTTGCTGTCGGCCAGTTTAAAGCCCGTGGTCTTTCGGTCTGCAATACCGATCTGCCATAATTTTTCACCATTGTTTTTAGGTTCCCATTTTAGTTTACCCATTACCGTTACTATGTCTGCTGAAATGCTCACATTGTTCTTTACAAATTCTTCGGTCTGGTTACTGCCATAAGCATACAAACTGTATTTGCCCGGCCTGATATTGTTGACCACGAATTTACCTTCGGAATTTGTTTTGGTATAATAGATATAGCCGCGGCTTTGCGCCTGCCAGTCGTAACCTTTATCGGCCAGTACAATATGTGTACCCGGCGCAGCTGGCTGCCCGTTGATCATCAGCTGCCCGCTGGCCTGGCCCCGCAGCAAAGGATAATCAGCGTGCTGCATCCATTTGTAAGGCCATTGCGCTTTCTCTGTTACTGCACGTTGCTTGGCAGTTTTCCAGATCGCGGCAATATCTTTTCCTTCGGTAATGAATAAAAAGAAAGGACCATTCAGTTTTCTCCAGTCGCCATCAATTTTATTATCTCCCTTGCGTACATCACTTAAAAAATGTCCGCAGTTGAACATGTTGATCAAAAAAGGATCGCTGTGCACATCCTGGTATTGCTTGGTGGGGCCGCCGTTCAGGTATTCATGACTGGGGTTGATGACAAAAATACCGAGCCCGCTTTTTTGCCCCGCCATACCATGCACATAGCGGTCTTCAATATAATCGGCATAATCATATTTCGTGTAGTAGGTACTGTCAGGTAGGCGATAGGTCCAGTCCTGTATGGGGTCTTTCAGCTCGGCCATCTTGGGCATGGGGCCCTGAATACTGTCCCGCACCAAATGATAATCAAATAAATTTTCATCAGCCCTGATGCCCCACCTGGTTTGCCCGTAATCACCAGTGGAGTCGCCGGCACGGTGCGTTTCTTCTAAAAAGCAATACACCCCTGCATCGCCGCTGCGCAGGATATAATGCAGATCGTATTGAAAATGATTGGAAGCATCGTGAAAAAAAGACAACTCTATCAATGAATCTGTTAATCGTACAATGGTAAAACGGGAAGGCGACATATTAAAATCCGGCGCCAGCAGGTAAGCCCTGCCTTTTTTACCCAGCAGGCTTATTTTTTTGTGGTTGATGATCTCCGTGATATCCGCATTGGTTTTATTGAAACCTAAACTGATAATACCGTTGGAAAGCTGTACGGTTTCGCCCTTATCCAGCAACTGCACTTTTTGCGCCATCATGCAATGGTGAAGCAAAAAGAACCAAACAGCAGCAACGATCTTGTATTTCATCTAACAGCAATATGAGTGTTTAAATTTACGGTAAAGATATATCTAACTGTCCTGAATAATTGCAGGACAGTGCAGGGTTTTAGCGAAGTTTTTGGAGAATCTTTAACAAAGCTGCATGTGTTATTGACGTATCTTCAGGTACCTTAATTTAACCGGTCGCTTTATGATCTTTTTACCCTTTCTTTTTATTGGTATACCCATAATGGTATGGTTAGCCTACTTTATTTCCAACTCTGTTTATAAAAGCATTAAAGAAACCAATAAGTATGCAAAGCTGATATGTGTGCTGCTTGCACTAGGCATATTTGCGGTACTCATGCTCCTTGCTTTTTATTTTATAGTGGAAAATATAAGGCTGGAACGTTAAGCAAAACGCTATGCTCCTTATTTACTTAATACTTATTTCGATACTATTGCTCTATGGCTGGTTATCGGGCGTAATTGCCAAAAAGCTATGCATGCCTATGCGCAAACAGCATGAGCGGGCCGCAGATATACTGCAATTTTTCACTGCACTCGTGATCTTTGCCTTACTGTTTTTTCTCAGTTTTATTTTCCTGCTTTCCAACCTGCGATTGGGTTGCTGATACGATAGGTTGAAAAATTTTTTCTACGGATCAGCCATTCTGCAAATAACAGGTTGGGTACAAAACCCATCCAGGCATCGATCATATACAATGTTGCAGGATCAATCGTAAAAGAGTGGGAGAGAATGATCTTCCAGGTACGCAGTGTAATGGCAGAAAATGTAAGCGCATAACTGCGGATCATATATTGCTTATGCGTTTTGATATCTTTTGCTCTTATTGCAGCAACACCTTTGTAGGTAAACCAAAACCATAAACAATCCAATATAATAAAAGCAATTTTAGATGGGATGCCGCCATTGGCATAAATGGCCATGATCATTCCGGCGGGTACATTGATGAGCAGGATATCGTACGCATAAATCCTGCCCGCAATGCGGTGCAGTTTTTTATGATGCTTTAAAACATAGCTGGAAAATTGGGTGAACCCGGCGCATAAAGTAAGCAGGCTGGAAAATACATGCGTGTAAAAAGCGATCCTCCATATATCAATGTCAATATAATCCTGCTTGAACCTCAAAAAACCAATATCTGTTTTAAAGGAAGCATATTGTGAAATGGCGAGCAACATACCAAAAGTTGCTGCACACAATGCAAAATATACAAGGATGTTTTTGCCGGTATTTTGTAAGGCTGCTTTCAAGAAAAAGAGTTACTCAAAATAAAGCAATCCGGCACACAATAAAAATACCCGGCAATGTGTACAAAAGATTTTACGCAAACCTTAACTTTTCAGGTATCACTTGATTGTAAAACCAAACTTTGCCAGTTTTTCTACCGTGGTTTTATGATCGATATGGCGCAGGCCTTTTATGCCCAGCGTTTCGGCCACCTGTACAAACATGGAACGATCTTCCAGGTACAGTACCTGTTGCGGTGCTACTTGTGCGGTATCCAATGCGATCTTAAAAATATCTGCATCTGGTTTGCGGAAGTGTACAAAACTGGATACAATAAAAAAATCCACGAAATTATTCATGCCGAATTTGCGGATACGGTATTCCGCCAGTTCACGGCCTTCGTTGCTCACTACAGCTATTTTTACACCGTATTGTTGTTTTAATTGCTGTACCAGTTGCAGCATTTCCGGAAATGGTTTGGACTGGCTGTACATAAAATCCTTGAACGCCTTGCGGGAAAAAGAACGCTTTTTATAAAATACCACCCGGTCCAGGTATTCATCCAGGGTTATCTTGCCTACTTCATACGTATCAAAAGTAAGGTGGTGCCGTTCCTCCGTCTCTTCTTCATCCAGTTTAAAAAGATCAATGGCCCGGCGCCTGCTGCCACGGTCCCAGCCGTTGGTGAGTAGCACACCGCCGATATCGGTGAAGATGGTATTTACAGGTATTTTCTTTTTCATATTGTTACACTAACAATAAAGTCCTGCATATTGTTTGTTATAATAAATTATTTCGGGCAGTCCAGTTTGGCAGCATATTTACTGTAGCTGTCATAGCAATCCAGTCTTATTGCAGTGCTGCCATTTACGGATACCCAGCTTAATTTCAAATACGCAATATCTTTTTTAGGAAGTTTCAATTCGTAATAATAATAACCGGCAATAGTTTTATTATCGCAGCTTTTAAGCAGTTTGGCAGTAAAAGGTTTTTTGCCAAAAACGCTGTCCAGTGTATATTTTGGCTGCATTTCATTGCTCAGGGGCTGGCTTACAATACTAAAGGAAGTGTAACCCATGCGGGGACCTTTCAGCATGATGTTCCATTTAATAGGTTCTGCACCCTGCATATAACTTTTGCCTTTGAGGGTTATATCAACAGCGCCCATCCTGAAAAAGTTGATGCTGGTATCATCACTCATTTCCAGTTTATCGGCCTTCCATTTAATGGGGAATTTTTTAGGCGTACCCACGGCCCAGTCGCCTACATTTTCGTAGCCGGTGCTGTCGGATAACAATTTTTTAATAAGATCGTACAATTCTGTTTTAGGGGATGTTTGTGCATTCACAGCTATGCAGCTGCAGCAAACAGTAATAAGCAGGATAAGTTTTTTCATGCGTCTAAAGATAGAGCATAATTAAAAACCCCGAAATTTTTCTGCGGCCTTTGCAAAAATCTATTTCAGTTTCAGGATTTTTTGTGTAAAACTTGTGTTAGGCGTTTTCACGCTGATGAAGTATACACCATCTGCATAAGCAGACAGATCCGCTAACCGCAGCGGGTTCGAGCCGGGAGGAATATTGATACGGGTGCTTTTTACCAGTTTTCCAAAAGCATCCCGGATAGTTATATCTGCAGATTGATTAACAGCTGTAGTGTAAGAAAGCCATGTATCACCATGTGTTGGGTTAGGAAAAATACCCGGGGGGGCGGCTGCATCCCTGTTTCGTAATGCTGCAATGTTACTGTACTTCATCCTGCCGTCTTTACCCGTTACTTTTATCCTGAAATAAATAATGGCAGCATTCCATTTTTCAAGCGGGAAGGAAGCCGCATAGCCTGCAATGCCGCTTTTTTTGGATGCCGGCACTGTATCCAGTGGTAAAAAAATATTACCATTCAAACTATATTCAATAAAGTATTGTGCAGCTTCTTCGTTTGCAGATGCCTGCCATGTTAAGGAAGCCTTGTTGTCATTTGTTTTAGTGGCGGAAAAATCAATAATGTCTACCGGTAATACCCTGCATATACTGTCGAAAATAAGTTTTACCGAATCTTTGGAATAATAAGCGCATTGCGCATTCAACTGCTGCGTTACATAATAGGTGCCGGGCCTGTCTACATAGATGGTAATACCAACATTACTGCCTACAATATTTCCATTATTGGTGGTCCATGTATAGATCGAATTGGGATTAGGATTAAGTACAGTAACGGGTGTTAATGGAAAAACCTTGCAGAAATAAAGCAGGTACGAAAATGCGTTCACGGGCGGAAAATCAAACATCCTGAAAGGCGCAACAAAATCTTTTAATTCCGAAGTGAATGAAGTGGAGGATCTTGTTTTTATAAGTACTCTTCTGAATGGTGTGCCGCAGGGATTATTGCTATAGCTGCCGGGGTCAATTCCTAATTTAGTAAGGTTCACAGAAAATTCCAGGAACTGACCTGGAATATAATCAGTCACCACGCTGTTATCTGTTCTTACTAATGAGAAAGGACCAGCCCAGGTAGTTTCAGTTGATTGCAGGCCGGTATAAAAATCTCCGGCAGTTTTAGGTACAATGCTCGCATAACCATAAGTAGCGCCATTGCCATCGCCATCAAACTGCCCACCCCAGTTGAAATTCTGTGGAGTGGTCAGGAGCGCATTTTTGTTGACCCATATCCTTGCTTCCACCAATGTAAGTGATGAGCTGCTGAACTCTTCGCTGAATATAATATCGCCCGCCTTGATCACATTACCGCTGGCATCAAATTGCCAGGCTGTATGGCCTGCTTCAGCACTATAGCCTTTAAAGGTATTCGTAGAACGGTCGTAATAAAAATCAGTTTGATACAACTCAAAATCAAAATAGCGGTTGCCATTGGTATTTTCAATCGATAAGCCACCAAACATCCACAGCGAATCAGTCACAGAAGGGCCGGCCCTTCTGATATGAGTAAATGCATCGAGTATTTCATTCTTATCGGGTATGCCTTGCGAAACCGGGCAACTCCAGTTGGCAGGGCTCATGCCATTTTTATTGCTTCCAGAAGCAAATACGGTTGAATCGTCACCATGAAAATCGCGGTGAAAAACGGCGTCGATCACCAGGTTATTTTGCAGCACGCTGTAAAATGCAGGACCCATAATACGGGAGAAAGAGAGCATTCTTGATGCAGGATTAGTATTATAACCGGCAACAATAGCTGCAGCCCCGCTGGTATCGATCATAAAATCTCCTGATCCAAATTTGGTTTGTTTGAACCAGTCATCAGTGCCATTGGAAATTACATTAGTAAAATAATTTGCTTTCAGGTTGCCGTCTACGCCAAAATTTGCTTTTATGGCAGGTGTTGTTATCTGCGCAGGAACTAGGTTGTAAAAAAGCAGTGATATAAAGAGGTATAAAATTGTTTTCATCGGCTTCAGCATTTGTTATAGAAACTCTGCCAAAATGGATATTGAAAATAGCAGCAGCATACAATCACTGCTATTAAATTAAAACTAAAGTTAGGCCAAAAACTTGCCAGGAAAATACTCAATTTTCCGGTGATTATACCTCGTAGGTTTACGATTAACTATTACCTGTGGAAACCTGTTTATTTAAATGTCCCGGGAACATAATGGCCAGCACCACGCAGATCAGCAGGAAATTATATTCCATACCATTGCGGCCGCCGCCTACCACGTACCAGCCTTCGGGGTAGTGTACCATAATGATGCCCGCCACCAATACAAAAATGGTGGCAATGCCAGCCCATTTTACATATTTATTCAGCAGGAAAAGCAGGGCGCAAAACACATGCGACAATTTTATTGCCCAGGCAAGGTAAATACCAAAAGGCCTGAACCCTTTTTCATCCAGGTACAGGGTGCCAAAATCGTTGATGCTGTTATCAAACATGCCGGGAAGGCTGTGCGTAAAAAGAATGATAGCTACAGCCAGGCGGAGTATAAGATTGTTGTTCATTGCAGTGGTTATTGGTGAAGCGGTTAAATAAAGTTATACAATTAACTGCAGGATGTCAATACGCCCGGTATTTCATAAAATGCGCCGGTATTTTTAAAAAATGCGACAGGTTAAGCACTGGTTAAAACGGCCGGTATACAGTAATTCTTACAAAGGATTGCGTTGAGAAGTTTATTTTGCATTAAAAAGTCATTGATATGACAACTATAAAAACAATACGGGTACCTGCGGAAGAAATGCAGCAGGTTTTTGAAACTGCTTTGCTGCAGCAGGGATTTACTAAAGAAAAAGCTGCCACCTGCGCAAAGATATTTACAGAAAATAGTATCGATGGCGTGTACACGCATGGAGTGAACCGTTTTCCCCGCTTTATAGAGTATATACAAAGAGGCTATGTTGATAAAGATGCGGTTGCTACGCTGCGGCACGAATTTGGCGGCATCCAGCAATGGAATGGCAACCTTGGTCCGGGTATACTGAATGCACTGCAGGCAACGGATAATGCTATGGCTTTGGCGCAGCAATTTGGTATAGGCTGTGTGGCACTCTCCAATACCAATCACTGGATGCGGGGCGGCACTTATGGATGGAAAGCAGCAAAAGCCGGTTATGTATTCATTGGCTGGACCAATACCACGGCACTGATGCCCGCCTGGGGCGCTGTGGATGCCAAACTGGGCAATAATCCGCTGGTGATCGCAATGCCTTATAATAACGAAGCGATCGTGCTGGATATGGCGATGTCGCAGTATTCCTATGGCGCTATGGAAAAATATGTGGCACAACAGGAACGGCTACCCGTAAATGGCGGATTTGATGAAACGGGAGCACTTACCAATGATCCGGCAGCAATTTTGCGTTCCAAAAGATCGTTGCCGATAGGATACTGGAAAGGAGCGGGGCTGTCGCTGCTGCTCGATCTGCTGGCGGCTATCTTATCCGGCGGACTGGCAGTTTGTGATATAAAGGAGCAACAGGCGGAACAGGCTTTATCGCAGGTATTTATTGCTATTGATATTGCAAAGCTGGGGAATGCATCCGCCATTACTCAAACGGTGGAACATATAATAAAAGATTATAAAAATTCCATACCGGCAACGGAAAATGATACCATTACCTGGCCAGGCGAAAGGGTGCTGGCAGCACGAAAGAAAAACCTTGCAGAAGGTATACCCGTAATGGAAAATGTATGGCAACGGATATTGCAACTGTAATGGTGTACTGTTGCATGTTACCACATGACAGTTATAAATAGGCAAACCAATAAATTCATGCTAATAAAATCATTGCTATGTGTTCGATGAACAAACGGTTGTTAATCATCTTTCTTTTTATTTTTTTCGGGAAGAACGCAATGCTTGCACAGCAGCAGGACGGTACAGGGATCAAATTATTTTTTGAAAAAGTATACCTGCATACAGACCGCAATTTTTATGCAGGTGGCGATAATATCTGGTTTGAAGCTTACCTGGTGAATGGGCAAAGCAATTATCCCGTAAGCACCAGCAATACTTTATATACAGAATTGATCGATCCTTTCAATAAGATCATATCACGACAGGTGATCCGCATTGACAGCGGAGTTGGTATCGGCGATTTTAAACTGGATGATTCAATAGCCGGTGGCAGTTACCGCATCAGGGCCTATACCAACTGGATGCGGAATTTCGGCAATCATTTTGTTTTTGAAAAGCAGCTGGAAGTAAAAGCGGTCACCACAGAAAATAAAAAGAATGAAAAGCATGCAAAAGAAGCAGCAGTTGCAACGGCATTGTCACCTGCTTATACCATACATTTTTTTCCAGAAGGGGGATCGATGCTGGAAGGCATAAGATCTGTGATAGCATTTAAGGCAGAAGATGCGAATGGTAAAGGAGCAGAGGCATCCGGCGCTGTGTTGTCGGCTTCCGGCGATACTGTTGTGCGTTTTAAAACCACGCATGCCGGCATGGGCAAATTTGAATTTACTCCCGCAGCGGGCATGCAGTACAAAGCCTGGATAAAATACCCCAACAATACCAGTTCGCTTACCGAACTGGATGCAGCTTTGAAAAATGGGTACGCCATGAAAGTGGACAATAATAACGGTACTGCCGTGGTGAACATATTTACCAATGCGGCCACCGCACAGTTACATCCATCGGGTAATATCACTGTGGCTGCAAAACATGGCGGCAGGATATTGTATAAGGAAAAGATACAACTGAAGGACGATCATGCAGAACTGAATATCCCGCTGAAGGATATTCCGGAAGGTATCTGCAGCGTTACGGTGTATGATGAAGACCTGCACCCCAATTGCGAAAGACTGATCTATGTGTCAGCCGCGGAACCACTGAATATAAAAGTGACTACACTGAAGAATACCTATGCATCCAAAGAAAAAGTTACCGTGAATATCATGGTGACCGATGCGGCGCAACGTCCTGTAAAAGCTAATATCTCACTGGCAGCCATAGACGATAATATTGAAAAAGCAGGATCCGAAAATATCAGCACCAACCTGTTGCTGCAAACGGAAGTAAAAGGCCGGATAGAAAATGCCGCCGCTTATTTTGATGTAAATAATCCACAACGCTTGCAGCAACTGGACCTTTTATTGATGGCACAGGGCTGGCGTGATTTTTTATGGAGAAAAATGGCGGATACTGCTATCGCTATTCATTATATGCCTGAGCAGGGTATCAGTATCTCGGGAAGAATAAAACAGAAATTTTCGCAAAAGCCTTTGCAGGATATGAATATCAGCCTGCAGGCACCCGGCGCAAAAGGAGATAAATGGTATACCACCCGCAGCGATGCACAGGGCAATTATTTTTTAGATGGCATTCCATTGTATGGTGTGCAGACGCTTAAATTGAATGCTGCCAATGATAAAGGCGAAAAAATGGGCGAGCTGCTGATGGATTCACTTTTCGCACATCCAATGACCGTTACAAATGCTGCTGTTCCGTATGATACGGCTGCTTACCTGCATTTTGCACAGGATGCCGCCAAACGATACACAGTAGAAAAAAATAATAAATGGTTCACGGTATTACCAGGTGTAACGGTGACCACGCAAAAGAAAACAGAATTTTTAAGAGATGGCGCTTACATGAGTTTTGGTTACCCGGTAGATAATTTTACCATCACCGCCGCCGATTATGGTTATGATGACCTGCGGAATTTTTTAGGCAAGAAAGTGCCCGGCGCTTATTATGATATGGAGAATGATGGCATTTATTTTATGGCCAATGGTAAAAAAGTACGGCCAAGATTTGTAGTGGATAAAAGAGAAGATGTATTTGACCGCATTGATTATTATTCCCTGCCCATGCAACAGGTGCAGAGTGTAACAGTAAGGCATATGGTGGGCCAGCCAAGATTTGAACGTACAGAAACTTTTGATGGCCATGTCCGCGACCTAGGTGCTTCTCCTACAGATATCTTTATCATTACACTGGTATTGAAACCCGGTGCCGGTAATATGGATCCTACCAAAATAATGACCGAAGTAAATGGCTATTACCAGGCAAAGGTATTTTATGCACCCAATTATGCAGTAGATAAAGATGCGGCTGACGAACGCACCACCATCCATTGGGCGCCATTAATCACCACCGATGAAAATGGCAAGGCCAGTGTGAGTTTTTATAATGCCGATCCTAAAACCACGGTACGTATTGATGTGCAGGGGGTGAGCAGTAAAGGCGCTACCATTGTTGCAGAGAAAAAATATGCGGTGCAGTAGCGTGCGATTTAAGTATATAGAAAATAATGGTTAGGAAAGTTTAAATGATCAATGTTTGTTTTTCTTCCACTCGTTATAACTGATTATAACTTCAGCCATGTTGCTCAGATTGTATTTTTTAGGAATAGTTTCTATAAAATCATCTTCCAGTTGCAAATCATTTTTCAGCATACTGAATAACTCATCTTTCTTAAAAGTACGTTTAAGCCGTACAAGGCCGGATTTGGTTTTTACAAAATAATTCGTGTAGTAATTGCCTCCGCTCGCAACACCTTTGTGATGAAGAAATACATCCTGGTTAAAACGGCAGATATAATAACTTAAAGGATTCCCTTCAACTTCTACTTGTGCAAAAACTGCAGTAGGCGGATTCTTTTTTAAAGAATTGCAGCTCGTCGCTATCGATATTTAAAGACCTGAATTCATAATGTACATCTTTGTAGTCGAAATTAAATCCCTTTATTTCTGCAGGAGAATATTCTTTCTCAGTCCCACCTTTAGCGGTAAAGTTCATAGAAAGGATAAACATACCCCAATTGAAAGGTATATAGTAGGCATCCCTGATCCTCTCCAGCCGGATTTGTCCTTTTATAGTGTCATTCTTAAGGGTGATAATATAGCCATCAGCAATCTTTTCAGCGTGGCCAGCACTTAAGGCAATGCTTAAGATAAATAGCAACAGGGGCTTTTTTAAATTCATGGTACAGTTTTAAAAGTAATTTTTTTAGGGCTTGATCCAGAACGAAGATAAGCAATCAACATTAATCTCTTCAGTATTATTGCAGAGGGCTAAACTCAAATTTAAAATACCCCTCGTATTCAAATCTTTGGCGGTCATAATTAACCGGAGTCTCGGTAGGGAAATGGTATATTTCGCCACCCATTGTTTTTATATAACCATAAATGATATCGCCTTTATGCAGGTCCTGTCTTTTACTTAACACCAATATCAAAGTATCGGGGCTGGTGCCTGCGCCGTAACTCAATGCACTGTCGGAAAGTTTGCTTTTAAAACATTTACAGCTTCTGCTGGATACAAATGTTTCCACAAAACAACTGTCGTTCCTGAACGAAAGCTGGAACCCGATCGGAGCGATCACATTAATGAATGTGCAGAGCGTATCTTTTTTATTGATAGTTACCATGGAACTTAAAGGCCAGGGGACACTGCTTAAGAGGCCGGATTTTTCGGGCACATCGTCGATGTATTCTTTTATGGTGAACGCATTTAAGTTTTTTTGCTTTTTGCAGATCTTTTCAATGCCCGGATCAACGCTGATGCCAATGGGAAAAGTGGTGGATTGTTGCGCTGCCAATTTAGTGATCAGTAAGATGGATAAAACAAAGCAGCAACAAGTTTTGATCAGCCTGTACAACATAAGGTGGTCGGTTTTATTCTTTCGTAAATGAAATGTACAGCCAAGATAAGATATATTATTATTTCAGTCTTGTAAAACTATACTGGTGCGTGGCAACACCATTGGGGCATAACAGCACTGTGAAATTATCCACGTCAGTAAGCGTGAATTGAACAAAATAGGCGGTCTTTTTTGTTGTCCCGCTTGTTTTTGCAGCTTCCAGTTCCAGCACAGTGTAGCCGCCATCATACCATACCGTATTACCATTATCATCCGTATAAGTTTCATCAGGTTTTTCATACAGCAGCCAGCTGCCTTTATACAGTTCCCTTGTGCCTCCATTGTATTCAAATGTACCGTCTGCATTAAAAATGTAATCACCCGTGCCGAATTCGAGTGGCGTATTATTGCCGAAACCATTCATGCCGGTTATCTTTTTTACATGCCATTTTCCGGCGATAGTGTCATGATCGTTCAGCTTTGCTGGTTTTCTACAACCGGCACTGGTAATGATAATAAGGGCTGCTGCGAGTACAAATTTTATGGGCATCTGGCTAAAGTTGTTTTGGAAGCATCATAAAGAAATAAAATGGGCATCAAATAAAATGTTAAATGGAAGGCTGGAGGGGGGCTAAGTGATTCAATCAGTCATTTTTAATGCCGTTTTAATACAGGATACCACATGACAATCATCCCCGCAAATCATCCTAAACTGCATCATAATTCGCTATTAACTTGCATATATGAACCAGATAAAGAATGCTTTTTTTATAGGTACCGCCATCCTGCTGGTACAGTGCAGCACCGCACAAAAACTTCCCGAAAAAAAACAGGTATTGCAAACCATTACATTGGCCAATAAATATTTTATGGACAAATGGCCCGATGCCGGCAAACCCATATTTGTGCCCAGCCGCAACCGTACCTGGCCGAGCCATATCTGGACAAGGGCTGTGTATTATGAAGGCCTGATGGCTTTGTACAGTGTAGATCCACAGAAAGCGTATTATGATTATGCCGTGGACTGGGGCGCAAAACACCAATGGAACCTGCGTGACGGCAGCCGTACCCGCAATGGTGATAACCAGGCCTGTGGTCAAACTTATATTGACCTGTATAATATTGATAAAAAACAGGAATACATCGACAGTATTAAAGCATCCATTGATAAAATGATGCAGACTGATAAGATAGATGACTGGAACTGGGTGGATGCCATACAGATGGCGATGCCGGTGTATGCAAAACTGGGTGTGCTGTATAAGGATACCAATTATTTTCACCGCATGTACGAAATGTATGCGTATACCAAGTATAAGCACGGCGATCATGGTTTGTACAATGCAGCAGAAGGATTGTGGTGGAGGGATAAGGATTTTGATCCGCCTTACAAAGAACCCAATGGCGAAGATTGTTACTGGAGCCGTGGCAATGGCTGGGTGGTGGCGGCATTGGTACGTGTGCTGAGCACCATACCTGCAACAGAACCACACCGCGAAGAATACCTGCAGGATTATAAAAGCATGATGGCCGCCCTGCTGAAAGTGCAACGCAAGGATGGCTACTGGAACGTGAGCCTGCACGATAGTACGAATTTCGGCGGCAAAGAACTGACCGGTACTTCACTTTTCGTGTATGGGTTGGCGTGGGGTATCAATAATAAAGTACTGGATAAAAAAACATACCTGCCTGCTGTTATTAAAGCATGGGATGCATTAAGTAAAGAATCGGTACACAGCAATGGCTTTTTAGGTTATGTACAGGGTACAGGAAAGGAACCCAAAGAATCGCAGCCTGTTACTTACGACCGGGAGCCGGATTTTGAGGATTTCGGCCTGGGTTGTTTTTTACTCGCAGGAAGCGAAGTGTATAAATTAAGAAAATAAAGTTGGTTATTTTAAAACTATAATGATCTTTTAATGAAACGTTTTTGTTTGTTTACAGTTTTTGTGATCGCATTGCAATATGGTTTTGCACAACGCACCAAATACAATTTCAACAGCAACTGGAAAGTGCTGGTAAAAGATGACAGTGCTGCAGTAGCGCCTGCCTACAATGATGAGGCCTGGAAAAAAGTAACATTGCCTTATGCCTGGAACGAAGATGATGCTTTTAAAAAAGATATTGCCGATCATACCACCGGTATTGCATGGTACCGCAAACATTTTAAAATTCCTGCGACTGCAAAAGGACAAAAAGTGTTTTTAGAATTTGAAGGTGTACGCCAGGGCGGCGAATTTTATGTGAATGGAAAATATATCGGGCTGCACGAAAATGGCGTAATGGCATTTGGTTTTGATATTACCAGCGCCGTACATTTTGGAGAGGATGAAAATGTGATCGCTGTAAGAACGGATAACAGTTGGGATTACAGGGAAAAAGCCACCAACAGTAAGTTCCAGTGGGAAGACAAGAATTTCAATGCCAACTTTGGCGGTATAGTAAAAAATGTTTACCTGCATGTAGTGCCAACCGTATATCAAACATTGCCCCTGTATTCCAATCTTAAAACAACCGGGGTTTATATTTATGCAGATAACTATGATGTAAAGAACAAAGCTGCCACCCTGCATGCGGAAAGTGAAATAAAGAACGAAAGCGGGCAACCGCAGCAAATAACTTACCAGGTAGCCATCGCGATGGACGAATTGGGCAAAACGATCAAAACATTTACCGGCGATAAAATAACATTATTGCCGGGCGAAACAAAAATTGTAAAAGCCAGCAGCGCTTTAACCGGTTTAAATTTCTGGAGCTGGGGCTATGGTTATTTATATGATGTCCAAACCACTTTGCTGATCAACAATAAACCTGTTGATGTGGTGACCACCAAAACAGGTTTCAGGAAAACAGCTTTTAAAGACGGGATGATCTATTTAAATGATCGTGTTATCATGGTGCATGGCTATGCACAGCGTACGAGTAATGAATGGCCTGCGATCGGTTTATCAGTGCCTGCATGGCTGAGCGATTACAGCAACGGATTGATGGTGGAAAGTAATGGTAACCTGGTAAGATGGATGCATGTAACGCCGTGGAAACAGGATATAGAAAGCTGCGACCGGGTAGGATTGATGCAGAGCATGCAGGCCGGTGATGCAGAAAAAGATGTGGAAGGCGTAAGATGGCAACAAAGAAAAAATGTAATGCGGGATGCGATCATATACAACCGTAATAATCCCAGTATCATTTTTTATGAATGCGGTAACGAAAGCATCAGCGAACCGCACATGCAGGAAATGAAAGAGATCCGCAATATGTACGATCCTGCCGGTGGCCGTGCTATTGGCAGCAGGGAAATGCTGGACAGTAAAGTAGCTGAATATGGCGGCGAAATGTTGTACACCAACAAAAGCGCTCATATACCCATGTGGGCCATGGAATATTCCCGTGATGAGGGATCAAGAAAATATTGGGATGATTTTACGCCTCCTTATCATAAAGATGGGGTAGGGCCGGATAGTGTATGGTCGGCATCTGTAAATGCAAAGGTCAAAAGTCCTGATGCAAGGCCTTACAACCGTAATATGGAAAGCCATGCGGTGGAGAATGTAAAACGCTGGTTCGAGTTCTGGAATGAACGCCCCGGCACAGGAAAGCGGGTAAGCGCCGGCGGTGTGAATATTGTTTGGAGTGAGACGAATACACATCATCGCGGCGAAGAAAATTACCGCCGCAGTGGGGAAGTGGATGCACTGCGTATCAAAAAAGAAAATTTTTATGCCAACCAGGTGATGTGGGATGGATGGGTGAATCCTGAAAAACAACACATACACATCATTGGTCATTGGAATTATAAAGAAGGGGTGAAAAAAGATATTTTCGTGGTAGCCACTGCGGATAAAGTGGAACTGAAAGTAAATGGTGTATCGCAGGGCTTTGGCACCAGGAGCGATGGCTTTTTATTTACGTTTAAAAACATTGAATGGAAGGCAGGCAATATCAGTGCAAAAGGTTATGATGAAAAAGGCGTTGCAGTTTCTTCCGACCAGGTAAATACTGTAGGCGAGCCGGTGGCATTGCGGTTGAAAGCTATTGAGCGCCCTACCGACCTTGTTGCAGATGGGCATGATCTTGCATTGGTGGAAGTGGAAGTAATAGACGCCAAAGGCAGCCGTTGCCCCACAGCCCTCAATATGATCAATTATACATTGAACGGTCCTGCTGAATGGCGTGGCGGCATGGCAATGGGACCGGGCAATTATGTACTTGCCAAAGCTTTTCCTGTAGAAGGGGGCGTTAACCGTTTCCTGGTAAGAACCACCACCACTCCGGGAGATATCACCATCACCGCAACAACCGATGGGCTGAAGCTGGCAACACTAACGCTTACGAGTAAACGATTTGAAGAAAAGAATGGTTTGTCAACCATACTGCCTTCGGCAGGCTTGCCGGTAAACCTGAAACGTGGGCCAACGCCTTCCACAGCTTCTTACCAGGTGATCCGCACAGCGGTGAATATTGTAAATGCCACGGCAGGCGCCCATGCCGACAGCGCTTTTGCCAGCTACGATGATAATGAGCTGAGCGAATGGGTGAATGATGGCAAACTGAATACGGCCTGGATAGAATATGAACTGGAAAAAAATGCCACCGTGAACGAGATCACGATCAAGCTGAATAATTTCCGTTCGAGAAGCTATCCTTTGCTGATCACACTCGATGGCAAGGAATTGTTCAATGGCAGCACTGAAACCTCGTTGGGTTATTATACTATTAAGTGCAAACCGCAAACCGGGAAAAAACTGAAGATCCAACTTACAGGCACTGCTCAAACAAAAGATGCCAACGCAGGTGTGGAAGTGAACGGAAAAAAACTGGATGATGGCGTGGCGAGGAACGATGTAAATGCGAAGGGGACTTTGAGTATTATTGAGATGGAAGTGTATGGGAAGTGAGTTGTGAGTTGTGAGTTGTGAGTTGTGAGTTGTGAGTTGTGAGTTGTGAGTTGTGAGTTGTGAGTTGTGAAAATATTTGGGTTTGTAAAGATACTGCGATTTGGATGCAGCCTATCTTCAAGTTATCACCAGTACCTGCATAAGGCGCCTCTTTTGGTTCGGTGACGCCGAAGGCGGCATTCGAAAAATCCGCTATCGGCGGTAATTTTTCGAAAGAGCCAAAAGCAGCGCCGGTGCAGGTACGCAGCCCCACCGGCTGTGGAGGTGAAAGCAACAAGTTTAAAGCAGCTAACAAAAAGAATTATAAGCTTATCATCCAACTACTATATTATTATGTTTGATCTGAAAAAAAATATTACAGCGTTTTTGTTATTGCTAACAATAACGGCATCAGCGCAGCAAAAAGACAGCCATCCGAATATTATTTTTATACTGGCAGATGATCTTGGCTATGCCGACCTGGGTTGCTATGGACAGCAAAAAACAGAAACGCCCTACCTGGATCAAATGGCGAAAGAGGGGATGAAATTCACGCAATTCTATTCCGGCTCTACGGTATGTGCACCTGCACGCACTACACTGATGACAGGTTTGCACACCGGCCATACAGCCATCCGTGGTAATAAAACTTTTTTGCCTGAAGGACAAACGCCATTGGATGCAAACGTAATGACCATTGCAAATGTTTTGCAGCAGCAGGGCTATAATACCGGCGCTTTCGGTAAGTGGAGCCTTGGTTTCATCACCACCTCCGGTGATCCTGCGAAAAAAGGTTTTGCAGAATTCTTTGGATATAACTGTCAAACGCTGGCGCATGATTATTATCCTGATCATCTCTGGCACAATCATGACCGGATTCGATTTTCCGCAGAACATAACTGCCAACGCCATTTATTCTGCGGATACCATACATGCAATGGCCATGCATTTCATCAGCCAGCAAAACAATAATAAGCCTTTCTTTCTTTATTTGCCTTATACACTGCCACATGGCGATGTGATACTGCCGCATGATAGTGTGTACAATTATTACATTAAAAAGTTTGACGAAAAACCATTGCCTGATACTAAAAAAGATAAACTGGCTTATGAACCTTACCCGCATGCAGCATTTGCGGCAATGGTAAACAGACTGGATAGATATGTAGGAGATGTGATCAAAATGATCAATGATAAAGGCCTTGCAGAAAATACCCTGATCATTTTCTGCAGCGATAATGGTCCGCATAAAGAGAATGGGGGCGACCCTGATTTTTTTCAGAACCATGGCATTTACCGCGGTATAAAACGCGACCTGTACGAGGGCGGCATAAGGGTACCGTTCATTGCTTACTGGAAAGGAAAGATACTGCCTGCAACAACCGATCAATGGCTGGCATTATGGGATATGTATCCCACCTTCCAGGAAGTGGCGGGGATCAAACCTTCGAAAAATGTAGACGGTATTTCCATTGTACCTACTTTATTGCAGCAGAAAAAACAAAAACAGCACGAATACCTTTATTGGGAGTTTCATGAAAATAATGGCCGGCAGGCGGTGCGCTGGAAGAACTGGAAACTGGTAAAGCTGGAAGTAGGTAAAAAAGATTCTGCTGTGGTTGAATTATATGACCTGGCAAATGATCCTTCTGAAAAGAACAATGTGATAGCACAGTTTCCCCGGATTGCTGAAAAACTGGATAAGAAAATAAAAGAGGCCCATACACCCAATGCCGAATGGCCATTGCTGCCGGAAGAAACACAAGGCGTAAAACCAGTGAATGATTAACAGGGAATAGCTGTAATAACAGGCTGGTTAACATTTGTTAACCGCATTTTAATGTGGCATGTAACTACAGGATGGATAGAACTGGAAGGCCGGTAAATTGTGTTGCTATTCTATTGCCAGGTTTAACAACGATTGTATAACAACCAAAACAATTTTACGATGAGATCTTTTTTAACAGTATTGCTGTCGGCAATAGCATGCACTTCATTACAGGCACAGGAACTGATGGAAACCGGTGGTAAAAAAATGCCTACCGAGTGGATCGACAAAGATACCCACCACAAAATAGTACGTTTGTCCGGCGACCTTCCCGGCAACAGTTTAAGTTTTTATTTTCACAACAATCCTTTTATTGGTAATAACATGGTGTTTTACAATAGCAGTAAACAGGCTGCTGCTGATGTAACGGATATGAAGCGGGAAGAAGCAAAGCCCACCAATATCAACGACCGGCAGCTATACAGTGTGGACCTTGCCACCCGTAAAACCACCCGCCTTACATCCTGCGCATCACCGATGAATGGTGAAGTGGTGTGCGAAAAAACAAAAACTGTTTTTTACCAGGTAAAAGACAGCGTGTTTTCGCTCGATTTCAATACACACAAAAGCAAACTGGTCTTTGTTTTTCCCGAAGATTTTAAATCTGCTATCATGACGGTGAATGCAGATGGTACACTGCTCGCAGGTTCAAGAGCTACTGATGCGGAAAAAGAAATTTTAAAGAACAATCCGAATAAGAGTAGTTATTTTAATTTGATCTATGATGCGCATCTGCCTAAAACTTTATTCACCATTGATGTAAAAACAGGTAAGCTGGATAAGATATTTACGGACAGTGCATGGCTGAACCATTTGCAGTTCTCTACCATCGATCCCAATCTTTTATCTTTTTGTCATGAAGGCCCCTGGCATAAAGTAAACCGTATCTGGACCATTGATGTGCGTACCAAAAAGATCACGCAGGTGCATCACCGTACGATGGATATGGAAATATGGGGGCATGAATGGTTTGGAAAAAGCGGCAAGACCATCTGGTTCGATCTGCAGCAACCAAGAGGCACTACATTTTTTGTAGGAGGTTATGATGTGGCAACAGGCAAAGAAGTGAAATATGAATTTGGCCGCAACGACTGGAGTGTACATTATAACAGCAACAATGATGAAACCTTGTTTGCAGGTGATGGCGGCGATCCCGGTGCAGTGGCCAAAGCGCCTGATGGGCAATGGATCAATTTATTTACACCCAACGGTAATAAGTTTGACGTGGAGAAACTGGTGAACATGAAACACCATCAATACAAACTGGAACCGAATGTGCACTTCAGTCCCGATGGAAAATGGATCATCTTCCGCGCCAATTTTGAAGGCGAGTCAGGTGTGTATGCGGTAGAGATCAGGAAGAGTTAGTTAATTAGTTAATTGGTTTATTAGTGTAATTAGTATAATTCGTGTAATTCTTTTAATTCGTGTAATTAAAGTAATTAAATATGAGGAAATTATTGCTTTCTGTTGTTGTAACTACAGTTATTATTACTGCAAATGCGCAGGTAAAATGGCCGGCAGTAACCAGCCAGACAAAGCCCTGGACAAGATGGTGGTGGCTGGGTAGTGAAGTAAAAAAGAATGACCTTACCACTGTAATGCAGCAATACCAGCAGGTTGGTTTGGGCGGACTGGAAATTACACCCATCTATGGTGTGCAGAAAGAAGATGACCAGTATATTCCCTTTTTATCGCCGCAATGGATGGACGTGTTTGGCCATACTTTAAAAGAAGGCAAAAGGCTGAACCTGGGTATCGATCTTGCGAATGCGACCGGCTGGCCCTTCGGTGGTCCGTGGATCGGTGATGAAGATGCCTGTAAGAATATGCAGATCAAGACCTATACATTGAATGGTGGTGAAACATTGAGTGATACGATCCAATTGATACAGGAACCATTGATACGTACAGAGAATTATAAACAACTGAAGATCGAAGATGTATTATATCCTGTATCTGCCAATAAAAATTTACAGGCATTGTCGATAGACCAGGTAAGGTTTGTGCGCCCATTGCCTTTACAAACATTAATGGCGTATTCCGAAACAGGCGAAGCAATTGAATTGACCAGTAAAGTAGATGCCAAAGGCAAACTGAACTGGACGGCCCCCAATGGTAAATGGAATTTATACGCATTGTTCATGGGCTGGCATGGCAAGCAGGTGGAAAGGGCTGCGCCCGGCGGTGAAGGCAATGTGATAGATCATTTTTCCGCCAGTGCTTTACAACACTATTTAAAAAAGTTTGATGATGCTTTTAAGAATTTTGATATCAGTAGCCTGCGGGGTTTCTTCAACGATTCTTACGAAGTGGATGATGCAAGAGGGCAATCCAATTATACGCCTTTGTTGTTTGAAGAATTTAAAAAAAGAAGGGGCTATGATCTGAAGAATGAATTGCCGGCATTATTTGCCAAAACGCATACGGACAGAACGAACCGTATTTTGTGCGACTACCGGATGACCATAGACGAACTGATACTGGAAGATTTTACAGGCGTATGGAAAAAATGGGCGCAAAGCAAGGGCAAGATCGTCCGTAACCAATCGCATGGTTCGCCTGCCAATACACTGGACTTGTATGGGGTAGTGGATATTCCCGAAACAGAAGGTACAGAAATATTACGCATCAAATTTGCGCCCTCCACTTCGCATGTAATGGGCAAACAGCTGGCCGCATCTGAATCTGCCACCTGGCTCAACGAACATTTTGTGTCGTCTTTAAGCGATGTAAAAAAAGCGCTGGATGTGTATTTTATCGGCGGGGTGAATCATATTGTGTATCACGGTACCGCCTACTCGCCGCCATCGGAGCCCTGGCCCGGCAGGTTGTTCTACGCTGCTGTAGAATTTACACAGGTAAATCCTTTCTGGAATAATTTTGCGGCACTCAATAGCTATGTTACCCGCACGCAATCTTTTTTACAACAGGGCAAACCGGATAATGATGTATTGCTCTATTTTCCTATCTACGATAAATATTCCGAACCGGGCAGGGACCTGTTGCTGCATTTTGATGGTATGAAGCCTGATTTCAATGGTACGCCATTTGAAACGGCTGCACAAACCATGCAGGATAAAGGGTATGCATTTGATTATATTTCCGACAGGCAGGTACAAAACCTGCAGGCTGCCGGTAATAAGATCAATACCGGTGGAACCAGTTATCAAACCATTGTGTTGCCGGATGCTAAATTCATACAGCTGCAAACATTGCAGCACCTGGTGGAACTAGCTAAACAAGGCGCTACCATTATTGCGTATAAAAATATGCCTTCCGATGTACCCGGTTATGGCAACCTGGAAAAAAATCTTGCTGCTTTTAAAGCATTAACTGCCACACTGAACTTTAAGCCTGCTGCTAATCCCGGCATACAGGAAGCCAAAATTGGTAACGGAAGATTTTTGACCGGCGATAACCTGGAAGAATTATTACAGGCTGCCATGATCAGGAGAGAACCAATGACAGCAGACGGCTTCCAGTTTGCACGCCGCAAAAATGCAGATGGTACTAATTTTTATTTTATTGCCAACCGCAGCGGTAAAAAAACAAATGGCTGGATAGCATTGAATACCACCAAGGCTACAGCTGCCGCCTTATACAATCCTATGACGGGGAAAGCGGGCATTGCACAATATAGGAAGAATGCCGCCGGATATATTAAAGTATATCTTCCTGCTAATATAGATGAAAGTTATATTGTACAGTTGAGCAGCAAGCCGCTTAAAGGCAATAAATATGCTTATATCAAAACGACCGGTAGCAGCAATGAAATAACCGGTGAATGGGCCTTGCGTTTTACAGAAGGTGGTCCGGCTTTACCCGCTGCTGTTAAGATGAACAGCTTAAAACCATGGACAGAACTGGACGACAACAGTTATAAGATATTTTCCGGCAGTGCAGTGTACAGTGTTCAATTTAACAAACCTACAGGCAACGCAAAGCAGTATTTGCTCGATTTAGGTAAAGTGTATGAAAGTGCAGAAGTGTTTGTGAATGGCAAAAAAGTAACAACACTGATCGGCCCTTCTTACACTGTTGCAATAGATGCAAAAGAATTAAAACAAAATAACCTGCTGGAAATAAAAATAGCCAACAGTATGGCTAACCGGATCATTGACCTGGATAAAAGAAAAGTGGTTTGGAAAAAATTCAATAATACCAACTTCCCTGCAAGGCTTGGCGTTAACAGGGGAGCGGATAATTTGTTTGATGCATCCCGGTGGGAACCTAAAGTATCCGGCCTAACAGGACCGGTTACCTTAACTGCTATCGAAAATTAAAACTAACACGCTGTTCAATTAGTTCTGCCATAGAAGTATACATCAGTAATGCTAATTTAGTATCGGTTTTTATCAATCCAGTATTGATATAGTAATCCTTTGAAACCCTTTACTGGCAAGAGTTTCAAAGAAATGCTTTGCAGGATGGAACAGGATGATTGCGGTAAGTAATCGCAATAATTTCATATACGATTTTACGATTTTCTCACGCTAAAAATTGCTGTATGAAATTAAACTCAGTGTTTCAGAAAAGTATTGTCCTGGTACTTTTCTTCTTCTTGTTCTTCTCTTTTTACTCAACTGCTCAAAACGGATCATTTAATGTAAATGGAAAAGTTACCGACGAAAGTGGTAAGCCACTGGACAAAGTAACGGTAACGGTTAAAGGAACTTCTAACAGTACGGTCACCGATGCAAATGGTAGTTACCATATCAATGCAGGTTCGGGCAAAGCGGTACTGGTATTTACTTCTGTGGGTTACCAGGCTTTTGAAATGCCTGTGCTCAACAGGTCGGTGGTCAATACCGCACTTACCTTATCACAAAAAATACTGGATGATGTAGTGGTGATCGGGTATGGTACACAAAAAAAAGGCAACGTGTCCTTTGCCGTTAGTAAACTAAAAAATGACAATTTTGATGAAAGGGCCATTACCCGTGTGGACCAGGCATTGGTAGGCCAACTGGCCGGTGTTACCGTAAAACAGAATACAGGTGTGCCCGGCAAAGCTTTCAGTATACAGGTGCGTGGTTCAGGATCTATCAGCGGTGGTAACGAACCTTTGTATGTACTGGATGGTTTTCCGTTAACACCCAACTCTTCCAATACCAGCAATGGTAGTTTCTCGGGTGGTAATCCTTTAGATAATATCAACCCAAATGATATTGAATCCATTGAAGTGCTGAAAGATGCTGCTGCTGCGGCCATCTATGGATCAAGGGCTTCTAACGGTGTAGTACTGATCACCACCAAGCGTGGTCAATCGGGCAAAGCAAGGATATCGGTGAATGGCTATGCAGGTTACAACCAGGCTGCTAAAAAACTGGAAATGATGAATGGCCAGCAATGGATCGACCAGGCAACAGAAGTGATCAATGCACAATATGTAGCCAAATACGGATCGGTTGGCGCAACTGCCAATGATGACAGGGCTACAAGGCTGGCACGTTTACCGGGTGGAGTAGTGGATCCCAACTATATACTCGATCCCCGCTGGACGATGCCCGGACATCCCGGGCTGCGTTTTATAGACTGGCAGGATGAAATAGAACGCAAAGGGAAAATGGAGAATTACGAAGTATCGGCCAGTGGCGGTACGGATGCAATAAAATATTTTATATCGGGTAATTATGCCAACCAGGATGGCTTTGTGATAGGGTTGGGGTATAAAGCCTATTCGCTTCGTGCGAATGTAGAAATGAATCTTTCTAAAAGAGTGAAATTCGGGGTGAATATTGCGCCCACCTATTCTATAACACAGGATCCCGGTGTCGACGGAAAGGATAATATATTTCACCAGGCGCTAAGCCTTGCGCCGGTACAGGAAGATACGATGGGTGTGCTGGTGAATACTTCTACCAATGGTCAATATATCTGGAGCAGCACCACCAATTCGCCTGTAGGAAAATTAATGTACAATAAAGGCACCACTAAACGCTATCGTACACTCGGTACCGCTTATGGCGAAGTGCAGATCATTAAAGGCCTTGTTTTCAGAAGTTCGGTGAACCTGGATAATACGGATAACAATGCATCCACTTATGTGCCTTACATTACTGCGGGTACACTTGCCGCACGTACTTTTACCGGCTCCAATAACCTGCTGGCAGCAACTTCGGGTACGTATCGCAGTTATAGAAGGCAGACTTTTGTAAATGAGAATACATTGAATTATACCAGGAATTTTGAGAAATACCACAGCAGCCTGAATTTACTGGCAGGTTATTCCTATAATTTCGATCGTTTGGACCAGACAGCTATCAGCTCCAACGGTGGTTATACAAGCGCAGTGATACAAACTTTAAATGCTGCAGCTGCGGTAACAGGTAATACCACTTCCAGCCAGAGCGTACTGATCTCATCCTTCAGCCGTTTACAGTATTCTTATAAAGAAAAATACATGCTGCTGGCCAGTATCCGCCGCGATGGTACATCAAGAGCGGGTGTCAACAACCAGTTTGCTTATTTTCCTGCTGCATCACTGGCATGGAGGATCAACCAGGAAGATTTTATGCAGTCAGTGCGTGCCATCAGCGACCTGAAACTGCGTTTTTCCTATGGCGTGAACGGTAATATTCCTTCCGGTGATTACGGAGCTATTGCTACACTCGGTTCTTTTGGATATCCATTTGGATCAACTGCTGTGGCAGCCATAGGCCAGGCGCCCAATGTGCTCGGCAATCCAGAACTGCATTGGGAAAGATCAAAGACCTATGATGTTGGTATCGACTTCGGTTTATTCAATAACCGCATCACGGGTTCTATCGATTACTACAATAAGCTGAACTATGAATTATTACTGAATGTACAAACGCTTGCAGTAACTGGTTTTGGCAGCTACCTGAACAATATCGGATCTGTAAGAAATGTGGGACAGGAACTGGAACTGACTTCCCGCAACATTGTGCAAAAAGATTTTCAATGGACCACTTCTGCCACTTTAACACATAATACCAATAAGATAGTGGCGTTGGCGCCGGGCCAGACACAGATCATCGTTCCGAATGGTCTTACTGTATCCGACCAGATATTAAGAGTGGGATCGCCACTGAACAGTATTTATGTATTGAAGGTGATCGGTTTCCTTACTGCAAAGGATATTTCGGATAACGTTCCCCGTTATACCACTGCCGAACAACCCGGCGATTTTAAATTTGAAGATATCAATGGCGATGGTCAGATAACAGAGGCAGATAAACAGATCGTTGGCCACCCTAATCCTGATTATACGTATGGCATCACCAACACATTCCATTATAAAGGTTTCGACCTGAATGTGCTGGTACAGGGCCAATGGGGTGGATCTATCTATTCGCAATTGGGAAGGGCCATTTCAAGACCTGGCCAGGGCCGCTCAGATAATCACCCTGCTTCTTTTGTAAACAGGTGGTATTCTGAAAGCAATACCGGCGAAGGCAGGTTTGGTAAAGCTTATTCCACTTACAATAACCCCATTACATCTGCCACAGACTGGTTGTATTCTTCCGATTATATCAGGGTAAGGAATATAACACTGGGCTACAGTCTTAAAAACCTGTTTAAAAAGAATTATGTACAGAATGCAAGGATATATTGCACACTCGAAAACTTTTTTGGCCACGATAAATATGTTAACGGCCTGAATCCAGAAGCAGCCAATACCGCAATAAGCTCAAACTCTACTGCTTATCCTGAAGCAGGAGATTATGGTGGATTGCCATTGGCAAAATCACTGATCTTAGGATTGAACATTACTTTTTAATCAGCCAAATTTTAAACAATGAAAAAGCTATCATTTATTATATTAACAGGGTTTGCCTTAATATCGGTATCGTGTAAGAAAAATCTTAACCAGGTACCTATTTCCGCAGCTACTACTGAAACATTCTATAAGCAGCCGAGCGATTTTATACAGGCAGTGAATGCCACTTACAACGACCTGCGTGGTTATCCCGACAGGCTCTTGTTTCTTTCTGAAGTACGTTCGGATAATATTTATCCCACCAACGATGTGGGACGTGACCCGGACCCGGTCAATAATTTTTCTAAAGGCATAGCGCCCAATACTTATGTGGAAGAAGGATGGACCGCTGATTTTAATGGCATATTCAGGGCCAATACTGTATTGGAGCAACTTACAAAGAATGCCAGTTATGTAGGCTCAGCTGCGCTGGCAACAAGGCTTACAGCCGAAGCCCGTTTCCTGCGTGCATTCTTTTATTTCGACCTGGTAAGGTATTACGGCAAATTACCGGTCATAGATCATACGGTAACATCAACAGAAGCGAATACCATACCCAGGAGCAATGTAGCAGATGTATACACGCTCATCATTAACGATCTGCAATACGCAATTACAAACCTGCCCGCTAATTTCAGCGGCACATTTCCTTCTTATGCTGCTACTGATGTTGGGCGTGCGTCAAAATATGCTGCAGAAGGTTTGCTGGCATTGGTGTATATGACACGTTCCGGTCCTACTTATGGTATTGAAGGGCCAGGCCTTGGATTAAATAAGTGGAATCTTGCACTGCCTTTATTACAGGATATCATTACCAATGGCGGCTTTGTTTTTAACAGCGCTGCATATACTTTCCCTGTACCGGCCGCGGGCATCTTCTCTTACAGTAATCAAAGCCCGGCAACTAATAAAGAAGCGGTATTTGATGTAATGTACCTCACCGGTCAATCAACAATAATCGGCGCTACATTCCCCTGGCAGTTGGTGCCGAATGCTTATTTTAATTCATTACCTGCAGGTAATACGCCGGCGAATGGAGCATTGGGCGTGCCTTCTGTTTCAAATGACCTGCTGGCAAAATTCGTTGCAACGGATACACGAAAATCACCTACTTTCCACACCACTCCATTCAACAATTTGGGAACACCGGATTTTCATGCTTTCTACAGGAAATATTTGGATACAACTAAAATACCTACCAGCCGTTTCGACTGGGGTATTAACTTCATCGCCATCCGTTACACCGACATACTGATGCTGAAAGCGGAGTGTATTTTGCACGGAGCGCCGGGCACACAGGCTGATGTGGATGCAATTGTGAACCAGGTAAGAACCAGGGCAGGGCTTGCAAACATGACCAATGTTACATTGGCGCAGTTGTTTGATGAAAGAAGAAGAGAATTTGCGGGTGAGGGTTCCCGTTGGTTCGACCTGCAACGAAGCGGCAACCTCATCACCATCATGAATGCATGGATAACAGTGGAAGATGCCGCCTTGCATAAAATGAACCAGGTGGTACCGGATTATATCATTTATCCTGTGCCGCAAACACAGATGGATGCTGCCCCCGGATTGTATAAACAGAACAACGGTTATTAAACTATGCAGCGAAGGCAATTTCTGTCACAACTTTCTATACTTACTACAGGAGCCTGCTTTGCCCAAAGCGGGGCAGGCTCTTATTTTGCAGGCGATGAAGCGGAATTTGCAAAACATATCAAACCCGTAGGCCGTGCATTGGAGATGGAAGGTTATTATGTGTGGTGCAACAGCCCGATACTGGGCGAAGATGGATTGATACATGTTTTCTTCAGCAGGTGGGATGCCAAAAAAGGAATGGGCGGATGGATCAAAGGAAGCAAGATAGCGCATGCGGTGGCGGATACGCCCGAATCGCCTTTCAGGTTTGTGGAAACCATTTTTGCGCCAAGGGCCGGCTTCTTCGATGCTACTACCTGTCACAATCCTTTAATAACAAAAGTGGATGGTAAGTATTGCCTTTTTTATATGGGTAACAGTAACGGCAAGACGAATACCAAACGTATTGGCCTTGCATTTGCCGATTCACTCAACGGGCCGTGGACAAGACCGGACAAACCCTTGCTGGAAGCCGGGGCAGAAGGCGCCTGGGACGATCATTGCACCACTAATCCTGCATTTATAAAACGCAATGGTAAATACTGGCTGTACTATAAATCGTGGAACACCAAAGATTATGAAACATCCACTGATCCCGTAGTAAAAGGCAACAGGAAATACGGTCTTGCAATAGCCGACAAACTGGAAGGGCCTTATATAAAATACGAAGGCAATCCCGTGATCGATTTTTCTTACAAGGGTAATAACTGCCAGTTTGAAGATGCTTTTGTATGGCAGGAAAAGAAAAAAATAAAAATGATCGCAAGGGATATGGGATTTTATAACCACGAGGATGGTTTATTGATGCAGACAAAAGACGGTTATAAATGGGACCTGCCGAAGATCGCTTATTACGGCGCTGAAAAATACATTCAGCAACCACCGCCACCATCGTATCTTAAAAAATACGGCCGTTTTGAAAGACCACAACTGTTATTCCTAAATGGCAAACCGGCCTATCTTTTTACTGCATCGCAGGGAGGAAAATATATGACCTCCTCTTCTTTTATATTCAAGATTACCTGAAAATCCACCATAAGCGCTCTCATCGATAGCAGTTCGAGAAAAAGAAGTCCCGTTCATACCAGCAGTTATGACGGGCTTCTTTGTTATATGAACAAAGGCAGGTCAGTTTAATTGCAGATCTTTTCGGTATTGACGGGGGCTTGTTTTCTTTACCAGTTTAAAGAAGCGGTTAAAGTTGGATACATTATTAAAACCGGAATCGGAAGCAATTTTTGTAATAGGGATGTCCCGGTTATTTAAAAGTTTGCAGGCATGGCCAATGCGTATCTCGTTGATGAATTGCGTGAGTGATTTTTGGGTACGTGATTTAAAAAACCTGCAGAATGCATTGGGATTCATGGCAGCAATGCGTGCAACTTCTGCCAATGAGAATCTCCCTGGTGAAATTCTTCATTAAAAAACCATACACATCATTCATCCTGCCATTCTCCGAGTCCTGGATATGATTGGTATAATCGCTGCTGGCCAGTAATTCATATTCTTTGGTAATACTTAAAACCTGTATTATTTTCAGTAAACTAATGATATGTTCTATGCCGGTCTCTTGTTGCGCCTGCAGCAGTAAAGCAGTTAGTTTGGCCTTGCTTTTTCCATAAATGAACATACCCCGTTGCGTTTTTTTAAATAACTGTTCCAGTTTTTGCGTGGTACCAAATTCGGCAGAGTGGGCGAGGAATTTTTGTGGTGAAATAAATAAGGAAAGAGAAGCAGAATGAGCCGTTTTTTTAACCGGTTTTTTCCTGCTGGTATTATACCATACATGCGGTACATTAGAGCCAATAAAAACCAGCTCGTCCTCATCAAAATGTGCTACAGCATCGCCCACCACTCTTTTTCCTGAGCCTTTGATAATATAGGCCAGCTGGCATTCTTCATGAAAGTGAAATTCGCTGGAGAAATAATCGCTGTTGATCTCCCTCATAAAAAAGATCCTTTCGGGTGCAATAATAGCGGCAGAAGGTTTCATGCTTTATAACATCGAAAATGATACAAGTGTAAGTTCGTGAAAAAAATATTTTCTTTGCAGCAAATGTGATATTTATACAAAACTATGCTAAAATAATACCAGTTTTAATACAATAAGGAAGCATTGCATTTATAACAGGATGCAACAGGATGCTGTTAAGGTAAAACTAACATAGATTTATTTTTTGCCGGATACTACTTTACTTAACGACAGCAGCTAATGAATTTTTTATCACCAATCATTCTCACCGGAATATTGTTTTTTTCTTACGGCAGTCTGCATGCACGGCAAACGAATAACCAGTTTTCGCAAACACAGATCGATAGCGTGTTACATTCTGTATCGGGATTATCCGGTGCCGGTAAACCAATAACAGGTGATGGCGGAGGGGGATGGAGAAGTGGTTCTGATGGCGTATTGTACAATGGCCCCGAACCACAACCCGGCTGGAAAAAGATGGCTCCTGAAAAATCATCGGGTGCTGTAATAAAAAATAAATTACTGCCACCCATAAAACCATTGATGGAATTGCATTTGCGGGATGCAGTGATCTGTGTGGGCGGTGATGGTAATTATTATCTCACCGGTTCCTCCGGTCATAATATATGGGCCTGGGCCGAGGGGGTGGAAATATGGAAGTCAAAAGATCTTAAGGACTGGTCTTATCTTGGATTGGTATGGAGTGTTGAAAAAGATGGAGCTTGGGAAAAGCAATGGCAGAACCTGCATGGTAAACCTGCAAGGGCTTTGTGGGCGCCTGAATTACATTTTGTAAAAAACAATTACTATATCTGTTTAAGTATGCCGCCGGGTGGTATCTCCATTTTAAAAAGTACAACAGGCAAACCGGAAGGACCTTATGAGCATGCCACAACGGTTACGGATAAACCTTTTGTGAATGGTATTGATCCCACTTTGTTCCAGGATGATGATGGCAGTGTATATTTTACCTGGAGCGGCGCCACCCGTATCGCAAAAATGAAAGATGATATGAGTGATTTTGCAGAGCCGTTCCATACGATCGTATTACAAAACCCCGATCATGATTCTGCACATCATTCAGCAAAATGTATGAAACGGGGCTCCAATGATCTCGGCCATGAAGGGGCTATTCTTTTTAAACACAACGGCAAATATTATTTAGGTGCAGCGGATGAATATCAAGGCCGTTACTCCAGTTGCGTGGCAACAGCGGATAATATTTACGGACCTTATACCAACCGGCAGGAGAGTGTGCCCTGCGCCGGTGGCGGTAATTTTTTCATGGATAAAAAAGGCAACTGGTGGGCAACCATCTTCGGCAATGATGATCAGTCGCCATGGAGGGAGAAGCCGGGTATTGTAAAGATTACATTCGACGACAATGGAAAAATACTGGTAGCGGGATTAAGTAAATGATCATTGATACAAGCGAAAACGGTTTCGCTTTTATACTTATTAAAAAGAAGCAATGAAATATAAACCGTTGTAAATTGTACAGCTTTAGACAAACCATTTTATAACGATCAAACCTGCTGTATGTCAATTTCAAGAAGAAAAATTTTAAAGAGTCTTGCGTTGGGAATTCCTGCGCTGCAATTGAATCCAACACTTGCTTTTGGTAATGATACTGCTGCATTCAAAAAAAATAATTTTATAACCAATGGTCCTTTCGCTGCAACAAGGGCATCATTAAGAGCTTACGAAATTCCGCAATGGTACCGCGATGCAAAATTCGGCATCTGGGCGCACTGGGGGCCACAATCTGCCATTGAAGCGGGGGACTGGTATGCACGTAACATGTACATACAGGGGCAACGGCAATACAAATACCATGTTGAAAAATATGGACATCCTTCCAAATTTGGTTATAAGGATACTATACCCGCATGGAAGGCAGAAAAGTTTGATGCAGATTATTTGCTCGGCCTATATAAAAAGGCAGGAGCAAAATATTTTATGAGCATGGGTGTACACCATGATAATTTTGACCTGTGGGATTCTAAACATAATCCCTGGAACGCAGTAAAGATGGGGCCTGGAAAAGATATTGTGGGGTTATTTGCCAAAGCTGCAAGAAAACATGATCTTAAATTTGGGATCAGCGATCATTTATGGATCGCTTATAAATGGTTCAGTACAAGTAAAGGCGCCGATAAAGACGGACCTTTTGCAGGCGCCCCTTACGATGGCGCATACCCTAAGAATTTCAGCCTGTATGGCAACTGTGAAGAGGTATTCAATAAACGACTCGATTGGAATGAGAACTGGATACCGGAAGCGTGGAAAAAACATTGGTTCGACCGGATGAAGGACCTAGTGGATAAATACGAACCGGATGTGTTGTATTGCGATGGACATTTGCCTTTTGAGGAACATGGGTTGGCCTTACTGGCGCATTTATATAACCAGAATGCTAAAAAGAATGGCGGTATAACGCAAGCGGTTTATAACAGTAAGCGGCCGGAAGATTGTGAAGACAAAACCGGCGTGTGTGTATATGATGTGGAACGGGGCGTGGTGGATGGCATCTGGCCCAGGCCCTGGCAAACCGATACTTGTATTGGTGACTGGCATTATAATAAAGACAGGGTAGGCAAATACAAGACTGCTAAAACAGTAATAGACCTGTTAGTAGATATTGTAAGTCGTAATGGTAATTTAATGCTGAATATTCCTTTACCTGCAAGCGGCATGCCGGACAGTGATGAACTGAATGTGCTGGACGGTATCACTAAATGGATGGCGGTGAACAGTGAAGCGATCTATGCCACCCGGCCCTGGAAAATATTTGGCGCCGGTCCGCAATCGGCCATCACAAAAGGAGATAAGGGCGCTGTATTTGATAACCTGCAGTTCAACGAAAAGAACAGGAAAGATTTTAGTGCAGAAGATGTTCGTTTTACAACAAAAGATAAAACGCTTTATACATTTTTTATGGGTTGGCCGGAAGGCAACCAGGCTGTGATCAAACCATTGGCAACAACCAGCGAACAAAAAATTGGTAATATTGAAAATGTGGAACTAGTGGGTTATGGCAAAGTGAATTTCAGCAGGGACAGCGAAGGATTAAAAGTTATTTTACCGGCGCAAAAACCCTGTGAACATGCTTTTGCTTTAAAGATCAATGGCAATGATCTTGTATAGAAAAATAAAACAAACGATATAATGAAAAATTGCTTGCAAACCGGTATGCTGTTGATGACAACGGCGCTGTGTCTTTCTTTAAATGCGCAGATCGGTAAACGATTTCCTTCGGAGAAAAAAGTGGTGAAAGATCCTGTAACGGGAACGATGCTTACTTTTTTAACCAGCACGCAAAACGGCGATGCCAAAATTTATCAAACACATAATCAATGGACATCAGATGGACAGTGGCTGATCTTTCGCAGCAACCGTGTTAAAGGCGAAGCAATGGCCGTGAATGAACAAACAGGCGATATTGTACAGGTAACGGAAGGCGGTTATACCGGTATGCTGAATGTGGGCCGCAAATCGATGAAGCTGTATTTTATGCGCAATGAAAAAACAGATACGATCCCTGTAACTCCCGGCGATACTGCCAGGCGCCGTGTACAAAGACCGGTGCAGATAATAGAAGTGGACCTGGCTAAATTGTTTGCAGACAGCAAGGCCGGTACTTTAAAAAAAGAAAGCGCTTACCAGCGTGTTTGCGGTACCACGCCTAAGGAGCTGGGTGCCGGTGGCGACATGGCGTTGGATGGCGATGAAGAGTGGGCCTATTTTCGTGTAGGCCTGCAGGAAGCCTCGAAACATTTAGCACCCAATACAAAGCTGGAGCCTAATTTCGGGCCCAGGAATATGGGCGCAGGTCCATCTGGTATTGCAGGTATGAATATTCACACAGGACAAATAAAATATGTAGTGAGTGTGCCCTTCCAGATCGGGCATATACAAACCAATCCATGGGTGCCAGGCGAAATTGTTTTTTGCTGGGAGACCGGTGGCAAATCACCACAACGTACTTGGACGGTGATGAGTGACGGTAGTGGATTGCGGCCCTTGTATCCTGAAAGTGAATACGAATGGGTAACGCATGAAGCTGTGATCAGCAAAGACGAAGTGGCCATTGCCATCATGGGGCATCGTAAAGTTCCCGGAACGGATAAAGTGGTGGAAGCGGGTACGCCTGTAAGTGGTGCCAATCCCGGCCAGGAAGCTGCATGGGGTCCTTCTGGTACCAGGGAAAAACCAACCGGCTTAGGCATTGTTAATTTGCGTACCAGGGAAATGGTGATCGCAGGCCAAACAAAAAGCGGCAGTGGCTTATGGCATGTAAGCGGATCGCCGGATGGCAGGTGGGCAGTGGGAGATGATTTTGCAAGGAATATTTATTTGATCGACCGGCATACCAACGAAATGATCTTGCTTTCTGCAGGGCATAAAACAACGGCGGCAGATCACCCGCATCCCACAATGAGCCCGGATGGTACAAAAATAGAAATTGAATCGGCTATGCTGTCGGAAGATAACCGATCCATGAATATCTGCATCATTCCGGTGCCCGAAGCATGGCTGAACAGGAAATATTAAGAAAGTTGTTGTAATTTTCTTTTGTATTTGCCCTGCCGGAGTTGCAGTTTAAATGATCATCATGTATCCAGGGAGCCATAAACCTTGTACTTACTTTTTTTTATTAACGTTATTGCTGCTGGTTTGTTACGGTGGTACGGCACAGACATTGCAGTACAGCCGGCAAAATATTTTTATTGATAATCCCGATGATCTGCAGATGGTAGCTGATATAGCAGGTACACATCATTTGTTAAAATTCAACAACAACGAAAGCCCCGAGATATTTATTTATAATGATGCACTGGAATTTAAAAAAAAGGTGAAGACGGCTTTTAAATTCCCCGAAAAAGCATCGCTGCGTATAATAGCCTGCGATAAATTTTATTATCTCTGCATCCGTCCCCGCTTCAGCAACAGTTATTTTTTGTGGAAGATAGACAGTAATGGAAATAGTGTGGAACTCACCGATGCTTTCCGTAAGCTATTGCGGTCGCAGGCACAGAATATGGAATCGGGTTTCCAGTTGATAGAAAGTGACAACCGGCTTTGCCTGCTGTACCATACTTATATCCCCAAGCTTGAAAAAAATGTGCTTACGTATATTAAAACGGATAGTGTAATGGGCATCAGTTCGGTACGCAAAGTGATGTATGAATTCAAAGCCGACCAGGAAAAACTGCAGCAGGAGGCCATCGTTTCAGGAAGATATTTGCTGGTATTGAAGAAGATGAACAGCATCATGCTGAAAGTAATGAAAGTGGATATTGCCACCGGCCTCGCAGTAAGTAACGAATTCACCAGCTCGGGGTATTATTATAGTCAATGCGGTTTTACGTGGAGCAACACTGATTCATCCATTACCATTTCGGCATTGCTTACGGAGCCTACCAAAAATTATAATCCACGGCATTATATATTTGTAAGCAGGCTCAATAATATGCTGGCCGAGCAAACACCTTTTACTATTTTTAAATCGCAGTTTGCAAAAAATGCCGGCACCAATTTTTTAATGGTAAATGGCGCCTCGGTGTGGAACAGGATGCGGGTGGTGTGGACGGGGATGCCTAACCAGGCGATGGATAATACCATCAGGGTGTACCAGGATATTACCATGCCCTGCGATCAGCAGAATGCGATGGATAATAACCGGCTGCTGGCATCATTTAATGCTATGAATGATTTTGATTATGCAGAAGACCAGCGCCGGGGCGTGCGCATATCAATGCTGGATAAGAATTTAAAACTGGCAAGTGATACTTTGATAAAAAACAATAAAGATTCTTATACATTGCGTCCGGAAGATTTTACACGCTTTAATTGTAATGGCAAAGATCATTTGCTGATAGCACAACAATTTACCGGTAGAAATAAAGGGCTGCTGCTTATAAGCCCTAACGAAATGCAGCAGTTGAGTTACGATCATCTGCCCGTTATCAGCAGGTACAATTATTTGTTATCAAAAGCACAGCTGGTACCGGGAAAAGCGTTGCTGATACCTTACCTGTATAAAATGGATGCCGGGCTGGTGAAAGTGACCGTCAATTGATACTATTGTATTTATAAAACATAACAATGATAAAAGGAATGAAATTTTGGGTGATGATGGTTTGTGCAGTTGTTGCATTGCAGCAAATAAAAGCGCAACCAATTGTGATAGAAAGCCCGGATAAGCGGATATCCGTAACAGTTATAGTAAATGCCCAACAGCAATTGCAGTACAGTGTTAAATATGCCGGTAAAACCGTTTTGCAACCTTCAGCATTGGGTATTATAAGGGAAGATGCAGATTTTAATACCGCAGTAAAGTTATTGAGTAGTACGTCCCAGGCAGCAGTAAAAGAGCGCTATAATATGCTTACCGCAAAAAAATCGCAGGTGGATTATACTGCAGGCAGGAGGATACTCACGGTACAAAATGCGAAAGGGGAGAAGATGAATATCGTATTCCAGGTATCGAATGATGGTGTTGCTTTCCGCTATGAATTCCCGGGGAGTTCTGCTGATATAAAAAAAATAATGGAAGAAAAGACATCTTTTCATTTCGTGGAAGGCACCAGGGCATGGCTGCAGCCTAAAACAGAAGCGCAGAGCGGCTGGGAACATACCAATCCATCTTACGAAGCGCATTATATGATGGACATTAAAACAGGTACACCGGCACCGGGAAAAAATGGCTGGGTGTATCCTGCTATGTTTTATTACGACAGTACCTGGATGCTGATAACAGAAGCGGCATTGGGTAGAACTTATTGCGGCACTTCTTTGCAACAGTTCTCAGACAGTAATGAATACAAAATAAATTTTCCGGAAGACCCCGAAAAATATACCAATGGCATTTTGTTTCCCCAATCTACTTTGCCCTGGCAAACGCCCTGGCGCATTATTGCCATCGGCAGCCTGAAGACCATTGCTGAGTCCACGCTGGGTACGGACATGGCCATTCCCACAAAAGCAACGGATATGAGTTTTATTAAACCGGGCAGGGCATCCTGGAGCTGGATCAACAGCAAGGATAATTTTATTGTGTATGATGAACAGAAAAAATATATTGACTATGCAGCTGACATGCACTGGGAATATTGCCTGATAGATGTGAATTGGGACACCAAGATCGGTTACGATAAAATAAAAGAACTGGCCGCTTATGCTGCCACTAAAAATGTTGGGTTATTATTATGGTACAATTCCGCCGGCGACTGGAATACGGTGAAGTATACGCCCAAAGGCAAATTGCTTACACACGAAGACAGGGTGAAAGAATTTGCATTGCTGCAGCAGATGGGTATAAAAGGGATCAAAACAGATTTTTTTGCTGGTGATGGCCAGTCGATGATCAACTATTACCAGGACATACTGGAAGATGCAGCACAGTATCATTTGCTGGTGAATTTTCATGGAGCTACTTTACCAAGAGGGTGGCAGCGCACTTATCCCAATTTAATGACCACGGAAGCGGTGTATGGTTACGAGATGATCACCTTCAATCAAAAAGATGCGGATGTAGCGCCGGCACACATGGTGATGAGCGCTTTTGCACGCAATGCTTTTGACCCGATGGATTTTACACCGGTGAATTTATATAAGATACCGAGGATCAACCGCAAAACAACCAGCGCTTTTGAACTGGCCACTTCGGTTATTTTCTTATCCGGCATACAGCATTTTGCTGAAAGTCCCGAAGGCATGGCACAAATGTCGGCGCCGGTTAAAAAATTCATGCAGGATGTTCCGGCCAATTGGGATGATGTTGTTTTCCTGGATGGCTATCCCGGTAAAAGTTATGCCGTGGCAAGAAGATCGGGCAGGAAATGGTATGTAGCTGCTGTAAATGCGGATACTGCGGTCAAACAATTCATTATCAATTTTTCTTTTTTGCCATCAACAAGAAATGGCCTGATGATCTATACAAAAGATGACGGCCAGGTATCAACAGCAGCTTACACAGCATCAGGTATGCTGCAAACAGTTTTTATGATAAAGCCCAACGATGGTATCGTGATGGAATTTGATTAAGCGATGCTGTATAATCCATATTAAAATAAATGAAAAAGATAATTGCCGTATTGTGGTGCTTTGCTTGTATGCATGTGTTGCAGGCACAAAAACATATTGTTCCCAAGCCTTTGTTTGATGATCCTGTTTATCATGGCGCGGCTGATCCCGTGATCATTTATAACAAACAAAAAAAGAAATGGTGGATGCTGTACACGAACCGTCGTGCTGCATTGAATGATACTACTGTGCAATGGGTACACGGCACCCGCATTGGTATTGCCGAAAGCAAGGATGGCCGTAACTGGAAATATGTAGATACGGCCAATATCAATTACCGGCCCGACAGCGGCTATACTTTCTGGGCGCCGGATATAACCGAACACAATGGTATTTATCACATGTACCTTACTTATGTGCCGGGTACATTTAAAGACTGGAATCATCCGAGAGTGATCATTCATTGTACCAGTGCAGACCTTGTTAACTGGAATTATGAATCCACGCTTAAACTCGTGAACGAAAAAGTGATCGATGCAACTGTATTTAAAGTGAACGATAGTTTGTGGCGTCTCTGGTACAATAATGAAAAGGATGGTAAATCTATCTGGTATGCGGATAGTAAAGACCTGTATCATTGGGAGGATAAAGGCAAAGCGATCGCCACGAGGGGAGAAGGCCCGAAAGTTTTTTACTGGAAGGAACAATATTTTATGATCGTGGATGCGTGGAAGGGCATGGAAATATTTTCATCCACCGATCTGTTGAACTGGAAAAAACAAAGCAACCGGATACTGGAACAACCCGGTAAAGGCACCGATGACCAAGCTATTGGTGGGCATTGCGATGTGGTGGTGAATAATGGCCGTGCCTTTGTATTTTACTTTACACATCCCGGCAGGTTCAAGGGTAATACATTTGCAAAAAACGCCTTTGAATTAAAACGCAGTGTGATACAACTGGGAGAATTGAAATGGGTGAATGGCGAAATTATTTGTGATCGCGATGAACCAATAAAGATTAAATTGCAGGCAAAAAAATAGTATGTCTTATACAGCTGCCGAAGACCGTTATTCGAAAATGCAATACCGCCGCAGTGGTAAAAGCGGGGTACAATTACCCGCTATCTCGCTTGGGCTATGGCAGAATTTTGGTAACAACGATTACGAAGCCAATTACCGTAAAACACTACATACTGCCTTTGATAATGGCATCACGCATTTCGATCTTGCCAATAATTATGGGCCGCCTGCAGGGAGTGCTGAAAGTAATTTTGGCACCATACTCCACGAAGATTTTCATGCTTACCGCGATGAGTTGATCATCAGCACCAAAGCTGGTTATTATATGTGGCCCGGTCCTTACGGAGAATGGGGTAGTAAAAAAAGCCTGGTGGCCAGTTGTAACCAAAGCCTGCAACGGATGCGGCTGGATTATGTAGATATCTTTTATCATCACCGGCCCGATCCCAACACACCATTGGAAGAATCTATGATGGCACTGGACCTGTTGGTGCGCCAGGGTAAAGCATTGTATGTTGGTATATCCAATTATCCTGCAGACCAGGCAGCGGCTGCTTTTAAAATTTTAAAAGAACTGGGTACGCCGTGCCTGATCCATCAACCTAAATATTCCATGCTGGAAAGATGGGTGGAAAAAAAGCATGCTGCGGTAAATAAGAACCTGTTGGAAGTACTGGATGAAAATGGAGTGGGCTGTATCGCATTCTCTCCATTGGCGCAGGGTTTATTGACCGATAAATATTTGAAAGGCATTCCCTCAGATTCAAGGGTGGGCCGCAAATTGCCCAATGGCGCTCTTACAGAGAATGGTTTGAACGAAGAGGTGTTGAAAAAGGTGGCTGCATTAAACGAGATCGCACTGCAGCGTGACCAAACCATGGCGCAAATGGCCATTGCCTGGTTGCTGAAAGATAAAAGGATCACTTCTGTTTTAGTGGGTGCCAGCTCTTCGCAACAATTATTGAATTCAATAGCTGCTGTTAATAATATTGATTTTTCGGAAGCAACATTGCAGGCCATTGAAAATATATTGCAATGATGTGATGTTGTAGGGTAACGCAACGGCTCACATGCACCACCTCTTTTAAACACGATGCGTTCCTACGGAACGCTGTGCAACAACTGCGTTGTTGCTACCGATGAGTTGTCCCTACGGGACAGGAAATGCAGTATTTTACAGGATGGATAGTGATTTGAATTTCGTTCTGTAAGAATATTTCATTGTAATGGTTCCCGGCAAGCGGATCGTGTTTTAAAGCGGTCCATAATTGTATCGCCTTGATTACTACAGATAGAAACTCTTTAATTTTATCTCTATTTGTATTTCGTTCCGTAGAAACGTTTCATAGGTAACATCATCAGTTCACCCGAATGACCTGATGACGTAGGAACGTTTTATGGGTAACACAAAAACTACCCGGATGTTATCGTTCCGTAGGAACGGCTGGTGCTCTCGAAGCCACGATTATTATATAGTCTGCTCCCAGCATCGCCAGAACAATTCCTGAACTTTTCACCTCTATTTGAACTTCGTTCCGTAGGAGCGTTTCGTGGGTAACACCACCATAATGCCCGCTCTCTTCGTTCCGTAGGAACGATTCGTGCTTGAAGGTTGCGCCGATCATACTATTCCTCCCGACAGCACAAGACAATTCTTTAACTTTAGTTTTGTTCCGTAGGAACATTTCATCGGTAACACAAAACTACCCGGATGCTATCGTTCCGTAGGAACGGCTCGTGTCTGAAGGTAGCAGCTATCATACTATCCCTCCCGACAGCACAGGATAATCCTTTACCACAAATAAATATTTTTACTACACTCAATCATTGCTGTATGAAGTGTTGGCATACCCCCGTTATCTTGGTTTGCAAAACAAAGAAGCCGTTCCTATGGCTACTGTTCTTTTTATGTACAGGCACAATGTCTTCTACCGCACAAAAACAAAATGCCATTTATTCAGGTGTACCCTGGTACGATGACCAGGGAAATATCGTAAGTGCACATGGCGCCAATATTGTAAAAGAAAAAGATCGCTATTACCTGTTTGGAGAAAGGCACACAGATACCAGTAATGCATTTGCAGGCTTCAATTGCTATTCTTCTATCGACCTGTACAACTGGAAATTTGAAAGCATCGCATTACCGGTGCAGGCAACAGGCAAGCTGGATAGGAACGGCGTAGGCGAGCGCCCTAAAGTGATGCAATGCCCTGCCACAGGAGAATATATCATGTACATGCATGCAGATACAATGGGCTATATAATCCCCTATGTGGGATATGCTGTTGCAGAAAAAATAACTGGCCCTTATATTTTCCAGGGCCCGTTACTGTTGAATGGTAAGCCGGTAAAAAAATGGGATATGGGCACTTTCCAGGACGAAGATGGTACTGGATATATACTATTACATGGTGGAGATATTTATAAACTCAGCAATGATTATAAAAGTATCAGCGAACAAACCTGTAAAGCATTTGAAAAGGGATTTGAATCACCGGCAATATTTAAAAAAGATAGTTTGTATTATTTTTTAGGGTCTGATCTTACAGGATGGGAAAGGAATGATAATTATTATTTTACGGCAACATCATTAAATGGACCATGGACGAAAAGAGGATTGATTGCGCCACCGGGTACACTTACCTGGAACTCGCAAACTACATTTGTTTTACCAATAAAAGGCTCAGAAGAGACCCATTATATTTTTATGGGTGACCGCTGGTCGTTTCCCAAACAGGCTTCTGCAGCAACTTATATCTGGCAACCTTTGACCGTGAAAGGTTATGATATTGCAATACCTGAATATGAAGGGGCATGGAGCATTGATCTCTCGACCGGCAGAATATCTTCGCAAAAAATAAAACCTGGTAAATTAATTGCTGCGGACAAACTTAACGGATACCTCGGTAACTGGGTACAGGGTGCGCTTTCCACTATGAGCAGCGATGAGAAAAATGCTTCATTTTCTTTTACAGCAAAAGCAACGCAAATAGGATTTTACGGTTTAGCCCGGCCAGATGGCGGATATGCAGGCATTACCATCAAAAACAGCAAAGGGGAAATAATATTGACGGGAACAGTGGACATGTATGCCAAATACCAAATGGTAGGTTTGAAATATCTTAGCCCGGTACTTAAAAAAGATACTTACACCATTACCATTACAGTGTTGGGTGAAAGATGGTACTGGAAAAATAAAAAAGGAGATTTATCCGGCAGCAAAGGCGATATGGTTTCTATTGCCAGGATAGTGATGATATAAATAATTTTAACTGAAAATAAAAGATACCATGCGCAGGATAATTTGCATCATCGTTTGCTTAGGAGCAGTTCTATTTACATTCGCTCAAAAGCCAAAACCACCCATCATGGGCTGGAGCAGCTGGAATCATTTCCGCGTTAAGATCAATGAGCAGATGATACAACAACAGGCAGATGCAATGGTCGCTACAGGAATGAATAAAAGCGGTTACAGCTTTATCAATATCGATGATGGCTATTTTGGTGGCAGGGATTCTGCCGGTGCTCTTTTTGTAAATAAGGATAAATTTCCTTCGGGGATGCAGTCATTGGCGGCATACATACACAGTAAGGGATTAAAAGCGGGTATTTATACAGATGCGGGGAAAAACACCTGCGGTTCTATTTACGATAAAGATTCTTTGGGTATCGGTGCAGGCATTTATGGTCATATCAATAAAGACTGTGCACTTTTCTTTACACAATGGAAATATGATTTTTTAAAAGTGGACTGGTGTGGTGGCGAAAAAATGAAACTGGATGAAGCAACAGAATATTTAAAGATACTGGACAGCGTAAAAGCGATCGATCCCGATATTGTTTTCAATGTTTGCCGCTGGAAATTTCCGGGAGAATGGGCCATTAAAAAAGCAGATTCATGGCGGGTATCGGGAGATATCCGGGCGCAGTTCAGTTCTATCTTAAAGATCATCGATCTAAATGCTGATCTGTATAAATATGCATCAGCAGGGCATTACAACGATATGGATATGCTGCAGGTGGGCCGGGGTATGAGTTATGATGAGGATAAGACCCATTTTTCCATGTGGTGCATGCTGAACTCACCATTATTGGCGGGCAATGATCTGCGCAATATGACTGCACAGACACTGGAAATTTTGACCAATAAAGAAATTATTGCCATCGACCAGGATATTACGGATGTGCAGGCAAGAAGAATGCTGCAGGATAACGGGATAGAAGTATGGATGAAATCGATGCAGAAGGGGAAGGTAAAAGTAATTGCCATCATGAACCGGGACAATGAAGAAAAAAATTATACTATCACTGCAAAGCAGGTTGGCAGCACAATAAAAACTAAATTGCGTAACCTGTGGCTGCACCAGGACCTGGGGCAATTCGGGGAACAACAAAGTTTTACTATTCCCAAACACGGGATCGTGGTGCTGAAACTATATTGAGTAATTTATTTTAAAACCATTCTTGTTGTATGAAAAAGGTATTTTCACTTTTCCTTATTGTCAGCTTTACAATGTTGTCGTTACAGGCACAGTTAAAAGCAGATCATCTCTTGACAGAGAACCTGCAGGATCCTGTTGGTATCGATATCCTCCAGCCACAGTTCAGCTGGCAGTTACAATCTGGTGAAAGAAATGTACAGCAATCCGCTTACGAGATACAGGCAGGCACAGAAACTGCTGCATTGGTAAAAGGAGAGGGTGCCTGGAAGACGGGAAAAATAAACAGCGACCAGTCAGCCCATATCACATACAATGGCCCTGCGCTGGTGGCAGGTAAAAGATACTATTGGCGGGTACGGGTATGGGATAACAAAGGCAATACCTCAGAATGGAGTAAACCAGCTTCCTGGCAAATGGCATTATTACAGCCTTCCGACTGGAAAGCGCAATGGATCGTACCCGGGGTTGATGATAGCACGTATGCGTCACCGTTATTTAGAAAACAATTCTCCTATAGTAAAAAAGTACGTTCTGCAACCGCTTATATTACAGCGCATGGCCTGTATGAAGCCCAATTGAACGGGCAACGTGTTGGTGATGCCTATCTTGCTCCCGGCTGGACCAGTTATAACAAACACCTGCAATACCAGTGTTATGATGTGACGAATCTTTTAAAACAGGGTGCAGCAGTAATAGCAGTAACACTGGGCGACGGCTGGTACAGGGGCAATTTTGCATTTGACAATAAAAGGAATATTTATGGTACGGATATCGCATTGCTGTTCCAGCTGGATATTGTTTATGCAGACGGCACCAAAGAAAGTGTTGTATCCGACAACAGCTGGAAGTCATCCACCGGCGCCATACGCTCCGCAGGTATTTATGCAGGCGAAACAATTGATGCAAGGCTGGAGAAAAAAGGGTGGACGTTGGCTGGTTACGATGACAGCAAATGGGATGCCGTAAAAACAGCTGATCTTTCAAAAACTGTTTTAGCAGCAGCTTACAACGAACCGATAAAAAAACACGAAACCATCCAGCCGGTTAAGATCATCACCACGCCTAAAGGTGAAAGGGTGATCGACTTTGGACAAAACCTCGTGGGCTGGGTGCAACTGAAAGTAAAAGGCAAGCCGGGAGATTCCGTAAAGATCTATCATGCAGAAGTACTCGATAAAAACGGGAATTTTTATACAGAAAACCTGCGGGGCGCAAAGGCAGAAGATATTTATGTATTGAAAGGAAATGAAGAAGAAATATTTGAACCGCATTTCACCTTTCACGGTTTCCGCTATGCAAAACTGGAAGGATATCCCGGCGAACTGAAACCAGAGAATTTTACAGCAATGGTATTGTATTCAGACATGAAACAAGCTGGCAGTTTTACTACATCCGATCCGTTGATCAACCAGCTGCAGCACAATATTGAGTGGGGATTAAGAGGGAATTTTTTAGACGTGCCCACCGATTGCCCGCAACGGGACGAACGCATGGGCTGGACGGGTGATGCACAGGCTTTCTTCCGCACCGCGACTTTTTTAAGAGGTGTAAATAATTTTTTCACCAAGTGGCTGAAAGATTTATCACTCGACCAGGTAAGCACCGGTAGTGTACCGCATGTTATCCCCAATCCTTTGGGTGATAAAGGCTGGGCAGCGGGTGGCAGTGCCGGTTGGGCAGATGCATCTACTATCATTCCCTGGCAGATGTACTTGGTGTATGGTGATAAACGCATACTGGAAAATCAATACAACAGTATGAAGGCCTGGGTGGGTTATATGCAATCGCAAAGCACCAACGATCTGTGGAATAAAGGCAGTCATTTTGGCGACTGGTTATTTTATACCATGGCAGATGATAACGATGGTAAATCAGCGATCACCAATAAATACCTGATCGCACAATGTTTTTATGCCAATTCCACTCAATTATTGATCAACGCTGCGAAAGTGCTGGGCAAAAATGAAGATGTGGCAACTTATACTGCTTTGCTGCAAAGAATAAAAGACGCTTTTCTGAAAGAATACACAACGGCAAATGGCGCTACGATGTCCAATACACAAACGTCTTATGTGCTGGCCCTGCAATTTGATATGTTGCCGGAGGCTTTACGGCAACAGGCGGCGGACAGGCTGGTGGCAAACATACGGGAGTATCGAAATCACCTGACAACAGGTTTTTTAGGAACGCCTTATCTATGCCATGTGCTGAGCCGTTACGGATATACCGATGTCGCATACACGCTTTTGTTGCAGCAGACATATCCATCCTGGTTATATCCTGTTACAAAAGGCGCCACCACCATCTGGGAGCGTTGGGATGGTATCCGCACCAATGGCGAATTTGAAGCAGTGACCATGAATTCCTTTAACCATTATGCGTATGGCGCCATCGGCGACTGGATGTACCGTGTGATGGCGGGCATTGACAACGAAGATGGAACAGTGGGATACAAACAGGTACGCATACAGCCGCATATCGGGGGAGGTTTTACAGATGTGGCCGCATCTTATGATACGCAATACGGCAAACTGATCTCTTCCTGGAAAATAGCCAATGGCAAATTGATATTGCAGACCGAGATACCTGCTAATACCACTGCAACTATCTACGTTCCTGTACAGGGCGATAATGAAGTAATGGAAAGTGGGCAACCGCTCAGTGCATCCAAAACAATACAAACCACCGGCAAAGAAAAAGGATACCTGGTGGTAAAAGTGGGTTCCGGCAAATACGAATTCAGTACAAATTATAATGGCAAATAAATGAAACGATCTTTAACAGCTGTTTTGTTGATGACTGTGATGCTGCCTATAAAAGCACAACAGGCCGTGGACAGTAATTTTCATTTGTACCTGCTCATAGGTCAATCGAATATGGCCGGTAGAGGTCCGCTTGATGAAGACAGCAAGAAAATAAATGAAAAGATATGGATGCTGGATTCCCTCAATAACTGGGTGCCGGCAAAAAACCCTGTTCATTTTGATAAACCGGATATTGCAGCAGTAGGCCCCGCTATAAGTTTTGCCAATGAAATGCTGCAGGGTAATAACAAAATAAAAATAGGATTGATTCCCTGTGCATGGGGCGGCTCGCCCATTAAAGTCTGGGAGCCGGGCGCAAAATATTTTGCGGCGCATCCTTACGATGATGCGATCAAAAGAACTGCAATAGCTATGCAACGTGGTGTGCTCAAGGGTATTCTCTGGCACCAGGGCGAATCGGATAATGATACTGCAAAAGCGACTGTTTATTTAGAAAAATTAAAAGCACTGATCAACAGGCTGCGCAATGATCTTCAACAGCCACAAGTACCTTTTATTGCCGGGGAGATCGGTTATTTCAATAAAGAAGATCATATCAATGCGGTCATCAATCAATTGCCACAGGCAATGCCGCTAACAGCTGTTGCCAGTGCAAAAGACCTTACTGATAAAGGGGATCACCTGCATTTCAATACGGCATCTGCAAGAGAATTGGGCAAACGTTATGCAGCAGCCATGAAGCAATTACAGCAAAAAGGTAAGGGTAAGCTGCAACCTGTGGTGGCACTGGGTTTTGATGATGCCGAAATTTCCCAATATACCATTGTGGCGCCGCTGTTGAAAAAATTTGGCTTTGATGCTACCTTCTTTGTTTGCGAAATGCCTTATAAAGCTCCCGGCGATTCTGTGTATTATATGAAATGGCCGCAGATCGCTGCATTATATAAACAGGGATTCGAGATCGGCAATCATACCGGGCATCATAAGAACATGACGAAGATGAACAGGGAAGAAATGCAAAAAGAGATTTCCTACATCGAAACAAAATGCAAAGAGAATGGTATCCCCAAACCCATTTCGTTCGCATACCCGGGCAATCGTTCCGATTCATTATCGCAGGTGGTATTAAAAGAAATGGGTTACCGGTTTGCAAGGGCAGGCGGCAGCCAGTATTACGATCCGCAAAAAGACCCGCCACTCGTGATACCCAGTTATACAATGGGCTCAACAGAAAAACTGGGCGAACGTACCTGGACCGCAATAAAGAACCTGCAACCGGGACAGATACTTGCGTTCACTATTCATGGTGTGCCTGATATAGCACACCCGGATTATACTACTTCTGAACAGGTTTTTACTGAATTTCTGCAGTACATGAAAGAGCACCAGTATAAAGTAATTGCAGTGAGAGACCTGCAGCAGTACATTCAATAATTCAATGCTTTGCCGATGATAAAATGTTGTATGGCCGACCGCAGGATACATAAAGCGGCATTCTTTATCTTAATGATATTGTGCTGTGATACGGTTTTGATGGCTCAAACTGTAAATGGAAAAATATTAAAAACAGTAACAGAACATAAAGGGCCTGTTATCAGCAGTACGCATCCTGATGTGCTCGCAAGTAATAATAAGTCGGGTTTTGAAACAGGGCAGGTGATCAAACTCAACGGGCTGTATCACATGTTTGTAAATGAAATGTTCGACCGTCCGCACCGCGACCTGCGCATCGCCTACTGGACAAGTACTGATGCGGAGAACTGGAAAAGACAATCCACCATTGTGAACAGCATACCCGGCAGAACGGCCACCAATCCACGTTCTGAAGTATGGGTAAGCACGGTGATCTTTAATGAAGAAGAAAATGCCTGGAATATTTTTTACGTGGCTTACCGTGCCGGCGACAGTACTAAAGGAGAAATAGCCGGAAATGATTATGAAGGAAGGATATGGCGGGCAAAATCGGTTATGCCTGGCCGTGAGGGTATTGCAGGCCCTTATGCCGATATGAGTATTGTATTGCAGCCCGATGAACATTCGCAGGCATGGGAAGGGCAGCAGGCGATCGCTTCTTTCTTTCCCTATAAAGTGAATAACAAATGGTACGCTATTTACGATGGCCATTATCATACACCCAAAGGTCCCTGGCCAGATGGAATGGCGTTTGCTGATAAGCTCAGCGGTCCCTGGACAAGGATGCCTGAAGGATTTAATCCCATTCCCATCGCAGATACCTTTACAGAAAATGCCGTGGTAAGCCGTTTAAAAGATGGGCGCTATATGATGGTATTTGATTCATTTGGCGACCAGGAAATAGGATACAGTCTTTCTACTGATGGCGTACACTGGGCAAAAGAGACCCGGGTGAAAGTACAGCGAAAAGAAAGTACCTGGGCGGAGAACGGGGATCATTTTACACGAACACCACTTTGCGCCATTGAAGAAGAAGATGGCACATTTACGGTTGTATATACCGCCATGATGCTGGTGAATGGCAAACGTTTTTATGCTATTGGCAAATGTTCAATGGCATGGCAATAAAACTTTACAAACAGTGCAGGATAATTGCAGCAGTGCATCCACTAATTTTACCTGTAAACGATCAACTGTATGAAAAAAACGCTTTTTACTTTTTTGATTTTCTGCATTACAAAGATTGTGTCAGCCGCACCACCGGCAGAGTTTAAGTTGATGGTCGCCCCGGCTACATTGGCTTCCAACCAGGTGACCGTTTTATGGGATAAGCAATATATTTCCGGCGCTTTTGAATATGAAGTGCTGCTCAACAGCAAAGTAGTGGGTGCCACCAATAAAACCAATTATACTATCACGGGTCTGTTGGCATCCACCCAATATGCTGTAAGTGTTCGTGCAAAAGGTTTTACGTCCGGGTTATTAAAATTCAAAACACCCGGTAAGGGCAAAATATTTAACATTACTCAATACGGAGCAAAAGCAGAACCCGGTTTCAAAAACACCAAAGCCATACAGGCTGCTATCAACGCCTGTACCACTGGAGGAACGGTATTGATCCCTAAAGGCGTTTTTGAGAGCGGCGCTCTTTTTCTTAAAAGTGATATGACGTTGTGCATTGAAAAAGGCGCGGTGCTGAAAGGTGCTGTTGATACATCGGATTATCTTCCATTGTACCTCAATCGTTTTGAAGGTTGGGAACTGGAAACCTATGCCAGTTTGATCAATGCCGGCACATTGAACCGCAACGGGTCTTATAATGTAAAGAACCTGCGCATTACCGGGGGCGGTACTATTGAAGGCGGCGGCAAAAAACTGGGCAACGACATGATATCGGCAAGGGGTATACGAAGCCGTGGCCGATTGATCTGCCTGATGAATTGCCAGGATGTATGTATTGCCGATCTTACGATACAGGAACCGCCCTGCTGGACCATTCATTACATCTACAGTGATAATGTAACACTGCAAAACCTGGTGATCAATACTTATGGCATCCGCAATGGCGATGGTATCGATCCGGATTCTTCTACTGATTCTTATATCTTCAACTGCAGTTTTGATACCGGCGATGATTGTATCGCCGTGAAATCGGGTAAAAATCCGGAAGGTTTTTTTGTAGCTAAACCCACTACTAATGTACGTGTCACCAACTGCGATTTTATCCGTGGGCATGGTATTTCCATCGGCAGCGAAATGAGCGGGGGCGTAAGTGATGTGCTGGTGCAGGATTGTAAAGCAGGTGCATTGATCAACGGCATGCAGATAAAAGGCACCAAAGAAAGAGGCGGTTATGTAAGAAATGTTACAGTTACTGATTGTGAATTACTGCAGATCACCGTGTTTTCAAAATTGAGTTATAATAACGATGGTGAAGCAGCACCTGAGCCTCCTGTTTTTGAAAATTTTACATTCAGGAATATCGACCTTTCAAAAGCTCCACTTACAAAGCCGGTTATTGATATCAACGGCTTTGCTGATCCGGTACATAAATTAAAAAACATACAATTCAGCAATATCACCTTGCCTGCCAAAGCCAGGGTGGTGGTGAATGATGCAGAAAAAATATGGTTTACAAACGTAGCCTGTACCGATGGCGAAAAGCCTGAATATGTGATCAATAACACTACCGGGGTTACATACGGAAAAGTGACGCAATAACGTGTTTTTTCGCAGGATGCAACAGGACGGATTAACTATATTGCAGGTTTAATTTACAAACCTTTAAACGATTGTATGTTGCGTAGACTTATTTTAGCGGCCTTTCTGTTTATATTCCTTTCATCAACTGTTTTTGCGCAAACAAAGAATAGCCTTGTTGTTGCCGAACAGGATGCTCCAGTTGCATTTCCTCTTTTTACAAATAACAGTACACCGGCTTTTTATTACGATAGTAAAGATGCCAAAGTAGTGCAGATAGCTGCAGAAGCTTTTGCAGGAGATATTAACCTTGTGTCGGGCAAAACAATAAAGCTGAATACTTCTGGCAATATTGCTGATGATTATGCCATCATTGCCGGCACTATTGGTCATGCAGCATTGATAGACGAACTGGTAAAAGCAAAACAACTGGATGTGTCGAAAATAAAGGACCAGTGGGAACGCTTTACGATCACTGTTATCAATCAGCCTTATAAAAAAGCAAAGAAATTACTGGTGATCGCAGGGAGCGACCGGAGGGGGACTGCTTATGGCATTTTTCATTTATCCAGGGCAATGGGTGTATCACCATTAGTGTGGTGGGCCGATGTGTTGCCTGCAAAAAAACAACAACTATTCGTTTCCGGTAATTATACCTCTGCTGCACCATCTGTACAGTACCGTGGCATTTTCATCAATGATGAAGATTGGGGCATGCAACCCTGGGCAGCTAAAAAAATGGATACAGATATTAAAGACATTGGTCCCAAAACTTATGCAAAAGTGTTTGAATTGTTATTGCGCTTAAAGGCCAATTATATATGGCCGGCCATGCATCCTTGCACAAAGGCATTTTATTATTACAAACAAAACCCCAAAGTGGCGGATGATTACGCCATTGTGGTGGGCGGCAGCCATTGCGAGCCCATGTTGCGCAACAATGTATGCGAATGGGCCGAGACCTACGAAGAAGAATACAAAAAGAAACCCGGCGAATGGCGCTATGATGTGAACCGTGATGAGATATATAAATACTGGGATGATCGTATCAAAGAAGCGGTGAATTATGAATCGGTATTTACGGTAGGTATGCGTGGTGTACACGATGGCAGTATGCCGGGCCCCAAAGATCCCAATGAAAAAGTAAAGCTGTTGGAAAAAGTGATCACCGATCAAAGAGAGATATTGCAAAATAATTTCAAAAAAGCGCCGGAAGCCCTGCCACAGATATTTGTGCCTTACAAAGAAGTACTGAGCCTGTACAGGCGCGGATTAAAGCTGCCGGATGATATCACCATTATCTGGCCTGATGATAATTACGGTTACATACGTCAACTCCCCGATGATACAGAACAGAAAAGAAGTGGCGGTAATGGCGTGTATTATCATTTATCCTATTGGGGCAGCCCGGCAGATTATTTATGGTTGAGCACTACATCACCAGCATTGATCGGTTATGAAATGAAGAAAGCGTATGATTACAATGCCAAAAAATTATGGGTGTTCAATGTAGGCGATATAAAACCTGCTGAACTGGAAATGCAGTTTGCAATGGATATGGCATGGGATATCAATACTTATGATCCCGCTAGTGCATCTGCCTATATAAAGCAATGGGCAACTGCTGCGTTTGGTACACAGGCAATGGATGATATTGCGGCAATAAAACAATCGTATTATTCCCTGGCCGCAGCAGGTAAACCTGAGCATTTGAATATGCTGAAATTCACTGCGAAAGAGATCAATGAAAGATTGGAAGCCTATCAAAAGCTGGAAGATATGATGAATAGTTGTGCAGCAAAGATACCGGCCACTTTAACGGATGCCTTTTACCAATTGATAAAATACCCTGCACAGGGGGCTGCCCTGCTGAACAGGAAGATATTGTACCAGCAACTGGCACAATTATCCTTACAACAAAACCAGGCTGCAGAAGCAAAAGAATACCTGCAGATGGCACAACAGCATTTTAATATCATACAGGAGATAACGGAAAGGTATAACCGCTTTACGGCACTGGGCAAATGGAACGGCATGATGGACTGGAAGCCCCGCAATCAAAAAGTATTTAATGCGCCGCCTGTGCTCGACAGCCTGAAACCAGCCAACGATTCTGTATGGACCAAAAAACAGTACCGCGAAGGGCAGCGGGTGGCCATTGTTACAGCACAGCAATTGTACAACAGTAAATCGGTTGCAGGTTGCACACTATTGAATGGAGTAGGTGTAAGTGGCGCAGGCCTTAGTCCTTCAGCTGCAAAAGCCAGTATCGCTTATAAAACAAAACTGAATGCGGGCACTTACACCATCGTGGTAAAATGTTTGCCCACATTTGCAATGGAAAAAGAAAGATTATTGCAATACAGTGTTTCATTCAATACCGGCGCTGCACAAACCGTAAATGTAAATGCCGAAGCAGAGACCAATACCTGGAAGGAGAATGTGTTGCAGGGATTTTCTGCAGGTGAAACAACCCTGCCATTGACCACCAGTGGCATTACCGCCATCAATATTGAACTGCTCAATAAAAATATCGTATTGTCACAAATAGAGATCTACAAGGTAGATTAATAAATTAATTAAATAGAATGCAAAAATCGCCGGTTGCATGCTGTTCCGCAGGAACAATTTATCGGTAGAATATAAAATGAAAAAAATAATCGCATCGATCATTTGCATGTGGGTTTTGGGATCACATGCACAGCAAAAGCAAATTCAGTATTTAAGCGGCACAGATACCAAACACACCACACAATGGGATTTTATGTGCACCGCAGGCCGCAACAGTGGTGAATGGAAAAAAATAGCCGTACCCAGTTGCTGGGAACAACAAGGTTATGGCAATTATAATTACGGAAGAGATTATAAGACCAACGGAAAGAATTTTCGTTTTTATGATGAAAAAGGAATGTACAAATACAGTTTTAAAGTAGCCCCCTCATGGAAGGATAAAAAAATAAACATCGTTTTTGATGGCAGCATGACCGACACAGAAGTAAAGATCAATGGTAAAAGCGCCGGCGCCATTCACCAGGGAGCGTTTTACCGTTTTAAATATGATATCACCTCCCTGCTGTATTTTGATAAGCCTAACACACTGGAAGTGACCGTAAGTAAAATGAGCGCCGATGCCAGTGTGAACAACGCAGAACGCCTGGCAGACTATTGGGTATTTGGCGGCATCTTTCGCCCGGTGTTTTTAGAAGCGATGCCGAAGCAGTATATCGATTATGTTGGTATTGATGCAAAAGCGGATGGAAAATTTGCCATGCAGGTATGGCCAAAAAATCTGGCACAAAATGCAGTGGTATTAACTACCATTACAGATGCTAATAAAAAAGTGATCGGCACCGTAAAAGCGCCGGTTGCAAAAACGGATGAAAGTATTGTAGTGAATGCTGCAGTAAGCGGTATCAAAACATGGACATCCGAAACACCCAACCTGTACAATGCCAATATTGTGTTGCAGGATGCAACGGGAAAGAAATTGTATGAGATGAATGAAAAATTCGGATTCCGTACAATAGAAGTGCGGTATGGAATGGGCGTATACATTAATGGTGTGCAAGTAAAGATGAAAGGTACCAACCGTCATTGTTTCTGGCCGGAAACAGCCAGGGCATTAAGTGATGATCAACAACTGAATGACGCATTACTATTAAAGGAAATGAACATGAACGCAGTGCGCTGTTCGCATTATCCGCCGGATGAATATTTTTTGAAAGTGTGCGACAGCATTGGTATTTATGTATTGGACGAATTGGCGGGTTGGCAGAAATGGTATTCCACTAAAGCGGGCGAACCGTTGGTAAAAGAAATGGTGCTGCGTGATCTCAATCATCCATCCATTATTTTCTGGGACAATGGAAATGAAGGTGGCACCAATAAAGAACTGGATGATGATTTTGTAAAATGGGATTTTCAAAAAAGGCCGGTGATACATCCGCACCACCGCCCGGGCAACCAGTTCAATGGTATTGATTGCAATCACTACGAAGATTATTACAGCACACAAAAAATACTGAATGATTCACTGATCTACATGCCAACAGAATTTCTGCATTCGCAGGACGATGGTGGCGCAGGCGCAGCAATGGAAGATTTCTGGAACCTGCACTGGAAGTCGCAGAAATCGGCCGGCGGATTTATATGGGCCATGATAGATGAAGCGGTTGTAAGAACGGATATGAACAATGCCATTGATGCCAACGGGTTAAATGCCAATGATGGTATCATGGGGCCGCACAGGGAGAAGGAGGGTAGTTTTTATGCACTGCGACAAATATTCTCACCCATCAGGTTAAACCTGCCGCTGGAATTGCCTGCTAATTTCAACGGACAGGTAGAACTGGAAAACCGCTTTCATTTTTTAAATGCCAGTCAATGCACGTATTACTGGGCGCTGGTAAATTACAGCAAGCCATTCGATCGCTTTGATGGATATATAGTTCAGCAAAAAGGAACGGCGACAGCACCTGATATTGCAGCCACAAAAACAGGCGCATTGCAATTGAACCTGCCCAGTGATTATAAAAATTACGATGCCCTGGTGATAGTGGTAAAAGATAATTTTGGAAAAGAACTGTACAAATGGACAGCGAAGATCAAAACCAATGCAGCCATCATCAGCAACTTTGTTACAGCAAAAACAGATGCTGTAAGTGTAAAAGAAACGGATACAGTGTATACCATCACCGGTGGAGATATAAGTATCACATTAGATAAAAAGACAGGCAACCTGGTCACGTCAAAAAATACTTCTAATGATTATACATTATCCTTCAACAATGGACCGGTGCTGGTAAAAGGCAATGCAACAGTCATTGCAGGAAAAACCTATAAGGAAAACAATGATCAGGTAGTGGAATTTACGTACAGTGGCGACATGAAATATACCAAATGGAAGATCAACAGTAGCGGATGGGTAACACTGGAATATGAATACAGTGCCAATGGAGACCTGCCATTTGCAGGCATCAGTTTCAACTATCCTGAAAATTATATAATCGGCAGCCGCTGGCTGGGCAAAGGGCCTTACCGCCAATGGAAGAACCGCCTGCAAGGCACTGAAGTGAATGTGTGGGAAAATATTTATAACGATACCAAGACAGGTTATGCGCCACATATTTATCCCGAATTCAAAGGCTATTATGGCGAAGTGAACTGGATGGAACTAAGCACCGTGGAAGGCAAATTGTATATCGCCAGTAAGGACAATGGATTGTTTGTACGTCTCTTTGATTTTTATGCATTGAGCGCTGCGGCCAAACCACATCCTGAATTACCAGTGGGTAATATCTCTTTTTTAGACTGCATTCCTCCAATAGGTACCAAGCTGGCAACGGGATTAAATACCAATACCAAAGCGCTGGGGCCATTAAGTGAACTGAATCATTTGAACGGCAGTAAACAACGCACTTTGTATTTTTATTTCGGTATGCCTAAAACAACCGATAGTAAGGAAGCCTATAGCAGGCCTGCAGTGGATAATGTGTTTTAATGTGGAATAAAAATGAATGAACACAAAAATATACTGGATACATCAATTTGAAAACAATGCCCGGCTGGGTATAATGGCCAGGCCCCGGGGCAATGATTGGCTGGAAGATGAAATAAACAATCTGGAGAATCATCAAGTGGGTGTATTGGTTTCTTTGCTCGAAAGTGAGGAAATATATGAATTGGGTCTTGAAAAAGAAATCCATCTGTGTCGTCAGAAAGGGATAAACTGTATAAATTTCCCGGTAAAAGACAGGGGCGTCCCCGACAGTAATGAAAAAGTACATGCTCTGATCAATCTATTAGCAGCAAAATTGAACGAAGGTCACTCTGTTGTGGTGCATTGCAGGATGGGCATCGGAAGATCGTCAATAATCGCAGGTGCAATTTTGCTAAGGTATCAATCAAGTGTAAATAATATTATAGATAATATAATCCGGGTGCGAGGACTTAATGTACCCGATACGGACGAGCAATTGCAATGGCTGAAAAGACAATAAAAGCATGTCATTTATTGCTCAGTATTTTTTAACGGTCTTAATACCCGCTTTTCTTTTTCACCTCAACTTTTTACTTTAAATTGTTGCAATGTTTAAAGGTTGTTTATCTACAATATTTTTATTGATTGCATCAGTGGTTTTGGGGCAATCGGTAAAGACTGTCCGAACGGTGTATGTGGACAGTGGCTGGGCCAATAACTCTGTCAATACCGTAGTGTTCCGCAAAAATTCCTTGTGTACCTATAAGAACACGCAATACATTTCTTTTTATAATAAAGAGGGTTGGGTGGTATTGGGTAAACGAAAGTTGGGTACAACAAAATGGGAGTTAAATACAACCGCTTTTAAAGGTGATGTGAATGATGCCCATCGTTCCATCAGCATCATCGTTGATGGCGAAGGATATTTACATTGTTCCTGGAATCATCATGGTAATAAACTGCATTACAGTAAAAGTATTGCGCCCGGATCTCTGCAGATGAGTGGCGAGGTAAGTATGGCCGGTATTGCCGAGACCGATGTGACTTACCCGGAATTTTATTTGCTGCCCAATGGAAACCTGTTATTCCTTTACCGTGATGGACAATCAGGGCAGGGTAACCTGGTGATCAACCGCTATGATACCAGGATGAAAAAATGGGAACAACTGCACAGCAATTTAATTGATGGCGAAAAACAACGCAATGCATACTGGCAGGCCTGTGTGGATACCAAGGGCATTCTTCATGTATCGTGGGTATGGCGCGAAAGCCCGGATGTGGCCAGTAATCACGACCTGTGTTATGCAAGATCAACAGATGGAGGTGTAACATGGGAAAACTCGAAAGAAGAAAAATATAACTTACCTATCAACGCAACCACTGCAGAATACGTTTGTCGCATACCACAAAAAAGCGAACTTATCAATCAAACGAGTATGTATGCAGATGAAGATGGTAATCCATTTATAGCCACTTATTGGAAAGATAAAGGAGACAGTATTCCGCAATACCATATTGTATACCACATCAATGATCAGTGGAAAGTATCGAATACAGGTTTCAGGAAAACAGCCTTCAGTTTAAGCGGTGCAGGTACCAAACGGATCCCGATCAGCCGTCCACAACTGATCAGTTTTAAAAACCGGGATACACATGCAGTTATCTTATTGTTCCGCGATGAAGAAAGAGGCAATAAAGTTTCTGCAGCCATCAATAAAAATATCAATGCAGGTGAATGGCAGGTAAAGGATATAACGGAGCAACCGGTAGGTTCATGGGAGCCAACATTTGATACAGAATTATGGAAGCAGCAAAAGCAACTGCATCTTTTTGTTCAGTATACCGATCAGAAGGATGGAGAAGGGAGGGCGAATATTCCGCCGCAGCCAGTTTGGGTAATGGAAATAAAAATCAAATAATCATGAAGATAGTTGGTAGTTTTTTTATCGCTGTATGTTTATGTACACAATCTTTTGCACAGGTAATTAAACATGATAAGAATTTATTGAGAACCATTGATAAGAATTTTATTGATGCGGCCGCACAATATAAATTCTTAGCTAAAAACCTGCCTCCTGATAAATTTCCCAAAACTTATTTTCCAACAACAGGAAAATATGAATTCAGTAATTCCGGCTGGTGGTGCAGTGGTTTTTACCCGGGCACTTTATTATACCTGTACCAGCAAACAAAAGATACCGCTTTATACAATGAAGCAATGCGGATATTGGTACCATTGAAAAAAGAACAGTTCAATAAACGTACGCACGACCTGGGATTTATGATGTACTGTAGTTTTGGTAATGCCAATATGATAAGACCTTCAGAAGAGTACAAAGAAATATTGTTAAACAGCGCCAGGTCTTTATCAACAAGGTTCAATCCAAATGTAGGCTGTATCAAATCCTGGGATGGTAAACCGGGAGAGTTTATTGTCATCATCGACAACATGATGAACTTAAAATTATTGTTCTGGGCCACGCAGGTAACCGGCGATTCTTCTTTTTATAAAATAGCCGTATCGCATGCCAATACTACTATGAAAAATCATTTCCGGGCAGACAACAGTTCCTATCATGTATTGAATTATGATTCTGCAACCGGCGCTGTGCAACAAAAGAAAACTGCCCAGGGATATGCGAATGAATCGGCATGGGCACGTGGACAGGCATGGGGCTTGTATGGTTATACCGAAACCTACCGGGAAACAAAAGATAAAAAATACCTAGAACAAGCCAATAAGATAGCGTCATTTATTTTGTCAAATCCAAACCTGCCCGCAGATAAAATTCCTTATTGGGACTTTAATGCACCTGATATCCCGAACGCATTAAGGGATGCTTCCGCAGCTGCGGTCATGGCTTCGGCATTTTTAGAACTAAGTGATTATGTAGATAAGCAATTGGCTAAAAAATATTTTAAAACTGCTGAAACCATTTTAAAAAATCTTTCAACGGAAAAATATAAGGCTGCTACCGGAGCCAACGGCGGTTTTATTCTGCAGCACGGAGTGGGGCATATGCCTAATAAAACAGAAGTGGATGTGCCATTAACTTATGGCGATTATTATTTTGTGGAGGCAATGGAGAGGTATAAAAATTATATTATTGTAAATGTCAATTAAACCTGGTAGAATAATGAAGAGATATGTTGTTCTTGTTTTTTACATACTAGTTGTATATTTCAACGCTAATGCGCAAAAATCCGCTCACAGCTTTGCATTGGGCGATTCTGTTTTTTTACTCGATGGCAAACCGTTCCAGATGATATCAGGAGAGATGCACTATCCCCGTGTACCCAGGGAAGCCTGGCGCCAGCGCATGCAAATGGCCAAAGCAATGGGATTGAATACTATTGGCACTTATGTATTCTGGAACCTGCACGAACCACAAAAAGATCAGTTTGATTTTACAGGCAATAATGATATTGCAGCATTTGTACAAACAGCAAAGGAAGAAGGATTGTGGGTGGTGCTGCGCCCGAGCCCCTATGTATGTGCCGAATGGGAATTTGGCGGGTACCCGTACTGGTTACAAAACGAAGAAGGATTGACTGTAAGAAGCAAGGAAACAAAATACCTGGCTGAATACCGGAAGTATATCAATGAACTGGGAAAGCATTTAGCACCTTTGCAGGTAAACCATGGCGGCAATATATTAATGGTGCAGGTGGAAAACGAATATGGTTCTTATGATAAGGATAAAGCGTACCTGGATATTAACCGAAAGATGTTTATTGACGCCGGCTTTGACGGATTGTTGTACACCTGCGATCCTGTAAAGGATGTAAAAGACGGGCACCTGGATGGTTTACTACCCGCAGTGAACGGTACTGATAAACCTGCACAGATAAAAGAACTGGTGCGGAATAATCACGATGGTAAGGGACCTTACTATGTTGCAGAATGGTATCCTGCCTGGTTTGATTGGTGGGGCACCAAACATCATACCGTGCCTGCAGAAAAATATACACCCGGACTGGATGCAGTACTATCTGCTGGCATCTCCATCAATATGTATATGTTTCATGGTGGCACCACCCGTGGCTTTATGAACGGTGCTAATTACAACGACCGTAATCCTTACGAACCACAGATCAGCAGTTACGACTATGATGCACCGCTGGATGAAGCAGGTAACGCTACGCCTAAATTCATGGAGTTTCGCAAAGTGATCATGAAATATTTACCGGATGGCACTACACTACCCGAAGTGCCGGCTGCAAAACCGGTAATGCAATTGCCTGCGATCCATTTTACACAATCTACCAGCGTATTTGATATTTTGCCAAAAGCAACCGGCAATGCCACCCCTTTAACTTTTGAAGCGCTGCACCAGGATTATGGATTTGTATTGTACCGCACTACTTTGGCAAATGCAGCATCCGGGCTTTTAAAAATAAAAGACCTGCGGGATTATGGCATTGTATTTATCAATGGTAAGCGGGTAGCGGTTTTAGACAGGCGGTTAAAACAGGATAATGCGAATATCGATATACCCAAAGGAAAAGTAACCCTGGACATACTGGTGGAAAACCTGGGGCGTATCAATTTTGGCCCTTATCTTTTAAAGAATAAAAAAGGTATCACCGAAAAAGTATTGCTGGATGATAAAGAAATAATGAACTGGCAGATGTATTCGCTTCCTTTTGATGATATCAATGCTATTAAAAACAAAGCAACCAAAAATACAAACGATGCACCTGTTATAAAAACAGCCAGCTTTAATGTAGAAAATGTAGCAGATACTTATTTTGATATGAGCAACTGGGGCAAAGGTGTATTGTGGGTGAATGGACATAACTTAGGCAGGTATTGGCAGGTAGGCCCGCAGCAAACTATTTATGTACCGGCAGAATGGTTGAAGAAAGGAGAAAATAAAGTAACCATACTGGAATTGATAAAGCCCGGCGAAACGCTTTTGCAAAGCGTAACACAACCTGTGCTTGATAAATTGAATAAATAAACACATTCTTAAAAGCCATTAAAATATAAGCTGATGATAAGAAAAATGTTGTTGCCTCTGCTGATTTTTTTTATCAGCGGCCTGCAGGCGCAGCAGGCGAGTACAACAAGAAATGTATGGCTCAGATACCTGGATAAGATAGCAAGGCCAGTATTGACCAATCTTGCCAATAATACTTTAAAAGAAAAAATGCCCCTGGTATTATCCGAAAGAGTGGATAATAAAGTTGCAAGAACCAAAGCATCTTACCTGGAAGCATTTGCAAGAACACTCTGCGGCATTGCGCCCTGGCTGCAATCGGGAGAAGGGGATAGTAATGAAAAAAAACTGCGGGATGAATACCGGCAGCTGGCATTAAAGTCGTTGGCCAATGCCGTTGACCCCAATGCAAAAGATTACCTGCAATGGTCGGGCGGACAACCGTTGGTGGATGCTGCATTTCTTTCATTAGGATTGATACGCTGCCCCTGGTTGTGGGAAAATTCAGATACTGCAACACAACATAAGATACAGGAAGCATTGTTGCTGACGAGGAACACAGTACCTGCATACAGCAACTGGCTTTTGTTCACCGCGATGATAGAAACATTTTTCTGCAATTATAATCTGCCTTACGATAAAGTACGCATCGATTTTGCAGTAAAAGAATTTTCCAATCACTGGTATGTGGGTGATGGTATGTTCTCCGACGGCATGGAGTTTCATTTGGATTATTACAACAGTTACGTGATACAGCCTTACCTGCAGTGCATTGTAAGTGTGATCAATAAAAAAGACAGCAGCTACAAAATATTTGCACCGAAGCTGAATAAAATTTCCAAACGCTATGCCGTGATACAGGAAAGGATGATCAATACCGACGGCAGTTTCCCGGTCACAGGAAGATCCATCACCTACAGGGGCGGTGCCTTTCACCATTTGGCCAACATGGCTTTATTGCACCAGCTGCCTGGAGAACTGGATGCTGCGCAGGTAAGGGAGGCGCTTACTGCGGTATTGAAAAAAACACTGGATGCACCGGAGGCATTTAATGATAAAGGCTGGCTCAATATCGGTTTGTATGGATCGCAGCCGGGACTGGCCGAGGGATATATCAACACGGGCAGCGTATATTTATGCTGCCAGGCATTTTTGCCATTGGGCTTACCGGCCACAGATGAATTCTGGACCAAACCCGCCGCACCGTGGACAGCAGTAAAGATATGGAGCGGACAAAATGTGCAGGCCGATCATTCGATCGAATAACAGTTAAGCTGCTTGAAAATACATACCGTTCAAAAAATAAAAATGAAAAGAAAAACGATTTGCTTGTTTGTTTTGATCATTAGCGTGATCAGTAATTCATTTGCACAACAGGGCCTCATCACCAATATACAGGCCAGAAAGACCACCAGCTTGAATGGTGTATGGCAATATATTGTAGACCAGTATGAGACCGGCTTTTACGATTACCGTTTTAAAGAACGTGCCGCCAGCGATGCAGAAGCATACTGGAATAATCCCGTGCAGGTAAATAGGTGGGACAGGAAGGAGCACGGCTATAATGCAAAGTATTCCATCAAGGTGCCCGGCGACTGGAATTCGCAGGACCCTAAATTTTTGTATTACGAAGGAACATTATGGTATCAACGCACATTTGATTATACTAAAACAAATGCCGGCAATCATCTCTATATTTATTTTGGCGCTGTAAATTATAAAACAGACGTGTACCTGAACGGCAGAAAGCTGGGTGCACATAAAGGAGGATTTACGCCATTCAATTTCGAGATACCGGATACCCTTTTAAAACCGACCGGTAATTTTTTAGTAGTGAAAGTGGATAACAAACGCTACGCCGATGAAGTGCCCACATTGAATACCGACTGGTGGAACTATGGCGGCATTACCCGTGATGTATTGCTGGTGGAAGAACCACCTGTTTATGTAGAAGATTATACATTACGGTTGGAATCGACAAAAGCAATTGATCCTAAAAATACGATTATAGAAGGAAGGATAAAACTGAATACAGCTTCCACGCAACAGGTGCTGGTGGAGATACCGGAATTAAAAATAAAGAACACGGTGACTGTAAACGCAGGTGAAGCAACATTTAAATTTCCTGTAAAGAATTTACAATTATGGTCGCCGCAAACGCCGAAACTGTATGAAGTGACCATTACACTGGGAGAAGAAAAAATAAAAGATAAGATCGGGTTTAAAACCATTGAAGTGGTTGGAAAAAAAATATTGCTGAATGGCAAACCTTTGTTCATGCGGGGTATATGTATACACGAAGAAATTGCAGAAGATGTAAGAAGGGCGTACAGCAAAAGCGATGCAATAAAATTACTGGGCTGGGCAAAAGAGTTGAATTGTAATGTGGTTAGGCTGGCGCATTATCCGCACAATGAAAATATGACCCGTACGGCCGATTCACTCGGCTTGCTGGTATGGTCGGAGATACCGGTGTACTGGACGATACAATTCACCAATCCCGAAGTATTGCAGAAAGCAAAACAGCAATTATCTGAAATGATCACGAGGGATAAGAACCGTGCCTGCATTATGATATGGTCGGTAGGCAATGAAACACCGGTGAGTGAAGCAAGAAATATTTTTATGCGGGAGCTGTTGCAAACCGCCAAAAAAACTGACAGTACAAGACTGGTTTCAGCAGCGCTGGAAGTACATTACAATCCGGGGGAAAATTTGATCAATGATGAACTGGGTAAATCCACCGACCTAGTTTCTATTAATGAATACCTGGGTTGGTACAATGGATTGCCGGATAATTGCCGCACCGCACAATGGAAGACGGTGTATGATAAACCACTTTTCTTCAGCGAAACAGGAGCTGAGGCAAAAGGCGGCTTTCATGCCGATTCGCTCACCCGCTTTAGCGAAGAATACCAGGAATGGTATTTTAAAGAACAGGTGGCCATGATGAAGCGCATGCCGGATAATTATGTAGGGTTCTCTCCCTGGATATTGGTGGATTTTAAATCTCCCCGCCGCAATAACCCGGTGTACCAGGAAGGATGGAACACCAAGGGCTTGATCGATAATCATGGTAAAAAGAAAAAAGCATTCTACATCTTAAAAGCTTATTACGATGAGATGCAAAAGTTGTACGAAAAATAACCCGTAAATTAAGTAGGATGGAAGGGAGGTATAAAATATATAAGATAGTAACGGTGATGTGTGTACTATTTTTTGTGCAAACAACTGTTTTGGCACAGGATAGTAAAGTGTATATGTTTGGCTATTTTAATAATAATGGAAAAGATGGCCTGCACCTGGCATACAGCAAGGATGGTTATCGCTGGACGGCATTGAATAAAGACAGCGCTGTGCTGAAACCCATGGTGGCAAAGGATAAACTGATGAGGGATCCCTGTATCATTAAAGGAGAAGACGGGCTTTTCCACATGGTATGGACGGTAAGTTGGAATGACAAAGGAATTGGCTATGCCAACAGTAGTGACCTGGTACATTGGAGTGAGCAGCAATTCATACCTGTAATGAAAGGGGAGGACAGTGCCCGGAATTGCTGGGCGCCGGAGATCACTTATGATAAAAAGAACAGGCAGTACATGATCTATTGGGCCACCACCATTGCGGGAAAATATAAAATGGATACGGTGGTAGAAAATGGTTACAATCATCGTTTATATTATGTGACCACCAAAGATTTTAAAACCTTCAGCAAAACAACCTTATTATACGACAAAGGCTTTAATGTGATCGATGCCACGATAGTGCCCGATGGCAAACAATACGTAATGTTCTTAAAAGATGAAACAAGGTTACCACCGCAGAAGAATATCAAGATCGCCTATAGTAAAAATTTGACCAAAGGATTTTCTGCACCATCAGCACCCATCACCGGCAATTACTGGGCCGAAGGACCGACCACTTTAAAACTGGGTGATACCTGGATCGTTTATTTTGATAAATACAGGGATCATAAGTATGGGGCGGTGCAATCCACCGATCTGAAAAACTGGACAGATGTATCGGATAAAATATCATTGCCGAAGGGCATAAGGCATGGCAGTATATTCACTGTATCGCAGGCGGAACTGGATGTTTTATTGCATATGTAGTGTGTGACAGTGGTAAAGTTACAACCGGCAAAAATTAGTATTTGTGTAACCCCTTGTCGTCATATATTAAGTATAAACTGTCGTAATTAAGCCTGAAGCCTTCACAGTTGCCGTATTCAGTAAGGCAATCTTTAGAACCCGTTAATTGTAATGTAGCATAATTGTAAGTGTTCTGCCCCGCAAACCTGTCTGCAATAGATAGAATTTTAGGTGTATCGGTGTTGTCAAGAGAAAAATATAAACCGGGTTCTAATGATGTGAAAGATATTTTGTTTTTTGCCTGGGTCTTCTTATTAAACAGTGTAATTGTTTTGTCAATGTCAAAATCCTGGAACCCTGTAATATCCGGGTCAATTCTGAGTTTGATCTCTAAACTGTTGTTGATGGTATAGCTGTAATGTTCTACCCAAAATAATTCCCTGAAGCCTTTATAACAAGGATAACTGAGTAACAGCAGGATCAATATTATTTTATACTTCTTTTTCAATACTATAAAATTACCGGCATATTATTCTATCGCTTTCACCCTGCTTATCAGGAAACTGATGCCCAGCCCTAAAAAGGCAATCGTCATGAAGGAGTATTTTAAACCTGCCAGCTGTGCAATATAACCGATCAATGGCGGGCCCATCAAAAAGCCAAGAAAACCAACACTACTCACAGTGGCAATGGCCATTCCTTTTGATATCTTCAGATCGGCCTTGCCTACGGTACTGTATAATAGAGGAATGATACTGCTAACGCCAAAGCCCACTATTAAAAAACCAATAGTAGCCGGAACCACATAAGGAAAAAGCACGGCGATCATCATACCGGAGAAAATAAGCACGCCGCTTACCTGTACCATTCTTTTGCGGCTGAATTTTTCGGCTAATTTTCCACCGGCAAATCTGCCCGTTGCCATCGTTGCCATAAAAGAAACATAACCATAAGACACTAAGAAACCTTCTGTCTTAACCACCTGTTTAAAATATACACCGCTCCAGTCGAACATACAACCTTCGCAGCTTAAACAACAAAAAGCAATGATGCCCAGTTGTAATAATAAACCATGGGGCATACGGATACGCTTAAACGAAGTAGCTTCCCTGTTTATAGGAGTATTTAAAAGATATTTTACAAATACGAGTGCAAGGATCGTTACAAAAACTGCTATAATACAGAAGTGCAGGTAGGGGCTTATCTGCAGCTTCATCATCAAAAGCCCGGTTATGGCACCAAGGCATCCTGCAGCGCTCCAGGCGCCATGAAAAGAGAACATGATCGGCCGGCCATACAATGCTTCGGCATTCACACCCTGGGTGTTCACAGAAATATTACACAGGTTACCACAGATACCAAATGCAAACAGGCACAATGCCAATTGCCAGGGAGCAGTGACCAAACCAATATTGGTGAGTGTAAAAGCATACAGGATAATAGCAATGCGGACCACTTTTTTACTGCCGAAGCGGGTAACGGCTCTTCCGCTGAAAGGCATGGTCAATAATTGCCCGATAGGCAAACCCAATAAAATGCTGCCTAACCCTGCTTCGCTCAAATGCAGGGCTGATTTGATATCGGGAATACGGCTGGCCCAACTGGCAAAGCAGATGCCCTGGCAAAAAAAGAAAACAGAAACTGCGATGCGTATCTGGAGTTTGGAATATTGCGGTAAAGTGGCTGTACTGATCAATTTGTGTAGTAATGACACAAAGATACTTTAAAAAAAATCCATTCAAAGCAAGAAACGCCCTATAGGCCGGGGCGCTCACCTGCACCTGGTGCAGTTGCGACCCGGACTATAAGACACTTCCACTCTCCATAATACTGATCAGCCGGATTTACAACCGCAAACAGGCAGGAGATTAAAAAATGATTAAAGTTTACACATCGATCTTCAAGCAGCCCCGGAAAAGCATTATCGCGGGAAATTCACCACCAGGTCTTTCATCTCTTTTCTTACTTTAGGCGCTTTGGCTAAAAAGTCATTGGCTTCATCGCGGTACCCCAATACCATAATGGCCACGCTCTTTACACCCAGGTCTTTCAACCCTAAAATTTCGTCGAAGGCCGCAGGATCAAAACCTTCCATAGGAGTAGCATCCACTTCTTCGTTAGCTGCTGCAATCAAAGCCGTGCCCAGTGCAATGTAAGCCTGTCTTGCAGCCCAGTTAAAGTTGGTGGCTTCGTCACGGGCGACAATTTTGTCCAGCAAAACTTTTTTAAAGTCTGCCAGGCTTTCCGCAGGTATTTTTTTAACAGCAGCCTGCAGGTTGATATAGTCTTCTACATGCTGTGCAGTAAGATTTTCATACGCTGCAAACACCAGCAGGTGCGAAGATTCGGCGATCTGCGGCTGGTTGAAAGCAGCAGGCTGCAATTGTTTTTTGATCGCTTCATTCTCCACCACGATGATCTTATAAGGTTGTAAGCCTGCAGATGATGCAGACAAACGGGCAGCTTCTAAAATATTATCCACTTTTTGTTGTGGTACTTTGGCGCCGGTCATTCTTTTAACCGCGTAACGCCAGTTTAATTTGTTGATGAGTTCCATTATTTATATTTTTTAATTGGTATTAAAATTCTTTATTACGGCGGTTTTTATGTTCCGTAGGAACAACTCATGGGTAACAGAAAGCCTCTTCTGTCTCCATCGTTCCGTAGGAACGTCTCGTGCCGACAGCCGGCTCCAAGCTTACACTTGCTTACATTACCACACTGCACCGGAATAAAGGCCTTTACTTCTATACTGGAAGCATGCATCCAGGTCGCATCCTCCGTTCCGTAGGAACGTCTCGGGCCTGTTGCCACCCAAAGCCTTTTCCCAACTACAGCATTATACCGCCACAGAAAGCCTGCCTTGCTTATACAGGAATACGTTCGACACCAGTAACACCGCCAGGAATATCACCGGCATAATTATATACTGCGTAGGATCGCCGCTGATGGCATGAGCGATACTGGCCGAAATAAAAGTGATGGCAAAACCTGCATAAGCCCATTCCTTGATCTTGACAGGCACTTGCGGAATGATGAGCACCAAAGCACCGATGATCTTGGCGATTGCCAGCTCCACGCGGAAATAATCAGGAAAACCGAGGTGTTTAAAAGCCGCTGCAATTTCCGGTTTGGCCATATAGTTGTAAGCACTGAAAAGCATCATAAAGCTGATAATGCCCGTGGCTATCCAGTAAACGATCTTATTTGTTTTCATTTTTTTGATTTTATTAATTGAACTGTCTTGTTTTGTACCGCAAACTTATGTACATTTACTTTCTAATAGATAGTACTATACTTTTGGAAAGTGCTATCCTTCAGTATAGTGTTTAAACATTGAATTATGTCATTAACAAAAAGAAGACCGCAGGAAGACCATAAGAATTGTATGGGCATGTTGTTGCCGGTAAGGGATGCCCTGGACTTTTTAAGCGGTAAATGGAAACTGCCGATCATCATATCGCTTTCCTTCGGCAACAAAAGATTCAAGGAATTATCGGCAGATGTGCAGGGCATCACCGATAAAATGCTGTCCAAAGAATTGCGTGACCTGGAGCAAAACCAGTTGGTAAAACGTACGGTATACGACAGTGTGCCGGTAAGGGTGGAATACTCCCTCACCGATTACGGCAGCTCACTCGACAAAGTGATTGTAGAATTACGGGAATGGGGCGTACAGCACCGCAGGCGCATCATGAAAAAGCAGTCCTAAGGGTCGGGGCGCTCACTTTTGCAACGCAAAAAAGCGACCTGAACCGTTCCTCTTCAACACTTATTATCCTGCCCTCATTCTCAGGATACAACAGGATACCCCCTTATCCTTTATAATGTACTTTACAAGCTTAACCATTGATTGCTATGTATACAAAGAATTGCTTAAAGTACCTGTGTCTCATCATTGTGTTTTGCTCCGGCAAACTGGCTGCCCAAACGCCTGCAATGGATTGGGTAAGTAAAGTGGGGGCTAAATCATATCCTGCTTCCAAAAAAATATTCAGCGTGAACGATTATGGTGCGGTAAGCGACACCAATGTTGTAAGTACCAAGGCCATACAAAAAGCCATTGATGATTGCGCTGTAAAAGGCGGCGGTATTGTAACCTTTAAGCCGGGCATGTATGTCAGCGGCAGCATCTTTGTAAAAACCAACGTGGTATTACAGATCGATAAGGGCGTATTGCTGCTCGGTTCGCAGAATTTTGATGACTATCCCGATATCAACACCCGTGTGGCAGGTATGGAAATGGTGTGGCCTGCTGCCCTCATTAATTTAATAGACGTAAAGAATGCCGCCATTACCGGTAAAGGCATTGTGAATGCAAGAGGAAAATTCTGCTGGGATAAATACTGGCGCATGCGCAAAGAGTACGATGCCAAAGGGCTGCGCTGGATAGTGGATTATGATGTAAAAAGGGTGCGGACCGTACTGGTGCAGCGTTCTGAAAATATCACTGTAAAAGAATTGACATTTAAAAACGCCGGTTTCTGGACGGTGCAATTACTCTATTCCAAACAGGTAACAGTGGATGGTATCATTATTAAAAACAACGAAGACGGCAGTGGTCCCAGTACCGATGGCGTGGATATAGATTCTTCTACCTGGATACTGGTGCAGAACTGCGATATTGATTGCAACGATGATAATTTTTGTTTAAAAGCAGGCCGCGACTGGGATGGTTTAAGAGTGAACAAACCAACAGCCTACGTGGTGATCCGCAAGTGTATGGCGAGGAGGGGAGCAGGACTGGTAACGCTGGGCAGCGAAACATCCGGCGGTATCAATCACATACTGGCAACCGACCTGTATGCAAAAAATACGGATAACGGCCTTAGGGTGAAATCTGCGTTTACCCGTGGCGGTGTGGTCGAAGATATTTATTTCCAGAATTGTGTGCTGGATTCGGTACGCAATGTTTTCCAGTTCAATCTCAACTGGTATCCTGCGTACAGTTATTCCGAATTGCCTAAAGGATACAATTATGATTCTATTCCTGCTCACTGGAAATCGATGCTGCAAAAAGTAACGCCGCCTGAAAAAGGCATCCCGACAGCAAAGAATTTTTACATCAATAACATTAAAGCCACCCACGCAAAGCTGGTATTTGATGCTGTAGGATACCCGCAATCCACTTTAAAGAATTTTGTATTCAGCAACAGCACGGTTTCGGCAGCTGTATTGGGAACCATGGAATATATTGAAGGATGGAAGTATAATAATTTTAATTTAAGCGTGGATAAAGCCGCCCCGCCTGCAAAAGTAGAGGGGATTGAAAATCAGGAACGCCTGAAGTAATTTTACTATGAATAATTTTGATACAAAAAAGTATGTTTTACATAGTTTTTGATTTCAAATAACAGATATCTTTAAGGCTTGTATGATCAACTAATATTCACTTTAACTAATATTAACGAGGCTAACCAACATTCACATGGCAATACCTACACAAAGCACAACGCTTGCTGCATCCAAAACAAAAACCAACTATTTATTCCCTTTTATTTTAGTAACGAGCCTTTTCTTTTTCTGGGGCTTTTTGCACAACCTGGATCCCATTCTTATTCCGCATTTAAGAAGAGCTTTCAGTCTTACAACATTGCAGGCTTCTTTTGTTGATTCTGCTGTATTCATTGCCTATTTTTTGATGGCAATACCTGCCGGGATCATTATTAAAAAGTACGGTTATAAAACAGGGGTACTGATTGGACTAAGTTTATTTGCTATTGGATGCTTCCTGTTTGTGCCCGCTGCCAATACCATGTTATATGCTTTCTTCCTGGGGGCATTATTCATAGTGGCATGCGGCTTAACAATTTTAGAGACAGCGGCCAATCCTTACGCAACCATATTAGGTGATCCTGCAACTGCTACACAAAGGCTGAATTTTGCACAGTCATTCAATGGACTGGCTGCATTCCTGGCACCCATAGTTGGTTATTATTTGATCCTTTCTAAAGATCCATTGAAAGATGATGCACTTGCTGCTATGACAGAACAGGCTAGAACTGCTTATTTATTAAGTGAGACATCTTCTGTAAAACTACCTTATATCATTTTAGGTGTCGTGATCTTATTGATCGCAGCAGTTTTCTTTTTTACAAAATTGCCGGATATACGCGACAAGGATGAGAAAGAAGAGAAAAAAGGTTTTTTGCATGCATTCCGTCATACGCATTTAACCGGGGCGGTAATAGCGCAATTTTGTTATGTAGGTGCACAGGTATGTATAACAAGCCTGCTGGTATTGTATGCAACAAAGGCGGTAGGCATAACCGATAAGGAAGCGTCTTATTATTCAGGTGCGGTAGGGCTTGCTTTTATGCTGGGCAGGTTTGTCGGTACAGCATTAATGCAGTTGATAGCTCCGCCAAAACTAATGACGATATATGCTGCAGTCTGTGTGTTATTGCTGGGCGTTACTATTTTTGGTAGTGGTATCCTGACTATTTATGCTATTATTGGCGTGGCATTCTTTATGTCCATCATGTTCCCAACTATTTTTGCATTAGGTATAAAAGACCTTGGGGTAGATACAAAAGCAGGGTCTAGTCTTATTATCATGTCAATTGTTGGTGGCGCTGTTTTTCCGCCTTTAATGGGTTATATAGCAGATGTTACAAAACATTTTCAATATGGTTATATCGTTCCTTTATTTTGTTTTGCCGTGGTAGGATGGTTTGGATTCAGCGGCCATAAAGTGAAAAAGATCGATAGCTAAATTTTAGAATTATGAAAAGATATTGCCTCGCTCTCGACCTGGTCGATGATCCTGTGCTGATAGCGGAATACGAAAACTGGCATAAGGCAGAAAATTGCTGGCCCGAAATAAAACAAAGCATCACAGGCGCTGGTATCACCAGCATGGAAATTTACCGGGCAGGAAACAGGTTGTTCATGATAATGGATACCGATGATTCCTTTAATTTTGAAAAAAAATCAGCCATGGATGCTGCCAATCCCAAAGTGCAGGAATGGGAACAGCTGATGTGGAAGTACCAACTGGCACTGCCCTGGGCAAAACCGGGAGAGAAATGGATATTGATGAACGAAATTTTTAACCTTAAAGCGTGAGTCGTGAGACGTGAGAAGGAACTATAATAATTAAAGCGTTTACTCACGACTAACGACTCACGTCTCACTATAAAAAATATGTTTCTACTTACTAATAAATCAGCAGTGATAACCGGCGGCGGCAGCGGCATCGGTAAAGCCATTGCAACAACCTTTGCAAAGCAAGGCGCTACCGTGCATATCATTGAGCTGAATGAAGCCAACGGAGCGCAGGCCGTAAAAGAAATTGAAGCAGCTGGCGGCAAAGCCATTGCACACAGTTGCGATGTAAGCGATCAGCAGAAAGTAAAAGCAGTTTTTGCATCGATCGATGCGGTGAACATCCTGGTAAACTGCGCAGGCATTGCGCATGTAGGCAAGGCCGACACTACCAGCGCGGAAGATTTTACCAAAGTATTTAATGTAAATGTAAAAGGCACTTATAATTGCCTGCACGAAATACTGCCGTTGTTTAAAAGCAATGGCGGCGGCGTGATATTGAATGTGGCATCTATTGCGGCATGGGTGGGCATACCAGACAGGTTTGCCTACAGCATGAGCAAGGGCGCTGTGTTTGCAATGACCTTAAGTGTGGCAAAAGATTACCTGCATGAGAATATCCGTTGCAATTCTATCTCGCCTGCAAGGGTACATACGCCCTTTGTAGATGGTTTTATTGCAAAGAATTATCCCGGGAGGGAAGCGGAGATGTTTGATAAGCTCTCGAAGAGCCAGCCCATCGGCAGGATGGGGACCGTGGAAGAAGTGGCGGCGCTGGCTTTGTATCTTTGCAGCGATGAAGCAGGGTTTATATCAGGCAATGATTACCCGGTAGATGGGGGATTTATAAAATTGAACAATTAACGTGAGTCGTCAGTGGTGAGTCGTGAGTAAAACCCTCAAATTTGAAATTATCTCTCACGATTCACGTCTCACGACTCACGCCCAAAAAAACAAACAATGAAATTAATTCGATTTGGAGCATTAGGAAAAGAGAAACCCGGCGTACACATTGACGGGGTAAATTATGACGTAAGCGGATTTATAAAAGATTACGACGAACAGTTTTTTGGTAATGGTGGCCTGCCACACCTGGCATGGATGCTGCACCAGCATAAAGATATGCTACGTCGTGTACCTGATGGCGAAAGGATAGGAAGCCCTGTAGCAAGGCCTTCTAAAATAGTTTGTATCGGTTTGAATTATGCCAAGCATGCCAAAGAAACCAATGCGCCGATACCAAAAGAACCTATCATCTTCTTTAAATCAACCACCTCTTTTGCAGGACCAAATGATACGATCGTTATTCCAAAGAATTCGGTGAAAACGGATTGGGAAGTGGAACTGGCTTTTGTAATAGAAAAGAAAGCAAGCTATGTGGATGTGGAAGATGCAATGGATTATGTGGCCGGTTATGCGTTGCACAATGATGTAAGCGAAAGGGAGTTTCAATTAGAACGCGGTGGTACCTGGGATAAAGGCAAGGGCTGCGATACCTTTGCACCGATCGGTCCCTGGCTGGTCACAAAAGACGAGATCACCGATCCGCACAACCTGCGCCTGTGGCTGAAAGTAAATGACAAGATGATGCAGGATGGTAATACAGACGACCTTATTTTCAATATACCTTACCTGGTATCGTATATCAGCCAGTTCATGACCTTATTGCCCGGCGATATCATTTCCACCGGCACACCGGCAGGAGTGGGATTAGGATTCAACCCGCCCATTTATTTAAAAGAAGGCGATGTGATCGAATTAGGCATCGATGGTTTGGGAACAAGTAAACAAACCTGTATTGCTTATGGCAAGAATTGACAGCCACCAGCATTTCTGGCATTATGAGCCGGTGCAACATGCATGGATAGACGAAGCAATGAGCGTCATAAGAAAAGATTTTTTGCCGGCCGATCTGCAACCCATTTTGCAGCAAAATAATATCGACGGTTGTATCGCAGTACAGGCCGATCAGGCAGAAGCGGAAACGGATTTTTTATTGCAATTGCAAAATGAGAACGATTTTATCAAAGGCATTGTAGGATGGGTGGACCTGAGATCAGGTAATATAAAAGAACGCCTGGAGCATTATAAACAATTCAGTGCTGTAAAAGGTTTTCGCCATGTATTGCAGGGAGAAGCGCCGGAGTTCATGTTGCAACCAGCATTTTTAAATGGGATTGCGGCATTAAAGGATTTTGGTTTTACCTACGATATACTCATCTTTCCCCATCATTTACCAGCAGCAATAGAATTGGTACAGCAATTTCCTGATCAGCCCTTTGTGATTGATCATATTGCAAAACCATATATTAAAGCCGGTTTGATAGACGAATGGAAAAAAGATATGCAGCAGGTAGCACAATACGGAAATGTGTATTGTAAAATAAGCGGCATGGTTACTGAAGCTGATTATAAACTTTGGAAGAAGGCTGACTTTACACCTTATATGGATGCGGTGGTGGAAGCATTCGGCACCAAAAGGATCATGTATGGTAGCGACTGGCCGGTTTGCTTAGTAGCTGCATCTTACAGTGAAATGATCAATATAGTACAGGAGTATTTCGATTCGTTTACTACAAATGAGCAGGAAGCCATCTTTGGTAATAACGCCAGCGCATTTTATAAATTATAGAGCTGCGGTCGGTGTCCCCACCGACCAGCAAACTAAAGCGTAATTAAAATAACATGAAAACACTTATCTGCACTACGCCCCATCAATTTGATTATGCTGATACCGCAGCACCGGTGGCTGCCCCCGGCGAAACCCTGCTGAAGATAAAACGCATCGGTATCTGCGGTACCGACCTGCATGCTTTTGAAGGAACGCAACCATTTTTCAGCTATCCAAGAATACTGGGGCACGAACTGGCGGCAGAGATCGTAACAGCTGATGCGCAAGGATTTAGTACAGGCGATGCCGTTACCTTTATACCTTATTTTTATTGCGGTAAATGTATTGCCTGCAGGATGGGCAAACCCAATTGCTGCGCTGCAATAAAAGTTTGCGGTGTGCACATAGATGGTGGCATGCGGGAATATTTATCCGTGCCATCCTACTCCCTCGTGCATGGCGAAGGATTAAGTTTTGATGAACTGGCACTGGTGGAACCATTGGCGATAGGTGCACACGGCGTACGCAGGGCAGGAGTGGAGCCCGGAGAATATGTGTTGGTAATTGGTGCAGGCCCCATTGGATTAGGTACAATGGAATTTGCACGTATTGCAGGTGGTAAAGTAATTGCAATGGATATTAATGACAACCGGTTGGATTTTTGCCGCGAAAAATTAAAAGTAGATGCAGTCATTAACCCTGCAAAAGAAGATGCACTGGAAAAACTGCAGGCCATTACCAATGGTGATATGCCCACTGTGGTGATCGATGCCACCGGCAATTTGAAAGCCATCAATAATGCCTTTCAGTACCTGGGGCATGGCGGCCGTTATGTATTAATAGGCTTGCAAAAAGGAGATATCAGTTTTAATCATCCTGAGTTTCATAAAAGGGAATCCACGCTCATGAGCAGCCGCAATGCCACCCGTGCTGATTTTGAACACGTGGTTGCATCTATGAAGAAAGGGTTGGTAAATCCTGCCACGTATATTACGCACCGTGTAGCATTTGAGCAGGTGAAAGACAATTTTGAAAGCTGGCTCAACCCTGCTACTGGCGTTATCAAAGCCATGGTGGAAATATAAAAAGTACTTATCCTTTCTTTTTAAAAACATTTGCCAGTAAAAATATTATAGCGATAAGAATTACCAGCACTACCATAAAACCGGTCCAGAAACCTGCTTTAAAAATACCTTCTATAGCGCTGCAACTGTTTAGTCCCAATGCAAATACTGCAAACAGGGAAATGAATGATAGCTTTTTCATGATGATCATTTTATTATATAAGAATAATAATGATGCCATGATTTAATAAATACTATTTGCAGTATAAAAGGGTAGCTGGTAACGTTATATTGCCCGTAATGTAGAAATTTGTACACAGGATATTAGTGCGAACAAAGCAATTATTATGAAATGTTGATCTCGTTTATCTTGTTCAGCAGGTCTTCTTTTCTTCTTCTCGCTACTTCTATTTCACTGCCATCGCTCATCCATACCTGTCCGCCTTCGCCCCGTACATATTTTTTGATATGAATAAGATTGACCACGGAACTTTGATGCGTACGGAAAAAATGATGTGGCGCCAGCAGGTCTTCATACTCTTTCAGGTTCTTACTTACAATAATAGGTTTTTGTCCCTGTAAATAAAATTTACAATAACCGGTCAATGATTCTATCCATACAATATCGTTCAGCTCGGCAAATAAGATCCCTTCACTGGTGGACAAAGCTAATTTCTGTGGCGCTTTTTGCTGCGGTTGTTGTAAATGCTGCATCGCCTGTTGAAATAACTGCAGCTGGTCCTGCACCAATTTGTTTTTTTGCGTAATGGCTTTTTCCACGGCTTCCTTAAGATCAGAAGGATCAACAGGTTTTAAAATATAATCGATGGCGCTCAGCTTTAACGCCTGTAATGCAAATCCCTGGTGTGCTGTAACGAAGATCACTTGTATATCATTGCGATTCATCTCCTGCATTAATTCAATACCGCTTTTCCCGGGCATCTGTATATCCAGGAAAAGCAATTCAGGCTGCAGCGATGTTATTTTTTCAAGCCCTTCGGCAGCGCTGCCGGCTTCCCCGATGATCGTTATCGGTAATTGTAATTGCTGCGCCATGTTCCTGATTGCACTGCGGGCATTCGTTTCATCGTCAATAATAAGTGTTTTTAATGGTTGCATAACGATCAGTTTAAAGGCAATAACAATTTTACTGTAGTGCCGGTGGGTGAATCATTTTCTTTTTTGTCAATTATTTCTATCGAAGCTTTCGTGTTCTGTAAGTGCTGCAGGCTTTCCAGCATGCCTGCGGTGAGTTTTTCTCCCTGCGAAGTATGGCCGGCTTTTGCATTGAGCTGGGTACGGCCAATACCATTATCATCAATAATGATCTGCACAGTTTTTCCTATCAGTTTGCAACTGATCAATAATTTTTTGTCACCCTGTTTCGGCATCAATCCATGTAAAATAGCATTCTCAACAAAGGGTTGTAACAGCATTGGCGGGATATTGGTATTCAGCAGATCGTCGTCATCTTCAATATCAAAAGCATAACTGAATTCATTATTAAAACGGAAGGCTTCGATCTCTACATATAATTTTAAAGTTTCTATTGCTTCACCGAGTGGTAAAAAATTATGTTTCGATTGATCTAGTATACGCCGCATCAGCTTGGCAAATTTGGATAAATAACCTGCAGCGTCAATGGTATTATTGCTGAGGATATAATTCTGGATACTGTTCAGGCTGTTAAAAATAAAATGAGGATTCATTTGCGCCCTTAACGCCTGCATGCGCAATTCACTCATCTGTAATTTTATCTTGTTTTCTTTTTGCAGCAGTATTTCTCTTCTCCTGATCAGGTAGAAAATACTGAACAGTACAATTAGCGCAATAAGCAAAACAAACCACCAGCGTTGCCAGAAGGGAGGTTTTATTTCAAAAGTAAACGTTGCAGGCTGTTCATTCCACTCACCCTGGTGGTTAGCGCTTTTTATTTTAAAAACGTATTTGCCCGGCGGCAGGTGAATATAATTTACTTTTCTTTCCGTACCGGGGTATTTCCAATCCTGGTCAAATCCTTCCAGCATTACAGCATAATTATTTTGCTGCCCCTGGTTGTAATTAATGCCGGTGTAAGAAAATGAAATGTTGTTTTGCTCGTAGGCAAATGTTTGTTGTATGCCGGGCGAAAAAGATACACCATCCACTTCCACACCCGTGATCACATTTTGCGGCAGCATTTTTTTCTGAAGAAAATTTTGTGGCTCAAACAAACAGTAGCTTTTTGAAAAACCCAGGAACAAAATTTTGCCGGCATCATCTGCAAAATTGATACTTACAATATTATCGTCGGGCAAACCATCAGCCTTTGTAAAAGAAGAGAATTTTTTTCGTTCTTTATTATAAAAAACAAGTCCGCCTTCGGTCGCTAACCACGCATTACCTTGCTTGTCACTTACCAGTTCATTAATAACGGTAGAGATGATACCGGTCTGTTTGGTGAATGTTTCCACCTTACCGGTTGATATGGTATACAGGGCAAAATACCCCCCGGCATTGATGTACAAAACGTCAGCGCCATCACTTGCAATACCATTAATAGGACGTAAAGGTTTTCCATCCCTCTTTATCAACGTAACATTTGAAAAACTTTGTGTTGCTGCATCATATTTTATAAGGCTGTCCTGCCTCGTCATCCATATATTTCCTTTGGTGTCTTCGGCTTTTGGTCCCGCTCTTAATAAAGGAAATATACCTCCTTCATATTTAGATTTAAAATTGGTGAACGAACCTGTTGCAATATTATACCTGCTTACACCACTTGGTAAAGTCGTCCATATATTGCCTTTGCTGTCTTTAAAAGGGTAAGAAGCAGCATTGTCAAAATTGGATTCTTTATTGATCCCTTCAATGTTACTGATCTTTTTTGTGCCGGGGTCAACCTGAGCAGGCCCGTATACAGAGAACAACCATATCGACCTTCCGGCATCAAAAATGCCATTGCTGATCAGTTTTCTTGTAAAAGCTGCAGGTGGATTATCTAAATAAGATTCAACAGTGTGATGCACTGTATCGAAAGCAAAAAGCCCGGCGCCCATGCAGGCTAAAAAAAGTTTGTTGTTACGATACGTAGCATAGTTATAAGATACCAGGCTTTTCTTATCTTTTAATGCATTGGTAAGCGTTGCATCAGTTTTGAATAAATTGGTTCTTAAAGAAGATTGCAGCAGGTCTTTTGAAGTGCCGATCCATATATTAAGCTCGTCTTTAAGAAGGAATGCACCCAGGCCATCCGGCCATGAAGTGAACCAGAGTGGATGATCAGCGGCTTTTTTTACACTGTTATTGTTGCTGTTGTATAATAATGGCTCGCCGAAATAAGAATTGAGTATAAATATCGAATCGCTCAAAGGAAAAGCTTTGGCTATTCTTTTATCTGCAAGAAAATCGATCGCTAACTTATTGGAAAAACTACGGCCGGTGGTTGTATTGTAATAACACACATAATCCTCGTCGCTTGGTCCCGTTTTTTTCGAAAAAATAAAAGTAGCTTCATGATCCAGCATATCTGCATCCATCAGCGAATAATTATTCTTTAACAGCTCGTTGAATGTAAAGCCGGGCCATTTTTTTTCAACGGGAATGATTGTTTGTGCAGCGAAATCCGGGTAAAAGAAACCTTTGCTTTGCTGCGAATAAAAATAAACATCATCATGCATATCCCGGAAAAGGAATTTACCAAAAAAACCATCGGGTAAACGGGCTTCATCCGACATTATTTTGCGTATTATTTTTCCGGCGCTGTTTAAAACAAAAATGCCGTGCCAGGTGGTCACCCACAATTCGCCTGTTTTTTTCTGGTATAAAATATCTGGTATAAAATAACCGGTAATGGCAAATTTCTGCACCACGGGCAATTCGATCCTGGTGCCCGTAAGTGTGGCAGTATTCAATAAACATAAACCGGCATCGGTACCAACCACTGCCAGATTTTTATTGATAAAACAAATCCTGGTAATATTATTGGAAGGAAGATTGTTCTTTTCATTGCTCAATACATTGATGAATTGTGTGCCGTCATACCGGTTGAGCCCTTCATGTGTGCCGATCCATAAAAAACCTGCACTGTCTTTCTGCAGGCAGGTCACGGTATTATTGCTCAGCCCATCCTGCGTGGTAAAACTGCTGATGTTATTGAACAACTGTGCAGATACAAATTGACCGGTAAATAAAAGAAGTAATAAGGAAAAGGTTCTCATATTAAGACGCTTACACAATGTAAAAAAAATACGCTGACCGGCAAACTAAGTTTGCCAACCTTACGGTTGGCAACTCAGTTGAAAACTCGAGATATACAATAGTCTATTTCCCAAAAGTTTGTAATAATTTGGAAACGATATTGCCGTGTTTAGCTATCCGCATGGCCGATGATCTTCTTTCATCAAAGAAAACAGTTCCGTCTTCCCGCTCCAGCCATTCATTACCCCGCTCATCAACACCCACTTTGTATTTACGCAACCACAGGTATAGCACAATGCCTAATACCACCCAGAATCCTGCAAAGAAATACAGGTATATCTTGTCGGATTTAAAACGCATGATACTCTGTTGCACATAAGTTTGCTGGCTGTCCGGCACATATAATATTGATAATGGCTTGCCCACCTCAAATTTTTCCCATTCCTGTTGCGATACATATTTACTGGTAGCAATGTTGATCAAACGGCCGTCTTTTGCGGTAAAAGATATTTCCACTGTGTTATCTTTATTTTTCCCGCTAACAGATTTGGATAGTATGGTAGCCACATGTTCTTCTCCTTTACTGATGGTATGCGCAAGATCTTTTTCATCTTTATACAACCAGGTACAACAGCCCGCAAATAACAATACGCACAGGAATAGCATCCTTAAACCAAGTGTATTATACCTGCGCAGCACAAACCAGTACACCGCAAAGATGAAAGCGCCGATGAGTACGAGTTCCAGGGTGGAATTCATGTTGTCGAAAAAAATATTGAGTAACATAATGAAATATTTAAGTAATAAGCGATCGCTTTTAATTTAATGCAGCTGTTGAACCAAAGCGCTGGTGCAGCAGGTCGTCAATAACATCTGCCCAGTAACCAAGGTCGCTGATCAGTGTTTTAAATTCTGTGTAATCCATACCATCAATATCTCTTTCAGCAATGGCATACATAAAACCTTTTTCAGGTAAGGTGCCTAATTTAACGCCCATAAAGCTGGCATTGTTCTGCAACGATTCTTCAAACAGTTGTATCTTTTTGGGATCGTTTGCAGGGATGGCGCAAACCGGTGCAAAACACCTGATAAAAGTGCGGATGGTCTTGGTAGCAGTTTCGTAAGAAGATAAGAATACTTCAATAGAAGCAGAGCCTCTTGTAAAAAACCATGCATTGGATTGCTGGTTGTAAATACTTTCCGGTGTGCATCCAATTTCAGCACATAATTGATTTACATAAACCTTTACCATTTCTGAAGTTGTCATTGTTATTAGTTTTTATTTTTAATATTGATTGTTTACAGTGTAAAATTAGCCTGGTGAACAGGGCTTTTTTCCGGCGATACAGCAATGGTGGCCTTAAAGCTACTTCCGGCGGTATTTCTGGTAAAACCGGTGCAGGGGCATTTTTTTAATTGGCAGAGATAAAATGATTGCTGGTGAAATGCGATCCGCTGTAATTTTCTTTTATCCACGCCAGCTGTTTGCTGTATTGTTCTGCATAAGGTTCCGTATAATACTGGATGATGAAACTGCCGTCTGCAGCAGTTTTAACAAGGCAGGGCTTGTCCATATCCAACCTGAAAAAAAATCGTATCCTTTCCCTGAAACTATAACCGGATTTATCGGCAGCTGCAATGGCCCGTTGTTTAAAAGCTTCGTTTGCAGTGCCGGGCAAAAAAATAAAAGCAAGATAATGTGTGAATGTAGTGCTGCGGGTATATTGACCGGTGCTCACCATCGAACTGGTATACCCCCGCCAGAAGAGGTATTTTGTTTTTTCATTGCTGTTTACCTGCAAACTCCCTTCGGCATAGCGCCATTTCTTATCTCCTAAAACATCCAGCGCTGCCTGTGGAACTATCGTTGAAGCATAAATGGCATGATCTGCATAGAACTGCCGCATAGCCCTGGTGCCATTGGGTCGACGCAGGAAGAAGATAAAAATAAATGCCAGTACAAAGGCGGTTATTCCACCTAAAGCACCACTGTAAAATGATATGGCAATGGATACGATAAAACCACAAAGGGTTAAACTTAAAGCACGTTTGGGAAACCATTTTTCTCCAAATAAAAACACACTGCCGAATATTAAAAAATAAAGCACCGTAAGGCAGCTGATCCGTATTGTAAGGTCATTCATAATGATCAGTTGAGAATAAACAGGTCTTTTTTAGTAAGATTTTTTAAAGCGCTGGAATCTGTAACAGGATTGTTTTGAAAATTTAACCAGGTAATATTGGGTTCGTTTTCCAGGCCGGCCAGGTTTGAAAGTTGGTTATTATTAACAGCCAGGCGTTCCAGCAAAGGCAATTTAAGTTCAGCAATACTAGTAAGATTACAATTGTCCAATATCAACCAGTTCAGGTGCGAAAATTCAGAGATCGTTCTTACATCCGCCAGTCTTTTATTCTTTACCTGTAAAGCAATAATGTTTCCCTTTTGTACACATACCACAAATGAATCGGGATTTTTATTCATTTCCCAATAATTCACAAATTTTACATTCTGTGGTTTTGTATTGGTCTGCTGCAGTAATTCCCGTAAAGCAGTTTGCTGCTGTACTTCAATCGTATTTATAGAATAATCAAATTGTCCTGGAGATGCTTTCCCCTTACCGGCATTGACCATATAGCCCATAACGAAAACACTGATGCCCGCCAGGCTCATGCCGATGCCTAAAAAATTCAGCAGGCGTTGCTCCTTCATGATACCCATGATGCCCCAGAACAAAGACAGCAGGTATGCAGCGAATAAAACAGCTATTACAACGATGAGAAATTTGTCGGGTACATTGTTAATAAAGCTGCGGAATTTTTTTTCAAAAACGCTGAAAATAAAAATGCAGATCAATGCACTTACGAAACCGGATAAGAGAAAACTTTTCATTTGAATGCTTTTATTGCATGCAAATGTATTTTCAAAACACAGGCCCGGTGGGAGAAAGGCTGTTGTGGCGGCTTTGATGAGAAGGGTGGTGGAAATAAGCCTATAACTGGCGTTTGCAAATAAGGGAAAAGCCGGTACAAAATTTTATTATTCGGCGGCTACCGGCTTAACTTCTTGAAAAAACTGTTTTAGGGCAACCAAAATTCTCTTCAATATAATTATCAGCAGCATCAGCCCTGTTGATAAATTCACTCAACTCGTTGATCACGTTCTCCTGCAAAGGACCATAAAGATCTGCCAAGGCAAAACGGTAGGAGAGAAAAATATCATTCTGGTAAATGCCATAGCGATAAGGCGCAGCCGCATTGGAAGCAAGATAGCGGTAAAGTGCTTCCAGCTTATTGCCGCCAAGGCTGTTAAGCGGCGAAGTGGCATATACATAATTGTCTTTGTAAGAAAATATCCTGATAAGTGAACTGCCCTGGTGAAACTCCCAGTACAACCTGCCTACTCTTGCCAGTACAGGATCGGTGCCCGATTGTAAAATGGCTTTTTCAATCAAAGGAGCAAAACGTTCCGGTTCCTTGGTCTTAAAATAATTAGTACTGATTGTTGCGCCACAGTGGTTGCAATAAGAAGCATCTTCGATGGAAAGATTACCGCACGAACTACAGCTCACACTGAATTGCTGCTGATCGCCGGTTAATTTATCCAGCACACTCACCAGCACTTTATAAGGAATACCAAAACCTGTACTGTCTGCTTCTGTAAGTTTGGAAGAAGCAATAGCGATCAGTTCCCCCGCACTGTTTACAATAGGGCCGCCGCTGTTGCCGGGATTAATGGCCGCATCTGTTTGCACAAACATTTTGTTGTTGAGAATACGTGCATTATTGGAAATGATGCCTTCTGTAACGCTGAATGGCCCGTAAGGGAAACCCAGCACTGTAACCTTCTGCGCTTCTTCAATGCTCAATGAAATATTAATGGGGATGGCCGATGTCTTAGCCGTATCGTTGCATCTTAAAATGGCAATATCATTGGCAGGATCAACCAATATCACTTTTGCATTGTAGCGGTACTTCGATTGATTCTCTAGCGCCACTTCATGAAAGCCTTCCACCACATGATAATTGGTGGCAAAACAATCTTTGTCTTTTAAATAAAAAGCAGTGCCTGTTCCATCAGAAGTGTAAACTTTATGAACAGCATTTTTTATAGCGGCTAAAAGCGTGTTTTCCATCCCATGGTTTTTTAAAAATGATCAGCTGAACCAGCCTGCAAACAAACCTTTCTTTTCTTCTTTTTTATCCGGGGCAGGAGCGGTAACCTGGTCACGCGGATTAGTATAGAATTCGTTGAGTGCATCGTACAATTTATTAGTGGCATCAGTCAGGGGAAGGTTGTTGAGCCCGGTAAGGATCGATTCAATATGTTTCCATTGTGTTTCATTGAACCGGTAATTATAAAGCATACGGAACGCTGCTTTTTGTAACCACAGGTAAGCACTGATGATCTCGTTCTTGGTAAGATGGTTATATGCATCGGTAAGATATTGCTTCAGCGCAGTTTGAACATTGGCGGCTGAGCCGGTGATCTTGGCCGGAATAAAAGTGGAGATATCATACAACTGCGAAACAAAATTTTCCTGTGGCAGATTATCCAGCGTATTTAAAAAAGCAATGCCATCATTCGCCAGGTCCAGTATATCTTTTTTCTCGAACAGCTTATCAATATTAGCTTCCATCAAATTTTTCAGCGAACCCTGTGGTGCACAAAGATGATCGATCTTCAGCAGCGTAACATACACCACATCCCATACCACGTACGAATAGCCTTGCTGTTTCCAGTAAGCGGCCCATTCTTTTCCTTCCTGCAAATATTGTTTAAAGCCCAGCCAGCTTTGCTGCAGCCGGCTTTCATTAAAAGGAATTACTTCAGGCTTGCATAACCAGCTCGCTTTATGCAGCGTAACAAAATCATCATCATATTTATCTGCTGTCCAGCATATCTCTCTTAATATATCATAGATCTTCCAGGGTTCACAGGCTTCTACGGGGCAACTGAAAATAAAACAAAGATCATCTTCCCTGCATTCAATCCTTGCAATGGATAGAACATTAAAATTGATCTCGCAGCTTTTGCGCAGTATCACCATTTTTTGTGCATTTGTAATATCTACAAAAGGCGCCAGCACCTGTAACTGCCCGTTATTAACAGCAATATGCATCTGCATGGAGCCATGCAGCACTTTTACTCCCGTTTGCGGATCTTTGGCAAACTGTTCACCGATCGCGGTATCAATATAACTGATGGTACTGCAAAGCGCTTCCAGGTATTTTCCTTCTTTGTATTGATCTTCTGCTTTACTCCAGTTAAAGCGGCCAAAACTAAGATCCTTGCGCAGTTGCTGGCTGGGTACGTATGAAAAGGGTTTGTCTGCCATAAGCCTGGTGGAGTTTTGAGTGTACTAAAATAAATATTCTTATGCGCAGAAAGAAATTAAATCAGTATGCGGTGCATTTCATTGTTTATACGGTCGCGGTAAGGTTTAAACTGATTTTCATAAATTTGACAGAACAGAAAAATAAATTGATATGGCAAACAAAACAGTGATCGTAACCGGCGCATCGGGCAATATGGGACAGGCAGTGGTTAAAAAATTTCTTGCAGAAGGGTATAACGTGGTGGGTACCATTGTTCCCAATGATAAAGCCCCTTTTGATATCGACGATGAAAAACTGGAGAAAGTGGTGGTAGACCTGATGAATGAAGATGATGCGGAAAAATTTATTCAGAATGTAATTACCAAATACAAAGGCATTGAGGCAGCTGTACTTACGGTCGGTGGTTTTGCAATGGGCACAGTTGCAGCAACAAAAACTGCTGATATTCAGAAACAATACAAACTGAATTTTGAAACAGCTTATAATGTGGCCCGTCCTGTATTTGTACAAATGCTGCAGCAAACAACAGGGCGCATATTTTTGATCGGTTCCAAGCCGGGCCTGAGCACAGCCAACGGAAAAGGAATGGTGGCTTACAGCCTCGGTAAATCACTCATTTTCAGACTGGCAGAATTGATGAATGCCGAAGCAAAAGGTACCGATGTGGTAACGAGCGTAATAGTGCCCAGCACCATCGATACACCTCAAAACCGTCAATCAATGCCCGATGCCAACCACGATGCCTGGGTAAAACCGGAAGACATTGCCTCTGTAATATCTTTTTACTGCAGCCCCGAAGCAGCAACGCTGAGAGAGCCTGTTATCAAATTATACAACAAGGCCTGATGCCGGAAAGATATGCACAGCAAATGTTAAAGCAGCAGCGCCTGCTGGAGATATGAAAAAAATGACGTAACTTTTCCAAAGTGGCGTAGCACTGGCAATGTAAATGCACCCTCTCTTACTATTCTTGTATTCACCTGTTTCATTTGCAGCGCTGGTAAAATTGCTATAGCGTACAGGATATTGAAGTAATAAAATACCTGGCATCAGCAAACATTGGTATCGTTCCAATAAAAAAAGTAAAATCATTTTGCGGATAGAACATCCGTGAAAATAATTTATAACGCTAAAATTTTTTTCTATGAAACAACATGCATCGCCTTTCATCAACAAAAGAAAAAAAGCCATTGAATTTTACATTCAGAATACCTGTGCATCGCATATTTCACTGGCGGGTACATTTAATCATTGGGCGCACGATGCCCTGCAAATGGAGCACAAAAAAAATGGCGTATGGAAGATCACTATTCCCATGCTGCCCAAAGGCACTTACCAGTATAAATTTTTTGTAGATGATAAAGTGTGGATGGAAGATGTGGATAATCCCCACCGCCAGCCGGATGGGCTGAATGGCTTTAACAGCCTGTTGCTGATAGAAAATTAATGAGCAAAGAATTTGAACGATCAGGGTAGTTTTTGCCTCTACTACAGTGAAGATCAATAAATGTTTGGACAGAAACGATAATCTGGCTATATTTGCAGCCCGAATTACCAAGGCTGCGTAGCTCAACTGAATAGAGCATCTGACTACGGATCAGAAGGTTTTAGGTTTGAATCCTAACGCGGTCACAAAAAAAGAGATCATCCACCGATGATCTCTTTTACTTTTTTAAGGGGTTACAGTCCCGAAAGGAAGCTGTCATGAATATAATCCACCACGTTTACGAGGTTCTTGCTTTCTTCAAATACTTTTAGCTGTCGGTCGGCCCCAGTGCCCTGTTCCATCATTTTATGCACATTATTTACGGCGTGGCGGCTGCCCAGGTGCGGCACCACATCATCAATAAAATCAAGCAGTTCGTACAATAACACCCTGGTATTCACCTCACTTTCCTTACCAAAATCTATCAGGCTGCCATCAATGCCGTAGCGGCTGGCCCGCCATTTATTTTCATTCAGCAGGGCCCTGCTGTACATCATAAAGTTCAGGTTCTGGCTGCGCAGCTTGTACAATTTGGCGCAAATAGCCTGGAACAAAGCCGCGATCGAAATAGTTTCCTGCACAGTCATCGGGATATCGCAAACCCTGAACTCAACGGTGTTGAAGAAGGGGTGCACCCGCAGGTCCCACCATATTTTTTTGGCATTATCAATACAGTTGGTCTTGATCAACAGCTTCACGTAATTATCGTAGGCCTCAATGCTCTCAAAAAAATCAGGTATGCCGGTACGGGGAAATTTATCAAAAACCTTGGTGCGGAAAGATTTATAACCCGTAAGCCTGCCTTCCCAGAAAGGGGAGTTGGTGCTGAGGGCATAAATATGCGGTAAAAAATAACGGGCGCTGTTGGCAATATGAATGGCCATTTCCCTTGTTTCCATACCTACATGCACATGCAAACCGAAAATGAGGTTGCTGCGGGCAGCTTCCTGCAGTTCATTTACAATTTCGTTATAGCGGGCATGTTCAGTGATCAATTGGCTTTCCCAATGGCTGAAAGGGTGTGTGCCCGAAGCGCCGATCCACAAGCCCAGTTCGCCGGCAATGGCGCTGATGGTTTTGCGCAGGGTGCTTACATCCATAAAAGCCTCATCCACATCCTGGCAAATATCGGTACCAACTTCCACCACGGCCTGGTGCATTTCGGCCTTTACCTTGTCCTTGATCACTTTTTGTCCTTCCTGCACGATCCTTTGCTGGTGGCTTTTTAATTCTCTCGATGCCGGATCGATCACCATGTATTCTTCTTCAACGCCTAATGTAAAATGTTTGTACGAAAGGTTTGCCATGTTGTGACTTTAGTTAGAGTTTAAAAATTTCATTCACCGGTATGCTCAATCCTTCTAAAACAGAAGAACAGATATTTTCATTGACCTCGTAAATAGCTGGCCGGCCATATTTACCATTATCATTTAAAACATACACATAAATATGCCTGAATTCAGGATATACCACCCAGTATTCCAGTACGCCATTCTCTTCGTACAGGTCAAACTTATACTTTGTTTCCACCCTGGTATTGCCGGGGCTTAATATTTCAATTACCAGTTCGGGAGCGCCATCCACGCTGCGGGCATCTTTCAGTTTATCTTCATCACACACTACAATGATATCAGGCTGCACAACGGTGAAAACCTCGTTATCCATTATTTTTTTCTTCCTGAAAGGCCTGCCGGCTAATTTTACATCAATAGGCGCATGAAACATTTTGCAGGGATGCCCATCTAAAAACCGGCTGATCTTTTTTTCAATATTAACAGAAATTGTTTGATGAAGAATAGTAGGTGCAGGGCTCATCTTAAAAATCTTGCCCCGTATCAGTTCTATCCGTTCTTTAAAATTCCAGGTCACGTAATCGGCATACGTAAACCCGTACAGGCTCTCTGGTTCTTCAACCAGGTTCTCTGTTAGATCATCATCATTCAATTGTGTTAAATACTTTTTCATACTTTAAAACAGCTTCTTCTTGGCCGAGCTGTTGGTGATATAAGTACCCCAGGTTAAATTATCCAGGTTGTCTTTATGTTCCATCGCTTTTTCAATAGCATAGTTGGCAGCAGTTTCTACTACCCAGTCAAAATTTTCCTGGCCTACGCTGGTAACCTCGGCATCAGGAGCTGGGTTGCAAAAATCAATAGCATAGGGTACGCCATCCCGTAAGGCAAGCTCTACCGTATTAAAATCATAACCCAAATAATGGCAGATACGCAAGACTATTTCTTCCATTTGCTTATACCTTTCAGGCGAAGGAGAAAAGTTGGCCACATAGCGAAGGTGATGTGGATTGCGGGGTTCGTAAGGCATAATGCGCACATACTTGCCACCAATGCAATAACAACGGTAATATTCGTCAAATTTAATTTCTTCCTGCAGCATCATTACTAACTGTTCTGTTTCTGCATGCTTTTCAAAAAACTCTTCCTTGCTGTTCAGTTGGTACACATTCTTCCAGCCACCGCCGGCAAATGGTTTCATGTATGCAGGAAAGCCAATGTATTTAAAGATGCCATCCCAATCTAACGGGTAGGCTAAATTGCTGAATGATTCATTACTGGTATCAGGCGGCAGGTCCCTGCTCGGTAATATTACCGTTTTAGGAACGGGCACACCGATCTTTGTTGCCAAACAGTTATTGAAAAATTTTTCATCTGCACTCCACCAGAAAGGGTTATTGATAACTGTAGTGCCGCAAAGCGCAGCATTCTTTAAAAATGCCCTGTAAAAAGGAACATCCTGGCTTATCCTGTCGAAGATAACGGCATAGCCACTGGGTTCTCCCTGCATCACTTTATCTATCTTAACAGGTTCTGCAATAATACCATCAATTTTTTTGCTGTTTACTCTTTCAATAAAAGCCATGGGGAAACTTCTTTCTTTTCCGAACAGCATGCCGATTTTCTTCATAACAATTAATTTTATTTATTGTAAAATGATGTGTCTTCTCAAATGTATCCAAATATATTTTTTCATATCCAATAAAAAAAATATTGTTTACCCCTAACCGGATCGGGTATTTATCCGGAAAGTAAACAAGTACTGCATTTTTGCGGGTATGCTGTATCACCTTCTTTCCTTAATTTTGAAACTATGGATAAAGAAAAAAAGGTGGGAGTGACCGTTGACAATCACTTGCTGGAATCGGTGTTGCTGGCAAGGACGGTTAAAGTGGATTGTTACCTGCCCTTTGAAGTTACCGACCCTTCGCAACTAAGCCTGCTGCTGATCAATGACGGGCAGGACCTGGTGACCATGAACTTTAATGAGATACTGGATGAGCTCTACAGCAACGATGCTGTAAGTCCATTGTTTTGTGTGGGCATACATTGTTCGGCCGATAGGAAGAATGAATACGGAACCGCCAGCATACTGGATTACAAGGGCAGGGGAGCCAAGGCCGCTTTGTATACCCGTTTTGTATTTGAAGAACTGCTGCCCTTTATACGCACTACATACGCAATACCTTCCTTTAAAGAAAAATCTTACGCAGGCTTTTCGCTGGGGGCATTAAGCGCACTGGATATAGTGTGGAATCATCCGCAGGAATTCAGAAGGGTGGGTGTATTCAGTGGTTCGTTGTGGTGGCGGGATAAAGACCAGGACGATCCTGATTTTAATGAAGATACCGACCGCATCATGCACCGGCAGGTAAAGGAAGGTTACTATGCACCCTGGCTCAAATTCTTTTTTGAAGTAGGTACGCTGGATGAGGTTGCCGACCGCAACGGCAACGGCATCATCGATTCCATTGACGATGCACAGGGATTGATAAACGACCTGGTAGAGAAAGGTTACAACCGGGAAAATGATATCATGTACCTGGAACTGCAGGATGGTAAACATGATGTGCCTACCTGGGCCAAAGCATTCCCCGATTTTTTAAAATGGGGATGGGGTTAAAACAAATTACTTACATCATTCAATAATTAAAAAAGGCTGCTTCTGTTAAGAAAGCAGCCTTTTTAGTATGCAGTTTAGTTCTGATTAAAAGATATAACGCAAACCTAACTGTATAGCCCAAGTGCTGGCAGTAGAAGTGCTCCTGATAAATGATTTGTCGATCAAAATAGGAGTAGAACTTCCGTTAGGCGTATAAGTAGCCAGTTGATAAACCACCGCACCTGTAGTAGCGTTCTTAGCAGCCCTTAAAGGAGTGCTGGTTGGGAAGAAGTCACGCAATCCCCAATCCTGGTTCAGCAGGTTCAGGAAGTTGGTGCAATCTGCACTGAACTGTAAAGTGTTTTTATGTTTACCAATGTTCACAAAAATATCCTGCAGGATCTTTACATCCACTTTATGGTAGAAAGGATATTTACCACCATTACGTTCTGCAACCTGGCCCATGTGTTTGCTCAGGTATTTATCCTGTGCAACAAAAGCAAAGAAAGCATCGCTCTGTTGTTGTGCAGTATAAGTAACATTACCGGCTGGTGTACTAACAACCAAAGGAATGAAAGTGATCTCGCTTGCATTTTTTGGAATGTACATCAGGTCCTGGCTGTTACCATCGTAGTTAACATCGGCAGTGTTGGCAAAGCCGCTTGGTAAACCGGTAGCTGTAGTACCGGTACCTGAACCGTATACATAGCTGATCCTTTGAGAACCACCCGCTGCACCCGGAGCCTGTGAACCTTCATAGAAAACAGAGAAGGTAGTAGCCAGGTGTTTCAGGTACTCTTTCCTGTAAGAGAAGATACCAACAATACGGTGAGGAGTAGAGAATTGAGAGTAAGACAATTCTTTGGTATTCTGTGTACCGCTGGTTGGGTTAGCGCTCCATACAGAAGCAGCAGTAGAGCCAGGGTTAGCAGTTACGTCCAGTGCTTCGCTGTAAGTGTAAGCAAGTGAAGCATAGAATCCTTTGCTGAAAGATTTAGATACCTGGGCAGTGAAAGAGAAACCACCACCTTTTTTATTGTTTTCCAGTACTATCGTGTTGGCGTAAGCGTTATACAGCCTCCTGGTAGAAGTAGTGGTGTTGGCAAAGCTTGGCCTTGTAGAGCCACCCAGGTTTACAGTGCTGGTAGGTGCAATTTCATTAGCATTACGCAGTACAGTTGCATTCAGGTCTTTGGTGTATAAAACATCCATTGACAAAGTTAAACCGTGTGCATATTTCTGTTCAAAACCGATATTGGTCCTCCACACTTGTGGGAATTTGTAGTTCTTATCGATCAGCACAAAACCACCGGTATTAGGTGTAGGAGCAGGAGCCGTAAATAAAGACTGCCATGCTTTTGGATCTTTGCTGAAAGTGATCTGAGACAACTGGGTTGCACTTGCCAAAGCACTTACCTGGTACATACCGCTATTGGTAGGCATGTTGGTTAAGTATACAAAAGGAATTTTACCGGTGTAGATACCGCTACCTCCACGGATGATCAGTTTTTTATTGCCATCAACATCCCAACGCAGGTTTACCCTTGGTGAAAAATACATAGTAGCTTTTGGCCACATACCGGTTGAATAATTGGTAGGGTTGCCGTCTTTGTCAGGATAAGTTAATGCAGTGATAGAGGGGTTTTCGATAGGCTGTGTAGGATAAATTGGTTTATCGATACGTAAGCCATAGCTCAACCTCAGGTTAGAATTGATGTTGAATTCATCCTGTGCATAAGCGCTTCCCTGTGCAATTTTCAATTCAGCAGAGTAGGGAGCGTCGTTGCCCGGTACCCTTGAATAAGTAAGTGCAAAAGCAATAGGGTGAGCAGTCGGGTTCATGAAATCAGCGATAGAACCATAAGTATAATAGCTCTGTGAAGCCGGCATGAACTGGTTACCTACATACTGCTGTTCGTAAGCAACACCTAAAGTAACAGTGTGCCTTCCTGCATAGATCATGAAGTTATCAGTAGCATTGTAAATGTCATTCTTAACATCGTTGTTGTTGGAATAAGGCTCTTTACCCAGGCTGATGTAGTTGTTCTTTACAGTTGGGTAGCTGGCGCCTGTAGGGCTTCCGATGATATCAACAAACGGGAACAGGTCGCTGTTGGTAGTACGTGTATCGCGGATGTTGGTGCTGGTAGCAATGAACTGGTTAGCGAATTTGCCATTCCAGTTACTGTTCACCTCAAGAGAAAAATTCCTTACGATATCTTTAAAACCATAGTTGGAGTTGGCAAAAGAATAAGCATTGGCGCCCAAACGTGCAACAGAGGTCCATGTATTGGTACCGCTGGTAGCACTGTTAGGAACACTTAAAGAGTTAACCGCAACATCATTGGTGTTCTGGAACTCGCTGTATTTTACAGTCAGTTTATGTTTTGTGCTGATGTTCCAGTCCACACGTCCCAGCAGTTTGTAGTTGCTCTTACCAAAGTTTGGCTGAACATAACCGCCGGTTTCGTAACCGTAAGTGGTCCTTACATAATTAGAAACTTTATCCAGGTCAGAAGCCAAAACAGTAGAAGTGTTGGTACCTGCAACTGTACCACCTGTTGGTACATAAGAAGTAGCAGGAGGGATCAGGTTGTTTTCGTATTCACCGTTAACAAAGAAGAATAATTTGTTTTTGATGATCGGTCCACCGATGCTGCCACCCCAGATGTTGGTCTTGCTGTCGGCATTGGTAAGCCTTAATTTACCTACCCTTGTACCTATATAATCTTTTTCTTTATAGTAAGTATAAGCAGTTCCTTTAAAAACGTTGGTACCGCTCTTGGTTACCGCGGCAATATTACCACCGGTAAAGTTAGATTGCCTGACATCGTATGGGCTGATGTTTACACTGATCTCTTCGATCGCATCCATAGAGATAGGGTTGCTGCCACCGCCCGGTAATGGATCGGTGCTTAAACCAAAGTTGTTATTCAGGTTGGCACCATCAATAGTAACGTTATTGTACCTGCCATCACGACCGCCAATGCTGTTACCATTTGATTGTGGTGTTAAACGGGTAAAGTCAGTGATACTCCTGTTGATGGTAGGCAAAGTAGTGATCTGCCTTTGACCAATGCTGGTGGAAACACCGTTCTTGATATTAGCGGTACTGCGGGCACTACCCGTTACCACTACTTTTTCAAGCACTGTGCTGTTGTTTTCCAAAGCTATGTTGGCATTGTAATCATCGCCCAGGGCAAGATTGATATCGGTCAGTTGCTGAGGTGTAAAACCTACAGACTCGAAAGAAAGCGTATAAGGACCGCCGGAACGCATACCTGAAATAGTGAAAGTACCTGCTTTTTTAGAAACAGTTACATACTTGGTTCCGGAAGGTTGGTGAATAGCCGTGATAGTGGCCCCGGCAATGGGCTGTCCGTCTTTTTGCTTAACTGTACCAGAAATACTGCTGGTAGTAACCTGTGCACTCAGCGCAACTGGAAAAATTAATAGTACGGTCAATAAACGTACAATTTTTCTGATTCTCATAATAGTTTGTTTTTACGGTGGCAAAGAAACTAAATAATTGGCGAATTTGAGCCAATTATTATCAACAAATTATAGGGCAATGATAAGTGGTTATATGCTGCTTGTGCCCTGTAGTACTATATTTCAGCCAATGGGCAACTTTTATTAAAGTTTAAACGATAAAATCATCGAAATAGCTAATTTATTAATGTGTCAACACAGTTAAAATATTCCCGATTTCAAAAAATTGTTGCGTAACAAAAAGCACCAAACCTTGTTACCTTTGTACTATAAATAAATGTATATGTTAGACAGTATTGAAAGTGCCATTGAGGATATAAAAAAAGGAAAACTGATCATAGTAGTAGATGATGAAGACCGCGAAAACGAAGGCGATTTTATAGGGGCAGCAGAAAGCGTGACCCCCGAAATGATCAACTTTATGAGTACCCACGGGCGCGGGCTGATATGCGCCCCCCTGATAGAAGAACGCTGCGACGAATTACAATTGCCACCCATGGTAGTGGACAATACTTCCCTGCATGAGACCGCTTTTACCGTAAGCGTGGACCTGCTGGGCAATGGCTGCACCACGGGTATTTCGGCACACGACAGGGCCAAAACCGTACAGGCATTAATTGACCCCGCCACCAAACCCGACGACCTCGGCAGACCGGGCCATATCTTTCCATTAAGGGCTAAAAAAGGAGGCGTATTGCGCCGTACCGGGCATACCGAAGCCACGATAGACATGGCGGTACTGGCCGGATTTTATCCCGCCGGTGTGCTGGTGGAGATCATGAACGAAGACGGATCAATGGCAAGATTGCCCCAATTGGTTGAAATTGCCAAAAAATTTGACTTAAAGCTGATCTCGATAAAAGACCTGATAGAATACCGTTTAAAGACAGAAACACTGATAGAAGAAGAAGTAAGCGTGCAGTTGCCCACCAAATACGGCAGTTTTGACCTGGTGGCCTTTAAACAGCTCAACACCGGCGAAATTCACATGGCCTTAAAAAAAGGCAACTGGCAAAAAGATGAACCGGTGCTGGTAAGGGTACACAGCAGTTGTATGACGGGTGATATTTTAGGCTCTTTAAGATGCGATTGCGGCGACCAACTGCACCATGCCATGAAGATGATAGAAAAAGAAGGTAAGGGCCTGATATTATATATGAACCAGGAAGGCCGTGGCATTGGCCTGCTGAACAAATTAAAAGCCTATAAACTGCAGGAGCAGGGAAGGGATACCGTGGAAGCTAACCTGGAACTGGGATTTGGCATGGATGAGCGGGACTATGGTGTGGGCGCCCAGATACTGCGCCACATGGGTGTAAGTAAAATGAAACTGATGAGCAACAACCCCCGCAAACGCGCCGGCCTGCTGGGCTATGGCCTGGAAGTGGTGGAAAATGTGCCCATCGAAATCAAATCAAATCCGCACAACGAAAGATACCTGCGTACTAAAAAAGACAAACTGGGACACGAGATACTGAATGGTTAGATCATTTACTGGGTTTCAGTGATTTTTTCTTTCGCGGCGGCGGATCTTTTCCTCCTTGGTGCGTTTATCATAATCCCTGCGGTAAGATATTTTTAACCCTGTTTTATTTCTTTGCAGGCCGGTAAGATCTGTAGCCACAATGCTGGTACGGTTAAAACCTACCGCCCTCCACCTGCCATCCTTGGTAAGCATGTACTCAATGGTAATATCAGGACTGATCAGGTTCTTATTCGTAATAAGCGCATAGGGGTTATTGAAATCAATATTTCCTCCAATTAATATCACCAGGCGGTTGTTCAATAAGAACTGGAAACCCGTTCTTACATTGGCTTGCAGTAAAGCAGCTGTGCTTTGCAGGTCAAAACTGGAGTTGATGTCCAGGTAAGTGGAGACCTTTCCACCCGTAGCTTTATCAAGACTTTTATTAAAGATGCCGGTAAGCCAACCGGATACCACACCGCCAATGGTATTGGCCGCTAATGTAAACGGTACATTGCCTGTTAAAGCATTCTGCTGGCCGGTGGAAATAAATGAATTGATCAGCAAAAGGCTGGCCACCTGTTTATTCATTTCACTCTCTTCTTTCCTGAAAGCTTCCAGCTTATTCATCGCAAAGAAATCACCGTACAAAGGATTGTTCCTGTCCGGTATCACAAAGCTGAATTTGATATCGGGCTTATTCAATATACCGGTAAGCGAAGCAAGGATCTTGATATCGCCTTTCTGTTTAAAATTATTGGAAGAAGAAATACTGCTCAGGTCAACGTTCTTGGCAAGATATTCTGCTTCAATATTAATGTTGGCCAGATACGGATCACCGGTCCATACAATGGAAGAACCACTGTTAACTGTAAAATATTTTTGCAAAAAGGTTTGGAAATTGAATTTGTATTCACCCTTGGTGATGTCGTAACGCCCCCGCATTTCCAGCTTTTCATTACTGCCCACATGAATCGACAGGTCACCATTGCCTTGCCCGCGGATCACATCACCCGTCACATCATCCAGTATCACATCAATGCGGCAGGCGGGGTTGGCTTTCAGGTCCATATCCAGCGTAATGCTCGATTCTTTTTTGCCGCCACCATCCTGCATCTCGGTACCAAACTGTACAAAATCTATATAATCAATAGCGCTGGCTTCTCTGCCCGAACCGGTGGGTATGGAAATATGGCTGGAGTCTGTAGTGGAAGTGCTGCCGTTGATCTTCATCTTCATATCTGTAACAGGGCCGTTCAAAGACATGGTTGCACTGCCCAGCACCCTGCCATAAAACTGCGAATTGTCTTTTTCTGTGGTATTCAGCAAAAGCATATTGCGTTTGGTATGGAAATTCACGTTGTCGAACGAAAGTTCATCGAACATATTTTTAAAATATACCTTACCACTCGCCGTTCCTTCATTGTTGAAAGTGTCTTTAAGGGCAATCTCCCCAAGATCCAGCTCACCAGGGTTTAAAATAAAGGTCTCGTTATCGAACCAGTATTTGCATTGGGTATAGTTCACCATCAGCGAACCACCGGTAACGGATACACTACCGGTAAAATTTTTATTATTAGGCCCGCCACTGATCTTTAAATTACTCACCGCATCGCCGTGCATATGGCTGAAAATGCTGCCCAGGTAATTGTCCAGCAGGCTGATATCAAAATGTTCCGAAACCACGTCAATATTCATTTGCTTATCGGTGGAATCTTTATAATTATAACTGCCGTCTATATCGACTTTGTAAAGCGGGTTATCCGTTTTGGTTTTAAAGGTTACCAACCCGGTAGCCGTATTCACGCCGCCATTCAGCTTGGTATCGCCGATCTTCTTGTCGTCTATCGTAAGGTTCTCTGCCTCTGCTTCATAATCGATCCTTTGTTTGCCAAATGGGTCGCTTAGTGTAACGGTTCCTGTTATAACGCCTTCTATCCTTGGTTTTTTTAAGAAGAAAGGAGCGAAGTCATCAATATTTACTTTTTTAAGCTGCGCCACCACATCCGTATGGTCAGTACCATCCTCGGCCGGTCGGGTGGAAAGCACGATCTCCTGGTTGCCCTGCACGAATTTTACCTCACTGGCATCAATATACGATTTTCGTATCGTGAGCTCCCCGTCTTTTTCCAGCTGCCACTTTTTATCGTTCACAATAAAGGAAGAAGGGGAGAAGTGTATGCGTACACCGTCGGACAGGGTTTGTACGGTAGCATTCAGTTCTGCTTCGCTGAGCGTTTTGCTGGCGCTGGTTTTTAATTGTATCACCGATACATCATTGTTAGAACGGATACTGAGGTCGGTGCCGGGAAAATGCAGGCTGTCGTTCAGCACCACATCGCCGGCAGTTATACGGGTGAATAAAGTATCCAGGTTGCCCTTGCTTTCTAAATTAACGGAGTTGAACACTTTTTTATCGTACTCAAACTGGGGGATAAAGGCTTTTACATTCAGTTCGTTTTGCGCCAGGCGCAGGTTGCCGCTGAAAGTAGCGTCATTAAAGCCTTTCAGCCTCGGGTCGATCAGCTGTACATATTCATCCACTTCCTTGGTCTTGATAAAAAAACTAAAATCCTGGTTGCTTACCGCATGATTGGGTTTGGGAATATAAGCCGGGTAATAACGGCTTAAGAAAACTTTGAAAGCATCGGGTAGTTCCAATATTTTAAAATCGCCGGTGATACTGCCTTCCACTTCATTGGAAAGAATGGACAAATGTTTTTTGCCATCGGCAATAAATGAATTCAGCGTAAGCGAATCGAAAGATAATTTGGTGTTATTGTGCAGCAAAGTAGCACTGTACACTTTTGCGGTACCAAGAAAATTTGTCAATGTTATTACCCGTAAAGTTCAGGTTAAAATGTCCTTTCAGCGCAAAATCATCATAGGTAAAATGCAGGTTTTTAAAATTGGAACTATCCAGTACTGCATCAAAATTGAACGCCATCTCTTTTTCGGCAAAGCTGATAGAACCATTGAAATCACTGATCTTTAAATTGGGATCATTCACTGTGCCATGCCCGGTAAATACCTGTTTATTGAAAGTGCCGTCCAAAGCAATATCCTGGTAGGTATAACCGGAAAACTGCAGGCGGTGCACATTGCCCTTAAAAGCAGCATTCAGGTCTTTAAGGTTAAAACCACTGCCTTTGATATTACCATCCAGCGCAATATTGCCCAGCGCACTGCTGTTAAGGAATTGGCCAAGGTTGAACCCGGAGGAAGATATCTTACCCGAATAAGTGGCAGGGCTGTTATCCGGCAGTTTCATGTTGATATCAGCGATCACATCGCCCAGGTTGGTATTGATATTACCATACGTAACAAAGTCGTTGATAAAGCCGGTGAAATTTCCCCTGAACCTGATATCACCCAATTTAGGCAATTGAGGTTGGGTCACATTTTTTAAACTGGGAATAATAGCGATAAGGTCTTTGTAATTTGTAACGAGGCTGTTGGATTTAAAATCAATAAAGGTATTGGTAAGATCGGGCAATCCCCTCAAAGCAATATCGCCATCCACCGAAGTGTTGCCGCTTTTGATGATCATATTCTTTGCCACCAGGTTATCGATAGTACCTTTTGCCGTGCCTTCAATATCAAAACTGCGGTTCCAGCTTTTTAATGCGGGAGCGAAATAAGCAATATCATCACTGTGCACAATACTGTTCTTGAATTTGCCTTCCAGCATTACGCTGTGAATGAAATCACTCATGCTTTCATTAAAGCCATCATAGCTCATGGAATAATAATTGCGCAACCTGCTCTTATTGGTCTCCAGGTCTAGGTTATTGAACTCCATGATGTCGGGCGTGAACTTAAGATCTGCCTGCAGTTTTTTTACTTCAAAGCCGCATTTTTCTTTGGTGGCCAGGTTAACGGCTGCAAACAAAGTATCTTTTTCAAAACGGATATTTTTTATGCTGGCATTGATAGAACCAAATAGCAGGTGTTGCCCGTCGAACCGGTCGGTATAAGGCAGCCGCTCTGTTTCTTTTTCATTTTGAAACATGCCGTTGTTTATCTGCAGATCATTTACTTTAAAAACCCATCCATCATTGTTCCATTTATAAGCGGATGGCGTAGTAACATTCACCGATGTTTTTGCAGCAGCATAATCAGCCGGCCGCTTGCCGGTATAATTGCTCTGGTAAAAAACGGGCCCGTCGAGCATGATGTTCTTTATCGCGATCTTTTTAGCAGTAAGATCAATTGAGTCTGCTTCTGCATTCAGTTTTTTTACTTTCACTACCATATCCTGGCCCACCCACTTATCCACCTTTGCAAAACGGAGGTTTTCCATTTCCACCGTTTTAAAATCTATCTGCAATTGCTTTTTGGGTTTGCTGTTAGGATCTTTTGGCGACGAGAAATAATCTATTAAGAACTGGTAATTCCAAACAGAATCAGTACGGTTCAGGTTGATGACCGGATCTTTCAAGCCCAGGTATTGCAAGGTGGCTTTGTCCTTTAAAAAGAACCAGTCGGTGATATTTACCCTTGCAGTGCCGGCATACAGCAGTGTATCTTTTTTATGATCTTCCACCAGCACGCCCTCTATCAGCATTTTATTGAAAAGGGAAAAATCAACATGGCGTACGGAAACTTTAGTGTGCAGGTTTTCTGAAAGCACTTTGGTGACCCTGGTAGCAATATAATTCTGTACCGGCGGAAAATTAATGATGCCCCAGAGTGAAGCTGCCAGTAAAAAGAAGGCAAGGAAAAAACCGATCTTATGCTTTACCTTTTTAAAAACAAAAGCCCAGGCAATGGCCCAGGCAAAAAGCAGGATATAAAAAAGCCATTTGTTATTACCGTATAAAAAAAAATACAGGGCTATAAGCCCCAGCCAGAACAGCAGCGTGAGAGATATCCATTTTAATATGTTAAGGCTTTTGCTCAGGGTATTCGCTCTTATTACAAAAATAACGTTTCGCCTGTTACAGGCAAATTCAGTACCAAACTTTATAAATTATTTAGATAAGCAGCGAAGCCATTCTCAGGGGTAAAAAACAGCGATCCCCCGTGGGAAACATGCAGAAAAATATCGTTTAAACATTGAACTTACCGGAAATAATAGCCGATATTAAGGCTCAGCATCCGGTTCTGGATATTGCGCTGGTCATTCTCCTCGTTGTTGTTGATGCTGGCAAGGCCGTGCAGGTAACCGGCTTCCACAAATACTTTCTTCATATGAAAACCGATACTGGCATTCAGTCCCAGGTCGAACCAGCCATAGTTGCTGTAGCCGAATTTCAGTTTTTCGGAAGTGGTGATATTGTTATTGTCGGTCGCCTTTATTTTGCCAAAATTGGTAAAACCAAAATCCGGCCCCAGGCTGATCACGAAAAAATTACCTTTTACCGGGAAGTCAACACTCAGTGAAGGAATGAGGTCGAGATAAGTGATCGTGTATTGTTCTTTTTTATTGGTGCCGTTGATCGGTTTTACAATAAAACCTCTTTTATTCAGCATTACCGAGGGAGAAAAATTTAAAACACCATCAAAAGGAACTTTTGCAAGCGCCCCAATGCCATAACCAAATACAAAATCCGTAGGTTGTTTTACATTGCTGTAAGTGGCTTTTGCCGAGGCAAAATTCCATCCCGCTTTTGCCGCTATTTTTACCTGTGCCGTGCTTTTAACAGTTATCAGAACTACTGCTGCAAAAAGTATTATAATTTTCTTCATGTGTTTTAATTGAGTGCAAATGTACAGTTTTACTAAGAGTAGGAAATACAGCCCATAAGGTTGCATCTATTTTTTGCCGGTCATGTTGTTATTGAACTGCTCCGACTGGCCTTTTGCTATGGAAAGATTGTGCCAGTTATTGCCCGTGATTAGTTTGGCGGCAAAAATTATTTGTCCCACATGATAAGGATAATGCGCCAGCTGCCGGTTAATGGCATCCACTACAGTAAGCCCCTCACCGCGGATATAGATGGTTTTAAGGAGGTCATCTTCCGTCAATGCACTGATCGCATCCAGGCAACAACGCCATCCTTTTTCCCAAAAGGCAAGCAGTTGTTCTTTGCTCAGTTGCTGTTCTTCAAATTCTGTATCGCGGTTGCGCCAGTCCTTTTCGCCATCGCTGGTTAAAAAATCGGTCCAGCGGCTCAGCATATTGCCGGCCATATGCTGAATGATGATGGCAATACTATTGCTGGCCTCATTGGGCTGGTAATGAAGATCAGCTTCATTCAGTTGCGCCAGTGTTTTATCGCCCAGTTCTTTGTAGTAACCCAATCTTTTAACAGCTGATTGAAGAAATATTGTTCCGGTATTCATAATCACTTTAATTTAAAAATAGTCTGATTGTAATACTTATTATAGAAATGCACAACGATACTATTGATAGCTTCAACCCTTTGTAATAAATTCTGTAAGCATTGTTGAAAATATCTGCATCCTCATTTTCTACAGCAAGTACCATCAGTTTATTGCCTCTTATATTCAATGCCCATATAAAAACGTATACTGTTATTAGGAATAGCGCTATAAATGGGCGTATCCTGAATTCAAAAAATGCCAGTGAAGTCTTGAATTCGTGGTCCCAGGGGTAACGGCTTATTGCAATGTACCAATCCAGTACATCCAGGACGTTGTAAACCAAAACCATCGCTAAAACAAACCTGGATAATGAAAGTACTTTCTTTACAATACGCTTCTCTATATTATCAATGAAATTATTCGAGATAAGGTCTTCAGTCATAAATGTATTTATAAAGATGTTTTTTTAAAATTTCAATACCCTTCCGCATCATCATCGCCCCGTTTATCGCCCACAGCAGTAATTTGTTTGCCTTTTATTTCGATCAGTTCCACCCGACCAATAGGAGATCTAGGCATTACTTTATAACCCATCACCTCCAGTTGTTTTTTTACAGCTTCATCAAAATCCTTTTCCACATCAATCCTGTCGGGTAGCCATTGATGGTGGAACTTGGGTTTATTAACGGCATCTTCGGGTGTCATACCAAATTCTAAAATATTCACCAGTGTTTGAAATACGCTGGTAGGTATGGTGGTGCCGCCGGGCGTGCCCACCACCAGGTAAGGCTTGTTGCTTTTTAAAACGATGGAAGGCGTCATGCTGCTCAGCATTCTTTTGCCGGGTGCAATGGCATTTTTATCGTTGCCAATAGCCCCGTACATATTGGGCACGCCGGGCTTTACACTAAAATCATCCATTTCGTTATTCAATAAAAAACCGGCGCCGCTTACCACCGTACGGCTGCCATAACCACCATTGAGTGTAGTGGTAACCGATACTATATTGCCTTTATTATCCGCCACACTTAAATGCGTGGTCTCTTCGCTTTCTGGTATCACGCCTGCCTTGGTAGCGGCGCTGTTACCGGCTTTCGCGGCATCAAAATCCTTCATACGCTCCTGCAGGTAAGCCTGACTGGTAAGGCGTTTTACCGGCACTTTTACAAAATCAGGGTCGCCTAAAAATTCCGCACGGTCGGCATAAGCCCTTCTTTCCACTTCGGTCATCAAATGCACACTGGCAGCCGTTTGAAATTTCATCGCAGCGATATTCCTTTTTTCAATCATGCCCATCATCTGCTCTAAAATAATGCCGCCACTACTGGGCAAAGGCATGGTGATAATGGTTTTGTCTTTGTATTTAAAAATATAAGGCGTTCTTTCTTTGGCTTCATAATTTTCAAGATCAGCATAACTGATCAGCCCGCCACCTTTTTGCATTTCTTCCACGATAAAACGGGCAGTTTCGCCGGTATAAAATCCTTTTTTACCGTTATCCCTGATGCGTTTTAAAGTATTGGCCAGTTCTTTCTGAATTAAAGTATCACCTGCCTTCCAGTCTGTATTTTTTACAAATGCCACTGGAGCGCTATTCAATTTTAAGAATTCTGCTTTCGTCCTGTTCAGTGAAGCAGCTTCGTTGGCGGTGATCGCATAGCCATTTTCTGCCAGCTCAATAGCCGGCTGGATCAGTTTTTCAAAAGGGAGCGAAGCATATTTATACGATGCAAAAAGGCCCGCTACCGTGCCTGGTACGCCTGCCGCCAAATGCCCGTCCTGCGATAACTGCAATTGTGCATTACCATTACTGTCCAGGTACATATCACGGCTGGCTTTTGCCGGTGCTCTTTCCCGATAGTCGATGGCAATATTCTTACCGTTCTTTAAATGCGCCACCATAAAACCGCCACCACCAATATTACCGGCGCCGGGATATACTACAGACAGTGCCAGTTGTGTGGCAATGGCAGCATCCACCGCATTGCCGCCCTGCTGTAAAATGCTTAAACCGGCCTTACTGGCAAGAGGATGGGCCGAAACCACGGCGCCATTGGAACAAACCACTTTTTTTTGTGAGTGGTAATTATAAGGATTAATTTGCGCCGTACTTTGCAGCACTAAAAAACACGCAATCATCGCAGGCAGAATGCTCTTTTTTCTCATAGTTAAAATTGATCATTAAATACACCGCCTGATAAACCAGGGATTTTATGAAGAAACACTTTTTTGTTTTTTGTATCACACTATTATCCGTTCTCCCTTCTTTTTCCCAACAACTCAAAAGCCCCGACCAGTTCCTAGGCTATCAATTGGGGGATAAATATACGCCGCATTACAAGATCGTGAATTATTTTCAGCAGGCTGCCGAAGCCATGCCCAAAATGATGAAACTGGAGCAGTACGGACAGACCAATGAAGGCAGGCCTTTATTGCTGGCGATCGTTGCATCGGAAGAGAATTTTTCCAGGCTGGAAGAAATACGGAAAAATAATTTAAGGCTTGCAGGCATTTTAAATGATAAACCGGCGGATGTGACTGCGCCTACCATCGTATGGCTCAGTTACAATGTACATGGCAATGAGACCAGTTCATCCGAAGTGGCGATGAAAACATTGTATACACTGCTCGATCCCTCCAATGCACAAACAAAAACATGGCTGAAGAATACCGTGGTACTCATTGATCCCTGCCTGAACCCCGATGGCAGGGAACGTTATATCAATTGGTTCACGCAGGTATCAGGTAAAAAGGCTGATCCTAATACAGATGCAAGGGAACACAGCGAACCGTGGCCGGGCGGCAGGACCAATCATTACAATTTTGACCTGAACAGGGATTGGGCCTGGCAAACACAGACCGAATCGCAGGGCAGGGTAAAAAAATACAACGAGTGGATGCCGCAGGTGCATTGCGATTACCACGAACAGGGCGTGAACAGTCCGTATTATTTCGCCCCTGCAGCAGAACCTTTTCACGAAGTGATCACCCAGTGGCAGCGGGATTTTCAGCTGACCATCGGGAAAAATCATGCAAAATATTTTGATAGTAATGGCTGGTTGTATTTTACCAAAGAGATATTTGATCTTTTTTATCCTGCTTACGGTGACACGTACCCGATATACAACGGTGCCATTGGCATGACCTACGAACAGGCGGGCGGACCCGCAGGCGGATTAGCTGCTTTAAAAAATGATGGTGATACGCTTACATTAAAAGACAGGATAGCACATCATTTTACTACGGGTATGAGTACGCTGGAAATGGCATCCGTGTATAACACTAAGCTGGTGAGCGAGTTCAAAAAATTCTTTGATGATGCAAAAAATAATGGAATAGGCGAATACAAGACTTATGTAATTGCAGAGCCCAATGAAGATAAGTTAAAAGCACTGCAGACCTTTTTTGATGCGAACGGTATTAAATACGGTACTGTGAATGATAAGCTGCTCAAAGGATATAATTATTTTTCAGGAAAAGAAGAAGCGTTTACTTTACCCAGTTATAATATTGCGGTGAGTGCATATCAGCCCAAATCTACTTTGGTAAAGGTTTTATTTGAACCAAAATCTAAACTGGTTGATTCAGTTACTTATGATATCACTGCATGGAGCATTCCTTATGTATACGGCCTGCAGGCTTATGCAGTAAGAGAAAAACTGTCTGTACAGCAACGCACGCCTCATTGGCGGCCGGCACCATCGCCATCCAATGAATCTTATCCTTATGGCTATCTTATCAGTTATAGATCTTTTGAAGATGCAAAAATCCTGGCGGCCCTGTTGAATAAACAGGTAAAAGTTCGTTTTGCCGAAAAGGATTTTACCTATGGCGGCATCGCATATTCAAAAGGTACACTGATCGTATTAAAGAAAGGGAATGAAGAGCATTTAAAAGATATAGTGGAAATTGCTCCTTATGCTGTGGGCGTATCAAGCGGTTTTATGGAAAGCGGCTTTGATTTTGGCAGCGAAAAAGTACATTTTATCAAAAAGCCCAACGTGGTGTTGGTAACCGGTAAGGGTGCCAGTTCCGGTGCAGCCGGGGAAGTATGGCATTTGTTTGAGCAGCAGTTGAATTATCCTGTTACACTCATCAATGCAGATGATATAGATGCAGCAGCATTAAAAAATACAGATGTGCTGATACTGCCCGACGGCAATTATAAATTTTTAAAAGATAAAGAATCGGCAGCCGACATAAAAGCATGGGCGCAACAGGGGGGCAAAATAATTGCCATGGAAAACGCTGCTGCACAAATAGCAAAGCTGGACTGGGGCTTTAAACTGAAGAAGAGCGACGAAGATGACAAGAAAGATGATAAAGGGGCTTATGCCGATGTAAAACGTTACGAGAACAGGGAAAGGGAAAGTATCACTGACTTTATCCCCGGTTCTATTTACAGGGTAACGCTGGATGATTCGCATCCATTGGCATTTGGTTACAACTCCAATTATTTTACACTCAAGCAAAGTGGCGACCTGTATGAATTTATGAAAGATGGCTGGAATGTAGGGGTAATTAAAAAAGACAACCAGGTGGCCGGTTTTGTAGGTAGTAAATTGAAGGATAAATTAAAAGATGGCACCGTGCTGGGAGTACAGGATATGGGAAGAGGCACAGTAGTATATTTTGCAGATGATCCCATCTTCAGGAGTTTTTGGGAAAATGGTAAACTGCTTTTTGCAAACGCCATTTTCTTAGTGAATCAATAATGATAAATTTTAGCATCAACTAATTATGAAATACAGATCGTTGCTCGGGATTATACTGTTAGGTTTTTGTTCTATCAATATTAAGGCACAAACACCCAGGACCTATACTTCATCAGAAATACTATTGCAGTTAAAGAAACTGAATGTGCTGGGCTCTGTATTATACATTGCGGCACATCCCGATGATGAGAATACCCGGCTGCTGGCTTACCTGGCCAACGAAAAATTATACCGCACCGGTTATTTAAGCCTTACCAGGGGCGATGGTGGCCAGAACCTGATAGGTGATGAGCAGGGCGTGGACCTTGGGTTGATAAGAACGCAGGAACTGCTGGCGGCAAGAAGGGTGGACGGAGCAGAACAATTCTTCAGCCGTGCCTTCGATTTTGGCTTTAGTAAAAGCCCCGAAGAAGCCTTACGGATATGGGGACACGATAAAATATTAAGCGATGTGGTTTGGGTGATCCGTAAATTCAAACCCGATGTGATCATTACAAGATTCCCTACTACAGGAGAAGGTGGTCACGGTCATCATACCGCATCAGCAATACTCGCAGGTGAAGCATTTGAAGCTGCTGCTGATCCCACTAAATTTCCTGAACAATTAAAATATGTGAGCGTGTGGCAGGCCAAACGTTTGCTCTGGAACACTTTTAATTTTGGTGGTAATAACACACAAAACGAAAGCCAGTTTAAGCTGGAATGCGGTGATTACAACCCGATATTGGGCAAAAGTTATGGAGAGATCGCCGCTGCCAGCCGCAGCATGCACAAAAGCCAGGGCTTTGGTGTACCGGCACAGCGGGGAAGCGTGATAGAATATTTTAAAACGATAAAAGGGGAGGCGCCCTCAAAAGACCTGATGGATGGCATTGACCTGAACTGGAGCAGGGTAGGTAATACAGACATTACAAACAGCATCAATACTATCGTAAAGAACTTTGACCTGCAGCATCCGGAAAAATCGAATGCCGACCTGGTTAAATTATATGATGCAGTAGATAAAATAACGGATCCCTACTGGAAACAATTAAAACAGGGAGAAATAAAAAGGTTACTGGAGAATTGCAGCGGCCTCTTTATGGAAGCAGTAGCCAATAACCAGTATGCAGTACAGGGCGATAGTTTGCGTGTAACCCTTACCGTAAATAACCGCAGTGGTGCCAATATATTGAGTGCCGATGCACAGATAGATACAACTTACGTGATTTTCGACCAGCTGAAAAAGAATACAAGCGAAGTGAAAAATTACACCTGGCATATTCAGCCGGATGCAAAGCCTACACAACCATATTGGCTGGAAAATGAAATGAGTAAAGGCAGTTTTAATATTACTGAGCAGCAATTGATTGGCAAAGCTGAGAGTGATCCGTTGAGTGTGAATTTTAGCATGATGATAGAAGGTAAAGAGTTTGTATTTAATAAACCCATTCGTTATAAATATACAGACCCGGTAAAAGGGGAGATCTATCAACCGGTAAACATAGTGCCGCCTGTTTCATTTAATCCAAAGGAACCGGTTATTGTTTCAAAAGAATTCAGGAATACTACGGTTGAAGTAACAGCCCTTAAAAAAATTACTTTGAATGACCCGGCTATTATTTCTAACATTCCGGATATAACTAACAATGTTGTAGTGGATGCAAATATTGGTTTAAAAGGCAATGTAAGTTTTGAAAAAGATCAAAAAAGAAGTTTTGCCATCGTTCCGCCGGCAACTGTTGATAAACCTTCATTCATTGTGGGTGGACAAGAAAATACTACCGGGTTCAATCAGCAAATCAGAACAATCAATTACGATCATATACCCACCATCAATTACTTAAAGAAAGCAAAGATCGAATATCGATTGATCGATTTGAAAACCGAAGGTAATTATGCCGGCTATATACCCGGGGCTGGAGATAAAATTCCCGAAGCGCTGGAACAAATGGGATACAAAGTAGTGATACTGAAAGAAAGTGACATGACACCTGGCAACCTGCGCCAGTTTGATGTGATAGTAACCGGAGTAAGAACTTACAACACTAATGAATGGATGAACAATGCTTACGACGCATTAATGCAGTATGTAAAAGAAGGTGGCGTGTTATTTACACAATACAATACCAGCAACCAGATAGGCCCTGTAAAAGCAAAAATAGCTCCCTATCCTTTCACCATCAGCCGCAACAGGATAACCGATGAAGAAGCTAAAGTGAATTTCCTGCTGCCGGAACATAAAGCGTTGAACTATCCCAATAAAATAACGCAAAAAGATTTTGAAGGATGGATACAGGAGCGCAGTATTTACAACGCAGAAAATATTGACACAGCTTACAGAAAAATATTAAGTATGAAAGATCCCGGCGAAAACGATCAGGATGGAAGCCTGATCATCGCAAACTATGGCAAAGGAAGATTTGTGTACGCCGGTCTTGTATTCTTCCGCGAATTACCGGCGGGTGTGCCCGGAGCCTACAGGTTGTTTGCCAACCTTATTGCCAATAAGCGGGTAAAGTATATCAAATAAACAAAAGCTATAGCATAATAGTGGATGCCTGTATGAAGAATTACAAATGCTTGTTAAAAAAATGAAAAACGAAAAAACATACTGGCTCAAATGGTATTTTAGTGTGCTGCTGTTTTTAGCGGCGCAGATAATTTTCTTCTATTTAATAACAAGGTATTTTAATTAAACTGTTTTCCACTATGCTCAAACAGGAAAATAAGATTTTAATACCGGTTAAAAGTCCTTCAGGGATTTGCTGCAAATGAGCCGGATCGACTGGGCCATATTGATCGCCACCTTAACTGCTATCATTATCTATGGTATTTACAAAAGCCGTACAACAAAAAATTTAGAAGGCTACTTTCTCAGTAACAGGAGCATGCCCTGGTACCTGGTGCTGCTGAGCATTATGGGCACGCAGGCCAGTGCCATCACTTTTTTAACGGGACCCGGCCAGGCTTACAGCGACGGGATGCGCTTTGTACAATATTATTTTGGATTACCATTGGCCATGATCGTGGTGGCTGTTTTTTTTGTGCCGGTATATTGCAAACTGAAAGTGTACACCGCCTACGAATTTTTGGAACAACGTTTTGATATCAAAACAAGAACATTTACATCTGCATTATTCTTATTGTCAAGGGGATTAAGTACCGGCGTAAGCATCTTTGCACCATCGCTGGTATTAAGCTCTTTAATGGGCTGGAATATTTATTATACCAATTTAGTAATGGGCGGCCTGCTGATCATTTATACCATGAGCGGTGGCGCTAAAGCGGTGGCCTACACGCAAAAGCTGCAGATGATCATTGTGTTTGTAGCACTTTTTTTAACTGGCTACCTGGCAGTAAAATTATTACCTGAAGCAGTTGGATTTACTGATGCATTAAAAGTGGGCGGGCAAAACGGCAAAATGAATATCATCACTTCTGGCTTTGGCAGCAATGGCTTCGACTGGAAGGATAAATACAATATCTGGAGCGGATTGATCGGCGGCTTTTTTTTGGCACTCAGCTATTTTGGTACCGATCACAGCCAGGTGGGCCGTTATCTCACTGCTAAAAACGAAGCAGAAAGCAGGAAAGGATTGTTGATCAACGGACTGGTAAAAGTGCCCATGCAGTTCTTTATTTTACTGATAGGCATATTGATCTTTTCATTTTATCAATACAATAAAGGGCCGGTATATTTTGATAAAGTAACAATAGAACAAGCCAAACAAACCGACAAAAAAGATTCGCTCAATATGCTGGAAGCCAGCTTTGATAAGGCTTTTGCATCAGGCGATAAAGTACAGGCCAATCAAATAAGAAAAACATATAGCGCTGTAATAAAAAGGGCCTTACCAAAAGATGATCCTAAAGATACCAACTATGTGTTCCTGTGGTTTGTAAAAGAGAATCTGCCCGTTGGTTTGATAGGGTTGATATTTGCGATTATATTTTTAGCGGCCTGGGGCAGTATTGCTGCTGCGCTCAATTCGCTGGCGGCCTGTTCGGTGGTGGACTTCCATAAAAAATTCTTTACAAAAAAAGAAAGCGAACTGGACGACTATCGCATTTCTCAATGGTATACGTTGGGCTGGGGCATCTTCTCCATCATCATTTCTATGTTTGCGTATAATATTGGTAATAGTTTAATTGAAGCAGTTAATATCATCGGTTCCTTATTTTATGGAGTGATACTCGGTGTATTCTTAGTGGCATTCTGGTTAAAGTCAGTAAAAGGTAACGCGGTATTTTATGCTGCCATCATTGCAGAATTATTGGTGATTACCATTTACCGTATGGATATCATTTCCTTTTTATGGCTCAACGTGATAGGAGCGTTGCTGGTAATAATTTTCGCAGTGCTGTTGCAACAAACCATATTCAAGCAAAAAGCGCTGCAATAAGCAGCGCTGTATGCGATAATTATTTCAACTTTCTTAAAAGATCCTCATTCATTTTTACATAATCATCATTCTTAGCCTCCCGGGATAATTCCAAAGATTTTTGTGCGCTGATCTTCGCACCGGCCTTGTCACCCATTTCCTTTTGTATTTTGGCTTTGTACAACCACATCCAGTAAGGCTTGTTGGTAGCTTCAATGGCTTTGGTACAATTATCCAGGGCTTTATTCAGGTTGCCATCATATTCCTTATAAAATTGCGCCGCCTGCCAGTAAGGCTTTTTATCTGTAAGCATGGCGGCATCTATCTGTGCCTTTATTCTTTCTTTGATGTTGGAGGAAACAGGTATTGTAACGATGGTTTTTGCCCAAACGATCTGCAACTCGCAGCTTTGAGGTTTTATATTCACAAACTGGAAAGTAAATGTTTCAACACTGTTTTTTGTCTTTGCCGGTTGTACCCTTATGCGGAGCACATCATCCGTTTCTTTATAGCCCTCAATGCCCCAGTTATTGATGCCTTTGTTTAAAATGATTTCCCAGGTATCAAGCCCAGGTATAGTGTACAATGCATAAGTGCCGCTGTCTATCTTTTTGCCGGCCAGTTCCACCGCATCTGTAAAAACAATTCTCGTAGCGGCATTGGCACCGGTACGCCATAATTTATTGTAGGGAACGAGGGTGCCATATATCTTGCGGCCGTTTGCATTGGGCCGGCTGTAAGTAAGTTCAATGCTGCCTAAACCAAAATCCTGCTTAATGGTTTGTGTGGGAGAAGGGGGCGGCATTTTTACCTGCGCACTTACAGATACAATACAGCATGCCATTGTAAAAAGCAGCAACAACTTTTTCATAACTAAGATTTAGGCTGTAAAAATAAAGAAATGCACTTGATTTAAGGAAGAAGGCCTAACAGTTTAGAATTGTACTGTAACCTTACCTTTTCCTTTTTTACCTTTTTTAACCTTCCATTGCGGACCCTGTTCTATCAGGCGTTTGGCCAGTTCATCGCAATTATCACAGAGCGATTTATCCACTTTAATGTTGGTGATGCTGCCATTGGAACTTACATCAAAAGAAAGTTCCACTTTACCATGAATGTTCTTTTCAAGAATATCATCCGGTATCTCGATATTATTGTTCACGTAAGTGTTGTAGTTATCCCAGCCATCCTGAGGTTCTACATTTATCATGGAATCCTTTACCAAAGTTGCTCTTCTCGACATTTTGCTTCTTGCTGCAACAGTAGCGTTGTTATTGCCGGCAATAGCTTTGTATTTGGAAGCCGCATCTTCTTCAGCCAGTACAATTTTATTTTGCTGTACAAAACTTTTCAGTGTATAGAATTGTGGTTGATAACCGGCGGCTTTTACTTCCACGGTTAATAAAGAGTCAGCAGAAACGAGCCTGAAATTTCCTTTCACATCCGCATACGTACCAAAATTTTCACTTTTGATATTTACATTGGCAAAAGGAAGGGGTGTATTATCAGCCCCCAATACCTGTGCATTAAAACTCCGGTAAGCAGGCAGTTCTTTTTTTGCCAGGCTGTTATCGGCTTTCTTTTCAGAGAAAAATTTATCCTGTTCTGCCGGTGCGGACCACGCAGTAGCAGGTTTTACAGCAGGTGCAATGAGGCCTGCATTGCTGTTTGCATTTGAAGCGGTGGCAGGCGAAGTTGCCGCAGTAACATCTTTTCTCTTTGCGGTGCCATAGCCAACAATTACCACATCATCAGATTTGGTTTCCTGAACTTTGGATGTTTCGGCAACTTTATCTTCTTTTTTGTCTGCAGCAGCAACTGCAGTTTTATCAGCTTCAGCTGAAACTGCCCCGGTGCTTTTGTTCTCCGTTACCGTAACAGGTTTTACAGCCACCGTGTTTTTATCGGAATTAGCTGAAGGCGTAGTGGTACTTGCGATCGATTCTGGAGTTGTGTTGCCAGCAGGAGGGATATCAGCCTTCTTTTCAGCATCCACCGCATTGGTTGCAGGAGCAGTGGTTGTTTGCTGTGCTATTGCCGGTTGATCAACTTTTTTAGAAGTATTAAGCAGGTAAGCCAATGTAGCAGTGCCACCCAATAATAAAACTGCTGCAGCCACTTTCCACCAGTTATTCTTACGGCGGGGCAGGGCGATCACTTTGGCCTGGCCGCTTTCTTTTGCAAAACCGGTTTTTAATGCCGCCAGTTGTTCTTTCCATCCATCCTCCTGCATGCCGGCATAACCTTCCATGGCTTCGGCCAAAAACGGGTCGTCCAGTGCAGCCTTTTCCATGGCGTGCATTTCCAGCGGACTCAATTTTCCTGACAGGTAGGCTGCTATATCCTTTGCGGTGTAAATAATATCGTTTTCTTTATTGTTCATTTTTTTAACCGGAATAAGTGTTTTGACAGTTTTTAAAGCTCAAGGCCTTTTTCATCCATACAAAGCTTTAAATTTCGTCTGCCGTTCTGTATGTAACTTCTTACTTTATTCCAGTCGTATCCTGTAATGGCGGCAATTTCGTTATAACACTTGTTCTGCAGGTAAAATAATTGTACACACTGTCTTTGTTCCTGTGTCAAAGTGTCCAAACACTGTTCCAATTTAACAAAATTGCTCTCTTTTTCCAATACCTCGCCATTCAGATGCGTATTTTCCGCCGATTGCATAAAATCAGCGTTAAATTCGGTGGTTTTCATATTCCGGGGGCTTCTCAGCTGCATCAGGCAGTGATTCCTGGCCAAAACGTGCAGCCAGCCCTTGAAATTATCCACCTCGTGATTCTTCAGTTTGGTATTCAGTTCTTCATAGATATCCATTACGGCATCCTTGCTTCTTTCGGCATCCTTAAAATATTTCAGGCAAACACCAAATACAAGGTCCATATAGCGCTGGTAAAGGGTACTTAAATAGTTGGTATCGCCGCTTTGCTTAAAGGCAGCCACCAGCTCTTTGTCCGTAGTGGGATCAGGCGATATGTTCTTTAAAAAAGGCAAATATTTACCAGGCTGCTATTTTAGTAAGATTCAGAATGGTTTTGTTGATAATATGATAAGGTACTTTATTCAAAATAAACTTTAACAGTCTGGTAGAACATGCGGTTGTTCAGGTACTGGTGCTGCTGTTGTTTTTCCGAATAGCCTTTCAACCCGAACAGGCCTGCCGCATTGCCTTTATTGATGGCAATCTCCAGGTAGCCCGCCGCATTGAACAAAGCCAGTTTTTCACCCTCCGAAACATCGGCATACGTATCGCTCACTTTATCGATCACCTCATCTCTTTTGAACACGATCTTAAAACTACGGCCCTTGCGCTGTTCTTCAAAATCTTCCCTGGTAATATTCACGATCACATTCTCAAAATTATCTATAAAGATGATCTGCCCTTCGATCCAGTTATTGCCCAGCATGGGTTTAAGTGGGTTCTTCACCTGCATGGATACAGAAATATCGCCGATATTTTCCAGGTTCCTGCCTTGTAATAACTGGGTAAAAGCTTCAGCAAATATGCGGGTAACGTACAAGGTATTTTTTTGTTGGGTCTTATCCAGCGGCAATGCCACTACTTTTTGCGGCACTTCTTCCAGTATCATCGTTAGCAGGCCATTATCGGCACAGCCAATAAAATGCCCGTTATGTTCTGCCAGCAGCATGTGTTCGGGTTTTTCATCAAACAGGTTCACCAGTATTAAATGAAATGTATCCTGCGGAAAATTGCGGATGGCATTGCGGCAAACATAGGCTGCCTGCGGGTAATTAAAAGGAGAGAGGTGATGGGTGATATCGATGATATTAAAACTTTCATTCGCCTGCAACAACTGCCCCTTTACTGCGCCCACCAAAAAATCCTGTTGGCCAATATCGGATGTAAGGGTTAGTAAAGGCATTCAGTTAAATGAATAATGAATAGTTTATAATGAATGATGCAAGCTGAGCAGGAATTGAATTACCGTACCAGCTCGCCATTTTTAAAGAAGAATTTTTTAACCAGCTTATCTGCCAATGACGGAAAGAATTTATTCATAAAAACAGTGCGCTTGCCGTTGAAAGTAAGCACCAGTGTTCTTTTGCGGTGTTCAATTGCTTTAAGAATATGTTCCGCACATTCTTCCGAGCTCATCATTTTACTTTCGTCCATCGGGCTTTCTCCCTGCTTTTGTCCCTTGCTGTTCAATGCCACATTGCGTATGTTGGAAGTGGTAAAGCCGGGGCAAACCCACATTACATTCACGCCTTCATCCAGCAATTCCGTACGCACTGCTTCCAGCCAGCCATTAATGGCAAATTTACTCGCAGAGTAACCACTGCGGCCCGGCAGGCCACGGTAACCGGCTATAGAAGAAACGCCTACAATGGTGCCCTTTCTTTCGATCAGTGAATTCAGTGCCAGTTTGGTGCAGTAAACGGTGCCGTAATAATTAATATCCATCACTTTTTTCAGTACATCAATATCTGCATCTTTCAAAAGTGCCCGCATGGAGATACCGGCATTATTGATCAGCACATCAATACCGCCAAAATTGCTGATGGTGGAGTTGATGAAATTATTACAATCGTTCAGATTGCTCACATCAGCCACCATGGTATGCAGGTGCGAACCGGAATGTTTTACCTGCAGATCATACAGTTTATCCTGGTTACGGCCACAGGTAGCCACTTTTGCACCTTGTGTTATCAGCATATCCACCAGTGCTTTTCCAATACCATCGCTGCCGCCGGTAACTACAACAACCTTATCTTTAAAAAATGTACTCATAAAAATATTATAAGCAAAAATAAGAGAGTTAGATGGCTGTTTGAAAACAAATTTTAAGTTTATAGAATAAATAGCCCGGATGGGCCTCCGTGTCAGTTTGATCTGTTGAATAACTATGAACTTTTGTGCTTATATTCAGATTTAAGAATCGTGTGGAAGATGTGATCAACGTGGTTGCTTTCTGTAAACAATACCAGGGCTCTTTACAAATGGATACTTCAAATATCGTGTTGTTTGGACATAGCATGGCCGGCTGGGTTTGTTTAAAAGCCATTCAGCAGATGCCTTCAATTGCGGATACATTGGGCAAATATTTTGTATTGAATGGGTCGCTGAAAGATAGATTTGAACCCGTGATACAGCGGGATGAACATTTTAACCTCGAAAAGAATATAGACGCATTAAAAAGGCAACCACACCATGCCTTTAGCAACAAAAGAGTTTCCTTAATAAATATGGTGCTTGCATTTCTTAACAGGAAGGCAGTATAGAACAGGTAAGCAACAATAGTTAAAGGCAATATGGGTTATTGGTATCAATATTCCCGTTTTGTATTGTATCTAAAGTTCTCCCTTATATTTGTGTAGTACGATTATAAAATATCAATTAGGTATGAGGCTACAAACTGTTGTTTATATAATTTTAGTTTGTGCAGTTTTGGCTTGCCGGGCAAGCAATAGTGTTCAGGAGCATCACGAAAAGGTATTTGCTTTCATACAAAGAGCTGGACTTGATTCAATATCCAGGCAAGCGTTATTAAAAGACAATGAAATACATCTCTCAAAAAATGGGCTAAAAATTACAACAGCCGTTGCTTATTTTAGCGGTGGGTCTTTCAAGACCGTTCTACAACAACCGTTTTTTGGAAATAAACTGGGTTTTTTGCATTCGTTAAATTGGGTTGCTAATGCTGCATTACCTTACAGCATCACGATTTCTGACATTCGTTATATTGATGACAAAGGGAATAATGGTTTAGCAGAAGATTTCAGTTTTATAGTTTATTGAAAGTAGATGATAAATTTTGAGCAAACATTGTAGCAGTATAGGGTACTTTTTTGGGGCAGACTAAAAATACTCATATTTAGCTAAGGGCTCATAGTGCCAAAAGGGAAAAATATAAAAGCCGCTGTTATAGCGGCTTTTATATTTTGTGAACTGGCTGGGACTCGAACCCAGGGCCCTCCCGATAAAATCGGGATGCGCTACAAACTGAGTTAACCGATCAGCGTTTCAATGTATTTCCTGGACTTCATTCTTTTTATGGCGAGTTCTCTTTTCTTGGCTTCAGGCAGAGTTGCATACTCTTCTTTGTACTTTAATTGCCATGGCATTCCCGTTGAAGTAAATTTTGAATGCCCGATATTATGTTCATATAACCTTCTTTCTGAGTCAATGCAGGCGCCAACATAATATTTGTTCAGCATTTCAGAATAAATGATATAAGTAAACGGCATAAAAAAAGCCTTTCATTTTAAGGAAAGGCTTTTTTTAAAACTGTGAACTGGCTGGGAATAACCCTTTTATGCCCAAAGCCTTACCAGTAAAGGTTTTCATGTTATTTTTTATTTAAAGGTTACCAATTTGGTTACCACTTCCTTGTATTTTCGCTATTTTGTAAGGCAAAATTTGAATGTGGATATATAAATTAAAACATTTTTCTTTTATGAAAGGTCTTGATATTTCCTTGTAACCGGCAATATCAAACTACAGGTATATTTTAGCTTCTTAAAAGCTTCTTTATGCTATTAATATCTAATTAGTCTAGAAAGTCCTAAATAAGAAAAATACTCCTTAAAACTTATATTTAGCACACCTCTTCTCTCTTTCATATTACTGCAATTTTTTATTTTACCCAAGAGACGTTTCTGTATGTGTCAAAAATGCGAAAACCCACTTACCCCGCCTCCTAAGGTTTCTACGCAAACACACTGGTGGCTGTTAGCAGAGGTGGGGGGCTCTTTCACAGATTTCTCTAAAAATTTGGAAATCCAAACATTAATTTAAAAATTTTGGGAAAATCATTACTTGATTGCAAAGTCTAAGTTGGTTAACTCTACAGTAATTACAATAAAATATGCCCCTCCCTTTAATTGCATATAGAGCGCTATTTAAGGGTGCGTTGTATCACTAATATCTTGTCTCTTTGCTAATTTAATTATGTTGATAACTTCCTTTATAGATGAATCCAAGTTTTCAATTTTAACAGAATTCTTAACTACATTATCTTTTTCTTGCGATTTTGCAAATAGCAAAGAACTACAAATTAGAATGCCCATTAATGCGGTCAATACATTTGCTATTCTAAAAGCCCTGTAAGCGTAAATTAAATTGTCTGCCTTTTTATCATTCGATTTTGAATTCTGTTTATATGAATAAATTAAATCTCGGATTTCAATTGAAGTAAATTCCCAAGATGATTTTTCTTGGTACTTTATTACATTGTTTGGGTCAGCCCGACTATATGGAAAATTACCCATATTGTAGTTTCGGATTGCGTTGTGAATAGCAAGTGCATAAAATAGAAATGCAAAAATCAGTATCACAATAAATACCACTCTAAGGACTAGATTATGTTCCGCTATTTTGGTTAATAGAATTGGTATAAATAAACTTAGAGCAGAAAATATAATTCCTGTGTATGTTATAATTTGAGAGGTTTTTGTATCAATTATCGTTAAGCGGTCATCTTCTTTCTTTTCAAGTGATTCTAATAGCTCTTTATGTACTTTGACTTTATTTTCTTCCGTTGCTTTATATTCACTTACATCAAATGTAACAGAATTAGAATTGTCGTTTGCTAACCATAAACCAAGAAAATTTAGAGTTTTTCGCATATTATTAATTTTGTAGAAAATCTATTATTGCATTAGAAATATTTTGCCCGGTTTGCATTTCTATCCAAGCCCATTGTCCATTTGGATTAATTTCTAAAAAAATATATTTCCCGTCTGTTGTTTTTATAAGGTCGATTGCTCCGAAATCAAGATTAAGTTTATTTAATAAAAGAAAACATAAAGCTTCTACTTCCGAAGGTAATTTTATCTCGATAAACTTCAACTTCTTTCTCCTCCAATCAATTTTAGTTTCTTCATCATTTTGAGAATTCACAGCCGAGGCAAATAATTTATCTCCTACGATAGTCACTCTAATTTCATAACTCTTTAAAATATTTTCTTGGAAAATACATGGGGTTAAAACATAATCCTCAATTTCAGTAATAAGCTTATCTGGTACTTTATTCGTAAATATGAAAGACAGGCTTTCTTTTTGTCTAATTCGTGTCTGTGATAGGGGCTTGATAATAATATTCTTATTATTTTCTTCGTAAAACTTTTTTAGTTCCGACTTGGAATTTGTAACTATTGTTTTGGGAATCAAAAATCCTATGTCTTGAGCTATTTTTAATTGAAGAAACTTATTCTCTGCTTGATAAACTGAATTGGGTTTACTTAACCATTTAGCTGGTAATGTTGAGAAGATGTTCTTTAAAAAACTGTCAACTTCATTTAACACGTACAATCCTTCTTCCTCGGATACATCGCTTAATACTGGTAGCTTTGTACGCCTGAACCAAACAGAAGTGAAGTTGTTTTCTCCAAGCAAAGAATAATGCTGTGTTTTATTGAAATTAAAAGTAAAGAATTCAGATAGTATATCTTCACAATTAAGTCTCTTATAAGCAATGCTTCTTTCATTTAACTTGTTAATTACAAAGTCTGCTGTAAAATCAGTTTTGTGTGTTACAATTAAAATCATGATTTGAATGAAGAGAAATTTACTAAGAATAGTCAAATAGTTTTCTACCTATCGGAATCGGAATCAGAATCCTCTGTCCTTGTAAAAGTCCTTGTTTCAGTATCAAGTAAGATTGCTATGTGATTATTGTTGTCTGCATCTGAATTTTCGCTTTGGGTTTTTGTGAAAGTCTCAGTATCTAATTTTAAGGAGTCAATTGCTGGTTGTCGAGTGATTTTATTCACAGACAAGTTTTGTATTGGGTCATACTCGATTAATGAATAGTCAGGGGCTTCCGTTGTAGGAGATTCTTTAAATTGTAAGGAAAAAATTTTCATGATCTAATTTATTTTACGATTACTAATACTGCTATTATATTTTCCATAAAGCATGTATTTATCTTTATAAATAGCATCAATGCAATGTAATAAAAATTTCAAATATTGCATACTTACTACGAAAAAGTAGAAATCAAAGCCCTTAGCAGAAAATAAGCCATTGTCCCAAGCCCAAATAGAATAAAACCGGCACAAGCAAAAAGAATAATTTGTTTTATTATATTTCTAACAGAAAAATCTATTTGTTTTTTCCTTTTTTCCATAAACTCTAATTTAAGTGTGTAATCTACCTTTATCAATTACTTGATGTCAAGCAAGCTCACTTGCAGAGTAGGCCCTAACCCTAACACTTTTTCTTCTATACTCTTTATGAGATTCCCGTTTACATAGATGTTTATTCTAGTCCAAACCTTAGCGCTATTTCTTTTATGTGCTGTTTGTCCACCAACTGTAGATACTTGTATATTTTGATTCTTATTAGTTGTTGTGAAGGAATATGCCCAAGATTCGCTGGCAGATACTCCAGCATTGGTTTCATTCTTATCAAAATAGTTGACAAGTATGCTTTCTCCTTTCTTTGTGAGTACTTCATATTTGATTAAATACTCTTTTTGGGTTGTGTCCTTTTGAGCTTTGGAGAACAAAAAGCCGAGTACAAGTAGAAAGAATAGGGTTAGTTTTTTCATCCTGTAAGTGATTGTTTTTAGGATTTTTAATTAGCAAATCAAATATAGCAATAATTCAATTATGTGAGTTATAGCACACTTTTTATGTAGTTAAAATCTTTGACTTTTCCAGTCGTAAAATGGAAAAGCAATTTCAGAAAAAACTAAAAGCCTTTGGCGTAAGGTTAAAAACTTTGAGAAAAGCCAAAGGATTATCTCAGCTTGATATTGAAATTGAGTGTGGAATTAATAGGACGGAGGTAAGCAGGATAGAAAATGGGCAAAAGAATATTGAATTACACACTATTTTTAAGTTAGCTACAGCCCTTGAAATTGAAATTAAAGACTTTTTTAGCTAATTATCTTATTTTTTAACCGCTATATATAATAAAAAGGCATTATATCATCAACTTAATTAGATTTTTCCTTACCCTTAATTAACTTAATGAGTTTTGTCTTTAAACAAAGCTTTTTACTTCATTAATTTGATTAAAAAACTTAGCAAGAAATTTGCTAAAATATTTGGTTTTTTCAGAAATTTTTTCTATTTTTAGGTGGAATCTATTGATATTCAATAATATCCTGAAAGTAAGGGATAACGCTTATTAATAGATTAGGCTTAAGCCAAAGCCTCAAATTAAAATTTATGAACGAAGACAATTCTTCATTTTGTCCTGTACTTTGAGGGAAACCTGGTGGATGCAGATTTGCAAGATGAGTTTTTGGAAATAAGCCTTTTTGAAGTTAGTAGTATGTGGCCGTTTTACTGAGCATACTCTATATTTTATAGAATCAAATAATTAAGTTTTTGTAAAATATCCCTCTGTGGTGAGCCAAACTTCAAACAATAAAACAGAAGTATCTAAGTAGCTAGATTAGCTATATGAAAAACTGAAAGCGCAAAAGGTTAAATACAAACATAAAATGGCATTATACTAAACCTTTGATCATCGAAGTACTGAATATTTCCTGCTATTCAGGTCATGAATTCTCTAGTATTTCTAAATGTAAAAAATGAAAAAGGGGTTTTAAAATATGTGGTTGGCTGGGTTTTTAAACCCAGCTTACCACCGTATTTTCTAAAATTAATTATTATCTCTTCGCATTATTTAATTCTTATAAACTAAACTTTAGCCGTTTATAAAATTAAGATGCCATTTGCATTTTATTTTTATTAATAATATTATAAACCTCTTCATGATTATAATACTTAGTACCACCAACTTTCATTGGATGTAAAATATTTTTCTTTTTGTAATTGCTTAAAGTGCTATCACAACAATTGAGCAATATTTTTACATCTTTGCTTTTTAATATTTTTGCTTCACTTTTTTTACTAAGAATTTGTTCTTCTAGTATTTTAATTCTTTGATTCAAATTTTCAAATTCTTCTCTTGTAACTAATTCGATTTTCATAAAATTGGATTTTAAAACAACCCCGCATACAAGCTAAGGGTTGTTGATTGTAAATGATTTTTAATTAAACAGCACTTTCTAAAATGGGTACCATATTGAATTTTGATACTTCTATCTTGCTTCTGTGCTGTTGCATCTCATTAGAAAGTCTAACGTCAGTCATTTTACCGTAAATCTGAGTTGTTCTAATACTCTTTTGCCCAAGCATCTTACCCACGCTTTCTAATGAATAGCCATTGTTGAGCATAATAGTAGTTGCAAAAGTGTGCCTTGATAAATGGAAATGGAGATTTTTATTGATCCCCAAAACTGTTGCAATTTCTTTTAAAAAAGCGTTCATCTTTTGATTGCTTTTTACAGGAAATACAACTCCCTTATATAAACAAACGGGATTGTCTTTGTATTTATCAATTAAGATTTGTGCCTGAGCCAATAAAGGGATTCTGCATCTTTCTCCTGTCTTTTTAGTATCAATAGAAAGCCATTTTTCCCCATCAATTCCAATGATAATATCATTAGGAGTTAACTTTTCAACATCGCTATATCTTAAACCAGTATAGCAACAGAATACAAACACATCTCTAACATAATTTAACCTATCAATTCCAAAATCTTTATTAGATAATGCTTCCAATTCTTCTTTGGTAAGAACTTCTCTTTTAGGATTCTTGTAAGTACATTTAAAGGCACCAAAGGGGTTTTTGTTAGTCCACCCGTTTGCAATAGCCAGTGAAACCACAGTTTTTAGATGTGTAAGCTTTTTCATTGCTGAATTGCTGCTTAATCCATCTTCATCCATCAAGAAAGAAGTGAAATCAACTAGGAATTTATGAGATAAGTTGTCCAACAAGACATCATTAGTGTTATAAGAATGCTTTATGAAGTTTATTAGCTTTTTTTTACTTACTTCATAATGTTTAAAGGTGCCTGCTGCCTTCCCCTTTCCAACTTGTAATTTCACTTTGTTGTTGTGGTATTCAAATGCTTCCAGAAGAGTTTTTTTGGTGCTAGATTTACCCAATAAAAGTTCCTTAAATGAATTTACTGTAATGTCATTAGAACCTGATACTGTAAGCTCATTTTGTATCTGTAAAATTTTTGCAGTAGTTACAGAAATGTAATTATTAATTGATGTGCTGCTGTGAGATTTGGATTTGACTAATTTCCTTGATTTATCCCAGTCTGCGCATTTTATATAATAACCTGTGGCAATTTCTGCCTTTTTACCATTAATGGTAAGTCTTAGATAAAGTGGAGCTTCATCTTTGCTGTTCTTTTTAGACTTGTATATCCAAAATAGAATTCTAATTTTCATTGATTAAAATTTGGTTATCACCTTCCTTAAAGGAATGCTGAAGAGTGTGAGAGATTCTCACTCAATACAGGTTCGGTTATAATCTTACTAGATAAAATAACCTTACTACAACCATTTGCTATTTGGCTTTATACCACTAAAAAAAGAACTGCTTTACAATTCAAAGATAAGCAAAATTTACGGGTTGTAGAAGATGTTTTTTGTATTGAGTGAGGTTACCAGTAATGAAAATTTGGTTACCAGTAAGGTTACCAAATAAAATGTGGGAGTTTAAGGAATTATGGAGGTCTCAAAAACAAAAAAGCCCTTAGACTATTATATCTAAAGGCTTTTGCTAACTTTTCAGTTAAGAGTTGTGAACTGGCTGGGACTCGAACCCAGGGCCCATACATTAAAAGTGTATTGCTCTACCAACTGAGCTACCAATTCATCTTTTATCAACCACACTAACCACTCACCCCTTAAATTTTGGGATTGCAAAGATAAGGGTATTGCGTTTAAAAATCACATACAAAAAAGGATTTTTTACACAAAAAAATCAAAAATGTGTATAACGATAAGGTTAAACCGCCAGCAGGCTGCAACCCCGTATGTCGCTGTTATCCAAACGCCCCAGCACTTCAAAACTGCCGTTGCTGTACAAACGGCCCATATCGCTGGTGGCAATAAAACTGCAGCTGTAAATATTGGCAAGGTCAATGATATTGAGTGCACCCGTCAACGGTTTTTCACTTTCAGCAGCAGGTAAATGCACGGCAAAAGGATCATCTTCTTCCCTGGTAAGCACTTTCATCCACGCAGGACAATGAAAAATACCATCGCCTTTGGAATAAGCCTGCGATAATAATTCCGTCATGCCGTACTCTGAATGCACAAGGTGTACACCCAGTTTTTCCTGCAGCTGGCGATGCACCTGCTGGCGGGTGAGTTCTTCGCGGCGCCCCTTCATGCCGCCGGTTTCCATTACAATGGTATGCCGCAACTGCATAGGAAATTTTTCTGCAAAGTCCAGCAAGGCATAAGTAACGCCGATCAAAAGCGTAGGTTGCTTTAATATTTCATTGTGTAAAATGGTGCGGTGCAGTTTTTCAAGATCGTACAAATAAAAACCACTTAATGGATGATGGCTTTGTTTGATCAGTTCATCCACCATATATACCAGTGAAGAATTATTTCTTTCTAAATAAGAAGGCAACAGGCCAAGGATACATCGTCTATCCACCTTGCCATAAAATCTTTCGAAGCCTTGCATAAAGCTTTGGGTGTACAATGCGGCGTCTTTTACCAGGTGTTTACTGTTCACCGTTGCAGTGGTGCCGCTGCTTTCAAAAATAAGTTCTGGTTCAAAATCCGTAGCAGCAATGTGGTGCGTTTTAAAAAAACTGATGGGTAAAAAAGGTATTTGCTCCAGTACATCCACCGTGTCGGGGTCTGCTTTCAGCAGGTTGCAGTATTGATGATAAACAGGGTTGTTATAGTACTGGAACTGGAACAAGTCCAGGGCAAGATCTTCAAATTGGCCATCCCGGGCAGCGAAAACTCTTTTTTCAAGGTCCATATTTTTAACGGGATGTTTCAATTTCTATCTGTAAATTTGAATTATATAATATACAATGATGCGTTATATTTTATCTGTGGCCTTAGTTGCCTTGCTATTATCAGCCTGTAAAAAAGATAAATTTACGACTGTTCCGCAAATCAGTTTTAAATCATTTTCGCCCAATACATGGTATGCCAACAGTACTGTAAAGCCCGGGCCTATGATGAACATCAAGCTCACCGACCTGGAAGGCGACTTTGGGTTCAATGTAGGCAAAGATACTTCCTATGTATATGTAAAGAATCTTACCATTCCTCCATACAATGTCGATTCACTCGAATTTCCTGTACTGAGCAGTACCAACCTGGGTAAAAACCTGGATGTTACAGTAAGTTTCGATCTGCAATCGGGCAGAGGTATACTGCAGGGCACCGGCATTGCACACCGCACCGATACTTTGTATTTTGAAGTGTATGTAAAAGATTTTGCAAAAAATAAAAGCAACGTAGTAAAAAGCGATCCATTCTATTTGGTGAATCCTTAATGAAGTGGCTGCACTTTATCTTATCTCATTCTATTTTTATTGCCATTTGCGCCGTAGCGCTTTGCTATCAAACGGGTTTATTGCTGCATATTGAGTTGCCCGTGTACTTGTATGGATTTATATTTTTCTCCACGCTCTGCAGTTATAATTTTTACTGGTTGGTAAGCGGCTATTCATTCAGCAGCAAAAGTGCGGATAATTTTTTTAAAAGATATTATACCAACATTATTGTATTTACACTGGCCGGTGCAGGTATGCTTTTCTGCCTGCCGCATATCCCGGTGTTTTTACCTGCAATAGCAGGCGGCCTGGTACTTACATTATTATATGCATTGCCTTTATTGCCTTTTAAAATATTTCATATTGCCCGCAGGGCAGGATTGCTTAAAACTTTTGTGCTGGCATTTACCTGGGCCTATGTAACGGTGTTCATTCCTTACCAGCAGGTGCATGCAGGCAACTTTGCAGCTTTTGTAGTGCTGTTCAACAACCGCTTTCTTTTTATGCTGATGCTCTGCATCATTTTCGACGCCAGGGATACCAATGTAGATAAGATACGTGGCCTGCAAAGTCTTACCACTTTATTAAAACCATCAACGGTGCGGTATATAATGATCAGCATATTCATTATTTACCTGGTAAACGGCAGCCTGCTGCGCATCTATTACAACGAACCCATGCAGGTGATCGCACTCCTGGTAACGGGTACCGTAACGGCCATTGTGTATTTTTTCTCGCTGCAGAAACAGGGTTATTTCTTTTATTATTTCCTGGTGGATGGTTTGATGTTATTTTCTGCAATAGCTTCTTATGTGGCAAGTATTTAGTTAATTTTGCCGCATAAACTTTTATATAATGGCTAAAGCAAAAAAAGCTAAAACTATCCTTACGGATCAATCGTATACCTTCTTCAAAAATTATATCAACAATCCTTCGCCAACCGGTTTTGAAAGCAGCGGGCAAAAACTGTGGCTGGAATATTTAAAGCCTTATGTAGATACCCATTTTACCGATCCTTATGGTTCGGCAGTGGGTGTAATAAATCCTGATGCTGCATTTAAAGTGGTGATAGAAGCGCATGCGGATGAGATCAGCTGGTTTGTGAATTATGTATCGGCTGAAGGATTGATCTACCTGAAACGCAACGGGGGAGTGGATCACCAGATAGCGCCTGCCAAAAGGGTGATCATACATGGTAAAAAAGGACCGGTAAAAGCCGTGTTTGGCTGGCCTGCCATTCACACCCGTATGAGCAATAATGATGGAAAAGAAACAGCGCCTAAAGTGGACAATCTTTTTTTAGACTGTGGTGCAAGAAATAAAAAAGAAGTGGAAGAGCTGGGCATACATATTGGTGCTGTGGCCACTTACGAAGAGGGATTTGATGAACTGGCATACAACTATCTTATAGGCCGTGCTTTTGATAACCGTGTGGGCGGTTTTATGATAGCCGAAGTGGCACGCCTGCTGCAACAGAACAAAAAGAAACTGCCTTTTGGTTTATACATTGTAAATGCAGTACAGGAAGAGATCGGCTTGCGTGGTGCAGAGATGATAGCGAGGCGTATCAAGCCAGATGTTGCCATCATCACTGATGTAACACACGATACCACCACGCCGATGATCAATAAAATAATAGAAGGGGATTGCGCCTGCGGCCGTGGACCATCGCTGGCTTACGGACCGGCAGTACATAATAAACTCCTGAACCTGGTGCAGGATACGGCCACAAAAAATAAGATACCATTTCAACTGCGTACTGTAAGCAGGAGTACGGGTACCGATACGGATTCTTTTGCTTATGCAAATGATGGCTGCCCATCAGTACTCATCTCCATACCGCTGCGCTACATGCATACTACGGTGGAGATGTTGCATAAAGATGATATTGAGAACACCATTAAGCTGATGTACGAAACATTGTTGACGCTTACACCCAAAACCAATTTGAGTTATTTTAAATAGAACATGAAAAAAAGGTGGGTCACCATTTTAATTGTACTGGTAGTTGTTGCTTTAGCAATGCTGCGTTTGTCCCTCACAATAAAAGAATCGATGGATGAGCGGCGTGCTTCGAGAAGACGCCAGGAAGAGTTCAATAATGTGGATGAAAGCCTGCAACAAAGCAACGACAGTATCAATGCTGCCAATAAAAAACTGCTCGACTCAATAAGTATAAAAATGAAACAATAGTGATGGAAGATCGTTTTACAAAATACACCCGTTTATATATACTGATATTCCTGAGTTTTTTTTGCGGTATCATTGCCATTGCATTGGTGCTGGCGGGCCTGTACGGTTTTTTTAAAATGATCGCTTCCCGTCCTTTGGAAATAGCTTTCCAGGTATCCATCATTGCCATACCACCGGCTATCTTTTGTGCAGTGTATTATATTTTCACCAGGCGTACGCCTAAGCATCCATCTGCTGTTGTGAGAGGTATTTCTTACCTGGTATTTGCCGTGGGCTTTATTACCAGTATCGCCGTATTGGTCATGGATATGATCCGTTATTTTAAAGAGCCGGTGCATGATATTTACAATTACACCATCTTCAGCCAGCTGTTCCTGGCCGGCAATGTGGCGGCGCTTTTTATTGTAGCGCTGATGCAGGCATTCACCACCGCCAAAGAAGAAGACTGGATGGAAAAAAGAAGAAAGAAAGAGCAAGGGCTTTAACCTCTTGACATTTATTATCTCCGCTCATTCTGCGTGATCTGCGGACTTTGCGGGCAATTCTCTAAAACAATAATCCCCGCTAGGAATAGCGGGGATTTAATCAAAACCAACTGTATGCTATGAAAAACATCTCTTATTGTATATCAATCTCTTTTGTTACAGCTTTTACTTCTTCTCTTTTAGGAAGACCTACATGTAAAATGCCGTTTTCGTATTTAGCGCTGATGTTAGCGGCATTGATCTTTTCATCCAGTGTAAAACTGCGTTTGAAAGATTTTGCGCTGAACTCCCTGCGTACCACCTTATCAGTTTCTGACTTGGCTTCTTCTTTCTTTTCGGCACTGATGGTTAAGTTCTCGCCTTCCAGCTTGATATTGAAATCAGCTTTATCAAAACCGGGAGCTGAAACCTGCAGGTGATAATGATCTGCTTTTTCAACAATGTTCACAGGAGGAAAAGCAAATACATCCTGCCTTACTGCTTTACTGAAACCGGCTGGTAATTCGTTAAAAAGATCGTTCATTAAACCATCAAATGATCTTGCGAATGGGTTGTTTGTTTTTACGAGTGTCATAATTCTATAGTTTTTACTTTTTTAAATTTTAAACTTGTACCTACCCATGTTCAAATAATATTCCACCTCATTTTTTGTGCCTTATTTACTTAAAAATGCGAATAATTGCGACTAAATGGCATTTATGATTGCATTAATATGACATAATTGCTGTTTTATGGGCTTCCACGATAATATTCCAGATTTAGTAAACTGCTGCCGGTAAAAAATGAAGGGGCGATTGCTTTTAGTCTTTAATTTTGTGCTCCAAAAATCTACTACACATGTATCCAGAAGAAATTGTAATACCCATGAAGGAAGAGCTTACAGAAAATGGTTTTTCTGAAATGCTTACTTCAGACCAGGTTGAAAAAACTTTGAACGACGAAGGAACCACTTTGGTGGTGATCAATTCCGTATGCGGCTGCAGCGCAGGTACTGCCAGGCCGGGTGTATTGATGGCTGTGCACAACAGCTCTAAAAAACCCGATCATCTTGCCACCAGCTTTGCCGGTTTTGATGTGGACGCGGTAAAAAAGATCAGGGAGCATTTGCTGCCTTACCCGCCATCATCACCTTCTATTGCACTTTTTAAAAATGGCCAGCTGGTACATTTTATCGAAAGGCACATGATCGAAGGCAGGAGCGCTCAAATGATCGCTGAGAACCTGATGGGCGCATTTGATCAGTATTGTAACTAAAAGATGGGTTAGTAAGATACATCCTCTCCGCAAAAACGGGGAGGATTTTTTATTATGCCCATAAAGCCAATGCATAGCCGTTTCATTGGTTTATTTAATATCTTGCAATCCCTAATGATGGCGCTATTGGAAAATCTATAATCGACAAACTAAAATCAACAATCGGATGTATCCCAACTTATATTATGTTTTTAAAGACTGGTTTGGTGTAGAATGGAAAGGACTGAGCATTTTAAATACTTTCGGTTTAATGGTGGCGGTTTCGTTCATTGCTGCGGCATTGGTGGTGACCAGTGAGCTGAAGCGTAAGGAAAAGCTGGGGCTTTTAACACCCCGGGAAGAGATGATCACTGTGGGTAAACCTGCTTCGCTGATGGAATTGCTGATCAACGGACTGATCGGCTTTATTTTCGGGTTTAAGATACTGGGGCTTATTTTCAGCCGCCCGGCTGATATGAATCCGCAGGACTATATTTTCTCCAGCCAGGGTAATATATTGGGCGGTCTGCTGCTGGGCGGACTGCTGGCAGGTATGAAGTGGTACGATAAGAACAAACAGAAACTGAAGGAGCCGGAACGCCGCAATGTACGCATCTGGCCGCACGACAGGGTGGGAGATATCGTGGTGCTGGCCCTGGTGTTTGGTATACTGGGGGCCAAATTATTTGATAACCTGGAAAACTGGGATGAATTTGTAAAGGATCCCATCAGCAGGTTATTCTCGGCCAGCGGTCTTACTTTTTATGGTGGATTGATAGTGGCAGCAGTTGCTATTTGCTGGTATGCGGCCAAGCGGGGCATCAAATTGATCCACCTGGTGGATGCTGCAGCGCCGGCATTAATGATCGCCTATGCCATTGGCAGGATCGGGTGCCAGGTTGCAGGTGACGGCGACTGGGGTATCTACAACAGCGCCTATAGCATCGATTCAAAAGGAAAATCTGTAATTGCTCAAAATGATGATTACCAGAGAGTATTAAAGGCTGATTCAACTTATTTTTTAAATGGAGAAGCATTTGACAGCGCCGGCCGCCTGGTGAATGTGTCGGACCGGAGGCACGCCAGCCTTGCTGATGTGGCTCATAAAAGTTTTAAAGGGCCGTCGTTTTTACCCAACTGGCTGTTTGCCTACGCCTATCCCAAGAACGTAAATAAAGATGGGGTGCTCATTACAGGCGATACAGATGAGCACAACCGGGTGCTTCCCATACCTGTTTTTCCCACACCACTCTACGAAACTATTGTTTGTGGACTGATGTTCTTCTTTTTATGGGCCATCAGGAAAAGGGTAAAAACTCCTGGAATGATATTTGGCATTTACCTGATATTAAATGGATTAGAACGTTTTGTTGTAGAAAAAATACGGGTAAATACTACCTATAATATATTTGGGATACATCCCACCCAGGCAGAGATGATCTCCTTCCTCTTATTCATTGCCGGACTTACATTAATTATAATACAACGCCGCAGGTCGGCCCAGGCTGACTAATCAGCGGGCTATTTTCTTCTATACTATATTATTGCAATATTAAATTATTGCAGGCTGTAACTATTGCATCAGCTGCCACGTACCAACTATAAAGGCAGGTTTTTCTCCGTTCATATTGTTTTATACCATTCATCCAGCTATTTTGCCGTTAAGTATAAAACAATGTACTATGCAAAACAAAGTACCTACCTTTGTGAGGTAGTTATCAAAGTATATAACTGCATTTTTCAAAACAGCCAACCCGGATTAGCCACCGGGTAAAACAAAAAAGTATAGTCATGAAAAAACTTTTCAACCTGCTGGTTGCAAGCACTATCGTATTGTGCAGCCAGGCCCAAACTAACAGCGCCGGTAAAGTTACCGGTAGCATCAAAGATGGCGGTCAGCAAAAGATCATCGATGCCGCCTCAGTTTCTCTTTTAAAAGCCAAAGACTCCAGCCTGGTAAAAGTTGCGGTTACCGATAAGGAAGGCAATTTTACCATCGACAATGTAAAGGAAGGCGCTTACCTGGTGCTGGCCACTTCGGTAGGGCATTCTAAAACTTACAGCAAAACCTTTATTATTTCCGAAAGCCAGTCAACCGCCAATGTGGGTGTGCTGCAACTGGTGCCACAGGATAAAAGTCTGGCGGGTGTTACAGTAACTTCTAAAAAACCTTTTATTGAAAGAAAGATCGACCGCACCATTGTGAACGTGGATGCTGCCGTTTCCAATGCCGGTACTACTGCACTGGAAGTGCTGGAAAAAAGCCCCGGTGTAACGGTTGATAAAGACGGTAACGTGAGCCTTAAAGGCAAAGCGGGTGTTAATATCATGATAGACGGAAAGCCTGCCTACCTTACCGGCCAGGACCTGACCAACCTGTTGAAAACAATGCCTTCAACTGCGTTGGACCAGATGGAGATCATGACCAATCCTTCTGCAAAATATGATGCATCGGGTACTGCGGGTATCATCAATATCAAAACTAAAAAGAATAAACAGAAAGGTTTTAACGGCAGTGTGAGCAGCTCGTATGGCCAGGGATTCTATGCCAGGAACAATAACAGCCTGAACCTGAATTACCGCAATGGTAAGTTCAACCTGTTCTCTAACTTCAGTGCAAGTTTTGATAAGAGCTACCAGGACCTTTATATACTGCGTAAATTTAAAGATGGTAATGGTAATGTGGAAAGGATCTTTGAACAGGATGCGATGATGTACAGGAAGAACCATAATTATAATGGTAAGATCGGCCTGGATTTTTATGCCACTAAAAAGACCACGATCGGTTTTGTGCTGAATGGTTTTAATGCATTGCACGTACAAGATGGACTGAACACCACCTATTTTTATAATGGTGCAAAAGTGCTGGATTCTATTGCTGTTGCTAAGAATAACGAAGATGGTCCCTGGAAGAACGGTTCCGTTAACTTCAACTACCGTCATACATTCGATTCAACCGGTAAGGAACTGACCATGGATGCAGACTATGTTAATTACAGCTCCGGAAGAACGATGGACCTGCTGAACAGTTATTATTCCGGCAACTGGCAGCAACGCGGCGGCGACAACCTGGTGGGTGATCTGCCTACTGATGTAAACATCTACACTTTTAAAATGGATTACAGCCAGCCGCTGAAGAAGGGCATTAAACTGGAAGCGGGTATCAAATCCGGCTATGTGAACACCAATAATACTGCAGGCTATTTTAATGTAGTCGGCGGTACCAAACTGGTGGATCCTAAAAAGACCAATCATTTTAAATACAAGGAAAATATCAATGCGGCTTACCTGAACCTGTCAAAAGAAATTAAGAAATGGGGTTTGCAGGCAGGTTTAAGAATGGAGAATACCAATAACAGCGGTAACCAGTTTGGCAACCCGATCTACAGTGATTCTTCTTTTAAAAACAGCTATACCGGTCTATTCCCCAACGTATTTGTAAGCTATAAAGTAAATGATAAGAACCAACTGTCATTCTCTTACGGCCGCAGGATCAGGCGTCCTGATTACGAAGACCTGAATCCTTTCCTGTTCTTTATAGACAATTATACCTACGAACAGGGTAATCCATTTTTACAGCCTTCTATTGCCAATACATTAGAAGCATCACATACTTACAAAGATTTTTTAACCACTTCTGTTAATTACACACATACCAGGGCCTTGTTTACCGAAGTATTTGAACCCAACGGCAATGCCATCGTGGTTACACACAGGAACTATGGCAGCTCCGACAATGCCAGCTTTTCTGTAAGTGCGCAGGTACAGGCCACTAAATGGTGGATGTTCATACCTTATGCAGAAGTGAATTACAGCAGCTATAAAGGAAATTTCACTTCCGGCAGTGTGAATGTGGATGCCACCAATTTTGCTTTGAACATCAACAACCAGTTTACCTTTAAAAAAGGATGGAGTGCAGAATTATCCGGTTTCTATCGCACCAAGGGTATTGAAGCGCAGATATTGATCCATCCATTGGGACAACTGAATGCCGGTGTGCAGAAACAGGTGTTGAAGAACAAAGGCACGATCAAATTAAATGTGCGTGACCTGTTGAAGACCATGACACCCCACGGTGAGATCAATATCCAGAGCACCGACGCCAGCTTTAGCCAGCGCAGGGACAGCAGGGTGGTTACCTTAAGCCTGAGCTACCGCTTTGGTAAACCCATCAAGGGCGTACAGAAGAGAAAGACCGGTGGAGCGGGAGATGAGCAGAACAGGGTGAAGGGCGCAAACTAGGAATGTCGAATGTGCGAATATCGAATGTGAGAATATAAAATGTTGAATGTGCGGATATCGAATGTAATTTTAAAATAAGGGACATTCGATATTCGCCTTTATAAATTCGCCATTAGTTGTATTTTTGAAAAAACATTTGCTATGCCATCTTTTGATTTTTCAAGTAAAGTAGACCTGCAGACATTAGACAATGCCATCAATACCGTAAGTAAAGAGATCACCAACCGTTTTGATTTTAAAGGCAGCCCGGTAGTGATCGAATTAAATAAGAAAGAATTTAAAGTGGCGCTGGAAGCGGAGAGTGAAATGAAGCTGGGGCAGATAAGGGATGTGATGATCAGCCGCAGTATGAAACAGGGGTTGGCGGCGGAGATATATGACTTCAGCAAGGAGCCTTATCAAAGTGGTAAAGTGGTGAAGCAGGAAGTGGTGGTCCGGAATGGTATTAAGCAGGAAGACGCCAAGAAGATCGTGAAAATGATAAAGGATAGTGGTCTTAAAGTGCAGGCAGCTATCATGGATGATATTATAAGGGTAACGGGCAAGAAGATAGATGACCTGCAGGATGTGATACAGGCAAGCAAGGGTTGGAACCTGGGGATCGCATTGCAAACGGTGAATATGAAGAGCTAAAACCGCCGGGGCAATGAAAACGTATATTGATTATGTGATGATGGTGGTAGCGAGGCCTTAAATGTTGAAACACTGAAAATTAGGGCAGAATATGGTAAATTATCTTTTTTTTACTAAATTTGCAGTTTAATAAAAGAATTATACGGCAAAATCCGTATAGCAAAACAAAAAATTATGAAAAAAGGCATTCACCCGGAAGCTTATAAAACAGTAGTTTTCAAGGACATGAGTAACGGTTATTCATTTTTAAGCCGTTCAACTGCACACAGTAAAGAAACCGTAAAATGGGAAGATGGAAATGAGTATCCTGTTATTAAACTGGAGATCTCTAATACCTCTCATCCTTTTTATACCGGTAAAAACGTATTGGTTGATACTGCAGGCCGTATCGATAAGTTCAAAAAACGTTACGAAAAAAAATCTAAATAATTGGTATAGATCATTATCTTTATCAGAAGTTTGTTTTTCATGGCTATACTTTAAGTCCCTCTGGTTCTCCGGGGGGATTTTTTATTTGGCCACGGATTACAATTTAGCCACGGATACTTCGGCTTCGCTCAGTACACGGATTTTCACGGAGAAAGGGCCCGCGGATTGCGCAGATGACGCAGAAGAAGTAATTCGTGTAATTACTGCAAGTAGCTTAGATTTACAGTATGCAAAAGATCATTTTCACCGAAGAATATTGCAAGCCGAAGAACCTGCATCCTTTTACGCTTACGCGGCATATACAGGATATACGGGTGGGCATTTTAACCATCCGCGAAAAATGGGAACGCTTGCTGAAACTTCCTTCTTTTGATAAATGGGAAGGCTATTACCTGGATGATGACAATTCGGTGAAGATCGATAAGCATATCGGCAAGGATATTTACCTGATGGTGCATGCCAATGTGTTACCTACCAAGAGCATCATCCAGAAAATAAAAAAACTTCAACTGGGCGAATTTTTATCGGTGGATGAAGAAGGTGGTATTGCGTATAAATTTTCGGAGCAGGAAGTGTTGGGATTGCATAAGATCAAGATCAAACAATCAGTGGAGCATGATGAAAGCCTGAAAGTGTTGCATTATCCCTGGCAGATTTTTCAACTGAACGATTGGGCCATAAGGCAGGATTTTGAATTGATCACGTACCGGAGAAAAAGTAAGCCTATTTCAAAGACCAATAAGGTCATTAACCCCTTCGCAAATATTTATTGAACCCGGCGCCAAAGTAGAGCATTGTATTTTGAATGCTTCCGCAGGGCCGATCTATATTGGTAAAAATGCTGAACTGATGGAAGGCTGTATGGTAAGGGGGCCGTTTGCGTTGTGCGAAGGCAGCCTGGTGAAAATGGGCAGCAAGATATATGGCGCTACTACCATTGGTCCTTATTGTCTTGCCGGTGGTGAAATAAAAAATTCTGTGTTGATGGCTTACAGCAACAAAGCGCACGATGGTTACCTGGGCGATAGCGTGATAGGCGAGTGGTGCAACCTGGGTGCGGGTACCAGCAACAGTAATATTAAAAACAATTGCGGCGAAGTAAAATACTGGGTGCATGGCGATAAAAAAGAGATGAGTGCAGGTACCAAGGGTGGTTTGCTTTTGGGCGATTATTCAAAAGCCGCTATTAATACTTCTTTTAATACGGGTACTACCGTAGGTATTTGCTGCAATGTTTTTGCACAGGGTTTAACGCCTAAATATATTCCGCATTTTTCGTGGGGATGCGATGGTATCACTAAATATAAATTAAGTAATGCGCTGGATGATATCAATAAATGGAAACAATTAAAGGGCCTTGCAATTACTGAAAGAGAAAAGAAAATTTTGACGGATATTTACAAAAATAATTAAACCCCTTTATAATGCGCAAACAAATAGCTGCTGCTAACTGGAAAATGAACCTGACCCTGGAGCAGGGAGAAACTTTGATCGATGAGATATTGTCATCGCCTTTAAATGTCAATGAAGATAAACTGGCCGTTTTTGCGGTGCCTTTTCCTTATCTTATTAATGTAAAGAACAAACTGGCGGTTAAGAAAAATGTTTTTGCCGCTGCGCAAAACTGTTATAATAAAAAAAGTGGCGCCTATACCGGCGAAGTGAGTGCAGAGATGCTGAAAAGTATTGGCCTGCAATACGTGGTGCTGGGCCATAGCGAACGCAGGGAATATTTTAATGAAAGCAATGCCATGCTGGCGGAGAAAGTGAATATCTGTTTTGAGAATGGCCTGCAACCTATTTTTTGCTGCGGCGAACCGTTGTCTATCAGGGAAGCGGGTACACAGAACAGTTATGTGGAAACACAATTAAAAGAAAGCCTTTTTCATTTAACAGCTGATCAGTTAAAAGGTTTTGTGATCGCTTACGAACCCATCTGGGCCATTGGTACCGGTAAAACCGCTAGCAGCGACCAGGCGCAGGAAATGCACGCACATATACGCAGTGTGTTAGCCGCACAATATGGTAATGCAGTAGCTGATAGTATCTCTATCTTATATGGTGGCAGTGTGAAAGCAGCCAATGCCAAAGAAATTTTTGGTAAACCCGACGTGGATGGTGGCCTGGTGGGTGGCGCTTCGCTGGTGGCAGCAGAGTTTACCACTATCATCAACAGTTTAAAATAATTTTTTGATCAATTGTTAGCAGCTTTACCGGCGGCCTGTGTTCTTTCTGCAATATCAGCTTCGGTAAAGCTGTTTAATTTTTCCAGGTCCAATATAGTGGCATCCATTTCTTCGTTGCGGCTGTACATAGGTACAAATTTGGCGCCGTAAATGATCTCTTTAAATGTATAGGAGCTTCGTGCCACCACGGTATTACTGAACATATCGTCGAATGCTTTTAGAAATACCAGTATCTCGCCCCTTATATTCTGAAAATCTTCTTTCGTAAAACCATATATGGGACTGTCTTCTGTAATAGGATGCACAATGGTCCAGTTCAATGTGAGTGCGTTGGCTTTGGAAAATTCCAGTTCCAGCGGAAAGAACTTGTTGGTGATTTTACCATTCTCTTCAATGGCCATGCCCAGGGTGAGCTTGGCTTCTGCATCGGTGAGCGTGGTGTTTTTGAATGGTGCGATCCGCAGCATTAAAGCAGTGATATCTTTATAAGGTGCTATCACCGCGTTTTCTGAAAATTTAAGATAGGCGATGGGCTTGCTGAACCTGCCGTAAAATAAACCGGTGGCCAATGCCAGGCTTAATAAACCGGTCAATGCTTCTATGGCGGCAATAGTGCTGACCCAAAAACCTGAAGGACTTACATGGCCGTAACCCACGGTGGTAAAGGTTTGTATGCTGAAGAAGAATGCTTCGCCAAATCTTTCGAGATTGTTGGTGCCGTTGATACCGTTCAAATGTTCTGTACCAGCTGCGAAATAAATACCGGCAAAAAGCAGGTTCACAATGCAGTAAAATAAAAAGATCAGCAGGATGAATTTCCAACGAGGTATGGCCAGCATGGAATGATACCAGCTGATCTGCTCAAAAAAATTAACGCCTTTCTTTTTAATATTGGGTTGCCCGTTCTTGTTCACAAAGCGTCCGCCATAATCGGCGGCGTTGGTGCCAAAACCGGTATTGATCTCTGTTTTTGCCTTGGTATTGAGTTTGCGCAAAAGGGCCATAACTATAACTTTATAAAACCTAAATTAAGCATAATTTTAAAAATAAAGTTTACTGGTAACAAGGCTGAATTCCGGTATCTTTAAATCTCAGCATCAAAAGCGATCATTAAAGTAACTATGTTCCTTAAAAATTTATACCGGCACAGTAAGCTGTATTTTTTTATGTTCACGGCTTTTGTGCTGACTTTTATTTTTATCAATTATAAATGGGGCTATGTAGCCACGCCGGTATTGCAGTATGGCATGTTTGGCGGCCGGTTTTATATGAAGGACACACAAACGGTTTACAAGATCTATACGGACGATCAATTACTGGATGTTACCCGCTTTTCGTTTGAGGAAAGGGATATGCTGTTTGTTTCGCTGGAAAAGTACAGTAAGCAGGCGGAGGTTAACCGTTCCATATTCGCTGTGATGCAACGCATACCGGGTATTAATAACAGCACCCGCTACAGCAATACGATCAGCGATAAGGATTTTACAAAATGGTACAGCGGCCTGTTGCGCAAAATTACCGGTAAGCCTTTTTCCAAACTGGAAGTGTACCAGCAGCAGGTATTGTGGCAGCAGGATAAATTAAATGAAATTGCCCCACCCGAAAAATTAGCTTTTATTGTTACTGACTGATAAACATATACGGCAGTTCGCAGTTTTTTACCTTGCCTGCTTTGTTGTTTGCTATGCCTGGTTTGCATGGCATGGGCTGCTTTTTTCAAGTATCAAACCGGTGTTCTTTTTAAATAAGCCGGACCTGACGCATAATATTTTTATGTTTACCAACCTGCAACATTTGCTATTGCAGAACAGTTGGCTGCAGGTAGTGTTTGATGTACTGTATCTTTTATTCCCTTTTCTTTTAACCTGGAGTTGTGTGCGGCAAAAAAAAATACAACCATTGCTTGCATTGATCACAGCTTTGTTCAGCATATTGTACAATAGTTTTTTTTCGAGCATTTCGTATGTGAGTATCGAAAACTTTTTAGCTTTTATGATCGTGCCGCTGATCTTTTGCGGACGTACAGTAAAAGATTTTTATTACCTGCTGCATATCATACGGCTGGTTTTTATCCTGAGTTTTTTTTCGGCAGCGTTGTGGAAGATAAGGGCGGGTGGCTGGACCAATGTAGAGGAAATGAGTGCGATATTAACACGCCAGCATGGTTCATATCTTATCATGGGCAATAAAGGTTTCTACAGCAGTTTTATCAGTTACCTTATCAATCATCCCGTATTGTCGTATATATTATACCTGTTTGCTTTTGCTGCAGAATTTATTTTTGTTGTGGGCATTTTTACCCGTAAAGCCGATAAACTGCTGCTGGTTGCTTTTATCCTTTTTGTATGCTTTGATTATTTACTGATGGGGATCAATTATTTTACCTGGGTTGCTTTTGCAGGCTGTCTTTATTTTTCAAAATACAGGATTGCTGAAGAATGAGGGATCAATCTTTTTTGATCTTTTTATACTGATAGTATAGCTGTGCAAGTATCAGCAGCAGGCATATTGCTGCACCAGCAAACATATTTGCGGAGTAAGATAGCAGACCGGGCAGGTAAAAGGATGCACTCATTACCAGTACAGCGATCAGCATCATATAAATCAATTGTCGGAAGGGAAAAAACTGTGTTATTTTTTGATCGACCAGTTTACCTGTCTGCCACAAATAATAAGCCGCCTGTATATAGGTTGATAAAACAAATGCCGCCGCCAGCCCGTTGAGTTTGAATATGGGATATAGTATTGCCATGAAAACTGCGGCCAGCAAAAGATCCAGCACAGCACCTTTTACAATAATATCGTTACTATGGTAAGCCTGCAGTACTGCTGTAAAGCTGGTGATGCGTACCGGCAGTACAAAAATGCTAATTACAAATATGGGGATGGCGGTTGCATATTTGTCACTGAATAAAAAAGTAAAGAAGGTATTGCTGTAAAAAAATAAAAAGCAAAAAGCAGGAAAGACCACCGATGCCAGCAGGGTAGAGGATCTTTTAAATGCCTGTTGTATATGCTGTGCTATGCCGCCCTCTTTTTCTGAAAGATCCACCAGCATTATATTGCCGACGGCTGAAAGCATCAATCCAAAGACCGGTATTTCGTAAGAGCCATTTGTATACAGGGCAAACTGGGTGAGCGGCAGAAAGGAAAGGATAAGCCATTTATCGATCCATTTAAAAAGCACGCCTGCCGTATCATTGATGCCTAGGTACAACCATTGCTTACCGGTGCTGGCAGAGGCAACTGCCGCTGTGTTGCTTTGAAGGGAATTTTTGGATGGCCACAGGAAAAGTGTTTTCACAATGTGCATCACAATAATACCTGCAAGAATAAATGGCAATGACCAGGAAATATAGATTGCATATAAGTGAACAGCCAAGTATCCCAGGGAAAATACGATATTGGATATTAATACTTTTTTCTCTTTTTTATTTTTTATTGCAAGCGCTTCTGTAAGGATAGAAATATTCTGCACAAGCACTAATGCCAGCAGCAGTAATTTGGTTACGGGATCATATTTTTCTGCAAACAGCAGGATATATAGTATGGGTAAAAGATGCAAGCTGATGGCCGCAAATGCAAAGGTTTTTTTATTTGCAGCGATCCATTTGCGTATATCCGTAATAGTTACTGACAATATAAGAGAAGGTAAACCAAAAACCGCTATTACGCTTATTACGTTGCTATACAGCCATACCGATTGATACAAACCATAATCGGCAACCGGTAATTTCCTGGAAAAAATAAAAAGGATGGCAAGCTGCACTGCCAGGCGCAATAAGCTGCTGCAAATAAGCAGGAAGGATCTTTCGGCAAAACCTGTAAGGTTAAACCTGGCCGGCGTATTTGGTGTTTCTGAATTGCTCGCAGGCATCTTTATCAAGTCGGTTTATGATTTGTGCAGGTGTTCCGCCCAGCACACAATAGCCTTCGGGAAAACTTTTGCTTACTACTGCGCCTGCACCTACTATGGTAAAATCGCCCAGTTCCACACCGGGCAGTATCACAGCATTCATACCTATCCAGCAAAATTTGCCAATGCGTATGGGCGGCGCAGCATCGTGTTTTGAATTATCTATTAAATTATGATTGGCAGATAATATGCCTGCATTGGGACCAATATTGGTATAATCTCCTATAATAATACCATTGGTGGCTTCAATAAAATTGCCGGGCGAATCTCCCGGAAAAACATTTTTACCACGTGTGATGTTTTTAGGGCTGATGATGGTACTTGTATAGTGTACGGCCCAGGGTGTATCTGCATTTTGCCTTAGTAACCTGCGGTGAAAAAAATCGGCTACATAAAAATTAATGCCCATCTCTTTTCTTAAGCCAAATATCTTTTTAATGAGTTGCTTCATAACTGATCGGGCAATAAAATTATTCCTTTACAGGCAGTTTAACTATTTCTTTCAAAAAATGAGCGGTTTCTTCCTGTACGCTTTTTACATCGCCGGATTTTATCGGTGATGCAATTACATGATCGCCTGTATTGGGGAGTGCCATGGCGATCTTATGGGAAGAATCTGTTGCCAGCTCTGCAAACATCTCTTTCATAGCACTTACTTTTACCACTTTATCCTGGTGTGCTTCATCTTTATAATAATACAGCATCAGTACCGGTTGTTTTATCTTACTGTAGGTTTCTTTATTCATCGCGGTTTCCAGCATTTCTTCCAACGCAACAGCTGCTTCTAACCGGTAAGGTTTGTTCCAGTATTGTTTGTAAATGGGGCGGTCATCGGCAGGGTCATTGTACTTACCGCCTTTTACCAGTCTTGCAATTTGTAAACCCCAATGATTATTCAGTATCCATGCATTGGGATCGTTAATGGCAATATTTGGGGAATATAAAATAAGCGCTGCAATATCGTTGGGATACGCGGCAGCCAGTTGCAGGGCCTGTGTGCCGCCGGTGCTGGTACCCATCAGTATCACTTTTTCGCCCAGTTGTTTACCAATGGCCAGTGCTTCCTTGGCGCTTTCCCAGTAATTATCTGCTGTAAGGTTGAGTAATTGTTCCGTGGTATCAATGCCATGTTCTGCCAGGCGGGAAAGGTACAGGTTGCAACCAAACTGTTTTGCAATATTGCGGTGCACCGGGTCTCCTTCTTCCTGCGAAGCAGAAAAACCATGCAGGTATACAATGGCGTAAGGGGTTTTTTGTTTGATGCTGTCGTTGGCCCAAACGATCCTGGCTTCATTATTCGGTCTTAATTTATGCAGCGCTTCGTGATCGGCAACATATTTATCCAGTGCGGCTGCGGCGGGCACTTCAGGCATTTTAACTGCATACTCAGGCGTAGCAGGCCTCGGGCCAAAAAGGTACACAATGATCAAACTGCCAAGTATGTACAGTAATATTTTTAACCAGCGCATGTTTTTTTTATGAAGCTACATTTTTTCTTTGTTTTGCTGAAAAAGAAACTGTGGCGGGGCAGAAAAGCTTTGGGCAAAGGAAATATATTTCGCTATCTTGTATAATAAACCACCTTCTATGATCTGCACCGGAGCAAAGAAATATATTGTTGCTGTTATATGCTGTTGTTTGATACTGATCGCCTGCAGTAACCCGGTACAGCCCGTAACAAAAGAGGAAGCGATTGCTTTTGCCAAAGAAATTGAAAATTCCATTAAACAGGGCAATGGAGATCTTTTAGACAATGCTTTTGACAAAAAAGAATTTGTAAAAAAAATGGACCTTCCCAATACAGAAGAGGGCAATGGATTTGCGAAAGGGATCATTTCAAAACCGATCGCTTTGGGCAGCCAACTGGTGGCCGCACTAAGCGACCAGGATAATTTCCAGTTCATCAAATATTACGAAAAAGCGGGCAGGGGGCATATCGTTTTCCGGCTGTACACCAATAAAGACGGCAGCCTTAATTACCATGATTATGAACTGGTAAAAACGGGCGGCAAGTGCAGGCTGGCTGATGCGTACATATATGTGTCCGGCGAAAATCTTTCTGAGACCATGATGAATATTTTCAACAGCCTTTACGGAAAGGTATCGGGTGGTAAAAATATTTCGGAAGATGATAAACTGGCCGACCTGAATGAATTAAAAAAGGTGAAAGAACTGATGCAAAGGGGGCAGAACAGGGAAGCAAAGGAAAAGTACGACAAGCTACCTGCGTATATCAAGGCTTCCAAATCGGTGATGCTGATCAATGTATTGATCTGTGAAGATCTTTCAACAGATGAGTACAGCGCTGCCCTGGCAGAATTCCGGGAAAAATATCCCAACGAACCGAATATGTCGCTGCTGATGATAGACGGGTATTTTATGCAGAAGGATTATGTAAAAATGCTGGCGGCGGTGAATGCACTGGATTCGCAGATCAATAAAGATCCGCTGCTGGATTATCACCGTTATTTATCTTACGACCTGCTGGAAGATAAAGAAAAAAGCATGGCCTGCCTGAAACGGCTGGTGACCAATATGCCTGATTTTCAGAAAGGGTATATTGAATATATTGTGCAGGACCTTAAGAGCGGCAATAAACAGCAAGCTGATTCGCTGATAGCTATATACCGTAAAAAACCAAAGTTCAAACAGGAAGAACTGGATACCGTGGTGAAATATTATGAGTAAACGGTAACGGGTAAACGATTGTGTAACCTATTGTTAATTTTTATTGATGAAGCATTTTAAGTTTTACAGCAAAGAAGATATTCTTTCGTTGACCAAAGTGCGCCGCTTTGAAACAAAGATCGGCGAAAGGCTGGTACATTTAAAAGCCGATGGTGAATGGCCGGAAGTATTGCAGCAATCCACAGCAAAATATGTGCTGCTGGGCATACCGGAAGATATTGGTGTTAAAGCCAATTATGGTATTGGTGGAACAGCCACCGCCTGGCTTCCTTTCCTGTCTTCTTTTTTAAATAACAAGAGCAATGATTTTTTGCCGGGAGAGAATATTTTACTACTGGGGCATTTTGATTTTGGCGATATAAAATTTTTGATCGACAGCTATGCGTATAATCCTGAAGAGCTGGTGGAAGCTTACCGGCATGCGGTGAATATTATTGATGAAGAAGTGGAGAATATGCTGAAGGTGATAGCTGCGAGCGGTAAGATACCCATTGTGATAGGAGGTGGCCATAATAATGCCTACCCGATCATAAAAGGTGTTGCAAAGGGGCTTGCCAAAGCAGGAGCGATACCGCTGGCGCAGATCAATTGCGTGAACCTGGATGCACATACCGATTACGGGCCAGCTGAGGGAAGGCACAGCGGTAATGGTTTCCGCTACGCTGAAGAAGATGGTTACCTGGGCAAATACTGCATTATCGGGGTGCATGAAAATAATATTCCGCAAAGTGTATTAATGGATATACACAACAATCCCTTTATTGATTATATCACTTTTGAAGAAGTGTTTGTGCACGAACGCAAGAATTTTATACAGGCAGTGGCGCATGCCACCGGGTTTACCGAAGATAGTTATACCGGTGTGGAACTGGACCTCGATTGTATTGAAAATGTTTTGAGCAGCGCTTCCACGCCCAGTGGTGTAAGCGTGCTGCAGGCAAGGCAATACCTTAATTTTGCAGCTACTGATGCCAAGGTGGCTTACCTGCATATCTGCGAAGGCGCTGTACAACTGGCGGATGGTAAAAAGGATGACAGCACGGGTAAGCTGATCAGTTACCTGGTAAGTGATTTTATTAAAGCACATACACAGGATCAATAATTTTTTGTTCGATCAATAATAAAAGATCCCCTGCCAATTGACAGGGGATCTTTATTATGCTGTTTTATAAAAATTACATTGGAGAAAGGTATTGTGCATAAGCATAACCTTCTTCGCCATCGGCAGTTTTTATTTTCCACCAGCTATCATCTGTTTTTTCCACTAAAGTAACTACTTCGTTGTGGGCAGCTTTGCCAACAATAGCGCCGTCGGTGCTGGGTGTGCTCCTGATATTTAAATTGGTGCTGTCGGTGGTTACTTTTAATTGAGCGCCTGCATCCGCTTTGATGTCAATATTCATCATCAGGTCGCCGCTGGCCATATTGGGGTCTATTTTATCGTACAAAGCCCACAATGCATCATAATCTGCGGTTGATTTTGCAGTGCCGCTGATATGTAATACACCATCTTTTTCTGCAGTAGACAGGTTTTCAACCCCTGCTGCATTTGCTGCCTGTATCAGTTCAGCATATTTATCCTGTAATGCCATTTTGTTTAAAGTTTAATTAGTGATTGAATTATTTTTTGTCCGCCAGTTTGGTAACATCGGATTTTACTTTTGCGCTGGCCAGCATCTGCATGATCTTCATCCTGTCTGCTTTGGTCACTTCGCCGCTCAATACAGCTTTTTCGCCTTCAAAAGTTACTGTTACACCTTTAATATCTTTTAAACCATCTTTTACTTTTTGCTGAGTAGCTGCATCCAGCACCGTGGTTACTGAAGCAGGTTCGGGAGTGGGTGGTGGCGGTGGAGGAGCAACAGTACAGTTGTTCACCACTTTGTCGACACCTTTGATGCCCGCAACTGTTTTTTCGCATAATGATTTGCAGGCAGTGTCTTTTACTTCGCCGCTAATGGTTGCAACGCCATCTTTAACGTCTACCATGGCGCCTGACATCATGGGGTCTGCTTTAATAGCTTCTTCAATTTTTGCTTTAATGTCTGCATCTTTGGGCTTACAGCTAGCAATAGATAAGGTGGCAACAACAATGGCTGCCGTTAAAACTTTAGTCAGTTTCATTGTAATGAAATTTATTGTTTTTAATAATGGTTCGAAGAAAATGAAAATTAATGGTTACTTATGAACTTAATGTAAACATTTTCTTACGGTTCAACAGACTTACTTTTTGCCCAAGCGGTTGCATCGTCAAAAAAAAATTATAAACAACCCAGCCTTCCTCCATCAACCGGTAGATTAATCCCGTTGATATAGGCCGCTGCGGGGGAGCATAAAAAGGCTACAGCAGCGCCAAATTCTTCGGGCTGACCGATCCTTCCGGCAGGAATTTCGGCCACCAGTTCGGCCAAAACCTGTTCTTCGGTCTTTCCGGTGTCGGTGGCTTTTTTGGTGATCACATAATCGGCACGGCTGGTTTTGGTAAAGCCGGGCAATACATTATTTACTGTAATGCCAAAGGGGCCCAGTTCGTTGGCCAGCGTTTTGGCCCAACTGGCCACAGCGCCCCGGGTGGTATTGCTTACCCCAAGACCCGCCAATGGTATTTTAACGGAGGTGGAAATGATATTGATGATGCGGCCGAACCCGGCGGTCTTCATGCCAGGCACCAATGCCTGTGCAAGATGGTGATTGTTGATCAAATGATTATTAAAAGCCTGCAGGAACTGGGCCGCGGTGGCGGTAAGGGCCGGCCCTCCCGCAGGGCCACCGGTATTGTTCACCAGTATGGTAGCGGTGTGTTGTTTTGCAAAATCGTCTATCACGCTTTTAACCATGTCGGTATCTTCAAAATTGGCCACCAGGTAGCCGTGTTGTTGCTCCCCTGTTGCAGGCATGGAACGTACCGCCTCCTCCAGCTTTTGCCGGTTCCTTGCCATTAATATTACATTGCAGCCCATCAGGGCCAGTTCGCGGGCACTTGCATAGCCCAAACCCTGTGTGCTGCCACAAACCAGGGCTGTTTTTCCGGTCAGATCAAGATTCATATTGCCTGTTTTAGTGTGGCAAGTTAATTTTATTTTTTCTCACATTTATTTATTGCATGTGGATAATTCTATGCCCTTTAAAATGCCTTCATTCCGCTATATTCGCAGGCTGAAATAACATTTAATTAATGGCAGAAAAAGAAAAAAACCTGTTTGATTATACCGAGGATTCCATTAAAAGTTTGGACTGGAAAGAGCATATCCGCCTGCGCCCGGGTATGTATATTGGTAAACTGGGCGACGGCAGCAGCCCCGATGATGGGGTGTATGTTCTGCTGAAAGAAGTGGTGGATAACTGTATCGATGAACATACCATGGGCTATGGTAAACATGTGGACGTGAATATTGATGGCAAAAACATTACGGTAAGGGATTATGGTCGCGGTATCCCCCTGGGTAAACTGGTGGATGTGGTGAGCAAGATCAATACCGGTGCTAAATACGACAGCAAGGCCTTTCAAAAAAGTGTGGGGCTGAACGGTGTGGGTACCAAGGCGGTGAATGCGCTGAGTAATTATTTTAAAGTAACTGCTTACCGTGATGGCAAGGAAAAGACCGCAGAGTTTGAAAGGGGCACCCTGATAAAAGAACATAAAGAAGTTGCCACGAAAGAAGAGAACGGCACTTTTGTGACCTTTACTCCTGATGAAAGTATTTTCAAAAATTTTCATTTTGTACAGGAATACCTAGATAACCAGTTCTGGAATTACTGCTACCTGAATGCGGGCCTGGTAATGAACCTGAACGGCAAACGCTTTGTTAGTAAGAACGGTTTGCTGGACCTGCTGCAACGCAAGACCAATGCAGATGAGATCCGTTACCCGATCATTCATTTAAAGGGGGAGGATATTGAAGTGGCCATTACCCACGAGGGTACTTATGGAGAAGAGTATTACAGTTTTGTGAACGGGCAATTTACTACACAGGGTGGTACACACCTGGCTGCTTTCAGGGAAGGATATATCAAGACGATCCGGGAGTTCTATAAAAAAGATTATGATGCGGCTGATATACGCGGCAGTATTTGTGCAGCTATCAGCGTAAGGGTACAGGAACCGGTATTTGAAAGCCAGACCAAAACAAAACTGGGTTCGCTGAATGTGTATGAAGGTGGCCCTACCATGCGGAATTTTGTAGGCGATTTTCTCACCAGGGAACTGGATAATTTCCTGCATCGCAATCCCGCTACCGCAGATGCTTTAAAGAAACGCATTGAGCAAAATGAAAGGGAGCGGAAAGAATTATCGGGCATTCGCAAACTGGCCAATGAAAGAGCGAAAAAGGCGAATCTTCATAATAAGAAATTAAGGGATTGCAAATTCCATTACAACGACGAAGCAACGGGTAAGGACAAGGATAGTATTTTAGAAAAGCAGAAAGAAAGCACCATTTTTATTACCGAGGGTGATAGTGCAAGCGGTAGTATCACTAAGGCAAGAAGCGTGGATACACAGGCGGTGTTCAGCTTAAGGGGTAAGCCACTCAACTGTTTTGGCCTTACTAAAAAAGTGGTGTACGAAAATGAGGAGTTCAATTTACTGCAGCATGCGTTGAATATAGAGGAAGGGTACGAGAACCTGCGTTTTAATAATATCGTGTTTGCTACCGATGCTGATGTGGATGGTATGCACATCCGTTTATTATTAATGACGTTCTTCCTGCAGTTCTTTCCCGACCTGGTGAAGAACGGGCATGTGTATATTTTAGAAACACCCTTGTTCCGCGTAAGAAATAAACAGGAGACTATTTATTGCTACGATGAAAGTGAGAAGCAGGCGGCCATAAAAAAACTGGGCAACAAGCCGGAGATCACCCGCTTTAAAGGATTAGGAGAGATCAGCCCGGACGAGTTTGCAAAATTCATTGGTAACGATATGCGCCTGCAACCGGTAATGCTGTTGCCTGAAACACATATACAGCAATTACTGGAATACTATATGGGTAAGAATACACCATCAAGGCAGGAATTTATTATTGATAACCTTCAGATAGAACTGGATCTTGTAGAAGAGAAGAATTAGTAATTCATCGAAGCCAAAGTGAATTATTCATTCTTAATTACTAATTATTAATTAAACAACATTGTTCGAATTTCACGGAGACAGGAAGAGATATTTTGAGATACAGGTGGAAAACACCAACAAATATGTAATTCCTTTTATCGAGCAATATAAACCATTACAGCCAGGTTACAGGGTGATGGAAATAGGATGTGGCGAAGCCGGGGTTTTAAAAGCATTTATTGATAGAGGCTGCACGGGAGTAGGTGTGGAGCTGGATGAAAGCCGGCTGGTGAATGCAAGGGAATGGATGCGGGAAGAAATGGCTGCAAATAAAATATTCTTCCTGTCGAAAGATATTTATAAAGTGAATGTGGAGGAAGAACTCAAAGGGAAATTCGACATCATTATTTTAAAAGATGTGATCGAGCATATCCACGATCAGCCCAAACTGATCAGCTGGATGAAAAGTTTTTTGAATGAAGGTGGTGTGATATTTTTTGGCTTTCCGCCCTGGCAAATGCCTTTTGGCGGGCACCAGCAGATATTGCGCAGCCGTTTTTTAAGTAAGCTGCCGTATTATCACCTGTTACCTTTTGGACTGTATGAACTGATGCTGAAGATGGCTAAGGAAAATGTGCCGGAGATGACGGAGATAAAAGAAACGCGGATATCGATTGAACGTTTTGAAAAGATCGTGGGTCAAACTGGCTATAAGGTAGTGAACAAAACACATTACCTCATCAACCCGATCTACGAATATAAATTTGGCTGGAAACCTAAAGTGCAGAACAAACTGGTGAGCAAGATACGGTATATCAGGAATTATTTTACCACCTGTGTTTATTACCTAATTACAGGAGCATAAAATTTTAACAACAACAAGAATGATACATATAGTTTTTAACGAGCCGGATGTAGCGGTATTGCAACAGGCAATTGAACTGGACGAAAGTTTGCAGGGTGAAATTGTACAGATAAAAGATGATTATGCTGTAGGTCCTTTGAATAATATTTATGTGGGAGAAGGCATTGAAGAACGCAGGCAATGGTGGCGGGATGTACTGGCAGGCGGTGATTATGATGATAAAGTGGATAGTGGTGAAGTGGACGATTATAAAACGGCAGCCGAACTGGTGGGTGCCATGCGCCGTAATGAAGAAGAAGTGATATGGATATGGGCGGCACAGAATAAACATGATGTAAGCGGTTATTACTGGCTGCTGAAATACATGCAGGAGTTCCAGGGCAGGGTGTTCATATTGTACCTGAACAATCTGCCTTTCATCAATGAGAAGGGACATATATTTTATCCCAGTTGGATAAGCGAAATACCGGCGAAGGAATTTTTAAAAGCCAAGAAACTGGCCCGGGAAATTACTTTAAGCAAGTTTGAAGTGGACCCGGATGAATGGACGAAGATCTGTAATGAGAATAAAGGCGTGCGTTTACTGGAAGGCGGTAAAAAACTAACGCAGGCGGACTATGATTTTTATGATGCAGAATTAAAAAAGCAAATTACCGGTGACTGGCAGAAAGCTGCTAAGATCATTCACCATTTTTTAAGCAAGGCAAAACATACTACAGGTGATGCTTATTTATTATGGCGCTTAAAAACAATGATAGCACAGGAAATGTTTGATGTACAAGGGAAGGTCGCGAATATGAAAGACTTTGAAGTGAAGAGTAAGGCTGTACAGTAAAATAACAATGAGTTTGGTATTTCAATAAAATTTTAAATTAAAATGTATCAATGGGCAACGATGCTCGTACTTTAGTTGATGGATATCAAATTTGCCGTTTACTGACTACGGCTCAAATTGATAATTTAGACGACAAGTTTTTTTCTCTGAAGAAAGAGGAATATAATGGAATTGCTTACGATGTGGTTGATGGGGCTAGTTTTTTATCTATTGCGGTATTGGAAAAATTACAGTTTTGCGATAACATTATTTTAAAAAACTGTCAATTCGAAAACCTTCATATTGAAAATTGTGATTTTTCGGGTAAGGTTATATTTGATTCTGTCACAGTAAAAAAAAGTTTTTCTATTCATAAATCAAATTTTAGTGATAGTATTTGTTTTAATCATTGCAGTATTGAGCAGCTCGAAATAAAATATCAATCACAGTTATCGCAACTCGAATTACAAGCAACAGCTATCCAATGGATGCTTTTTATTCATGACATTAAAATTGATAGTATCAGGTTCAAAAGCCTGACTAGTGAAGATTTTCTTTTTAGTAAAGGTGGACAAATAAATTCTTTTTCAATAGAGGATTCACAAATTAAAGAGTTCGAAATAGAAGGTAGTAAAGTGCTCGACAAAATTATTTCTTTACACAACAAGTTCGATATTTTTTACTCATTCAATTCAGAAATAAAGAGTTTGGATTTTATAGAGAACAAAATTGGATTGTTGCATTTGCGTAATTCATGTATTGAAGAAAGTTTGAAGATTGCAAATAAAAGCGTGGTTGATATATTGGATGTATTAAGCGGAGATTTCAAAGGAAGAATTATAATTGATAACTCAAGAATTAACAAAGAATTTAAATTAGATACTTTGAATTTAGATGATTGTATATTTCTTAAGGATAATGCATTTGTTGAAAAGATTTTTGCTTTTGTTCATTCAAAAGAAATTGAGTTTGAAATAAGTGTAGATGACACTAGTACAATTGCGGGACACGAAGCATATTTGGTATAGATTTTATAAGATAGTTTTTAATAGTTTAATAATATTTAGATAAACATGGCGAAGGCAAATAAAGAAGATTACATTCACACCGACAGTGGCATTGGAGGCCAGTACAAAACCTGGTTTTTGGATTATGCCAGTTATGTGATACTGGAAAGGGCGGTGCCTGCCATTGAAGATGGTTTAAAGCCGGTACAGCGCCGCATTTTGCATTCCATGAAAGAAATGGATGACGGCCGTTTTAATAAAGTGGCCAATATCATCGGGCAAAGTATGCAGTACCATCCGCATGGCGATGCCAGTATTGGTGATGCATTGGTGAACATGGGGCAAAAAGACCTGTTGGTAGAAACACAGGGAAACTGGGGCGACGTAAGAACCGGTGATGAAGCTGCTGCCGCCCGTTATATTGAAGCAAGACTGAGCAAGTTTGCACTGGATGTGGCTTTTAATGCAAAAACCACGGAATGGGCATTGAGTTATGATGGCCGTAAAAATGAGCCGGTAACATTGCCGATGAAATTTCCATTGTTGCTGGCGCAAGGTGCGGAAGGTATTGCTGTGGGGCTTGCTACCAAAATATTGCCGCACAACTTTTGCGAACTGATAGAAGCATCGATCAAATATTTAAGAGGCAAACGTTTTGAGATACTGCCCGATTTTCAGACAGGCGGCGCCATGGATGCGACCAATTACACAGATGGTAAACGTGGCGGAAAGGTGAGGGTAAGGGCGATCATTGAGGAGCAGGATAAAAAAACGCTGGTGATAAAGAGTGTACCCTTTGGCGTTACCACCACGCAATTGATGGAAAGTATAGTAAAGGCGAATGACAGTGGTAAGATAAAGATCAAAAAAGTGACGGACCATACGGCCGCTGATGTGGAGATCATTATTGAACTGGCAGCGGGTATTTCGCCGGATATAACTATTGATGCCCTGTATGCTTTTACGGATTGCGAGGTAAGCATCAGTCCCAATGCCTGTGTGATAGTAAAAGATAAGCCACAGTTTTTGGGTGTAAAGGAATTATTGCAGATAGCCACAGACAATACCAAAGACCTGTTGCTGCGGGAGCTGCAGATAAAACTGGCCGAACTGCAGGAAAAATGGCATTATACTTCACTGGAAAAGATATTCTTTGAAGAAAAGATCTACAAGGAATTAGAAAAGAAACACGAAACCTGGGATAAAGTATTAGCGGCCATCGATAAAGCGTTTGAGCCTTTCAAAAAGCAATTGAAAAGGGAGATCACCCGGGAAGATATTGTGAAACTAACGGAAAAGCCTGTACGCCGTATCTACCGCCTGGATATTGACGAACTGAATGCGCAGATAAAAGGGCTGGAAGCCGATATCAAACAGGTAAAACATGATATTGCCAACCTTACAGATTTTGCGGTAGCTTATTATGAGAACCTGCTGAAGAAATATGGCAAGGGCAGAGAACGCAAAACAGAGATCAAGGAATTTGACACTATACAGGTAAAGCATGTGGCTATTGCCAATACAAAGCTGTACGTGAACCGTGCGGATGGTTTTATCGGTTCGGGATTAAAGAAAGATGAACTGGTGGCGGAAGTGAGCGACCTGGATGATATCATCGCCTTTACTAAAGGTGGTGTGATGAAAGTGGTGAAAGTATCTGATAAAGTATTTATCGGTAAGGATATATTGCATGTGGCCGTGTTCCAGAAAAATGATGAACGCACTACATACAATATGATCTATGTAGATGGAAAAACAGGAACGACCTTTGCCAAACGTTTTAATGTGTCCGGCGTTACACGTGATAAGGAATACGATCTTACCAAAGGTGCAGAAAAAAGCAGGGTACATTATTTTACGGCCAATGCCAATGGTGAGGCAGAAGTGGTGAAAGTGGTATTGAGTCCTAATTGCAGCGCCAGGATAAAGGAATTTGATTTTTATTTTGAAGAGCAGGAGATCAAGGGCAGAACTAGTATTGGAAATATTGTTACCAAGTACCCGGTAAAATCTGTCAAATTCAAAGAAGCGGGTAAATCGACCCTGGATGCGAAAAAACTGTGGTTCGATAATAAATTCGGCAGGTTGAATACAGAAGAGAAAGGGGAGTACCTGGGCAAATTTGATGCGGAAGACCGGATACTGGTGGTGTACAACGATGGTAATTACGAAATAACCGACCAGGAATTGACGCAGCGTATTGATGCAGAAAAAGTATTGCTGATAGAAAAATTCAATCCGGAAAAAATCGTTACTGCGGTGTACCTGGATAATGAAAAACTGCAGTACAATATCAAACGGTTTAAAATAGAGACCACCACGCTGCACAGTAAATTCTTCTTCATTAAAGAAGGAAAAGACAACCGGGTGGAAATGGTGAGCACAGCAGCTGAACCTATATTGACCGTACAAAGCGGCCGTGGCCAGATGGTACGGAAAGCCAAATTCAAAGTGGTAAAACTGGTGGAAGTGATGGGCTGGAAAGCGGTGGGCGCCAAGCTGACCGAATATTCCAAAAGCGTGGAAATGGAATGGGAAAAGCCACAGGGTGATAAGGATGGCGGACAGCCAGAACTGTTTGAATAAAGACAACAAAAAAAGCTTACATATATTTTATGTAAGCTTTTTTTTAAGACGCTCTGGACGAAAATTATTTTGTATCTGCCCTATGCCAACCTGTACATTGAAATTTTTTTTGATTATCTTTTATTTCTTCTTTTGTCTTTGAACAGTGCATTGGGTTGTGACTGCAACAATATTGAAAAGGGAGTTTGACGTCGAAATTGATGATAGTTTCTCCATTATCCTGCCTTGAAACTTTTATTTTACCTATAATAAAGCCATCGCTGTAATCAACGGAATAGAAATATTTAGCAGCTATATGTTTGTATTCCTGTATCGCATTTCCAGTAGCAGAGAAAGTTTCAAAATTTTCAATCGTTATATTATTGATTTTTTCTTTCATTTCGAAAGGAATCCGGATGTCGGATTTTTTTGTAATAGTTTCTTCACTAACACTACAAATTGAAGCAACTAGGAGGAATGTAAAAAGTACTTTCATTTTAATGATATTTATTTGACAATTTTAGAGTGTATTTTTTCTAAAAATTCTTTTGTGAAAAAGCCAAAAAATAGAGAGAATAAAATTAGTCCAACAGGGTTAGTCATTGATTTTGACTCAAGAAAAATATTGGGAAGAAGATAAGATATTCCTATGCTTATAAATCCTGATAGAAAACCTAATAATGGAAATGCAAAGTATTTACTATTCTGTATCAAAGTAATGCCAAATACATGATCATATATAATTTTCGTTAAGGAGCCAAGTAATCCAAAAGAACAAGTGCCAATCAGGAGGATTAAAAAATCTGGAATTTTTGAGGACCAATCAAATAATTTTGAAACATAAGCATATTTTTCATCTTCTACAAAGTGTTTCATTTCTGTTTTATTTTTGAAAGGAATTCCATCATATACAACTGCTACTGAATCTATATTGGCACTAATTGCCTCAACTTTTCTTGAAGTGTTATAATCGTCAATTTCTTTAATGCTGATTAACGAACATGTACCAAAATAAAAAGAGAGGATTATCCAAAAAAATAGAACTATTACCGAAATAGCTTTCTTTTGCATTTTGAATGATTTCTGTTTGTTTTCTATCCGTCAAAGAATTTTAAAAAATCGAATAAGTAAAATTATAAAATGCAAAAATTGGTGCCATAGTGAAAAGACGGAGTTTGATACGTTTTTTCTCCTGAAATGGTTGAGGAGAGTAATTGATAGGTAAAAAATGTAGAGGATTTAACTCCTTGTTTTTTACGTATTTTTACGATAATACCTGCGCACAAACCCTCTCTGCCGGCCCCTGTTAAAAAAATCCCAATCTTAAAGGAAATAAAAAGCTATCCTGCTGCGTTATGTGCTTATCCTATTAATAAACCAAACTCAAGCTGGCAATAGCAATGAATTTTAATTCGAAATCCCTGCCTATGAGTAAATATGTACTTTTTTTTATTTTACTGCTTTCTTTAAACGCTTCTGCACAGGAGGCTGTTACCGCTAAAGCAACCCCATCCGCACAAAAAACCAAGTGGGATGAGCAGGAACCATTTGTAAATGGTTTTGCAAGGGTTTTACAAAACAGGAAATTCTCCTTCATCAATAAGTCTGGTAACCTGGTAACTCCGCTGCAATTTGAAGCTGCCAGGAATTTCAAAAATCATCTTGCTGCCGTTAAAAAAGACGGCAAATGGGGTTTTATTGATGAATCAGGCACTGTAATAATTCCTTTTAAATATGACATCGTTTTTGATTTTACTGAAAACATCACGGGTGTTTTTGGCAATAAAAGATGGTGGTTGATCAATACCCAAGCGCAGGTAGTAAAAGCGCTGGATGTAAATGTATTTTACGGATTTAAAAACGGTATTGCTAAAATTGAGAAGAACGAAAGAACAGGAACGATCAATATCAACGGAGAAGTAATATTTGATAAGACACAAAACAATAAACAGGCGCCAGCCAGCAATGCGGCGCCTTATCATACTACGGCTAATTCAGCTACCAGTACCATTACTATCTGTCCTGATAATATCGATTTTGAATACGGTTCTTTCTTTAACTGGGATTGTTATATCGGCCATGTGGATTCTATTGTGAACGTGAACGTGATCACGTTGAATCCATCTCCGCCAACACCTAACCGTCATACTTTGTATAATAAAGTATTACCCTCTGCAATTGACCCTTATGGTTTGTTCCCCACCAATCCTCCCGACGGGAGCAATTTTGCGTTAAGACTGGGTAATACACAGATAGGTGGTGAAGCAGAAGGTGTGAAATATAAGATCCATGTGCCGCTGAATGATTCTAACTTTTCTATCAAGTACGATTATGCTGTGGTGTTTGAAGATCCGGGTCATACACTCTGGTCGCAACCAAGGTTCCAGGTAAAAGTGTTTGACTCTGCCGCCAACAGCTATGTTGATTGTGCATCTTTTGAATATGTTTCTACATCCGGCCTGCCCGGATTTACCCGTTCTACAGTAGATACAGGCGTTATTTATAAACCATGGTCATCGGTGTTTTTAAGTTTAAGAGGATATGCAGGTAAAACCATGATCCTGGAATTTAATAATGCCGACTGTGTAAGGAAAGGCCACTGGGGTTATTCTTATATAGATGTTGAAAAACCTTGCGGACAATCTGTTGCAATGGATTATGATTGTGCTGATCCGCATATTACTACACTGGATGCACCTCCGGGTTTCCAGATATATAATTGGTGGAACCAGACCTTTGATACTTTACTGGCTACCGGTCAGCATGTTGTGTTAAATCCCGGACCACAGGTAAACACTACCGTATGGCTGGAGATGATCCCTTTCAACAATTTTGGTTGCCTGGATACGATACCGGTAAAGATCACCGGCGAGTTTACAGCGCATTTTACGCAATCAGATACATTAGGACTTTGCGCACCGCATACATTTACTTTTTATAACCGTGATGTGCCTTCGCAAACAGCCATCTGGGATTTTGGTGATGGCACTACCGGCAGCGGCGATACGGTAACGCATACTTACACAGCTGCAGGAAGTTACCTGGTAAGCCTGCATGTGGTAATGCCGGGAGGTTGTATCGGTAATACGGTGCAGCTGGTTTCTGTAGTGCAGCCTGCGGGAAGTTTTTCATTTACAGGTGGCACCTATTGCAGTAACCCATCCGTGCAGTTCAATGCTGTTGTAAGTAATGCAGATACACTGATATGGGATTTTGGCGATGGTACTATATTACATACCACGCAGGTGGACCCCGTGCATGTGTACACCGCACCGGGAACTTATATCCCCAAACTCACCATTAAAGCATTGAGTGGTTGCGAAACGCCACTGCCTATATTTGATACGATCAAGATCGACCAGCTTAAAACAGGATTTATTTACAGTGATGTAAAAACCTGCGGCAGCACTACTGTTAATTTCAGGGATACATCATCAGCCTATTTCGGCATTACCTCGCGGCAATGGGATTTTGGCGATGGTACCACCGGATCAGGCATCAATGTAAGCCATACTTATACCACATCGGGAACTTATACCATTACTTTAACTGTAAATGGCAACAGTGGCTGTAACGATGTTGTTACAAAGCAGATCACCGTGCAGGTGAACAATGTACCGGTTGCCGCTATTGATGGCGATACAGACCAATGTCAAAGTGTGCCGGTTACGTTTAACAGCAACGTAGTGTCTGCTGATGCGATTAATTATTATCACTGGACCTCTTCCAATGGTGCGATAGGAGCGAGCAGTTCTTTTGTGGTGAATTTTGCAACACCGGGTGTATATACGATACAATTGATCGTAGGTACAGTAAACGGTTGTTTTGATACCACTACACATACCGTTACTATTCATCCAACACCGGATGTATTGCAGCCTCCATCACAAACATTGTGCAATGGCGATTTTGCTGCTGCCACCAATTTCTCCGGCTCTGTTGCAGGAACGATCTATAACTGGACCAACACAGCGCCTTCTATCGGGCTTGCTGCGAGCGGCAGTGGTAATATACCATCGTTCCAGGTAATTAATAATAACACCACTACAGCCAATGCAACCATAAGGGTAACACCTGTGGCAAGTGGTTGTCCTGGTCCGCAAAAAACTTTTATAATAACTATTTATCCAACGCCGAATGTGGCGCAGCCAACGGACCAGACTTTGTGTGCAGGAAGCAATACAGCAGCGATCAACTTCAGCGGTACAGTAGCAGGAGCAGTGTACCAGTGGAGCAATAATAATACTTCCATCGGTCTTGCAGCAAGCGGTACCGGTAATATACCTTCGTTTACGGCTAACAGTAATGCCGGTACAGTGAATACAGCCACCATCACTGTAACACCTATGATGAATGGTTGCCCGGGTACACCTAAAACATTTACCATTACAGCTAATCCAATGCCGGCGGTGAACCAACCAACCGACCAGGACCTGTGTAGTGGTAATTATACAACAGCCGTTAATTTCAGCGGACCTGTTGCAGGCACTTTGTACAGCTGGACCAACAGTAATACCATAATAGGATTGGCGGCTAATGGTACGGGTAATATACCTTCGTTCCAGGCATCATCCAATGGCAGTTCGGTTGCAACGGCTACCATTACCGTTACTCCATCCATCAATGGATGTACTGCACCTCCTAAATCATTTACCATCACCGTTAATCCTGCGCCAAACGTAGCGCAGCCGGCAGACCAGTCTTTGTGCGATAACAGCAATACGGCAGCAATTAACTTTAGTGGTACAGTAGGTGGTACGGTGTATCAATGGACCAACAGCAATACTTCTATCGGCCTTGCCGCAAGCGGTAATGGAAATATACCTTCATTTACTGCCAGCAGCAATGGCAACAGCAATAATACGGCTACCATCACGGTTACACCGATGATGAATGGTTGTCCCGGTACACCGAGAACATTCACCATTACCGTTAAGCCTGTACCGGCAGTAAATCAGCCTGCAGATCAGCAATTGTGCAGTGGCAGCTTTACATCGCCTATTAATTTTACAGGTCCTGTTACAGGAACTTTATACAGCTGGAACAACAGCAATACTGTGATCGGTTTAGCAGCAAGTGGCACCGGCGATATTGCAGCATTCCAGGCATCGGCCAATGGAAATAATGTTGCAACATCAACCATTACTGTTACACCATCATTGAATGGTTGTGCATCTCCGGCAAAAACATTTACTATTACGGTTAACCCAACACCCAACGTGTTGCAACCTGCAGACCAGGCATTGTGTGATAACAGCAACACTGCTGCTATCAATTTCAGTGGTAGTGTAAGCGGTACCGTTTATAACTGGACCAACAGCAATACATCTATCGGGCTTGCAGCCAGCGGCAGCGGCAATATCGCTTCGTTTGCAGCCAGCAGCAATGGTAATACCGCTAATACCGCAACTATTACTGTTACTCCAACTGTGAATGGTTGCCCCGGTACTCCTAAAACATTTACCATTACCGTTAATCCTGTACCTGCGGTGAACCAACCTGCAGACCAGGCCTTGTGTAGTGGCAACTTTACAACAGCAGTGAATTTCAGCGGCCCTGTAAGTGGTACTGTATACAGCTGGACCAACAATAACACCGCTATCGGTCTTGCTGCAAATGGTTCGGGCAATATTCCTTCCTTCCAGGCACTGGCCAGTGGAAACGCTGTAACAACAGCTACCATCACTGTTACGCCATCACTGAATGGCTGTTCATCGCCTGCAAAAACATTTACAATAACAGTCAGTCCTTCACCTGCTGTGGCACAACCAGCAGATCAGGCCTTATGCGATAACAGCAACACTGCTGCGATCAATTTCAGTGGCCCTGTAAGTGGTACCATCTATAACTGGACCAACAGCAATACCTCGATAGGTTTAGCGGCTAACGGAACAGGCAATATAGCTTCGTTTGTTGCCAGCAGTAATGGCAGCAGCTCCAATACAGCTACCATCACCGTTACACCAACCATCAATGGTTGTGCCGGTACGCCTAAAACATTTACCATTACTGTAAACCCTGTACCTGCGGTGAATCAACCGGCTGACCAGGATCTTTGCAGTGGCAGCTTTACATCGCCCATTAATTTCAATGGTCCTGTAAGCGGCACTGTTTACAACTGGACCAACACGAATACAGTGATCGGTCTTGCAGCCAACGGAAATGGCAATATTGCATCGTTCCAGGCAGCTGCCAATGGAGTATCTGCAGCAACAGCAACCATTACTGTTACACCATCCTTCAATGGTTGTGCGGCTCCTCCAAAAACATTTACCATTACTGTTAACCCAACACCGGACGTGGTACAACCTGCCGACCAGGCATTGTGTAATAACAGCAATACCGCAGCTATTAATTTCAGTGGCGCAGTTCCGGGTACAGTTTATAATTGGGTAAACAATAATCCTTCTATAGGTCTTGCAGCGAGCGGCAGTGGTAATATTCCATCGTTCACTGCTTTAAGTAATGGTGCCAATACAAATGTTGCCAGCATTACTGTTACACCGGTATTCGGTACCTGTACGGGTACCCCCAAAACAATTACTATTACTGTTAACCCTGTACCTGATGTGGCGCAACCAGCCGACCAGGCATTGTGCAGCGGCAGCAACAGTGCAGCTATCAACTTTACCGGCGCGGTAAGCGGCACCACTTATAACTGGACCAATAATAACCCTGCTATCGGTTTGGCAGCGAGTGGATCAGGTAATATCCCATCGTTTGCAGCAACCACCAGTGGTAACAGTACCACCACAGCAACTATTACAGTAACACCTGTTACCAACAGTTGCCCGGGTACGCCTAAAACTTTTACTATTACTGTTAATCCATCGCCGAATGTATTGCAGCCTGCTGATCAAACATTGTGTAACAACAGCAATACAACTGCCATTAACTTCAGCGGTACAGTAAGTGGAACTGTGTACAGCTGGACGAATAATAATCCATCTATTGGCCTTGCAGCCAGTGGTGCCGGCAATATTCCTGCATTTGCAGCCAGCAGCAACGGCACTGCCACCAATACAGCCACTATAACGGTTACGCCTAACTACAATGGCTGTAGCGGTACACCAAGAGTATTTACCATCACCGTTAATCCAATGCCGGATGTGGCACAACCTTCGGATCAAACATTGTGTAACGGAAGCTATACCAGTCCTGTTAACTTTAGTGGTCCTGTTGCAGGTACACTTTACAGCTGGACGAATACGGCGCCTTCAATAGGTTTGGCAGCCAATGGTACGGGCAATATCCCATCGTTCCAGGCATTCAGTAATGGCGCCACCGTAGCACATGCCACCATTACGGTAAAAGCAACTTACAACAGTTGTGCTGCGCCTGCCAAGATTTTCGTGATCACTGTTAATCCATTGCCGAATGTGGTGCAGCCTGCCAGCCAGGCCGTATGTAATGGCGCTACTATCAACAGCATCAGCTTTAATGGTAATGTGGCAGGTACCGTTTACGAATGGACGAACAGCAACGCTGCAATTGGTTTACCATCCAGCGGTACGGGTACTATCACACCATTTATCGCAGTGAATAATACGGCCAGCCCGATCACTGCTACAATTACTGTAACACCGGTTGTTACATCAACCTGTAGCGGTACGCCTAAAACGTTTACTATTACCATCAACCCGACACCATCGGTTGATGCAAGCAATAATACCACTGTTTGCCTGGGCAAATCAGTACAATTAAATGCAACGGGTGCAACACAGTATACCTGGACACCGACCGATCATTTAACCTGTTCAAATTGTCCTGCTCCTTTATCAACACCGGTAGATTCTATTATTTACAGGGTAAAAGGAACCAACCAGTACGGTTGCCCGGGCTTTGATTCTGTGGTATTGAATGTGATCAAACCATTTAAAATGCAGGTTTCGCCAAACGATACTATTTGTGTGGGGGAAAGCATCAACCTGAACGCTTATAAAGCCAACAGTTATTTATGGTCGCCACCATTTGCATTGAACAGGGTGAACATACCTAACCCAACTGCAAGGCCAAACGTGACCACACAATACCGTGTGGTAGGTTACGACGGCTATGGTTGCTTTACCGATACCGGTTATGTAACGATCGTGGTAGGGCCTAAGCCAACAGTTAACCTGGGGCCGGACAAGGTACTGTCAACCGGAACGCATTTAACCTTGAATGCCATTACACAAAACGGACCGATCATCAGTTATATGTGGTCACCATCAGGCGACCTGAGCTGTAACAATTGTGCTACACCATCCACCATTGTAAGAGGTAATTCTTTCTATGCAGTGGAAGTAACGAATGTGTATGGCTGTAAAGCAGTTGATTCCATCTTTATCAACTCTATCTGTAAGAGCGCCCAGGTATTTATACCGAATGCGTTCACGCCGGATGGTGATGGCCTGAATGATATATTGATGGTGCGTGGCCGCGGTATCACTGTAAAATCATTCCGCATCTTCAACCGTTGGGGTGAGCTGGTGTTTGAGAAAGAGAATTTCTCTCCCGATGATCCTAAGTTTGGATGGGATGGAAAGGTGAGGGGCGTGCCTGCAACACCGGATGTGTTTGTGTACACTGCCGAAGTGTACTGTGATAACGGTATACCATACACGTACAAAGGAAATGTTACGATATTGAAATAATTTTATAACCTATGAAGTAAGCCCCGGCTGTATGTTTGAATAAACCTGTAGCCAAAGGCAAATACCATGTGGCCAAACAATAAACAGCTGCACATGAAACCAATTAAAAAGATCTTCCTGCTGTTAGCAGTGTCCCTGTTGGCAAAAGCTGCCAATAGCCAGGATATTAATTTCTCCCAGTTCTACGATATACCGTTGCTGAGGAACCCATCTCTTGCCGGTATATTTGCCGGTGATATCAGGATCACTTCTGCTTACCGCAACCAGTGGCAGAGTGTTACCGTACCGTACAGAACTTTTGCACTGGGTGGCGAATTCAAAAAGCCGGTGGGGGAGAATTCAGATGATTTTTTTACCTATGGGTTACAATTAACGAATGATGTTGCCGGTGACTCCAAATTGAGCCGTACACAGGCTTTCCCGGTATTCAATTATCATAAATCATTGAATGGTGATAAAAATACTTACCTGTCTGCAGGTTTTATGGGCGGCCCGGTAATGCAGAAATTCGATCCGTCCAAACTGGCCTTCGACGATCAGTATGTGAACGGCGCTTACAGTGCATCCAATCCCACCAAGCAAACTTTTACCAGTACTAATCTAACTTACTGGGATGCTGCAGCAGGTCTTTGCTTCAGCAGCGTGGCCGGTGAAGGAACGCATTATTATTTTGGTTTGGGATTGTTCCATTTTACACAACCCAAGGTGGCGTTTCAAAAATTAAATGATATCAGTCTGAATAAAAAATGGGTGGTGAATGCGGGTTTTGCAGCGCCCATGAGTGATGATAACAGGATGATATTTTACGTGGATTATTTTATGCAGGGTGGTGCAAGACAAGGCCAGGGCGGCTTAATGCTCAACCACGATTTTGTACAGTATGACGAAGATCAGAAAGTGAGTATTTCAGGCGGCGTGTTTTACAGGTGGAAAGATGCTTTTACACCCGTGGTAAAACTGGACTATTATGATTACAGTGTAGGTTTATCGTATGATGTTAACAGTAGCAAGTTAAAAACAGCCTCGCAATACAGGGGCGCATTTGAATTAACGCTGTCGTACAAGACTTTTAACAACAGGTATAATACCTCGGCCAACAAGGTAAAATGCCCGTTGTTTTACTAAGTATAATCAGGTGCTTATTTTTTCAACAAAACCCGCCATTGGTATGGTTTTTGGCCATTAATAAGAAAATCCAACTTTTATGAGAGCCATTTCATTCCTTATTGTTGCGTGCCTTGTACTGTTTGTAGTGATCTTTACACTGATCACCATATTGTTTGTTAAATATTGATACCCTGACCTCAATTACATTCATCCAAACAAGGACCGTTCTTCTTCAACTTACACTTACTCCTTCCATTGCCATATAACGGTACAGCGTACCCGTATATTTAATTCAGTTGTGCCAGTGCATCGCCATCTGTAAACACCACATCACTGAAGTCTTTTACCACGTTGTATAAAGTATCCCTTTCCACGGGCTGCCTTTTTACCTGTTTTATCAGCGTTACCAGTTCTGCCGTGCTCATTTTGGGCGTTTGTTCCTCGCTGCCCGCCATGCTGTATATCTTGGTACTGTCGTCGATCGTACCGTCAATATCATTCACGCCAAAGCTCAATGTAAGTTGTGCATTCTGGCGGCCCAGCATTGGCCAGTAAGCCTTCAGGTGCGGGAAATTGTCCAGGTATATCCTTGCAATGGCGTACAGGCGCATATCCTCGTTGATATTGCTTTCCGGCACATGGCTCATATCATTATTGCTGTTGCGGAATTTTAAAGGGATAAAAGTATTAAAGCCTTTTGTTTTATCCTGCAGGTCACGCAGCCTGCGCATATGGCCCACACGGTGTTCGTATTTTTCAATATGGCCGTACAGCATGGTAGCATTGCTGTGCATGCCTAATTGGTGCGCCTGTTCATGAATGGCGAGCCAACCGTCCGCATCCACTTTATCACCGGCTATCTGTTCTCTTATCTCAGGATGAAAGATCTCCGCACCGCCACCGGGTAAGCTGTCCAGTCCTGCTTCGTGCAGCTGCTTCATACCTTCAGCTACCGATAGTTTTGCTTTACGGAACATATAATCCAGTTCCACTGCAGTAAATGCTTTTACATGCAGTTCCGGGCGGTGTGCTTTTATCTTCTGCATCAGCTCAATAAAATAAGCCATATTCATTTTAGGATGCACGCCACCTACAATATGTACTTCGGTAATAGGTTTACCATCGTAGGTCTTTACAATATCCAGCATCTGGTCAATGCTCAGTTCCCAGCCTTCTTCCTTATGCGCATACAGCCTGCTGTAGCTGCAGAATTTACAGCTGAACACACAGACATTCGTTGGCTCAATATGAAAATTGCGGTTGAAATAAGTTTTATCGCCGTGCAGTTTTTCGCGGATAAAATTGGCCAGCGTGCCTACAAAAGCAAGGCTGCCTCTTTCAAAAAGTGCTATACACTCTTCATCAGTGATCCTTGTTCCGGCTTTTACTTTTTGGGCAATATTTTTTAAGGTGGTATCGGTAGTATTATTGATAAGGGTATCTACAGAACTGCTCATGGTATTAATTTTTGCAAAGTTACGGTGATAATAGAAGTTGCAACATTTATTTTTTGAACCCTTACTGCTGTAAATGATATTTAACAGCTTCTTCACTTGCATCTTTTCATGCATATTTACCAGCTTAAAATCAAAGCAGTATTGACACGTGATTTCAAAATAATTGTATATCTTCCAAATCTAAACTAAACGCACTGATATGGTCATCAAGATCCGGCTCACCGTAATGAGCTTTCTGCAATTTTTTATCTGGGGTATCTGGCTTATTTCTCTCGGCGGATATATGTTCGTGAACTTCGGCACCGAGGCCAATATTGGTTCCAAGATCGGCAATACGTATGGCACCATGGGGTGGGCATCTTTATTTATGCCTGCTTTAATGGGCATCCTGGCAGATAAATACCTGCGGGCGGAAATTGTGTTGGGTATCTGTCATATACTGGGCGGCGCTGCTTTGTATTATGCAAGCACTGTTACCAATGCTGGTGATATGTACTGGGCCATTTTTTTAGTGAGCAGTTTTTATATGCCAACCATTGCATTGAGCAACTCAGTTTCTTACAGCCTGTTGAGTAAAAACAATATTGATATACAAAAGTCCTTTGCGCCGATCCGTTTTTTTGGTACGGTTGGTTTTATTGTGGCCGAAACTGCGGTGGACCTGCTGGGCTGGACCAAGAACAACCACCAGTTTTATTTTGCAGCAGTTGCATCCGTCTTTACAGGTTTATATTGCTTTAGTATGCCTGCTGTGGAAGTAAGCAGGTCAACAGAAAAAAAATCTTTATCAAGCCGCTTAGGGCTCGATGCATTCCAGTTATTCAAAAGTTCCATCATGGCAAAGTTCTTTTTGTTTGCCATGTTTTTAGGAGCGGCATTGCAGATCACCAATATGTTCGGTAATCCCTTCCTGGGCGATTTTGCAAACGTGCCGGAATACGCCGACAGCTTTGCAGTAAAACACAGCAACATTTTAATTTCTATTTCTCAATATTCCGAAACACTATTCATCCTCGCCATACCATTCTTCTTAAAACGCTTTGGCATTAAATGGGTGATGTTCATCAGCATGGTGGCATGGGTATTAAGGTTTGGTTTATTTGGTATCGGCAACCCGGGTTCGGGCATGTGGCTGTTATTGCTGTCGATGATCGTGTATGGAATGGCTTTTGATTTCTTCAATATATCCGGTTCATTGTTTGTAGATAAAGAAGCGAAGCCCAATATCAGGTCCAGCGCACAGGGTTTATTTATGTTAATGACAAATGGATTGGGAGCAATACTGGGAGGATTATTTGCAGGTAAAGTGGTGGATCATTTTACTGATGCAGCAGGCATAAAGAACTGGCCGAACATCTGGTTCTCATTTGCAGCCTACGCTTTTGTGATCGCCGTATTTTTCTTATTACTCTTCAAATACAAGCACGATCCTAATGCAATAAAAAATACGCATCCCGAGCCTTTGTTACCCACAGAGTAAACGTTTTCTCAATAAAAAATCTCCGGTGAATAGCCGGAGATTTTTGTTATAAAGAAGTGGGGTTTAGATCACGCCGCCCATCAGCGGATCTGTCTTCGAGATTGCACCCGTTTCCACATGCCCTGCAAACTGCTGTTCAAAAAACTCGAAGCCTTTAATTTTAATGCTGGCATCATACCAGCCAAAACTTTTCTCAAGATCCATCACTACTGTTGAGGTTGCACCGGCTGCAATGGTATTGCTGCGTTTGCCGGTGTTATAACTATTGTCTGCCAGTTCAACTGTTACAGCCTTGGTATCTCTATTGGTAATGCGGAAAATAATATTGCCCGTTAGTTTTTTTGTGTTCAGTTTAGAACGTTCATAATCGCATTGCACATCAATAAGCGGGTCTGCTGCATGGCCTTTAAAAGCACGGAAAAAACCATTGGGTCCATAAGCTTTTAAATGATAAATATTATTCTCGAATTTGTCCACCAGCCATTCGTCTTTTAAAGTATCGCCTGCAGACACTGCATAATCCCTGCTTACATCCAGCCATTGCTCTTTTGCATTTACTGCATACACATAAAAAGGACAACCAGCGGCTGATGCGCCAAAAACAGTATTGCCGGCTTGAAGACTGATCTCGAAATGTTTTTTATCTTTTCCGAGTGTGCCATTCACATATAGTTCATAGGGAAGGGCGCAGGCAGCACGGGTGCCTTTTTCCTGCACCGGTAATAAAGCGTTTAAGGTTCCTTCATTGATCGCTGTTTTTTCAGCGGCAGTCAAAGCTTTGAAATTGCCCGGCGCCTCTTTGAATTTGGCATTGTATATCAACTGTATGAATTTTTCTTTTTCCAAAAACTCCGGCATGCCGATCTTTTCATTATTGTAAGTACGGAAAGCAGAACTGAGATCGCCACAAACCGTGCGCCTCCATGCCGTGATATTTTCTTCCTGGATCTTTTTGCCCGTTTTCTTTTCTAAAAAGTTTTCGAGGAACTGCAATGATGAAGTATGATCGAATACTTCCGAACAAACAAAACCACCCCTTGTCCACGGTGATGCGATCACCATCGGTACACGAAAGCCCAGGCCAATATTGCTTTCCCTGCTGTATTTTTTACCGGACGATTGTTCGCTGCTGCGCACAAATTCCACTGTGCTGTCGATACCTGCAGAAACCTTGCCTGTATTAGCTTCGTAAGGATTAGGAGCGGCGAATGGTGGTACATGATCAAAATAACCATCATTCTCATCGTAGGTAAGTACAAAGATGGTTTTCTTCCAAACCTCCGGGTTCTGCGTAAGGATATCTATTACTTCACTGGTATACCAGGCACCAAACCAGGCAGCGCTGGGATGATCAGAAAATGCTTCCGGCGCTGCCAGCCACGATACAGTTGGTAACTGGCCATTCTTCACATCTTCCCGGAACTGGTGCAGCACATCTCCTTTGGGAACATTTATTTCCCTCGTGGTATTGCCATCAGCATACTGCATCGTTTCCAGTTCGTGATAGTGTGGATCATTACGGTTATTAGTAAACGCTTTTTTATGGATATTTTTCTGGTGCGCTGTAAGCTTGTCAAAATTCTCTTTTGTAAATATCTTTTGCTCTTCCTGCAAAGCGGCCAGTCTTTTTTTACGTTCAACAATTTCGTTTAAGGCTTTTTTATCAGTACCATCGGCAGGTAACTTTGCTTGCATTGCAGCAATCTCTTCCTGAAGCTGGCGTACCTGCTCAGGCAAATAAGCAATATATTCCGGTGTCATCCGGACATGGTAATGCGGAAAATATTCCAGCGGGTTATCGCCAAAATTATCCAGCCAGGATTGTTTTTCTCCCAGGCCAACCGGTGAATAGATCTCGTTCTGGTACACTTTCCAGGAAATGCCATTCTCTTCCAGTCTTTCAGGATAGGTTTTCCAGTGCACTTCGCCCTGGCCATAATCAGCATCCTGGTTCCAAACTTTTGCTTCGGAAGCAGCTTCCATTTTTTCCCTGATGGTACCGCTCCAGAAATACAAACGGTTAGGCGTAGTACCGGTAAGGGAAGAGCAGAAATTATGATCGCATACCGTGAATGCATCTGCAAGCGCATAATAGAACGGTATGTCAGCCCTGGTATAATAACCCATCGTCATCGGCATGCCTTCATAAGGCTCGCCGGTTGTTTTTACTTCCAGCCATTTATCCATCTTGCCACCATTGCGGGCATCTACCTGGTCGCTCCAGGAATGCGGTAAGCCGCCCATCCAGGTTATCTTGCTGTTCCTGATATCCAGGTGAAAAGGCGCAAAGGTTTCTCCCTTTTTATTGGTCTGCAGCCATACTTTATTGTTATTGGGCAAATGGATGGCACGGGGGTCATTGTAACCACGCACTCCCTGTAATGTTCCAAAAGTGTGATCGAAGGAACGGTTTTCCTGCATCAGGAAAACAATATGTTCGGCATCGTAAAAACTGCTGCCCGGCTCTGGGTCGATGGCCAATGCTTTTTGCAGCGTGGGAGGGAGGCCCTGCAGCAGACCGGTGGCGCCGGTAAGCAGGCCGGCTTTCTTTAAAAAGCTTCTGCGTGTATCCATTACTGTAACCTTTGTGTTTGTGTGAACTTACTGTAAGCCCGAATTACCGGGCCGTCAAAGCTAATTTTAATATGGCGCTTTTTTGTTTACAGTATAAAAGGTAACAATTATTTATAAAGCAAAAAAATGGTCTTGGCAAAGGATGTTCAGAAAGGAATATTGATATTAAAAACGGGGTTACTTCAATAATCATCATTCAAAGCAAAGATCTGCTTGCTTGTTTTCCATTTACCTCTTGTAAAATCCGGTATATTTTGCAGGGCGCCGCCTTCGGCAATACTTTTTTCGCTCAATGGAGTAATGCTGTACCAGGTGGCATAATCATACACATCCAGCGGAAAATCGGCGCCGCGTTTGATACATTCAATAAACGCATGGTCCACAAAAAAATCCATACCGCCATGCCCGGCGCCTTCCGCCTGCTGGCCATATTTTTTCCACAACGGGTGATCGTAATCAGCCAGCCATTTTTCAGTACTGTCCCATTTATGACTGTGGTTCATCTGTTTTTGAAAATAAAGGAAACCCTGTTTGGGGCCGCCGCTGCCATAATCCTGCCACAAGCCTTCGGTACCCTGTACACGAAAACCTAAATTGTAAGGGCGGGGAGAAGATACATCATGCGTAAGTAAAATGCTTTCTCCATTGGCGCATTGCAGCTGCGTATTCACAATATCGCCGCATTTAAAATTCACTTTGGCATTGGGATGATCCGGTCCACCCTTGGGATGTTCCACGATATATTTATGCAAACCCTTGGCCTTGGTGGCAATAGAAGATAACTTGGTAAGACGGTTGCCCTTATTGATATTCATCATTACCGCCACAGGTCCTAAACCATGTGTGGGATATAATTCACCATTGCGGGTGCGGTTATGCTCCGTGCGCCATTGCGCTTCGCTGTAGGCATTCTTTCCAAACTCCACACCACTGTCATAAGGGGTGATGCCATCGTTGAACAATACGCCCCGCAGGTCGTGTTCATAACCGCCCTGCCCATGCAGCAATTCGCCGAACATGCCCTGGCGCACCATGTTCATCACGGCCATCACATCACGGCGGTAACAAACATTTTCCATCATCATCAGCGGCATCTTTGTTTTTTCAGCAGTATTCACCACATCCCAGCATTCCTGCAGTTTAACAGCGCCGCAAACTTCCACCCCTGCAATCTTGCCGGCATTCATGGCATCAATGGCCTGTATGCTGTGCCATTCCCAGGGAGAGCAGATCATTACTGCATCCACATCATCCCTTTTTAAAAGATTCTTATAATCGTAATTGCCGTTCTTGTAAATGGCTGGTTCGGGGCGGTTGTATTGTTTAAACACTTTCAACGCTTCGTCAATACTGCGCTGTTGCGGATCGGCAATAGCGGTGATCGCCACATCTTCCCTTTGCAGAAAATTGCCCATGTGCTCGTGCGAACGCAGGCCGGTACCGATAATGCCTATACGAACTTTATCTTTTTTAACGGCGCTGAATGCTTTAATGGAATTGGTGAGCGTTAAAGCTGCCCCGGTCAGTGCAGAAGTTTTAATGAAATTGCGGCGGTTGAAAGTTGAAAGCATGCTACCTGTTTAATGTTATTCAAACTGTTGTAACGGGCCGTTCATTCATTTGCCGGGTTACAACAATTGTAATATTAATACAAAATATGCAGCGGAACAGCAGTAAAGCAGATGCAAACGGTTGCGCAATAATAGCAGCAGTTATTAGGCAAGCGTAACAAGGGTGGAAGCGATCTCTTCCACTATCGGTTCGGGAGCCGGATCGTCGTTTATCTTATTGCTGATAAGTTGTATCAGCAACTCCATCGATTTTTCGCCCTGCTGCAAAGGATACTGCTCCACAGAAGCCAGTGGAGGAAAAGCCGTATAACCAGTAATGGGCAGGTTGGCATAACTGGCAAAAGCAATATCCTTGTTCACAGCAATGCCATGCTTTGTTGCATACTGCACAGCATCCATCAGTACATAATCATTAAAAGCAATAATGGCCTGCGGCCTCTTTTTAAGGGCCAGTAATTTTTCCATGGCGCTGCAGGTGCTCTCTTTGGAAAAATCAGTGCTTTCCACCATTTGCATATCCACTTTTAATTTGTGTTTCGATATGCCTTCAATATAACCGTTCAGCCTGTCTTTACTGGCCAGCAGTTTGGCCGGACCATTGAGCAAAGCAATTCTTTTATAACCATTATCAAAAAGCCAGCCGATCAGTTCCACCGTGCCGGTATAAAGATTGCAATACACTTTATTGATATGGGGGAGTGCGGGCACCCTGTCAAAATACACTACGGGGATCTTGTATTTATCCAACGCCACCAGGTGATCGTATTTATTGGTTTGCTTGGAAAGAGAGATGATCAATCCATCCACTCTTTTTTTGCGCATGGCATCCAGCACTTTAATTTCCCTGTTGAGTTCGTCGTAGCTCTGGCCAAAAAGTATGGTGTAATCATGCTGCAGCGCCACGGACTCAATACCACTCAAAGCCTGGCTGAAAAAATCTTCGCGGATATTGGGAACAATGACGCCGATAACAAAAGTTCGTTTTTGCTTAAAGAAAATGGCCTGTGTATTGGGCTCGTAATTCAATTCTTTGGCCAGCTGTTGCACTTTTAACCGGGTGCCCAGGCCTATACGGGGATGGTTGCTCAATGCCCTCGAAACGGTGGATACCGATACGTTCAGTCTTTTAGCGATCTCTTTAATGGTTGGCACTTTATCCACTGTGGTTAATTGATCGCCTGCAAGATAATAAAACATAGCTGGCTGCTGCATAAACAATAACGCCACCCGGCGGGGTGGCGTTATACGATGGGTTAGTGAACAAGTTAGAATAAAAAGAAATCCCTGCCGCCCACTTTTTTCTTGGCCTGTCCCGCTGCTCTTACATTGTAGGTAAAAGTGGCTAAAAAGTACTGGCCCAGTATATTGCCCTGTGTAGTGGTAATGGTATTGCGGTTGGCGCTTACAAAAATGTTGGTGTTGCGGTTCAGTATGTCATTCACTGCCAGCCTTAACACACCTACTTCATTTTTCAGCATGGTGATGTTGAGCGCTGCATTCCATTTAAGCGCATCTTTTGGCATGCCCGCAGGTATATTGCCGTTGTACAGGTAGGTCAATTGTGTTTCCCATATCAAATGCTTGGGCATACGCAATACAAAATCAGTTCCCAGGTTTTGATAAGTGATGTTCAGGTCTTTGAACATGTCGCTGGTATAGCGGGTAAAGTTCTTGCCAAAACTGTAGTTCATGCTCCATTCAAATTTATCATTCAGGTTCAAACCCACACCAAACCAGTGATTGTAGTTAAAAGTGGTTTGCCTGCTGTCGGTACCATTGTAAAACAAGCGGCCCTTGGTCACATTCATCCAGTTGCCGGTATTCCAGCGAAAGCTCCTGTTCTGTTTTAATTTATACTGTTTGTTCAGGTTCCAGTTCATGCTGTAATTCTCGCTTTTGTTGGCATTCAAAGGCATGCTGGTCTGTACGCCCCTGCTATCCACTACAATACTCGATACGATATCATTATCGGTAACTGATCCACTGATATAACCGCCCACATTCAGGTAGTGTTTGGTATCGTTGTAATAATAATTCAGCGAAACATTCTTCCTTACAGAAGGTAACAGATCGGGATTACCTTTTACAATGAAATAAGGATTGCTGATATCTGCTACAGGATTGATGGAGTTGAAAGAGGGGAGGATCACATCCTTGCTGTAGTTCAGGCTCAATTGCTTGTACACAACAGAAAAAGAAGGCAGCAGGTCGGTTTGATTTTGCTTGATAATGGTATTGGCAGAAACCAACCGGTTGTTCACGTTCTGCTGCAGGAAACGGAAGCCGGGAGTGATCACCAGGTCTTTCCATTTGTATTCCAGGCCGGCGCCCACAAATACCCTGTTGCTGATTCTCCTGAAATCGCTGCTGAGTAAATTATTCAGCACATCGTATTTATCACTGCCGGTATTTTTGTTGTAGGTGCTCACTTCATTATTCAGCTTGCTGAATTCATAACGGCCGTTGATGCGCAAAGCAAAAGATTTGCTGAGTGGTTCGCTGTAATTGAAATTAATATTGGCATCCGTCCTCGGTATTCTTTCTTTACGCAACTGCGCATACACGCTGTCGTAATTGTTGGGATAAAAATATTGAATGTCTGATTCAGAAGTGTAATCATTGTAACGGTTATTCACTTCCAGGTTATGGTTCAGGTTATAGCGCCTTCCTTTTTTTGTTTTGGAAAGATGGGTGATGTAAACACCATGGCGGTAGATATATGTGTTGGCATCGTTGTACTGTGTCACCTGTCCTTCACTCAGCGGACCTGTTTTATTATTGCTGCCCGTGATGTTATTATAACGGTCCTCATCCTGTATACCCAGTAAAAAACTGGCATTCAGTAAAACCGTGGTAACGGAATCGGGTTTCAATTTAGCGCCTGCGCCAAAAACATGGCCATGTGTTACCATATCGCCGGTAAGCAGGGTATTATTGTTTACAATGGTATCGTTACTGAACTGGTTAATATCGGTAGTGGTTACACGAGGCGCCCTTACATTGCCATTAAAATACTGGAAGTAAAAAGATCTCTTTTTATTAGGGGCAAGGTTAAGGTTAAAACCGCCGCCGGTGCTGGTGGAGATGCCGCCAAAGCCCTGCGAGCCGCCAAAGTTGATACCGTTGATAGAGATACCACTGCCGCTGTTGCTGTTCCATACACTGGTGCTGTTGCTGGCGCTGTTGCTGCGTACCCTGTCAAAACCACCGGAAGACATCAGTTCAGAATAGCTGAAGCCGGGCTTGTTAAGATTATTGGCATAACCCAAAATACTCAGCTGAACCGTATCACGGTAAATATTCGCAATACCACCGGCTTCATACAATTCGCCGCTGCCGGCACCTGCATACAGCTTACCGAACCAGCCTTTTTTAACGCCCTTCTTCAACGTAATGTTCACCACTTTACCCACATTATTGATATTGTCATCACCATTCCGCATCAGTTCTTCTTTATCATCCGTAACCTGTACTTTATCAATTACATTGGCAGGCAGGTTCCTCGTGGCCATTTTAGGATCGTCACCAAAAAAGGTCTTGCCATCCACTAAAATGCGGTTCACCGGTTTGCCATTCACGGTAATGTTACCATCTGCATCCACCAGCACGCCGGGCAATTTTTTCAAAAGATCTTCTACTAATGCATTCGGCAAAGTTTTAAAAGCAGAGGCATTGAATTCGATCGTATCTTTTTTCATTACCACCGGTGGCCGTTCGGCATAGATCACCACTTCATCCATGGTTTTGGAAGTAGTGGCCATGGGTACATTGCCCAGGTCCAGGATGGGATCTGTTGCTTTTAAAATAAATTCTTTACGGTAACCGCTGTAGCCGTTGAACGAAACCACCATACGGCAATTCACATCATACGGAATGCCGGGCACTTTGAATTCGCCCTGCGGGTTGCTGAGCCGGTAAGTGATGATGCTGGTATCCGCCGCCCTGAAAACGGTAACGGTGGCAAGTCCTAATGGTGTTTTTGCTGCGGAGTCAATTAGTTTTCCCTTAAGGGTTCCCTGTGCAGTAGCGGTAATACAAAGGCCAATACTGGCCACAATGGTCAGAAAGATGTTTCTCATGTTTAAAAATTAAAAATGGCTATACTTTAATGCTATACTTTAGTTGAAAACCACGTTGCAGTAGGGGCAGGTTATATCCACCCTGGTATGTTTCCCGGTTACATCACCGGCAACTGCCTCAAATTTCATTTTACCCGTGCCGGTCTTACCCGATGTTGCAACACTGTCTTTTGGAATTGCAGCATCAAAGCTTACCGTACCCGTAAAAGTTTGTTTTTGAGCAGCAGATATTTTGTTCACATCCTTATAACTTCCCTCATAATACACACTGTAGTTTTTCTGGTCGTATAAAGGTAATTTCAGGTCGGCATATTTACTGTCAATTTTGATGAACGGCGCCTCGTAACTGAAATTGTTGATCTTTACATCCGCACTCGCCCCGCTCAATACCAGTTTATCTTTCAGGCTCTCGATATTCAGTTTGCCAAAATCCTTGCTGCCCGAAATGCTGCCGGCCTTATCCACCTTGTACACATCACTCACACTGGTCACATCCATAGTTCCACAATTGTCCAGTTGCAGGTTGGATGATTTAGAGACAACCGACATGGTAACAATGTTGCTTGCATTGAATTTGGTATTCCACAGAATCTAGTCTTGCATTCTGAATATCGGCTGCTTCAATAGTGGCGTACTTGCTTTTGATGACCACGCCACTGGCGTCTTTCAGCTTCAGTGTACCGTTATTGATATCTGCATTGATATTCTTTACATAATTCTCCACTTTCGTATCCACGTATTTTGTTTTAAGAATGATCACCACGTTGCCGGGTACCGCAATGTAAACGGGGCGTTTCAGTTCCATATCTTTATCCTGCTGTGGGCAAAGCGCTGTATCAGCTATATTGGCCTTGGCATTGATAGAAGCAATTACATGATTTTGCGACCGGGTAAGCACAACGCCCAGCTTTTGCAACACTTCATTATCCTTTTCATTAAAAGGTTCTTTATAGGTAACAAAAGTGTATACCCTTAATTTTTGCGCTTCGGTAACTTTAATGGTAATGTTCCTGTAATAGCTTTCAATGTATACCGTATCACCGTCGTTGCAGTTCACTTCCATCGATACTTCTTTTTTACGGAAAAGGGTATTGGTATGCAATGTGTCTTTTTGCAACTGCAAAGTCATTTTTTTATGCTGCAGGTAGCTTTTAAACTTTACCGAATCGGCCTTGATGCCTTCCACGTACATCACTTTCTTCATCGAATCCATCTGCACCAGTGTGAGTTTGAATTTGCCGAGCGGTTCCAGCGATTTGGTAAGACCCAATAATTTTCTCGAAGAATCGTACTGTAAATTACGGGTGGCCTTGGTTCTTTTTAAAGAATCCATTCTTACCACACCCCGCACCGATTTGTACTTTTGAAAAGTATCCGCACTGATGGTGGTGGTGAATTTTAAAGAATCGTAGGTGAAACTTTGTGCCGACCGGCCAGTTTTAAAAGTGCGATGTTCCTTAGTAAACAGGGTATCTTTTACAGCAGTAAAAGCTTTGGCCCGCACATACATTCTTTTTTGGGGAGTATCTACTATCATGCGGCCGTTAACGGTATCCCGGCTTGCTTTTCGTTTAATGGTAGTCGTGGTACCTTTCGCATACACAGTATCGGGTACGTAGTGATATTTATGCATTAATTTATAAGCGCTGTCCATCAGCTTTTTTGCATCTCCTGGAAGGCTGTCATTGTTCTGTGCAGCCGCTGCCAGGCAAAAGAATAATGGCAGGGCTATTAATAAAAAACGTTGGAATATACTTTTCATGGCTGTAATTAAATGGTAATAAAATGGGTTTTCAGTGAATCATCCGGTTGTGCATTTTCTTTCACTTTGTTATTCATCCTGTTCATTTCATGTTGCAGGTTTTTCAGCAGGTCGATCTTTTGCTGGTATACATTGATCAGTTGTTCCAGCAGCACATCGTTCAACCCGTTTGTTTTGATGTTGGATTTTATAGAAGCTTCATCTGTTTCCAGTTGGTGCAGGTTTTGTTTAAAGCCGGCAAAATATTCATCGCTCTCGCCATATACCGGTGTGGAGCGGATACCCTTTAACTGCAGTTTCACCAGTTGGGTATAATTATTTTCAAAAGAATACAACAGTTGGTAGGGCAGGGGCAGTTTCTTTTCTCCTGCTTTCTTTTTGGATGCAGTTGCTGCTACAGGCAAAGCCACAGGCCTAATTGTATCCGGCTGTTGTTCCTGTGCTTTCGCAATAACAGGCGCAGCTTCTTTAGCTGGTTCAGCAGCTATGGGTCTTTCAGTCTGTGCAGGTTTATTATACAGCAGCCACCAGCCGCCCAGCGACAGTACAGTAACAATGCAGGCCGCTGCCGCCACACGCCACCACAGCATACGTACCGGCGCTTTTTTGCTTTCCATAACGGGTACCTGTATACGCTTTAATACATTGGGCGAAGGCGTATCAAAGTCCATTGCATCTTTCTGCTGCTGCAGGTATTTTTTTAAATCATCCATTGGTAACAATTTGTGTGGTGATCCTTTCCCTCAATAATTTCTTTGCCCGGTGATACTGGCTCTTACTCGTGCTTTCGGTAATGCCCAGTTGTGCCGCTATCTCTTTATGGCTGTTATCTTCCATAGCATACAGTACAAATACCTGGCGGCAACCATCCGGTAAATTTTTGATCTCCTTATGCACTGTGCTCAGGCTGATCGTTGTCCACCATTCCGTGGGTTCATCCGGTATCAGTTCGTGCTGCTCTTCGTGCCACTCGTGCCATTGCAGGTGCTTTTTGCAATGATTGATACAGGTATTCACCACTATTCTTTTTAACCAGCCCGCAAATGCTTCCGGTTGCTTTAAACTGTCCAGGCTTTTAAAAGCGATAATGAACGCATCGTGCAACAGGTCTTCCGCATGCGGAATGTTGCCGGTCATCCGGGTACAGATATTGAACATCGCCTTACTGTATTGCTGGTAAAGCCAGGTCTGTGCATCTGCATCCCCTCGGGCCGCCCGCTGTATAACTGCAGTTTGTATATTAGTTGGCGCTGTCAATTAAAAGAATACGTTATTAAGAGAGCCCAACCACTAAAAGGTTGGAATGGGTTTAAACTTTTTTTATGAGCCGCCAAATATACGACAGTTGTCGTATATGGTAGGACAGGCAATATCTTATAGAAAAGAAATACCTTAGTGCAAATAAAAAACATGAGGTATACAGAAGTGCGTTTCAGCGGGGTATCGGCCGAGCAGAACGATATATTGATAGCGAAGCTGGCAGATACAGGCTACGAAGGCTTTGAAGAGAACGGGCAAAACCTGTCGGCATTTATTGATGAAGAGCAGTTTGATAAAACATTGCTGGATGGTATTGCAGGGGATGCAGGACTGGCTTACACTACATCATCCATTGAGCAGCAAAACTGGAATGCGCAGTGGGAGAGCAGCTTTGAGCCCGTTGTCATCAATGATTTTGCAACGGTAAGGGCCGCCTTTCATGCACCGGCCACGCAGGTACAATACGAGATCATCATTACACCCAAAATGAGCTTTGGCACGGGCCACCACGCCACCACATTTTTAATGATAGAACAAATGAGCCGGTTGGATCTTAAAGGAAAGTCGGTATTTGATTTTGGAACGGGCACCGGTGTACTGGCCATACTGGCCCACAAAATGGGCGCTGCAGACATTGTGGCCATTGATAACGACGAATGGAGTATTGACAATACCAAAGAAAATATAGCCACTAATAATGCGCAGGAGATCGTGGTACAAAAGGCAGATACTGTTGACACCGGGCGAAAATATGATATCATCCTGGCCAATATCAACCTGAATGTACTGGTGGCCAGTATGGCTGCTATTGCCGCAGTGAGTTACCCACATACGCAAATACTGCTCAGCGGCGTTCTATCTACGGACGAAGCGGCCATAAAAGCCTCGCTGGTAGCTAATGGGTTGGTTTTTAAGGAATTGAAGGAAAAGAACAACTGGCTCTGTATCAGGGCTTCGGCCTCATAAACATTAAATTATTTTGTATATGTTAATCTTATTAACGAATTCCTGTTAAATTAAGGTTATGTAAATCAATAATTCGTTATTTTTGTATTGTTCAACTCAACTCAAAGCAAAGCATGAAAGAATTACTCCTTATAATTCTGGCATATTTAATTGGTTCAATACCTTCGGCACTTATCATCAGCAAAAAATTCTTTGGTATCGACATCCGCGACTACGGCAGTGGTAACATGGGCGCCACCAATACCTTCAGGGTACTGGGTTCTAAGTATGGCACCATTGTAATGATAATGGATATTTTAAAAGGCGTACTGGCAGTAGCATTATATAATTGTTTACCCTATTATTTCAGCAACGAATTACAGCGCACCAACTTTATGATAGGCCTGGGCCTTGCAGCAGTGGCTGGTCATATATTTCCCATCTTCGCCAACTTTAAAGGTGGTAAAGGCGTGGCTACCTTGTTCGGTATGCTGCTGGCAGTACAGCCGGTAGTAGCCATCAGTTGTGTGGGAGTGTTTTTACTGGTATTGTATCTTACCCGTTATGTTTCATTAAGCTCCATACTGGCAGCCATGTTCCTGCCTATTGGTGTATTATGGATATGGAACGAACACGAATTCTTATATCGTTTGTTTACATTGATAGTGGCCGCACTGGTAATACTCACCCACCAAAAAAATATCGGCCGCATACTGCGTGGTGTAGAAAGCCGTGTGCCTATTCTGAAGCACAGGGACAGAAGAAAATCGCGCCGCCGCAACGACAACGAATAATTTCCTGCTCACAACCTTCCGGACAAAATTTACGTCTTAACTGAAAATTACATTTTGTAATTTGTAGTTAATAAAATTGGTACGCCAATTGTTTAGTGAATTAAAACCCAAACAAACATGAAAAAAGTATTCCTCAAATTATCTTTTATAGCATGCAGTGCCGCGCTGTTTACGGGCTGCCCTAAAAACAATATTACAGGAAGGAATCAACTGGCATTATTCTCCGAATCCAGCCTGCAGGAGATGGCCCTCACCGAGTACAAAACATTCTTATCGCAGAACCAGGTGGTAAGTCAAACCACCAGTAAAGATGCCGAAATGGTACGCCGTGTGGGATCAAGGATCGCCAAAGCCATCAATGATTATTATACCCAAAAGGGCAACCAGGATGTGATCAAGGAACTGAGTAATTACAAATGGGAGTTCAACCTGGTGAATAATAAAGAAGTGAACGCCTGGTGTATGCCCGGCGGTAAAGTGGTAGTGTATACCGGCCTGTTACCCGTAACACAGAATGAAGCGGCGCTGGCGGTGGTACTGGGCCACGAGATCACGCATGCGGTGGCGCACCATGGTAACGAGCGTATGAGCCAGGGCGCAGTGGCGCAGGGCCTGCAGGTGGTAGGCAATGTTGCCACTTCGGGTAATTCAAAATACAATACTTTATTTAATAATGTGTTTGCGCCCGGTGCGCAGGTAGGGGTATTGCTGCCCAACAGCCGGAAACAGGAATACGAAGCCGATCATTACGGGCTGATATTTGCGGCCATGGCCGGTTATAACCCACGGGAAGCCATCACTTTCTGGCAAAGAATGGCAGACGCCAGCAACGCCGGCGGTGCACAAAAGCCACCTGAATTCCTGTCTACCCACCCGGCAGATGAGAACAGGATCAAGAAATTACAGGGCTATATGGACGAGGCGCTGAGCTTCTACAAACCGGTAGGCCCCTCTAAATAAATTACTACAAAATCATTATTTATTTGAAAAAACTCCGCATTTTGCGGAGTTTTTTTGCTCAAAACTTTTATCTACCAAACATATTGTTTAAATTTACATTAGCAAACAACTATGTGTTGTTGATCTTAAACCCCTCCGGAAAAAGCCTTACAAATCAGCTGCGGTAATTGCGGTTGATATTTTTAGTAACAATGTAATTACTTTTTTAAACTAACAGTTGTTTTGCCTATGTCTTCTCAGTCTCTACTGGAAAAGTTACAATTGAATGATGAAAAGAACCTGTTATTGCAGGGCCTGCCACTTTCCATCGAAAAGCAATTCATCAAATTCTCCTTTTCAAAAAACGTTACGCCTTTATTAAAAAGCAAAAAGATAGACTTTGCTTTGATATTCGCTTTCAGCCAGAAACAGCTGCGGGAAATATTAAAGGAAGTGATACCGGCATTGCACCCGGAAGCAAAATTCTGGATCGCTTATCCCAAAGCGTCTTCCAAAATAGCCAGCGACCTTTGCAGGGATGCCAGCTGGGATTTTATAGCCGACCATGGATATGAAACCGTGCGCATGATAGCCGTAGATAATTTATGGAGCGCTGCCCGGTTTAAAAGGCCGGACGAAACTGTAAAAAAAACGCCTTCCTTCTCTACCGTGAACCCGGCACCGGGCGTGGATTATACCAACCGCACCATCGAGATACCACTGGCATTGCAAAAAATGCTGGACAAGAACAGGATCGCGGCCACCTTTTTTGAATCACTTGCGTTTACGCATAAGCGTGAGTACGTGGAATGGATCGTGAGCGCCAAAAAAGAAGAGACCAAGGCCCGCCGCCTGGAAACAACGATGGAAAAATTAACAGCGCAGAAAAAGAATTTTAACGAGAAGTGATCATTTGAAAATTACCGTGCCCAGTTTACGGGTAAGGTCAATTTCCATTTGCTTCAGGTGCTGATGTGTTTGCAGCAGCATCATCTGTTCCTCGGCAGCAACAGATTTTTCAAGGTCGCGCTGGTTCTCATCAATCAACCTTTTTATTTTTTTAAGCTTCAGGTAATTAACCGTGGAGAATACCTCTTCGCGGAACAGGTCATCACGTGTGGGCAGGTGGCCTTCAAAATGTTCTTTCCATTTGGGGCTTATCTCGTAATTAAAATCCATGATGCTTACCACCAGCGAACTCATCTGCAGGTTATCGTGGTATAAAAAATTCTTGGGCGTAGGTTCCAGTCCTTCGTCGTACCAGGCTTTGTAGGTCTGCACCACTTTAACCAGTTCCTTATTATCGATCAGTTCGTCCAATTGGTTCATTTCAATTTCATGAAAAATATAGGCGGCCACTTTTTGTTGCTCATCCCAGTCTTTCAGGCCAAACTCCAGTAAGCTTCTTACCATCGCCCTTTCGTGCATCTCATCTTTATTGAACAATGCAATGGTATCATCTTCCTCGGTAACACGCAGGTTGTCCAGCGCTTCATGCGCTTCTTCGCGGTAGGTCTGGTTCTCGGCCTTGGTAACTTTTTCGCGGATGAATTTATTCACCAGCGCATGCATGCCGCTTTCTTCTATCTTTAAAATTTCCGAACACTTTCTTATATAATCCTGCTGCTTGGTAAAATCTTCCGCTTTGTTGATCCTGGCAATGGTCTCTGCCATCTGGTTCACGATAGCCGATTTTTTATTGCTGTCGTTACCGGCATCTTTTAAAGATATCTCTAGCTGGAACAGGATCACATCTTTTTTATTGTTGGCAATGAATTCGGTAAAAGCGGCAGCGCCCACTTTGTTTACATAACTGTCGGGATCTTCTTTATCAGGAATTAAAACAAGATTTACGTTCAGGCTTTCTTCCAGTGCAAGATCCAACCCACGAAGGGCTGCTTTGATACCGGCATTATCACCATCGTAAATGATAGTAAGATTGTTGGTGTATTTTTTTATCAGCCTTAGCTGGTCGGGTGTTAAGGAAGTACCGCCACTGGCCACTACATTTTCAATACCTGCCTGGTGCAGGCTTACCACATCGGTATAACCTTCCACCAGTAAACATTCATCTGCTTTATCAATGGCCTGCCTTGCAAAATAAGAGCCGTACAGCAGTTTGCTTTTTACATAGATCTCGTTCTCGGGCGTGTTGATATACTTGGGCGCTTTATCATTGCTCTTAATGATCCTGGCGCCAAAGCCCAACACTTTACCGCTTTGGTTGTGTATGGGAAAAATGATCCTGCCGCGGTAATTATCATAAGCATTGCCATCCCTTACAGCCACCAGTCCTGTTTTTTGCAAATACTCCAGGTTGTATTGCTGGGCCAGCGCTTCTTTGGTAAAACTATCCCTTGCTTCGGGATTAAAACCCAACTGGAATTTTTTAATGATATCTTCCCGGAAACCGCGTTGCTTTAAATAACTCAAGGCAATATCCTGTCCGTCTTCGGTATTCAATAAAGCATTGCTGAAAAACTTTTGCGCAAAACTGTTGATGATATATAAACTTTCGGCAACCTGTTGTTGTTGCTTAAATTCGGGGCTGGTTTCTGTTTCTTCTATTTCAACATTGTACTTGGCAGCCAGCCAGCGCAGCGCTTCTACATAGCTGTATTTTTCAGCTTCCATTAAAAAGCTGATGGAATTACCGCTGCGGCCGCAACCAAAACATTTATAGATCTCTTTGGTAGGCGATACAGTGAAGGAAGGCGATTTTTCGTTGTGAAAAGGGCAGAGGCCAAGGTAATTGGTACCCCTTTTTTTCAGCTTCACGAACGAACCCACTATTTCCACAATATCGATGCGGCTGAGTATCTGCTGTATGGTGTTCTGTGTTATCAAGACTGGTTGAAAAAAGAGGGTAAAGTTAAGCATGTTTGCGATAGTGGCAAGGGGAATAGATACAAGCCGCAAGGGGAGAAGCTACAAGGGGAATAGCTGCAGGCTGCAAGGGAGAAGCCCGCAGATGTTAAACTACAATTAATTCTGCTGCAGCTCCCTTGCGGCTACTCCCCTTGAAGCTCTTCCTTATAAACCTTCCTGGTATTTGTAGTACGTAACTAATTGCTTGCTTCTCCCTTGCAGCTCTTCCCCTTGCGGCTTTCAACCTTCAACTTTTAACTATTAACTTTTAACTTGTGGCTTCTTATGGCACGGTTTATGAAAATGTGGTTAAAAATTCATCTGGTAAATAATTAACTAATATCTTTAACACCTAAAAAATTTAATCGAATGAAGAAATACAGTTTTTTAATCGTATTGCTTTTTGTTGCTGCGGGCAGCTTTGCACAAAGCCTGGACGACGTCAACAAAATGATGCTACTGAACCAAACCAAAAAAGCAAAAGACGCACTGGAGAAATTTATGGCCGATCCTAAAAATGCGGGTAAGGCAGATGCCTGGTATTATAAAGGCCGTATCTATAATACTTTATCAAAAGATTCCGGTATAGCTTCGGCAGATGCTTTAAAAATGAAAGGGGATGCGTTTGAAGCCTTTAAAAAATACCAGCAGATGGATGCCAAGGAAATGAATTTTGTGAATGAGAACCATGGCTCTTATTTCGACCTGTACAATGGCTATTTTGATATCGGCGCAAAAGAATTCAATGCCAAAAATTTCAGCCTTTCTTTTGAAGGGTTTAAGAATGCACTGATAGTGGAAGACTATGTAAAAAGCAAAGGGTACGAATACAATGGTTTTAAATTTCCAACATTGGATACTTCGCTTATCATGAACACAGCTATTGCCGCTACGCAGGCTAAGGATGAAGCCTCGGCCATGGCTTATTATAAAAAGCTTACTGATGCCAACCTTAAAGGCGATCAATACCTGACCATTTACCAGGTGCTGGTAGAATATTATATTAAAAAGAACGACGAAGCCAACCTGGCTGCCATATTGGAAAAAGGTAAGACCCTTTATCCTACGGATGATTACTGGACAGAAGTGGAATTGGACAGGGTTTCAAAATCGGGCGATAAAAAAGCGCTGATGGCGAAGTATGAAGAGCTGATGAAGCAGTATCCTGACAAGTATACTTATCCCTACAACTTAAGCGTGGAAATTTATAACATGCTGTACACCGGCGACGATAAGCCTGCTGAAGCAATGGCATTGAAAGATAAACTGACCAACTCTTTAAAAGCTGCTATCAATGTAGATAAAGGCGTGGATGCAAAAATGCTGATGGTGCGCCACCTGTACAACTATGCGTACGACTTCCAGGATTCCTCTAAAAAAATAAAAGGGGTAAAACCGGATGATCTTAAAAAGAAGAACGACCTGAAAGCGCAGTTCCTGAAAAAGATTGACGAATGTATTCCTTATGCAGAAGGTGCGGCTGCTTATTTTGCGGCACAGCCAACATTAAAACCAATCCAGAAAGCCAACTACAAAGATGTATTGGATATGCTGAGCCAGTTTTATGCTGCCAAAGGTGATGTAAAGAAATCGGGTGAGTATGATAAAAAGAAAGCAGAGGTTGATAAGATGTGATCAACACAAAGATGATATCATAAGAAAAGCCACTTCATAAGAAGTGGCTTTTTATTTACGGTTAAATATTTTATTGTCCGCCGCCGCCGCCAGGACCACCAAAACGGAACATCATACCTGGTCCGCCACCATTCTGCATATCCTTCATCGATTTTAATTCAAAGTCTTTCGATATTTCAAATTCCTTGTCAGAAACTTCTTTATCCAAGGTTATCTTGGTCACTTCCACGATCATTTTACGGCCACGGTTCAGTTTCATTTCGTACTGCATAGGAAAGCCGGCAAGATTATCCAGTCCGCTGAGGCCTGTAAGGCGGGCGCCAAAGCCACCAAAGCCGGAAGTGCCGCCGGTGGAAACGAGGCCCTGCAATTTAAAATCGGGGCAATACCAAACAACAGTAGTGTCCTTGTTGCCATTTTTACGGGTGTTGATCACCAATGCTTTTTTACATTGCAAACCTGCAATTTTCTTGCTCTCTTCGGTATAAGCAATATCGCTTGCAGTAACTGTATTGGAACTAAAGTTAAAGTTACCGCCACCATTCTGGCTCCTGCTCTGCATCATACTGTCCAGCTTTTTGGCAGCTGCAGCCTGGTCTTCGTCGGTAGCAACAACACCGGTTTTCTTACCCATCATTTCCATCAAAGTGGTGGTTGTTTTTTTGGCATTATCCCTTAAAGTGGTAATGCGGCTCATTTCGTTCTCGGTATAGGTTTTCACCATATCGCCTTTAAGCGTGGTCACGGTCTTGGTTTCCCCATCGCCGCCAAAGCGGAAGGTGACCCGTTGTTCGCCGCCATCGCCGGAAGGCGGAGGAGGTGGGGCCATATCTTCCGAACCTTCGGGAGATACAGTAGTGGTTTTAGTGGTAATAACAGCCTGTGTTACCACCTTGGTTTGAGCTGTGGCCGCAGTAGCAGCAGCCATACAAAAAAGGGTAATTATTCTTTTCATTATATGATTGTTAGGGGCCAAAAATACGAATAGGTTCGTAACATAACAACAATGGTGCGGCTTTTACAGGATTTTAACATAGCGCTGCTGCCTGCATAGATCTAATAAAAAAGCGGCGTTTTAAAACGCCGCTTTTTAGTATATAATTGGTGAATGTTGTTATAAACTGCAGGAACAATAACTGAACTTCATGCCCCAGTTGCCGCTGCCCATGTTGATCTGTGTGCCGTTACCCCAGCCGGTTTGTTGCTCCACCACCTGGCCGGAAGCGTTTAATTTTACCACTACGCAGTGTGCGGCAACGCAGGCACAACTGCCCGCTGGTATAGCCGATATAGGCACCTGGTAAGTATAGCTGGTAATATTGTTGTGGTTACCGCCATAAGGGAACTGGCCCGGAATAGGATTGCCCGGGTTGTTTACCGGTATGGCAGCGCAATCTCCCACATACAAGTGTGTTTGCTTCATAACCCAACCATCGGTGGTGGAATAAGTAACATAGATATACTGGGCATCGTTGCTTACTGTTACAGTACCTGCATTAATGGTTTGACCGGCAACTAAAGTAACCGTTGTGGCAGGGCAGCTGGTTTCGCCACCACCACCAGGGCCAATGATAAGGCCGGGGTCAGCATTGGTGTCGTTACCCGCATCTTTAGGAGCAGCAGTGGTTGTTTCTTCTGTACTTTTTGGTGTAATAGCTACTTTTTCGCAGGAAAAAAATGAGATAGCTGTAAAAAGCAATACGAATAAGGGTAATAGTTTTTTCATAAGGTTAAATTTTTGATCAGATTAAAAACGGGGTTTTCTTTTGTTTGAAAACGCAGCAGGTAAGCAGATATTGTTATAAAATAAGGCAGGAAAAAAATCGGCGGAAATGCATGTCAATAAGGAGTACAATTACTATTTTTTACTACGTACGATGACCAAGTGAATATACAAAATATGGTAATTAATAATAACCCGTTAAACAAGGAAAGGCGAATTGTTTCCCTTTTGATATGAACTACCTTGTAAGTTGACAGACCCCGGGATCTATAGGTATACATAAAAATCCTTTCTCATCCATCCAACCCGTTTTATCCGTGTTCTCTGTCCCCAAATTTTCCCCATTTTCACCAAAATACTGTGAATAACTCTGCATAACTACTGTCTGCAATCAAAGTTTTCTTACAGGTCATTCCATTATATTTGCCGACTGACTAAAAACAGAATAACGTGCGTTTAAAGAGTTTAGAAATTAAAGGATTTAAAAGTTTTGCCGACAAGACCGTACTCAATTTTGACGAAGGTATCACCGGTGTAATTGGCCCCAATGGTTGCGGTAAAAGCAATATTGTGGACAGTATTCGCTGGGTGATAGGGGAACACAAGATCAGCAACCTGCGTAGTGAGAACCTGGAAAGCCTGGTGTTCAACGGATCGAAGACCCGCAGCGCCAGCGGCCTTGCAGAAGTGAGCCTTACTTTTGAAAATACCAAGAATTTATTACCGACCGAATTCAATACGGTTACTGTAACCCGCAAATATTATAAGAACGGCGAAAGCGAATACCGCCTGAACGATGTAGCCTGCCGCCTGAAAGACATTCACAACCTGTTTATGGATACCGGTGTAAGCACCGACAGTTATGCCATTATTGAACTGGGTATGGTGGATGATATCATTAAGGATAAGGAGAACAGCCGTAGAAAGATGCTGGAACAGGCAGCCGGTATCACCATTTACAAGACCCGTAAAAAAGAAGCCAAATTAAAACTGGATGCTACCGAACAGGATCTTGCACGTATTGAAGATCTGTTGTTCGAGATCAACAACCAGTTAAAGAGCCTGGAAAGCCAGGCAAAGAAGGCGGAGAAATATTTCGAGATCAAGAAAGAATACAAAGAAGTAAGCATAGAACTGGCAAAGGCAGCGCTGGAAGGATTCAATATCACTTACCGCGACCTGAACCAGCAGCAACAGGCCGAAGTGGATAAGAGGATAGAACTGGAAACATCTATCGCAAAGGAAGAAGCGGCGCTGGAAGCAGAAAAACTGGGCTTTATTGAACAGGAAAAAGCATTGCAGCAGATGCAGCATGCTTTTAATGAAATGCTGGACGGCCTACGCAATAAAGAAAGCGAAAAGAACCTGGGTGCACAACGTTTGCAATACCTGAAAGAAAGGGAAAGCAGCCTGAATGACTTTTTACAGAAAGCAGGCGGCCAACTGAAAGGCTTAGACGAAAGCATACAATTTACCAGCCAGCAGATAAAAGATGATGAAGTAAAACTGGCCGAATTTGAAGGCAGGCTGGACGAACTGAAAAATACGGTAGAGGATAAACGAAAAGTATTTGACGAAAAACGCAGCAGCATTGACGGGTTAAGAAGAGAGAACCAGGCCATACAACGCAACCAGTTTGAGGCGGAAAAGAAAGTGGCGGTAGCGGATACTTCTATCCAGAACCTGCAACGCACCATTGCACAGATACAGGAAGAAAAAACACAGCGCCAGCAACAGATACAGCAGCTGGAAGCGGATAAAAAAATAAAAGAAGAAGAGCTGCAGCAGAAGAAGACCGACCTGCAGCAGTTACAGGACCACCACGAGTTTACCAAAGAACAGATATTAAATACCCAGAACTTACTGGAAAGCCTGCGGGTGGAACTGGCAGAAGAGAACAGGAAACTGGACAGTAAGAAGAACGAACACGCTTTATTGAAAAGCCTGATCGATTCAATGGAAGGTTATCCTGAAAGTGTGAAATTTTTACACAACAATGCGGGCTGGAATCATACAGCGTCTTTATTGTCGGACATCATTTATGTAAAAGAAGAATACCGTGCGGCCGTGGAAAATGTGCTGGAACCTTACCTGAATTATTACGTTGTAAATAATTTGGAAGAAGGGTTACAGGCCATTCATTTGCTGGATAATAATAAGAAAGGGAAAGCCAACTTTTTTTTACAGGATAAATTTACCGGTGCAGAAGAACATCACCAGCCAGCGGGTACTATACCAGCACTGAACGTGGTGGAAGTGGATGGTAAATATTCTAACCTTGCCAAACACTTACTGGGCAATGTATTCATTGCCGAAAATGAAGATGCGCTGCGCAACAGCAACGGCGCCGTGGTATTGGAAAAAACGGGTAAATATGTAAAAGGCAAATACTCACTCACCGGTGGTAGCGTAGGATTATTTGAAGGTAAAAAAATTGGCCGTGCAAAGAATTTAGAAAAACTGGTGGACGAGATCAATGCACAGGAAACGGTGGTGAACGATCTGAAAGCTGTGATACAAAGCCGCCACAACGAAGTGATCGCTTTTAACGAACAGCTGAAAGAAAATGCCATCAAGCAAACGCAACAGGATATCAACAACCTTACGAACCTGGTATTTGCTGCGCAGAACAAGATAGAGAATTTACACCACCTGGAAGAGAACAGCACCAAAAGGGTGGATGATCTGCAGGAACAACTGGAGGCCAACCATGATGCTATTGCAAGCACCCGCGATGAGCTGGATAAATTCAATACACAACTGGAAGAGCTGGGCGAAAAGATGCAGTTGATAGAACAGGATTATGCAGCTGCTGAACAGGAATACAGTTTTGCAACAGCGGCCTTTAACGACAGCAACCTGCAGTTTACCAAGCAACAAAGCAAAGTGGTATCGCTAAAGCAGGAGTTTGAATTTAAGAGCAACCAGCTAAAAGACCTGCAAACACAGATAGAAAGCAGTAACGTACAATTAACGGAAGCCGCCAGCAGTATTTCGGATACGGCTGCGTCGCTGGAACAGGTGGAAACATTGCTGGTGACCATGTTGCAGAATAAAGAAGGCGAGGAGCGTAAACTGAATGAAGCAGACCAGGCTTATTATAATTTAAGGAATGCATTGGCTGAAAAAGAAAGTGAACTGCGCCACAAACAAAAATCAAAAGAAGGAATTGATACTTTACTGAATGAAATTAAAGATAAGCTGACAGAATTGAAATTGCAGTTGGCCGGTATGAAGGAAAGATTGAGTGTGGAATTTAAAGTAGACCTGGATGCCATCATTGACGAACCAAGAACAGGTGATACACCACTGGAAGAACTGCAGGAAAAAAATGAAAGGCAGCGCAAGCGCCTGGAAAATATCGGCGAGATCAACCCAACAGCGATAGAAGCTTATACCGAAATGAAAAAGCGATATGAGTTCATCCTGGAGCAAAAGAGTGATTTAGTAACAGCAAAAGAAAGCCTGATGCTGACCATACAGGAAGTGGAAGCAACGGCCAACCAGCAGTTCCTCGACACCTTCAATGCGGTAAGGGATAATTTCCAGAAAGTATTTAAAGCATTGTTCACCGAAGATGATACTGCGGATATGGTATTGGTGGATCCGGAGAATTTAGCAGATACCGGTATCGAGATTGTGGCGAAGCCAAAAGGTAAACGTCCATCATCGATAGGTCAGTTGAGCGGGGGAGAAAAAACGCTCACTGCAACAGCATTGTTATTTGCTATCTACCTGATCAAGCCGGCGCCATTCTGTATACTGGATGAGGTGGATGCGCCGCTGGATGATGCCAACGTGGGCAAGTTCACCAACATGATCAAAAAATTCAGTGAGAACTCGCAGTTCATCATTGTTACGCACAATAAACAAACCATGAGCGCTGTAGATGTTATTTATGGTGTTACCATGCAGGAAGCGGGGGTGAGTAAATTGGTGCCGGTGGATTTCAGGAGTTTGAATTAATTAAACAGATTACACGAATTAAAACGAATTACACTAATTTTAAAAGCCACAGTAAAATGTGGCTTTTTATTTTTATAAAGCTACCGTGATCGGTGTCCCCACCGACCACTGCATCAAAATGAAAAGCACTTTCATATAAAACAGTAAGCCACCGCTAAAAACATTATTCATTATCAATTACTCAATTATCCATTACAAAAAATGCTGCGCACAATACTCCTCCTCACCGTCTCCAACATATTCATGACCTTTGCCTGGTATGGCCATTTAAAAAATACCGGCATGCCCTTGTGGAAAGCCGTGGCCATTAGTTGGGGCATTGCATTTTTTGAATACTGCCTGATGGTGCCTGCCAACCGTGCCGGGTTTACCAATGGCTTCAATGGATTCCAGTTAAAGATCACGCAGGAAGTGATCACGCTGGTGGTGTTTGCAGTGTTTGCTATATTATATTTAAAAGAACCTTTTCACTGGAAATACCTGGTAAGCTTTGCACTGATACTTGGGGCGGTATATTTTGCCTTTAAAAAGTAAGAAGCCATGGTCGGTATCCCACCGAACATGAAGGATGGGTAAGATGTTCATTGGGCTGTTCATCATGGACGAAGATTGCGTTCGGTGGAGACACCGACCACGGAGAAAGATTGCTACAATTGGTGGAGACACCATCACGGGAATCTACTCCGCAACAAACTTTCCATTTGTGATCTTATACTGCCTGCCATGGAGCATGATTTGTTCTCCCTCTTTTACCTGCAGCAGTTGTTCTAAATCTTCATCCGCAGTATGTACCGATCCACCGGTGCTCCTGGCGATCTCAAGATAATCGCTGTTGAGTGCATCATGCACACCGCATAAAATAATATGTACCGGCAGTTGTACCTGTTTCAGCAAAGCCATATCGCTTACGGCAGAACTGTTATCAGCGATCATGATAACAGAAGCGCAATCATTGCAGGAAGCAATGCCTTTGAGCAAAGCTTCGATATTATTTTCGGGGATATTGCCACCATTGCCATTGCTCATGGTTTTATACAACAGTTGTTCCACCACTTCAAATACAGAAGAGTTGGTATTATAAACACCACCGGTATTACCAATGGTTTTCATTTCATCGGCTTTGTTATCGCCATCATTAAAAAATACAAAACGGTTAATGCGCCGTTCCGCTTCATGCAGTTTTAACCAGATAAGCAATTGACCGGAATAAGGAAACATGCTGGCTGTAACATCCGTCACTACCAGCATCCGGTTCCAGTGCATGCGGTCCAGCACTTTTAATACAGTGGAATCGGGTGGGGGATTAAAATATCTTTTGGCTGCAGCGCTGTCAACCGAAGGTTTTACATACACGTATAAAGAATCATAACCAATATAAGCATCTTTTTCCTGTGCAGGAATACCAACATAACGCAGCGCATCTGCAATAGGCAGTTTTAAAACCTCGGTATATTCTTCTATCTCGTACTTAATGCGGATAGTGGAAGTATCGGGCGTAACAAAACCATTCTTTGGTTTTACGGGCAGCTTATCGGCGCCCAGTATTTTTTTCAGTTCTTCCAGGTCAGTAGCAATGGTATGCTCATTTTGCAAAGGACGGAAGTAAATAACAAAACCATGAAACATAAGCTGCGCTGCAACTTTTTCCGCACCATCCATTTGCCGGATCACACGCCATTCAATACTGCTGTCCGATTCAAGATCAGGATAAGCAGCAAATAATTTATGAAGACGGTTGGTATTTAAAGCAATAAGATCATTACCGGCAGGAAAATCAGTAAACACCAGGTCGATAGCGGTAACCTGTACTTCGGAGAGATCGACCCTTACTTCCGGCACCCTGATACCGGGTTTGCCAAATAGAGAAGGAATGCTTTCTGTTGATTCGGTGGCTGTGGGTGTTTTTTTATATGCAGGTTGTTTAATTACATGCGATAAGATAGCATTGATCTTATCCTGCGCAATAACTGCATTACAGCAAAATAAAAATGCTGTAATAAATCCTATGTATATGCTAACTGTAACTTTATTATTGCTATTCGGTGACAAGCGATCTTCAGTATTCATTTTCCACTATTCAGTATCAATTATTCATTACTAATTTTCCGATCTTTCCATTACCTGCAAAAAACACCGCTTTCCCTTTCTTGGCTTTTTTACACACATGAAAACTTTCTTTGCTGATCCAGTTCCATGTTTTACCATTGTCGGTGCTGTAGTCAACGCCATTCAGACCGCAGCTCAGCCAGTTGCTTTTGTTTAAAAATTCCACACAGCTGCGGTAACCATGTGGTGCAACAGCGGGAGTTGTAAAAGTTTTTCCATCATCATTGGTAATGCAGCAATTCTTTACCATAGAGTCTTTGGTATTAAAATCACCACCCACAACAATGATGGTCCTTTTTTTACCCGAGTTTTTCACCGCAATGGAATTGGCGCCGGTGGTTTCGGTGCCCTGTATAATAGGCAATTCAATTTTATTATCGCGGATGAAGAGGCGGGAACGCATACCACCCGTAACAAATACCGCTTCGCTTAATTTTAAAGCGGTAATGTTGGTACCGCTGGATGCAAAGCAGGCTTCGCCCTTATCAACAGCAGGTAATTTATCGTCCGGTATAGCGCTCCATGTTTTACCGCCATCAAAAGTGCGGGCAATAAACATTTTATCATTCAGCGGATCGCCGATCACAATACCGCTCTGTTCATTCCAGAAATACATGGCATCTAAGAACATACCTTTTGTTTTATTCTCGTACACCAGGTTCCAGGTAGTGCCCCCATCCGTGGTCTTTAAAATATAAGCAGGGTCGGTAATGCCCATGATCACGGCCGTATTGGCATCAAAAGCCTCAATATCACGAAAGTCGATTTTTTCATAACCCTTTACGGTCATCCAGGTCCAGGTAGTGCCGCCATCAATGCTTTTGCCAACGGTGCCGCTGCTGCCGCTAACCCATACTATTTTATCGCTTACCACACTCAATCCACGCATAGAAACTTTTTTATCCGACACCAGCACCTGCACTTTTTGTGCAGCAGCAATGCCCATAAAAAAAACGCTACCTAAAAGAACCAGTATCCTTTTCATAAAAAATTATAAGAGTGAATTATCATTATTGCTGATCACATCCAGGCCATCGAGGTATTGTTTGGAGATGGCTTGTTTTTTACGGATGGCACGGCGGGATAAATAAATGGCCACAATAAAAGAGCCCAATGCGCCGGCCAGGTGCAGCAGGTTATTGCTTAAAAATAAAAAGAAATCAAAAGTGCCGTGAAAAACAATGGCCCATAAAAGCCCCATCAGTAAATAGCGGCCCCGCTTTGCAGTATTGAATTTGGCCAGCCCCACATGATAGCCCATCAGCACACCAAAAGTGGCATGAGCAGGTACCGATAAGAACATACGGGTAACACCTACTGCAATGCCATGCTCGTACACATAGCCAATATTTTCCAGCGTGGCAAAGCCCATACTCACGATAACCGAATACACAATACCATCAAAAGGATCGTCAAAAGCCTTGCGGCGGAAGCAAAAAAAACGCACCACTAAAAATTTACTCAGTTCCTCGCTGCAGGCCACCACGCCAAACGAAAACACAGCGATATAGGCCGGTGTATTTTCCACCATATACATTTTAAGCAGGTCGGTAAACCCCACTTCGGAGATGAGTGCGGGAACAATGCTCAGGGCGCCTAAAATAAAACTTACCAGTATCAGCCACAGCGGCTCTTTATTATATTTGTCCTTTGCATAAATAAATAAACAAATGGCAATACCGGGAGCAACAGCCAGCGCTAATAAGCCCATAGAGGGAATGGTTTTTTAGTTACTTTTGAACAAGTTAAAATAAATTTACGATTAGCCAAAAAATTGCCATTACATGAGTTATAATTATCTTCCTTTAGATAAGACCCCTTTGAATTTTCAGCAGGTAAAAAACCTGCTTGCATTTGATCAACTGGTATCCATCACCTTCGACGCACACCATCGCATTACCGAATGCCGCAGCTATTTAGATAAAAAACTGGCCGACGCCGATGCATTGTTTTACGGCATCAATACCGGCTTTGGCTATTTGCAGAATGTAAAGATAGATGCCACACAACTGCAGCAGCTGCAAAGCAACCTGATACAATCGCATGCCTGCGGCCTGGGCGAAGAAGTGCCGCTGGAGATCATTAAACTGATGGTGATGCTGAAAATAAAATCGCTGAGCTATGGCCATAGCGGTGTGCAGATAGATACGGTAAAAAGATTGATGGAAATGTACAATGCAGGTGTGTTCCCGGTAATTTATACACAGGGATCACTCGGCGCTTCCGGCGACCTGGCGCCCTTATCGCATTTAAGTTTACCATTGATAGGAATGGGTGAGGTATGGCACGAAGGAAAAAAATATCCTGCAGCGGAAATACTCAAAAAATTCGATTGGCAGCCCATACAATTACAAAGCAAAGAAGGGCTGGCATTGATCAACGGTACACAGTTCATGAGCGCTTATGGCATGCATAATTTATTAACGGCCGAACGCTTATTAAAATGGGCCGACATCATCGCTGCCATCTCCTTCGATGCATTTGACTGCACCACCGAACCGCTGCACCCCAATATACATTCTATCCGCAGCCATAAAGGGCAGGTGGATACGGCAGCAGCTATCAGCAATATCTTACAAGGCAGCGCCATCGCCGCACAAAAAAAGCAGCAGGTGCAGGATCCTTACAGCTTCCGCTGCATACCGCAGGTGCATGGCGCCAGCAAAGACAGTTTTGATCATGTATTAAGTGTATTCATCAAAGAGATCAATTCGGTAACCGATAATCCCAATATTTTTCCTGATGATGATCTGATAGTAAGTGGCGGTAATTTTCACGGGCAGCCGTTGGCGTTATGTTTAGATTTTTTAACCATCGCCATGAGCGAAATTGCCAATATCAGCGAAAGAAGAACCTACCAGCTCATCAGCGGGCAGCGTAACCTGCCTTTGTTTTTGGTAAAAGATGCCGGCCTCAACAGCGGCTTTATGATACCGCAATACACTGCCGCGGGCATTGTAAGTGAGAACAAACAATTGTGTACGCCTTCATCGGTAGATAGTATCTCATCTTCCAACAACCAGGAAGACCATGTAAGCATGGGCGCCAATGCTGCCACCAAATGCAAGCGGGTAATGGATAATGTAGAAAAAGTACTGGCCATTGAATTATTAACTGCCGTGCAGGCTTTGGAATTCCGCCGGCCATTAAAAAGTTCTGCTGTAATAGAAGCAATTGTTACTGCTTTCAGAAAAGAAATATCTTTTAATGATGCAGACAGGATATTGCACAATGATATGATAAAAGCTATAGGTTTTATAAAACAGTTACCTTAAAATAAACCGCAGAGAAAAGGAGAAAATGAGACCTCGCAGAGATGCTCTGCGTAAACTCTTTATCTCCTTTTCTCTGCGGTAAAGAAAAAAAATCTTACAAATGAAAAAACATTGCTTAACGATCCTGCTGCTCTGTATCATCCACAACAGCTTTTCCCAAAACATCTGGCCCGCCACCAAGGCCAATGCCTGGTATGCTCAACAACCCTGGCTGGTAGGCGCCGATTTTTTGCCCAGCACTGCCATCAATCAATTAGAAATGTGGCAGGCCGAAACCTTTGATGCCCCCACCATTGATAAAGAACTGGGCTGGGCGCAGGGCATTGGTATGAATGTAATGCGGGTGTACCTGCACGACCTGGCATGGAAAGCTGATACCGCAGGTTTTAAAAAAAGAATGGATCAGTTCTTAGGCATTGCTGCAAAGCATAAAATAAAAATACTCTTCTGCATACTGGATGATTGCTGGAACCCCGATGCAAAAATCGGTAAACAACCCGAGCCCAAACCCGGCGTACACAATTCGGGCTGGGTGAGGAGCCCATCGCAGGCGGTGCACAACGACCCCACCCAATGGGGCTACCTGGAGCAATATGTAAAAGACATACTCACCACCTTTAAAAATGATAAACGCATACTGATGTGGGACCTGTACAACGAACCGGATAACAGCGGGTACGGGTTAACGTCACTACCACTGCTGAAAAAAATGTATGAATGGGCCTGGGCTGTACGACCATCGCAACCATTAACGAGCGGTGTATGGACGATGGACTACCCTGAAGTAAATAAATACCAGCTGGAACATGCAGATGTGATCACCTTTCACAATTACGATGATACATCAAATATGAAACAGGCCATCGACTCATTAAAAAAGATCGGCCGCCCATTGATCTGCACCGAATACATGGCCAGGAAGAATAACAGTAAATTTGAAACGCATTTGCCCATATTGAAACGCTACCATGTAGGCGCCATCAACTGGGGCCTGGTAAGTGGAAAAAGCAATACCATTTTTCCCTGGGGCAGCAAAGAAGGCAGCCCCGAACCAACACCCTGGTTTCATGATGTGTTTCATAAAGACGGCACACCATACGATACAAAAGAAACAGACCTGATAAAAAAACTGACCGGCAGAAAATAATATGCCCGCAGATTACGCTTATTTCGCTGAAGCGGATTAGGCAAACAATAGAATAAAAAATAAATTTAAACAACTAACATATCCAAAGAATTCGCTGGGTACACAGTTTTTTCTGCGTTATCCGCGACGTCTGCGGGCCATTTTTAAACAACTTATATAATCCAAAGTAGTAGCTGGTCCGCTGATTTTTTCTGCGTCATCCGCGACATCTGCGGGTCATTTTTAAACAACCTATATAATCCAAAGTAGTCGCTGGGTACACAGTTTTTTCTGCGTCATCCGCGACATCTGCGGGCCAATTTCTGTTATGATAAAGAATTATGATCCTCTAAAGTACAAAACCCCCACAGGCAACCAACTCACCTGCAAAGGCTGGGTACAGGAAGCAGCCCTGCGCATGCTCTTAAACAATTTAAACCCCGAGGTGGCCGAGCGCCCCGACGACCTGATAGTATACGGCGGTCGCGGCAAGGCAGCCCGCAATTTTGAAGCGCTGGACAATATCATCAAAGCATTAAAAGTGTTGGAAGAAGATGAGTCGCTGCTGATACAAAGCGGCAAGCCCGTGGCCATGCTCAAAACGCATAAAGATGCACCCCGTGTATTACTCAGCAACAGCCAGCTGGTGCCCAACTGGGCCAATTGGCAGCACTTTGACGAGCTGGAAAAAAAAGGCCTGATGATGTACGGCCAGATGACCGCCGGCAGCTGGATCTACATAGGCTCGCAAGGCATTGTGCAAGGCACCTACGAAACCTATGCAGCATTAGCCAATAAACACTTCTTGCCCCCCAGCCCCCTAAAGGGGGAGCAGGGTCTCACGGAAAGTAACACTTCGCTAAGTTCAGTTCCCCCTTTAGGGGGCGGAGGGGGCTCCCTTCGCGGTACATTAAACGTTACCGCCGGCCTCGGTGGCATGGGTGGCGCACAGCCCCTGGCCATTACCATGAATGAAGGCGTGGCCCTGGTAGCCGAAGTAGAGGAGTGGCGCATTGATAAAAGAATAGAAACAAGGTACCTGGATGAAAAGCACACCAATATAGACGATGCCATTAATGCAGCTATGCATTACCGTAAGGAAGGCATTGCCAAAAGTATCGGCGTATTGTGCAATGCGGTGCATTTGCTCGATCGTCTGCTGCAAAGGGATATCATACCCGATACCCTCACCGACCAGACCAGCGCCCACGACCCACTCATTGGCTATGTACCTCACACCCTCACCAACGAACAGGCCAATGTGCTGCGTACCACAAACAAAGAAGAATACCTGAAGTTGAGTTACGAAAGCATGTACCTGCACGTAAAATTAATGCTGCAATTAAGAGACAAGGGCGCCATTACATTCGACTATGGCAACAACATACGTGCACGTGCATTAGAATACGAAGAAAAGAACAAGGCGCAATTGGCAGACTCCAAAGTTCCCCCTTTAGGGGGCGGAGGGGGCCTATTCCCAGGCTTCGTCCCCGCCTACATCCGCCCCCTCTTTTGCGAGGGCAAAGGCCCCTTCCGCTGGGCAGCCTTGAGTGGCGACCCTGCAGATATCGCCGTAACGGATGAGGTTATACGCAATTTATTTCCGCACAACACATCGCTGTTGCGCTGGCTTGATATGGCACAGGAAAAGATCGCCTTCCAGGGCCTGCCCGCCCGCATCTGCTGGCTGGGCCAGGGTGAACGCGAAAAGGCCGGCCTTGCCTTTAACGAACTGGTACGCACCGGCAAGGTAAAAGCCCCCATTGTAATTGGCCGCGACCACCTGGATACCGGCAGCGTAGCCAGCCCCAACCGCGAAACCGAAGCCATGATGGACGGCAGCGATGCCGTGGCCGACTGGCCCATACTGAATGCCCTGGTAAACACTGCCGGCGGCGCCAGCTGGGTAAGCCTGCACCACGGCGGCGGCGTAGGCATGGGCTACAGCATACACGCCGGTATGGTGATTGTGGCCGATGGCACCGATGATGCGGCTGCAAGGCTGGCAAGAGTGTTGAGGAATGATCCGGGGATGGGAGTGATACGGCATGCAGATGCGGGGTATGATGTGGCGAAGGATACATTACGAAGAGAGCGATTGGATTTTAAGGAAAGATTGAAATAAAGTACGGTAGTACTACATGCTGTTTTATTTCTTTAAAGCAGCTGCCTCTTAATAGAAATGCAAATATTGTGCGGAATTAATTGATATTCTCAAAAACTAAATACATGAACTATTATTCGAGAATTTATAAATTGTCAACGCTCATCTTTATTTTGCTTTTTTGTGGTGGATGTTTGCAGAATAACCAAAAAGGAAGCAGTGATAATAATCAATCAATAACTTTAGCAACGCAGATAATTAAAAATTATACGACACAAGAATACAATGACTTAAAAAACAAATTATTTGACCCCTCGCTCTCTGAAAGAGCAAAAATATGGTATCCTGCTGCTGAAATGATTAGATCATTGACGGCGAATACATATTTAATCGTTGATTCTTGTTTTAAATTTTGTACAGAAAATAATTTTGACGAAAGTAAATCACGCTTGTTAGATATTCTTGGAAAATACAAAGCATCCGTGCTGGAAGTCAATCCCGAAATATGGAAATCATTTAGAGATGAATTCTCCACGCTGCTTGGCTCGGCAACGTTAAAAACTTTTATTTCTTCAAAAGCTAATAAGGAGCTCCAAGATAGAATAGATAATTCTATTTCAATAATTGAGAATAGGACAATTTCTTTCTGTAATTTAAAGACAAGTCCTGGCTGTATTTTACGACTTGAAAATTTTTCAGTTTTAATGGGACAAAACTCAAAACACTTTAAATCTGGCGAAAAAATAGAAATTACTGCTGGTGTTGGTTCGTTCTCAACTGCTTCACAACCTAAAATAAATATTGATAATGAGTTTGTATCCCTAAATAATTTAGGTTATGTTGAATTTAAAAAAGTTGTTAAAGGCTATATAGGCAGACATATAATTCCAGTAACGATTACCTACACTTCGCCTGATGGAATACTAAAGACAACTAAACAAGAAATTGAATATTTTATAGACCAATAGTTCAAGTCTCAAATGCGTACAACAAAAGGTTTGCCGTAAGGTTGCCCTTCTCTTCTGGCGCAAGTTCTCCCGCTTTAGCAGGACGACCGTGTCTCTTAATACCAGAAATCCCAAGCGTAGTTATAGGAGAAACCGCGGCCTTCTTTCCAAAAATACTGTTAATATTGCCTTGTATGTACACAATACGCTTACTCTTTTTCTTTTTTATTTTACAAGGAATTTTTAGCTGCAATTCCGACATAAGCTCTGAATGGCAAAAGTCTGAACCTATTGCTGATTCTGAATTACACGCCAAATTGGGGGACTGTTTAGTATTTTCAGATGCAGCTGGTTATAATTTTATTGGAACTATTTTAGCCTTCAATAAGAGTGAGGGGGGCATTTGGTATGCAATTACCTTCACTAACTTTTACGATTCTATAACTCCGACAACGAGCTGCATTGATACATTGAAATTAGATGCACGTAGGGTGCCTTATCATGGTTATGAAAATTTTATAACTGGTTTTTATGTTACGTGGGCCCGTGATACATTAATTGATGCGCATAAAAAAATTTTACTTGGGAATGCTGTTATTGAAAATAGTGGTAAATGGGAAATAACCGGTGAAGGGTCAGTTTCGACTTTCTCGCAATTTTTAAACTCTTATAACTTCTTTTATGAACGAAGGCTAACTACGCAAGAATTTAATAAAGATGAATTAAACACTACGTTCCATCCAGATACTTTAATTACATTTGCTGCAGGAAAAGAAGCCTTGAAAAATAATCAAATAATAAAAAGCAACCACTAAGATAGAGTTTGTTATTGCCTAATTGTAACTCGCAGGCGCAAGTCTTTCTGGCCTTAGGCGAGAGCGATTTGTGTCTACTAATTCCAGCGATCCTGAGCGTAGCCGAAGGAGCAACCGCGGCACACACTTGAAAGAATATAAGACCTGACCATTCCTCCATCCCCCAAAATCTTGTACCCTTTCCTCAATTTTTTGTCTCTCTTTCTAATCTCAAAAAACTCTAAATTTACTTTCTAACAATTCCAGCTCCACGAAGAAAACATCGCCTTGTACGAACGCATGCTGAAAGAAAAAGACGATATGATGGCCCGGCTGGAAAAACTGTTTGCAGGGCAGCAAAAGTAAATAGGCCCTCCCCGGGTCTTTCACAGTACACTCACAGGACATTTACGGGACACTTGCGGGACCCTAATGGGACTATAACCTTGTCATGGCGGTACTGCGGGGCAGGGCTATGCCGGGCCAACTCCCTGCCAACTCCCTTACCATGCGCTACTGGCGCAAGTCTTTCCCGCCTTTGGCGGGAGCGACTTGTGTCTACTAATTCTAGCGGTTTATAACCGCGGCATACCTTTTAAGAGAATAGCAAAACGTTGCCACTGTTTTCGCCGCCGTCTTGCTTTCAGCAAACGGCGTATGCTACTTTGCTTATGCCTGCTTTTGTTTTTTATTGTTACAGTCTTCTCATTGAGGCATTGTTCTTTTTTGCTTCTCCAAAAAAGAACCAAAAAAGGAGCCCGTCGAAGGATTACATCCCCTTCGACGGCGGGTTCCCTGATTGAGCTTTTGTACTACTGTAAACTGTGCATTTGTTCCCTGATCTAAGATGCGAAACTTTGACTTTAGTGCTACAGTTACTTCAACATTGAAGCCTGTGCAGGAGAAATTTTTATTTCCTGGTGTCTTCGTGCCTTCGTGGCTAATTGCACACGTAGTGTGTAAAGGGAAATAACATTCCCTTCGTTGTATGCAACAAATACTGTAACTTGAATGGCCAAATCCCAACCTGCGATCAACTGATCAAACCGGCCGCTGTCTCATTATTATTTAAACCTTAAAAGAATTGCCATGCCTAAGTATGTAATCGAAAGAGAAATTCCGGGAGCAGGTAAACTCACACCGGAACAGTTAAAAGCGATCTCTCAAACCTCCTGCGGGGTGCTGCAAAAGCTGGGGTCATCCATTCAATGGATGCAGAGTTATGTTACAGACGATAAGATTCTATTGCGTTTACATTGCACCCAATAAAGAGATGGTGCTGGAGCATGCCCGGCAAGGCGGGTTTCCTGCAAATGTGGTAAGTGAAATAGCCACCATTATTGACCCCACTACTGCAGAGTAAATGCAGCTTAGCTGGCAGGCATAATAGATGATGTCATCTGTTGCTTACATAAGTTTCAAAAGAGGCTTTCTTTTGAGTGGCTATCTTTATATATCAACAACCATTACGCCCCCGGCAAATAAATTCAATTCAATTAAACCCTGGTATGAGAAAAATAGTTTTCATGGTATTGTTGCTGCAAAGCAGCGCTGTTTTTGCTCAAAAAAATACGGTGGACAGTTTACAATCACAACTGGCTGCAACAAAAGATCCGCTGGATAGTTTCAGTATCCTGGTAAAAATATCCGAGATCAATTTTGTGTTGGGTGGGGGCGAGGCCGATGAAGCCACTGCCATACAATTTCTTTCTATTGCACAAAAACTGCACAATGATTCATTGCTTGCCATCAGTTACAACTGGATCGGGTCTTACTTTGCATTTACCAAAGGCGATAACACAGCCGCATTGGAATATTATTTTAAAGGGTTGCCGCTGGCTGTAAAAGCAAAAGACAAGCGGCGCATCAGCTCCCTGTATTTTGATATTTCACTCGTGTATTTTACCCTGCAGAATAAAGAAGAAGCGGTGAATAATTTACGCAAGGGCAATGAAAATCTGCCGGAGCCTTCGTCGTCCATGCATTTGTTCATGTTGATGCAATACCAGCGGGGCATGTCGCAGTATTATGTGCTTTCCAAGCAAAATGATTCTGCGCTGTATTATACGCAGCAGTTATCAGCCACCAGCACTCAATTGCACAGCCTTTCTTTTCAGTACGGGGCGCAGTATTTAAGCGGGCAGGTATACGAACAAATGGGGGATAAGGAAATGGCCGCGGTATATTTTAAAAAAGCGCTGGCCACAACACCATCGATAGAGAGCAGCGCCGGCCGGCTGAGTTTTTACGAGATCTACATTCCTTTTTTATTCAACAGCGGCGATATAACAGGGGCTTACGACCAGGCAAACCAGTTGATGCGATTAGGCCGCAGGGATAATAACAATAATATTAAACTTGCTGCTGCAGGATTTTTGCGCCAGGCATTCGATTCGCTGCACAAAACGGACAGCGCCTATTATTATGCAACAATGAAAGATGCGTTGAATGATTCTATTTTCAACCAGAATAATATTAATAAGATACAGGCGATGCAGTTCAATGAACAGCTCCGCAGTATGGAAGCCGATGCGAAAAAGGCCGAAGAAGCATTGCAGCGCAAACAGAATATCCAGTACGCATTGATCACGCTGGGCATCATCATTTTTGTGATCCTCTTTTTATTACTCAGCCGCACCATTATTGTAAATGAAAAATGGATCTCGTTCTTTACTATTCTAGGTTTATTGGTGGTATTTGAATTTATCAACCTGCTCATCCATCCCTGGCTGGCACATATCACACACGAATCTCCCGTATTGATGTTGCTGGCGCTGGTAATACTTGCAGCGTTGCTGATTCCCTTGCACCACCGCTTTGAGCATATCATCAAAGAAAAAATGGTGGAGAAGAATAAAGCGATACGGCTTGCTGCAGCGAAAAAGACAATTGAAAAATTAGAAAAGAAAGAGGGGGATAATTAAAGTATTCCTTCGCCGCCTCAGCACTGAGCGTAGCCGAAGTGCAGCCAACGGCGTATACATTTCGCTATCATCTCCGCCGCCGTCTTGCGCTTCGCTCACCTCTTCGCCGCCGTCTTGCTTTTAGCAAACGGCGTATTCTGCTATGCTTGTTCCTGCTTTAATATTTTATTGTTACAGTCTTCTTATTGAAGCATTGTTCTTTTTTGCTTCTCCAAAAAAGAACCAAAAAAGGAGCCCGTCGAAGGATTACATCCCCTTCGACGGCGGGTTCCCTGATTTGGCTTTTGTACTACTGTGGCTTCAGCATTTGTTCCCTGATTTATGATGCGAAACTTTGGCTTTAGTACTGATGTAGCTTTAGCTTTGGATCCTGGACAGTAACAGCTTTTATTTCCTGGTGTTTTCGTGCCTTCGTGTCTTTGTGGTTAACCCAAAAGCAGCACCAAATGCATCCACGCCGCCCCACCGGCGGAGGAGGTGAAGGCAACTGTTTTGAAAGAATCAACAAATAATTTGAGGATTCACTTTTCAGCAAATAAAAGATCAAAGGCAATGTTATGAGTAGCTTTTATTGCTTTATTATTCAAAAGCAATTATCTTTCCTGAGAGCGGAATGTTGTAAATGCAATAAATTGATACCAACAAACTAAAAATGCCAACATGGACATCAGGCGTATTATCCCCAACATATCCTCCAATAAAATGGACGAAAGCAAAGTCTTCTTTGTAAACTTTTTAGGCTTAAACATAGTGATGGACATGCACTGGGTGGTAACATTTGCATCGCCATCAAACCCCACGGCACAGATCAATATTGTACAATCCGATAAAGAGTTTGCATCCAATGATCATATCACCATAACAATGGAAGTAGCAGACGTAGATAGTCTGTTCGAAAAGGCAACAGCAGCAGGCTATGAGATCACTTATCCATTAACCAATGAACCCTGGGGATCTGTAAGACGCTTTTGGGTGAAAGACCCCAATGGTATCACCATTAATTTAATGATGCACACGCAATGATGAGCAACAGCAATACAATAAACAGGGCGAAATATTATACTAGCACAACAGTAAAAGTGTTTCAATTAACCATGCTATGCTTTTTGTTGGTGTTCAAAAGCAAGGGCCAGTTAGTTGCACAGATCACAAAAGATGCAAAAAGTATCTACGCAAAAGTGGAACTGAGATCAGCATACCAGGAAGCAGATTCAGCCTGGGTACGATCTGTTGAGGAAAGGATCAGTCGTTCGATGCGGTATGACAATGGCGCCAAAGAAGGAAAATACATTGTTTCCGTCCGGTTTGTGGTATCGAAAGACGGCAGTATTTCAGATATTGCTTGTGATAAAGATCCCGGCTTTGGTATGTGCCAGGAAGTGATGAATGCAATCAAGCGGTCCAGAAACTTTCTTCCCCGAAGCAGCAAGCAGCAGGTTGTAAGTGACACTGCTCACAAACAGTAATATTCCGTTTCCAGAAGTTGTAAATTTATGATGATTGATTTTTACTTAACTTCGGTACAACTTTAAATAAACCCTATTATGAATTTCAGGAAACTATTTTTTGCAGCCCTGCTGCTTTTATCACAGCAATCCTATTGTCAAGACACCGACAAAAGCAAATGTTCCATTTTGAAGAAAGGAAAATTTCTGTACCTGGATGCGGAGGATAAAACGGCTTATGTGGAGATGGATGGCAATCACCAAATTGAGAAAAGTGAAAAAACGCCTTATTATATTGAATCAACAGTGGAATGGGTAGATGATTGTACGTACATTATGACCATGACAAAGATCACCATTCCTGATTTCCCTTATGGTCCGGGCGATAAAATGAGGGTGGATATCACAAAAGTGGACGGCAAGATCGTTTATTATACTTCCACTGTAAACGGTACATCATGGAAGGGCAGGTTTAAAAAGATACACGATTAACGTTACAACCCTATTGAACGCTGTACGATACAAATTGAACCCATACAATGAAAACACTTATTACACTAATTGTTTTGACCTGCTTCATATCCTGCCAGGTAAGCATTAACAAAGACCATGTTGCAGCAGGCACAAAGCTGATGTCGGAAGGAGATTATTTTAATGCAGACCTGGAATTTGACGATGCTTTATTTGCGGACGATAATAACCTTGATGCTTTAAGAGGGTCTTACTATTGCGCCCTTAATATGGGGTATACCGACAAAGCATTGAAAAGAGCCAATAAGGTTATTGACTTAAGGCCGGATTCATGCGTGGGGTATAATGACAGGGGAACGATTTATCTTATTACAAAAGACTATGAGAAAGCATTATCCGACTTTAATAGTGTAATTGAAAAAGGTACAGACTATCCGGCAATTGCTTATTTTAACAAAGCTGAAGCCTTGAGCCAGTTAAATCAATTTGAAGCAGCTATACGATCCTACAATATTGTACTTTCTGTTGATAATAAAGATGCCAGGGCCTATTTTAAAAAAGGATTAGCGTTTTCAAAAGCCGGAAACAAAGACAGCGCCTGCACTTGTCTTAAGGCCGCTAATGAACTGGGCGACCCCGATGCGGAAAAAGCGATCAAGGAAATCTGTAAGTAAAACTCATCGACTTTATTGATGCTGGTGGCTTGTTCAAAAGATTCTTTCAGAGAAACCGCGGTATATATTTATTCTTACTACAGCTAATAACTATTATTTTCTCCACTTTATCATCGTGCTACTGTATCTGCAAACTATTTTCCGAAAGATAATTAGCAATAACCTTTTAATAGTATCGCAATTGTAAGCGTTTTTCCTGCCTTTAGTTTTGCGTCTCAAACAAAATAAAGTCATGAAAAAACAATTTGTATTCGTTGCAGCAATTGCTGCGTTCTCCGCATTCTTTTCTTGTAAAAAATCCGACACCCCTGCAGCGCCCACTGCTACACCGGCAGAAGGTAACTGGGTAGGTAAGTACGGATCAGGTGGTGCGCCACAAACATTTTATTATGCCTTCCAGTTCAATACCGGCGGTACAATGGTGGTAAAATCAAATGATGCCATACTACCGGATATGGGTACCGGAACATGGACCCTTTCCAATGACAGCATAAGGTCCACTTACACTTATACCAATGCAGGTTCCACCTTTTCCATGATCGGCAAATACGATGGCAAGTCCAATACCATTTCCGGTACATGGGGAGCAGGCACCAGTAATAAAGGTGGTGGCACATTTACTATCAACAGGCAGTAAGGAAGACAGGAGGCACTTTAATTTATTTATCAAGGAACTAAAGCTGAATTTACAGTAGCACTAAAGCCTCATCAGGGAACTGTCCGGCAAAGGGGATGTAATCCTTTGCCGGGCTCTTTTTTTGGTTCTTTTTTGGAGAAGCAAAAAAGAACATACTTCGGTAAAAAGACTGTTGCAAATTACTTATAGCGAATCTCGAATCATTAAACACCAACCGTTCCTCCGGAACGAAAAACACACCGCCCCATCCGGGGCTACCCACCAATCGTCCCTCCAGGACGCGGCCCTTTATGCCTTCGTGTCTTTGTGAGCAAACGCATATCGCCACAGGCGTTACGATCTCCTTCTCTTTCTATGTTCCCTATGTGCCTATGTGGTTAAGCCCTAAGTTGTGAACTCTTATGCATCTTTGTGAGCAAACGCATATCGCCTAGTGCGATACCATCCGCTCGTTTTTCTATGTTCCCTATGTGCCTATGTGGTCAACCCTAAGTTGTAAATTCTTATGCTTCTTTGTATCAAACAAAATATTTCCGTTGGCAATTGAATCAAATTTTAGACATAAATTTAACTCCTAGTATATTTTAAGCAGTAGCAGCTCAATCACTCAAACCATTATAATTGATAAAAAAACTCATCATACCCGTAATAGCAATTTGCCTTACAGCCTGTGCATCTAAAAAGCAAAACTATACTGTAGATAGTGCAGCAGCACAAACTATTGACAGTATTTTTAAAGCAAACAATGCAATGAAAGATACTGATATGACCCGTTTTAATTTTTACCTCGAAAATACTTTTGATGCTGAACAATTTGATAATAATGGCTTGGACCTGGCCTATATTTTAAAAGGCAATATCAGCGACAGCATAAAGGAATATAGTAGCGCTATGACAAAATGTTATTTAAGTAAAGATACCATCGTTTTAGTAGGGGGATTGTTTTACGAAAGCGGCTTCTTCGTCAGGCTCACCATTCATAATGATCAATGTAATGCACAACTGCTTTTGACAGGTTCAGAAAAAATATATTCCTTAACCTCCCGCCACGAAGATCTGCAAAAAGAAGTGATGATCAATTCTGATTCGCTTTCAATAACATTCACGCAAGAGCCTGTATATAAAAATGGCAGCACGCTTAAAGGAAAGATGCATATAAAGTTCCAACCGGTTTACGAGCTGGGAAAAGAGCATACGCTATTAAAAATACAACCCCAATTCGGAGTGGTGTTTGATGCCAAAGTAGAGCAATTGGAAGAGGAATGATATTAGTTACAACTTCTTCCGGGTAATCGGTACTCACTGTCTATTTCAGCAACAGTTATTTTTTATCCTCACCGGGAAGATTGCCTATATTATACTTTTGCTCAAAATCGGCAGCAGCTTCCTGCGCCGTACGTTGCGTGGCCCTGATCTCTTTCTCCCGGCTTGAAAAGGCAGAGATACATTTATCCAGTGTAGCCATTTTACCGGGCGCATCACTTTCAAGCGCATCAATAATAGTAATAAATTCGTGCTCATACAACGAAAGGAACAGCCTGTTTTCTGCAATGGCTTTTTCTTTTAGCTGAATGCTGTTGTCAATTTCTGTAAGACCGTTCAATGCAACAAAGCTTTTATGATTGGCCTGTATCGCATCATTCAATGATTGCCTGAGTGTGCGGGTGTCCACTTTTATAGCGTTATCCTGTTTTACTGCTTTCAGCGTTTCGGTCATTTTATCAATAAAAGCCTGTTGAATAGCTTTGTTGCTGCCTGTAGTGGCATCATGTATCTGCGTAGCAAATTGATTGGCTTTTGCTGTATCGGCTTTTTGGTCACAGGCAAAAAGAAAAGTAGCGGTAAATAAAAAAAGGAGAAGATATTTCTGCATACAATGTTATCGGGATTGGTTATTAAACAAAACAAAAGGTACACATTTTTTGCCAGGGCATTACCAACAAAAAACAATCCCGCTATGCCAAATACCAACCGTTCCTTCGGAACGGAAAAACACACCGCCCCATCCGGGGCTACCCACCAGTCGTCCCTACGGGACGCAGCCCTTTATGCCTTTGTGTCTTTGTGAGCAAACGCATATCGCCTCAGGCGTTACGATCTTCTTCTCTTTCTATGTTCCCTATGTGCCTATGTGGTTAAGCCCTAAGTTGTGAACTCTCATGCATCTTTGTCAGCATGCACATATCGCCTCAGGCGATACCATCCTCTTGTTTTTCTATGTTCCCTATGTGCCTATGTGGTCAACCCTAAATTGTAGGTTCTTATGCGTCTTTGTATGAAATAATACTTTGCCGCAGGCAATGCATCCACCACCTTCTTTTAAACGCTATCTTTTATCTTTGCCGCAAAAACTATATAGTACCATGCCCCCACGCATCCTCGCATTCAGCAGCTCCCGCACCGGTAACAGCGGTTACCTGCAAACAGCCGTACCGGTAATAAGCACATTTTTGGGTAACAACCCCGGCACCATTGCATTCATCCCCTTTGCAGCAGCAGATGGTAACTATGAAGCATACACGCAAAAGGTAAGAGCAGCATTACCGGATTACGAGATCGTTACAGTAACACACGAAAATGCCACAACAGCTATTGCAGCATCAGGCGTGGTAATGGTGGGAGGGGGCAATACTTTTAAATTACTGCACGACCTGTATAAAACCGGCGCATTGCAACTGGTACAGCAAAAAGTAAAAGATGGTACACCGTATATAGGCTGGAGCGCCGGCTCCAATATTACCGGCGCCACCATCTGCACCACCAATGATATGCCCATCATCAACCCCGGTAGTTTTGATGCGCTGCAATTTTTTTCTTTCCAGATCAACCCGCATTATTATAATGTTGTGGTGCCCGGCTTTAATGGCGAAACAAGAGACCAGCGGCTGGAAGAATTCCTGTTGCTCAATCCATCGGTACCCATTGTGGCTTTGCCCGAAGGCACAGCGCTGTTGTTTGAGAATGGCAGCCTGCAATTGACAGGCAGCGCCACCGCATTTATACTCAGGTATCAAAATAAAGCTTTGGTTAAAACTGCTCTAGAACCCGGGGAACTATTGGATGATTTGTTGTAAAGCAGTACATTTATCAATAGAAATCCCACCAACACGATCTCCGTATTTATAAAAACTTTTTTCCAATATTTGGGCTGCTGGGTAAGATAATTGGACTGTACAGCACAAACGTTTTTTCAGCAGCGGGATAATTTTGTATAAAATTGATCATCAAAAAAAGTTAGTTATGAATCCAAACAAAGCACTCTGGGAAAAAGGAGACTTTACCCAGCTTTCACGTCACATGCGCCAGAGCGGTGTAGCGCTTGTCGACACATTCGGCATCACCCAAAACATGAACGTATTGGACCTTGGTTGCGGCGACGGCACCACGGCCATACCCGAAGCAAAATTGGCCCACACTGTATTGGGCGTGGATATAGCCAGTAATCTTGTTGCGGCAGGTAATAAAAGGGTGGCGGAAGAAGGCCTGACCAATTGCAGCTTCCAGGAAGGTGATGCCACGGCACTCACCGATCTTAAAGACGATAGTTTTGATATGGTGGTATCTATCTTCGGTGCCATGTTTGCCCCCAAACCTTTTGATGTGGCAAAAGAAATAGTAAGGGTAACCAAACCCGGCGGAAAAATTGTGATGGGCAACTGGATACCCGGCGACCCTACACTGGTGGCGCAAACATTAAGAATAAGTTCGGCTTACACACCACCACCGCCCGAAGGATTTGTAAGCCCGATGTTGTGGGGTATACCCGAACACGTGGTGGAACGTTTTGAACAGGCCGGTATCAAAAAAGAAAATATCTCCTGCGTAAAAGACAATTTTACTTTCAACCCGCCATTTTCCCCGGCAGAATTCCTGGCAAGGTTCAGAACATTTTACGGACCTACCATGAATGCATTTGAAGCAGCAGAAAAAAATGGCAAAGCTGCTCAGTTGCAACAGGAACTGGAAGACCTGTTCAACAGCCAGAACAAAAGTGGTGACAGTAACAGTACGCATATTACTGCCACTTTTTTAAGGGTGACTGTTACAAAATAATTGTTGAAACAATGATAGAGAGTCGCTTTTACAAGCGGCTTTTTTATTACAATAAAATATTTGCAGTTGGCATATAAAAGTATTTATTGCAGGTTCCGTATTTCTACTGTTTGGCTTTTACATTTAAACCTTTACATTTACTTTTTTAAATCTTAACCTAACTAGCCCGCTCACATGAAAGTTGGATTGCTTTTTCCCCAGTCGAATGTATACCCCGGCATTGGCCTTGATTTTATGGATGGATGGAACAGTTTGCTGCAGCAACAGCAAATAAATGATATCACCGTTTTAAAAGAAGGCATAGGATTGGGAGGTGTTGAAAAAGAAGTGTACCTCAAGGCAGAGAAGCTGCTCATCAGTGATGATGTGGATGTGCTGGTGGCTTATATCGATGAAAAAATATTGCAGGTATTGCATCCACTGGCAATGGCAACCGGTAAGATCATACTGGTAGTGAATCCCGGCGCCAATTACCCTGTTAACTGGCTGGCGCAACCCACAGTAGTGCATTTGAACCTGCAGCACGCATTCTTATGCCGTCTTACCGGCGCACTGGCAGCAACAGCCGGCAATGGCAAAGCTGCGCTGGCCTCTACATTTTACGATTGTGGTTACCTGCAGTCGGCAGCCTTTGTAAATAATTTTATGGAAAAAGGCGGCAGTATCGAATACAATTATATCAACCGGCAGCAACAATACGACAACAGCTTTGAGATTAGTGCGCTGCTGGATTTTTTAAATAAACAACCGGATTGCAACAATTTATTGTGCGTGGCAGATACATTGCCCGGTTCCCTGTTTTATAAATTACTGGATCAGTACAGCAGGCCATTGCAGCTGTTTGTATCGCCCATGATGCTGGAACAAAAAGCGCTGGAGGCGATCGGTACACAAACATCGTGTACAGTACAGGGTTATATGCCCTGGTATAAAGACGAAGCAACTGATCTTACCAAAGCCTGCAGCAGGCCGGTAAGTATATTCTCCCTACTGGGGTGGGAAACAGCGCTGGTATTGCAGCAACTAAAAGAGTTTGGCAATGCCGCCAATGGCGAAGCGGCGGTGGCTTATTTAAAAAGCGCTTCATTGCAAAGCCCGAGAGGCGCATTACAGCTGGATGCTGCCACACAGTTTTATGTAGCGCCTGTGGCAAAATATACTTTGCAGCCCGACGCAGCGCCACAAATAGAATGGAGCAATGATATTGAAAAAGAATGGCAGCAGTTTACGGCCCTGCCCACCGAAGGCGCTGTTACCGGCTGGACGAATACTTATCTCTGTTATTAATGAACGAAAACAAATACATATTTATCTGTGGCAACCGCATTGCATTACCCGTGTTGCGCTACCTGGCATTGAGCAACCAGCTGGCAATATTAGTAATGCCCCGCCGCCGCAATGTATTTGTGCAGGAAGTGCAGCAACTGCTGAAGGACAGCGATATTCCCATTGTGCTGGTAACTGCTAAAGATTTTGCCGATACGGTGCAACAGGCCATACTGCATTACCAGCCTGCAGCGGGGTTTGTTTTTACTTGCTCTTATAAAATACCGGCATCAGTATATGCATTGGTGCCCAAAGGATTTTACAATATTCATCCCGGTGCATTGCCTGCATACCGTGGTCCCGATCCCATCTTTCGCCAATTGGTCCATAAAGAACCCTATGCCACTATCAGCATTCATCAACTGGATGAAGGCTTTGATACCGGCCCGGTAGTCATTACCGATAAAATGCGTGTATCCATTACTGATACCTACGGCATGGCGGCGGAAAAACTGGGCGAACTGGCTGTACAATCACTCAGCACTTTATTAAAGATCATGGCCTTTGGTGTGCAGGTGCCATTAAAGCAACAGGATAACAGCAAAGCCATTTTTTATCCCAAACAAAATGCTGCTGATGTAACCATCAACTGGCAAACCATGGATGCATCCTCCATCACTGCACTTATCAATGCCTGCAACCCCTGGAACAAAGGCGCAGTTACCGGTATTAACGAAAAGATAATACGCCTGATGGAAGCAACCTGCGAAGTTGCGGAAAATACGGAGCTGCAGCCCGGCACCATCTGCTCCATAAATGCCGATGGCATGAAAGTGGCTGCAGTAAAGGGTTTCGTAATAATCAAATTAATTTACTGCAACGAAGGTTTTTTAACTCCTGCCCGTTTACTTTCTTTTGGCGTACAAACCGGTGCACAATTTTGCACTATTTACGTATAAAATCCTGCCGTTATACCCGTATTACTACGCTGCTTTCCTGTTTTTAAAATCTATAGTTTTATCGCGCCTTATCAATAAAGGCTCAAGACCAATTTGCTAACTGTAAATATTTCAGCACAATGAGATCATTTAACAAGAGGTCATTATTGCATTGCTATAAAATCGTCAATTTATTTTTCATTTATAAAACCCTCATTTATGCAGACACCTTTTATAGGTAACATCATTTTGTTTGGCGGCACGTTTGCCCCGGTGGGATGGCTCACCTGCGATGGCTCTTTATTGCAGATATCCCAATACGATGTTTTGTACAACCTTATTGGTACCACTTATGGCGGCGACGGTCAATCCACTTTTGCCTTACCCGATCTCCGCGGAAGGATACCGGTGAACCAGGGACAGGGCAATGGCCTTTCGCCTTACATGCTTGGGCAGATGGCAGGTTCGCCATCAGTATCATTGCTGCCGGCGCATTTGCCCCAGCACACGCATTCGTTTACCAGTAATACCAATGTGGCAGATCAAACCAATCCTGCCAATAATTTTCTTGCCAAACAGGATACACTGCAGGAATACGCTGCCGGCACCAGCGCCAACAGCGTGATGAAATCCAATGCTGTCACTTCTTCCCCGGGAGGAGCGCCGCATGCCAACATCATGCCTTCGTTAACGCTGAATTATATTATTGCAACGGATGGAGTTTATCCAACACAGAGCTAAATCATTAACCATTAAAATCATTTTACCATGGCAGTTGATAGTTACATGTCAGAGATACAGATTTTTGCATTTCCATTTGCCCCTCGTTACTGGGCACAATGCAACGGGCAGCAAATGTCCATCGCCCAGAACCAGGCTTTGTTCTCATTACTGGGCACCACATTCGGCGGTAATGGTACCACCACTTTTAACCTGCCCGACCTGCGTGGCCGAACGCCGATAAGTTCTGGCAATGCGCCCAGCGGAGCTAATTATACGCTTGGGCAGATGGCAGGAGAAGAGAATCATACACTGTTAATGACAGAGATGCCGGCCCATAGCCATACAATGTTAGCCAGTACTAACAATGCAGATCAACCTGCTCCCAACGGCAACCTGCTTGCAGCTGGTGGAACCGCGGCTTTATACAGTGCCGGTCAAACCAGTACACCAATGGCAGCCAATATGATAGCCAATGCAGGTAACAGCCAGGGACACCCGAATATTCAGCCATACCTGGCCCTGAATTTTTGCATTTGCCTGCAGGGCATATTCCCGTCAAGAAACTAATACACTTAAATTATTAAAACTATTTTATGGATCAATTTGTAGCTGAAATAAGGATGTTTGGATGCAGCTTCGCACCCAAGGATTGGGCGCTGTGCAATGGTCAATTACTTGCTATCAGAACAAACACGGCGTTGTTCTCCCTCATTGGGACCTATTATGGTGGCGATGGAAAAACCACCTTTGCATTACCCAACCTGCAGGGACAAGCTGCATTAGGCCAGGGCCAGGCGCCCGGTTTTGCAGCGTATGATATCGGGGAAACATTGGGAACTGAAACAGTGACCCTGGTGCAAAGTGACCTTGCAATACACAATCATAATGTTAATTGTTTTACCGATGCAGGAGGTGATCCTTCGCCCGCAAATAATATACTCGGGTCTTCTGGCGCCGATCGTGCTGCAGTTATGTACAGCGATGCCACAACAGGTACCACTGTTCAGATGAGCGGAAACGAAATGGGAATGGCCGGAGCGATCAACCCGTTGCCACACAATAATATGTCGCCTTACCTGGTGGTGAATTATTGCATTGCCTTACAGGGCGTTTTCCCTTCCAGGCCATAATATTTTTACAATGCGGTGGTTATGCAGATAACCACCGCAAATTTTACCCTTCCCCTTGCAGCATAACTGTTTTGTATATACGAAAATAACACAACAATGATCAAGTCTTTTCAATGCCAATTACTGCGCTTCAAAAAAACGACCTTTCTTTTGGGGCGATACAAACAGCAGGCGCTGCTTTTCTCCATTTTCATGATTTGTGCTGTTATGCTTACAGCGCAGAATTTTACAGTAACTTCCAATGGGGATACACATGCAGTTACCCCCACCAGTTCCGCTTTAGACGCCAGTAGCCAGATCACATTGCGTTCTGCAATGGAAGCCTCCACGCAAATAGCCGGTACACATATCATTACCATACCCGGCTCCATTACAACAATAAATCTTACACTCGGGTCAATGACGGTAGGGAATGCTTCGGTGGGTAATAATATTACCGTGAATGGCCCTGGTAAAAATGTACTTACCATCAATCAAACTACTGCAGCGAGGATATTCAGTACCGGTATCAATGCCGTAACTTTTTCCCTCAATGATCTTAAACTTAATTACAGCGGCCCGGCAGGAACCGTTAGCGGCGGCGGAGGAGCAATTGTTGCCGGGTGGACAGGAGCAGTAACAACATTGACCAATGTAGCGATCACTAATTTTAATATACAGACCGGTAATGGCGGTGCATTGGCCTGCACTTCTCCCAGTACTGCTAATTCACTTACTGTAACTAATTGTGATTTTTCTAATAATACCTGCGGTGCTGGTGGCGGCGCTATCTATTTTACCACCACTTCCAGCGGCACTATTACCGGTTGCACTTTTACAGGTAATAAAACAGCAACAATAGGGGCAGGCACCGGCGCCAGTGGTGGTGCTATTGCCACCAGCGGTGTTGGAACAAACGGCACTTTTACTATTACCAAATGTACTTTTATCAACAACCAAACCACTAATAGCTCAGCAGGTATAGGAGGTGGTGCCATCTCGAATGCTTTTGGTATATCCACTATCAGCTATTGCCGTTTTATCGGCAATACAGCTGCTGCAGCAAATAATGGCAATACTCTTTTTCAAAGTGGAGGTGGTACGGTAAATTTTGAAAATATTATTGCCGATAATAACTGGTGGGGTGTAAATTCAGCCCCGGTATCCAATGCTGACTATGCAGTTGCCAGCGGTGGCGCCATCACGCTTACAAAATCACTGCAATTAAAATTGAGCGGTTTATCAGGTACATCCTGTTCTGGTACCGGGTCAACCATCACAGCAAGTTTTCTTACCAACTCTGCTTCAGAAGCTATTTCTGCAGCAAACCTTAGTGCACTTACCGGTCTTTCCGTAAGTTTCAGCGCTGTACTCGGTACTATCTCTGGTGCGCAAACCACCATACAGGCAGCAGGTACAGCAACGGCAACTTATACTGCCGGTGCAACACCGGGTGCAGGAAGTGCCAATGCAGTGGTAGACAATGTGCCTGGCGGAGATGCAACAGCACAAACCCTGGCAACAATTGGTGTTGCGCCTTCTATCAGTGGCGGTCCTTCCGCCAGCACCAGTTGCGCAGGGCTGTCAGTTACATTTTCTGCAACAGTAAGCAATCAAACAGGTATCACCTGGCAGGAAAGTGCGAATGCAGGTTTTTCATCACCCACCACATTAAGCAATACAGGTATTTACAGCGGTGCCACCGGCAGTGCACTCACCATTTCTGATAATACTACTGTGAACGGAAAATATTACCGGTTGCTGGCAACCAATGGAAGCGGCTGCGGCAGTGCAACCAGTGCCGGTGTTTTATTAACCGCCACCACACCCACATTATCGGCCAACAATACCGTTACACAAAATGTAGGGGTGGGCAATAATATATACTATGCTGCATCCTGTGCGGCGCTGTGCAAAGTAGTGCCTTCCGGTGCAGGTCCGCAAGTTACAGGCAGCGTTACCAGCCAGTTATGGGTAGAGGTAGCTGTACCCACTGTTTTAGGACGTCCCTTTGTACAGCGGCATTACCAGGTAAATCCTGTCACCAACCCCACCACTGCAACGGGTACGGTTACACTATATTTTTCGCAAACGGAATTCGACAACTTTAATGCGCATATCAACAGCATACTCAACCTGCCAACAGGGCCAGGCGATGCTGCGGGTATAGCCAATGTACGGGTAGCAGAATATTCCGGTACTACCAGTGGCGGAGGATTACCCACTTCTTACAGCGGGGCTGTCACCATCATTAACCCGCCGGATGCAAATATTGTATGGAATGCTTCTTTCAGCAGGTGGGAAATATCGGTGGATGTAACCGGTTTTGGTGGATTTTTTGTACAGACCCTCATCTTCCCGTTACCTGTTAAATTGATATCTTTTGGAGCACAATATGATAATAATGCTGCTAAAATAGACTGGACCATTGCACAGGCAGAAGATGGCATCAGTTACGAACTGCAGCGCAGCAGCAATGGCAGCAGCTTTACCACCATCAATACGCAACAGGGGGATGCCATAAAAAAACAATTCAGTTATACCGATGCTTCTATAACATTTGGTAAATGGTATTATCGTTTACAGATGGCCGATAGAAACGGTAAAGTAACATACAGCGATATCGTGTTTGTAAAAGCGGGCACCGATGTGCAGGAGATCACTATATATCCCAATCCTGTAAAAGCAGGGGAGGACATTAAACTATACCTGCAGCATGTTGCCGCCGAAAAAATAGAGCTGAGCACACTGGCCGGCCAGCAGGTATGGCAGGTACAGCAAAATATCAGTGGCAGCTACCGTATTCAATTACCGGCCACCATTGCAAAAGGTATGTATATGCTCCGCATCTATACCGGCGCTTCGGTAGAGACCCGGAAGGTATTAATAGAATAACCAGTCGGCCTTATCATAAAAACCATTCCCGGTGGCCGTTTATAGCGATGCTGCCGGGAATTTTTTATTGCTGCACTTTGCATTTAAAAAGGCAGGTATCTTTGATGCAGAAAGTCACGCTTTAATTATGTATCAACGATCAAGGTCAGCAATACTTGCTGCAATATTATCAGTAACAGTTCTTACAACTGCTGCACAAACAGTAAAACAACCCACCATTACCAATAAGGAATGGGAAACGCCTTATCCGCCGTTCCGCATTGCGGGCAACCTGTATTATGTGGGCACCCGCGACCTGGCGGCTTATTTTATTACCACCCGCAGGGGCAATATACTCATCAATACCGGCCTGGCGGGATCGGAAGAGTTGATCAAAAAGAATATTGAAACACTGGGATTCAAGTATAAGAAGATCAGGATATTGCTCACCACGCAGGCCCATTTCGATCACATGGGTGCCATGGCAGCTATAAGAAAACAAACCAATGCTAAACTGATGGTGGATGCCGCAGAAGCGGATGTGGTTAAAGATGGCGGCAGTTCCGATTATGCATTGGGCGGCCATGGCAGCAGCTTTGAACCCGTAATGCCGGACCGTTTACTGCACGACAGCGATATTGTAAAATTGGGTAAAACAAAATTGCAGGTGTTGCACCATCCCGGTCACACCAAAGGTTCCTGCAGTTTTTTATTAACCGTAAAAGATGACCAACGCAGCTACCGCGTACTGATCGCCAACATGCCCACCATTGTTACCGACAGTTCCTTTACTAACATACCGGCCTACCCGAAAATAGCTGCGGATTATGCCTATACTTTAAACGGGATGAAAAATATCCATTTCGATATATGGGTGGCATCCCACGCCAGCCAGTTCAAACTGCACGATAAACATAAACCCGGCGATGTATACAACCCTGCCGCATTCTTTGACCAGGCTGGTTATGACGCATTACTAAAAGATCTGCAGGAAGATTATGATGAAAAGATGCGCAAATAATGATTCATAGTATTACCCAATAAAAAAACCGGCCATTATGTTTCCATAATGCCGGTTGCCTGTTCCCCGTTCAATACTATTACTGGCCCTGTACCACTTTGCAGATCTCTGCAGGTAACAAACCATGCGCTTCTTTATGCGTAGCAATGATATCGGTAGCGTCTGCTGCTTCTGCCAGGCAGATCACAATGCCCTTTGCTTCATCCACCCAGTAGTTCACACAGTTCACGCCGTGCTTTTTCTGCACTGCCAGGTCTTTTTTATGTGCATCTGCAACTGCAGCAGCAGTAACATTACCGGCACCTAAGCGATGAATATCCAGGTAAAGATTGGCGGTGCTGGTCATTTTTGCCTGCGGACCTGCGGTTACTTCGTATACTTCGTCCGGCAGTAAACCATGTGCTTCTTCATGTGTTTTACGGAAAGAAGCAGCATCGGGTGCAGCAGCAAGGCAGTACACATCGCCATTGGCAACATCCACCCAGTAGCTGATGCAGGTAACACCGTATTTCTTTTGCACTGCCAGGTCTTTGGCGTGTGCAGCAGCTACATCGGCTACGGTAACCTTACCGGCGCCTAAATGGTGTACATCAATAAATAATTTTTTACCACTGTTGTTTTGTGCATTAACAGTAAAAGCGGCCATGTTCATAACAATAAGGATGAACAGGTAATTGAAAAGTTTCATGTTGTTTAAAATTTATAGTGTTTAATAATTAAAAATGGTTTAGTGCATGTGCACTGTTTCGTTGGTCCAGTTAAAAACGCCGCCGGGGTTATACGCCCATACCCAGGCATGCAGCAGCCAGAAGGGAAATCCTGAATCGCCTTTCCATACATCCTGCTGATCAATAAAGCCATCGGGTTTGGCATAAGTGAGTGGTACGGCATATTCCACCGCCACCAGGTAAGCATGGTTATCATGATCGCGATTGTACACCAGTATCTCCGGTTTCAGTTTGTCGAAAACACTGTCTACCAGCGATGTTTTCATGTAATGGTGCCCCATATGTTCCACATCCACGGCAATATCTGCGTAACCGTCGGCAATGGCACTGTCCAGGCTCTGGTAGCGGGCGGTGGCTTCCCGTGCTTCCCGCAGTTCTTCAATAGTAGCGCCGTTGATACCTGCGCTGCGGTACCTGGTAAAGAGGTCAGGCTCCTCCATTTTGTTTTTTTTACAGCTGATAGCGAACAACATCAGCAGCATGGCTAAAAGAAAAAATCTCATTTTTTTAAACTTGTTTTTTTGGTGATTGATTTTTTTTGACCACACAAAATTGCAAAGCGGGCAGGGCTGCGGGGTAGGGAATTTTCCCTAATTTCGGCGCTGTTAAACCTTATTTTAGGGATATGCAACTGGTAGAAAGGGAGGAATTTTTAGCCTCTTTACATCAATGTTTCGAAAATGTGCTGGAAGGCGAGGGCCACAGCATGTTTGTATGCGGCGAATCGGGTATTGGTAAAACATCCCTGGTAAAACAATTCTGCAGAACGGTGAACAAACGGGCCACGATATTGCTGGGCACCTGCGATGCGCTGTTTGCACCACGGCCACTAGGGCCATTATACGATGTATTGCTGCAATTGAAAAAAGACTGGACCGGCTATAATGAAACGATCACCGACCGTACTGCTTTTTTTGCGCAGCTCTTCCTGGAGCTAAAAGCGCATCCGCATCCTGTCATCATTTTATTTGAAGATATACACTGGGCCGATGAAGCCACACTGGATTTTATTAAATTCCTGGCAAGGCGCATCACGCAATTACCCTGCGTGTTTTTATTGACCTATCGCGATAATGAGATCGATGCAAGGCATCCATTAAGAACCGTGCTGGGCCAGTTGATCCCCGGTTCATACAGCCGTATCGTGTTACCCCATTTATCAAAAGAAGCGGTGGAACAAATGGCGGAATCGAGAGGATATAATGGGGAAGAAGTGTACAAGATATCGGGCGGCAATCCTTTTTATGTACAGGAAATGCTGGCCAGCTATAATTTGGGAGTGCCGGAAAATATCCGGGATTCCATTCTTGCTGCCTATAGCCGTTGCGATGAAAAAGCCAAACTGGTATGGGATCTTTTATCGGTACAACCGTCCGGTTTTGAACTGGAGTACCTGGAGCAACTGGATGCAGCTTACCCGGATGTGGTGGGCACTTTTATTGAGCACCGGATATTGATAGTGGAAGAGCAACGCCTGTTCTTTAAACACGAATTGTTCCGGCGTACGATAGAATCATCTTTATCGCCTTTCCTGCGCATCAGCCTGCATAAAATGATACTGGAACGTTTCAGGCAAAGTTTTGAGACCCGCCACCAGGTGGAACGCATCATCCACCACGCAAAAAATGCTAATGAATACGAACTGGTGGTACAATATGCGCCGGAAGCGGCTAAAAAAGCGGCGGCGCTGGGCGCTCATATAGAAGCAGCCAAATTATATTTAACAGCAATTGAATATTATAATAAGCAGGATAAAGAGGTGCTGGTAACATTTTACGAGGCCTACGCTTATGAATGTTACCTCACCAACCAGGTAAAGGAAGCCATCATTTACAACGGCAAAGCGCTGGATATATGGAAAGAAAAAGGCAGCATAACGGAAACGGGTAACTGCTTACGATTCTTATCCCGTTTGTGGTGGTTTGACGGCAACCGCACTAAAGCAGAACAATATGCAAAAGAAGCAGTTGACGTACTGGAAAATGAACCGTCCACAAAGGCAAAGGCCATGGCTTACAGCAATATGTCGCAACTGATGATGCTGGCAGACCTTACAAAACCTTGTGAGTACTGGGGTAGTAAAGCAATTGAAATGGCCAAAGAACTGAATGATGAAGAAACGCTGTTGCATGCATTGAACAATGTGGGCACCACGCTTATCATGACGCCTTTGACCATGGAAAAAGGTACTGCCATGCTGCAGCAAAGCCTGGACCTTGCGCTGGCAAATGGTTTTCACGAACACGCTGCAAGAGCTTATACCAATATGGGCAGTGCACCCGTGAAATTAAAAGACTACACATTTGCCGAAAGGGTGTTGACAGAAGGGATTAAATACTGCGAGGAAAGAGACCTGAACTCCTGGAGTACTTATATGCTTTCGTGGAAGGCAAGGGTATATGCCGAAACGGGCAAATGGCAGGATGCAATAGAGATATGTGATACATTGCTGGCCATGCATACCAGCCCCATTGTAAAAATAAGTGTATTGATAGCAGCAGGTATGATAAAAATGCGCAGGGGCGAAGAAGGCGCACTGGCACTTTTACTGGAAGCAAAGAAACTGGCCTTTGATACAAATGAGGCGCAGCGTTTGCTGCCGGTGCTGGCTGCATTACTGGAATATGAATGGCTTACGGGTGAGATTTATATAGAACAAAAAGAGATCGATACGCTTATTGCGCTGATCCGGGAATCGGATGCGGTGGTGGATAACAGTAATTTTATTTTCTGGTTACAAAAAGCAAGAGGGGTAGCAGTAAAAGGCATTCGTATATACGAAGGCTACCAGGTAGATAATAAGGCGGCCGCAAAAAAAGCCGCTGCAATATGGGAAAAAACTGGTGCGCCTTACGAGCAATCACTGGCATTATTTGAAGGAACGGAAGAACAAAAACGAACAGCTGTTTCGATGGTGCATGAACTGGGCGCTGTAGCCACCAGCGAAAAATTAAAACAGCTGATGCGTAATTCGGGTATCAAAAATATTCCACGTGGTATAAGAAAAAGCACACAGGCCAATGCTGCACACCTTACACAAAGGGAAATAGATATTGTAACCTTATTAAAAGATGGCCTGCAGAATAAGGAAATAGCCAGTAAACTATTCATATCTCCCAAAACAGTGGATCATCATATCTCCTCGCTATTATTTAAGCTGGATGTGAATTCCAGGACCAAGGCTGCACAGGAAGCCACCCGGCTGGGTATCATAAAATAGGGAACCTAAATGGGTTAAATAGGGAATACTCCTAAATACAAATGCCTGTAAACTTTTCAATTTTGCTGTATTAAATCATTTTAAAAAAAGTAAAACATGAAAAGATTTGTAATTGAAAGAAATCTTCCGGGTGCCGGCAACCTTACAGCCGCAGAATTACAGGAGATCGCAGTAGGATCCTGCGCAGCCATTAAAAAAATGGACAACTATTACCAATGGGTGGAAACCTTTGTAACAGGTGATAAACTGTATTGCATACACATTGCAGAAAGTGAAGCCGATGTAAGGGAGCACGCCAAACTGGGCAACTTCCCGGTAAATTCGATCAACGAAGTGAAAGCTGTGATCGATCCGCTGACAAGCGTAAAAGCTTAATACAGTAGTTTGATGGAGGGACGGTCAGCGATGATCGTCCCTGTTTTTTACAAAAACAGCAAATGATCTTTTGAAAATAATTTTATGCAAACAACAGATATAACGGCCAATAATAAACTGGTCTTTAAAACCTCCAACGGTATATTCTTTTTCAGCCCGGATGAAATAGTAAGGCTGGAAGCCAACAGCAGTTATACCAATATTTATTTCAGCAATAAAAAGAAACTGGTGGCGGCAAGGGTGCTGAAGGAATTTGAACAGCTGCTGAAGCCATTTGGTTTTGTACGTACCCACCGCACGCACCTGGTGAACCGTCAGCATATACTATGTGTTACCAGGGAAGGCAATATTATCATGAAAGATGCGTCGGTGGCAGAAATTTCACGACGCATGAAGAGCGGGGTATTACAGGAACTGCAAACAGCCGCATAGGGCAAAATAAATACCATAACAGAATAGTAGAGGTTCATCGGGAGATTTTTATACTCTTAACCTACATTAATTTCTCTGCCATGCTGCGTTCCTATCTTTGCAAAAAATAAATACAATGATGGAATTAGGCGTAGGCATGTTTGGCGATGTACACATCAACAGCAACGGAACAACACAACCTGCAGGACAAAGATTGCAGGAAATAATGGAAGAAATAAAACTGATGGATGAAGTGGGACTGGATTTTTACGGCATTGGTGAGCACCACCGGCCGGATTACGCGGTATCCACACCGGAGATCATACTGGCGGCAGCAGCCACCGTTACCAAAAAAATAAAACTGGGTAGTGCTGTTTCGGTATTGAGTTCGGCGGACCCGGTTAAACTGTACCAGAGTTTTGCAACCATCGACCTTATCTCGGGCGGAAGGGCAGAACTGGTGGCAGGCCGCGGTAGTTTTATAGAATCATTTCCTTTGTTTGGATATGACCTGAAAGATTATGATACCTTGTTTGAAGAAAAGCTGGACCTGCTGCTCAAGATCAATAAAGAAGAACGCATCACCTGGAAAGGTAAATTCCGCCCGGCGTTGAATAACCAATTGGTATTGCCCCGTGCGGTCAACAACGATCTTAGTATATGGGTTGCCGTTGGTGGCACACCCGAATCGGTATTAAGAGCGGGCAAAGCTGGTTTACCAGTGATATTTGCTATCATTGGCGGCAATCCTGCACAGTTCAAACCTTTGTTTGAATATTACAAAGAAGTGTACCAGCATTATGAACACGATATGTCGAAGTTTAAAGTAGGCGTACACATGCACGCTTTTTTTGGAAAAGACAGCAAGCAGACAGCGGATGAATATTACCCGGTGTATTCAGCACAGATGGACAGGATCGGCCGCAGCCGCGGATGGCCTCCCTACCAGAAGCAACAATACGATCTGGGCCGTACAAAAAATGGCGCTTTGATCATTGGCGATGCCAATGAAGCAGTAGATAAAATTCTGCAGATGCAGGAAATGTTTGGCCTCACCCGTTTTTCTGCACACATGGATGTAGGTGGTCCGTCGCATGCTGCTATGATGAAATCGATAGAAATATTCGGTACAGAAATAGCGCCTGCGGTGAGAAAAGCCTTGCAAAAATAACGACGGATATTTTTTAATTTTATCCAAATCGTATTAAAATGCAATGGAGCAACTTTGAAAAAAGTATAAAAGATAAAATACTGCCGACCGGTCTTTCCGTTTACTTACAAGCTATGTGGTACGATGCCACCGGCGACTGGGATAAGGCGCATCAGCAGGTAGATCATCTATCGGATGCAACGGCCTGCTGGGTACATGCTTACCTGCACCGTAAGGAAGGTGACCTGGGCAATGCCGGGTATTGGTACAGCCGCGCCGGTAAAAAAATGCCGGCACTCAGCCTGGATGAAGAATGGCAAATAATTGTAAAAGCCTTATTATAAAAATGCTCCCGTTAAAAGCGGGAGCATTTTTGTTATTGTCAGATCTGCAGGAAAATTCTTTATCAATGCATCCAGCCCCACACCGCTGCACTTATGATCACCGCATCGATCAGCAGGCTCAGGAAAAATACAGGGATGGTATATTTTGTAGGCAATGCCGCCAGGTTCACGATCACCACCATGGCCATGGTAAAAATGGTGGATACCAATAATGGGAACTGGTTGCCCGTAATTATCACGGTAATAAAAGTGGCAATGGTAAACACGGTTGTATGTCCCACCAGGCTGATGGCAACCCATAATAAGCGGTTCTTTTGTTGCAAACTTGCCCAGTTGGTGAATTTGTGCCACAGCGCCTGCAGGGAAAAACCTTGCCCGGCTGTGTTAAAGGCTGTAGACTGGTGAGCAGAATGATGGGTGAGCGCTTTCATGATTCATTATTTAATGTTATTGATTTTATTTACAACACAAATTTCCCCACTGGCGGCCACATAGTAAATGACGGCTGTTAACCGGGCACATGATCCTGGTCAGTTGCACACTTTTCGTAAAAACGTATCTTCTTTTCCCACTTTTGTATAACAACCCGCCTCCATTATTGAGCCAACTTTGTGTTATCAAAAACAAATAACAATGAAAAAGACAATTTTAATTACAGGCGCTTCCCGTGGATTCGGTAAGCTTTGGGCTGAAGCATTTTTAGATCGTGGCGATAAAGTAATTGCCACTGCAAGGAATACCAGTGCGTTGAACGACCTGGTAAAAAAATACGGCGATAATGTATTGCCTTTACAACTGGATGTAACTGACCGTAAAGCTGCATTTGACGTGGTACAGAAGGCTGCGGCACATTTTGGCAAACTGGATGTGGTGATCAACAATGCCGGCTATGGTTTATTCGGTACTATTGAAGAAACTACTGAAGCAGAAGCCCGCAGCCAGATGGAAGCCAATGTGTTCGGCTTATTATGGGTTACACAGGCTGCATTGCCCATCATGCGTAAACAGGGGCATGGACATATCATACAGGTATCCAGCGTATTGGGCGTGGCTACTTTACCAACACTGGGTATTTACAACGCTTCTAAATTTGCGGTGGAAGGCCTGAGCGAAACACTGGCAACTGAAGTGCAGGAATTTGGTATCAAGATCACCCTGGTTGAACCCAATGGTTTTGCTACGGAATGGGCTGGTACCTCTGCCATACATTCAGAACCAATTGATGCATATAATAATGTTAAAACGGCATTCCAGAAAGGTTTGGAAAACCCCGATACATTCGGCAAACCATCTGCAACTGTGGATGCAATATTGAAACTGGTGGACAGTGCGAATCCTCCTTTAAGGCTTTTCCTGGGTAAAATAGCTTTGCCATGGGCAAAACAGGTGTACCAGCAGAGGCTGGCAGAGTGGGAAAGCTGGGACGACGTAGCAGTGAAAGCTCACGGGTAAGGTTTACCACATAGGCACATAGAAACACAGGAAATACAAAGAGGGTTAAATGAATAGAGGGTATTGATATAATTCTATATGTCCTATGTTCTCTATGTGCCTATGTGGTTCAATTCCTCGTGTTTTTTTCTAAAAAGTAAATATTTAGTTAGTGGACGACGTAGCAGTGAAGGCACAGGGGTAAGACTTACCACATAGGCACATAGAAACACATAGGAAATACAAAGAGGGTTAAATGAATAGAGGGTATTGATATAATTCTATGTGTCCCTATGTTTTCTATGTGCCTATGTGGTTTAATTTTCTCTATTTTTTCTTAAACAGTAAATGCAGCGCAGGTAAAACTGTGTAGTTTTACACTTCAATTGTTTGGTTATGCAACATCTTAAAAATTTAGGCGAACTACATCACGAACATGGTTTTCCGCCACCCGAAAATCCTTTGTTCAGCCTGATCAAATGCAATGGCACCTGTACCAATCCCGGTATTGAGCATACCAGCGATTTCTATATGATCGGGTTTAAGAAATTCAAATCCGGTACTATAATATATGGTAAAACACATTACGATCATGACCGTGGCACCATGTCATTCATCAAGCCCGGGCAGGCAGTGGGCATGCGCCACCTGGAACTGGAAGAAAATGGTTTTCTCATTTATTTTCATCCCGATTTTTTGAATGGGCACCCATTGCACAGCGAGATAAAAAAGTATGGTTACTTCGATTATGAAGTGAACGAAGCATTGCATTTATCTCCAAGAGAAGAACAGATCATCTGGGAACTGTACGATAAAATGGAAACAGAATATTACAACAACCAGGATGAATACAGCAAAGGCATTATCCTGGGCCATTTGGATTCTATATTAAAATATTCCCAGCGGTTTTATAAAAGGCAATTCATCAACCGCACACAGCTATCGGGCAATACGGTCTCAAAATTCAATGAAGCACTGAATAATTATGCAGAAAAAGATCAGTTGTTTCAGCATGGATTACCAACCGTAAAGCAAATGGCATCGGAACTCAATATCTCTGCCCGTTACCTCAGCGACCTGCTGAAACAGGAAACCGGCAAAACGGCGCTGGATCATATCCATATCTTTTTAGTGAACGAAGCGAAGCATATACTGCTCGGTTCAAATAATACGATTGCAGAAACGGCGTATAAACTCGGCTTTGAGAACCCACCTTATTTTTCCAGGTTATTTAAAAAAGAAACCGGCTTTAGTCCCAACGAATACCGCGAAAAATTTTTAAATTGATACTGCTTTAAAAAATATTATGGCGGTACAAAAAATAAAGCCCACCACAATTGAGGAATACATTCATGCAGCTTCTCCTGCAGTGCAGGAAAAATTATGGAAACTGCACGCATGTATATTAAAAGCAGCGCCGGGTGCTTCAGAAGCATTGAAATGGCGCATGCCCGCTTATAGTTACGATAAGATACTGGTGACTTTTGCCGTATTTAAAAATCATATCGGGTTCTATCCCATGCCGTCTGTACTCGCAGCGTTTACCAAAGAGCTCAGCAGTTATCAAACCGCCAAAGGATCCGTTCAGTTTCCCATCGATAAGCCACTGCCTTTACCATTGATCAGTAAGATGGTAAAATTCCGTGTAAAGGAAAGTAAAGAAGGTATCATCAAATGGCGCTCATAGTAGCATTATTGCATAGTAAAATCTATATTTGTTGCAGTAACACCCAACTGCTGTAATTACCAAATAAAAAACTACTGCTATGCAACAGGTAAACTGGGGAATAATCGGTTGCGGCGATGTGACCGAGGTAAAAAGTGGCCCCGCATTCAATAAAGTACCCAATTCAAAACTGGTGGCCGTAATGCGCCGCGATGCTGCAAAAGCAGCTGATTACGCACAGCGCCACCAGGTGCCCAAATGGTACAGTAATGCAGATGAACTGATCAACGATACCGAAGTAAATGCCATTTATATTGCCACACCACCCGGTTCGCATGAAGCATATGCATTGGCGGCGATCAATGCCGGCAAACCAGTGTATGTAGAAAAACCGATGGCGCTCAGCTACAATGCTGCAAAAAATATTGCTGCTGCCGCCAAAGCAAAAAATATCCCACTTACTGTAGCACATTACCGCAGGGCACAACCGCTGTTCAAAAAAATAAAAGCGCTCATCAGCGAAGGCGCCATTGGCGATGTAAGAATAGCACATCTTGAATTATATAAACCGGCATTGACCACAGCGCAATTAGCCACCAGCCAGCAGGCATGGCGGGTAGATCCTGCTGTTGCAGGCGGTGGTTTATTTCATGATCTTGCACCGCATCAACTGGACCTGCTGTATTATTTTTTTGGCGACGTACAAAAAGCCAGTGGCATTGCCACCAACCAGGCAGGCGATTATAAAGCGGATGACCTGGTAACAGGAAATATTCTTTTCAAAAGCGGTATTGCTTTCAGCGGCAGCTGGTGCTTTAATGCAGCGGCAACAACTGATAACTGCGAAATTGTGGGCAGCCTCGGCTCCATTTATTTCAGTGTTTTTGGTGGCAACAGTATTACTGTTATTGCAAAAGGCGTTACCAATACTTATTCTTTCGAAACATTGCAGCATGTACAACAACCGATGATAGAAGCTACTGTACAATATTTTTTAGGCCAGGGACCCAATCCCTGTACCGGCGAAGAAGGAGCGGAGGTAATGCGGCTGCTGGAAGCCTTTACCACCGGTTAAATAGCTATACAAGCCCCGTAAGATAATATACAGCACCTGATTTGCGTATAAAATAAATTATCTTTGATGGATAACACCACCAGCATTGCCGTATCACTTTTACAATACCATTAACCACCTGCGCATCAATGAAGAGATCATCCTGTACGACAGGGTATTGCATTTTTTGCCCGAAGATGAAGAAATGGTTAAGGATCTTTTGAAGATTGAATACGAAACAGAAAGCACTGCTTATCCATTTACTGCACCGGCTTATAATGCAACCGCTGCTTTGTGGGCGGCAAAAACAATATACACGGCCTGCCAGCTGATCCTGTACAGGGAAAATAAGGAAGAAGAATTACCGCAATTGCTTCCTGCTTATACAGGCGATATGGATGCGGCTGCAATGCTGTCGGCCGACCTGTGCCTGCGTTTTTTGCCACAGGTATTAACCACCACCCGGCATATCGATCCCGAAGATGCATTGATACAATTGCTGGAAAAGCATTTGTTGCAATGGCATTATTCCGCTATCGGCCATGGCTTGGAAAAAACGATCACGGAAGACGATATTATTTTTACGGATAACTGCCTGCAGCAATTGTATATCGACCGGGTGATACAGCAAAAAGATATGCAACTGGCTTTGCAACCATTACTGCAGCAAAAGATAAAAGCTGCCATGGGCATTTATGCCTCCTTATTCTGGAAAGAATTTAAAACTGAAAATATAAATGAATAACATTGAGAAGCTGAATGAAGTATTGAAATACGTTAAGCATGCGTTCATTGGTAAAGACGAGATTGTGGACCTGTTGGGCGTGAGCCTGATTGCCCGGGAAAATGCTTTTTTGCTCGGCCCTCCCGGCACAGCAAAAAGCGCCATCATACGCATGTTATCACAATGTGTGGAAGACGGAAAGAACTTTGAATACCTGCTCACCCGCTTTACAGAACCCAATGAAATATTCGGGCCATTCGATATCCGCAAACTGAAGGATGGAGAACTGGTGACCAATACCGAAGGCATGATGCCCGAAGCTTCCATGGTTTTCCTGGATGAGATATTCAATGCCAACAGTGCGATACTGAACAGCCTGCTGATGGCTTTGAACGAAAAGATATTCCGCAGGGGTAAGGAAACAAAGAAATTGCCGGCACTGATGTTCGTAGGCGCCAGTAATGCATTGCCCGAGGAAGAATCGCTGAATGCCTTGCTCGACCGTTTTTTAATGCGGGTGAAATGCGATTATGTTGACCCTGATAAGCTGCATGAAGTATTACTGGCAGGCTGGAGCCTGGAAAACAACCAGCAAGCAGAAAGGCCGGTGATCTCTTCTGCTGAAATACGTGCATTGCAGCAGGAATGCCGTAACATAAACCTGTCGGATATACGAAAACAATATATCGACATTGTGCATTCCCTGCGTAATACCGGTATCAAGGTTTCGGACAGGCGGGCAGTAAAACTGCAGAACCTTATTGCCGCCAGCGCATTGATATGCGGCCGTACTGAAGCCATCCTCAGTGATCTGTGGGTGCTTAAATATATCTGGGACACCGAAGAACAGATAGAGATACTGGAAGGTATCATCAATAACATCATCGAAAAAGAAATAACAGAAAAAGCGCATCCGCAGGCGGTATATAATAAAGCGCCGAACCCGGAAGAGATCATTAAAGAAGTACAGTACCTGGCTAATAAATGGGAAAATGAACAACTGAGTTTTGAGGAACAGAACGTGGTGAAAGATAAACTGCGCTATGTGCAAACCCGTTGTGGATGGATAAAGAACGCAGAGAACAAACAATATATTCAAACGCAAATAGAAGGTTTATGGCAGAAGATACTGCAGACGATCTGATATATTGGCTGAAGATCGATATTGAGCATAAAAATTATTTAGGCCGGCTGCGGCATTGGGACAATTTAAAAATGGCCACCGATGCACAATGCGTATGGGTAAAGGATTTTACTGCACAGCAATTATCTTCTGCCGAATTAAAATCGATACCATTTGCAGCTTTGTATTATTGTAAAGAGGATAAGTTATTTCCCAAAGGCAGCCTGTTACCTGAAAGAAAGCTGCCCGTATTTTTATGGACACCGGTGGAAAGGGCGTTGCCAGTGGAGCTGCAGGGATACAATCATAATTTCTTCGGCATTCACCAGCAACAGCCATTGCGGTTAGTGCCCTGCGAAGAAGAACAAAAAGCCACGGTACTATTAACAGGCATACAAACTGCGCATGACTATATTGTAACAGCGCCATCGGTAAGATTAAAAAACCTGCAATGGCTGCTGATAAATAACAACGAAGCGTTGATATTTGGTGAGCCCTTGCTGCCCCTGAATGGCAGATCCTATTGGCAAAAAGAACGTTTTATCCTGCCGGTTGGATACAACTTTGAGTTTGCCATACTGGAAAAGATCGCGGCACAGCAAATAGATGAAGAAGAAGCGCATTTAATATGGTGGCAAAATGAAAATAATTATTGCCTGCTGCACAGGGCGCAATTGCAGCCACTCTCCATCGCTTCATGGAAACAAACGGCAATAAATATTTAATCAGTAAAATTTGCAGATCAGCTGACAGCATAAAGCGATATGGATTTTAAACGTTATTATCAATCCAGTAAAGATTATTTCTGGGCCTGGGAAGATGCCGGTGATGTAATAGCTGTTACCGGTGGCAGTACTATTGCCTACACCAAATACGCTGCAGAACTGCTGGAAACCCTTGCCGAAAATGGTCTTCCGTCATTTGGCGCCTTTCTGCTCACTATGATCGCCACTAATAATACTATTGACGATTCTTTACACCAGGTAAAAGAAAAAGTGGCCGCATTATCTTCAGTTTTTCCAAAAGAGGTGAATTTTGGTGCAGAGTTTTTTCACGATGCTTTTGCTTTTTTGGAAATACTCCGTGGCCTTCCTGCGGAATATAAGACCGGTAAACGCCGGCAGGTCTTACTGCAAACCATTTTTGCAGAAGGTCACAACAAATTCAATGTTTCAACTTCGAAGGGTTTGGTGCTGGCTTTAAAAGATAAACGGCGCGACCGGAACAGAACCAGGGAAACCGCCGAACTTATCAGGCAGACCACTATACGGGATTTCAGATCCATTGCATTATTGCTGCGGCAGTTTTCTGATGCAGCATCCATAATCAAAGCAATGGGAGAATTGCCCGAACTGGAAGAAGCGGAACTGCAGTTGCTGGAATCAACTTCTGTGCAAAAGGAAACTTATGAGGACTTTGTGGAAGAACTGATGGATCATCCGCATACCTTTCACATAGCAGCGTTGATAAAACCAATATGGGCGGGATTTAATATTCCTATTTTCAACGCACATCCCAGCGAACAACCATTGGGCGGTGTTTCTGATCTATCTAATAAAGGCGATTTTGATAAATTACTGCTATCGGAGTTTGCCAACGACGATCTTGTTTTTATGAACCGGGTGGCCAATAACGAAGCTTTATACATACACCGCGAAATGCCGCCGGTGAGGGATAAGCTGCACCGCGTCATCCTCGTGGATATTTCTCTAAAAGCATGGGGAACACCCAAGATACTGGCTTTTGCCACCTATATAGCTATTGCACGCCATCCAAAAACGCTCAGTGAATGCAGCGCTTTTGTAGTGGGTAATACCTATACAGCAGTATCCTGCTACGATACAGGCCAGGTGATAGATGCTTTGCAGCAGGTAGATGCCGGGCTGCATGCTGCTAAAGGCCTTGCAGCTTTTTTAGAAGCCCACAAGCAGGATAAACAACTGGAAATATTTTATATAACTACTACGGATGCACTAAAATATCCGCAGGTGCAGGCTGTAATGGCTGCTTACAACCCTTTGTTCAAATATATCATTACTGCTACAGCTGATGGTGAATTGAATTTTTATCAAAATAAAAATAATGCCCGCCGGCGCCTGCAAACCATACGGCTGCCATTGGAAAAATTATGGGTCAAGAATACCGCTAAAAATAAAACCTTCGTTCCCCTTAAAGCGAAGCCAGCACAGGATGCTGCTTACCTGCCATTGCTGTTGCCATTGCCGCGTAAGGTTAAAAAAATGCTGGTAGTGAATGGCGGTGAAAAATATTGCGTCGCAAACAGGTGCCTGTTAAAGCAGGCCAGTGATAAAGACCGTACGCAGGTAAATGGCTGGGAGCTGGTGCTAAAAAATGTTCCCGGGAATGCCTTTTATGAAATAGGAAAAATGGATAGCGGGGAAGTGATCTTCCTGCATTATAATTTACAGAACCAGGAACTGCATATTGTAAACCTGCATACAAAACAGCAGGCAAAAACCATTTTTGATAAATGGAAAAAAGCAGGGTGTAAAGAATTCCTGTTTGACCGGGATCAGAAATTTAAATTTTATCATTACAACCTGCACATTTTTTCTTTTTGATCCTGTGTTTGAAAACGGTGTAATTGAGATTCGGGGAATATGAAATTCCCAAAATGAGTTTTTATAATGACATTTATCAAAGGCGGCGGGAGGAATTGAAAAGGCTGCCGGCAATATTTGCACCTTTCACCACACTCACCAAAATAAGTGATATCTATATCAATACTTCTAATTACCTGGTCGTAAATGGTCACCAGTTATATACCGGCCGCGGTACGATACAGCTATCGCACCATGGTGCTAACACCGAAAGAAAAGAACTGGCCGGCCGGGTGGGTAGCAGCAATGAATTCCGTTTCAGGGATGGCAGTACGATCTTGACTGATAATTTTGGCTATATGGTGCTGAAAAGCAGTAACAGTAATATGCCCGATATTTATATCACTACGGTAGTAAATACGTCGCCTGGCATGGCCACTGCCCAAAATTTTGCAGGCAATGACTTTTTTTATAATAATAACCTTGGGAAGGTGCATATAACCATACAGGAAGTGAAGAATGAGCACAAGTTAGCGAGCATTAAAATGATGAAAAATTATATGGCTTCTTTGGGTCTTAAAGAAGCGAAAGAAAGCGTAGATGGTGAAAAACCTAAGCTGGTACCTGAAAAGATTCCGGTGGAAGAAGCAAGGGAGCTAGTACTGCGGTTAAGCGAAATTGGTTGCAAGGCATCTATTCAACCAACTGAAAGAATCCTGCAAACAATTATCTCTGCCGAAGATTTTTACCAGGAAAATATTGCTAAATTTATCGGGCACATTGTCAATTATGCACCTGCAGGTTAAACCATATCATAGCAACTCATTCCCGCCCGGCGGTATACTGATCAAAGGCAGTGAATTACAGCACTGGTTACAGCAGCTGCAGTACCTGCAGGTAGACCTGTCACGGGTACCCGTATACGCAGTTCCCGGCGCCACAGCCAACAGCCTATGGGGTTGCTTTGTTCCGCTGGCAGATGGGCAGTGGAAACAGGAACACCTGAATGCCTGTGAACCCTGCCAGTTGTTATTTGATAAATTATATATTCCCCAGTATGCCAATATTTATCCCATGATAAGTGCGGCGGAAGCAGCAAAAATGTTTCCATCGGCAATGCACCTGTTACATCCTGAATTCGGGTTGCTGGTACTGGATACGCCTGTACAATGGGGCGAATTGCTTTTATTGCCGGAACCACTTTTGTATAATATCACCCGGCCTGCGGATACGGTATTCATCCCTTCAAAAATTCAGCGGGTGGAAGTTCAATCCCTGCCGCCGGAAGCGTTATTGAAGGATATGGAGGAAAAAACATTTCCCAAAAAAGAAAGCTTTGATGATAAACCATTGAACCTGGCAGAAAAGATGAAAATGCATTTGCTCCGTGCCTTGTTTAAGCCGGCTCCGGGTGGTATTGAAGTGCCAGGTGGACCAGGTGGTGAGGGTAAAGAACAGACCGGGCTGATGAAAGCGTTGGATAAACTTTTGGGTAAAATGATGCCGGGCCTCGATAAGTGGGCTAGTAACAAGATACAGGACCTGGAAGCATTGGAAAAACGCAACCAGTCTGAAATGGAAAAACTCCTGGATATGCTGCGCAAGGATCGGCAGAAGCGTTGAAATACGCCATACCATTGGATGACCAGGGGATAACCAGGGGCAGCCAGTTGGGAAGCTTTGAAATGAGCAGGAGATGGAACAGTTTTGACCTGTTTGGTAACCGGAGTTTCAGTGGGAGCGGTACTTCTTTTACCGGTATGGATTCCTATTCGAAATTGATGCAGGAGTATAACAAAACAGCGCAATTGCTGATTGAACAAAAAGATTATCACAAAGCTGCGTTTGTATACATGAAGCTGCTGAAGAACAACAGCATGGCAGCACATACGCTGGAGCAGGGAAAATTATACCCCGAAGCTGCATCGGTATACCTTAAATACCTGCAGAATAAGAACAAGGCAGCAGAATGTTATGAAAAAGGACACATGATCAGCGATGCGATAGGCTTGTATAAAGAACTGAATGAAAATGAAAAAGTAGGCGACCTGTACATGCTGCAGCACAAAAAGCCGGAAGCGTTCAGTCATTACCAACTGGTGGCCGATGGTCATATCAATAGTCGAAGATATGTAAAAGCTTCTTTGTTGTACCGCAATAAAATGCAGGACACTAATGGAGCCCAACACCTGCTTTTGCAGGGCTGGCGTACCAACAGGGATGCGTTCAATTGTATCAATAATTATTTTGAGAATATACATGATAAAAAATCATTGCTGCATGCAATTGATGAAGTGTATGAAAAGGATACCAATGATAATAATAAAGCGGTTTTTTTATCCGCATTGAAGCATGAGCATAAGAAAGATGCAGCCATTGCTGAACGTACGAAAGAAATAGCGTACGAGATAGTGGCCGGCCAGGCGGCAAAGAACCCGGATATAGTTGCGGAACTTAAAAATTTTAACGAAGATAAATCACTGTCGAAAGATGTGGCCCGCTATAAAGCGAAAAGGCTTTATAATTAGGATCACTTTTGGCTGGTAGCCATTCATCCCAAAAATAATATTATGAAAAAGTATGCCATCTTTTTATGTTGTTCGATGTTTGCATTATTTAGCAATGCACAGGTAACGGTAACGGATAGTGGTAGTTTTTTCCTGCATAAGTTTGCACAGAATATTGGTAAGGAAACATATTATATATCCAAAAAGGGCGGCAATACTGTGTATGATGTGAACTTTAAATTTGTTGACCGTGGTTCGCCCGTGCCTTTAAAAGCGCAGATCGTTGTGGGCAATAACGCGGAGCCGGTAAGCCTTTTTATAAAGGGCAATACGTCCCGCTTTTCACAGATCGATGATTCCATCACTATTCTTAATAAAAAAGTTTCCATCAGGGTGAATGATTCGGTGCACAGTGAATCGCTGCGCCCTGTTGCATTCCCGGTGGCAGGTTATTCTCCCGGCACTGTGCAGATGTTATTGCTGCAGTACTGGAAAAAGCATAAAGAACCACGATCGATCGCAATACTACCCAAAGGAGCCGTAACCATTAAAAAGGACGGCACCGATCAGCTTCGCTTTATGGATAAAGATCTTTTGCTGGACAGGTTTGTGATCAGTGGTTTGATATGGGGCAATGAAATTGTATGGACCGATCAACAGGGAAAACTCATCTGTCTTATCACCAACGATGCAGAAGGAGATAAGCTGGAAATGATGAGCGAACCTTATGAAAGTTTATTGCCCGAACTGATCAGCAAAGCGGCAGCTTATGGTATGCAGCTCTTCACCAAATCGATGAAGATGGATTTTGCCGCCAATAAAACCATTTATATCAAAGGCGGAAAGATACTGGATATCAATACCGGCAATTACCTGGAAAATAAAGTGATCGTAGTAGAAAACGGTACAATAAAAACGATCGCCAGCATGGGCGAAGTAAGTATCGATAATAAAGCCGTGGTGGTGGATGCAACGGGCAAGACGATCATTCCCGGCCTTTGGGATATGCACGCCCATTTTCAACAGGCGGAGTGGGGACCGGCTTACCTGGCCTCGGGCGCCACCACTGTAAGGGATTGCGGTAATGAATTTGGCTATATCAATTCTATTAAAGAAGCCATTGATACCCACAAAGGCGTTGGTCCATTCATCATCAAAGCAGGTATCATTGATGGTCCCGGCCCGATGGGATTGGGCATTGTAAGGGCTACTACTGCAGAGGAAGCCATTAAAGCAGTGCGGATGTACAAGGATAATGGTTTTGCACAGATCAAAATATACAGTTCGGTGCAACCAGCCACAGTAAAGGCCATTGCGGATGAAGCACATCGTTTAGGCTTAACCGTTACCGGGCATATTCCCCAGGGCATGAGCACACAGGCGGGCATTGATTCCGGTATGGACCAGGTGAATCACATGCAATATGTATATGCCATGATGAAACGAAATGCAGACCGCTCCATTAACCTGCAGGATTCACAGTCTGTAGCAGCACTGGAATTTTTAAAAAGCCATCACACGGTCATCGACCCAACGATCGGTGTTTTTGAAATGGTATTCCGCTCCACCGATGACAATTTACTGGAATGGGAACCCAATTATTATAATTTACCCCTGCCATTGCAATCCCTCTTCAATACCATGGGCATGCCTGCTGACCAGGCCCAAAAAAGCAGGCCGGTATATGAAGGCATGCTGAACCTGGTAAAAGTATTGCATGACAAGGGCATTACTTTTGTAGCAGGCACCGATATGGGTTTTCCCGGTTACAGCGTGGCAAGGGAACTGGAGCTATATGTGCAGGCGGGCCTTACACCTTTGCAGGCTTTACAAAGCGCCACGATAGTACCCGCACAGGTAATGCACATGGATAATATCTCCGGCAGCATTACTGTAGGCAAGCATGCCGATCTTGTGATCCTCGACGCAGATCCTTTAACAGAAATGCGCAATATCCGCAAAGTATATAAAGTAGTTAAAGAAGGGCAACTGTACGATCCGGGAACACTCCGTAAAATGGTTGGCTTCGGGAAGTAATGAATAATGAATAATTGCTAATGAATAATGCTCCCGGATTGCAGGTCATTCTTTTTCGGTATACTCCATTACTTGAACATTAAGTATTGAGCGTTGAAAATTGAACATTCTGTATTTCCACTTTTAACTTTTAACTTTGAACCTTCAACTTTGAACCTTTAACTTCCTCTCCGGTCACTCTAAACTCCTTGCCGGTTTTTACAATTACCATATAATGATTTATTTTGTAGCCTTAAACTTTAATACATGAATAAACTATTGTCCATTTTATCGACCGCTTTATTGATATCCGGTTTTGCAGCCGCACAGGAGCCCGTGGATATGGCCATGATGCAAAAGATCCGCGACGAAGAAAAAAATAATTCACAGATCACTATGATAGCGCATAACCTTACGGATGTATGCGGCCCACGCCTTACCAACTCTCCGGGCTACAACCGGGCGCTGGACTGGGTTACAGCCACCTGCCAGCAATGGGGATTGCAGAATGCAGGCCGGGAAGCATGGGGACAGTTTGGTAAAGGATGGAGCAACGAACAGGGTACACTTGCATTAAGAGTGCCTTATTACGAAAATATCATTGCTTATCCTGTGCCCTGGTGCAAGAGTACCAAAAAAGCAGTGAAAGCAGAACTGGTGATGCTGGATGCATTTGATTCGGCCACCATTGATAAAATGGGGGATGCTATTAAAGGAAAGATCGTGATGATAAAACCCGGCGGCGTATCCATACCGGATGCATTTAAAGCTTATGCCACCCGCTACGGTGATACCAGTCTTGACAAACTGCCGGATGAATATATGGTAAGCCGCAAAGAAATGGAAGGATTTCTGCCATTGATAAAGAGCGGCTATTACACTACACTATACCTGGAAAAGAAAGGAGCCGTAGGTTTATTACGCAGCAGCAGGGGCTCTATTGACGGAACTGTTTTTGTAGACGGTGGTGCCGGCTACGGTGTAGGCTTTGAAGCTACCATGCCCGAAATGAAAACGAGCAGGGAAGATTATTTAAAATTGATGCGCCTGGTACAGGATCATAAAAAAGTAGAACTGGAAATGAATGTGCAGAATACTTTTTATGATAAAGACCTGACAGGTTACAATGTAGTAGCCGAAATACCCGGTACCGATCCTACTTTAAAAAGCGAAGTGGTGATGCTGGGTGGCCACCTGGACAGCTGGGCCGGCGGTACCGGTGCCACAGATAACGGCGCTGGTTGCATAGTAACGCTGGAGGCTATACGCATTTTAAAAGCATTGGGCGTACAACCCAAACGCACCATCCGCATTGCATTATGGGGTGGGGAAGAGCAGGGATTGTATGGTAGCTATGGCTATGTAAAAAAACATTTTGCCGATGCTGCTGATATGCAATTAAAACCGGAACATGGAAAGATATCCGCTTACTATAACCTAGATAATGGCAGTGGCAAGATCCGTGGTATCTACACACAGGGTAATGATGCGGTGAATGCTATCTTTAAAGCATGGCTGGCGCCATTTGCAGATATGGGCGCAGCAGGCGGCGTTACCAACAGCAATACCGGCAGCACCGATCATATCAGTTTTGATGCGGTAGGCATTCCCGGTTTCCAGTTCATACAGGATCCGCTGGAATACGAGACCCGTACACACCACAGCAATATGGACACGTACGATCATCTTTCCATTCCCGATATGCAGCAGGCTGCTGTTATCATGGCTGCATTTGTATACAATACCGCCATGCGTGCTGAAAAGCTGCCCCGCAAACCTTTACCACCTGCAGGCAAATTTGTTTTCGATTTCGATTTCCCTATCTAGCCCTGAGCGTAGTCGAAGGGCCTTTACACCAATTTCGAGCGCAGTCGAGAAATGGGTTAATTGAAAAAGTTTCAATTTCATTCCAACATAACACCAGTAAAGGCAAGTTTCAACAACTTGCCTTTACTTTTTCTACAGCAATAACCGCAATTATCCTTGCTTCAATTTGCGGGTTTTACGTACAAATAGCTGCAGGCTGCATATTATATTGTGCAGCCATTTTGTATTTAACTTAATTGCCTTCAAAAAATACAATTGGCATAACAATAATGAATACACTAAAATATTCCCCATATTAATTAATCACTTAATTTATTAAAAATGATCACCGAAACTAATAAAACCGAAAAATTTGCAGAATTTGACGCTTTACTCGCACAGAACCTGCAGGCCAGTTCCATACTGGGCGACCTGATGAGCCGCCTGGAGTACGCCGAATATGAATTGATCAACCTGATGTGGAATGCCGGCGTATGGACCGGTACACCGGAACCACCTGCACCGGCCGGTTATACTCCCGGTTCGGGAAATGTGGACTTCGCACTCTTTTTATACTGGTTCAATCATCCGGGTGATATAAAAGGCCTGGATTGGGAGTTGGAAGCGCTCATTTATTACCTGCAGTATAAACAATACATTGCGCCAACGCAGATGACCCTGGCGAATTACAATTTTTTCAGCAGCAACGAACTGATCTATGAAGATGGCAGTGTATTGAGTATGGAAACCTGGGCCACTTACGACCAGGGTTGGTTTACCGCCTTTCTCAACCTGCTGGAAACATTGATCCGCAAACTGTGGTACAATGGCGGCACTTTCCCTGCCACCACACCACCAGTGATCACGCTACAGGGTGCAGCACAAAACAGGGTATCCATTGCCGTTATAGGAGACTGGGGCACCGGCGATGCTGTTGCCACGGGTATCATGAGCCAGATCACTTCCATGAAACAGGCGCCTGATTATATTTTCCATGTAGGCGATGTATATTACGGCGGTACGCCTTCCACCAACGCATCGCATTATTTTTCGCCGGGCGAGGAAGTAGCCAACCTGCTGAATGTATGGCCTGCAGCGTATAACGGCAAGTCATTCACGCTCAATTCCAACCACGAAATGTACAGCGGCGCCAATGGATATTTTAACGATGCACTGGGCGCTTCACAAACACCACCTGCATCCAATACACCCTTCTCGGCACAAAAAGGCAGTAGCTGTTTTGCATTGCAGTTTGGCGGCTGGACATTGCTGGGCCTCGACTCTGCTTTTACGGGCACTTCACTCGATGCATTCATGAGCGGCAGTATCGGCGGTGCCACCGGTACACAGGGTAAATGGATCAGCAGTCTCGGGCTCGATCCGGCCAAAACAATTGTACTCACGCATCATGATGGTTTTGCTGTGGATTGCAGCGCCGTAAATCCTTTGTGGATGGAGATCAGGGGCGCATTGGGCAATAAAGATCCTTTTGCATGGTATTGGGGGCATGTACACAATGGTATCGTGTATGGCAATTCTATTACCATTAAAGATTTTACCACCAATACACTTGCAAGATGTCTCGGGCACGGGGCATTGCCTTATGGTTTTGCAAATAATCTCAGTAATGTAAGCCAGATCGCCTGGCTCACCAACAGCCCCAAACCTGCGCCATCCAAAGAACTGCTGAATGGCTTTGCAGTGATAGACCTGGTTACGCAGAATAATGTGGTGGTGTCCATCACAGAATCGTTCTATGTGCTGGGAAATTTAAACCCGGTATACACTAAACCCATATTCGGGGCATAATTACAAAGCTGGCATAAGGTTAAGCTGACTTTAATATTTTCTTTATATTGTAGCTCATTTAGTTCAACCTTAACCTATGTCGCTTAAAAAATTATTTGTAACTGCAGTGTTTTGTTTTGTAACTGCACAGGCTTTTACCCAATTACAGTACGCCTATTTTTATTACCTGGATTCAGAAAATGAACCTACTGAAAATCCAAAAGCGGTTTACATTGTAAAAGTTTACAAAGATAAACCGGGTGATGCATTGTGGACAAGAGAATACATGACCAAGGTAGATCGTAAATTATTATCATTTGGATATTGTTCTGATTCGCTGGGAAAAATATTTGAAGGTGAATATAAAATTTATGATATCAAGGGAAACCTGGAGCGGCAGGGTTCTTATAAAAACGATAAAAAGACCGGTGACTGGACCGGGTATTTTGCATCAGGTAAAATATTCAGCATTTATCATTTCGACAATGGTAAAATGACAGGACTTTGCCGGGCCTGGTACGAGGATGGGAAATTGCAGGATTCCTTTAACCTGGACAAGAGCGGAAATGGAAATGGTATTGGATTTTATTCCACGGGGCAGAAAAAATATGAAGGCAAATTTTCCGGTGGAAATAAAACAGGGGAGTGGAAATACTATTATGACCTGCCCGGAGATAAAAAAAGCATGACGGGAACTTTTGAAAAGGATTCGCTTTTACAAAGCACGGGTTATACCACTGAGGGAAAAGTGCAGAAAGAATGTTTTTATGAAAGAGAGGCTGCATTTGATGGCGGGCAGGAAAAATGGGTGGCATACCTGGTAAAAGGGATCACCAAAAGCAAGTACACCAAGTATATGAAGACCACCCGCTATACTACCATCGTGAAATTCATCGTGGATAAGGATGGGAATGTAATCGATGCAAAAGTGGAAGTGGCGAAAGATGAAGACCTGGATGCTATAGCGGAAAGGATCATTCAAAATAGTCCCCGCTGGAAGCCTGCGATGCAGTACAATCAACCGGTAAATGCTTACCGACGACAGCCAATAACTTTTGCAACTGAGTAAATGCTTCTTATAAATTCTTTTTTGATATGGGGAAAATCCTCAACAATTTGCAGCGATGTATAATAAGTGTTCACTAAAACTGCAACAATTTCCACATCACGTAAGCGCTATACGACTGGTATAATAAATGCGATGTTCAAAGTATTCTTTGACCATTAAAATAATCATTATGCCGCTTTATATTATTGTGCTGGTACTGATAGCCGTTGGTGTGATACTATGGCTGATCAATAAATACATTCCCATGCAGGGCACTATCAAAAACATTCTGAATGCAGTGGTGGTGATAGTAGTGGTGGTGTGGCTTTTAAAAGTATTTGGTATGTGGGACGACCTGTTGCGCCTTCATACTTAGATCATTTAGCACCGGCAGTAATTGCCGCACGTTTTTGCTGCTCCTGCAGAATACCGGGTATAAAAGCTGCTGTTTCTTTATCCATCAATGACGTGCTGATGTCGAGTGCATGCGGATCGGCTGCTAATTGCAGCCAGGGTTTTGCCGCTGCAAAATCATATTGACCGAATACGATCACCGGTGTACCTTTTGCCAGCAAACTGTCATTCTTTAATATCCACTGATCGGCCCAGCTGTATAAAAAACGGGCATCTTTTTCCGTCAACCGCAGGCAGGAATGTGATGCAGGATAGCCCGGCAGTTCGTATTGATGAAAACCAATGCCCAGTTTATTTTCAATATTAAAATTCCAGCGCAGGTTCCATTCATCATTAAAAGTACTGGTGGTTTCTTCTGCTTTCCAGTTGGTATAGTACAATCCCGGTGGCGTGGGATCACTCTTTCGTCCCATATTGGTAGGGCCTGCATATACCAGTTCGCCTGCTTCATAAGCGGCAAAACTTTGTGCAGGATATGAAAAGACAAGTATCTTATCAATATTTTTCAATGAAGGAACAGCCAGTGGAAAGGGGAGGTAGAATTCAATATCGCCACCCAGATCTCCCGGAACCAGTATGGAATCCGCCTTTGCAAGATGGCTGCTGTCCATCCTGTTCACCGCTTCGGCAATGTTTACAGCCGCACCGGTATGGGATCGCATCCATTGCTTTGCTTTTTCAAAATGATAGTTGACATTGGAGGGTGCTATTCTTTTTTTGGGAGGCTTTACAACCGTGTTTTTAACTTCCGGTGTTGCCGGCTGCTGCTGATTACAATAACTGCAGGTAAGGCATATAACTATAGCTGTGATAATGATCTTGTATGATTTCATAAGGTAGTGCTTTAACGGACCTGTTATTGAATTTTACAAAGGCTGTGCCAGCATTCAGATGGCCTTAAAGATGCAGATCCCTGATCGGCGTCTCATCCTGTGTCTGTCTCTCCCCCGATCGGTGTCCCACCGACCGGAATTTTCCCCTGGCCGGTGTCTCACCGACCACAATACAAGAATTTTCCCTTCACATCGATTTTTTGCCGCTAACTCATTGAGCGCCTGCGCCAAAAATGTGAACAAATAGGCGGGGATTTACATAATCTTCACACAACAATATCGTTATTGTAAAGATATTTGTACCTGCTAAGCAATTAATATCCTGTATTTATGACTCCTTTCTATCAGTTTAACCTTATGAAACAACCCATGTTTGCTGCTGTTGTATTATCAGCCGCCGCATTTTTATCTGCCACCGGTTGCCATGAAGCCGCCAGTGCCAATGCAGTTGTAAAAGACGACAAACCCCTGTTGACCGAAGTGGTACCTCCTGCAAAAAAAGCTGACAGTGTTGCTCCTCCAGCTCCCGTTGCCGTTACTAACGGTGAAGTAGACACGCTGGATTATAACAGCAGGATGATCGAGCTGAGTAATCACGACAGTACAGGCAAATGGCCCGTAAAAACAGTATATCCATTAAAAGGCGCTTTGTTGCCTTATAACCGGATCGTCTCTTATTACGGTAACCTGTATTCGAAACAAATGGGCATACTGGGTGAATTACCCAAAGATAGCATGCTGAAGAAATTACAGGGAGAAGTGGCAGCCTGGCAAGAAGCTGATCCTTCGGTACCGGTGATACCTGCATTACATTACATTGCTATTACTGCGCAGGGCCGCCCGGGCAAGGATAATAAACACCGTTTGCGCATGCCATTCAACCAGATCGATACTATACTGAGCTGGGCCAAAGAAATAAATGCACTCACTTTTGTAGACATACAGGTAGGCCACAGCACCGTAAAGGCCGAAGTGCCGACGCTGGAAAAATACCTGGCAATGCCCAATGTACATCTCGGTATCGATCCTGAGTTTTCAATGAAAGGCGGGGAAGTGCCCGGTTCCAAGATCGGCACTTTTTCTTCGGATGACATTAATGATGCCATTGATTTTTTAGCCGACCTGGTACGCAAAAATAACCTGCCGCCTAAAGTATTGATCGTACACCGCTTTACGCAGGGGATGGTTACCGGTTATGATAAAATAAAGATCGTACCCGAAGTGCAGGTGGTAATGGATATGGATGGTTTTGGCGATAAGATATTAAAGAAGGGCACTTACCTACGGTACATCTATAAAGAGCCTGTACAGTTCACCGGGTTTAAATTATTTTATAAGAACGATAATAAAGGCAGCTGGACCATGTATACTCCCGGAGAATTATTGAAATTCACTCCCAAGCCAAGTTATATTCAGTATCAATAAGAATAGTGATCTCATTAAATAAAAAAACAGGCAGCGAAAGCTGCCTGTTTTTTTTATGTGTAAAAGCGGGATCATTTTTTACTGCGGGTGAGCCACCAACCCAGCCAGAGCCCTGTTACGCCCCAGCTTACCAGTGCATCTGTAAGATGTGCCATCAGGTCGAAGCTGCCGTACCATATATGCATGGTATAAGGTATGTTCAAAAAAACGATGATGCCGGTACCAATAGTGCCCAAAAAAACTGTACCGAACGAAGGCGCTGTGATCTTTGTAAGCAGCCAGCACAACAGCCATACCACCAGTATATCCACCAGCAGGCTGCGGCCCATATTCATGAACATCTGGTTCATGCCGGGCATGCTTTTATGGTATACCACCTGTGCCCATGGTTTGCCTTCCATTGCTTTCATTTCTTTTTCCATTACTTCGTTTGATGTGCCGGGAGCAAATGTGGGCATCATGTAAGCGCCATCTTCTTTAAACTGTGTACCCAGGTAGGAGAGAATGCTGTCCTGCTTGGGCGTATACTGTTGCTGTGCGTGGTGCAGGTTCAATGGTCCCCAGGTAAGGAACTGCCATGCAAAAATAATAATGCCGCCAACAAGGGCGCCAACGATCGTTTTTTTCATATAAGAAGTTTTAGTTAGGACAAACAAAATAGAAAAGAAAAATGACAACCGGAAACGAATGCACGGAGTTTATTGGAAAGAAGCATAAGATCAGTTAGCGGGTACAGCCTGCGTTTTGGTACGTGCTTTATAAAAAATGATCGCCAGCCATATACTCACTGCAATAATGCAGGCTTCAAATAACAGCAATGCGTTGATGATACCAAAATGATCGGCAAAATAACCCAGGCAGATAGCAGGTATACCAAAGCCCACATAACCAAAGAACATATAACCGGATACCGCCCTTGCTTTTTGTGTGCCGCCGAGTTCAGCCACCAGCGCCAGTCCGCCCAGGTACGAAAAACCATAAGCAGCCAATCCTACAATGATGGTCCCTAAAAAAATGATGACCAGTTCGCCCAGGTGGCAACCGAGTATCACCAGTGCAAATCCCAAGGGTACCAGTACTAAACCGATCCTTACACATTTTACAGGATGAATATTTCTTATCAATGGCTGAATGAATGCGCCGCTCCAGTTTACACAGGCCACACAGATACCGGCATAAGCCGTAAAGCCAAATTTAGATAGCTGTGCAGGTATGATGGCGATAACAATGCCGGTGGCTGCCCAGCAGATACCAATAGCAATATTTACGGGCAATGAACCATGCGGAAAATAAGGAAGCCTTATCAACTTGCCACCAATGGGTTTAAGCGATGGTGCACTATATAACCATGCTATGCCTGCAATAGTGATCGCCAGTAAAATATAATAGGTAAGGGGCACCCAGGTAAAATGGATCAATAAAAAAATACTGGTGGTAAGAGCGCCGCCGCCAAAACCAAAAGCGGTAAAAATGGAAGCCAGTCCGGCAGCTTTGCCAGCTGCGTGTACCCGTGACTGTAATAGTTCGCTGATATAAGCTGTTCCCGCACCCATACCCAATCCTACACCCACGCCCTGGAAGAAGCGGGCAAAGATCAGTACCCATACGTTGGGCCACAGGGTAATGATCAGGGTTGCAATAAAAGCGCAACATACGCTTACCAGCAATACCGGTTTTCTGCCCATCCTGTCTGATAGTCCACCCAGGAAAATATAACAGGGCAGCATACCCAGTACATAAGCGGCAAACACCAGCGAGGTCTGCACATTATTTAAATGCGCTGCTTTAGCGTATACATTAAAGAGGGGCATCGATACATTCACCGCCAGTGTGATAAGCAACAGGTTGATGGCAACAATAAGATGTGGTGATGATCGTAACTTTCTGAACATGAAACTGGCGCCCTTAATTTTTTTGCAAATATCTGTAAATATTACAGCCAATGTATATAAGTGTAGTAAAATATTACAGTTGTATTAATAAAAAGATAATGTGGTGCATTGTTTTTTTGCTATGTAATCAAAAAGCTTTTTTTTAAATTTGTTTGCCGCCTGCCTGTTTCATAATAATTCACGCAAAAGCGGCGTTAGGATCTTTAGCTGTTATTCCGCTGTTTATTATAACCTAAAGCCACCATGAATGAAAAAACTTACACTGTTGCTGCTTTTTGCAGTAATGCACTTTGCTGTATCGGCACAAACCAAACCGCCGGCCGTTACCAAAGCCCGAAAAACCAAACCGGTTAAAACCGACAACCCTTCCTTAAAACAGGAAATTATATGGCCCGGCAGGGGAGATACTGCCAAGGGTAAGGGGCTGCAGCTAAAACGTCCACCGGTACAAACAGGCGTTAAACTCTGAACGCTATCTGCTTTTCAATTACGGCTCACTAAATTTTTCCAGGGGTTTATGTAAAAATAATACCCGCAGCATCCGGTATATACAATCATTACTTTAAATCATTGTCTATGCCCGTAATAACTGCTATTTACCCGAAAAATAAAACTATTCTTTTAAAACGGTTGGCCGTTACGTTCCTGTTCTTTTTTTTATTCGTTACAGCAGGTGCGCAAAAGATCACGGTGTCTGGTAGAATAACTGATGAGACAGGTGCACCGGTAGCTTTTGCAACAGTGCAATTAAAATCGTCAAAAATAGGGTGGAGCGTTACTGCCGATGGTAAATTCACTGCTAAAATTCCATACGCCTCGTCAACCCTTATATTTTATGCCACCGGCTTTTCAACAATTGAAAGAACGATCACAGAAAAAGAGATCAAAGATTCTGCTGTAAACATTGTGGTAGTAATGAAGAGGTCTGCTGAAGAATTAAAAGAAGTTGTAGTGACCGGTTATGGTACCGCCAGGAAAATGGAATATAGCAGTGCATCTGCCTCCGTAAGCAGCATGGGACTTGTAAGAAGAGATGTAGCTGTAACAAGTGGTGCTGACTTCCGACTGAAAGGCAAAGCAAGTGGTGTGATCGTTTCTCCCGGTTACACTACAGAAAAAAGTGCGATCGGTGGCGAAATGAATAAAACTCCTTCATCGCAAAGTAAACTGCTTACCGCCGGTGAAGTAAATGATTTTAAAAAGTGGAAGATGTGGGAGGACTATAACGAGAATGAATTTAAAGCACACAGTGATAAATGGGGATTGTATGCCACACAGCGGTACAGTATTCAATTACAGAATAATGATTTTAAAGCGGTGGTGGGGCAAACAGTTTATTTGATCAGCAAAAAAAATGGCGATACTTTATGGACCGCCGTTACTGATAACACCGGCAAAGCAGAATTGTGGAATGGTTTCAGCAGCATAGTAACGGATAAAGATGTTTTTATTGCAGTAAAGAACGAACCAAAGCAATATCCTGCAGTAGCTTTTACACAGGGACTCAATCGTGCCATTATTAACCAAAGCTGCGCAGTATCCAATAAAGTACAGATCGCATTTGTGGTGGATGCCACCGGCAGCATGCAGGATGAGATATCTTACCTGAAAGATGAACTGGAAGATGTGCTCAAAAGATCGGTATCAAAAGATCCTTCGCTGGAGCTGCATACCGGCGCCGTTTTTTACCGCGATAAAACAGATGCGTATGTAACCCGTATGCAGCCATTCACTAAAGGTATTTCCGAAACGGTGAATTTTATCAAACAACAGAATGCTGATGGCGGTGGCGATTATCCCGAAGCACTGAAAGAAGCATTGCAGGTGGCAACGCAGCAACTGCAATGGTCGGCCGATGCAAGAACAAGGATCATTTTTTTATTGATGGATGCGCCGCCGCACGATGAAGCAAAAATAGAAATGGCACAACTGATAACTGATGCAGCTGCAAAAGGCATTCGTATTGTACCCGTAGCTTGTAGTGGTACCGATAAAGCAACTGAATTTATTATGCGTTCTATTGCGCTGGCCACTAATGGTACTTATTTATTCTTAACAGACGATAGTGGTATCGGGAACAGCCATATTAAACCCACCACTGATGAATTTAAAGTAGAATTGCTGAACGACCTGATGCAAAGGGTGATAGAACAGATGTGTTATGTAAATACCTGCGAACAAAAAGTAAAAGATAGTGTACCGGTTGCCGTATATACTAATACTGAAAAAGTAAAAGTATATCCCAATCCCACCAACGGTCCTGTAACATTAAAGACCGATAAAGACCTGCAGGAAATATACGTGGCAGATTTTACAGGCAAAGTATTGATGCGCATGGAAGCAAAAGATAAAAAAGGAACTTTTTCAATTGATCTTTCCGCATTTCCATCGGCTACCTATTTTATCCGTTACATCACAAAAGACAATACAGCAGGCGCAGAAAAAGTAGTCCTGGTCCGGTAAATTGATCCATACCCTCCTGCAGCAGGCATCGAAAGATGCCTGCTTTTTTTATGTTAAAGCTTCAATAAAGCGCCGGGAAGCCTTGCTGTAAGAGCATTACAATAAAAAAATAAGTTTACATTTGAAGATACAAGACCTGCATAACCTTAAAATTAACATCATGAAGAAGATCACTGTATTGCTGTGCATATTTGCCGGCATTGTATTTGCAAAAGGCGCTTCTGCCCAGGGTAAAACCGGTTACATCAGTGTGGATGCTATCGTTTCCATTATGCCCGAGACCGGTAAAATAGATTCGCTGATGCAGCGTTACCAGGCTGATACACTCAATCCGCAATATACTATGCTTACTACCACTTACCAGGCTAAATTAAACCTGTATAACGACTCCCTGAAAACAACAGCTGCAGTGCATAAAATGGCCGCTGATGATCTGTCGATGCTGATCTACCAGATACAGAACTGGGAACAAATACAGAACCAGGCCATGGAAAGTAAACGCAATGCCTTGCTGGGCCCTATTTACCGCAAGGCTTATGACGCCATTAAAGCAGTGGCCAAAGAAAAAAACATCGTACACGTATTTAATAAGGAGGCATTTTTAGTGGCACCTGACGGTGAAGATATGATCACGGCTGTGGCTGCCAAACTTAAGATAACATTACCTAAAACCGCTACTGCAGGGATTAAATAATAACGGTAAGGCATACATGAAGATAGGACGATAATACTCAACACATCTTCCTATAAAAACTATTGCTTATGACATGGGCCAGTTTTGGAATATTATTGTATGTGGTCATACTCGTTGCAGTATGCATGGTCATCATCTTTGAGACCAACAGCAGCAATAAATCCCTTGCCTATCTTTTGTTTTGCCTGTTCATTCCCGTGGCGGGTATCGTATTCTACTGCACATTCGGGATCAATTACTGGCGTAAAAGACGCTACAGTAAAAAGCTGCTCACCTGTAGTAATATGCTGCATGGTGTAAGGGAAGAGCTGCAGCAATTTATGAATACTGCCGGCAAAAAGAATGTATCATTTGAGCAGAATGAAGAACTGGCCAATATGCTGCTGAACGACCTGGGCAGCCCGCTCACCGGCAATAATAAAGTGCAACTGCTCATTAATGGGGAGCGGAAATTCCCGGAGATGCACCGTGCCATCAATGAAGCAAAACATCACATTCATATCGAGTATTACATTTACGAATATGATACCACCGGCAGCGAACTGATAGAACTGCTGATAAAAAAAGCCAGGGAAGGAGTGGAGGTACGTTTTGTATATGATGATTTTGGCAGCCCCAGTATTAAAAAGAAACTGGAAAAACGGATGCGGGAAGCAGGGATTGAAATATATCCATTCTATAAAGTACGTTTTTATATTCTGGCTAACCGCATCAACTACCGCAATCACCGTAAGATAGTGGTGATAGATGGCCACACTGCTTTTGTGGGTGGCATTAATGTAAGCGACCGTTATGTAAATAACAATGCTTCAAAATTATACTGGCGGGATACGCATGTGCGTATTGATGGCCCTGCGGTATTTTACCTGCAATATCTTTTTTTAGAGGACTGGAGTTTTTGCTGCGGAAAAGCTTTACCCGGCGGGGGACAGTATTTTAATAATTTAAAAAGCGGCGATGGCAACAGTTATGTGCAGGTAGCTGCAGGCGGTCCTGATTCGGTTAATCCTTCGGTACTCTATTCCATTCTGCAAACCATTTATTTGGCGCAGGAAGAGATACTGATCAGTACACCTTATTTTATTCCCGGTGACAGTATTTTAGATGCATTAAGTGTAGCCGCATTAAGTGGTTTAAAAGTAAAACTGCTGGTACCTGGTATAAGTGATTCAAGAATTGTAAATGCAGCGGCCCGCTCTTACTATGCCAAGCTGCTGGAAACAGGGGTGGAGATCTACCTGTATAAAAAGGGTTTTATCCATGCTAAAACAATGGTGGCGGATGGCAAGCTTTCTGTAGTGGGAACTGCGAATATGGATTACCGCAGTTTTGAATTGAATTTTGAAGTGAATGCGGTGATCTATGATACTGCGTTTGCAGCTGAAATGCGCAATGTGTTTTTTGAAGATATCAAGCATGCAGAAAAGATCGATAAGCAACAATGGCTTGCAAGGCCTTATTATGTACAGCTACCCGAAAAACTGGCCCGCTTATTTTCTCCTGTATTATAATATCAATTCCCTTTTATTCTTTGTATAAATGCATGAAATGATTCGCTGTTCCATTTAGCAAAGCGGCCCCGTTGCACCACCAGGTCATTACTCGCGGATGGTTGCAGGTAATAGTAAAATACAAAACCCTGCGTGGGATCTTTCCAGCCGGTTATCTGTCCAAAACGCAGGTCATTTAAAATAATGGTATCAACATGTTGCTCCAGCGTATAATAATGTTGCGAAAAACGGATGAGTTTATTAAGATCATCCTGGTTGCTTACCTGTGCACACAGTTCATTGTGTTGGGGTGTGTAATGCAGGTCAAGCAAAGGTTTTCTGTCGAATACGGAACGGTAACCGGTATAATAACCTGAATCAGTTTCGGCCACTACAAACCACAACCAGCTTTGCAGCGGGGCAGGAGTGGTGAGTAAACGTTTGTAATGGATATTGTTTGCAGCCAGTATCTTTTTTGTTTCGGATGTAACAGAGAATTTGTTGATCACACAATATCCCAGGTATAAAAAGCTCAATGTAAGTCCGCTGCGCCAGATCCATTTTCTTGCAGTATTTTTTTTACGTAGTATCCATAATAATATCAACGCAATGCCGGGACCAAATGAAAAGAAAGGATCGGCCACATAAATGCTGTTAAAGGAAATGCGGGCATGGCTGAATGGTTCGAACCAGCCGGTGCCATAATTATTAAAAGCATCTAAAAAAATATGCACCAGTACAGCGCTGCTGATAAAGGCCAGCCATCGTTTAAAAGAAATATCATGTGGCCGGTGCAAGCGGTTGGCTGCTGCTGCTATCGGCACACTTACCAGTAACGCAAATAAAATGGAATGTGTAAAACCACGATGGGTCAGCAGGTCATCAGTTGTTTTCATCCAGAAGGAAGCGATGAAATCAATATCGGGAATACTTTGTGCCAGTATGCCCCAGAGCATCGCTTTTTTTCCTACCGTACGCCCTGCAAATGCTTCGCCCATACAGGCGCCCAATGCTATATGTGTAACAGAATCCATTGTTTAAGTTTGGTAATTGAAGGTACAGCCTTCACTGCATTATACCATACAATAAAGGCCGAACATCATGATCAGCCTTTATTTTTTTATTGCGTTACAGTTTAATTGATGCCTGCCGTTTTTTTATCTCTTATCACCAGCGCCCATTTTTCCAGCATGTTTACCAACTCTGCTAATTGTACCGGCTTACTGATATAATCATCCATGCCCGCCTGCATACAGGCAATACGGTCGCCGTGCATTACGTTGGCCGTCATAGCAATAATAACAGGTTGTTTACTTAAACATACCCGTATCATTTTTGTGGCTTCTAATCCATCCATTTCCGGCATCTGCACATCCATCAGTATCAGGTCGTAGCTGGTTTTGCCCACCATGTCCAGTACAATATGCCCGTTATCGGCAATGTCCGGTTGATAACCGAGTTTATCCAATATCTTGATCGCCCATTTCTGGTTCACGTGATTATCTTCGGCTATCAGTATCCGTAACGGATAGGCTTTGGAAAATTCAGTAGATAATTTTTTTACAGATACCTCCTGCGGCAGCCCGGCTTTTTTAACCTGGCGCAGGTTGCTGAGGATATTATCAAACAACACGTGCTGTTTTATTGGTTTGCTGAGTGCTGTTATTTCCTGCGCTATTGCATGTTGCCTGTACCGATCATCATTTACTGCATGCAGTAATATAAATGGCAACTGCGGGTATTGTTGTTTTACCTGTGCAGCCAGGTCGGTGCCGGTGATATCAGTAAGGTCCATATCTGCAATTATAAGATCGAATGCCTGTGTGGCGGCCAGTTGCAGTGCTTCTTTACCGCTGGCTGCTGTTTGTGCCTGTAATTTCCATTGCTGTAACTGGTCTTGCAATATACCGGCGGCAGTAGTATTACTGTTTACTACTAATACATTTTTTTGTTCCAGTTCTTTCAGGCTGTAGCCAGTACTGTTATTATTCAGCAATTCAACGGCCTGCAGTGGTATGCTGAAGATGAAACCATCCCCTTGCTCGCCGGACATTCTTATTTGTCCGCCCATTTCATCCACCAGTTTTTTACAGATATCGAGGCCCCATTGGGCCGTTGTCCTGTTTTCGTTTATGCTTTCGGGTAAGGTATTGCCCGAATACAATGCTGCAGCAGCATCACTGAATGGCTTTGCCGCCACTGTAAAGCCCAGTACAGGTGCAATGCCCGTGCTGTTGTGTTTGATGATATTCACGCCGATAAATACCTGTTTCCCTTTCTCCATGATATTTTCCGCCAGGTTAGTGAGTACCTGCTGTAATCTTTTATTATCGGCCATTACCTGCTGTGGAACATCATGGGCTATTGCATACAATAGTTCCACGGATCTTGCTGCTGCTTTTACGGCAAAGGTTTCTATCACTTCTTCCACGCAGTTCACCAGGTCGGTATTTTTTTGTTGTGCAGCAGAAATGGTACGGTTGATCTTCGATTGCTCCAGTGTGTCGTTGGCAATTACTTCATCCACTTTGTTCAGTAATATTTTACCCGAACTGATGATGGTATCGATATAATCTTTTTGTTCAGGGTCCAGGCTGGTCTCTTCCAGTAATATGGCCATACCCAGTATTCCGTTCATGGGTGTACGGATCTCGTGGTTCAGCGATGTAAGTAAATGATCCCTTGCTGCTGCTGATCTTTTAGCATCAGCACGGGCATTGGCTTCTTCGCGGCTGGCGTATTCCAGGTGCTGCTGCATGGCTTCTATCTGCTGGTTCATGGCCTGCATCTTATTGGTATATACCGCAATATTGGCCCTATAAAAACCATACAGAATAAATATCATGGCTATAATGATCACCACCAGCAGGCCCGTATTAAAAGCCGACAACACAAAGAGTGTCATCGAATCAGAAAATATATTTGTTATCATTTCCATAAAGGATGTTTTCTTCAGTTTATTATTGCTCGTCAGTGTATACCACCGGTGCTTCTGTTAATTTTTTAATGGTATTGATATCTTTTAAATGACTGTTCCAGTGAAACAACAGGTTGTCAATAGGCTGCCACATCATTACCCAGCTGAAAATATCGATGCCGGTCAGTATTGCAGATTCCACACCGCCACTGTCTTTTATTATCATCGGTATCAGGATGTGCGATAATAATACAATGCTCAGTCCCAGGAAAAGTACAATGTAGTTGCGCCTTTTAAACCGTTCAAATTCTCCCTGCTTGGCAAGCATTACATTGGAAAAATGACGCCTGATGGCATACATCAGTGGTTCGGTGTACTGGCGGTCGCTATCGCTTTTGCAGGTTATCTTATATTCTATTACAGTAAATCTTCTGGCGGGTGCTTTAATGCGGTTGATATATTCTTCAAACTCGTGACTGAGCTGGCGCTTGTAAAATGGAGATGGGTCGTTCTTATTGAAGTGCTCTTCAATCGCCTCTTGGTTTACAGTAAGGTAGATATCGATCTTTTCAGGTAAAACGGTCTTCATGGGATCAGTTATTGGCCAGGCCTTGCAACAGTTTAGGGTTTTATGAGTGCCGTTAATGATCACTATAACCAATACCGGCAATTGCTAAACTCATTATAACTGTATAAAATTGTACGGCATTATAAAAACTTTGCCCGTTTTTAAATTAGTAGAAAGCTTTCTACAACTTTTTGATAGTTTGTCCCATAGGCGTCTTTATAATTAATGTGTTCTTTTACCGTTGATAATATCCTTATTAGTAAAACCAAACCAATGACCTCCTTATTTACAGGCAGCCACCTGTTTTTATTGCCTCTTGTTGACCTATGAAAAAACTAATTGCCATAGCAGTGCTGTGTTTATCCTTTGCCGGTATCTGCAGTTTATTCTGGTATACCGAATGGCGTTACAGCCTGCCCACACCAAAGCCTGCGCAATATCATGCCGTACAAACCGGCGAGCATATTGATATCAGCAAAGCATTCAATCCCGGAAAAAAAGCACCGGTGTTCCTGCATTTCTTTAATCCTGATTGTCCCTGTTCCCGTTTTAATATTCCGCATTTTAAAACATTGGCAGATACTTACGGCGATAAAATAAATTTTGCAGTGGTGGTGCAGACAAAAGATAAAAGCTATACCGAAGCAGTAATAAAAGAAAAATACGGCTTAACAATACCGGTGTTATTTGATACATCACTTGCCGGTATATGCGGCGTATACTCAACACCGCAGGCGGTATTGCTTACAGAGGATCAGACATTGTATTACCGTGGCAATTATAACCGTGCACGGTATTGCACCGATAAAAAAAGTAATTATGCGCAGATAGCGATCGATTCATTACTGGCCAGCAGGCAGCAACCTGCTTTTAACCAGTATGCATTAACGGCCTATGGCTGTTCGCTGCCGGGCTGTAAAAAATAATATTCCTATATCCTTAAACCAATATCAATGGAAATCGTTCAACCAATCAAACCTGTTTCGTTTGCACAGCAGGTAAAAGAAAGATCGGATAAGCTGATGAATTATTTTCTCATCTGTTTTTTTATCTGCGGTCTTATCATTGCGCCTTTTTACGACACCTGGCTGGTAGCTTTTGGTGTGGGAGGCCTTAATCTTTTCGCTTATTATTATATCAAGTACAGCATGCCCGATTCGGACCTGTACCAGTATGTACTGAGCCTGGTGCTGGGTGTATTCATGGCGCAGGGAATTTACCAGATGCACGGCCTTTTTGAAATGCACTTTGTAGCATTCATTGCCAGTGCAATCCTGATCACGTATCAAAACTGGCGTTTGCAGATACCATTGGTATTGTTCGTACTCATTCATCATGCCGGCTTAGGCTACCTGCAGGATTCGGGTGTAAAAGGCGTGTATTTTACACAACTCGATTCGCTGGAGTTAAGCACTTTTATCATACACATTGTACTGGCTGCGATCATATTTTTTACCTGTGGCCTGTGGGCTTACCTGCTGAAAAAATACAGCAAGATACAGGTGGAACAGACCCGTGAAATGGGCAGGATGGAAAGAGAAGCACAGATACACAAAGAAAGAATGATCAATGAAGAGGCATTGAAAATAGCTTATGAAAAAGCAGAAAAAGCAAGAGAAGAAGCTGATGCGGCGAATAAAGCAAAAAGTGTTTTCCTCGCTACCATGAGCCACGAGATACGTACACCGATGAATGGTGTGATCGGTATGGCATCGCTGCTGAACGAAACACAACTTACTGCAGAGCAACAGGAATACGCCAAGACCATCAGTACCTGTGGTGAAGCTTTGCTGACGGTGATCAATGATATACTTGATTTCTCAAAAATAGAATCCGGTAATATGGAGCTGGAAGAAAGGGATTTCGATCTGCGTACCTGCATTGAAGAAGTGCTGGATGTTTTTGCTAGCCGTGCTGGTAAACTGGGACTGGATCTTGTTTACCAGATCGATCACAATGTTCCGTCGCAGATCATTGGTGATAGTTTAAGATTAAGGCAGGTGCTGGTAAACCTCGTTAGTAATGCTATTAAATTCACGCAGCAGGGAGAAATATTTGTGGGCGTACATTTATTGCAAACCAAAAGCGATGGAAAAATAGAACTGGAATTTGAAGTGCGTGATACCGGTATCGGTATACCTGCAGATAAAATGGAAAGATTGTTCAAAGCATTTTCACAGGTGGATTCTTCTACCAGCCGCCGGTATGGCGGTACAGGGCTTGGCCTGGTGATATGCGAAAAACTCATCGGGCTGATGGGCGGGCAGATCAATGTAGAAAGTAAAGAAAATGTGGGCACCACTTTTAAATTCAATATCTATTCATCAGTAAGTTCACAATCACTGCGTACTTATGTTACCAGCCATATTGCCGGTATGGAAGGCAAGCAGGTGCTGGTGGTGGATGATAATCTTACCAACCGCTGCATATTGAAGAATCAACTGGAGATATGGAAAGTAGTGCCAACGCTGGCCTGTGATGGCGCCGAAGCATTGGAGATAATGGCAAAAGGCATGCACTTCGACCTGCTGCTTACGGATATGCAGATGCCCGATATGGATGGTTGCGAGCTGGCAGAAAAAACACAACAGCTGTATCCTGAACTGCCGATCATTTTATTGAGTTCGGTGGGTGATGAAAGAAATAAAAGATATGCCGGACTGTTCAAATCAATATTGACAAAACCCATTAAACAGGAAATGCTGTGCAAAGTGATGATCAATGAACTGCGGTGCAAGGTAAAATCACCGGGGGAACCAGCACCTGTTAAGCAAAAATTGCATGCAGATTTTGCAAAGGAGCATCCACTTCGTATACTCGTTGCCGAAGACAACCTGGTGAACCAGAAACTGGCGCTGAAGATACTCAGTAAGCTGGGCTTTGAAGCGGAACTTGCAGAGAATGGGAGGATAGCGGTTGATATGGCGGAGAAAAATAATTACGATGTGATCTTTATGGATATGCAGATGCCTGAAATGGATGGACTGGAAGCGACCCGTATGATAAGGAAGACGCTGGCTGTTCAGCCAACCATCATTGCTATGACGGCCAACGCCATGAAGGAAGACCGTGATCAGTGCCTGGAATCGGGGATGGATGATTTTTTAAGCAAACCCGTAAAGCTGGAAGAGCTGGTGAACATGCTCAGTAAATGGTCGGAAATGAGCAAAGAAAAAAGAGCCTGATAAAAATTCTGTTACCTATAAAATAAACCACATGAAAAATTTTGAAAATACGGAGCTGCATATCGCTGCAGCAGGATTATACGATCTTTCCCTGCTGGAAGAAATGGAGGATAATGAATATACACTGGATGTGCTGGGCGCCTTTATTGAAGAAACACCTGCAGAACTGAAAGAGATGCAATCCGCATTGCAACAGGGTGTGATTGATACTGTTTGCAAAAAAGCACATAAAATTAAAAGCAGTGCTGCCGTGATACAGGCAGATCATTTAACAACATTGCTGAAAGATATTGAAGATGCAGGCAGGCGGGGAGCAGGAAGCAATACATTAAGCCCATTGGTGGAGCAGGCGATACAGCAATACAAACAAATTGAAAAAGCCTTGCAGGCGCACATGCAGTTGTTGAAATAAACAAGCTGCGGATATTATTACCCGATGAAAAACACAAAGGTGTGGGCCATGCTCACATCTTTTTTGTTTTATAAACCTTGTATAAAAGACAAAGTATATTGTATAAATAATAATATGTAGTAAGATTATACTGTTTAATTGGCCTTAATTCTATACCATTAAAGTAACAACACTATAAAATGACCTTTTTATTTAGCAGACATTTGTTTATTGAATAGTTGTTTGCAATTGATTGCAACCGATTATAAAGAAGTACCTGATGAAAGAAAACTATATTGAGGAGCTGCTGATACAGGCAAAAAGAAGGTCTGACAGGATCATGAATTATTTCCTGATCGCTTTTTTTATCACCGGCATTTTACTCGGATTCTATTATGATACCCAGGGTATTGCCATTGGTGTGGGCAGCCTGTCGCTGGGTGCGTATTATGTAAGCAAACTTTTATTGCCTAAATCCAATTTGTATCAATACGTATTGTCGGTGGTGCTGGGCCTTTTTATGGCTTTATACATTTACCAGATGCATGGCATGTTCGAAATGCATTTCCTCGCATTTATCGGCAGTGCGGTGTTGATCACGTACCGTAACTGGAAGCTGCAGATACCACTCGCTATTGTGGTAATTGTTCATCATGCAGCATTTGCTTACCTGCAATTTAGTGGTGTGAATTATGTTTTCTTTTTTCCGCAGGAGCACATGACATTGGATACTTTCCTGATCCATATCTCTCTTGCTACCGTGATATTTTCACTCTGTGGTTTGTGGGCTTATCAATTCAAAAGATCAGAACAGAATTATGCGATCAAATGTTTTGAGATAGGAAAATTACAGGAAGCTGCGAGCCAGAAAGATGTGCTGGTGGCTATGAGCGAGAGCATGAAACAAAGCAACCACAAGCTGCAGGAAGCCAATGCCAACCTGGAAAAAATATTCAATACGGTACAGGATGTATTATTCTCCATCAACGCCACAGAACAGAGATTTATACAGGTGTCTATTGCCTGTATTAACGTATTCGGGTACACGCCGGATGATTTTTTGCGTGACCCGGACCTGTGGAAAAAAGTGATCCATCCCGATGATGAATACGTGGTGAATGATATGATCGATGCATTGGCACAGGGGCAGACCGTCACCAGGTTCTACCGCATTGTACACCGGTACAAGAGTACCCGGTGGATAGAGACCAGAATGGTGCCCACACTGGATGATGAAGGTATTACTGTAAGGGTGGATGGAATTTGTACGGATATAACAGAAAAAGTAAAGCTGGAGAATAAGCTGGCGCATGAAAAAAAGCAACGCCAACAGCAGATAACCGCTGCCGTTATTACCGCCCAGGAAAGAGAAAGATCATTCCTAGGGGAAGAATTGCACGATAATATCAATCCCATACTGGCAACATCAAGATTATACCTTGATTGCGCTTTATCCCGGGAAGAAAGCAGGATGACGCTTATAAAGGACAGCAAGAACTTTGTAAGCATGGCAATGGAAGAAATAAGAAAACTGTCTAAAAAACTGGTGGCACCTGCGCTCCGACATACGGGTATTGTGGAAGCGCTGGGGCATTTGGTGGAAAGCATTGACCAGGTGAACCCGGTAAAGTTTGTGAGTAGTTTTGATTGCGATGAAACGCTTATCAAAGAAGAGCTGAAACTGGCTATTTACCGTATTGTGCAGGAGCAGGTTTCCAATATATTGAAACATGCCAATGCCAGTACTATTCATCTTGGGTTGAAACAGCAAAATAATTGTTTGGTATTAAGTATTAAAGATGATGGGGTGGGCTTTGATGTGCACCAGAAAAGGAGCGGTGTAGGCTTGCAGAACATCAGCAGCAGAACGGATGTATTCAATGGCCGGCTGAATATTTACAGCGAACCCGGTAAAGGCTGCGAACTGCTGATCATCTTCCCGGTAACACCGGCATTGAGCAATGCAAAAAAATATATCCGGGCGTAGTGGTGTACCGAATTTTCTATTCGGTTAGTCCACCGAATTTTTAATTCGGTTGTGTAACGAACTTGTAGTTCGTTTCTGAGTTCCGAATTTCTAATTCGTTTTAAAATATGAAGAGAACGAATAAAAAATTCGTTGTACTAAACATCCCCCTCATTAAACGATAACACCAACGTGCTGATGCCCGAATTCACTTTACGGGATACCACGCCGGCCTTATCCAGCATCAGCTTCGATGCTTTGGCCGTATCCGTACCGGCATATTTATCCGATAAATAGATCACTTCTGTAATACCCGACTGGATGATAGCCTTGGCGCATTCATTGCAGGGAAAAAGTGCGGTGTATATTTTGCAGCCATGCAGGTCCATACCAATATTATTCAGAATGGCATTTAATTCAGCATGACAGATATAAGGATACTTGGTATCTAAAAATTCCCCCTGCTTTTCCCAGGGAAATTCATCGTCATCACAGCCAATAGGCAGACCATTATAACCGGCGCCCACAATTTTATTCTTTTCATTCACGATACAGGCGCCCACCTGTGTATTAGGATCTTTGCTGCGGCGGGCACTCAGCAATGCCACACCCATAAAATATTCATCCCAGGAAATATAATCCGCTCTCTTTTTCAACACTGTAAATTTTGGTTTGACGGTTTACGAATGTAAGCTATTTGCTTTTATGCTGGCGCACCTGCAAAGAATATTGTATAAATTACAGTTTTAAAACTTAAAGACATCTCATTATGGATAAGATACGCTGGGGCATATTAAGCACCGCAAAAATAGGCAGGGAAAAAGTGATACCAGCCATACAAAAAGGCAGCTGGTGCAGCGTGGAAGCCATCGCCAGCCGTAATATAGAGCAGGCGCAACAAACAGCCGCAGCATTGGGCATCCCCAAAGCTTATGGCAGCTATGAAGCATTGCTGGAAGATAAGGATATTGATGCCATCTATATCCCCTTGCCCAACCACCTGCATGTACCCTGGGCTGTAAAAGCATTGCAGGCTAATAAGCATGTACTGTGCGAAAAACCAATAGGACTTTCTGCAGAAGAAGCAAAGCAGTTACAGGAGGTATCAATGCAATACCCGCATTTAAAAATAATGGAAGCATTCATGTACCGCCTGCACCCGCAATGGATCAAAACCAAACAAATGGTGGCCGACGGTGCAATAGGAACGCTTAAGACCATCCAGTCATTTTTCTCTTATTATAATGTAGATGAAAAAAATATCCGCAATCAACCGGCTGCCGGTGGTGGCGGACTGATGGATATTGGCTGTTACTGCATTTCATTATCACGTTTTATTTTTAATGCAGAGCCCATCACTGTTTTTGGAGATGTGGAATTTGATCCTGTTATGAAAACCGACCGCATAGCATCGGGCATATTACATTTTGAAAAAGGAACGGCCAGTTTTACCTGTTCCACACAATTGATGCCTTACCAGCGGGTAAACATCCTGGGTACCACGGGAAGAATTGAAATAGAGATACCTTTTAATGCCCCACCATTACAGGCCACCCGTATATGGCTGCATACTGCCGGTGGCACGCAGGAGATCAGTTTTGATGCAGTGGATCAATATACTTTGCAGGGCAATGCTTTTGCCAAAGCCATACTCGATAATATTGCTGTACCTACCGGCTTGCAGGATGCAGTAAATAATATGACGGTGATCGAAGCTGTTTTTGCAAGCGCTGCAAAGCAAATACCCATAAGTATTTAATGTAACCAGTGCTGGTTAAAAAATAAACGCCGTTTATTACAAACGGCGTTTATTGTACCCGGTTTATTTTTTAGAGAAATATATCGCGTCGCCTGTTTCAGCTACCGCATTCAGTTTAACGGTGGCAGAATCCCGGTTGATAAAATGCCATTGCTTATTGGTGAAAGCCAGGTCGGCAATGATATTGGTGGGAAAAGAAAAACTGATATTTTCATATCCTGCATCAACGGTCCAGGTGCCTTTTACAGATAACAGGCCATTTGAAGCTGTTGCTACGCCTGCAAGTGCGGTCGTGTCAGTAAAAGCAAAGCTCATACCGTCGAACTTAGCGGTGATGTTAACGTTGTTATCTGTAGCCAACGGCACCACCAGCTCTTTATTCAGCATATTATTTACAAAATATTCTTTTGCTGTTGCATTGGTGGTGGTAGTTTCATCATCATCTTTATCGCAGCCGGATAAAATTAGCGGCGTTGCAAATGCAGTTACTGCAAATAAGGCCAGTTTGAATAGTGTATTTTTCATCTGTTTGATTTTTAAAGGTTACAAATTTGATGGTCAATTGCCGGAGGGGAAATGTTAAGGTGGGAAACAGGCCGGTACAATTGCACCAGTACTTTGATCTATTCAATTCCTGTGCCAGTAAGGATGCTATTATAAATTAGGGATTGAATTGTGGAAATAAAAACACTGGCGGGGTAATTGTATCCCTTATTGCAGCAGCAATACCACGGGGGAATGAATAATTGAATAATGAATAATGGATAATGTTTGCTGTCGTAAATAACCCCTGTTAATTTCGTTTTTACACAGCATGAGTAATAAAAATTCGGCAGATATTTGTATCGTTAAATTGATCACTAACATTAAAACTCAATAAAATGGAAACAACAAACAGGACTGTTATAACAGTACAAGCCACAGTAAATGCACCGGTACAAAAAGTATGGGATTACTGGAACCAGCCCCAGCATATCACGCAGTGGTGCAGCGCTTCTCCGGATTGGCATACTCCCCGTGCAGAAAATGACCTGCGTGAAGGTGGTAGTTTTTCTTCCCGTATGGAAGCAAAGGATGGTTCATTTGGTTTTGATTTTGGTGGCATCTACGATGTGGTAAAGAACAATGAATACATTGAATATACTATTGGCGATGGCAGGAAAGTAAAAATACATTTTACGCCTTCCGGTGATACCACCAAAATAGTGGAAAGCTTTGAAGCAGAAGAAACCAATCCTGTTGAAATGCAGCAGGGAGGCTGGCAGGCGATACTCGATAATTTTAAAAAATATACAGAATCCAACTAACTTCATTGCAGCAATGCAGGTAGTTTGCATTGCTGCAATTTTTCTTCTGCAACTGCATTAAATACGTGCTGGCGGGTATATGCCTGTAAATGATCGTCCTTTAATTTTAGCGCACGTAAATTCCTGTAAATGAAACAATTTCTTTTAGCGGTCTGCAGTACGCTTTTGCTCCTTCCTATGTTAACGGCACAACCTGTTGCCAAAAAAGTAAAACCCGGCATTCACTGGGTAAAGATCACCTGGTATAAGCCATTGCCCGGATCGCAGCAGCCTGATAAATCGAAAGTGCCCGATATTTACCTGCATCCCAACCAGTTGATAGAATATAATAAAGATGGCGACCTGATGTCTGCCATGGATTACCAGCGCGGCAGTGATGAGAACAGCGGACCTACCTTGCATTATTACTGGGAAAACAAAAAGCTGAAAAAAGAAGTGCAGGAAAACGATAAATATGAAGCGTTGTACACTGTTACGCACTCGTACGACGCATTAGGTTTTCAAACAAAAGAGGAAACAAAGTCCGGACCGGCAGATAAATTTCATATCACCTCCAACGAATACACAGAATATACCTGGGAAGCTGGTATGCTGTCCAAAGAAACACGCAGGGATGAAAAAGGCGCTTTACAAAGTGAGGTCACTTATACTTACGATATCAAAGGACGAAAGGCAAAGGAAGTGTATTATCCAGTTGGTTTGTATGCTGCTAAAACTTTTTCGTACGATAATAAAGGCAACCTGATTACAGAAAGTTACCTGGATAAGAACGGTAAAATTTCATCGGAGTGGGTACGCGAATTCAATGCAGACGGTAAAGAAATAAAAGTTACGCTCAGCAGTTATTATAATGGCACCAAACAGAGCACAGAAACAACTGTAAAAACCTACGACCAGCACGGCGAATGCACCCAGCAAACTATTACCCGGGATGGCGCTGCAGCCACTACTTATGCCTGGAAGTATACTTATGATGAAAAAGGCAGTATCATTCAAGCCGTACATTTAAAGAACAGCACTGTGGAGTATGTTGAAGTGCGTAAAATAACTTATTACTGATCACCGTCTTGCCTTTAACTATAGTAGCTTTGCAGTGCTATTTAAAAAGGCTGCAATGATAAACACTGCGATCAATTTTCAACCAATCTTACAGGATGCACTGGTAACGGCTGTTCCTTTACAACAAACGGATCTTGAATTATTATTCCATGCGGCATCCGACCCGCTGATATGGGAACAACATCCCAACAAGAACCGCTACCAGCGCAGTGAATTTGCAAATTATTTTAAAGGCGCTATGGAATCCGGCGGCGCTTTTTTAGTAAAGGATACGCAGACCGGTGCCATCATCGGCAGCTCCCGCTACAGCGATTATGATGCCGCCACTGCAACCGTTGCTATCGGGTATACATTCTTTATCCGCAGCCATTGGGGTACGGGGCATAATTATGCATTAAAACGATTGATGCTGCAACATGCTTTTCAATGGGTGGATACGGTACAATTCTTTATTGGCGCTGTTAATAAACGTTCGCAGATTTCACTGGAAAGGTTTGGCGCTATAAAGACGGGTGAACAGGAACTGGCTTATTATGGTGAAGCGCCCAAGCTGGATTTTGTATACAGCATTACAAAAGAGCGCTGGCAACAGCTGTTGAACAATCCATAAAATTTCCCTGTTAATGACATTCAAACAAAAAGTATACAAGCATTACCTTGAATTGGTTAATGAAAAAGTGCAATTGGTGCAACAGGTGTTGGCCGATCTGAAAGAAAGCGGCGCCAATGAAACCAAGAGCACAGCCGGTGATAAACATGAAACGGCTTTGGCGATGTTGCAGATTGAACAAGCCAATAAACGGGACCAGTTAAAAGAGATACAACTGCAAAAAGCGGCGCTTGAAAAAATAGATGCAACGATCGTTGCGCCGATGATAGTTAACGGCAGCCTGGTCAAAACAAATAAAGGTTACCTGTTTGTGAGTGTGGCATTGGGCAAAGCAGTGGTGGAAGGCATTACCGTAATTGCATTGTCGCCACAATCGCCGCTGGGCATGCGTTTGATGGGATTGAAAGCAGGCGATACGGCGGAAATAAATAATATGCAGTATATAATAGAAATGATCAGTTAGTTTATGTAAACCGTAAGGTTATTGCATCTTCTGTAAAAATAGCAACATGAAAAACGGTTTCTCTTTACTGGCACTATGCCTGTTTTCTTTTACAGCTGCCGCAAAAAAACTAGCTTATCCCATGCAAGTGGTGGCTGGTATGGCCGACCTGGTGGTTACCGGGCAGATCAGCAGCGTATCCGGCAATACATACACCTTCGATATTGATAAGACCATTAAAGGTATTCCTGCCAAACAGATCATTGTTAAAATGTTCCGTGAATGGACCTGTGATGTACGTGCAAAAAAAGCGGAGCCGGGACAAAAATTATTGCTTTTTCTTACCAAAGCCAACGATTCTTTTGACATCATCAATGGCAGTACCGGCGAAATATTCATCAATGATAATAAAGTGCAGTTTTTTATGATTGCGGAAAAAAATATACAACTTGAGGAGGCGGTTACCGCTTTTAAAAATTTTATAAGCTGCTATACATTGTATAACAAAGACTTTGTTTCCTTCAATAAAATAATTTTTAACCAGTTGAAAACAGACAGTGAGATCGCTGCATTGAAAAAAGCTGATCCAATAACCAGGCTGCTGCTGGAAGAAATGAAAGGATACAGTATCCGTAAACTGCCCGTTAATGTACAGCGCAGGAAAAGCGCCCGCATTTTTATTTCCTGAATATTTTATTAAAACCCCTGGTGTGTTGTTGGCACAGTTTTTTTGTATAGTATCTTAAAAACTATATGAGAGACTGGTTAAAAACATTGATCGCCGGTTATGCCGGGTGGAAATGGGGCGGAGGTTGCCTCGGCTTTATCGTGATATTTATTATCGTGTATTTTTTACTGGGCAATGTGCATTGCTGAGACTATTGATCATTTAAAAACGTATGGTATGCAATCATTTCCTAAACCCAATACTCCCCCTGTTAAAGAACCGGAACCACAGCCAATCACGATCCCTGATCCGCAACCGATCATTATACCGGAGCCGGAACCGATCATCATTCCTGAACCAGAGCCGATCATCATCCCGGAACCGGAACCCATCGTTATCCCTGATCCAAAATAAATAAAGCAAATATAAAACTTGCCTTATTTAACTTTTAAACTAACCCAAAAATTGTTCTTTAAATAATACAATTCCATTCGTGTATATCCGTGGTCCTGCCTGTTCGTATCAATTCCAGTTGTTCTTTTAATTTATTGTGCAGGCTATTGTCGTTATATGCCGGTAGCGTGTAATCGGTACCGTTAATATTGATCACGGCTATCGGCGCTACTACGGCTGCAGTACCGGCACCAAATGCAGCACTGATGGTTTTTTCTTTAAAGGCTTTTTCCAGCTCACTGATACTTACCGGCCTTTCTTCTGTTGTATAGCCAAGGTCGTTTGCCAGTGTAAGTAAAGAATCCCTGGTAACGCCGTCTAAAATAGAATCAGATAAGGGTGGTGTAACCAACACATCATTGATCACGAACATAGCATTCATCATCCCCGATTCTTCAATGAACTGGTTGTCTTTACCACCGGTCCATAATACCTGGTCGTAGCCCTGTTGCTTGGCCAATTGGGTGGGATAGAAGGCGCCACCGTAATTGCCACCGCATTTTGCCGCACCTGTACCGCCTTTTGCAGCTCTTATATACTGGTTCTCTACTTTTACTTTTATAGGTTTTGCAAATAATGAAGGTACCGGTCCTGTGAAAATAATAAAGCGGTATTCATCCGAAACCTTTACACCAAATTTCGCTTCGCTGGCATACATGAAAGGGCGAATGTACAGAGCGCTGCCGCTTGCAGTGGGAACCCATCCTTTATCCAGCTGAATCAATTTGATCAATCCTTCCGTAAAAATATCTTTTGGTACAGGCGCCATGCACATCCTGTCCAGCGACTTTAAAAAACGATCGTAATGTTTATCCATGCGGAAGATGTTGATGCGGCCATCGTGCATGGTAAATGCTTTCATGCCTTCAAACACCGTTTGGCCATAATGCAGCGCAAGGGTAGTGGGGCTCAATGAAAGGTTAGCATAAGGCACTACCTGCGGTGTTCTCCATTCGCCATTTGCATAATCACAAACCAGCATGTGATCCGCTACATATTTTCCAAACTCCAGCTCATTAAAATCCACTTCGCTCAATTTTGAATGAAGGGTTTTACGTACGGGTATATCAACTGTTAATTCCATAATGGATCTATTTTTAATTTAAAAATTTGCATTTATATTCGACATTCGCAAGTTCTCCATTCGATATCCGGACATTCAACATTCGATATCGAACTTGCGAATGTGTGAATGTGTTCACATCTCTGCGGGTTCTGTTTGTTCGATGGGTATTTCCATTTTTACATTCGCTCTTTCGTATACACCCGGCTCTACAGGCAAATGCTTAAAGCCGATCTTTTCGTATAGTTTAATGGCATTTGCATTTTTTGTATTGGAATACAATATCACTTTGGTGGCGCCCAGTTCCTTCGCTTTTTCAAAACTGGCATAGCTCAATGCTTCTGCAATTCCTTTACGACGGAAATTTTCATCCACCGCCATCTTGGTGAATTCGTAGGTATGTTCATCCACTTTTCTTAAACCCACCGTACCGGCTTCCACACCATCATACAAAGCCATTAATATAGCACCACCATCTTTCAGTATCGCTTCTTCAGGATTGGTGAGTACATATTCATCCACTGGCTCCATTGTAAACCAGGCTTCTATCCATTGCCGGTTGAATTTTTCAAAATAAGGCTGGTGCTTTCTTTCGTAAGGCACAATTGTGATATTATTCATGGCGCAACTTTTTCTTTTTATAAATCTTACACAAAAATTCTGCTTTTTTTTGATTTAAAACAGATGCAGATTTGTTATTTTTGACTATATCAGATTTTTAGGAGATGAAAAAAAATAACTTTAATTCAGACGATCACCTGTATTTGCAGGTGGCCGACGGACTTGAAAAAATGATCGCAGGCGAAGTGTTGCGCATTGGCGATAAACTGCCTTCTGTACGTATGCTGAGTGATGAATACGGCATCAGTATGGGTACGGCTTTCCAGGCATACTATCATTTGGAAGGAAGGGGATTGATAGAATCCAGGCCTAAGTCCGGTTATTATGTGCGTTTCAATCACCAGCGTTTTCCGCAGTTGCCCGACCAGGTAAAACCGGAAGCCATTTCGCACGAAGTGAGTGTGAAGGATATGATCACTTCTATTTATGGCGATATCGCTGCAAAGGATACGATCAATTTTGCTATTGGCGCACCGGATGCTTCGCTGTTGCCCACTGCCAAGATCAACAAGTCGGTGATACATGCTTTGCGCAATACCAAAGATGGATGTACCGGTTACGAACAAACGCAGGGAAACCTGGAATTGCGCCAGCAAATCGCCAAGCTTTCTTTTAACTGGGGCGGTAAAGTAAAACCGGATGAAGTGATCGTTACAAGCGGTTCGCTGGAAGCAGTGATGATGTGCCTGAAAGCTGTTACCAATCATGGTGATACGGTGGCAGTGGAATGTCCCACGTATTTCGGTATCTATCAATCCATAGAAAGCCTGGGGCTGAAAGTGGTGGAGATACCGGCCGATGCTGTTAACGGGCTTGACCTGGATGCATTGGAAAAAGCCATTAAAAAATATCCTGTTAAAGCATGCGTGGTGGTACCCAATTTTAATAATCCGTTAGGCACCTGCATGAGTGATGAACGCAAAAAGAAGCTGGTGGACATCATCACTAAAAACAATATTTCTTTAATTGAAGATGATATTTATGGTGAATTGTATTTTGGCAAAATGCGCCCGAAGACCTGTAAATATTTTGATACCAAAGGGATGGTGATGCATTGTTCATCTTTATCAAAATCACTGGCGCCGGGTTATCGCATTGGCTGGACGATACCGGGTAAATATTTTGAGCAGGTAAAACAGGTAAAACGTATACAGAATATCTGCAGCCCTTCACTTACGCAGGCAGCTATGGCGCATTACCTTAAAAACGGCCGTTACGAATACCATTTAAAAAACCTGCGCAAGGCACTACACACCCAAAGTTTACGTTATATGCAGGGGATCATCCAGTATTTTCCTGCCGATACCAAGATATCCCGGCCGGCAGGTGGTTTAACATTCTGGATAGAGCTGAATTCAAAAGTGGATTCCTTTAAACTGCGTACCGAAGCAATGAAACATAAGATATCCATTGTGCCGGGTAAGATATTTTCGGCCAGTATTGATTACACGAATTATATACGGCTGAGCTTTGGAAAACCCTGGAGTGATGATGCGGATTATGGCCTGATGATGCTGGGGAAACTGATAAAGAAAATGCTGTAATAAGGCGGAATTTTGATAATTTTATACCATAAATCGTTACAATGAAAAAATGCTTTTTAGCCATATCCCTGAGCCTCCTCACACTGGTTGGTTTTTCACAGTCATTAAGCCAGGTAAGTTTAACAGGCGCCACTACACTGGCTTCCTATTCTTTTATCACCAGCGAAAATGTGATCATCCGCTTAACGCCCGATGGTTCCATCATTGACTGGGGTACCGAACTGGAGCCCGGCCGTATGGGTTATTACGAAGGCAAATTGCTGCCTTATGCAGGCCGTGTGAGTTATTATGGAGAAGAAGCGGATGAGGCTTACAGGGGCAAGGTTAGAAGTATTGGTTCTGCCAATATCACTTATTACGGCGCTTCTATGCCGGCAGAACAAAAAGGTAAAGTAAAATCCATCGGGAGCCAGCAGTTTGATTATTATATGAACTATGATAATGAAAGTTTCCGCGGTAAATTAAAAACAGCCGGCAATACTTCCTTCACTTATTTTGGTTCGTATGACAATGAAAGTTTCCGGGGTAAATTAAAATCGGCCGGTAACACCAGCATCACTTACTATTCTGTTTTTGATGATAAACTCAATAAAGGAAAAATAAAAAGTATCGGCAGTGTTTCCTTCAGCTGGTACAACGAGTTTGATAAAAAAGAATTACAGGGCGCTATGAAAACGGGTTCCACCATGCAAAAGATCAATGGGGTGGTGTACAAGGTCTGGTAATGCTTGCTGTGATGTTTTCGTAACATTAAGTTAATAATTGCGTAACACCATCGTCATGCTGTGGGTTCAACTTTGCCGAAACTCACTTCATGAAAAAATTTACTTACACTTTTCTTTTTTTATTGTTCAGTATCACGGGGTTCTCACAGGCTTTTACCCCCGGTAACCTTGCTTTTTTACAGGCAGAAGCATCCAATACCAACACTACTTTTAATGTAATAGAGATCAATACCACAGCTGCCGGGCAGTCGGCTATCAGCACACATGCTGTTGATGGAAATATACTGCGTTTTTCGGGCAGCGCTACTTCTACCGGTTATGTGGCCAACAGCAATGACAGCACCCTGCTGTGTTTTACCGGGCACAACAGCAGTTCAACCACCGGCAACGTCAACACATTTCTTCCCCGTGGCGTAGCTACTTATTGTGTACCGGGTACGTTTAACCTGGCAACTACTTATACCGGCGCTTCCGGTCAGCAAACAAGATGCGCCACCGGTTTAAATAACAGCACCTGGTATATCGGAGACCAAAACGGTATGTATTCCAATAGCACCACCACAGCCAGCCCTACAGGTAATTTCCGTGCGGTAAAAGCATTTGGTGGTGTGGTGTATGTGTCATCAGCCAGCAGTACTGTTACAGTGATACAGGTCAGCACTATCAGCGCAGCTACCGGCGGTACTGTTACAGGTTTGCCAGGCCTTGCCAATAATGCCAACCTGCAGGATTTTTACCTCGTATCTTCCGGATCCAACGGCAATACTTTTGATGTGTTATATGTACTTTCTGCAACTTCCAATACAGCAGGCACCATCAATAAATATTCATTAGTAGCAGGCTCATGGGTGGCCAACGGATCTTACACCACGGCCTTTGGTGGTTTTGGTCTTGCTGCACAGGCAGGTGGCGGCGGCGCTTATTTGTATGTTACCACAGGGCAGGGTGCACTTACTGCCAACAGCGTAATAAAAGCAACCGATGCTGCAGGATACAATGCTACCATCAGCATCACTACCGGTAATAATGTAAACTTATATACTGCACCTGCGGGCAAGATCATTAAAGGCATTGCGTTTGCACCGAGGGTGCCGCTGGTTCCAACAGTTTATCCATCCTCTTATGCAGTAAGTTTTGCGAATACACTTTCGGGTGCCACTTCCACACCACAAACAATAACCTTGTATGGATATAATCTTACACCGGCTTCGGGTACTGTAAGTGTTACAGCGCCCAATACTAACTACCAGGTTTCCAACGATGGCAGTACATGGGGCGCCAGTACTACAGTGGCCTACAGCAGCAATGGCGCTGTGATCGGTAGCCTGCAGGTACGTTTCAGCCCGCAGTCATCGGGATTAAAAACGGGTAACATCACTATCAGTGGTGGCGGCTTCAGTGGCCCGTCGAATACGATTGCCGTAACCGGTACCGGTGATAATGCACTGGCGCTTACATTCAATACAGGTACTACGGCTATCAATCCTCCTTATGTAACCACTACTATCGGTGATGCGCTGGACCCTGCACAGCAACAGGGTATTATTGTAGATGTAAAAGAAACCGGGCTCAGCATACCGGCTGCTAACTATACTTTAACGGCAGTAAGCGATAATACAACCGCTTTGCCCAATGCCAATATCAATATTACCAAGGCAGATGGACAGTCAACTGTTAAGATCACCCCTGCAGCTGTTGGTTATGCCAATGTAACACTGACGCTTACCCGCGGAACGGATACTAAAACACTGCTAATAAATTATGCGGCTTCGTCGCCGGCAACTGCGTCTGCAGGTACCCGCTGGCACAGTGGTGATTCTGATGCTTCTGCTGCTATTGCACAGAATGATAATTACATGACCATTTCGGATGATGAAAAAAATATCCTGTATGTATTTGACCGTACACAACCCGGGTTGGCTGTTAAAACATTTGATTTTAACCAGGCCAATGTACTGGGACTTTCTGATGGCAGGGAAGTGGATGTGGAAGCAGGTGTGAGCAGCATCAGCACTTCCGGCAAAAGCTACTGGATGGGTTCTATGAGCAACAGCAGCAGCAGTCCTTTCCCCGACAGGCCGAGCCGTAACCGCATTTTCGCTATTACTTCCAGTGGTGTGGGTGCTGCCACTACATTTAACAATGCAGGTTCTTACAGCAATATGCGTCTGCAACTGATCAACTGGGGCGATGCCAATGGTTATAATTTTACTGCCAGTGCAGCAGCAGGTCACGATCCTAAACAGGTGGATGGTTTTAATATTGAAGGAATGGCTTTTGGTCCGGATAATACCACATTATATATCGGGTTCAGGGCACCGTTAGTGCCTAATGCAACACATACCAACGCGGTGATAGCACCGGTGCAGAATTTTGAAACATGGTTCAACAATGGTGCACCTGCGGGCAATCCTGTTATCGGTACGCCTATTGAACTGGATCTCGGTTTGCGTGGTATCCGTGATATCGTTCGTATCAGTAATGGTTTCTATGTAATTCTTGCAGGTAATCCTGATGATAATGTACTCGATCCTGCTGTATATAAATGGACCGGTAACCCTGCCGATGCGCCTGTACAACTTACATCTTTTGACGTAACAGGTTTGAACATTGAAGGTGTGATGCAGGTGAATGAAAGCGGTCAGCTGGCGCTGGATAAACTACAGTTCATCAGTGATAATGGCGATAATGTATATTATGGTGATGGCATAGCTGCGAAAGATCTTACACAGGATAATTTTAAAAAGTTCCGTTCGGATGTGGTGGTATCTGCATTTGCAGTACTGCCGGTAACTTTTGAATATTTTACTGCCAACAGGATGGATGATAAAGGCATACTGTCGTGGAAGCTGGGGCAGGCGGATAATGTAGCGTCATTCGAGATACAGCGTTCTGCCAATGGCCGTGACTTTACAGTGGTTGGTTCAGTGAGCGCTCTTTCAGGACAATTGGTTTATACATTCACAGATAAAAATATCAGCAGCGAAAAATTGTATTACCGTATTAAAGTGAAAGAGATCACCGGTAACAGTTATTTGTCTGATATCAGGTGGATAGGCAGGGAAGGAACACCGGTTACGGTAATGGTATATCCTAATCCTGTAAAGGATAACCAGTTTACCATTACTGCAAATGTTGCCGGTAATAAAACGGTGGAAGTGTATACCGCCAGCGGTGCCGTGTACAAAACATTTAATTTTACAGAAGTGCAACGGAATATTAATACCAGTCAATGGCAAAAAGGATTTTATTTTATCCGCATTGTTACGGCTGAAGGCACAGCAACTACAGCAAAACTGATGGTTCAATAAAAATATAAGTACTTCTGTTATATCCGGGATCTCATGGTTATGAGGTCCCGGATTTTTTTATAGCATTATGTTAAAAAAGAACGTTTTGCTACTGTAATGTAAAATAATTGTATTTTCAGGCATTAAACAGTAACTATGCCAAAAGCCAACCGAAGAAACTTTTTAAAACTATCCGGTCTTTCTGCTTTACCTGCCATGATACCCGCCGCAGGTTTATTTGCTGCAGAAAAAAAACATACTCCCGAACCTGCAGATGAATTGCCTATAAAATTTTTTGGAGACGGCGAAATGTTTGAACCCGCCGCTTATATTGATCTGCTGAAACAGGCCAACAGCACCACTGCCATTGAGCGTGACCGTTATGGAGATGGTGGCAGCATTGCCGCACTGGAAAAGAAATTCACCGAGATAACCGGTAAAGAAAAAGCTATTTTTATGCCCACCGGCACTATGGCCAATCAACTGGCCATTGCTGTTTTGAGTGGGGAGAATACCAAGGTATTTGTGCAGGATACCAGCCATGTGTACCGCGATGAGGCGGATGCAGCACAATCTGTGTTTCAGAAACGACTGATGCCTTTGGCCAAGGGTGAAACTTATTTTACCGCTGCAGCTTTAAAGCAGGCCGTAGACGCATTGGCAGAACAGGAAGTGTTTAAATCGGGTGTGGGTGCGGTTAGTATCGAGAACCCGGTGCGCCGTTCGGAAGGAAGGATGGTGCCGCTGGACGAAATAAAAAAGATCAGTGCGTATTGTAAAGCCAATGATATTAAGCTACACCTGGATGGTGCAAGGATATTTTTAGCGGCTGCATGGTCGGGTGTTAGTGTAAAGGAATATGCATCTTATTTTGATACGGTCTATATTTCTTTGTATAAATACATGGGCGCTGCAGGTGGCGCTGTATTGTGTGGCGATAAAAAAGTGATAGAGAAGATGCCGCATTTAATAAAAATACACGGCGGCTCAATGTATGGCAACTGGGCGAATGCCGCCATGGCATTGAACCGGTTGGAGGGACTGGAATTAAGAATGCTGCAAACCAGGATGAGAAGTACCGACCTGTTCACTGAATTAAATAAACTGCCCGGTATTAAGATCACAGCGCTGGACGGCGGCACCAATTTATACAAGTTGGAACTGGCTAAAGAAGTGGACGGGAAAAAACTGCAGGCCTCGCTGAAGAATAATTTTAATATACGGATGCCCATACCCGATAATAATAACAGTGGATTGATCGCAGTAAATGAAACACTGCTGTACCGCGATCTTGCGTACGTGGTGGATGCTTTTACCAAAAGCCTGGCATGATATTATAGTTCAAATTCCCAAACGGTGCGGTAGTTGCCGTTGTTTTCCATATAGGTTAAAAATGCATTGTAAAAAGGGTCGGCGCCAATGGTGGCGCTGTCGCCTATCACATACAGTTGTTCCTTTGCCCTTGTGATGGCCACGTTCATGCGGCGGTAATCTTTTAAAAAGCCAATATCACCATCATCATTACTCCGCACCAGCGACAGAATGATATTTTGTTTTTCCTGCCCCTGGAAGCTATCGATGGTGCTTATACGCAGTTGCTTGGGCAGCAATTCTTTTGCTGCAGCCACCTGCCCGGAATAAGGAGATATGAAAGCCGTTTGCTGCGGATCCAGTTGTTCTGTTTCCAGTAATTTTTGTACTATTTGTAATTCACCTTCATTCTGCAGGCTGCTGCCATCGGGGCCGTGCTTTTCATTAAAGCCGGAACCGGCGGTGTCGATGAAGGTGATATGTGTATGGTTGTTGGTTAAATGCGCTGCAGTTAACAAAAGGCCGTCGTAAAAATAGCCGCCTGAAAAACCTGCAATGGCCTGCCGCATGCGGTATTGCGTATTGAGTAAGAAAACATTTTTTATTGTGGCAATGCTTACTTCCAGTATAGAACGGTTGAGACCAAGCCTGGCCGCTTCGTTACTTAATACAGTGGGAGGTAATTGCAAATGATCGCCTGCCAGCACATATTTTTTTGCCAGCGGAAAGATGCACCATGCCAGTGGTTCAATACATTGACCGGCTTCGTCTATTACCAAGGTATCAAAATGCAGGTGGTTGATCTTTGCATCATATAATCCTACCGGTGTGCCTGCGATGACTGCTGCCTCGCTATACAGTTTTTCTTCGTTGTAGGCCTGCAGGCTTTTTATTTCGGTGCGGATGTTCTTTACTTCTTTAAATAATAAATTGCGCTGCTCTCTTTCTGCTTTGCCAAAACTGCGCTTGTATTTCAAGGCCATCTTGCGGAACTCTTCGGCACGTATCTTTAATTGCTTGATCTCTTTTAACTGTTTACTGTTGGATAATTTTCCCTCTGGTGTATGTTGAAAAATGTCCTCATCCACTTTGCTGGTGTTGCCCACCCGCAATAGTTGTACATTCTTTGCTATTAAACCTTTGGCAATATTGTCCACCGCTGTATTGCTGGGCGCTGCCACCAGTACTTTTTCTCCTTTTTCTACCAGTTGTATAATGGCTTCCACCAGGGTGGTGGTTTTGCCCGTACCCGGCGGGCCATGCACTATGGTAACAGCTTCGCCTGCTGCTATGGCGGCTACTGCCTGTTGCTGGCTTTCGTTGAGGTTTTTATTGCGAAAGGAGAGGGCAGAGGTATTGACATTTATCGTGTGCCCGTTAATGTTAGTAGTTCCGTGCAATTGCTGAAATAACTGGTATTGTTCTTTATTGGCTTCCAGGTTGTTCAGCACCGTCTTCATAATGGTGGTGGTGCGTTGGTCGGGTGCCAGCTTGATGCCTACATTATCCTCTTCAATCCAGTCGGGAAAATCGGGTGCAAACAAACGGAACTTGCCGGATTTGCCGTCCATATTCAATAATATCCCTTTTACCGGTTCCTCCCCGGTGCAAAAGCATTCTATGGCGGCGCCATCTTTGAACATATTGGCTTCGGGTGGAAAATTTAAACGAAAACTTATTTCCGGGTAATCGGCATAACCAAAATTCTTCCTGGTTACCACAATGGGGTGCAGGGCGAGGCCTTCGGCTTTTAATGCTTTTAAAGTATGCTGCTGGTCTAAACTGTAGCGTTTTACCTGTTCTTTTTCTTCAAGGGCGATACATTGCAATAAAATCTTTATCTGCGGATCTGTTACTGGCATAGTGTGAAAATAACGAGGAAAGAGAGAATAAAAAAATGAAGGAAATTAACCATGTAAGAAAATTTAACCACATAGGCACATAGGGAACATAGAAAGTCCGCTGAAGTTGTACTTCGGCTCCTTGCCACAAATAAAACCTGCAAAACATCACCACAACATAACCTACTAAGAAGCATGCTAGAAGAAAACAATTAAGAAATATTCACCACATAGGCACATAGGACACATAGGGTACATAGGGAATTGTATTGATTATCCTCTTCTGTATTTCCTATGTTTTCTATGTGCCTATGTGGTTTATTTAAACTGTGTGTTTTATCTCTTTGCCCTTACATATTGCACCGGCCATTCGATGTCGTCGCCCAATGCTTTGGCGGCGTGCAGGGGAAAGTAAGGGTCCCGCAATTCTTCTCTTGCTAAAAATATAAGATCAGCCTGCTGTTGCTGTAAAATTGTTTCTGCCTGTTCTGCAGTGGTAATGATACCCACTGCACCGGTGCGTATGCCGCTTTGTTTTTTGATGGCTTCCGCAAAATGTACCTGGTAACCGGGACCTGCGGGAATTTTCGCAGCGGCACTGATACCTCCTGATGATGCATCAATAAGATCAATACCTTTATTCTTTACGATCATGGCCAGTTGCACAGAATCAGCAATGGTCCAGCCGCCTTCTATCCAGTCGGAGGAAGAAATGCGGATAAATATTGGATGATCTGCAGGCCATACCGTTTGAATAGCTGCAATGATCTCCAGTAAAAAACGTATCCTGTTCTCAAAGCTGCCACCATATTCATCCGTGCGCTGGTTGCTCAAGGGAGAGAGGAATTCGTTGATGAGGTATCCATGCGCAGCATGTATCTCTATTACTTTATAACCTGCTTTTAATGCACGGACAGCAGCATTTTTAAAATCATTTACAAGATCGCCGATCTCGTCTTTTGTTAAAGCATGCGGCACCATATCGTGTTCGTAAAAGGGAATAGGAGAGGGCGCTACCGTTTGCCAATGCGCTTCGCCGGCATGTATTTGTGCGCCGCCTTTCCAGGGCAGTTCGCAACTGGCTTTTCTTCCGGCATGCGCCAGCTGTATACCTGCTACTGCACCATTTTGATGAATAAAATCAACAATGGTCTTTAGTTTTTCAATATGCTCATCTTTCCAGATGCCGAGATCGCCGTAAGTGATGCGGCCTGCTGCATTTACTGCAGTGGCTTCCTGTATAATGAGTGCAGCACCGCCTACTGCACGGCTGCCTAAATGCACCAGGTGCCAATCAGTAGCAAAACCATCCGTGCAGGAATACTGGCACATAGGCGATACAACAATACGGTTTTTAAGTGTGATACTTTTTAAGGTGAGGGGAGAGAATAATAAACTCATGTGTACTAAAATTGAACTGCAAAGTTAGGGGCAGTATTTTTAGCCTCATTTACTAAGTTGGAAAAACTTGCCTTCTCAAATTTATCCCGTTACAAAACGATATCCAATTCCTTTAATAGTTATGATCTCCAGCGAAGGATCGTTCTTTAAATAGCCCCGAAGTTTGGTAATGTATACATCCAGGTTACGGGAGTTGAAAAAATTATCATTGCCCCATAGTAAATTGAGTATATCGCGGCGGTCAATTATCTTGTCTTTGTTTTCGTATAATAGTTTCAGTAATTCACTTTCGCGGAAGGATAATTTCTTTTCTTCCACATTATCTTTTAATACCTGTCGGCCCAGGTTGAAGGTGTATTTACCCATCTTGATCTGCTCTTTCTTCTCCTCCGTAATACTTTCGCCATTGCGCTGGCGCACGGCATGTTCCACTCTTACTATCAGTTCTTCCATGCTGAAGGGTTTGCGGATATAATCGTTGCCGCCGAGTTGAAAGCCTTTTACCAGGTCCTGCGTTTGTGTTTTGGCAGTGAGAAATAAAATGGGTACCTGTGCATTGATGCTTCTTATCTCTTCTGCAATGGTAAAACCGTCTTTGTTGGGCAGCATTACATCCAGCACACATACATCGGGCTGGCTGCTTTTGTACAGCGGCAACACTTTATCGCCATCGGTTTCCATCAGCACTTCAAAGCCCCTTGTTTCCAGGCTTTCCTTTACGATCTTGCCTAAAAACAATTCATCTTCTGCGTATAATATTTTAATGGTCTTCATGTTGTTTGGGTAGTTGAATGGTGAATTGTGTGCCGCTTGCGCCTTTTGTCTCATCGCTTTTTACTTCAATAGTGCCGTTATGCTGCGCAATGATATGCGCCACATAACTCAGTCCCAGCCCATAGCCCTTCACGTTATGCCGGTCGCCGGAAGGTACGCGGAAGAATTTATCGAATATCTTATCCTTATAAGCGGCCGGTATGCCCACGCCGTTATCTGCCACTTTTAAAACTATCTTTTCTGCACTTGCAGCAATACTGATGTCCACACGGGGATTGTCACTGCTGTATTTGAGCGCATTGTCTAAAAGATTGTACACCACACTGGTAATGTGCATGCGGTCGGCAGTTATGGTAAAGTCGCTGCCTTCGGTTTGTATCTCCACGGCTGCATGGTATTTTTCAAATTGTAAGCGCATGGAGCTTACCACTTCTTTTACCAGTTGTTCTATATCAAATACTTCCCGTTGCAGTTCCACTTCCTGTTTTTCAAACATGGATAGTTTCAATACTTTGTCTACCAGCAGGCCCAGGCGCTGTAATTCGTTATTGGCAATATTTAAATATTCCTGTGTACGGGCGGGGTTCTGCAATGCGTTGAATCGCTGCATGGCTTCAATAGCCACGCTTACGGTGCTGATGGGTGTTTTTAATTCGTGCGTGATATTGCCAATGAATTCGTTCTTGATATCTGTTAAACGGCGCTGCCGGTTCAGGTTGCGGTACAATAATAAAAATGTAAATATGGTTACTGCCACTAAAAAGAGCGAGAATAATAATGGCGGTAATATTTTTTTGAACAGGTAACCGAATGTGTTTTCCAATTGCAGTTTATAAGTAACGGGGTGTGCAAAACCAATGGTTACTTTATCCAGGTTATCTAAACTGATCTCTTCTTCATGATCCGGCACTATGCTTATTTTTTCTGCCACCGGCTGTAATGAAAATGATACGGGCAGTTTTTCTTCTTTGAATGATCGTTGTACAGCAGCAATGATCTCACTGCGGGGAATGGTATCCTGCAAAGAATCAATGCCATACAATATCTGCACCACTCTTTCTTTATCGCCACTGGCCGTAGCGCTCACTGATGTTTTTACTGTATCGTTGTTGTAAAACATCATGGAGTTATTCATCGATATCATCACCCTTGTTTTACCGGTATCTTTTTTTAGTAAAGAGTCGTTCATCTGCCGGCGCATGGCATCGGTAATGCCTAATAGTTGTTCCTTTAATCTTTTAATGACCACGGGACTGCCGGAACTGCCGTCTTTCATCACCAGTTTAATATCAGTATGTTCCTTATGATTCTTGCTGGAATCGGAGAGGCGGAGTTTTTTTGCCTGCAGTTCAAATACACTGCTGCGGAATACGATGCCCGCCTTGCTGGCCAGCAGCCTTGCCTCCCGGTCGTAGTTATTTTTTAACCAGTACACCTGGAAGCCAACAATGATGAGTATGGTGACTATCATCAGTAATGGATCGGCAATTATCTTCTTTTTCATACAATGACCCTGCAAATGTAATCCTTTATGGCATTGGGTTTTAGCCTTATTAACCTTAATTAACCTTAATGAAAGGATGGTTAACCTGCTGCGCTGCAGGGCTGCAATACTTTTGTTTTAAAATTAAACGACATGAAAAAATTTGTAGTATTCCTATCTGCTGTTATACTGGCACAGGTTGCCATTGCACAGGTTAAAGAAGGTAAAGTGATCTTTGAAGAAAAAATTGATATGCACCGCCGCATACCTGCCGAAAATGAGCAGATGAAGGCTATGATCCCCCAGTTCCGCACCAATAAATACGAATTGTTGTTTGCAGATAACAAATCGTTGTTCAAAGCCATGGAAGAAGAACCGGACCTGAGCGAACAGCCACAAGGTGGTGGCGTGGTAATGCGTTTTGCAGGTGCTGATAATATCTATTTTAAAGATTTTACCACGCAGCAGGCCATTGAAAAAAGAAGCCTGATGGAAAAAGAATTTTTAGTACAGGATTCTATCCGCAATATTGTATGGAAGCTGGTGGATGGCGAAACAAAAACCATTTTGGGTCATGTATGCAAGAAAGCCACCGGCAAATCGCAAATGGGTTTTGATATTGTGGCCTGGTATGCGGATGATATTGCGTTATCTTCCGGCCCCGCACAGTTCAGCGGTTTGCCGGGGCTGATACTGGGCATGGATGTAAACAGTGGCGAGATCGTGTACACTGCAACTGATCTGCAAAAAGATGTTAAGAAAGCGGATATTAAAGCGCCTACCAAAGGACAGAAAGTTACACCGGCAGAATTTGCAAAAGCAAGAAAAGAACTGATGGGAGATGGCGGACCGGTAAGGATCGTTACGAATTAAGATTTTGCTTTTAGTTTAATGTTGCGCCAATGCTGAAGAGTGTTGGCGTTTTTTTTTGAGAGGTTGTGTTTATTTGGCAAGGTTATGCCGCGGTTATAAACCGCTAGTATTAATAGACACCAGTGGTCTCGCCCCAGGCGAGAACACTGGCGCCAGGGAGATTATTCCATTTGCGTTACCGTTCTGTAAACGCCATCAATTACCTGTCCCATTCTTGCCAGGTCTAAATTTTTAAGTACATCCGTTCTTTTATGATAATTATGATCCCTGAAAAATGCAGTGTTGGTGATCATGACTGCGCTGTAGCCAAATTTCCAGTAATTGCTATGGTCCGATAGCCCGATGCCGCCTAAAAATGAAGGCGCCCGGAATGATTTGGCGATAATGGAATTGTTTTTAAAATACAATGTTTTGAATTGTTTTGCAAAGTCGCCACAAAAGGAGTTTTGTGCTATGGTAATAAAATTACCTTTGTTGCCGTACACCCATTTTAAAATGCCCAAAGGATAATCCTGCGAACCTGCTTCATCTGAATAATATCCGATCATTTCCAAACTGATCATACCTTTTACCGGTACAGAATCTTCCTGCAATGATTTGGCGTGTACATAACTTCCCATCTGCTCTGTATTAAAAAAGGGCGGCTCTTCTAAAGTATAAGCCACCAGGTCGATCCTGTATTTTAGTTTTTTATCTTTCAGCAGTTTTGCCAGTTGTAAAATACCCGCCACACCACTGGCGTTATCATCGGCGCCATCCTGCTCGCCGCATACATCGTAATGCGCTCCTATAATGATCCTTTCTGCACCCTGCGGACCGAAGGATGCAATGACATTCTTATACCAGCTTTGATTTACCTGGTAGTTTTGCATATTCACCTCGCCGGAGTAATTTGAAAATTCCTGTCGTATTCTTTCGGCTACGGTATCCAGCACATCAATGTTTTTATAATTTCTTGGTTTAGCGGTTTGAATGATCAGCTCCAGGTTTTTCCGGATATCACTGGTATCTGATAATGCCGGTAAATTTTTTGCAGCAGCTGATACAGGATAATTCTGTATGGCAAATATGCCGATAAGCACCAACAACAGCAGCAAGGTGTAGAGTAGTATGCGTTTAAAGCGTTTCATTTGATAATGTATCGTTGATTGAATTACAGGTTTACTTACGCTGGTATCTTACCAGGCTGTCCCTGCGCATGTTCCGCGAAGAGTCGAGAGCAGCTAATACCAATTCATCCTGGCTTAGTTGTACAATTTTATAAGAAGTGCGGTAGTTCGATTGCCATGATTCCGGTATATACTGCCTGAGGTTGTCTGGAAACAGTATCAGCGTGTCTTTGCCCGATCCTTTCCAGGATCCTTTTTCATCTCCGCCTGTATGCCAGCCCGGTGTATTGGATGTGGCGTTACTAATACCTTTTATTAAATAAGTGGAATCGCTTAACAGGGTCAGGTCGCCTGCATCCGCATTTACCGCATGTAGACCAGGTATTTTATAGTCAGGCCGGTTCTGTAGTTTCCAATGGCCTGTAATGACAGGTTGTTTGCACGAGAACATAATAATACAGAGCAGTAGTAAGGCTTTTGGGTTGAACATGTTGCTGTATTTTCCGGCAATGTTGCTGCATTGCGCATGATTCGTTATTTATAAAAGTAAAAAAATAAATGCAATATTTTACAGAGGCGTGATTCGGATGGGAGCCAATTAAAAATTTGTGTTAATGAATATTGCGCCGATGTTGGGATGTGTTGGCGTTTTTATTTTGAGAGCGGAGTAATTTATTTAAAAAGGAAGCTGTTGGATTTACTGCAAGAGCCTGCCGCCGTCACAGACCGTTAGAATTAATAGACACAGGTGATCTAGCCTAAGGCTAGATCACCTGCGCCAGAAAGCGATAAGCAAGGGATGGCCCGAAAAGAATTTTCGGGGCACTAAAACTCAAACCCGTGTTTGTTTCGCCATTCTATCTCTTCTTTGGTATGTGGTAATAATTTATCTAAGGTTAGTACCGCTGCTGCCTGTACTTCTTCTATAAACGGCCGCAGGTTGTTATTGTATGCTTCAAAGGCGAGTGTTGTATTGCCGTGGTGCTTTTCAAATGCATCTGCCAATGCGGTTGCACCAATGATGGCGAGGGAGCCACCCATGCCTGCTGCAGGCGAGGCGCAATAGCCGGCATCGCCTACCAATGCCACCCTGCCTTTCGTCCAGCTGGGCATTTTTACCTGGCAGAATTTATCGAAATAAAAGGAGCCGGACCGTAACAACTCCTGCTGCAACTCTGCTGTTCGCCAACCCATACCTTCAAACTGTGCTGCAATGATGTTTTTTTGTTGCTCCTGGTTGCGGAAATCATAAGCGATCTCTTTTCCGGGGCGAAAGGTAAATATGATATCGGTCTTATTGTTATAGGCATACAACGCCACACCTTTGTCTGGTTCGGCATATAATTGATAAGCGCCTTCTTCCACCAGTAATTTATTGGCAATGGCAATAGAGAAATATTGCCCTAAAAAATGCACGTATGCTGTTTCTGCGCCGAACCACATTTTTCTTACGGCGGAGTGTACGCCATCGCAACCAAACAGCAGGTCGAAATTTTCCTGCGTTCCGTTTTTAAAACTTATTTCCAATGCGTGGGCTTTTTCCTGTATAGCTGTAATGCTGTTGCTGAATATAAAACGCACTTCATTTTTTACCAGGTCGTACAGCAGGTTAAGCAGGAAGTCTCTTTCTATTTCAAATTCATTATCCGGTGATCTTTCCAGCAGAACACAATGCTCGGTCACATCGTCGGCATTTTTAAATTCCCACTTATTAGGCCCTACACGATTGCTTTTAATGACTTCGTATAGCCCCATCCGTTTTACAATGTCTACGGTGCTGTCTTTAATGTCTACAGGCGTGCCGCCCATTTTTAAATAAGGGCTAATTTCCACTACCGTTACTTCGTATCCCATTTTATTCATCCAGTAAGCAGTTGTTAATCCTGCAAAACTTGCACCTGATACCAATACTTTTTTATGTGGTTGCATTTTATACGCTTTTGATTTTACAGGGCAAAGTTCTGGCGTATTTAAAAACTGGCGAATGGCTAAGCGGGGCAAGTATTGGACTAATCGTGCCTTTTGCTGCGATAGGTGAGGGCAGTGATGCCGGTGGCTTTGGTGAACAACCTTGTAAAATAAGGATAGTCTTCATAACCCAGTTCAAATGCTATTTCTTTTACGGACCTGTCGGTATGCAGTAACAGGCGTTTGGCTTCCAGTATTACCCGGTCGCGGATATGTTGTGTTACGGGTATACCTGTTGTGTGTTTTACGCTTTCATTTAAATAATGCGTGGAAATATTCAGCTTGTCGGCATACACTGCGGGCCGTTTTACAGTGCTGTAATGCTTTTCTAATAATTGCGCAAAGGATCTTGCTATATGCTCAGACCGTGAAAGTTGTACCGGCCCCTTGTGCTGTTGTAAAAACACCGAAGCAATAAGCGCCACCAATGCATTGCAACTGTCTTTTAAAAGCGGCTGGTATAATTTATTGTTCTTCTGTGTATAAAAATCCAGGCTGAGTGTAAAGAGTGTGCTGATGTTTTTATAGGTTGCTTTGCTTAATGACAATGGGGCAACCGGCGCTATTGTTTCTAAAAAATCCTGGTGATCGGGATACAGGTGCTCGTTATTGATAGCCAAAGAACAAACGGTTACGTTGTGAAAATCTATTATGCGGTGTACCTGGCTGGGATGCATATACACTACTGCCGGTGCACTGACGGTATGCTTTTTCAAATCGATCTCGATCAGCACTTTTCCTTTTTGTACCAGGTGAAAGGTATGCCCTTCATCGCGGTGCGATTGTGTTGCTTCTTCGTATTGCTCTGCTGTTTTAAAATCTGCTTTTTTTATATGATTCACATCAATGGCAATACCACGGCCGGAATTGTCGGCCATTGAATTTACCGGTATGTTCTTTTTGTTTTTGCGCATGCTGCTGCAAAGAAACCGATATTTTTTCAATGCTTACTAACTCTTGTTCACTCCTTTTTTAAATGATACAAAAGGTCGCACATTGCAATAAATGTGGAATCGATCGGTGACCAACGCATGAGCCTGTGGTAATTTTTTCCTGTACACCTGTCGGGTTTTGACTTATATCCCTCCAGCACCCAGGTAGCGCCATCCAACCCACTTCTGTCTATTGAACTGGGGTATGTCCAGAAGCTATCGGCAGCAAGGCTGTCAACAATATTATTCCATGTTTTTCCGGGTATTGAAAATTCTTTGACAACCGGTTCTATGCCCGGGTCTGCAATAAATTTTATTGTTGCTTTATAGTGATCGTTGTTTTTCTCTACGCGGTATATATGCACTCCTTCAAAGGCACTGGCTAATGTGAACCTGTAGCTGTCGTTTTGTGCGGTGATCAATGAGGGTTCGTTATAGGTTTTTAAATTCCATATACTGTCCCGTTTTTTTACTTCGGGCAGGTTTATTAAACTATCTTCTTTGTCAATATTTTTTAAAATGGCTTCGGAGATACTGCACGGGTTCTTCTCTTCTTTGCAACCAATAAAGGTAATTACCATTAGTGCGGGCAATATTTTTGAGATAACCTTTTTCATTTTGTTTCTTACAGCAATTATTGTTTGTTGTTAATTTATATAATCCAGGTGATGGATCCAGTTTAGCGTATCTCCCCGGTCAGATATAAGGTAAAAATTTTTACCTGCCGAAAATTCAGTTTTGTAAAACTCAATTAGTATAGCCTGCGGCAGCTCTTTTGTTTTTGTATTCACAATTTTACCTGGCAGGTTAATGATAAGCTCCGGAATATAATTCAGTGCGTAAGATGTGCTTTTGTGTAGTGCATATTTTTTTAATTTTTCATAAGGTGGCTTTATCACTTCATTATTGTATTCGCCGGGTGCAAGGTGCTGAATAATACTGTCGCAGTAGGCAACGAGTTGCTTTTGATCGAAATTAAGTTGGTAATCTCCTTCCTTAAAAAAACATCCTGAGGTAATGCTTGTGTCGTTATTGATCGTTTTGTATTTACAGACCACATTATAACTGTTGTCGAAGTTGTCATCAACTAATCCTTTTAGATCAATGTAATGTTTTATGATGCCGGTATCAGTCTTTTCAATTTCAAGTCTTACACTGTCCCCATACTGCGCTACCTGGATGATATTTGAAAAATGATTTTTGGCAGCAGTATCCTGCTGTACATTTTTTGTTTGCCTTGACCTCGTTGTGCAGGCAAAGAGAATTATCCATAAAAAAGGGTATAGAGAATATCTACGCATGATCAAATATAAAAATGACTGACTGCTTGTATTAAAGCACAGTTTCCTGCAATATATCACTTGTTGTTCAATGGCTGTGCACTAAAATCAATTCCAAATATTCCTTTTTCCAAATTTAAACGAATGGTGTCGTTTTGGGAAAGGTCACTGGAGTAAAGTTTGTTGATTAACTTATTGTCTATTGAAATTTGTTTTGTTGCAAGGTCATAAGGAACAAAGTTTTTCTTTGCATGGTCTCCACCTGCCAAATAGGTTGCCTGGTATAATTTCTGTACTGTGCTTTTTTTAAATTGCCTGTTCAAAAATAAGGAAGCGCCCAGCAATACATCCCGGAAGATAAAAAGCAGGCAGGCAAGCGTAAATGCAAGATATGCAAAACCAATTGCGGCCTGCTTTACAGACCTGGTGTTGATGAGCCTATAGATAAAAAAACCGACCGGTGTAATAATACCTGTGTAAACCAGTACCGGTTGCAGGTGCCGTGTTTTAAAATTTTTAATATCATCGTCAAGGTAGTATTTGTTTTGGTCCGGCGCAAAATACAGCACTACGAATAACAGTATTATCCAGTACACGATCTTCCATTTATATTTTTTAATGAAGGCTATCATTTATTCCACGGGTTTCTGCACTGCCCGTACTGCTTGCACAGGAGCCCAGTTTTTAGATTTTTTAAGTACACGCAACACTTCTCCGCACAGTTCGTAGCCCGGATCGTATTCACAACTAATATCTGATAAATTGCCATCTTTGTCCATGAAGAAACGAGCTGAAACGATGTGTTTCCCTTTTTTTATCTTTTTTGGATGCTGGAGCAAATGGTTGAGGTCTCTTTCGAATCGTCGCAACCAGGATGAATCCAGGTAGGTACTATTGGGGGCAAATTCCGCAGTAGCAGTTATTTGCTTCTTTTGTTTGATAATGGTGGCAATGATGTGTCCATAACGGTTGGTTGGCTGCTGTGGGTAACTTTTTGTGACGCAAATAAAACAGAGTAATGCTAAGTAGATATTTTTTATTGTTGAATAATAAGATCTATTTGGCGGCTGGATGTTTTTAGTTATTCAAGAGTCTGCCGCGGTCACAGACCGCTAGAATTAATAGACACAGGTGATCTCGCCTAAGGCGAGAACACCTGCGCCAGTGTTTTTAACTACGCTTTTTTACCCACTCAATAATATCATTCATCACGGTCTCTTTTTCCAGGTCGTTCAGCAGGTCGTGGTAATGCCCTTCGTATAGTTTGATCGTTTTATCTGTTGATCCCGTGGTATCGTAAAAGAACTGGCTGCCGGATGGTTTGGTGGCTTTGTCGAGTGTGCCGTGTAAAATAAAAACGGGGATCTTGATGGCGGGAAATTCTTTCTCTAATCTTTCATCTGCCTTTACCAGTTGTTCCATCGTTTTACTGGGTTGCGATTCGTTTGCGATCAGCGGGTCACTGTTCATGGCGGCCACCACTTCGGGGTTGCGGGAAAAATCTTCATTCTTTAATTTAATGGTGTGCAGGTGCGGCGCCAGGTGGCTTAAGCCTTTTAATACCGCCAATGCAAAATCGGGCGCCGGCACTTTAAATGCAAAGCTTTCGCAGATGAGGCCGCTTAATTTTTCGGCGTGTTCCAATGTGTACAGGCATGCCAGTACGCCACCCGCACTATGCCCTAATATAAACAGGGGTAAGCCGGGATGTTCTTTTTTTGCCAGCTCCACCACATAGTCCGTATCGGCAACTGTGTCATAAATATTGTCGGTATAAAATCGTTCTCCTTCCGATTGGCCGCGGCCCTGCTGATCGAAGGAATACACTGCATAACCCTGCGCTGCAAATTGATCTGCTGTCCATTGATAATAACCGCTGTGCGAATTAAGGCCGTGTGTGATCACGATCAATCCACGGATATTGCCCCCGGGCAACCATGTCCTGGTAAAAATTTTGAATCCTGCTTTGTTTACGAAAGTGGAAGTTTGTGCTTGCATGTTGTTGTTTTTATGATTGTTTTTAGGATGCCATGTAAGGTGTGTAAGCTACTGCGTAAAGCGTATGGGTCAATCACTTTTTCTTTTGATAAAACTGAGTGTATCAAAGGCTTTTTTGTTATCCTGTAAATACTCCTGGTCCAGCTGGCGATATAAAGGTATTTTAATGGTGTCGGTCTGCGACCCATGATAACGGTAGTGCACCAGCTCGTCCAGCGATTGCCGTCCTAAGAAATAATACATTGGTCTTCGCCGCTGTTCGTGCAAAGTGTCAATCTGCAGCAATATCATTAACTGCCATGCAGTATCCTGTTGGTATAATACATTGGGTTTGCCAAACATCATCACTTGTTGGGTCCAGCTTTTTTCCACCCATGCTTCTTTTATGGTGCAGCGATATAGATCGTCCAGGTCAAATACCGTTTTATTGCAGCCTGATCCAAATAGAAAGACCCCATTATTTTTCGAGTCCTGTATTGTATAACTATAGCCGGGCCCCGGTGGGGACTTTTCGCCGTTGCAGCCTGCTGCATATACTGCGATGCATATTATTGGTATGTATAACCGGGGGTATCTCATTGTATCTTGGTGCTATTTGCTTGTGCCCGGTACCAGTTTTTTGATCTCGCATACCTGCACTACGGGTTGTATATTGGTGTAATTTTTAAAATCGCCGATCACGGCTTCCCTGTTCTGTGCAATGGCTTTATTGTATTCCGCCATATCGGTAACATAAAAATAACCTATTGCCAGGTAGGGCACTTTATCGGTTGGCGTTCTGCCCGCTATGCCTTTATCGATCTCGTAAAATTTTAAATTCTTTCCCAAAAATCCTGCTACCATGGGCATGTGTTTTTTTTCGTAATAGTCCATGTCAAATGTCTTGTCATCTCCATTGGGATAAAGTATTGCCACTTTGTACATGCCGGTAGAGGGTGTGGTGGCATTGTTCAGGTGACTGGTTTTGCAACCTAGTAAAATTATAAAAGCGAAGCAGCAAAAGCCGTATTTTATTTTTGTTATCATGTGAATAAGGTTTGATTTTTTTGGTGTATGATTGATTGTTTATAAGTGGTAAAAGTTATGCAGTTATGCCGTATTTTGTATTATCGCGAAGTGTGTTCGCCGTTGATCATACTGCGCCAGCTCAGCATAGCTATCATTGCAATGTTAATCATTTTATTCAGCTGTATTTCTTATAATTAGGCAGCTCACTTAATCTTTCGTAGCTTAATTCAAGATGTTTTTTTTCAAACGGAGGGAACCAGGTTACGTTATCGGGTATTGTCGTTGCAATTTTAATACTCTCCATGTGATGAACAATGCAAAATATACTTAACTGGATTGCATGATGTGGACAAGAAGGGTGCCTGCACAATGTCTCCTGTTCTTCAAATGTTGCACGCTTTAAATACTGATTAACTATCCCGGTTCTTGCAAACAGATCATCTGGTTGCACAAATGGTTGCTCTTTCCATTCTGTGACCTCAATTTCACGGACCTTAAAAACATATTGCTTATTGCCGTCCATCCAGCTCATGCTTTTTTGCCAGTATTGTCCACAATTAACGCATTGGTATAACTGATGCTCTTTTTCGGGGTGTTGTGCCAAAAGTTTAAGGTCAGAAAGGATTTTCTTTGTATCCTTAAACCGATCCTTTAATTGGGTATATTCTAAAATGTCGCCGTAAATATTACAATTGCACACTTTCATAAAATAGCTGTTAAGATTATCTGAAGAAAATGGTTGGATAAAATATTATCCTGAAGTATATATGGAAGTTTTTTGTCAGTAAAAAAAGTTTTATTAATTAATATTAAAAGCGCCAACGTGTGTTATTTTCAAAGAATCTGCCTTTTTAATAAGTGTAACACCTATGCCTCCGCCACTGGTAAACCTGTCGCAATTCATGTTTGAAAGTACAACTTCATATGTATTATTCTTTCTCTCAAAAAGCTGCAGCCGTAAATAATGTCGTTTTTTCCATGTTGTATCTGCGGCTAACAGCGCACAAATGTCTTTACTTTCAATAATTCTGAATTTTAAAGAATCAACTTCTCCGGGAAGATATTTCAGTAACTTTTTTTCTGAAGTAAATAATATGGAATCTCCCGATTTGTTATTCCGCAACAAATATTCAGCCTCTGGCATTGTATGCTTGAAAAATGATCTTTGAATACTCAACCTGATTGCTTCTGTTGTGTCGTTTTGAGTTGACATTGCAGGTTGGTTGAGAGGTTTAAACGCCAGTTGGGCATTTGCCAATACAATGATGAGGACAATTAAAAGTATTCGCATGATAAGTATTTAAGCTGAAATTCTGATATTGCGAAACTTTGGAGATTAAAAAGTTGTATATCGTTATTACAACTTCTACAATTTTCCAATGATCCTTTTTAATCGTTCCGCAAATAATTTGATCTCACCGCTCAATTGGCTGGTTTGATAATCAATTAAAAACATTTTTGTTGTCGTGTCGCATTTCGTTTCCACGAAAATGCCGCAGCCATCCGTGCAGTCAGGGCAGCCAAATCTTTCCGCTGCTTTATCTGTATGGAGTAATTGTTCCGGAATACTGTCCAGGAACTGTTTTGCGATCAGTAGTTTCTTTTCATCGTTTATAACAGCATCAAATTTCATGGGAGTTCCACGCCGGTATTCCCAATAGCTGTCGGTATGGTCTACGAGTAATTTATTATTTACAATATCCAGTTTATACATGGTGGCACATTCACCTACACACATTCCGCAAAACCGCCCGAAAACAATTGAGGTAAGTTTTTTATTTGCCGGGATGGTTAAGCTGTCTTTTGTGGTTTCAGCATTGTTGGTGGTAGCCTGTGTCGATTTATTGTTGCCCGCCTGTTTGCAGGAGAAAACAATTATTAAAATTCCGATAGCTGCTATTTGTGCAAGTATTTTCATATTGCTGTAAAACCGATTTTTTTGCAGGCACTAATAAAATATCATACTCTGGTTAGGTGGTGAAAGGATGAATAAGTATCATCCATTACCGAAAATCATGAACCGCTTTTGTTCTCTCTCCAGCCACGCTTTTCAATTGTTCTTACATTGTCTGCATTTTTTAAGATCAGTAAGTAATCGTATAAATGCATAAGTTCTTCGTCTGCTGTATCGCCTGTAAACTCTTTTATATAAACAGCATTTCCATAATTACTAGTTGATTTTTCGGGTGTATCATACACAATAATGATCTGCTCCAGCTTAAAGCCTTTCCTTTTTAATTTGTCAAGTTTTTTTTCAAAATAGTAGTTGTCATAAGTACGGTTGTGTTTCAATGTACACCGGCTTCGCCCCCAAATAATCTCAAATGTTATATTGTCCGGCTTTATCTTGTTTACGATCTCCGTAACATATTTGTCATCTGCCGAACTCCAGATACCAAGTGTGTAGTGTTTTGAAATGTCTGTTAGAAATTTGTCCAGATGCGGACGCTTATAAACAAAATATTTGTCGAACTGGAAATCGGCAGGAACGCCTGATTCTTTTTCTGCAGCGTGGATCAATGTTTCATCGAGGTCCAGCACTAAAAGCCTGCCTGATCTTTCTTTTGTTTCTATCCATCCATAAAGCCCGTCATAAATCCCTTTGTTTATGAATACACATAAGAATTCAGCCAGTGAATTTGTCAGGTAAACAACTGTGTTTGTTTTATTGTAAATGCTGTATTTATTTGTCTCTTCTTTATTAGTGTCCACACTCCACATGTCAGAATAGATCATGTACTCTGTAAAATGAAAAGAACTGTCATTTACTAAATAATCTTTGTCCAAATCATTTTCAGCAATTTCGGCCAATGGAATTAGCCTGAACAGGTCCTGATCTGTTTCAAAGCCATTGGAAAACCTGTATAGCATTTTAAAGTCTTCAGGAAGCCTTGTTATTTGCGCTTCGAACGCTTCAATTTCTGTATCCGTTGCCGGGTTGTTTAATTGTATGCCAAGTTGAACCGTATTGTTCCTGATATAATTCAAAACATCCGTGAGCGTGGTATCAGAACTGTAGGTGATCTTTTCTTTTTCAATGGGAGGATGACCAGGATTGTTTTCTGCCGGTTGATCGTTCAATTGATCAGGTTTTGCAGCAGCATTTGGCTTAAATAAATTGAAAAATTTCATGTCTTCCTGGTATATGTATATGGGTATGGTTGGAACGGTTTACGCCTGATCGAATGTGCTTGAAGTTAAGCAGAAAAACTGAATAATGACCTGGTTGTTGATCTGTGATGTACGGGTCTTTTATTTTCGTCGTTGGTCAGAGACCAGGCGACGGCGATGACTTACGTCCAACTAATGTTTTACACTTATAATTCAAACCATCCAAATTCAACAGCAGCTATCTGGATGCTCAATGTTCTTTCAATACCGGAGAGTTTAACGATGTAGTGTACAGGTCTCTGGGGTATAGCCGAGATAGGGAGCGAATCAGTTTGTATTTCTACCAGCTTTTTCTTTTTTTTGGGTTCGTAATAGAGTTGGAACTCATATTCCAGTTTGTTGTTGATGACCTGCCTGATACTCACTATGCTGATCATAGGGTCGGGGACTCCGAATTTACGCTTTACAGCGGATAGCAGCATCGTATCACGACTTAATACATCCAGCCAAAATGGTCTGTCTTTAACATTTTTATATAAATAAACTATAGTGCTGTCTATAGTAATAGAAAAATTGGAGGTGTCCACTACGGCTGTGGGTTTTCGTACCTGTGCCTGTGAGCTGGCGTGGGAAAGAGAGCAGATAAGTGCGCAAAGTATTACGATATATTTTTGAAACATAGATGTTACAATAAGGACGTATAAAATTGTGTGATATCGTATCCTGGTAAAAACTGTGGCAATGGCTTGTCTATGACGGCTAACCAATGTTAAAGAAAGTTTTTTAAACTGTCGAGCCTTATAATAAAATAAATATCATCTTTCATGAGTTGATTACTGTCGTTTAATTGATATACATCTCCTATACCTTCCATGATTAAGTCTTCCGATCTGAAGTCTTGCCATGTACTGATCCCTATATTTTTTGCGTATTTCCAATTCCAATAGCTGCTGTCTTGTTCGGCATATCTTTTTATAATGAATCTACCTGAATGTAAGGGTATCTTCTTATCCAGGTTAGTTAATGTAAGTGTATCCCTATGCAATTCAAAATTGCCTGTATAACAATCTTGCCCAATTCCACCACTATTACAAAGCTGGTAAGTGTGATCGTTAAAGAGCGCAAAATACATTGCGCCAATCCCTCCCGTGGAAGGGCCTGCATGAAATATTTTTCCCTGTTCGCGGGACTCGTCAGAATAAAAACAAGAACTAAGGAGCGTAATCGATGCCAGTATGATAAGGTATAGTTTCATTGGTTTCTGAATTATTGATAAGAGTGTTCTTCACTTGCTTGTTGCGTGTGTGATTAGTGATACTTTGACTCTATTAGTACTTAAACGACGAATAGCGAAAACCTTTAGTCTGTTGAGTCTTTTATATTTTACAAGACCCTGCCGCGGTTACTCCAAAGGAGTCCTTGGGACAAACCGCTAATATTAATAGACACCAGTCTTTCTCGCCCCAGGCGAGAAAGACTGGCGCCAGTGAAGAAGATGGGAGCGAAGAGTTGGCAGATGTTTTTTTACTTTGCCTTTATTTATTTCAACAACTTTTTTGCCAGCCACCTTCTTACCGGTTCATCATAAAATTTCAGCAAGGCATACGCCAGCATCAATATCAACGGCAACAGGCTGATCCCTACCCAAAGCCCCTTTTCCATCGGCACTTTATTATTATCTACCCATGCATATAGGATATATACAATTGGATAATGAATGATATAAACGGGGTAGGAGATATCTCCTAAAAATGTACAAACCTTTTCGGTTAACTGGTGAGTGATCTTTCCAATTGCGCCCAGGTAAATAATGATAGGGAATATGCAGATGATGGATAAAGAATCGTACAGGCCGTTTGCCCACAGGTGCGTATACCCGCCAATCCTTGGTACACTTAGTACCGCGATCAGCAGCAGGGCAGCGAATAAAAAATTAGTTTTTCCTTCCGTTACTTTTATCGCCCTTCGTAACAACATGCCGGCCATATAAGGAAACAACAACCGCGTAAATCCGATACGCAGTTGCTCGGGTTCAACCGACCAGCCGCCAATGATATCGCCTGTTTTACTGGTAACTGCTAAATGCACGAGTGCTGCAGCAGCTGCCACCACCAGCAACGATAGCACTATTTTAGAAAGACGCCTTAATATGAGGGCATGCAGTATATTGGCGATGTATTCAAAAAATAATGACCAGGCCGGTCCGTTCAGCGGGTGCATTTCTGTCCAGCCCCTTATATCCATTGATAACGGTACAGGTATCAATGTGCATCCTACTATGAATACGAGCAGCATTTGCCCCACAGAAGTGTTGGCTATATTGGGAAAGGTGGAGGACTCCTGGAAATAGAAGCATATAGCGCCGATCACCATCCCTGCAATGATCATCGGGTGCAGGCGGATAAGCCTTCTTTTGAAAAATGCTTTCACCGTCATCTTACCCCAACGGTCGTCATAGGCATGCGCCATTACATAACCGGACAACATGAAAAAGAAATCGACTGCTAAATAACCATGATTAATGATCTGCTTTACATGGTCGCCGCCGGAAAATATTTCCAGTATATGAAACAACACCACGGTTATAGCTGCCACGCCCCGCAATGCATCCAGTATTAAAAAATGTTTTTTTGAATCTGTGAAAGCTGCGCTTGTTGTTGTCATTGGTTGATTTTCCTGTACTGTGGTTATTAATGTTTCGTCCTGCACCCAGGCGGCGGCGAAGAGGCTACTGTCTGAAGTGTTTTTTTTCTTTTTCAAATGTATTCAAATAATTCCTGGCTAACATTAAATGATAGTTTTTATTTGGAAATTCAGGGAGGCAAGCGCCAGTCTTAGTATACCAATCTTCTTTAGTATAATAAAATGTATTCGATCTATTCAATTCTTTATTGCTGTAATAGTAAGCGTCAATTACTTTAATTAACCGGTTGGATTCAAAATAATAGGTAGTGACGAATTTAAGTGCGCCAAAAGAATCTACCAGTATCTTATGAAGCTGGGGTGCTATTTCAAGTTTGCTCAGTTTTTTTCTTTTAACTACATAGTATTTTAGTTCATTGTCCGGCATTGAAAATCCGCTGTCACTCTCATTTTCATACGGCATTAATAATTTACCGGCAAGGTCAATGTGTTTCGACCTGTTCTCAATAGAACTAATGTCAATAAGCTGCTGACAGTAGCATTTGGGTATGAGCAGTGTAAACAATATGTAAAGAAGGAATTTCATGGGTTTATTTTAACGTGCTGGCCCTTATCGCAATTAAAATTCAGCTTTTACAAATTTTATGATCATGAGTTGTTTAATTGTTTATAAAATTCAATTTGTCAGGTGTTGTGTGTTCGTAACCAGGCTTTATGTCTCTTTATCATCTCTTTTCTATAGGCTATAAATCTGTCAACATAACAAGGCTTGTTTGTTTCGAAAATGCCTTTTTCAAATGCGGCTTGATGAAGCGCCGGTAATTTGTTAAACTGCTTTTTGCGAAGCCGGTCTACTTTTGCCGGGGTCATAAAATCATAGGTGTACGAAGATAGAAGAATGATCTCGAGATTATTACAGCTGTCTGTCAATTCAATTCTTTTCGGTTCCATAGAAAGTGCTCTGAAGATCAATGTTTTTGTGCCGGATGGAATAGCCAGGGAGAAATTACCGACCCTGTCGCCCATAGTTAAAAGCACTGTATCGGCGTTGTATATTCTTGCCTGGTAAACCGGGTTAAATTCCTGGTCGATTATCTTGCCGGTCAGAGTACGTGTTTGCCCCAGGGTGGGGGTTACTAAAAATAGTGTAGTGATGAAGATGATACTTCTTAATGTCATAACTGATGATCTTGGGTTTTGCGTTGTACTTAGGGGCAGGATACTTGTAAAGATAAGAGGGGCCCGACCGGGACTATTTCGATAGATTTGAAACAATCACTAATGAATGCTCGAAATGAAAACCGGTAGTAGCAAAATAATGCGGAATGCCTGGAACAAAGGGTTTGTAATCGAAATATTTGTCCGGCGTGCCTCTAAATTGCCCTGTTTCATATGCCATTACTGTAATTCTTTTCCCTATATACTTCTTTCTCATTTTGCTTATCTGCGTACTTGATAGGGAGCCGGTCTTTTTTTTATAAAGCAGTTGGTATAAATTAAAATCATCATTTGCTAAAGTGCCTGTTTCATCAGTAAACCTTAAAATAAGTGAATCATTTATTTTTATATTGTTGACAGCGTTTACTTTTAACAGGTAAACTCCTTGATATTCTTTCCAAAGCAGGCTGTCTCCATTGTAAACTTCAATCTCTAATTTTGCCATCTCTCCAAACGGGATACCTAATTTTGTCGTTATGGTTATATTGGAGCTGTCACCTGGAAGCGAATTTCCGAGCCGTATTTGCGAGGAGGCCTTAAAACATACGATGGCAAAAATAGTTACGAGTAAATATTTCATTTATTTTTTTTAGAGTGATGAGGCCAATACGTCCGGCGAAGATCAGGGCTATACCTATGGCAGCAAGAAAATAATGCAGAATTTTAAATGCCGTGCCCCTATGAACTTTTAAGCAAAATTTTAGTTAAGCGTTAATTGACCTTTCTTTATCTCAAAACTCCATAAACGCAGGCTATCCACATTTTTGCCGTTTAGCTTCCCGGGTTTCCATGATGTAAGTGTTTTAAAGATGGCTACAATCTGTTCATCCAGCGTAGTGCTTTTTGTTTCATTATCTATTTTGCATTGTACCACCTCACCTTTACAATTGATGATAATGCTGACCATTCCTTTGTCTTTATACTTCGGTTTGTCTTTTAAAAATTCCACTTCGCTGTTCAGTCTTCGTTCAATTGTTGAATCAGCGACTGAGCAAACAGCTTCTACCTGGTCTCCAAACATCGGTAATAACGTGTACACATTTTTGATATCGCATATTCCTTCAATTTTTTCTTTTATTTCGGCTCTCGCTACCATTTGAGCATGAGAGCAAAGTGAAAGCAGAAATAGTACAATTACTGATAGTGTCTTTTTCATGATTTTTAGGGTTTTGTTTTAAAAAATAGCTTAAAGGGCAGGAGTTGCTGATAGTGGAAATTATCCCTATACTATTCTGAATGCCCGCCCGGAGTGCTGTTGATTACTTTACTGTTATTACTATAGATGTTTTGGGTTTGTGGAGATTATGGTTTTGTAGCAAGGCTCTGCCGCGGCCTCAGACCGCTGGAATTAATAGACACAGGTGATCTAGCCTTTGCCGGGAACACTTGTCAAGGGGAGAAGTTTTAGTTGTGACTCTTTCTTGTCCTTAAAGTTTCTATTTCCCTTTTTGTTGCTTCTGGCATAGCTGCAATTTGATTTTCAATACCCGTCAAAAACAAGTTCCATTTAGAATTGATATTCTCTTCATAACTATCATTCTTCTCTCTTTTCCCTTTATCAATTGCGGGGTGAATCCCAAAATCAATGTAGGCGTCAAAGTCGTAATCTTTCATTATATCGGTTATAATACTGTCTTGCTTAGTATAAATACTTAATTGAACATAACAATAGTGGTCTATTATGCCTAATGTTGTAGTTCCATCTTTATTCTTGTAACCGTTCTCTTTTAAAGATGAATTTTTGAGTTCGCTGAAATTTTTGCCAAGGAAATTAAAAATTGTATCTGCTTTTAAGTCAATTGTCTTTGAATGACTATACATATTGTGAAAATCAAAGTAAAATTTGGTCAGGTTCCTTTTCCCATTAGAAGACCAGAAAATATTAAGAAAGTCACAGCAATTAATACAAGTTCTTTTGTAAAATATTATTGTATCAACTTTCTCATTTTTCAGCTTTACAAGAAACACGTTCGCCAATTCGTAGTCGCTTTTTGGGGATTAAGTGATTTCTTTATCATTTTTGGTCTTATTTTTTGTTTTTGAACTACAGCTAGTTGTTAAACAAACTATAATCGTCAGACCTAATATAAAAATGCTGTTTGCTGCGTGTTTCATCTTATCGTAGGGTGTGTGTTAAAAATTGCCGTCAAGAGTAAGAGCTAAGTATTTTCGATGGTAGCACATTTGTATTCGCTTGCCGGAACTGCTGACTATGTTTTGATAGGGGGTAGTATTAAGTACTATTGTTGATAAGTTTTTTGTTGGCAGCTGGTATTCGTCAATGCCAATATTATTTCTTTTTTGGCTTTGCTGCTTTTGTTCCTTTATCTGCCCGCTTTTTGTCTGAAACCGATTTCACAATTGTCTGTCCGTGTATAATTTGTTTGGGGTCTTTAACCTTGGCAAGGCAATTTGCGTATGCTTCGTTAACAAGTTTTTTCATGTAGGCTTTGGGGAATTTCTTCTTGTCTGTTACAAGAATGTAGCGATACTGGTTGCCTTGTCCCAAAAGAATTTTATCAGGGTCTGCAATTTCGTTGCCCCAATAAAAACCGAAATGCACATTTTTACTGGAACGTCCTACTGCAATGGAACAAATAGTGTGGCCAACTTTGTCTGTCGGGCTCCAGCCAAATGCAACCGCATTGTAGTTGTCGTAAATTAATTCATTGGCTTTGGGGCATAGGTCCCAGGCAAAATCCCTCAGCCACATAACCAGGTCTGTTATGTCCTCACCAAACGGCTTCAGAAATTTTAAAAGGTCTTTTGTTTGTTCTTTGCTCATTTGTTAAAAGTTTTAAGTTTGTTTACTATCAACATTAAAGCATTATCAAGGTGGCGAAATGGAGAATTGAGAAAGCCCGGCGCCACTGCCGATTAAAGTTACAAAAATTAATTGTTTATCCTATTGGCTGGATTATTTGTCAGCACAAATTAAGGCTGTGGTTTGTAAATAGCCGCTGTTAGAATATCTTGATAAATCTACAGCCAGTATTAGCAGCAGCTTTTATATCCTTTTACCGTTAAGGTATTTTTCTGTTTTGACTAATTTGCCCTGCTCATTGTAATATTTCCATACTCCCTGTTTAAGGGGCTTATTGTCAATGAGACGATCTACTATTCTGCTATTCATCTTTCCATTTCCTCTTCCAATTGAGATCAGGCGAACTTTAATGTATCCTTTAGCTTGTGTATATTGTCCCTCAATTCGCAATTGCCCGTTTGTGAAATACTCTTTAAAGTAATCAATTAACCTGCCTCCTTTATAATTACAATCTTTGATTAAAATTCCCTGTTCAGAATAAGCTTTATAATTACCATTTTCCCTGTCATTGAAATAGTTAACACTATCTTTAACTTTCCCATTCATGAAGTAAGATACTTCCAAGCCATTCTGTTCGCCATTTTTATATGTACGCAACAAAGTTGTTTTAAGTACTGTGTCTTTGAAATGCCAGACGCCTGCTTCTTTTTCATTTTCATAAAAACCCGTCTCAACAAGAAAATAGGGGTTGCTTCCATAAGACCGGAACCGTCTGATAATTCCACTTTTGATACTGTCTTTAATTTCATATACAAGACTATCAGTAAGCTCTGGCTGCGGTTCAATGGAATAATAATAACCATTTCCCGATCTTAGTATCTGTGTTCCATCAGGAGCCCACATGTTAATATATCTTGTTTTTACGGTGTCTTCCCATACTTCTAGTTGTTTCTTCCCGTCTTCATACCAATATTCCCATATGCCCCATTGCCAACTTTGATTGCCGACCTGGTAATATAAGCCCTTGCGTTCTAATTGCCCATTATCATATAAAGATGAATCCAAATAAGTTTTTTGCCCAGATGCTATCTTGAAAAAAAATAAAAATGCTATGAAAATGATGCGTCTCATAAAATTACAATCAATACTTTTGTTAACATTCATTCCACTACCCGGAAATTAACTTTGGTTCCATCCGGTTTGTCCCATATCTGCCTGCATATCTGACTGGAAAAGGAGAAATGAACACTAATATCTGTCGGCTCGATATTTTCAACAACGTATTCTCCGCCGAGAACCCCTAATTTAGTTAGACTATAAACCTGTCCTGGTTTTAAAAATTTACCGGCTGTAACCAGTTTTTCGAATAGAAGCGGTAAAAACCAATTGTCGAATTTTTCTTCATCTTTCAGGAGTTGTTCGAATTCCAGTTTGTTATTCGCAACTATTTCCAGTTCACCTCCATCATATAAAAGGAATAGGATATTACCGCTTTTGTCTTCTACAAACAGATCGCCCATGCAGGTTACCAATACTACAGATCTTACATCCGGCAATAACCATCGCCATTCGGATAGGATGTCATTTTGATCAATGGTTGAAATGTCCTTAGTTAATTGTTCCAGTGTTAAATCCATTTTTGTAGATATTTCGGTTAGGACATTCGTGATGTAAAAGGTGATAATACCAATCTTATACGACTACTAGTCGAAGCCCCTTTCTTTTTTCAACCTGTATATTTCAAATTGTCTCCGGGAGTTTAGTCTAACTTCTTTTAAATGTGCAATTATTGTTTTTTCGTTATCATTTAACTTAGAATAGGAGCATAATATCAATTGATGATCGAGAAATGTCATTGTTGCACATCCTTCCTCTACCTGAAGGCAAAACCATTCTGTAGTGTCGCTTAAATGATTTTGTAAAATAGTGAATGCTAAGGCAGGTTGTTTCCATGTGAGTTGTTCGCTTGCAAATATGCGAACACTTGCCAATTGATGGTTGGTTAATTCATAAAGTTCACCGGTTTTAATTTTTCTTATTTTTTTGTATCCCAAAGAAGGGAAAGAGCGATCGGAAATCAGACTGTCATTATTAGCTATTGGGTAATCTTTGAACCATGTCAAAACCTTTTTCCTTATTTTAGTTGAGTCAAATTTTGATTGACCATAACAAAGGGTAGGAAATAGTATTATGAATGCTATGAAATATCGGGAATACATGATTTTATATTGCGCCCAATTTTTTATTGTGATGATATTTTAATGTCCGTCTATCCGAACCGCGGCCTAATAGAGCAGATGTCATATCCTGTTTACTGAACCCAATAACAGCCTTTTTTATTTCCGGATATTTTCAATAGTAAAGTCAATGCATCATGTAGTGTGGAAAATTCCCATCTGCTGACATAACAAAATTTATCGGGCCTGTTAAATGATGGATTTCCTTTTACATAGCCAATGAAAGTGATAGAGCTTCCGTCCACTCCATGCATTCCGTTATCTCTTTTTAACCCCCAAATATCTGCCTGAAAAAGTTTATTGCTAAATTCCTCCCATTGAGCTGAGGTTAATTTTTTATCATACTCAGATTCGATTTTACAAGGGATTGTATCATATTGTCCTTGGTAAAGTAAAAAATGAAGATTCGCAGAGTCCCCTTTTTTTGTTACTGTTACATTAATAGGTTCAATACAAAATGCAGAAAGAAATATAAAACGATATGCTTCGTCAGCTCCAAGGTCATTCAATTCTGGCTGATGAATGCAGTCGTCCATTAAAGATCCGTAATGACTATATTCCTTTTGTTTTTTAATTTGAACGATTAGGTTTTTAAAGAATGTAGTATCATTATTCTGGTATGCTTTTAAAACCTTGTAATTGATATCCGTTGTGTCATAATAAGGAAGCGAATCTAATTCAGCAAGATGCTGCTTTAACACAGTATCCCGAATAGAGTATTTTAGTTGATCATTGCATTTTTGAGTACAAGAAGTAATTATTACTAAGCTCAAAAATGCCAGTGCCGGTAAATATTTCATTTGAAAATTTTTTGGGGTTACATTGGTTGAGAATGCTGTGTCTTCCCATACCACTACTCGTTGCTTTAATGTGTAGCCCATTACGGGTAATGCCAATGTTATAGGACGGTTTAATCATTTGTCGCCTGGTTGCTCAATAAATCGTTTTCTGTCCGACTTATTATAATCTCCAAGTAACACAGTTGTGTCACCATTATTTATTGATAAAAATGAAGCTGCATTAATCTCCACTGTAAATTGTTGACCTCCCTGAACTACATTTACTGTCTTTGTACAAGTTAAGACAGAAAAACTTAAATCCCAGGTTGTCCCGTCAATAGGCTCAGCGTTTTTAATTATTTTTTCAAAATCTTGTTTGTTAAGTATCCAACGGCCACATTTTGCAGTATCTGTATCAGTTGTATAATTATTTAAGGTACTTGTGAATGATGTAATTTCAAATGGTTGCTTATTATCAAATAGTTTTATTGATTTTTTTAAGTCTCTACTTTTATTTTCTGTTGATTGTACAGGCATGGTATCTGAAACGGGAGTCGTTTTCAAATGACTCGCTGTATCGGAATTTGAATGACAACTGAATAAAAGAAGTGTCAATATCGCTACACAATGTCTCATGTTTATTGCGGCTAACTTTTGTTGAATGCAGTTTTACTATTGAAAATTCAGAAACTGTTGCGGGGAGTACTTTAGTTGAATTTTTGAAACTTGCTTCCATTCCATTTATACAGGTACTCCGATACCTGGTGATCGCCGTTAGCGTAGGAGTCTGCAGCGATCTCCTTAGGCCTGGCGATCCCTTTTTTATTATTGCTGCCTGTAACTAAAAGCAGATCCCTGTTTGGTATCGCAATTACAAAGTCTCCGTCAACTGCTAAATTTTTCTTGTTTATAATGCTGGGTAAAAGAATGAGGCTGGCCTCGTAATTGCCTCCGGCTGTAAGCATGGAAACATCACTGTCTCCTTTTAGTTGAATGTTCGTTAAAAGTTTATCAAGATTGCGGGTGGCAATGATCCGCAGGGAATCTCGATTGATCCCTAATGCGCTGATGTCTTTATTTGTCAAATAACGTATGGTGTTTTTCGCATCTTCGGCATATGCAATCACCAGTTCTTCATTGTATGTATCATAGGCGCCTTCATTTTTTGTGCTGTCGTTTTTAGTCTGAAGCAAGGCATTGGAATTTTCGATAAATGCTGTCGGCTTAATAATCGGAACAATGTTATCTATGCTTACATCGCTTTTTGGTTTAAAAAGTTCACTGGCAACAACAATGTATTTGTGTAAAATAGGAGCGAGTGAGTCCGGTGTAAGTTTGTATTCCCTGAATGCGTTATCAGAATAAATACTGATATCCTGTCCATTGAATTTAACAGCAATAGTACTATCGTCAACCATTTCAAATTTTGCATCAGAAAAATTGCGGGATAAAGAATCCTGGTATTTATAAGTAAAATCTTTAATTGTCAGGTTGTTTTTCTTTATAGAACAGCCTGGTATCTGTAAAGCAATGATAAGGGTAATAGCAATTTTGATCATTGTCTGGTTGGTGTTATGCACGATATGTAGAATTTTATGCAGGTAGAGTATATTGTTTTGTCTGCCCATATGGCTGCTGATTATTTGTTTACTTGAAACGAAGATCCACAACTGCAATCCGGCATTGCATTGTAATATTTTGCCTTAGTTCTCAATTTCTAAATCAGTTAAATTAAAATGCTGCAGGTTCTCAATATCCTTTGCCCTGATCTTGTATTTTTTAAAATGTCCGCACCTGTATTTTCTCCAAAATGGAATAAATAAAAAGTAACTTCTTTCATATTCACTAACCCCAGTAATTATTTTCTTTTTATTATGTGCAAATACGTCAATTGGAATGTTCCTTAAAGTGATGGTGTCGCCGTTATGCACAATTTTGAGTGTATGAAAAAAGGCATGCGTGTAATTATCCGTTAGCTTTTTGGGGCTTAAAGGTTTTGCCTCAATTAAAGAATCAAAATAGGATGACTGGCTTCGTATATAATAAGAATAAGAAAGAATGGAGATCCCATTCCGGGCATACAATTTAATGTCATGCGTGCACCTGTTATCTGTACCACATCTTAATGTGCCGGGGCAATATACGTCGGCTACATAATAGGCGGAATCGCCCAGCTTTGTTTTTTTAAATGCTAAAGTTTCGGATTGGTTCTTGTCATTTTTTCTCTGGGAATACCTTTCTGAAATTTTTAGTCCCTCGGCATTGTAATGCGGGATATAAAGTTTTATTTTTTGCTGAAAACAACTATCCATGCAGGCAACCACGTAAAATTCATAATGAGGATCATAGCTGATCGCTTTTTTATAATTTTTAAATCCAATGTGCTTCTTCAGCCAATTTTCTTTGACATTGAATTTGTACGTAAGCCTTTTTTCAACCCGCAGGCACGGACTGTTTCTTTCCCAATCGCACTTTGAAATGGTTACTACATAGCCGCCTTTTAATATCACCGTAGTATCTCCTGTACAACCGGGTTCGTTTATTTCTTTTTTTACTTCAATGATTTTTTCCTGCGGCGCTTGTAAAAACAACACTATTAGTTCCACTCTCCGGTTTTTCGCTTTCTCTAAAGGCGTTCTGTTGGCAACAAGGGGCTGCTCTTCTCCATAAGCCTGAATTTTTATCAAAGATTCGTCCATTCCTTTTGCCGCCAGGTACCTTTTAACTTCAAGGCTTCGCTGCAATGAAAGCTGCTGATTAAAGCTGCTGTCCGCATCACTATCTGTATGCCCGTTGATGTAAATTATATAGTTGGTCAGCACCCGCAGGGTATCAAAAATTGCGGATATCGTTTGCTTGTTTTGTTCCGATAATTCATACTTGTTCTGTTTGTAATGAATTTCATATTTAAAACCTGGCTGCTGTGCATAGCTTTCCAGGGATAAGAAGAAGACCAATAAAAGTAACAGTTTTTGTTTCATAGACTCAGAAGAAAGCTGGTGTGGCAAATGGTGTAAGTTATCACAGGATAAAAGCCAATAAAGGCTGGCTTCTCAACATGCCGCAACAATAATTGCACGGCTTCGCCCGCCTCAGTCACATTGCTGATCAAAAAAAAGGCCCGCCACCTATAAAGCAGCCAATACCAAAATATAAATTTCCTGTGGAAAATGGATAAAACCTGTAAGGGCGCCGGTATAGCAGGGCACAACTAAGATATAAAATTTAACGGCAAAAAACAGGCGTTCCCTGTAATTTTTGTGAGGTGCTTTAGCGGATGCCTATTATGAAAAGCCATTTCCTGGCCATGACTGAGATCATCAATAGTAAGGATGCCTGCCATCGCATTATTTATATATCTTTAGACCATAACCACCTAAAAACCCTTTTATGAAACATGCTTTTCTAACGATCTTTTCATTATTGTTATTTGCTGCATCGTATTCGCAGGACACTGCTAAAGTGGTAGCAAGGGCGGAAGTGATCCGCATTTCAGCCAAAGATTCGCTGCAAGCGGATAAGGATGTTATCAATTTTATCAGCAGCCTGGAAAAAGCACGCCGTAGTTTTTCAAAGTTCTTTATCATCGGTCCTAAATTATGGAGCCGCCTGCAATCACTCAAAGAGTTCAGCAGCATACAGCAGGGTAATGTTACCTTCCGCGTACCTAAATTACTGAAAGACGGCAGCTGGAAAGAAAAGGAAGATATGCAGGGCAAGGCCTTACAATCGATGGCTGATTTTGAGACTTTCTGGAATTATATGGAAACCAGTTTTTCTATCAGCAAGGCACAACTTTCTCCTGTAAATACTACTGAAAAATTCATTGACTGGCAATACTTCGCTAAACTGGAGGAAGGATTGCGGGCTTTACAGGTTGGTAATACCAGGATCATGCTGCATTTTACCGATGGTAAATTGTTTTTTATTGAGCTGAGTGCGGAGTAGGGGAGAAATGTTTAGGTGGGAAGCGTTTTTATTTATTAGAAGACTCAGCCGCGGTTATAAACCGCTAAGATTAATAGACACAGGTGATCTAGCCTAAGGCTAGAACACCTGCGCCAAAAAAAGCTGGTGCATTTTCATACACCAGCTGCTGTTTTTCGGCTATACTTTATCAGTTGATCTTGATATTCACTTGCGGTCCGCTGTTGCCGGCCTTGCGCAGGTTGTACGCAAAGCTGAGCATGTAAAAACGGTTCAGCACTTTGTAGCTGGCGTCTTCTATATAATTCAAATTAGCATTACGGCTGATGCCGATGTTCTGGTTCAGCAGGTCGTATACACTTAGTTTTAAGGTGCCCCTGCTGTATTTGAACAGGCCCTTTGTAATTTCGGCATTCCACAACGCAACATTCTTATTGTAACCACTGCTGCGGCCGCTGTTCACACTGTAATTAAAATCGCTGTTGATGGCTATATGCCAGGGCAGGTTGATATTCGTTTCCAGCTCGTAGGTATTGCGCCAGTAATTATCATTGTAAGCCGGTTGCAAAGAATATTTCACTTCATTGTAGCTGAACCTTGCACTGGCCGTTACGTCAAATTTTTCTTTGTGATTATAACTGATGCTTGTTCTTGGATTAAAAGCCAGGTTGCTGATATGGTTCTTTGCATCATTCAGCAAGCTATAATTATTATACAGTATGGCGTTGGCGCCAAAATTAAAACGGGTATTAAGCTTTTTTACTTTAAAGCCGGCATCGGTACCCGCAAATAAAGTGCTTACGCCATTCACGTTAGTATACGTAGTGGTACGGGTGCCATACTGGTCCAGTTGATCGGCATTTACAATGGCATGCTGCGACGTGCTGTAATTGATATACGCAAAAAAGTTGCGCTGTGCCAATGGACTGGCGGAAAAATAATTAGCATTGATGCTGTGCTGGTAGCCGGGTTTAAGATCGGGATTACCTTCAGTGATATTCAAAGGATCGCTGATATCTTTTACCGGCTGCAATTGTGCGGTGCTGGGTTGCTGTATAGTTGTATTGTATTGCAGGCCCAGTGTTTTTGTTTTGGAGATATTGTAATTGAAGTTGGCTGCAGGTAACAGGTTGGTAAAGCCCTGGCGCAACGTGTTGTTGTTCTTCAATGTGCTTACTAATGCCGCGTGCTGCAATGCTGCACCAAAACCGGCAGTGATTTTTTTCTTCTGTGTGCGGAAGTTCAGGCCGCCGCCTGCATATTCATATTCGTTCTTAAAATTATTGCTGAGGGCATCATTCAGTACATCGTGTTTACCATTCTGGTTATTCAGGTCGTATGTTTTTTTATCCAGTCTGCCATTGCTTTTGTTGTAGAAACTGTTCGCTTCTAGTAACGATCTTTTTGAAAGCGGTTCGGTATAGCTCAGGTTAACGCCATAGCTGCCCGTTTGCGAATGCAGGCTGTTCACCTGGTCCAGTGTGTCTTTACTATCAAGGCTGCCATTTGAATAATAATTATTGATGGACCGCAATGTGCCGTCGCTGCGGGTATCGTTGTAAGCGCTGCTGATGCTGCTGGAAAATGTTCTTCCTTTCTTTTTAAATCTATGGCGGAATAACAGGCTACCGGTATAATTAAATCCATCTGCATCAGTAGTGGAATTGGAGAAACCGCTGTTCAGCATTTTATCACCGGTTTGTATGGATTGGTAGGTGTTGCCCATTTTATACTGGTTGTGCTGTTGTGTGAACTGCGGTGTAAATTTGATCGAGTTGAATGAATCCAGTTTTGAATCCACCGTAAAATTAAAACGGTTGCTCACACTTTTTTTATCGCTGTTACTTTTTTGATCGTACACAAATGGATTTAATGGAGAGAGGTTCTGCCGCGTGGTATTTTTTTCATTGCCCAGGTCGATATTGTTGTAAAAATAACTGCCGTTCACTTCTGTTTTTTTCTTCCAGGTATCATTAAAGTTCAGGCCGCCTGCAATGGTACGTGCTATGCCTTCGCTGTTGTTAACACCCTGCACCGGTAAACCAAAATCGCCGGGACCATTGTTGTTGATCACGATCCTGCCGCCTCCGCCACCCCGCATCATTTTCTGCATTTCGCCTGTAAAGTTCATGATATCGCCGAAGGTAAAACCCTGGCGGTTGGTATTATTGGCCATACCAATGGCAGATAATTGTTGCTCGCCGTTAAAGCGGTTCACATTGAACTGGCCATCGTACCGGTTGTGGGTGCCTGCACCCGCTGTTACTTTACCAAAGTTCATTTTCTTGTGTTCCTTTTTCAACTTCAGGTTGATGGCTTTTTCGCTGTTGCCATCATCTATACCGGTAAAAGTAGCCTGGTCGCTTTTTTTATCAAATACCTGCACTTTATCCAGCACTTCGGCATCCAGGTTGCGGGTGGCAATTTTTGGATCGCCGCCAAAAAATTCTTTACCATTTACATATACTTTACTGATGCGCTGGCCATTCACTCTTATCGTGCCGTCTTTATCCACTTCCACGCCCGGCATTTTTTTCAGCATGTCTTCCACCACGGCATTGGGTTTGGTCTTAAAGGCTTCTGCATTAAATTCTAAAGTGTCACCATTTACCTGTACGGGTGGCCGCTGGTTCTGCACCACCACTTCTTCCAACAGGCTTTTATCCCGCATGGTGATATTGCCCAGGTCATTTACAGGTTCATTGCCCGCTTCAAAATTTTTCCAGGCAGGATGAAAGCCCACTGCTGATGCGGATAATCTGTATTGCCCCGGCGCTATATCCGTTAATTTAAAATTACCTGCCGCATCTGTTCTTGTAAATCCTGCCAGGGAGGAATCTTTTACATTCACTACGGATACCGTTGCATTTTCCAGTTGCTGTTTCTGCAGCGAATCCACCAGCCTTCCTTTGATAGTGATCTTATTTTTTTGCGCTATACCTGCAGCCGTTAAAGCTGTCATCATCATCACCAGTAAAATTCTTTTCATATTGTTTGTTTTTCAGGGGCCAAAACTAGCAGGTGTGGGTTGCAAAGGCGGTTAATCAACTTTGGATTAATGTTAATTAAGGTTAAGGGGGGTGAGTGGTGAGTGGTGAGTACAGAGTACAAAGTATGGAGTGAGGGGCTACAAGGGGAGGAGTTGCAAGGGAGAAGTAAAAGCTTTTAGCTTAAAGCTATCAGCTAAGAGCTAAAAAAAATGGCTTAGTTTTATATTTATTTTAAATTATGGAAGCAACAACGGAACAGGTTATTGAGCAAACAAAGAAATGGATACTGGATGTAGTGGTGGGTTGTAATTTTTGTCCTTTTGCGGCAAAGGTGGTAAAGCAGCAAGCTATTCATTACCAGGTAGAGCCAGCAACGGCTGCAACAACCTGTATGGAAAGTTTTTTGAAAGAAGCCATGCGGCTGGATGAAGATGATAGTATTGAGACCAGCTTTATCATCTTTCCCAATGCCTTTCAAAAATTTGAAGATTACCTGGATATTGTTTCGGTGGCGGAAAAGATACTGCAGCAAAATGGGTATGAAGGCATTTACCAGGTAGCCAGTTTTCATCCCTTGTACCAGTTTGCCGGTAGTGACGATAATGATGCGGCTAACTATACTAACAGGTCGGCATACCCGATGTTGCACCTGCTGCGGGAAGAAAGCATTGATAAAGCGCTGGAAAACTATAAAAATCCCGAAGATATTCCCGACCGCAATGTGCATTTTGCCCGTGAAAAAGGACTGGTATATATGCAACTACTGCGGGATGCCTGCATGGCCTGACACTTTACTGCGGGAAAATGGTGATCACTTCTGTAAGGTCTTTCCTTAAATATTTCGTGTGCCCTTCGTTGTAATTGATATTATTCTGCAGGCTGGCATTTAAATGAAACTGCACTTTGTATAATACCGTATCGGTGGTGGAAGTGGTGATCATTTTATCGAGATAAGCCAATGCCTTATTGGTTTTTTCTTTATTGGTGGAAAGATGGGCGCTTGCTTCCAGTTGTGTTTTCTGCACCTGGTAATACTCCTTCATCGATACTAGCTGGTAACGTACACTGTCAATGAACATACCCCTGATAGGATTGGCGGCCTGCAGTTCCTTTGTTTCAATCTCGTTGATGGTGGCCCGTATCTTTGCGGTGGTAGGGTCTTCGGGTGTGGCAGGTTTTGCCGGTTCGGGAAGTGCAGCAGTGGTGTTATCGGTTGTTTTTTCCTGCTGGTTGCAGGATGTAAATGCAGCAGCAATTATCAGGACTGAATAAATATACTTCATGTATGTTTTTTTGGAACTTAAATTTACAACAATTGTTATAATGCTTTGCCATACACAACGCATTTAACCTGCTATTAGTATTTTTTAAAAGATAAATAATGGCCTGTATTTTGAACAGGTGAATGGATCGTTTAGATCAATAAAAATAGTATATGAAAATATTGTGGAAATACCTGCGGCCCTATAAATGGCTGGCTGTTTTTTCGATGCTGCTGGCTGCAGTGGCGCAGGCGCTTAATTTTTTTGACCCGGTGATATTCGGTAAGATCATTGATGGTTTTGCTTTTAACACGGGTAACAAAACAGAATCCGAATTGGTGAAAGGTATACTTGGATTGTTGTTACTGGCTGTTGCCGTTGCCGTTGGTTCCAAGCTGGCAAAGGCTTTCCAGGATTATTTTTTGCGGCTGGTAGTGCAGAAATTCGGCAAAGCCGTGTTTGATGACGGGCTTAAACAAACGCTGCGCCTGTCGTACCAGGAATTTGAAGAACAACGAAGCGGCGAAACCTTGTCCATCCTGCAAAAAACAAGAAAGGATACGGAAACCTTTCTCAGCTCTTCCATTAATATACTTTTTTCCACGCTGGTGGGCGTGAGTTTTTTGGTGTACTATGCCATCACCAAGCACTGGGCATTGATACCCGTGTTTCTTGTCGGGGTGCTGCTGCTGGGCGGGCTTACGGGTTTGTTAAGTAAAAAGATCAAAACCATTCAACGAAAGATATTCCGGGAGAATGCAGTGATGTCCGGCAATATAACAGAATCATTGAGAAATATTGAACTGGTAAAAAGCCTGGGGCTTACGTATCCTGAAATAAAACGTTTAAAGCTTTTTACACAAAATATCTTCGACCTGGAAATGCTGAAAGTAAAAAGAGTGAGGAGCCTGGGCTTTTTACAGGATATTACACTCAACCTGTTAAAGCAATCCATCCTTTTTATTTTACTCTGGCTCATCTTCCGTAAAGTGCTTACTGCAGGTGAACTCATCTCGATGCAGGTGATCATGAATTATATTTTCGGTCCTTTGCAGGACCTGGGTACGATTATTTTGGCTTACCGCGAAGCGGAAGCTTCCTTACAGAATTTTGACCTGTTGATGAAAAAGCCGGTGGAAACAAGGCCTGAGGAACCGGTGGAAGTGGGCGAAGTGGAAACACTGGAATTTAAAAACGTGGTATTCAAACATAAGACCGCAACAGAGAATTCCATTGATGATATTTCTTTTAAAGCAAAAGTGGGCGATTCCATTGCCTTTGTAGGACCCAGCGGTTCGGGTAAATCCACCCTGGTGAAATTGCTGGTAGGATTGTATACGCCTGTGAGCGGCGATATTTATTTTGACAATGTATCGGTAAAGGATATACGCTATAACAGGGTGAGAAGGCAGATCGGTTTTGTAACACAGGATACGCAATTATTTGCCGGTACAGTGCGCCAGAACCTGCAGTTCATTAAGGCGGGCGCCACCGAAGAAGAAATGACCGATGCGTTGCAGCGATCCGCTTCGTACAACCTGCTGAAAAGCCCTAAAGGGCTGGATACTATTTTGGGGGAGGGCGGTACTAAATTATCCGGCGGCGAAAAACAACGTTTATCTATTGCTAGAGCTTTATTGCGGAATCCGCGGATACTGATCTTTGATGAAGCTACTGCATCGCTGGATTCTTTAACAGAAGAAGCTATTTCGGACACCATTAATATTATTGCTGCGCAAAAAAAACAGATCATTATTTCTATTGCACACCGCTTGTCCACTATCATGAATGCCAACATTATCTATGTGCTGGAAAAGGGTAGGGTGGTGGAGACAGGTTCACATGAAACCTTACTGCAGTTAAAAGGATTGTACTACGCTATGTGGCGGCAACAGGTGGGCGAACGCTCCACCGCTGCTAAAAGGCTGGCCATGGAAGATATACCCGGTGATAAAACGTATTTATGATGGTAATTGTAAAAACGATTTTATCTTTATGCTTTAATTATTTTACATGAAGGATTTTAAAAAATACTATATCATTCCTGCACCCCCCGAAGAAGTATACCTGGCGTTGACCTTGCCCCATACACTTAAATTGTGGACGGGTGAAGAAGCCGAGATGAGTACCGAACCCGGCAGCGAATTCTCTTTATGGGAAGGCAGCATTGTGGGAAAGAATATTGCTTTTGAAAAAGATAAAAAGATCGTACAGCAATGGTATTTTGATGGACAGGATGCGGAATCGATTGTTACCATCAAACTGCATCCGCATAAGCAGGGCACTTCGGCCGAACTGCTGCACAGCAATATTCCGGATGAAGTGTACGATGAATTTGTGGATGGATGGAATGACAATTATTTTGGTTCGCTTATTGATTTTTACAGTTAATTATTTTACAACACATGACGATACAGTTTGCTGATAAGCATATTGCTGTTGCAGGTATTGCCGACAGTAAGGCCATTACCGACCTGCTCAACAGCGCTTACCGCGGAGAGGGCTCCAAACAGGGCTGGACCACAGAAGCGCACCTGATTGCAGGTGATGTACGCACTTCCGAAACCAATGTGCAGCAAGTAATGCAGCAGTCGGGCAGTGTACTGCTGAAATACACCGGAGATGATGGCATTGTTTCCGGTTGTGTGAACCTGCAGCAGCATGGCGATAAAGTTTATTTAGGTATGCTGAGTGTATCACCGCACCTGCAGGGCGCCGGCATCGGCAAAAAATTATTGCAGGCAGCCGATGAATATGCATTGCAAAGGCATTGCAAAGCGGTGTACATGACGGTGATCAGCGTAAGGGAAGAACTGATCAACTGGTACCAACGCTATGGTTATAAAGATACCGGCGAAAGAAAGGCTTTTGTTGAAGATGGCGAATCGGGTAAACACCTGCAGCCGCTGGAGTTTATGGTGATGGAAAAATTACTGGCGCCTTAATTGCCCCCGGCGTTGTCTACTGCAAAATGAGTATAGGCGGCCTGCTTACGGTTGCTTATTTTCCCATCCCGGTAAAACTCTTTGTATGAAGCAACGCAAAATCATTATCAGGTCCATTTTGTTGGTATTGTTCCTTGGCCTTGGCTATGGCGTTTATTATGCCTGGCATGCTTTTCCTATCATTAGTGGTTATGGTTCCAAAAATCTTTGTTCGGCCATTTACCTGCAGCATCGCAATGTAAAGGATGTGTTGCGGGAAGACCTGGGCGATTTTCCTTTATCAATGGGCAGTTTTACGGTAGATGAAAAAGATTCCTCCGTTACCGGTTCGGTTTGGGGTTTTGCCAAACGCAAGACCATTTTCCGTAAAGGTGTTGGCTGTACATTGATCAATGATCTTTCTGAAGCAACCATCCGGGCACAGCATTTTGACGGACCGCCTGCACCACCCGTAAATACCGACAGTATCGCATGGCCTTATGGCAATAAGATACCTGACAGCATTCCTGCAAATATCAATAAAGCGCAACTGGATAAAACGGTGGACTTTGTAATGAATGAAACAAAGGATGGTAAGCCCTGCTATACCAGCGGAGTAGTGGTGATATATGACGGACAACTGGTGGCAGAAAAATATGCCCGTGGCTTTGATCAAAATACCGTGATGCTGGGCTGGTCGATGTCGAAAAGCTTAACGGCTGCCATGACCGGCGTATTGGTAAAACAGGGCAAGCTGACTGTAGATGCACCTGCACCGGTACCGGAATGGGCGAATACGGATAAACAAAAGATCACGCTTAAAAATATCTTACAACAAACCACCGGTCTTGATTTTGTAGAGGATTACTGGAAATACAGTGAAGTGACCAATATGCTCTTTAATAAAGGTGATATGGGCGCTTATACAGCAAGCCTTCCTTTGAAATATGCGCCGGGAACGGTTTTCAACTATTCCAGCGGCAACAGTAATATACTCAGCCGCATCATCAGGCAAACCGTGGGAGCGGCCGATTATCCATCCTTTCCTTATAAAGCTTTATTCCATAAAATAAATGCCTATAGTTTTTTGCTGGAGCCGGATGCTTCGGGCACCTATATCGGTTCCTCTTACAGTTATGCTACCGCAAGGGATTTTGCACGCTTCGGTCTGCTCTATCTCAATAACGGCAAATGGAACGGCGAGCAATTGCTGCCGGAGAACTGGGTGGCGCAAACCACTATTCCATCGGTGGCGGATAAACGAAAACACTATGGTTACCAGTTCTGGCTGAACGGGCTGGACAAAACGGACCTGAGTAAAAAATGGTATCCTGATGTGCCGGCTGATATGTTCTTTTGCGATGGCTTTGGCGGGCAGGGCGTTTATATCATTCCTTCTAAAAAATTAGTGGTGGTGAGAATGGGGCTACATGTGATAGATGAGAACAGGTTTTTGAGGGAGGTGATTGGGGCAATTAATAATTGATAATGAATAATGAATAATGAATATTTTTTATAAAGTTCTAGTATAGGGGTATGGTTAAACGGGGTCTTTTTGTTTGGGGTTGCCAAATAGTTTGGTGAATAAATTAAAAAAGAATTTTGAATGGTCTTTGTATCTGCTGTAGATGAGCCGGCCGCCGAGACAAAACAAAACGATCCATGCAATTACCTGCAGTACTTTGGGTGTAAGCACATACCATATCAGCAACCTGGATTCGTGCGTGGCATCAGAATAGTGGGCAAAGAGGCTGATAGCTATAGCTAGCCCGAGTATGACCTGGATAATCCTTTTCAACATAAAAATAGTTTTGTTATTGGCCTGTGAATTGGAGAGAAGCGTCAATCAGCTATTCCAATAATTTTAGGGTCATCAGTTACCTGCACAGCAAATAACACGGGAGAACTTTTTCTTATTGTGCCATTTTTCATGACCTTCATTCTTATCACCACGTAATAAATATTCAGTGGAATGATATTGTCCAGCACTTCACGTCGTATTGCCCTGATAAAAACGGTATCCACTTCATAATACCTGTTCTTGCCTTTATCTTCAACAATTTTCTGAAAAACTGTTTTGAGATCACCTTTGGTATCAATGATCTCTTTCCTGTTACAAGAAAAGGGGACGCTGCAAAGGTTTATCACGCTGTCAACATTGTCGCCTTTGGATAATATTCTTGTAAAATCAAGCACGAGTGTTTTTGCCTGTGCTGCTTTTACAGGATCCAGTTCCTTGAGCGTGGTGTCGGCGTTGAGGAATTTGTATGGCTCTTTTTTACTCGTGATCTGTGCCTTTGTAACAAAACAGGCGATGGTAAAGAGTAATGTGCAGCAGTATTGGATCGTTTTCATGTTTGGTGCTGTTGTGGTTTACCGTATTTTGTTTTTTTAACTGAATAGTGTAAGCAAGGTCTTTGCCAGCTCACAAAAAACAGCTGCTTCTTCTAATGAAACTGGTTTTCTTGAACTCCTGAACAACAAGGTATTACTGCTAAACTCCATTTCCATATCCGGGAATGCCGTTAGCTGGTCCAGGTCTTTGAACTGTAAAATGTCCTGCAGCTTTTTCTTATCTTCTGTTAATACATAAAAGCGACGGGAGAATTTTTTGCTGTCTGGGAAATCCACTTCCAGTTTTAAAAATATATCGGCAATTTTTTCTTTGATGGTTTCTTTGTGGATATAGGTGTGGGGATAATTGTTTTTTAAAGTGATATGGCCAAACAGGTACAGATCAGTTCCACCATTGGAAGATCTTGCGATCGGATAAGACGAATTATATCTTGCCAGCGATACCTGCAGGGCTTTTGACTCATTTACTGATCTTAATGAATCGATGATGGTTGCAGTAAGGCTTTTGAACATTTCAAAACCTTTGAGATTGATATGGGAAGCATCCTGTACATTTAATTCCTTCTTTATAAGAGCCAGGGCGTCATCGATCATTTTATTGTAAGCTTTTATAGCAGCCCGCTCTTTTTGAATATCCTTGTCATTTGCAAAATCGTCGCCGGAAAAATCCGGTATTTCGTGATCATCTGTCATGCAGTTTGGTTTTGTTACTGTGCGAATATGTTGCGGTTTCACTTGTCTCACCCGCTGTTAAGGTACTTCTTTAAAGATATTATTTAAAGCGTACATGCTGCAATTAATAGGATGTTTTTTGGGAAGAGGGTGTTTTTTCAACATCAGGCGTGGTTATTAGGCCTCACGGAAAAGGGAAGGGTCTGCAACAAGGTCAGACGAGGGCGTCAGACCTTGTCCGCAAGATCAGACGAGGGCGTCAGACCTTTACTTCTGCCGCTATAGCGATGGCTTTTTGTTTTACCTGTTCCACATCGTTGCCGGGTGCTGCATAGGCCAATGCCACACCCATACGCCTGTAAGGCCTTGTTACGGGCTTGCCAAAAATGCGCAGGTCGGATTGTGGATAGGATAATGCTTTTTCAATGCCGCTGTATTGCGGGGCAGTGCCATCTTTATCGGTTAGTATTACAGCACTGGCACCGGTACGCTCCAGTGTTATTTCATTTATCGGTAATCCCAGTATGGCCCTTGCATGCAATTCAAATTCCGATAAATTCTGGGTACCCGCCAACGTTACCATGCCGGTATCGTGTGGCCGCGGTGATAGTTCCGAAAAATAAACGCCCTCATCTGCTAAAAAGAATTCCACGCCCCAGATGCCGGCGCCGGTCAATGCACCGGTCACTTTTTCCGCCATCTGTTGTGCGGCTTTTAATTGTTCGGGTGTGATGGCGGCGGGCTGCCAGCTTTCCTGGTAATCGCCTCTTTCCTGGCGGTGGCCGATGGGCGGGCAAAATAAAGTGGCACCATTCTTTTGTGTCACGGTCAGTAAAGTGATCTCCGAATTAAAGCGCACAAAAGCTTCCACGATCACTTCCGTCTGGTCGCCGCGTTTGCCCGATTGTGCATAGCTCCAGGCTTTTTCAATATCAGCCGTGGTTTTTATCACGCTTTGACCTTTGCCTGATGAACTCATTAATGGCTTCACCACGCAGGGAATGCCTACTTTGTTGGTGGCAGCAATTAATTCCTCCAGGCTGTTGGCGTATTCGTATTGTGCAGTTCTTAAACCCAGTTCTTTTGCAGCCAGGTCGCGGATGGCTTTGCGGTTCATGGTAAAGTTGGCGGCTTTGGCGCTTGGCACCACGGTAATGCTCTGCTGCTCATAATCGTAAAAGCGTTCGGTACGGATGGCTTCAATTTCGGGTACAACAATGTCGGGTTGGTGTTTGGCAACAATGCTGTCCAGCGCAGCGCCATCCAGCATATTGATCACTTCCCGTTCATCTGCCACCTGCTGTGCAGGCGCATCGTTGTACGAATCTACTGCTATAACGTGTTGGCCTAGACGCTTTAATGCTATCACCAGTTCTTTGCCCAGTTCGCCGGAACCAAGCAGCATGATCTTTTTCATATCGATAATTTGAGACGGGGGTAAAATTAAGGAATCGCTTTGTCAAAGTTCTTTTTTAATCTTTCGAAAAACACGGTAATACATCCGTAGTAAAATAGGGCTCCTGGTTTGCCCAGAACATATATTTTACTTTTAAAAAATCCTTTGCAAAAGCATGCAATAGGGGAACTAGATTTTGACGCACACCGTTTGCGGCGTCTTCTTTTTCATCACCCGTTTTACCAAAGTAGTTGCCATCCTGTACCGCAATACCGATCGGTACCGTATAGTTGCCTTCGTGCATGAATTTAAGCGCATGATTCAATTGTGCCTTTCTTGTTACCATCAGGTCTGGCCCACCCAACCCAACACCGATCTGTTCGCCATATTGATACAGGCTGCTGAGATAACCCTTGTCCTGGCGGGGCAACCATTCTCCCGGCATAAAATTGGCATACAGCATGGTGGTGGTATGGGGAAAAGCTTTTTTTAAGGCCAGCATATTTTCTTTTAAACCGGCTACATATCCCTGCTCTGTAAAACTGCTGTCTGTTTTTGCACTGATGCCGATAGAAGTTTCCTGCAGGTTGATGCCTGCTATCTTTCCATCGAACATTTTTCCCAATGCCTGCAGTAGTAAGGCAAATCTTTCCCTTACTTTTTTATTCCATCTTTTGGCAACCCATCCTTCCGCTTTGCCTTCATCGTTGTATTGCAGGGTGGCGCCGTTATCATATTCGGGATCAAGTAAATAATCGGGAACTATTTTGTATTTGGGATCGAATGATGCATCCTGCAACTGGATAAAGAGTGTTTTGCCAAAACTTTTCAGGTAGGCGTAATCGGCTTTTATTTCGGCCAGGTCATATACGCCTTTTTTAGGTTCAAGATTTCTCCACGAATACATGATCTGCGCTCCTTTGAACATGGGATGATGCAGGAAAGGATGGTCTTTTATTGCCTCCCGGTCCCTTGCAAAATATACAAAATGCTGTATGCTGTCTTTTGTTACGGGACAGGCTGCATTTAAATATTGTTTATAAGCATGGATGTATTTTTCTCCCCGCTTCAGCGTATCCTGCGCATGTGCAGTAATGCAGCTGCCGATCATTATGATCAGCAGCCACACAATTTTATTTGAGTTGGGTTGTTGCAAAAGATGAACGGGTGATGGTGTTGATGATTACAATACTATTACCGGAATTTTTACAAGATCGAACGAACCAGTCCGCCTTCCACCCGTATGGAAGCGCCATTGGTACCGGAAGCCAGCGGGCTGCAGAAATAGACTGTTGTATTAGCAATTTCCTCCACCGTTTCAAATCGCTGCAGCAGGGAAGTGGGGCGCATGTTCTTAAAAAAATCTTCTTCCACCTGGTCGATCGTCTGGCCGCTTGCTTTGGAAAGATCTTCTAAAAAGCCGCCCACACCTTTTGACTTTGTCGGGCCGGGCAATACTGCATTTACAGTAACACCTGTTCCCTTGGTGAGTTCTGCCATACCACGACTTACCGCTATCTGCGCTGTTTTGGTCATGCCGTAATGGATCATTTCATCCGGGATGAATACGGCAGATTCACTGGAAATAAAAATGATGCGGCCCCAGTTTTTCGACAGCATTTTGGGTAAGCAATGCCTTGATAAACGCACACCACTCATTACGTTCACTTCAAAAAAACGGAACCAGTCCTCGTCAGGAATATCAGTAAATGCTTTCGGCTCAAAAATGCCGGCATTGTTTATTAAAATATCTACGTCGGGTAATGCGTTGATCAAAGCATTTACTTCATCCGCTTTGGAAAAATCGGCTGCAATGCCGGATACACTGGCATTGGGAACAGTTGCTTTTAATGTTGCGGTGGCTTTGTCAATGCTTTCTTTGGTTCTGCCATTGATGATGACTGTTGCGCCTTCCTGTAAAAATCTTTCTGCAATGGCGTAGCCAATACCTGCGGTGGAACCGCTTATAAATGCTTTTTTGTTGTTGAGCTGTAAGTCCATGGTTGGTTAATAGTTTTAAGACAAGTAAGTTGTTTAGTTATAAATGGACAGGTAGGGTCCATGATGGTATTGCTGCAATTTATGGCATTTATGGTCGATTTTAATCCGGGGTTTCAAAATTGTAGGTTGCCCTGCAAGGAATAAAATGAAGTATAAAAATCATTGAACCACTTGTGCAATACCCGTGTGACCCGTTTTGAAAAAGCTTTTTATGAAATATTTTTCTCCCATAATGATCAGCAGCACATTACCTCTTCCGTTGCGTAATACATCCGTTACTATAGAATTGTCTTTGGTAATACTGATCCTGATGCGGTAAATATCATGGTTACCATAAAGAAAATTAAATGCAGGAGGAATTTCTGTTTTCTTGTTTTTAAGGTACACTTCAAAATATTGCTGCTTTACCAGTTTGCCATCAAAGACCTGCCCTGCTTTTTGTCCTGCAAAATACCAACTGAGATATAACGTTTTGCCGTTTTTTATTTCCAGGAAAACAGAATCGGGATGTTCTTTATTTAGCCAGAACAGGTCCATGAACGATAAGGTATCCGAATGCACATCTTTTTCAACCCGGTAGGGCTTGTTTTGCACGTATGCGGAGAGATTGCCATGCATTGGTTGCAATAATGTTCTTTCCTGTTGCATATGCCTGTTGCATGCAACCAATAAAAACACTGCGGATAAGGCCAGTAATACAGCTTTCATAGTTCATTAACTTTTGCCGGTAATGCGATGATAAGGAATGATTGATAGAACAAATATATGTGATGCTGTTAATCAACATGGTGAATTAAGCCAGGCGAGCGTATGCTTTACCAAAGTTTTTTCAACTTATGCCTTTATGCTTGTACACAATAGCTCAAAATCCACTATTTTAAGCTACTTTTGCGCTCTAAACAGAGCGGAACCCGTAAATGAAGAACATCAGAAATTTTTGCATCATTGCACATATCGATCACGGTAAAAGTACCCTTGCCGACAGGTTGTTGGAACATACCAAAACCATCAGCGAAAGGGATATGCAGGCGCAGGTACTGGATGATATGGACCTGGAAAGGGAAAAAGGTATTACCATTAAAAGCCATGCTATCCAGATCAATTATAAGGTAAAAGGAGAGGAATATACCCTTAACCTGATTGATACGCCCGGCCACGTGGACTTTAGTTACGAAGTGAGCCGTGCGCTGGCCGCATGCGAGGGCGCCCTGCTTTTAGTGGATGCTTCACAAGGCATCCAGGCGCAGACAATCAGCAACTTATACCTGGCACTTGAAAATGATCTTGAGATCATTCCTGTGATCAATAAAATTGATATGGATGGGGCCATGATACCGGAAGTAAAGGACCAGATCATTGACCTGATCGGTTGTAAAGAAGAAGAGATATTACTGGCCAGTGGTAAAAGCGGTATCGGTATTGAAGAGATATTACATGCCATTGTGGATCGTATACCGGCTCCAAAAGGCGACCCTGCGGCACCCTTGCAGGCGCTGATATTTGACAGTGTGTTCAACTCCTTCCGCGGCATTATTGTATACTACCGTATATTCAACGGCACCCTGAAAAAAGGAGATAAAGTAAAATTCTTCAATACCGGCAAAGAGTACGAAGCAGATGAAGTGGGTATTTTAAAGCTGGGTATGGAAGAGAAGAAGGAAGTGAAGACCGGCGATGTGGGTTATATCATTACAGGTATTAAAAATGCCAAAGAAATTAAAGTAGGTGATACGATCACATTGGCCAATAATCCCAGCCAGGAAGGTATACAGGGTTTTGAAGAAGTGAAACCGATGGTATTTGCGGGCATCTTCCCGGTGGAGACCGATGCTTTTGAAGAGCTGCGTGACTGTATGGAAAAGCTGCAGCTGAATGATGCTTCTTTAACTTTTGAACTGGAAACATCGCAGGCATTGGGCTTTGGTTTCCGTTGCGGCTTTTTAGGATTGCTGCACATGGAGATCATACAGGAAAGACTGGAAAGGGAATTCAATCAAACGGTGATCACAACCGTGCCCAACGTAAGCTTTGTGGCCACTACAGTAAAGGATGAAATTGTTACGGTGAACAATCCTGCAGAAATGCCGGACCCTACCCGTATCGATCATATTGACGAACCATTCATTAAAGCGCAGATCATTACCAAGCCGGAATACATTGGTAATATCATGAACCTTTGTATCGGTAAGCGTGGTATATTGACGCACCAGGGTTATCTTACCACCAGCCGTGTGGAGCTGACCTTTGAAATGCCTTTGACAGAAATTGTATTTGATTTTTACGATAAATTAAAATCACAAACAAGAGGGTATGCTTCTTTTGATTATCACCCGATCGATATGCGCCCGAGCGATATTGTGAAGATGGACATTCTGCTGAACGGCGATAAAGTAGATGCATTGAGCGCTTTGATACACCGCAGCCGCAGCCAGGATTTTGGCCGCAAGCTGTGCGAAAAATTAAAAGAGCTGTTGCCAAGGCAGCAATTCCAGATAGCGATACAGGCTGCTATTGGCGCCAAAGTTATTGCCCGGGAAAATATCAGCGCCATGCGTAAAGATGTTACTGCTAAATGTTATGGTGGTGATATCAGCCGTAAACGTAAACTATTGGAGAAACAGAAAGAAGGTAAAAAGCGCATGCGCCAGATAGGTAATGTGGAAGTGCCGCAGGAAGCGTTCCTTGCTGTATTGAAATTAGACGATTAATGATGGCGAATGGTTGAATGTCGAATATCGAATGTTCAATGTTGAAGGTGTTAGTTAAATATTTTGATGTTATTATCACATAGGGAATCCGGCTTTGCCGGATTTTTTATTGCGGCCGAATCTGTGGAATTGATGGTGATACCACCCAATATATTCTTCGGTAAGCTGGTATCGGGTAGGGGTTCCTGTAAGATTGGTTGTAAGGGCTCGGGAGGTACAGGTGTTTCAACAATTGCGCCGGTAATGGGTGCAGTGATTCCAACTACATCGGTGCTGCAAACAACAGGTGGCAAAATGGGTGCCGCGGTAGCCGGTATTGCAACAGTATCTTTTATTGCTTCCTTTGCAGGCATTGCAATCACACCTGTCAATTCAGTTTTTCCTTGTGTCCTTTCCTCCAGTATGGCGTCGCATGAAAACAGGGTGCTGCTGAATACCAATAACATAATGGCCAGGAATTTTTTCCAGGATGCCATACGGATGGTAAGTACATTATAAGGTAATTCGATCCTGATGCGCTGTAACTGCTCGCCGCGGAAACGGCCGCAAACTTTTTCTTCTTTTTTATGGAGAAAGAAATGCTTTACCTCTTCATCGCTCATGCTGGTAAAATCAACTACTGTCTTTACACATACATTGCAGTGGCGGCCCTGTTCATTGGGTGTCATGGCATTCCAGTCTTCGTGGCAGGGTTGGGGTATGGAAATTTTAAGCATACAACAGTTTATGTTGAGATGCAACTGCTGTTGTTTTGCATAAATGCTATGCTTTTTTCTTTTTGCTGAAAGGATTGCGTGCGGCAAATGCAGTGGGTACAATAAATGCGCTGTCCTGCAATGGCCATCCAGGAAGAGGCTGTTTTTTGACAGGTTTACCTTGGGAGATATCGTTCTTTATGGCAGTGCCGGTATCGGTAAGATTTTTAAAAGTACCAGGATCCGTGAGTTCAGGAATTGTAGGAGTGGTCCTACGCTCTACCCAGTAGGGCGCTGTAAATCCAGATATCGTAGAGAAAGCATCGAAAGGTATTTTTTGCATTGCTATCCTCTTGTGTCTCTTTTTTTTATGGGTGCCTTTCTTCTTACCATTTTTTACATCATGGCCGTTCGAGTAATTATGAGTAAAGGCAGTATGGTTAAAATTATTGCCGGCAATGGTTGTGTCAATACCTAAAAAGCTACTGCCAAAGCAACAAAGAAAGATCACCAGGAATTTTTTCCATGAGGGTAACCGTAAACGAAAAATACCAGGAGGGAGGTCGATTACAATTCTTTCTATTTGTGTGCTTTTAAAGCGGCCGCATATTTTTTGCCCATAATGCTCCATGAAATAATGCTGTATTGCTGCATCGCTCATTACAGAAAAATCCACTACTGTTTTTGCACAGGCATTGCAATAGCGTCCCTCTTCATTGGGTGTCATGCTATGCCAGCTGCTGTGGCAGGGTTTTGGTATGGAGATCTTGTACATTATTATGCAGGAGCAAGATCACCCGCTGTACGCTGCATTATCCTTTACCTTTCTTCTTCGGCGTTACGGGTTTTGCTTTGCTCTTTTCTTCGGCGGGTTTGGTTGCTGCCGGTTCGCCGTCTTTTAATTTACTTTCATCCAGGGTGCCGGTTGCATCCCGTATGGGACTGGGCACAGGCGCCTGGCCCAATGGTGTTACCTGGTTGAATATTTTTTCTATATGCACCCATTTACCATTCTTCCATTTAAAGCCTTCATAGTCACCATCGCCTACCAGGGTCCATTTTTTATTGGGTTCATTGCTTTCGGAAACCAGGTGCTCCACAATGATCATGTCCATCTCCGCATCATAATTCAGTTTGGGACCATCTTCTTTTTTATATTCCATGATGTAGCGGCCAATAGAAGTTTTAAAAACAGAGTCTTCTTCAAAACTAAAATAGCGGCCGCCAAAAGTGGGCTCGTCATTATTAAAATTCAGCACTTCAATGATCTTACGGTTGCTGCGGATATTATTCTCGTCAAAACCCAGTAACGTATAATAATTCTGGTTGGCGCTTCTTTTTTGAATGATGTTATAGTAGATGGCACCGATCCATCCCTTGTTATTAGCAACCGTATCCACCTGGTTGATGGTCACTGATCCTTTATCTATCAATGGAAATAATTTTAAGGAACCATCATAAGTACGCATCTGTATAGCGCCGTGTTTGCGTATCACGTAATCGTTGATGGCCAGCTGCCAGGTAAATATCCTGAACGAACTGTCGGGTGCATACAGGTGCGAAATAGTTTGCAGGGAATCGAAAGGATAATAAAAGGAATTGGGTGTTACCAGCGATCTTACCAGCAAACGAGTAAACATGCTGTCTGCAGCCAGCCTGTCGCCGGAGTTAATACCATCAATGATCTTTACAGCATATCTTTTTAAAGAGTCTTCTTTTAGGCGTAAAGCCTTTGCATCAGCTTTGTTCAGCTGTTGTGCAAATGATACAGAGAGTACAGAAAGAAAAAACAGTAAGGTTGCGAGTTTCTTCATGCCATAAAATTAGTTAATACATTTAACAAGCCCGCTGCAAAATTATTGTATGCGTATGAATTTTAACTAAAACTTAAGTATTCCATGGATTACACGAATTGTGGAGGAAATTACAGGTCGAGGGCGAAGGCGATGAGGGAGGGGTATACTTCATCAATGCGTTCATCAGCTGTATCCACATCGGGTCGGTTGGTGGTAAGGAAAACTGTTTTTGCGCCAATGTTGCGGCCAAAGCCCATATCACTGATGGTATTGCCCACCATGATGGACTTGCTGAGATCAATATCCGGAAAATCCTTTGCAGCCTGCAAACCCATACCGGGATTGGGTTTGCGGTTGGGGCTCTCCATTTCGGTACAATAATAGATCGCATCTATTTTGCCGCCCACATCTTCAATTGCCTGCAGCATGTTCTTATGTATCAGCAACAGGTCTTCCATTTTAGTAAGGCCTTTGGCAACGCCGCGCTGGTTGGTGACAATAACAATGCGATTGAATTTTTGTGTAAAGATCTGTATGGCCACTTTGGCGCCGTCGTAAAATTTAAATTCGTCCCAGGTGTTGATATAATGCGGGTGTATCTCGTGGTTGATCACACCATCGCGGTCGAGGAATAAGGTCCAGGTATTGTCTATTTGTGTAAGGTCCAGCATCAGCAGTTGGTATGGTTTATTTTTCTTTCAATTCTTTTTGAGCCCTTTCATAATCTTCCGGTATACCAATATCGATAAAATAATCATCAAAAGCTATCCCGTAAAAATGATGTGTATGAAGGTATTTTTCAAGATATTCTTTTTCGAATGAGAATATGCCTGGAAACTGGTGTTGCAAAAAGCTGCTGCAGTTCAACGCATATACGCCACCATTGATAAGCCCGCTTTCGCAAAATTGTTTTTCATTAAAAGCAGTTACCCTTGCATTGCTGTTGGTTATTACCGATCCATACCTGCTGAAGTTGGTCATGGGTTTAAGTGCAAGTGTACATTCCGCATTTTGTTTGGTATGTATATCCGACAGTTCTTCAAGATCAATTGAAAACAATGTGTCGCCATTCAATACCAATACATTTTGCCCATGCACTGTTTTACTAGCTTCTTTTATGGCGCCCCCGGTTCCCAGTTGTTTATTTTCTACTACATACACTTTATCCAGGTGCTGATAACTGCTTTCGGCAAAGTCAATGATGGTTTCACTTTTATATCCCAGTGAAAAAATAAAACGTTCCACTCCCTGTTTCACAAGATCATCAACAATAAAAGCAATAAAAGGAATGCCATTTACCGGCGCCATACATTTAGGCATATCCGCCACAACACTGCGTAGCCTTGTACCCAAGCCACCGGCCAATATGATGGCTTCTTTTATCATGCGAAATACTGCGCTTCCACCAACTCGCAAATGATATGCCCCAGTAGTATATGGCTTTCCTGTATGCGGGGTGTATCCGTAGAAGGTACATTGATCAAATGATCAGAAAGTGAGCGCATAGTGCCACCGTTCTCACCAGTAAAGCCAATGGTGATGATGCCTTTTTCTTTCGCCACTTCAAAAGCAGCCACAATATTTTTACTGTTGCCCGATGTGGACAGGCCCACCAGTACATCGCCTTTTACACCAATACCTTTTATCAGCCGGCTATAAATAACATCATAACTGTAATCGTTGGCCACTGCGGTCATATAAGAAGTGTTGCAATGCAATGCTTCTGCAGGCAATGCATCTCTGTCTAAATAAAAGCGGCCGCTGAATTCTGCTGCTAAATGCTGTGCATCGGCAGCGCTGCCGCCATTGCCGCAAAACAATACTTTATTGCCGTTCTTAAATGCATCCACTATCACCGTTACACAATTTTGTACAGTGTGCAGCAATGCTTCATCCTGCAATACCAATTGCTTGGTTTTAATAGAGGCTTCAATAATATCTTTTATTTTTTTCATCTGCTTTATTCAATAAGGTAGTGCATGCAATTACATGCAGTAATAATTTGCAAAGATAGTATTTATGAAAGTGTTTGGGTAATAAGGCCCTGTTGTACAAAATGGTAGGGTTTTACATAGCCGCCAAAGCTGCTGAGCGCTGCTGTTACTGCAGTACGGGTATTACCGGGACAGTAGAAGGTCATAAATCCGCCGCCGCCTGCACCGCTTATCTTGCCGCCGGTAGCGCCAGCTTTTTTTGCTGCGTTATAAATGCTTTCTATCTGTGGATTACTGATATTGTGTGCCATCAGGCGCTTTTGCGTAAAGCCATAATCGAGCAGCCGCCCTATCTCGTTGTTATTGTGCTGCAGCAAAGCTGTTTTCATCCAAACCGCCTGTTCTTTTAAATGATGCATGGCTTCAACACTCTGCTGGTTGTTATTATAAACATTGTTTACCTGTTCGTTGATAATAGCAGCGCTTTCCCGCGAACTGTTAGTAAAATACAATAACAGGTTATCCTGCAATTCCTGTATGCAATCCTGGGAGATCTGCAATGTTGTTACCATCACGTTGCCGGTTGTTTTAAACTCCATAAAATTAATGCCACCGAATACAGCTGCATACTGGTCTTGTTTGCCGCCTGCCAGCTGCAGATCGCTGCGCTCTATATCATAAGCATAATGCGCCAGTTGATAATTGTCCATCGGCAGCTGCAGCATTTGTTTAAATGCGCCCAATACCGCTACCACCAATGTAGATGAAGTGCCCAGGCCCGAGCCTGCAGGTGCATCAACAGCTGTTGTAAGCCGGAATCCTTTTAATGGAAAGGGATGGTCTTTTTGTATACGGTTGTACACCCCCTTTAAAAGATCGAGTGTACCATCGATGGGTAAATTGTTACGGAGATCAAATACCTGTTTTTCGTTGCGGTCTGTTGCTTCAACAACAATGCTATGTTCGTTCGTTAATTCAATTACAGCATTGGCATACAATGAAATGGCAGCATTCACTACGGCGCCGCCAAACATATCACTGTAAGGGCTTACATCGGTGCCACCACCGGCAAGGCCTATACGAAGAGGTGCTTTGCTGCTGAATATCATGGTTGTGTTTACGGAGTATTATTACTGATGCCGGCCAACTGCAGGATACTATCCACGAGTTTGGTCCAGCTGAGTTTTTTTCTTCTTCTTTGATATGTGGTAAAAAATGAGCTGCGCCTTTTGCAAAATATTCCGTGATCTTTTCTGCAATGGAGACAGCATCGGGTTCGGCCACCAGTCCCGCTTTGCCATCAGGCACCAGTGCGGGCAGGCCGCCCACATTGGTCACTATCATCGGTACTTCAAAATGATAGGCGAGGGGAGTAACGCCACTTTGTGTTGCATTGCGGTAAGGTTGTATCACCACATCTGCCGCACATAAAAAATATTTTACTTCACTGTCTGTAATAAAATTAGTGTGCAGTAACAATTTATCAGCAATGCCCAGTCGTTCGATCTGTTCATCATAAGTCTTGCGGTCGCCATAAAATTCGCCTGCTATAAGAAATCGTGGTGTTGCTGCAGCATCATTATCTTTCAATAGCTTCACTGCATCCAGTAGTACATCCAGTCCCTTGTATTTTCTTATAAAACCAAAGAACAGCACGATCTTTTCATTACTGCCGATGCCCAGTTTTTGTCTTGCCGCTTCCTTTGATATCTTTTCTCCGAAATTATCGTATAGGGGATGCTTCGCCAATTGTACCGGTTTGTCCTTCTCAAAGGTCCGCAGGTCTTTCAGCACATTCTCACTCATGGTGATGAAAGCATCTACCGGTTTTAAAAAATACTTTGTAAATGGTTTGTCACCAAAACGTTTTTCGTGAGGTATCACATTATCTGCAATGCACACGATCTTTGAACGCCCGTTCTTTTTTACCCTGCGCAAAATGGTGCCCAGTGCAGGTCCCATCAAGGGCAGCCAATAACGTACGATCACCAGGTCGGCATTCTCTTTTTTAATGCGGTTGCCTACTTTTACCCAGTTCAATGGATTGATGGAGTTGATGCACACTTTTATGTTGAGATCTGCCGGTGCAGGCTCGGTGGAATATTGCGAAGTACCGGGAAACATAAAAGAAGGGTATTGCAGGGAGAAAGTATAAATAATGGTTTCAAAACCCTGCTGTTGGAATTGCCTTGCCAGCCTTTCATTAAAAGTAGACATACCACCGCCGCGTAACGGGTGTGCCGGGCCAATGATGATGACTTTCATATATTAAAGGCCTTTTTTCTCCTCTATCAAATAAGTATTTCTGTCAGAAGAACTGCGGGATATCAATTCGCCTATAAAGCCTGCCAGGAAGAGCTGCGACCCGATGATCATGATCATGATCGCAAAATAAAACAAGGGTCTTTGCGTCATTCCCGTGGTATCAAAAAAGAACTTTGAGATGCTGAGATAGGTGAAGATGGTCAAGCCTACAAAAAAAGAAATGCTGCCCCATAATCCAAAAAAGTGCATGGGCCTTTTGCCGAATTTGCCTACAAAGAAAATGGTCATCAGGTCGAGAAATCCATTTACAAAACGGTTCCAGCCAAACTTGGTAACACCATATTTTCTTGCACGGTGCTCCACCACTTTTTCGCCGATCTTTCTAAAGCCCGCCCATTTGGCCAGTACCGGTACATAACGATGCATTTCGCCATATACTTCAATGCTTTTTACTACTTTTTTACTGTAAGATTTAAGGCCGCAGTTAAAATCGTGCAACTGTATCTTACTCATGCTTCTTGCAGCGGCATTGAATAATTTACTGGGGATATTTTTAGTAAGTGTGTTATCGTATCTTTTCTTTTTCCAGCCGCTCACCAGGTCAAAACCATCTTCAATGATCATACGGCGCAGTTCGGGTATCTCGTCCGGGCTGTCCTGCATATCGGCATCCATAGTAATGATCACATCGCCCTGTGCTGCTTTAAAACCTTCGTTCAATGCAGCGCTTTTGCCATAGTTGCGCTGGAATTTAATGCCCTTGATATTGCTGTTGCTGCTGCGGAGCTGTTCGATCACTTTCCAGGAATTATCGGTACTGCCATCATCCACCATGATCACTTCGTACGAATAATTATTGGCAAGCATTACCCGCTCTATCCAGGCGCTCAGTTCCGGTAAAGATTCATCTTCGTTAAAAAGTGGTATTACAATTGAAAGATCCATGTGATGTTTTTGGTGTCAAGCCTCGTTCAGCTATAAATTATATGTATTGTTTTATAGTACCAGTTATTTTTTTTGCGAACTTAAAAAACCTGCTGCGATCACGCTGATCAATGAACCGATGGCCAGGTAACCAAAAACAGCCCCTATCACCAGGCTCGGTATGAATGCCTTTTTTGCGGTGGCTACTTTATTCTCTACATCCAGCGGCGTTATATCTTTCATCTTTGCAATGTCTTCCCGCATCATTGCCGCCATTTGTTCTTTTAATTCGGGATGCAGTAAAAGAAAGGTGAGTGTGAACAGCACCATTAATAAAGTAACTACTATAAAACACTTGAATCCTTCCGCAAAATATTGCTTAAATGTAGCATTATTCTCTGTTTCTTTTTTAAAAGTAAACAAGGTCCATAATATACCTGCTACATAAACGGTGTAGGTGATATATTGCAGGCTGTTCTCAAAATTACCTTTGGTAAGATAAATCCCTATTGAGATCAGGATCATTACGGCACCGGTTATCAGTCCTTTATTTCTTGCAGAAATACTTTTCATACTTAGTTCAGTTCAACTTTATCCTTGTTAACGATGCCTATTACTTTACCTTTTAATTTTTTACCTATAAAAGCAGAGTTCTTTGACCTGGACCTTATCATCGATGCATCAAAAATATATTCCTCATCCGCATTGAACAAAGTGATGCAGGCCGCAGCGCCTTCTTTAATTTCGGGTATGGGCAGTCCAAATATTTTGCGGGGTGCTATGCTAAGCATGTCTACTGATCTTTCAATATCCAATGCGGCACTGGCGCCCAGCACACCAAACAATGTTTCCAGTCCTATCATACCTTCTTTGGCATATTCAAATTCGCAGGTCTTGTTGTCCCAATTCTGCGGAAAATGGTGCGATGCAATGCAATCAACCGTGCCATCGGCTACCGCCTGCAGTAAGGCCTGCCGGTCTTTATCCGTTCTTAAAGGTGGGTTCACTTTCAGGTTGGTGTCGTAATCCTTCATATCCGTATCAGTAAAAAACAGGTGATACGGTGTTACCGAGCAAGTGATATTGATCCCGCTTTCCTTTGCTCTTTTGATATATTCCAGGCTTTTTGCAGATGATATACCTGTAAAATGCAGTTTACTTTCGGCATATCTTGCCAGTTTGATATCCCTGGCCACCAGTAATTCTTCGGCAATGGCCGGCTTACCCGGCAAGCCCAGTTGCGTGGAGATGATGCCTTCGTTGATCAACCCGTTAGCGCCGATACTTTTATCGTCCGGCACCTGTATCACCGTGCCATCAAAGCTTTTTACATATTGCAGCGCTTTCAGCAGCAGCCCCGCCGATTGAATGGGATTGGTGCCATCACCAAAAGCCACAGCACCCGACTGGTGCATGTCGTACATTTCGGCCAGGTCTTTTCCTTCCGTATTTTTTGTTACAGCGCCCACAGGATGGATATTCACAGCAGCGCCTTTGGATTTTTGCACAATGTATTCCACCTGCGGCTTATTGTGCACCACGGGATTGGTATTGGGCAACACCATTACGTCGGTAAAACCGCCTGCAGCCGCTGCTCCGGCACCTGTCTCCAGGGTCTCTTTATATTCAAAGCCCGGGTCGCCAAAATTGGAGAAAATGTCCATCCAGCCTATGCTGGCGCACAATCCCTGCTGTTCAATCACCTGGTCGGCTGGCCCTGTAATGGAATCACTGATGGTTTGGATAATGCCGTTGTCGATTAAAATGTCTTTAGTTTGCCCGTTGAGGGGAGCGTTGGGGGATATGATCCTGGCTTGCTTAATTAAAACCTTCATGCAATAAAAAGTTGCGCAAAGATAATAAGATAAGTTGAAGTTTTTAAAGTAGAAATTTTCATTTACTTTTGCCCTCCGGTAAAAAAATGGCGGTTAAAACTGCTGATTTCGGGATGTAGCGCAGCCCGGTAGTCTCGCCTGAGGCGAGATGGGGTTCGCAGGTTTCGAACTAGTAGATTGAGTATAATAATAAAATAATTTCGGGATGTAGCGCAGCCCGGTAGCGCACACGTCTGGGGGGCGTGGGGTCGCAAGTTCGAATCTTGTCATCCCGACTTTAAAAGATCTCTGCTTTAATAAGTGGAGATTTTTTTTTTGATAGATGTTGAGTAGCGCAGCCCCGGTAGTCTCGCCCTAGACGAGATAGGGGTGTCCCGATATATCGGGATGACAGCCTATGGCGGAGCGGCAACAGGTAAAATCTGCTTTTAAAATTTATAAAACTCCTTCATCCTGCCGATGATATTCTCTTTTTTACGGCGACTTACCACAATTTCTTTATTGTTAGAAAGGATCAGTGAACCACCTTCGCCCTTTACATATTGCTTCACGTGCAGCAGGTTTACCAGGTAAGAGTGGTGAGCACGTACAAACCCGGATTCGGCTAACAGTTTTTCATATTCGGACAGCCCTTTTGAAGAGCAAATGAACGGGCGCCCCGCAAAATGGATATTGGTATATACGCCGGATGCTTCACAATAAATGATGTCCTTAATATCGGCAATGTCAAATCCCTTTAATGAAGGGATGCACAATTTCATTTCGTTTTGTGTACGTACATTATTAAGGTTGTATAAAAGTGTGGAGATATTATTGATGTTGGTATTGCCTGATATACGCTTCACTGCTTTTTTTACAGCGCTTACCAGCAGGTCCTCATCAATTGGTTTCAGCAGGTAGTCGGTAGCGCTGTATTGAAAAGCCATCAGTGCATACTGGTTATGTGCGGTAACAAAAATGATCTCAAAATTGTAATGCTCTATCTCGGCTAAAAGATCAAAGCCCGTTTTGTTCTTCAGCGAAATATCCAAAAAGACCAATTGCGGATCCAGCGACTGGATTTTTTCCTTTGCTTCGGCAACATCCCTGCAGGTAGCTAATACATTCAGTTCGGGGCAGTATGTTTCAAGCATACTGTTCAGCGCATTCAAACCCCGGGTTTCATCATCTACCAATATGGTGCGTATCATAATAATACCTCTTTAACTTGTTAAAGATAAAACAGCAATGGTGCCACTCCCGGTTTTACCGGGTATATCTGTTTTGTCTATGATGTTTAATGAACATTTCATGTTATACTTTTCATTCAGCACTTCCAGTCTTTCTTTAATGTTTACAATACCAAGTGAATGATGTGTGCGGAGCGTATTTTCTTTGTTCTTGATGGATTGCCTGATGCCGATACCGTTGTCCTCAATTTCGCAGGTAAGGTTTTGACTGTCGCCCACAAAACGGATGATAAGCTGCCGGTCGCTTTCCTTACTTCCAAGCCCGTGCCATAATGCATTTTCAACTAAAGGTTGTACCAGCATGGGCGCAATTTTCGCCTCGTTGGCATCCGCTGTTTCATCTACAAATATGGAATAGGAAAATCCTTCAAATCTTAATTTTTCCATTTCTAAATATTGCTGCAGGTGGCTTACACATTGTTCCACGGTAATAAAGGTTTGCCCCGATTGCTCTAAGCCGGTACGTATCAGTTGTGCGAATTTACTAAGATAGCGGCTGGCATCCTGTTTATCGCCGTTCCATATCAGTTCCTTGATACTATTGAGCGAATTGAAAATAAAATGAGGGTTCATCTGCGCATGAAGGGCTTTCATTTTCATTTCGGCCAGCTGCATATTCACGTTGGCTTTTTGTTTGATATTGTTTGCCCTTGCACTGAATATCCACCATACGATGGTAAACACAAGCAGTATACATAAGGTAACGAACCAGGCCCTTTTCCAGAAAGGAGGATCGACCACAATTGCTATTTCCTGCATTTTGGCGGGCCAACTGTTGTTGACAGAATAAATTTTTACCTGCAGGCGGTGTGCGCCCGGTATAAGGTTGCCCAATACGATCGTTTGCTGCCCCATGATCTCGTGCCACATTTCATCTGCGCCGTTTTCAGCAAACCGCCATGCAAATTTCTGCAGCTGCGCATTTTCGAAATTGATACTGCCCAGGTGAACAATCAAACTACCATAGTTGTAAGGAAGTGTTATTTTACCCGACGGAAAATAAAAACTATCCTTCCCGGGTGCCTGTATGTTCTCAATAAAAAAATCCGGGGAAGATTCGTTTACTTTTAAACTGTCCGGGTTAAAACGCACCAGGTAGTTATTGTAGCCAATATATAAGTGGTCACTTGCTTTGTCGTAATAAAAACTTCCTGAAGTACCTCCGTCGGGCAAGCCATCAGGAATACCATAGGGCATGATCTTTTTAGTGCGGATATCCATTGCAGCAAGGCCACCCGGTGTACCGATCCAAAGTATATTTTTTACAAGAACAAGATTGCTGATCTCATTATCAGGCAATCCATTGCTGCGGGTAAAATGTTCGTATACTTTTTTTACCGGGTCATACACCGCAAGGCCATTGGTACCGATACCGATATACATTTTTCCTTTATCGTCGAAAACGATACAGTTCACTTTTGTTTCTGCGAATTTTATTTTAGGAAAAGAATCGATCACAATGTCGAAGCGGTGCATACCTGTATTAAAACGGTAAAGGCCATCGGCACCACAGAACCAGGTATTGCCATCGGGTGCTTCTGCCATAGCTTCCAGCCTGCGGTTCCCCAGTACGGGATCATTGCGGTAATCAGCCAGTTGAAAACTATTTTGACGGGGAGCGCTGTAATAAAAACTGGCATCTTCATTGGGCCTGGTAATATACCAGGTGCCGTCGCTGCCTTTTGCCTGGGTGCCAAATTCATTGTGTAGTTTATCCCAAAGCGGTAGTTCCATCTCAGTGATCCTGTAATTGTAAGGATCCAGTTTCATCCATCGGTGCAGTAAAAAAACATAGAGCGCATTGTTCATTTTTGTAATGCCTTTGATCCGGTTAAGATCTGCAACCGTTGTACCAGCATTGAGCGCATCAAAATTGATATGCTGCAATGCATTGCCGCTGCTGCTATCGAATACATACACACCCGAGCCTGCAGAACCGGCAAATATTTTTCCATTGGTGATAGTGCCCATGATATAAGATTCAGAACGGCCGGCGCCCATAGGATTCCATTTTGCCTGCACGGTCATTTTTTCCACGCTGGCATTTTTTCTCATACGCAACAAACCTCGTTCGGTGCCTATCCAGATACGTTTATCTTTATCAATGAATACAGAACGGCACAGGTAATTATCTAAAAAAAGCTCGGGCTCTATCACATAAGTACCGGTTTGTTTGTAATAATGCATTAAGTGAAATCCCTTTTGCATACCGGTAACAATAAGGGTGCTGTCATCAAGCCTTGCGATCATGCTGCTCCATCCAAATAATTTTTCTGCGGCTTTTGCTAAAATATTGACCGGGTATTTTTTTTGCTGCAACCTGTCAAAATAAAAAAACTGCCATTGCCGGAGGGTGATGAAAGAAAGACTATCAGTGTAGCTGAAAGAAAATCCCCAATCGGGATCTATCTGCGTGGTGTTGGGAGAGAGGCTGCTGTAAAAATGGTAATTGGTCTTGTCTGCAGGCAGCAATTCTTTTTTTGCGATCGTGTAAATATAAGGTCCCCAATTGGTGGCCATTAATACAATACCGGGTTCAGGAATAATAAGACTGTTGAATTTTCCAAACGGCATGCGCCCTTCCACCCCGGTTTCCATTTTATGATCGTAACGAAATACAAGTGCACCTTTTGCATCAAAATGATAAAAGCCGGAGCTGCTGAGCAGGAAGATATTGCCGGCTGCATCGCTGGCCATGCCTTTTATTTTATTGGCCTCTGTCGGGAACTTTAAATTACCCTCTGGAACAAAAATATTCTGCTCCTGCAAAGTGGTGGTATTTACAAGATGCAACCCTTTATCTGTAAAGGCGCCCATTTGCCCGTTGCTCATCCACTTAAGCTGGCGTACAAGATTTACGGGCAGGCTGTTTTTACCGGTATCAGAATAAAATTGCTGAAAATTACTGCCGTCAAAGCGGCTCAACCCTCTTTCAGTAGCCAGCCACAGGTAACCGTGATCATCCTGCTTGATATCGAAAATATTATTGCCGCTGAGTCCATCTTTAGCGCTGTAGCGTACAAAATCATCTTCTTTAAAATGCTGCGCCTGTACCGCCGTATCCTGCAGCAGAAAAATGAAAAGCGATATGAAAAAAACAAGGAAGCGCAAAATAATACAGGTTCATTGAGAGCCAATAATACCTGATGAAGTTAGTTCATTAATTATTTAAAAGAACAGGTGGATAAATTTCGCCGGACGGTGCCGCCAGTTGCAAAACAATTAATACCACTAATGCGATAAATGTTACCAGTTACAAAAAGCTGGGGGAAATTTTAAGGGTTGCAGACAAGAGAGATAAGAATATACTACAGGCCTGGTTTATTTTATTGCCTGCTGTTCCTTACTCATACGGGCAGCCATCAGCACCAGATCTGCAAAACTCTTGGCAAAAATCAATACAAATGCAAGGGCATAATTCATCGTGTTGGTGTTTGTCCAAAACACAAAAACGTATCCAATGATACAGAAGATGACCATGAAAATAGCAATTAAACGATACCATATACCTTTAATAACATCCTCCTGCGTCATCTTATTCTTTGGTTTGGTGGTAAATAAAAACAATACAAACTGCAGCCAGTATATAAGCGTAACAGCGATGATCTGTCCATACGTGATGTTAGTGGCCATAGAAGGATTCTTTGGGTCGCTCATAAATGATACATAGAAGTAAAAACCGATCAAAGCGATCCAGTACCAGAAACAATAAGTAGCAGCATTTTTCCACCTTTCAGATTCAGAAGGCGCTTTTGCAAACCAAAGCAGCAGCACTAAGTTGCACAGCCAGTAATTGACCAGTTCGATCATGAAATAGAACAGGACAGTACCCGGTGTCCAGTCATAAAATAAAATACCGCCTGTCGGGATGAGGATATTCAGCCAGAACTGCCGTAATGGGGAAAGCCGCGTAAACATGCTCAATAACCTGATAAGAGAAAACATATGCTGTAATAATTTATTTAGGAAAACATAGATCGATCTAAAACAATTGCATCAACAGTAATACTCAAATGTATATAAAAAAATATAAGCGGTTACTGTTCTGAAAGCCGCTACCACAGCGGATCGTGCCATTTGTTTGTTTGCGGCCGCCAGTTACAAATTGAAGGCTGCCGGTTAAAAAAAAGCAGGTGCTTTCCGGTAAAAGCATAAATAATTTAGGATATATAAAAAATGAAATGATGAAAACCATAAGCATATCATTCGCAATAGCGGCATCCATACTGCTCTCTTATACAGGCAATGCACAACTCGGCAACCTGAAGAATAAAGTACAAAACGCAGCCAATAAAGTGAAAAGTAAAAATGATACTAAAACGCCTGAAAATAATACGGAAGAAAAAACGCCTGCTGCAAACGTAAAAACCAATAATGACAACACCGGTAATAAAGCTCCCGAAAACAACACGGAGCAAAAAACACCCGGTACAAATGCAAAAACAATGTCAAATTCAAACATCACTGTCAACTCTAAGTATTTTCTTTATGAAGATCTGAAGCTCATCCCCGGCGCCACTTTTTATTTTTCCGACAAGCCCTTTGGCAGCAGCCACGATGGAGCCAAAACAAATTTCAGATCAAGTGATTTTATTTATGGCCGCTTAGAGTTGAGCAACAAGACCATTGAAGAAGCTTTTAAGCTGACGCCGATGGGCAAAAATTATTACATCATCTTTTCTTTTGCGGTGGTAAGTGGTACCGAAGGCAAGTACGCACAGGTCAATCACAATTCAGTAATGCTGAAACCGGACGAGATAAAAAAATCCGCATTCAATTTTGATATACTGCCTGACCCGGCCAACGCCTCTACAGGCATAGGTATGAATTATGAATATGGTTTTGATGCGCTGCATGTTTCCGGCGGACCCATGTACCAGATCATTGACCAGAGTAAATTTCCCGACAACGGTGATTATGTTATTCAATTGCAATTTTACTTCCGCCCCGTGGATGGCTGGGGAAACGGCTTGCCTAACTCCAAAGACTGGCCCGGTGCAGAAGGTGCATTCCAGTTCAATTTCAATGCGGCTGATGTTGCAGCGATAAAAAAGAATTTTACAGCGGTACATCAAAACATTAAATCAACCGCATTCATGCTGCACGCCATGCCTGATACCTGGCCTAAAACATCGAGGAAACTGCCCGATGCTGAACTTAGTCCTGCTGCATTGGAAGCCATGATAAAAGCAGAGTTAAGCTCTTCGGGAGATGTGCTGGTAAAGTTTGCGGTAGCAAATAACAGCCCCAATACCACCTGGATCGTTCAAAAGAACGACCTGGATGTTCCTACCTATCAATTGCTGGCAGAAAATATTTATACGATCTATAAAAGAGATGGTAAATGTTTTGTAGGGGATGTAAGCATTGCAAAGGAATACCTGGGCGGTGGCAAATACGGCAAGCCTTATGTACGCAATGTAAATGTTGCCACCAGCGGATACGGAACAGGGGTCGATTGCAGCGCAATAAAATAAACCTTAAACCAAATTCTAATGAGCAAAGCAGCATTACAACCGGGTGAAACCCCCATCGATACATGGGCTATTTTTTATACTCCGTCGGAAGGGAAGAAGTTCAACGGTAAACTAACAGTTACCAATAAACGATTAATTTACCGCACTTTGTACGATGCGGCTTATAATCCTGCTTCTTACCATGTGGCTTTTGATAAGGAAGACAAGGATATCGTCTTTTCTATCAATAAGGCAGACATTGCCCGTGTGGATACGCAAAAAAGTTTCTTTGCAAAAAAAGTGATGATAACGCTGTCGGATGGTTCAAAGCACGAATTTAATTATGGTGTGATGAGCGTGGATAAACTAGTGGATGCGATCAATAGTTATGGATACCAGTTTTAATAACAGCGAAGCAGTTGCCTGAATATGATGCGGATGGTGGATGATAAATAAAAAAGACCCCGTTTTAATATCCAGTTCAATAAAACTTTTACAATTATGAAAAGAATGATCTTTATCCTGCTCCTGTTATGTATGGGTGTGGGAAGCAAGGCACAAACGCAATTCTTTAAAAATCTCAAAACAAAAGCAAAAACAGCGGTTGATAATTCGGCAGACCGTTCTTCCAGTAAGGTAGTGGATAAAACCATCAATAACACGGCGGATAATGTTACGGATAGCGCCTTAAGCAAGGCGGGCAAAAAAGTGCGTTCAATTTTTAAAAAGAAGGATAAAAAAAATGGGGCCAACGATCCGGAACAACCAAAAGCACCGCAATTGGATAGTGTTGCGATCAAGCCACCTACTCAAAACTGAAACGTAAAATAAACAGTCATACTTAAAAGCTGATCTGCGATCATGCTTAATAAATCATAGTATTCGTCATCATTAAAATTTAAAACCATGAAAAAAACAGGCTTTATTCTTTTGTCTTGTATGTTTTATGTAAGTATAGCCAAAACATTCGGGCAGGATCCCTATACACGGCTCAAACAAAACGCAGCGCAGAATCCTGTAGTGAAGCAAAGCATGGGAGAGGTGGTGATCCCCGAAAATGACAGCAGGCGCAGGGTGGAAAAAAAAGCGCCCATTGCTTTCAGTCCCATTGAAATGGTGGACAAAACAGGTAGAAAAATTAATCCTGATGAAACCATTGCGGTTAACGACAAAAGTGAAAAAGCGAAGGCGATCTTTGATAAACTGAACGAGATAGAAAGAGACCAGAACGCAAAAGGATATTCTATCAGGAACGATAAGACGGCGCTTGTAATAGATATTGTTACCCCAACTTCCGAACTGGATGGCAGGGTATCCGAAATGTCGAAAAGCATCAGCCAGTTAAAATCGGAAGCAGATTTAAAAATGCTTTCGGCTGCCAGCAAACAGGTGGGTAGTGTTACAATAAATCCTTTTGGACAGTATACCGTTGCAGACAGGGAAAAACTGGAAGCGACAAAATTTGCGGTAAGTGCATCCGGTGTATTATCAGCGTCCACCACATCGCCCAAAGCCGGTGAGACAGGGATCAAAGCAAAACGATTTACTACAGGTGTTGCCAATCCTCCTAAAGATCTGACCATGACCACCGGTGGTAGCAATAATTCCTCAACAGCATTGAAAGTGATCAACGAAACATCATCAAAAGACTGGTCGTTTGGTATTATGTCAACTTTTAAAGCGGGTGTACAGGCAGACCTTGTGCGGTATGCAAAAATTTATCCCTTTAACCCGGAAGCCCCGGGCAAAAGCCTGTCAGAATTTAAAGTAAGCGCCAATGCAAAAGTATATGGCGGCCTCTTTGGCAATTCGCTGGACCTTTTATCAGGCGGCATAGAATTGTATGCGCCTTCTGATTCCAGCAAACAGATGACAGCCAAAGCGCAGATACAGGTGGCAGGCATTACTATCATGAGCGTGAATGAAGGCGTAACGCAGTCAAAAACTTATGCTAAATCCAATGCAAGATCTATTGATAAATCATTTCCTATAACAGTGCCTATCTGTTGCGGCATAGCCTTCAGTGGCAAAATTGGTGTAAAGGGAGAAGTGGGGCTTAATTACAATGGAGGTATTTACCGTACTGTTGTAACCCTGCAGGCCGATCCTGTAATAGACTTGAAAGGTTATGTGGAAGCAGGTATATCGATCGGTGGCGTAGCTAAACTGGGAGCAGGGGGTGAGCTTACATTTATACATGGCGATATACCATTGAACAGTTATGTTGGTATCTGGTCTCAAACTTCCAGCCAGGTGGTGGTTGGTTATAGTTATTATGTAGGATACGATCTGAACGTACTGGGTGGCCGCCTGTATGGTTATGCAGATGTATGCGTACCGGTAATAGATAAATGTCACCGGTTGGGCGAGGTTAACTTTTTTAAATGGAACGGGTTTAAAGCAGCCGGAACGTTTGCAGAAGGTGGTAGTAATTATGTGCTGGGTAACCTGTAAACCATGTTTTCATGCTGTATCCTTTTTTCATGGAACGAATGATTGCTCCCTTCCTGTTAGTATATGCGTGTATGGGTGGCAGTTATAAAGCGAAGCCTGTTTTAACAGATACGGGGAAGACCGGCAGGCAACTGGTCTATTCCTACAGCAGCGAAGGAACAGGGTACAGCGATATACAAATGTTGTATAATACAGACACAGCCGTTAAAGCGCTGCCTTTTTTTTACAGGCCTTCTTTGCAAACAACAGGGCTGAACATTCAGTGCAAAATAAGGGAAACGATCATCTGGTCTGCAGCTGATACCCTGCAGCTGTGTTTTGAAATAATACAACCCAGCTTAAAGATACAAAGCGGTGCTTTTCCGGTGGATGCGGATGCGATCATAAAGGAAATGACAATACCAGTATTTGCGCAGCTCACCAGTTCCGGCAATATATTGTCTGTTAAAACTGATACGGCTGTATCTTATTTAACAGCGGGTATTGTAAAAAATATATTGAGCAATACGCAGGCAATATTAGTGCACGATCAGAGAAAAAGCTGGCAGGTAATAGAAGAAAATACGGTGGGTTTATTCAGGGCAGATTATAAAGTGGTTTACAAAGGTAAGAACGGTGCGGAATACCAGAAAACAAATGCCGGCTATGAAAAAATAAGATCACTGCAAAAAGGACAAAAGCTGTTGCCAGACAGTAAGACAACCATCATAGCCGATGCGTCCGGAACTGTTAAAAGCATAAAAATTTCAGAATCACTTATGACGTTATCAGGTGCTGATACTATTGTTGCATCCGGCAGCCGTACGGAGTGTAAGCTTTTATCAGCAATTACTTTGAACCAGAAGAATGTAACAGCTTTTAAAGAATTGGAAAGTTCAGGTAAATACCGGCAGGCAGCTGCATTGAGCGATCCTGTATCTGATGAAGAGATCAACAGGCTGGCTTATAAAAACACGCTTGCCGACGACAACTTTGAAACACTTACCGCAAAGCTGGGAGCAGTAAAAATGCAGGATAAAGAATACGAGACGGAACTGGTTAAAAAGATCCGGGCGCTGTCTTGGCTTTCTAAAGATGATTGCAGCAAAATGGCAAAAATGTTGATGAATGCCGGAGTTGTGTCTGATACATTCAGGGTTATCAGTCATGCATTGGCAGCTGTAGAAACGCCTTTTTCCATCAACGAATTGGCGGCGGTAGTAGCAGCGCGGAAAAATGATGAAGCTGTGATGACTGAATTACTACCCGTGCTGGCAACCACCCCCACACCAACCGGTAAGGCTGCAGACATCGTGAAAGAGCTGGCTTTTTCAACAGTAGGGAATGCATTTACTGTTACAACAGCGCAGTTAACATTGGGAGGAATGATAAAGAACCTGGCGGCTATTGATAAGCAAAAAGCAGCTGAATTAACGGATGTTGTAATTGAAGAAATGAAGAACAGCCCGGATACCCTGCAGCAATTACTCGTGTATGGCAACACGGGGGCTTACCGCTTGTTACCGGTGCTTTCGTCTTACATTACGGATCCGGCTGTATCTGTAGAAATAAAAAAAGCTGCCGTATTTGCAACCAGGCTCATCGATCATAAAGATGTATCGCTGCTACTGGAAAAATTAGTGGATGATAAAGACGCAATATTGTCAAAAGCAGCAAAGGAAATCATTGCGTTCCGGGAGCAGTTTTTTGCGAAAGAACTTTTAAAGTAATATTCAATCCTAAAAATAGAAATCATGAAGAAGATCGCATTATTCACGATCGTTTTATTATGCGCTGCGGCAGCGAATGCACAACAACCAAATGTCAAAGTCGGCCGCGGAGCCATCAAGGCAGGTATGGTGGCAGATTCAATGAGACAGTTAATAATGAGTAAAGATTCTGCAGCAAAAAAGCCGGTAAAAAAAATGCCTCAAAAGGCAGCAGGCAATTTAGAGGCCAAACGCAAAGATTAAATAAAAAGGAATGGTACATATGCTGTACTTTTATGAAAAAGCAATTTTCTACAAAAACAAGCAGTTCTGATTATGGAAAAAGCAATGCAATCAAGATTTGTTGTAAGAGATCTGAAAGTATATGGCAGCGACGAATGGATGGCTGATGGCACAAAAAAATACCGTAGTGTATTTGACCGCTATGAATTGAAATACATCTATGTGGAATTTTCGTTTTTCAATAAATTGTTTGATGAAGAAGACTGGGAGCTGAATATTACGATGGAATGCGCAACTAAAGCCAGTAATCCTGTAAAGCTGTGCAGCCGCCAACAAACCCGTACGGTAAGTAAGACTGAAAATATTGTGTATATAAGAGAAAGCTGGGGTACACCTGTAGCGGGTGATTACTGGAGGATCGGTGATTTTAAATGGAATGTGATTATAGACAATGCGGTGGTGACCGAAACAACTTTTCATGTGGAAGATCTCGGACCCGATGCGTTGACCAACCAGGGATATATTGCTATTGAATCCATGAAATTATTTGAAAGCGAGCCTACTATAAAAGCGGATCCCGACAGGAAAAATTATAGTGTATTCAAAAGAGATGAGACACGCTACGTATGCGGCGAAATAAAATTCAGAAGCAAGACCGAAAAAGGTTTTTATGCAGAATTCTTTTTTCATTACCTCGATAACGCAGGCTTGTTCAAAGGCAAATCATCAGAGTTGATCTATGTGCAACCCAATTCTAAGGACCGCAGTTATATAGTGAACAGCGGATGGGGGAGTTCGGCCCCCGGGTTATGGGCCAATAATCAATACACGGTGGAGATTTATTTCCTGGAAACCTTAGTGGCCAGCCAGGTATTTCATATGGGTGATAAATGGGAAGAATGTGATGCCACAACAGTAAACATAAAACCAGGTACAGGTACAACGGCTTCAACGCCTGCAGCGCAAACGGATACAGCATCACTCACTCCGGAAGTTATTTTGCAGGAAAGCCTTGCCGAACTGAATGCCATGACAGGACTTGCCAATATTAAAAATGATGTGAACGAAATGGTGACGCTGATAAAATTTTACCAGGAAACCGGTAAGGATTTTTTACATAAATTCTCTTTGCATGCTGTTTTTACCGGTAACCCCGGTACGGGCAAAACCACGGTGGCAAGGTTATTGGCACGTATTTACAAAGCCATGGGTATTTTAGAAAAAGGCCATCTGGTGGAAGTGGACCGGGAAGCATTGGTGGCAGGTTATATCGGGCAGACAGCAACTAAAACAAAAGAAAAACTCGATAAAGCACTAGGCGGTATTTTATTTATCGACGAAGCTTATTCATTGGCAGGCAGGGGATTTTCGGAAAATGATTTTGGCAGTGAAGCCATTGCCACCATTTTAAAATACATGGAAGATAACCGCGGCAACATTGGTGTGATCGTAGCAGGCTATCCGCATAATATGCGGGATTTTATTGACAGCAATCCCGGGCTGCGCAGCCGCTTTGATAAGTATTTCCAGTTTATGGATTACACGGCAGATGAAATGTGGAGCATTGCTGCAGGATTGTTTGCAATTGAAAGTGTAACACCGGATGAGGCAGCGACAGCGCACCTGAAAAATTATTTAAAATGGTTGTTTGATAACAGGGATACCAATTTTGGCAATGCCCGTACCGTAAGGCAGATAGTAGCCGAGTGTGTAAAGAACCAGAACTTAAGGCTGGCGATCATGAAAAAAGAAGACCGTACGCCTGAAATGTTAGCTACCGTAATTTTAAATGATGTAAAAGAATTTGACATTGCCGATGCAGAACGCATGGCAGAGAGCCAGCAGCGAAACCCGATCGGTTTCAGGCAATCAAATAAATAGGATTTTATGTGGCTGCTATTTTTTATTTAGCAGCAAATTTTAAATAGCATTTTTTATCCTGTTTGCATACAACAGTTAAAATAAGATCGTGAGAATTCACATTAAGTATTATCTATTTTCACTCATTGCAGTAGCTTTCTTCCTTATAGCCAGGCATTGGGTGGACCGTAAAAGAGAGCAGGTACAGGATATAGATATTGTGCGGCCGGATATGTACGAAGGAGATGCACACCTGGGAACATGGGCGCAGAAGAACGGCGATACATTGATCACTTTCCGGTTGAAAAGGGAAGGAGATTTTACTTACGAGACCACTGAAGGCCCCTCAAAAAAAACGGTTCAGTATACAGGCAAATACGAGATACTGCCCGCTGTAATTGGTAAAGATGGTTTATCCTATTTTCGGCTGGTGGCCCTGAGTGATAGGGGAGATACTGTTATCAATCATTTTATAGAAACATCACACGCAACTAAAAGAGACGTAGATATACTCAGCCTTACAGCTTATAGCAGCCGCGATAGTGCTGCCATGATCTTTTATCGTATAAAACAATAATCGTACGCAATGCCCCGCTTTTTACAACAACTTCCCGTTTTTGTTTTATTGCTGCAGGTGGCCTGTTCTAACCCCACCAACAAACGTGCAGTAAGTATCAATGAACTGGACAGCATACAGGCCCAGGATAAAGCCACGCTGGAGCAAATGGCGCCGAAGCATGACCGGCTCACCGCAGAAGAATTGCTGGCGCTTGCAGACTGTAAAGATATCTCCTGTGTGCAATTGTTCATGAAAGAGCATACGACCGATTTTGTGTATCCATTCAAGGGCGAGTTCAATGCTGCAAAGAATATTATTGTAAAAGATACATCCGGTAATGAGTTAACCCTGCCGGCATCTACGTTTTATGTGGACGTGAACCCGCAGGCTTCCTGGCGTACAGCCCACACCGTACACACCACAAAAATGGCCGATAGTTTACTGAATGAATTCCGGGCATTGGGATTTGAAGCGGTTGATAAAGATCATATAAACGCTCTTGACAGTAAGAACCGGTACGTTTCCAAAAAATATCCTGATAAAAGCCTCTATGTTACCCTCAGCTTCCATCCCTGGTATTTTAAAGGCATCTATAAAGGTCCGGTTAAATGGACTTGTTATGTGTTTGAAGTGTATTAAAAGCGGTAACATATTTTGCCGCCGCCGTCTTGGCTTCGACAAACGGCGTACGGATTGCAACCTTCAATTCACCGCAGAGAAAAAGAGTAAAGGAGTTTACGCAGAGTTGCTCTGCGAAAACCTCTGCTTCTCTTTTTCTCTGCGGTGATTGCTTTAACCTCAATAAAAAAATCTGTATAACAACAACATAACCTTCATCACCATCCTGGTAATCCGCGTCTCCAATAAAAACACCATAGGCCGCTATATCTATGTGCTCTATGTGCCTATGTGGTGCAACATCCATTACATGGTCTGACCTTCGGTCTGACCATGTGAGATCCAGCTTGTGCGTAACAATTTGGTAACATTCGCATAACACAATAATAATAGCCCTTTGCCCATTGCCTGCAACCCGCTGTGGTAATTTTGCGGCGTTGAAAGCAAGACTCAAATATTTTTTTGCAAGACTGATCGTGGTACTGGTAGCGGTACATACACTGGATGTAAGTATCGACCTGGACCATCTTACCTTCAGCACTGCTAACAACAGGGTTGCAGAAGCCTATGATGATATTGACTCTTTTTCAGAATTGATCCTGGAAAATATATTTCACGACAACAATCTTACCAACGAAGGAGATCACGACGATCATGGCCCGCTGGATAAACAATTCTCCAAACACCAGGTTTGGTACACTGCTTCCAGGCAGGTAACCGTGTTGCCAAAAGTTATAACACCTTCTACTATTACCCCCGTACATAGCATTACAAATTCCGGGTTCCTGCCCGAAGCACATACCTATTCCGATTATACGCCACCGGAATACATCGCCTGTTAACAATTCTATTTATTGTACAGTAACGCCGGGCATACCATGTATATACCAGCAATTACAGGCTCATTAATCTATTACATCATGGCTTTTATTACCGAATACCAGCATAAGGTATTGCTGGTTATGTTAGATCAATCCATCAGGATGTTTGAACAGCAGCAACCTGCTGACCGCACATCAAAAGAAATAGTAAAGAATTTAAAAAAAGAGAAAAAGAAGCTGCAGGAGTTTTACCAGGCATGCAACACCAAAAGAGAACAGCTTAAAAATCTGCTCAGCAGTTATAAAATAAGCGAACGCAAAGCGCAAAGAGAAATGCGCATCTGCCGGCTGAAGTATAAGAAAAATGCGGCTGCATAGCGGCGGTAACAACATCAGAAAATCAAAAACAAAATACATGAAACCTTTTCAACTGATCACACGGATATGTTTATTATTTGTCGTGACACTTAGTTTTCCAAAACTGTATGCGCAGGAAACCGCTGCATCCATCTCCGGTACCATCAAAAATGGTAAAGGCGAACTGATGCCCGGTGTGACCATTACATTAAAACACGAGCCGACGGGCTTTGTAACCACCACCACCTCCAACAACAAAGGGGTATTTTATATATCCAATTTGCAGGCGGGTGGTCCTTACACCATTACCTTTACCCATGTGGGGCATAACCCGGAAAGCCGCACCAACTATAATCTGTCGCTGGGCGCCAATACCATGGATATCCGTTTGGCAGAAGCTACCAACACCATGGAAAATGTAGTGGTGAAATCAAAAAATGGCAGCGCTAAAACAAATGCGAATGTGCAGATCAGCCAGAACCAGATCCGCAATATCCCATCGCTCAACCGCAGTTTACAGGATATAACTAAAATAACACCGCAGAGCAACAACAACTCATTTGCGGGTACTAATTTCCGTTATAATAATGTTACCATCGACGGTGCTATCAATAATGACGCAATTGGTTTCAGTCCTTCACTAGGTGGACAGACCAACGCTTCCGGCCAGCCCGGCAGCAGCACCCGTACCAACCCCGTGTCGCTGGATGCGATACAGGATGTGCAGGTATACCTTACACCTTATGATGTTAAGATCGGTAACTTTTTAGGCGGCAGTGTGAATGCGGTGACCCGCAGCGGCAGCAACGACCTGCATGCATCGGTATATGGATTTGGTCGTCCATCCTTTTTAGTAGGACCAAACAATGCAGGCGATAAAACAAAAGAGCCCACCGATTTTCATGATTATCAAACCGGCTTCAGGATCGGTTTGCCCATCATCAAAAACAAACTCTTCTTTTTTACCAATGAAGAGATCACCCGCAGGGTAGACCCAGTGATACTGGGTGCAGGTTCTGCAGATAATAAGATCATCACATTGGCGCAGGCTATCAGTATCGATTCTGTGATGAGGAATAAATACGGTATCAGCACCGGTGCCGGCGCATTTGGCAACACATCCATCTATTCCAACTCTAATAAATTCTTTAACCGTATCGACTGGATCATCAACAGCAAGAACCGTTTGTCTATCCGCAACAATACTATTACTTCTGAAGCAACTAACCTCGAACGTGATCAGCAGAACTTCCGTTTTGGCAGCATCGACTTCAGGCAGGTGAACAACCAATCTTCAACAGTGGCAGAGTTAAAGACCAATTTCAACAGCAGGATATCCAACAGTTTTGTAACCGGTTATTCCAGCATACACGATTATCGTGATCCTGCATCCAATCCTGCATTGCCGCAGGTGGAGATCGCTTCCAATGGCGGTACCATCTTCCTGGGCACCGATCGTGAAGCAAGTATTTTCAACATGCGTCAAAAAACATTTGAGTTGACAGATAATCTGACTATCGTAAAAGGTAATCAAACCATTACCGTAGGTACACACAACGAGTTTTATAATATACAATATGGATTTGTGAACAGCTGGAACGGCAGGGTAGCTTACAGCAGTGTAACGGATTTCCTGAACAATAATCCTAACAGGGTACGTACCAACTTTAATTATACTGATAACACCCGTGATTACATCATGGCCAATCCGCCTGCAGCATTCAAAGTGAACCTGTACAGTGTGTATGGACAGGATGAATTGCGCCTGGGTAAATTGAAATTAACACCGGGTCTGCGTTTCGATGTAGCTTCTATGCCCAACAAACAACCTTTGAGTACTAAAACCACCAATGCACCGGTGGATGCTAATTTCGGCACAACGTATTCTTATACTTTACCAAAAGATATCAAGAATGATTTCCTGGGTCAGCTGCAGGTATCACCACGTGTTGGGTTTACTTATGATGTACATGGCAATCAAAAACTGATCGTGCGTGGAGGTACCGGTATATTCACCGGCCGTATACCATTTGCATGGTTGGGTTATGCGTATTACAACAATGGTGTAACATTTGGTGCATTCGATCAGCGTTCAACTACGCCTTATGTTGCAGGTACCGATCCAATTAAAGATGCTATCAGCAGCAATAATGGCGAAGCCAATTTTGTAAAGAACCAGGGTAAGAATGTAAATGATCCTACCGGCGCTACACAGGTAGACCTGGTGGACAATAATTTTAAAATGCCGCAGGTGTGGAGAAGCAGTGTGGCGGTGGATTACAAAACTGCCAACCAATGGAAATTTTCTGTAGAAGGAATTTACACCAAAGTGATACATGACCTGAAATTCCAGCAGATCAACTACGTGGATAATCCAACCTATTATGTGTACGACACCAAACACCAACAACCTATTTACAGCGGTGCTAAAATAAATTCGCTGTACACCAATGCCTATTTGTTGAGCAATACCAGCGAAGGCTATCGCTACAGTCTTACCGGGCAGGTGAGCAAGAATTTTCCATTCGGTTTTGGATTTACCGGTGCCTATACATTCGGTCATTCTAAAGATATCACCAATGGTATCCGCAACTCGATGGAATCTAACTGGCAGCTGAACCAGTCATTAAGTCCTAACAATCCTGGCTTAGCCAATTCTAACTTTGATGTGCGCCACCGCATTGTTGCCACTGCTAATTACAGGGTGGACTGGAATAAAGAAAGCAAACTCATCTCTACCTTCTCTTTATTTTTCAGTGCAGCATCCGGTGCGCCGTTCTCTTATGGTTTGATCAATACTACCTATGATGGAACCGGTCAATCACAAAGCCTCGTGTACATACCCAGCAAAGCAGAAATGGCAAACTTCTTTGCTGATCCTGCACAGCTGGCGGCATTCAACAACTTTGTGGATAACGACAAATACCTGAGCACCCGCAGGGGCGACTTTACCGAAAGAAATGGTGGCCGCACGCCCTGGAATAATCAACTGGATTTCCGTTTTGCGCAGGACATCAACTTTAAAGTGGCCGGTAATAAAATTCACACCATCACTTTTACTTACGATATCGTGAACCTTACCAACCTGATCAACAGCAACTGGGGTAAAGTATATTTTTCACCCAATACTTTCAACTCCATGGCATCCGTTGGTTTAAAGGTAACCGCACCGGCTACACCTGGCGCTTATCCAAAGTATACATTTGCTGATCCGGGCGTTCCGTATTCAGTAGATTTCTTTGGCTCCCGCTACCAGATGCAGGCAGGATTGAGGTATAGTTTTTAATGCAACCATATAATTGTGCTAAAGCCCGTAATTAAACATTACGGGCTTTTCGTTTTGCATATATTCTCCGCCGCCGTCTTGGCTTCAACAAATGGTGTACTGCACCACATGGTCTGACCCCGGGTCTGACCATGTGAGTTGCTTCCGCCAAATACGGAAGCAACTGGAGCACACACTATTAAAACCACATAGGCACATAGAAAACATAGGTAAATACATTTTATATATCGTGTACCCCATACCGTAATATTTCGCACAAAAATTATTAGTTATTCAGTAGTAAATATTCTTACGCTGCCCCTCTGGCTTTGCCAAACATCGCATAGCACATTACATGGTCTGACCCTTGGTCTGACCATGTAATGTGTCCGCAATAGATCCTGGCCTAACATCACCATCCTGAAGATCCGCGCCCCAAACCCGCTGCAGGCGGTTATCCCTATGTTCCCTCTGTGCCTATGTGGTTTATTATCTCCTCCATTTCTTCCCTTATCCACCACATGGTCAGACCCAGGGTGAGACCATGCTTCTCAAATCCGCCGTAGGCGGTTATCCCTATGTCCCCTCTGTGCCTATGTGGTTTACTTCCCCTTAATTATTTATACTGTCAATCACATGGTCAGACCATGTGGTATGCTACTTACTAAACTCCAAATACATCCTTATCTCCCCACCATTCGTCGTAGAGCCTTCCTGTATAAACTCCACCACCTTCTCCGTACCAAAACTATCATTGCTGCCTCGCCGGTTATCCCGTAGTTTCAGTGTTTGCCCCAGGTAAGTGGCAGAAACTTTGTATTTTCCTACCGGTATATCGTACATATAACTGTAGTTAGGCGCAGCGGTATGTGCTGTAATGGTTTGCCCTGCCGAGCCATCGATCATTGGTCCCACTGGCTCAAATTTAAAAATGATATTACCCTGTACTGCCAGGTCGCCGGGCGGAAAAGGCAGGTTAGAAGCATCCGAATAAATACTCACTGTGCCACCATAATAATCATCCGGCGCCGAGGAAGCAGGAACCGCACCCTGTAATTTCCATTTAAAATTGCAGGTCACTTTATCCTGGTAAGTAAAACTCTGCGGATGATCAGGCTCAAAATACACGAGGTAGGGGTGACCGTTATATTGCACCAGCATCCTCGCAAAAGCACGGAAACTGTTCACTGCAGGAATAGCGATCTTGTAATTACCATTGGCATCTGTAGTGGTCTGCACACCGGAGTTAAAAAAAATAGTGCTGCTGATATACACCTGTGCATTGGCAACAGGTTGCCCCTGCGTGTTGGTGACCTTACCGGTAACAAAGCCGGTCTTCGCTTCGTCGGTGTTAGCCGGTTCGTTGTTTTTGCCGCAGGAAACACAGCTGGCGCTGCACATAGCTGCCAGCAGGAAACAGGTGATTGTTTTTTTCATGACTTTTTATTTGATAATGATTGAATGGCGGCAAGATAAAAGGGACGGTTGCTTTGGAGTAACGCAACTGTAATGAAGTGGAGATACCGTAGTGTGAATTGTGCAAGGTTGTTAGTAAAATAAAATACGGGCTCATGGGTATTGCCGCAATAACCAGTTGCAACTACTTTTATTAAAAAACGGGCATGAAAAAATTAATGATCTTGATGGCAGTATGCTGCTGTATAAATGTAAGTGCACAAAAAATTGCCACCACATTCAGCAAAGAAAAGCCGGTGCAATCGGTGGAGTGGGGCACCCGTATGGTAACCGCCATCACCGGCTATTGGGAAATGGCCATTCCGCAGTTGAAGAAAAAATTCACTAAAAAACTGGTGGACAGTATCGAAATGTATACAGCAGAATATCTCTGTCCTGCCCAGATCAAAGATGCATTAAGCCACGACAACAACAGGAAATACGATATCAATAAACTGAAAGTGTACCTGGTGGCGGAGTTCAATAATAATTTCAACGGTAGCTTTCACGGGGTGGAATATGTATTATGGGCGCCCATGGCCGACAATAATGACTTTGCTGAAGGAGAGTTGAGAAATGATTTCTTTTTTATTGTACCGAAAGAAGCAGTTACGTTGATGCCATAAGACGAATAGTTTACCCGTTAAAAAAATGATACCTACTTTTGCAACGCATTAAATTATAAGCGTTGAAATTTTTTCTTTTTATTCTGCTGTTTAGTCTTTACCATCGCAGCCCCGGCGCAAAACCTGCAAAAGCGCAGGGTAACGCTGATGGGTAGCCGCTTTGATATTACCATTGTGGCAGGCGACAGCGCCACCGCACAGCATTATATTGATACCGTGATAGCCGAAGTAAGCCGTATTGAATACCTCATCTCCGACTGGAAGCCCGAATCCCAGGTATCTGCAGTAAACAGGAATGCAGGCATTGCACCCGTAAAAGTAGACCGGGAAGTGTTTGAACTCACACAAAGAGCCTTGCATTTTTCTCATATCACCCACGGCGCATTCGACATCAGCTTTGCAGCCATGGACCGCATCTGGAAATTTGATGGCAGCATGACCAAAATGCCACCGGCAGAAGCGATCAAAAAGTCGGTGGAGAAAGTGGGCTACAAAAATATCATACTCGACAGTGTAAACAGCACCATCTTTCTAAAACTCAAAGGCATGAAGATCGGCTTTGGCGCATTGGGTGAAGGCTATGCCGCCGACCGCTGCCGCGATATGATGCTGCAGAAAGGCATTACCGCCGGTATCGTGAACGGATCGGGCGACATGCGCACCTGGGGCAAACAACCCGACGGCAGCAGTTGGACCATTGGTGTGACCAATCCCTTTCACAAAGAAAATTTATTTGCCGTGGTGCCGTTGGAAGATGAAGCTGTGGTAACCTCCGGCAGCTACGAAAAATTTGTAGTGTTCAATGGCAAAAGATATGCGCATATCATCAATCCCGCCACCGGTTACCCCGCCACAGGGCTTACCAGTGTAACGGTTTTTGGCCCCAGCGCCGAAATGGCCAATGGCTTCAGCACTTCCCTGATGGTACTGGGCAAAAAAGCCGGGCTGGAGCTCCTCAGTCACTATCCCGCCTACAAATGCATCATGATCGCAGATAATGGGCAGACTTTCACTTCAAAAAATCTCTCGGCTAAAAAACTCCATTCCTGGCAGAGAACAATTAATAACGAATAACGAACAATTAATAATTATCCATTATTCATTATCTCATTATTCATTGCTTATTGCCATAGAAATGTCATGAACTGTTTCCCGATTGCGTAACCAGTTTTCCGCATTCGTAAACGCACTGTTTTTGCGGGCAGTTAATTTTGCGCCCGAATCAAAACAATCAACGTTATACTATGAGGAATATACTGGTGATTTTGTCATTATTTCTGGTGACAAATGTATTTGCGCAAAAGAGTACTTTAAAAGGAACTATTAACACCACTGATGGCCAGGCTGTTGCAGGCGTTTCAGTAGCCATCAAAGAATTAAAATTATCCGCACAAACAGACGAGGACGGGCATTTTATCCTTGCCAATATCAAGCCCGGCAGTTATACCATTACCGTATCGCATGTTGGCCTGGTGAACCAGGAAAAAACCATCACCCTGGAAGCAGGTAAAACTTTCGACCTGGTGATGGCTTTACAGCAAAGCGCCCGGCAACTGGAAGAAGTGACCGTGACCAGCGATAAAACATCTGTAAAAAGAATTGCATCATTTGGTAAAGCAGGCCTTGCTGCTTTGGATAATCCACAATCCATCGGCATTATTACCAACACCGTGATAACTGATCAACAGGTACAGCGCCTGGGCGATGTGGTGAAGAACGTGAGCGGTGTTTCATTAACGCAACAACGCCAGGGCGTAGCCGAAACATTTTCTGCCCGTGGTTACAGCATTGGTATCGGTGGCGGTACCGGCAGCATTTTCAAAAATGGCATTACCTCCAACACCGGTGGCTTTCCAGAAGCCAGCACACTGGAATCGATCGAAGTGCTGAAAGGTAGTTCTGCACTGCTGTATGGCAATACTTCAGGTGGCGTGGTGATCAATATGGTGACTAAAAAACCAAAATTCAACTGGGGCGGCGAAGTATCTATGCGTGCGGGCAGCAATGGTTTGTACAAACCCATCGTGGATGTATACGGACCTATTTCAAAAAAACTGGCCTTCCGCGTGGTAAGCACGTATGAAAATGCAAAGAGCTATCGTGATGTGGTAAAAACAGAACGTACTTATATCAATCCATCTTTACTGTACAAGATCAGCAATAAAACAAGTGTGTTAATACAGGGCGATTACCTGGATGCTGATTTTACACCCGATAATGGTATCGGTGTTATCAACCAGAACGTGGATGCGGTATTGTATCCTTCCCGTTCAAGATTCATCAACACACCCTGGGCATGGTACAAATCAAAAACGGCTTCTGCTTCTGTAACAGTGGATCATAATTTCAACAGCACCTGGAAACTGAATTTTGTAGCAGCAGGGCAATCGGTATTGATCAACTCTTTTGGTACAGCAGTGCCGAATGCAGTGGCCGTGAATGGCGACTGGACACGTACGTTGGCCCGTGCAGGCAGCAGGGAAACCAACCAGACCCTGCAGGCTAACCTTACCGGTAAATTCAACACTGGTGTCATTACGCACCAGGTATTGGTAGGTACTGACTATGTAGGTATCACTACCAGGACAGATGCTTTCCGCATTACCAGCGGCGCAGGCGTGGTAGGTACTGCTTATGATAAGATCAACATCCTGGATCCTAATAAATATGTAGCACGTATTGATGAACCCAATACATTGGATACCGCACGTACTGTATCACCGTCTTTAAGGTTGGGTTATTATGCACAGGACCTGGTGGGCATTACTTCCAAACTGAAAGTACTGGTAGGTTTACGCTGGTCGTATTTAAAAACACAGCCCAGCACTACAACAAACTATATCAAGAACACCGAAGTAAAAGGCACACTGGCAGATTACAGGGCATTCTCGCCTAAAGCAGCGCTGATGTACCAGCCAACAGAAAACATGTCGGTATACGCCAGCTACTCCAGCAGCTTCAGCACCAACACCGGTACGGATATTTATTTAAATGCGTTGAAGCCATCTCTGATGCACAGTTACGAACTAGGCTGGAAGAATATTTTCTATAATGGAAAATTAACCGCCAACCTCAGCCTGTATAAAATTTATAACAACGACCTGTACCAGACCGCTTTGTTCAATGCCAACGGTACTGCCAACACCAACACCAACATCAAGCAATATGCAGGCAGCACATTGAGCGATGGACTGGAAGTGGATTTCAGCGGCACCTTATCAAAAAACATTTATTTTATGGCGGGATATGGATATAACAATGCCCGTTACACGAAATCTGCCAACGACTCCGGTTCGGTAGTACAGGGCGATAAACTGATCAACAACCCCGCCAATACAGCCAATGCAACCATCTTCTATACTTTTGATAAAACTGTATTAAAAGGATTGAAAGTGGGATTGTCCGGATTCTACACTGGTACACGCTATGGCGGCAACCAGAATACCGTAAAGCAAACCGGCAACTACAACCGCCAGATACCATTGAGCGATTTCACTACCGTGGATATTTCATTGGGGTATACTTACAAGAAAGTGAGTTTACTGGCCAAATTGTCCAATATAGGCAATACATTGAACTACCTGGCGCACGACCGCTACAGTATCAACCCGATACCACCGCGCCAGCTGATCACTACATTATCCTATAAATTTTAATGATTGAAGCGGGTACAAAATAATTAACAGGTATTTAGCGGTCTCGCCTTAGGCAGGATCGCTAAATCATTTTATGCAATGATGTAAATTGCAGCCCCAAACCAACATAAAAGGCAAATCATTTATGACCATCATATTTAAAGCACCAATGAAAAAAATCTTCAGTATCCTGTTAGTTTGCACTGCTTTGTGCAGCAGGGCGCAGCAAAATGTATTTTTAGATCCTTCCTTCTGGAAGGCCAATCCCGATGTGGCAGCAGTAAAAGCGGCGATGGAAAAAGGCAATGATCCTGCGGAATACAACCGCATGAGCATGGATCCGGTGGTGATCGCCATCAATAACCAGGCTTCTACTGAAACCATTAAATTCTTACTGGCACAAAAAGGCAACGATGTAAACAAACTTACACACGACAGCCGTACTTATTTATTCTGGGCGGCGGTTTCGGGTAATGCGGACCTGGTAGATCATCTTTTACAGAAAGGTGCAAAGATGGATGTGGAAGATAGTCATGGTACCACGCCCATAACTTTTGCTGCCAACGCAGGGCAAAAAAATACGGCCATATTCGACCTGTTTGCAAAATATGGTGCTGATCTGAAAAAAGTTACCAATCATGATGGGGCAAGTTTATTATTACTCGCCATTGCGCAGGACAGGGACCTGGCTTTAACGAATTACTTTGTTGCCAAAGGGCTTGACCTGAACGGTACGGATAATGCCGGTAATACTGCCTTTAACTATGCAGCCAAAAGCGGCAATATTGAATTGCTGAAAACACTGGTGGATAAAGGCGTGAAATATACCGACAATGCATTCTTAATGGCCTGCCAGGCAGGTGGTGGCAGGGGCGGCGGTGGCGGTGGTCCACAGGGAGGAGGCCCGCAAGGCGGCGGACAACAGGGTGGTGGACAAGCACAGCAAGGCCGAGGCGGAAACCCTGGTGGGGGGCGTGGTCCTGATTTTGTAGCACTGTTCCAATACCTGGAAGGTTTAAAAATAAAACCCACCGCTGTCAACAGCAATGGAGAGAATGCCTTGCACTTAATGGCCCGCAAACCTAACCAGTTGCCTGCTTTAACTTACCTGATCGGTAAAGGCGTGGATGTGAACAAGCCCGATAATGATGGTAACACACCGTTCATGGTTGCGTGTACGTCTAACCGTGATACCGCTACTATTGCGTTGTTACTGGCAAACGTAAAGAACATTAACCAGGTAAATAAAAAAGGCGTGGCTGCTTTGGCAATGGCGGTTAACAGTAATGCACCGGTTGTGATCAGCTACCTCATCAGCAAAGGCGCCGATGTAAAAATAAAAGACGGCAATGGCGATAACCTGGCTTATTACCTCGTACAATCTTACAGCCCGCAAAGAGGCGGCTTTGAAGATTTTGATGCGAAGATGAAAGTACTGACCGATGCCGGGCTGGATATCACTGCAGCGCAAAAGAATGGCAATACCTTATACCATCTTGCTATTGCAAAAAGTGATCTTGAGCTGCTTAAACGACTGGAGTCATTGAAAATAGACATCAATGCAAAGAACAAAGAAGGATTGACCGTATTGCACAAGGCAGCATTAACTGCCAAGAACGATGCGATACTGAAATACCTGGTAAGCATCGGTGCTAAAAAAGATATCACTACCGAATTCAAGGAAACTGCATTTGACCTGGCAGCCGAAAACGAAGCGCTTACAAAAAATAAAACCAACATCGACTTTTTAAAATAAGATACATGAACAGGACCGCTAAATTATTTTTATTGCTGGCAGTATTTGCTGCACAATCCGTTACAGTAAATGCACAGGTAAAGAAATATAAGTGCATGGTGCAGATGACCAACTACATGGGAGAGGGCGCTTATATTGTTATTTCGCTGGTTGACAGTAAGGGCAATTATGAAAAAACATTGTATGTATTAGGCCCCGATAAAAAATGGTACAACAGCTTAAAAGAATGGCATAAATTCTATTCCAAAAAACCGGCGAATATCAGTGCCACCACCGGCGCTTCTGTATCCGGTGGCGAACGCAGCGTGAACGTGATAGAGATAGATGAAGCCAAAGTGAACAAAGGATATACCTTGCGTTTTGAAAGTGCCGTAGAGGATAAGAATTACAATGTAAAAGACCTGGAGATACCACTCACCACTGCCAATCTTTCTGCAAAGACGGATGGCACGGGCACGGGGTATATCCGTTATGTGCGGCTGATCCCTAATTGAGTTAAACGATCATGACAATTTCTATATGGAGATACAGCCATCTTGCACTGGCCGTATCTTCTTTTTTATTTATTGCACTCGCAGCTGTTACCGGTATCGTACTGGCATTTGATCCTGTTACACAAAAAATGCAGCCTTACCGTAGTGATCATTTCGATGAACTTACGCTGGCTAAAGTTATTCCTGTTATAAAAGAAAAATACACCGATGTTACAACACTGACGGTGGATTATAATCATTTTGTAACAGTAAAAGCAACTGATACTGCAGGTAAACAGGTGGAAGTATATGTGAATGCTGCCACAGGCGCTGCACTTGGTCCATACAAAAAACAAAGTGATTTTTTTCAATGGGTCACCGCATTGCATCGTTCGCTCTTCCTGCACGAAACAGGGAGGATCTTTATTGGTATCACGGCATTTTTATTATTCCTCATTGCCATATCCGGCACCATACTGGTCATCAAGCGGCAGAGAGGCGTAAAGCGGTTCTTCACCAAAGTGGTAAAAGATAATTTTGCCCAGTATGCGCATGTAACATTGGGCAGGCTGTCACTGATACCCATCATCATCATTGCTTTAAGTGGTACATATCTTTCTTTGGAAAATTTCGGTATCATCGGCGAAAAGAAGATTACTTACGAAACGGTATTTGATAGTGTACAAGAAGAGCCGGTAAAAAAGAATCGAAGAACTACCACTCTTTAAAAACACCCGCCTTGCAGATGTCGAGTCCATCGAATTCCCTTTTTCAGAAGCGCCGGAAGATCCGTATGTATTGAAATTAAAGGACAGGGTAGTGGTAATGAACCAGGTAACCGGCGATGTACTGATGGAAATACCTTATCCAAAAATACACCAGTTCACTTCCTTAAGCATGAACCTGCATACCGGCAGGGCAAGTGCGGTGTGGGCCATTGTTTTAGCCATTGCGTCCATTAATATTTTATTCTTTATTTGGTCCGGGTTCGTCATCACATTCAAACGCAGGGCTAACAGGGTGAGGAATAAATACAACGCAACAAACAGCAAATACATTATCCTGGTAGGTTCAGAAAATGGCAGCAGCTTCCGTTATGCAAAAGCCATTCATGAACAATTGATAAAGAACGGTCATAGTTGTTTCTTGACCGAACTGAATAATTACACCTCATTTCCGCAGGCAGAACAGCTGATCATTGTTACAGCCACCTACGGCCTGGGCAATCCGCCCACCAACGCAACAAAATTCATTCAACGGCTGGAAAAATATCCGCAAACACAACCCATTCGTTTTTCTGTAGTGGGTTTTGGCTCTCACGCATATCCTGATTTCTGCAAGTTTGCATTTGAAGTAAATAATCTATTGGCAAAACAAACATGGGCAACACCATTACTGGAAATACATACGGTGAATGACCGTTCGCCTGTAGAGTTTGGTATATGGGCGGATTTCTGGTCGCAGAAAGCAGGCGTGCCCATCGATCTGTCGCAGGCACAATTAAATACTGCACCGGAAAACCTGCAGGAGTTTTCTGTAATAAGCAAACAAATAGCTAACACGGAAGAACCCTCTTTTTTATTGCAATTGCAGCCATCACAAAAAACAAATTTCAGTTCCGGCGACCTGCTGGCAATTTATCCAGCCAACGATCACCGGGAGCGTTTATACTCTGCGGGTAAAGTAAATGGTTATTTACAATTAAGTGTAAAGCTGCATACTCACGGACTGGGATCCAGTTACCTGCATGCGCTGGAAGCTGGAACAAGCATACAGGCACGCATTGTTACCAATGAACATTTTCATTTTCCTGCCAAAGCGCCGATGGTGATCATGGTGGCCAATGGCACCGGTATTGCGCCCTTCCTGGGCATGATCAATGAGAACAGTAATAAAACGGATTGCCGCCTGTACTGTGGTTTTCGTGAAGCTGCTTCTTTTGAACTGTACATCAATAAACTGGAAGAAGCCGTGAGTTTACAGCAACTGAAAGCGCTGCATATTGCTTATTCCAGGGAAGGAGCGAAGCAATACGTAAGTCATTTACTGCAAAGGGATGCAGATAGTATTGCAGCCGCACTGGCCAATGGCGCCGTCATCATGCTCTGTGGCTCATTGTCTATGCAAAAAGATGTGATCGCATTGCTGGAAACCATCTGCATCGAAAAGAACAACCGCCCGGTAAGCTATTACCAGTCGCACGGGCAGGTATTGATGGACTGTTATTAACAGGTTTTACAGCCCGGTGTTCAACTTAATCATTTTATTTGTTTCTTTGTCCTGCAACGATTGTCATCACCGGCACATACTTTATTATGAAAAAGATATTTGTATTTGTATCATTGATCCTATCAACCAGGGCTATGAGTCAACAGGGATTTACCATTAAAGAAAATAAAGCCAGTAAGGAAATTGCCATCAACTTCAATGGCCAACTGTTGACGGCATACTGTTATTACGATTCTTCCCGTAAGCCTGTGTTGTATCCTGTAAATACCGTGGATGGTATCATGGTCACCCGGCAGTATCCTTTTCATATTGTACCCGGTGAAAGAACGGATCATCCGCACCACACCGGCATCTGGCTCAATTACGAATCGGTGAACGGCCTTGATTTCTGGAATAATTCCACAGCTATTGAGCCTGCAAAGAGGAATCAATACGGTACGATACTGCACCAGAAAGTGCTGGATAAAAAAACAAACGGTAACACTGCTTCATTAACTACAGCTTCCACCTGGGTAAGGCCTGATGGTAAAGTATTGCTGAATGAGAACACCCGTTTTAATTTTAGTGTAAATGGCAATGATTTTATTATTGACCGCATTACCACTTTAACAGCAACAGATACTACTGTACTTTTTAAAGATGTAAAAGATGGTATGCTGGGCATGCGTGTGGCAAGAGAACTGGAAATGCCTTCAAAAGAAAAAGGCAGTTTTATAGATGATAAAGGCAATGTTACGGTAGTGCCACCCTCCGGCAGCGATGTAACCGGCATGTATTATAACAGCGATGGCGTAAAAGGCGACTCCGTATGGAGCACCAAAGGTAAATGGGCTATACTCACCGGTAAAAAAGATGGCAAACCTGTTACCATCGGTATGATCGATCATCCTTTGAACGTGGGGTATCCCACTTACTGGCATGCCCGTGGATATGGGTTGTTTGCCGCCAACCCGCTCGGCAGAAAAGTATTCAGCAATGGAAAAGAAGAACTGAATTTTTCTCTGGCGCCCAAACGTTCCGTTACTTTCCGCTACCGCATCATCATTCATTCCGGTGAGCCTTTAACCCCGGAAGCAATGAACCAGCAGGCGGATGATTTTGCAAAGACAAGATGATCTATTCCCACTCGCTTCTTTTACGGATACATTTTACCGATTGTAATTTATAACCTACCGGTAATTGCAGCGCTTCCACATCTGCAATAATAAAATGCTGTCCGCCACAGCTGAATTTGATATCGCCGGTGAGGTATTTCAGTTGCACTTTTTCGGGGAAAGCAGCCAGGAAATCAAATTTTTCAAACACCACTTTTTGCCAGTCAATACCCAGGCTGTCGGATTGCCTGCGGAATTCCCTGAACTCATCACTGTAACGGGTACCCGCTTCTTTGGCTCTTTGTAGCAGCATTGTATCGATGAGTGGCTGCGTAAGCCCTTCCACACCGCCGGCCAGCATCTGCTGCAATATATTTTTATATTCTTCCTGCGAAGGGTACAGATTGATCCAGACAGCACTGTCCTGCCGGCTGAAAGCCTTGAAAACAGCGGCGCCCAGTTCATTTTCGGGTTGATGTGTTTTTTGTTGCGCCATTGCGGCTGGTGTTTTTTTTATTGTTATGTGCTGCGCTGTTGCGCTCTGCACATAACAAAATATTAAAGTAACTGCAAAGCCACGGAAGATCTTCCTCCACTCAATATTCATACAGCGCTTCGTGTTTTAATTTATCTGCTTCGGCAGGAGTTACTTTTTTACCACTCCATATTGCCGATTCCCAGTCACCATACATCGGGTTGGGTAACAAGATAAAAATATCGCCAAACAATTCGTTGTTATCCCTCACCAGGTCGCAGCGGGTAAAAGAAGGTTGCTGGTAGAACATCTTATCAAAATCATTCAGGTTATCGCCCAACAGCAATGCGATATTGTATTTTTCTTTGATGGCAAGCCTGCGGTATTCTTTATCCGAAGTGCTGTCCTTCATCATCACATGCACCGTATCTGCCTGCGGAAAACCTTCCTGTATCAAATTCTTAATAGTAGCGGCTCTTTCTTCCGGGCGGCGGTTGCTTACATAAAAACATTGTATGCCCATCTTATCAGCATATTGGAAAAATGCCACGGCGCCGGGTAAAGCAGCTGCATCGGCTTTACTGGTCCAGTCCTTCCAGTTAGCTTCGGTGTAAGTTCTGTTGTGTAAAATATCAGCAGCCTGTTGCGGGCTGTTATCCAGTATGCTTTCATCAATATCGGTAACAATGGCCAGTTGCATGCCATCTTTTTTATGCAAAGCGATCTTCTCCATCAGTTTGATCTTGGCCAGTGCAAATGCCTGGTAACACAATGCTTTGTACTCACCGCTTCTTTGCTGCCACAGCACTGCATTCAGGCTGTAATCCAGCGTGGTGATACTTCTTGAGCTGCTGTTGTGTGTTACAGTAGCCGGTTGTTTGGTAATCAATTTGGCACTGGTTTGTGCAGTAAGATCGCAATACAACGATGCGGTCATAAAAAATACAATAATCTTTTTCATGGTCTTTAAAAATGAATGTTCAATAACGTTGAATGGTATAAAATGCAGGCGTTTATTTTTCTTTTATTGCCTGCCTCGTTTTGTCAGTGAAAAAATCGTAGCTGCTCGCCTGGCCAGTACCCGTATCTACGCTGATAAGTACATTGCATTTAGAGCTGCCAAGGTTCTTATTATCTGCGCCCAGTATCAGCAGGCGGTTGCCCGAAAAATGCCAGTCTGTCCAGCTGTTAAGCCCGCTGTTCAACCGCCACAATACTTTACCCGCATTGTTTACCAGGCAGAGTAATATTTCGCCTTCATTGCCCACCTGGCTTTTATAGATGATAAAATAACCATCGTCGTTGTTGCCTTTTACCGGCTCGGCAGTTTGCCTGTTCAGCAGGAATCCACCATCTAAAAAATAATCACTGCTGCTGTTCTTTAAGGTCGTTTTATCCAGTTCGAAGTGATTATCACGTATATGCGTGTACGCTGTTGTAAAAAATTGCCGCCTGGCTTCTCCTGTATAGGCAGTGCCGATCCTGATCCATCCGTCCAGCTTTTGTATTTCCTCCCTGCTGTATAAACCGAACCATTGCGGCGCCACCGTATCCTGGTTCACAAACATATCAGTGTAGCTTACATTACTGCGCTGCAGGTTCTTCAATACAGATAAACGCTCCCGCTCTTCCATATCCATATCTTTATCTTCCTTTTCTTCCTCGGGTGTTGCCAGCAGGGTAGTGGTGTTCAGCTTCCACCTCGAACCATCTTTCACCGTAATGCTGATGCTTTTATCGGCATCATTAAAATGATAATAACGGTTCTCTTTAGGCAGCATGCCTTTCAATTGCGGGTTCTTTTGTTCTATGATCTTTACATCTGCAACTTTCTCCAGTGTAAAAGCATTAAACGCCATCAGTTCATCAATGAATACCCAGGCATTGCTGCCCGAAGCACCCAATGCTTCTTCGTTATAATTCTTTTTATCCGGCCGTTTTAATTCTTTTGACTGTATCTTTTCACCGGTAGTTGCATTGTTACTCTGTATAAAGCAATGATTGTCGAATGATTTTGAAATAAAGCCATTGTGCTGCTGGTACGATGTGGTTTCATCATATTTTACAATACTGAACATAATGGCTTTGTCCGGCTGTTCAAAGTACAGCACCGTGGGCAGCGCATAGCGTTCATCGTATTTGGAAAGGCAACCCTTTAACAGGAATACAAAGCCTGCTATCAGCAACCCGATGAACAATACGCCGCCTGTGAATATTTTCGTTACTAAACGCATAAGATTTTTTAAAGGCGTTTTTTAATTCCAGCGCTGGTTGCCAAAAATGGCGATCAGCAGGTAGATGGTATAGAATAATACCGGCAATGCCAGGATGCACAGTAATGCAAATGCAATGCCTTCGTGCTGGTGGCTCTTTAACCAGATGCTGCCCAGCATGATCGCTGTTATTGCAGATGTTATCATCAGCCACAATCCCATGTTGCGGGACGAAACGCTGCCGTCGGTAATACCTACAAAGAAAAAATAAAACACTACCAGTGATGCGATCGCGTCGACCGTCCACAATACTTTAAATAATACCATTGTTGATTTTTTAAGAAGCTTTTTTACTTTGCATTACCCTTTGTGTAAGTGTTTCCATCATGTCCAGCATAGCGTACATGATCTTGCCTGCCATGGGGTCGTTGAACAGTACATTCTGTCCTGCTTCTCCAAAATGCAAACCGTGAGAGGTTAAAAAATTGATCCTGGCATTACCCGGTTTGGGTATGCCCGGCCTTTCGCCCTGCCAGGGACCGATCTGTGCCACAATATCTTTTGCAAGGCTGAGTATATGATCTATTTTACCTGCAATGGAAGTATCAGGCAGGTCCCATATCACAGCGCTGCCGGTGTAATTATAATACCGTGCTGTATGATCGGCATATACTGCCAGCAGGTCCACGCCATCCTCCATCGTAACTTCCACTACAGCGCCCAGTATCTTCACTGTTCCTTCGGGTAAGGCCTGTAACTGGTTTAAAAAATAAAATGCCTGTAAATATTGCCTTGTTTCAAGACCGGCAATATTCAGAATGTCTTTCAGTATTTTTATTGCGGCAGCTTTATTCTTTTTGTCAACATTCTTTTTCACTTCTTTAAAAAGCGTCCAGGGAATTTCGTTGGAATCTGCTTTGGCCCAGTGATCTAATGGAAGGTCTCCAAATAATGTGTCCCTGGTTTCAATGTTGTTGGGTTGGCTTACTTTTTTTAACATGATCTTGTTTTTTATGGGGTTGATAATGATACTTTAATCTTCGAGTACAAATGGCAGTTCATATTCTTTCACAACAGGCTTGCTCTTGCTGCGCACTTTTATTTCCACTTTGGCTTTTAGTTTTTCGCCGGTTACCAGGTAGTGTTTAATAAAAGTGTCGTCATACACGGTCCATGATCCGTTCTCAATAAAATATTCCTGTTGCTGCGCTTTCTTAGCGGCGTAAGCCCAACGCTCTGCATGCAGCGGTTCGTAGTTGATGATATTGCCCATACATATTACCTGCAGGCCGGGCTGTGAGTTGTTGCCCATTTCGGTATTATGCGATACATGAACACGGATGGTGGAATTATCTTCCAGGTCTTTTATTTCCCATTCGTCGATGGTGGTTTGAATGTTTGGCATGGCTATACAATGGTTGTTTTGAAATGATTTTTAAAATTGCTCATTCCTGCGCAGCCGCTGTTGCCAAAGTTTTTCTGTTGCTGGTTTTAATTAGTAAACGGTATTTGAAAGCCCTTTCACAAATATTGTAGTTTGCGGCATTCAAGCAGCCGGTCCTTAAATTTTCAGCATGCTGCTTTTGAGCTACCTGCTGTACGATATTATCCCAAACCATCACTATACTAAAGGTTTATGTTTTTGTTTGCTTTTGGATCAAAGGAATTCCCCGTTTTTAGCTTAGGTTTGCAAAAAAAAATTAAAATGAAGAAGTTTGCCGGATTAGTAGTTATCCTGTTTTGTTGTTTTACAGCGGCTGCACAAACAGATATTAAGAAAAAAAATCATCGACAGTACCTGTTCCTGCCTGAGCGAAATGCCGGATATTGGCAAGAAAACACCGGAAGAGATACAGATGGCGGTAGGCCAGTGCATGATGAAAAAATCGCTGGAAGATTTTATGGCCCTGGCACAGGAGCGCAATATCGAAATGACTGATATGGAAGGCATGCAGAAACTGGGAGCAGAGATCGGTGCCGATCTTTTAAAATCAGATTGTAAAGCAATGAAGGACCTGATGAGTAAAATGGCGCAAAGCGGTGGCATGTCGAAAGATGAAGAAGTTAAACCGGTAGATCATATTACACTCACAGGCGTGGTTAAAGCAGTAGAAACAAAAGAGTTTGTATATGTTACTTTATTATCCGGCGCTAAATCTATACAGCTGGTATGGAGCGACATGGTAACCGGAGGTAACGAATACGCAAAGAACCTGGCCAAACTGGTAAACAAGTCTGTAACATTCGCTTTTGAAGAAAAAGAAGTATACAGTATAAAAGCCAAGGCTTACATTACTGTAAAAATGATCAAATCGCTGGATTAAATAATTGTTCAAAAAATAATTCCTTATATAAAATAGCCCTTTAAAAAATGGGCTATTTTTATGCTTTAAAAATAACAACGACGATTATGGAAATAACAGGAAAGAATTTTATCGGCAATACCCCTTCAGCAAAAGGCGCCAACAACTTCCAGGTAAGCAACCCGCAAACCGGTGCATTGCTGCCCACCAGCTTTAGCCTTGTAACAGAAGATGAGATTAAGGAGCTGGCAGCAAAAGCCGCCACTGCATTTAAAATATACCATAAAAAATCAGCAGCAGAAAAAGCGGTATTCTTAGAGACCATTGCCGCCGAAATAGATGCACTGGGTGATACCGTGATACAACGTGCCATGCAGGAAACCGGTTTACCCGAAGCAAGATTGCAGGGAGAGCGTGGCCGCACCACAGGTCAATTAAAGATGTTTGCCAAATTACTACGCGAAGGCTCCTGGGCCGATGCCCGTATTGATACCGCCATACCCGATCGTCAACCGCTGCCCAAGCCCGACCTGCGCAGCATACTGGTGGCACTGGGACCTGTAATGGTATTTGGCGCCAGCAATTTTCCTTTTGCTTATTCTGCTGCGGGTGGCGATACCGCATCGGCACTGGCTGCCGGTTGCCCGGTGGTGGTAAAAGCGCATCCCCTGCATGCAGGTACCGATGCACTGGTGGCACAGGCCATCATAAATGCGGCACAAAAGACCGGCATGCCCGACGGTGTTTTTTCTTTGGTGTTCAGTGATGAAGCAATGGCGATACGATTAGTGACCGATCCTGTAATAAAAGCGATCGGTTTTACAGGATCCAGGAAAGGAGGGATGGCCATCTTTAACGCAGCGGTCAACCGCACCGAACCCATACCCGTATACGCAGAAATGAGCGCCATCAATCCCGTGATATTATTGCCCGGCACCATGGCCGCCAATGCTGCTGGTATTGCACAGGGCTTTAGTGCTTCAGTAAGTTTGGGTGTAGGGCAGTTCTGCACCAATCCCGGCCTAATGTTCATGGTGAATGATGCAGCTGCGCAGGAATTCCTTGCAGTATTAAATGATAAAATAAAAGATATTCCTGCAGCCACCATGCTCAGCAAGGGCATTTGTGCAGCCTATAATGATGGTGTTGCAAAATTAAAAAGCAGCGCCACAGTTGCGGCACACAGTACAGCAACCGTGCATGCAGAAAAAACAGAAGCAACGCCTTATATCTTTACCGTAACACAAAAAGATTTTATCAGTAATAAGAATTTATCCAACGAAGTATTTGGCCCCGCCAGTGTGATCGTATTGTGCAGCAATGTGGAAGAGATACTGGAAGCATTGCAGCATGCCGAAGGACAATTGACCGCCACCGTGCATGCCAATGCACAGGATGAAAAATATATGGACGATATTGTTGACCTGATGAAAGAAAAAGCAGGCAGGATATTATTTGGCGGCTTTCCCACCGGTGTGGAAGTATGCGATTCTATTGTGCATGGCGGTCCATTCCCGGCTACCACCGATTCCAGGACCACTTCAGTAGGCACAGGCGCCATACTGCGTTTTGTTAGGCCGGTCGCTTACCAGAATTTCCCCCAGCATTTACTGCCCGATGAATTGAAGGACAGCAACCCTTTGAATACATTGCGTATTGTAAATGGTGTGCATACCAGGGATGCTATTGCTTAACAAACTTGTTTTGATGTTTGTAAACAGCAAACTGTAAATGGATATAAGATTACTAGTTATACGGACAGGTGATGCTGAAAAACTGGCTGACTTTTATAGTTTGCTGGGATTGCAATTTGAATATCACAGGCATGGTAACGCTCCTTTTCATTATTCCGCTACAATTGGGCCGACTGTTTTAGAGATATACCCCTTTACAAAAAGCCAAACCGAAGCAGATAAGCATTTGCGTTTAGGTTTTGGTATTGACAATTTCGACCATGTCATTTCCACTTTAAAAGAACGGAACGTAGTTTTTTCGATGGAACCAACGCAAACCGATTTTGGTTTTATGGCTGTCATTATCGACCCGGACGAACGGAAAATAGAATTGTATAAAAAATAAATTTGAAGTGCTGAGTGAAAAATTTTGCAAGTAGCCTCTTTTAATCAATTCTTAAGTCTTATATAATAACTGCGCAAACGATTGTATGAATTAAAGCAGGTAACAGAGTATTACCGATATTAGCAACTAGATTCTAAATCTGTTGGTAAATGTTCGAATCTGTTTTACAGCAATATGGTCTTGATAGCGCTCAATGTGTAATAGAGCCTTTCGGCAGCGGGTTGATCAATCATACCTGGACCGTTACAAATGGTGCAGAAAAATTCATCCTGCAAAGGATCAACGACAATATTTTTAAGCAACCTGCACTTATTGAAGCCAATATCAGGCAGGTGGTGGATTATCTCAAAATAAATCATCCTGCTTATTTATTTGCTGCACCGCTTCAAACACCCGGTGGCCGGCAAATGGTACAAACACCGGAAGGCTATTTTCGTTTATTTCCTTTTATCAAAGCATCGCACACCATTGATGTGGTGGCCAATACCCAACAGGCGTATGAAGCAGCAAAACAATTTGGTGCTTTCACAAAAAAACTGTCTGGCTTTAATGTAAGCGAATTACAAGTAACATTACCTCAATTCCATGATCTCAGCCTTCGGTACAGGCAATACGAACATGCTTTGGCAAATGGCGATATAGCAAGGATTGAAACATCTTCTGCTATGATCAATGCAATTGAAAGTCATAAAAATATTGTGGATCAATTTGAAAAGATCAGGCAGGATGCGGCATTTAAACTGCGTGTAACCCATCACGATACCAAGATCAGTAATGTGCTGTTTGACGAGCATAATAAGGGGTTGTGTGTAATAGACCTGGATACCATCATGCCCGGTTATTTTATCAGTGATGTAGGGGATATGCTGCGTACTTATTTATCTCCTGCCAGCGAAGAGGAAAAGGATATTGCTAAGATATCTATCCGGAAAGATATTTTTAAAGCCATCCAGGAAGGCTATTTAAGCCAAATGGAAAATGAGTTGACGGAAAAAGAAAAACAATATTTTGTATATGCCGGGCAGTTCATGACCTACATGCAGGCATTGCGTTTTTTTACCGATTATTTAAATGATGATGTTTATTATGGTTCTAAATACTCCGGGCATAACTACGTAAGGGCGCAGAACCAGTTGGCATTACTGGAACAATTGATGCTGCTGCAATAATTCAATTGGGCAGCTTACCATTGTTTTAATTCGTTCGTATAAAACAAATACTCTGGCGTATATACCTGTTTGCTGTCGCTTACTTTATACCAGGGCGATAAGCTTTCATCCATTGGGTTTACCAATACATGAATATCCTGTGCCGGCATATAACTCTGCGCCAGCAGGTACACTTTATTACCCGCTTTATTTTCCGCCACATCCATTACAATGGCCGCATGGCCGGGGAAGCCTCCACGGATAAGCACATCACCCGGTTCAATAGCTGCAAAATCAGGCACTGTTCTTAATTGTTTGGATAAAGAGGCAGAGCCACACATGCCAAACACTCTTTCCATAAAGCTGGAAAAATGTTCCCTTGTATACGGTGGCGTAAAGTTGTAAACCCCGTTCTCATTATCTGTAAAACTGATCTCCTGGTATTTTTTGGCTGCAAAAAGATATTCGGCTTCCAGGCGCATTACTGCATCGGCGCATTGCTGCAGGTTTTTATTGCCCACCGGAATATCCAGCACTGCAAACTGCGCCCGCTGGTTGGCCTTGGGCGTGCCATTGTACAGGTATACCGTTTTGCTTTCTTTTAAACCGGCATTTCTCAACCAGCCTGCAAAAGAGCCACTATCAGCATTAACCCTTGTATAACCTTCCGGCAACGGTATCGTTTTTATATTGCGGTAAGGATTTTTATCACTGCTTATATTGGCAGCCGGTTGCGGATTGCCCAATTTTGATATATGCTGCGGGGTATTTTTACAGGAAAAAGAAAAGACGATACAAAAAAATAACAGGGTTTTGAAGGGCATAAATTGTTAATTTTGACGTTTACAGTTGTATAATGCAAACGGACCGTAGTTCCATATAAAAAAATTGTTAAAGCGTATGGCAAGTATTTTAATTATAGATGACGAAAAGGCGATCAGGAAAACATTGACCGAGATACTGAGTTATGAAGGTTACAAGATCGATGAGGCCAGCGATGGCGAAGAGGGTTTAAAACGTTTCAGCGAGAAAGCCTATGATATTGTTTTGTGCGATATTAAAATGCCTAAACTGGATGGCATTGAGTTTTTGGAAAAAGCCAAAGAGATCAACGGCGATGTGCCCGTGATAATGATAAGCGGTCACGGTAATATTGATACTGCCGTGGAAGCCGTAAAAAAAGGCGCCTTTGATTATATCAGCAAGCCGCCGGATCTTAACCGCCTGCTCATTACATTAAGGAATGCCGGCGATAAACAGAACCTGGTAACCGAAACCAAGGTGCTTAAACGTAAAGTAAGCCGTGTGCAGGAGATCATTGGCGAAAGTGATGCCATTAAAAAGATCAAGGACACCATCGAAAAAGTAGCGCCAACCGATGCCAGGATACTGATCACCGGCGAGAACGGGGTGGGTAAGGAACTGGTGGCAAGATGGATACATGAAAAAAGCAACCGCAACAGCGGCCCCATAGTGGAAGTGAACTGTGCCGCCATTCCTTCGGAATTGATAGAAAGTGAATTGTTCGGGCACGAAAAAGGTTCCTTTACTTCAGCCGTAAAACAACGCATTGGTAAATTTGAAACAGCCAGTGGCGGCACCTTATTCCTGGACGAGATCGGTGATATGAGCCTTACCGCACAGGCAAAAGTGCTGCGGGCATTGCAGGAAGGCAAGATCACCAGGGTGGGGGCAGAAAAGGATATCAATGTGGATGTAAGGGTGATCACGGCTACCAATAAAGACCTGTTGAAAGAAGTGGAGGATAAAAATTTCCGTTTGGATCTTTATCATCGTCTTGGTGTCATCATCATTCATGTGCCATCCCTCAACGACCGCCGTTCGGATGTGCCGCTGTTGGTGGATTATTTCCTGGATGTGATAGCAGCCGAATACGGGCAACCTAAAAAAGGGATCGATCAAAAAGCTATGGATGCACTGGAACAATACAACTGGACCGGTAATATCCGTGAATTAAGAAATGTGGTGGAAAGGCTGATCATCTTATCCGGTAAAAATATTTCGCTGGAGGATGTGGAGAATTATGTGCTGCCGAAGAAATAAGGTCAGTTACGAGTTAAAATAGTTACGAGTTATGGGTTTATCAGTTTTTCGCTAAGCTTTTACTGACTAATCAGAAGCTATAAACCCGCAACCCTATAACCCGTAACCCGCAACGGTATTGTTAACGAACTCCCAACAAATTATGAGCGGTTTTAGCCATTAAATTATAATATGGTACTTTTGGCACTCAAAAAATATAAAGACTAACTATGGGTTGGATAATTTTTATTGTAGCTACACTGGGATGGCATATTGGTTTGTACGGTATGTTCAAAAAAGCGGGTATTGAGCCATGGAAGGCGCTGGTGCCTTTTTATAATACCTGGTGTATGGTGCAAAAAATGGAGTTGAAAAAATACTGGTTCTTTTTACAGCTCATACCGGTAGCCGGACAGTTCATCACCATCTGGATCACGATCAAATTTGTAGAACATTTCGGCCGCTTTGGTTTCTGGCACCACGCCGCAACTGTATTTGTGCCTTTTGCCTATTTTCCTTACCTGGGCTATTCAAAAAATGAAAGGTATGCAGGCAGGGATGTAGTAAAGAATTACAAGAAATCAACTTTAAGGGAATGGATCGATGCGGCGGCATTCGCTATAGTGGCAGCCACCATCATCCGCACATTTGTTTTTGAAGCCTATGTGATACCCACCAGTTCTATGGAAAAAACCCTGCTGGTGAACGATTATCTTTTTGTAAGCAAGTTTGCCTACGGACCACGCATACCCAATACGCCCATTGCAATGCCATTTATGCATCATACTATTCCTGGTATAAATACCAAATCGTACCTGGAGTGGGTCCATATACCTTATACAAGATGGTTTGCATCGCCGGTAAAAAGAAATGATGTGGTAGTATTCAATTTTCCCGGAGGGGATACTTTAACTGTGGAACGTGATTCTGAAGAGCCTTATTACGACCTGGTCCAAGCCAACGGAAGAGAGAATGTATGGAATACCTACACGATCAAAACAAGGCCAGTGGATAAAAGAGAGAACTATGTAAAACGTTGCGTAGGTGTGGCAGGCGATATCATTAAACTGGTTGATGGGCAATTATATGTAAACGGCAAGCCATCAGAATTCACCAATACCACCTCATACTGCAAGGTAATTACAAAAAACCTGATGCTGGAGGAAGATATGCTGAAAAGCAAGGGCATACATGTTAATATGAGTGAAAATGAAAAAGGCGCTGTTGATTTTATACCGCAAAGCAGCACTGTATTTATGATCAACCTCAGCCACACAGAAGAAGCATTGATCAAAACCATACCGGGTGTGGATTCTGTAATAAGGCAACCTTATAATGTAGGCCCTATTTATCCTACCTGCTATGGTGAAAAGAACTTTGGCTGGACGGCGCAGAATTTTGGTGGTGACAATGGTTTGTGGATACCTAAAAAAGGCGCCTCCATACCTTTAACACCTGATAATATTGCCTTATACAGGCGGGTCATCAGGGTATACGAAGAGAATGAAGTGGAAGAAGTTGGCGGCAAGATACTTATCAATGGAAAAGAAGCTACTTCCTATACTTTTAAAATGGATTATTACTGGATGATGGGTGATAACCGTCATAAAAGCCAGGACAGCCGTTTCTGGGGATTTGTGCCTGAAGATCATATCGTGGGCAAGGCTTCACTGATCTGGTTCAGCTGGGAAGGCGGACCAAGGTGGAAGCGCATATTCAGGTGGATCAACTAGCGTGAGTGGTGAGTAGTCAGTGGTGAATGGTGAGTGGGAAAACCGGTTACAATAATTTTTTGTATATTTAATGAACTGAATCCTTACGGCAGCAATGCGGTGAGGATTTTTTATCTGCAATAAAAAACGATACTACAATGCGCCAGCAATATAATTTTTCATTTGAAGTGTATGATTCGCTTAATGATCTTCCCATGGCCGACCAGGAACTGGTACAACAAGCAAGGCAGGTAACGGCCAATGCCTATGCACCTTATTCGCATTTTAATGTGGGCGCTGTGGCCAAACTGGCCAATGGTCAGATCGTTACCGGTACCAACCAGGAAAATGCCGCTTACCCGGTGGGCATCTGTGCCGAAAGGGTTTTACTATCGGCAGCGGCTACACTATTTCCCAACATTGCTATCAACACCCTCGCCATCAGCTACGATAATAAGAATGGTAAAAGCAATCACCCTGTGTCGCCCTGCGGCATTTGCAGGCAAACGTTACTCGAATATGAAGAGCGTGTTAAGCAGCCCATCCGCCTTATTTTGAGTGGCCTGGAAGGAAAGATATTTGTGATCAGTAAAGCAAGCCAGTTACTGCCTTTGTCTTTTCGCGGAGAGGACCTGCAGGGGTGAGGAAGAAATGTTCAATGTTGAACGTTCAATGTTCAATATACAAGTATTTAAAACACACTGGCGCAAGTCTTTCCAGCCAAAGGCGGGAGTGACTTGTGTCTATTAATTTTAGCGGTTTGTAACCGCGGCACTACCTTGCCTAAAATAAAAGACCGTCTGTATCGTTAGTGATTTAATGTTCAATGCTCAATATTCAAGTATTTAAAACAGCCCTGCATTTACTTGAGCATTGCAAATTGAACATTGAGCATTGATCATTTGTATTCTCTTTAAAACAGCGTTTGCACCCCGCTGCCATACCTTGCTTCATGTTCCAACAGCCATTTCTTTCTCCACAGATCGCCGCCATACCCAACCAAACTGCCATTGCTGCCAATAACACGGTGGCAGGGCACAATAATAGAAACATGGTTGCTGCCATTGGCTGTACCCACCGCACGGATGGCCTTTACATTACCAATACGTTTGCTCAGCTCCATATAGCTGATGGTTTTTGCATAGGGGATATTACATAATTCGGTCCACACGGTATGCTGAAAGCCGGTGCCTTCCTGTGCAATAGGTATGGTAAATACCATCCTGCTACCGGCAAAATATTCATCCAGTTCCTGTATGCACTGTTGTAAAACTGCATCCGGCGGAATGGTAAATGAAATATTGCTTTCATCCATGGCCGTGCCCTTCCAGCTGTTCACAAACAGTAAATGTGTCAACGCTGCGCCATTACTGCGCAGTTCGAGTATGCCTACGGGTGAGTTGTAAAATATTGTGATCGTTTCCATTACTTAAATTGTTTACCCGATCTTGCAGCCATTCTTTACAGGTAATGAAGGTTGCAGCAACACCACATCATTTGCTTCGTTGTACACGCCCAGTACCAGGCATTCGCTGAAAAAATTGGCAATCTGTTTTACAGGAAAATTCACCACCGCAATTACCTGTTTGCCTATCAAAAGTTCTTTTTGATAAAGCGCCGTGACCTGTGCCGATGATCTTTTAACGCCCAGCTCACCAAAATCTATTCTTAACTGGTAAGCGGGTTTACGTGCATTAGGAAAATCATTTACCTCAATGATAGTACCTACCCGCATATCTATTTTTTCAAAGTCGCTCCAGCTGATCATTTTGTATTTTTATAGCCGTAAATAAATTATAATTGTTATCTAAATTAAGTAAAATGCCTGTAGAAATAAGAAAAGCCCTTACCGCTGATGTAAAACTCGTTACCCCGTTGTTTGATGCCTATCGTGTATTCTATCAACAGCCATCTAATGTACAGGCGGCTGCGGATTTTTTGCAGCAAAGACTGGACAATGCCGAGTCAGTTATTTTTATAGCAATGGTTGATGGTGTTGCAGCAGGTTTTTGCCAGTTGTTCCCGATCTTTTCTTCAGTAGGATTAAAACGCACCTGGCTTTTGAATGACCTGTATGTGAATGAAACGGCTCGTGGCAAAGGTGTGGCATCAGCATTATTGCAACAAGCAAAGGAGTGGGGATTGGAGACTAATTCAAGATGGTTGTTGCTGCAAACAGGTGCTGATAATATTACAGCGCAATCTGTTTATGAAAAGAATGGCTGGAAGAGAGTAGGGGATTATTTTTATGAGTTGCCTTTGGAATGATTTTATACAGTAAACAGCTTATAATATTTTCTGGAGTTTTACGTATTTCGAAATTCCGTCTTCTGATCGTATCGCCATCGTATCTTTAATTAAAAATACCTTCCCGGATAATTCGAAATCCGGGTAAAAAATATGTATGGAATCGCCTTTGAATACATACTTGTAAGATTCAAAATGTTCAGTATAAAATATCGAATCGTAAGTGAATTTAACTGTAACAAATTCTTTATCGGTAGTACCCCATACACCCATTACCTGTTTTTTAGAAACAACAGCAATAGCATCAACCGGCGTTGATTGTTTATTGTTTGCTGTATCGATCTTCTTTGCAGCATCTTTTTTAACCGGCGCAATGGGCTGAGCAGTATCATTGCTGCTGCAGCTACAATAAATACAACAGCAGATGAAAGCAAAAAGCAGGGAATGTTTTTTCAAGCTGTTGAGATGAAGGTGATTTTTATATTGCGTGAATCTTTTAAACGCTTACCACTCCGTTACATCCACCACCGCATCTAAATTTATCCTGCCATAAATATGCGGAAACTCTTCATTAATAGATGGAGCCAGTTCAAAAATATGGGGCGATTGCAATTTGCCTTCATCAATATGCAGTATCAAAAGATCGTCCTGGCCGGCATAATATCTTTGTATCACGCCTTCCACCTGCTCCCGCATGCTGGCATGTATAAAGCCTTCTGCAGCCAGCGAAGGATGTTCGTAATAACCCAGTTGCCGGGCTTCTTCCCATTTAGGGGCATTAACTACGTGATATATCATTGTCTAACAGGTTGGCAAGGGTTAATAATTCATCCATTTTGTAACGGTTGCGGTCGTTATCAAAACATTTACTCAGTTCTTCCAGTAAAAACTGTATCACCCTTTTATTACCCAGTTGCCTGAAATAAGAAGTGGTGGGAGGAACGGAGATGCGTTTAAAATAATTCTCTACATCCTTATGGCTGTACATCTGCCCATTGAGCGGATCGATGTAAAAATTTATTTTTTCAGAAGCGTGCCCCTTGGGATTTAAAAGATCGTGCTGCTGATCAAAATAAGCCATAATGAATTGGCGGGGAATATTGATGGCCTTTACAGGTACATCCAGCATTTCACAAAGCACCAGGTAAATGATACCATTGCTCACTGCATTGCCTTTTTTACTTTCCAGCGCTTTATTGATCAGGTAATCGTCGGGGTTATTGTATGCAAATTCAACTCCTTTCTGTTTGTAGTAATTATACAGGATGCTGGTGATAACGTTGATCTGTTCCAGCGGTGTAAGATAACTGTTCAGCTCCAGCCAGATATTGCGTTTTAATTTTTCTATTTCCTGGTACACTGTTTTATTATCCAGGTCCGGGTAATGATACCTTGCCACCAGCAAAGCACCCTGCAAAAGATCTGCATCCCCGGCAGCCCATGCCGTAAAATCATTGGTAAGATCGCGGAAATGTAAACGGTGTATTAATAGTTCTATTCGTTCCTGCAACTCTTCATTGGTAGTGGTTTCCCAAAGATTTTCTAAGTTGGGGATGATGGCTTTACCGAAAGAGATGATCTTATCGCTTACGGTGTTGTAAACATATTCATCCGGGTCATCAATCAGGTGGAGCAGGGCCGATATCTCTTTGTTTTCCTTCATTTATAAAATGAATTTCGGAAAATGCTGGTGAACAAGGAAGTTAAAATTTTCCACAGGGGTGATTAACTTCCTTTTTATTATACATGCTTGATTATGTAACGCAGCAGCTGCAAAAATGTTGTAGACCATTATTCATAAAAAACGCTGCTTCTTAAAACAGAATTCCCTCCCGGGAACGGGAGGGAATTTCTTTAACCCTTAAAACAACCAACATGAAACATGTTGATGATTAAACTGTACTTACGGTGTTTTGTAAAAAAGGGTTTTAATAGTTTTGTTAAAAAACGAATCTTTATTATACCAATGCCAGGTCCAGCACCTGTTGCATGGTCTTTACAAAATGAAATTTAATGCCTTTTATATACTGGCTGTTGATCTCTTCCACATCTTTTTCATTCTGCCAGCACATAATGATCTCTTTTAAACCTGCACGTTTTGCGGCCAGTACTTTTTCCTTGATACCACCTACGGGCAATACCTGTCCACGTAAAGTGATCTCACCTGTCATAGCCAGGTAAGGTTTTATCTTACGGCCTGTAAATGCACTCGCCAATGCAGATAACATCGTAATGCCTGCACTCGGACCATCCTTGGGCACCGCACCTTCGGGTACGTGTATATGTATGTCTTTTTTATTGAACTCGGCGATATCAATATTCACTTTTTTACTGTTGGCTTCCAGGTAGGTCAATGCAGTAGTAGCGCTTTCTTTCATTACGTTGCCGAGGTTACCGGTTAACTTCAGTTCGCCTTTACCTTCGCTCAATTGTGTTTCTATAAAAAGAATATCGCCGCCCACGTAAGTCCATGCAAGACCCACAGCCACACCGGGCATGTTAGCGATCTTGTACAGATCGTTGCTGTACCTTGGTTTGCCCAATATTTTTTCAATATCGTTATTGGTGATGGTAGCTTTTAATTTACCACGGGTCACCAGTTCTTTTGCCTGGTAGCGCATTACGCTGGCCAGTTGGCGATCCAGTTCCCGTACACCACTTTCACGTGTATAATCCTCGATCACTTTTTCTAAAACGGTATCTCCAATTTTAAATTTAGAAGCGGTAAGACCATGCATTTCTTTTTGCTTGGGTACCAGGTGCCTTTTAGCGATCTCGATTTTTTCTTCCACTGCATAACCGCTCAGGTCAATGATCTCCAGCCTGTCGCGTAAGGCCGGTTGTATATTGCTGATGTTATTAGCTGTTGCAATGAACAATACTTTACTCAGGTCATATTCCAGCTCCAGGTAATTGTCATAAAAACTATTGTTCTGCTCAGGGTCCAGTACTTCCAGCAATGCAGAAGATGGATCGCCATGCACCGTGTTGCCCACTTTATCAATTTCATCCAGTATCATTACCGGGTTGCTCGATTTTATTTTTCTTATCGATTGCACAATGCGACCGGGCATAGCACCGATATAGGTTTTACGATGGCCACGTATCTCGCTTTCATCATGCAAACCACCCAGGCTCACTCTTACATACTTACGATTAATGGCTGCTGCAATACTTTTTCCCAAGCTGGTTTTACCAATACCGGGAGGGCCGAGAAAACACAATATCGGCGATTTCATATCGCCTTTTAATTTCAATACAGCCAGGTATTCCAGTATCCTTTCTTTTATCTTTTCCATGCCGTAATGATCATGGTCCAGTATCTTTTTAGATTTCTTCAGGTCATACTGATCTTCGGTGTATTCGCCCCAGGGCAGGTCCAGCATCAGGTCCAGGTGATTATAAGTAACCGAATAATCAGGTGTAGAAGGGTGCATGCGTTCCAGTTTCTCAATGCCCTTGTTGAACATTTCTTTTGCAGCAGCCGTCCATTTTTTTGTTTCGGCTTTCTTCTGCATCTCTTTTATCTCCGCAATATTATCGCCACCTAATTCTTCTTTAATGGCTTTCATCTGCTGTTGCAGAAAATATTCCCGCTGCTGTTTATCCAGTTCATTGCGGGTTTTGTTGGTCACTTTATTTTTCAATTCCGCATACTGCAGTTCGGTCTGCATCATATTCATCAGCAATTCGGCCCTTGCTTTAATATTGCTGATCTCTAGTAATTTCTGTTTCTCTTTAATATCACTGTTCAGGTTGCTGCTTACAAAGTGTATCAAAAAAGAAGGGTTCTCAATATTCTTTAAAATGATCGCTGCTTCGCTGGGCAGGTTGGGAGAGAGGCCCACAATTTGACCGGCAAGGTCTTTAATGCTGCCCACCATGGCTTCAAAGTCGGCATCGCCTTTTAAATTCTCTTCTGTTAAAACCTTTATCCGGGCTTTAAAATAAGGGTCTTCGCTGGTGATCTCTTCTATCTTAAAACGTTTTCTGCCCTGTATGATGATGGTGGTGCCGCCATCGGGCATTTTGATCAGCTTTACAATTTTTGCAACGGTACCGATATCTTCCAGGTCGCTTACCACCGGTTCTTCCACCGTACTGTCTTTTTGCGCCACCACGCCTATCAATTTGTCAGCCTTATAAGCATCATTTACTGCCTTAATGCTCTTGTCCCTACCCACCGTAATGGGTATCACCACACCGGGAAAAAGTACGGTATTCCTTAAAGGCAGTATCGGTAATTCGGCTGGAATAGCCTGTTCATCAGCATTTGAGTCTTCTTCTTCGTTCAGCGGAATGATGGGCATAAACTCCATTTCATCTTCCACACCCTGCATATAAAATTTCTTATCCATAATTATTTAAATATAAAGTCAATTTGTCAAACTACACAGTTAAAAGCATATAAAAACTGCGGGGGTCTATATGGGCAATATTAATGCCATTTTAGTACCAGGACATTTAGTGCAATGGAAAGTATTTGGCTTGTGTGCAATAAAAATAGAAGTCTTTTAGCTTTTTATCACTAAGGGCTTCTGATGTTTTCTTTACTTCAATAATGCATCCATCGCAGGTACAAATGGCGTCATCGGATTTTCTGATTTTTTCAAAAAGAAAGATCTCTTCTTTAGTAAGAGGTTGCCTGGTTTGTTTCAACAAATACAAGCCTAAGGCTCCATAAGCCCTCACAGCGGATAATAAAGATTTGCATTGCCGGAGCAGGGCAGTATGATTCTTTTGCTTTACATCAGCTATAATATTTAAAAGTGAGTTATTTTCCCAAAGCGCATTTGCCCCCCAGGAATATCCAAAACAGGCTGTGGAGTCTTTATAAAGATCCCGCCATGTAAAATCAGTTTTATTACTCAGGTTATAAGGAATTAGTAATGAATCAATAAAAACCGAATCAATGTATACAATTTCAATGTCATCAGGACTGCGTGAAAGTAAGTCTGGAAAATGAGGGCCAGAATCGTCATTGTATTCTGTGAGCCTATACCAAAATATTTTATTATTGATATAATTGATTACAATTTCAAATACCTGCTTATCAAAATTATAACTTGTTGAAAGCAGTCGTGTATCAAGGTCATACAAAGTGTCTTTTTCAGCCTTTCTTTGAAATTTGCTATAAAGCTCCAGTTCTTTCTTAAGATCACTATAAGAGGGCGGCTGCTTAATTGAAAAAATATCCAGGAATTGCTGGGCATTTTGGCCAATGCCGGTTTGAATAGAAAAAATTAACAGGGTAGTTATTATTTTTTTCATACCTGAATTTACCTATAAATTTCCAAAACAGGTCAATGGAAACAAAACTATAAGTTAATTTTACGGCTTATGTATATCAATTGCAGTGATAAAGAACTTTTAATGCTGAACAAGATCGCCGCAGCCGCAGAAAAAATGCAGGTGCCCAGTTATTTGATCGGCGGCTTTGTGCGGGACAAGATATTGGGCAGAAAGACCAAGGATATGGACGTGGTTTGCGTAGGCGATGGCATTGAACTGGCCGCTGCTGTAGCTGCATTGTTTTCACCGGAACCGGAAGTACATTTCTTTAAAAACTTTGGTACGGCACAGATAAAGATCGATGACCTGGAAATAGAATTTGTAGGCGCCCGCAAAGAAAGTTACAGCCGCAACAGCCGCAAACCGGAAGTGGAAAAAGGTACAATAGAAGATGACCAGAACCGGCGTGATTTTACCATCAATGCCATGGCCATCAGTTTAAATAAAGATGATTTTGGTGCACTGGTGGATCCATTCAATGGATTGAACGACCTGGATGCAAAGATCATACAAACGCCTTTGGAACCCGGCATTACTTTCAGCGATGATCCACTGCGCATGATGCGTGCCATACGTTTTGCAGCACAATTGAATTTTGTGATTGAAGCAAAAACATTTGCTGCCATTGCTGCGCATGCAGATCGTATCAAGATCGTAAGCGGTGAAAGAATTGCAGATGAATTGAATAAAATACTCTTGTCGCCCAAACCATCTATTGGTTTCGACCTGCTGTATAAGAGTGGTTTGCTTAAACTCATTTTTCCGCAGATGGTGGCGCTGGCCGGTGCCGAATACGTGGATGGCTTTGGGCATAAGGATAATTTTTATCACACTTTACAGGTGGTGGACAATATATCCCGTAACACCAACGACCTGTGGCTGCGCTGGGCTGCAGTATTGCACGATATAGCCAAGCCCGCCACCAAAAAATTTGAAGAAGGCCATGGCTGGACCTTTCATGGTCATGAGGCATTGGGCGGCAAATGGGTACCGAAAATATTTGCGCAACTAAAACTGCCGCAGAACGAAAAAATGCGCTTTGTAAAAAAGCTGGTGGAACTACATTTAAGGCCCATCAGTCTTACCAAAGAAAATATAACCGACAGTGCCATCCGTCGCCTGTTGTTTGATGCCGGTGAAGACTTTGATGCATTGATGACCCTTTGCGAAGCAGACATCACCTCCAAGAACAAACAGAAAGTACAACGCTACCTCAACAATTTTGAAATAGTGCGCCAACGCTGTGCAGAAGTGGAAGAAAATGACAATCTCCGCAACTGGCAGCCACCCATTACCGGCGAGATCATTATGCAAACCTTTAACCTGCCGCCCAGCCGCAGTGTGGGAGATATCAAACTTGCGGTAAGGGAAGCCATACTGGATGGCATCATCCCCAACGATTATAATGCGGCTTACGATTTTATGCTGCAAAAAGCTAAAGAGTTGGGAATTTATGCCGTGAATTCCTAATTATTGTACATAATGCTTAATTTTACTGTATGGCTATCTTACGTTTCAGGGTTTACTGGGAAGATGACGACAGCATTTACAGGGATATCGCTATCCGTCATACACAAAATTTCTTCGACCTGCATGGTTGTATTCTAAAGAGTTTTGAATTTGATTCAAAGCACAAAGCAACATTTTACCGCAGCAATGATAACTGGTTGCGGGGCAGGGAAATTTCATTGGAAAAATATGATAAGACTTATAAAGCCGAGCCATTGATCATGGCTGATACACCTTTAAGTTCCGAGATCAGCAACCCCAACCAGAAATTCATTTACGAGTACGATTTCAATAAGTTCTGGCATTTTATGATAGAACTGATCAATATTGATAAGGAAGAGAATAAAAAGCTCACGTACCCTGTTTGTGTGCGTACAGAAGGCATTGCGCCATCGCAGTACGGTACCAAGGGATTGGTGGACAGCAGGCTGGCAGAAATGGAAGAAAAATACGATCTGCAGCCCGATGCTATGCGGGAAGGTTTTAGTGAAGAAGGCGACGATGATGAACTGGGTGGCGGCGAGGAAGAGGAAGCAACCAGCACCGATGAGGGCAACGATGGTTTTTAAAGATTGATCAAATTTTACTCTTAATAAACCTTAGCACCGGTATGAAACAACTGTTTTTAATGTTGGTGTTTGTTATTACCTGCAGTGTAAGTTTTGCGCAGTATGTAATACCTACTCAGCCCAGCAAAACTCCCAAAAAAATAAAGACCGTAAAACCAGTTGTTAACCAACCCAGTTATATTGTTATTTTCAGGGGAGGGCAGTTGGGCGCTGCGCTGAGCAATTACAATATTTTTGTAGATGGCAGAAAGATCTGCAAACTCAGCAACGGCCGATATTTGAAATACAAGGTAACTCCCGGCAAGCATGAAATTGAAGCCAAAAAAGCCGGTGTGGATCTTTCTAAAAAAGAAGTGTATGTAAATGTAGTGACCGGCGCCGGCAGAAGCAGTTATATCTCCTGCAATGTAAAGACCAACCTGCTCCGCGAAAAAGTAGAGATGCTGGAAGTGATGGAAAGTTCAGGTAAAAAATCGGTGAGTGATCTTAAAGAAGATAACTGCCAGGATGATATCAACAACAAGTAGTAAAGCACATCAATAGAATCGCACGTATTTGTATTGTGAGAGTTCTGCACAAACTCAATAATTTTCAATGACAAAAACCTGTATCGTTATCTGCGGCCCCACCGCAGTAGGTAAAACATCATTCGCCATTCAACTGGCGCAGCAACTCAACACCGAGATCATTTCAGCCGACAGCCGGCAATGTTTTAAAGAACTGGATATTGGCGTGGCCAAACCATCCGCAGCAGAACTGCAGCTGGTGCCGCATCATTTCATCAGTTCGCATTCCATTCATGAAGAAGTGAATGCGGTAGTATATGAGGCTTATGCGCTGCAAAAGGCCCATGATATTTTTAAACAGCATGATACACTGGTAATCGTGGGAGGCACGGGGTTGTACATCAAAGCATTTTGTGAGGGTATTGATGAATTGCCGGCAGTAGATCCAACTATAAGAGAAAATATTGTTGCTGATTATGAACAGAACGGGCTTGAATGGCTGCAAAACGAAGTGGCAGCAAATGATCCTGTTTATTATGCCAAAGGTGAAATAAAAAATCCGCAGCGTTTAATGCGTGCGCTGGAAGTAAAATTATCCAGCGGCAGGTCCATCACCGAATTTCAGACACAGCAGAAAAAGCAGCGTAGTTTTAATATTGTGCAATACGGTCTGGAATTACCCAAAGAGCAATTGCATAAAAATATCCATGACCGGGTAGATATCATGATGCAACAGGAACTATTACACGAAGTAACACAACTGCTGCCTTACCAGCAACTGAACGCTTTGCAAACGGTTGGTTACCGGGAACTCTTCGATCACCTGCAAGGAAAACTATCGCTGGACGAAGCGGTGGAAAGAATAAAGATCAATACCCGCCAGTATGCCAAAAGGCAAATGACCTGGTTCAAAAAAAATAAAGATGTTAAGTGGATTACTCCTCACTCACTGGCGCAAGTCTTTCCAGCCTAAGGCTGGAGTGACTTGTGTCTACTAATTCCAGCGGTTTTTAACCGCGGCATTACCTTGCTAAAACAAATAACTTCTCTACCTGCACTTGCAACCCTATAAAATAGAAACCAGTCTCCTCCACTGGCGCAAGTCTTTCCAGCCTTAGGCGGGAGTGACTTGTGTCTAATAATTCCAGCGGTTATTAACCGCGGCATTACCTTGCCAAAACAAATAACTTCTCTACCTGCACTTGCAACCCTATAAAATAGAAACCAGTCTCTTTACTTTAAAGCAATTCATGTCCAGTAAATATAAAGTCGGGGAAGATGCCCTGCCTCATTTTGTCACTTTTACTGTCGTAGGCTGGATAGATGTATTCAGCAGGGAATGGTACAAAGAGATATTTATAGAAAGCCTGCAATATTGCCAGGAAAACAAAGGGTTGGTCTTGCATGCCTGGATAATTATGACCAATCATGTACACCTTATCATCAGCAGCAACAGTAATAAACTCGAGCACATTGTACGGGACCTGAAAAAATATACCAGTAAACAGATCATAAAAGCTATTATGGAGAACAACAACGAAAGCAGGAAAGAATGGATGCTGAACCTGTTTGCATATGCCGGAAGAACCAACAATAACAATAAGGATTTTCAATTCTGGAAACAGGATTATCATCCTGTAGAACTAAATTCAGTGGAAAAAGTACAGCAACGGCTGAATTACTTACATGAAAATTCGGTGAGAAGTGGCTTGGTTTGGAATACCTGGCATTATAAATACAGCAGTGCGATTGATTATTATACTAAAGAAAAAGGATTTTTGAAGATTGAATTATTGTAAGGTGTTGTTTTTATTAGCTACTACCTGCCGCGGTTACAAACCGCCAGAATTAAGAGACACAAGTGGTCCAGCCGCTGGCAGGAAACACTAGCGCCAGTATATTTAAGCTGGATTACTCCTCACCTTCCAATAGCGGCATTGCCGGTAAATTTTTAATAGGGAAGGGCGATTCATAGATCGGTAAAGGAGTGGCGATGTTTTCTTCTCTTTCCTGCCTCTTGCCTTCAATAGAAACACCTTTCACTTCTATTTTAATGCCGGTTATCTTTTTAGCATCATTCCTTACAAATACCGCTGTACCATGATAATTAGGAATGGTAAAATGGTCAGGCGTTGTTTTTTTAATAGGAGAAGTGCCGATGGTGGAACTTAAAGAAAGCTCTCCATTAGCGATCACAACGCTTACCTCGGGGATGATACTGCCCTGCGGAAATTTATAAGTAGCAGTATACTCATCCAGCGAAGGCTCTGTAGAAGCTTTTAATGATAAACAGGAAGAAATAAGAACAGCTAGTAAAAATGTAACTCTTTTCATGGCGGGGGAGTTTGGTAGTACTATAAAAATACGTTATACTTTACAAAAAAGTTACATTTTAATAAATTTCTTACCAGAATTTTTTATCAGGGTGTTTTTTGGATATTTCCCCAGCTTTTATAAAAATGGTGACTTGAATTTGCACTTAAAGTAAAATAAAGCCGGTATTTACCAACAGGAATTGCCGGGTTAACTAACACAGCATTACTTACGGAAGGGTTTTGCGGCAGTTGCGGATACGATACACCCAGCAAACGGATCGTTTTTTTCTCAACCGGGCGCATCAGGCTGTCAACAATTACCGATTTGTAAAGTATGGTACCATTAAATCCATTCGTAAACCTGAAACTCAGCTGGTAATTTGTCGAAAACGAATTCGGTATAATTGCATTGTATCTTATTGGCGCATCGAATACCGAATCGGGTTTAAGTGTACCGCTAAGATCGGCGGTATCAAGACTGGTAAAAAGATTCAGTTCCTGTGTGGTGAATGCTGTAGCCTGCCATTGGCCATCACCCTGGCCCTGTATAACATTGCCGGTACCATCAACGATCCATTGTTTGGAAACATCAATTTTTGTTGGCTGTTCATCTGCAGTATCCGCTTTATTGCATGATAAAAGTATAATAACCGATAGGGCTAAAAAAGAAGCAGTTAGTTTTGGATTCATAGATTACGGAGTTGCTTATAAAGCTGGTATATAATAAATTATAACGCTGATTTAATTTAAAATTTAAAACCCAGTGTTGCCACCACATTTCCTCTTTGCTGCTTCAGGCTGGCGTAGGTACTTGCCCTGTCCTGCAGGCGGTAAGGCAGGTCGATATCCTTAGCGATATTATGCACATAAGTAAGATCGATGAACATGCCTTTATCCCTGTAACCCAGGCCGCCGCTCAGCAGCATTTTGTTGATCTTGGAAGGTGCATCCTGGTAAGGATTACTGTAATAAGCAAAGCCAAGTCGGGTCATAAAAACGTTGAACTTTAATTCTCCGCCCACACGGAAATTGAAATTGCCTTTATATTCATCTTTCACCACATCATTCAGTTGGTTGTAATACGCTTTTTCACCCGGTGTGGGGTTTTCATTACCACTGCGGAAGCGGGAGCCGTTATAATGCACGTATTCAATATCGGCGCTGATGAATGCCCGTTGTTTTTTAGTGTTGGATACCTCACGAAAAACATAGGAACCACTGATGATGGCTTTAAAAGGGGTGCTTTGGGTATAGCTGCTTTCTCCCGGTTGATCATTAGTAAATGTTTCGGAACTGGTTTTGAAATCACCTGCAGGATTTTCCACGATCGTATGCAGGGTGGTGGTGCGTTTATCAGTCAGTATCATAATTGATGGCGTATGCACGGCCAATCCTAACCTTATATATTCCTTTGGTTTATAAATAACACCCAATTTGGCATTGAACCCAAAACCGGTAGTGGTATAATGATCGTTGTACTCAAATGATTTAAAGTAGTTGGAATTGTTGTTGGAAGTATCAAACTCCTGGAAGTTGGTATTGCTTGTATAATTCACCAGCGGAATACCAACTGTGGCGCCCCAATAAAATTTATCGTTATTGTTCTGTGCAAAAGCAAAAGCCACTTCGGTAATAGCACCCTTGGTGGTCTTGTTCATTTGCTGGCGCAATGCCTGGCCTGCATCTAAAATATATTCTGGCGCACCTTTTACCTGGTAAATGCCATTAACTTTTACAGTATCGATCAGGTAGGTGTACAAGGCAGGGGCAGAGCCATAAGGCAATGGTGAATTCACATTCAATACTTCATCGATGGTATAACCGCTTTTTGCAAACTCTTCTGCAAACTGCTCGCTGAACGAACTGTAATTGTTCAACCCTTTATATTGAATGCTGTTATTGAAATTGGCAGTTTGTGTTACCGCAATACTGATGGCATTGCTTATTTTGGGTTTATACCGGTTGCCAAAACCCCATATCAAACCGGTTGGTCCAAATGCAAAAGCATTCTTCCGGTTCTGGTTGGCCGTACCCCTGAAATCGGCCTTGTTATTATTGAGCATCAAACCGGGCGTAAGCACCACTTCGCCTGTTTTATAAAAACCAAGCCCGGCAGGGTTTACGAAAGTGGCATTCAGGTCGCCGCCCAGCGAACCCATGGCACCACCCACAGCCAGGTTACGTGCAGTACCGTTTTGCGGGTAAAACGAATAGCGAAGGGCATCTTCAGGTACCTGTGCTATAATGGTAGTGCAAACAAAGAGATTTATAAAGAGTAAATATTTTTTCATACATAATAAATTTTACAGTCCAATAATTTTTATTGGGGAATCGTTAGTTGCCATTGATCTTGCCGGGCAAAGCTTAGCCTCTTCCTGGCCTTGAAACACTGCCGCCCGAACTGCTGCCACCGGATGAACCGGATGAGGAAGAAGAACTGCTGTTTGTTGAAGGAGTGTAGGTCCTGGTATTGTTGTTGGAAGAATTATTGGTGTTGCTGTTGGTATTGCTCGAAGGCGATGGTGTAATTACCTGCCTCAATAAATTACCCAGCCTGCTGCCATTGTTATTGCTGTTGTTGTATTGCCTTGTATTGGAAGAGCTGCTGTAAGAAGTACCTGTTTTGATATTGTTGATAGCCGCAGCGCTGTAATTTTTATAACTGTTCAGGTTCACCATTCTTGGAGTGGTATTAACCGGGGCAGCGGGAGTAAAGCGGCAATAATACACCGGTTTTGAATAATACAGTGGGTTGTAATAGTAACCGTAACTGTTGTACGAAGAATAGGAATAACGGTAAGGACTATTGTTGTAACTGTAATCGTAATCATCATCAAATTCCCTCCACCTGCGGTCACGGATCGTCATTCTTATCCGGTTGTTGGCCGTGGTGTTTTCATCAGGCCTTGTTTCTTCTTTTTTACGGTCGTTATCGTTTCTTTCTTCAACGGGTCTTACCGGGCTGTAATAAACATCGTCGGGTGTTTGACCACTTTTATAAGCAGTACTGCAACTGCTGATGGAGGCTGCCGCAATAAGGATAAGTAAAATTTTAGGGTTCATGGCGTTTTGTTTAATGATTTAAAAATGAAGTTACTACTTTTGTGCTGGTTTTAAAAGCACGCAATTGTTAAAAAGGCATCAAACCTTTTGCCATAAGACACTTAGGTTTAATGGTTTGCTGTTAAAGATGTGCTAAACCCGTGATAAAGAACGGAAAGACCGCATCATCTATTTTTAAATACATACAAACGATCCGGAAGGATCAGGGAAACATGGCAAAAGAGTTAACATCAAGGAAAGAAGATTATTCGCAATGGTATAACGACCTGGTGATAAAGGGCGGACTGGCCGATTATTCGGCCGTGAGGGGCTGTATGGTGATAAAACCCTATGGCTTTGCATTGTGGGAAAATATGCGTGACCAGCTGGACAGGATGTTCAAGGAAACAGGGCACCAGAATGCCTATTTCCCTTTATTTGTTCCTAAAAGTTTGTTTGAAGCAGAGGAAAAGAATGCAGAAGGATTTGCAAAGGAATGCGCCATTGTAACGCATTACCGTTTAAAAGCGGATCCGGCACAGAAAGGGAAACTGGTGGTGGATCCCGAAGCAAAACTGGAAGAAGAACTGGTGATACGCCCTACAAGTGAGGCCATCATCTGGAATACTTATAAAGGTTGGATACAATCCTATCGCGATCTGCCGATACTGGTGAACCAATGGGCCAACGTGGTGCGCTGGGAAATGCGTACCCGTCTTTTTCTGCGTACTGCCGAATTCTTATGGCAGGAAGGACATACCGCACATGCCACCAAAGAAGAAGCGGTGGAAGAAACCGTGCGCATGCTGGATGTATATGCAACATTTGCAGAAGAGTATATGGCGGTACCCGTGATAAAAGGTGTAAAAACAGCCAACGAACGTTTTGCAGGTGCAGAAGATACTTATTGCATTGAAGCGCTGATGCAGGATGGTAAAGCATTACAGGCCGGTACTTCCCATTTCCTGGGACAGAATTTTGCCAAAGCGTTTGATGTAAAATTCAGCGATAAGAATAATACACTGGATTATGTATGGGCAACATCATGGGGTGTTTCCACACGATTGATAGGTGCATTGATAATGGCCCACAGTGATGATGAAGGATTGATAATGCCGCCAAGAATAGCTCCTGTGCAGGTGGTGATAGTACCTGTGTATAAAGGAGAAGACAGCAAGCCGGTGATAGATGCCAAGGCGGATACCATGATCAAACAACTGAAAGCGCTGGGCATAAGGGTTAAATACGATAACAATGATAACAGCCGCCCCGGATGGAAATTTGCCGAATACGAATTAAAAGGTGTACCGGTGCGTATAGCCATGGGCCTGCGTGATATTGAGAACAATGTAGTGGAAGTAGCCCGTCGTGATACAAAAGAAAAAAACAGCATGAGCATTGATGGCATTGCAGATGCCGTTGCAAAACTGCTGGAAGATATTCAGCAGAATATTTACAACCGTGCGCTGGCCTTCCGCGATGAACACATCACTAATGCCGACAGCTGGGATGAATTTGTAAAACTATTAGACGAAAAAGCCGGCTTTATTGCAGCACACTGGGATGGTACCGGCGAAACAGAAGAAAAAATAAAAGAACAGACCAAAGCCACCATACGCTGTATTCCTTTAGATAACAAACAGGAGAGTGGTGTATGTATATTGACAGGCAAGCCCAGTACCCAAAGGGTGTTGTTTGCAAGGGCTTATTAAAATAATGTAACTCAAAAAAAAATGCAAGGCGTTGAAATTATTTCAACGCCTTTGTTTTGCCGTTTCAGGAAAGTTCCACATATTCGTATTGTACAAAAACTAACTATGGAAGAATTTCACTCTGATTTTTTAGAAAGCGTTGACCTTGAAGTTGACGGTGGTGCCGCCAATGCACTCAAGGAAGGCTCCAAATGGGCCAAATTCATCAGTATATTAGTCTTCGTTTTTTGTGGTATTGCTATTTTGATATTTGCAGCGGCTGCCAACGAAAATGTCAGAGATTCTGATGGGGTCTTTAAGGAATTTGACTTTTTCAGTCGCGGAGAGGCTTATTCATTGATGATAGGAATTGTTATTGTTGCTGTATTACTGGTAGCTGGTTTATATGCACTCTTAATGAATTTTGGTGTTAAAACGGGCAGGGCGCTGGCATCAGAAAATATTGAGCAGCTGAACAAGGGGCTTGGTTCCCTGAAGCTGTATTTTATTATATATGGGTGTCTGAGCCTTCTCACTATACTCTTCAGTATTTACTCGCTTATTAATTCATTCCTTTTATGATAGACGAAGATAAAAGCCCGCTAAAAGCTAACCTGTTTAATTTTACCCTGGATGATACAACCAAAGGGCATTTGAAAGGTATTGCCCAATGGACAAAGATCACTGCGATACTGGCTTTTGTATCCATAGGCGTATCCCTTCTCACGATAGTGATCACTGTGGTCAATTTCAGTACTTATGGACTTGGCGGAACCATCACCGGGCAGGTGATCGTGTGGGTGCTGTCTATCCTGTTGAATGTTTTGCTTTATAACAGTTCTGCCAATATTCAAAAAGCGCTGGCAACAACCGATCAGCAGCAACTGAACAAGGGGCTATTTCAAATGGCCCGGTATTTTAAAATAATAGGTATACTTTTTATTGTAGCGATCATATTGGTGATACTGGCCTTCCTGTTCTACCTGTCGTATGCAGGTAGCCGTGGCTTCTGATCACAGCATCATTCCCTGGTGGCGAGATAATTATAATCTTCCAGTAATTTTTCTAAAAACCTTTCGGGGTAAAGGTCGGTGGTGATCTTCAATACATCTTTCACCTTCATGGCCACCCGGTTGCACATTTCGTAGTTGCCGGTCTTATTGGCCTGTGTTACCACACCCTTAATGGTATTGATATCACGGTCGCTTAAGCGCATTACGGTGGGGAACATTACCTTGTAATCGGGTTTGTTCACTTCCATAAAAATGGTATCATCAATAGTAAGCTTGGTCTTGGTATTCACCACTACGGTGCCAGCTGCCAGGTCGCCCAGGCGTTGGTTCCTGGGGGTAACTGCAATGGTGATGATAACAGCGATACCGAAAAGGCCGGTTATAAAAGCATAAGCAAATAAGGCATCTGCATTAAAGAATATAAAACCAAATAAAAAGGGCCATTCAAAGAATTTGGTGATCCAGCGCAGGATGTACTGGCCCAATGTGGGTTCGCCGCCTTCCAGGCTTATGACACGGATGCCCATTATTTTTTTGCCAACAGTTTGCCCGTTCATCCATAACTCGGTGAGCAGTGAATACAGCAGCATGGGAAGGGATATTACCAGTATATCGAGGCCCTGGTTGGAACCGTCCCGCCATTCCAGTTCAAAACCATAATAGAGCAGCGATTTCATGCTCCACAGGTAAATGATCAGCAGGATATAATCGATGATATAGGCCAGCAGCCTTTTATGAAATTCGGCAACCTCAAATTCCAGGTCGATATTAAAAGCGGTATTGATCTGTATGATGGACATGTAATATGCAAAATACAAATTGCTTTTTACAGAAAACTGCAAACATGAATTTTTTTATTTATAAAAATTTCATCAAATTGTAGACTAAATTGGTAATTCGTAACTTTAGGTGCATGAGAGAAGCAATGTTTATTAAAAAGAATGCCGAGAAATGGAAAGAGTACCAGCATTCACCCACCGATAACCCTGATGAAACTGCAGAACGTTTTATTACGCTTATCGATGACCTTTCTTATGCCAAAACTTTTTACCCCCGCAGCAAGGTCACCCGCTGGATAAATGGCATTGCCGCCGGAATCTATCAAAGCATTTACAAGAATAAAAAAGAAAAATACAGCCGCATCTTCGACTTCTGGAAGTTTGAACAACCCCTGTTGTTTAAAAAATACCACCGCGTTTTTTTATTTACTACCATCTGTTTTTTGCTTTTTGTGGCCATCGGTGTGTTCTCCTCTATGTACAACGAAAATTTTGTGAGAGGTGTATTGGGCGATGGCTATGTGGATATGACGGAACGCAATATCTCAAATGGCGATCCCTTTGGTGTATACAAGGATGATAATCCTTTTTCGATGTTCATCACCATCGGGTTCAATAATATCAAAGTGGCTTTCCTGGCTTTTATATTTGGCTTTACGCTGGGTATTTTCACAATGTGGATCATGTGGACCAACGGTTTGATGCTGGGTTGCTTTCAATACATGTTCTTTTCCAAAGGATTGGGTATTAAATCGGTGCTGGTGATATGGATACACGGCACGTTGGAAATTTCATCTATCATCATTGCGGCCACGGCCGGTATGATACTGGCCAGCGGCATTCTTTTTCCCGGCACTTTTTCCCGCATGGATTCTTTCCGGCGGGGCATCAAAGATGCAGCTAAAGTATTACTGGCGTTGATACCGTTTTTTATAACAGCGGCTTTTTTCGAAAGCTATGTTACCCACCTCATGAGCCAGACCTATGATAAAGATAACAATGCCGGGCTGCCGGTTTGGGCAAGCGTAAGTATATTGGCGCTATCATTTATATTCATCGTCTGGTACTTTATCATTTTACCTATCCGTTTGAATAAAAAAGGATATTATATTCAGCCTGATGGCATTATTCACCGGCTGAAGGAGGAACATGCGTAGATACATTCTTATATCAATACTAGCCCTTTTATCTTTTACTGCTGCGCAGGCACAGGACAGGGATACACTGACGTATATCGATACCAGCCTTTATTACAGGCAGCTGGCCGTATCGCCTGATAGTGTAGCGGCCTGGAAAAACATGCGGGGTTTTGAGTATGTAAAATACCTGGACAGTGCATTGATGGCAGAAAAAAAGAAACAAAAAAAAGAAACAAAGCAGGAAGAATATACAGCACCCAGCGGCCCCAGCTGGATCGACCGGTTCTTATCATCGGGTGGTTTGCAGGGTACTTTATGGGTACTGGCCGGGCTGTTTGTATTGTTCATCCTGTACAAATTATTTTTAACGGAAGGAGCTTTTAAAAGAAAGCCGGCTACTTTAAATAACAACCGCTCTGTAGTGGTGGAAGAAGAAGTAACCAGCGAAAGTGATTTTGCACAATTGATCAGGCAGGCCGTGCTGAGCGGCAATTACAGGCTGGCAGTGCGTTACCAGTACCTGCAAACCCTGCACAAGTTGGCCGACAGGAACTTTGTACAACTGGCAGTTGATAAAACCAATTACCAGTACGTACGGGAAATTAATAACCTGGACTATCAGAATAATTTTGCGGCGCTTACCCTTAATTACGAATATGTGTGGTATGGTGAGTTTGCCATTGAAGAAAACATTTACCGCAATATTGAAGCAGGCTTTAACCAGCTGAACAGTAAATTATAAACCGGCATTGAAAAATAAAATAACACATATCTTTTTACTGTTGATGACAGTGGCTGGCGTACTTGCAGGCTGTTCAAACAATAGCCGTATACCATCGCTGGAAGAAACTTTTTCACGTACCGATAAAAAACCTTTTGGTGCTTATATTGCTTACAAGCAGCTGGAGAATATATTCAGTAGCAATAGTATAAGAGATAAAAGGCAGAGCTTTGATAAGACCTGGGATGATATTTCTGATACGGCCTCACTGTATGTTTGTTTTGCATCCATTCTTTATACCAATGAGGAAGAGGTCAAAGCCATGCTGGATTATGTGTATGCCGGCAACAGCCTTTTTATTGCTGCCGATTATTTTGATGACAACCTGTTGAAAGAAATCGGCTGCCAGGAAAATTACAAAGGTTACCGGCAAATTAATTTTTTTGATTCGCTGCGCAATACGGATACAAAGTTCAGCAGTGATCCTTATAGTTATTATTATAAACCTTTTGCCAATTCATTTGCAAAATACAACGAGGCCTTTACCCGTGTACTGGGGGTAAATGAAAATAACGATCCCAACTACATTGTATATTTTCATGGCAAGGGAAAACTGTTCCTGCACTGCGATCCACGGGCATTCAGCAATTACTTTTTGTTAAAGAATGATAATTACAAGTACCTGCAGAATGTATTTTCCTATATGGGGAATTCTGCTGATCATTATTCATCAGGTTCCCCCGATCATGTATACTGGGACAATCATTACTGGACGTTGAACAGGCGGAAGGATCCATCAAAGAAAAAAGATGATGATGGTAATAGCAATAGTTTTTCTTCATTGGGTGAAATATTATCTCATCCAGCTCTTGCATGGGCATTCTGGTTATTGCTCCTGTTACTGCTGTTATATGTTCTTTTTGAGGGTAAAAGGCGCCAGCGCATTATTGAAAAACGCAAACCCAATGAGAACACCACGGTAACTTTTACCGAAACCATTGGCCGCCTGTACCTGCAGAAAAAAGACAACAAGAATATCGCCGAAAAAATGAGTACTTATTTCAACGAATATGTGCGGAACAATTATTTTTTGAATACCAGTATGGTCAATGATGATTTTATTACCACGCTCAGCCGTAAAAGTGGTGTGGAAAGAGAAAAAGTGGATTCGTTATACAGAGCCATGCAGCATGCGCAGAATAACCCTGAGGTGGATGATTACCAATTATTATCTTTAAATCAGCAAATACAGCAATTTTTTAAAAAACAATAAATTAACAGCACCCTCCCGCAGTTCTATCAAACGGAGTAAAATAAAAACCAATGGAAGAAAATATTTTTCAGCAACGCATCGATCTGAGCGGACTTAACAGGGCCGTATTCGAAATAAGGAACGAGATTGGCCGTGTGATCGTTGGCCAGCATAAAATGGTGGATCTTCTACTGATCGGGCTTTTATGCGACGGTCATATATTGATTGAGGGCGTGCCCGGCGTTGCAAAAACATTGACCGCAAAACTGGTGGCCAAAATAATCGATGTGGATTTTTCCCGCCTGCAGTTTACCCCCGACCTGATGCCGAGCGATGTGGTGGGTACTTCGGTATTTAATCCCAAAGAAGGTGATTTCCGTTTTAAATCGGGTCCCATTTTCAGCAATATTGTATTGATAGATGAGATCAACCGTGCCCCTGCCAAAACGCAGGCAGCTTTGTTTGAAGTGATGGAAGAAAGACAGGTTACCGTAGACGGGTACACGCACGTGATGCGCATGCCATTTATTGTACTGGCCACACAAAACCCCATTGAGCAGGAGGGAACTTACCGCCTGCCGGAAGCGCAGCTGGACCGTTTTCTTTTTAAAATTGAAGTAAAATATCCCACGCTGGCCGAAGAAGTGAACATACTGCTGGCACAGCAGGGCAAAACACAGGGGCAGATGCTGCAGGATGTGCGCAAGATATTGTCGCCTTCAGATATACAGCACTTCAGAGACCAGATACAATCGGTGATCATTGAACCCAAACTGATAGAATTTATTGCACGCATTGTAAACGAAACCAGGAATAATCCTGCGCTTTACCTCGGTGCATCGCCCAGGGCTTCGCTGGCCATATTAAAATCTGCCAAAGCCAATGCAGCCGTTAAGGGCAGGGATTTTGTAACCCCCGAAGATATTGTTGAAATGGCACCGCATGTATTGCGCCATCGCATTATTCTTACCGCCGAAAAAGAAATGGAAGGCATTACTGCAGACGACCTGATTGATAATATCTTAAAAGCAATAGAAGTACCGCGTTAAAAACATCAACGATCTAAAACTGTAGCAAATTGAGATCACTGGCCAATTATATTTTTATCAAACTCTTTCTTACACTCCGGTTCTATATCAGCCTCTGTGTATGTATCGTGCTGTTCATCGCGTCATTCTTTTATACGCCGCTACAGCAGTTGCCCAAAATATTACTGGCCATACTTACCGCACTGGTGCTGATAGATTATGTATTTCTTTTCCTGGTCAGTAAAAGCCCTTCGGCAAAGCGTTTAACGGCAGACAGGCTGAGCAATGGCGACGAGAACAGGGTGGAACTGCAGGTAGTAAATCGTATGCCCTTTACCGTTACTATGGAGATCATTGACGAATTGCCGGTGCAGTTCCAGAAACGCGACTGGAAACTGGTACATCGTTTTAAAGCCAATGAGCAAAAGAACATCATTTATAAATTAAGGCCGATAGAACGGGGGGAGTATAATTTTGGAAACATCATACTATACGTCCGTTCGCTGCTGGGACTGCTGATGCGCCGCCATGATATCGATGCAGAAGTAACGGTTCCGGTATATCCTTCTTTTTTACAATTGCGTAAATACGTATTGTTATCGCACACCACTATACAGACCGAGCATGGTAATAAACGCATGCGTAAGATTGGTCACAGTATGGAATTTGAACAGATAAAAGAATACGTACGGGGAGATGATATCCGCACCATCAACTGGAAAGCCACAGCACGCAAGGGCGGTCTGATGGTAAACAGTTATACTGATGAAAAATCGCAGCAGGTTTATTGTATCATTGATAAAGGCCGCCTGATGAAAATGCCTTTTAATGAATTGACGCTGCTGGATTATGCTGTGAACAGCACCCTGGTATTGAGCAATGTGTGCCTGGAAAAGCAGGACAGGGTGGGCGTAATTACTTTTGGCAGCAAGATGGGATCCTTGCTGGCAGCCGATAAAAAACCCATACAGCGGGAAAATATCCTGCAACTGCTCTATAACCAGGAAACTGCTTTTTTGGAAAGCGATTACGAAATGCTGTACATGCAGATACGCAACCGCATTAAACACCGCAGCCTGTTGATATTGTATACTAATTTTGAATCATTATCTGGTTTGCGCCGGCAACTGAATTACCTGCGCAGTATAGCAAGACACCATTTACTGATGGTGGTATTTTTTGAGAATACAGAATTGCACCAGCTTTCCCGCCTGGAAGCCAATAATATCGAAGAGGTATATATTAAGACCATTGCCGAAAAATTTGAGTTTGAAAAAAGACTGATTGTAAAGGAGCTGCAAAAGCATGGTATCTTATCCGTATTGACTGCGCCGGAACAACTGACGGTAAACGCTGTGAATAAATACCTGGAACTGAAAGCAAGGCAGGCGATATAAATCTTCATTAAATTTTTATGCCATCCCTGGTTTATACCACCGCACAAACAACCGACCTGCAGGGTATTATTGAACTACAGCAAAAAAATCTTGCCATTCATCTTACACCTGAAGCGATCTCTACACAAGGCTTTGTTACAGTAGTGCATAGCCTGCACGATCTTAAAAAGATGAATCATATCGAACCACATATTATCTGTAAAGACGGAACAAAAGTGGTGGCTTATTTATTGTCGATGACGGTGCAATCTCAAAACGATATCCCGGTATTAAAACCGATGTTCGAAATGTTCCGCCAGGTGATGTTCAATGGAAAAACAATCGCGGAATACAATTATATGGTGGTGGGGCAGGTTTGTGTAGATAAAGCATACAGGGGAGCAGGTATACTCGATAAATGTTATGACTTATACAGGGATACTTTTAAATCCCGGTTCGATTTTGCCATTACTGAAATAGCCACCCGCAATACCCGGTCGATAAAAGCACATGAACGTATTGGATTTATACCCGTACACCAGTATACCGACCCTGCCGGTGAGGAATGGAGCATTGTAGTATGGAACTGGTAAAATAGCTGCATGAAGAATATATGCTTTAAGTTTGCAGCAAAATAGCGTTCATTTTGGCAAGAAAACAAACATACCGCAAGCGGTTTACCAACGAGATAATTGCTGCCGGCGGCGAAGCACCTGTAAGAAAACCGAGAGAGAAAAGACCTCCGCTGGACCCCTTGATACAGGAGCCTTACCTGGAAGGGAAAGTGATACTGATCGATAAACCCGTGCACTGGACCTCGTTTGATGCAGTGCGTAAATTGCGGGGATTGCTGCAGATAAAAAAGATCGGCCATGCCGGTACCCTAGATCCACTCGCTACCGGATTATTGATCATCTGCACCGGTAAATTCACCAAAAAGATTACGGAGTACATGGCGGCCGAAAAGGAATATACCGGCTCCATTACACTGGGTGCTGTTACACCTACATACGACCTGGAGAGTACACCGGAACAGCAAAAAGAAATTCCTTTGCTTACCGAAGAAATGCTGCGGAAGGCAACAGAACCTTTTATCGGTGAAACAGACCAGTTCCCGCCGGTTTATTCTGCCATAAAAAAAGATGGGGTGGCATTGTACCAACTGGCGAGGAGAGGAGTGGATGTGGAATTGGAAGCCAGGAAGATTACAATAAGTTCCTTTGAATTAACGGAGATCGCTTTGCCTGTGGTGTATTTTAAAGTAGTATGTTCAACGGGAACGTATATACGCAGTTTAGCCAATGATTTTGGCGCTGCTCTTGGTTGTGGTGGTTACCTGAGCAGTTTACGCAGAACCAGGATCGGTGATTTTAATGTGGAAGATGCCTTGAGTTTTGAACAGTTAGAACAATTGATAAGTCAATAAATAAGTCATTGGTCATTGCTGCGCAGGTCATTGGGCATTAAGTCATTTGAGGTCATTAGTCATTGGTCATTAAGGTTGCGGCTTATTAAATTATTTTTACAAATTACAAGCTGCTAATGACTGCATGACCAATGACTTGTTCTCTAAAATGGATAGTTGATACCAATGGTGAAATTGAAATTCTCGTAGCGCCATCTCCGGTATTCATCGTTGGGGCCTTTGGTAAATACTTTTTTAAATACATCATTAAAGCTTAAAGGCGGGGCTTTCCAGCCGTCGTTGATATAACTTAATTCGGGCCGTTTAAAGCGGAAGCCGAAATCAAAACGCAGTACAAAATAATTAAAGTCAAGCCTGAAGCCGGTACCTGCATTGATACCCATTTCTTTCCAAACATTTTTGAATTTGAATTGTGCGCTGTCGGTACCGCCGCTTGGCTTGGTATTGCGCAGGTTCCAGATATTGCCGGCGTCAGCAAATAAGGCCATCTTCAGCGTCATGGTATTAGGTATCAGTTGTGCTACAGTAAAACGGTATTCCAAATTGGTCTCAAACTGCAGGTCTCCGGTACGGTCGTTAAAACGGTTGTAACCATAGGGTGCCAATGGTTGCGAACCACGGCCGATACCACGTACGGGCCAGCCCCGCATGCTGTTACTGCCACCACCAAAGTACTGTTTGAAAAACGGGAGCGTGGTATCCTTTTTTGAAGAGAACCCAACGCCACCGAATACACGAAATACAAGAGCCGATTTTTGGCTTCTGCTTGTACGTGTATGGGAGTATTCCACATCCATTTTAAGATATTGGCGTAAATACTTCGTAAAAACATTCATTTTTCTTAAAGGCAATGGTATCGGGACAAAAGGAAAGCCCGATTCTTCCAGGTTTGCTTTAAAACCATGCTGATGGTTAGGATTCTTTAAGTTTGCCTTTGCATTGCTGTAGCCAATACTTGCGCCGGCCACCAGTGCGGTATTAAAGGAATATCGCAAAAATGGATTATCAATTAATGTGTTGTCAAAATCTGTACTTTGATTATACAGTTTTGTAAACTCAATATTGATGGGCTTGAATATCAATTGCGCATTTCTTCTGTTAACTGCGCTGTAGCCAAGACTTAAATTAAATGACTGAAGGTTAAATAAGTTGATGCGGTTAATATAGGAAGCATTGGTATTGATAAAAGATTCAGTCGATTTGAAATGCGGATTTTTATTAAGTTCTTTAAACGGATAGATAAAACGCGGAAATACAATGCTGTTGGATAAACTCAGGTCATTGGAGTTGATAAGATTTTTTGTATTGCTGCTGTCGCTTTTAAGATTGAACTCAACACCCGCCCGCAAAGAAGTGGTCATTTTAATAGCTTCCTTGCCAAGGTTGCGGTTGGTATGAGAAACAGTTCCGGAAAGCCCCAACAGGTTACCGGCACTGGCTGCTGTAACTGTATTGGTATTGCTGGTGGCTGAATAACTGGCTTCCACACCGGCTTCAAAACTGTATTGTGGCGTAGGTATCAGCTGTACTATCAGGTTCAGTTTATTCACACTGTCTTTTTCCTTTATCTCCACCACTTCTATATTAGCACTTTGCCATACTCCCGCCCGGGCATAATTGTTCAGGCTTTTATAAAAATTTTCCTGGTTGTACAGTTCTCCTTTTTTTAATAACATATTGCGTGTCAAAAAACCGGTACGAAATCTTTTGTTGTGATAACGGATGATATAATGTGTCCTGGCAGTAGTTCTTTCCGTTAGCGTGGAATCATTCAACCGGTCGCCGGGCCTATAATCGGGTAAAATATAAATGTTGTTGATATAGTATTGTTTCAGCTTATTACTGTCTGTTGGTGGATTTAACACCAGCGCCAGTTTTATCTTAGGCGAATCCTTTTTTTGCTGCGCCTCGGCCAGTAAACGCAACTGTTCAAACGGATCATCGGTAATATTGGTCAACACTTCCAGCGTGGTATCGCCCCGCATTCTTAATTCTTCGGAAGTAAATTTGTAATAACCCTGGTTCCTGTAAATCACCACCAGCCGGTCTATCTCGCCCAACACCGCTGCTTTTGTTACAGGCCTGCCTTCTTGCACCAGGCTGTTATCGCTGTTGTTTATTGCTATCTGCTGCAGGTCGGGCTTTTTTAAATAGTAGCCAAAAGTATCGATCAGTGTTGGCGGACCGGGTTCAACAACATATTTTACATGCACCCGTAATTGATGATGTTTGAGGTTGGTATCAGCAGTAAAATAGGCATTGGCTTTATAATACCCCAGGTGCACCATTGATAACTTCATGTTCTTTGCAGAACGGGCAGCAGAAAAAGAATCATAAACGGGCGGTTTGTTATAAACATGCCGCACAAAATAGTGGTCCACCACGTTGATCTTGGAGCTGTCGTCTAATTGAGCATTGAGCCGCGACTTTAATGCGATCAATTCGTCTTTGGTAAATTTTCCTCCCTTAACTTCGATGCTGTTTTTAGTGACAAATGGCTTGCCTTTCTGGTAATTTTTCTGGATGATACCAAAAGGCCGGCAGGAACTTAAAAAAACGGAAAATAATATAAGGGAAAGAAAAAATACATTCTTTATTTGCGGTATCAATAGTGTTTTAGAAGGGGCGCTAACCGGCATAAATTTAATTAGTCTGTAATGTTTAACAAAACGCATACCAAATATATCCAAAGTTTGCACCATAAAAAATTCAGGGATGAAAATGCTGTATTTATTGCCGAAGGAACCAAGGTGGTGCTGGAGCTGTTGGACAGCAGGGAATTTGTATGCCAGCAATTATTTGCTTTGAACGAATGGCTCAGTGATCATGCAAAAACATTGCAGCAGTATTCGGGTATGGAGCTGTTTGCAGTAAAAGATTTTGAGCTGGAAAAAATATCCATGCTTACCACGCCCAATAATGTGCTGGCTGTTTTTAAAAAGAAAGAACCTGTGCAAACCTTGCCAGTAAAGGGAAAGATCACGCTGGTGCTGGATACTATACAGGACCCCGGCAACCTGGGCACCATCATACGCACCGCCGATTGGTTTGGTATAGAGAATATTGTTTGCTCCCATGCCTGCGCCGATATGTATAATCCCAAAGTGGTACAGAGCACCATGGGCAGCTTGGCAAGGGTAACTATTTTGTATACTGACCTGGAAGCATGGCTGCAGGAAAACAGCGCTATAAAAAAATATGCCGCTGCTTTACATGGTAAAAATACCAGCGAACTGCGGGGTGTTAAAGAAGCTTTAATTATTATCGGCAACGAGGGCAGGGGCATCAGCGATGCGGTGATGCAACTGGCGGATGAAAAAATAACGATACCGAAAAGGGGAGAAGCGGAGTCTTTGAATGCAGCGGTGGCGGCGGGGATCATTATGTCGGCGGTTGGTTAACCGAAATTGTATATCGAAATTTTATTTCGATCAAAATACACCGAAATAAAATTTCGGTTAACGAAACTGTATCGCCTTAACCGGTCTTATTTTTTTAATGAGCAACGTGGGGATAATAAGCGTTGCAAAACAAACCGCCAGCGTAACAGCGCATACCAGCAAAACCTGCCACCACACTACATTTGCATGCGCCTGGCTCATATAATAGGCGTCTTCATCCAGCTTTATAAATCCATATTTTTCCTGCAGCCAGCAGGCGGCCAAACCAAAGATGGCGCCCAGCGCAATGCCTGTAACAGCAATAAAGGAAGTGTTGTATAAAAATATCTGCTGCAGGCTCCAGTCGGGCGTGCCGATGGCTTTTAAAATACCTGTCATCCGGGTGCGTTCCAGTACCAGGATCAATAAGCAGGTGATCAGGTTAACCACAGCAATCACCAGCATAATGATCAGCAGCACATTCTTATTCTGTTCCTGCAACGCCAGCCAGTCGAATATATTGGGATAGGTTTCCTGAATCGTTTTACTGTACCAGGTTTGCGGCAGCACATCTACGTCATGTATCACCGCATTGATCCTGTCTGTTTCTTTATAATCCTTTAAAAACACCTCGTAACCGCCTATCTGGTCGGGTTGCCAGCCGTTCAACCTCCGTATCAGGTTGATATCGCAAATGCCAAAAGCTTTGTCGTATTCTTCAATAGAAGTTTTGTAGATACCGGTTACCTGTAGACGACGGCGGCGGGCATTGGCGATACCGCTGGCATCAATAAAAACCACGTCCACACTGTCATTGATGGAAAGGTTCAGCTGGCCGGCGGTGTAAGCTGATAAAACGATCTCTTTGCTGTAGCCGCTGTCCCTGGTGTGCATCCATCTTCCCTGTTTCAGTAAATTATTCATGCGGCTGAAATCGAAGGAGGAGTCGATGCCTTTTAAAAGCACGCTTTCAATATCGCTTTTATATTTTACGATGGCCGATTTGGTGGCAAATCTTTCAACACTTTTTACTTGCGGTATCTTTCTTAAGTTGTGTTCTACGGTATCATTTTGTGTAATGGGATATTCTTCGGCAATACTTACTTTATTTTCCAGGTCCTGCTGCACCCTTATATGACCCCAAAAGCTGAACACTTTATCGCTGATCACCTGTTGAAATCCGTTCACAAAACTCATGGCAATGATCATTACTGCTACACTGATGGCCGTGGCTGTAACTGCCAGCCGGATGATAAAGCGGGAAAATGTTTTCTGCCGGTTAAATGCGATTCTTTTTGCTATAAAAACGGATATGTTCAAATGGCATACTTTTGGTATCTTACAAATGTATTTTATTTAACTTAAACATCGCCATTAACATCATAAAAGTTGAATACTGCAACGGCTTGCTTTATTTTGCTTTTAAGGATTCGATAACGCCATAAACCTACAATGACAAATTACAAGCGATTGCGTGCAATCAGGAAACAATTATTCTTTCTTTTAATAAGCTTTATTACCGTACCGGCTTTTGCACAACTGCCCGATATGGTGTATAAACCCAATATTAAATGCGTGCGCTTTCACATGTACGGCGACCAGTTGTCACTGCCCGTTTATACACTCAACAGCAGCGATCAACTGGAACTGAATTTTGATGATTTGGATGCGAATGTTAAAAGTTATTATTACAGCTTCCAGTTGTGCGATTATAACTGGAAACCGGTTGACATCAATCCATTTTTGTATACCAAAGGGTTTATTCAGCAGCGGATCTCCACTAACCGGTATTCATCTATTGCATTTACAAAATATACACACTACCAGGCAATCGTACCCGACAGGACCACGACCATTACCTTATCCGGTAATTATTTGCTGAAAGTTTTTTTAGATGGCGACACTTCCAAACTGGCATTTACCCGGCGCATGTTTGTGCTCGATTCCAAAGCGGCTATTGCTGCAAAAGTGGTACAGCCTTTTACACCACAATTTTTTAATACACACCAGAAGATACAGTTCAATGCCAATATCACCGGCTTAACGGCTTTCAGCGCTGCGCAGCAGGTAAAAGTGGTGATACTGCAGAACAACCGCTGGGATAATGCTATTAAGGATATTCCCCCCACTTTTATCAGGGGCAATTCGCTTGAATACAGTTCGGAGAGTAACAGCCTTTTCCCGGGTGGTAAAGAATGGCGCTGGCTGGACCTGCGCAGTTTTCGCCTGCAGAGCGACCGGGTGGACAGCGCCTGGTATGGTAAAACCAGTACCGATGTTTTTGTAAAACCAGACAGGGACAGGAGCGGGGAGCGCTATGTTTACTTCCGTGATTACGATGGCATGTTCGTGGTTGAAACCTACGAAACCATCAACCCCTACTGGCAGGGTGATTTTGCAACGGTACATTTTACTTTTACCACGCCTGACAGTAAACCTGTGAACGGGAAGGATATCTATCTTGCCGGGCAAATGACGGATTATGCATTGAATGATAAAACGAAGATGCAGTTCAATGAAGCAAAAGGAGTGTATGAAGGCACTGCTTTTTTAAAGCAGGGCTATTACAGTTACACTTATATTTCGGTAGATAAAAATAACCCGCAGTCGAAATGGGATATGGAAGGTAATTATTGGGAAACAGAGAACAGCTATACGATACTGATGTATTATAAAGGTTTTACCGACCGTGCAGACCAGTTGATAGGGATCGCAAAGATCAACTCCCGCAGCGACCGGGCGGGCGTGAGTTTTTAAAGAATGTGATTGATATTCAATATTTCCACATTCGATATTTTATATTTTAAATTGAACTTTTAATTAGCCATAAGTGCGTATATTTGCGGCGGCAAGTCTTATACGGCCAGCTCCTGCTGAACTCCCCCAGGGCCGGAAGGCAGCAAGGGTAGGTGGTTGAGCGGTGCGATGTAAGTAACTTGCCATTTTTATTTTATCCCCTCACTTTAAATATAAGTTTGCAATGAAATTTTTTATCGATACAGCCAACCTTGCGCAGATCAAAGAAGCCAATGACCTGGGTATTTTAGATGGTGTTACCACCAATCCTTCCTTAATGGCCAAAGAAGGTATTAAAGGAACTGAGGCAGTAATGGCGCACTACAAAGCTATCTGCGAAATGGTGGATGGTGATATCAGTGCAGAAGTAGTATCTACAGATTTTGATGGTATTGTGGAAGAAGGTAAAAAGCTGGCGGCCATTCACCCGAATATCGTGGTAAAAGTGCCGATGATAAAAGATGGTATCAAAGCGATCAAATGGTTCACTGATAACGGTATCCGTACCAACTGTACATTGATATTCTCTGCCGGCCAGGCTATACTGGCTGCAAAAGCAGGCGCCACCTATGTTTCACCATTCATTGGAAGGATCGATGACACAGGTTGGGACGGCATGGACCTGATCCACCAGCTGCGCCAGATATTTTCTATACAAGGCTATAAAACAGAAATTTTAGCGGCTTCTATCCGCAATCCGAATCATATCATTAAATGTGCTGAAGCAGGTGCCGATGTTTGTACCTGTCCTTTAGCTTCTATTCTTGGACTGTTGAAGCACCCACTAACTGATAGTGGTTTAGCACAGTTCCTGGAAGATGCGAAGAAATTTGCTTAACACATGGTCTGACGCCCTCGTCTGACCATGTGAAAAATGCCCGGTTCATCAAAGATTAACCGGGCATTTTTGTATTATTATTTTAGCCTTTTCTCTTTTTCTGCCTGGTGGAAGGCGTTGCACTATTCATGATCTCATCCACTGTTCTCAGGTTCTCATCATCCGGTTTTTTCTTGATGTAGATGATGAACTCTTTGTATAAAGCAGGATTGCTTTTAAGCACTGCTTTAATGCTCACCCTTTCAGGCGCAAAATCATTTTCAATAAATAGGTTATTACCAAAGAATTTTCCCCCGGAAGAGGAGAATTTGATATTGCTGGTATCAAGTGGCAGGTAACGGCCATTGTGCAGCAGCCCATCGATATTGATATAATTATAAGTACCTTTTTTCAGGCTGTCTGTGTACAGGTGAACGTAAATGCTGTCGATCTGCTGCGCTTTGGCGGCAAAAGAAAGGAGGAGTAAAATAACGGGTAAAAATCTTTTCAATTTTTCTGTTTTGTATAAAGATGGAAAAAATTATGCCAGCGTTGTAAAGCAGTGTTGCAATTATTGTTAAAATACTGTTTATCCCATAATGTCATTCAGTTGCATGTATTGCAGCAGCATGATGGTCTTGGCATCTTTGATGGTACCATCCTGCATCATTTTTAACGCTTCAGTAAAGGGTAATTCCAGCACTTCAATATCTTCCTGCTCATTGGCAAGCCCGCCACCGGCAGCCACTTTCATATCGCTGGTGTAGACTGCAATAAAAAAATACAGCATCTCAGTAACAGATCCCGGTGACATGTATGCTTCAAAAACTTTTTTAACATCGCTTACACGGTAGCCGGTCTCTTCTTCTGTTTCTCTTTTAATACAATCTTCCGGGTTATCCTTATCCAGCAGACCGGCACAGGCTTCTATCAGCATGCCATTTTCATTGCCATTTACAAAAGTAGGCAGGCGGAATTGTTTGGTAAGAATAACAGTGCCATAGATCTTATTATACAATAAAATGGTGGCGCCGTTGCCGCGGTCGTAAGCTTCTCTTGATTGCCGCTGCCAGCTGCCATCCTGTTTTAAATATTCGTACGTGATCTTACGTAATGTGTACCAGTTGCTGGAAAGTACATCAGTGGAAATGATCCTGATATGGTCTTGATTCATGAAATTTCTTTTGAAGTTTATTTTAAATGCTTTCTTTTCAATACTAATTTATTGGAAGCATTCCATCCATTATCGATGGCAATCGCTTCGTTCAATAATTTTATAATGGCTGCACCATCTATATCATCTGCATGATGATAAATTTTATAAAAGATCTGTTTATTGCTGCCGTGTGTAAGATAATGATCGGTATCTGCAAGGCGGTTGCCATACCAGAAGCCCAGCAATACCCCTTTATCGATACCGCCGCGGGGTATAGCAGAAGGCCAGATGATACAGATACCCTTCTTACCATAAAAGAACGGTACGTTGTACGATATTTTTTCTTTACAATGCGCAGGTAAATGAGCAGCGATCAGCTCCCGCAGTACATCTACAATGATCTTTTCTTCTGTCGGCAATAATTCATACAGCTGGATAATACTTTTGATCTTGATGTAAGCAGCCTTCATGCGATAAAGATAGGATTAAAGAAGAGCAAATGTCTGAAGGTTATTGTAAAGTTGCAGCAGCAAGGGTGGTATGTGTGATGGCATTTACAGGACAAACCGTTTGGCAGAACATGCAGGCGATAGAGCAGGGGGTATTGACCGCGATGGTATCGAAACTGCTGGTGAATCCTGCCTCCTGCGGGCATACTGCCACGCAGGCGCCGCATTTAATGCAGGCATTCCAGGCAATATCAAATACTACGGTTTCTTTGTTGCTCATGCTTATATTTTTTTATACTCCGAATCCGGGCTGAAATAGCTGGACATTACTTTGTACAATTGTTCATCACGTTTTGCAATATCGGGGATCTCAAATATTGTTCGTTTTTCCCGGTACAGCTTCCACATATTATTACCCAATACCTTTAACCATTCATCCTGGCAGGCTTTTAAATTTTCTTTGTTAGCTGGCTTACCACTTTTGATAAAAGCTGCTAAAAATTCTCCTGTTATCTTGCCACCGGTCAATGCGGTATGAATACCACCACCGGTAATGGAATTTACATGCCTTGCTGCATCACCGGTTAAAATTAAATTATCGGCATACTGTGTTTTTAAAGGCGCTGTCAATGGTACACCGCCACCCTGTATCTCCAGTATCCTGCAATTTTTAAACCGTTCTTTAAAAAAGGAGTGCTTTAAAAAATGATCGAGATAGAACTGTGCAGTGTGATTGCACATAGTGGTGGTGATACCCAGGCCGATCTCTGCATAGCCATGTCCTTTTGGAAACACCCATGCATACCCACCAGGCGCCCATTCATGCCCGGTGATGATCTCCAGCAGGCCGTTCGTTTCAACACCATCCACCACAAACTGCAGGCAGCTGGCCAGTTCACTTAACTTGATATGTGTTTTAACACCCGCCCATTTGCCCACTTGTGACTGTACACCATCGGCGCCTACCACTACTTTTGCCTTTACCGTTACAGCTTCGTTGAATTTTTTAAGGTCCACTTCGCAACTACCGTTATCGAGTACACGATAACTGACCGCTTCTGTTTTTAGCCAAAGCGTGGCACCGGCACGTTCGGCCTGCGTGGCAAGGTAACGGTCGAAGCGCCGGCGGTCAACTACATAACCCAGGGGTTTGCAACCTGCTCCGGCGCCGTATTCTCCCGGCTTCAACTCACGGTAGTCCACCAGCTTTTTTTGCCCGGCGGTATTATAAATGGCAAAGCCATAAATCGCTTCCTGCACAAATTCAGCGGACGCATCTACTCCTGCCTGTTCCAGTGCATTGTGACTTACAGCACCGGAACATTGGATGGGAGCGCCCAGTTCCTGTTTCTTATCCACCAGTAATACCTTTAAGCCATTTTTTGCAGCAAAGAATGCAGTAACGGCACCGGCGGGTCCTGAACCAATAACGACTATATCATATTCATTCATTCCTGTATTTTAAAATGACTGCATCCTGCTATTGATGCAGCAACGATGTTATTGCTATATACGCAACTTTAGGCTGCAGCGTTGCCCGCTGCTTTGTTAACCGGTTGTTTAAAGGTACTCCATATCACACTTGTTATGCACATTTTTTAAGAATGGCATTTTTTTTGTCTCTTCATGAAAGATCAAAATCCATACTTATTTTCTAAGTCTACTTTTTATTTACGGCCATTAATTTTTGAAACCTTTTAAATGAAGACTTATGAAATCTGCTACAAGGACCCCGCTGTGGGTTGCAGCTATTTTTTTGTTTGCAACCTCCCTGTTTTTTTATGCCTGCCAAAAAGAAGTATCTACCGCTGATGATGGCAATATTCCTCCCGGTACTACCAAGTATGCTGTTTATCTTACCGACGGACCAACGGATTATCAAAATGTATTTGTAGAGATAAAAAGTATCGCGATAAAGATAGATACCTGCGAACGGAATCATTTTCCCGATCATAGTTATCCCGGCTGCGATGATGATCATGACCAGATCAACAGTCATTGCGAACTCTGGGACACTTTGGATATAAGACCCGGTGTGTACGACCTGCTTACTTTACGCAATGGCCTGGATACTTTGCTGGCAAGTGGTTTTGCACTGAACGGAAAAATTGAAAGGATCAAATTTACGCTGGGTGATAATAACAGTGTGGTGGTGGACAGTGTATCGCACCCGTTGCAGCTGGTAAGCAACCAGCACTACGTATTTGTAGATATTCACCGGGAACACCTGGATTCTATTTCTTCCAATAATTTTCAATTGTACCTCGACTTTGACCTGAACCGTTCCATCTGGTATGCCAATGGTAAATACTGGCTGAAACCTGTACTGAAACCATTTGGCAAACACAGCACCGGCTCTATTGAAGGTAAGATAAAACCCTTGCACACATTTGGCATTGTGAAAGCGTACAACGCAACAGATTCGGCATTTGCACTGCCCTGGTTCACGGGAGACTTTAAGATTCGTGGATTGAAAGAAGGTACGTACAATGTGTTGATCGATGGTGTGAACGGGTACAAGGATTCAACGGTGACTAATGTTGTAGTTATCCGTAATAAGGAAACCGACCTGCATACGATACAATTGCATCAATAAACTCCCCCATATATACAACAAGTGCTGCCTGTTTATACGGGCAGCATTTTTATTTGTAAAAGCTGTGATAATTTTTGAGTAATCCATTTTTTACGGCATAAATTTGCGGCATCAGCCTATCCATTTAAAATTAACAGATGAGCATTTCTTTTAAACAAGCACGAAAAAATTCTTTATTTATTTTTTTATTCTCCGCAGTATTATCCAGTAATAGCAATGCACAGACCAACCTGCTGCAATATGCCCGGCCCATCATTGGCACAGAAAAAATGGGTCACACTTTCCCGGGTGCTACCGTGCCCTTTGGTGCAGTGCAGTTAAGTCCCGATACGGATACCATACCTTTTCAATCGAATGGTAAATACAACCCGGATGTATATAAGTACTGCGCCGGTTACCAGTACAACGATAAGACCATTGTTGGTTTCAGTCATACGCATTTCAGCGGCACAGGACATTCGGACCTGGGAGATTTCCTTATCATGCCTTCAACGGGACCATTACAATTGAATCCCGGCACAGCTGATCATCCTGAAAGCGGCTACCGCTCTACATTTTCGCATGACAATGAAGTGGCGGAACCCGGTTATTATAAAGTAAAACTGGATGATAATAATATTCTTGCAGAGATGACGGCCACCACCCGTACCGGTTTTCATCAATATACTTTCCCTAAGTCCGATCAATCACATATTATTTTAGACCTGATGGCAGGCATTTATAATTACGATGAAAAAGATGTGTGGACCTTTGTACGTGTAGAGAATGATACGCTGGTTACCGGTTACCGTCAAACCAATGGATGGGGGCGTACCCGTACGGTGTATTTTGCTATGTCGTTCTCCAAGCCAATACAGAATTATGGTTGTAAGGAATATGCAAAAATGCCTTACCGTGGTTTTTGGGGCAAGTTCAATCAAACCAAAAACTTTCCCGACCTGGCAGGTAAGCAGTTGCGTATGTATTTTGATTTTAAAACCGAAGAAGGTGAAAAGATCAAAATAAAATTTGCACTATCGCCAGTGAGTACACGAAATGCAGTACAGAATATGCAGACCGAAATTCCGCATTGGGATTTTGACAGAACAAAACAACAGGCGCAGCAGGCCTGGGTAAAAGAATTGAGCAAAGTAACGGTAACCGCAGGTTCGGAAGAAGAAATGATCAATTTTTATACGGCGATGTACCATGCGGCTTTAATGCCAACAGTGTACACCGATGTAAATGGAGAATACAAAGGATTGGATCAGAATATACACAAAGCTGCAGGTTTTACCAATTACACATCTTTCTCTTTATGGGATACTTACCGTGCATTTCATCCATTGCAGAATATCATCAATCCATCGCTTAACAGGGATCTTGTACGATCGATGCTGGCGCATTACGACCAGAGCGCCTTGCACATGCTGCCGATATGGTCGCACTACGCTAACGATAACTGGTGTATGAGTGGTTATCACAGTGTATCTGTAGTGGCGGAAGCCTATTTAAAAGGCACACTTACAGATGGCGCTGATAAAGCGTTGGATGCCTGTATAACAACTGCCCGCCAACGCAATTACGAAGGCATTGGGTATTATATGGACAAAGGTTATATTCCGCAGGATAAGAACGGCGTATCTGTATCCACTACGCTGGAATATGCGTATGATGACTGGGCGATTGCGCAGCTGGCAAAGAAACTGGGCAAGCAGGCTATTTACGATGAATTCATCAAACGTTCGCAGAACTGGCGCAATGTATACGATGCTTCTATTGGATTTATGCGGCCAAAGTTGAGCGACGGTACTTTTAAAAGTTCTTTTGATGTGTTGAAAACAGACGGACAGGGTTTCATTGAAGGTAATGCCTGGAACTTTAGTTTATATGTACCGCATGATCCTGCAGCAATGATAGAGGCCATGGGAGGGAAGAAGCGTTTTACTGCACACCTCGATTCTTTATTTACCATGCACCTGCCGGATGAATTTTTTGCAGAAACAGAAGATATTACCCGTGATGGTATCATTGGAAATTATATACACGGCAATGAACCGGCGCACCATGTTGCCTATTTATACGACTGGACGGATGCACCCTGGAAAACACAGGAAAGAGTGCGTATGATATTAAAGAACCAATACCACAGCGGCGCTGCTGGCTTGGGTGGTAATGATGATTGCGGGCAAATGAGTGCCTGGTATATTTTCAGTGCATTGGGTTTTTATCCTGTGGCACCGGCATCCGATCAATACTGGTTTGGAAGCCCTGCTGTAAAAACTGCATTGGTTCATTTGGAAAACGGTAAAGATTTTTCTGTGGAAGCCATTGATCAGTCGGATAAAAATGTGTACGTGAAGAAAATTACATTGAACGGACAGGTATTGAACAGGCGTTATATCACACATGATGAAATAATGAATGGCGGTAAACTGGTTTTTTATATGGCTGCAAAACCCACTAAATAACATGTTATTTAATTTGTCAAAAATACTTCGTTCTGTTATAGTGATCACCTGTTGCTGTTACGCAACAATTGTAACGGCGCAAAACCAACCAACTGCTATTAAAGCAATTGGTTTTTATACTGCTAAAAACGACCTGGCGCATATCAGTTTTGTGCATGAGGCCAATAAATGGTTCAGCCAGATGGGAAAGATGTATGGTTTTGAATATGACTCCACGAATAACTGGAACAACCTGAATACCACTTTTCTTTCGGGTTATAAATTGGTGATATTCCTGGATACCAGGCCGGATGCACCGGAGCAGCGTGCAGCATTTGAAACCTATATGAAGAATGGAGGCGCCTGGATGGGATTTCATTTTTCGGCTTTTGCATTAACCCCTTCTGCTTTTCCTCAAAACTGGGATTGGTACCACAATGAATTTTTAGGTTCGGGCGAATATGTGAGTAATACCTGGCGCCCTACCAAGGCCATATTAAGAGTGGAAACAAAAAAACATGGTGTAATGAAAGACCTGCCGGCAACTTTTACGGCAGCACCCAATGAGTGGTACCGCTGGCAAAATGATCTGAGCAAAAATCCTTCCATCAAAATTTTAGCAGCGATCGACAGCAGCAGTTTTCCTTTAGGCACAGGACCCAAACAAAACGAGATATGGCATAGTGGATATTATCCTGTAGTATGGACCAATACAAAATACAGAATGGTGTATTTCAATATGGGACATAATGATATGGATTACGAAGGCCATACCAACAAAGAATTATCTTCAACTTTTAGTGAACCCTACCAAAATAAAATGTTCATTAATGCTTTATTCTGGTTGCTGAAGCCAAGGTAAAATATTACATCCCTAAAGAAAAAATAAAAAAATGCTGCCCTTCAAAAGTTTTAAGTGCAACATTATTCTTTCCCTGTACTTCGGTAAAGTTTGTCAACCCTTTTGCTTTTAACGCTTCAATACGTTTTGCAGTGTTGATGCCAAAATAAGTTACCGCAGGATAATCAAAATGTTTGGTCTGGTGCAGGCCAATGATCATCAATCCATCCGAAAGTATCACATGCGGGTAAGGTTCTTTCATTTCGGCGCTTGCTTTAAAGCCTAATTTTTTCCAGAATGCTACAGATACATTGATGTCTTTTACAGGATGCGCAAATTCGCCAAACGCACCGCATTGTTTGTTGGGATATTTATCTGCAGTATTAAAATCTGCCTGGTTCATGGTAAGCAATGTAGTACCGGTGGGTTGTGTAAATGCGCCAAGATTAGCAGCGAGCATGATGTTGAAACCATCAGGACTTTTAAAATAATATCGTTTGATCGGGTCGCCGGGTTTTGGTTTTTGATAAAATACGATGCTGTCTTTTTCCAACGCTGCCACCACTTTTTCTATATCGGTAACATAATAGGTAAGCCCGATATAGGGTGTGGGGTCTTTGCGCATCATTATGATCAGGCTGCCATCGCTTACCTGCACCCAGGGCACAGGAAATTCGTTGGCACCTGTTTTTGCGAAGCCCAGTTTTTCATACACAGCCAATGAAGAGTCCAAATTCGATGTTGTAACATAGATACAGGCTACTTCACCCAGTTTTGATTGTGCGGATGTCTGTGCTGACAGCAGGAAAGCCGCGATCAGCCAACTGAAAAACTTATTCATACAACTATTATTTGCAGAGCAAGATATAAATTGGCTATTTATTTTAATAGCTTTTTAATGTAAAAACTTTTTTTACCACTCATCCCCAAAAATTAAACATTTGTTTAAAAAATTTGTTGCTGTTGGATAAATAATTGATACATTTGCATCTTTCAATGTATTTAAGGTGGATATTAAACAGGTAGAAAAGATATCTAAAGCGCTGGCAGATACAACCCGGTTACAAATACTGAAGGATATGTATAAGCGTAAAGGCTGCATCCAGTGCTCCGAGATCATGAATATTACCAATCTTGCACAACCTTCTGTGAGCCATCATATAAAGACATTAATAGAGGCAGGACTGATAGACGCTGAAAAAGACGGCCGTAATCATTCTTATAATCTTAACCAAACTGTGCTGAAGGCTTATGCAAGCTGGATCAACAATGTTGCCGGTTAATACCATACCTGCCCGGTAACGATACTTGCCATGATGAATAAGAAAAATCTTTGCAGAATTATGCTGCAGGGGATATGCTAATGGAACAAACAAATTTTATGGACTTTTTTTTCAGAAGACGAATACGGATCATAAGCGCTTCTTTATTGTTATCGCTGTTTTCATCATTTGTACATGCACAAAACGCCTCGTCCGATAGTGTGTTGAGCGAAGTTACTTTGAAGAGTGCTGTTGAATATGCCATCAAACACCAGCCCCGTATACAACAGGCTTTGCTGGATGAACAAATCACTGCTTCGAATATCAAAAGCAAACTGGCCGACTGGTATCCGCAAGTAAATTTCAATTACAGCCTGCAGCATAATTTTTTACTGCAGTCAACTGTTATTGGCGGTAATCCCATTAAACTGGGTGTGAATAATACTTCATCGGGGCAATTCACTGTTACGCAAACCATCTTCAATAAAGATGTATTACTGGCAAAGCGTACCAAGGGTGATGTGCTGCAGCAGGCCACACAAACCACGTCCAGCAATAAGATAGACCTGGCGGCCAATGTATCGAAAGCATTCTACGACGTGCTGGCTACAACACAGCAGATAAAAGTAGCTGAAGAAAATATTGTACGTATAGAAAGAAGCCTGAAAGATGCCACCAGTCAATATAAGGCGGGTGTTACCGATAAAATAGATTACAAACGTGCAACGATCAGCCTGAATAATATCAAAGCATCCAAACGCAGCAATGAAGAAATAGTGCAGGCAAAAGTTGCTTACCTGAAATCATTGATGGGATATCCCGATTCTGCCGCATTCAATATTGTATACGACAGCCTGGCAATGGAAAATGAAATTACGATCGACACAACGCAGTTGCCAGATTATAAATCAAGGATAGAATACCGTTTGCTGGAAACACAAAGGAACTTGCTGCAATCAAACGTATTGTATAATAAATGGAGTTATTTACCCTCTGTTGCAGCCAACGGCGCTTATAATCTTAATTTCCAGAACAATGATTTTGGTAAACTGTATGGTACCAATTATCCCAATTCATTTGCAGCGTTGACGTTATCGGTACCCATTTTCCAGGGTGGAAAAAGAAAGGCCAATTTAAAGACTGCTACTTTGCAATTGCAGCGTAATGAACAGGATATCTTTAATCTTAAGAACGCAGTGAATGCACAGTATGCGCAGGCGCTGGCCAGTTACAAAAGCAGTCTTGAAAATTATTTAGCATTAAAGGAAAATGTGACCATTGCAAAAGAAGTGTATGATGTGATACAGCTGCAATACCGTTCGGGCATTAAAACTTACCTGGAAGTAGTAACAGCAGAAACAGATCTCCGCACTTCGCAGATCAATTATTTCAATGCATTGTACCAGGTACTTTCTGCAAAAGTGGATGTGCAGAAAGCTTTGGGACTGATCAATTACTAAAACAACTTTTACTCACCGCATTTTAATTACACAATATATGTACAGCATTACAGGAAGGCAAATGATTCAGTATACCGCGGCAGCAGCAATGATATTTATGAGTGCCTGCAGCAACCAGCAGGCGGCGCCTGCGGCACCACCACCGCCCAAAGTAACCATCAGTGAAGTGGATGTTACAGCAGCAACTTATTATGATGAATATCCCGCAACAGTGACCGCATTGAACCAGGTAGACCTGCGGCCACAGGTAAGCGGTTTTATCACCGGCGTTCATTTTACTGACGGAGCAAGGGTAAGAAAAGGACAGTTATTATATTCTATAGACGAACAGTTATATGCTGCTAATTACCAGCAGGCGGTTGCCAATTTAAAAGTGCAGGAAGCCAATATCAATAAAGCGCAAAAAGATGCGAACCGTTACCATGAACTGGATAAAGCAGACGCTGTTGCCAAACAATTAGTGGATAATGCAGACGCAGCGCTGGAAGTAGCTAAAAAACAGGCCGACGCAGCAAGAGCAAATATACAGGCCGTACAAACCAGTGTGCGTTATACCAAAGTATATGCACCGTTTGATGGTATCATCGGTATATCGAATGTAAAAACGGGTGCAGCAGTTACCGCGGGGCAAACATTGCTGAATACCGTTTCCACCGATGGAGATCTTGCCGTTGATTTTAACGTGGAACAAAAAGATATTTTCCGTTTTTCCAATTTGCTGAATGAAAAAGCGCATCCCGGCGATTCCACTTTTACATTGGCATTTGGCGAAGATGTTTATCCTAATCCCGGGAAGATCATTTTACTGGATCGTGCAGTCAATCCGCAAACGGGAACATTGAAAGCAAGATTGAGTTTTCCCAATAAGAATAATGTATTGAAGGCAGGTATGAACGGAACAGTGCGTGTGAAGAATAATTCTTCCGGTGCGCAGGCCATAGTGATCCCTTACAAAGCCATTACAGAACAACTGGGTGAATTCTTTGTGTATGTACCCGGTGACAGTAACAAAGTGTCACAACGCAAAGTGGTGCTGGGTAAACCATTGGGTTCAAACATCATCATTAAAGATGGTTTAAAAGCAGGCGATAAAATTGTAACAGAAGGCGTGCAGAATTTAAGAGAAGGCATCAAGGTTACCATTGGTACACCCGGCGCGGCAGCACCCAAGAAATAGTTTGTAAATGATGGCTGCATTGATGCAGCATAAAGAAATTGAATAATGATAGCAGAAACTTTTATAAAAAAGCCCGTAACGGCCATCGTGATATCGGTTGTGATAGTGCTGGTAGGTATTATTTCTATGATGAATTTACCGATTGCGCAATACCCGAATATCACGCCACCTACTGTAACGGTATCGGGTAACTTTATTGGTGCCGATGCACAAACAGTGGAACAGACCACTACTACTGCCATTGAAACACAGATCAACGGTACACCCGGCATGACCTATATGAGCAGTAACAGTACCAGCAGTGGTCAAAGCAGCATCAACGTGAATTTTGATATCGGTACCGATGTTAACATTGCTGCACTGGATGTGCAGAACAGGGTGAGTGTGGCGCAGCCTTCACTACCGGATGCGGTTAAACGCTTAGGGCTTACCGTTCGTAAACGTAACCCGAGTATTATGGTGGCGCTGGCATTGTATTCGCCGAACGGTACACACGATGCTACCTTTTTAGGCAACTATGCCAATATTTATTTAAAAGATGCCTTGCAGCGTGTAAAAGGTGTGGGTGATATTATTACCAGGGGCGATGACTTTGGTATGCGTATCTGGATCAATCCATCAAAGCTTGCTGCATTGGAAATGACCACTACGGACATTACCAGCGCACTGGCGGAACAGAACCTGCAGGTGGCAGCCGGTACTGTTGGCGGTAACCCGCAGCCCAACACACAATCTTTTGAATACAGTGTGCTTACTAACAGCCGCCTGAATACAAAAGAACAATTTGAAAATATCATTGTACGTACACAACCATCCACCGGTACCATTGTGTACCTGAAAGATGTGGCCAGGGTGGAATTGGGAAAATTTGATTATGGCACCAATGCCTTTGTAAATGGTAAGCCTGCAGCATTTGTATTGATCTACCAGGCGCCCGGTGCGAATGCACTGGATACATATGACGGCCTGATGTCGACACTGGCGGATCTTAAAAAAGTATTTCCCAAAGATGTGGATTACCTGATGCCGCTTGAAACAGTGACCGTGGTAAAAGTATCTATTGAGGAAGTAATGCATACTTTAATAGAAGCGCTGATACTGGTGGTACTGGTGGTATTCTTATTTCTGCAGAACTGGCGTGCAACATTGATACCTGTATTGGCGATACCCGTTTCACTGATAGGTACGTTTATATTATTCATACCATTTGGATTTACGATCAATACACTCACACTGTTTGCATTTGTACTGGCCATCGGTATTGTGGTGGATGATGCCATTGTGGTGGTGGAAGCGGTGCAGCATTATATCGATAATGAAAAATTATCTCCTAAAGAAGCTACCCGCAGGGCAATGAAAGATATATCAGGTCCTGTAATTGCGATCGCATTGATATTGGCTGCGGTATTTGTACCGGTTGGTTTTATACCGGGCATTGTAGGAAAACTGTACCAGCAATTCGCTATCACTATTGCTGTATCAGTAATGATCTCTGCATTTGTGGCCTTGTCGCTTACACCGGCATTGTGCAGTATTATGCTGAAACCATCTAAGGATGAAAGTGCAAAAAAGAATGTGCTGGAAAAATTCTTTGCATGGTTCAATAAAGGCTTTGGTATTGTGAACCGGTCGTATGCCAAGGGTGTGGCAAGATGGATCAAGGCAACTCCTGTTGTACTGGTAATGCTTGTGTGCCTCTTTGTAGGATTGTTCTTTATGTTCAAAAGCAAACCATCCGGCTTTATCCCTTCCGAAGATGAAGGCCGCCTGTACATCACATACGAAATGCCCGAAGCAGCTTCCACAACAAGAAGTAAGAACATGCTGCTGGAGATTTTGAAAAGGGTACAGCAGGTGCCTGGCGTACGTACCGTGGGTGGACTTGCGGGATTGAACATCATTACTTTCTCCAACAAATCGAACGTGGGTACATTGTTTGTGATGCTGAAAAAATGGGATGAACGTACCAGTAAAGAAATGCAGCTTCAGAATATTATTGCAGAGATACAGAAACGTACCAGTGATATTAAGGAGGCAAGGGTAATGGCCATTGCACCACCGGCAATACCGGGACTTGGGCAAACAGCAGGCTTTACATTTGAACTGCAGCAAACCACCAGCACGGATAATATCCAGCAGTTTGAGACTGTTGCAAGGTCGTTCCTCGCAGAAGTGAATAAAAGCCCTGAAATTGGTGCTGCTTATACTTTCTTTACCACACATACCCCGAGCTATAGAGTAGATGTAGATAAAGAACAGGCGAAAAAAATGGGTGTTTCGGTAGCGGATGTGTACAGCACAATGTCAACCCTGCTCGGTAGCAGTTATATCAATGATTTTAACTTGTATGGTCGTAATTTCCGTGTAATGACGCAGGCGGATAGTGTATACCGGTCATCCATAGACGAACTGGGAAAATACTATGTGCGCAATAATGTGGGTAGTATGATCCCATTGAGTTCGCTGGTAACAACGAAAGTAGAGGAGAGCCCCACTTTGATATCGCACTATAATATTTACAGATCAGTAGAAATCAATGGTTCGCCCAAACCGGGCTTCAGCAGTGGCCAGGCCATTGAAGCATTGAAACGGGCTGCGGACAAAGTATTGCCAACCGGTTACAGTTACGAATTCTCCGGCCTGAGCCGTGAAGAGATTGCTGCAGGTAATGCAACAGTGCTGATCTTTGCGATCTCCATCATTTTTGTATTCCTGTTCCTGGCAGCATTGTACGAAAGCTGGTCCATACCATTCTCCGTATTGTTCGCCGTGCCGATTGGGGCCTTTGGTTCTATACTTACTTTGTTATTGCTGCCCAAGATCACCAATAATGTGTATGCACAGATCGGTTTGATCACCCTGATAGGGCTTGCGGCCAAGAATGCGATTTTGATCGTGGAATTTGCCAAAGAAAGGGTGGATCATGGTGTGGAAATAGTAGCTGCCACTATACAGGCTGTACGTTTACGTCTACGCCCCATCGTTATGACGTCGATGGCATTTATACTGGGTGTATTGCCGCTGGCATTTGCAACGGGTGCTGCAGCAGAATCCCGTAAAACCATTGGCTGGACCGTATTTGGTGGTATGCTTTCTGCTACCACGCTGGCGATATTTGTGGTGCCCGTATTGTTTGTACTCATCACAAAGATATCTTACGGTAAAAAGATAAAACGACTGAAAGAAGAACAACAAAGGATTGAAGCCGTAGATAAGGCAATTATCGATGAGGGTAGGATGTAAGCAGCATTTTGAAGATCGTTTATATTTAGAAGGGTTTCGCAGCAATGTGAGGCCCTTCGCTTTTAAATAGGATGTTAAACCCGTATTGAAAACCGTATAATATTTTTACATTTACGGTGTTGCTATCATAATTTATTAGAATTACCAGTTTGTGGTATGCCTGTTTCCATCTGAAAAACTAATTTCGCATTTTTAAACCTGTGCTATGGTAAATTTCATTGAGCGTGTACTTAAATACCCCGATTATTCCCGCCAGTTCAGTTGCGGCAATTCCATGATCACTGCATTTGACTGCCCTATAGAAGCCAGGCTGATGCAGAACCGCTATACCGACCTGTGGAGCCAGCACAATTATATTTTTTACGTGGTGGATGGCAGAAAAATATGGCATACTGCACATGGTTCCTATGACCTGCAGAAGGGCAGTTGTGTTTTTGTACAGAAAGGCGCCAGTATCATTGAACAATTTTTTGATGTCGGGTTCTGCCTGGTATGTTTCTTTATTCCGGATGAATTTATTTGTGATACTTTAAAAAAACGTTCCGCACCTATTCAAAGCAGTGGCAAAAAATATAAACCGGTAATGCTGCTGGATAACAGCGAAACCTTGTCTGCTTTTTTTCTCTCCATGTCTTCTTATTTCGCTAATACGAAAGAGCCCGATCAAGCTCTACTGGAACTGAAATTCAGGGAACTGGTACTTACGCTTGCGGATAATACTAACAATGCCGAACTGCTGTGCTACTTCTGCTCATTGGTAAATGAGCCACAAACCATAACACTGCAAAGGGTGATGGAAGATAATTTTTGTTTCAATCTTAAATTGGAACAGTATGCAGAACTCTGTAATCGCAGTCTTTCGGCTTTTAAACGGGATTTTGAAAAAGTATTTGCAACCAGTCCCGGGAAATGGTTGCTCGAAAAAAGATTGCTGCATGCTATGCACCTGGTAAGCAACCTGAACAAGCCCGTAAGTGAAGCCGCTTTTGAAAGCGGTTTTGAAAATCCGTCTCATTTCAGCCGTTCTTTCAAAGAACGCTTTGGCATTCCGCCAACCGGTGTAAAACAAAAGAACCCGGCTTGAGCTTACTGCAGAAGATAGTTAGTGTGGCAGGGTTCCTATCGTAGCGATAACTCACGAGGCGTTCCGTAGGAACGCAGGGCAGTCTCATTGGTTGGGAAGTTACCAATAAAATGTTCCTACGGAACAAATGAGAATCATGTGTAGTTCAATCTTAAAAAAATACTACTACAAAAAAGGCTACAAATCTTTTTTCTTATTCCGTAGGAATATCTCGTCGGTAGCACAAATGAAATTTGTGCATTCGTTCCGTAGGAACGTTTCGTTGGTGGATGTCCTGGCATTAAGGACAGGTTGCTAAATGTTCTGCGGTAACCCCGGTAAAACCATTCACAGTTAACTGATCCTCAAAATAATAATTGCTCAACGCAGTACCGGCTTTGATACAGGTCAGGTACATCAACTCGCCACATTTACAGATATGATGCCCGCTATTGGTGGTGGCCTGGATGCGGTAATAAAATTTTATATTGGTATTCGCCAGGTTAGAGGCCAGCCAGCCCTGGTTCATTACATTTGTCGTGTATACAATACTGTTAGATTCATCGTATATGCTGAAGCTGATGGCTGCAACGTTCAATGTAAGCGGGCGGCAGATGTCATTCAGGCCATCATAATTAGGCGTAAAGGCATTCGGCATATACACCCTGGCATTATCGCCGGTGCCGGTTGTGTCAGTTATAAGCCCATCGCAATTAGTGATACTTGCCGTAGTACTGGACTTTTTGCAACTGATCAGCACTATTATAAAAGCAAGCGAGAACAGGAGGGATGTTACTTTCATATTGTAAGGTTTGATACAATAAAAATAAACAATCCTGTTTTGAAATCAAACCACATTATCAGCCATTATACATTTCCATCTGCAACCTGGTCTCTTCCAGGTCCAGTTCTCTTTCTATTTTCCGCAATACCTCTTCGCTGGCTTCACCGGCACGGTGCATTTTTTCCAGTGAGTTTCTTTCGATACCGATCAGGTCGATCTGCAATTGCGTGAACTCATTAAAGATATTACCCGCAAGGGTTTGCCCTTTACCAAAATAATTTGCAGGAAGATCTGTTTTTTGCAGGCGGTTGTATTTTACTTCGTACTTGCTCTTGATATTGTGCAGCAATTCATCCTGCAGCAAGGAAAGATTTTCTTCGATGTGTGTGATGATATGCGTGGCAACCTGTGTTCGTACTTCATATTCTTCCAATGCAGCAGAATAAGGCTCGATACCGAGTTTTTTAATGATCCATGGTAAAGTAAGCCCTAATAATAATAAGGTAGATAATATCACGCAAAATGCCAGGTAGATAATCAGGTTGCGGTGCGGAAATTGCACGGTATCTGTCAGCATGATCGGCAATGCCAATGCTGCGGCCATCGAAACCACGCCCCGCATACCGGCCCATCCAAACACCACCATATTACGGGGATCAAAAGGTTCTCTTTCGCGGATGCGTTTGCTTAAATAACGCGGTAATAAAGCTGCAGGTACTATCCATACAAAACGAACGATGATCACCACGAAACTGATCACCAGCCCGTATAAGATCAATGCACTGGCAGGGTATTCACTGATGCCCGCCATTACACTGCGAAGCTGTAGGCCGATCAACACAAAGATCAATCCATTCAGGATATAGATCACCACTTCCCAAACAGAATACGCCATGATGCGGCTTTGATTACTGAATATTTCCCCGGAGCGGAAGGAGAGATACAAGCCCGTGGTAACCACTGCCAATACACCGGAAAAGTGAAATTGTTCTGCGAGTAAATAAGAAGCAAAAGGCGTAAGGAAAGTAAGCGTTACTTCGATCACAGAATCACAAACAAATCTTTTATGCACCTGGTACATGATATAACCGATAGCAAGCCCGATTGCAATACCGGCAGATGCGATCCATAAAAAATTCAATCCTGCTTTCCACAATACAAAATTACCTGCAGTGATAGCCGTGAGTGCATATTTATAAGCTACCAGTCCGCTGGCATCATTCACCAGGCTTTCGCCTTCCAGTATGGTGATCATGCGTGGCTGTAGACCCAACCCCTTGGTTACAGAAGTGGCTGCCACTGCATCGGGTGGCGATACAATAGCACCGATGAGAAAAGCAGCCGGCCAGCTCAGGTCATCTATCAGCCAATGAGCAGCCATTGCAACCAACACCGTAGTGAATATCACCAGGCCAATCGCTGCAAGCCCAATGGGACGCAGGTTGGCTTTAAATTCATGCCAGCTGGTATTCCATGCAGCGCCGTATAACAAGGGCGGCAGAAAAACAATGAATACCACTTCTGGATTGAGTGCGATCACCGGCAGGCCGGGTACCAGGCTGATACAAACACCACCCAGCACCAATGCAATGGGCAAAGGAAACCGGTAACGGTTGCTCAATAATCCAAGAAATGCAATACCAAATAAAAGGAAGATGATGACAGCTATATTCTCCATAGCTGTAAAAATAAGCAAGGCCGCATATTCAGGTAAATATTTTTACAAACAGTGCTTAATATACTACCCGGAATGTTTTTTCCTGATCCATACCCACCGCCTGCAAAGTATAAATGCCTCTTGCTGTATTGGCTGGTAATGGAATATTCAATAAGGTCGATCCTTGTGTTACGGTGATATCTTTAACCATTATTTTTTTACCGCTGATATCAGTCAGCAATAGCTGTAGCTTACCTGTTGTTGCAGCGGTTATCTTTATTGCAATTTGATCGTTGGTAACAGGATTGTTCACCAGGCGGATATCATTCTGCATACCATCCTTAAATACCAGTATATTACTGTAGGTGCTATTGCCGTTGCCTGCTACCAGTTTAAGGCGGTAATATAAAACCGGTGCAATTATACTGTCCGTAAAATCATACTGGCTGGCAGTGCTGCCTTTAACCGTAGCGATAGAGGTGAACTGGCTGCCGTTAAAACTTCTTTGTACTTCAAATTTATCGCCGGTGCCCTGGTTAGCAGTGATCCAGTGCAGTTGTGTAGTGGCCGTATAACGATTACCATTAAACGAAATTAAATTAACGGGCAATACACCGCTTATCAAACCCATCTTCATGCCATTGCCAAAACTGCTCACCCATATCTCGTTTAAATTAAAAGGATTGAAGAAAACCCTTTCCGGCTGGCGGAATGGATAAGCTGTAACCAGCGACCAGCTTGGGGTTGCAGCATTCATATTGTTACTGATCCACAAGCCCTGTGTTTCGGTAGTAAGATAAGCCTGGGTTTGCAATGCAGGATTGAATGTAATGGAAGTTACCCGGTCGAATTGCGTACCAGTTAATTTTGTCCAGGAAGCGCCGCGGTTGGTGGTCTTGTATAAACCACCCTTACCATTGGGAGCACCGCCCCAGCCACTGAACACACAAACATACCAGGTGTTCTGTAACGCATCATTGGGATCGATAATGATATCTTTTGTCCAGTACTGCATACCGGCATCCGACACATCCGTCCAGGAATTGCCCACAGGATCATATATAAAAACACCGGAACTGGCAGTAAAAGTGCCGCCCGAATTTCTTCTGCCCGAATACGTACATATCATCTTACCATCATTCAATACCACGATACTTGCAGGATGCCCTTCTGTACGGGGAGGATTGGCGAGTTTTGTCCAGGAAGATGCAGCAAGATTGTTCAGATCATTTGTCATCCAGATACCGCCCTGGCCGGCACCTGCAGCATAGTGTATAACGCTGGCGTACATACGATTTGCATTGCCGGGATCAGTAGCCACCCAGAATACCGGGTGATTGAACAGGTGCAACACATTCCATGCAGCGCCATTGTTGGTGGAATAAATTATTTTTCCGCCGGCATCGGTATTATCCAATGGATTATCCTGCAACCTTGTACTCTGGTACATATCATGTATGCCTGAGGTGGCTGCAAACATGGTGCTGTTACTGATATGCTTTGCAATGCGGTACATGCTGTTAACAGTATGCCCGGTAAAATCAAAACTCCAGGATACACCTGCATTCACACTTCTTGAGCCGTTGATATCGGAATAAGCTGCAAACATATTGTTCGCATCCTGCCAGTGCACCTGCCAGCAGGTAGTATTTTCCAAACCAATACTGCGGTAATATTGTTTAGGCGGAGTAGGAGCGTTGGCAGGATGTTCATCGGCTGCATTTACATAGGCCTGTTGCCAGTTGCTGCCGCCATCACTTGTTTTATGTACAAAGCCATAATCACCAAATAAAACCTTGTTGGCATTATTGGGTGCCACTGTAATTCCAAAACAGCTTTCGCCATAACCCCAGCCGCGGTCGCCACCCTGGCCCGACCAGCCTGTTTTTATATTCTGATTATTGGAGGTTAAAAAAACTTTACTCCAGCCGGTACCGGCGTTACTGGTCTTCATTACAAGATTACCACCGGTATTATCATCGCTGCCGCCCAGGTATACCGTATTGATATCATTTTTTGCCATGCCCACATACATCACAAAATCGGTGGAGAAATTGATGCCGGTATTTTTTGCGGTCCACACATTGGCGCCAGCATCCAGACTGTATACCGCTTTTGCAAATCCATAATATTCCCAGGGAAAAATGCCGTTGTATACATCTGCAACATCTGCCGCCACACAAAAAAAGCGGGTAGTACCACCCACTTTTGCACCGGCAAAAGAAAAAATGGTTTGCGAAGCAGGCATACCGGTAGTTGCTAATATGCTGAACGATGTTCCACCATTGGATGAATATATAATACCATCATTGGTGCCGATATAAATATTATTGCCATCGAAAAATACACCGCCTACTGCAAGCCCGCTGCCGGTTGCTGCATTTCTTATCAACGTAAAACTTGCGCCATAATCGTTGGAGATATAAAGCGCATCATAATAGCCAATGATAACACGGCCGGGATTATTATAATCCGCTTTAAAAGAATATACATCTTCACCATCCAAAGGATTGCCCGGCACTGCTGCCCAGGTATTACCGCCATCCATAGTGCGTACGGCGTAATTGATATTGCCGTCGTTGGCAATGCAATAAGCAACATTATTATTATTGGTGAATTCGTAAGTGGAGATATTACCGGTCTGCAGTTTTGTAAAAGGAACCTGTGTGTAACTGCTGCCAAAATCTGTACTGTGAAAAAGCTGGCTCATATCGCAGGTCACGTAAAACTCGTTGTCGTTGGCAGGATTGATAGTAGGGTAGAACATGCTGCCACCGCCGCCCACTCCACGGGGCAACCAGTTTGTTGGTTGCGCCATGGAGCAAACACTTAACAGGAAAAAGCACAGCGAAAAAAGGACAATGGATAATAAAGCAGTTTTTTTCATAGATAATGGCGAAGACGGCGGTTCTACGGCTTTTTTGAAGCAAAAATTTTGCCACACTCTTTTTTAAAAGAGGCAATTTTGGCATTCCCCGTTCAAAACGTATTTTTTCTTAGTAAAAAATCATGGCCCCCGCAGCTACTAACCGGTCGTTAAAGAGATCATTGAAGGAATATTTTTCTATTCCGCTTCTTCCATTATAAAAATAGCATTGCGGTTCAGATCGAAAAAACCAAATTCGTTGGTGCCCCAGGGTGTATTCATCCGGAGGTCTTTTTGTGTAACGGTGCCTCTTTGTACCATTTCTTCAAAAAGGTCTTTTATTTCTTTTACATAGATCCTGATCACTGATCCTCCAAGCAAAGGATCACCGGGCGTATCAGCATGCCATTGCAGGTGAATGCAGAGATCCCCCCTTAACAACACTGCATACATATTATCGGCAAAGCGGGTTTCAAAACCCGTTTTTTCGCTGTACCATTTTGTATCCCTGGCAATATCTGCCGAAGGCAGTACGGGTATGATCCCTAAAAGTTTTGTATTCATCTTGCTGATCAATGATTTTATACATCCAGTCTTTTTTCGTAGGGCACTTCTTCGCCCGATTCAACGTAGCGTTTTAAAATGCGCAGGTACATAGCCCAGCAATAACTCGATATCCTGTAATGTTCATTATTGGCCGGCCAGCCCTTGTGATAAAAATGCACCTGTGTGCTGCCTTTTTTATCATCCAGTACAAAACCCACTTTAGTGTCAATCCAGTCATCATCCGCATCCGTCAGCTGGAATTCCAGCGCTTTGTTGGCAATACATTTGGACACCACGGCTTCCCATACATAACCCGGTCCAAAATTAAGCGTGAACATTTCATTCAATTCCGGTTTGCCCTTGGCATCCAGCGTCCACCATTGGTTAAGGCCTTTTGCAGTAGAAATATTTTTAAATACATTTTTAAGCGGGGCTTTGATAACAAAGGAATGAAGAATGTCAGCCATAGTGATCTTTTTAGGTGTTAAGGATTGTAAGCTGCTGTAGCTTTTTAAAGTTACAATTTGAATAGAAAAACTGTTAGTAAAATCCACTCTTTTTTGATTGCTACTACAAATTTTTTTGCTGTATAAAAACTATGTTGCTTTTTTTACAGCCAACAGCTTATCTCTTATACGAAGAAAAGGTTTTTCAATACTGTACCTTAATAATATCGCTGCAAGTACGGTGGTGATAATGCAAAGCAGCAACATCAAATTGCTGTCCGTTTCCACACCCCATTTTTCAAACTGCTGCTGCGAAAGGTGGATGGTTATTTTATGGATAAGATAAATGGCATAAGATAAAATAGCAATGGAAGTGGTAAGTTTTAAACCGCGTTTGTATAAAAAGCAGGATGGTGTTATGGCTGCCAGTACTACAAAGCCATAGCCAATATCCACCAGCGGAAAACCAAATACCGAAGCGGTGAAAGAACGCTGGTCGGCAGATAATAAAAATGCGCTTGTAAAAAATACGAGGCTTGCTATCAACAGCCAGTTGCCATAAGGGGCGAGCTTTTCTTTAACCGCCGGTTTAAATTGCAGTAATGCCGCAATGGATACACCTACCAATAAACCATCCAGCCTGCTGAAAGTGGGGTAGTAGATCCATTTAGACCAGTAAATAGCAAATTCATCTGTGTTGAAATAGGGCGCCAATGGAACATACCAGGCATAGATCCTTGCTGCAAAGCCCAGCAGGAATAAAAGCAATAATAACCAATAACTTTTTTTAAAAGCTTTGTAGTATACCAAAGCGATCAGCAACAGCGGCAACACAAAATAAAACTGCTCCTCAATACAAAGCGACCAGGCGTGCGAAAAAGTGCCCTGCCTGGCCACATCCAATCCAATGTTTTGAGTGAACGTCAGGTATTTCCACAAAGGCGCCAATGCTTCTCTTTCGCGGAAAGAAGGCAGGAAAACATAGAGCGCCAGCACCACCAGGTAAGCAGGAATGATCCTGAAAAAACGCTTGATAAAAAATTCAGGGAACGATATTTTTCTACCGGCGTCAATTTTGCTGAACAGCTGCGAAGCAATCAGGTAGCCGCTCAATACAAAAAAAAGATCCACACCCGTCCAGCCGAATTTGCCTACCGAGATCACCCATTCCGGCGCATCGAATAAAATACCGTAATGATAAATGAACACCATCAGTATGGCCAATGCCCGCAGGTGGTCGAGCCCGTAAAGTTTATGTTGTGGTTGCAAGGTGGTAAAGGGGGAATATGCAGTGAGAAATGAAGATAATAAAATAACCAACACTGTTACAGCCCGGAATATTTTTTAAAGATTTTTTTGTGAAAAAGTCAGTGCCCGTGAATCTATCTTTTATACAACCGGATTATTAACAATTTATTTTCATTCCGGGCAGTATTTTGTATCAACCAACTTAACCAGTCTTATATGAGCAAGCTAACCACCATCGCCCTCCTGTTCGTATTATCATGCTCAGTTTTCAGCAGCCAGGCGCAACGCAATGCTTCCAAACGCACTACTGTAAAAAGAGCTTCTACAAAAACAACCAACCATGTACGTTCGTTAGATTACCTGAACCACCCGGTAGAGGCGGATGAAAGCGAACCTGTATGGCCAACGCCGGAGTGCACGCAAACCAAAAGTATCAATACTAAAAGTTGCGATGCCTATCCCTGGCTGTCAGCGGACGCTTTAAGGATTTATTACACCTCCAACCGCGATGGCGGCCATGGTAATATTTATTATACCGAAAGAACATCGGTGGATCAACCTTTCCCTCCCTCCAACAAATTGTTCCCCGATCTTGAAAATAAATACTACGCCGTATCGCTCACCAACGATGAGCTGACGATGATACTAACCCTGGAAGGTTATACGATCTATATATCGGAACGTAAGTCGAAAAAAGATGCGTTCAGTAAACCAAGACCGATCGATGAATTGCAGGACAATAACCAGTATGCTCCCGGTATATCGCCTGATGGTAAGGAACTGATGGTTATTACCGATGGTTCTAAAAAAGCTTCTGTAGGCTGGAAGGGAAAAATAACTGACTGGTACGAAAGAAATGCAGCTGGTGTGTTCGTTAAAAAAGGCAGCCTGCAGGTTCCTGAAGGTATGGTACCCGGCCCTGGCCAGTTTGGAAAAGATGGACTCACCTATTATTGCAGCCTGGAGAAAAAAGAGGGCGGACAGGAAAAATTGTATTGCTTTACACGCAAGGAAAAAGCTATGCCTTTTGAATTTGGATATGAATTGCCACAACAGGTGAATGTAAACAAAGCGAATTTACAGCCCAGTATGAATGAAGATGGTACCATACTGGCTTACTGCATTAATAATACCGGTATGTGGGATGGTGATGATATCCGGGTAGTGAACCTGGACCAGTCGCCTGATGAGGCAGAAAAAATGCTAGATAAACCGGTTGCTATACAACAAGCGCTTTTAAAGAGCATTGGCATTAATACCGTTACTGCACCTGTATTACAAACATCCGTGGTACCTTTTACAATCAGTTATGCAGCAGAAAAATATACAGTGGCTAATGAACCGCAACTGCTGAAACTGGCCGTTTATCCCAATCCGTTCAACAGCCAATTCTCTATAACAATTCCAAAACTATCGTCTCAAAATACGGTGTTGGAATTATACGACGCTGGAGGCAAGCGGATGCTTACGCAAAAAATAACGGCTAATATTACGGTGATCAATACAGGAAAGATACCGGCAGGTGTTTACAAATATCGTGTAGCCGACAACGATAGTTTAGTGAGCAGCGGCACCTTGATGGCGGCACAATAAATTTAAAATTGCGGGATGCCTTCGTGCACAACCTTGCCATCAACAATGTTCAAACCTTTTTTAAGATCGTCGTACATATTGCAGGCTTTCTGCCAGCCATGTGCCGCGATCTTTAATACATAAGGAAGCGTTACATTGGTTAACGCAAGGGTAGAAGTATAAGGCACAGCGCCGGGCATATTACTTACGCAATAATGTACCACATCATCAATGATATACGTAGGATCTTCGTGTGTGGTGGGTCTTGTGGTCTCAAAGCAACCGCCCTGGTCTACCGCTACATCCACCATTACAGTGCCGGGGTGCATTTCCCGCAGCATATCTCTTTTAATAAGTTTGGGCGCTTTGCCGCCGGTAACCAGTACGGCACCCACAATCAGGTCGTGCGTGGCAATATGCCGCCTGATATTGTATTCGCTCGAAAATTCTGTAACTACATGGCTGGGCATTACATCGTTGATATAACGCAGCCTTTTCATATTGATATCTAAAATAGTAACATGAGCGCCTAAACCAGCGGCCATTTTTGCCGCCTGTGTGCCCACTACTCCGGCACCCAATACCAGTACTTTCCCTGGGGGAACACCGGGCACACCGCCCAATAAAATGCCCTTGCCCTTGATAGGTTTTTCCAAATATTTTGCGCCCTGCTGAATAGCCATACGGCCGGCCACTTCGGACATGGGAGTTAACAACGGGAGTGTACCATCCTCATCCTGCACGGTTTCATACGCAATGCAGATGGCTTTGCTGTTGATCATTGCAGTGGTGAGTTCTTTGCTGGAGGCAAAATGAAAATACGTGAACACGATCTGTCCTTCTTTTATCAGCGTGTATTCCTGCCTGATAGGTTCCTTTACTTTTACGATCATTTCCGCAGCGGCATACACTTCTTTAATATCTTCCAGCAGTATTGCCCCGGCTTCCGTATAATCCTCATCTGTACACCCACTGCCCAGGCCGGCGCCACTTTGCACATAAACAGTATGACCGTTCCTCACCAGTTCATAAACGCCTGCGGGGGTAATACCCACCCGGTTCTCATTATTTTTTATCTCTTTAGGTACGCCTATTTTCATGGTTTCAGTAAATATTAAAATGTGAAATATGTATGTATAAACGCCAAAATTCCCTATTTTATTTCTAAAAGCCAGCTATTAATTTGATTTTTTGAAAAAATACTGCTTTAAAATGGTGTTTTTTTGTTGTATGGGATGATTTTTAAGCCATTTTTTGAATTGTATGAAGATTTCTTATGTATCAAGCCCAGGTATTAAATACCGTATTTATATGTGGAATAACTTGCTCACTGCATAAGGCTCCCAAAAAAGGCTTTCGACCCCGAACTATTTTATTTCTAATGAGTTATACAGGAAGTTGTATTTTGTTTTAATTTGGAAAACAAATTGTCTTAAACTGCTAAAACATCTTTTATGAAAATAAGCGTGTTAGCTACCCTGCTGCTGATAATAGCAGCCCCGCTGTTTGCCCAGCATTATAATGCTTCACTGGTGCCTTACCGCCAGGGAGATTCTATGGGGTTATTCCAATCCCGATAAAAAAATCATTATCAAACCTGCATTCCAGGAAGCCAATTGGTTTGTGGCCGGTTATGCAGTAGTAAAAAAAGGGAACAAATATGGATACATTGATGAAACAGGTAAACTGGTAATTCCTTATAAATTCTATTCGGCCAAGCCATTTACCTGGGGTTATTTTGATGATAAAGGAAAACACACAGCTGGAGGTAAAGTAGTAAAGAACCAGGATACCGTTTTGTTTGCAGGTGCATCACTCAAGCCCAATGGTGCAGAAGTGTGTATTGATACAAAGGGCAGGGTAATGTCCAAATGCCCTGCTATCAATGAAGAAGCGCCGGGTAATAATAACAACAATGAACAACTGGTGATGATCGATTCGCAAAAAGTATATGGCCTGGTGAATAATGGTAACCTGTATGATAAACTGGTGGACGATTATAAAGTGGCCGGTGATGAACATACCTATTATATCGGTACTAAAAATGGTATGTATGGTGTGATCAATAATACATTTGATGTGGTGCTGCCTTTTGAATTCAGTTCGCTCAAAAAAACAGATGTAAATGGTAATCTTTATTTGGTAGCGGCAAAGAATGGTTTGTATGGTATGTATACCGGCAATGGCACCGTTTTTATTCCTGTAGAAAAAACAAAACTGAATTATATAAAATCAAGGCAGGGCAATGTGTATTTTATCGAATCAAAAGATGGTGTGGCCAGTTTGAAAGATCTTTCACAGAAAGATATCATCAGTTCCACTTACTCGGATATTGTATATGATGAGAACCGCGGTTTTGTTTTAACTGCGTCAGACAATACAAAGGGGTATTATTTTTTAGAAAATAAACTGATCGCTCCCAAATACAATGAAGTAAGATCGATAAGAGGAGGCGCTTACCTGTTTGTAAAAACAAAAGAAGGTAAGATCGGTTATATCAATACCGATGGGGTGGAATATTTTGAGAACTAAAAGAACAATGAGGGTACAATACAATAAAAGCTGTTTCGGTAAAATGAAACAGCTTTTATTATTCAGTAAAATAATTTTAAAACAATCCTTCGGGTTTGGATGCTTTCAGGTCCCTGGTGTTTTTTTGTACAGCAATGGCGGCAAATAAACTCAGCACAAATGACATGGCGTAAAATCCTTTTTCACTTTTTGCCATTTCGGCATTCCATAAACCAACCGTTAATAATACAATCGAAAGAACGGTGGTGAACCAGGCAATACCATAATACAGGTTGGTCACCGGCACGCCTTCCAATTGATCACGCACGGCTTTTTGTACAGAGATGGCAGAGAATAATCCCAGTATCAGCACGGTAAAATAATAGCCTTTCTCATTCAGTTGCATCGTAGCATTCCATAAGCCGATGTTATATGCAATAACGCCGATAAAAAGCGCCAGCCACGAAGCCGCGATAAATGCATTGGAAGGAGCCAGTGTTTGTCTTTGTTCCATAAATATCTTTTTTTACAACAAATGTATAAGCGGCCTGGCTGCGGGTTTTTGACAATTATCAAAAAGTAAAGATTGAAATGTTAAAAAGATCATGGGGGGTGTTTAGCAAGAAGAGGAGGTATTTATATCTTATTACGTATCCTGCTAAGTGTTTCCTGGCTCATGCCTAAATAAGATGCAATATAGCCCAGCGGCACTCTTTCAATAATATGCGGTGTTTGCAACAGCAGGTTTTCGTATAACTCTTTAGCTGTTTTAAAATGAGCGTTCACAAACCGTTCTTCCAGGCGGATATAATATTTTTCATAAGCGATCCGCAACAGTCTTTCAATTTCATGGTGACGGTTCAGTAGTGCTGTCAATTGTTCATGTGATATGCTCCATAAAATACTTCCTTCCAGTAACTGAATATTTTCCACCGCAGCACTATGCGTTATAAAACTATGGAAAGAGGTCACAAAATCATTCTCAAAACCAAACCAGTGGGTGATCTCTTTGCCATCTAAATTATAAAATCCCCGAAGCGCACCTTTTTCAACAAAATACAAATGCCGGCATACTTGTCCCTGCCTAAGCAAAAGATCATTTTTGGATACCAGCTTTTTTTCAAAAGCGCCTTCCAGTGCAGTGATTGCTTCACTTCCAAGCGAGGCATAGTTGCTGATATGTGCTAAAAGATTTTTCATGAAAGTTAAGTTATTAAAGATAATGCAGTAAACACAATTCAACCTTAACAAAATACAATTCATACCAATACACAATTCCGGGTTGCTGTATGCAAGTAATATTTGCAGCATCATTCAACCGTTTTAAAAAGTGTAGTGTTATGAAAAAAATATTTACCCTTCTATCATGTTTCATTGCTGCCATTGCAGTAGCACAATCGCCGGTAAACTGGCAAACAAAGATCGGTGGTACCGATACCGAGTACGCCAATGCAGTTGACACCAGCATCGATGGCAATATTTTTGCCGCAGGTTTTATCCGCAGCCGCACCGGTGATTATATTATGCAATATCCCGGACCTGATGTTTTATCACCCGATGCATGGATCGTTAAATATAATAAGTACGGTATCATTACCTGGCAAAAATGTTTTGGTGGTACTAACGCAGACGAATTTTTTGATGTTAAAGCCACTGGAGATGGAGGCGCTGTTGCAGTTGGCCGCAGTGGCAGTACCGATGGTGATATCAATAATAACAAAGGTGGTGAAGATATCATTGTAGTTAAATACGATGCCGATGGTAATATACAATGGCACCAGAATTATGGCACTACCTTACTGGATGGTGCAAGAATAATAATACCGATGACAGACGGCAGTTATGTGCTCGGTTGTTATTCCAACGGTAATAATAAAGATCTTATCGGTGGCAAGGGCGGCCGTGATATCTGGCTGCTGCAAATATCTTCTACCGGTACCATCATACGCACAAAAAATTTTGGCGGCAGCGCTGAAGATGATGTATTCGATCTGAAATTATACAATACTGATAACTGGGTATTCACAGGTAGCACCGGCAGTATCAATGGCGATGTTACAGGCAATCATGGGTCCACCGATGTATGGGTGGTAAAGCTGGATGCCAACTGGAACCTGGTGAAACAAAAATGTTTTGGCAGCACCGGTGGAGATATCGGCAATGGTGTGGTGGTATTACCCGATGGTTTTGCCATTGCAGCAAGGGCGGCCGCCAATAACGGCGATGTAAGCGGATTAAAAGGCGCAGTAGATGGCTGGTTGATAAAAACCACGAATGATCTTACGGCCAGCTGGATGAAAACTTTTGGTGGTTCTGCGAATGACTGGTTCTATGCAATGAGCATTACACAGGATGGTAATTTATTGGCAGCAGGGGAGACCAGCAGTACAGATGGCGATATCAGTAGTAATGCCGGCGTATCTGATGCGTGGCTGTTAAAAGTGGATGTTGCAACCGGTAACAAGATCTGGAGCAAAACATACGGGGAAACAAAAGGAGACCGTGCCAATGATATTGTAATGTGGGGCAATGATGATTATTTATTTGCAGGTCAGTTTGGTTACGTGGTTCCCAACAGTACTATTACACATGCACAATTATGGATCGTTACTTCCAAAGTATTACCAACCGCAGGGCCGCTGCCGGTAAAGCTGTTATCATTTGAAGGATACCACGACAACAACAGCAATATATTACTGTGGCAATCGGCGGAAGAGATCAATTCAAAAGAATACGTGATTGAAAGAGCTGTTGATGGCGTTCATTTTGATGCAATCGGCAAGGTTGCTGCAGCGGGTAACAGCAGTGGCACCCGTGCCTATAAATTTACTGACAATAGCCCGGCAGAAAAAAGCTATTATCGTCTACGCATCACTGATATCAATGGTGCTGAGACGTTGAGCAATATCATTTTTATAGGATCAAAAGAGCAGCAGGCCGCGGTAAAATTATATCCCAGCATCACAACCTCTTCTTTAACAGTGCAGATTTCAGCCAAAGAAGCGCAACCGGTTAATATTACCATCATCAATACCGAAGGGCAAGTGATGTATCGCCAAACAAAAAATGTGGTGATAGGGATCAATAAATTAACAGTTGATGTAAGCCATCTGCCCGCCGGCAATTATTACCTGTCTATTACACAGGCGCAAAATACCCAAACAACAAAATTCATAAAATACTAAAGCAGGAAGCAGGTTTATAATTCGATGAGCACATAGTCCCCGCCAAAACGGGGGCTATTTTTTATGCCGCATCCTTATTAATTTGTAGCTTTAAATAAAAAAATGAATAAGTACAATACCTTCCTGCTGCTGTTTTTGGTGGAAGTGGTGGCTTTTGGCTTTTTTATCTATAACTACCTGGAAGTATTTTTTTCATTTACTGCAATGGCGCAGGAAAATCCTCATCCTGATCCTTTTGCCTTGCTGCAAAACTTCCTGAACCCGGTACTGATCATTTCTTTTATTGTGCTGGCCATTACGAGCTTACTCAGCCGCATATTTGGTATTATCGCCGTTGCAAAAAGCAAAACTGTTACAGAAGGAGAAAAAGTGCTTTGGATCATTGGTTTTGGCCTGATGAGTTTTATTACATCGATCGTATTCCTTGTATTGGCGAAGAAGAAGCAGTTTATGGAATAGTCTTTTACTTTCTTCCAAACAACTTCTAATAGGGCATACAAAAAATCAATTCTACTGGTACAAAATTATTAATAAAAGGCTGATTACTTTTTTGTTCCAGCGGAACAACTGATGGGTAACACAAAAACACTCAGGCATCTTTCGTTTGTAGGAACGGCTCGTGTTTCTTTGCTTAAGATGATGCTTCTTTTATTGGCTAAAGCCTGCAACCACCATACGTTCCTACGGAACGTTGAAGGCCAGGTGTGTTATGTTTGTTACCGACAAAATGTTCCTACGGAACAGGTAAAAAATTGTATGAGGAAAGCAGCTATCTTTTGTTCCATCGGAACAACTCGTTGGTAACTAAAAAATCACCAAGTATCCTTCGTTCCGTAGGAACGGCTCGTGTTTCTTTGCTTAAGATGATGCTTCTTTTATTGGCTAAAGCCTGCAACCACCATACGTTCCTACGGAACGTTGAAGGCCAGGTGTGTTATGTTTGTTACCGACAAAATGTTCCTACGGAACAGGTAAAAAATTGTATGAGGCCAGCTGCCTTTTGTTCCATCGGAACAACTCGTTGGTAACACAAAGCCTCCTCAATCTCCTTCGTTCCGTAGGAACGGTTTGTGCTTCTTCACTTAAGAAGATATTGCTTTTACTATCTGAAGCCTGCGCCACCATACGTCCTGTGGCTTTCATTGTTAATGAAGAAAAAAGTTTGTGGAGTAAGTTGACTATAGTTTGATCAATCCCGTAAGGCTGCTATCGAATAAATTGGCAGAAGGAAATATATCATCACTGGTATAAGCAACAAGGTCAACACCACAAGAAAACAAGCAATATTTTTCGCCTGATTTTTTATAATAAAAACGTTGGTGGTTTATTGATGAATGGCCAGCCAGTAAAGGATCTACTATAAAAGTAAATTTATCAGTACGTGCTATTTGTGTTAAACTGTCAGGATATGTGCCCGATTGTTTTTTATAAAACTCAATGTCTTTTACCAGGTGGTCGAGTGCCGGCTGTATAATAGCAGCCGTGTTTTTCCTTCCTTGCTCGGTATATTCAGTATAGTAAATAGCAGATGAATAAATTAAAACAGTAAAGAGTAATGCGGTTATTCCAATATACGTAAGCTTTTTATCCCTGTATTTAAATATTCCCAACAGCATCAATCCAATGCCCACAACTGCGCCAACAAGTGGGATAAGACCTAACCAGCCTCTGCCATATAAATGTTTTGCGGGATTGAACTTTACTTCCATAGTTATTATTGCATTTCCTCCACCCATTTATCCCTGTCATCAGGACTGAATTTCCAGGGAGCGAAATTGTTTTCAATATTACTGAACATGGTATTCCATTCCTGTGGCGCATTACTGTCTTCCATAATTAAAGAGCGGCGTAATTCTAAAATAATTTCCAGCGGAGAAATAGACACCGGGCATTCTTCCACACAGGCATTGCAGGTGGTGCAGGCACGCAGTTCTTCCGTTGTAATATAATCGTTCAGTAATTGTTTGCCATCATCTTTAAACTCTCCATTGGTATTGATGTTCTTGCCTACCGCTTCCAGGCGGTCGCGGGTGCTCATCATTATTTTTCGGGGACTTAATAATTTACCGGTAAGGTTAGCAGGGCAGGCCGCACTGCAGCGACCGCATTCTGTACAGCTGTAGGCATCCAGTAAATTTTTCCAGCTAAGGTCAAACACATCTTTGGCGCCGAATTTTTGTGGAGGTGCATCGCCGGTGGGTGCCAGCTCCGGTTGCATCATATATTTTACTTCATTCTGTACCTGCGGCATATTGTTCATTTTGCCATGTACATTCAGCCGTGCATAATAGGCATTGGGGAATGCCAGCATAATATGCAGGTGTTTGCTGTAAGGCAGGTAATTTAAGAAAGCCAGTATACCAATGATATGCAGCCACCAGCAACTTCTTTCTATCATCACGAGGCTGCCTTCGCTCATGCCACCGAAGAGGGGCGCCAGCATGCCGGAAATAATAAAATTGCCGGTATCATGGTAATGTGCTGCTCCCTGCAATTGCAAAGCACGATCGGTGCTGTTCATGGTAAGGAACAAGGTCATTAAAATGATCTCGGTAAATAAAATATAATTGGCATCGCTGCGGGGCCAGCCATTAAGGTCTTTGCTGATAAAGCGTTTCAGTTTAATAATATTTCTCCGGATCAAAAAAACTGCACACACCACCATAACACCTACTGCGAGTAGCTCAAAAAAATTGATGAGAAAAGTATAAAAACCTCCCAGCAGGGGAAAGAACAAACGGTGTGTACCCAATATGCCATCCAGGATAATTTCCAGCACTTCAATATTGATGATGATAAAACCTGCATAGATCACAAAATGCATCACAGCTACGAGCGGGTTGCGGAACATTTTTTTTTGTCCCAGCGCCAGCAGCATTAAATTCCGCCAGCGTAGGGCTTTGTTATCTGTAAGATCTTCGTCCTTGCCCAGTAAAATATTACGCCGTATCTGCAGGATGTTTTTGGAGAACAGCCAGGTGGCAAAACCGGCACAGGCAACGAAAAGTATTTGCTGAAGAATATGCATAAGCAATGTTTGTAAAACAGATAATACACAAATTACACGAATTAGACGAATTACACGAATTTGGAAGTGGGTTTTGAAGAACCAACAGGGTGGCACAATAAATTAATGTATTTGCTGTAATTTTATTTTTTATTATTGCAATAATGAACAACAAAAAATACATCCTGTCAGCCGAAGTGGCCGAAAAAAAATTACGCCGCATGGCCCTGGAAATTGCCGAACGTAATTACGATGAACCGCAACTGGTGCTGATCGGTATAAAAGATCATGGTACGGTAATGGCCCGCAAGATCAGCGAATATTTAAAAGCTAATTTTAAAGGCGAGGTAGTAGTGCTGGAGTTGGGCATTGATAAAAAGAAACCAGCGGCTGTAACACTCAGCGCTGCAATGGATTTTAATAACAAAGTAATAGTGTTGATAGATGATGTGGCCAACAGCGGCAAGACCATGCTGTACGCCCTGAAACCTTTACTGGAACAGCATCCTAAAAAGATACAGACCCTGGCCCTTGTGGAGCGTACCCATAAAACGTTTCCTGTAGACGTGGATTATGTAGGCTTTTCTGTGTCCACTACTTTGGACGAACACATTTATGTAGAAGTAGCAAACGAAGCAGTTACCGGTGCCTGGATAGAAGAGGGGTGAGGAGCTGCAAGAAATAAAAACTTATTTAGGCGCATTAATTAAATATACATTCCCTGTCTTCCTGCTTCTCCCTTGCCACTATTCCCCTTGTGGCTGGCGCAAAAGCTTCAAGGGAGAAAGGGGAGCAGCCTCAAGAATATTTTTTTGCTTTGTTATTCAGATTAACATTTCAATCTTCCTGCTCATCCCTTGTAACTATTACCCTTGTAGCTGGTCCTCTCACGCTCCTGCAATGAAGAACATATACGATAGCCCGATAATTACAAATGCAAGGATACACACAGCATAGCCTCTTGTAAGTCTCGCCCTTTGTATCATACTCATGGCAATACCAATAGCCATTACCACCAGGCCAAGCCATACTAAATTGATGTAAGGAAATAAATAGGCTTTCAGTGTAATAAAATCAACGATCTTATCCGATTCCTTTATACCCAGTTTGATCTTTTTATTATCCGATACACCTGCAAATCTTAAATACAGGTTTTGTGCATACACCGTATCATCTACAGGCACCGCAGATGAATCCATGCCGCTGATATTGATCTCCACCAAAGGAAATGCCCTGTAATGCATACTGTCCTTACTTACCAGCGTTACATCGGCCATCAGCGCAGCATCCGTGGGTTTGTAATGAAACCTTTCATTATCAGGATTACTTACCACACCGTTTAAAACCAGGTAGCCCTTGCTGTAATAAACCGTATCGCCAATGCCCAGTTCCTTTATCACAAACCTGCTGGTATCGGTCTTGTCATTTTTGCCAGGATTGATACTGGATACATACGTGTAAATATCTTTAGTAAGATAACGTTTGGTGCCGGGGTTACTGCTCTTCAGTTCATCCTTGCCAACATACACATCGGGTGTAAGGGTAAAAATTTCGCTGGAATCTTTTTTTACAAACCGCAGTTTATGAAACACACGACCGTTTTCAGTACCGGCAGAATCGCCTGCATACGTAACATTATAATCCAGCATTCTTGTAGGTACATCCCTCAACATGGTAAGATTCTCCAGCGGGTTTTCCTTACTGTCTTTACTGAATGGGATATTGATACCCGTTACCCTGTTATCACTGATGGTTTTTTTATTGCCCGAAGCGATCAGCATGCCCACAAGCATCAACGCAAATCCCAAATGCGCAATGGACCCACCGGCTGCTTTTAATTTGCCATTCAATCCCGCCCATATATAAGCTCCATTGGCAATTACCGCATATATAGCCGCAAACAAAGCCATATAGATGGCAACTAAAAAACCGGCGCCCTGTTTATTATAAGTGATCGGGTAAAAAGATACCAGTAAAGTAGTCAATACTGCAGACACAAATGTTGGTAAAGCGATCTTCTTTAAAAAATAAGGACGTGGTGTATTCTTATATTTAAAATATTGTGTAATGGCGGTAAGCAATCCAATAATAAAAGCCACCAGCACCATTACTTTGTTGTAAGAGAATTCCACATCTTCCGGTTGCGCCACCGATTGATTGAAGATGGCATTATAAACCGGCACTGATGTTTTACCACTGATGAACAACGCTGCTAAAAAGAAAACCACCGCACCAATGAACATCCAGAATTCTCTGGAATCAATTCTCTCTTCAGTAGCTATGGACGGGATCTTTTTATAATTGATGAAATACAATACCAGTGCCGGTACCGTAAAGGCGCCCATAAACAGCAGCAGCATGGTATAAGTAACCCGCTTGGTTTCTTCATCCAGCGTAAACGCATGTACCGAAGTATCGGACAAGATACCGGTACGGGTTAAAAAAGTAGAGTAGAGTATAAAAACAAAACTCAGTATCACAAATAGATAACTTGCCCTGAGCGATTGCCCGGTTGCTTTAAAGATCACCATGGTATGCAAACCTGCCACCATGATCAGCCAGGGCACCAGTGAAGCATTCTCCACAGGATCCCATGCCCAGTAGCCGCCAAACGATAATGATTCATAAGCCCATTTTCCGCCCATCATGATACCAACACCTAATACACAGGCGCAGAACAATGCAAAAGGCAATGCAGGTTTTACCCATTCGCCAAAGCGTTTGGTTTGTATGCCTGCATAGGCAAATGCAAAAGGCACAATGGTACTCGCAAATCCTAAAAATAATACCGGTGGATGTATCACCATCCAGTAATTACGCAGTAAAACATTCAGACCTACACCATCCTGTATAAGCGACAAATAATCGCGGCGCAGCAGTTTTGTATCGGGATCAATGAAGATAGGCGCATTGGCCAGGTTCAGTTCATTACGGCTTAAAGTAAAAGGACTGCTGCCGATGCGGATATTGAAAACATAGATACCCAGTATCATCATGCCCAAAAAGAACTGGGCAAAACTTATTACGGTCATTACCGGCGCTTCCCATCCTTGCAGTAAACTGGTCTTGCTGCGCCAGATGATGAACAGGCCCAGTATGCTGTGCCAGATGGTCCACAATAAAAAACTTCCTTCCTGGCCTTCCCAGATACAGGCCAGCAAAAATTTCGATTCCAGTTCCTTCGCTGCATGCTTGTAAGCATACATGTATTCAAAATAATGGTGGGAGCAGATATAAAAGATGATCGCAAAAATGATCACTACAGAAACCAGTTGTGTGATAAAAGCAGTTCTTGCAAACCGTATCCAGGATTGTTTGTCAGTTAGTTCCTTTACCCGGGAGGCATTGAAATAAGCAATAGTAGCAATTAATGAAGCAACAAAAGAAAGAATAACAAAGAAATGTCCTAATTGTCCTGGCAGCAGGTGTTCACCGTCAAATTGCATCATTATAAAAGTAATTAGTGATAGTCCGTTCCTTAGTTGCTGGAAACCGATTTTTCCAGTTGTTTCTTATCGTCTTTATATTTGCTCGGACATTTTAAAGTGATATTCTGGCATTCAAAAACATCGCCCTGCATTTTTCCCTGCAGCACCACTCTTTCACTTTGTTCCAGCTCGGTGGGTTTGCTGTTGCGGTAAATTACTTTTGCCTGCGAACCAAGGCTGTCCACGATACTAAAAGTTAAATAGTTCGCGTCTTTAACAGGGTCGTAAACAATAGGTTGCGACTTGTCCAGTTTGGCAATAAGGTGTACATATTTTCCCTGCTTGCTTTTAGCAGAGCTGATGGTGTCGTAGGTAGAAAAGTCAGATGCCGGGAACCCAAAAACGATCAATGCAACTATGGCAACAGCGATCCCGATCAAAATGACAATATGCGTTTTCTTCATCGTTCAAAATTTCAGCGCAAAGTTATAACAAAACGGCTGCACTCACGTTATTGTCAGGTGTTTTTTACCGGCTTTTAATACGAATACACAGCAATACCCGGCCCGGAACCAATAGCAACGGCTCAAATCATTAAAATAAGGTTAAGAATGCCCGCCAGCAACGCCTGTAAAGAACCTTTTTCTAAATGCAACGTAAATTGTTTTACTTACTACTATCTTTGCAAACCTTTTTAATAATTCGCAATGACCGATCTTTCCCAATTTGATCCCAATTCAGTTGGAAATCCCAACAACAATATATTCAGCCTGCCCTTTCCTGAAGAAGATGCAAGACTCGTGATACTACCCGTGCCCTGGGAAGTTACCGTAAGCTACATGGCCGGTACTGCCCGTGCGCCGGAACATGTGCTCAATGCCAGCCTGCAGGTAGACCTTTTTGATCCCGATTATAAAGATGCCTGGAGACAAGGTTTTTATTTGCGCCCAAGCGATAAAAAAGTGTTGATGAAAAGCGATTACCTGCGTAAGGAAGCCGAACTCTACATCAACTACATAGCACAGGGCGAAATAGTGGCGGAAAATAAATTCATGTGCAAAACGCTGAAGGAGATCAATGAAGGCAGTAATTTTTTGAATGGCTGGGTGTACGAGCAAACCAAGGACCTGCTGAACCAGGGCAAACTGGTGGGCTTACTGGGAGGCGATCATAGCACACCGTTCGGATTTTATAAAGCCATTGCAGAAAAGCACGGCGATTTTGGCATACTGCATATAGATGCACATTGCGACCTGCGCAAAGCTTATGAAGGATTTAAATATTCGCATGCTTCCGTTATGTACAATGCACTGGAAGAAATACCGCAATTAAAAAAACTGGTGCAGGTAGGGGTGCGTGATTTTTGTGACGAGGAATTTGATTACATGATCAACAGCAAAGAAAGAGTGATCACGTATTTTGATAAGGATATTAAAGAACGCCAGTACGAAGGCCAGACCTGGAAGACCATCGTGGATGAAATAATACAACACCTGCCACAGAATGTATTCATCAGTTTTGATATTGACGGCCTGGATCCCAAACTTTGTCCGCATACCGGTACACCGGTGCAGGGCGGTTTTGAAACAGAACAAATGTTCTACCTCTTTAAAAAAATGGTGCAGAGCGGCCGCCAGCTTGTAGGGTTCGACCTTGTGGAAGTAGGTGTAAGCCACAGCGAATACGATGAGAATGTAGGAGCGAGGTGCCTGTTTAAATTATGCAACCTACTTACTACTGCAAATAGTTAATGCTGTTCTGATGAACGAGTTTGTATTCACGCTGAAAGACACGACTAAAAAAGCCTTCAATACTTTTTTCTGGTTCCTGTATTGTGTACATCTGCTGATAGCGGCACTCATGATCGGCAATACCGAAAACCCTTTACAGAAAAAAACAGCCATTGTAAGTTTTGCCTTCTGGATCATTGCCACCATCCTGTATTATTTCTTTAAACATAAATTCCGCTTATTCCGTTTTCAGCTGGCCATGTTTGCAGCCATGCTCGCATTCTGGTTGATACAATATGCCTGGTTACCGGCAATATTTTGTGCAGTCATCATCGTGTTTGTATTAAGAGTGTTTGCTATAAAAAGTACGGCGGCATTTTCAACCTCGGGTATACTGATCATTAAATCCCTCTTTAAAAAGCAATACCACTGGAAGGAAGTGGATAACGTGGTGTTAAAAGATGGCCTGCTTTCCATCGATCTGAAGAATAATCATTTGATACAGGCAGAAATTGACCCGGAAGACACTACCAATGCCGCTGAATTCAACAATTTTTGCAAGGCGCAACTGGGTTAAAAATATCCATCACTTTATTTTTTTATTTATTTTTATGGAATTCCGAAGGCGGAGCATCAAAGTAAAAAAACTTACTGTTATGCCAACCCAATACTCCCTGCAGATCGTACACCCTGCTTTTGAATTATTAAAACGTTCCGCCCGTGTACTGCACTTTATAGCTGCTTCAGTAATTTTGATCAATGCCCTGCACGTATTACAGGCACACCATGGCAGCAAAGTACTGTGCTATACGCAAATGGTGATAGCCGCTGATATTTATATTCTTGTATTCTTTGGCGGCGTGCTGCTGATAGAAGCGCCCCGGCTGAATTTAATCTTTCGCCTGATAGAAGCCCTGGCCATTTTCGGCATTTCTATCACACTGATGAAAGAGGGGCATACAGGCTTTGGCTTTTTACATTTAATGGCATCCGCAGGTTATTGTTTTTTATTTTACAGGGAGTGGAGGGTATTGCGTTCCGAAGCAGTGGATATTAGCCAGACCGGAATCTCCGTGCCTAATTTTATGAAGGATGCCGAGATCGGTTGGAACGAGGTAAAAGCCATCATTCCCAAATACCACAGCATTATCATTGAAACACTTACACATAAAAAACTGGAATTCGACCTGCGCAAAAATTTAAATATTGATGAGTTGGAACAAATTGACGATTTTTGCAAAAAACATTTGGTCAATGGATAATTGGTTAGTGGATAATGGATAATGTCCCGTAACCAACAACATTATCCGTTATTGCATTATCAATTATTAATTAATGGAATCTCCCTATATTTTATACTCCGACGGCGAAGGCAATATTTTTGAAGATACTTCACTCTACATAACCGGCCGCAGTGGCTGGGATGCAATGCCCATCGATCCGGAAGAATGGATCGAATTGCCTAGTGGCGGCAACCTGTACGAATTACCCGGAAGAAGAGGTATCGGCATTGATGTGGAAACAGGGGAGATGCGCCTTTGCGAAAAAGGATGGGCTGTAGCCGCATTCATACCGCCTGCACATACCGGCCTGTACATGGCCGCTTACGAAACAGCACCTGATGCACCTACACTCCCTTTATTTTGCTATACAGCAGCCGGCTGGCTGGATGATAAATTTTATGTACCTGCAGTACGTATTGAACAGGACATTCGCCAGGAGTGTCAAGGATATGATGATGAGTTGATAAAAGAAGGGGCCGAAAATCTTTTGAAGAATTACCCGCACAACAGGCTGGTGCAGCATTTAATGGAAAACTGCTGTATGACCTATACCTGCCCGGCAGCAAGAAAATCTTTCATTGGGAAGATGGGAATGCCCCGTGCCCGTATCGCCTGCCTGCAATGCCAACTGCATTGGCTGTATCAGTTTTCAGCCACAGGAAGAGACCATTATCAGTACACAGGACAGGCTGACCTTTAAGCCTACTGCCGAAGAGATCACCGAGTTTACGGTGCCGCACCTGGAAACAGCGCCTTTTCCGCTCGTAAGCTTTGGCCAGGGCTGCGAAGGCGAACCATTGCTGATGTGGGAAACCATCCGGGAGTCCATTATTGAAATAAGAAAACATACTTCCAAAGGCAGCATCAACATCAACACCAACGGCAGCAAGCCCGATGCCGTAAAAGCTTTGTGCGAAGCAGGTTTGAACAGTATAAGGGTGAGTACCAACAGCGCCCGCAAACATATTTACACACCTTATTACCGTCCTAACAATTATGTTTTTGAAGACATCATCGAAAGCTTAAAAATAGTGCGCAGTTATGGTGGCTGGACCAGTATCAACTATTTTGTATTTCCTGGTATGACGGACAGTATTGAAGAATATGAAGCATTGCGTAAACTGATCAAAGAAACCGACCTCTGTATGATCCAATGGCGCAACTTTAATATTGATCCGGACTGGTATTTAGGCAAGATAGGTGTTACCGATACCGGCGAATGCATGGGCGTAAAGCAGATGATGGAATTGATAAGAGAAGAATTCCCTAATTTAAAATTCGGTTATTTCAACCCCTCGATGGAGCGTATAAAAGGTAATTTTGAAGTGGATTTTGCACATTGATAATTAATTACTTAATCATCATACCTCAATAATAATTTCATGTAGATGGTGTATTCATCTGATGAATGCCAATTGTCGTTCTCGGTAGATTTATAGTAATATGTACCTTCTTCGGAGCCGACAAATGATAAGGAAGATCTGTCCTTATCCAGCTTGGAACCATCCAGTACTTCAAAGCTTACAAAGATATTTTTCTGTGATAAGATCAGGTTGTATTTGTTCAGGTCAAATTCATAAGGTTTTTCTGCAGCGGTACTTTTACGGATGATCTGTGCAACAGAATCAGTTAATAATTCGCGGCCGGGTTGTCCGTTGGTAACTTCCCGTACATGCAGGCGTATGATGCAGGTATCATAAGTATTATACACTTTAAAACGCACTTTGGCCACCTGGTATTCTTTGTGGCCGGGCAAAAAGGTTCTCCCGATCTCGCCCTTTTTATTTTCCGTATTCCAGCTCCTGAAATATCCAACGGCTTCTGTTTTGGCACCGGCGATCTCTTCTTTGCTGAATGATTTTATCACCACAGCGTCCATCGTTTTCTGCGCCTCCTGCAGTTTGAATTCATTTTGCTGCAGCGCCTGGCGTACAGGTACTTTTAAATTTTCATAGCCCACCGATGTTATCAGGATCGTATCAGCATGTTTAAGATTGCGTACCACCAGCGAAAAATTGCCCATTGCATCAGATACAATGCCATTACTGGCGGTGGTGAGTTTTACAGAAGCGAAGGGAGCAGGCTTTCCATCCCGTGCATAAATGATCTTTCCTTTAACTGCATTTTGCGACCAACCGGTCGCAGCACAAAGGATCATGGAAATTAATACAGTAAATTGAATAGTCTGGCCTTGCAAATACTTCCTTGCTGAAATCATAATAGGTTTATGCTTATTTTTCTCTGACGTAAAAATATCGTAAACCGTTGCAGCTAAAAAATATTTTGGATGAATGGCGAAAAAGAGAATAATGATCTTTTTAATAGCATCATGCCAATAAAAATGCCTTCCATTACGAAGGCATTCTTATTATACATTATATTGAAATATTCTTAATGCAAGGTTTCATCCAGCCATTTAAAGAATTCGTGTTGCCATACCAGTGCATCCTGTGCAGTCAATACCCAGTGGTTCTGATCGGGCAATAGAACAAACTTACTTTTGATACCTCTCAGCTGTGCAGCCTGGAAGGCCTGCTGCCCCTGTTCAATAGGAACGCGGTAATCCTTACCACCCTGGTAGATCAGGATCGGCGTATTCCATTTGGCCACCAGGTCGCTGGGGTTGAATTTGCTATAACTTTTTTGCGCAGCAGCATTGCTCTTATCCCAGTAAGGGCCGCCTTTATCCCAGTTCTCGAACCACAGTTCATCCGTGGTACCGTACATGCTGCGGAAATCGAACACACCATCATGTGCAATAAAGCTTTTAAAACGTTTATTGTGGATGCCTGCCAGGTAAAATACCGAATAGCCACCATAACTGGCGCCCACACAGCCCAACCTGGCTTTATCTACATATTTTTCTTTACTAACGCCGTCGATTGCACTAAGATAATCGTTCATCACCTGGCCGCCCCAGTCCTTACTGATCTGTTCGTTCCATTTAGTACCATGGCCGGGCATACCACGACGGTTGGGTGCCACCACGATATAACCGTTGGCTGCCATCAATTGAAAATTCCAGCGGAAAGAATAGTATTGCGTAAGCGCCACCTGCGGACCACCCTGGCAATACAGTAGAGCAGGATATTTTTTTGCAGGATCAAAATCAGGCGGATAGATCACCCATACCAGCATATCTTTTCCGTCGGTGGTTTTTATCATGCGCCTTTCAGTTTTACTCATGCCGATAGTGGCATAAGTAGCATCGTTTATATGCGTCAGCTGTTTCATATCGCCGTTACTGATGTCAACGGTGTATAATTCTGCAGCGTGGTTAATATCCCCTCTTGAAACAACCAGTGTATTACCGCTTTGTGTAACAATACCATTTACATCAAAATCGCCTTTGGTAACCTGGCGGATGATCGGCATCATCTTGGTAAGGCCGGGATAACTTACTTCAAACAATTGCAGTGTACCATCTATTGGTGCAAAGAAGAATAATTTTTTGCCATCGCTGCTCCATTTATAACCTTCTACATGAATATCATCTCGCTGTGCGGTCAGGTTCATTTTGGTAACACCATTCCATACATAAATATCCTGTTTGTCTGATTCATAGCCTGCACGCTTCATGCTCATCCAGGCTAACTCACCCTTCTGGTTATACGAAGGTGCAACATCATAACCCGGCATACCTGCAGTAAGATTGGTTGTTTTACGGGTATCGATATTGTAAGCATACAGATCGGTATTGGTGCTGAGGGCATAGGCAGTACCATATTCTTTTTTGGTACAGTACACCACTTCTTTGCCATTGGGGTTCCATACATAATCTTCATCACCGCCCGATGGTTTTTGTGGACAGTCATAAGGTTCGTCTTTCATCAGGTCGATGGCATTGTTCATATCCGGCTTACCATTTACCATTGGCGAAAGCATTACATGACTGAACTTACCATCTTCATAAGTGTCCCAGTGACGGTAATCGAGATTATCGAAAATATATACATTCGATTTTTTCAGTTCAGGATACGTATCAGCGCCGGTAATAGGTTTTACTTTCTGTTCCGCATCACCGATCATGTATTTACCATCGGCAGAGACCTTTTCATTGTTCAGCAGGCTGTCGGCATTGGTAACAACAATCGCATCGCCGCCGGTAACGGGCACCATAAAAGTTTTTCTTGAACTTTTATTTTCCTCTGCATTAGGAGTAGATACGGAATACAGGATATATTTCCCATCTTTAGAAAGACCGAGACCGGAAACCCTTCCGAGTTTCCATAGTAGTTCGGGCGTCATTTTGTTTTGTGCAAACGCAGTGCAACTGCTTAATGCAACAAATACCAGCAGTAATTTTTTCATAATAACATTATTAATTTTTCATTATTAATTATTAATTGCCTTAGGGTAATCAAATACTAATTGGCAGAATGTTTTTACACCCACGTACAATTTACTGTCGTCGATCATAAAATCGGGTGTGTGATGGGGTGGGGCATCTTTTGCATCATTGCCGCGGGGCATACCGCCAAAATAAAAAAAGAAGGCAGGGGCCTTGGTGCCAAAATAACTAAAGTCTTCTGCACCGGTAACCCATTCCATTGGCCGTACATTTTCCTTTCCTGCAGCGGCTTGTAAAGAGGGCAGCATTTTTTCCACCAGTTCGGGGGTATTGTAAGTTACCAGTGTTTTAGGATTGAAATTAACTTCCACCGTTGCGTTGGATGCTTCAGCGATCTTTGCGGCTGTAAACTTCATACGTTGCTGTACATCTACCTGCATTTTACTGTCCAGTGTTCTTAAAGTGCCTTCCATCAATGCTTCTTCAGGAATGATATTAAAACGTATACCGCTGTTGAATTTTGCAACGGTTATTACTACCGGTGCTTTGGTAAGATCCATCTGCCTGCTTACAATATTCTGAAAGCCTTCAATGATCTGCGCACCCACTGCAATAGGATCCACACCCAGCCAGGGTTGTGAGCCATGAGACGATCTGCCTTTTACTTTTACTGTAAACTGGTCGGCCGATGCCATAAAGGCGCCGGGTTTATATTGAATATCGCCGGCAGGTATCCAGCTTTCAATGTGCATGCCGAATATCACATCCACTTTAGGATTATCCATGGCGCCTTCTTTTACCATTAAAGCGGCACCGCCTTCTTCTCCCGCCGGTGGTCCTTCCTCAGCAGGTTGAAAAATGAATTTTACAGTACCCGCAATATCTTTCTTCATCGCAGCCAGCACTCTTGCGGTGCCCAGCAGCATGGCTGTATGTGCGTCATGACCGCAGGCATGCATTACAGGTACCCGCTGACCTAAGTAATCCGTACTGTCTTTAGAAGCATAAGGAATATTCACTCTTTCCTTTACCGGCAATGCATCTATATCAGCACGCAAAGCTATTACAGGACCGGGTTTGCCGCCTTTCAAAATGGCTACCACACCGGTTTTGCCCACACCGGTTTGTATTTCCAGGCCAAGATCTTTCAACTGCTCAACAATGTACGCGGCAGTTTTATATTCCCTGTTGCCCAGTTCAGGATGTTCGTGCAGGTGCCTGCGCCATTCCACCAGCTTAGCCTGTAAGGCCTGCGATTTTGTATCGATGGTTTTTGAAATATCCTGTGCTGCGGCGATTGCACAGCAAAAGAACCATAATAAGGTGAGTAATAATTTTCGTCTATGCATTAATGATAGTTTTGGTGGGTTAACAAAGAAAGCAAGTTTTGGAAACCATCCTTCTTTAATATCTTATTTATATTCCCCGAATACTTTTCTCAGTTCATCAGCTATTTCGCCCAGTGTGCAGTAATTTTCTACAGCTTCCACCACGGCAGGCATCAGGTTTTCACCGCTGATCGCCCTTGCATGCAACTGCTGTAAACAGGCGGTAGCCTTTGCGTTGTCTCTTTTGTTACGCAATGCTTTTAATTTATCGCTCTGCACCTGTTGTATGCTTTCATCAATTTTAAAAACAGGGGTAGTATTCTCTTCATCTATCACAAACTTGTTCACGCCCACAATTATTTTTTGCCCGCTTTCAATATTGCGCTGGTATTCGTAAGCGCTTTTGGCGATCTCGTTCTGCATAAAGCCTTCTTCAATGGCGCTTACGCTGCCACCCATGGCATCTATTTTTTCTATCAGCTGCAGGGCTGCTTTTTCCACTTCAGTGGTCAATGCTTCCACGTAATAACTTCCGGCAAGGGGATCCACCGTTTCGGGTGTGCCACTTTCAAAAGCCACGATCTGTTGCGTACGCAGCGCTATCCTGGCGGCTTCTTCCGTTGGCAGGCTTAATGCTTCGTCGTAACCATTGGTATGCAGCGATTGCGTACCGCCTAATACAGCTGCAATAGTTTGTATGGTTACGCGGCTGATATTATTTTGTGGTTGCTGTGCCGTTAAAGTGCTGCCGCCTGTCTGTGTATGAAAGCGCAGCATCATGGCTTTGGGATCGGTTGCGCCTAATTCTTTCATGATATTTGCCCACATCTTCCGCGCCGCCCTGAACTTAGCCACTTCTTCAAACAGGTTATTGTGCGCATTAAAAAAGAAGGAGAGGCGTTTGCCAAAAACATTGATGTCCAGGCCTTTTTCCAGCGCCGCTTTTACATAGGCTTTGCCATTGCTGAGGGTAAAGGCAATTTCCTGTACGGCGGTACTGCCAGCCTCACGGATATGATAACCCGAAATTGAAATGGTATTCCATTTGGGCACTTCTTTGGCACACCATTCAAAAATATCGGTGATGATGCGCATGGAAGCTTTGGGAGGATAGATGTATGTGCCTCTTGCGGCGTATTCTTTTAATATATCGTTCTGTATAGTGCCGGATATCTTTTTCAGATCGCGACCGGTCTTTTTAGCCAGTGCTACATATAATGCCAGCAAAATAAAACCGCTTGCATTGATGGTCATGGAAGTGGATACTTCTTCCAGGTTGATACCGCTGAACAAGATCTCCATATCTTCCAGGCTGTCGATGGCAACACCCACTTTTCCTACTTCACCATCTGCCAATGGATGATCGCTGTCGTAACCGATCTGCGTAGGCAGGTCGAATGCCACACTCAAACCATTCACACCCTGCGATAAAAGATAATGATACCGTTTATTGCTTTCTTCTGCAGTGGAAAAACCGGCATACTGGCGCATCGTCCATAATTTGCCGCGGTACATATCCGGTTGCACACCTCTTGTGTAAGGAAATTCGCCGGGCATACCTGTTGCAGCAACAGGGAGATCTTTTTCGGTGTACACCTGCCTGATCTCGATACCCGAATCGGTCGTTATTGTTTTTTCATCACCCATAATAAGGTTGGTTGATCTACTTCAGTATTTTATCTGCTTCGTATTTCAATGCGTCCAGCACTATCTTATTCAGTTCTGCATTATTGGTCATAGAATATTCCAGCAACGATTTGCTCAGGTCCATGGCCGAAGCATTGGCAGGCAATGCAGCGGCGATTTGGTTAATGATAAAAATGTTCTGGTCACGCAGTTTGGTGATCGCCTTCCACATTTCGGGGCTTACATATATCTGCTGACTTACATTGTATTCATATTCGCTGTTGAGTGTCTGCAGCAGTTCCATCTGCATTTGCCTTGCGCTGGTATCTTCTGAATGTAATCTTGATACCAGGTTTTTAAGACCGGCCCTTTCTGCATATAAGGTTAGCCTTTCATAAGCCTGCAGGCGCAGTTTGATGGTGTCGTTGTTCATGCCCAGCCTTTCTTTCAGCTCGTCTTTCATCCCTTTGAACTCGGCCAGCAACCATGCTATGGCAATAAAGAACATGAATGTGCCTGCGATCTGTATATCAGTGCCGGTTACTTCCAGTAAATACATATTTGAATTTTAGTTGACAAAAATAAGGTAAAATGTACTGGTTTTAACAGTCAGTCAGCCTGTTAAAGCTCTTTTAAAAAAGGCAGATTTTCCTGTTTTCGAAAGGTGCACCTGTACCGCATTTTTTAATTTGTTTATACCTTTGCAGTAAAACAGATAATATGGAAACTGCAACAGCACCGGTTACATTCACTAAAACAGCTATTGAAGAAATTAAAAGGCTGATGAGCGTGGAAGGTTTTGATAAAAGCCAGCAATTACGTATTGGTGTAAAGGGTGGTGGCTGCAGCGGCATGACCTATGTGCTGGGTTTTGATGCCAAAACAGAAAAAGACGAGCAGTTCGAGATTGAAGGTATTCCCTGCTTAATGGAAAGGTCGCATGGCATTTACCTGATGGGTATGGAAGTGGACTGGCAGGGCGGTTTGAATTCAAGGGGATTTACCTTTAATAATCCCAATGCGAGTAAGACCTGCGGTTGCGGTACCAGCTTTGCCGTATAGTGTGATCCAAATTTCTTTTGGATCTTTTTCCAATAAAAAGCTATAGCATTTACATTATAAGATAACCCAAAAGGATTTTGGGTTACACAAATAAAAAAACCGTCAATTACAATTGACGGTTTTTTTATTATGTTGTAGTGTGTACTATGCTTTTTTTGCTACCGCAACTTTTTCAGTAGCTTTTTCGGTGCTGATGATCTCAGCTTCGCCCAGTGGTTTGTCTTTTGCAAAGTCAACCAGTATCGGAGCAGCCACAAAGATAGAAGAGTAGGTACCGGTAATAACACCGATCAGCATCGCGAAGGCAAAACCTCTTGTTACTTCTCCACCAAAGATGAAGAGTACCAGCAGGGTTAAGAACACGGTCAGTGATGTCATGATAGTACGGCTCAGCGTATCATTGATAGCACGGTTGATGATGCTGCCTTTCTGATCTGCCTTGCTGCCTTTGCTGTATTCCCTGATACGGTCAAACACGATCACCGTATCATTCATACTGAAACCGATCACCGTCAATACAGCCGCAATAAAGTGCTGGTCAATTTCGAGCGGGAATGGTACAATATTTTTAAAGAAAGAGAACACGGCCAGTGTAACCAATACGTCATGCAGCAATGCCACAATGGTACCCATTGAATACCTCCAGTCGCGGAAACGGATGAAGATATAAATGAAGATGATGATGATAGAGAAGATAGTCGCTTTTACAGCGCCTTTCTTCAGGTCATCGGATATACTTGGCTGAATAGTGGTATAACTCTGGATAGATGCTCTTTTCGCATCTGGTTTAATGAACTGGTCGTAAGTAAAATCAGCAGGTAATACTTTCTTTAAACCAAGGAACAACCTGGTCCTTACCATACTATCGGCATTATCCTGTCCTTTTAAGTATGAAGTAGTGATATTCAGGTGACGCTCGTCTCCAACAGTTTTAATAACCGGGAAATCGCCATCAAAAGCAGCCTTTAAGTCGTCCTGTACCTGTTCGTTTTTTACAATTTTTTCAAACTGAACGGTATAACTGCGTCCTCCTTTAAATTCCACCCCTTCGTGGAAGCCATTGAAAAATGCACCGATACCCAGTAATAAGATAACGATAGAAATACCATAAGCTACTTTCCTGTACTCAATGAACTTAAAGCTGGCATGTTTGAAAATGCGCTTAGAAATAGCTGTGAAATAATTAAAGTGACGTTGCTTGTTAGTCCAGAATTCAGTGATGATCCTTGATACCAGGATACCGCAGAACAGGGATAATACGATACCCAGCATTTGCGTAGTGGCAAAGCCCAGTACAGGACCTAAACCAAAGTAGAACAAAATAGCTGCCGTTAAGAAGGTAGTAACGTGGGCATCCAGTACAGGAGCCAGTGAACGGCGGTAACCGTCATTAACAGCCTGCTGGTAAGATTTACCTTTGGTTAATTCTTCTTTTATCCTTTCAAAGATGATTACGTTCGTATCCACCGCCATACCAATGGTCAACACCAGACCTGCGATACCAGCAGCTGTTAAAGTAGCGCCGAATGCAGTTAAAGTACCAATGGTGAACAGTAAGTTTAATATCAATGCAATATTTGCAACCCAACCACCGGTGTTATAGTACACCAGCATCAGTACAAATATGATCACGAATGCGATGGCAAAAGATTTCATACCACCATTGATGGAGTCCTTTCCTAAAGTGGCACCCACTACCTGGTCGGCCACAATTTTAGCAGGAGCGCTTACCCTACCTGATTTTAATGTATTGGCAAGGTCAGTAGCTTCATCTACAGAAAAACTACCGGAGATGATCGATACACCATCTGTGATAGGATTGATAACATTAGGAGCAGAATAAATGATGTCATCCAAAGCGATAGCAATTGGTTTACCAACATTTGCAGTGGTCAATCTTGCCCACTGACCTTTACCATAAGAGGTCATTTTTAAATTTACCCCTGGTTTGCCATTCTGGTCGTATTCAAAATTGGCAGTTTCCACAGCTTCACCTTCAATAGGCGCTTTATCCGATCCCGGTACCAGCTTTACAGCATATACAGGGAAATACCGGCCACCTTTATCATTCTTTTCTTCATTACCCAATAAGAATTTGGCATTGGATGGAATGATATTCTTAACTACTTCGTTATTGATATAAGTGTTGAAAGCGCTGGTGTCTTTTGACTCAACCTGTGCTAACGCCGGCGAGTACACGTCGTTGCCTGCTTTATCTTTCTGAGGAGGAATAACCCTCATTACACTCAATAAAGGATTGGCGTTTTGCTTGCTCCTTAAAGAATCCGGAACTTTATTGGCGCTGTCAGTATTGGTAACACCGTTCAGGTAATCCTGCAATGCTTTGTCAGCAGTTTCAATAGGAGTGTACAGCTCGTTGATACGGTATACTTCCCAAAACTGCAGGTGTGCAGAAGCAGATAATAATTTCTTTACCCTGTCCGGATTATCAACACCCGCCAGTTCCACGTTGATGATACCCCTGTTCTCGTCCAGGTTGATATTAGGCTGTGCAACGCCGAATTTATCGATACGTTTTAATAATATTTTGTAGGTTTCTTTGATCGCATCTTTAGAGCTGGTGGTTAATTTGGCGATCACCTGGTCATCGTTATCAGATATCTTAACATCTTTACCCTGTCCGGCAAATAAAGCAGATAATTTACCAGCACCATTTTGCTTTACAAAAGCCTCTTTAAAAAGGGTGATGAAATTAGCGTCGCTGTGTAATTTATCAACATTGGCAGTTGCTATTGCTTTTAACAGCGCTGAATCTTTAGAGTTGTTGCTTAAAGATTTGATCAAACCATCCAGGCTAACGTCCAGGGTAACACTGATACCACCCTGCAGGTCCAAACCAAGGTTCAGTTCGTTCTCCTTACATTTCTGGTAAGTAGTTCCAACAAGCGGGAAGATCTCTTTGTCGCCGGTTGCGTGAAGGATACTGTCTTTTTTTGCTTTAACAACAGCATCAAAAGCTTCGCCCGTTACACCGGGAGCTACTTTTTTAGCAAGTTTTGTCGCTTGTGCCTTTACGTCGTTTTCATAGTTGCGTACCACCCAGGTATACGACAGTTCCCAGAGCGATATTAAAATCAATGCAATGGTAAAAAACCAAACCAGCCCTTTCAATTTCATAATAGTAGACTTTTTAAATAGCTATTTCTTCGATTTTTAAGAAGTGTGCAAAGATAGGGGAAAAAGCGATTGACAATTACTGCGGGATAATTTTAGAATTTTAGTCATTTTGCACTCAAAATCGGGTAGAATGGATGGTTTTCGCAATAATTGGGTAAGGGTTTTTGCTTTGTGCTTGTTTTTCAATGCCTGTTCGCCGTCAAAGCGGTCTACAGCTACCAGGCCTATGCCTGCCAGGCCAAACTTGGTAACCACGGCACAGGCTCAACCAATTGTTGTAGAGGATCCGTCAAAAACAGACAGCTTCCTGGAGAACCTGTTGCGGCAGCACCCGGCTCTTTTCGACAGTGTGCTGTTGCACCGTAAAGACTGGAATGTGCAGCTCATTTATACCCAGGTGAACCGTGGGGCGAATGGAGTGCCGAAATTAAATAACTACTATTTTAATGTAAACCCGGCCAATTATTTCTACCCGGCATCTACAGTAAAATTTCCGGTAAGCCTGCTCGCTTTACAAAAGATCAATGAATTAAAAAGCAAAGGAATTGACAGGAACAGCGCCATGATCACCGAAGCTGCAGGGCCGGTGCAGACGGTTGTTTACAACGATCCTACCTCGCCGGATGGTACCCCGAGCATTGCCCAATACATTAAAAAAATACTGATGGTAAGCGATAATGATGCTTACAACCGCCTGTATGAATTTTTAGGGCAGCAATACATTAATGACGAATTGCATAAGAAAGGATATAAGGATGTGCAGTTGCTGCACCGCCTCAATATTTTACTACCCGAAGCCGATAACCGGCAGACCAACCCGGTTAAATTCGTTGATAGTACCGGCAATATTTTGTACCAGCAGGAGGCCGTTACCAACAAAAAGCAGTATGAGGAAAGACACGACAGCATGGGCAGGGCTTTTTACCGCGGTGGAAAAATTGTGGATGAACCGATGAACTTTTCAAAGAAGAACCGGATCAGTTTGGAAGACCTGCATACAATTTTGATCAGTCTGGTATTTCCGGAAAAAGTGCCGGCAGCGCAACGTTTTAATATTTCGGCAGATGACCGGCTGTTTGTGTTGAAATACATGAGCCAGTTTCCTACTGAAAGCACTTATCCTCCTTACAGTGCTGATACAGCGGGTTACTGGCCGGCCTATTGCAAGTTTATTCTGTTTGGCGGCGACCGTTCTGCTCCACCCAATAATATCAGGATATTTAATAAACCCGGTGATGCTTATGGGCAAATGCTGGATGTTGCTTATGTGGTGGATTATGAAAAAGGAGTGGAGTTCTTTTTATCGGCTGTTATTTATTGTAATAGTGATGGCATTTTAAATGATGACCAGTATGATTATAAAACCATTGGTTTGCCTTTCATGAAAAATATCGGCAAGACCATTTATGATTATGAAGTAACAAGACCGAAGCAATACCTGCCTGATCTTTCAGGTATGCGTTTTATTTATGATAAGTGATAATAATTTTTCTAAACAATAATAAGCTTTCATTGATTTTTTTTAACCATTAATAAGTACTTTTGCAAATTATGCAACTATCTACACTTTTATCGAGATTTAATGAGCCGGAAACACTAAAAATGGCCAAATTAGGAAGGGAATTAAGAGCTAAAGGAATTGATGTAATTGACCTGAGCCTTGGAGAACCCGATTTTGACACCCCACAACACATCAAGGATGCTGCAATAAAAGCCATCAACGATAACTGGAGCCACTATACTCCTGTTGCGGGCTTTGCTGACCTGCGTGAAGCGGTATGCACCAAATTAAAACGTGATAATAATTTAGATTATAAACCGGAGAATATCATTACTTCTACCGGCGCCAAGCAAAGCCTGGCCAATGCTATTTACGCAGTGGTGGATAATGGTGACGAAGTGGTGATACCGACACCTTACTGGGTTACTTATTCCGAACTGGTTAAAATGGCCGGCGGTAAAGTGGTGGAGATACGCACTTCGCCTGAAAGCGGTTTTAAATGCTCGCCTGCACAACTGGAAGCAGCTATTACCCCTAAAACAAAATTGTTCATGTTCTCTTCGCCCTGCAATCCATCAGGAGCAGTGTACAGCAAAGCAGAACTGGCAGGTCTTGCAGAAGTATTCAGGAAACATCCGGATGTTATAATTATGGCGGACGAGATCTATGAATACATCAATTTTGTGGGCGGTCACGAGAGTATTGCACAGTTCAGTGATTTGAAAGACCGGATCATTTTAGTGAATGGATTAAGTAAAGGTTTTGCGATGACCGGCTGGCGCCTGGGCTATATTGCTGCCAGTGCAGAGATTGCAAAAGCCTGCGAAAAGATACAGGGACAATTGACCAGTGGTACCTGTTCTATTACACAGAAAGCAGCTGTTGCAGCGCTTACCGGTAATTTAAAACCATCCGAAGAGATGACGGAGGAGTTTACACGAAGAAGGGCAAGAGTGCTGGAACTGATAAAAGAAATTCCGGGCTTTAAATGTTTTGAACCGGAAGGCGCTTTTTATATTTTTCCGGATGTATCTTATTACTACGGAAAATCGGATGGTACACAAACCATCAGCAATGCCGCTGATTTCAGCATGTATCTTTTAAACACAGCGCATGTATCGTCTGTAATGGGCGATGCGTTTGGCGAACCCAAATGTGTGCGTTTTTCATTTGCCAACAGCATGCCTAATATTGAAAAAGCATGGGCAAGGATTAAAGACGCTTTGGCTAAATTAAAATAGTACCTGGAAGCTCCAGCTTCCAGCGCTTTATAAGGAGTTTTTAGCTCCTTTCATGAAATAAAAAAGGTTTCCAGGTAATTGGAAACCTTTTTTATTATGCAGAACCGGAAGCTGGAGCTTCCGGGCACTAAAAAGTAAATCTTGCAGAGAAGCCGATACCGGCGCCTTCAAAACCAACTTTGGAAACAATGTTCAGTTCCGGTTTCCAGTCGAGTGTAAGGTTCAAAGGTACCTGGCTGAATTTATAATCCAGTCCTACAATACCCGCTGCGCCTACATTGCTGCTGCCACTGTTAAAACCAACATAACCACCAAAGCCTATCAGCCATTGCAGGTTTTCGGTAGAGAGTGGTTTATGAATTTCATACAAACCGCAAATGCCCACGCCATCTCCAAAACTTAAAATGCCTTCTATAGCATTGCTGCCAATAAAATGTTTGTACGTGATACCATTTTTAATGACCGGTACCGTTGAACTTAAACGAATACCGATGGCGTCTTTATAAGAAGAACTGGTGGTGGTGCTGGTCTCTTCCTGCGCTTGCGTGGAGAGGGAAAAAACAAGGGCGGCTAACGACAATAAAAATAATTTTTTCATGGTTATATTTTTTTTGTAACGATAAACGAAAATGATGCCAGTGTACCACAGGTAACATCACACAGCAGCGCAGCATTGTATTTTTGCTGTTAAGAATTTTGTAAAAGAAAGGAGGGAAGTATTATTCGAACAGTTCCAGTTTGTTCTTGGGCCTGCGGGCATCCTGCCATTTAAAATTGCGCAGTTCTTTTTTATCAGCAGGTATTTGTCTCATGGGATACATTACACCATCCACTTTGTTAATGAATTTAACTTTATTCAGTTCTTTATTTACAAAGAAGATATCGATCACATCACTGCTGCTGCGATTCATACCGGTGTAAGCGCTGTCATTATCCTGCGGATAAAAAATGCTTTCTGCAGGCGTGCCTTTTACACGCATATAATCTATTTCACCATTCTTAAAATAGCCGTTTATTTCCCGACCACCTATCTGGTTGAATAATTGATCGGCAGTTTGATTAATGATGATGCTGTTGTAAAATACATGCACCCGCTTTGGTTTTTGATCAGCGGTGAACAGATGTATTGTATCACCGGCTATCTGCGATTTGCCATTCCATACCAATGGCTGACCAAATAATTTAAAAGTAGAATCGGCAGTAGTGTAATGTAAACTGTCGCATACTGCCTGCAAGCTGTCATTAAAAATGCGTACATGATGAAAGGCGAGGAAATACCTGATGGCCGTATCTTTTGAATTTACATTAATGGCCATTGGTTTGGAAACAATGGCGTTGCTGTCTTTCGGTGGACTGCTTTTGGCAAGTGTATCATTCATGATCGCAACCCTTCTTTCCAGGCTATCATATTTACGCAGCCCGCTGAAAAGTGTATCGCCTGCAATATAAGTACTGTCATTATCCCTGTACAATATCATCACCGGTTTGCGGGTAGCGAGAAAGGAATTTCTTTTTACATCCAGCCATATTTCATTACCGATCACCGTTACTTTGTTCACACTATCCACCAGCTTACCATTACCATGTATCTGCACAATGCCGCTTACTTTATCATAGGCCATCTGGTTACCCGATATGGAATGCGTGCTATCGCGGTAAACGGTTCTATCATTAAAGATCGCTTCTCCTGTAGAAAGATTATACGTACCACTTTTGGTGTCTATCACGCTGCCATCCTTGCTTACAATATGTGTAGGTGCAATAAAAGTGGCGGTATTGGTATTCAGGTTGTAGATCAAACTATCGGTAGTGATGGTATTATTGGGATCTTTGAAGTACACATTCTTTCTGAAATACACATCCTTGGTATCGGCCAGATAAGTACCTTCTTTGCTGGTCAATACGGTCTGCCCGTTCACCACGCGGCCGCCATTTTTATAATTTGCAACGCCTGTTCTTAAATTATATTCCAGTTCATCTGTAAACAAAGTTCCTTTTTTATCGGTAAGCTTCACATCCTTTTTTAAATAAGCGATCCTGTCGCCACCCACATAGCGTAATGATTGCGCATAGGTATGTATGCTGTCGTTATCGTTGATATGGATATTACCAAAAGCCTCTACAATATTGGTGCGGCGGTTGATCACCACGCTGTCGCAATAAGTAGTGGTAGCGCCTTCTTTTATCACAGCATCGCCGGCCGCTGTTTCAATGGTAGTGAGGGAATCAATTGTTTTTTCACGAAGACTTCTTGCTTTTACGATCTGTATCACACGGTTAGTATCCTGCGAGGAAGAAGGGGGAGGGGCAATGATCCTTTGCTGTGCAGTAATTGTATTGCCGAAACCATGCAGCAGGAACAGTAAAATTATAATGCGTGTAAATTTCAATTGCAATGGTATCAGTTTTATTGAACTGGCTGCAAATTGCTGAAATAATTTTATAACAGAATGATAAAATTATTTTTGCAGTATGATATAAGGCGCATTCAGCGTGTCCGGTAAAGGATATTTTAACGGTTCGCTTTTATTTTTTTTGCCAAACACCGAGAACGAGATATAGCGTTTAGGATTGGTCTTGATATCATCCAGCAGCACGTTGATCTTGTTGGCGGTGGCCGCAAGATTATTGTACAGCTTGGGATCGTTCAGCAACATACCCGCCGTGCCATTGGTGGTATTCAGTTTACCCAATGAAGCCTTTAATTCAGTTACCGTGGCATCCAGCGTGGTCAATGTTTTTTGCAGGTCCAGGTTGGAAAGATTGGTGGTGGTCTTATCCAGGTTGGTCATTACTGCAGTAAGCTTATCATTGTTATTGGCAAGGTTACCTGTAAAGGAACTTACATTATTCAACGATTTTGCCAATGCACCTGTCTGAGTGTTCAGCAATGTGTTGAGTGATGCAGATGATTCCGTCAATCCTGCGGTTGTTTTATTCAGGTTTTCTAAAATGCCGCGGATATTATTTTTTGCATTGGGATCCACTACGCTGTTTACGGTCATTAATACGGAATCCAAAGACTTTACTGCATTTTTCACTTGTCCCAGTACCGGCCTTATTTCCTGCACAGCAGCATCTAAAATGCCTGCGCTGGTCTCGGTCCTAATTGTATCATCCTTGGGTAAATATTGCATCGCATCGCCCAGGCGTATCTCCACCGTGGTGGTACCGAGCGGGTTATTTTTTATAGTGGCATAAGAATTTACCGGTATGTTCACGTCTTTAGTAAGCGTCATATTCACCAGTATTTCCTTCATGTTCTTATCGGTGGTAATGCTGTACACAGTGCCTACCTGCAGCCCGTTGATCATTACAGGATTGCTGGTGGCAAGCCCCTGTACATTGGTATATTTTGCATACATGGTATGGCTGGTGCCAAACAGGGTCTTTCCTTTTAAAAAGTTAAAGCCCAGGATCATTATGGTAATGGCAAATGCTGTAAGTACACCTATCTTGGTCTCGTTCGAAATTTTCATATAATAGTTAGTTAGACAAATATACTTATTACCGGCAAAACTCCGGCCAATTTACAGGTGGGGCTATTTAACCTCGAACCTGACGGAAGCATTGTTTTTAAGATCGGCAGACAACCTTACTTCGTAACGGTTGGTGCCATCGGTGATGATCATTAATGCGGTATTAGGTGGTATTTTTCCAAGATTGTCTGCAAATAATACCAGCTCATTATTCCTGCCCGGCTGAAGGTTTAAATTGAATGCATAAGCGCTGGCAGTTAAGGATTCTTTTTCCACTATCACCGATTTGTTGAAGTATACAGATACTATATCATCATCAATATCCCCATCATCATACAACTCCACTCTTATTTTATCGCTTTTTACCTGCAATACTTTTTCTTCTTTGGTATTCCTGGTTTCGTATGCTGCATTAGCAGGCGTTTGTGCGGTTGGTTCTTTTGGTTTGGGAGGATCGGCCTGCGCTGCCTGCTGCCCATTGGTTTTTGCGCCGCTTTCTATCTGTTCCTTATAGCGTTTAACAGCTGCTGTTATGGCTTCTGCCAATTCCTGCTGCCCCTGTTCGCTGTTCAGGTAGCGTTCATCTTCAGGATTGTTGATAAAGCCTGTTTCTATTAATATGGCCGGCATGTTGGTGGCCTGCAATACCCATATTCCCTTCTGGCGCTGGCTGATGCCCAGTGCAGCACGACCTGTTTTTTCTATTTCATCATTCACATAACCGGCAAGCCTGTCGCTCCTTAACTGGAAACGGCTGGCATAAATGCTGGCCAATGTCCTTCCTTCGGGGCTGTTAAAATCAAAATTCTCGGTTGAATCCACGTTGTCTGTTTCAATTTCAAAATCCTCACCACCATCCATGATCGCTTTTAATTTATCACTCGTTTTATGCGGTGCGAATATCCATACACTGGTTCCGCTTCTTGTTAATGGCATTTTAAAATATTCATACACGGGAACTGTTACGGTATAAGGATGGGGAATTTTTTTCCGTTTTTTGCCTTTACCGGTATAGGTATATTTATAACGGGTCTCTTCACGGGTGCCGATCTGCCTTCTGCCTTGCTTCAACGGGCCGCTATCGGCATGTATGCACAAAAATAGCTGGCCGCCCTGTTCGTTGGCGATCCTTCGCTTTTTCACGGGGATCCTGGTAAATATCGGTGGTACGGGTGGGTTTTACATTTACATCGGGCAATTGCTTTTTAAGCTCCGCCACCAGTTTTAATGATATAGCAAGGGTAATATCTTTTTCTTTGGAACGCAGGGAATTTTCATACTGGCCTGTTGCACCGGGGTCCTTGGTTCCGCCATGGCCCGCATCCACGATGATAGTAGTTAATTTTTTCTGAGAAAAAGTACCTGGAATTATTAACAAATTAAAAGCAGCAATAGCAACTAAAACGGGCACTTTGTTTTTCAGCATACTCAAAAGGTTTACCGGGGGTTAGTAATTATATTAATATTCACAAATTCATTCTGTTAGAATGGCTATTTTTGCTCATCCAAAAAAAATGAACCAACTGTACAAAGGTAAGGCAAAATATATATTGACATGGGCTTTGGCGCTGGTGTTCACAGGCATAACGCTGTATGGTGGTAATTATAGTTTTAATGAGCATCACTTTCACAGTAATTTAACTGACATCCCTGCCAATAAAAACGAAAAAAATATTGCAGATATTGTAATTGTTGACACTCCTCCTGTTAAAAAATCTATTCCCGACACCAGCCATATCACTGAAGTGAAGGTGGATACTTTTAATTTTAAGACCTCCAAAGATTCACTGGATGCCCCCATAACTTATCATGCCGATGATTCCATGATACTGGATGTGCCTACAAAAAAGATCATCCTGTATGGTAAAGAAACCAAGGTAAATTATATCGATAACCAACTGGTATCGCCGCATATTGAGTTCGATCAATCCACCAACCTGGTAAGCGCTTATTTTGTTAAAGACAGCACCGGCAATGTAATAGCATGGCCCACTTATACCCAGGGCAGTTTCTTATCTGTAAGTGATTCCATTAAGGTGAATATGAAAACGGGTAAGGGTATCACCAAAGGTACTTATACCAAGCAGGATGAAATGTTTGTGTATGGCAGAACAATAAAAAAGGTGGATGCGAATGTATTTTACGCCTCTTACGGCAGGTTCACCACCTGTAACCTGGATACGCCGCATTTTGCCTTTGTAAGCAAGAAGATAAAATTTATCAATAAAAAAATGGCCTTTACCGGCCCCGTGCATCCTGAAATTGAAGAGATCCCTTTACCGATATCATTGCCCTTTGGTATTTTCCCTTTATCCAAAGGCCGCCACTCCGGTATTATCAGGCCCAGCTTTACTGCCAACGAACAATTAGGATTGGCGCTGGAAGGGATCGGTTATTATAAGATCATCAACCAGCACTGGGATGCGGTGGCATTGGGTACCTTGTACTCGTACGGGGGATGGACGGCGAGCATCAGTCCACGATATTACAAACGCTATCATTACCAGGGTAATTTCAATATCAATATCCAGCACCTGCGGGATCTTGATAAATCGGGGGCCCGTAATTTTAACGTAACGTGGTCGCATAGTGCCGATACCAAGTCCAGGCCGGGTGTAACTTTCAGCGCCAGCGTAAATGCGGGCAGCAGCAAATTCAACGAATCAGTGCCCAACAGCCCGCAGCGGAATTTTCAAAACCAGATGAACTCTTCCATCACTTACTCCAAAGTATGGAAGGATAAACCTTTTAACCTAACCGTTAGTGCCAACCATAATCAGAACACCCAACAGCGCCTTATTAACCTGAACCTGCCCGATGTTGGATTCAATGTTACAACATTGTATCCTTTCAGGAGAAAGGAACCGATCGGTGAATATAAATGGTACGAGAACCTGGGCGTGGCACTCAATTCAAACGTAAAGAGCCTGACTTATTTTTATGATACGGCCAGCAATATTACCAAACAGCTGGTGGATAAACTGCAATGGGGCGGCAGCCATAGTGTGCCTATCACACTTGCATTACCACCACTGGGTCCGCTGCAGATAGCGCCCAGCGTTAGTTACCAGGAATACTGGTACCAGAATAAAACGGTGCGTAGCTGGAATGATGTAACTAAAAAAGTGGACACAGTTACCACCAAAGGTTTTTACCGTGCACACGAAATGTCGTATGGCGTATCGGGTACCACCAGGATTTTCGGTATGATCGGTTTTGGCAAGAACAGCAAAGTGCAGGCCATCCGCCACGAAATAAGGCCGAGCATTGGTTTCAGCTATCATCCTGATATCAACGGAAAAGATCACTACACATTGCAGCTGGATACTTCCGGTAAAATATTCTCCAGGCCGTCCATCTACGATGGCAATATTTTCTCTGCTTTTGGCGAAGGAAAATCGGGCGCCATCACATTTGGTATTGATAATAATATCCAGATGAAAGTAAGGAGTAAAAAAGATACCGGCGAAGCTGCTATTAAAAAAGTTACACTGATCGACGGTTTCAGTATCAACAGCAGTTACAATCTTTTAGGCGATTCATTCAAACTGCAGCCTTTCACTATTTCTGCAAGAACGAACCTTTTTGAAAAAGTAAGTATCACTGCAAGTGGTACTACCATGCCTTATCAAACCAACAGCAGGGGCGATTTTATTGATAAACTGATCTGGAAGAAAAAGCCCTGGTCGCTGGGTACGCTCACCAATGCCAATATTTCGCTGCAAACGAGCTTTAAAGGTGGTGATAAGAATGAAAAACTGCCCAACAACAATAATGTGGATGCCAATGGTAATGTATCTGGCATGCCGCTGGATGAATACCAGCAGGAGGCGAATTACATCAGCAAGAATCCCGGTGAGTTTGCCAACTTTAATATTCCGTGGAGCCTGAGTTTTTCGTATGCCCTTACCTATGTAAGGCAACTGAATGCAGATTATTCCGGGTACAAGGGTATTATTGCGCAAAATATCAGCTGGAACAGTACACTGAACCTTACATCCAAATGGCAGATCGGGTTTAATGGTTATTACAATATCACTACCGGCGAAGTGGGTTCCATCAGTATGTATCTTACAAGAGAAATGCACTGCTGGCAAATGGCCATTAATATTTCGCCCGTGGGTAAGTACCGTTTCTTCAATATCAGCATCAATCCTAAGTCGGGTATCTTAAGGGATCTTAGATCTAACCGTACCAGGTATTTCTACGATCTGTAGATCATTGCAATGAGCGCAGGTATTGTTCCTTCATTACTATAAATACTTTTTCTTTTAATTCCTTAACGGGAATATTGGCGGGAGATATGGCCGGCAGGAATTCCATTGTTAAAGGAACAGGCAACAGGTAAAAGAATTTGTTTACCGGCATGGCTTTTTTGGTGCCGGTGATGATGCAGGGAATGATCTCTTTTTGTGTATCGGTAGATAATTTAAAAGCGCCATCGTAAAATGGTTTTAGCGGCTCGGCTGTTCTGTTGCGGGTGCCTTCAGGATAAATGCTCATGTGCATACCTTCTGCAAGTACCTGCTTCATGGCTTCATAACTCTGTATACGGCTTTTTTCATTTTTCCTGTCAACCAATATAGAGCCTTTACGATAGAACCAGCCGAATAAAGGCACTTTGGCAAAAGATGCTTTGGCGATGGTCTTATTGGGTCCGGGTACATAGGGCGCTGATAAGGGCACATCCAGCAACGTATTGTGATTGAATACCACGATATAATTCCTGCCGGGTATAAAATTTTGTTTGCCTTTTACTTTTACCGGGCAGCCCACCAGCGGCAGCCAGATGTTCATCCAGAAGCGGGACACTTTTATAAAATAATCCTGGCCTTTGATCCCTTTTATTAAATAAGAGACCATTGAAGGAATGAAAATGAGGAGGAAAGTGGCAATAAAACTAATAATGCCCCATAAAGCCCACAACCTTGCAAAAATATTTTTTATAACGTTCATGGATACACTAAATCAGGGAGTTAATAATTTCCAATCGATAGGAGCAAGGCCTTCTTTTACCAGCAGCTCATTGGTTTTTGAAAAATGTTTGCAGCCAAAAAAACCTTTATCCGCCGAAAAAGGCGAGGGGTGTGCCGCTTTTAAAACAAAATGTTTGGTCTCGTCTATCAGGTTTTGTTTTTCCTGCGCAAATTTGCCCCATAATAAAAAAACGATGCCTGTTCTTTCGTCGGATATTTTTTGAATAACCGCATTGGTAAAATCGGCCCAGCCAAAATTGGCATGACTGAATGGTTCATTAGCCCTTACCGTTAAAGCCGCATTGAGTAACAGCACGCCCTGTTCGGCCCAGCGGGTAAGATTACCATATTGCAGGGGCATGGCCACACCAATATCTTTTTGTATCTCTTTAAAAATATTCACCAGCGATGGCGGCGGCTTGATACCATTGGGCACTGAAAAACTTAATCCGTGCGCCTGGCCGGGACCATGGTAAGGATCCTGCCCGATGATGACCACTTTTACTTTATTGAAAGGCGTTTGATTGAATGCATTAAAGATGAGCGGACCGGGCGGGTAAATAGTTTTGCCCGCAGCCTTTTCTGTTTTTAAAAAAGTAACGATCTGTTCAAAGTACGGTTTGGTGAATTCGTTCTTTAAAACAGCCGCCCAGGAAGCTTCAATTTTTACATCCATTCATTACAGATTTGCATAAAAATACAAAAGCTGTGAAATATAAATGCGTTTTAACCGGCCAGCTGGTATTTTATAACCATGATTTTTTACTTAATTTACAGATCAACTTTATCTAATACAATTGCAGTATGAAAAAACTGGTGGTATTATCAGCCCTTGTGCTGATCATTTCTTCCTTTGCCAAAAAAAATATTACCTGGGTGGCCATTGGTGATTCTATCACTTACCTGAACGACCATGCCAATGAAACGGGCAACCGCATTACCAAAGGTTACATGACCCGTGTTACGGATAAACTCGGCAATATTCATTTTATCAACCAGGGACATAATGGCTGGACGGCCAGCCGCATTGCAGATAATATTGAAAAACTGGGATTGGTGAAAGCAGATGTATATTCTGTTTTTTTAGGTACCAACGACTGGTGGCATTCCAATAAACTGGGCAGTTTTGCTGATTACCAAAATAATACCGGCAGTGGCACTTTGTATGGCGCATTCCGCATTATCATCAATAAACTGCGCAGCCTTAATCCCGATGCAAAAATTATTTTGATAACGCCTATGCAGCGTTCGGATTTTGTGTATATCAATAATCCCAAGAACAATGCTTATGGTTCTTATAAAGAAAAAGATGGACAAAGCCTGGAACAGTTTGCCAATGCGGTGGATAGTATTGCAGACTTTGAACATTTTAAATGTGCAGACCTGTACCATAAAAAAGGGATGGAAGTGGAACAACTGGTAAAATACAAACGGTTAAAAGATCCGCAAACGGGGGCGTATACCAACTATACTTACCCTGCCTATACCAATATTCCTTTTAACCCGGAAACGGATGAATATCCATATCCTTTGGATGCGATCGATGTTACTTATGATGGCCTGCATCCCTCAGACAAAGGCTATGAGATCATTGCCAAAATGCTTATCAGGATCATGAAAAAATATTAATATAGTACTACATCCTGTTGAAAAATATAATATCAGGCTGCCGTCCGGCATAATTGCATGTACGTTAACGAATAATTCTTTTGTGTTTGTTACATTTTCTATATTTTTAATCCGATTTACCAAAATACAACCAACCTGCTATTGCCTGAGAAGCCGTTATATAATGAACGTGAACTGTTGATACAAGTATCCGAAGGAAGTGAGCTTGCCTTCAGGCAATTGTTCAATACTTACCATCCTAAATTATACAGTTTCATACTCCGCATCACCGAATCCAGCGAAATGGCGGAGGATACCGTGCATGATGTATTTTCTTAAACTATGGCTGCACCGTGACCGTTTAAAGGAAATTCAGCAGTTGAATGCCTATTTATTTAAAATGGCGCAGAATACGGCTTTCAATGGTTTGCGCAGCCTGGCCAAGCGTACGTTGTTGACCACAGAGCTGGATAAAGCTACCGTACCGGAATCGGGCAACCCCGACGATAAGCTGGTACGGAAAGAAGTGCTGCAACTGATCCACAATGCAGTAGGTAAACTAACACCCCAGCAAAAAGAAGTATTCAAAATGAGCCGCGAAGAAGGGCTTAAACAGGAAGATATTGCCAAACGCCTGGGCATTTCCATCTTTACGGTAAAAAGGCACCTTACCGATGCCCTCAATCATTTACGCAAGGAAATCACGGAGACTTACGGTTCAAAAGCCGTGGCACTCTGCGTTATTTTATCGCTCAGCCTGTCCTGAAACGGGCTTTAATTACCCCTCCTGATTTTTTTTTGTTTTCATCTACTACCTTTTTGGTTTTGCTGTGTCTCACAAAAGGATATTGCTTAACTGTTATGCTTGTTTTATGAAATTCTTATCATTTTTCTGCACCAAAACAATTACCAATGCCTGAAGCAAAATTGCAGGACCTGTTTGCAAAACATGTAGCCAAAACCATTACGGAGGCTGAAAAGCAGGAGCTTGCCATGCTATTGCTTTCTCCCCAATGGGAAGGAAAAGTAAAAGAATTATTACAACAAAGCTGGGAAGAAGAACATGGAGATGAAATGATGCCTATCCATAAAAGGGAAGCGCTCCTTCATGCTATTCTTTCTGCCGAAGCGCCTGTTGCGGCAACCGAAACAGTCAAAAGCTATTCCATCTGGAAGCGGGTGGCTGCTGCAGCGGCAGTTTTGCTGCTCGTTTCAGTGGGCGGTTATATGCTGCTTAAAAATAAACCTGCACAATGGGAAAGCATAGCCGAAGTTCCTGCAAAAAAAACACCTGTGACCGATATCAGCGCCCCTGCTGCAAGGGCTATGATCACTTTGGCGGATGGCAGGGTATTACCGCTTGACAGCATCAACAACGGAACATTTGCCACGCAGGGCGGCGTGAACCTGGTAAAGAATGCCAATGGCCAGATCGTGTACAGTGCGGCGCAAAAAGCTACCGGGGATATACAATATAATACGCTCACCAATCCCAGGGGAAGTAAAGTGGTGGATATGATACTGGCAGATGGCAGCCGCGTATGGCTCAATGCCGGTTCGTCGCTTACATACCCTGTTGCATTTGCAGGCAAAGAAAGAAAAGTGGCCATTACCGGTGAAGCCTATTTTGAAGTGGTGCATAATGATGCGATGCCTTTTAAAGTCAGCTATGGCCAAACGGAGATCACCGACCTGGGTACGGAGTTCAATGTAAATGCTTACGAAAATGAAGCCAATGTAAAAGTTACGTTGCTGCAGGGTTCAGTAAAAGTAACACAACCCGTTGCAGGTATAAATAAAGGTATCATCATTAAACCGGGCGAACAGGCACAGGTGAAAAACGATATTAAAGTAATAAAAGATGTGGATGTTGAAAAAGTAATGGCCTGGAAGAATGGTGTGTTCAATTTCCAGGATGCTTCGCTGGAAGATGTGATGCGCCAGCTGGAACGCTGGTATAATATTGAAGTGGTGTATGAAAAAGGTGTTCCGCAATTTGAATTTGTGGGTAAGTTAAGCAGAACGTTGAGCTTATCCGCTGTACTGCATGGCCTGGAAGTATCGAAAGTACACTTCAGGCTGGAGCAGGGTAAGAGGGTAGTGGTACTGCCCTGATAACAGGATCTTTTAAGAGAAGATAATCATAATTGAGTGCGCAAAAAAATGCCGCCCTGGAGTCGCGATCCTGGCGGCAAGCCGGAAAAATTCCGGAAAGTTTTGCTCCATTCAAAATTTTGAGTTCGGTTAAAAACTACATTTTAGAAACAAAACCAATGTGAAGTTATGCCAAAAACTGCTATTTCTGATCGCAATGCTGTGGTTTTTCAGTCCATGGTGATTCCTTTTAAGTGGCTTGAAAAACCGGGATTACAGCCGTTGCGGTTCTCAACTAAAACGCTGCGTATTATGAAGCTGATCATCTTTTTTATGCTGTGCGCTTTGCTGAATGCAAATGCAAAAACTGCTGCGCAAACGGTCACTTTTTCCGGCAGGAATGTAACACTTACCAAAGTGTTTGATGCAGTGGAAAAACAAACCGGCTTTACTTTTTTTGCCAACAAAAGCTTGCTGAAAGACATTAAACCGGTGTCGCTTTCTGTGAAAGACATGCCATTGGCTACTTTCCTGGATCTTGCTTTCCAGGGGCAGCCCATCAGCTACGAGATCACCAACAGATCGATCTTTATTAAAGAAAAAGCGGCAACTGCCAATCCTCCTGCGGGTGGTAACCAGCAACCTGCTGTAAAACAGGACCTGCGCAAAGAAGTTACGGGCAGGGTAACGGGTGCAGACGGTGCGCCGTTACAGGGTGTATCGATCGTGGTAAAAGGCACTAAGACCGGTACTTCTACTGATGCCTCAGGAAAATTCACCATTAATGTGGAACCGGGACAGGTACTCGTGTTCTCTTATATCGGTTTTGCTACCGTGGAGCAACCGGTTGGTTCACGTACCACTGTAGACGTAGTGCTGCAAAAAGCGATAGCCGAAGCAGAAACTATCGTGGTTACTGCATTGGGCATTTCCAAAAAAAGCAAATCACTTACTTATAATGTACAGGAACTGAAAACAGAAGATATCACCAAAGTAAATGACGGTAGTTTTGTGAACAGCCTAAACGGTAAGATCGCAGGTGCTACCATCAATGCTTCTTCTGCAGGCGCTGGCAGTTCATCCCGTGTGGTGATGCGTGGTTTAAAATCTATTAACGGCAACAATAATGCCTTGTATGTGATAGATGGTATCCCGATGCCGAATACCATCCGTGGCCAGGCCGCAGATATTTTTTCCGGCGCCGGACAGACCGGTGATTTTGTTTCCAATCTTAACCCGGATGATATTGAAACTGTGTCCATCTTGAGCGGACCTTCTGCAGCTGCATTGTATGGCAGTGCTGCCGCCAATGGTGTGATACTGATCACCACTAAAAAAGGACAGAAAGATAAAACCAGTGTATCCATATCTAACGGTACCACGTACTCGAACCCATTACTGCTGCCTAAATTCCAGAATACGTATGGCCAGACAGAAGTGGGCAGTTATTACAGCTGGGGCGATAAGCTGGTAACACCTTCTGATTATAAACCTGCTGATTTTTTTGAGACCGGCGTAAACTCTACCACAGGTCTTACACTTTCTACAGGTAATGATAAAAACCAGACTTATGTATCCGTAGGTAATGTTACTTCTTATGGCATTATTCCTAACAACGATTATAACCGTTCCAACTTTACAGCACGCAATACTGCTGTACTGGCCGGCGGAAAACTGAACCTGGACCTTGCGTTTATGGCGGGCCTGGTGAAGGAAAAGAACATGATATCGCAGGGGCAGTATTTTAACCCGCTGATCGCTATCTACCTGTTTCCAGCAGGCGATAATTTTGACCGGGTAAAAGCGTATGAAAGATATGATCCTTCGCGAAACCTGATGACCCAGTTCTGGCCTTATGGCGATAACGGTTTATTGATGCAGAACCCTTACTGGGTTACACAGCGTGATCTTTTTGAAAATAAAAAAGAACGCTACATGACCACCATGTCGCTGAAATACAATCTTGCCAGCTGGATCAATTTATCAGGCCGTGTTAAATTAGATAAGGACGATGAAAAGGATGAGAAAAAATTTGCTGCATCCACCAATACATTATTTGCATCCAACAATGGTTATTACTCATTAAACTCCCTGGATACCCGCCAGATATATGCAGATGCATTGGCCAACATCAATAAAAAAATAAACAGGGACTTCAACTTAACTGCCAACCTGGGCGGCTCTATTGAAGATATCGTGTACAACCAGTACATGTACGGTGGAAAATTACAAGGCGTTGCCAACCTGTACACTTACAGCAATGTAAATAAGTCTACTTCCGAAATGTCGCAGACGGGTTATCATAAACAAAAGCAATCAGCTTTTGCCAGTGCACAACTTGCCTTCCGCAATATGGTGTACCTGGATGCAACTGCACGTAACGACTGGGCTTCCACACTGGCGCAGTCAGGCGGTGATAAATCATTCTTCTATCCATCTGCAGGTCTATCCGCAGTGCTGAGCGACCTGTTGCATATCAAGTCCAATAAATTATCGTATTTAAAAGTACGTGCATCTTATTCTGAAGTGGGTAACGAACCGGATGTATTCCTGACCATACCTACTTATTCGCTTACTGGCGGCTACCCTGTAACACAAACCAGGTTGCCGAATCCTGATCTTAAAGCAGAGCTGACCAAATCGTGGGAAGCGGGTCTGAATGCAGCTTTCTTTAACGGCGCATTGAAACTGGATGCAACGGTATATTCATCCCGTACGTACAACCAGTTCTTTACACCTACACTTTCATCTGCATCCGGTTACACCAGTGTAATCGTAAACGCAGGCCGTGTGGATAATAAAGGTATTGAGGCTTCATTAAGGTATACCCGCAAATTCGGCAACTTTAACTGGAGCACATTTGCCAACTATTCTTTGAACGTGAACAAGATAGTGGAATTGCTGCCGGGCTGGACCAATCCTATCACCGGTGAAGTGATATCCTTACATGAACTGGATATGAGTGGAACGGGTAGCTATAAAATGATGCTGAAAGAAGGCGGATCAATGGGAGATATCTATGTAAATACTTTGAGAGTGGATGAACACGGTGCTATTTATGTGGACCCGGGTTCTAAAACTGTGGTGGCTGAACCTAATAAATTTGTTTATGCAGGTAATAACAATCCTAAATACAACCTGGGATGGGGTAACGACCTTAAATGGAAGGGCATCGGGCTGAGCTTCTTATTCACGGCTCGTGTAGGCGGTATCGTTGTATCCAATACGCAGGCCATCATGGATGCGTTCGGTATATCACAGGCATCGGCAGATGCAAGGGATAACGGCGGCGCTCTTGTAAACGGCAAACGGGTACCTGCAAAAGAATACTACCAGGTGGTGGGTGCCGGCGCTTCGGGCGGTATTGCATCTATGTACTGCTACAGTGCTACCAATGTACGCCTGGGCGAAGTTTCTTTAGGGTATGATATCCCTGTAAAAAGATGGGTGAAATTTGTAAAAAGCGCCAATGTTTCATTGGTGGGCCGCAACCTGTTCTTCCTGTACAATACTGCGCCATTTGACCCGGAACTTACTTCCAACACGCAAACCTATTACCAGGGTATCGACTATTTCATGATGCCGAGCCTTCGTTCAATAGGATTTTCTGTAAAAGTTAATTTCTGATAATCTCAATAAATAATCATTATGAAAATTATTATGAAAAAAGATGAACTAATTTTTTGGGCAAAAATGGTTGGCATCAGTGTAGTGCTGATAGCTGTAATTGCATCCTGCACCAAAAACTTCGATAAATACAATACCAACCAGAACGAAGCTACCGAGGATATGCTGGCAACAGATAACCTTAAAACGGGCGCCTTCTTCTCGCAGATGCAGCGCAACGTGGTTTTGTTTAAAGACGGTACCAACCTTACCAGCGATTACCAGGTGGCACAGGGCCTTACCAGCGATGTATACTCTGGTTATATTGCACCAACCGGTACATGGTATGGCGGTGTGCACAACGGCGCTTATTACTTTATCACCGGCTGGATAGAAAGGACCTTTACTTCCGGTTTTGCATCAGTGATGCCGGCATGGCAATCCATCACCAAAATTGCTGCCGATCAAAACCTGCCCCAGGTGGCGGCAATAGCCACGATTGTAAAAGTTGAAGGTATGCACCGCGTTGCGGATGCCTACGGACCCATACCTTATAACAATTACGGCAGTGGTACATTACAAAATAACTACAGTTCCTTGCAGGATGTGTATACCAAGTTTTTAACTGAACTGGATTCAGCTATCAATGTACTTACACAGTATACCCAATCCAATCCTGCTGCCACTGTATTAAAGGACTATGATTTTATTTACGGCGGCAATGTGGCCAACTGGGTAAAATTTGCGAATACATTGCGCCTTCGTTTAGCAATGCGTATCGTTTATGCCAATGCGGCACTAGCACAGACCGAAGCAGAAAAATCAGCTGCCAATCCCATTGGTTTTATTACCAGCGCCAATGACAGGGCAGCTTTACAGCATTCTGCCAACTTAGTGTACTACCACCCGTTATACGAGATCGCTTATTCTTTCAATGCCGGTGAAGCCCGTATGAGCGCTTCCATGGATTCTTATTTGAATGGTTATGCTGATCCACGCCGTGCAGTATATTTTACCAAGGCAGATGATGGTAACTATCATGGCGTACGCCAGGGTATACTCACCACAACCTGGACGCCGTATACAGGCACCAAGATATCCAGCTTTAATATGAACACCAGCAGCACACAGATCGTATGGATGACGGCTGCTGAATCGTACTTCCTGCGTGCAGAAGGCGCTTTACGTGGATGGAACATGGGTGGCACAGCACAAAATTTTTATAACTCAGGTATCAGCGCTTCATTTGTAGAAAACGGATTGCAGGCAACTGATGCAGCGACCTATGCGGCAAATGCGACTGCAGTACCGGCTTCATTTACTGATAACAGTGGTCAATCCGGCAACAATATTGCTGCACAAAGCACCATTAAAATAGCCTGGAATGCGGCAGATGTTTTTGAGACCAACCTGGAAAGGATCATCACACAAAAATGGATCGCTATGTATCCCGATGGTCCGGAAGGATGGGCTGAATTCCGCCGTACTACTTATCCTAAATTATTCCCCGTAGTCAATAACAATAGTAACGGTACCATCAATACAGCCACGCAGGTGCGCCGTATCCCATACCCGCAATCGGAGTATAATAATAACAGAACAGGTGTGCAGAGCGGTGTTGCGGCATTGGGCGGACCTGATGGCGGTGGTATTAAATTATGGTGGGACAAAAAATAATCAATTAGAAACAACATAAACATAACTGTTATGAAAAAACATTTGATTGCCGTTGTAGCACTGGTTGTATCAGTAATGATACTGGCAAGCTGCAAAAAAGATGCGGAGGCTTTGGAAATTCAGAAGCCTTATACATACGATGAGCAATACTATTCCAATTTAAGGGCGTACAAAAAAACAGAATCACACGCTTTTCTATGGCTTTTATGCAGCGTATGCTCCTATACAGGGCGCTAGTGGTAACAAAGAATCTCCTTCGTGGGGAGAACGTATCCTGGGGCTGCCGGATAGTGTTGATATTGTGAACTTATGGATGGGTATCCCTACAAAAGACTGGCAGCCGTTGGCGCTTGCCGATATGCAGTTCTGCCAGCAGAAAAAAGGCACCCGCTTTGTATCGCACCAGGATGCCAGTAATATATCGCAGTTTGTAACTGCAAAAGGCGATACGGTGAAAATAAAAGACAGTGCCACTATTACACAATACGGGCAGTATATCATTGACCAGGTGATCAACAATAATATCGACGGTGTGGATATTGATTACGAACCATCACAAGGTGTATGGACCACTTCGAACAATTTCACCATACTGGTAAAATACATTGCCCAGTCGTTCGGGCCAACAGGAAAGTATCCTGATAAATTACTGGTAGTGGATTATTACTCTTCATTACCACCGGCTGCTGTGGGGCCGCTTGTAAACTATTATGTAAAACAAGCTTATTCACAAGGTACAGGCGGCGTGCAGAATGCCACTAACCTGCAGAGTTATTATAATTCAGTTGCCGCGGCAATTCCCCCGGGCAAATTCATTGTACAGGAAAACTTTGGTGATTTTTCTGCCAATGGGGGAACACCATTCACCGAAGCAAATGGTAATACATTAACCACCGATGGTACACAAATGTATTCCATGGAAGGGATGGCAAGATGGAATCCTACGCAGGGTAAAAAAGCAGGCTTCGGCGCATTTTATTTTGACAGGGATTATTATTCAGCAACAGGCGTTCCATACTATAATGTAAGGCGGTCGATCCAGATTGTAAACCCTGCAGCTAAATAATATTTCAGATCACTTTAATAATACTATTAAAAATTATAAAATGAAGACAAAAATATTCCTGGCACCATTTTTTACAACAATCGCTGCAGTATTACTGCTGTCTACCGGTTGTAAAAAGAAAAATGATTTTGGTCAACCCGTTATTCTTATTACCGGTACAGAATCATACCCGATCGTAAAATTTTCTGTTGAGAATACGCCTGCCACTTACCTGGTATCGGCAACTTCTACTATCAAAGCGCCAACAGATATCAAAGTTAACTTTGCGCTGGATACCGGTGCTGTTACTGCTTTTAACAAAGCGCACAACACTACTTACTTCGGCGTGCCTGCATCTGCTGTTGAAGTAACCAATGTGGAAACGGTGATCAAAGCCGGTTCTTCTGTTTCATCATCTGTAAGTGTAAAAATGCTGTCTACCGCTCCATTGGTAGATGGCCGTTCTTATCTTATACCAATTACGATCACATCATTCAGTGGTGGCAGCAGCGATATAAGCGTGCTTGAATCATCCAGGACCATTTTCTTAAGGGTGGCAAGGGTGATCAGCTTCCCTGCATTATCCATGAATAATTCCAATGCCGGTACTACAGGAACACCGGGTACACGTGGCCGTTTTAACGCTACTGCTATCCTGGATGCCACCAATCCTGTACAGCTGGCCAATTTTACACTCGAAATAAAAAATCTTATTTACGCTTACAGAACCGGTGATGGTAATACCAATCCTCAGCCTATACAGACATTGATCAGCTGGAGCAGTTACACCGAAGACAAGAGTATCGGTTTACGTTATGCAGAGTTGGGTAACCCCAGTAATTCATTGCAATTGATCGGCTCATTGGGTAGTGCCTTCGCCTATAATTTCAATGCCAATCAATGGTACACCATTTCTTTATCGTATGATGGCAGTAAAATGTCCATGTACGTTGATGGTGTTAAAGCAGCGGAAGTATCCGGCTCAATGGTATTGCCATTGTCAAGACTGAACCTGGGGCAGAACTGGGGTGGTTATGATACCAAACAGTATGTAAACGGCCGTATCGCGGAATGCCGTGTATGGAGCCGTGCATTAACTGCCAGTGAAATAAAACTGAACCTTTGCGGCGCCGATCCTAATGCTGATGGGTTAGTGGCTTACTGGAAATTCAATGAAGGTTCTGGAACGAAGTTCAAGAACTCATCAAGCGCAGGTGCTAAATACGACCTGGACTGGACCAAAGTATATTGGGATAATGCAGGCAGCGGCACTTTGGTTGCTGTAGATAAATCTGCTTACGTTACATGGACAAATGACATATTGAACAAGTGTAGCCAATAACCGGAATTGTAATCCTAAAATTAAACTGCAAAACATGTTAAAAATAAAATACTTCACAGGATGCCTTGCACTGGCGGTTGCATTTTTCTCCTGTAAAAAAAGCGACTCATTTGATGTGGTAGGCGATCCCACCACCAAATTCTTTGTAGACAACAATCCCACATTTGCCAATATGCCGGATAATTCCATCAGCTATGCGGCAGTGAATATTCCTAATGTTGCAGGAAGTGGCGTGGTCAACTTATCCACCACTGTTCCTGCTGCCATCAAATTCCCGGTATATGCATCCAGGGCTATCAGTATGGATGTTACCATTAATGCCGAGCTGGATACAACATTAGTAGCAGCATACAATGCATCACACAATACCAAGTATGCAGTTTTTCCTGCCGGTATTTTAACCACTACAGGATTGGTTGCACATATGAGCAAAGGTTCCAGCACATCCAGTGATTCCATCACTGTACCGGTAGACGCTACCAAGCTGGGTTTACTTACTTTAACTGCGTATATGGCGCCCATTAAATTAACCAGCTTATCTGCAGCAGCGGGCGAGATCACCACCAATACCAGGATCGCTTACATCGTAATAAATGTAGAACAAAGAAGGATCAAATACCTCGCCACTACTGCAGATGTGATCGGCGCTATATTGCCAACACGTACTGCATGGACTTCTGCATTTGATCCTGCATTGACCACTACCGGAAGCATATTTGATGGATCGACTACCACCTATTCAAGATGGTCAGCATCTCCCGGTACACTGGATGTAAATATGCAGACCGTGCAGAATATTACAGGTATCCGTTTATACACTGCCACTTCAGCTACTTATGTTCCTACACAGGTGGATGTATATCTCAGTACCGATGGTATTACTTATGATCTTATCGGTTCGCCTTTAAAAGCAAACCTTACGTATGCATCCAGCTATAATTACATATTGTTTTATAAAGCTATCCCGGCAAAATATGTAAGGCTTAAGCTGTATTATGCCACATCTACCAATACACAGAATTACAGGGTGGTGGAGTTTGATGCGTATGCGAATTAAAAGTGCCGGTATTTAAAAATAACCCGATGAAGAAGTGCTGTATCATTATCCTGGCGGTAAAATTTATTTTCATCGGCTCATTGTATGCGCAAACAATTTCGAACAGTGTGGTATTTGAAGAGCGCATACATGATTTTGGTACCATCATGGAAAAGAATGGAAAAGTATCGCACGTGTTTACTTTTCGCAATGCAGGTAAAACGCCGGTAGTGGTTACAGATGTTTTCAGCGCCTGTGGTTGTATCGGGAATGTGATCACCAAAGAACCCGTGAAGCCGGGTGGTAAAGGAAAAGTAACGATCACTTTTAACCCGGAATATAAATCGGGTTTCTTTTCGAAGGAACTGGTGGTGTACAGTAACGATCGTAAGGAATTCAGCCGTATATGGGTGCAGGGCAAAATTATTCCTGCTGAGCATCCAATAGAGGAAGACTATCCTTATAACTATGGTAATGGGCTATACATGCGGTTGAAAGTAATGGCCTTCGGTTATTTAAAGCCTGGCGAAACAAGGCAGATGGAACTGCATTACGCCAACAATACCAATAAACCGATGACCTTAAATTTTTTGATGAAAGATAAAAGAACAGGATTGGTATTTAAAAATCCCGGTACCATAGCCGCTAAAGGAAAAGGAGTGATGACGGTTGCTTATACAATGCCAAAGGAGAGCAAAGATGATGTGCTGTTCACACTTTATCCCTATGTAAACAATAAGCAGTTAAGTGAAACATTGCAGGTAAAGATATTGTACGGAAAATAAGCCATGCAGGTAAGCTGGCGTAAAGATAGTTTGGTTGGATTTAGCAGCAATCCACGTTTAGCAGTAGGCCGATGCGGAACACGATCCGTCAAAAGCCTGCTGCATTTTTAAAGAAAAAGGTATAGCCAGATAATATTAAACCAGTACGGGTAACATTAGTTTTTGCATGAAAAAAAAGAGGATCACTGCTGTTGGCGTTTTATGCCTGTTGCTTATTAATTCTATAGAGGCGCAGCATAACGCCAACAAGTATCCCTTAATACCTTACCCAACAACTCTAACAGAAGGTAAAGGCAATTGTATTATCACACCTGCAACAGTGATAGTGGCGCCTGCCAATGACTGTTTTAAGAATGAGGTCAATATCCTCAACTTTTTTTTTACCAATTATTTTGGCAAGCCATTAAAGATCACTACTCGGTCTGCCGGCCTGGCCATTAATCTTGTACAGGATCCGGCTGTTACTGCGCCGGAAGGTTACCAACTGCACATTACCAATCAGCATATCACCATCAGTGCGGCAACTGCAACAGGTATGTTCAGGGCTATACAAACTGTAAGACAATTGTTGCCGGTTGCGACAGAAAAAAATAATAAACATTTTTCCACTTCTTTATCACTGCCATCACTTGATATCAATGATGCTCCCGCTTTTGCATGGCGGGGAATGCACCTCGATGTATCCCGTCATTTTTTTTCCATAGACTATTTGAAAAAAATGCTGGACCTGATGACACTCTACAAGTTCAATAAATTTCACCTGCACCTTACTGATGACCAGGGCTGGCGCATAGAAATAAAAAAATACCCATTATTGACTGAAGAAGGCGCCTGGCGCAGTTTTAATAACCAGGATTCTGCCTGCATGCTGAAGGCAAAAGACAATCCTGATTTTGAGATCGACAAGAAACATATTGTACAGCGCAACGGTAAAACAATGTACGGCGGCTTTTACACGCAGCAGCAAATGAAAGATATCGTTGCTTATGCAGCAGCAAGGCATATCGACATTGTTCCTGAAATTGATATGCCCGGCCACATGATGGCAGCCATCAATAGCTATAAATATTTAAGCTGCGATGGCACCAGCGCATTCGGCGAATTATTTTCAATTCCCGTTTGTCCCTGCCTGCCCACCACTTTTGCATTTGCGAAAGATGTGTATACCGAGATCATGGATATATTTCCCGGCGAATACATACATATCGGGGGAGACGAAGTGGACCGTAAATTTTGGGAAGCATCCCCGGAATGCAAAACATTGATGCAGAAAGAAGGGCTGAAAAGCACGGCCGAATTGCAAAGTTATTTTATCCGGCAGATGGAACAGTTCTTCAACAGCAAAGGCCGCAAACTGATCGGTTGGGATGAGATACTGGAAGGAGGCGTAAGCAAAACAGCCGCAATAATGTATTGGAGAACCTGGGTGCCGCAGGCGCCGTTAATAGCAGCCCGTAACGGCAACGCCGTTATCATGACACCAGGTAATCCTTTATATTTTAATGAGCAACCTGATAAAAATTCTTTGGCTGCTGTATACAATTATAACCCTGTGCCTGCAGGATTGAATCAACCTGATGAAAAAAATATAATGGGCGCACAGGCCAATATGTGGGCAGAACAAATACCATCCGAAGCCCGTGCAGATTATATCATGATGCCGAGGATGCAGGCCCTGGCTGAAAACCTGTGGAGCAGCGATCATAATTACGCCGCATTTTTACAAAGGTTGCAACAGCAATATGCAAGGCTGGACCTGCTGGAGGCGAAATACCGTTTACCCGATCTTCCGCTAATGGAACAATACGCCTTCACGGAAAAGGCTACACTAAAAGTTGAAAGGCCATTATACAACACGGTGATCAGGTACACGCTGGATAGCACATTACCCAATGTGCGTTCCAGTGTGTTAACCCAGCCCCTGCAGATCAAAAAGACATCGCTGGTGCGGCTGGCGGTATTTAAAACGGACGGCACACGTGGAGATGTGTACGATGTGCAATATGTACAACAGCAGCCTGCGCAACCGGTTGTTTCAATTGTAAAAGATGGCTTGACCTGTAACTGGATAAAAGCTAGTTTTGCAAGTGCGGCCCTGCTTGCTAAAGAAACAACCCCACAGGGTTCAACGATTGTCGAGAACATACTGGTGCCCAAAGAAGCGGAGGCGCCGGCATTCGGGCTGCAATACCGTGGTTATATTGATGTGCCGGAAGAAAGCACTTATAGCTTTTACCTTACCTGCGATGATGGAGGTATTTTAAATATCGCCGGCAGGGAAGTGGTGAACAACGATGGCATGCACGCACCCAAAGAAAAAAATGGACAGGTGATATTGCAAAAAGGTTTGCATGCCTTTAAACTGGATTTTGTAGAAGGCGGGGGTGGATATACATTGCAATTACGGTACAGCAAAAACGGGGAAGCACCGAAACCGGTACCGGCTGCATGGTTCAAACATCCGCAATAAATTCAATGATCAATCTGGCGCAATGAAAAGAATAACAGCACTTGCATTATTGGTAGCACTGGTACTTGTGAACAAGATACAGGCGCAGGCGCCGCCAAAACCTTATGGCGCCCTGCCAACCGCTGCACAGTTAAAGTGGCACGAAACGGAAATGTATTGCCTTATCCATTTTGGAGTGGATACCTATACAGATAAAGAATGGGGATTTGGTGATGAAGATCCTGCAATAGTGAACCCGGTTCATTTCGATGCAACACAAATTGTGGGCGCCGTAAAAGCGGGCGGTTTTAAAGGCATTGTGGTGGTGGCAAAACATCATGACGGGCTTTGCTTATGGCCTACCAAAACCACGGAACATAATATCAGCAAAAGCCCTTTTAAAAATGGCAAAGGCGATATGGTAAAGGAATACCAGCTGGCCTGCAATAAACTGGGTATGCAACTGGGATTGTATTGTTCGCCATGGGACAGGAATAATCCATTGTATGGGAGTGCCGCTTATGTGAAGATCTACCGGCAGCAATTAAAAGAACTGTACAGTAATTACGGACCGTTATTCATTTCCTGGCACGATGGCGCCAATGGCGGCGATGGTTATTACGGCGGTACAAAAGAAGTAAGAAAGATCGACCGGACCAGTTATTATGGATGGGACAGCACGTTTATGATTACACGAAAAATGCAGCCCACCGCTGTTATTTTTGGAGATATAGGACCCGATGTGCGTTGGGTGGGCAACGAAGAAGGTTATGCAGGCGAGACCTGTTGGGCGACCTATACACCCGTTGCTCCCGACGAAGGCAAAGCGCCTGCTAATGGCTACAGCAAATACTGGCTGGCCACCGAAGGAACCATGAACGGTAAATACTGGATGCCGGCAGAATGTGATGTGCCGTTAAGACCAGGTTGGTTCTATCATGCAAGCCAGGATGAACAGGCAAAATCTGCTTATACCTTATTGGACCTCTATTATAAAAGTGTTGGCCGCGGCGCCTGCCTGGATGTGGGCATTGCCCCCAACCGCGAAGGACTGTTGCACGAAAACGATGTAAAGGCCTTAAAAGAATTCGGAGCATTGCTGAAACAGGTATTTGCAGTAAACCTTGCAAAAGGAGCGGTATTTACCCCAAGTAATATCCGTGCAAAAAATGCAGCAAAATTCGGCACTGCATTTTTAACCGATAACGATCGTTATTCTTATTGGGCCACAGATGACGAAGTGATGAATCCTGAATTACTGATCGACCTTAAAAAAGAAAAAACATTCAACGTAATAAGGTTGCGGGAGAATATTAAACTGGGACAGCGGATCACATCCTTTGCCGTAGATGCATTTATTGATCAGCAATGGAAAACAATAGCAACAGCCACCAGTATTGGCGCCAACCGGCTGATACGTTTACCGCAAAATATCACTGCATCCAAAATACGCCTGCGCATTACCGGCGCCAATGCCTGCATTGCTTTAAGCGATATAGGATTGTTTAAAGAACCGGCGCATCTTACAGCGCCTGTAATAGAACGCAGTAAAAATGGTGAAGTGCAGATCAATACTATCGCACCGGTAAGCAGCATTCATTATACAATAGATGGAACCACGCCTACGATGGCATCGACGGCTTATGCACATCCTTTTGCATTACCAACAGGTGGTATCATAAAAGCCCGCAGCTTTGAAACAAATGACCAGGCAAGCGAGACCAGTGTAAAAGAATTCGGTATATCAAAAGCAGGCTGGAAAATGATCAGTCCTGCAAATAATAATGCCACTGCAGCAATAGATGAGAATATCCATTCCGTTTTCAGCACCGTAACTAACGATGCTGCCAATGATGGATTGCCACAGGAAATAGCGGTGGACATGGGCGCTGTGCAAACCATAAAGGCATTCACATTTCTTCCACGCCAGGATAAAAAAATTGCGGGCATACCAGACAGGTACAGCTATCAGGTAAGCAATGATGGCGTACAATGGCAACAGGTGGCAGCGGGAGAATTTGCCAATATCAAAGCAAACCCGCTTGAACAGGTGATCGCACTGGATAAACCGGTCAGCACAAGATATTTTAAGATCATAGTAACGCATGTACTGGAAGGCAACGGTATCAGTGTGGCGGAATTAGGCGCTCAATAGTAAAAAAAATAACTTTCGGAATGAAAAAAAAGTATAAGTACGGTATAATCTTTTCAGTGATCTTTTTTTGCCTGTTGCACAATGCTGTAATGGGGCAAGAACCACTGCCATTCCGGAATGCAAAATTACCTTTAGCCACAAGGATCAATGATCTTATCGGCAGGCTTACGCTGGAAGAGAAAATTGCATTACTGGGTTATAAAAGCCAGGCAGTATCACGGTTAGGCATACCCGCTTATAACTGGTGGAACGAAGGGTTGCATGGCGTGGCAAGAGCCGGTATGGCTACCGTATTTCCACAGGCCATCGGCATGGCCGCTACTTTTAATGACAGCTTATTGAAAGAAGTGGCTGGTGTAATCTCCACAGAAGCAAGGGCCAAATACAATCTCTCCACAGCACTGGGGTTTCACCAGCAATACATGGGCTTAACATTCTGGTCGCCCAACATTAATATTTTCCGCGATCCACGATGGGGCAGGGGACAAGAGACTTATGGAGAAGATCCTTTTCTCACCGGCACCATGGGATTGTCTTTTGTAAAAGGCATACAGGGTAACGATCCATTGTATTTGAAAGCGGCGGCTTGTGCCAAACATTTTGCAGTACACAGCGGCCCCGAAGCAGGACGACATGCTTTCAATACTATTGTTGATGAAAAAGACCTGCGGGAAACATATCTCGTCGCATTCAAAAAACTGGTGGATGGTGGCGTGGAATCGGTGATGTGCGCTTACAATCGTTTGAATAACGAACCCTGCTGCACCAGCAATACTTTACTCACCAACATACTGCACAAAGAATGGGGCTTTAAAGGCCACGTGGTTACTGATTGTGGCGCCTTATACGATATACTCGATTACCATAAAGTAATGAATGATCCCGCAGAAGTGGCCGCAGCAGCAATAAAAGCAGGCGTAAACCTCGATTGTTCGGACCTGTTGCAGAAGAATGTGATAGCAGCTTATAACAGGAAACTGATCACTAGACAATTGCTTGATTCGTCCCTTGTAACTTTATTACGCACCCAATTTAAATTAGGATTTTTTGATGATAAGACTGCCGTGCCATTCTCATCATTGGATGCCACCAGTGTACATGCAGCAACAGCGGTTAGCCTTTCCCGTAAGGCAGCGCAGCAAAGCATGGTATTATTGAAAAATGATAAAGGATTATTGCCATTACAGAAAAATAAATACGGCGCCATAATGGTGCTGGGCGCCAATGCAGGTGCCATGGATCCGCTGGTAGCCAATTACCATGGCATGTCGGATAATATGGTAACATTTGCAGAAGGCATTACGGCAGCAGCAGGCCCCGGCATTGCAGTACAATACGACCAGGGCAGTGATTACAGCGACACCACGCATTTCGGCGGTATATGGGCCGCAGGAGAGAGTGATATCACCATCGCAGTGATCGGTCTCACCCCTGTATACGAAGGAGAAGAAGGGGATGCATTCCTCGCTGCACATGGCGGTGATAAATTAACACTTGATCTGCCGGCCGCACATATTGCCATGCTGAAACAACTGCGCAAAAAAAATAAACCGGTAGTGGTGGTGGTTACAGCAGGCAGTAATATTGATATATCCGCCATTGAGCCTTATGCAGATGCCATCATACTGGCATGGTATCCGGGTGAGCAGGGTGGTAATGCACTGGCAGATATCATTTTTGGAAAAGTATCTCCTGCAGGGCGCTTGCCGGTAACATTTTATAAATCCCTTGCTGATCTGCCGGCTTATGATAATTACAATATGAAAGGCAGGACCTATCGCTATTTTGAAGGTGCCGTGCAATATCCTTTTGGTTATGGATTATCCTACACCAGTTTTCAATACAGCTGGCAACAGCAACCGGGCAAAATAAATACATTGAAAGACACTTTATTCTTTTCTGCAGTGATCAAAAACACCGGTGCAATGGAAGGCGATGAAGTGGCACAGGTATATGTGAATTATCCCGCTGTAGAAAGGATGCCGTTGAAGGAATTAAAAGGTTTTAAAAGAGTACATGTAAATAAAGATGGCGAGCAAACGGTGCAATTTTATTTGCCTGTTGCCGACCTGCAAAAATGGGACCTGCAGCAAAAAAAATGGATGCTCTACCCCGGAGATTACCATATTACCATTGGCAGCAGTTCGCAGGATATTAAACTGAATGCAGTGATCAAAGTAAAACCAGGAATGAAATGAGAAAGCCGAAAAAGATGCTACAACCAGCTCTGCAACTTATTGCAGGTTGTATTTTTTTATTAACAGCCTGTAATAATAATGCAGATAAAAATGCAGCGCAGCAATTAACAGCTCCTGTTGATCTTACACAATATGTGGACCAGATGATCGGCACCGGGTTTCATGGCCATGTATTTGTGGGCGCCAATGTGCCCTTTGGTGCGGTGCAGCTGGGGCCGGTAAATATTTCAGAAGGCTGGGACTGGTGTTCGGGTTATCATTATTCCGATTCCACCATCATGGGATTTTCGCATACGCATCTCAGTGGCACAGGTATTGGCGACCTGGGTGATATTTCGTTGATGCCCGTAACAGGCAAACCTTCATTACAAAGAGGCGTTGCGGGAAAACCATCTTCCGGTTTTTATTCCCTGTTCTCGCATAATGAAGAAAAAACAGCACCTGGTTACTATTCCGTGCATTTAAAACGCTATGATATCAAGGCAGAACTTACCGCAACAGAAAGGGTGGGTTTTCATCAATACACATTCCCTGCATCCGATAGTGCAAAGATCATTTTCGATCTCATCAACGGCATTGGCTGGGATGCACCGGTAGAAGCATTCATTCAGAAACTGGATGATACCACCATTGCCGGTTATCGTTATTCAAAAGGATGGGCGGCCGATCAACGCATTTTCTTTACAGCAGTATTTTCTAAACCCATTAAAGAGTTTTCGGTATACGACAGTACTGTTTTAAAAGCGGGAGATTCCGTGCATACTAAAAAAGTAATGGCCATTGCATCGTTTATAACTGCTAAAGATGAAAAAGTAAAAGTTAAAGTGGGCATCTCACCCGTAAGTATGGAAAATGCGCTTAAAAATATCCATGCAGAAATACCGGGATGGGATTTTGAAAAAGTAGCAGCCAGTGCAAATACAGCCTGGAATACAGAACTGAATAAAATAAAAGTAGTGAGTAATGACACAGCCCGACTGCGCACTTTTTATACAGCGCTTTTTCATACCATGATAGCACCCTGTGTGTTCAATGATTTTAACGGCGATTACCTGGGAACAGATAAAAAAGTACACCGCAATGCATTTTTTACCAACCTCACCGTTTTTTCATTGTGGGATACTTACCGTGCCGCACACCCGCTTTTTACATTGTTCCAGCGGGAACGGGTGAGTGATATGATCAATTCCATGCTGGCCATATACCAACAACAAGGTAAATTACCCGTCTGGCACCTGGCAGGCAATGAAACCAACTGCATGCCGGGTTACAGTTCAGTACAGGTAATAGCAGATGCTTACCTGAAAGGCTTCCACGATTTTGATACCACGCTGGCATGGGAAGCAGTAAAAGCCACCGCCATGCAGGATGAAAGAGGCTTGCGTTTTGTAAAACAATTGGGTTATATACCCGCCGACAGCCTGGTGGAATCTGTATCAATGGGAATGGAATATGCCATAGCCGATTGGGGCATTGCACAAATGGCAAAGCGCATGGGCAAGAAAGAAGAGTATGAATATTTTAGTAAAAGAGCGGAGAACTATAAGAACTATTTTGATGCCACTACAAAATTTGTACGGGGCAGGGTAGGGCAAAATGCGTGGCGCACACCTTTCAGTCCTTTTATCACAAGACACATGAAAGATGATTTTTCCGAAGGCAATGCCTGGCAATATACCTGGCTGGCGCCGCAGGATGTGGAAGGATTGATCGCATTACTGGGAGGAGAAAAAGCATTCACAGAAAAACTGGATTCATTGTTTACCGTAAAAGGAGATATGGGCAAGGAAGCCTCCAATGATATTACCGGGTTGATCGGTCAGTATGCACATGGCAACGAGCCCAGCCATCATATTGCTTACCTGTACAGCTTTGCAGGCCAGCCCTGGAAAACGGCAGATAAAATAAGGTATATACTCGACAGCCTTTATTTTGATAAACCCAGCGGCCTTTGCGGCAACGAAGATGTGGGCCAGATGTCGGCCTGGTACGTACTCTCGTCATTGGGCATATACCAGGTAAATCCATCCAACGGCGTATTTGTATTGGGCAGCCCGGTAATGGATGAAGCAACCCTCAACTTCAACAATGGCAAAGCATTTCACATCACTGTAAAAAACAACAGCAAAACCAATAAATATATCCAGTCGGTAACATTAAACGGTACAGCATACACGAAATTATATTTATTGTATAAAGATATAATCAGTGGTGGGGAACTTTCCATCACCATGGGAGCATCACCATCCACCACCTGGGGAATTAATAAAGAAAGCTGGCCACATTCCACAATGCCGGAATAAGTTTACATTTATAAAAAATAAGCAGCATGGTAACCCGTAAACATTTTATAAAAAGCGCCGGCATACTCACAACAGGATTATTGCTAAAGAACGGTACTGTATTTGCCGGCCGTTTTCCTGACTTTGAAAGCAAACGCCCGGCCCTGGCCGACCGGCATTTCAGCAGCGACGCAGTGGAAGCCATAATCAACAGGTTGCAATCAGGACTGAAGAATAAAGAACTGGCCTGGCTGTTCAATAATTGTTTTCCCAATACGCTGGATACCACCGTTGACTTTTCTGTACAGCATGGCCGTCCCGACACTTACGTCATCACCGGCGATATTGATGCCATGTGGCTCCGCGACAGCACTGCACAGGTATGGCCTTACCTGGCGTTGATGAAAGAAGATAAAAAACTGCAGCAGTTGGTGGCAGGTGTTATCAACCGGCAGGTAAAATGTATACAGCTCGATCCTTATGCCAATGCTTTTTATAAGGATGGCAGCAAAATAAGTGAATGGAAAGCCACCGATGTAACCGATATGAAAGCGGGTATCCATGAACGTAAGTGGGAGATAGATTCACTTTGCTATCCTATCAGGCTGGCGCATCAATACTGGAGACTCACCGGCGATACAGCGCCCTTTGATGCACAGTGGAAGGAAACGATCCGTTTGATCGTAAAAACATTCAAAGAACAGCAGCGAAAAGAAAACCTGGGACCTTATCATTTTCAACGCAGAACGGACTGGGCCACTGATGGCGTGCCGCTGGTAGGCTATGGTTATCCTGCAAAGCCCAATGGATTGATATGTTCCACTTTCCGCCCCAGTGATGATGCAACCGTATTTTCTTACCTGGTCCCATCTAATTTCTTTGCGGTACAATCATTGCGGCAGGCAGCCGAAATGCTGAACAGTATTCAGCATGATGCGGCACTTGCAAACCAGTGTACTGCATTAGCCGACGAAGTAAGCAAAGCACTGCAGCAATACGCCACTACCACGCATCCCAAATTCGGGAAGATATACGCTTACGAGACCAATGGTTTCGGCAGCTATCACCTGATGGATGATGCCAATGTACCTTCCTTATTATCGATGCCTTACCTGGGTACCGCTGCAGCAACAGACCCCGTATATAAGAACACCCGTAAATTCGTGTTATCTACCGAAAATCCATTTTATTTTAAGGGTAGTATTGCAGAAGGTGTGGGTAGTCCGCATACCGGGTTAAACCTTATCTGGCCGATCGGCATTATTGTAAGAGCACTCACCAGCACCGATGATGCAGAGATAAAAAAATGCTTACAAACCTTAATAGCCACGCACAACGGAACAGGTTTTATGCACGAATCATTCGATCCCGGCGATCCAAAGAACTTTACCCGTAAATGGTTTGCCTGGGCCAACACGATCTTTGGAGAACTGGTGATGGAAACTTATTTGCGAAAGCCGGCGTTGCTCAATTCCTTATAATAAAATAGAAGAAATATCACCTGCCCTCAGCCGTGAGAACCATGCATAAAGGCAGGGTTATAAAAATTTGTGCATGCTGATTATTTTATTTTACATTTGTAGTGTTGTAATAGTTACTTACTGTTGCAATAACACCATCACAAAAAACCTCTGAGTCCTTTATAAAGTTGTTGCATTGATCGCTTTCCGGCATGGAGCATCCAACGTAACGGCTCCCGCACTTAACCAATGGATTTTTGATCAGTTTAAACCTTGGCCCGGAACACTCACCGGCGCTTATGCCTTCCTGGTAGATCATTATTTGTTTATTACTATCGAATTAGTAATAAGAATTAACAATTAAATTCTTTAACAATGATGAAAATTTTATTTTTTTCAGGCGCCATGTGCCTGTCATTTGCGGGCCATGCACTTACTACCTGGATAGGCCCTGCTACAATGAATGCCGCAGCCTATAATACCGCCGGTAACTGGTCACCCTCCGGTGTACCCGGTGCAAGCGAGGCCATCAATATCAACACAGCCGTAACAATTACAGGTGCAGTACCAATAGGCGCAAACAATGCTGTAAGTATTTTGGGCAGCGGTACCCTCACCATCAATACTGGTGTAACAGTTACCACAGGCGATCTTTCTGTTACAGGTGCATCCGGTGCAATTGTGAACAATGGTACATTGAATGCACACAATGTGACCTACGGAAATACTGCAGGCGCTGTAATTACCAATAACAGTACTATGAATTTTAATAACCTGAATGTGGGCAATGGTACCATTGCAGGAACATTCACCAACAATGGCAACATGGCTGTAGCAGTGAATATCCTGGTGGAAGAAGGAACGGTCAATAATGCAGGCGGCGCAGTTATAACAACCGCAGGTGTATCTCTTCAAAACGGCGGAACCATCATCAACAGTGGTAATCTTACCAGTAGCGGTACTACCTCCAACGCAAAGATCGACATCAGCAGCGGCGGCACATTTACCAATCAAAGTACAGGAAGCCTTACCATTGATATTGCAGCTTCCAGCGCTTATGCACTGGACGTATCGGGCAGTTTTACCAATACCGGTACTGTAAGTATTGGCCACAATCCTTACAATTCCGGCGCACAGGGAATAATCGACCGTAACACAGGTAATATCACTAATACCGGGTCCATCACCTTCCAGATAGATCCCGCCAATTGTGTGGTAACCGATAACCATGGTGCCAGTGGCAGCTTTAATACGGTGGCCGTAACGATCATATCAGGAAAAGCCTGCGGTATAACAGTATTACCGGTAAAATTGGTTTCCTTTACCGGCACTGTTGATAATAATTGCAAAATATCTCTTAACTGGAAAACAGGAGAGGAGATCAACAACAGTTATTTCGAGATACAACAGAGTGTAGATGCAGTACAATTCACAGCAATTGGCAGAACTGCATCCAAACAACTTTCTTCCGGAAGTGATTACCAGTTTGTATGCGATGCTGCTGATCGCGGCCTGCAGTATTACCGTTTGGCAATTGTTGATAATAACGGCTTAAGAACATACAGCAATACTGTGGAAGTAAATAAAACCTGTTCAAATACCACGGTAAGTGTCTATCCCAATCCGGTTACAGATGATCTTATTGTAAGGAATATTACAGCTGGTACAGTTATACGCATAATGAATACCAGGGGGCAGGTGGTTGTTGAAAGAACTGCCAGTGCTGTCAACGAAAAAATAAATATCCGGGATCTTTCAAAAGGGCTTTATATCATTGTTGCGGTTGACAAAAACACCGCCCAAAAAACAACTTTTAAAATAGTGAAGCGCTAAAAAAACATGAATGAAAATAAAAAGTACCGGCAGTTTGAAACCGGTACTTTTTTTATGCAACAGCATGCCGAAAATGTAACAAGGGGTTTTGTTGCTGCTTTTTTTTAATTGTTGTATATTTGCACCCCGATAAAGGACCGGTAGCTCAGTTGGATAGAGCATCAGCCTTCTAAGCTGAGGGTCATTGGTTCGAATCCAATCCGGTTCACAAAAAAGGAATACAGCCACATTGTATTCCTTTTTTATTTTCTTCCACTGCGTCAAACTAAAATAATTTTCTATATTTGCGTTCTGCAAACTTTCAAACTATGAAGTTTTAATTACACTTAAGGAGTTGTTGGCCGCATTATAAATGCTGGCCTGTTATTACTTTCCCCACATCCTTAAGTTATCGTTATCAATATTCCGGGGTTCATCAATTTTTACTATTTTAAATTTTTTATACAATGTCAGAAACAGTTGTAATAACTAAGAAAACATCCATTTTTAAACTATTTGTACAGGCAATAAAAGGCCATGCAACAGATTTTACTACGGGCAGCATCAACAAGGCCATTTTTTTACTGGCGGTGCCCATGATACTGGAAATGCTGCTGGAATCGCTGTTTGCAATAGTGGATATTTATTTTGTGAACAAAGTAGGTAATGCTGCGGTGTCAACAGTGGTGTTGACAGAAGGATCGCTTACCATCTTATATTCCGTGGCATGGGGACTTGCAATGGGCGTAACCGCGATGGTGGCAAGACGTGCCGGTGAAAAGAATTTTAAAGCAGCAGGTGATACCGCTGCACAAGCCATACTGGTAGCAACCGGTTTTTCCATACTCATCAGTTTAATAGGCATATTTTTTCCGAAGGAAGTGTTGGGCTTTATGGGCGCCTCCGCCGACCTGGTGAAAGATCATTATCATTTCACACAATTAATGCTGGGCGGCAACATCGTTATCATGCTGCTCTTTGTGAACAACGGTATTTTCAGGGGTATCGGCAATCCCAATATTGCCATGAAAAGTTTGTTACTGGCCAATGCGATCAACATTATCTTAGATCCATTACTGATAATGGGGGTTGGACCGTTTCCAAAAATGGGATTAATGGGGGCCGCGGTAGCCACCACTATCGGCAGGGCTTGTGGCGTACTGTACCAAATGTATTTTCTATTCAATGGAAAAGCATTGATCACCCTCGTAAAAAAACAATTTGTAGTAAACATTTCCGCAATCAAACAAATACTCAATACTTCTATCGGCGGCATGTTCCAGTTCATAGTAAACAGCTGCAGCTGGATATTTCTGATCAAGATCATTGCAGAATCAGGCGAAGCAGTAACCACCGGTTATGGCACGGCTATCCGTATCTGCATCTTTACTATTTTACCGGCGTTTGGCCTGGGCAATGCAGCAGCAACACTGGTAGGGCAGAACCTGGGGGCACAGCAACCGGACAGGGCCGAAAAATCTGTATGGCGCACTGCTTTTATAGCACTTTGTTTTTTTGCACTGGTGGCGGTGGTGTTCTTCTTTTTTGGAGAAACACTGATGCGTTTATTCACCAGCGATCCGGTAGCAGTACAGTCGGGTACAGAATGCCTGCACATATTGGCCATTGGCTATATTTTCTTTGCTTATGGAATGATCCTCACGCAATCCTTCAACGGGGCCGGCGATACCAAAACACCCACTTATATCAACCTGGTCGTGTTCTGGCTGTTGCAGATACCGATCGCCTATACGCTGTCCAAATATTTCAAAATGGGACCCACAGGTGTATATGCTGCCATTGGCATTTCAGAGTCCATCCTGGCCATCATCAGCATCATCATCTTTAAAAAAGGAAAGTGGAAAACTGTGAAAGTGTAAAAATCTTTTATATATGTAAAAGGGTAAAATTTATGTAGTCGATTTTTGCCTTTACATGAATTTAACATTATATTTGCTTATTGAGAAATGTAAACTTTAAATCAAAACAAAGGTTATGAAACTAAAACTAACGCTTATTCTATCACTCATTGTCTTATCTGTAAACATTTTCGCTCAAAAAACGGCCGCAACTAAAAAAGGGCAGCTTTTTGGCGTACACTTCGTACTCGTAGACTACAACAGCACCGGTGGTGTTAAACACCCGGGTTCCGGCAAAGGATACACAGCTGTAAGGGATATGAGTAAAGGTATTGGTTTTTCTTACTGGAAAGGTTTGACCTCAACCATCGATTTCTCAGCAAAACTGCAGGGTTTCCTGCACGATTACAATAATGAACTGGACAACAAGACCGGTGTAGGCGCCGAATTTGAACCTACCATCAACATCAGGCCAATGGGCGATAACGCTAAACTGGCTCCATTCCTTACTGCAGGTGCAGGCGTTGGATACTATGGTGGCGATTTCGGAGCATATATCCCGGCAGGTTTAGGTCTTCAGTTAAACTTCAGCAGCAGCACTTATTTTTTATTACAGGCACAATACAGATTTACACTTACCAAAAAAGTAGTTGGGGATAACCTGTTCTATTCTGTAGGAATTGCTCAAAACTTTTAAAACAAACTACACATGAAACGTACACTTACATTATTATTGGCTGCCGGGTTATTATCAACAGGAGCCAATGCACAAAGAAGCACCGATCCACCTGTGAAGGGTACGCTTTTTGGCATTCATTTTAACCTTGCTGATTATAAAGGTCCGAATGGTCTGAAACACCCGAGTACAGGAACAGTTTACAACCCCGTAAGGGATATGAGTAAAGGTATTTCCTTCTCCTACTGGAAAGGATTGACCTCTACCATCGATTTCTCAACCAAGTTGAATGCAATGTTGCATGACTACGATCTGATCCATTATGGTACCACTCAAAAAACCGAGATCGGTCTTGAGATCGAACCAACGATCAATATCCGTCCATACAAAGACAATACTTTATTCGCACCGTTCTTAACTGCCGGTGTGGGTGCAGGTTACTATACCAGCCACTTCGGCGCTTATGTACCTGCAGGTGTTGGTCTGCAATTGAACTTCAGCAGCATTACCTACCTGTTTGTACAGGCACAATACAAATTTGCATTAACCACCAAAACACTGGATGATCACCTGTTCTATTCTTTCGGTATTGCTGAAAATGTAGGCAAGAAGAAAGTAGTGGTATTACCTCCGCCACCGCCACCGGTAGTGGAAGCGCCTAAAGACAGGGATGGTGATGGTGTACTGGATGTGGATGATAAATGTCCTGATGTACCAGGTCTGGCTGCTTTACAGGGTTGCCCTGATAAAGACGGCGACGGCATCACTGATGCAGAAGATAAATGCCCGGATGTAAAAGGTCTGGCTAAATACCAGGGTTGTCCTATTCCTGATACCGATAAAGACGGTGTGAATGACGAACAGGATAAATGCGTAGACGTACCAGGTCTCGCACGCTACCAGGGTTGTCCAATACCTGATACTGATAAAGATGGTGTAAACGATGAAGAAGATAAATGTCCAAACGAAGCAGGTCCTGCATCAAACCACGGTTGCCCTGTAATTGCACAGGCCGTTATTGATAAGGTTAACTTCGCTGCAAAAAATATCTTCTTTGCAACAGGTAGCTCTAAACTGTTACCAAAATCTTTCAAATCACTGAATGATGTTGCCAAGATCTTAAATGACGACAACACATTGCAACTGGATATTGATGGCCACACTGATAATACGGGTGATGCCGCTAAAAACCAGACTTTGTCTGAAACAAGGGCTGCAGCTGTAAAAGCTTACCTTGTAAGCAAAGGTGTTAGCGAAAGCAAAATGACCTCTGCTGGTCATGGTTCTGATATGCCAGCCGCTGATAATAAAACTGCAGCAGGCCGTGCCAAGAACAGGAGAGTGGAATTGAAAGTTAGGAACTATTAATAACAGTCGATTTCTATAAAGAAAAAGGCCTTTGAAATTTCAAAGGCCTTTTTCTTCATTATTACTATTGAAAAAAGTTGATCAATTCATCTTTTCTTCCAGCTGCATGATCTTTTCAAAAACGACTTCGTATTCGCTGTTCATTTTATCCAGTTCGGCAGCCGCAGTTTTATAATCATTCTCTGTAACAACAAACTTTGTCCTGTCATTGTATATTTCAGGAGAAGCCAATGCATTTTCCAGTTCCGCTTTTTTCTTATTCAACTGGGCGATCTTTTCTTCCAGCTGCTGAAAACGGTTCTTTTGTTTCTGCAGTTCTTTCTTTAATTCTTTATCAATACCTGCCGGTGCATTATTAACAGGGGCAGCAACAGGCTTAACAGGTTCCTGCTTTTCCACCACTTCCTTCGCAGGTTTAGCTGTATTATTTTGTTTGGAAGATTCCGCTTTCTGTTGTGCAGCATCCGCTTTTTCTTTTCTTTCCTTCCAGTCTTCCCACTCAGCATAAGTGCCTTTAAATTCGCGGATCTTGTAATTATCAATATCCCATATCTTATTGGCAATACGGCTGATGAAATAGCGGTCATGGCTAACTAGTACTATGGTGCCTTCGTATTTATTCAATGCTTCCACCAAAAGATCCACTGAGTGAATATCCAAATGGTTCGTAGGTTCATCCAGCATTAAAAAATTGGCCTTGCTGGCAATCGTCTTCGCCAACGCAACCCTGGCTTTTTCACCACCACTTAAAACTTTGATCTTTTTCTCCACCGTATCACCGCTGAATAAAAATGCGCCCAGTAAACTTCTCAGTTCAAGATCATTTTTTCCACTGCGGGCTTCTTTCATTTCTTCCAGTATATCATTTTCCTGGTTCAACGCTTCCAGCTGGTGCTGGGCATAAAAAGATTCATCTACATTATGGCCCCATTCCCGCTCTCCAAAAAAAGGTTCGGTATCAGCAATAATGCGTAATAACGTCGACTTACCCTTACCGTTAGCACCGATCAAAGCGATCTTGTCACCACGGTCAATTTCAGCACCCGTATCTTCCAGTATCTTTACATCACCAAAGCTTTTACTTACATGCTTTAATGTAGCAACGATCTTACCCGGTGTTTTATCAATGGCAAAATTGATCTTCATATTGGGTCGCTCCAGTTCTACTTCTTCTATTCTTTCCAGTTTGTCTAATTTTTTTACAATGCTTTGTGCCATGGCAGCCTTGCTTGCTTTTGCTTTGAATCTTTCTACCAGCCTTTCGTTTTGACGGATATAATCCTGCTGGTTCTCATAAGCCTTCTGCTGCATTTCAATGCGCAAAGCTTTTTCCTTTTCGTAGTAAGAATAATTGCCGGTGTAAAAATGCAGCTCCCGTTGATACAGCTCCACGATCTTTGTTACCATCCTGTCCAGGAAAAAACGGTCGTGCGAAACGATCACGACAGCACCGGGATAATGTATCAGGTATTTTTCCAGCCATTGAATACTCGGCAGGTCAAGGTGGTTCGTAGGTTCATCCATCAAAAGCACATCGGGGTTCGTCAGGATCATTTTAGCTAAAAGCACCCGCATTCTCCAGCCCCCGCTGAAATTCTTGTATGGTTTGCCCAGGTCGGCATTGGCAAAACCCAATCCCTGCAATATCTCTTCAGTGCGGTGGTGAATGCTGTAACCATCCAGTACATCCATTTCGTGTAAAAGATCCGCATATTTATTGGCCAGCGCTTCATCGCCGGTCTTTTCTAATTCATGTCCCAGCACTTCCAGTTCTTTTTCCAGTTCCTTTACTCTTTCAAAAGCGCCCAGCGCCACTTCCAGGATGGAGTCATCGGTATCAAAACCCAGCAGGTCCTGGTGCAAAAAACCAATAGTGGTTTCCCGGCCTTTTTCAACCGTTCCTTTGGCAGGACTGTATTGATTGGTAAGCACCTTCAGCAAAGTGGATTTACCCGTTCCATTGTAACCGATCAGCCCGATACGTTCATTGGGCTGGATATGCCATGTGGCATCTTCCACAATAGTGCGTGCGCCAAATTCAAACGTAACATTCTGTAATCCTAAAAGCATGGTAGTAAATTGTGAGTTGTAAATCAGGAGCAGTTTGTAGAAGTACGGCGCTTTTTACTCACCATTCAGTACTCACCACTCACCAAATTGGGTGCAAAAGTAGGTTAATCAGTAAACTTTTTAAAGTAAACAGGGTTATATCGTAAATTTGCCCAAATTTTTTAACATGATAAAAAAGATATTACTGGGAATACTGATCGTGATACTGGCAATTGCAGGTTATGTATGGTACAAATTTGCCAACAACAAAGGAGGAGGATTTGAAGGCGAGCCGGCTAAAAAGCTGGAACTGAAATCTGCCACACCGGTATTCGACAGCAGCATACAACTGGTAATGACGGCTTATTTTAACATGAAGGACGCTTTTGTGAATGCTGATTCGGCAGCTGCAAAACTGGCCTGCGGTAATATGATAAAAGTGCTTGACAGTATAAAGCTCGACGAACTGAAAAAAGATACTTCCGGCCTGGTTACAACCGTACAACCGTTGCTGAATGATGTAAAGTCAAACGCAGTGAGCCTGGTGGCACAACCTAATATAAAGGAAATGCGCAAAGATTTTAACCAGGTGAACCAGCAGATGTATTCATTACTGAAAGCCATCAATTATAAAGGAGCCAATATTTACTGGCAGTTATGCCCCATGGCTTTTGATGGTGATAAAGAAGGCTACTGGCTGGATACTCAATCGGGTGAAAAAAGGACCAATCCATACCTGGGCAAAAAAGATCCAACCTATGGCGGCGCCATGCTTAACTGCGGCGAAGACAAGGATTCGATCGTTGCCCGTACTAAATGATCTTATGCAGCACTTATGAAAATGAAGTTGTTGGCTTTACTGTTCCTCGCATTGCCCTGTTGCATTTTTGCACAGGATAAAACTTCATCTTCCAAAAAATACACCGTAAGCGGTTATATAACCGATTCACTCAATGGCGAAACATTGATCGGCGCCAGCATTGCCATACAGGGCCAGGCAAAAGGTATCAGCAGCAACCAGTACGGTTTTTATTCCATTACGCTCGAAGAAGGGGAGTATATATTTGTTGTATCCTTCATCGGGTTTCAACCCAAGGCATTTGCAGTAAAGCTGCGGTCCGATCAGCAATTTAATTTCAATCTCATTTCTAAAGTAACTCAATACCAGGAAGTTATTGTTTCATCAAAAAAGCGGGATAATAATGTAAAGAATGCCCAGATGGGCAAATTCACCCTACCGATAGAGCAGATAAAGTCCATCCCGGCATTTTTGGGCGAAGTGGATCTTTTAAAAACGATACAGCTGTTACCAGGCATCCGCAATGCAGGCGAAGGCAGTGCTGGCTTATACGTAAGGGGTGGCGGACCAGACCAGAACCTGATATTGCTGGATGATGCGCCGGTGTACAATACAGGCCATTTATTTGGTTTCTTCTCCATCTTTAATTCCGATGCCATCAAGAATGTATCACTCATCAAAGGTGGCATGCCGGCACAATACGGCGGCCGTTTATCCAGCGTACTGGATATATCGATGAAGGAAGGCAACAATCAAAAACTGCAGGTAGATGGCGGCATCGGGCTCATTGCTTCAAGAATATCCATACAAGGGCCATTGAAAAAAGACAAAGCCTCTTTTATTGTATCAGCCCGAAGAACTTATATTGATGCACTGGTAAAACCCGCTATTTCCAAGACCAGCCAGTTCTATGGATCAGGTTATTATTTTTACGACCTGAATGCAAAAATGAATTACCGCTTTTCTGAAAAAGACAGGCTGTACCTGAGCGGTTATTTCGGGCGGGATGTATTTGATTTTGTAAACGGCAGGCAAAGCCTGAACGTGAACATACCCTGGGGCAATGCCACCGGTACATTGCGCTGGAACCATGTGTTTAATAAAAGATTGTTCGGTAACACTACTGCTGTATACAACGATTATAATTTTACATTCAAAGCCGCCCAGAATAATTTTGAATTAAAACTGGCATCGGGTATCAGGGACCTGAGCCTGAAACAGGATTTTGACCTTTATCCATTTACAGGGCATAAGATCAAGTTCGGTGGCATTTATACCTATCATAAATTCACGCCATCCGTTATCAGTGGCAAACAGGATTCAGTTGTTTTTAACCCCAACAATGCCCAGGTAAAATATGCACACGAGGCTGCCTTTTATATACAGGATGACTGGGAGATCAACGATAAGATAAAGATCAATGCAGGTATCCGTTATAGTTTATTCCAGCAGATCGGTGCATTCAAGATCTATAAAACAGATGATAACGGCAACCGGCTGGATAGCACCGTATACAAAAAAGGGCAGCCCATTAAAACCTATGGCGGCCTGGAACCAAGACTAACGGTACGGTATGCACTAAATGATGAAACTTCTATCAAAGCATCCGTTACAAGAAACCTGCAGTATATACACCTGGTAAGCAACGCAGGCACTACCTTGCCAACTGATATCTGGGTGCCCAGCACTTATAAAGTAAAACCGCAGATCAGTTACTTGTATGCCGCAGGATTGTTCAAAAATTTTAAGGACAATACTTACGAAACCTCGCTGGAGTTCTATTATAAAAAAATGCAGAACCAGATAGAGTACCAGGAAGGATACACGCCCAATACACTGGAAGACACTGAGAACTTTTTTACGTTTGGCAAGGGCTGGAGCTATGGCAGCGAATTGTTCATCAATAAAACAAAAGGTAAATTGACGGGATGGGTAGGCTACACCCTCAGCTGGACCTGGAGGCAATTTGCCGCATTGAACTTTGGTGATAAATACCCTGCTAAATACGACAGACGTAATGATCTGAGCATTGTAGCCATGTACGAGCTGAATAAAAAATGGAAATTATCAGCGGCCTTTGTTTATGGCAGCGGTAACGCGGCCACTTTGCCACAACGTTTTTATATCATCGGTGGTGTACTAACGCAGGAGTATAGCCGCATTAATGAATACCGTTTACCCTCTTATCACCGGCTCGATCTATCTGCAATACTCACACCTAAAAAGAATGAAAAAAGAAAATGGAAAAGCGAGTGGGTGTTCAGCATCTATAATACTTACAGCCGCCAGAACCCTTACTTTATTTACTTCGACCAGAGCGGTAGTCCCTACAATGGTACACTCACCATACAGGCCAAACAGGTTTCCTTATTCCCCATCATACCGGCAGTGACCTGGAACTTTAAATTCTGAGATAAAAAAAAGCATCCGCCTAAGCGAATGCAGTTTACTGTGAGAGTTCGGATTAAGAACTATTTTAACTATCTAACAAATGTTTGATAAGTTTCTACTTTGGCGCCGGGGAAAGCCGGGTTGTTGGTGGATGTGTTCACTACCGTAAATAACTCGGTGGTCAGCGTAAGCATTTTCCAACGGTAAATGGTGGATGGGGTAGTGGCGATCAGCGAATCTGCACCCTTCCACACATACGTGCCGGAATTGATGGTAGGACTGCTGAAGCAATATTGAAAATCGGCATTGTTATCAAACTGCACAAAATTCTTAGGCAGGTTCTTAGCCGGTAAAATCGAATCTTTGTTGAACACACCGTTGTAGTAGATCTTGATCTGAACACGGTTGATGGACCAGGTGCCCATTGCCAGTTCTTCTTTAGGTTTACTTGTGGTGCTGTCTTTTTTGCCGCAGGAAGTCAGGCAGGTAGCTGTAATTAAGCAGGTTAGTAGTACGGAAGCCGTAATGAGGTGTTTCATCACTTAACAATATTGGTTTGACTATAAACGCCACTATTGTTATTTTATTGTGTCGATTTTGGCTTATGTACAAAACGGATTACCCCGCTTTTTTCCAGGTCCGAAGAAATGCGCACTTCGTAGCGGCTGCTGCCATCTGTAACCACCATTAAAGCGGTATTCGGCGGTATCTCTCCTAAATTTTCTGCATACATAACCAGCTCATTTACATCCTTACTGTCGTCTGTTTCCAGCGTAAGGCTGATGGCTTTGTCGGTAAGGCGCCTATGCGAAAGGATCAGTTTGCCGTTAAAAAATAAAGAGATCGTATCCCCGTCAATGGTACCATTGTCGTACAGGTCCACTTTAAAACTTTCGTTTTCTACCTGGATGGTTTTTATAACGGTGTTATTACGCTTATCCAGTGCTACATTGGGGCGCTGTTTTATTTCTGCCGGGTCATTTTTAACCACGGGTGGCGTAATGGTCTTGGGTTCTGCTTTTACCGGCGGGTTCGGCCTTTCAACCGGTGGAGTGACAGGCTTAGGCACAGTGGCAACCGGTGGCGCCACTGGTTTATTTTTATCTGCAAAATTAGGAGTGGTCTTTGTGTCCGGTTTTTTCTCAGGCTTTACTGTACGGGCAGTGGCATTGTTATACAATGGCGCATCTTTCTTTAAAACCCTTCTTGATAAAACTGTGGTGCCATAGCCACAATCACCTTCCTGGTTAGGCGCCGGAACCCAGCTGCCCTCCAGCGTTTGCGTATCGCCCTGTTTAAAATAAGTGAGTTTATGTACCTGGAAGCAATTGCGGATATGATTGGGCACATTGGTCTTGGTACGTTCCACTTCGGTTACTTCAATATAGCCGCTGCGTTTATTTAGTTTACCTTTTAACCTGCAGATGGTGTAATAGCGTTTGCCACCATCATTAAAATAAGTGTAAGAAAAACCGGTGACATCATTGCCGCTTGTTTCCAGTTCCAACACATAATCGCAACGCTCGCCGCCCCAGCCCATAAAAGTGGTGCTGTTATCAGTGAATTGTCCTTTCCATTGTCCTTTGAATTCCTGTGCAAAAACAGTAGAAGTAAAAAGAACAGCCGCAATCAATTGTATAATTTTTTTCATTTTGCTACAATCTTTTTAGTTAATTGTATCCTGCCATGGCCACATCGGTCCTCATCTGTATCCCAAAAACCTTCCAGCGACAATGATCTTTTTCCTTTGTTATAAGTTAATTCCATTGTTTGAAAACAATCATCCCCCGTATCACCTGCAAATTTCCTTACAGATTTTATTTCTTTCAGTGTTAACACATTGCTGGCAGTAAAGCTTCCTGTCAGGATGCATATTGAGGAGTCGATATCCTTCCCGTGTTTTACTACAGTTTTACTGAATGCCTGGAAGAGTGTATCACTCAATTTGAAGAACAATAAACTTATTTCCGTCTGCCCACCCATCACAAAAGCTGACCCGACTTCGCTTTTTGTAAAAGAACCTTTCCATTCTCCTTCCAGCTCCTGGCAAAATACTTTTTCACAAGCAATAAAAAGGCAAATTACAAGAACCAGTTTCTTTATCATAAACAAAGATATTTTAGATTAATTTTTCCATAGCTAATAGTTCGTTAAATTTGCAGTCTGTATTATTTTAAGACAGGTATATAAAGATATGATAAAGATTACATTACCGGATGGGGCCGTCAGGGAATATCAACAGGGTTCCTCTGCATTGGATGTTGCTAAGTCCATCAGTGAAGGATTGGCAAAAAAAGTATTGGCTGCAAATGTAAACGGCGAAGTATGGGATGCTACGAGGCCCATCAATAACGACGCCACTTTAAAACTGCTTACCTGGGATGATACGGACGGTAAATCAACATTCTGGCATTCCTCTGCCCACTTAATGGCCGAAGCGGTGGAAGATAAATTCCCGGGAGCAAAATTCTGGGTAGGGCCGCCTATTGACAATGGTTTGCAAAAAGGTTTTTATTACGATATTGACCTGGGCGACCGCAAACTGAGTGAAGAAGACCTGGCCGAGCTGGAGAAAAAAATGAACGAACTGGCAAAGCAGAACAACGCCTATAAACGTACTGAAAAATCGAAGGCGGATGCAGTAGCCTATTTTACTGATAAAGGCGACGAATACAAACTAGACCTGCTGCAGAACCTGCAGGATGGCAATATTACATTCTACACACAGGGCAATTTTACCGATCTGTGCCGTGGGCCGCATATTCCATCCACCGGTGCGATCAAAGCCATCAAGCTGATGAGCATTGCCGGCGCATACTGGAAAGGTGATGAAAAGAACAAACAACTCACCAGGATATACGGTGTAACATTTCCTAACCAGAAAGAGCTGGACGAATACCTGGCCCTTTTGGAAGAAGCAAAGAAAAGGGATCACCGTAAATTGGGTAAAGAGTTAGGCATATTTACTATGGATGATGATGTTGGACCTGGTTTGCCATTATGGTTACCCAACGGTACATTGATTATTGAAGAGCTGGAAAAACTGGCCAAGGAAACAGAAACTGCTGCCGGGTACAAAAGGGTGGTAACACCGCATATTGCCAAAGAAAGCATGTACCTCACCAGCGGTCACCTGCCGTACTATGCCGATAGTATGTTCCCGCCAATGGAAATGGATGGGGAAAAATATTACCTCAAGGCAATGAACTGTCCGCACCATCACAAAATATTTGATGCGGAACAGAAGAGCTATAAAGACCTGCCATTCCGTATTGCAGAGTATGGCACCTGTTACCGTTACGAACAGAGCGGTGAATTATTTGGCCTGATGCGGGTGCGTTGCCTGCACATGAACGATGCCCATATTTACTGCAACAGGGAGCAGTTTGCGCAGGAATTCAAAGCCGTTAATGAAATGTATATCAAGTATTTCAAAATATTTGGTGTAGATAAATATGTGATGCGCCTTTCGCTGCACGACCCTGCTAAACTGGGACAGAAATATGTGAACGAACCCGAACTGTGGAAAGAAACAGAAGATATGGTTCGCCAGGTATTGATCGATACCGGCACACCGTTTATTGAAGTACAGGATGAAGCAGCATTTTATGGTCCGAAAATTGACGTACAGATATGGAGCGCCATAGGAAAAGAATTTACCCTGGCCACTAACCAGGTGGATTTCAATTCGGGCCTCAAATTCAAATTATCCTTCACCAATCAGAATAACCAGCCGGAAGTTCCACTGATCATTCACAGGGCGCCATTAGGGACCCATGAGCGTTTTATCGGGTTCCTGCTGGAGCATTTTGCAGGTAAATTCCCAACCTGGCTGGCGCCGGTACAGGTGAAGATATTGCCCATCAGCGATAAGTTCATGGATTATGCAAATGCGGTATTGGAAAAACTGAAAAATGCAGGCATTCGTGCCGCTATCGACGACCGTAATGAAAAGATCGGCAAGAAGATCCGGGATACTGAATTATCGAAAACACCTTATATGCTGGTAATAGGCGAAAAAGAAATGAATGAGGGAAAAGCGGCTGTAAGGCGGCAGGGCAAGGGCGATATCGGTGTAAAAGATGTAGCTGAATTCATCAGCGAGATCTCGACAGAAATAAAAGAACGCTCAATAGTATAACGAAATTTCATTTCGTTCAAAAAAGGGTGTTTCAAGACGAAATTTCATTTCGTTTTGAAATACTAAAACGAAACGCTAATTTCGTATATATAAAAAGGCCAAAATTTCATTTCGGCAGACTTAACAAAAAGAACGAGATATAATTTCGTTGCACAAACAACATTGTAAACTAAAAATTGTAAATGGCATTTCCACCCAGACCGCCCCGCGGAGCGTTTAATCCACGTTTTAAAAAAGAACAACAGCAGGAACATCGTACCAATCACATGATTAAAGTACCCGAAGTACGTTTAGTTGGTGATAATGTAGATCCCGGAATTTACCCTACACCCGAAGCTATCCGCATAGCAAGAGACCAGGCTTTAGACCTGGTAGAAATTTCTCCGGGTGCTAATCCGCCGGTATGTAAGGTGATCGATTACAATAAATTCCTGTACGAAGAGAAGAAGAAGAAAAAAGAAATGAAAGCGAAATCCAAAACCAGCGAGGTAAAGGAAATTCGTTTTACACCCAATACAGACGATCACGATTTTGAGTTCAAGGTAAAACACGCCGAAAAGTTTTTGACCGATGGCGATAAAGTAAAAGCACACGTGCAGTTTAAAGGACGTGCCATCATGTTCAAAGAAAGAGGTGAATTATTATTGCTGAAATTTGCTGACCGGTTAAAAGATGTAGGCGCCCTGGAAGGCATGCCGAAAATGGAAGGTAAAAGGATGCTGGTAATGTTTGCACCCAAAGCGCAAAAGAAAAAATCCGGTTCGGAACTGGGTAAGTTAATTAAAGAAGATAAGCCTGCGGCACCGGTTGCCGCAGCGCCTAAAGCAGAAGGAACGAATTAAAATCAAAGTTCCTGATGCTGATAAATGAATACCAACGGGGAGCAATGCTTCCCGTTTTTATATCTCATCAATAATATACAATCTATCATAAATCTAAAATCGCAGATTCGAAATCTTAAATCGGCAATCGATGGATACCAGCCTCAACAAATACATCAGTGAAACCGGCTTCTGCAGCCGCAGGGAGGCAGATAAGTATATCGAGCAACTGCGGGTGACCATCAATGGCAAAGAAGCGCATAAGGGTAACCGTGTGGGCGAAAACGATGAAGTGCGGATAGATGGCGAAGTGATCAAAAAAAAGAAGAACAGCAGCGCCGTATATATTTTACTCAACAAACCCAAGGGCATTACCTGCACCACCGATCTTAAAGACAAGACCAATATTATTGACTTTGTGAATTACAAAAGCCGCATATTTCCTATTGGGCGGCTGGATAAAAGGAGCGAGGGATTGATATTTTTAACGAACGACGGCGATATTGTAAACAAAATATTGCGGGCGGGCAACAAACACGAAAAGGAATACATCGTGAGCGTTGATAAGCCCATCACCATCGATTTCATCAATAAAATGCGCAATGGTGTACGCATAGGCCACAACCTGGTTACACAAAAATGTTTTGTAAAGCAGGAGGGGCCCGACCGTTTCAAGATCATACTTACCCAGGGCCTGAACCGCCAGATAAGGCGCATGTGCGAAACGCTGGGCTACACGGTGGAATCGCTGAAAAGGATACGGATCATGAATATTACGCTGGCAGGTTTAGCACCGGGCAAGTGGCGGTATTTTACCCCCGCCGAAATTACCGTGGTTAACAATATGGTGGCCAACAGCAGTAAGACGGCAGAAGGGGATGGGGGAATGGATGAGTAGTGTACCGAAATTTTATTTCGGTCCCGTGTATCGAAATTTCATTTCGATGAACGATCGAAGTACAACTTCGATACACTAGACCGGCATCCGCATCTCTATCAACAGTTTTGAAAACCCTGCTTTTTCATACGCCGCAATGGCCGCCGCATTTTGATGATACACTTCCAATCTTAACTCCACCATATCTTTCGACGCCGCCCATTTGGATAATGCTTCCATGATCAATTTATTAATGCCTTTGCCACGATGCTGCGGCAGCACATACATAAAGCCGAGATAAGCATACCGGCTGTATTTTAAAAATGGTTTTGCTTCTTCAATACGTGCATAACCACTGCCCACCGGTGCGCCATTCAATGTTGCAACAACTAATTCCACCGTTTCAGAAAAGATCATTTTTTCAATGTCGTAATAGTTAATGCGGCTATCTTTTAACGTTACATCAAAGGGCCGTTCCGCAGCGATGACACCCTGCTCAAACTCAAGCAGGACGGGCATATCGTGGATGGTGGCGGGGCGTATGATTATATTATCCATAAACAATCGTATTTAAAACTATGGTTTTGCTTATACAAAACTTTAACAAATGCCGGTGTAGTATTTTTTAAACTTCTGTTACAGTAACAGGTCTATTATTACAAAGAAAGCAATTAAAAAAAACATTTATAACCAATAAAAAATTATTTTATGAAACAGTTCTTCTCAATCAAATTAAGTAAAGGTGAAAAGGTAGCGGTGATCGTTATCATGGCTTGGATCGTAGCTTCAATGTTTGTTCCTTTACCTGATGTGAATTCACTGGGTATGTAAGAATTTTGAACCAGCAATTATTATTACAGGCGTTAGAGATAACGCCTTTTTTATTTTTAAAAAGGAAGAAATATATTCAGCCTTTTTGCTGACCCAGTACCTGGTCCCGGTAAGCTTTAAAATTCGCATAGCCGTTTTTCTCCGGGTGCTCCAGGTCGATCATTTCGCCGCTGCCGGTATCATATATCTGCCAGCCATGTTTTTTAGAAATGGCCGCCAGTTCAAACAATCCCTCCTCGCCAAAAATACTCAACACCTTATAGGCTGATAACTTCCTGTCAGGAGTATATTCAATCCTGTAATTTGCGTTTTCTATCACTTTGTGATCTTCGTAGTGGATCATATTGCTGAAATGGGCTTCCAGCAGGCTGTCAAAATCAATGGGTATAAACTGGCTTTCGTCAATTGTTTCAACGGCGGCTATCTTTTGTGCAGAACTGAAAACAAATAGATCCCAACTCATTTTTTACTTTAATTTATTGATAATCAACTTATATTGCAGCGGTTTTAAAAACCATTCTTTCTAAAGAAAAAAGCTGTTGAGGTGATGATATCTGGCAATTTATCCTTATCTTTGCACCCCGAAAAAGAAAAGTTCTCTATTTCGACATTTCCCACAAGGTTCAAAAAGTTTCCGAAATTTCGGAACACCAGCAGGGAGTAACTAAAAAAAGTTATATAATGCCAAAGGTTAAAACCAACAGCAGCGCCAAGAAGCGCTTTAAAGTTACCGGTTCAGGTAAAATTACATTCCAGAAAGCTTTCAAACGTCACATTCTTACAAAAAAATCTACCAAGCGCAAACGTGCTATGCGTAAAGACGGCGTGGTTGCTGATGCAAACATGCACTTTGTAAAAAGGCTTTTAGGCTTGAAATAATTAACCATCAACTTTTAACTTTAAACTCATTTAAGATATGCCACGTTCAGTAAATGCAGTAGCCAGCAGGGCCCGCCGCAAAAGAATATTAAAAGCAGCCAAAGGTTTTTACGGCAAACGTAAAAATGTATATACCGTTGCTAAAAACGTTTTAGAAAAAGGACAAACCTACGCTTATGTAGGCCGTAAAGTAAAGAAAAGAGATTACCGTAGCCTGTGGATCGCTCGTATCAATGCGGCCGTTAGGGAAGAAGGGATCACTTACAGCGAATTCATTCACAAATTAGCCGCCAAGAATATTGATCTGAACCGTAAAGTTTTAGCCGACCTGGCCATGAACGAACCGGAAACCTTCAAAAAATTAGTGGCTTCTGTAAAATAATACAGGCTTAACAATTTATTAAAACTGTCCCCAAAAATTGGGGACAGTTTTTTTATGCCCAAATATTTTTCAATCATTTACATTTGTAAAAAATTTCACTAACCTATTAAGCAGTAAAGGAAATGGATAATACCTACAACGACCTGGTGAATCAAACCTTTAACTTTCCACAGGAAGATTTTAAAGTAAAGAATGATTACCTGCAGTACAACGATCTGGATATTAAAGCACTGATCGATAAGTACGGCACTCCTTTAAAACTCACGTACCTGCCCAAGATCGGCAAGCAGATCAGTAAGGCCAAGACGATGTTCTCCAATGCCTTTAAAAAACACAAATACGAAGGCAAATACAATTACTGCTATTGCACCAAAAGCTCGCATTTTTCTTTTATTGTGGAAGAAGCGCTGAAGAGTGATATTCACCTGGAAACTTCTTTCGCTTATGATATTGATATCATTAAAAAACTGTACGCCAAAAAGAAGATCACCAAGGATACATTTATCATCTGCAACGGTTATAAACAAAAGCCTTATACCAGCCGCATTGCCGGGCTGCTGAACAGCGGGTTCAAGAACGTGATCCCCGTACTGGATAATACGGAAGAATTAAGGGCTTATATCAAATCGGTGAAAGTGCCTTTTAACCTGGGTATCAGGGTGGCTGCGGATGAAGAACCGAACTTTCCTTTCTATACCTCACGGTTAGGCATACGTGCAAAAGATATCCTGGAATTTTATGTAGACAAGATAGAGGGTAATGAACACCGCTTCCAGTTAAAGATGCTGCATATATTTTTAAACAAGGGTATCAAAGATGATATCTATTACTGGAGTGAACTGAATAAAGTGATCAACCTGTACTGCCAGTTAAAAAAAATATGTCCTGAACTGGATTCCATCAATATCGGTGGCGGTTTTCCTATCAAACACTCGCTCGGTTTTGAATACGATTACCAGTTCATGATCAACGAGATCGTTCGCAATATTAAAGTGGCCTGCAAAAAAAGTAAGGTACCGATGCCGAATATCTTTACCGAATTCGGTAGCTACACCGTGGGAGAGAGCATGGCGCATATTTACAGCGTCATCGGCCAGAAGAACCAGAATGATAAGGAAACCTGGTACATGATCGATTCTTCTTTTATTACTACTTTACCCGATACCTGGGGCATTGGCGAAAAATTCCTGATGCTGCCCATCAATAAATGGGATAATGAATACCACCGTGTTGTACTGGGCGGTATTACCTGCGACAGTCATGATTATTATGACAGTGAGGAGCATATCAACGAAGTGTTTTTGCCAAAAGTGGGTGAGGGTGAACCTTTATATGTGGGCTTTTTTCATACCGGCGCTTACCAGGACCAGATAAGTGGTTATGGCGGCATTAAGCATTGCCTTATTCCTTCGCCCAAACACATTATTGTGGGCTACGATAAGAATGGAAAACTGGTGGACTGGGTGTATGCCAAGGAGCAAACGGCGCAAAGTATGCTGAAGATACTGGGGTATTAAAATAAATAAGCCCACAAGACTATTTCCTGCAGGTGGGCTATTTATAAAAAGTGGTGTTTTTTTGTCCACTCATATATCTAACGCATGGTTGCGTGATTTATTATGTGCTATTGCGTGGCCAGCTCTTCGGGCGCCTCATTTTTATGCTGTTTTTTAGCATGTTTCCTGGCCAGCCTGTTGTTGGGTTTGGTGCCCGTTTTATATTTATTATCAAGATAATACTTCCCATCCTGCGATCTCCAGTAGCGGTACCCTGACTGATCATCGTAATACATTTCGCCTTCTTTATTTACCTGGGCCTCTTTATCCGGAACCACGATGCAGAGCGGCGGGGTATAATTCTTTAAAGAAGCTACCTGGTTAGCGGCCTGCTTATCATCTTCAAAACGGGTATTGTCCACAGGATAATTCTTTTTATTACAGCTTATGATGAGCGCCGAGGCCAACAACAGCGTTAACCATTGATGTAATTTGCATTTTTTCATGAAAGATGGGTTATATATTTACCTCGCAATAATTTTACCAAAAAATGATCAATAACATTTTATGAAACAGTTTGTAATTTTTTTAACTTTTATCATACTATCTGTTACGGCTAACGCCCAATCGGCCGAAGATTCTGTAAAGGCTGTAGTGAACAAAATGTTTGATGCGATGAAGAACAGCGATGGTGCAACATTGAAAACAACTTTTGCCGACAGCGCCATTTTACAAACCATTGGCAGGAGCAAGGATGGAAAGACAATGATAGAGCATGATACGGTGGATGAATTTGCAACCATTGTTGGTAAAATGCCCAAAGGGGATGCGGATGAAAGAATTGTGTTTGATGTGGTGAAAGTAGATGGGCCTTTAGCGATCGTGTGGGCGCCTTACAAATTCTATTACAAAGGTAACTTCAGCCATTGCGGCATCGATTCATTTCAGCTGGTGCGGATAAACGGGGAGTGGAAGATACAATACCTGGTGGATACCAGGAGAAAAACGGGCTGTAACTAGCAGCAGCGCTATTTTAATTTAAGGTTAAGGGGTACAATATTCGCCTGCAAAAAACGTTTATTAGGCAAATCCTGATAAAATGAAAACAAATGTACCCCTTTTTAAGGCAGCAATATGCCTTACGATCTTGCTAAATGCTTGTGCATCAAGTAAAAACTCACTGGAATCTCATAATCCCGAAGCGGATAAGCCAAAAGAAAGCGCCGCCTGTTTTGTACAGCTGAAAGACGGTAGTTTTAAAAATTACACTACTTTAAAGCTGGTTACCGGACTTTTTAAAACACCGCATTTGCTGGGCGACGGTAATGTTGTGATCACCGCCGATGAGATCAAAGCTTACCAGGCCAATGAGCAGTACGCCATTTCTCAAAAAGAATTTACAGACAAAAAGCCAAGTTATGTTGCTTTGGAAGCCTTGCCTGGTTTTGCGGTGCGTATTGCCCGTGGTAAGATCAATGTTTACTCATTGAAATACTACAACGGCCACAATGCCACAGAAAAATTCTTCCTGCAATCGGGTGATGAAGGACAGATCAGCGCTTACAGCCCTGAACTGATGAACGAACTTTTAAAAGACAACAGCGAAGCCTACACTTTCTTTAATGAAAAGACCAAGTCGCTCGCTTTTAATAAGAAGTTGCTGACCTCGGTTGAACTCTACAACAATTCGAGGTACGTTTCTAAAAACTAATTATAAAGCCGGTTAATAGCCGGCTTTTTTTATTGCTTTGCTGCAACCGATTTAATGTAATTTGCCGGTATGAAAAATATTTTACTGGCAGCTGTTGTTATATGCCTTTTCTCCTGCAGCAGCAACCAACATCCCCGCATTTTGATCAGCACCAATTATGGCAATATAGAAGCTGAATTGTATCCTGATAAGGCGCCCAAAACGGTGGCGGCTTTTCTTTCTTATGTAGATTCAGGTTTGTTTAAGAACAGTTCTTTTTACAGGGTGCTGTTAGAAGAATCGATGGCATCGAATGATAATACAGGACTTATACAGGGCGGCATCTGGCAAAGCAACAGTAAAAAAGCTATGGCTTTGCCGGGTATTGAACATGAATCGCCGAGGCAAACGGGCCTGTCGCATACCAATGGCACATTATCACTGGCCAGATCGAAGCCAGGCACGGCCAATTCGGAATTCTTTATCTGTATCGGCAACCAGGAAGGGTATGATAAAAGTACAGGTGTGGATGGGGATGAACTGGGCTATGCCGCGTTTGGCAAGGTAACCAGTGGTATGGAAATAGTGCGGAAGATACAGGAACAACCGGCGAATGGCCAGTCGTTTACAAATCCCATATTGATCAAAAACATAGAACGGCTTTAACCAATAAAAAAGGGTTCTGCATGGCAGAACCCTAATAAATTGTACAGCAAGTATCGCTTAGAAAGCAACCACCGCCACTAAAGCTAAAAATCCATAAAATGCAGCGATAATACCTATTGCGGCAAAAGTGTCTGCGACAACAGGAGCGTAAATCTTTTTCATTTCTTACGGTTTAAATTGTTAAAAAATTAGGCTCAAAGACCTGATTTCCACGGGGATACACAAAAGAAATAGATTACAAAAAAGAGATACTAAGGGGAGATGGTATTGATAGGCATTGAATCGTTACTGCAAAGCTATGACTATTATTGATGTTTGCAAATTTTTTTGACGGAAATTTACCTAAAACCCAATACTGCATTCATTTTGATGGCTTTTTGCATGATTTATTTTGTTTACGCTAACATTTTTGCAATTTCTTAAATAAATAAGCTTGTAGCTTTGCAGCGCCCTTTTACCGGGAGTTTTTTAAACCAGCATGGCATATTTGGAAGAATTTATTGCGTCAGGCATACTGGAATTGTATGCGGCAGGGCTTACCAGTCCTGAAGAGAATGCAGCTGTGCAGCAAATGGTTTCCCTTCATCCTGCTGTTGCTGATGAAATTAACAGTATTACCGCAGCTTTGCAACATTATGCCGATAGCATGGCTATTGCACCTAATCCTGCTGTTAAGGCTTTTTTACTGGCTACAATCGATTATACGGAACGTATCTCAAACGGGGAGGAAGTAAGTTTTCCACCGGAGATCCATAATAATTCCACCATTGCGGATTACAGTAAGTGGCTTGACCTTGCTGATATGCAGGCTCCGGCAGCTATGCCGCTGCTGTACGCAAGGATCATTGGCTATACAGAAACCATGACAACGGCCATTGCATGGATTAAAGAAATGGCGCCACAGGAAGTACACGATAACGAGATAGAAAAATTTTTGATCGTGGAAGGTTCCTGCGATATCACCATTGGTTCTACAGTGCATCACCTGGTGGCAGGAGATGTGCTGAGTATCCCTTTACACGAACATCATTTTGTACAGGTAACTTCTCCAGTTCCCTGCAAAGTAATATTGCAGCGTATTGCAGCTTAGTTTTTATTTAAATGCCCAGACTCCAGCCATCGCGGTAAGTGCGTTTTACAAACTGGTTGGCCTCATCAAAATTAGTGATCTTCATATTGGCGCCATCCCATAACAGTTTAATGCCGCGTCCAGGGTAGTCGTAACTGTTAGTATCGGTCGGGCGGGGCTTTCTTATATCATAACTCCTGATGGCAAGATTTCCCATCAATACGGTTTCTGTCAATGGTCCTGCAATGCTGAAGGGTGAACTGAGGTTATTGGCTTCGGTGCTGTTGTAGCCGGCAATGCAGGCTTCCACCCATTGTTTATAGTGGCCATTGGCGCCGCCTGGTACTCTTGCTATTGTTACCGGTGTTTTTACTTCCTGGTTGCGGGAGAGCGGTAATAACCTTGCATTGGCGCCATAAGTATCGCACATCATTTTTCCTTTGGTGCCCACAAAGATCACGCCGTTACCTCCGTCGCCCATTTTTTCATTGGGTCCAAGTTCTTCGGGCCTTTCGGGTTGTATACCACCATCCATCCAATGCATCACGATGTGTTCCTTTGCTTTTTTTCCATCGAATTTTAAAGTTACATGCGATGCTGCAGGGGCGCTTTCGGGATAATAACCACGCTTGAACGGACCTGTATAGTAAGAGCTCACGCTGCAAGTGGCTTCTGTTGGATAGCCAAGACCGAGCACACGGAAAGGCGCTTCTATCAGGTGACAACCCATATCTCCGAGGGCGCCGGTGCCATAATCCCACCAGCCTCTCCAGTTAAAGGGTGCGATATTTTCCACGTAATCTTTTTGCGGTGCGGTTCCCAGCCACAGGTTCCAGTCCAGCTCTGCCGGTACCGGCGCAGATTTGGCGGGCCATGCAATGCCTTGCGGCCAAACGGGCCTGTCTGTCCAGATGTACACATCATGCACATGGCCTATCACGCCCGCATTAAACCATTCCCGCAACTGCCTTACACCATCGCCGGAAGAACCCTGGTTGCCCATTTGTGTTACCACTTTATATTTCAATGCTGCTTCAGTGAGCATTCTTGCTTCGTAAATATCATGCGCCAATGGTTTTTGCACGTACACATGCTTGCCCAGCTGCATAGCTGCCATGGCCTGTATGGCATGGTTGTGATCGGGTGTGGATACAGATACGGCATCAAAATTCTTGTGTTCTTTATCCAGCATCTCCCGGAAATCTTTATAATATTTTGCTTTGGGAAAACGTGTCTTGCTGTTCACTGCCTGCCGGTCGTCCACATCGCATAAAAAGGCGATATCGGCTTTTCCACTTTTAAAAAATTCATTCAGGTCGCCTTCGCCTTTGCCACCGGCGCCAATGCCGGCTACTATCAACCGGTCGCTGGGGGCAACAAATCCTCTGCCCAAAACATGGCGGGGCACAATGTAAAAAGCTGCACCCAGTGTAAGCGTGTTTTTAATGAATTGCCTGCGGGAATTATTTGCTGCAGTGATGGTCTTGTTTTTTTTCATAAGCGATGTTTAACCGTTAAAAAGCGTTTCTGCAATTTAATTTAAATCAAATTTCTATAAGCGACCTTATTTTTTAATTATTTTTAAAATCGAATTATTTAAATCAAAGAAGCTATAAGTTACTTACTTTTACAAAAAATATCTATATGAAGCTTTTTGTTGCTGGCTTGCCGTATGACCTGGATGATGCAGAGCTGGAAGAAATATTTGAAAAGTTTGGCAAGGTTACTTCTGCCAAAGTTGCTATTGACAAAGAAACTGGTAAGAGCCGTGGCTTTGGTTTTGTTGATATGCCCGACCGCACTGAGGCAAAAGATGCAATGGACAGTCTTAACGAGATCTCTTTAGGCAAGAAGCCTTTGGTAATAAAGGAAGCTGAAGAACGCAGTGGCCCCCCAAGCAATAACAGGGGTGGTGGCGGATATAATGGTGGCGGAGGCGGTGGTGGTTACCGTGGCGGTAACGACCGTGGTGATCGTGGTGGTGGTAATTTTAACCGCGACAGGAACCGTTATTAATTGAAACTGCTGCACATACCTTACGGGTATGCTGAACCATGTAATCATTTAATTTTAAGACCTACAGTAATTGCTGCATCTGCAGCGGGTATTGCTGTGCGGCCAATAAACCAAACCAATCATGAGTGATATAGTATTAACTAAAGGAGAGATACACACCAATAAGGGCGTAATGCAATTTGAATTGTATGATGATGATGCGCCGATAGCTGTGGCCAATTTTAAAAAGCTGATCAGCGAAGGTTTTTATAACGGGTTGACTTTTCACCGGGTGATACCCAATTTTATGGTGCAGGGCGGTTGCCCGAACGGCAGGGGCGATGGTGGACCTGGCTACACGATTAAATGCGAGCTGAATGGCAGTAAGCAATACCACGACAGGGGCGTGATCTCGATGGCGCACCGTGGTTTGAATACCGGAGGTTCGCAGTTCTTTATCTGCCATAACCGCAGCAACACCAAGCACCTGGACGGTGTGCATACCTGCTTTGGAAAAGTTACCGGCGGTATTGATGTGATAGATGATATAAGGGCAGGAGATGTAATGGAAAAAGTGATATTGCTGTAAGGCAGTATTTTAAAAGCATACGTTAAATGAAGGCCGGTTAACTCAATAACCGGCCTCACTATTTACATCACTAACTATAAAAAATTATAAGATCAGCACGCTGTTGCTGCCGCCGTATTCATTTGGTTGTTCGCTGTCTGCCTCCGGTTCGTTTACCCACACCGATTCATTGATCCTGTATTTGAACTGATGCTGAGAGTTTTTTGGTAAAGACACATCTACTGTAAAGCTGCCGTCTTTTTTCTTGCTCATAACAATGGAATTGTTCCAGTCGCTGTTAAGGCCGAGTACTTCTACAGTATTGGCATCATCAGCATTGTACACAAATTTTACCTTGCAGTAATCTTTGGTTTTGAAATACGTTTTCTGAATCATTTGTTTTCTTTTTAGTTAAAATAATACATTTTTTGTGCAGCAATATGCCGTACAAAAAAAACATAATAAGTTAATATAGCAGGCTGATAAGGTGATCGTTAAGCGAAACCCGGGGCAGAGATCTCAATGCAGTGCAAAGCCGTGAATAAAACCCGGGCGCTGGTTTACATACCTCTTAATACACTTTAAGTAAAAAGGTAACCCATAAATATGGTTACCGCAATACTTTTTGGTGCTGAAAGCGCCAATGGACTTACTTTATGCTTCGTTATCAATGAAACTGCTCAAAACAAAAAGAACTTATAAGCACCCTTGTAAAAGCACCTATAAGTTCAGTTTTTGTTTTTTGCGGGAAATACAGTATCGCCGGCAGGCTATTGTTGTTCCGGTAAGGCTTACAATACCACCATGTCATTTTCATTAACCGTAGTTTTTTCGATTAAACTGGTGGTTGCAGAAAAAGATTTGCTGTAAACTTTATTACCTGATAACAGTTTAAAGTTTAATTCCTGTCCGTCTTTCTTCTCGATTCTGAAAGTCTGTTGTTTCAAACTTGCTTTCCAGCTTTGAGAATATAGCTCGCCTTCTGATTTGTCGTTAATTTTCAGCATTGAAAAGTCGCTGCTTGGGTTGGTGATCTCTACCTGGAAATAAAGGTAGTCATCTTCGCTGCCAATGTACTTTACAGTAAATGGTTCAGTTGCTTTTACAGTTTTAGCTGCAGTTTGAGCAGAAGCGGTAGTTGCAAATAATACTACTGCTACCAGTGCTGTTGCGATGTTTTTGAGATTTTTCATTTTGTTTTAATTTTAAAGGTTACTAATTAATACTTATTTTTTAAAGGTTGTTTTGTCATTTGTTTTGCCGGTTGTACCATACAACCAACGGTTAAAGAACTTCGTTCATGCAGCAGGCTAATGTTAAAAGATTATTTCGATATGGCAGGCAAACGGATAAAGTGCGCAGGGCAACTTTTTATGAAGAAACAGTGTTTACAGGTGTTGTTGAAAATTTACCTGTTGTTGTAAGAGCACTGATTAATTCTGATGCAAACATACAACGGCATTTTGGGGCATTGTAATCGATTTACTACAAATTTTATTACTCCAAAATAGTTAAAAAAATCCTTAAAGCCTTGCTGGCAGCGGGTTTCAAAAAAATACTTTAATTACAGCCAACCCATTTTAAGGCCTTCAAAAAAGATGAAATTGTTATGTTTTTGCGTGGAAATACTTACGTAACCGGCATTTTGTATTAAAAATACGTAGTAGTGTGACAGCGTAGTTTAATCACATTTTTTTCACAATAAGCCTTTGAACCCTAACAAATTAACATATTATAGTAATTTTAAAAAAATATTTTACCCAGATGTTCCTTCCTACTAACCAAAAAAGATTTCTTACTGTATTCGTATGCCTTTTAAGTACCCTTTTTGCAAACGCACAAAACAGCTTTAAACTTAAATACGATAATTCATCCGTTTATGCGGGCATTGAAGTGGGTTCCAAAGGTGTGAAGATGAGTGTACTTGAAATTGGAAAAAATGCACAAAAGACCGGCGCTTTCAATGTTTTAAAAGACACTTCTGTTAACTCGGATTTCATCAGTTTTTCTCCCGCTACTTTCCAGGCTACTTTATCGGCGCTTACAAGTCTCTATAATACTGCCGCGAAAGAATACAACATTACACCCAACAGCATTTTTACCGTGGTGAGCAGTGGTGTAAAAGTGCAGGCAGAAAAAGATAATAAAGACAGCTGGATCAATAACCTGATCGACTCTTTTAAAGCAAGGATCAGCGATCCGCAACGCAATGTGGCTGTAGTGGATGTATTGCAGGAAGCAAGATTATCGCACCTGGGTATTGTACCGGAATCAAGAAGGTATACTACTTTCCTGATCGATATTGGAAGTGGTAATACCAAGGGTGGTTTCTTTCCTAACGGTGACACCAAGACGATGAAATTATTCCAGCTGAGCTGGGGTACCAAGAGTACTGCCAATGCCACTGAAAAAAGATGTGAAGACGATAAAACGATCGACAACTATAACAAACAGCTTACCAGGGTGCTTACAGGTGCCGAAAATTCGGAGATCATTTACATGGTGAATGAGAGCGGCGCTTACCCGATGAGCGATTATATTGCCTTTAGCGGTGGTATTGCCTGGTCGATCGCTACGTTGCTGTATCCTGAACTGATCAGCAATTCGGTAGTGCCGGTTACTTATGATGAAGTGTTGAAATTCAGCGAACGTATCTACAAGAATTATCCCTCAATATCCGAAGATGCCATGTTAAAATCCATCACCGACAAAACCCTGGACAAGGTTACTATTGGCAGGGAAGTAAAAAGGGTGAACCAGGTTTTTGATCAGCGCTCCTTAATGGCGGGTACTGGTCTCCTGTTAAAGATCATGCGCCAGTTTGAAGGTGTTTACGAAAAGAAACAATTCTTCCTTGTCAAGAACGGCCAGGTGGGTTGGATCTCTGCATACGTAGACCAGCATATCAAATAGCTTTTGGTTAAACAACTCCACTTAACGTGACAGTAGTTTTCATCAAGTAATATACCCGGAAATTAATGAGAGATACTAAATCTTTATCACTTTTATTGTTATCATCGGTGTTGTTCCTGCTGTCTATTATACTGCTGTGCACATGGGGTTATCAATACTATCACCAGATACAGGACGATAAGACAAAAACGCAGGCCGCTAAAACTGTTGCACCTACCATTCCGGATGGTACAAGAGATTCTCTCTTAAAGATATACCAGGTTACATTAAGCAGCCTGGATAACCGCCTGGATACGGCCTGGTATTATGCCGATTCTTTGAAAGGCAATCTTGATATCAACCTGAAAGAATTTTACCGCCTGCGGGATGAGATCGCGGCTTTACTGCAAACCAAAGCGCCTAATGCAGATGACCTCAACCTTGCCCGTAAAAAAATAATTGAACTGCAGCAAAGGGTTACCCAGCTCCGTTACCGTAACAGTGATGTGGAAGCGGAGAATGCCAAACTGCGTGCATTGCTGGAGCAATTGTCTAAAGAAACGCAGGGCATTGAAGATAACTCGAAGCAGATGGAGCGGGAGAATAAAACGCTTACTGCCAAAGTGAATTCGATGGTGTTTATGAGCGCTGCCAATCTTAACCTTTCTGCATTATCCAACAACGAACAGCAGGAAACGAATGAAGCCGGCCAGACAGAAAAACTGGTGGGTTCGTTCACTATTAAAAGCAATGTGAGCAGCAAATGTGATATTGTGGTGGTGGTGGTGCAACCCAACGGGCAGGTATTGCAGAAATCAGCGTGGGAATCGGGTAGTTTTGAAACAGCGGATGGTAAAAAAATATATTCCTGCAAACTGCATTGCGAAACTTCTAAAGGAGAACCCAAGCAACTTAACTTTTCTATTACCGCAGATAAATATTTAAAGGGTAATTACAGCCTGCAGGTATATCACAATGGTGTATTGATCGGCAGGGCCAGCAAAACACTTTCTTAAAGATAAATGCCTGCTATTAAGAATGCAGCACATAACAGCAGCAGTATTATCATCAAAGGATAAATGAACTTTAACCATGCTTTTAAACTTACGTTGGAGAGTGCCAATGCAGGTAATATCAATCCTGTTGGTGTAATGAATCCCATAATGCCCATTCCATACAAATAAGCATTCACAATTTCCCTGCCCGGCACGTTGATGATGATGGCCAATGCCCCCATGATGGGCATGGTTAAAACCGCCATGCCCGAGGAAGAGGAAATGAATAATGTAAAGACCATGTACAAACACATCAATATCACGATGAATAAGGCAGGCGGCATATTGCCTACCAGTTTTGCGGAATAATATAAAATGGAATCGCTGATATGTCCATCATTCAACACAATGGTAACGCCTCTTGCAACGCCCACAATAAAAGCCACTGCTAACAATTCTTTTGCCCCGTCGATGAATTGTGTCACGAATTTTTTCTCGCCCAGTTTTAATATAAAACCCAACAGTATGCTAGCAGCGAGAAAAAGTGTAGACATCTCAGTGAGCCACCAATCGAATTTTACCACACCGGTGATCATGGTGGCAAATGTTGCAAGAAAAAGCAGCAATAATAATTTTGTTCTTGTATCCAGTTTTGGTACGGCGTCGCCATCTTTTTCAATGGATGGATATAAAGATGGTACCGGGCCATCCACTTTCAGTACAATGGACCTGGAGGGATCCTTTTTTATTTTATTGGCATAACGAACGATGTACCATATAAAAATGATGGTGGATATTACTGCCATCAGCATTCTTTCCGTTAAACCATCCGCCCAATTCACCCCGGCTGCATTGGATGCAATGATGGTGGAGAACGGGTTGGAAACTGATGCCAGCGTGCCCAGTTGTGTGCCGCCGAATATTACTGCCACGGGTATCAGCAGGTCGTAACCCGCAGCCAGGAAAAGCGGCACCATGATGGGATAGAATACCATTGCCTCTTCTGCCATGCCATAGGATGCGCCTGCAAAGGAGAACAGGAAAGTGAGTATGATGATGAGCCACGATTCCCTGCCTTTCATGGTATGTGTGAGGGATTGTAAACCTTTTTCCATGGCACCCGACTGGTTGAAGATGTGCATGAAACCACCGATGACGAGGATGAATAAAATGATATCGATGGAATCCATGATGCCCTTGAGTGGGGCCTGCAATAGCGGAACGATGCCTTGCCCATTCCGTTCGAGTGCATAATAAGTGCCGGGGATGGAAACGGGTTTGCGAATGGCGCCTTCTTTAAATTTTAAAAGTGCTATTTTAATATGCAGGCTGTCTAATGTTTGTTGTGTAAAGGGGAGCGTACTGATGCTGTTGTTACCATTGACCACAAAATTATTGTTGTCGCCCACGGATAATGTATTGTATTTGCCAGCCGGTACCAGCCATGTTGCAATGGCGGCAATGATGATCACCACCATCAGGATGGTTATGGGAGAAGGCACTTTTTTGGTTGCAGCCATCAGTAAGATTTTATTAAAGTAAATAAAAATACTGAAAAAAACATTCTCTGTATTTTAGCAGCATGAAAGCAGCAACGATCAATGAACTGAAACAGGAATTACAGGAAATACAACCCGGCAAACTGGTAGAGCTTTGCATCAGGCTGGCACGTTTTAAAAAAGAGAACAAGGAGTTACTTACCTATTTACTTTTTGAAGCGCATGATACTGCTGCCTATATTGAAAGTGTAAAGCAGGAAATGCAGGACCAGTTTGAGGAAATGAATAAAAGCAATGTTTATTTTGTAAAGAAAACGCTGCGGAAGATATTACGCACTGCCGGTAAATATGCCCGCTACAGCGGTCTTGCTACAGTGGAAATTGAATTGCTGACCTTTTTTTGCAGGGAAATGAAAGCGCTGAACATCCCCCTGAATAAAAACCAGGTGCTGCTGAACATTTATAACAACCAATTGAAAAAGATCACCAAGGCAATATCAACCCTGCATGAAGACCTGCAATATGATTACCAGCGGGAAATAAACAAACTGACGGTTTGAATTTTAAACTATAAATTGCAAAACCGTTATCAACCGAACTATTTTTATGGCTTCTAAAAGCAATGCTGCTATAGGTTTTATTTTTATCACTGTATTGATCGATGTGATCGGTTTTGGTGTTATCATCCCGGTAATGCCCGATCTTATTTCTCAGTTAAAACATGTGCCCACCAATACAGCTGCCACTTACGGCAGTTGGCTGATGAGTGCTTACGCCGTTACGCAATTTATTTTTGCTCCCATTGTAGGAGGATTGAGCGATCATTTTGGCAGGAGAAAGATCTTATTAATTTCTTTGCTTGGTTTCGCTATCGACTATATTTTTTTGGCGCTGGCACCGAGTTATGAATGGCTTTTTGCCGGAAGGGTGATCGCTGGTATCACCGGCGCCAGCTTTACCACTGCCTCGGCCTATATTGCCGATATCAGCAATGCGGAGAACAGGGCAAAGAATTTCGGTATGATCGGGGCGGCTTTTGGTTTGGGTTTTATCATTGGTCCAGTTATTGGCGGTTTGCTGGGTAAATTCGGGTTAAGAGTACCTTTTTACGGTGCTGCTATTTTATGTGCTTTGAACTGGCTGTATGGCTATTTTGTATTGCCTGAATCATTGCCTGCAGCAAACAGGCGGCCTTTTTATATCAAGCGTTCCAATCCCTTGGGTTCTTTTAAGCAAATGAAAAAATATCCTGCCATCAGCTGGTTGCTGGTATCAGTATTTTTATTGTATATGGCCGTGCAGGCGGTTCAAAGCCACTGGAGTTATTTTGGTAAATACCGCTTTCACTGGGATGAAGCTACTATCGGGCTTTCGCTGGGAGAAGTGGGTTTGCTGGTGGCGCTGGTGCAGGGTTTGCTGATCCGTTTTATTAATCCTAAACTAGGTAATGAAAAAAGCGTGTATACGGGACTGTTATTTTATACTATCGGGCTGGTGCTGTTTGCTTTTGCAGGGCAGAGCTGGATGATGTTTGTTTTTTTGATCCCTTATTGCCTGGGCGGCATTGCCGGCCCGGCCTTACAATCCATTATGGCTGCCAAAGTACCGGCCAATGCGCAGGGCGAATTGCAGGGTATCATCACCAGCATTATGTGTATTACCGCTATTTTTGGTCCGCCGCTGATGAATAATCTTTTTTCTTTTTTTACGCATGATAAAGCGCCGGTGCATTTTCCAGGTGTGGCATTTTTATTAGGGGCGGTATTTATGCTGTCCAGCGCACTGGTGGCTTATTTTACGGTGCACAAAAATTATAATGAAGTACAGGTATGATAAACGATATCAAAGATTTTAAGAACGTTTTCTTTATCGGCATTGCCGGTGTGGGTATGAGCGCCATTGCGCAATACCTTGCCGGTATTGAAAAAAATGTGAGCGGCAGCGACCGTTATTTTAAAGCCGACGAATACAACGAAACAAAAGAAAAACTGGAAGCGGAGGGCATACAATGCTTTGTGCAGAACGGGGAGGGCATCACCAGTGCTACCGACCTGGTAGTGGTGTCTACTGCTATTGAAGATACCGTTGCCGAAGTGCAGAAAGCAAAGCAGCTGAACATTCCTATACTAAGGCGTAGTGAAGTGCTGGCTTTAATTGCAGCGAAGTAAAAAAACAATTGCCGTGGGTGGCACCAGCGGTAAAAGCACTACCAGCGCCATGCTGTTTGATATACTGCAATACGCCGGTTTGCAGCCCAGCATCATCAGTGGCGCCGGGCTTACCAGCATTATACGTGAAGGAAAGATCGGCAATGCGAAAGTGGGTGCGGGTGAATGGCTGGTAATTGAAGCAGATGAAAGCGATGGCAGTATTGTACAATATCATCCACAGGTTGGGTTATTGCTGAATATTGATAAAGACCACCAGGAGATCGACGAGCTGATGCAGATATTCGGCACTTTTAAGAACAATACCAAAGAATTGTTTGTAGTGAACCAGTCGAATGCTTTGGCAAAACAATTGTCGAAAAATGCCGCTAATGATTTTTCCTTGGAAGAAAATAGTGGTGCCGGGTATATTGCCACAGGATTTCACCAGGATGGCTTTGCTATTTCATTCAATATTGCGGGTACAGCTTTTCACCTGAATGCTATTGGCAAACACAATATGGAAAATGCGCTGGCGGCTACAACTGTAGCGCATCAATTGGGTGTAAGCGTGGATGACTGTGCAGCTGCTTTGAAAAGTTATGAAGGTATTTACCGCCGCAACCAGGTGCTGGGCAATAAGCATGGTGTGTGGGTGATTGATGATTATGCACACAATCCTGTAAAATGTGCGGCTGCTATTGCATCATGCCAGCCGGTTGCTGAAAAAGTGGTGGCGTGGTTTCAGCCGCATGGTTATGGACCCACCCGTTTTTTACGCAACGATTTTGTAAAGGAACTGGCAGCTGTGTTGCGGGACCAGGATGAGATCTGGATGAGCGAGATCTTTTATGCCGGTGGTACAGCGGTTAAAAATATTTCGGCCAACGACCTGATCAATGATATCAAAGCACTGGGCAAAAATGCTTTTTTTGTGGAAGACAGGAATGCATTTATTGAAACGGTAAGGCCGCATTTAGCTGGCAATGCTGTTTTATTGCTGATGGGAGCGAGGGACCCTTCGCTGGAAAGCTTCAGCAGGTCGGTTTTTGAAAAACTGTGATAGCACAGGGATAAATTATTTACATGACAACGCTTATTACCAATATACAACAACTGGTTGGCACGAGGGAGAAGAACGAACTGCTTTATGGCGCTGCACTGGCGCAACTGCCCTGTATTGAAAATGCTTTTGTGCTGATCGAGGATGGCATTATTGCTGACTATGGCGCTATGTACGAACTGGCCATAAAAGTACCGCAGCTGCCTAAGGATATCATTGATGCGGAAGGACAATTTGTACTGCCTTGCTGGTGCGACAGTCATACACACCTGGTTTTTGCTAAAAGCCGCGAGGAGGAATTCATTGATAAATTAAAGGGAAAGACCTATGCAGAGATCGCTGCAAAGGGAGGTGGTATTTTAAATTCTGCCGCCAGGCTGAATGAGACGAGTGAAGATGCTTTATTTTTATTTGCATGGAAAAGACTGGAAGAGATCAGTAAAATGGGTACCGGCGCTGTGGAAATAAAAAGCGGTTATGGGTTAACGTTAGATAGCGAACTCAAAATGCTGCGGGTGATAAAAAGATTGAAAGAACATTCCAGCTTAAGTATTAAAGCTACTTTTTTAGGCGCCCATACTTACCCGCAGGCTTATAAGGAAGATCACCAGGGTTATATTGACCTTATTATAAATGAAATGCTGCCGGTAATTGCCCGGGAAAAACTGGCAGATTATATTGATGTGTTCTGTGAGACGGGTTTCTTTTCACCTGCAGAGATGGAAACCATCTGCAAAGCGGGTATGCGTTATGGCTTAAAACCCAAGCTGCACGTGAACCAGTTGAACTCTATTGCTGGTATAGCATCGGCGGTGGATCTGCATGCTGTTTCTGTAGACCATTTAGAAACCATGACGGAAACTGATATTACTCAATTGCGCCAGGCCAGCGCTTCGCAGGGTATGATCGGTACTTTGTTACCAACTGCTGCTTTCTTTTTGCGCATGAATTACCAGCCTGCCCGCACACTGATAGAAAATAATTGTGCCATTGCATTGGCGAGTGATTATAATCCCGGTTCTTCGCCCAGCGGTAATATGAATTTTGTGGTGGCGTTGAGTTGCATACAAATGAAAATGCTGCCGGAAGAAGCCATTAATGCTGCCACCATCAATGGCGCGTATGCAATGGAGCTGCAGGAGGAAACGGGTAGTATCACGGTAGGTAAAAAAGCGAATCTTATTTTTACCCGGCCAATGCCTTCGCTGGCTTATCTTCCTTACGCCTTCGGTGATAACCTGGTGGATAAAGTAATGATAAAAGGAGAATTTATTTAAATGCCTGTTCGTGAAAAAAATGATCGCCATAATAATTGTGTTGCTGCTTCATCAGGAATTAACAGCGCAAATAGCTGACAGCAGTAATTGCCGGCAGTTTCACCGCGGAAAATTTTCCTATACCGATTCTTCGGGCAATACGGTCATGGTGGACCGGAAAAGACACTACCAGTACGATAAGAACCCCGCTACCGGGGTAAGATGGCAATACAAAATAAAATGGATCAATGATTGCCAGTATGAATTAACATTGGTAAGCACCAACAGCAAGGCTGTGAGGAAAAATAAATATAGTACTACAGGTGTGATCATTTCTAAAATACCGAATGCCAATAGCTACGAATATACCTGTGCATGTAAGGATGCCGATATGCCTAAAAATACAGGTGTAATGAAAAAGATCAACTAAACTAAAATAATACAGCCGATATGCAACTGATTGAATGTGTTCCTAATTTTTCTGAAGGTAATGACCTTAACATTATTAAACAGATCACTGACGAGATCGAAAAGATTGAAGGCGTGCGTTTGCTGAATGTAGATCCGGGGAAAGCCACTAACCGCACTGTGGTGACTTTTGTGGGTGAGCCATTACCTGTAATTGAAGCCGCTTTCCAGGCCATTAAAAAAGCCGGTGAACTGATCGATATGAGCAAACACAAAGGCGAGCATCCGCGTATGGGCGCTACAGATGTTTGCCCGTTGATACCCATTGCCAACATCAGCATGGAAGAAACAGCGAAATACGCACAGCAACTGGCTAAAAGAGTGGGAGAGGAAGCAGGCATACCGGTATACCTGTACGAAGCTGCGCAGCCCAAAAAAGAACGCAGCAATCTCTCAGTAATAAGAGCGGGTGAATATGAAGGGTTCTTTAAGAAAATAAAATTACCCGAATGGAAACCTGATTTTGGTCCGGCTGAATTTGATGCCAAAAGAGGCGGCACGGTAATTGGCGCCAGGGATTTTTTAGTGGCTTATAATGTGAACCTAAACACTACGAGTACACGACGAGCCAATGCCATCGCTTTTGATGTGCGGGAAGCGGGCAGGAATGTGGAAGAGAACGGTGTTAAGGTAAATAAACCGGGCACTTTAAAAAGCGTAAAAGCTATTGGATGGTTCATTGAGGAATATGGTGTGGCGCAGATATCGATGAACCTTACGAATATCAATATCACCCCCGTGCATATTGCCTTTGATGAAGTGTGCAAAAGCGCTACATCAAGGGGCATAAGGGTTACGGGCAGTGAACTGGTGGGGTTGATACCGCTGAAAGCAATGCTGGATGCCGGGAAATATTTTTTACAAAAACAACAACGCAGTATTGGCGTAAGTGACAAAGAACTGATCAGGATCGCCATTAAATCGATGGGACTGGATGAGTTGGGCGCTTTTAAACCGGAAGAAAGGATCATTGAATATTTACTGGCCGATAAAAGCAGCAGTAAACTGGTGAGTATGCCTTTGCATGATTTTGCGGATGAAACTGCCAGCGAAAGCCCTGCACCGGGTGGCGGCTCTATTGCAGCTTATGTTGGCGCACTCGGCGCTTCACTTGCTACCATGGTGGCCAATCTTTCTTCGCATAAAAAAGGATGGGATGAACGCTGGGAAGAGTTCAGCAACTGGGCGGTAAAAGGACAGCAATATAAAAATGAACTGGTAAAACTGGTGGACGCAGATACTGCTGCCTTTAATAAAATAATGGAAGCTTTCGGTTTGCCTAAAAGTACGGATGAAGAAAAAGCAGCCCGTACCGCAGCTATCCAGGATGCGACCAGATTTGCCATTGAAATCCCTTTTAAAGTAATGGAAACTGCCGCGGCCAGTATGGAACTGGTAAAAGCTATGGCCAGTATTGGTAATCCTAATTCGGTAAGCGATGCCGGTGTGGGCGCCCTGTGTATCCGCAGTGCGGTGATGGGTGCGTTCATGAATGTACGCATCAATGCCAGCGGTTATAATGATAAGAATTATGTGAAAGATATTATTGCCAAAGGAAAAGCAATTGAAGATGCGGTGATAGCTGCTGAAGCGGATGTACTGAAGATAGTGAATGAAAAAATAGGGGTGTAATCACTCTTTGTTTTTTGGTAAAGGCTGTATTATTTTTATTGAGGGATATATTTTTTACCGGTAAATCAACTGTCATGGAAAAAGAACATGAAAAACTTGAAGCCAAGTCATTAAGTGAATTCATCAAGATCGTTGACAGCATTCAAACCAGGTGGACGGAGAAAGAAGATGCGTATGTTTATCCCTGGTTCAGAGGGCACAGCCAGTGTACACATAAATTAATACCGGGATTATACCGCAATGATAAATTAGCGGAAAACGAGAACAGCTACCGGCACGATTTTCATCAAAAAGCATTTCCTTTTCTTGCAGACAGTACGTACAATGTAGTGCCTTCTTCTAATTGGGAATGGTATTTTGTAATGCAGCATTATGGTTTGCCTACCCGTTTACTGGATTGGACAGAAGGCAGTTTGATCGCTTTGTATTTTGCCTTGTTTTATAAAAATGATAATGATGAAAGTAATCCCTGTGTATGGGCGATGAATCCTTTTGATTTTAACCGCCAGCTGCACAACAGGGAAGAAATATTTCTTTTCTCGGATGCCAAAGTAAGATCTTATTTGCACGATATCTGGTCCGGCGAATCGCTTCCCAAAAAACCATTATTATTTCAACCTCCGCATAATTCAAAAAGAATATCAGCACAAAAAGGCTGTTTTATCATTTTCGGCAGCAACACCATTCCATTGGAGGAAATACCGGAACTGAAGGATTGCCTTATAAAAATTGAGATCAAATACTATTATATCGACCTGATAAAATCGGAGTTGGTAATGGCTGGTATTACGGAATCAACTTTATTCCCGGAGTTGAGCGGGCTGGCAAGGGAACTGAAGGAATACTGGAAACTGGATTAAAATACTTTTCAATTCATGTAATAAAATAACCAACTGATCACCTGCGATTTTCTTTATTGAAAAGCGCTTTATAATTTTAGCTCCATATCACTCATTCTTCCAAAACACTTATTGATGAAAAAATTATCGGTATTACTTTACACCTGTTTTATTATACAGGCAGGATTTGCACAAACGCAAAAAACATTTTCCACGCCTTACGGCAATAATCCCGCAGTTGGAAAATATGCAACCGTGAACGGTATTAAAATGTATTACGAAATCTATGGCGAAGGCATGCCGATGGTATTGATACATGGCAATGGTGGCAGTATTGCAGCGATGGCCAACCAGATCGATCATTTTAAAACAAAATACAGGATCATTGTTGCGGACAGCCGTGCACAGGGAAGATCGGAAGAAGGGAAGGCCAAACTTACCTACGAACAGATCACGGATGACTGGGCCGCTTTGCTTGATGAACTGCATGTGGACTCTGCTTATCTCTTTGGCTGGAGTGATGGTGGTATTGAAAGCTTATTAATGGCGATACGTCATCCGCAAAAAGTAAAAATGATGGCCATTATGGGCGCCAACCTGCAACCAGATAGTAATGCTGTTTATCAATGGGCCATAAAAATGGTGCAGAGCAGTGATAAATACCTGGACAGTATGATCGCAAAAAAAGATACTGCGTATAATTATGCGCTTTTCAAAAAACTGAATGACCTGCTGGGTAAACAACCGCATATTCCTTTACAGCAGGTGCAACAGATAAAGGCGCCCACACTGGTGCTGGCAGGCGATAAAGATGTGATAAAAGAAGCGCATACTTTACAGATATACCAGAACCTCCAGAAAGCATGGCTCTGCATTTTTCCCGGGGGCACACACATGATGCCCGAGACTGATCCTGAATTGTTTAATGCCACTTTAGAGAGATTTTTCAGCAAGCCTTATTACAGGCCGGATACGAAGATATTATTCGGGGTAAAGGATTAAAACAGTTGCTTCAATAAGCTGTTGTAAAGATTGGATTATGAGGCCGGTACTCTTTTTCTTATACCGGTCTCGTATTACATCTACAAGGCTTTCCCATCATAGTTTACGGAATGTTTTTGTATCGTGTTGCATCTTTGTACTGTTAAAGAAATCCACATATCCACTATCCGTTCTAACGTCCTTATCCTGTGAAAGCGAAAACCGATCCTGTGAATGCCGAACCGACTTTATGAAAACGGGTGCGCTGCAACAACAGCCATCTAACTAACCAATTTCTGTGAAAAGCCTTCAGCGATGAAGGTTTTTTCATTTTTAGCATTTGATAAAAAAGCGGAAATATTTTAACCGTTGGAAGCCTTTGTAATGGGGTTGTTATTTTCGTAACTGGCCGGAGGAATGATTTTGGCAGCTTCTTCTTTTATGATGTCCACCACCATGGCCCTGGAATTGTTCAATCCATGCCATTGTTTGCGTTCGCAAACTTCTGCCCAAAGCTTTTCGTAAAATGCATTGGTCCTCGATTCTTTCAACTGGTGAAAGATAGACTCTTTTTTCAGCGTGATGGTCTCTATTTCTGTATAGAAAGGAATGTAGTTGTCGAGTATGTATTCATTACCGGGTTGTTTATTTTCTTCCAGGTAAAATTTGTGCATGGTCTTGTTCACCTGCACCATGTTGTAAAAGCTGAGTATTTTATCTTTTGCGTTAGATCTTGCCTGCAGATCGTTTACCAGTAAATTATTGCAATAAACCGAAAGCGGTGCCGGTATATTGGGTATCAGTAAAAGGTCGGCTGCTTTAAAAATATTATCGTGCAATACAAATTTGCCCGGTGAGCAATCAATGATGCATACATCATAATCATCTTCCACTTCATCGAGCGTGATATTGATCAGGTCGTTGTTGATAAAATTCAGCGCCGTGATACGGGATGCTTTATTCATGAACTGGTCACTGAATTTTGAATCATTGCTGATCACGTCTATCTGGTAAGTATCGGTGGATTGTATTACTTCGTAAATGCTGATGTAACGATCGAATAATTTACCGTGGGTATTATCGTTCTGATTTTCGCGATTGAAAAAAAAGCTGCTGCCACCCTGGGGATCCATATCCCATAATAAAACACTGAGCCCTTGTTTGGCCAGCATACAGGAAAGGTTTACAGTAGTAGTGGTTTTGCCAACTCCGCCCTTAATGTTGTAGAGTGCAATTTTCTTCACGGGTATAAATCTAATAACAAAATCGCAAATTGCATATTAATTTATTGCAGTGGTTTTCTGCCCCCGTAAAACGCCATTAGAAAACCGGCTACAAAGCCTGTAGTACTGCGTTAAAGCGCCCCGTAGTATAACAAACCTATCTTTCCGATTTGCATTTTTTCTGCAATAGCAGCAGGGGGAGGCCGTTATGTGAAAAACCTTATTCGTGAAACAAATTTTACCCCTTATTTGTAAAGTACCGGCAATTGCTTTACTCTTCGTTTTACTAAGTAATTTTTCTGCAGCGCAGTTACCGGGCTTTATCAACCGCCAGGCCACCAGTGTGGCAGGGCGTGCCGTTTTAGATCCCAACAGTGATGGTTATACTTCAACCACTACTGCCGGTTTTGGCACCAACGATGTGGCCAATTCCGAATTGCTGTTCAACGGTATCAAAGCCTATCCTGTTGAACCTTTTGGTGATCTTACAAGAGGCCCTAATCATAATTTTTCTGATTTTGTACCCGACAGTTCCGGCAGCGGTGTGTACTATAAATTCACAGCTGCCCAGCAGGTGATATTCAGGATGCGTATGGGTTCAATCATGCCCGGTTCAAAGGGTTACAGCATTTTGATGGATACCGACGGAAAATTCGGCGCCAGCGGTACCAATGCAGATCCCAATTACCTGCCTGCCACCACCGGTGTTAACGGCAACCCCGGTTTTGAGATAGAGATCGTGCTGGAAACCAATTTCCGCATTGCTATTTATAATGTTGATGGCACTTCATCGCCGGTACTGGTAAAACAGTATACCAACTGGCAGGATATGTCACAGGTTTCTGTTGCTTCCACCAACGATAACGGAGACCCAGATTTTCTCATTGATTTTTATATTCCTTTTTCCGATCTGCAGGCAGCACCTTTTAATTTAACAGCCGCTTCCACCATCCGCATGACGGCCACAACAGTAATGTCGCCACAGGCTGCTATCGGCGGGCCACGTTCTGATATTTATGGTACGGCCGGCAGCACTTACGAAGATTTTATCAATGGACAGCCTGCCTGCTCCATTTTTACCACTACACCTTCGTGCCCCAGCACTATGTGTACAGCAGCACCGGTGGTAAATACACCGATAGGTACAGGCATTGTAAATATCAGCGGCAACTGGACCAAATCGTTATTGACAGGCGCTGCAACCACCGCCACCATCACGGTTTACAAAAACGGCATTGCGGTGGGTACTGTAGCAAATGTAAGTTCCGGCTCTACCTGGACGCTGAACAGTGTTGTATTGGTAAATGGCGATGTGATCACTGCAAAAGCGCAGGGTATTGGCGAAAGTATGTGCCTTATAAGTAATGCATTGACCGCATCTACCTGTGCAGCAGCCAATATACCGGCAACGCCTATACTAAGTTGTACAAGTGGCAGTAAAGGGGTAAGCGGTACTAATCTTGCTACCGGCTGGCTGGTACATGTAGATAATATCACCCGCAATGTGCTGGACAACAGCGTATCTAATTTGACCGGCTTGTTTGGTTCTTTGACTGGCACCACACCTAATATCAACTGGCTGTTCTCAGGCGGTTGCAGTTCGGGGGCGCCGCTTACTTCTGGTTCCTATAAAATTTATTATACAGATATCGTTACGGGCTGCAATTCATTACCTGCTTATTTCTGTGCTGCAGGTAATGGCGGCTCTGCTTTGGCTGGTACGCTTGCCGTTCCTGTTATCACTTCGCCTGTCGGCAGCGTATTCACCACGGCCACCAAAACCATCAGCGGCACTACCGATGCCAATGCAACGGTGTACCTGTACATCAATGGCATTAATGTGCAGACTGTTACTGCCACCGGTGGTATATTCAGTTTTACTAATTTAAATTTATTACAGGGCCAGCAATTATATATTGCTGTAGAGCTGAACACAGGTGTTGTTACCACCAGTAAGTGTGAGAATCAAACCGGTTTGTTCACCGTAGGTTGCTTTACACTTTCTCCATTGGTAAGTGCAGATAACAATAACCAGTTGACAGCAGGCGCAGCCATTACCGGTACTTCAACCGAACCTGCAGGCACCACCATCAGGGTATATACTGCAGCAGCTGTATTGGTTGCCACTACCACGGTACAGGCCAACGGCAGCTGGTCTACCGGCAATGCAGGTACCACGCCCGCCACTTATAATGCTGTTGCCGGTACATCTTATTATGCCACTGCGCAAAACGGCACCTGCGGCGCCAGTACCAACAGCGCCAGCTTTGCAGCCAGCACTGCCACTGCAGGTACCCGCTGCGGTACCATCAGCGGCGCCATTACTGCCGGCACCGGCAGTATTTCCGGTACACTCACGGGGTCGTTTACCACTACTACTGTTAACCTGTATCTTGATGGCCAGGTAATTGGCAGCACTACCACCAATAATACAGCCTGGGGGCCGATCACGGTGAATACAACGGTTACCAATACACTATATTCCAATGGAGTGCTGAGTATTGGTGTACAGGAAAGCAGCAAACAGGAAACGGGCTGTCCTTTATCAGCAGTTACCATCCAGTGTACACCGACACCGACTGCACCGGCTTACAGCATCAGCAGTGGTTCGGTAAACCAGTATCAAACCATTACTGTCAATATCACTAATGCAGTTACAGGAACGTTTTATGCACTGGCAGATTCTGCCACCGGTTTATCACTCGGTCAGGGCAAATGGGCTATTGCTAATGGTAATCTTAGTTTGCTTACCGATGCATTCAATACTGCCGGAACGTATAAAGTAAAAGTGAATGCCACTTCTATGAGCGGTGTTACTTTATGTTCGGCAGGATCCGCCACTGCAACTGTGGTGGTTAATCCTGTTATCCTGCCTTTATACCTTTCTGAATTCAGCGGGCGGAAAGATATTGCGGGTAATTTACTGGAATGGGTAACAGAAAATGAAGTGAATGTAAAGCAGTTCATCATTGAACACAGCACTACCAGTAATAATTTTACTGCCATTGGCAAAACCACTGCAGCAGGCACCAGCGCCGGCAGGAACAATTATAGTTTTACCGATGCCACACCTGCAACCGGGCTCAATTATTACCGCCTTAAAATGGTGGATAATAATGGCGCTTTCACTTACAGCAATATGGTGATCATCAATAACAGCAGCACGGCCAATATCATGGTGAGCAGCGCTGCCCCCAATCCATTTACAGAAAAGATCGTACTTACGGTTGTATTGAATAAAGCTGCACCGCTTACCCTGCAGGTAATGGATTATGCCGGAAGGATATATCTTACCAAAAATGCCGAAGGCAGAAAAGGTGTTAACAAGATAGAACTGGATGGCCTGGCAAAACTGGCACAGGGCATCTACACCGTTAAAATAAGCGACGCAGTAAATATATTACAGCAAAAGATCGTGAAGCTGCGGTAGAATTTACCAGGCAATTATAAGAACAGCAGGCTTTTCAGCCTGCTGTTCTTATTTTATAAAGTGGACAGGCAGCAACCACCGTACCGCTTAAATAAGCCCACAAAATCAACCTTCCTATTAGCACTTAAATGCATACCATCAATTGCTTTTACCCGCTCATCACAATTCTGCAGGTCAAATGAACGATTCATCAACTTTTATCTAAATTTGAATTTACCCGGTTTATACCGGTCATCAATTTTGAAACAAAAATTCATTATGAGAAGACATCTTTTTACAACGGCTTTCATTTCGTTGATAGCTTTTCCTGTATTGGCGCAGGATAAAAAAGTTTTAACTGCGGCAGATTACGACCAGGCGGTTAAGTTCCTGGGGCTTAACACCAATAAACTGGTGTACAATGCAGATGTACGCCCTGTTTGGCTGCAGGACGGCAGGTTCTGGTATTCAGTTACTACTGCCACCGGCAAACAATTTGTATTGATCAATCCTGCTGATGGCAGCCGGAAAACAGGCGCCGATCTTAAATCGATATTGCCCGATGCAGGCGCTGATAAAACACCCATGCCCGGTGGCCGTCGCGGTGGAGGAGGTGGTACAGAAGTAGCATCGCCTGATGGAAAGAAAACTGCGTTTATACGTGACTGGAACCTTTGGGTACGGGATGTGGATAGCAAAAAAGAAACACAATTGACGACTGACGGTGTAAAGGATTTTGGTTACGCAACGGATAATGCCGGCTGGAAAAAAAGCGACCGCCCGATATTGTTATGGTCACCCGATTCTAAAAAGATCGCCACATTTCAGCAGGACCAGCGCAATGTAAGTGATATGTATCTTGTAACCACCAATGTGGGTACGCCCAAACTGGAAGCATGGAAATATCCTTTGCCGGTTGATAAAGAGATCATACAGATACAAAGGGTGATCATTGAAGTGGACCAGCCTAAAGTGATCAGATTACAGATACCAGCCGATCCAAGAAGGGGCACGCTCTGCGATGATATTGCCTGCTCCGGTTCTTTTGATGATAACGAATGGAGCGCCGATGGCAGCAAGCTGGCATTTGTTTCTACTTCCCGCGATCATAAAGAAGAAAAAGTGAGGATCGCAGATGCTGCAACGGGTGTGGTAAAAGAGATCTTCCAGGAAAAAGTGGCCACGCAATACGAAAGCGGGCAGGGGAGTGTGAACTGGCATTTCCTGGCCAACAGCAATGAATTTATCTGGTATTCGGAAAGGGATGACTGGGGGCATTTATACCTGTATGATGCTAATACAGGAAAAATGAACCTGCAGATCACCAAAGGAGATTTCGTGGTTACACGTTTATTAAAGATCGATGAAAAAAGCCGCGTATTATTCTTTGAAGCGAATGGCCGTGAAAAAAATGAAGATCCTTATTTCAGTCATTTTTACCGCGTTGATTTCACCGGTAAAAATTTACAATTGCTGACACCTGAAAGTGGTAATCACACCATCAATCTTTCTCCCGATAATAAATATTTTACAGATAGCTATTCCAAACCCGATGTGCCACCGGTAAGTGTGGTAAGGGATATGAAAGGAAAATTAATTGCCACACTGGAAAAAGCAGATATCAGTAAACTGGTTGCTGCCGGATGGAAAGCGCCGGAACCCATCACCGTAAAATCAAGGGATGGCAAATGGGACCTGTATGGTTTAATGTTCACGCCTACTAATCTTGACAAATCGAAAAAATATCCTGTGGTGAATTATATCTATCCCGGTCCGCAGGGTGGTGGTGTTGGCAGCCGTTCTTTTTCCAGCGCACGCAGCGATCACCAGGCATTGGCTGAATTAGGCTTTATTGTAGTGATAATTGACGGTACGTGTAACCCTGACCGTTCTAAATCATTTCATGACGTTTGTTATGGTAACATGGGTGATAATACATTGGAAGACCAGATCAGCGGTATCAAACAACTGGCTTCCAGCAGACCGTATATGGACCTTGACCGTGTAGGAGTGTGGGGCCATTCCGGCGGTGGATTTGCCACTGCGGCAGCCATGTTCCGTTATCCTGATTTTTATAAAGTAGGTATTTCTGAATCAGGTAACCACGAGAACAGGAACTATGAAGATGACTGGGGCGAAAGATATATCGGCCTGTTAACGAAAGGTGATAACGGCAAGAATAATTATGAAGTACAGGCCAACCAGAATTTTGCATCTAATTTAAAAGGCAAACTGATGCTGGCACATGGTGGCATGGATAATAATGTACCGCCTTATAATACTTACCTGGTAGTGGAAGCATTGGAAAAAGCCAATAAAGATTACGACCTGGTGATATTCCCCAATGCACGCCATGGTTATGGACAGGACAGCTATTATATGATGCGCCGCCGCTGGGATTATTTTGTAAGATACCTGCAGGGCTCCGAACCGCCGAAAGAATTTAAAATAAGAACTGAATGATAAAAGGAAGGCCCCGGATACAGTCCGGGGTTTTTTATATAAAAAGTAATTGTACTAAGTATAAATTCGGTTTAAAATAGGGCCGCTATAGTTGTTTTATGACAGGTTGTTTTGTACATTTGAAACTCTGAAACCCATTAATTTTTACCTCTATGACACATTTATCCGTTCCACCCCGGTGGATCGTAAACCTTGAGACCGAGCAACTCAATAACGACAACACTTCCCATCCCTTTTATTTTGACGGAAAATTTGATGCACCGTTTGATATTCCTGTAGGTTATTCCTTTATCATCACCGATATCATTGTTAACCCGCTCAATACCAATTTTTCGCCCGAAGATTTTTTCCTGGCGCTGGTAACTATTGATGGCGGAAGATCGGTTACCGTGAGAGGTGACGGTCATTCTGCACACCTGCCATTGGCCGGCGGACTGGTGGTGCCGGGTCCGGATGTTTATTCACCCGGTATAAAAGGGCTTACCGGCCGCAATACCGCTTTCAGTACCGGACCGGTGGGCATTCAATTGCTGGGATATTTAGTAGCCACTGATACGGTGCTTGCAGTAGGACAATCATTTACATCTTAAGCAACAACTGATAGTTCAGCAGTTTTTCTTATTTTCATGAAAACTGGATATGAAGCAAACTGCGATAATTTGTTTATGGTTACAATTGTTGATGCTGTGTAAAACTGCCGGTGCCCAGAACAATACAGGTATTGATGTGCAGCACTACCGTTTTGAATTATCATTGTCTGATAATACCGATACGATCAATGGAACTGCAACCATTGGCATTCATTTTTTGCAAAACAGTAAACAGATCTCGTTAGACCTTGCATCCGTTAACAGCAGCGGAAAAGGCATGCAGGTAATGGCCGTAATGGTTGGCGGTAAAAAAAATACATTCAGGCAGGAAGCTGATAAACTGCGTATACCCGTTACAGTTAAATACGGCGATAGTACCGCGTTAACGATACAATACCGCGGTGTTCCTGCCGACGGGCTGATCATTTCGAAAAACATATTTTACAAGCGTACTTTCTTTGGCGATAACTGGCCCAACCGTGCCCGCTGCTGGTTGCCCTGCAACGATATTCCCGCAGATAAAGCCAGCCTGGAATTTATTGTAACTGCTCCTGCTCATTACAGCGTGATCAGTAATGGTATAAAAGTGGAAGAACGTTCCATCAATGACAGCACCAAATTAACGCACTGGAAAGAAGATGTGCCTTTGCCCACCAAGGTAATGGTGATCGGCGCCGCCAATTTTGCTGTAAGTGAACCTGTTTATGCCGGTACCGTCCCTGTAACCAGCTGGGTATATGCTGAGGATAAGGACCAGGGATTTTATGATTATGCAAAAGCAAAAGATATACTACAGTTCTTCAGCAACTATATTGGTCCGTATGGATATAAAAAACTGGCCAATGTACAATCCAAAACAAATTTTGGCGGCATGGAAAATGCCGGTGCCATTTTTTATTACGAGCAATCTGTTACCGGTAAAGGAAAAGTGGAGGACCTGCTGGCGCACGAGATAGCCCACCAGTGGTTTGGCGATATGGTTACCGAAACCAATTTTAAACACCTGTGGCTGAGCGAAGGCTTTGCCACTTATCTCACCGATATTTACCTGGAAGCGCAATACGGCAGTGATAGCCTGCAACGCCGCCTGGCGGATGAACGCAATAAAGTGGCAGCCTTTGCGGCAAGATCAACTGCTCCTGTAATTGATACTTCGTCTGATTATTTGAACCTGCTCAATGCCAATTCCTATCAAAAAGGCGCCTGGGTATTGCATATGCTGCGGCAGAATGTTGGCGACAGTGTTTTCCGCCAGATCATCTGGGAGCAGTATAAAAAATTTGCTGGCAAAAATGCTTCCACGGAAGACCTTATTGCTACAGCTGAAAAAATATCGCATAAAAAACTGCAACCCTTCTTTACCCAATGGCTGTACAAACCGGGCATCCCTGTATTGAACTGTACCTGGAACTATAATGCAGCGAAAAAAAGAGTAACGGTTTTAATTGAACAACAGCAAACCGGTGTTTTTAATTTTCCATTGGAGATTTTAATTGAGAGCGCCGATGGCAAACAACTTAAAACAGTGGTGGTACAAAAAAAGAGAACAGTAGTAAGTTTTACGGTAAAGAAAGCCGTGTCCGCTGTTATGTTTGATCCTGCTGTAAAACTATTATGGCAACCTTACACAAATAAATAGTTTTATTCTTTCATCAAATGTTTATTGAATCCTAGTTGTACTAAACGTTCAAACGCTTCCCAAACTTCTCCCGGAATTTCCTGGTAAACCTGGAAACCTTTTGCAGGATATTCTTTGATCCGCTGCAGATCGCCTACCATGATATTGATCACCCTTTCCATCGGTATCTCATCATTGGCATACTGGTCAAAAGGAATTTGCGGGGAAGTGACCAGCAGGTTTTTGCCGGGCCATTGCTTTTTAAAAGTGGCATAGGAGCGGCGTTCCATATAAGGCTTTTGCACCACGATAAAGTTTTGAAGGTTGAATCCCTTTTCCTGCAGCAATTGTTGGGTGAATAAAATATTCTCACCAGTATTGGTAGACTTGTTTTCTACCAAAATAGCCTTTTCGGGTACGCCTGACTGTTTGGCAATGGCGGCAAACTTATCTGCCTCACTTTCTGTCCACATGCCCTGCGTAAAATTGCCCAACCCGCCAGACATGACCACCAGCGGCGCCCAACCCTGCAGGTATAATTCTGCCGCCCGGTTAGCTACCCGCAGGTCGTGACTGCCGAGTGCGAGTATGCAATCCGATTTTTGTAATTGATGCCCCATGTGGTGATAATCCCATAATTGTTGTGCAAGTGCCAATACTTCCGGTGTGATCATATCAAAATCTGCTTTTTAAACAGGTGGCCAAAGATAAGAACAGTTTTTGTATAGGAAAATGCAGCATTTGAAACGCATACAGATATACAGGTAAGCGGAAATACTATTCCTTTCTTGTCACTAAATTGTAGATAGTAAGAATATTTTCCGGAGTAATATCAAGGTTCATCACCAGTTGATTAAGCTCCAAAAGTTCTGCAGAATTAAAATGATATTTTACCTTGACGGAGGCCAATAATTTGGTTGCTCCCTTAGCTTCCCTGATAAAGGCAATGACGGAATAGACTTCTTCCGTTTTACTGGTAAGCAAACTATAGGCGCCTGATGAGATTGTGCTGCATATTCCAGTTAACTTGTTAACGGCCACTCCGTATGCGCCACCGGCGAATATGTCTTCTTCAGGAGGTTGATTTTTATGGTCAACAAATATAAAATCGAAGTAAAAGCAATCGATATATTCCTGGGGATTTCTAATTGAATAGTATATACCGGGAAATATCTCTCCGAACGATTTTGCAAAATCTTCCGCTTTATTTTTTGCTTCTTCAATTGTCATTATCTATACAATTTTTATTGCGCAGTTAATTAAAAGACTGCCTGAATTCCAGCGGCGAAAAACTGGTTTTTGTTTTGAACAGTTTACTGAAGGATTGCGGATGTTCAAAACCCAGCTCATAAGCGATCTCGCTTACTGAAAGATCGGTGGTGGAAAGTTTTTCTTTGGCTTTTTCAATCAGCTTATCGTGTATATGTTGTTGTGTACTTTGGCCGGTAAGTGTTTTCAGCAGTCCGCTTAAATAATTGGGCGATACGTTCAGTGTTTCAGCAATGTACTGCACCGTAGGCAATCCTTTGCTGATCAGTTGTTCATCATTAAAATAATTGGCGAGCATGGCTTCCAGCCGGTCCAGTATACTATGGCTGGATATTTTCCGGGTGATGAACTGGCGCTGGTAAAAACGTTCGGCATAAGTAAGCAGCAATTCCAGTTGTGCAATAATAATATCCTGGCTGAATTTATCAATGTTGGAATGATGTTCCTGCTGTATGTTCTGCACAATGCCATTGATCACCGTTTCTTCCTTTGGCGAAAGAAATAATGCTTCATGTACCGAATAATCAAAATACTCATGCTTCCTGATCGTTTTTGCTAAATTGGTATTCCATAAAAAATCAGGATGGATCAGCAGGATCCATCCTGTATGTGTTGTTTTTGTATTAACGTTCACTTCCACACTGAACACCTGGCCAGGCGCTATAAAGAACAAAATGCCTTCATCAAAATCATATTCCTGCTGACCGTAGCGCATTTTTGCGGCAGCATTTCTTTTCATGGAGATAGAATAAAAATCCATCACCCAGCTTTTCAGGTGTGCTACGTGTTGAATGTCGGCATAATTGATCACGCTGATCAACGGATGCTGCGGTGCCGGCAATCCCCTTAAGCGGTGAAATTCGCTGATCGTCTTTATGCGGTATGGTTGCTGACTGGCCATGTGCAATAGTACTGATTATTGATTGAATACCGCTGCAAACTCTTTTGCAAAATCGGCCAGTTTTGTTTTGCCCAGCACCGGCGGATTGCGCCAGTAATCTTCGTATAATACACCGCTGGTCCTGCCCGCATTCATCTGCACCAAGGCATTGGCAATAAAGGGTGCCATGCCAACAGCAATATAGCGTTGTTCCATTTCCTCGTTGCTGATGGCAACCCATTTCAGCCCGGGTTTTCCTATAGCTGTACCAATGATGTTCGCCACTTCATCGCAGGTCAGTTCTTCACTGGCTACATAACGCACTTTTCTTCCTTTAAAAGGAGCAGCTATTTCTTCGGCAATCGCTGTGGCAATATCCTGCGTGGCCACCCAGGGTTCTTTGATGTTGCCATAGTTGGTTACAATGGCGTCCTGCATTTTAATAACAGGGATAAAAGCAAACAGGTTGTAATAAAAACCCACCGGCCGCATGAATACAATGGATACATCATCCGGCAACTGATTGAACACCTGCTCCACATCGTAGTGAAAGGCCAGCAGGCCGTTTCCCTTATTGGTATGGCCGCCAATACTGCTGAGGTGTACCACCTGCTTTACACCCGAACTGATAATGGCCTGTTTATAATTTTGCGCCAGCTTACGGTAGATGCCTAAGTGATCAATGCTGTGATCAAAAAAACTGGGTGGTGGTTCCATGCAGTACGCGGCATCTGCACCGGTGAATGCTGCGGTTAAAAATGCAAGATCTTCTAAGGAACCGATAGCGGCAATAGCGCCCAATGCTTCAATATCTTTTTGTTTGGCGGCATTGCTGCTGATAACGGTTACTGTATGTCCTTTACTCACCAGCTCTTTTGTAAGCGGCAGGCTGATATGCCCCAATGAACCTGTTACTGTAATTTTCATGTTGTTGTTTTTATAGTGCAAATTTCTGCAGCTATAAAAGAATGGGTGTAGCTGAATCTATGGTTGTTGTAGTCAAAAACGATTATTTGAATATTTCTGCATTAAAGTTTTGTAAGAAGCAAGAGAGTAGTATGATGTCTTAGAGGCTATATTCCAAGTAATAAGCCTTGCCGGATTGGGGATCAAACCATAGAAATTTATACAATTCATCCTCAATAGACATTATATATGGACGAATACTGTCAATTCTTTTTTCATTCCACCAGGGGAATTGATTGTCAAGATTACGGCCGCCCCGAAAATCCTGCTTGTAAAGTTTATTGACTGATATAATTTTATTTACTGTAGCTGTATCGCATTTGAAAGACATCTGGATTTTATAATCTGCTCCCAAAAAATCTGCATAACAAAAAACCTCCTTTACATTTTCATTGATATCAATCTTTAAATAATCCTTAAACCGCTCCCTGTTACTTTTTGTATCTGGTTTATCAATATCATAATCAACAAACAGGTTATAACCTCTTTCAGAATCAGCCGTATCCGATGCTAATTTTTTTGCAATAATATTCTCAGTCTTAGTATAAACCTGCTTAGCTGTATATAGAAATGTCCATAGTGTAAATACCAGGCAACTCATAAAGGACAATAAGCTAAACAAAAGCAGTCTTTTCTTTTTGCTCCTAAACCACATTGCAAACAGCAATACAGCTGTAAGAAAAAACACTCCCGAAAATGCTATCAAAACAAACATTTTTTGCATAAGCTAATATCTAAACGGGTTTTAACGTTGCAGATATAAAATAAACCTGATCTAAAATAACCCTTACTCACCAAATCCAAAAACATTTCACAAAAATCAGCCCGCAATTCGTTGTTGAATAATTAATGCTGATTTTCATTGATTGTTATTTATTTTAGCAAACCAATGCGAATAACCTTAACCTTCATTGCTGTATTGTTTACCCAGCTGCTATTTGCACAGGATGCAGGTTATTTTGTGGAGCAGTTAAAAGACAACAGCGATAAACAGGTACTCACCCGCTATGCCCTTCACGTAAGCCTGAATAAACTGGATACTATTGCACTTGTAAAACTCATTGATGCGATTGAAAAAGAAGTGGCAAGCTCCTCCGTAAAAATGAAGACGAGGGTAGCGGCATTAAAAGCAAGATCCTTATTTTATCAACTTGGTCCCGGTGATTCTTTGTATGCCGCACAGATGAAAGATGCCTTATACAAAGCCAATGAACTGGATGAACCGTACATGATCGCTGAGTACAGCCGCTGGTATGGCGAGATGCTGAACTCACTGGACAGGCGTAATGAAGCGGTGCAATATGCACTCAATTCCATAGTACTGCAGGAACAACTGGGGTTAAAAAATTTTCCCGAAGTGAATACTTTTTATTTTACGCTCGGCGAATTGTTTTTAAGAACGGGTAACAATGATGATGCTATAAAATGGCTGGGTAAAGGATTGACATTGCCCGGTACCGATTCGGTAACCGCCTTTAATTATGGCAATGCAATGAACAACCAGGCGCTTACTTACTTTCAGCTGAAAGAATATAAAAAAAGCCTGGACGGTTATGAAAAATGTGCCGCCTACAGCATGCAGCACAATGAAATGTCTATGTATTATACGGCTTTTTACAACCGTATCAGTCCTATGATAGAACTGGGGCAATATGATACTGCCAAATCATTGCTGAATGGATTATATGATAATGGTATGGAGCATCATGTTGTACATACACTTGCCGGCGCCTGTTATATGCTGGGACAGATCGCCAACCGGCAAAAAGATTTTACTACTGCTGCGCAGTGGCTGGTGAAAGCAGAAAAGTATGCGTATGAGACCGGGGTGAATTCCAACCGTACCCAGATATGCAAGGAACTGTCCATATGCTATGACGGCCTGAAACAGTACGATAAATCTTTGCTGTATTACAAAGAGTACCAACACCTGGATGACAGTATCAAAAAGGCTTATTCAACGGTGCAGAGTGAGTTCCTGATGACCAAGGCCAATTTTGAAAAAGAACAGCTGGCCTTTAAAACACTCAAAACAAAAAGGGCTGCAGATATCAGGCTGAGGAATATCGGCATATTATTGCTTGCCCTATTATCGGCCATCATTATCTGGTGGCTGAACCGCAAGCGTAAAAAAGCAAAACTGGATCAGCAAAATGCGGAGGAGCAACTAAAATTATTTACAGATAATATCATTAATAAAGACCGGCAGATAGAAGCATTACAAAGCGAATTACAACTTCAATCCAACAATGCGGTAACGGCTGCCAAAGTAGAGGAGCTATCGCAGCAAATGATACTGACCGAAGAAGACTGGCAACGCTTTCAATCCCTGTTCAATAAAACCTACCCCGGTTACCTGCACCGGCTTAAAGAAAAGGTAAGCGGTATTACCGAAGCCGAGATACGCATGGCCTGCCTTATCCGCATAAAACTGAACACCAAACAGATCGCTTCCATGCAGGGCATCAGCCCCGATAGTGTGCACAAAACCCGTCAGCGCCTCCGCCAAAGGTTCTCCACCGCCTCCACCACCGAACTGGAAGCCATACTCGATACCGTGTAATATCGTATTTTCTATTTTTTATCCCTCTCTATTATTTTTTATAAGCAATTGATATTCAATTGTTATTTCACTCCATTCCAGTTGACAGGTTTTTGTCAGCCTTAAAATGCACTATTCTTTTCTATCCGGGATAGATTTGGTTATAAACTTTTACGCCATGTTCTTTAAAAGATACAGCGACCAGATCATCGTCATACTTGTCGCCATTATCCTGGTGTTGCTGCTGATCCTTTATACCGATATGCACATCGCTAAGATTGACCGGCAGATGAAGGAAACGGTGCACCAACCGGCTTAGGTTTATCCGCCACAAACAATAGGAATGATTACGTATAAGATCAATTCAAACCAAAACGCTCAGTATGAAACCAAAACTATTCGTCCTTTTTTTAATTGCAGTCATTTTATGTAAAGGGCTATCAGCTCAAAATGTAGGTATCGGTACCACCACACCGCAAACAAAGCTGGATGTGAACGGGGATTTCAAGATCAGTAAAGGGGTTGCTGTGAACAATATAAGCGCCGACAGCAATTTTGTTTTTGTGGATGACAGTACACTGATCACCCAAAACGCCACCAAACGATACATGCGGAGTGGTAAATGGCTGCCATCCGCAGCACCTACCAGTTTATCGTTACTGAGTGATGTAACTACTCCTGCTTCCTCCGGAACCAAGTCTCTTATAGCAATTAATGGCAGCAACCTGTATACAACCACTAATACTCCGTCCTCCATCATCCGGCATGATATTACTAACCCTGCGCTGCCTGCTTTTGTAAATTCTGTTACAGTTATGGGTTCTACAACAATCAGCAGCATAGTTTCGCAAGGCAGTTATGTATATACAACCACACCGGACAATGACCGGCTATATATTTATAATGCTGATCTCACAGTACGGTCATTCACCAATGCCATGCTGGATGAGCCACAGGCTGTATTTGTACAAGGCAACTATGCTTATGTTGCTTCCCTGCTCAATAACAGGTTGTGCGTATTTGATATCAGCAACCCGGATAATATTGCGTTTGTAAGTTACATTACTACAGAATCTCCTTTTTCAGTAACCATAGATGGTAATTATGCTTATGTATTATCCAACAGCAGCAGGATATCCAAATACGATATCAGCGATCCTGCCAATATGGTTTACAAATGTTCTTTCGTGGATGCAGCCATGGGTTTAAACGCAAGCTTTGTTGAAAAACATTCTATTGCCATCAGAAATAATTTTGCCTACGTTCCTGCAAACCCCATTTACAACCGCCTGTACATATTTGATGTAAGTGCCACGGATACCATTAGCGAAACAGGTTTTATCAGTGTTGGCAAAGTGAGGAGTGCAGCTGCCCAGGGCAATTTACTTTATGTAACCACCGGGGCAGGATTTATGGAAGTAGATGATATCAGGGACCCCGCACACCCTGTGCGGATAGCCTCCAGCAACAAACAGGGAACTGATATTGTAGTAAAGAATGATTATGTATACACAGTGATCACCAATGATATATACACCCATTCTTTTAATCCTGCTACCGTTATTTCATTCGACGGGTCGGGCAACCTGGCCGTTACCAACCGGCTTAACCTGGGGGCCAGTGCAGGTATTGGCAGCAATGCCACAGGAGGAATAGATTTTACCACCAGCAACACTACCCAGATGGTCATCACCAGCACTGGTCGTATAGGCATTGGTACAACAACCCCTTCGGTGCCACTGGAAGTAAATAATAGTGTCAATTACAATGTGGGCAGCTATCAATATTTTAACCAAACGGGCAGTGGTTTTTTCAGCAGCACCAACTCGCCGGTAAGTATCAGGGCGGCTTCAAAAATAGTGGCATCCGAATTCAATGCCAACAGCGATGTGCGTATCAAAAGAAATATCAGCAGCAGTACTCCATCAAACGACCTGGCAACTTTATTACGGTTAAGGGTAACCGATTATCAATTGAAAGACAGTGTATACTATGGTAATGGAAAAATTAAAGGTTTTATAGCGCAGGAACTGGAGAAGATAATGCCGCAGGCGGTGCATACCAGTGCCGATTATGTGCCCGATATCTATTGCCTGAGCACGCTGACCGAATACAACGAAAAAGACCAGACACTCAAGATCTCCCTGTGCAAACCACACCAGTTAAAAGTAGGGGATAAGGTAAAAACATTTGCCGGTGACGGTATGCAGGAGCAATATGTAGTGGCCATTAATGATGCAAGCACATTTACCCTGGGCAACTGGCAGATAAAACAGGCCGGTATGAACCCGGTACAAAAAGTGTTTGTATGGGGCAAATGGACAGATGATTTTCATACGGTGGATTACAACCAGGTATTTGCTTTGGGCATCAGTGCCATACAGCAACTGGCAAAGGAAAATGAGGAACAGAAAAAGATCAATCAATCATTACAGCAACAGATAGACGAACTGAAAAAATTACTGCAACCTGCAACAAAATAATTAACCGTTAAATCATCCATCATGTTAACACCAGTACCAAGCGGATTCATACTGCTGCCTACCTGCAAAGGCGTGCAGGTAATAGACACACAAACCATCATAAGGGTGGAAGCCAGCAACAGCTACAGCAAATTATTTTTCAATAACGGCAAACACCTGGTGGTAGCCAAAGTATTAAGCCGGATGGAAGCGCAGTTATCATCCACGCAATTCATCCGCATACACCGTGCACACCTAGTAAACAAGCAATTCATACAGCAATACCTGCATGGCGTGCAATTGCAGGTGCAGTTACTGAATGGCGAAAGCATTCCTGTTGCTAAACGAAAACGCAGCAGTTTTCTCAAATACATCAGTGCAGCAGCCTGATCGTTAATTAACACCCGATAGATCCTTTAACCCCCGTTGACCATTTACTGTTGCCCTTCGTTTGGTAAGGGCAATGGTATTTTGTCCGGAATCCCCCTTCACAAAGTCCATTTTACGCCCTGCGGCTACCATTTTAAGAACGTATTTTTGATTCCATATTTTACAGATCAAATACACTTACAATGGAAACAGCTATACAGGATTATACCGCAACCATTACGGTAAACAACACGCCCACCGAAGCATTTAATGCCATCAACCATATTGCCGGATGGTGGACACAATCAGTTGAAGGCAGTTCCACCCAACTGAATGAAAGCTTTACTGTCCGCTTTGGCGAAACTTTTATCACGCTGAAAATCACAGAACTGGTGCCGGGCAAAAAGATAAGCTGGCTGGTAACAGACTGCTATAAACATTGGCTGCAGCACAATAAAAAAGAATGGCTGAATACCAGCATTCATTGGCAGATCAGTACAGAAGGTAAGAGCACCAGCATCAACTTTACACATGTAGGATTGTTGCCCGGTAAAGAATGCTACGATGGCTGCGAAAATGCCTGGAATGGTTATATAAAAGGCAGCCTATATAAATTATTAACAGAAGGAAAAGGAAGGCCTGAATTAAAATGATCATTATCCAACATTAAAATCATTATTATGTCAACAGCAGATTATACCACTACCATACTTGTATCACAAACACCACAACAGGTATTTGATGCCATTACTAATGTACGTGGCTGGTGGTCGGAAGAAATTGAAGGCAGCACCAGTAAGCAGGGGGATGAATTCGATTATCACTACGAAGATGTGCATCGCTGCAAAATACGCTTAACAGCAGTTGTGCCAGGTAAAAAAATAGAGTGGCTGGTACTGGACAATTATTTTAAATTCACTAAAGACAGCCATGAATGGAAAGGCAACCACATGGTATTTGATATAGAAGAAAAAGATGGCAAAACACAATTGCGCTTTACCCAGCTGGGCCTGGTGCCGCAATACGAATGCTTTGAAATATGCAGGGATGCCTGGACCACCTATATCCAAAAGAGCCTGTACAACCTGATCACTACCGGTAAGGGCAACCCGAACGGAAAGGGTAAGCCACAAACGGAGAATGAGCAAAAATTAAGTGCTAAATAATAAAATTACAGGCTTACAAAACGTTGTACCTGTTTACCCTCTTCGGCATGTTCGCTGAATTTGCCGCCACTGTATTCATGGATCACCTTGCGCCAGAACAGCTGCGCCGGTTTATTGGAGTTGCGCTGAAAAATTTCCCATTGTCCTTTGTGTAATTCAAATACGCGAAAGGCAATGGACTTACCGATACCGGACAAACGGAATTTTTTGAGTATAAAGAATTCTGCCATTGAAAAATAAGCACTGTCGGCATTGCTCACCAGTTTCACCAATACAAAACCTGCATATTTATCTTCGGCTTTAATGATGTAGGGAAATTTATTGCTTTCGGTCCAGTAGCTTTCCAACTGTGGATAGGAAGCAAACTTGCCATCATCTTTCACATCCAGGGACATGTATTCGGAAAAATCGTAGATATAAAACTGCAGCAGGTTTTCTATCACAGTTTTATCTTTTTCAGCAGCTTCCAGTAACTGAATATTCATGCAATTATCTTTACCAGTTGTACACCGGTAAAGATAATTATTCGCTTTTAAAAATGCAGTGTGTTTGCGATCAGTAGAAGAATTGTTCCGAAATGATCCTGCCATCTTTTACCTGGTACAGCATTACTTCGTTCAGTTGTATCCTGCCAAAGCCCTGCACGGTTACATCCATCTTTCTGCCTACGGCAAAATAGGTACCCGACACCACCGGCGCTGTGGTGGAACCGCTGTGAAAGGCTTCGATCTTTTGTACAAAATCCGCTCCCTTTTTTCTTACGGATGCTTTGCCTTCTGCATAACCCATATAAGGCGAGTGGGGGGATCGATACTCTTTACATCATCCGAAAAAAGTTCGTCGTGTATCTCGAACCATTTTTCCTGTTGTGCTAATTCATTAAAGCGTGTAGCTACCTGTTCGGTGGTCATTATTTCATTTGCTGCTGTAGTGATCATGATCTTTAAATTTTTTATAGTGAATGAATATTTTCAACTCAAAGCTATTGTCTCAATACGAATCAGAGAGGGTGCAAAATGGACTTTGTAACGGGTTGATTGAGACAGTGCAAATTGTTATCTTTATTCCATCAATAATAAACCATGAAACATATCACCATCCTTGTCCCCAACGGCCAAAGCGACCTGAGCACTATGGCCAGTATCATTGGCGCATACGAAATATTTCACCGTGCCGGCGACCATTGGAAAAAAAACGGTAACCGGGAATTGTACCAGGTAGAGCTGGCCGGTATTTCCGAAACTGCAGAAGTGGATAATGGCCTGGTGACCATTAAACCGCATTGCCATATTGCATCGATACAAAAGACCAATCTTATTATTATACCACCTACTTCCATACGCAGTTACGAAAAAGCATTACAAGGCAACCACCTGCTGATAGACTGGATAGCGAGGCAATATAAAGATGGTGCAGAGATCGCCAGTATCTGCACTGCGGCATTTGTGCTGGCATCATCGGGTTTGCTGGATGGCAAGAACTGTTCCACGCACTGGGTGGCCGCCGATGCATTTCAAATGCAGTTTCCCAAAGTAACGGTACAGGCGGAAAAATTGATCACGGATGAATATGGTATCTACACTAACGGTGGCGGGTACTCTTTTTTAAACCTGATGATCTACCTGGTGGAAAAATATTACGATCGCCCAACAGCCATTTATTGTTCCAAGATATTCCAGATAGAGATCGACCGGCAAAGCCAGTCGGCCTTTACCATTTTTACCGGGCAAAAACAGCATGGCGACGAAGTGGTGCAGCAGGCGCAGGCTTATATTGAAAGCAAACTGGATGAAAAGATATCGGTGGAAGAACTCTCCTCAAAATTTGCTGTAGGCCGCAGGAATTTTGACCGCAGGTTTGTGAAAGCGACCGGCAATACGCCTCTGGAATATGCGCAGCGGGTAAAAGTGGAAGCCGCCAAAAAAGCTTTTGAGACCAGCCGTAAAACCATCAACGAAGTAATGTACGATGTAGGCTATTCGGATGTAAAAGCATTCCGCGAAGTGTTCCGCAAGATCACCGGCATATCGCCACTGGAATACCGGAAAAAATACAATAAGGAAGCTGCTGCCTGATTTTATTTGCATTCAAAAGCGCCCAGGTCGGGTGCTTTGCCTTTAAAAGGGAAACCAATATCTTTTCCTTTATCAATGAACTGGCTGCCGGCTTTCAATTGCATAAAACCATTATCGGGCAGACTGCCATCTGCTTTACGGGGAGCAGTTAAAAGCGTTTCATCCAGGCTCACAAAATCTGCATCGGTTGCCTGCAGGTTCATGTCAAAATAATTATTGGCCAGTTTGCATTTTGCATTATCGATCTGCTGTATTTCTTTACCGCCTTTATAACCCAGGTTATTGCTCATCACATGGTCAAAGCCGGGCACATCCAGCACAGTATCGATCAGGCGGTTGAGCATATTGTAATTGCTGCCGTTGCGATAGCCTGAATTATTATACCAGTTGCTGCCGCCCGTATGATGATTGCTGTAAAAACCATTGGCTTTATTGCGCACTGCCAGGCAGAATTGTATGGTATTGCGTGGTACAGGATTGGGTATCTCTGCTGCCAACTTTCTTTAAACCATAACCACCGCTTTTAAAACCATTGCCATCGCCTTCGCTTACAAAATCTTTATTGAAGCCATTGTAAAAAGCCCAGCAATGATCAAAGGTGGTGGCTTCAGATGCGTTGATAAGATCAAAACCATCATCGCTGTTGAACCAGGCACGGCAACCGCGGAAAACATTGTTCTTACTACCTGCACGGGGGTGGCAGCCAAAACCATCGGTATTACCGCCGCGGCCATTCTCTGAAAAATAATCCCAGTTGCGGTACGCATCGCAGTTCAGTACCAGATTATCCGAGCCAGCCAATAAATAAAACCCAATGGCCATACCATCGTGCATACTTAATTGTTCATAAATATTATTGCTGCCGTGATTTTCAAAACATTCGCTTTGTGTATGCCCCTTAATGGTAACCTGCACAGCGGTCACCTCAAAACCTTTTAAGTGAATATAGGAACCGGTAACGTAAAAGGCCGCTACCCGCAAGCCTTCCGGCTTAACCGCCGCATATTCAAACACCGGTGTTTCGCCGGGATAGTTAACATAACTGATATACTTACCCGAAGTACCGCTTTTATCTAAATAGGTGACACAGGCATAGCCCCGTTCTTTTTTAGCGATCTGTGCTTCGGTAAGATGGTAGGTGCCGCCACGCAGGTACACGGTATCGCCGGGCTGCACTGCGGATTGTGCTTTTTGCACGGTGGCAAAAGGTTGGTCCCTGGTACCGGCATTATCGTCGCTGCCATTAACGGCTACATAATAAGTATTGGCAAAAGAAAGTTGTGTTGTAACAATCAATAAAAGGAATGCAGAGTTTTTTCATACAGCTATATATAAATCTTATAGACTGCTAAAATAACGGATAGTTAAAATGCACCGTCCTGCTGCGTGGGGTGGGGGTTTTATTGCTTTTTCCACTGCTGGTTGAAGCGGAGGTCAAAGATGAGCTGATGAAACCTTGCTAAACCATAGGTGCCGATGAGGCCATAATCCATAATGCTTTTTTCCTTGCCATTGTTGTACGTTATTTTTACTGAACCTATTTGGTCATCTGTCCAGTCAACGTAGTATCTCTCTTCCAATGTCGAAAAATCAATATAATTAAGAAGGTTGTTAATAGTTTCAAAGGTACTGTCATCTACAATAGTTCGGTAGCGGCCTTTCATTTCTCCGGTCTCTCTCTGCCAATCTTTGAAATTATAATAATCCGCATCCAGGAAAGACAACCTGTTCTTTTTGATCACTAAACTAAATGAAGGACAGGATCCCAGGCACCCGGATACTTCATACTCAATTTTTTCGATGCTATCGTTTGAAGGATGGTTGTTTAGTTCAACAAAGTCGCCAAATTTATATACTAGGTCTTTATATACTAAATTGAAAGTTGGTTTTGGTGTAGTGTAATCTGTGTTAAGATAGTAATATCTAATTACAGAATTATTCACAATCACTGGAAATGTACAATCCTGGACCATCCTATTGGTCAATGTTTTCATCATCACAGAATCATTTCCATAGTTAAAAACCACGAATATCTTAAAAGTATACGTTTCGCCAATAACAAGCAGGTCCGTAAAACCATTATTATCAATATCGGATTTATAAAATGCCTTGTTAATTTGAAGAGAGTCAGCAATTCTTTTACAGATACTACTATCAAATCGATAATTTCCTCCTTCTTGTATAGTCTTAATTTTAAAATTACTGTCAAGTGCATACATGAATTTTTCTACCTGGCTATCAGTAAAGAGACTATCTATCTTTGTAAGTTGATGTTGCGCAGTTGCAGTTTGCAACACACAGAAAAGCATGCATGAAAAGATTAACTGTTTCATAAAACATATTGAACATTAAATATTGAATATTGTCCCGCCTTAGGCGGGAGAACGTTTGCCTTCCTTACACGGTAATCTTCCTGTCCCTCGCAACATTCTTCCAGACACCAACGACTTTACCATCTTCCACAACATGCACCGATTCGTATAATGCCACGGTAGGGCAGATATGCCAGGGAATTGCATACAACAGATCGCCGGGTTTAAAAATGTGCCCGGAATTATTTTCCAATACCAGATGCTCTTCGCTTTGAGAGAATACTGTTAAATAAGGATGTTGCGGAAAAAATACTCTTTTTGTTTTTTCATTTTCGGCAGCAACAGATTTATGACCAAGATCGGTGCTCACCAATGTAGCAGTGGGTATTGCAACCACCCTTGTAATTAAAACTGCAGCCGGTACAAATGCCTGCTCAGGGCAATGGAGTAAATAACTCTGGTCCCAGTAAATGAATGTGCCCGGGCTGCATTCTATACCGGGCCTTTCACAATGAATGGAAAACGTAGGTGAACCTCCCATAATGATGTTGGGCGGAGGCAGTTTATTTGCTTTGATCTTTTCTGCAAGTAATTCCACTTGTTGAAAACAGGCATCGGCTTCTATTTTTCTTACTTCAAAATCACTGTTGGTAATATGGCCATCGTAAGCATGCAGGCCTTGTATGGCAATACCCGGTGCGGCGGCGCAAAAACGATACAGTTCCAAAGCAGCATCACCGGGTACAATACCAGTTCGGTTCATACCTATATTCAGATCGATATAAACAGGTACCGTTAAGCCTGCAGCGGTAAACGATTCAGCTTGTTCTTTTGCACTCGCTGTATTATCTGTTAAACAGGCATAAGAAGTACCGGGATATTTTTTTATCAGTTCGATAAAGCGTTGCAGTTTTGGTCCGCCGGGTTGGTAAGACAGCAATACATCTTTTGCACCGGCCATACCCAGCATTTCTGCTTCTGCAATGGTGGCGCATTTAAATTTATGAATACCTGCCGCGATCATCATTGCAGCAACTTCGGTGCACTTATGTGTCTTTACATGTGGGCGCAGCCGGTTCACATCACCCAGCATTGCAATAGCCGTGTCAATATTCTGTTGTACCCTTTGCGGAAATACCAGCAGGGCAGGGGAATCGATGCCTGCTGCATTATTGATATGAAACCATGCGGTTGAATCGTTCATGGATACAAATGTAGGGTATGAGAGGGGAATTGGCCCGCTGATTACGCAGATGACGCTGAATATTTAGTTCCCCCGCAGATTACGCAGATGACGCTGAATATTTTCTTTCCTTCTTCGCACTCCCCGAAATCTGTGGGCAATAGTTGCGTCGAAGATGCTATTAGAATTGGCCCGCTGATTACGCAGTTGACGCTGCATATTCTCTTCCCATCTGCGCACTCCGCGAAATCTGCGGGCAACATTTGTGTCGAAGACACTATATACTTTTCATAAAATAAAACTGCATGGGCCGCGAAACTGTAAAGCCCAGTCTTTTGTACAATGCAATGGCCCGCTCATTATCATCTCTTACATGCAAATAAGGCTGGGCGCCCTGTTGCAGGATGAGTTGCAACTGCTGTTGTAAAAGCGTGTAGGCGTAACCTTTACCTGTGCAATCGGGGTGCGTACATACCGCACTGATCTCGGTATAATTTTGTACATGTAGCCGCTGGCCGGTCATGGCCACCAGTTTTTCGCCTTCAAAAATGCCGTGATAGTGGCCGAATTTGATGGTACCGTTTGCAAAAGGGCCAGGCTTGGTAAGTGTGGCCAGCGCTACCATCTCTTCAATATGTTCGTTGTGGAGGGGTTGTACTTTGCTGAAGTCATCATTGAAAACTGCAGGGCCTTCGTATATAAACTGCAGTCCTGGTATATGTGCCAACAGTTGCCAGCCTTCGGGAATAGCAATGGGTTCAGGTTTTGCATAGAGTATCTTACGGCCGGTTGGCAATAGTTGATGCAGTTCTTTAAAACCATGGGTATTACCGGCTTCAAAACCGGCAAAGGGCGATACGCTTTCATCAAAATATTTTACCGATGCGGTGCCATTACTTAAAGCAGCATCGCCGGTACTGAGTGCATTAAAAACAGGGTTGTGCAGTATATGATCCACAATGCAAAATTAAAGGTTTTTGCGGGTCGGGACGTCCAGCCTTAGGCAGGACGGCCTGAACCGTTTTAACCACCGCTGAGAAAAAGAGAAGCTGAGTTTTGCGCAGAGAAATCTCTTTCTGTAGTTCGCGTCTTCAGGGATCAGGTGTCCACGGTCGGTGAAGACACTAACCATGGGTTTATGGTTCACCACATAGGCACATAGGAAACATAGAAGTATGTTAGTGCGCCGAAGTTGTACTTCGGCCTCTTCACACAATTAAACCCAGCAAAGATCATCACAACATAATATGCGAAGAAAAATGTTCGGTGGAGACACCGACCATGGGTTTTGGGTTCACCACATAGGCACATAGGAAACATACAAATATGTTAGTGCGCTGAAGTTGTACTTCGGCCTCTTCGCACAATTAAACTCTGCAAAGATCACCACAACATAACATGCGAAGAAAAATGGTCGGTGAAGACACCGACCATGGGTTCACCACATAGGCACATAGGAAACATAGAAAATGCGTGTATGGTTCGGGACGTCCAGCCTTAGGTCCGGACCCAGGCGGGGGACGGCCTGAACCATAATGCGCAACCTTCCATCCGTGGTTCGTGTCTTCACGGACCACAACGGTACGATCTATGAAACATAGATGGTTGGTGAAGACACCAACTATGAAAAAAGTATGTTGCAATATTTGATATAGCAAGGTTATGCCGCGGTTATAAACCGCTGGTATTAATAGACACCAGTCACTCTCACCTGAGGCGAGAAAGACTGGCGCCAGTAAAAATGGTCGGTGAGGACACCGACCATGAGATGGAGGACAACAATAATAAAGATACCGGCCATGAACACAATAAGCATAATGCAACCGCCGGTATGCTTTTCCCTTCGCGTTAAAGAATGTAATAGGCTTTAGCCGTAGCAATACTGTATACTTCCGTAATATCCTTTTCTTCTTTATGAGCAAATGACTGCGGATGACTGTTGTTATTAAGGCCGTATAATTGCAGCAGGTTCTTTTCAATGCCCGAAGCAATGGTCGACATGGGTGTATCAGTAGGCTTGCTTTCAAAAGGGTCCTGCAGGTGAATGGCCATTTTTTCTATCAGTAAAAAAGTTGCAGCAATGGCCACTACCAGGGGCACTTCCAGAAAGCCGAAGTACTCGATGACACTAAAAGGCAGCAACGCAATGAACAACAGCAGGGCCAGGTGAATATATAAACTGTAAGTGCTGGGGAATACCGTGTTCTTGATACGTTCGCATTTACCCATGGCATCGCACAGGCGTGCTAAGGTCCTGTCCAGCTCCATCTGCTGAAACCGGTTGATCCATCCTTCTTCTAAGGCAAGTTTCAACTCCCTGCTCATCAGCTCCAGCAAAGCAGCGGGCACATTATCCACTCCGTTTGCGTAACTGATATCAGCTTTGCTCAAATATTTTTCCAGTATGTGTTTGCTTTTTTGTCCACGCAAATGCGCCGCAAGGCAATAGTTCCAGGCGATCTGCCTTTTGATCATCCTTTCCTGGAAAGCAGCGACTTCCTCATTGTCATAATTATCGTGTACAAAGTTCATCACTTGTCTGCCAAGGGTGCGGGAATCATTTACAATAGCGCCCCAGATATGCCTTGCTTCCCACCAGCGATCGTAAGCCTGGTTGCTGCGGAAACCGAGCAGCAGTGATATAACGGTGCCGAGTATGGCAGGAACCGCGATAGGGATGGAGATGCGTGTAACATGGTAACTGCTGTACAGTGCCGCGATCAAAGTGGCATACAGGATGATCACGATCAGCTCGTACTTGATCTTTCCAAACACATAACTCAATGGTATATTCTTCTTAAGTAACATAGTACAGTTTTTAAAAGTGTATAAAACGACCGGCCGCAATGTTTAATTGGTAGGCACCAGTTGTACAGGAATGACCGGCGCCGGCATTTCTTTATGCTGCAAATCTTTTTTGCGTGGGCCGGAACGCTGCACCAATGCAATGCCCGATCTTTTAAAGAAAGGCCTTGGGTCAAGGCTTAAAGCATGTACCTGGCGGTAATCATATTGCTCGGGACAGAAGATGATATCAATATCATTGGCCTCCGCAAAATTTCTGAACAGGGCGTTGGTGCTGCCTTCCATGCACCTGAACTGGATGGCATGGATCACCTCGCTGTTCTGCTCTTTCACCAGCTTGCAGGCACGGTGAAAGCCGGCATTCACAAGGTCGTAATAAGGTTTGCGCCTGCTGCCCATCAGCATATCAACAGGGTCGGGCAACATAAAGGCATGAAATAAAATAATATTGGCTTTTTTGCATTGCAAAGCTCTTACAGCTTCTTCGGCCATTTTTACAGAAGCTATAGAAAAATCGGTGGGGATAAGAATGTTCGTCATATTGTAATGTTTAGGATACAAAGCTGCGGCCACGGGGTTAGAAAGGCCTAATAACTCCATTACAATGTGATTAGAATGATATTAGAAAGAGATTAGAAAAGGGGAGGACTGGTTATTTACCCAATGGCAGCATTATTTCCACCACGGTACCTTTTCCTTCGGTGGAAACCACTTCGATCTTTCCCTTATGCAGCCGGATGATATTGAACGAGAGCGGCATGCCGATACCATAGCCATCATATTTGCCGGTATTGGAAGCCCGGAAAAAGGGATCGTAAATATGTTTCAGGTCATCGGCGGGTATACCAATTCCTTTATCCATTACCGTTATGATAACGTATTTTTTATTGAAAGACAATTGCAGGTCTACCTGCTGGTTATTGGAATATTTACAGGCATTCAGTACAATATTTGTAACAGCGATCTTTAAAGTATTGTAACTGCCGCTGATGCTGATATCATTTTCATCTTCCGGAAAATTGCTGATGGATACCACGATATGGTTCTCGGGCAAAATATCGTCCATGCTTTCTTTTACATCAAACAGCAACTGATCGAGCCGTATCTTTTCCCAGGTGATCTTTTTACCATCAAAGCCTGTTTGTGCAAGATCCAACAGGCCCTTGGTAAGATGCTGCAACCGGGAAGCCTGCTGCTGGATATGCTCAATGCTTTGCCTGTATGCTGCTTCAGATCTTTCTTTCGATAAAATATAATCCGATTCGGCAACAATAGCCGTTAAAGGTGTTCTTAATTCATGCGAAGCATTGCTGATAAAATTGTTCTGCGATTCAAAAGCCACTTCAATACGGTCGATCATTTTGTTGAAGGTCTGCGTAAGTTCCGCCACTTCATCGGTGCCTGCCGTTTCTTCCAGCCGCAGGTGCAAATTATTTTCATTGATCTGGTTGGCTTTATCGGTAATGGTGCGGAAGGGGCGGAAACTTCTTTTGGCAAAATAATGGCCCACAATAAAGATCAGTATCACGGCGCAGATAAAAGTGATGATCATAATATCCCGCAGCTTATCCAGTAGTTCAATACCATAGGCATTGGTGGCAGATTTGATCACAATAAAATCACCTGTTTCATCATGGTACAATAACCCTGCATAGTGCCGGAATTTTTTTTGCCTGAACACGGTACCGCTGTCGGCCTGCACGATCTCATTTAAAAAACGCTGGTCAATTTCGGGTGGCGGCGCAGGACTGAATTGATGCGTGGCACTATCTACCTGGAACACATAGGCTTTTTCATCCGCCAATTTTTCCAGGTATTCTCTTTGTATCTCCCGGAAAGATTCGGTGGATACATGATCTTTTTCAAAACGGAATTTGGAAGATATTTTGGCCCTCAGTTCAAGCCGTTTATTAAAATCGTTGTGGGCAGCTTTATTCAGAAAATAATATACGGTGATATCCAGGATAATAAAGAAAGCGCCTGTAAGCACGGTAAACAACAGGGTGGTCTTGGTTTGAATTTTCATACAGCAGTCCTTTATATTTTCAACATATACCCCATACCGATCACGGTGTGAATGATCTTTTGTTCCGGGTCTTTATCCACTTTTTTTCGCAGGTAATTTACATACACGTCCACCACATTTGTGCCCAGGTTAAAATCAATACCCCATACATTTTCTAATAGTTCAATTCTTGATAATACCCGGTTTTTATTTTTAATGAAGAATTCCAGCAACCTGAATTCGGTGGAAGTGAGGCTTACAGGTTCTCCTGCATAATAAATGAGTTTGGCATCCAGGTCGATGGAGAGATTACCGGCACGCAAAACAGTATCTTCTTTCGGCAACTGCTGGTTGCGGCGGTACAGGGAGCGTAAACGGGCTTCCAGTTCGGCAAACTTGAAGGGTTTTAAAAGATAATCATCACCACCGGCATTAAGGCCGGCAACAATATTTTCGGTAGTGCCCAGGGCGGTTAAAAAAAGGATGGGAGTCAGTATCTTTTTCTGGCGCAGCTGACGGCACAATTCCATGCCACTCATATTGGGCAGCATAATATCCAGTATGATCACATCAAAGCTGTTATTCAAGGCCAGCTCCAGCCCCAGGCTGCCATCGGGCGCCACGGTAATGCTGTAGCCCTGTTCTGTAAGTCCTTTATTGATAAGGCCCGCTACATTGGGTTCATCTTCTACCAGTAATACCTTCATCATAGTGCAATATTACAACCGCGGTTTTTATCATACCATTAAAATCTGATTAGAGTCCCCGGGTCGGGACGTCCAGCCTTAGGCGGGGACGGCCTGAACCATACTTGAAGACTTTACTGTTTATCGTGAGACGTGAGTCGTGAGTCAGGGTCGGGACGCTACAACCTAGGTCGGGACAGGCAAGCGGCCTGAACCCTATTGTAGAATCTCACATCCATGGTTCGTGTCCCACGGACCATGCAGCGCAACATTACAACGAGAAATGATCGGTGAGGAGAAAAATTCACCACATAGGCACATAGATAACATAGATATTCTTTAGTGTGCCGAAGTTTTACTTCGGCTCCGTGGTTCGTGTCTTCACGGACCACAACAGCGCAACCTTTGAAGAGCAAAGTTCGGTGAAGACACCGACCATGGGTTTACCACATAGGCACATAGAACACATAGATATTTTTGAGTGTGCTGAAGTTGTACTTCGGCTCCGTGGTTCGTGTCCTCACGGACCACAACAGCGCAACCTTTGAAGAGCAAAGTTCGGTGAAGACACCGACCAAGGTTTTACCACATAGGCACATAAAACACATAGATATTTTTTAGTGTGCCGAAGTTGTACTTCGGCTCCCCGGGGCGGGACATGTAGTGGCCTGAACCATATTCAATATGCAAGTGATATACCAACTGCAGGGTATTGCAACAGCAACTGTACTGTTGTAGTTTTAAGAGTCAAAATATGTTGATCATGAAAAAGACTGTACTCCTTATACCGGCGCTTATTTTTTGCACCCTGTTTGCTACGGCGCAAAAAACAACTGCCACTGCTGCCAAAAAGCCTGTTGTTGATGCTGAAAAAGAGCCACCCATTACGGATACTTTTGCGTACAATATTCAAACCACCATTCACAAGCTGGCGCTTTTTGTGCAGGACGCAGAAAGGCCCATTGAGTTGCTCACACAAAATTACCTGGGTATTCAAAACTCCTGCCAGCCCTATTATACAGCTATTGTGCGTTTTCCCGGTGCGGCGGAAAATATCATCAGCAGGGTAAAGGCAGATCATGATAAAGGCGTGATATTATGGGAGTGGACCAGCTACCTGGTAAAAGCGCCTAAAGGAGAATTCAACAAACAATCCCTGTTAGACCTTACAACAAAGATGCTAGACATTGCAAAAAATATCAACACCAGCGGCGGGGATGACAAGAATGGCATACAACTCATTACAGGCTATACCACGGCCGACTGGGGCTTCGGCAACACCGATGAAGTGAAACTGATCGTTCAATTCTATAAACCGGGCTATCAAACCGAGCAGCAAAGCATTGATTCGCTCAAAGCATTGTACCTGCCCGGTTTTAAAAGTATTGAAACGGCGGGAGATGCCACTAAAAAATTCAGCGCTGCATTACTAGGTGAAGGGCTGAGCAAAGAAAAAGCAGTTGCAATACTGGGAGCGGAATTGCGCAAAGCTGCCGACATAGATATCAAGATTGCCTACCAAATGCTGATGGGCTGCGATTACGATCTGAAAGCAAAAGACCTGATGGCTGTTTTAGATGACAGCCAGCGGGAAAAGATACGGGTATTTGCACAGGCCTTCCTGGATGCTTACAAAGAACAACGGCCATTTGATATTAAAACATTTGATCCCAATCCGCCACCGGCGCCCGTGTACACGTACCAGTCAGGTGGCAATACTTATACCGGCACTGTTAACCCCAATTTGTTTGCAAAGCCTGCGCCGGAAGGTAAGCGGGTACATTGCCCTGTTTGTGGTGGCCGCGGCCAGGTGGAGATAGTGGATTACTCGCATACATATAGCGGCATCTTCAGCACCATTACCACACAATCCACCCACTGGGCTATGTGCAGCTACTGCGGCGGCGGGGGATGGGTTACGAAGTACAAGAAGTAAGTGAGTAGTGAGTGGTGAATCGTGAGTATAGGTCGGGATCCCGCCTTAGGTCCCGACCCAGGCGGGGACGGCCTGAACCATACTTGCAGAATCTTCCACCCATGGTTCGTGTCTTCACGGACCATGACAGCGCAACCTTTGAAGAGCCATGTTCGGTGAAGACACCAACCATGGAAGAAAAATATTCACCACATAGGCACATAGATCACATAGCACACATAGAAATATTTTAGTGTGCTGAAGTTGTACTTCGGCCCCCGGGTCGGGACGCTTTAAGCGGCCTGAACCATATTGCGGAACCTTCCACCCATGGTTTGTGTCCCACTGACCACAAAATATAATTAACCACATAGGCACATAGTAGACATAGAAATATTTAGTGCACCAAAGTTATACTTCGGCTTTACTGCCTTCTACCATTCATAATCAATGGCTCCACCAACCATTCCTACATCTTCTATGTGTCCTATGTGCCTATGTGGTAAACCTATTGCAGCCCTTACATAAAGAGCATTCCTCTCCGTAAACTCCTTTTTTCTGGCTCTCTGTCCCATGGACTTCTTTGGAGCATTAAAACTCCCGTTTACAAAGTGGATATGCTCATACACCACTATTTAAATACCTTCGGTACGGCCACTTTTTATGTGGAGGATTTTATAAAAAAGCCATGCGTAAACTCATTGCTGTATTGACTGCTGTATTTTTATTAGTTGTTGCTGCAGAGCATAACAGCCCTGTTATTGTAACTCAACACGGTAAAAGCAAACTGGCCAATCTGAAACCGGTAAAGGATGTGATATTGCCCGGCATGGGCAATAATAAAACGGTTGTAACAGATACCACTGCATTAAAACAAAGCAACTGGTACAGTACCGCCATGCAGGCCATTGCAACGCAGGAGTATAATATCAATTACCAGGAAAGTTGCAAAGCATTTGCATCGCCCAACCGCAACAACAATTTAAGATCTACCTACACAGCAGATAAATTCACTCTTACACCACGCAACGATAGTGCCGGTAAATGGAAACTGGAGCTGGCATTGCAGGGCATTTACACAGGCAAACAAAAAATAATGGCGCCGGATGATAATGCCATCATAAGCCGCTCGGCCAATACCATCCGTTTTGATAATGGGGCATTTGTTACCGAGTATATCAACAGCAGGGAAGGCGTACGGCAGAATTTTATTATACCACAGGAGCCGGCAACAACACCCAAAAATTTAACGGTAAAACTGCAGACCAATAGTGGCTGGTTGACCAATAAGGTAAACGATAAAGAACTGCATTTTGCAAAAGCCACTAAAAATGGTTACGATAAAAAAATCACTTACAATGGTTTAAAAGCATGGGATGCCAACCAAAAAGAGCTGACCGCTTATTTTAGTGTAAGCGGCAGTGTTATTAACATACATGTGCAAACAGCAGGTGCCGTGTATCCCGTTACAATCGACCCCATCAGCACTACCGCAGCCGCAATGGTGGAAAGCAACCAGGCAACCGCTTTTTTGGGTTTTTCGGTAGCATCGGCAGGCGATGTAAATGGTGATGGCTATAGCGATGTGATTGTGGGCGCTTACATGTACGATAACGGTCAAACCAACGAGGGTGCAGCATTTATATATCATGGTTCGGCAACGGGCATCAGCACTACTGCCGCTGTAATGCTGGAAAGCAACCAGGTAAGTGCCTATATGGGTTATGCCGTTTCCACCGCAGGCGATGTAAATGGCGATGGATACAGCGACGTAATAGTGGGCGCTTATTATTACGATAACGGCAACACGGATGAAGGTGTGGCATTTATATACCACGGTTCTTCCACGGGCATTGGCACTACTGCCGCCGCAATGGTAGAAGGGAACCAGAACAGCAGCAGGTTTGGCTGCGCTGTGGCCTGTGCAGGCGATGTAAATGGTGATAGCTACAGCGATGTGATAGTAGGCGCCTTTGGCTTTGGCAATGGCCAAACAGACGAGGGCGTTGCATTTGTGTATCATGGATCTGCAACAGGTATCAATACCACCTTTGCAGCAAGGGTGGAAAGTGATGTTGCACTGGCATATTTCGGCTGGTCGGTATCATCGGCAGGCGATGTAAATGGCGATGGCTACAGCGATGTGATAGTAGGCGCACAAAATTATGCCAATGGCGAAGCCGCCGAAGGCGCGGCTTATATATACCATGGTTCGGCAACGGGCATCAGTACCACGCCGGCACTCCTTATACAAAGCAACCAGGCCAATGCCTTTATGGGATATAGTGTGGGTGGTGCAGGCGATGTAAATGGCGATGGATACAGCGATGTAATTGTAGGCGTACCGAATTATGATAATGGGCAAACGGATGAAGGCGTAGCCTTTATATACCTGGGTTCGGCGGCAGGCGTAAGCGCTGTGGCAGCCACCACGCTGGAGTGTAACCAGGCCAATGCATTGATGGGCTACAGTGCTGCCAGTGCAGGCGATGTGAACGGCGATGGCTACAGCGATGTGATAGTAGGTGCCGTGCTGTACGATAATGGCGAAACAGATGAAGGCGTAGCATTTGTATACTGCGGATCTTCCACCGGCATTAATACCACCGCAATAGCAATACTGGAATGCAACCAGGCCAGTGCCGGTATGGGCCGCAGCGCAGCCTGTGCAGGCGATGTAAATGGCGATGGCTACAGCGATGTGATAGTAGGTGCTTACCAGTACGATAACGGCCAAAGCAACGAAGGCGCTGCATTTATATTTAATGGGGTACCCGCCGGCGTTAGTACCACGGCTGTGGCCATTGGAGAAGCGAACCAGGCCAGCGCATTAATGGGACAGTCTGTAGCATCGGCAGGTGATGTAAATGGCGATGGCTACAGCGATGTGATAGTAGGCGTATCTTATTACGATAACGGGCAGACCGACGAAGGCGTAGCCTTTATATACCACGGCACTGCAACGGGTATCAATACAGTAGCAGCGGCCATGGTGGAGAGTAATAAAGCAAATGCACAATTGGGCGCTTCGGTAGCCTGTGCTGGCGATGTAAATGGCGATGGCTACAGCGACATTATTGCCGGGGCGCCATATTATAATAATGGGCTTACCAATGCAGGCGCTGCATACATATATCATGGTTCCGCCACTGGTATCAATACGGTTGTTGCCACGCTTATTGAAAGTACACAGGCATTTATGCTGATGGGTCTTTCTGTGGCCGGTGCAGGCGACGTAAATGCCGATGGCTACAGTGACATCATTGTAGGTGTATTAGGATATACAAACGGGCAGAGCAATGAAGGAGGCGCATTTATTTATCATGGTTCGGCAACGGGGGTGGGCACGGTGGCTAATGCAATTGTGGAAAGTAACCAGGCCTCCGCTAATTTTGGCAGTTCAGTAGCAACAGCAGGCGATGTAAACGGCGATGGCTACAGCGATGTGATCGTGGGCGCCAATTTGTATGATAACGGCCAAACCAACGAGGGCGCCGCTTTTGTATACCACGGTTCGGCTACCGGCATCAATACTACAGCGGCAGCAATGCTGGAAGCCAACCAGGCCAGTGCAGCATTTGGATGTTCGGTGGCAACAGCAGGCGATGTAAATGGCGATGGCTTCAGCGATGTGATAGTAGGTGCCTTATTATACGATAATGGACAAAGCGATGAAGGCGCAGCCTTTGTATATCGTGGCACCGCCGCAGGTGTTAATACCACACCGGCAGCCATGCTGGAAAGTAACCAGGCGGATGCTCAATTTGGATTGTCTGTTGCATCGGCAGGTGATGTAAATGGCGATGGCTACAGCGATGTGATAGTAGGCGCTTATTATTACGATAATGGCCAAGCCAACGAAGGCGCAGCATTTGTATACCAGGGTAGCAATACGGGCATCAGCACCACGGCCGCGGCTATGCTGGAGTGTAACCAGGCAGGGGCTAATATGGGTTATTCGGTTGCCTGTGCTGGAGATGTGAATGGCGATGGTTTTAGTGATGTAATAGCAGGAGCCAGCCATTATACCAATGGGCAATCAAGCGAAGGCGCATTTTTTGTATACCTGGGCAATGGGGGTGCCGGCAAGCGCAGTAACCTGCGCCTGTACAATACCGACCTTACCACACCCATACAGGCCAGCAATAAACTCAACCCTAATTTATTCGGCGCAGGCTTATTTGCTAAATCATCACTGGGACGGGTAAACGCAAAACTGGTATGGGAAATTAAGCGGCAGGGCCAGCCCTTCAGCGGCAACCCCATTACCAACAGCACGGCATTTTACGATAAGGTTTCTTTTTTCAGCAATACCGGCATTAATGGTATTGAGCTGAAAAGCCAGGTGCAGAAATTATCACTGCAAAATAAGATCCGCTGCAGGATAGAATACAGCAAGGCCACCGCATTTACCGGCCAGGTGTACGGCCCCTGGCGCTACCCGGCGGGCTATACCATGGGCGCATTTGGCATTGGTGCAGTGGCCTTACCGGTAAGCCTAACCGCTTTTAATGCGCAGTATATAAATGCGGATGATGTACTGCTGAGCTGGGCCAGCACCAACGAGCTGGACCTGCAGCAATACATCGTACAAAAAAGTACCGACGGTATTCACTTTACCGATATTGCAACTGTACCTGCCAAAGCCATCAACGGCGGTGCACAGTACAATACCACCGATAAAAATGTAACCGCACCTGTAACTTATTACCGCCTGCAGCTGGTGGATAATGCAGGTAAAACAACTTACAGTAAAACTATCACTGTAAAAAGCAACCACACCATTACAGCCACTATTGCGCCTAACCCTGTAAACAAGGGCAGCAATGCACACCTGCTGATAACCGCTGTAAAAGATAAGCTGCCGGTGCAACTACAATTATTCAGCAGTACGGGGCAGCAAATACTTATACAAAATACAGTGCTGCAAAAAGGGCTCAACAATATGCTGCTTGCAGTAAGCACATTACCAGCAGGAGTGTATGTAGTGCATATAACAGGAGAGGGAATGGATGCCACCTGCAGCATGATCATCAACGGGTCAGTGCGCTGAAGTTTTACTTCGGCTTCTTACCACAAATAAAACCTGCAAACATCACCACAACACAACCTGCTAACAAGCATGTTAGAAGGAAACAATGAGGAAAGGTTCACCACATAGGCACATAGGGAACATAGGAAATACACTTTTCGTAATCGTAACACTTCAGGGTCGGGACGTCTCGCCTTAGGCGAGAACGGCCTGAACCATTCTTCCGCCGCGGAGAAAAAGAGATGCAGAGTTTACGCAGAGTGCCCACCGTAACACTTCAGTGTTACCCATCGTGTCTTCGCGCCTTTGTGGCAAATGCTTCTTGTCAGGGTCGGGACGTCCAGCCTTAGGCAGGACGGCCTGAACCGTTTTTCACCGCCGAGAAAAAAGAAAAGGAGTTTACGCACAGTGCCCAGCGTAACACTTTAGTGTTACCCATCGTGTCTTCGCGCCTTGGTGGCAAATGCTTCTTGTAAAAACTGCAAAGGCTTGCTTACTTGTCTTTATAATACTTGATCTTCGAAAACCGGGTGCGATATATAGAAGTTAATTTTTCAAGCGTGGAAAGTGGCTTTAAATTTCCATTCAGTAATTTTATCCGGGTGATCATCATGCCGATGGTTTTATTAAAGAACACCAAAAAGATAAACCGGTACAGGGTAACCAGCAACAGCATACCAATTAAAAATGCCACACTTTCGCCGCCCATGGCACGCAGCAGGTCGGGCAGGGGGCTGAACTTTATGGAGAGTACAATGTTCATGATATCAATTGCAAAATCGATACTGCTGCTGAGTACAGCCTGTAGCTTACTGGCCTCTGTTTCTTTAGGTACCAGGTCGGTAAAAATGGTGTCGTTATTATCCATGGTACACCGAAGTTACAACTTCAGTTCCAGTGCGCCGAAGTTGTACTTCGGCCTTTGGTGCGCTGAAGTTTTACTTCGGCCCCTTACCACAAATAAAACCTACAAACATCACCACAACATAACCTGCTGAGAAGCATTTTAGAAGGAAACAATGAAGAAAGGTTCACCACATAGGCACATAGGGCACATAGAAAAATATTTTTCCGGCTTGGTCAATCAGGAGTGGAATAAGTCTATGGCCTGAACCGTTTTTCACCGCTGAGAAAAAGAAAAAAAGAGTTTACGCTCCAAAGGAGTCCTAGGGACAGAGTGCTCAATAGTAACACTTCAGTGTTACCTTTAGTGTCTTTGTGCCTTTGTCCTTAGGACTCCTCTGGAGTGGCAACTACCGGGGCGTGAGAAGTAAGTGGTAAGACATGAGGTGTGAGTAGGGGAGGGCCGGCGAGGTGTGATGCTGCAATTTTTTTGTGCTGCAGGCACGGCCGGAAAGCGAAGAAAGTCCGAAGCCACTCCGAAGGATGACCGGGGGAATGTAGTGATTGCTTTAAGTGTGGTATGCTTCATGTACGCTGCAACTACGGCGCATGTACGGATGTGGTACGGGCCATATATGCTACAAAACCGGGGGATATCAAAAACCAGCATGGACAGCCTTTATTAAGCTACCGAAAGCCCCCTAACACTTTGGTGTTATACATCGTGCCTTTGTGACCTCAAAAAACACTTTAGTGTTTCCCAATAGTGCCTTAGCGCCCTTGTGGCTAATTTGTGGTGTGCAGCCGCTCCCGCCTGAGGCGGGGCAGAAAGGGGGTGGGCTTTAAGTAATGGTATGTTCCTCCCTGCGAGCCTCATCGGCACTTTCTAAAAAGTACACTAAAAAATACAGGTCTTCTATTATACTGCCAAAATTGTTGGGGGGCGGCTTTGCTGTGCATCAGGTAATTATAAAATACATGGTTAATGCTGCGGCGTAGGCTTTCGGGCGGCGCTGCCTCAAAGAGTGCTTCCAGTTGGGTGATGATCTTGGTGTTCATGATTGTACTGATTTGAGGTAAAGATAGTGAATATAGCAATCGGTGCACTATAATGCACCGATATTTTTATAAAATAGTTCTAACATTGGGATATGACGGAACAGGAAAAATTTATACGGGCTGTAGGAAAAAATATAGATAAAAAGAGGAAAGAAAAGGGGCTTTCTTTTCAGGAACTTGCTTTTGTATGCAATCTTGAAAAAGGTCATTTAGTTAGACTTGTTAGCCAGGGTGGCAATATTACTATTGGCACTTTATATAAAATTGCAAAGGGGTTGGAGGTGCCGGTGTGGGAGTTGGTGAAAGTGTAGATAGCAATATTACTTAGAATATTATTATATAGCTGGAGATTCTCCAAATAATCCCAGTTGACTACCTCCCTTACTAGGAAGTCCTATTAAGTCAATAAATCTTATGCGAGGTTTCTTCTCATTTATGTTTCCTTCATCATCCATTCTATCGATATAACCTTTTATTAAACAATTAGTGAATAATAAAGTTTTATAATTTTTGATGTTACCCTGTGAAGGTAAACACGTTAAAATGTGTCTTAAATACTCGAAGCCGATAGTGTTAGTGTTTTCGTTTCCTCTTGAAACATGTCCTTCAAGTTCTACATATTGGTTGTGCACTAATTCTGGAAATAATATTGTGTCATCCTCTTCTTTTTTTGTAAAAATATATTTGTCATTTATTCCAATTTTGACAGATTTTTCTGTATCGTCTTTGTCCAAAGGTTCATCTGGATTAAATCCAATTTCAAGTTCTCTTTCTTCTTCTATAATTTTTGTCAATTTCGAAAATAGTCGTTCAGGGCAATTTTGATATAATTCTAAATACTCTATAGGAACATAAATTGTTTCGCCCTCGGCATTTTTAACGCCAACAAGTGTTTCTCCATTTTCTTCTTTAAAATCTACTTCAACAAATTGTTTTTGAATCAAAGACTTCACATGAGTGGATATTTTTATTACCCACTTTATAGACTTTATTACTTTTTTAAGTACATCGGCAACGCCTTTATCTTTAAAGTCATTTTCTGCTATTTTTTTCAATGCAGTACTTGCATACGTTGTTAAACCTGCCCCTACAGCAGTTGTCAACCATTGTCCTAATGTGTGAGGAATCAAAGACTCCCAACTACCTTTTCGAATACGAATTGGGATTTCAAATTCAAGATTTTGAAAATCTCTGTCAATTTGATAAAGAAAATAACGCAAAACCTCATCAATGCCAATAAGTACTTCAGCAGATTTCCTTGCATCTAAGTAACCTTCCTCTACTAATGACCCTTCGTATTTAATATAAGCCAAGAAATCCATTTTTATAGTAGTTTATTTTTACTTCTGATGTTGGTTGAGCTATTATAAATTTATTTTAAGCTACATTTTTTAATTGAGAGATGTACATCATGTATCCATAAATAAATCTAGTTGTTTGTCATAAGGAAATGCGCCAAAAACATGCTTTAAGATATTCGAACTCCACGGCTCAAGATTATCTGAATAATTCTCAACAACTTCGGAAATATCTAAACTATGACCACTTTTTGAACTACCTGTTTTCTTTACCAATTCCTCTGTCACGATTTTAAAATTTTTATGATTAAAATCGTTTAGCCGAATAACAAAACAAACTGCAAGATGCTTTTTACTTTTATTATTTTCGCTATTATAAATTAAAAATGGTTCAATATCCTTTGGATAAATTGATTCTCCAATTTCTTCAAATATTTCTCTATGTAAAGTATTCTTAAAAATTTCTAATAAATTGTTATCAGCGCCATTTTTATCTTCATGACGAATATGTCCGCCAGTATATAAAAGATATCGATTTCTCTCAGGAGATCCTCTTTCTGCTTTTTTGTCAGATTTTCGTACTATTAATACCTTTGTTTTAGTTTCATTTGTGATTACCGCGATGGGTATTGGTTGTATACTATCTGTTTCTTCAACAACATCTCTATCCCCAAAATAGATTTTCTCATTTTTTATTATTGAAAAATCATTTACGCCTTCTTGTAGCAATCTTGAAACCGTAACAGGTAAATAGCCAATATCTTCCTTAATAAGACCTAATAAAGCATCCAATGTTTTTTCCGTCACAAGCCTATTTACTTCTTCTGGTCTTTCTTCATTTGAAGTGTCGAAAGTTACGATTTTATTGAATTTCGATTCATACTTCTTTAAACAACTTTCAATCGCATTATTAAAAGAGCACAAAACATTTTCATTCATTATAGATCCGGATTTTTCTGTAAGTAAAAATGAGAATTCTCTTTTCATACAAACTTCTGGGTTTGCTTTAAAAACCAAAGTTAAACTAAAGAGGCTCGATAACAGTTTGCTCCCAATTAATAAATTTTCATACGATTTAAAAGTCATATCGTCTAAGTAAGGAGCTTCGTCATTTGATGTATTTAACCATTGGAACCAACATAAGGCATCAAAAATTGAACGATCTACTATTATAAAATCAATAATATTGTTTGAATAGTGTTTTATTATTTCTGCTAAAGATGAAAAAAGAGTCCATGAATTAAAATGTGGATGAGTTTTATTAGGGATTGGGCAAATTCCCGCCATCTCGCCTACAAGTTCAGTATTAAATCCATTTCTTTTAAGAAAAATATTTAAGGCAGAGATTGATGTTGTTTTACCTGATTTAGGTGTGCCACAAAATTCTATTAAAACTGGCCGCCTTTTACCATGTTTATCTTTCAATTCTTTTAACTTTTTAGCTTTATCCTCTAAAAGTTTAATAGACTCTTTATTTAATGCCATATACTAATTTTCATTTTTTGTTTCGAAGCTACCTGCAACTATTTTTTTTCCTACTTTTTCAAATTTATCAATTACATCGCCAGATGAATAGCCAATAAAAAAAGAGAAAAACATACACGAATAAATAAAGCCATCATTTAATTCTGCAGATTTTGCCATTGCAGACACACCAATTTTAAAAGAGAGAAAAAGCAAAAGGCCAAATCCAATAGAAAAGATTGGCCTCAAAACAAAATAAAAAATAATTCCATCTTGTCGAATTCTATCTTCATTTGTAACAGGTTCAATAAGATCAAGGTTTATGCAAGCTTTATATAGTTTTCTTATGTAAAATAAGCTACTGCCAAATAAAGGAAATACAATGCATCCTAAAATTGCAGTTTTCTCTATATTTAATTTATTAATAAAATCATTTTTAAGAAAAATAATCAGGGCTACTGCAATTAGAGAAAACAAAAGCAAAAAACCTAAATACCAGTATAGGAATGTTCTGTTCCTTTTGTTGAGTTTAAACCATTCATTTTTATTATTCATATTTATTTTTTGGGACTTTGTGTTTATAGATTTAAAAGCAGCATTCATTAAATGTTATTCATGGATATAATTCTAACTATATCCAATCAAAATAGTATAACCTTATAGTAGCTATTCATAAGCTAATCATTCTGTTCCCGTAGGATGAAATTGTATAGAAGGAATAACTAATTCCCATTAAAACAATGGTAATCTGGTCGCAAAAAATATTGGATGATTTTATTAGGTGCCGTCAAGGTAAAAACTTTTTACTCAAAATACAATACGTAAAACCCGCAAATTTTGGACGGGCAGAATCAAAATCTGTTGCGCAATCTCAAAGCATCTGACTACGGATCAGAAGGTTTTAGCCAAAAGTCCCTAGCGGATTCGAACCGGCGGCAACCTTCAGTTATGGTTCAGGCCGCTGGGAGCGTCCCGACCCAGGCCCGACCCCAACTCACAACTCACTACTCACCACTCACCAAAATGCTTTACATTTGAAAAAACTGCCTGCCATCAATGACGAAGCTGCGAAATGCGATCCATAAAAACCGCTCGGTAATATTGTACGGTGCCTGCCTGGCCGTGCTGCTGTTTTTGCTGCGCTGGCTGGAGCTGCGGTTTATTTTATTCGATCATGCTTTTGAAATTTATATCGGCGCCATAGCGGTGATCTTTACCGGACTGGGTATATGGCTGGCGCTTAAACTTACCAAACCAAAAATAGAACGACAGGTGGTGATAAAAGAAGTGCCGGTAGAAAAAGCTGCCACCTTTGTTTTTAACGAGGCCGAAATGGAGCGCCTGGGCATCAGCAAAAGAGAGCTGGAAGTGCTGCAGCTGATGGCCGAAGGGCTGAGCAACAACGAAATTGCGGGGCGGCTGTTTGTTTCGCTCAATACCATTAAAACGCATGCTGCCAACCTTTTTATAAAACTGGATGTAAGCCGCCGCACACAGGCCATCGATAAAGCCAAAAGGCTGCGCCTGATACCTTAATGGCTACTGCTTTGGTATGAAAATATGGTGCAGCTCATAAAATCACCCGAAAGTATGAACGAAATGCCGCAGCCTTTGCGCAGTTTTACAGCATCATCAAAACTATCATCATGAAAAAAATTGTTCTTGTAAACGGGCTCATCGCCGGCTTTATCCCCATCAGCATTTTCTTTATCACCATGGGCCTTTACCACAAAAACGGCAACTTCGAAGGCGGCATGTGGATAGGCTATGCCAGTATGCTGCTGGGCTTTTCGCTCATTTTTGTAGGCATCAAAAACTTCCGCGATAAATTCAATGGCGGCGTCATCAGCTTTGGCAAGGGTTTTAAAATAGGCTTGCTCATTACCCTGGTGGCTTCCACGCTGTATGTTATTGGCTGGCTCATCGATCTCTATTGCTTCATCCCCGATTTTGCAGAAAAATATGCGGCCGCCATGCTGGATAAATTAAAAGCCAGCGGGGCAGATGCTGCTAAAATTGCTGCCGAAACTAAGGATATGGACAATTTTGTACAGCTGTATAAAAACCCGGTAATGGTGGTGCTGTTTACTTATGTTGAGATTTTGCCGGTGGGGCTGATCATATCTTTGATTGCGGCGGCGATATTGAAGAAGTCCCGCAGATAGCGCGGATTGCACAGAGGATATCTTAATTACCTTAATTTCTTAATGGTTAACTCTTCGTGTTTCTTCGTGCCTTCGTGGCTTAGTGGTTTAAAACATTTGCATTTAACAAAAATTACTGTACTTTTACTTCCGCTCCGGCCGGTACTGGCTTAGTTGCCAGCCGAAAGAACAGCATTGCCGGGGCCACTAAATACTACATATCTCTTTTTTAAAGGTGAATAAATACATAGCCCTGGCTCATTCTTGACCGGGGCTTTTTTATACCCCCTCCGCCCCCTAAAGGGGGAACTCATGAATACTCTGCGTAAACTCTGCTTCTCCTTTTCTCAGCGGTTTAAAAATGGTTCAGGCCGCTAAGAGCGTCCCGACCCACATTCGACATCATCTGTAGCGACTTTTCGTACAGCTATAGATATTTTTCTACATTTTTTGTAGATAAAAACGCAATATAGTATCGTAAAACTACGTTTGTTTGGGCAAGTTCAATATCCTGATTATATGAGAAAGCCCACCATTGCCCTTATTTGCCTGCTGTTTTTTTATTGCCGCGCCCAGGCGCAAAGCTGTACGCCGCTCGGCGACCAGGTAAGCTATGGCACCAATAATGTGTGGATAGGCTATGCCTACGATAACCCCGATTTTACCAATTACAGCGGCTATGTAAACGAGGGCAATACCGGCAGCCCCAATTTTGATGAAAGCTTTGGTGGCGATGATGTAACCTACAACACCAATGGCTGCGGCATATTTACCAGCACCTTCAGCATGCGCTATAAGCTTACCAAAACTTTTACCAGCGGCTATTATTTATTTACCGTGGGTGGCGATGATGGTTTTCGCTTAAGCATTGATGGCGGCAGCACCTGGATCATTGATCAATGGGCTGACCAGAGCTATACCACCCGCACTTACCTGGGCCTGCTGAACGGCACGTACAATATGGTACTGGAATATTACGAGAACCAGGGCGGCAACCGCGTAAGTTTTGATGTATCGGCCGCATGTGTAGGTACCGAAAATACCGCCCTGTACGGCAGCAATAATATATGGAACGGCTATATTTACGATGGCACCAACTTTAACCTGTACCAAGGCATGGTTACCGAAGGCAGCACCGGCAGCCTGAACTTTGATGAAAGCTTTGGCGGCAGCAATGTGTGGTACCCCACCAGCGCCTGCAATGTGCAAACCGAAACCTTTAGCGCCCGCTACCGCCTTACCAAAACTTTTACCAATGGCAATTATTTATTTACCGTAGGTGGCGACGATGGCTACCGGTTAAGCATAGACGGTGGCGCCACCTGGCTGGTAGATAGATGGTACGACCAATCGTACAATACTACTATGTCGCCGGTGGTTACGCTGAGTGGCACGTATAACTTAGTGCTGGAGTTTTACGAGAACGGGGGCGATAACCGCATTTCCATTACCGCACAACTGCTGAATATACTGGCGGTGGATGTGACCAGCTTTACGGCCACACTAAATAATAATGATGTGGAGCTGAACTGGGCCGTGGCTGCAGGCAGCAATCCGCAACAGTTTGCGGCAGAGCGCAGCAGCAATGGTACTAACTTTAATACGATTTTTACCACTGCCGCAGGTAATACTTTGCAATACAATGCCAGCGATAAAAATGTGCCCACCGGTACCTGGTACTACCGCTTAAAGATAACCGACCGTAATGGGCATATTACTTACAGCAACATTACGGCAGTGCATGTACGCACAGGGCAGGGTAGCAGCGAATATTTATTTTACCCTACTATTACCAACAGCAATTATGTATTGTTTAAAAGCGGCGCCGATATCAGCAATGCACATATTACCGTGCTGGATGTTAACGGCCGTATAGTGGCACAGCAAAGCCTTGCTAAAATATCAGCTGCGGTGCCCACACGCATACAGCTTACGCAGAACAGTAAACTGCCGGCAGGTTTTTATATCATTAAAATAAACGGGGGAGATGGGGAAGTAGTGACGGGGAAGGTGGTGGTGCAGTAGTAGGGATAAAGCTGTTTAGTATTTAACATCATCGATTACATGGGCAAAGCTGAACATTTTCCAGTTATCTCCAAGGCCCCATGTTTCATTTTTGTATTTATCTATTTTATAAAAGCCTTTTACATTCTCTGCTGAATCCCGGCTATAGTCAGTAAAGTTGTAAATGAAATATATTGGATGCTCCCCGGGCCAGTTTGTTTTTAAATAATACCAGCGGGGGCATATTTTGCAAATGTTTGGGCTGGATAAGGCTACTGTAACTCCCAGTTTATTTAATAGTTCATATACATCAGGATAAGCATCCTTAATATCTGGCAGGTCAGCTTCTCCTGTTTCCGGTTGTCGGTAAAAAAGAGAATCCAGCTTTTTATTATTCGTAAGTGTTGTTACCAGTTTATCAAAAAGTGCTTTGTTGGTATAGAACCTGGCGATTAATTTTTCGGGACTTTGTTGTTGCTTGCAGCCGGTTAATAAGATCAGCCCCAGCAGTAGTATTTTAAAACTTGTTTTGGTCATCGCATGCATTTAGGTTTATCTTATAGATGCCCAAAGTCCAAATTTTACCAAAACTTCCACCACGGTTTTTTAGTGGCCTGCAGGCGTTGCTGCCATCCGGGGTTTTCTTCGTTCCAGCGTTTTTCTTCTGCTTCGGAACTGCCGTTATCTTCATAAGTGATCCAGTCGTCGAAGGCAACATCGGCCTGGCCAATGGAGATAATGCGGTCTTTATGCGTCATAATGCCCATACCATGTTCTACGTCCCACTCGCAGCCAAATTCAAATCCTACATAGGCATGGTCTTCTTTATCGGCAGGCATAATGTGTATGATGGAAAGACCGATATTGTTTTTAAAATCTTCTATGCTGTTGATGATGGGCATGCCATCTTCGTAGGAGTCAACAAATGATGGCATTTCGGATAAGAGTGCGGCCAGTATGGCATCTCTTACCTTTTCATCGTTTTCTATTACATATTTTATGGCATTGGCCTGCTGTTGCGTATAGGCTTTGCCGGTATCCGTGTTTCGCCCATCGGCAAATACTTTTACGGTACCGTCAGATACTGCATCCTTATCTCTTCCATTATAAGATCCCTGCCTGCTTTGATAGCCTTGCCAGGCGGGCAGTTGTAAGGTTGCCTGGTAATTATCACCAATAAGGGTACCGGGTGTTAAGTGAGTGATGTTGTTCATAGTTTAACCATTAAGAAGTTAAGGGGCATTAAGGTGGAACCACTAAGGCGCGAAGGCAGAAAGAAACACGAAGAAATATAAACCATTAAGGAATTAAGGGAATTAAGGTTTATCTGTCCGAAGGACTCCTTTGGAGCGTAATCCGCGTTATCTGCGGGCCATCTCTACACCAACGCAATACATTCCACCGATATTAGTATCCCTGCCGGAAAAGGCATTACCTGCGGCGTACTTCTTGCCGGTGCATTTTCAGGAAAGAACTCTGCATACACTTTATTGACGATGCTGAAATCGTTGCCCGTAACCATGTAGATAGTGGTGCGTACTACCTTTTGCATGCTGCTGCCGGCTTCTTCCAACACAGTTTGAATGTTTAAGAAACTTTGCCTGGCCTGTTCTTCAAAGCTATCACTGGGTACCGTACCCGAAATGGGGTCAAGCCCCGGCATGCCGGATAAAAATATAAACCCACCTGCTATTACAGCCTGTGGAAATACCTGCGTCATGCGGGCTACCTTGGTGGTGTTGAAGTTGATTCTGCCTTCCATATTATCAGTTTAAGGTGATGATTATTTTTGGTGCTGTATCAATCGCATGCTGTATTGTGGCCGATGCGGAGCATGTGGCCATCGGGGCATTCCACCAGCATTTCCCGCATGTTCCATTCGTGCGTGGTGGGCGGGTGTATAATCTTTGCGCCGGTATCTTTTATCAATTCGTAATATTCATCCACATCATCCACAACCAGGCTCAGCCATGTGCCGGGATGCCCCTGGTTGTCTTTACAAAAAAACAACTCTACATCATTCATTACCACACCGCCAAAAGTAGGCGGTGCATCCCATTCCCATTGCTCTTCAAATTTTAATTGCTCCACAAAATAGCGGATGCTTAGTGATACATCTTTTGCGTAAAGGATGGGAATGGCTTTTTGTATTTTCATGGTATGCCGTTTACAGGCAAATGTAATTATTGTTGGCTGTTGTGGCCTACAATTGTATCCAGGCGGCTTTGCTGGTACTTTTCAAATGCCGCATTCAGTAGTTGCAATAGTTCGGTATGGCTGATGTTTAGTTCGTGGACAGAGATACAAACCGGCGAACCATATTTTTTTGCATTGGCTAAAAGCAGCTTTCTTTTCAGTGTATTTTTTTGCCTCGCTATGTATTTCTCCGGATCAAATAAACTGATCGTTATAAAATATTGTGTTGAAGCCTGTAATGGAAATGCTGTTTCAAAAATTGCTTCAATATCCGGCCACAAAATGAGTCCGAATTTAGCAGCTGTTATATTATCATAAATGCCCTCTTCGCTTATTACCAGGCCGGGCTTTTTATTGAATAACTGTTTGGGATAGATATAAACGCAAAAAAGGCCAAGCGCTATACCTCCCCAGGCAATAAATTGCAGCAATAGATCACCAAAAGATCTGTTACCTGTTTTTTGTGAAGCGATCATCCATATTCCGCATCCGAGGAAGAAAATACCTGAAATTAAAAATCTTAGAATCTTTTTTTTGCTGAGTGAAATTTCAATTGTATGGACAGGATTCATTCTTTTAATTTAAGGTCGCTCTTTCTCTATTATGGCGTTTATTTTTTTAATCAATTCCGCTTTATTTTGATGGAATACTTTAGGGAAATCAAGTTCTGGTTCTTCAGGTTTTATATTATTCTGTATGCAATTCCTTATTCCAATTAAATTATCCAGGTTGCGGGCATATAATTCCCGGCCTGCAATATCAATTTTATAATAATACAGTTTATTAGAGAATTGTATTGCTGCATGATAACCACAGGTAGAGCAGGTTGCTTTTCCATCAATTGAAGGACAAATATTAAGATTTTGCTCTCTATTCCAGGGAGATTCTGAATATCGCTTTACTGCCGCATACCGGACAGTTTATTATTACCACTGCTTCTTCTTCCATAATCACTTATTAGAAATCGTACGTTAAATGAAGGTTTTGTATCCGCATAAAGATACGCTTTGTACTGCTGTCGAAAAACTGGATGAGATAATTGCCGGAAGCTTCTTTTACAAGGTAGTTTTTAAAGCCGGCAGGCGTACGGTGTTTGTAATAATGGAGGAATAATGTATCACGGGTAGGGTTGAGTGCGATTGTGCCATGATAACCAGCCTTCGTTTTTGTACTATCGTCCATCACCATGCTGTAACTGAAATACTTTTCTTTAAGCACCAGGAACTGAACAGGATGTACCGTGTCTTCATTCCATGCAGAAAAACTGATGTTGCCGTATTTAATATCTTTTGTTGCGATTTGCGCAGTACCGGTGAGGGAAGAAAATACAAACACCAGGAAAAATAATTTGTTCAGCATAACCAGTATTGATACTTGTAGTAATGATTGTACCTGTTTCACACAGTCTTTTTAGTGCAATGTCGTACTAAATGGATTGTCACTTATTTCCCAGTTCTTTAAAATACTATCGGCCTGCATATTATCCAATGTTACAGAAGTAGTGCCTGGTATATCCTGCAATACAATGGTGGTGGTGCTGGTAGTATAGTCGTGGCTGGTGATCAGGTATTTTTTCTGCAGGGGATTTTTAAAATGATCTTCCTCTGTAGCGATCGTTTGTTTGGAGGCATCCAGCAGTATTATTTTGCGCAGGTAGGCCGGGGCTGCCAGTTCTGTTTCTTTTTTATGCAGGAAAATAAAACGCCTGTCTTCTGCCGAAATATCTTCGTTGCACTGCAGGCTGGAATCTACGGGCACGAGGTGCAGTTGTTGCCGCTCTTTATTCTGACCGGTCCCGAATTTTTTGTATACATCTGCCAGTTTGTTTTTGCAGGAACAAAAGAGGAGGAGCGGGGATAATATGATGATCAGTATTTTTTTCATCCAGGTTACTTCAGTTTACCGGTCACAATCCAGTAATGTTCCAGGTCGGTATAAGTGATCGCGGAGCAAAATGCAGACAGCTTTTGCTGCAGTATTTCTTTTGAAGGAAAATTCTTCAGCACCGTATGCTCCGTTCCATCTTCCAGTTTTCTTTTTTGATAGGTATTGCCATTATCGTCGGTTACAGCAATACTGCTATCATCATGCACGCCACCTGCCACCTGTTTACTATCGATAAACGCTATCGTTCCTCCCGGTAGTATCAACCGGGTAATGATTTGTAAAAAAACATCCAGTTGTTGCAGCAGTATATGGCTCCAAATAAATCCTCCAAAAAGGGCTTCGTATTTTGTACCCGTTTGCAATTGGTACATATCTGCCACATGGAACTGAATATTGGGCGCATTATTTTTTGCCTGGGCAATTGCAATCACGCTTGCGTTGATATCGGTTGCCAGTATGGAGCTGGCAACTACAGCCAATACTTTTGTCCAGTAACCTGTGCCGCAGGCAATTTCCAATACCGTTTTATCAGCAAATAAGGGCTGCAATATTTTTGTTGCGGCTGCAAGGTCCTGCTGTTCAGCAGGGATGGCATACACTTTATCGTATTCATTTGCACGCTGGTGATAGTAGGAGGAGAGATCGTTGTTCATGATGTTGGTTTAAACAGCACTGCTTATAATTTCCAATAATAACGGCGTAAATATTGTTTGCAGCTGGCACAAAAATCTTTTTCATCGTCAGTAGGATTTCCGCCTTCCGCATCACGCATGTAACAACCTGCATTGGGGCAATGCGGCAAACCAAAGTTATGCCCCAGTTCATGAATGGCCACTTTAAATAATTGTTCTTTCCCTTTGGTCATGTTCAACCGGAATGTGGAGGCAACGCAGGAACTGCCGGGGCAGCTTCCCAAACCCATTACGCCCCAATCGGGTATGGCATCTTTGCTGGTGCTGATATCATGAGTGGTCACGCCGATCAGTATCTCGTTCGGTTTGCCCACTGCTTTTAAATATTTCAGCAGGGAGTCGGCCTTGTATCTTCCCCTTGCAGCATAATAGGCAAACTGCGGTAGCTCCACAGCAGGACTAATGATGACCCTGGGAAATAATTTTTGTACAGCCCTGGCCAGTTGCTGCACTTCACCATTATCCATATCTGTAAAAGGCTGTATCCTTACAACCATGTCTGCATTGGGTTTTGGAGCACCGGGTTTATTTTCTTTTTGCCTGCAGCAGGGCAGTATAACTGTAATCAGAATAATGAGGCAATAGTATTTCATGAGGGAATTTATTTGATAAAGCTGTCTGAAACATACAACTGGCGCAGTAACATTATTGATCCTGTTAAAAACCAAAACGTACATTGTACCTGTTTTCACTTAGCTCATCCTTGTATAAGGTAAATACCATTGGAGAATAGCCTTTATCTCCATCGGAGAAAGTAGCGGTTGTTCTATCAGCTGTACGTTTAATGGTTTTTATTTTGCTGACTGCTGTAAATTTCTGAATAAAATAATTCAGCGCTTTTTCTGCATCCGTTTTGTTTTTAAACAGGAACACTATTCCCGGTTTTTCTATGCGGGGCAGGTAGCCTTTTACCTCTGTAGCCAGTATTTCAAATTTTCCCTGGATACATGTGATGTTGAAAAACGGGTGTTTGGTAAAAAGGAAATTATGTTCTGTTTTCTGTACAGGTGGAAAAGTATCCATATAACCTGGTGGATACAGGCTCCATTCATGCCGTGTTGTATCTTCTGCATATTGCGGGAAGTAGGTTTGAACAAAACCAAGTATCGAACTATCCGGTTTATGAAGAAAAACATTGAAGAACATTTTATGATACAATGTATCGTATTGTTTACCCTGCGCTTGGGATGCTGTTGTAAAAAGAAAGCAGATCAGTATTGTTGCCAGTATACGGTTCATAAAAGGCATAAGGAATGTTTTATTGATTGTTGTTTGGATCAATGTGTCAACTCAATTGCTGTACCAGTTGAAATATATTGCCTTCCGGATCTTTACCATCGCATGCAATATAAGCAGCGCCAGTAAAATGTTTTATGTCACCCATTGCTACTTTTTTATCCAGCAATGTTTGCCGGAAAGCTGCAAGATCAGTATCAATTTCAAACACCAGTTTTACATTGCTATCCTGTACTTTAAATTCCGCCGTTGATGAGGGCATAAATTGTTCGCCGATCTTATGAAAGGCCAGTTGCACAGCGCCTGCATCCAGCACTGTCCAGTGGGCATTTGCTTCGCCCATAATTGTTAATCCAAAATATTGTTGGTAAAACTGTACCAGCTTTTCAACGTCGGCACAAAATATAATGATCGTTTTAAGACTTGCCTGCATGGTTAAAGGTTTAATATTGTATTCAATCCAAATGGCCGGATAATGGTTTTGTTTTATCCATATCCGTTTATTGTAAACCACTCATCTTTCTGCCGGGTTAAATTAATTACTACCTGGAAAAAGCAACTGCCGCCATCATCTACTTCCACCAACTGTGTTTTCCAATAGTTGAACCCAAAGTCATCTATACAAAAGCAATTGATGTATACTTTTCTTTCTCCATTACTATCTATATAAGGCACATATTGCCGTTTATATTTTTTCAGATCAATAAATTCGGAAAATTCTTTGGTGGTATCCTGTCTGGCATTGTGTTTTTTGATACGATCAGTGAGCAGGTGTTCAATAGCAGCCAGGTCATTATTGGTCAGCTCCATTGGTTTGTTGCCATGGAAAATATAGGATCTTACTTTATCGGCAGGCAGTATTGCAATAATGTTGGTATCAAGGCGGAATGTTTTTTTAGGAGTATCCGTGCCAACTGGTTTAGTTAGATTAACATTTCCGGGGTTACCGGCATTGTGCTGACCGCAGGAACAAAATACGGTAAATAGGAATGTTATGGAAATGAATAATTGATTCATAAAAGCGTCTTGTAAAATAATGCGTTTGAAAATTCCTGTTAATAGAATTTCTCGAGACTTCTTACGTTAAAATATTTTTCTAAAAGCCTGAAATAATTTATTAAGGCACGGTAAATAAATGTACTGGTATTGTATTTGAGATTTAAATTTTCATGAAAGAAATCAGCCTCCAGTTGTGGAGGAAAATGAAAATCGAACAGATTGATGTGGCCGAAATGGGAATAACCTGATGAATCCATTGTTCTCAACCAGATATCATAAACGGGAGCATGATCTGCATTTTGCTGCACACTGTAAACCTTGATACTATCCTTAGTGGTTATGGAATAAATATTGGGGCAAATCCATTCATTGGCAGCCTTTTCAATACTGTCTTTAGTATAATGGCAAATATTATTGTCAGAAATATTCAGATTCCTTTTCAGTTTCAACTTAGCATGGTAGCTGTTTTCTGGATAATAGTATTCAAATTTCTTCAGAACGGTCTGCTTGTTTATCATGGAAAGTGTATAGAAACCTTCGCCACTTTCATACAATTTATTTCCTAAAGAATCATACATCTCAACACCGCCGGCTATGGATACTGAAAGTCCTATTATCCAATCATCACCTGAAAGACGGGTACTCTTAACGATACTGTCAGCAGGATCTCGATACTCCTGCGAAAAAAGGGGCGCAGTAAGAAAAAAAAAGGCCAACAGAATAAATGTCTTTTTCATTTTAGGGTAAAGTTTATTTTAGAAGCCATTTTTAAGCCAAACTGCTGGTAATGAATAAAGTTAGGAGTACGGCTCTGAAAATAATATAGTTAAAGTAAACGGCTTCGCCTACCTGAACCACAGTTCAATTACGCATCGGTTTAAAGATAATACACAACCTGTTAATTAAAAATGAAATTAATGCCGTTGCGCTGCTTGCTATATTGGCTTTTACTGCCTATATTTAACCACCCTAAACTCAAACCTACTATGGAACATACACCCGAACAGCAACAGGAAGCTGTGAACCAATTGTACAATTATGCCGCCAACATGATGGTTACTCAAAACAAAACTGCGTGGGAAACGCGGCAATCCCTTGTTGAACAGGGCCTGAATGAAAATGCCGCCCAAACAGTGGTGGACAATATTGATGACCAGATAAAAGCAGCCAAAAGGAAACGGGGCAATAAAGATATGCTGTATGGCGGCCTTTGGTGCGCCGGTGGCACCATCATTACAATTGCCACTTATTCTGCAGCCAGCGAAGGCGGCGGGCATTATGTAGTGGCATGGGGCGCTATTATTTTTGGAGCCATCCAGTTCTTCAGGGGTGTGGCTAATTCAATTTAAACCTGTTTTAAAATATAAAAGAAGCCGGGTTGTAAGCCCGGCTTTACTTTTATTATGCCTGGTTGATTATTGCACTCTTAATCGTTTCAATGTAAGCCTTTCTTCGTTCAGCTTCTGAGCTTCCACCTGCTGTACGGTATTGCCTTGTTTTTCTAATAAGTAGCCCTGGAAGACATGACTGAGATACAGCGGCGATGTATTTTGTGCACCGGCGAATGAGGGTGCATGGTGGCAGGAAAAACAATTGGCCAGCGTGGTCACATTTACTTTGCTGATACTTGTTTGAAAGGTTTGTGTAAATGTCTCCATCGTTACATTGGCGCAATTGATACTGCCCCGTGCAAAACTTCCTTGTGTGCCATTGCTGATATTCTGCTTCAGGCTATCAATGATCTTCGCCTGTTGCTGGGGCGTGGTGCCATCCATATTGAGCCAGAGCGACCCGTTGTAAAAATAATTCTTCCACACATCCTGCAGTTGCGCCTGCACACATTGATTGATGCCCTGCACATTGTTGAAGTTTATGGGCTCCTGTTGCGATGTGGTCATATAATTGCCGGTACTGTCAACCGGTACACCATACTGGAACAGGTCGAATACCTGGTAAGGTGGTTGCCCCAGTTTGGTAGTGGTATCATACACGATGCCGCCGATGCCGCTAACACTGCCGGTTTTAAATAATACTTTATCGGCGGTTGTACTGGCGGTGTTGGCTTTCCAGTTATAATTGGGCGCCAGGTCGCTGTGTTCAAAAGTAGCCCAGATGAATTCAGGATGATTCTGCACCACACCCACAATGTGCATACCTAATAAAGCCATGGTTGTTTTTGTAAATGTTTTGCCACCATCTCTCGATAATGATGCAGTCGCAGTATAATACATCGGCAGTTTAGCTGCTGGAATTGCCCTTGCTGGTACCCAGGATACTTTCATTTCAAAAGAACCGACAGGAAATGTAAGTTCATTGGCCGGTGATACGCCTGCTTTTACTATCGAATCTGCATAATTGAACATGATGGGGTTCATGTGGATGGAATAAAAAACAGTGTCACCGTTACCGTTATTATAAGAAGGATTGGTGCGGAGTACAGCACCTGCAAAACCTGCCTGCGCAATATCCTGCAATACCAACTGGGTGCCCGGTGGTATATTAACAGGATTCATCTGCGTGGTTACCTGCTTTACCAACTGCTGATTTAAAAAAAGCGGGGCACCACCTGCATCGGGTTTGGTAAGGTATAAGAATTTATTGAGCGACCACTGGTGAAAGATCTGGTTGGTGGTGCTGGAAGTATCAAAGGGGCTACCGATGCCTTCCATTGGCGGCGGTGTTTGAGTGTGTGGAAACCAGGAAGGCTGCACCAGGCAAAGTGAATCAGGTGCAAGCACCGCATTGATATAGGTTGCTTTATCTTTTTCGGAATTGGAATTGCAGTATACCAATAGCAGCATAAATACAATTGCCGACAGCACCAGCGTTGCATTTCGTTTCATGTTGGAATGATTTAAGGTGGTGCACAAAGTACAGTTTGCCTTAAAGGATTAATAGCGTAGTACTACCTGTTTTTGATTGCGGGAAGCGTGAGACGTGAGACGTGAATCGTGAGTAGTGAGTAGTGAATTCCGAGGTTTTGTTTAATGCTTAATTACCGGGGTTGTTTTCCATGATATCTTTTAACAGTAGCAGGCTGGCGTCCAGATCTTTGGGAAAGTTTTTTTCTGCCATTGGGATCATGACGTTCAATGGATATTTTAAAGTACCGGTATTGATAATATTCACTTTTGTTTGACCATCGGGGAGGGCAGTGGTTTCAAAGATAACCCTGGCGGATACACGCATTGGTTTTACAAAGCGGATCTCCGTCTCCACTTTTTTCCCTTCTACAAGATTGATGATCTCTTTTTCGCCCTGGCCGGCGCTTTTGTTGCCGCTCCAGGCGTAGATGAAGCCTACGGTTCCATCGGTTCCGGTAAATGTTTCTTTCCTGTTTTCTTTATCGGCTGTTGCCCATTTATTGAACTGGTCCTGGTTTTTTAAAAATTTTAAAAACTCAAATACTTTTTGCACCGGTGCATGGATGATGAGCTCGCGGTTTACATAATGTACCTTTCGCATAAAAAGCCCGCATATAAGCAGCACTACAATGATACCGGCAATTATAAACAATATGGTAAGGATGATGTGCATGGCAGTATAGCTTTAGTGATGAAGAGTACTGACAAATATAAGCTGTTGGCGGATAAGTTGGCTGCCGGAGTCTCATACAAACGCACAAAGCCATATAATGAAGACCCCGGCATTACCCAGAGGTTCCGGTCGGTGGGGGCACCGACCAGGGGAAAAGATACCAGTGGGCTCACTTTGGGGGAGAAACACTGGCGCCAGAGAAAATTATGATTTATTCTTTTGATTGCTGGTCCTTCTTTTTATCAAATAATACCGGGATGCCCCAGATCAATATCATCCATACTATTTCGAAAAAAATAAACATCGTAACAAAATCAGCAAAAGCTGTACCGGTAGCTCCGTTTGATTCGTTGATGAATTCCGCATTGGGGTCTATAAACAGGAAAGCGACAAATACAGATATGAAAACACTTACTACAGATAAAATAATCTGGATGTTTTTCTTTTTAAGTTTCATATCTCAGTGGAAGTATTTTTAAATTAGTTTATTCTTGTCTGTTACAAAAGTGCCAAAGTAATTGTTCATAGCCCCCGTTATTTTTTCAAATTTTCCAAGCGATACCATTTTTTCTATTATCCTCGCCCCGTCCGCGAAGCTTTCGTAAATATCCACTGGCAGCGGATGGTATTCCCGGGAGGTAAGGATATATCTTGTAAAAAAATAAGGATCAAGTTCGCCAAATTCGTTGGCAAATACCAGGCTGGCTTCTATCATTTGCCCGGTACGTTGTTTTTTAAAAGCGCAGTGGATGCCATGAAAAAAATATTGCCAGCCTTCTACCTTACCCCGTTGCTGATTGTTCCTGTAGGCAACTCCAAATGAATTTAAAGGATATTCCATGTCAATGGTAACAGCCATTTTTTGGGCAAGCTTATTAATTAATGCCGTAGCAAGATCGCGATAGTCTTTTGCACATTGCTCAAAAAACAGCTGATGTGTTTCTATTTCTTCATCGGTGATCAATTTGGCAATATTGATCTCCGGTTCAATAAGATGTGTACCTACTGTAAACCCGGTAAGCGCTCTTCGCAGATCCTCACCAATAGCTGTACGTTTGTGCTGTACAAGCGGACTGAAAACGAGTTTTATAGCTTTATGCCGCGGGGTCGACCGGATAAAGTCCATCGACGGTAGCTGTTCCAGGGAATTGATGGTAAATATTTCCGTTGTTCTGTTCAATGCAGCAAATATAAATAGCGCAACGATATCATCGAACATTAAAATTTGTTTATTACATTTTTCGGCTTATTTATCCCTTTCCCGGCGGATATTGTATTTATACGCATAGCGCCTGAGCTTGTTAAGAATGTCGTATTCACTCACATTCAAAGCCGAAATTTCAGTATAATATTCTTTATTCAGTGTATCTCCTCCAATAAATAATCTGTGCGTTATAATTCCCTTGTTAACCCTTAGTGTAGTACGGTACCAGGATATCTCGGTCCACTCAAATTGTTTTAAACCTGCAAAGGGTATGCTGTTCTTTCGCATTGCAATTCCTTTTTCGGAGATGATGATGAGCGGCTTCCTGTCAAGAAGCTGCAAAAAAAGAAACAGAAAGGCTATAAAAAAGAGCGCACTGAATAAAAGCATTGGAATACTTATAAATCCTTTTTTCTCATACTGTATACAAGTACCATAGATTCCAAGTGAAACAAAAAAAGCTCCGATCAAAGTTGGCAATAGCCATTTTTTCCAGCTCCTGGTTCCTACTATTGATTCTATGTTCATGCTTTATTACAGGAGCCTGAGTGCTGCTGTTGGAATTTAAATATACGACAAGGTTTTTGTTTGGGTAAAACATAACTGCCCCATCAACTATAGAAAAGCAATTCATGTCCTTCCACCTTACCTGTATTTATCAGCGACAATTTACCACATAGGCACATAGGGAACATAGGAGTGTAGAGGGATCTTTTACTTGTACACAAACCGGTAATCGGTTATGGTGCTGAAGTTGTTACCCATATAAGTATAGGTGTAGGTTATCTTTTCTGTTACAGGTAAATTGTCGGCATTAAACTGGAACTGTTTTTGAAACAGTGAATAAGGTCCGAAATAATTGATGTATTTTATGTCGGTGGCTATTGTACACGCATTGGTTTGATTGTAATAATCCAGTACGGGATAAAAATTGTTGGTGGTAAAGCTTCCAAAGTTGTTCAGATCAATGGGATAAAAATCAGACCTGCTGCTGGATAAGGTCGCAAAAAGATTCTGTTGATTATCGTACTGCGAAAACTTGCTGGTGTACCAATAATTCCACGTACCATATATGCTTTGGCTGGCGCCGGTATATACCCTGAGGCTGTCAATCTGCTGATTGCTACCGAGATACACCGTATCGGCTACCCAGTTATGCGATGTGTAATTGGCAAAATTCTGATCTTTTAATACTGCGATCCTGTTGGATGCATAATAATTCAATTTGATCACTGTATGATCGGTACTGCCGGGGAAATAGGTGGAATCGTATGTTTTTTGTTTATTGCTGTTGTACAAAAATACCGACGTGGCATCGGGGTTAGCATCCCAGCGATGATAATGCTTTTTCTTGGCAGGCATTGTATCACTTCCATTGTATTCATACACATTGCGTTCCTGGAGGGTATCTGCCACCTGGTACCTGTCTTCAATTACACGGCCCTGGGCATCGTACATAAAATGTATGCTGGAGTTACCGGATACAATACTATCCAGTTGTGATGCCACTGTATTTTGGGTACCGGGCGATTTTTGGCAGCTGTGCATTACAGCCATGCCACTAATAAAAAGTACCAGGATGATAATGTGCCGGGGGAGGGTAATAGTGCTTCTCATAAAGAAAATTTATACCATACAGATGATGGAAGAAAGAGAAATGCTGCCTGAAGGGAAATAAAACCATATGGGGACATAGTATTTCTTTTACAATAGTTTTTATTTCGATGCTGCATTGTAGCGCTAAGTATAAATATTATTGCTTTACTAATTTTCCAGATAACAGCATATTATTGCCTGATACAAAACTATAGTAATACACACCTGAAGCAAGCTGCATCAATTTGATCTCGTTGTGTCCGTCATTTATTATCCTGTCTTTTATAACAAGCTGCCCAAGACTGTTGTAGAGGTTCATGGTTACTTTACATATTGTGGCATTTTTATTTACGATAAGCATACTGGTGGATGGATTAGGGTAAATTTTGGTGGTGAGACTGATCCTGCAAGCGGAATCAATTTCCACCGGTGGCGTTTTTATGGTTTTGGCTTCCCAAAATAAGGCGTACAACTTATTGAGTATATTATCGTAACGGAACTCGATCAAATTATCTGATGCAATGCCTCCACCTTGAGGAATTGCAACCCTGTTTAGTAATTTACCGTTGGTAATATCAATGCTGTATAAATAAGTGGTGGTATCATTCCACTCTGTTGCTGAAAAAAAATACCTACCCCCGTTTTCATCCAGTGTTTCATTGCCTCCTATAAAAACGGCAATGTTTGCAATATCGGCCAGGTTGGTAATAGTGCCGGAATTGATATCTACCGAACATAGACTATATATATATTGGCCGCCTGATGGAGGGGTTCTGTTAGCAATAGCATAACATTTACCTGTCTGCTTATTATACAGCAGATTATTTATCCTTGGTGTATACACCTGCGAGATAATATTTCCACTGCTGATGTCCATCGTAGCCAGCATAAGCTTGCCAAGATTGTCGGGACCAACAATTATAAACCTGTTGTGTTGTTCATCTACGATAAATTTAGATACAACCGTCATGTTAGGGATACTGCGTAGGATAGAGTAGGATGCTGTTGCAGGGTCGACCGTGACCAGGCTGGAGGTGGGAGATTTCCAGTATATGGCATATAAAATATTGCCCGATGTTGCGTATTGACAACTACTAAAATCATTATGATTTGCAAATAACGGATCATACAATGTTCGACCGGTAACAGCATCCACCGTAAAGAGATAAAAAGGATTGCCACCGGCATCATCACCGCCCGTAAAAGTATAGCGATGGATGGTTTCGCAATAGGTGGGCATATAATATCCCTTGAGCCAGGTAACGCCCGGTATACTGTCAATTTTAGTAATGGCAGCATTGGCGGGATCTACTGTAACAATGTATTCTGTTTGTGCAATTGTTGATAATGATATTATCGTACAGCAAAAGTTTACTAAAATTATTTTATATGCAGGATGCAGTGCCATGCAGTGATTAATTGATTGGTATATAAATGGCAGCTAACGTTGGGTTTTTGCAAAAGGATATGCGGAGGATATAGCAGTTGAAGTTAATAATTAAAATTGAAAACAGGAAATGAGCAGGTTGTAAAATGGATAGATGACGAAAAATTGTAAGCGGGGTAAAGTGATAGGTACAACCCATGCTTTCATTTATACAGTTCATGCAACTGCTGCTTTTGTAATTTTTTAGCGCCATTATTTTTACCAAAATTGTTTTATGAAAATGCAGTTTAATAAAAGACGTTTATCATTTTTTGCAGGTATCATTGTACTTGCACTTGTATCGTGTAAAAAGGAAAAACAGCCAATGGCAACGCCGGATATTCCCAATACAGTGATGGAATATTTCGATCTGAACAACCAGGAAATAAAAGCAGGCGCTCCTGGCTTTTCCATCGATGTAGATCATGATAACCGTAATGACCTTGCATTTTCCACGCAGCTGGTAGGTGATCCTATCAACCAGGTGGATAAGCTGCAGTTTTTGGCAGGCAGCAATATCAAGGTCAATTTTGCTGTAAACAGCAACGAAGCAGTGCCTGTAATGGAGGCCGGTGATCTAATACCGCTGCAAAATTTTGATGGTTACGAGTGGTTTGAATTGTCTTCCATTGTATTGGTGCAAAAGATCAGTTCTTTAACGCAGCCGGCTTTTTGGGAAGGTCACTGGAAAAATGCTTCGCATAGGTATTTACCTTACCAGGTGGTGAAAGGAGATAAGTTGTACAATGGCTGGGTGGAGTTGAGTGTGGATACTATCAATGAAAAGTTGCTGCTGCACAGGGCAGCCATCAGTAAAGAGGCAGGGAAAGCTGTTAAGGCGGGAAATTGAATACCGGGTTTACAACTTAAAAGTGGTCACAACTTTATGCCGGTCGGTGGGACACCGACCAGGGTGGTGCCAAAACTGTACTGTTTTAAAATTACGTTAGCTATACCAGTTACTTTATCATTGGCAATGTTGTTTTCGCAATGCCGTTTACTGTTACGTACCTCAGCTTATTAAATTTGTAATCCTCATCTTTCACCAATGCTATTTTGTAGGTAAGTCCAAAACAACAATTGCAACTTGCAAAGGCTCCATAACCATGATACACCAGGTTAAGGGTGTTGTTATTTATCACTTCAATTTCGCCCAAAAAATGATAGCCGCAATTTTCATCTACATTTACACTCATCATTAAAGTGCTGTCGTTTGTTTGTTTGACAGCTGTTATTGTGGTTGGCAATGGTTTTTCCAATGCCGGTTGCAGGCATTCTGTAGAACTTAATTCCTCCAGGAATAATCCGTGTACCCATCGGGATTCCATATTTTTTTCACTTGCCTTGAGCACTGTTGTGCCAATTAATTCATTGTCTGGTTGCGATCCTGTTGTTGTTTTTTTGTCAATGAAAATCGTATCATGAATTTGTTGCACTGTATGAGTGCTTGTATTGGTACAGCTGAAATTGAGCATGCAAAAAAAGAGCAGGATTATTATCTGATATTTCATTGGGAATAATTGTTTAGGTAAAAGGAGCATCGCAATTTTATTTTGAAACCGGAACCATTTCAGTCTTAATGGTGGAATCTTCCCAATTTTCATTCCCCTTACCAAATAATCCCCTCCATTTCAAGACACCATTTTTTTTAATCTCAAATAATTCTTCAAGATAATTTCCGTATAATGGAAAAGCCCTGCCTCCAACCACGTTGAAATACTGCATAGGATAATCCGGATAAACAGTGTCTCCATCAAGATTAATAATCCTTGTTGGAAGCGATACACTATCCTCAAACACGATTTTTTCCGGCTTTATTTTTTTGTAGTCATAATACTTACTGTAGGTCGCAGCCCATCTATGATTTTTGGTTGGATAGACAGCAAAAAACTGGTACTTTTCGTGATAGTATTTCCCATTATATGCTGAAACAAAAAGCAGTACATTTTTGTACAGGGAAAAAACGGGTGTTCCATAATGATCAAAGACTTTAAATTCAATTGTATCTCCGGGAAATAATCCGTAAACCCTTTGCAGTATTTTATATTTGGCCATATATTTTGCATCCATTCCAACGCTATCATCTAAGATTTCGTTTAGTGATATCTTTTCACCAACAAATGCAAACAAAGTATTTTTCCTTTCGGCCATACTTGTCATATCCTTGGGAATTAAAGGTGCATTTCTATTATGAGCATTACAGCCAATTAAAAAAATCGCTATGGTTAATAATTGTATTTTCATACTCTTTTACTTTTGTCAAATCTAAAAAGCACCGTCATTCACATGATCTTCAAAAAGTAAAGTTAGTTTTCCTTTTTGATCGAAATAAAAGTAGTTGGCCCGGCGACCATCCGTTAAAAAACCATATTTCCAGTCCAGGCTCAACAGATACCATTGCAACGGTTCAAATTGGATTTGAGTTATTCTTTGTTTAGCGTTTCTTTCATTATATTTCCATTTATACCAGGAATAATATTTGTTTGGTTGTAGCACCCGGATAGTTTTTTTATACTTTGTTTTCTGAGTATTATCCGGGTTTGTGTTGTTATTCAATGCATCTTTTGATTCGCAATAATAAACAGCATCTATTTGAAACCTGGCAGGTAATCCCTTTGCAGAAAAACTATCCACTTTTATTTTATAGATCGAAAAGCTACCATCAAACCTGGAATTTTTATGAATTTTAGTACTGGTGATCTTTAAACGGGTTTGGCAGCTGGTTAAAGTAACAGAAAAGATCAAAATGGATAGGCACACTTTCATTTTTCAAAATTTCAGGTAACTTTTTATTCTTGCTGCTTCTAAAAAAAATACAGATATATTTCATTAAATGGCTGCCATTACAATAACCGCAACCTAACATCAGGTATAGGTATTATACGCTTCAATTAGCTTGTCCAGGTTTTTACTTTCTGTTCCCTTAAAATTCTTAATTCTTCTTCCGGTAAAATGGCCTTGTTGTAAACAGGATGTCTATAAGTGGAAATTACCTTTAGTATCTCAGACACTTCATTTATTAATCTCTTTATTCCAGGCGTTTGCATAATCTGTCAATGCCTGGTTATCATTAGGCCATTTTTTAAGTTCGTTATACCAGGTATTGAAGTTCTTTTTATCTTTTGCTATATAAAAATACTGAAGAATATTGAAGCAATTCTCAGCATTATACGTTCTGTCCTTAATAGTAGTAATTGACTTTAAAAACTGCGTAGTTGCCTTATCTATGTTCTTTGTTTTAGTTACGGTATAAATATACTCTTTGTTTACGTAGGCATTTGTTGGGTTTACTTTTATCTCTTCTTCAAGTATTTGTTCAGCATTATTATATTCGCCAAGACAATTATAGGAGAATGCAAGTTCAACATTTAAACCCTCATAATCAGGAGCAATTTGTTTTGCCCTTATTAAGTAGGTAAGGGCTTTTGAGCAAAGCTCCCAGCCGTTGTACATATAGCCCCATTTATAAAGTCTTTTCGCCGATGTCGTGTCTGTTTTGTAAAACTTTAACCAATCCGGCACGGATTCGATCTGCAGATCTTTATAAACAGCCGCAGGTATCCACGCAACTTTTACATTGTTAGGTTGAAGTCTTACTTTGATATTTGCTTCTTTCAGTTTCTCAACAGCAAATGTATGGTCGCTATTGATCTTAAATTTGCCCTCCCTGTTAAATGTCAGGCCAGCCTGTTCATCGATATAAATAAATCCATAGATGTAGCTGCTGTCTTTGTCCATTCCAAAAGCTACCCATTTATCTTCTGATTCAACAAAGCGTTTGTCAAACTTAAGATCAACCTGGGCTGTCAGTTTAAAAGTCAATAATGTTAAGATTAAAGCCAGAGTTCTCATAATAGTGTTTTAAGCAGGCAGCGGGTTATGGTTGCCTATGTGATATTGTATGTAATATTAGAACGAATCAATCAGAATTTTATATCTTTTGTTTTGCTTTTTCAGTTCGGTCATTGTTGGTTGATTTGTTTCGGAATGGCTTTTACATTACCGTTTTGGATTGATAATTCGATAAGTTCCAGTAAGCATAAATAGTAAAGGCAAAGATATGCAGGTTACTCTTTTTGCTTTTGCATAGTTTTTCCATCTTTCTCCAAATCATCCAGCTCCGGCGAAGCCGAAACCCTGGAAATAAAATCTACTGTTCCTTTCTTTTTCCAAACCCTGGTTGCAAAAATGATCCCTGCGATCAATCCCAAGGCGGCGATAAGTATCCCTACAACCAATCCTGTTGTTGTTGGGTAAATTCCATACACAATCAAACCAAAAACACACCCAAAAAATAGTGGCGAAAAAACGATCTGCAGCCATGCAATAAAAGATGTTATCCATGTAAGAATTTTCATTATTCAGGATTTAAATATTTTTATAAGAACTCCTTAGAATTTTATACTTCGTTTATGGCTTCGCCTTCCTAAGTCACATCTATCTGCCCAGGGTAATGAGTAATTAAATTAGTGGTTTATTTTTAATGACTCTCTTTGTTTAGCCAGACTTCGGAATGAATCGGTATATCTTCTTTTGTCAGGTTGGTATCTACGAGTATGCTACGAAATTCATCAAAGCTAATACCCCTGATAGTTGTTTCAATAATTGTCCGGTCGGGCCTTACTATTTTTATTGGATCACCTACTTTTGCTTTTTTGTCGCCAAGACCAGGAACTAAAACCAGTCCACGTTCTGTTATCATAAACCGTTCATTCACTTTAAAAAGGAACATACTGCTATTTAAAATTATTATCAGGTAACTCTTTATTGCCTGTGGTCACAGTGGCGTTTACATAGTTCTGCAAATAAATAAGAAAGCATTTATGCGAAATCAATTCATACCTTAATTTCTGCTTTTATGGTTTCTACAGATAATTTTATCCTTTTACCAAATGTCCGACTTCTGCATTGAAGGAAATATGTTCACCAAATAGCTTTTCTACCTGTTGTTTTTCTAATTCAGACTTTAGCGCTCTTTTAGGAATAAGTATAGCTTGTTCAGTACTTAAATATAAAAAATAATACTCCTTATTCTCTTCTTTCTTAACAATACCTTCCCATTGATATCTTGTTTCTGCAAATTGATTTTTTGAAAATATTCCTGTTTCAGCAATGTTAATTTGTATATCACTGAAAAAATTTGCATTCAATGGATTTTCTGAAAGCTGATTAACCTGCTTTCTATAAATATCTGCCATTTTAAATAAGGGTGATATAATGATTAGTATTACAATCAGGATGCTGTAGAAAAAATAAAGATCAAAGTTTTTTTGAGGGGAAAATATTTTTACAAAAAACAACATTGCTGTAAATACTATTGCCCTATAAACATAACTTTTTATTAGCCTTGTTTTCTTTTCGGGAGAAAGCCACGCTACCTGGAGAAAAAAACTTATATAATCTTCTTTTGTCAGCTTGTAATTTAAAGTAATCATTAAGGTGGTTTATTAAAATATAAAAAACTAATAGTTAAGTTTCAATAGAACCTAACAAATATATGCAGTATAATTGACAGACGTTATCAGTATTATTAACGAAAATAAAGTATGCATCCAATAAAAACGCTACACATTTTTCCTGTGTAGCGTTTCCAATCTATTCCAATAAATTCTTACTTCTTCTTCGGCGCCGCCTTCTTTGCCGGTGCCTTTTTAGCCGCCGCTTTAGTGGCTGCTTTTTTCGCCGGCGCTTTCTTTTTGTCAAAAGCTTTCGGGTCCTGTGCCAGTATCATTGCTTTTACTTCATCCAGGCTTACAGTAGCCAAGGCATCAGCAGTGTATTTTCCTTTGGGTAAGCGGATGCGTTTTTTGCTGTACACCACTTCCGGTCCCCAACGGCCATTTTCAATACTGATCTTTTCTTCGGGGAACTGTTGAATATACCGGTTGGCTTCTTTTACCAGTTTGGCTTCTATCAGTGCATTGATATCGGCCTGGCTAAGGTTATCAAAATTATAACGGGCCGGCACATTGATGAACATGTCGTTCCATTTAATGAATGGACCAAAGCGGCCTTTACCCTTTGTAACAGGTTTGTTATCGTAATGCGCCACCGGTGCATCAGCCAGTTGTTTTTCTTTTATCAGTTCAATGGCACGGTCCAGGTCCACATCGCCGGGCTCTTCGCCACGGGGGATGGAAATGAACTGATCGCCAAATTTTACATAAGGGCCAAAGCGGCCAATGTTCACTGAAATTTCCTGGCCTTCATATTCGCCCAACGGGGCACCCAGTTTAAATAATTCCAAAGCATCTTCCAGCGAAATGGTTTCTATACTCTGCGAAGCTTTCAGTTTGGCAAATTTTGGTTTCTCCTCATCATCGGCTATACCTATCTGTACCATCGGGCCATAGCGGCCCATGCGTGCAATAACGGGTTTACCGCTTTCGGGGTCGTTGCCCAACGCACGTTCACCCACGGCACGTTCCGCATTTTCAAGCGTATGTTCCACACCTTCATGAAAGGGCGTGTAAAAATCACTCACCATATTATTCCACACCATCTTACCATCGGCGATCTCATCAAATTCTTTTTCAATCTCCGCAGTAAAATTATAATCCATTACCTGGTTAAAGTGCTGGTTCAAAAAATCTGTCACCACCAAACCAAGATCCGTAGGGAATAATTTGTTTTTTTCTGCACCCGTGGTTTCCACTTCCGTTACTTTACTCAGCTTATCATCTTTCAGCTTCATAATGCGGTATTCTCTCTTCACACCTTCTTTTTCCTTCTTTTCTACATAAGTTCTTTTAATAATGGTGCTGATAGTGGGAGCGTAGGTGCTCGGGCGACCAATGCCCAATTCTTCCAGTTTTTTTACCAGCGATGCTTCGGTGTAGCGTGCAGTAGGGCGGGTAAATCTTTCTGTAGCCAGCATCTGGTTGAACACCAGTTCCTGTCCAACAGTCAGGTTCGGCAGGCGGCTATCGTCGTTATCTTCTTCTTCATCATCACTGCTTTCTAAATACACTTTCAAAAAGCCGTCGAATTTTATTACCTGGCCGCTGGCGGTCAGTTCTTCATTATTGGTGCTGATATTTATTTTAGCTGTCGTATTCTCCAGTTCTGCATCCGCCATTTGCGAGGCAATGGTGCGTTTCCAGATCAGTTCGTACAGGCGGTTGGTGTCATAATCATCCACCGAACGGTTTTCCATATACGTAGGGCGTATGGCTTCGTGTGCTTCCTGTGCACTGTCGTTCTTGTTCTTGTATTTGCGGACCTGTAAATAATTATCGCCAAAACTTTTTCCTATCTCTGCTTTAATGGAATCCATGGCAGTATCACTCAGGTTCACACTGTCAGTACGCATATAAGTGATCTTACCACTTTCGTACAGTCTTTGTGCCAGCAACATGGTTTTGCTTACACCATAACCCAGTTTACGGCTGGCTTCCTGTTGTAAGGTAGATGTGGTGAAAGGCGCTGCCGGTGTACGTTTGCCTGGCCTTACCTGTATATCTTTTACGCTGTATTTTGCACCTACACAGCTTTGCAGGAATTTTTCCGCATCGGCTGCCTGGTTGAATTTTGCACCTTCTGCTTTAAAATTCACGGAGCGGTTATTCATATCCGTTGCAGCCAGTGAAGCTTCTACTTTAAAACTGCTTACGGGTACAAACTGGTTGATCTCTCTTTCTTTTTCTACTATTAATTTAACTGCCACGCTTTGCACACGGCCGGCGCTCAGGCCACCCTTCATACCTATCTTGCGCCACAGCACCGGGCTTAGTTCAAAGCCCACAATACGATCCAGCACACGGCGGGCCTGCTGTGCATTCACCAGGTCCATATTAATGGTACGTGGATTCTGTACCGCTTTCTGTATCGCCGGTTTGGTGATCTCGTGAAATACAATGCGCTTGGTGGTCTTTGGGTTCAGTTTCAATACTTCCGCCAAATGCCAGCTGATGCTTTCTCCTTCACGGTCCTCATCCGATGCCAGCCATACTTCGTCGCTTTTTTTAGCGAGCGCCTTTAAATCACTTACCACTTTTGTTTTATCGGGGGAGATGATATACTTGGGCTCGAAATTGTTGCTGATATCAATGCCCATATCATTCTTCTCCAGGTCGCGGATATGCCCGAAGCAACTTTTTACTTCAAAGTCTTTTCCTAAAATGCTTTCAATGGTTTTAGCTTTCGCAGGACTTTCTACTATCAATAAATTTTTTGCCATACTTGGATTCTTTTTTATACCCGCCTTCGGCGGATTTGTGGGAACACGGATTTTTTCGGATTGAACGGATTTTAAGGATAAATTACCTGTGCTCTATTTCACACCCGCCTTCGGCGGATGGATTTAGAACGCTGATTTTTATGATGGTGATGATTTTTTATGATAAACCATCTGCGTAAATCATAAAAATCAGTGTCATCCGTGTTCCATTCTTATCCGCCGAAGGCGGATTTCCTGGAAAAATCATCCACAAAAATCCATCAAATCACGATCGTCCATGTTCCGTATTCCTAGTCGCCGGAGGCGGCCATTCCAACTGCAATATTAGTTTAAAATTGAAAAATCAAAATTTTTTGTATAAAACGCCCCAAATTTTTAAATATTTTACAGGAACTCAGCGATGGCTTTTTTTACATTTTTATCGTGGTAAATACGCCGGTGTCCCAGCCCTTTGGTGATCATAAACTGTATATTAATATAATGCTCCTTTTTACCTCCAACGCATCCTTCAGCGGCGTGATGTCATCATCTTCATCATGTATCCATAATAGCTGCGCTTTTATATTTTTTACAGCACGCTTTATCGAGAACCATTCCGGGTAGTGCCCCGCTTTTTCAAAAACCAACTGGTCCATTTCTTTTCGCACGGCAGCATCTTTTATGCCCAGCATGGCAAAAGCCCCGTCAATGGCCGACGTGGTTTCGGTGGCCGGTGCGATCAATACAATTTTAGTATCGGCATTATGCGGTATTATCTCCATCGCAAGGCTCAGGGCAATACCTCCAAATGAGTGTGCAATAAAACTGTCGATAGGCCCGTACAATTCCACGGCTTTTTGTATCATTTCACTATATTCAATGGCATTGGTGGTCTTACCGCCGCTATCGCCATGGGCAGGGGCATCAAAACTCAATACTTCATATCCTTTTTGTACCAGCATTGCCGCATAGCTGTCGAATTTATAAGCGGCAGAACTAAAGCCATGCAGTATCAAGGCTTTTTTTTGTTGTGCGGGGTTCCACTTGTACCCGTTGATAGTAATATTACTGCTAATAAACGTAGTAGGCACGGCAACTTCGGGCGGCGATTTTCGTTTATACCTTGCAAAGGGAGTGCAGAATATTTCAAAAGCCTTTTCAGCGGCTTTGCGTTTAGAAAGGGCAGCGATCAATTTTATTTGCGCCCTTATATAAGCAATTCCTAACTTTTGCTTTAATTTCATTGACCAAAGATACACCTATGAGGATAGTTATAATAGGATCGGGTAATGTGGCCACTGTACTGGGCCGGTTGTTCAAAAAATGCGGGCACGAGATCGTACAGGTAATGAGCCGCCATACCGAAAATGCCCAACAGCTGGCAGGCGAACTGGGCTGCGCTTTTACCAATTACGATGGGGTTACCGATATGTCGGCTGATATTTATCTCGTATCAATCACTGATGGTGTGCTGTTCGACCTTAATAAATCCTTTAAACTGGGCGATAAACTGATACTGCATACAGCAGGTTCGGTAAGTAAAGATGTGCTGAAAGATATTTCCACCAACTACGGCATTTTATATCCCTTTCAAAGCCTGCGCAAAGAAATGGAGGGCATACCCGAGATCCCGTTTTTAATTGACGGTAATACCGAAGCATCCACCACGCAGATAGAGGATTTTGCAAGAACATTGTCAACACAGGTAAAGCGTACCACCGATGAAGAAAGACTGAAACTGCATGTAGCCGGTGTAGTGGTAAATAATTTTACCAATCACTTATATGCCATTGCCGAAGATTTTTGCCAGAAAGAAGAGCTGGACTTTAAATTACTGTTGCCCCTGATACAAGAAACCAGCCGCCGTGTAAGCCTGTATTCACCCAAAGATGTGCAGACCGGCCCGGCCGTACGCAACGATGTATTCACCCTGGATAAACACCTGCGCATCCTCAGCGCCCATCCCAAATTGAAATACATTTACCTGAAGCTTACGGATAGCATTATGAACCCGTAGGGAGAGAGAAATGAATAATTATTTAATTAATAATGAATAATTAAGCAAAAGGGTATTTCCTTTTAATGTAGGAAGTTGCCTTTTTCATTATTCATTATCCATTATTCAATTATTCATTATTTAGTGCCAGGGAAAAATGATATCCGTCCGCACCTTATACGGATCAATGGGCTTGCCGGCAGCATCGATGGGATCGCCTACATAAATTTCGTAGGGCGCACCGGCAGCGGTTTTCTTTTCGTCTTTCATGCGTTCTTTCAGTGCATCATAGCCCTGGCTCAGCAGTGAGTAGGGACCATAAAAATGCGCTATATATACACTGTCCACACCCATTTCCCTTACAAATACATTGGCAGGCAGCTTGGCAGGTTTTTTACTTACAGGCACGCCTGCTTCGAAGAAATAAGGTGGTTTTTGTGTTTATACCAGGCCATAGGG
>NZ_JASGIP010000007.1:0-512726 GCF_049840995.1 Ferruginibacter sp. | reverse complement strand
TATTGCTTAAGGTTAATAGGGAAACACGATAGAATCCGAACAGCACCTGATAATCGATATGTTGAATCCCGAATTAATTATACTCGGCAGTATTTATGGACGCGCCTCTTCCCTGATAGATGAAGCTATGTGGAATGCGATCCGGCGGGAAGCATTTCATGATTCAGTGGAGGCATGCCGGGTTGTCAAGGCCGGGTTGGGTGAAAGCATTGGAGATATTGCGGCATTAGCTTTAGGTGCTATGGCAGCTGAAGAAGATGCATTGCTACCTAAACTTATTGTCAGCTGATAAAGGTTGTATCATAAGCAATCAATCGTTTACTTATCCAGCCCTCCTGTTCAGGAGGGCTGCTTGTATTGGTGCTGTCCGCAGCCAGAGGCTGCGGACAGCACCAATACAAGAATTTTTAGTCTCAACTACCAAAAATTACTCATTAATATATCAACTTTTAATATTCCACAACTTTTTTGCAGAACATAATCTTTCGCACTACTTAATCTATAATACGCTGGTTTATCTACAAGTCCTGCGACGACTGGATTATTATGTATATAGTTGATTTTTTGCAATATGAACACTGATGTACAACACTCTTTCGGATGGTTATCCTGTCAAACAGGTAAACGTGGCACTTAAAGCTAGAATATTCCGCGCGACAACCCTTAACTTAGAACTGGAAATAAAATATAAAAAAATGGGTAAAGTTAAAGTGGCTGCATTCACGATTTCGCTGGATGGCTATGGCGCAGGTGCATACCAGGACCTGGCGAACCCGATGGGTATTGGTACGAAGGAGTTGCATGCATGGATGCTATCGACGAAGATGTTTATGAAGATGACGGGAAGAGAAGGCGGCTCCGAAGGAGTTGATAATGATTTTGCAGAACAATCTATGCAGGGTCTTGGGGCGTGGATCATGGGGCGAAATATGTTTGGCCCGGTACGCGGACCCTGGCCGGATGAGGAATGGAAGGGCTGGTGGGGAAAGAATCCACCGTATCATGTGCCGGTGTATGTGTTGACGCAATATCCCAGGGATCCGGTTCATATGGAAGGTGATACTGTTTTTCATTTTGTGACGGATGGAATAGAATCTGCGCTGGCTAAAGCGAAAGTAGCTGCCGGTGATAAAGACATCCGGATTGGTGGAGGCGTATCGACGGTGCGGCAGTTTTTAAAGGCAGGATTGATCGATGAGATACATTTGGTGGTGTCGCCGGTTATTGTAGGCTCGGGAGAGAATTTGTGGGAAGGGATTGATTTGATTAAGATGGGGTTTGAGGTAAAAAGAAGGTGGTGGGCGCGAATGGCACCCACGTTATCCTGGAAAAAAAATAAGGCTAATACAAATATTGAGAAACAACTTTCAAGTTTAATATTTGCGTGCATAAGCATTTTTCACACGAGTATTAATAAAGCTATTCAGACCGCTCCCATTTCTCGCTAAAATTTTCATTTGCTCGACATTAGAACTGCCTACGCTTCCGTAAGTATATACGTATGTCGTTCCGTCACTAAATTGCACATGAATTTCATCTGCGCTGATTTGAAATCCATACACTCCTGATTGCCCTGATCGATTTCTATAAATTTCCATGACTAATATTTTCAGCGAATTACGCTGAATTAACTCATCAAAAAATACGGAAACCCGTACTCAAAAATATTTACCAAAATCAAAAAAGTATTTTCAGTATACTCAACGCTTGCATCTGATTTTAACTCAGATTATCTTAGAGCAAGAGATTGTCCAAATACTACGTAATTGGATTATCAATACTATATCTTAAATTATTAAACAAGACTTAAAAATGAAGTGGTTCCTATTCCTCCTGGCCGCATCTTCATTAATAGTCGGAGGTTACATTTTAAGGAATACAAATACCCGCAAAGACACGCATATGACCGAAAAAGTCGTGTCAACTTGTTATGGCTATACTCCATGTACCGCATGTTCTTCATGTAATTATTGTAAATGGTGTAAGGCAGGTGGTACCTGTGGTATTTGTGCGAATACAGAAAAGAAAAAAGATATCCCATTACAATCAAAGCCCCAGTTTCGATCTTCAAAACAGTGCCAGGCAACTACAAAAAAAGGAACAAGGTGCTCACGTTCTTCACGTAGTGGAGGATATTGCTGGCAACATGGTGGGTAAATCCCAATTGATGCACATGTTGTTATTTTGAAATTTTCACTGACGAGTCAGTTTTCGAAATTTGATATTTAACACTGTTATCACTAAGGTATTTATTGTACATATAATCTGTTAACCGATCTAAGTCACGTTTCGGATTCAGTGGATCAGGACAACCATATGTGTAATAGTCAATGCTGTCTTTACTTCTCTTTTTGTACCAAATACTACCAATGTGTTTTTCAGTAATTGTATCACGTTGTTTTATCCTACGCAACTTGTTTAAAATATTTTCCTCCACCCCAATTACTAATTTGCCAGGTACAGAAGAATCACATGCTATTCGTTCGTAATGATCATCCATCCAAATCATACATTGTTGCGAATTTGATCCTCTGGTGCTATAATAACCTCCGCCTATAATCGCTAACAAAATACCAATAACTCCCGCAATTTTCCATTTCCTTTTTGGGTCAATTGTATTGCTATTCTTTTTCAAGATCTGATTTGGCGAAAGGCTTTCAGTAGTGGTGTCAATGATATTAGAGCCATCTTCCTTATCTGTCGTATCAACAGAATCGCTCTCAATTTTATCTTTCTTAGATTTTTCTGATTCAATAGGATAAATGAGTTCATAATTGTAACCATCATCATACGGTCTTTTTGGAAAGTCCAGCAACCACGCCAGCAATTCAATAGTTGAGCGCTATATCCGGTTTTTCAGTTGACTCTTTTAGAAAATTTACAATTGGTCTAAACCTATCCCTATTAATGTTCTTTAAAGTTCGGGGCATTTCGCTTTCCTGTTTCTCTCCGAAAAAGTTTCTAAGTGTTTCGGCGTCTCTCGGACTGTTCCGGGTCATATAGACCGATATACACTCTTTTTTTATGTTTCCCGGGGTGGGATTTAATAATCGATGAGCAAGTTGCCTGGTTTGCCTCCTGCTTTTGTAGAATCTGAAAATCGCTTTACGATATTCTATATGATAATACATGACCGGAATTTTAGGAATTTTTTGTTTTTATTCTATTCTGATACAGCCTAACTCAATAATATCCGGTCTGAGATTATATTCCATTCGTTTCGAAACTAATGGCGTACTAAACTATCTAATATAATAACGGTTCGCCTCAAATAAAAGGGGGCGGAACCAACGGAAAAACAGGAAATACCGGAACGTCATATAAACCAACGCCTTACCTCACCATAGATTTGTGTCAGAGATTTTTCAATGCTAAGTAGCTACGGCATTAAAAATCCTAAAGGAGTGAAAATACGATGCTGGCTTACCGGCCAGGGAAGCAGTAATCCGGATCGTATTTCAGCTCCACTTCCCCAGGCGGCGCAATAATGCCCGCTTCCATTCTCACAAATCTTAAACAATGAGTTATATCATTTATCTGGTATGGGCAATGCTATGCCATAATCCCAACCATATACCCGGAAAAACAAACTGCAAATTGATACACGTTGTGACGGCCAATTCAGAGGGCAACGGCGATACCGGCAATACACCGCCCAAGCCACCAACCCCTCCACCACCTCCGCCACCAACATCCTGATTACTGAAAACTTCAAGAAAGGCAGAAGTTTCTGCCTTTCTTTTTTTGATTTTATAACTAATTCCAGAAAAATGATGGACTTTCGATTTAATCAAAATTCATCCCTTGAAAGTTCAGCTGCTTTTTCTGGTTGCACTACTGATCTTAAGTTGCGGAGATAAAGAAACTGAGAAACCTGCGACACCAGTAGTTCCCACTTCTCCGGATTTTCTTAAAGGAGAAAATTTTTTCTCTGCTAATAAACGGGATTCAGCATTTTATTATTTCAACAATGTGACTGAAGGTTCAAAAGATAAGTTCTTAAAAGCTATGGCTTATGCATACATGGCTTTTATACAAAAAGATGCTGGCGACTATTTCGGAGGACAAGAAAGCGCTCTTTCAGGTATTCAATTGATAAATAAAGACAGCGCTGTTCAACTTTACACGCTGGCATCCCTATACAATATTCTGGCGAGAAGCAACCTGAGCCTGAAAAATTATGATGATGCTATCAGATATTTCAAGTTGTCGTTGGAAATTCAGCCTGACCCTGTCCAGAAGAATATCGTAAAAAATAATCTCGCAGTAGCATTACGAGACAAAGGTGAATATTCAGCAGCACTTGGTGAGTTCCTGTCAATCCAGGCTGATCCAAAAGAAGATAAAGCAGATTACGCACGAAGGATCACCAATTTTGCAAGCCTGAAATGGAAGGCTGACAAACAGTACAATCCGGTACCGGATTTAATGAATGCACTAAAAATTCGCATTGATTCAAATGATGAAATTGGTGCCACTGCCAGTTACAACCACCTGGCCGACTATTACCTGTCAAAGAACACTGATTCAGCTCTCCTATATTCCAGAAAGATGTATTCTCTTGCAAAACAAACAAACAGTGCGGAAGACCAGCTGGATGCTTTAAGGAAGCTAACAACACTTGTTCCAACCTCAGAGTTCCGGCCACTTTTTGAACGTTTTGTATTTCTTAGTGACAGTATGCAAAACGCACAAAATATTGCGAAGAATCAGTTTGCATTGATCAGGTATGAAACTGAAAAAAATAAAAAAGAAATTCTATTCTCCGGGAGAATATACTTCGCCAACGTATTTGGATATATGGCAGCATACTATTGATAGTGCTTATTGTAATTGGCGCAACCTGGTGGTATCGCAAAAAAACGCAACAGGTCAAATTGGAATCCCAGGCAGCTATCCAGGGAAAATCAACTAAAAATGTCCCAGAAAGTACATGATACTGTTGCGAATGGACTTTATCGGATGATGAGTGAAATTGAATACACAGAGAAAATCGACAAAGAACCTTTATTGGATAAGATCGAATTGCTTTATGAAAAATCCAGAGATTTATCATATGAAGGAGTAGCGACCGAAAACAATACGGTAGAACGGATACGTCAGCTTCTCATATCGTTTGCTATACCCACTACAAAAGTTTCTATCGTGGGAAACCAAAATGAGCTGTGGTCGACCATTTCCCCTATCATTGTCAAAGAGCTCGAACAGGTGTTACAGGAATTGATGATCAACATGAAAAAGCACAGCGGTGCCCATCATGTGATTGTTCATTTTTCCATAACAAACGATAAATTAAAAATTCTGTATAAAGATGAACGGTCGTGGTTTCCCTCCAAATATCAAAAAAGGGAATGGTTTAACAAGTACGGAAAACCGTATTAATGAACTAAATGGCCGGATTACTTTCACAGAGCATTCTGGCGCAGGTGCCGAATTGTCAATCCTGGTTCCAATTAATACGCAATGATCAGAAAAGTCCTAATTGCTGAAGATCACGAAAGTGCGAATATATCAGTTCAAAAGACCCTGGAAGAAATAGGTGTTCAGGAAATTGACTATGTCTATTATTGCGACGACGCTATGCTCAAAATAGAATATGCCATAAAGCCAATAACTCTTATGATTTACTGATAACAGACCTGTTTTTTGAACAGGATTACCAGGCGCAGAAAGATTTCAGGTGGTGCAGCACTGATCACTGTAGCAAGACAGGCTCAACCTGATTTGAAGGTTTTGGTATTCTCGGCAGAAAGTAAACCGGGAGTAATTGATTCCTTGTTTCGCAATCAGGGCATTGACGGCTTTGTTCGAAAGGCAAGAAATGATGCGAAGGAACTAAGGCATGGCTATTAAGAAAATAGAATCAAATCAACAGCATTTTCCCCACGGCATATTGCCGAATTGGTCGAAGCATCAACATTCCCACGACTTCACTGATTTGGATACTGCTATCATCTTCTCCTGGCACAAGGTATTCCCAAAAAAACATACCTGATTATCAACAACAGAATATCAACCATCGGGGCTTAGCCAATGTAGAGAAACGTCTTAATATTATCAAGAAGAGCTTTGATTTCTCAAAAAATGAGCAGTTGGTGGCTTTTTGTAAGGATATGGGGATAATATCTAAAAACTGAATATTTTAATGCTGAATAATTTGTAGATCTTCAATTTACTTCTGTCAAGTCGACATATTTAATTACGGATTCCCGTAAAGAAAATCAACGCTCCGACAGGTATTTTAGAGCTTCTTAATACCCTTAGTAATAATCTGATTTTAATTCTTCGAATCAACTACCAACAATGACAGAAAAAACAATTCAGAATACAATAAAGGAAGATGATGGAAAAATTACTTACGAGCAGTTTGGAGCCAGAGAAGCAGCTAATCGCCAAGGCAATCCGGAACAATTAAAAGAATCCCTTTCCATCATTTACGCTAAGATCGTAGAAGATGCAAGAATCGATAAACATGCTATTGTTAAACGGATAGAAACCAATAGCAAAGAAATTGTGGATCTGGAAAATAGAATCCATAGTCTCGAAGCAAAAAGAGTTTCGTTGCAAGATGAAGTTGATCTGGCAGAAAAACAAATCGAAGACATCGAGCAAAATCGAGGCAACGCTGATATTTTCCCTTTCATAATTGCCACCATCATCACTGTTCTCTTGACTTTTTACTTATGGGCTTTCTATGCTGCGAGCGGCTACGCGGCGTTGAATGGAGTTAAAGAAGGCAAAACAGGATTTTCAGGCATTTTTTCCGCTTTGGCTGACGCGTTTAACAAAGGAGGCTTTGTCGTTGTTCTCACCGTTTTATTCCCGATCATCTTTTTAGGATTAGGGTTTCTAATCCATGATGCACTTGAGAAGAAAAAATATGGAATGATTTTCATTTTACTGCTATTTACGCTATGCTTCGATGCAATCATTGGATATAATATTTCTAAACATATTTATATCAATGAATATAACACAGAGCAACCGAGATAATCTGGAGTGGTAAATACATATTTTATGATATCAATTTCTATCTGGTCCTAGCTTCTGGATTTGTTTGTTACGTTATGTGGGGGTTTCTTCTCAATTACACCTTAACAAAGCAAAAAGAAATACAGCCGGACGCACGAATTGCGAGACTGAAAAGAAAAATAACGGAGATCAAAGCAGATATACAACACACTTTAGCTGAAATAAGTGGATGTGAGAATAACATACTCAAACTTAGAAAAGATATCGCAGACCTCGAAAATGGCAAAGTAATAATTAACATAACTAGGTTAAAGGCGCTAATTGGGGAATTCCTGAGTGGTTGGGTAGCCTGGTTGGTGCTTATGCGAAAATCCGAGTCCGAATATTTAGCTAATCGTGCCACATTAATGAAAGAGGAATGGCTAACACAAAAGATCTCTGAACTAGAAAAGGATTAACTCATGAAAACTAATCGAAAAATATGGCTCTATCTCGTAGCAATATGTGTCGTCTTCGGAATATTTATATTCTTGTTGCTTCGTCCATCACAACAATCTAAAGCTATCTCAGAAATCAATGATTGTATATCAATTGAAGACGTCAAAGCGGTATGGTATAAGTTTCGACATGACCTGATGGATGATCAGGATTTCTGTAGGCAGCAAGGGACAAGCTATTTACCTATAATCCTTCTGAAGCACAAATTAATGAAATAAGAACATGGCTTCCGCCAAAGACTGACAATCTCAACGTCATAGTCATCCCAGATCTTTCTTTAAGAATAAATGACTCAATAAATAACCTGGGGCAAGTTCAGTCAGATACTATGATTTTAAGTGAAATCTGGAAATGTTTTGAAAAAAAAGTACGTCTAAAAAGCAATTCAAAAGATCGACTTATAATCGATGTATCAGACCGTGGTCAAGGTAATGGTCAATTTGAAACAATTGCCAACAATCTTGTATTTGACCTTTCAAATCATAAAAACAAAAGTAATAGATTCTACTTCACGCAGAGTTGGTCGCCAGTTTTCAGAAAACGTTGAGAAATTATACAATTTAGCAGCTATAAAAACCACTGGAGCCAACTTCGTCTACTATCTAACTGACAGACTCCAAACACAAATAAAGAAATCGACTATTAATGACAGTTACAGAAATGTGGTTATCATCTTAACAGATGGCTATCTTGAGCTGTCTATGCCAAATAAGCAAAAGCGGTCAATTTCTCCTGAGGCGCTAGATTTAAACAGGTTCTGTACCGATGGAAATGCAGCCATATTTACATACCCAACAAATACCCTGGGTTTAACTTATAAAAATTGCGAGATATACCTGCTGGAATTCAATGAAAAAAAATCCGGCGAAGGATGCCATTTCAAAGCACTACAACAATGGTGGACAAATTGGATAAAAACAATGGAATTCTCAAATGTCAATAACGGTTTCATCTTCAGGAAAAGAGCAGCTACTGACCTAACAAAAAAAGATGTGCAAGGTATTTTCGGGTTATAATCACGAGTGTAATCAACGAAATAATAAAAATAGGGTTTGAAATATCTAAATCAACCAACATGGACTCCCAATCTAACTTTATTGCAATCATTATCGGATTTCTAATCTGGCTATTTATTATGTATAATTTAATCCGTGGGGCAGTCTTGCCGCGGTTCAAGATCAGCTCAAACTCGCCAGGGTTAATCAAAGGATACAAATTAGCAGACTGGTCAAAGAGGGATTCACAAAACAAGAAATCCGTAGGATATTAACTGACACAGATGATCAATTTTGGAATAATATCCCAACATCTCCCAGTTTAACAAGCGATACTTCATCCAACAGTGCTGAAAAATGAATAAAAAACTACCGTATTTACACCCTATGTAAATTCAAAAACTGAAAAATACTTTTATATCAAAACCTTGAATCTATGGGATTTATAGTATTGTGGCTCATACTTGCATTAGTGATTGGCTTAATAGCAGAAGGCCGAACAATTGGATTTTTGGGAGGTTTTTTTCTTTCACTGCTGCTTTCCCCTCTAATCGGACTAATCATCGCTCTTTTATCCAAGACAAAAACTCAGGCTGCAATTGAAACCGGACTCCTAAATAAACTCTCAGAGGCACCTCAAAAGAATTTTGATCTAATAGAAACAAAATTGAAAAAAATTGAGGATATGAAGGCAAACAACCTGATATCGGAAAACGAATCCAAACTGATGCGCAACGAGGTGCTAAAAGGTTGAAAAATCAATCCAAAATATAACCGAACTCAAAATATACTAACGATGCTGACAGCCACCAAACTGCAAAAATTAACCGACAATCTGAAATCCTATCACAAGAGATTTCTATCAGGTAACCGCACCGAACTGGACGAAAGCGGCACTCGTATCATGATCAATCATTTCCTCAGCGATGTACTGGGATACGCTCCATTGGAGGAGGTGCGAACAGAATATATGATTAAAGGTACTTATGCTGACTATATCATTCAAGTTGATGGTAAACGTCACTTTCTTGTAGAAGTCAAAGCCTTCTCACTAACACTAAACGAAAGTCATTTACGACAGGCAGTAAATTATGGGGCAAATGAAGGCATTGAATGGGCACTGCTTACGAATGGCAAACAATTTGACTTCTATAAAATCCTTTTTGAAAAACCAATTCAGCATAAACGAGTATTTTCAGTTGATATTATAGAATCATCGTCTCTAAAAGCTGCAGTCGAAGTTCTTCAGTACGTGAGTAGAGATGCTGTACTGAAAAAAGGATTGGACACACTTTGGAATAAAGCCCTTGCTTTAACTCCCATGACGATTTCCAAAATTCTACTATCGTCGGATATTGTAATACCTGTTAGAAAATCAGTAAACAGGATGTTTGATACAAAATTCTCAGATGAACAGATACAAGAATGTCTACTAAATATTATCACAGAGAAAATAGAACTCGAGAATCTCCGAATGCCCAGGCTAACAAAAAAAGACAAGCCAGAAAAAAAAATGAGTCCTGCAGACTTCTCTGCAAATATTAGCGAAGAGAAAGTGGAGGGCTAAAAGGAGTTACTATGGGAATTTAACGAACATTATGAATATCGTTCTCTTATACACATATGCATTAGCTTCCCTTATATTATTTGCTGGTTGCGAAACACCGAAAAGTAAGGTGCATGCGGGAGAACTGAAATATCCCGATGGCAAATACTGTGCAACGGTTGATTATCACAATCCAAGAACAGGCACGGAGTCATCTTACATCCTAAAAGTGGATATAGAAAGCTGCGAACTCATCAAAATTTACTGGCCTAATGGTGGGTGGCTTGACAATTCTCATTTCACACCTACTGATATCAGCGATGGTACAGCAAGTTTTGAATCTGACCTGAACGTAGAATATACAGTCAGTCTAATTAGTGAAGAAAGTGAATGCAATTAAATAACCTATTCAGTTTCACTCGCTCCTCAAACTCCTCACCGGGTTCCCCAACGCTACTTTCACCGCCTGGAAGCTGACCGTAACCAATGCTATCAACAACACGATCGCACAAGCCGACCCGATCATCCACCACTGCACTGTAATGCGATACGGATAATTTTCCAGCCACCTGTTCGCAGCCAGCCACGCCAGCGGCATCGACACCAGCACCGAAATGATCACCAGCTTCAGAAAGTCGCGGGTCAGGATCGTCACCACCCCATTCACCGACGCACCCAGCACTTTGCGGATACCCACTTCCTTCGCGCGTTTCTCTGCAGCCAGTACGGATAACCCGAATAATCCTATACACGAAATGAATATCGTCAGTATCGCACTAAACAACATGATCTGCTTCCACTTCGCTTCTGAATTGTATGCCCGCAGATTCTCCTGATCCATGAACCGGTACGAGTACGGACTGATGGGAATAATTTCTTGTACACTTTTTCAATATGGCTCAACGCATTTGTTTCAGTGCCTGGTTTGATCTTAATGAACACTTTGCCATACTGGATCCCCGGCTTCATCGTAAACAACTGCTTGCCGATCTTCGTGCTCATCGATTCATAATGATAATCCTTCACCACCCCCACCACCGTATACTTCTCCCCCTTCATTATACCAGAAGTTAACCACCTGGCCAATTGGATCCTTCCAGCCAGCTTCCCGGGCAAACGTTTCATTAACCAGCACCGACCGTGTAGAATCCGAAGGAAATTCCGCAGAAAAATTCCTGCCCTTCACCACCGGTATCTTCATCATCCGTAGGTAAGCGGTATCAATTATTTCATATGCAAACTCCATCTGCATATCTCCATTCACCTTCGCACCCGTCCCCCACGATCCTCCGTTCTTCGGCGCCACACCGATAATGCTCGGATTCTTCATCAACTCTTCTTTCAGCAGCTTTGCATCCGCCCTGCTCATCTCCCACTTCTCCACCATCACGATATTGCTATCGTCATAGCCCTTATCCTGCGACGTTAAAAAATTGAATTGCGAGAATATCGTCAGCGTCGCCATGATCAGGAAAGAAGCCAGTGCAAACTGCAGTACGACCAGTGATTTCTGCAAATAGCTTTTACCCGACAGCACAAAACGACTGTACAATGTTTCTACCGGATTATAACCCGATAAGATCAATGCCGGGTAGAACCCGGCCAGGAAGCTCGTCACCACAAAAAGCAGCGCGTAACCGGCAACCAGCTTCGCATCAAACAGGTAATTCAATGCAAGCGCTTTATTCGACAAATCATTGAACACCGGCAATACCAATTGCACCATCACCAGAGCGAGCATAAACGCGATAAAACAAAGAATGGATGATTCCCCAAGGAATTGCATGATCAATCCTTTTCGCTGGCCACCCACAACTTTACGGATCCCGATCTCTTTCGCCCGGCGTACTGATCTTGCAATCGTAAGATTAACGAAATTGATACATGCTATCAACAGTATGAACACCGCAATACCCGTCAGGATGTAGGAGTAAACCGGGTTGCTCGCGTCCTGCAATCCGTTCGACGCACTCAACTCCGTACTTAAATGCATATCCACAAACGGCTGCAGGAAATACACAGCCTTCGTCTTTACATCATACTTCTCCGCCAGTATTTTCTCTGTTGGGCCCGCATCAGCAGCATAGATCTGTTTCATCTTCTGCTCCACCGTAGCTATGTTCGCTCCTTTCTGCAATACCACAAATGTGTTCAGAAAGAAATTAAACCAGTTTTCCTGGTTGGCCGCCTCTTCATTCGACATCGTAAAAGCTATCATCGCGTCAAACTTGATGGAAGAATTCTGTGGGCATGTTTTTGAAACACCTGTGACCTCGAACGGAACAAAATCATCGTCCTTTTTAAGCAACATGATCTTACCCAATGCATCAGTAGTCCCGAATTTCGCTCTTGCCACCTTCTCGGAAATCACAATTCCATTCGGTTGCTGCAATGCTGTTTTGGGATTTCCTTTTAGCAATGGAAAACTAAACGCCGAAAAGAATGCAGTATCTGCTTCATACACTTCCTGGGGCTGGATATCCGTCCCCATCTTCAAGTCGAACTGGTTCTGCCTGTAACGGACATAATGTTTGATCTCCGGTATGCCCGCGGCAAACTTTGGCCCCTGGAAATAACCGGAAAAACCATTGATATTCTCTACCGTGCTGTCTCCTCTTACATTTTTATTGACGATCCGGTATAACTGTTTTGTCTCTGCATGAAACCGGTCATAACTCACTTCATCTTTTACATACAACAGGATCAACATAGCGGCGGCCAGTCCAAGGCTCAACCCCATGATATTGATGAAAGCATACCCTTTATTTCGTTTGAGATTCCGGACAGCGGTCTTGAAGTAGTTTTTAAACATGGCGTTTGTTTTTGAAAACAGATGACAATTTTGGTATCCCGGCTGGGTACCCCAACAAGGGATGTGCCAGCACTTAACCGCTTGAGATACAGGTTGAACATTATTAATTTGCCAGCAGATGTACGAAACCGGGCGTACACTGTCCGGAAACGGACATTCCTGCCGGTTACTCGTCAGTCATTACAATGCATGAAATAAATTTGGGTGTATGAAATATATTATCGTAATATTGCGATTAATATGGGTCTGACAAAAACTGAAATGTTCACTGAAAAGCAAAACAGGATGGCTTCCATGCTAAAGGCATTGGCGCATCCTGCACGCATCGCCATCATCCAACATCTCGTAAAAGCAGATGCCTGTATCTGTGGTGAGCTCGTGGATGAACTGGGATTGGCCCAGGCTACGATCAGCCAGCATTTGAAAGAATTAAAGAATGCCGGGCTTATCCAAGGGACCATTGAAGGAACCAGCGTTTGCTATTGTATCGACCCCAAAGTCTGGAAACAGTATAAAGCAACGATGGAAGAATTTTTCACAGCAAAGATCAGCAACAGTTGCTGTTGATTTTTTTTGAACATATTCATCGTAATATTACGTTTAAATAATAAACTTTATAAATAAATGGAAACTCAACAACAAATCAAAGAAATGGTCCGGCAGAAATACAGCGAAATCGCTTTGCGGGACAAAAACGAAAATACTTCCTCCTGCTGCGGATCAGGCGGATGCTCCACCGAAGTGTACACTATCATGTTCGTACACTCCCAACAAAATCGTGAATCTTGTAATTAAGAGACACCGGGTCTTATATTCTGCAAACTGTTAGGGTTTGTGTAACTGGCCCGGTGTGACAAGGTAGTAAGGAAGTGTCGCATACGACATTTAACAATGACGCTGCCGGCCGGTGTGACAAAGTGGGTGGTAACGATGTTGCAGACGACATTTTAGGGCGCCTGCATGAAACTTGTACTTAGTATGTCACCCCGGGCCGGGTTGAATGAAGGTAACTGTAATGAGGTTGCAAGACCCGGGGTCTCTAACAAGGATTAGGGTTTGAGTAAATTCAAGCTTGCCTATAACAATTAAAGTATTTTTCGTACACTCCCAACAAAATAGTGAATCTTGTAATTAAGAGACACCGGGTCTTATATTCTGCAAACTGTTAGGGTTTGTATAACTGGCCCGGTGTGACAAGGTAGCAAGGAAGTGTTCGCATACGACATTTAACAATGACGCTGCCGGCCCGGTGTGACAAAGTAGGCGGTAACGATGTTGCCGGCCACAATTAATTATACAGCGGTTTATTTCAGGTTCACCAAATCAAACCTCCCAAACGAAGCATCCTGCGTCGCATCCCCTTTAAAAAACAAACCCACCCGCGGCGCCCTATCCCACTGTGGTAAAAAATCGACGGATATATTTTCACTTCCTTTCAATTCATTCCAACTGCCAACTCCGCCCTGCCTGTAAAAAGCCCTTGCCGTTTTATCAGGCAACATCTCCATTTTCAATTCCAGCGGCGCACCTGTATTCGTTGTAAATACAACAGAATCGATATTATCTGTCACGCCTGCTTTAACCCTCCAGAATGTAAGAACATTATTTCTATATCCAATACCTATCGCATTATCGAAAGTGCCATAAAATGATAGTCCTTTCACCGCATCATTATCATTAGTCACCGTCGTGCTTATACTATAATGAGCTGTATACGGCCGGACTCCATATAAAATACCAGTAGTGTTACCAGCAATCATATTCCCCGATAAAATAAGATTCCCATTCTCCTGCCTGACCACCGGGATACTCTTATGCAGATCATAACGCCAGTACAACCCCGGAGTTTTCCCATTGAAATCATCATGTATCTCCGGAACAGGCAATTCAGTTGCCACGGCATTCATCACCGGCCAGTCTTTTCCTTTGGGCCAGGACAACGTTGATAACATTCCCTGTCTGCCCGTATAAATATCACTGACCTCATTATAGGCATGTGATAAAAAATAATAAACCCCGGACGCAGATTGCACAAACGTACCATGCCCTATGCATTTCCAGCCTGCTGAAGGCCTAAGCAATTCACCACCATTATATTTTTCATAAGGACCAGCAAAATTCTTAGATCTTGCGACACGCATATGATAACTGCCAGCCACCCCCACAACATCCACCTGCAGAGTAAAAAATATAATAATAACCGTTCTGCTTCATGATCGCCTGTCCTTCCAACCCAATCCGCTCATCATCTTTCAGCAATGAAAATGATTCACCTTCCGTTTTCAATCCATCCGCAGAAAGTTTCTTCGCCAGCAATTCAATCGGGCGATTATCCAATCCGTATGCTTTATAGGTGATATACAATTGTCCATTTTCATTGACGATAAATGCATCTATAGCTTCTTTATCATGCTCAACAACTACACCATGATCAATAAAGTCACGGTCGGGATATCTTGAAGTAGCCACGCCTATACAGGAGATATTATCAGACCTCCTGCGTGCCGTATAATAGATATAATAGGTATCCCCGATCTTATAATACTCAGGCGCCCAAAATGACCCGGCAGTCCATTCCGGCGCCTTCTCAAACACATTACCAACCTGTTTCCATTTTTTCAGATCACTGGAAAAATAAATCGGGTACACTGGTGCCCACTCGGATGAAGTGCCTGCTGCATAATAACCTTTTGACGTCCGGATTATCGACGGATCAGGGAAATCACCCGGTATAACTGATGGAGTAGTTTGGGCAATTGCGATAGTACCGCACAAGCAAGTCAATAGCAGGGAGAATATCTTTGAAAAAAAGGCTAGTTTCATTGTTGAAATATCTGATTTTTTTTCGAGGTGGAGATGATTAAATTGCATCGCAGCATCTTAAATGCTTAAAATCCCATCTTTGTTGCCATGCAAAAAAAGTTCAGCAAAATATTCAGCACATATATACCGGTAAGCCTGGTATGCATCATACTGCTTTCCTCTTACAACAATAGCAATAAAAACGAACATTCGGATGATCCTGGCGATTCACCTAAAATCGTCAACATCGTCAACTTTATCCGCTTGCTTGAACCCCGCGATCCTGCTATCACCCAGGAAGTATTATACCAGACTGTCGTGAAGCAAATCGAAATAATGCAGCGGTATAAACTCGGTGGTACATTTTTATTGCAATATGATGCGTTGATGGAACCTAAATATCAACAACTGCTCAAAAAGCTTCCTAAAAATTCATTTGAGATCGGTGCATGGTGGGAAATTCCTCAGCCACTGGTTGAAAAAGCAGGTTTGAAATGGCGTGGTCGTTATCCATGGGACTGGCATGCCGATGTAGGCTTCTCCACAGGCTATACTCCAGCAGAAAGAGAATTGCTGATCGATGCTTACATGAGCGATTTCAAAAAAATCTTTGGCTATTATCCCAAATCCGTTGCTTCCTGGTTCATCGATGCGCATAGCCTGAGCTACATGCATGAAAAATACCACATCATTGCTTCAGCGAATTGTAAAGATCAATATGGTACCGATGGATACACCCTGTGGGGTGGTTACTGGAACCAGGCATATTACCCCAGCAAGATCAATTCCTATATGCCTGCGCAATATGAAAGCGCACAAATTCCAGTTCCCATTTTCAGGATGCTGGGCAGCGATCCTATCCGGCAATATGATCAGGACCTGGGCAGCCAGCGCCAGGGTGTTATAACGCTCGAGCCAGTCTACAATTTTGGCGGTGGCGACTCTGCCTGGGTCAATTGGTTTTTGAAATCCTTTGTGAACGATCCGTCCGTTGGGTTCAACTATACACAGGCCGGACAGGAAAATTCATTTACCTGGGACGCGATGAAAAAAGGGTTTGAGATCCAAATGCCGCTGCTCGCCAAACTGCGTAATGAAAAAAAAATAAGAGTGGAAACTTTGGAAGCATCCGGCCGATGGTTCCGGGATAAATACAGCGTTACCCCTGCGACATCCTTTTCAGTAAGCAAGGATATCGCCGGCAGCAATTTGAAAACCACCTGGTACAATAGTCGTTTCTATCGGGTAAACTTATTGTGGGAAAACAATTCATTACGCGTCCGCGATATTCACCTGTTCAATGAAAAGTTGCTCTCCATTTATGAAAAACAAAAAGCCACATCCAATGAATGCAGCTTTTTCACCCTACCGGTAGTGGACGGATATCTCTGGAGCGAGCCGGATAAACTCGCGGGGTTGCGGCTCAAAGCAAACGTCAACGGCAATGAAGTAAACATTGAGGGTAAAGACCCCGTGTTTAGAACAACCGGAACGTCTTCGATGCATATCTCCTGGCCATTGACAACAGTCAATGGAAGTTTTGAAATTGATCTGGGTGAGCAGCAAATCACCATAAAACTGGTTTCCGCTGCTGCAATTGATTGGTATTTCGACCTGGACGCACCTAAGAAAGATAAATTACCATTCACCAATGTTGAATCGAAAGCTATTCATTGCAGTTTTGAAAATCTCGAATACACGTTCAAGGTCAACACCGGTACGTTTTCAAAACCAGTGAATGGATCAGTATTTAGAGTTAAGCCACAATCCAATCAAATCCGATTGCAGCTTAACTAATAAATGTCATTGCTGTTACTTCAATTTCTTCCTTCTCCTGAAATCTCCAAAACCAACAACCAGGAACAGGATGGAATATGCAAACGATATCCATTCGACCCGGTCAAGCTGGGGATTAAATCGCGGTGAAAGACGAATGGCCGGGAAACAGTAAGGGAAATACGGTGACGCGGTGGATTCATATTCAAACACCATCATTGACCCCAGTATCCAGCATGCAACGCCAATCGCAACAGGGGCAATGAAATTCCTGGATCGCAGTCCAATCCAAAATTGAAGTGCACAAATACCCAGACCTGATAAATAGATATGCGCATTCGCCGAAAGGATTTTTCCGGCATCAAATGAATGATCCAGGATGTTGTACTGTGGCAGAATAAAATGAGCCGCAATAATCACTACCCAGGTAAAAATGTGGCTGATCAATAAAAACAACACCATCATCAGGTGAATATTCAGAAACTTCGCTACAAATACATCCTCTTTTTTCTGTGGAGAAGTCAACACCTGTTTCCATGTCGAATTCTTAAATTCTATTTGTGGCAATAGGGTACAGATCAAAACGATAAACAAAGGAAATATCATCAGTCCTACCATGTTGGATGATAAATTAAACAGCGCATTGACAGGGTCTTTAGCGGTCCTTTCTGCTTCTGGCAAACCATGTGAAGCAATAGTGAACAAAATAAGAAAGGGAACCGTCGCAGCGCCAATCAGTGTAAAATAGAATGCAGCTGTACGTTTTGATTTCAATATTTCTGAACGAAGTGAAACTAACAGGCTCATGATTGTGAAGATGTAAGGTCAATAAATAATTGTTCGAGATCGTTTTTCTGGGGATTCAGCAAGTAAACATCCAGTCCTTGCTGCATCAGTGTACGGTTAATCGTCGCAATCTGGTGATCGTCATGGAAAGCTACAGATACAGCTCCGTCTGTCTTTAAAGGTTGCTGGTCCTGCAGCAATTGATACGCCCGTTCATTGTCTGATGTCCGGATAAACAGTCTTGAACCTTTTTGCTGAAATGAATGGAGTTCTGACAAGGTTCCCTGGAACAGCATTCTTCCTTTGAGAATAATCCCGACATGACTCACCATTTTCTCCACTTCACCCAAAAGGTGACTGGAAATGAGTATTGTCATTCCATGTTCTTTATTCAATCTCTTTATCAACTCACGTAACTCGATGATACCCGCAGGATCCAATCCATTCGATGGTTCGTCGAGAACCAGCAATTCGGGAGTTGGCAGCAATGCCAGCGCAATGGATAATCGTTGTTTCATCCCCAGCGAAAATTTCTTTACCGTCTTTTTACCGGCGTCTCCCAGGCCAACGATCTGTAACACTTCGTCAACCCTGGCTTTGGTTGCACCGTAGACAGCGCGATAGACCTCGAGGTTCTCTTTGGCAGTGAGATGTCCATATAGTGAAGATGATTCGATCAGTGAACCGATTTTTTTCAGAATGCCTATACGGTTTGCATAAAGATGCTCGCCAAAAATTTCAATGCTGCCATGTGGCGATTCCAGCAATCCAAGTAGCAGGCTTAATGTCGTTGTCTTGCCTGAACCATTTGGACCAAGAAAGCCGTACACACTCCCCTGCTCTACCCGCAGGTTTATTTCTGAAAGCGTTTTCTCCTGGGCAGAATAATAATAGGATAGCGCCTGGGTTTTAATGATTGCCGAGTTATCCATCTTTAATTAATTATCTTTATGATTCCGTATTTAAATCGTTACTGTCTAATTACCGCCGCCACCAATCCGGCTTTGCTCGTCATTTACGCCGCCACCTGTTCTTTTCACTGGCGCCACTTTCTTTCCTTTACTGAAATTGTAGGTAACACCAAGCGTGATGATTTGTGTATCACTTTGCTGACGGATGCTCACGTCGACATTACTGTACCGGCTTTTTCCCTTGAACTTTTGCGTATAGAAAATATCGCGTGCGGTCAACCGGACTGTACCCTTACCTTTCAATACCTGCTGACTTACACCGGCGCCAATCAGTCCAACGGGTTTAACCCTGATTACCCCTTCCAGCCATCCGCTCCTGTACATACCGTTCAGTTCTGCGCTGAATGTTTTACTTATTTTGAATTGTTGCGTACCGTTAAGCGCAAAAGATGTAGCTGATAGGCGGATCGGGTCACCATTCACAACTCCATTATACCTGTCATGATTGACACTAATGTTGATATTGCCCGTCCACCATTTGGTGATGAGCGTGTTTGCATTTATGGCAATTCCGAAATTTTTCATCGATGAAACATTATCCGGCATGTTGTATGCCTCCTCTCCTCTCTGCTGAATGATCTCCTGGATGATATCCTTTGTACGGGAATAGTTCAGCGTCGTAGTGATCTGGTTGTTCCACGTATGCGTGAGCTCGATATTATTGCTTGTAGAAGGTTTGAGATTTGGATTACCCTGGCTATAGGTATACCTGTCTAAAAAACGAATGAAGGGATTCAGGCTCTGGTAGCTGGGACGACGAACGCGTCTACCGAAATTTACTCCGAAATTATTCTTGTCATTTGCCTTGTATTGGAAGTATGCAGTAGGGAATAATTGCGTATAGTGACGGTCAAAATTTTCACCGGTTGATTTCTGTCTGCCCGTCGCATTGGTATTTTCCAGGCGCAAACCAAACTGTGCTGTTATTTTTTTCGATAACGGAGCGCTTAGATTAAGATAGGCCGCATTGATATTCTCCTGGTAGATAAAATGATTGCTGCGGTTCAAATCTGGAATTATCTGCCCGTACTGGATACTGTCATAACGCGCATTGTTATCCGTGCGCACAATACTTGTCTTAATACCCGCTTCAAATCTTGCGTCTTTTTTCAAAGGATGCAGGTAGTCTGCTTTCGCGCTGTATACATCGATCTCCTGTGGCAGGAGCCCCGTCAGTGTATCTGCCTTGCTGATCGCATCACCGGCTGCATTGGTGTATGAATTGACCATGAACAGGTCATTGTCCGTACTGTGCTTTACAAAGTCAATGTCTGATGTGAGCTCTTTTCCTTTTCCATCCAGAATTCTGCGGAAATTGAGATTCGCATTAATGCTTTTCCAGTCGCTCTTTGTATTTACAAACGCATTGGTTACAGATTCCAGTTCCTTCGCAGCATTCGAGATATTGGTGATATTGGGATTATTGAATGTGATCTCTCTTGCGCTGAGATTTACGACAGTGCCGAATGTAGTACGCTTGCTGGCAAAAAAGTCGGCGCCGAATTTTGCAGCATAAGCATTGCCTGCTCCAATCCTGTCGGTAACCTGGTTGAATATTTTAACCACTGACTGATCATTATCATCCAGGATATTCCTGTCGAGACGCATGGTTTGAAACCGCTTCTGGTAATTATGACTAAGGTTCGTGAAGAGATTCCATTTTGCATTGCGGTAGTTGAAATTGAAGCCTTCGTTGGTTTTAGGATATTTCCCCTGGGAGTAAGCAAGGCTTGCTGATCCGTTAAAACCTGCGGTAAGCGCTTTTTTCGTCTTGATATTAATGATGCCTGCCGTACCCGCAGCTTCATACTTTGCAGGCGGATTGGTCATGATTTCAACCTGGTCCAGCTGACTGGAGTTCATGTTACGTAAAAGATTGGCAAGGTCGGCACCGCTTAATTGAGTAGGACGCCCATCAACCATGATCATTACACCATCTTTCCCTTTGAGACTGATATTACCGTCACGATCAACTGTTACACCCGGCGCCTTTTCCAGAACTTCAAGAGCCGAAGTGCCGATATTGGTAATGGATGCTTCGACATTTACGATGGTGCGGTCGATGCGCTGTTCCACCAAAGGCCGCTTTGATGTAACTGTTACGGCAGCGAGATCCTTGCTGATTGGAGCAAGGCTGATCGATGGAACCTGCGCTGATAGTGATGGTGAAGAAAGTTCAATAACCGGCGACCATGCTTTCTGATGTCCAACAGCCGTTACAGAAAGAAGATACCTTCCTTCGACAATATTGTCAAAAGCATATGCTCCTTCTTTACTTACTGCTGTTAGCTTGACTGTTGCAGAATCTTTCGCACGCAAGAGGCTGACAGTTGCTCCTTCTGCAGGCTTCTCATTTTTCAGGATGGTGCCTGAAATCTTGCCGGTATTTTGCGCCAAAGCGCCGATGGCAGATAACAAAAAGCTGAAGAATAAAATTTTAATTTTCATGGCTATACTTTTAAAGAGTTGGGACATGGCGCGGCCAGTTGGCACTTTTGGGTAGCCAGCACAATGGTTGTCTATTGAATGATTGTTATGGGTTACTAGGGACCGAAGTAATTTTTGCTTTTAATAAATGTTTGGACTGAAGTATAAATCGGGAGCTGGAATCAGTTGCGATCGACAATTGACCGATGTCACCTTCCCTGTATTCGAGTGCGGAATTCCTTAATAGTATTTCAAGATTGCTGACTTGCGTATAACCTTCGAAGAGGGCTAGCGAATTATCTGATGCGAATACTTTAACATTTCCCAGCTGAATGGGTTTTCTTGTATAGCCAAAATCAATATGTGATTTTTGTAAATAGAATGTGGGATTGGTTGTGGAATCGTCTTTGCCTTTGTCAAAATAGATAAAGGAATTAAGCGCAGAAATTGTCACGTTACGTGGCAAGGTAAAGCGCACTTCATTGGGGCCACCGACCTGACCTTTTATACCACGTCCGGTAATGATCACGCTATCACCTTTCTTAACTGTTTCTATGATTTCTTCTTTTCCTTTCTCAACTTCCAGGGCATCACCGAAAATAATGCTGGCGCCACTGACATTCTGCATCATTATGACCGATACTTCAGGGAATGATTGCATGGTGCCTTTGCCACGTTTATTATCAGGTTGAGAGATGGTATAATGTCCGTTCCTGTATTTGGCATACAGAGCTATGTGAATTCCTGTGATGAGCAATACCACAGTAAGGAAACCGCCTAATAATATTCTGTTACTCTTTTTCATAATTCTGTTTTTTGAACTTCTCATATTGTGGTTTTAACTCATCGACATCCATATCCAGCAGGTAGATGTTCCTGAAAATAGCAGGGAGCTCTTTTTCTATAAATTCGGTCTTACGATATTCTGTGGCGTGTTTAACACCATCACTGCTCACGAAATAGCCTATCCCTCTTTGGTTTTGAATGATGTTTTGTCCCTGCAAAAACTCATATGTGCGCATGACGGTATTGGGATTCACCTCCAGTTGTACCGCTAACTCGCGCACAGCCGGTATACGTTCATCTGGTTTCCATTTTTTCAAAAGGATGTGTTCGCAGATGAAATCAGCTATTTGCAGGTATATGGCTCTTGATTCTCTGAATTGCATGATATTTTTTTTAAAGGCTACACTTGTTTTTCCTTCAGCCGGTAATAGCTGACGATCCAAAAAAATGGTGCAAGTGCATACAGCAGGATAAATCGAAGAATGTCACCTATCCAGTGTGGTATTTGCACGAGATGGTTATCGGGTCCATTTGTTGTAATCTCGTACGATGTAAGAAATCCGCTTTTGTAATCACCCTCCGGCATCAGGTGTTCGTATAACAAAAAGATGACACAAAAAATCAGGAAGAATATTACGAAACCGCTGATAACAGTTTTGACGAATCCATATTTACTGAAATAAATGGACCCAAGCAAAAAGATGGATTGCAGCGAAAAGAATATCATCACAACATTGAGCCTCGAGTGATTATCTATAGGAACAATGGCCGCACGGAACACGTTAAAGACCTTTGTCTGTTGGATCGGATCGTTTGTGACCAAAAATTTGTTGGCTATTGCAACCATAATTACATCTACGAGGTAGAATGCAGCCAGGAAAACACCGAAGAATAATACAACTGTATACAGGATACTGCAAAGGATTTTTTCAAATGCGGAAGCAGGTACCAGTAAAAAGTTGATTCCTTTTGCCCGCGAACCGAGATCACGGAAATACTGGCTGGCATAAAAGGAACCCACGCCGAAAAGAGAGAAAAAGAAAGTGATCAATTGCATTTCTTCTTCCATGGGTTTATTCCCATCGACCAGCATTGTAAAGGTGAACCAGACAATCAGCAGTATGATAAATCCGGTGATAGCTAACAGGTAGCGTTTTTTATTATCAGCCCAGTGCTTTCCTACCAATAAAGAAAATCTTCTGACACTAAAGAATTGGTTCATAAAAGAGATTTACGATTGAAACAGTTTCGTGATGTTACCGCTGTTGGTCACGATGGCTTTATAAAGTAGTTCGAGGTCGAGCTTGGTTTCCTCTCCCTCAATGTTGGGAGTAACGATAACATTCCCCGCGAGTGATGATTCTTTGTATAGAGCAGTTGCGAGATCAGACTCGTTATTAGCAAACCGGAAAGATAATTTTTGAGAAATATCATCTACATTCTGGTCAAAAAGGATTTTTCCATCGTCAATGACGGTGATCCTGTCGATGAGATTCTCGAGATCTTTTACCTGGTGCGTACTGATGATGATGCAACGTTCTTCATCAAGTGCCTGTGCGAGAATTTTTCTTAACTGGCTTTTACTCATGATATCGAGGCCGTTGGTGGGTTCGTCCATGAGCAAGAGCTTGGCGTTGCTTGCAAGTGCGAAGGAGATCAGGACTTTCTTTTTTTGTCCATAACTCATATTCTGCAGTGTGCTGTCCGAAGGAATTTCGAAAACAGACATATAGTCCCTGAACTTATCGTTATTAAAACAGGGATAGAAGGGAACATAGCTTTTTATGAAACCGGCAACCGGAATATCGGGCAGATAGAATTCTTCAGGTACCATAAATACGTCTTGCAGAAAATCCGGAAGGCGGTCGGCTGGTGTAAACCCATTGACGGAGATGGTTCCTTTTTGGGGAAACAAAAGTCCGGCAATATTGCGCAGGAGGCTGGATTTACCAGTGCCATTTTTTCCGAGAAGGCCATATACATGACCTGCCTGGAAGTTGAGATTCAAGCCATTAAATACCGGCTTCTTCCTGTAAGCGAATGAAACATTTTGTATGCTAACCATGCTGGTGATTTAGTGTACTATATATCTAGTACACATCAAAGATAGATGTTCTTTTGATTAAAGATAGATGTTCTTTTGATTTGCGCAAATGTTTTTTGGGATGGGAATGTTTATGGCTGAGATCCAGTCAATTGATCGTTTACAGTTTTTGAAAAACCTGTCAGTCCATTTTTATCCAGCGGGTCTATTTCGACCAGTTTCAGCGATTTGACAATCTTCATTGTCTTGCATTGCAGGAAATGTGGCGTTATTAAGCGTGATGTGGCTTCCTCTTTCAGGGTAGTATTGTATTTCTTTAGTTTACTCACCATGTACGAGTTCCTGTAAACCTCCAATGATGGTGCTAATTTTCCGTTGCTCAGCGAATTCGAGGTGAGCGGATATCCATTCTTCAAGGTATGGGTGGGCAAGCAATTCATTAAAATGATCTCTCAGAAATACTCTTAACTGCTCAGGTGCTTGTTTCATTTCCGAATAGATTGAGGGACGAGCATTAAGTACATAAACTATATCCTCGAAATCCGTACTAAAACGACCATCTCCTTTACCCCGATCCCGAAACGCTTCCACCTTGCTGGCCATAAAATAATCCGGACGAAGGATTTTTATCATATGTGAATCATCGAGCTGAAAATCTATTGCGTTTTGGTAGCCTTCCGTATACCATTGGTTGGAGAATCCGAGTACACGGCTATCAGTCGGCATGATATCAACTATAATTCCATGTAAACGATATCGGCAGATGACACCGGATTCGATATCATTGACAAAGCCTTTCTGCCTAAGTCTTTCTTCAATATGAGCATATCCATGGTAATTCATTAGCTCAATAAGTACATCGACATCTTCAGTCGGTCGCACTTCACTCGCTGGACGTTCGCTATAAAGATCAACTGTTGCGCCACCAACAAAGACACAAGTGGGTGCCAAATCTTCCAAAGCATCATACACTGCTTTTATCCGTGTTATGTTTTCCTGTCTGCTCAACTGAGGATATGCTGTTCTAATACTTCTTTTGCCACTTTTAATTCCCTAACACGACCAACCCGGTATATATCAATTGCTGCTAACAATAAATATAATGTTTCGTCTATCAGAACCGCTTCAGCTACATTCTTGTATAAAGGAGTAATGGCGAGTCCGCGTTCATCTCCTTTGTCTGCGTCCCACACATACTGAAACTCGGCTTTAAATTTCTTTTTGAAAAAAGGATGTGAATGGGCAGTAGGTATACCAGTAACCATTGTCCCTGGAAGGACAGGAAAAACATAATGCAGTCCATGTTCAATAAACTCCATCAAATTTTCACGATATACTTTCTTTTTTGTATCATCAATCAATCCTGCAATATGACTCCGTTGAAGTGATTCGGAAATCTCCGAAAGGCTAAGCTTTAGTGCGATGGCAACATCACGATACTGCCAATTGGGTTCGGGAATCTTCAATACTTTAAGAAGTACAACTATATCCTGCGGACGCATTCCGTTGTGGGATTTCATATATCTAAGATACGTTTTTTGTTCGCAATTTGCAAACAGCAAACGTAAAATCATAAACATGTTAAAATCAATTATTTATTTCCTTACATTGTAAATTTATTGGTTCTTATCAGCGTTATAAACCACCTGCTTTATTTCACTCACCTGTACAACAGGCACAATGTTCGTATAATTCTTAATGTCGCCTAATATCTCCTCTCTATTCTGCGCAATGGCTTTACCATACTCAGCAACATCAGCGATGTAAAAAGTTCCTATGGCAACAAATGGCGCTTTATCATTGGGTGTTCTCCCTCCTATTCCTTTGACTATCTCATAGTATCTCAAATTCTTGCCCAAATGCCGGGCTACCATCGGCATGTGTTTCTTTTCGTAGTAGTCCATGTCGAAAGTTTTATCCTCGCCTGCAGGGTAAAGAACTTCAACCTTGAATGTTCCGGCTTCTGACTGTGAACATTCGCCATGATTGTTAATTTTGAAACTTGTAAAACTTGCTACTGCGAATACCAGCAGGATGAATTTTAGTTGTGTTGACATCTGGATATGGTTTAAAGATTGTTTATATTACTGTAGCATATTGCTTCTATATACCCTTCATCCGCCTCTTGTTTATCGTCATAGACAGAACGAAGCTTGTTTAGATTTCAGAATAAGCGCAACTCTTTTCTATACTTCCATTTCGAACGAAGATCGCACCTGCCAAAGAAAGCAATTACTTTTCTCCTCATAATTGCGATCTTGCATTTCACCTGGGCACGTCGGTATAATACATGTCATAAAGCACCTGCCCAGACTGCAGCCCAATTTAAAACTGTTTCAGGTAAGAAAACTTAAAAATAACACTCTGATTCCTGGCAGGACTGCTGTCGAATCTATTTTCATTATAAACAATGTACAGAAAACTCAAAGGTGCGACTTCCCAGCTACCCCGAAAGTTCCATCTTCCCTGGTTATCAAACGTATTATACTGATAGAACCCACTCAGTTGAATTCTTGGATTCGCAGCCAGCCTGCACCCCGCCGTCCAAAGATGAATCTCTTCATTCACGTTGTTGATCCCCAAAGACCGGATTTTATTCAGTTGATAGCTCCCCGTAAAATTGACTTTCGGATGCGGTGCAATCCTTACACTCAGATTGAGCTCATCCAATGAGGCGTCATAATACTTACCCCAATAATAGTTTACCGTGCCTGATAGTTTCTTACTTGCATCTGACAAATATCTCACCTGCTTCCTCGTGAAGAAATAATTCCCGGGTTTTACATCGAATCCCAGGGGGTTAAAGAAAAAATGTTCCCAGGTTGGATAGATTGCTCCTTCCAGGGTGCTGTTGTCCTTAAAAATTACATATAATGGAAAGAAGTAAATGTTTCCGCTCTGGAATTTCATATTCCTCCCATCCTGGTACGTTTCAACAAAAATGCCCGGATCCCAGCGCCGGATTATTTTTCCCAACAACCCTTTATTTGGTCTCCAAATAAGGTAGCCTCCTCCGTTATTGTAAAAAGTATTGTTGGTAAAAACGAAACCCATCCCTGGAACATACTTGTCATCGATATAAGTTGTTTTCCAAAATGCGTAAAGCTTATTAGGCGTATATTCTATCCAGAAATTTCCCGCGACTCCAATACTGTCATCCCTGTTATCACGCGAAGCCGTAACCAGGTATTGAATGTTAAAGTCGTCTCTCGGCCGGATAAATCCATCAATTGTTATTGTAGTATTCGAGCGTTGAACAAAGCCTTTATTCTTATCTGATTCGTCCAGGCGGTGAGTGATCATTGCCCCTACATTGCTTTGTTTCCCATAATTCCGAAGATACCTGAACACACTAAAATTGCTTGCCGGTTGCAAATCAGTATCTCGTTGATGAACATATAACGCAGCTATAGCCTGCTTTTGATTTCTATTTGTAAACCGTACCCCGGCATCAAGAGGAACCGGGTCGGCATTATACTGTGTGTTCGATAAACCGATGCTCCTGCTAAAAAAAGGTTTCAACCCCCGTACATCTGCTCCCGCATAGATTCCGCTATTCTCGAGAAAAAATTGCCTGCGCTCCGGAAATAATACATTAAATCTTGTCAGGTTATTTACAACACGATCAACATCTGCTTGCGCAAAGTCAGTATTAAACGTCAGGTCAAGTACCGACTGTGGATTGATTGCCCACTTCATTTCACCACCGGTCTTAAATTTTGAACTCTTGTTGGCAATCCCCTGTGAACTGACGGACCTGTCATTTTGAAACAATAAATATGGTTGCACACGAATATTTGTTGATGGTGCGGGTAGCTCAAGTCCTTTCAATTGCGCCGCATATGTCATTCGCTGCGGTGTAAATGTTTGGGGAATGGCCGGATAAACCGTTTTCTCATAATCCTTTCTTGCCAATCTCGAAAAAGTGATACCCCAGGTGACAGAATCTGTTTCGGCTGGTTTATCATATCGCAAGCTCGAAAAAGGAATAGCCATTTCAGCATACCAGCCGCTGTCCGTTATTGACGTTCTGACTTTCCATAACGCATCCCAATCCAGGTCACGAAACGCATCGTCAAATACCTGCACATCCCGAACATTACCAAGAGGTGTGGTCATGAAGGAGACACAAAACCTCTTCGTGTTTTGCGGGTCCAGCGACACATAAAAATTGTCGCTTCCCGAGTAGTCCCAATCCCGTTTCAAATCCTGGACCCTCATTCCTTTTCTTCCAGAACTGTCTTTGCAAAACGCACCGACATAAACATTTTTACTGTCGAATACTACACGGACTTGCGTTTCGTACAGTATACGCCCACCCTGCCGGGGTTCCATTCTGAAAAAATCTTTCACTATCGGTGCCTGCTGCCAACACAATTCATCGAGCCTGCCATCTATTACAACAGCTTGTTTAGCGCGGGTAGCAAAAACTGCAGGCGGATTTTCAGGTGGCGGAAAATTCAGCGTATCCTGCGCAATCGCGTGCCCGAAAGCCAAAACCAGCAGACATAGTAGAAATTTTCGCATAGGCCGTTTTAAAATGTTTTATTTAATCGCGCGAAACCCAAACCACCGATTACCAAAACGAATAATCCAACATATGCGCTCTTCACCAATGAAACCGGGTTTTTGATCTCGCAATACCGGGGTTGGTGTTTTTTCCAATCTTCCTGCATCACTGGCGAGCCAGTGAATATTTTTGGATAGAAGTACTTCCGTAATCTCTCGTGGAAATCTGAAGTGTTACGCAAAAAAATGAGGTGATTCGTAAGACTGGTTTGAGCGACTTCTGAATTATAGAGTTGAGTGTAGAGTGACGGAACAAGCCAGCTGATCTGTTCACTTAAGTTTTGGCGTTGCCTGAGCTTTTCCATAAACAGGTCTTTATCTGGCCGCGCATCCACATCGCCAAGATGCTGCATGGCATAATACCAAAGCCAGTTAAAGCCTTCGTGTGTCCATTTAAAGGACGAATATTCAGGATATTCTTTAAAAAACATACCCATGCTGCTATCTTCAGGTATGTCCCACTTTTTGTGATATCCATCCCGTTGTTTCAGCATCATGCTGAGTGATTCCGGAACAGGATACTTTCCGGAAATAAAATTGCTTGCAGCAGCAGGAAGTAATAATACGATCATGATCCAACTCCCCAGAAGGAATATCGCATTGTTACTACTGGTTTGAAAGAAGGAGATGAGCAGTAACACAACGGCGAACCAAAAACAGATGTACAGAAAATTGCTCAGGATAAACGCGAGGAATCCCCTGTCAAGCGGTAATTTTACAATCACTGCCGAAAGCAAAATCAATAATAAGAATACACCTGACACAAAGAGAAAAGGCACTGACAGCTTCTTCAACAGGTATTTTCGGGGGCTGAAATTTTGGGAACATATCAATGCCCATGTACCACGCTCCTTTTCCTCACTGTATAGATTGAAAGTCAAACCGATTATTACTAGCGGAAATAAAAATAAAACCACAAAACTCAGATCAAAATTTCCCATCATAGACCGGTACGGGTTCTGAATATCCGTATCATGCTTTTGTGCCTCCAGCGTTCTGATTGTAGGAAATTGAATGCTGCTGTTGATATCACGCTGGCCGATGGAAACAGCAGCCAGCTTCGATGCCGGGTTGATGTAAGCAAACCTGAGGTAATAAAGCAACAAACCCATTTCATCACTATGATATTCAACCAGGCGGTCAATCTTGTCTTGTTGATGCTTAGCAGTCTCTTCGATCAGGGACTGCTGCTGATCCAAAAAATGTTTGCCAACCACGATGCTGACAATTCCAGCCGCGAGTAGCATACTCAATGCAGCCATCACAAACCTGTTTCTTAAAAACTGAATTATTAGTAGACGATACATAGGTTATCCGATGATTTTAATCTGTTTGCTAACAGACATGAGAAGAATAAAAGAAAGCACCAGCCAGAATATCATTGCTGCAACTGAACTCATCTCCATCTTGAAAATATCTTTGAGAGATAAATATTTATAGTCGAAATCCTTCAATCCGGACCAATGCTCCTTATCGATATGTAACGAGTGTGTGCCCCCGGATGGCCGAATGTTGCTAACAAACTCCATTTGCAAATCATTCATTTTTTGGGCGAGCTCATACCGGTAAGCTTCTGCCTGCTGCTGGAAGTTGACGTATGCTTCAAAATCGCTCCCTGCCAATGACATCGAACTGGATTTGATCATCATAAAGGGGTTGATCCATGACATCGACTTTGCGACATTGTTCTGTCTTCTGTGTAATTGAGTTAAACGATCCTGGTGCCGGACATATGTTTCACTACTTAACCGCTCACTGGCCTTACCAACGAGTCCTCCATAGTTGAAGGGTAATTTGTGAACGCTGTCTACGTTGTACTTCGCCAGAACGCTGTCCCGTAAACTTCTAAAGAATGCGTCATCCGGGTTGTGACTGTCGCCCTGTTTCAGAATATCTTCTTCTATTGCTGATTCGAAGCTCAGTTTAGTCGGGGAGGGATACATTTCGTTGCTGACTACCTGGACTAATCTCGGGAGCACCATGGCAAAAACTATCCAGATCCCAAGGAGCTTTACCAACGCTGACCGGGCTGTCATACTTGACGCAGACACAGAGACAGCTACCATTGCGATAATCCAGTAAAATATTGTATAGGAAAGAAAAATAAGAGAAAGCCTGCTTAATGGCTGAGACCCATCAATAGCATTGTGCGTCAGGAGTAGTGTTACAGTTATTAGAAATGCGGGAATAAAAAACAGTGAGCTTAATATCCACAGGCCTACAGCTCTTCCGAAAAGTATAGTTCTTACCCCGGCACCCTGGCTCACCAGGATTTTTAAAGTGCCATTTTCCCTGTCAGCTGCAATGCTATTGAATCCAAGGAAAAAAATAATCAGAGGAAGAAGTGTTTGCAAGAGCATGGCAATGCTCATCTCACCAAGTCGCAACAAACCGGTGCTAAAGCTTGCTTCACTGAAGTTTACTGAATTTTGTTTATGAGCTTCCAAAAAAACAATACTACCGGCATAGTTCTCCATTCCAAAATCGAAGAAGCTTAGGGGATGCCGTATTCTAAATGCAAAGCTTCCAAAGTGGGCCATTCGATGAGGATGCTTGTCGGGGTTGTCTAACCAGCTTTTTCTTGCATAATCCTGGTATGTGTGCATCATTTCATTTTGAGCTTTCGTTTGATGATGGCCCGTTGTCCCTGCATATATCAGAAGTATGAGAAAGATCAACCATAGAATAAAAAACGACCGTTGCTTAATAGTAGCTTTAAAAGTTTGCTTTGCCAGCAAAAAGGTGCGTGACGTGTTCATGGATAATTTATTGAACTCAATGTGAATGCCATGTGTTAAAACCGGTATGATGCAGTCAACATGATGTTTCTCGGTGCTCCCGGAAATAAGCGGACATAGTTTTGTGCCCCGATCCAATAAGTCTTGTTGAGTATATTATTAATGTTTAATGCCAGCTGCATATTTTGTTTCCCGGGTGAATAGTAAAAAGCAATATCTAATAGCGTGTAACCCGGTACTCTAAAGTCCCTGGTGAACCATGGAACACGATTCCCATTGTATTGCAGGCCTGCTCCAACACTAATATTTTTGAAAGTTGAGCTGCTTAAAAAATTATACCTTGTCCAGAGACTCGCACTGTTTATAGGAGTGTTCTGCTTTCGTGCACCTTTCAACGCCGGGTTATTGTCTTCGACAATCTCCGCGTCAATAAAAGAATACGATGCATTGATTTGCCAGTTGGATGTAACATAACCCGCCAGATCAAGCTCAAAACCTCTGCTTCGTTCAGCGCCACGTGTGACCAGTGAGTCGGGATAGGCAGGGATGTTTGCGTTTAAAAGAATGTTCTTCTGCCGGATCTCATAAGTGGCTGCATTCACCATCATTTTCCCTTTAAGCAACGAGGTCTTGATACCCATTTCCTTCAAATCACTTACCAGTGGTTTAAACCGGGAGGCGGACTCTGCTGTCCAAAAATAATTTCCTGTATTTGGCATCAACGTGACAGTATTGCTCTGTGGCTGGAACCCTTCGAGATAAGTCGCATAAACATTAATAGCTTTTGTAAGTGCATACGTAATGCCGATACGGGGGAGAAACTTTGAATTCGTGAAAGATAATTCCAAGGGCGCCTGGAAATTCGTGATATCTTTGAACCAATCATGCCTGATCCCAAGCAGTACAATGAATTTCTTCCATTTTAGTTGTTCCTGGAGATAAACGGAATGGTTTGTAGTAAGTGCAGGTGGAATAGCGGTTCGTGCATTTATCACATAATCGTCAATATTGCGAATTGAATAAACAGGATTAATAAGGTCAAAGTGGTTCACATTCGGTTTTGGCAGCACCTGCCCATTATAGCTGACAGTTTGATATAAAGCCGCATTCGCCACAACAAAGGAATTAGCTGTTGAACCGTCTTTTAATAGATATCCACGAGCCGAATTTTGTCCACCTCCTTTCAATTTCTCCCAACTGTGGAGATCATACCCGATCAGGAGCTGATGGGATATTGTGCCTGTATTGAAATCGAAGTTGAAATAGCTATTGATGTTGTCTATATTCCAGCTTTGTTTACGTTGCACGAGTTGCATCGCTACCAAAGAATTTACCGGTTCGGCGTTTATATCGGGAGCGAATGCATTATTCGTTCTGTGTTCAAGTAAATCCTCTTTCCACGTCTGCTTCATGTATGATGCATTAAAGCTGATTGCTTCTGAAAAGCGATGGGAGAAATTGGAGGTAACAATAAACTCCCTGGATTTAAAAAAATCATTCGGTGCTCCGAGGTTAAGACTCCATGGGGTACTATTAAGATTTGTTTGACCTGCAATGGCCCCAAATATCGGCTGCCCTCTATCGAGATTTCCATCCAGGTCTGTGAAGATGAGCTCTACGTTTACTGCTGTTTTATCATTTGGCATATACGAAAAGGAAGGGGACAGCAACAAAGAATTGTTTTTTACCAGGTCGCGGAAACTTCCGGCTTCCTGGTATGCTCCGTTAAACCGGTAAAGCAAGGTTTTTTCTTATTGAGCGGACCTGTGAAATCTATTGTCGCCCTGATGGTGCTAAAACTTCCGACCGACAGGTTAATTTCTTTCCGACTGTCAGCCAATGGCTTTTTTGTTACCATATTAATGCTGCCGCCTGGATCAACGCTTGCGAATGTCGCACTTGCTGGTCCCTTAATAACTTCCACCCTTTCGATATTACTTGTGACAGGCTGAAGAAAATAGTATTGCCTCGTACGCATGCCATTGATAATCTGTCCTTCTTCGTTTTGACTTATTCCACGAATTGAATATTGGTTGTAATAACTGGAAGGGATTACTCCGGGAATTACTTTGACAGCATCTGCTAATTGAAATGCCTGCCTGTCGGCCATTAATTCTTTAGTGACAGTATTAAGTGTTTGGGAAAGATCCTTATTAAGCGTGGCTGTTCTTGTTGCGCCGAAAGAGTAGTCACTGGTATATTTTCTGGCTGAGCGACCGACCACTTCAACCTTTTGTAATTGCAAAGCGGCCGGAGAGAGAACAAAATCAAATTCCTCTATGTCATTGACTATCTCGACATCCCGTGAAGAAGATTCGAAACCAATGGCTGAAACGGTGATTTGATAAGTGATTTTTTTCAGCCCTGTAATCTGATAGATGCCATTATGGTCAGCGACCTGGGTCGTACTGCTTTCAGTGCTTACCAACCTGATGGTTGCTGCCCCGATTGGCGTTTTATCCGCAGATAAAATTTTACCGCGTATGATGGATTGGCTTTGGGCTGTCGTGATGCAGAAAAAGGTTATAAGCAGTAGGATGGAATATTTCATATCCTGAGTGATGTGGTGATTAAATAGTTTCTAAATACAGTTTTTGTAGTTCAACGGCAGAAATGCCGGATGGAATGACTGAATGAACGAGTCTTCCTGCCTTCATGATTCCGATACGAGTTCCAACATTCACGGCATTAAAGATGTCATGTGTAGCCATGAGGACCGTTCTGCCTTCTGCAGCGAGCTCTTTACAAATGATTGTGAAGTCGTCAGTTGCTTTAGGATCGAGACCACTGGTAGGTTCATCCATTAAAATGATTTTTGCTTTTTTTGCAAGAGCGATTGCAATTCCGACTTTTTGACGCATTCCCTTGGAGTAGGCAGACAGTCTTTTATGATGCGCTTCTTCCTGAAGACCTGACTTAACGAGAAAGTCTCCTAATTCATTTTTAGAATAGTTGAAGCCTGCGATTCGGCTAAAGAATTCAAGATTTTCGATTCCGTTCAATGTCCCGTAGAGTTGCATGACTTCGGGGATGTAGGCAACATATCTTTTGCTTTCCAGGTCGTTTTTTTTGACCGCAATACCGTTGAGCATCACTTTACCGCCTGAAGCCCCGATGAAACCCAAAAGGATATTGATTGTTGTGGTTTTTCCTGCACCGTTCTGACCAAGGAGGCAAAAAACTTCTCCCTGGCCGATCGTGAGGTTTAAATTGTCCAATGCGAGGAATTGACCAAATCGCTTGGTAAGGTTTTCAATAAAAATTGTTTGCATGATTACCTGGTATGAATATTCATTCGCAGTGTATACACACTGACCTGTGACAATAACTTATTTGATGTTGTGTAAAGCCGCTAAAAGAGTATGTGCTATTATGCGCTGATAAGTACAACCAAGCGAGATCTGAATGGCATTGAGATCAGGCAATGCATCAGCAACAGGAACATGAAAATTTTATGTACTGCAAGACAGTAGCTTTACAAAAGAAGCTGATCAGCAATTGGGGGGACCGCGACTGGTAAAGTAGAAATAACGCTCAGCTGTAATTGAGTTCAGGCAAGCGCTCTCACACCGACTCAGAAACCGAACAGTAAGATTGATTGTCGTATGTGTATCGTCGGCGTATGTTGAATAATGATGGGAACATATCTGGCAATCTGAGTCTATGCTTTCCTGGTGAGCTTTCAGGATTTTTTCACCTGATATGGAATATTGTATTGCCGGTTCACAATTATTAAGATGCTGATGCCAGAGTTGAACCGGTGTGGCAATAAAGAGGTAGAGCGCCGCAAGAAAAGCAGCAATCCTTTGTTTGTATTTTACTTTTTTGGTCACTCTAATAATTGCAATACTGTTTGCAAATATATGGAAAATAGTAAGATGTCCAATAGTTAGTGCATGAATTCAATTAAAGAGTTCCGGCTTTCATCCCACTCACCACATTTGGGGATAGGAATCGCTCAAAATATTTCTTAGGTTAGCCAGTTTACAAACCACACGGTCCACATCTCCCGCCTTTTGATTACTGACCCTGGTTATTAGCATCTTACAACCATTCACCATATCAAACTACTGTTATGGAAAAGGGCCACTTTATCAAAGCCGGGATCCTCAGCGCACTGCTGGTCATCCTTTTTTTAGTTTTCCTGGAATATTACTGGCGAAGTAAGGGTTTGATTATTTCCTACAATGACGATAAAGTTATGTGGGCTGATCAGCGCCGGAAAGTTGATCGCTTAGAAAACCCGGGAACGGTTTTCTCAGGTGGATCGAGAATCAAGTTTGATCTCGATGTCGCGATGTGGAAAGAAGAAACCGGGGAAGATCCAATTCAGTTAGCAATCGTCGGCACTCCTGCCCGACTTGTCATATTTGATCTGGCGGAAGACAAAGATTTTCGGGGTAACGTGATAATAGATGTAGCGGAAGGACAATTTTTTTATCCACCGAATCCGCGAAGAGAGAAAATGGCAAAAGAGACACTGCAATATTTTCATGACCAGACACCAGCGCAACGTGCAAGTGCACAATTGAATTTTGCATTGGAATCAAAACTGGTATTGCTGGAAGAAAGCAGGCTTGGATTGAATGGGCTTTTGGAAGAAGTCAGGATCAGGAACCGGAAAGGTGTAGTGAGCATGCCTACCCAGGCGTTCGAAAATGGAATGGTGATTACAAACGCTGGCAGGCAAAACCTGATCACAGCGAGGTTTCTACGGGATACCATGGCACAACGTTTACAATCGGATTACTGGATGAAGGGCGGTGCTGCAAATATGGTAAGGAACCGTCCGCCTAAAGGTGATTCGCTCCTGCAGGTGTTCAAACTATATTCAGCAGCGATTGAAAAAATCCGTACGAGGGGTGGAAAAGTAATATTTGTAAGACCTCCATCAAGCGGCGCTTTCCTGGAACGGGAACGAAAAGCTTTTCCCGGTCCGAATACTGGGATCAATTGCTTGTACAAACTAAAACACCCGGAATTCATTTTATTGATTATCCTGTACTTGCTGGTTTGCAATGTGCGGAGCTATCGCACCTTTCACCGGCCAACGCGAAAATTTTTACAAGGGAACTGGTACGAATACTTAAAGAAGAACATGGTTGGAAATTTCCGGAATAACCTTAAACCTGCTTTATGATATTCAACTCCTTCATCTTTATAGCCTTCTTTGCTATCATGTTGATACTGCATAATCTGTCATTCACATGGAAGGTTAAAAAGATCAACCTGCTGCTCGCGAGTTATGTTTTCTATGCAGCCTGGAATCCACCGTTCATTTTATTACTATGGTTGTCTACAGTAGTAGATTTTTTTGTGGGACGGGCATTATACCGCCAGGAAAATAAGCGCAAACGAAAGTTGCTGCTGGTGATAAGTCTCATTGGCAATTTGGGGATGCTTTGCTTCTTCAAGTATGGCACTTTTCTCCTTGATAATTTTGTATCACTTGTAAACTTATTTGGCGTGGATTTTCACCCTGCCAAACCAGATATTATTTTACCAGCCGGTATCTCTTTCTACACGTTTACAACCCTTTGCTACACGATTGACATGTATAAACGTAAGAGTGAACCGGTTCGTTCGCTACTGGACTTTTCTCTCTTCGTAACATTCTTTCCGCACCTGGTCGCAGGTCCGATCGTACGCCCACCACAATTGGTTCCCCAGTTTGAAACACCACGCAAAGCAACCTCACAACAGCTAACACAAGGATTGTTTTTGCTTTCCCTCGGGCTCTTTATGAAGGTGCTTGTTGCCGATACACTATTGTCAGCCACTGCAGATTTCTATTTTTGATCCACAAATCCCCTCGCAAGTCTCGATGCATGGACAGGTGTCCTGGCATTTTCCGGCCAGATATTTTTTGACTTTGCAGGTTATTCCACCTGTGCGATTGGTGTAGCTTTGACACTTGGTTTTGTATTGCCGGAAAACTTTCGTTACCCCTATGCAGCTTCAGGTTTTTCCGATTTCTGGCGAAGATGGCATATTACATTATCAGCGTGGTTGCGCGACTATCTATATATTCCGCTGGGTGGAAACCGAAAAGGTGAAGCAAGAACCTACATCAACCTGATGATTACAATGCTGCTTGGTGGATTATGGCATGGCGCTTCATGGACGTTCGTCGTCTGGGGAGCATTGCATGGGTTCTATCTATGCATTGAAAGATTGATAAAAGAAAAATTCAGACCTACACCTGAACCTGTATTAGCAGACATCCCGGTACAAAGAGCAGGGATCGGTTTCGGACGATTTGGCAAACGGGGTAATGAATTGCTTTTGGTCTTATTGACGTTCTTCTGTGTGACGATCACCTGGGTATTCTTTCGGGCGCCTGATTTCACTTCAGCATGGCGGTTATTAACTTCGATGTTTGGCCAGGCAAGAGACGGTGTACCGATACTGCTAACGCTGGATATACTGAAAGTGGGTATAGTTGTTTTCTTTATGTTATCCTGTCACTGGCTGATGCGAAATACCAGCGTATTGCAGGTAGCGCGTAAAATAAACTGGTGGGTATTGGGAATTGTGTGGGCGTTGCTGCTGATGGGGGTGATCATTAGTCAGAAGAGCGGTGATTCGTTTATTTACTTCCAGTTTTAGAGGATATTCACTTTAATTTTCTTACCCAGCCCTACTTCAACGATTTTCCATAGCCTGATGTTCAGGTATTTGTAAAAAGTCAATATGCCGGAAGTGCTTTGATTACCTCTCTTTCAACACCACCCAGCTTACAGTCGTCCCATGAAATTCACAACGGCCTTCATCTAATTTTCCAAATTCTCCGAGGGAAAAAAATCCGACCATGGGTGTGTTCCATGTGGCTGCGAGTCCTTCTATTTCTGTTGAAATCATCGGACCAAATGATCCCAGCCTGCCAATGCAGGAAAAAACAAGCATGGCATCGGCATCGGGCATATTTCTTTCTTTAATGATCCTGGTGCTATCTACAACGGTGTCGATCGCATCGAAATCCGGTGGAAGTGAAAAGCGGAAGATATCTCCTTCTTTGACTTCACCTCCAATCATGACCGCTTTATTTTCCGTATTCCATATCAACACAGGCCGCATCATCGGTGTACCGGAAGCTCGTTGAAATTGCAAGGGATAACCTGCATCCAATGGAACGAGTCCCCTTGCCTGATTATCGAAAGTAATAATATCTCTTCCCAAAAATTTCTGGATCACGTCCATGGCAGGTTCATTGTCGATGGTGTGTACCCACCAGCCTTCGCACTTTGTAATCTTCTTGGTTGTACCGACAGGCTTCCATCCTGAAACCGCTAATCCATTAATGGAAACCCTGTCCTCGTCGACTATTAATGCGAGCAAACCTGCTTTGCTCGATAAATTGTTTGTGAATACAATCCGGAAAAATCGGCGGGATTACCCGCAACACCACCCATGACAGTCACGTCATGGCCTGCGGCATCCGTTAATCCCCTGATCAGATCTTCGCCGGACATACTGATATCGGCAGATGAAATAATGAAACCGGGGTTGGCAAATGTATTCAATCCAATCTCTCCTGCCTGGTGCGCGGCTTTATATTCAGATGATCCCTGGTAATCGTTTAAGACGATTCTAAAACTATCAGGGTTGATATCCATCAATAACACAATGATGTCATCGGCCTCCATACCCTGCTCTGTAAATTTTTGAGAGGTGCTGAGTCCGAAAATGGCAATACCATTGCTGTCAAATAGGGAATTCAGCTCTTCAGCGCTGCCAACAGTCGTTAAGATGATAATGGCAAGTGATGGTTTAAAGTTATCACGTCCGCTATCCTTTAACGCTTCCTTTATTTCAGCAGGTGTTTTTCCTTTGATTGATCTCGCTTGCATGATTACTTTTCTTTTAATACCACCAGGCAGCATGTGTTATTATGATAATCGTATTTACCGGTCCTGGATTTCCCATATTCTCCATAGGAGAAAAAGCCGGCCATAGGCGCATCCCAGATTTGTTGTTACCTGCTCGATCTCTTCTTTCATTACAATACCAAAAGATAAATATCTGCTTACGCATGAAAACATGATCAATGCGTCAGCCTCCTGTTGCACCTCTTCTTTGATGCTCTGCAATTGTAGCAACAACTTTATCGATGGAGTCGAAATCCGGAGGAAGCGAAAACCTGATTTTTGCGCCCTGTGGTACTTTCCCGGAGCAAATAAGCGAGCGTTCTTCACGGTTTGCAAACATGGCTGTTCGTATGACCGGATCGACATTGTCCCGCTCCACCTGCAATGGATAATACCAGGAGCTAAGAAAAGTCACGATGTCTTTATTCTCTTCCTGCTTTATCCCGACACCGAGATAGTTCATGAGTGTATCCAATGCCGGCTTATCGTCGATGGTATATATCACACTCCCTTCGCTTTTTGTTACAGTTTTTGTGGTACCAACAGCTTTCCAGCCACAGGTGGCAATACCGCTAACTTCAATTTTATCCTCATCAATAATCAGTGCAACCAATGCACTGTTGTTACCTTTTCCGTTAGTAAATACAAAAGTTGACTCTAACGCCAGGTCATCCCCTGCTTTGCCTCCAAAGATGGTCACTTCACCTTCCGAAGGTTTTCCAAATCCTTCGATGATACCTTCGACGATAGGGTCGCCATCCAGGGACACGCCGCTATTTGCAATAATAAATGCGGGGCTGGTAAACATTTTACCACCGGTTATGCCCAGTTTTGTTGAATCTTTGAAAGCAGTATCCTGGCTTGTTTCAATAAATTCTATTTTGAAACAGGCCGGGTTCATATCAAGCAAGAGGATAACGATGCTGCCACCTTCGATTTCGCCATCGATAAATTCACCGGCAGTGGTGGCGCCGAAAACCTGAATAGCTTTTTCGTCAAGTAGTCTGGAAATGGTTTGCCAGTCCTGTTTAACGGACATGAATACGATGGCCAAGGTTGGGATGAAGGCATCGGTGAAACTGCCAGTTAATGCAGAACGGATCTCTTCGGTGGATTTGCCTTTGAGGGATTTTGCTTGCATGGTGGTTTGGCTTCCAATTCATTTGAACCGGGCTGATACTTAAATATATGCCATCGGGGTTATTTTCCGGCAAAACTTACCTCTGAATAACACGAAAGCAGCTTGATGCTCCAGGTTGACGCCGATTGCTGGTTTTCTTTTATACACAAATCATATCGGTAGGTCATCAGGTTCTTTTTGCAGGCAATCAATCTTTCTATATCGGCACATTTTATTTTCAGTTGCCCGGTTTTGAGCCGTATAGTGACGCCGTCGTCCATGATAGAAAAACCGGGAATTTGCCTGCATGGTAATTGGAAGTGAAATCGAAAGTAACGGGAATCGCTGCATCACGTTTCAAAAATATTTTTTTTGTTGTTGTTAAAAAACCTTTTAACTTCCATTTGCTAAAACGATTTAAGAGTTTCTACCAATTGCCATATCCAGTGATCAATTTTCAACCAAATTGCTGCATAAGCCTCAGTCATGCCCCTATAAAACGGCCGGCGCTATATTCTCTTTTTTCTATATAAGTCACAAGGGCAAACCTGCCCACACATCTCTCATTCCAACCTACAACAACATTTTTCACCTTTTCAAATTGATTCGGCATGACCATGAAAAAGCTCATGTAAAATATTTGGGAAGAGTCCGTTTGTAAATATGTTTTGAAACCGGCAACCAACCTGACTCGTTTCCGGTTTGCTATTTACCCTGGCAAGGGTAGATATAGACAGTTTTTTGCCTTAACCGACCTATGCCAACACCACCCGAAAACTACATCCATAGAGTCCTTTTTTTACTACTATAAAAACTAACAGTATGCTGAAACCAATTTCACTTTTCAAAAAACGATGGCTTTTGCTAAGCATGTTACTGCTTGGTGCTATCAACCTGACTGCTCAGATTGAGAAGCAAAACATTTCCGGGCTGGTCAGGGACCGCGCCGGTTTGGCTATTTCCAACATTTCTGTCCAGGTGCAAGGATCAAATGTGGGCACCATTACTGATGCGAAAGGAGAATTTAATATCCAGGCGTCGAAAGTTGACAGCCTTGCTTTCTCCGGTGTTGGATATGTCGCACAAATTGTATTTGTAGGGAATAACCGGATTATCAATATCACTTTGGATGCAACTCAAAACTCATTAAACGAAGTGGTGGTTGTCGGCTTCGGACGACAAAGAAAGATAAGTGTCGTTGGCGCCCAGTCAACCATCAGCCCCGAAGAGCTCAATATGCCGGTGTCAAATATTACAACGTTACTCGCAGGTCGTCTCTCCGGTGTAATTGGGGTACAGCGGGGCGGTCAACCCGGTCGTAACGGAGCCGATATATGGATCCGCGGTATCTCTACGTTCGGTGGTGGATCGTCAGCGCCATTAGTGCTTGTTGACGGTGTCGAAAGGCCCATCGACAACATTGATCCCCAGGATATCGCCTCTTTCACTGTATTAAAAGATGCTGCAGGTACCGCTGTATATGGTGTTCGTGGCGCCAACGGTGTCATCCTCGTTACCACACGTACTGGTAAAGTAGGTAAACCAACGGTACAGGTTGATTTCAGCCAGGGTGTGTCCAGCTTCACACAAGTACCTAAAATGGCTGATGCTGCCACTTATATCACGGCTGCAAATGAATCATACACTGCGAGAGGGCAAGCCGCAAAATATTCGCAAGGTTATCTCGATAGTACCCTTGCAGGATATGATCCGGAATTATTCCCCAACGTTGACTGGTTTGACGCATTATTTAAGAAGAGAGGCTCTGTAAGAGCAGCGAATGTGAATGTAAGCGGCGGTTCTGATTTTGTCCGCTACTATGGTTCCGTTTCATACTTCGATGAATCTGGCCTAATGAAAACGGATAACCTGCAAACCTATAATGCCGACCTGAATTTCAGAAGATTCAATGTTACCTCAAATGTGAACATGAACATCACGCGGACTACCAAACTGGATGTGGGTATCAGAGGTTTCTTCAGCAATATCAACCAGCCATATATTTCGACACAAGACATCTTCGGTTCAGCAATGTCCACGCCTCCTACCGAATATCCATTGGAATATACCGGAGGATTTGTTCCGGGCAAAAACCCGAATGGTGGTTATCGTAACCCATGGGCAGATCTGACCCGTCGCGGATACTCTACTGAATTCAATAATCAGTTATTCTCTAACCTCCGGTTGTCGCAGGATTTTGGCTTCTTGCTAAAAGGTTTTAGTGCTACTTCCATGTACAGCTTCGATGCTTACAACACACAAAACATCAACCGCGGCAAACGTCGAGACCTTCTATTTTCCTGATCCGCAAAATCCAAGGAACCCTGATGGGTCACTTAATCTTACCAGAACATTCGTTGGCGGTGGTAACTATCTCAGCTACGAAAGAGGAAACTCCGGGCGCCGGAATTTCTATTGGGAATCATCCCTGAATTATGACAATACATTTGGCGATCACCGTGTAGGCGGCCTTGTTTTATTCTATACGTCCGACAAAACGGATGCTTTTGCCGGTGACTATACTACTGCCATTCCGCAACGCTACGTCGGTCTGGCCGGTAGAGTTACCTATTCATATAAAGACAGGTACTTCATCGAAGGTAACGTCGGGTATAACGGATCAGAGACCTTTGCGCCAGAAAACAGGTATGGATTCTTCCCTGCGTTTGGTGTGGGTTGGGTACCATCGAATGAAAAATTCTTCGAACCGATCAAGAATGTAATCAGCTATTTGAAGTTCAGGTATTCTGACGGTTTAACCGGTATCGGTGAAATTGGGGGAAGACGATTTGGCTACCTTACCATTGTTGCCGACAACCAACAGGGCTATCGCTTCTCACGCGACTTTGGATATATTCCTGGTATCAACGTAACAGAATTCGGTGCAGATGTGAAATGGGCACAGGCACGCAAACAGGATTTGGGCATGGGGGTTAAAACGCTCAATGACAAGCTTTCATTTATCGTTGACTTCTTCAAAGAAAGAAGAGAAGGCGTGTTCTTAAGAAGAGCTTCTTTACCAACATTCATGGGATTGAATAATCCTCCTTACGGTAATCTTGGTATAGTAGATAATAAAGGGATTGATGCAAGTGTCGAGTATAATGGCAACATCGGAGATTTCCAGGTTTCAGTTAGAGGAAACGTGACATACAATAAAGACAAAATGGTTGAAAACGATCAACCTGCTCCGAAATATGAATGGATGGATAGAAGAGGATACAATATCCTGGCGAGATTTGGTTATGTAGCAGAAGGCCTCTTCAGGGATCAGCGTGAGATTGATGCCAGCGCAGTACCTGGCGACCGTTCCACTATTTTACCTGGCGACATTAAATACAAAGATCTGAATGGTGACGGACTGATCAACAGTTATGACATGACATACATTGGTCATGGAGACGTTCCCTCGACCGTGTTTGGATTTGGATTTGGTGTTGGCTATAAAGGATTCCGTCTCGATGCGCTCTTTACAGGCCAGGCTGGTGCTGATATCTATATGGCAGGTGACGCGATTCAGCCTTTTGCAAATGGTGCGGGGATCTCAAACGTATTTGCGAATATCAATGACAGATGGACTGTAGACAATCCAAGACAGGACGTTTTCTATCCAAGACTGGCAAACGGTGAGGACCGTAACAGGAACAATGTACAAAACAGCTCATGGTGGATTCGCGATGCAGACTTTGTCCGGTTAAAAACTGTACAGTTAGGTTATACATTGCCTAAAAGGTTTTTAGGAAATGTTTTCAGAAATGCCATGATCTATATACAGGCTATCAATCCCGTTACGTTCAGCAAATTTGATTTGTGGGATCTTGAAAGCACGATTAATGTTGGTAACGGTACCCGTTATCCCAACATTAAATCATACTCACTTGGATTCAATGTAAGCTTCTAACCTGTAAAACAACTTCTATCATGAAATTTTCAAAAATAATATTATCGGTATTGTGTCTTGGTTTCCTGACGACAGGCTGTAAAAATATCTTGACCAGGTGCCTGATGACCGGTTAACACTGGAGGAAACGTTCAAGAGCCGTGCTACTGCGGAAAAATTCCTGGCAAGCGCCTATGCATTTATTCCGCGTGAACATACGCAACGTTTTGTTGGCAACTATAATTCAGGCCCGTGGACGGGAGCATCTGACGAAGCGGAATACCTCTGGGGCTTTGTAGAATCCAATCAAATGAACATTGGTAGCTGGGATGTAAGCAGTGGATTTACAAAAGCGTTCTGGCGCGATTTCTACAAAGGAATCCGTATCGCTACATTTTTCATTTCCAATATCGATAATGTAACGGTGGATATCAGCGCTGCGCAAAAAACGCAATACAAAGCGGAAGCGCGGGCATTACGTGCGATCTATTATTACTATCTGATGCGCATATATGGTCCTGTAGTGTTACTCGGTGATGAGGTTATTCCCGTTGACGCACCGCTGTCCGATATCCAGTTGCCAAGAAGCAGCGTCGATGAGTGTGTTGACTTTATCACTACGCAATTGGACCAGGCTGCTGCAGATCTGCCTGTAAGCTCTTCCAATGATGCGAACATCGCACGTATCACAAAACCTGTTGCGCTGGCCATAAAAGCGCAGACTTTGTTGTTTGCTGCAAGCCCTCTTTTCAATGGCAATCCGGATCTGGCGAACCTGAAAAATAAAGACGGCAAGCAATTGGTTCCACAAACACCTGATGCTTCGAAATGGCAAAGAGCTGCGACAGCTTACAAGGAATTTATCAATCAGTTTGTACCGAATGTTTTCGATTTATATAAGGTATCAAACGCTAATCCTTTTACTGCTGCATATCTTTCCTGCCGCGATGCGATACTGGTGGATTGGAACAAGGAAACCATTTTCGGCCGCCCTGATGATGATAATGCACGTAACTATGAAGTCACTCCTTACCATAATGGTTATGCTTCTGAAGTAAGAGGTAGTGGTGGTTTAGGTGCAACACAAAGACAGGTTGACGCATTCTTTATGGCAAATGGTAAACCAATTACTGATCCAACTTCGGGATACCAAACATCAGGAACTTCACAGTTCCAGGCGCCGGATGATAATGGTCCACGTGAAGTTTTCAATGAATGGGTAAACAGGGAGCCAAGATTCTATGTGAACATCACGTATGATAACAGGACCTTCCTGAATAAAAACTCAGGTGAAGCTATTACACGTCTTTATTTCAAAGCAAATTCCGGTAAAGGAACCAGTAACGACTACTGCCCTACCGGCTATGTTGTAAGAAAAGGTGCGCAGACAAGAGACTGGCACCAGGGGAACAGTGTTGTGATCCTGGTAAGGCTTGCCAATATCTACCTGGATTATGTAGAAGCATTGAATGAAGCCAATCCAGGTGATGCCGATATTCTCCTTTATCTTAACAAGATTCGTGAACGTGCAGGCATACCACAATACGGCACTCCTGAATTAGCTGCACCGGCCGGCCAAGCTGCCATGCGCACGGCAATCAGGCAGGAAAGACAGGTGGAGCTTTGCTTCGAGAATACACGGTATTTTGATACCCGCCGCTGGAAAATTGCCGAGCAAACTGATGGTGGTCCCGCAATGGGCCTCGATATCGACGCCACACTTCCCGGGTTTTATAACAAGAAAGCTTTTGAAACAAGAGTATTCAACAAAAGACATTATTTCTTCCCTATTCCTGAAGAAGACGTAAACAATGACGCACAACTGGTGCAAAACCCCGGATGGTAAACAGGTTTTAGTTTATTAAAATAAAACATCGAACATGAAACAAGTTTTTAACTGTCTATATATTTTGCTTTGCGCGTCACCACTTTTATTATCGTGCGGCAAAACCAAAGAGATCAAGTGGTCAGAAGAAGGAAAAATATATATGACCCAGGCCCAGGATTCGCGAAGCAATCTCACGGCTGTAATTGCAGATGCTGAACAAACTTTCAGCTTTGGCGCTTCTTACGGCGGATTGGAATATCCTTCACAGGACATCACGGTGAATTTCGAGCTGGCTACTGATCTTGTAGATGACTATAATGCGGCAAATGGCACTTCTTACCAGATCATGCCAACTGATAAATACACGATCTCCGGGCTCACTACAGTGATCCCTGCCGGCCGCACAACATCGGAAGGGCTGACTGTTTCCATCAAAACAAAGGACCTGGAAAAAGATGCCGAATATCTCTTTCCTATCGTGTTGAAAAGCGTTTCATCGGGCAATATCAACCCTGATTTGTCGACAGCATGGTTTCGCGTAAAAATAGTCCGTAAGGAAACAGATGTAACAGACACCGGGACATTAACCGTTTCGAAAGATAACGACGGCGGTCCGAATGCAGGTGAAGGTTCTTCCAAACTGATCGACAACAATCTCAATTCGAAATTCCTGGTATTTAATTTCCCTTCCGGTCTTTGGATGCAACTACAGCTTAGTGCACCACAGGTGATCGAGCAGTATAAATTGACATCGGGTAATGATGCCCCGGAGCGTGATCCGAAAAACTGGAAGTTCTTCGGATCAACCAATGGAACGGACTGGACACTGTTAGATGAAAAAACAGATCAGTCATTCAGTGGCCGGAACCAGACAATCAACTATGAGTTCGACAATGATACTCCTTACTCCTACTACCGCTGGCAGGTAGATGAGATCAATGGAGCGGATTTGTTCCAGATTAGTGAGTGGAGGATCGTGACGTTTAAGTGATAGGAATATCTTGTTTTCTTGTTTTGAAAAGCTGCAACCCGTAGCTTTTTATTTTAGCGTGTCGCAATAATCTGTTAGGAAATTACGGACAATTCTTATTCTTCGAGAGGTTTTATCTATTGACGATCAATTAATTAATATTCTCCAGGAGTGAAGATACGTTTCGATTATTTTGATTATTTCGTTTATTTCGTTTAAATTTGTTGTAAAACTTCGCAACATGAAAGGCTTAGAGCAAATAAGAAAGCCGTCTAAGGACGATCAGCGGATTGCCAGCGAGTCTTATAGTGCTTTGGCTGCAGCAATCGAGCAACTTGATTCGCAACAGCCGGAAATTGAAATTGAGGAAACAAACGATAAGATTAAAATTCCGCTCGGGGCTTTGCAACTTTTGGGTGAAATCGTGAAAGCGATGGCTAAAGGCAATATGATTTCTATAGTTCCGGTAGCAACGGAAGTAACTACACAGGCTGCCGCAGAAATTTTAGGTTGTTCAAGGCCTCATTTAGTAAAGTTGCTGGAAGAAGGAAAAATTGAATTCACAAAAGTAGGAAAGCATCGGAGGATAAAGTTTGATGATATTATGAAATACAAGCAACAATTAAAGCTTCAACAGAAACAAAATATCATCGATATTATGAATTCGGACGAAGAAAACGGTTTGTATGATTCATAGTGTTCGATTTACAGTTATCCTGGATACAAACGTCATTTACCCTATTATCATACGTGATATCCTGTTTGGTTTGCCCACTATGATTTGTATACACCTAAATGGAGCGAGCATATCTTCGATGAATGGAAAGATGTGATGGTCACAAAAGGAGTCTCTGTTGGAGATGCCAATAAGAGGATTAACAAAGCAAATGCTGCATTTCCAGATGCGCTGGTCAAGAATTATAAGGGATTAATAGACGGGTTAACATTAAAGGATCAGGATGATCGTCATGTATTGGCTGCTGCAATTAAAACGAATGCTAACCTGATTGTTACAAATAATATCAAAGATTTCCCTGAAGAATACCTTCAATCTTTTGGCTTAAGTGCAAAAAGTGCGGAAGGACGACTTTTTAACTGATATAATTGACTTAAATCAGGAGCAATCCATTGCCGCATTCAAAGAGATGGTCTTGAATAAGAAAAGCCCTAAGATGGATGAATTTGAGGTGCTTGATCAAATGAGAAATGCGGGATTAAAGGATACTGCTAACTACCTACATGCGCTGCTAGAACAAGTTTGAGCGGCTTGATACGTCTTATTTACGAACTATTTGTCCTTAAAAATCCTTGACGCTCTTTCCATCAAAACGATACACACCGCTTAATGAGCCAAACCAGATGTCTCCATCGTTTTTACTCTAAAATCCTGCAAAGCATACCCTGTTTTATCGGCATGATTTCAGAAAACTTACTACACTGACAGGGCTCTGGAATAGTGAATGGTGCCGAAGTCAGCTTAATTCTAAGAGAATAGACGTATTTTTCCTTCTGAAATAACTCATCATGAGCCAACCATTGCAAACCCGGCATTCCACATCCCCCAGGCGCATCAGTACCCTTTTCCTGCTATTATTTTCCGTCTTTAAAGGACTCACCACCCACGCACAGATGACAACCTCTCCCTGCCGCACCCGCTGATAAAGCAGTCGTCTATTTTGTAAGAGCGTCCGGCGTCGGATCACTCATTAACTTTACCTATTTCGACAGCGCGACTGTAGTAGGTCGCGCAAGTGGTACCAACTTCATGCGATATGAGTGCACCCCGGGCCGCCATCTTTTCTGGGGCAGGTCCGAGAACAGGGATTTTATCGAAGCTGATCTCGAAGCTGGAAAGATCTATTTCATCGAGGCAGTTCCACAGATGGGCGCGCTGAAAGCATCTCTCAACCTGAAAGCCATTAACCCCGACGCAGATGCGAAGGCCATGAAACGGATACTTAAAGTGATTCGGAAGAAAAAAGACAAAAGCAGTTCCGAAGAAGATCAGGCATCAGAAACTGAAGATCTCGGAGAAGTGATCAAAAGGGGATTGGAGCGTTACCAGGAAGTGAAAAATAAAAACAAGAAACTGGACCAGCTTCCGGCTAACTGGTATTATAAGGGTTGAACCGAAAAATCAGCCTGCAGTCAGGTAGGTAAACTTGCCGTACTTTCCCAAAAATAACCTCGCAGGTGCGGGGCTTTTGCTATTCATTGAGGTCCCTGGCGGATTGAATATCCGCATTGGATGGCCTAAAGTCAAAATGCAAAGTCAGCGACTATCGTCGCTGTTTTATTTTCCGTTCGTCCGCGATCAGACAGGCAAAGCTTGTCTTCCGCTTCCGGCCGAAAAATAAAAAGACCCGCCTTCGGCGAGTCCTTTGCATTCATTGAGGTCCCTAGCGGATTCGAACCGCTGTACGAGCTTTTGCAGAGCTCTGCCTAGCCACTCGGCCAAAGGACCCTACGTCCAAATTTTTGGACAGGCGCAAAAATAGGATATTTTTGCCAATTGCTTACCCTTTCATCATTAAGGTTTTACATCCGTTACACGATTCAACTGTACTCCTTAACTTGTACCTGGTCTAACGAATTCCTACCCACTAAATTTCATCCATATGAGCAAAATAGCCGAATCCGAACTGATCATCAACGCCCGCGGTGCCGTCTACCATCTCGACCTCCGACCCGATGAAATCGCCAACACAGTCATCACCGTCGGTGATCCCGACCGCGTCAAAGAAGTCAGCAAACATTTCGACTCCATCGAAGTCCGTTCCCAACACCGCGAATTCATCACCCATACCGGGTACGTCGGTAAAAAAAGACTCACTGTATTATCATCCGGCATCGGCCCCGATAATATCGATATCGTCATCAACGAGCTCGACGCACTCGCTAACATCGACTTCGAAACACGCACCATCAAACCACAATTAAAGCCGCTCAATATTATTCGTATTGGTACTTCAGGTTCGTTGCAGGAAGATATTCCGGTTGATAATTTCGTGGCGTCTACGCACGGGCTCGGTATCGACAACCTTCTCAATTTCTACCGCCACGAGCAAAATGAAGAAGAGAAACTATTGTTGCAGTCTTTTGTTACACATACACAGTTACACGGCCAGGTCGGGCATCCCTACATCAGCGGTGCCGCCGCTTCTTTATTGAAAAATTTCGTCAGCGGTTTCCACCAGGGAATCACCGTTACCTGTCCCGGTTTTTATGGACCACAGGGAAGAATCCTGCGTCTCGGCATCCAAAACCCTAACCTCATCAACCGCTTAACAGATTTTCGCTTCGGTCAGCACCGAATCACTAATTTTGAGATGGAAACCTCAGCCATCTATGGCCTGGGTAAATTGCTGGGTCACCACTGTCTTGCCATAAATGCGATCGTTGCCAACCGTGTCCGGAAAGAATTTTCCAAAGACGGAAAAGCGGCTGTCGAAAACCTGATCAAAAAATTTATTACGATTTTTGCAGACTCGATCTGATATGGCACACAAGACATGTTTCAAATAATCACGCAACACTCGCACTTACCCATACCTATGAACCTCCGATTCTATAAGTACCAGGGCACCGGCAACGACTTCATCATCGCCGACAACCGGAAAAATGAATACTCCCTCAATACCGACCAGATACGCCGTCTCTGCGACCGCCGCTTTGGCATTGGTGCCGACGGATTCATGTTATTGAATGAAAAAGCCGGTTACGATTTCGAAATGAAATACTACAACTCCGATGGCCGCGAAGGAAGCATGTGCGGCAATGGCGGACGCTGTATCGTCAAGTTTGCCTATCATCTCGGCATTCACCGCAATGAATATAAATTCATGGCAGTTGATGGCGAACATGAAGCAGAGATCGATACGGACGGAACAGTATCGTTAAAAATGAAAGATGTCGACAAGGTCCGCAAGATCCATGGTGATTTTGTGCTCGATACAGGATCCCCTCACTATATCAAACTCGTCACCGATGTGATGAATGCTGACGTTTACAAAAAAGGACGTGATATCCGTTACAGTAAAGATTACGAAGAGAATGGGATCAATGTCAACTTCGTCGAACAGGCCGGTGATCATGAAATCATCGTTCGCACCTATGAACGGGGAGTAGAAGATGAAACCTATTCCTGTGGTACAGGCGTAACCGCTGCTGCACTGGTTTGCTATCACAATGAAAACGGGTACAATGATGTGCAGGTGAAAACACTCGGTGGTAGCCTGACAGTTGAGTTTGACAGACTGGATGACGAACGTTATAACAATATCTGGCTTTGTGGGCCTGCGGAGAAAGTTTTTGAGGGCAATGTCGAAGTAAAAGAAAGCTGATATGATTTTTTACCACATAGGATCATAGTACATATAGATTCACATAGGGACTCTATGTGAGACTATGACCCTATGAACCTATGTGGTAAAAATAAAATGTTCAGAAAAAGCCTTTTCAAAAATTAAGTTGTGTGCGACGCCGGATATCCTGTTTATCCATTCGTCTTACCATATTTGCCACAATCTTATCGATTGGTAACGTTACTGTCTCTCCCGAAAACTCTTCCCATTTAATAAACCGGAACGTTTCCGTTTCACCTTTCTCTGCATAAGCAGCCAACTGCTGTGCATCAAAGGCAAACGCTTTTTTCCGTATTGGAGCTTTAATCGGTTCCAATGCCCGCGCGAAATAATAAATCGACAATATCTGCTGATTCGGGCGAAATGCCGAAGGCTGGTAAAAATCTGTTGTATACAAATGATCCCCGATCGCCACATTCAGATCCATCTCCTCTTTGAACTCACGTTTCAAACAATCCCTCGTTCCTTCTCCAATTTCCAATCCTCCTCCGGGAAACTTTGTAAAATAGCTTCCCCTGATATACTCATCACTGACCAATACTTCATTGCTCTCATTGACAAGTAAGCCATAAACACGTACCGTGAGAATTTCCATAGCAGGACTCAGATTATTTTTTTACGAAGGAACAGCCAGCCCACTGTAAGGGCTATCACGAGTGAAAGAAATACAACAATGGGAAAGGCATACTTGGAATCCTCAAACCCACTCTTCACATTCATCCCGAATATACTCGCAATCAATACAGGGAATGTCAGTACGATCGTTATCACAGACAAACGTTTCAATACCTGGTTCTGGTTATTCGCAATAATGCTTGCAAACGCATCCAGTGTACTACTCAGGATATTGGTATAAATATTCGCCATCTCCAATGCCTGTGAATTATCAACGATCAGGTCGTTCAGGAATTCCTTTTCCTCCTCATTCATCCCCAGAAAATTCGATCGCTCGAGTTTGATAAACAACAATTCATTGGATCGCAATGCCGTCACAAAATATACGAGGCTTTTTTGTATCCGCATCAGTTCCAGCAAATGCTCATTCTTGCTGGAATCATACAGTTTCTGTTCAAACACATTTCTCCGCTGGTTGATCTCCTTCAGGTGATCCATGAAATTCTGCACCACTTTCTCAAATACCTTCAACACCATCATAATACGTTTGTCTGCATTACGGTTCTGGAAAGTATTCAGGAATTTCTTGATGGCTGTATTCTCAAAAGAATTTACCGTCAGTATCTGGTTGTGTGTAAGAATGATACAGATCGGGATGGTGATATAATATGCATCACTTTCATTGAACGAATTGTTTTCCGTGGGAGTCTTGATCACAATCAGCTTCACATTATCTTCCTTTTCAAACCGGCTACGTTCGTCGATATCCAGTGAGTCGGTGAGGAAGTCGATGGGGATCTCCAGGGATTCCGACAGCTCTGTAAACTCCTCCTGCTTCAATGGTGGCAATACATTGACCCACGCCCCTTCTTCAGGTTTGTCGATTTCGACAGTTCGGTGGTTGACATTTTTGAAATACTGAATCATGGATCTAAGTTACAGCCTTTACAGTAGTTTTTTGAACCACATAGAGTCATAGGACCATAGGTTCACATAGAATGCCTATGTGAACCTATCTTAACTATGACTCTATGTGGTTCAAATAGTCCGTTAAGAATCTACCAATCGCGCATCAATTTTCCATTGCTGCTTTTTTCATTTCCGCCGCTTGTTCATGGCCCAAATACCTCTCAATCCACCCATGCACCAGGTAAATCACCGGGGTCAGTAAAATCGCCACAATGAACTTATAAATGTAATTCACGATACCTACCGCAATGAACAAATTAAAAGGCCATACAAAATCATTCCCGGAAGAGTTCACACGTGTACCTATATAAAACGCAATGAACAATACCACGAAACTGTCAATGAACTGCGATATCAATGTCGATCCCGTTGCACGCAACCATATCTGCTTCTCACCCGTTGCCTTCTTGATCTTGTGAAATACAAACACATCAATCAACTGCCCCAGTATGAACGCTGTCAGTGATGCAATAATAATGAACCCACCCTGTCCCAACACACTATTATACGCCTTTTCCATATCCGGCACACCGCTGCCTTGTTTACTTGTAATGAAAAAATTGCAGGTGTTAACTGCATCGCACCGTAAAAGATCACAAACGCAAATGCAATCAAAATTGCAGTTAACCATGACAGGAACCGCACACCTTTCATCCCATAATATTCATTGATTATATCCGTCATGATAAACACTACGGGCCAAAGCAAAACGCCCGCTGTGAGGTTGATCGACAGATCATTTCCCAAAAGCCGGATGTGCAATGGATCAAATCCCAACGTTTTCTCCAGCGAAAAAATTTTTACGCCAATGATTTCAGCAATCAGTGCATTGGCGATCAGGAATCCGCCTAATATCAGGAAAAGACGCGTCGGTTTATGCTTGATAATTGTGCTGACCATTCTGATACAGGAAATAAAGTACTAAAATGACGAGAAATAAAACATTGGCAACAACCAGCCATGCAGGTATGATGGAGGTGATTTTCCGGCGGGCAAACAACATAAACAGGTATCCCAGGTTGACAACCGGCAGCACTACTACCCCAATTACCTGCCCAATAATCACAACTGTTGACACCACCGCCTGGTCCCCACTCCACTCACGAATGAGGAAAGTGATGGAAACCAGCAACAAAAGACCGCAAATAAAGCCCAATCTTGACAAAAATAATAGCCAGCGCATCCGGGATTTTCGTGTAAAATAGCATTATTTTGGCAGCCTGAAAATCAAATCGGAAAGCGGCCTACACCGCTATTTACTAAATCATTACGGATGAAAAACGAATTACTGAAAAAAGCCGTTCCACATATCATAGCTATCGTCATTTTCCTGATCATTTCTCTCATTTTTTGCAAACCTGCACTCGAAGGAAATGAACTCAATCAGCATGATATCGTCGGTTGGAAAGGCATGGCCCAAAGTGCATTTGATTATAAAGCACAACACGGTCATTTCCCACTCTGGAACACGCATGTTTTCAGCGGTATGCCCAATTACCTGATCGCAATGGAAGGCAGATCCATTTTGCCTGATCTCAATAAAGTGCTGGGCCTGGGTCTTCCTCAACCGGTCAATTTCTTTTTCCTGTCCTGCATTTGCTTTTACATTCTTTGCTTATCACTTCGCTTGCGTCCAGTCGTTGGCATCTTCGGCGCCCTCGCTTATGCATTTGCAACATACAACCCGATCATCATCGCAGCTGGTCACGTTACGAAAATGTTTGCCATTGCATACATGCCCATGCTCTTTGCCGGATTGATACTGACATACACCAAACGTTACTGGCTCGGACTTGCCGTTACAACATTGGGAGCATACCTGTTGCTCATTGCCAATCATCCGCAAATAACTTATTACTTCTTTATCATCGCCGGCTTTGTGACGCTCGCTTATCTTTTCGTTTGGATAAAAGGCAAAGAATGGAAACATATCGGGATGGCTGCAGGCATCACCGTTATTGCAGTGTTAGCAGGATTACTCACCACTGCGCTTTCTGTATTAACCACATCTGAATACACCAAAGCCACGATGCGCGGTGGTAAAAATGTCGAGATCAATGGTACGGAAGTAAAACAGGTAGAAACAAAAGGACTTGACACCGCCTATGCATTTGATTACAGTCTGGGAAAAGGTGAAGCTCTCACCGTCATTATGCCCAATTCATTTGGCGGAAGCGCCCGTAATTTCTATGATGAAAACTCCAAAGTCGTAAGTAAACTGGTTGACAAGGGTGTTCCTGAAAATACGGCTGCACAAATTTCTTCCAGCATCACGAAGTTCTGGGGACATCCACGTTCCACTGCCGGCGGACCTTTATATGCCGGTGTTGTTGTTTGTCTCTTTGCACTGCTTGGCCTTGTTTTATACAAACATCCATTACGCTGGGCATTGCTTGCTGTTTCCATCATCGGCGTCATGATGGCATTGGGGTCGAACCTGGTTGGCTTCAATTTGTTCCTCTTCGAAAACCTGCCACTCTATAATAAATTCCGGGCACCATCCATCACGATGGTCATCCTGCAACTCACGATTCCCGTGCTCGCAGTATTGGGCCTGCATACATTATTTTTTCGCGATAATGCACGTGAATTACTCAAAACTGATTTCAGGAAAATATTATACGCTTTCGGGGGACTGTTTGTATTCCTTTCATTACTGTACATGATGATCAATTACGGTTCACCCATCGATGCCGGACTGTCTGCGAACCTGCAGCAAATGGGCGCCGATAATGAAATCATCCGCATCATCATTTCTGCATTGAAAGAAGAACGTAAATCCATGTTTGGCGGACAATTGCTCCGTACACTTGGGTTCATGGCGCTTGTACTCGCAGCCATCTGGGCATACATGAAGAATATTCTGTCACCTGTAATTGCTGTGGGTATTCTTGCCGCAGTTACTTTGATTGACCAGGTCATTGTAGATAAAGCTTTCCTTAGTGAAGAAAACTATCGTCCAAAAGATGAGATGGCTGCTGAAATCTCTACAAAAAATGCCATCGATGATCAGATACTGGCAGACAAGGACCCTCATTTCCGTGTGTATGATGCATCCAATGTGCGTTTCAGCGCTGAAGATTATCATGCGTCTACGTTCCATCGTTCTATCGGCGGCTATCACCCTGCTAAATTGCGTATCTACCAGGATATCATCGAGCGTTATCTTTCCGGTGGTGATCCCAGCCAGGTTTTGAACATGCTGAACGTGAAGTATGTAATTATTCCCGGGCAGCAACAAAATGCACCGCCGACCTTAGTGCCCAATAGCCAGGCATATGGACCAGCCTGGTTTGTTAAAACATTGAAAGTTGTAAAAGACGCCGCCGAAGAAATTCAAACTATTGGCATCACCAATCTCAGGGATACTGCTATATTGCAACAGGCGATGACCAAAGGGATTACACCTCCGCAATACGATTCTGCAGCAACGCTTACATTAACGAAATACGATAACGACGCCATCGAGTACAGTAGCAATGCAGCCACACCGCAGTTTGCCGTATTCAGCGAGATCTATTATCCATTCGGATGGAATGCATACCTCGATGGTAAAAAAGTAGATTACGTAAAAACCGATTACGCATTACGTGGCATGCAGGTGCCAGCTGGCAAACATACCATCCGCTTCGTGTTTGAACCGACTGCAGTTAGCAAAGGTAGAACGCTTTCCTTTATCGGTTCATTCCTCGTTGCCATCTTTGTACTGGGTGGATTGTTTATGCATTGGCGTTCAACCAATCAAAAGAAACAAACAGCTTGACAGGTTCGATATCACTCATCATCATCACGTATAACCGTCCCGGCGACCTGCTCGAACTATTGCAGAGCCTCCGGGTACAGGAAGATATCAGCCTGCTGAAAGAAGTATTGATATTAAATAATGCATCTACTGTTTCATATGATGCGGTGACAAATTTCATTCGGCAAAACAGCGATATCCCGTTCCAGTATATTTTATCGGAAGAGAACGTAGGCGTGTCCCGTGGCCGCAACAGGCTCATGCAACTCGCATCGGGCGAGCTTTTACTGGTGCTGGACGATGATATCCTATTCCGGGAGAAACAGGACCTGAAGAATATGCGCATGGCATGGGACAAGCCCTTCTTCCGCGAAGCCAACACCGCTGCATTGACCTATCGCGTAATTTATCATTCCACCAAAGAACAACAGCGAACTGCATTCCCGCATAAACAATATGACCGGTACATTAACGAACTCGTTTTTCTCACTTCATATTTCACAGGCTGCACACATATGCTGCTGCGAAGCGTTCTTGACAAAACCGGTTACTACCCGGAGGATTTCTTTTATGGCATGGAAGAATATGATCTGTCCTATCGCATCATTGCTGCAGGATATTCACTAGGCTATGACAATAGTGTAACTGTTGAACATAAGGAATCGCCACTAGGTCGTCAGCCAAATCATAAAAAACTCGCGTCGCAATGGGTCAATAAAAGTAAAGTGGCATGGAGATACTTACCGCGTATCTATTTCTTCAGCACGGCATTCGCGTGGAGCTTCGAATATTTAAAGAAGGCATTCGGGCATCCGTTGACATGGTTTACATCCTGGGGTAAAGTATTTCAAATCCCTTTTAGAGAAAAGCGTCGTACACACGTGGGTAGAGTCAGGACGTATCTGCAAAAAGTCAACGCGCGGCTTTGGTACTAGATTTCAATTTTTACCACATAGGATCATAGGGTCATAGTCTCACATAGAGTCCCTATGTGAATCTATATATACTATGACCCTATGTGGTAAATAATGTAGCTGTTTAAGTGAAAGTTCAAGACTATAGGACTTTGTAAAATGTGGGCTTGTTGCCGAGAATCCTGGATAAGAATGGGAATATGCCAACGACATTCTTTGTAAATCCCCACCACTCCTTCCATTGAAAATTAGCATGCGGCAAAAAGAAAATATTTCTAAACAGAACCACGATCAAATAAAACGGTATTGTAAACAAATACGCAGCGAAATGAAATAAGAACCAACCGGCACCAAACTGTTTCCGCACCCGCACCAGTCCCGATAATATCAATTGGTATCCTTTCTTATCCCCTAATTCCTTATAACCCGCACTGGCAGATTTAAAGACCTGGTTAGCCGTCACACCCATCATGTGTATCACATGCAAATCCCCATAGATACACATCTTCCCGGTTTTCCGAAGGCGGCTGCACCATTCGATCTCTTCTGCATACAGGAAAAAATCTTCATCCAGTAATCCCGCCTTCTCTATCGCGCTTTTCTTCACCATCAGGAATGCACCATTGACCCAGTCAACCTCCACAATCCCTGTTGCTTCCGCTACATTTGTTTTTTTACTTTCAACAATAGTCCGACAGCACGTATCAAACGTCCTGTATATGGCAAGCTCATCAGGTGGTTCAATCCTCCTTTCATAAAAAAGTTACCCGATATCTGTGGCGAACCATCTGCATTCAGCAACTGCACACCACATGCAACATAGGCTGAATCTTTGAATTGCTGGTAGCAACGAACAATCGCATTGTCCTGGTTAAGCGTGTCCGAATTCAATAACAGCACTACATTACCCTTTGCAGCATGAATGCCTGCATTATTACCTCTTGCAAATCCACTGTTGTAATCCATCTGGACCCATTGCACCTGCGGAAATCGAGATAATATCAAATCACGGCTGTCGTCGCCGGAATGATTATCCACGACGATTACCTCCATTTCTGGTGGTAAGGGAAACAAAGTCCGCAGGCAATCAAGCGCCACAAGTGGCACTTTGTAGTTGACGAGTATGATGGATAGTCCGGTCATTTAATACGATGACGGTTAGATATAAAGTGAATCCACATTACAGCTTTGGAAAATGGTCCGAATTTCAACAAAAAACGCGGTATCATTTTTTGCCAGTTCATCATGGAAAAAAAGACGTCATGTACCTCAATTTGCTGACCATATTTTCGGATAGCTTCTTTATTTTTCAGATTGAAATTGCGAAAAAATCGCCACCAGTAATCATACACAAGTATATTACGGACAGGTTTCATTCCCGTTTTACCAAGGAAATAAAAATGTTCGGGTATTTCTACTGAAGGATTGCCATGCACAGATGCCGTCACCTGGTACTGGCCAACCCCTACATTAATAATCGCATCCGGCAGGTGATGAATTTTATCATCTCTCAGCCTACGAACGTACATATCGATATCCACCAGCCATTTTAATGCAGGATCGTATGGATGTTTTCCATCATTACGATATAGCAACACACTGGGTGGACCAATAATATTTCTAGATAACAACGTTACAGGTTCTTTTCTCAATTGCCTGTAACGCATTGGCGTAGGTGTTATCAGTTTGCGAGTGCCATCTTTTAAAAAAACATCATAATACGCGCTAAAAAATAAATCTGCATTCGAAACTGTTGTTGCCTTTGCAAATACCCCCAACGCATCTACCCCTTCAAACCAGTCGTCATCATGCATTATTTTGATCCACTTTCCTTTCGCGTGCAGTACTGCCTCATTCCAGTTAGATGGGGTACCTAGGGCATTTCCATTTCGCTTATAAGTTAACGCAGGAAACCGATCTTTGTATTTCATAGATAACTCTTCCACTTCAGTACCCGGGCTATCATCTGTAACAACAACTTCATAATCACGGAAAGACTGGCCTATGATTGATTGGAAGAGTCTTTCCAGGAAGTCGATCCTTTTATAGGCTGGAATGCAGATTGAAATAAACGGTTGATCCATTCACTTTTTTTTGTGTTACCTCCCTACTTCTTTTTCCATTTTCCATACAATGGACGATAAAAAAGAAAAATACCCATATTGATCCATCTTGCCGGATTACCCACTGCTCCTGACATTTTTATCCATCTCCACTTATTCGCTAATGAAATCTTTTCGATACGAAGTCGATTCAACCAAAACTTGGCTATTCTATTTTCTATTCCTTTATCAACAACAGTTTTTTCTCCTTTTTTAAACGGCAGTCTCGATCGCATGAACTGATGCCAGTTTAATGTGTTCTCCAACCAGCTATCTCCAAAATTACCACCCTCAGTGAAATGTACCAGGTCAATCTCGAAGCTTACCGCCACCTCATATTTTTCTGCAATCCGAAATGAAATATCGATATCATATAAATGAAAACCAGGTAGTCGCTGTTCATCAAACGGGATTTGTTCAAGAATCGATTTCCGGGAGCAAAGTAATACACCATCCAAAACAGCTACTTTTTTCAATGGAGCTGCCGGCAACTGATCAAAATGCATCCTGATATCATTGCCTGAAGGAGATGTATGCAAAATGGAATACCGGTCAAACTCCTCAATCCCTGTCATCCACCCGGATGGTGTCTGACTCTTATAGCCCGCACCCGCTACGCCTAACATCCCAAGTTTTGGGTCTGATTCAAAATACGATACCAGCAATTTCCCCCAGTTATCCGTTTTGAATGCTACATCTTCATGTACAAAGCAAATTATTTCAAATTTCGCTTTGCGAACACCTTCATTATACACTGCATTAATGCCACGCCCCGGATTAGTATTATCGATAATAATATCCTGCCACGGCACACCAATGGAGTTCTCAATATTTGCCTTAATTTGCGTGGCCAGGTCCTTTCTAACTGAACATATAATTACCGAAACCATCTAAATAATATTATCTTCCGCGGTAAGTCGCCAAAGGTATTTCTTCGGCAAAATAAAACCCATGCAAAATAGATCATTCATAGGCAATTTAAAAAAAGGAATAAGCAAGCGAATCCGTGGGCTTTTTCATAATCCGTATGCTAAAACCGGTCTTTCCTGGATGAAGATCAAACAACTCAAACATCTTCCTTCCGGACAACCCAGGCAACAAGATTTTTTTGGTAAAATCCTGCATTTTATCGACCCACCTGAACTATTGCATGGTATTAAAGAGATTTTTGTTGAAGAAATATACAAACAGACATTACCTCCTACGGCTTATATTATTGATTGTGGTGCCAATATCGGGTTAAGCGTTATTTATATGAAACAACTTTACCCCGATGCCAAGATCATAGCATTTGAGCCAGACGCAAAAAATTTTGCACTGCTGGAGAAAAATGTTTCTTCTTTTCAGTGCAAAAATGTTTCTCTCCGTAAAGAAGCGGTATGGATCGCCGATACAGAACTTTATTTTGCCACTGCTGGATCCATGTCCAGTAAGATTGAACAGGAAGCTACAAGCAGCACAACAATTGTCAAAGCAACCCGCCTGAAAAACCTCTTAACCGAACCAGTCGATTTTCTGAAAATTGATATTGAAGGTGCAGAATATGCCGTGCTGGAAGATATCCGTGAAAACTTACACAATGTGAAGAACCTGTTTATTGAGTACCATGGCAGCTTCGCTCAAAACAATGAACTGACATCTATCTTCAATTGGATCCAGCAACAGGGATTTTCCTATTACATCAAAGAAGCTGCACCCATTTATCCGACACCATTTCAACGAAATGACCGGGTGGGTTTTGACTATGATGTTCAGCTGAATATTTTCTGCTTTCGTAAAAATTAAAGAAAAGGCGCCTTAACGCTCTTTCATTTCCGATTTGAAAAAACGATAGGCCTTTTCAAGACCTTGCGTCAGGGACGTTGTATATTTCCAACCCATTCCTGCCAACTTTGAATTATCCATTAATTTTCGCGGAGTTCCATCAGGTTTTGAAGTATCAAACTTTATTTGCCCGGTATAACCAACCACTGATTGCACTGTCCTGGCAAGATTTGCAATAGTCACTTCTTCGCCTGTACCGACATTCATAAACATTTTTCCATTGTAATGCTGTATCAGGAAATAGCATGCATCTGCCAGATCGTCGACATACATAAACTCGCGCAATGGCGTGCCCGTTCCCCAGATTTCCACGAATGGACTGTTTGCAACTTTTGCGTCATGAAACTTCCTGATCATTGCAGGAATTACATGAGAGTTTTGCAAGTGATAATTATCTCCCTGCCCATAGAGATTCGTAGGCATTGCTGCAATAAAATTACAACCATACTGATCGCGATATGCTTCACATAATTTAATCCCTGCAATTTTTGCAATGGCATATGGCTCATTCGTCGGCTCCAATAAGCCAGTCAGTAAATATTCTTCTTTCAATGGCTGATCTGCCATTTTGGGATAAATACAGGAACTTCCGAGGAACAACAATTTTTTCACTCCCACTTTCCATGCAGCATGAATAATATTTGCTTCGATCATCAGGTTGTCATACAGGAATTCTGCGCGGTAGGTATTGTTAGCAAGAATTCCACCCACTTTGGCCGCAGCCAGGAAAACATAATCTGGTCTTTCAGCTGCAAAAAAATCATTGACTCCCTGCTGGTTTCGCAGATCGAGTGCATCAGAAGTACGTGTAAGGATATTTGTAAATCCTTGCTGCTGTAGTTTTCTGCATATAGCTGACCCCACCATTCCCCGATGGCCTGCCACATAAATTTTCGCTGTCTTTTCCATTATTCAAATTGTCTGATCGTGCGAAAGCCTGATGCTTTTAACACAACATCTTTGCGGAAATGCTCAATATCTGATTCTACCATCTCTTTAATGAGATCATGCAGCTTGTATTTGGGAGTCCAACCGAGTTGAACATTAGCTTTTGTTGCATCACCTTTGAGAATGTCTACTTCGGTAGGCCGGAAATAACGCTCATCAACTTCAATTACTACATCCCCCTTTCGTAAATGGATTTCGGGAAGCGATACATTTGTTACCACGCCTCTCTCATTCACACCTTCACCCTGAAATTCTATACTCACCCCGGCATGTGCAAAAGCAAGTCTTGCAAATTCCCGTACTGTTGTGGTTATGCCAGTTGCGATAACATAATCTTCCGGTTTATCCTGCTGGAGCATAAGCCACATAGCTTCCACATAATCTTTTGCATGGCCCCAATCGCGTTGGGCATGAAGGTTACCCAACCATAATTTATTTTTTAATCCCAGTACAATTTCTGCAACTGCACGGGTAATCTTTCTGCTTACAAATGTCTCACCTCTTAAAGGACTTTCATGATTGAACAGAATACCGTTGCACGCATACATTCCATATGCTTCGCGGTAGTTCACGGTGATCCAATAAGCATACAATTTTGCAACTCCGTAAGGTGAACGTGGGTAGAAAGGAGTAGTTTCATTTTGAGGTACCGCCTGCACTTTACCATATAATTCAGAAGTGGACGCCTGGTATATTCTCGTCTTTTTCTCCAATCCAAGAATTCGTACAGCTTCGAGAATACGCAAAGTTCCGGTTCCGTCAGTATTGGCCACATATTCTGGCTCTTCAAAACTCACATGTACATGACTCATTGCGCCGAGATTATATATCTCATCTGGCTGAACCTGCTGAATAATGCGGATAATGTTGGTGGAGTCGGTCAGATCCCCGTAATGAAGGATCATTTTGAGATTCTTCTCATGTGGGTCCTGGTATAAATGATCAACGCGTTGGGTGTTGATCAACGACGTCCTGCGTTTGATACCATGAACTTCGTAACCTTTGCGTAGGAGTAGTTCAGCCAGGTAAGCACCGTCCTGGCCGGTTATGCCTGTAATTAAGGCTTTTTTCATCCGCAAATGTAAGAATTTAGGGTAACTGACTATCCACTATCTCACCAATACAAATGTCCCTTTTCTGAAAACTTCAGATTCGCACATAGAGGAAGCTTTGATCATGTAGACAAAAACTCCCGCATCCTGCAGTTTTCCATGGAATTTTCCATCCCAACAGGCTCGTGGATCTTTCGTAAAAAGACACGCTCCCCCCACCGGTTAAAAATACTGAACTCCACTTTTTCAAGAACACCCCAGTAGCGGATTCCGTAACAATCATTCAACCCATCATTATTTGGCGAGAACGCATTTGGCATAAGGTATCCGCCTTTGTTGATATTGTCCACTTTTACAATGACAGTGTCGTATCCGGCACAACCGCTATCATCATAACCTTTCACGGCATAGGAGGTAGTGGCATTTGGTGTAGCAACAGGGTTCCGGACATTTGCATCATTTAACGCAATTGCTGGTGACCATTCATACCGGACCGCGCCACTCGCACTCAACTGGCTCCGGTCATTACTGCAATCCAGGTCATTTGACCTGTTGGCGGTTACAACTGGGGATACTAATACATCAACGGCAGTAGTGAGTGTAGTCGACGTATTGCAAACAGACTCGGATATAGTAACAGAATAAATCGTATTGCCACCTGGCGCAGCCCAGGGATCCGCAATGCCCGGATCATTTAAACCAGTAGCAGGTTGCCACAAATAGGTTGTACCACCGGAAGCAAGTAGTCGTACAGAATCACCCGTACACATGCGATTATTCCCATTTACAGCAAATTGCGCTACAGGGCGCAAACGGATCATTACTGAATCAAGGTGCTCGCAGGTATTCGCATCCGTTATAGTAACATAATAGCGTGTATCCTGATTGGGTGTTGCTATGGGATCTGCAATATTCGTCTGGCTCAATGTTGAGTTCGGATTCCACTGATAGCTCACGCCACCCGTTACTTCAAGCTGTACCTGCGTGTTCACACATACTTCTGCATCAGGAGTAATTGTTGTAACCGGTTTATCGAAGATGGCGATATTCACTGTGTCCTTTGCAACACAACCATTGACAGTTGTACCTTCAACGATATACTGTGTAGTCATTACCGGATTTGCAACCGGGTTTGATGTGTTAGTTGCCGAAATAGATGTTGACGGAATCCACACATAGGAAGCAGCGCCTGTTGCATTTAACTGAACCGGGCGACCCGCACAGATCAATGTGTCGTTATTTGCCATTATCATTGGACGCTCAACAGTAATTCTCACCGAATCCCATTTCAGCAATAATGGAGCAAAGGAAATATCATCCAGGGCAAAATCATTTCCACCTGCCGCAGTATTTTTATTGATGATAGAAATAGTTGCACTGGTGCTGCTTCCGGAATTCCAGGTTGTATAAAACTGATCCCATACACAGGTAGTTACCGAAGCATCGAAGTCTGTTCCTATCGGGTTGTCATTGATGGAAAACTGCAATTGGGCAGGGCTGTTGGGCGACAAACTCTGTAGCCAGGTAGAGAATGCGTATTGCGTATTCGGTTGTACAGCGACTGTATGTGTCCAGATTTTGGTACCAACACCTGAAGACCCATTCACCAGCATCATATTACCGCTTCCTCCTCTTCCTTTGCAATCCGACAATCCGCCGTGCCAACTCTTAACGTTACCACTGACCGTATAGGTTCCTTCGGCAATACCGCTGGTGGTGTTGTTAACATATGCGGATGTAAACCCTGTATTACCCGCAGAAAAATTGCCATTGGCAATAAGATTATTTCCTTCTACTTCTGCCGTGAAATAGTATGTGATATTATCCGGGGTAGAAGTCGTGGGGTTTGCAAGTGTCGGATTATTGAGATATGTAGTCGGAGACCAGCAAAAGCTCAATGTTGGAACTGTTCGTAATAATTTTGTTGACCCGATACATATAGTTGTATCCGGCGTTAGAATTAAATCCTGCCATTCGATCCCAATCACAACCGTTTTTGTAATGGTATCTGTACATGCTCCATTTCCAACGGCATATTTCACTGGATAACTACCATATGAAGGAAATGTAAATGTAGGGGCGATCGTTCCAGTTACCACATTACCACTTCCAAAATCCCAATACGGATTAATGGTAGTGTTCCCGATACCATTGAACTGAACGTGAAGTGGACCACAAACATCTGTTTTATAATGAAAATCAAAATCCAGTGGTTGCGGCTGCACGCTAACAGTAAAACTGTCTTTACATCCATTTACATCGGTTACAATCAGCTTCACGTCATAATTTCCGGCATTTACGTATGTATGCGTTGGATTCTGCGTATTCGAAGTATTGCCATCTCCAAATGTCCATTCCCATGTGCTTACGGGAAATGTATTAACATAACCAAAACCTTCAAACCTGAATCGTGTACAGGTTTGAGCTGTATTGCGGATTCTGACAGAATCTATATTTATTTTGAATGACGTAGTTGAAACAGGAAGATTAAGATTGAGTAATGTTGTGCCATTGCTTCCACTTGTTGCTCCCCAGGGATCATTACTAAATGCGAAATTAATACCGTTTATACCCCCCATGTTATCTCTTGTAACATTTGCAGGAACTCCTGCGTCACGAAGCCAGAAAACACCACCGGTACCGCCACCACCTGGCCCAATTCTTCCATTGTTGGCTGCAACCATATTTGCTCCATCACCACCTCTTGCATTAAGGAAAGCCATATCGGCATAGTTGACAATATCAAGAACGATATTACCACCAGCACCACCGCCACCCATACCTTCACTGCATAACTGATCTGACCCGATACAGGACTTACCATGATCACCATTCGCGTTGATAGAATGAGAAGCACTTATCAATGATCCCGCAGTGATGATAACCATACCTCCACCATTTCCGCCGGTTGCCTGAAATCCTTCAACGTTATTACTTTGGCCAGCACCACCGCCACCGCCAAGAAACAATTTATTCAACGCATTCGAATAAGGTAAAGCCTTTCCGCCTATTCCACGGTTATCAAACGGGACATTTGTATTACAAGGAGACAGATCAGAATTGTATCCGCCAAAACCAGCCACACTTGCATTACTGCCACCACCTCCACCGGAGTTGTGGGAGTTACCACCACCACCACCATTTGCAATCGCTCCTTTTCCGAATGATTTTGCAGCAGACAGTACTGCAATCCCTTCCCCTTTCCCTGAAGCAAGATCAGGGTTACGCGGATAGAAAAGATTGTTTTCATAACAATTCATCTGAGTCGGATTGGAGAATGGATCGATACCGCCTCTGAATCCACGTCCTGAAACATCAATATTTTCTCCCAGTGTAAGGGTATTTGCAACGTTGAACGCAAGCACTCCACCTTTACTACCATCCCAGGGAAGACAACTTAAAACTTTTGTTGCATCATAATTCTGATAGTAAGGCACGCGGATCAATTGCACTTTTCCATCCGGAAGATCATATTTCCGGTTAACGATGTTTAATAATTCAAGCGCATTGCCTGTTTTATTTTTTATATAATTGTATTCGTAGTTGCCAGCATTCTTATAATCCGTCACTGTGCCAAACGAAGCGGTATTAGAACTATCCACTACTGCACCTTTCATTTGCATCAACATCACTGTATCACCTACATTAAACTTAGTTGCATCGCCTACGTTCAGAATATTTTTGCATTCTCCAAACGAAATCACCTCGGTATAATCATTAATAATAATCGTATCTGAATTCAATGAGCAATCAATGACTACAACAGGTTTACAAATCGCACTTTGCGTAGGCAAACCGTCATTAATAGTAAGATTGATATTATATACCCCTGGTGCATTATATCTAATAGGTGTTGGATTCGCCAACGTGGAATTGGGAAGGTTGGAATTAGTGCAGCCTGTAAACTGCAGTCGCGTAATTGTATTATTTCCCACATTCGTAATGAAACTGTACAGGTTTTCATTTACCCTAAATAAACGTGAAATAGAGTGTGGCACATTTAGGTTGCCAGTGTTCCCCAAATTAGACACGTTCGGCACACTTGTAATGGTTGGAAAATTCAACCTGAATATAGAATTGGCGCTTGCATTCACGGCAAAGCCAGTAATTTCATCGCAATACTTTACGATCACTAAATCCCGTAAACCATTTTGTGTACCAATGGGTCCCAGGTTTGTTGCAGTCGGTGTATTCAATAAAGAGTTACCAAAATTCAAGCGCACTAACCGGCTTGTGCTTCCATTATTTGTCACAAATACATACCAGCTTCCGTTGTCATTTATTGCATAAATACCTGTCGGGTAATCAAGCATGCCAAAGCCTCCCAGATTGACCGCTGTTGGCTGATTATTGAAACTGCTGGAAAAGCTGAAGCGGGTAATTGTATTATTCTCTCCATTCACCGTCAATCCATACCATTCATTACCTTCCTTGAAAACATGCAGATCAAGTGGCTGTAACATATTGCCGATATTTCCCCAATTAGTAGCAACAGGAGCAAGATTCAGCAGATCCGGACCAAAATCAATATTCAAAATACGTGGTGTACTTCCTGAAGGAGTATAACCGCCAACAATAATTGCATACCAACGTCCTTCATTTTGTACAATCTGAATTCCTTCGGCACCAAATCCAGATGGAATAATTCCGCCAAAATTACCCATATCAATTGCAGTAGGCGTGTTGAGCAAGCTATTTCCAAAATCAAGACGAATCAATTTGCCAGGCCAGTGATTAATGGAAAAACCATAATAATTGTTGTTGTATTGCACATAGTCCATAAACACCGGCTGCGAAAGTTCACCGCCAATATTACCCAGGTTGGTGCCTACCGGTGATTGATTAATATTCGCAACACAAAAATTCCAGAAGTAGGAAGATGCGTTTGTTGAAGTGTTTGTAATACTAACAGCCTGATTAATACAAACCGTATCCGGAATCGTAAAATTAGCAACAGCTGTTGGCTGTGCGTACAGGGTAATTGAAGAAAAGATGCCTAATAAGACACCTGAAATAAGCTTGTTAATAGGGTGCATTCGGTGGAAGAATAAGCAGTAATGGTTCGGCTGGCAAAATATAATAAAAACCGTATTTTCCGAAGGGAAACCCTTATTTCTCAGAAATCAATGCAAGGAATTTTTGCATTCCAGCGCGCTTGGCTGCATCCAGTTGATAACTAAGGTGTAATGTGTAGTATTTACGCAAATCATATGTTTGATAGGGATTATCCGCAATAATCTCATCCATATATTTGAATCCCATCGCATTAGCTTCATCAAACAGTTTTACAAATGATTCAGGCAGCCTCCTCGTACTCACCCACGCCGCAAAAACAAACGGCAAACCGGTAATCGCCCGCCATTCACTTCCCAGGTCATAGATAAATGTGGATATTTTCCGCTGCTCCAGGGCACGGTCGCCAATCACCAATCCTGCGGTAGCTCCTTTGATCTTATCACGATAACTTTCATCTGTTGCTTCAATGATTTCCGGGTAGATACCCCAATACTCCCGCATCAGCCATTTCAGTAATGCTACGGATGAACGACTTTGATAATCGAGATAGACTGTTTTTATTTCCTGCATGGGTACTTCACTGAATAAACACACCGACGCTATCTCCCCTTCGGCGCCTATACAATGATTGCCGACAATATGCCACTCCGATAATTGCGGAATCGCCGCAACAGGTATCAATCCTACATCCACCTGCCCTTCCTGCAACATGGACGCAAGCCTGGATGGATAGGCTCCCACCAGTTCAATACGGCTGGCGATAGGTTCTTTCTCAAGTCCGTACAGAAGCGGCTTTGTATTCAGGTAGTTTACGATGCCAACACGAATCTTCTCCAATTCAGTTATTTTTGCGGCAGCAAAGTTAAGGAACACCTTTTCTACAAAATCACAGCATGGAACTTACAGCACTTTCAGCCATTTCTGCCATCGACGGACGCTATCGCAAGCAGGTTCAGCACCTGGATGACTACTTTTCCGAATATGCCCTGATGAAATACAGGGTCATCATCGAAGTGGAATACCTGCTGTTCCTGGAAAAGAAAAAATTCCTGCAGCTTTCTACCAAAACACGCAAGCATATTCAAAACCTGTTAACGGAATTCGGACTTGAAGATGCACAGGAAATCAAGCAAATCGAATACACTACCAATCACGACGTCAAAGCAGTTGAATATTTCCTGAAAAGCGAACTTGAAAAAAATGGCGGCAAACAGGCGCTGGAATGGGTGCACTTCGGACTGACCTCACAGGATATTAATAACACTGCCATCCCACTTTCATGGAAACATGCGATTGAATACGAATACCTGCCTTTCCTGCTTAACCTGAATGCGCAATTGAAATTGCTGGCACGCGAATGGAAAGACATTCCGATGCTGGCACATACACATGGTCAACCCGCAAGTCCAACAAGATTAGGCAAAGAAATCATGGTGTTTGTTGAGCGTATTCAAAACCAGGTGGAACAATTCATCGGTATTCCTTTCATGGGAAAATTTGGTGGCGCTACCGGCAATTTCAACGCACATCATATTGCATTTCCAAAAACGGACTGGGTGAAATTCAGCAATGAATTCCTGGATCAGCTTGGACTTACTCGTCAGCAGTTCACGACCCAGATCGAGCACTACGACAATTTCGCCGCACATTTCGATTGCATGAAAAGGATCAACAACATCCTGATCGATTTCTGTCGTGACATGTGGACATATATTTCGATGGAGTATTTCAAACAGAAAACAAAAAAAGGCGAAGTAGGATCTTCTGCAATGCCACATAAAGTAAATCCCATCGATTTCGAAAATGCAGAAGGGAATCTTGGATTAGCGAATGCTGTGTTTGAACATCTCGCAGGAAAATTGCCTGTATCGAGATTGCAGCGGGACCTGACCGATTCGACGGTACTCCGTAATATTGGCGTTCCTTTTTCTCACACCATCATTGCATTGAAATCGATCGAAAAAGGTCTGGGTAAATTGCTGCTGAATCATTCGCGTATACATGAAGACCTGGATAATAACTGGGCAGTGGTTGCGGAGGCGATTCAAACCGTTTTACGCAGGGAAAAATATCCCCAGCCGTATGAGGCATTAAAAGCACTTACACGTGGCAACCAGGCGATTGACAAAAATGCCATTCACGACTTTATTGACGGATTAAAGATTGATACTGAGGTGAAAAAGGAGCTGAAGAAAATCAGTCCGCATAACTACACAGGGATCGCGATTAAATTCTGATCCGCCTGGCCTTTAGCACAGTGTTTGTTTTAGTATTGACATGAAAACACTGTTGACGGCTCTATCCCTGACCCTGGTTTTATTGTCCTGTAAAAAAGAAGGCGATAATGACGACAGTCCACCTGATCTTGAAGGTGCATGGTCAGGTACTTTCTCCCGGACTGGTGGCGACACAGTGGACGTGCAACTCACTCTCAACGGCGATCATTTCACAGGCACTCCCGCCCGCGCTAGATACCCCGCAATTTGTAGTGGCACATATGAAGTAAACAGTAGCAGCATCACTTTCGATGATACATGCGCCTGGACAGCAGACTTTGACTGGACGTTGATCCTGGATGGAAATTACAATTATACCTGGAATGATAATACGCTGCGGATATACAGGCAGAATGGAGCAGTGCAGGATGAATATCAGTTACGACGGCTATTCCGTTAGCGCCTCCGTGAAACTCTGTGTGTACTCCGTGTAACTCTGTGTAACAAATGTGCGATTTAACGGTCTCGAAGAGTCTTCGAAACCGATAGTGCGTACAGGGGACCACAGAGTTACACGGAGTACACACAGAGTTCCGCAGAGTTATTTTTTCTCATACTGTTTCCTTATGGATCTCGGAAGTAAAGTGAAACTCGATATCAGGGTTATTGTTACGTTCAGTATTGAGGAACCATTCACTTTGCGCTAGATAAACCATGTGACCGTCTTTGTCCGCTGCGATGTTTGCCTGCTTGAATCGCGCAAAATCTTCCAGTTTTGCTGTATTCTTACTGGTAATCCAGCAGGCTTTATAAAATGGAAGCGAATTAAAGACAACCGATGCGCCATACTCGTGCAGCAACCGGTATTGGATAACTTCGAACTGCAGTTCACCCACACAACCGATGATTTTCCTGTTGCCGCCGAATTGTGTAAACAATTGTGCAACCCCTTCATCAGTCAACTGTAACAATCCTTTTTCAAGCTGCTTGGTCTTGAGCGGATCTTTGTTCACCACTTCTTTGAATATTTCGGGCGAAAATGAAGGAATCCCCGTGAAATAAAAATCCTCCCCTTCGGTAAGCGTATCACCTATTTTAAAATGACCGGTATCAAACAGGCCCACTACATCGCCGGCGTAGGCATCTTCGATGACGCTTTTATCACGGGCCATGAAGGAGTAAGGGTTGCTGAATCGCACGTCTTTATCGAGGCGCACATGATGGAAATATTTATTGCGTTCGAATTTGCCTGAGCAAACACGGAAGAAGGCGATCCTGTCGCGGTGACGTGGATCGAGGTTGGCATGAATTTTAAAAACGAATCCGCTGAGCTTATCTTCTTCAACGTTTACAAAACGTTCTGTTGTTTCGCGGCTGCGGGGTGTGGGTGCGATACGGATAAATGTATCGAGCATTTCTTTTACACCGAAGTTGTTGATGGCGCTACCGAAGAAAACAGGCGCCACTTTACCTGCGAGATAATCATCGGTATTCAGCTCGCCATGCACACCATCTACCAGTTCTACGTCTTCACGTAACTGGGCCGCATCTTTATCGCCCAATTTATCAGTGACAATATCTGCTGACAGATCGTCGATGGCAATGGCATCTTCATCATTGGCTTTAGTGTTGGCAGTGAAGAGCAATAGATTCTTATCATGCAGATTGTATACCCCTTTGAATTCCTTACCGCTATTGATGGGCCAGGTCATGGGATGCAGGGAAATCGTAAGTTCTTTTTCAATTTCCTCGAGTAGATCAAACCGGTTTTTACCGTCGCGGTCCATTTTATTGATAAAAACAATAACAGGTGTATCGCGCATACGGCAGACTTCCATGAGCCGGCGGGTCTGGTCTTCGACACCATTTACGCTGTCGACCACAAGGATAACACTGTCAACTGCGGTAAGGGTACGATAGGTATCTTCTGCGAAGTCTTTGTGGCCGGGGGTATCGAGGAGGTTAATGAGGATGTTCTGGTATTCGAAACTCATGACCGACGTAGCGACGGAGATACCGCGCTGACGTTCGATCTCCATAAAGTCACTGGTAGCGAATTTTTTGATTTTATTGCTTTTGACGGCTCCGGCAACCTGGATGGCACCGCCAAAAAGGAGGAATTTTTCGGTCAGGGTCGTCTTACCGGCATCCGGGTGACTGATGATAGCAAAAGTGCGCCGGCGTTGTATTTCGTTGTGATACTTCATGTTAGGCTTTGTCAGCCTGCAAAGGTACGATCAATTTGAAGATTTGATTCATTTGGAAATGGAAGAATTTGTCATGACAATGTGCAAATATGAAAATGTGAAAATCTGCAAATTCTACATTAGTTCCGGTAGCGTGCCGGGTCTTGCTTTGTAAAGTTTAGAGCATAAAGCCCCACCACTGTCACGCCGGCGGGCGATAAAACAAGGCTTACGAAAAAAGATGTAACAATCAGGTCGTCGATATGAAATCAAACCTACTACTGTCACGCCGGGCGGGCTCATTCTAGGAACTTCCTTCGATAGGCCGGCCAGACCCGGCGTCTCTTAAGAGATGCGTACCCGAATAAGAGTAGTGGTATTTTTTAAGGGTGTTAGTATAACATCTTACCCCCACCCCGATGAGACCCGGGTCTTATAGTCTTAAAGTTGGCAGATTCTTCAAATCCGGCCCGGGGTGACATGGTGGGAGTATCTTCATGCTTTAATATAGCATTCAACCCTATCGGGACAATAGAATAACACCCCAACGCTGAATTCGCTATAACCTTTGTCACGCCGGGCGGGCGATAATAAAGAAACCAACTAATGAAAACCCGCCAGACCCGGCGTCTCTTGAAAGATGCATACCCGAATAAGAGCAGTGGCCTTTTTGAAGGCTGTTAGTATAACATCTAACTCTTTCCCCGATGAGACCCCGGGTCTTGCAGTCTTACACTGGAAAGGTTTATCAAATTCGGCCCGGGGTGACATGGTGAGAGTATCTTCATGCTTTAATATAGCATTCAACCCTATCGGGACAATAGAATAACACCCCAACGCTGAATTCGCTATAACCTTTGTCACGCCGGGCGGGCGATAATAAAAAGCGAACTGATGAAAACCTGCCAGACCCGGCGTCTCTTGAAAGATGCACACCCGAATAAGAGCAGTGGCCTTTTGAAGGCTGTTAGTATAACATCTAACTCTTTCCCCGATGGGACCCCGGGTCTTACAGTCTTAACCTTTAACGATTCATCAAATTCGGCCCGGGGTGACATGGTGGGAGGATGTTCGTATAATAAGCCATCATTCATCCTTTTTTGAGATACAAAGTCAATAGAAAATGGAAGAATAATGTAACCGGTGTAAAATCACCGCCATCTTTGTCACGCCGGGCGGGCGATAATAAAGAAACCAACTGATAAAAACCCGCCAGACCCGGCGTCTCTGACGAAGACCGGGCTGGAATGAGGGTTTTTAGCCTGACTTGAAAGTTGTTTGTTAATATGGTTTTGCAAGATTTCCAAAATCCAAAATTTCAAAATGCGGTTATTAGAGTAGTTTTGGAGAATAATGATAGGCCGAACACTTGAAATCATCTCCAGCAGCTTCCGGATGGTGCTGCAGGAATTGTGGAAGAATAAGCTCCGCACATTCCTTTCATTGTTCGGGATTACAATCGGTATTTTTTGCATTATCGGGGTACTTGCGATAGTCAACAGCCTCGAAAAAAATATCAAGAACGAAATCAGTTCGCTTGGATCTAATACCATTTACATAGATAAATGGGAATACCTTACCGGCAATTCAGAATATCCCTGGTGGAAGTATGTGAATCGTCCATCACCGAGGTATGAAGAGACAAGACAGATCAAGGAACGCACACCAAGTGCGAAGTATGCTGCATTCAGGATTCAAACACGCGATGTGGTAGAGTATAAAGGGTCGGAGCTTTCGAATATCAATTACCTGGGGATCAGTGAAGATTTTGATGATATTCAGCCGGTGGATGTTACTACGGGCCGGTATATGACGGATGCAGAGTTTGACAGGGGAAGTAATACTGTGGTAATTGGTAATGAAAGTGGCTGAAAAACTTTTGGGGTCGCCTGAACAGGCGCTTGATAAAATGCTTACGTTGCGCGGGAAGAAAGTGTTGGTGATTGGGGTGATCAAGAAGCAGGGTAAGCAAATGATTGGTGGATGGGAATTTGATCAGAGTGTGATTATCCCGTACAAGTTTGCAGAAAGAATCATGAACAAGTTGCGTACGGATCCATTTATCATGGTGCAGGGTCAGGATAACCTGAGTAGTAAAGCTTTGAAAGATGAATTGTCGGGCACGATGCGTTCTATTCGTAAACTTTCTCCTACCAAGGATGATAATTTTGCGTTGAATGATATTAATGATCTGAGTGCGGCTGTGAGTAGCGCTTTTGTAAGTCTCAATATTGGCGGATGGGCGATTGCAGCATTGTCACTGATTGTGGGAATGTTTGGTGTGGCAAACATTATGTTTGTAACGGTGCGTGAAAGAACCGGCCAGATTGGGTTGAAGAAAGCGATTGGCGCAAAGAACAGGATTATCCTTACTGAATTTTTGCTGGAGTCCGCATTCCTTTGCATTATTGGCGGGTTGATTGGATTATTGCTGGTGTTTATCATGACGAAGATCCTTTCCGGTGTATTTGGATTCCCGGTATTTATATCTACAACAAATATGGCACTGGCAATAGGCATCTGCATATTTGTAGGTGTGCTGGCCGGATTTATCCCTGCACGCCAGGCATCCCGAATGGACCCTGTGGTAGCAATACGAAGCAAGTGATGGAGAATTTTTGATTTTCGATTCCGGATTTTGGATCTCTGAAACTTCACTTACGGTATTAAATGGCCGCTTTGATCCATTCACTACTACCACTCACTACTCACCATTCACTCACTATTCACTCTTCCCTTCCTACCTTTGCTGCAAATTGTAGCTCTCCTTGCCCATCATCCTTGGCATAGAATCCAGTTGTGACGAAACATCGGCATCCGTTTGTAAGGATGGAGCGATTCTTTCGAATTTTATTGCGAACCAAACGGTGCATGAAAAATATGGCGGGGTTGTTCCCAAACTACTTCGAGGGCACATATGCAGCATATTGTTCCGGTTATTGATACGGCGATAAAAGAGCGGCCGGAATTAGTTTGCACGGAGATAGATGCGATAGCTTTTACACAATCTCCGGGATGATAGGGTCATGCTGGTGGGTGCACAGTTTGCGAAATCGCTTTCGTTGTCGCTCGACAAACCATTGATTGCAGTGCATCATATGCAGGCGCATGTGCTGGCGAATCTATATTGATGATCCCAAGCCTGCATTTCCATTTTTATGCCTGACGGTAAGTGGCGGTCATACGCAAATTGTTGTGTGTAATTCACCATCGGATTTAAAAGTGATTGGTGAAACGATTGATGATGCGGCGGGTGAAGCGTTTGATAAATCAGCCAAGATATTAGGGCTCCCCTATCCAGGCGGACCATTGATTGATAAGTATGCGAAAGAAGGCAATCCGGCACGGTTTAAGTTTCCGGAACCACGTGTGGAAGGGTTGGATTTCAGTTTTAGCGGATTGAAGACATCGATATTATATTTTTTACAAAATGCCGGAACGAGTTTGTTGCATAAGGAGGAATTCAGGGCAACGGAAGAGGAACGGCAAAAGTTCATTGACGAGAACCTGGCTGATATTTGCGCATCGGTACAGGACAGGATCATTTCTATTCTGCTGAATAAATTAAGGAAAGCTGCGGATCAGACCGGAATCAGGGATATTTGTATTGCAGGTGGAGTGTCGGCAAACAGCGGTTTGCGGAAAGGTTTGGAAGAAACAGGCAAACAGTATGGATGGAGAACGTTTATTCCGGCATTTCAATATTGTACAGATAACGCAGCGATGATTGCGTTGACGGGTTATTATAAATTTCAGGCAAAAGATTTCTCTCCGTTGAATGTCGAGGCGACTGCACGCGCTACTTGGTAATTCTTACGCTCATGCCGAATTCTTATTTCCAGTTCAAACAATTTATGGTTCACCAGGACAGGTCTGCAATGAAGGTGACGACGGATGCATGTTTGTTTGGCGCGTGGGTGGCGGGGCAGCTACAGCAAAGCGATCAGGTGATGGATGTTGGGACAGGGACGGGTTTGCTGAGTTTGATGGTGGTGCAGCGGTCAGGATGTAAGGCGGATGCGATTGAGATAGATGAATTGGCGGCGGGACAGGCGGGCGAAAATGTAGCAGGTTCATTATGGAAAGAGAATATTAGTGTTATTCACGGGGACATAAGAGAGTTTAAGACGGAAAAGAAATATGATGTGATTATTAGCAATCCGCCATTTTATGAAAATGAGTTGAGTGGGCGGGATGGTGGGCGTAACACAGCGCATCATGGTACGCATCTTAGATTGGTAGAATTATTTACCATCGTGAAGAAATATTTACAAGTGGGAGGAAGCTTTTATTGTTTGTTGCCGTTTAAGCGATGGAGGGAGATAGAAATATTATTCAGAGAGTCAGAATTGAAAATAGTAGATAGTGTGTTTGTAAAACAGACATCGAAGCATGATTGTTTTCGGGTGTTGGTGAAGGCCATTCACAGTAGTGATGATGCAATAGTTACTTCAGGCGAATTGATAATAAAGGATAGGGATGATATGTATACGGAAGAATTCAGGGGTTTACTGAGGGACTATTATTTGCAGTTTTGATTCAAAGCCTGACTTCGTTAGAGACGCCGGGTCTGGCGGGTTTTCATCAGTTCGCTTTTTTATTATCGCTCGCCCGGCGTGACAAAGGTGGGTTTGACTTCCTACCGGTTAGCATTATTGTTAGTCTTATTTTATTGTCCGATGGGGTGACAAAAGTATAGTGAATTCAGCGTTGGGGTGTTATTCTATTGTCCCGATAGCGTTGAATGTTACATTAAAGCATGAATATCCTCCGACCATGTCACCCCGGGCCGAATTTGATGAATCGTTAAAGGTTAAGACTGCAAGACCCAGGGGTCTCATCGGGGTGGGGGCAAGTATGTTATACTAACACCCTTAAAAAATACCACTGCTCTTATTCGGGTACACATCTTTTAAGAGACGCCGGGTCTGGCAGGATTTCATCAGTTGGTTTCTTTATTATCACCCGCCGGCGTGACAAAGGTGGTGGTGATTTCACACCGGTTAGCATTATTCCTGCTTTCTCATAGATTTTATATCTCAGAAAAGTTGAAATGGAAAGTCAAGAAATGAACATCCTCCCATCATGTCGGCGTGACAAAGATGGGTTGGATTTCCTACCGGTTAGTATTATTCCTGCTTTCACTATAGACTTTATATCTCAGAAAAGTTGAAATGAAGAGCCAAGAAATGAACATCCTCCCATCCTGTCGGCGCGACAAAAGTAGTGGTGATTTCACACCGGTTACATTATTCTTACATTTTCTATTGACTTTGTATCTCAAAAAAGGATGAACTGATCGCTCATTGTTCGAACATCCTCTCACCATGTCACCCCGGGCCGAATTTGATAAATCTTTCCAGTGTAAAACTGCAGAAACCCGGGTCTCATCGGGGTGAAGGCAAGATGTTATACTAACACCCTTAAAAAATACCACTGCTCTTATTCGGGTATGCATCTTTAAGAGACGCCGGGTCTGGCATGCCTCTCTTCAGTTAGTTTGCCTTCTATACCACCAGCATGACAAAGGTGGGTTTAACTTCCTACCGGCGACCTTATTGCTAGTCTTATTTTATGTCCGATGGGGTGACAAAAGTATAGTGAATTCAGCGTTGGGGTGTTATTCTATTGTCCCGATAGGGTTGAATGCTATATTAAAGCATGAAGATACTCCCACCATGTCACCCCGGGCCGGATTTGAAGAATCTGCCAACTTTAAGAGCTATAAACCCAGGGGTACTCTATGGGGAAAGAGTTAGATGTTATACCAACAGCCTTCAAAAGGCCACTGCTCTTATTCGGGTACGCATCTTTTAAGAGATATGCTGAATTGGCGTGCTTCTCTTCAGTTAGTTTACTTATTATCGCCCGCCCGACGTGAAAGGTAGGAGTGAATTCAAACCAGTCACCTTATTCTTACATTGCCCGGTTGAAATGAAGAGTCAAAAATGAACATCCTCCCATCATATCAATCATCAAATCATCGAATTTTAAGATTATCAAATTATCCGCGTATCCAGACAGATATCTTATAACCTTCCATCAACTCCCATTATTGGTCATCGTCGCGCGATCAATCAATGGTATCCACCTTTAACAAGGTCTTCCAATAGAAAATTTGATCGATTGCTCGCCAAAATAACGCGAGACATCACGTGGTAATTCATCGGCAAATTTACCTATTGCCATCACATCAATGTATCCTTCAGATACGTATAGTTTATCGAGTTGCTGTTTACTTACACCATATACCGGGTCTTCAATCGTCTCATCACCAAGATTGATCGGCACTATCCGTTTGCATCATCCGTGATATCGGCGATGGTTTGAATGATAAAATCTTCGGTTTGCACATCGGTTTTCTCAAACAAACACGGTAGAACGGTTTTATCCAATACACACCATTCAGCAAAATATCTGGTTTGCGCGGTGTAAGGAAGAAATTGCATGCGTATCTATCGGGATGTCGTAAAATCTTCCCGGTTGTATTTGCCGGTGGTTTATCACCATAGAACTCGTATCCTTTCAATTGCGTATAAACAGGATAGGAAAAAACGGCGACGGAGGTAGTCATCCGGTTCCACTTCATGAATACCCATGAGGTTCATGATCTCGAGAATACCATGTGCTACCCTACCAGAACCGGTCACGGCAATTTTTACGTTGGGTAAACGCAGTCCGAAAATAGGTATGAATCAGTTCGCGAAAGCTGCGTTGTTTATAAACACGGTCAAGTTTGTATAATCCTGTTCGCTCACCGTAAGCCATCATGCCATTATGGTCACCCACGACCCGGCAAAGGAACCGAACCACGATGCGCTGCCCGTCTTCATGCTCGAGACATTCATAGTCGATAGAGACGGATATTTTTATCGAGTATGGCACGAAGTAAGTGCTGGTTGTGGGGTTGTTTCTTTTTGGTGTGTGAAAAGAACAAGTAGGTTTATTGCTGATAAGTTTGCAATGGGAACTTCTTAATTCCAAGGAGGACCTAACAATCGGAGAGATCATCGATTATGGTAATATCGGCATTGGCGTATTCACGGTCGGAGAAGCACCGGTCAGGGGAGGCCTGAACGGAGATTTTCACCTCAGGTGCGTTTTTTTGAATCCACCCTGGTTGGGCGATACACTCATCTGCGGAATATTTTCTTTGTCAAGAGAATCGATCACATCTGTGAGTGCTTTGTCTTCCGGAGCTAATAGATTGCTGATGTAGTTGTCGATGGTTTCAAAAATATTTTCATTCATTTTACTGTTATTGCTTTTAAAATTCTTTGGATATTTTCACTTCTTCAATGATCGCATCATTCGTTTTTTCTTCCCATTCTTTCACATTTTCTTCCAGGTTTTCAAATTTAATATTACTTTGTTTATGCTGTAATTCAGTTTCTTTCAGCAGATGTACTTTTGCTTTCAGGAATGATAACTGGGATTGCCTGTATTTTTCTGCCAGTTTAAACAGTTTGTCAGCCGCATCATTTTTTTTGATTGCACAGGCTAACTCTGTGAATCTTTTTTGTAATTCCTCTTTCTTTTTTACCGGCGCTGATCGTGGTGGATAAATAGGCATGGCTGGTCATTTTCTTGAAAGCTGCTCACAGCTCAATTGGAGTACAAAAATAATAGTTTCGCTGTTTCCAATCCACTAAAAACATGGACAATTGCGGTGTCAATCAAGCAATAAAATATTCCTGAAATTAAGGGTACAGAACTTTTAAAATTAATAGCAGCGATCAAAAAACAACACCCAACTGTATGCCAATACCCAGCGAAGCAGGCTTGTCGTTTCCAAAACGGATGGGGATAGGAGAGGCGATAAAATATTTAGCGTTGGGCCTTACAATAACCACTTTATTAAATACCATTGTTAATCCATAACGGCCATTTGTTTCAAAAGCCAGCCGCTGCGTAAAGGTAAAATTATGAGGAAAACGGAATATCACTCCCGGGTGAAATAGCAGGCTGCTCATTTTATCTGTAACACTATCTACTTTAATAATGGGCGTGAGTTCAAAACTAAAACCGATCCTGTCGCTTTTTAAAATATTAATGCCAAAGGGAAAACCAACGGTATAGCTGCCATCGAAATTAAAACTGGTCTTGTCCTTATCGAAAGTAACAATGGGATGCACTATGCTGGCATAACCTTTTATCTGCGGATAATTATTTTTGGTGGATAATTGACAGAATGAATGGGATGTTAAAAGAACCAATAGTACAACAGGAATGAGCTTATTCATTGACGTGTGATTGATAATTACCAGCCTGCAACAGCCTGGCAGCAATATGTATCGTGGTCAAAATTATCTGAATTAATGATGCAGCCAGGTTATACTAATATTAAAATTGAGTCAACTATAACAACCCGGAGCGGTAATAAAAACAAAACCCACTCCGTAGAGTGGGTGCTGCTTTATAAGATCACAGTTATGTATTAATAACGGTAGTGTTCTGCTTTGTATGGACCTTCTTTTGCAATACCTAAGTAAGCAGCCTGGTCGTCGCTCAACACATCCAGTACCACACCGATCTTTGCAAGGTGCAAACGGGCAACTTTTTCATCCAGGTGTTTAGGCAATACGTATACTTTGTTTTCGTATTTATCAGCGCTGGTCCACAGTTCGATCTGTGCCAGTGTCTGGTTAGTGAAAGAGTTACTCATCACGAATGATGGGTGACCGGTTGCGCAACCCAGGTTCACCAAACGGCCTTCTGCAAGAACGATCACATCTTTACCATCGATAGTATAAAGATCTACCTGTGGTTTGATGGTGTTTTTGGTGTTGCCATAATTAGCATTCAACCATGCCATATCAATTTCAATATCAAAGTGACCGATGTTACAAACGATCGCTTTATCTTTCATCACACGGAAATGTTTTTCAGTGATCAGGTCGCGGCAACCGGATGCAGTAACGATGATATCTGCTTCTTTCACTGCTTCGATCATTGGTTTTACTTCAAAACCGTCCATTGCTGCCTGTAATGCGCAGATAGGATCAATTTCAGTAACGATCACACGGCAACCAGCGCCCTGTAATGATGCTGCAGAACCTTTACCCACATCGCCATAAGAACCTACAACAGCAACTTTACCGGCCATCATCACGTCAGTAGCACGACGGATAGCATCCACCAGTGATTCTTTACAACCGTATTTGTTATCGAATTTAGATTTGGTAACGCTGTCGTTTACATTGATAGCAGGAATAGGCAAAGTACCTTTTTCCATCCTTTCGTATAAACGGTGTACACCGGTAGTGGTTTCTTCAGAAAGACCTCTTACGTGCTGGATCAGTTCAGGGTACGTGTCGAATACCATATTGGTAAGATCACCACCATCATCCAGGATCATGTTCAAAGGACGGTCAGCACCACCAAACCATAAAGTTTGTTCAATGCACCAGTCAGCTTCCGCCTGTGTTTGACCTTTCCATGCAAATACACCGATACCTGCAGCAGCAATAGCAGCAGCAGCGTGATCCTGTGTAGAGAAAATATTACAAGAGCTCCATTTTACTTCGGCACCCAGTGCAACTAAAGTTTCAATTAACACGGCCGTTTGAATGGTCATGTGTAAGCAACCGGCGATACGGGCACCTTTCAAAGGTTGTTTCGGTCCGTATTCAGCACGGATACTCATTAAGCCCGGCATTTCCGCTTCGGCTAATCTAATCTCTTTACGGCCCCATTCAGCGAGGCTCATATCGGCAACCTTATTTTTAAGGTTGAAATCGATGGAGGTTTTTGTTATTGCAGACATGTTATTTTATTTTAGACCACAAAACTAGGCATTCAGTATAATATTCTACAGATTTGTGTAAATTTGGTGGATTATTATTTCATTACCATTTTCACAGCATAAAATACTGTTTAAGCATGGCAAAAGCTACCCAAACAGAAAAAACAGCTACCGGCAATTTAGTACTGGATGCCAAGGACCTGGGCATACTGCATTTACTGCAGCAGAATGCCCGCATTACCGTGAAGGAAATTGCCGATAAGATACACCTGAGCAGCACACCGGTGCACGAGCGTATCAAGCGCATGGAGACGAGCGGCGTGATAAAACAATATGCCACTTTAGTGGATCATACCAAGGTAAATAAAAGCCTGATCGCCATTTGTTATGTCAGTTTAAAAGAGCACAGTAAAACAGCGGGTACCAAATTCGTTAAATCCATTTTAGCAATGCCCGAAGTAGTGGAATGCTATACCATTTCCGGCGAATTTGATTTTATGCTGAAGGTGATGACCGCCGACATGAATGCCTACCACGATTTTCATGTAAATAAATTGAGCAATATTGAAAATATGGGACATGTGCAAAGTGTGTTTGTGATGGGTGTGATAAAGCAGACGCACCAGTTGGTGTATGTGTGATGTTATCATTTACTTCTCTACTTTAAAGTTAGGTGTTTACTTTTTCTGGGCAATAGCATTAAGATCGTTGCATTTTTCTTTTTTGCTTGTCCAAAAAAGAAACAAAAAAAGACCCCCGAAAAGGATTACATCCCCTTTTCGGGTTGGTTCCCTGATTGGACTTTCGTACTACTGTAGCTTCAGCATTTGATCTTCACTCTTGGGCTTGAATTATTTATCATTATTTACAAATACATTTTCAAGCATCGCTAATCAGCAAATGCAACGAACTTTGTGAAAATGTCGTCAAAAGAAGAAATACAATCTTACAAGTTGGAAAGTATATGAAAACTGCATTTTTTACCTCGGGAAAATTTTCATTGCTTCTTATGCTGGCCATGAGCGCTACAACACTTCTGCATGCACAACAACTGCAATACGATATAAAAGAAGATAAACATTGGATCGATTCAATAAAAAAAGTGATTTACAGGCATGATCCCGATACAAATTTCGGCAGCAAATCATTATTAAAGTATTTTAATAGCTGTATCGCTTTAGGGAAGTACTATGAATTACTTTATTACAAAGGAAAGATACAGTCAACACGAAAAGCCGTTTATTATTACGAAAATGTTGCCGTGATAGGGAGAGTTCCGGATGAAGTGGAATATCATAAAGTGTTAGCTATAAGAAATACAGTATGCAGAAAGCTCGGCGCAATATACTTTTATGGAATGGGGATAAAAGCAAACCGTACTAAGTCACTTGATTTTGCTTTGAAAGGCACCTCCGGATACCCGGCTTTTTTTAAAAGTTATTCAAAAAGATATTTTGGAAATACCCGGCATGTATACAAAATAAAAACAGTTCAAGATTATAAATCAGACACGATATTTTCCTTTAAAATCAATCCATTCGTATTCCAATCTAATTTATTCAATATAAGGTCAATGGGGAAATACCTTGAAAAAATAACCAATAGCTTCGATGAGAGATTTAAGCATGATACTACATTCTATATTGTTGTAAATGTGTCTTCCCAAACCAGTATGCGATCGCAGGGAAGGGCCGGCAGGGTGGTTGATGTAATACGAAACTTTTTTATTTACAGAAGACCCGAAAATAAAAAAAGGGTGATTTGCAATTATAGTATTGGAGAAGAGCCGGAAGGCAATATCACAATATATTTCACCAAGTTTCCTCCAATGTAAAATTGCTTTCAATTTTACCCCGCAATCAATTTCAAAAACTCATCCTTCTTTCTTCTGGCTACATCAATCACAGTACCATTCGTCAATCGTACCTGGCCACCATCGCCTTTAATGTATTTTTCGATATATTTTAAATTGATGAGGTGAGAATTATGAATGCGGTAAAAGCGGTAGGGTAGCAGCATGTCTTCAAAATCCTTTAAAAGTTTGGTTACTACCATGCTTTTGCCATTCTGTAAATAGATCTTGCTGTAATTGCTGCTGGATTCAATATGCAGGATCGTATTGATGGTAATGAATTCCATGCCTTCATTGGTGGCGATCACGATCTTTTCGTCCTGGTTCTTATTGGTGTTCAGCGAATTTTTTAAAACGCCCAGTTTGTCTTTGGTTTGAAACTGCCGGTATTTTGCCAAACGCTCCACTGCTTTTTGCAGGTCGCTGATGGCAATGGGTTTGGTAAGATAATCGAAAGCGCTGATGCGGATGGCATCGACTGCATAATGATTGTACGCCGTGGTAAAGATGATATCAAAATTGATCTGCTCTATTTCATCCAGCATGCGGAAACCATTCATGCGGGGCATTTCAATATCTAAAAAAACCACATCCGGTTGCTGCTGGTTAATGAGCAGGATGGCATCTTCCGGTTTTTGTGCTGTTGCGATCACTTTTATATCGGGGCAGAATTCCACCAGTTTCTGTTGCAGGTTTTGCAAACTGCTCAGTTCATCATCCACCAGTATTGCTTTTAACTGTTCCATACTAAATGGCTTTAAGAATTATTTCCACCCGGGTGCCATCGGGATTTTCGTGTTCATCGTAAAGATCGGTAATATTGATGGATTCTTTTTTTTCGGGCTGTTCGTTGTAAATATTGATCCTTTCTTCCGTGATCTTCAATCCTACGCTTTTGTGATACGGTTTGTTCTGCATGTTATATACTTTGGCTTTTTCCCTGCCAATGCCGTTGTCCTGTATGGTATACTTAATTTTATCACCTTCCAGCGAAGCCATTACAGTAAGATTCAGGTCTTTTTCTTCACTATGGGCCATGCCGTGCACAATGGCGTTTTCAACAAAGGGCTGCACAAGGAGAGAGGGTACTAAATAATCGCCGCCGGATAATGCAGGATCAACGTACACCTTAAAAGAAAATTTATTATTGAAACGCAATTGCTCCAGCTCCACGTACAGTTTCAGGGCTTCCATATCTTTTGCAATGGGTACCACTTCGTTACGGCTGCTGTCGAGGATGCTGCGAATCAGCAAAGAGAATTTATTCAAATAATCCGAAGCCTGCCGCTTATCATTCTGCATAATAAAATTCTCAATGCTGTTAAGGCAATTGAAAATAAAATGCGGGTTCATCTGCGATCGCAACACCTGTGTCTGCAGTTCCGCTTTTATTTTTTCCGTTTCAATTTTATTGCGGCGATTGCGTTGGTAATAGATCAATGCAAATAATGCCGCCAGGAATACGATGATCAAAATGTAAATAATCCTTAACCGGTTGCTTTCTTTTATCTGCAGGTCTTTGATATCATTATCTTTTTTTAGTAAAGCGATCTGTTGTTCTTTCTGCAGGGTCTTATAACTGATCTCCAGGTCGTTCAGATCGGCTTTGGCTTTATCATTGGCAACCGAATCTTTCAGCCGCATATATTCCTGTTGATATTTAAATGCAGCTTTATAATCGCCACTGCTGTTACTGGCCAGTGCAAGATTCTGTAATGCCATTACCTGCATGATCTTAAAATCGCTTTGCCGGGCAAGATCGAGCATTGCGGTCAAATGTTTTTTGGCGGCGTCGTATTGTTTGCGGCTGGTGTCCAGCGTGGCATAGGTCATCAGTGTTTTGCACTTATTGATCTTATCATCGTTTTGTGCCAGGAATGCGAGGTTGCTGTCAAGTATCTTTATAGCTGCATCATATTTTTTTTGTGCGATCTGGATCCTTGCCAGTGTGTTGCCATTTACCACCCGTTGCTCATCATCATTCAACTGCTGTACCATGCTGTCTGAAAGCGCCAGGTATTTTGCGGCGGAATCATAATTTTCCAGGTCTGCATAATAAGAAGCCAGGTTGGCCGCCGTTTGCATATAAGGTCTGTTCACATCCGCCAGGTAATCCAGCGCTTCGGCACTGTATTGAATGGCTTTATGAGTGTCTTCCATTTCGCTGTACAATACGCCCAGGTTAGCCAGCGCCAAACCAAGACCAGCATAATTTTTATTCTGCCTGTCGCCATTAATAGCTACCTGGTAATATTTTATAGCGGTTTTGAACATGCCGAACCATTCGTAATTGGTGGCAATACTTTGCGATAGAGTAACTTTTTTAGGATGATTATCGGGCATGGTATCAATAAAAGCAACCAGTGAATCGAGATAGACAAAACAGGAATCTTTATTACCCAGGTCGGCATACCTGTCCATGATCTCCCGGATGGCAAAAACATTGTATTTACGGTTACGGTCGGGAAAATAAGCAGGCACTTTTTTGTAATAAAAAATAGCGCTGTCGAATTTATTGTATTTGTACGTGTATGCCTTACCGATATTAAAGTAGAAAATGCCTTTCATCGTGTCCACCTTATTTTTTTCTGCCATTGCAAGGCCCAGTCTCGACCAGTCCAGCACCTGGTCCAGCTGCCCTCCGTCCAGCGAATCGGCAATAGCTTTAGCAAGGAAACGCATACGGGCTGTATCCGTCTGCAGCGCCGTATATTCCTTTGGCAGGGCCTGTTGCGCCTTTACAGGTTTTGCAAAGCACGTTATCAATAACAGGACAAGAGGGAATGCCGGTCTTTTAATGATCGTAAACATAGCGATGATCTTTTTACATACTTTACCAGTTGACATGCACCGTTTTCTTTTATCGTACTTAAGATATAAATTATTTACCAGAAATTATACAGCATGTACAGATAATAGGGTAGTTTGAAATTTGAACCACGAAGTCACAAGGTCACGAAGTAACAGAAAGCATTTTTGTGACCCTTTGCGCTTTCGTCTCTTTGTGGTTTATTGCTCCATTGCTTTAAATACCACATCGCAAATGCCGCTCATGATATCCTTGTGATAACTGACCGTTGCGGGAAATGCAGGTGTAGCAGATTGTGTGAACTGTGTATTTAAAAGCGTGAGATTACCCTGTGTAAAAGGAATAAATGGAGCTGCGCTGTTATTGTTCCCGGGGCTGATCATGTTGTAGTACAACCATTTATTCTCCGTGCTGTTCACAGGCTTTATAAAAACACTCAGCACATATTTTTTACCTGCTGTAATATGTATCTCTTCATCTAAGGCTTTTGTAGTAAGCCGCACGTCTGTAACATCCACCTGGCTTTGTTTGATCAGTTGCCTGGTATCATAATCCCATAAGGAAACAGTGTAGGTAAGCACTGGTCCCGCAGCAATCGTTCTTGGCATACGCACAGCAAAATGTGTGATGGCACCTTTTTTAGCCGTGGTAAATACATACCCGAATTCGTAGGGCATTTCGGTGGCGGTTTCCATGTTAAAACTGAGGTTGGGTTTACTTTTCCAGAATGCACCGATCAAAGTTTCTTCGGCGCCATAGTAAGGTTTTTGTATCACCGTTTCTTTCGCTGCCGGTGGTTTATACTGTTTGTATTGCGCATGTATTTTTATTTGCACTGCAAAAAGTAATACCAATAAAATGGACTTGAAAATTATTTTTTTCATATTGAATGATAGTATTTTTTGTTCTCAATATTGTGTGGCGTAGTAAGCAAAATCAACCAGCCCCGGTAATACCTGTTTACCATTTACATAATAATTGTTATCAGCAGGGTAGGTGGGCACTTTGGCCTGCGCCAGTGTGTACCGCATTTCCGTTACAGTAATATGCTGGTATGTATAAGGAAGAAAATTTTGTGCATTACTGCCTTTCTGCATCAGGTAGTATTGATAATAATTTGGTGCAACAACTGCAGCTGTATTCATGCTGAGCACATAAGTTTTTCCACTATCCAATGTTACTGCTTCATTTTCAAATTCAACTTTCGAAAAATTATCTTTATTTCCTGTAACGATCTTCTTTTGTTTGATCAGTTGATGTGTAGTACCATCCCACAATGAAACAGTAACCGCAGCATTATTTACGGGCATGTAAACTGAAAAAGCATATAATAATCCTTTCCTGCTTACTTTAAATGCATAACCAACTTCCATCGGCGCCACCACATTGGAAGTGGTAACATTGAAGGAAGGATTCTCTGTTACATAAAATCCCCATACCGGCCCTTCGTTGCTGCGTTTGGGCATAGCAAGCTGCTGCCTTTGCCCCAGGTCTTTTGCCGGCGCTTGTGTAACAGGCGCCGGGGCCATCGCATCTTTTTTTGCCTGGTATACCTGTGCCTTGATAAATAAGGGAAGTAAAAAAACGATCAGGCTTATCTTTTTCATATACTGTTTTTTAAATGATGAGTAAGTGAATGATTCCGGTGATCTTATTGTTGCCTTATTTTTACGGCGCCAGCTGTTCTTACTTTTTGTACCTCCACCTGCTGCGTTTTAGTTTGCATAGCAGGAGTGGCCATCACCTGGCTGGATGCGGTAACAGTTTTCGTCGCCACTATCATACCGCTACCCGGAAGCACCGGCATATTTTTCCTGGCTGCGATCTTATTTACCATGGCACTGCCACCAACAATACCGGTATTGGGATCTACCTTCAACCAATCGCCATCACAATTAAAATCAACCGCATTTAACTGGGCCAGGTTATTATCCAGGGTTACTGTTGATTTAACTGTTGAAGGAAAAGTGCCTACCACAAAAACATACTCATTGCCAGGTTTAGGTTTTTGCGGACCTGCAAGCCAGTTTGATTTTGTATAGTCTGTCGTGATATCCATTATTATAGGAATATCAGTAGGTACACCGGTAACCGTATATCTTATTTCTACAAAATTGGGATTGAAGGAAGCCACGGTTTCATAGGTCACTGAACCTACTTCCTTACTACCTTCAAAAAAACCTTTCCTGCCATTATACGTACCGGTTCTTTCGAGGGTGAATGGTCCTGCGCTTTCAATGAATTGTGTTGGCGCCAGCACTTTGCAGGTAAAAGCATTGCTGTAAGGATTGACTTCCGGCGATTGAATGTTATTTTTATCCCATAGTAAAGAACCTTTTATTGTTCCATTGGTATTCAATGCTACTACAGTTGGTTTTCCATAAGTGGTACTGGATATTTCCACAAAAAGTTCGCAGTCGTTGCCTTTATTCAGTATCTGCCATTTTGTTGGTTTACATAATAACAATGACGAGGAATTTACAGCATAAGTTCCTTCCCCAATAAAAGGATTATCACAATACACCGTTACCCTGTCATTCAACTGGTTGTCGGGAAAAATGCTTACATACCCTTCGGAGCCTGTAAAAATATTAGGATTAAAATACACTGTAATCGACTGATCGGCTGCGATCTGCTGTGGCAGTTGTGAAGCGATCCCATGTAACACCTCTGTACTATAGGTGAGATTGATGTGTGCATTGTTCTTAATATGCAGTATAAAATTTTGTGCGCACGCTGCGGTAACAAAAAAATGGATCAGCAGCAATGGAAGTATTTTTTTCATTGTAAGTGATTTTTATTTTTGAATGTTTTAATAGTTATTGATCGCCCATTTTAGACCTGATCATCTCTTTCAATCCCATCTTGCCCATATCTTTAATAGTATAGCCTGCAGTAGAAAAACTAAAACTAGTTTTTGTGATGGATTTTGTTTCCATGCCTTTTTTACCCGCCATTTCCACTTCGGCCCATAAATAGTTTTGATTTAAAACCGGTATTGCCATCGGGTTATTCTTAAAATCAGCTTCTTTGTTTTGTATTTTAGCAGCCGTGGCCGAATTGCCGGCGCCCATGGTATAAATTTTTATGGGATTAAAATCCACTTTTGCATACCACCAGCTCGATGTGCCGCCTTCATTTTTTATTTCATACTCGTATGCGGTATAACCACAGATCATTTTTGTTTTACCGGTCTTTGTTACGGTCATATTTTCTTTATCATCTTTTTCCAAGGGTTTCTTTTTTATTTTTTCTGCTATTTCTTTTCCCATGGTTGCACCTTCGCCTACCACCCGGGGCATATTCATAATGGTAATGGTCTTGTGCTTTTCATCTATCATGCACATTTTTCCTTCTTTGTTATAGAGAAAAGTTTTTTCCTCTCCGTCTTTTTCCTTTCGTTTTGCCAATACATAATCTCCATTGATGGTGAAATAATAAGTAGTGGCGGCTTCACCATCTTCGCCATTGGTTTGCTGTACCACTTCCCGTTCAAAATTGATGGTGGCGGGCAATGCTGCATTATCCTGTGCGGTAATGGTGGTTGCCAGCAGGCATGATACCGCGATAAAGATTACCTGTTTCATATATTATTTGTTTAAGATTATTAAGTTGTTTAAAGACGATTGTTTTATGGCAAGTACACTTTTACAAAAACATTCCTGGATTGATTGGTACCATCGCCTAATTCGCCATAATTATTTCCGCCTGTTGCCCAGATGGTATTATCTGTTTTTAGAACGAGGCTATGATAATAGCCTGCTGAGATCGCTTTTATATTATCACTTACTTTTACCGGTGTGCTTTTATTGACGTTGGTACCGTCCCCCAATTCCCCGTCAACATTATACCCAGTTGACCACAATGTATTATCCGCTTTCAGCAACATACAGAACTCATCTCCAGCGCTTATCGCAACGATATTATCGGCTACTTTAACAGGTGTAAGCCTTTGTATATTGGTACCATCACCCAACTGGCCATAACCATTATTTCCGCAGGCCCAAACGGTATTATCCGTTTTTAATATCATGCTGTTATAAAAGCCACATTCAACAGCTTTTGCATCGCTCATTATTTTTACAGGAGTGGACCTGCTGTTAAGCGTACCATCACCCAGTTGTCCATTGCCGTTACTGCCTGTTGCCCAAACACTGTTGTCGTTCTTCAGTATTAATGTATGGTAACGGTTAATGGCAACCGCTTTTACATCATCCATGACCTTTACAGGTATACTTCTGTTTACAGTGGTACCATCTCCCAACTGGCCCAGGCTGTTTTCACCCGTTGCCCAAAGCGTATTATCGTTTTTAATGATAAAACTGTTCCTGCCGCCTGCAGTAACCATTTTTACGCCATCCATAATTTTTACCGGGCTGTTCTTATTGGCATTGGTGCCATCGCCTAACTGGCCATCTGCATTCTGGCCAGTGGCCCACAAACTATTATCGGTTTTAATGAACAGGCTATGTGATATACCTGCAGATATAAAAATTACATTGTCTGAAATTTTCACCGGTGCATTTTTTGCAAGATTTGTTCCGTCGCCCAATTGACCGAAGCCATTATAGCCTGCTGACCACAATGTTTTGTCGGCTTTTAAGATCATAGTGAAATTTCCGCCACCGGATATTTGTAGCTCAGCCGGAGTTTCGCTGCCGCCTTTATTTTTTTTACACGATAAAAAAGGTACTGCCAGTAAAAGGCAGATCAAAAATGGATGTATTGTTTTCATTGTTTTGATTTTTACGTAAAACTATATGCTGCCCTGGAGCATTTTTGGGCTCATGCGCAGATGGCGGCGCTGATTATGTGAACGGGGAGTGAGGGGCAATGACCGGAATACAAAAAAGCCGGTTCCTGGGGGAACCGGCTTTTAATAAGTATATCCTGGGATCATTTGATCACGAGCTTAATATTAGGTGCAAACATTAAATGCCCCTGTGTATCTTTTACCACCACATCAAAAAAGAAGATCTCTTCACCGGATTTTAACTGTTCTGTAATGGACTTACGCCATATTTCGGAGATAGGAGTGGTTTTGAATACCTGTGCCACCACGCTGGTAACCGGCGATACCTTACCGGTCTGTTCATCTTCGGTCACGCCTCTTTTTTTATACAGGCATTGATAAGAAGAAATGGCATAAGCCGTTTTTTTATCGTCGGTAATAGTGAGTGGTAGTTCTATCAATTGCAATGCTTCGTCGGCGGATACATTCACTGCCGAATCGGAATATTTGCCTAGAGCAGTTTTTAATTTAGGAGGAGTAAATTTCTGAACGGGCTTTTCTTTGGGTTTTACCTGCCGGGTATTTTGCGCCGTAACTGAAACAGTAACTGCCAGCAGGCAGCAGCAAACAAATACATTTTTAAGAAATGGCATGGGGCGTTTTTTATAAAAACGAATTTACGGTACAAAAAGTATACAGCTTGTCATTTTAACGTATCATTTATACGTTGATCACACGAATTGTACGAATTACACGAATTGGGTAGAACTGAATGATTTTCATCCATTACGGTTGAACAAACAGCTTTTAAAAGGGCCGTTTGTTCAAGTATGTTTTATAAGCCTGCCAGACTTTCTTCTATCGCTTTTATCCTTGATAAAGCATCCGCTTTTTTCTTTTCTTCCAATGCCAATACTTCAGGACGTGCATTCTGTACAAATTTTTCGTTGCCCAGTTTCTTTTCTACGGATAATAAAAAGCCTTTCTGATGTTGCAGGTCTTTCAACAGGTCTTCTTTTTGATTACCGGTATGGAGCGGCTGTTCTGTTTCTACATAAAACTTATCGTTACCAATAACGGTGGCAATGGCATTATTCACTTTATCATCCACATACAGCACTGCTTTTGCATTTAACTGTTTGGCCAAAATAGTTTCAATGGACCGGTAAAGATCCTTTTGTGCCGTCTGCACATGCAGCGTGATCGCTTCTTTGGGTTTTATTTGATTTTTATTTCTTACATCACGTATGCCGGTGATAACATCTTTCAATAAATTGCCTTGCGTTAAAGTCGCGGCATCTGTATTTTTAAACTCAGTGATCTGTTTTACACACAGGTCATCATTCCGTTCTTTCAGCAGATGATAAATTTCCTCCGTAACAAATGGCATGTATGGATGCAACAATTGCATTAACTCAGTAAAAAATTCAATGGTCTTTGTATAAACCGCCGCTTCAATCGGTTGTTCAAAACCCGGCTTCACCCATTCCAGGTACCAACTGCAGAAATCATCCCATATCAAACTGTAAATAGTTTTCAGCGCTTCGCTTAAGCGGAACTGTTTGATCAGTGTATCAACCTCCGCTTTTACTTCGTTCAAACGATTTTCAAACCAATCGATCGCAAAGTTGCCGGTTATTATTTCTTCATTATTCGATATACGCCCTTCCCACATTTTTATCAACTTCAGCGCATTCCACAACTTGTTATTAAAATTTCTCCCTTGCTCTAAAGAAGATTCATCAAATAACAGATCATTACCGGCAGGGGAGGCGATCATGATACCAAAACGGGTGGCGTCTGCACCGTATTTATCTATCAATCCCAACAGATCAGGAGAATTGCCTAACTGCTTACTCATTTTTCTGCCTTGTTTATCCCTTACCATACCGGTAAAATAAACATCTTTAAAAGGCGCTTGCTGTTTATATTCATATCCCGCCATGATCATCCTGGCCACCCAGAAGAAAATGATATCCTGTCCTGTAACCAAGGTGGTGGTAGGGTAATAATATTCAACCTCTTTATTGCCGGGATTGCTGATGCCTTTAAAAACTTCCATTGGCCATAACCAACTGGAAAACCAGGTATCCAAAACATCCTCATCTTGCTTTACCTGAGCATTGGATATTGAATATTGAGCATTGAACATTTCATTCGCTTCGGTTTCTGTTGCTGCCACAACAAACCTTCCTTCTGCATCGTACCAGGCAGGTATACGTTGCCCCCACCATAATTGACGGCTGATGCACCAGTCCTTTATATTCTCCAGCCAGTGGCTGTAAGTATTCTTCAATTTGGCAGGATGAAATTGTATCGTATCATCCATCACCGATTGCAATGTCTCCGGATTTTTATCCAGGAATTTTTGCATATCAATAAACCACTGCATGGACAGCCTGCTTTCAATTACAGCGCCGGTTCTTTCACTTGTTCCCACCTGGCCTTTATAGTCTTCTATTTTTTCAATTTGTCCTAATGCAGTAATATCTTCCACGATCTTTTTACGCAAAGCAAAACGATCGATACCATTGTACGATAATACCAGATCAGAAGGATCATCATCCACCAGTTCTGCCGAAGTGAATTTGCCGGTAGCATCTAATGTATCAATTGCTTTCAGGCTATGCTTCAAGCCCAGCATATTGTCATTCTTATCATGCGCGGGGGTAATTTTTAACGCACCGGTACCAAAATCAGCCGTTACATATTCATCAGCAATAACGGGTATCTTCCTGTTGATGATGGGCACAATGATCTCTTTGCCTATAACAGCTGCATAGCGTTCATCTGTTGGATTTACGCAAATGGCCACATCACCCAAAATGGTTTCCGGTCGGGTAGTCGCTACCGTTATCTTGCCACTGCCATCCGCAAAAGGATAGCTTACAAAATAGAGTTTGGAATCAATATCTTTAAAGATCACTTCTTCGTCACTTAAAGCGGTTTGGCTAACAGGATCCCAGTTCACCATCCGTTTACCACGATAGATCAATCCTTTCTTATACAGGTCGATAAAAACTTTTATTACGCTTTTGTAATAATCCTCATCCATGGTAAAGGATGTCCTGCTCCAGTCCAAACTACAGCCAAGCTTTTTCAACTGCTGTAGAATGATGCCACCGTATTTCTCTTTCCATTCCCAGGCGTATTGCAAAAATTCTTCTCTTGATAAAGAAGATTTGGCAATGCCTCTTTCCCGCAGCATGGCCACCACTTTTGCTTCGGTGGCAATAGAAGCGTGATCGGTACCTGGTACCCAGCAGGCATTTTTGCCTTCCATACGGGCACGGCGCACCAAAATATCCTGTATGGTATTGTTGAGGCAATGGCCCATGTGCAGCACGCCGGTTACGTTGGGTGGCGGTATCACCACGGTATAAGCTTCCCTTTCATCGGGCGTACTGTTAAAATATCCTTTGTCCAGGCTGTGCTGGTACCATTTGTTATCTACTGCAGCAGGTTCAAAATTTTTAGTCAATTCCATTGTCGTCATTCTTATTTTCCGGAGTGCAAAGGTACGAAAAAGGAGGGAGAGATAAGCGCCTGCGACGCAGGGAGTTGGATGCGGATAGATTGTACAGGCGCCTGCGGCCCATGATGGGTGACGCAGATTTTTAGGATGATTAAGATTTTCGCGGAAAAAACAACAAGCGCCTGCGGCGCAGGTATGGGAACACGGATTATACGGATTAACACAGAATGAGGTATTGGAAACACCTGCGGTGTTTGATGGAGAACGCAGATTTTTATGATGAGCTGACATGCCTATCAGTGAAAATCCGTGTAATCCGTGTTCCCTCTTATTCGCCGCAGGCGGATAACCTAAAAAAACGCAAGGAAATAATTGAAGCAGTAAACAGTATCCAACATTTCATGCGCAGGATTCAAGATTTCTCAAATCTTAAAAAATCAGCATCGAACCGTTTACCTTTGCAGCCTAAACGATTTGTTTTTATGAACGAAGTATATATCATTGCTGCAGTCCGCACCCCGATGGGAAGTTTTGGAGGTTCCTTAAAAGATTTTTCTGCCACTAAACTGGGCGCTATTGCCATTAAAGGCGCCCTGGAAAAAGCCGGTGTAAAACCCGAACTGGTGAATGATGTTTTAATGGGTAGTGTGTTACAGGCCAACCTGGGACAGGCCCCTGCAAGGCAGGCCGCAAAGTTTGCCGGCTTACCCAACGAAGTGAACTGCACTACAGTAAATAAAGTATGCGCCAGCGGTATGAAAGCCATTGCACAGGCGGCGCAAAGCATCCTGCTGGGTGATGCGGATATTGTTGTTGCAGGCGGTATGGAAAGCATGAGCAATGTGCCTTTCTATTCGGAAAATATGCGCTGGGGCAATAAATATGGTAACGTGACTTTTATTGATGGTCTTGCTAAAGACGGGCTGACCGATGTGTACGATGGCAAGGCGATGGGTAATGCGGCTGAAATGTGCGCCGGCACCTGCGGTGTAAGCCGTGAAGAGCAAGATGCTTTTGCTATAGAAAGTTACAAACGCAGCCAGGCTGCTGTTAATGCCGGCAAATTTGAAAATGAGATCGTACCTGTTGCAATACCACAACGAAAAGGCGACCCCGTTTTATTTTCCAAAGACGAAGAACCTTTTAATGTAAAGTTTGATAAGATACCGGAGCTGAAAGGCGCTTTTGTAAAAGACGGTACCGTTACAGCAGCCAATGCCAGCACCATGAACGATGGCGCTGCTGCACTGGTATTAATGAGCAAGGCAAAAGCAGAAGAGCTGGGCCTTAAACCCATTGCAAAGATCGTATCGTATGCCGATGCGGAACAGGCGCCCGAATGGTTTACCACCACACCGGCCATTGCGGTACCAAAAGCAGTTGCCAAAGCAGGTTTAAAAATGGAAGACATCAGCTATTGGGAACTGAATGAAGCATTTTCGGTAGTGGGTATTGAGAATACCCGCCGCATGAAACTCGATCCTGCCAAAGTGAATGTGAATGGCGGTGCAGTAAGCTTAGGCCATCCTTTAGGTTGCAGTGGCGCAAGGATCATTGTTACCCTCATCAATGTATTAAAACAAAACAATGCTAAATATGGTGCCGCCGGCATCTGTAATGGTGGAGGAGGAGCGAGTGCGATGGTGATAGAGAACATTTAAAAAGCAGTCACGGATTACACGAATTAACACTGATTTTATTTTTTGTATGGGGCAAACATACCCGTTTTAATCCGTGTAAATCTGTGTAATCCGTGGCTACCTAAACTACGCAGTAGTTTCCCAAAAAATACTTTATGCAAGAGTGATGCAATACCGGCATCACTTTTTTTATGATTGTAATGCATTGCATCCAACCATTCATATAAAAGTGCGCTACAATTTTTATTAGTGCAGGCAATACAGTTAATTTTATGCTTCAACTTTATATAAATGAAAAAACTATTCTTTTCTTTTTTAGTGTTCAGCAATGTGGCTGCTATGGCGCAGACGGATTCTGCATTTACCATCACGGGTAATTTATCCAATGTAAAGACCGGCAGATTGTACCTGACCGTGTACGGCGATAATCCTGTAAAAGACAGTGTGGAACTGGCCAATGGCGCTTTTAGTTTTAAAGGTTTTGCTGCACAGCCCTTGTATGCAGTATTGACCCTTAAAGGCCGCAAGGAAGATTACCTGCAATTTTATGCAGAGCCCGCCAATATGAAGATAGCAGGCAGTGGAGATCAATTAAAAGAACTCACCATCACCGGCAGTAAACTGAATGATGAAGATAAAAAATATAAAGAGGCGATGAAACCTGCGGTGGATGCAGAAAAACATTTTTACGAGTTGTACGACCAGGCAGAAAAAGATAAGAACACAGCCATGACCGACAGCCTGGATGAAGCAGAAGATGGTATCACGCAACTGAAAAGAAAATATGCCGGCAATTTTATTAAAGCCAATCCATCTTCTGTACGAAGCGCCATGGCCATACTGGATAATTTTGGCTACTACGCCGAAGCAACCGATGTAGCGCCTTTGTACAACAGCCTTGCTAAAAAAGTAAAGGAATCTGCCAAAGGCATGGACGTTAAAAAAATGCTGGAAGCATACGAAAAAGTGGCCGTGGGTAAAACGGTTCCGGATATCAAACAAAAAGACACGCTGGATAATGAAATGAGTTTATCTTCTTTAAAAGGTAAATACGTGCTGGTGGATTTCTGGGCCAGCTGGTGTGGTCCCTGCCGCAAAGAGAACCCAAACATTGTAAAAGCCTACAATGCTTATAAAGATAAAGGCTTCGAGATATTTGGTGTGTCATATGATAATGAAAAAGGCAAAGAAAAATGGAAGAAGGCTATTGTAAAAGACGGGCTGGTGTGGAAACAGGTAAGCGACCTGAAGGGCTGGCAAAATGCTACTTCCGATCAATTTTACATCAAGGCCATCCCTGCCAATTTATTACTGGATAAGGAAGGGCATATCATTGCAAAGAACCTGTTTGGTAAAAAGCTGCAGGCCAAGCTGGCAGAGGTAATGCCTTAACACAAATTAACCACATAGGCACATAGAAAACATAGGGAACTCAGGTAAGTATATTTGGATGTCTTATGTATTTTCTATGTATCCTATGTGCCTATGTGGTATAAATCCTCCTATTTTATCTTACAATACTATTTGTTCATCTGGCTTTGATGAAATAAATTTGCACACTTTAATACAGAAACGAATAAAATCAAACCGATACTATGCGTCAAATAGCATTAAGAGAAGCCCTGAGAGAAGCCATGCAGGAAGAAATGAGAAGGGATGAAAGAGTGTTTTTAATGGGAGAAGAGGTGGCAGAATACAATGGTGCCTACAAAGTAAGCCAGGGTATGCTGGACGAATTTGGAGAAAAAAGGATCATTGATACCCCCATCGCGGAGCTGGGTTTTGCAGCTATTGCCGTAGGTGCAGCTCAAAATGGTTTACGCCCGATCGTGGAATTCATGACCTGGAACTTTGCCGTTTTACCTTTAGATCAAATATTAAATACCGCTTCTAAAATGCTGGCAATGAGCGGCGGACAGGTTGGTTGCCCGATCGTTTTTCGTGGTGCCAACGGTAGCGCAGGCCAGTTAGGTGCACAGCACTCTACCGCTTTTGAATCTTTATATGCTAACATTCCCGGTTTAAAAGTGATCAGCACTTCTACTCCTTACGAAGCTAAAGGATTATTAAAAGCTGCTATACGTGATGACGATCCTGTAATGTTCATGGAAAGTGAAGTAGCATACGGCGATAAAGGCGAAGTGCCCGAAGAAGAATACATACTGCCTATCGGCAAATGCTTTGTAAAAAGAGAAGGTAAGGATGTTACCATCGTTTCATTTAATAAAATGATGAAGGTGGCCCTGGCCGCCGCTGAAGAACTGGCCAAAGAAGGTATTGAAGCCGAAGTGATAGATGTGGCTACCATCCGCCCACTGGATTGGTTCACTATTTTGGAAAGCGTTAAAAAAACCAACCGTTTGGTAATTGTGGAAGAACAATGGCCATTTGCCTCTGTATCTTCTGAAATTGCTTACCGCATACAGAAAGAAGGCTTCGATTATTTAGATGCTCCTGTACGCAGGATCACTTCTGCAGATGCGCCGATGCACTATGCACCTAACCTGGTGGCTGCTTATTTACCGGATGTACCCCGTACAGTAAAGCTGGTAAAAGAAGTAATGTACCTGAAAAAATAACTACAGTAATTTTTGGTATGATATTGGGAGGGTAAACAAAAACGTTTACCCTCATTTTTATTTATGAAAAGAAGACTGTTATCCATACTACTACTACTGTGCGCTGCTGTGAGCACTCATGCACAAAAAGTTCATCTTACTTTATTTGGCGGATTCAGCAATTACCAGGGCGACCTGCAGGCGAAGCGTTTTACGCTGGATCAGTCGCATCCTGCATTTGGTGCAGGTTTGCTGTACGAGATCAGTGACCGCTTTTATGCAAGGGGCAACGTAACTTTTGGTAAACTGAGTGGAGATGATAAAAAGAGTAACAGTAATTCCATCCGCAATCTTAGTTTTTCATCACCGGTAACAGATATTCACCTGGGGCTGGAGTATTGCCTGCTCAATCCTTACGAGCATTCACTGGCGCCTTATATTTTTGCGGGCATCAGCAATTTTAGTTTCAAACCATCTACACTGGACTCTGCCGGTAATAAAGTATACCTGCAGCCATTAAGCACCGAAGGGCAGGGCTTTTACCAGGGAAGAAAAGCATACAAGCTTAACCAGTTTGCCATTCCCTTTGGCGGTGGTGTAAAATTCTCATTGAATGATAATATCAGGATCGGTTTTGAAATAGGTTTAAGAAAAACAAACACTGATTATATTGATGATGTAAGCACCACTTATGTAGATCAGAACCTTTTACTGGCCAACCGTGGTCAGCAGGCAGTAGACCTGGCTTACAGGGGCGATGAATTAAAGACCGGCCTTACGTATCCTGCCGACGGCGCTCAGCGTGGTAGTGCCAAAAGTAAGGACTGGTATTATTTCTCAGGCGTAAATGTTGCCATCCGGCTGAATGGTAAAGGCGGCAGTGGCGGCAAAGGCGGCGGCAGATCACGTACCGGTTGTCCCACCAATATTTATTAGTATTATTTTAGTATTTCGCTGTGTAAACCAATTATTTTTAACATCTATATTTGATGATAAAAATAGTTATATGAGATACCTTGTATTACCCTTACTGATCGCTGTATTCATTACATCCTGCTCTTCTTCCAAAAAAATGGCTTCATCTTCATCAAGTGGCAGCACCACTACTGCAACGGCAGGCGCTGCGGATGCGGATGGTTCTTCTTTTGACAAAGCCATCTTTATCAACGAAAAAACAGAAGGCCCCGGCGTTGATGCTGAGTACAAATGGCTGAAGAAAAATTATCCGGGCTATAAAGTAAAATCCCAAAGCCTGTCCAATCATAACGGCAAGCCCTATGATATTCTTACGATCGAGACCGCTTCGGGCAAAACAGAAAAAGTGTATTTCGATATCTCCAAATTCTTTGGCAAAATGTAGCAGCAGCCTGTAAAGGTCTACTACATATTGAGTATAGGCAGCATTATACCCAAATGATACATTTGGTGCATGCACTATTTACCCCCAATAAGATCCGGGCTATTCCTTATAGCCATCAGCCTGTTTTGTTCCTGCAGCATCGGTTTAAAAACAGCGCAGGTAAATGCAGTTGAAAAATACACGGTGGTCACCAAAGGTGTTTCCATCATTCCCCCGGATGTATACAACAGGGTGTACCAGTTGCGCTCGCAAACACAAACGCTGCAGCTGAGCGGTGTTATAGCCACCAACGAATCGGCCCGGGAAAGTGTGGAGGCGCTGCAGCTGGACCTGAATGACAAACTGAAATTCCTGGACATGGTGGATTCATTTGCCTATGCTTACCGCATTGTGGGCAAATATGCCGACCTGGTGCATTGCCTTATCAGCGAATCGTATTTAAAGGATTTTACCAAGAATAAAAAAGAATGGCAAACATCTTTTGACGGGCTGGTGACCACTTATAATGCGGCCTGTGTACAGCGGGTGCCGCCATCCACCAGTATACCTCCATCGGTGGGCAGCATTGCTGCAAACATCATTAAAGAGCTGGGTTCGGCAAAGATCAATTCATTACAGAAAAAATACCTGAAAGCCGCCATCAGCACGGCCCGCAAACCGTTTGAAGGCATCTGCGATGATTTTCTGAATACAGATATCCCGAAGATCCAGAAAGAGCTGAGCGAACTGCCTTCCTTCATCAATGAGAATTTTAAAGACTTCCTGAATAATTTAAAAGCGTACGAAACAAAACAGGGCAACAGTCCTTACAACTATTATAAATTATACCTGCCCATCTATCTCAACTGGCAGGTGCAGTTAAGGGAACTGAATACACTGGTGAACCAATTGCGGGTGTGTATACTCAGCCTGCGCAATTCGTATGGTGTGCTGGATGACTTTGTGAGCTCGGCCAATCCCGGCAAAGAAGTGCCCAAAGAAATAGTACAGCTGGAAGCGGATTATACCAACCTGCTGGATACCATTGCCAAATTCTCCGTGGCAAGGGACAGGCTGTTTAAAATAACTTACTAATCAAATGCAAAGAATATGATACAGGATCTTTTTAAAACCAAATTACCCGTAAAGATCATTGCTGCATTTTTTTTGATGCTACAATCCTGCCACAATGGTGAGCATTCAGAAAGCAAACCATCGGAAGAGAAAGATACAGGAAGGAGTGTGGAGCGATACGACAGCAACAGCAGTCCGTATATAAAACCCGGCAACAATGCCTCCAATCATTTTGAAAGCCCCGCCGAGGCAGAAAAAGAAGAGCGCCGCAGGATGATATTGATGCAGATCGATTCTACTTACACCGCCATTTCCTTACTGGATGATGCCAAGAATGAAATGACCAGCACATCGCCGGCAGAGCTGACCGCAGCGGAAAGGAATAAAAAATCGAAAGCCATTTTCAATATCAACATCCTTCAAAACGAACTCACCCGCTCGCTGGATGCCTCCATATTGGCCAACCTGCGTTTAAAAACGGATGAGCTGGCAGGCATTACCGCCGAAATGGAAAAGAATGTGACCCACCTGCAAAGCGTAACCGAAAAACTGAATAAAGCCACGCAGTGCATCGGCAGGCTTACCAATATACTGGCATTGGGATTGAGCAAGGGCATTATCAAACCCCTTACGCCAAAGAACTCCTCTGCTGAAGCTGTAAAAGAAACCGCTGTGGCCAATTAAAATCTGTTGTTACAACATCAATGTTTCAGGGCATTGATACCTTTGATCATTGCCGAAAGCTCGGGATGCGTTTCCAGTCTTTTATTAATGGCATCCAGCACATATTGCGATATCACCCAGTTCATAGCATAGCGCATGGGATCATTCTTGATATAGAGTGATATGCGGTTGTAATGCAGGTTATCGCCGTACAGGTCCTTCACAAAATTCTTCAGGCGCAGGTCGTTCACCGATGTTTGTGTTTCGTAAGCGCCCAGCAATGTTTTAAAAGGCGCCGCCAGGTCGTTCATTAATGGATTTACAGAACGCAATGTTACATCATCAAAATTCTCGTTGGTAACATGAATGATGCTGAACTCGATCTTCTGCTTATTTTTTATGGTGGTATCTGCCGCAATGATCTTCTGCAATGCCACGATCATTTCAAATATCACACCGGCGCCTGAATTGTCGAAATAACCGCCATCCACAAAATAGTTGGGCTCTTCCTTGCAGGTATCACATTTACTGTAATCGATCCTTCCCGCAGGGCTTAAATAAGGAAAGCTGGCGCCCAGCACAATACCGGTGCTCAGTTTCATATCCTCATCTTTTTTAAGCATGCTCAACAGGTCAATACGGCCATTGAATACAGAATCGGATATCCTGATATTGCTGATCACACCGGGGTTACCATCCTGCATGCGGGTGGTATTGATGCATAATACAGGCAGGTTATAGGGTTCATTGTGCTGGGTAACAATGCTGGACATGGGAACACCCAGGCTGTCGTATAGAAAATTTTTATGCCCTGCCGCTTTTTCTATTGATAATGAAAGGGCAGAGGCCCGGTCGTTTACATTGTATAAAGTAACCAGGTTGCGGAATACATCGGGGCCTAAAGTTCGTGCAAGCGTATAGGTGAGGAAGTCTGATTTTAAAAAACTGGACGAAGCCTGCCAGCAGGCATTGGGCGCCGTATTGGTCCGCATCAGGTTTTCCTTGGCACGCAATACCGAAAAGAAGGTAGCATTGCCCACGCTGCCGCCCGAAGCGCCACTTAAGCAGAACAGGTGGTTGGAAAATTCGCCCTGCGTTTCATCTTCCATTTTAGATAATGCCGAAGCTGTCCAGTACCCCGAACGGGAAGCACCACCATTGGCCATTACAAAGAATAACGGCACTTTTTTAACGCTGGTATCATTCAGCATTTTTTGCCGGATGGGATTATTGATCCATTGGTAAAAATATTCCTGCAGGTTCTGCCGTTGATCGAATTGTACCGCCGTTTCTTTTTTTATCAGCCGGGTATAATGCGGTTCTACAAAATAGCCGATGATAAAAGACAAGGTAAGCAACACCAGGTGAAAATTAAAACGGATGATGATGGAAATGATCGTAATGATATTTCCTATAGCCAGCAGCACCCCGAATGCTAAAAACACAAAGGGAAAACTGCCCATCCAGGTGGAAAAGCCCACCGACACCACCGTGGCGATATAAACACCCAGCGCTACAATGCCAATAAAACCAAATGCCTGGAAATATCTTTTATCCTCATTATCGGTAACCAGGCTCCATAATTTTTTCCAGATGCTGATCTCTTTATTATTGAACTGGTAACGGTCGTAATCCAAATAAGAGTAATGGCCCCGTGCGTCAATGATATTTCTGCGGATGAGTATAAAAATGATCAGCCCTATTTGATAGATCAGCAATAAGATAATGAGGCCCCAGATCCACCTTGTTAGTATAACCGACAGCGTTAGTCCGCTCAGCAGGGCATAAGTAAAATAACGCACCCGGTGCCAGTAACGCAGTTTTTGTGGTACTGTTAAATTAGGCCTTGCCAGCGCCCGGTTCCAGAACTGGTAAATAAGAAAATACCAGCTGAAACTGAGGAACAGCAACAGGTAACACATTTTGCGGCTCAGGTGCGGCGTGTAAGGATAGGGGAGCTGGAAGAAGGCGAGAATGATAACCGTGATACAGGTAAAAGCCAGTATCCGCGGCCCTTGTACCCGCAGCGTTTGCCACATTAAATGTTTATCACTGTCCTGCAGCTCTTTTGCCTTGGCCACCAGCCGCGACGAATACCAGGTGGTTACCACCCAGAACACCAGCGCCAGTAAGAACAAGCCGAACACTTTGCGGTTCTCCAGTGTAATGATCATCAGGTCTTTGCCCTGGTTCAGCGTCCAGAAGGACATAAACACAAAAACAATGAACAGGATGGCCGGGAAAAAAAGCCAGGCCGCTTTTACAAAATACCGCCAGAAATCGCCGACAAAAAGATCCTTATACTGCAGTACTTTTTTATTTTTTGCAGGGGGCATCATAAGCAGATGGTTTAAGGTTAAGCCGCTTATTCGTGGCTGGTATCAATATTATTGCCGGTGGTCCTGATGCTTTCTTTTACCGAAGGTGCTGTATTGATCACGATCGCATCATCAATATGTTTCTGCTGTTTGTAATCGATTTTTTTGTTTTTAGGATCTTTTACAAACAGGGCATTCAGCTTACCTCCTTTAAAGAAAAGGAATGCGCCGCCTGCAGCCACTAAAATGCCCAGGTATTTAATGATGGTGCCGAACATGCCGCCACCAACGGGTGCACTAAAAGAAAGGATCGCCTTTCCGAAGGCATCAGGTTCTATCTTGGCATCCGATGCAGATTTGGGCAGGTTGATCTTGGAAGTTTGTGCACTGGCTTCATCCACCATTAAAAATTGTGTTTCGGTGATTTTGGTAATGTTGGGATTTTTTGAATCCAGCTCTGCCATCCATTTACCATTCTCATCCAGCTTTAACCCACCCAGTATTTTGAATTTGATATTGATCGTTCTTTCCATATCATCATCACTGATGTCGAAATCGGTGAGCACATATTTGGGGAACTGCGCTTTAAAAAGATTCTTTAAAACAGATTTATCGGTACCATGCTGCTGCTTGATGGATGCCCAGGTGGCAGCATTATAAACGATCTTGGATACCACGGTCATTTCTCCTTTATCATCCACGTTCATTTCAAGGGTTTCTTTGTAGCCCTTATCATCCTGTGCACGCAGCCCGGTGGTAAAACAAACTGCTATTAACAGTGTTGCAAAATATTTGAATGGTGTAAGTTTCATTTGAATAAGTGTTTAGTTGTTGGTTAATGTTTACTGCACCGAGTTCAGTATGGTCATTACAGTTTGCTGAAAAGTGCTGCCGGTATTGGCATTGGCGCCTACGGTAATACCTTCCACACCGCTGCCCGTTACTTTAAAGGCTCCCACCCAATTTAAAGTGGCGCCGCCTGCATTGCCTGTTTGCCCGTTGTAGAAAGTGTAGCCCTTGGCCTGGCCGGTGGTCTGGTACTGCAAACCATAACCATATTGCGCCATTGATTGATTGATGAGCTGCAAACCCTGGTCGGGCCTGTTATAACCGGGAAAACTGTATACCTGCACATTGGCGCTGCCGGCCCGGTTGCTGATAACATATTTACACTGGCGGATGAAATTGGATGGTATGCTGATCATCTTCCAGCTGGCAGGATAGGCGAATGTTACTGCACCCTGGAACAGGTTATAACCACTGGGTGCCCCCGCATTTCCTCCACCGCCGCCACCGCCGGGGTTCACATCTTCACCACCCCCGCCGCCGCCATTACCGCCACCACCGTTATTGCCCGGCTGTGCATTGTTGGCTATCTGTGCATTATTCTCAAATGATTTACATATTTCATCCACCCTTGTTCTTAAATAGTTGTCGTCTTTCAGTTCCATCGCCACAGCGCCTTCTTTAATGGCATCCCTTATGTTCACAATTTTATAGCGGTCGTCACCGGCGGCTTGTCCCTGTGCAAATTTTTCCAGGTTTCTCCTGCCCATTTCCAATGCCTGCTCCGGTGTGGCAATGCCGCCAATGCCTTCACCGCCGATCGCCGTGCTCTCAATAGCATAATAATGACCGTTCATGATAAATCCAGGGTATGCGTGACCGGGAGCAAGGTATACCACGGGGTCGATACCGGCGCACAGCATGATGCTGGCATACATCAAGGACAACTCAATGCAAAGCCCTGTTTTACCCGTAAATACTTCTCTGGGCAAACGGATGCTCTGCACAATAGAACTTACATCGCTCACTTTTTCCGGCACACCGCTGGTACCGCTGTACACCAGGTGCGCCTTGGTAGTAGCATAATAAATGCCCTGTAAAAAACGGATGCCTTCCGATTCTTTATTCTCGTTGGTCACTTCGCCTTTCAGCACTTTTTCCTGTATCTGTTGTGTAAGGTATTTGATGATGGGGTCGTTGGGGGTTACCAGGCAGGAGAGCAACGGCATATTATCAAAATATTCACCCGCTGTTCTTATTTCTTCGCCGGGTAAAAAAGTGTACATGAATTCGTTGCGGCCTTTTACAGCAATAGAAAAACTTTCATCACGGGTCTTGATATTGGCACCCTTGATAGTGATCTTTACCGTTTCTTTGGAGTCCGTCATTTTATCAACGATCTTATCCGGGAAGCTGGGGTAGCAGTTCACCACCACGGTTTGACCGGGCTCTATCAGCGGTATCTTTTCTGCTACAGTGGATTCGATATAATTGGTAACGCTGTAAGAAACTTCTACGTTCTTGGCAGCAAAATCGCTGGTATTCTTCACCACCAGCTGAAAGAGGCTGTATTTACCTTTTAGCGCATCGGAGTTGGCATACACCTTATAAATAGAAGGCATTATCACCGGTGGCCTGGAAATATGGATATCCAGTGTTGCGGGCGAAATAAGGCCCATTATCGGCCTGTTGAACGCCATCAGCAAACCGGCCACAACCAAAATAAGCGGAAGGAATTTTTTCATTGCGAGAAGTTTAGGTTAATAGTTTAAGGAAGATTACAAAAGTGAATGTAGAATGATGCCGTAGTTTATAAAATACTCAATATTGAGTATGCCCGTTTTGCGATTTAATAATCAACTTTACCCCGGTTTATAAAACTTACACTATTATATAACCCATTTAAAAACCCGGAAAATGAAACGGTATTTATTCAGTATGCTGTGTGCTGCTTTTTTATGGGCAGGCTGCAGCAGTTCCGACGATGAAACAACCCCGCCCGTTGCAACAGATGGCACCATCAGCGAAACAGCTTTACCTAAAGGCAAATACGTGATAGAAGACGATGGGCCCGCCACCAAAACAGCCACAGATCCCGGTGGCAGCCTGAACGGCCTGGATGGAAATAGTAATGATAACAATGCCATCACCCCGGTGATCAGCGAAGTGGATAATTTAAAACGCCGCCTGAAGCATGCTATGGTATTTCATGCAGATGATACCATGAAGATCAAGAAATCTTACCTGGCCACACTGGTATTGGGAAAGGACCAGGTATTAAGCAGCTTAAAGACCGAAGCGCTCGAAAACTCCAATGCCGCACCCGGCGGTAAAGTAAATATTGATACCACCCTGGAGTTGGGTACCAAAATGAAGGCAAGACTGATAGATATGAGCGGTGCGGAGAACAAAGGATTCAATATTGAACTGATTGGCGGAGATGAGGCCGCCACACAAAGCCTTACTGAAAAAAGAAAGAAAGTGATCTGGCAATGGAAACTCACTCCATTGGTACCCGGAGAACAGGAACTGAAATTATCGGTAACGGTATTGGAAAAAGACGGTGAAATGGTAAACCTGCCGGCACGTAATATCCCGGTAATAATATTTGCAGAGAAAGAAGGATTTTTCAGCAGCATCAAAAGTTTTTTTAAAGACGATAGTACCAAGTGGATCGTGACAGCGATCATACTGCCCATTTTTATTGCATGGCTTACCACCCGTATTAAATATAAACACGACAGCAGGAGGGCCAGCGAACAACAGCATGCAAAAGACGTTGCTGCTGCACAAGGCAATGCACCGGCACCGGCGCCGCCTGCAGCAAGGCCGCCAGAGAACACCAGGGGGCCGCATGCATAAACAGCTTTTTACTGAATCTGTTTTACCTTTGCGTAAATACAACAGATGAGCTATCAATCGCTGGAACAATGCCTGCTGGAACTGGAACAAAACAAACAACTGGTCCGCATAAAAGAAACGGTGGACCCTTACCTGGAAATGGCAGCCATTCACCTGCGGGTACATGAGGCGGGCGGGCCTGCACTGTTGTTTGAAAATGTAAAAGGCAGCAATTTCAGGGCAGCTTCCAATATTTTTGGCACACTCGAAAGAAGCAAATTCATATTCCGGCACAGCCTGCAAACCGTGCAGCAACTGATCGCTTTAAAGAACGATCCTGTAAATGCCATTAAACATCCCATTAAAAATTTTAGTACCGGTATGGCGGCCTTAAAGGCATTGCCTTTGAAGAACCCTTTGCAAAAGCCCGTATTGTTCAGCGAAATAAAACTCTCCGAAATTCCGCCAATACAACATTGGAAAATGGATGGCGGCGCTTTTGTAACACTGCCGCAAGTGTATACCGAAGATATTGACAAGCCCGGCATCATGAATGCCAACCTGGGCATGTACCGTATACAACTATCCGGCAATGATTATGAAAAAGACAGGGAAGTGGGATTGCATTACCAGCTGCACCGCGGTATTGGTGTGCACCAAAGCAAGGCCAATAAAAAAGGGCAACCCTTGAAAGTAAGTGTATTTGTGGGCGGCCCGCCATCGCACAGCGTGGCGGCAGTAATGCCCTTACCCGAAGGCATAAGCGAAATGACCTTTGCAGGAGTACTGGGCAACCGCCGTTTCCGCTATATGTACAAAGATGGTTTTTGCATCAGTACCGATGCTGATTTTGTGATCACCGGTGAAGTGTATCCCGGGCAGAACAAACCAGAAGGCCCTTTTGGCGATCACCTGGGCTATTACAGCCTTACACACGATTTTCCTTTAATGAAAGTACATAAAGTGTACGCCAGGCAAAATGCCATCTGGCCCTTTACTGTGGTGGGCCGTCCGCCGCAGGAAGATACCAGCTTCGGGCAATTGATACATGAAATTGCCGGCAGCGCTTTGCAGGAAGAGATACCGGGACTGAAAGAAGTACATGCTGTGGATGCTGCCGGGGTACATCCTTTGTTGCTGGCCATTGGCAGCGAACGCTATACACCTTATGCACCTGCCAAACAACCTGCGGAAATATTGACCATTGCCAATCATATCCTCGGAACGGGGCAATTAAGTCTTGCCAAATTTCTCTTCATCACAGCTGATGATGAGAATAAATTATCGGCACATAACGTTGACGGATACCTGCAATTTATTTTTGAACGTATCAACCTGCAAAGGGATATTCATTTTTACACCAATACTACCATCGATACATTGGATTACAGCGGCACCGGCCTCAATAGCGGCAGTAAAGTGGTACTGGCAGCTTATGGGGAAAAGATAAGAACACTGGCTACAACTGTGCCGGATTGCCTTAATAATTTACAGGGATTTGAAAATGCTCGGCTTGTAATGCCGGGAGTAGTTGTGTTGCAAGCAAAAAGGTTCAGCGATTACAGTACAGCTCAAGCAGAAATGCAAATGCTCAATACTCAATGTTCAATTTTCAATGCTCAATTGCAGAACACGCCGGTAATAATCATTGCTGACGACGCCGGCTTTGTGAGCGAAAAGCTGAACAACTTTTTATGGGTAACCTTTACCCGCTGCAATCCATCGCATGATATGTATGGCATTGACAGCTTTACAATCAATAAACATTGGGGCTGTAACGGGCCGATGGTATTTGATGCAAGGATAAAGCCACACCATGCGCCGGTGTTGGAAAAAGATCCTGCGGTGGAGAAAAATATCGACCGGTTATTTGAAAAAGGGGGCAGCCTGTACGGCCTGTTATAGTTTTTTTATCACGATCTTTTCGCTGTATTCTCCCAGCACATCATTAAAGAATTTTTTGGCTGCCAGGAATTTTGCCGCCGGTATCTTGTATTCATCCAGCTCCAGCCTGGCCGTGGTGATGATGCGTTTATTCGCCTCATCGTATTGGTAAGTGCTGCTGAAATTACCGAATTCAAAATTTATCTGTTTGGGCTTGGGCAAGGTTTCCAGACCATAGCCAGCAGGCAAATTGTAAATAGTGGTATCGGTCTTTACGAATGGATGACGAAAATAAAAATCCTGCGTACGGTTCTCGGCCCTGGGCAATGCGTAGCGCCATAAGCTGTACACACGGGGATTTAAGAATTGTTTATTGCCCGCAGTGAATTCCGGTATCTTTTCAATATTCATCTGCAGCTTTACAGGTACCGTTCTGTTTGTTTTATCATAGTCCAGCACAAATTCATCGGGTTGTAAAAAACCCAGGTCTTCTACCAGGAATTTTTTCTGGTCGTCTTTTTTCTGTTCAAAAAAATCGTGTAAAAATTCCTGCCGGTATTCGCCGGTGGCAAACAGTTTTGTTTCGGTGCTCCCGGAACCATCTTCGTTCAGCGTAATAGAAGAGCTGGCGCTGAAACAATTCTCAGATGCATGGCTTTTAGGTGTAGGCACCAGTTTGCCGCCATCTTCGGTTATGAGCAGTGCATTGCGGTTCTCGGTAAAATTACCCAGTACACCAAAATCGGTAGTAGTGCTGGTGCACTCCAGCCATACCGAATCGGTTGCGCCGGGCACACAAACTATTACGTGGTTAAAACTGTTGTTGGGAAAATCAGGGTCAACAGGCGCTTTATTATACGAAGCATTGATCAAAGCCTGGTAACTTTTTATACCTACTGCTGCAAGGCATGCCTGCACATAATTGCTCAACGCTTTGCAATCGCCATACTTTTTCTTATCTACAAAATCGGCTGCAAAGGGTTTAAAGCCGCCAATACCCAACTGTATACTTACATACCTGAAATTATTCTGCAGGTACGTATAAATGGTTTTTATCTTTTCTTTATCACCAGGAATATCCTTCACCATGTTTTTAAAGAACTGCTTTCTTTCTTCGGTAAGATTCACCGCATCTTTTGCAAGCGAGCCATACCATTTGCCGAAATTCTGCCAGCTGGTCATATCGCCTTCATAATCATCCAGGGCAAATTTATTGGGCGATATCAATACTTTCGGGTAACGGCTTTCGCGGCTTACGCTGCCTTCTTCGTATTCAAGCGCCGGTAAATTATCAGCGGTCCATTTGTACACTTTGTATTTATCCTCGCTGCTGATAACGGGTGTAATGGTACTGTTCTTTGCTTTAAAACGCAGGTCCATTTCAGGAGGGATCTTTGCAATGAACTCAGCATGCTCCACCGATTGTTCCGGCAGCTGCACTTCAAAATCAGGATAATCCAGCAGGCCATTGTATTTTAATTCATAGTCTATCTGTATTGTAACGGGGTAGGATGGGGCAGGCGTGTTGAGGTAATACACTTTACCATCGGGCACCAAACCCTCGCCGGTGGCCTGCTTGGTAAGATCGGAGGAATTGTATTTGCGGATCGATTTGCCATTGGCATCAAATAAATGTATGGCAAAAGCATTCAACGATTGAAACTGGTCGGAGAATTCGTAAAAGAAAAGTTCTTCTTTACCAGCCTCATTTAAAACGGTCACCACTTTGTGTACCCGGTAATAAGCCTTGTCAATTGCCTTTACTTCAAACTCAATATGCTCTTCTCTTTTTACAGAGTAGGCATTCTTCTTCATCGCATCGCTGATGTTTGCCGCGGTATAAACGGGTTGCTGGGCAAAGGCGCCGGTCATTATAAAAAATAACAGCAGGGTATAGAAGCTTTTTATCATTGGGCGGGTTTCTTTTTGATCACTACCTGTTCGTTCAATTTTGCAAACAGTTTTTTATAAAATTCCCTGAACTCAGGGTAATAGGCTGCGGGGTAAAATGTATGCTTAAATTCCACCGACATCCTTACATTCAGCAGGTTTTCATCGGCCTGCAGGGTGCGGGTAAAAATAATACTTGTATCCGGCATTATCATGGATATATTTTCTGGCAGCACATCATAAGTATAATCCTGCGGAATAGTGTAATTACCAAAAATGGTATAGTCCTGCAAAAAACCAAAATCAACATCACTGATGCGTTCATCGGCAACAAAGGGGTTTTTATCCAGGTCCGAAAAAAGATTGAGTGCAAAATATTTATATTCACCCGAACTGTTGAGCGCCGCACTGAATTTTACCTTTTGTTCCAGGGGCAACGAATCGGCCTCCACATTATTAACGGAAAGCTCGTCTATTTTTAAAGCCACACCGGGCTGTGTAAAATATTCTTCCTTGAATGCATCTTTGTTTTTCAGCCAGCTGTCGCAGCGTTGTTTGCGTGCATAATCATTACAGTTCACCAGGCAATCGCCTTTCATGATACCATTGGCATCTATCTCGCCATGCACCGCCGTCATCACTTTATATTTATGCTTCAGATCAAACAACTCTACCCATTCGCCCGATGCGGTATGAATGATAAGGCCCTGTGTATTCACCACCCGTTCCGGCAGCAGTTTGTAAGAGGATGTTTTATCCGTGGCATCCAGTATAAAATAACTGTTGCCCACTTTTACATGCGCCATTACTGTATTGAACTGGTTGATGAATGGATAGAATTTATTCACCAGCCCATTGTCCCTGGTGCTTAGAAGGATGGGAGAGGCCAGCACATCCGCTTTATTGAGCATACATACCAGCATCAGGTTGATATCGGCGCTGCTGCCCGTTTTTTTATTGAAGGCCGAATTGATGCCATTGTAACTATAAATATCATCATCGCCATTCCAGCTCATGTTCCTGCGCACATAATTAAAGATATAATTCAACCGGCTAACAGTATCGGGTAGTCGCTTTGCCTGTTCAATTACCGCTTCTGCCGAAGTAGGCGCCCATTCCAGCTGTTTGCCAAAATCCTCGTCTTCGTTCAGCAGCTTCACCACATCGTCCCAGGTCTTGCGCAGGTCGGCTATCCTGTTGTCGCCATAGTCTATCTGCGACAGCTGAAACTCCAGCCTTTGCTGGTAATCCCTGGCGGAGCCCATAAAAGGTTCATCCCGCAGGCCAATAAGATTGCGCATGATGAAGTTCTTTTTCAACACTTTTGCCGTGAGTATGCCTTCGTTGGTGGAGATCAAACCGTCCTTTACACTTTCCTTTACTTCAATACTGTCTACCACGGTGGGCCTTACAGAAAAACGGTAAAAGGCCGGTACATTGATCTGGTATTCGCTGTAGCGGGTGGGTATCCTTTCCTGGAACTGCCAGTCCTTTAAATTATGATCGGTCTGCCTTTCCATGGTGAACTTATATTCTATCACACTGCCCACTTTTGCTTCGGGAAATGCAATGATCATCTTGCTGTAATAGCGGTTGATCCTTTTTGAATAGATAGAACTTTTATTTACTTCCGTAACTTTTACATTACCCGATTCATCCAGGTTGTAAGTAAGGGCATCGATCTTTACGATCCTTTCTTCCGCATTATTATCGTAGTAGGGAATGGCCACATTGGCATAATTCAACCCGTCGTTCTTCAATATTTTTATGCGTTCCCTTTTTTCAAAAATGGTATTTAAAAAAGTAATGCCGGGCACACCGCGGTCGTAATAAAAATTACCCCAGTCCAGCAGTATCATGGCTTCGGCGCCTTTATCAAAATCGCAGTCCTTCATTAAAAGATCCGCTTTATCGATCTTGCCAAAGCCCGGGATATCTTTTTGTGCATGTGCGTGTATGCATACCTGTAAGGTAAGCAGTACAAAGAACAGTTGTTGTTTTATATGCGTGGTATTTACAGGCATCAACTCTTTTTATATACGAATTGTTCATTTAAAAAATCGAACAGCTTTTTATAGAACTCTTTAAAATAGCCGTATTGCTGGTTCATGTAATAAGGCTGCCTGAATTCCAGCACGATCCTGGAGGAAAGCGTATCGTTGCTGATACTGGAATTGCGGGTGAAAACGATACTGGTATCCGGCATGATCATCTTTAAATTTTTGGGCAATGCATCGAAGGTATATCCCTTGGGGATAGTTACATTGGCCGTGATGGTATAGCTTTGATTGGCGCCAAAGAACACATCCGAAAATCTTTCATCCGCCACAAAAGGATTTCTTTCCAGGCCTGAAAAAAGATTGATGGAGAAATAATTGTAATCGCCGGAAGCATTCACTTTCTTTTCAAAGTTGAATTCCTGCACCAACGGTAAGCTGTTATCATTTTCATTGATGATATTCAGGCTGTCGATGGTAATGTTCTGTTTCATGGGGTTGAGCCATGCCTCGGTGAATTTCTGTTTGCCTTCTTTTAATTTATCCAGCCTTATAAAGCGGCTGTAATCAACCGAAGTTACATTGGCGATACCTTTGATAGTGCCTTTATCATCAATGGTGGCTTCCATGATGGTGGAATTATCAAAGAGCTGGTCCTCGTTCCACAACACCCGCCAGCCCCAGTCGTAGGTATCTATCTTATTTATGACCAATCCTTCGGAATTGACAACAGAAAAAGGCACCAGGTAAGAAGGGGTGTATTTATCCGTAGCATCCAGTACATAATAGCTGCTGTCGATGGTAACATAGGCCATCACTTTATTGAACTGGTCAAAGCCCGCCACACGGGTATTGATCATGCCATTATCCCGGGTGCTTACCAATACGGGGTGGGCATCCAGGTCGGCATCCCGCAGCAGGTTCACGAGTATCAGGTTGATCTCGCCTGCTGTTCCTTTTTTATTTTTCCACGCCGCTTTTACACCATCCAGGGCCCAGATGCCATTCGTTTCATCCCACTGCATGTTCTTTTTTACATACTCATGTATGATGCTCATTTTTTCAAAAGCGTCTTTTTTATTTGCCAGCAAAGCATCCAGGTCGCTGGTACGGGGAATGTTCTTTTTTATCTGCAAACCAAAATCCTCGTCTTCCATCAACTGGCGGATGATGCCCGGCCAGGTACGCAGCAGGCTTTTACGTGGCATGCCGTCAAAATCCACTGCCATCATCTGCGGGCTCAGTTGCTGCAGGTAATCATCATCGCAGGTAATAAAAGCTTCGTCCCTTAAAGCCGGCACTTTTTGCATGGTATAGGTCTTTACGCTCCTGTTGCCACGGTAGCTTTCGTTTTCCCTTACATCCAGGCCGCCCTTGGGTGTGGCAGAAACGATGAGTTCCTTCGGAAAATCCATAGTATAACTGCTGAATGCCACGGGAATGGACCTTTGAAAATACCAGTTCTTAAGACCATAAAGATCCATTGCCACATCTTTGTATTTATACTCAATGATGCTGCCCGGTTTTACGTCGGGAAATGTAAAGATCACTTCCGAGTATCTTTTGTTGATCTGCTTGTGAAAGATGGCATCCTTTTCCACCTTGGTAAAAACAATATTGCCGCCTGCATCCAGGTTAATGGTTTCGGCAGAAAGGTTCTTGATATCCTCCGCATTTTTGTAGGAAAGATAACGGATATGGATATCCGCAGCCTTGGTGCCTTTCGTATTCAATATCTTGATACGTACATGCCTTTCCAGCTGTGTGCTTACAGGGGCGTAGGCATTGTTCAGGTTAAGGTCGCAATAAACTTCGCCTACATCAAACAGCACCAGGGCTTCGGCAGCATTGTCAAAATCGCAGTCCTTCATTTCAAGGTCGGCTTTTTCAACTTTGCCAAAGGCAGGTGTTTTTTGAGCATTGGAGTTTAAAGAAAGGAAAAAACTTAGGGATAATAATACAATTGCTGATTTCATAAACGGGTTAAATTGTATCGTAAAATAAATATTTTTAAACAATTTGAGTCGATCTTATTGTAATTTTATTTTAAATACAGCGCTATGAAGATGATACAACTGTTTACGGCGATCCTTTTACTGGCATCCTGCAATGCACAAAATAATGCTGTTCAGTTAAAGACAAACAATAATGGTAATACGCTGCTGTGGCAGATCAGTGGTAAACAACTGCCTGCACCCAGCTACCTGTTCGGCACTTTTCATCTTATCTGCAAAAGCGATATTCCCTTTGGCGCACAGTTAAAAACAGCGGTAAAAACAGCCCGGGAAATGTATATGGAACTGGATATGGACGATCCCGCTACGGTAATGGGTGGCCTGCTTTTAATGAATATGAAAGGGGATACCACGCTTAAAAGCCTTTATACCAAAGAAGAATATGAAAAAGTATCGGCTTTTTTTAATGATACCCTGCACACACCGGTAAGCATGCTGGGCAGTATGAAGCCCTTTTTTTTAATGGCCATGCTGTATCCAAAAATGTTGCCCTGCAAAACCATGAGCGGGGTGGAAGAGGAGCTGGTAAAACTGGCCAAGGAAAATAAAAAAGAAATAAAGGGGCTGGAAACAATGGCCTTCCAGGCATCCGTATTCGATAGTATCCCTTATAAACAACAGGCCATGGAATTATTAAAGACCATCGATAGCCTGGAATCCTACAAAAAATACTTTGCCAATATGGTGGAGGTATATAAGAACCAGCAGATGGATAAGATGGAAGACCTGATGACCAAGAGTGAATTTGGTATGGAAGATAACCAGGACCTTTTACTGGACAACCGCAACAAAAACTGGGTGCAGCAACTGAATACCATCATGAAAAAAGAAAGCGTGTTTATAGCCGTAGGCGCCGGGCATTTGATGGGGGATATGGGGCTGATCAGTTTATTGAGGAAAGAGGGGTATACAGTGCTGCCGATTGAAAACTAATGCAAAGTACAGAGTGCGGAGTACTGACAACTTTGTACTCTGTACTCGAAACTACTTAATCACCACCTCCCTCACCGCTTTTTCCCCCAGCGCTTCGTTGATGCGTACAATGATATTTTCTTTTTGATACAGTAATTCGTTCTTGAGTGGCGCTACGGATGAAGTGATGTAGAGCGTATGATTAATGATCTGTATCTTATCAGTGTATTTGGCAATGGTTTTGCCCATCAGTTGTTCCCACACTTCTTCAATGCGCACGGCCTGGATGCCGCTTTTTAAACGGCTCTGCTGCAAAAACTGCTGAATGGCATCCTGTAAAGATATTTCGCCCATATTATTTGATATGCATGATGTATGAACCGGTGATAAGGTTGCCGGTAAATTTTTTATCCCACACCCGGAAGGAAACGGTCACAAAATTCTTTTTGTCCTTTATCTCTGTGATCACCGCTTTCAGGTTGATGTATAAAGCATCGTCGGGGCTTACACCTTCGTTATCAAAAGCCGAGAAAAGGTCTTCTGAATCCAGTATCACTTCGCCATTGCTTAATACGATCTTTTCCTTACCTCCGGGAAAAACCTTGCCATTTATTTCTTTGAAGCCTTTGCTGAGCACGATCTTTAAATTCACCTTCTGGTTCAGCATTACAGTATTGCCTTCGGGCACATTGCTGTTATCTTCATCAAATACCAGGTAGGCCTCTTTTACCACAAATCCTTTTACGGTAAGTTTAATACCATTGGCATAAGTAGGCGCAGCTACGGCAGCCGCTTTAGGCTGTATGCTTTTTGCCTTGGGCTTTTGCGCCATAAGCCCGGCCGGCAGCGAGGCAGCCAGCAACAATACCGGTACAATACGTAGTGAATGAAGGTTCATGCGGTGGTTTTTTCCGGCGGTAAAAGTAAACATTCCCGCCCGATTTATTGGGGCAATTCTATCAGCTGGTATTTTACCGCCAGGCTGTTAAATGCCTGCTGCAGCCTTTCGCGGTGGGTATCTGTAATGAATACCTGGCCGGTATTTTCGTTGCAAACCCAGGCCAGCAGGTGCTGCATGCGGTTATCATCCAGTTTTTCAAACACATCATCCAGAAACAAGAGCGGTGCAAAACCTTTGTTGCGTTTCAGCAGTTCAAACTCGGCCAGTTTCAGGGCAAATAATAAGCTTTTGCGCTGGCCCTGCGAGGCCGTATTTTTAAACAACTGCCCGTTCAGCTGCATGGCAATATCATCTTTATGTATACCGCCATTGGTGCGCTGCAGTATAAAATCCTTTTGCCGCCAGTTGTTGAGCACGGCTGCAAGGTCGCTGTTGTTCAGCTGGCTTTCGTATTGCAGCGTTACGGTTTCGTTATTGCCTGCGATCTGGTTGTAGAATTGCTGTACCAGCGGTATCAGGTCGGCTGTAAATTGTTTGCGTTGGTTGTATATAAAATTACCGGGAGCTACCAGTTGTTCATCCAGCACTTCCAGCAGCGGCCAATCTGTTTTACCCTGTTCGGCAAAGCGCTTTAACAGGCTGTTGCGCTGCTGCAGCACTTTGTTGTATTGTATCAGTTGTAAAAGATAACCCGCATCCATCTGGCTGATCACCGTATCCATATAGCGCCTGCGTTCTTCACCGCCGCCTGTTACCAGTTCTATATCATCGGGCGCCACCATTACGGCCGGGAATTTGCCGATATGCTGGCTCATTTTTTCATACGCCACATCATTCAGCAACAGTTCTTTTTTGCCCACACCGCGGTGAATGCACACCAGCTTTTCGGGCACGGCATTATTCTCCAGCATTGCTTCCAGCCTAAAACCGTCTTTACTGAACTGCACCGTCAGCGCATCCGTTTTGGTAAAATAACTTTTGGTAAAACAGCAATAGTAAATGGCATCCAGCAGGTTGGTCTTGCCCATACCATTAAGCCCGCAAATGCCGATCACCCTTTCTGTAAGATCGAAAGCGGCGAAATCGTAATTCTTATATTGGGTGATACTTATTTTATTAACGCGGAGCATTGAGGGTGCAAGATACGGCAGAAGGGGGTAAGGGGAGCAGACACAAGGGGAAAAGACACAAGGGAGAGCTTGTATTTTAAAAGTCAGCGAAAAACTGCACACATTACCAACGTCCAGCTTCTCCCTTGAAGCTTTTCCCTTCTGTCCGTATCAGGGAAAAAATCAATTTACAAACTGTAGGGAGAAAACCTAAATCCCTTATCTTTGCCGCCTAAAATTTATATACCTTGGCAACAAAGTTTTCTAAAGAAACTTATTTATACTGGTACGAACTGATGCTGCTACTCCGCAGGTTCGAAGAAAAGACCGGTCAATTGTATGGAATGCAGAAAATCAGGGGCTTTTGTCACCTGTATATTGGCCAGGAAGCAGTTGCTGCCGGCTGTATGACTGCTACAAATCCCGATGATAAATTTATTACCGCTTACCGTTGCCATGCCTTAGCTATTGCAAAAGGCGTAACGCCTAAAGCCAGCATGGCTGAGCTGTATGGTAAAGCTACCGGTTGCAGTAAAGGAAAGGGTGGCAGTATGCACCTTTTTGGTGTGGACGTAGGTTTCTTTGGCGGTCACGGTATTGTGGGTGCACAGATAGGCACCGGCGCCGGGCTGGCCTTTGCTGAAAAATATAAAGGCACCAACAATGTGGCGCTTTGCTTTTTTGGTGATGGCGCTGCACGCCAGGGTATGCTGCACGAAACTTTTAACATGGCCATGCTGTGGGACCTGCCGGTGGTTTTCATTTGCGAGAACAACCACTACGCAATGGGTACTTCGGTAGCACGTACCAGTAAAACACTGGATATTTATAAACTGGCTGATGCCTACGATATGCCTGCCGATTCAGTAGACGGTATGAGCCCCGAAGATGTACACAACGCTGTACTAAGGGCTGCCAACAGGGCCAGGGAAAAAGGCGGACCTACATTTTTGGAAATAAAGACCTACCGTTACAAAGGGCATAGTATGAGTGACCCTCAGAAATACCGCAGTAAGGAAGAGGTGGAAGAGTATAAAGAAAAAGACCCGATCGATCATGTACTGACCACACTGCAGAAACAATTTAAAGTACCTGATGCAGATATTGAAGTGATCAACGAAAGGGTGAAAAAAGAAGTGGAAGAAGCCGTTCAGTTTGCAGAAGAAAGCCCCTGGCCAAGTGATGATGAACTGCTGAAGGATGTATATGTGCAGGAAGATTATCCTTTTATTGTAGACTAAAAAATTTCATAATTCTTATCTTAATTAAATAAAAAAAATGGCAGAAACGAAAGTTCCGGTTGAAAATGTGGAAACCAATGCAGCGGTGGAAAGAGCAAAGGGTTTTTGGGCAAAATTCAGCAGGCCCATCATGTATATTGGCGGCGCAATAATTGTACTAGCCTGCGCATGGTTTGGTTACAAGTATTTATATAAATTACCGAATGAGGCCAAGGCCAATGATATTGTATTCCCTGCAGAAAAGCTGTTTGATAAAATGGCGCAGGTATCCAGCTTTCCGAAAGATACAGTGGGTATTGTGTTGAACGGCGGTATGGTAGATGGTGAAAAAGTAAATGGGTTATTGACCTTTATCAATAACTATGGCGGTACTGCTGCGGGCAACCGTGCACAGTATATTACCGGCGCCTGCTACCTGCACCTGGGCGAGTTTGACAAAGCGGTGAAATACCTGAAAGAATTTGATGGCAATGGTGCTACGCAGATATCCAGCGCTGCTTACAGGATGCTGGGCGATGCGTATGGCGAATTAAAAAAGAACAGCGAGGCTTTGGCTGCTTATAAAAAAGCAATTGACGCTGCTGCTGATAAAGATGATATCACTAAATTCCTTGCCACTTCAAGGGCTGCATTGTTCTGCGAAGCTACCGGCAATACCAAGGAAGCGATCACATTGTTTCAGCAACTGAAAGATGAGTTCGGCAGGGATTTTTACAGGAATAACAGGATCAGCTTTGACCCTGATAAATACCTTGCAAAACTGGGTGTAACGCCATAATTAACCGGTTGATTGGTTAACTGGTAAAACAGGAACCGTTACAATTTGAAGTGTTCTCACGATTTACGACTCACGATTCACGACTCACGCAATGTCTACCAACTCTTCAAACTTATATAATACTACAGGCATCCAACTACCAAAGGATGCCTGTGTTGTAATTGTACGTACCGAATGGAATGCCGAAACCATCGACAAGCTGGAGGCGGGTTGCATTAAAGTACTGCAGGAAAATAAAGTGCAGTACAGGGTCATCATGGTGCCCGGTGCCTTTGAGATCAGCTTTGCGGTAAAGAATTACTGGGAAGCGCATAAATACAAGGAAGACAAGCCGCATGCCTTTATAGCGCTGGGCTGCGTGCTGCGGGGCGATACGCCACATTTTGATTATGTATGCAAAGCCGTTACCGATGGCGTGGTACAGCTGAACCTGAGCTTACCCGTTCCCACTATTTTTGGTGTGCTTACGGTGGATACCCAGCAGCAGATAGATGAAAGGGTAGGCGGCAAACATGGCCATAAAGGAGAGGAGGCCGGTATTACCGCTTTAAAAATGATGGCGCTCAAAAACTCATTTAAATAACTGGATATGAAAAGCAGGTATACGTTAGGGTTAGCCGTATTATTGTTGATGACAGCCTGCAGCAATAACGACAAAACACCCGCTGCCACTACAGATACGCTGAAAAAAGATACACCTGTTGCGGCACAGCCTTCTATACGGGTGCCCATTGCAAAGGAGAATGACCTTATTGATACACTCAATACTTTATCTTTTGTAAAGGAAAGCAGCAAGTACATTGATTCGATCAGTAATCATAAACACAGCCTGGCCTATATTATTGATACCACCGATACGGAGTACACGGTAACGGCCGGTTACAACGGGGCAGAGCGGTTTGAGACCTACTATAATTTTTCTATTGATAAAAAAACGCGGCAGATAAAAGTGCAGGATGCTATATCCGGCGATATGGTAACGCCGAAGGAATTTGAGCGGATGCGGAAAGCTGCGAATAAACAATAAGACCATTAGCAATGAAAGTTCACATATTTATACCCTGCTTTGTTGACCAGCTTTACCCGCAAACGGCTTTTAATATGGTAAAAGTGCTGGAAAAAGCCACCTGCGAAGTGGTGTACAATGCCAACCAGACCTGTTGCGGCCAGCCGGCTTTTAATGCTGGTTTTTGGGATGAGTCCAGGGCCGTGTGCAGTAAATTCTTAAAGGATTTTGAAGGGGCCGATTATATTGTGGCACCCAGCGCCAGCTGCGTGGGTTTTGTAAGGAATTATTACGCCAAGCTGTTCGAGAACTCCTCGCAGCACAACCAGGTAAAGGACTTAAGCAAACGCATATACGAATTCACCGAATTTTTGACCGACGTACTGCATATTGAAAATTACGGCGCTGAACTAAATGCCAAAGCCACTTACCACGACAGCTGCGCCGCTTTGCGGGAATGCAAGATAAAGGAAGGGCCCCGCAGGTTACTCTCGCACGTAAAAGGCCTGCAGCTTACCGAAATGAACGACGTGGAAACCTGCTGCGGCTTTGGCGGCACGTTTGCTGTAAAATTCGATGCCATCTCCATTGGCATGGCCGACCAAAAGACCCGGAATGCAGCCGATACCGGCGCTGAAGTGATCATCTCCACCGATCTCAGCTGCCTGATGCACATTGATGGCTACATCAAAGGAAAGAACTTACCACTGAAGACCATGCATATTGCCGATGTGCTGGCAAGTGGCTGGGAGTAAAATTCATTGTAATGTTCAAACTGAAAAGTATTGCAATAATCTGTTTGGGTATTTTTTTATTTGCCTGCAATAACAATCAAAGTGCAGTTAAAAACATTCCGGTAATTCCCGATTCAGCTTATTTATCCATCAATTTTCCAAAGTTCAAAAGCATAAAGCTATTGTACCTCGATAGTGCTGTATATCCTAAGTTTGATATAAAAGAAATAGACAGCCTTGTTAAACTGAAAATTTTGGATGGTAATTTTCAATTCTTTACCTTTTTGGATTCCTTAGGCAGGCCATTAAGCAAACACTATGATGCTGTAGTATTAAAACAGGATGAACAAACAGAACTGGTTAGATCTTTAGGTAAATATTATGCTAAAGATGATCCGGGTCCGCCAAAATGCGGTGCTCAGTACCGGGATGCCATCGTATTTTATGACAGTATTGGTAAACCCGTTGCACATATTGAAATATGTTTTGGATGCGGTGTATTTAACTTCAGCAGATCACTGCCAATTGACGAAACAAAATGTAACAGGGACAGCATGATGAAAAAGATCACTTTCTTTTTTAACAGGATGGGGATTCCCCGGAGATATCCACATATATAAATAAAGAGCGCATTTTCTTTGCCTGAAAATGCACTGTATTTTTTAAAAGAACACCGCCAGCTTCAACCTCGCAAACAACGGCGTACCCGGTGTAAAATTCAACTCTGTTACCGCATTGGGTTCATTCATCAGCCTGCTTTCTGTTGCAAACTGCGCTTCATTCCATTTTACATTCAATAGGTTTTCAACAGATAAGCCGATCTCGTATTTAAGCTTCGTATAATTTACTGAAGCATCCAGTAAAAAATAGCCTTTCGCAATTACAGAATTATCTTCATTGGCAGGGCGGCTTTTTATGTACCGGTATTTGATGCCGCCGTTAAAGCCCGTGGGTTTTTTATAAAACAAACCGCCGGTGCTGGTTGCAGTAGGCGCCAATGGAATATAGTCCTGACCCTTGGCTTCATCCCTTGCCCTGGGCCTTGTAAAATTTACATTGGCATTGGCAAATAAATATTTACTGAATTGATAACGGGCAATGATATCAATACCTTCCCTTTTTGTTCTGCCGCTGGGCTCCACATTGCCATCATCACCCACGTACACAAACTCCTGCGCCAGGTATAAATTCCAGGCGGCAATATTCAGCAAAAGATCTTTGGTGGGTTTTAAAATTACGCCCAGGTCCATACCATAAGCAGCAGGTAAAATTTCTTTACCATCATTCGCAACCACTACTCTTGTATCATTGCTGTGAAAGCCCTTACCGGCCTTTACATACAATTGCACTTTTTTGCCTGCATTGTATTGTATATTCAGCTTGGGACTTACAATCGATTTGCTTTGCGACGGTTGCTGCACTGAAGTGAGCCGGTCGAAATATTTAAAATGGAAATAATCAAAACGCAGGCCTGCATCAATGGTCCAGTTACCATTAGTGATTTGCTGTTGCGAAAAAGCCCAGCCATTGGTCTCGTTAATATCACCATACTTTATATAATCCAAAAATTGTCTTTTAACAACATGCGCCAATTTGCTGCCGTCGGTTTGATTATTTCTTACACCAATACCATCCGTGGAATTCAGGATCCATTTACCGAAAAAATATTTTTGTTTCAACTTGGATGAAAAGCCCAGTATATTTCTTGCTTCTGCCTGGTTGATCTCATCACCATTAACAGGATCGTTGAGGTAAAAAGTAAAATCGGAATAAAGGTTGAATTTATACCGGTTGTAAAAAGCCTGGTTCTCCCACACAAAACCATTGTTGAACTGATGGGTGAGCAACAGGTTGGCATTATACCTTTCTGTATTACCACCTTCAGTAGGATCAATACTTCCAAAGCGGCCGATCATACCGCTTTCCACGGCACGTTCAGGAATTTGCCCGCTGGCATCCCATTTACTTTTAAATGCAGAGGCCGAAAAAGTCAAGCCCGTTGCAGCCGATAAAGCAGCATTGTATTTTGCAAACAGGTTGATGCGGTTGAAATTTTGTTTGTGCTCTGTAGGCCCATCCGTATAATTGAATTCTCCTGCAACATAAGCGCTCTGTTTATCCTTGTTCTTTTTCAGCAGGTCTATCATGGCCAGTGTTCTGAAACTGTTGAACCTGCCGCCTTCCAACTGCACCATACTTTTAGGAATATTTTTATAAGTGGAAAAAGCCACATAGCCCGCCGTATTTAAATTACCATGCTGGGTATAATAAGGGCCGGCGCCAAAATCAATATTGCTGATCGTTTCAGGAATAATAAAATGCGAATCGGCATAACCCTGGCCATGTGCATGGCTCACCATATTCACCGGCATACCGTCAACGCTTACCTGCACATCGGTACCATGGTCGCAATCAAATCCTCTTAAAAAAATCTGCTCGGCCTTACCGCCACCGGCATGTTGTGCAATGAATAAACCCGGCACCAGCCGCAATAACTCCTGTGTGTTTTTAACCGGGCTTAAAGCAAGATCGATCTTTGCAAGCGAAGTAAATTTATTCTGCCCGCCCGCCTGCAGTTTAATATCATCCAGCCGGATGGCATCGGGCTGCAGTTCCACTTTTACAACAGTACTGCCGGGGTTCACTAAAAAAGTTTTGTATCCCACATGCGATACCAGCAGCGTGGTACCCGTGCCGTTTGTTTTCAAAAGAAAAAAACCATTGTTATCAGTGATGGCCCTTTCGGTATTATTACCGTTGATCGTAACAGAAGCAGCTTCCAGCGGTTGCCTGCTGCCGGCATCAATTACAATGCCTTTTATAACGGATTGCGCATTACCGGTACAACAAAACAACAATGCTGCAATAACATATAATAGATGGAAACGGGGTTTCCTCATAAAATAAATTTTACAATGAATAAGGTACTGGCTCCCGTATGCAATAGCATAGGGACTGCCATTTTACTGGTCGCCGGTAAATGAAATAAATAAAGAAGTTTGAAAATAGCGTTAAGCTCTTGGGGGAGGATAGAATTTAAGTACACTGCCGCTCACAACAGCAGGTATGGAGGATAAGTTATAGGGAGCAACTATTTGCGGAATGAAAAAAGCATGCGAAAACAGGGAAGCACAGGTGTATTCGCTGGAAAGATCGTCTTTTTTTACAACAACACCTGTAGGTTTATCCTGCTGATCGTCCCTTGTTTCTTTGGCAACATCATAATGCACATGGTATTTACCATGCTCGTAATGCACGGTAGCCATATGATGTGCATAGAACAGCACATGGCTCACAAAATCATTTACATAAGGCAGCACAGGCTTGAACATTACTACGGTGTAGCTCAGTAAAGCGATATGTAGTAATAATTTTTTCATGCAGGTGGCTGAAAATTAAAGATACTGCGTTTTAGATAGCCCATGTTTGTTTTGTGGTAACCGCCTGTATTTTGGGGGTTAACGCACAGGCAGTTTAATACACCTACGCAAAAAAAGCCGCCCCGGTTCTTTTTTGTTTAAAATCAGGCGCTTTTACCGAACTCAAAGTATTGAGTTCTCGTACATGATAAGAAATGTACAACATGAAATGCGTTTTCTTTAACCTTTTAGTGATCACCGCACTGTTTTCCTGTAAGCAAGCTAATAAACCCATTGTATCAAAAGTATTGGTGGATAGCTTAATAACACATTACACTACACCACAAGCTGTAAAAGACAATGCGGCAGATATGCAGTTCTGGAAGAACAGGATCAATCCTAATAGTCCCGACTATTCCAACGCATTAAAATACGCGGCCACACTCATCAGCCGTTTTCATTTATCAGGCGATATACATGATATTAAAACTGCGGACAGTGTATTACTCAAAACAGCTGCCGACTTCAATGGCAAAGAAGCCGGTCCTTATCTTTCACTGGTGGGCCATTATATATTGCAGCACCGTTTTAAGGAAGCCGACTCCATATTTCACCTGGCAACAGCCATCGGTATAAAAAAATACGAAACTGCCGCTACTTCATTTGATATCAATTTTGAATTGGGCAGGATCGCACTTGCAAAGCAAGACCTGTCAACTATTAAAAGCAACAACGATTATGGCTACCAGTTCAGGAAGAGTAAGATGATGCACTTTAGCGGCGATCTTGATTCTTCCATTAGCGCCATGCGGACAGCAGCGCAAAATGCAGGACGGGATGTAACATTAAAAATGGCAGCGCTATCCAATGTAGCAGATCTGTACATACATGCAGGCCAGCTGGATAAAGCCTATGATTGTTATATGCAGTGCATACAAACAAATCCGGCCGACATGCACAGCATCATGGGTATTGGATGGATCGCATTGATGAATGATAAAAATGATTCGCTGGCAGAAAGTATATTTAAATTTGTAACTACCAAAACACAGTCGCCCGACCCGCTTTTTAAACTGGTATCAGTAGCCGAACAAAGAGGGGATAGCGCACTGGCGCTGCAATATGCACATGCATTTGAAGCCAAAGCATCCGATACGATCTACGGCAATATGTACAACAAATACCTGCTGCAGTTATACACCGGCCAGTTGCAGCAACCTGCCAAAGCCGAAGCCATTGGTAAAAAAGAACTCGACAACCGTGCCACGCCACAAACCTACGCCTGGTATGCATGGGCCTTGCTTTGCAATAATAAAAAAGACGAAGCGTATAGCATCTATCAAAAATATGTATCCGGCAAACCCCTGGAAGGATTGGAATTGTACTGGATGGGAAAACTAATGCGCTCCCTCGATAAAGGATACAACGCCAGCCAGTTCTTCAAACAAGCCAACAAAAACTACTACGATCTCGACCCCACCATCCAAAAAGACCTCACAAAAAATCTTGAATAATAAATAACACAGAAGCAAAAAAGAATATTACTTCGATAAAAAGCTGTGACAATAAAATATAAAACCAAGCATAAGTGGCATACACCGTTTGCTGAAAGCAAGACGGCGGCAAAGGGATACAAGAGTTTTTATTTTTTGTACACGTTTAAGAAGCAGCATATTTATGCGTAGTCCTGGACCACCGATCAGGGAACAAATGCACAGTTTACAGTAGTACAAAAGCTCAATCAGGGAACCCACCGGCAAGGGGGATGTAATCCCTTGCCGGGCTCCTTTTTGGTTCTTTTTTGGAGAAGCAAAAAAGAACAATACTTCGACAAGGGAAATGTAACAATCAAATATAAAACCATGATAAAGTGGCATACGCCGTTGGCTGAAAGCAAGACGGCGGCGAAAGGCCCTTAAAACCAATAGTACAAAAAAGTAAAAGTGCATCATCACTGATGCACTTTTTATTTGATTGGGTTAGTAAGTAAAAAAGAAAAAGTTTATGGCGCAGCCGTAAAAAATATCCGCTGCACTAACCAAAACGCTGCAACAACACATATTATTGTGGATAAAGGTATAACAATATACCTCCTGTAATAAGGTTTTTTACCAAACCACCTGCCCAGCAACAAATACGCCGCCAGTATCACCGTGATCTGCCCCAGCTCCACACCCAGGTTAAACATCAGTAAAGAAGTAAAGTAGGCATTCTTCGGCAATCCCAGTTGCCCTAAAGCACTTGCAAATCCCATTCCATGAATTAACCCGAATAAAAAAACAACACCGATACGGGTGGCCTTTAATTTATTGGAAAAGATATTCTCCAGCGCAACATATAAAATGGATAAAGCGATCAGCGGCTCAACAATACTGGAAGGCGGTTTGATGATCTTGTACATCGATAAACCCAGTGTAACAGTATGCGCTACCGTAAAAGCAGTGGCCTGCCATAGCACAGGTTTCAATTGCGGATTCAGTAAAAATAAACTCAGTACAAATAAAATATGATCTAAACCCAGCGGAAGGATATGCTGGTAACCCAGCTGCAGATATAAAACAGCGGCATCTGTTTTACTCATGTTCTCCAGGTCGGTCACACTATCATGCGCAAATACCCTTTGCGAAAACAGGAAGCAAAGCAAAAGACAACCCAGCATTTTCAGGTGCAATTGTTGACGCTCCGGTTTCATGATTGATTGTTTAAGTATTGTAATGTACGAAAGCAAAATTAAAAAGGATTGCGTGAATTGTTATAAAAGCAAAAACCGGAAACAAATTTCCGGTCCCTGCAATTATAACCAAGATCAGTGTATGCTTACCAAGGAGTGGCAAGATAGGGGAAGGCCCCTAAAAAAGCTTTATCATTGGCATCCACATGGTCACTTGTTAAAGTGGGATTGCTGCCACCGGTGGAACCGCCGAATATCAATGTCAATTCATTGTCAATTACATCATCCGCTAAACCCCTGCCGGTTAAATAATCAGTGGTGGAGGTAAAGAATTTAGTGGTACCTGTGGTGGATACATTCAGCACATCTGCTGAAAGAACACCGGTAAATGTTGCGGCATTCAAACCCAGTGCATTGGTGGTATAACCCGGGTTTAAAGCCAGTAATCTTGTTTGGAATTTTGCCTGGAAGGCTGCACTCATTGCCGAAGGGGCAGTAACATTGAATGCATCTTTATCAGCTGCGGCTGTAACAAAAACGGTATTAATGGCGGGCCTTCCAAACTGGTCCTGTTGGTCATAATAAACAGTGGCAGGCATATCATCGCTCTTTTTGCACGAGGTGATCAAAACGCTCCCTGCAAATATGACGGTCAATAATTTTATGATCGATTTCATTGTATGTTGATTTAGTAAGATGATTGATTAGATTTTCTTTTTGGTTTCCAGCCATACATTGATAGTACCGGTAGCACCGATCAATGTTTTAGGTACTTCCAGCACCACGCTCATTACATTGGTACCTGCAAAAGTATCCGTACCTGGGTTGGCAAAACCTGTGGCAGTACCCGCAAGAATGGCTTTGTATTTATTCAGGTCAAAATAGAAAGGATCATCACGTGGCCCTGCAAATACTTTTATACCGGTGCTGCCGGTAGCAGTAACAGCAGCAGAACTGTAAGGGGTAACAGCTACTTCGGCAGTTAGGTTGCCTTCCAGTTTACTCTTGGTGCCGGTGGCAGAAGGCATAACGGGACCGTATACCTGCATTTTATTGCTGGCGGCATCATATTTACATTGTATCACGAGGTCTTCAATATTGTCGCCTGTTTTATCAATATTGAATTCCAGTACGGTGTTCTCGTCAAATTTAGCAGTGGCAGAAGCAGCAGGAGTCAATAAGCCCTGTGTATTAGCTACAAATACCAGGTTGTTGGGGTCAGCAGCCCGGAAAACATACATATCTGTAATATCCGAAGGCTGGTTCGTTACGGCAGGAGTATCAATATGGTCGGCAGCATAGATAATTCCACCAGTAACAATCAAAGCTCCCACTAATGTTGTGAGCAAAAGTTTTTTACGTTTCATTGTTAATAGTTTTTTGATGAATTGATTAAGATAATTGCCGGCAAGGCAACAGTAACACTTACGGGAGAAGAAGCATTCCGGTTTTACTAAAGATTGTTTTTTCCAGTTTTATTTTTCTGTGTACAATTTTCCCCGCTACAACTGCATCTTGATTACACAGTGCTTTAAATATGTTTGCACACATAAAATATATCCCTATTTTTGAAAAACATTTCCACCATTAAGTATCAATTATTCATTATTAATTATTCATTGCAATGTCGTATTGGTTAGTAAAATCAGAACCTTCCGTATACAGCTGGGATCAACTGGTAAAAGAAAAAGAAACCGTTTGGAGCGGCGTACGTAATTATGCAGCACGCATTAATTTAAGGGCCATGAAAAAAGGCGACGAAGTATTATTTTACCACAGCAACGAAGGGGTGGAGATAGTAGCCATTGCAAAAGTTTCAAAAGAAGCCTACCAGGATCCCACCATTGATGACGACCGCTGGGTAGCCGTAGATATAAAACCCGTACGCAAACTAAAAAAGTCCGTACCGCTCGACGTATTGAAAAAAGACAAACGCTTTGCTGATATGGACCTCGTTCGCCTGGGCAGGCTGAGCGTACAGACCGTAAAAGACGACGAGTGGAAAATGATCATGGAACTGGCGGGAGAAAAATAAAAATCACTTTAACAATTTTAACGGGTTACTTATTCATTGTTTTTTGCATTATGCAAAGGATGCATCCTGTATTCTATTAATCAAAATCAAAAAGCAATTTTATGTCGGTCCTAAAACCCTTTTACAGGAGTGTACTCCTGTTGCTCATCCTTGCGTCCTGTCATAACGGTACCCAACAATCATCTGGTGAAGTCGATCACTTAACACGAAAAGTGGATGCCTTAGATTCCCAAAAAAATACTATAGAAGAACAACCAGCCAATACCGAAGATTATAGTACCATAGTGGAGAACGGTTTTTTAAAAGCCAAAGAAAATCCGCTCTCTACATTCTCTATCGATGTGGACCAGGCAGCCTACAGCAATGTGCGGCGCTATATACAAAACGGGGCCATACCACCCAAGGGTGCAGTACGGCTGGAAGAAATGATCAATTATTTTGATTACGGTTATGCGCCGCCGGTAAATGGCGATCCCTTTGCCGTGCATACCGAAACAGCTGTTTGTCCATGGAATGAAAAACACCGCCTGCTGCAGGTAGGATTAAAAGGCAAGGAGATCGATAACACCGAATTGCCACCGGCCAACCTGGTGTTTTTAATTGATGTATCCGGCTCTATGAGCGAACCCAATAAATTACCCCTGGTGCAATCCTCTATGAAATTACTCATCAATCAATTAAGAGAGCATGATAAAGTGGCCATTGTGGTGTATGCAGGTGCAGCAGGATTGGTGTTGCCATCCACCAGCGGCAATAACAAAATAAAGATCAAACAAGCCATCGATAACCTGGAAGCGGGAGGTTCCACCGCAGGCGCAGCAGGTATACAACTGGCTTATGAAATTGCCAAAGAAAATTTTATACCCAACGGCAATAACAGGGTCATACTGGCCACCGATGGCGATTTTAACGTAGGCACCAGCAGCGATGATGAACTGGTAACATTGATAGAAGCAGAAAGAAAAAGCAATATCTTTTTAACCGTACTCGGTTTTGGAATGGGGGATTATAAAGATAACAAAATGCGGCAGCTGGCCGATAAAGGCAACGGCAATCATGCTTATATAGATAATATCAATGAAGCAAAAAAAGTACTCGTGAATGAATTTGGCAGCACACTCTTTACCATTGCAAAAGATGTGAAGATACAGGTGGAATTCAATCCCGCAAAAGTGCAGGCTTACCGGTTGATAGGATACGAAAACCGCATGCTGCAGCAGGAAGATTTTAATGATGATAAAAAAGATGCCGGGGAACTGGGTGCAGGCCATACCGTAACTGCCCTGTACGAAATAATACCGGTGGGCATAAAAGATGAATTCACCACTGCCACCGATAGCCTGAAATACCAGCGGCCGGCAACAGTGGTAAACGATTTCGGTAACGAAATGCTCACGATCAAACTGCGTTATAAAACACCCACCGGCAACGAAAGTAAATTAATGGTAACACCGGTACCCGAAAGCAATACAGCATTTGAAGAAGCTTCAGCCGATTTCCGCTTTGCTGCATCTGTGGCATCATTTGGAATGCTGTTAAGAAACTCCACCTACAAACAAAACAGCAGTTACGAAGATGTGATAGGCTGGGCTTCTATCGCAAAAGGAAAAGACAGCAATGGCTACCGCGATGAATTCATTCAATTGGTGCAGGCAGCAGCTGCATTATCAGTAGCAAAAAAATAACAGGTAAGGCACTGCATCAGCAGGCTGCAACAAACCTGGCTTATGCATTTTATTTCGATCAGCATCTCATAATATTAAACGCATTATATGAAAACAAAACTGACCATTGCAATTTGCATCATCACATTTATTTCCTGCAACAATAAAAAGCCGGAGTCGAAAAATACAACAATGGATATGCAGGAGGCTCAAATGACCACTGTAAAGGACCAGGATGAAAAAAGCAAAAAAGAACCCCAGGTACCCATTGGTACTTTACAAACGGCTACAGATTCCGGAACGGTAGCAACAGCTGCAAAGCCTGCGGCCAATCCCGACTGGGATAAAAAAATAATAAAGACGGCAACGCTGAACCTGGAAGTAAAGGATTTTAAAACCTACAATGATAACATACATAAAACGGTGAAGCAATTCGGCGGTTATATAGCAAGCGAACAACAAAATCTTACTGACGAAAAATCGGAGACGGTTATTGCAATAAAAGTACCCGTAGAACAATTTGAAGCTATGATGAACCAATTGCCGGGCGGCGATATAAAAGTATTGGAAAGAAGGATCAACACCGAAGATGTAACAGGAGAAATGGTGGATACAAAGTCAAGACTGGAAGCAAAAAAACAGGTACGGTTAAAATACCTGGAATTTTTAAAGCAATCCAAAAACATGGAAGAAGTATTACAGGTACAATCCGAAGTGAACAGTATACAGGAAGAAATTGAATCAGCAGCAGGCCGGGTGGAATTCCTGTCGCACCAGGCAGCCTACAGTACCATCAACCTTACTTTCTCTCAACCATTGCCGGGTTATAAACCGGTTGATACAGCACCCTCATTTTTTACAAGGGTAGGCAATGCCTTTAAAGCCGGCGCCGGCTGGATAGCCGACCTCTTTATAGGTCTCATTGCAATATGGCCCTTACTCCTCATCATCATTGCACTGTATTGGGGCTGGAAAAAAATTAAACCTGCCAGGAAACCCGTGATCAATACACCGGCGGGTTAAATTTGTAAAAAATAAAACACTTGGCTCAAAATAAAAAACATATCGTGGTGCTTTCCGGCGCCGGTATCAGTGCCGAAAGCGGGCTAAAAACTTTTCGCGATGGCGATGGCCTGTGGATGGGTTATAATGTAGAAGATGTAGCCACTCCACGGGCCTTTAAAAAAGATCCACAACTGGTACTGGATTTTTATAACCAGCGCAGAAGGGATGTAGCAGCAGCAGTACCCAATGCAGCGCATAAAGGCCTGGCTGAACTGGAAAAAGATTTCAACGTAACCATTGTAACACAAAATATCGACGACCTGCACGAACGCGGCGGCAGCACCAATGTATTGCACCTGCATGGCGAAATATTCACCATGCGCAGTGTTGCAGATACCAGGACGATCTATGAAATAAGGGGCGATATCCAGCTGGGCGACCTGGCACCCGACGGATTTCAATTGCGGCCCAATATAGTATGGTTTGAGGAAGCCGTGCCCATGATGGAAGAAGCAGTGTTGCTGATGGACAGCTGCGATTATTTTGTAGTGGTGGGTACATCCTTACAGGTATATCCTGCGGCATCGCTGCTGCATTATGCACCGGCCCATCTGCCCAAATTCATCATCGATAAAAAAATACCGGCAGTAAACAATTATCCCAACCTGCATTTAATAGAAAAGCCCGCCACAGCAGGAGTGGAGGAGCTGCGGAAAATGCTGGCTGCAATATAACTGTGATTGTGGATTAATTAACAGTTAGCATTTTTTTTGCTTACCTGTAAGCCAATATCTTTGCAGGGAGCAAACCGCCATAATGAAAACTATTTATACACTTATCCTTGCAGCATTACTATTCAGCTGCAAAAAAACGATCAGCATAGATACCAATCCATATTCCAATGCCACCGTGTATGCGGCAGGTACTATTTTTAACGGCAGCAAAAAACTCGCCTGTGTATGGAAGAATGGCGTACCCACTATTATATCCGATGTAAACAATACGGCTTACGTAACCTCCATTGCAGTATCGGGCAATAATGATGTATACGTGGGCGGCAGCGAAGTAAAAGGCGGCAGCGGAGGTTTTAAAGAAGTGGCCACCATCTGGAAAAATGGAATACCGCTTTATCTTACCGATATCAGCAGCAATGCAGATAACACTGTAAGGGCATTATATCTTTCCGGCAATGATGTATACGCCTCAGGTAATTTTGAAAGCCGGGCAGCAGTATGGAAGAACGGCGCAGTGCAAAAATTAACTTCCGATTCATTGGCATCCTACGCCAATGGATTGTTTGTGCAGGGCAATGATGTATATGTAGTGGGTAGCATTATGGAAGTAGATTTTGTAAACGTAAAAATTAAACAAACCGCCGTACTGTGGAAGAATGGTGTAATGACAAAGATCTCCGATAAACAATCCAACGCAGTATCCGTATATGTTTCCGGTAATGATGTATATATCACCGGCCTAGCCATCAACGATAACAAAAAACTGGCGCCCACGCTTTGGAAAAATGGAACCCCAACTTTGCTGGAAAATAATACCACCGATGCAGAAGTAAGGGCATTGGCCGTATCGGGCACCAGCGTATACGTAGCAGGTAATATAGACAATGGAACAGGCCGTTACACCGCACGTGTATGGAAGAACAACACGCTATTCGGTTTCGACAATACAGGATACATCAACAATATTTTTGTTCTCGGGCAGGATATGTACGCCGTAGGTGCCATACCCAACGATTATGGGGGCAATAAAGCGGTACTATGGAAGAATGGGCGCTCCTACGAATATCCCGCAGCAAATGCAGCCCAGCAAAACGAGATCAACGCCTTATATGTAACACAGTAGCTATTGTAATTACTGCCGGCTGCTCTCTGTAAAACTAATGCCTGCCATCCGCAACTCCTGCAGCACCGGTTCATAAATGGCCTTGCTGGTAGGTATCTGCAAACCGGTAAGGGCAATAGTGCCGTTCAAAATTAATTTCGTGGCAATACCCAGCGGCAAACCCACCGTTTTAGCCATCGCCGTCCGCAAACTATCAGTACCGTCTACACGCAGCCAACTTTCAACCTTCAACTTTGAACCTTCAATTGTGTATTCGATCTCATGCAACATCACGATCATATCCTTATCCTGCGGCTGCATCGCCAGTTTGGCTTCGGCAGTAAATTGTAAAATATCAGCCGAGCATTGCGCCGCCTTTGGTAATTTAATATTGGCAGATAAACCCAAAAACTCAAACTGCGTTTTCAGCTCTTCTTCAAACTCTTCCGGCACATATAAAGAAATATATTCTTCCAGCTCCATTTCCCTGTTCTCAACCAGGTACAGTTTTCTTTCCAGCCAGTCGGCATAGGTTTCGCAATCCATAATATTATCATGGTCATCGGTATCGGTCAACCCAAGGTTCACAATATAATCCCAGCCACGGCAAAAAGCAGGGTAGCGCAGCGTGGTGCGTATAAAAGTTTCCGCATCCTGCAATTGGTACAAAGGGATATAGCCCAGCGAATCCCTGTTGGGGTACCAGGCCAGCTCACCCAACCCCGGGAACTGCACCGTTTCAGCATTTTCAAAAACCGTGTAATATTCTTTTTCTAAAACGGCCTCCTGTTCCTTATACACCGCACCGGCGCTGCCCGCCAAAATAATATTACGGGGGTTCCAGCTGATCTTATAATGCCAGGGATTATTATCACTATCCGGCGACACCAGGCCACCACAATGGCTTTTAAACGAAGTAATGGTACCACCCTTGGCCTTAATACCATCGATCATTTCCATAGCGCTCATATGATCGATACCGGGGTCCAGGCCCATTTCGCAGAGGAAAAGAATGTTTTTATTTTCGATTTCAGATTGTAGATTTCGGATCTGGTCATCTACGTACGAAGCAGTTAAAAGACTTTTGCCATAAGCAACGCAATCCTGCGCCACCAAAAAATGCAGGGCAGGGGGCATCATCGAAATTACAATATCAGCCTGCTGCACCAGTTCGGCCCTTTGTTCGCTCTTGGTAATATCCACCTGCACCGCAGTGGCAAAAGGCGAATTGTTGATCTTGGCCAGCACCTGGTTCTTATCCGCATCCGCTATCAGCACCTGCCAGCCCGCTACTGCAGCTTCCTGCAGCAAATAATCGATCAAAACGGTGGCAGATTTTCCCGCACCAAACAATAGTATCTTTTTCAAGCCTGATTTTTTTGCAATTTAGGCTATTTATGCTTGCAGAAAAGCGGTACTTTTTTGCGCCAAAAAAGCCCGGTTTTTCAATTAAAATAGCTTGTCCACAATTGGTTGTTAAATGTGTAAAAATAAGGGCCCTCAACACCGCATTTTACAAGGAAAAACGCCTTAAAATCGTTACTTTCGCCAACCCGTTCAACGGGGCAAAAAATATATGGAAAATAACGAAGAATTAAAAGATGGTAACCTCAACAACAGGGGCAAAATAATCCCTGTAAATATCGAGGAACAAATGAAAACTTCTTACATCGATTACAGCATGAGCGTGATCGTAGGCCGTGCCCTGCCGGATGTAAGAGATGGTTTTAAACCCGTTCACCGCCGCGTACTGTATGGCATGAACGAACTGGGCAACAACAGCAACAAACCTTATAAAAAATCGGCCCGTATCGTGGGTGAGGTAATGGGTAAATACCATCCGCACGGCGATGCGTCCATTTACGATACCATGGTGCGTATGGCGCAGGACTGGAATATGCGCTACACACTGGTGGATGGCCAGGGTAACTTTGGTAGTCCCGATGGCGACCCGCCGGCAGCTATGCGTTACACCGAGGTGCGTATGGAAAAATTTGCCGAAGCCATGCTGGATGATATAGAAAAAGAAACCGTGGATTTCCAGCTCAACTTCGATGATTCCTTACAGGAACCAACGGTGCTGCCTACACGTATACCGCAATTGCTGGTGAACGGCGCCAGCGGTATAGCCGTGGGTATGGCCACTAATATGATGCCGCACAACCTGAGCGAAGTGATCGACGCCTGTACAGCTTATATCGACGATAAAGAAATTTCTATCGAAGATCTTATCAAGCATGTAAAGGCACCCGACTTTCCAACCGGGGGCGTGATCTATGGATTTGAAGGCGTACGTGCAGCCCTGCATACCGGCCGTGGCCGTGTGGTGCTGCGTGGTAAAGTAAATGTGGAAACCGGCAAGAACGGCCGCGAAAAAGTAGTGATCTACGAAACACCTTACCAGGTAAACCGCGATCAGCTGACCGCAAAAATAGGAGAGCTGATCAACGAAAAACTGATAGAAGGCATCAGCGATGTAAACAACGAAAGTAACAAGGAGGGAACCCGTATAGTGGTGGACCTGAAGAAAGATGCAGTGGCACAGGTGGTCATCAACCAGTTGTACAAACAAACAGATCTGCAGACATCTTATGGTATCAACAACGTAGCCATTGTAAGGGGCAGGCCAAGGATACTGAACCTGAAAGACCTGATCAAAGAATTCATCGACTTCCGCCACGAAGTGGTGGTGCGCCGCACCCGCTACGAACTGCGTAAGGCAGAAGAAAGAGCGCATATACTGGAAGGTTATATCATAGCGCTGGACAACCTGGACGCCGTGATCAAACTCATCCGCGAATCATCCACACCGGCCATAGCGCAGGAAGGATTGATCAGCAACTTCGGTATGACGGAGATACAGGCCAAAGCAGTACTGGAACTGCGTTTGCAGCGCCTTACCGGTATGGAGATCGATAAGATCCGCGAAGAACATGCCGAAATAATGAAACTGATAGAAAGGTTGAAAGAGATACTGGCCAACGAAGGCTTGCGTTTCGAGATCATCAAGAACGAACTGGCCGAAGTAAAACAGAAATTCGGCGACGAACGCAAAACAGAGATCACTTACCTGGACGATGAGATCGGTATGCTGGACCTGATAGAAGAAGAAGACGTGGTGGTAACCATCTCTCACTTAGGCTATATCAAGCGCACATCGGCTACGGAGTACCGTCAGCAGCGCCGTGGCGGCCGCGGGGCCAAGGGCAGCAGCACCCGCCAGGAAGATTATATCGAACACCTGTTTGTGGCCAGCACCCACCATACCTTATTATTCTTTACCGAAAAAGGAAGGTGCTTCTGGTTGCCGGTATATCAAATTCCTGAAGGAGATAAGACCAGCAAGGGAAGAGCGATACAGAACCTGGTGCAGATACCGCCGGATGATAAAGTAAGGGCCATCATAGATGTGAAGGACTTTAAAGATGAGACCTACGTAAAAGGCCACTATATAGTATTGTGTACCAAAAAAGGTATCATTAAAAAGACCGACCTGGAAGATTTCAGCCGTCCGCGCCAGAGTGGTATCAATGCAATAACCATCCTGGAAGGCGACCAGTTACTGGCAGCTAGACTAACGGATGGCAACTGCGAAATAATGATGGCGGTAAAAAGTGGCCGGGCCATACGCTTTTCCGAAGAAAAAGTGCGCAGCACCGGCCGTGGTGGTATTGGCGTAGCGGGCATTGAAGTAGACGATGAAAATGATGAAGTGGTTGGGCTGGTATGCGTAAATAGGGAAGATAAAACCAAGACCATACTGGTGGTAAGCGAAAAAGGCTATGGCAAACGCACCCCGCTGGATGATGGCGAGGGCGAAGCCAACTACCGCGTGACCAACCGTGGTGGTAAAGGTGTAAAGACCATTAACGTGACCGATAAAACGGGCGGACTGGTAGGCCTGCTGGATGTAACCGAAAAAGAAGACCTGATGATAACCTGCGTAAGCGGTATCACCATCCGCATGAGTGTGGCCAGCGTAAGCAAGCAGGGACGTGCCACCCAGGGGGTAAAACTGATACGGGTTGACGAGGGCGACGCTATTGCAGCCATCACCCAACTGGACGAACAGGAAGAAGAAACCGGTGAAAATGGTAATGCAGAAGCAGGCACCACAGCACCGGAAGCAGACACTGATGCGCCAGGAACAGATAATACAGACAATACTGAATCAACTGATAACCAGTAAATGACAAGGAATAACTTACATAAAAAGTCAATAATAATCATTATTGGCTTTTTTTGTTTTATAGGGTATGCAAGGGCGCAAACCATTGAAGCCATCAGGGGCTTGTGGCAGCAGAACAGTCTTGCGCATGCCCGGCAGGCAGTGGATAGTTTTTTGCTGCAGCACCGTACCAGTGCCGAAGGCTGGCTGTTAAAAGCCATGATCTGCAACAGCATAGCCCGCTCACCGGAGTACCAATACCTGCTGGCCGATGCCCGTATGGAAGCCTGGCAAAGCCTGCAGCAGGCAGAAAAGCTGGGACCGGCCTATGTAGAAGCGCAGTTAAAGCCCACGGACTATGCCATGCCCAACGACCTGTACTATGGCTACACCAACGAAGCGCTGACCTATTACAACGCCGCCACCGAAAGCAACGACCGGAACCAGTACAGCGAAGCCCTGCAAAGATTTAAAAAAGCCGGCCTGGTAAGCGCCTATATATACGGCAAGGGCTGGGGGATGAATATGCCCGATACCAGCAATATTTATTACACTGCTAAAGCAGCCATATCGGCTGGAAAAGAAGAAGATGCACTGATCTACTCAAAAAAAATTGCAGATGCAGGCGTGTATAAAACCAGCGTGGCAAATGATGTGGAAACCATTTATCACTGGCTGGTATATTACTATAAACAAAAGCAGGAGGGCGCCGCATTTTTTAAATATGTGGAGCAGGGCCGCCAGCATTTTACTAACGATGTGTATTTTACCCTGGTAACCCTTGACTGGTACCGCAAGCAAAAGGATTATCCAAAATTGTTGGCCACCTACCAAACACAACCATCCAAACAATACCAATGGCAATACCTGCAAGATGTATACAATTACCTGTACACAAGCGGCCAAACCGTACCAAATCGGGCGGCCTTGCAAAAGCAATTGCTCGGCGGACTGTTAGATTACTTATTGCTACAGTCATTAGGCACCAACAACAACGCCGCCGAAGCCCGGCTGCTCATTGCCAAAGTGTATATCAACCAGGCCAGGGATAATAAAACCAGCCGGCGAAAATTGCTACAGCTATCAAATAGCCATCTGCAGAAGCTGATAAGCGATTATAGTAAAACCAACAGTAATACTTATAAAGAGGCGTTGAAACTGCTGGCACGTAATAACCGGGTATTGAAAGGATGATCGATGGCTATTTGAATTTATAAGAAGGGTTTGTATATTGGTACAAACTACACCCGTATGGCAGCAACTGTCATAAAATATAAAGACAAGGAAAAAGAAAAAGCCATCAACCTTTTAATGCACTATAATTCGATCGTTCAAAAAGGTCAGGCATTCCAATCAACATTTAATATTGCAGCAGATTACATGCGGCTATTCCTCGGGGAGCATTCAAATATATACCAATCATTTAAACAACTTGATACCAGGGATAAAAGCGAGCCGGAATTACAAAAGGAATTAAGCATGGCCAGCGAATTTCTGCAGGCAGCAGCCCAATATATAGCCGAAAATGGCGTTTACAAAGATCTGCAACTGCAGTTATTGCAACTGCAGATCAAAGATTCCAAAAGGAAATGGATCATCGGGGTCAGCAGTGCTATTGGCGGTGCACTGCTTGCAAATGCAAAAGATATACTCAACTATTTGTTATAACCGGGCCACAAAGCATCGCCCTCAATCAATCTAAAAAACGGTATCAACTTATCCTTACTTATTAAAACACCAGCTATGCCCAAAGACAAAAACGAAAGGACTCCGAGGATGCTCATCATCCTGATCGTATTCTTTGTTTTAATAATCATTTATTACAGCGGGTGTAATTTTCATAGGTTCACCAGATAGGAGTTGATTGTTATTTGTGACAGGCGAGCTGTTTTGAGCCTAATTAAATGGGCAATGAGTTGCTCAATGATTTTTGATCAGAGCTGGCATTGGAGGTAAAGCTTGGTTTCAGGTGCAGCGGCTATTTAACATAATATTAATTATAGGATAAAAGCGCCAATCGCACTAAGGCAATTAGTTGAATATCAATAATGTACATTTTTCAGTCTTTGTCCTATAATTTAATATTATGTCGGCGCTCCTGCGTCGCTTGCCCCGGGTAAATAGAAAGGATGGTTATACAACACATTTTTTCAGGAAAGCAAGCCCTGTAGTCAGATACAAAGGAATATCCAGCAAAAGGGAAAGCACCAGCAAAACAACTATTACCCCCAGCATCACCCATTGCAAATACTGATCACGAAAAGCATACCGTGCTACGTCCTTAGCCGTACCGCTAAATGTTCGTTTGCCATTTTGGTAATAGCAACGCTCTGGTTTTGTTGGCGGCGGCTTGGGAATATGTTTTTTTCGTTTTGCCATGGTAATATGGTGTATGCTTAGCAAACGGGTAAGTTATTGCTGATTGATAAACTGCTTTATAACCTGACGTGACTGTATTAATTGCTGCTCCAGCTCCTCACATGCTTCCCACAATTGCTGCGCTGTTTTTAGTTCCTCTTTTAGTTCCCTTACTTGCTTGTACTGCTCTGGTTGCAGCAGGTATTGGTTCTGCTTAATAATACTGACAGAAGTGCTCCAAATATCCTCATCCGCAGTATTGGTTTTAATCTGATCAATCCATTCGCCCAGTTTGCTTTCTGCATCAAAAAACTGCTTCCCTTTTTGATCAACAGCCGCATCCATAAAATATACTGGCTGATTGTCTTTCCTCGACTTGCTGAAAAACAATATAGCAGAGGCAATTTTAGTATTGGCAAACAAATCGCCGGGTAGTTTTACCACCATATCCAGCAAGTTCATATCCACTATTTCTTTCACCAGTGCTTCCACTACCGTATTGTGCGACGACAGGTATATTACAGGCACTATTACTGCAGCTTTTCCTTTTTTCGAAAGGCTGCTGAGTATATGACAAATAAAACCAACATCCAGCCGGTTAGAGCCTTGGGCCATCCGCAACCAGTTACCGGTTATAACACCTGGTAAAGCAGGATCTGCAGTATTCCTGGTACCAAATGGTGGATTGCTGATGATATAATCAAACTCCTGCGCCCTATCCATTTTAGTTTCGTTATTAACGCAGTCAATTAATAATTCTTCGGCTTTTCCAAGCAATAAAAAACGAAGCAGCATTATTTTCTGCGTAAGCCTCTCTGCAGGAAGCATACCTTTTATCCTTGCACTATTTATTTTTTCGGCAACGGCAGCCAGCATATTACCCGTTCGTGGATAAGGATCGTATACAGATGTGCCATCCTCTACCACGAGGTACTGCACCATAGCGTTCACTACTGCCTTAGGCGTAAGATGCCCGGCTTCACTCCTGGGGTCGGCTACCTGGGTTTCGAGGTAATCAGCCACATCTATCAACACCTGTTTATCTCCATGCCGGTTGCGAAAGTAAATCCATGTATCGGAGGTAAATCGCCATAGTTCATCTGGCAGATTATCCAGGTTTTCTTTATCAGTCAGCATCAACCCTTTTAGCAAAGCTGAATATTGTTTTTCACAGCCTCGCAAAGCTGTTGCTATTGCTTTTGGCGTTACACTGCGACGCATTACGTTCTGGTACGCCATCCCTGGATCCGTGTTTTTTAAACCATTGCCTTTGGCTTCTTCTCTAACCGAAACAAGCTCCCACATCATCAGCGAAAGCAACAGATCATAAAGACTTTCAGGCCTGCGACCATAGCGCTGGTAGTAACCGGTTAACTTATGAAGCAGGTCTTTGATATGCGCTTTCATTGTATGTGATTTTGAATATATTCCTCACAATAGCTGTTGGCAAATTCCGCCCTCGCTTTTATTAAATGCTGCATCAGCTTTTCTTCTGCCGCAATAGCTGCATCAAAGGAGCAAAGATGTTGCTGATCGGCAAGGCTCAGCACCGGCACCGGCAAGCCACCCAGCACTGCTTTGGTAACAGAGGGAATGACACTACCTTTAAGATTGGCCATAAAATAATTACGGGCTACAGGTTGTTTCAAGTACCACTGCATATACTGGGGCAGCAGATACGGTTTCAGGGTCAGCACATAAAAGGCCGAAGTGGCGACCATTGGTCCATACTCAGGCTTATATAGAAACACCGGCAAGCGGGTGCCCTTGTTCATCACTGCCAGCTCCCCATCTTTAAGCAAGTGTTTTTGCAAATGCGGTATTTCCCAATCAGCCAGGTGCAGCATATCTGCTTCCGGAGCTACATTATCGGCATCCGGCAAATCGCGGGGCTGCAACACACCTATTGTTCCTTTAGTATAGCCCTCCATTGCGCCTTTAAAGGTTTGCCCAGTTCTGATATAGCAACAGTCTGACAATAAAATGTAACCTTTATTCATGATGCAAAAATAAAAAGGAGACGCCAACAAACAAAATCTCCATGCAATAATGGAGAAAAATATTTTACCACCTCTAGCGCCACATTTCCTGCCTTGTGATGATATATAAAAACTAAGAATTAAATAAATAGCGACCGCTTAAATTAATGTACATTAGCTGATTAAAGTAATTGATAGGTAATTTGAAGATTGGCGACCATTCACTACCCTTTTACCCACTGAAAAACTTAAATTTGCCACCCTAACAAATTACTACTCTCAACAATATTTTATTATATGCTAAAGCAAAATGACAGGGTTCGTTTTAAGGATGCAGAAAAAGACAGTCAGTATGGAGTGCTCGTTATTTTTTCTATTAAAGGGCAATATGCAACTATAGGCAACGGAAGTTATGAAGCAATGAGCCAAAATATGATGACCGTGCTGTTAGCTGAACTCAAACCCGCTGAATAAATTATTATCCCTTTCACACTCCCCCAATGGCCAAACAAAAAAAATCCCCCACCGAAGAGCCCCTCGAAAAGCAGCTATGGAAAGCCGCCGACAAGCTGCGTAAAAACATAGACGCTGCCGAATACAAACACATCGTACTCGGCCTCATTTTCTTAAAATACATATCCGACGCCTTCGAAGAGCAATACGCCAAACTACAGGCCGAAGCAGCCCAGGGCGCCGACCCCGAAGACCGCGACGAATACAAGGCCGACAACATATTCTTTGTGCCCCCATCCGCCCGCTGGACCTTTCTGCGCAACAGCGCCAAGCAAAGCACCATCGGCAAAATAGTTGACGATGCCATGGACGCCATAGAGCGGGAAAACAACCAGCTAAAAGGCGTACTGCCCAAAGTATTTGCCCGCCAAAACCTCGACCCCACCAGCCTCGGCGAACTCATAGACCTGGTAGGCAACATAGCCCTCGGCGATGTAAAAAGCCGCAGTGCCGACGTGCTGGGCCATGTGTTCGAATACTTCCTCGGCGAGTTTGCCCTGGCCGAAGGCAAAAAGGGCGGACAGTTCTACACCCCACGCAGCGTAGTAGAGCTATTGGTAGAAATGCTGGAGCCCTACAAAGGCCGTGTGTTCGACCCCTGCTGCGGATCGGGCGGCATGTTTGTACAAAGCGAAAAATTTGTAGAAGACCACCGCGGCAAAATCAACGACATATCCATCTACGGGCAAGAGAGCAACCAAACCACCTGGCGCCTCGCCAAAATGAACCTCGCCATCCGCGGCATCGACAGCACACAGGTAAAGTGGAACAGCGAAGGATCCTTCCTCAACGATGCCCACCGCGACCTCAAGGCCGATTATATCATTGCCAACCCACCCTTCAACGTAAGCGACTGGGGCGGCGAGCTGCTGCGTAGCGATGGCCGCTGGCAATACGGCACCCCACCCGTGGGCAATGCCAACTTTGGCTGGCTGCAGCATTTCATCTACCACCTGGCCCCCAGCGGGCAGGCAGGCGTGGTGCTGGCCAAGGGCGCCCTTACCTCCAAAACCAGCGGCGAGGGCGACATACGCAAGGCCCTGGTAGAAGCCGGCCTTATCGACTGCATTGTAAACCTGCCCGCCAAGCTCTTCCTCAATACCCAAATACCCGCCGCCCTGTGGTTTATGGCCCGCAACCGCAAAAATGGCAAGTACCGCAACCGCAGCGGCGAAATACTTTTTATAGATGCCCGCAACCTGGGCCACCTCATCAACCGGCGCACCCGCGAGCTATCCGAAGCCGATATACTGCACATAGCCAACACCTACCACCAGTGGCGCAACCCCGATGGCCACTATGCCGATGTGCCTGGCTTTTGCGCCTCGGCCCCCATCAGCAAGGTGCAGGCGCTCGATTATGTGCTTACCCCCGGCCGCTACGTGGGCCTGCCCGACGAGGAAGACGATTTTAACTTTGCCGAACGCTTTACCGCACTAAAGGCCCAGCTCGATGCACAGCTACAAGAAGAAACACAGCTTAACAAAACCATTGCCGCCAACCTGCTAAAAATTAAGATAGATGCGTAGTGTAGTTGATATCATTATTTGGGCGTGCCCCCATGAAGCGAAAGCCCCGGCGCACATACCCACGCAGCTTTCTGCTTCAAGGGGTCGGGCTATGCAGGGCTTCGCTTCGCTACGGTGCTGCGCACTGCTTCCTTACGTCGCACCCTTACTATCCCTCACGCAGGGCGAAACACTTAAAAATGAATGGCTATGAGTGAATGGAAAGAAACTGAATTTGGGCTCGTTCCTGATAACTGGGAAACTGTAACTGTAGGGGATCTTGTTGAACAAAACATCCTTGAGAAACCTATGGACGGCAATCACGGTAATATCCATCCCAAAGGAAGCGATTTTATTACAACTGGAATTCCATTTGTAATGGCTTCTGATATTAATAATGGTAAACTTGACATAACTAATTGTTCTTTTATTAGTGAAAAGCTAGCCAGAACATTACAAAAGGGGTTTTCTATACAAGGTGATGTTTTATTGACACACAAAGCATCATTAGGAAGAACAGCAATTGTTGGCAAAATTGATACGCCTTTTATTATGCTTACCCCACAGGTAACATATTATCGGATTAAAAAAGAAAATAAGTTAGATCGATACTTTTTAAAGTATTTTTTTGATTGTCCTTCATTTCAAGCTATCCTTGAGAATCATGGAAACAGTGGGTCAACACGTGCATATGTTGGAATAACGGCACAAAGAGAACTTCCAATATTATTGCCACCCATAATAGACCAAAAAACAATAGCCTCTATCCTCAGCAGCCTCGACGATAAAATAGACCTGCTACACCACCAGAATGCTACACTTGAAAAAATGGCAGAAACCTTGTTCCGGCAATCGTTTGTAGAGGAAGCAAAGGAAGAATGGGAAGACGGTAATATTTATAATTTCATTGATGTAGTTTACGGATTTCCGTTTAAATCAAAATATTTCAATGAAGAACAAAAAGGTTTACCTCTAATTAGGATTAGGGATTTAAAAGATGGTTATTCAAACATTTATACTGACGAAGAATGTGATGACAAATTTATCATTCATAACGGTGATTTAGTTGCCGGAATGGATGGCGAATTCAGACTCTATATTTGGTCTGGCGTCAAATCAGTTTTGAATCAGAGGGCTTGTAAATTTGTTCCAAAATATGATTATGTACCTAAGTTCTATGTTTTTTCTATTATGAAACCTCATTTACATTATTATGAAAATACAAAAGTTGGAACAACTGTAATTCATTTAGGAAAATCTGATATTGACGATATTAAGATATCAATTCCACCTAAAGAACTTCTTGTGAAATATGGAAATATTACTGACAAATGGTTCGATAAAATAAAAAATAATAACAACCAAATCCGCACCCTCACCACCCTGCGAGACACACTGCTGCCCAAGCTCATGAGCGGCGAAGTACGGGTAGCGGCCGATTAATTATCGTTCGCTATTGTTGCCATACTTGCGGGTGCCATCCGTGCGGATGATCAGTTGGCGGTGGCGGCATTCAATGGTTATCACCTGCCCGCCTTCAAAGCCCATATCCTGCAGCCACTTGCCGCACAGGTTAATGGTGGGGAACACCACGTGCGAAGATCCGTTATACACCCCCTGCCGGGCAAAGTATTTGTTGCAGATGGTGAGTTGCCTGGTGGGCGTGTGGGTAGGTACGTTTTCAATAGTTGCCATGATGGTAGATTTTGCGTTTTTTTGTTAGCACAAAGCACCCAATTAGGCAAGGCATAAACCAGTTGAGCCCCGTATATTTCAGGCAGTGTAAGCCGGTAAATTATCCTTGCCGGCGGGCATAAAATATTCACAGCAAAACCGTTACATTTGTCATTATTATAATTAATAAGTCATACACTATGCAAAAAATACACGAAGGCCGCAACGTGAAGCGATTCAGGGAAATGCTGGGCATAAAGCAGGAGGCGCTGGCCTTTGAGCTGGGCGACGAGTGGAACCAGAAAAAAATATCCCTGCTCGAAGCCAAAGAAAGCATAGACACACCCCTTTTATCGCAAATATCAGCAGCCTCAAAATACCCGTAGAAGCATTTCAGAATTTTGATGAAGAACAAGCCGTGAATGTGATTGCAAATACAATTGATAATGGAGCAATCGGTTATCAGCGTAACGATTCCTGCACCTTCCACCCCATCGACAAACTGCTACAGCTACACGAAGAAAAGATAGCCCTGTACGAGCGCATGCTCAAAGAAAAGGATGACATGATGGCGAGGTTGGAGGTGCTGGTGAAGGGGAAGTAAAGTAACTTTGTGCCCGATTCGGAAATTTTAAAAAATCACAACATAACCAAAGATGATTACTGAGGCTAAAGTACAGGAATTGATTGCCGATATGGAGAGCGACTGGATAGAGCGAACTGTTTCTATCAGGGAAGATAAACTGGGGCCTGCGGTTTGTGCATACTCCAACGATTTTCCCAATCACAAGCATGCCGGCTATATTCTTTTAGGAGTAAAAGATGATGGTACATTGGCGGGCATGACATGGACAGATGAACAATTGCAGAACATTGGAAATATAAAAAGCAATGGCAACATATTACCCCAGCCTTCCATCGTGGTAAGTCCTGTTTTTAATTTTCCCCAGGGCCAGGTGGTTGTTATACAAGTTAATCCTTCTACATATCCTCCGGTAAGGTTTGATGGACGGTGCTGGATAAGAATAGGCCCGCGAAGAAGTCGTGCAACCTTGGAAGAAGAGCGCATGCTGACCGAGCGGAGAGCTTCGTTTGCCAAAACTTATGATTTGGTACCTGCCTTAGGCGCTAAATTGGATGATTTAAGTATTGAGCATTTTAAATTGAGTTATTTACCCTATGCAATAGATAAAGAAACTTTAGCAGAAAATGGTAGAAGTACTGAAGAACAATTAGCTTCTCTGCGATTTTATGATACAAGGGAAAACTGCCCTACCAATGCAGGTATTCTTGTTTTTGGTCTCAATCCTGAATTTTATCTGCCCGGTGCTTATATTCAGTACATCAAGTTTTCGGATAAAGAAATGACGAGTGATGTGGAATTTGAAAAAAAGTTTTCGGGAGCGCTGATAACAGAATTACAGTCGTTAGACGAGTTTATTAAAAGTAACATCATTAAAGATAGGCCTGTAAAAATTAAAGATTCGTTTCAGGAAGAAACCATCCGCAATTATCCTTATTGGGCTTTAAGAGAACTAGCGATGAATGCTGTAATGCATAGAAATTATGAATCGAATGCGCCCATTTACATCTATGAATTTTCAGATCGTATCGAAATCATAAACCCAGGTGGGTTGTACGGTGAGGCTACGCCGCAAAACTTTCCTAATGCCAGCGACTATAGAAATGTAGTGTTGGCAGAAGCTATGAAAACGCTGGGATACGTTAACCGCTTTAATTATGGGGTGAAAAGAGCAAAAGATGAATTGGTAAGAAGTGGAAATGGAGAACCGGATTTCGATTTATCATTAACTACCAAATTCAAGGTTACGATCCCCATAAACCAGCACTGGCAATGAGAACAATTACTTTTTTTAACAATAAAGGAGGCGTAGGAAAAACAACAACCGTTTATCATGTAGCGTGGATGCTGTCTGAAATGGGAATAAAAACCATTGCAGTTGATTTAGACCCGCAGTCGAACCTGACCTCCATGTTTTTAACTGATGAAAGGTTAGAAGAAGTGTATGAAAGCAGTTCGCCTGTTACTGTTTTAGATGCCATTATTCCTATTGTTAATGGAGATCAGGCTGTTCCCGTTCATATCGAAAACATCAACTCCAGTTTAGGTTTAATATTGGGGAACCTGGCTTTATCTACGTTTGAGGATACATTAAGCGATGCATGGTTAAAATGCCTGAATAGTGAAATCTATTCTTTTAAAGTTACCAGCATTTTTAAAACAATTATTGACGAAGCAGCCCAACGGTTTGATGCAGAGATTGTGCTGATTGATGTTGGCCCAAACCTCGGCGCTATTAACAGAGCTGTTACAATCAGTTCAGACTACATTATTATGCCGGTTGCTTCTGATCTGTTCTCCCTTCAGGGTATTAAAAACTTAGGTACTACCCTCAATCAATGGAAAAGACAATGGAATCAGCGAAAAGATCTGAAGCCACAAAATCTAACCATACAAATACCCGAAAATAATACCAGCGCTGCAGGATATATTGTGATGCAGTATTCTGCTAAAGAAAGTCGCCCTGTAAAAGCATATTTGAAATGGGCAAACAGGATACCTGGTTTCTTTAAAGAGTTTGTGTTAAATGATTCAAATATTGAAACAATATCGGTTGACAGTGATAGTAACTGTATAGCATTACTAAAGCATTTCCGAAGCCTGGCTCCTATGTCGATGGAAGTTCACAAACCCATTTTTCTGTTAAAACCGGGTGACGGAGCAATAGGTGCCCATGTGTATGCCGTGAAGGCAAGCTACGATGAGTTCGCAATTTTGACACTAAAAATGCTCAATAGGTGCCCTTAAATTCTATCGTAACTCTTTTGTTTCATGACCCACATTTCCGAAAATCATATCGAACTCCTCACCATCGAGCGCCTCGAAGCGCTGGGTTACGAATACATCTACGGCCCCGATATAGCCCCCGATAGCGAAACACCCGAGCGCAGCAGCTTTGAGCAGGTATTGTTGATTGATCGCTTACGCCAAGCTGTGCGCAAGATCAATCCGCACATAGATGCCGATGCGCAGGAAGAAGCCATTCGCGAAATACAACGCATAGCCTCGCCCGAGCTCATTGCCAACAACGAAACCTTTCACCGCCTGCTTACCGAAGGCATACCCGTTACCAAACAAAAAGACGGCGAAGAACGTGGCGACCGGGTATGGCTCATCGATTTCAGCAATTCGCACAACAACGAGTTCCTGGTAGTAAACCAGTACACCATTATAGAAAACGGGCACAACAAGCGCCCCGATGTGCTGCTGTTTGTAAACGGCATACCACTGGTGCTGATGGAGCTAAAAAATGCAGCCGATGAAAACGCCAGCATCCGCTCGGCACACAAGCAGGTAGATACTTACAAAAGCATCATCCCAACCCTGTTTACCTACAACAGTTTTGTGGTTATATCCGATGGGCTGGAAGCCCGTACCGGCTCACTATCGGCAGGGCTTAGCCGCTATATGGCCTGGAAAAGCGCCGACGGCAAAGCAGAAGCATCGCACCTCATCAGCCAGTTGGAAACGCTGATACAGGGCATGCTCAATAAAGAAACATTGATAGACCTAATAAGGCACTTTATTGTTTTTGAAAAATCGAAAAAAGAAGATCCTGTAACCGGCGTTACCAGCATAGCTACGGTAAAAAAGCTGGCGGCCTATCACCAGTATTACGCAGTAAATCGTGCCGTAGCTTCCACCATTCGTGCAGCTGGTCTTGACGCAGAAGAAGAATCACTGCCTGTTGTTGAAGAAGATCCTGCACACTATGGTATAGCCAGTGTAAAATCCCAACCCATTGGCGACCGCAAAGGCGGCGTGGTATGGCATACGCAGGGCAGCGGCAAATCGCTGTCTATGGTATTCTACACCGGCAAAATTGTGCTGGCCATGAACAATCCTACCATACTGGTCATCACCGATCGCAACGATCTCGACGATCAGCTCTTCGATACCTTCGCAGCTTCCAAGCAACTGCTGCGACAGGAACCCGTGCAGGCCGAAGACCGCAACCACCTGAAAGAATTGCTGCGTGTAGCCTCGGGCGGTGTAGTGTTTACTACCATTCAAAAGTTTCAGCCCGAAGAAGGCAACGTGTACGAATTGCTTTCGCAACGAAAAAATATAGTGGTAATAGCCGATGAAGCACACCGCACCCAATACGGGCTAAAAGCCAAAACACAGGATGTAAAAGATTATAAAGGCAATGTAACCGGGCAAAAAATTGTGTATGGTTTTGCCAAATACATGCGTGATGCCCTGCCCAATGCCACCTACCTGGGTTTTACGGGTACACCTATTGAGAACACAGATGTAAACACGCCTGCTGTATTCGGCAACTATGTAGATATTTACGACATAGCGCAGGCTGTGGAAGATGGCGCTACCGTGCGCATATTTTACGAAAGCCGCCTGGCCAAAGTAAACCTGAGCGAAGAAGGCAAGCAACTGGTAGAAGAACTGGACGATGAGCTGGACCAGGAAGACCTGACCAATACACAAAAAGCCAAAGCCAAATGGACACAGTTGGAAGCTTTGATAGGCAGCGGCAAGCGCATTGCTAATATTGCCAACGATATAGTAAACCATTTTGAGCAACGCCAGACCGTATTTGAAGGCAAGGGCATGATTGTAGCCATGAGCCGTCGAATAGCGGCTGAGTTATACGAGGCCATCATCAAACTAAGGCCCGAATGGCATTCCAACGAACTCAACAAAGGTGTAATAAAAATAGTGATGACTGCTGCATCTTCGGATGGAGCGGCTATATCAAAACATCATACCACCAAAGAGCAGCGCCGCAAACTGGCCGACCGCATGAAAGACCCAGATGATGAACTGAAGCTCGTGATTGTAAGGGACATGTGGCTGACCGGCTTTGATGCGCCCAGCATGCATACACTCTACATCGATAAACCTATGAAGGGTCACAACCTGATGCAGGCAATCGCAAGAGTAAACCGGGTGTATAAAGACAAACCCGGCGGCCTGATTGTAGACTACCTGGGCATTGCATCCGATCTTAAAAAAGCGCTTTCCTTCTATGCCGATGCAGGTGGTAAAGGTGATCCAACAGTATTGCAGGAGCAGGCTGTACAACTGATGCTGGAAAAAATAGAAGTCATATCTCAGATGTATGAAGGTTTCGCTTACGAAGATTTTTTCGAGGCTGATACATCCCGCAAACTATCACTCATACTCGCCGCCGAAGAGCATATTTTGGGATTGGACGATGGCAAGAAACGCTATATTAATGAAGTAACAGCATTAAGCCAGGCCTTCGCCATAGCCATCCCACACGATCAGGCTATGGATGCCAAAGATGAAGTGGCTTTCTTCCAGGCTGTGAAAGCCCGTCTGGCAAAATTCGACAGCACCGGATCCGGCCGTACGGATGAGGAAATAGAAACCACCATCCGGCAGGTAATTGATAAAGCATTGGTGTCTGAACAGGTGATCGATGTATTCGATGCAGCAGGAATTAAGAAACCAGATATTTCTATCTTATCTGAAGACTTCCTGATGGAACTGAAAGGTATGGAGCACAAGAATGTGGCATTGGAAGTATTGAAAAAACTGCTGAACGATGAAATAAAAGCCTGGGCAAAGAAGAACCTGGTAAAAAGCAAAACATTGATGGAGATGTTGGAACAGTCCATCAAAAAATACCACAACAAAATACTCACAGCCGCCGAAGTAATAGATGAACTCATTAAGCTGAGCAAAGACATTGTACAAATAGACAATGAAGCACAACAAATGAACCTTAGCGATTATGAGTATGCTTTCTACACCGCAGTAGCCAACAACGACAGTGCCCGCCAACTAATGCAGCACGATAAACTACGCGAACTCGCCGTAGTACTCACCGAAACCATCCGTCAAAACGCAACCATCGACTGGACCATCAAGGAAAGTGTAAAAGCTAAGCTGAAAGTTGCTGTAAAGCGCATTCTTCGCCAGTTTGGCTATCCACCTGATATGCAGATGCTGGCTACGGAAACGGTATTGAAGCAGGCGGAAATGATTGCGAATGAGTTGACAACTTTGTAAGTATATTCATTTTAGCACCTGTCTATTTAATTTATATCAGCGAAATTTTCATTAGCTGTTCAACAATTATAAATACTCTACCTCGTAGTCTTTATTCTTATACAACGAGTATTTTTTAAAATAAGACTTACCATTTGCCTCTATTATATATGTTGTAGGTACTCCGATATATTCTGCTATCTCGGAAAATTCTTTTGGTGTAAAATAACGCTTGTTTTTATACCGGTTACCTTTTGCATTAAGCCATAAAGCAAGTGTTTTATAACTAACTCCTATCAAACTTTTAAGTTCTTTCCTTGTAATATACTTCATGTCAAAATCTCCAAGACATTCCTTGATCATGCTAACCTGCTTCGGACTGAAATATACCTGAGAACTATAATGAATTTCTGCAGCAATTGGCTGTAATCTCTTTGCAAGTGTTTTATAACTGATTCCATATATTTTACACAACTTAGACTTTGTAATAGCTCCCATATGCAGATTGTTTAGGAATAATTATCCGATTTGTGCCCTTATTGTCCTTAATTATAACCTATGCTACTATTCATTATTAGCTTTGAATCATAATAAAAACAAAATAAAATGCATATCGAAATTAAAGAAATCAAAGTAACAATATCTGTATGGAAGTTGGCTATTTTAATTTGTGTAATAGCGAAGCTTATATTTAATTAGGATTTTTACCTGGTTAAATAAGTAAGAAAAATTAATTCCGGTTTAGACACAGGTGAAAAGGTAAACTAGGTATAATTTGCTATATTCAAGGCAGCCAGCAAATTATACCTCCACTACCTCCCGTCACTATTAAACAAATCCCTGTAAATCTGCCACCCCTCCTTGGTTTTCTTCCAAAGCTTTAAGTATTTGCCCTTGTCAATAAGTTTGCCATCGGCGCCAAAAACCTGCCAACTGCCTTCTTCGGTCGCATAACCGGCGCCGTTACTATAAACAGCTGAGGTAGTGAAGCTGCCGCTTTTTACAACACCGGCGGCATAAGTATCCTTAAAATCTTTGGCCAGTGCCTCGCTGCCGCAAATGGCGGGAGCATTGGGTGGTAAAAGGCAGGCATCAGCTGTATAAAGATGAAGGATGGAGCCGTCGTTCTTTGCATACAGGTCAAAATAAATGGTATTGGCTTTTGCAATAGCTTTTTTGACAGTTGTAAGGTGTTTGTTGATGTTGTTTTGGGCAATACAGTTGCTGCAAATAAATACAACCAGTAACAGGAAGATATACCGTTTCATGTTTTTAAATTGAATGAATAAAAAAGATTACGGCAACAAAATTACCCGGGTGCAGGACGGTGAAAATTGTAAAAATCGGAACATTAGTTTTGCAGCGAAGCAAGCAGGTCTGTAGAACTTTCCAGCTCAAAAGCAGATGGTTTTGCACCTGTAAAATACCGGAAGTCTTTTATAAAATGCGACTGATCAAAATAGCCGCACTGGTGTGCAACAGCAGTAAGCGATAGTTGTTTTTGAGACACCAGTTGCAGGCTTTTACGAAAGCGGTTTATTTTACTGAACAGGTTGGGTGAAAGTCCCGAATATTGTACAAATAGTTTTTGCAGGTAGCGGCTTGAAATACCGTAACGGTTGGCCACATTATCCAGGTTATCAAAAAAATCATCCTGCCGCAGCTCCTGCATAATATGGTGTACCAGTTGCGCCTTGCCTGCTTTTTTTTCAAAAAGCAAAAGTTGTTGTAGTAAAAATGTTTCCACCAATGCAATGCGCTGAGGAATAAAATTGGTTTCCATTAATTGCTCATGCAGCAGGTTGATCTTTTTACCAGCCACATCAGCCATGTCCAGCAAGCGATCGTTGAACTGATCGATGCGCTCATTCAAAAAACAGGCAGCAGCATGCGGATAAAAACGTATGCCGAACATGGCATGTTTTCCAACGGTGCTTACCTGCAAGGGTTGTACCGTTTGCCCCCACAACTGTATCAACGGTTCCTGCACCTGTTGCTGATCGATCCAGGTCTGTTTGCTGGTATGGCCCAGGTTGAACATAATCTCCACAGAGCCGCTGGCATAAATATTATCTTCCGACAATACCGTCGTTTCTGATTCGCAGGTAAAATAACATTGCACATAACTGCGCAAAATACTCCTCGGTTGGTATTCTTTATACTGCATACTTTTTATTCTCTGCAATAAAATTAATTCATACTGTAAATAAAAAATAGCCAAAATATTTTGCGCAACCAAATGATTGCATGTATATTTGCAACCGAATGGTTTCGTAAATAAAATTTACCAGTAATGAGAAGAGATGTTTTCCAGGCCATTGCCGACCCCACCCGGCGGGCCATATTAGCGTTGATCGCCCTGCAGGCAATGACACCCAATGCACTTGCTGAACATTTTGACAGCAGCAGGCAGGCGGTTTCAAAACATATTAAAGTATTAACGGAATGCCAGCTGGTAAAACAGCAATCCACCGGCAGGGAAATTTATTACCAGTTAAATCCTGTTAAGATGAAAGAGATCTCCGATTGGCTGGAACCCTTCCGCCAAACCTGGGAAGGCAGGTTTGACCGGCTGGATAATGTTTTAAAAGAAATGAAAAAGAAAAACAGCGGAAAATAAAAACTATTGTAAACAGTTTAAACAAATACAAATGAAACAAACGATCTATGAACTGGCTGCCAACAGCGATAAAACTTTACTGGTACAGCGTCAATTTGATGCAACACCCGAAATGGTTTGGAAAGCCTGGACCGACAGTGAAATATTAGCAGAATGGTGGGCCCCCACTCCTTTTAAAGCTATCACCAAATCAATGGACTTTCGCGAAGGCGGCCGCTGGCATTATTATATGCTGGGACCCGATGGCAGCAAATTCTGGTGCATGGTGGATTATCTTACCATCGACTTAATGAAGAAATTTACTGCCCGTGATTTTTTCTGCGACGAAGAAGGCAATAAGAACAATGAATTGCCCGGTATGCATTGGGAAAATGTTTTTACTGCTGTTGATAATGGCACTAAAGTTTCTGTTACGGTAACTTTCAACAGTAAGGAAGACCTTGATAAAATTGTAAGCATGGGCTTTAAAGAAGGTTTTGCCATGGCACACGAAAATCTTGATAAGGTACTAGCAGAGGATTCAAAGTAATAAATTAAAGTGCGTTAATTTTAGTCATTTTTTTGTGATATTGACATAGATTTTCAAAGCTAATCTTATTGTTTTTTTGTAAATTGTGTAGTGAAAAAGAAGATGCTTAATTACCTAGATTTTGAGATTGATAAGCTGACCCGTTCGGTTGAAAATGCTTTTTCAGGTGATAGTTTTCCTACTGAAATAAGTCATTTGACAAAAGATGATATTAAACAAGCAACTAAGAAAAATGGATGGTTGTTTAACTGGAAAAAAGAATTTGAAACAAGTAGCAGAGAGATTTATAAACTTACGATACAGGGTAATCCTACCGTTATTCAGGGATTGCTAAGTATTAGTATTGAAGAAGATCATGTATATATGCACCTCATTGAAAGTGCTCCATTCAATAAGGGAAAAACAAAGATTTACTTAGGAGTTCCAGGGAATCTTGTTGCCTATGCATGTAGATTATCATTTCAAAAAGGTTTTGCTGGCTTTGTTTCTTTTCATTCAAAGACGAAATTGATCGATCATTATATAAAAACTTTAGGAGCTTTTCATTTTGGAGGGCATTTAATGATCATTGAAACATTACCTGCAAAAATGCTGGTAGAAAAATATTTTAAATAGATACCTGATTATGGGACTTATTAAAGAACCTTTAGACGTAGACTTCTATGTAGATCCAAAGCCGTTGACAAAAAAAGAGCGGGAAGCCATCAGTAATCATATACTGCAGTATAAGCAAAAAATGGCTAACCGTAAAAAACGTAGAACAGCTTTGAAGAAAAAAGAACTTATTACCTCAAAATAAGTGGTAATATGAAGCTGACAGCTATACTGTTGCTCTTTTTTATACTTCCCTTCTGCTGCAGCGCACAGCAAAGCCTGGTGGATGTATACAAGGCAAAGGAATTTCCCTGCGATAGTGAAAGCGGTACCATTGCAATTAATTTCTGCACCAGTACAAAAGCTGAATTTGCCGACAGTCTTTTAAATGTGGTCTACCGTAAACTGTTGAGCTCAATCAACAAAGACATTGCTGCAGATAAAAAATCATTGAACCAGGAAACGGCAAAAGGCAAAAAAGCCGATTCACTGCAACTGCAGATGTACCGCAAAAATATCGATCTGAATCAACGGCTTAAAAAGAGCATTATCTACTCGCAGCAGCAATGGATAAAATTGCGGGATGCCAATGTGGATGTTGCCAGTATTGAATGCGAAGGTGGAACCGGTTGCATCGCTATGACCAACCAGGCTTATATTGACGAAACACTGGAGCGTATTCAAAAACTGGAATCATTTTTGTTTTAATGAAATGCCTGGTACAATTGGTTCCACATGTCATTGGCAGGCTGTGTAAAAATAATGCGTATATCCGCAGGCGTTACTAACCAGCTGCCTTCAGCTATTTCGGCATCCAGTTCGCCGGCATCCCAGCCGCAATAACCTATCAATAATTTCAGTTCATTTGTGCTGATGCGGTGTTGCTTCATCAATTCCACTGCTTTTGTAAAATTGCCACCATAGTACAGATCATCTTTTACCTGCACGCCGCCATCAATATCAGCCGGCCTGCTGTGTATGAAATAGAGGCTTTCATTTTCAACCGGGCCGCCATCCAGCAAGGGAAAAGCAGGCGCTTCTTTAAATTCCACCAATTCATTAAAAACCTTGGGGAATATTTTATTGATCACGAACCCTAATGCGCCCTGTTCATTGTATTCCACCAGTAATATCACCGCTTTTTCAAAATGCGGATCGGTTAGTGATGGTGCGCTGATGAGTATGGTGCCGGCTTTTAGCTGCATAATTATTTTGAATAAGAAACCTGCCACAAATGTAGCCTGCATTCAAATAATTTAAATACAAATTTTATCTTTATGTTTTACCGTTATAAAACAATATGTCAACTCCAGTAAGCGCAGCAGTTTTTTTATCGCAATACAATGAAGCAGTGGTAACAACAGCACTGCAATTACAAACACTGGTGTTAAAAGAATTGCCGGGTGTTACAGAACAGGTGGATGTTCCTGCAAAGATGGTAGCTTATTGTTATGGTCAGAAATATGTAGAAATGATCTGTACGATCATCCCCTCTAAAAATGGATTAAAGCTGGGCTTTTATAAAGGCAACGAACTGCCCGACCCGGAGCATTTACTGGAAGGCAATGGTAAGATCAGCCGCTATGTAGTGATCACTCCCGGTAAGCCGTTACCCACTGCTGCATTAAAGCAATTGCTCAAAGCCGCATTGGCTGCCTATAAAACAAGAATGAAAAAATGATCCCGTATCAGGATATTGCATTGCTGCGCTTTGTTACCAGTAATTTATTTACAAAATAAAATACCACCAGCACCCCGAAGAATATGCCCATTGCTTTTACTTCGGCCCTGGTGATGTGCGACAGGAACCACCCGATGGTGATCACCGCAAGTATCGGTACTACGGGTCCGCCCGGTATCCTGAAACCTCCTGTTAAAGCGCCTTCTTTTTTTATTTGAAACCGCAATGTTGCCAGTACAACACCCAGGTAAATAATGAGCACAGAAGAGCTGGCCAGTTCTGTAAGCCTGCTGAAATCGCTTGCAGAAGCAAATGCAAACCCCACTGCACAATACACAATGATGGACCAGTAAGGAGTAAAATATTTTGGATGGATGCGGCTTAAAAAGCCGGGCAGCAGTTTATCTGCCGATGCTGCATATAATACTCGTGGAGAAGAGAGGATATCGCCGCTCAACAAACCAAACATAGAGATGATACCTGTGATCAAAATAAGTGTACCGCCTGCAGGCCCCATTAAGCGGCTGCCTAAAAAAGCCAACGGCGCATCTTTATGTGCAGCCAGCTGATCGCCCAGCACGCCCTGTGCGGTAAGATGTATCAGCAGGTACAGCAACACGATACCTGCCACACCAGACAATATACCTCTTGGAATATTTTTTTGCGGGTCTTTTATTTCACCACTGATGCACAAGGCAGTTTCTGTTCCTAAAAAAGCAAAGAAAAGCCCGAGAGAACCGGCGCCGATGGTTGAAATATTGGGCAATGACTTTACTGCAAGGTTAGCAGGATGAATATGGAACACACCAATGATGATGAGCAAAATAAGCGGTGTCAGTTTAAGAATGGTGGCAGCCACTACAAATCTTGTACCCTGCTTTACACCCCGTATATTGATCATTGCCAGTAATGCAAATACCGCAATAAAAAAAGGGATACGCACATACGCTACAGCAAAAGCAGGAAACCATAGTGTAAGCATATCCGCCATTGCATTGATAGCTGCAGCATCAGAAAGTGAACTGAAACCTACCCAGAAAAGTGTATTGATGAGGAAACCTGCTAACGGCCCGAATGCTTTTTCTACATAGGCATACGAACCACCGGTAGTAGTGATCTTGCTGCCGATCTCTGCATAACAAAGCATGATGAGGATCACCAATACACCGCAGGCGATATAAGCAATAAAACTGGCCCTGCCCAACTGTGATGCAACAAGTGCCGGTAACACAAAAATGCCCGAGCCTACGGTAAGATTGATGGCGCTCAGCGCTAAGCTTGTTGCCCCGATTCTCACGCTTAAGAGCAGGCCCGTTTTGTTTTTGCATCACTAAATATACAATAATTATGCGTCGGGCGGGGTCGGGACGCTACAAGCGGCCTGAACCATAATGTAACTTTCTAAAATATCTATCCTATTATGAAACGCCTCTCAACCCGAACCATAATAACAATGTTTTAAACTACATTTGTTGAAACCAAAAACACATGAAACATTTTCTTGCTATCCTGTTTTGTTTTTTCTCCATCACACTCATTGCACAAACGGTAGATATGCCCAATGCAAAATTCACTACGGGTGATAATCCGCAATTCAGTTCGGCAGATTATGATGATATGCAGTGGATAAACCTGAAGGCGGGTGCCACCTGGGACAGCCAGGGTTACAATAATTATGATGGTTATGCATGGTATCGTTTTCATGTGATGATACCGGATGCATTAAAAACAGATAATCCTTTACGCCTGGTATTGGGCAAAGTGGATGATGCCAGTGAAGTATATTTAAATGGCAAGCTCATTGGTAAATCAGGTGCTTTTCCTTCGGATAAAAGCGGCTATATTTCCACCTGGGATAAAGCGCTGGAATTTCGTGTGGATGCCACCTCCGAACTCATTAAGTGGGATGCGATGAATATCATCAGTGTAAAAGTGTATGATGGTGGCGGCCTGGGTGGTATCTTCAGCGGTATACCTTACCTGCAGGCCATGCAGCTGATAGATGGTATCAGCATCATTACAGCGCCTGTTACCGGCAATAAAAAAAATACGGTTGCATTTTATAACTCTTTTACAAAACCTGTGAGTGGTAAATATATCATTGAATGTATTGATGAAGAAGAGCAGACAGTATTGAATAAAACAGAAAAAGATATCAGTCTTGCCGGTGGCGAAAAAAAGCAGTTTGACCTGCCGGTGATAAAAGATAAAACGCATATCAGCTACGCCTATACTTTTATTGAAAACACTACCCGCAGGAATATCATGGCGAAACAATACCTGCCGTATATTCTTACGCCCAAACCAGGCGATGCGCCTAAAATAAACGGCGCCAAAGTATATGGTGTGCGCCCTAACTCCGATTTTATTTTTAAGATCCCTGCCACAGGAAAAAAACCATTGCAGTATGCCGTAGAAAATTTGCCGCCGGGCTTTGCAGTAAATCCTGCCAACGGCGTTATAACAGGCAAGCTTACACGCAGTGGTAATTATACTGTTACTTTTGTGGTCAAGAATGCGCTGGGTATTGCCAAAAGAGATTTTACCATTAAATGCGGCGACCTGCTGGCGCTTACACCGCCGATGGGCTGGAACAGCTGGAACTGCTGGGGTTTGAGTGTTAGCGATGAACGTTTAAAAGCTTCTGCAAAAGCCATGATGGATAAGGGTTTGATAGATCACGGCTGGGCTTACATGAATATTGATGATGGCTGGGAAGCAGAACAGCGCAGTGCTGCCGGTGAAATAGTGACCAATAAAAAATTCCCCGACATGAAAAAACTGGGCAGCTGGTTGCACAGCAATGGCCTTAAGTTCGGTATCTACTCCTCTCCCGGCCCAAAAACCTGTGGTGGCTACCTGGGCAGTTACCAGCACGAAATGCAGGATGCCACTACATATGCCAACTGGGGCATTGATTATTTAAAATACGACTGGTGCAGTTATGGCGAGATACACGATCCGAAAGACAGCTCATTGGCATCTTATAAAAAACCTTATGAAGTAATGCAGGATGCGTTGCAAAAACAAAACCGGGATATTGTTTACAGCCTTTGCCAGTATGGTATGAAGAATGTGTGGGAATGGGGCGAAACCGTGAACGGCAATTGCTGGAGAACCACAGGTGATATTACCGATACCTGGGAAAGCCTGAGCAGTATTGGTTTTGACCAGACAAAACAATATCCGTATGCTAGGCCGGGCAGGTGGAACGATCCTGATATGATGATCGTTGGACAGGTGGGCTGGGGCGATAATTTACACAGCACCCGCCTGACACCTGATGAACAATACACGCATGTAAGTTTATGGAGTTTGCTGAGCGCCCCTTTGTTGATCGGTTGCGATTTGAGTAAGCTGGATGATTTTACCTTGAACCTGTTAACCAATGATGAAGTGATCGCCATTAACCAGGATGTTGCTGCAAGGCAGGCAAAGCAATTGATCAAAACAGATACTTACCAGGTATGGTTGAAAGAACTGGAAGACGGCAGTAAAGCCATCGGCATTTTTAATTTATCAGGAAGAAATGATGTGTTCCGTTTCTACTGGAATGAACTTGGTTTGGCAACGAAGCAAAGAGTTAGAGATCTGTGGCGACAGAAAGACCTCGGTAATTTTGACCGCATGTTTTCCACCAGGGTTGCTGCACACGGCGTAACTTTGATAAAAATAACGGCTAATTAAGATGACCAAATTATCAGTAAATATCAATAAACTGGCCACGCTGCGGAACAGCCGCGGGGGCAACAACCCGGATATTATTAAAGCTGCAAAAGATATTGAGCGCTTTGGTGCAGATGGCATCACGGTACACCCTCGCCCCGACGAAAGGCATATACGCTATACCGATGTGTATGAGCTGAAAAAGATCGTGACAACAGAATTCAATATTGAAGGCAATTGTACAGAACAAAGTTTTGTTGACCTAGTATTGGCCAACAGGCCCACGCAGGTTACACTTGTACCTGATAGCAAGAATCAACTTACAAGCAATCATGGCTGGAATACGATCGAGCATAAAGATTACCTGGCGGATATGATACAGACCTTTCAACTGGCCGGTATAAGGGTATCTATTTTTGTTGATCCGGATGTTGAAATGGTGGAAGGCGCCAAAGCCACCGGTACCAACCGCATTGAATTGTATACAGAAGGTTTTGCGAGTGAGTATGCCAAAGGCAATAAAGAAAAAGCTATTGCCCCTTACATTGCCGCAGCAAAAAAAGCCAACGAATTAGGTTTGGGCATCAATGCCGGTCATGATCTTGACCTGGACAACTTAAAATATTTTTCAGATAATATTCCCGGCCTGCTCGAAGTATCTATCGGCCACGCATTGATATGCGATGCTGTATATCTAGGATTAGAGAATACAGTGCAGTTATATAAAAGATGCCTGAAATAAGTGGTGCCTTCGGCACGTGGAGAACGGAACGCAGATTTATGTGATGATTATGATGTGTTATGATCTATCCGTGTAAATCCTTTCAATCCGATTAAATCCGTGTTCCCCTTCATCGCCGCAGGCGATTGGAAAAAGGAACGCAGATGTATACGATGATTATGATCAGTTATGATTTATCCTTATTCGTGTAAATCTGTGTAATCCTATAAAATCCGTGTTCCCTGCATCGCCGCAGGCGATGTATCAAAAAATCTATTTCAATATCTTCTCCAGTTTTCTCTCCAGCGCAGCGCCCCTTAAATTTTTGCCTACAATTTTTCCTTCCGGGTCTATCAGGTAATTCTGTGGTATGCTGAAGATCTGGTTCTGTTGCGCTACGGAATTATTCCATCCCTGCAGATCGCTTACATGCGTCCAGGTAAGGCCATCCATGGTGATCGCATCGATCCAGGCTGGCTTGGCTTTATCCAATGAAACACCCAGCACAGTAAAATTCTTATTCTTGAATTTATTATACGCAGTCACCACATTAGGATTTTCCTGGCGGCAGGGTCTGCACCAGCTGGCCCAGAAATCGATCAAAACAAATTTGCCCCGCAATGAAGAAAGGCTTACCGGATTACCTGCAGTATCCGCTTGCGTAAAATCCGCCATCATAGTACCAATGGCATTCTTTTTAGCATCTACAATAAATTGCGATACTGCCAAACCCATCGGGCTTGATTTAACCGGTGCATCTAATTGATTGTATAAGGCTTCTGTTTGAGTAATATTTTCGGATATCTGGTTGTACCGGAAAATCGCCAGTGGATTAATGAAAGAGGCTTTATGTTTTACTGCAAAATCGTAACACAGTGCAGCAGCAGTGGCATAACGGGCAGAATCGTAGGTAGCAGTTTCATTAAAGATATCACCGTAAGGCTGCATTAAATTATTGAAGTCTAAAAAATCCTGGTGAGAAGGTGAGCCGCTGATCACGATCTTATCCAGCGCTTCTTTTGAACCGGTAACTTTTACGGTACTGTTATCCAAAAAGATGGTTGTATAAGGCGGTTGTTTGTAAAAAGTAAGTAGTTTAAAATCGGGTGAGTTCAGCTTGCCTTTTAAAGTAAATTTTTCTTTGTTCACCATGGTCTCGGCTTCCACAGCACCGTTCTGGCTATTGAGCAATGCTACCGCAGCGCCATCCGGCAAACCTTTGATCTCTCCATTGATCGTAAAACCATCCGACTGTACTGCCGCTGTTGGTTTGATAGCGGTTTTTGTTTTTGCAACCGCAGGCTTGGTCTTGGAAGATGTTTTAGAGGTTTGTGCCACTGCAAAAGCCGGCAACAGGAATAAAAGGACAGCGATCCGCTTCATAGTTTCAATTTGAATCTGCAATTTACTGGGTTTTTTACAAATGGCTCAACCGAGTATCCTATTTAGGAATTCTTTTGTGGTTTGGCCAATATGGGTGCTGTTTTCCAGCGCTTTAATATAGGCCGTACCAATGATGGCCCCGTTGGTATATCGGGAAGCAGTCGTAAAACTGGCCTTGTCCTTAATACCAAAACCCACCAGCACCGGGTTCTTCAACTGCATATCCTGCAGTTTTTTAAAATAACTTTCCTGGTCGGCAATAGCCTTATTCTTACCGGTGGTGGATGAAGAAGATACGGCATAGATAAAACCGCTGCACAAACTATCTATCTTCCGGATTCTTTCTTCGCTGGTTTCTGGTGTTACCAAAAAAATAAAGTCCAGCCCGTTCTGTTCAAACAAGGATTTATACATCGTTTCAAATTCGTACATCGGCAGATCGGGTAATATCACACCATCCACGCCCACTGCTTTTGCTGCTGCACAAAATTTTTCTATACCAAATTGCAGTACCGGGTTCATATACCCCATTAATATAATGGGCAGTTGAACTGTGTTGCGGATGTCTTTTAATTGTTCAAATAATGTTGCGATGGACATACCATTTTGCAATGCCACCGTGCTGCTGGCCTGTATCACTTCACCATCCGCCAACGGGTCGCTGTAAGGCATCCCCAGTTCAATAATGTCGGCGCCGCCATCCTGCAATGCTTTTATTACCTCGGTAGTGGAATGTAATTGTGGGTAACCTGCGGTGCAGTAAACGTTCAGTACATTTTTTTGTTTGCGTTTGAATAATTGTTCTATTGCAGACATGCTTGTTTTTACTTTTAATGAATCTCTTTATAATCTTTCTGTTGATACGATCAATACAATTTGGTCACCTAGTTTTATATGATGATACGCAGGCTTGGCATCAATATCCAGTACCAGTTTATATAAAGCCGGTTTTTGCTTAACTGCGGGAAATTTTACGAGTAAACTATCACCGCTTCTTTCCACCGTATAATTTTTTCCATCATAACCATCTTCCAGGCAATACTCAAATTCGTACCGCTCGCCAATGGTGTTAGCGCCTATTTTCACCGGCACTGCTTCATTAGTACAATCACCCAGTTTTGTTACTTCCAGTTTGTGGTTAATAAAAGTATCGGGGCCGCAGGAAGAAAGGAGGAGGATGAGTGATAAGAATAGAAAGTATTTCATGATTGCGAGTTTTTGCCCCCTAAATCCCCCTGAAGGGGGACTTTGAAGGTCTTATGATTTTGTTACTTCTTTTATTGATTGCAATTGTAAATTTTTGATATCGTTGATAGTGATTTTAATATCACTAACTACTTTTGTAATATCACATCTTACTTCATAATTTGTAAACCGGATCACTTTTATACCAAAATCAACCAGGTCATTTTCTCGAATAATATCGTTTGTTTTTACATCGTCCCTGTTATGAACACTCCCGTCTATTTCAACAACTAATTTTAACTCGTGGCAATAAAAATCTGCTATATACATCCATATAGGATGCTGGCGCCGAAACTTACATTCCAATTGGTTATTTGATAAATGCGCCCACACTATTTTCTCTTCATGGGTCATATTCTTTCTTAAGAATTCCGCATTTTCAAATATTGGTTTTATTGCACCAAAATGCATATCCCTTTTCATAGTGTTTTTTCTTAGGGTGCAAAATAGAAAAGATGTTCAAAACAGCAGACTGCTCCAAGTCCCCCTTCAGGGGAATTTAGGGGGCCATATGTTTCATATACGTATCAAGATCCTTATCCCCTCTTCCACTCAAACAAACCACCACCACATCATCTTTCTTAAACTTCATCTTATTCAATGCAAATAAAGCATGAGCACTTTCCAAAGCAGGAATAATGCCTTCCAGCTTACTCAATTCAAAAGCAGCTGATAGAGCTTCTTCATCGGTAGCGCTTAAAAAGGTACCGCGGCCGCTTTCGTATAGGTGTGCATGTAAGGGACCAATGCCGGGATAATCCAAACCGGCTGAAATGCTGTGTGGTTCTATCACCTGGCCGTCTATGGTCTGCATCAACAAACTTTTGCTGCCATGCAGCACACCGGGTTTGCCGAGTTGGGTGGTGGCTGCACTCATGCCGCTGTCAATGCCGCAACCAGCAGCTTCCACTGCAATTAGTTTTACTTTTTCATTCTCTAAAAAATGATAAAAAGCACCAGCTGCATTACTGCCGCCGCCTACACAGGCAAAAACATAATCGGGATTTTCGCTGCCGGTCTTTTCAAGCAACTGTTTTTTTATTTCTTCGCTGATGATGCTCTGAAATCTCGCCACCATATCCGGGTAAGGATGCGGTCCCACCACGCTGCCGATGATATAATGCGTATCTGCAGGATTATTGATCCAGTCGCGGATGGCTTCGTTAGTGGCATCCTTTAAAGTTTTGCTGCCGCTGGTGGCAGGAATAACAGTAGCGCCCAACATTTTCATTCTTGCAACATTCGGGGCCTGGCGTGCAATATCCACTTCGCCCATGTACACAATACATTCCAACCCTTTTAAAGCGCATACAGTTGCCGTGGCAACACCATGCTGACCGGCGCCGGTTTCTGCAATGATCCTTTTCTTGCCCAGTCGTTCTGCCAGTAAAATTTGCCCGATGGTATTATTGATCTTGTGTGCGCCGGTATGACAAAGGTCTTCCCGCTTTAAAAATATTTTTGCGTCATATTTTTCACTCAAGCGTTCTGCTAAAAATAAAGGTGTTGGCCTGCCCACATAATCAGTCAACAGTGCAGTAAAATCTTTTTGAAATTTTTCATCGTAAATGATCTTCAGATAATTCTCCTGTAACTCTTTTACATTCGGGTACAACATCTCGGGAACATACGCTCCGCCGAAATTGCCGTAATAACCGTGTTCGTTTACTGTGTAATTCATTTTTATTTCATCGCCTGTTTAAACTGTAACACTTTCGCCATGTCTTTCACACCTGGTTCTTTTTCAAATTTGCTGTTAACATCCACACCATAATAATCAGGGTGTTTAAAACGCTTTAATTTATCTGCATCTTCCAAACCAATACCACCACTGATAAAAAATGGTTTTTCGATCTTTGCTTTGGATAAAATTTTCCAGTCAAATTGTTTGCCGGTGCCGCCGGTGCCGCCATCTGCCTTGGTATCGAATAAATAATAATCGCATACCGCATCATAATCAGCCACCAGTTCATCAATATCTTTCGTATCGCTGTCGATGCTGAAAACTTTTATCACTTCCACTTCACTGCTCAGGTCTTCGCACATTTCCGGGCTTTCATCACCATGCAGCTGCACCACATCCAGTCCGTAATCATCAATGGCGTCCAGCACATCGATCATTTCAGGATCTTTGAATACGCCCACTTTTTTCAGGTCAAAATCCGCATTCTTCACAGCATTTTTATCCAATGAATCTCCCACATATCTCGGAGAATCTTTTACAAAGATCAATCCCGCAAATTCAATGTTCAGCCCGTCTAACTGCTGCAGTTGTTTCAATTGTGTGATACCACAAACTTTAATATTCATATATCTGTCTTATTTTTTACTTCGTAAATATTTTTTGCCACGGATTACACAGATTTTCACGGATTTAAAAAAGCGAATTGTATTATCTGTGTTAATTCGTGTAATCCGTGGCTAGCTCAATCTTTGCGTAAATTCTTTGATCAAATTAATATCTTTTACTCCTGGCAGCAGTTCAAATTTGGTGCTGATGTCGATAGCAAACAAAGCTTTTGCTTCCGGTTTTTTTACAAAATCATTCAATGCCGGTGCGTCGCCGGGATCGATCATGCCGCTTAAAAAATAAGGCTTGCCTACGATCACATTGTGCAGTTTTTCCAAACTCAGCTTTTTGCCGGTACCGCCATAGCCCACTCCTTCCGTATCAAACATGAACATATCGCAATAATCCATGTACTCCTGAATGCGGTAACCGATATTATCCGATTCACTAAAGCGGAATGCCTTTACCACCGAAATATAATCCGCGATCTTTTCACAGAACTTGGGTGTTTCATCACCATGCAGCTGCACCATGTGCAGGCGGCATTCATCCACCATTTGTAATATCTCATCCACCGAAGCATTTACAAACACGCCCACTTTATTCAGTTTGTTCTCTTTCTTTATCTGGCTCGTGGTCATATGCCGCAACGCATAGCGCGGCGATTTAGGGTAAAAAATAAAACCTGCAAAGGATACACCGGCATCGGGCAACTGGTTCAGCTGCTCTTCCTGTGTAATTCCGCAAACTTTTACTCTCATAATACTTTTGCTTTTAGTTGTTCAACAAAGTCAGCAAAAGCAATCGTTGGTTCGGGTTGTTTCATAAAATTCTCCCCTATTAAAAAACCTTTAAAGCCGGCATTTTTGAAGGTACAAATTGTGTCAATACTATCGATACCGCTTTCAGCGATTTTTATTTTACCGGCCGGAATTTTTTTCCCCAATTCTATCGACCTGTTAATATCTACGGTAAATGTTTTAAGATCGCGATTGTTGATGCCGACAATCTCCGTGGCATCGCAAATATGTTCCAGTTCTTCTTCCGTATGTATCTCCAGTAGTACCTCCAGTTGCAGTTGTTTCGCAAATAGGGCCAGTTCCTGTACTCTTTGCGGGCTGAGGCAGACCGCTATCAGCAATATCACATCGGCGCCCATGGCCCTCGCTTCCGTAATTTGATATTCGTCAATAATAAAATCCTTGCGTAAAATGGGAATATCATTCACCCTCGCTTTTTTTAGATCTGCTGTACTTCCACCAAAAAAATCTTCATCTGTTAAAACCGATAAACAGCTAGCGCCATTAACAGTATAAGCATGGGTCACTTCCACTACATCCGCTTTATCATTAATGACACCTTTAGAAGGCGAACGTCTTTTAAATTCTGCAATGATGCCCGTTTTGTTTTCATCCAGCAAAAATTGCCGGAGTGAAAATACAGGTCTTGTAAAAAAAACACTTTGTTCCAGTTCCGCAACACTTATCTCCAGCCTGCGTTTTGCCACTTCAGTTTTTTTACTTTCTATAATGGTATCGAGTATGGTCATTATTGTAATGCGATTATTTTTTGTAATGATGCGTAGGCTTTACCGCTTTCCAGGCTTTCCACTGCTGCATGATAGCAATCCTCATAAGTTTTATATTGCCCGGTACACTGCAATGCCATCGCCGAATTGGCCAGCACCACAGCATTCTGCGCCCAGCTGCCTTCGCCTTTCAATATCTTCAAAAATATTTTAGCCGCTTCTTCGGGTGTATTACCTCCATAAATATCTTCCGGCACCACCATTCTTTTTCCCAGCACTTCTGCACTCAATATCTTTTCGCCCGCATTGGTAATTACCTTGGTATCGCCTGTCAATGATATTTCGTCGTATCCATCCAGTGAATGAATGATCGTGAATTGGCCACTACCCTGCTGTAAAAGATAATTATAGATCCTCGCCATTTCTAAATTATACACTCCTACCAATTGGTATTTAGGAAATGCAGGATTCACCATTGGTCCCAGCATGTTGAAAAAAGTACGCACCCCTAAATTCTTCCTGATGGCACCCACTGCTTTTAATGCCGGGTGAAACATCGGCGCATGTAAAAAGCAAATACCCGCGGCATCAATTTCTTTTTGCAGGGCCGTTTTATCTGCCTTGAATTTATAGCCCAGTTGTTCCATTACATTGCTGCTGCCGCTTACAGAAGTTGCACCATAGTTACCATGCTTGGCCACTTTGTTGCCGGTACCCGCTACTATAAAGCAACTGAGCGTGGAGATATTAAATGTATTTTTTCCATCGCCGCCCGTGCCTACAATATCGATCACATTGTTATCAGCAAGATCCACCCTTACACAAAGTTCCAGCAATGCATCGCGAAAACCCTGCAGTTCATCAATGGTAATGCTCCGCATCAGGTACACGGTAATAAAAGAAGCGATCTCGCTTTCGTTATACACGTTCCGCGAAATATTGATCAGCACCTCCTTCGCCTGCTCACGGGAAAGTGTTTTATGTTCGAATAGATAATTTAAAATTTTTTTCATACCCCTGTCCCCTAAAGGGGAACTTAGATTTAAAGTTTAAAATAAATTACCAGCTTGTGTGAATATTAAAAGTTGTTTAAATATTCTTAACCCAAGGTCCCCTTTAGGGGATTTAGGGGTGTTTTAGCCAGTTTCTTAGTATAGTTTCCCCATCCGGCGTCAATACACTTTCCGGGTGAAACTGTACTCCCTGTACATCATATTTTTTATGCTGCAATGCCATAATATAACCATTCTCATCCGTTGCAGTTACTTCCAGTTCAGCAGGAAAACCTTTTTCGCTCACGATCCAGCTGTGGTAACGGCCCACTTCAATCGTTGCAGGCAATCCTTTCAATACCGGTGCATTGCTGTTGATGATCTTGATCGGTGTTGCAACACCATGATATACTTTATCAAGATTAACAAGTGTACCGCCAAAAGACTCCCCGATGGCCTGGTGCCCCAAACACACGCCCAGTATGGATTTGGTGGCTGCATACTGTTGGATCAATGGCAACAGCAATCCTGCTTCCGAAGGAATACCCGGGCCGGGTGATAATATGATCTTGTCATACTCATTCACTTTTTCCAGGCTGATCTCATCATTCCTGTACACGTCCACTTTTTCATGCGTGATCTTTTCCACCAGGTGTACCAGGTTGTAAGTAAAAGAATCGTAATTATCAAAAACCAGAATACGCCCCCAACCCCTGAAGGGGCTTTCGACGGTCTCATTATTTTGTAACATCTTTTCTTCTTTCATTCGGTATTATTTTTTCTACTTATTTTCTAAAAGAATTTTAAATTGTCAGGGTGCAAAGTCCCCTTTAGGGGATTTAGGGGTAAATATTTTGCGCCAATACAATCGCCTGTTTCAATGCGTTTAATTTGTTATTCACTTCCTGCAATTCGCTCTCCGGCTTACTTGCTGCCACCACACCGGCACCGGCCTGGTATACCAATGTGTTATTGCGGCTTAAAAATGTACGGATCATAATGGCATGATTGATACTGCCATTGAACCCGATGATGCCGATAGCGCCGCCATAATAACTTCTTGCAGTGGGTTCAAAAGAGTCGATCAGCTGCATGGCCTTGAATTTGGGTGCACCGCTTAAAGTGCCCGCCGGAAAAGTAGCCGCCATCAGTTTGAAAGGGTTCACATCCGGTGTAACCGTTCCCGTTACCTCACTTACCAGGTGTATCACATGACTGTAATAATTGATCTTTTTGTATTGGGTCACTTCCACCTTGCTGCACATCCTGCTCAGGTCGTTCCTGGCAAGGTCTACCAGCATTACGTGTTCTGCATTTTCCTTTTCATCTGCCTGCAGTGCTGTGGCCAGCGATTTATCCGTTTCATCATCCCCTGTTCTTTTAAAAGTGCCGGCGATCGGGTGTACAATGGCTTTGCTGTTCTGTACTATCAGCTGGCTTTCGGGCGAAGAGCCCATCAATTTATAATCTCCGTAGTCAAAATAAAATAAATAAGGCGATGGATTGATACTGCGCAGCGCACGGTAAACATTGAATTCATCGCCGGTGAATTGTTGCTCAAATTTCCTGCTCAATACTATCTGGAACACATCGCCCCTGTGACAGCTGGCAATGCCTTTTTTTACTATTTCAATATAGGCTTCATTCGTAAGATTGGAAGTTTCCTCCGCTACCGTTTTAAAGGGGAATGTAGGCACATCTTTACTCCTGATCAAACTCTCCACCAATGCCATTTCACTTTCCGTTCCCTTGATCACATTTTCACAAAGAAATAATTCGTCTTTAAAATGATTGATGACAATGATGTACTGGTATAACCGGTAACGCATTAGTGGAATAGGTGCTGATCCTTGAGCCGTGAGTGGTGCGTCGTGCGTCGTGAGTTTGACAGAATCGAAGAATTGCACGGCATCATACGTGGTATAACCAAACAGCCCCTGCGCAATATTCACCTGTTTCATTTCCGTAGGCTGCACTTCAAAGCGGCTCATAAAATCCTGCAGGTGCGATGGCACATCTGTTGGATTTTCAATGGCTATTTTCTCGGCTTTTGTTCCCGGTAATTTATATTCTATGAATGCAGCATTGGAAATTTCAATACCCGCAATGGCATTGATACCAATAAAGGAATAACTGTTTTCCCCCGCATGAAAATCGGTGCTTTCCAGCAAAATGGTATCACGGAAACGGTCACGCAGCCGCAGGTAAATACCCACCGGCGTGTACACATCTGCCAATAACTTTTTGAATTCCGTTCTTATTTCGATCTTCTTCATAATGTATAATTAAAAAACCCGGCACTTGTGCCGGGCTTTCATTATTATTTGAATACAATAACAGCAGGTTGGCACAATCAGTTGACTATGCTCCACCACCAGTTATTTGTAATTGTTTTTTTCATTTGTATTGCAAATATGAGGGCAAAATTTTAATTGGGCAAATTTTTTTACCGCATTAACTTTAATGAAAATATGGAGCTATGAATATGATCGTTTTTGGTGCCGGTAGTATCACAGGCAAACAACTGGTGCAGCAGGCTTTGCTGAAAGGCCATACAGTAAAGGCTTTTGGCAGAAATGTTTTCAGCGAATTTGAACAGGATACCAAAAACCTGTTGCTGGTAAAAGGCGCTTTGTTTGACGAAGGCGAAGTAGCCACAGCAATAAAAGGCTGCGATGCAGTGCTCTCTGCTTTGGGCGGCTCAAATGATACCAGCGACAAGACCCGTACACTGGGCATTAAAAATATCATTGCGCAAATGAAAAAGAATGGGGTTGCAAGAATAGTAGCTGTTGCAGATAAAGCGGTTTTAAATGCAGACGAAAATACCCTTATCGTGGATACAGAAGCTTACCCCAAAGAAAATGTTGCGCTGGCCAAAGAACAGGAAAAAGTATATGATTCTTTAAAAGACAGCGGGCTGGACTGGACTTTGCTGTGCCCCCCTGCTATATTACCACAGCCTGCAACCGGCATTTTCAATACCCGTGCAGATTATCCCCCTGAACCCGATAATGATACCATCAATGCCGGTGACCTTGCTTTATGTATGCTGAATGCAGTAAGCAAAAATGAATTTGTGAAACAAAGAGTGGGCATCTCCAATTAATTATTGCCCCGCCGCAGCGGGGCAGATAACTAATTTATTGTTTTACCATGGTGAATGTGAGCTTATCGCCGGGCGTGCTGATACCTGTTGCATAATATACCAGCGTTTTGCAATCATAACTTACAATGGTACCATTTACAGTGCCATCACTATTAATGGTGTTGCCATTTACCTGCCAGGTGCCACTATCATTGCCATTAGGTGTACAGGCCGTACCAGCATCATTGTACACATATTTACCATCACTTTTCAGTGTGAGCAGGTCATCTTTTTCACAATCATCCATAAAGGCCAGGTAATCCACCGGCGCTGCATTGGCATTTAACTTATACTGTAAAGATGTGAGTTTGTACGAACCTGCAAGGCCTGTCATACTGATACTGCAATCCTGCGTTTCGTCTGCTTTTGGTTTTTTACATGATACAGCCAGGCTGCTGCATACCAGGGCTGCTAATGCCCATTTCATTGTTGTGTTCATTTTTTTTTGTTTTAATGGTTATACTGTTGTTTGACAGTAATACCTCCCCTTAAAACGAAAGGTTGGGTAAAAAAGAAAAAAATATTTTTTTTCAAAAACCCAACCTTTAGCGAAAAACAGGGGTATTGAGTACAAAACACAGTCTATACATTATTATAAACAATTAAAACAGTATTGAACATGAACATTAAAAGAACTACAGCAATTTTACTGCTGCTAACCGGGTCAGGATTGACCGGTTGCTTCAAAGATCCCCTCCCAAAAAACAACGGCGATTATTTAAAAGTGAGCAGCGTGGTATTGCCGGTTAAAAATAAACAGGGCGACAAAGGCGGTATCGCCATCCAGTCGAACGTGGCCTGGCAGTTATCTTTTGAAAATGCGGCGCCGGACTGGATGATAACCAACACGATGAGTGGTATTAATAATGATTCGCTGATCGTTACCGCCACTAAGGACAATAATACCGGCGGCTACAAATTCGCCAATATTATTGCCACTCCTGTAAATAATAACAGCCTGTTGCCGGTAAGGGTTACAGTGGTACAATACGATTCTTCATACAAAGGGAAATAAGTAATTTGCAATGATAACAAAGTATAAAATTCTGAAAATGAGATACGCGGCATTATTGATAATAGTTGTAAGCGTAATGAGTTGCCATAATTCAATCAAACTGGCCGTACCGGATGCTTTTAAACAGCAGGCCAGCATGCAGCATGTAAGCGGTGCAAGAGGCAATAAAATGTCTTTTGATAATTTCACCACTTCAAAGATCAGGCGGGGCGTACATGTTAGTTATCCCGGTTGGGGCCGTGGTTTTTTGCTGGAAAATCTTTTGCTGAATGAATTTGGCATCCAGAAGAATGAGATCGTGCAGAAAGAAAAAGCCAAGTTCCGTTATAATTTATCGGATGGTAAAACAGCCATCGAAATATATGCGGATGAAAAACAGGTAACAAAAAAACTGGAATATAAACTTACAGGCGGCAGTGGTATATTCAGCAGCTATGAGCGTACACAGCAATACCAATATGTATTTTCTGCTTCTATCAGTGGCGATACTGCCAATGGCGGCAAAAGCTGGGACCTGCTGATGACGAATATTTACGACCGTAAAAAAGAAAATGATCACAGCATCTTCACCATTTTAAAACAGGAAGACAACGGACTGGCCACTAATGGAAGAGATACGATCTACATTAAAGGCATCACCACCCGTAAAACAGAATTGTCCAATGGTAAGACCGGCCAGATGCCTTTTGCAATGCTGACAGGTTATGAACTAAGTACCAGCGGAGGTGTGATCGGCATCATTGATCTTATCGACAGGAATATCTGGTTCTATAATGAACTGGATGCTGCAGAGAAACTGAATATTGCAGGCATTGCAACGGCTATCCTTGCACGAAAAGTGCACGATGCCAAATGGTAATACTTTAACGATGACCGGGACCGTAGTTAATAAACAAAAGATCACAGTCCCGGTTTGATCATATAGCATAACTACTGGAACAAAACCTGGATGATATCATTGCTGGCTGCCGCAACGGTAACCGTAAAGCGCAGGAACAACTGTACAGGCAGTTGTATGGTTTTGCTATGGCCATTACCATGCGCTATGCAATAGATGAGCACGAAGCAGCCGATATCATGAGCCATGCTTTTGTAAAGATGTTCCGCAGCATACAAACCTTTGATCCGCAAAAAGGTAATTTCCATGGCTGGCTTAAAAAGATCATCATCAACGAAGCCCTCGATCACATTAAACAACGCAGTCGTTTTTCCACGCAGGAACTGGCCACTGCGGAAGAACCTATCATCAACAACAACGTTATTGAAAAAACAGATGCAGCCGACATACTGCAGCATGTAAAACAGTTACCACCGGCAACACATGCGGTATTTGTGCTGTATGCCATTGACGGCTATGCCCACAAGGAAATTGCAGCGCAACTGAACATTAGTGAGGGCACCAGTAAATGGCATTTAAGCGAAGCAAGAAAAATTCTACAACAAAAATTAACTTCTGTAAAAACTTAGTGAACAGTGTAACTACATACGAAACATTGATTGCAGCAAAGCTGGAGCAGTTGCCCATACCGGATATGGCCGACAGCATCTGGGCAAGCATTGAAATGCAGCTGGATGCTCCTGTTGAGGGCAGCAACCAACAAACAAGGCCAAAGCCCGGTGGTAAAACATGGATCGGCTTTACCTGTGTAGTAGTTGTAGTGGCACTGCTATGGATCTACTATCATAAAAAAACCAAAACTCCCGTTAAGAACGAACCCCCTGCTGTAACGCCACAGCCAACTCTTCCCAAACCATTGGACAGTACTTATGTATTGCCTCCGCAACAAAAAACCAATCCACCGCTACCAACACCCGGTGATATTAAAAAGGCAGATTCCATTCCTGAACTTTCGGGTAACCGTGATCGTTTTATTCCTGCTCTAAGCCAGGATAATGACAGGACCATAAAGCCAGATTCTTTACTGCTGGATAAACCCCTATCCCCTGTCCCCGATTCGCTGCCCGTAAACCCGGGCAATAAAAAGCCCAAGGGTGTAAAAGGCATTACCAATGATGATTACCGCATTTACGGCAATAAAAAAGATTCCGGTAAAAAAGGCGGTTAACAGCATTCCGCACCAGGTTAGCTATATGCTGTGCGATGAACTGCCATCTATTGCCCGAAAAGAGCAATTTTCTTTACACAAGTTTCAGTAAATTACAGCTTTACTAAAATGAACTGTTATGAAACAATATTTGCTTGTTGCACTGCTTTTTGCCAGTACACATATAATGGCACAGGAAGCCATCGAATACCAGGTACCTCCCAAAGAAATTTATGATCTTGTAATGGCCAAACCCACACCCGGCGTAAGCTTTGACAGTAAGGGACAAAATATGCTGGTACTCGAGCGCAGCAGTATGCCCACCGTGGAAGACCTGGCCCAACCGGAATTACGCATTGCCGGTTTGCGTATCAATCCCAATAATTTTTCTCCCAGCCGCAGCGCTTATTTCACTGCCATTACCATAAAAGAACTGGCAAGCGGTAAAGAATTTGCAGTGGCAGGATTGCCGGCCAACTTAAAAGCCGGTAACCTGCAATGGAGCCCCGATGAAGATAAAGTGGCGCTGACCAACACCAGCAACAGCACGGTAGATATTTACGTGATCACTATTAAAACACATAAAGCAGTTAAAATAAACAAGGCTGCTGTAAACCTGGTGCTCGGTGCCGCATTCGACTGGATAGACAATAACAGTTTGCTGTATACCGCAGTGAATAAGCCATTAAGTATGGCGCCTAAAAAACCGCTGGCTCCCAAAGGCCCCACCGTGCAGGAAAACCTGGGCAAAGTGGCTGCCAGTGTAACTTACCAGGACCTTATTAAAAATCCTTTTGACGAGAGCCAGTTTGAATTTTATGGCACCACGCAATTGATAAAGAATACCAATGGCGTGGAAACAAAGATCGGCGCACCGGCCATTTACAGTAGCGCCAGCATTTCGCCCGATAAAAAATATTTACTGGTGGAAAGAATTGACAAACCTTTTTCTTACCTGGTTACCGCTGGTGGTTTTAATTCCACCATGTTGATCACTGATATGAACGGAACAACAGTAAAACAACTGGCTAAATTGCCCAGCAGCGAACTGGCGCCTACGGGCAATGATAATGTGCTGAATGCCCCGAGAGGATTTAACTGGCTGGATAATTTTGCCGCCACCGTGCAATGGATAGAACCTTTGGACAGTGGTTTGATAAAAAAGAAAATGGATTATCACGATGCCGCCTACACGCTGGAAGCGCCTTTTACCGGTGCACCTAAAGAACTGGTAAAAACTGCGCAGCGCATGTACAATATAAGCGATGTTAACACCGGCCTATATTTTGTTACAGAAGGCTCCAGGGCAAAACACCGCCAGAAAATGAGCAAACTTACTGCAGATGGTAAAATGGAAGTATTGATCGACCGCAGTACAGATGATGCCTACAATGACCCCGGCAGCCCGCTTACAGAAAAAAATAAGTTTGGCCGCAATACCATCAAACTGGTGAATGGTGCAGAAATATTTATGCGGGGCATCGGCGCTTCATCTAAAGGAGACCTGCCTTTTCTGAATGTATTCAACATCAACACTAAAGAAACAAAACAGCTGTGGCGTTGCGAAGAACCTTATTATGAAACGGTGACCGATGTGCTGGATTTCGATAAACTCATAATTGTTACCAACAAACAAAGTCAGACTGATCCTCCGAATTATTATGTAAGAAATTTAAAGGATAATTCAGCGAAAGCCATCACAGCCTTTGCTGACCCGCAGCCGGGCTTGCGGGGTATCACCAAACAAAAGATCACGTACAAACGTAAGGATGGTGTGGACCTCGCTGCCGATCTCTACTTACCCAAAGGATATGATCCAAAAAAAGACGGGCCGCTACCGGTAATGATGTGGGCTTATCCACGGGAATTTAAAAGCGCTGCCGATGCTGCACAGCTGCGTGGCAGCAAATATACTTTTACCAGGATCGGTTATGGTTCAATAATATTCTGGGCAACACAAGGTTATGCCATCATGGATAATACAGAGTTCCCTATTGTAGGCGAAGGTGATAAACAACCCAATGATAATTTTGTGGACCAACTGGCCTGGAGCGCCGAAGCTGCTATCAATAAAGTAGCCTCCATGGGTGTGGGCGATAGTACAAGAGTGGCAGTGGGCGGTCATAGTTACGGCGCTTTTATGACAGCTAACCTGCTCGCACACACGAATTTGTTCAAAGCAGGTATTGCCCGCAGCGGCGCTTACAATCGCACACTCACTCCTTTCGGGTTTCAAAACGAAGAGCGCACTTACTGGCAGGCGCCGGAAGTATACAATGCCATGAGCCCCTTTATGTTTGCCGATAAAATAAAAACACCGCTGCTGATGATACATGGCGAAGCGGATAATAATCCCGGCACCTTCCCTATTCAGAGCGAACGTTTATACAATGCCATTAAAGGGCATGGCGGCACTGTGCGTTTTGTGCAGCTGCCTTTTGAAGCGCATGGATACGCTGCTAAAGAAAACATCCTGCACATGCTGTGGGAACAAAACCAGTGGCTGGATAAATATGTGAAGCATGCCGGCGGCAATTATGTAAAGTAATGCATAGGTATATTAATTCAACACAAAAAAATTAAATGCCGTTTCTTCTTTGCATCATTGCTGCGCTATATCTTATTGCCGGTTATTTTTATGGTAGCAGTAAGCTAAAAAATTACGATCATCTTAAGCATACCATCAGCGAATTGGGAGAAACCGGCAGCGCTTATGAAAAGCAGGTTGGGTTTGGATTGTTCCTGCCCGCAGGCCTTTTATTCGCTGTCACCGGGTTGCTGGCACTTAGTGATACTTCCGCAATGGGATTGGCATTTTCACTGGCAACAGGCTATATCGTTGCGGCATTTTTTCCCTGCGATGCAGGATCCCCTTCTGCTGGCAGCTGGAAACAGCAATTGCATAACCTCGGCGGCTTTATTGAATATGCAGGCTGTATTATTTTTATCATGAAGGCAGGAGAAAATGATGCCATGTTATGGTTTATTCCGTATAAAGTGATCGGTGGTATTGTGATCGTTTGTATCATTATCACCTCCATTCCTAAAAACCCGGTAAGAGGATTAATGCAGAAGATAGCAGAATTATTATTACTCGCCTGTCTCTTGCGCCTCTTATACTGATCAGCGAACTTATATTTTAAATGCAATTACATACCGTTCAAAAACAAAGAGTCCCGCATAGTGCGGGACTTCTTTGTAATCATGATCTAAAAAAACTACTAATTCAACTCTGCATATCCTATATCCGGGCTGGTACCCAGGAAAGGTAAGCCAATGTTAACACCTGCATTCACCAATGGAGAACCGGAAACCAAAATATAGTTGGCACCGTAAGATGGTGTTACAGTCTGGTTAGCGCTGTAAGTATAACTGGTAGGCGCTGCACCAACAAATGAAGTGATGGCAGAATAATTATAGAAATTATTGTTGGTCACTGTCAAAGTTTTTAAAGGCGAATTACCACCGTGGCGCAGGAAGTAAGCTGCATTACCACAGTTGTTGTTCTTGAATTCAAAGTTGCTGAAAGTACCGCTGCCGCTGTATGGGAAGTCTACTGCATATACCGGCCTGTTAGATGCATTACCGATCATGGTGTTGTTGTAGATCTTGATATTATCAAATACCAGTCCTGCATCACCATTGCTCATGGCAATAAAGTAACCGCCGTTCACATTGCTCATCAGGTTTTTCTGCACTTTAATATTTTTTACCACATCATTCGGGCGTGGGGTAAAGATGATACCATTCCTGTAATTGGTGATGGTATTGTTCTCAACGATCGCATCTTCAGTATGGAATTCCAAAGTGATACCGCTTTCGCCGAAAGAAGATGGCGTGGTAAGGGTGATATTATTATCATGTACCCATACGCTGTAAGCATAGGTTCCTTTGAACTGGTGGTTCAGATCGATACCGCCATCTTTGATGGTATTGTGATCGATCTCCAGTCCCTGTTCGTCAAACAATTCGATACAGAAATCCCAGTTGTAAGCGCCATTGCCATTAGCCAAAGGCTTTTTAGTAAGGGTATTGTTGTAGATCCTTCCACCCCTTATAAAACCATTCAGGTAACCTTTGATAGGCCAGCCATTGTAGCCTTCTGCCCTGCTGTTTTGAGTAATGGTGTTACCATAGATCTGGATGCCCTGCTGGCCGCCGATGTTCAAACAGCCTGCACCATAATCCCTGCTGCGGTCATACTCCGCACAGTTGATAACGGTATTGTTGTAAAAGCTGTTACCGGTAGCATACACAGCAGGCGCCTGGTTGGTATTATCTGTACGGCCGCTGAAAATAACACCACGGTTGATGTAATTGGTGATATAGCAATTATAGATCGCTACATTCTTACGGCCAATTACTTTGATACCCTGGTAGGTCTTCATCTGTCCGTCAAATTTCAGGTTGCTGATGTGCTGGCTGCCATCCGTACCTTCAGTAGCAGAGTACAAAGCAAGTACTTCTGCAAATTCTGTTGTAATAGCTGTAGAGGTGATATAAGAACTTGTACCATCACCTTCAATACTTACGCCGGGTGCTAATGAAGAACGCTGCGTTTCATTATAAGTACCGGCATTTACGTGAATGATAGAACCTTTGGTGGTTACTGCTGTAGTTGCTTTATACAGGGTTTTCCAGGGACTGCTGGCGGTACCTGTATTGGCATCATTACCGGAAGGACTGATGTAATAAGTGCCGGCGGTACCGGTTCCGGTGCCATTGGGCTTGATCCTTAATGCTTCAGCAGAAGCAGAGTCAACTGCTGCCGCAGCTTCGGGCTGAACGAATTCATTTTTTTTGCAGGCAGTAAAACTTGCAGCCGCAAGTGCAATAAGGGCAAGCGGATTTCTGAACTTTAAACATTTCATAGGTGTTTAGTTTATTTGTGTTGATTAATAAATAAAAAACTAGCGTAATCGGTTTCTCCGAAAAAACAAATTGCTACAGATGGATTTGATTGATTAGCTTATTACCGGTGGGAAGATTATTGCATGGAAAACTGGCCTACGGATTCTGAATACTTAGTGCTTATAGCCTGGAAGCAATGTTCAACTTAACGGTTTTTCATAAGTGCCAACACATTTGCACATATCACGCCACGAAACGTTAAGGAATATTTAAAACGAAATATTTGAAAATATTTTACTACTAAGTTCGTGTAGTATCAATACTACGGCAGGTTTCAGCAGGTTGCTGTTATATTATTATAATAAGAGAAGAAGATGTTCAATAGTTATCGAGGCATTCCCGGATCATCTTTTTAAAGTCGGGTGTTTTGAGTGTTTCCTCCGTAATCTTGGAAAGATCAGCAGCATCAGGATATTTCTTTTCGATCTTTACCAGCATACAGCTGCAATAGCTTTTAGCCTTATCAGCCCCCAGGTTATCCTGGGCCGTTTTTACACAATCATTATAAAAATCACTGCGGTCCTTGTTGGTCCAGTTAGAAGTAGAACTAAGGCAGTCATTGATCTCTTTTTTCCATTCCGGTGTTTGCAGGGTCTCTGCGGTAACCTGTTCCAGTTCATCCGGCGAAGGATATTTCTTTTCGATTTTGGATTGCATGCAATAGCAATAATTACGGGCCGTATCTTCTCCAAGATTTGGCTTTGCTGTTTTGATGCAATCATTAATAAAATCCGTGCGGTCCTTGGGCATCCAGCCTTTTTTAGCAGTGGAATCCTGTGCAACAGCAGCAGTATTAAATATGATCAGCGCCAGTATAAAGGCAAAAAGAGGTTTACGCATAATAAGGTTTTACATTGTAATATTACTGCATCCCGCCGAACATTACTATACCCAATGGCACTTATTTTTACCGCAGGTACGGTCATTGGATGATACTGAATGCGTAAATTGCAGTAAAACCATTTTCAATGTATAAAACAGCCGCATTACTTTTTCTTTCTGTAACCGTACTGGTTTCCTGTAACCAAAATACCGGCGCTGCCGATGATGATGGCCTGGCAGCTTTCAGTGCCGACAGCATGAAGGCGCATATCGCCATGCTGGCATCCGATTCCTTTATGGGCCGCAAGCCATTTACCATTGGCGAAACAAGGACCATCGATTACCTGCAGCATGAATTTGCAGCCGCAGGACTGGAGCCTGGCAACGGCACCAGTTTTTTGCAGGATGTACCTATGGCCAACCTGCTGGCCACCGCAGCGCCCTCCATGCAGGTACAAACGCCCAAAGGCAATTTTGATCTGAAGGCGCCGGACGATTATATCATCTGGACCAATAAGACGGATTCGAATATCGTGGTGGACAAAGCTGATCTTGTATTTGCAGGCTATGGCGTAGTGGCGCCTGAATATAACTGGAACGACTATGCGGGAATTGATGTAAAAGGAAAAATCGTGATCGTAATGGTGAACGATCCGGGTTTCTGGGCAGGCGATACTACTTTATTCAAAGGAAAAACAATGACCTATTATGGCCGCTGGACCTATAAATATGAAGAAGCTGCCAGGCAGGGTGCCAAAGGTTGCCTGATTGTGCACAACACTGTTGCAGCAAGCTATCCTTTCAGCGTGCCGCAAAATAATTTTAATACCACCAAGCTGCAGCTCGATAACCGCGGTAAGGATATCAAGAACAGTGATGCCATCGGCTGGATAACGGAACCTGCTGCCAACAGGTTATTCGCTGCTGCAGGATTTGATTCTACATTATTAGTAAAAGCAAACCAGCGTGGATTCAAGCCTGTGCCGTTGAACATCAAAGTATCCACCAGCATGAAAGTAAAAACGGAATACAATAAATCTTACAATATCATTGGCAAGATCACCGGCACCAAACATCCCGATGAAGTGATCATTTATACGGCACACTGGGATCACCTGGGTATAGGCAAACCGGATGAGACCGGCGATTCTATTTACAACGGCGCTTATGATAATGCCACCGGCACAGCAGGATTGCTGGAACTTGCCCGTGCATTTAAAAGCATGAAAACAAAACCTGAAAGAACGATCATTTTTCTTTGTGTAACTGCTGAGGAACAGGGATTGCTGGGTTCTGCTTATTATGCACAAAACCCGATCTATCCTGCAGCAAAAACATTGGCAAACATTAATATGGATGGACTTGGACGTTTTGAAAAAACAAAAGACATCATCGTGGTGGGAGAAGGACAATCGGACCTGGAAGATTATTTAAAAGAAGCAGTGGAAAAAGACAGCGGCTATATTTCTTTTGAGCCGCATCCGGAAGCCGGCAGTTATTACCGCTCCGATCATTTCAATTTTGCAAAAGCGGGTATCCCTGCCCTTTATATTGAAACCGGTATTGACGTAGTAGGTAAAGGAAAAGAATATGGCAAGCAACTGGGCGATACTTATACCTCCAAAAATTATCATCGTCCATCCGATGAATTTGATGCTGCCACCTGGACAATGGAAGGCGGTATCAAAGACCTTAAATTGCTTTTTAAAGTAGGCAAACGCCTGGCCTTCCAGGAAAAATGGCCGGAGTGGAAAAATGGTTCTGAGTTTAAAGCACTTAGAGACAAAAAATAAGGATTTAACGATCTGTATACAACGCCCGGGAAAAGCATCCCGGGCGTTTTTTTATGCCGGTAAGGAAGCTGTTGTATAGTACTTATGCTACAAATTAATAAAACCCGCAACTACACAGCAGTACTACAGGTGCTTTTAACTTTATGTTATAAACATTTAAACAGTTTTCGCATCCAATTATCAGGTTAAAAGAAAAAACCACAATCATGGAAACTTATACAAATCAAAAAGAGATCCTGCTGGTAGCCGACAGTTGCTTTTTTACAAAGAACTGGTTGAAAAAAAGCGAAACAGCAGCCGAAAGGAATTTTTCTTCGAAAGAAAAATTAATTGATGCCTGCTGGAACGGGCTGGTACCGGAAATACTGCCGGAATTTTTTGGAGCAGATACTGACAGATCATTAAGTCTGTGGGAGATCAATGACGCCGGCGCTTTTGTTGACCTGGTGTTTTGCGATTGCGTACAACCAAAAGACAAGGAATTTTCGGTAAACCCCTACCTCTTTATGCAGGTAAAAGAATATAACTAACAGTAACTGCATGGCTCCATGCAGTTACTTTCCTGTTTTATAGGCCACAGCGCCCTGCCGGCTTTTTGTCCCTTTTTTTCTTTTGCTTCCTCTCCTGTTTATTTATATTTGTTACCATAATGATCCGTTTTATGGTAAAGCAGCACACAATAATCCTCTTTCTTTTTTTTATATCACTTACAGCAACACTGCATGCCCAGAAAAAAGTTACCACTACTTATTTCGGTGGCCATGGCTGTATCGATCTTACTTTAGAATTATACAGCGACTCCACCTATCGTTTCGAAAGAAGGAGCGGATTATTTATTCCGTCTAAAGCGGTAACAAAAGGTGCTTATTTAATAGCAGACAGCAGTATTACCCTGTACCGGAAAAAGAAACTGCATTTTCTTTATTTTAAACTGGAGAATAAATACCATGAGGATACTTACAGGATTCGCAATGATAAGATCTTATTGTACTCTCCCGCACGGGAAGCCTCTGCCGACTCGGCAATGATAAAAGACTATAACACTTTATGGCGCAGTAATAACTAACTGAATTTTCTTGAAGAAAAAATATTTTATACCGGTACTTTTCTTTTTTTGCCTTACTGCCTGCAGCAGCGGAAAAATATTTCGCCCGGATATTCCCGATCGTACCGCAGCTGAAATGACAGGCACAGCGTTTTTTAAAACAGTAGCTGCATGGAACTGGCAGCAAAGAGATTCGCTGGCAGTAGAACAAATACTGAGTGGTAATATCCCTTCTTTTCTTAAACAGTTTGTACCTGTAAGTTCAGTTATAAAAGACAGTAATGGCATTGAACACAAAGCTGTATTTTATGTTGCGCCTGATTATATTGCTATCGGTAATGACGAAGACTGGGCAAGGGTTCCGCTTACACCTATGGCGGCACAAAAAATTGCCGACAGCTTCAACTGTTTTTTACCCACCCGAAAAATGGTGGATCTTATTTACCGGCAAGCCGTTGTTAAACTGGAACCGGTGCCCATGTATGCCTTCAGGGACAGCAGCGTGACCATGTGGCAACACCATTTAATAATTGAAGGGCAACGCAAAGGCAGGAAGGGATTGATCGCTGGTATCAAAAAAGACCTGGTGCTTTCTGGCAAGATCACCCGGGATGCAAAACCTAACCGGGAAGCCATCTATGGTTGGCACCAATTGAACGGGCAACCCATACAACCCTTGTACAGCGGCCACGTGAACTGGTGGGTCGATTACAGTCATGGTATACGATTGATCAGTCGCATTATAAAAGTGGACGGCCGCATGATGGATTATGTGGATGTACTAAAAGATCCCGTATTGCAGCAATTACTTTGCGATGAGGAATGGTGCGATTGCTACCGATATTCCTATTGATCTATTTTTTGCAGGTTTATTTAAATTCTATTTTTAAAGAATTATTTTAGCGTCCTGTTTTCCTTATCCAAAAATTACTTTATGAGGACATACTTAAAAAATAGCTTTCTCCCTGTCATACTGTTCGTATGTATCAGCTGTTGCTCCTGCAGTAAATCAAAAGAGGTGCCAGCAGCCGATAATTTTACGTGGACACATAAAACGATAGTGCATACCACAAGCACCGATACTGCCTTCCTCAATGCATCCGGGCTGGCGCTTCCTGCTTTCAGCATTGTGGCTGGTTATCCCCGGTCATCTTATTCCATGCTGGTAAGGGTACAGTTTGTATTGACCTCATTTAATACCGGCACCTACAATATTACAACAACAGCACCCGGCGCTCCCAATGCTGTATATTATATAGATGATGACGGTTTTAACCTGCAAGGCAATTCCGGAACAGTGACCATCACTGCCAATAGTAACAATAAAATTTCAGGGAACTTTTCTGTAACAGTTACAAATGGTTCAGCAAACACAGCGCTTACAGGAAATTTTACAGATATGCCGGTGAAATAATAAAAAATGTATGGCCATTCAAAAGCCGTAACAACTAAACTGCTCATGGATAAGCATTATTTAGAAAACGAAAAATTTGAAGGGATAGATTTTACTGCAAAAGTTTTTGAACAGGGGCATTATGAAAATTGCAGTTTTACCACCTGCAATTTTTCCGGCATCAATCTATCCGGGATCATTTTTGAGAACTGCAGCTTTAATGATTGTAACCTGGGCATGGCCTTGCTGGGCAAAACCGCTTTCAGGGATTGCCGCTTTACCGGCTGCAAATTACTCGGCCTGCATTTTGAACATTGCAACGAGATCGGCCTTGAATTTCACTTTGATCATTGCACACTTGATCTTTCTTCTTTTTACAAACTGAAAATAAAGCAAACAGTGCTTAAACATTGTATCATGCACGAAGTGGATCTTACAGAAACAGATCTTACTGCCGCCATTTTCGATCATTGCGATCTTGCAGGCGCCGTGTTTGATCGCAGCATTTTAGAAAAAGCAGATCTCCGTACTTCATACAACTACACCATCAATCCTGAAATAAATAAAATTAAAAAAGCAAAATTCTCCAAAGAAGGACTGGCCGGACTATTATCCAAATATGATATTGTAATAGAATGATGGTTTGCAGCCTGTTTTATCTTATCAGCAAAAGGCTGCCTTTCATATCGGGGAAGCTGGTGCCGTAAAAATGAATATAATAAACGTACGTGCCGCCCGATTGCGGTTGTCCACCATAATTACCATCCCAATCCACCACCCCACCTTTTACATGGTACACCAGTTGGCCGTAACGGTTGTACACACTTACTTCGGCGCCAAATGCAGGATCGAGGAAAGGTATCTGCCAATGATCATTTTTACCATCGGCATTGGGTGTAAAACTATTGGGCACAAAAATACCCGGCACCACTTTAACGATCATGGTATCCTCACTGCTGCAACCATACGCAGAACTGGCATTCAGTATATAGGTTTTATCCGCAGCAGGATTTGCAACCGGTTCCAGTAAAGAAGCATCACTTAAACTTTCCGGCGGATGCCAATAATAAGTTGGGTTCTCTCCACTCACCTGCCCGAGAATAGTAACACTCGTACCTGCTATCATCACCCTGTCGGGACCTGCACTCACTGTGGGTTTACCATGCACATTTACCGCCACCACATTGGATGCAATGCGGCAGGCAATGATGGTAAGCGAAGTTTTTTCTGTTACCGTATTCCGGTACCAGTAAGACCCGGCACCAGTTGGTTTGCGCAGGTAAGTAAGTGCAGTAGCGCCTGTAATATCCTTCCAGTTCGCTCCCGAATCGGTGCTCACCTGCCATTGGTACACCGGCGAAGTATACCCGGTGGAAATGGTGCCGTTAAAAGTATATTGGGTGGTATTGCCTTCGCAGATATTGACCGTATCAGGATTACCCTGTATGGCCGAAGTGAAGGTAACGGGACTGCATGGACGAAAAGTAATATCGTCGAGTGCAAGATCGTTGCCGCTGCCACCGGGTGCGTTATTGGTCATACGTAGTACGATCACAGGGTTATTTACCGGTGTGATAAAAAAGAAACCGTACTGTTTCCAGGTGGGCGAAGGCGTTTCGGGAATATCGCCGGTGGAATACTGGTTCAGTATAGCGCCGGAAGGTGTTTCGATACTGAAAGTAATATTGGGTTTGATACCAGCCCTGTTCAACACATTCATGATCCAGGATGCAAATTCATACGTGGTATTGGGACAAAGATCTGTTACAGTGGTCACAAAAAAATCGCCCGGGTTATAAGATGCATTCACCAGCATGAACATGCCGCCGTTACCCGTGTGATCGGAATTAACGGTATGCCAGCTGCCGCCAAAACAACCTGAAGTGGCATTGGTAATGGTATAAGATCCATCGTTTGGACAGGTGGAACCGGTATAAGTATAGGCATTTGTGGGCGCATAAGTAGTGGTATTGGTGCCACCGGGGCCAAAGGTAATGTTCACCACCGGGTCGCCCAGGCTGCCGCTGCACAATTGCGCTTTTGCCATTGTTGCCGCAACCAGCATCATAAAGCACAAAAATATCCTGGTAAAATGAGAACGGAGATGATGCAGCAAGCGGTTCATTACGGTGTAAGTATTATCAATTGCTAAATTATCCTTTTTATTTTACACAGAAGGAAAGAATATCGAATTTGCGAATGTACGAATGTCGAATGTAAGGAAGGTTTCAAATTTCCACATCCGACATTCGCAAATTCGACATTCGACATTTTCCCATTCGATATCATTTCTGGGGCATAATACTCACCGCACATCCCCCGCCCGGCGCCAATTTCAGGCTCAACATCGTTTTATTATCCACCACCTGTTTGGTTATTTTATAGGCAGCAGGATTTTTAACATAATCGGCATCATCTGCATCAGCATAAATAATAGCGGTGTATTTTTTTCCGGCATCTAAAAAGTTCAGGTCAACTGTTGCGGTCCTTGCATTTTCATTGGTAATGGCGCCCACAAACCAGTTGTTACTGCCCTTCGCTTTTCTTGCTTCAGTAATGTATTCGCCCGGTTCAGCTTCTAAATATTTACTGTCATCCCAATCCACGGCTACATCTTTAATGAACTGGAAGGCATCCATTTTCTTTTCATATACTTCCGGCAAATCGGCGGCCATTTGCAAAGGACTGCAGATGGTTACATACAAAGCCAGTTGTTTGGCCAGCGTGGTATGTATGGTCTCTGTTTTATTTTTATCCCAGTAATTCAGTTGCAGTTGAAAAATGCCCGGTGTATAATCCATTGGACCGCCCATGAATCTTGTAAATGGGAAAATGGTCTCATGCCTTGGTTTATTGCCTTCGCTCCATGCGTTGAACTCCATGCCCCTCGCTGCTTCGCAGGCTAACCAGTTGGGATAAGTGCGGCACAAACCTGTTGGCCTTACCGGTTCATGAGCATCCAGCATGATCTTATAAGAAGCTGTTTTTTGCGCCACCCGCACATAATGGTTTACCATCCACTGTCCATCGTGGTGTTCTCCCCGTGGAATGATATGGCCTACATAGCCCGTCTTTACTGCATCGTAGCCGTTGGCTTTCATAAATCGGTAAGCCGTATCCATCTGCCTTTCATAATTGGTTGCAGAACCGGATGTTTCATGATGCATGATCAGTTTCACTTTTTTAGAAGCTGCATAACGATGCAGTTCTTTCACATCAAAATCAGGATAAGGTGTTACAAAATCGAAAACATTTTCTTTATACTGACCAAACCAGTCTTCCCAGCCGGTGTTCCAGCCTTCCACCAATACGCAGTCAAAACCATTCTTTGCAGCAAAGTCAATATAACGTTTAACATTAGACGTAGTAGCGCCGTGCTTACCGGTAGGTTTTAAACCTTTCGGATCGAAAGTAGTGGCATTCTGGCTGCCGGCGTAATCCCAGGTTGATTTACCCACATGCATCTCCCACCACACACCCACATACTTGGTAGGTTTTATCCAGCTCACATCTTTTATCACAGATGGATCATTTAAATTAAGGATGGTATGCGATGCCAGTATATCAGTGGCTTTGTCCGAAACGATAATGGTTCTCCACGGCGTTTTTGCAGGTGTTTGCAAATAGGCTTTATTACCCAACGCATCGGGCACCAGCACTGAGTTGAGCGTAAAAGAATTTTTATCAATATGCAGGTTCATGGCAGGATAATTCACCAGCGCCGCCTCATGAATATTGATGTATAAGCCGTCGGCTGATTTCAGCATTAAAGGTGTTTGCACCGCATCTTTATCAAAGAATTGATGGGCAAAAATAGCCGCCGCGTATTTAGGATCATCACCATTAACCTCGCTGAGTTTGGTAACATTCGGGCTGAATTCATTGCTGTCATAATCGCCCGGTATCCAGAATGCTTTATGATCTCCGGTCAAATGAAAGCCCGTCTTTTCATCCGCCACAATAAAATGTTTCAGGTTTTTCTGTTCCGGAAATTCGTAACGGAAACCAACACCATCATCAAATACTTTAAACACAATATTGAATTCGATGGGGTCACTTCCTTTTTGTGTAAGCTTTACTGTCAACTGGCTGTAATTATCCCTGATCTCTTTTACATCGCCCCAAACAGGTTTCCAGGTGCTGTTGGAGCTGCTTTGTACACTGGATACAACAGTAAGATCCTTGGTAAGCGATGGTAAAGCCTTATCGGTCATGGTTTCCTTCAATTCAAGCCCCATCGTGGAACTGAGTACGACCGGTTTATTTTTATACGATACTTCATACATCGGGCTGCCGCTATCCGTAAGCCAGAAGTTGAGTACTATGTTTTTGTTGGGAGAAAAGACGGTGGTCTTTGTTTGTGCAAAACCTGCAAAGCATACCATTGCCGCAATGGCGGCAAACAGCAATCGTTTTAAAAGCATCGTGTATACGTTTAGGCAGTAAATGTATCAATTATTGTGTAAATCGTACACTATTCGGCCGCTTTATTGGATGGGTGGGATGCGTTTATGCCATCTACAACGTTTGCAGTTGATAAAAAAATGAACGAATTACTTCCTTATAGCTAGAAAAAACTATTTTCTGCCGGTGGCGGCCCAAAAAATACCTGCGTATAAATGATTTAAAAATGCTGCATCACTGAAAACAGTTGGCAAATGCCCCAAAGCTGTATAGAAAGAACGGCCGCCATCAAAATTGTGGTACCAGCTTAAAGGATGAAATTTTCCCATGCCCTCTCCTTTCTTTTCACCCCATTGTACCTTTGGATTATAACTGGATTCATCTGCTGCTAAAATATATTTAAGATCGGAAACTTTTTCCGGCCCGAACTCATAGAATCTCGTCGGTCCATAATTTATTGCCGCTAAAACCCTGCAGGCCCGGAAATTTATCATCCACAATATTCAGTGCAAAGGTCTGTATGGGGGGATGTATATAAAACATCCTGCCTACTAACTTCGTGTACCAGTCCCAGTCATACTCGGTATCGGAAGCACTGTGAATGCCTACATAACCCTTGCCCGACTGGATAAAACGCTCCATTACTTTTTGCTGAGCAGAATCAAAAATATCGCCGGTGGTGTTCAGGAAGATCACCACTTTAAACTGTTCCAGGAATTTATCGGTAAAACCTTTAGGGTCTTCCCACAGTACCACATCAAAATTGTTCTTTATACCCAATTGCTGAATAGCCAGCACGCCTGCGTGAAGCGATTCATGATGCCAGCCCCTGGTAGTCGTTACCAGCAGGGCTTTGAATTGTTTTTGTGCCATAGTTGAGGAAAAAATAAATAATTGCATTGACAGCAATACAATAGCAAACTTTACCGCTTTCATTAAAATCAGTTTTTAATTAAGGGTATGAAGATAAAAGAATATTCAATTGAAAATACAATTAAATACCCAGCACCGCTTTCAGTTTAGCATACCCTGCCTTGCTCACCGGCAACTGCGCCCCCGTGGTAAGTATTGCCAGCTGGCTGTCCTTTTCATAAGGTGTAATGCGGGTGATGAGTGCCGCATTTACAATATACGAACGGTGTATACGAATGAATTCCTGCTGCGGCAGGCTGTCTTCAAAATACTGCATGGTCTTCTTCTTTAAAAAGATGCCATCCGCCGTTATGATCTTTATATAATCATCCGCCGCTTCAATATACTGTACCTGCGGCAACGGGATGATCTTTATCTTACCATTATCCTTTACCACAATGCGGTTGCTTTGTGCTGGCGATTGCAACGCTGCTGCTGCCACGGCCTGCGCCATATTATTTTTATGCAACAGCATTTTCTGCATGGCCTTATCAAAACGGTCCTTACTGAAGGGTTTCAATAAATAATCCGCTGCATGGGCGTCAAAGGCTTTAATGGCATATTCTTCAAAGGCAGTGGTAAAGATCACCAGTGGCGGGTTGTCCACCAGTTCCAGCATTTCAAAACCATTGATCTTGGGCATTTGTATATCCAGGAAAATAAGGTCGGGCTGGTGGTGCTGTATGGCTTTCAATCCTTCAAACCCATCATTGCATTCGTCTGCCAATACAATATCTGTATAAGACTGCAGGTATTCTTTTATGATCGATCTTGCCAATGGCTCATCATCAATTATGATCGCTTTCATCATTTGCTGTATTTAAATCAATATCTACTTACTTTATTTAAACATTTGCCTGCGGTACATGCAGCACGGCAATAAATAATTCCCCTTCTTTTTTTATTTCCAGCAGGTCCGGCCGGCCAAACAGCAGGAACAAACGGCGCCGGATAGACGCAATTCCAAATCCCGTACCTTTTACCGGCATGGCCGTTAATTCGTCGTAGGGATTTTGTACCGATACTTCCAGCATGCTGCCATCCATCCGCGCCGAAATTAGTATTTCCACCTCACCAATAGTGTCGTACAAACCAAATTTAATGGCATTCTCCACCAGTGGCTGCAGCAGCATGGCGGGCAATTTAAAAGGCAATGCCGCATCATCACATTGTATCCTCGATTGCAGCCGGTAACCAAAGCGCACTTTTTCAATATCCAGGTATAATTGCAGGTGGTCCAGCTCTTCCTGCAAAGTTGCCCATTGCTGTCCTTCATTACGCAAAGTGCCCCTTAAAAAATCCGACAGCTGCTGTATCATGTGCCGGGCCTTTTCAGGCTGCTGACCGGTTAATGCACTGATGGAATTAAGGCTGTTGAACAAAAAATGCGGCTGCAGTTGCTGGCGCAGTTTGTTCAGTTCCGCCTCACGGGCCAGTTTTTCAGTATCCACCCTGCGCTCATTCTCTTCCTGCTGGTCTTTTTGTGTATACCACAGTAAGCTCAGCAAAGTATTGCAGGCCAGCAGCAGGAATCCCACCGCATATCTTAATACCAATGTATGTTGTAAAAAAAGCAGGTATGCGTCATCGTTACGATAAATGGCTCTTAATATCAACCGGGTTGCGGCCAGGCAGATAGCGCCCAGTGCAAAAGATATAATGAGCACATACAGGTATTTCTCTTTTTTAGGCAGGTAATACCGCATGTTGTTGATCACAAACAAACAAAAAGCGGCCAACAGTAAACAGCTGATCGCTGCGTCTGTGGCCGCCCTGTTCCAGGCTATACCAAAATAAGTGAGTATCGAAGTATGTACACAACCGCACAGCAGCCACCATGCCATAAATCCAAAGACGGTGGACCTTTTATTACCCGTGCTTTTTATCTTTTGTAACAAACCCCTTATTATTTAACTGTTCAATTCGTGTATACCCTGCTGCAACAGGTTATCAGCTTTTAATTTTGTATTGCGAATGTACAATTCAGCATCGGCATCTTCACTGGTACAGGACCATACTTCGGCGCCATCGATGGATTTGTTCACCGGGAAGAGTTCTGTTACATCAATGAATTTCCATTTTATAGGCAAGCCGTTTTCCACCAGGCTCACCGTCTCCCGCTCTCCTATCAATCTTGCTTTGTGAAAAGCATGCAGCGCATCTTCCGCTGCCACCAGGCGCAACTGTTCGTTGAATTGTGGTTGATGCAACCCGCTGCCGCAGGTGAACCTGTACACTAATTTTGCCAGATACCAGTTCATGGCGTTTTGGTTTTGCAGTTAATTAATAGCTTTTGATCTCAACTCCGCCAAACACGACCGGTCCTCTTAATACCAGTACTTTTTCTGTATTGCTGCCGCTTTCGGCGCTGTATTTTCTTTTATCATCCACACCGTGAAACACACCATCCAATTCGTTGTACACCGTCCAGTGCGGGGGCACCACCAGTTTTACGCCGCCAAACACCACTTCAAAACGGATCTCTTTTTTACCATTGATATCGGCTTGCGTAAGATCGATATCCGCACCGCCAAACACACAACTTATGCGGCCTCCCTGGAAATTCTTGCTCACAATATTTCTTTGCACACCACTGAACACAGAAGACACTTTTAAAAAATCACTGCTGTCAGTTGAATAATTGTTGCCGGCGGTACTGCTTTGCCAACTGGTTCCTGAAGTGCCCGTCATATTATTCCACTGCTTTTTTTTTTCGTCTTCCATATTATTGTTTTCCATCCTTCTTCTGCCATCGGGGCGCAGTATAAAAAGTACGCCCAGGGCAATAATGGCTACCGGCCAGAAATAAGGCGCCAGTTTCAGATCGGGAATGAACTTGTCGGCAAGAAAAAATCCACCAACACCTAACAGTATGATCCAGGTATTGTTCCTGAAATTGTTTTTAATACCACTGTAAATACCGACCACGATCAGTATCATGGGCCAGCTGAACAGCCAGTATGGTAAGGGAAAGCCTGAATTACGTAACAATAAAGCTGCGCCCACTGCCACCAGTATCAGGCCGGTCAATATCCTGGTCTCCTGTCTCCTGTTGTCTTTAAAATTGTTTTCCATTGTTGTTGCTTTTGTGATACAAATGTATACCGGCCATGCAGGGCCGCAAAGCTGTAATAGGCTGTTATAGTAAAATAGCAGGTGAACGGGGTTATTTTGTCGGTGAAAATATCCGGGAAAATTCACCGCCGCGGTTTAAAACACGGAATTGAGTTTTGCTTTGGAAATATCCGAGAAAGAAACCACCACCGCGTAAGGGCTGAACTCCCCTTCCCTTATCAGCGCCTGGCTGTTCACAGATAACCATACTGAATCGCCTGCAGGATTTTGGAGGCGCATCTCTACATTCTTTTGTGGAAAACCGGTGAGCAGGCTTACCACCACGGGCAATTCACTGTTGGGAAAAGGCCTTCCATCGGGTCGAAAAACCTTCCAGCCACCGGCGCTTACCGGCACCTGCCCCAGCAATTGCTCCTGGGAAATAGAAAGAATTTCTGTAACACGGCGGTTACTATCCATAATGGCGCCGGTGCCGTCTATCAGTAACACACCTTCATCCAGGGTGTTCATCAGCATCAGCTGTATGGCCTCATGTTCGTTAAGTTTTTGTTCGGCAATTACCTGCCCGGCAATATTGTGATTGGTGATGATGATACTGGCGGGTTTACTGCTGGCGTCCAGTACATAATGTGCCGATGAACGGAAATAAAGATACTCTCCATCGCTGCGGCGGAAACGGATATTACCATTCCAGGTACTGTTTTCGCTGAATTCTTTTTTGATCTGCTCCACCGCAACATCAGAAAGATCCACATGCTCCAGCTCAAAAACATTTTTGCCGATACTGATATCCGGGCTGCAGATCTTTTCTGCAGCAGTGTTCCAGCCAGTAATATTAAAATGGATGTCGGTTTGAATTACAATATCAGGAATGCTGGTAAGTTCACTCAGCAAATTGTTTTTCGTAGCATCGTTAATAGCAAAGGAAGATTTGTCCACAAGTGGAGCATTTTCGTCATGCTGGAGTTTCATAATGTTTTAAGGGGTTGTGCAGGTAAGATATAAAGAGTATTCAGAATTAGGAAGCAGAGCAGTTTATTTTTTTATTACCTGCTTCTAAAAATACGCAAACAGCCGGTTTGTGATGGTAATTTTACTAAGGGAAAACAAATACAGTATACAATACTGGTATTTTGCAATCTGCGCTTACAGGTAAATGATAGTAACAAAAACTGCCAGCATATTTTTCTTTTTTAAAAACAAATGGAGGGTCAAGAACAGGTTTTACCGGCACCCGATTTTTCAAAACGATCTTCCGTTCATCCGGGTTAAAACCAGTTGCTTTTTCACTGCTTTCCGAAACCGGTTTGCTGCCTACCATTTATCACCCACAGGCACCGGACAGCCCTGTCGTTTTTTTACATCACTCCTGTTATAAATTATTATTGCCCTTTATCCCATTTTAAGTTTTTTATGCCTGCTTATTATAACAGTTTCGCACTGCCATATTTACTTAAAGTATACCAAAACAAGTAGTCATGAAAAAACTCATTACCATGCTCACTGCAGTGGTTATTTCCCTAACCCTGTTTGCACAAAACAAAACGGGTGCTATATCGGGCACCGTTACCAACCCGGGTGGACAGCCCGTAAATGCAGCAACCGTACAGCTGCTGAAAGCAACCGACAAATCACTGGTAAAAACCGCCGTGACTGATAAGTCCGGTAATTATAGCTTTGAAAAGATCGCAGACGGACGTTATATTATCAGCATCAGTGCTGTGGGCTTTTCAAAAACAACTTCACAGCCTGTTGAGTTAACGGCAGCCAATGCAGCAATAACAGTGCCCGCTATTCAATTATTACCGCAGGAGAAAGCGCTCACCGGTGTGACCGTGGTTTCCAGCAGGCAGTTCATTGAACAAAAGCCCGACCGCACTGTGGTGAATGTGGAAGCATCTCCATCCAATGCAGGCGCTACCGCACTGGAAGTGCTGGAAAAATCACCAGGTGTTACGGTGGATAATGATGGTAACATCAGCCTGAAAGGCAAACAGGGTGTCATCATCATGATGGATGGAAAGCCTACTTATTTATCGGGTGCCGATCTTGCCAATATACTGCGCAACCTGCCCGCCTCTGCACTGGACCAGATCGAGATCATGACCAATCCTTCCTCTAAATATGACGCATCGGGCAATTCAGGATTGATCAATATCAAAACAAAAAAGAGTAAGATAAAAGGCTCCAACGGTAGCATTGCCATTGGTACCACCAATGCTTTGTTCAGGAAAGATGGTAATGAAGAGATGACCTGGAAACCTTCTGTTTCGGTGAATTATAATTACCGGAAGAATAATATCAACTTTTTTACCAATGCCGTATACAATTACCGCGAAGGCAGGGGCGCACTGGATATTGTAAGCCGTTATTACCGCGATAATAAACAGATCGACAGTATTAATAACGTGAACACTTATTTCCGTTTCCGTAATAATAATTATACTTTAAAAACCGGGCTGGACTTTACCCCCAATAAAAAGAATACCTATGGCATAGTGCTGAATGGTTTTTTATTTGCCGGCAGGCCGACACCGACAACTTTTACCACTTATAGCAATTTAAACGGACAGGTATTTTCAAGATTGAATTCTCATACCATCAATAAACTGAGCTGGAATAATTTTGGCGCCAACTTCAATTACAAACACAGTTTTGATACTGCAGGCACGGAGTTGACATTGGATCTTGATTATGCCCGTTACAACAACACCTCCGACCAGTTATTAAGCACAGGATTCTTCGACGGCAATTATAATAAAACAGCCGACTCGATGTACCTGAAAGGTCACCTGCCTTCCACCATTGATATCTATTCATTGAAATCGGATTTTGTACATAATTATAAAAATGGCATCAGGCTGGAAACGGGTATCAAATCCAGTTATGTAACATCTGATAACCTGGTGGATTATTTAAGGAGCATTGGCGGTGGCACCTGGTCGCCCGATTCCAGGAACAACCATTTTATTTATAAAGAAAATATCAATGCTGCTTATATCAATTTGAACAAACAATTTAAAAAATGGAATGTACAAACCGGTTTAAGGGCAGAGAATACCAACACAAAAGGTGTGCAGGTATCCGATAATTCAACAGTGATAAGAAATTATGTAAGCCTCTTCCCCACTGCTTATGTAAGCTATACCGTGAACGAAAAGAATACACTTACCGCGGCTATTGGAAGAAGATTGCAGCGCCCCAATTACCAGGACCTGAATCCATTCACCTTTTTCCTTGATTCGCTGAGTTACCGCCAGGGTAATCCTTATTTAACACCGCAGTTCTCTTATAATTATGAGTTAACACATACTTATGCCGGTAAATTGACCACTACCATTAATTATACTACTACCACAGACGTGATATCACAGATCATTAAACGCAAACGTGGTAATAATGGTGAAATCATTGGTTTCCTTACATCTGATAATATCGCCAAATACAACAATATGGGTATTGCCATCAGTGCGCCGGTAAAATTTGCCAAATGGTGGAATTCGAACCTGTATACCAATGTGTACCGCAATCATTATATCGGCAGCTATATCAGTAACGAAACAGCACAACCGCAGATGGTGGACCTGAATCTTGCCTTTACTTCATTTACTTTTAATATCAACAATAATTTCACCATTGGTAAAGGATGGAGTGCTGAGCTGAGTGGCTGGTACCGTTACAAGACCATTGAACAATTATCACTTTCTTACCCGATGGGTCAGATGAATATCGGCCTTGCAAAAAATAATTTACTGAAAGGTAAAGGCAGCCTGCGCATCAATGCCCGTGATCCTTTCAACTGGCAGCAATACAAAGGGTTGACCAAATATGGCACCGTGGATATTGATATCCGCAACCGCTGGGATAACCGCCAGTACGGTATCAATTTCACCTATCGCTTTGGTAAACAGCAGGGACAGCAAAGCCGCCGCAGATCATCTACCGAAGAAGAGCAGCAGCGTGTAGGCGCAGGTAATTAATTACGACGTTTGTTTTAGTTTTTTAATGTTGGCTCCGGCAGTCTTGCCGGAGCTTTTATTTAGCATACAGGGAGTTATAAAAGCAGCTTCTTTCATATTAGTTTTTCACATTTTGTGATGATGGCATGGTAGTTGTTTTTCACTGGCTGTACTAACAACATTCTTCACTAAAGAAAGCCATGGAGGTTGCGGGGAATTTTTTACACTAAATAATTTACTTCATTTTTAAAATTTTTACGATCATGAAAAAGATTGCAATATTGATATATACTGCACTCATCATTATCATGAGCATTGTGGTGATGAGCGGGTTTGTTAACCATCCAAAAACAGCCAGCGGTATACATGGCATCATCAGTCCTGCTGATGCAGCCAGCAAAGTATGGGCTGTGAACGGTAAAGATTCTGTCGGCGTTGCACCTTCATCGGGTAATTTCAGCGTAGATGTAAAACCGGGCAACTGGAAGCTGCATGTGGAAGCAGGTAAAGGGTATAAAGATGCTTTTGTAGAAAATGTGGTGGTGGAAGAAGGCAGTTACACCGATGCAGGTGAAATAAAACTGGTAACAAAATAAAAGCTATTATAAACTACTTGAGCTTTGGTTTAAGCCGTGTTTGTTATAATGGTCCCCATTGGTGATGAGAATCAAGGACTATTGAACAAATCACGGCTTTTTAATATCCATTTCAAAATTAGATTTCATTTAACAGCAAAAAATAAATATCCAAACAGAAGTTTTACTTAATTTGAATTTCAAAGACCTTTCAATGTATAAACTTTTAGCAGGGTTGTTATTATTAGTCCAATCCCTTTCCGCACAAAACACCATCAGCTCTACCGGCAGCAATATCAAAAGCAAGGATGCAGAAGCTATCCTGGCGCATCACAATAAAGTAAGGGCCGAAGTGGGCGCCCCGGCGCTTGCCTGGAGCAGATCCTTATCAGCCTATGCACAAAAATGGGCCGACCACCTGGCCGCCCTTGATAATGGCACTTTAGAACACCGCGATGTGAGCGGGGAAAATGGAAAGATATATGGTGAGAACCTTTTCTGGGGCAGTTCCGCTGCCGCCTACCCGCCGGTGCAGGCTTCGTATAACTGGTACGATGAAAAGAAAATGTACAAATACCGCAAACTGAATGGCAGTAACTGGCACAAGACCGGGCATTATACGCAAATGATCTGGAAGACCACGCAGGAAATGGGTGTAGGCGTTGCCGTTAGTGCAAGCGGGGCCGTGATAGTGGTGGCCAATTATTATCCTGCGGGCAATGTTATCAACCAGTATCCGTATTAAGCGCCCAGGGTCTTCAGCAAGTTTTCTTTATAAGTTGCCGAAACTTCAAATTCAGAACCATCCAGCAGCGTCACAAAACCGCCAGCGCTTTTGGAATAGGATTTTATAAAATTAAGATTGACAATGAACGAACGGTGTATGCGTATAAAAGGTTCATCCAGCAGTTCATCAAAATGTTTTAAGAACTTACAGATCATTTTACAGGAACCATCCGCCAGGTAAACATCGGTAAAATTGCCGTTGGCCTGCAGCTTCACGATCGATTCGGTCTTTATAACATCAAAGCCCTGCAGCGTGGGTAATACGATCTGCTGTTTGCCATTTTTGGAGCGCAGATTTTCCAGCAATATCTGTGTACGGTTGAATTCATCGGCTTTTAAAATGGCCATCTGCACTTTATTTACGGCAGCTACCAGCTCAGTAATATCGATCGGTTTAAGGATATAATAAGCAGCGCTGCGGTTCAGCGCTTTTAAAGAGTATTCTGCATAGGCAGTGATAAAGATCGTTTCAAATTGTTGCCCCTCGCAGGCTTCCAGTATATCAAACGCATTACCGAAAGGCATTTCCACATCCATGAACACCAGTTGCGGCTGCAGGGACTGTATCAGTGGCACGGCTTCTTTTATATGCTGCGCCTGTCCCACCACTTCCACCACCGGGCAATATTTTTTCAGGTAATTCTCCAGAACATTTCTCGCAATCAGTTCATCATCTACAATGATGCTTTTAATTTTCATGTTTGATATTTTTTAAAACTGGTACAGTGATCTTTACCCGCACACCGTGATCCGGTGCCGGTTTATCTTCCACCGTGCAGCTGATCTGCAAGTGATACAATTCATTGAGTATTTTGATGCGTTCCTGCGTATTCGTAATACCCCTGCCCTTATGCTGCTGCTGGTTGCTGGTTTTGGCTTTTTTACTTTCTGCAATGCCAATACCATTGTCTTCAATATGAATGCTGATGTTGTTATCGTTCTTTATAAAAGATAATTGCAGCAATCCCATTTCGTCGCCATAGCGCAGGCCATGCCATACGGCATTTTCAAGATAAGGCTGTATCAGCATACCCGGTATGTACAAATGTTCATCGGCATACAATGCATCATCAATCGTTACTTTAAAATTAAATTTATCCGGAAACCTACTCTTCTCCAGCTCCAGGTAATGCTGCAGCAGTTCTGTTTCTTTAGCAAATAAAACAAAATCCTCCTTTGAATTTTCCATCACCCTGCGCATCAATGTAGAGAAGCGTGTTAGGTATTGATTGGCCTCCAGTTCGTTATTATTGGCAATAAATTGATTGATGCTGTTAAGGCTGTTGAAAATAAAATGCGGGTTCATTTCCCTGCGCAGCGATTGCAATGCGATCTTTTTATTTTTTACCTGCAGTTTTTTTAAGATAAATAAAATGATCGCGGTAAAAATGATCAGTGCAATGACCGATCCTATCAGCCAGTAATTAAAAACATTCTTCCTTCGTATCAGGTCATCCTTCAATGCTTTTTCGTTCTCCAGTTTTTTTATCTTGCCTTCTGTTTCCTCAATTATTTTATTATCCACCAGCGAACTGTCTTTATCAATAATATCGGGTAACTGTTGCAGAAAATGCTTGTACAGGTCCAGGCTCATGGCTTTTTTGCCATTCTGCTGGTAAATGCTGTCCAGTCGCTCAATACATTTTTTGGCTTCCATCGTGTGCCCGTTCTGCACCGACAAGGCATAGGATTCCTGCAGCAATTGTATCGCCGTACTATCATCTTTCTTTTGAATATAGATATCCGCAAGCGAAGTGATCTCGCTGGCCTGCAACTGCGTAGAGTTCTTTACAAAGGGTTCTTTTAAAACTTCCTGCTTGGCAGCAATAGCCTTGGTAAAATTCTTATCCTTCACATACAGGTCAGTAATGTTCTGGTTAAAACGCAGCGCCTGTTCAGGATTATTTCTGGAGAATTGGTATGCAGAATAGTAAGAAGATACAGTATTGGATAAAGCATTCTTTTTTAAATTCATCTGCGCCATCCTCGAAAGACTGGCAATGATCTCACTCGTATCTTTATTCTTCCGGCCCAGGTCAAGATTGGCCTGTAAAAAACGTTCGTACATTTTTCCCGTATCGGGCATCGAAAGTCTTTTGATATCATTCCCGTTTAATGCATTGGAATTAAGATCACCACTTTTGAAATTATTTTGTTGCGCAGTATTATAATTAACAATCGCTTCTTTATCCTTGTGCAGGTCTTCCTGTACTTTTGCCAATGCCCTGCTGCTTTTGGCAACACCTTCGGCATCATTCAGTTTTTCGTACAGTTGTTTTGATTTCTGGTAACTGGTCTCACTTTTCTGTAGCTCCCCTTTTTGATAATAGCTTTCTCCCAAATCAAAATATCCCTGCGCCAGTGTATCGGGCCGGTTATCTTCCAGGCCCAGTTCAACTTTTTTAGATGCCTTACGAAATTTACTGCTAGTCTTTTTTTCCTGCGCACGAACGGTTCCTGTACCGCAGCAATACAGTACCAATAAACAGAACAATATTTTGATAACAGGCCTGTGCTTCATTGAACGGAGCAGGTTTGTACTGCAAAATAACAGCATTTTAGCGCTAATCCATTATTCCCCACCAAGTGAAAAGGCCCTTTCACCAAGTAGCCCCTTAAACAGCCTTTTTGCAGGACTACTTTTATTGCATAAACTTTCTAATTATGAAAAAAATCATCCTTTGCCTTATGGTGCTTGCTACAAGTACCGGGTTGGTATCCGCCCAGTTTAAAAAAGATAACCTGTACACGCCTTTTGGTGAGCACCAGGCCACTGCACAAACAGGATTTGTAAGTGAGCACAAAAAGATCAGGCTCTATTATATAAAAGCAAAACCCTCATTGTACAACGAATTTAAAGGCATGGGTAAATACACCACGCTGGAAGAAGCGTTGAAACAATCCAAGATAACTGTGCAGGAAATATCACAGGGCGGCAGCGTGAATTCATTGGTGTTCAGCAATATTTCCAAAGACACTATTTTGATCGGCATGGGTGATATTGTAAAAGGTGGCAAGCAGGACAGGGTGATAGAAAAAGATACATTGATCTATCCGGGCCAGGCACTAACACTGCCGGTATATTGCGTGGAACATGGGCGCTGGTCGGCAAGCAGTAATAGCTACCGTTCTTCAGGCGCCAGCTTTTCCACTTATCACAGTAATATCAATAATGCGGTAAGAAAAAGTATTGTACAGGAAAAAAGCCAGGGCAAAGTGTGGGAAAATGTTGCTAAAATTAACAGCAGCAATGGTACTTCCACCAGCACCGGAACGTACACGGCGGTAACACAATCAGAAAAATACAATACCGAGATAAAAGAATACAAAGACGCTTTCACTAAAGAGATGGCTAAAGATTCTTCCATTGTAGGCATACTGGCTGTTACCGGTGACAGGATCATTGGTTGTGATATTTATGCAACCCCGCAACTGTTCCGTAAGAATGAAGCCAACCTCCTCAACTCCTATATTTCCGAAGCAATTTATGATGGAAAGGAAGTAACCATCAGTGATGCTACGGTGCAGCAATACCTCAATAAATTATTGACGGATGAAGCAGAACAGGACAAGCTGCTGGAAAAGAATGGCCGCAGTTTAAAGGTGAATGGTAAGAAAATAAAGCTCACCGCATTTGATAAATGAGAGCCGCTTTAACTTTTTCTTTTGTGAAATATGCTGTACTGTCGCATCTCAACATCACTAAAACGTTCGCAATGAAAAATAAAAAACTGCTGCCCGCATTACTGCTGCTGGGCGTTATTGGCTTAACAGCCTGGCAAATGAACAGTGATTCATCGCTTACAAAAACCACAAAAAAATACGACGTAGATACCGCAACTGCAGCAATTGATATACTGCCGCAGGTGCTGGAACTGAATGGCGACGATAAATACAAGCCAGTTACGGATTTCAGGCCGGGCAATGTTACCACGGCAAAAATTGATCATTACTATAAAAAAACAGCGGATGGCTATTGCATACAACTGCCTTCTACAACCAATATCCCCACGCCCTCCGTCATTAACGGAACGGTGTATTTAAGCGGAGGATTTGGCAGCAAACAATATTATGCTTTTGATGCAGTGAGTGGTAAAAACAAATGGGCCATTAACCTGGATGATGATGGCCCATCCTCTCCTGCTATAGCAGATGGCATGATCGTTTTTAATACAGAATCCTGTACCATTTTTGCCTGCGATACCGCTAATGGAAGACCGGTATGGTCATACTACTTGGGCGATCCGCTGATGAGCATGCCTTCTATTCATAACGGTATCGTATTTACGTCTTACCCTGCCCGTTATACCGGCAAGGCAAGCACCGGGCAGAATAATAATGCGTTATTCCCCAGTCATGTACTGATCGCTATCGAATTAAAAACAGGAAAGATATTGTGGCAAAAATGGATCGACAGCGACATCATGAGTGCACCGGTTGCCAAAGATGACCTGTTGTATGTAACCACTTTTTCCGGGGCATTATATAAAGTAAAAGAGCAAACCGGTGAGATCATTGAAGCAAAAGCAATAAGGGCAACCTCAGCGCCGGTGTTTTCTTCGGGTAATGAAATAGTGGTGAGCCGCCGGGATGATAATACCGCCAACAATGCCGTGGGCGAGGCAGTGGTGATAGGTTACGGCAGAAAACAAAAATCAGTCTATAAAAAAGAAGCGGCTTACCTGGATATGAAAGTGCAGGACCGTTCCAAACTAAAAGGAACGGCAGCGACCGCCGATGCCGGCAATGGTTTTGCTTCGGGTGCACCCGCCAGCGCCAATTATACCATGGCATACAGTAATATCGGCCAGTCCAATGTTTCTTCACTGCAATCCTTCCAGGGATCGAGAACATTGTATAAGAACGAGCGGCTGTACAATACCATGGGTGATGAGATCATTTGTACCGACAGCAGCGGCACCGTGCAATGGAAACATTCGCTGGGCGGCGATATAAAAAGTGAAGGTGGCTTTATGGGCACGCCGCCGGTGTATGCCAATGGCTATATCATTGTTGCAACATTAAAAGGCGAAGTGCTGCTGTTTGATGAAAAGAAAGGCGAATTGATAAAAACTTACAACATACAGGATCCTGTGCGCTACCAGCCTGTTGCCGATAACGGGTGGATATTTGTGACCACGGTAAACAGTAAGATGTATGCCATTAATACCGGCAACCCTGCTATTACCGGCTGGAACATGTGGGGCGGTAATGCTGCCAGGACCAATGAAAATTAAACCCTATGATGGTGTACTTACACTATTAACGGCCCGCAGTTGCGGGCTGTTTTTATTGATTGCCGGCAGCGATATTTAAATAACTTTGTCTAAAGCAACATATCATGAAGATCATCATCGCATCCGATCACGGGGGATTTCAATACAAGCAGTTACTGGTACCTTTTATACAGGAAAAAGGATATGAAGTAATTGATGGCGGCGTATTCAACGAACAGCCCAGTGATTATCCCGATTGTGCTGCAGTTGTTGCAAAAGCCATTATTGATAAAGAAGTGGAAAGAGGTATCCTCATCTGTGGCAGCGGTGTGGGTGTTTGCGTAGCAGCCAATAAATTCAGGGGCATACGATCAGGCTTATGCCACGATACTTATTCCGCACACCAATGCGTGGAGCATGATGATGTGAATGTATTATGTATTGGTCAGCGGGTGATAGGCATTGAACTCGCCAGGGAGATCATTACCACTTTTCTCGCTGCCAGGTTCACCAATGAAGAAAGGCACCTGCGCAGGCTGAACAAAGTGCTGGCTATTGAAGATAATAATATGAAGTAAGGTTACAGTTTTACTTCCAGCGGCTTATCTTTTTTATCTTCTATCAGTTTAAAATAAGTGGCTTTAAAAATATCACCGTCAATTTCGCCCTGCACTTTTGCTTTCCGCACAGCACGGCAAAGACCAGCTTTTGCATGTGCATCACCAAAATCATCAATGCTGGCGCCTTCTACAAAATAACTTTTGCCCTTGATGCGAACAGCCAGTTTGCAGCTTTCGCTTTTTAAATTAAAATTGCATTTGCCGCAGGATACATCCACGATCTGCACTTTTTTATTGGGATCAGGCGCTGTATTTTTCTGAACATCCCCCTGGCTGAAAGCAGGCAGTACAAAAAAACTCTGCAACAGTCCGAAAATATATCGCTTCATAATTTTTTTTATAAAGTTACTGATAAACAGTTATTCTTAAAAAAGCAACCGGTTGTCAAACTGAAGCACTCATTCGGCCGTATATCTTCTAAACAAATTATTTTTTATAATAATGCCTGTTTTTTTACAAAATATTTACTTATTAACAATCAGAACATATAATACAGGAAGGATACTCGCTTAACTTTAGTATTTTTACAACTAATATTCTTAATAGACTCTTATGAAGGTGCATTCGTTTTTTTATGTGGCAGGATTTGCGGCTATTACAGTGCTGGGCGGTTGTTTTGGTAACGAATCGAAAGCGGGCGACGGAAAAACAGGCACCACAAACTTCAATAAGCCCAACACCAATTATAAACCAGCTTTTAAAGGGCAAACCCGTATCGACACCGTTAAAACCACCACTCCTTATAAAGTAGAAACGATCGCAGAACATTTGGGCAGGCCCTGGGCCATTGTTCCCATTCCCGGTACGCAGCAGTTGCTGATCACCGAGAAATCGGGCTTTATGGATATTCTCACCGCCGACGGTGCTCTAGTAAAAAAGATCACCGGCTTTCCGCAGGTGGATGATGCCGACCAGGGAGGAATGCTGGATGTGGCTTTTGACCCCGACTTTCAAAAGAATCATACGATATACTGGGCTTTTTCCGAACCGCATGGCGCCGGTAACTGCACTTCTGTTGCCAAGGGGCAATTAGCGCCGGGGGATTCTGTCATTAGAAATCCTGCCGTCATATTCCGTGCATTACCTGAATGGAACAGCAAACAGCATTTCGGCTGCAGGCTGGTATTTGATAAGGATGGTTATCTTTTTGTGACCAGTGGCGAAAGAGGCAAACCTGAATCGAGGATGAATGCGCAGGATATCAGCAACGACCTGGGCAAAATATTCAGGCTTACCAAAGATGGTAAACCGGCGCCCGGCAATCCATTTGAAAATAAACCAGGCGCTAAACCTGAAATATATTCTTACGGTCACCGTAATGTGCAAAGCCTGGATATCAATCCTGCTACCGGCGAATTATGGGAAGCAGAATTTGGCCCCATGGGTGGTGATGAACTGAACCTGATAAAACCCGGTAAGAATTATGGCTGGCCGGTGATCACATATGGTATCAATTACGATGGTAAGATATTTGGCGATGGTATCCAGCAGAAAGAAGGCATGGAACAACCGATCTATTACTGGGATCCCGTGATCTCTCCCAGCGGCATGACCTTTTATAACAGCGATTCTATCCCTGAATGGAAAAATAATCTATTCATAGCCGGCCTTACCAGCACCCGTGTGGTACGCCTGGTAATAGAAAATGATAAAGTGGTCGGCGAAGAAAGCCTGATAGCTGATAAAAAAGAACGTGTACGTGATGTTGCCGTACTCAATGGCAAATTATATGCTGTTACCGATTCCGGTATACTATACAGGATCAGCAAACAATAAACAAGGTTTATATCATCGTTCTGTTACAATAAGTAGCTTTTTCAAAATCACTTACATTGATAGATATCACCGGTACAGCAGGAAACATGGCTGTAAGCACCGTGGTGATGCGGCGTGAAAGATCGCTTTTTTGTTCTGTATTTCTCCCCTCCATGATATAGGCGAACACATGAATAAAATCGTTTTTAGTGTTGCCCACATTGTAATACTGGTAAGGATCGATCCGCACTTTAATATCGCCCTGTTTAAATAAGCCGGTGGCATTGGCCGTATCATGCACCGTTCGCATAATATCTTCCGGCGTTTGTAACTGAATTACATTGGGCGAGCAGTGAATTACAAAATGTGGCATGGCGATTATTTAAAATTTTCAAGCGCTTTTATTTTGTTGCTGATCGTTTGCTTATCTGCTGATGTTGATGCAAGTGCTAAAGCCTTTTCAAAATTTATCTTTGCTTTTTGTGCATCGGTATCTTTATACAATTCTCCCAGCAAGGTAAAATAAAAATGATCGTTGTTTAGCTGCAGTTTTTCTGCTTCGGCAATAGCTGCTGTATTGCCATACACTTTACTAAAAGCATACGTGCGGTTGAGCGATGCGGCATGGGAATATTCCATACATAATAATTGATTGTACAGCTGCAATGTTTTCTGCCATTTATCCTCTGTATCTTCTTTTACAGTAAGCCAATAAGCAATGCCTGCTTCAATATGATATTTAGAGATCGTATTACCAACAGATGCATTTTTAAGCAAGAGAATACCTTTACTGATCAATTCCTGGTTCCACAAGCTTTCATCCTGTTCGTTGTAAAGAATGATAGCACCGTTTTCATTTTTACGGGCTTCAAAACGGGAAGCATGAAAACACATCAATGCCATCAGTGCATTTACCTGCGGGAGGTTGGTGGATGGATTTTCGATCAACAAATAAGTAAGCCGCATAGCTTCCAGGCAAAGTTCTTCCCGCAACACTGCTTCACTGCTTTCGGAGTAATAACCTTCGTTGAAGAGCAAGTATAAGGTAGTGAGTACGGTTTGCAACCTTTCGTTAATAGCATCATTGCCGCGAAATTCAATGGCAATATTTGCAGTACGCAGTTTTTCTCTTGCACGTACCAGCCTTTTATTGATGGTTTCTTTATTACTGAGCAATGCATTGGCAATTTCTTCAATGCCAAAACCGCACAGTATACGCAATGCCAAACCAATTTGTGATTCAACAGGTATAGCAGGATGACAAATCGCAAACAGCATCTGCAACTGGCTGTCGCTGATATTTTTTTCTGAAAGATCAATGAATGTTTCTTCTTCCTTTTTTAATTGCGGGGCAATATGCTGTTTAAAATTAGTATGGCGCTGCAGGTAATTCTTTGCTTTGTTCTTTGCAACAAAATATAACCATGCAGTAGGGTTTTGCGGAACACCTTTATACGGCCATGTTTCCAGTGCCGTTAAAAAAGCTTCGCCGGCAATGTCTTCTGCCATTTCAATATGCTCCATACCAAACAGTCGGCACAGCACGGCTGTTATCTTCCTGTATTCGGTGCGAAATAAATGCGGTATCAGTTCCTGCTGTTCCATAATAAAGGCCGTTCCCTATTTACCGGGAACGGCCGAATGTTTTTAATGAACACCATCTCCTTTGGCGATCGTTCTTACCTCTACGGTATTGCCGTCGCCCTGCAACACGGGGCAACCTTTTGCAAATTCCACTGCTTCTTCTACTGAGTCCGCCTTTACAATAATATACCCGCCAATGGTTTCTTTTACCTGGCCAAAAGGTCCGTTGGTAACCACGCCCTTATGCCCTACTACTTTTGCATTATCGAATGGCAGGCCATTGCCCAGTACAAATTTGTTTTGTGCGGCAATACCGCCGATCCAGTCCATGGTTTGCTGCATCCATATCTGCATCTGTTCCGGCGAAGCGATCTTGCTCCCGTCTTCGTGCCTGAAGATCAACATAAATTCTTTCATTGTAAAATGTTTAATTGTTATTGAATGTATACCCCAATAACAAACCAAGCGGGGCAAAAGGGACAATCGTGTAAAATATTTTTAAAGATAAACTGCTTATCGGTCTTATTGAAATGTTATGTGAAAGTTGTTGCTATTTTCTTCTCCATTCCTCTTAAAATTTTATAAACAAAAACGTTTTCAACTTTAACTTTTAAAAAAATTAAACCGGATCTTCTGATTCAATAAATACGTAACTTTAGTATTCATCAAATAAAAAGGAGGTATTCATGCAATCTACAGATCAGTCATGGGCCTCCCGGGTAATTTAAAATTACCGGGGCTCAAAAAATAATCTGGCCGGCGTATGCAGCCGGGATGGCCACCAATGATCATTGGTGGCTTTTTTATTGGACAAAGCAAAATTATCAATGCTCAATAGTCAACGGACAATACTCAAGTAAGACCAGTTTTAGTATATATAACGTTGAAGAGTACACTAAATTTTCAGGCAGGATATGCTTTAAATCACAGATTCACATATAACAAATTTAACATTCGTAAATATCTGTAAAATTTGCAACAATGTTTCTTTATCTAGCTATTTTGCCGCTGATACCACATATTTACCGCCTACCAAACCAATATTTACCACTCATCAGGCGTACTTTACCATTGGTATGAATGCAAGTCCCGTTTGTACCGGATTCCTTTTCACAATCCCTTAACAGGTCATAGCTTTACGTCCACAAATCAAAACAGGAGTACTACTCCATCGAACATGAACAATACATTTCTGGTTAAAAAATTGACCCTTGTAAGATTAAGGGAAAATCCACCCGGGAATATCTCCAGCCTGTAAGCTTCTCCAAACAGTAAAGATCATCGAGTTGAATTGCACCTTAACCTGCAACAGGTAAGCTGTAATCTTTTACAAAATTTCATCGCAAAAAATGAAACTATTTAAACTGGTCGTAACCGGTACTGCTATCACTATGTGCGCAATACTGGTGATCATTAAAAAAACAAAAGGTTTAGTGCAGCAAACAATCACTGCTGTACCGGCAACTGCTGCGGAGCAAGGCGCAGGCAATGATAGCATAACAGACTATCCTTTCAACCTGTTGGTTAACCTGGAATACTAGCGTTTTCGGCAAACAAGACTGTCCTGAAAAAAATGGTTCAAAACCATCCAGGCGGAGCTATGCCCCAACAATAACAAACCCAAGTATTAACAATTAAAAACAACAACACTATGGCAAGTTTTGGTAAAAAGATCCTTTCGGCCTTTGTGGAAGTAACAGAAGAAAAGAAACCTGTTACAACGCCGGAAGCAACGCAACAACATTCCACACCTGTTGCAGCAGCAAAGCCTGCAGCCGTTAACAGCGAAAAATTCAGGCAGTATTTCGACAAACTGTTCAATGATGCTAACCTGCCCGGCCCCGACTACTTTGAATTTGCAAGAATGACACAGGCCATGACGGCCATTGCAGATGAAAAAGCCAGGTACAGTGCAGCTTTTGCAGGCTTGAGTGTACAGGGATTGGATAAAGATAAGTTGCTGCAAACAGCCAATACTTATCTCGGCATACTGGAAACGGATGCAGCCAATTTCAACTCGAGTGTGGATGCAGCGCTGATGGAAAAAGTGCAGGGCAAGCAACAGGAGATCGCTGCCAAACAGCAACGCATGGAACAATTGTCGAGAGAGATCGATGACCTGCAAAAACAAATTCAGTTGCTGCAGCTAGAAGTAAAGGAAAATGAGGAAAAGATAGCAAGTAATACCGGTGGCTACAAAGCAGCGCTGGAAAACATGCGGCAACAGATAGCAAATGATATTATAAAAATAAAACAGCACATAGCGTAAGGTTAACACCCCGCTGATTAATAACCATAAAAACAAAAACAATGATCAACACAATGATTAAACAAACAAAAAAGCCCGGTTGGTTCAGCGAACCAAAGAATGTGGCAACCACCATTATCGGCCTGTCTCTTTTTGCAGGTTTGACCTATGCGTTCCTCACTTTCGTGTTACCATGGCTGGTAACCGTAACCTGGAACCTCGTGAATCTTATCATTGGCGGTACTGTTCTCGGCTTTTTGCTGATGATAGTTACCAACAAAAAATTCTGGCGTGCACTGCGGTATTTCTCTGAGTTCATTGCCAATTATACCGTAGGCCTGGCCATTGAACTGAATCCTTTCAATATCCTGCAACTGAAGATAGAGCAGGGTTATAAGGACAGGAACACATTGTTCCAGCAGTCGGCCAAACTGAAAGGCAAACAAAGTGAACTGATGGACAAGCTGAAGGATAAGGAAAAAGAATTGCAGCTGAATGTGCAGAAAGTAAAGATCCTGCAACAGGAAAATGATAAGTCAAGACAGGTGGACCTGTATGCCAATAATGTATTGCGCTGCAGGGAATACATCGACAATGTAACACCTATTGTTGGCGACCTTAACAAGCTGATCAAGTTCTCGGATACGGCTTATGAAGAGAGCGGTATCATGCTGGAAGATGCGAAGCTGGACCTGGAAGCCAAGAAGGATCTGTACTATTCTGTAACAACAGGTTTATCGGCCGTAACCAGCGCTATGAAGGCGTTCAAGGGCGATGATGAACTGAACCAGGATGCTGAAAAAGCTTTGGCGATACTGAAAGAACAAATCGGTGAAAAGAATCGGGCATATCAAATCTGCCATCGATGTCACTTCGAGGTTCATGGATGACAAGGTACTGGAAGATAAAGCAAAATCTGCACAGGCCATTGAGCTCATCAACAACTTCGACCTGAACAAAGATTTCAATTATACCAATAATGCGCTGGATAGCAACAGCAACAATGGTAAGTTGAAAGATGTGAACATCACGGATAAGTACAGAGGCTTGCTGGATTAAAAACCCTCGTAAAGAGGCATGAAAGCCAGCCCAAAACAATTCGTGTAATTAGTATAATTCGTGTAATAAAATTTAAAAAACAAAAATAAAACATACAACTATGTCAGTTAAATTAAAACCCGCAGGTAAATTATTCATTATAGCAGCCGTGGTAGCTGCCGCAATATTCAGTGTAAGATGGTACCAGAACCGTCCTAAAGATGTAAACCAGTCAGTTGACCTTGGTAAGGTAACGTTGCCCGATGCACCCGATGCATCGTTAAGCGGTAATGCAACATTGTTACCCCTGCCCTCTTCTGATAATGCCGTGAACGGTGGTACAAAGATCACATGGGAACGTATGGCATGGAACAGCCAGTTCAGTGGCATGTACGCTAACGGTGGCGTGCAGACGACAAAAAACTCTTTGTTCGACAAAGCACACCTGGATGTTACTTATGTGCGCCAGGATGACTGTAACAAACAGATGGCCGACCTTGTAAAGTTTGCCAGTGATTATAAAAATAATCCTAACAGTCCTGCCGTGCTGATCACCTTTATGGGCGACGGTATGCCTGCCTTCATGACTTCCTTATCGAAAGAACTGGAACCATTAGGCCCGGAATATCAACCCATCATTATACCCGTTACACACGGTAAATCGTATGGTGAAGACCAGGTGATGGCGCCTGCTTCGTGGAAACAGGATCCAAAGAATGCGATCGGTAAATGTGTGGCTGGTGTGCTGCGTGACGGTGATATCAACATTTTGTTGAAATGGGCTGGTGACAACGGTTTAAAAGTAAACCCGGATGAAACCACTTACGACGGTGATGCCATCAACATCATTGCTGCCAACGACTTCCTGGATGCGCCTAACAAGTACATTACCGGTTACAGCGAAAAAAGAAAGATCGTAAGGAATGGTAAAACAACCGGTGCCGATACTACGGTGAACGTGGATGGCGTAGCCACCTGGACCCCTGGTGACGTGAACGTTGCCACAAAGAAAGGTGGATTGGTAACCATTGCCAATACAAAACAGTATGCTTCGCAGATGCCTAACCAGACCATCGTGATTAAAAAATGGGCGTATGATCACAGGACCGATGTGGAGAATATGATCATTGCTTTGGCACAGGCCGGTGACCAGGTACGTTCTTTCAATGAAGCCAAAGCCTTTGCTGCAAAAGTAAGCGCCCAGGTGTACCAGGAAAAAGATGCTGATTACTGGTTGAAATATTACAATGGTATCGTGGAGAAAGATATCCAGGGGCAGCAGGTAAACCTGGGTGGTAGTATGGTGTTCAACCTGAATGATATGGCCAATACCTATGGCCTGGGTGAAGACAAAGTAGACCGCTACAAAGCTGTGTACAACACGTTCGGTAACCTGATGGTAAAAATGTATCCATCACTGATGCCTACGTTCATGCCTTACGAAAAGGCGGTTGACAAAAGCTTTTTGTTCAGCGTTATTTCCAATCACCCGGACCTGATGCAGGGCAAGGCCATTGAAACAAAATATGCAGACCAGATCACTGCTGCTGTTTCTTCAAAAAGTTACAGCATTGAATTTGAAACTGGTTCTGCCAACATCAAACCCGGCTCTTACAAAATGCTGGATGAGATATTTGAATCTGCTGTTGTGGCGGAAGGTTTAAAGATCGGTGTGTATGGCCACACAGACAACAGTGGTAGCGATGTGACCAATATCCCACTCTCCGAAAAAAGAGCAAATGCTGTAAAGAATTATTTACAGAAGAAAGGTTTGCAGGTGAACCGTATAGAAGCAAAAGGTTTTGGTAGCGTAAAACCAATTGCAGACAACAGTACCGAAGCCGGTAAGAGTAAGAACCGTCGTGTGGAGATCGTGTTGGGTGAATAACATTAACCCGTGTGAGAACTAAAGGTTAAAAACCGGAAGCAGGGAATGCAGTGAAGTATGAGCTGTGTACCAGGTAAGCATTCCCGCTTTCATTTTAACCGATCAAACAATTTTTTAAAAAGGTTCGTGATAAAAGATCATGAACCATTAACAGGAACTAACATGAAAAATATATTTAAGCCATTTGGTATCATCAGCAGGCAAACGTTCCTTATCATGACCGTGCTGCAGCTGGCGGTTACCTTACTTGTTTGGCATACTACATCCTCAGGATTGATACCCAAACCTGCGGCTGTTGCTGCAGCATTTGGTAAACTGGTAACAACAAAACTGTTACTGAATAACCTGGTGGTAAGCCTGGTGCTTACATTAAAGGCAATGTTCTATAGCATACTTATTACTTTGTTCTTTGCGTATGCTTCGGTGATCCCTTTCTTTAAAAGTATAGCGCAGTTCATTGTAAAATGCAGGTATCTTACTTTAACCGGTCTGATCTTCATTTTTACACTACTTACGACTGATGGCAGCCAGTTAAAATTATCATTGCTGGTATTTGGTATCGTGCCTTTTTTTACCACTTCCTTCCTGTCAGTCATCATCAATATTGACAAACAGGAGTATGAATTGTGTAAGACATTGGGCTATAATAACTGGCAAACATTGTATGAAGTGATCATCGTGGGCAAGGCCGACCAGGTGTTCGAGATATTGCGCCAGAACTTTGCCATATCATGGTTAATGATCACGATGGTGGAAGGTTTGAGTATGAGTGAAGGTGGTGTTGGTTCTTTACTGATCAAGTACAATAAGTACAACGATCTTACCAATGTGATCGCATTGCAGTTGCTGATATTCATTATCGGCCTCTGCTTCGACAGTTTATTGGGCGCCACCAGGCATTGGTTATTTCCTCACAGCAAATTAAAACAGGCAACATCATGACAGACTGTATCAAAACAAAAACATTACTGAAGGCTAATAATATACAGCTTTCCTATGCAGGTAAAACGATCCTGCGGGATATCAATTTCTGCATCAAAGATATTGTGCGGCCGGGGATGCAGCAGGGACAGGTGGTTTCGCTAATCGGTAGAAGCGGTATCGGTAAAACGCAGTTATTTAAAATACTATCAGGTTTACAAAAACCTACTGCGGGTGCGGTTACCATCAATGAAGATGAGCCGGTAAAAGCAGGTGATATGGGCGTTATCTTCCAGAACTATTACCTGTTTGAATGGAGAACAGTAGGGCAATCTTTACAGCTGGCAGCTAAACAAAATGCTTCGCTGAAAGGCAAAGAAAAAGAAATGATCGCCCAATATGCGGCTGACTTCCAGTTGACGGATGAACTGCAAAAATACCCGCAGCAATTATCGGGTGGCCAGCGGCAAAGGGCCAGCATCATTCAGCAATTGCTGAAAGGCTCTAATTTTTTGTTGCTCGATGAACCCTTCTCCGGCCTGGATGTATGTGTGCTGGATAAAGTGACCGACCTGTTGCTGCAGGTATCTGTTTCGGATGAATTAAAAACACTGATCATCGTATCACACGATATCAGCACATCCGTGGCAATTTCCGATACAGTATTGATCATGGGCAATGAGAACGGCAAACTAGGCGCCACCATTAAAAAAGAAATTGACCTGGTAGAACGGGACCTGGCATGGCAGAAAGATATTAAAAAAGAAAAAGCCTTTATTGAAACCGTGGAAGAAATAAAAGCCTGTTTGTGATTTGTACATAACATCTCTCCTTTATTTCTATAGAGGGAGATGTTTTTATTTTACATACTCATAAATATTCTTCAACTGCCTTGTATGCCTTTTTGAATGACAAACTAAAAATGTAGCCCATTCAAGCCCCGTCAGTTCTCCTATTTGCGGAAACGGGATATCAGGAAATAAAGTATTGAGGTCAATTGAACCTGCCAATGAAGCAATGGAATCCCTGTTAATTTTTATGGTATCGTATAAAACCGCCTGTTCCTTTGGTTCATCAGTAGGCAGAATAAAACCGGGTGATTGCATTTTAATAGTAAAATCTAAGAATATCGACCTGATAGTGGCTGCTTTTTCATCTGCAGGCCGCCCTGCCGGCACTCCCCTGCTTTGCCAAACCATAGGTATACCGTATTCGGATTTGTAGATATGTTCTGCAACCTGTCCCGCCGTCCAGCTGCCTTCAAAAGGTATCCGGTTAAATTGTTCATCATTGAACAGGGCGATCGTCTGTAACAATTCATTGGTGGTCTCGTCAATTGCAACCAGTATAGCTTTTTCCATGTATGTTCCCGTTTAAACTGTATTTGAATACAAGTAAAGATAAACAGATGCCGGGATTAAGCGGGGTGCTATTGCGACAAGATTGCGGTCAAATCACGACAGTAATATACAATTGTACTTAGTTTTTATTTTTAACTCTTCCAATCAACTTTTGTCCGTGTATCAATATTTTGAATCCCTGTTTTTTTAAAGAAATATGCGCCTGCTTTTTTTGGTGTTCGTCTGCGGTATGTTTATAAGCTGCAAGGATATCTTTATAAGACAGTACACCTGTAATATTGTTGTCTGCAGACACAACCGGCAATACGTCGATGTCTGCTACAGCCATTTTTTGTACCGCAAGTTTAAGGCTGCTGCCTGCATAAATGGAAATATTTTTTTTATTGACCAACGTATCGATCGTTGCAGCGGGATCATGTTGTCCGCTTAAAATAGCGGAGGCAATGACGATACCTTTAAATTGACCCTCACTATCGATAATGATAAAATGATTGCCGTAAAATGACTCGCCGGTTTTCATCCATGCGCTTATTTCTCCAATAGTATTTTCATCGCTTAAAACCATAGCGTTATCATCCAGTACATCTGCCACAGTTTTTCTTTCCAGTATATCTGGCTCATATGAGTCGGGTGTTTTTACCCCTCTTCTTTCTATCTTCTCCGTCATAATTGTATTTTTCATCAGAAAGAATGAAACAAAATAAGATGCCGTGCAAGCTGCCAGTAATGGTAATAATGCATTGAACTGGCCCGTAGTTTCTAATGCAAAAATGATAGAGGTAAGTAAGGCCCTTGATGCACCTGCAAACATTGCAGACATTCCGATAAGGGCGGCAAGGGGAAGTGTTACGCCAGCACCCGGAAAAAAATCCGTTATCACATAACCTGCCAGCATGCCGGTGGCAGCGCCAATGGTAAGCAACGGAGCCAATGTTCCACCTGATGTACCACTACCCAGGGCGATAGCCCAGGAAATGAATTTAAAAATACACTGGGTTAATACCAATTGAACGGGAATGTTGCCGGAAATGATATCGGTGATGTTTTCATAACCAACCCCCAGGGTGCGTGGATAAAAATATCCTGTAACACCTACTGCAATCCCTCCTATCGCAGGCCACCACATCCAGTGGATGGGTATTTTTTCAAACACATCTTCAATAAAGTATACCGTTTTTGTTACCATAATGGCAATCAATCCAATCACGATCCCAATTACACTATATGCAAACAATGCGGTATTGGATGCAGCTGCAATACTTGTTGAAACTGCAAATACCGGTCCCTGCTCAAATAAAAAATAATGCCCGGCAGCACCTGTTATACAGGCCAGTGCCACAGGTATGATGGATCGCGGCGAGAATTCGAATAATAGCAATTCGATCGCCAAAAAAATAGCCGCTACAGGACTGCCGAAAATTGCTGACATACCAGCTGTAGCGCCTGCTGCCAATAAAATCTTTCTTTCATAGTGGGTGATTTTTAATAACTGACCGATAGTAGAACCCAATGCGCCGCCGGTAGCAATGATCGGCCCTTCTGCACCGAATGGCCCGCCTGTTCCAATAGCAATAGCCGAAGAAAGTGGTTTTAGATAGGTGATGGTGGGCTTTATTTTACTTTGGTTGGTAAGCACCTGCTCCATTGCTTCGGGGATACCATGGCCCCGTATTGCTTTTGAGCCGTACAATGCCATGACCCCTACTATGATACCGCCAATGACCGGCAGTACTATTACCCAAAGGCCCAGCGTATGATTCCATGGGCTGGTGTGCGCTACAGAAAAACTGCTATAAAAAGCAATGTTGGTAACCAGGCTGATAAGTGATACCAGTAGCTTTGCAATACAACTTGTAATTACTGCAATGGACACTGCGATCAGCGCAATTGTAATGATGCGTTTTTTATTTCGTGTTGGCCCGGGATAAATATTTTCTGCTGCCAGAGTATCGTTCAGGGAAACAGAGATGGGTATAGTGCGCCCTGCAATATTATTTTTTGTCATCAGTACATCAATAATTTGTGCGCAAAGGTCGGGCTTGTATACTGCTGAAAAGTTACCATATGGCAACTTCTGGCTAGCTACTTATAGTTTTTGGAAAATTCTTTTCTTATCCTGCTTAAAGAAGTATTGGTAATGCCAAGATAGGAAGCAATGGTTTTCAAAGAGGCATACTGAAATATATCAGGGTTTTCAGTGATCAACAGGCTATATCTTTCTTCAGCAGTGTGATGGAGCATAGAAAGCATTCGCTGTTTAGAATCAGCATAGGCGCTTACAAGCATTGATCGACCAAACTCCCTGAATTCGGGCATCGAATGAAATGCCAGTTGCAATTCATCAAAAGTGATGCACCATAATTGACAACCCGTTAACGCCTGGTAATTCTCTTTGCCGGGAATTTGTTTAAAGAACGAATAGAACTCACCCACAACCTGTTTATCCGAATAAAAGTTAGTGGTAATATTGTTGCCGTTAATGTCACGGGTATAAGACCATATAAAACCTTCTTCCAGGAAATAAAATTCTTTGCATATCCTGCCTTCAGTTAATACCAGTTCATTCTTCCGGGCGGTCTTTTCAGAAAAACGATCAGCGATCTCTTCTGCTTTATCAACACCTAATGGAAAAGTCTTTTGAATATACTGTACCAGGCTGGCATTATTGCCTTTCATTGCTGTCGTTTAAGACATCAAAATTACTATAAAAAAACCAGCAATATTTTACTAAATATTGCTGGTAAAAGGAGGTAGAAATTACTTATAACGCACTATAAGTAAATCTCTGACCTCCTATAGCCGCTTCTACCATTAAACCATTTTTTCCTTCCGTAAAAACTTTTACACCATCACGGTACTGGGTATTCGCAGATGCATCGTTTTTGGCAGCAATGGCCGAAACCTGTCCTGCAAATTCGATCTTGTCATTCTTAAAATGATCCAGCGCTTCTTTATTTTCAAAGAATATCACTTCGCGGTATGCCTGCCCGCCAAACTGGAAGCCCACACTCACCTGCAACATCTTTGCTGTTCCGATTATCTTACCTTTTTCGTATACAACCCCATTGCCTGCTGCACCACCTACTCCTACTGCTCCTTTACCTACGTTGGGCAATATGGCATAACCATATGAACTGGTAAAAAGTGATTTCATCGATGGATCAGTTTTTATAAATGCTGCTTTTGCATCTTTACTGTCGTTGATTATTTTTTTATGGTCATCACTACCGGTACTATTTAACGGGATGATAAGCGCTGCCGATATCAATAATGATAAGGACAGGCCAATTATACTATTCTTTTTCATGATCAGATTTTTTGTTAAAAGGTTAAGTTTCTTTTAACCGGACAAAAAATCTGCCAACTGTTTTTTAAAGCTGGTAGCGATATTTATTGCGGAGCAGGTACACCATTATGGGGAATTTGTGTTACATTTTAAGTACAGGTTGCAGAGTATCATTGTATTTTCCAGGCCAATTTTTCCCAGGCCGTTTCTATTTCATGCTTATGCACTTTCCCGGTCTGTTCCCAGTAAGCACTGATCGTGTCCACAATATCCTTAATGCTCTCATCTGCTTCTATTAATGCCTGCAGCCGGGCCAATTCAGCGGGCTGCGCTTCTCCTGCAAGGGAAGCTGCTAATAAATGCCATAACTGATCTTGTTGCTGCATACAGGAATTTTTTGATTCACTACATCCTACTTTGCCGGTTTTGCATTTTTAAAGGGACAGCAGGGCGTGAATTATGTTGCATTATTAAATGTTATTTTATTCTTTTACCCGGTTCTGTTCGCTTTCCGCGCCACCGGTCTTCCTGCTATCCTTCGCCTTTGCTCCTTTACTGAAACGATAAGTAAAAGCGATCACCACTGCACGGCTGTCGTTGGGATTGTGATAATAACCGCTGCCACCCTTCAGGCTGTTGATATAACCTTGGTTGATACGGGTGCGGAAAATATCCTGGCAGTTGAGCTTTACCGTGCCTTTATCTTTTAATATTTTCTTTTGCACGCCCACATTCAGTTGTTTGGTGGACACAAGCTTAAACTGTCCGTCTAACAGGTTCGACCGGTACCTGCCCAACACTTCCAGGCTCCATCCCTTTGATAAATTGAACTGGTTGGTAAGTGAGGCAACCCAAAAGCCCGACTTCGTGTCAACAACTTCTGTATATATTTTACTTTGGGTGTGTATGTATATATAGTTCACAAAAGCGATACCGGTCCACCATTTATAAGGTTTTACAGTTGCATCCATCGAAACACCCGCCACATCTTTTTTCCCGATATTACCGGTACGACTGATAAAAGTATTGCCCGCCAGTTCTATCGTTTCGTCCATCTCGTCTTTAATATGATCGTAAGAAACCGTGGTATTCAACATTCCTTTGTACACATGCGACAGTTCAAAATGTTTGGTGAACTGCGGGTTCAAAAAAGGATTACCGGCATAATAAGTGAATTTGTCCAGCGGGGAAATAAATGGATTGAGGTCGGCATAATATGGCCGGTCAATTCTTTTACTGTAAGAAAAATTCAACACATTGTTGCTGTTACTGTCTAATTTATACGAAACAAAAACAGTTGGAAAGAGATTGCTGTAATTTCTTTTAAAAGAAGAATCGGGTTTTACAATATTGCCCAGTTGATGCCCTTTTGAAACCGTGTTTTCGGCACGCAGCCCCAGTTGCAGGGAAACCCTTTTCATTTCCCTGCTGAAATTTATATAGGCAGCATTGATATTTTCCTTGTAAATAAAGTGGTTGGTCTTTTCATAATCAGGAGTGGTAACATCATTTACAGTAGTTGCATACGCGGCAACATTATCAGTGTTGATATAACTTATTTTAAAACCCGTTTCCAGTTTTGTTTTTTTATCCAGTGGTTGCGTATAATCAGTTTTAAAAGAATAAATATCCAGGTTGCCCGGTAAAGAACCGATCAGGTCATCCTTGGTCTTTAAACTATTGCTGGAAGTATAACTGGAGTTCTTAAATAATTGTTCATTGCTGGTGTTGTACCTGATATAATCGAGGTCGATGGTGAGTTCTTTACCGGTACTATCGAACTGGTAACGGAAATTGCTGTTATAACTGGTATTGCCGAAACGTTCCTTTTCATGGTTGTCTGCTAGAATAACAGAATCCGCTTTGTTCTGTGCATTGAAGAAGGTGCCGGTGTTGGTCCTTTTTTCTGTTGAAGGCCTGCCAACACTACTGAATACAAATCCCAGTGTTGCTTTGTTGCTGAGATAAATATCTGTACCCAGTTTTGTATTCAAACTATTGTACCATCTTTTGATGTAGGAGTTCTGTATAAAACTGGATTGAATGTTACCGCCTGCATCGGTATACCAGCGTTTAATGGTAAGATCATTAAAACTATTACCGCCCGAAAAAACAATATTACCAAAGCTGTTGATCTTATTGTTGCGGTAATTAAAGTTGAATGTATTGCGGCTGTCGCCATACACACCCTGGCGGTAACTGGCAGTAACATTGCCATTGAAACCCTTTACCTTGCTCTTTTTAGTTTTTATATTGATAACGCCTGCATTGCCTGCTGCATCATATTTTGCAGGAGGCGTGGTCATGATCTCGATCTTATCCAACATACTGGCCGGTAATGATTTTAAATAATTGGCCAGGTCGGCACCGGAAAGATAAGTGGGTTTATCATCAATATAAATAGCTACACCCGCTTTGCCTTTAAGGCTGATGGCATCGTTGTTATCCACCTGTACACCGGGAGATTGTTCCAGTACTTCCAGCGCATTGCTGCCGGTATTGGAAATAAAAGCATCCACATTCACGATGATTTTATCTGCCTTTCTTTCAATCAATGGTTTTTTAGAGCTGACAGATACCGCATCCAGCGTTAACGGTGCCGCAGTTTCCATTTCTATTGCAGGCACTGCAACAGTTGTATGCTGTGCATCTATTACAAAATACCTGCTGTAATATTTTTTAAAACCGGTGTGCTGTATCAACAGCAAATAATTGCCTGCGGCAATATTGCTGATCTCAAATTTGCCCGTGGTATCGCTGAGGATCGTTTTTACGATGGCAGAATCTGTTGTTCTTAATAAAGAAATACTGGCGGCTGATAATGCTTTGTTCTTACCACCTGTAACCTTACCGGTTACCTGGGCAAAAATGGCGCAGGTAAAACCGGTAAGTACAAGCAGGATCAAAAGCATGGCTATACTTTTTTTCATGGCTTACTTGGGGCAATAAAATGCCTGTTCACATTGAAGTGATCTTTAAAAATATTAAAAGGAATGTATTAATGCTGGGTATTTAAGAAGCGAATTGAAAATCCGCCGGACTAGATTACTTGGTCCTGAAATTGTATAACAATATCCAGTCAGGACTTTTTATGTATTTGGCTTTCAATTCCTGGTGCAGGTCTTCTGGTTGTACTTTTCCATTCACGACCAATCTTTCATTGCTTACTTCGTAGGACAGGTTAGCGGGACTTTCGATCACTTTTGCTTTAATAAGATCGGCAATAACATTATTAGTGAGTTCTTTTACATCTACATCGGCTGCATTGCTGTTGCCATTGCTTTGTATGCCGGTTAGTTTATACGCATCTTTACTGTAAGCCGGGTCATACTGTTTATTGTAAACATCTCCTTTATATGCCTTGTATGCATTCTTATCTTCAGAATAACTTAATTTAGTGTATGCCACATCGTTATCATTCTCCACCCTTCTTTCTATCTCTCTTTTACTTACAGAAGTGGCATCTGATTTCTGCTGCTGTACATCTTTTTCATGTTGTATCTTTTCAAGCAATATTTGCTTCTCTTCCGCTTCTTTCTGCAGTTTTTCCTGTTGCAGTTTTAACTGCTGCAATTCCAGCTGCAATTTTTCCATCGCAGGTTTTTTATTGCTGTTCTTTTCGGCTTCCAGTTTCAGCTGCAGCGCCCTTTTAGCGTCCTGTTCTGCTGCCAGTTTTGCTTTTTGCAATAACAATTGTTGTTGTTCATTTTTTAAACCATCCTGTAATTTTAACATTGCAGCCTGTTCTGCCTGCATTTTTTCTGCCCTTTGTTTTTCCATATCCGCTTCAGCTTCCAGCTTGTTGGTCAATGCATTTTCTGCATCAACCCTTTTGTCTTCAGCGTCTTTGTCGGTAATGGCGTCTTCTCTTGCAATATGCGCTTTTTCATAATCCTGTCTCAATTGAATGATCAGATCTTTGTACTTACCCCATTGCTCCTGAGGTATTTTTTGACCGTTGATCTTGAAGCTGGTAATGTCCCCGAATATCTCGTACAGTTTGTCGCCTCTTTTATAAAGATATAAGGTATGTTTTACGCCATTTCTCGTTTCCGAATAACTGATGTTGGCGCCGTCTTCAAAATCAGCAGGGTTGTAATACCTGTCGGCAAGGGATGTAAAAGTGTCCTGCGCCGTAGACTTGATCACGGTGGTTTTTGTTTTGCCCGTTTGGGCCTGTGTAAAGAATACCGTCAGCGAAGTGGCAACGATAAAACTTACGGTTAAAAATGTTTTTTCCATGGCATTAAGTGTTTTGTTGTTATTGTATAGCATCCGTTTTACTCTTTCCAGCAAATGTTTTTTATTGCCGGCAAGTGCGGTTGCATATTGCGGTGCGTTCAGCTGGTATTCCTGGAATGATACCAGCGCATTGATATAATCCCGTTTGCTGCCTGTTTGCGATAAGGCAATATCATCACAGCAATTCTCCCTTTCAATTTTTATCAGGGCAGATATCCATAGTACAGCGGGATTAAAAAAGAAAAGCACTTCTGCAAAATTCTGCAGCATATTCACCAGGTAATCTTTGCGCAGTATATGTGCCAGTTCGTGCAGCAGTATGGCTTCCACTTCTTCTGCAGGCAAAGAATTAATAAGGCCGATGGGAAAAAGTATCATTGGTTTAAAATGCCCTGCCACCATGGGTATGGCTGCAATGCCCGACTGCATGAACTGTATACGGGTGCGGATATTCAATGCTGCGGCAAGACTGTTCAGTTTTTCATTCCAATGATCTGTTACCGGTGTAAGCTGCGTGGTCTTCATCTGTTTGATACGATGCAGGCCGGTAGCGAGTTTTATACAACGGAAGCAAAGTACCAGCAGCCAGCACAAAACGATCACATTTGCATGATCGTTGAGAAAGGCGGTGATGGAAACAGTAAGACTGTCTTTGTTCTCCACAATATTAAAAGCCTGCAAATTGTCGTTCACATTGATCACCGTGGATGCTGCCGATGTGGCTACCTGGTTGTTGAGTGCATTGCTGTCATTCACTAACTGCAGGATAAATACCGCCAGTACTGTACCTGTAAATACAAACAATGCAGCAGTAAGCAGTTTATAACGCAAAGCCGCAGTTTGCCTTTTGGTGGCCAGCATAATGATACCGGTAACTACGGCCAGTATCAAACCGATCCACAGGGAATGCACCAGCATCCAGCACAAAGCCTGTCCCATTTTGCCGGGCAGCAAATTATCAATGGAGATCAATGTCATAACATTTATTTATTGTCTTTATCAAATTTTGCCAGCATATCTTTTATGGCCTGCAATTCTTTTTTTGAGGTTTTTTTATTGCCCAGCAACTGCATCATCAGGCTGCTGGCCGAACCATTGTACAGTGTATCCACAAATTTCTCCAGCAGGGCGCCCTTGGTGGTCTGTTCTTCCACCGCCGCATGATATACATGCTTCATACTGCTTTCATCCCGGGTAAGCATTTTTTTCTCCGCCATTATCTGCATCAGTTTTAAAGTGGAAGTATACTGAACAGATCTTTTCATTTCATTCAGTACATCATTCACAAAACGCACTGTAGAAGGCCCATGCTTCCATAATACCTGTAATATCTCCAGCTCTGACCTTGTAGGTTCGCCGGACTTATTATTGATTTCTTCTTTCATGAGTTAAAGGTAGGAAATATTTCGTACGAACAAATATTTAGGTTGTTTTTTTTCAAAAAATTTTGTGAAAATGGTTTTAGCCGGTCAAACAAATTACCGATGGTTAAGTAAAAGCCTTCGCTGGCTGGTTTTGAACGGCTTGGGGGTTTTGGCCTTTTATTTTTGAGCCTGTATAAATAAACGACCTATGGTACGATCAAAAAGATACAGCATGGATAGAGAAACATTAGCCCGTAAACTGGAGGAAATAAAAACACAGCTGGGCAAGTCCTACCCTGCCGTGATCTCTTCTCCCGCAGAGATCACCTGCAACGATCACCTCTCTAATTTTTTAAGAAATGGACCAGCACGTAAAATATTTTTATTCAATTGCAGTGGTGGTGATCATGATTATGATGAATTAATGACAACAGAAATGGAAACCGCACTGGAAGTGAATAACGATGCCATGTATGCTGCAGTAGCAGAAATGATAGTAAAATACTTTGGCACACCAATACAGGCTTACGGGCAATTACCTGCAGATATGGCTGCAACTGATTATGATGATATCACCGGCGAAGGAGGGATATCGTATGGCATCGACTGGACACCTGAATACGAAGGCGGTGCTGTTTTTAATAATGCAGACAGTTCAACAATACTGTACTGGAGTACCAGTAATGAATACATAGTATTGCAAAAAGGCAAATGGAGCGGAGATGGTAATTTTCTTTTGTTCACCCTGGTCACCATTACACCCAGTATCGCCTGATCGCTGCGAAGCTATATTTTTGCCTGCTGCGGTAAAGAGATACTCCTGCTGTTCTCCTTTGTACCGGAAATAACGTTCAGTTAAAAAAGATAGAGAAGAACATCGTTACCAAAGAAAACGCCAGGATAAAAAAGATAAGACAAACGACAATTAAAAAAGATATAGCTCTCATAGAATTGGTTTTGTATAAAATTAGCCAAAAACCAAGCCATTACAAAGCTATTGTACCTACTAAATCTACTTAGTAAAACAACGGGTGTATTATTTTGCAGCAGCAGCAATGCCTTAACAGCAAAAATTTTTTATTCACTTACGCAGGAACGCTGCGTTAAAAAATACAGGAAACGGAAACTCCCCCGTAAAAATTAATTTTCCCGGCAGGGCAATTGGTACAGCTACGTACAGGTGATGCGCTATGTACGAACGATGTACTGGTGGCTTTACGTTTTTTTACGCTTATGCTTTTTTATTTTCATAAGATGTGCTCCACATTGAAACGATTATAGTACTATCTTTACCACCTACTAAAGGGGTGCCTTTAAAGAAAATAAACCATTTTATTTTCTTTATTAAAAACAGGCTGAGATCATACCCATTGAAAAAATGCTGCGGCATTTTTTCATACACCTGATCCGGGTAATGCCGGCGTAGGGACAAGGAAAAGTTTATACTGCTCCCTGCGGCACTTTTAGTACATTTTATTATTTCAATTGTATAGTATGAGCCTGCAGGAATGGACCAGTTTATTCTGGAAACAAATAAAAGAAACAGATGTATTGCAATGGCTGGCCGTTATTACCGGCGTGGCAGAAGTGTTGCTTGCAAAAGCCAATAAGATACTGCTATACCCCGCCGGGATCATTAGCACACTGCTTTCTATATATATACTTTTCGATGTTGAGTTATATGCAGAGTGCCTGCTGAATGCCTATTATCTTGTAATGAGTATATATGGCTGGTGGTACTGGGCAAAGAAAAAAGATAAACCGCCTGTGCCCATCAGCCAATGCAACCGCAATGAGTGGTTAACAGTAATTCTCATCGTTGCAGGTGGGTTTGCAGTGCTTGCTTTTGCATTGAAATATTATACTACTTCTACTGTTCCTTTTTGGGATGCATGGGTAAGCGCCACCGCATGGGCGGGCATGTGGCTGCTCTCCCGCCGCAAGATCGAGAACTGGGTATTACTGAATATTTCCAATTTATTTGCGATACCCTTATTATTCTATAAGCAATTGCCCATGTTTGCCATGCTTACCATCTTTTTATTCATTGTTGCTGTATTTGGTTTCTTCGACTGGAAGCGCATCATCAGCAAACAAAAATTATTTTCAGCATGATGTTTCATCCTTCTGCACAAATTGATGTACAATTGGTAACTGCCATACGCAATGTTGCCGGCGAAGCGGAAACACTTCAAACACTGCACCCGGTGCAACTGGCCATATTGTATGAACAGCAATGGTTGCAATTATTCGTACCACAAGTTTACAACGGGTTACAACTGGATCTTGTCAAAGCATTACAACTGGAAGAAGCCCTGGCGTGGACGGACGGATCTGTAGGTTGGACCGTAACGCTTTGTGCAGGTGCCGCCTGGTTTGCAGGATTTTTACAGCCTGGTATTGCAACAATGATATTCGGCGAGAAGAATGTGTGCATTGCCGGCAGCGGCAAGGCTTCCGGTATTGCAAAAAAAGAGGGAGAAAATTATATCATTACCGGCGGTTGGGATTATGCTTCGGGAGCAGACCATGCCACCGCTTTTACCGCCAACTGCATCATTGAAGAAAATGGCAGTGTTGTAAAGAATAGTGACGGACAACCGTTGATACGGCCTTTTATTTTTTTACGCAACGAAGTTACAGTGCACCAAAACTGGCAGCGCATCGGCATGATCGCAACGGGCAGTCATAGTTTTTCTGTAAAAGAGCTTACTGTAAATAGTAACAGGGCTTTTATTATCGATCCGGCGCACGCAGTTTCGGTTCTGCCCATCTATCAATATCCATTCTTACAATTTGCCGAAGCCACACTTGCAGTAAACAGCAGCGGCATGGCACTCCGTTTTTTAGAATTATGTAGCGGGATATTGCAACCTGGCGGTAATACGCAACAATTATACCTGCTTGAAACCTGCAGCAATAAATTGAATGAGCTGAGAACAGTTTTTTATAAGGCTGTTGATATTTCCTGGGGTGCATGTATTGCAAACGGAAATATCAGTAAGGAGCTGCTGCAACAGGTAAGCGATACTAGTAAGCAACTCGCTATATACTCACGTAGATCAGTAGACGAATTATATCCCTATTGCGGCATGCAGGCAGCCGATCCTGCAACAGAGATCAGCAGGGTTTGGCGCAACCTCCATACGGCCAGCCAGCACAGCCTTTTCAACCGATAAGGATGGTATTTTACCGGCAAATAATTATATTTGGATAGTTTAAACCATTAACAGCCTGCATATGAAATTTTTTTTCCTCTTCATTTTACTCGCAGTGGGCAACACTGCTTTAGCTCAATTGCAACCGGTGCTTTCAGGCGCTTACCACTGGAATGATTTTCCCGTGAAGAAAGACAGCGGAAGGGAAAGCCGCAAAATTGCCCTGGGCACCACACCCGAATTAGAGTATTTTGAAGTGCATGCCACCACCCAATTCAAAGGGGCTGCTCCCAAACCAGCTCATGCGCAAAAAGATATTGAAGAACTGATCATTATTAAAGAAGGCACCATGAAAGCCACCATCGGCAATAAAACTGCCATACTGGGCAAGGGCAGCGTATTACTGATACCACCGCTCGAAATGCAGCAGTTGCAGAACGTGGGCAACGGTCCCCTCACCTATTATGTGTTCCAGTTACGCAGTCGCAAAATGAATATGGAAAGAAGCAACCAGGCTGGTGGTGCACTGTTGCTGAACTACGATTCATTAAAATACACAGAAGCTAATAATAAAGGCGCCCGAAAATATTTTGACAGGCCCACTGCCATGTGCGACAATTTTGAAATGCACATCACATACCTAAAACAAAAAGGGCCCAGCCATGCACCACACCAGCACGTGGACACCGAAGTTATTTTGATCATTGAAGGAGAAAGTGAAATTACCATCGATGGCAAACAATATACCGCAGGACCCGGCGATTTTTACATTGCAGAAAGTAACAAAATGCACGGTGTTGGTAATGCCACTGATAAACCCTGCAGCTATTTTGCATTTAAATGGAGATAAAAAATTGTACAATAAGAAAGGGCCCCGCAAAGGGCCCTTTTGTTTTCATGCTATTACTTACCAGTGTTTTTTAGGATCATGATCGAAACGGTTGAAACGGTCATTGAACTTATCATACACTTTATTTATTTCAAACCTGCGCTGATCTTCCAGCTGGCGGATCATCACATCTTTCCTGAAACGGGAAACAAACATCTTTCTTTTTACGTCCTGTATTTTCCAGTCGTAATCCCGGTTGATCTGTGCGATCTGCATATCCCTTTCCCGGGTGCTGAAGGAATAATACCTACTGTCGCGGTCGTTGTCTTTCCTGAATCCATCATTAAAGGCAACATCATTCTTTTTATCGTAGCCGCCTGCTTTATATTGTGCAAATGTTGAAGCTGCGATAGTGATACCAACTAATAGAGTAAAAATCTTTTTCATAATTGTAAATTTTAAAAGGTTACTAATGCATATCAGATGGTAATGAAGGGCAATAGTTTACAAAAGAAATGTTAATGCTTCAGAAGGCATTAAAAGCCATGGGAATAGCAAGCATAAAAAAAGAGAGATATTTATAAACTACAGCGTACGGGATCAGGTCATTTTTGTTCTCTTACATCAAAATTTTGTTCGCCATACAACAGGTTATCTGCAGTGATACCCTGCACTACCAGCCGGAATTTGCCCGCAATATCACTGCTGTAAAAACTAAATTGCGCTTCGCCTGCATCATTAGTAACAACAGAGTAATTCCAGTATAATGTGGGAAGAAATTGTGGATCGGTTGGATCAGCTTTGCTTAGGTCTGTAACATAAAATTCTCTCCGGTTATAGATCCCTGCCATAGAAACCTGGTATTCGTTCTTAGCAGCAGCTTCCAGTGCTGTGCAACCACGGTAGATCGTCTGCACGATCGTATTTCCGCCGTAGCGTACGCCATAACTTTTACCAACAACCGGTTGAAAACCATCATTAGGATGATTGATACAATTGAGTATCCCGTTCTGACAAACATAATCGCCGCATATATTCATGCCGGGCTCACGACTGTTGTAAAAACTGTTATCCGTTTTAGTAGCGATCACCACCGTACTGAGCGTTTTGGCCGTTTCACCGGGCTTTAAGATAAATGCCTGGGTGGTTTGCGCAAAACTCTTTGGGCTGTAATCTGGAAATGCTAATGTCGCCGCCAATTTTTTGCCCGTTTCTTTATAAGGATCATTCACCGTTACGATATATTCCATTTTTTCCTCGCTGCGTACTGAAATAGTGAATTTTCGGTTAGGCTCACTCGTTATTTTTTCGGGAAGTAATTCAAAATTACCCGTGCTATCTGTAGATACAATATCCAGCTCTGCTAATTTAGGGGTAACAAAATTCTTGATATTCAATAGCAGTGGCCTTTTAATTTTTGAATCTACATGAGTCACTTTCCCGGTAAAACGCAATGAAGTAATTTTTACCAGCGTATCACTTGCTTTTACTGCCATTACATCCCGCCAGGTATACCTGCGCCAGCCTTTTACCAGCAATACCTGCTCCAGGAATTTTTTATTGGCAGTATCATTTGCCAACAGGTTTTTCTTAAAAGGAAGATCGTTCAGTACACTGTTCAAATAAGTATAGCTATCGATACTGGTCGCCTTAGCCAGTTCCAGGCGGTTGGCCTGTACACAAGCCACAGATACTAAACCTTTGAGTGGCCGGCCATCTGCAGCTGTAACTTTTAATTTTACCTCTATCTTTTGTCTGCTGCCGTAAGAACTACTGTCGGTACTGATCTGCACTTCCGGTTTTTTATTAAAATGAGCAAAGAAGATACGTTCTGCTTCCGGCCTGCCCATACTGTCCAGTAAAGTAATGGTGGCGAGCCCACGGGGCACTTCCGTCAAAGGTACTTTTACTAATGTCGGTCTCCCCTGCGATAATGAAAATGAAGTGTTGATATAAGTGTTCTGATAATCGTGTAATAATAAGAGTACCGGCCCCGCTGCCCCCTGAACGGTCACTTGTAATGTATCTGCTGCCAATGCTTCGGGTACGCTGACAGTGATACCATTTTCCGATACTACCGGCATAGCATATACGCTATCTGTGGCTGGATAGATCATTTTAACTTTATAACTACTGCCTGCTTCCGGTGTCATTGTAAAACTGCCCATCCCATATATACCGGTATTGATCGTCTGTACCAGTTGTTCATCCCGGTACAATGCAGCGCTTACCTGCAACGGATCGCCTTCGCTGTTCACCACTTCCCAACCAATGGTGTTGACTGTTCCTGCAATAAGGTTGCCGCCCTCGGGATAAAATTTAACTCGGATCTCTTTTTTATATACCGGTAGTTTAATGCTGAAGTTCCTGACCGTAGTGCCATTATCTATTTCCGTTTGTAAAACATTATTGGCAGCTGTGATCGTTTTTAAAGGGATCGTGATCCGGGCTTCACCAAAATTGTCAGTTTTTAAAGTGCCGCTCTTCAACGGTTGCTCCCTGCCACCGATAAAATATTTTACCGCGGCTTTTTTTACCAACGTATAATCCCTGGTCATTGCTTTTAGTAAAACGGTTGCGCTGTCCATACCGGGCTTAATGCTGTCTGTAAGCGAAAGCGTGGCATTAAAACCCGCTGCTGTACCGGCTTTGATGGTAACAGGCTGCACAAATAAAGCGGCAGGAAAACCATTGATCAGCATATTGGTGTAGCAAACAAAACTGTAATTGCCGGTGGGTAAACTATCAGGCAACACCATATTGCCAAAAGCCAGCCCTTTATCCATTACATATTTTGCTTCGGATAATACTGAATGATCATCATTGCGTACCAATGCTACTGAAAGTGTGTGGTGTACTGTATTGGTATTGGAGCGCACAATATACCCGGTGAACCAGGCGCTTTCGCTGTTGGCATAAACCGTTTTATCAAAATGAACGAACAGGGAGGCGTTTTGATTTTTGATACCGAACCATTCTATGCGTTGTGTAATGGAATCCAGTATTTTTTCGTATTGCTGGGCATGTAAGTTGAAGCAGGAAAATAAAAGCAGTAATGTTACACAGGCAGCCAGCTTCATACAGCTATAGAAGGTTATGGCCTGAAGATAATAAAAAAATCTTTATGCTGCTCAATCCCTTGTTGATAAAGGCACTCACGCAAACGTATAACTATTTTGATCAGCCATTACCGGCTCTTTCAATTTCCTCCCCTGCACTGCCACCACTGCGTTTGGTGGTTTTATAGGCTTTGCCAAAACGATAATTAAAAGTGAGATTGATGACACGGCTGTCGCGGCGCAGTATAAAATATTCGGTTGCTTTAGGGAATTGCGTAAGCCCCTCCATGGCGTTGGTGTAAAAAATATCACGGAGGCTCAATTTAAGTGTGCCTTTCTTTTTTAGTATTGGCCGGCTTACGCCCAATGATAACTGCCCTGTTGGATATAACTGCTCCTGCAGGTCGTTGCGGGCACGGGTGGTATAAAATCCGCTGATCTCGCCATTGTATATTTTGGCAAAGCTGAACTGGTTACTCATATTCACATTCAGTTGGTTGATATCGCTTTTAAAATTCACATCACCATTAAAGCCTTTTAATTCTTTGTGATTGAAGAATGCCTGTACTGTAAAACTCCACCATTTTAAAGGCGCCAGTGCAAGTGTGCTGCTTAAACCGAAATTGTGTGTACGCCCTACATTGCCTTGTGAATAATACAGTAACCCATGAACAGTATCATTCAAAAATATCTGTGAAAAATAATTTTTTACTATGCTGTATGATACCGTAGTGGTCAACAATTCTTTGTACTGGTGGCTCAGTTCCAGGTTCCAGCTGTATTGCGGAACGATATAAGGATTGCCATTTTGATAGGTATATTTATTGATGATGGAACTGAAAGGGTTCAGTACCTGGAAGGCAGGGCGGTCAATTCTTCGTCCAGCCGTAAACGTGATACTGTTGGAAGAATCAGTCTGCCAGGTGATATAGCCGCTGGGGAACAAGCCATCATAATTGCGGTTGAAAGCAGAATCCTTTTGTTGTATATTGCCCAGCTGGTGTGCATTGTAATGCGTGGCTTCGTAACGCAACCCCGCCTGCATGCTGATGCGTTTGTATTTTGATTCGATACTGCTGTACACCGCATTGATATTTTCGCTGTATAAAAAATGATTGCTGCGGCCATAATCTTCCTGCCAGGCGGTGCCATCAAAATTCTGGTAGGATGCAATATTATCCGTGCTGATATGCGATGATTTAACGCCTGATAATAGCGTACTGTTATTGCCGAGATGCAGTGTATGATCGGCTTTGGCAGAAATGATCTTAATGGTGGTAGGTATATTGCCCCTTGCAGCTTCATTATAACCGCCGTTTGCCTGCAAATGATTATTGAACTGCTGATCGGTCTTCATATTATAACCGAGTGCATCAAGATCCACTGCAAGATCCTGTTGTTTATTGATGATGTGGCGCAGGTTAAGATTGATGGAACCATTATTGAACCGGGTACCACTGGTACTGTTGGTAACAACAGATGAATCCACAGCGCCGGCCGCATCCAGCCAGGTGGCGGCAGCATCACCTTTTCCTTTACGCCTGATAAGAGTACCGCCCAGTACCAAACCGATCGTTGTTTTAGGTGCTATATAGTAATCAATACCCGTCTTAATAGTGTTGTTGATAAAACGGCCTGCAAAATAAGTGGGTTGATCGAGTATAGCTGTTACATTGCCATTGTCATCGTAATATTTTCGCAGGGCGTATATATCAGTAAGGTATTTGGAAACCACCGAACTGTAATTAAAAAATGTATTGAATTTACCTGTACGGTAATTAATGATCACGCTATTATTATCTTTTGGATACACACCCTGCCCTGCCGAAACAGTAGCAGAACCATTAAAACCTTTTACTTTACTCTTCTTGGTTTTGATATTGATGATTCCTGCATTGCCACTGGCATCATATTTAGCCGGTGGATTGGGCATCAGCTCTATCTGTTCCACCTGCGATGAATTCATACTGCTGAGTAAATTATTCAGGTCGGCACCCGATAAATAAGTAGGTTTATCGTCTATCATTACCAGTACACCCGCTTTACCCTGTAAACTGATGCCGCCATTCTTATCCACCATTACACCGGGTGATTTTTCCAGCACTTCCAGTACGGTGGTGCCGGTATTGGTTACTGCGGCATCAACATTTAAAATGGTCTTGCCTTCTTTATGTTGTATAAAAGGTTTTTTGGAGCTTACATTCACTGTTTGCAGCGTGGTGTTGGTGGGCTGCAGTGTAATACTGGCCTTGCTTACGGCAGGATATTGATAAGGATCGCTGGTGAGTGTTTTATAACCGCTGTGAGTAACAATAACGCTGTAAGTGCCTGCAGGCAGGTTGCTGAAATTAGCAGTACCAGTTGCATCCGTTACAGCAGATTGCACCAGTTTGCTGCTTTTCATCAGTTCTACAGTGGCGCCCTGCGCCGGTTGCGCATTTTCATTTAATACAGTGATGATAAAACCAGCGGAGCTTTGGGCACAGGCGATAACGGATATTAAAACGGAGCATAACAATAATTGCAGTCGCATCATAGTGCCGCGAAGATAGCATGCCCCTGCTTTTCTGCAGGCGGCTTTATGTTCAGTGGTCAATGGCTTTGGGTAAAGGTTGCAGGTTGGTATTAGTTTGACTGATTTTTACAAAATATCTACTTACCTATCATTGCGGTTCGTTGATCCACAAAACGGAATTGCCTGTATTTTCATCATTCTGTTCCCAGAGTTTATTGGCGGAGTCGCGTATCCATTTACCATCCACTACAAATTTATAGCGGTACTTGCCTTTGTCCACATGCACTTGTATCACCCATTCGTCGCCCTGGTGGTGCATGCGGTACGAAGCGGGGTTCCAGTTATTGATATTATCCCCCGCCAGGCATACAACTTTAGCATTGGCATATCCTTTTAAACGGAATGTAAAATTAGGATCGATCACCAGTGCAATATTGTCCTTTGTAACAGAATCTGCGATCGTTTTACCATCTATCTTTAAACGGTATTCGTAATTGCCAGGGCCGAGTGCGTAAGGCAGTTCCCAACCCGTAGCTGTTTTGTTCATGAATAGCTCATTGTCCTTCCAGTTATTGAATGAGCCCAGTAATACTACTTTTTTCGCATTGGCATATCCCTGCAGTTTAAAGATATAGGGAGCACCCATGCGTACCACCGAATTAAAATCATTGAATTCATTGGGCAGCTTATCCGTATTGGCAGGATCGGCAAACCAGTTACCATCCGCAATAAAACGATAAGTATAAGTACCCTGCGCCAGGTAAACCGGCAATGTCCAGCCGCCAGCGGTGTGCTGCATCAACAAGTCCCGTTCACTCCAGTTATTGAAACTACCGGCAAGGTATACACGCTTTGTATTATCGTACCCTTTCAGGTTAAAAGTGTAATTGGTTTTAAAATACACCGAATTATCATTGCCCATTCCGTCATTCTCCACCAGAGCATTGTCTTTATCTATCCGCCAGTTGTTGTCGTCCAATATAAATTTATACAGGTGTTTACCTGCGGGTAATTTAACTGTCACTATCCAGCCACTGTCTGTTTTGGTCATGGGCAATGCAGCATTTTGCCAGTCGGTAAAACTGCCGGCCAGTCTTACTCGTCCTGCATTTAATTGTCCCCGCATAAAGAACCGCACCTCTTCCCCATTCACTGCAAAGTTCTTTCCATTCAATAAACGGTTGGCACCAAAACGTACCGAATTGAGCACCGACTGCATATCTGTTCCTGCCTTTTGTGCAATGATTATCTTGTCAGCAGGGTTATTGATATTATCAGCACTGAACAGCGGTTTGCTGATTACCATGATCTCCTTATTGCTGATATCTATTTTCCAGCCAAGCTTCCGTAATGAGTCAGGCGAATTTGTTTTAATAAAAGTCTTCAGGTCAAGATCGGCTAATTCATATTTTATTACAAAACTATCCAGCGCATTGGTTGTAATATTCTTGCCCAGCGTAATATACATCCGGCCGTTCTTGATGGAATAAGAGCGTACGGCTTCCTGTGCATTTGACTGCTGCGCATAGCACAGCAGCAACACTGCCAGGCAGGTTTTTAACCATAAGGTCCATATCGTTCTCCGCCTCATTTCCATATATACATTTTGTTCGTCACAAAGTTAAAGCCAATTTTATGCAGCGACAGGAAATCAAATCCTAAAATACCGTCAATGCAAACATTGGATGACATACAGGCTTTTTCAAGATTGGTGATCACGACCGGCAGGCTCCCCGTATTCTGGTTGCCGATGATGAGGTTACTGAGATTGCCATACACCGCTTCCACTTTCTTGTCATTGGCACCCAGTAATTGTATACGCCGGAGGATCTCTACGTTATCAAAAATTTTGGAAGGCAACCGGCTATCCAGTACATTCGATTCAGCACCGGAATCAATAATGAGCCGCAATTTTTTTCCTGCCAAAAATGAGAAAGTGGTCAGTTTATCGTTCCATATCTCGATGGGCACAACCGTATACGCAGCTGTATCTTCCAGTTGTGTACTCCTGTATTGTTTTGCTTCTTTTTTAGCAATGCGGTGCAGGTAAATAAGGTTATTCTCATAATCAATGATCATTTCAAACTGCAGTAACATAGACAGGCCGATAAGCCCGAGTATCTTTACGCCTTTGCTGTTTTCCAGGTGACCGAGATTAGTGAGATCAGCACTGTTGGCAGTGCTTTTCATACAACCAAATGTAAATTCCTTTACCGTGGTTCTTGTAACAGTGGCTACTGCACCGGTTATACCATTGGCTTCTTCATTCACCAGGTCGGTGTTGGTGTAACTCCGGAAATACGTGAGGTTCAGCACCAGGCCCGATGCTCCGGTGTCCAGGATAAAGTTGCCATCAGTTGTATCTGCCGTTGCCCTTACAAGAATAAGATTACCCGCCCTGCTGAATGGTATCACACAGGAAACAGAATCGGCACTGATGGTGGGAATATTGATGGATATTTTTTTTAACGGCAGCGCAATGGCATGTTTGTGTGCCAGCGCATTATTGCTCACAAAAGCAAGCACCGTTATTAAAAAAGCGATCGTATATTTTTGAAAAATGCGGATAACCAGTTAATTGATACTGTAATTTAAAGCAAAGCGCTTAAACAGTATCCGCAATAGCGTTATTTGTTTGATAAAATCGTTTATTCCAAAGCCCTTTCGCTTAACTTGATCAGCGCATCGAGGTTGACGGGTATTTCTGTGTGCATCCATACCTGTATAAATGCGCCACCATTATTATATTTTTTTACAAAGGCAGATGCCTGGCCATTCTCATTTTCGCCCAAAACAATATCCACCTGCTTTTTATCAATTCCAAAATTAGATATCCAGAAATCGGGCAGGTTAAACTGCTTTCCTTTTTCGTTGGCAAAACCGGTGAATAATCCTCCAAATGCACGGGTATCAGTTGGTCCGTAATTAATACCCAGCACCGTATCAATGCGCCGGTTGGTCAAACCCATGAATTGTTTTTTTGCTTCATCAATATTAAAGAACAAAGGGTTGTTACCGGGAATAATGATACGGCCGCCATTATCTAAAAATTTCCGCAATATGGAACTAGCGCCATTCTCATAAATATTTTTCGGGAAATAGTCTGTTGCAAAAACGATCACTTTACCTGCGGCAGAATCCGTCATTAGTTTTGCCAACGTATCGGTGCCGATGGTTTTAAAGCCATTCACCTGCAGGTAATTTTTTATCCTTATATCCGCACCATTCTTAAAATAGATCTTTACCTGGTCGGCATCATAATACACAAATTGTTTTCTTTCCTTGATCTTTTCGGGTATGCGTCCGGTTAAGGCATACAGGTGTCCATCATCACTGCCGATATAGAGCAGCTGATCATTTATTACCGGTGAGGAATAAATAATGCCATTGGTGGTAAATTGGCCCAAACGCTTGCCGGTCTTCAGGTCCAGGCAGAACAACTGCCCGTCGTAACAGCCTTCATATACTTTATCATTATCAATAATGGGCGACGACCAGGTGGCCATGGGTGTATGATATTTCCAGATCTCTTTGCCTGTATTTAAATTTACGGCCTGCACAAACCTGCCATCGGATGTACCGGTGACTACGAAAGAATCTTTAACTGCCACGGTAGAAATGATCCATGAAACCTGGTGATCCACCGTCCATAACAGTTTGCCGTCATTGGCATCCAGGCAATACAAAAACCCATCCCTTGCCCCCACGATCATTTTATCATTGGCAATCACAGGAGCCGCCAGTATGGCTTTGCGGTCAAAACCCAGTGTATCCAGTTGCAATGGTTCACCAATGATCTTGTGATCCCATTTTTGTGCACCGGTTTTTATATCCAGTGCATAAATATTGCCTTCTGTATCACCGAAAAGAACTGCATCTTTATAAATACTTGCGGTACCTCTTACTAAACCCTTACTCTTGAATTTCCATATTTCTTTACCGGTACTTTGTTCCAGCATATACAGGTTGCCATCATCGCTGCCGATGATAATTTTATCATCCACCAAAGTGGGCGAAGAAAAATAATAATCAAAGCGCCATGGATACGGCAGCTTCGCTCCCATTTTGAATTTCCATTTCAGTGTGCCGGTGTTTTGATCCAGCGCAAATAAGGATTGTTCATTATTGCTGAAGAATACCACACCGCCCTGGCAGGCAGCGGAAGAATTGATAGCAGCGCCGCTATGAAAATGCCAGCGCATGCCGCCGCCTTTTTTATCCAATGCAAAAAAATCGCCCTTTGTATTGCCAAAATAAACCACATCTCCATTTACCAATGGTGTGGAACGTACCGGCGCTTCGGCATTAAAGCTCCATGCTTTTGTATCGTACAATATATCGGGGGCTGATTGGCTAATGCTGTTGTGTGCCGCATTATCGCGGAACATACCAATACCGGAATTATTGTTGGCACTGCAACCAAAAAGAAAGAAAGCGATGCTGGCTAAATAGAACAGGTTTCGCATGGCAATAGTTTTGTTGTATGAATGTAGCAATAACAACAAAACAGCAACGCGATAAATTACAAACGGCGTGATACTGGTACTGTGTGCAGCAAGGCTGTCTGTTTTTTACTTAATGGATCTAAAGAAATCCCAGGCATACAAATACACATCAATATCATTGGGGTAATCATGATGGCCGCCAACTACTTTCAATAAAGTAACCGGGGGTTTGCCTTTTGCATGGTAACTGTATTCTTCGATTGTCTTTTGATCGGATGGATCGGTATCGGGCAATGATTTTTTTTCAGGCTCACCTTTATAACCTGCTAATGCCGCCCAGTAATGAAAAGTATTTTCGGTACTGCGTACCACACCATAACTGGCATTGTTTACAAACATTTCGCCGCCCTCGTAAGGGTTGGTCTTATCATCCGTACCATTAATGATGAGTATGGGTTTTGCTTTGCCTGCAAGCCTGCAATCGCAGGAAGCGCTGTCGGGCATATTGGCAACAATGGCTGTAACGGCTTTGAACTGATCCGGCATGGTGGCCGCCAGTTTATAAGCCATGTGCCCACCGCCCGAAAAACCGGCGGCGAAAACATTGGCTGTATTTATACTGTATTTCTTTTGAAAATAACGGATCATCGCTTCAAAAAAAGCGGCTTCATTGATATCTTCTTTATTGGCTGCCGCAGTGGAATATTTCCGGCATTCGTTCCAGTAATGCTGGTATCCGTTGGGATATACGATGAGTAATTTTTCTTTTCCGGCAATGGCTTCGAGTTTACCGGTTCTTTTTATCATGTCGGTAGCACTGCCGCCCGAACCATGCATGATGAATAAAAGATTACCGCCCGTTACATTCACGGTGGGTGTGTTGTACATAAAACTCCGGTAATGCCCTTCTATCAAAACAGAATCGGTCATCAGCTGACTTTCTGCATGCAGGGAAAATAACAAGGCAATAGCGAAAAAGGATCTTTTCATAAAATGTTTTAAACCTGCTAAAGTTAGCTTTAAAACAGGCAACATTTTTTATAAAGCAGTTTTATTGTAAAACATTTTTACCCGGTGCAAATTTGGGTTGCCATACCGTGTATTGTTTTAATGCTTTTTGCGGTTCATAGGTATACCAGCTGTAGCCATCCCTTCTCTCCCTGTCCACTTCTGCCAATGAATACACCACTTTACTATCGCGGTTGCAGAACACGGGGCGATGTGTTTTTAATTCATAATAGCGTGTCCAGATGGGCGCTGCAGCAGAATCATTCACCACTCTTCTGTCAGTACGGGAAATGCGGAAAGGCGTTACCATTTCCGGCGCTGCAAAAGTTTCCACCCTTATACCGGTGATCTTCGATTCATTGAACCATGCCACTGCATTTTGTACGGCTTCTATTATTTCGGGTGAAGGTTTTTTAATGCTCATTAAAAAGAGCACCAGCTGTACGCTTTCTGCATTGCAGATGCTTGGTGGTTCAAACTTGCGGGCCCAGGCGGGTTGCAGGGTTATTTCATCGTGCTGCTGGCACCAGGCGGTAGGTTTGCCATTATCATTGATCTGTGTTTTCAAAATGCAGTCCAGCCCCTTGTCATAAGCCTGCTGCAATTGCTTTTTCAGCTTTGCATCCACAAAACTATATACGGGGTCGCCTTCGGTAATATCTTTTAACAGCAGTATGATGCCACCAAAAGCATCGTCATTATACGTGATATGCCTGCTGTAATTGCCCTTTGCTTCCAGCGGAAAATATTGCGGCCATCCACCATTGCTGTATTGCGCCTGTATTATAAAAGCCAGCCCTTTCAAAGCGGCATCCTTGTATTTATCTTCTTTAAAATAACTGTATGCCTTGGCCAGGTAAGCTATCTGCGAATAAGTGGTGCGGTTATCAAAAGTAGTGTTCAGTATGGGTTTTGCCATTACCAGGCTGTCTTTCTGATCGGGTGTAAGTATGGCCTGCATATCATAGTTCTTGGGCCAGCCCCCATTGTCTTTCTGGTACAATAAAATATTGTCGGCAATAGGCGCCACATCGGTAGTGGTATAGCGTGGGTGCCCCGGCCTGGGGAAAATGACTGTGCCCTTATCGGGTATGGCATACCAGTGATTGGACGCATCACTGAAAATACCCAGGTCAATAGCAGGTTTTTCCACCTGTGCCTGTAAAGAACCAGCTGTAACCAGTGTTACAAACGAAAAAAGGATATAGCGCTTCATACGTTAATTGTGTATTGTAAATATAAGTACACGGCCTTAACCGGCATAAATATGGGCGACGGTTAACATTTTATTTATAAACAGCAGGAGCAATCAGGCCATTATCCCTGCTTTTTATAGCATCCCGCCGTTGTAACCGATTTTTTTTGTAGTACAGTTTAAAGAAATTACCCGAGTACTACAAGAAGTTTCTATTTATGTACTTTCTTTACAGTATATAATCCATTATAATCTAATAAATACACTTGAATCTTAAACTGCTGCGATGATCAAACCAAAGTTAACCCTGCTGCTGCTGGCGTCCTGTGCCTGTGCCGCAGCTCAAACAAAACTAACCGTCGAGAAAATAATGCGCAACCCCAACTGGATCGGCACTTCGCCCGATGACCTGCACTGGGGCAACGATGGTCAAACACTGTATTTTACCTGGAACCCCGATAAAGCCCCCTCCGACTCTCTTTACTACATCACACTTAAAAATAAGGTACCCGCCAAAGCCAGCCTGCAGGAAGTGCAGAATTTCAACAGCACCGGTACTTATGTGTACAATAACCTGCGCACGGCCTATATATTTACAAAGGATGGAGATATTTTTTATACAGACAGTAAAACGGGCAAGACAAAACGCATTACGCAAACGGTGGATTTTGAAAGCAATCCCCAGTTCTCTTTCAACGAAACAAGGATCGTATACAACCGCAACCAGAATTTATATGCCTGGGATATTGTAACCGGCGAAACTTTGCAGTTGACCAATGTAAAAACTGCCGATGCAGCCACAGCACCCACCAATACTTTTACCAGGGGTGGCGGCGCCGGTGCTGCCAATGCGGGCAGAGGCGGCGGTGGTGGTAACCCCAACGGCAACCTGCAGGAAGACTGGTTGAAGAACGACCAGCTGAAATATTTTGAAGTATTGCGTTCCCGCAAGGAAGACCGGGAAAAAGGCGAAGCTTATAACAAGCAATTGCCCAAACCCAAAGAATTAAGGGCCATCAGTATTGAGGATAAGAACCTACAGGGCATCGCTATCAGTCCCGATGGGCGTTTTATCAACTACCGCTTATCCAAAGCAGCTGCTAATAACAAGACGACCATTGTACCGAATTATGTAACGGAATCCGGTTTTACCACCGATATACCCGGCCGCAGCAAAGTGGGTGCGGCACAAACTACTTTTGAATTTTTTATTTACGACCGCCTCCGGGATACAGTGATCGCCATCAAAACAGATTCCATACCCGGCATTAAAGACCTGCCGGATTACGTGAAGGACTACCCGAAACAAATGGAAGAACGCACCAGGAAGGCTTCAAACCGCCCCGTCATTGTTTCCTCCTTTGTATGGTCGCCTATGGGCAGCAACGCTGTGGCCGAGATCCGTTCCAGGGATTATAAAGACCGCTGGCTGATGTTGTGGGATACCGCTTCGGGAAAAATGAAACTGCTGGACAGGCAGCGGGATGAGGCCTGGATCTGGCGGGCCCGGCATTGATTTTGGCCGCAACATTGGCTGGATAGATGAACAGACACTCTGGTACCAGTCGGAAACAACAGGCTATTCGCATTTGTACACCATCAATGTAAATACCGGCGAAAAAAAGGCATTGACATCCGGCAAATACGAAGTGCAGCAGGTGCAGCTAAGCAGGGATAAAAAATATTTTTACATCATCACCAACGAAGTGCATCCGGGTGAGCAGCAATTTTATCGTCTATCCATTGCCGATAGAAAGCAGGAACGCATCACTACCATGACAGGTGCCAACCAGGTAACCATTTCTCCCGATGAAAAATACCTGGGCATACTCTACTCTTACAGCAATAAACCCTGGGAATTATACCTGCAGGAAAACAAGCCCGGCAGCAAGGCAGAACAGATCACCAATAAAGCACAATCGGATGAATTTAAAACCTATGCCTGGCGGGAGCCGGAAGTGATCAGCTTTACAGCAGCGGATGGTGCGCAGGTGTATGCAAGGATCTATAAACCCACTACACCGCACCCCAATAAACCGGCGGTATTGTTTGTACATGGCGCCGGTTATCTGCAGAATGCACATAAATGGTGGAGCAGTTATTACAAAGAGTACATGTTCAATAATATGCTGGCAGATAATGGCTATTATGTAATGGATATTGATTATCGCGGCAGCGCCGGCTATGGCCGCGACTGGCGTACTGCTATTTACAGGAACATGGGTGGCAAAGACCTGGATGATAATGTAGATGCAGTGAATTATTTAGTGAAGAATTATGGCGTGGATCCTAAACACGTAGGATTATACGGTGGTTCTTATGGAGGTTTCATTACCCTGATGGCGATGTTCAAAAAACCAGACGTATTCAGCGCAGGCGCGGCTTTAAGGCCGGTTACCGACTGGGCAAATTACAATCATGGTTATACGGCCGAAATTCTCAACGAACCTTATAATGATAGCCTGGCTTACCACAGAAGTTCACCTTTTTATTATGCAGAAGGATTAAAAGGCAACCTGCTGATCTGCCACGGTATGCTGGATGTGAATGTTCATTTCCAGGATGCAGTGAAACTAACACAACGCCTGATAGAACTGGGAAAAGATAACTGGGAACTGGCGCCTTACCCCATGGAAGATCATGGTTTTGTAGAGCCCAGCAGCTGGACCGATGAATACAAGCGGATATTCAAATTATTCGAAACAACACTCAAAAAATAGTGAATAATTTACTAATGAATAATGGATAATTAAGTGCAGTTTGCGACACTAAAAAATTATCCATTATTCATTTGATCATTATCAATTAATATTTGGCTGGTTCACCTTTTTTATTCAACGAATTGGCAATAAATTCTCTCAGTTGTTCATTGGCCGTAGCAAGATCTTCTTTACGCAGGTACATCATGTGGCCGCTGCGGAAACCTTTCCAGCTCATACGGTTCTTTAATTTACCACCGGGGTCCATCTGCCACATATTGTACTTGGCATTGAAATAATCGCAGGCGCCATCATAATAACCCGACTGCACCAGCAAATGCAGGTAAGGGTTCTGGGCCATTGCCTGGCGCAGGTTCTCGCCGGTATGGTCATTGTTCCTGTCCCACGGAAATACAGAACCAAACATATTATACTTCAGGTCGGTCTTATAATTCAGCTCTTCCCTTAAATAAATATTGATAGCCGGTGTAAAGGAATGCAGCCAGGAGGTTAATTCCGCATTATAATCCGGTCCTTCACCCGCATCCTGTTTATCAATACCCTTGTAGCGGGAATCGAGGCGGCCAACCGTATATCCTTTATCACGCAATAATTCTTTCCAGAAAAAATCGGTGGGGATATTGAGGTTGTGCTGCAATATAACGGTCTCGGATAGCCCGGAATAGCGGGCCATTTTTCCGGCGATCTGTTTCTTCTCTGCATCGCTCAGCATATTACCTTTTGAAATGGCAGGCACCAACTGGTTGATCGTAAAATCTTCCACTTCGGGCAGCACAGCAGTAAGGTCTTTCTGTTGCAGATCGGCGGGCAATGCTTTATGGTACCAGGCAGTAGCGGCATAATAAGGCCATATCAATGCCTCGTCCAGCGGGCCATCCCGTTTGATCCCGAGATCCGTAGGAGAAACCAGTATCACGCCGTTCAGGTACATCCATTGTGCATCCTGCAGTTCCAGCGCCAGCCCCGAAACACGGGTGGTGCCATAGCTTTCGCCGATCAGGTATTTGGGAGAAGCCCAGCGGTTCTTGCGGGTAACAAAAGTGTTCAGCCATTCGGCCAGGTACTTGATATCTGCATTCACGCCAAAAAATTTATTGGTCGGTATATCCTTGCTCACCGTTCTTGAAAAACCGGTATTCACCGGGTCGATATACACAATATCCGCCACATCCAAAATAGAATTGGCATTATCGTGTAGCCCATAGGGTTGTACAGGATAACCTTCATCATCTACATTTAAAATACGGGGACCGGTGTATCCTATTTCCATCCATACAGAAGGCGTACCGGGACCGCCGTTGAAAGATATGACCAGTGGCCTGGAATTGCGGTCTTTTACATCCGATCTTTCGTAATAAGTATAAAACACACCGGCAATGGGTTTACCATCCTCATCCCATACAGGAATGGTGCCGGCAGTGGCAGTATATGGCACCAGTTGGCCTTTAATGGTAATTTGATTTTTGCTGGTGATAGAAGAATCCACTCTCACCATGCGGTTCATCACCGGGGTCTTGGGCTCGTCTGGAGCAGGTTTTTGTGCGCTGGCTGAAATAAAAGCTGTTAAAGCAGCAATACTTAACAAAGTTCTTTTCATAACAATAAAAGTTTTGATAAACAGCTATGAAAATAGTTAAATAATGATAATGCTGCCGGAATTTTATTTCTGCGGTATAGGCACTGTTCCTGTTCCTACACTATCAAGAAAATCTCCCGCATCGGCAGATATCTCCGAATCGCCAGAATTAAGTATTGCTTGTTCCGCATCAAAACAATTAAAAATAGATGCCGCAATTTTTTCCCTGAACGCTATATCCTGTTGGAGTTTTACATTTCTTTCAACCTCTTTTTGTTCAAATAAACGGTAAGCAAATTCTGTATTAAAGTCGTTTTGTTTATTTACTGTATAATTGCTTAGTGCAGCCCGCAATGCTTCATCACTAACTGGTGATAAGTTAAGCACATATTCTTTAGGTTGAAGATCTTCCTGCTTAACAAAATATGCCTGCGTACCTTTGTAAGCCAGTACAATGCCATCATACTTAAATAAGGAATTGAGCGGTCTTTTAAAACTATCCCCATTCTGTGGTATTCTTTCAAAACTGCTCAGGCTGTCGGGTATTAAATAAACCAGCACACGATCGTATTGTTTTACATTGTCTATTTTAATATTTACCTCGTTGTAGGTTAACGTTGCAGTTTTGCCGGTACCGGGATCTTTATAAGCCATACTTTCCCGGTTTTCTGTAGCTACCGTTACATAAAAGTCAAGGTTTTTCCATCCCGTTGTACTGATGGTTACATTGTAATAATTTGCAGCAGGTATCCTGGGTGTGTCATTATAATTAATGCCCAACTGCCGGTAAGCATTTGCGAGGTTGATCTGCAGTTCTTCCGTAAAATTTTGGTTCTCCCTTATAAAATCCTTTACGGATTGCTGGTATCTTTTTACATTGGCAATATTCTGCAGGCTGTCCAGTGCATGCTGGTAATTGGCCCATGTTTTAGCTGCGGCTTCTTTATAGGCGGTATATTTTTTTTCAAAATAAGCACTTAGCTCCTGTTGCATACCCGACGCTATCATCACACCCCCATCTCTTCTCTTGTAAAACTCCATGAATTTTGTTTTCATTGCACCATTCATAGATTCCATATTCCGGAAAGCTGCTACACAAATAGAATCAGAATAATAGAGCGGTTTATTAAGATTTTCAAAATAAACACGCAGGAACTCGTCCGTACAAAGTGTATGCATATACCTTAATCTTTCCTCAAATTCTTTAGTAGCAAGAATGGTATTATTGAATTTTCTATCCCAGATGGCGCCAATCTTAGCAGGATCTATCTGGTAGGGAGACTCATGGGAAGTCATATCAGCTGAATCTGTAGCCTGCTGATCTTGCTGGTTTTGCTGATCGCCATCTTCTTTATAGTTGGCGTACATGGCACCATTTTCCTTTATGCTCCTTTCTACTGGTATATTTTCATTGTACTCATTCATTACAAATCTTCGTCCATGCGGATACCCACTAAAAGAATAATACAAACTATCCGTATACTGCTTGTTTTTATAATCTTTTCCCAATCCTTTTAAGGTAGGGATATACCTTGGCGGATAAAAATCCAGCGAGGTGATATCATAAGTACGCAAACCATTATCAATGGGTTTAGGATTTACCCAATTGATAACGCCATTACTATCTTCCACGCCATCAAATAACTGCATATTGGGATTTAACTCCCCTGCCGCCGGTACACTTACCGAAATATCTTTTGCAAGCGATACTGCTTTACCATCGGCAATGCCATTGATGTAGAACATACCGCCGGTCTGCAGCAGGTTGCCATTGCTGATGGTGGAAAGTCCATTCTGTATAATATCATAAGCATTCAATGCCGTTTTGATCTCCAGCTGCACCGTATTGCTGGCAGTATTAAAAGCATGCGCAGGAATGGCGAATACCACACCGTCCTTTGTTTCAATGATCGTATCAGCCGCAGCATTTACACTGAAGAACTCACTATTTTTTGATCTTTCAATTACTCCTTCCCCGCTTTTTGCATGTGGAAAGATGCTGTCTTTAAAAGTATACAAAGCAATCGCTGCGGCGGCAACGCCCACTATCAATCCCCATTTTATCAGTTTGCCTTTCCATATTTTCCTGCTGATGGCTTTGCCGAATTCCGTTTTTATACCGGCATTCATGGCGGCCTGGTGCAGTTGTTGCTGTATGCGCATTTCTTCCTGCAGGTTTTTATCAGTTGCCAGTTGCTGCTCAAAAGCTGTTCTTTCCACAGCAGTCATTTCGTTTTGCAGGTATCTTTCTATCAGTATGGTATTGTTATTCATGCCCGCCGTTTTTTAAAAGTGTTACATAATTGTCCTTTGCTTTTTGCAGGCAACGGTATTTCTGGTTCTTGGCCGTTCTTTCATCACTAAAAGCCAGCTGTGCTGCGATCTCCTTAAAGCTTTTCTTTTTAAAATAGAACAGCATCAGCAGGTCTTTGCATTTTTCTCCCAGCAGGTTAAAAGCTGCTGTGGCGGCAACAAAGCCGGGTTCTTCACTGTTTTCTTCCAAAGCAATGTCGGGGATGTTCTCAGTTACGGGCAACTTATTTCTGCGCCGCAGTTCCTGCAGCCAGCAGTTCTTTACTACTGCCATCAAATAAGTTTTCAAGGGTACGGAGAGAACGAGGTTGCCGTCCTGTATCTTTTTATAGAGTATCACCAGTGCATCCTGGAAGATATCCTGTGCATCATCGGCACTGCCGTTATTGGCTTTAATGTATTGCTTTACTGCCGGCAGTATATGGTACAGGCCTTTTACAGCCAGCGAATACCTGTTGTTGCGCAGGTGCAGTATAATATCGTTATCGGTCATTGTAGGGTGTTATACTCTTTAATGTCGTTTTTTGCAAAAGGTCATCAAAAAAATTTAAAAAAATAAATTTGCGTAGCTAAATGACTTCATATATATTTGTAGTCAAATAGCTACATAATGAATTTAGAAGAGATGTTTTCCAGGCCATTGCCGATCCTACCCGCAGGGCCATATTGATGCTGCTGGCATCGCAATCATTAACAGCAGGCGCCATTGCTGCCAATTTTGATACGGCGAGGCCTACGGTATCCAAGCACCTGCAGATATTGACCGAATGCGAATTATTAAAACAGGAACAGAATGGCCGTGAAATGTATTACCATTTAAACCCTCAAAAAATGAAAGCAATAGCCGATTTTATAGAACCTTTCCGCCTGATGTGGGAAGAACGCTTTAATAAACTGGAAAGCATTATGAAACAATACAAACACAAAAAATAATTATCATGGAATTGAAAACACAAATACATGCCAAAGATGGTGAACAGGAATTGCACATCACCCGTCAATTCGATCTGCCGGTGGAACTCATATTCAAAGCTTATGTAGAGGCAGACATTGTAGCGCAATGGATGGGTACCAATGTGATAAAACTGGAAGCTAAGCGGCACGGTAGTTATCAATTGGAGACCACCGATCCCAAAGGCAACAAACACAGGTTCAGCGGCACCATTCACGATTGCACACCACAACAAAAGATCATCCGCACTTTTGAAATGGAGGGCACGCCCTTTGGTGTACAGCTGGAGATCTATACGTTTGAAGCACTATCCGAAAGCACCAGCAAGCTCAGTATGCACGTAATATACGAATCAGTTGCACTGCGGGACCAGGTGCTGCAGTTGCCCTTTAAACAAGGCATTAATATGGCGCATAACCGCATTGAGGAATTACTGCGTAAACAGAAATAACTATAGGTAAACAGCTGCATTCACTTTAATATAGAATTACTAAAGTTGAGTTTACAGTAGTACAAAAGCCCCATCAGGGAACCATCCCGAAAAAGGGATGTAATCTTTTTCGGGCGGCTTTTTTGGTTACTTTTTTTCCGCAAAAAAAGTAACAAGAATCAAATCGAAAGACTTTGCAAATACAAAATAGCGCTTGCCAAAAATTTTATAAATATAACAGTTATGAATAAACGAAACAAGATCATTTACTGGATCGCCACCATCTGGCTCTCCTTGGGCATGGTATCCACCGGCGTGGTACAATTACTGAAAGTAAAAGACGAAGCAGCACTCTTCAGCCACCTGGGTTACCCCTCCTATCTTTTAACCATTATCGGCGCCTGGAAGATAGCCGGCGTTATTGCAGTGCTGCTGCCCAAAATGCCGGTGCTGAAAGAATGGGCCTATGCAGGATTTTTCTTTACCATGACGGGTGCTGTATTTTCACATGCTGCTGTTGGAGATGCAGCCAAAGAATTCTTCGGCCCGGTACTGCTGATCGTACTTACGCTGTTGTCCTGGTATTTCAGGCCTGCCAACCGAAAAACAATTTCACTAACTTCGGTAAAAGCTTGATATGAATCCAAAAGTTGATTTCTTTTTTGAAAAAGATGATAAATGGCAGGCGGCATTTAAACAGCTGCGCAAAATAGCACTCAGTTGCGGACTGGAAGAAGTACTGAAATGGGGCCAGCCCTGCTATACGTATAACAATACTAATATTGTGCTGATACATGGCTTTAAAGAATACTGTGCCTACTTATTCTTTAAAGGTGCTTTACTGCAGGATGCCAAGGGGGTATTGATACAGCAGACAGAAAATGTGCAGGCGGCAAGACAAATAAGATTTACCGACGCAAAGGAAATAACCAAACTGCAAAGCACCCTTAAAGCCTACATTTACGAAGCCATTGAAGTGGAAAAAGCGGGCCTGAAAGTCACTTTAAAAAAGACGAAGGAATTCGCCATGCCCGAAGAGTTTGCACAGCAATTGAAAAAGAATAAAGCGCTGAAAAAAGCTTTTGAAGCCCTCACCCCCGGTCGTCAAAGGGCCTACCTGCTGCATTTTGGTGCTGCCAAACAAACGGCCACCCGTCAGTCGAGAATTGAAAAATACACCCAACAGATACTGCAGGGAAAGGGGCTGAATGATTAGTATCTTGCTTTAAAATATAAAACCGGTATATGAAAAAAGCTGCACTATTGCCCTTGGTGATCACTGCATCATTCCTTTCGGGCTTTGCCTTTAAAGCCCTTATTACAAAAAATAATAACGATACAGGGTACACTAAAAAAGTGACCGGCATTGGTGGTATCTTCTTTAAATGTAAAGATCCCGGTAAAATGAGGGAATGGTATCAAACCAACCTGGGCCTGCAGACCAATAAATACGGCAGCGTGTTTGAATGGTACCAGGGCGCCGACAGTACCAAAAAAGGCTTTACACAATGGAGCCCTTTTAAAGAAACGACCACTTATTTTGCTCCTTCCACCAAAGATTTTATGATCAACTACCGGGTGCAGGACCTTACTGCACTGGTAGCCGAATTGAAAAAGAATGGCGTTACCATTACTGATACGATCGAGACCTACGACTACGGCAAGTTTGTACACATCATGGATATAGAAGGCAATAAAATAGAATTATGGCAACCCAATGATAAAGTGTATGAACAAATGGGTATACAAATGGGCGCCACCACCACTAAATAAGCTATATGAAAAATAATAAAACGCTCTCCCCTGCTGTTGCGCAGGAACTGCTAAATATTTTAAAGACCCGCTTCGAAAAAAATAAACAACGGCATAAAGGCATGGACTGGGCCAAAGTGTTGGCAAGGCTGCAGGCTAATGCCGCTAAACTCTGGTCGCTGAACGAAATGGAAATGACCGGTGGTGAACCCGATGTAGTGGATATGGATAAAAAGACCGGTGAATATATTTTTTACGACTGCGCTGCAGAGAGCCCCAAGGGCCGCAGGAGCATTTGTTATGATCATGAGGCACTGGCTTCGAGAAAGGAACATAAACCAGCAGGCAGCGCCGTAAATATGGCTGCCGAAATGGGTATTGAATTATTAAATGAAGAAGCATACCGCCAACTACAGCAATTGGGCGCTTTTGATCTTAAAACATCCAGCTGGATAATGACCACCCCTGCTGTAAGAAAACTGGGCGGCGCCCTTTTCTGCGACCGTCGGTATGATACCGTTTTCCTGTACCACAATGGTGCAGAGTCGTATTATGCCGCCCGGGGCTTCCGCGGATCATTGAAAGTATAAGGAAGGTTTTATTTGTAGCCATACAAAACCTACTTTTGCGGCAATGGAACAACAGACCTTACAAAATATACTCGCTGCGTTAAAGATAGACGAGCTGAACGAAATGCAGCAGGCTTCGCTTGAAGCCAATACAACCCACGGGGATATTATTTTACTATCCAAGACCGGTTCGGGCAAGACGCTGGCTTTTTTATTGCCCCTGCTGGAACTGCTGGACAAAGACAGCAAAACGGTGCAGGCCATGATCATTGTGCCCAGCCGCGAACTGGCCATGCAGATAGATGATGTGTTCCGTAAAATGCAGACCGGTTTTAAAGTTACCCTTTGTTATGGCGGTCATAAAAGGGAAATTGAAGAGACCAACCTGGTGCAGGCGCCTGCCCTCATCATTGGTACTCCCGGCCGTATTGCTGACCATATCCGCCGCAATAATTTTGCTGTGGAGGGCATTACCACATTGATACTGGATGAATTTGACAAATCGCTGGAACTGGGTTTCCAGGAAGAGATGGAGTTTATTATCGGTTCGCTAAAAAATATCAACAAAAGAATATTAACATCTGCTACCGAAGCAGTTATTGTACCTGATTTTATTGGGTTACAGGAGCCGCAAAGGTTGAATTATACGCATTTGGTGAATGAAGAATCAGCCGGCCTGGAGATCAAAACCGTGCTGTCGCCGGAAAAAGACAAGGCGGATACACTCTTCCAGCTCATCTGCTTTTTGGGTAACCGTTCCACCATTGTGTTCTGCAATCACCGCGATGCAGTGGAAAGAACCAGCGGCCTGCTGGCCGAGAAAGGCATTGTAAATGTGTTCTACCATGGTGGTATGGAACAACAGGAACGCGACAGTGCTTTGTGCAAATTCCGCAACGGCACTTCCAGCATTTTAGTTACCACCGACCTCGCAGCCCGTGGCCTGGATATCCCGAATATCCGTAACATCATTCATTACCACCTGCCACCGGCGGAAGACAGTTTTACGCACCGCAACGGCCGTACCGCCCGCATGGATGCCAGCGGCACCGCCTACGTAATACATAGTGCCGACGAAACCCTGCCCGATTACATTACTGCCAATGCCAGCGTGCAGGAATTGAACGGCAATTATCCCCTGCCTGAAAAACCCAAATGGAGTACTTTATTCATCGCTGCCGGTAAAAAAGATAAAGTGAATAAGGTGGATATTGTAGGTTTCCTTTCGCAAAAAGGCCAGCTTAAAAAAGAAGATATCGGCCTGATAGAAGTAAAGGATTTCTTTTCTTTTGTAGCAATTAAAAAGATCAAGGTAAGCGAAACGCTGCGTTTTATTAAAAATGAAAAGATCAAAAATAAGAAGGTGAAGATCGATATAGCGAAATGATGATCAATAAGGTGGTTGGTCGGAGGCGCAACCACGGGAGTGGCAACTATGGAACACATAATGATGAAAAGTTCAACTTCAAAATAATGATCCTGATGACCATTAAAAGAACCTTATTCATTGTCAGCATTGCGTTCAGCCTGCTCTCCTGCGGGGCTTATGTGAGTAATATAGCTTCGGGAAGTCTCTCCAAAACAACCCGGTACAAAATGTACAATTATGCCAGCAGCTGCTGTGGCTGCAAAGCTGAGTATTTCAATATCTACAATTCCACCGGCGAAATAAAAGAACAGGTGGTTTATACCTATAATTGCTATAGCCACGGCATGCCCACCAAGTTCGTTTTTAATTATGATGAATATGGCAGGCTGATCTACTGCAGCAAACTGGTGGCCACAACCGAAGATGATTTTGAAGAACCTTTGAATGAAAGCGAAAGAACGCTTTTGGATGAGATCAATAAAACCAAAGTGCTTACGATCCAGGATAAGATCGTCCGCTATTCAGCAATAAAAGGATTCAGGAAACCAAGGAGCCAGGAGATCACCCACGAATTCCCGCTTGCAAAGAAAAGCTTCGGTGTGCCTGTAAAATAACCTGGCGCCAGTCTTTCCAGCCTAAGGCTGGAGCGACTGGCGTCTATTAATTCCAACGGTTTATAACCGCGGCATAACCTGGTTATTTATTAAGCCCCACTGTTGTCATTACTACTCTTTTTTCAAAGCCGCAATATCCTTTGCCAGTTGCTCCGTTTCCAGCTGCAAAGTGCCGTTATAAATACCACGAATGCGTTTGCTTTTATCGATCAAAAGAATATGTTCCGTATGCAAAAATTCGCTGCTGTCCTTACTAAACCCCAGGTCTTCTTCTGCAAAGTAAGAAGTGCGGGCCAGTTTATAAATATCTCCCTTGCTGCCCGTCAGTAAATGCCAGTTACCGGTACTGATCTCATTGTTTTCGGCATAGGCTTTCAGTTTTTCCACCGAATCACGCCAAGGCGTAACCGAAAACGAAAGGAATACAACAGAAGGATCATTTTTATACTGGTCGTAGGTGGTTTTAAGATTGCTCATCATTTTAGGGCAAATGCTGCCACAGGCCGTAAAGAAAAAGTTCGCTATGTGTATCTTCCCTTCCACATCCTGTTGAGTAATAGTTTTATCATTTTGATCGATGCAGGAAAAGTTGGCAATGGTATGTGGCACAGAATCTTTTGCAGCAGCAACGCTGATGAAATGCGGGGTAAAATCGGGTGTGTTGTAATAAGGTAATACCGCAGCATTTTGCCTGCTACAGCCCAACAACAATAACAGGCTGCTACTTATTAAAAATACTATCCGATACATTGATGCAGTTTTTAGTACCCAGCAATCCAAAACGCCTGCCATTGATGACCACGTAATTGGAATGTATTTTACCGTTGTTATAAAATAGTTTTTGCGGACCATTCTCGTACCCTGCTTTGTAATTGCTTTCTTTCACCAGCTGTCCTGTTTCGTTCCATTCGCTGCACGTGCCTTCGTATTCATCATTGCTGAAATTATAGAGCAGCTTTTTATTGCCATTGGGCCACCATGCCGTATACTCACCCGTTTTACTACCGTTTGTAAATGTCCGTATCTCCTGCAGCTGATTGCCGGGGTACCTTTTTTGCCAGGTACCGTCTTCCCTGCCCTGATTAAAATGCATGATCGCAGCTGTATCGTTGTTTGGGAAAAGCGTGTATACGGTACCGGTATACAAACTGTCTTTTAAATACAGTATCCCATTATCGGCGTGTAAGCCGGGGGTATTTTCATTGATGCTCCTGGCGGAGCTGTACCCAGGTGCTGGTTTACCGGTATGCTTGCAACCGGTAAACAGCATTGTGAGTAATAGTATAGAGATACTACTTTGAAACCGTGCCTGGTGTGCCATAATATCCACTGCCGTTTATATAAGGGTCAGTGCTGGTAATATGATAATGATAAATACCATTGGGATAATCTGCTGTTACAGCAGTATGCCCATGGTAAGCATCTAACATTGCGTTGGTAATGGTGCTGCCATTTTCTTCAGGGCCATATACAGGGAATCCATCCAGCAAAAAGCCCAGTAAAGAAGATTTGGTGGCTTTTACGGTGGTAAGATACAGCGGCTCTACATGGTAATGATATTCGCTGGTGGGCGAAGGATGGCCCCAGTATTTATCAAAGCTCACCACTTCGTTGGTAAGTGGCTGATTGGGCCCTGCATACTGGTTAAAGAAAGGAACCCCATTGAGCGAAACTCCGATCGCACCGAGTGCTGTAGCAGAATGCGTACTGGCTACAGTGGGATTTGCCGGTATCTTGAAAGTATAATTCTGCGTGGCAATGGAATTGGGGTTCTTATTAAATGTATTGCCGCCAAAAGTGGTACCGCTGAAAGCTTCGTACAAACTGTTGCTGGTGGGATAATATACACTTTTATGATCGGGTGTACCGGTTGTTTTAATAGTGATATAGGTACCATCCGAAGTAATACTGGTGGCGCCATATATTTTTTTATATACATCGGGTACAGTTGCAGTACCGCCTGATCCTCCTGATGCATCATCACTCGATGATTTTTTGCAGGAGATGGTGGATAATGCAAGTGCAAAGCACAAAATTGTGAGCGGCATTCTTTTCATATACTTATCTTATCAGGGTGAATAATTATTTGTGATTACCATTGGGTGGCGGCATTCTTTCGCCGGGTGGTGGTCCTTCACCGTCTGGCGGCGGTGGTCTGCGGTCATCAGCCCCGGGAGGTGGTCCATCGCCATTCGGCGGAGGCATACCACCACGGATACCCGTTGGTGGGGGCCCCATTTGCCTTTTTGCTGGCGCCATCCGGCGTAGTACGTCCTGTATGATCTCGTCAAACTTTTTTTGTTGGGTGGCATTACAGATAGCCCTTAATTTCTGGAAATGTTTGAATGTGAACAGGTCCAGTTGTTGCTCGGCTGCTGCTGCTTTGTTGCTTAGATGCTGTACCAATGAATCCGGTGCGTTCTGCATTTTCAGTAATTCAAACAACGCTTCTTTCGATCTCCTGATACTGTCCTGCAATGGTTTTTGCCCTGCCTGGTGTTCGTCCCTTAATGCTTTATATTGTTGTAACTGTACCGAATCCAGTTGTAATTCCTTGGTAACAAACTCAAATACTTGTCCGCCGGGCGGTGGTGGTAAAGGAGTGCCGCCGGTATCTTTCGCCTTATGCGTCCACAAATATCCCAGCGTAACAATATTGGCTGTTAATAACACGAGTGTTATTATAGAAAGCCAGCGGTTATTGTTAAAAAAACTCATACTGAAAAATTTTATTCGTAAACCGATTCAGTGTTCATATTGTACGCATCAGCAAAGGATTCCAAAGTAGCGGGACTGCTGCTTTGCACTGTTGCTGGTTTTTGTGGTCCCTTTTTGTCAAACTGCATAATGGAAAACACATTGATGATCAAAAACACCAGCAAAGCTGCGCTTGCAAAAGCCGGGCGCAATAATACAAACGGCTTTTTGGCTGGTCCCAGTTCCTGCTGCATCCTGCCTATTAAACGGGTGTAGAAAAAATCAGGCGCTGCTGCTTTTTGCAACCCGTTCAGGCTATTCAATATTTTATCTTCTTTATTATTCATTATTAATTACTCCATTATTCATTTATCAATTAGATGCTGTTTTAAATAAAAACCTTCGCTGCTACGGCGGTAATTCATTAATTTTTTTCCGCAGGTTCTGTTTGGCCCTTTGTAATAAGGAATCCACAGCAGGTTCGGTGCTGTTCAGGATGGCCGCGATCTCCCTGTAACTCAGCTCTTCCACCTTATTTAAAATAAAAGCGGTGCGCTGGTTCTCGGGTAGTTGGTCCACCAGTTTAAACAGCAGTGCAGCGTCTTCCTTCCTGTCCAGCTGCACACCGGGATGGTTGAATTCCTCCGGCTCATGCAAGGGTGTATTATCGGCACCAAATAAATTGCTGATGAAGCCAAAACGTTTCTTTCTTTTTTTGCTGCGCAGGTGGTCGAGGCATTTGGTAGTGGTGATCCTGTAGATCCAGGTGGAAAGCAAGGCCTCTTCTTTAAATTGGTGGATGGAGCGGTAAATCTGTATAAAAACTTCCTGGGCTATATCTTCCGCATCAGTACTGTTTTGCAGTAAACCGAGCGATGTATTGAATACCCTGTCCTGGAAGAGGCGTACCAATTCCCTGAACGCAGATTCATCTCCGTTGCGGAGCCCATAGATCAGTTCCTGTTCGGTCAAAAAAGGCGGGTATTTTTAGTTAGACGTTGGTAATTACTGAAACCTTCGCTGTGAATTTAACTTTTTTTATACGAAGCGATGAATCCTTTTACCAACTGGTCGAATGCAGGGGCTTCATTGAACAAAAATGAATGTTCAATAGGAAGTATATAGATGGGATATGCTTTCAGTTGCTCTTCAAACTTTACCAGGCGTACCGCATCTTTTTCGGTAGTGAGTATGATCTTATCGCCCTGCAGTTTATCGTAGTGCTTTTTTATTTCTGCCAGGTCTTCGCTGTGAAAGATATGATGGTCGGGATACCGCAGCATATCATAACCCGAAAAATGAGTACTTAAAAAACTTTTTAAAGGTGTGGGATTGGCAATACCGCATACCAGTAAAACGCTGGTATCGGTGCCCAGGTTCACCTGCTGCTTTGTAAAAAGATGGTAGGGATTGGAGTAAACAGTTTCTGTAAAAAAGATATGTTGCTTTTCTGAAGGCGCAATTTCTTTGATGATCGCTTCTTTATCTGCACTACTCAAACCAGGTTTGCACTTCGTTACAATAATAATGTCGGCCCTTTTCATACTTGCCTTTACATCCCGCAGATCGCCGGCAGGTATCATCAGGTCACGGGTAAAAAGATTATTGTATGCCGTTAACACTATATTCAGCCCGGCTTGTACAGGACGGTGCTGAAAAGCATCATCTAAAATGATCACGTTCGTATCCGGCCGGTCGTGCAGCAATTGCGGAATGGCTACCAGCCGCTCTTCTCCCACCGATACTGTTACATTGGGGAATTTGATATGAAACTGCATTGGCTCATCGCCTATTTCCAGCGCCGTGGTGCTGGCATCTGCAATGGCAAAACCTTTTGTTTTTCTTTTATAGCCACGGCTCAGTGTTGCAGTCTTATGATCATTTTGTAATAAACGCACCAGGTATTCCACCATCGGTGTTTTACCCGTGCCGCCCACCGCAATATTGCCCACACAGATGATGGGAAAATTAAAAGCAGCAGATTTTAAAATATTCTTATCGAACAACCAGTTCCTTAACCATACCACCGCCCCGTAAATAAGCGAAACAGGAAATAATAAATATCTGAAACTCTTCAGCATGAATGGTTGATTCGTTAATTAGTTAATTCGTTTATTGGCTAATTCGTGTAATTGGTTTATAATTCGTGCAATCAATTTATAAATATTGAGAAGATCGTGGTCCCGTAATTCCTTTCTGTTTTATAATGCTCAAACTTTTTATAATCATTCCGGGGTGTATGTTCCAGTATGAACCAGCCTTTAGGTTTCAACAGTTTTTTTTCAAATATCTTTAACGGCAGGTCATCAATAGTAGCCAGTGCATAAGGTGGACCGGCAAAAATAAAATCATATTGCTCCGTAGTGCTGTCAATGAATTTAAACACATCGGCCTTCATTACTTTAAAATTTTCCAGTTCCAGTTCTGCAGATGTTTTCTTGATAAAATCATACATCTGGTTGTCTTTTTCCACAATGGTGATATCGTCTGCCCCCCTGCTGGCCAGTTCGTAACTGATGCAGCCGGTGCCACCAAAAAGGTCCAGCACTTTTAATGTTTCAATTTCGAGATTGTTCTGCAGTATATTGAACAAACCTTCTTTGGCAATATCTGTGGTAGGCCTTGTGTAAGGCATGTTATTGGGAGGAGTAATCTTTCTTCCGCCGTGTATACCGCTTATAATACGCATAATGCCGTAGTGAATAAATGACTGAAATAATGTGCAGGTTCGTCTTTAATAGCTGCGGTGTAATTAAAATTACCAGGCAGTTCGGCAAAATCTATTTCTACAAAATATTTGTACAGTTCGTTGTGTAAACCGGAACCGGCATTGATCATACCGCTTACTGTTAAACTTATCTGCGCCACATCCGTTCCAAAAGCCCGGCAGGTATTCAGTAAATGATATACCACATCATCGGGTGTATTAAAATCAAAATTCTTTATTACCTGCAGCTGCCCGTTCTTTCTTAATAAAAGCGTGAAAGACGATGGATAAAAATTACAATACAGCATATTCCTGTTGCCGCGACCGAGGTTGATCAATAAAGAGTCCTGGTGGTTTTGAATGCTGAATGGAAAGAAACTGCTGAATACATTTTTTACAGCAACCGGCACACGGTAAATAGTATGCAGGTCCTGCGTAAGTACGATCTCGTTTTGCACCACTGCCTGGCTTGCATCTCCATACACCAGTTCTATCATTTGCTTTGCGGTACCGGTACTGAAATATTCGTGCGGTACAATAATGCTTTCATTAAAGCACCAGGTAACAAAAATCTTTTTAAAATTCTGTGCCGATAAATTCTCAGCTGCAATAATATCATTGATCATTATTGCAATATCAACATCGCTTAAATTTTTGGCAAAATGATATACCTGCACGCCAATAAAAGTATTGGTTTCCGTATCCAGCTGTATAAAGGAAACGCCCTGCCTGCCCGCCTGCACCAGCAATATGGGTTTAACAGTTGCATTACCGGCAGCTTTTATATTAAATGATGGATTCACTTGTTGATTTTCGGCAGGCAAAATAAGATAATTTTGCTGACTTTATGGAAAGTATAGCAATAAACGACGATTTAAAAGTAAAAGTCACCAATAAACAGATCTTGTCTATTGCGATGCCTATTACGCTGGCTATACTGATACCGCAGGTAAATATGCTCACCAACAGCATTTTCCTGGGTAAATCCGGCGATGCGGATGCTTTGGGCAATGCCGGTATCACCGGTGTATATTACCTGATATTCGCAGTGGCCGGTAACGGGCTGAACAATGCCATGCAATCGGTATTCAGCCGCCATGCGGGCAGTGGCGATACCGGGGCCTTTAAAACCATTCTTTCGCAGGGTATCCGTATCTGTTTGCAGCTTTCGCTGATCGGTATTTTATTTACCTGGCTGATAGCACCGTTTATTTTACAACCAGTGGCGGCAGCCAATGCCTATCAACAGGAGATCAGTTTTTTACGTATCCGTGTTTTTGGCCTGCCCTTCCTGTATCTTTTTCAGATGGGCAATGCTTTTTTAGTGGCATCACTCAATAGCAGATTTCTGATGATCGGTTTTATCTGCGAGGCATTGATCAATATACTGCTGGATTATATTCTCATATACGGACACTGGGGTTTTCCAAAAATGGGCTTTAACGGTGCGGCACTGGCATCCGTAATTGCAGAAGCTGTAGGATTTTTAGTGGTGATAGTGGTATTATATAAAACAGGATTGAAAAAGAAATATAACCTGTTTAAAAGTTTTGCGTATGATAAAGTGATCAGCAAGGCCATCATCAAAGTATCCGCTCCATTGGTGGCACAGTACGTGATCAGCGTTACCACATGGCTGATATTTTTCTTTTTAATAGAAGCCCGCGGTAATACCACAGATAAAGCGGTGAGCAATGTAATGCGCAATATATTCGGGCTTACAGGGGTATTTGTATGGGCATTTGCCAGCACCAGCAATGTAGTGGTAAGTAATTTAATGGGTCAAAAAAGAGAAGACAAAGTAATGGAAGCAATTACCAAAACAATGTTATTGAGCATCAGCTTTTGTTCTGTAATGGTGGTATTGCTGAATATATTCCCGTCGGTGTTCTTCGACCTGTTTGGCCAGGGCGATGCATTTGTAAAAGCGGGTATTCCTGTAGCAAGAGTAGTATCGCTGGGCATGCTGTTCATGAGCATCGCCAATATATGGCTCAATGGTGTTACAGGCACAGGCAAAACAAAAATGAACCTGCTGATAGAAATTGTTGCTATTACCGTTTACCTGGTATACACATTTATATTTACCAAGCTGCATTTCATCTCGCTTGCAATGGCATGGAGCAATGAATTTGTATACTGGACCACGATCTTTATCATGGCATTTAGTTTTTTGAAAAGCGGGAAATGGAAAAGCGGGCAGCAATAAAAAATGCAACAACCAAAGTTGCTGCATTTTGCCCTAGTAGTCAAAAACAAATTAATTACTTGATCGCTGTTATTAAGATATAACGCCGTTCTTTAATTCTTTTTTGGAGTCTTCCAGTTTGGCTTTACCTTTTGCTACAATCGCTTCTGCTTCTTTGGTAACAGCTTCATATTTCTCCGTGATATTTTCCAAAAGGCCGTTGAATTTTTCTTTCACCTCATCGGCATAATCACCGCCTTTGCGCAATATCTTTTTCCTTGTTTTTGAACCTTTGTCCGGTGCAAATAAAATACCCAGTGCGGCTCCCGCTGCAACACCAGCCAGCACACCTAATAACACTTTTCCTGATTTCATGTTTTTCGATTTTAAAAGTTTATAAATAAATTATGGTTGTTTGTCAGATAGGTTTCTTGCCTTGTATCACTCTTAATAATATTGATATCACTGCAATGACTAAAAGTATATGAATAATGCCACCCGCATGATAACCTAAAAATCCTATGGCCCATACTATCACCAGTATCAAAGCCACCGCATAAAGTAAATTGCCCATGATCGTGAGTTTTAATAGTTAGAATGTGCTGAGCATTATTGCCGCACAACTATCATAATACTAATTACATGCCATGATGATTTCAGCAGCAATAAGATCAAAATAATGTGGTATTATAATTTTTACTACACAGGTTGGGTATTTTATTACCCAATGCTGTAAAAGCAAACCGGCGAATGATGCCATCCGCCGGTTATTACTATTCCCATAAATGATCCGATCATTTTTTTGTAGGTACCAGGTACAGGGGTATTGTAATGTGGTGCATCACTTTTTCGGTAACACTGCCCATTACAATTGTTTCCAGCCACTTGCGGCTATGCGTACCCATTACTATAACATCTGCCGCTACTTCTTTTGCCGCTGCTGCAATTTCATCAGCCGTATCACCTTCCTTTATCAATACTTCTATACTGTCATCTTTCAAATGTTCCTTCGTAGCATCCAGGAATTCCTGCGAAGCCTTCTTGATATCATCAGATATTTCCGGTTCCATAAAATTAAGATCAGCATAACCGCCAAAACCCATTACCGGCGAAAATGCCAGCGACGAATAACTGGCCATATCTGCCACTACATGCAACAACACCAGTTTTGCATCCATTGCTTTTGCCATGGCATAGCCTTCTTCTGCAACTCTTTGTGCGGTGGGGCCGTAATCAAGGGCAATCAATACTTTCTTCATTACCGTATATTTTAAATGTTGTACAATAATTTATTATTGATACGAAGCTGTATTGTGTATCAGCCAATATTCATGCCGTTTTAAGCAGGCATTTATGGAATGGTATAATGTTTCAATTAAATAATCAAAAGCCTGAAGCTGTAAGTGCTGCTTTTAGTTTAGGGTAAAATAAATTGAATACACTCCTGGTTACAAATTCTTCAGACGCAAAACCACCTGCACGCAGGTAATTGATCTTTCCTTTATCATCAATAATTATACTTACAGGAAATCCATTATTCTGGTTAAGCCGGTAGCAGTCATTATAACTGATCGATAGTATTTTATATTGCATGTTGTATTGCTTTACTATTTCATCAATTTTATCCTGCTTTTCGTAAGTAAAAGAGATAAATTCAAAATTCTTATTTCCTTTCAGGCTGTCGTATAATTGATTGAGATCGCCAAATTCTGCCAGGCATGGAGCACAGGTTGCAAACCAGAAATTTACAAACACTATTTTACCTGCAAGGTTCTTATTATTAAAATTCTGGTTTTTATAGACGGTGGAAAACAACGGAAAATTTTTCCCGATAAGCCTGTCGTTCCGTTCCTGGATGGCTTTTACAATAGAATCGACCGTGATCTTTGGCGATGTTGCCGTTGGCTGTTGTGCATAACCTGCTATGTACAGGTATATAAAAAACACAAAACAGCAGCTCTTCTTCATATTGTAATGATTTTATTTAAGTGCGGCAACAACCTGCTTTTTAATCTTCCTGTCCACAATGTAAAAAGCCAGCAGGCCTGCCACTGTGCTGCCCATATAAAACAGGTTAAACAGTTCCCCCATGCGGTAAGCATTAGCCGTTATCAACAGGTATAAAAAATTGATGCCAATAATTAAAAGCATATAAGGCATCTTATAATCGCCGGGGTCTTTTGCATTATGCATGAACACTGCATGGAATATAAGCATGATCGCCAGTGAGGGTAATGAAACCACTATACCATACAGGCATACCCACAAAAACATATCCATGTTGTTCCTGCCACTGGTACCCGACAGCTCGAACAAAATGAAAATGAATAAGCCTATAGCTAAAAACACATCGGCCAACAGCCACACCAGGAATACATGCTTATACTTCATATCATCAGTTTGATTTCCAAACGTTGTTGGCAAAATTGATATCCGGGAACACTTTTTCTTTATCGATCTCCACCGTTTTCAATTCTTCCGTTGTAGGCAGTTTCACTTTCCAGAAAGCCGTATTGTTCCATACTTCCACGGGCAATTTTATGGTGCCTTTTACACCGCTTTTTGTTTCGTAACTGATATTTACCGGCATGGCCATTTCATCTAAATTACCAATGGTTACTATGGCACCGTTGGCCGCCACATCCTTATCATACTTCACCGATACGATCGATTGATCCAAACGATAATTTTCCAGGAACCATCCTTTCCAGAACCATGCAAGGTCCTCTCCCGCCGCATTTTCCATCGTTCTGAAAAAATCCCATGGTGTAGGATGTTTAAATGCCCAGCGGTTGATATAGGTTCTGAAAGCATAATCAAAACGGTCTGGTCCCAGTATTTCGTTGCGCAGCAATTCAAGTCCGTAACCCGGTTTAAAATACAATGCAATACCAATGTTTCGTTCCTTCATTGCATCAGGCGTTAAAAAGATGGGCTCTGTATTTTCGCCAAACATATAACCGGCCATACCTTCCATTGTAGTTGGAGGATTTTTATACTCCCCCTTATTAAAATCATCATCGGCCAGCGAATTGATGAAAGTATTGAAACCCTCATCCATCCAGCCATAGCGGCGTTCGTTACTGCCCACGATCATCGGGAACCAGGTGTGACCAAATTCATGATCCGTTACACCAAACAAACCCTGCTCAGTAGATTTGCTGCCACAGAAAACAATACCGGGGTATTCCATTCCACCCACATTGCTGGCAACATTGGTGGCTACAGGATAAGGAAATTCGTACCAGCGTTTGCTGTAATTCTCAATACTGCCCTTGGTATATTCAGTAGCCCTGCCCCATGCTTTTTTGCCATTGCTTTCTGTAGGATATACACTCATGGCCAATGCCGTTTTACCACTGGGTAAATTTATTTTGGCCGCATCCCATATAAAACTTTTGGAGGAAGCCCATGCCACATCCCTCGAATTCGTGATCTTGTATTTCCAGGTTAGTGTGTTGCCCGCAGGTCTTGATGCAGGATCGGTCACTTCTTTTTCTGTACGGATCATTACGGTCTTATCACTTTTTTTCGCTTCTTCCAGTCTTGAAACCTGCGTAGGCGTGAGTACCTCAGCAGGATTTTGCAATTCGCCGCTGCAAACAACAATATGGCTGGCAGGTGCAGTCAATGTCACATCAAAATCACCATACTCCAGGTAGAATTCACTCGGACCAAGGTAAGGATCGGTATTCCATCCCCTCACATCATCAAACACGCACATTTTAGGATACCATTGCGCCACGGTAAAAATATCACCGTTCTTGGTTTTTAAGATACCACAGCGGTCAGCACCATATTCAGGTAACACGAACGAGTACTCGATCTTTAATTTGATCATATCACCACCTGGCTTAACGGGCTTGCGTAGACGCACCTGCATACGGGTGTCGGTAATGATATAATCTGCCGGAGTACCATCTTCATATTTAACGCTCACGATCTTATCACCACCATCGAAAGAGCTTTTACTGTCGCCATAGCGGCTGCGGCTGTCGATAGGCATACGGGCCTGGCCGCGGCTGCTTTTATTAAAAAGATTCTGTTCCACCAGCAGCCATAAAAAAGGCAGCGTATGCGGACTGTTATTTTTATAAGTAATGGTCACACTACCACTGATCTCGTGTGTAACATCATTCAGCGATGCATTGATCTGGTAATCGGCTTTATTCTGCCAGTAGCCAACATTGGGCTCACCGGTTGCAGCCCTGCTGATGGTGCCGCCCGAAGGATAGAATAAAGGAGAGAATAAGGCATGTGGATCGTAACGGGTATCGATACCTACAACATCATTTTGCGCTGTAACCGCAAGGCTAAAAAAACATAAAAGAAAAAAAGAAAACAATACTTTTTGCATGAGCTTGATTTTATGCCATGAAGTTAGACAAAACAAGCTACCCGATAAAGCGGTATTTGTTAACCGGTAATTATTGCCAGGCGGCCAGTAATTTTTTACCGGTCTCTTTAATGGTGGGGTCGTCCTCTGTATGATTGGGCAATTTCATCATTTCGTTCAGCAATGCAATGGCCTTGTCATCCTGGTTATTGCGGTGATAGGCCTTGGCCAGTTCAAGATAATTAAGGATAAAGCCCGGTGTCAATGCTTTTGCTTTTTCAAAAGCAGCAATACCATCTTTTAAAGAAGAAGGCGGAAAGCCGCCGTAGAAAACCTTTACTGCAGCACGTTCTATCATGTTCAGGTTACTGAATCTCGTAATGCCAGCGGCCGAGTACATGCCATGCCAGGAAGTTGGATGGATTACTTTTAAGCGCAGCATCCACGTATTTTTTAAGATCTTTTGCAGAAGCAACTTTTTCCTTGCCCGATTTGGTGAGCGTGGTACGGCCCAGCATAATGGCCATGGAAGTATTGGCTTCGGAATTGGTGGAATCCACTTTCAACGCTGTTTGTGCATATATCCTTGCAGCATTGTAATAATCATCTCTCGATTTGGCATTGGTTTGCCGCTGCCCTATCCTGCTGCACAGTTCGCTGCTTTTACTCAATGCATGTATCTGTATGGGATTGATGTGGAGCGCTTCTTTAAACTTGGCTAATGCAGCCATTTCATCAGGCACAGCTTCCAGCCGTTCTGCTTCCTTTATGACCGCAGTAATATCCTGTGCTGCAGTTTTCAAAAAGGCAAGGATCGCAATAAAAAAAACAGTAACCACCCTCATGCTAAAAATCTTTTTTATAACTAACCCCCACACTGCCCCTGAATGCTGCAATGGGAGGATATACCTTTTTAATATTAATGTATATAGAAGTAATTCTTTTGTCGGAGCTGTAAATATCATCCGTCAATTCCTGTGCCACTGTTTCTAAAAGAGCGGTAGGTGTTTGCATCCGCTGCTTTATGATATCGTAAATTTTTACGTAATTGATGGTCTGGTGCAGTTCGGTAACCGCTTCATGTGTTACTAAAGTCACTTCCGCATTTACTTCATATTCATTGCCCAGTATCTTTTCTTCCTGGTACAAACCATGAAAAGCAAAAAAGCGCAGGTTATTAAGATGGATCGTAAACATTTTTTTAATTAATAATGAATAATTAAAAATTAATAATTGGTAGTCAATAGTATCAGGATGCTTTAATTAGTTGAAAACGCAACGGGTTTAAAACATTATTAATTATTCATTTTTAATTATTAATTACTAGTGGAGTCCTTTTTCACCAAGGTATCTTTCCGCATCCAGCGCAGCCATACAACCACTGCCTGCTGCCGTTACAGCCTGGCGGTATATTTTATCCTGCACATCACCGCTGGCAAATACGCCTTCAATATTGGTTTTAGAGCTACCGGGTATGGTTTTTATATAACCCGATTCATCCATATCGATCCATCCTTTAAAAATATCGCTGTTGGGCTGGTGACCAATGGCCACAAAGAAGGCACTTACCGGTATAGTTGTTTTTTCACCCGTCTGGTTATTTTTTATACGAACCGCTTCCACTTTTTTGTCGCCTAATATTTCATCGGTCTCACTATGCCAGTTCACTTTTATATTCGGCGTGTTCAATACCCTTTCCTGCATCACTTTACTGGCCCTCATTTCGCCCTTGCGTACGATCATGTGCACCACCGAGCATATTTTAGAAAGATATAAAGCTTCTTCAGCCGCGGTATCTCCTGCACCAATGATAGCCACTTCTTTTCCTTTAAAGAAAAATCCATCGCATACCGCACAGGCGCTTACGCCATAGCCATTCAGGCGTTGTTCACTTTCCAGGCCCAGCCATTTGGCGCTGGCGCCGGTGGAAATGATCACGGAATCCGCTTCGATCCATTTTTCTTCATCAATTTCCACTTTCAAAGGCCTTACAGAAAAATCCACCTTGGTGGCCAGCCCGTAACGGATATCGGCGCCCATGCGCTTAGCCTGGTTCTCAAAATGTACCATCATATCCGGTCCCTGTATCCCGTCGGGATAACCGGGGTAATTTTCCACTTCTGTAGTGATAGTTAACTGTCCGCCAGGCTGAATACCCTGGTATAAAACGGGGCTCAAACCCGCTCTTGATGCATAAATAGCTGCTGTATAACCTGCTGGTCCCGATCCAATGATCAAACAATGTACTTTTTCTGTCTCCATGATTTTATTATAAAGGATTACAAATTTACAGGAATAATCAATACTGTAAGTAATGCCTTATTACCATAAACCAAAAGGGTTCCGGCCTTACAGACCGGAACCCTTTTTATGAATTAATGCGATGGTTATTCTTTCACCAGCTTAAAGCTTTCGCCGTTGGCCAGTTTTAAAAGATATACACCTCTTGCATAAGTATTGATGAAGATCGGTGTGGCAGTTTGCGTAATATTTACGGTCTGCAGCACTTTACCATTCACATCGCTTAATACCGCTTTGCTGTTCAGTAAACTGTTATCGGTAATATTCACGATCACTTTATCCTTTGCAGGATTTGGATAAACAGTTACCACGGTTGAACGGTTGTTCTTGATCAGTACAATATCGCTGTAAGTGAAATTACCATTGATATCAGTGATCTTTAAGCGGTAATAATACACAGGCGGAACATTGATAGCAAGATTATCTGCATATTGGTAATTCTTAACAGTGCTGCTGTTACCACTGCTGTTGATCTTGGCAATAGCAACAAAATCGGAGCCATTCTCGCTGCGCAGCAATTCAAAGTATTTAGTATTTATTTCAGAAGCAGTGGACCATTGCAATTGGTTGCTGCTACCATTCTTGGTTACATTAAAGCTCAGCAAATTAACCGGCAATGTTGCCAGGGCAGAAATAGTGTTGGAAAATGCGCCCTGTCCTGTAACAGAAGTTTTATCTGCAGATACCCTGTAATAATAGTTATCGCCCGCTACTAAACCGGTTACTGCCAAAGAATTCGTTCCAAAAGCAACTGTAAAAGGCGAACCTGCAATAGGGCTTGTAAAATCATTGGTAGTGGAAACATCCACAATATAGTTATTGATCGTTCCTGTAGCAACCGGTGTTGTCCAGCGGGCAGTAAAACCGGTAAGGCCGGTGCTTACATGGCTGGCTGAATTGGCAACAGGTACTATCATACTATAACTTTCCACCCAGTTACTGGTGGCGCCTGTCAATGCAAAATTGGTGAGTGTACCACCATTACCGGAACCACTGTTATCAGTTAAACTGGTCAGGCCGGTGTTTGTGCCACCAGCAGTACCGGTATTAAAATTATAATAGCCTTTTAAATTGCCTGTTAATACAGATGAAGTGCTGGTCATATTGGCCTGTATCTGCGCCTGTGTAAGTGCTACATTGTATACACGAACCTGGTCCAGCGAACCATACCAAGAATAGGTTTCAGCTGTCAATCCTCCGCCACCCAACCCGGTGTCATCAAATGCTCCCAAATAATTTTGTCCGCTTACAGATGCAGGAGCTGCGGTATTGGTTTCCTGCAGCACACCGTTCCTGTAAAGGTTCATGGTGGTTGTTGCTGCATCGTAGGTCAATGCAATATGTTCCCAGTGATTAAGGGTCATATCTGCATGGTCAACTATATCATAGTTATTACCATCAAAATTATTGGCAGCATGTATCTTGCCATTTTCCACCCATATACCATCACCGGAGGAAAGAATATTTTCCACTCCATATCCTGCTCCTCCCACATTATTAGGACCGGCAAGAAATACCCAGGCTTCTTTGGTGTAGCTGCCCCCGGCTGTATAGAAGCCCGAAGCAGAACCAACGATCACATAATCGCCGGTACCAGCACCTCCAATACCACCATCAAAGTTCAAACCATTTCCCGGTTGTGCGTTGCTGATAGTAACAGCACCGGTGCAGATAAAAAATAATAAAAGAATGCATTTCGCAAGTTGCGTAGATTTTTGTTTCATGGATAAAAGTTTAACTGTAAGTATTTGTGACTAAAAGTACAATTAATATTTAATTTCTTATAGCAAAATATTCCAAATAACAAAAATGATACTTTCAAAATACCGTAACCGGCCCGTTGAAGGGTTAAAAAGTCCATTAAACCAGTAGAGAAATGATAGGTAAAAAATTCCCCAGACCCTTTACTATGCAGTTTTATGCACGTTATACAGCATTTTGAATATGGCGTAATAAAAAAGTCCCGGCATTTTACTTTGCCGGGACCTTGCTGTAAATATCATAGAAAGATAACCTTATTCCTTAACGAGTTTTACACTTTCGCCATTAGCCAGCTTTAGCAGGTAAATACCCCTTGCATAAGTGCTGAGATTAATGGAAGTAACCGTTTGCTTAATGATCACCTGCTGCAATTGCTTGCCGCTGATATCAACCACGGTTGCCGTAGTATTCATCAGCGATTTGTCGGTAATATTAACGGTAACCTTATCTTTTGCAGGGTTAGGATACACCGTAATGGCTCCGCCCCCCTTGCTGTTCTTGATCAAAAGAATTTCACTGTAGCTGATACCGCCATTAATGTCCACCATTTTTAAACGGTAATAATAAACCGCTGCCTGGCCGGTGGCTGCATCAGTATACTGGTAATTTTTGGTGGTACTGCTGTTGCCACTGCCGTTAATGGTAGTGATAGTAGTAAAGTCAGTCCCGTTCTCGCTTCTCTGTACCTCAAATGTTTTATTATTCTGTTCAGAGGCTGTTGACCATTGCAATAAATTACCACTGTTAGTTTTGCTGGCGTTAAAATTAAGCATGTTAACTGCCAATACATTCAGCGTTTTAACAGTGATTGGTAATGTAAGCGCACCCTGGTTGGCAACTGCACCATCCTTATCCGCTACCAGCATATAGTAATAGTTGGTGTTGGGCGATAAACCAGATACATGCAGCGTATTGGTACCAAATGGCACATTGAAATACGAGCCCGGTATAGGGTTTTCAAAATCCGGTGTAGTGGAAACATATACATAATAGCGATCGATCATGGAAGCACCACCAAATGCAGGCGGGGTCCAGTTGGCATCAAAGCTTGTTTGTGTAACATTGGTGGCAGCGTTGGATGTAGGGATGATCATTGCATAGCTTTCCACCCAGTTGCTGTTGGTACCGGTAAGATCAAAATTCATAAGTGTACCATGATTACCGTTTCCGCTTTGATCGGTCAATTGTGTTACACCGGCATTGTTGGCTCCGCCTGTTCCGCTGTTAAAGTTATAGTAAGCTTTCAGGTTGCCCGGCAATACAGAAGTTGTATTCACCATATTTGTCCTGATCTGTGCCTGTGTAAGCGCCACATTATACACCCTTATCTGGTCCAGGTGCCCCCAGAAGAAATAATCGGGCAAACCGGTGTCGGTATTAAAAAATGCACCTACATAATTTTGACCTGATGCAGATGTAAACGGTACGGCATTATTCTGCACCACCAGGTTACCATTGCGGTAAAGCTTCATAGTAGTTGCACCGTCGTAGGTTACAGCATAATGCACCCAGCGGCCAGGCGTGATCCTGCTGGTATCAACCACATCATAATGCTCCTGTGAAGGAATGATATAATTGTTGGAGTTATTCACCAATTGGTCGTACTCAATAAAAAACGGATCCTTGCAGGAAATAAAATTTTCTGCAGTGTGGTACGGGCCTTTTAATACCCAGGCTTCTTTTGTGTAAGCGCTGCCAACTGTATATAAACCGCCTGCAGGTCCTGCAATAACATAGTCCTGGTCGGGTTTATCAAAAGCCAAAGCATTGCCCTGAGCGTAAGTTTTTTTCACGGGTGTAGTGAACAGTAAGAATAGGAAAGCAACTTTAAAGAATAGCGATGTAAGTTTTTTAATCATATTAGGTGGTTTAAAAAGTTTATCATTATTATAAAATAATAAACACATCAATGTACATGCAAGGGAAAACTGGCATTTACTTAGATGATACGGATTACTTTATAACGTGATTTGTAAAAACGCTTCGCTCGGGGAGAAACAAAAGTATAATTTATTATTTGTACACGGAAGGAACTAAACATATATAATTATTTGTAAACCGTAAACTGTTTTTAATAAATTTATTAGAAAGATTATTTAGCAATAATTGTGCCATACCATACCGCATACCCGCAAAAAGCACCCAGGGCATTATTACTGATATTCCCGATCACTTTATTGGGCTGCGCAAAGGGATTACCGATGCTTTGCTGGGCAAATTCCCAGGTGTTCCAGAATGTATAACTGGCCTTATCAATATTGCACAGCTTCACCGTTACCGTATCGCCTTTTCTAAAAAAATTACTGTCTGCCGAAATAGAATTATTCCGGTCGATACCCGGTTCCACCTGCACTTCGTAGGTAGTGCCGTCAATCACTGCATCATCGAATACAGAATTGGGGCCCGGTAAAAAAACACCTGAGTTCTTTTTGGTAAAATAGCGGATATAATTACCCAAACCGGGCGGATCGGTGGTGCGGCTCATCAACACCCGTTTATTGGTATCAGGATTGAGCGGCGCTTTTTTAAACCACAGCGAATCGGGGTATTTTGCCAGCACCGGTATATTAGTTTGCGCTGTATACTCCTGCCCTTCGGCTTTAATATTAAGTGTATATTTTTTATTGAATTCTCCAATGAAAGATGTGGAAGGGCTTGCCGGATCCACACTGTAATAATAAGCAGTATAACCACCACCTAACGGGTACGCATACTCTTTTAATTTATGGGTAAGTGTGCCGTTAGATATGGTAACATCTGCATTCCTTACAAATGAACTGGCGAGTATCTGCGGGCTGATGGTACTGAAATAATCCATGCTTTTGGATAATACCACCATGGGCGCCTGTCCATTCTCTATCTGTGCATCCACCACCAATACATCATCAGCATTCTTTAAATTGAAATTGATATTCTTTTCGCAGGACGAAAGCAAAACAATAGCGGAGAGTAAGAGTAAGGCTGTTTTCATTACGGCCCCAAAATTAACCCGTCCCGTACAGATTCCCGCATTTTAGTTGTTATGTTTTGTAAACGGTCAGCAGGCAGGTTATTGACAAAAAAAATCCTCCTGCTTTTGGCAGAAGGATCCAGGAGGATTAACCCATCAAAATATTATTAACCCAGGTAGGCTTTCAATGCGCCGCTGTAACGTGCTTTCTGCAAACGTTTGATAGCCCTTTCCTTGATCTGGCGGATACGCTCTTTGGTCAGGTCATACTTTTGACCGATCTGCTCAATGGTAACACCATTTTCTCCGTCCAGACCAAAGTAAGCATTCACGATCTCAGCTTCCCTTGGACTTAATGATTTTAATACCCTGCGGATCTCATTTTTCAATGAGTCGTGCATTACATCCTCGTCAGTTTCATCACCACCTTTCAGCAGGTCGCCCATTGCTACGTCTTCAGCCTCATGCACGGGTGCATCCAGCGAAGTGTGACGGGTGTTGCTCTGAAAAATGTTGTTGATCTCTGTTTCGCTCATCTCCAGTAACTCTGCCAACTCTTCTGTTGATGGCTCTCTCTCATGTTCCTGTTCAAAAGCCATGTAAGCTTTGTTAGCTTTGTTGTAAGTGCCAATTTTGTTTTGAGGCAGGCGGACTAATCTGCCCTGCTCTGCTAACGCCTGTAGTATCGACTGGCGAATCCACCACACAGCGTAAGAAATGAATTTGAAACCTTTGGTTTCGTCGAAGCGTTGTGCCGCTTTGATCAAGCCGAGGTTGCCCTCGTTAATTAAATCGCTAAGAGAAAGCCCCTGGTGCTGGTACTGCTTAGCAACAGATACCACAAAACGTAAGTTGGCCTGCACCAATTTGTCCAATGCCCTCTGATCGCCCATCTTGATCTTTTGTGCCAAAATGGTTTCCTCTTCGGGAGTGATCATAGAGATTTTCGAAATTTCCTGCAAATATTTCTCAACTGCTTGTGAATCACGGTTGGTAATCTGCGTTGCGATCTTAAGTTGCCTCATTGTAATGTATTAATTCAGAATATTTAACACTAAATAGACATATTTGTTGGGGAAAATGTTGCAAATGAATAGTTAATGCGTCAGAACCCTTAAAATAGTGGGCAAAGTTACGTAAAAACGGCCGTATTTCATAGTGTTTGTGTAAAAAAGGGAGGAATGGTGGATAAGAAGCCACAAGGTTGTGAGGGGAATAGCTACAAGGGGAATAGCTACAAGGGGAAGAGCCGCAAGGGAAAAGTTGCAAGGGAAAAGTTGCAAGGGTCAACTGCGAGACCTTCTTAAACTGAAAAGTTACTCAAACCCCTTGCTTCTCCATTGGAGCTTGCCACTTGAAGCTTGTTAGGGGAACAGGCACAAGACCTTCCTTATCTGAAAAGTTATTCAAACGACCTGCTGCTCCCTTTCGGCTTGTTACTTGCAGCTTCCTTTCCAAAACTTGTTGTCTTTCCCTTGCAGCTTGCCACTTGCGGCTTATATTTGGAGCATGATAACTGACTTACGTTCTGATACTTTTACCAAGCCCTCCCCGGCCATGCTGGAAGCCATGTTCAAAGCCCCCGTGGGTGATGATGTTTTTGGCGAGGACCCTTCTGTGAATGAACTGGAAGCAATGGCTGCTGAAATGTTTGGCATGCAGGCCGCCCTGTTCTGCCCTACCGGCACCATGACCAACCAGATCGGCATCAAATGCCATACGCAACCCGGCGACGAAGTGATCTGCGATAAAATGAGCCATGTGTATATTTACGAAGGCGGCGGCATTGCCTTTAATAGCGGCAGCCAGGTAAAAGCTTTGGAAGGCGACCGGGGCAGGATATCGGCGCAACAGGTGCTGGAAGCCATCAATCCTGAGGATGTGCATAAGGCCCATACCAGCCTGGTGAGCCTGGAAAATACGGCCAATCGCGGTGGTGGCAGTTGTTACGAATTTGAAGATTTTCAACTGATTAAAGAGATCTGTTTAAAAAATAGTTTAGGCCTACACCTGGATGGTGCCCGCCTGATGAATGCGATCGTGGCAAAGGGAGAATCGCCACTGGCTTATGGCGAGGTGTTTGACAGCATCTCGGTTTGTCTCAGTAAGGGATTGGGCACACCCATTGGCAGTGTGCTGCTGGGCAAGTTCGATTTTATAAAGAAGGCCCGCCGGGTGCGCAAGGTTTTTGGCGGCGGTATGCGGCAGGCCGGCTATATGGCCGCGGCGGGTATCTATGCCCTGCAGAACAATATCGACCGCCTGGCCGAAGATCACCTGCATGCCCACCAGGTGGCGGAAGCTTTGCTGAAGAAAGATTTCATCGGCCGCATCCTGCCGGTGGAAACCAATATCATCATTTTTGAAGTAAAGGATTCGTACACCGCCAAGGAATTTTGTGACAGGCTTAAACTGGATGATATACTTTGCCTGCCCATTTCTGCCACACAGGTACGGATGGTGTTTCACCTGGACGTATTGCCGCCCATGGTAAAAAAACTGGTGGAAGTGATAGAAAGTATGTAGGTCACATACTTTTTTACCACAGGACTTACGTTAGATGTTTAGCACACAATCAAACTAAACTTATTACACTTAATCCTACCATAATCGTTTTACGCGAACGCCAGTTATTGCTGCGGGTGCTTAAACTATACGTGGTAGTAAACGATACCCATCTCTATCAACTGAAAGAACAGGAGCCTTTGTTGATAGAAGAAAATACTTTGCCGGTGAAGATCGTGGTAAAGAATGGTTTTCATTTTTCCAAACCTTTGTTTATACGAAAAGCCGCTACGGATACGGTTTTTATTGATATCGGTTGTGAAGCGGACAATGGCCGGTTATGGGGTGGTTTACTCTTCAGCTTTTTTTTATTCTTCATCTTTTTTGTTACGGGATTTTATATCATTCTTTTACTGGCCAACCTGCCGTTGCTGTTTTTAGTGTATAAATTCTTTTTTAAACCCAATGAATTTATAACAGCTGAAATATTGAAAAAATAAACGCCTAACTTTATCCCGTATTAAAATCAATCATTGTGAGTTTTCCCAACATCAACCCCGCTTCCACCCCATCCTGGCAGGCATTACAGCTGCATTACAACCAGTCAAAAACAACGCATTTAAAAGACCTGTTCCGTGCAGACAGTGAAAGGTTCAGCAAATATTCGCTGCAGTTCAATGATATCCTGTTCGATTATTCCAAGAATATCATTACTACCGAAACCATGCAGTTGCTGCTGCAGCTGGCTGCTGATTGCAAACTGGGCGATGCCATTGAAGCCATGTTCACCGGGGAAAAGATCAACGGTACCGAAGGCCGTGCGGTGCTGCATACGGCGCTCCGCAATTTTTCGGGCAAACCCGTGGTTACGGATGGCAAGGATGTGATGCCCGATGTACAAAAAGTATTGGCACAGATGCAGCAGTTCTGTAAAAAAGTACATAGTGGTGAATGGAAAGGCTACACGGGTAAAAAGATCAAATACATTGTGAACATTGGTATCGGCGGCAGCGACCTGGGGCCTGTTATGGTTACCGAAGCGCTGAAGCCTTACTGGGTGGAAGGCATACAAACCTATTTTGTAAGCAATGTGGATGGTACGCATATAGCAGAAACGTTAAAGAAAGTAACACCTGATGAAACACTTTTCCTGATTGCTTCCAAAACCTTTACCACGCAGGAAACCATGACCAATGCACACAGTGCAAGGAGCTGGTTCCTTCAATCTGCAAAGGAAGAACTGCATGTGGCCAAGCATTTTGCAGCTTTATCCACCAACGAAAAAGAAGTGACCAGGTTTGGTATTGCACCTGAGAACATGTTCGTGTTCTGGGACTGGGTGGGCGGCCGCTACAGTTTATGGAGCGCTATCGGTTTATCCATTGCACTCACTATTGGCTATGATAATTTTGAACAGTTACTGCGGGGCGCACACGAAACCGACCTGCACTTTCGCAATACGGCTTTTGAAAAAAATATACCGGTCATCATGGCGCTGATAGGTCTTTGGTATGGTAATTTTTATGGTACCACTACCGAAGCCATATTGCCTTACGACCAGTATATGCACCGCTTTTCGGCCTATTTTCAACAGGGCAATATGGAAAGCAATGGAAAATATGTTGACCGGAATGCCCATAAAGCAACTTATGCTACCGGTCCGGTTATATGGGGCGAACCAGGCACCAACGGGCAGCACGCTTTTTACCAGCTGATCCACCAGGGTACGCAGATCATCCCCTGCGATTTTATTGCACCAGCCATTACGCACAATGTACTGGCCGATCATCACCAGAAATTACTCAGCAACTTTTTTGCTCAAACAGAGGCATTGATGAACGGCACTCCCAACGATAATGTGTACAGGGTATTTGAAGGCAACCGCCCCACTAATTCTTTTTTGGTGAAAGAGATCACGCCTTTCAGCCTGGGCGAATTAATTGCTTTGTATGAGCACAAGATATTTGTACAGGGCGTTATCTGGAATATTTACAGCTTCGATCAATGGGGTGTGGAACTGGGTAAGGCGCTTGCCAATAAGATATTGCCCGAATTACTCGATGACAGCGTTGTTTCATCGCACGATTCTTCCACCAATGGCTTGATCAATGCGTTCAAGAGAATGAGGTAAGCGCAAATATTGCTTAACTTTAGTAAAATACATTTTTATGAAAACTTACTGCCTAACTGCCGCTTTTGTTTTTATAGCTTCTTTAGCTATGGCTCAAAACAGCGGCGCTCCTTTCTATAAAAAATTACAGCCTTCTTTTAAAGCATTGGGGATTGGTGAACAGCCTACAATGGCACAGGTAGTACAACCAGGTTCTTACAAAGTATATGCTTTGCCTTTGGATAATATGCCCTGCGTGGCAGCACCATCGCAATCGCTGATGCCGGTATTCAAAACCCCGCTTGCTAAAAATGGTATTCCTAATGCTTTGCCTGCACAGGATCTATTTGCAGGTGAAGATGCTGCTCAATTGAACGGTAATAACAGAACAGTTGTACCGGATCTTTTACCGAAAAATAAATGAGCACAAAACTCAGGGCCTGTCGGGAGTTGACAGTTGTGTTTCTGATATCAATGTAAAGGCAAATTTATTGCTGTTGAGTTTTCCTTTTAAAACGATCTTCTTCAGTTGTTCGTGCAGCAAAGGCTTGCCTTCCAGCTGCGATACATCTATCCGCCAGATATGATTCCCCTTGCTTCTTGGCAACACAATCGCTTTGCCATTATCCTGCCTTGTTCCTATGGACAATACATTTTCTTCTTTATCAGCCACTGTTGCGGCATATAACACACCATTGTACAGCACCGAATCAATTTTGGGCCTGCCATTAAAACGACATTCAATATAGATCACCCGGTCTATAATGGGATCGGGATTAACGGGATTGCCCCTATCGTCCACCCTTTGCATACCGGGTACGGATACACTAAAAAATGCATACGCCCTCACTATACGAAATAGCTGTGCCTGGCCGCTGCCCCAGCAAAAAAACAACAGGATTATGGCGAATATTTTTTTCATTGGTTTGTTCAAATTTACTATTTAAAACCACTGCATGCTATACAAAAAAAGGGCCGCTTTAAGTAATTATAAAGCGGCCCGATTCTCATGCTTTAATTTTTAACGTTTTAATACATTACCGCTGGCTAATTTATTGCCATTGTTATCACCCAGTACCACCAGGTAGATACCTGCGGGATAATTCCGCATATCCACATCCATTGGCTGGTAAGGGCTTGCCACAGTGTACACTTTTGTAAATATCCTTGTTCCCCAGCTATCGTAAACAGTAAGGTTACGCTGCAGTGTGTTGAACCTTGCGCTGTGGTACAGCACCTGGAACCTGCCATCGTTGGGGTTAGGCGTAATGAACAACCTGTTGCTGATAGAATCTGATATCGTATATACCGCAGATGTATTGGAACATCCTTTGGCATCAATAACCTTTAAGGTATAATCGCCAATACCCGTATAATTGATATCCAGCTTAGTGCCGGTAGCCACCTGTGCATTATCCTTATACCATGTAAAGGTATTGGTAGTCAGGCTGGGTATAGCAGTTGCATTCAGCGAAGCCAGCAAACCTGGTTTTAATTTATTTACAGGATCAGCTGTGATGAATGCTGTTGGCAGCAGGTTCACTGTCAATATACCCGGGCTGCTGGTAACAGATCCGCAGGATGCTACTGTTACCACGCAACGGTAACGGTTGCCATTCACATTCTCTTTTACATTAGCCAATGTTAAAGATGAAGCGGTGGCGCCGCTGATATTGCTGTATACAAAACCGCCGTCGGTGCTTACCTGCCACTGGTAACTTACCGTTCCCGTTGCTGCCACATTAAAGAATGCAAAGTTGTTGTAGCAGGTGGCAAAATTTGCAGGCTGCGTAGTAATGGTGGTAGGACTGTTAACAGTTAATAACGCTGCTGCTGATGCAGTATTGGCAGGCGTACAGGTACCATTCAGGATACATTTGTACATATACCCGTTCATTGCAGCAGTGGTGCTTGATATGGCAAGCGTGTTGGTGGTCACCCCTGAGTAAGGCCCCGTTGCAGCTATATTGCTGTAGCTGGTTCCGCTATTGGTGCTTACCTGCCATTGGTAGGTCAACCCGGTACCGGTTGCAGCCAGTGCAATAGAAGTACCGTTGCCGATACAAACGGTAGTGTTTGGCGGCTGCGAGGTAATATTGGCCGGAGAACATAACTGTATGTTCACACTGTAATCTTCCACCTGTCCATAAGTGGATGTACCGCAAGGTGTACTGTTAGCACCGGTTACAGCATCCTGCAGGCGTATACGCATCCGCGTTAGCCCAATGCTTGCAGTTGGAGGAATTGGAAGCGGGAATGTATAAGGCCCTGCACCCTGTGCAGAGGTATACACGGTTTCGCCGGCATCAGAGAATGAACCGTTCTGGTTCAGGTCGATATACACGATCACCTGGTCGGTAGCCACAGCAGATGCATTGGGCGTAACCGTCATGGTGTAGTTAGAAGATGGTTCCACCTGTGTGATCAGGTTTGCAAAGTTTTCATAACCTGCTGTGGAGGTAGATGAGTTGTTGATGGTGTTGTATTGCACCTTCGCTATCTTTTCTCTTGTAAGATCCGTCGCACCTGCAGTACAATATGGCGTCCACCTGTATACCTGTCCGGTGGCTGGTTTGGTGGAGATGGTATTGGTTTCTGTAAGATAACTGAAGGCCGGGTTGGTGCCCTGGCTGGCCAGTGATATAAAACTGCCGCTACCCGTTCCTGTTGAGGTGATACCAATTGAAGCGCCCAGGTCGCCTGCATTGGCTACTGAGCCTGTTTCCTGGTTGTAAACGAATTCTATCACGTTGGTGGTCTCGTACAATTTTATCTGAAAAGAAATAGCGCCGCTGAGGCCGCTGTATTGCCATTTGCTATTGTACCATTGTACGGTCAGCACACGGTTGGGCGATGTACCGGATAACAGGTACGTAGTGTTACCGCTGGAATTGTCCATATCATCCCAAAGTGGTGCTAATATGGGACGTCCTGTACCGAGGCCACCGGAAAGGTCGTTGGTCCAGGTATCGGTGGAGCCAGTGAGTACTGCTCCAAATGTGGCAAACCCGTTGGCGCAGGGCCTTATAACAGTATAGGTTACCCCGTTGTATACAAAGTTAAAACCGATGTTCACTGCGGCATAGCCATCATCCGAATTGGCTGCTGTACCATACAGGTACGATACGGTGGTTCCCCCGGTTATGGGTGTGTAAGTACCGCTGGATGCGGCAAAAGTATAGGCCGGAACCTGTGCCTTGGCTGTTACTGTACACAACAGCACTAAAGCACAAAGGCTGAATATATATTTTTTAAGCATGGTCTGAATTTGAAGTTTAAAGATTTTGATTCATTGTTTACGGTTTGCAAAAACATTGACCACTGCACTATACAGTGGCCAATGCAATTTTATTCCGTTAATTCTTCAACACTTTTGCTGAGTATTTCTGTCCATCCACATTTACTTTCAGTATATACACAGCACTGCTTAAAATATCCGTGGTGCTCATGGTATAATTCATCGAAGGCGTATTTTCCACTACCCTCTTCACCAGCTTACCCGCATTGTCGTACAATGATAGTGTAACCGGTCCCGTTACCAGTCGTTTAAACCGCACACCGAGTGTATTGCTGAACGGATTCGGCAATACGATGATGCCCTGTGCGATATCGTTTTTCTGTAACAATACCACGTTACTGTAGATCACTGAACCATCGGTATGGATCATCTTGATGCGGAAGTAATTGGTCTGTACCACTTCATGGTCTACAAAAGCATAGCTGCTTGGCGTGAGTTTATAACCAGCACCGCTTACGGTACCTCTCTTAGTGAAGTTGACACCGTCATACGATTTCTCTACTTCAAACTTCAGGCTGTTTATTTCTACGGATGTTGTCCAGTCAAGATCGATATCTTTTCCGTTGGCATCAAAGTGACCGTTCAGGTTCAGCAGGGTATTCATTTTACCCGGTACGCCGAAGCCGAAGCCGGAGAAGCCGTTTTCGAAAATGAAGGAAAGTGTATAATAATTAGCCCCGAATGTCCTTCTTACAGGATTCACCACTTCCACGGTACCAGGTCCGTCCGGTTGTGTGATCAATGGTGTTACGTTGCTGATCCTTGATGGCAGCTTGATCATTTTGATACTATCCCATACCTGGCCTGTTGCAGCTTCCCAGCCTTGTTTTTCTGCAGCGGTAAAGTAGAAAGTGATCTCGTACTTACCGGTAGTACTGTTGGTGGTTGGCAGTACCTGGTAGGTCTTGTTCATCAGGTAATTGGCCGGGTTGGTATTCCAGAACTGTGAAGTGCCGTTACCAGCCCTGTCGATCAGTACCTGTGTACAGCCATAGTTCTGGCCAGACAGGTTAAGGATACGTGCCAGTATCTCGCCTGTTGGTGTATAATAGAACAGGTCGTTGAATCCACCCAGGAATTCAGTTTTGGTGCTGTTGAGCGCTGTTGCAACCGGGCTGCCGAAGGTAGCCAGCAATGTTGCATTTACCCTGTTATCATCAATGAAGGCGGCCGCCAGCGTACAACCGGAACCGGTAGCTGTTGTCCAGTTACTGTAAGTGGATGCTCTTACACCTGTACCTAATGGTGCGCCTATACCTTCTACCACATCGGTCACACCTTCTGCGGTGCCCGGTGAATTATCAAAACAGAATTGTACCACCAGGTTGGATGTTCCGTTCCAAACAAATGGTGTGGTAAAGTTGAACACGTTATTACCCACCACGGTTGAGTAATCGCTGGTATACACCGGTGTAAGTGTTTCCGGTGCAAAACCTGCGCCCAGGTTGGTATTGGCTGTATTGGCCATTGATACAGTAAAGCCTTTGAATGGCTGCGTGGTATTTTTTGTTTTAACTCTTAATGTCAATGAGCTGATCACCGCATTGCGGATGATACCGGCGGCCTGCAGTTCTGCAGCAGTGTACAATACCTGCACACGGTGTTTCAGCTTGGTACCATCAAATGGTGTATTCAGGCTCGTCATATCGGTATTATAGGTACCGATGGTATAATTAGCTGATCCCAATGCTACCGGTAACACATCGTTATCGGCTATATTGAAGGTATGCAGCGGCGTTATACCTGCCACGGCATTGGTGGTGCCGGAAATGGTGAAGCCCAGTGTAAAGAACTCAGATGGTTCTACCTGCACATCATCATATACCCTTATCGTTATTGGTTTTATTGCCACCAGTCCGTTGGTGAATACGATCTGTTTGGATGGCGCAGTAAAGCTTCCGTTGGTGGTAAAATCAAAGTCCACTCCTTCCAGTGCGGTACTGCTGGCCTGTACGCTAAAGTTTACAGTGGCATCGCCGGTTGGAGGGTTGATGATACCCACATTCACGGTATAATCTTTATAACCACGGCAGCCGCTTGTTACAGAAGTTTGTTCTGTTACGTTTGTTACCGGTGTTACAAACGATACTTCAGGAGCAGTGCTGTTATTGATCTGTGCAGTGAATAATCCCCTGCCATAACTTGCTGCCACAATTGTTTTATCGCTGGCGCGTAAACGCAGCATACTTACCCTGGTGGTCGGGAAGCCCGGGCTAACGGTCCATTGCGTGCTGGCACCGTTTACCAGGTTAGTGGTATATACACCGGTTTCTGTACCGATGATCAATGAATTATTATCTGTAGGATCGAACAAAGCGCTCCATACCGGCATATCGGGCAGGTTACCGTCAATGGCTGTCCAGGAGGTGCCGCCGTTGGAGCTGTACCAAACATTGTTCACACCATAGTTGGTGAAGGTGGCCACCAGGAAGTTGTCAGATGATCCAACAGCGATGGTGTTGATATAGCCTGCAGGCATAGATGTACCGGTAATATCGGTCATTGTAGGCGCTGCGCCATTGGCGTCATCCACCCTTACAATTTTACCCGTGGTTCCACCCAGGTACAGCCTGTTGGCTGTATAAGGCGACATTTTTAAGGCCCCTGCCTGTCCGCCGTTCAACTGGTTAACCGTAACGGTGGTTGAAGTGGTGGCAGCCGCTGTATTCGCATTTAACCAGCGCCTGTACTGGTTGGCATTGTTACAGGCATACATAATATTTTGTCCGTCGTCATAATCAAAAGGATTGGCAAATAAACCCTGTGTGGTGTTCAGGTTCACACTTGTCCAGGTTTGTCCGCCATTCGTACTGCGTCGGTATTGGTTATATACGTAGCTACCGAATTGTATGTTGGGATCCTGCTGGTTGATATATACATACATACCATCACCACCCGTTACTTCGGTTGAATAACTTAAGCCGGGATTTTTTAATTGATGGCAACCATTATCCTGTGCGCCTGCCAGCAAATAAGAGGAACCTGCTGCAGGGTGAATAGCACATGCATAGAATTGTTTCAGGGATAAATTCCTGTTCTTATCCACCCAGCTTACGCCGCCGTCGTTGGAATAAAAGATACCACCATCGCAACCGATATACACCCTGCCTTCATTGCCTTTTTTGATCCATTGCATAAAGTGGTGATCGGCGTGTACATAAGGTATAGTGGTTACCCAATAGGTTTGTCTTGTCCAAGTAGCTCCTGCATTGGTAGAGCGGTAAGCATCCAGTCCACCGCAGATCAGTTCTGCAGAATTGGCCGGGTTAATAGCCAGTGTTTCGTTGTACCATCCCTGGCCACTCAATACACCGGTAGGCATTACCGTGGTGTTCTGTTTGGTCCAGGTAGCGCCACCATCTATCGAACGGTAACAGCTATCGGAGTTATAGGCCGTGGTTACAGTTACACCATATAATGTATCTGCAAGGCAGGCCAGTTCCAGCCTGATTGCTGCAGTTCCTGAAGTTCTTAAACCGGTACTTACGTTCCAGCCGGTGGTAGTGGTAACAGTTGCCGGTGTGGTGGTATAGCGGTGGTTCACCACGGTACCCAGGTAGCCAAAGCTGGCGTGCAGCCTGCCGGTGCTGCTGATCTCGATATCAGTACAGTGGGCATTGGTACTGGTAAGGCCTGTGGGTGTAATATTGGTCCATGTTACACCTTTATCATTTGATCTTAATAAACCGTAAGGTTGTGCCAAAGGCGTAGTGGTGATACGTGCCGCTACATATACATTTCCTGCTGCATCGCACAATATTTTAAAATTGCGCATGAAGTTGGAGGTAGAGGGCAATTGTGTCCAGGTCTCTCCTTTATCGGTAGATTTCCAGATACCGGCTCCAAAGTGGGCATCTGCATTACTGGTGGCTTCCCCAGTTGAAAAATACATGATGGAGGGATTGCTGGGGTCCTGGCAGATGGAGGAGATCGCCATGTTGGCGAAGTAGTCGTTTACATTGTACCAGTTGGCAATGGGAGATAAAAAGTTGGTGCATTTCCATACACCGCCGGAAACACCGCCGACTATCACGGTATTACCTGTCGGGTCGTTCAAAGTGTCTACCAGTATGGCGGCCATCCTTCCGGAGGTGTAGCCATTACCGCCACGGGTATTACCGTTGCTGGGGCCTACTGAATCGTAGATGGGACCACGTTCCACCCACAAAAGCGTACCCAGGATATTGTTGCCTGCATTCTGCTTCATTGAGTTGGTGTAATCAATGGCGCTTTTCAGGCGGTCGTAAGGTACATAACCCAATGCAGGATCCTTCATCTTCTGGAAGTCCAGCATCATCAGCTGATCCGGGTTATCATATTTTTCGTCCTCTTCTCCTTCTTCCTCATCTTCGTCCCTTGCATCGATCACAAGGGGTGCCCTGTGGCTGGGCTTTTGATTACACGATACAAGGGATGCTGCGGCTAAAAAAGCGCATACCATGCACTGTAACAACAGTAGTTGTGTAGATTTTCTCATGTTTATGATTGTTTAGTATAAAATTTAAATCCGGAGGGGGGGATATCACTTCTATATGGTGGTAATACAAGGATGATTTATACGTATAGTATTCCCTGTTCTGTGTGATAAGGCCGACCTGGAAGGATATAACGGGTTGAAGCTCCATTATCCAGTCGGGTATAGTTATTTTAGCAGCTGAGGGATGCTTGCTGTTATCGGGATTGTTGGTAAGGTTCGATTTGATTACGTTTTCCAGGGCCGCATTTACCTGGTCTTCTTTTTCGTCGCTGATGCAATAAGCGTATTTTTTCCCGTTCTCGTACTTTATTTTGGCCACATCGTACATGGCGCCGTCGAGACTGAATTCTTCATCTTCTTCTTCCCATTGAATGGATCGGTTTCCATCAACAGCAATTTTAACCAGTAAATTTTCGGGAATTTCTTTCAGCAGTTCTTTGCGTGCTGCTTCTTTGGCGAGGTATAATTGTATACCGCAATAGCAATAGTAGCCACACTGACTTAAAAAGACAATTGCTAACAGCGATATGACGGTAATCTTTCTCAATGCTTTTTGGCAAAGTAAAGCGTTACAAAACGTCGAATACGTTCCGGGTGTTTTGCATGGCTTTAGTTTTGGCTAATCAAATTTACAGATTAAGTTGTAATTAAAAAGCGCTGTGTAGATGAAAATGAGATTAAAATATTGAGCACCAATAAAAAACCCTCTCAAAAGAGAGGGCTTCAGCAATTAGTTTTGGCGTTGGTTTACCACTTATCCACTTCCTCGGTACTGCCGTTATCAACCGGTGTGGTTGATGCAGCAGGTGTTTCAGCTTTTTCTTCAGCAGCAGGTTTGGTCGTTTCAAATGAATCTGTGGCCTGACTTTGTACTGGCGCCTGTCCATCTCCTTCGTAAGGAGTATCATGGTTAAAGGCATCAAAATCAAAATTAGGCATCAGTTCAGTTTTTACGTAATCTACCGCTTCTCCCAATCCTTTCAGGAATTTATTAAAATCCTCTTTGTATAAAAATATTTTATGCCGCTCATACCCGTCACTGTCAAATTTTTTACGGCTTTCTGTAATTGTTAAGTAAAAATCATTACCACGGGTTTCCCTTACATCAAAAAAGTAAGTTCTGCGTTTTCCGGCACGGATGCGTTGGCTGTAAACGCTTTCCATTTTTTTGTCGTTGTTTTCGTACGCCACTGTTTTTGTTTTTTGGTTTTTTAACGATTCCCATTTTTGGGGCTTCGCAAAGATAAAATTGTTTTTGAAACCACAAAATATAAGTGAAAGTATTTCCGGTTGATGGTTGAAGGTTCAAAGTTGAAAGTTCACAGTTGGAGGAGCAGTATCGTTGCAATTAATGGCCAAACCTTGAACCATCAACTTTGAACTTCGAACTTTCAACGTTGAACTAATTCCTCTCGGCCTGCTGGCGGTTATACATCTCGGTATAGATACCGTTCTTCTGCAGCAGCTCTTCGTGCGTGCCTTCTTCGGCTATGGCGCCTTCTTCCAGCACCACTATCTTATCAAATTTAAAGAGGGAGAATATGCGGTGTGTTATGATGACCGCGGTTTTATTTTCCAGGTAATGGTACAGGTTCTCAATGATCTCTTTTTCTGTTCGGGCATCCACGGCACTGAGGCAATCATCAAAGATCACGATCTCCGGATCTTTTATCAATGCCCTTGCTATGGAGATGCGCTGCTTTTGCCCGCCACTGAGCGTTACGCCCCGCTCTCCTATCATGGTATCATAACGGTGCTGAAATTTTTCTATCTCGCTGTGCACACTCGCCTGCTTTGCTGCTTTTACCACCTGCTCCTGCGATGCACCCAGTACACCAAAGCCGATATTGTTGGTGACCGTTTCGCTGAATAAAAAAACATCCTGCGGCACATAACTGATCTGCTCCCGCAATGTTTTGATATCGATTTTTGTAATCGGTATGCCATCATAAGTGATGATGCCGCGTTGCGGATTGTACATGTGCAGCAGCAATTGTGCAAGGGTGGATTTGCCCGAACCGGTGCGGCCGATGACAGCGATCTTCTGCCCCTTTGCTATCTGCAATGAAAAATCCTTGATGGCATTGATGCCGGTATGCGGGTAAGTAAAATCTACATTATTGAAAACGATGTTGCCCTGCAATACAGGGTTGATCTCTCCGCCGGTATTTTTTATTTCCGGCTCGGTCAATAAAAATTCGTTGATCCTTTTTTGTGATGCGGCCGCCCTTTGTGTCATGCTGGCCGTCCACCCGATGGCACTTACAGGAAAAGTGAGCATCTGTATATATAATACGAACTCGGCAATAGTTCCGGCAGTAATTATGTGGCCCGAAGTGGCATCTACCCTGCTGTTCACAATATCCAGGCACCCTACCGTAATGGTGATGATGGTGCTTAAACCGATCAGCAAGGCCATGCTGGGAAAATAGATCGCTTCTGTCTTGGCCAGGCTTAAGGCATTGTTGCGGTAGGCTTCACTGTTATTCCGGAAAAAAAGCATCATGGCTTTTTCCTGTACATAAGATTTAATGACCCGGATGCCGGAATAAGATTCCTGTGCATTGGTGGTAAGATCGCTGAGCAGGGCCTGTATCTTTTCGCTTTTTTTATTGATGATGGTGTTTACAAAATAAATGGTGATGGCCAGTAAGGGCAATGGTGCCAGCGCCACCAGTGTAAGCTTAGCGCTTGCCTTTAGCATAAAGAAAACGCTGAAACCGATTACCGCCGCAAGGTTGATGAAATACATGATGGCGGGACCAGTGTACATTCGTACCCGGCTTACATCTTCGGCAATTCGGTTCATCAGGTCGCCGGTGCTGTGTGTTTTGTAAAAATTGGTATCCAGTTTTTGGTAATGCGCAAATATCTCGTTCTTCTGATCGTATTCAATATGGCGGCTCATTACAATAATGGTTTGCCGCATCAGGAACATGAATATGCCGCTGATGATGGCGAGCACGAGCAGACTGATGCCGGCGAGCAAGATCCTGTGATCGGGATTGTTCTCAAAAATGGTGATCACTTTTTTTACTAAAGGATCGTAATTTTTTTCTGCGGCAGAAAGACCGTCAGCAGCTTTTTCTGCAGTGCTGTCTTTTTTGATAGCATGCACCACGGTATTGACAACATAGCCCGTTACCTGTGGCGCCAGTATGCGGAAATAATTGGTGAGCACAACAAATGCAATGCCCAGTAAAAAAAGCCAGCGGTACTTCCAGAAATATTTACGGAGCGATCGGAGATGTTTCATTGCAGGGCAAAGTTAAATCAATTGAAATGATAACCAACACTCACACCCAACCACTGGTGTAATTTACCATCCAAAAAATAAGGGTTGTAACAAAGTCTTAGCACAATGCCATTATATTCATCTTTTTGCCTGCGGTAACCAATATTAATGGAAGGGATAAAACGGTCTGTTTGTTTGAATGTGCCCCATTTATCGGCAATGCTGTTTTTGGGTGCATACAAAAGATTGGCGCCAAATTCAATATCATCGCCGGCGCATTTGCAATAAGAAAGATCCTGGAAAGTGTTAACGCCTAATAAAACTAAAGGTTTGGTGCCGCCGGTTGCAACCGGGTGCATCGCCACGGAAACATCGTATATATATTTAGGTGATAAGCCAACGCCAAATCTCAGCCCCAATGCGTCTTTAAAATTTCCGGTGATGATATCATCTTTAAACCGAAAATCGTAATTGATCGTTCCGGTAAGCCCTGTACCCAACCCTTCGGCATACAGCGCATTGTGTTTTTGTGCAAATGCTGAAGTAACGTTCAACCAACATAACAGTAACACCAGCTTTTTATTTAAAAGCATTGTTATTGCAGGGATGTTTTGTTGGGTATTGCTCAGGAGTGAATATAGTTTTGCAGGTGTTCGATGGTTTCTTTTTGTGTAAGGATGGTTTCCTTGATCACATCGTTGATGGAAATGATGCCGCACAACTGGTCGTTTTCGAATACGGGCAGGTAGCGGATATTATTCTCACTCATGATCTGCATGCAGGTATCCACCGAATTATCGGGTGTTATCCTGGGCAGGCCGGTGCTCATGATCTCTTTTACAAAAGTATTGGTGGAAGATTTTCCTTTCAGAATCACTTTACGGGCATAATCCCTTTCGGTTAAAACGCCGATATACTGGCCGTTCTCGATCACCACTATGGAGCCGATATTTTTTTCGGCCATCTGTTTTAAGGCATCCAGTACTGTGATGTCGGGGGAAATGGTGACTACATTGCTGCCCTTTCTTTTAAGTATGTTGGAAACTTTTTTCATATAAGCTGTTTTAAGTTGAGCAATCGCAAAGGCTATCGTAAGTTATTATTTTTTTACCGGCTTTAAAAATATTTGCAGCACATTTTATACCATGCTTTTTTAAAATTGGGTAAAAAATTAATTGCCGTTATAATTTTCCAATCAATTTTAGCATTAACTTCAACCGTTATAAAAACGATTGAGATTATGGGCGCCTCCTCCATGATTATCCTTATTCTTGCTGCACTGGCATTTTCGGGCATTGCTATTTTAGTATCCCGGATATTGATCAAAGGATCTACCAATCCCGCTAAAAGCGAACCTTACGAATGCGGCATTCCCACTACCGGCAAAACCTGGGTACAGTTGAATGTGGGTTACTATTTATTTGCACTGATATTTTTGATATTTGATGTAGAGCTGGTATTTATTTATCCCTGGGCAGTGGTTGCAAAAAAAGTAGGCTGGATGGCCCTGGTAGAGATCATCATTTTCTTTTTTATTTTATTCATGGGTTTTTTATATGCGCATAAGAAGGGGGCGTTGAAATGGCTGTGACCCCCTCCGCCCCCTGAAGGGGGAACTTATTGCAGCGAAGATCTGCATTGAATAAAAAACACGGCATCATTCATTATACATAAATGAGCGAAGAAAATAATAAAGCAACATCCTTAGTTCCCCCTTCAAGGGGACAGGGGGTATTTCCTGGCCAGGTTCACGATCTGCCCGGCGGCGGCATTGTGCTGAGCAAGCTGGATGATGTGATCAATTGGGCAAGGTCGAATTCGTTGTGGCCGCTCACTTTTGCTACCAGTTGCTGCGGTATTGAAATGATGGCAACCGCTTCGGCCAAATACGATTTTTCGAGATTTGGATTTGAAGTGGCAAGGGCCTCTCCGCGGCAGGCCGATGTTATTATTATTGCAGGAACGATCGTAAATAAAATGGCGCCGGTTTTAAAAAGATTGTACGACCAGATGGCAGAACCCAAATACGTGATCGCTATGGGCTCCTGTGCCATCAGTGGCGGGCCTTTTTTTTATAACACCTATTCGGTTGTAAAAGGCGCCGATCATATCATTCCGGTGGATGTATACGTGGCCGGTTGTCCGCCCAGGCCCGAGGCTTTATTACACGCTTTGATAACCTTACAACAAAAAATAAAAGCAGGATTGACAAGAGAACAATTACCACCCACAAATGAAGGGCAGTAATGATGCGCCTGTAAAACATGCATGAGTAATATGAATGCTGAAGAACTGAGATCAAAACTAACGGAACTGCTGCCCACGGTCTCTTTTGAAGAGAACACCGAATGGGTAACTGCAAATATCGATGCTGCAGCATGGTTATCTTTTGCACAACAATTAAAAAATGATACTGCGCTGGGTTGCGATTTTCTTTTCTGCATTACCTGCATCGACTGGAAAACACATTTAACGATGGTCTACCATCTTACTTCCACAACGTTCCGGCACAATATAGTAGTAAAGGCAAAACTGGATTTTAATAAACCCGAGATTGAATCTGTGAGCGGCATATGGAAGACCGCCGAATTTCATGAAAGAGAAGTGTTTGAAATGTTTGGTGTAAATTTTTTACATCATCCCGACCTCCGGTTATTGATATTACCCGATGGATGGGAAGGCAGGAAGCCGATGCTGAAGGATTTTGAGGACCCCATAAATATGATCAAATTGTAACCCCCATCCCCTAAAGGGGGGTATAGGGCAATAGTTAAATCAAATTGAAGCATTTAGTATATTAATTGGATTAAATTTTTAATAAAACATAATAGTTCCCCTTTAGGGGCTAGGGGTAAAACATGTTTGAAGAAATAGGCACCACCACCGAAGGCGATCTGATCGTGAATGTAGGACCACAGCATCCTGCAACGCATGGCGTATTGCACCTGGTGATCACATTGAACGGGGAAACCATTAAAAAAGTGGAACCGCACCTGGGGTATATTCACCGTTCTATTGAAAAAATGTGTGAAAGCCTGAGTTATCGCCAGTTCATTTATGTTACCAGCCGCATGGATTATCTTTCTTCTCACATCAACAACAATGCCTGTGCGCTGTGCGTGGAAAAAGGCTTGCAGGTGGAGATACCGGAACGAGCCAAAGTAATTCGTGTACTCGTTGACGAATTGACCAGGATCGCTTCGCATGAATTATGGTGGGGAGCCATGGCGATGGACCTGGGCGCCTTCACTCCTTTCTTTCATGCCTTTAGAGAAAGAGAGAACATCAATGATATTATGGAAGAGACCTGTGGCGCCCGGTTGACAATGAATTACATTGTACCCGGTGGTGTGATGATGGACATTCATCCGAATTTTCAAAAAAGAGTAAAGAATTTTATTGCATTGTATAAATCAAAAGTGGATGAATACAATGAAATGCTTACGGGCAATATCATTTTTCAAAACCGTATGAAAGGTGTGGGTATTTTATCAAAAGAAGATGCTATTTCTTTCGGGTGTACGGGACCGGTAGCAAGGGGCAGCGGTGTGAGTTGTGATATCAGGAAATTATATCCTTACGAGGTATACGATAAAGTGCAGTTTGATGAAATTACAGAAACTGGCTGCGATTCACTGGCAAGATACCTGGTACGTTTAAGAGAGATCAATGAATCGGTAAAGATCATTGAGCAGTTGATCGACAATATACCGGAAGGCGATTTCCAGGCAAAGACGAAAGCCGTATTGAAATTACCCAAGGGGGAATTTTATCAACGGGTGGAAACAGCAAGAGGTGAATTCGGGGTGTATATCGTGAGTGAAGGCGGTACCACACCGTACCGGATCAAGTTCCGTTCGCCGGGATTTTCTAATTTATCGGCGCTCGATCACATGGCAAGGGGCAGCAAGCTGGGAGACCTGGTTGCGATGATGGGGACATTGGATTTAGTGATACCGGATATAGACAGATGAGCCCCCTCCGCCCCCTGAAGGGGGAACCAGGAGTACGGTTCTCTGAAGTTCTTTTATAAATAGAATTAACAAATTATAATAAACAATAAAAATCAATCTTCTCCATAATCAGTTCCCCCTTTAGGGGGCGGAGGGGGCAAATATGTGGAGCTTAAGTAACATAACAAACAACATCCATCAATGGCTGAATGCGCATTGCAGCGCCACCTGGGCATTGGTGATAGAAATGGTATTGGCAGGTGTATGCGTTATCAGCCTGTTTGCTATTTTGGGTTTGGTATTGGTGATCATGGAAAGAAAAGTAAGCGCCTGGATGCAGATACGCCTGGGACCGAATCGTGTGGGACCTAAAGGTTTGTTACAATCGTTTGCGGATACACTAAAACTGTTGACCAAAGAAGGATTAACACCCGGTGGCGCTGATAAATTTTTGTTCAACCTCGCTCCTTTTATTGCCATGATTGTTGCGATGTTGTTGATGGCGCCGATCGCTTTTGCAAAGGATTTTCATTTGTGGGATCTGAATATCGGTGTGCTGTATGTTTCTGCGGTGTCTTCTATTTCGGTGATCAGTATTTTAATGGCGGGCTGGGCCAGCAATAATAAATATTCTTTAATGGGTGCCATGCGCAGCGGCGCACAAATTGTAAGTTATGAATTGTCTGCCGGCTTGTCCATTCTTTCAGTGGTGGTGATGACGGGCAGTTTGAATTTAAATACCATCATTGCCTCGCAGGAAAATGGCTGGTGGTTATTCAAAGGGCATATACCCATTATCATTGCTTTCGTAATTTTTTTAGTGGCTGTTACGGCCGAGACCAACCGGGCTCCTTTTGACCTGGCCGAAGCCGAAAGCGAATTGACCGCTGGCTTTCATACTGAATACAGCGGGATGAAATTTGCGTTGTTCTTTTTAGCAGAATACGTGAACGTTTTTATTGTATGTGCTATTGGTGCCACTTTATTTTTAGGCGGCTGGATGCCTTTTCATATTGGCAGCTGGCAGGGTTTTAATCATGTAATGGATTATATCCCTTCCAGTATCTGGTTCTTTGGAAAAACGTTCTTTTTAATTTTTGTGATCATGTGGTTCCGCTGGACCTTTCCGCGGTTGCGCATTGACCAGTTATTGAATTTAGAATGGAAATATTTGTTGCCGATAAGTATGTTTAATATTTTGTTGGTAACGGCGATGGCGATATTGAAATGGCATTTTTAACCCCCTCCGCCCCCTGAAGGGGGAACCAGCGGAGATTAAGGCGAAGATGAAATTTGGAGATTTTAGATTTACGATTGCAGATTTAATTACTCAACTCGTAAATCGTTTTGTAAAAAGAAAGGTTGGTTGAATTTATAAAAATCTAAAATCGCCAATCTGAAATCTAAAATTAGCTTCTATGTTTATAACGAATTATATAAAAGAAGTTTACGGCGCAGTAAAATCATTACTGGTGGGCATGAAGCGTACCGGTTATTATTTTTCGCATCATAAAGAGATCATTACGCAGCAGTATCCTGATAACCGGGAAACACTGGAATTGCCGGAAAGGTTTAAAGGTGAAGTAGTGATGCCGCATAATGAGAACAATGAACACCGCTGCACCGGTTGCCAGGCCTGTGAACTGGCTTGCCCGAACGGAACGATCAAAGTAATTTTTAAAAATGAAGTAACCCCCGAAGGAAAAAAGAAAAAAGCGATCGACAAACTGGTGTACCACCTGGAATTGTGTACGATGTGTAATTTATGCGTGGTGGCCTGTCCTTCGGATGCTATTGTGATGGCACAGACTTTTGAGCACAGTGTATTTGACAGGGCGCAGCTGACGAAAATTTTGAATCAACCGAACAGTAAGATCATGGAGGGAGTGGAATAAAAGAAATAGTAGCAAGAGGAATAGCTGCAAGGGATAAGCATAATGCTTTAACTCTTTTGCTTCTCCCTTGTGGCTCACAGCTTGTAGCTTGTTATTTAAAAACTGGCGTTTATATGGAAGGTTCTGTTATTATATTTTACCTGCTTGCAGCACTTACTTTAGTGAGTGGCTTACTGGCCGTTACCACGCGGCAGATCTTCCGTGCTGCTATTTATTTATTATTTTCTTTGATCGGCGTTGCTGGTTTGTATTTCTGGCTGCAATACGAATTTATTGCAGCGGTACAAATTGTAGTGTACGTGGGTGGTATCGTGGTACTGATCATCTTCTCCATTTTTTTAACACAGCAGGCGGGCGAAAAAATGCCGCAGCAAAAACTGTCCAGGCAATTATTTGCAGCACTGGCTGCTTTTTGCGGTATGGCTTTGATACTGGTGCAGGTATATCAACACTCATTTAATAGTGTACCCGGTACTGTTATAGAACCCAGTGTTACCAATATCGGGAACCAGATGCTCGATACCGATAGCACCGGTTATGCCCTGCCCTTTGAAGTAGTAAGTATTTTATTACTTGCAGCTCTGATCGGTTGTATTGTAATTGCATTAAGAACCAAACAACAACCAACGAATTGATGCACCCGGGACTGAACGAAATATTATTTATCAGCACAGCGCTTTTCTTTATTGGCGTATACGGATTTTTTACGCGGAGAAACCTGGTGACCATGCTGATGAGCATTGAACTGATACTGAACAGCGTGAACCTGAATTTTATTGCGTTCAATAAATATTTGTGGCCGGGCAGACTGGATGGTTTGTTCTTTACCATTTTTATCATTGCCATTGCTGCTGCAGAAGCTGCAGTGGCCATTGCGATCATTATTAATTTATACAGGAGCCATCATTCAGTGGATGTGGAAAATGCAGAAGAATTAAAATACTAAAAACCCCCTCCGCCTTAGGCGGAATAAATTCGGGGGAAACGGAGAAGATCATATTGGAAATTATGCCGAGTTCGTTTTACATACTGCTAATTCTTTTACTGCCATTGGCGGCATTTGTGATGCTGGGCCTGTTTGGCCGTAAGTATTTTAAAAATACTTCGGGCACTATTGCAACGGTACTGATGTTTGTGGCGTGCTGCCTGGCAATATTGGTGGCATACAGGTATTTTTCCGCAGGTGATTTTGATTATTATTTAAGAACAGATTTCAATTTTACCTGGTTGCAGTTCTCAGATGATCTTGCCATTAATTTAGGGATAATGGCGGGCCCCATATCCATGATGATGCTTGTTGTGGTGACTTTCATTTCGTTCATGGTGCATTTGTACAGCCTTGCCTATATGAAAGGTGATGAACGTTTTCCAACTTATTACGCCTTTCTTGGTTTGTTCACGTTCTCTATGTTAGGGCTGGTGATCGCCTCCAATATTTTCCAGATGTATATATTCTGGGAACTGGTGGGTGTTTCCTCTTTTTTATTGATCGGTTATTACTACGAAAAACCAACTGCAGTGGCGGCTTCTAAAAAGGCATTCATAGTCACCAGGTTTGCGGATGTGGGCTTTTTAATTGGCATACTCATTTTATCTTACTATTCGCATACCATGGATTTTGCAGCATTGATCGCGGAATTCACCTCTCCCGGTTCAGCATCATTGCATGCAGCCACTACGGCTTCATTCCTGGGCGTATCTGCGCTCAACTGGGGCTTGATACTGGTGTTCATTGGCGGCGCAGGTAAAAGTGCCATGTTTCCCTTACATATATGGCTACCCGACGCTATGGAAGGTCCTACACCTGTTTCAGCATTGATACATGCAGCAACCATGGTGGTGGCCGGTGTTTTTTTAGTAGCAAGATTGTTTCCCGTGTTTTCTCTTTCCGCTCCTGAAGCATTGCATATTGTGGGTTATGTGGGCGCCTTCTCTGCTTTATTTGCAGCCGTTATTGCCTGTACGCAAACAGATATAAAAAGAGTGCTGGCCTATTCCACCATGTCGCAGATCGGTTTTATGATGTTTGCACTCGGTGTTTCTGGCTATGGTGGCGAAGCAGGCGCCGGCTATACAGCTTCTATGTTCCATTTATTCACGCATGCGCTGTTCAAAGCATTATTGTTCCTCGGCGCAGGCGCCGTGATACATTATGTACACAGCAACGAAATGAAAGATATGGGTGGCTTAAGAAAATTTTTACCCATCACGCATATTACTTTTTTAATTGGTTGCCTCGCTATTGCAGGTGTACCACCTTTCGCAGGTTTTTTCAGCAAAGAAGAGATCTTACTGGCTGCTTACCAGCACAATCCTGTTATTTATTATGTAGCGTTGATCACTTCTGGTCTCACTGCATTTTATATGTTCCGTTTATATTTTTCCATCTTCTGGAACAAATCCTATCATGCCCATGGTGAGCACAAAGGAGAAGGTGGTTTTGCCATGATGCTGCCCTTGCTGTTATTGGCAGCGGGCGCAGCAACTGCAGGTTTTATTCCTTTTGGTCATTATGTAAGTTCTGATGGTAAGCCTTTGGAAACAACTGTTCATTTATCTTTTTCCATCGCACCGGTGGCACTGGGATTGGTGGGCATTTTTGCTGCCTTATGGTTATATGGAAAAGAGAACAGCAAACCAGCTAAAATAGCCACAGCGCTGAATGGATTGTACCATGCCGCTTACCGTAAATTCTATATTGATGAGATCTATTTTTTCATCACTAAAAAAATATTATTCAACCTTATCGGCAGACCGGCAGCATGGTTCGATAAAAATGTGGTGGATGGATTGGTGAATGCAACCGGTAATACCACGCAATTCATTTCAGAAAAGATCAAAGGCATACAATCAGGTAAAGTACAGCAATACGCCCTTTATTTTTTAACGGGTGTAATTGGTTTGGCAGTGCTGTTCATTTACTGGTGGCAATCAAAATAAAAACAACAACCGGCATACCTAATAAACAGAACGAATGAATTTATTATTATTGATACTTGTTCCATTGCTTACCAGCCTTGTTGTATTGCTGATGCCCGGCAAACAATGGGTACGCATTACGGCATTGGCGGGATCAGTGGCACAATTGGTATTGTCATTCGTTTTGTTTGCTGCATATAATAAGGCCAGGGCAGGCGATCAAAATAATTCTTTTCTTTTTGAACAGCAATACAACTGGTTCCCCAACTGGAATATCAGCCTGCATTTTGGCGTGGATGGTATTGCAGTAGCCATGATATTGCTCACTGCATTTGTTGTGGTGGCCGGCGTGCTCATTTCGTGGAACGTGGAAAAGATGACGAAGGAATTTTATTTCCTGCTGCTGTTATTGAGCTTTGGCGCTTATGGCTTCTTTATCTCGCTCGACCTTTTTATTTTATTCTTCTTTTTAGAAATTGCTGTGATACCAAAATATCTTCTTATAGGCATTTGGGGCAGCGGCAAAAAAGAATACAGCGCCAATAAGCTGGCCCTGTTGCTGATGTTTGGTTCTGCATTGGTACTGGTGGGTTTACTGGGTACTTATTTTGCAGCCGGTATCAGAACCTTCGACCTGCAGCAGTTGACCGCATTTAAAATTCCGGCGACTGTGCAAAAGATCTGCTTCCCATTACTATTTGCAGGCTTTGGGGTGTTTACAGCACTCTTTCCATTTCATACCTGGGTGCCGGATGGGCATTCCTCCGCGCCCACTGCCGGATCAATGTTCCTGGCGGGTATTTCGATGAAACTGGGCGGTTATGGCTGTCTGCGTGTTGCCGTGTACGTTATGCCGGAAGGTGCTAAACAATATGCAGATATCATTATTGTACTTGCTTCCATTGCGATATTGTACGGCGCCTTCGCCACCATGATGCAGCAGGACCTGAAATACATCAATGCCTATTCTTCCATCAGTCACTGTGGTTTTGTGTTACTGGGCATTGGCATGCTTACACAAACGGCTATTAAAGGCGCCGTGATGCAGATGGTGAGCCATGGTTTAATGACGGCCCTGTTCTTTGCAGTGATCGGCATGATATACGAACGTACGCATACCAGGAAAGTGGATGAGATGGGTGGATTGTTGCGGCCGCTTCCTTTTATTTCAACAGTGTTATTTCTTGCAGGATTGTGTTCGTTGGGCTTACCGGCGCTGAGTGGTTTTGTGGCGGAGATGACCGTGTTCACAGGCTCGTGGGAACACCCGGATATTTTTCACCGCGTTGCCACTATTGCCGCCTGCCTGAGCATTGTTGTTACAGCTGTATATATTTTAAGAGCGATCGGTAAAACGGCGATGGGACCTTTGAAGGAAAGTTTCACCGGCCTTAGTGACGCCAAATGGAATGAACGATTAGCGGCTATTATTCTTATTGCGGGTATTTTGGCAATTGGTCTGGCGCCTTCGTGGCTGAATGACCTGGTGAGGCCGGGTGCGGAAATTATTATGCAGCGGATGAAATAGTTAAGTATACCGAAATTTTATTTCGGTTGGAAAAGCCCGAAAAGAATTTTCGGGGAACAAAAACAAATGAGTGAAATTTTTACCATACTGAAAAGCGAACTGGTGGTCACCGGCATCATCTTTATCTTATTATTGATAAAGCTGGGCAAGGGTATCAAAAATGATGTGCTGTTGCCCATCATCCAGCTTTTATTATTACTGAATTTTATTGCCAGCTGCTTTTGGAATTTTGAGACCAGCTGTTTTGCAGATATGTATCAAACCGATATGGTAATAGCCTGCGAAAAAAGTATCTTAAGCCTGGGTGTTTATCTTATATCATTGCTCTTTACCGGCTGGTTACGGCAAACAGAACATTTAGCAGAATTCTTTATTCTTTTATTATCGGCATTGCTGGGTATGTTCCTGTTGTTATCGAGCGGTAACTTCTTAATGTTCTACCTGTCGCTGGAGCTGGCTACTATCCCCGTTGCAGCAATGGCCAATTTCGACCTGCAGAAAAAAACAGCTTCCGAAGCAGCGATGAAGATGATCCTCTCTTCTGCATTTTCATCCGGTATTTTATTGTTTGGCATTTCACTGGTGTATGGCGTTACCGGCACCATCAGCTTTGCAGAATTGCCCACGATGCTCAATGGCAGTACCATACAAATAATGGCGCTGGTATTTTTATTCAGTGCGTTTGCATTCAAATTATCCATTGTGCCTTTTCATTTATGGACGGCCGATGTGTACGAGGGCTCCCCTTTTGCAGTTACTGCTTTTCTTTCTGTAATATCCAAGGGCGTTATCGCATTTGCATTCATTGCTTTTTTATACAAAGTATTTCAGCCGATGCATGCAGTATGGTACAATATGCTGATGCTGTTGTCGGTCGTTACGATGGTATTGGGTAACCTGTTTGCTTTGCGCCAGCAAAATATCAAACGGTTCCTCGCCTTTTCTTCTATAGCGCAGGTGGGTTTTATACTGGTGGGTATCAGCGGCAGTTCTGCGCAGGGCGCTGCAGCGGTAATTTATTTTGTGCTCATCTATGTATTCAGCAATCTTGCAGCTTTTGGTGTGGCTGAAACCATCGCATTATTTACCGGCAAAGAAAGAATAGAAGATTACAAAGGGCTTTATCAAAACAATAAATTCTTAAGCTGGGTATTGGCGTTGGCGTTGTTCTCATTAGCGGGCATTCCACCCACAGCAGGTTTTTTTGGTAAATTGTTTTTGCTTACTGCCGGTGCAGCAAAAGCCAATTATGCGTTTATCACTATTGCAGCATTGAACATGATCGTTTCGCTGTATTATTATTTAAAAGTGGTACGGGCTGTTTTTATGGATAAGAGTGATACGCCTCCCCCCGCAATACCCGTCAACCCATTCACAAAATTTGGACTGATCATTTGCGCAGCAGGTATTGTACTAACGGGCTTACTGGGATGGATATACGATCATATAGCAGCCTTGTTTTAAATAAAATTATTTTCTATAAATCACAACACAGATGGCGCTCAATAAAAATCATGAGTTTGAAGATCTGGACGGTGTTAAATGCGGCATCGTGGAAAGAAATGTTACGCCGCAAAGGCTGGCATTTATAAAAGAATTGCTGGAGTATAATGGCTTTACCGTAGTGGCAATTCCCACACCGCCACCCAAGGCCGCACCTGCTGCAAAAACTGAAGAAGGTGCTGCACCTGTGCCAGAACCCGCTATACCGACCACTTTTACGGTAGGCGTAACAGATTATACTTTTAATCCTGTCAATGCAATTTTCGGCAGGTTATTGAAAGCTCCCCATGGACATATTGTTACACTGGCTTACTGGCAACAGCAGGACGCTGCACCCAATGATGCAGTTCCATATTTTGAAAAGAAATAGTTTCCGCAGTAAAGTAAGGACAAAAAAATGGGGGTGCTGCTAACACCCCCTCCGCTGTTTAAAACCAAAGAATGAAAAACCGCCCCTTTTGTAGTTATCTAATAATCGTTATTTATTCGTTGTACACTTATCATCTAAAAATTCGTAAACCTGTATGCAGTTGTGGCAGCAGTTTTATCAATATTTTTTAGTAAGATAATTTTTGTTGCTTCCCGTCAATACGCTGTCAAGGTAGCTTTGTGTATTCATCAATTCCTTCTTCGTCTCTATCTGAAGCATGTGTAAAGAGTCATTTTTCAATATCAGCAACTCTTTTGCATGTATCAGGTTCCTGTTGAATTGTTTTGTAAAAAACAATGATACCGATAAAAATAAAACTGTAGCTGAGAGTACAGTAAATATCATAAACCTCGTCATCCTTGCATTTTATACAATTTAGAATGCAGGTATTAAAAACGCATTAAAACAGCGTTAAAAATCATTAATGAAGCGATAAAATGTTGGGAATGTTGATAATAAAAACAGTTCCTGTCTGTTTGGTGGAGTCGACAGTAATGGTTCCTTTGTGTAAAGAAAGTATATTCTTTGCGAGTGTTAATCCAAGGCCAAAACCCGGTTTGCCCTGCGCAGAATCTGCCCGGAAAAAAGGTTGGAAAATATTCTGGATATCATTTTCCGGTATCACTTCTCCCTGGTTGTGTACTTTTATCAAAACCTCTGCTGGCTTGAATTCGGCAGAGATGGTTGACCGGTTGCTGTCGGAATATTTACAACCATTTTCAATGATATTTTTCAGTGCGCTGTATAAAAGATTCGTGTTACCAAATACAGTCAGCATTTTTTCATCTTCGGGAAATACATCAAAGTCCAGTGCGGCACGGTAATCTTTATTTTGTTTCTGAATATCCGATACCACTTTAAACAACACTTCATCCAGTCTCACTTCTTCCAGGTTAATAGCGCCCTGCGATCCTGCTTTCGCAATATCCAGCAGGCTTTGTGTCAATAACTGCAGTTCCTTGATGTCTTCATACACACTTACGATCACTTCCTTGTATTCTTCCTGTGTGCGGTTCTTTTGCATGGCCACTTCCAACTGGCTGGAAACTGATGTGAGTGGTGTTGACAATTCGTGCGAGGCGTTGGAAATAAATCTTCTTTGTATAGCGAAAGAATCCTGCAAACGGTTCAGCAGGTTATTAAAAGTTTCTGCCAGCTTGGTAAGCTCATTCTTTTCACTATCTATTTTTACTCTTTTGGAAAGATCCACGGAAGTGATCAGGTTCACTTCTCCCGTGATGCGTTCTATCGGGTACACCAGTTTTCTTGCAAAGATGATCCCGGCAAAAAAGGAAAGCAATACCGCCAGCAATAAAGACACGAGTAATATTTTATTTAACTCCACCAGGTATTCCTGCCCGTCTTTATCAATGGCCGAAACTGCCACAATAAAATTGCTGTTCTTATCCACATGATGAATGGCTACTGCTTTTTTATTACCATGGGTGAAAAAAGTGGCGCCGTCAATTTTCGCTTTTTCTATGATCTCTTTGGTGAGATAAAGCGAATCGCCGGTACTATCGGAGTACATGTATACATAGGCATCTTTATAGCCTGTTATCGTAATACTTTTTTTGAAAAAAGCGCTGGAAGAAACATCCAGCCTGCGCAGCACAGAAAAATTAGAATCTTTTACATCTGCATATACTTTTGCACTGTAGAGCGCTCTTTTCTCTATCCTTCCGCGAAAACTCTCTTCTCTTTCTTTTACACTGAAATAATAAATGGATAAACTAACCAATGCCAGTATAAGCATTACCAAAAGGGAAAATAAAAAAGCGATTCTTGTATTTTATGCTCATGCAGCTTATTTCTCTTTCATAATGTAACCCATGCCCACCTGCGTATGAATGAGTTTGGGTTCATAGTCCTTGTCGATCTTTTTACGCAGGAAGTTCACATACACATCTATCACATTGGTCTTGGTATCAAAATCAAGGTCCCATACTTTTTCAGCAATATCCGCCCTGGATACTAAACGGCTCCTGTTGCGCATAAAGTATTCCAGCAACTGGAATTCTTTGGCTGTAAGATAAATGATATGACCATCCCTGGTTACTTCCTTGCTGTCAACATTCAGTTCAAGATTGGCTACTTTTAAAACATTGCCGGCGGGAAATTGCTGGTTGAGTGTTCGCTTCAGCAATGCTCTTATACGAACCAATAATTCTTTGAATTCAAAAGGTTTTACCAGGTAATCATCTGCTCCGGCATCAAAGCCTTCTATCTTATCGTCGGTGGCATTCAGCGCCGTTAGCATAATGATGGGTATATGCTGGTTGCGGCTGCGGATGCTTTTGGTCAGTTCATAACCATTGATCCCCGGCAGGTTGATATCCGTAATGATGAGATTAAAACTACCGGATTCGTACAGCCTCAACCCGATCTTTCCATCGTATGCTTTTTCCACATGATAATCCAGCTCCGTTAAACCCTTTGAAAGTGTATCGGCAATCTTCTTTTCATCCTCAATCAATAAGATCTTTATCTCTTCCATGGCATAAAGTTATTTTATTCTTAGTTAATGCCATGTAAATAAAATCCAAAGCCAGCCAATCGGATTAAAAAGGAATTAAAATATCGTTAAAACAGGGCTATACTCACTTATTCCAGGTAATACTGAGCTTTTGAACATCAGCAGAATTGGGTCCAGCCATGATATCAAAATCACCCGGTTCCCAATCATATACCAATGCATCGTTATAAAATTTCAGGTCATTGGTGGTAAGGGTAAATTTTACTTCCCTGCTCTCTCCTTTCTTTAAAAATATCTTTTTAAATCCTTTCAATTCTTTTACAGGCCTTACTACAGAACCAAAGCGGTCCCGTACATACAACTGCACCACTTCTTCTCCATCATAATTACCGGAGTTGGTTACCGTTACAGATACTTCCAATTTATCATTCGCTTTTAAGGCAGTTTTATTTACAGTAAAAGCGCCATAAGTGAATTTGGTAAAACTCAATCCATAACCGAATGCGTACCGTGGACTGTTCAGCAGATCGGTATAGGCCGATACATAATTCACATCATTATCTCTTTTTGCCGGTCGGCCGGTGTTATAATGATTGTAATACACAGGAATCTGCCCTTCTGTTCTTGGGAAGCTGATGGGCAATTTACCGGCGGGGTTATGATCGCCAAACAATACATCGGCAATGGCATTACCGGCTTCGGTGCCCAGCCACCAGGTATATACAATGGCGGGAACATTATCTGCCGTCCAGTTAAACACCAATGGTCTTCCTGCACTTATTAAAACTATCACCGGCTTGCCGGTAGCCATCACTGCTTTGATCAGATCTTCCTGCACACCGGGCAAATGCAGGTTGCTCCTGCTTTTGGCCTCACCGGTCATATTGCTTGCTTCGCCAACACTCAGCACCACTACATCCGATTGCCTGGCAACAGCCATTGCTTCATCAAAACCTGCTTTGCTGCTGTCGTTGATATTACAGCCCTTGGCATATAAAATATTCGCATTGGCGGCCAGCTTGTTCTTTACACCGTCAAACAATGTTACGATCCTGGCGGTATCATCGGGCCAGCTATAACTCCAGAAACCCAGGTTATCCCTCACTGCTTTTACAAAGGGGCCTATCAATGCAATGTTGTTGCTTTGTTTGGATAAAGGCAATAACTGGTTATCATTCTTCAGCAGCACGATACTTTTTTTAGCCATCTCTCTCGCAACAGCAAGATTATTTTTATTATCCCATTGTTCTTTTTCTCTTGCTTCGTTGCAGAATTTAAAAGGGTCATCGAACAATCCCATTTCAAATTTCTTTTTTAATATTCTTTTTACTGCTTCATCTATCACAGCAATTTTTACTTTGCCTTCTTTAACCAATGTAGCCAAATTTTTTATGTAGCTGCGGCTTTCCATATCCATATCGCTGCCGGCATTGGCGGCCAGCATGGCTGCTTCATATTTATCTTTTGCATAACCATGGTTCACCATCTCTCCCACACTGCCCCAGTCGCTTACTACAAAGCCTTTAAACTTCCATTGGCCTTTTAAAATATCCCGTTGCAAATATTTGTTGCCCGTGGCAGGAATGCCGTTAAGATCATTGAAAGAATTCATGAATGTTGCTGCGCCTGCTTCGGCTGCTGCTTTAAATGGCGGCAGATATACTTCGTACAACTGGCGCAGGCTCATATCAACAGAATTATAATCGCGGCCGCCAATTGCAGCGCCATAGGCTGCAAAATGTTTGGCACAAGCCATTACTGCATCGGTATTGCCCAGGCCTTTTCCCTGGAAGCCTTTTACTCTTGCTGCTGCGATCAAACTGCCGAGGTAAGTATCTTCACCGGCGCCTTCCATAACACGGCCCCAGCGGGGATCACGGGCTATATCCACCATTGGCGCAAAGGTCCAGTGAATACCGGCAGCCGCTGCTTCGGTCGCTGCAATGCGGGCGGTTTGTTCAATTGCTTCCATATCCCAGCTGGCTGCTTCGGCAAGGGGTAAGGGAAAGATGGTGCGGTAACCATGTATCACATCCTGCCCGAAGAGCAATGGGATTTTTAATCTTGACTGCAGGGCGATCTGCTGCAATGTTCTTGTATGATCCACGCCCGTTACATTCAGTATCGAGCCCAGTTTTCCTTCGCGAATTTGATTTTGCTTATCACCATCCTGTGTAATAGGACCTGTTGCATTAAAATCACCATTGTACTGGTTCATCTGCCCGATCTTTTCATCCAGCGTCATCAGTTTTAAAACAGAATCCACTTTCTGGTCAATGGTTTTCTTTTGTGCCGTACAAAAAACAACCTGCGCCATTGCAATACACAACAGGCACAGGTTTTTAAAAAGATTTGTTGTCATTATTTTTATTTAACCCAGTTTACAGTTGCTGTTTTTACATCTCTTGAATTACCGCCGATCATTACCTGGAACTCTCCCGGCTCCCAGTCGTATTTAAGATCGGGATTATAAAATTTCAAATCATTGGTGGTAATGGAAAAATTAACGGTCTTTGATTCTCCTGCCTTCAGTTCAATTTTCTGAAATCCTTTTAATTCCTTCACAGGCCTTGTCATGCTGATGCCCACCACATCACGCAGGTACAACTGTACAGTTTCCTTACCATCATATTTTCCGGTATTCGTTACCGTTATACTGGCTGTTAAGGTTTGATTACCTTTTAAAGAAGTATTGCTGAGTTTTACATCACTGTAGCTGAAGCCACTGTAACCTAAGCCATAGCCAAAAGGATAAACAGGATCATTGCTTACATCCAAATAGTTGCTCCTGAATTTGGAGAACCATTTACCATCCTGCAAAGGGCGGCCGGTGTTCTTATGGTTGTAATAAATGGGCACCTGTCCTACATTCTGCGGAAAGGTGGTGGTGAGTTTGCCTGAAGGATTTACATCACCAAACAATACATCTGCAATGGCATAACCTGCTTCGCTGCCGCCAAACCATACATTCAATATCGCAGGCACATTATCATTTTCCCACTTTAAAGCCAGCGGTCTGCCGGTAAATAAAACCAATACTACGGGCTTGCCTGTTTTTAATAATGCTTTGATAAGATCTTTCTGCGCTTCGGGAATTTGTATATCGCTGCGGCTGCTGCATTCCCCACTCATTTCAGCAGATTCTCCCACTGCTGCCACTACCACATCTGCCTGGTTGGCGATGTTCACGGCTTCCTGTATGATCTCAGCTGCAGGGCGGTTGTCCCATTTAAGGTCTTTACCAAACATACCGGCACGTTCCACAAATGCTTTATCATAATCCAGGTTAGCACCTTTGGCGTATAATATTTTTGCTTTATCCCCCACCACTTCTTTCAGGCCTGTTAACACAGAGGTTGCTTTTGAAAAATTGGCCGCCACACTCCAGGTGCCGGGCATATTCTCCTTGTTATCAGCCAATGGTCCTACTAATGCAATAGTGCCGTTTTTTTGTAATGGCAGAATACTGCCTGCATTCTTTAACAATACAAAACTCTGCGCTGCAATAGCCCTTGCTTCTTTGCGGTTGGCATCGGTGAACACTTCTGTTTTTGCACGGTTGGCATCACAGTATTTATAAGGATCATCAAATAAACCCAGTTTATATTTTGCTTCCAGTATGGTTCTGCAAGCCGCATCGATCTGCTGCAGTGTAACTTTTCCTTCGGCCAGCGATTTTTTTAAGGTGGTTAAAAATCCTTCTCCCACCATGTCCATATCTATTCCTGCATTCAATGCTTTGGCAGAAACTGTTTGCAGATCGCCCAAACCATGATCGATCATTTCATTAATGCCTGTATAATCTGTTACCACAAAGCCTTTGAAACCCCACATCTTTCTTAATACATCTGTCATCAAAAATTTATTGGCGGTAGCTGGTATACCATCCACTTCGTTGAAGGAAGCCATGATACTGCCGGCACCTGCATCGATCGCTGCTTTGTAAGGTGGCAAGTACTCATTGAACATGCGCACCCGGCTCATATCAGTTGTATTATAATCACGGCCGGCTTCGGCAGCGCCATACATGGCATAGTGTTTTACACAACTTAATATGGTATTGTTCTTTGTAAGATCATTGCCCTGGTATCCTTTTACCATGGCTTTGGCGATCTCTCCCCCCAGGTACGCATCTTCACCGTTGCCTTCTGCAATGCGCCCCCAGCGTGGATCACGGGCCACATCCACCATCGGCGAAAAGGTCCAGTTGATCCCGTCTGCACTGGCTTCGGTAGCTGCCACCCTTGCACTGCGTTCTATCGCATTCATATCCCAGGTGCAGGACAAACCTAACGGTATCGGGAACACGGTTTCGTAACCATGTATCACATCCATGCCGAATATCATCGGTATTTTAAGGCGGCTTTCTTCCACTGCTACTTTTTGTACGGCACGTATCTTTTCCACGGATTTGATATTGAATAGTCCGCCTACTTTTCCTTCTTTTATTTTTTTACCGATATCAGAATTGGACGCCTGGCCGGTAACAATATCGCCGGAACCGGGCAGGTTCAGCTGACCGATCTTTTCATCCAGTGTCATTTTCTTCATCAGCGCATCAATGAAGGTTTTCATCTTCGCGTCGGTGCTGGTTTGTGCGGCAGCATGTAGCGTAAATACCAGCATCAAACCGGTCAATACCCTTTGTACTTTTTTCATGTAAGCATCGTTTTTATTTCACTAAATATGGTTCTATTATTTTTTGCCAGATGGCATAGCCTTTGGCATTCATGTGCAGGCGGTCTTCAATAAAAATATCTGCCATGGGTTTACCTTCTGCATCCAGCATGGCATCCCATACATTGATGAAGGCAGTATGTTTCTTCTTCTTCAAATATTTTTTGATGAGTGCATTGCTGGCCATCATCCGGTCTTTTTTTGCCCAGCGGCTCGGGGCCGGTTTTAAAGAGATAAAAGCAATCGGAACTTTGGGAAATTGTTTTCTTATATCCGTAATGAGTTGTTTTACCCTGCCCAGTACAATTTCGGGTGTGATCGTATCAGATGAAGCTACATCGTTCTCACCGCAATAAATAACAACCTGTTTAGGTTGGTAAGGAAAGATCACATCCTTTTCGTAGCGGATCACATCCGGCAAGGTAGAACCACCAAAACCGCGATTGATGATGGTATAACCGGGAAAATAGTTTTGTACATCCTTCCATTTGGTAAAAGAAGAACTGCCTACAAAGAGTATGGCATTTTTAGGTGGAGCGCTGATGGAATCCTGTTTTTTAAAGGCAGCGATATCGTTGACGAAGGGCTGCGCAACAGCATGCAATGCTGAAAACAATATTATTAACAGCGATAGAATTTTTAAATGCAGGTATCTTTTCATTATAAAATTTATTCTGTGTTAAAGCCAGCCCCGAAGGGGCGTAATCTTCTAACATGCGGGCAGCGCCCCATGTTTTAATGCCTAATCCCACACATACCGTTCATCATACTCTACATTATACTTCTTTAAAAATCCCCGGAATTCATCCTGGAATGTCTTCTTCTCATGATGTGTATGCTGGTTCTCTATATACCGTACCACTACATCCAGTTGAGAAGAATTTACAGAGAATGCCCCATAACCTTTCTGCCAGTAAAAATCTTTATAAGCCTCTCCTTTTGTTTTGATCCATTTTGACGACCGTTTCTTTATCTCTTCCAAAAGATCCATTAACGCTACTCTTTTTGATAGAAAGCAAAGCACATGAATGTGATCGGTATAGCCGCCTACTTTTATCGGTATACATTCCATGATGTTACATACACCGCCGATATAAGCATGCAGCTCTGATTCTATTGCTGCATCTATCAATGGTTGCCTGTATTTAGTACTGAAAGTAATGTGCGTACTTAATCTTACTAATGACTGGCTCATGTTTGCTTTTTTAGGGTTTAGGATACAGTGCTTACGCACTGCATGTACTTAGAGCTTTGCTCTAAGTTATGGTATTGCGCCCTTTCAGGGCTTGTCCTATTCTACTTTCATTACTTTATATTTTTCACTCACCCCATTTTCATTGATCGCTTCAATGGTAAAGTAATAAGTTTTCTGGCTGTCCATGGCCCTGAACCAGTATTCATTAAAATCGTGGATCATGATGCAGCTGTATAATTTATCAGGCGCTGTTCCATAATACAGGTTGTAGGCAAAAGCATTATCCACCGGGCTCCATTTAATGTAAGCGCTGCGCTTATCTTTTTCTGTACGCAGCACGATCAGGTTTTTAACAGCCGCTGGTTTTTCACCATTGCCATTGCCAAATACACGCAGTCCACTGATGGCGAATTTACCGGTGGGCATATGTATATTTTCCAGCCTGATGTAACGTGCCTGCACCGGTGTTGCCAGCTCAACATAATCATGCGGCACATCCGTATTATTAGCACTCTTGTCTACCAATATATTCCATTTTTTCCCATCTGCAGAATAATACAGTTTGTACTGGTGATAAATATTGGTCTGCTTGCCTAAAAATTCCACATCCTGGTCGGCATAATTGATCTGCACCGCATTCACCGTGGAAAGATTGCCCAGGTCCGATTGTATCCATTCTCCTTTGTCGGCAGTTTTGGCGCTCCAGTAGGTTTTGATGCTTTCGTCCACTGCATTATTGGCATAGTAACTACCAAGTGTAGACGAAACTGCTACAGGCTTTTTATAATTCAGCAAATACCATTCGGGCCGGTAATGCTGCGGATCCGCATTTGCTGAAGGTAAATACAGCGGGTAATCCCCAAACGCCGTATTACACCATATCATATCATCCTTATCAAAACCGGCAGGCCAGATGCCCATCCTTCGCTCCCACGTATTTTTAACACAGATGATGCTGGTGGAAATATGCCAGTAGTTATTGAAATTATCTGTAAACGTGGCTCCATGCCCCGCTCCTCTTGAAAATCCACCGGGTTTAAAACTCATGGGATCCGATTGAGGAAATGTTTGTATGCCATCAAACAATGGTTTACTGCCCACTACCACACCGTCAGCATAACCACTCATTTCTGTTCCCGGTGCGCCGTATTGAAAATAGTATTTGCCATTGTGTTTGGTCATCCAGGAGCCTTCAATGAAGGGATCTAAAAAAGTATTGTCCATGTATTCACCAAATCTTTGCCAGCCATAACGCCAGTCTTGTAACAAGTACATAGGCGTGCGGGTGCCAATAGGTTTGAATGTTTTCCGGTTCAGTTCCACACCATACACAGGATAATTGTTACTACTGCCGTTGTACATGTACAGCCTTCCATCATCATCCGTAAAAAAAGCAGGGTCCCAGCCACCAATCTCGAATGAATCCACCAGTGGTTTCCATTCGTTGGCCTTGGGATTGGTGCTCATCCACAAAGTGAATTTACTGGTATAGGTTGAGCCAAACACGATCATCGTATCGCCAATGACACCAACAGCCGGCGCACACAATTCATCTTTAGTATCATTGTTCCAGGGGCGCAGGAATTTTCTTTCATTGAATTTCCAGTGCAGCATATCATTGCTGTACCAGTATCCCCATTGATTGGTGCTGAACAAATAATAATCGCCTTTATAATTCACGATCACCGGGTCGGCCGTGGCACGGTGCTTACCCCATTCGGTAAAACTGGGGAACGGCGTGTACCCGTAATCGATATTAACAGGATTACAATAGGTTTTTTGCTGCGCCTGCATCGATACAACAGTAACGAACAGGAAAATAATTATGGCAATTATTTTTTTACGCATAGATCATTGTATTAATAATGTTGCCAAAATAGGAAAATGATCCGAAGGATATTTTTTATCGTATGAATCCGTGATCGTTGCAAACTTTTTTACCTTGATCTTTCCTTTATCATCTACAAAAATATGATCGATCCTTCCATCAGGTTTTTTATCAAACTGGAAAGCATTCCAGGTATCCGCAGGACCGTAAGCAGGTTGCTGAGAGGCTTCCCTTGTATTCTTTAAAACTGAACTGATATACTGGTAAGGCGGCTCTTCTGGTTTTGAATTCAGGTCGCCGGAAAAAATAACGGGATAGTTCTTTGTATTCAACTGTTTCATTTTTTCCACGATCAGCTTGGCCGATTCCAGGCGGGCCGTTTTCCCGATATGATCGAAATGCGTATTAAATACCCAGAAAACAGTATTGCTTTGTTTGGATTGAAACAGGCCATAAGTGCAAACCCGGTGGCACACTGCATCCCAGCCCATCGATACAGAATCCGGTGTTTGCGAAAGCCAGAAAGTGGATTGCTGCAGCAGTTTGAATTTTTCCTTATTGTAAAAGATGCAGGAATATTCACCCGCCTCTTTTCCATCATCCCTTCCCACGCCGATATAACTGTAGTTTTTTAACTGGCTTTGAAGGAACTGCAACTGGTGATGCTGTACTTCCTGGCACCCGATAAAATCCGCTTCATAATAATTCATCAGGCCGGCCACTTTTTCTTTTCTTGCATCCCAGCGGTTCTCTCCATCCGATGCAACATCCAGTCGTATATTGTACGACATCACTTTCACTTCCTGCTGCGCAAGCAATTGCCCGCCTGCCAGCAGTAATAAAAAGAACAATATTCCTTGTGCCAGTTTTTTCATGTGATCATTTTTTTAGCCAGGGGCTTTCAAAACCCAGTTTGGTGAGCCCGTGCTGAATTTCAGGACAACTCATAAATAGTTTCCATACCAAGCCGCTGCGGTAATTCTCTATCATGGCAATAATAGGCCCCTGGTCAATGGCCAGGTGCGATGTGGCATACCAGTTCTTTGTTTCATTAAAAGCGTCGGTAAAACCGTATTCGCTCCATATCTTATCACCCAGGTCATAATAAAAATGTTTTAAAGCCTTCATGGAGTATTCCGGTGTATACGGAAAAGCCGACAAGGCGGCTGTAGGTGTAATGGTACCTTCATCGTTGGTAGGTGAAAAAGCATTGTATCCATCATAAGTATCGCTGGCAGTAAGCCCCCAGCAATTTTCACCATAACCTTTAAAGGCTTTGGGATTATCCACACAATAAGCATGATTGATAAGTGTATGATTTTTATTCTGCTCCCAATAGTCAGCGTAGCGGTCTTTTAATCCATGCGGATCTAACCCCAAAAATGAATACTGCGAAAAGAACAAGGGCCCGCCGTAATCAAAACCTAACGGCAACTTGTACCCGTAAAACTCTTTACCATTCTTAAAGAAACTGCTTTCGGCCCATCCCCTGTGGTAAACGGATGCTGGCACGGGATAATGTTCATCACTTTCGGCCAGTATATACATGATCATACATTCGTTGAAGCCATGTACGGGAAAATTCATGGCCCAGCCATTATTGGGGCTCCAGTGCCAGTATAAAACATCCTGCCCTTCTTTGGTGAACCAGTTCCATTCCACTGTCGTCCACATCCAGTTGATGCGGTTGCGTAATTCCCTTTCCACACGATTGTCTCCATTAAAATATTGTCTTGCACATAAAAGGCCTTCAAATAAATAAGAGCTTTCCACCAGGTCGGCGCCATCATCTTTACGGCTGAAGGGAATCGTCTTCCCCGTAGTGCCATCCATCCAGTGTGGAAAGGCACCATGGTAGGAATTTGCTTTCAGTAAAAAGTTCACCATCTTCAGCAGGAATTTTGCGGCAGTATCTCTTGTGATCCATTTTCTTTCGGTTGCAACCACCACGCTCATCACACCAAAGCCTGTACCGCCAGTGGTAACAGTTTCGCCACCATAACCAAAGTTCTCATTGCTTCTTTCCCTTGCCATACCGCTTACAGGATGTGCGAAATCCCAGAAATACCGGAAGGTTTGTTTCTGTACCAAATCGAGCAAGGCAGAATCAGAAAGATCCTTTGGCCTCGCTTTGGCATCAAATGCAGCAGCGGGTTTGGCGATCGTTTTTTGTGCGGTGATCTTTACCGCAACAATGCAGAGCAATGCAAGCAATATTGTTTTCATCCACTATATTTTACAGGTATGGAGCAGTAAAGCCCAATACGTTTTTCATTCCATTCTTTATTTCTGTACAGCTGGTCAGCAAATTCCATATCAACCCGCTGCGGTAATTCTCTATCATCACGATCTCCGGCCCCTGGTCGATGGCCAAAAATGAACCGGCATACCAGAGATCCTTCAGCGAAAATGCATCGGTAAAACCATATTCTTTAAAAATTTTATCCCCCAATTTATAATAAAAGAATTTGAGCGCATTCATGCTTTCCGTTGGCGTGTAGGCAATGGAGGAAATAGCGGCTGTCGGTGATATCACACCTATATCACTTGTTGGTGAATTGGCATTGTACCCATTGGGCACATCACTTGCCGTAAGTCCCCAGCACAAGTTACTGTAACCAAAATAAGCATTGGGGTTCGCCTTGCAATATTCGTAATTGATCTTTGTATGATTGGTGACCTGTGTTTGATAATTGGCATAAGTATCACTCAGTCCATTGGGATTGATACCTAAAAAGGAATAATGCGCAAAGAACAAAGGTCCACCATTAGCTACCCCTAACGGCAGTGGATACCCGTAATACGCATTATTATTGGCCATAGCGCCATTACGTGCAAAACCTTCTTTGTACACCACCTGCGGTATAGCCGATGTGGTGGATGATGCCGCAAGTATATACGTGATCAGGCATTCATTCCAGCCCTGTATCTTCACGTTCATATCCCAATTGTAATTGGGGCTCCAGTGCCAGTACAATACATTTTCGCCGCTCTTGCGGAACCAGCTCCATTCCACCCCGTTCCATAAAGTATTGATATCTGCCCGCAATGTTGTTTCAGCCGCATCCACACCATTAAAGTATTGCCTTGCGGTAAGCAAACCTGCCATCAGGTAAGATGTTTCCACCAGGTCGGCCCCGTCATCTTTAGTACTGAATGGTATCACCACCCCGCTGGTACCATTGAGCCAGTGCGGAAAAGCACCATGAAATTTTTGCGCTGTATTCTTTAAAAATCCTACTATCTTCTGCATCCTGGCCAATCCATCGGCACGGGTGATAAAGTTTCGGCTAACCGCCACCGGTATACTCATAATACCAAAACCGGTACCACCCGAAGTGGTTGTTTCCGGTGTACTGTTACTGCGCTCCCTTGCCAGGCCGCTTACAGGATGCCCGTAATCCCAGAAATACCGGAAAGTCCTTTTCTGAATCGTATCCAGCAGTGCATTATCGCTGATCACAGCAAATTTATCCGTAGAATCTATCTGCGTAATGAACTGGAAGGAAAGATCTGCATTGAGTTTACCTTTTTTTACCGACTGCAATGCAGTAGTGGCGCTTAAATTATATCGTGTCAAATTCTTTAACGCAGCTGTAGCGGTGAGTACGATGGTGCTATCGCTGTTCTCATAACTATAATTAACCGGTATAGTTGTAATGCCGTTTTCTGATAAAGAAACAGATGCGGCAACCGAAGCCCTGTCCACCGCATTATTAAAAGAAAGTTTGATCGCAACCCCTGTTTTAATATTATAAGTAACAGCACCTGTGTTGATCACTGCATTATCCAGTTTTGCAGCAGTATTATTCAATGCAGCAGGTACAGGGTCAACCGGAGTGGTGGTTGTGCCGCCATCTTTTTTACTGCAACTGCTTACTATAACCAGCAGTGAAAAGAACAGGTATCTATATCTTATAATATTCATCGCTGAATGAATTAAAATACCAGTGTTGAAATAGAATGCGGCAATGCCGTGGCTTCCGCAGCCTTACCATTGATCCACAAATAAAATTTGGTTTTGGCATTGCTTTGATTCATTACCACCACAGCTACAGTGCCATCAGGATTTTTAAATGCAGTGGTCTGCAGCATACTCCTGCTGGCAGAACAAGCAATTCTTTTGGCGCCCGGTTGAATGAATTTGGAGAAATGACCGATATAATAATATTCGTTGGTGTAAATCAACTCTCCTGTTTTTGTATTACCAATAATGGGTGCAAAACAAAAATTGCCTACGTGGTTCGGTCCTCCGGTCTCATCCAGTAACACATTCCAGTCTGTAAAACCAACAGAGCCATTATTGAAATCATGGATCATATTGGCGCCGTATTTTTCGCCCAGTTTCCAGTCCTTCACTTTTGCAAGATCAAATAATTCCTTACATCCTTCTGTGAACAACAGGTTCTTACCAGGATAAGCTTCGTTCACCAGTTTTAAATTATCATACATCGGTTCTCCCCCGCTCCAGGGTTCGTACCAATGAAAACCAATACCCCATAAATATTTTGCAGCTGCAGGATCGTTCAGCAAAGTGCTGGCACGCTGGTAGAGCAGGTCGCGGTTATGGTCCCAACCAATGATCTTTCTGCTGCCCAGTCCTGCTTTTTGCATGGTGGGGCCTAAATAATTCTTTAAAAAATCCCGTTCTTCCTCACCGCTATAAATACACGATTCCCAGCGCTGTGTTGCCATCGGTTCGTTCTGTATGGAAATGCCCCATACCGGGATACCTTCCGCTTCATAAGCCTTGATGAACTTGGTATAATAATTTGCCCAGGGCTGGTAAAATTCTTTTTTCAGTTTACCGCCATGCAGAATATCATTGTTGGTCTTCATGAATGCCGGCGGGCTCCAGGGACTGGCAAATAAAGTAAGCTTGCCGCCTGCCGCTGCAATGGCCTGTTTAATGAACGGGATACGGTATTTCCTGTCGTGATCGATATTAAAAGAACTCAATGCCGCATCGCCTTCTGTAACATAGGTGTAGGTATCACTGCTGAAATCGCAGCTGTGTATATTGGTACGGGCAAAATTGTAGCCAATGCCTTTTGTTTTGCTGAAATAAGCCTGCAAAAATTCCTCCTGCTTGTCTTTGGGCATTTTGGCAAAAGTTTCGGCAGCTGCATCGGTCAGCGCCCCGCCGATACCCAAAAAGCTCTGGAAGGTTTTATCCGGGTCGGCAAAAATGCACACCTGTGTTTCCAGCGGCTGCGGCATGTCTTTAAATTCCGCCGTTTCTGTTTGGGATAAACGCAGCGTGGTACTGTCGGCCGTAGTGTATACGGTTACCTTTTTTCCCTGGGTTGAAAACGCACCTGTTTTTGTTTTACCGGTTTGTGCGGTAGCCAGGTTGGCAGTTGCCAACAAAACTGTACCTGTAAATGCAGCAATCAATATTCTTTTCATTCGTAATAATTTTAATTAAAAGTAGTTACTTAAGTTTCTCAGCTGATTGTGCCGGTTGTACCCGTAATACTTTATAAAGCAATTGCGTAGTTTTGAAGTACCCGTTTACCAGATATACGTACCTGCAGACCCACCCGGTAGTACTGATGTGATACTCCTTGTTGCGGTCTTTATGGTCAATGTTTGGGTGGCTCCTTCATTCAGAACCAGCACCACCGTTTTGCCCGCAGGCGTTTTAAATGCCACATTGCTCAGGGCCGATGTTACCGTGCTGCCAATACGTACCGAACCCGGTGGAATGAATTTGGAAGCCTGCGCAATGATATAATAGGCTACATTACGGGTAATGGTGCCATCCAGCGTGATAGCGCCTTTACACTGCGTACAACCACCGGGAGTATGCGGATTGTAACCGCCATCGTTGGCAAGGTTCCATTCCAGCGCATTCTTGCTCCAGTTCAGCATAGAACCGATCACCACATTCTTAATATGCCATTTAAAATCACCATCAAATGCACCGGTTGAGCTGGTCCATTGTTCGGTGAAATATAAATTTTTATCAGGATGTGCATTGTGCACCACCGTTAAGGCACTGATATCGCCGCCATATAAATGAAAAGCGCTGCCGTTGATATAAGGTTTTGCTGCGGCATCGTTCAACACAGTGATGGGATAATTGGCATTATCACAGTTATGATCCCATACAATGATCTTAGTGCTGATACCCGATGACTGGAATGTTGGGCCGAGGCTGTTCTTTACAAATGCAGCTTCTTCAGCAGCAGATAATACCATGCTGGGGTTATTGCCGCCGTGCTGCGGTTCGTTCTGGATGGTAACCGCATCAATGGTGATACCCTTTGCCTGCATAGCCTGTATATATTTTACAAAATATTTCGCATACACGTTATAGTACTGTGTTTGCAATCCGCCACCAATGGTGCTGCCGTTATCTTTCATCCATACCGGTGCACTCCAGGGGCTTGCGAGGATCTTTATATTAGGATTGATGGCAAGTATCTGTTTAAGAATGGGAATAAGATCCACCGTATCTTTTGAAAGCGTAAAATTAGTGAGGTTCACATCGGTCTGCCCTGTCGGCATATCATCATAACTGAATACCGATGCACTGAGATCGGAAGCGCCAAGACTGATCCTTAAATAACTTACACCAATACTGTTGGCGCCACTGCCAAATAATTCGTTCAGTAAATTGGCTTTATCTGTTGTTGATAAGGCATTAATGAGTGAAGCGCTGCCGCCTGTAAGGGTATAACCAAAGCCATCCACGGTTTGAAAAGTTTGTGTACTGTCCAGCGTGATGATCTCACCTGTACCCGATGCAGTACCCAGCGACAATACATTGGCCTGTTGCTTTAATAAGATGGATTGATCAGCTTTTGTTACCCAAAAGGCAACGTCGGTATTGGTGGCCGGTGTGGTGGGAGGCAATGTTGTACCGCCGCCGCTGCCGCCCGAAGTTGATTTTTTTGAACAGTTCCATTGTACAAATACTGCAGCAGTAAATAATAACGCTGCGCCCAGGTACTTTTTAAAATCTTTCATTTTACAGGATCTTTTGTTTTATTGATAATTAATTTTTATTGTAAAAAAATGACCGGTTGATTATTTCTCGCTATTAACAGCATTTTTTTTCCGCCCGCAGCATTCAGCCATTTGATATCTCTTATTTCGCCATTGATGGCCGGTAATTTTGATTGGGAAATAAAATTGTTCGGACCTTTATCATACGCAAACAGAGAAGGGAATAATGCATCATACCTGCCTTCGTAAGGGATAACACCGTAAAAATTACCACCAGCTATATACCCTGTTTCCCGTTCGTTTTTAACAGCTGCAAAACTCATCAATGGCGCCAGCTGCAATGCTTCAGGCAATACCATTGGTTTAAAATTGCCTTTGCCATCATTGATAAAACAGGTGGAGGAAAGCGTTTCTGCCTTTAACTCTGTATAATCTTTAAAAAGATCGTAGAACATATATTGTACGGTTTTACCTGCCACTTCGCCGTAAGTAAGATAGGCCTTTTTTAAAACGGGCAGGGGCCGTTCCAGTTCATCTTTTGCCAAAAACGGGTATTCCTTACCGTTAACTGTATACGCCATTACCTGTTCTACCAATCCATTCTTATCAAAATCCTTTACATATAATTTCAGCGGACCGTCATTACCGGAGTACAATTTTGAATTCTGCCCCCAGTTACCTGCCAGTATATCTGTAAAGCCATCGCCATTTACATCTGTGCAGCAAACAGTTTGCCATAAGCCGGTGGAGTTAGTTATTGTTGCAGCGGTAAAAGTGCCTTTGTTGTTGATATACAGTTTTACCGGCATCCACTCCCCTGCAACCACCAGGTCCTGCCAGCCATCATTATTGATATCAGCAAAAGAAGCGCTTGTAACCATTCCTGCACTATCCAGCTGAATTGTTGAAGAAGGGGCTTGTGTAAAATTGCCCTTGCCATCATTTATTAACAGGTAAGAATTTTGTGCGATACCATAAGCCTTTGGATTTACAAATCCGCCCACAAAAATGTCATTATCGCCATCTTTGTCTATATCCGCAAAAGAAACACAGGATTTGTCCTTAAATATCTTAGGCAGTGCATTACTGCATAATGAAAAATGTCCCTTGCCATCATTCAGGTATAAGCGGTCTGCCAGCGCAGGATTGCCTTCAAAATACTGGTTGCCGCCACTTACCACGTACAGGTCGGGATAACCATCATTATTAGCGTCAAAGAATACAGCATCCACATCTTCCGCAGCCGCATCTTTATTGAACACAGCAGTATCTGAAGCAATAAAATTACCGGCAGCAGTTTGCAGTAATAAAGTGCCCGGCTGATCCTTGGCGCCACAGGCATACAGGTCATCCAGTCCATCTTTGTTCACATCCCCCACGGCTATCTTCGGCCCTCTTGTCGATTCCGCATGCGGAATAAGGTACTGCACATTAAAATCAACAAATTCATTTTCTTTATGGCGCCAGTTGAGTGCAATTTTTTCTGTAACATCCTGCAATACAGGTTGAGCCTGTTTAAAGAAATCCTGGTATACAAAATTGGCTGTTGCATCTTTTTTGTTGATCACAAGTGGTTTATTGGCAGCTGGGTTTTTGATCACTTCATATTGCTGGTTGGGCCATACTATCAGCATACTGTCAATCGTTGCATTATTCCCCAATCCAAAATGCAGGCGGGTATCGGATGACGACTGGAAACCCCTGGTAAACATCAGTTGCTGGTACTGCATTTTATCTTTCTGAAAAATCCATGCCTTGCAACCAACACCGAAAGTATTGCTGCTGTCGCCTTTAAAAGAAAGCGAAATATAATTTGCAGCAGCGGCATTATTTTTTAATACCACTGCCGGTGCGTTTAAAGTATTGATCACCAGGTCCAGGTCGCCATCACTATCCAGGTCCGCATAGGCGGCACCGTTATAATAGCCTTTCATATCCCCGGTCCCCCAGGTATCGCTGCTGTCCTTAAAACCATATTTTCCATCGCCTTTAAATAAGAATGGATGCGAACTGCCGTCGGGCATTTTATCCAAAGCGATCTGGTCATATTCATCCGTCTGGTTCATGCCTTTTTTCGCTTCCAGGTCGCTTACAAAGCGAACATAATCCATGTCCACGGGCCTTTTTACAATACCGCTCGATATAAAAAGATCTTTATTGCCATCATTATCAAAATCAGCAAACAAAGGGCACCAGCTCCAGTCCGTAGCAGATACACCGGCCATTAAAGCCGTTTCACTAAAGCTTACACCGTTGCCATTATTCTGCTGTAAACAATTTCTTGATAGCTGATTTTGATACCCATTTTTTTCAAGTTTCAATTTATAGATATCCGGGTTTTCATCGCTGCCATAAGTTTTCAATGTTTTTTCATCGGGCGGCAGCATATCCACCGTTACAATATCCAGTTGTCCGTCATTATTGTAATCCGCCACATCGTTACCCATACTAAAGCGGCTGTAATGACCAAAATGTTTGGCGCCTTCTTCTTTAAAACTGCCATTGTGCTGGTTTACATAGTAATAATCATTTTCATGAAAATCATTGCCCACATAAATATCATCCCAGCCATCATTGTTGATGTCTGCAATAGCAAGTCCTAAACCATACCCTAAATTACTCTGGTAAATTCCGGCTTCTTTGGAAACATCGGTGAATTTACCCGTGGTCTTCAGGTCATTCCGGTACAGGCGATCACCGGATAACGAATCATAACGGTTACGCTTACTCGTATCGTAAATATTGGCATGCGGGTGGTGCGACTGGTTGAGGATATAACAATCCAGGTCGCCATCATTATCGTAATCAAAAAAGGCGGTTTGCGTGGTAAAACAGGAAGTATTCAATCCATATTCGGCGCTTTTTTCGCTAAAAGTATTGTTGTGGCTATTGATATACAGTTCATTGTGGCCCGTCAGTCCATAGCGGCTGCTCACACTGGAAACATACATATCCAAATAACCATCTCCGTTCACATCGGCCATGGTAACACCGGTGCACCAATCAGATATGCCTTGAACGCCTGCTTTATCCGTAATATCCTCAAACTGCATATTGCCTTTATTAAGGTAGAGTTTGTTATGGCCTTTACTATTGGCAGTAAAATAAATATCGGGCAGACCATCGTTATTGATATCGCCGGTAGCAACACCGCCGCCATTGTAATAATAGAGGTAATAGAGTATGCTGAATTGCTTTTTATTTTCCAGGTTATTGGCAAAATCAATATGTGTTTCAGCAGCACTTAAAGCCGTGAACAGCGTGTGCTTTTTACTGCCGCACGAGGATGCCATGACCAGCAGCAATAACACTGCAGGTAATAACAAACTATTTTTTTTAGATAAGGTCATATTCATTTTTTTGCTGCGGAGGGGTTTGGTTGGGTGGCCTTTACAAGCGCCAGTATTTGTTTTGTTTCATCGGGGTAAACTTTTACCAGGTGCGTATGCATCAGCGCCGGTGTGGGCGCCTGCTGTCCCTGTAAAATAACTGCAATAGCCATTGATGGTTGTTTTGGCATGTGGCAGTTCACACAATTACTGATGAGAACACTGCTGTCCACTGTTGCGGTCATTTTGCAAACAGGTGCATTATCATGTGCTCCTGTATGGCAGCTCATGCAGCGGTGTGCAAATGTTGCGGCGGCATCCTTCTCCTGCTTGTGTGCATCGTGGCAACTGTTGCAGGTAAGCGTAGTGCTCATTTTAAAACATTTGCTGGCTGCCATCAATCCATATTGATTGCCGTGTACATCAATGCTGGCCACATCTCTTCCAACCGTATCCATAGTAAAATGATCGGCCAGCTTATCCCCTGCTTTAAAACTGAAGGAAGCTGTTTTTTTCTGCAATCTCCCTCCATGGCATACGGCACAAAGATCCAGTTGCTGTTGCCGGGTAAACGAAGCGGGGTTTACAATGAATTTGGCCGTTGTTTCATCCGGATGCTGCTGCTGGTAAGCTATATGGTCCGCAGCAGGGCCATGGCATTTTTCACAATCCACGCCCAGCACCATCCTTGTTCTGTCAAATTCTTCCGGGTCTTTTTCCGGCGGAGATGTTCTTTCTGCATACGTGGCATGGCATTCCAGGCAACGCGAAGTAATGGGCCGGTTAAAGGCCATCCTGTTCGGGTACCCGGGACTGTTACTCCATTCCCCTGTACTGGTAAAAAAAGTGATCGGCAACTGTACCAGTTTATTGCCCACCCACGATGCGTAGGATTGTCCTTCTGCTGCAGCACCAATGGTAATATCAAAACGCTCGCTCTTTTTTTCTTCGCCGTTGATATAGCCTACCTGGTAAAAACCTCCTGCCCTTTTTTCCATATTGATATTGCCGCCCATCGGGTAGCTGTAAGAATTTTTGCCGGGCTCAAAACTTCCTTTGATATTTTCTGCTGCCGCAATTTCGGAGGTATGAAAATGAGCCGTACCCTTATGATCTTCGTAAATATTTTTATGACAGGATGCACAGGCTGCACTACCTGCAAATTTTTGATATGCTGATGATGTAGCCGCTTTTTCGTTGTTCATACATTGCGTAAATACAATGCAGCAGCATATTATTGCCAGCAGGGTAATTACAGAATAGCGATATCGTTGAAAGTTCTTCATATTAAAGCGGTGCACCATTGACCATACAGCAACGGTAAAAGGTAAAAAAGGGCTGAACAAAAATTTGTCAGCCCTTTGTGGATTTGCTGCCTGCTATATGAAAAAAACTTATTTCTTTCCTGTATACAAAGCATTTACTTCTGCCGCGGTCAACACGGTTCCGTATAACCTGAACTGGTCGATGCTGCCATCCCAGTTATTCATCCAGGTATTTTTGCTGTGTGTATAATCGCTCAATCCACCGATCACAAAATCATCATAGTCACCAAAGCCATCTTTCAATGGTGATGGAGAACTCAGTGTATTGGTCCTGAACATAGCGCCATCGATATAAGCGATCAAAGTAGAGTTGGTACCATTATAAGTAAAGGCCAGGTGGTGCCAGTTGCCATTCAGCACATTGGGCATACCATTGCCATTGATATATTCGGTCCACTGGTCCATGATATACAATTTACAGTTACCCACTGCGGTGGTGCTCCAGTCTTCAAATTCCAAAAAGAATTTACAGTTGGTCCAGCTGTAATCTTTTTTATCCATGCAAAAAGCAAAGTTGGTGCCTTTACCGGAAGCCTGTGGTGTTTTCTTGATCCAGAAAGCAATGGTAAAACTGGTGGACTGTCCAAAATCATTTGCACTGGCGTATTTGGAAATAGCTGTTTCGCTTCCTTTATAACATTTGCCGGATATACCATCAGCGAAAGCGCCGGTATTGCTTGCAGGGAAGTTGGCACGTATACTGTCCACACCATTACGTAAAGGATCAGTACCCGAGCCATCAAATGCCGCAAAAAATTTCAACGGACCACCGGGATACAATGGAAAATGCGGATCCTGGTCTTTTGGATAATCGCCCAGGTCTGGTTGCGTTGTTTTTTTACAACCCGAAGCAGCAATAAAGAATGCTCCTACAAATAAGGCAGTTTTAAATATTTTGTTAACCGTATTCATAATGATTATTTTAATAAATGATTGTTGTAAAACCCTGCCTGCAGTGCAGGCAGGGAATATTATTTTACCATTCAGGATTTTGTTTTAATACACCGCCCGACAGGTCGATTGCTTTTTGCGGAAGTGGATAGAACCTGCAACGGTTGGTATAACCTAAGCTGCCCAGTTCTGTTATCGCATCGCCCCATCTTACCAGGTCATAAAAACGGCAACCTTCCATTGCAAATTCCCAGCGCCTTTCATCTTTGATGGCCTGCCTCATCTGCGTTTGGTTTACATATGCTACATAAGGAACAATGGTTCTGCCCACACCCTTGTTACCACTTGCACGGTTCCTGATCTTTTCAAGATTGGCCGCAGCAGTAACACCATCGCCACTTTCGTTGGCTGCTTCTGCCAGCATCAGCACCACATCTGCAAAGCGGATGATCCTGTGGTTGATCCAGCCTGCACCACCACTACCGAATATCTGGCCGGTAAACTGGCGCATCTGCGGATCGGAATATACTTTCTTGTTCCAGAAAGGCTGATCCAGTCCCGGGCCGGGATTATAAGCAGGTAACGTTGCCCCGTACCCGCCGGCGGCTGCACCGCCATCAAACTGGCCCGAGTAAAGAATGGTTTGTGTTTTACGTGGATCTGTAGCCGGCCATGCTGCTTCCAGTTTTGCAGTAGGCGTATTCCAGCCCCATCCCAGGTTCCATACGTTGGTGGCGCCGCCCTGGCGTACGTTCTGGCTGGTACCCCAGGCTACATCATTATTGGCGGTTCCGTTGGCGCCCACATTACAGTTCATTTCAAAAATAGATTCCACACTGTTCTTACCGGTACCATTCAATCCATCCTTCCATATATCGGGGAAATTATCCAGCAGTTTATATTGGTTGGAAGCAATGATGTCGTTACACAGCGATATCACTTTTGCCCAGTTCTGCCTGTACAGGTAGCTTTGTGCCCACAGCGCTTTTGCTGCACCGCTTGTTAAACGGCCGGGATAGATATTGGCACCACCCACAACCCAGTTCACCGGTAAGTATTGTGCAGCAAGATTCAGATCTTCATCTATCTGTGCATAAATAGCAGTAGCCGGAGATTTTGGCTTGATACCATCAGTGGCATTGGTAAAATAGAAATTGATCAGCGGCACATCACCATAGGTTTTTACCAGTTCAAAAAAAGAATAGGCCCTGAAGAAACGTGCTTCACCCACATTGCGTAAGGAAGCAGGATCTGTTGCCTTCAATGAATCAGCAAAATAAATTTCCTTATTACAAAGGTTGATCATCGTGTAGTGATCATTCCAGTAAGTATTGGGCGCCCAGTCATCTTTACTGTATTGAAAAGTTTCAAATTCAGTATTGATCTCTGCACCATCGGTGGTGCTGCTGCCCTTCTGCGCATCATCGTCACGGATACTGTGAAAATCGATCCATGGCAAAGTGGAAAAACCGGCATAACGTAAAGTGCTGTACAAACCAAAACTTTGCGCTTCCAGTGTTCCCTGGTTCAGGTCATCCAGTGTTGCCGTCAATGGTTTTCTGTCCAGGAATTTTTTACAGCCTGCAACCGTAGCCAGCACTACCGGCAAGGTTATAAGCAAACTCCAGTATAAAATTTTGTTTCTTTTCATATAAATCAATTTAATCGTTTAGAAAGTAATGTTTAGTCCAAGAGTAGTTACTACAGGTATTGCACCGCCGGCATTATCGTAGCCAAATGCTGTTGCATCGCCACCATATTCTGCAGTGTAGCCATAGTTGTTCTTCCATGTTTTCATATTCTGCACATTGAAGTAAACCCTGGCGCTCTTCATTTTTGCCCTTGATATCAAACGCTGGGTAAAGGTGTAGGCCAGCTGAATATTCCTCAGGCGGAAATAGCTACCATCCTCAATGTTATAGGTAGAACCATTGTAATTGTAACGGTGTCCCTGGCTGATGATGGGCACCCAGTTAGAAGTACCTTCACCATGCCACCTGTTCAATTTATCAGCAGAATAATTCACACGTTGGAAAGGTGATTCCAGTGAACCCCATGTTCTGAATATCTGGTTACCATATACACCACCCATGTCTATACCCAGGCTTAAATTCTTATAATTAACATTGATGTTGGCACCATAAGCAAATTTTGGTGTAGGGTTACCGATCACAGTCCTGTCATCCGAAGTAATTTTTCCATCACCATTCACATCTTTAAATTTAAAATCGCCGGGGCCATAAGCGCCCACTGCAGATGCAACAGGTGATTTCAATATATCAGCATAGCTCTGGTACAAACCTTCCACTACATAACCGTAGAACGATCCGATAGGATAACCCGGCATGGTGCGGCTTTCAGCACTTCCGTTATTCTGGAATCCCCTGCTGAGGAAACCACCCGGAATATCAGGAGAAAGGCTCAGCACTTTATTTTTCAGGAAAGTGATATTACCACCTACGTTAACAGAAAGATCTTTCTGAATATTCTGGTTCCAGTTCGCTGTAAATTCTTCACCCCAGTTGCGGATGCTGCCACCGTTTTCCAGTAATGTAGGTAAACCCTGTACATCCCTGTTCACCAGCGTCATCAGGTCTTTAGTGGTCTTATTAAAATAGTTGCCTTCAAAATGCAGGCGGTTGTTGAATGCGTTCAATTCTACACCAACTTCCTGTGCATGCACGGTTTCCCATTTCAGATCCGGGTTAGGCTGCCATGCGTTTCTTGCCGCACCATAAGTATTGGTACCGAATACAGCAGAAACACCGGTGTTCAGGTTGGGATAGAATGGATAGTTGATCGGTGTACCATCCAGGTAAGAAGCACTCTGGTTACCCAGTACACCTATTGAACCTTTTAATTTAAGGAAGTTGATCTGCGAAATGTTTTCCATAAAAGATTCTTTGGTCAGTTCCCATGCAGCGCCCACTGCCCAGAACTGCTGGTGGCGGTTCTGTGTAGGTATCTGCGAAGTGGCATCATCACGCAAAGAAGCATTCAGGAAATATTTGCCTTTGTAATTGTATAATACCCTGCCCAGCAAAGAAGCGATTGAATACTCTGCCTGGCTGGAGCTGGCAATAGTAGTGGTAGGATCGTTGAACTGTGTGGTCATATACCAGAAACGTTTATCATCTGGTATCGGTAAAGCATTACCCGTAGTATAGGGTTTTGCAATACCGGTACGGCCAAAGTGGCCAAAATAATACGTGGTACCACCGGCGTTAACGGTTACACTATGTTCGCCAAAACTTTTCTTAAAAGTCAGGATATAATCCTGCTGGAATTTTCTGTAATTATCATCATATTCCGATACCTGTGTTTTATCGCTGTACAGGTAAGGCGTATTGTTCATTGGGTTGTAGGCATAATACAAAGGCTGGTAGATCCTGGTATTGATCTGGCTCATATCAGCATACAATGTTGCCCTGAAGTTGAAATATTTTAAAAAGTTCACTTCGCCATAAACACTTCCTACATTCCTGTATTCGATACTTGACCTTTTGTTCCAGGTATTTTCAAGATACAGCAATGGGTTCACCACGCCGGAGTTCTGTAAAGCAGTAGACAAACCGGAGTAGATATTGGCATTAATGCTGTCGCCGCCATAAGGATTGGCCACTTTAAAAGTTTTAGGCTGAGCAGAAACCTGTGGCATTACTTTTCTTGCATCATCCAGTACACCACCTGCATCAAAAGGATTGTTCTGCCTGGACGAATTCAGGTTGATACCTATTTTGATCGCTTTATTGATCTTGAACTCATCGCTGAAAGACAATTGCATTTTTTCCAGTTTCTGGTGTTTCACAATGCCTTCATCATAAATGTATCCAAAACCAATATTGAATTTATTTTTTTCGGTGCTTCCTGCAATGCTCAGGTTGCTGTTGCTGAATTTACCGGTACGTGTTACGGCATCTATCCAGTCGGTATTGGCTGTTAAAGCGGAATAATCGGGTGTGGCAACGCCATTGTTGGCATTCTCTTCGTCAAAAAGCATTTTAAAACCGGCAGCATCTACCAGTTTAATTTTATCCACCAGTTTTTTAGTACCATAATTGGTGTTGAAGTTGATGATGGTCTGTCCTGCTTTTGCTTTTTTAGTGGTAATGGCAATTACACCGGTAGCGCCTTTCACACCAAAGATCGCCAGTGAAGAAGGGTCTTTCAGCACTTCCACAGATTCGATGTCATTAGGGTTCAGGTAATCGATATTATCGTTGAAGATACCATCCACGACAAACAATGGATGCACCTGGCCGATACTAACAGTACCCCTTATACGAATATCGGGTGCAGCACCCGGTGTACCATTATTTACCACAGATAAACCAGCTACTTTTCCCTGCAATGAAGCAATAGGATTGGTATTGGGTTTATCGGCAATATCCTTGCCCGCAACTTTTGCAATAGAACCGGTAAGGTCTCTTTTATTGGCCACGCCATAACCGATCACCACCACCGCGTCAATTGCCTTGGTGGAAGTAACCAGTGTTACATTGATCTCCGTACGCTTGTTCACAGGCACTTCCATTTCTTCGTAACCGATAGAACTGAACACCAGCCTGGCGCCATCCGGTACTGAAATAGTATAATAACCGCCTGCATCGGTGGAAGTACCTACAGCAGAGCCTTTGATCTTGATACTTACACCGGGCACGGGTTCACCGCCACTGTTGGTAACCCTTCCCGACACTTTCACATCCTGGTCCGGCACCACATTCTTGGGGGTTATCACCACCAGGTTATTGGCCAGCACACGGTATGTTAGCGGCGTATTATTAAAAAGATTATCCAGTACCTCGGTAACTGGTTTATTAGTAGCATCCAGGGTTATTTTCTGATCAGCGGATAAAACATCATTATTGTATAAGAACCGATATATACTTTTCTTCTCTATTTGTTTTAAAGCACTTTTTAATTCTGTTGATTGAAGTTTTATTGTGATTCTTTGCTGAGAATATGTTTTGGCTGATAGCTGTAACCCTGTTATCAGGATGAAAACAATTGTTAGTTTCATATGCAGTAAAAATTTAATACAGCTTTGATCCTTCAAAGCAACCAATCGTTTGATTTTTTCCATATATTTATATTTTGGTAAATTAAAAAGAGGAATAGCTTAAGTCCCTTGCACAGTGATTCAAGTTTTCCTTATTTGCCTTCCCGGGAAATGCGCCAACATTTCCCGTTTTTTATTTTTTTACGAGGTGTTAGTGGAGGTTATCTTTTTCATTAGCAGCGTTATTTGGTTTTATTTTGAAATAGTAATTACATCCTTCTCGACTTTGTAATTGAACGGCGTGGTAAATTGCAGTGCCTTTAATGCTTCGTTGATCGTTTCTTTTTCAAAGATGCCCGTCAGCAGTTCCTTCTTTAATTTTTCATTGGTGATGTTGATGGTCACTCCATACCATCTTTCCATTTTGTGGGCAATCTCCACAAATGTTTCTTCGCTGAACACCAGCCTGTTCTCTACCCAACCGGTCTCAACAATCGAACTGTCTTTTGGAAAAAAAGTAAGATGGCTCAACTCGATGATAGGAACAGCTTTTGTCTCTCCCTGCTTATTTTGCGCCATGGCCGATTTAATGAATGGCTTCACCTCTTCATTGCTGAGGATCAGTTTTTCATTCGGCTTCATGATGATCTTTTCCTGCCTGTCTTTTAAAGTAACTTCAATGCTGCCGTGTATCAAACTGGTCTCCATATTCTTTTCGCCGGGATAACATTTTACATTGAAAGCAGTACCCAGTACTTTGATATCCATCTTTGCAGTGTGAATGATAAAAGGCTTGGCGGGATTCTTCACCACATCAAAATAAGCCTCACCGGTCAGTGAAACTTCTCTCATATCTGCACCAAAATGGGTATTGTCGTATACCAATTTACTGCTGCTGTTCAGCCATACCGAAGTACCATCGGGCAATTGTATCTTGGTACGGGAACCGTTCTTGGTACTTACTTCGCTCTGGGCGATCTTTTCTTTAAATGCCGGTGTATCGGTATTGCTATGCGTGAATGTAAAGAAGGCAATTACAGCAACACAAACCAGCCCTGCTGCCAGCCACAATACTTTTTTCCTTTTTTTAGGAGCAGGTTCTGCGGGAAAATCAAAGTTGAGGGAACCGGTCTCATGCCTGTCGATATCAAGGTCAAAACCTTTGTCCTTCAATCTTTCATGATGTAAGTGGAAAGTGGCTTCTAAAAACTCTTCATCCTTTTCGGAAGGGATATGCCAGAACTCCTGGATATAAGATACAGGTATGCCAGCCTCGGGAGATACTTTAAGCAGTTCGTTCAGTTCAAAAAGTTCCGCCTGGGTGGCTTCACCGGACAATTTCCGGGATAGCAAGGTCCAGATTCTGTCTTTAGTCATAATGTCTGTATAAGTAAGGAGACAAAAAAAGACAAATCCCCTATAGCCTTTCTAAAAAAGTAGGAATTAATCTGCAGAAGGTTTTTTAACCGAGGTATTTAATACGGAAGCGATTTTTTTAAGCGCTGTGGAAAGTTGATTGTCAATGGTTTTTACACTGATGTTGAGCAGTTGTGCAATCTCTTATATTTAAGACCATCCTGCTTGGCCAGCTTAAAAATTATTTTGCATTGTTGCGGTAAAGATTCAATGGCCTGTTCTATCTTTTGTGCCAGTTCATGTGTGATAAAATCGGTGGCGGCATCAGGGTCGGCGCTTGCAAACTCTACGCCCAGGTCGTCCAGCGAAAGCACCGAGGTTTTTTGCGTTTGCTGTAAACGGCGCAGGGAAACATTGCGCACACTTACATACAGGTACATTTTAAGATTATCAATTTCTAATAACTGTTTTCTTTTGGCCCATATCTCAATAAAAACGTCTGAAACCACTTCTTCAGCAATTTCTTTTGATTTAAGAATGGAATAAGAGAAACTTTTTAAAGGAAGAAAAGAAAAAGAAGAATAATTTTTTATATGCTGCTGCGTCCTCATAATCAGCAATGCGCTGTTGAAGCTCATGAATATCATGAAAGGTAAAATTTGGTTTTTTTTCCATCAGCAATAGCAATCAATATCAAATGTAGAAACTTTTTGAATAAAAACTACAATACTTTTTTCAACAATAAAATTATACATGATCATCACAACAATTAAAACAGGTCATTTGTTCGCTGTGTAAAACCAATGGATAATAATACTGCAATACTTCTTTCAAGATCATTTTCCATTACCAGCACCAGGTCGTTCGAAAAACTGGAAGCGAGTACGATATCAATGCCGTTTTGTGCAAGCGAGTTAGTGATAGAGGCTATAAAACCCACACAATAAAACGGATTCCCGCAACGGATGTTCACCAGTTTCCACTTATCCTTATTGGCTTCGTAAGCGCCCAGCAAGGGCAGGTTCTCTTCGGCAGTAACCACCGTTACTTCAATATGGTCCCGCATCACCAGCAGGTGTTTTTCTGGATGCAGCACTTCTTTAACCCTGGTATAAATATATGTTTCGCTGTAAACGGAAAACCAGCTTTGCTGAATTACCTGTTGTAAAGTCATTGCGGGGGCAATTTGATCGGTCATGGTAAATAAGAAAACACAAAGTTACGTATCTTTTACAACATAAAAATAGTATATGCGCTACCGTAAGGTTTAAACAGCAGTAATTCTTTTCTGTTCTTTTATTTTGGTTGGAGGAAAACCGAACTGCTTTTTAAAAGCGAAGGAGAAATGAGAAAGATCTTCAAACCCCACTTCAATATATACATCCGAAGCGCTCCTGCCCTTTTTATCCATTAAAAAATAAGCTTCGCGAAGCCGTTTCTGCAGCAGCCATTTGCTGGGTGTATCATGAAATACCTTTTCAAAATCTCTTTTAAAACTGCTGAGGCTGCGGCCGGTGAGGTAAGCAAAACGCTGCAGCGATACGTTGAAACGGAAATTCCGTTGCATAAATGCTTCCAGGTCGATCTTTTCAGGGATACCGAAATCAAAAAGGATATGGGGTAAAACGGGGTTATCACGTAATAGTATCAGCAGCAGTTCTTCTCTCTTAAGATTTGCAAAGGCAGGCTCTATCTCTCCGCTGCCATTATAATATGGCGTAAGTGATTGCAAATAAGGCTGCAGTAATTTTGATGGTCGTAAACTGAAAAAAGCTTCGTTACCTACAGCGCCTTTTAATGATACGGCATGCTTTTGCCGGAACTGTTTTAGAAAAGCCGCATCAAAGATCACCACGATCTTTTCAAATGCACCATTATCTAATAATTTATTATAGCGTGCCAGGTGGTTCTTTCTTACGATACAGCTCTCCCCTGCTTTAAGTGTGTAATGCTTATGCCCGTCATAACCATGTATGGTGCCTTTTACCAGGTATAAAAAGAAATGCTCCTCGATAAATTGTTCCGGCGATATCTGCGGGCCAATATAACAGGACTTTATTTTATCCGCTTTCATTAACATGATGCTAATTTAATTATTACCAGTTGATCGCATGGGTGCGTTTTACCATTGTAAAATTGCCGTATACTACCAACAACTGCTTTGTTAAAAAGTTCAATTTTGGCTGGCTGAAAAGCTCCTGTCATTTTGGATACAACCTAACTCAATATGGCTACGCCGGTGTTTTGGAACTGTTTCATTTTTGTACTGTAAAATTTAAAACATAAAAAAATGAAAACAATTTTTATTACAGGCGCTTCAACAGGCCTTGGAAAAGCAACCGCAAAATTATTTCACGAAAAAGGATGGCATGTAATTGCCACCATGCGTGATACTTCGAAAGAAACCGAGTTGACACAATTAAAAAACGTAACTGTATTGCCGCTGGATGTAACCAACAAAGAACAGATCATCGCCACTGTGCAACAGGCTATAGCACAGCACGATATTGATGTGGTGCTGAACAATGCCGGCTACGGATTGATCGGTCCGCTGGAAGCCCTGAGCGACGACCAGTTGGTAAAACAGGTGAACACCAACCTGCTGGGTGTAATGCGTGTTACCCGTGCATTTATTCCTTATTTCAGACAAAAGAAAAATGGTTTGTTCATTACCACCACTTCCATCGGCGGGCTCATTGCCTTCCCGCTCGGTTCTGCCTATCATGCCACCAAATGGGCGCTGGAAGGCTGGAGCGAAAGCATGGCATTTGAACTGAACAGTTTTGGTGTGAACATCAAGACCGTTTCTCCCGGTGGTATCAAAACAGAATTCATGGGCCGCTCGCTGGATCTTGCTTCTGTACCCGAATACGAAGCCATGACACAGACCATGATGCAGAGCGCAGGGGCAATGATGGAAACAGCTTCTGCACCGGAACAGATCGCTGCCGTTATCTATGAAGCCGCCACCGATGGCAAAACCAAATTACGCTACGTAGCAGGCGAAGACGCCAAAGCATTGTATGCACAAAGACTGGCATTGGGTGATGAAGCCTTCCGCGAACAGTTTGGAAAACAATTTTTAGGAAACTAAAAAAAGAACCACGCAGTTGATATGAGCTGCGTGGTTTTATTTTGTATAATTTTATTGTATGGAAAAGAAGAACAGCACTCCTATCAGGATCAGCTCCATATCGGCACTGCACGAAATATTGCAGTTGCCCAAACCATTACATCCATTGATCAGCCTGGTGGATAATAATAAAATGGCAGTGGATACGGCCTACCTGGACCGTTCCTTTACGCTGGATTTTTACAAGATCTCCTATAAAACATCCACCAGTGGAAAGATCGGTTATGGCCAGGGTTATTATGATTTTACCGAAGGCGGCATGATGTTCACTGCGCCTGCACAGATACTGGTTACCGATGCTGATGCAGAATATTTTGGCTACACGCTTTTCATTCACACCGATTTTATCAGGAATTACCCATTAGGAAAGAACATAAAAAAGTATGGTTACTTTTCTTATGATACCAATGAAGCATTGCATTTATCAGACAAAGAAAAAAAACTGATCGTGGGTATTTTTGAAAATATCGAAAATGAACTGAATACTTCCATTGATGATATGAGCCAGGATGTATTGATCTCTTATATTGAAGTACTGCTGAATTACAGCAACCGTTTTTACAAACGGCAGTTCACCACCCGCAAGGTCATCAACAACGACCTGCTGGCGCAGATGGAGCAATTGCTGGATACATATTTTGAAAAAGAACAATCACTCGACACTGGCATTCCAACAGTGGAATATATTGCGGAGCAATTGCACCTGTCTCCCCGTTACCTCAGCGATATGCTGCGTTCACTCACCGGTCAAAATGCACAACAGCACATTCATGAAAAACTGATCGCCAAAGCAAAGGAATATTTATCTGCAACAGCATTATCGGTAGCGGAGATCGCTTATCACCTGGGTTTTGAACATCCACAGTCGTTCAGCAAATTATTCAGGAACAAAGTGAACGTAACGCCGCTGGAATACAGGCATTCTTTTAATTAGTAATTATAGTGTATTCATCACTATTAATATAACTATTACCAATACACTATATTAATTACCTGCTTATTACGTTTATCTTTGAACAGTTTTTACAGTCCCGTATTTTATTATACTTTTGGCAGCCGCCAGTACCGCTTCTTCCTTACTGCGTGGTTGCCAGCCCAGCATGGTTTTAGCTTTTTCATTACTGGCATTGCGGTTAATGCCCAGCATGGGCGCCAGCGCTCTTGCTTTTGCATTGAATAAAGCCGCAATACGCACCATAATATCCGGAATGGTTTTGGAAGAGATCGTAGCTGCCAGTTCGGGCATGTTGTTTTTGATGAGTTGTGCTATCTGCGGCAATGATAGGGTGCCCTGCGACAATGCCAGGAAGCGCTGCCCTGCAGCCGCCGGGTTTTCCATTGCCCGTATGTGCAGGTCGGCAAGGTCCCTTACATCCACAATGGCCAGTTCCAGTTTGGGAATAGCTTTCATGGTACCATCCATGATGTTCTTCAGCAACTCGAAACCACTCGATAATTTAGCAGAGAATGATGGACCAAAAATCCCCACGGGGTTGATCACGGAAAGTTCCATGTTCCCTCCTTCCCTTTTCATAAAATCCCATGCGGCAAGTTCGGCCAGTACTTTCGATTTATTGTAAGCAGATAAACCTTTTTGATCGGGATCGGTCCAGCTTGCTTCTGTAATTAATTGGCCAGGATCTTTATGACTGTAACCTACTGCGCCAAAGTTAGACGTCATCACCACCCTCTGCACACCCGCATCCCTGGCGGCTTTCAGCACCCTTAGTGTCCCATCCACTGCAGGGCGTATCATTTCATCTTCATGCTTAGGTAATTGAAGATGAATAGGCGAAGCAACATGCAATACATAGCGGCAATCCTTTACAGCCGCTGCCCAGTTTGTATCGTTGGTAAGATCAGCCTCCACCAATTGCAATTTTTCCAGGCTGCTGATACCAGCTGTCTGTATCATGTTTATTACTTCTTCGCTCCGCTTCAGCGAACGCACTGTTGCTTTTACAGTATAACCTTTCTGCAGCAGCTGTGCAATGCAATGGCTGGCTACAAAACCGGTGCCGCCGGTTACCAGCACGGGTATACTTTCATTTGAATTTGTCATACAATTATTTTTATACCGCAAAATTCTAGCAGAAAGTTACCGGCTGGTTTGTTGTACGGTTCTGTTTTTGTTTGTTGAAAAGTTCAGAAAAGAACAGGACAATGGCGTGTATTTTAAGATTTAGTTACTAATTTCATACTAACAATTCCGTGCATGAACATCACAATTAAATTACTCATTCTTTTATTTCTTTCTCAGCAGTGCTTTGCACAGGCGCCCAACACCAATGATGATCCTCCTTATATTGTTGATTTCAGTGGAGACAACTGTATCAATAAAAATTTTACGCAGGGTGTTATAGTCACTAATTTGTTACAAAAAAGGATCCGTTTTATTAATACTTCCGGCAGCAGATTAAAAATACAATCTGGTGGACGATATATGAAAAAAGGCGATACACTTGTATTGGAAGCATTAGAAGATAAGCAACTGTACCTGGAAACCGGCGCTAATCCTCTATCCCCCGATTCCCTTTTGCTGAGTTTCAGGACAGATTCTGGATCAAAAACCATTCGACAGTATCAGTTTCCGCATCAATCAATTTCAATTTACAGCCTGTGATTTTTTGAAGCGGCAAAACAAAACGATCGATATGGCTAACTGGGGAAAGGATAGCATTAAACTTGATTTTCCAACAGGAGGCACAGTAACATCCATTTATATTTTCAAAGCAGGTGATCTGAAAAAACCCGTTAAGCAAACAGGTTTTGCAGGTGAAGCAACTGATGAACAATCCATTTATTTTACAAAACAGGAAAAAGGGAAATACCTGGTTGAACTGCGTTCCTGCCATTGGAGCGGCCGCTGCTGGCTTACGATAAAATAGTTTTTGTAATTTCATACAACACAGTTGTTCCTAAAACTAATTGCATGCAAAAACCTTCTCCCTCTCCCGCTTTATTATTTGCCCGCTCACTGGCCATCGGTGTATTGATAAGCATGCTGTTCTTTTACAGCATTCATGTATTCGGCTCCTGGGGTGTTCAGAACGATCGCCCCGACCCCGAAACCACTGCCAGTGTATTGTTACTGAACAAATGTGCCATTTTCGGCAAGCTGCATACCTTACGCCCCAATACTGAAATTGGTGACCTCACCGAAAAATTCAGTGGTACCAAACTCGCCGGTAGTTTTATGAATTTCTTTGATGGACATATTCCGGCAATGATCGGTCTTGCACTGATGCTAGGTGGAGTGATATTTTTTATCCGCAGGATGCTGGCAGGAAACAGGTAATTCCGTTGTTGGTCGGTGGGGACACCGACCAAGGAAATACACCTACCAAGAAGAGAGACAACGACAAAGGAGAAACAACGACCAACAAAAGAAATACCCACCAAGCAAAGAATCCCCGGTCGGTGGAGACACCGACCGGAACCTGCCTACTCCTTCACATCCAGCTCATTAATCTGCTCCTTATAATCCGCAGGCAGCAAAATATTTTTCAGCATCCAGTCCATTTTCATCAGCCGGCTTACTTTGTATACGGGTACCACCGGCGTAAGCAATGATACATCGCTGAACTGCAGCAATTCTTTTACCCTTGCCGGTACCACCAGCTTCTGTCCTTCTATCAATACTTTAAAACGCATGGCGCCGAGGTGCTTTTTATATTGCTTAAAAAGATCGGCGGTATAATCACTCTTTTGCAGGTCGGCCATTAAATGCGCTTCCCGTACCGGCAGCCATTCATGATAAGTAAGCGGCAGTTCTTGCAAACCCATACGGGTACCGAGCCGGTAAAAAACATCGTACACTTCTTCCTTCTCTGCATCGGTCAGTTTCTTTTCCAGCAATTCATACGCTGCAATGGAATAATGTATCAGCATGAACAATACATCCCGGTAAGCCCAGTCGGGTATTGATGCGCCGCGGTTCTTTTCTACAGCGCCGTGTATCTGCCGCATGGTATCAATGGCTTTATGAGTGCCTTCTTCCGGCGAAAAAACGATCTTACGGGCATAACTAACGGTGGAGAATAAACGCCCTAAAGGGTCAGCAGGCAACCTGCCGGTAAAGTACAACCAGTCTACCGCTTTATTCAGGGCAAATTCAGCAGCAGCACCGGCAAAAATAAACAATATGGTATCGCTCTTGCCCCAGATCTTTCTTACAATGGAACCAGGTTGTACAAAGTATTGCATAAGGTAAATTTGATCCCGGCTAAGATACGCATCCCCGCAGGGTTTTCGCAATTTAAAACTGTTAATTCCATAAACAGCAAGCTCCTGCCCATGGGCAGGAGCTGCATGAAATCGTTGTGATAGCTTTTATTTAAAACGGGGTTCAGCCTTCCCCCATTCCAAAGTAAAGTTGTGCATATGGTTGGGCGCTTCGGCGGCATCCCAGGTAAAATCGTATTGTGTACTGTGCGGACCGGTTACATAAGTACCGGCCTTAATGGCCTTATTATTATCCAGCTCCAGTTTGAACATTTTATTCAGCGGTATCACTTCCACCGCAAAAGTATAATCCACTACATAAGGGCCGGTGCTGCCATCGGCAAGATAGCTGTACAGCGTAGCTTTTTTCTTGTGCATGCGCAGGCCGCTCACTTCAAAAGCACCGTCTTTGAACAATACTTCGCTTTGAAAATTATTATCCTGTGCCGTGTTATCGCGGTAAGGTTTATTCCAGATCACAGTACCGGTGCGTTCTGCCAACGATATCGTCATACCGCCACCGGTATAGCTTGCATGGCCCTGCCCGCCAATGGCCCAATATGCTTCGGACCTTGCAGAAAAACTACTGGGAATCGCAAAATTATATACACTGCGGTGTGCATCCGCATCGGCACGCAGCATGGCATTAAAACGCACTTCCTTTAGTATCGTGCCTTCATCCGGCTCTTTATACAGCAGGCTGATCTCCCACACATTCAGCATGCGTTTATTGGTTTGATTACCCTTGTTGAAAACAGAAACATAACCGGCGCCTGCATCATCATCCGGATCGCCGATACTTACTTTAATGTAAAACGGCGTCCAGGTTACGATCACACCATCGGCAGTAGGTTTACCATCAATAAAAGTATTGCCGATCTTTACTTTGCTGGAAGCGGTACTATCGCCGAAATTGCCATACAGGTACAGGTTGGCGCCAAAAAGATATTCTTCCACTTCCATATAATCCAGTGCAAAGCTGGCGGAAGGTCCCTCAACCGGTTTGTCTTTAGCCGGTTTGCTGCACGAGGTGCATGTAATGGCAGCAATAAAAAATAAAAGGATCAGGTTACGCATCATAATTTTTTTTAGAACACAAATATGAAGGGCATAACAAAGAGGGAAATTATAGAGTTGTATGAGTTGATAAAAACGGATATTGAAATGTGAAATATGCAACAGGCGGTTTAACTTAGCTGATCAAAATAAATTTTATGACCAACCCCGAAAAATTAAAAGATGGTGATCAATGTAAAGTGACCGGTGGAACACATGCCGGCAAATCCGGTACGGTAAGGGATATCAACAGGAGCAAGACCGGGCATATCACTATTACTGTAGAGCAAAAGAATGGTGTACGTTTTAAAACACTGGGTAAAAATGTGGAGGTACAAAAATAACAGCCCGCTTTTAATACATTTATCAACGAACAATTGTGAAGTATTTTACTTTTTTTATAGCAACCGTGATACTGTATGCCTGCAATGCAGGTAACAACACCGCACCTGCAACTGACAATACAAAAAAAGGCACGCCCCCGCCCATACAATACGATAAAAAAATGACGACCCGGTACAAGGCATTTGATACCACGGTGGAAGTACTGTTCATTGATACCAAGGATAGTTTGAACAGTATACAGCAAAAAAATTATGAAGGCTTTATTGCAAAGCAGGACCTGCTGACACCGGGAATACTGGACAGCATCTTTGCATTTTATAAAAGATCCTACGCCGATTACAAAGATGGCTGGACCACCGACGGGCAGATAACCGACCAGGAACTGGAAAAATATTTACCCAAACCAACCACGGCACAAAATCTTAAAAAATTCATCACACCCGCTGTAGTGTATATCAAAAGTGCCCGCAATTGCGAAGAAGGGAGTTTTACAATAGAATTCGACTGTACCTGGGATAATGAAGAAGGCGGCCTGGGGGTATCCATAAAAAACTGGAAGGTAAAAGAAGTGGGTACAGCAGAGATCGCATACCTGTAAAAGAAATGGAATTGGAGTAATGTTGTTATTCATATGCCCCTGTTATGAAAAAGAAAATTTTAAAACTGATGTGGATCGTTGGAGTACTCTATATCCTTATTTGTGGCGCATTATTCTTTCTGCAGGAAAAACTGATCTTTTTCCCAGAAAAATTAAGCAGTCAGTACCAATTTAATTTTGATCAGTTGTTTGAAGAAATGAGTATCAAAACAAAGGATGGCAAGTTATTGAGTGCAGTTCTTTTTAAAGCCATTGACTCAAAAGGCCTGGTGTTTTATTTACACGGTAACGCTGGTGCCATCAACTCCTGGGGGGATGTTGCCAAAACTTATACAGCGCTCCATTATGATGTGTTCATTTTGGATTACCGCGGCTATGGTAAAAGCCAGGGTTCTATCAGCAATCAAAACCAGTTTTTTGAAGATATACAAACAGCCTACGACAGTGTAAAAAACAGGTATACTGAAAACAGCATTGTTATTTTAGGTTACTCAATTGGCAGTGGCCCGGCAGCAAAGCTGGCAAGCAGCAATAATGCCCGGTTATTGATATTGCAGGCGCCCTATTACAGCCTCACCGATATGATGCGGCACTCCTACCCGGTTATTCCAACCTTTATATTAAAATACAAATTCGAGACCGGGGAATATATCAAAAACTGCAAAATGCCGGTGGTGGTTTTTCATGGCGACCAGGATGAAGTGATCTATTACGGTTCTTCTTTAAAACTGCAAAAGCAATTCAAACAGCAGGATACATTGATAACATTAAAAGGCCAGCAACATAATGGCATTACTGAAAACGCGGATTATAAAGCTGCGCTGGAAAAGATCCTCTTAAAATAAAAACAAGGGGTATTAAATAATAATTAAGCCGCTATTATTTTATTTGAACGGTAATGCCACTACTATGGTTTTTTAGAAAAAAATTGTTTCTTGCAAACAAAAATAATTTTATGCTGGTAGCTTACATCACTTTCAACGGTAATACCGAAGAAGCTTTCAACTTTTATAAAACTGCGCTGGAAGGCGAGTTCGTAAATGTACAACGCATGGGCGATGGACCGCAGGGGGCTCAACTTCCCGATGCTGAAAAGAAAAAGATCATGCACATTTCACTGGAAGCGCCGCACGGCGTAAGACTGATGGGCAGTGACTATATGGATTTCGGAGGCATGCCTTTTCAGCCGGGTAATAATTTTTCACTGTCATTACACCCGGATAATGAAGCATTGGCAGATAAGTTATTCGCTAATCTTTCTGCAGGCGGTACTATTACCATGCCGATGGCCAAAGCGCCCTGGGGAGATTATTTCGGCATGTTCCACGATAAGTTCGGCATGCTGTGGATGATCAACTGCCCTGCTAAATAACAGTGCAGCAATACGTACAACATTTTTTAAAGGCCGCTTTCTGCGGCCTTTATTATGTTCCACAAGATCAAAACCTTGCGGACTTATGCTAAATTGCAGTACTATACAAGTGATAGCAATTGCATAATACTGATGAAACTCACCAAACTCTTCAACGATTTTTTTAACAGCGAAAAGGCCGGCGGGTTGATACTGGTGCTTGCTACTATTCTTTCATTATGTATTGCTAATTCGCCCTGGCAGACTGCTTATACAAACTGCTGGCAGTTTTCCTTTGCCGGGCATTCCGTAGTGCATTGGATCAATGATGGGTTGATGACCATTTTTTTCCTGCTCATCGGGCTGGAACTGGAAAGGGAAATTTATACGGGAGAATTATCCAGCTTTAAAAACGCTTCATTACCTGTTATTGCTGCGGTTGGCGGTATGATAGTACCGGCGTTGATCTTCCTGCTGTTCAATACAGGCGGCCCCGGGCAGCCCGGCGCCGGTATACCCATGGCCACAGATATCGCTTTCGCCGTAGGTATATTGTCATTACTGGGCAGCCGTGTTCCTGCTTCTTTAAAAATATTTTTAACCGCTCTTGCCGTTATTGACGACCTCGGTGCAATCATAGTGATCGCCGTATTTTATACGAGTACGCTTTCACTTGTACATCTTTTTTTAGCATTGGGTGTTTTTGCCGTGTTGCTGGTACTCAACCGGCTTAAAATTCAAAATCCCGTGCCTTATCTCCTGGGTGGAATTGTGATGTGGTATTTCATGTTACAGTCAGGCGTACACGCAACACTTGCCGGTATCTTACTGGCATTCGCCATTCCTTTTGGTAATGGGGATGAACGTTCTGTTTCTTACAGGATACAGCACTTCCTGCACAAACCGGTAGCATTTTTTATCCTTCCGTTGTTTGCGATGGCCAATACCGGTATCAGCATCAGCAGCGATTGGTATGCAGGCCTTACCCAAAACCTCAGTGTGGGCATTATTGCAGGGTTGTTGACAGGTAAACCACTGGGCATTGCACTGTTCGCCTATATCGGTACGGCTGTAAAGTTCTGTACCCTTCCATCCGAATTAAAATGGAAGCATATCATCGGTGCCGGTTTTTTAGGTGGTATTGGTTTTACCATGTCGGTCTTTATTACGCTGTTGGCATTTACGGATGCAGTGATCACCGATACAGCAAAAATTGCCATACTCATTGCATCCTGTGCAGCAGGTATAATAGGTTACCTGTTCCTTCATTTTACATTGAAGAAAACAACTCCCGGCGATACCATTTAAAAAGTCATCAGAATAACAGCAGGTTCAATCCATCGATGGTACGGATGGTATTATCGGGTCCCTTTACTTTCACATCATCAAATATCACCCTGGTACCGGGCTGGCAGCGGTCCATCAATGATCTGATAGGCTTTAAACTGCTGCCGCTGATGGTACCTTTCTCGGTGTTTTTAAAATTAGCGCCGGAAAAATAAACCGTGGCGCTTACCACCGTAAAGTGCACATCAAATTCAAAATCCTCCAGTTCAGCACGGCAAAACTCCTGCGACTTGAATTTGATACAGGCCATTTTTCCATCGCCGGAATTGCCTTTAAAGGTGAGCTGTTTGCCTTCGTCAGTGGCAGTGGTGAAAGTAGGAATAGTTGTTTTAATGGTGGTATCCAGTGCATGCGGGGCAGGCGTCATGCTGATACCCGTTAAGAGCGGGAGCAGTAATAATTTCATGATAAAAGTTTTAGGTGTTGGGGTGTTCACTAAATTTAATGATTGATAAGTGAAAGAAATGTTAGAATTGTATTTATGAACAGCCCTGTGCAAAAAATACCGTTCACCTGTTTTAAAATAAGCTACGCCCAGGTGCTGTAGTTTGCTGCAGTACTGCCTTGTAGAAGAATTTCTAAAAAAAGCCCGTAGGTCTTTAAAATGCAATAAGCATTTATCCACCCCGTTTCTTTCGTGCACACTGAACCCTTATCCTAAAACAATACTATGCAAAACCGATCTTTACACAACTTCATTTCCAGTTTCAACAATTCATTGGCAAAATGCCTGCCGCCCGTGGCTGCAAGGTTCTTTGCCCTGTTACTTTTTATTGGCGTCGGTGCTTTAAAGAGCAATGCGCAGGTGAATACTTATTCGTTCACCACCAGCACCGGTAATGTGATGGAAACCGGCGGCTTCAGCAACCTGCTGGGTACTAACCTGGATGATAATGCATCTGCCATGACCAATATCGGCTTCAATTTTACGTATGCAGGCAGCACTTATACCAATTTCAGTGTTTCTTCCAATGGACTGATGGCGCTGGGTATTACTGCTACTACAGAGTACGACAACTCTATACCGGCATTAACGGGCACCTACCTGTTACCTTACTGGGATGATAACTATACCGACATAGATGGCAATGTGCAATACAAATTAATGGGTGTTGCCGGCAGCAGGAAGCTGGTGGTGGATTATAATCTTTCTGCATTGTCATTCCAGGGCACTGCTGATAAACATTTCCAGGTATGGCTTTTTGAAACGAGCAATAAGATCATGTTTGTATATGGCAGCGGTAACAACTCCAATGATGGCTTTTCTGTAGGTATTTTAAAAAGCGGCACTTCCGATTTTATGAGCATTACCACCAGCACACATACTTCCAGCATTGTAACCGCCAATGACAATAACGGCACCTGGCCGGGATCCGGCAGGGCTTATATCTTCAATACCAGTGTTACGCTGCCCGTAAGCTTTTTAAATTTCAGTGGTTACAACGATGGCAGCCGGAATCTTTTACAATGGAGCACGGTTACCGAAAGCAATAATCTTGGTTTCGAGATACAGCGTTCTGCTGATGGCGTTAATTATAGTGTACTCGGCTTCGTTAGTTCACTGGCGCCGGGCGGCAACAGCAGCCGCGAACTGCGCTACAATTATGCCGATAACAATCCTTCGGCTGCAAGACAGTACTACCGTTTCCGCCAGGTGGATATGGATAACCACAGCCGGTTAAGCAGCGTGATAAGGATAGATGCAGGTAAAGCCACGCAATTAAAAGTGGAAAGCGTTTATCCCAACCCGGCCAATACCATGATCAGTTTATCGATCACGGCGCCGGAAAAAACAAAACTTACCATTTCCTTTATGGATATTACCGGCAAAAAAGTACTGCAGAAAGACATCAATGTGGAAGCAGGAAGGAATATCATACCTGTTGATATCAGCAAGCTGCCGAACAATACCTATGTGCTGAAAGCAAGCACCACCACAGGTGATGCAGATGCCTTTAAGATAGATGTGGTGAAATAAACAAAAGCGTGTTCTTAATATATACAGGGGCTGGTGCAAGTGCACCGGCCTTTTGTTTATACCTGCTTACCGCTTATCATGGACAAAACCATCCTTCGTAAATTATTTTATAACTGTATGATAAAATGATGCAGTTTTATTGCAAAAACACATGAAGTGCATCTGCCTGCTCCTCTCCTTTCTTTCTTTTCAAACAATTTTTTCGCAAACAAAACTGCCCGTCATTAAAGCAAGCTCCAGGTCGGTGACCATTAATGATGACGGCTTTGTGGATAAGGGAGGATGGAACCTGGCGCCCAAAATAAGGCCTGATATTTATACCGCCGATCGCACACGCAAAACCAAGTGGGTGATATTTTATACCGATATCGATTCCATCAAAGTAAAGTTGAAACCCGGTGCTACATTTGATTTTATTGTATTGCTGAATGGCAAAGATTCCTGTTATACACAAATAGCCAGCGCTATTCCGCCTGCTGAAAAAAATCCTTCTACTAAGAACGATACCATACCTTTTACATTGACTTCGTATAATGTCATCAGTGTAAAAGCTGTGATCAATGACAGGGATACTTTGCAATTGCATTTTGATGCCAGTTCTTCCAATTGCAGGCTCACCAAAGAGGCTATTCTTAAAAAAACAAGCTTACTGGCAGCACAGCCCGGCGTGGCGGCAGGCACTGCCAATCCCGATTATAACAAACTGGCGAAAGTATTTAAGCTGCAACTGGGCAATACCATCTTTACCGATCCTGTTGTAGCAGCCACCGGTATTACCGCACAGGAAATGGATGGCCGCTTTGGCTGGAATATGTTTGAAGGCAGGCAGGTTGAAATTGATTACGATCATTACCTGTTGATAGTACACAATATACCGGTGCAGCGTGCTAAAGGTTATACAAAAGTTCCGTTGCATTTTATACGCTCCTTCCCTTGCGTACCCGGTAGTTTTATAATAAGCGGTAAAAAATACAGCAGTGATTTTATGCTCGACACCGGTTCCAGCACAGCGATCATTCTCGATAGCAGCTGGGCAGCCGAACAAAATTTTCCCGACAGTCTGCCATTGATCAAAACGTCTGTATTAAGAGACCCAAGAGGCAACCAGTACAAAACAAGACTGGTGCGTTTCCCGCAATTCAGCATCAGTGATCATTCGCTCTCCGCTGTACCCACACTTATATTGGGCAGTAAGAACCCCGCGGATTTCAAGATCAATTTCTTCGGCAACGATCTTTTAAAACGTTTCAATATCATCCTCGATTTTAAGAACGACCTCATGTATTTAAAACCCAACGGGTTAATGAATACTACTTACCGTGATGCGGTTGCAGGCTAAAAACCAGGAGCAAATGGCATAAGGTGGCAGTTACACAAAATTTTTATCGCAGCAGTTTTATATAATATATTTGCGCCGTTGCAATTTTAACCATAACTAAAACACAATGGCAGAACAGGAAGTAATCAAGCATACCAAAAAAGTATACAAGGTGTGGAATAGTAAAGAACACAGCACTTGGCATAAGATCAAAGAATTTCTGATCGAGATACTGATCATTGTTTTTGCCGTTACAGTTTCAATATGGCTGCACAACTGGAGCGAACACCGCCACGAACAAAAAACAGTAAAGACATTTTTGCTGGGCCTGAAAGAAGACCTGCAGAGTGATATCCGCGAAATGAAAACCGATTCTGTTACTTTTTCACGTACTTCAAAAGCATTTACTTATATCACCAGTATTAAACCCGGCGAAATGCTGAATGCAGACAGCCTGCAACCCTACCAACCCTACATATTCAACACCACCGGCCTGATACCCAACAATGGCCGGTTCGAAGGCTTTAAATCTTCCGGTAAACTGGGCCTTATTGAAGATGATTCATTGCAGAATACCATACTGGATCTTTACCAGGAAGACATTCCTAACCTGATGCTTTCCACCAATGGATTTACGGAAAGGAAAAAAGAATTGTTCCGTTATGTAAATGAGAACAGGAAAAAGAATCCTGATGGTACCGATAATCTCAACGTTATCTTTTCTGCAGACAGGGGACAGAATTACAGCGCTACACTGATGTTTACCGGCGAGATATTATCGCGGTACAGCATCTGCATTAAAACGGCTAAGAAGATCATTCAACGCATCGACGAATTGTATCCTGCTAAATAAACGGACTGGCAGATGATCTATACCAATGATGAAACGGATCGTAAAAGGCGCACGAGAGATGTATATGCAACAGTGGTGGCGCTTCCCTTGTGTTTGCTGATCGTACTTTGCTGCATCATTTATTTTATTGCCGCACACTATCACATTTCAAAACCTGATACGGGTTGCCTGTATTTTATTGCAGCAATGATTGCTATAATGCTGGGTGGTTATTTTGGCCGCGACTGGTTAAAGATGCCGGACAACACTTATCACAACATAAAACAGTTCCGCCTTGCTGCTGCCATCAACGCCGCCGAGCCACAGGAATATGAGGTTGTTTATTATCCTTCGGTGAAGTCATCCATTATTGTATTGCTTTTTGGTATTGTAATATTGGCGATGGCGATCTATTTCTTTTTTATACAATCGGAAAGCCTGTTGATCCCGGGCGCCATGCTGCTCTTTGGAGCGTTTGTATTGTATGCAAGCACCAGGAATATCTTTTTTAAAAAAGCAATACTTAAACTTACCAAAGAAGGCCTGTGGACAAAACGCTCCGGCTTTGTTGACTGGAAGCAGGTGATCAATGCGCAGGTAGCGGAAGAAAAAAATGGCAACAACATACAATTGATACTGGAAATATTCATTAAAGGAACTGTACAGGCAGATGCCGGTGTACCCAATGAAAAACTGAATATCACGGATGTAGCAGGCAGCCAGTTCATACAAATGCGGGTGGACGAACTGTTGACCAAAAGACTGGAAGCCGGGCAATAATTACAGCTTTGAGTTTACATGGAAAATGCTTTTCTTTAGCTCCTGATACAAAAATTATGACCGCAGGTACTGTTGCATTTGCTCCCCAGCTTTTTATTCCACATGGTGTTACCGATATTTCATTTTATACCCAAGCATTCGGCGCTGTGGAGTTGTACCGTTTTACCAATGATGATGGCAGTATACATGTGGCAGAATTATCGATAGCGGGCGCTATTTTTCACCTGCATGAAGAATCAACGAGGACAAATTCTTACAGCCCTGCAACCAATAATTCCGGCTCCGTTACCATCGGCCTGTTTGTGCCCGATGTGGATGCCATCATGAACAGCGCCAGGGCCGCAGGAGGCGAAGTGATCGTTCCTGCACAGGATTATGATTACGGATACCGCCAGGGCGAAATAAGAGACCCCTTCGGCCATTTGTGGATGATCGAGAAAAGAATATGAACACTGGCTGATCGTTTTTACATTGATAGTTATTGCTGTTATTCATAAAAAACCATCACATGAAAAGGCGTTTATTTCTGCAATTCCCCCTCGTGGCAACTGCATTGGTTGCTGCTGCAAAAGCTCCCGCTGCAACAAGAGTACAAAAAGGTTTTAAAGTAGCTTCCGGTAAAGACCGCTACCAGGAAGAACTGCTGATCATGGGCGGGCAATTCGATTGCAAGGTTTCCGGTAAGGATACCGATGGCGATCTCTGCCTCTACGATACTGTGCGGCAGGAAAAAGGCGGTCCTGCCCTGCACAAACATTTCAGCCAGGATGAATGGTTCTATGTTGTCCGTGGCGAATTTATTGTACAGGTAGGCGATGAAACTTTTACATTAGATCCCGGCGACTCGGCCTTTGCACCCCGTACCATTCCGCATGCATTTGCAAAAACCAGCGAAGGCGAAGCACAGATGCTGGTACTGTTTCAACCCGCAGGTACCATGGAAGATTTTTTTAAGCAGATGTCAAAACTGGGAAAAGACATTCCTAAGGACCAGGAAAAGAATTTAAAAGAACTCTGGAAAGCGCATGGAATGGAAATAGTAGGCCCGCCATTAAAGTTCTGATCGCACCAATAAAAAATGGTTCACAAAAAGTGAACCATTGTAAGCACTTAGCAGGTAACGGCTAATTAAAAAATTGTAAGCAGTTATTATCCTGGTATATTATTTTGCTGCAGTAATTGCATTGTCCATACCGTTCTTCTGCAGGTAGGTCATCAATTTACTGTCGGTTAAAGCGTTTACTTTTTTAATGCTGATATTGCCCGAAAGCACAAGGTATTCCCTGGTACGATTGGTAACGAACGGACCACCCATGCTCATATCATCGCCATTCTTTGCAAGGTCCAGCACATTCAGCTGGCTAACATTTTTGGCAGGCAGAATGGGATAATCATTCTCCAGTAATTCAGCATCCTGTATCACCACTTTGCCATCTTTGGCAATGCGTACACTTACTTTTTTAATGCCGTAGTACTGTTTGTTGTCGATAGTGAACCAGCTGTGGGTATAACCGGTGTATTTACCTTTTTCTTTGCTGATAACTAATTCGTACGGTAATGATTGTTTGGTGGAGTCGTTGTACATGGTCCCTTTCCAAAGGCCGGTGATATCCTGGCTGAAAGCGATCATAGGGCTGCATATAGCTGCAAGTACATAAATAATGTATTTCATTGGGTTTAAGATTTATGTGCAAGATAAACGCTTATCAGCGGCATTTATTTCAAAACGCATTAGTTTTTTGCGTTTACCGTGATAATTCATGCAAATGCACGTAGTAATACGATAGTAAAAATATCATTTACTGCTGCAAGGCACCCATTGCGGGCCAATTGCGTTGCAACAGCAGTTAATGCGGTGGCGGTTCCGGCTGCAAAAAACTATACTGTAGTTATACTGTACCTATACTGCCACTATACTGTACTTATACTGTAGCAAATGGCAGGTATACCCGCAGTAACTGCGGCGCTGCTGTCACTCATCTCCCTCCCATCTTCGTGCCCTCTTGCTAGCATCCTGCCATCATCCCCATAACTACCCCGGTTGTACCTGGAACTATTGGTATCAAACGCTTATATCCTTATTTTTGACACCTGTACAACCTAAAGCCCTTATGTTTTTCGACTACTCTTACATTTACTTTATCACCATTGTACTGCAGGTTATTTGCGCCATACATTGTATCCGCAGGGGTAACCAGAACAAATGGATCTGGCTCATCGTTTTTCTGCCGGTGGCAGGAAGTCTCATTTATATTTTTTCGGAAATGCTCACCGGCAACGACGTAAATAAAATGCAGTCGGGCATGAGCGCTGCCTTTAATCCATCCGGTAAAATAAAAAAGCTGGAGAACGAATTGCGTTTTGCAGATACTTTTAAAAATAAAGTGGCGTTGGCCGATGCTTACCTCGAAGCAGGCCAGACCGACAAAGCCATTGAATTATACGAATCCTGCCTGGCAGGAAACTTTATGGTACATGAGCATGTAAGCATGCAGCTGATACATGCCTATGCCGATAAAAAACGTTTTGAAGATATTGTAACTATCGGCAAAAAGATCTACCAGTTGCCGCAGTTCACCCGCTCCCGTGCACACATGCTGTATGCAGTGGCACTCTCCTACACCGGTCACCCCGATGAAGCCGAGCAGGAATTTAAATTATTAAAAGGCCGCTTCTCCAATTACGAAAGCCGTTACCGCTATGCAGGCTTTTTACAAAGAATGAACAGGAACGACGAAGCCAAAAAGATATTTGAAGAAATGCTGCACGAAGCAGGGCATTTAAGTCCGCAGGAAAAAAGAGCCAACAAAGTGTGGTTCGTATATGCCAAAGATGAATTGAAAAAAATGAACGGCGCAGCGTGATGGGTTGCTGCATTTTGTAATACAACTTTTATGAGGATCATTACATGGAACTGCAATATGGCTTTCCGTAAAAAAGCAGCCGTTATTTTAAAATACAAACCGGATATCCTTATTGTACCCGAATGCGAACATCCTGATAAATTACAATTTGCCGATGATGTTACTAAACCCAACGATATGGTATGGATCGGTGAGAACAGGAACAAAGGCCTCGGCATATTCTCCTATTCTGATCTCCGATTTAAATTACACAAGACGCATAATCCCGAATTAAAACTGATCGCACCGGTAAAAATTTTCAACGACAAAACCAACATCATGCTCTTTGCCATCTGGGCCAATAACCCTGCCGATAAAGATGGACCATACGTAACGCAGGTATGGAAGGCGCTGCAGCATTACAGCCGCATCATCCGCACCACCAACACCATTTTAACCGGCGATTTCAACAGCAATACTATCTGGGACAGGCCAAGACGCGAAGGTAATCACAGCACCGTAGTACAGCGGTTGGGCAAAAAAAAGATCTACAGCACTTACCATAAACATTTTTTACAGGAGCAGGGAAAAGAGATGCATCCTACATACTATCTCTATAAACACCAGCAAAAACCCTATCACCTTGATTACTGTTTTGCATCCGGCGACCTGATCAATAAACTGCGATCCGTAGAAGTGGGCAATTACGAAGAGTGGATCAAATACAGCGATCATGTACCGGTGATCGTGCATTTTAATGACATACGGTAAACTGGCGTAAGCACACCTGCAAAATGTCGTGTTGCACCCGCAGCCGTAATGGCTAACAGTATTACCTTGTGCCGGTAAACGGATCGCCTATCATTTAAAAAAATAATCATGACAAACTCAATTTATCCCTGCTTATGGTTTGATGGCAATGCCAAAGCAGCCGCAACATTCTATTGTTCTGTTTTTAAGAATTCAAAGATCACTTCAGAAAACCCGATGGTGGTGATGTTTGAAATAAATGGCCAGAAATTAATGGGGCTGAATGGAGGCCCGCATTTTAAATTTAATGAAGCCTTTTCATTAGTCGTGAATTGTGATACACAGGAAGAAATTGACGATTACTGGAACAAACTCACCGCCGATGGCGGGCAGGAAAGTATGTGTGGCTGGCTGAAAGATAAATTTGGTTTCTCCTGGCAGATAGTACCATCCATCATTGGCGAACTGATGAGTGATCCTGCAAGAATGCAACGCATAATGCCTGTTATTATGACCATGAAAAAACTGGATATTGAAAAGCTGAAGAATGCTTAAAAATAATAGCTCAATATTGCATGGCCGGTTCATCGCCGGCTTTTTTATTGCGCTTGCTTACCGTTCTTTATACAACAGCCGCCGCAGGATAATCCACTGCGGGCAGGTATTATTTTAATTCGGTAATTTTACAGATGCAACAGAACGAGCTGAAAGACCAGTTTCTATTAAAAAAAGATATTACCTTCTTAAACTTTGGCGCATTTGGCGCCTGTGCCAAACCGGTGTTTGAAAGATACCAGCAGTTACAGGCCGAAATGGAAGAAGAGCCCGTACACTTTATGCGGGTGAAAGGCATTGATTATTTAAATACCGCCAGAAAAGCCCTTGCGGATTACCTGCACTGCGCACATGAGGATGTGGTGTATGTTACCAATCCCTCCTATGGCGTTAATATCATTGCCAAAAGCTACGATCTTAAACCCGGCGATGAAGTACTGACCACCAACCTGGAATATGGCGCCTGCGACCGTACCTGGAAATATTACTGTGCAAAAAAAGGCGCTAAGTATATTCAGCAGCCCATCCACTTTCCTTTACAGAGCAAAGAAGATCTTATTGAGCAGATCGTAAGCGGTATTACCCCTAAAACAAGGATCATTTTTCTTAGCCATATCACCAGCAGTACCGGTCTTCGTCTACCCGTAGAGGAGATATGCGCCATTGCAAAAGAAAAAGGCATTATCAGTTTTGTAGATGGCGCACATGCGCCCGGCCAGTTAGCATTGGATCTAAGTACATTGGATGCAGATATTTATACTGGCGCCTGCCATAAATGGATGATGACACCCAAGGGTTCCTCTTTTTTATATGTAAATAAAAGATTGCAGCACCTCTTCGACCCCCTACTCATCAGCTGGGGTTTTGAAAGCGATCATCCCTCTTCCTCGCAGTTCCTCGATTATCACCAGCTGCAGGGCACCCGGGATTTTACTGCATTCCTTACCATTCCTGCAGCTATTGAGTTTATGCAGCAGCATAACTGGCCACAGGTAAACAAACAGTGCAGGGCCATTGCACAGAACAATGCGGAAAGATTCTGCAGCCTGCTGAATGCCACACCGCTTTGCCCGGTGAACGACGATTTTATAGCACAGCTATACTGCACACCCATTAAAATAACAGCGCCGGAAAAACTGCACAGCGCCCTGTACGAAAAATACAGGATACAGGTAGCCGTTATGCCGCACAATGGCGCCGTTTACCTGCGCTACTCCATCCAGGCATTCAACAGCAATGAAGACCTGGACAAATTATACGATGCACTGAAAGAACTGAAAGTATAGTCATAAAACAAGAGGCATGAGTCAATTAACAACCAATGAAGAAAAAGTACTGGCATTCATCAAAATGATGGAAGAGCAGCGCCCGGTGGAAGAACTGGATGAATTTTATCACCCCGATGTGGAGCAGACAGAATTTTCCAACGCCATTGTAAAGAATACTGTGGTAAGAAAACTGGCTGACCTGAAAGCAGGTGCCGAAAGAGGCCGTAAAATAATGCAGCGGGAAGAATATGAAATAAAAAAATTGCATACTGCAGGCGATACGGTGATACTGGAAGCAATATGGAAAGGCACTTTATCAATAGCCATTGGCAATATTCCCGCAGGCGGGCAGATGACCGCTTATTTTGCGCAGTTCTTTGAGTTTAAGAACGGCAAAATATTCAGGCAGCGCAATTACGATTGCTTCGACCCGTTTTAACAGTACGCATCATCTCCGTCAGCAAAAATATGCGTACCTTTAAGCACTATGATAACACTCCGTTATGCGCTTACAGCAGCAGATTTTTCCAGTTTCTCTACTTATGTTCAACTGGACGCTCCCGGAAAGAAAAAAGTCATATACAAAAGATTGCTGCCCATCATGATCGTTTTTGGCATCATCTGCGGTATTAATATTTATACATCGGTAATTACCGGCAATTTCACTATCACCGACCTGATACCTTTTGTGGTATTTGCTGCACTGTTCCTGTTTCCGATCGTTTCTGCACGTATGCGCCTGCAAAGGCAGGCTGAAAGTTTTGCTGCCAACCCTCAGAATGCACGTATGTTTTCTATGGTCGACCACTATTTTTCCGAAGCCGGAGTAATAATAAAAGATGATGCTATTGAAACAAAGTTTCAATGGAGTGCTTTTATACGCAAAGACGAGACCCGGGACCATATTTTTCTTTTCGTGTACTCGTCCTATGCACTCATCATCCCTAAAAGAGTATTCCGGTCGGAAGTGGAAAAAGAAGAATTATCGAAACTGTTCTCCCAATACATTTCCTTTGATGCAGAAATGGGACATCTTGTAAAATCCTGATATGGACCTCTTCAGCAACGAACCAATAGAAAATACCAACCTGCTGCCCCATGGCGGCACGGTGAATTACTATGGTTTTATCATGCCGCGGCAGGAAGCCGATCATTACCTCGATGTTTTATTACACCAGATTGAATGGAAGAATGATGAGGCCATCATACTGGGCAAACATATCATTACCAAAAGAAAGATCGCCTGGTATGGCGACACGAATTTTAACTACACCTATTCCAATATTACCAAACAGGCATTGCCCTGGACCAAAGAATTACTGGAATTAAAAACCCTTGCAGAAGAAAGAACCGGCGAAACCTACAACTCCTGCCTGATGAATTTATACCACAACGGCGATGAAGGTATGGCCTGGCACAGCGATGGGGAAAAAGCATTGAAGAAGAACGGCGCCATTGCATCATTGAGTTTTGGTGCAGAACGCAAATTCTCCTTTAAACATAAGGAAACAAAAGAAACGGTTTCGGTACTACTACAGCACGGTAGTTTACTGGTAATGAAGGATGCCACGCAAACCAACTGGCTGCATCGCTTGCCGCCTACAAAACTTATCAGCAAACCGAGGGTGAACTTAACTTTCAGAACGATTGTATTGTAAGTAATATTGATTTACAATAATTATCGTTTTAAGAAAATAACAATCGCTCCTGCCAGCGTCAATACCAGTATCACTTTGCGGTAACCATCATCTTTTATTTTAGCCACAATTTTTAATCCCGCAAAAAAACCGATCACCATAGCAGGTAATAATATAAGATCTGTCTGCAGCGATGTAAGCGTGATATTCTTCCAGTAAATAATTTGAAACGGTAATTTGAACCAGTTGATAATAAGGAACAGCCATGCTGCCGTACCGATAAAATCATTTTTAGGCATGCGCATGGCCAGGAAATAAATATTGGAGAAAGCACCTGCTAAATTGCCCAGCATGGTGGCAAAGCCCGATACCAGCCCCAGTCCTGATGCAAAGAATTTATTATGCGGCACAACCGGCGTTTTCCTTGCTTCCAGCCAGAACATGATCACCACCGTCAGTACAATGATCACCGCCATGATCTTACGGAAAACCGCTTCATCAATATCCTTGCCCACGTACACACCAATTAAGATACCGATGGCCATCCAGGGCAGTAATTTCCAGAAATGCTGCCATTGCGCATGCCGGTGATAATAGATCACTGCCATGATATCTGCCGCACATAACAAAGGCAATACAATACCCGTGGATGCCTTGCCGCCAAACACAATGGCCATGATGGTCACATTCATCATGTCAATACCTTTCAAACCTGCCTTTGCCAGCCCGATGATGGCAGCGCCGAGGAAAATGAGTATAAGGTTGACAACCGAAAAGCCGGATAATACGTCCATAAACAATCAGCTGGTTAATGTGTTAAGTTTTCGCCGAACTTAAATCAAAATATTTATTTTAATTTGTTGCTGCAATTTAAAAGTTTAAACATCATGAAAGCTTGTTTTGTAAAGATCATTTTAATATGGGTGGCGGTCATCACATTTGCTGCCCCTGCATACAGTAAATCCAAACAGCAATATTACCAGCTCACTGTGTACCAGTACGCCACTGCTGCACAGGAAACGGTATTGAACGATTACCTGGAGCATGCACTGCTGCCGGCATTGCACACCATGGGCTACAGTAATATCGGTGTATTCAAATCGCTGGCCAATGATACTTCGGTAATTAAAAAGATCTACGTTTTCATGACGATCAGGTCCATTGATGAAATGGTGAATATAAAGGAAAAATTAAAAAAAGACAGCAGTTATCACAAAGCAGGCGCAACCTATATCAACGCCGTGTACACCGATCCATCTTTTACAAGAATGGAAGTAATGATACTGAAAGCATTTTCCAAAGCGCCGCAAATGCAGTTGCCCGATCTTAAGGCGCCTAAAGCGGAAAGAATATACGAACTGCGCAGCTACGAAAGCGCTTCGGAAAAAATATTTGCCAATAAAGTGCAGATGTTCAACGAAGGCGGGGAAACGGTGATCTTTAAACGCATTAACGCCAATGCTGTTTTTTATTCGGAAGTGGTGGCAGGCAGCCACATGCCCAACCTTGTATACATGACCTGTTATGAAAATAAGGCCGACCGGGATGCACACTGGAAAACATTCAGCAGCGACCCGGAATGGAAAACGTTATCGGCCAAGCCGGAATACCAGCACAATGTTGCGCATATAGATATTGATTTTGTACGACCAATGGATTACTCCGATTTTTAAACGGCACTTTGCAGATGAGCAAGGATCTGTTCAGCAATAACCTGCGGGTTGTTATCAATGCTTACGGTATAGGCATCCGCAGGTATTTCCAGGCTTTCAAACTGCGATGCTAAAAGCGATGCAGGCATATAATGACCCTGCCGCTGTTGTAGGCGTGCATATATCTGTTCATAAGTTCCCTGCAGGAATATCCAGGATGTTTGAGGTACGCCATCCTTCAGTACTTCGCGGTATTTATCTTTTAATGCAGAGCAGGCGATGATAGCGCCTTTGATGGCCGACTGTTCTTTCGCCAGCTGGTTCAGACGCAGCAACCAATCCTTACGGTCATCATCATTCAATGCAATGCCCGCACGCATCTTATCTTTATTGGCTGCAGAATGAAAATCATCTGCATCAAAAAAAGGCAGCTGCATTTTTGCTGCCAGTATTTTTCCAACCGTTGTTTTACCCGAACCAGAAACACCCATGATATAAATGATGCGATTATCCATTTTGCCGTGCTGCCAGAATGATGGCGCTTTATAATAACTTTGATCTTTCAATAAAACTACAACAACTGTTGAACAACCAACAAAATATAATTGTAAAAGGTAAAAAAATTGATGATGCCACACGCTGTGTGCATTATCATTCACCGTTGGATATTATCGCTATACGGATGAAATGCTGCGATACCTATTATCCCTGCATCTTTTGCCACCAGGAAACAGCAGGCCATGATGCTGAAGTTTGGAAGAAAGAAGAATTTGAAGAACAAGCCATCTTATGTGGCGCCTGCAAAACACCCATGAGCATTACGCAATACCTGCAATGCAATTATCATTGCCCTTTCTGCAATGCCGCATTCAATCCCGGCTGCAGCAACCACAATCATTTTTATTTTGAAACTTGAGCGTAGTTGAATCTGGTTACCGCACCAGTATGCTGGTGCCTTTTCGTATATAGGTATTGCCGTCCACTCCTATCGCTTCCAGCGCCCATACAATGGTCTGCATTTCCTGCTTCACATTTTTAAAGGTGCCGTCCCAGCCTTGTTTTAAGGTTTGCGTTTGATAGAATAACTGGCCCCAGCGGTTATATACCCGGAAGTATTTTAATTGTTTGATGCCGTAGAACACCGGCTTCAGTTCGTCATTAATACCATCACCATTCGGCGTAAAGGCATTGGGCACAAATATCTCGATGCTTTTTACCAGCTTCACCATTTGTGTATCGGTGGTAACACAGCCGGCCTTTGTTTTAATATCGATGGTATACAGCTGCTCGGTATTGCCTTTGAATATGGGATCAAAGCTGGCCGCATCGCTCAGGTAAGTATCAGGGTTCCACAAAATGGTTTCCCCAAAGGTTCTTGCATGCAGTTCAAGCGGAAGATTGATCACCGCGTATTCTACCGGGTAAGTGGTGCCCGGCCTCGGTTGTTCCACCACCAGCGTACGGGTGAAAGTATGTACAGGGAAAGGACATTGCTGCGAACTTACCGATAAACTGATATTGTAATGCCCTACCGATGGGTATACCTGTGGCGGAGGATCCCGCAGCACAGATGTTTGCCCGTTGCCAAAACTCCATAAATAACTGATCGGCGAGCCCAGTGTATCTACCGTATTATTCTTGATCACTACCGGCAGGTTGATACAGGTGGGATCAACAGTAAAAGCTGCGGCGGCGTTCGGGTGAACGATCACATCAAAACTGGCACTGTCGGCACAGATACCGATACTACTAACGATAAGGGTTACCCTGAATGTGCCGGCTTTTTTATAACTGTAAGTAAGGTCTCTTGTGGTGGCCTCGTTGCCATCGCCCAGTATCCACCGGTAAGCCATCACCCCTACTGCATTGGTACTGGTGTTGGTAAATACAAACTGGTTACCAAATAAGCATTGATCTGGTTTATTGACCGTAAAGCCCGGTACCGGTACAGAAGCAATATTGATCGGCTGCTGCACCGTATTCAAAGTACAGCCATAGCCACCAAACAGCTGTGCATAATATACACCACTTTGTGTAACACGGTACCTCGTTTGCGTGGCGCCCGGTATGGCCACGCCATCCTTGAACCATTGTATACTGTCTGCAGGCTGCACCACCAGCACAGCGCTGTCGCCACTGCCGATGCAATAATTCGCCTTGCCTTCCAGGTCTATCTTATTATCCACCAGCGATGCCTTTACGATGACCGTATCCGTATGCAGGCAACCGCCACCGTTACTTCTTGCCGTGACGACGTACTTGGTCGTGACATCCGGCAACGCCAGCGGGTTGGCTATTTCCGTATTCGATAATCCTGCCGCCGGCTCCCAATGATATTTTACACCCAGCTGTGGCTGGCTACCTATCGGGACGGGATTTCGGTTACACGATACCGTGTCGGGCCCGGCATTGGCCAGCACCACCAGGTTATCTTTAAGATCAGTATAGAGTGTATCAAGGCAGCCATAACCATTATACGGCACCAGTACTACTGCTACGGTCATGCTGGTAGTGGGTGGCGGTACAAAAGACAGTACCTGTTGATGACCCAGTACCTGTGTAAAGTTCTGGTCGAACCAGGTATAGCTTTGATAACCGTAAGGCGCCACTACATTCACCACGGTATCATCCGGGCAGAATGAAGCGCCTTCAAATTTGCCGCTGCATTCAGAATTCACATCGATATAAGCATAGCCGAAATGCCTGCGGAAGGTACAATCGGCGGTTTTAAAGAACAGCTGTATCCTTTTACCGGCATTGCCATCCAGGTTAATGGACACGGCCGACCAATCTTTATACCAAACCGGCGTGGTACCACCGGGGTTATCGGATAATTCAAAACCGGGCAAAGGCGTACCATAAGGAAAGAAGGCAAAAGACGAACAGGTAATGATCTTGTTATCGGTAAGATTGGTGATCTCGATCTCCATTCTCGGCTGTTCATTCTGCTGGTGATTGGGATCCTGGAACACCACGGCATAATGATAAATGAGGTTGTATTCATTCATGCCCGCAGGGATCGTGAATTCGTATGAAACACCCTCTGCTTCGGCGCCGCCGGTTGTATTACCCAGTTGTATGGAGTGGCCACTGCCATTGGGACAATTGATGGGGAAGTTACCATAAGGATCCAGCCCGTTGCCGGGAAAGGACGACATCATGGTATGCCTGCCGGCAATAGGTCCTGATTCTGTCAATGAAATGATGTTCTGCCCACCCGAAGCCACCACGTTACCCGTATAGCATTTCCAGCCTGCAAAAGTGCCGGTCTCAAAATCTATATTGTAGGGGCAATCCTGGGCGGAGGAAGAAAAACTTATAATGATGAATGCTGCTGCAAAGAGCATCTGCTTTGTAAAACCATACCACGGGCGAGGAAAAAAGGTTTTAAAGTTCAGCACATCATTAATTTGTATTACTAAAGATAAAGTTTAATTGCAAGAAAACCTTGGCTAATCTGTATATACGTACAACAAAATAGTAAGGATGCCTGCGGGTGAAAATATTTTGCTTTCCGCCTGTTCAGATGCTGTTTTGGGGCGTTTGGAAGGGTGCTGTGGAAAATATTTGCCGGGGCCGAACAGATATATTTAAATCCCTATGTAGCGGAACTTTACTCAAAGGGGGCATTTACCAGCCGGGCATTGCCAAAACTGATGGTGGAATCCTTGTAACCGGAAGGCAGGCTGTGGTCGAAGCGAAAATAGATGCTGTATTTATTATTTTCATTACGGAAGTAAATGGTATTGTCCAGCCAGAAACGTTTGTAGGGCTTGCGGCCTTTTTTTACCTCGTTGATGTCCAGCTTTTTTTCAATGGTCATGTTCCGGAAAACGATCTTAAAACTGTCTGTTTGCACAAAGCTGGCTTTGCGGCTCAGCGCTTCATCCACCAGGTACACATTGCTGGCATCACCGTTCAGGCGTTCCACCACTTCGTACACATGCAGGATGCTGTCGTGCAGCATTTCGTAATTCCAGGTGGCGCTGTATTGGCCGTTCTCAAAAACGATCCCTTTGCCATCTGCCGCTTTTTTACCAAAGCGAAAGGTGCTGAAATCGTAGGCATTCAAATATTCCCTGGGCAGGTATTTTGATTTTTTGGCGTAGTACAACTGGTATTTATCCGGTATGGTGGCAATATATACTGCCCTGCCCCTTTCGGCAGAAAATAAAAGGTATTCGATCTCTATCAGCTTGGTGGCATTACTGGTGGGTACAAGAGTACTTTGCACATTCTTATCGCCGGCATCGGCTGTATCTAAAAAAACCTCGCGGATGTATAGTTTGTACGTATTGTCCAGCACTATCTTTTGCATATCCGCCGGCACACCATTGCGGAATGCCTGGCTGATATTGTACTTCCTGGCGCAGGAGAACAGCAGCAATAAACATATCGATATGTAACTGATCATTTTCATTTTAATCCTGCAGTTGAATGCACTAAATAATAAACCCCGCTGAATGAAAGGTGTTCTTTATAAGGTACGATATGATAAGAGTTGTAAATGGACCAATGTATCAGGTGCTGCACATCCCACTTGGTTTTGTTGTACAGTTTTACATTCACGCCATAACCTTTTACAGGATTGGCCACATTCAGTACAAAAAGGCTTTTGTTGTAAAAGCGCTGCGCTGTTTTTTTATAATTCACATAGGCAAAATCAAACTGGTTGCTGGCTTCAAATGAATTGAGCGTATAGCCCGTGAATTTATGATAACTCAACTCTACCAGATTAACAGCCGTATAAGGTTTGCCATGATAACTGAACAACACATCGCCGGTGTAGAACCTGTCTTTTCTATCGCCTAAATAAATGCCTGATAAAGGCACACCCCCATCGTTGGAATAAGAGATTTGAAAACGGTTGAAATGAAAATTCAAAAAGCCGGTACGCTGAAAGGCCTTGTCCTTATCATTATTAAAAATAAGATTGGTGCCGATGGAGAAAGAATAAGCAAAGGGATTTTGTAATGCCGGTAAGCCAAAATCTGCAAAATAATACAGCGGTACATTGCGGTCCCTAAAAAGCTGTGCACGGCTCTGCTGTAAAAAATCCTTTACGCCTGCAGTTAAAGTAAGCGCAGTTACCAGGTCAAGATTAACGCCGGGCTTTTTTTTGCCGGGTTTACTGCTGCCCAGCCCGTTATTGTAAATCTGTAATTCTGTATTGAAAGTGGGATAGATATTGTTATCAATAAAAGAAGAACCCACACCGCCAGCAACTGCCACCCGGAAATGCACCGGCTGTGTTTTTGTAACGGTGCTGAACTCCACCTGCGCCTTTACTGAAAAGCCATATTGCAAACCGATACTGCTGTTCTTTACAGTAAGTTTTTGCTGCGCCCGGCCAACGCCCATAGCGCAACATCCTGCAACAATAAACAGCAGTTTGGGGATCATACTATCAATTGATGGCCAATATTAATGATTCAGGCATTCTTATACAATACCACTAAGCGGTAATTGTGACAACGGTTGTTGCCGGTGCTGTTCTGCCTTTCACTTCTTCAAAGCGGGTGTCGTAATCGCTGCGGATGGTGCCCATCCAACGGTCCCACCACAAAAAATACAATCCATAATTGCCTTTAAAATACTGGTGATGCTGGTTATGGTTCACCGAAGTGTTGATCCACTTGCCCACCCTGCTTTTACTGAAACCCTTCGGGTATAATTCGTACCCCAGGTGCCCGTACACATTATACACGATCATGAAAAAGAAGAAGAAGAAAAAGTGCGTGATATGCAATGGCAATATAAATACAAACAATACCTGTATGCCTGCTTCCACCACTGCTTCAAAAGGATGGAATGCGTAAGCCGCCCAGGGTGATGGATTGGTGCTTTTATGATGCACCAGGTGCGTGTATTTAAAGATAGCCGGGTGATGCATCAGGCGGTGTGTCCAGTAAAAATAAGTATCATGCAACACCAGCATTACCGGGTAGGCTAAAAAATACCAGGCCCAGCCATAAGCTTTTATATTGCTATAAGTAAGTGTATATTTTACTACCGGCGGATAGATGAGCACGGTATATCCAACAAAACCAAAGATGATAATGGTAAGGATGGAATAAATGATCTCCCTTGCATAATCTTTGGAGCGGGGAAAGTTACTTTGTATCTTTTTGAACTGCCATTTTTTTCGGAACAGCACATAGAATACCAGCGTTGCAATAAAGGCCAGTACGATATAGCGGTCACCAATACCCCGGATGATATTATAATAGATCTGCCAGTTCATAGTTCTAAATTACAATTTTTATTTACTTGTTGATGCGATTTAACAAGGCTGCAAACACAGGTCTTTAATGGTGGATAAATTGCTTTGCCCAAAAGATAATTTCCTATTCTTTTTTATATTAGTTTTATTGCCCGATCCCCCCTTTCAAAATTCCCCTAGATCCTCTTCCGCTTTTTTTACGCTTAAAACCTTTTGTATGAAATTAAAATTTTACTTACCCGGAGTATTGCTGTGTATGCTATTGCCGTTTGTCAGCAACTCCTTAAAAGCACAGGTCAGTCCAAAGCTCGTGCATGACATAGAGCTGATCATGGGAGAAAAAGCAGCCCGTACGGCCGATCAGTTAAAGATCGATTCCAGGCTGCTGCAGGCTTTGAGAGAAAGCCGTGGACAAAAAATGGTGGATGGTGTGGACCTTGAGCCTGTAACACTTGAAAAAGATGATAACGGCAGGATCAAAGTGGATATCAGCGCCACCATTACCCCCGAACTGCTGTCACGCATTGAAGCGCTGGGTGGGACTATTATCTACCCTTCTGCAGTTTATCGTACCGTAAGGGTATCCATCAGTTTTGCCATGGTGGAAAGCATTGCAGCTTTTGCCGATGTGCAGTTTATTGCACCGGCAGCACAGGCCAGTACGGTCAGTGCACAAAATAAAAAGCAGGCATTGCAACTGATCTCACCTGCTGACATCCCTGCAGAAGTTTCTTATAATACCGCCTGTGCAAAAGCATTCAGCATTATACCGCAATTAAGTTTTCAGCAGCGTGCCGAAAAAGTGCGCAGGCAACTCAGCAATTATATCAACAGCAAGGCAGCCAATGGTTTTTTCACCGGCAGTGTGAATTCACAGGGCGACCGTGCCCACCGTGCCGATGATACCAGGACCACTTATGGATATGAAGGACAGGGTATCAGGATCGGCCTGTTGTCCGATAGTTATAATTCCAAAGGAGCCGTTGCCAGTGATATGGTGAATGGCAACCTGCCGGGCCCGGGCAACAGCGCCGGTAATAATACACCGGTAACGGTATTGGCCGATTATCAGCCCGGTTCGGATGAAGGCAGGGCTATGCTGCAGATCGTGCATGATGTGGCGCCCCAGGCCAAACTGTATTTTGCAACGGCCTTTATAAGCGAAGCCAGCTTTGCAAGTAATATACAGGCATTAAGAAATTCGCCTTATAACTGCGATATCATTATCGACGATATTTTTTATTATGATGAACCGGTATTCCAGGATGGTATTGTGGCGCAGGCAGTGAATACAGTAACTGCGGCAGGTGCCTTGTATTTTTCTTCGGCAGGTAACGAAGGTTCGCTGGGCAAAAGCACTGCCGGTTATTTTGAAGGCGATTTTGCTGATGCAGGTTCACCGGTGTTCACACATCCTACCGGCAAAACAGGTACCATACATAATTTTGGTACGGTAGGTTCCCCGGTAAATGGTGACATCATCACCACTGTCGGTAACGTATACACGCTGAACTGGTCCGACGCTGCAGGCGCTTCTGCAAACGATTACGATCTTTTTGTGGTGAGTTCCGCAGGTACGGTAAAAGCGCAATCCACCAATACACAAAGTGGCTCACAGAATCCTTACGAACAGATCAGTGCACCGGCATTGGTGTCCGGCGACCGCCTGGTGGTTTTTAAAACCGGTACTGCGGCTGTAAGAGCATTTGCCATCAATACTAACCGCGGTGTGCTTACGGTAAAATCAACAGGGCAAACGCATGGTCACAGCAGTGCTGTAGACGCCTTCAGCGTGGCAGCTACACCGGCTGTTGCACCCGGTCCATATCCCGGCAATTTCACAGCATCCAATACGGTGGAATCTTTCAGCTCCGATGGTCCACGCCGTGTATTTTACACCGCAGCAGGGGCAGCAATTACGCCGGGTAATTTATTATTCGGCACCAATGGAGGCACAGTGCGTAATAAACCGGATATCACTGCAGCAGATGGTGTATCCACTACCCTGGCCGCTACATCAGGATTGAATCCATTTTACGGTACTTCAGCAGCAGCGCCGCATGCGGGCGCTATTGCAGCATTATTGAAATCTGCCAATCCATCACTTACACCCACACAGATAAGGACAACGCTGGTGAACAGCGCACTTGATATTGAGACTGCCGGTTACGATAACCTGAGCGGTAGCGGTATCGTGCAGGCTTTCCAGGCAATGCAGCTGGTAGCCCCTACGCCTATTGCCAATATACATTTTGGTACCATCACCGTTTCGGAAGGTACTACCGGCACTAACGGTAACGGGTACATTGAACCGAAAGAGAATGGCAAGATCGTGGTGCAGCTCACCAATCCTTCTTCCGTATCTGCCACTGCCATCAATGCAACATTAACCACCAGCACTTCGGGTGTAACCGTGATACAGAATGCATCATCATACGGTACTATAGCAAGTGCCGCCAATGGCAGCAACAGTGCTACTCCTTTTACTTTTGTGGTCAATAATTCCGTTTCCTGCGGAACGGTAATCCGCTTCCAGCTATCTGTTACCTACAGCGGTGGCGGCCCAAGCCCGCAATTACTGGATATTGATGTGCCTGTGGGTAATACCAGTGGCATCAACATAAGTTCCACACTGGGCAGCGTGCCACCTACCGGTGCCGGGTACACGGTAACGTCTGGTCAGCAGACCGGCCGGTTAACCAGGACCAACGCCACTTCCAGTTGCCTGATACCTAAGACCAACCCCGGCTTAACAACGGCAGTTGGTTCAAGGCAATACGATGCTTATACCATTAATAACACAGGTGCCAGCCAATGTATCAATGTAACCATGAATGCCGCCAATGGTGCTAACCTGTATTGTGTTGCCTATACCAGCGCAGGTTTTGTTCCGGCATCACCCTCCAACAATTACCTGGCCGACCCGGGTTCATCATCCACGTCGCAGCAGTTTAATTTCACGGCCCCACCGGGCAACTTTACCGTAGTGGTGCATGATATCAATGTCACACCTGCTTCCAACTCGCCTTACACACTCAATATTACCATTGCAGCCTGTGCGGCCGTGTTGCCTTTAACATGGCTTGATTTTACTGCCACACTCAGCAACAACAACCAGGTGGCGCTGAACTGGAAAATTGCCAACGAACTGAATGTAAAAGAATATGAAGTGGAATATAGTACTGATGGTATTAACTTCACTTCACTCTTCACCGTTCCTGCAACAGCAGTCATTGCTTCGGAAAAAAATTACAGTAAGATACACGCCTTCCCCGTGGATGGCATCAATTACTACCGCGTAAAACAGGTGGATATGGATGGCCGTTATTCTTACAGCAAAACTGCCAGTGTAAAAGTGAACAATCCCAACAGCATCACTATTAAACCTAATCCTGCATCTTCCTTTGCAGTGATACAATCCAGCTCGGTCATCAAGCGCATACAACTGTACAGCAGCACCGGCCAGTTGATGCTGAGCGTTATTCCTTCCACAGTTTCGTATGAATTGCCCCTGCAAAACCTTGCCAGCGGACAATACATCATTAAGATAGAAACTAAAGATGGCGTAACGAATAAGAAGCTCACGAAGAATTAAGGATCTGCAGCATATAAAAATCCCCGCTCAACAAGCGGGGATTTCTTTTTTGGGTGGTTTTAAATAGGTGTTATACTCTTTTATAAAGAAATTAAAAATCAGCTGCATTGCCGCCACCGCCTCTTCTTCCATTACCGCCGCCGTTTCCACCACCATTGCCGCGTTGCATACGGTTACCACCGCCGCCATTCTGATTACCTCCCTGTTGTTGCGGCCTTTTGCCACCGAAACGGTTAAGGTTATACGTAAATGTAAGCAAAAAATATCGTTTTAACACCACTGTCCTGCTATCATAATAATAATTCTCGCCCTGGGTACGGCTGATGCTCTGGTTCTGGTTCAGCAGGTCGTTCACAGAAAATTTTATTTCGCCGTTCTTCTTTTTAAATAACTGCTTGGCAATATTGGCATTCCATAATGGGATGGTTTGGTTAAACCCTGCAGATTGACCGGTATACAGGATACAATCAAAATCAGTGGAGAGTATCAGTGATTTAGTAATGTAATAATTGATATCGGTGGAATAGGTCTGCGTAAAATAATCCGTATTATTCTTGCCCTGTGCAATACTGTATTTTGCCTGCGAATAAGCAACCCTTGCCCTTAAACCAAAGTTCACAATGTTCTTGATATCCATATTCACGCCGGCAGATTGTGATATCGTCAATGTATTGGTAACATTCAGTTGTTTATACAGCATGCTCAGGCTGTGGTTGTAATTCACCACGTTGGTAAAATTCACGCTGCTGCCTTTCAGTTTTTTTGTAAAGGGAATACCTACGGTAATATTGGAAGAAACATTGAAAGCACCATTCAGGTTCAGCGGACGGATGATCTGCACGCCGGGGCGCAAAAGCGAATCGGGTAAGCCCAGGCTTTTTAATGTTCCCAATGTTAAACTATCGGTGCTGTTCACGATCCTGTTGCTGGTTTGCGAACCATTGATAGTAATGTTCAGGTATTTGTAGTTAACTGCATTGAGTGTTTTAAAACTGATATCTACTGTATGCCCAAACTCCTGCTTCAGTGAAGGATTACCTACACTGATACGCAGCAGGTTGGTAAGATCGGGTACATCCTGCAACTGGTTCACCGTAGGCTGGTTGGTACGGCCGCGGTAATGAATGGCAAGATTGGTCTTTTTGGAAAAATTATAAATAAAGTTGGCCGTAGGGAACAAATTGGTGTATTGCTGTTTGGTGTAGATAATGGAATCTTTACCATTGTTCTGGTAAATGCCGCGGATACTTTTATTATCAAGCATAGAGGTCTGCACCGATGTTCCCAATTGAAAACTGTATTTAGGCATCACGAAACGGAAATTACCTCCATAACGGTGTGCTATAAAACTGTTATCAAAATAATTGGTCTGCTGTTTATTGATGATGTCAAACTGTTTGGTACTGCTGTTATAATCATACGCATCCTTATCCGAAGTGCTTTGCCGGTTGGTGTAAGCATAATTCAACTCCAGTATCTTGTTCTTGCCGAACATTTCTGTAAAGGAACTGGTGATGACATTGCTGGTGCTGCGGGTCTTTTGCGCACTTTCATAATTCTGGTCTATCACGGTGGCAACCGTGCCATCGGGATTATAAAAATATATCGGCGAAACATTGGTACCGCTGCCGGTGCTGTTATCAATACCACTCGAATACCCCAGTGTGAACGTACGGCCTACTTTTTTAAACCGGCGACGGTACAGTAATTCGTTGTTGATACTGGTACCATTGCGTTCACTTTGGTATACCGCTGCATTGCTGTTGGATAAATATTTTACCGAAGGCTTTACCGCCATAGTGGAAGAATTGCTCTCGCTGTAATTTTCCGAATGCTGAACAGAAACATTGGGTGTGTACAGGATCGAATTCATGGAATCGATATAGAACTCGAACCGCAGGTTGAACTGGTGATTGTAATTGCTGTTCACCGAATTGCTGCTGCTGTTCTCCGTTGCAGAAGAATCATTGAAGAAAGTGGATTCCCTGTAAGTGGTCTGCTCCTTTTTATTACGGGTCTCAAAATAATTATAACTACCGGTTACGTCTATCTTCTTTCCTATCTTATCAATATAATTCACACCGATGGATGAAGCTGTGGTAAGCCCGTTGCCGCCTGCACCACCGGTGCCGCCACCACCGCCCCTTGTTCCTCCACCACCTCCTCCGCCGCCACTGCGACCTGCACCACTAAAACCACCCATTCTTGTTACAATATCATTGTTACTGAATACCTGTTTATTTACATTGTTGGAAGATGCTATCAACGAAATACGGCGGGTATCGTTAAAACGGTTAGCCGTAAGCGAAGTCTGGTACCGTTCATTATCGCCCATGCCTGCAATGGCCCTCCCGAAATATCCTTTGCGGCGGTTCTTCTTCAGTACAATATTGATCGTCTTGCTGCGGCTGCCATCATCAATACGGGTAAATTTTGCCTGGTCGCTCATATCATCATATACCTGCACACTCTGTATCATATCCGCTGGAATGTTCTTGGTAGCCATTTTAGGATCCTTACCAAAGAATTCCTTGCCATCCACGTATATCTTGGTCACATCCTCACCCTGTGCTTTTACATTACCATCCGCATCCACTTCCACACCGGGCAGTTTTTTTAACAGGTCTTCCGTGGTAGCATTGGGCACCGTTTTAAAAGCGCTCGCATTGAACTGCGTGGTATCCCCCTTTATCTGTATCGGCACATCACTGGTCACCACAAAAGTATCCAGCGTATGCAGGTCGGCCTTCATCACGATCCTTCCAAAGTCAACAGTTTTTTTTGTATCCGATATGGTGAATGTTTTCTGGTAAGCTTCAAAACCTTTAAAACTAATGTGGAGTTTATAAGTGTCATTGTCCAGGTCCTTTATCTCGAACAGGCCCGCTTTATCGCTCATGATAAAATTGGCCATCGTAGAATCTTTGGTAAATACAATGGACACAGTGGCGCCTGCCAATGGCTGTTTACCTGTGGTATCCAGGATTACACCTTTTACAGACCCGGTTGTTTTTTGTGCAGATGCAGCAAGCCCCGTCAGCAACATCAGGGAAAAAAGTAGGTATACTTTCCTCATACTGGTTAGTTATTTACCATTTAGACGCTGACGGGGTAAATAACTGGCGGCCGTTTAAAAAAATAAACGGAACAACCAGCACAGTACAGGTAAGTTCGCTTGCTGTTTAGTATTTGAACACTTTTCCTCCAGCCATCACTTCCTGTGTTTTGGGATCGAAAGTTGCTTTTTGCCCGGTATGTACAGCAGCGTTGGTCATGATACACGCAATAGAATGCATGTAACCTGCTTCCACCGGTGCATTGGGTTGTTTCCGGCTACGGATACATTCCATCCAGTTGCGCACATGGTTGGATGTAAGCGGATCATTGCCGGTATTGGCAGAAGCTATCACTTTATCTGCTGATGCAGTAAGATCGAGCTCAGGCAAAAGATTGGGCTGCATATGCATGGCATCGGCCATTTTTTTTGTAAGGCCGCCTTTTGGAGAAACTTTATTGGTGATCAGGTTCAATTCACCACCATTAGAATAATAGATCTCTGAGGGTGATTCATCACCATTATTCATTCTTGAACTGAATATTACCTGGAAACCATTGTCGGCATCATTTTCAGGACCATAATCAAATACAGCTGTGATGGTATCCCAGTTTTTCCGTCCATCTTTCCATTGGTAAATACCACCATTGGCAACAACACTTCTGGGATGCTGAATGCCGCTGAACCAATGTACGGTGTCTATCTGGTGGCTCATCCATTGTCCGGGTAAGCCGGAAGAATAAGGCCAGAATAAACGGTACTCCAGGTATTTTCTTGGATCGAATTTATCAGCAGGACGATTCATTAAATATCTTTTCCAGTCAAGATCTTCTTCTTTACATTGCGCCACTAACTCGGGCCTGCGCCAGCGGCCGGGCTGGTTCACATTCCAGTTCAGTTCCACCATAGTAATGGCACCAAATTTTCCCTGCTGAATAAAATCTGCTGCAGCTTTATAATTAGCCCCGCTCCTGCGTTGTGAGCCTATCTGTACAATCTGTTGTGAAGCCTTCACCGCTTTCAATGCAGCCCTTGCATCTTCCATCGTTTCGGCAAAAGGTTTTTCTACATAAGCATCTTTTTTATTTTTAACTGCTTCTATACAATGTAATGCATGCTGAAAATCGGCAGTGCTGATGAATACGGCATCAAGGTCTTTGAGTGCATATAATTCATCATTATTCCTGCAGGCTGTTATATCATGCCCCATCTTTGATTTTAAAAATTCCTGTCCCGCTTCCCTTCGCAATTTCCATATATCCGATACCGCGACAATATCAAAATTCAATTCTTTGTAATGATCCATAAAAGCAGGAATATGAGAATTCTTGTGCCTGTCGGAAAAGCCTACCACGCCTACCCTTACACGATCATTGGCGCCGCGGATATTGGCGTAAGATTTTGCACTGAAGCCATTGATGCCTGCATAAATGGCGATGCCTGCTTTGGCAGACTGCTGTATGAACTTGCGACGGTTGATGGACATGATGGTATGATTGAAGAATGAATAATTATTTTTAAAAAAGTTATTTCAGTTCTTTTATTTTAATGCTCCTGAACATTACATGGTTGCCATGATCCTGCAATAACAAATGGCCTTTTGCAGCCATTCCGAAATTGGGCCACTTTTCGTATTTACTCCTTGCCACCAGCGCATAATAATACGGTGTGCCGCGTTGGTATTCCAGCACTTTAATGCCATTGAGCCAATGTTCTATACGGTTATCGGGATATACAATGATCATACCCCTGTTCCACTCGCCGATATTTCTTTTGGCATTGGGATGCTTAATGGAAGGTATCAGGTCGTACAGCGAAGCCTGTGTACGGTTACCGATCGACCCGAGTTTGGCATCAGGATGTTTCAGGTCATCCAGTATTTGGTATTCCAATCCAATAGCCGAGCCACTGTTCTTTTCATTTTCAGTTACAAAATATTTTACCCCACTGTTGGCGCTGTCGGTTATTTTAAAATCAAATTGCAAAATAAAAGCGCTGTACTCGCCGGTGGTAACAATATCGCCGCCATTCTGCGATTCAGCACCGCTGGAAGCCAGCACATGCAGTTCACCATCTTTTATCTCCCACCCCTTTGCAGGAAAACTTTCTTTGTAAGCGCCGCGCCAGCCATTGGTGGTCTTGCCATCCCACAATAATTTATAGCCTTGCTTTGCTTCCAGCGGTGAAATATAATTGGGAATAAAATCAGCCACCGCTGTAGCCGCATCATCCGGCGTAGCTTTCAGGTTCGTGGTTTGTATGCGGATGTTCTTCCAGTGAATATCTCTTCCGGCTTCTGCCTCACTTTTAACCTGGTGCACCTGCAAAGCAAAAAAACCTTTGGCCGTGGTATTATCCACCACCTGTGCCATCAGTTTACCATTGATGAATGTTTTGATATTCGTACCAATGCATTCCACCCGGTAATGATACCATTTGCCCGTAACAAAATCGATCTTGCTTTTTTCATTCAGTTCCATCGGGAACAGCCAGCCATTCCTTGCTTCATCATATACACCACCACTCCATTTTCTTGATGAAGGATCTACTTCCATTTGATAACCATGCACCCGGCCCTTCATATAATCTTCGGTGCTTAAACTGCGGAACTGTATGCCGGAATTGACTGTATCATCCAGTTTGATATCAGTCTCAAAAATAAAATCGCCGTAATCTTTTTCTGTTACTAAAAATGAATTGGGTGTGTTTGCTACAGAAGTGCCTACTATCTCACCGTTTTGTACTTTGTATTTTGCAGCGCCGCCCAGTTGTTTCCATCCTGTAAGATCCTTACCGTTGAACAAAGGCTGCCATTGTTGCGCATGTAAAGCAGAGATAAAACAAATGCCCAGCAGGGCGAAGAAATTTTTCATACAAGATCGTTAGGTAAAAGCAATTTAAGTAAAAACCGTCATCCATGCAGCAGGCTGCATAAAATTGTTTTGGCAACATGTGGATAAACCCGATCAGCGTGGCAACATTAAGCTGTTTTAATGCGGGGATCAATAATGCCGTACAACACATCTGCCAGCACATTAATGGCAATAAAGATACAGGCGCTTAGCAGCACTGAACCCATCACCACCGGGTAATCCAGTTTTTCCAGCGCATCCACGGTGATCTTGCCAATGCCCTTCCAGCCAAAGATGTATTCCACGAAAAAAGCGCCTGCCAGCAATTCGGCAAACCAGCCGGTAATGGCGGTGATAACAGGATTGAGTGCATTGCGCAGCGCATGTTTAAACACCACTACCCTTTTACTCAGTCCCTTTGCATAAGCTGTGCGGATATAATCCTGGCTCAGCACATCCAGCATAGCGCTGCGGGTAAGTTGAGTAATAATGGCCAGTGGCCGTATGCCCAGTGTAAATGCGGGCAGTATCAAATTTTTTAGTGTCAGGTATTTTTCACCTGTCACATCATCCATATCAAACCAGCTGCCGGTAAGGTTGAGGCCGGTGAAAGGATGCAGCACCACCCCAAAAACATAGGCAATGATGATGGCCATAAAAAACGAAGGCGCTGATATACCGGCAATGCTGGCAAATACAGCGGAACTGTCCAACCAGGTACCCCGTTTGACTGCAGCCAGTACGCCCAGTAATACACCGATAACAGTAGCAAATAACATGGCTGCCAAAGCCAGCAGCAAGGTGCCCGGCAGGGCTTCCATCAGCAATTGCCCTACGGCTTTTTTGGTTTGATAACTGCGGCGCAGGTATGGCATTTTAAAAGCCAGCTTGGTTTCGCCGCCTATAAAAAAACCTTTCAATTCTTTTTTATCAATATCCGCTTGTGTATGAAAACTCAATGGTGAAACATCGTTCAGGTACAGCAGCAATTGTTTCCATTTGGGCTGATCAAGGTAAAGATCCTTGCGGATATTATCCATGGTTTTTTTATCTCCCGTTTGTCCCACTATCATACGTGCAGGATCGCCGAAGCCCTGGAACATGATGAATACGAGTATCACGACGCCCAGCAGCACGAGCAAAGAATAAAATATTTTTTTGAAGATGTAAGCCACCTGCTGAAATGGATAATTTTATAATGAATAATTGATAGCAGCTCACAGTATCGCACTAAGGCAATACTTAATTCTTCATTCCAACAAATCCTCCCAGGCCGAATATTTTCTTAATATCGGTTCCGCTTTTTTTATCTACGATCACAGGGCCATTCATTAAAAAGATAGTTGGGTTAGCCCTTGCTGCAGTTTTTATTGCCGTACCATCGCAAATGAAAACCGGGATATCTGCATTAAGAAAGGATTGAATTTCTTTTACTGATGCTGCTGTGATCACATACACGGGTAATCCCGCCACTTTTTTCTCCTGGTTATAAATGCTTTTAAAATATTTCACCCATGCTGCGTCTGTATCCTTTGGTATATCCTTTATAAATAACAAATAGTATTTACCCTGCTGATTTAAAATATCCTCAGTTGTATCATTACCGCTTGCTGTGGTAAAAGTAAAATCATTGATCAATGGTACATTGTTCTTCCCTTTCTGTATCAGTATCTCTTTTCGTTCCAGGAATTTCCAGCTGCTGTCGGGCAAAGCAGTTACCTTGAATTCTTTTTTCTCACCATTCTTTTCATAAAAAAAGCTGTACTCGTATTTATCCATCACGGCATCTTTCGGCATCTTGCGCAACTCCAAAATATTATTGCCCACTTTATACGGCAGGCAGTCTTTTACAGGTAAATGTTTCAATACATAAAACTGCAGTGCCAATACTGCTATCAATGACAGCAGCACCACAATGCCGCCCACCATTTTTTTAAATAAAGGCTGAATATATTTTTGTCCGAACAGCAGCAATATGATAAGCAGTGTGAGGATGATATCCTTGGTAAAGGTCTGTATCGGCGTAAGTGGTATACAATCGCCAAAGCAGCCGCAGGCCCTTATTTTGCCACTGAATAAAACATAAGCAGTTAAAAAAGTAAAGAACAGGGTAAGCAGGAACAATAACCAAACCGTTAATCTCTTACACCAGCCCATCAGCAGGGCCACACCCAGCACCACTTCCAGCGTGATCATAAATATGGAAAAACCGGTGGCATATACATGCAGCCAGTCCATCAGGCTTTTAAAATAACCGGCATCTGCCCATACTTCAAAAAACTCCTGCATCTTATACGCCAGCCCCAACGGATCAATGGCTTTTACCAGGCCGGAAAAAATAAAAAGCCCTCCCACTAAAATGCGTGCAATGCTGACTGTTACTTTCATAAATATCTTAAACTAATTTTTAACTTTCGCTTCAATCAACTTTCAACCATCAACTTTGAACTTTCAACTATGAACCATGCACCCCTTCTTCGATCAATATCAACCCAAACACCGCATAATTGATAATATCATAAAAATTGGCATCAATGCCTTCACTTACGATCGTTTTGCCTTTATTGGCAATGATCTGTTTGATGCGTAAAATTTTTGCGAGTATAAGGTCCACAAAACTTTCCTGGCTCATATCCCTCCATGCTTCTCCGTAATCATGATTTTTATCGAGCATTAAGTTCTTGGCGTTGCTGATCTTTTCTTCGTACAGTTTTTGTACCGTTGCAACAGGCAGTTCTTCCACTTCATCGTTGGTAATATCCAGTTGTATCAGCCCGATGATACCATAATTCAGTATGCCTTTGAATTCGCTCAGTATATCATCCCCTATTTTCTGTTCGCCTTTTTCCTGTATGGTGCGGATGCGTTTGGCTTTGATGTAGATCTGATCGGCAACGGAAATGATGCGGTAAACCCGCCACGAAGTACCATAATCAGCCGTCTTTTTTAAAAAAATGTCTTTACACGATGCCACAGCTGCATCATATTGTTGGTTCGTTGTCATCAGAAAAAAATCATTATTTAATGCCGTATCGCCTTTTGCAGCTATTGACGGTGGTAATTGTATCTTAGCTCAAAAATAACTGAATTCAACCGATGTTCGCCATAAACTGCAAAGGAAAAATTGTTAGCTGGGACGCCCCGCTGGTGATGGGCATCATCAACGCCACACCCGATTCGTTTTACAAAGGCAACCTGCAAGATGATATGCTGCAACTGGCCGGCCGCATGCTCTCGGATGGTGCAGGCATACTGGACATTGGTGGCCAGAGCACCCGGCCCGGCAGCGAAAGGATCACGGTAGAAGAAGAATTAAAAAGAGTGCTGCCGGTCATCAGCAGCATCCATCAAAAATACCCGGACGCACTTATTTCCATCGACACTTATTACAGCACTGTAGCCGCAGCAGCCGTGGAAGCCGGCGCCGGCATAGTGAATGATATCAGTGGCGGCAAAATGGATCCGTTAATGTATGCAACCGTTGCACAACTGAATGTACCCTACATCTGCATGCACATGAAAGGCACCCCCGGCAATATGCAGCAAGATCCGCAATACGAGGATGTGACTAAAGAAGTATTGGATTTTTTTATTGCAACGATCGATACCTGCACAAAGGCGGGTATAAAAGATATCATCATCGACCCAGGCTTTGGTTTTGGTAAAACGATCGAACATAATTTTTCGCTGCTGAAAAAACTGGAAGTGTTTCAAATGCTCCACCGGCCGGTACTGGCAGGCATTTCAAGAAAGAGCACGATCTATAAAACCCTGGGCACTACAGCTGACCAGGCTTTAAATGGCACCACCGTTTTAAATACCATGGCGTTAATGAACGGCGCCTCCATATTAAGGGTACACGATGTAAAAGAAGCAAAAGAAGCCGTAACACTGTTTACTGCTTATAAAAAAGCCCGCTGAATATGCAGCGGGCTTTAATTATCTTTTAATGATCCGTTTATTTTTTGGGAGCAACCGGTGCTGCACTCTGACCTTGTTGTTGCAGTTGTTTCTGCAATTCTTCCATCGCTTTTTGTTTGGCAATTTCCTGTTCCTGTCTCTTCTTCATCATATCGGTATACTGCGCCTGGGTAAGGATATCTGCTATAGAAATATCAAACACCAGGTTCTGGTTAGGTTTAATTTTATCACCGCTGCCTCTTTTACCATACGCCAGACCTGAAGGCACAAAGAATTTTGCTTTAGCGCCTTTCTTCAGCATTTTCAATCCATCCACCCAGCCCGGTATTACCTGCGGTGCAGCCATATTAACTGGATAGGGTTCCACATGCTGGAACGCAGAATCTGTATTGGAATCAAAAGTTTCGCCGGCAAATGTTTTACCTGTATAATTTACAAGTAATACCTGGCTTGAATCTGGTGTGTTACCGGTACCGGGATCCAGTATCTGTACATAAGTGCCTTTAGGGCTTTTTACAGCATTCGTAACATTGGTCTTGGTAAGGAAGCTGTCAATAGATTTATTGTCTTTAGCGGTTTGCTCAATAGCCAGCAGGGAATCTTTCTTTTGTACTGCAGCCACGTAGATCTTTTGTACGCTGTCTACCTGTTCCTTGGTTTGAAATACATTGGTAATGGTATACATCTGGTACAGGAACTGGCCTTTCTTCATAAAAGGTGCACTCTGGCCTTTTGCAATCAAAGTATCGGTAGATACTTTCAATATTATACTATCACCTACATGTACGTTTTTGAAAATTTCTTTAAAAGGTATAGGGAAATTTGCGGTATCATACAAACCATACTGTGGCATGCCTTCATCTGCAGTGCTGTATAAAAGACTGTCTTTATATTTTGCCACCACACTCATCTCCATAAAATTACCTGTTACTAATTTGGGGCCTTTTTTCACGCTTATTATTTTGTACTGCGATCCATCCTTCGCTTTTTTGAAAGGAGTGGTGCAGGCCGCCAACGTCAATAAGCAAATAACCGCTACATTAAAAGATTGTTTCATTGTTTATTATTATGTGTTTAAAATTGATAACTGCTTAACTGTTCTACATTTTCCTTCATGGCCTGTTTGAACTTTGCCACCACTTCTTCCAGCGGTTCTTTATTAAAGCCGCCTGCCGCATTAAAATGGCCACCGCCATTAAAATATTTTCTTGCAAATGTATTCACATCAAAACCACCCTTGCTGCGGAACGAGCTCTTGCGCTCCTCGCCCCTGTCGATGATAATGGCGGCTAATTTAATCCCTTTAATACTTAATGGAAAGTTAACGATACCTTCTGTATCACCGGTTCGCATATCGAATTTTACAAGATCCTGCTGCGGTATAGCGATCAGCGCCGTATTATATTCGTAAAAGATCTCCATACGGTTCAGCAATATATTGCCGATAAAACGGTAACGGTTCTCTAAAAAATTATCAAACAGTTCTTCGTGAATATGGCTGTGCTCCAGGCCACGTTCTTTTAGATTGGTCACCATTTTATGCACGCTGGCCGTGGTGGAAGGAAAACGGAACGAACCCGTGTCCGTCATGGTACCTGCATAAATGCATTCGGATATCTCGGGTGTGATCCTTTCTTCATTGCCGGAGTTGATGATAAAATCGTAGATCATTTCGGCGGTGGAACTTTTGCCGGTATCGCTGATGCCGTATGCAAACATTTCTGTTTGCGGCTCACGGTGATGGTCGATCAATATACGTTCTGCTTTTGCATGCGCCAGTTTCTCTTCCATTCTTTTGGTACGGCTGAGCGTATTAAAATCCAGGCAAAAGATCCATTCGGCTTCGGCAATGGCATTATTTGCCTTGTCGTTAGGCGATTCAAAATCCAGCACCGTCTTGCAACCCGGCATCCAGTTTAAAAAAGTGGCCCAGTTGGTAGGCGATATCACCGTGACCTGGTGCCCGAACTGCAGCAAAAAATGATACAGCGCCAGCGAAGAGCCCATCGCATCGGCATCGGGTTTCTGGTGCATGGTAATGACCACTTTACGTGGCTGGCTGAGCTGGGGAAATATGTTTTGTATCGGCTGCATAAATGAGGCGCAAAAGTAGGGGAAAACGGGGGATTTTAGATTGCAGGCTGGAGATTTTAGATTGCAGATTGCCGATTTTAGATTTTTTGAGCCTTACAGCGGTAAATTTTTTCACAAATCTGCAATCGCCAATCTAAAATCCCAAATCTAAAATCGCCAATCCAAAATCTGCAATCGCCAATCTAAAATCCCCAATCGTTCCCTATCTTTGCCGCTCAAAAAAACGATTCAATGAGTAACAGAACTTTCACAATGATCAAGCCCGATGCAACTGCAAAAGGAAACACCGGTGCTATTTTACAAATGATAAATGCAGCAGGTTTCAGGATAGTAGCCATGAAGATGACACAGCTGAGCGCACAGAAAGCAGGCGAATTTTACGCAGTACACGCTGAAAGGCCTTTTTATGGAGAACTGGTGGAATTTATGAGCAGGGGCCCTATCACAGCTGCAATACTGGAAAAAGAGAACGCTGTGGAAGATTTTCGTAAACTGATCGGTGCTACCAACCCGGCTAATGCAGAGGAAGGTACCATCCGTAAATTATATGCTGCTTCTGTAGGCGAAAATGCCGTTCACGGAAGCGACAGCGATGAAAATGCAAGGATCGAAGGAGATTTCTTTTTCAGCAAGCTGGAACAGTTTTAAGCCCCGCCAATATTTTATTACAAAATCCGGTAACGGATCGCTGCTCGTCAAACCAAACAATGTTGATGAATGCTATTAAATGAAAAGAGCCCCCTGAAAAATCAGCGGGCTGTTTCTTAACTAAAAGCACAAACAAACTACAGTTTAAGGTAAAAACGGTGTCTTATACCTATAACGCAAAAGTTTGGGCTATATTGCATTTGTAATTTATATGACAGCAACTCTTACGATCATCAGGTACCGGAAGCGCTTTATTTTCTTTGCCTTCCTGGCCATGGTATTATTCCGTTTCCCGCTCTGGTTCAATAAAAGATGCCGTTTCTGGAAGCTGATGGGCAGTGGTAAGAATGGCAGTTTTGATAAAAGGCCCGACCTGCAGCAATGGGCCATTTTTTCGGTTTCCAACATCAAATTCAAGCACGTACAGCTTAAGAATTACCGGGGCGAACTGCTGATACAGAAACTGTATGGCAAATTCATCAGCAGGTGGCTCAGCGCCTTTAATTGCGAGACCATTACCTACCTGCTGGAATCTGTGGAAGGCCATGGGCTGTGGGACGGCAAGACCGTTTTTGACGACCTGCCCAAAAAAGCCGAACTGGAAGGCCAGGTAGCAGTGCTCACCAGGGCCACCATCCGCCTTTCCAAACTCAAGCAATTCTGGAGATACGTAGATGGCGTGGCCGCAAAAATGGCCGAAGCAGATGGCTTTGTTACTTCCTATGGCATTGGCGAAATTCCCTGGATAAAACAGGCTACCTTCAGCATCTGGCAAAATACCGATGCCATGAAATTATTTGCCTACGGCGAAAAAGAACACCAGGAAGTGATACAAAGAACCCGCCGGGAGAACTGGTACAGTGAAGACATGTTTGTACGGTTTAAGATAACCGGTTGCATCGGCACTGTAAAAGGTGTTAACCCCCTAAAAGGTAAAATATGAAAAGCCTGTTGACCACTATTTTGTTACTGACAGCGACCTGCTGTTTTGCACAAAAAAATAAAACCTACAACGATTCGCTGAAAGCATACCAGCAGCAATATGTATCATCGCACGAAGTGGTAAAGGGCGGCGACCGTAAATACTTTCGTTTTTTTACAATAGATAAGAATTTTAAAGTGCTGTGCCGTTTTGAAAGATCGGCAGACACCAGTGTTGTAAGAATGAAAACCTCTGGTAAGACCATACCACAAAAAGATTTCAGGCGCTATGGTAAACTCATTTTTATCATTCACGATACCACCCTGCAACTCACGGTTTATCAATCCACACCGGTAAAGCAAAACGATCCTTATAAAGATTATCTTTTCATTCCCTTTACCGATCTCACCACTGGCGAAGCCACTTATGGCAGCGGCAGGTACATTGATATTTTTACAACAGATATCAAAAACAACGAAGTGGTAATAGATTTCAATAAAGCGTATAACCCTTACTGTGCGTACACCACCGGTTATAATTGCCCCATACCACCGCGGGAAAATTATTTGGCCATTGCCATCAATGCCGGAGAAAAAGCATTTGCAAAAGCAACTCATTAAAAACAAAAAGCCGTTTTATTGTAAAACGGCTTTTTAAATATCATTCTGTATCGGTTATAAACCACCGGGCATCTGCATCTGTTTCCTGTTCTTTGCCAGTGAAGGATCCATTTCAATCGCTTTATCACACATGGCCTGTCCCCTGTCCTTCTCGCCTTTTTTCTGAAAACACATACCGGCCTGGTACAATGCCTGTGCGTCCTTGGCATCCAGTTCCAGTAGTTTCTGGCAATAGTCCAGCGATTTATCATACATTTTGCGGTCGTAAAATGCCTGTGCCACATCACGTAACAGGTCTTTATTACCGGGCTTTCTTGCAATAAGCTCCTGCACTAATTTTTCACCTTTATCAAACTCACCGGAATAAATATAACTGAAGCCGAGGTTCTCATTAAAATCATTGGTAACGGTCAATCCCGCTGCAGCAGCTTTATTAAAATTGATCACGGCATTTTTATAATTCTCTGCAGTGTAATATAAAATGCCCAGTTCGTTGAACCACTGGCTGCGGCTGCCATCTGCCTGCACTGCTTTTTCGTAGAATTTAATGGCATTGGGCATTTGCTCCATTTCCATATAGCTGCGGCCCAGTGCATAGTTCGCATCCGCATCGGCCGGTGTTTTTGAAAGATAGGCCAGCAATGCTTTTTCTGCCTTTGCATAATCTTCCTGCTGGTATAGGCTTAATGCAGTGATTCTTTTCTGCATTGGCGCAATCCTTACATTTCTGTGCAAACTCAATGGCTTTTGCGTATTGCCTGTAACTGAAATATAAACTCATCAGCTCACCGATGGCAACACTGTTAGCTGGTTCCAGTTCGTTGGCCTTTGTAAAACTGGCTATTGCCACATCGGTCTTGCGCATTTCAAGATTGGCATAGCCGTTATCAATATAGGCGGCAGTGTATTGAGGATTCAGCTTGATGGCTTTATCAAAGTTCTTGGAGGCTGATAAAAAACGTTTCGCATTCTTTTCCTCTACTCCTTTCTGGTAGAAAAAAGCAGCGCTGTCCGTCTGCGCAAAGGATTGTGCTGAAACAAGGATGGTTAGTGCTGTTAAGAAGTTTTTCATATAAGGTATTTCGCAAAAATTATTCCGCTATTTAAGTACTATGGCTGCTAACGCAGGAAGGTGCACATTTATTTCGTACAATCCTGTTTTTTTATCCACCAGGTTCACTTCAATTTCAGGGTTGTACGTATCTCCTGTGCCCCAGTATTTTTTACTGTCGCTGTTGAACAGTTCCTGCCACGCCGCCTTGCCATATACATTGATCTTCCAGTTGTTACGCACCACGGGTGTCATGTTCAATATCACCAGTATATCGTCTTTCTTCTTCTTTCCTTTGCGGCGGTATACCATTACCGATTCCTGCCGGTGATTCAGGTCTATCCATTCAAAACCAGCTGTATCAAACTGCAGTTCGTGCAATGCGGGTTCGTCCCTGTACAAATGACAAAGATCCCTTACACATTCCTGCAGCATATTGTGGCAATCAAACTGCAGCAGTTCCCAGTTCAGTTCACTTTTATAATTCCATTCGGCTGTCTGGCCAAATTCGTTGCCCATGAACAACAATTTAGCACCGGGATGTGTGAACATATAAGCGTATAAAAGCCGCAGGTTCGCAAATTTCTGCCATTCATCCCCCGGCATTTTATAGATCATCGGGCTTTTGCCGTGCACCACTTCATCATGGCTCAAAGGCAGCATAAAATTCTCGTCATAAAAATACATCATGCTGAAGGTGAACTTGTTCTGGTGATGCTGGCGGTACAATGGATCGAATTTGAAATAATCCAGGGTATCATGCATCCAGCCCATCATCCACTTCATACCAAATCCAAGACCACCCTCGGTAGTGGGTTTACTTATCTTGGGCCAGTCGGTGGCTTCTTCCGCAATTGTCTGTACATCCGGAAAATCGCGGTAGATCGTTTCGTTCAGGTGTTTCACAAATTCAATGGCTTCCAGGTTGCCGTTGCTGCCAAATGCATTGGGTTCCCATTCACCTTCTTTCCTGGAATAATCGAGGCGCAGTATAGAACTCACTGCATCCACCCTGATACCATCGATATGAAATTTATCGAACCAGTAGCGGGCGCCGCTGATCAAAAAAGATTTTACTTCTCCCCTGCTGTAATTAAAAATATAACTGTTCCAGTCCGGGTGAAAACCCTTGCGCATATCCGCATATTCGTAGGTGTGCGTACCATCGAACATGAACAGGCCGTGTGCATCATAAGGAAAATGCGAAGGCACCCAGTCCAGTATCACACCAATATCGTTTTGATGAAAGGCATCCACCATGGCGGCAAATTCTTCGGGTGTGCCAAACCGTGAGGTAGGTGCAAAATAGCCCGTGCCCTGGTATCCCCAGCTGCCATCAAATGGATGTTCCATTACCGGCATCAGTTCCACATGTGTAAAGCCCATACCTTTTACATACGGTACTAAACGTTCGGTGATCTGGCTGTAGCTGTTCAGGCTTTCTTCATTATCTTTTACAGGTCGCATCCAGCTGGCCAGGTTCACTTCATACACACTCCAGGCTGAATCGAGTGCATTGTTCTTTTTTCTTTTTTTCATCCATGCGGCGTCATTCCAGCCGGGCTGCGTATTCCATGCAATGGAAGCCGTGTTGGGCCTCACTTCCCAGTAACCGGCATAGGGATCGCCTTTATCCAGCTGTATGCCTTTGTAACCAACTATATGATATTTATAAGCCTCTCCTTTTTGAAAATGCGGGATGAATCCTTCCCATATCCCCGACCCGTCCTGCCTTACATACAGGTTATGCGCCACCGGGTTCCAGCCGTTAAAATCGCCGATAACACTTACGGCAGTGGCATTAGGCGCCCATACTGCAAAATAAAAACCGGCTGTATCCAGCACCTTCATTGCATGATTGCCAAATTTGGTATAGGCATTATACAATGTACCTCTTTGATAATTGCGGATGTCTTCATCGGTGAATAAAGAATAATTCCACACCGGTTTTTCACTATCAACAAAATATTGTTCTTCGTATTTAACTGCTGTTGCCACTTTGCTTGTAGTTTTCTTTTTTATTATTTTCTCTTTTACGGCCTTCTTTTTAACCGTTTTCTTTTTTACCGCTGGTGATTGTGAAGTTGCCATTTATATAATCAGGTTGCAGGTGAGTGATTGTTTAAGCCGAATTTTGCTTTAACGTAAATTTAAGATTTGTAATTAAGGAATTACAATAATTATTACGACTTTTAACTAAGAATTTAGTTATTGCCATAAAAAACACAAAACCACCCTGTTTATGCTCAAATTACCTGCACTGCTGATAGGTATCTTCTTCAGCCTGTCAGCTCTCAGTCAAAACAACACTGTATCCGGGAATATCAAAGACGGTTCTGAAAAAAAGCCCATCAAAAATGCTGTAGTTACCTTGTTAACTGTAAAAGATTCCATCCTGCATCGTTTTGCACGTACGGATGAGAATGGAAATTTTGTGATCAAAAATGTAAAGCCCGGCAGCTATATATTAATGACCACACACCCCTATTATGCCGACCTGTTAGATAATATTGAAGTAAAAGCCGGCGAAACAAAAATTGGCGACCTGCTGGTAACCAGCAAGACCAAATTATTACAGGAAGTAATTGTAAAAAGCGGTAATCCTATACGTATCAAAGGAGATACCACCATTTATACAGCCGATAGTTTTAAAGTAAGCGCCAATGCCAACGTAGAGGAACTGCTGAAAAAACTACCGGGCATACAGGTAGATAAAGATGGAAAGATAAAAGCCATGGGTGAGACCGTGGAAAAGATATTGGTGGATGGTGAAGAATTTTTCGGCGATGATCCCGGTATGGCCGTTAAAAATTTAAGGGCCGATGCCGTAAAGGAAGTACAGGTATTTGATAAAAAAAGCGACCAGGCAGAGTTTACGGGTATTGATGATGGTAACAGTAAAAAGACCATCAACCTTAAATTAAAAGACGATAAAAAGAAAGGCTACTTTGGTAAGATAGATGCAGCAGGTGGCCCGCAAAAAGACATCGATGACCGCTATAATACCAATATAATGCTGAGTTCATTTAAGGGTAAAAGAAAGATCTCAGGCTTTGTGCTGAATGGTAATACCGGGCAAGATGGATTGAACTGGCAGGATATGGAAAAGTTTGGCGGCGATAATGATAATATGAGTATGAGCATGGATGATGATGGCGGCATTATGATGATGTGGCGTGGCGGCAGCAGTGATGATGAGCCTTATGTAAACACACAGAATGGTTTCATTAAAAACACCAATGCAGGTTTGCAATACAGCAATAAATGGAATGATAAACAAACACTGAATTTTTCGCCCAAGTTCAACAGCCAGATCTACGATAATAATAAAGGACAATTTACGCAGCAGCAGGTGGGTGATTCTTTGATCAATACCAACCAGGCCACTGCTACACACGTAAACCGTAATAATTTTAAGATCAATAGCTCTTACGAAGTGAAGCTGGATTCCAATAACACTATAAAATTCACTGCCAAGGCTAATTTCTATCATACGGAAAGTGAAGAGACCACTAATTCAACCACTGCGGGTGAAAAAGGGATTTTAAAGAATATCAGCAATTCCAATACACGTACCAATTCTGATAAAGAATCTTATTACGGCAGCATTTTATTTAAACATAAATTTAAAAAAGCCAGGAGAACGTTCTCACTCAATACCGACTGGAACCTGCTGAATACAGATGCCAACAACTACCAGAAATCCTACAACAATGATCTGTATAATAATGTTATACTGAACCTGGATCAGCAACGGATCAGTGAAAAGCAAACACAGAAATTTTCTGCAAGAGCGGTATATACAGAACCATTAAGTAAAAAATATGCACTGGAGCTTGCAGACGAAATATCGTTTAACAAAGGTACCAACGACCTGACCACTTATAACTATACTCCGGGCACCGGCAAGTATGATCAAGTAGTGGATTCCTTGTCGAATGAATTCAGGCAAAATATCACGGTAAACAAACCTTCTGTAAAGATCAGCTACAGTGATAAAAAGATAAAATTCAATTTTGGCAGTGGCTTTGCATTCACTCATTTTAATTTTACCGACGTTACTTATAATAAAGATTACCTGCGGAACTATACCAACTTCTTCCCTTCCGCAACATTTACGTATAGTTACAAGGCCAATCACAGTGTGCGTTTTAATTATAATGGTAATACTTCGCAGCCATCACTTAACCAGTTGCAGCCATTGCGTAACAACAGTGATTACTTTAATCAATACATTGGTAACCCCGATCTGAAGCCTTCCTTCAGCAATAACTTTAATCTTTCGCACAACAGTTATAATTTCCTGAAAGATGTTTGGTCGTACCAGTCACTGAACCTCCGTACCACCAGCAATTCCATCACTAATAACAGGACCATTGATGCCGGTAGTGGACGCACCACTACACAACCCATCAATACTGATGGCAATATTTCAATAAGCTTCTGGAGTGGTATCGGTTTTAAATGGAAGAAGCCAGAGATCAGGTTTAATTTTAACCCTAACTTTAGTTACAACAAATTTGCTGATGTTATCAACAGCAAAACAAGTTATTCCCGTACTTCAAATGCAGGCCTTTCAATTTATGTGTCAAAATCAAAAGACAAGAAATATGATCTTAGCGTGAGCAATGATTTTTCATTCAATCACAATAAGACCACGCAAAGTACAACTGTTAATAAATACTATACCAATACCAGCAGCGCTTATGCTACTGTTTATTACAAAAAAGTATGGTCCATCAGCACCGATTACAGCTACTTTGTTCGCCAGAAAACAGTGCAGTTCAATACCAATCTCAACAACAGTTTGTGGAATGCCAGGTTAAGCCGCACCTTTAAAAAAGATGAATTCACGGCTTACTTCCTGGTAAGGGATATTTTGAATCAGAATATTGGTATTGAAAGGGATTTTTACGGCAACACCACTTCCGAAACAAGGAACGACCGGTTAAAAAGATATTGCATGATCGGCTTTACCTGGAACTTTAAAAACAAAGGCGCCGCTACAAAATAATTTTATAACGCATTAATCATACAAAATGAAAAAAATAATTTACAGCATATTGATAGCACTGCTCATTTGCGGCAGCAGCTATGCACAACAGTTCATTGATAAAGCTGTTATTGAATACGAAGTAAAGACCAACGTTAAAAAAACGATCGGTAATGGTACCTGGGCAGAAATGCTGAAAGAGAATATGCCGCAATTCAAAACAGCCTATTTCAACTTCACCTTTGCAGATAATAAAAGTATCTACAAATTCAGCCGCTGGGATGAGAGTGCTAAAGTACCGGAGTTCCTGCGCCGCGGCGATGAAGAGAATATCTGGTATTTTGATTTTGTCAATGACAAATTCAGTATGCAGAAAGATGTAGTGGGTTCTAAATTTTATGTGTCTGATTCCATACCGCAAATTGAATGGAAGATATCCAACGAAAGCAGGCAGATTGCCGGTTTCAACTGCCGCAAAGCGGTTGGTAAAATAATGGACAGTGTATACGTGTTTGCTTTTTATACCGATGAGATCACTATTTCAGGAGGCCCCTGCTCTATCAGCGGTTTACCGGGCATGATACTGGGCCTTACCATTCCAAGAATGTACACTTCATTTATTGCCACCAAGGTAATGGTGAATGGCGTGAATGTAAGCGCCATCAAACCTGTGGAATCAAAAAAGCCTTACACAAATGCAGGTTTAAAGAAAACCATCAATGAAAGAATAAAAGAATGGACCAGCGAAGATGATGATGAGGACAGCAAGATGTGGAGGAACCAGTTTATCTGGGGTATTTTACTATAAAGAACCCTCTCAATAAAAAAGTCCCTCCTGGTATAATGGAGGGACTTTTTATTTACCGCAAGCGTGGTTATTTAGTCAATTCCAATACTTTGGTTTGGTAAGATCCTACTGCGATCGTATTCATATCGCCGCTGGTTTTTGCGATCACATCATTGTATTTACTGAAACCGCCGGTACGCTCAGTAAACTGGTCGAAATGAATGGTCTTTTCTGTCTTGCTCGTATTCATGATCACCATTACTGTTTGTTTGTTATCGTAACGGAAATATACATACACGCCATCAGCAGGCACATACTGCATCATTTTGCCGGTGGTTAATGCCGAAGATGATTTACGGAAATTGGCCAGCGTGGCCAGGTGCTGGTAAATGGCCTGGTCGGTTTGTGTTCTTCCTGCAATAGTGAATTTATTCACCGCATCATTCTTCCACCCACCCGGGAAGTCCAGGCGTACATGACCATCATTCGGGTTGGTGGTACCGGTAGTGGCAATTTCATCGCCATAATAAATTTCCGGTATTCCGCGGCTGGTGAGCAACCACGATAATGCCGACTGGTATTTATCCATGTTCTCATTCACCACCGAATAAAATCTCGACATATCATGATTGTCTAAAAAGATCACCTGCCTTGTGGGATCTTTATACACATAATCCTGCGCCAATGTAGTGTATAAATTATTCACGCCATCGGTCCAGCCAAAATCCTTTGTCATGGCATCGCTGATACCCCACAGGGTTTGAAAATCGGTGGAAGCCTGCAGGTTGCTTTTAAAAGAGATATTATAATTATTCTGTACAAAATAACTTTGGTTAGGCACGCCATGCACCCATGTTTCACCGAACATGGTCAGCTGGGGATATTCATCCATCAGTGCTTTGTTGCAGCGATTCATGAATTCAAGATCGTTGTAAGCATAGGTATCAATACGCCAGCCATCAATACCAAAATTTTCCACCGTCCACACAGCATGTTCAATTAAAAAATTGGCCACAAAGGGATTATTCTGGTTCAGGTCGGGCATTTGCCGGGTGAACCATCCATCAACCATTTGTTTTACATCTTTTTTACTGGCATAAGGATCAAACAATACCTGGTCTTTATAAGTAGTATTGGTATAATGATCCCATTGGTGCAGCCAGTCTTTCATCGGCAGATCCTGTACGGTGATGTGATACAGCCCTACGTGATTGTACACCGCATCCTGTATGATCTTCATACCTTTTGCATGTGTTGCGTCTATCAGTTCCTGGTAGGCCTTATCCCCTCCCAGCCTTGCATCAATTTTATAATGATCGGTAAAGGCATAACCATGTTCTGTCCGGTCGGGCATATCATTTTCCAGCACAGGGTTCAGCCAGATAGTAGTAACACCGAGTTGCTGCAGGTAATCCAAATGATTTTGTACCCCTTTCAGATCGCCACCATGGCGGTTAAACACGGTATCCCTGTTCAGCGACTGGTCCCGCATGCCGGCAATACGGTCATTGCTTTCATCCCCATTGCTGAAACGGTCAGGCATGATGAGGTAAATAAAATCCCGGGAGGTTACTCCCTGCGCATAGTCCTTACCGTTATTTTTCCTTCTTGCTTTCAGCTCATACTCAATAGTGATATCTCTTAAAAAAGGAAAATTGAATTTGCAGGGCTTTGCAGTGGCATCAATGGCAATATCCAGGAAGACATAATTGGGATTCTCCACCCTTGTAATGGCCATCAAATTCACGCCCGTGGCCAGTTTGGTGCCCTTAGGTCCCATTTTTATCATAGGGAAATGATCAGCTACTTTATCGCCGTGCACCATTACCTGTATCTTATTCATCTTCATGCCCACCCACCAGTTGGTGGGATAGCATTGATAACCATTACTGGTTTGTGCAAAAGAGCCTGTAAAAAATACATAGCAACAGGCTGTCAAAAATATTTTTTTCATACACTCAGTTTTTATCCTCATCTTTTACGATCAGTGTAAGTAAACCTGCCAGTATCATACTTACGCCGCCCAGTGCAATAGTGTTGAGCGTGTTGGCATGAAATACCTTCATTGTAAAGAAACCAAGAATACCAGCAGCTACTATCTGCGGAATTACGATAAAGAAATTGAATACACCCATGTAATAACCCATCTTGTTTGCCGGCAGTGCATTAGACAGCATGGCATAAGGCATTGATAAAATACTGGCCCATGCAATTCCTACCATCGCCATCGACAGGATGATCATAGTGGGGTTTGTGATAAAATAGATGGATAAAAGTCCTGCACCGCCTATTATCAAACAGATCATGTGGGTGATCTTGCGGTTGGTGCGGTAGGCTATCAAAGGAATGATAAATGCAAATACAGCAGCCATACCGTTTCTTACTGATGAGCATACATTCAGCCAGTCGGCGCCATCATTGTATTCTTTCTGCACCCGTTTCAATTCTGCCTTATCTTCCGGCGATGTTTGTGTATTCAGGCTGTCGGAAAAATAATTGGCCAGATTCACTGATATCGCAACAGGATCTTTATCGTTGCGGTAGGTTTTTATTTCTTCAATATCACTCAAAAGCGAGTGCAGTGTTTTTTGTTTTTTGGCATCGGCTTTTATTTCATCTTTTGAAAGATCGCCTGTGGCCGCAGTTTCCATTTTGGTTACAAGCGCCTTGCTCACTTTCATATTATACTTGTTGGCCGTAACAGCATTGGTGGCGTATATCCACATAGAGAAAAGCGCAAACCAGGTAAAGAACTGCACAAAAGCCAGCTGCAGCATGGTTTTGGGCATCTTAAAAATGCCGCCAAAAGTTTCTTTGAAAGCATCACTAAAACTGGTATCCCTTTTTTCCTGTTTGAATTTTTCGATGTCTTCAGGTGGAAATTCTTTAGTGGTAAACACTGTGTACATCACTGCACTTAAAAAAGCAAAGCCGCCCAGGTAGAAAGACCATTTTACGGAAGGCGGTATCTTACCAGCTTCTGCCACATTACTTACATGAAACCAGTTGGTGAATATCCAGGGCAACAGGGCTGCAATAACGGAGCCCACACCAATAAAAAAACTCTGCATGGCAAAACCCGAAGTACGTTGCGATGGTGGTAATTTATCCCCCACAAAAGCACGGAAAGGCTCCATTGAGATATTGATAGATGCATCCAGTATCCACAGCATACCACCTGCTATCCACAGCGCCGGCGAGTTGGGCATGATGAATAATGCAATGGTGGCCAGTATAGCGCCAATGAAAAAAAAGGGTCTTCTTCTGCCCCAGTAAGGATGCCATGTTCTATCGCTTAAATAACCAATGATAGGTTGTACCAGCAAACCGGTAAGGGGCGCTGCTATCCATAGAATGGGAATCTCGTCTTTATTGGCACCCAGGGTTTCAAATATGCGGCTTACATTGGAGTTCTGCAATTCAAAACCGAACTGGATTCCAAAAAACCCAAAGCTCATATTCCACAGGTCCCAAAATGATAATTTATTCTTTGGCTGAAGATCGGGAGAAGACATAGCAATCGTTTAGTTTTTCGTTAATTGTGTACAAAATACACATTTTTGAAATACCACAAAAAAAACATTCGCAGGAGCGAATGTTTTGGTATGGTTTGGTGATTTTATGTAATTTATATGACAAATCCGTCGGGTAAAACCGCCCCTTTCTTCAACACAACGATACCGTCTTTTACTACATACAATGAATGATCGGCATCGGGCAAATGCGGTCCGCCATTGATACGCACATCATTACCAATGCGGCAGTTCTTATCAATGATCACGTTTTTAATATAGCAACGGTCGCCAATGCCGAGTTTGGGCAGGCTTCTTTCCAGGTTATGGGTCAGCTCTTCCAGCGTTTCATAATAATCACTACCCATCATATAACAGCTTACCATGGTGCTGCCCTGGCCAATACGGCTGCGGATGCCCACTACACTGTTCTCAATACGGCTGGCATTAATGATACAGCCTTCCGCAATTAGTGTACGCTCCAGCGTTGTGCCGCTTATTTTTGCAGGCGGCAGCATACGTGCCCTACTGTACACCACGTTGCGGTTATCAAATAAATTGAACAATGGTATTTCCAGCGTTAATGCCAGGTTGGCTTCAAAGAAAGAATAGATATTTCCAATATCGGTCCAGTACCCTTCGTACTGGTAACTTACCACTTTATGTTTATCGATAGAAGATGGTATGATCTCTTTACCAAAGTCGGTCGCATCCTTACGGTCTTTCTCCAGCAGGTCGAACAATAATTTACGGTTGAAGATGTAGATACCCATCGATGCCAGGTAATTCCTGCCCTGGCGCTGCATATCGGCACCGGTATCGCTTACCCATTCGGGTAATAATTCTTTTTTGGGCTTTTCTATAAAGGAAGTGATCAGGTTCTCTTCATTGGATTTCAATATACCAAATTCCGGTGCTTCCCTTTCGCCGACAGGTATGGTGGCAATGGTGATATCTGCACCCAGCGCTGCATGGTTATCGATCATCTTGGCAAAATCCATCTGGTACAACTGGTCACCACTTAATATCAGCACGTACTCGAAGTCGTTATTGCCGATATGTTTTAGTGATTGCCGTACCGCATCGGCCGTTCCCTGGAACCAGCCCAGGCTATCCGGCGTTTGCTCGGCTGCCAGTATATCCACAAAACCTTTACTAAAAGCACTGAATTGATACGTGTTCTTGATATGCTTATTCAGCGAAGCAGAATTGTACTGCGTTAATACAAACATGCGGTTAATGCTTGAATTGATGCAGTTGGAAATGGGAATATCCACCAGGCGGTATTTACCCGCAATTGGTACCGCAGGTTTGCTACGGGTGGATGTAAGGGGGTAAAGGCGGGAACCGGCGCCACCACCCAGTATTACGGCTACTACAGATTTTGTGTCCATAATTATAAATTAATTAATAATGATATAATTAATAATGAATAATAAAATACAATTATCTAGATTTTGAGGTCTTGATGCTTGCAGTTAACATCTTTATCAGTTCAATGCAATCGTTATTAAGGGAATTGAACATTTTCATTTGAAGGTAGTCTGTTTTATGCAGCAATCTTAACCAATACCTCGTTTCATTTGCTTCCTTAAGCGAAATAGCCAGCTTAGCTGTGAAATCTTTTTTTGAACTGCCATATTCACTTTCCATTATTAAAGCCCCGATCGCAGTTCCGCTTCTCACTATTTGTTTCGAAAGAATATATTTATCAAACTCCTTTTTTAAATACTTGTGTAGTTTTACGATCCTCACAGCAAAATCAAAACTCTTTTCAGCCAAAACATTAGGGTTCATAAATTTAATACGATATTGAAATTAAGCATTAATCACTATCAATTATTCACTATTCATTAATCATTATTCATTTTATAAAATTGATTCATAAAGTTCAATGTACCGTCCTGCACTTACTTCCCACCCATTATCTATCTGCATCATTTTTTTTCTTAACGCGGTCATTCTTTTTTTGTCGGCATATAATTCCACTGCACGGTACACCGAATAAGTGATATCCCCTACCGTAGCTGTATTAAATCTTATGCCAAAGCCGCCTTCATCACCGATATCTATCACTGTATCTCTTAGCCCGCCGGTACTGCGTACAAGCGGCATAGTGCCATAGCGCAATGCGTACATCTGGTTCAGTCCGCAGGGCTCCACCCTGCTGGGCATTAATAAAAAGTCTGCCCCGGCATACATCAGGTGCGCCAGCTTTTCGTTATAACCTATCTGGGAATTATAAAAACCCATCAGGCTGCTCCGCATCATTTCCAGTTGTCCTTCTACCGACGGATCGCCACTGCCCAATATCAAAAAATTCATCCGGCCATTGATATGATAGACAGAATCATTGATAGCCTGAGGCAATAATTCCGCAGCTTTTTCCCCCACCAGGCGGCCGATAAAAATAAACAGCGGCTTCTCAATATCCAGTCCAAAATCATCGCACAGCTTTTTCTTGTTCAGTTTTTTACCTGCATCCACATCCTTACTACTATAGTTGTCTAAAATATAGGTATCAGTTGCACTGTCCCATACTTTATTATCAATTCCGTTGAGTATACCAATACATTTACCCTTTTCATATTCAAATAAAGCTTCCAGGCCATTGGCATTGTACTTCAGTTCGTCCATATAGCTGGGACTAACAGTAGTAACCCTTAGTGCACATTTTATGCCCGAAGCCAGCGGGTTGATGGTATCATTCCAGTCCAGCTTGCCCCATTGCCAGCTGTCGTACGCAGGTATATAATTATTCTTATCCCAGCCCATCCATCCCTGGTATTGGGCATTGTGAATAGTAAGTACAGTTGGAATATCTGCCAGGTGCCGGTAGGCATAGCAGTTTTGCATCATGAAAGGAATAAGACCGGTATGATGATCGTGCACATGTACCACTCCCGGGCGGTGCTGCCAGCGGCTGATCCAGTCCACCACCGCTATCTGGAAGGCAGTGTATCTTTCAGAGTCATCATCATAGCCGTATATCTTTTCCCGGTTAAAAAGGCCGAATATATCAACACAATAAAGATCGAAACCCAGTTTATTGGTACTTTCTTTAATAATGGTGTAATCAAAATAATAATTACCCATATTAAAAGAACCTTTATGAACAGTATCCCAACTATTATCCAGTAAAAATTTAGTGCGGTGCATGGGCATCACTACTTTTGCAATATGCCCGAGTTCGTTCTGGTATTTGGGTAAAGCTCCTGCCACATCTGCAAGGCCGCCGGCTTTGGCGTAGGGGTAACATTCTGCTGTTACATGAAGTATTTCCATTATTAGCAATTGAGTAATCTTATTACAATTTAGGAAGTTTTGATTGATTTAACCAAATTATAAAAATATTAATCTACTATATGCCTGCTGCTATTTTATCCAGATACATTACACAATTCAATGATGATGTAGTAATGACGTAATGAAAATTTTTCTTCGTCAGTAAATTATTCTATTTTCAGGCACTTAAAACATAACGATATGCCAATTGAACAAAAAGACCTTATCTCACCATTGCCGGCAACAGACACTAACAAAACAAAATGGGGCCAGTTTGGTACCCTTGTAAGTGTATTCTTTTTCTGGGGATTTGTTGCTGCGAGCAATGATGTACTGATACCCGTATTCAAGGAAAAATTGAAGCTGGAACAATGGCAGGCTCAAATGGTTTCCTTTGCATTCTATGTGGCGTATTCTGTTGGAGCCTTGCTTTATTTTATGATCAGTAAAATATTAAAGCAGGATCTGTTGAATAAAATAGGTTACAAGAACGGTATCAGTATCGGCTTGATCGTTTCTGCAATAGGTACTTTATTATTTATACCCGCTGCAAGTACCGAATCTTTTGGTTTATTCATTTCCGGTTTATTTACAATTGGTTTAGGATTTTCCCTGCAACAAACTGCTGCCAACCCGATGGCTATTAATATGGGCAGTGCCAGTACCGGTTCGCAAAGGTTAAGTATGGCCGGCGGTGTAAATAATTTCGGCACCACTATTGGCCCGTTGATCGTTAACCTGGCCATCTTTGGTTCTGTTACATCATTAGTGGTTACATCTTTAAGCACGGTAAAAACACCTTACCTTATTTTAGGTGCTGCTTTTTTATTGGTGGCTGTTATCTTCTATTTTTCATCAGTACCCAATAAACTGGTAAGTAATACTGAGGAACTGGCCGAAGCAAAAAACACCTGGGTAGACCGTGGCACCCCTTTTAAATACCCGCAGTTGGTACTGGGTATGATCGCGATATTTGTTTATGTGGGAGTGGAAGTAAGTACTGCTGCTAATCTTCCTGAGTTCATGAAACAAAAACTGGGTACGGCTACAAGTGCCACTGCTCCTTATATCTCCTTGTTCTGGGCAAGTCTTATGATCGGCCGCTGGACTGCTTCTGCAGGTGCATTTGGTTTTAGCGAAGGCACCAAAAAAGTACTGCAGTTTTTAATGCCTTACCTGGCCTTTGGTGTATTCTTATTGGTGAATGCCATTGCTAAACACGATCTTCAACCTTTTTATGTGTATGCCGCAGTAATAGTTGCATTAATCATTGCCAACTTTTTAAGCATGGGTAACCCCGCCAGGCAATTACTGATATTCAGCATTTGTGGTATCATCGCTTTATTGATCGCGATCTTCTCCCCTGATTATAATGTGAGTGTATATGCCATCTGCAGTGTGGGTCTATTCTGCTCCACACTTTGGCCATGTATCTTTACACTGGCTATTTCAGGATTGGGCAAACATACCAGTGAAGGTTCCAACTTTTTGATCTTTATGATCTGCGGTGGTGGTATCATCAGTTTATTGCAGGGCTATTTATCCGGCGATCATCTTTTAGGTATCAGCTTCTCTTATTTTGTAGGTATCGCCTGCTTTGTATACCTGGCCTATTATGCCATAAAGGCTAAGAACGATCTTAAGGACCAGGGTATCGACCTGGATGAACTGAGTAAAGTAAAAGGTGGCGGTCATTAAACAAGTTCTATCATTTAATTCATAATTTAGCAATCCCCAAACTATTTTGGGGATTGACTTTTAAAACAGCTATATGGCAACAGCTTTGGAACAATTAGTAATTGGTATTGATATCGGCGGCACCGGTACCAAGTTTGGTATTGTAGACCGTGTGGGTAATGTTTTATTCAGCAGCGAGATCTCTACCAAAAAACATGCTACCGTAGATAGTTTTATAGATGATCTGTATGAGGCGCTTTCTGAACTGATCCAGAAAAGCGGTGGTACCGGTCGCATCAAAGGCATTGGTGTTGGCGCTCCCAATGGTAATTTTTATACCGGCACTATCGAATACGCCCCTAACCTGCCGTGGAAAGGCATTATACCGCTGGCCGAATTGCTGGAAAAGAAATTCAGGTTGCCGGTTACATTGACCAACGATGCCAATGCAGCCGCCATTGGCGAAATGATGTATGGTGCTGCGCAGGGCATGAAAGATTTTATCATGATCACCCTCGGCACGGGCGTGGGAAGTGGTATTGTGGCCAACGGACAATTGATATACGGTCACGATGGTTTTGCCGGTGAACTGGGACATACTATTGTAATACCCGACGGACGTTATCACCAGGGTACCGGTAAAAAAGGGCCGCTGGAAGCCTATGCATCGGCAACGGGTGTACGATTAACAGCTATTGAATTATTGAACAAAACAGATGAACCCAGCTTATTGCGAAAAGTGCCCGAAGATCAATTGGACTCCAAAGCAGTGTATGATGCCGCTATACAAGGCGATAAAATAGCGCTGGAGATATTTGAATTCACCGGCAAGATACTCGGACTTTCATTGGCCAATGCCATCATGTTCAGCAGTCCCGAAGCTATTGTATTATTCGGCGGCCTTACCAAGGCAGGCGATTTTATATTAAAACCCACCAAGCAACACATGGAAGAGAATCTGATACAGGTATTCCAGAATAAAGTGAAGATACTGGTGAGCCATTTAAAAGAATCGGATGCAGCGATATTGGGCGCAAGTGCGCTGGCATGGGAGAAATAATAAACATTGGTTATATTGATCATTATAAGCCGGTTAGTTGACCGGCTTTTTTATTACTGCGGATAAAACTTTTCCTTCACTTCCACCTTCGTTCCTCTTGAACTATCAATATAAGTGGCGATAAAAATATAATTGGTATCCAGCTGTACAACGTTATAGAGTCTTTTAACGCTGCCATCGGCCAATGTGAGTTTTAATTTAGTATCATGCTCTAATAGATCCCAGCGCCCATTTTCTATTAAAAATGGCTGGGTGGCATAGCAACTGGAATTACCCTGGTTCATTTCGTAATAACCATCCTTATCAAATTTATAAGCGTTATCCCTTGCGCAAGGCTGCAGGGTATTGAAACTGTTGGTTATAACGTTGGCAGGATTGTGCAACTCTTCTGCTTTTACCCAGCTGCGGCATAATATTTTTTTAGGCGCATATAAACTCTCATTGATCCAGTCGTCCAGCGTTTTGGCGCAGCCGGCCGTGATAAGTAATACGGTAATTATTATACAGGAGAAAGTAATATAAGCAGTCTTCATTTGATAAGCCCTGGTGGACTCAATAAAGATAATGCTTAGCAATGAAGAAAAATTGTTAAATCGTTTCAAAACAAAAAAACACCCATGCAAGATGGATGTTTCTTGTTTTTCCAGGTGGTCATAATTATTTTATCTTCAATACAGGTTTTAATTTGTAATCGCCTGCACCGGTTTGTATGATGGATAATGCTGCGTCAAAATCAATGATCAATGTTTCCAGTGTGGCAGCCAGTTTTTTATTCACCTTTATCTTTAAACCCGATTCTGAACCGCTCGGTATGGTCAATGGATATACAATACCGTTGGTGTCTTTAATACTGTTATTAGGTCCCAGTACAAAACGGATCTCTTTCACCACATCGTGCGGTAACGACAGGCTTGCTAAAACCGTATCCACACCGTTTTGGAAACCCAGTAAATTATATACACCTGCATGAGTAGGCATGCTTACCCAGCCATTATTACTCAATGTATCATCGCTGAATTTTACATTTACTTCATGAATGTCTACGTTCACTTCGGCCAGGTTAGTAGGACCATCGGTCAAACGCACCTGTAAAGTGGATGTACCATTATCATCACTATTTTTTGAGCAGGAAATGAAGGCGAAAGTGCCGGCTAAAAGCAATGCGGCAGCGAGTAGAATGGTATTTTTTTTCATATCAATTGGTTGTTGCTCCAAGAGAAGAAAAAACTATGCCAAAAATCGGCCTAACAGCTTTTACGGTCATTTAATTATGAACACAGCAGGAACCGGCCGCTCCACTCCTTTTTCGCTGGGTGTAATGGTTTCTTTGCCATTGATGAGCATACAACTGCTGCCGCCGCCGTCCAGGTTCAGTGCTTCCACGCAGCCAAGATCTTTTAATAATTGTGCCTGTTGTGTAAGTGTGGCGCCTTCTGCAATACCGGGATGACGGCCCTCAATTACCATAATGATCAGGCGGCCATCAGCCGTATAACCCATACAGGTGCGGGGGTGCTTATCATCAATGGCTTTACCGGCAAAACGTACTTCTTCGTTATTGGTGATCTTTACCTGTCCATCCTGTAACAGTACAGGCCCGCCTCCCACTGCCGTCTGCATTTTCCACTTATCTTTTATGCCCCGGCCTTTTTCTACTTTAGGTAAATGATGCAGCTCCGGTACAAACCTGTATTTGGATATCCTGGTAAAACTATCCTGTATCAATTCCGGTTTCCACTCAAAAGCAATGGGGTATTTAACCGTGCTGTCTGCAAATAACCAGGCCACGTCAGCTTTTCTTTTTTTAGAGATACCAAGAGCGCTGCCGGTGGGATGTTTATACTGGAAAGTATCTTTCCCTTTCATGGGTATGGTATGCGTATTATACTCCAGTATTTTACCGTCTTTCATTACCAGGTTCAGGCTGTGGTTGGTCTCATAACTGAAAAAACTGCAGTTCACAACCAGTAAAGGCCGGTCATTTTTTACATAAAACTGCAGCGGTGTTATCCTTCTGCCCCTGGTGGTATCGGTAGTAAAATTCAGATGCTTGTCCTTTAAAACGGCTTCGGCATAATAAGCAATAAACGGTTTTCCATCCAGGTTGTCGGTGCATTTATACACATGAAAATTGTTGGGCAATGGCTGAAAGGCGCTGTCCACATTCTCCCATTTTTGCTGCGCCTGCAAAGGAAGCGTTGCAATAAAAAAGACTGCTGATAAATAAGCCCCGGTAATGATCCGTTTCATTGAAATAGTTTTTTTAATAATACCACAATTCACTCCGCTTTTTTCCCTGCTCACTCCTTTTTGCTTTCTATAATATATCCGGCAAATTAAACTTGCATCATTAAAATTAGCGCATAACCTTTTTAATAAACAATTAAACTTTTAGTCATGTCATTCAAAACATTTTTTTTCAGTGCAATAGTAAGCCTGGGTTTTGTAACCACGCAGGCCCAGACTGCAATACCGGAAGGCTTTGCAAAAGGCAGTATCACTTTACCTAACAATACTGTGATCAACGGTTACATCAAAAACAATATCAAAAAATCGGCAGCAGTGGTATTCATGGATGAAGCAGGTACTAAAAAAACCTACGAAGGCAATGCCATCAATGGCGTAAGCATCAATGGCGATAATTATACCTGCATCAGCGGCGATTTTTTTAAAATCATCTGTGCCGGTAAACTCAATTTTTTACAAAAGGCCAGCAATGCTGCCGGCACCACCACCTACAATGGCAGCGAACCCGTTTTAATAGCCGGTACCGAAGGAAAACCAGGTGATTATTTCTCCTACACCAACAACCACCTTAAAATTCTCAACAAAAAAAGCATGGAATCTTTTATCAGCAACGAACTGAACGGTTGCAGCGCCGCTGTTGAAAAAGCCAAAGCAATCGATGGCGATATTGCCCGCTTAAAAGAAGCCGTTGATATTTACAACAGCAGCAGCAATTAAGGGCCTGCTGAAAAGCAGTAACAGCGGGCTTTTACTGCCATTGTAATTTTTATATCTTTACTGTATGAAGCGGACCAACTGCAAGATTGCTTTTAACGACAAACTGCTGATGCTGTTCGCTATTCCTTTATTAAGTTTTATCATTCCGATAGTATTTTTTGGTTGCCGGTTGAACCGGCAACCTTATTTTAACGTGGCACGTTTCTTTTCCACTTTTATCATTATCGTGTTGCTGTGGATGGTGAACCGGTACATACTTATCTGGTGCCGCAAAAGATATCCCCGTTTCAGCGATGTACGCAAGCGATTACTGATACAAATAAGCACCATGCTGCTGGTAACGTTGTTGGGCAACAACCTTTTGCATTATATACTTACCGAAACCATCTTTACCGAAAACCCGGTAAGCGTTTTTGATACCGATCATTTGATCACCAGCAATGCCGCAGCCATGTTCTGCCTCATCATGATCATTGGTATTTACGAAAGCATTTATTTTATGCACGAGCTGCGCAGCTCCGTACAGGAAACAGAGAATCTTAAAAGAGAGAACCTTGCAGCACAACTGAACGCATTGCGGACACAGGTAAACCCACATTTTTTATTCAATAACCTCAATACCCTTATTTCACTGATACCCGAAAACCCGGACCATGCGGTTGATTTTGTGCAACAGCTATCAAAAGTGTACCGGCACATACTGGAAGTAAAGGATGAAAAAAGCATTCCTTTAAAAGATGAACTCGACGTACTGCATGCCTATACTTTTTTAATGAAGACAAGGTTTGATAAGAACCTGGAAGTGAATGTGGATGTGCCTGCAGAAAAACTGCAGAAAAGAATTGTACCGCTTTCATTGCAGATACTGATGGAAAATGCCATCAAGCATAATATTGTTTCATCGGACAAGCCTTTGCAGATAAATGTATTTACCGATAATGGCAGCCTGGTGGTAAGCAACAACCTGCAGATGAAAAAACAGGTGAATGAATCCACCGGCATTGGACTGAACAATATCCGCAACCGCTATAAAATGCTGAGCGATGCGCCGGTAAAAGTGACCGAGAGCGAAACCAATTTTACTGTTTCCATTCCATTGATAGAACAATAAAATGAGAGTGATCATTATAGAAGATGAGATACCTGCCGCTAACCGGCTGGCCAAACTGCTTCACCAGTACAATGATGAGGTGGAAGTGGTGTATAAAGCCGATAGTATTGAATCGAGTGTGCAGTATCTCGCTGCTGCGCCGGAGATCGATCTTATTTTTATGGATATACAACTGGCCGATGGTATCAGTTTTGATATTTTCGAAAAAGTGAACATCTCCACTCCCGTTATTTTCACTACGGCATTCGATCAGTATACATTAAAGGCATTTAAAGTAAACAGCATCGATTATTTATTAAAGCCTATTGACGAAAATGAATTGCAGCGTTCATTGGAAAAATACCAGCAACTCTATCCCAAAACCAATCATGATTTTCAGGGTAAGATATTAAAGCTGATGCAGGAAATGAATGCGGTAAAATACAAAGAACGCTTATTGATAAAACGCGGACAGCAATTGAGTTATTTAAAAACAGAAAATACTGCTTATTGCTTCGCAGATGGCAAACTCTGCTATGCGGTGGATTTCAATGGTAATAAATTTTTATTAGAAAGCAATTTATCACAACTGGAAGAACAATTGCAACCGGACAATTTTTATCGTATCAACCGGCACCTGTTGGTAAATATAGAGTCCGTAAAAAAAGTGCATACCTGGCTCGGCGGAAGACTGAAATTAGAAGTATGCCCCGCCACCACTGCCGAAACCATCGTAAGCCGCGAAAGAGTGAATGGATTTAAAGAATGGCTGGGGCGATAGCTTTTTTCAACTGCATTTTAGCTACTTTAGGATCTACCTCAACAGTATCGTACTCAAAATTTAATTTGATCCTCCATTTCTGCATGGTGGCCGCTCCAATGATCGCTTCTTCACTTAAGCCGGGCACCAATAAAAATTCATCGCTTAAGAGTACATCATTTAAATAAAAATCTAAAGAAACTCTTTCAGTCACTTCTATAAAATGCCCTTCGGCAGCAGTGGATATCAACCTCGTTCTGCCTAACGCAACGGATATTTCAAGACCTTCTACATATTCGGGATTGATACAGGAAAGATTTGCTCCACTATCAAATAAGGTATACAAACTCTTTTCTCCTTTGGAGCCTACAAACAGCAACGGGTGTTTTATTACGGACACTTTATTTTTTTTTGAAGTCATAAAAAAAGATAAGGTTTAATGACTACCAAATTTCAGTGAATGGTTTTATAGAATAGTTAGGTTACTAAATGAATAATGAGTTAATGGATAATGAATAATTCTTCCGGCCTAAAGTGCTTACCGTTTCTGCAAACAGTTTAAAACCAAAACCATTATCAATTATTCATTATTAATTATTCATTTTCTCTTCGTTCCACTTATTCCTTCCCCACCCTTCAATAACGTGTTTTTCGCTGTGATAAGAAGAACGGACCAGCGGGCCGCTTTCCACATAATCAAAACCTAAGTTGTAACCGATCTCCCTGTACTCCGCAAATTCATCAGGGTGAACAAAACGGGCAACAGGTAAATGTTTTTTAGTGGGTTGCAGGTATTGACCAATCGTAACCACATCCACATTACTTGCTTTAAGATCTTTTAAGGTTTGCACCACTTCTTCTTTTTCTTCGCCCAGGCCCAGCATAATGCCGCTCTTGGTTCGCATACCACCTTCCTTCAGTATCTTCAGCGTTTCCATGCTTTGCCAGTATTTGGCCTGTATACGCACCTGTTTGGTCAGGCGTTCAGTGGTCTCAATATTATGACTTACCACTTCTGGTGCCGCATCAATAACACGTTAAATATTTTCTTTTTCCGCTTTAAAATCGGGGATCAGTGTTTCTAAAGTTGTTTCAGGGTTGAGCGCTTTAACCGCTTTAATGGTATTGTACCAGATAATGCTGCCGCCGTCTTTCAGTTCATCCCTGTCCACCGACGTGATAACCGCATGTTTTACCTTCATCAGGTGAATGGCTTCTGCCACACGCTGGGGTTCATCCCAATCCACTGCCAGCGGCCTACCTGTAGCAACATTGCAAAAACCGCAGCTCCGGGTACAGATATTACCCAATATCATAAAAGTGGCCGTACCAGCGCCCCAGCACTCGCCCATATTGGGGCAATTGCCGCTCTCGCAAATAGTATGCAGTTTATGGGTATCTACTAAATTGCGTACATGCTTATATTCTTCTCCAATAGGTAATTTAACCCTCAACCAGTCTGGTTTTTTGGGCTTCTGCTCTACTGTTCCATCTATTACCGGTAATTCTGTCATTTTAGATTGTAGATTTTAGATCTCGGGTTTGCAAACCCTTGTATATTAAAGGCCTGCAATTTTGAAAACTGGCTGTTTAATTATAGAAGAACAAAGATAAGAACTAAAGGTTTAAAATAATGCTGCACTATACCGCCTGGCCTTACAGAACCAGCAGTAAAGTTCGCATCAACCACTAAAAGCAGTACTTATTTGCGCCTGCCGAACATCAGTGCAAAATAGGCGGAAAAGAAGAATTGTTTTTGCTTATTGTAAAGCATCTGGGGTATCTTTTTGGAATAATACTCTGCAGTAAGCCCCACTTCAATAGCGCTTACCAGTTCGTTCAGGCGGCCATAATCGAAGCGTACAGCAGGTTTTACATAAATACCGGGTGTAACGGAAAGGTGGTTCCAGCCAGTGCCGAAATTAGGGCCGGAGGCCGAAGGATCGCTCCAGGAATCAATAAAGAGCAGGCTATCGGGAGAATCATATCTTACAAAGGTCCGTTGACCGTTCTTATCCACTTCAATTTCATAAGGCCTTAATAAACCCAGCAACAGGCCGCCGCCCAGGTTACCGGTCACGCTCACACCATTCTTATTACTTTTATTACCCAGCAGCATTTGTTGCTGAATGCCCAGTTTTACAGGGTAAAAAAAGTTGAGTTTACCGTAAATAAAAGGGGAAGAAAAATTGGCAATGCTGGTAAGTTTTTCTTCTTTCTGGTGCTTGCGCTCTCCTATCTCCAGTTGGTACAGCATTGTTTTTTTGATGGATTTACCACGCCCGATCTCGAAAAAAGCGCCATAACCATCACTGTTCAGTTTAAACCCATATACGGTTTGTTTTTTATAGGCGATCACCCCTTCTTCCTCTTGTTTTACCAACGCATCAATGCGTTTACGCTTCTCTTCCTTCTTTGCTTTTTTAGAGTTTTCTTTATCCTGGGCAAATGCACCTGCTGCAAAGCAAAGTGCCATCAGTATAACAAGTAATTTTTTCATGTAGATGGTTTACTTACGTAAATTTATGCAAAAATAGTATGTAGTTAATAAAGATGCTGATTTTGATGAAATAACATACTCCATTTAACAAAAACTAAATTATTCATATTATGACAGCCTCCGTTATTTATAAAGGCGATCTGCGCTGCGAATGCACCCACCTGCAGAGCGGTACCGTTATTGAAACCGATGCCCCTACTGATAACAAGGGTAAAGGCGAACGTTTCTCCCCCACCGATACTATTTGTGTTGGCCTGGCCACCTGCATCATCACTACCATTGGTATCAGGACCGCCGATATGAACATTAACTTTGCCGGTACTACAATCGATGTTACCAAAACAATGGTTGCCGACCCGAGAAGAATTGGTAAGATTGATATCATCATTCATTTTCCGGCCACATTACAAATAAGCGAAGAAAACAAAATGCTGGTACAAAAGATCGGTGATAATTGCCCTGTGGCAAAAAGCCTGCATCCAGATATTGTACAACATATCGAGTACCGTTGGTAAGATGTCCGCCTAATAAAAAAGGTTGGCTTTTCAGCAGCTTTCAATTATGCTACCATGAATGTTGAACTACTACTGTCCAGTATAGCAAAGCATATTTCTTTAACTGCAGAAGAAACAGCATTCTTTATTTCTCTTTTGCAGCCCGCACGTTTATGTGCAGGAGATTTTTTACTGCGGGAAGGAACGGTATGCCGGCACGCCAGTTTCATCACTAATGGCTGTTTAAAAAATTATTCCACGGATGAGAACGGTGCCGAGCATATTGTTGATTTTTTAGTAGAGGAATGGTGGGCAGATGACCTCTATAGTTTTTTTACTGCAACGGCCGCACAATGTAATATCAAAGCCATAGAAGATACAGAAGTGATACAGATCAGCAAAGACGATCTGGAATTGCTGTACAGCGAGGTGCCAAAATTTGAACGTTTTTTCAGGATACTTTTTCAAAACGCTTATATCTCCCAAAAAAGGCAGATCAACCAGATATTGGCTGCGCCTGCAGAAGAAAGATACCTGCTGTTCCTCAAAAACAAACCCTATGCGGAAAAACGCTTTACGCAAAAAGACATTGCCGCTTACCTGGGCGTAACCCCGCAATTCTTAAGCACGCTAAAGAAAAAAATAAACCGCGTTAATGTACATTAACTTTTAATTGTGCCGGATGCATTTTTTTTGTGTCGTTCCAAAACAAATAAAATGACAGAGGCAAAACTATTACACGCTGAAAATATTACACGGCAATTATTTGACGCCATTGATAAGAACGGGCTGATCAAACCCGGCCGATCCGAAGCACAACTGGTAAGTGAGATCACGCAGCTGGCTGCTGAAAAATTCGGTATTACCCAACACTGGCACAAAAAAATTGTAAGGGCGGGCTCAAATACATTGGCCACTTATAGCGATGATCCTACGGACAGGATCATTGAAGAAAATGATATTGTATTCGTTGATCTTGGACCAATAGTAGATGGATATGAAGCTGATATGGGCAGAACCTATGTTTTAGGAAATGATGCAGTAAAACTACAATTAAAACAGGATGTTGAAAATGCCTGGTACGAGATACAAAGCTGGTACAAAAAACAAAACGCGGTAAAAGCTGCCGACCTGTTTAAAATGGCTGTTGATAAAGCTAAAAATTCGGGGTGGGAATTTACGGGTGTAATTGCAGGACATATAGTTGGTAAATACCCGCATGAACAACCTGCAGACCCTAAAAGCTGGGAACTGGATATCCATCCTGAAAACCATGATGATATTTTTTTAAAAGATGCAGAAGGTAATAAACGATACTGGATACTGGAATTGCAGTTCATTGACAAAGAAAAAAATATCGGCGCTTATTTTGAACAATTACTGGATGCATCAAATTAAATAAAATGAGTCTTACAAAAAATAACAGGCCGGCATTGCTGCTGGTGGATATTCAAAAAGGATTTGATGACATCGCTTACTGGGGCGGTCAAAGGAATAATTTGCTGGCCGAGCAAAATGCGGCAGCTCTGTTACAGATCTGGCGAACACTTGAATTGCCTGTGTTCCATATCCAGCATTGTTCCACCAATCCTGCTTCGCCGTTGCATCCAACCCATACAGGCAATGCATTGAAGGAAATAGTAAAACCGTTGAATACTGAAGTAGTAATTAAAAAGAACGTGAACAGCGCTTTTATTGGTACTCCACTGGAAAAATTGCTGAAGAATGATAACATCACAACTTTGGTGATAGCAGGCTTAACTACTGATCACTGCGTATCCACTACGGTAAGGATGGCCGGCAATCTCGGTTTCAGCAATTTTGTGGTGGAAGACGCAACGGCCACCTTCAATAAAAAAGGATGGGATGGTAAAAACTACAGCGCTGAATGGATACATGAAACTGCACTGGCAAGCCTGCACAATGAATTTGCAACAATAATTACTACAGAGTTTGTAATAAAATCTATCCGGTAATTTTATTCTTCTTTATACATATTCTTATAATAAAATAAACTAAGAATAATGCCTGCACGAGCAAAAAAGGTACTATCAGCCATGTAAAATACCTGTATTCCGGTTCAGAAAAACTATGGCCTGCAAAATTCGATACCTCAAAATATCTCCGTGGCATTTCACTGTCAAAATAATGCATATAAAAGAGCCTGTATAATGCTAAAAGCAGCACAAGAGTTGCCAGCACATGTATTACACTGACAATTGCATTTCTTTTATGAACTCTTCTTAATATCAAATGGAGGATAAAAGGGATGACCAGGAATAACAAGAAAAATGCAGACAGGTAGCTGTGATCGAAAACAAAGTAAGTGTCTGACACATACAGACTGAGAGTTGAATGCCCAACAAAAAAAAATTCGATAAGCAAAAGAATGACCGGAATTATCAGCAACCAATTTTCCGCTCTTAAAAATATTTTTTTTATCATTATTTCGCTTCTTTTATTTCCTCCACCTTCAATTCTTCCCACGGTGTGGTACCATCTTTTTCTCTTTTAAAAACAAAGGCATCGCTGGCGGACAACACAATTTCTGCCGTGGTGTAAATGGTACAGCCCTCCATCAAATGCCCGCCAATGGTTTTGCCGGTGCTGTCGCTGATGCTGATATGCAGGTGCGACCCATCCACGGAAACGGTGCCTGTTAAGCTAACGATCTCGAAATGCCCGCTACCGGTACTGCCCTCGGGCTGGTTGGCAAAACGTATATTGTATTGGGTGAGGCTGCCAACACAGGTACTAATCCAGCCGGCTTTCACCTGCTTTTCGGTCACCAGTTGCTGTATGGCCTGCTTCAGGTCTTGCCCGGGTTTAAGGCGAAAGGCGTAATTTGTAACAGTGGACATTTTTGGTTGATTTTTATCCCTGCATGAAGATACTGCAAACAGCAGCAAACCTGCCAGTAAAGGGACGAAAGAACAGCGTATTATTAACATAAAGTGCAATTGTTAAACTAAACCTAACAAGAATTGTTTTAAAAACTTCCGGTAATAACTTTGCGTATATTATGTACAAACAAAACACAATGCTAAAACCAATACTACTTTCACTCGCAGTTTTTACAGGAATATTTTCATTTGCACAAAAAGATAGTAAAAAAATAAAAAAGGAGAACAATAAAATGACAAACGCTAAACTGGATACAGCAACATTCGGCACCGGTTGTTTCTGGTGTACCGAAGCAATTTTTCAACAACTGGAGGGCGTGGAAAGCGTTACCAGCGGATACAGCGGCGGCACCGTTGTAAACCCCACCTACGAAGAAGTTTGCAGCAAGACCACCGGCCATGCTGAATGCCTGAATATCGTGTACGATTCATCCAAAATTACTTTCGACGAATTACTAGAAGTATTCTGGCAGGTGCATGATCCCACAACACTCAACAGGCAGGGCGCCGATGTAGGCCCGCAATACCGCAGTGTGGTCTTTTACCACAACGACGAACAAAAAGCAAAAGCTGAAAAATATAAAGCCGAGCTGGATAAAAGCGGCGCCTGGGATAATCCTATTGTAACAACACTGGAAAAATTTGATGTGTTCTATCCTGCAGAAGCCTACCACCAGAATTATTACAACAATCATCCGGGGCAAGGTTATTGCCAGATAGTGATAAGGCCCAAGCTGGAAAAGTTTGAAAAAGTGTTTAAGAGCAAGTTGAAGAAGCATTAAGGATTTATTACACGAATTTTTACGAATTACACTAATTACAGGAATTAAAATACTGCGATTAGTGTTTTTTTATTCGTGTAATTCTTTTCAATTAGTGCTATTCCCTACTACCTAATTCGTGTAATTCGCTTTAATTAGTGTCATTCAATTTTTGCCCTCCTCAGTTCCAGTAAATTCAAACTGTTCGGTGGAAAATCTTTGATATTGTTTTGTACCAAATGTATGGCCATATCGTACCAAAGCGGCACCACCGGCGCATCATTCACGATCAGCTGATCCATCTGGCGGTATAATTGGTAACGCAGGCTGTCATTCTGTTCTGATAAAGCTTTTTCGTACAATACATCGTAAGCAGGATTTTTATAACGGGTATAATTAGGCGGCGCAGGATTTTTGCTGTAAAAAACACTCAGGTAATTTTCTGCATCGGGATAATCAGCGATCCAGCTGCCGCGGAAAAACAATGCCTGTGATTTAGAGGTCTGTTCCAGCAGCAAACTTTTTTGTATCACTTCTACCTGTATCCTGATACCGACCTGCTGCAGCTCGTTGGCAATATAACTGCCCAGGTCGCCATAAATAGGAATGGTGAGCAGTTTTATCACCGGCAGTTCTTTGCCATTACCATATCCTGCTTCCTGCAACAATTGTTTGGCCTTTATAGGATCGTATTGATAGCCCTTTACAATGCTGGAATCAAAAGACGGTAAACCACAGGGCACAAAGCCACTCTCAGCAGCAATACCGATGGAATTGCGCAGGTACAGCATCATTTTTCTCCTGTCGAAACCATAATTCATGGCCTGCCTGATTTTCTGCGAACGCAGGGGCGAATTTTTTACCAGTTCATTTTGTTCATCCACTAAAATGCCCAGGTATTCGATGTTCAGGTAAGGTTGTTTCTGCAATACGATCTTTCCCACCCAGTCTTTTTTAAGATTGCCGGTTTTGGTCAGTACTTCATCCTTAAAAGAAGCATCGATATCATCAATAAAATCCAGCCGCTTTTGCTGAAATTCTAAAAACTCCGTGGCCTTACTGTCGTAAAAAGAAACCTTGATACCATCGAGATAAGGCAACCGGTTACCGGCACTGTCTTTTTCAAAATACTGTTCATTCTTTTTTAAAACCAGGGCCTGCCCTTCTTCCCATGCCACAAAACTAAAAGGCCCGCTGCCAACGGGATGGCGACGGAAATCGCTCTTGTATTTTTCCACCGCTTCTTTTGGAATAATAGAGCAATACTGCATGCTTAATATACCGAGTATGGACTGAAATGGTCGTAACAATTTTAATTGAAAAGTAGTATCATCAATGGCTTTGAAACCATCCACACTGTCCACCCGGTTATTGAATATCCAGGCGCCGGGGCTGGCCGTATTCTTATCAACAATTCTTTTAAAACTGTATTCCACATCCTGCGCCGTCAGTTTTCTTCCCTTGCCATTGGCAAAACAATCATCGTTGGTAAAGAAAACATCATTCCTTAAATAGAAAGTAAATACCAGGTTATCATCCGAAATGCTCCAGCGCTTAGCCACCGAAGGTGCCAGCTGCATATTGCTGTCGATCTCCACCAGTGTATTGTACAATTGGTGTACCGACCACATCACCTGTTTGTTCTTTGCAAAAGCCGGATCGAGGGAAGCAAGGCCGCTGCTTTCATTGTAATGAAATATCTTTTTATCAGGGTGCTGGTGGGTGTTACAGGAAACAACTATAGTGGATAATGAGATAATGAATAATGAATAATTTTTTATGCCAGCAACAGGCAGCCTTTTCAGCAGGTTTATTAATGATGAGCGGCTTTGTTTTAAAGGCATAGTTGAATATATTCGCCATAAATTTAGGCAATCAAAAATAAACCCCGTTCAAGATGTTGCACCTGAAAAAAATTGCTGCAGTTTTTACTGCCTTATTCATTTTTTCATTATCCATTATTCATTTATCTGCCCAGCCTTTAAAGAAGCTGGCGGCTTTTACACATGCCGATACGCTGCGTGGTACCTATGGACCCACAAGGGATTGGTGGGATGTATTAAAATATGATCTGCATGTAAAATTTAATATTACTGACAGTACTATTAGCGGATACAATGTAATTAGCTATAAGCGTATTAAACCGGTAAATAAGATGCAGATTGATCTGCAGGAGCCGATGATAATAGACAGCATTAAATATAAAGTTTCCAACCAGGAATATAAACTAGATTATACAAAGGATGGCAATGCTTACTTTTTTCTACTCCCTAAAACAAGTCCTGAAAACGCTGACAAAAGAGCTGATATCGCCGTTTATTATCACGGCAAACCCCGCATTGCACGCCGCCCGCCATGGGATGGTGGCCTCATCTGGAAAAAAAGCAAAGATGGTAGCCCATGGGTAAGTGTTGCCTGCCAGGGCCTGGGCGCCAGCGTATGGTATCCTTGCAAAGACCACCAGAGTGATGAGCCCGACAGTGCAGAAATGCACATTACCTGTCCCGATAGTTTAATGTGCGTAGGCAATGGCCGCTTCCGTGGAAAGACCAGCAACAATGATGGTACAGCCACTTATGATTGGGCAGTGGTGGAACCGATCAACAACTATTGTATCATTCCTTATATTGGCAAATACGTTCACTTCAGCGAAGTGTTCAAAGGTGAAAAAGGAGACCTGGATATGGATTACTGGGTACTGCAGGAAAATTTAGAAAAAGCAAAAACACATTTTGCCGATGCAGGCAGGATGATGAAAGCATTTGAATACTGGTTTGGCCCCTATCCTTTTTATGCCGATGGCTACAAACTGGTGGATGCACCGCATTTAGGGATGGAACACCAAAGTGCCACAGCTTACGGTAACGGCTACCAGAACGGTTATTTAGGCAGGGATCAGAGTGGCAGCGGCTGGGGATTGAAATGGGATTTTATCATTGTACACGAAAGCGGTCACGAATGGTTTGCCAACAATATCACCAGCAAGGATATTGCTGATATGTGGGTGCACGAAGGTTTTACCAATTACAGCGAAACCCTGTTCACCGATTACTGGTATGGTAAAGAGGCTGGCAATGCATATTGCATCGGTACAAGAAGAGGTATAAGAAATGATATTCCTATCATTGGCCCTTATAATGTAAACCAGGAAGGTAGCGGCGATATGTATCCCAAGAGCGGTAATATGCTGCACAGCATCCGCCAGGTGATCGATGATGATGAAAAATTCAGGGCGATACTGAGAGGACTGAATAAAACATTCTATCACCAGACAGTTACCACACAACAGGTGGAAAGCTATATCAACAAACAAAGCAAAAAAGACTTCAGCAAAGTATTTGATCAATACCTGCGCACCACCATGATACCGGTGCTGCAATACAAAGTGGAAGGCAATAAGGTTTCATTCCGTTACGACAGCGTGGTGACCGGCTTTAATTTACCACTCAAAGTTTCTTTCGGTAAGGAAGATAAAAGCGAGCAATGGATAAAACCCACTGCAGAATGGCAAACACTTACCCTTGCTGACTGGTACGATAAAAAGACCTTTATCGTAAATCCCAACTTTTACGTAAAAACAAGAAAAGTAGAATAGCAAGAAAATGCTCAATATGCAATGTTCAACTTTCAATGTTCAATTAAAATAGAGGTAAATTCCTCAGCGTTGAATATTGAAAGTTGAACATTAAACATTTTCTTCCAATTAAAAAGGAAGCCCTAAAGCTCCCTTCTAATTTTCATAGCAAATATCTTGCTTATAACTCCTGCGGTTGCGGTTGTTGCTGTGCTTGTGCCACAAACCTGCCACCACCAATATATTTACGGTTATAATAATCTTCGTCCAGGCTGCTGATGGTAACACCACCGTGTACACTGCTGTGTACAAAATAACCATTGGCTAAATAAACGCCTACATGGCTTACACCTCCACGGGTGTTGAAAAATACCAGGTCTCCTTCCTGCAGGTCTTCCCTTTCAATCTTATCGCAACTGGCATATTGATCACGTGCAGTACGGGGTAATGCCAAACCAAACACTTCGTTCAGCAAAGTACCGGTAAAGGCGCTGCAGTCAATTCCTTTTTTGGTAGTGCCGCCATAACGGTAACGGGTACCCCACCAATCCTCGATCACTTCAAACAGCTTTGTATTGGTCAGTAATTCCACATCTATATCCAGCAGCTGTGCATATTTGAATTGCAATGCAGTGCAGCTTTCAATAAAAGCGCCGGTTGAATTTGAAGTCGTTTTTTTGGTATAGGAAACTTTTGTGATAGGGGTTGCAACCGGTTTAGTTACAGGTTTATTGGTCCACACATCATTTTCTGCGGAAGGCCTGGCATCACGTTTTATCTCGATGCCTTCAATGAATTGTACGGATTTCTTTTGTGGTTCGGTAAATTTTACTGTGTTTACAGCGGTTTGAGCTTTACCGGATATTGATGTTCCTGAAAATATGCCAGCGGCAACAGAAACAAAAAATAAGTGTTTCATACGTAAACTTTTGGTTTAAGCGTATGTACGACTTAATCTTGTGTTCTTTGGTCGTCTGATTCTTCTTTAAGTGAACTGTCTATCTAATCTTGCCTTTGAGCCTTGTCCTACAAACTAATTATTAAATAAATTTCTCTAATGCCCCGCAAAGGTACGTTCCGGGGCTGGTAAAAGCAAGCTTTTGAGCATTTTTTATCCTGCTTTATTGCATAACGGACTGAGAATAAAATAATTGTGTGCAGTCGTGGCTTTATGATAAAATTAACGCATATCAATAGGTCCTGGTATCCTTACCCACACTCACTTTCAGCAAAGCCGTCTCTTCGGGATTGAACAAAAAATAGATGTACAGGCCCTTGTATGCAAGGCGGATATTATGTTCCATATAACTGTCCGTTACCTTATAATCTTTCAGGGCCTCCTTTAATTTGGCAGATGTGAGGTCCGGTGTGACTACCAATTTTTCGATGGTTATTTTGCCTTTAAAATAGCCTTTGGGCACTATGTTGTTGCTGTCTGTTTTGGCAAAGTGGAATTGTATTTCAGACACAACACCGGTAGGCAGTTTCTGGTCATCATTCCTTTCAAACAGCACCATGCCGGCATTGTCGTAACTGTGCGTGGTGTTATAACCTGCCCTGCGGCGCCTGTCATCACCAATAGCGGCCATAACATCATCCAGCTTCCAGCCATCTGTCACCTTCGACTTACCGATGCTGAATTCGCCATCTTTAATAACTACCTTGATGCTCGCCGGCGCCACTTGTGCATGGCTGCTGCAAAATGCGAGCGCTAATACAATTGTTATCAGAATATTTTTCATTGCTGGTTGGTTTTAACCCGGTAAAACTAAAATAAAAAACAGCTGTTTAAAATACCCTGTGCCCGGTATATTACAGCCGGCAGCATTGTGGAAAAATGCAACCGGTTCTACCACTATTATCAACGATATTTGCATACTGGCAGATCGTATACTTTTTACACCTGTACCTGCATCTTAATAAACGGTTCAAACATGAAATTTTCGCACTTACACGTTCATACGCAATTTTCTTTACTGGATGGAGCTGCCTCTATAAAAAACCTGTACAAAAAAGCCATTGCAGATGAAATGCCGGCACTGGCTATCAGCGATCATGGTAATATGTTTGGTGTATTTGAATTTGTAAAAGAAGCGCACAATCATAAAAATGCCGATGGTTCCCTGAAAGTAAAACCGGTGGTGGGCTGCGAATTTTATATCACTACTGACCGGCACCGTAAAAATTTCAGCAAGGAAGAAAAAGATCCCCGCCATCACCAGATATTACTGGCAAAAAATGATATTGGATACAAGAACCTGGTAAAACTTACTTCGCTGGGCTATATCGAGGGCATGTATTCCAAGTATCCCCGTATCGATAAAGAACTCATTCATAAATACCACGAAGGGCTGATCGCCACCACCTGTTGCCTGGGTGCGCTGGTGCCGCAAACCATTTTAAAAAAGGGCGAAGAAGAAGGGGAGAATGAATTTAAATGGTGGCTCAATATCTTTCAGCAGGACTATTATGTGGAATTACAACGGCATGGCATACCCGAACAGGAAAAAGTAAACAATATACTTTTAAAATTTGCCAAAAAGTACAATGTAAAAGTGATTGCCTCTAACGATAGCCATTATGTGGACCAATCGGATTTTAATGCACATGATATTCTGCTTTGTATCAATACCGGCGAAAAGCAGTCCACCCCTGCCCTGCGGGAATTTACCGATGATGATGTGCTGGTAAAGAACAAACGTTTTGGATTTTATAACGACCAGTTCTACTTTAAAAAAACGGAAGAGATGATCAAGGTCTTCCAGGACCTTCCGGAAGCGATTGATAATACCAATGAAATTGTAGACAAAATATCAGTGCTGGACCTGAAACGGGATATCCTGTTGCCGAATTTTGTGGTGCCTGCCAATTTTAAAACACAGGATGAATATTTAGAAAGCATTACCTGGGCCGGCGCCAAGGAACGCTATAAAATTCTTACGCCTGAAGCGGAAGAAAGGATACAGTTTGAACTGGGGGTAATTAAAAGCATGGGCTTTGCCGGTTACTTTTTAATTGTGAGTGATTTCATCAAGGCCGGCAGAGAAATGGGCGTATTTGTGGGGCCGGGCCGTGGATCGGCTGCCGGTTCGGTGGTGGCTTATTGCATTGGCATTACCAATATCGATCCTATTAAATACAATTTACTGTTCGAAAGGTTCCTGAACCCCGACCGTAAGAGCATGCCCGATATTGATACAGATTTTGATGACGACGGACGCCAGAAAGTGATCAACTACGTGGTGGACAAATATGGCAAGAACCAGGTGGCACAGATCATTACCTATGGTACCATGGCTGCCAAATCGAGCATTGCGGATGTGGCCCGTGTAATGGATCTTCCACTACCCGAAAGCCGTGCTTTATCCAAACTGATACCGGAGCGCCCGGGCATCAACCTGAAAAGATTATTACATGCTCCCTACACTGCCAAAGAATCAAAAGGCGGTGAAAAATCTTTAGAAGAAAAAGAAGCCCTGCAGGCCGACGATGTGGAAAATGTAAAGCAGCTGCGGGAGATCTATAATGGTACTGATCTGCGCAGCACCATTTTGCATGAAGCGGAAATTTTAGAAGGTTCTGTGCGCAATACGGGCATACACGCTGCAGGTATCATCATTGCGCCTAAAGATCTTACTGATCTTATCCCTGTAGCAACCTCCAAAGAAAGTGACCTGTGGCTCACACAGATAGAAGGTGGAACTATTGAAGAAGCCGGTGTAATTAAAATGGACTTTTTGGGTTTAAAAACACTCAGCATTTTAAAAACAGCCTTGTCATTGATCAAACAAAACCACGGGGTGGAAATTGATATTGATTACATTCCGCTGGATGATGAAAAAGCTTACCAGTTGTACCAGCGCGGTGATACCAACGGTACCTTCCAGTTTGAAAGTGCAGGTATGCAGAAATATTTACGGGAATTGAAGCCCGATAAATTTGATGATCTTATTGCGATGAATGCCCTGTACCGTCCGGGCCCGATGAGTTATATACCTGATTATATCGACCGTAAACACGGGAAGAAACAAGTAGAATATGATCTGCCGGATATGGAGGAACACCTGAAAGAAACCTATGGTATCACGGTGTACCAGGAGCAGGTAATGTTGCTCTCTCAAAAACTGGCGGGCTTTAGTAAAGGGGACGCGGATGTGTTGCGTAAAGCAATGGGTAAAAAACAAATTGCGGTACTGAACAAAATGAAGGCGCAGTTTACCAGCGGCGCAACAGCTAAAGGCCATCCTGCCGAAACACTGGAGAAAATATGGACCGACTGGGAAGCATTTGCACAATACGCTTTCAATAAATCGCACAGTACCTGTTATGCTTTTGTGGCTTATCAAACGGCTTATTTGAAGGCCCACTACCCCAGCGAATACATGGCGGCGGTACTCAATCATGCCGGCAGTATTGATAAGATCACCTTCTTTATGGAAGAATGCAAACGCATGGGCTTAAAAGTACTGGGGCCTGATATCAACGAAAGCCAGAGCGGTTTTGCAGTGAACAACAAAGGCGAGATACGTTTTGGCTTCAGTGGATTAAAAGGCGTGGGTGAAAAAGCTATTGAGGATATCATCATTGAAAGAGATAAGCACGGCGCTTTTAAAACCATCTTCGACCTGGCAAAAAGATGCAACCAGAAATCGTTGAATAAAAAATCGATGGAAAGCCTTGCCTACAGCGGCGCTTTCGATTGCTTTAAAGATATTACCAGGGCGCAATATTTTTATGCCCCACCAGGCGATGTTACCGGGCTGGAAAAGATCATCAAATTCGGTAACGTATTTCAATCACAATCGGCCAGTACCAGCAACACTTTATTCGGCGACCTGGCCATGCCGGAAATACTGCCGCCCAAATTATCACTTTGCGAACCATGGCCATTGGTGCAGCAACTGGATTTTGAAAAAGAAGTGACCGGTATGTATATCAGTGGGCACCCGCTGGACAATTATAAATTTGAACTGAAGCATTATAATATCACACCGCTGGCCGATTATGTGGAATTCAAGAACACCGTAAACAACAGCTCCAACCCTGCAAGGCAATTTCGTGTAGCCGGTCTTGTTATAGACGCTGCCCACCGCCTTACCAAAACGGGTAAGAACTTTGGTATCCTCACCATCGAGGACTTCAGCGGTAAAGCTGAATTCATGCTGTGGAGCGAGGATTATGTGAAGTACCAGAACTACCTGGAAAAAGGCATGATCGTATTGGTGGAAGGTGGTTTTAAACAGCGCTACAATGGCAACGAATACCAGTTCAGTCTTAGTAAGATACACTTGCTGGAAACAGTAAAAACGGCTCTTACCAAGCAGGTGGTGATCGATGTACAACCACAATCGGTAAATGCCGGTTTTATTGATTTTATCGACCGGAATATAAAAGCCAACCCGGGCAAAACTTCCATCAAATTCAATGTGAAGGATGTACGCAACAACTTTAAAGTAGGTATGTACACGCTGGAGAAAGGCTTTACCATGAACGATGAAATGGCCCTTTTCCTGAACGATAATGTTGATTTGGAAGTAAGCGTGGTTACCGGTTAAAACAGCCTTCCCGGGATTGTTAAAGTTTTCGAAATAAGAAATATTTTGTGCCGCTGTGGCATATTTCCGCTTGCAAATTGGCACATTAACAAGGTGTGGATATGTCATTACAGCACGGTAATCAGTTTGGGCTTAAATTTGTCCTCTTACAAGAAAAATTAAATAAAAATATATGGCACACGAATTCACAGATGCAAACTTTAAAACGAATGTTTTAGAATCTGATAAATTAACAGTAATTGATTTTTGGGCAGAATGGTGCGGTCCATGCCGTGCGATCGGTCCCGTAATTGAAGAGTTATCTAAAGAATACGAAGGCAAGGTTAATATTGGTAAAGTAAATGTTGACCACAATCCACAGGTTTCTATGAACTATGGTATCACCAGCATCCCTGCTATCCTTTTTGTAAAAGGTGGCCAGGTGGTAGATAAACTGGTAGGTGCACAACCTAAAGCCAACTTTGTAAAAAAGATCGAAGCATTAAAGTAAGCTGATTACAATTTTAATAAACGAGATCTCTCCCATTTACCGGGAGAGATTTTTTTTATGTGCGCCGAAATTCCATTTCGGCAAATGAAATTGTGCAACTTGTTTTTTTGCTCCGCCTGCGGCGGGAGAACGGGACACGGATTTTTATGATGGTGATGATCAACACAGGTAGATCATAAACAATCATAAGCATCATGAATATCTGCGTTCTAAAAAGCAAGCGCCGCAGGCGCTTGTAGGCCGAAAATGAATTTCGGCAAACGAAACGGCCTCCTTTCGGAGGCCGTTCTAAAATATCCAGAATAAGTATTAAGCTTTCTGTTCACCCTGCTGCGGTTTTGGCTGCGCTTCGGGTTTTGGTATCAAGGCCTTGCGGCTTAATTTAAATTTGCCGGTCTTTTGATCAATGTCCAGCAATTTCACTTTTACCTTATCACCTTCTTTGAATACGCCGTCCATATTTTCTAGGCGTTTCCAGCTTATCTCGCTGATGTGCAGCAAACCTTCTTTCTTAGGCAGGAACTCTACAAAAGCACCAAATTCTTTAATGCTCTTCACCGTTCCTTCGTAAGTATCGCCCACAACTGGTACTGCCACCAGGCCTTTGATCCATGCCAAAGCCCTGTCCAGTCCTTCTTTGTGTGCAGAGAAGATGCTTACTTCACCCACATTGTTCACTTCTTCAATATTTACAGTAGCGCCTGTTTCACGCTGTATTTCCTGTATCACTTTACCACCTGGCCCGATAACTGCACCGATGAATTCTTTATCGATGGTGATCTTAACCATACGTGGTGCATGCGGTTTCACATCTGCCCTTGCAGCAGGTATACATTCGTACATAGCGTTCAGGATGTGCAAGCGGCCATCACGGGCCTGTGATAATGCCTGGCGCATGATATCCATGCTCAAGCCATCCACTTTAATATCCATCTGTACACCGCAGATACCATCGCGGGTACCGGTAACTTTAAAGTCCATATCACCTAAATGATCTTCATCACCTAAGATATCAGTCAACACTGCAAATTTGCCTTCTTTGGTAATTAAACCCATTGCCACACCACTCACGTGCTTTGGAATAGGCACACCTGCATCCATCAATGCCAGTGAACCGGCACAAACAGTAGCCATAGAAGAAGAACCATTACTTTCTAAAATATCACTCACCACACGAACAGTGTAAGGATATTCGCTGCCCGGCATCATTTGCTTTAAAGAACGCATGGCCAGGTTACCATGCCCTACTTCCCTGCGGCCTACACCACGGATCATTTTTACTTCACCGGTAGAGAATGGAGGGAAATTATAGTGTAAAATGAATTTGGAATAATCTGATTTATGAGCGCTTTCTATTAACAGCTCATCCAGCGGTGTACCGAAAGTAACGGTGGTCAGCGACTGGGTTTCGCCCCTCGTGAATAAAGAAGAACCGTGCGGCGTTGGCAAAATATTGGTTTCCATTGCCAGCGGGCGGATATCCGTGGTACCCCTTCCGTCCAGCCTTACACGATCGTTCAGGATCATATCCCTCACTACGTGGTATTGCAGTTCGCCGGTATAATGGCCGATCAGTTTTTTATCTGCATCAGGCAATTCTTCACCTAAAAATTCTACTACTTCATCGTGCAGTTTGGCAAAAGCTTCGCTGCGCTCATGCTTGGCACTTGCTGCAGCAGCAATGGCATGCATTTTATCTTTTGCAAAAGCAATGATCTTTTCATTCAGCTCTTCGTTGCGGTAAGGTTTGGTATATTCTCTTTTTGAAGTGATACCAACTTTATCACGCAGTTCTGCCTGTGCTTTGATCTGGATGCGGATGGCATCGTGTGCCAGTTCCAGCGCTTTTACCAGGTCTTCTTCCTGGCATTCTTTCGCTTCACCTTCCACCATCATGATGTTCTTTTCAGTAGCAGCGATCACAAATTCCAGGTCGCAGGCTGCTAATTCAGTACGGGTGGGGTTGATAATGTATTCACCATTCTTACGTGCAATACGCACTTCAGAAATGATCTCCATAATGGGAATATCCGAAACGGCCAGGGCTGCAGATGCTGCCAGGCAGGCCATTGAATCAGGTAATACTTCTGCATCCGAAGAAATGAGGGTAACCAGTACCTGTACATCGCACAGGTAATCTTCGGGGAACAAAGGCCTTAAAGCCCTGTCTATTAAACGTGAAGTAAGAATTTCGTAATCGTTCAGCCTTGCTTCCCTTTTAAAGAAAGAACCGGGGATACGGCCTGCAGATGCAAATTTTTCCTGGTAATCTACTGAAAGGGGAAAGAAGTTCTGGCCATCTTTCGGCTCTTTGTTGGCAACAACGGTTGCTAACAGGATGCTGTCGCCTAAACGAACAGTAACGGCGCCATCGGCCTGGCGGGCCATTTTGCCGGTTTCGATGGTAACCATGCGGCCACCACCTATATCAAACGTAACAGATTTTGGTTGTAGTAAAGACATAAAATGATTTATGATTTGTGATTGCCGATCTGAGATTTACAGCAAGCCGGAAACCACTTATTAGGAATGTTGTAACAAACAATAATTCCCAACTGAGATTGTACAGTTGGGAATTATCCGAATATTACATAGTTGGAATAATTTATTTACGTAAGCCTAATTTTTCAATTAAACTCCTGTACCCTGTAAGGTCGTGTTTGCTGAGGTAGGTCAATAAACGTTTGCGTTGTCCAACCATTTTCATTAAACCTCTTTGAGAAGAGAAATCTTTTTTGTTAGATTTTAAGTGTTCAGAAATCTGGTTGATACGTTCTGTTAATAGAGCGATCTGGCCCTCAATAGAACCTGTGTTGGTAGCTTTGCCACCGTAAGTTGAAAAAATGGTTGCTCTTTTTTCGATTGTTAAATAAGGCATCTCTTTGTTTTTTAAATAACGTCTTGTTATAGTTTCTTTTTATATTCGGCGCAAAAGTACATAAAAAAATGGGTTTTGCGAGGTGGATTAAGGATTTTTTTTGAATATTGCTAATATATGAAACTGAATTTTGCCATAACAGGCTGTGGAAGAATTGCCAAAAGACATGCGGAACAGGCCGTAAAACAGGGCAATTTAGTGGCTGTTTGCGACATTGTACCCGCTAAGGCCGACGAAATGGCGGCGCTTTACAACGCCCAACCCTATTATTCGCTGGAAGCGATGCTGGCAGCCGAAAAAGAGCTGGATGTGGTAAGCATCTGCACCCCCAACGGTTTACATGCCCATCACTCTATTTTAAGCCTGCAGGCCGGTAATAACGTGCTGTGCGAAAAGCCTTTGTGTATCGCAATAGCCGATGCAAAGAACATGATAGCAGCAGCGGAAAAGGCCGGCAAAAAACTTTTCGTGGTAAAGCAGAACCGCTATAATCCCCCGGTGGCTTTTTTAAAAGAGCTGATCCATACCGGTAAACTGGGCCGGGTATTCAGCTTCCAGGTAAACTGTTTCTGGAACCGGCCCCCCGCCTATTATACCGGCTGGAAGGGCACCCGGGAACTGGATGGTGGAACATTGTTCACACAGTTCAGCCATTTCATCGACCTGGTATATTGGCTGCTGGGCGATGTGGCCGATGTAAAGACCATGACCGGCAATTTTGCCCATCCTTCCATTGCATTTGAAGATACCGGCGCTGTACTGTTCCGGATGAAAAGCGGCGCCATTGGCTCACTGAACTATACGGTAAACAGCTACGATAAAAATATGGAAGGCTCTATCACTGTTTTTGCTGAACACGGCACGGTTAAAGTAGGCGGTCAATACCTGAATGAACTGGAATACTGCCAAGTAAAAGACATCCGGGAACCGGAACTACCAAAGGGCAACCCTGCAAATGGCTATGGGTTTTACCAGGGCAGCATGAGCAACCACGATAAAGTATATGAAAACCTGGTACTTGCCTTACAAAACGATCAACATGAATTTGCCAGTGCCGAAGATGGGTTGAAAACGGTGGAGATCATTGAACGGATTTATGCCCCCTCCGCCCCCTAAAGGGGGAACTGCTTCCTGCTGAAAGAAGAAATTTTATAAACCAAAAATCTCAATGCCCGAAAATATAAAAAGAACTTTCGAGTCTAATGACGCTAAGGTCCCCCCTTTAGGGGGCGGAGGGGGCCACCTTGTCTTTTCGGTCACCACCGACCTCACCTACGACCAGCGCATGATACGCATTTGTACCTCATTAGCCAATTACGGGTATACTGTAACGTTAGTTGGCAGAAAGATGAAAGCCTCTCTCCCGCTTACGCAACAACCCTTTCAACAAAAAAGACTGCGCTGTTTTTTTGAAAAAGGGAAACTGTTTTATGCAGAGTATAATATCCGTTTGTTCTTTTACCTGTTGTTCAAAAAAATGGATTGTATAGGGGCAATTGACCTTGATAGTATTTTACCTTGCTACTTTGTATCCCGGTTAAAAAAAGTACAACGGGTGTATGATGCACACGAATTGTTTTGCGAAATGAAGGAAATAGCCACCCGGCCTGCTATTTACAAAATATGGAAGAAAATAGAACGGTATACGGTTCCAAAATTTATACATGGTTATACAGTGAACCAGCCGATAGCAGAGGAGTTTAAAAAAATGTATGCAGTTGATTATACCGTGATAAGAAATATTGCGCTGCTGCGCAACAGCAGCATTCCTGAAAAGAAAGAGAAATTCATTTTATACCAGGGCGCTGTTAATGAAGGCAGAAGTTTTGAAACGCTGATACCAGCCATGAAAGAAGTGAACGCACAACTGATCATTTGCGGTGATGGCAATTTTATGCAGCAGGCACAGCAATTGGTGCAGGAACATGGGCTGCAGCAGAAAGTGATCTTTAAAGGAAAAATAAAACCAGACGAATTAAGGGCCATTACACAGCAGGCTTATATCGGCGTAACACTATTTGATGATGAAGGGCTAAGCAATTACTATTCACTGGCCAACCGCTTTTTCGATTACCTGCATGCCGGCATTCCGCAGCTCTGTGTTAACTACCCCGTTTACAGGGAGATCAATGATCAATATCACATTGCGGTGCTGACCGATGATATCAGCGAAAAAAAACTCGCCGTTTTACTGAACAATTTGCTGGATAATGAAGTTGAGTATAAAACATTACAGCAAAATTGTTTAAAAGCAAGGGAACAGCTGAACTGGCAGCAGGAAGAAAAGAAATTATTCGAATTTTATAACCAAATATTTAACCACTAAGCGAATAAGGAAAAAGCAAAGAAAGTATTTATCTCTGCGAAAACTCCTTTTCTCTTTTTCTCTGTCCAAAGGACTCCTTCGGAGCGGTAAAAACATGAGTGAACGCCATTTACATATTGTTACACTGGATGTGCCCTGGCCGGCTAATTATGGCGGTGTGGTGGATCTTTTTTATAAATTAAAGGCATTGCAGCAACTGGGCATAAAGATCCACCTGCATTGCTTTACCAGCAACCGCCAGCCACAGGAAGAACTGAATAAATATTGCGTGAGTGTTGACTATTACCAGCGTAAAAAAAACCTGGGCAGTTTTTCTTTTTCACTTCCCTTCATTGTAAAAAGCAGGAAGAACAAAACACTGATCGATCATCTTAAAAAAGATAATTATCCTGTTCTGCTTGAAGGCATTCATTGCACTTACCCGCTTTATGCCAATGAATTGAACGACCGGAAAGTTACCGTACGCCTGCACAATACAGAGTTTGAATATTATAAACAACTGGCAAAAAATGAACGCAATTTTTTTAAGCGTTTATATTTTTTACACGAAAGCCGCCTCTTATTAAGGTACGAAAAAATTATTGCAGGTAAAGCCAGCCTGGTTGCAGTAAGCGAACACGATGTAGCTTTGTATCAACAACTGTTTGCAGCAAAGGATATTTATTATATGCCGGTATTTATACCACATAGCATTGTTACCGGCAAAGAAGGCAAGGGTTGCTTTTGTTTATACCATGGTAATTTATCAGTCAATGAAAATGAAGTAGCTGCAAAATGGTTGTTACAAAATGTTTTCAGCGAATTGGATGTACCCTTTGTAATTGCAGGTAAAGATCCCTCAGCACACCTGCAGGAATATGTAAAGCAATTTAAACATACCTGCTTACTGGCCAACCCCGGCGAAAAAGAAATGCAGGATCTTATTGCAAAGGCGCAACTGCATGTATTGCCATCTTTTAATAATACGGGTGTAAAATTAAAACTCATCAATGCTTTGTATAATGGCCGGCACTGTGTGGTCAATCATGCAGGAGTAGATGGCAGCAGCCTCGAAGGAATTTGTCATATTGCAACTGATGCTGCTTCTTTCCGGTCAGTGATCAACGATATCTATCAACAACCTTTTACAGAAGAAGAAAAAGAAAAACGTCAGGGATTGTTGCAAAGGGTATTTAATAATGAAGAGAACGCAAAAAAGTTAGCGGCAACCTGCGGGACGTGAATCGTGAGTGGTGAGTGGTGAGTCGTGAGTAGGGTTATAATTAATTTGAGTGAATAAACAAAAGGGAAAACTTGATCGTTTTCCCTTTAATAATTTAACAATAAAAACCAGGAAGATCAAACCGAAGGCTCACTCACGACTCACCACTCACGACTGACGACTCACCACTCACGTCTCACGCCCTACATTTCTATCGTAGCATTATCCCACACCCTGCCCTTTTCTGTCTTCAGCATTCTTGCAGGAAATTTATTGATCACCATGTAATCGTGTGTGGCCATGATGATGGTGGTATTATAGTCCCTGCAGATATGGAACAGCAATTGCATGATCTCATCGCTGGTCTCAGGATCCAGGTTACCGGTAGGTTCATCAGCAAGTATTAATTTAGGAGAGTTCAGTAATGCCCTGGCTACATCCACACGCTGCTGTTCGCCACCGCTCAACTCAAAAGGCATTTTAAATCCTTTTGTTTTCAATCCCACTTTATCCAGTACATCAGCGATCTTTTCATCCATCAGTTTTATATCCTGCCAGCCGGTGGCCCTCAAAACAAATTTCAGGTTCTCATTCACATTCCTGTCGGTAAGCAATTGAAAATCCTGGAACACCACGCCCAGGTTACGCCTTAAAAAAGGTACTGTTTTCCAGGTAAGTTGTCTCAGGTCATGGCCCACCACCCAGCCTTCGCCTTCGGTAAGCTGCAGATCGCCGTACATGGTCTTTAACAGGCTGCTTTTGCCGGTGCCGGTCTTGCCCACCAGGTACACAAACTCCCCTTTATCGATGCTGATATTCACATCACTTAAGATCAGGTTACGGTCGCCCTGGTAGATCTTTACGTTCTTTAATTCAACTATAGATTGAGACATAATACAATTTAGGTTTAGTGCTATCTGCGAACGCTGCGCAATCCGCGGGCAAATGCCTGCATTGCAAATTTAACTGTTACAACCTGCCGTTGGAAATAAAATTTCTTCACCATTTGTTAAAAACCGGTGAATAACTAAAAAAATAGTTGTTCGACTAAAAAAATAGTTTTATGTTTACAATACCTATTCATAAAAGACTCACAAATGAAAAACTTAACCAAAGCAGAAGAACAGATAATGCAGGTGATCTGGAAATTAGAAAAAGCATTTTTAAGAGAGATCCTGGATGAACTGCCGGCACCCAAACCGCACAGTAATACGGTGGCCACTATTATAAAGATACTCGTAGATAAAGAATTTGTAGGCATCACAGTCTTTGGCCGAACGCACCAGTACTATCCTTTAGTAAGCAAGGAAGCCTACAGCAAAACGAGTATGAAGAGCCTGGTAAAAGGATATTTTGAAGGCAGTTTCAGCAATGCCGTTTCATTTATGGTAAAGGAAAATAACATCAGCCTGGATGAACTGGAATTACTGCTGAAACAACTGAAGAAAAAATAATCGGGAAGGTTGAAAGTTCGAAGTTGAAAGTTGAAGGCCATAAGTATGCTTTTTAAATTAATTAACGGGTTTCATAAAAACTAATTTATGCTAACAATTGCTTATTATCTTTTAAAAGTGATCATCTGTTCCGGTATCCTGTATGGTTATTACTGGTTGATGCTGCGCAATAAGGTATTTCATAAATACAACCGTTTTTACCTCATGGCGTCGGTGGTGTTGTCGCTATCGTTGCCATTGATAAAGATCAATTTCTGGGAAAAGCAAACGGAGCAACCCACTGCTGTATTTAAAGTGCTGCAGGTGGTGAACAGCAGTGATGAATACATGGATAATATCATTGTAACAGCGAAAAGCAACTCTTTTGATACCGAACAACTGTATCCTATTGCTTACCTGCTGGTGTCGGTGGTACTGCTTGTATTCTTTATACACACACTGGTTGTCATCTTCAATCTTTTAAAAAAATATCCGCGGCAGCATATCGATAGCATTTCGTTCATTAACACAGATGCCAAAAGCACCCCCTTCTCTTTTCTGAATTATATTTTCTGGAATTACAATATCGATATGGAAACCACTACCGGTAACCAGATATTCAAACATGAACTGGCCCATGTGCAGGAAGGACATACTTACGACAAACTGTTCATCAACATTATTCTTATATTCTTCTGGAGTAATCCTTTCTTCTGGTTGTACCGCAAGGAACTGAATATGATACATGAATTTATTGCGGATAAAAAAGCAGTGGAAGACAGCGATACGGAAGCCTTTGCTGCCATGATATTGCAGGCCACTTACCCGCAACACCGTTTTCAACTCACCAATAATTTTTTCTACTCACCTGTTAAACGCCGGTTGCTCATGCTCATGAAAAACAAAAATCCTAAAGTGAATTATTTTGGCCGCATAATGGTACTACCCCTGGCACTATTGATCTTTGCAGCCTTTACACTAAAATCAAAAGGCCATGCTCATTTTTATAACGGTAAAAAGATAACGGTGGTGATCGATGCCGGTCATGGTGGTAAAGATGGCGGCATCAAAGCCATTGACGGTACCCTGGAAAAAGACCTGATGCTGTCGATAGCAAAAGAAATAAAAGAGCTGAATACAAATGACGCCATTGAGATCATTCTTACAAAAGAAGATGATCAGTATTTGACCAAAGAACAAAAAGCTGAATTTGCAAAGAGCCATAACGCAGCGATCTATATCACATTGCATGGCGGGGCAACTGCTACTGCTGCCGAAAAAGAATACGGCCTGGGTAATGTAATAGATGAGCAGCGTGGATTGAAATTGATGATCGGTCATGATGGTGGCACCAACGCAGCGCAAAGCAAATTGTTTGCTTCGGCTATCCTGACTGAATTCAGCAGTAATTATGCATTACCGGTTTCGCAGCAACTTTTTCAGCGTGCCATGTACACATTGGAAAACAACTCCTGCCCTTCTGTATTCATTGAAACCGGCTTAATGAACGATAAAAGCGATCTTGGTTATTTACAGTCTTCAAAGGGCAAAGAAACCATTGCGATCAACATTTTAAATGCCATTGAAAAATTTGCCAGCAGCAACCAGCAAAATACTGCTGCTGCCACTACAGCGGCAACGGATTACTTTTTTAATACACTGAACAAGTCTTCTAAAACTGATAGCCCGTCTGCAGGTTGTTTTATAAATGTAAGCCATGCGGATACCAATTATTTAAAAAGCAATGATTATAAGACCAAGGCGCTCGTGATAGTTGATGGAAAAGAGATGGGCAATGTGGGTTATAACTATGTGGAACAAAGCAATCTTACATACAGCAGTATTGTTATCTACAATCCTTACGAAGCAAGTAAATTGTACGGAACCAAAGGCCGCTATGGCGTTATCAAGTTGACGCAAAAAGATGCGATCTTTTTAACCGGTGATTCTGTTTTTTATAATGACAAAACAAAGCTGATCAAATTATCCGGTTCCAGCGCAACGATCAAGGGTAACCTGGAGAGTACGGTAATATATGTTGAAGGTAAAAAAATAACCCCGGCGGAACTGAATAAGATCGACCCTGCCACCATCAGTTCTGTAAATATTTTAAAAGGCGAAAAGCTGGATGAGATCGCAGGTGAGAAAGGTAAGACCGCGGTTATCAATGTATCCTTAAAGCCTGCTCCCCTGGAAGAAGTGGTGGTGGAAGGCAAGCCGATCTCTGTAAGGTCTGATCTTGCTGATGTGGTGGTAGATGAAAAGGTAAAGACCAGTCAGCCTATCACATTGAGTTATTTATCAAAAGTAAATGTGGATGCAAAAAACAATTCAGATGTTCTTTACGTGATCGATAATAAGATACAGACAGATAATTTTAACCTGAACAGTATTGCCCCGAATGATATTGCCACTATCAATGTTTTAAAAGACAAATCAGCCATCGAAAAATACGGCGACCGGGCGAAGGCTGGAGTTATCGAGATCATCACTAAAAGTAATGAACAGGCATTTGTAACTGTTGCAGACATCAGCAATACACCGGCTGTTATTAATAATGCCCCGGCAGTTATTTCGGTTGATAAAATGAATGTACTGTATATCGGTGTTGATAACCCGGTAAGTATTGCAGCGCCCGGTATTGCGCCGCAGGATGTACAATTGAGTATATCGCAGGGTTCTATTACCGGCGGCAACGGCAAATATATTGCACGGGTGGTATCTACCGGCGAAGCGATCATTTCCCTTTCTAAAAAAGGGTCGGACAAAGTGATACAGACTTTCAGTTTCCGGGTAAACAGGCTTCCAGATCCTGCTGAGATCACTGTTACAGGCAGAAAGTCTGCTAACGCTGTAGCAGGTACGCAGTTGCCAGCCGAAGAACAGGTGCAAAAAACAGGTGACATTAAAGAAGTGACCGTTACCGGGTATCAAAGAAAAGCTGACCCACTTAAAGAAGTGACCGTTGTTGGTTATCCTATTTTCACCAAAACAGAAATAGAGCCGGAATACCCCGGGGGCAGCGCTGCATGGAAAGATTTTATGGTAAAGAATTTAAACCCTGCTGTGCCGGTGGATGAAGGATGGAAAGCGGGTACTTATACGGTGATCGTACAGTTTGTGGTGCATACAGATGGCGCTGTTAGTGATGTTACCACCACTAACTATAAAGGCAGCAAGACCGCACAGCATTGTATCGACCTGATCAAGAAAAGTGCTAACTGGATACCTGCTATGCAGAATGGCCGCAAGGTAAATGCTTATCGTAAACAGCCCATTACTTTTGTAATTGAGCATGCCGGCAAAAGGGATGTTACTGAAATATACAGCGTACCACTGAAAGTGCATTTGATGAACGATGGAAAAGAAACGGTTTATAATATGGTAGGCAACGGCACATTCACCGTACAACCCAAAAACCTGTACCTGGTAAATGGTGCAATCAGCAACGATCCGGGCAATATCAAAAAAGAAACGATCACCTCCATGGAATCCTACGATGCAGGGTCAGGAGCACTGCAATTTGGTGATAAAGGGAAGTACGGAGTTACCATGATCACTACAAAAGGATAGAGTATTTATAACAGTATAGCCATAAAATACTTGTTAAAAAAGAGGGGAATCTGATTCCTCTCTTTTTATTTCAGGTATTATTTTTTTACATTTACTGCAAACGCAGCTCCATTAAAACCCTTTCTGCAATATTATACCTGCTATTATCAGGGATGTTTATTTCGCCCTTGCTGGTAAAAAGCCAGTATGTAGGTGGGGCATATTATAAAAGAAAATTAGCAGAAGCGGAGCCTCCAAAAACTTACACATGGAAAGATATTTATGTTGATACCCCCTTATATGTGGGCATGATCAATCGCATAAAGTTCACTGATATTGACCTGCAGCAATATACGATTGAGTTCTCTTCATTCAATTCTTATAAACAATCCGGCAACGTACAGGAATATGAGGCAACATTTACAGCACCGGGTACTACATCATTAATATGCAGAAACAAGCTCACCGGTAAAACAGCTTATATCTATCATTATAAGATAAAGCGATTACCGGCTGACGAATTTAAAGAAGAACCTGTCTTTTCTATTGAAAACGCTTATGGTAATAAAATAGGATTGTCATCTTTAAAAAATGCAAAAAAAGTGGTCATATCAAATGACCTGGCTTTTAAAAGTGCACAGGTATATTTTTCAGGTACGGGCTTTAAAAGTGTTTGGACACAAACACTTACTCAATCCTCTTTAAAAGAGCTGGATTCACTTATTGCCCTATGCCAGCCAGGATCTCAAATAATATTTGACAATATATACATCACTGCAAAAAATGGTAAAGCATACGGAATAGAAGGGAAAAGCTATACAGTGATAACTGATGAAGAACTAAAAAAGATCCAGGACAATAGTTTAGCTGAATTCCGGAGGCTTATAAACCTCGATTTTGTGAGGGGCACTATCTATTTCTCAGGCGCTAATTTTTCTACTATACAACAGGTTTTTGGTAAAGATATGAATACAGAAAAGCATAAAGTATCAGAGCGTTGCGCTCCTGGTTCTGTAATTACCTTTGACAACTGCGTGTATAAAAACGAAAAAGGGATATTGACCGTTTTAGAAAACAGGTCCATTAAACTGCAATAGATCATCCATACACGATCTCTTCTCCTTTTACCTTTATCACCAGCTCTTTTTTATCACTCTCCTCCACCCTTCCGATCACCTGTGCTGCAATACCAAATTGATTGGCCGCAGCGATCATTGTTGCAGCATCTGCAGCATCGCAATAGATCTCCAGGCGGCAACCCATGTTGAATACTTCGTACATTTCACGATTGTTGCTGCCGCTGTTCTGCTGAATGATGTTGAATATTTCCGGTGCGTCAAATAAATTATCCTTGATCACTTTTAAGTAGCGCTTCGTAACATGGTCTGACGCCCCGTCTGACCATGCTTCCGGAAGATACTTCATACACTTGGTTTGCCCGCCGCCGCTGCAATGGATCAATCCGTGTATCTTTTCAAAATGTTCTTTCAGCAGCACGCTTAATACGGGTGCGAATGTCCTGGTGGGACTTAACAAGAGTTTACCGACGGTAGTGAGTTGTGAGTGGTGAGTTGTGAGTTGGACCGTATCGGTTAGTTTATGTTTACCGATGTACACCACATCATCAGCAAGGCCGGTGTTATAACTTTCTTTAAAATTATCTGCATAGAATTTACCCAGCACATCATGTCTTGCACTGGTAAGGCCATTGCTGCCGATACCGCTGTTGTATTCCGTTTCATAACTGGCCTGGCCAAAACTGGCAAAGCCAACGATCACATCCCCTGCTTTTATTTTATCATTGCTGATGATCTTATCTTTTGGCCAGCGGCAGGTCATGGTGCCATTTACAGCAACCGTACGCACTACATCGCCCACATCTGCCGTTTCACCACCGAGGTAATGAATATTTACGCCGAATGTTTTTAACGTATCAAACAATTGCTGGCTGCCGCCGATCACCTGCTCCAATACTTCGCCGGTGATCAAATGTTTATTGCGGTCGATCGTGGAATTAAAAACAATATTATCGTAAATGCCTACGCACAGCAGATCATCCAGGTTCATCACAATAGCATCCTGCGCAATACCTTTCCAGATAGAGATATCCCCCGTTTCCTTCCAATACAAATAAGCCAGAATACTTTTGGTACCGGCGCCATCTGCATGCATGATATTCACATAAGCATCATCGCCACCTAAAAAATCGGGATATACTTTGCAGAATGCATTGGGGAACAGGCCCTGGTCAAGGTTTTTAACAGCAGCGTGTACTTCTTCTTTTTGTGCCGAAACACCTCTTTTTGCGTAAAGGGACATTGTAGATGGTAGATTTTAGATTGTCGATTCCGGATTGCAGGTTGATAGCAGTCCTGATCATTTATTAAGGGCGCAAATTACGACCGAATTATTCATTATCAATTAACAAATTATTCATTTCCAATTTATCCATTAATTTGCAACTCCAAAATATGCAGGTTCATTACGATATCAACCAGTTACCCGTTTTTAAGAACGCCGTGATCACCATCGGTACTTTTGACGGGGTGCACAGCGGCCACCGGCAGATCATCCACACGTTGAAAGAAGCAGCCACCAATGCCGGCGGCGAATCGGTGATCATTACTTTCCACCCGCATCCGCGTAAAGTAGTGGCTTCGGCCGTTATCGGTGTAAGGCTGATCAACACCCTTACCGAACGTATCGAACTGATCGGCCAGTTGGGTGTGGACCATTTGGTGGTGGTACCTTTTACCGATTATTTTGCCAACCAGCCTGCAGAAGATTATATCAGCGATTTCCTGGTAAAAAAATTTCACCCGCATACCATCATCATCGGGTACGATCATCGCTTTGGTAAAGAGCGCAGCGGCGATTACAAACTGATGGAAGCCAAAGCGGCTGTTTATAATTATCAATTGATGGAGATACCGGTGCACTTACTGGATACCATTAAAGTAAGCAGCAGCAATATCCGCGAAGCCATTCTGCAAAGCAATATTGATGAAGCCAACAAACTGCTCGGTTATCATTTCTTTTTTGAAGGAGAAGTAGTGCATGGCGATAAGATCGGCCGTACGCTGGGTTATCCTACAGCTAATCTAAAAAGCACCGATGAAGAAAAGATCGCACTCGGTGATGGCATTTATGCCGTGTATGCCGAAGTGGAAGGCATTCGTTTTAAGGCCATGATGAGTATCGGTTTTCGCCCTACTGTAAATGGTAAAAAAAGAGTTACGGAAGTAAATATCTTCGATTTTGCGCAGGATATTTATGGTAAGGTCATCCGTATCTACGTAGTAAAATATTTAAGAAGCGAAGTAAAGTTTGATGGACTGGAAGCATTGAAACTGCAGTTGCACCAGGATAAGGAAGATAGTTTATCGGTTTTATAAGAGCCGGGACGCTTCAAGCGGCCTGGATCGTTTTCGAGCCGGGACGCTTTTGCGGCCTGGATCGTAGGGCCGATCATGGTTCAGGCCGCAAAAGCGTCCCGACCCATTACGCGATCATCTTCACCACCATCTCCTTCATCAACGACGCATCCGAAGTACCGGTGTCTCCCACGCCCACGCCTTTCAGGTTATAATGATGCAGCAATAATAATATTCTTTCAATGCCTTCGTACCCATAATTGCGCACACATTCCAGCGCATTCTTTACAGCCGTGGCATTAAAATAAAAATGGGGTTTCAATGCCGCTTCACTTTTATCATTCATACCAAAAATGGTATACACTTTACTGAAGCTGGCATACAAAGCAGGCAACACCATCTGTATCGGTGCCGCTTTGGGATTACCTTCAAAATACTGAATGATCTTTACCGCTTTGGCAAGATCTTTTTTTGCAATGGCAGCCTGCAGTTCAAATACATTGTATTCCTTGCTGATGCCAATGAATTTTTCTATATCATCTTCGGTAATTTCCTTGCGCCCTTTTAAATTCACCGACAGTTTATCTATTTCATTGGCCATGCGGCTGAGGTCATTGCCGATATGTTCTTCCAGCAATATCACTGCTTTGGAGCTGATGGAATAACCTTTACCGGTCACCATTTCCTTGATCCATTCCTGCACTTTAAAATCCTTCAGCTTTTCGGAAGTGAATACTTCGGCTGTTTGTTTTAAAAGTTTGGAAAGCTTGGTGCGTTTATCCAGCGTTTTGGTTTTATATGCCACCACAAAAATGGTGGATGCCAAAGGGTGTTCAATATAACTTTCCAGTTTTTCAATATCCTTCATCTGCTGTGCTTCCTTCAACAGCACCACCTGGCGTTCGGCAAACATCGGGTAACGCTTACAGGCATTCACCACTGCGGTCCATTCCGCATCACGGCCATAAAAAACAGTGAGGTTAAAACCAGCTTCCGATTCATCCAGTATCTTATGCTCTGCATGGTCCACCACCATATCAATATAATAATCCTCCTCTCCTTCCAGCCAGTAAACAGGTTTAAAGCTTTTCTTTTTCCAGTCGCCGATTATTTTTTCTGCACTCATGGCGTAAAGATAAAATATTTTTCAGCCGCATACTGCGTTGTATCACAGATACTGTTGAAGGTCAAAACTGGCATAGTTTTGGCGCTAAATGCAATAAAACCAGCGTGTTTTAGTTATTCACATATTAACACAACAGCCGTTTTACATTCTTTTTAACTCAACGATTGAATATTTTTGTCAGCATAAACCCTTTAAAATATGGCATACGAAAATTTCCCTGAAACAGAAAAAACCTCTACGCCGGCACCGCAGCCTGCGCAAAAAACAAACCTGCGGAACCTGTTGACCGCTTTTTTATTGGTGGCGCTCCTGGGTACATGGGCTTATATCATTTATGATAAGAACAAGACCAAGGAAACCATTCAGCAGAAAGACACACAGCTGGCCACCAGCAATACTGAAAAAGATGTATTAAGAAAAGAACTGGATGACGCCACCATGCGTTATGATATGATCAAGACCAGCAGTGCTGATATGGCGCATAGTAAAGACAGCGTGATCACCCAACGCGACAGGGATATTGCAGAAAAAAGGGTAAAGATACAGCAGCTGTTGACCAAGGCTAATGCTACAGCAGCAGAGCTGGCACAGGCTAAAACACTCATTGCTTCATTGAATGATGATATCACCGGTTATAAAACGCAGATAGAAACCCTGCAAGGTGAAAAAATAGTATTGACACAACAGAAAGAAGCCGTAACAAAGGAAAGAGATGATGCAAGAAAAGAAACCGAAGATGCTAAAACGGTGATCAAAGAAAAAGAAGACATCATTGATATAGGATCCACCCTGCACGCCTCTAATTTTAACATCATAGGCATCAACGAAAAGAAAAGCGGTAAGGAAAAAACCACCACCACTGCTAAAAGAGTAGATAAATTGCGTATCTCTTTCGACCTGGATGAGAACCGCATCACCCAATCGGGTAATAAAACATTGTACATCTGCATTACAGCCCCCAGCGGCACCCCTGTAACGGTGGAAGCACTGGGTTCCGGCACTTTTAAAACAAGGGATGGAGAAGATAAATTTTTTACCGAAAAAGTGGAAGTGAATTATACACAGGGCCAGCGCCAAACCATTAATGTAGATTGGAAACAGAACAGCAATTTTGAAACAGGCGATTATAAAATTGAAGTTTACAACAACGGCTTCAAGATAGGCGATGGTGTAAGGAGCTTTAAGAAAGGCGGCCTGTTCAGTTAAAAGATATATTTCTAAAACAGATAAAGTTTATAAAGTAAATAAGGCAGTGTTTCACTGCCTTTACTTTATAAACTTTTTTATTTGCAACCAAGGCTACAGCTATTCACTCGCCCCTTATCGAATACTACTAACCTGTTATTGAATGCGCTTCGTTCCTTATTTAATAATCTTCGTTCCTTACCAAGTATCACTCCTTCCTTATCTAATAAGATTCATTCCTTATTTAATACGCCACATTCGTTATTAAATCACCGTCGTCCCGTATCAAGTAACATTCCTCCGTTATCTGATAAAACCCTTCCGTTATTTAATACGCTTCATCCGTTATTCGATAACCTTCGTTCCTTATCCAATAACACTCCCCCTTTATCCAATAACCTCCGTTCCTTATCTAATACGCCTCATCTGTTATCAAATAACCCTCATCCCTTATCAATTATCCATTATTAATTATCAATTATTCATTACCTAAAGTATTGCTCTTATAGAAGCCCTCCCCACATGCACCGTCTTGGATTCTCCTGGTTTCCTGCCTTCATACTGCAGGCTTACTTCAAAATTACCGGCCAGCCTGCGGGTATATTCTACATTCCACAGGTAGTTCTTACCGGGCAATAATCCGTCGAGTAATACATATCCCACCGTTGTATTGGCAGCGCCGGAATAAGCATTGAAGTTGATCTGGTTCAATGTTACCTTGGCATTGAGCGTACTGTTGTTAAGGATATTGTAGCGCAATTCTGCTATCACTGCATGTGTCACCGCTCTTTCCATCGAGTCGATGGTGTTATGCTTATTGGAGTAATTATAAGAGAGGCTTAACCTGAAATTGGATTTGTAGATATAGGAAATACTGGGCTCCGCAGTATTCGCCGTAATAAGATAATTACGGTTGTTGAACTTGGTACCGCTGGTGGTCAGTTCGTTCTTCTGCTGGCGCAGGTTGAGGGCTGCAGCAAAATTCTTGTCCAGGTTCCATCTTATTTTGCCTGAAAGATTGCGCACTTTGCGGCTTTCAAAACCATACGATAATAATGTTTTGCTGTTGCTTAATCCATGCGTTAAATCAAAGCCCCATTTAACATTGCTGCGGTTGAAAAAATACGTGTTGGATAAAAAGGAATTCAGTGATATCAATGTAGTATCCACCAGTTTTTTGGTAAAAGGATTGAACTGGAACTTACCGGTTGAAATATCTTTTTTACTGATCTGCAATGAAGAACTGGTATTGGAGCGATACAATAATTTTTTAAGCCCGTGTGCAGCCGATGGTTTCATTACCAGTCTTGGATCAATATCAAAATTGTAATTGAACTGTATGTAATTGGCTTTTACATATTCATTGCTGGGTGTAAATAATTTTACATACTTGCGCTGGTCCTGGAATACGGCGATCTCAAATTCATTCAGTTCCTTTATGCCATTGTTATTGTAATCTATCCAGGTATATTCACCCTGGCCTGCAGGTACTTCAAAAAAACTGTATTCTCTTTTCTGCTCCTGCCCTGCACCCAGTTCGTATAGTATATTACCGATCAGCAATCCCTTCCACTCCCGGAAATTATATTCTGTGCGGCCCAGCAGGCTTTCATCTGCCTTTTGCGTACTGATATTGGCATTGCTGATATGCAGCTTACGATAAGTGATATTGAGTTTTAATTGGCGGTTCTCATTCTTCATGATCTCCGTATAAAAATTAATATTATCACTCTTATTGGCTTCTACCAGTTTGGTCTGTACCGGCAAAAGATCGTTACGGGTAAAATACGATACGCTCCATTTATTAGGCCGCTCAGGATTGGACCTGATGTAGGCCTGCCAGATATTGAATGCAAAACTGATCGGTGTTAAGGTATCGCTTATTTTATTGCGCTGGTGATTGTATTCACTGCTGTAGCTTGCGCCTACCTGCATTTTCTTCAGCTTTGTAAACTCCTTACTAACGTCAAAGCTTGGCCGCAGGTAAGATCCCTGGTCGGTTGCTGTATTGGTAGTGGTAAGGCTCACCGCATTGGTGAACTTCCAGCCATTTACGGCGGTGTAATTATTGAACTGGTGGCGCAGGCCATGGTAATTATCACTCCTGTTATAACTCACGATCTCGTAAGCATAATAATTCCCTTTCTTGTCTCCTACTTTTACGGAGGCATTGGCTAAATGTTCATCGGCACGGTTCACTTCGTAAGGCAAACTCCAGTCACGCAGGTACTCCACATTGCGCAGGCGTTCCAATGGGCGAAACCTGCCCTGCACAAATTCATATCCTGCATTGGTCTGCAGTTGCAATGCCCGGTTGAAAAGGTTGATCTTTTTATCTGTTTGCTGAAACTGTATCTTTGCTGCATAACCTTTATCGTTGCCTTTATCTTTTTCCGAAAAAAGATTCACATCATAATTGCTCATCGCCGCTTCTACTTTCAACTTAGTATTTGCTGAAAATGAATATTCGCCCCCAAGAGAAACGATCTGTTGCTTTTTAGGCGCCACCAGCAATATCACCGGCTCCCAATCGCCCTGCTTTACATTATTGGCATCGGGCTGTACCCAGTAATACACTTTACCATTCACCGCATTCTGCAACGGCATATAATTGCCCTTGCCTGCACCTACATAGCTAAAGGAAAGGCTGTATAATATGTCATTGGGATTGGTGGAAAAAACATAGATGGAATCATGCACCGTAGTGTTATAAAGCGTGTCTATTTTTTTGTACAATATCTTGTCCACCGCAAATGTATCCCGCTGGGCACTTTTGTAAAAAGCGGTATCCACGCCATCGCCGATATCGGCCAAAAATTGTTTTTGCTTGGTATCCAGCACCTGGTTAATGGAAGAATTCTTTGCATCCGAATTACTGAACGCTCCCACAGTAAGCACAAACTTATTATTAAAGTTCACTTCATCACTTGCATAAACCTGTGCATTCAGGTAATTGCGGTCGGCATACTCAAACTCCACCTGCAGCCTGGTATCTTTGGTGATCAGGTGCTTTTGTGTAAAAGTGATCTCGGCCGTATTATAGTTCATTACGTAATCCTGGTCCTCGCCCCGCTGCAATAACTGCCCATCAATAAAAACCCTTTCCGTTCCGGCCAGTATCACAAAATACACTTCGTAATTGGCGCCCTGCAGGCGATAAGGCCCCTGGTTGCCTTCCACCGGCGTAAGTATATTGCGGGTGAATTTTCCTTTGGCAACGGCGCCGCTTACCAGCAGCGAATTGGAAATATGTTTACTGATCTTGTTCTCGGTAATAAATGAAACTCCCTGTAAGCGTTTGTAAAAATTCAGAAAATAACTTTTGCTTTGCCGGATATCAATATCACCGAAGTTAGCCTGCCAGCCTTTTTTCTTTACCTGTAAATAGATCTTATCAAAATCACGCAGGTCCTGCGTATTGCCATCCGGCTGAATAGGGATATTATTATCCGTAATAGCAGCGGTCAGTTGCAGGCTGTCGCCGATATAGCCGCTCAGCTGCAGGTTAAGGCTGGAGTTGACCACCGCATCCTGGCTGTTGCCAAATGATATACCCCGGCCAAAACTACCTTCCGACTTCACTGTTCCAAAATCAAACAAAGGATTGTTCTGCTGTTTATTATTCAGGTTGAATGTAACAGGATTATTATTGAGGAAATTGAACCGCACACTATCATAATTGTAGTGCTTTACCACTGCATTCAATTTAAAAGGGAAAACGCGGTACGTGATGAATACGGTTTCGGAGGCAGGTTTTTTGATCCAGGTGATACTGCCGTTCACTTCATCCACCCTGTAATCGGCAGCGGGAATGCCGGTGACGATCACGGAACCGGGAACGATACTTGCAGAGTCGAGCTTTACCACATCTCCTTTCACCTGCACGATCTTCTTTCGCAGGTTAGATAGTGATGGATTTTGTGCCGCAACGGCCTGCACAAAAAAAAGCAGCAGCAAAAGCAGGTATTTCCCGGGGTGCTTCAAAAGTTTTAAGATTAGTAATGCCTAAAATTACCATTTATTGTGCAAGACGGTGTTAACCGGCCATTTGCTGCATAAAAAAACCTTCCCGCGGGGAAGGTTTGCTATTTTTAAATACGATCCAATTAATCTTCGGAGCTTAAACCAGCTTTCAGGAACTCCCTGTTCATCCGGGCAATATTGGCCACCGAAATTCCTTTGGGGCATTCTGCTTCGCAGGCATAGGTATTGGTGCAGTTACCAAATCCTTCTTTATCCATCTGTGCCACCATGTTCAGTACACGATTCTTTCTTTCGGGCTGCCCCTGTGGTAATAATGCCAGCTGCGATACTTTAGCGCTTACAAACAACATAGCGCTACTGTTCTTACAGGTAGCAACACAGGCGCCGCAACCAATGCAGGCTGCTGCTGCAAAGGCATCATCCGCATCTTTTTTATCAATGGGAATGGCATTGGCATCAACCGCATTACCGGTATTTACAGAAATATATCCACCCGCCTGTATGATGCGGTCAAAAGCCGTTCTGTCCACTATAAGGTCTTTGATCACCGGGAAGGCCTTGCTTCTCCAGGGTTCCACCACAATGGTATCGCCATCTTTAAAAGCACGCATGTGCAACTGGCAGGTAGTGTTCTGTGCCCACGGACCGTGTGCCTTACCGTTGATATACATGCTGCACATACCGCATATCCCTTCGCGGCAATCATGATCAAAAGCAATGGCATCTTTGCCTTCCCTGATCAGTTGCTCATTCAACACATCAAACATTTCCAAAAAAGACATTTCGGAAGAAATATCCTTTACCTGGTAGGTCTCAAAATGTCCTTTATCACTGGCATTTTTCTGTTTCCACACTTTCAATGTTAAATTCATGCTGTAATGTTCCATAGTATAAATTGCTTTTATGCTAAATTTTATGATAGTTGCTGTATTCAAATGGCCTCCATCCAAATTTTTGCCAGATGAAATACAATATCCTGTGCTTTGTATTTTTAAAATTCTTCTTTTGAATATCGATTTCAAAATTCCAGTCTTCCTTTGCCACCAGGTCTTTCATCACAGCAGGATGTGTGCCTTTGAACAATGTCACCGAATCTATCTTTGAATAATCGAATGCGGTTGCTGCCTTTTCTTTTTCTTCTCCTGCCTTCTTTCCTTCTTCGCCTCTCCATAATTTACTAAAGCCCACTGCTTTCTGCTGCATGGTGAGCGGGTTACGCACCCATCCGTAATGATAAATATAAGCGTCTATCAGTTTTACGTTCAGCTTACGGTTATCATCCCATCTAAAGCCCTGTGCATCGCGGTAGCTTTTTATTCGTTTATCATTTCGTATGATCCTGATCTCTTTGCTGTACCAGCTTCTTCCGTCACCAATGTATTTATAGCTGCCGTAAAAGTGATGGTAGTTGAACAGCAATCCTTCCACCCTTTTATCATCCTTGTATTTCTTCATTGCATCCACAATCGTGCTGTGGTATTGCTCATGCACTGCTTCATCTGCCTGTATGTAAAAGAGCCAATCGCTGTCTGCCGCTGTTGCTGCAATAGCTTTATCTGTTTCCACCGCCAGCACTTTGCCGCCTTCCCTCAAACTATCATCCCATACGGAATGGATCATTTTTATTTTATCCGAACCAATGGATGCGATCAGTGCATTGGTATCATCTTCCGAATCTCCCAGGCAAACGATCATTTCATCTACCACCGGCAGGATGGATGTAATTGATTCCACCACAGGATAGCCATACTTGATGGCATTCTTTACAAAAGTGAAACCGCTTACTTTCATTAGCCCCTGTCCCCTAAAGGGGAACTTAGATTGTTACTTTAAAAAAATATTATTACTCCCCTTTGTTTTATTTACAAGATCCAAAAGCACTCAACAACATTTTAAACGCCACAAAGCCCCCTTTAGGGGGTTGGGGGTGCTGTTTACTTATAACTCCTCTGCGTTGGCTTCACTATCTCAAACTTCAAATCTTCCCTGTTCAATTCCCAATTGCTTTCGCCTTTATATTCCCATGCTGCCACATAACTAAAATTATCATCATCACGTTTTGCTTCACCGTCATCTGTCTGGCTCTCTTCGCGGAAGTGGCCACCGCAGCTTTCATTGCGGTTCAGCGCATCTTTGCACATCAGTTCGCCCAGCTCAATAAAATCAGCCACACGGCCGGCTTTATCCAGTTCGGGGTTCATGCTGTCAATATCACCCGGTATGCGTACGTCGCTCCAGAATTCTTTTTTCAATTGCTGAATTTCGGTTATGGCTTCCTGTAAGCCTTGTGCATTACGGGCCATTCCGCATTTATCCCACATGATCTTGCCCAGGCGTTTATGGAAACTTTCCACGGTCTGGTTGCCTTTGATATTCATCAACGTATTCAGGCGGTCGCTCACTGCTTTTTCTGTTTCTTCAAATGCAGGATGCGAAGTGGGTATCGATGCTGTGCGGATATCATCTGCCAGATAATTACCGATAGTATATGGGATCACAAAATAGCCATCTGCCAGGCCCTGCATCAATGCAGATGCACCCAGGCGGTTAGCACCGTGATCGCTGAAGTTGGCTTCGCCCAATGCGTACAGGCCCGGAACGGTGGTCTGCAATTCATAATCCACCCAAAGACCGCCCATGGTATAATGCACCGCAGGATAGATCCTCATCGGCATTTCGTACGGGTTTTCGCCTGTTATCTTATCGTACATATCAAACAGGTTACCATATTTTTCTTTCACCACTTCTTTACCCATCGCAATTATGGTGGCTTCATCTACATTACTTAAACCCTGTTTGCCTGCTTCAATTTTTCCGTAACGTTTTATTGCATCTGCAAAATCGAGGTACACGGCTAATTTGGTGGTACCCACGCCATATCCTTCATCACATCTTTCTTTAGCTGCTCTCGATGCCACATCCCTCGGCACCAGGTTACCAAATGCAGGATACCTTCTTTCCAGGTAATAATCCCTTTCTGCTTCAGGTATATCCACTGCTTTACGGTTATCGTCTTTTTGTTTGGGTACCCATATCCTTCCGTCATTACGCAAACTTTCACTCATCAGCGTAAGCTTACTCTGGTAATCGCCACTAACGGGAATGCATGTAGGATGTATCTGTGTAAAACATGGATTGCCGAAATAAGCGCCTTTTTTATGTGCTTTCCATGCCGCGGTAACATTGCTGCCCATGGCATTGGTGCTTAAATAAAATACGTTGCCATATCCACCGGTGCACAATAACACGGCATGACCGAAATGCCTTTCCAGTTTACCGGTCACTAAATTTCTTGCGATGATACCTCTTGCCTTACCATCTACCATTACCACATCCAGCATTTCGTGGCGGCTGTATTGTTCTACATTGCCCAATGCAATTTGTCTTTCCAGCGCACTGTAAGCGCCCAGCAATAACTGCTGACCGGTTTGACCCGCAGCATAAAAAGTACGCTGTACCTGTGTACCACCAAAACTCCTGTTGCTCAACAATCCACCGTATTCCCTTGCAAAAGGAACCCCCTGTGCCACACACTGATCAATGATATTCGCACTCACTTCTGCCAGGCGATGCACATTGGCTTCCCTTGCACGGTAATCACCGCCCTTTACTGTATCGTAAAACAAGCGGAAAACAGAGTCACCATCATTCTGGTAATTCTTGGCGGCATTGATACCACCCTGCGCTGCAATACTGTGTGCACGGCGCGGACTATCCTGGAAACAGAATGTTTTTACTTTATACCCCAGCTCACCCAATGAAGCAGCAGCCGAAGCGCCTGCCAAACCGGTTCCTACAATTATGATCTCGATCTTTCTTTTATTGGCCGGGTTCACCAGCTTTACATGCCCTTTGTAATCTTCCCACTTTTCGTTCATTTCACCGGCAGGTATTTTTGAATTGAGCGCCATTGTATTTTCAGTTAATTTATTTGATGATAAATTCAGGTTTTTTCAGGAATGTATTACTGCAGCCAGTCCGTATAAAAAGCAATCGGCATCAATGCAAACAGTATACAAACAATAATAGAGAATGCGGTACCGGCAAACCGGATGATCGGTGTGTATTTTTTATGATTCAAACCAAGCGTTTGAAAAGCGCTGGGAAAACCATGCAGTAAATGCCAGAACAGCGACACCACACCCAGCAGGTAAGCGATCACTGCCCATAACTGTTGAAAGTATTCCTTCATTTCAACATACAGGTTATATTCTGCATCGTTCTCGCCACCATTACCATACAAGGCAATTTTTGTATTGACAAAGAATTTAGAAACGTGCAGTATTAAAAAGAATAATAATAAAGTGCCCAGCAGGCCCATACTGCGGCTATACCATTTGCTGTTGGTGGATGCTGCATTAACAGCATACTTCACCGGCCTTGCCGCGCTGTTTTGTTGCCACAACATCAGGCCTTGTATAATATGGGCGATCAATCCTGCAAACAGGCCGATCTCTAAAACCCTTACAATGTAATTATGGCTCATGAAATGGGCATAGTACCTGAACATCTCTCCCCCGTCGTTAAAAAATATCATGGAATTGATGGTGCAATGGATAACAAGAAAGGAGATCAGAAACAACCCTGTAAGCCCCATTGTAAACTTCTTTCCGAGAGAAGAAGTGAAAATCTGTTTAAAATTCATTACGCAAAGGTTAATTGTAAAATTTTGGTCAGCAAATTTAAGCTGTATTCGGTCAAAAACATACTTTGTACAATGTTTTTATGCAAACGATGTCGGTTTTTACTCCAGCAACCGCATCATCCAGTTATCCACCTGCTGAAAAACCACTTCGGGTTTAAGGGTGCGCCATTGGGGAAAATCTAAAAGGCTGATATAATTGGTCAGTCTTGCTTTTTTAAAATCGTACTGGCTTTGCTGGGGCATATTGAGGATGGCCACCCAGCCGCCATCATCCTGTAATTGCTCCCGCCATTCTTCATAGTAATCATCATTGCTGCTGTGAAAGTTGAGTACATTCTCTGCAATGATGATGAATTTATTGATGCCCTTTGCATACAACACGTCTGTAACTTCTCTCCGCAAGGTCATGATATCATTCTCTATCGCATCATTCCACTCTCCTATCAGTTCTATGATAGCATAGTTCTGTTCGTAATCTGCAAACAATAATTTCATGTACAAAGTACGGCTGCCAAAATCGTCCCACTGCGGATGGATATAATAATTGTAGACCGTTTGCGAAAATTCAAATTCGCTGTAGGTACGCCCGTAGAACGGTGAGAGTTCATCTTCTTCTGCTGCGTATAAATGCCGCCAGTTATAATATGGTTCAATATCCTGCACAGATAAAACAGTTTTACTTTTGCAAAGTTCAAAGAAAAGGTTCTATTTTATTGCCTGATGTTAAAATATTTTTGTGGTCGGAAGCTGGAGCTTCCAGGGACAAAAAAAGAGGCTGTCATCATGACAACCTCTGCACTTAATAACCATAATTATTTTTACTGCACCACAATGCGTTCTGTAAACACCAGTTGATTGGATGCATCTGTAACTTTTACCATATACATGCCTTTGGCAATGCCTTTAGATAACTGTACTGTTTCTGCCTGCACTTTACCGGAAACAATTACCTGTTTAGCCATGATGGCCCTGCCGGAAAGATCGCTTAATGCAACGGTATATTTGCCTGCTTTCTGTCCGTCGAACAATACTTTGAATTCGCTGGCTGTAACAGGATTGGGAAATATTCTTGCATCTGCATTAACCGGTGCAGCAGGTAATACTGCCGGTAATACACCAAAACTTTTTTTAGCATCTGCTTCTTTCTGATATAACAGGTTACCATTGGCAAGGTCAGATGCATTATAGGTTTTATCCGAACCTTCGATCTTAACCGCTGCAAGGTCGCTCATTTTAAATTTGTAGTAACCATCAAAGCTGTTAGCGCTGCTTACCACGATATTATCTTCTTCATCAACAGCTGCGCCATTGGTGGTATAGTTGCCTGGTAAACCGGTGATGGTACCGATATGTGTAGCGATCCTTGTTTCAATATCCACTTTAAATACCTGGTGATTGGCCGATATCACGTACAGCATACCGTAAGCATCTGCAACCATATCGCCACCCCAGCTGGTGCATTTATTATGAATGGACATACCGCTTTTATTGCTTTCTGCATCTATCAATCCGCCCAGGTCGGTGATCACTGTTTTTTTACCGGTGGTAAAACGGATCAGGTGGTTACCATCATTGGTGATCGCATAACCGTTGCCGTCAGCTGCAATATCCATACGGGTGATGTGATTGCCTTCATCCATCATATCAGATGCATTGAGCAATTGTTTTTTCTCTGCGTAAAATTGTGGGGTCTCTCCTTTAGCATCCAGATCTAACCAGCGCAGTTCGCCAATGCGCATGGGCGTAAAGAATAATTTATCGTGTTTTTTATCGTATGCAGCTGCTGCCACCATGGTCAATGTAGGTGCATCCTGTACCTGTACCGAAGCAGTGCTGCCATTATTATCGTATTTGAAACTTTGGGTGGTTGCAGGCGCTTTGGTGGCTGCATCCAGCATTACAAAAGCAGTTTTATCACGCTGAAAAAATTTCTTTCGTTACTTTCCCGGAGCTGATATCCACCTGGCGGATATTCATCCACCTGAAATCGCCACTACCATCACCGGTTATTGCATAGGTTTTGCCGGCATCTTGTGCCTGCGCTGCAAATGAAGTAATAATAAATGAAGTTGAAAGTAGAGTTTTGAAATTCATATGAGTATAGTTTAGTAATGAGATTCGTAAGTTAATAAAAATACATACATGATGATATTATTTTTTATGAACGGAAGCTTTCGATCGCTTTTTTAACACTTCCTTTTTTTAACAGCAATTCTTTGGCTTCGCTGTACTCGCTCAGGCCCAGTTTTTCCATCAGCATTCTTACACCCCGGTCCACAATTTTTTCATTGGTCAGCTGCATGTTCACCATCTTGTTGTCTTCCACCCTGCCCAATTGTATCATGGCCGATGTAGAGATCATGTTCAGCACCAGTTTTTGTGCCGTGCCGCTTTTCATCCTTGTGCTGCCGGTAACAAATTCCGGACCCACCACAACTTCTATCGGGTGATCGGACGCTGCACTGATCGGTGAATCGGGATTGCAGCAGATGCTGCCGGTAACGATATTATTTTCCCTGCATTTTTCCAGTGCGCTGATCACGTAAGGCGTGGTACCACTGGCTGCTATGCCTATCACCACATCATTGCTGTTGATATTGTGTTCCTGCAGGTCCAGCCAGCCCTGTGCGGTATCATCTTCGGCCGATTCCACCGCTTCTGTTATGGCCTTGCTGCCGCCTGCAATAATGCCTACCACCAATCCCTGCGGTACACCGTAAGTGGGCGGGCATTCACTGGCATCCAGTACGCCCAGCCTGCCGCTGGTACCTGCACCGATATAAAAAAGGCGGCCACCCATCAGCATCTTATCTACCACGGCCTGCACCAGCGCTTCTATTTGCGGAACCACTTTTGATACTGCGCCGGGCACCACCGCATCTTCTTTATTGATATTTTCCAACAGTTCCTGCACACTCATCTTTTCCAGGTGCCTGTACTTTGAAGCGGATTCTGTGATCTTTTCAAAAGCCATATTTACACGGGTTCTTTTTTAATTAGTATGATATTTTACCAGGCCATCCATGGGTTTCTGCATTACTTTGCCCAACTGCAATTCGTAGGAGTGGCACATTTCTTCCAGTACATCTTTAAAACCGTAAGCCACGCTGCCGATAAAGTTCACCGGCAGGGTCCAGCTTTCGCGGTATTTGTACACATGGTTAAAGAAAAAATCATTAAAGCCATCTTCAATGATATTCTCTACCATATAATGCCCCCTGTTCTCTGCTAAAAACACCGTAAAGTTGGCAAGGTACCGGTTAGGCAATGGTTTTTTATACACGGCTTCCAGTATCTCTGTAGTGCTGGTCTTGAATTTTGCATCAAAACGGTCCATCAGGTCGGCATCAAAAGTACTGTACAAATAATGCTGTATTACTTTTTTACCTAAATAAGCACCGCTGCCTTCATCGCCCAGTACATATCCCAGGCCGGGACTGTTCTTGACTATTTTTTTACCATTGTAAAAGCAGGAATTAGAACCTGTGCCCAGGATACAGGCAATACCTTTTTCCCTGCCGCATAAAGCTTTGGCGGCACCCATCAGGTCGTGATCCACGGCTACTGTTGCACCTGTAAAAACTTTCTGCACGGCTTTCTTAACCAGTCTTGCATTGTTGGGATTGGCGCATCCCGTTCCATAAAAAAAGATCTCGTCCGGCATTACCCGCTTCATCTTTTGCTTTAATTCCTCTTCCAGTATATTTTGTATCTGTTCTCCGGTTAAAAAGTAAGGACTAAGGCCCTGCGTAAAAAATGTTTTCTTCTTCTTCCCCTCCACCAGGCACCATTCTGCTTTTGTAGAACCACTATCTGCAATTAATATTATCGCCATTGTTTCCTTTTGTAAATTGAAGTTACTGCATTTATCAATAAGCTGCAAGATACAAGGTACAGGGGAATAGTTGCAAGCTGCAAGGGAAAAGCATGCAACTGTCGGTATCATAATAAAGACAAACGGTTATATAAAAAGTTGCAATCCGCCAGCGCAATTATTTTTCCATTAATTAAAAATATCGCAACAGCCTGCTCATCCCTTGCGGCTCTTCCCCGCCGCTCCTCATTCTGCTTGCTTTCACTTCCGTCTTCTCCCTATCTTCGCAGCATGAATAATAAAAAGTTACAGGTTTGGCTGCCGCTTCTTTTCAGCCTTACATTAATAGCAGGGATCTATATCGGGTTTAAGATGAGGGACGATTTTCCGGGAAAAAGTTTCTTTTACATGGAAAAAAGAAGGCCGGTGCAGGAGATCATGGACCTTATTGAAAATAAATACGTGGATGAGGTTAAAATGGATGCATTGGCTGATACCGCCATACAGGCCATGCTGAATAAACTGGACCCCCACTCTGTTTTTATCCCTGCCGAACAGCTGCAGGGCATTAACGAAGACCTTGCGGGTAAATTCTTTGGTATTGGTGTGGAGTTCAATGTATTTGACGATACCATTAATGTGACCAATGTATTGCAGGATGGCCCGAGTTTTAAAGCAGGACTGCAGACCGGCGATAAATTCATAAAAGTAGACGACAGCGCTGTTGCCGGTACCAAGATAGATGGCGAAAGGATAAGAAGATTATTAAGGGGCGACCGTGGTTCGGAAGTGGTGATCAGTTTTTTAAGAGGTACCGAAATGAAAAAAGTTACCATTAAAAGAGATGCTATTCCATTAAGCAGCCTCGATGCCAGTTATATGATCGGGAATGGTGTGGGTTATATCAAACTCAACAAATTCTCCCAGGAAACTTACAATGAATTCATGGTGGCGCTGCTGGCATTAAAAAAACAGGGTTTGCAAAAACTGATACTCGACCTGCGGGGCAATGGTGGTGGTGTACTGGATGAAGCAGTGGAAATTGCAGATGAATTATTGCCGGGTGATAAACTGATCACTTATACCGAAGGAAAACATGTAGCTAAAAAAGAATACCGCTGCCGCAGGGATGGACAGTTTGAGACCGGGCCATTGGTGGTAATGGCCGATGAAGGTACCGCCAGCGCCAGCGAAGTACTCATCGGTGCACTGCAGGATTGGGACCGTGCTACTGTAGTAGGCCGTCGTTCGTTCGGTAAAGGCCTGGTGCAGGAACAATTTGACCTGAGTGATAACAGCGCCCTGCGTTTAACCGTGGCCCGTTATTATACCCCTGTTGGGCGCAGCATTCAAAGGCCGTATAACAATGGCGAAAAAGCTTATTACGAAGAGATCAGCAAACGCTTTCATGATGGTGAAACACAAAGTGCCGATTCAATTAAGAACGATAAAACAAAAGTGTACAAGACCAAGGGTGGAAAAACAGTGTATGGCGGTGGCGGCATTACGCCCGATTATTTTGTGCCGTTGGATACATCGGGTTATGGTATCAATACCGCAAGAGTTTACAGCGATGGTATCATTTCCAATTATGCCTACCACTTTTACCTGCAGCACAGCAGCCAGTTGAATGGTTATAAAAATCCCGGTGAGTTCATCAAGAATTTTTCTTTCACTGAAGATGACTGGAAACAATTTTCTATGCTGGCAGAAAAAGATTCTGTAAGCCTTAATACTATTTCTCCCAAAGAAAAAGAAGATATCAGCAACCGCATCAGGTCGTCTATTGCCCGGCAGGTATGGCGCACCGAAGGCATGGTGGAAGTATTGAACACCGATGATAATGCCATTAAAAAAGCGCTGGAAGTATTACAATAAAAAACTGCAAGCCTCCCGTACAGGAGGCTTGCAGTTTGTAAATAACAGGCAATTCATTTCACTACCCGGTCATTTACACTTCAGAGGTAAGGAATTTCAGAGATAAAGGATATTGATCTGTACATGAATATTGGATGATGTAAAGGTGCTTTTTATTCAATAACCATCCGGTAGACTGCGGTATAAATGTATTGTCGAAAGTTTTCTATGCTAAAAAATAAATGACTCAACCATAATAATATTGTATGGGATTACTTGAATTTTTCTTTGGGAAAACAATAAAAATTGAGCACCCATTTTTTGGACAGCTGCGCTTTTCCGGTGACAAGAAAAATCCTTCGAATAGCTTTTTTACAGGACGTAGATTTTTTAAACCTAAGCAAGAGATTCTTGAAATTAGTATTGCAGCAGGCATAGAAGGTCCTACACAATTGCAAGTTGATTTCTTTGAAAAAATTGAGCATGAATATGGAGATATCTGCCGTTCAATCATCCCTGTAATTGAGGATGAATTCAGAAACTGGAAACCCGATTTTAAAATCATCGATTTTGCAAAAGAATTTGAACCTGTTTGGCTTGATATTCCATGGTGCGAATCCAAACCAATTATTTGGGAACTCACATTTGAATCTGACCACGACAAAAATCACGTGTTTATTTTGACCATGGAAGATTTTACTGCAAAGTCTGTATTGATCGACGGATAAACAACCCTTCAACCTTGAACTTTCAACTTTGAACTTTTAACTCTGTACTTTGAACTCCCAACTTTGAACTTTCCACTTTTCAACTTCCCCTTACCTTTGCAGCAAAACAACGATTACTATGTGGCTGAATAATATATTGGAAACAATTGGCAACACCCCGCTTATCAAACTCAATAAGATCACGCAATCGCTTCCCTGCACCGTTTTAGCCAAGGTGGAATATTTTAATCCCGGTAACAGCATTAAAGACCGCATGGCTTTAAAGATGCTGGAAGTGGCAGAGCAGGAAGGAAAGATAAAACCCGGTGGCACCATTATAGAAGGTACCAGTGGCAATACCGGTATGGGTTTGGCATTGGCGGCCTGTGTAAAAGGTTATAAATGTATTTTCACTACCACCGATAAACAATCTAAAGAAAAGGCGGATATTTTAAAAGCCGTGGGCGCCGAAGTGATCGTATGCCCTACCAATGTAGAGCCCGAAGATCCCCGCAGTTATTATTCTGTAAGTAAAAGACTGGCTACGGAAGTGCCCAACAGCTGGTACGTAAATCAATACGATAACCTGGCCAACCGCCTGGCGCACTACGAACAGACCGGTCCGGAAATATGGCAGCAGACCGAAGGTAAAGTAACACATTTGGTAGTGGCTACCGGAACAGGCGGTACCATTGTAGGTACAGCAAAATATTTGAAAGAGAAAAATCCCAATATTAAAGTATGGGCCATTGACAGCTATGGTTCTTTATTAAAAAAATACTTTGATACAGGCGAGATCGATCAGAAAGAAGTGTACCCTTATATCAGCGAAGGCTTTGGAGAAGATTTTGTGCCGGAGAACTATGATATGAGCGTGATCAATGAATTTACAAAAGTTACCGATAAGGATGGCGCTATCATGGCCAGGCGTATTGCTAAAGAAGAAGGATTGTTTTGCGGGTACAGCGCAGGCAGTTGTTTACAGGGTGTTTTCCAGTTAAAGGATCAATTGAAAAAAGATGATGTGGTGGTGGTGATCTTTCATGACCATGGCAGCCGCTATGTAGCTAAAATTTATAACGATCAATGGATGCTGGAAAGGGGATTTTTAGAAGTAAAAACCTTTAAAGACCTGGTAAGTGGCCGTGGTAATAAAAAACTGGTGACCATTGATAGTAAACAAACTGTTTTACAGGCTATTGAACTGATGAAGAAGTATGATATTGAGAATATACCTGTAATGGACAATGGTGATAATATAGGTTCTATTTCAGAAAGCGGGTTATTCAATAAAATACTCAATAACGCGGAGATAAAAACCGAATTAATAGCCACTGTCATGGAAAAAAATTACCCAGAAGTGGGATTTGATACCCCAGTTGAGCGTTTAAGTATGTTAATTAACAAAGAAAATGGGGCTGTTTTAAGCAAAGATGAGAGCGGATCATATCATATTGTTACTAAATACGACATTATCCAAAGCCTTGCCAAATAATGTTAAAGGAAATTATACGATAAGGCCCAAAGCCGCGTCAATGCTGCATTTCACGATGCAGCATTTTTCATATTAGCTTCATTTTCATACCAAAATCGTAAAACTACGATACTTTTTCACGTAGCTCTCCCATTAAAAATTATGCGTATTTACTATTGCCACAGTAAATACTATATGCGTAAAAAAGAGCAATACCGCTCTTGTACAGCTTTGCAATCTGTTGCATCTTTGTGTCAGAAGTTGATTGATAGGAATTAAATATCAATCATTATCCAACAATCCTGAAGAAGCCAAAAGAATTAAATCCAATTTGTGAAAAACCAATAACAATCCAATATCAGTCAACTTCTACTTTTTTAAATTATCATAAAGATCTAAACCTATAAAAAACCAACGGTTCCAAAGAAAACAGAAAACCAATATCCAATGCCTATGCTGTAAAAAGCGATGATGGCGAGAAAGACCGAAGAAGACCAATATCCAGCCTATGCCTTAAAAAGCGATGATGGCAAAAACCAAAGACGACCCAATATCCTAAGCCTATGCCCTTAAAAGCGATGATGGCTACTTTGAAAAGACCGACTGAAACCGGATTAAATCATTTAAGAAGCTAAAAACTTCTTGTAGAGACAGATCCAAAACAATCCTGTTTAAAACCGACTAGTGCTTGGTTGGTTCTCAAAAAATTCACTTCCATAGGTATCTGACACGTCAGATGTTTATGGAAGTTTTTATTTATACAAAACTCACTATTCTTCAAGCCAGGCTCGTAAAACTACGTATCATTTTTTCGTAGCTCTCCCACTTAAAAACCGCAGCATTTACGATTGCCACAGTAAATACTATATGCGTAAAAATGGGCAATAACGCTCTTGTACAGCAACTGATTCCGTCGCATCTTTGTGTCAGAAGTTGATTGATAGGAATTAAATATCAATCATTATCCAACAATCCTGACGAAGCCAAAAGAGATCATCCAATATTGTGAAAAAACCAACAACAAATCCAATATCAGTCAACTTCTAATTTTTTAAAGCGATAAAACATTATAAGTTCGAAACCCGTTGAAAACCAACATATCCAAGGAAAATCCAAAGAAAACCGAATCCAAAGAAAACAAGAACCAATATCCTAAGTTGCCTATGCTGTAAAAAGCGATGATGGCCCAATGAAAAGACCTACTGAAACCGGATTAAATTATTAAGAAACCAATGTGTTTCTGGCAGAGAAAGATCCAAGGCAATCCTGTTTAAGACCAACTAGTGCTTGGTTGGTTCTCAAAAAATTCACTTCCATAAGTATCTGACACGTCAGTTATTTATGGAAGTTTTTATTTATGGCAAGTGCTGGCTTCTGCATAATTTTACGGCATGCTGTTACAGAAAAATGATACCCCTGCCATTGCTGCCCGCCGCATCATTTCGATGGTACCTTCTATAACAGAATTACTGCATTATTTCAACCTGGAAGAAGAAACAATAGGCATCACCAAATTCTGTGTGCATCCCTCGCAATGGTTCAGGAGCAAGCCCCGGGTGGGCGGCACCAAAACAGTCAACATTGCCGCTATACAAAAACTGCAGCCCGACCTGGTCATTGCCAATAAAGAAGAAAATGTAAAAGATCAGGTGGAAGAACTGGCCAAAGAATTTACAGTACTGCTCACCGATGTGGATACCGTGGAAGAAGCTTTGCAGATGATACAGCAGGTAGGCGATTGCTGCGGTAAAACCAGTGCAGCCATGCAGCTGGTAAGTGATATACAAAAGGCATTCGCAGGCATCCCTGTTTCAGTAAAACCTGTCAATACAGCCTATCTTATCTGGAACAAACCTTATATGGCGGCTGGTGGCGGTACTTTCATTAATGACATGCTGTTAAAAGCCGGTATGCAGAATGTTTTTTCGCATAAAGAACGATACCCCGAAGTAACAGCAGCGCAGATACAGGAAGCAGGTTGCGAACTGTTGTTGCTGAGCAGCGAGCCCTACCCTTTTAAACAAAAACATATTGATGAGCTGCAACCTTTATTACCCGGCACAAAAATTTTACTGGCAGATGGGGAAATGTTCAGCTGGTATGGCAACCGGATGCTGCACTTTCCGGAATACTTGAAGGCTTTGAGGCGTGAGTAGTGAGTGGTGAGTGGTCAATAGTGAGTATTAAAGCCCTTTTGTGTCAGGGGACACTTTTTGCTTACTTAATAAAACGCACGTTTCAGCTACCCTTCTTTCCCACCTTACGTCTTAGGTTTCATAACTGCCCACCCACCTTTGACAACTCACTACTCACGTTAATTAATCGCCGTACTTCCTTACATTTGCAAAAAACAAAACAGTTATGAGTAAATACAGATCAGGCGTTTTATTTGGTGCTGAGTTAGAAGCATTGTATAATGATGCAAAAAATAACCAGTTTGCCCTGCCTGCAGTTAATGTAATTGGTACCAATTCTATCAATGCAACTTTAGAAACTGCAGCAAAAGTAAATTCTCCCGTTATTATCCAGTTCAGCAATGGCGGCGCACAATTTATGGCCGGTAAAGGCATGCCCAATGATAAGTTACAGGGCAATATTGCTGGTGGTATTTCCGGTGCAATGCATATTCACAATGTGGCCAAATATTACGGAGTACCTGTTGTAATACATACTGACCATGCTGCTAAAAAATGGCTGCCATGGGTAAGCGGACTGATAGATGCCGGCGAACAGTTCTTTAAAGAAAAAGGACAGCCGCTTTTCAGCTCTCACATGCTCGATCTTTCTGAAGAACCTATTGAAGAGAATATTGCCACTTCGGTTGAATTTTACAAACGCATGGCGCCCCTGGGCATGAGCATTGAAATTGAACTGGGTGTTACCGGCGGTGAAGAAGATGGTGTTGATAACAGCGATGTGGACAATGATAAATTATATACCCAGCCTGCACACGTGGCCTACTCTTATACTGAATTAAGCAAAGTAGGAAAATTATTTACTGTTGCCGCTGCATTTGGTAATGTGCATGGTGTGTACAAACCGGGTAATGTGCAATTAAGACCAGAGATATTAAAGAACAGCCAGGAATATATTGAGAAAGAACTGAAGACCGGTAAACAGCCTGTATACTTCGTATTCCACGGTGGCAGTGGTTCGCCGCAAAACCAGATCCGTGAAGCAATCAGCTACGGTGCTATTAAAATGAACATTGATACCGATATGCAATGGGCTTTCTGGGAAGGTGTGTTGAATAATTATAAAAAGAATGAAGCTTACCTGCAGGGTCAATTGGGTAATCCTGAAGGACCCGATGCACCCAATAAAAAACATTACGATCCAAGGGTTTGGTTACGCAAAGGCGAAGAGAGTTTTATTAAAAGATTAGAAGTTGCTTTTGAGGACCTGAATTGTATCAACCGAAATGCATAAAACAGTTACGGGTTAGTTGATCGTTTGCGAAAATGTGAACCCTTATTATCAAACCAACGATCAACTAACCCGTAACCCGTAACTTTGTACTCATAACTTTCAACTATTACTATGAGCCAACAGAAAGAAGAAGATTTTGAACTTAACCTTACCGGCGAAGAAGGCGAATCGGAAGAAACGAAATCGAGCTGGTTTAAAAGGATAAAAAAAGGCATTCTTACTTCCACCAAGGATAAAAAAGATGCTCCTGAAGGTTTATGGAGCAAATGCCCTAATTGCAAATACACCTGCACGGTTTCGGAATTGAGGGAGAACAAATTTGTTTGTCCCAAATGCGAATTCCATCACCGCATCGGCAGCGAAGAATATTTCGAGATCATTTTTGACGAGAACCAGTATACAGAACTGTTTGCCAACATCCGCTCCAAAGATATGCTGGGCTTTACCGATCTTAAACCTTACAATAAAAGGCTGGAAGAAACCTATTCCAAAACAGAGATACACGATTCCATTACTGTTGCACACGGCAAGGTACATGAGAATGACTTGGTGATCGCCTGTATGGATTTTGAGTTCATTGGTGGCAGCCTCGGTAGTGTAATGGGCGAAAAGATCAGCCGTGCCTGCGATTATTGTATGGAGCATCGTATCCCTTTTATGATCATCAATAAAAGTGGTGGTGCCAGGATGATGGAAAGCGCTTTTTCATTGATGCAGCTGGCAAAAACTTCCGGCAAACTTTCTCAGTTAAGCGACAAACAGATACCTTATATATCCCTTTGCACCGACCCTACTTTTGGCGGTACCACGGCTTCTTTTGCAATGCTGGGCGATATCATTTGTGGCGAACCCGGCGCCCTGATCGGCTTTGCCGGCCCCAGGGTTATTAAAGAGACCATTAAAAAAGACCTGCCCGAAGGTTTCCAGCGCAGCGAATTTTTACTGGAGCATGGTTTCCTCGATTTTATCATCCCAAGAAAAGAATTAAAAGAAAAATTAGGCAACCTGCTGCTATTATTCAAAAGCTAGTATGCGTTGTAAAAAATATCAAATCCTACCCGGTGCTACCAGGTGGGATTTTTTATTATATCTTTAAGCTACAAAATACCGTTATGAAAAAACTATCTTGTTATACCCTTCCCCGCACACACTTACTGCTTATTTTTTGTTGCTGTTTTATTTTTTTTACAGCATCACATGCACAGGTAAAAGAATTTGAAGGCGTGATCAGTTATACGCACCTGGTTACGGCTATTGAAAAGGATTATGATGTTTCAAGCGACTATGGCTATATGGGTAAGCAATCTGAATTCTATTATAAAGCAGGCAAATACAAATGGCTGAATCAAAATGCATTTATCGAAATGGATCTGTTCAGAAGCAGGGATACCATCGAGTTTTTGAAAATGCAGCCCTCTGATACCATCATGTATGTACCCAATAATTTTTCAAATGAAAGGGTGATTGATTATAAGATACTGCCGCATGCCGATACCGTGATGGGATATGTTTGCGATGTGCTCGTGATCAAAGCTAAGGGACAAGGTGGCGAATGGACAAGGCGTCTTTCTTTTTCGGATAAGTTCCCGGTTGACCCTGCTTTTTTTGCTCACTATACTTACAATTCCACCAATGTTATTTACTCCTTAATGAAAGCTTTGCCATTAAAAATAGAATTGCTTTATCCCAATAGAAAGATAACGTATACTGCAACTAAAACGGATAAGAAGGCAGTTGATGATAAATGGTTTGAGTTTAGCGCTGACACCAAATTCAAAAAACTTTTCTAAAACCCATTAACGGACAACCTGTTTGTCTTTGCAAAAGATGCAGCGCATTTCCGCCGCCCTCCCGGCTTCAACAAACGGCGAACACTTATTATGAATTGATAAACAAATCACTTTTTCATTACCAAATATACTCCACCGATCATCAAGCCAATGCCTGCAACACGGGTAAGGCTGATCGTTCTTACCGCTACATTAAAAAGCCCGAAATGATCTATTGCTACGGCACAAAGTATCTGCCCGGTAACAATAAGCCCGATCGCTGTTCCAACACCGATCTTTGGTACCAAAATAGTGATCATTACAACATAAGTTGCCACGATCAATCCGCCGAGATAGCCATACGAAGGCGCTGCGGTAAGTTGCTCCCGCGATGGTAAAGCTGTTCTTGATAAAAGCAGGAAGAGTACCATGCCTATCAACCCTATTACAAAAACCATAAAACCGGTAATATAAGGGTTCCCGATGCTTTTACTGAATGCAGCATTGGTGGCAGCCTGCACAGGGATCAGTGCACCGGTGATCAATGCCAATGCAAGAAAAATGATATCGTTTCTCATCACATTTTTTTTGATACCAAATATAGCTTAATAAAGTTCGCCTTCATTGCACATTGATAGTAGCAGTCTGCACAAAATATCTTCTAAGGTGCAGGTCGCTACTTTGCTATGCAAAGTTTTAGCGCCCCGCCCCTTACCTTTGCAAAAAAAGCAAAAGTGGAGATCAGTAACCGTAAGGCATATCACGAATATTTTTTTGAAGCAACTTATATTGCCGGGCTGGTATTGCAGGGCACCGAAATTAAAAGCCTGCGTGCCGGTAAGGCCAGCTTTAACGACAGCTATTGCCTTTTTCATAACGGGGAGTTATTTGTAAAAAGCCTGCATATTTCCGAATACGCTTTTGGTACCTATACCAATCACCAGCCCATGCAGGAAAGAAAATTATTGCTTACCAAAAGAGAACTGCGCAAGCTGGAAGGCAAAATAAAAGAGAAAGGTTATTCTATCATTCCTTTAAAGATATTTCTTACCGATAAAGGCTTTTTTAAAATGGAGATCGGCCTCGGCAAGGGCAAGAAGAATTACGATAAAAGAGAAACGATCAAAACAAGAGAGGCAGACAGGGATATTAAGAGGAAGTACGGCATATGAAAAGCCACAAGAGGAATAGTTACAAGGGAAAAGCAGGTGAGTTCAAACAGTATACTCATCCCTTGAGGCTTGTAACTTGAAGCTTGGTTTGCTTAGCATTCACTCAAACTGATCGGCACATTTACCGCAAGGCCGCCATCAGCGGTTTCTTTGTATTTGCTGTTCATATCCAGAGCAGTGTTCCACATGGTTTTGATTACGCCATCCAGGCTTACTTTGGCATAATCGGGTGTGCTCTGTAAAGCCAACTGGCAGGCAGTGATGGCTTTTATAGCGCCCATGGTATTTCTTTCAATACAGGGTATTTGTACCAATCCACCGATAGGATCGCAGGTAAGCCCCAGGTGATGTTCCATAGCAATTTCGGCGGCCATTAAGGTTTGCCGTTGTGTACCGCCCATACATTCCGTTAATGCAGCTGCAGCCATAGCGCTGCTCACGCCTATCTCGGCCTGGCAGCCTCCCATTGCAGCAGATATGGTAGCGCCTTTTTTAAAGATGCTGCCGATCTCCGAAGCGGTCAATAAGAACTGTATGATCTTATCATCGTAATTGCCATTGCAAAATGTAACATAGTATTGCAATACTGCCGGTATCACACCCGCTGCGCCATTGGTGGGTGCCGTAACCACTCTTCCAAAACTGGCATTCTCTTCATTCACGGCCAGGGCAAAACAACTTACCCAATCCAGTATATATTTAAAATCGCTGCCCCCCTGCCGTATGGTGGCGAGCCAGCTGTTATAGTTCGCATAGCCGCGACCGTTAATTAATTTTTTATTCAACCCGGCGCCCCGCCTTTTTACATTCAGTCCGCCTGGCAGCATGCCTTCTGCATGGCATCCCCTGTAAATGCAGGCTGTCATAGTATTCCAGATTTTCAATACGCCGTCTTTTGTTGCTGCCTCGCTGCGCCAGCTGGCTTCATTCTCCAATACCACGTCGCTTACACTCAATCCGGTCTTCATGCACCAGTGCAACAATTCATCCGCTGTATTGATGGGAAACGGCAGGTTCACCTCATTTTTTGCATCTGCATCTTCTCCTTCTTTTTTTACAAACCCACCACCTACTGAATAATAGGTTTCTGCAATGGTATTGCCATCGTGCAGCTGTACTAAAAAAGTGAGTGCATTAGGATGATAAGGAAGGCTTTCGCTGTACAGGAATTCAATATCTTCTGCAGGATCAAAATCAATTTCGTGTTTACCGGCAAGCAATATTTTTTTCATTGCTTTGATGTCAGCGATTTTGGCATCAATATTATCCACTTCAAATGTTACCGGATCATCACCGCTTAAACCCAGTTGTACTGCCACATCGGTACCGTGACCCACACCTGTTTTAGCAAGCGAACCATACAACAATACTTCAATAGACTTTACATTGAAGAGAATGTTTTGTTTTTCCAGTGATGCAGTGAACCGTTGTGCGGCACGCCACGGCCCCAGTGTATGGCTGCTGGAAGGTCCAACGCCAATCTTAAACATATCGAATACTGAAATGGCTTCGTGGCTCAATGCTGAATTTTTATTTACAATTTACTGAAAAATATCAATTCACATCCAGCACCTGTATATTGAATACAAGGATGGAGTTTGCGGGAATTACCACTACCCCTGCATTATTGCGTACATCCTGGCTGCCATATCCGAGCGAAGGTGGAATATATAAATTGATAGAGCCGCCTTTTTTTACCAGCGGAATACCTTTCTGCCAACCCAATATCAATCCACCAAGGGTAAATGTAATGCCGCTCAGGTTCTCATCAAACTTGTTACCATTGGTAAGGTAGCCGGAATATTTTATGGTAATATTGGAACAAACGGAAGCTGTGGTTGTGCCCGTACCCGCTGCAGTTATTTCATAGAACAAACCACTGGAATGCTGTATCGCTGCAGGATGCGCAGAAGCACAATAATTCTGCACAGCAGTAACTTCGCCGGAAGGCGCTACAAAAGTAGATTCTGTATAAGGACAGGTAACTTTATTATCCTTATTGCAGGATAAAAACAAAGAGGCGGTCAAACCAATCACTAAAAATTTCTTCAGCATATTTTAAAAGATTAAAAGGTTAAAGTTAAGAGATGAAACAGGCTTATAGTGCTGCACCGGTTGCTTTTTTTTCCTTAGTTTTTAATTCATGATACAATTGTTCGTTCGTTTCCCATTTATAATGCATACGGAAGTAGGAAAAGCCAATTGCAATAACAATAACAGCAATGAATATCATCATAATATCGCCGTTGGAAAGGCGCATGAATTTTTCTGTCATACCCGGTACCACGATCTCTGTTTGCTGGTGCGTAGCTGTAGTGAACCAGCCGGGAAAGAATATTTTTACCACACCAAAAAAAATGATCACGGGCAGGCTGAACATCAATGCCATAGGCAAACCTGCCAAAAGCTTATGCTTAAAGGTACTTTCCCTGTCCCTTACACTCTCCCAGTATCGTAAAAATTGTTTGTCTTTTTCTGTAAGCATACCGCAAAACTACGGCAATTGAGGATACCGCTTTGTTATATTGCGAATATCTTGTAGGTTTGTTAGGACTAACCTTTTACTGATGAAAATAGAACAACTGCTCGTTCAGCACTTTTACATTGCCAAACAGGTTACTTTACAGGGCATTGGTACTTTTACTTTATCGCCCGATTTTATTGCTCCCGCCGATAGTGATAAAGAAATTGTGCTGCCCGAAAATTCCGTATCCTTTCAATACAATCCCAAAGCAACAGAAGACGGAGCACTGATCGATTATATTGTTCAGCAGACACGTAAAATACGACCATTGGCCACCGCCGATCTTGAATCGTACCTGATGCTGGCCAGCCAGTTCCTCAACATAGGCAAGCCGCTTAAAATTGAAGGCATTGGTGTATTGGAAAAAGGACAGGATGGCGTTTATCGTTTTTACCAGGGCGAATATGTGAATACCAAAGTAGAAACCGCCGAAGTAAAACTGAAAGAAAAAGCAGAAGAAGATATTTCGTTCTCCAATGAGAGCACATCATCGAGCAATAATAAAAAAATGTTACTGGTATTTGCTGGCATTGTTGGTATTGCTTTGATAGCCTGGGCTGCCTGGCATTTTTTAAATAAAGAAAAAACACCTGTTGCAGAAAATGCAATTGAACAACCTGCCACGCCAGCGCCTGATACTGCAAAGAAAGATACCATTGCCCCCGTTCAGCAAAAGCCCGACAGCATCAAGCCTGCAGTACCGGCTGAGAACAGCAATTATACTTTTAAAGTGGTGATAAAAAATTATCCTGCATTATTACCTGCTCAGAATTCTTATAAAAGATTGACCAGCTACGGGCATAAATTACTGTTGTACACCGCCGATTCTGTAACCTTTAAAGTGGCCATGCCGCTGAATACGCCGTTGAGCGATACTGCCCGGGCCCGTGATTCGGTAAGGATATTATTCGGCGGTAAACCTTATATTGAGCAGTAATAAAAACAACGGTACTTTTTTACTGCATGAAATCTACATTGTCCATAAAGTTTGCGCTCATTTTCTGGATAACTGTTGCAGTTGATATTATTGGTATTGCTACAGGTATCAGCCTGTTGCATTTTATTGCAAAGCCTTTGCTGGTGCCTGTTTTAATAGCATGGTTATTTTATAGCAACACAACTGTTCCTTTTAAAAAGTTACTGCTTACCGGTTTATTTTTTTCCTGGCTGGGCGATGTGTTCTTTTTGCTGGAAGATAAAAATCCCAACTTCTTCATTTTTGGGCTGGCGTCTTTTTTACTCACCCATATTTTTTACATTATTTATTTTTTAAAGATACGATCGGCCAATACTTCCCTTTTAAAAAAACAACCGCTATTAATAGTGCTGGTTACCGGTTACGGTTGTACGCTTTTATGGTTATTGTATCCGCATTTGGGCGCTCTTACCATACCTGTTATAGTGTATGCCATTGTGATCTGCACTATGCTTACCTGCAGCATCCATATATTTACCAAAGTAAATAAACCGGCTAACCTGTTGTATTTAGCAGGCGCAGCATTTTTTGTATTATCCGATTCGCTGCTGGCCATCAATAAATTTTACCAGCCATTTGCATTTGCAGGCGTATGCATCATGCTCACTTATTGTGCAGCGCAATACTGTATTGTAAATGGTTTCATCAAACAAAAAGCTCCATGACCAAAGCTGCACTACTCGCCGAACTGAGCAATAATACCTATGTGATGTTAAGGCCCTCTCCCATTGAAGGTGTGGGTGTATTTGCCATAAAAGATATCCCTAAAGGTTGCCGCGATATGTTCAGCAAACCCAGTGAAGAAGATCAATGGATCACGGTGCCTAAAAAAGAAGTGGCAACTTTGCCGCAGCATGCACAATTCATTGTAGGCAATTACTGCCTGTACGACGAAGCCAATTATTTTATTCCCGCTGAAGGATTTAAAAAGATAGACCTGGCATTATTCTTAAATCATGCTGATGAACCCAATATTATTTCTATCAATGAGGGCGATTTTTTTGAGGCGATAAGGGATATCAAAGCCGGTGAAGAACTGGTGATCGATTATGGTGAGATCGTGGATTAATTTCTTATAATTGCCGAATACATGGTGGTACCATACACAGAAGGTTGACTTGCCAAAAAATTAATTGAGGAAAATCCATTTGCTTCAAAAAGCAATCTCAGTTTATCAGCATTTACAGGGTAAGGCACCCACGGATTCGATCTGTCTGTATCATATTCTACTATAATTATGCTGCCCTCTTTTTTAAGCTGCTGTTTTAAATTACCGACGAATTCTTTCTGATCTTTTACATAATGCAGTGAATTTGCCATCAGGAAACCATCAATACCTGCTGCAAATTGTATTGCGGTAAAATCTTCCTGTAGCGTTTCAATTGTAACCTCGTTATAAACGCCTTTTAAATGCTTAAAACCATTGCTGCTTTTATCAATGGCGGTTATTACACTACCAGGCGAAATGACCGAAGCCAGTGCTTTGGTAAATAAACCGCTGCCGCATCCAAGGTCTGCCCATTTACCGGCACCGTCATTGCGGATATAGGTATTATCAATAAGTTTTATGGCGTCAGTTAATAACATGTCATATTGCAGGATTTTTTGCATACGCTTCCCACAGTTGATCCAGGTTTTTACCGGTTAATGCTATCCATACAACATCGGTGTAAATATGTTTTCTTAATCCATCATCCAGTTTTTTTACGATACCCTTTTTTACATTTTTTTCGATCCAGAGTAAGAATCTTGCAGTGACACGATAGGCATTATCATAGTGCTGTGTGGGTTTATAATCCGGCAGGCTCCATCCGGCTCCGGCATTATCCACACCAAATTTGTTACGGGCAAAATCTGCAATGCCTTCTGTAAGCCAGCCGGGCCCGCCACTGTCGCCATAATTCTGCACGATATGCATTACTTCATGCGTCACCACATCCACATCAGCCGGGTGCTTACTCATGTATTTAGCGCTGAACACCACCCTGCCATTATCCGTTGCTGCAACACCATTATAACTGGTATCAATAAAGAAAGATACTGCTGTCAGTGTCTGCTTATTATATTCCTTTGCCAGTTTGGGATACACTATAAAAAATACGTCGATCAACCTTTGCATGAGCTGCGGCGAAAAACCGGCATCATTGCCCGAAACATGCAATGTGTACTTGCCGTGTGTGATAGTTTGTTCGGTTTGCGCACTTGAACGGGTACTTAAAAAAATAAAAATTATGATTAAGCCGCAACAGATCTTTTGCATGAAATAAAGTATAAGATGAAGTAAAGAAAGGCAATTTAATCAATAAAAAATCCTTCCTGTGTTTGGCAGGAAGGATTTTTTATTGTTATCCATTAATTAATTTTTCCCAATGGCATTGATATCATCCTGCACCTGGTTCACTCCGTTGGGTCCGATATAAGTTGCACTTCCAAAGCCTAATATAGGCCAGAAAATAAAGCCCAGGAAAACAAGGGCAATACCAAAGCCAGTGTCTTTACCAAAAGATTTTGCAATGGCGATCATTATTACAAAAATGATGTAGATGTTAACAATAGGAATAAAAATGAGCCACCAGTTTTTTACACCTGCTATTTTATCACCCATTATATAATAGTTATAAAATGGTACTATACAGGCCCAGCCAGGCTGGCCTGCTTTTTCAAAAGCCTTCCAGATACCTGCAATAACAACAACGATGAATGCGAGATAAAAAATTAAAAAGATTGCCATAATAATGTTGATTTTGAGTTGAAGAATCAACAAATAAAAGAAAAATATGGCAGAAATCAAATCCCCCCGGCATTTTCAATATATAAGTACAGGTACTATTTACTAACTTATTTTAATGCAATCACCATCCGTACTTGGTAACTAAGCTTTATCTTTTTAAAATCAACAGGAGTTGAAAAATCTTTGTGCTTTGGGAAAATAAAATAATGTCAGTAAAAGCAGCAATGCCATTAGTTTTTCATAATAAAAGTTTGATGATGATGAATGATTTACTACAGGAGCATTAATACTCAAAGATTACACAAACCAGTACCAACATCTAAACGTTGTAATACAAAAATGCCCGGAAGCTGGAGCTTCCGGGTACAAAAAACCCTCTCACTTTTCAGCAAGAGGGTATTTTTATTTATTAATTATTCATTAATTAATACCCCATTCCACCCATATCAGGCGCACCATGTGTATGCGGCGCTTCTTCCTTAGGTTTATCAGCAATTACTGCTTCGGTAGTCAATAACATACCTGCAATAGAAGCTGCATTTTCCAACGCTACACGGCTTACTTTAGTTGGATCGATGATACCGGCTTTGAACATAGAAGCTTCGTAATCTTCTTTGCGAGCATTGAAACCAAAATCAGCTTTGCCCTCTTTTATTTTCTGTACCACGATGCTGCCATCAATACCGGCATTGGTAGTAAGGGTGCGTACAGGCGATTCTAAAGCCTGGCGTACAATATTCACACCAGTCAGTTCATCATCGATCATGCCTTTTACTTTAATACCCAGGCTGTCGATAGCGCGGATATAAGCAACTCCACCACCTGGTACAATGCCTTCTTCCACTGCAGCACGGGTTGCATGTAATGCATCATCCACACGGTCTTTCTTTTCTTTCATTTCCACTTCGGTAGCAGCACCTACATATAATACCGCAACACCACCAGCTAATTTAGCCAGGCGTTCCTGTAATTTTTCTTTATCATAATCAGAAGTAGTGGTCCCGATCTGTGCTTTGATCTGGTTCACCCTTCCAACGATATCTGCTTTTTTACCTTTACCACCCACGATAACAGTATTGTCTTTATCGATAGTGATAGAAGAAGCCTGTCCTAATGAAGAAAGATCAGCGCCTTCCAGCTTATGGCCCATTTCCTCACTGATAACCGTACCCGCAGTTAACACAGCGATATCCTGCAGCATTTCTTTCCTCCTGTCGCCAAAGCCCGGAGCTTTTACAGCAGCCACTTTAATGGTACCGCGTAATTTATTTACCACCAGCGTAGATAATGCTTCACCATCCAGGTCTTCAGCAATGATTACTAAAGGACGGCCGCTTTGTGCTACTTTTTCCAGGATAGGTAAAATATCTTTCATGGTAGATATTTTTTTATCGTAGATCAGTAAGTATGGATTCTGTAATTCAGCTTCCATCTTTTCTGTATTGGTAACAAAGTAAGCAGAGATATATCCCCTGTCGAACTGCATACCTTCCACAATTTCAACAGTAGTATCAGTACCTTTTGCTTCTTCCACAGTGATCACACCTTCTTTACCTACTTTTAAAAATGCTTCAGCGATCAGTTTACCAATGGTTTCATCGTTGTTGGCAGAGATAGTTGCCACCTGCTGAATTTTTTTGCTGTCGTTACCAACAGTTTGTGATTGAGATTTTAAATTCTCTACTACAATAGAAACCGCTTTATCAATACCACGTTTCAGGTCCATTGGGTTAGAGCCCGCAGCCACCATTTTCAAACCTTCGCTGATGATAGCCTGTGCCAGTACAGTAGCGGTAGTGGTACCATCACCTGCAATATCAGCAGTTTTGCTGGCCACTTCTTTCACCATCTGTGCGCCCATATTCTCAATAGGATCGTCCAGTTCAATTTCTTTTGCAACTGTTACACCATCTTTAGTTACCTGTGGTGCACCAAATTTCTTTTCAATAACCACGTTGCGGCCTTTTGGTCCAAGGGTTACTTTAACAGCATTGGCCAAAGTGTCAACGCCCTTCTTCATTTTATTTCTTGCTTCGATATCGAAGTATATCATTTTTGCCATAAACTCGATTTTAGATTTTAGATTTACGATTTTAGATTTAATAAGCTATGTGCTTGCTGCTATGATCTTCAATTAGCTTACTCTTTAAAGTTCCCCCTTCAGGGGGCGGAGGGGGTTTATACAATCGCCAGGATATCACTCTCCCTCATGATCAAATACTCCTGCCCTTCCAGGCTGATCTCAGTACCTGCATATTTGCCATACAGAACGGTATCACCTGCTTTTACAGTTACCGGTTCATCTTTTTTGCCCGGACCTGCTGCCAGTACAGTACCACGCTGTGGTTTTTCTTTAGCTGTATCGGGGATGATAATACCGCCTGCAGATTTTTCTTCAGCAGCGGCTGGTTTCACAATTACCCTGTCGTGTAATGGGGTAATGCTTAACTTCTTTGTAGCCATAACCTATTTGTTTTTGATTTAGTTAAATATTTTGGACGGCAAATGTACACTAATTCTGTGCCATACAAAATTTAAAACAACTTGGCAGTTTTTGGGGTTAAAACCAGCAGCTAAAGGCTTAAAACAGGGAAAATTCGGCAGTTTGGCATTGTTTATCAACGTTCTTTTTGGCAGTATTAACCAATAAATAACGGTGTGGGCACCGGCTATCCATAATTCCTCCTTCATAATTCATAATTCATAGCTACCTTTGCCGCCACAATTATGATCAGCAGAAGAAATATCAGGGTTAAAGTGATGCAAACGCTGTATACTATCGACAGTATGAGCGGAGAGGTAAAACCCGGCGAACCTCTTACTATATTAAATAAAAAACTGGAGGCCAGCCGCGGCCTTTTTACTTACCTCGTTTTTTTTATAACCGAAGTGGCCCGCTACTCCGAAACAGATGCCCGGCAAAGGGCTTCCAAGAACCTGCCCACCGCCGAAGACCTTGCGGTAAATACCAAGATAGCGGGTAATGAAGTATTATGGAAAATAGTGGAAACACCCGGCTTTAGTGCCGCTGTGGCAGATTTTAAACTGAAGCACATCATTGATACCGAACTGCTGAAAAAGATCTACCTGCAACTGGCAGCTTCGGAAGAATATAAAGAATACATCAGCGTACAGGCCAGGGATAAAAAAAGCGAAAAGGATATTCTTGAATTCATCTACCGCACTTTATTATTACCCAACGAAGATTTTATTGCCCATGTGGAAGAACACTTCATTAACTGGGATGATGATGCCGAAATGATGGAACAACTGGTGGCAGGTTATTTGCAAAAACCTGCAGGCTATGATTTCGGCCCGATACTGAGTAAAGAGAAACTTGATTTTGCCAAAAACCTTTTGCAGACCACTATTGAAAAGGCTGAGGTAACACTTGAGCTTATCAAACCAAAACTCAAGAACTGGGATGCAGACCGTATTGCTGCGCTCGACCTCATCATACTGCAGATGGGTGTATGCGAATTCCTGTTTTTTGAGACCATCCCCACCAAGGTTACCATCAATGAATACATCGACCTGGCAAAGGAATACAGCACGGTGCAGAGTGGCCAGTTTGTAAACGGCTTGCTGGATAATATTCATAAAGAATTGACCCAGCAGGATAAAATCCACAAAAAAAGTCATAAGAACAGCAGCTTATAACACAGAAAAAAATAACCATGAAAAGATATTTTTTGCTCCTTGCACTCCCCGCCCTTGTAAGCGCCTGCAACATTAAAACAAAGGATCAGCTTGCAGGAGATTCTAAAACAGATTCTATTAAAAGGGTGCAGCAGTTAAAAGCACAGGAAGACGCGATGAAGAATACCACTACCGTGCAACTGATAGACAGTGCTTATAATTTCGGCACTATCATACAGGGCGAAAAAGTGGAATACAATTACCGTTTTAAAAATACCGGTACCAACCCGCTGGTGATATTTGATGCGCATGCCAGCTGCGGCTGCACAGTGCCCGAAAAACCGGAAAAGCCCATCATGCCCGGCGAAATAGGGTTTATCAAAGTGGTGTTCAACAGCAGTGGTAAAAAAGGCCACAACGAAAAAGAGATCAATGTGAATGCCAATACCAACCCGGCTTTCCCGGTATTAAAACTGTTTGGAGAGATCAATGAAAAATAAACCATTCAATTTATAAGTGACCAATTAACATAAAACAACAAACAAAACATGCAACTATTAAGTATTTTTTTACAAGCACAACCTAACAACAACATCACGTTGTACATGATGGGTGGTATGATCCTGGTTTTCTATTTTTTTATGATCCGCCCGCAGGCAAAAAAAGCCAAGCAGCAAAAACAGTTCATCAGCAACTTACAGAAAGGAGATAAGATCGTTACAATAGCCGGTATACACGGTAAAATAAATAAAGTAAACGAGGATAACACTATCGAACTGGAAACCAGTCCTGGTAGTTATATCAAGATCGAACGCAGCGCCATCAGCATGGAAATGACAGCGAATGTGAACAAGCCGGCTGCAGACGTAAAGAAATAAAACAATTGTAGATTTTAGATTTGCGATTTTAGATTTGTAGAACGATCAATGGATAATTTAAATCCGAAATCGGAAATCTAAAATCGCAAATTCATTTTAAGCCATCATGATTAAAGTAGGTATCACCGGCGGTATCGGCAGTGGCAAAAGCACTGTGGCAAAAGTATTTGAAGTACTGGGCATACCTGTTTATTATGCTGATGATGCCGGTAAACGCCTGATGAATGAAGATGCGGCATTGATACAAAAAATAAAGGATGAATTTGGCGAAGCGGCTTATAAGAACGGCCAGCTGGACAGGAAATACCTTGCAGGTATCGTATTCAACTCCCCTGAAAAATTAACTACGCTGAACGCTATTGTGCATCCTGCCACCATCGCAGATGCAGAAAGATGGATGCACCAGCAGTCCACCCATTACGCTTTAAAAGAAGCCGCCATTATTTTTGAAAGCGGCGCACAGCAGCAACTCGATTATGTAATAGGCGTGTACGCCCCTGCCCCATTGCGTATACAAAGGGCCATGCACCGGGATAATATTACCCGTGATGAAGTGGTACAACGCATGAACAAGCAAATGGATGAAAGCATTAAAATGCGTCTCTGCGATTTTGTAATAAAGAATGATGAACAGGAATTACTGATCCCACAAGTACAGCAACTGCACAAGCACCTGTTAACATTGCAGCAATAAGCGCCTGCAACTATTTTCGTACATTACAGGATGAAAATATTTTCAGCAGCACAGATAAAACAATGGGACGCCTTTACCATTGCGCACGAACCCATCAGCAGTATCGATCTTATGGAGAGGGCTGCTGCAAAATGCTGCGAATGGATCACTGCACAGCATTATTTTGAAAAGCACTTCCGTATTTTTTGTGGCAAAGGAAATAATGGCGGCGATGGACTTGCAATTGCAAGACTGCTTTTACAAAAGGGCTACTTTGTATCGGTATACATATTGGAGTTTGGCAACAAAGGAAGCGAGGATTTTCAAACCAACCTGTCACGCATACACGAAATAAGTACAGACATTCATTTTATTCAATCGGATAGTTTTCTACCTGCGTTTGAGAGGGCAGATATTATAATAGATGCGTTGTTTGGTACGGGGCTGAATAAACCATTGGAAGGCATCAGCGCTTCGCTGGTGAATTACCTCAACAGTTTACCCAATACCATCATTAGCATCGACCTGCCCAGTGGGCTTTTTGCAGACGCATCTTCTAAAACAAATACGGTCATCAAATCGCATCACACGCTGAGCTTCCAGCAGTACAAACTGGCCTTCCTGTTGCCGGAGAATGAGGGCTATTGCGGCGATATTCATTTGTTGAATATTGAATTATCACCTGCATTTGCAAAAAATGAAGCGGCGGCATTTGAATTGACTTCATTGCAATTGATGCAGTCTATTTATAAACCGCGAAAACAGTTCTCTCACAAGGGCAGCTATGGCCATGCAGCATTATTTTGCGGCAGTTACGGCATGATGGGTGCGGCCGTATTATGCGCTGAAGCCTGCCTGCGCAGTGGTGTGGGTAAACTCACCTGCCATATTCCACAATGCGGCTATAGCATTTTGCAGACCGCCGTGCCCGAAGCCATGTGCATCACTTCCGGTGATGCGTATATCGAATCAACCGGCGCAATAGAAAACGCAGATGCAATAGGCATTGGTCCAGGCCTGGGTAATCATCCTGTGCATGTTGCTTTGTTAAAAGATATTTTCAGCAAAACAAAACACCCGATGTTGCTCGATGCAGATGCACTCAACACAATAGCTACAGATAAAACATTGCTTTCGCTTATTCCGGCAGGCTCCATTCTTACACCCCATCCCAAAGAATTTGAACGCATCTTCGGGCCCTCTGCCAATGATTTTGAAAGACTGCAGCTGGCGCTTCAAAGATCGAAAGAACTGAACATTTATATCATTTTAAAGGGGCATTATAGTTTTATCAGTACGCCCGAAGGCAAAGGATTCTTCAACAGTACCGGCAATGCCGGTATGGCTACCGCTGGCAGCGGCGATGTTTTGACCGGCATTATTACCGGCCTGCTAGCACAGCAATATATTCCGTTACAGGCCTGCCTGCTGGGCGCTTACCTGCACGGGCTTGCAGGCGATTTTGCCGCCGCAGCTTCATCACAGGAAGCAATGACAGCCGGTGATATCAGCCTTTACCTGGGAGAAGCCTTTAAAACACTGGCCGGTGCTGCCGCCTGAAACCCGCCACAGCAGCGGCATTACAGCCCCTTTCCTCATTTTTTTTACACATATTAACACTGCTTTTAATTAAGTACGCCAATATGCCTGTTTTTGAGGCAATTCCCCTATTTTTGCCGTCCAAATTTCAGAACAAACAATTATGAATAATTTGATCTACGCCGTTCCGGCAATGGGTGTTTTAGGACTGCTTTACACCTTATGGAAATTCAACTGGGTTAGTAAACAAGATGCAGGTAACGACCGCATGAAAGAGATCAGCAACTACATTGCTGAAGGCGCCATGGCTTTTTTAAAAGCTGAGTGGAAAGTACTGGGCTATTTTGTGGTTATTGTTGGTATACTGCTGGCAGTAATGGCAGGCGCCAATCCTCACAGCCACTGGAGCATTGCTATTGCTTTTGTTTTAGGTGCTGTATTAAGCGCTACTGCAGGTTATATAGGTATGAAAGCGGCTACCAAAGCCAACGTACGTACTGCACACGCTGCACGTACCAGCCTTAGTAAAGCATTGAATGTATCTTTTACAGGCGGTGCCGTAATGGGTGTTGGTGTTGCGGGTTTAGCGGTGTTGGGCCTTGGTGGATTATACATTGCATTAAAAGCTTACTTCGCTCCCGATGCTGCTATTAATTCTGAAGAAATGGTAAGGACGATCGAAGTACTGACCGGTTTTTCTTTAGGTGCAGAATCTATTGCATTATTTGCCCGTGTGGGTGGTGGTATCTATACAAAAGCTGCAGATGTGGGCGCTGATCTTGTGGGTAAAGTAGAAGCAGGTATTCCTGAAGATGATCCACGCAACCCTGCAACCATTGCAGATAACGTGGGTGATAATGTGGGTGACGTTGCAGGTATGGGCGCCGATCTTTTCGGTTCTTATGTAGCAACTGTTTTAGCAACCATCGTATTGGGTCAGCAAACTACTGTAACCGGTACAGATGTACTGGGTGGTTTCTCTCCCATCGTGTTGCCAATGCTGATAGCAGGCGTTGGTATCATCTTTTCAATCATCGGAACTTTATTTGTACGCATCAGCGAAAACGCAGGTATCAACACTGGTACTGTACAGAAAGCCCTGAACATGGGTAACTGGGGCTCTATGATACTGACCGCCATTGTTGCAGGCTTCCTGGTAAACTGGTTACTGCCCGAGCAAATGGAACTGCGTGGCGTACCCTTTACCAAATGGGGTGTAATGGGCGCTATTGGTGTAGGCTTGGCAGTAGGCGCCTTGATGAGTATCATTACTGAATTCTATACAGCAATGGGCAAACGCCCTGTAATGTCGATCATACGCCAGTCTTCAACAGGTCATGCTACTAACGTGATCGGCGGCTTGGCAATTGGTATGGAATCAACCTTTTTACCGATCCTGGTTTTGGCAGGTGGTATCTGGGGCAGCTACGAATGCGCCGGTCTATACGGTGTGGCTATTGCAGCCGCAGGTATGATGGCCACTACAGCTATGCAGCTGGCGATCGATGCATTCGGACCTATTGCAGATAACGCAGGTGGTATTGCCGAAATGAGCGAATTGCCCAGCGATGTGCGTGAAAAAACAGACGTATTGGATGCCGTAGGTAACACTACTGCTGCAAGCGGTAAAGGTTTTGCTATTGCTTCTGCAGCATTAACTGCACTGGCTTTATTCGCAGCCTTTGTAGGTGTGGCAGGTATCACCGGTATTGATATTTACAAAGCAAATGTATTGGCCTGCTTATTTGTGGGCGCTATGATACCTTTTATTTTCTCTTCCCTGGCCATCCGCGCCGTGGGTGAGGCAGCCATGGCGATGGTGGAAGAAGTGCGCAGGCAGTTCCGCTCTATCCCCGGCATTATGGAAGGAACCGGTAAACCGGAATACGATAAATGCGTGGCGATCTCTACACAGGCTTCTATCAAAAAAATGATGTTGCCAGGTGCTATCGCTATCATCTCTCCATTGATCATTGGTTTTATGCCGGGCCTGGGTGCTGAGGCATTAGGTGGATTTTTAGCCGGTGCTACTGTAAGTGGTGTATTAATGGGTATGTTCCAGAACAACGCCGGTGGTGCATGGGATAATGCTAAAAAATCTTTTGAAAAAGGTGTGGAAATCAATGGCGAAACTTATTACAAAAAATCAGATCCGCACAAAGCTTCTGTAACAGGTGATACCGTTGGTGATCCTTTTAAAGATACTTCAGGGCCTTCCATGAACATCCTTATTAAATTAATGAGTATTGTTTCTTTGGTAATTGCTCCTACCCTTGCAACCATTCAGGGCAAAGAATCATCTAAAGAGATAAAGAAGGAAAATATTAAAGAAGTACCGGTAACAAAAGCAAATAATGCTAATACCGTAAACTTATTAACTGCTTCCAACAAATAATAAGCAGGTTAATAAAAATAACTTAAGTCTAATCAGAACCATTATAACCAAAAAGTCCGGATGTTTCCACATCGGGGCTTTTTTATTTTTAGCCACGGATTACACGAATTTTCACGGATGAATACAAGTACGGTTAATTAAAATAAAGACGCTTTGTCTCTTAAAAAAATCTGTGTCAATCCGTGTAATCCGTGGCAAGCTTTTAGGCTTCAGCCCAAACCCCTTCTCTATGGCGAATGTTAATTTGTTAATAAAAATTACATGAGCGGACTTGCCATTTACGACTAAAATCGTATTTTGCATACGAAAATAATCGTATTATGACATTGATCAAGCACCAAAAGCCTACCGAGAGCGAGCTGGAAATACTGCAGGTTTTATGGAACGAGAAAGAGGCTACCGTACGTACGGTACATGAAGAATTGTCGAAAACCAAGGAAAGTGGCTACACCACCACCCTTAAATTAATGCAGATAATGTTTGAAAAGGGTTTAGTGACCCGTAACGACAGCAGCAAGACGCACGTGTACCAGGCAGCTGTAAGCCGCGAAAAGACCCAGAAACAGTTCCTGAACAAAATGATCGATACCTTATTTGCAGGCTCTTCGGCCAACCTGGTGCTGCAGGCATTGGGCGGTCATGATGCCAGCGAAGAGGAGCTGCAAAAGATACAGGAGCTTATCGATCAGTTGAAGAAAGACAAGTAAAAGTTTATTGGTTAATTAGTTTATTAGTCAAGTAGTAAATTATTATACCAGTAGACCAGTTAACCAATTAACTAATAAACAAGTTAACCAACAACTATTATCCGTTTATGGCGCATCTCTCTTACAGTTTTTGCATGAGTATGCTGCACAGCCTGTGGCAGGCTGGGTTATTGGCATTGGTTTATTTTATTTCCGAAAAAACGTTTGGTAACAACACTACGCCCCTGCAGAAAAGGAACTGGCTGTTTGCTTTATTAGGCGCCCAGTTTGCCCTTTTTGTTTTCACCTTTTGCACTTACCTGCTCAATATTGAAACGGTGGTTACCGAAAACCTGGTGGGCAATGCAGTTTCCGATCTTATTTCTTCGGGCACGGCTGGTGCTTATACCCCTTGGATATTTGCCATTTATCTTTTAGGCATCAGCTATAAAATGATCAAAGCGCTGTACGAATGGCGCCATTTTAAAAAACAGTTCAACAACGGACTACAGAAACCTTCCATCGATCTTAAAGTATTCACTGCATTAAAGGCGGCGCATTTCGGCATTAAAAGAAAAGTGCAGTTATGGTTCAGCAGTACAGTAAATGCACCGGTTACTTTTGGATTTTTTAAACCTGTGATTGTACTGCCGGTGGCACTGGCCAATCATATTTCTTTAAAACAGGCCGAAACGCTGATACTGCACGAATTGTCGCATATCAAAGCCAATGATTACCTGCTGAACTGGGTATTGATCATCAGCGAAAATATCTTCTTCTTCAACCCTTTCATCAATGCCCTGTGCAAAAAGATACGGCTGGAAAGAGAAAAATACTGCGACAGCACCGTGATCGCTTTCGAATACTCGCCACTGTTATATGCCGAAACTTTATTGAAAGCCCAGCATATCAGGCAGCAGATACCTCAATACCAGCTGGCAGCAGTTGCAGGCAAAGCACAATTATTGCAGCGTATACAGTTCTTTACCAATCAAAATAATTTTACGCATAACCGCAGCAGGTTTATTTTTCCCTTACTCAGCATGTTGTTCATACTGGTGCTGGGTGGCGTTTTCTTTTTCCAGGCAAATATCAGCGCTGCAGCTAAACCACCGGTGGTAAATATCACAGCGCCCGTTTTACAGCAAGACGAGGAAGCGGAAGCCGAACCGGTATCGTTGGTAGATAAATTTGTAAATAATTTTTCCGAAGAAAAGCTGAAGCTGATCACCGATGCGGTTGAAAAGCAAAGACCGGTCATTGAGAAGAAATTGAAAGAACTGGAACCTGTAATTAAAACCATACAAGACAAAGCCGCCGCTTTTGCAGAACAATTTGATGGCAATATCGTAACTCCCGTGGTGTTAAAAGAAGGTATCCCTACCCGCCAGGTGATCGTAAAAGAAGAACAATCCGGTTCTAAGAATGCCACTTTAAAAGTGTACAATGTTTCATTGATCAATGGACAATGGGTGGTGGTACCCGAATGGATGCTGGCCGCAAGAGAAATACCTACAGATTCCCTGTTGAAAAGAATGGATACCTCCGCTCCTCCTGTCAGCGAACATTCCGACGACCAGGAATAATTCTTTTCCCTCCCTTATTTTACAATCGTAACATAACCAGTTACAGGCTCCCTGCCCGATCCCGGTTCTATAATGTAATAATAAGTATCGAAGGGTAATGTCTTGCCATTCATTTTACCATCCCAGGGCTTTTTATATCCTTTTGATTCAAATACCAGTTGCCCTGTTCTTGTAAATACCTGCACCCTGCAATCAGGATAAGTATCCAGGTAACCGATCGTCCACACTTCGTTGATGCCATCTCCGTTTGGCGTGAATGTGTTAGGGATGCGGGGCGCTTTCAATACTTTCACAAACATCCTGTCTGGCGCCGCTGTACAACCACCACTGCCTGTTACGGTAAGTGTGTACGTAATATCATCCTGCACATTGCTTGCAAGAGGTGCTTCAACAGTTGTGCTGTTTAAATAAGTGGCAGGCGACCAGTAATATTGCAGGTCGTTGCCGGTAACCACGGGCTGTATGGTAATAGCGCCGCCCTGCAGCACTACCCTGTCCGGGCCTGCATCCACAACAGGATAAGGATACACCGTAAATGTTTTGGTAAGCGTATCACTGTTGCAACCGTTACTGTTCTGAATATACAATGCCACTGTAAAACTGTTGGTAGAGCTATATAGATGAGTTTCCTGTTTATTGATACCGGTGATACCGTCTCCAAAATCCCAGTGCCATTTGTTTACAGTACCGTCCAGTCCATTGGTAATATCAGTAAACACCACTACATCACCAATGCAGACAGATGGTTTGCTGATAGTAAAAGCAGCTTTGGGCTGTGGATGAATGAAATCAACCAGGTGCGTACTGCTTTTGCTGCAGCCGCTGGCACTGGTAACGGTAAGCAGTACACTATAAGGCCCTGTACCGGTATAGATATGTGGCGGTGGCGTTTTTGCCACCGAAGTATTAAGCAAACCACTGGCAGGATCGCCAAAATTCCATAGATAAATAAGCGCTGCATTATCGGGTATAGAAGAAGTATTGATAAATGATACTGCAGCCGCAGGCAGGCACACACTGGATTGTGCAAAAGAATACAAAGGCACAGGGTTAGGGTTTACATATACCTGTTGCGTGGTAACCGTGCTTTTACAACCGTAGGCAGAACTGTTATACATGGTAACCGTATAATAGCCCCATGCCGGGAAGTTGTGTGTGAAGGTGCTGCCGGGTGCATGCTGTTCAACCGGTGAACCATCACCAAAATTCCAGTAGGTATTATTGAGTACCACACCAGCAGGGCTTGTTGATTGTTCTTTAAATACCGCAGGGGTGCCTTCGCAATCGGGTCCTGCAAAGCTGAATCTGGCGCTGGCAGTATCCAGTACCGTAATGATCTTGCTCATACTGTCCACACAGCCCATCAATGAAGTGAAAGTATATTTGATGGTATGCGTACCAATACCCGCAGTTACCGGATTAAACAGGCCTGCAGCATTTACTCCCTGTCCCGAGTACACGCCGTTACCCGTTACCCCTCCTACTTCTGTTGCCTGTGTAAGCAGGTAGGGCGCTGCATCATAACAGGCATCGGGTATGGCATTGAACTGCACTTTTGGAGCGGCATTTACGGTAATAGTAGACAATTTATCATTCACACAAATACCGCCGGAATAAGCACGGTATCTTATTTGATAAGTTTTGGTTACCTGCGAATTGGGCAAGTATAAATGTTTATACACTTTGCCGGTAAAAGGCAGATCATCCACTTGTGGCGGACCTGCGGGAAAATTGATATTATCCCAATAGATCTCCACCTTGGTGATATTACCGGGGAACACACTGGATGCTTCCACGATTGCAACAGAATCATTGGCACATAACGAACCGGGATTATTCACGATGAAATTAGCTACAGGGAAGCTACCGTTAACGATCAGCAGTTGCGTAATGGTGTCTTTGCAACCATTATTGCTGGCAGCTATCAATCTAACATTATAAGGCCCTACAGCTGTATAACTGTGCTGCGGGTTTTGAGCATTGTTCAAGGGCGAACCATCGCCAAAATTCCACTCCCATCCATTGATAAAAGAAGGCGCCGCCACTTTACTGGTATCGGTGAATTGTGCATAGGTATCACTCAAGCACACTTCAGGAATAATGAAACCGGCCAGCGGCCTTGCATTCACCACTACTGTTTTTGCAGCAACGGGATTACTTATACAACCCTTGCTGGTGGTCACTTTCAGGCTTACAGTGTAACTGCCAGCCGCAGCAAAAACATGCGACGGATTTTGTGTATTATTCAAAGCTGATCCATCACCAAAATCCCACTCCCAGGCATTTAATGTACCGGCATTGGGTACAGAAATATCGTTAAAACTAATAACCCTTGTTGCGCAATCAGGCGCTGTATAAGTAAAGTTGGGTGTCGGCAAAGGATTGATCACCACGGTAAGTGTGGCGGTATCGCTGTAGCACGCTACATTGGTCTTTACCCAGTGTTTAATGGTCTTTGTTCCTGCGGTGGCATAGGTATGCGATGGATTCTGTGTAGTATTTACCGGCGAACCGTCTCCAAAATCCCAGTACCATTCTGTTATCGTGTTGCCGTTTCCGTTACTATTGTCAATAAATACCGTTGCAGTGTTCAGGCAATTTTCAGGTGCTGCTGTAAAGGCCGCTATTGCCTGCGGGTAAATATTGGATAACACTTTAGTGGTATCATGCACACAGCCTGCTGCACTTTTAGTAATAAGTTTTATACTGTAAGGGCCCGTGGTATTGTAATAATGGGCAGGATTGGCCAGTGTGGAAGTATTATTGGGCGCACTGGAAGGATCGCCAAAATCCCATGTATAGCCAAAGCCTCCCGTACCATCTGCAATAGTGCTGGTGCTGATGAAATGTGCAGAGTCCCAGGGCAGGCACACCCCTGCCGGTAAACTGAAATTGGATACCGGTATAGGATTTACTTTAAATGTTCTGTAAAAAGGAAGGCTCTTACAACCAGTGTTGGTTTCTACTACCAGTGTATCCGTTATTGCAGGATTCCAGGGTGCATAGATATGCGTGGTATCACTGTTGTTGGTACGGGTAATGGTAAAGCCATCCCCAAAATTCCAGTACCATTTTACAATGGCGCCCGGTGATACCAGTGTAGAAGTATCACTGAATGTTACGGGCAGGCCGGAACATATTGGTGATGACATACCAAATTTTGCCAACGGTGTTTCAGTTACAGCTACCTGTTTTGTTGCTGGTGAAGTATAACAACCAATATTGCCCAATGCCGTTAGCGTAACAGTGTAAGTACCTGCCGAAGAGAATTTATGCTTCGGGTTCTTGAGCGTGGATGTATTACTGGTGCCACTTGCAGGATCGCCAAAGTTCCATTGCCATTGGTAATTGTACAAGCCTGAGCCTGTAGCATAAGCAGTGGCATCAAAAAACGAAACAGAATCTGCAACACAACCACTGGTTTGATGCGTGATGGCAGCAACGGCCGGATCGTACACATATAAACTGTCATCTCTTACCTGGAAATTGCCGCAGCCGTCCGAACCGGAAGTTTCTGCAGTTAATGTAACAGGATAAACACCCGACGGGCTGTAAGTATACGGCGTAGGCAGTTTGTAGCGCCAGAGCTGTTTACCATTTACAATATAGGTACTATCATTGATCGACGAAGGGTTCAGTATGGTAACATTCGGGTATCCCATCGCGTTATGAAAATCCCATACCAGTGATAAGGGCTGAAATGGATAAGTTACAGAAAAATAAAAAGGCGTACCGCTGCAGGCTGTTACCTGGTTGCTGATATTTAAAGGATTGATAGGCGTAATGAACGTATACAGGTCTTTGATATTGGTACCCGCATTGTAACCATAAGATTCTGCGCTGCCATAACCGTAAGCAATAGCAGAAAAACCGGAATCTGATTGTAACTGGTGCACCCCTGCTGATACAGCAAACTGGGCGTATACATAATTAGGATCCTGCGGATGCGCCGTGAAAGAGGTAGCCGGTATAGCATTATCCAACCGGAATGAAGCCGCTCCTCCTGCCTTTATCACCACATTGATATAGTGTTTGGTAATGGCTGCATGCGTGGTGGAATTTAGCGTAACACTCGCAATGGTTTGCTCAGCGGAACTTAAATAGATCATTTCCGGGTCTCCGGGCGAGCCATTACCGCAGGCACCTTGTGTAGTGATCATCTGCGCCACCATGATCGGTTGATCGGCTTCTATCAGGTTGGGTACGTTGCTCAGTGGCAGATCGTAATAAATATTATTGATGATGCCGCTTTGTACAACACCATTCAGTTTTACTACAGTTGCCGGGTCTTTGACCATGATCCTGAAATAATTGAAGGGCAGGTCCTTGGTGGGTACGGTATAATATTTCTTTCCCCAGGCAGTGGAAGGAAAGCATTGCTGTATATAATTGTCCGCAGTACCGCCGGTGCTTACCGGGCAGGTGATACCCACTTTACCGGAACCGGAAAACACCGCTATTTTTTTACATTGCCCGGTAGAGCTTGCAATGGATTTTATTTTTGTTCCCGTAAGTTCAACACCGGTGGATGAATTGGTGGCATTGGTGATCAGTTGTCCCAATAAATTCAATACATCCCCCTGCATTAGTGTATCCGTATACGTTATACCGGCTGTTCTTGTTTGTGTATTGGCTGAGGGTGTTGTTTGTATAATGGTACTGTCTTCTGTAGCTATCACAAAAGCATAGGGATAAGACCATGCATTGTTGGAATTCTGTTTATAGTTCAGCGAATAATATTCTTTACCTAAAGTATTGGTGGGAAAGAGCAAGGTAGCACCGGATATAGACCCATTATAGATATGTGCATACGCAACAATGGGTTTGTCGCTGGTGATATGGATACCTTTTTTCAGGTATTTCTGTTCTGCGCCCAGCCTTGCATCATCGGTACCAGTTTTAGGGATGGCTTGTGTTTCCACCAGCCCGGTGCCCACCGGTGGTGGCACGATCGTGTAACTCCTCGTCCAGCCTGTTGCGGGTATGGTAACGGTAACGTTTGCCTGCACATCGGAGGTAAAATACAACACCATATCCTGCGAACCTCCACCTGCAATTAAAGTGCCATTGGTATTGTACATGGATACATGACTGCCATAGCCTACCCAGAAGTCCTTTCCCTTATTACTAAAATCCTGGGCGGACACGGCATGGCACAGCAATGCGAGAATAGCAGGCAATAAAAATTTTCTCATGTCTTTGGTATAACAAGCGGTAAAAACAAACTGATCCTGTCAAATGGTGCTTTTTCTGGGGGAAACGTTGATTCTAAAGTCCTGGTCTGGTAAAAGGGTAAATCCGGTTTAAATGTACATAAAAAAAGCGCCCCCTGCAAGCAGGAGGCGACTTTTTACAAGCAGTTAACGGTGATAAAAAATTAATAACACCTGGGGCATTTCTGGCTGTATTTATTGCCGATGATAAAGCCGATCATTATTTCGTTGGTGTTGTTGGTATAGTTCCTCAATCTTGAGGTAGTAGCAACTTCATAAGAATAGCTTACATTAAAAGTGTTTGATATATTCAAACCTGCCATGGCAGAATAACCGGAGATAAGGTTGGAGAAACGGTAGCTGCCACCCACCCATACTTTATCCAGGTACTGGAATTTTAAGTTGGTATGCAATCCGCCTAATTGCGGCTGCCAGTACTGGAACATTACCGATGGCATCATCATCACTTCGTCAGTCAATGAAAAGCGATAACCTGCTGTAGCAAAAAAGTTAGGGGTGTAAGAGGTACCATATTTATCGTTGGTAACAAATTTTGCTTTGCCTGGTATGATGTTTAATACAGAAGCGCCCAGGAAATATTGTGCAGAATACAACCATAACCCCGCTCCCAGCTCCGGCATGATCTTTTTCAGCTCGCCGCTGCTGATACCAATGGCAGGATCATTAGGATCCAGGTTGGCCCATTCTATTTTAGAACGGTCCAGGTTCACGCTGCTGATACCTGCGCTGAAACCTACCGATAAAGTTGTTTTTACACCCAATGGCTTATGATAAGCATAAGAGCCTGTCAGCGTCCAGCGGTTGATATAACCGGCCTTATCGTTCATGGCTACAAAGCCAATACCATGGTGCGGATCTGGCGGGGTGTATTCCTGCCATAATCTTTTACCACGCGGATCTTCGCCCGGCACTGCAAAAGACGTGGCGCTGGTGCGCAGGTCTTCCTTGCCTATCGGCGCATGAATACTGAAGTAACTGGTAACAGGAGCGCCATTAATGCCCGTCCACTGGTTACGGTTACTCAATTTAATGTCGGTATAGTTTTCAATACCTGTTACACCCGGATTAAGGATGTAGTTGTTTAAGATGTACTGCGTGTAAAATGGTTTGGCCTGGGCCATTGCCATGATACTGCACAAACTACCAACTACAATTAATGCTAATTTTTTCATGGTTCAGCTTTTCTTTTTCTCTGCCTGCTGCGTGAAGAAACCGGTTTGATTTTGCACCGGTCTCTTCACGCAGTTTTAAAGCAACATTTTAATTATTTAACAATCGTTACATAACCGGTGATCGGCGCTCTGCTATTACCTGGTTCTATGATATAATAGTAGGTATCAAATGGCAATGGTTTACCATTCAGTTTACCATCCCATGGTTTTTTATAGCCTTTCGATTCAAATACCAGCTGGCCTGTTCTTGTAAATACCTGTACCCTGTTGTTAGGATAAGTATCCAGGTAATCGATCAACCACAATTCGTTGATACCATCACCGTTTGGTGTGAAGGTATTCGGTATTTTAGGCGCTTTCAATACTTTGATGAATACCTTATCAGGCGCAGCGGTACAACCACCGGTGCCCGTTACAGTCAATGTGTAAGTGATATCATCCATAATGATATTGGCGGTAGGCGCCATATCAGTAGTACTGCTTAAATAAGTTGGTGGCGACCACAAATACTGGTACGTGGTGCTGCCCGAAACCACCGGTTGTAAGGTATATGAACCACCTTCCAGTACAATACCATCAGGCCCTGCATCTACTACCGGGTACGGATGTACGGTAAACGTTTTGGTGATGGTATCACTGTTACAGCCAAAGCTGTTCACGGTAAATAAGGTAACACTGTAAGTGGTGGCGCTGGCGTAGCGGTAAGTAACCGGGTTGGTGCCCAGCTTGGTACCATCGCCCAGGTCCCAGTTCCAGGTAGTAACCAGGCCATCCTTCGGATCGGTCTGGTCTCTGAACGTTACATCACTGCCGATACAAACACCGCCTGGATTACTGATACTGAAATCAGCTTTCGGTTGCGGATGTATGCTGTTGACAGGCACACTGTAGGTTTTAACGCAACCTGCATTGCTGGTTGCCTGCAGTGTAACAGGGAATGGCCCGTTGGTAACGTAAGTATGGGTTGGGTTCAACGCTGTTGAGTTAGCGGAGCCGTCACCAAAATTCCACAAATAGGTCATTGCGGTATTGTTGGCAATAGTGGTCTGGTTCTGGAACTGTACCACCGCTTTTGGCAAACAAACAGGATCGCTGAAGATAAAGGCCGGAGCAGGTAATACATCACTGATGGTAACAGTGGCTGTGCCCGTTTGAGCCTGCAGGCAGGCCGTGGTGCTGCCATCCCTTACATCTTCCAGCGTATAGGTAAATGTACCGGCTGCAACTGTTGGTACAAGCACCGTTACGGAAGTATTGGTACCCGTAGTAGTGACTGTTTGCAGGCCGCCGCCATTGATGCGGTACCTGAAGGTATAAGGAGTTGAGCCGCCGGCACCGGTAAAGGTGATATCCGGGTAAGGCGTATTGATACAAATTAATTTATCGCCGCTGATGGTCGCTGTTGGTAAAGGGTTCACCTTAACCACCACAGTACCGCTTTGCAGCTGACTGCAACCTGTGCTGGTACCGTCTTTCACGCTCTTCAATACATAAGTAAAGGTATTGGCCACAGCAGTGGTTTGCAATACGGTTACAGAGTTACCGGCTGTAGTGGTAACTGTTTGATCCGCACCACCATTCACGGAATAAGTAAAGGTATAAGGTGCAGTACCGCTGGCGCCTGTAAAGGTGATCGCTACTGATGGCGCATTCTGGCAAACCTCTGTATTACCGGCGATCAATGCGGTTGGCAATGGATTGATGGTGATAGTACCGGTAGTGCTTGGTTTAACGCAAGGGCCGGTAGTGGTAACAGTATAAGTAAATGTACCGCTTACACTAGGCGTACCCGTAATGGTGATAGTACCACCGCTGTAGCTGCCGGTAACACCCGCTGGCAAACCGGTAACAGTGCCGCCTGTACCGCCACCTCCTACTGCGTATGTAATATTGGTAATGGCTGTATTAACACATACTGTTTGCGCATTGGTACCTGCTGCTGAACTTAAGCTTAAAGTAGCATCCGCATTCACTGTTAGTGTACCCCCCAGCGTTGGTTTAACGCATGGGCCAGTAGTGGTAACTGTGTAAGGGAATGTACCCGATACGGTTGGCGTACCAGTGATGGTGATTACACCTCCTGCATAAGTACCGGTAACACCTGCTGGCAGACCTGTTACAGCGCCGCCGGTACCTGTACCGCCTACTGCATAAGTAATGTTGGTAATAGCATTATTGATACAAACGGTCTGTGCATTGGTACCCGCTGCAGATGTCAAGGTCAAGGTTGCATCGCCGGTGATGGTGATGCTGCCCGTTGCAGTTGGTTTGATACATGGACCTGTTGTTGTAACAGTATAATTAAATGTACCCGTTACAGTTGGAGAACCCAGGATGGTTACAACGCCTCCGGAGTATGTGCCGGTTAAACCGGCAGGCAAACCTGTTACGGTTGCACCGGTGCCGCCACCACCTACTGAATAAGTAATGGTAGCGATACTATTATTGATACAAATGGTTTGATTATTAGAACCGGCAGCAGAGGTCAAAGCTATAGTTGCATCAGCATTCACTGTCAATGTGCCGCCCAGTGAAGGTTTGGCACAAGGACCTGTTGTACTAACAGTATAGTTGAATGTGCCCGATACGGTAGGCGTACCGGTGATAGTGATAACACCGCCGGCATAAGTTCCCGTAACACCTGCAGGCAGACCTGCTACAGCACCGCCGGTACCAGTACCACCTACTGCATAAGTAATATTGGTGATGGCATTGTTAACACAAACAGTTTGCGTATTGGTGCCCGCTGCAGATGTTAAGGTTAATGTAGCATCTGCTGTTACTGTAATAGTACCGGTAGCCGTTGGTTTAACGCAAGGACCAGCGGTGGTAACAGTATAAGTAAATGTACCTGCAACACTTGGTGAACCCAGTATGGTTACCACGCCACCTGCATACGAACCAGTTACACCCGTTGGTAAACCAGTTACGGTTGCACCGGTAAGGCTGCCTCCAGCTGCGTAAGTAATATTCGTTAATGGAGTATTGATACAAACAGTCTGCGCATTGGTACCAACTGCAGAGCTCAGTGACAATGTACCGTCAGCTGTAACAGTTAGTGTACCCCCCAGCGTTGGTTTGGCACATGGCCCTGTGGTACTTACCGTATAAGGGAATGTGCCCGATACAGTGGGCGTACCCGTAATGGTGATAATACCTCCAGCATAAGTACCGGTAACACCTGCCGGCAGGCCTGTTACTGCTCCACCGGTGCCCGTACCGCCTACTGCATAAGTAATATTGGTAATAGCATTATTGATACATACTGTTTGTGCATTGGTACCCGCTGCAGATGTCAAGGTCAAGGTTGCATCGCCGGTGATGGTGATGCTGCCCGTTGCAGTTGGTTTGATACATGGACCGGTTGTAGTTACCGTATAATTAAATGTACCGGTTACTGTTGGAGAACCCAGGATGGTTACAACACCGCCGGAATAAGTGCCGGTTACACCTGCAGGCAAACCTGTTACGGTTGCACCGGTACCGCCGCCACCTACGGAGTAGGTAATGGTGGTAATACCATTATTGATACAGATGGTTTGATTATTAGAACCTGCCGCTGATGTCAGTGCAATAGTTGCATCCGCATTTACAGTTAATGTACCGCCCAGTGAAGGTTTGGCACAAGGGCCAGTCGTGCTGACTGTATAGTTAAATGTACCTGCTACAGTTGGTGTACCCGTAATGGTGATAACACCACCGGCATAAGTACCCGTAACACCTGCAGGCAGACCTGTTACAGCGCCGCCGGTGCCCGTACCACCCACTGCATAAGTAATATTGGTAATAGCATTATTGATACATACAGTTTGTGCATTGGTACCCGCTGCCGAACTTAAAGTTAATGTTGCATCCGCCGTTACTGTAATAGTACCGGTAGCTGTTGGTTTAACGCAGGGGCCCGTGGTAGTGATAGTATAAGTAAATGTACCCGCAGCACTTGGCGTACCCAGTATGGTCACCACACCGCCTGCATAAGTACCCGTTACACCAGCAGGTAAACCGGTAACAGTAGCACCGGTAACACTGCCGCCTGCAGTATACGTAATATTGGTTAATGTATTATTGATACAAACAGTCTGCGCATTAGTGCCCGCAGCAGAGCTCAACGCCAATGTTCCGTCTGCAGAAACAGTTAGTGTACCCCCCAACGATGGCTTAACGCATGGGCCGGTAGTGCTTACCGTGTAAGGGAATGTACCCGATACGGTAGGCGTACCCGTGATGGTGATAACACCACCTGCATAAGTACCGGTAACACCTGCCGGCAGACCTGTTACTGCACCGCCGGTACCTGTACCGCCTACTGCATAAGTAATATTGGTAATAGCATTATTGATACAAACGGTCTGTGTATTGGTACCCGCTGCAGAAGTTAAAGTCAATGTTGCATCACCGGTAACGGTTACAGTAGCACTTTGTCCCGTAACGATGCGCTTACAAACAGCTGCTCCCACATTCTTGATACTATCAAGCGTGTAAACAAAGGTTCCGGCCACATTCGTTGGAATACCCGTAATGGTATATACACCCGCAGCATCGCTCGTTACGGGTGCCTGCCCTACTCCATTTATACTGTAGTTCATTATATAAGGAGCAAGACCTCCTGTACCCGTCAACGTAATGGTTGGAGATGCTGAATTAATACAAACAGTCACAGTTCCATTAATAGTAGCATTCGGTACATCCGGTACCACTACCGTTTGCTGGTAAGTGGCCTGGCAACCCACCGTTGTATAAGCACTGTATTGTACATTATAGCTTCCGGGCCCGGTAAAGGTGTGGGAAGGATTACGGATCGTTGAAGTATTGGATGCACCACTCGCCGGATCATTAAAATTCCAGGTCCATAAATAGGTTGGCTTAGGCGCTTGCGGCGTTGTTTCTGTAAAATCAACCTGCTGCAGGTAACAACCCACATTGCTTGCTGTAAAACCTGGTGGTACCGGCGGCCCTGTAACCGTAAGCTGGAAGGTATAATCCTGCTGGTTACCACAACCCTCTGTTGTACTTCTGTAAACAGTAATGGTAATATTATATACACCCGGCGTACTGAAAGTGTATTGACCGGGAACAGAATACCAGGCCACTTCCTTGGTGTTCCTTATATTAACAGAGTCGGGTGTTACCGTAGGCGTTCCATGAACCACATACGGGAAGTTATTCGGCGACATTACAGAAGTATTGCTGCAATCCCACCTTATAGAATCATAACGGATAAAGTCTGGAGTAGCGCCTACTGTTTTATTGGGTAAGTATACTTTAAAATCAAACGGAACACCCACGCAAACATTCGGCGTGGTCTCAATACTGTATGGCGGCGTTACTTCCAGCTGCTGGTTCAGATCTATCACGTTCGTACCCGCATTGTATCCATAGCTCTCTGTACCACCATAACCATAAGCAATGGCAATAAAGCCTGAGTCGTTGACCACCCTGTGACTGGGCGAACCTACCGTAGTGCTGGCTGTTAAGTTTACGGTTGCGTAAGAATAACCGGTGGTACCTATCGGTGTAAAAGTTACTGCCGGTGCCACACCATCTACTCTTAAGCTGGAAATAGATGTACCGGTGTTCTGCAATATCAGATTAAGATAATGACTGGTAATATTGGTATTGGGCGGCGTGAGCGACTGGTGTGCAGACACAAATGCAATATCACTCAAGGTCTGCTCTACCGGGTTGATCAATATCATTTCCGGGTCACTCGGTATACCATCGCAGTTTTGCGTGGTGATATATTGGTATACAGCGATCTGGTCTACCGAAGATATATCCTGCGGCGTGCTCGCAGTAAATTCATAATAAGAGTTGCTGATCAGTGTAGCAGCTGACAAAGGTGTACCGTTCACATTTACAACCGAAGTAGGCGAACTTACATATACCCTGATGATATCGTGGTTCTTTAATGCAAATGGAGAAGTAAGATACCTTCTGCCCCAGGAGCTTTTAGGAGTAAGCTGCTGGAATAAATTATCGCCAGAGCTGGCGCCTCCGCAACCCATCGCCGTCCTGGTAGAAGAACCAATCACCACAATTCTCTGGCAACTGTTGCTGCCGCTGGCAATAGACTTTACCGTGGTGCCCGAAAGTTCGTTCAGGGATTGGTATTGGTATACATCACCTTTATTAATTACTATCTGGAAGGGAATACCTGCTGTGTGCGCTCCCGAAACATCCGAGTTTACAGGATTGATCTCAACCGTGGTATTATCTTCAATACCCACTACTTCAAACTGGCATCTTTCAGAACCAAAGGTACTTCCCTGGGGTACATAGGTTGATACCACGTACTCTTTACCCATTACATTCACCGGCAGTAATAATGTGGAACCTGAGATAGACGCATTCAATACATGCGCATAAGCCGCAACAGGATTGGCCGATTCAATATGAATGGCCCTGTTTTTTTCCACCACGTTATTGGAGGCAACATAGCAGCCGGCATTGGAAGGTATTGTTGCATTACCGATCCTTACAATAGAGGTCTGGTTGGCAGCTACAGTAAAAGGGATCGAGTTCCCGTTGAATGAAACCGTACCGGTGGTATTTACATCCGAGGTAAGATAGATCGCCAGCCTGGATACCGTACCTGAGCTGTGTGCCGGGTAGGCAAACCAAAAGTCCTTTCCTTTATTGGACTGGTCCTGGCTGAATCCTTTGAAAACGGTCAATACAATAAAAAACAGCAGTAAAATTTTTCTCATGTGTTTGGTTGTATATAGTTAGTCAGTATTGCTCAAATAATAAAAAAATCCGGTAAACGGATGCTAATTTGGGGGAGTTCGTTGCCTGCCAAGGATAATAAGAAATTCACATGTTTTTCACAGGTAGCGGAGGCTGTAAATTTAAGGAAAAGAAACGAAAAAAGCCCTGTGGCAGCGGGCTTTTTTAAAATAAATTCAAAAAAGCAGGCCCAGATGCAGCGGTTTTTGAAGATTACAATTGTTCCCTCTTTAAATCAAATTCGTTAGCAGCCTTCAACGAATTATTAATTTTTTAGCAGTTTTTTCGAGGCCTTTTTTAATCCTGATCTTTAATTGAAAAACTGCGAAACATACTTGTTGAATGTTGAAGAAAGATAGTGGTAAGAAATGTATCAATTATACAAAAACAAAAAAGCCACATAGAAATGCGGCCTTTGTTAAGAACCTTTCGATTCTGTAACCCCCAAAGAAAACATCGTAAACCAAGCACTAACAACGTTTACTGTCTCCGGGGTATTTCTTAAACGCTGTTTGTTAAAATTTATTTTGCTGGTGTTAAAATTTCGCTGAATTGTTGCTCACCTTTTGTATCAATATGGCATAACCGGTAATAATACTTAGTAGCTTTCCTACGTTTTAATTTTTCTTTATATGCGTAGGCATTGCCTGGTTGTGTGGGGTCATTACCCAATACGATGGCAATGGTTGTAAATTGTTTTGCATCTGCGCTTCGTTGTACCTGCCAAACATTACTTGCACTATCGCCTTCAGTTGACCAGTGAATGATAAGTTGTGATTTGTTTTCATAAATGGTGAGTTTATTGATTACTATTGGTACGTTTTTATTTTTTTGCTGGCTGAACGCAGTAGTTATTATGAATGCTGCTGCTATTACCAGGTTGATCTTTCTTTTCATTTTATCCGTTTAAAACTTTAAAGCTTTTTACGGATAAGGTTTAAAACTGCAGTTAGTTCAGGTAAAAGGAGGTTGCCGGTCGGGTAAAAGAACCAGCAACTCCTGTTGACCTTCTGTGCTTGGTTATAATTAGTTTTTAATGATCTTTTGAGTACCGATGATGGTAGTGTTCATCATCACAGTTGCTACATACATGCCTGGGGCCAGTTTAGCAAGACCGTTCACCTGCAGGTTGTTGTAACCTTTGCTTACAGTGCAGATCTTGGTAGATACGATCTGGCCGTTAGCGTTCACGATGTTGATCTGTGCAGTACCGTTTTCAGTAGATGTAAAACGTACATTCAGGTCGGCAGTGAAAGGATTAGGGCTGGTCTGTATCTGTACACCTTCAGCAGCTTTCAATTTAACCACCAGTGTGTTGGTGTAAGAGATCCTGCCACTGTTATCCACCTGTTTCAAACGATAGTATACTACTGATTTGGTTTGCAGTTCTGCAGAAGCATCTTTAAACTGGTAGTTCTTTTTAGAACCGTTCTCAAAACCATCCAGCACCATACCGATCATGCTAAAGCTGCTGCCATCAAATGAACGCTCAACTTCAAAGTGGTTGTTATCAATTTCCTGTTCAGTGATCCATTTTAATAATACTGCTTTGTCAGCTACCGCAGCATCGAAAGAAAAATACTTAACCGGTAAAGTTGATGCAGCTACATAGTTAAAACCTTTAAAGTAGATACCTTTCTGCCTTGTTGCAGATGAGTTACCCAGGTTAGCAGCGCCTGCTTTGTAAGTAAAGCTGCTGATGTTCGTCCTGGTTAAAGTAAACATGACCTGCTTAGCTGAAGTATCAACACCATTATATTCAATACCACCGATATTAGTAGCCAGGTACTGGGTCAATGTAGGCACCACGTTGATCTGTAAAGTACTGGTAAGGTAAGATAAGATACTACCTGCACCCATATCCAGCATATCCATTTCGTGTAAAGTGCTGTTACCATCTATATCCATTGCAGTTGCACGTAATGTATCAATTGACTGAGCAGCGCCGCTGCCTTTAACGAACTCGATCTTGAATTCTACCAGGCCAGTGCTTAAAGCAGGCACTTTGATCTCTGGAGAAAAAGCTTCCGGCATGGTAGTAGTATTGTCGTCCAGTTTAGTAACTGTAGCACCACCGGTTGCACTTACTATAGTAACATAAGCATCAATACCTGAAGCCACGCTACCGAATTTATACTTAGCACCTACCTGTAAAGCAGTACCGCTTACCAGAGATGGAGTTGCATTAAACTTTAAGTTATAGCCGTTATTATCAGCTTTAGTTTGGAGAGAGAAAAACAGGATTACTACGCATACAGATATAGCTTTCCTAAGAGAAGTAAAATTAGTTTTCATTTTTCTTGTGTTTGTTGTTTCAGATATTTCCCGGAATTCTGGTGGAGGTAACACCTTGCTCCTGGATGGCTCTAAAAGGAAAATCGGGTTTCGGACCTGAAAGAACAATAACCGAGGTAATGGTCATTTGTAATTTCATCACAAACATAATATGCATTTTCGGAAACCGCAAACTTTCTACGCCGTAATTTTACGGCACTTCGAGGAAAAATACGTTTTTGGGTTTTTTGTTTGAAAATTTCTAATACTACAATCGCAACTACTTAGATGAAATATGGCTATTCAGCGTAAAAACTTTCGTTAACTTTTAATTACCCCTTGTTTTGTTGAACAAATCGCATATTTCCGGCCGCTTTTTGTGTACTTTTTTAAACAGGGGTTTTACTAAAACCCTCCAGAGTCTTTTGCGTATTTTACCTGTTCCCCGCCTCGTTTGTTTACCCGGTAAGGATACTGAGTAGTGCCCCGGATCGCTATTAATATATACCAGACGGTATTCCGCCATTTTGTCAACACTTACTTAAAAAAAGCAATATTTCCATTAGCGCCCCGATCGGCTCCAGGGCGGAGCCTGGGCCTCAAAACTGGCTGAAACGGTAAATTTGGGCATTTGTGCATTTTGGGCCCGCTTTAAAAATGGCAACTTTGTGCAATATCAGCCATTAAACGAAATTTAATTTTATATAAACAATTTATTAATTTGTTAATCAGTATTTTATGATACATTAATTAACATTCAACCTCAATCAGGTTCAGCTCCACTATTCTTGCATTTTCAGCCTGTATTTATTACAATAAAAAGTTTAGATTATAGTATCTAACAATTTTAATAACAGTTTATAACAATAATTTTTTACAACTAAATAAAGTACCAAAATCGGGAGCGTACAAAATATGCTATCTTAACAGGCTATGCTAATATGCTTAGCAGTATTTTTTGCGTTTTTCTTTGCAGATTTTTATTTAATTTGTGGCAGCATCCACACAAAATGGATCCTTAAATACTATGGCCCTGAAATGCTCCCCTATCCTGCTGCTGGTTGTGGCATCCCTTATTTTTATGACAGCCTGTCGGGAACCCAAGGAACTGGAATACCGGGATTTCAAGAACCTCAGCTCCGAAAAGCTGGGATTTTCCTCCTCTACTTTTAAGGTAGACCTGGTGTATTACAACCCCAATAATTTCGGTTTGCAGCTCCGCAGAACCGACCTGGACATCTATATTGATAGTAATTATTTGGGCCATACGGCGCAGGATTACCAGATAAATATTCCGCGGAGAGGGGAATTTACGTTGCCTTTAAGCATAGAAGTGGACATGAAAAATGCGTATAAAAACGCAATTCCGGCCCTTTTTGGAAAAGAAGTGCTGGTAAAAGTGGTGGGAAAAGTGAAGCTGGGGAAGGCTAATGTGTTCAAAAGTTTTAATGTGAACTACCAGGGAATGCAGAAATTCTCGCTCTAAAGCATCTTGTTAAGCATAAAAAATCCCTCCACGATTGACCGTGGAGGGATTTTTTTTATAGTTGTTGTTCGTTTTTTACCCTTTTTTGGCCGGTACTTTAGGTGTTTCGGCCGGTTTTTTACAGCACATGGGCAGGGCTTTATAGGCCGATTCTTCCGCTTCAATATCATCTGCATCAAATCCCAGGTTGGCAATGGCCGTTTTTACCGCCTCTTTACTGGTGCGGTCGGTAAGCCAGGTTACGGTAGCAGTCTTCCTTTTCAGGTCTACTTTTATAGAAGTTACCCCTTCTTCCTTGCTCATAAAAAACTCCAGCTGGTCCTTGCATTTATCGCAGTTTTGCAGGTTGGGCAGGCTTATTACGGCTTTGTCGTTCATTTTTACCTGGGCGCTTGCGGCTGCGGAGCATACTACCAAGGCCAGGCCCAATATCATTTTTTTCATCGGTATTTTTTTAATCAATTTAAGTAAAAATAAGCATTAGCCCGCCCAGTTGGCCGGGTCGGCGCTCCAATTTAACAAGGTTTTTTGCTGATCGGGCGATACAATGCCTTTTTCAATAGCCAGTTCTATCAATGTGGGATAGTTGGTAAGCGGGTATAGCGGTAGCCCGGCATCGTCAAATGCTTTGGCGGCTACGCTAAAGCCATAGGTAAATATCGATACCATGCCGATCACTTCCACCCCCGCGGCTTTGAGCACATCGCAAACCTGCAGGCTGCTTTTGCCAGTCGAGATCAGGTCTTCCACCACCACTACCTTTTGCCCTTTTTCCAGGTTGCCTTCTATTTGATTACCTAATCCATGTTCTTTTGGTTTGGGGCGTACATATACATACGGCAGCTTTAACTGGTCGGCAGCCATGGCGCCCCAGGCTATACCGGCAGTGGCTACACCGGCCAGTACTTCGGCATCGGCAAATTTTTCGAAGATGACACTGCAGAGTTCGCTTTTAATAAAATCCCGGATGTAGGGATAAGATAATACCTTCCGGTTATCACAATAAATGGGGCTTTTCCACCCGCTGGCCCATGTAAAAGGTTGTTGCGGACTTAATTTAATTGCATTAATTTGTAAGAGCTTTTCAGCAACAGCTTTTTCGTTTGTCATGGTGCAAATTTGACGGTTGCTATTTAAAATTTGAAATATTATTATGCACATCAAGATCTATTTTGGAGATAAGCCTGTTTTTCTTTGCGATCATATAGATACCGAACTGAACGAGATACTGCACCACCCCGATGCGGTGTTCATTGATGAGATCAGCAACCCTGCCATTAAATCTTTACTGCACGAAATAAAGAAAGAAGAGTTTCATGCCGGTGTGCTGTGGCACGAAGACCTGGAACAATTAAAGAAGGTCTTCTTTAAACATTTTACTTTAATTGAAGCGGCCGGTGGCATTGTGCAGAACACTAAAAAGGAACTGCTTTTTATCTATCGCCTTGATAAATGGGACCTGCCCAAAGGCAAAATGGAAAAAGGCGAAAAGCCAGATGCTACTGCTATCAGAGAAGTGGAAGAAGAGACCGGCGTTACCGGCCTTACCCTTAAAAAAAAGGTGGGCGAAACCTATCATACCTACGATGCCTACGGCAAACATTATTTAAAGGTCACCTACTGGTATTATATGACCTGCTCCGCCACGCAACACCTGGTGCCGCAAACCGAAGAAGATATTACGGCTATTAAATGGGTGGCAACAAAGGATATCAAGCAACCAATGAGTAATACTTATCCATCTATTAAGGATATACTCAGCGTGTTTTTTGACGAGCCATGAACGTGAGACGTGAGACGTGAATCGTGAGTTGTTTGAAGGTTATTAATTTAATAGTTATAAATGGGAGGTTGGAGGTAAGGGTTACGAGTTACGGGTTACGGGTTTGTTTGCGTGCTTCGACACTCACCACTTACAATTCACCACTCACTTTTCACATTCGTAAGGTATAGCAAAGCGGATAGGATTACATAAAATCGGAGTCGGAGTAGATGTACCTGCCCTTATCTTGACCACATTAATACTTGTTAACCACATAGGCACATAGATAACATAGGGAACATAGTTAGAACGTGCAGTAAAACTTATAAGAACCATCTATATTAAAAATAGCTGTATCAAATGAGGGTGTTGATTAAAGCGTTTATGTATATAGGTGAATTTTTACCTTTGTTCAATCTACTACTATCCTAAGAAAAAAATGTTTATCAAGGTAGTACTCACTTTGTGTAAGACCTGAGTCAAAGCTGCCAATAAAAGTATAGGTTATCCTTGTAATGTTACATTCCAGAATTGGAGGATCATTGTTACTAACCCAACAATTCCGGTCGTCCAACAGCTTTGCTATAATAAACTTCAAACCTATCTTATCTTCCTCCTCTTTGAACATTTTAGTAGCATCTATTGTACTCTTATTTGCATTATTAATAATAGTTCCCAATACAGACGTTACGCCTTGTTTTTTGTAATCCTGTTCAAGTTTTATGATATATGCCAGGTCTGTTTCTATGGTAATTACTGAATCCCGGTATAAAATGACATTCTTTGTTCGGGGAATTATGGTGCTGCAAAACTTGTAAAAAAGCAGGTGTACAGTATCCCTGCGCCCATGCGGTACGGCCTTTTCCTGCGGGAAAGCGACTGCATTGATCGCCATCAGAAAAATTCCGGTAAAGAACAGCTTGCTGATCATAAACTCTTAACAATGGTTTTATATTATCCTGAATTGAGTTTTTGGCAATATGTTGCTGAAGATATAAAGTAAAGTTGAAAATTGGATACGGTCCCTTCCTGCAACTAAAGCTACTCTCCAATCTTTTCATCGAGGTAAGCAAGCAGCTCTTCGGCCAGTTGCCGGTTACGGCTGGAATTATCGAACCTGGTATTGCTAAGAAGATCCCTAACAGTAATGCTTACAAAATCTTTCAATTGATCGCTATTCATTAAGTTGTATGTTCCCATTTCGGGATCGAAACTGCAGCACCACTCTGTAATTATTTCGAGCGCACAATTTTGCACCAGTTCGCTTTTAGTTGCTTTAATAAGGCGGATAATAATTGGCAGCGCTTTTAAAACAGCCGGGTAAAAAGTACCGCCATGGTTATTTCCTAAAGCAAACAAAACATCGTTGTATACTTTCCCTTTGTCCGATTCGTTTGTAAGGTTTATAAGTTGTAAAAGGTTAGGCTCAACTTTATTGGCTTGGTAGAATTGGGGGCCATTGAACAAACGCCAGTTGGTTGTTTTAATTTCATTAATAATGTCGCTTATCGTACTACCGGGCTCAGTCATCTTTAGTATCATTTATTTTTGTGCCATTAATTCCTGTCTATAATTGTCAATTTCATTTGCCCATGTATTGGTTGTTTGCAGAATGAATGAGTTGATGATTTCATTTCCCTTTTCTGTTTCTCCGTTTTTTATTAATGTTAAACCTATGTAGGGTCTGCAATCTGTCCAGCTTGTGGGTACATCTTTTTTAAGTTCAAGGCAGTCTGTAATATGCTTATACCGATCAAAAAAAGGGAGGATATATTTTTGCAGATCATCTGCAAGCAGTTTTTCTGTATCATCATTAATATTATAGTCCTGGTTTCTTCCAATAAGTGCATCCGTTCTGATCCTAAACTGGCAATCATATTCTTTTGGTTTTAGGGGTAATCTCTCTTCCCGCAATTCAAAACCAACCGGAAATAAAAAGCCAATATTCAAATAAACACCAACACTGTATTCGCTGTTGTTAGTGCTTGACTGGATATTGAATATTTTCCAAAAGTCTTTTTCTTTTTTTGTGAAAGTAGTACCGGATACAGTAAATCCTGCCTGCTTAAATGCAGGTTTAAATAAGTCTTTGATTATTTTATCACGCTTTTCTAAAGCTGTCATATTGCCGTTGTTTTTTCGAATCGCCGAACCTCAGCTCCAAAACTTTCCCGGCGTCTTACCTCTTCATCAAATTCTTCTTTGTCCAGTATTATTAAGTCTATATCTGGAAGTCCGACCTGACCAAAATTATTTTCGGTAAGGTAAATGCCATTTGCTAATTCAATAAATGCACGTTGTTCAATATCTATTTGGTTATCGTAATAGTTAAAAAACAAGCCTGTTATTTTCTGGCCAACGAAATATGTTTTCACTTCTTCATAAGCAGGCTCTCCCGTTACGAACCTCATTTTAAAGTAATCCAGGTTGTCTGGCGTCAATTCAAGGTATTCTTCGTTATCAAATTCGGGTATCCCAATAATTGCGTCGTTAGAAAGCTTAATATAGGAGTGAAAAGATTGTGATCCGTATTCGTTTTCCGGAACGTAATGAAATCTAATCTCAACAATTTCTTTTCCAATCAAGTCGGATAATTTCAGTGTATCCATATAAAATATCTCCTGGTTAAATATACAATATTATAAATTTAACCCTGGTTGATTCTTTTGCTATCTATTTTACTATCACCCTCCCATCACCTCACCGAACAATAAAACCCCACATTCAGCCCGGCACTCCATAAATGCTCCGAGATCGAGGCGTCTTTTGTTTTTAGTACGTTGTAGCGAAAGCTGGGTTCGGCAAACAACTGCAGTTTATTATTCAACTGGTAATTAACACCGGCGCTGATAACGGGTGAAAAGTCGAGCTTTTTAAAGCCGGATGTGGAGGATGAGGACTTTTTCTGCGAGGTGCCATTTAAATACCCGTAGGTAATGTTTTCTTTGGCATTGAGTAAAATACTGGTTACAAAGCCAAGGCCGGTATTGAACTGCAGCTGCCCTGTTCCAAAATGCAGTTTTAGTTTTAACGGAATGCCGATATACTGGTAGGTATAATTTATCTTTTGGGTGGATGGCAGGGTATTATCAGGTGGGGCATATACCAGTTGCTGTTCCTTTGTTTGGTAGCCTTTATTGGCATATTGTATCCCTGTTTCAAAGCCAACCCGCCGGGAGCATTTAAAGTACACATTCAGCCCGGCTGTGTAACCAAATTTTGCAAGCTCGTTATCGTTCCTGCTTTTTATTACCAGGTCGGTGGGAGCGTCGCCACTGTGATATACAAGCGTACGGAAACTGTGGTCGGGCGAAAAGCTGAGGCCAAGCAATGTTGATGAGGAGTTTTTTTGTTGTGCTGTTGCTGTTAACGAAACCAATGCTGTAATAAATGCCAAAAAATGTTTCATAGTAGTGCTTTTTAGTACAAAATATAAAATGACTTGAACACTGATCTTACATCAACCGTTGCATGGTCAGGCATTTTTAGTATCTTAACCATTCAACTTAAAATTAGCTAAGCATGCGCTTTAAAAAAATAGCTGTTATTATCTTTTCCACTCTTATAGTCAGCACAAGCCTGTATGCACAGAAAAGTATTACCATTCCAAACTTAATTGGGATGACTTTTAAGCAAGCTAAAATATTTTTGAAAAATAAAGGTGTGGAAATAGGGGCTGTAATATTTGAGTCAAGCCTGGAAGGTAAATTTTTAGATAGCTGTATTGTTTACAAACAAAACCCTTTGCCAAAAAATAAAAGAGTAGTGAAAGGTGTAAGACTTGTAGATATTTACCTTACCGCTAAAGAACAATATATTGAACTTAAATCGTCTAACGATTTTTGATTTAAGGAATAAATTTAGTTGTTTTTTGAGTACATATACATCGTTACGGGTTGTGGGTTATGGGTTTAGGGTTATGGGTTATGGGTTACGGGTTTAGAGTGTTAGGGAGGTTGGTTTATTGAATGCGGAGCTGGTGTATTAAGTTATTGTGGTTGGTAATTAGATAAGCTATGTTGCGGATCGAATGGTGGATGTTGCTGATTGAATAAGGTATGTTATGAATTGAATGAGCAAGGTTGTTTATTTAATAACGGAGGTTGCTTATTTGATAAGGGAGGTTGCTTATTTGATAAGGGAGGTTGCTTATTAAATAACGGATGTAGCCAATCGAATGCGCAACGTTGCTGATTGAATAAGGTTGGTGGTGGATTAAATTGGCTGGGTTAGTTATAAGATAAGGGAGATTGGTTTTAAGAGTTGCAGGGTTAAAAGTTTAAAGTTTAGGGGGTTAGGGTTTGCGGAGGATGGCTACGGTGAGGCGGCTGATGCACACCAGCTTTTCGTTATCGTCGTGTATTTTGATATCCCATACATGTGTGCTGCTGCCGAGGTGGAGCGGCGTGCAGGTGGCCGTTACATAGCCATTGCGGGCGCTGCGTACATGGTTGGCATTTATCTCCAGCCCTACACAGATATATTTTTCAGGATCGATAACAAAGTGTGATGCAATGCTGCCAATGGTTTCGGCAAGGGCGCAGCTGGCGCCGCCGTGCAGCAGGCCGTAAGGTTGTTTGGTGCGGTCGTCTACCGGCATTTTCATTTTAAGGTAATCATCGCCTACGGCCACCCATTCCATACCCAGGTGCTCACCCATGGTTTGCGGGCCCAATGGTTGCATAGTAGGCAGTGATAATGATTTATTGAACCAGATAGACATTTTATAATTGCTGCTTGATAGATGCATTTACCGGCCCGGGCAAAAAGGCGGATACATCGCCGCCGTTGCGCAATACATCCCTTACCAGGGTAGATGCCACGGAAGTAAACTGCGGCAGGCAGGTGAGAAAGATGGTTTCCACATGGCCATCCAGGCTGCGGTTCATATCGGCAATGGCTTTTTCGTATTCAAAATCGTTTACGTAGCGGATACCCCTTAATATAAAATTGGCGCCTACTGCTTTGCAGCATTCCACCGTTAATCCATCGTATACTACGGCTTGCACTTTGGGATCGTCTTTATATATCTCTCTTAACCATTGCAGCCTTTGATCTTCACTGAACATAGGCGCTTTATTTACATTGCGGCCAATACCTATAAAGAGTTTATCGAACAATGGCAATGCACGGTCGATGATATCGATATGCCCGAGTGTTACGGGATCGAAGGTGCCGGGGAACAAGCAAATACGAGACATGGTTTACGATTGTAGATTTTAGATTGTAGATTTTAGATTTAGATTGGAGATTTTAGATTGCTGATTTTTTGTTTGGTATTTCAAAGTTTTATAAATCTGCAATCGCCATTCTAAAATCTAAATTTGTCTTATGTTCTAGATTTTTTGTTTGACGTTTCGAAGTTTTATAAATCTGCAATCGCCAATCTAAAATCTAAAATTGCTTTATGCTTTTGTGCCCGCCAACAGGTACAGCACCGCCATCCTCACCGCTACCCCATTCTCTACCTGCTGCAGGATGATGGATTGATTGCTGTCGGCTGCGTCGCTGTCAATTTCCACACCACGGTTGATGGGGCCGGGATGCATGATCACAATTTCTTTGTTCAAACTGTCCAGCAGTTTTTTACTTACTCCGTAAGCAAGGTTGTATTCCCGCAGTGAGGAGAATAATACCTGGTTCTGCCTTTCCAGTTGTATGCGCAAAACGTTGGCCACATCGCACCATTGCAGGGCTTTCTTTAAATTATATTCCACCTGCACGCCCAATGCTTCGCTGATGTATTTGGGTATCAACGTTGGCGGACCGGCCACCATTACTTCGGCGCCCATCTTTTTTAATAAATAAATATTACTGAGGGCCACGCGGGAGTGCATGATATCGCCGAGGAGTACAATTTTTTTCCCTTCCAGCGTGCCCAGTTTTTCCTGTATGGAAAAGGCGTCGAGCAATGCCTGTGTAGGATGCTCGTTGATGCCATCGCCTGCATTTACAATGGCTGCCGGTATATGCTTTGCCAAAAAGTGCGGCGCCCCGCTGGCGCTGTGGCGCATCACCACCATATCCACCTTCATGCTGAGGATATTGTTCACCGTATCCAGCAGTGTTTCGCCTTTAGCGGCAGAGGAGCCGGAAGCGGTAAAGTTGATGGTATCGGCGCTCAGCCTTTTTTCGGCCAGTTCAAACGATATCCTGGTACGGGTGCTGTTCTCGTAAAAAAGGTTTACGATGGTAACATCCCGCAGCGATGGTACTTTTTTTATTTGCCTTTGTAATACCCCTTTAAATTCTGTTGCTGTAGATAAAATAGTGGAAATATCCTGGGGTGTGAGATCTTTAATGCCTAATAAGTGTTTGGTAGATAGTTGCATTAAGCGTCAAAGTTAATTAACAATTAATAATTAGCAATTAATAATTTTTCAAGACAGAGGGACCTTGTGCAATTCAAAGACTTTTCCTTTAAAGGCATTATTAATTATTAATTTTTAATTATTCATTCATACAAAACTACTTCTTCCCTTTCCCACTCCACCTTTACCTTTTGAGATATTACGGTGTCGATGGCTTTGCCGCAGTAGTCGGGTTGTATGGGCAGTTCGCGGTTAAAACGACGGTCCACCAGTACACAGAGTTCTACTTTTTTCGGGCGGCCAAAATCCTGCAGGGCATCCAATGCTGCACGGATGGTGCGGCCAGTGTACAGCACATCATCTATCAGTATCACTTTTTTGCCATCTATCGAAAAGGGGATGTCGGTTTTATTGGCCACGTGCAACTCCTTGCGGATGTCATCGCGGTAAAAGGTAATGTCCAATATGCCGTATTGCACCTGCTGGCCGGGCGATAATGCCTTTACCGATTCCATTACCTTATTGCTCACTTTTACGCCACGGGGCTGCAGGCCTATGAACACCACATCATCCAGGCTGGCCTGGTTTTCGAGTAGCTGGTGCGATAACCTTAATATAGTAAGATGCAGTTGCTGTTTATCTAAGAATGATCTTCAATGTATATATTTTACAAGGCGAATTTACCTGATATCCTCCGAATAAAAAAAGCCCCGCAAGCGGGACCTTTTTATTACAATTTATTTTTCCTGTAAAAATGGATAACGGTAATCGGTTGGCGGATTGAAGGTTTCCTTGATCGTTCTTGCACTTAACCAACGATAGAGATTCAGTATCGATCCTGCTTTATCGTTGGTGCCGCTGGCACGGGCGCCACCAAATGGCTGCTGCCCTACTACTGCCCCGGTTGGTTTATCGTTGATGTAAAAATTACCGGCGCTGTTGCGCAGTTTGTTGGTGGCCACTTCCACTGCAAAGCGATCCTGCGCCAGTATAGCTCCTGTAAGTGCATAAGAAGATGTACTGTCTACGATCTTCAATGTTTCTTCAAATTTATTTTCGTCGTACACATACAATGTAAGCACCGGGCCAAACAATTCTTCGCACATAGTTACATAGTACGGGTCGGTGGTTTCTATTACAGTAGGTTCAATAAAGAAGCCTTCTGTTTTATCGCATTTACCACCTACTATGATCTTTGCCTTGCTGTCTCTTTTCCTGGCGCCTTTGATATAGGCTTCCAATTTATCAAAACTCTTCTCGTCTATCACGGCGTTAACAAAGTTGGTGAAATCTTCCACGCTGCCCATCTTCATCGTCTTTATTTCTGCTATCAATTTCTTCTTTACTTCTGCCGCCATATTAGATGGTATGTAAGCCCTGGATGCTGCAGAACATTTTTGTCCCTGGTATTCAAATGCACCACGGGCCAGTGCGGCCACCACTGCATCTACATTGGCAGATTTATGCGCCACCACAAAATCTTTACCGCCTGTTTCGCCAACAATACGTGGATAGGTTTTGTAATTGCTCATATTGCCGCCGATCGTCTTCCACATATAGTTGAACACGCCGGTGCTGCCGGTAAAATGCAATCCTGCAAAATCAGGATGATTGAACACCACGTCGCCAATGGTGGGTCCGTCGATGTATACTAAATTAATCACACCATCGGGTAAACCAGCTTCTTTTAATATGCGCATGAACATTTGTGCGCTGTACACCTGTGTGTTGGCGCATTTCCATATCACCACGTTGCCGCACATAGCAGCAGATGTAGGCAGGTTGCCGCCAATGGCGGTGAAGTTGAAAGGCGTTAATGCAAATACAAATCCTTCCAGCGGGCGGTATTCCATCCTGTTGTACATACCGGGGCTGCTGATAGGCTGCTGGCGGTAAATATCGCTGAGGAAGTGTACATTAAAACGCAGGAAGTCTATTAATTCGCAGGCGCTGTCTATCTCTGCCTGGAAGGCATTTTTGCTTTGGCCCAGCATGGTGGTGCCGTTCATGTAAGGGCGGTATTTGGTAGCGATCAGGTCAGCGGCTTTTAAAAAGATGTTGGCCCTGTTCTCCCAGCTCATGTTGGCCCATTTGTCTTTTACTTTCAATGCTGCTGCAATGGCTTTTTTTACATGGCTGGCATCGCCTTCGTTAAAATGACCCAATACATGTTTGCGTTCATGCGGGGGCGTTATGGCTGTTTTTTTATTGGTACGCACTTCGTCGCCGCCTATATACATCGGCACATCGATCTTAGTGCTTTTTAATTCTTTTAAGACTGCTTTAAGCGCCGCTTTTTCTTTTGATCCTGGTGCATAATTCAACACCGGTTCGTTAGCTGGCAAAGGATAATAAAAGTCTCCGTATTGCATATAATTAATTTGATGATTTGAAAATTAGTTAATTAGCTGATTGATTTTAATTTTGACGTTGCTATTATTTTGGATAATACTTTTACAATAGAGATGCAGTTATTAAGCAATTCATCGCAATTGGCATAGCCGGCAGAATTTTTACAAAGTAACAGCCAATATTCTGTTTCATCTGCTTCTTTTGCTGCAATTTTTAATTTATGAATAAAATCCATTTTACTTTCTGCATTCTGAGCCTCTCTTACATTAGCACCAATACTCGTCCCCGATTTTAATAATTGTCGTGCTATTACATACTTATGCTACTTTTCTAAAACCTCAACGTATTTGATAATGTTCAATGCAAAATCAAAGGTAAGCTCCACAATTACATTTTTCTCTTTATTTCCTTGCATAAAATGGATTATAAGTATTACACAGGGTAATCATTAAATTTCCAAATCAACTCATCGCCAAATTATTCCGTTTCTTTTTCACTCATCAAATAAGCTTTTATAAACCCATCCAGTTCGCCATCCATCACGGGGCCTACGTTGCCTACTTCGTAATCGGTGCGGTGGTCTTTGATCATTTTATAAGGATGGAATACATAGCTGCGTATCTGGCTGCCCCACTCTATCTTTTTCTTTTTGCTGTTGGCCGCGTCTTTAATGGCATTGCGTTTCTGCAATTCTATTTCGTACAGGCGACTTTTCAGCATCTGCATGGCTAACTCACGGTTGCCGAGCTGGCTCCTGTCCTGCTGGCATACCACTACTATACCGGTGGGTATATGCGTTAACTGTACCTTGGTTTCCACCTTGTTCACGTTCTGTCCGCCGGCGCCGCCGCTTCGGGAGGTTTCCATTTTTACGTCGGCAGGGTTGATCTCGATATTGATCGTATCATCCACCAATGGATATACGTTCACCGATACAAAAGATGTATGCCTTCTTGCATTACTGTCGAAGGGTGAGATACGCACCAGGCGGTGCACCCCTGTTTCTGATTTTAAGAAGCCGTAGGCAAAGGATCCTTCAAACTTGTAGGTGCAGGTTTTTATACCGGCGCCATCGCCCCATTGCCAGTCCATTTCCGTTACGGTCCAACCCTGCTTTTCGCCGTACATGCGGAACATACGGGCCAGCATTTCGGCCCAGTCCTGGCTTTCGGTACCACCGGCGCCACTGTTGATCTGCATCATGGCGGGCAGTTCATCTTCGGGCTGGTTGAGCGTGCTTTTAAATTCCGCTTCTTCTACTTTATTGATGGCATCGTCGTATGCCACTTTGGTCTCTTCTTCGGTGGCATCGCCCCCTTTCCAGAAATCGAATAATACGGCAAAATCTTCCACGGCGGTATTCACCGAATGGTAGAGATCAATCCAGTATTCGTTCACTTTTATTTCTTTAAGAATGCCTGTGGCACGGGTGTTATCATCCCAAAAGCCGGGAGAGAGAGAGAGTTGTTTGTCGTTGGCGTTTTTTGCCTCCCTGTTGTCTACGTCAAAGAAATCTCTTCAAAACCGTTGTGCGGTCTCTCAGAGCCTTAATCTGTTCTATTGTCATGGGGCAAAGTTACGAAATTTTTGTACGTGGAGGAAATGGCACGCAGAGAGGAAGAGGACGCAGAGGGGCACGAGCCTGCGGCTGTGGGGTGGCCACGAAGACACGAAGGCACAAGGGCACGGAGAGGAAAGGGAAAGAGATGAATGAGAGGGTATTGGATTATTCGAGAGCAGTTTTTGGGTTCGGGGGAAAAGGCACGAAGGGACACGAGCCTGCGGCTGTGGGGTGACAACGAAGAGAAATGGCACGCAGAGGCGCGGAGGACGCAGAGGAGATTTGACACGAAGATGCTAAGGCATAAAAAATCCCGCAGGGATGAACTGCGGGATGGGTGATGTTATAAATTAAAGCTTATTTGAATTCTGCGCTTACGGTGATCTTTGGATCGGTGGATACTTTACCGGCACCGATGGCTGCACCGTTCACTTCGTAGTCAGCTACTTTAATGCTGAAGTCGGTGGTGGTGGTGATGGTTGCGCCTGCTACAACGATCTTGGCAGTGGTGGTAACTGGTTTTGTTACACCATGCAAGGTAAGGTCGCCGGAAACAGTGGCAGTGTAAGTACCGTCTGTTGTGAATTTTACATCAGACAGGTTAGTGATGCTGCCTTTAAAGGTTGCAGTAGGAAATTTATCAGAGTTCATCCAGCCTTCACTGTTGAAGTGCTCCTGTATTTTAGGATTGGCGAATGAAAAGCTTTTTATGGTTACTTCAAATGCTACTTTACCTGATTTGGTATCCAGGCTGGCAACAGCAGTTTTGTTCTCTGCTTTTGGCAATGCATCCAGCTTGGTGGTGGCATCAAAATTAACAGTAGCGGATGTGGTGATCTTTTTCTTTTGTGCAAATGATGCACCTGCAAGGGTTACTAAAGCGAAAAGAAGGATTGATTTTTTCATTTGTTTGTTTTTATTTTTTGTAAATATTTAATTTATTTATTGACCTTGTCTACAGCACTGCGTTTAAAATCCACGTGAATGGTTTCCAGTATATCGCTGTAAATACCGCCGCTGCAGGAACCTTTGATGGATACAGAGTCGCCTACTTTTAATTGTTTGGCCTCATTCAGGTGCTGCTGCTGAAAGGCAAATATCACGTACGATTGCGTAGTGGTATCTGTCATTCTTATATTCATCGTGGTATCGGCTGCTGCTGCTTCTATTTCCGTTACGCGGCCGCTTACGGTTACTATCTGGTCGGCATATTTTTTATTGGCCAGTGTATCGTTCTGCTGAAATTCTTTTAAAAGATCCATTGCGCTTACAGTATATGCTGCCTTACGGTCGGATGTATCCGCAAATTTTTCTGTAAAGATGTACCATATTGCAACTGCTCCTGCTATCAATAATATCAAACCTGTTATCAGCAGTTTTTTCAGCCAGGGTTTCATACCTTTTTTTTGCCCGGTCATGGTGGTGGTTTTTAATTTTAAACAAATATACGATGTTTAAACATCAATTTCCAATACCGCCGGCAAAAATTTCCACTTCTTTAACTTTCAGCACTTTAAACTGCCTGCCGGCATGGTAACAAATATTGCACCAAAGCACTCCTCTCCTTTCTTACATTACTGTGAAATTACGGAACTTGCGCTATAAATATTTTTATGACACCGCCGGCAAACCGTTACTTCATTGTGCATAAACCCTTTAATATGGTGTCGCAGTTCAAAAGCTCGCATGCGGTTGGTTTACTGGGCGATCTTGATTTTGATTTCCCTGAGGGCACCCATGCCATTGGCAGGCTTGACAACCATTCGGAGGGTTTATTGGTCTTAACTACTAATAAGAAGGTGACGCGGCTGCTGTTTTTGAGCGAAGAACCGCATAAAAGGACCTACCTGGTGCAGGTAAACAATGTAATGAGCAGCGAAAACCTGGAACGGCTGCGGAATGGGGTGGATTTTAAAATTAAATCGGGCCAGCCTTACACTACGGCCCCCTGCACGGTGGAAGTGGTAAGTGACCCGGCTGAATATTGCAATATGGCGCCCCGGCTTACCGCCTGGGAACCCTATACCTGGTTATTGATCACCATTACGGAGGGTAAATACCACCAGGTGAGGAAGATGATCGCTGCCACGAGGCATAAATGTAAAAGACTGATCAGGGTGAGCATTGAAGACTTGTGGCTGAAAGACCTGGGATCCGGAAAAGTGAGAGAAATGGATGAAAAAAATTTTTTTCAACAATTGAAGATAACAGATTATTAACTTTCAATGCGTTTTGAATGCCGCTTGTTAAATTTTTGCACAATTTGATTACATGCAACGCTTTTAAAATGTATGGCACCTAAATTGCACCATATATAGTACCCAACAGCCTAAATTTATTTACACATGAAACTAGAGTTTTTTAAAAATATTCAGTTCACCAAACTGATCAAAGCAGAGGGAAGATTAAGAGAGTTTAATTTTCGCAACCACCTGAGCCCGATGATGAAGGATGTATGTTCTGTAAATGTTACCGACAATCGTGGCAACCGCATTATTTTTGAAATGCAGAAGCAGGAAGGCGGCTGGAAGATAGCGCAGGCCAAACTGCCGGTGTGGATACTGGAGAACGAGAATAATTTTCAAAGAGTTATTGAAGAAGAAATACAATAAAAAAAGGTTCAGCAATGCTGAACCTTTTTTCTTTTTCATTCATCCGTTAATTCTGCCTGTTCAGGTTCTTTCCAAAAAAATCTTTCATTTCCTTCCATGATGCAGTATCTGCTGCAGCGTTATAAGCTATCGGCATATTGAATTTTTTACCATTTGCTGTTGCGTCAGGATTGGTAAAGGCGTGTGTGGCGCCTGCATATTCTTTAAATGTGTAAATAGCGCCAATTGAATCCATTTGTTTTTTAAAGGCAGCCACTTCTTCCGGTTTTACAAACTGGTCATCTGCTCCATGACATACCAGTATCTTCGCTTTCAGCAGGTTCTTATCTGCCGGTACGCCTGCCAGGCCACCGTGAAAACTTACTACTGCTGTTAATGGTTCGCCCAGTCTTGCCATATTAAGCACCATGGTACCGCCAAAGCAAAAACCAATGGCTGCAATTTTGGAAGTATCTGCCTGGCTATATGTTTTTGCTTTTGCAAGCGCTGCATCAAAGCGGCTTTTGGCGTATGCAGGATTGGTATAGAATGGCATGGCCAATGCTTTGGCTTCATCCGGGTTGTTGCCTATTTTACCATTGCCGTACATATCCACTGCCAGTGCCAGGTATCCCAGGTCGGCCAGTTGTTTTACCCTGTTCTTTACAAAATCATTCAGCCCCCACCATTCGTGCACCACTAACACAATAGGTAGTTTTGCGGCACTGCTGTCGTAAGCAACAAAGCCGGTCAATTTAGCGCTGTCGCTTCCATAGCTTACATTTTCTGCTACGATGGCTTTTTCTTTTGTCATAGGTTTTTCCTTTTCTTCTGTGGCGTTGTTACTGTTGCATGCAGTTAACAATACTACTGCACAGCCGATGATGAATTGAAATTTTTTCATTGCATATTAATTTTTGATTGATAAACATAAATCTGCCGGTAAAGTTCAATAAAAGAAAGCATTTACCAATACATGGTTGCTATTAATGTTGCAACACGGTTATTTGCCGGCGGTTTTTTCGGCAGGCTTTATCCTGGAGGGATCGAGAATGATGGTGTGTACAAAAAGTATGCGTTCTTCCTGTATGGCGTCGTCGGAGTTGATGACCGCGGTACGGGTAAAGCCGTCATCGGTGCAGTTCATACAGCCCAGGATGATGCTGGCCTTTTTAAAATCCAGTTTGCCGGTGCTGTCTGTTGCCACCAGGCCCGTATTGGCCGATCGGCCACCATTAAAATTAAAGGCAGCATCGTTCAGCCTTCTTAACTGGTACAGGCTCATGCCCGGCCTGATACCGTCGCGGAGGCGCCATTCATTTTCGGGTATGTTCTGTTCGTATTGCATGGTGCTGGCTGCCATTAACTGGCCACCAATATAAATTTTTGCAAGACCGCAGTTATTGGCTGCATCGGCCCATAAAAAAACCACCTGCCTGCTGGTGTTGGGAAATAATACGGAGCATTTGCCCAGTTGCTGATCGGATAGATAATAAATATCTTTCTGCACATTCTTTTCGCCGAAATAAAAGCGCAGTTGTTCGTGCGAATTAAAATATACCAGGTCTTCTGCGTAGCTGATCTCTTTGGGCCTGGGCAGGTCTTGCTTTTTTACAAAGAAGGAATATTCGGTGAGTGTATCAATTGCTTTGGATGATACCAGCACGGTCACATCATTGTGCTGAAACAATAATGAAGGTGCGGTGAGCGAATCTTTTTCGCGGTTGCAGAAGAAGCCTTCTTTTTTTATATCCGCTTTTATTTTTTGAAATTCTTTTGCAGATGTGGTGCGGTAGATGAGTGAAAAATCTTCCTTGGTGCTGAAGCTGGTCACACTTCTCTGCACGGGAATCGTATCTGCTTTGCCGGGCCTGTAATCAAAGTCACGGGCAATGGTATCGGTCATGTAGGAAGTACCGGTAAATAAGAACCCTTTTTTGGAAATATAGCTGTCGAATTTTTGTTTGGGTACATAAGATAGTTCTGAAATATCCATGGTTGCCATCTGCGCAGCAGCGGCCATTCCCATTAACAGTAAGCAGGTAAATAGTAACAGTCTTCTCAAAATAACAACTTTTAGATCAGTATGATCATCCTAAAAATGGCTTTAAAAACGGACTGGATAAATTGTGTTTCCTGGAGGTGATTTTCAGCGGGGGGTACTAAATTGCTGCCAGCAAGCAGGCAGCATCTGCAAAGCGAAAATAAGGATTTATATCAAATTAATATAGGCCGGTAAGAAAAATATAATACAGGGGATCAATACTGGAAATAGATCTCGGTGGCCCCGTAACCGTACAATGCAGTGTACTGGTTTACAAAGGATTTCACTTCTTTTTTCAACCGCAGTATTTCGTGTATCTCATCTTTTAATTTTCCGGTGCCCACACCGTGTATGATGGTGAGCATGGGTTGATGGTGTGCGATGGCCAGGTCGTAATATTTTTCAAAGGTCTTTAGCTGCAGGGTGAGCATTTCAAAATTGCTGAGCTGTTTCCAGTTGTCGGTGAGTTTTTCTATGTGCAGGTCCACCACGGTACGGGCGGGCTCCAGATTTTCCCTTACACGGGAGGCATCGTAAATGCGGAAACCTGCATTGCCCAACCTGCTGAGGTCTACTTTTTCTTCCTCTGCCTTATCAGGATAATTGTCAAACAGCAGATAGCCGAAGGTGGGTTCGTTCTTTACCTGTATCTCTTCTATTTTTTTAAAGAGTTGTTTGCCTTTTAGTTTTAAGGATACTTCGTAAAAAGGCGCTTTTCTTTTATCGGGTTCTTTCAATGCAAATTCAAAATCAAAACGGGGACTGTCGCTCAGTTCTTCAAAGTCCACATCGTGCAGGTAAAAATCGGCCAATGGCTCAATGATATTCTTTAACTGGAATACACTGTTGCCACCGATCATAAGATCGTAATTGAATATAAAAGGAATATGTGTTTGGTTGAGCAGGTGTATCTTGAATTTTTCCACCACTTCATCATCAAAAACATCTTTGCTGAAAACAGGCAGGAATGAAAGCACCACCCCATCCCCTTCCTTGGTTTTGCCCACCGGTTTTTCCTTGCGCACCTGGTCGATAAACACTTTCTTTTTTTCCGGCGCTTTTTTTTGGGTGAACATTTTAAAATAAGGAAAGTCTATCTGGTCCATATAGGCCGGAAAGCGCACGCCTTTTACTTCAATCATCACCATTTTTTCGTTCATGATCTCCACCACTTTGCCATCTTCGTTGGTCAACAGCACGGTGATCTTATCTCCTACTTCGTATTTCATAAGGCAAAAATACGGAAGGTTTTTAATAACGAGCCCCCCAACAGGTTGGAGGGCATCGTTGATTGATTATAAAACCTCAAGTACTTATTATTTTCCTAATTGTTCCAAAGCTTCTCTTTCGGCTACTTTATTGGGAGAGAGTTTGCTGTTTTTATAGCTGTAAAAGAAATAGATGACCAAACCTATTACCAGCCATGCCAGGAACCTGAACCACACCATGTGTGTTTCCTGCGCCATCAGGTAAAAACAACTGGTAAGGCCCAGTATGGGGATCAATGAATAATTTTTTACTACTGTGAGTATGGTCACGATCGTTGCCACTATCCAAAACAGCAACATGGGTGATGCCTCCAATGTAAATAGACTTTTAAAATAGCCATCGCTGTACTTCATTATAAGCGTTATCGCCAAAGCATATAAGATCGGCATTACATACCTCCCGTTGATATAAGGCACTTTGAATTTTGATTCGGGTTTATTGGGCAGTTTATCCAGCACCAGTATACCACCGCATACCAGCACAAAGGCAAATAGTGTACCGATACTCGTTAGTGACAGCACGGTACTTAAATTTAAGAACAGTGCAGGTATGGCCACACAGATACCGGTTAGTATGGTGGAGAATGATGGTGTTTTAAATTTAGGATGCAGTTTAGAAAATATTTTCGGCAACAGCCCGTCGCGGCTCATGCTCATCCATATACGCGGCTGTCCCATCTGGAACACCAGCAATACGCTTGCCGTTGCTATAATGGCGCTTACTGCTACTATGCCTGCTATCCAGTGCAAACCTCTTGATTCAAATACCAGCGCCAGCGGATCGCCTACATTGAGTTGTTTGTATGATACCATACCGGTAAGTACCAATGCCAGCAATACATACAATATGGTGCAGATGATGAGAGAGTAGATCATTCCCCTTGGCAGATCTTTTTGCGGGTTCTTACATTCCTCAGCCGTGGTAGAGATGGCATCAAATCCTATATAGGCAAAGAATACCGCGGATACGCCTTTGAGTACACCACTAAATCCATTGGGTGTAAAGGGGCTCCAGTTTTCGGGATGCACATAATATGCACCTAATACAATAACTAAGAATATCACACAGAGTTTTATGATCACCATTAAATTGCTCATGGCCCGGCTTTCCCTGATGCCAACAAATACCACGGCAGTTATCAATGCCACTATACAAAATGCAGGAAGGTCCATGATAAGATGAAGACCACCCAATGTTGGTGCATTGGTCCACGCATTGTATCCTGAGAGCATCGCTGCATTATCTGCCATTGGCAGCTACAGATTGTAATGTTTCTCCTTTTGCCAGCAGCCCTGTTACATCGTTAAAACCGGTATGCGCTGTTACATAATCCATGCTTAGCCAGTCGGCCACGTGCATGCCTGCTTTATCCATCAGGTTGGTAAAATAATCGCTCCAGCTGATGGCTACGGCGATATTACCAATAGCATATTCCATTAAAAGGTCCCATCCTATTATCCAGGCAAATATTTCTCCAAAGGCCACATACGAGTAAGTGTAGGCGCTGCCCGCCACCGGCACCGTGCTGGCAAACTGTGCATAACACAAGGCTGCAAAGCCGCAGGCAATGGCGGTAAATACATAAAGATATACCACACCCGGTCCGCCATCGTAACTGGCTTTACCGATACTGCTGAACACACCTGCACCAATAACTGCTGCCACTCCAAAAAAGGTAAGGTCGCGTACTCCCAGTACTTTCTTTAAGGAAATATGGTCCCCATCTCCCATACCGGCCTCTGCATCTTTTAATATTGTGTTGATAGATTTCTTCCTGAATAAAGAAGTGGACATGTTGTTATGTTTTGGTTTGATGGTTCAATCATCCAAAATAATTAATAATATTGAGACTGAAAATAAAATTTGATGATAAACATGCCTGAATGGAGTTGC
>NZ_JASGIP010000006.1:0-762361 GCF_049840995.1 Ferruginibacter sp. | reverse complement strand
CAATATCAGAAGGGAAAGTATCGTTCAGCACTTCTTTAATGCGCTTGGCAATAGTAGGAGATTTGCCATTGGTGCTGATGGCTATTTTAAGATCTCCTTTTTTAACCACGGAACTTAAATAAAAATCGCACAACTCCGGTTTATCAGCCACATTCACCAGTATTTTTTTTGTTTTTGCATCTGCTGCAATACGGTTGCTGATGGCAGGATCGTTTATTGCAGCGATCACAATATCATGACCGGTAAGATCATCGCTGTCGTAAGCCTTTTCGATGAGTTGTATGTTAGGATAATTTTTGGCCAGTTCTTTTATGGCATCACAAACAGCAATTGCCACCAAGGTAACGGAAGTAGCAGGGGAGTTGGCAATAACGGCTTCCAGTTTTTCTGTACCCACATAACCGCCTCCTACAATGAGCAGTTTTAGATTTTCTAATTTTAAAAAAACGGGAAATAAATTATTGCTCATTTAATATTCAATTTTTTCAATCCATTCCTTTGCATGTCTTGCTGCATAAGAAATAATGATCGTAGCGCCGGCACGTTTTAAAGAGGTCCATATTTCTACATGCGCCTTATCCCTTTCAATGATATTATTTTGTGCCAGTAATTCTATACTTTGATATTCACCACTTACATGATAAGCAGCCAGCGGCCATTTTACTGCTTCGCTTAATTCATGCACCACATCCAGGTAGGGCAGGGCGGGTTTTACCATTACAATATCTGCGCCTTCTTCAATATCCCTGATAGTGGATAAGATCGCATCATTTTTATTGAACGGCGATGCCTGGTAAGATTTCCGGTCGTGTATACTGCAGTTATTGCCCGGTGTGCTTTTGCAGGCATCCCTGAAAGGGCCATAAAACTGCGAACTGAATTTTGCGGAATAACTCATGATTGCAATATCATCCAGTTGGTTCTCATTCAGGATATCTCTTATGGCACTGATCCTTCCGTCCATCATATCACTGGGTGCAATACAGTCTGCACCGGCCTTTGCCAGTTGCAGTGCATACCTCGCCAGTTCCTTCACCGATTCGTCATTCGATACTTTGTTGCGGGCCGCATTCAAAATACCGCAATGCCCGTGAGAAGTATAAGCGCACAAACAAAGATCCGCAGCTACCCAAACCGTATTGCCGAATTTTTTGCGTATCTCCCTTAAACCATTGATGATAAAATTATAATCGAAATTGCGCTCGCTTTTTTTAGCCGGCACGGGGAATAATAGAAATTTGCTGATGCCATTTTGCAGGTCATTTTCCATTTGCTGCAATAAAGATGTTAATGTATCAGAGTTAATTTCGTGTAAGGATGACAGTGGTGTCTGTGTGCTTATGTTTTCATCTAAAAATAAGGGTTGGATAAACTCTTTGTGGTTCAGCTGCACATGGGCTGCTAATTCACGGATATGTTGGTTGGCCCGGATCCTGCGCCTGTTGGTATAATAAAAATCGTTCAAGGGTGCTCCTGTTGCTTTAATTGTGGCAGATCGTTTTTATTCAACAACTGCATCACCTGTCGTAAACTTTCAGCAAGGTAAGCCATTTCGGCTTCGTCATGTTTTACAGTAACTGTTATCCGCAGGCAGGCCGCGCCTTTTTTTACCGTAGGATAATTCACCGGCTGAAGGTACAATCCAAAATCCCTTAATAATGTATCAGCTGCCTGTTTACAAACCGTTTCGTTACCAATAGTTATCGTGGTGATATGCGAATCGTTTGTATTAAAGTTAATATTTTGTTCTTTAAGTTTATTACGCAGCAGGCGTATATTTTTATGGAATTTATCCCTCCATTCATGTTTCCCGCTCAATAATTCAATGCTTTTGGTAGCGGCTGCACATACGGCCGGAGGCAACGAAGTGGTGAAGATAAAACCACTGCCAAAGCTCCTGATGGCATCCACAATCGATTGGCTGGCGGCAATATACCCACCGATAACACCAAAACCCTTTGCCAGGGTACCATTAATGATATCTATACCCCCCTGCAGGCCCAGTTGCGATGAAATGCCACCGCCATCTTGTCCATATAAACCTACAGCATGTACTTCATCAATATAAGTAAGGCAATTGTATTTTTTAGCCAGCAATACGATCTCTTCTACCGGACCAATAGTGCCACTAATAGAATAGACCGATTCAAAAACAATGATCTTCGGCCTTTCTGCAGGCAATGCTTTTAAAATATCTTCCAGGTGCTGTGTATCATTGTGATGGAAGATGATCTTTTCGCAACCACTGGCCTTCATGCCTTCTATCAATGAAGCATGATTTTCTTCATCTGAAATAAATACTGCATCCGTAAATAATTTACCCAGCGTGCTTAATGCAGTAAGGTTGGCAAGATAAGCACCCCCAAACAACAGTGCTGCTTCTTTTTTATGTAACTGCGAGAGTGTTTTTTCGAGTTCTTTATGATAGATCGTAGTACCGGAAATATTGCGGGTACCACCACTGCCGGCGCCGCTGCGGTGCGAAATAAAATTCAGTTTACCGATCACATCTTCATTTACGCTCATGCACATATAATCATTGCTGCACCAGTTCACCGCCATTTTTTTTTCGCCCATTTCATTCTCGTAATAAAAACGGGGAAAATGCTGGGCGCTTTTATTCACGTCTAAAAAATAACGGTAGCTGCCGCTTTCTTTCAGCGCATCAATTTTTTGTTGTAGTATGTTGTTGTAGTCGAACATTATTTGTTGTAACAGATGGCAATACCTTTTATACCTGTCGCTTACTGCGGTCGGTGGAGACACCGACCACGGAAGACAGCAACCACGGAAACCCTCCACCCATGGTCGGTGTCCCACCGACCATACCCCTCCATCATAGGGCATGCCGCCATCACTTAATAAAACTTCCTGTGCGTAAAATCACCAAATCTTTCCCCATCATTCCTTTCACTTTTAAAGGTAGCAAATAAGCCATCCAGTTCGGTTAATATTTCCGTTTCATCCAGGTTTTCTTTATACAGTTTATTCAACCGCTGCCCTTCATGATCACCTGCCAGGTGCAGGTTGTACCTGCCCGGCGCTGTGCCGATTAAACCTATCTCTGCCGCAGCGCTGCGTCCGCAACCATTGGGGCAACCCGTCATGCGTAAAATGATATCTTCTTTATCCAGCGTGTTCTTTTGTAATAAGGGTTCTATCTTATCCAGCAATTCCGGTAAATAACGCTGTGCTTCCGCCAATGCCAGCGGACAAGTGGGCAATGCCACACAGGCAATAGCATTTTTGCGTACTGCAGAAGCATTGTCCGTATGTTCAATTAATTTAAAATCCTGTAATAACTGATCGATCGCAGGTTTATCGGCTTCAGCAACATCACTGATAATAATATTCTGGCTGGCGGTAAATAAAAAACTGCATTTGTTGGTTTTAGCAATTTCCAGCAGCGCTGTTTTCATCGCCAGCTTTTCATCGTCCAGCACACGGCCATTCTCTACATACAAAGTATAATACCAGCGGCCATTGGCAGCTTTATGCCAGCCGTAATAATCTAAGCGTTCATTGAAGGTAAATGGTTGGGCTGGCTCCAGTTTAAAACCGGTTCTTTTTTCTACTTCTTCCTTATATCTTTCAACCCCCAGTTTATCAACGGTGTATTTTAAGCGGGCCAGCTTGCGGTCGCTGCGGTTACCAAAATCCCTTTGCACGGTTACCACTTCATAGATGGTTTTCAACACTTTTTCTTCAGTATCTGCAAAGCCGATCACGGTTGCCAATCTTGGATAGGTTTCTGCATTGCCATGTGTTGCAGATAAGCCACCGCCAATGGCAATATTGAAACCTTTTAATTTCCCTTCTTCAATAATTGCTATTAATGCAAGATCATTGATCAATACATCCACTTCATTATTGGGCGGAATGCCGATGCCGATCTTGAATTTTCTTGGTAAATACCGGTCCTGGTACAAAGGATCAACTTCTTCATTCTTATCCGCAATTTTTTCATCGCCGATCCATATTTCATAATACGCTTTTGTTTTAGGAAAAAGTAAGTCGCTGATCTTTGAAGCATACGCAAATACCTCCGCATGCAAAGGCGATTGTACCGGGTGCGATGCACAGGTTACATTGCGGTTGATATCACCACAGGTGGCAATAGAATCTAAATGTGCTTTGTTGAAAGCGCTGATGGTAGGCTTGATCTTTGACTTTACAATACCATGCAATTGTATTGTTTGCCGGGTGGTGATCTTGATGACACCGGTTGAATTATCATTGGCAATGGCATTGGCGGCGATCCATTTATCGGCGCTGATAGCACCGCCCGGCAACCTTAAACGGATCATGAAGGAATATAAACGGTCTAATTTTTTTTCCGCCCGTTCTTCTCTTCTGTCACGGTCATCCTGCTGGTACATACCATGAAATTTGATCACGGCCTGGTCATCTTCCCGGATGGCACCGGTGATCTCATCGGTCAAACTTTCTTTGATCGTTCCTCTCAAACCATCACTGGATGTTTTAATTCTTTCTACTGCGGATAATTTATTCTTATCGGACATGATTTTATTTGTTTTTCTGAGCCGGGCTGCGAAGCTTTATTAATCTTCATTGGCCAGTTTATCCCGCAATAGCTGGACACTCTTGTACTGTATATCTTTATTGAACTTTAATGATGTTTTATTGATGGTGTTTTGCAATTCAACTGTCACCCCTACGGGGCTCTCTAAACCCATTTCATTTTTTTGGTCTACCAACGTGTCCCTCCTATGGAGCTGAATACAATTATTTTAGTCTTCGCCATAATCTCCGCTGATATCTCCTCCATTTCCCTCTCCTGCAGGAGAGGATAGGTGAGGTCTCTTCGCTTCGATCAGTTCCCCCGGAATTTATCCCGCCCCAGGCGGGAGGGGGCTAGGGGGCGACTAATACACATCCTTCTCATACCTTCCCGCTTCCTCCAAATGCTCTAAATATTTTTTTGCTTCTGCTTCATTTTTATTGCCGTATTGCTGAATGATCTGCAGCAATGTATTTTCCACGTCCGTGCTCATCGGGTGTTTTTTACCGCAGATGAAAAATGAAGCGCCGCCTTCCAGCCATTGGTATAGTTCTGCTCCCTGTTGCAGCATTTTGTGCTGTACATAAATTTTCTCGTGCTGATCTCTTGAAAAAGCAAGATTAATTTTTGTTAACACACCGGTCTCAAACCAGTTCTGTATCTCGGTCTGGTATAAGAAATCAGTTTCAAAATGCTGATCGCCAAAGAACAGCCAGTTCCTGCCGCTGGCACCGGTGGCATCCCGCTCTGCTAAAAAGGAACGGAAAGCTGCAATACCGGTACCAGGCCCTACCATGATGATATCTTTATTTTCTTCGGGTAGCCGGAAACGTTTGTTGGGCTGTACAAAGAACTGTTGTGTGCTGTTTAACTTTAATGCACTTAAATAATTAGAGCATAAACCAAACCTGCGCTCATCATTAACGGTGTACACATCTTTTACCACCACGATATGTACTTCGCCATTGTGCGCAGCAGGTGCTGAAGCTATGGTGTACAATCTTGGAGAGATCGCATTCAGCGTAGTTAATATTTCTTCAAACTGCGCCGCATTTTTTACCGGATATTTTTTTACCAGGTCCAACAGATCGGCTCGGCCGGCTGGAACTGCATGACCAGTTGCAGCAGCATACAATTGCACCAAACGCTCTGTTAAGTGTACAATATTTATTTTTCTCTTCAGTAATTCGTAGATGGTGAATTTTTCTTTTTTAAATTCCAGCGATTTATTACCATCTATGTTGGTAATAGCGATGATATCCGTTACCACCTGTGAATCATTTTCTGCTAAAATGCCGATAGAATCACCGCACTGGTATTCCACACCATCGGCTTCAATTTCTATATGGTAAGTTTCCTTGCTGGAACCACGGTCGTTTAAATTTATTTTGCTTACAATTTTACCGCTGTATACCTGTTTGCCTTTTTTTGCAGCAGGAGCTGTTACAGCAGTTGAAGCGGTTGCAGGGGTTGTTTTAGTAGCAGTGATATTTTTGATAACCGAACTGAACCAGCTGCTGGCTTCTTCATCATATTCCAGGTCGCACTTTTGCAAGGGCACAATACGGTTACCACCCAGTTTGTTCAGTTGCAGGTCTACATCTTCACCGGTCTTGCAAAACAAAGGATAAGAAGTATCACCTAATGCCAATACACCATACTGTAATTTTTCTAACTTAAAACCATTGTTATGTATATGATCGTAGAATTTTTTTGCAGCAGCAGGCGGTTCTCCTTCGCCATGTGTGCTTACAACAGCGAGTAAATATTCTTCTTTGGTAAGATCTGTTAAGCGGTATTGATCCATACCCACCACTTTTGCATGCACATGATGTTGTTTTGCTTTAGCCGCAAAATCAGTAGCCAGCCTTTTTGAATTACCGGTTTCAGTTCCGTATAATATCGTGATCTTTTTAGCGGCAGTATTGGCGGCGGGTTCGGGTGTTGATACGGTGAATTTATTTTTTACAATACCATTCAAATAACCATTCATCCAGAGCAGTTCATCATTGTTGGAGTTTTTGATCAGTTCTTCCAGTACTTTTAATTTTACCTCAGCTAACATTGCTGTATTTTTTGTTTCCCCTGTCTTTCCGCCTGGGCGGGATGAGTTCCGGGGAGGTTAAGAAGTTGGTGTTATGGTTTTTCAAACGATCGGGTCAAAATACAATTCCCTGCTGCCGGAATTCTGTTGCCATGCAAACTGCTGGTGCAGCGCCACCACTTTTCCTATGATGACGATGGTAGGCGATGCAAAACTTTTGCCCTTCAATGTTTGATCGTACTCGTATACGTTTGCAATAGAAACATTTTGCAACGGCGTGGTAGCCTGTTCTATCACAGCCACTAATTTGCTGCTGTCAATTTGCTGCTGCACTAAATTTGCGATCACTGTTTCCAGCACTTCACTACTCATATAAAATACCAGTGTATCATCCGTGGCAGCTAATTCTTTCCAGTATTCAGTTGTAAAATTGTCCGTTTTATAACAGGTAAGAAACCGCACCGAAGTACTGTAGCCCCTGGCAGTAAGGGGTATGCCAGCATACGCCGACGCACCAGAAGCCGCAGTGATACCCGGTATGATCTCATAAGGAATATTGTTTTCTGCCAGCACCTGCAGTTCATCCAGCACATTGCTGAAGAAGGCAATGTCGCCGCCTTTTAAACGCACCACTAACTTTTCCTGCAAAGCATATTTTACCAGCAACTCATTGATCTCTTCCTGCGGTACCGAAGCAGCAGCATTATTTTGTTTGCCTACAAAAATTATTTCAGCATCTTCCTTTACATATTTGTTCAGGATGTTCTTGCTTACCAGCCGGTCGGCCAATACCACATCTGCCTGTTGCAGGTAACGCACCGCTTTAATGGTGATCAGTTCTGGGTCGCCACAGCCGGCTGCAGCTAAAATAACTTTACTCATATACTAAGCATATTGTTGGTTATTGAAACAATCCTTCTATTGATAAATATCTTTCACCCGTATCGTAATTAAACGTCAATACTTTTGATCCCTTCGGTATATCACTTATTTTTTTTGCCACTGCTGATAGCGATGCACCCGTTGATACACCTACCAATATCCCTTCCTCTTTGGCTGCTCTTTGCGCATATGCATACGCTTCGTCTTTGCCTACCTGTACAATACCATCCAAGATCGAAGTGTTTAAAATGGAAGGCACAAAGCCTGCGCCAATACCCTGCAATGGGTGAGGGGAGGGAGCGCCACCACTTAATACCGGCGATAACTCCGGCTCCACTGCAAATACTTTAAGGCCGGGCCATTTTACTTTCAGTATTTCGGCAACACCAGTGATATGTCCGCCTGTACCAACACCGGTAATGATATAATCCAAACCGTCCGGAAAATCGTTTAATATTTCCAAAGCAGTTGTCTTACGATGTACTTCACTGTTGGCGGGATTATCAAACTGTTGTGGTATCCATGCGTTGGCAGTGGCTGCTGCCAGTTCGTTGGCTTTTTCAATAGCACCTTTCATACCTTTTTCACGGGGCGTTAAAACAAATTCAGCACCGTATAAACTCATCAGTCTTCTTCTTTCAATGCTCATACTTTCGGGCATTACCAAAATAATTTTGTAGCCCTTTACTGCTGCCACCAGTGCCAGGCCAATGCCGGTATTGCCACTGGTAGGTTCTATGATTACGCTCTCCTTGTGCAGCAAACCTTTGTTTTCTGCATCTTCTATCATGGCTAATGCAATACGGTCTTTGATACTTGCACCGGGATTATTTCTTTCCAGTTTTATCCATACTTCATGATCACTACCAAACAAACGGTTGATACGCACATGCGGCGTATTGCCAATGGTTGCTAAAATATTTGCTGCCTTCATCTTTATATAAAATAGTTATGCGGTTCTTCGAATGTTTTTTTATCCTGTATGCTGATATCTGCCTGCTGTGTTACAATTGAAAATGGTTGTACTGCTTTGGTGAGCCATACATTACCACCAATTACACTGTCGTGCCCCACAATGGTATTGCCGCCCAGTATAGTGGCATTGGAATAGATCACTACATTGTCTTCAATAGTAGGATGACGTTTTTCGCTCGCTTTTTCTTTTTGTACACTCAATGCACCGAGTGTAACACCCTGGTAAATTTTTACATGATCACCAATAACGGTTGTTTCGCCAATAACGATACCTGTGCCATGATCGATTGAAAAATAAGCGCCGATAGTTGCTGCAGGGTGAATATCGATACCCGTGGCGCTGTGTGCATATTCGCTGATAACACGGGGCAACAAACGTATCTGCTGCTGCTGCAACTGGTAAGCAAAACGGTGGGCTGCTATAGCAAAAAATCCCGGATAAGCGATCAACACTTCATTGATATCTTTAGCAGCAGGATCTGCTTCAAAAATAGCCTGTGCATCCAGTAACAATTTTTGGTACAGTCCCGGTATCGCATTGAAGAATAAAGAAGCCTGCTCCACGCTGTAGATAGTATCCTGCTCTACAGAATACAATAACAACTGCAATTGTGTTTCCAGTTTTTTTAACTGCGACTGTACTTCAAATTCATTGTTGTCCACCTGGTCTTTACAAAGAAATAATGCTTCAAAAAGATGATGCACAAAATTGCGGGCACCTGTAATATCAGGCAGCGAGCAACCCTGCTGCTTTTTAAAATTCACTACCGATTGAAAGAATGACTTGTTCATAAAAAATTATTGAAATAATACTGCTGCCACAGTAGCATTACTTGTTTCGTCAATTAATATGGCTGCACCGTTGCTGCGGTTGCTCTTATATGCATCGGCTGCAATGGGCGCTGCTGTTTTTATAGAAGCCCTCACGATCTCGTTCAGTTTTACCTGCTGTACCTCTTCAATATGTTCCAGGCTGTTCACATCAATTTTATACGCCAAATTTTTGATCACTGTTCTTACTGTACGGTTATTATGTTGCAGCAAATATTTATTGCCACTCTGCAAGGGCTTTTCATCCAGCCAGCAGAACAATACGTCTTTTTCATTGCTTACAGTAATTGCATCGGCAGCGCTTATAATGGAATCGCCACGGCTGATATCAATATCATCGGTCAACAACAGCGTTACACTTTGTGGTGCAAATGCTTCTTCCACTTCCACGCCGGCGATCTCAATTTTATCAATGGTGGTTTCAATATTAGCGGGCAATACTTTTACCTTGTCACCTTTTTTATATACGCCGCTGGTGATCTTTCCTGCATAACCCCTGTAATCGTGCAAAGCTTCTGTTTGAGGGCGCAATACATACTGCACCTGGAAACGGGTATCGGTATGATTGATATCGTTGTCTATTTCTATTTCTTCTAAAAACTGTAGCAAGGGTTTGCCTTCGTACCAGGGTGTTTTTTCTGAACGTTCCACAATATTATCGCCATGCAATGCACTCAGCGGGATATAGGTCACGTCTTTAATGCCCAGTTGCTGTGCCAGCTTGCTGTATTCTATCACGATGTTGTTGAACACATCCTGCGAATAATCCACCAGGTCAATTTTATTTACTGCCACTACTACGTGAGGTAAGCCTAATAATGAAGTAATGATACTATGGCGGCGGGTTTGTTCCACCACGCCCTGCCTTGCATCTATCAATACAATCGCCAGATCAACATTGCTGGCACCGGTGATCATGTTGCGGGTATACTGCACATGGCCGGGTGCATCGGCAATAATGAATTTTCTTTTATCGGTGCTGAAATAACGGTAAGCCACATCAATGGTAATGCCCTGTTCCCTTTCGGCACGCAGCCCATCGGTCAACAAAGCAAGATCGATCTCACCATTGTCCTTATTCTTCGTGCTCTTCTCGATCGCTTCCAGGTGATCAGCCAAAATATTTTTACTGTCATACAATAAGCGACCAATCAATGTGCTTTTACCATCATCAACACTACCTGCGGTTATAAATCTTAAAATGTCCATGTTGCCCCTGTCCCCTAAAGGGGAACTTAGTTTGTATCAGTATTTGTAAAAAGTGAAATACTGATGGTTATAAATTATTATTTCAATTATAAAAGATCTGCATTTTCTCCCCTTTAGGGGCCGGGGGCTAAAAATATCCTCCCTTCTTCCTGTCCTCCATCGCCGCTTCCGTTACCTTATCATCAATCCTTGTTTCGCCCCTTTCGCTGATACGGGTTACTTTAATTTCATTCACTACTTCATCCAGCGTGGCAGCAAGGCTTTCCACGGCAGCAGTACAGGTCATATCACCCACGGTTCTGTAACGCACCTGTTTTTTTACGATCACATCTGTTTCATCAATTCTTATAAAGGGTGATACGGCGATCAATTGTCCTTCGTGTTCTATCACTTCTCTTTCGTGCGAAAAATAAATAGAAGGCAAAGGAATATTTTCTGCACGGATATAATTCCATACATCCAGCTCCGTCCAGTTGCTGATGGGGAACACCCGTACATTTTCTCCTTTATGAATTTTACCATTGTAGATGTTCCAAAGTTCTGGGCGTTGCAGTTTGGGATCCCACTGTCCAAATTCATCTCTTACAGAAAAGAATCCTTTCCTTGGCCCTTGCTTTTTCTTCATCCCGCCTGGCGCCGCCAATACAGGCATCAAAACCAAACTCTTCAATGGTGTCGAGCAGGGTATAGGTCTGTAACCAATTGCGGCTCGCAAATTTTCCTTTCGGTTCGGTCAGGCTTTTTTTCTTAATGGTGTCTTCCACCTTGCGCACAATTAAAGTAGCGCCCACTTCTTTCGCCAGCCAGTCGCGGAATTCCAGCGCTTCAGGAAAGTTGTGGCCGGTATCAATGTGTACCAATGGAAAAGGTATCTTGCCCGGTGCAAATGCTTTTTTTGCCAATTGCACCAGTGTGATGGAATCTTTGCCACCGCTGAAAAGCAACGCCGGTCTTTCAAATTGCGCCGCCACTTCGCGGAAGATATGGATGCTCTCTGCCTCCAGCTGTTCTAAATAATTCAATGTGTACTTGCTCATATTTCTATTAGTCTATTAGTTTAGTAGACTGCTGTTTAAAAATTTTTTAATGCCCTGCGGCCGTGGTTTCATGTACATGCAAACCACATTCCTTTTTATCCGCATCTTCCCACCACCAGCGTCCTGCGCGGAAATCTTCGCCGGGTTTAATGGCCCGGGTACAGGGTGCACAGCCAATACTTACAAAACCTTTATCGTGCAGGGGATTGTAAGGTATGTAATTGGCGTTGATATATGCTTTGACTTCTTCCGTCGTCCAATGTAAAAGAGGGTGAAACTTAATGATTTGGTTGGCTTCGTCCCATTCTATTATTGGCAGATCGTGCCGGTTGGCCGAATGTTCGGCCCGCAAACCGGTTATCCATACCGCATTACCGGCCAGCGCCCGCTTTAAAGGCTCTACTTTACGTATAAAACAGCATTGTTTCCGGTTGTCCACCGATTCGTAAAAAGAATTGGGGCCATTGTTTTCAATAAAGTCCTGCAAAGCATCCGCCTGCGGGTAATAGGCCTTTATTTTAGTGTTATATTTTTCGTTGGTGCTGTTCCATACCGAATAGGTTTCGGCAAAAAGACGACCGGTATCAAGGGTGAAGATCTTTACCGGCAGCTGGTTGTTCAATATATCATGACTGATCACCTGGTCTTCGTAGCTGAAGCTGGAAGAGAAGGTAACCTGCCCGGGATATTGCTGTGTAAGGAACCGGATCGCTTCCACAGCGTTTAGTCCACTAAGCTGGTAGAGTAATTGAGATATATTATTTTTGAGTGTAAGAGACATTTTTAAGCATGATTACAATTGGAAAATGATGATTACAGTGGGTCGCTACAGCAACCTGCAGTTGTGCAACAAATGCACTTACACATTATGGAAGATATATAGAGCATAGCGTAAAGTCTATATGATTGGTAGACAAAGATACTGTATTATTCCTATCAGCCCTCAAATATTTGCCTGCACCCGTATTTTTAGATAAATATTAATAAACCCTGTTAAAAACCATGAAAACCGGCAACATTTTTTTATGATAACGTTGCCAGTATCATAATTTATGCTGTTATACCACCCCCGCCAGTTCTAAACTGCGTTTACTGATCTTTTTATAATCAATATTCTCAATGATGGCATCCGGGTAGAGTATCAACGAAACGCCGGCCTGTTTCCACCAGTCGGTTTCAAATAATTTAGTTGCATGTATCACGCCGGTAAGCCAGCTGAACTTGAATTCGTTGTGCCATTCTTCTATCCATTCAAAAGCATCTTTGTTCAGTTTAGCAATAGCATCCACGCTTACAAATACTTTTAAATAAAAATCATTGCTTAATTGTGTGTCTGTCTGGTGGTGTATCTTTTTATACTCATATTTATAATCGTACCGCAGGGCAGATATATCACTCAATACTGCAGAGGCAGTAGGGAAGGCGCCTGCACCCTTGCCTTTAAAGAAATGCTTATCCGAAAAAGTGCTTTCCGTTGTTACTGCGTTAAACTCATTCTTTACATGATACAGGTCATCCGTATTGGCCACGAACTGTGGCAGTAAAAATGCAGCCAGCTTGCCATTGCTTAGTTTTTGTGCATTGGCCACCAGCTTGATGGCATAATTTTTTTCTTTGGCAACGATAGCATCATTCAAAGAGATATTTTCAATACCATTAAAGATGAATGCTTCCGGCTTGGTTACCACACCAAAAGAGTGCGCCAGAAGAATGGCCAGTTTATTGGCGGCATCAAAACCACCGATATCCAGCTTGGGATTGCTTTCGGCAAAGCCCAGCTGCTGTGCCAGTAACAATGCTGCATCAAATTCCAGCTGCTCGTCGAATATCTTGCTTAAAATAAAATTGGTGGAACCATTGATGATACCCCTGATGGATTGCAGCAGGTCGTTATCATAATATTCTTCCAGGTTGCGGATGATGGGCATACTGGCGCAGCAACTGGCTTCGTATAAAAATGGCGTGTTGTATTGTTCCTGTAGCTGCAATAATTCTTCAAAATGTTCGGCGATCATTTTTTTATTGGCGCTTACCACGGCCTTGCCATTTTGCAAAGCTGTCTTTACAATTTCAAATGCGGCGGCAGAATCATCTATCAGTTCCACTATCACGTTAATATCCGTATCGTTCAGCAACACTTGTGCATCGGTGGTAAAATGTTCTGCTGCAATACTTCTTTTTTTATCTGCATTTTTAATGCAGATCTTTTTAATGGACGATTGCAGCGTAGGCGTGCTGTGCAATACATCATATAATCCTTTCCCTACCACGCCAAAGCCAAAGAGGCCGATGTTTAATTGATTGGTTGACATCCTGAATTGTTGAATTGTTTGATTGATAAATTGTTTTTGCAATTATCAAGAAAGGAGTTGCTGCGTGCTGTAGGCCCGTAAAACAAAAAAGCTCATCCGTAAATCAGATGAGCTTTTAATATTTTGATGAAGATATTTAGGCTGTATATCTGACTTATCTGTCTCGCCTGGGGCGAGATGGAATTGGCACCTTTTTCACACCATAGATGTGAAGAGGTTGTCAAGGCTTCATCGGGCCATTACCCTCTGCCTTTCTTGATAAGAATATTTAAAGAACTGTTGCAAAGATACGACGACGGTGTAAGATCGTCAAATAAAATATTGCTAAAACATCAGTCATTGCTTTTCAGGTTCTTATCCAGCCACTCCTGTTGCGAGGCGGCGGACAATTCCATCGTTACTGCTGCAGCAATTTTGTTTTGCCCTTTGATGATCGATTTGGTTACCAGGCTGTGCTCTATCACTTCATCTTCCTTCATGCCCAGCATTTTCATCAGTGGCAGCATTTTTTCGCTGCCAAAATGTTTGAACAAGGGTTCGTCCATAGCGCTGTATACCACTATTTTTTTTACCGGCCAGTGTTCCACCAGCGCCAGCTCCTTGCTGTGCATAGGAAAATGCTCGGTAAACACGGGTAAATGATCGCCCAGCATAGCGCTGTGAAAATTCTTTACATCCATCACTTTCAATTCATCAAGCCCCTGCTGCTGAAATGCTTCGCGGAATTTTTTTAAGGTGTCTGCAAACCAGCAAAGAAAGATGGTGCCGGGCTGCTCCTTCGCCAATGCTGCGCAGGCTTTGATCTTTGCTGCGGTGGTCATATAGGTCCTGTCGGTAAAAATGCTGTCCGGTGCTTCGTCTTCCTTCTTGCCAAATAAATTGAATAACATGCTGTTGATTTGAAGCGCAAGTTACTAAAACAATGGCAGCAGGATGAGTGGCTATTAAACTAAGTTGCAAGGGCAGGGGAGGGGTTATGATAATAATGTATAAGGGGCAACTAACCGGAAGCTATCCGAAGGAAGTCCGAAGGATGTGCGGGAGAAGGAAGGAGTTGGTGTACGGTTGCTTTGCTTCATCTAGGGCGTAACTACGACACATCCACGGTGTAACTACAAGGTAAGTAGCAGGTAGGATTGAAGTAAAATAGCTGTACAGGTGAATAAATAATGCTTATACCGGCTGCTGTAATAAAACACCCGATTTTTGTACTATCAATAAAAACTAAATTGTTTAGTTTTTTGTATATCTTTACAGCAAGTAAGTACAAATGGCGAAAAAAGAAAAGACTTCCGTTCCGGAAGCGATCAGCAACGATTTTATAGAGGTTTTTGGTGCAAGGGAACATAACCTGAAGGATATTGATATCAAAATTCCCAAGAACCAACTGGTAGTGTTTACCGGTGTAAGCGGCAGTGGTAAATCATCACTGGCTTTTGATACCGTGTACAACGAAGGGCAGCGCCGGTATATGGAAAGTTTCAGTGCCTATGCAAGGCAGTTTGTAGGCGATATGGAACGGCCCGATGTGGATAAGATCACCGGGCTTTCGCCGGTTATTTCCATTGAACAGAAGACCACCAATAAAAATCCCCGCAGTACGGTGGGTACGGTTACAGAGATCTACGATTTTCTGCGCCTGTTATATGCAAGGGTGGGAGAAGCCTTTAGTTATAACACGGGCAAAAAAATGGTGAAGTTCAGTGAAGAAGAAATTGTAACGGCCATTTTTGATAAATACAGCAATAAAAAAATAAACTTACTGGCGCCGCTGGTAAGAGGAAGAAAAGGACATTACCGGGAGTTGTTTGAAGAGATGCGCAAAAAAGGATTTTTAAAAGTGCGGGTGGATGGTGAAGTGAAGGACCTGGTGCCCAAAATGCAGGTGGACCGTTATAAGATACATGATATTGAACTGGTGGTGGACCGCCTGCCGGTGAATGATGATATGCGGGTGCGCCTGAGCCAGAGCGTACAAAAAACTTTGCAACTGGGTAAAGATCTTTTGTTTTTATTAATAGAAGGCAGTGATAAAGTGGTACAGTTCAGTAAACAACTGATGTGTATCGATACCGGCATCAGTTATGAAGAACCTTCGCCCAATGCTTTTTCATTCAACAGTCCTTATGGCGCCTGCCCTACCTGCAAGGGATTGGGCAATGTGTACACCATTGATATGGATGAAGTGCTGCCCGATAAAAGCAAGAGTGTAAAGGATGGCGCCATTGTACCGTTGGGTGAAGAAAGGGAAGCCAGTGTATTTCAGCAGGTGGTGCAGTTTGCCAAAAAGCATAAGATAAATTTAGATAAACCTTTAAAGGATCTGCCGCAATCGCAGGTGGACCTGTTATTATACGGCGACCAGGGTATTAACGGCGACCTGAGCCTGGATCTTAGTGATGAGACCGTGCCGATGGAATATACCGGCAGTTACGAGGGCATTATCCCGATGCTGAAAAGATGGTTCTCATCGCCCAGCAGTAATGAAGGACTGCGGGCATGGGTGGAAGGATATATGCAATTGGCCACCTGCACAACGTGCGGGGGTACACGATTAAAGAAAGAAAGCCTTTGGTTTAAAGTGGATAACCGCAATATTGCCGAACTGAGCGATATGAACCTGGATAATTTAGCCGCTTGGTTTGATGGTATTGAATTGCGCTTAAGCAATAAACAAAATGCCATTGCCAAAGATGTGCTGAAGGAAATAAGAGAGCGGTTACAATTTTTACTGGATGTAGGATTGACCTATCTTACTTTGGGCCGTGCTTCCAGAACATTGAGTGGCGGCGAATCGCAGCGTATACGCCTGGCCACACAGATAGGCTCGCAGCTGCAGGGCATTACCTATATTTTGGATGAGCCGAGTATTGGTTTGCACCAAAGAGATAATCAACGATTAATTACTGCACTGCAGAACCTGCGGGATATTGGCAACAGCGTGCTGGTGGTGGAGCATGATAAGGATATTATGCTGGCGGCGGATTACCTGGTGGATATCGGGCCGAAAGCGGGTAAGCATGGGGGTCAGATCGTAAGCGAGGGTAGTCCTGAATTTGTAGTAAGATCCAATTCGGATACAGCGCAATACTTAAGCGGTAAAAAAAATATCGAGATACCTAAGGAGCGGAGAAAGGGTAATGGAAAATTCATTGAGCTGAATGGTGTAACGGGTAATAACCTGCGCAATGTGTCGGTAAAATTTCCATTGGGTAAACTGGTGCTGGTTACGGGCGTGAGCGGCAGCGGAAAATCTACCTTGATCAATGAAACGTTGTATCCATTACTGAGCAAGTATTGTTATAATTCAAAAGCCAACCCCATGCCTTATAAATCTATAAAGGGTATGGAGGAGATCGATAAAGTGATAGAGATCGATCAATCGCCGATTGGGCGTACGCCAAGGAGTAATCCTGCTACTTACTGTGGTTTCTTTACTGATATAAGAACATTATTTGCAACGGTGCCCGAAGCAAAGATCCGTGGCTATAATGCCGGCCGTTTTTCTTTTAATGTAAAAACCGGCCGTTGCGATGTGTGCGAAGGCGGCGGCATGCGGGTAATAGAAATGAATTTTTTACCCGATGTATATGTGCATTGCGAAAAATGCAATGGCAAAAGATACAACCGCGAAACACTGGAGATACGCTATAAGGGAAAAAGCATCAGCGATGTATTGGATATGACGGTGGATGAAGCGGTGGAATTTTTCCAGGCAGTGCCATATATCTACCGAAAGATAAAAGTGCTGCAGGAAGTGGGATTGGGTTATATCACTTTAGGCCAAAGCGCTGTAACACTCAGTGGGGGAGAAGCACAGCGTGTAAAACTGTCTACTGAGTTAGGTAAAAAAGATACGGGTAAAACATTTTATATACTGGATGAACCTACAACCGGTTTACATTTCCAGGACATACAGCATTTGCTGGAAGTATTGTATAAACTGGTGGACAGAGGTAATACCGTATTAGTGATAGAACATAATATGGATGTGATAAAAGTAGCGGATCATATTATTGATATCGGCCCCGAAGGTGGTGATGGCGGCGGAAAAGTTTTGTACGAAGGCGTACCCGAAGGATTGATAAAAGTAAAAGAAAGTTTTACCGGAAAATTTTTAGCGCCGGAATTAAAGTAATAGCTACTGCGTAGCTTTTTTGTGGCCACGGATTACACGGATTTTCACGGATGGTATTTTAATCAGTGTTAATTCATGCAATCCGTGGCTGTTTTAATTCGCAAAGTGAATGTATAGTTCTTTATTGAAAGGAATTTGCACTGACAGTATTATAATCCGTGTTAATCTGTGTAATCCGTGGCCAACTGAATTCACGAAGTGAATTATTTATAAAATAAAAAATCCACGCACAGGCATGGATTCTTTATGAGAAATGATTACAAGCACAGAAAATTAGTTCAAAGGATAGTAACGAAATCTTTAAGATTGTGGTTTCAGGGGTAGCAAAGAAAATAAATATCTTCCTTGGTATCCTCGGGGGCTGACTTCTGTTGTATCACTTTGTACTACATACTCTTTAGATCGCGATCTTTATAATTTTACGTAGTGTAAGATCAAAAACATGCAGGTTGCGAAAATAAATGCTGCTTTTAATGTTACCGGGTTGATGTGTAAATTGTTGTTCATAATATTGGTTTTTATGGATATTGATATTAAGACGCTGTTATACGCTTAGTAAACCGATGGACACCTTGTCTGCCTTGCTGCACTTCTTGCAAATGAGCTTTCATAAATGGGTCCTAACCTGAATCCTACTTTCAACACCACTGAAAAATAAGTATCGTTATTCTTCAGGTCACCACGCTGTGAACCTTCGGGCCACCTTGTCATACCAGGGTAAATGATACCGATGGTCTTATCATATAACTTAGTTGCTAAAGAAGCTGTTTGCGCAGGCATATATTTTGCAAAGTTCTTGGGATCTACATATTTCTTGCTCACATCATCAATATAATCAGTGAATGTTTTACGGTATAAAAACTCAGCACCGATATTTACCCTGTCTGATACAAAGAATTTTAAACCACCACCATACAATACATTCAATTGTGTAAGCTGGTAAGGTTTGCTGTAAGGATATTCCACCATGCCTTCACCTTCTGTCCTCAATGGGTGCAGGTAATACCATGTTTTATTGCCATTGGCTGCAGTTAAAGAGCCTTGTGGATTAAAGTGGAACATGCCGGCACCGATCAAACCATAAGGCCTTAACCTTGGTTCGTTCTCCGGGTCGTTGCTGAAGATCATGGTTGGATAAACTTCCAGTGAACCATTCAGTTCGGTAACATTAGTACGGAAGTCGAGGTTACGTTGTTTACGCCACAATTCGTTGATACCGGTGGTATTGATCGAAGCGTCATCACCTTCCAGGTAAGTTAAGCTGGCAGCCAGTCTTAAGCCCACCCATTTATTGGGATACATAGTTATATATGCACCCTTCATTAATTTGGTAAATTCTAAATTAAGGTCTTTTAAGTTGTTGGTACCCTTACCGGCGTTACCACCGAGGTCGCCTAAGAAGAAACTGGGGCCGAAATTTACGCCAACTTCCCATTTTATCTTTTCGTTGCCGAAGATAATGCCCTGGGCGTTTGACCTGCTGGAGAGAGCAGTGCAAGTCATTAAAAGCAGTGCAGCTTTAGCAGCAAATTTGGGTAAACTTGGTTTCATCAGAATTCAGATTTTGTGTTTTTCTACAGATTTGGATCGGGAGATGGTGTTTTATAAGCCTGCAAATGAATGCGTACGAATAAAATTGCCACCTGACTGAATATTAACGGAGGCTTTTGTTAAATATTGTTAGGGCTGTTAGAATTATTTTGTCAACAACATCTCAATGTGGGGGATATTATCTTCGAGGTATTCTTCGCTGCACTGCACAAAACCAAGGCTTTCGTAGAATTTTTTCAGGTACAGCTGGGCGCCGATCTTTATGTTATTACAATTGAATTGTTGAAAAGTATGTGCAATGCTTAATTCCATCAGTTGCCGGCCGGCACCGCCACCACGATACCTGGGTGACGTAACAACACGACCGATGCTGGCTTCGGCATAGGAAATTCCCTGCGGAATTATACGAGTGTACGCGGCAAGGTCAGTTCCGCTCCATCCCATGAAATGTAAACTTTTCTGATCTTTATTATCAGCATCCTGGTAGGGGCAATTCTGTTCCAGCACAAAAACTTCGTTGCGCAATTGTAAAATGGCGTAGAGTTCTGCCGTGGTGAGTTCCTCAAATTTTTTAAGTTGCCAGTTTAGTTGCATAGTGCCCCTGTCCCCTAAAGGGGAACTTAGTTTGTTAGGTTATTAATAAATAGATATACTATTCAATTCGATTTCTTCTTTCGTTTCTTTATTTCTTTCTTAGCGCCTTTGCGTGGAAACTACAGCACAGAATGTTTATCATTTTCTTTATTCATTTTCAGCAGCATGATATCTGCTATGCCCTTTGCCCTGGTTTTTGCAAGTGTTGCAGTTTTACCTGCAAATAGTTCATCAATGGTGCTGTTGAATAATTGCAGCCAGCTGCTGAAATGTTGCTGCTGCAACGGTACTTTTTTATTCAGATCATAATGCACTTCCATCGCGTTCTTTTTATATACAGGATTGTCGAGCAAAATGGTTTCCCAAAAATCAACGATCACAGGTATATGATGCGACCAGTCCATCTGCACTACGTCGGTAAAAATAAAACCAATAGTAGCATCCTGTTTTACCTTTTCATAAAACTGAATGATCAGTTGTTCTATATCCGCCCTGCTCTCAATATCTCTCATTGCATATTATTTTAAATAAGGCAGTACCTCTTTAAGGCTTACCGGTTTTTGCTGATCATCTATTTCAAATACCACCACATAGCCATCGGCGCCGCCCGCTTTTTTTACCGCATCTACCAGCAACTGCTGATCGCTGATGGTTCTTGTTCCATCAATGCCGCTCCATATTTCTCTGGTGCATAAACAACCGGCGGTTGGCGTATAAGGATAATAGGTTTGGCCTTTGTAATAATCAGGGTCCACCGTGGTACCATGCGCAATGATCTCGGTACGGCCAATAGCGCTGGCATAATAAGTGCCTGTAAGCGGATGGTATTTTTGTAACGCCTCCGGAAGTAACTGCAGGTATCGTTCAGGTGTCCACGCAGAATCTTTAATAGTGCTGTCTTTTAAAAAATGCTGTACTGATGTTTCGTAAGGCATGGTCAATTGTAAATTTTCAGTAGGACCCAGTGCGGCGCTTTTACTTACTGCAAATCCATACATCCTGAAAATGCCCTGCGGTGTGTTGCCGTTGGTGATATAACCCGGCATATTGGTGATGCTTCTTGCCAGTTGGGGCACTGCAAAAAAGCTATCGTTCGCATTCTTTATAAAATTGCCATTTCTGTCCCTTACAATAACCAGCCCGGGATAATTGCGGTTCTTCCGCTGTATGCTGAATACTACAATATTGTTTTTCAGAAAATCTTTATTCAGTAATTGTCCGGGTTTAAGTTTTATTTTAGCGTATTCTTTTTCTACTTTCTGCATCATTGGCCATAGCGTTTCGTATTGTATAAAAGATGCCATCACCGGGTTTTCAAAACTATCAATAGGTGCTTTGTAAATTATTGAAACGATCCTGTCAAGATTTTTCAACGATCCATCTGCTCTTAATAAATAATTCGCACAAATGGCAAATACTTTTGCATTGCGTGTTTTTAAAAACAAGGTATTAATGTTGTCCCTGAATTCGGTAGTGTAATTGGTATACAGCAACTGCATCAATGCCTGCTGAAAACCACCGCTTCTTTTTTCAATATTTGTAAAAGCAGTTTTGATCTTCTCATTCACCCAGGGCTGCTTATAACCGATCAGTTCCATAGCGTCAAAAGCATCTTCCCAGTACGCTTCTGTACTGTCGCTTAATGGCACCGATAAATTTTCAATGATGGAATACTTTAGAGTACTGTTGTACGCTTTTTCCCTGTTTGCTTTGATGCCCCCTTTAAATACAGGTACCGGGCCGGTTTGCGCAGTACCAGTTATTGTTATTGCCAGCAATAAACAAACTATATTAAGTGGTAATAATTTCATTAATACAAAGTAACGTGTTGGGTTTAATAGCCGTATTTGTTTTTCCATAATGATCTCAAATGCTTTCTCAGTTCTTCCTCTCTTGCATTGGCGCCGGGATCGTAGAATGCTGTGCCTTTGATATCATCGGGTAAATATTCCTGTGGCGAAAAATTGTTTTCGTAGTTGTGCGAATATTCATAACCTTTTCCATAGCCTTCTTTCTTCATCAGCTTAGTGGGTGCATTGCGGATGTGCAGTGGCACGGGCAGATCCCCATTTTGTTTTACTGCACTCATAGCGGCGCCAATGGCTACCGTAGCAGAATTGCTTTTTGCACTGGAGGCTAAATAAATGGCGCACTGCGATAGTATCAATTGACTTTCGGGATAGCCAATTTTATTTACGGCGTCAAATGTTGCATTAGCCAGTAACAGTGCATTGGCGTTGGCATTGCCAATGTCTTCACTGGCCAGTATCAGCATGCGCCTTGCAATGAATTTTACATCTTCGCCACCTTCAATCATGCGGGCCAGCCAGTATACTGCCGCATTCGGGTCGCTGCCCCTGATGGATTTTATGAATGCCGAAATGATATCATAATGCTGTTCGCCTTTTTTATCGTAGAGGGCTATACGCTGTTGCGCAATTTCCATTACCACATCATCTGTTATCACTGCTTTATTGCCGAGTGTATCGGTCACCAGTTCAAAAAGGTTCAATAGTTTTCTTGCATCACCACCCGAAATATTGATCAATGCTTCGGTTTCTTTTAATTCAATTTTTTTTGTTTGTAAAACCTCGTCAGTTTTAATGGCATGCTGTAACAAAGCCACCAGGTCTTTTTCATCCAGTGCTTTTAAAATATACACCTGCGTTCTGCTCAGCAATGCGCTGTTCACTTCAAATGAAGGGTTTTCGGTGGTGGCACCGATCAATGTAATGATGCCTTTTTCAACAGCGCCCAGCAATGCATCCTGCTGGCCTTTATTAAAGCGGTGTATCTCATCAATGAACAGGATGACATTGCTTTGTTTTTTTGCCAGGTCAATTACTTCCCGCACTTCTTTTACACCACTGCTGATGGCGCTTAATGTATAAAAAGGAACTTGTAATGTGTTGGCAATAATATTGGCGATGGTGGTCTTGCCCACGCCCGGTGGTCCCCATAATATCATGCTGGGTACTTTGCCGGCCTCTATTGCTTTGCGTAAAATACTTCCCTTACCGGTAAGGTGTTGCTGCCCCGTCAGTTCATCCAGCGATGTGGGGCGTAAGCGTTCGGCAAGTGGGGGAAGATTCATGCTGCAAATTTACCGTAAAATAGATGACAGCACGATAAGTTATGTAGGGAAGCAATAAATGTTATAACAATTTTACCAGTATAGTAAAATATCAAGGCACATTCGCAGTAATGAATGCCTGTATATTATTAAAGGCATCTTTGTAGATCGCATCGCCCCAGTCGTCGCCATGGCCTTTGCCGGGATACAATACATATTGATTGACCGTGCCCACAGCTGTTAATTTATTTTTTACAGCCACCGATTGTGTGGGACTTACCAGCGGATCGTTACTGCCATGCAATAAAATGGTGGGGGCCGAGCCTGCCACAATAAAGTTTACAGGACTGGAGCTGGTATAGATCGCTGCATTGCTGGTGGGTGTGGCACCAATGGTTTGCGCCAGCACCAGCTGTGTAACAGTGGGGCTGGGGCCTACAGGATTATTGTACATATCTGTAAGATCGCTTGGACCAAACAGCGATACGATGGCTTTGGGTTTTAATGGTGTGGCGTATTTGTAACCCTGCAACATGGCCAGGTGTGCGCCGGCGCTTTCGCCAATAAAAATATATTTGTCGCCGATAAGATAAGTGGCCGCATGATCGTAAATGAACTGTACCGCCGTTTTTATATCATTTTCCTGCGTGGGAAAAAGATTGGCCGTGCCGGTGGAAAGCCGATAATTGATATTGAAAATTGCATAACCGGGAAAACGTGTTTTTAAAGTATCGGTGATGATCATGCCATACTGCAAAGTGCTCAGGTCTTTTTTATCGCCACCGCTCCAGGCGCCGCCATGTATCAATACTATTACTTTGGTACTGGCGGTAGTGCGGCCTGCGGGCAAATAGATATCCATCTTTTGCGCAGCATCCGATCCATAACTTACATCGGGGAGTGTTTGTGCAGTGGCGGGAGTAGGGCTGGTACCTCCACCGTCATCCACTTTAGGTTTACTACAGGAAGAAAAAAATGAAATAACTACAACGAGGGGGAGCAGTTTACGTGATTTCATACATGCAGTTTTTTTGATAACGAAAAGATAAGAAGAATAGTGTAAAAATAAAAAGCCAGTGCTTTTATTTAACTGTTTTCATTTTTTCCTAAATCAGCAATGATACCGGTAAGTTGTTTTTTAACCTGGTTTCGAATGACCCAATAGGCAATGCACAGATAGCTTGAAGTTATGCATATAGCCATAATAATCAGGTCTGTTACTATCCCTCTATTAAGTGCAGGAAATCTATAAGTAAAATAATTCTTTATCTGATCAATAGAAAGCCAGATCAGGAAAATTGTAAATAACGTAACGATGACAGCAAAAATTGGCCCGATAAGCCTTGAGCTATCCGATAACGGAAGCCCATACTTGAGTGCTTTAATGAGTTTATAACAAAAAAAGGAGAATGAAAAAACAATGATGAGCGTTATTCCGAAAAATATAAATACACTCCAGTCTTGTTCAAAACTAACGTAAGCGATACCAAAAAAATCCCATAACCTATTAATCATAAAAGCAATCCACAATGCAATATTCACAGTATTTACTATGCCGAATAATCTTTTGTTTTTCACCGAAAGGTAATTTTACGTATAGTTCATCAAACTGCTTATAGTCAGTTGTACTTAGCACAGAAAGAAGTAATTAAAAAAAGGGAGTGCAGTTTACGGGACTTCATACTTGCAGTTTTTTTGATAACGAAAAGGTAAGAAGAAAAAGTGTAACCGTTATAGCAAAATTATTTTCCAGCGGGAGTGAATGATTTTCTTATTTTAAAGGACAGCAGCAGGACAAGCAGTTGGCAAGGAAACAACAGTAAAAAGATTATTTTTTCAATACTGTTGACCGTCTTTCTTAATGCTGATGTTTTAAACAGATCATAATCGGTAGAAAAAATTACCTCCTTTAATTTTAACCATCTTGAGATCTCTTCCCAAAAACCGATGGCTGGTAATACACTTGCAAATAATCCAAAAATGACAACAGCAACAAGTAATTTTATTTTGGGGAACTTTAGATAATACAGCGCCAGTATAAAAAACACGAACATCAATAAGTAGTATGCGATAAAGAAGATAGCGATCCCTATTCCAAAATCTAAATTGAGCCCGCTTTTATCATCGGCTACAAGAAATTCGCAGCATCCAATGGAGATCAGCAGCAATATGCCGAGAAAACATAACCACCTGTAAACCGGTCTTAGCATAAATGCCTGCTTTGCGTATATAATAAAATACTGTCACAAGATACTTTCACAATTTCTTTGACCCCTTATAAAAAATGCCGGAGTATTTCGGCTCCGGCATTGCTACTAATTTTTAAGATTTAATTTTATCTGCAACTCATCAAACTGCTTATCATCAATGGTGCTTGGTGCATCTATCATCACATCGCGGCCACTGTTGTTTTTGGGGAAGGCGATAAAATCGCGGATGGTTTCGCTGCCGCCGATAATAGAACATAGGCGGTCGAAGCCAAAGGCAATACCACCGTGTGGCGGAGCGCCGTATTCAAATGCGCCCAGCAAAAATCCAAATTTATGCTGCTGCTCTTCCTTGTCCATGCCCAGTGCAGCAAACATTTTTTCCTGCAGCTCCCTTTCAAATATCCTGATAGAACCTCCGCCCACTTCATTACCATTCAGCACCAGGTCGTACGCATTGGCCTTGATATTGGCATAAGGATGTTTTAAATATTCAGCCGGGTTATCAATCACAGGGCTGTTGTTGATCATTTCTGCTATCTGCGATGGCTTAGGACTTGTAAAAGGATGATGGCGGGCCACCCAGCGGTTCTCTTCTTCTGCATATTCAAAAAGCGGGAAGTCGAGCACCCACAATAATTTAAACTCATCCGGCTTACGCATGCCTAACCTATCGGCCATGTACATACGAAGATCGCTGATGGCTTTTCTTGTTCTTTCTTCCGCACCTGCCAGTATCAAAATAAGATCGCCTGCTTTTGCAGCAGCCGCTTCGGCAATGGCTTTTAATTTTTCTTCGCTGTAGAATTTGTCCACGCTGCTTTTAAAAGTGCCGTCTGCATTGCATTTAATAAACACGAGGCCTTTCATGCCGATCTGCGGACGTTTTACCCATTCTGTTAATTCATCCGTTTGCTTGCGGGTATATTCGCTGCAACCGGGTACGGCAATGGCCACCACGGTTTCAGCATCATCAAACACACCAAAATTCGCGCCATCGATCAATGCTGACTGGTGTTGCTTTGTCGGGAATGTATGTGCCGGAAATTTAAGGTTGCAGATCTTTATCTCAAAACGGATATCCGGTTTGTCATTACCATAGTTCCACATCGCTTCTTCCCAGGTGGTGCGCTGTACTGTTTCGGAATAATCAATATTCTTTACGTCTTTAAAAATGCGTTTCACCAGGCCTTCAAACATGTTCAAAATATCTTCCTGCTCCACAAAACACATTTCGCAATCTATCTGTGTAAACTCCGGCTGCCTGTCGGCACGCAGGTCTTCATCCCGAAAGCATTTTACGATCTGGTAGTAACGGTCGTAGCCGCTCACCATTAATAATTGCTTAAAGGTTTGCGGGCTCTGCGGCAGTGCATAAAATTGTCCTGCATTCATCCTGCTGGGCACCACAAAATCCCTGGCGCCTTCCGGTGTACTTTTGATCAGGAAGGGCGTTTCAATATCCATGAAATTATTTTCGTGCAGGTAATTCCTGGTGCTTCTGCCTACGGCATAACGCAGTTCCAGGTTCTTTTTTACGATATTCCTGCGCAGGTCCAGGTAGCGGTATTTCATCCTCAGCTCATCGCCGCCATCAGTATCATCCTGTATGGAAAAGGGTGGCACGGCTGATTTATTGAGGATCTTAAAAGATGTTACCGTGATCTCAATATCGCCGGTTGGGATATTGGCGTTCTTGCTGCTGCGCTCGTTAACGGCGCCGTTTACCTGCAATACAAATTCCCTTCCTAAGGGATTGGCTTCCAGTTGTGTATTTAATGATTCGGAAAATAATAATTGCGTGATACCATAGCGGTCCCTCAGGTCAACAAAAGTGATGCTGCCGAATTTTCTTACGGTCTGTACCCATCCGGCAAGGGTTACGGTTTTGCTTACATCGGCCAGTCTTAATTCGCCACAGGTGTGAGTTCTGTACATATAATTTATAAAATTGAGCGGCAAATATACAAATTTAACAAGGGGCTTAAAAACTTTAATATAAGGCGTTCCTGCCTGCAATGGATACTATCAACCACTAAAATTCCGTTTAGTTATCGTCCTGATTTTATGGTATTAACAGAAAAACTTATTTTGCATCTACTAAAACCAGCTCGATGAAACTCTTACTGATCACCCTTTTTACAGCAATCAGCTGTATTTCTTTTGCACAAACATCTAAATATGAGGCCGCCTGGGCCGCTCTTGGAAAAAATGACCGGGCCACGGCAAGAACCTTATTGGCCGATGCCATGAAGGATAGCAAGAGCAGCCAGGATGCCTATATCACCAACCTGTATCTTGATTTTTATGATTCAAAGATCAGCCCCACCAGCTTTACCAATGATTTTTACAATAAGTACGAAAATGCCTATCCTTATATTTATTCGCTTTGGTTCAATGATGCTGTTGCGGGGAGCTACAGCAAAAAGAAACCTTTTCAGCTGGAACTGCTGAATAAATTACTGTCGGATGATAAAGCACCCGGTACATTACTGGCCGGCGCCGACTACCAGATGGGCATGCACTATATCTATTCCAACGAGATCAATAAAGCGAATAATTATTACAGCGGTATCAACAATATACAGAACTGGCAATATGTAGGACCTTTCGAGAATCTTTCTGAAAGCGGTTTCTTTAAAAGTTATGGACCGCTGGAAAATCCCGGACCGGATGCTGTATTTAAATCACTCTCCAATGCCGATGTTAAATGGTTTACTCCTGCCTACGAGATCAAAGATGGCTGGACGCCGGCCATTTACCAGTTCAACAGGGGTACAGCCGTGGTGTATGCACAGAATTTTGTTACATCTCCTTCCGATCAAACGGTGTTTTGTAATGTGGGTGTGAGCGGCTCTATCAAAGTATGGATCAATGATGAGCTGGTGATCAGCGAACCCAATGAAAGGGTTACCGAACTGGATACGTACACTGTAAAAGCCAATTTAAAAAAAGGTACTAACCGGGTGCTGGTACAGCTGGGCTTTTCAAGGCTGGACTATCCCAACTTTAACCTGCGCTTTACGGATGCCCGTTATCACCCGTTGCCCGATATAAAGGGATCGGCTGTATACGCTCCTTATCCAAAAGTTACCAATCCACAAAAATATACTGCCATACCGCATTTTGCAGAAGTGTTCTTTTTAGAAAAGATAGCAGCGGAGCCTGATAACCTGGTGAACTACCTGTTGCTAACAGATACGTATATGCGCAGTAAAAAAGTAAAAGAGGCAAGGGAGCTGATCACAAAGGCGCTTTCAAAGAGCCCGGGTAATTCGCTGTTGCGTATGAAATTACTGGAAGTACTTATAAAAGAAAATAACCGCACTTCGATGCTGGAAGAAACGGAAGAAATAAAGAAAGCAGATCCTGAAAGCCTTGTAGTGCTGGAACTGAAGATCAAGGAACTTTTGGAAAGTGAAAAATACGAGGATGTGGCTGAAGTACTGAAAAAAAGAATTGAACTGTTTGGCGAAGATGAGAATACAGCCAGCTATTCGCTTTTACTGCTGGTGAAGGAAAAGAAATTTGACCAGATGGTAAAGGATGCCGAAAGGATGTTTGAAAAATATCCCGGCAATTCCAAACTGCTTAAAATGATGTATGCTATTAAAAAAGAAGTATACAAGGATCAGAAGGCAGCATTAAAAGTATACGACGATTTTTTTAAGACCAATTACGATTACAGCGCTTATACCGATTATGCAGATGCACTGTCGGAATCCGGTAATACCAAAAAGGCTTTGGAAATAAGGCAGAAGCTGGCCAATTATTTTCCTTATGACCCGGGAGGGTTTTATAACCTGTCGAGATATTATTACGGGGTAAAAGATTATGATAATGCAAAAGAAGCTGTTCAGAAAGCATTGGCGCTTTCTCCCTATAACGAAAATTACCTGGAAGAACTGGGGGATATTGAAAACGAAAAAAAGAATACCAAGGGAGCAATGGACGCTTATGTGAATTCGCTTAAATACGATCCCAACCAGTACAACCTGATCAATAAAGTGCGCAAACTGGATGGTAAGTCGGAACTGTATAAACTGTTTCCCGAAACGGACCCGTATAAATATATTGCAGCAGATAATCCTGCGGATGTAAAAAATACGGACTATGGGTATTATTATATACTGAATGAAAAGAATGCGCTTTTATACCCCGGTGGTGCAACAGAAGAATATTGCACCCTCGTCATTAAGATCGTAAATGAAAAAGGAGTGGATGCTTATAAAGAATCATCTATCGGCTATAATAATAACCAGGACCTGTTGATCGATAAATCGGAAGTGGTAAAAAAGAATGGCGCCAAGATAGACGGGGAACGCAGCGGCAACGAAATTGTGTTCACCAACCTGGAAGCGGGAGATGTGATCGTTTTTAAATACAGGCTTCAAACCTTTGCGTATGGCAGGTTTGCCAAAGAGTTCTGGGATAAGTTCTATTTTACCAGCCATATTTATTCGGGGTTGACCAGTTATAATATACTGGTACCAGCCAACCAGGCTATTAAATACGAGTTCTTTAATTCGGATATCAAACCAGTGGTAACAGAGGTGGAGAATTTTAAAAAATACAGCTGGAGCCAGTCAAAGATACAGCCGCTGAAAAGTGAACAGCTGATGCCCGTTACTTCGGATGTGGGCAGTGTACTGCATATAACCACTTTGACCAACTGGAGCGAAATTGCCAACTGGTACAGTGATATCACCAATAATAAAGCCGACGAGGATTTTGAGGTACAGAAAGTGTATAAAAAAATATTTACTGATGCTGACAGCAAACTCAATGAATTTGCAAAAGCAAAGAAGATATACAATTACATTGAGTCCAATATCAGGTACAGTTCTGTTTCCTTCAGGCAGAGTAATTATGTACCACAGCGTGCTTCGGTAACGTTGACCACCAGGCTGGGTGATTGTAAAGATCTTTCGAGCCTGTTTGTTACACTGGCACAAATGGCCGGTATCAAGGCGCAGATGGTGCTGGTGGATACAAGGGACAATGGGCAGAAAGATATCATTCTGCCGGGTATTGAATTCAATCACTGTATTGTAAAAACAACACTGGACAATAAACCTTATTATATAGAACTGACGGATAACTACCTGCCTTTTGCAAGTATACCCAACGATCTTAACAGCGCCATCATACTGGAGATACCTTACAGGTCGGTTACCAGCAATGCAGAACTGAAATTGCTGAAAGCGGAGAACAGGACAAAGGATATGGTGAAACGTTTTATGGATATCAAGACCGATGGTGATAATCTGAATATTGCCGAAAAGACCATTAAATACGGACGGCAATCATCAAGTACCAGAAGTAACTACGGATCGCTGGAAAATGAAAAGCAGGTAACAGAACTGGAAAAAGTGATCGCCGGATCTTATAAGAATAATGTAAAACTTTCGAAAGTTCAGTTTTACGACCTCGATAAACTGAATGATTCGGTGGTGTATGAATATAATTATCGTGTAAAGGATGAAGTATCCGAAATAGGAACATTGAAGACCTTTAAAATGGTGTACCCCGATGTGGTGGCTTCACTGGATAATTTTTCTTCTGATACCCGTTCCTATCCTGTTGAGTACTGGTCGTACGAAGATGCGGATGCTTATGAAACAACTGTTACGATCACGGCACCTGCAGGTAAAAAATTTGTTGAGCTGCCGCAGAGTGAATCATTTGGTTTCCGCGATATGAAATTCAGTATTAAGTATACTTTAAAAGCGCCGGATAAATTAACGGTGGTAAGAACCTATTCCTGCAACAGGCAAAACCTTACTGCAGATGAATATCCTGCCTTTAAAAGCTTTTTTGAAAAGATCGTAAAGGCAGAACAGAAGTTCATTGCGTTTAAATAATAAGCTGCAATAATTATTGCAGTGTATAAGCATTACATGGTCTCCACGGCATCTTTATGCCGTGGGCGCCAGATGCAATAATAATAGATGAGAAAAAGCAGGCCGATACAGAATGGTATCATGGCGCTTTGCTTGCCGGTCAATCCAAACAATAATATCTTTTCATCAAACTTAAAAAACTCACTGATCATCCAGAAGCTGTTGGCGCTTATCCAGAATACGATGGCAAAATTGTGGCACACTTCGCTTATGAACTTTTTGTTTTTAAAAGCGATCCAGATAGCGATCACGAGTGTGGGAATGATCATGATGATACCCAGCGGCCGCCATACCATGCACCAGCTGATATCTTTGAACAGCCAGAATACGATATGGAGGTTTTCCATTTTACGGAACTTTAATGGAATGGAATAGTTTTGGTTGGAAGACATGAGCAGTTATAAATTATGAATGATGAGTTATGAGTTAAAAATACAAAAACAATCAGCAAAATTCATAACTCATCATTCATAACCCATCATTCTACGTTTACCCTGGTACCTTCACTATGACTGGTAAACTCCGGTGCATACATACATTGTATACTGGTAATACCATTGCTGAAATTGCCTGTATGTGTAACAAATAAAGGATACTCAAAAACATAGGTGCCGCGGTTCAGCCATCCAAAAAAGAAATTGGTACTGGCATCTTTGGTGCTTTCGTAATAACCGAGTCCGCCCTGGTATTTGTATTCGCTCAATACATTTACCGGTTCCATGCAGGCCGCCCGCATATCTTTCATGTGTACATATTCCATATCACGATCCACTTTTAATACAATACGCACTTTTACTTTATCACCTACTTTTAATACAGCGCCATCAGACAGCGCTTCCAGCACCGGGCCTTTATCGGTATTTCTTTCTACAAACAATTGCTTCTTTAATTTCAACGGTGTTTCGGATGGCGTGATCTTATCGAGGTCTTCGAAGTATTGCCAGTAGACGGAGCCCCAACCCCCTAAATCCCCCTGGAGGGGGACTTGTGAAGCACTTTTAGAATTTGTGGTTACTACTATGTTTCCCATTGCCGGTTTTATTTTGTCGGCTTCGATGGTTTTTTTGAAATAACCGGTGCCGGCTTCGGTTGCGGCATCGGTACTTTTTACGGTGGTATTACCCAATTGTATCGTTACTTCTTTTTCTTCACTCAACCAGTTGCTGCCATTCAGTAATAATGCATAGCATGCTTCAGCTGTGGCCTTGGTGGTCTTCCAGTTCTGCGTTTGTTTTTGTTTCAACAACCATGTTTTCAGGTCGTCAATCGTAGCATTGTTCTTATCAATATCTGTAAATGCTTCTATCATCATGGCCTGGCTTTCGATAGGTGCCTGGTACCAGTAATACCCGCCAGTGGTCCATTCTTTCCAGTACATGCCCATTTCTTCTTTTATGATCGCATTTTCTTTCAGTGATTTAATAATGGCTTTTGGTGTAACCTCGTCTTTGGTACGGTATAAGCTCAATGCGATCATAGCCTGTGTATATTTACTTTGCTTCAACCAGAATTTTTGTGATTGACCACGGTAATAATTATAGGCAGTAAGGAATGGATCCTGGATTTTGTATTCCGGGAAAAAGCTGCGCAGGTACAGGTATTGCACCTGTATATCGCTAAGATTGTTATTGGACAACTTTGCCTTATAACGTACCAGGTTATCAAAATCCTCTTTTATTTTTTGGTCGAGATAAGCAATACCCCTGTCTACAACTGGTTTTAGTTTTTGATACGCATCACCACCCAGTGCTTTTAATTTTCTTAAATGGCCAATACCGGTAATGATGTATTGCGTGATATACCGGTTATCAGGACCGCCTTTGAACCAAACAAAACCACCATCGTTACCTTGCATATCCTTTAATGCATTGAATGCCTTGCTGGTCTCGCTGCTCATTTTTACCATGTCGAACAGCAACGCGATATTTTTCTTTTGCTGTTGCTCATTCTTTGCTTCCAGCACCCAGGGTGTTTCCTGCAGCAATACTGATTTCAGTTCTTCATTCTTCTGCAGGTTCGATAATAATGCAGCTGTATCCACGGTCTTCCATTTTTCAAACACCGCTTTTATTTTGGGCGTGCTGTTACTGATGTAAGTGGCCAGTACGTTAGCATAGTAACGGTTAAAGGTTTGCTCGGCACATTCGTAAGGATATTCCATTAAATAGGGGAGTGCCTGCACCGCATACCAGGCAGGATTGCTGGTATACTCCACCGTTAGTGCGTGATTTTTTATAGTCGAACTTTTTTCGCTGTTGATCAGTTTATCGAATGTAAAAGTTTTACTGGTTTGTTTGCGCATATTCAGCGGCATGGATTCTGTTACCAGCATGCGGTTGGTTAATACAGGCAAGGCCATTTCCTCGCCATCGCTGGCATTGTTTGTTTTAGCCACAATGCGGTAGCTCATGGCGCTGTTGAAATTGAACGGCACCTCCATCGGGAATTTTACAACGGTGCTTTGCCCGGCCGCAGCTGTAAAATATTGCGTAGGAAAAACATTCTTGAACCAGCCGTCCACCGGTTTGTTGGTGGCAGCATCTAATAACTCCAGTTGTGCAGTGCCGGTAACTTCACTATCACCCAGGTTCACAATTTTAGCAGTGAATTCCATGGCATCACCTTCGCGTAAAAAACGCGGCGCATTGGGTTGCACCATCAATGGTTTTTGGGTGATGGTGGTAGCTTCGCTGTAACCGCTGGCCAGGTCTTTGGTATGCGCCAGGGTCATCAGTTTCCATTTGGTCAATGCTTCCGGAATAGTAAATTCAAAACTTACATTGCCTTCCGCATCTGTTCTCAGGTCGGGGAAGAAGAAAGCGGTTTCGTTGAAGTTCTTGCGCACCTGTACGGCGTCGTTGTTTTGTGAGCCACTTTGTGCATCTCCTCCTACTCTTAAAAAAGGAACTGCTGTAGTAACCACTTCAAGGTTTGGTGCTGCCGGTTTTGGAACTTTCATCTTCCTGTTATTTTCACTATTGCCAACATTCAATCCAGCTACCTTGCCCTGCAATGCCATTGAAGCAGGTGCAGCAAAATCAAATCCGCCATTGTACCGTGCATCGGGATTCAGGTCGTGCTGAAAATTTCTGCTAACAAAGTAATCCCAATCATAATCCCCGTAAGCTACACCACCAAAATAAGCCAGCTTATCATAGGTTTTTTTAAATATCCCCGGGTTGTATGTTTCCATTTTATTATAGGTTTCAGCATACACTTGTGTAAAACCTTTTTCAATCCAATTGAGGGTATTAAAATAATAGGGCCAGATATTGATCCTGCTCCAGCTATGTTGTTTAAACTGGTCGAGTGAGGCATCGTACATACCGGCCAGCATTTCTGCTGCTACTTTTTCGCCTTTATTACCGGTGATCTTTACTGTCCATTTTTCATTGGCGCCAGGCAATAATTTATCCCGGAAAGTACTGTAAGCAATATTCAACTCTTTATTGCTCCAGGGAATACTGAATTCCTGCTCTTCCTTATACACCCTGTTATGCTGTACAAAAACATAATTTACAGCCATGCCGCCACGCCTGTCTTCTGTAACTACATAAGAAAAATGCTGCGGCATATTTTTTTGAACCGTATGATAAGATATACCCGGATTTTGATTGACCGTACTCATAGTATGTATCATCCATACATTATCAAATCCTGTTGATACGTTGTATTCAATATTTTCTCCCGGTTGATAGGATTGCTTTCGTGCATCGATCGTAATTGCCTCCCCGCTGCCGGCCTGTTGCTTACTATCGATGAGCTGTACATATTTTTCTGCCTTTACTGTCTCACCATATTTATCTTTCGTGGCTGCAACGATCTTGTACCAGCCTGCGGTGAATGATGAACGGGGAATATTGAATATCGAATTTTCGGAAGTGCTATCGGTAGCTTCAACTACTTTATCACCTAAAGGCCAGCTGCTCTTTTTGTCTTCATCTTTATAAATATCATAGGGAAAATAAGAGGAGAATTCATCTTTACTCATCACAAACTGGTCGGGCATATCCCAGTAGCGCTCGCGGTAAATTTTTCCCGGCGATCTTAATTGTGTGATGGTAACATGAACGCTGGCTTTTTCAAAAATATCATTCAGGTTAGTGCTGCTGATCTGTAGTTTTTTCAGACTGTCAGCCGTTATTTTTTCAGCCATATCAATATTCAGTTGCAGCATTTGGTAAGCAACAGCAACAGATGTGCTGCCGCTTCTTGTTTCGCCATTGATGTCTGTAACATCTGCACTGACCTCGTAATTAAAAACGGGTTGGCTTTCTTTGCTCACACTTTCGTCAGGTAATGCTTTAAAGGTAATAGTGAAGCCACCTTTGCTATCGGTTGTAACTTCGCCATTGGTAATTTCTGTTTGATCGTTGCCAGTGTAAAAAGATTTACTACGGCCCCTGCTGGAGATATAACCCCATTGCCACCAGATGGGGTAACGCACTTTACGTACCACCCGGTATTTTACTTTGGCGTCATCAATATTATTACCGGCGTATGCTTTTGCAGTACCAGTAATTTTTATACTGTCATTCAGCCGGTAGGTGCCTTTCGGTTTTTCTATCTCGGTAAAAAATTTCGGCCGTTTGTATTCTTCCACACTGAAGTATGCATAACTATTGGTAACAGAATCGAAGAGGCTGAAGTTACCATTCAATACTCCTTCGGGCAATTTAAACGATCCTTTAAAACTGCCGAAGTCATTACCTGTAACGGATAGTTCAGCTGTTTTTTCATCATTGGCATTGCGTAAAACGATCTTTGTTTTATACCCGGGTATCACAGCGCTTTTGCCGGCATCTTTCTCGGGTTTTACAGCAATGCCTTTAAAATACATTGTTTGCCCGGGGCGGTAAATGCTGCGGTCTGTAAATAAAAATATACGAGGCGTGGTTTTTGGCGCTTCGTAATCGTTATAAACATTATAACCATCTGTATCATCTAAAAATAATTCATCGTTATTATAACTTACCTGTAATGAAAAATTCCTGTAACTACTGCTAAGCCTCATTTTAAACATCCCGTTCTTATCTGTGCTGTATTTTTCTGCTTTTTCTTTGTCCCACCTGCTGCTTTGGGAGCTGTAGTTCCTGTCCCATACCTGTACCTGTGCATTAGCGATTGGTTGACCATTATCGCGGTGCAGTACATAATATTCATTGTTGCTGTTGCGGATGTAACTGATATTGCTTACATAAATCACCTGGCTGGTGATAATGTTCTTTGCGAGTGCAAAATTTTCTTCTATGCTTGCAAGCAGTAAGTAAATGCCGCCACCCAGTCCATCTACCTTTACTTCAGTACTATGTTGCTGAAAATCGTTCAGGTCAGGCAAAGTGGAACTCCAGCTTTTAAATGGTTTCAGCGCTACAAAGCCTGACCACATCTTTTCGTAGTTACTGCGATCTAAATTTTTAAGTTCATCAGTTGATGTCTTTATAATGCGGAAATAAACTTTAGAGATATTCTTGTACCTTACCAGCGAACGGAATGGATCGTTGATCGTATTTACCTCTTCCGTTCCGATACTTAAAGAAGGTTTTGTTATTAAAGCAACAAGATTCCTGCAATTGATGGCACCTTCACTTTTCGGAAATTTTTTTATCGCTGCATCACATAATTCTTTCGCCCTTTTTAATTCATATTGGTGGATTGGCCTTGTGTTGGCTTCGTATTGTTCGCCACGGCGATAATAGATAAGGGCTCTTGAATAAACAGCCTGCGCTACCAAAGGATTATCCTGAAACCTCGTTTCTATATCTTTCAAAGCTTCTTCATAACGTTTTTCTTTGTCATCAAGTACAGTATAATTATATACAAAATTCAGTCGTAGAAGGTCAGCATCAAGCAATGCATCAGCCTTTGTATCGTTTAAATGAAATTTTAAAACATCCTGCAATATCAGCAAGGTATTATACTGCAGCGATGCAGTATCCGCTGTTTTAAAAGAAGCATTTACAAATTCAGCGGCCGGTGCAAATGCTATGGGATCGTTTATTTTAAATTCGTAAGCTGGTTTGGTTACCTGGTCTTCGCCTGTTTTAAAATAAGCTAAAGCACGATGTGCAAGAAAATCATATAATGTAGGCAGTAACTGATCTGTATTTTCGCCTTTAACTATTATTGGTAAAAATGCATCCAGTTTGGTGGTTTTTAAAAGCGTTTCATTTTTTAAAGAAGCTTTGTAGAGTTTTGCGATGGTATTGTTCAGCTTATCAATGCTCCAGGTGCTGATATCTTTGCTTTTTTCTTCTTTGAACGCTGTGCGGTCGTAAAATTGCCAGCGTTCATGTTGCAGGTAATACCAGAACATTTCGGCCTGCATGCTTTGTAAAATATTCTTTGCCGGCGATTTTGCTTTAGCTATCAAAGTGTCCACAAAGAAAATATTGCTCTCGTCACCATCTTCTTCCAAAGTATTGCGGTATTTGACCTGGTACATACAGCTTTTTATCTGCTGTGCATCATTATTATCTTTTACCGCCAGGTTATAAATGGCGATCACTTCTTTCAAAGCAGATTTTGTAAGCCCTTTCTCTTCCAGGAAAGCAACCTGGTTCCAGTTCTTTAAATATTCATTATTAGTTTGTGCCATAGTGGTGAATGTGATACCGGTAAGGATGACCAGCAATATTTTTTTAAGAAACATAGGAACTTATTTTAATTACAATATACAATATTAAGAACACGAATTATACTAATTGCACGAATTGTGAGAATTACACTAACTGATGTAGAGTGTGGTTTTTTTTCATAAATAAAAGCGGGTTTTTTCTTTAACGTTTTCTTAAGCCGTTTTTTGGCATGCGGCACAGCGTTTGAATAATACAGGTCAAGCAGGCAAAAAATAAAATCTGCGCATGTATTTATCACTTTAAAATTTTACTACAATGAAAAGAATCTTTACTTTCTTAGCCGTGATGGCAATTGTTTCATCTGGCTTTGCACAAATGCAGAATGGCGACCGTGGCCCAAGATATGGCGAACGGATAGCCAGCTACCGCAGCAGCGCTTTGGTATTGAGCGCTTACACCGAAAAGCGTTTAACCGTAATGGTTGACAACATGCTGTACGAACTGAACGGCAGCAACAGCAATCGCAGGTTTGATAACTTCATCAACATTGCATCGCTGGCACCCGGTAAACACAGTATCACTGTTTACGAAAGCAGGAATAGCTTTTGGGGTAAACAAAAACAGAGAGAGATATATTGCTCTACCCTGTTCTTTAAACCCGGTGTTGAAACATCGATCAGTATCGGAAACAACGGCAGGGTAAATATTGGCGAAAAGCCAATTTTCCAGAATAGTGGCTATGGCCGTAACGACGACTGGAGGGATAAGGACAGGAGATGGGATAACGACGGACATCATTAAGCGATTTCCCTTTGGATGCTACATAAAAAAGACCTCCCCGATTGGGGAGGCTTTTATTTTTTACACCGGCGAACCGGGTCGTTATTTTATTATTTCTTTACAGCAGCTGCCATTGTTTTACCAATATCAGCCGGGCTTGCCACTACATGGATACCGCATTCTGCCATGATCTTCATTTTAGCAGCAGCTGTATCGTCGGCACCACCTACAATTGCACCTGCGTGGCCCATACGGCGGCCCGGAGGCGCTGTTTGCCCGGCAATAAAGCCTACCACCGGTTTTTTGTTACCCGTGCTTTTAATATAATTCGCGGCTTCCGCTTCCATACCGCCGCCAATTTCGCCGATCATTACAATGGCATCCGTTTCAGGGTCGTTCATAAACAATTCCACGGCTTCTTTAGTGGTGGTACCAATGATGGGGTCGCCGCCAATACCGATAGCGGTTGAAATGCCCAGTCCGGCCTTGGCCACCTGGTCAGCCGCTTCGTAGGTCAAAGTACCAGATTTGGATACGATACCGATCCTGCCTTTTTTAAAGATAAAGCCCGGCATAATGCCCACTTTGCACTCTTCGGCGGTAATAACGCCGGGGCAGTTAGGGCCTATCAGGCGGGTGGTTTTGCCCTGTAAATAATTTTTAACCTTTACCATATCCTGTACGGGAATGCCTTCGGTGATACAAACCACCAGGGCAATACCGGCTTCTGCTGCTTCCATAATGGCATCGGCTGCAAATGCCGGGGGTACAAAAATGATGCTCACATCAGCTCCGGTGGTCTTAACCGCATCGGCTACTGTATTAAAAACCGGCTTATCCAGGTGGCTGCTGCCGCCCTTGCCCGGGGTAACACCGCCCACCAGATTGGTGCCGTATTCGATCATTTGAGTGGCATGAAAAGTGCCTTCTGTACCGGTAAAACCCTGCACAATTACTTTGGAGCTTTTGTTAACGAGAACTGACATGGTTCGATCAAGAGTTAATTTGGTTAAAAATGTGGCGCAAAGATAGGGCAGACGGGTTATTATAGAAAGGATATTTTGAAACGGGCTTTACAGCCTTGATGGAGCGGCATTGGCGACGCTCCGTTCAGCATTTTAGCATCAATTTGGCTTTTATAAAAGTGGATTTTAGAAAGGGGTGTTTAAATTTAACTACCTGGTAATCGCCCAATCTAATTATATGAGAATATTGATAACCTCTTTGTTTTTTGCAGCCCTCCTTACAACGGTTAAAGGCCAGTCGTCATTTGCAGGTGAATATAAAATGACCCAGGCGATGCCTGATAGCTCGCTATACGCTGTTACGTTAAAATTGAATTGCAATGCTACTTATTCTATGGCCACAAATGGTTTCGATTCTTCACGAATATTTTACGGCAAATGGAAAATGAATAAAAACGACCTGATGCTCACAACCGATTCAATGGTCAATAATGGAATAACTTATAAGGCCAATAACAGGTTGGTGTATGAAAATATAGATAACAGGTTTCATTTAAAATCTGTTTCACGGAAGGATTATAATGATATGATCAAAGAGGTAAAAAAATATTTCCCTCAAGCAGTAGCAAGCAAGAAAGGTTTCGAAGATTATGAGCGACAACAAAAAGCTTCATACTATGAAAAAGTAACCAGGTATGATTGTAAATGAGTAAAGCTGCGATAAACGCCCCTATTTTTACAAAAAAAGCTTTGTGAAGAAAATAATAAGGATTACAATACTGGTACTGATAATTTTTTTTGGTGCTGTTGCAATTAAAACCACCTATGACCGGCATGTAATAACTTTTATGGACGACTGGATGGATTATTATGTGTTTTACATCCTCGTTGCTTTAGGCATCATTGCTTTTCTTATTGAACAACACTATTATTTTACCAGTAAAAAGCTAAAGGAATTTATGATGACTGCAATTGCAGCCTTATTTTGTATCATCATCGGCATACCACTTATACAACGTGCATTGACTGATGAGGCTGATTTATTGTTGATGGTCTCCGGCCATTCCAACGCCAATACAATACGGAGGTTTGAATTTAAAGAGAATAAGAAATTCAGGTTGATTGAGGGAGAGGGAATGTCCTCGAAACTTTATTATGGGGCATTTTCAAAATAGGGAGATACTATCAGGATACTGGAGTCAAATTACGGTAATGATATAAAGCTTCCGAAAATGGGTGTAATAAAAAATGACACAGTGTTTTGGGATAATCGTGATACCACGGAAGTATTCAGTATGCTTCATTAAGCATAATGATAAAATACTTTGAAAAATAAATTATGGGACTAATAAGAGAACCTAAAGGAGTTGATTTGGTAGTAGGGCCTTCATCATTAACTCCGGCAGACAAAAAAATGATCAGCGCTATCATTGCTGATTATAAGAAAACCGGTAGGGTGCCGGTAAAATCTGTCGCGAAAAGAGGTAAAAAACACACGACTATTAAAGCTTAGCCGTGCAGCTTCTTACTTCAGCAACTCATCCATATTCCTGTCATTATCAATTTTTCCTTTTGCTTCCAGCATACGCATATCTTTTGCATCCTGCAAAAATTCAGAAGCAAAAATGAAACTGTTCAGGCGTTCATTTTTAGAGAAAATAATTTCCTTGTTATTACCCGCCCATTCCTTCTGGCCCTGGTACATGTAGAGGATGTTCTCGCCGATCTCCATCACACTGTTCATATCGTGTGTGTTGATCACCGTGGTCATGTTGAATTCCTTGGTGATCTCGTAAATGAGTTTGTCGATCACCATGCTGGTCTGCGGATCCAGCCCGGAATTGGGTTCATCGCAGAATAAGTATTTCGGATTGAGCACAATGGCCCTTGCAATACCTACCCTTTTTTTCATACCACCACTGATCTCGGCAGGGTATTTTTTATGGGCATCCACCAGGTTCACCCTGGCCAGTACTTCGTCTACCCGTTTATGTTTTTCGCTGGTACTCATGCCGGAGAACATGTCTAAAGGAAACATCACGTTCTGTTCCACCGTCATACTGTCAAATAAAGCGCTGCCCTGGAACAGCATCCCGATCTGCTGGCGCAGTTCTTTGCGGTGCTCCTCGGTCATATCTGTAAAGCTTACGCCATCATAAATAATTTCTCCTTCATCCGGCTCAAACAATCCTACCAGGCATTTTTGCAGCACCGTTTTACCACTACCACTGGTGCCGATAATAAGGTTGCACATACCGGTCTGCATTGTATGACTCACATCATTCAATACCACTTTATCGCCGAAGGATTTTTTTATATTCTTAAATTCGATCATACCCCAACCCCTAAAGGGGCTTTTATACTCTGCCGGTTGAGAGTGTTTTATTTAATACAAGTTACTACATATTCGTGAGCCCCAAGTTCCCCCTTTAGGGGGCGGAGGGGGCTACAGGAACAACGCTGCCAAAATATAATCGGCAAACAATATCATCACACAACTTACCACCACACTCTTCGTGCTGCTGCGACCGATCTCCAAAGCGCCGCCCTTTACATAATATCCATAATACGCAGGAATGCTGCTGATGATAAAGGCAAAAGTAATGGCCTTATACATTGCAAACCGTACGTTGAAGGGCATAAAATTTTCTATCAAACCACGGTCGTAGGTATCAGTAGAAAGTATACCCGAAGCCGTACCCGCCAGCCTGCCTCCCCAGATGCCTAAAGCCATTGCAAGAATAACGAGCAATGGAATAGTGATCAATGCTGCGGCTATCTTTGGCATGATCAGGTATGCCCTGGTATTGATACCCATTATTTCCAGCGCATCGATCTGTTCGCTTACCCGCATATTACCCAGTTCGCTGGCAATTTTACTGCCGATAACACCGGCCAGTACGATACAAACCAAGGTAGGAGCAAACTCCAGTATAACGGTGTCGCGTACAATTTGTGCAATAGTGGATTTAGGGATGATAGGGCTTACCAGCTGGTAAGCTGTTTGCACAGCACTTACCGCACCCATAAAAACAGAAATGATGACCACGATGCCGAGGGCGCCAATGCCTATTTCCACGCACTGGTGCATGAATTCTTTCCAGTACATCTTCATGTTCTCGGGCTTGCTGATCATGCCCTTTAACATCAGTAAGTAACGGCCGAAATGGGTGAAAAAAGTCATACTGAATTTAGATTGGCGATTTCAGATTTCAGATTGATTATTTAGATTCTGTCGCCCAAAATGCTTTGATGGTTCAGGCAAATCTAAAATCTAAAATCCGAAATCCAAAATTACATGTCGTGGCTGGTTTTCTTGAACCTCTTCCACCATTTGCTTTTTGTAACTGCATCCTGTGTATCGGTGGTCTTACATTTCAACTGTGCATCCACTACTGCTATCAATACCATGTTGAATATAGACCTTATTGAACTACCCAGTTGCAATACGTGTACCGGTTTTTTGAGGCCTAACAGAACAGGCCCTATAGAGTCCGCCCCGCCTACTTCCTGCAATAAATTATAAGCAATATTACCGGCTGACAGGTTGGGGAAAATAAGGGTATTGGTTTCCCCATTCACCAGTTCGGTAAACGGATAATTTTCCTTTAATATCTCTTTATTAAAAGCGAGTATACCCTGCACCTCGCCATCACAGATAAGCGTAGGGTCTTTTTCTTTTACGATCTCCCTTGCCTTACGTACCAGGTGTGCTTCTTCGCCATCGCTGCTGCCAAAGTTGGAGTAGGAGAGCATGGCCACACGGGGTGTGATATTGAACTGCCTTACCTCTTTGGCTACCAGCAGGGTTATCTCCGCCAGTTCTTCGGCGGTGGGGTTGAAGTTGATAGTGGTATCGGCCAAAAATAAAGGTCCCCGCTTGGTGAACATGATATACATGCCGGCGATCTTTTTTACACCATCTTCGGTGCCGATCACCTGCAAGGCGGGTTTAATGGTATCAGGATAATTCCTGCTTAAACCGCTGATCATACAATCTGCATCGCCTGTTTCCACCAGCATGCAACCGAAATAATTGCGGTCCTTCATCGCCTTGTAGGCTTCATATTTGTTCATACCGCGGCGCTGGCGTTTTTCAAAAAAGATATCGCCCATTTTTTTGCGCCATTCTTCATACGCATCATCTTTAGGATTGATGATGGGCATGCCTTCAATATCCACCGCATTATCCAGTGCCAGTTTCTTTATCCTTGTTTCATCGCCCAGTAATATCGGGTAGCCCACACCTTCTTCCTGCACCAGTTGCGCCACTTTTAATACCTTGGGATTTTCAGCATCCGCAAATACCACCCGTTTAGGATCTTTTCTTGCTTTATTGCCAATTACACGGCTCAACTGGTTATCCAGTCCCAGCCTTTTATTCAGCTGCAGTTCATATTCCTCCCAGTTATTAATAGGATATTTTGCCACGCCGCTTTCCATAGCCGCTTTTGCAACAGCAGGAGCTACGGTGGATAACAACCTGGGGTCAACCGGTTTAGGGATGATATAGTCAGGACCGAATGAAATGGTCTTTTCGTTATACGCCAGGTTCACAATATCGGGTACGGGTGCTTTTGTCAGTTCGGCCAAAGCCTTTACGGCGGCCAGTTTCATGGCTTCGTTGATGGTAGTGGCACGTACATCCAGCGCACCGCGGAAGATATAAGGGAAACCCAGTACATTATTCACCTGGTTGGGATAATCGCTGCGGCCGGTGGCCATAATGATATCCTTACGGGCAGCAGTGGCCGCTTCGTAAGAAATTTCAGGATCGGGATTGGCCATGGCAAATACAATAGGATTTTTTGCCATGCTCTTCACCATTTCGGGGCTTACGGTATTACCGGCGCTTAAACCAATAAATACATCCGAATCTTTAAAGGCTTTGGCCAGGTCATAGTCCTTGTATTTTTCATCCACGCAAAATTCCAGCTTCTGTTCTTCCACATCGGGACGGCCTTTGTATAAAATACCTTTCCGGTCGAACATCATAAAATGTTCGGGCTTGGCGCCTAATGAAACGTATAATTTAATGCAGGCCATCGCAGCCGCACCGGCGCCATTCACAACAAAACGTACTTTTTCAATTTTCTTTTTCTGCAGATCCAATGCATTCAGCAGGGCAGCCGCGCTGATGATGGCCGTACCATGCTGATCATCGTGCATGATGGGGATCTTGCAGCGTTTTTTTAATTCCTGCTCAATATAAAAACACTCCGGCGCTTTGATATCTTCTAAATTGATACCGCCGAATGTTGGTTCCAATGCCTGTACAATCTGCACAAATTTTTCGGGATCGGTTTCGTTGATCTCGATATCAAATACATCGATATCGGCAAATATTTTAAACAATACCCCTTTACCTTCCATCACCGGCTTGCCGGCTTCGGGACCAATGTTGCCCAAACCGAGTACAGCTGTACCATTGCTGATAACACCTACTAAATTGCCTTTGGCGGTGTATTTATATACATCTTCGGGATTGGCGGCGATCTCTAAACAGGGGGAAGCAACGCCGGGGGAATATGCTAAGGAAAGATCTCTTTGTGTTTTGGCTTCCTTGGTAGGTACAACTTCTATTTTTCCAGGCCTGCCTTTAGCATGATATTCCAGGGCCTGTTGTTTGCGTAATTCATCTTTTTGCATAAAACATGGTTAATGGTTCATCGTTCGTGATCAATAAAAAGCAGTGATGATTCATCAAGCTTTCGTATTGTGCGGCTGATACTTTTATCCCAATTTGCCGGGTTATTGAACTTTGAGGGTGCAAGTTAGGAAAATTGAAGGACAGATAGCCTATTCTGAAAAAGCGGTAATAAGTGAATAGAAGAGGGCAACAAGCAATATGGGTAAGATCCCCAAAAGGAAAGATAATAGTTCATCCAACCATGAAGGAGCAACAGCCCTTTTTTTATCCCAAAAAATGTCCCAGTCGCCCCAAGCCACAAACGTAAAATCTTTATTGATATATTTTTCTGCTACCATTTTTTTATGGATGAAAAATGCGTTGAGTTTTTTATAATACACTTGCAGTGTTTTTAAAAGCGCAGCATATATAGCAAAGATGCTGCTATAACAGGCGGAAGAAAAAAACTGTTTTTGCAGTAACAATAGCGAACAGGTTATAAATGCAAGGGAAAGGACAATTGTAATAACCAGGAATTGTTTTAAGTAACTGTTGTATATTTTTTGCGTATAAAAAAAGAAAACAATAAAAAAAACAGCAAAACACAAAATTATCAAAACCGTATTCAAAGGAATTGAGAGGTTCATTAAGCAACACGTTTTGCTTTAAAACTCCAGGTCACCAAAAACTCTGCCACTACTTCGCCGGCATTGTTTACACCGGTGCTTTTGGTGGTGATGGTCTTTCCTTCGCCGCTGGCAATGGCGGCTTCAATTATTTGTTTAATGGCGGGGCCATCGCTGCAGGTAAACGTGGTGCGGCCCACTGCTTTTTTAATAAAAGTACCGCTGATATTCACCACCAGCATGCTTATCGCCGGTGTTCTTTTATAAATATGCGCCAGGCAAAGTGTGCCGGTGCTCATTTCGGCAGCCATGCTGAGGCAGGCAAAATAAGTGCTCTTAAAAGGATTTTGGCTGAACCATTTGTAAGGAACCGTAACAACACATTTATCTTCATCTGCAAAACGCACCCGCACGCCGGCAAAGAACGCACTGGGCACTTTGAGGAATGCGTATAGTGCGAACTTGAAACGGTTGTTGATGAGTTGAAGAAATTTGTTAGCGGCAGGCATTTTATTTTAGATTTTAGATTGCCGATTGCAGATTTTTTTTGGTTTGTAATGTGTTTTATAAATGCCAGGTTATTTGGTTTTTATTTTAGATTTTAGATTGGCGATTTCGGATTTTGTTTAGATCGAAACATAATTTATAAATGCAAGGCCATTTAATTTGAATTTTAGATTTTAGATTGCCGATTGGCTTCAATTCGTGAAATACTTATAAATCTAAAATCGCCAATCTAAAATCTACAATCTTATTCCCCATACATTTTGGGGTTCAGCGCATTCGGGCTCCACATTTCTAAAAAGGCCTGTACTTTATTATGGTCGTAACTTTTTTTGCCGTCTTCCAGGTATTCGCTGTTTTGCGTATGGATGCGGTTGCCATTACCATCTAAAATAATGAATACAGGAAAACCGAAACGTTGTGCATAGCCATATTTTGCAAAGATCTTTTTGTTCTCATTCTCCTTGCTCCAGTTTAAATGGTACCATATAAAGGCGCTGTTCATTACCGAGTCGATTCTTTTTATCAGCTTTGGCAAATCTTGCAAATTCAATACACCAACTGCACCAGTTGCCACCACCCTGCAGCAGTACATATTTGTTTTCTGCTTTCGCTTTTTTTACTGCTGCTGCAATATCTTTTTCTGCATCGGCAGTGGGATCGTATAATTTTTTTTCCTGTGCCAACACGGTAATTGTTGCAAACATCACCAACACTGAAAAAAATATTTTTTTAATGTAATTCATTTAATAAGGTTTATATACATCTAATCTCCTCCATAATTTAATCCCTCTTCTAAGCTTTACGAGGTTTTACTGCTTGTCAATTTCAACCACGCATCCCACCACGGTTTTCTGTTCGGATGCATCGGCTTTAAAATAAATATTGCCCGAACTGTTGTTGCTGAACTTTACGTTACTGATGGCCATGCTGCTGATGGCTTCATTCAATTTACCGGCATAAGTAGCTTGTGTGCTTTTACTAATGGCGGTATTCAATGCTGTATAATCCAATGGTTGTTTACTTACCACTATCGCCATAAAATCTTTATTGCCGATGCTGTCTGCCATCATCGATTCTTTACGGGGGAACAAACGGTAACCTGTTACACCAAAATAAGGCGAATGAATGGGTTTATAAGGAAACAGTACATAACTGCTGCCGTCTGTTTCCTGCCCGAAAATATAGGCATAACATTCCAGCGCATTTTTCAATTCCAGTTTAAAGCGGGTGCCTTTGGTTATTGGGCTTGTAGTTGTAAATACATTACCGCTGCCTGCACGTAAAGGAATATATTGTTTGGTGGTATTGTTCACTAACCCAATGTTGCATTCAAAATCCACATTCAACGCAGCACCGCTTTTGGGTAATGGATCAACACCATAAGCTTCCCGCACAAACCTCCTGAAATCGCTGTACCGCACATAGCCGATACCGTTATCTCCCCATTTAGGTCCCCAGCTGTTCATGATCTGGAAAGCGCCGCCTTCCACACGGTCATCATAACCTATTACACACATGGCATGGCCACCAAAGCCCTGCATGGTATAATCATCCTGAGTGGGGTGCCATACTTTTTGTCCCATCATATCCTGCATAAAACTGCCGCCCACCATCATACCGATCACCACCGGTGCATCTTTTGCCAGGTGTTCTTTAATAGCGCGGAAGTTCAACACACTTACGCCATCATCATCTGTTAAGCGGTTAAAGCCATGTATCTTATTGCTGGCTGCAAGCCCCATCAATGATTGCCCCTGGTCGCTGCAGCTTTGATCGTTGTAAGGAAATTGTGCTAAAGGCACAGCGCCCTTTTGCTGCATGAATTCCATTGCACGGATGATGTAAGAACCTTCGCAACCATCCAGGCCGATATTATTGTACAGGAAAGAAGGGCTGTATTTAATTGCATTGGGATCCTGGTGTGTACTCACACTTTGTAAAATAGTACGGGCCGCATAAGCGCTGCTCCATGCCACGCAACTGCCCTGGTGACCCTGGTCGCCGCGGTCGGGTGCATAACGTGCCAGTGAAACTGCTTCGGGAAGCGGGTTCTTGGCATCATCATCACTTAAACCTTCGTATACGCTGGCTTTTTTAAATTGATTGGGATCCAGTTTACCTCCCGTAGCAAATTTTGCGATCACGTCTGATAAACCACCACTGCCACCGGAGCAGGAACCATTGCGCATTAAAAAAAATGCTGCAGCAGCGATCACCAGCAGGAGTATGATCTTTTTACCACCACCTCCTCCGCCAAACAAAGAGAATATCAGGGGTAAAAAACTCATTAATCCGCCACCGCCACCACCGCCGGTGTTAAAACCACCACCTCCACTGCCGGAGTTGTCATTCTGCGGGTTATAATCATCCTGGTTATCCTGGTCATCAACCATTCTTATTGGCATAACAAAAGTTTTTATGAGTTAAATGTAAGCAGATTTTTTTTAAACTGCTATGGGTGTTCAAATAGTTTTAAACATAGATAGTTGCAGGGCGATTTTGGTTGCAACGGTATAGGCAACAAGCTGTAATAATATTATTCTGTACAGGTAACACCCAGCATTGCAGCAGCATCTTTAACGCCTAATGATCTTGCGGTACTGATATCGGCGCAATAGTGATTGTTTTTGAGAATAATATTGGCTTGTGCCCGGCGCAGGTAGGCCATTGCATTGGCAGGTTGATACTTAATAGCTTCATCGCAGTCTTTAACTGCATTTATAATTTCCTGCCGGTTCAGGTTCTTTACGGTTGTAGTGGTAAAAAAATAGGGAGGCGGAGCGGCGGGAGGAGCTATAGCAGCCATATTATTGCTCTTGCTTTGCTCGATGGTATTTTTATTGAGCAGCATAACAGCCCGGTTAAGCAATGCCGTTACGCATTGGGGATTGATACGCAGCGCTTCGGCAATGTCTTTATTTGCTGCATCGTATTTTTCCTGGAAGGAATAAAAAGCGGCCCGCTTGGCAGTATATTCAGAAAGGATAAGTGGTTGATCGTTTATGGAGGGGTTATCAATAAGTATTTTAATTGATTGACTTAAATTAATAATGGCCGAATCGAAATTAAGCAGGTTGGCATGTGCATAAGCGATGCTGTTGTATAATTCAGATACGAAGAAAGCCTTTGCAGTTTTTTTGTCCGGGTTTTCTTTAGTGATAATTGCTGTTTCGTCCAGTTTATTAATATTTACAAGACAGGTAGCATAATAGTCCAGTGCATTTCTTGACTTTCCCATTGCAATACAACTATTGCCCCTGGCATTATACAAAGACGGATCGTTGTTGAATTTTGCGATGCCTTCATCCAGTACCTGCCCGGCTTTTTCATATTGACCGAGTGCAAATAAGGTATTGCCTCTTGAAAGATAAAAACCTGCATGGCTGTTGTTGCAGTATTTATTGATATCTTCTGTGATCTCTTTTACTGCCGCGTTTTCGAAAGACTCTTTTCCAAGCAGCGCTTTTGCTGTTGCTTTATCGGAACAGGCCTCTTCAAATTTACCCCTATCAAATAAAAGATAAGAACGTTGCTGGTAGGCCATGTAGCTACCTGCATCCAGGCGAATGGATTCGTTGAAGGCCTGTGAGGCTTTATCAAATTCATTAAGCCTGTACAATACTATGCCGGCATAAGTATGGTATTCGCTGAAAGTGGGATTCTTTTTTAAACAACTGACAAGGTCGGTCCATGCCGCCTGGTTTTGCCCTAACGATATATAACATTTGCTTCTTACAAAATAGGCATATTCTACATTGGGCTGAATTTGTATCGATCGGTTAATGTCTTCCAATGCAGCCTTGGTATCGCCCATCGAAAGCTTTGTAATGGCCAGCCATAAATAGATATAAGGAGAGTTGACATCCAGTTCCAATGCTTTGTTCAGATCAGTAAGTGCGGCTTCATATTGGCCCAGTTGGGATTCTATTTCTCCTCTTTTTATATAACCGAGCGGTTTTGCAGGTTCCAGTTTTATATACTGGTTAAAATAACCTGTTGCTTTTTCATAATTATTATTACCACTTTCAATGATGCCCAGGTTGCCCATACATTTGGTACAACCGGGATTTAATGCAATGGCTCTTTCGTAATTTAATTTTGCTTTTTCAACATCATTCAGCTGCATGTAAGCAAATCCCCTGTTGGTAAGGTATTTTTCCTTTTCTCCGTAAGTGCTGATGAGTTTGTCCAGTAAAGCAATGCTTTTTTCAAACTGGTTTACTTTTATCAATGAATCAGCTGTGTTAAAATCTTTGTCTTCCTGTTGTGCAGATACTGCAATGGAAAAGATCAATAAAATAAAGGAGAGGGTATATTTCTTTTTAAGCATGGTCATTAGTTTCCAGGTATAATTGATCTTAAAGCTACAAATCATTTTATTGCAGCGTGTAAAATATTTTATGAACGACTGAAGCCTTTTAATTTTTTTCTTTTTCCAGTATCTCGAACTGCCTGCTTACGCTTAAGCCGTTTTCATCCACCAGTGTAATGATGTGCAGGCCGGGAGAAGGGTTCAATGCCATCTGGTGAAAGTTTTGCGTGGTGCCGATAAAATTATCGTCCAGGCTCCAGAATATTTTTGCGCCATTCCTGCGGTGCGCAGCAGTAAAAACAGTTTTACCTCTTTCGCCGCTTACTTCCAGCGGCACATAAATTTTTGCATCCGGCTGCGGATAGATGATCTCCATTACTTTGCCCGTCTCTGCAAATTCGCAGCCCGCTTTAAAAGGAGGTAATATTTTATAATCGGCATTCTTTTGTTTGTAATAATATTCCATAGCAGGTGTAAGCACAAACCAGCTTTTATGCTGCATAGAAGAAGGACTTTCGCATTGTTCTGTTACACGGAAATTGCCGGTTGCATCCAGGTGAATGATCTTATGATAAGGACAAAGTGGCGCTTTGCCGGCATTGGGTGGTAAGAATAAAGTATCCACTTCCGGACAATCAATATTGGCACGGTAACCGCTTTGCCGGCACACCGGAATGTAGGAGTAATTATAGCGGGGTTTTTCAAACCAGCTAACGTTTGGCAATAGACGAAATATATCAAACAATATTGGCGCAGCTGTCTGCACGCCTATTAAACCCGGCCTTCCTTCGCCATCGGTATTGCCCACCCATACTGCCACTACGTGCTTAGGTGTAATACCAATGGCCCAGCCATCGCGGAAACCAAAACTGGTGCCCGTTTTCCACGCAATTTTTTGCGATGAAGAGAACTGCTGCCATAAACCTTCTTCGCCGGGGCGCATTACTTCCTGCATGGCCTGGAAGGCGAAATAGATGGAGGTGGCGTCAAGAGCAATGGTAGATGTTGAATGTTCAATGTTGAATGTTTTGCCTGCTATATAGTTAGGAGCGTGGAAATCTGCAGGATCTAATTTGCCATGCTCTTTATTTTGATGATTGAGTGCACGGGCCATACTGGCATATACACCGGCAATATCCCACATGGTTACTTCGCAGCCACCCAGTATAAGGCTTAAGCCATACGCATCGGCATTGCGGTTCAAGGTAGTGATGCCGCATTGCTGCAGTGTTTCGTAAAAACGCTGGTATTTATATTGCTGTAATAATTTTACTGCAGGAATGTTCAGGCTTCTTGCCAGTGCTTTATCTGCAGGCACAGCACCATCATAAGTAAGGTCGAAGTTTTGCGGTGCATAGCTGCCGATCTGCGTGGGAATATCCGGTAATATGGATTGCGGTAAAATATAACCATCACTTAATGCTGCTGCATACAGCACGGGCTTTAATGCACTGCCCGGGCTGCGGGGCGCCGCCACTACATCCACATCGCTTTCCATTTCTTTATTCAGCGGAGCATAGATATTACCCACATAAGCCAATGTATTACCGGTCTCCACATCCAGCACCAGCGCACAGGCATTGTTGATGCCATTACCTTTTAATACCGATTGGTGCTGTTGCACAATAGCCGCTACACTTTTTTGCAGGTTGCCATCCAGTGTTGTTTTAATTCTTGTAATGCCATTCCGTGTTTTATTGTCTTTAATAAAACGCTGCAACAGGTGTGGGGAGAACTGCGGCAGGTTGAGTGGGTTGCCGGGCAATGGTTCCATCTTGGCCAGTTCGCCACTGCTTTGATCTATCTTGCCGGCATCTACCAGTTTATCCAACAACGCATTTCTTTTTTTCAGTAATACATCCCTGTTCTTACCCGGGTGTACCAACGAAGGCGCATTGGGTAAAACGGCCAGTGTTGCCATTTCGCCCCAGCTTAATTTATCGGCGCTGCGGCCATAATAGCGCCAGGCAGCTGCATCCAGACCCACCACGTTGCTGCCAAAAGGCGCATTGCTGGCGTATAGTGCAATGATCTCTTTTTTGGAATACGACAGTTCGAGTCTTAATGCCAGTATGCTTTCCTTTAGCTTATTCCAGATGCTGCGCTCATCATTGCCTTCCGCCAGGCGGATCACCTGCATGGTAAGTGTGCTGCCGCCCTGCACCACACCCTTGTTCTTGATGTTCTTTACAATTGCCCTGCCGATGGAAACAGGGTCCACGCCGGGGTGTTTAAAAAAGCGTCTATCCTCAAACGTTGTAATGCAATCGATAAATTTTTGCGGTACATTTTTATTGTAAGGAAAACGCCATTGCCCATCGGATGCGATGGTAGCGTTTAATAAGTTGCCATCTTTATCTTCTATTACATAACTGGTGGGGGTATGGAATAATTTTTTGGGTAAGGAAAAATAGAACCAAATGATAAGGCCTGCTACAACCAGTAGTTTTATTTTGGTTGCAAGGCGGAGGGACTTTATCCTGGAGAATATATTTTTCAAAAAAATGACTGTTGATTTAAAACCACATAAAGTTCAAAAAAAATAAAACACGGATGGCACTGATAAAACGGATCATGATCTGATTGATCCATCCACCTGTGCCATCCGTGTTCAAGCTGTTACTGGTTCACCACTTCCACCCACTTGCCATTCACACCTGCGGAAATAGTATTATCATACATCGCTTCGCAGAAGGTGCCGGGCAGGAAATACCTGCCTAAATAAGAAGCATTCAGCTGCACATAATACGTAAGCGTTTCACCGGAGTTGATGTTGAAATAGGTGTACACCCTGTCATCCCGTATATCCTGGTAGGTAGAGAAAGATGATTTGAAAGCGCCTTCGCCACCCAGCATTCTTGCATTGAGTATTTCCCAACCGCTCGGGAATATTTGCGATAAAGCCATCTGCGAATAATAACCACGGCCACCGGGGTTTTTCAATACCACTTTGGCAACAAAATCGCTGCCCTGCGATAATTTGGTAACATCGATCGCTTTGCCATCCTGCGATTGATAACTTACACTCATGGCAAGCACAGCAGGATTATTGTTCACCTTCAAACTATCACCTGCCAGTGGCTGCCCTTTTGTGATCATGCGTACATACAAAGTATTGCTGCCTTTATTAGTGATCGTAACATTGCTGCTGCCCTGGTCTTTGAATACCACTGGTAACTGGCGTATATAAGTGGCTGAATTGATATCCGTTTGTTTGCCATCAATATTGGCAACAGAAACGATCTTGGCGCCACTCGGGTTTTTACCACAGAATTTTGCAATAGCAATTAAACTGTAAGCAGTGGTTTGTGTGCTGTACCAGTAATTCTGTGCAAGATTGGCTGCTATCAAACGCATCAGTTCTTCTGCCTTAGCTTTTTTGCCCAGCAGGGTAAGTGTTTCCAGTACCATTGCTTCATCCCTTATATTAGAACCATAAGTAAAACCAGGATTGCTTCTTACATCGAAGGTGGTGGATAAACCGCTGATCAGGTCGAGTGCAGTATTATCCTGTCCTGCTAATTTATACGCAGCTGCCAAACGCCATTTTGCTTCGGGAGATAAATATTTAAATTCCTTTAAGCGGTTCATCGCACCGAGTTCAGGAGCTTTTGCTAACGCCAACGTGTACAAGCGGTAAGACTGCGACAGGTCGCCACCATAAAAATTAGTAGTGGAAGGTACCCAGCTGTTGGCTTTGCCACGCTGGTAATTCTTCCATTGCTGCAGCATGTAGTCGCTTACAAAATAACCATTGGCCTGTGCCTCTACTAAAAAGTGCCCGGCATAATTACTGCCCCATTCATCACTCTCGGCCATACCAGGCCAGTAACTGAAGCCACCATCAGGACGCTGAAAGTTTTGTAATTTTCCAATTCCTGCTTTTACATTTTTATCCACCTGTGCTTTTTTATAATCATCCAGGTCGGTCAGTTGATTTAATACCAGTTGCGGGAAAACAGCAGAAGTGGTCTGTTCGATACAACCATGTGGGTATTCAATTAAATAGTCTAACCGTTTCTGTAAGTTCATCGAAGGCACACTGGAAATTTCAACCGTGGCAGTACTGGTGGCTGCAACACCAATGGGCGAAGCAGTTGTTTTCCATTGTTGTCCCGGCGACAATGTTATTTCACTGATGCTGGTGACCGGCGGATTAGGATTGCGTATATCCAGTTCCACTTCGTAATCTGCTTTTTCGCCAGCGCTGGATGCCAATAGTTTCACTTTACCAATACCTACATTAGGTTTTACCTTTACGTCAAAATAAGCCATCTGCTCACCGGTCTGGCTAAAGCTTACGGTTTGTGCATTACCACCCACCACTTCTAAAAACGGATTGGATTGCAATGAAAGATTTACGTTTTTGATATTGTTCTCCATTGCAAAAACGGTAACGGGCAGTTTGATAGTTTCGCCGGGACCTAACACACGGGGCATGGTTGCCAACAACATCAATGGTTTTTTAACGGCCACTGTTTTTTCGGCAGCGCCATAGCTGCCTTCATGTGCAGCAACTACCATCACCCTTACCGAACCAATATAGGAGGGGAGTGTGAAAGATTGTTTTTGTGCACCACCATTGCTGTGGAATGGCCCTAAAAATTTTACCACGGGTTTAAAGCGGTTGGCCGTTTTTTGTTTACCGCCCGCTGCATCCGCATCACCACCAATGGTGAGGATCCTTTCCAAATCACCGCCCCATGCACCGATCACGTAATCAAACATATCAAAGCTTTTTACACCCAACGCTTCCCTTGCATAAAATGCTTCATGCGGATCGGGTGTTTTAAATCTTGTAAGATCCAATAGACCTTCGTCCACCACCGCAACACAATAGGTCATTTCCTTACCATTCTGTTCACTAACGGTAAAGGATACGTTCTGTTCTGGCCGTATGCTGTTAGGCATATTGATCACCGGTTTCAGTATGGTATTCTTGTCTTCCACAAAAATGGGAATGGAGCCATACATCCTGATGGGCAGATCGTTGATGGTTTGCGAATGCGGCTGCAGTAAACTTACCGTAGCATATACATTCGGCGACATGGTTTTGTCTGCCTTGAATTTAACGAGTGTTTGTCCCTGCACGGTTTCCTGCCAGAAGGATTTCAACACCCTGCTGCCGTTTTCAATACTTACCAATACCCTGCCGCCCTTGCTGCTGGGGATGGTTAAAGCAACTTCATCACCTACATTGTATTTTTCCTTGCTGGCAGTAAATGATAACATCGATGCTGCGGTCTGGTCATCATCACCGCTGCGGCTTTGCCAGCCCGGTTCATCAATGTATAAGGTAGAACCGGAAGTATGCCCGCTCTTCAGGTCTTTTACTAATACCAGGTAGCGGCCCCATTCATTTTCCGAAGTACCAAAGGTCCAGTTACCGCGGCCATTGGTTAAATGCACGGTTTCTTTCTTCAGTAATTTATTGTATTCATCCTGTGTAAAATTGCTCAGGTTATCGCCGTTGTCATCCCACCACCAGCGCCATTGTATACGATAAAATTCCACTTCTACATCATTGCTGCCGCCCAGTAAATTTCCTTTGCTGTCTACATTTACTATCTGCATGGTATGATTTTTACCAGCCAGCAAATAATCAAATGGTTTTTCACCATCCGGTAATTTTAAACCAACATAGCTTGCATAGGGGCTGTAAGGAATGCTCATATTATCGATACTGAAAGTACCGCCCGGTTCAAACACCTTTATCACAAGATTCGCATTCAGCATGCCCGGTGCAGCGCCATCCACCTGGAAGTCGGGTTTAATACCGGCATTACCCTCTGCATCCAGCGTACCATCGTAAATGGTTTTTTGCAGGGTGGAGTAATTGGAAGTAGGATTATCAAAATCAAAACCTGCGAATTTGGGGAAACTGGTTGTTTTAGCATAGAGCGATGCATCGATCTTTGCTTTTAAATTTTTACCTGGTGCACCAAACAACCATTTGGCATTGATAGTACCGGCGGCAGTATTGCCCTGGCCCAGCACCGCATCTTTTCCAAAATCAACGTTTATTTTTAAGCGGTTAGGCATTACCGTTTCCACCTTGATCCTTTTTTCAAAACTGGCGCCGCCCACTTTTACTTTTGCCAGCCAGTTACCGGTGGGAGAGGAAGCATCGGTGTTGGTCTTGAAAAGATAGAAGCCATCCTCCGCATCACTCTGCACCGCATGTTTGTACAACTGCCCGTTCGGCGTGAACAAACTGAACTCTACAGGATGATCTTTAGGCAATTTTCCTTCTTTATCTTCCACGATAAAATTGAGATACATGGTATCGCCGGGGCGCCATACACCTCTTTCACCAAAAATGAAACCCTTGATGCCATTCTTCACTTCTTCACCACTTACATCAAAACGGCTCAATGCAAGCGAGTTGCCATCATCCAGTTTTAAATAACCTCTTTCAGCGCCTTTTTTAGCGATCAATAAATAGGGTTTCCTTTTAAGATCCACGTCTGCAAAACCATCGCTGCTGCTTTTAGCTTTACCCACAATGGTTTGCTGGTAATCCATTATTTCCAGCTCCACATCACCCATGGGTTCGGTAGTGAGTATATTGGTAACCGCTACTTTAATGCTGTTGTCGTTACCACGTTTGGCAGTAAGGCCGATATTGCTGGCCAGTATATTCCTGGTGGCCCAGCGGTCTTTGTTATAATACGATTTACTGGTGGGATCATCCCTTCTTTCCCAGTTATAACCATACGGATAATACTGGTCGTAGCGGTCCCAGAATTCGTCGTCATCATCCAGCCCGTTCCTGCTGTAGCTGTCATATCCTTCATCACTGCCTTCTTCCTCATCGGCTGTTTTGTTAGTGGCGGTATCCGTGCTTTGGTATAAAGAATATTCTGGCCTAAACCCAATGGTTACACGATAAATAGCGCCCTGTTCTGTTTTTAAGAATTTATCAATGTCTAAAGAAAAATGTTGTTTTTTATGCAGGTCCAGTGTTTTATCATCATCCAGGCGCAAAGTTTTTTGCACAATCGGCTTGGCTACTCTTCTCAATTCACTGTTGCCGCTCAGGTCGTTTTCCTGTAAGAACTGTGGTACATTATTCTCAAAAATTTTAATAATGCTGATATCCACCGCATTCAGGTTGATGGATTCAAAAGGCAATACCAACCTACCGCTGTTAGGCAATATATTACCCTTGCCATGAATTTTTACCGAAGGCATACGGTTCTGGAAATTGATATTGGCCGTAAAGCCTTTATCCAGCACATCGCCCCAGGTGTTCTTTACACCCGAATTGATATTGACTGTGTAATTGCCATCCAGCTTACCATTGCCAAAAACCTTTACCTCGCTGCCGTTGATAGTATAAGAAATATCGGATTGACCACTGATATTGATCAAACCGGTAAGATCCTGCCCAACAGCAATGGGATCGCTGAACTGTACAGAAGCATATTGCTGTGCATCGTTTATGGCCACCACATCCAGTACCTTAAAATCGCCCGCTGCCGGAACGGCAATAGCGTTTTCTCCCTTTACATCCATGCCCATTGCAGCGCCACTCCATTTCAGTTCCACATTATTTACGGTGGATGCCCTTTCAATATTATCAATGGTAAAATGATGCGATTTAGCCGCATCATTGTGTTGCCAGTTTATCTTTAATGCTTTACCGGCCTGTGTTGCCGATAATAATTTTTCTATTTCAGCGCCTTTTTCCACGTCGGCAGTTTCCAGCTCGCCGCCCAGCGTCATTTTGTTTTTTACGCCACTGCTGCGCAGCCCTTCGTCGCTTACTTTAAAGGATGGTTTTACCGTTTGCATGCTGAATTTAAAATCAGCATATTTTTCGGGCACCTTGGTTACTTTACCCAGCCTGAATGAAACGGTGTACAGCTGGTTACTGTTCAGCCAGCTCTCAGGTTTAAATTCAACAGTTCTTGCATCCAGCCAAAAAGCTTTTCCTTTTATAGCAGGAGAAAAATCAAATAAGGCTTCTTTTACTTCTTCCCCCACTGCATGCGTGGTGTTGGCATCAGTTGCCAGCTGGATGCGGATGGTGGAAGTTTTTGAAACAATACCTGTAGTGTATGCATCAATGTACTTACTGAAAGCAGGGTCTACATCGATCCATTTTTCTTTTTTACTGCAGGCCGAAAACAGGGAAAGGATTGCTGCAATGCACAGCAATTTCCTAAAAGTTGCACTGAACTTTTCAGGAAGGGGAACACGATCGTGATCCATAAATTTAAAGTTGAATTTTGTTGTTCAGCAAAACCAGGACGGCTTTACTGTTTTTGTTTTGATGACGTAAATGTTATAAGAATTTTTGAATTGTACAAGGGGGTGGATAACTATTTTTAGTTAAAGGATATTTAAAACTAGCTAACGGTTGCTGCTAACGAAATGGGTCAGTTAAGCCTGGTAACTTCAACAGTATAGGTGCTGTTGGTGAGGGAAGAAGTTACCTGCTGTGTATACGACTGGCCGCTGGTGCTAATGATCTTTATCCGTATCTCCAGGTTGGATGGAAAATCGATCCTGTTCTCATTCCTGATCACTTTATCAAGTTTTAAAGTATAGGAACAATCATCCAGCCAGTTAACTTTAAAACGCACCACGGCTTTTAAAGATTCGCTCGATTCGGTTTGATAACCGCCCCTGCGGTCGGCAATGGTGATAACGCCGGTATGGGTATCGGCAATACGGAATTTGCCTTCTTTGAATTTAAAGCAATCCACTGTTTGCGCAACGGCAGTAAAACCGCATAAAAAAAAGCACCAGGTTATAATGAGCTTTAATGGCATGGCAGTTATTTATAGTGAAGATAAGCCTGTTAACTCTTTAATTATGTTAAGCATGTTCAGGCCGGAAAAATTATTCATTATTCACTACTTCATTATTCATTACTACAGCACCTGGTTCCGTATCAGATCGTCAAAAGTGTCCCTTCTCCTTATCAACGTTGCATTGCCGTTCTTTACCATTACTTCGGCTGGTTTATAGCGGCTGTTGAAATTAGAAGACATTTCAAAACCATAGGCACCTGCATTTTTAAAGACCAGGAAGTCGCCTTCCTTTATCTCGGGCAATTTCCTGTCCCAGGCAAAAGTGTCTGTTTCGCAAATATTACCGGTAATGGTATAATGTTCTTCTCTGCCCTCGGGGTTGCTGATATTTTCTATCTGGTGATAGGCATCGTAGAACATGGGGCGTATCAAATGATTGAATCCGCTGTTAACGCCTGCAAAAACAGTATTGGCAGTTTCCTTCAGCACATTTACTTCGGTAATAAAATAACCGGCTGCACTTACCAGGAATTTGCCGGGTTCAAACCATACCTGCAAAGGATTGCCATTGGGGTTGGGATGATTGTCAAAAGCTTCTTTTACTTTTTGCGCCAGCAAAGGAATATCGGTTTCGCCATCGCCTTTTTTATACGGCACTTTAAAACCACCACCCAGGTCCACCGACTTCAATTCTTTAAAATGCGGTATGATATCGAACAGTACATCAATGCCTTTTACAAAAACATCCACGTCCTTAATATCGCTCCCGGTATGGATATGCAGGTTTTGTATAGCCAAATTGTACTTGGCTATTATTGTCAATATCTTATCCAGTTGATCAACCGGTATACCGAATTTACTTTTATCGTGCCCGGTGGAAATTTTGATATTGCCGCCCGCCATGATATTGGGCCTTAAACGAATGCCCACGGGATAACTGTGACCGAATTTTTTGCCGAATTTTTCCAGGTTACTCAGGCTGTCGATATTGATATGGATACCGAGGCTCTGCGCTTCTTCAATTTCGCTGAAATGAATACCATTGGAAGTATACAATACATTGGCAGGATCAAAACCCGCCAGCAGCGCCAGCTTGGCTTCGTTAACGGAACTGCAGTCCACATTGCCGCCAATGCTTTTAATATGCTTCAGAATATTTACATTGGTAAGTGCCTTGCAGGCGTAAAAGAACCTGGTATCAGTATGTGCAAATGCTGCAGTAAGTTTTTGATACTGGGCAGTGATATGATCTGCATCATACACGTAAAGCGGCGTTCCATATTGCATCGCCAGGGAAATTAATTGCTCGTTGGATAACTGTTGCGACATTTTGCGAATGTACGAAGGAATAGGAACAAGATGGATGGTTGGGCTGTATTATGAACGAAATAAAAAAGGCATGAAATATTTCATGCCTTTTTTAAATATTATCTAAGCTTTTTTTATGCTTCTTTTTCTTCTTCGTTATCGCTGTTGTTGGGCTGGTCTTCCTCCTGCAATTCGCCTTCGGCAGTTACAGTGAGAATTTTTTGTTCGCCTTCGGTTTGTTCGATCACGATCTCATCTGCACCGTTCTCTGTTTCCTGTTCCTCCTGTTGTTGTGCTTCTGCTTCCTGCTGGGCTTTGGCCTCCATCACATTGGTGGCGTTCACCAGTTCTTCCATCATCACTTCGCTGATCTTTGGCAGGTCATCGGCACTATTGATGCCAAAATAATCCATAAAAGATTTTGAAGTAGAGTAGAGCAGCGGCTGACCAACGGCTTCTTCCTTTCTGCCGGAGATCACCACCAGGTCTTTTTCCAGTAATTTCTGTACCGCGTAATCGCAGTTAACGCCGCGGATGGCTTCCATTTCGCTTTTGGTGATGGGCTGTTTATAAGCAATGATGGCCAGCGTTTCCAGCGAAGCGGTGGATAAGCGTTTTAAGAACTTATCGCCATTCAGCAAGGCAACGGTTTTATAATATTCTTTCTTGGTCAAAAACTGCAAACCGCCCCCGATCTCCCTTAATTCAAATGAATAGAATTCAGCGCTGTACTTTTCTTTAATGCCGTCCAGGGCAGCATCCACCTGTTCCGGCGTGGCCCTGTCTTCAATAAAGCCCAAAGCATTGTTCACCAAGTCAGTCAGCTCCAGCCTTGTTAAAGGTTTGTCGCTGGCAAATACCAGTGCTTCAATATGAGGTATGATCTGAGAAAGCTCCATTTGATAATTTGATGATGTGATAATTTGGTGATGTGAAAATTTGATTATAACGAATACCCGATCTTCAAATTTCCAAATCAATTTATTTCCAAATCGTTTTACCCGTTTAACGCCGCCGCACCACTTACAATCTCCGTAAGCTCGGTAGTAATAGCCGCCTGCCTTGCCCTGTTGTAACTGATCTTTAATCCTTTCAGCAGTTCATTGGCATTATCGCTGGCTTTATCCATCGCGGTCATCCTGGCGCCATGTTCGCTGGCATTACCATCCAGTACGGCTTTGTATAATTGGGTGTTCAGGATCTTTGGCATCAGCTCGGCGATCAAAACATCCTTGCTGGGTTCAAAAATAAAATCGGCATTTTTCTGTCCGGCAGATTTTTCCACCTTTTGTACCGGTAAGAATTGTTCTGCAATAAAGCGCTGGGTAGCGGCATTCTTAAATTCGCTGAACACCAGTTCCACGGCATCCACTTCTTTATTGGCAAAAGCATCCATAGCATATTTTGCAGCAGCCTGTACTTTATCAAAGCTGAGGCCGGTAAAAATATCCCAGTATTTATCCACTACATTAAAACCATTTTTTGCAAAATGCTCGTATCCTTTTTTGCCGATCGGCAGTATCTGCACATTACCCTTTGCATTCTGGGCCGCATATTTTTCCTTGATGGTCTGCTTGGTTAATTTTATCAGGTTACTGTTATAACCACCGCACAAACCCCTGTCGCTGGTAACAAGAATGATCAGTACTTTTTCCACGGGCCTTTCTGCAGCCAACGCCATTTTTACATCGCCATCGCTGTTGCTGACGATATTACTCAGCATTTCCTGCAGTTTTTGAGCATAAGGACGCATTTGTGTAATGGCATCCTGTGCACGGCGCAGCTTGGCAGCACTTACCATTTTCATGGCTTTAGTGATCTGCTGCGTGCTTTGCACACTCTTAATTCTGTTACGTACCTCTTTTAATGCACCTGACATATTAAAATTATTAGAAAATTAATGCTTCGATTTCGGGGGGCAAAGGTAGGGCAAAACAGCCTAAAATTCAAGTACTCTTATAAACTGTGGAAAACCGCGATTTAGGCTGCGGATTGCATGCTTTTTCCGCCTGAAGGCGGGAGGTTTTGGCCACGGATTACACGGATTTTCACGGATTTATTTTGGTTTTAGCCACAGATTACACGGATTCTCACCGATTTTGTCTTTTATCCGTGCCAATTCGTGTAATCCGTGGCTCGTATTTGTGATTAGAACGTTCTATTTGCCTGTTGCCGCCACTATATGCCTGCTGGCGCAGGTTTTAGCCACGGATTGCACAGATTTTCACGGATTATTTTCGTTTTTAGCCACGGATTGCACTGATTTTCACTGATTTTGTCTTTTATCCGTGTCAATTCGTGTAATCCGTGGCTCGTACTTGTGGTTAGAACATTCGTATCTGCCTGTTGCCGCCGCCCATATTCATACCGCCGCCCTGTACAGCCTGGCCGGCAAATTTCTGGATGCGGTAGGTAAAGCTCAGCATAAAATACCGGGTAAGCTTATTGGTACGGGTATCAATGATAGATGTACCGCTTACCGTGCGGTTGATGTTGGTATTTTGTTTGAACAGGTCATAAGCCGCAAAGCGGATGATACCATTCTTCTTTTTAAATAATTGCTGTTCCAGCGAACCGTTCATTAAAACAGGGTTCTGGCTTACCGAACTGGCCAGGCCATGGTTCACCGTGTAATCAATATCATATTTCAGCACCAGCCTTTTGGTAAGGTCAACATTAATTGTGTGACTGAAGGTCCATGCATTGCTGGAAGTATTCTGGAAAGAGCTGGAGGCAGCGCCGGAAGCATTTTTGTATTTGTTATCGTTGATGCTGTAAGTAACACCGGTACTCAACTGCAGCCATTCTTTATAATTGAATTCAAACACTACGCCTTGGCTCAATACCCAGTTGCTGCCCGTAACTTTCTGGATGTTCAGGTTGTCCTTTAAACTGGTGCCGGTAAAATTAACGCTGTCGGTAAGGTTCACATTATGGTTATAGTTGGCCGAACCATTAAAGTTCAGCACAAATTTCCTGTTCTTATAAGGCTTGCTGAAAGTATAAAAGCCCATTACATTATAATAACCATTCACGTTCTCAGGAATACTGGCAGAAGCGCCGGTATTGTTCAAACGGGCTGTTTTGGAAATGATCTGGTTCCTGATAGTGCTGAAAGTGATATTACTGAATAACACCTTACCAGTGATCATGTTGAAATTATTGTACGACAGGTTAATGTTGTGGGTAATGGAAGGCTTAAGGTCAGGGTTACCCGAAGTAACGTATTGCGGGTTGCTCTGATCTACCACCGGTTGCAGCTGGGTGAAAGAAGGCTGTGTGGCATTGCCGCTATAGCTCATGTTCAGCGATTTGGTACGGCTGAAATTATAGGTACCTCTTGCAATAGGGAATACATTGGCCCTGGTAATGGGGCTGTAAGCGCTGTCCTTGGTAAGTGATTTACCACGCAGGTTTACCGGCTGCACACTAATACCGAGCGTGTAGTTGTATTTCTTCATGGTGGTTCTTAACGATACCCCCACACGATCGTTGTAAAAATTATTTTCGTAATCGTTGCTTAAAAAACTATTCATTGTTTTTGCCTGCGTTAAAGAATCTACGTTGTAGGTTTTTTTATCATTGCGGGCATAGCTGAAATTGTGCGATGCAGAAAAATCGAGGCTGCGAAATTTATCGATCGGTTCGGAATAAGTAAATCTTACACCATAGTTGCGGTTGTCATTCTGTTGATCGATGTACTGGAACGTATTATGCGGACCAATACCCGGTGCCACGTACTGGTAATTCAGGTTAGTAATATCCTGGGTGGAATTACTTTCGGAATTGCCCAGGCTGGCGCTGGCAGAAAAATTACGCCCTCTCTTTCTGAATTTGTGATTGTATAAAACATTCACACTATAGTTCGGCGCTTTGGAATCTTTTACTGTTTTGGTACTACCATCACTGGTTTTACCGGCTCCTACCTGTGTGTAATCAAACACAGAATAATTATTACCATCGCTGTTGCCAATACTGATATTCGGCGTGATCTTTAAATAATTAAAAGAATCCACCTGGTACTCCATATTAAAAGTGGCACGGTGGTTATCGCCAATGCTCAGCGCATTCTGATCCTGGTTATTGATGAAACTATTGGTTTGATAAAAATTTTGTGTGGAAGTATTCTGCAGCTGGCTGGTGTTTTTATGGCTGTACGAATAGCTGCCATAAACGCTGATGCGCTTGCCCCATTGATCGCGGAAGTTAAGGCCTAAAGAATTGGTGCTGCTGATACCGGCAGAGCTGCCGTTAAACTGGCTGATATCGCCCAGTGCACGCAGGTTGCCTGCGCCGCCGGCATCACTCATTATGCTCATGCCGGTGCTCATCATACTACTCATGCCGCGGTTGCCACCACCACTAAAGTTGAACAGCGAAGCATTGGTATTATTACTGTTGGCAACCAGCGAAAGTTGTTTGTTATTATTAAAATAGTTGCCGTTAAAAGAAGCCTGGTAACGGTCTTCCGTACCCGCACCTACGGTAGCCCTTCCAAAAAAACCTTTGTTCTTATCTTTCTTCAGCTGAATGTTGATCACTTTATCGGGATCGCCATCCTTGATGCCACTCACGGTAGCCTGGTCGCCATAATCATCTATCACCTGTATCTTATCTACAATATTAGCAGGCAATTCTTTCGTGGCTGTTTTAACATCGCCGCCAAAAAAATCCTTGCCATTTACTTTTACCCTTGTCACACTTTTGCCCTGCGCTTTTACATTACCATCTTTATCTACATCAATGCCCGGCAGTTTTTTCAACAGGTCTTCCACCACGGCGCCTTCTTTGGTTTTAAACGCATCTGCACGGTATTCCACGGTATCTTCTTTTACAATAATAGGAGCGCTTTCCACCACCACTTCATCCAGTAATGTTGCACGGCTGGCTAAAATAACGGTGCCAATATTAATGGTCTTTTCCTGTTGCTTTACAGGAACAAATTTGGCAACGGGCGAAAAACCGCTGTTAGTGATTATTACAGAAAAATTGGAAGCAGGAACTATATCAAAACTAAATTCACCTTTTTCATTCGTGAATCCATAAGTGGTATCGGCAGTATTGCTTTTAACCACCAGGCCCACCACCGCTTTGTCGATCGGCTTTTTTGTTGCGGAATCAATAACGGTTCCCTTTACCTGCGCTTTTGCAGCAAATACGGATACGATAAAAAGCAGGCCCAGTACAAGTTTTCTCATAAAAGAAGTTATGGTATTACGAAAAATTTCGTGTAAAAATAATGTGCGGATATTTATTTACCGTATTTTTTTTACGGATGGTAAAGGGTTTAAAGAATGATTAACAATTTTTTTCGGGGTTGAATTACGTATAATTGGGTATTGCTTACGGCAGTGCATAGCGTTATATTCACTTAAAATTTTAAGGAATGCAATCATTATTGAATAGCAGGATGGACCATTTACTGGATGTAGTGGACGAACCATGGATCGTTGAACACGGCAGGGATATTATAATTTTATCCGTAATGGCATTGGCGGCGCTTGCGGCGATAATCGGTATTTTTATATGGATGAAAAAAAGAAAAAAGCGGAGCAGTGGTGTTTAATACCATTTTACTGGATGGTATTCCCGAAGAATTGGGCACAGCGATCGGCCTGGTATTTTTTGCAGTAGTGATACTGACCTTGTTATTATTGATACATTTTTTTCTTAAAAACAAAAACAGGAAACCCTGATGCCGGTGTGGTTTTATTTTTTGCTTACATTGATCATCGAGTTGCCGGTGGTATGCGTTTTCTTTAAAGAAAGATGGAAGTATGCATTGCTGATCGGTTTTTTACTGAATTTATTTACATGGCCGCTGCTGAATATCCTGCTTTTTTATACTGGTATCAATGTAAATATTTTAGAGCTGGGTGTGGCCATAACAGAAAGTATCGGGTTTTATCTTTTAATGCAATGCAACTGGAAAAAAGCGCTGGCACTGGGTTTTATCGCCAACGCCCTTAGCTATGGCATCGGTTTAATTCTAAACAACTATATCTAAAAGTGCGTCAAAACCATCAACCATCAACCTTCAACCTTCAACCCCTTCTCTGGGGCTTACTGCACGGCATAAACGATTTTGCAGCCGGCTTTATGCTGGCCCATTATACTTATCACCACGATAATAACAGCAGCTTTTTATTCATTGTTATTTACTCGATCATTGGTTTTGGTGGGCAATTGCCCGTTGGCTTGTGGTTAGATAACAAAAAACAATTGCAGCCTTTTGCAATGGCAGCCGTTACTTTATTACCATTATCGATCCTTTTGTTTTTTATCCATGCCGAAACGGCGATCATTATTTCCGGCATCGCATCCGCATTGGTGCATGTAACCGGTGGCGCAGTATGTTTACAGGTACATGAAAATAAAACCGGTCCGCTGGCACTATTTACTGCACCGGGCGTACTGGGTTTAACGCTGGGCGGCTTGCTGGGCAGGTTCTCCATCATCAATTTGTGGATGGCTGTTATTGCTACAGTAATTGTCGCAGTACTCATTCTTAAAAATGAGTTGCCCGCTTATCAGTCTCCTGCCAAAAAAACAAGCGAACTGGATGCACACGATCTTATCATGCTGGGCATATTACTGCTGATGTGTTTCCGCTCTTTTGTTTTTGATATCATTAATCAGGTAGCTTACAATTACGAAAATGGTATTGCCATCATTGGTATCAGCGCTTTTGCAGGAAAAATTATCGGTGGTTTTGTTGCAGATAAGATCGGCTGGAAAAAATTTGTATACATCAGCCTGCCTATTGCATTACTGTTGTTCCAGTTTGGTAAGGAAAATATTTACGCCCTCGCATTCGGTATTGCCTGCCTGCAAAGCAGTGTGCCCATCACTTTATTATTAATGAGCAGGAGCCTGCCTTTGTATCCCGCCACCGCAACAGCTTTAAGCCTGGGCACTTCCATAGTATTTGCAGGCCTGCCGGTTTACCTGGTCAGCGAAAAAGAATTTTAACAGACGGCTTCAATAACAACTGGCTTACTGCAATCGTCTTTATAGTGTTGCTTGTATGCTGGTTGCTGGCAGACAGGTTGCTGCTGCGCAAAACATTATTGCGTTAAAGGTAAGTTGACCGTTTTTAGTGTATGCCTTACTGATATATCGCCGCCTTCGCTGGTATTTTGCTGCAGCGGGATGGTGCGGTACAAAGTGGCCGACAGTTCCAGTACTTTGCCTTTCTGCCTTTGCAGTTCTTTTGCCGGTACTGTGATGAAGTTGCCTTTATCCGATGCAGTATGGGTAACAGTAAAACTGCTGTCGCTGTTATTGGTCGATAATTCTATATAATCATTATCCTTCAACGCTGCTGTTTCAAAATTTATCACCAGTGGCTTGCTTTTAGCGGCGGCAGCGGGCACCCCTGTCAATGTAAAATGTTCAAAAGAGAAACTGTTCTCCAGTTTTTTATTTTCGATGGTATTAAAAACAATGCTGTGACTTCCATAGATCTTATTGGCTTCAACATACTTCCGGTAATAGGCGCCGCCGTATTTACTGCTGTCGACCGGTAAATTGCTGCCGTCAAATTGCACCCCGGCGGGGCTGTTCAACACCAGGGTTGTGCCATTCTTTCCGGCAAAACGGAACTGGCAGTACAGTTCGGCATTTGCATCGCCTTCGTTGTAACTAAAGCTGTAATGCTGGTAAATCTTATCCTGGGCCACGTCTTTACTATTGCCGATCTCGTTGCTGGAACAGGCTGTAATACTGCTTGCTGCAACTATTAAAACCAGTGCTGATTTGCTTTTGAGCATATAATGGGTTTTTACTTTATACCATTGATGGCCAAAGGTTAGTTAACTAAAACCTAAAGCTTTATCCGGTTCCTTTCCGGTGCCAAACTCCCTCCAAATTACTCCCAACTATTGCCTACCTTTGCCAACCCGGTAAAAGGGGGTGATCGATGCTGTCAATTTGGCTCTAAACAGGTTTTCAGCACCATATTTGACAACACAATAGTCTTTATTATTAATTATTTATACAATACCCAACAACACTGAATCTATGTTAGGCATTATTTCAAAACTATTTGGCGGCAGCAAGAGCGAGAAGGATGTGAAGAAGATATCACCGCAGGTAGAAAAGATCAATCAGTTCTTTGCCCAATACCAGTCTTTAAGCAATGATGCATTGCGGGGCAAAACTGCTGAGTTCAAACAACGTATTGCTACGCATCTTAACGCCATTGATAAAGAGATAGCGGATAAAAAACAGGCGGCAGAAGATCTGCCTGTTGCGGATATCAGCAATCGTGATGTGCTTTATAAAGAAGTGGATGAACTGAAGAAGAGCAGGGATAAAAAAATTGAAGAGATACTGGAACAGATCTTACCCGAAGCATTTGCCGTGGTAAAAGAAACCAGCCGCCGCTTTAAAGAAAATGAAACAATGGTGAGCACTGCCACCGAACTGGACAGAACACTGGCGGTTAAAAAAGATCATATCACCATCGACGGCGATAACTCCATTTATAAGAACAGCTGGACGGCAGCCGGCGGAACAGTGACCTGGAACATGGTGCATTACGATGTACAGTTGATAGGTGGTACCGTACTGCACTCCGGTAAAATTGCCGAGATGGCAACCGGTGAAGGTAAGACCCTGGTGAGTACCTTACCCGCTTACCTGAATGCACTAGCAGGCGAAGGGGTGCACGTGGTTACGGTGAATGATTACCTGGCACGCAGGGATAGCGAATGGAACGGACCCATATTTGAATGGCTGGGTTTAAGAGTGGATTGTATTGATAAACACGAACCCAACAGCGATGCCCGCCGCAATGCCTACAACGCAGATATTACTTATGGTACCAACAACGAATTTGGTTTTGATTACCTGAGGGATAATATGGTGCATTCACCCGACGAAATGGTGCAGCGCAAGCCGCATTTTGCCATGGTGGATGAGGTGGATAGCGTATTGATTGATGATGCCCGTACGCCGTTGATCATCAGCGGACCGGTGGGACACAGTGATAATACACAACAGTTCTTCGACCTGAAACCACGTATTGAAAAACTGGTGGATGCACAACGCAAAGCCGTGAACCAATACCTGATAGAAGCAAAAAAGAAAATTGCAGAAGGCAACGATGATCCAAAAGATGGCGGCCTTGCTTTAATGCGTGCCCATCGTGGTTTGCCCAAGAACGGCGCTTTGATCAAATTCCTGAGCGAACCGGGTATCAGGGTAAAACTGCAGAAGAGCGAGAATTATTATTTAGCCGATCAGCAGAAAGAAATGCCGAAAGTGGATGCGGAATTGTTCTTTAATATAGATGAAAAGAACAACCAGGTGGATCTTACGGATAAAGGTATCCAGCTGATCACAAGGGCGGGTGAAGATCCTAATTTCTTCATCGTTCCTGATATTGCCACCAAATTGTCGGATATAGAAAAAAGCAGTTTGGGCGCCGAGGATAAATTACATGAAAAAGAAATACTACTGAGCGATTACGCTTTAAAAGTAGACAGGATACATACCGTACAGCAATTATTAAAAGCCTATACTTTATTTGATAAGGATGTGGAGTACGTGATCATTGACGATGCAGTAAAGATCGTGGATGAACAGACAGGCCGTATCATGGAAGGACGTCGCTACAGCGATGGTTTGCACCAGGCGCTGGAAGCAAAGGAAAATGTAAAGATCGAAGCCTCTACACAAACTTATGCTACGGTTACATTGCAAAACTATTTCCGTATGTACCACAAGTTGTGCGGTATGACGGGTACAGCCGAAACAGAAGCAGCGGAATTGTGGAGCATCTATAAACTGGATGTGGTAACCATTCCTACAAACGTGAAGGCTATACGAAAAGATGAACAGGATCTTGTTTACAAAACAAAGCGTGAAAAATACAAAGCAGTTATTGATGCCATTGAAAAATTACGCACCGAAGGAAGGCCTTGCTTAGTGGGTACCACTTCTGTAGAAGTAAGTGAATTGCTGGCAAGGATGCTGAAGCAAAAAAATATTCCGCACAATGTATTGAATGCGAAACAACATGCTAAGGAAGCACAGGTGGTTGCCGAAGCAGGTTTTGCAGGTGCTGTTACCATTGCTACCAACATGGCGGGTCGTGGTACGGATATCAAGCTGGGCCCTGGTGTAAAAGAAGCCGGTGGTTTGGCAATACTGGGTACGGAGCGTCATGAAAGCCGCCGTGTGGACAGGCAGTTGCGTGGTCGTGCGGGAAGGCAGGGTGATCCCGGTAGCAGCCAGTTCTTTGTAAGCCTGGAAGATGACCTGATGCGTATGTTCGGTAGCGAGCGTATTGCAGGGCTGATGGACCGTATGGGTTATAAAGAAGGGGAAGTGATACAGCACAGCATGATCTCTAAATCCATCGAAAGGGCGCAGAAAAAAGTAGAGGAAAATAACTTTGGTATCAGGAAGCGCCTGTTGGAATATGATGACGTAATGAACAAACAACGTACCGTGGTATATGGTAAACGTAACCATGCGTTGTTTGGCGAACGTTTGGCACTGGATCTTGATAATGCTTTCTATTCAGTAGCGGATGGCTTGGTAAATTCATTTAAAGAAGGCAATGATCATGATGGTTTCAAACTGGCCGTGATCGTGAACTTTGGTATCGATACTGCTATTACAGCAGAAGAACTGAATAAAGATGATGCGAATCATTTAGCAGAGCGTTTGTATACCGAAGCCATTACACAATACCGCCAGAAGGCAGATGCGATGGTGCAACAAACATTGCCGATCATTAAAAACATCCGCAAAGAGCAGGGTAACCATATTGAAAATGTAGCCGTACCATTTACCGATGGTAAAAAAGGTATACAGGCATTGGCCAACCTGGATAAATACATTGCAACCGAAGGCCGTGAACTGAACAATGCATTGGAACGCAGCATTACCCTGGCATTGATAGATGACGCCTGGAAAGAGCACCTGCGTGCAATGGACGACCTGCGCCACAGTGTGCAGACCGCCAGCTACGAACAGAAAGATCCGTTGGTGATATATAAGATAGAAGCATTTGGAGCCTTTAAGCAAATGGATGATGAAGTGAACAAGAATATCGTGAGCTTCCTTTGCCATTGCGGTATACCAATGGAACAGCAGCAGCCGGGTCATTTAAAAGAAGGCCGGGAAACCAAGACCGACCTGAGTAAAATGCGGGCCAATAAAGCTGAGATCGATGCAGCAGGCGATGACTATGCGGCCAATGAAAGAGATTACTATGATCCATCCGAAGGAGTGAAACAGGCGCCGGTAAAAGTAGAAAAAATGCCGGGTCGCAATGATCAGTGTCCTTGCGGCAGCGGAAAAAAATATAAGAACTGTCACGGCAGGGAAGCATGATCTGACGCCCCCGTCTGATCATGTTACAACCGCCCCGGCTTGCCGGGGCGGTTTTTTATTGGTACCTGCTGCCGTTCATTCAATGAAAGCTACACTACAGTAATTACACGGTATAATTCCTCATTTTAATTGATTAGTTTTACGCAACTGCTTGCTTCTTCTTTTAAATCAAACCAAAACAATTTTATTTTATGAGAAAATTATTATTATCCCTCACCTTAATTTTCAGTAGTTATTTGGTCTTTGCACAGCAAACGGTAACGGTTACCGTAAAAGATGCCAAAACCGGCGACCCGGTCACCAGTGCATCGGTTGTGGTAAAAGGCAGCAACAAAGGCGCTTCCACCAATAGCGATGGCGTATTTACTTTGCAGGCAAAAACAAATGATATCTTAGAGATCACCAGTATTGGATACAAACCCCAAATGGTCAAGCTTACCGGTGCAGCAAGCATTACTGTATTGCTGGAGGCTGCTTCGCTGGACCTGGGTGATATTGTAATTATCGGAACCCGTGGCGCTGCCAGGGCCAAGACCGAAACTGCCATACCCGTTGACGTTATAAAGATCAACCAGGTGGGAACACCTACTGCAAAAATGGATTTCACTTCTATATTAAATACCAGCGCTCCTTCCTTCAACTATAATAAACAAAGCGGTGCCGATGGAGCAGATCATGTTGACCTGGGTACATTGCGTGGCCTTGGTCCGGATCAGACATTGGTGCTGATAAACGGCAAACGCCGCCATGCCACTGCATTTGTAGCCTTATTTGGTACCAGGGGCCGTGGTGCATCGGGTACCGATCTGAATGCTTTTCCGCAGGCGGCTGTGGACAGGATCGAAATATTACGTGATGGCGCTTCGGCACAATATGGTAGTGATGCCATGGCTGGAGTAATGAATATCATTCTTAAAAAAGAATATCAATCACTGGAACATCAATACAGGCTGGGCAGGCTATTGGGATACCAAATTCAATACGGCCAAATTCAACCAGGGCAACCAGTATTATTCCGGTAATAAAATTGATGGTGGAACATTTACTTTGTCTGCCAACAATGGCTTTGCAATAGGCAAGAGCGGTGGCTTCATCAATCTTTCTTTTGATTATTTAACACAGGGAAAAACTTACCGCCAGGTGGATACCACCAATTGGCAATCGGATAAGAATGCACTGCCTTATATCAACAGTGGCCGCCGTGCCTTTGGTGATGGCTCAGTAAAAACTTATGGCGGTATGTACAATATGGAATTGCCTATCATCGGTACCAAAACAACTTTTTATTCTTTCGGTGGCGCCAATTCAAAAGAATCAGACGCATTTGCATACACCAGGAATTTGAGTGCAAGGCCTAAAAGGTTTCCCTCCAACACCAGCGGTGTACCTATTTATGTGCCTTCTATCATGCGCATCTCCAACGATGGAGAAACGTATTATAACCCCCATATCCTTACCAATATCAACGATGCTTCCATTGCGTTGGGCTTCCGTGGTGTAAGTGCAAAAAACTGGAATTGGGATGTGAGCCTGACAGATGGTAAAAATGATTTCCAGTATTTTGGCGATAAAACATTCAATGCCTCATTGGTAGGTAATGTAGATAAAACTTATTTCATTGATGGCGGTTTCCGTTTCAGGCAGGCTACTATCAATGTGGATATGAGCAAAGCATTTAAATCAGTAGCGAGCGGGTTGAATATCGGTTATGGTGCAGAATTCCGCAGCGAGAAATACAGTATCAATGCCGGTGAAGAGGCTTCTTATGCAGCATATCCCAACAACTACGATCTTGCACCGGGTGCACAGGGCTTCCCTGGTTTTAGTCCGCTGGATACTATTAAAACATCCCGTTACAGCTTCAGCGCTTATGGCGATGCAGAGCTGAATGTTACCAACGCATGGCTGGTGGATGGTGCTGTAAGGCTCGAAACTTATTCTGATTTTGGATCAGTAGCAACTTTTAAATTAGCAAGCCGTTATAAAGTGGCGGATAATTTTAATTTGCGTGGTTCTGTAAGTACAGGTTTCAGGGCACCTTCACTGGCACAGATCAATTTCAGTAATACGTTGACTTCTTTCAGCAATGGCAGCCTGGTGCAATCAAGAATATTGCGCAACGGCGATCCTATCACCAAAACAATTGGCATACCCGATCTTAAAGAAGAAACTTCTTTGAATGCAAGTCTTGGTTTTGCGTGCAAACCTGCAACTGGCTTTACACTTACTGTGGATGGTTATATGATAAAAGTAAAAGACAGGGTGGTATTGTCCGGTTTATTCAGCCAGGGCGATCCATCATTGCCTGCAGATTTCAATAATGCATTGGCAGGTTTAGGTGTATCTACTGCACAGTTCTTTACCAATGCGGTTAACACCACCAATTATGGTTTGGATATAGTGGCAGATTATTCAAAAAGATGGGCAGGCCACAGTTTTAAAGCATTGCTGGCAGGCAATTTCCAGAACATTACTTTAGATAAAATAAATGTTCCTGCTGCATTAAGCACAACAGAATTAAATAAAAATACTTTTTACAGCGACAGGGAAATTGCTTTCCTGAAAGCATCTGCACCTAAAGTAAAATTCAGTTTGAATTTTGATTATACCTGTAATAAAGTAGGCGTGGGTACGCACTTTACTTATTATGGCGGCATCAAATTATTGGGCTTTGGCGATTCAACCCCGGACAACCCGTATAACTCCGGTATCAATCCGCAGGTACCTTCGGATGCAACCGGCGATTTAGTGCCTGAAGTATTTGATTACAAAGGAAAACTGGTAGCTGATGTTTATGCTTCTTATAAATTCTCTAAAAATGTAAGCATTTTTATTGGTGCAGATAATGTGTTGAATACGCATCCCAACCTGGGTGTGAACCAATTGGCTAAAGGATGGGCTGGTGATAATGAAAGCGGCGGACCATGGGACAGTGTGCAGATGGGCTTTAACGGAAGAAAGATATTCACCAAACTTACTTTTGATTTTTAAAAAAGATCTATAAACAAATGAATAGCGAAGACATCTTTTGTAAGATGTCTTCGCTATTTAAAAATGAATTTTATGAAAAAGCTATTGGTATTATTCCTGCTGTACTGCAATTGTTCTTTTGCACAAAACAAGATCGTGGTCTTTCAGTCTGATTTTGGATTGAAGGATGGCGCTGTATCAGCCATGAAAGGTGTTGCAATGGGTGTGGACAGCAGTCTTAAATTATTTGATCTTACGCACGAGATACCGGCTTATAATATATGGGAAGCGGCTTACCGCCTGGAGCAGACCGTTCCTTACTGGCCTGCGGGTACCGTATTTGTTTCGGTAGTAGATCCGGGTGTGGGTACCAACAGGAAGTCGGTGGTGCTGAAAACAAAGACCGGTAAATTTATCGTAACACCTGATAATGGTACCCTTACTTTAATTGCAGCATCACAAGGTATTGAAGCGGTAAGGGAAATTGATGAAGCCGTGAACCGGAGAAAGGGTTCGGAAAAATCTTACACTTTTCATGGACGTGACGTATACGCATACACGGCGGCGAGGCTGGCATCGGGCACCATCAGTTTTGAGCAGGTAGGCAAACTGTTGCCCAATGAAATAGTGAAACTGCCTTACCAGGCGGCGGTAATGGAAAATAAAAAGATCAAAGGAACGATTGAAATTTTAGATGTGCAGTATGGGAATATCTGGACCAATATTACGGATGATCTTTTTAAACAACTGGAGGTAAAAGTGGGCGATAACTTTCACGTAGTGATCTGGCAGGATAAAATAAAAAAATACGAAGGCAATATGCCATATACCGAAACATTCGGCGCTGTGGCAAAGGGCAAACCCTTGTTGTACCTCAACAGTTTGCTGCAGGTTTCATTTGCACTCAACCAGGCAAGTTTTTCAGCCGTGCATAAAGTGTACAGTGGCAGCGGATGGACGGTGGAAATAAGTAAAGTGAAATAAATTAATTTTATTGGGCAATATGAAGTCATTGGTATGTTTGATGATTGTGTCGATGATCTGCAAGCCAGGTAAAAGCCAGGATGCAGACCATAAGATCATATACCTTAAAATGATCGAAATAATTACAAAAGAACAAAGGATTAAAAAGCCGGATACTATTTTAATTGCAGATACCATTGCCGACTGGAATCAAAAAGAAAACTATACACTCATTTCTTATTTAGGTAAACGGCAAGACAAGAAAACCAATGATTGGGATACTGTATTGAAAAATTACAATTTTACCCCGCAGAAGGAAGCTGTTAAAAATTATTTTAAGCTGGAAGATATACCAGCCATTGACAAAGTACGGTTTAAGTATACAAGTTGGTTGCCAGCAAATGCTAATATATATTATTATTGGCGGTTGTATTTTTCACCGCTTTACTTTAATGCTGATAATACAAAATGTATTGCAGTAGCCGAATTTTTAATCGGCTGGTGCGGCACCGGGTCAAAAAGAATAATGACCTTTCAAAAAGATGCCAGCGGCACCTGGATAAGGGTGAAACAATTTAAATGATCCTTAAGCGATAATATTAAAGGAGAAAAGTAATGCGGTGATAAACAGCAACGATAATCCCGCCAGGAAAAACAGGTCTGCAATATTTTCCAGCCTGCCGCTTTTACGGATTGAACCCCGGATAGATAAAAAAGAAAGGATACAACTGGCCATAAAAAGAAAGATCGCCACCGTGGTCAGTTCATCAATAACGGTCTTGCCCGATATATTCAACAGCTTCAACGAAGTGAGTACTACGAAACACAATCCCAGTAAATTGGAAGAAGCATTTAAAATATGCGGCGATTTGTCTTTGTTATTATCCATACAAATACTGTTTTGAATAGAACAAAGGTATACAGCCAAAAATTTAATACGCCGTTTGTTTTCTTTTTTTACTTGCAAATAACAATATGGACAGCAGGGCCAGCGCAGCAATACACCATACGGCGTACTGCGACAGGTTTTGCACCCCGGTGCTGATAAAATTCGGTTTACCCGAACTTCTTTCTGCTATCCAGGCCAATGCTGCAATGCCTGATAATACGGCCCCGGTAATGCGCAACCCAGTATAAAAACGGGTCTGGCTTAACAATATCAGCCAGGGAACGATCAATGCAATTACAAAAAGCTGCATCAGTTCAATACCGATATTAAAACCCGCAATACTTAAGGCCATTGCAGCGCCATTTAAATTAAGATCAGCGATCACAGAGGCAAAAGCAAGGCCATGTATCAAACCAAAACCTGCAGCAACATACATTTCCTTACCAGGAAAGAGCGGGTAAACAGCATGGATAGACGAAATTAAAATTGAAAAGGCGATCAGTATCTCCACCGGCTGTGCAGGCAAACGGAACCAGCCCATTGCGCCGGCCAGCAAGGTCAATGAATGGCCAATGGTAAATGCGGTAGTGATCTTTAGTAATCTTACAACACTGTACTTTGTTCCACCAAAACCTCCCCAGCGGTTGCCCTTTGCCAAAAGCATGGCAGGTAACAATAGTGTGAGTAAAAAAAGTAAATGATCAGTACCTTCCTTGATATGTTGCATACCCAATGCCAGCATGCTTTTAAAACCCTTCCACCAGTTACCTTCTTCCAGGTTTATTTGCAGGGGATGGATCACATTGTCTTTCGTATCCCATTTTATTACACCGGCATCGGTAGCCTGCTCACCCGTTTTGCCCGATGCCCAGTCATTGCGGACAGATACAAACGCTGCATGATTATTTACCTGGTGTATGATCACATCATAATCGAACGTAAAATTTCTTGTGCTTACATTGCCCGGTGGTATCATTTCTAATTGCACTACCAGTTCCCAATAGGGAGGCCCGCTTACGGCCTGTTCTCCTTTGGTGACCTGCATCGTTTTTATTTCAACAGCCCATGGGTTCTCCCTGTTCACATAAGGATGAATATGCGCCTTGAGGTATTCTTTCAATTGCGGCCCCAGTTGCTGTACCAGTGTTGACGGATCTTTTGTGATGTCGTGATCAAAAGCCAGCTCCAGTTCACTTAAGGGCAACTGCAGTTCAGCAGCTACTTTACCAGGACTCACATCCAGCAACACAATGGTGGTAGGTGTTTGATGTGCAGCAGCCAATTGCGGCATGCAACCAATAACCATTGCCAGTATAATATAAATTAATTGCTTTTTCATTTTAAGAAAAGATCAACGCACAATGCCCGCAGATAATTCATCCTTGAGCATTGTACGTTGTATATTGAGAATTGAACATTGGATTTTTTTACAGCCCGATATAATCACGGTTATGATCCCTCATCACTGTATGATAATGTATACCCGAAAGCACCACACCATTCTGGCAAATGAATTCTATCCATACACTCGGTCCGTCGATCCTTACATAATCTGTATTGGCATTCAGGAAAGTACTGGCGCTGCCAGGAGTACCGCTGCTGTTACCGGAATAACTTACATAAGTATTGGCCAGTTCATTCTGATAGATCGTCATGAACGAAGCAGCGGAAGCGGCATCCAGGTCATTCACCCAAGGCGCCATTGCTGCCAGTACTTTGGCTTGCGCAGCGGTGCTGAGCGTGCTTACTTTTATTCCCTGTTTGGTGGTAGGGAATGTGTTGGTGGTTGAACCCGGTATCATCAGGCAATCAGAAAATGTAGTGGACAATTTTGCACTGGCCAGTTCAGTGCTGCTGAAAGATGCCAGCATATCCGCCATTACAGATTGTTCCGTAGCCATCGGGCCTGCATAAGTAGTGCCATTGTAGGTGAAGGAGCCTTTTGGTTCCACCGCTTCGTGCAAAGGAGTGATGCTGGTAACCACGCCTGCATCATACGTAATATTCTGTGCATAGTGGTGGCCGCCAAACTGCAGCATCCATTTGCCGGTAGTGCTCGGTGTGCCTAAAAAAGCGATCACGTAATTACCGGAAGAATAACCCGATGCAGTTTGTCCTAAATAATCATCTGCACTTCTTATCATATTGAATTCATCATATCCTTCACCAGTGCCGGTGCCGGATGCGGCCTGTATCAGCGCCAGCGCTGCTGCCTGCTGTGTGCTGCTGAGGCTGCTGAATAATAAACCGTTCCTGCAACTTAAAGCACAAGGCAGATTGCTCCATCTTTTTGCATTGGTTAAATTTAGTGTAAGCACCACCGTTGACTGCTGCGATGTAGAAAGTGTGGCAAGGAATGTGTTGGCCAGGCAAACTACTTTGGCAACACCCGATAAAGAACTACAACTGGCAGTGGTGCTGCTTACAGTTAAGCTGAAGCTGCAGGTCTGCCCGCCGAATGTGATGGCAAATGCTGCTGTACCGGCAGTGGTGGGCGTGCCGCTGATATTATAGGTGATATTACCTGCGCCGCTTGCAAGCGTGCCTGCCACCAGCGTAGCTGTTAAGCCGGTAACACCAGTGGATGTAATTGCTGTGCCTGCTGTATAACTTACACCATTACCACCGGTATAAGGCACACTGGCGGTACCGGTATATGCGGTATTGATAGTGGCAGTGGATGATAATACAGCACTGCTGCAATTAAGCGCTGTAACAGTAGCGCTGGTGGAGCCTGCCGCATTTACAATTAAAGAAAGCGAACAGCTCTGCCCGCCAAAACTGATGGCAAATGCTGCCGTGCCACTGGATGCCGGTGTGCCCGTAATGGTATACACCAGGTTGCCCGTACTGTTGGTAAGTGTACCCGATGTAAGTGTAGCGGTTAAACCTGTAACGCCGGTGGATGTGATTGCTGTACCTGCACTGTAAGCAACGCCGTTGCCGCCGGTATAAGGTACACTGGCTGTGGCATTATATGCAACATTGATAGTGGCGGCCGCCGAAAAAGTGGCCGAAGCACAATTGAGCGAACTGATAGCTGCACTGGCGGTGCCGGTATCGCTGGTATCTTTTTTACAAGCCAGAAAAACACCAATGGTCAACACTGCTGCGGATAGCGGAATAAGGATTCTTTGTTTCATTGTTGTAATTTTAAAATGGTTGAATATGCATCCATCCTGATTACAAAACTGCAATAATAGTTTGCCGCCAAAGTGCTAATTGGGGTAAAGGCACAATTTGTTGTGGTGAATGAAGGGCGGGAGACCTTTTTGTGACAAAGGTCACTTTTTAAAATGAGCGTTGAAGTACTCTTCGTAGCTGCTGCCGATGGGGATCTCTTCGTTGCCGATATAAATGGTTTTATTGCGTACTGCTTCAATGCGGTGCAGGGGCACAATATAGGAGCGGTGTACCCGGATAAATTCATTGCTGCTGAGTTTTTCCATCAGTGATTTCATGGTTAAACGTACTACAACAGGGGATTGATTATGCAGGTGTATCTTGAGATAATTGTCCAGCCCTTCAATGAATAAGATATCCGCCAGCACAACTTTTATCAAACCGTAATCGGCTTTCAGCATCAACGACTTTATCTTTTCTGCTGTACCGGAGTTTTGCATCAGGTTAAAATTTTCGTAAGCCCGCTGCACGGCTTTGCCAAAGCGTTCAGAAGTAAATGGTTTTAAAAGATAATCCAGTGCCCCAAGGTCATAGCTTTCTATTGCATATTCACTGTAAGAGGTGGTGAAGATCAGCATCGGCTTATGATTGAGCGACCTGTAAAATTCCATGCCCGACATAGCGGGCATATTGATGTCCAGCAGTAAAAGGTCAACAGGATTTTTTTCGAGGTATTGCAGGGCCGTACCGGTTCTTGTAAAACCTTTTTCAAATACCAAAAAATCAAACTGTTTACAATAGGTTTCTATTATATCCAGCGCCAGCGGCTCGTCGTCTACAGCAATTACTTTTATCATACCAGTTGCAATGAAAGCATTACCGAATAAGTGGATTCATTTTCTTTTACTTCAATGCTGTGTTTGCCTGCATACAGCAATTTCAATCTTTCTGCAGTATTGGAAACACCAATGCCGGTAGAATCGATAGTGGCAGCCAACGGCACTTTTTTATTGTATACAAACATACTCAATCCTGTATCAGTGATCTGAATAGACACCTGCACGAGGCAATCTTCCACATCTGGATTGACACCGTATTTAAAAGCGTTCTCAATATAAGTAATGAGTATCAGCGGTGCGATCTCCTTATCACCAGCCGTTCCTGAGCAATCAAAATTAACAACTGCGGTATTGCCCAGTCTTGCTTTTTGCAGGTCCACATAGTTGGTGATGTATTCTATTTCCCTGCTCAAAGGAATTTTATAATCATTGGCATCTTTTATCACATACCGCATCAACCCCGAAAGATTGAGGATGGCACCTGGTGTTCTGTCATCTTTTTTTACAGACAAAGCATAAATACTATTCAATGTATTGAATAAAAAATGAGGATTGATCTGCGATTTAAGCGATGATAATTCAGCTTTCAGTTTATCTTCCTTCAATTCCGATAAATGTTCCCTTGTCTTTAATAAAAAAGAAAAGAACACTGCTGAGAAAAATAAAAACAGGTGCCGCCTGAATTCATCAAACACAAAACTTACAATGGAGCGGGGCGCATGACCTGCAGGTTCAAAAAGATCACCATGTGGTGTTGCCGAAGGTGGGGGTGGGTCCCATTTGGCGCCGGGAAAATATTTGCCGACAATATAAGGCAGTGTTAAAGCGAATGATAAAAAAAGCAGTACTGCCAACACATACAGCACGTACTGGTGCCTGAAAAAATATTTAGGTAATAATATATAATAATTGAGATAGAAAAAACAGAGCAATACAAAATTGGCGATGGTATCCTGCGCAAACACTTTTGTAATAGCAAAAGCGGGCTCGCCCGGTGGCCTTACAAATGCCAGTGTGGGAATGATCAAAAAAAGTGTGACAAAAAAGAAATGCGTCAATAAGCCACCCTGTGTTAACTTTTTATCCATGCCCGGCAATTTAAAGCATAAATGTCGCTATTCTTTACCAGCTGTTTTTACCTTTTGGGGTAAACAGTTATTTTTTTGGGGTTGATAGTATCATTTGCTTATTGCCTGCCGGGATATTGTTCCAGCGCTTTTTCCAAACAATCCATTGCCGCATTGATAGCAGTAGTGTTCAATACATACGCCAAACGCACTTCCTGCTTACCCAAACCAGCTGTACCATAAAAACCTGTTGCAGGCGCCAGCATCACCGTTTGATTGTTGTAAGAAAAAGATTCCAGCAGCCATTGGCAGAAGGTATCGCTGTCATCAATAGGCAATTTTGCCATAGCATAAAAAGCGCCACCAGGATTGGGACAAAACACGCCGGGAATTTTATTCAGTCTTGATACAATCGTATCTCTGCGCAGTTTGTATTCGGCCTTGGTGGTATCAAAATAATTATCCGGAAGATCAACCGCCGCCTCGCCCAGTATCTGTGCAAACGAAGGAGGACTGAGCCTTGCCTGCGCCAGCTTCATCGCTGCATTCAATAACTCCTTATTCTTTGTAACAAAAGCGCCGATGCGTCCACCACAGGCGCTGTAGCGTTTACTGATGGTATCCATCAATACCACATGATCGTCCACGCCTTTTAAATGCATGGCGCTGGTATGGGTGCCTTCGTAACAGAATTCACGGTAGGCTTCGTCCGCAAATAGATACAGGTTGTGTTTGATGATGATCTGCTTCAGCACTTCCATCTCGGCAGCGCTGTACAAATAACCGGTGGGGTTATTGGGATTGCAGATAACAATGGCTTTTGTTTTAGGCGTGATCGCTTTTTCAAAATCTTCAATGGGCGGTAATGCAAAACCGGTTTCGATAGCAGAAGTGATGGGCACCACCGTTACGCCGGCTTCCACTGCAAAGCCATTGTAGTTGGCATAAAATGGTTCCGGGATGATCACTTCGTCACCGGCATCCATGCAGGCCATAAAACCAAAGATGATAGCTTCGCTGCCACCGGTGGTAATGATGATCTGCTCAGGCGTTACATCAATACCTACTTTTTTATAGTACTGCGTTAATTTTTTGCGATAGCTTTCATTACCGGCACTGTGGCTATATTCCAGTACTTTAAAATCAGCATGCCGCACCGCATCCAGGCATTGTTTGGGTGTTTCAATATCCGGCTGACCGATGTTGAGATGATACACTTTGGTGCCTTTTTTTTGGCCGCTTCGGCAAAGGGAACCAGTTTGCGAATAGGAGAGGCGGGCATCTGGATGCCACGGTTACTGATTTTTAGCATGGCGCAAAGTTATAGTTATAAGTTATAAGTTATAAGTTTGCAGCATGCAAATTTTTGAGATCAGCAGCCGCATTATTGTTACCTGTAGTAACCGTTTATCGCCTTATTTGGAAAAAGAAATAGCGGAACTGGGTTTTAAACCGGTAAGGGTATTTAAAACAGGTGTGGAACTGAAAGGCAATATGAAGGATTGCATTCAACTGAACCTGAATTTGCGTTGTGCCAGCCAGGTATTATTTTCTATAAAAGAATTCAAAGCATTCGATGCGGATGCACTGTATAAAACTTTGCTGAATGTAGAGTGGGAAAATATCATCGCCCCGGATGGTTATTTTTCTATCACCAGTAATGTAAGCAACGACACCATCAACAATTCTTTATTTGCTAATGTAAAAGTGAAGGATGCCATTGTAGACCGCTTTAGAGAAAAAACGGGCGAGCGCCCCAATAGCGGGCCGCAACTGGATAGAACGGTGATCCATTTATACTGGAAAGATGTTTTCGCAGAATTATTCATTGATACATCCGGAGAAACTTTATCCAAACATGGCTACCGCAAAATTCCTGGTAAAGCGCCCATGCTGGAAAGCCTTGCAGCAGCTACGTTACTGGCCACTAACTGGAACAGGCGTACTGCAGTTATCAATCCCATGTGCGGCTCCGGCACCATCGCTATTGAAGCAGCCCTGCTGGCCACCAACCGCAAACCGGGTTTGCTGAGAAATAATTATGCATTTATGCACCTGGTGAACTATGATGAAAGCATTTACCTGGAAGCATATAAAAAACTGGAACAACAGGTTGTTGAAGTACCAGGATTGAGGATCATTGCAACGGATATCAGTGATGATGCGGTGCATGTTTCAAAAGTTAATGCAGGTATTGCGGGTGTGGAGGATATGATAGAATTTGCAGTATGCGATTTTGAAGATACTAATGTTATGGAAGGACAGAGCGGCATCGTTTACCTGAATCCGGAATACGGCGACCGCTTGGGTGTGGAAGCAGAGCTGGAAATTACCTACAAACGTATCGGTGATTTTTTAAAGAAGAAATGTAAAGGATATACGGGTTATATTTTCACTGGTAATTTAGAGCTCGCAAAAAAAATCGGTCTTAAACCAAAACGCAGAATAGAATTTTATACCAGCAAAATTGACTGCAGGTTGTTTGAATACGAATTGTACGATGGCAGCAGGGAAAAGAAAGGGGAGTAGCTGCAAGCTACAAGGGATAAGTAATAAAATGAGATATCCGTTTTAAAAGCTACTACAAATCTGCCTGCTTCTCCCTTGTAACTATTCCCCTTGCAACTTGTTTCTTACATACACCAGTTTTATCCCCGCCTTATCCGTTTCTCTTTTATCAATTTCAAATTGCGGTAATGATTTTATCAATGGCGTTAATTTTTGAAAACCATAATTCCTCGGATCGAAGTTGGGTTGTTTTTTTAAAACAAGGTTGCCTACATCGCCTAAAAATGCCCAGCCGTTTTCATCTGCAAGGTCGTTGATGGTGGCAGCAATGAGTTTAAGCGTTTCTTTATTTACTTTTTCAACAAAACTTTTTGGTTTGCTTGTGCTCTTTGCTTTTACCGCAACTGTTTCTTCTGCTTCCGCTTCAAATACAGGGATGATCTCCATATAAATAAATTTATCGCAGGCCACAATAAAAGGGTTGGGTGTTTTTTTCTGGCCAATGCCAAATACTTTCATGCCGGCTTCTCTTAATCTTGTAGCAAGGCGGGTAAAATCGCTGTCGCTGCTAACAATGCAAAAACCATCTACGCGGCCAGAATATAAAATATCCATCGCATCAATGATCAGTGCACTGTCGCTTGAATTTTTACCGGTGGTATAACTGTATTGCTGAATGGGTGTAATGGCATTCTCCAGTAAAATATTCTTCCATCCCGAAACAGTGGGCTTGGTCCAGTCGCCATAAATTCTTTTAAAAGTTGGTGTGCCGTATTTGGCAATTTCTTCCATCACGCCTTTTACATTGCTGTACGGCACATTGTCGGCATCTATTAAAACCGCTAAGCGGAGGTCTTTTGCTGTATCCATAGTTTAATATTCAGTATAAAAAAAATAGTCGGTCAAATTGTTCTTGCTGCTCTCTTTTTTGCAATAGCAATAAACAAGGCCGCAATAATAACAAATACAAGGGTCACCATAGCGCTGTTGAATAAAACTTTGTTGTATCCCAACACTGTGACGTTCATAAAAGGATAAGGATACCATTGTGCAGATGGTCCTCTTACAATAGTATAACCAAAGTATGCCAAAGGATAAATGGCCCAGGGTGCGATCAATTTCCATTGCAGGTTTTTCCTTGGAACAAATTTTACCCAGAAAAAAATATACAACACCGGTATAATAAGGTGCAATAATTCATCCACCACCCTGTCCATACCCTGCGGCGCCCATTGAAAACGCAGGATGACATTATAAGTTAAACCAACAATGCTGATATAAACTGCAATGGCAGTAAGTGTGGAAGTGCGTGTAAAAAAATAGTTACCCGTAAAACCTTTAACAGCTACCATGGTAAAACTTATTGCCACCAGTATATTGGTGAGTATGGTAAAATAACTGAAATACCGTACAATGGTTTCTGGTACTGAAGCCTGGCGGTTTACTATGATAAGATAAAACTGGAGTGCCAATGTAAGCCATCCAATAATAGCAGTGATCGTGCAATATAGTTTACAGGAGTTGTTCATGTAAAAGGTTATGCAGTTAAGTTAACACTTTTAATATTAAATAAAACAATATTTATTGATTTACAATCGCATGCAGGGGTAATTAATTCCTCAACCTGAGAAAAAAAATCCTGTTAAAAACACCATTTTATACTTACAAGCCTGTAAAAATGCGGGCGGCATTGTATTTGAAATTATTGGTTTGTAAAAAACTTAATTATGAAAAAGATAACCTCGTATTTATTGATCGTGATGGCGCCAGCCATCATTGTATCCTGTAATAATGGAGATAACAACGATGAAAAAACAATTGCACCTGCCACTGATACCACCAATACAACAGTAGCAGATAATACGAATGCACCAAAAGATAGTAATACCGCTATGCTGCCGGGGCCAAAAGATACACTGCCATTAAAAGTAGTGAAAGGCAAAAATGGAAAACTGGCCAAGATAGTGGTAGTGCTGCCAAAGATCAACAGCAAGGCTGCTATGGATATGGATAAAGAAGGCTATTACAGTAATGTAGAAGTATGGCCATCTTATCCAGGCGGGCAACAGGCGCTGGAAGATTTTTTTGCAAGAAACGTGGAGTATCCACAAACAGCAGCCGATAACGGAACAGAAGGTACTGTGAACATCAGCTTTTTGGTGGATGAAGCGGGTAAAGTTTCATCTCCAAAGATCATAAGTAAACCGATCGGCGATGGGCTGGAAGATGAAGCCATGCGGGTATTCAATAAAATGCCCACCTGGTCGCCGGGAAAGATAAAAGGCAAAAATGTAAAAACGCGTTTCACCCTTCCCGTTAAGTTTCAACTGGAATCATAAAACCTTAGTATAAATCTTTGATCATTAAAAAACACATGTTATGAAAAGTCTAAAATTCCTGGCAACAATCATGTTAGCCACCACACTTGCTTTCACCAGCCCGTTACAAACACATGCATCAGTTGCACCAATAGAAAAAACAACTGATCCAGAAAAAGACGCAAAAACACTGAGCGAAATAACCGCCAGGGTTACTGAGATCCAGAACATGGATAAAAGCAATCTTACCGCTTCCGAAAAAAAGGCTTTGCGTAAAGAATTGATGGAAATGAAGAAAAAAGCCGATGGACTCGACAGCAGGGTTTATTTATCAGTGGGCGCACTCATCATCATTATCCTTTTGTTGATATTGATACTGAGATAAGAAAACAGCACTTTAACGATTTCTGCATATAGGGCTTTGGATAAAAATGCCCCCAACTTTGGGGGCGTTTTTTATATATTGATCAGTGGATCTGTAACCTACTTATTGTTTAAAAAATAATCCATCTTCATTGTCATCGGTACCTTTTGTCCCATCATTTCCATCTCGGCTTTCATGTCAGTTTTATAAGATCCGTTTTGAAGATAACCGTCAGCCATTTTGATCGTCATCATTCCCTTTTGAGTACCCGACATGGTCATATCCAGTGCGATAGGCCCCTGGTTCATCTTGCCTTTACCGTCAATAACACCATCCATATCAATATCCGCCAGGCCATTCTTTACACCTACCAGTTTAAAGGTGATGTTGATCTGCATATCTATATTGGAAATATTCACTTTGTTTTTTGAAGTCCAGGTTTCGCCCACTCTTACCGGCTTATTAGGGTACATGCTGAACATCATTCCGAACATATTATTCACTTGGTCTTTCGAGAACATTTTTTCCATCATTTTTCTACTGGCTTCATCCCCGGCGCTGCCCGCCATCAGGCTGTCAAAACCGGTTACAGCAATGATCTCGTTATTAGGCGCTAATTCCATCATAAAAGATTTGCCGATCATGTTTTTTGTGGCTTGGTTCATTATACTGTCGGTATCAATAGTTTTCGGAATGCTTTTGCCCATATCCATACTCATCTGAAAATTGGTATAGGTAAGCTGCAGGTCTTTTTTGGTACTACTGGTATCCAGTACATGAAAATCCATGCCGGCATCCATATTCATTTTCATATCCATCGCCTGGCCCATCACTTTCATGTTCATCAGCATATTCATTTTAATAGCCTGGTGAAAACTATCATTCTTGCTCAACCTCATTTTTAGCGTATAAGCTTCGCCCGATAAGCCCTGGTGGCACGAAACGATGGACAGGCTGTATAATATTACAAGCAGGAGGGCGGCGGGAAATATCTTTTTCATATAATCAGTTTGATGATACATAAATGTAAACTAAAAGGAGCAACCTTAATAGTTGCTCCCTTTAATTATTCAAAAATTAATTCTTACAATCCCATTTTTGTTTTCAGGTTGGTATCAATGGCATCTAAAAATTCTTCGGTGTATAAATAATGATCACCGTGTTTTACTTTATTACCATGGATACAAACAGCCAGGTCCTTGGTCATTTTGCCGCTTTCCACTGTTTCAATACAAACTGCTTCCAGTGCATTACAAAAATCGATCAAAGGCTGGTTGCTGTCCAGTTTACCACGGAAGGCTAAACCTCTTGTCCATGCAAAAATAGAAGCAATAGGGTTGGTAGAAGTGGGTTTACCTGCCTGGTGGTCGCGATAATGGCGGGTAACAGTGCCGTGTGCAGCTTCTGCTTCCATGGTCTTTCCGTCAGGCGTAACCAGTACAGAGGTCATCAAACCCAAAGAACCAAAGCCCTGCGCCACTGTATCACTCTGCACATCACCATCGTAGTTCTTACAGGCCCATACAAAATTACCGTTCCATTTTAAAGCGCTGGCCACCATGTCATCTATCAGGCGGTGTTCGTACACAATACCTGCAGCATCAAAAGCAGTTTTGAATTCGTTCTGGTACACTTCTTCAAAAATATCTTTAAAACGGCCATCGTATTTTTTAAGGATGGTATTCTTTGTAGAAAGATATAAAGGCCATTTTTTGCTTAAAGCCATATTGAAACAGCTTCTTGCAAAACCGTAGATACTTTCATCGGTATTGTACATCGTCATCGCCACACCATCACCTTTGTAATTGTACACTTCAAAAGTTTGTGCTTCGCCACCGCCTTCGGGAGTAAAGGTCATGGTAAGTTTACCCTTGCCTTTAATAACGGTATCGGTAGCCCTGTACTGGTCGCCAAAAGCATGACGGCCAACAATGATCGGCGCATCCCAGTTGGTAACAAGACGCGGAATGTTCTTAATAACGATCGGCTCACGAAATACAGTACCATCCAGGATGTTGCGGATAGTGCCATTAGGGCTCTTCCACATCTGCTTCAGGTTAAATTCCTTTACCCTGGCTTCATCAGGCGTAATGGTAGCGCATTTAATACCCACGCCATACTGTTTAATAGCATTGGCCGAGTCGATGGTAACCTGGTCATTGGTCTCGTCGCGGTACTTCACACCCAGGTCAAAATATTTTATATCCACATCAATATAAGGAGTGATCAGTTTATCTTTAATGAACTTCCAGATGATTCTTGTCATCTCATCTCCATCCAGTTCTACAACCGGGTTTGCTACTTTTATCTTTGCCATAAGCGTTAAATTGTTTTTTAGGGGATAAAATTAATGAATTAGTGGGGAATATCGTTTTTATATAATTGTAACGGGCTTTTATGCCTTAAAATTTAAAAAACTCCTACGCAACCATTTAAAAAGACTATCCGTCTTACCCGTTATTACACAAACCTTCCCCTGCGTTAAATCGCCCTTTAACAATCATTTTTTAACAATTTCAGAAGGTTTATGAAAAAATTATCTACCCTTATTGCTTCGCTTTTTCTTTTTATCGCAGTAAATGCGCAAACTTATGCAGGAACAGTGGCCCCCAACACATTAAAACCGGGCGATGCCGTGGCTGTTTCCTTTGCGCTAACTACCGGTGCACCTATGGCCGGCCTGTCCATTTATGTGGACGATATAAACGGGACACATGTATTGACCACCAATACTATTTTTGGCGGGCAGGCCTACAAAGCCAACTATACTGTGCCGGCCAACCAGCCAGTACCGTCGATTGTAAATTTTGCCGTAGGCAATGGCACCACCTTTTATGGGGTTGTTTCCAGCGCTTCAGTATTACCGGTAGTGTTTGTAAGCAGCGATGTAAAATTTTCTGCTGCAGAAAATAAAGCCACCATTTCGTGGAAGATCGCACAGAATGACGGTGTAAAAGAATTCGATATCCTGCGCAGCTCCGACGGAAGAAACTATACCAAAGTAGGTACAGTAGCACCCGGTACCAGCCTTACTTACAGTTACGATGATCAATTGGCAACTGCTGTAGATGGTGTTTATTATTACAAAATATCCGGCGTAAGCATGGACGGTGCTGTAAAAGAAACCGCAAGTATGGCCGTTAAGAAAGGCAATAAAAATACCAGGCCGGTAATACTGGGCAACAGCAATGTAAAAAATGTGATCACGCTTTCCGGCATCAATTTAATGGAGTATAAAACAGGCGAAATAAAAGTACTGGATGCAATGGGCCGTAGCTGTGCAGCAACGGTACAAAGCAGCAATACCATCGCAGTAAATAATTTAACCGCAGGTGTATATTACCTGAAAATTAAAGACCTGCCCGCATTGAATTTTATAGCACAATAGGTTGTTGTAGTCCCATAAAAAAAAGTCCCCCTGTGCAATAGGGGGCTTTTTTATGCGATCAGTTATTATTACAAACTGGTGGATTTTTTTAGCTGGAATTCAGCTATCACCGAACCCATATTTTCAATGATATCATCACCAAACTCGGTGGTTTTTAAAAGCGTGGCACCGCTCATCAGGTTGTAAAAATCAATGGTAACCCTTTTGCGCATAATGGTAGCCTGTAGTGCAGAAGTGATCATATCGGCAGCTTCCTTCCAGCCCATATATTCAAGCATCATGCAGCCGCTCAGTATCACCGAAGAAGGGTTCATACTATTGGTGCCAGCAAATTTAGGCGCTGTACCATGCGTGGCTTCAAATACAGCATAGCCCGTCTTGTAATTAATGTTAGCACCGGGCGCAATACCAATACCGCCCACTTCGGCAGCCAGCGCATCCGAAATATAATCACCATTCAGGTTTAGGGTAGCCACCACCGAAAAGTCTTTCGGAGCGATCAATATCTGCTGTAAAAAATTATCTGCTATCACATCCTTTATCAGCAATTTGCCCTGGCTTAAAGCAAGCCGCTGTGCTTCGTTGGCCTCCGCCTCGCCTTTTTCTTTTTTCAGTTCATCCCATTCGTCCCAGGTAAAGGTTTTATCGCCAAATTCCTGGCGGGCCACTTCGTAACCCCAGTTCTTAAAGCCACCTTCGGTAAATTTCATGATATTGCCTTTGTGTACCAGTGTAACAGAAGGCAGGTGGTTTTCAAGTGCAAATTCAATGGCCGCACGTACCAGCCTTTTAGAACCATCGCTGGAAACCGGTTTTACCCCGTAAGAAGAAGTACCTAAAAACCGGATATTCTTCACGCCCATTTCTTCCAACAAAAACTTTTCAAATTTCTGTGCTTCTGCTGATCCGGCTTTCCATTCAATACCGGCATAAATATCTTCGGTATTTTCCCTGAAGATCACCATGTCTACCTCCTCGGGTTTGGTTACTGGCGAAGGCACGCCTTTGAACCATTTTACGGGACGTACACAGGCATACAGGTCCAGGTCCTGGCGCATGGCTACGTTCAGCGAACGGATACCACCACCGATAGGAGTGGTCAACGGCCCCTTGATAGAAATGATATAATCCTTCGCGGTTTGCAATGTTTCGGCAGGCAGCCAGTTTCCGGAAAGCTTAAAGGCTTTTTCACCGGCCAGCATTTCCTTCCATTCAATCTTCCTGCTGCCGCCATAGGCTTTGGCCACAGCGGTATCAAAAACTTTTTGCGCCACCGCCCAAATTTCAGGACCAATGCCATCGCCTTCAATAAAAGGAATAATGGGGTTATCAGGAACATTCAGTTTTCCGTTAGCACCCATGGTAATTTTTTCTGCCATAAATTATTTTTATTTTTTTGAGCCAGGCCGTAAGTCATTTTTAAGCTGTATCGGCCAGTTTATACCGCATGGCGGCACACTCTTTTATTGTAGATATAAATTCAGGTTATTAATGGTTGCAAAAATAACGCATCCCTGCAACACTGCCTGAATAAAAACGCCCACTATTTTCTATGATATAGCTGGTATTTAAAAATTGAATCTGAAAACAAGACCCATAATTAAGATGCCCTACATATTTCTTCTTATCCTGAAAGAACAGCCCAGGGTATAAAGGGTATTATTGGGAGCGCCGCCTTTTACAATACCACTAAAATAGCCGCTTATAAATTGTCCCACAGCGCCAAACTCTGTAATATGAACATCGATGGGGTTAGGTATCGTCAATGTTGCTTCTAATTGTGGATAGAAGATCAAGCTAAGAGACTGTGTACTTCCGGGAGCCATATTTGCAAGCGTGATAAAAAGGCTGCTGTAATTGTTGGTATTGGGGGTTTGACCTGTAAAGTAGCTATTAACAGTAGATCCTGATGGATTTATGATCGTTACCGGTGGCCCCTGGTGAAAAGAATCGACAGGTGTGGAAAAAGAAAATGAGGGCAGCCCGTTAACGGTATAATTAAAAAACTGGAGCGTTGATACACCGCATGCCTGGATAGTGGGAATAGTAGTACTGCCTGCATTGATTGTATAAACCGCAGGTATGCTTTGCTGGTTCCCGGTAATATCATCCGCAATAAAAGTAGCAGTGGTACTGCTGCTGCACAACAGAATAGTAGCTGTGTACACACCGCTGCTGTTTAACGGGCTTCTTAAATAGCTATTACCACTCTGTATATTAATATAACCATTACTGACAGGTTGATTACTGCAATTGGTAACTGACCCGGTAACATTTGCAATTAATACTGAAAAAGGCATTGTGATATTACCTAGTGTAACCGGTGCCGTTGTAGTGGTAATATTTTGTGAATAGTTAGCACTGCCACAGCCTGCAAAGCTGAAAACCTCCAGCAGTAACTGTCGGTTATCCGGGATAACGCCATTTACATATCCTGCACTATTTGTATATCCAAAGCCGGAATTGGCCGGGTTGCTTACCTCAGAGATCTTTACCAGCACACCGGGTAATGGAGCCCCCGTATTGCTGACGATGGTACAGCTGAATGGCACATAAGTATTGGAAATGTCACAATTCCAGAAAGAAAAATGGCTCACTTCACCAACATAATTACTGCCGCTCTTAGTGGCGCTGCCCTGCTGTATCCACAAGCCTTTTGTTTCATCAAAGTACCATAAAGGAATACTGGCTGGCGCTGATGATTGCAAGGAAGCCGGAAGGGGCATCGTTAATGTTGCTTTTTTGCCGGTGGCAATTTGCAATAACTGTCCACCCGAACCGGTTAATTCCACTGCAGCCATACCATAAGTGGTCAGCAGTTGCATATTGCCGTCGGTATTAATGCCCCGCAGATCTCCGGGCATGATGTTGGGCAGGTCTGTGCTGGTGGGGTTTATCCATTGTAACGCAATATTTATTGTTCCCGTGTAGGCGGCGGCGTTAGATGCCGTTACAACAGCTGCAGCAGGTAATCCAACACTTAATCCATTGGTAAGTGTAACAGTACCGCCACTGCCTGCATTGATTGTTCCTGCAACGGTTTTGGGAATCAGTTTGATCCTGAAAAAAGCAGGTTTCCCTTCGGCAGCTGTATAGGTTTTAATGGCTTTAAAATACCCGGCTTTGGTAACGGTTACAGTTGCTGCTTCTTTTATTACTGCTGTATTATTGGCTTCAAAATAACCATACTTGTCCGTGGTTAAATTAAGGCTGCCGAATTGCACTGCAGCATTTGCGGCGGGTTGCCCGTTCTCATCTGTTACAAAACCACTTGCCGATCCATTTATTGTAGTGATAAGATCGGGAGGGTTTGTTCCCGGATCAGTGACATTGCTATTTTTTTTACAGCCAATAAAATTACCCGCACTTAAAAGCACCAGGAGTAAAAAAGCAGTAAATATTTTGGAGGAGTACAGTTTATTCATGCAGGAAGTTTAGGTAAAAGCAATATAATAAAATATATTAATAATTCCAGATTTTGAATAAAGTTTTCTGGTAGCTTATTGAATAATTGTATTGTATAACAGTAAACAAATGCCTTTGGTAAACGCTGAAATTCTTGTATCAGCTTTTTCTCTTAACCCTGAAATTACAAGTGATAGTGTATTGCGTATTAACGGGTGCAGGCTCGGTCAATACACAGGTAAAATTGCCTGCAATATATTGCCCTGGCAAACCATACTCTGTAATATTTACCATTACCGGGCTGGCGGCAGTGGAATAGCCGGTAATATTATAAGCATAACCTGTGATCTGCGGAATATGAAATGTATTTAAAGCCTGTATACTGCCTTGTGCAATACCGGTTTTATTAACCGCCAGGTAGGCAAAATCGTTGGATGCCTGTGGAATTCTCTTTCCGCTGGCAATGAACTGATCGGCGATAAAAGGAAGTGTTTCAAATGAATCAGGTGTATTCAGGTTATCTGCAGGGGCATCAAAATTATAAGGCGCACCATTTACAGTGCAATGGATGTATTCTTCCGTTCCGGGCGCTGTATTATTTTTATTACAGGAGTAAAATAAAACTAAGATGGCAATGAATACCGGTAATAATAAAATCCTGATAGGGTTTATAATTTTCATAAACAGGTTTTGCTAGTATAGGAACGCAACTTGAATATACTAAATAATTCAGTACTTCATTTTTGAAATGCTTTTATAGATATTCTCACATAATATCTTTTCAGCTGCTGTAATTTCTCTTGAATCAGACATTAGTACGATAAGCTTCCTGTTTTCTTTTGGAAGGGTATAAATAAAACCTGCAAGGCCATACTTGCCTGATACCAGTGGGTACCTGTTATTTACACTAAATGGTGTTATCAATGATCTGTCTTCAATAAAAAATAATTGAAGGATTATGTCGCCAGCAACGTCTTTAATAACATGAGGATGCTTATATGTTTTAAAATGAAGATCGTTAACAATGGTATCAATCAAATATTTTTCGGATAGATTATTAAGGATGATAAATAGAGGATCTGCTTGATTATTAGATGAATCGATCTTTATAAAATCGCTCGTCTTATTTTTTACAGAATCTTTTTTCAGTAAGTTACCCAAAAAATCAAACTTGTAATAAATCGGCTTTGCCAGTGGGATAAAAGAAATAGTAACCGAATCTTCTTTCGATTCGGTTTGTCTTGAGTCGGTAGTAATGATAGTTTTTAAGGAGGATTTAAAATCGTACTCAAACAGGCCTTTTTGATAGCTTATGAAAACATTTTTAAAACTTGTAATAGTTTCATTTGTAGTGCAGTCTATTTCTGTAACTATTAAATTATATTTAGAATTGCCTTTTGAAATATTTTTCTCACAGGAAAAGTTTGCAAACAAGAATATGATAGGAGTATAAATGATTAGTTTGCACATATTTGCGACATTTTTCATTCTTATTCTATCAAGGAAGGAGTTCTATAAAAAATTAATAAATCGCTTTCTGATGTAATTGTCGGCATCGCATTCATCCATTCCCACATGGATGATCTTGCTGCTATATGGATATATCCGTTAACTCTGCAAGCGGCATCAGGTATAGAAGTATTATTCAGAGATATATTGCCTGGCGCCAAACTTCCCTGCTCCCAGGTAACTGTCCAGAACAGTGAAGCCTTTTTCATTTGAAACAAGGTACTGTTATTATTACATTCAACTACATGGATATTGCGATTAGTATCTAAAGAATATGCCTTTGTGGTTGTATTACTGGTGACCTTGTAATATTCAGAATTAACAACTGGCCAATTGATACTTTGGCTTATAGGATTCGTTGCCTTTGTCCATACAGGTACAGTTACAGTTGCAGATGTAAATATGAAAAAGTCTCCCTCATGTACTCCATTCAACTCTGTAGAAACTGCTGCTAAAGTAGCAGCACTATCTGTATTACCAGTACCATTACCCCCGCCTCCACCAATTTCGCAAACAATTTCGGTTGTTGAGTATAAGTAGTCTTCATTAATCAATATCCCACTTTCCCATGTTTGCCAATACCAATCTACTGTTATATAGTTACAATTTTCATTTAGAGGCGCAAGATTTGAAATCGACGTTTGTTTTTTTGCAGCTTTTATAAAAAAAATATCAGTACCTTTTATTAGCTTTCCTTCTTTGTAAGATTTATCAAAAAGTATTTTGTTTTCGCGACTATATTTAATTACAGCCCCGGTAAATTTTTCAGGTATATTTTGCAAAGTAAAAAAACCAGGTGTAAGATATAGCTTTTCTATTGTCGATAGAGTTGATTGATCAGCTAGAACTTTATAATAATTACCTGAAACAATATTGCCTTTTTCATCTATTTGAGTTACCAGGTATTTAAAAACTACCGAATTGCCCTCAAGTGATTCTGTAACTACTGGTGTAATATTAGTTTTATCGTTGGGAAAGTAAACTGTCCTGTTCCAAAGTATTTTTTCAGGTATTTTAACCAATTTAGTGCCCATTTGGTAAAATTGAGAGGCAGATAACCCATTTTGGGAATCCCACCAGGCTTCAATAGACTTTGTTAGTTTATTATCAATATCCATTACAGGGTCTGTTTTTTTACAGCTGAAAACGGGGCTCAATAACAATAGAACTACGATTGCTCTTTTAATTTTTCTTTTCATAAACCTATTTTGAAGATAAACGCTGGTTTTATGATGTAAAAGAAAAATTTTTAAGCTCGGATACAAAGTTTTTATGCGAGACTTTATTTCGTTTTATGCTGTTTTTATTCCATTCATCATAGTAAATTCACCATGGAATGAATTTAATTAGCTGGCCCTATCGTGTACAGTTTAAACTGTTTTTCGTCCTCAATCTCTTTTAAATGATTGCTATACCCTTCCCGTCCCGGTTAAAAATTAATACTGCAGTTCACCCACTCTCCGTCGAAATTTACACCGGAAAGTTTTTTGTAAAAATTAATGGCGGGTTCATTCCAGTCCAGCACCTGCCACATCATACCACTGAACTGCTGTTGTTTGCATTCTGCTATCAATGCATCAAATAATAATTTACCGATGCCCTTGCCCCGCATTTGTTCTGTTACCAGCAGGTCTTCCAGGTACATGCGCTGCCCCTTCCAGGTGCTGTAGCGTTTATACCAAAGCGCAAACCCCTCTACCTTACCATTCTCTTCGGCTACAAAGGCCCACCATACCGGGTTGTTGCCAAAGCCGCTTTGTACAAAATGATCAAAGTCCACCGTTACCTGTTCAGGCGCCTTTTCGTATACCGCCAGTTCTGTAATGAGTTCCATCATTCGGGCACAATCCTGCTGTACCGCTTTTCTTATTATTACCGACATGATCTAAAATTTAATGACTGAAAATACTACCGTCAACTGCAGTGTGATGGCAATGGCCAGGCAAAATATCCATCCCCAAAACCAACGATAAGAGAGCTGCAGTTTTTTTACATTCAAAAAATACAGTACTATCATGGTGATCACTGCTGCAAGGAGCGAGCCCACAAAAAAAGCACCGCTGTTATAATTACTCCATGTGGCCAGTACAGCATAAGGCAATAGAATAACAGAACCTACTAAGCAGGTGGCGCCAATGTTTTTTATAAAATCCCATTTTTTTGCCTGCATAAAAAAATAAGCTGCTGCTATCTGCAAGCTCCACTTGGCGCCTGCAATACCAGTGGACAATAGTTTTTGCTGCAAACTGGTATACAATGGGCATACAGCTACAAACCACCAGGTGATGATTGTAGATAACAGGAAGTAGATAAACGCTGTAAAAACCGTTCGGGATGTATTCATATATTATTGCAATGCCTGTTCAAGATCTGCTAAAATATCGGGTAAGTTTTCAATGCCCACGCTCATGCGTATAAGCCCGTCCGTTATGCCATACAGCTCCCGCTTTTCTTTGGGTACACTAAAGTGCGTCATACTGGCGGGATGGCAAAGCAGGGTGTCGCAGGTGCCGAGTGATACGGCTCTTATACACATCTGCAATTGATCGATGAGTTTTTTGGCTGCTTCCAATCCATCCTTCATTTCAAAACTTAACATGGCGCCGGGGTGCCGCATTTGCTTTACTGCTGTTTGATGATCGGGGTGGGAGGGGAGGCCCAGGTAATTTACTTTACTTACAGCAGGATGCTGTTGTAAAAATTTAGCCACTTCCATTGCATTGTGGCAATGGCGTTCTATACGTACTTCCAATGTTTTTAGCCCCATGGTAAGTAAAAAGGCGTCGAAGGGATTGCTGTTGCCGCCCAGCAAGCGGTGCACTTTGGTTACATGCCCGTTCATTTTTTCAATATCATTGCCAATGATCACACCACCAATAGCAGTGCCATGCCCGTTCAAGAATTTGGTGGTGGAATGAAATACATAATCCACACCGAATTTAAAAGGTTGCTGCAGGAAGGGCGTTGCAAAAGTGTTATCGCAGGCAATTATTAATTGCTGCTGTTTTGCCAGTTTGGTCAGCTCGGCAATGTCCACACAATTTAGTGTAGGGTTAGCCGGTGTTTCCAGGTACAGCATTTTTATTTTGCTGTCGGCCTGCATTAATTCGGCTGCTTTATCAAGATCTCTCAGGTCGGCAATAACGGCTTCAACACCCAATGGCGGCAATACTTTTTCCATCAACTCCTGCGAGCCACCGTACAGCGAAAAATGTGTGAGTATCTTATCGCCGCTTTTTAAATTACTGATGAGCAATGTGCTTAACGCAGCCATGCCGCTGGAATGCAATATGGCTTTCAGTTGCAGGGGTTGCCCGTTGTTATCTTTAATACCAAAACTTTCCAGCGCCGCTATCTTGTCTTCTGCTTCGGTAATAGTGGGGTTGCCCCAGCGGCTGTAGATATAACCCTTTTCCTGCCCGCTGAACCGACGCATGCCCTGCTCTGCTTCGTCAAAAACATAAGTGCTGCTGGCATAGATGGGAGTAAGGTGTGCATAGTTAGGATCGTCGGTATGGCCCGCATGCACTGCTGCAGAACTGAAACCGCTGAATGGAAATGAAGAAGACATGTTTAAAAATTAATGAATGGTGTTGGGATAATTGATAATTTTATAGGCATCAAAAGTACATAATCATGAAGGAAATCTTTACGGAATATGCAGCCTATAATCTTTGGGCAAATACTAATATGCTGGAAAGGATCGGTAGGTTAAGTGATGGACAGGTGAATACAGAGATCGCCAGCAGTTTTTCCACTATCCGCAAAACGGTGATCCATATGTGGCATGCAGAATTTGTATGGTGGCAAAGAGTGCAGCATGTAAAAGACGTGATCTATTTAGGCGAAACTTTTACGGGCAGTTATTCCGAAGCAGCGAGCGGACTTTTGGCACAAAGCCGCGAATGGAAGGCCTGGGTGGAGGCGGTTGATGAGGGGCAGCTTTTACAAAGTATCAGCTTTGTTCGTTTTGATATGGAGTTTACGATGAAGATACACGAAGTGTTACTCCATTTTTGCAATCATGCTACGTTTCATCGCGGGCAGCTGGTTACCATGCTGCGCCAACTGGGCGAAACGGATAAAATTCCTTCCACCGATTTTTCAGTCTATTGCCGTTCAAGGAAGTTAAGTCAATAAAAAAGGTCCCCATCTTTATGGAGACCTATGATAATTTATAGTAGTTTTTTGCCAGATCAGTTATGATCGATCATCTTTAAAGTAACGCCATAAGACGCATCGGAATAAGTGCCATTGGCAGCGCCTTTGTTCCAGTATAAAAAATTGCGGTATACCAGGCCAATGCCTTTTGCATATTTTGCTTCGCTGAATGTTCTGTCAATAGCGGTCTGGTCGTCTATCTCCGATACTTTGATCGTACTGTCCACCGTAAGCGTACCTATTTTAGCCGGCATGTTGATGCTGTCATAATAGTAATCCCAATCGTCGTAAAATTTTAAAAAAGGTGTTTGCGAGTTGGTATTGATATAGGAATTGCCTTTCCAGGTATAATCCTGTTCTATGGGACTTTTTAATTTGATAAAGCGCAGGTTGTTCTCAATGAATTCGATGGCGGTACCGGTATTGATGGCCATAAAAGTATTGTCGGCCAGCCATGCGGCAGTGGGGCTGCTGCGGATATACCTTAAAATACGGTATCCCGGCCTGCCCAGGTTATCGGTGATCTGTGCATCCACCTGGTATTTTACCTGGTAGCTGTGCACGGCAGCAGAAGTACCAAAATTGGTATAATATACCGTAGAATCAAGGCTGTAAGTGATATACTTGCCCACGGTAAGCGGAAAATAATCGCTCAACGGTGGCGCAGGAAATTTTTCTGTAGTGTCTTTACAGGCACTGAAGGCTATCAGTGAGGCAATAGCGACAAAGGAAAATAATTTGCTCATAGTATATCGATTACAGATGCTGTTTTTCAGCAAAAGGCTGCATCCTGCGTTGAATCACTCCGCCACCTATCACATCATCCCCTTCGTAAAATACAGCGCTCTGCCCCGGGGCAATGCCTTTTACATCGTGGTAGAAACGCACAGTGATACCATTTTCGTATGTGTACAGGTTGCAAACAGCGCCTTTATCTTTATATCTTATCTTGGTAACGGCTTCCATACCCTCGGTTATACCTTCGTATTTCATCCAGTTCAGCTTGGTTACCTGCATTTCGCCGCGGTTCAGGTCATCTTCATGGCCCAGCACCACGGTATTGGTTTCGGGGATGATCTCGGTCACAAATGCGGGCCTGCCCAGGGCTATATCCAATCCTTTGCGCTGACCGATGGTATAAAAAGGGTAGCCTTTGTGCTTGCCCAGTATCTTGCCGTGCTTATCTACAAAAAAGCCGCCGTCCACTCTTTCTTCCAGCCCTTCCACCTTGCGTTTTAAAAAACCACGGTAGTCATTGTCGGGCACAAAACAAATTTCGTAGCTCTCGCTTTTCTTGGCCAGTTCGGGATAGCCAAAATCGTGGGCCATCTGGCGGATCGCCGTTTTATGGTAGGTGCCCAGCGGTAACAGGGTGCGGCTCAGCAGGTCCTGCTGCAGGCCCCACAGTGCATAGCTCTGGTCCTTGGTATCATCCAGCCCCTTGCGGATAAAATAGCGGCCATTGCTGTGCTGGTGCACCTGCGCATAGTGACCGGTGGCTATAAAATCGCAGCCCAATGCATCGGCCCGTTTCATCAGCGCCCGCCATTTGATATGCGTATTGCACATTACACAGGGGTTGGGCGTGCGCCCGGCAATATATTCGTCCACAAAATTCTCGATCACAAAATCGCCAAATTCTTCCCTGATATCCAGTATAAAATGCGGGAAACCATGATGTACCGCCGCCTGGCGGGCATCATTAAAACTGTCCAGGTTGCAGCAGCCGGTCTCTTTTTTGCCGCTGGTGCCCACGCTGGTGGCATAGTCCCATGTTTTCATAGTAATGCCCACTACTTCATACCCTTCTTTATGAAGCATCAGTGCGGCCACCGTACTGTCGATACCGCCGCTCATGGCCATTAAAACTTTTCCTTTTTTACTCATGTGTCTTTTCTCCGGCTGCAAAGATACAGCAGTTTTAAATGCTCGATTTACGCATTGAGGTTTTTGTTACCAGGCTGATAAAACGGTCGTTTTCAACCTTAAAACCATTGCTGCAACTGAATTTGGCCGCAAATGAACTTTTTTTATTATTTTACACCTGAAAACAAAATTTGTACCCGATTTTTCAGCAATTTTTGTGGATAGTTTACCCATTACTTAATACAATAAGAATTTATATAATTCGTTAATTGACCCTTTATACCACCAGTCTATGCAAATTTTTTACAGGATAATTGTATGCCTTAGTGTATCATTTATTTTTATGGCCCCGGTTGCCGGGCAAAGCCTTATTCCCGTTAACTACAGCGAATTTTCCAAGAACAGTATGGCCAAGCAGCGGGATTCGCTGAAAGCCGCACTGGCCTGCCCCGTGATCTTTACCAAAAAAGAAACGCAGAAAAAATACAAGGAGATATGGGATGCCCGTACGGATTATATCCTGGAATCGATCAATGATAACCGTTTTATACAGCAACCGGCGCTGCACCAGTATGTTTCGCAGATACTCCGCGAACTGGTGAACGCCAATCCCACATTGTTAAAAACCATGCCGCTGCTGCTTATCGACCGCAGCCCGGCGGTGAATGCCTATGCAATGGGCAATAATATCATTGCGGTGAACCTGGGCTTTTTATCGTTTGCGCAGTACCGTGAGGAGATAGCACTGGCATTGGCGCACGAACTGGCGCACAATATTTTAAACCATTGCGAAAATTCGATGAAGGAAAGAGCAGAGCTGCTTACTTCGGAAGAATACCTGAATAATATCAATGCCATCCTTGATTCTAAATACGAACGCTATACCCGGCTTAAAAAAATACTGGATGGTTACAGCTACGGCAGCGCCAAGCACAACCGTTATCATGAAGGTGAAGCGGATTCATTGGCCGTGGTGATGCTGAAGAAAAGCAATATCACTTTTAATCCTGCTTTCTTTTTAAGGCTGGACAGTGCTGATCTTGTTTACAAAACCCCTTTACAATCGGATTTGAAAAGTTATTTGACGGCTGTGAATTTTACGGCTGATGATGCCTGGCTGCGTAAAGGTGGTAAAGGACTTTCTTCAAAAAAATATTCTTTTTCGCAGGAAGAGATCAGTGACTCTTTAAAAACGCACCCGGATTGTGTAAAGCGTTACGAAAAATTATTACCGCAATCAACTTTTCCCGGCAAGCAACCGCTTACAGCTGTGCCGGCGCAATTTGAAGTGGTGACGAATAAAGCGATCATCTGGACGCTGTTCATCAACAGTAATCTCACTTCGGCATTGTACCGCATATTTTTAGAAAAAGATAAAGGTACTTTCGACCTGTGGCACCAGGTAATGGCATCCTATATTTTTAACGGCTTGTTTTTGGCAGATAAAAGATTATCCCGCTTTAATGCCATCAATATAAGATCGAAGGAATACATCTCTTCCAGTTATTACGAACTGCAGAATATGTTTGAACAGATACCAAGAGAGAGCCTGGAAACCGCCTGCAAGGCTTCTTTCAATCAATCTTTCTGGCAGCAGGCAAAGGGTGATGATAAATCTTTCCGGTCCGTACTCAGCTCCCTCAATTTTTCCGAAAGCCTCAGCCAGAAGGAACTGAACAGCCTTAAAAAAGATTTTGAGCAATCCTATTCCGAAAGTATTTACCGTGAATTCCTGGAACAACTAAAATAAACCCATAAACAACAACAACTAACAAACAATGAGAAAACCTATTATCATGGCCATGGCCGCATGCCTGTGCGTAACCTTTAGTATGGCGCAAACGAGAGTATTTAAACAGGTGGCAGAAGAAATGTCTTCTGATATGGAAGTGATCATGCAGGACGGAGCCGTGATGGGCTACGTGGTATTGACCAAGCTGGAAAAGGCCAATGCCGACAGTTTTAATTACAAGCTTTCGCTGATGGATGAGAACCTGAACGATATTGGCGAAATTAACCAGAAGGATGTGAACATGTCGCTGATGGGAGTAGCTTTTGAGCAGGATGTATTATGTCTTTCTTATCTTAAAAGTTCTATTGACGGCACCACTTTTAAAAACAAAAAAGAATTCAAGGATGCAAAGGATGATACCAAGGATGTGATCACCAACCAGTTTATTACGCTGGATGGTAAAGTGATCAACACCCATAATTTCAACATCAGCCTGGCAGTGGATTATGCAATGGGCGCCAAGAGAAAAGTAGTGGCCAGTGCGCAGCTTAAAAATGGCGGGCAGGTGAAGAATATTCCCGGCAAAGGATTTTGTTTTTTGTATGGAGATAAAGATAAATCGGAAGTGATCGCTTACAATACCAAAGGCGAAGTGCTGTGGAAAAAAGAAGTGGACCGTTACAATCACTATTCTGTGATCACTACCGATAAAGTGGTGTACATACTGGGCAAGAACAACAGTTACAGCAATCCTTACGGTGGTTACGAACTGGACAGGTTTTCCGTTGCAGATGGGAAAAAAGGAACCAAGTACGAACTGGTGGATAAAGATGATAATGTTTTAAGAGTATTGAATTTTGAAAAGAACCCGGTTACCGGTAAGCCTTATATTGCGGGCAGCATCATCAACAGAAGGTTTAAAGGCGCTTTTGAAAGCGGTAAGGCTTATAACAAGGGGATGTATAAAGGCGTATTTTCTTTAACATTGAATGGTGTTGAAAAAGGAGATATCAAAGAAAATTATTCTTACTGGTCGGATGGTGAATTCAAGCCCGATTTTTCTACCAGGGGTTATATGCAGGACAGGAAAGCATTCAGCATACTGGAAGCTGCTTCGCAGGATTCTGCCGGTAATGTATATTTCGCAGGTACCACTATTCATAAAAAATTCAGGATCGGCGCGGTTGTTTCCAGCACGCTGTTATTGCCTACTTTCTTTTTCCCGATCGTGATCATGGGAAGCGTGGGTACACATAAATACAGGCTGGGTGAAGGTATCATCATCAAGCAAACCAGCAAGGGATCGGTATTTACCGACCAGGAACTGGAAAAAAATAAATCGAGATATTACCAGGCAAGGGTGCCGGTTGTAATGTATGATTCACCTACTGAATACTACAATTTGTATTCTCCTGCAGCAAAATCGGATGTATTCATTTACAGGGATGATAAGAGCTATAATATCTACAGCCTGAGTAAAAAACAGATCTCCCGCAGGATACCTTATTCTATTGGTAAAAGCAGGATAAGGGTTACCGGCGCTAAGGAAGGGCATATCATGATCCTGGAAAATAATACCAAGGAGAAATATACCAAGCTTTCTATCGAGCCGATCTAATACATGTTCTTAATTTTTATAACGAGCCCTTTATTGATTACAATAAAGGGCTTTTTTATGCAAAATGGTGGCTATACTTCCTGCATTTATTTGCCTGTAACCGCCCGTTCACAAAGCCGGTAATACCGAATACTAAATGAAACTGTTAATGATACTAAGGCGCCCTATTTTTATTGTATAAAATTTTGCGGGATGAAAACAAGTTCTGTCATAACCATACTGCTACTGTGCGCCGCACCTGCTTTGCATGCACAGGATGTGTTTAAAGCTACCAGCGGCACCATCATTACGGTGCAAAACGGCGCCAGCCTGTATATTTCAGGCGGTGGCCTTGCATTGGATAATGGCAGTACAGTAAGCAATGCCGGTACTATCACCATAGCCCGTACAGGCGGCAACACCGCCGACCTTACAGATAATACGGTAACCCCTTATAATTATGGCACAGGTAAATTTGTTTTTAATGGTTCCGGCACACAAACCGTCAACAGTCCCAACCAGTTTGAAAGAATTGATGTGGACAATACAGGATTGACGCTTGCCGGTAATACCAGGGCCAATACCTGGTTTTTAAAATCCGGTAAGGTTACCACGGGTGCTTTTATGGCCATAGCCAGTGCTGCTGCGGCCGGCGCGGTGCAGGCAGATGCTGCCAATACCAATTTTGCCAATTCGTGGATCAATGGAAAACTGCGGCGCTTTATTACACCTGCTTTAGTAAATAATTACCAGTTTCCCGTGGGTGATGCCAGCAGGGTGAATATGGCCGAGATGGATAATTTAACGGCGGCGCCTTTAACGGGTACCAGCTATGTGGATATTTCTTTTGGTCCCAAACCCGGTAATGATGTGGGGTTGAATGTTACGGAGAACGGAACAGCTTATTCTTCCATCAGCACCGGTGGTGTTTGGTATATTGTTCCGGATGCAGTACCTGCTTCGGGTAAATACGATCTTAAATTATATTTCAACGGTTTTACCGGCTTATCGGATAATAAATTTGCCATGCTGCGCAGGCCCGATGCCTCCAGCAATGCAGCTGAATGGATCGTGCCGGTTGGCAGTACTTTACCTGTCGTTGGTAATCCCGGCCGCCTGGTGGCAGATGGTTATGCCCGCAGGAATAATATCAGCAGCTTCAGCCAATGGGGCATTGGCATCACGCTATCGCCACTGCCTTTGCAGTTGCTTAATTTCTATGCGGTTAAAAAAGATAAAAGTGTGCTGCTGCAATGGACCACGGCCAACGAGATCAATACCAGCCATTTTGAAATATTCAAAGGGCCGCAACCTTCTGCTATGAGTTACCTGGATAAAGTAACAGCAACAGGTACTTCGGGCAATCATAGTTACGATTATACCGATTACAAACCATTGAAGGGCCTGAGTTTTTACCAGCTGAAAATGTTTGATAAAGACAATAGTTTTAAACTGAGCGAAACAGTAAAAGTGAATTTTGAGGATATCAATATGCTTAGTGTGTATCCCAATCCTGTTGTAGACCGTAACCTGTTTGTTGAATACAACGGTGGAAAAGTAAAAGAGATCAAACTGATCGCTGCGGATGGTAAACAGTTAGTGTGCAGTTTCGTTGCACAGTTGGGCGGGCAGCTGAAAGTTGCTGTGCCGGCCATTATCGCCAAGGGCGCTTATACGCTGCAACTGGTTACGGATGATGGCTTAAGAAATACTACAATACTTGTACAATAAGCAAGTCAGCTTGAACAATCTGCCCCCGACCAGTCGGGGGCTTTTTTATTGCTTAAAACAGGATAGAATTTTTGAACAATCCTTAATAACTTTCAACCTTCAACTTTCAACTTTTAACTTACTTTGCAGCCATGCAGCAGTATTTAGACCTTGTAAAACATATCATCACAACCGGCAACGATAAAAGCGACCGTACCGGCACAGGAACAAGAAGCGTTTTTGGCTACCAGATGCGTTTTGACCTGGCGGAAGGGTTTCCTCTGGTGACCACAAAAAAAACGCATTTAAAAAGTATTATTTATGAATTGCTGTGGTTTTTGCAGGGCGATACCAATATTGGTTATCTAAAAGAACACAATGTAAAAATATGGGACGAGTGGGCCGATGCTGACGGCAACCTGGGCCCCGTGTATGGCAAGCAATGGCGCAGCTGGGCAGGTGCTGATGGCGTGGAAGTGGACCAGGTAAAAGAATTGATCCATACCATTAAAAATAATCCCGACAGCAGGCGTATGATCATCAGTGCCTGGAATGTGGCGGACCTGCCGAAGATGAAACTGATGCCCTGTCATTGTTTGTTCCAATTCTATGTCGCAAACGGTAAATTAAGTTGCCAGTTGTACCAACGCAGCGCTGATGTATTTTTAGGCGTGCCTTTTAATATTGCTTCCTATGCTTTATTAACGATGATGATCGCACAGGTGTGCGACCTGGAACCGGGAGAATTCATTCACAGCTTTGGCGATGTGCATTTATACAATAATCATTTTGAACAGGCGGAACTGCAATTGACAAGAACGCCTTTCCCTTTGCCAACAATGAAGGTCAATCCTGCAGTGAAAGATATTTTCAGCTTTAAGTTTGAGGATTTTGAATTGGTGAATTATCAGTCTCATCCAGGTATAAAGGCGCCGGTGGCAGTGTAACCATTAAGAAGTTAAGGGAATTAAGGAAAACTTTGTGACACTTTGAGTCTTAGTGTCTTAGTGGTTTAAGAATTTAATACGCTTCACATATTATTTTGCTCTTTTTTTCGTTGTAAGGTGAGGTAAAATCCATCTTATGAGAAAAATCTCTACATTTTGCTTATTTATTTTTTCTGTCATTACTGCGGTAGCCCAACCTTCCCGGGATACTACTTTAAAAGAGCAGAAGGAAAACATCATTAAAGAAACCACCATTGTGCAGGTGGAAAACCTGGGCGAGTTGATCAATACAGAGCATCCCGAGATGCGGCCCACTATTTCTGCGGATGGTAATTTATTGTTCTTCATCCGGCAGAATGATCCGGCCAATATTCAATACGAAACAGTTCCCAATTCACAGGATATATGGTATTCCACCAGGGATACTACTGGTAAATGGAGCAAGGCAAAACATTTAAGCGCTAAAGTAAATGCATCGCAATACAATGCGGTGTACTGGATATCTCCCGACTTAAATACGATCTTACTGAAAGGTTCTTTTATTGATGGCCAATATTTAGGCATGGGTGTAAGTATGATACACAAACGCCCCGATAACAGCTGGACCAATGCAGAGATGCTGAAGATCCGCAATTTTAATAAGTTCAGTTTTACACAGCAGATCGGTGCTTCGATGGGACATGATGGCAAGACCTTATTGTTTTATATGACCGATAAGAAGAACAGTTATGAGAATGATCTCTATGTTTCTTTTTTAGAAGGCAATGATATATGGACCGCTCCTAAAAGTTTAGGAAAAAAGATCAACCTGCCCGATTATAATGAAATGAGTCCATTTATTGCGGCGGATGGTGTAACGCTGTATTTCAGCAGCGACCGGCCGGGTGGATTAGGCGAGAATGATATCTGGATGAGTAAAAGATTAGATGACAGCTGGACCAAGTGGAGTGATCCTGTTAATTTAGGCGCTCCAATCAACACTGCAGGTTCCGAAGCATTCTTTACGCTGGATGCCGGTGGTGAATATGCTTATCTTACTTCGAGTGATGGGGCTTTTGGTGCAAGCGATATCGTTAGGGTAAAGTTGCTGGAGAAAGAAAAGCCTAACCCGGTTGTATTGGTGAGTGGTAATGTATACAACGCCAAAACAAAAGAACCACTTACGGCATCACTTATTTACGAAACATTACCGGATGGTGCAGAAGCAGGTAATGGTGTGAGCAGCCCGGTGGATGGTTCGTTTAAAATTGTATTGCCTTACGATAAGAATTACAGCATCCGTGCTTCGGCAGATAAATTCTTTGCAATTTCTGAAAACCTGAATTTAGATTCATTGATAAAAGCGGGGTATAAAGAGATCCATAAAGACCTGTACCTGGCGCCGATAGAAATTGGACAGGTGTTCCGTTTGAATAATGTGTTCTTTGATTTTGATAAATTCGGTTTAAGACCTGAATCTTTTGTAGAGCTGGATCGTGTAGTGAAATTCCTGAACGATTATCCGAATGTTGAAATTGAAATGAGTGCGCATACGGATAGTAAAGGTTCGGATCAGTATAACTTTACGTTGAGTGATAACAGGGCCAAATCGGTGAGGGAATATATCTTATCGAAAGGTATTGCTGCCTCAAGGATCGTATCGCAGGGTTATGGCGAAACCAAGCCTGTTGCCACCAATGATACAGATGAAGGCCGGCAGCTGAACCGCCGTGTGGAATTCAAGATATTGAAGAATTAGAAAAATAGCCCGCAGACTGCGCAGATATCGCTGATGAAAAAAATCGTTCTCTGCGAGATAAGCGTAATCTGCGGGATACAATATCTTTTCTGCGATATCCGCGTAATCTGCGGGAACGATATCTTTTCTGCGTGATTAGCGTAATCTGCGGGCAACCAGAATTCCGTATTTTTGCGCCATGATCTCAATAATAGTAGCAGCTGCAGAAAATAATGCCATTGGAAGAGAAGGTGAATTACTCTGGACCTTGCCCAACGATATGAAATTTTTCAAGAACACCACCTGGGGGCTTCCGGCGATAATGGGACGCAAAACCTACGAAAGCTTAGGCAAGCCACTCCCTGGCCGTATCAATATTGTAATTACAAGGCAGGAAGGATGGAAAGCCGAAGGCGTGATAGTGGCGAAGGATATTAACGAGGCGCTGCAAAAAGCAAAAGAGACTAACTGCAAAGAAATTTTTATCATTGGCGGTGGTGAAATTTATAAACAGAGCATGGATATCACCGACCGCATTTATCTTACAAGGGTGCATCATTCATTTGCAGATGCAGACGCCTTTTTTCCTGCAATAGATGAGAATAAATGGCAATTGAAAAGCAATGAAGATTTTGGATTTGATGCCAAGCATGCTTATTCTTATTCCTTCCAAACCTGGGAGAGAAAATGATAGTGCTGGAATTTGAATTTCCATTTATACAGGCATTTATTTTTTGCCATAGTGTATTGCTGATTATTTCATTATTGGTTTCTCTCCTAAAGAAAACATCCGTTAAAACGGAAAGTAAAAACTGGATATACACTCTCAATACATGGCTACCTCCATTTGCCGTTATCAGTTTTATTTTATCTTTTAAAGACCTGCTGATTGAGTGGTATCAGCAAACCCCCTATGAATGGTATCAAATTCAGGAACTACATTGGAAAGTGGTTTTTTATATGCAGCATTTTATAGCGCCTTTGATAGGTGTGCTGTTTTTCTTCCAAAAATTACGCTTAAACGCATTGCTTATACTATTATATTTAATAGCACAAAATATTTATATTATTGAAGCAGTAATAATAAAGTGGACCAAGGACTTTCAACCATCAGGCTGGTCAACTGAAGAAAATTCTCCTGGGGATACAATTATCCAATGTTTATTGCCACTAGTTTTATCGGGGACTGTTTATTTTGTATTGCATAAAAGAAAAAAATTGCCTTACCCTTCTTTATTTTTGAAATAATGTACAGCAAATTTCAACTGGCAAAAAAATACCTGCATTATTATTTTACTGCATCCAACAGTAAGGGACATGGTGTGCATTCGCCGTTTGTGTTTGACTTCATTAAGTTTGTAAAGAATGATAAAAAGCAATACGGTTGTTATACATTGATTGAAGCACAACGGAAAAAATTATTGCAGGATGATACGGTGATAGAAGTGGAAGATTTTGGCGCCGGCTCATCAGTTATTAAAACCAACAGCAGGGTTGTAAAAAATATTGCAGCTTCTTCTTTAAAACCCAAACGGTTTTCGCAATTGCTGTTTCGCATGGCGCAGCATTATCAACCTAAAACAATACTGGAGCTGGGCACTTCTTTTGGTATTACCAGCGCTTATCTTGCAGCAGGTAATAAAAATGCTATGGTATATACCTGCGAGGGTGCCAAAAATATTGCGGCCATTGCGGCAAAAAATTTTGATACACTCCAGCTGAAAAATATTGTTTTGACAGAAGGCGATTTTGCAAAGACCTTGCCGCCGCTTTTATCCTCCTTACAAAATATTGACCTGGCATTTGTAGATGGCAATCATCGCAAACAACCCACGCTGGATTATTTTGAGCAATTACTGAAAGTATCCAACCCCGCTACAATTCTGATCTTTGATGATATACACTGGAGCGAAGAAATGGAGGCGGCCTGGGCAGAGATACAACAACACGCTGCTGTAACACTCACCATCGATCTCTTTTTTATCGGCATCGTTTGCATTAACAGCAGTTTTAAAGCAAAGCAGCATTTTACCCTCCGGTTTTGATGAAATGAATATGAAATTTTGAAAAACTGCCCGCCTGCTCAGGAGCGGGAGGCATTTTTTGTTATCTTCGCTACAACCATTTTAATATATGACAATTGGCGTTTTAAGAGAACCAACACCTGAAACAAGAGTCTCATTATTACCGGAACATTTAGCTACCCTTAAAAAATGGAATGTAAATGTCTGCATCGAAAGCGGCGCCGGCGCTACTGCCTTTGCCAACGACGATAAATACATCGAAGCGGGCGCAACTGTAAAATCCAGGTTAGAAGTATTACAAACAAGTGATCTCATCCTTTCCATAAACACCCCCGCTCAATCTGAGATCGACAATCTACAATCTAAAATAATCTTAGGTGTATTTCAACCCTTATTCAACGCAACAGTAATAAAAGACTGGGCCGAAAAAAATATCACTGTATTCAGTATGGATATGCTGCCCCGTACCACCAGGGCGCAAAGCATGGATATACTCAGCAGCCAGGCCAATATTGCCGGTTATAAAGCGGTGTTGCAGGCAGCTAATTTATTTCCTAAATATTTTCCCATGTTCATGACGGCGGCGGGCAGCGTGCCTCCTGCTAAAATGCTGATACTGGGCGCCGGTGTTGCGGGCCTGCAGGCTATTGCAACTGCCAAGCGTTTAGGTGCCGTAGTGGAAGTATTTGATACAAGGCCGGCAGTAAAAGAAGAAGTACAAAGCCTCGGCGCAAAATTTGTGGAAGTGGAAGGCGCAGCAGATGCCAGCAAAGCCGGTGGTTATGCGGTGGAACAAACAGAAGAGTTTTTACAAAGACAAAAAGCGAAAATAGCAGAAAGTGTTGCCAAGGCAGATATTGTGATCACTACTGCACAGATACCTGGTAAAAAAGCACCGGTACTGATCACCAGAGCAATGATAGAATCGATGAAGAATGGTTCGGTGATCATTGATATTGCTGCAGCAACGGGTGGTAATACAGAAATTACACAGACAGATACAACAGTTGTTCATAATGGTGTGAGCATCGTCGGCAATTCGTTTTTAGCCGGCACAATGCCCAGTGATGCCAGCAAATTGTATGGAAAAAATATCCTGAACTTTTTGCAACTCATCATCACCAAGGACGGCGCTGTGAATTTGAATTTTGAAGATGATCTTGTAAAAGGCACCTGCATTGCACATGGCGGGGCAGTTACGAATGAAAGAGTGAACGCAATTATTAATGGATAATTGAGTAATGAATAATTGATAATGTTGCAGAAGCACATTCAACCAGTTAACCAATAAACTAATTAACTAATAGAGATGGAAAATTTTTTGCAATGGATATCTGCCAATCAACAGATCATTTACATAGTGATACTGATGGTATTTGTGGGTATTGAAGTGATAGGCCGTGTACCGAGTGTGTTGCATACACCTTTGATGAGCGGCGCCAATGCTATACATGGCGTGGTGATCATTGGTGCCATCATTGTGATGGGCAAGGCGGAACAGGATAATTATTTAGCATTGATATTGGGATTTCTTGCCGTGATACTGGGAACACTGAATGTGGTGGGTGGTTTCGTGGTTACGGACAGGATGCTGGAAATGTTCAAGAAGAAAAAGTGACGTGGATTACACGAATTATAACTAATTACACGAATTAAAATCTCGGCGGTTCTGTGCTGCTGCGTGAAAAATTATGGAATTAAACATACTCACAATTTGTTACCTGGTTGCTTCAGTAACTTTTATTTTGGGATTAAAAATGTTGTCTAACCCTGCTACTGCACGTAAGGGAAATTTAGTAGCGGCATTCGGTATGACGATCGCTATTATTGGTACCATCTTTTTATATAAGAACAGTGAAACAGGTGAAGGCTTGCATAACTATGGATGGATATTTGGCGGTTTATTGATCGGTGGTATTGTGGGTACACTGGCAGCAAAAAAAGTAAAGATGACAGCCATGCCCGAAATGGTGAGTTTGTTCAATGGCATGGGTGGCGCATGTGCGATGCTGATATCGGTGGTGGAGTTTAACCATTTATCAAAAGAATTGTCGGCCGGTATGCTTGATGCAGGCAGTATTCAACCGACCGTTTTAATAATTGTACTGGGCCTGGTGATCGGCTCGGTTTCTTTTGCAGGTAGCATGATTGCATGGGGTAAACTGAATGGCCGTGTAAAAGATTTTAGTTTTCCCGGCCAGAATATTCTTAATCTTATCATTCTTGGTGCTGCGTTGGCCGGCGCTGTTTACCTGGTGATCGATCCTGCACAATCTTATTTACTGTATGTTATTTTAGTACTGAGTTTAGTATATGGTATCTTGTTCGTTATGCCCATCGGCGGTGCGGATATGCCCGTGGTAATTTCTTTACTCAATTCATTTACCGGTGTGGCAGCAGCCTGCGGCGGATTTTTATACGACAATAAAGTAATGCTTACCGGCGGTATACTGGTAGGTGCTGCAGGTACACTGCTTACCATATTAATGTGTAAGGCAATGAACCGCTCGCTGGCGAATGTATTGATCGGTTCATTTGGTGGTAATAGTAATGCAGCAACGGGAGGTGGTAAAAAAGAACAGGGACATTATAAAGAGATCAGCATGGCTGATGCTGCAATGGTAATGGCCTATGCCAATAAAGTAATGATCGTGCCCGGTTATGGTTTGGCTGTGGCGCAGGCACAACATACCTGCCACGAACTGGAAAAGATATTGAATGAAAAGGGAGTGGAAGTATTTTACGCCATTCACCCGGTTGCAGGCCGTATGCCCGGCCACATGAACGTGCTGCTGGCAGAAGCCGATGTGAGTTATGATAAACTGCTGGAAATGGAACAGGCCAATGATGAATTTAAAACCAGTGATGTAGTACTGATACTCGGCGCTAATGATGTGGTAAATCCTGCTGCAAAAACCGACCCGGCCTCACCCATATACGGAATGCCCATCCTGGAAGTTGAACAGGCCAAAAATGTGATCGTAAACAAACGCAGCATGAAACCTGGCTATGCAGGTATTGAAAATGATCTCTTCTTTCAACCCAAAACAAGTATGTTGTTTGGCGATGCAAAAAAAGTATTGCAGGACCTTTGCGCAGAAATTAAAAGTGTTTAAACATTAAAAAAGTCCTGTTCAACCTGCAGGTGTTACATACGTTAACAACCGCTTAACTATAAATTTTTCAGGCGCCCTGCTAAAAAAAATAATTATTAAAATGCCGTTTTTCATTGGGAAAACGGCATTTTTTATTGATACACAATTGTAAATGTAGCATCACTTACCCTGTCTTTAATATCGCTTTAAATATTCTTTAATAGTTTTTTAATCCCGCTTTAATAGCTTCAACCCAACCAATCATTTATTGCTTACATCTTTTTATTGGTTGGCTTTAAACATTTTTAACAAACCACAGTCTTTCATTAAAATTAAAAAAATGATCATTCAGTTTTGCGGATTATCGGGTGCTGGTAAAAGCACATTGGCAAGAGAAGCGGAAAAACAATTGCAGCAGTTGGGTATCGAAGTGGAGATCATTGATGGTGATGAATACCGTGCCACTTTATGTAAAGGTCTTGGTTTTTCCAGGCAGGATCGTTTTGAGAACATGCGGCGTATGGCGTTTGTAGCACACCAGTTATCGAAACATAATATTGTAGCCATTATCTGTGCTATCAATCCTTATGATGAGATCCGCAGTGAAATATCAACAACCTATCCCGGTGTGGTTACCATGCATATTGACTGTTCGGTGGAAGTGTTGAAATCGAGGGATACAAAGGGATTATATCAAAAAGCTTTTTTGCCTGCCGGCCATCCACAAAAACTGCATAACCTTACCGGCATCAACGATACATTTGATACACCATCACAACCGGATCTTTATATCAACACTGATGCGGATACTATCATCAATTGTTCCGGTAAGATTGTGGAGTTTGTACAGGAAACACTTGCAAAAGGCCTATTTGCCAAAGTACCCGCAATGGAAAATAATTAACACTGCTGCAACAGCAGCAAAACCACCAATATAATATGAGTGCAAAAGTTTTAGTAGTAGTAGGTATGCATCGTTCCGGAACCTCCCTGATAACACAATGGTTGAATCGCTGTGGACTTTTTATAGGCAGCAACCTTGTTGGTCCCGCCATAGGAAATTTAAACGGCCATTTTGAAGACGCAGATTTCCTGCGCATCCATCAAAAATTATTGCGTAAAAGAAGATTGCCCGAATCAGGATTGATTTTTAAAGACCTGCCCGAATTATCGGAGCTGGAAAAAACAGAACTGAAAGGAATAATAGAATCCAAGAACCGCAAACACGAAGAATGGGGCTGGAAAGAACCCCGTACCAGTCTTTTCCTGGGCGAATACAATGAACTGATACCCGGCGCTTTTTATGTAGTGGTGGTGCGGAGCTTTAATGCCACCGTTAATTCGCTGGTAACAAGGCAACATAAAATGGAAGAAAAAAAGTTCCATACAAAAAAAGGCTTATCAAAACTGAAGTGGAAACTGTTCAAACGAAAAAGCCTGGATAAGATATTTGAAACAGAGACCGACCGGTATTTAAAAGTATGGATACATTATTACGAAAAGATCTTCCAGCATATTCAATCCCTGCCGGAAGGACGCTTTATGTTCATCAACTATGCGCAACTGAACAGTAATGATGAAGATTTTTTTGCCATCCTGAAGAATAACTGGCATTTCAGCCTGGAATACATGCCTTTTAAAAATGTGTACGAACAGGACCTGCTGAGTGAAGTAAGGGATGTTACAAAATATGTACGCAACAAAGCATTGCTTACAAAAGCCATTGCTATAGAAAAAGAGATCAGTTTGCGCACTGCGCTGGAAACAGCCTAGCCTTTAATTTTTATTGTTTAAATTGCTTTTAAAAATTTGAATTTTATAAAGCAATGTATCTGCCTTTTTGTTTTGTTATTACTGCACAGCATACATGTGCATTGCCAGAACCTCTTTGCCAATCCGGGTTTTGAAGATCTCAACAACTGCACAGAATTTCATGCGGATTGTGCACCGGAAGCCTGGTTCAATATTCCTGCAACCAATTACCTGGTACACGGCAGCCTGGCGCCGAGGCCAATGCTCGGTCACATGGTGCTGGTATTGCCCGTGGGCAGTGTGATGGAGAATTTTAATAAACCGCGTTTTGTTTACACGGCGCTTTGCTGCCCTTTAAAAGCCGGCCTCCAGTACGATCTCTCTTTTTATGTAAACAGTGGCAAAATGGATTTTGCCGGGCTTAATTTTTATTTTACTTCCTACGAACCCACACTTGCAACCGTAAAAAGCATGCTTACAGCACCTATCAGCATTACAGCAGCTGATCTAAGTGGCGATTTCAAAGAAAACTGGAAATACGTGAAAACTTCGTATACAGCTTCGGGTAAGGAAAAGTATTTTGTCATCAGCACCTTCGGCCTTCCTATAATAAATTATGAAATGAGGAGCGCTATGAACAGCAGCGGTGATATTTTGTATTTTATCGACGAGATACAATTAAAGCCGCAAATTCCACAACCTGCCTGCACGGGCTATGCAGCAACTGTAAAAACAATGTATGATTATAATTACAGGCACTCCGATAACCTGCCCGTATTTAAAGTAACGGAAGAAAAGCCAACAGTGAAATTTACCACGGATACACTTGCCATACCCGGCCTGCTGTTTGATGTGAACAGTGCCGAATTAAAAAAGCCTGTCACCAATATTTTAGATAGCCTTACAACAGTGCTGGGCAGTAAGAAATTTTTAAAAGTTGACATTACAGGACATACAGATAACAGTGGCTCCGAAAAAAATAACCTGGCGCTTTCTGCTGCAAGGGCCGAAGCAATAAAAACCTATCTTGCAAATAAATTTCCGGCCCTTACAGATAAATTTTTCGCAAGCGGCAAAGGACAATACGCACCGGTTGCAGATAACAATTCTTCAAACGGTAAACAGAAGAACAGGCGGGTGGAAATTGTGATCACTTACATTAACATACAGCAATAAAATAAATAACCGTGACCATTTATTTTTTCAGTGGATTAGGTGCAGACAGCAGGGCTTTTAAGAACCTGGTATTTGAGCCCGGAATAAAAACGGTTTTTGTAGACTGGATAGAGCCGTATAAAAATGAACCCATGGCTGCTTATGCCAAAAGGCTTACAGCTGTTATAGATCAATCTGCTCCATTTATATTGATAGGCTTATCATTCGGAGGCATGCTGGCAACCGAGGCATTGCAATTTATTTCGCCGCAAAAAACCATCCTTATATCCAGCGCTGCAAGAAGGCAGGAACTACCGTTTTATTATAAAATGGCCGGTGCTTTAAAACTCAATAAATTATTACCGAAGAAGAATATTCATAAGAGCAATATGTTTACCAACTGGGTATTCAGTATCTCCTCCAGGAGTGATAGATTTTTACTGGAAGATATATTGACGTCTTCCAATCCTTCTTTTTCGCAATGGGCCATCAATGAAATTGTGAATTGGAAACGCACGACCACACCCGAAAATATAATCCGCATACATGGTAATAAAGACAGGGTGCTGCCCATCATCAATTTTAAACCGCATTACCTGCTGGATGCAGGCGGACATTTCATGATCGTGAACCGGGCGGCCGAAATATCGGGTATACTGCGATCTATCATTGCGGAATAAAAGTACGAGTACTTTCGCAGCTGTTGATTTTGTTAATTAATGTGTAATAAATAAAGGTACGGCTTAATATACCGGTGTTTTGATGCATTTTTATTGCTGTATAACCACGCCAAATCTTCTATGCGATCAATTCTACTGCTGCTTTCGTTGGGAATTTCTGCAACGGCATTGGGCCAATACCATACAATTTTTGGAAAGATCACGAACGGCAAACAGGAGCCGCTTGCATTTGCCAGTATACAGGTAAAAGAAATAAGAGCAGGTGCAGTAACAAAGGAAGACGGTACGTATTCATTGGAACTGGAGGAAGGAAAATTTGACCTGGTGATTACACTGGTGGGTTACAAACCACAGGTAATAACGGTGATAGTACGCAAGGCAGATATGGAGCAGAACATTATTATGGAAGCTGCTGATGCCACCAATCTTTCGGAAGTGGTGATAAAAGGCAAGAACCGCGACAGGGCGGAAGAATACATCCGCAACGTGATCCGTAATAAGGATCATATTATGAATGCAGCGGGTGATTATTCCTGCAAAGTATATATTAAAGCACTGCAGGAAGATTCGATGCCGCAGAAGAAAAGTAAAAAGCCCATCAGCGATTCTTTATTAAAAATACAACAGCTAAAAGCTGAAATGAATGGTATGGCCATGGCAGAGATCGTTTTGCAGCTTGATCATGGCAGTGGAAAAAAAATAAAAGAAGAAAGAACCGGTATTACAAAGAAGGGCAATACACAAAGCCTTTTTTATCTTACAGCTACTGATGGGGATTTTAATTTTTATGAGAATCTTATTAATGTTCCATCTATTTCACAAATGCCATTTTTATCTCCGTTAAGTTACAGTGGCTTACTTGCTTATCGCTATAAAGTTATCCGTACAGATATAGTAAAAGGCAGGAAGATCTACACCATCAGTGTTAAGCCCCGCCAGCTGAGCAATACCGCGATGGAAGGCGAGATAACGGTAATGGATAGCCTATGGGTGGTATTGCATACCAGGCTGAGTTTGCCAAAATATCATTTGCCGGAATACGATTTTTTTGAGGTGGAGCAGCAATACGATTTTGTGAACGATACTGCATGGATGATCACCCGGCAACAATTTACCTACAATGCCGTTTCCGGAAAGAAGAAGGCATCAGGACGTACCGTGGTGAGCTATAACAATTTTGAACTGAACAAAACTTTCGATAAAAAACATTTTGGTGTGGAAGTGAGCGCGGCAACAAAAGAAGCTTATAAAAGAGACAGCAGTTTTTGGCAAAGCAACCGTACGGAGCCATTAACAGAGAAAGAAGTACGCTTTATTCATTATAAAGACAGTATTTATTCTGCTACACATACAGAAGCTTATCTTGATTCTATGGATAGGAAGATCAATAAGATCACCTGGCAGAATCTTTTGTTCAAAGGGCAGAATTTCAATGATCATAAAAAAAGGCGCACCTGGTATATCCCGCCATTGCCTAATTTATACCAGCCATTGCAGTTTGGCGGTACCCGTATAGAACCTTCTGTGAATTATTTTAAAACTTTTGAATCCAGGAAGAACATCAGTGTATATGCGGATATCAGTTATGGCCTGCGCAATAAAGATATCAATGGCAACCTCCGCGTAAGCAGGATGTATAATCCTTTTAACCGGGGTACTTATAATGTAAGGGCGCAAAAGAATTTTGAATTCATCTTTAATGGCGATGCCTGGATCAATATGATCAGCCGCAGCAACCTTTATCTTAATAAAGGTGCAGGAGTTGGGCATAGCCTGGAGATCGCTAACGGTTTGTTCTTTTTTACAGATGTAGATATGTCCTTCCGCAGTTCTTTAAGCGGTTATAAGACCAATGATGCTTTCGACAGTTCTTTTTTAGGCGGTATCATTGATAGTAACCGGGCAAAGTCATTTGTGCCCACCAACGCATTCTACGGCAGTATCCGCCTGGAATATACGCCGCACCAGCGTTATATAAGAGAGCCCAAAGAAAAAGTGATACTCGGTTCCTCCTGGCCTACTTTTTATGTGTTGTTGAAAAAAGGGATACCTAAATTACTCAGCAGCGAAGTGAATTATGATTACCTGGAGTTTGGTATCAAACAATCCATCAAACTCGGTACAGTTGGAGTATCGTCTTATACTATAAAAAGCGGCTCTTTCATCAACAGGAAAGAACTGAGCCTGATAGATTATAAATACCAGCGCCGCGGTGATCCCTTATTATTTTTAAATCCGAATGAAGCATTTCAGTCACTGGATTCTACTTTCCCTGTATTCAAACGTTTTTACGAAGCGCATTATGTACATGAGTTCAATGGCGCTTTATTGAATAAGATCCCTTTCTTTAAAAAGATAGGACTGAGGGAAATTGCCGGCGGTGGCTTTTTATTTGCACCCGAAAGAAATAACCTGCGCTATGCCGAAATTTTCACCGGTGTGGAAAGAGTTTTTAAATATCCCTTTAACCAATTAGGCAAATTCAAACTCGGTTTTTATGTATCAGGGTCTGCTGCTAACCAGTTCCGGAATCCTGTACAGTTTAAGATCGGCGTTACCACCTGGGACAGGAAGAATGGCAAATGGTTCTAAGTGTTATTTTCTTTTAAAACGCATTACTGCAATATCACCGCTTATCATCGTTAAGGTATCATCGCTGATGCTGTAAGAAGTAACGGACTCCAATGTTTTAAAGAACACCGATTCGCCACCACCTTCGCAGGCCATCATGGTAGAAATGACCTGGCTGATCTTTATTTTATTTCCGTCCACATTTACTTTGCAGCCAAAACCATTGCAACCTCCATTGCCACTGGCCTCTGTGCGGGGCAGGTTGAAACTGATAAAAGGTTTTTTTGCCGGGAACAATCCTTCAAATGCAATTTTAGCGCCGGAGATATAATTGAGTTCCCAACTGCCATTAAGTTTTTTCTCTTCGGCAGTAACAGGTTTAACGCCCTGCAGTTTTGCAAGCACACCGGATGCATCGCTCAGTATCAACTGCCCGTTCTCAACCGACCAACTGGTGGCTTTTTGTATTGCGGCTAAAAATTTAGTTTCGGTATTATTCGCATCGCCATCCAGGCATGCCATACGGGTTACCGCCAATGGCGAAAATTTTATAGTGCTGCCTGACGATGTAAAGCTGCCGTTTAACCTGTTGCAACCAGTGCTGCCGCTTACTTTATTATCAGCAGTAAAATTCAATGCAGCATTAGAAGTGGGTAGCACTGTAATGCCCTGTACTTTGGTTAAATTCCATTGTAAATTGTACAAGTCTTTATTGCCAGCCATTTTTTTGGTGTTGCTGCAACTGCTTATTGCTGCAGCAAAGAAGATTAGTAAAAAAATATTTTTCATGATTGTGTTTTTATATGGATTAGAAATGAAATGCTATTACACAGCCAGGTTATAAAAGAAAACGTTAAAATGCTGTTCATAAAAATAATATCCTTATAAGCTGTTTGCAAGTGTAATGCTGTATTTTGTTTTTGATAGTTTTGCAGATATTTTAACACAGTAAAAATTATGCCTGACCTTAAAAAAGAAATACCGTTGCAAACCCTGCACCTGTTCCCGGTGCTGCACCACGAGTTGATAAAGTTGCTGCGGTCGCTTACTGCCGAAGAATGGGAGCGTTCCACCATTGCTAAATTATGGACGGTAAAAGATATCGCATCGCATTTGCTGGATGGCAATCTCCGTGTACTTTCTTTTTTACGCGATGGTTATTTTGGAGAAACACCGCCCGTTATTAATTCGTATGAAGACCTGGTGCAATGGCTGAATCATTTGAATATGAGCTGGACAAATGCCACTAAACGCCTGAGCCCGCAGGTAATAACGGAACTGATGGAAATAACGGGCCGGGAATATATTGTGCAGCTGGAAAAACTGGATCCATTTGAACCGGCCATCTTTGCCGTATCGTGGGCGGGAGAAAAAGAATCGAAGAACTGGTTTCATATAGCAAGGGAATACACCGAAAAATTCATTCACCAGCAACAGATAAGAGATGCAGTGAATAAACCTGCCCTGCTTACCAAAGAATTGTTCTATCCATTTATTGCAACGTTTATGTATGGCCTGCCGCATACATACAGGCGCACAGAAGCTACTGTTGGTACTGTGGTACAGGTAAATGTGGCTACCGAAATTGGCGGGCAATGGTTTATTGAAAGAACAACAAGCGGCTGGCAACTTACTGTGCATCCTGCAGCAACTGCATCATCAATTGTTACACTCACACCGGAAACGGCGTGGAAATTATTTTCAAAAGGTATCAGCCCTGCAATAGCATTGCGTGATGTGGTGATTGAAGGAGATAAAAAACTTGGCGCCATCGCCCTGCAGATGGTTTCCGTAATGGCCTGATAAAAATGCATGTAGAAAAACAGCTACGTAATTACAGTACAGGAACTAAAAAAATATTTTACACCTGTCGCTATCTTGTGCCTGTAAACCAGTACCCATTTTATTGACTACAATAAAACATTGATACAGGTAAACAGAAAATACAAAAACCTCAGGTACAGAGAAAGGGTGGACAGTTTGGAAAAACCGCCCCGCCCTTTTTCTTTTTAATGCTGTCAATATTTTTTAGCAATGGTATAATAAAAAATAGTTGGCGGTCCTTCCACTCCTGCAGCAGCCATTTTATCTTTCAGATCTTTGGATGCCATAAATGCTTTTGCTTTTTCCATATCCGTAATGGCAAACACGAGCCTTACCAGGTGATTGTCATCAACATCATGTCCTATCACCCTGTCAATAAGCCCGGCATCCATTCTTGTCTGTTTGTGGCTGTCAAATTCTTTTTTCCAGGCGTCAAAATCTTTTACCTTATGTGTTATCATCACCCGGTTCATGGTTGGAATAGTTGCAGTATCCATCACTACATTCTCCGCATAAAAAATACTGGGAGCACCGGTTACGCCGCCCTGCTTCATTTTTTCTTTTAATTGGGGCGAACCTGCCATTGCTTTTGCTTTAGCCACATCGGCCATGCGCATGGCTACCATTACCGTATTGGAATCGTTGCCAATTCCCCTGCCGATAACGTAGTTATTTAAACCATTTGCCTTGCGAGCAGAATCATCTGATTCGTACAGGGGTAACCATTTGGAATAACTTGCCACTTTGTGTATTACCACCAATACATTAAAAAGCTTAAACGCAGGTGGCTCGGGCGTTTTGGTGCTGTTGCTGTCTTTAGCAGCGGTAGTAGTACCCGTTTCTTTTTTTTCATCTGCATTGTTGCAGGCCATAAGGAATACTGCTATCATTAATGATACAGCAGTCAAAAATTTGAATTGCTTCATCTCTGGAAGTTTTAAGATTTAAAAATAAAAATTCAGGAAAGTACAGCGCAATAGTTTAGAAGGGGGAGTATCTTTCAGAAAAATAGGCATAATATTCCGGCATTGCAAGAGAAATCATTACAGAAATAACCGCCAGGCTTTAACTTTGCGCTTTAAATTTTAAATCATAGTAATAATGCAACAGGCTTTTATACACCATGTTTTTTTCTGGCTGAAAGAACCGGCCAACGAAACCCATAAAAAACAACTGGCAGAAGGATTGCAAAAACTATCTGCAGTAGCTACGATCAAAACCTATCATATTGGCCAGCCGGCCGCTACCAGCCGCGAAGTGATCGACAGTTCTTATTCGCTGTCGTGGTTGCTAACATTTGAAACTGCGGCCGACCAGGACAGCTACCAGGTAGATCCAATACATTTGGATTTTGTGAAAACGTGTTCGCACCTGTGGCAGAAAGTAGTGGTATACGATACCATTTCATTATAAGCTATTATTCATTTACCAATAAACCGGTACACCGTTGCCGGACAATATTCATTGCAGTTACCCGAAACATTGATAACATCTTTGCAAAATGCACCCGGCTTTGATGAAGAAGCCTTCCGGCAGGTGCATGCGTCGGGAACACAAATAACTTCGGTAAGGCTGAATCCTTCCAAGATAATTGATGATGGCGCTGCATTGTTTGGCCAGCCAACGGAAAATATTCCCTGGTGCAGCAACGGGCTTTACCTGGCAGAGCGGCCTTCATTTACAACGGATCCGCTTTTTCATGCAGGGGCTTATTATGTGCAGGAAGCCAGCAGTATGTTTTTACAGCAGGCATTGCAGCAAACGGTCGACCTTTCGCAGCCATTAAAAGTGCTGGACCTTTGTGCGGCACCGGGTGGTAAATCCACTTTGATAGAATCATTGATCAATGATGATAGTTTACTGGTGAGCAATGAAGTGATCAAGACCCGGGTGAATATACTAGCGGAGAATATCACCAAATGGGGAGCTGCCAATGTGATCGTTACCAATAATGATCCCAAAGATTTTGCAAGGCTCCAGGATCATTTTGATGTGATAGTGGTGGATGCCCCCTGCAGCGGCAGTGGTTTATTCCGCAAGGATAAAAATGCTGTGGAAGAATGGAGTTTGAATAATGTGGAACTGTGCAGCCAGCGCCAGCAGCGCATACTGGCAGATATTATGCCTTCATTAAAAGATGATGGGGTACTCATTTATTCCACCTGCTCTTATTCGCAGGAAGAAGATGAAGCAATTGGTGATTGGCTGGCAGAAGTATTTGATGTGGAAAGCCTGCGGCTGGATACCGGCACCAGCAACGGCATTGTTGAAACGATCTCTCCCGGGAAAAAAACCTATGGCTATCGTTTTTATCCTGATAAAATAAAAGGCGAAGGATTTTTTATCGCAGCATTTAAAAAAAGCGGATCAGCCGGGTCTGCCAATGCAGAAAAAAAAGCAAAGACTGCTGAAAAATTATCGAAGCAGGAAACAGAAACTGTAAGTGCGTGGTTAAAAGAACCCGCTCAATATTTTTTTATTAAGCAAAATGAAGAGATCATTGCAATACCACTTCACCTGCAGCAGGATCTTACTGCAATACAGGCTGCTTTGTATATAAAAAAAGCCGGTATAAGGATGGGCACCGTGATCCGTAACGAACTGATCCCTCATCATGAACTGGCGATGAGCAATATCATGAAAAATGAACTGCTTTTTTGCGATGTGGATATGGAGACTGCCCTGCAATACCTCCGCAGGCAGGATATAAAAACAGATACTACTTTAAAGGGCTGGGTCTTAATAAGGTACCGGCAATTACCGCTGGGATGGCTGAAAATAATGCCCAACCGTATCAATAATTACTATCCCAAGGAATGGCGTATTTTGAACAAGTAAAATAACGGTACAGTTGTTGCCATTGTTAACAAGTTAATGACCTTATAAACCAACTAATTTTTGCATATTTGCAACTATAATAACCATAAATGAAGAAATTACTCTGCCTGTTATTTTTAGTGCCATTGTTTGCAGTTGCACAAAAAGTGATAACGCATACAGTGGGCCCCAAGGAAAGTCTTACCAGTATAGGACGCATGTATAATATTAATGGAAGAGAGCTTGCCAATTATAATAAAATTGATTACGATAAAGGCCTCACCATTGGCCAGGTATTGAAGATTCCTGTAAAAGATGGTGTGAAGATTCCAGCGGCACCTGCAAAAGAAACCAATGCCGCAAAAACGCCTGCACCTGTAAATGAAACTCCTAAAACAGTTGCAGCACCTAAAGAAAGTGGCACACCCATTTATCATACAGTAGCCAAAAAGGAAACGCTGTACCATATCAGTACGCTGTACGGTAAAGTGCCGGTGGCAGATATTAAAAAATGGAATAACCTTACCAGCGACGGTGTAAGTGAAGGTGCCAAGTTGATCGTGGGTTATAAAGCCGGACCACCTGCTAAAAACGAAGCGGATAAAAAACCTGCGGAGAAAGTAGTGGAAACAGGTAATGAAACAGCAGAAAAAACAAAACCGGAACCTAAAAAAGAAGAAGTGAAGCCTGTGCAGAAAGAAACACCGCCGCCACCTGTAAAAACTGTAGAGAATGTAGTTACAATGAAAGCGGCAGATTTTAAAGGCGGTTTGTTTAAAAATACTTACGACGATCAGACCAAGGGTAAACAACAGGTAACGGAAACCGGTACCGGTGGCATATTTAAGAGCACCAGTGGTTGGGAAGATGGTAAATATTACTGCCTGCACAATAATGCTGCACCGGGTACTATTTTAAAAGTTACCAATAATGCAACCGGTAAAACGGTATATGCCAAAGTACTGGATCTTATTACAGACATTAAACAGAACAATGGCCTTATTATCCGCCTTAGTAATGCTGCTGCAGATGCACTGGGTGTAACGGATAATAAACTGGACTGCACAATTAATTATTCAAAATAAAATTTATGATGAAGAAAGTGACCTTATCCGTGGTGAGCACTGCATTTTTTATTTGCGGGTATGCGCAACTGGTAGGCGGTCAAAATGATAAACCGCAAACAGTAACGCCTAAAGACCAGTCAAAAGTTGCCGGAGGGGGAGATAAGACCGGTTTTAATTTCACGGTTGAAAAAAGTTTGCCAGCCACACCTGTAAAAAACCAGGCCATGACGGGCACCTGCTGGTGTTTTTCAACTACATCGCTGGTAGAAAGTCAATGTCTTAAAAATAACCTGGGAGAATTTGACCTGAGCGAAATGTTCAGTGTAAGAAATGTGTACGTGGAAAAGGCTAAGAATTATATCCTGCGCCAAGGGCATGCACAGTTTGGTGAAGGCGGCCTGGGGCACGACCTGATAAGGGCTATCAGCTTGTACGGGGCCGTACCGGAAGAAGTGTATACCGGCTTAAAAGAAGGACAACAACAGCATAACCATATTAAGCTGGTAGGCAATCTTAAACGTTACCTGGATAGTGTACTGGCGATAAAACCATTGCCAAACGGATGGCTGGCAGGTTACACCCATATACTGGATACTACGCTGGGAAAAATGCCGGAAAAATTCACCTATAAAGGCAAAGCATACACCCCGAAAAGTTTTGCGGAGGAAGCATTGCATTTTAATGCGAATGATTACGTGAATATCACTTCGTTTACGCATCACAGTTATTATGAACCATTTGTGCTGGAAGTGCCTGATAATTTCAGCAATGGCGCTTACTACAATTTGCCGCTGGCAGAAATGATACAGCTGGTAAAGGATGCTGTAAATAAAGGATATACAGTGTTGTGGGATGCTGATGTGAGCAATGATGGTTTTCAGCAGGAATATGGGTCAGCAGTGAACCTTGAAAATATACCTACAAATATCATCAGAACAAAGGCGAGCATCTTTACCGGCGAAGTAAAAGAAGGAAAAGCAGATACAGCCACCCGCCAGAAATTATTTGAGAACCTTACCACCCAGGATGATCACCTGATGCATATTGTGGGCCTGGCAAAATCTAAGAGTGGTGGTAGTTTCTTCCTGGTGAAAAATTCCTGGGGCGATATTGGGCCTGCGCATGGATATATCAATGTGTCGGAAGATTATTTTGCTATCAATACCATCAGTTTGGTGATACCCAAAGCTGCACTCAGCAAATCATTGCTGGATAAATTAAAGATCGGTAAGTAAGCGAACAGATATAATTTTAAACGTCCCGTTTTTAACGGGACGTTTTTTATGATGTAAAGCGGTAGCCTCTTAAAAAATCTTCCACCAGCATTTTTTTCTTTCCTTCCAGTTGTAATTCTTTCACGGTAATATATCCATCTGTACAAGCAAATCGTAAAAATGTTTTGCCATCGGTTTCATAATTGCCGACAGCTAATTTTGGTTCAGTGATTTGCTTTTCGCTTTTGTAGATCTTCAATGTTTTACCATCCAGCATAGTAAATGCTCCCGGAAAAGGAGAGAGCCCACGGATTAAATTATGCACTTCTGCAACCGTTTTTGTAAAATCTATTTTGCAGGTTTCGGTGAATATTTTAGGTGCATGCTGGATTTTAGATTGCAGATTGGCGATTTCGGATTGGGGCGTTTCTGTAAGTAATCCTTCTGCTAAGCCTTTCACTGTTCTTACTAAAACGGCTGCGCCGATCGCTTTCATAGTGTCATGCACTTCACCAGCTGTATCATTTTCACCAATGGGGAAGCTTTCCTGCAATAAAATATCGCCGGTATCAATTTCATGTTTTAGTTTAAAAGTGGTAACGCCGGTTTGTTTTTCGCCATTGATCACTGCCCAGTTAATAGGGGCAGCGCCGCGGTATTGCGGTAACAAACTGCCGTGCAGGTTTACAGAACCCATGGGCGGCATATTCCACACCACTTCGGGCAACATGCGAAAGGCAACCACTATCTGCAGGTCGGCATTCAGTGACTTTAATTCGGCTAGAAAATCCGGGTTCTTTAATTTTTCCGGCTGCAATACTTTTAAATGATGTTCTACCGCGTATTTTTTTACGGCACTTTGCTGTAATTGCATACCACGGCCGGCAGGTTTATCGGGTGCTGTTATTACGCCGACAACGTTATACCCGGCATTTACCAGTGCATCCAGGCTGGCCACTGCAAATTCGGGCGTGCCCATAAAAACTATTCTTAATGGCTGAAGCGACATATCAAAAGTGGTGGCTTTGTTTTCTTTCTGTTTGAGTTTGTATTCTATCACAGCACAAAGATACAATAGAAAATTGCCCGCAGATTACGCGGATATCGCTGAAAATAACAAACAAAGATTGCCCGCAGATTACGCGGATATCGCTGAAATAACAAACAAAGATAGCCCGCAGATAACGCTGATTACGCAGAGAGAAGGCAAAATAAGGACCATCATCTGCGACATCCGCGACATCTGCGGGCCCCTTCCCAAATAAATTTTTAATTCCACCAATTCAATGCTATATTTAAAAAACGATTGCACGCTTATCATTTTTAAACCAATTTGATCATGGCAATACGGGTAGCAATCAGGCACAAAACAGTTTATACTTACGACAGGCCGGTGGCCTTATCTCCACACATTTTCCGGCTAAGACCCGCAGTGCATTCCCGGACCGCTATTGAATCCTATTCTTTCAAAATAGAGCCTAAAGATCATTTTATCAACTGGCAGCAGGACCCTTTTGGCAATTACCAGGCAAGAGTAGTGTTTCCTGAAAAAACAACGCAATTAAAAATTGATGTGGAAGTGATCGCCAACCTGGTAAGCATTAATCCTTTCGATTTTTTTGTGGAAGAATATGCTGAAAAATTTCCTTTTAAATACCAGGCGCAATTGCCCAAAGAATTGGTGCCTTATCTTGAAATAAAGGAAAGCGGCCCAAGATTAATGCAATGGCTGGATAATATAGATAAGGGCCAAAAACCTATCAACGATTTTTTGGTCTATCTCAATCAAAAACTGAATAAAGACATTAATTATTCCATCCGCATGGAACCGGGCGTACAGACCTGCGAAGAAACACTCGGGAAAGCATTGGGCAGCTGCCGCGATACAGCATGGCTTTTTGTGCAGGTATTAAGACATTTGGGTTTGGCTGCAAGATTTGTATCGGGTTACTTGGTGCAATTGGCCGCAGATGAAAAATCACTCGATGGTCCTTCGGGCCCGGCAAAAGATTTTACCGACCTGCATGCCTGGGTGGAAGTATATATACCCGGTGCAGGATGGATCGGCCTGGATGCTACCTCCGGTTTATTTGCAGGCGAAGGGCATATACCACTGGCATGTACACCCGATTATGCAAGTGCAGCCCCGGTAGTGGGGGCCAGGGATAAAAGCGAAGAAGTTTTTGAATTTGATAACAGTGTGACACGATTATACGAAGATCCAAGAGTTACCAAACCATTTACCGAACAGCAATGGATAGAAATCAATGCAGTGGGAGAGCAGGTGGATAAAGATCTTGCAGCAGGTGATGTGCGGATGACGATGGGTGGCGAACCTACTTTTGTTTCTATTGATGATATGGAATCGGCGCAATGGAATACGGCTGCGGATGGAAAGGAGAAGAGGGTCTTGTCACATGATCTTATTTTTCGTTTAAGAGAAAAGTTTGGTCCCAATGGTTTGATCCATTACGGACAGGGTAAATGGTATCCCGGCGAGCCCTTGCCTCGCTGGCAATATGGATTATTCTGGCGCAAGGATGGTTATCCTGTATGGAAGAATATTAACTTAATTGCACACGAAAAAGCAGCCAACAAATATACCAGTAAAGATGCCGGCGTGTTTGCAAAAGAGCTGGCAAAAAGCCTTGCTGTAAGCCCGGATAATGTAAGCGCTGCTTACGAAGATGTATTTTATTTTTTATGGACAGAAGGAAAGAACCCGGTAAATATTGATCCATTAAAATCGAATTTAAAAGATCCTTTTGAAAGGCGCACACTGGCGCAATTGCTCAACCAGGGCCTGGGCGATCCTGTTGGTTATATTTTGCCTCTGCAATGGAACTATTGGAACAGCCAGTGGCTGAGCTGCAAATGGGTATTTAACCGCGAACATCTTTTTTTAATTCCCGGTAATTCGCCTATCGGGTTACGGTTACCGTTAGAGTCACTACCCGTGGTTTCCAAAGCAAAAATGCCGCAACGGGTGGAACGCAGTCTTTTTGAAGAAGTGCCGGCACTGGATCATTTTCACGAAACGATCGCTGCCCGTTATGGCTCTATCAGCATTCATGAAGAGCCGGTGCAAAGAGTGCGCTCACAAGCAGTACCGAGGTCATTGACTGAAGCAGAAAAAAAGAAAATTGCAAAAGAAAAAAAGAAGAAGAGCCGGAAAGGGAAATTGCTTTTGAAGTGAGCACGGTAAAAACAGCTTTGAGTGTAGAAACAAGGGAAGGCCATATCTATGTTTTTTTACCACCAATGGAATACCTGGAACATTACCTGGACCTGGTGGCATCTATTGAAGCAACAGCCGAAAAACTGCAGATGCAGGTGCGTATTGAAGGATACGAACCGCCAAGGGATAACCGTATGGAGCGGTTGGTAGTATCACCTGATCCGGGTGTGATAGAAGTAAATATCCATCCTTCCAAAAACTGGAAAGAACTGAATGAGAATATCACGACCTTGTATGAACAGGCAAGACTTTCCCGTTTAGGTACCGAAAAATTTATGCTGGATGGGCGCCATACCGGTACTGGCGGCGGCAACCATATTACCATTGGTGGGGCCACACCTGCCGACAGTCCGTTGTTACGGCGACCCGATGTATTGCGCAGCCTTATTACTTTCTGGCAGCATCATCCCGGTCTGTCGTATTTATTTTCGGGTTCTTTTATTGGCCCTACCAGCCAGGCGCCCCGCTTCGACGAAGGGTTTGAAGACCGTTTATACGAAATGGAGATCGCCTTCAGCCAGGTGCCCGAAAAAGGTTTTGTGCCGTTCTGGATCACGGACAGGATATTCCGTCACCTGCTGACCGATATCACCGGCAATACACATCGTGCAGAGTTTTGTATCGATAAATTATACTCGCCGGATTCTTCATCAGGAAGATTGGGGATACTGGAGTTCCGCGCTTTTGATATGCCGCCGCATAAGCACATGAGCCTTTTGCAGATGTTGTTGATCCGTGCGCTGATAGCAGCTTTCTGGAAGAAACCTTATAAACATAAACTGGTGCGCTGGGGTACCGGGTTGTATGATAAATATTTACTGCCGCATTATGTGGAAAGGGACCTGGAAGATGTGGTGGAATACCTGAAGCAGGCGGGGTATGCATTTGATACCAGCTGGTTCAAACCTTTTTTTGAATTCCGTTTTCCGCATTACGGTTCTGTTACCATCAGGGATATTAAAATGGAGATACGCATGGGTATTGAGCCCTGGCATGTACTGGGCGAAGAAATGAGCAGCACGGGTACTGCAAGGTTTGTAGACAGTTCGCTGGAAAGGGTACAGGTAAAGTTGAACGGCATTAATGACAGCCGGTATATTTTACTCTGTAGCGGTATTCGTGTACCCCTTACCGGTACTGGTATAAAAGGAGAATATGTTTGTGGTATACGCTACCGGGCCTGGCAGCCACCGAGTGCATTGCACCCCACTATTGGAGTAGACACACCTTTAACTTTTGATATTGTGGATACCTGGAACGGGCGCTCGGTAGGCGGCTGCACGTATTATGTATCGCATCCCGGTGGAAGGAGCTATGATACTTTTCCTGTTAACAGCTTTGAGGCCGAGAGCCGACGTGTAAGCCGTTTTGGCAGTACACAGCATACGCAGGAGCCCCGTTTTGTAAGAACGCTCACTTCGGTAACAGAACATTACGTGGAAAATAACCGCCTGCCCTTTGTATTTGACGCACCGGTGGAAGAGATCAATAATGAATTCCCCTGCACACTCGATCTGCGGCTGAGGAAGGGGCTGTAATGATACTTTAAAAAAATACCATTACAACCTTACTCTTGTTTTTACTGCAGTGCGGGATCGGATCACTGCATTTTCTTTGTTAAGATCCGGATTAGAAACGGGCCAAATAATTTCCTGCTTTAACGGAATGCTTGCAGGAACGGAAGGGTTAACTTTTTTGCTGCTGTCCGCCCTTTTCGTTTGGGAAAAGCCGGCACTGGATACTACAGCCAGGGTAATTGCAAGGATAAGGTGCTTCATGTTTGTACTTAGTTAGGGTTGTTGATTTTATGAACGTAGCGTTTGAACGGATTATTATACAGCCTTAAAAAAATTATGATTTTCCTAACGCACAGTAGAATATTTTTTAATACTATCGCCGTAATTTGTAGAACTATCACTACAAATAATTATTTGCTGCTATGCAATAGGGGTAGCAGGGCTTGTTATATGTATGCTGCATTATGTAATCCTGGATGATCGTGCATCTGTATAGCATCAAATTTTAAAGATGGATCTTTTATTTTCTTTTGTGGGCAGGCGCTTGTGCAAGATGAGCTGTGCTGTTATTTTTCTTTGCCTGTTTACTAAGGCTACAACTGCACAGCAAAAGCCCTGTGCTTATACCGGCGGCACTGTAGATTACCTGCCGGCCATTAACTGTATGGAAGACCTGAATGTGCTGCAAAGCACGCCATTGAAAAGCACTTATGCCGGTATAAAAAGTGTGAAGCTGGTGTATGATCTTTATACCAATGCTATTTATTATACCAATTCGGTAAAATACCGCTTTCACTACGATTTTTGTTCCACCTATTTAAATGCTTACAACACACTGGAAGAATTTAACCGGGTGGAATACAGTAATGTGAAGTACCGCAAGTTTGCCATCTGCAATATCAATTATTACACATTCAGTGAAATTTACACACTGGAATTTTTTCCGGATGATGAGATACCACAGGCGGCTGTACAAAAGCTGCTGAATAAGATCAGGCAGACCAGTTATTTTGCGCCGCAACTTAAAATTGCCAATAACAACTGGCATACGCAACAGTGGGCCAATGTCTTTCCATTAATAAACCCGGATGAATTGTATAATGGCCAGCAGTACCAGGCGATGTTGACCGGAACTGCTTATGGCTACCTCCGTTTTTTTTCGAACGACAGTATGATGCAGAAAAATATCCGCGCAACTGATATTGCTGTGCTGGATCATTTACCTAATAACCTGCCGCTTTGTGCAGCTACGATAACTACGGTTTTTCAAACACCGCTCTGCCATATCAATATACTTTCGCAAAACCGGAATACACCCAACTGCATGATAAAAGCAGCTTTTACTGATAAGGCTATGCTGAAGTATAAGGATAAGCTGGTGCGTATAAAAATACTGTCAGACTCTGTAATTATTGATGCTGTAGCTGAGAAGGAAGCAAAACTGGCATGGGATAAAGGAAAAAAGAAAACAGTTGTAACGCTGAGTTGTGACAACGATTTCCGCAGGCTGGCAGATCTTAAAGACCTGGGTGTAAAAAGTATCAACACTGTCGGGGGCAAAGCTGCCAATATGGGAGAGCTGGCAAAGATAAAAATTCATAAAAAACAACCCTTACCCATACCCGAAATTGTATTTGCAATTCCTTTTTATTTTTACAACCAGCATATTCAGCAAAATCATATCCAGTCACTTATTACTGAGCTGTTGAATGACAGCAGTATCATTAACGATAAGGCCAGGCTTGCCGTAAAATTAAAACAGATCCGGGATAGTATTGAACACAGTCCCCTGGATGCGGCACTGGTGAAAATGGTGATAGATAAAATAGGCGCTGCAAGGGATATTAATTTCCGGTTCCGTTCTTCCACCAATGCGGAGGATGTGCCGGGATTTAACGGTGCAGGTTTATACGATTCCAAGACGGGCTGCGTGACGAGTGATAAAAAGCCCATTGACAAAGCCATTAAAGAAGTATGGAGCAGTTTATGGAAGCAACGTGCTTTTGAAGAGAGGGTGTTCTTTAATATCGATCAGCATAATGCTGCAATGGGCATTTTGGTGAACAAGGCTTTTGGTACAGAGGAAGCCAACGGCGTTGCTGTAACAAAGAACCTGTACCGCAACGATTATCCTGCTTTTACCATCAATGTGCAAAAAGGAGAAGTGAGTATTGTGCAGCCGGATGATAGTACCAGGGCCGAACAATTCCTGATCAATTTATCCAGTATCGTTACCGGCATACCCGGCGACCTTGCGGTGGATTATATCTGTTACTCTTCGCTGCAACCGGGCACATCATTATTAACAAAAGAAGAAGTAAAAGAACTGGCCACCTGCCTGCTGGCCATTAAAGATCATTTCTGGAAACTCTATCGCGGCAGAACCCGTGCTGTGTATGATAATTTTGGCATGGATGTGGAATTTAAACTGGACCGTGGTACAAGAAAATTATTTATTAAGCAGGCGAGGGTTTATTGATCGCATCATATTCATCTTTTTTTTGTCTGGCTGAAATCATTTTGTCGGCGATTTTACTCTTTCTGTCTTTTTACGGTTTACGCCCGTCTATTATCAAAATTTTCCACAGTTGGCTGTTTTAGTTTTGTTGCAACAAATCAATCATTATTAAAAGTTAGCAACATGAAAAATTTAAAACAGGCAACAATGATCGCAGCATTTATTTTGAGCTGCAGTTTCGCAATGGCACAGGAAGAAACAACCGGTGTGCAACCACGCCCAGCAAAATGGTTATCCGACAAAGGTTACTGGGTGATAGAGTCAAATGTGAAGACACCTAAAAGTTCTGTGGTGCATTTTTATAACCCTGCCAATCAACTGCTTTCCAGTGTGAAAGTAGAAGGGAAAAAACTAAACCCTGCCAGGAGAAAAACATTGAAGAACCTGAAAAAAGCACTGGAAGAAGCCGCAGATGCCAACACGCTCGCCAATACGCCTGCAAAACAGGAAGAGTTAGTGGCAATATTAAACGGAAAGAAATAATGCCATGTAAACAGTATAGCAGGCATTTTATTACGCCGCTGATTATAAAGCCTGTAAATTTTACAGGCTTTATTCGTCGACAAAAGCATTTCATCGACTGTTTTTAACAGTATAACCACGTTTGCAGCAATTTGTGGCAAACGGCTTTTAAAAATGGTGATTCTATATTAATTTGAGGGAGATTATTATGCAACAATACCCATTCATATTTTCTGATGACCGATCCTGGCGTATCAAACGGCACGTAACTTTCTGGCTGGTATGGTGGTTATTTATTGCTTTCCTGTATTCTTTTGTAGGGATCAATAGTGCAACTGCTTATTGGGTAAGGCTGCCGGCATCTTTGATAGATTCGCTGATATTCTTACTGGCACATATGTTCCTTACTTATTCGCTGATCTATTTTGTTATTCCACGTTTTGTAATAAAACAAAAATACTGGAAAGCGGCGATCTGGGTGGGACTGATGTTCTTAGTGGCTGCCGGCATATCCACTCTTTTATCAATGACACTCATCATCAAAGTAAAGAGCGCCCTGGGCCTGACTTACGAACAGCCGGAAAGAGATTTTACCAGGCAGGTATTCATGGGTTTAATGGCAGGCTTGCGGGGCGGCATTACCGTTGCCGGTATATCCTGTGCCATTAAATTAATGAAGTTCTGGTATTTGAAGGAACAGCGTAATCTTCAATTGCAAAAAGAAAATGTTGCTGCGCAGATGCAGTTGCTGAAGGCACAGGTACATCCGCATTTTTTATTCAATACGCTGAATAATATTTATTCGTACTCACAGGAAACTGCCCCAAGGGCGGCCAGGCTGGTAACCGGATTATCTGATATGCTGCGTTATATGCTGTATGAATGCGATCAGCCGCTGGTGCCGCTTAGTAAAGAAATAAAACTATTGCAGGATTACTGCTCTTTGGAAAAAGTACGTTATGGCAAGAATATCGACATACAGTTAAGCGTACCCGAAAATGATCCCAGTTTTTCTATAGCGCCCTTATTATTGCTGCCTTTTGTGGAAAACAGCTTTAAGCATGGCGCCAGTAAAATGGTGGACGGCACCTGGATCAGCATTACCATCACACTGGATAATAACCGGATGAAGATGAAAGTGGTGAACAGTAAGCCTTTGGAAGATGATGCTGTGCACAGCAAACCGGGTATTGGCATTGCCAATGCAAAGGCAAGGCTGGAATTATTATATCCGGCACGTTATATATTAAATATTACCAACGAGCCGGAAGTATTTATAGTAAACCTCAGCCTGGAGCTGGATAAACCGGCTGCTGCAGTTGCAACAGTACCTGTTGTGCAAAAAAAATTATTAGTACATGAACAGCAATAAAAAGATCCGGTGCCTGGTAGTAGATGATGAACCCCCTGCACGGGAGATCATAGCCCGTTATGTACAACAATTGCCATTGCTGGAACTGGCCGGAGAATGCAGTAATGCCATACAGGCACTGGCTTTTTTACAGCAATCCAAAGTGGATGTTATTTTTTTGGATATCCGCATGCCGCAGCTGAATGGCAATGATTTTTTAAAAACAATTAAGAATCCGCCTAAAGTGATCTTTACCACTGCTTATCCGGAATATGCGGTAGAAGGCTATGAACTGGATGTAGTGGATTATTTATTAAAACCCATCCCTTTTGACCGTTTTTTAAAAGCGATCAATAAGCTGGCATCACCCGAACCCATACCCGAAAATATAAATCCTGCTATTGCTGTTGATCCTCTTCCCACAGAACCCTTTGTATATTTCCGCGCCGACAGGAAAATGGTGAAGGTATTACTGCATGATATCCATTATATAGAAAGTATGAAGGATTATGTAAAGGTTTTTACTGCCGGCAACACCATTATTTCCAAACAGTCTATCAGTTCTGTGGAAGAAATGCTGCCTGAAAATAAATTCATCCGCACACACCGTTCTTTTATTATTTCTGTAGAAAAGATCCGCTCTTTTACCAACGAATTGATCGAAATAGATAAAGCGACCATTCCAATTGGAAAATTGTACAGGAATGGAGTCCTTAAAGTTTTAGGTTAAGCAGTATCGCTGCAGCGGCAGGATAAAAGGTAAATCCTTAACCATATTCTCCAACAGCTGAGCCATAGTTTTTTTTGACGCATTTGTGTCAGGTGTCCCTCTCTTTTACTTCGCAGCTTTGTGTTATCAAATTAAAACGATACACAATGGCAAAGAATATATTACTCGTCCTCGGTCATCCTTCTAAAAAATCTTTTAATAAAGCATTACTGGATGCCTATCAAAAAGGCGCCGAAGCTGCCGGCGCTGCGTGTAAAACAATTTATATCTCCGATCTGAAGTTTGATGTAAACCTGGCTGACGGTTATAAGACCGGCAAAGCCGATGAACTGGAGCCAGACCTGGCAGCCGCCCAGCAGTTATTCAAATGGGCCGATCACGTGGTATTGGCATTCCCTAACTGGTGGGGTGCTATGCCGGCCATTGCCAAAGGTTTTATCGACAGGCTGTTCCTTCCCGGCTTTGCTTTCAAGAACCATTCAGGCAAAAATTTCCCGGAACAACTTTTAAAAGGAAAAAGTATCAGGATACTGGTAACCATGGATACACCAAAGTTCTGGTTCTATCTCGTACACCGGGCATCACTTTATCTCCTACTTAAAAAAGTGGTATTTGGTTATGTGGGTTTCGATCCTGTGCGGTTCACCACTTTCGGGTTCATGAGAAAATCAACCGACAAACAAAGGAACCAATGGCTGCAAAAAGTTGAACAGCTGGGTACACAATTTAAATGATCATCTTTTAACAATAAAAATTAAACAAAATGAAAAGGACAATTTTATCAATGCTGTTTTCAGCATCCGCATTCTTCGCTTCTTCCTGCGCAAAAAATGATGCAGGCATGAACGCAAAACAAAACACTTATGTACTGGTACACGGTGCATGGCAGGCGCCTTATGTATGGGACGCAGTACGTACTGATTTAGAAAAAAAAGGCAACAAGGTGATTGTGGTTGAGCTGCCGGGCCACGGAGCAGATAATACCGCTACTTACACACTTTCCATTGATGCATACAGCAACAAGGTGATAGATGCCATTACTAAGGAAAGTGATAAAGTGATACTGGTGGGGCATAGTATGGCCGGCATGGTGATCACCAATGTAGCAGAAAAAATTCCTGTAAAGATCAGTAAGCTGGTGTACATCGGTGCTTTTCTTCCTGCACCCGGGCAAACTTTAGAAAATCTTTCTATGACTGATCCCGGCTCTAAACTCGGACCACAATTATCCCAGTCTGCTGATAAGTTGACACTGGATGTAAATAAGGATAGCCTTACCTATCTTTTTATTAATGATGGTTCAGCAGCAGCTAAACAAAAAGTACTGGATAATTACAAAGCTGAACCTGCCATCCCCTTCACCAACCCGGTTATGTGGACCAATGAAAAATTTGGCAGCGTAGATAAGGTGTACATCAAAACTTTGCAGGATATAGTGATATCTCCGGCAATGCAGGATAAAATGATCGCGACCGCAGACATAAAAACGGTTTACTCACTCAATACAAGTCATTCACCATTTTTATCACAACCAAAATCAGTTGCTGACCTGTTATATACTATCGGGCAGTAAACAGATTTTAAGCGAGTGTTTGTAACGGCCAACCATAAAACAGGTTGGCCGTTTTTTTATAATAGCGGCAAGCGGCAGCGCCTGATTTTTGTAACCGTCTGCTGGGGTCGGTGGGGACACCGACCACGGAGAAAAAATAAGTCATCGTTCCGGCCGTAAATGGGCCTTTCTAAAATGATAGTAAGAAAGCATTAACCCAAGGATAAAAGGAATATTCAGGATCACGATATAGATGAGCTCTTCTTTTTCCGTTGCAGCATTGATCTCATGGAAAAAAATAAAACAGATAAAACCAACAGGTAATAAAAACCAGGATAGGAAACTTAAAAGGGGATTGTTTTTTACATAAACAGACCCGCAAAGAAAAATGGTGGTACAAAGCAAGCTGATGATAATGCAGTAGACAAACGTGGTCATTAATATTACTGAATTGATGGAATCTTCAGTCAGCCATTCGCTTTTGTAACCGCTATTTTCAATTACAGTAAAGATAACTGTTGCAATCATTACAATAGCCGAAGGGTATACAGCTGCCCAGGCGTAATACTTTACTAAGTTCATTTGGAGTATATTTAAATGGTACGAAAAATTGGAGCATTTAATTATTCACTGACCCTCAGCACATCCTCCTCTCCGGTCGGTGTCCTCACCGACCCGAACGTAACTACATTTTGATGGCAGCAGTTTGTAACTTCTGTAACAGCCTGCTGTGTTCGGTGGGGGCACCGGCCACTGCAGAAGGAAATTGAACGCCGAGTCCAAACTGATGCGGCCTGCTGTACATAGCTGATATTACAATGTCAAACCTTGCTTCTGCAAATACTTGTTGGCTTCAGTTTTCTAATGCTTAATAACAAAAATCTGCAATTAAATTGGGTGAATAAATCTCGATTTTCTGAATATTCTTTCGATTCCTGTCGCATCTAAAAGAAATCCCTTTTGAATTGTAATGAATGTCTATACTGGCTTTAGAAGTGTCAGTAGCTTCTGGTTTTCCATAAACTGTAAGTATTTTATCAATATTATCCCTTATAAGACTTATGCCTTCTTCTGTTTCTGCGCCACAGGGATAGGATAACCCGATCTTTACAATAAGTGAGTTTTTTTCGTTTTCATTGTCCACAGTTTCAGAGATCACTGTTATTCTTTGTTTAGAAAAACTAAACCTGTTTGTAAAGTAAGTATGCTCACCACATGATATACCCTGAGTGAAATCGGCGATATCACCATATTGAGTAATGGCAGATTGAACATTACTACTATTTAAGATCAGCTTGCCTACTTGCTTTCCTGATTTTATTTGTATTGTCTTCTTAAATTGAAATCCGGATAGAGCCAAAACGAGCAAGATGTAAAGAAGGTTTTTCAATGAATGCTTTTTACAAAGGAATACTAAATTTAAGCAGTGGCTTTAAAATTGAAGTTAAAATTGAGGCAAATTTTTGTTGCCTACAGTTTATTTGTTCAGGCTGCTAAATTCAATGTCACGATAATAATCAGGCAGTATTATTTCACCCCCGGTCGGTGTCCCCACCGACCGGAAGGTAACTACATTTTGATGGCGGCAGTTTGTAACTTCTGTAACAACCTGCTGTGTTCCGTGGGGACACCGACCACGGAGGAAATTGCAGCATTCAATTATTCACTGACCCTCCGCACATCCACCGCCACCTTCATATCATGCGCACTGCTGCTCATGATAACGCCTTTCAAAGGAACAATGTCAAAATAATCCCTGCCCCAGCCAACGGTGATGTATTGTTCGTCGGGGATCTTGTTATTGGTAGGGTCAAAATCCACCCAACCCATACCGGGTATAAAGGCCGAGAACCAGGCATGAGATGCATCTACGCCGGTGAGCTTTTCCTTTCCTTCGGGAGCAATGGTCTCGATATAGCCACTAACATATTTTGCGGGCAGACCCATAGCATGCATGCAGGCAATGCCAAAATGTGCAAAGTCCTGGCAAACACCTTTTTGTTCTTTTAACACAATAGAAAGGGGTGTGGAGATGGTGGTGAAGCCTGGTGTAAAATCAAAATCGTTGTAGATACGCTGCATCAGATCATGCACGGCATCAAATAAAGAAAGACCGGGCGTGAAGGATCGTTGTGCATAAGCAGTAATAGCATCAAATGGCGCCGTCATAGGCGTGGCAGAAGAAAATTGTTTTTCAGTAATGTATTCACCGGGGGCATTTTGTAAAAGTTCTTTTGCTGCTTCCCAGGTGATATCACTTACAGGAATATTAAAAGATCCCGTTTTTTTCTCCACCATCGAATTTACTGTTACGGATAATGTATCATGCTCCTGCTCCACTACAAAATAAATGGTCTTGTTGCCAAAAAAATCGATGTGTGTGTCCAGTACTTCTGGTAGTGGAGCAATAATAATGCTGCTGCTTTTACAGGTTTGTGTATCGGTATCCCTTGGTGAAAGCACCGCGATATTATGACAAAGGCTCACCATTTCGTGGTAGTTGTAAGTGGTGGTATGTATGATATTGTACAACAATTTTTATAAAAGATGTGCGGTAAATAATTGTTTCTGCACCTGGCTATGTGTAAAATAAGTTTTGGATACCAGTGCAGCCGTATTGATGATTAATGTTTCAAGTTTATTTAAAAAATCGTGCAAAGCTTTGTACTCTTTTGTTTGACGGTCGTGCTGTGCAAGGGTAGCACCGTTCACCAGTTTCAATAAGGTATCGGCTTCCAGCACCAGGCGTTCCTGTTCGCTCAAAGTATTGTCGTTATTGGTTTTGGGCAGTTCGCCGATATAGCGTTTGATCCTGCTTACCAGGTAAGCCAGCGATTTAGGATAGTTCATATCCAGCATCAACAGCTCCAGTACCAGATGCAATTGTAAATGATCGCGGTAAGTATAGCGGTAGGTAATTAAACTTTGCGTGGCAATCATTACAGATTCCAACAGATCATATTCCACCTGTTCTTCCTGTTTTTCAAAAAAAGCATTTCTTAAAAGTGATATGATGTATAAGGACTGTTCGATCTTCCTGCCCATGTCCAGTATATTCCAGCCCTGTTCCCTGCGCACACTTTCACGGTTCATACCTAAAAAAGCAAACATGGATGTGTTGAGTGCATCAATGGTGCTGATCTTTTTTAAATGTTCCACCGGCGGATTTTGTTCTGCCTTTGCCCATTGTTCTTCCATGGCCAGTAAAACCCTCCAGGTATCTATTGCCCAAAAATTTCGCACACTGTATACGGCATTTTTCAGCAGCATTAAATTATAACCCAGGCTGCCGTTTCTTTTACTGTTGTATAAAGTATCCGTAAGTTCTATCCAGGGATTTTTAAAAAGCGCTTTTTGTTTTTTATCATCTTCCTCAATAAAACCGGGGAATGTATAAGTACATGCCGTGAGTATCTGTAATAATAATTCTTCAGCAATTTTATTTTCACCACTCAAAGGTGTTTTATTCTTCAGCAGCCACTGCATTACGGTGCGTTGCAGGCGGGCATTGTAGATCACCCTTTCGGTATAGCGGCCCACCCAAAAAAGATTTTCGGCAGTATGGCTCGGCAACGCCCTTTTTTGCGGAGCATACGCCAACGGTTCTGTTTTTAACTGCAGCATTACGGGTTGCTCGGATTCATCGGCACCGGCAATTACCCAGGTGTCTTTACTGATACCACCCAGCTGGTTGCTGATCACAAAATTATCATCGGCGCTACTGGTTCGTGTAAGCCCTCCCGGCATAGCGATATAACTTCCGTTGTGGCTTACTAAAAAATTCCTGAAGAGTGAATGACTGGGTTTTATTTCGCCATCCACCCAGGAAGGAGTGTAGGTAAAATTGATCTTTTCCTGCCCGGTGTATAAATGTGGATTGGCTTTGATGGTGGCGATCAGTTCCGACTTTTGTTTTTCGTTCAGTGCAGCGCCATCGATGGTAGCACGGGTACCCGCTTCGTTGCGGAATATGCGCCTGATCACAAGGTATTCCAGGTTCTCTATTACGTATTGTAATTCTTTCGGCTGACCGCACCACCAGGTAGCGATGGAAGGCAACAATAATTCTTTGTTCCAGAAATATTTTGCAATGGCGGGTAAAAATGGTACCAGCCCGGCATTTTCCACAATGCTGCTGCCAAGCGGGTTGGCAATGGCAACGTTTCCTTTCCGCACCACCTGTACCAGCCCGGCAACGCCCAGCAGGGAATCACTTTTTAATTCGAGCGGGTCGCAATAATTATCGTCTAGGCGTCGCAGTATGACGTCAATTTTTTCCAGGCCCTCAATGGTCTTTAACCATACAAAATTATCTTTTACAATAAGATCGCTGCCCTGCACCAGTGTATGGCCAAGATAAGCGGCGAGATAAGAGTGCTCAAAATAAGTTTCATTATCCGGGCCCGGTGTAAGGATCACGATCCGGGGATTTTCTGTTTTGTGTGGCGCAATGGTGGTGAGCGCTGCCTGCAGGGCATCAAAATAAGGAGATAACCTTTTTACCTGCAGGTTGCTGAAAAATTCCGGCAACACGGTTGACATGGCATGGCGGTTTTCCAGCGTGTACCCGCTACCGGAAGGTGCCTGTGTACGGTCGCTGATCACCCATATACGGCCATCACTGCCACGGGCCATATCTGCTGCATATAAAATAAGGTGCTGCATACCCGGTAACTGTATGTTTACGCAGTTGCGTAAAAAACCCGGGTGCAGGTAAATCAATTCCTGTGGTATGATGCCATCTTTTATCAATTGCTGTTCGCCGTAAATATCTTTCAGTATCAGGTTGAACAGTTCTGCACGCTGTATGAGGCCGGCATTAATGGTCTCCCATTCTTTTGCAGCAATGATATGGGGAATAGGATCGAGTTCCCATGCACGGCTCTGGCCGGATGGATCGTTGTAAATATTATAGGCTACACCATTTTCTTTTAACAGTCGCAGGATATCATTATTGCGGCTCTGGATCTCATCGGTACCCGTTTTTACCAGCGACGATAGAAATGTCTGCCATTCGGGTAAAAGCGTGTTGTCGGCAGCGAGTATTTCGTTATATATACTAAGGTCAGGGATATATTGTTGCAGCAGTGAATTCGTGGTGGGTTGACCGGCCATACAGTTGGTAATGCGTTGAGGGATAAAGTTACGGAATTAGGGGGAAATGGGCACGCAGAGGTGCAGAGGATGCAGGGGAAATGGCACGCAGAGAGGCAGAGGACGCAGAGAAGAGAATTCGTGTAACCTGTCTGCCGATAGGCAGGTTCGTTCTAATTCGTGTAATGAATATTCCTGGACTCAAACCATTCTTTAAAATCCTTACCATGTTCACCACCATAGTTGATACAGATCTCGGTATTGGGAGGAAGATCCTGCAATGCATAAAAGCTGATCGTCTTTTGTTCCCTGTTCAATACATAAGCGGCGTTGGAATAAATAGCGTGATTGTACAATGAACCAAAACCCAGGGCCAGTGCAAGGGTCTTTTCTTCTTTATTGAAATTGAAAAAATAATCAGAAAGGTGCGAAGACAATAATGTATCTGTATCTTCTGTAGGTAATACGATCAGCTGACAGATCTCAAAGGTCTCGTCTTTTCGGATGAGCTGGTTGCAAAATACGCCGCGACCTTTTCCTTTGATATTTTTAATGAATAGTTTTTTCATGCCGGTGGAAAATAAACAGCACTGTTATCATCCGGTGCGCCGTTGTAGTTTAAAGTGATCTCATCATCAACATTAATATTTTTACAGGCTTTTACAGTAATGGTTCTTTCTTTTAAGGAAATACTGTACACTGCATTGGCAGCATAGGAATGATTGTACAGGGAACTGTTGCCCAATCCCAATGCTACAGGTGTTTTTTCATCTGCCACAACAAAATAATAACTAAACAGGGTGGTGTATTGTAAAAAATCACGCTCGGCTTTATCTAATAGAATTACCGGGGCTGTTTCAATAACAGCCCCGGCTTTAAATTTTTTACCTGCAAACACACCTTTACCATGCAGGGCGCTTTCTTTTACTGTAATATCCCCTGCCTGGTAAATTTTGCCTTTGTTGAATAACTGCAGCATTAATCTTTGTGTGGTTTGGCAACCGGGGCTTGCTTATACGTTGCAGGGGCTTCTTTTTTGATCTGGTCGAACTTGATGGCCTTGTTGGTTTGCTTAATGGTTGTGCCCGGTTTTGCCACTGCTGTGGAGTCGAGCGAAACAGGTTTGGGCAATGTTGGTTTTACCGTTTCTTTTTTTACTACCGGTGCAGGATTGTTTTGTGCCTTTGCACCCACAATCACCAGCAACGAACTGAAGAGCGCTACTACTTTTTTCATTTGATTGTTTTTTTATGGTGAAGATAATTATTAAAAACCGGTCCATTCCTTCCCTGTGGAAGCATCAAAACCAAATTTCCTGGATACTGACTGTACACCGGTTTTGCCATATTCATAATAGGTCCAGCCAATGCGGGTGGCAGTAATACTGGTTGCAGTGGTCGTTGTGCTGTTGCATCCCATCGATTCGCTGCAGGTATTTACTTTGATGCCTTCCATTTTAATGGTGTACATCAGCAGTTGTCTGCCGCTAGCGGGATCCACCTGTGTTACAGATACCATTCCGCTTTGCAGGGTTTCATTATTGGTCATCGCTTTTTTAAGATCGGCAGATGCACCGGTAATGGGCATCGTAAAATTGGTCTGCACATTATTTCTGCCGGCGGAACCAATGGTTAAAGCTGCAATTGATTTTTCAAAACCTTTGATGGTAACATCACCAACAATAGCCTTCCCGGTTGCATCGGTGAATTTAATGTATACATCCTGCCGCTGGGCAAAACCAATAACAGGCAATAACAATAATAAGAACAATAACTTTTGCATTAATTTGATTTTATGGTTAAAGAATATTTTATTTAGCAAGGCCGTAACCGGTAAATACACCTGAGCCCGGGAATTTAGCATCATTCATCCACAACATCCTGGCTCCTTTGATGCAGGTGAAATAAGCATCGTACAATTTGGGCTTGCCTTCAATGTCTGAACAACTGATCTGCCAGTTGTTGGGCACTGAAAATTTTCCATCAGATTTTACATGAATGAATTTTGAATTGCCCACCATACCGTTTACCACCATGATATCCCATTTGTAAGTATTGCCTGCACCAAAAACAAATGTTTGTGCGGATTGATTGACATGCATGCCTGCATAATTGCCCGTATATACATTGTACAATTGCTGTATGCCGGTAAAATCGCTGGTCCATTTGCCTTTAAGATCTTTAGCCCCCACTGCAAATTTGTTATAGCTGGCCATTTTTGCCATTGGCTTCATCAGATCGCTCTCGCTGTCCCAACGGATGGTTTCGGGATCGAATTTATAAGCATTGATAAAACTGTTTTTATCAGGTGATACAAATTCTATCCAGCCGCTGCCTCCCTGCCGGAATAAAACAAGGAACACTTCTTTGCCGGTGCTGTTATCTGTTGCAGATGCCATGCCGATGTAAGGCCTTTCGTACGTATTGATATAAGTTGTTTTGAAGTTTTTTAAATTGCTGTAACGGGGCGCCACCAGTATATTCCATGCGGCAGTGGTAAGCGGCCCGGGATCGGCAGGAAAAACGGTGCCTTCTTTTGGATAATGTAATAACACTTTCATATTGGCCTTGGTTACTTCCACCCAGTCTTCCTGTACTGTACTCGTCCAGCCATCATCAAAATTGCTGCTGTTGAATGTATAACCGGTGCTGATGGCTGCTTTGGGAACATCTGTATTTACAGGAGACGAAGCATTACCGGTATTGGTATTTACATCAGGCTTGGAAAGATCAACAGACCCGATAAAATCCTGCACCTGCTGCAGGTATGCCTGGCTGTTAGTAATGGCAACAATGCTTACACAACGGTTATACCCGCTTAATGTAGTAAGCATGGCGATGGCATTGGCATTATTGAAAGTGAATTTGGAACCGCCGGCTTTTATCTTCCAGCCATCCGCTTCCTGCACATCATTGGCAGCAGGAGGATCGGAAGGTTTGTAAGGCTTTACGATCAGTTCCTGCCATTCACTATCAAAATCTGCTTCTATGCTACCTTTACTGATAGTGCTTTTTACTACCGCCACCTGGCACCAGGTATTATTCTTTTTATCCGTCGTGGTGTAACTCACCAGGTTTTCCCGAAGGTCTTTTGCCCATGTAGCCGGCGCTGTATAGCTTACGATATCAAATGTTTCTTTTTGTGCCATTGCCACTGCCACATTTATTGAAAATACCAGGATGATGAATATTTTTTTCATGTTATTATTGTTTGCTGAGAATGCTATTATCTTTCTACACCCTGCAGATAATTAATTTTCGTTTGTAAAAATGGGTATTACTGGGAATAATAGCAATCCTGTAAAAAGATGATTTTATTGCTTATTTGGTTTTAACCAGCCGGTATTCCATACCACCCGACCGCAGGCATAATACCCTGCCGCCATTAATGGCTTCAAACCAGGCGTCAAAATTATCTGTCTTGCCCTCCCAGCGGTTGGTGGCTACTACATTCCAGTTGGTTACAGTGTACTTGCCTTTGTACTCCTGCTGAAATGTGTTCATACTGCCCACCGTGCCGGTGGCACCATTGTGTGTGCTGCTGTAGTTACCACCGCCGTTAAAACGGAATATGGCGCTGGTGGCAGCAACGGTCATTCCTGCATAGGATTCATAACCGGATGGTGCTGTGTAATACCATTGCATAGTTGATGTACCGCCTTTTTCCCACTGGCCAAGGATATCATTGGCAGCTACTGCAAATTTGTTGTAGCGGTCCATCGAAGCAAGGTCGCTGGTATATTTTCCGTTGGCGTTGGGAAATTGCTGGCGGAATGTTGCTTCATCTGCTGTAGAAGCAATGGTGAGATAAGCTGTATTGGGCGCTACGCTTAAACGCATGGCGATGAATTTTCTTTCACCAGTTTGTTTATCGGTGCCCCATCCTTCCACGTAGTCGGGTTGGGATGATGTCAATACTTCACCGGCATCATTGTATTGCTTGATTTGTATGTTGAAATATTTAGGCACATAGGTGTCCCAGTAATAATCCCGGTCCCTTACACCCGTTCCGGAAAATTGCGAAGCATTATACGGTAACGCATATACGAGTAATACATTTACGCCAGCTTTGCTTACCAGTACGCCATCGTTCTGTATCACGCTGGTCCAGCCATCATCAAAATTGGTGGTGGAAAAACTAAAGCCGCTTTGTTGTACAGCCTGGTTATTGACAGGAGTACTATTTTGTTGTTGCTGAACTGCCTGGTTATCAATTTGAGGTGGCGCTGGCTGCTGCACAGTTTGCTGCTGATCCTGCTGTACCGGTGTATTATTCCCAGTTTCAGGCGCTGCATTGCTTTCGCCAAAATATAATTCAAACTGGTTCTTACCTGCGGAACAATAGGCCAGTATGGAACGGCTGTCTTTTTGCAGCCAGTAATATTTATTATCGGTTGGCGACACAGTGGATGTCCATCCTGCGTTGCTGAATAAGGCATTCAGCGAATCCATCGTGAACAACTGGGGCAGGTACAACACTTCGATCTTGTTTACTGCTGCACCAGTTTTTTTTGCTTCCATCTGCAATAAAGCTTTGGCCGACATTTCGATGAGTAGCCTGCCGTCTTTCTTAGAACCTTCGGGTAATGTTAAACCCGTTACAGATGATTGCGATACCGGCACCAGTTTTTTTTGTGCACTGGCTGCGGATGCCAGTACAAAAGCTGCAATGGTTATAAACAATTTCATAAAATGGTTATTAAAATGAGGAGTTATTTTTCTTCGCAGATGCTCCAGCGGATATTGGTGCAATCGGAGTAGCACCAGCTGCCTGCCAGCAGGTATACCATGGTATTGGCACTTCCTTTAATGATGGACCTGCTTACGTCAGCTTTCTCTATCACATATTCTTCGCTGATGGATTTGGTAACCGTTTTGTTCGCGGCGAATAGCACGGGCGCCATCACGAAAATGTATTCATTGGATTGATAGGTACTCACCCTTGTTTCTGAAAAGCCAAAACCCAGTGCAAATGCTACAGCTTCCTGTTTCAGGTCGAAACTTTTTCTTACCCGCAGCTTCCTGCTGTCTGCAGGCAATGTGCCCGGTATACTGATATTATTTTTTAAACTGCCATACAAGCTATTGCCCCCCACTACAGCACCCCATGAGTTTACTTTTAAATAGCAGTTGCCATAACTGCCCGCACCTGATGCAATTAATTTTCCATCACCGGTAATTTCGCCGGCTGCAATGCTGCATACATCAATACATTTATTTTCCGGTGAAGGGGCCGGCGCCGGTGGAGGAGCAGGATTGCTGTTGCTGGAACTGTTATAAGAAAAATTCAGGTATTGCTGAAACGTGATCTTCTCGGCCATAGCAGCAGGGAATGCAGCACGTATCTGTGCCTGGTAAGCTTTTTCATCCACTTTCATATTACTCCATACATTCTTGAAAAAGGCTGCATATTTTTCCATTACCTGGCTGGTGGCTTTACTTTTTTCAGCACCGGGTTTCATTTTGTTCAATGCTTCCACATCGCTTTGGTAAGCTTTATAAGTACCTGTTGCATCGTCTCTGAATAATTTATCTGCTGCATCACGTAAAGGTTTAACGATCGCCATTATTTTATCAGTGGTCTGTTTGGAAACCGTTTCCAGCGTTTTTTGCGCCTGCAAATGAAAAGACAGCAGCATAATTACAGCAGTCACGAAATATTTTATACAAGGAGTGGCATTCTTTTTCATATTCATTTTTGTTAAGAAGTAAAAAGAGATTGTTTTAATACCGTAAAGATGCTCACTGCAACAGAGGATCGCAATCCCGTAAAAACAGGATTTTGAAAACCTTAACGAAAGATCACAGTTTGGATATTTTGATATTGCCGATATACACTTTAATATGTTCCGAATCATCGGTGGTATTGGTCCAGAATATATTATTGATAAGAGTGCCCTGCGGTAAGCCGCACGTTTTACAAGCGCCGCCGTACAACAATTTAAAAGAGGCTGTATTACTGATCTCTTTATTGTTTACAAAAATGGACAGGTTGCTGTTCTTTACTTTTACAGCAACATGTATGCGGGTCTTCTTATCGGTAAATTCCTTCAGCGGTTTGTTGTCGTAGATCCCTTCCGAAAAATTCTCTTCATTCGTTTTGGGGTAGGAATTTATTTTCACCCTTATTTCACCGCGGTAATTGTTATTGTTGTAATCCGATTCATTGCCGGGTGTAATATTGATCTCCACCTTGCTGCCATCTCCCTTATTGGATTCATTGCCATCTACAAATGCTTTTCTCGAATTAAGTGTCAGCCTTACAGCGCCACCGGTACGGGTGCTATAACCACCATCAGTCACTACATCATACTCCAGCATAAAATTTTCAGGCAATGGTTTTTTTAACAGGGTGGGAGAGATGGGTGTGTTATACCCCAATTGCAGCCACTTGCCGCTTTCTCCATTTACATTAACAACAGTGCAATGCTGCGCAAAAGTGCGGAAGAACCAATCAGGCGCTGCTTGCCCAACAGTAGCCGAAGAAAAATCTTCCATAAAATGAACGCCTGCCGGCAGGTTGGCTTTGATCACTGCATTATTATCGGCCTTGCCCTTGCTGCGGTAAGCGGCGAGCCTTGCATTGAGCTGCTCTTCGTTAGAAGGCTTGTAAGGGATATTTTTTATTATTTCCGGGCTGAAAAAATAATTGTAGATGTACTCATAATTTAAATTCTGCGTGATAGCGGTGTACATTTCGTATAGCTGGTTGCCATCTTCTTTTGTTTCGTAAGGCAGCCATACAGTGACCCATTGAGGTTCTGCCGCTTTCATTTTTTGTAATACATCGCCGGTAATTTTATACACCGGGTAATAATGTTTCCAGTTCTTATCATTTACAGAAAGCTCGAAAGGATCAGTAAAATCAAAACTGTGAATTGTTGGCTGCATATCCCTGATATTGGCAGGTTCGTCAAAAGAGTTTTTATATTTCTCTTTTAGTTTGGCAATATTGGTCCGTACTCTTTCAATATTTTTTTTATCATAATCATTGGCAGTGGCATATTGCTTACTGATGGCATCATCAGCAAGCTGCAGCAATTCGCCCCTGGTTACAGGTATAAACGGTAATTTATTATTGGGCGCCAGCATCACGCTTTGCATTTCATTACGTACCGTGATGAATTTTGATGCATTGGGATGAATACCTGCGGGCCTTTTTTCCGGCTTGGGCACACCCCCGGCGGGATCATAGCCATCCATCTGCCAGGTAAAAAGAAACAGGTCGGGCCTGTTGATAAAATCAAAAGGATAGGAGCCGGGTATCAGGTTTGCCGAAATATAGAATTTGGTATTCTCTTCGGGGATAGGTCTGAAATTGCCTTTGGGATCTGTCCATCTTTTATCATGACTTACATTCCAAACCAGGAATTTTACACCAAAACCATTTGTTCCCATATAGCGGGTAAGAGTGCCCAGCCCACCTACAGGGGTGTAACTTTTCTTCATCCATTCCACCATATTGTTGATGTGGATCTCTTTCTTTTTTCCTATGGCATCAGCGGGACTTTTCCATTCCCGGTCGTAATGGTTGTCGCTCCACCAGCCTATAACGCTGTCCTGTATACGCTGTTCGGGCGAGAGCTGGCAAAAAGCTATACTGCTGCTGCAAAGCAAGGCAGTAGTTAAAAACATTTTTCTCATCTATTCTTTCGTGATTTTAATATTACTGATATAAATATGTACTTCGTTCGATTTGCCGTCGGGGCTCCAGTTTTGCGTATAATTAGTAAAATAAAGATTACGGAACTGGGTGCCGGCAGGTAATCCTTTGCAGGCGCAGTCTTTGCAGTAATCCTTTTTAAAATCTTTGGATACGGCAACTTCTTTATTATTGATCAAAAGAGTGGCCATACCATTATTTACTTTTATTGAAACATGCAGCATCGTTTTTTTATTGGTGAACTCCCGCAGATCATAGGTGGAATAAAATGCACCTTCGTAATTATTGACTGTGGAGTTGATCTTTATTTCGGCGCTGCCCCTGTAGTTATTGTTGTTGTAATCTGCTTCGTTGCCGGCTTCTATCCTTGCCGAAAGTTCGGTGCCTTTACTATTAGCAACAGTTAAACCTTCTGAAGTAGTAGGATAGGAACTTAAACTAATGCCGAGGGCCCCGCCGGTCCTTGCAGTGAATTCATCTGTTGCCATATCAAACGACAGGGTGAAATTTTCCGGCAAAGGTTTTTTTAAAGCGATAGCAGGAGATAAAGTATTGCCTTTGCCGGGCTGTACCCATTTGCCCGTTCTGCCTTTTAACTCCACCACAGTTGCAGGATTGGCTTTAGAATCGCTCCAACCCGCCGGCCTGTCGCCAACCGCATTAGCAGAAAAATCATCCACAAAGAAAGTGCCTTGTGGTAATGTTTTGTTATCGGCAAAAGTGTAATGCTTTTTCAACCTTTGCAGCTGCTCCCTTTGTTCATCGGCATTGGAGGGTGTGTAAGCAATGCCTTTCACTTTTTCCGGGTCAAAAAAGTAATTGTACACATAATCGTAATTAAAATAGCGCAGCATTGCTTTGTGCACTTCATAGGCTTTTACTCTTGTACCTTTTTTTTGCAGGGGCCATGTAATTTCCACCCAAAGCGGTTTATCTTTTTTGCTGTTCTCAATAGCTTCTTTTGTATACCGGTAAACGGGATAACCCGGTATATCCTGGTACCACTCTTCTACAAAAAGCGTGGTATTGTTATTTACAAAATCAGCAAAAGAAGGACCTGCCCAGCCATACAGCACCGCAGGTTCATTCAACCTGTTCTTATATTTTTCTTTTAATGCATTGAGATTTTTCATGCACTGCGGATATTGTTTTTCATCCAGGTCTTTTATTACACCTGCATAGTAAGATGGATCATTGGATGACATATGCCTTGCTTCGCTCTTTTTTTCTTCCAGTTCTCTTTGTATACCTTTTTCGCAAAGTGCCAATACTTCGCCTTTGGTCAATTGTACAATAGGCAGTTTGTTACCGGGTATCAGTACCACCGTTACCCAGCTTTGCGAAAGAAAATACACCATGTATTTTGAGAACCGGCTGTCATCATGCAATCCAAATTCTTTAGTGGCGTCTATAACAGGCTTGCTGGTAAAAGTGCTGGCGTAATTATCTCTTGCCATGGTAAAATAAAAACCATCCTGTGAACTGAGTAATGCAGCATTATTGATACCTGCCAGTGTGTTGGTATAAATGAAAACATCATTGTGATCTTCATTCGATATCATTTCATATTTGCCCGTACGGCTGTTTTGCTGCATACCATAGATCAAAGCGGTAGAACCAATACTTTGCGGCATGGGATATTTATTTTGCCTTGATGTAAAATCTCTTTGGTAAATATCTCCAAAGCCACCAATGGGCACATAACTGCGTTGCATCCATGCAGTGAACGAATCCCTGATCGATTGCTGGTAAGGCGAAAATGTTTGACCATCTACAGTAAGCGGTTTATATTGTTTGCCTTTAAAACTATACACGGTCTTCCAGCCGATCACGCTGTCTTCCAGCCGTAGCCTGTCGGAAGGTTGGGCCATTACACTGGCCCCGAAAAAAAAGAGGAGTATAACAGCAAGAAGAAACCTGGTTAAATTTTTCATAGCCCTGAATAATTTTTAATTATTACTTGTATAACAGTTTTACCATTGCGATAATGTAACCTTACCCAGTGGACCGGAAACGGTAACATTGCCATGACCACTTACAAGGCTTGTTCTGTCTTCCACACCTATCTGTATGGATTTGCCAATGGGACCAACTTTTACACCGGCGTTTGCTTCAGCCTTTGTTACCATGTTCACATCACCAATGCCCCTGCTGCCTATTTCCACCTCCACCGATTCAGAAACAGTAGCGCCTGCTTTTACAGGCCCTTTGCTGATGCCCACACCGGCTTCTATACCTGTGGTGACCGTGCCACCCCATTCCTTTACCTGGTTGTCTTTATCCACTTCTACTGTAACATCTGCGCCAATAGAACCTTCAATTTTAATAGGGCCTGCCTGGCCGCCAACACTTGCTTTGGGCGTTAACTTTATCGTGCTGCCAATGTATTCTTCTCCCAGTTCTTTAGTGGTAACTTTTATATCGCCAAAATTATAAGTGGTGTTGAAATGACTGCAATTGCTTTCCAGTACGATCGCTTTAAGATCAACTTTGCTCTTGTACTGGCAGGCTACATCATCAAATTCCTGCAGCTTTGTTTTACCGGGTTCCTTTTCACTTTTCTTACACACATATTGCGTGATAGAAACAAAAGGAAAACTATAGTAAGGGCCATCGCCTTTGCCCTTTCCCTGCGTTAAAGCACCCAGCCAGCTCATTTGAAAACTGTATTTGGAAGCTTCATAAGTTGCAGGCCATTGCACGTAGAGATACCAGTAAGCATTTTCATTGAGGAACTCTTTCTGCAGCTTCAGGTTCTCCTGGTAAAACTGGTACAGTTTGGGATTCACGGCCTTTAAATAATTATCACTCGTTTCTTTATACCGTGGGCAAAAATCTTTATTCGGTTTTCCTTCACCTGTTTGTTCATTATCTTCTTCATGAAGTCTCGCCATCTCTTTATCATACGCATCTTTCAATGTTTTGCCTTCACCTTGTGCAAAATCAGCCATTTTTTTATTTAACGCATTCATCTTTACCCAATACAGATCAGTGTAAGCAGTCAGCAATTTGCCTGCCCTGTCTGCAAACATCGGTACAGATACAAACTGGCCGGTAGTGCCGGGGTTCACCATGGCAGTTCTTACCAAACCGATATCTGTATTCAATCTTTGCTGCTGATCTTTTATTGCCGCTTCATCTGCCTGCTTTTTTAATTTTTCCAGTTGCTCAGTTTTACTGTTTACCTGCCGGAAAAATTCAGACCATTCCTTTTCCAGTTGAACACATTCTTCTACGGTAGAAGGGAAACCCGGCGCTTGAAAACCACCGAGATTCAATGGGTCAGCCTTGGTGCGTCGTGGTAACCTGAATTCACTATTGCCAAGTTTATGCCCCAGCTTCGCCAGTTTTTCTTCTTTGTCTTTAGTATAGGAATGCTGAATGGATTTTATTAAAGCTTCGGTTGCTCCGGCAACATTCCCTTTGCTTTCTTCGATCGCTGCTTTGGTATAATTTGCCTGCGGATGATAGGCGTAGATGCGGATAACACTATCTAAATATTTTTCAGCCTTGCCCATTTCGCCCAGGCCAAACCATGCCTGGCCAATATTATTCAGCAATGTGCTGTTGCGGGGAAATTTTGCATTCAGGTTATTCAAAACAGGCAATGCCAGTTGCGGTGCATCCAGCATGGAAAGCATCGCGGCATAATTATTAAGGTTGTCAGTATTGCTGGCATCCTTTGCACATAACCTTCCTAAAATATGTACAGCAATTTCCGGCTGGCCAGCCATCCACAAACCCATTGCCATATTCGCGGCTTCGCCGGAAGTTTTGCTGTTGGATTGAATATAATCATACAGCTTATTTGCCGTGGTTACCAATTCGGGTTTTAAAACTGCACTTACACTTTTTTGTACTGCAGCTATATAAGCCGGCATTCTTGCATCAGTAACACCGGTGGGTATCGCGGCAATGCGGGCGGCATCTTTTTTAGGTACAATGCGGTTCTCATCTTCCCATGCCTGCGCCAGTTGCTGATCGCTTACTTTAGGTATGTTTTTTAAAGAAGGCATTTTAATACCCAGGCTGTCCATCATCTTTTTATCCTCGGGGCTCATTTCTCCCATCATCTTCTGGGCTTCCTTCATCAGGTCTTCCATCTCTTTTTGTGTAGGAGGTTTTTCTTTGGGCTGCGCAGGTTTTTTACCCTGCTGTGCAAAAATCGTGGCAGGTAATACCAGCAGGCATAAAAAATATAAAAGCTGTTTCATTTTTTTTAGTTTAAGTACGTAAAAAATATTTTACCTGATATTACCAATTGCATTTGCTGCAGCCTTGCTCATTACCCAATTGCCACCACCGCTTGTATTGCTATTGCTGCCCCAGGTGCCGTTGAATGCTCCATTGGCCTGCAATGTTGCAGCAAACGAAAACCTGCCGGAAGAGGTGTAGGTATAACTACCACTCAATTGATTGTTAGAAAAAATATAAGTACCATTGGCTATTACTGCACCTGTGTTGGATACCACCTGCATGGTACCATCTGCATTTAACCTGAAGGAATAAAAATTAGGGCCGTTATTATTACCTGTGCCATAAGTGCCTGTCCACGTACCGGCAACACTGCTGCCAACAGGCATGTTAATGGTTTTAACTCCACCCGTTGTTTTGGTATTGTTTGTTTGTGTATTACCTGTTTGTGTATTACCTGTGTTAGCGGGTGTTGCTACAGGATCAGGTGTAAATTCCACTTTGAATAAAATAGTATAATTGCCATGGTCCCTTAAATTATTAACTGCTTCTTCATTATAGTTTGTGCCGATAACCCCATTACCAAATCCTGTATTGCTACGGGTGATATTAACCAGGTCCGAAGTTTTTAATGGTACGGCAAGCGGGGTAAAATCCCCATACTTTTCCATACCGATGGGCCTTGTGCCGGGTCGCCCTAATTCGCCCTGGTCGCCGCCGGCCTTGATCTTTGATATGCCAAGCGCCGTCATCGGTATTACCAGTCCGGCAAGATTACCGGTAGCAATATTGAGGCCTATTGCAATTGGTGCTAATTTTTGGGCGATGTTGGTATAGGCGCTTTTTATAGTTGAAGCAAATGATATGGAATTATCGGCGATAGGATCATGCTCCCAGCCAACAGGAATTACAGTTAACACATCACCATCTGCCACATCATATTCGCTGATAAGATCATTGCAGTAATATTTATCACCGCCTTTTATTCCACCCATGTTATGATTAAAAAGATCAACGCAGGTGCCTGCACTTATACGGTTGGAGAAGGGACCGGTTGCATCTCCATAAACCGAAGTACGTTTTTCGTAGCTACGTTTTACATTGCCATTCCTGTCGGCCAGTATAAAATTGAAAGTAAAAAATACTTCATCTCCTTTTCCGTCGGTATTCAATATGTCATCCCATGTTTCCCTGTAGCATTCAAAGCCGGCAAAATAAATACGTATCCTGCCTGATTGTGCAAACAGCGATGTAGCTGTTGTTAAAAAAAATAAAGCGGTAATAATTTTTTTCATAACTGTTTTTTTATGAGTACAAATTTGTTTTATTTTAAAAGTGAATCCTATCCCGTAAAAAAGGGAGTTTTTTAGAAAAAGAAAAAATCATGGAAAAAGGGGAGGGTTGTTAAAGCGGTTGTTTAGTTTATTTGTAAAGTGGGGATCAAATATTCAGGCATTATGAGAAAATATCGTTTGATACTGTTGTTTATTGCTGTACACAATATTATCCAGGCACAAACGCCCAGGATAGATAGCCTGCGGGGTGAGCTGGGAAAGCAAAAAGCCGATTCTATAAAAGTGCACGACCGCATCAGGATATCCTGGTACCTGGCGGATATGAGGGACTCTGCGCAGGCATGGAAATACCGTAATGAAGCAGACAGCATTGCGAACAAAACCAACAATCCTGTTTTAAAAGGCATTGTACTGGAACATACCGGTTTTTTATACAACCGCCAGTTCTCAAAAAAGGCGATCAGTTATTACCTGGAAGCACAGCATATTTTAAAAAATTATCCCAACTCCATGGCTGCCAAAAAAAGTATGGCGTCGTTGGGATTGAATATTGGTATTGAACACATGAATGTGAATGATGACGCCGGCGCATTGCCTTACTATTTTGATGCGGTACAACGGTATGATGCCATGGATACCAACAGCAATAACCTGCCGTTGTTGTATGGCAATATCATCAACTCCTATTATAATCTTGGCAAGTATGAAAGTGCATTGAGCTATTGTGAAAAAGCCTACAAAAAAAGTATGGCAGGCAGTAATGCTACGGCAAAAATGTCGGCCAGTATGAATTACGGCAGGGTATTACTAAAGCTGAACAGGATACCGGAATCTGATTTTTATTTTGGTGTAGGAAAAAAGATCGCAGATAGTTTGAACAGTTATTATTTTCAATCGAAATACTACCAGGTATTGGGTGATGATGCGTTTAACAAAGAGCAGTTTGAAAAAGCATTGGGATATTTTTCAGCCGCATTGCCGGTAATAAAACTCACCAATGCACCTTATGATATCGCTGCCTGCTATATCTGGATGGGCGCCTGTAATGCCGGCATCAAAAAATTTGAGCCTGCAAAAAAATACCTGGATTCTGCCTATTTAATTACTAAACAATACGAATACACGAACTTACTGAAAGATGTTTACCTTAACAGGTATCATTTATATAAAAAGGCAGGGCAATACCATGAAGCGATCATACAGCTGGATTCATTCAATGTGATCAATGATAGTTTGCAGTTAGCCGCCAATGCAGATAAACTGCAGTTCCTGGATGCTAAATACCAGGCAGAAAAAAAGAAGCGCAGATCAATCAACTGCAGGCGGATAAAGAGATACAAAGGCTTAACCTGGAAAGAAAGAATGCGCTGAATTATTTCCTGGTGGGAGCAGTATTGATTGCTGCGCTGATCGCATTGTTATTGTTCCGCAACTTTAAACAAAAACAAAAACTGCAACAGCAACGCATTGCAGAGCTGGAAACGCAACAGCAATTAACGGCAACAGAAGCAGTGCTGAAAGGAGAAGAGCAGGAAAGAACAAGACTGGCAAAAGACCTGCACGATGGCCTGGGCGGCATGTTGTCGGGCATAAAATATTCATTCAATACTATGAGAGGGAATTTAATAATGACGCCTGAAAATGCACAGGCATTTGAACGCAGCATGGATATGCTGGACAGTTCTATAAGGGAAATGCGCCGCGTTGCGCACAATATGATGCCCGAAGCATTGGTTAAATTTGGATTGAATACAGCATTGAAGGATTTTTGCAATGATATTACCGGGTCGGGGGCGTTGCAGGTGTCTTATCAATCCATTGGCGTGGATGAACTGGCGATCAATCAAACAACGGCCATCACTGTTTATCGTATTGTGCAGGAACTGCTGAACAATACCATAAAACATGCAGCTGCAAAAACCGCCGTGGTGCAGCTTACAAAAACCAATGATCTTTTAACGGTTACGGTGGAAGATGATGGCAAGGGCTTTGATACTTCGATATTAAAAAGATCCAAAGGGATCGGCTGGGATAATATCCAGAACAGGGTGGAATTTTTAAAAGCAAACCTGGATGTACAGTCCAAACCTGATGAAGGGACCTCGGTGCACATTGAAATAAATATTTAAATGGCAATAAAACTTTTTATAGTAGACGATCATTACATGGTGATAGAAGGGATACATTCCCTGCTGCAGCATGAAGCCAATATTGAATGGATGGGGCATGCCACCAATGCGGCATCCTGCATGGCATTCCTGCAGCAGCATTCACCCGATGTGGTGTTGATGGATATCAATTTGCCTGATAAGAACGGCATCGATCTTTGCCGGGAAGTAAAAGAAAATCATCCCGGTACCTATATACTGGGGCTGAGCACTTTTAACCAGCAAAGCTTTATTGAAAAAATGATCGCCAGCGGCGCTTCGGGATATGTTTTAAAAAATGCCACACAGGAAGAACTGGTGGAAGGTATTGAAACGGTGATGAAGGGCAAACAGTTTTTAAGTTTTGATGCGGCACTGGCATTGCGCAAAAGTGGTACAGAAAATAATGTGCCGGTAATTACACGTCGCGAAAAAGAAGTGCTGGAACTGATCGCCGATGGCATGACGAATAACGAGATCGCACAAAAATTATTTATCAGCAGTACTACTGTTGATACACACCGTAAAAATCTTTTGGCAAAATTTGAAGCCAAGAATATCGCCTCATTGATAAAAGTGGCTGTGCAGATGCACATGATCGGGTAACAGATCAGTTTTTTTGCATGCAGGGAATTTCCATTAAAAAAGAAGTGCCTTCTTCGGTTGTACTGCGGTAATCCATTTTACCTTTTAATATTTTTACCCGGCTTTCAATATTTCTCAATCCCATACCTCTTGCAGTGCTGTTCTCATTGAGCGTAAAACCTTTGCCGTCATCTTCAACAGCAATATATAACCTGTTCGAATTGCAACTGATCTGCACAATGGCATTTGCTGCCCCGGAATGTTTAAGGATATTATTGATCAGCTCCTGCACAATGCGGAAAATATGAAAAGATTGTTCTTCGGTAAGCTGCATTTGGGCAGTATCCAGCGCACTGAAATTAATGTTCAATACACCCGGCGTTGCCATGCTGTTACAATAATCCCTCAACGAATTTTCCAATCCATAGTTCATCAGGCTTTCCGAAGCAATACTGTGTGAGATATTGCGCAGCTCCTTGATTGATTCATTCAGTTTATCAATATTGGAATGAAAAACAGTTTGCTGTTCCGTATCCAATGCGATGTTATTTTTTAAAGCAGAAAAAGAATGCTTGATGCCACTGAGCATACTGCCCAATCCATCATGCAGTTCCCGGGCCATACGGGTGCGCTCCTGCTCAATGGCAAGTTCTTTTTCCATGGTATTCTTTTGTTTTTGCAACTGGCGGCGCAGGTAGGCTTTTACCAATGCAAAAAGTAATAAGGCTACAATTATTGCCAGCCCGACCCGGAACCACCAGGTCTGCCACCAGTGCGGTTGAATGGTAAATGCCAGTGGCACCGTCATTTCGGTCCATTCATTATCTCCTTTATGTTTCGCCCTTACGGTAAAAGTATATTTGCCATGCGGCAGATTGGCGTAGGAAGCATTGCTGATATCGGCATTGTATATCCAGTCCTTATCGGCGCCGGATAATTTATAACTGTATTCGATGTCTTTTCCATTATTGATATCAAGGCCGATAAAATAGAATTGCAGGTTATTATCCGAAGCGGGGAAAACGATATGATCCATATCTGCAGCAGTAAAATTCTTTCCGTTCACAATAATGGCATCAATATAAACCGGCAATGTTTTTTTATTCATGTTCAGTAAAACATCCGGTTCAAAATTCATGAGTGCATTGGTGCTGCCGGCCCATAACCTGCTGGTAGTACTGTCAAAAAAAAGGCAGCGTTCAATAAAATGATCATCCGGTAAGCCATCCGCCTTGGAAAAATTGATGAACTTTTTTTCCTGCGTCAAAAAGCAACTCAGCCCCTTGGAAGTGCCGATCCAAAGCCTGTTCTTATTATCGAACTGCAGCGCAAATGCATAATCGGTACTTAGCCCATCCTGTCGTGTAAACTTTTCTGCCGTACCCGCGGAAATATTATACTTAACAATGCCCGACCCATCCGAAGCGACCCACAAATTGTTATTATTATCGCAGATCACGTCAGTAATGCCGTTCAGGTTATCACCGTTCATACCTTTTAAGCGGCCGAGCGAAACTTCGGTGAAGCTGTCTGTCTGCATATTCCAGTGTAATAAAAGTTCTGTCTTGTTTACACCAAACCAAACATCGCCATTTTTATCTTCTGCATACGAACCATAATAACTGATAGTGAATTTTCCTCTCGGCCCATCTTTTTTATAAACATGCACTTTGTTGTCTTTTGCAGATATCCTTACAAAACCGCCGCCGTTATTGCCGCTGAACCACTCATCGCCATTGCTGTGTTTAAAAGCAAGTATCAGCAGGTCGGCAGTAGGAAAGTAGGGAGCCAGGAAATTATTTCGTGTATACGCTGCTGTTACTGGGTCATACTTTGTAAAGGTGGAACTGTTACCTGCAAAGACCAGGTCGCTCCCAAAATTATTCAGGCACCAGATGCCGGGTATTTTGGTTTTATCCAGTTGCTGCAGGCTGTTGCCGCCGGGTGCGATCTTATATACTACCCTGCTGCCTAATGAACCGGCGTAAATATTTCCGTCAGCCCCTTTTTTAATATTCAACAGATTCGTCATCGCCTCTCCTTCGGGAGCCGTTTGCCAGCTGTTGATCACAGCAGTGGCTGCATTTTGTTTGGTAATACCACCTGCAGTACCCAGCCACTCGTTCTGATCCCTATCGGTACAGGCAGACGTTATAATGTCATTGGTAAGCGAGCCGGTTTGCGTACTGGCTATAACTTTAGTGAATTGTTTGGTAGGCAGGTGTAATATATGCAGCCCTGAACCAAGCGTTCCGATCCAGGCCGTACTATCATTCCTGATCTTTATAAAAGAAATATTCCCTTCAGTCACAGCAGCAGCAGCATTGCCGATCCTGTAATGCTGCAGCAATTGCCCATTTAAAGCATACACATAAATGCCATCCCAAAAGTTGGAAAAATAAAGCTGTTGCCTTTTTGCATCGTAACAATGAAAAGGAAAATGTTGTTGCTCCGGTGGCAAAGCAATATTCAATGGAAAAGCTGAAAAAGATCGGTCCTTTACATGGTAAAGAAAATATTCTTTCTGGGAGCCGGTCAACCAAAGGCTGTCGTTCAGGTAATAAACATTTACCGATCTCCCCCTTGTTTTTAATGGAGGAACAATATTGCCTGTAACCTGCAGCTGCCGGTTAATGATAAAGCAGGTGTCGTCGCATCTTACAAAATAACCCTTATCGGCGTAAGGGTTTACTTCATACACGATCCTGCCGGCAAAAGCCGGTAACTGCTGAAACTGTTTGGTAAGGGTATTGAACCGGGTGAGTTTGCCATTTACAGAAACCAATAATTGGCCGGGCTGGTATTCGGTAAGCGTACTGATGATATTGCCCGGTAAAGAAGCGGGATCATCTTTTCTTGAAAAAAAATTTTTAAAGTTGGTGCCATCAAAACGGCTCAGGCCTTCACGGGTGCCGATCCATATAAAACCCCTGCTGTCCTGCAAAATGCAGTTCACCGAATTATCGGCTAAGCCATTGGCCACGGTATAATTGGTAAAACTATAACCGGTGGATTGTGCTTGTGCGGTTGTAAAGGATAAGAAAAACAGCAAAGATGCAATGGTGCGTCGCATCCTTAAAAATAAGGTTTTATTCAAAATCTTTATAGAGCAAATATTTCTTCCGCACCAGTTTGAATGCATCCAGTTGTGGTTGCCAGCTTTTACGGATATCCGCTTCAGCAACACCTGTTTTTATTTGCTGCATCAGCATATTATTGCCGGCCAGTTTATTAAAAAAGCAATCATTCATATTGCCGCTTTTGGGAGCAATAAAAAAACTGTCTTTACCGGGAAATAAAGCATACGCATCCAGTAAATATTTCAACTGGATCTTATTGTTTAATTGCTGCAAAATGGCTTCATTGCTGCCATTTACAAACCAGCCATAACAAAGCTGGTTAAAGCACTTGCTGCTTTTGGCGCCGGCATTGGGCATGGGAGTAAAAGAAAATAAATTCTTGGGCAATGATGGATGCCCAAATATTTGAAAAGGATGATCCGTGCCTCTTCCTTCGCTCATAACAGTGCCTTCAAAAAAACAGGTGGAAGGATACAGGTAAATGCTTTGCGGCTGTTTTAAATTAGGAGAAGGATTTACGGGTAAAACATATTTTGTAGTATGATCGTAATTTTTGCATTTGATAACGGTTACATGAAAAGGCGTGTCCGCAGTAGGTTGAGTGGTGATATTATAAGCATTGATGGCATTAGCTTTTTCAGACAACCAGTTCTCCCCGGCCAGCATCAGTGCATATTCACCGATCGTCATGCCATAAACAATGGGCACAGGCTGCATGCCTACAAAACTTTTATATTTCATATCCAGTACAGGACCATCCACATAAAAACCGTTGGGATTGGGCCGGTCCAGTATCAATAACGGTTTATGATTTTCTATTGCTGCTTCCAGGTAATACTGTAAGGAAGAAATGAAAGTATAAAATCTTACTCCCACATCCTGGATGTCGAAAATGAGGATGTCGATATCTTTAAGATCATCCGCAGTGGGCTTTTTATGATCGCCATATAAACTGATCACCGGGATGCCTGTTTTTTTATCAATCGCATTGCTTACATGTTCACCTGCATCCGCATCGCCGCGAAAGCCATGCTCCGGCCCGAATATCTTTACCACTTTAACACCGCTTTTCAGCAGGGTATCCACCAAGTGGGCAGGCCCCACCATACTCGTTTGATTGGCAAATACGGCCACTGCCTTGTTTTGCAGGTAAGGCAGGTAAACCGGCATGCGGTCGGCGCCGGAAATGACATTGGTTTGCGCCGTAGCGGAAAACAGGCCCCAAAAGGCCACCAGCAGGCAGGTCAGTGATTTTTTCATAGCTTAAAGTTGCTGAAAACTTTTTAAAACCGGTATACCATTTATGGATTAAATTTGCAGTTTAATTTTGTCCGCACATTGATTGAAAAGATCGTAACGGTTCAATGAAATGCTCATTAGGCCGGTATCATTTTTACAGGTCCCGGTTCAGACAAACTCACACAAAAACTAAAAACAATGCAAGCAAAAAACGGAGATAATGTAAAAGTACATTATACAGGTAAACTGGTTAACGGCGAACAATTTGATTCTTCTGCAGGAAGGGAGCCACTGGCATTTACCGTAGGCGCCGGCCAGATGATAAAAGGCTTTGACGCCGCTATACCCGGTATGTCGATCGGCGATAAAAAAACTGTAACCATTCCTGCTAATGAAGGCTATGGTGAAAAAGATCCCAACGCCATCATCGAATTCCCGAAAGAACATGTACCGGCGGATATGAAACTGGAACCCGGTATGCCATTAACCTTAAGCAACCAGCAGGGCCAGCCCGTGCCGGTAGTGGTGGTGGAAATAAAAGATGATGTGATCATTTTGGATGCCAATCACTTTTTAGCAGGACAGGACCTGGTGTTTGATATAGAATTGGTGGAGATCAATTGATAATTGATCCATGAATAATTAATAATGGGGCAGTTTGCGAAAGCGGGCTGCCTTTTTTTATGGCGAATGTGCGAATGTACAATATCGAATGTTTTTGAGGATGAAGTGTAAGTACAAATTCCCAATTATTCATATTTACACATTCGACATTCGCAAATTCAACATTCACCTATTCGATATTCGCACAATCGACATTCGAAAATTCAATATTTTTACATTCAAAAATTTGATATGATCCAGATAAGCCCCGATGCTATTGCCGACCGCTTTATGCGCTATGTACGTGTGGATACACAAAGCGATCCTACCAGTTCATCGCATCCTACTACAGCCAAACAAAAAGATTTGAGTAAACTGTTGCACCGTGAATTGCTGGGGCTGGGTATTACTGATGCCACAACAGATGAATTTGGTTATGTGTACGCCACCATTCCTGCTAACAGTGCTAAAAAAAATATACCGGCCATTTGTTTTTGTGCGCATGTGGATACGGCGCCGGATTGCAGCGGCACCAATGTAAAACCCATTCATCACCGCTATTTTGATGGCAATGATATTGTGATGCCGGATGACAATACACAGGTATTGAGCATTGCCAACTCTCCTTATTTAAAAGAACATGTCGGCTTTGGTGTAATTACTGCAAGCGGCTTAACGTTGTTGGGTGCAGACGATAAAAGCGGCGTGGCTGCCATAATGGAAGCGGCTGTTTTTTTTATGCAGAATCCCGCCATTAAACATGGTGACATAAAAATATTATTTACACCTGATGAAGAAGTGGGACAGGGAACTGCCAAAGTGGATATGCAGAAACTCGGCGCACAGTTCGGTTATACTTTAGATGGCGGAGAAGCCGGTAGCCTGGAAGATGAGACCTTCAGCGCCGATGGGGCTACTATCACTATTAACGGTGTGATCGTGCACCCCGGTTATGCAAAAGATAAACTGGTGAACGCATTAAAGATAGCAGGCGCTGTATTGGATGCACTGCCTAAAAATGAATGGAGCCCCGAAACAACAGAAAAAATGCAGGGCTTTGTACACCCGGTAGCTGTAAATGGCATTGCAGAAAGGGCCAGTGTGCAATTTATAGTACGTGATTTTACAACGGCGGGATTAGCGGCTCACCATCACCGTTTGAAGGCGATCGCAGAAGAAGTGGTGGCAAAATTTCCCGGCGCCACAATGGAGTATAATGCACAGGAACAATACCGCAATATGAAAGAAGTGCTGGATAAATATCCCTACGTAGTAAGCTATGCTGAAGAAGCGATACAGCGTGCCGGTCTTTCAGTAAAAAAAGAAAGCATCCGCGGCGGCACCGATGGCAGCCGCTTCAGTTATATTGGCATGCCCTGCCCCAATATTTTTACCGGTATGCAGAATATTCACAGCAAGCTGGAATGGATCGGTACAAAAGATATGGCGAAAGCTGCGGAAACGATCGTGCATTTGAGTATGATATGGGAGGAGAAAAGTTGATAGTTCAAAGTTTAAAGTTGAAAATAGAACTGCCGGCAAATTATTTACCGGCAGTTTTTTACATCACCAGTTTCAATATTTCCCGCTGGCTGCTTTCTACCAATGGTTTAAAACGCTCGTACCATTTTTTCCAGTCAGCCTTACCCATGCTGTCAGTTAATGATTGTTCGTATGCAGCCAATGAATCATGACCTTCTTCAAAGATCAAACGGTAACTGTCGCCGGTAAAATCTGATAATACCCGGGCTGATTTTGCATCGGGCAGCAAACCCTTGCTGTAGGCTTCTTCCAGCAATGTTTTGGCCTCTTTGAATGCGCCGAAGCGCAGTTGAAAAATATCACGTACGATGAACATAAGAATTGTTTATAGATGAACAAAATTGTTTAATTCTTTTTACCCTTCGCATAATCGATCATACCCTGGAAATCCACCACCACAGCAGGTTCATCACCTACCACCCAGGCATCATGCCCCATGGGTAATAAGGATACCTGGCCGGGTTTGCATTCCAGCACGGTGCCATCATCCATTTTTACCATTAACACACCCGAAACATGGTATTGAAAATGCGGGGCTTCACAACTTTTGGTTTTTACCAATGGCTGTACACTTTCGCTCCATTTCCAGCCAGGCTGAAAAGTAGCCCTTCCTATAGTGGCATTACCGATCTTTATCAACTCCACTTTTCCCTTTGGAAATTCTCTCACTTCATCGGGTTGGGCAAAATCTTTTAGTTCGGCTTTGCCTTTATAAAAATTATTTTCAACCTCTGTGTGCGACATCAGCGCTGCTGTTACAGCTAAAGCTGCAACGATGATAAATGTTTTCATTTCAAATATTTTTTTGTGATTGATCTTGTTTGTCGCCCCATTATTGCGGCGCCTGCAATAATAAAGGCAGTACAAAGATGCAGCAGGTAAGCAGGCATTTACTTGTATCAACTTCGGTAGTTCATGTACCGATCAAAGTTTTTTGCGTAGTTGCAGGGGCGAACAGCCGGTATGCTGTTTTAGAAAATGTGAGAAATGTGCCTGGTCGCCAAAATTAAGCCGGTGGGCTATTTCGGTAACCGTAAGGCTGGTGGAACCCAGCAATACTTTTGCTTCCAGCAGCAACACATCATTGATGATCTCCCGGGGAGATTTGCCGGTATTGTTTTTTACTACTTCTGATAAATACCCGGCAGTGATATGCAGCTGTTCTGCATATTGTGTCACTTCTCTCATTTCAATAAAATGCTTTTCTACCAGCCGCTTGAACTGGTTGGCAATTTTCATAGAGCGGGTATTGCTTTCCTGTATCGTTTTTGCATGCGGGCGATATATTTCTCTTATACGCAGTAATAAAATGTGTATGTAGTTACGCAGCAAAAAATCTTTCTCCGGCGAGAACCTTTCATATTCTTTGATAATATCCCGGAAGCATTGTTTTACCAATTCCGCTTCTTCATCAGTAATGTTGATGATATGCTCTGCCTCCATATCCAGGTAAGCAAATTCTTCGGCCAAAGATCTGTTCAGCAACGGCTGTATGAATTCGGTTTTAAAATGCATGCAATAGCCGCGGCAACTGTGTACATTTTTAGAAGCATACACAATATTTTCAGGAACGATCACCAGGTCGTTGGGCTTTAGCCAGCGGTATTCGGCGCCGAGGTATACATCATGCACGCCGCCTTCCAGGATATAAATAAGATTGAATTGACGGCGCAGTGCCTGTATGCCTTTTTCGGGGTCCACATCTTTGTGCTTATCCTGCAAAGTGCCCGGCATTACCATCATATTGATATCGTAAGGCCGGTTGTCCCTGTTGATCTTTTTTTCAAAATCAGAAAGGTTCTTTATAATAAGTATATCTTCTTTAGCAGGCATGCGCAAGATTTTACAGCAGAAAAGGCAGTTTGCAAAGGGAGCGGTCCGTATAAGATACAAAAAATAATTTAATCCGGTTTGCAGACGGTTTAAAAACTTCGGTATACATTCATCTAAAAATTATATACCTTCAACTCAAATTTTAAAACTATGGACTTCTTAAAAGATTATTGGTGGGTAATAGTTATTGCACTCGCTGCATTAAGCTGCTTTGTTACCATTAACCAGGGCCTTATAGGCGTGGTGACCATGTTCGGTAAATACCAGCGTATCATGCGGCCGGGATTGAATTTTAAACTTCCTTTCCTGGAGCAGATCTACAAAAAAGTAAGTATACAGAACCGTTCGGTGGAACTGGAGTTCCAGGCTGTAACAGTAGACCAGGCCAATGTATATTTCAAAAGCATGTTATTGTACTCGGTACTGAATGTGGATGAAGAAACGATCAAGAATGTGGCCTTTAAATTCATCAGCGATAAAGACCTGATGCAGGCATTGATACGTACCGTAGAAGGTAGTATCCGTGCATTTGTGGCCACCAAAAAACAATCAGAGATATTGTCTGTAAGAAGAGATATTGTGGAGAATGTAAAAGAACAGGTGGATCTTACTTTAGAAACCTGGGGTTATCATTTGCAGGACCTGCAGATCAATGATATTACATTTGACGAAGCCATCATGAACAGTATGAGCAAGGTGGTGGCGTCAAATAACTTAAAAGCTGCTGCAGAAAATGAAGGACAGGCTTTACTGATCACCAAAACAAAAGCAGCCGAAGCAGAAGGTAATGCTATTAAGATAGCTGCCGAAGCAGAAAGGCAGGCAGCACAACTGCGTGGACAGGGTGTGGCATTGTTCCGTGAAGAGGTAGCCAAAGGTATGAGCCAGGCTGCAGAGCAAATGAAGCAGGCCAACCTGGATACGAATGTAATTTTATTCAGTATGTGGACAGAAGCGATCAAGAATTTTGCAGAGTATGGCAAAGGCAATGTGATATTCCTGGATGGCAGCAGCGAAGGCATGGAAAAAACCATGCGCCAGATAATGGCTATGCAGCAGATGGAAGGAAAGAAATAATTGTGATCTGACGCCTCGTCTGATCATTTCGCAACATGGTCAGACGAGGCACTAGGTCATTTGCAACATGGTCAGACGAGGGCGTCAGACCATGTTACGAAAGTGCTGCAATTGCAGCACTTTTTTAATGGACCTGATCAATTACATTCATCAAATTAAGGACTCTTACTCACGACTCACCACTCACAACTCACGCTTAAGATTAACAATTCTTTAAGCTGCAATTGAGCATTGTGTTCGTTATGCACTTGATCTTGCAACGGATTGGCACAATTATAGTGTACAAGAAAACCAAATAATAAATTAAACAATTACTTTTGTCCTAAATCAGCTTAACTATGTTTGATATCTTTTTACAGATCGATACCGCAAAATCAGCAATTGAAAAAACAGGTGGATTCCAGTCGGTGGGAGGCACAATTATCCAGGGTGGATGGTTGATGGTACCACTGGGACTTTTATTTGTGGTGGCACTTTTCTTCTTCTTCGAACGCTTTCTGCTGTTACAGAAATTTGGCAAGATCGAAGACAATTTCATGAACATCATCCGGGATAATATTGTAAGCGGTAATATTACTGCTGCACGCAGCCTGGCAAAAAATACGCCTAACCCTGTGGCCCGTATGATCGATAAAGGCATACAGCGTATCGGCAAACCCATTGAAGCAATAGAAAAAAGCATGGAAAATGTAGGCGTGCTGGAAATGTATAAAATGGAAAAGAACCTGAATATTTTAAATGTGATCGTACGTATTGCGCCTTTGTTCGGGTTTTTAGGAACCATCATTGGTATGTTGAGTTTGTTCGATAGCATCAATAAAAGTTCCGACTTCAGCACCAATGTACTGGCGGGTGGTATTTATGTAAAAATGATCACTTCTGCAACAGGTTTGATCATTGGTATCGTAACCTACCTCGGCTACAGCATGCTGCAAACCAAGATCAGGAAAATAGAAAATAAAATGGAAGCAGCGAGCGCCGAATTCATTGACATCTTACAGGAACCAACACGATAAGATATTAATAACACGAATTAAGACGAATTACACGAACGAAGAGAATTTGTGTAATTCGAAAAAATCAGTGAAATAAAAAATAACCATGAGCTTACGCAAAAAATTTAATGAAGAGCACAGCGAGGTGGACACCGGTCCGCTGAATGATATCCTGTTCATCCTGATGTTCTTTCTTTTTGATCATATCCACACTGGCTAATCCCAATGTGATCAAGGTGACCAATCCAAAATATAAAACACAAACCTCCACCAAACAAAGCATCATTGTAAGCATTAAAAAAGATGGCAGGACCTATATCGGCCAGCAACAGATCGTTTTTGATTCTTTGTATGCAGAGTTGAGCAAACGGATCGATATCAAGGATACCACGATAAAACAATCGGTTGTAATAAATGCAGATACTTCTATTTCTTACAATAACCTCATAAAAGCACTGGGCGATGCAAAAAGGGCAGGGGCTGCGGTGAATTTAGGTGTGGATGCACATTAACTTAGTAAGTAGCGATCACCATCCGCTCTTTACCAAACATATCTTTTTTTACAATCACCTGTTGGTAGCTGGCAGAAAATAATGCAGCCACATCTTTGGTGTGTTCTTCATGCGTTTCCACGAATATCTTACCGTTGTAGTTTAAATGGCTGCGGCCAAACTTGGCGATCTTTTCGTAAAACAATAAAGGATTATTATCCGGAACGAACAACGCGGTATGTGGTTCATGATCCACCACGTTCTTATCCATATTTTCTTTTTCGTTCAAAGGAATATAGGGCGGGTTGCTGATGATAATGTCGAATAACATTAATTCGGGCCAGCGGCTCTCGTCCAAAAAATCAAACAACGTACACTGGATATTGGTTTTATTGGTGATCGCGTTGGCCCTTGCAATTTCAAGCGCATCCTCACTTACATCGAGCGCAATAACTTTTGCCGAAGGCAGGTTCTTTTTAATAGATACCGCGATGCAGCCGCTGCCAGTGCCAATATCCAGTACACTGATCTGTTTCTGCTCAAAACGGTAACTGTTGATCACCAGGTTGGTCATTTCTTCGGTTTCGGGTCTTGGTATCAACACCTTGTTATTTACCTGGAACTGCATGTTGTAAAATGTGGAATTGCCCATCACGTATTGCACTGGTTTATGCTGCAATAATTCTTCCTGTTTTTCAGCAAGCCTTTTAGCGACAGGAGCAGGAATATTTTGCAGGGGGTTCTTAATCAGGTCGGATTTTTTTATGTGGGCAATATGTTCAAAAACCCAATCGGTGATCACGGTTGCTTCACTGAGTTCATAAACAGATTGTAATTCCACTAAAAAATTCCGGTAAAGCTCTTTGCTGGTCATTTTGCAAACATACTTTATTTTTTGATGCGTATTTTTGCCTTCTTGACCACGCACGAAAAATATATGCACCGTTGCTTGCAGCTGGCCCGCCTGGGCGCAGGACATACTGCACCCAACCCTATGGTAGGCGCCGTACTGGTTCATAATGAACGGGTAATAGGCGAGGGATACCACCAGCAATACGGGCAGGCGCATGCCGAAGTGAACTGTATCAACAGCGTTAGCGAGGCCGATAGTTCGTTGATTGCCCAAAGCACTTTATATGTTTCGCTGGAGCCCTGTGCTCATTACGGTAAAACACCTCCCTGTGCAGACCTGATCATCAAAAACAACATACCAGAAGTAGTGATCGGTTGCAGGGACAGCTATACCGAAGTGGATGGTAAAGGCATTCAGAAACTACAGCATGCAGGTATACAGGTAACAGTGGGGGTGCTGGAAAAAGAAGCGCAGGAACTGAATAAAAGATTTTTTACTTTTCATCAGAAACACCGGCCCTGGATCATTTTAAAATGGGCGCAAACTGCCGACGGCAAAATTGCTGGCAGCGATGATAAAAGGCTTTTGATCAGTAATGAATTCACCAACCTGCTGGTACATCAATGGCGCAGCGAAGAAGCGGCCATTATGATAGGCACCAATACCGCGTTGAAAGATGATCCTTCTTTAACAACAAGGCTGCATCCCGGCAATGATCCTTTACGCATCGTGATCGATATGGAATTAAAATTGCCGCAGCACCTGCATGTATTTGACAGAACGGTTCAAACGATCGTGTTCAATAGTATCAAACAAGAGGAAGGAGCGGGCCTTTCTTTTTATAAGATAGACAATACAACATCCATCCTGCCTGCAATACTATCGGTACTGCAGCAGCAAAAAATACTATCGGTGATAGTGGAAGGCGGTGCGACATTACTACAATCATTTATTAAGGAAGGATTGTGGGACGAAGCAAGAGTGATCACCAATACAGAACTGGAAGCAGGTGCAGGTATCGATGCACCCGTGCTTGACCATCATCAATTATTAACAGCAGAAAATATGGTGAACGATACGATCCATTATTTTATAAACAACCAGCAATGATCTATTTATTTGGCAGCATCTTATTCAGTTCTTATCTCACACTTTCATTTAAAGTGCTGCAACGGCTGCATATCAATACCCTGCAGGCCATCGTTTTTAATTATGTAGCCTGTGTACTCACCGGTTCGGTAGTGAACGGTTCTTTTCCTGTAAATAAAACCAATATTGCAGCACCCTGGTTTTTATGGGCACTTGTTATGGGTGGCATGTTCATCAGTATTTTTAATGTGATCGGTTTTACCACGCAAAAACTCGGCGTGGCGGTTGCATCTGTAGCCAATAAATTATCGCTTGTAATTCCCTTTCTTTTTTCTTTATACCTGTATAATGAAACTGCGGCCGCGTTGAAGATAGCAGGTATAGTAGTTGCGTTGGCAGCAGTGGTATTTACCTGCTATCCTGCACAAAATAGTAATGACAACAGCAATAGTGTAAAAGGTAATTTAGTGGTGTTGTTGCCGGTGATATTATTCATCAGCAGCGGCCTGCTGGATACATTGATTGTGTATGTAAAGAATAGTTTTTTCATCGATCCCGAAGACAATTTTAATAATTTTCTCATCAGCGCTTTTTCTGTTGCAGCAACATTGGGTTTGATCATCTTGACCATACAGGTGATCACAGGCAAACAGAAATTTTCTTTCAAAGCAATGCTGGCAGGTATCATTATTGGCATACCCAATTATTTTTCTATCTGGTGCCTGGGTAAAGTGATCAGCGCTTATCATGGCAATTCATCCGCAATAATACCGGTGAATAATATGGGTATTGTATTGTTCAGTGCGGTAGCAGCATGGTTATTATTTAAAGAAAAATTATCAGCCATCAACTGGGTGGGCATTGTGCTGGCGCTTGGCGCTATTGCATTGATAGCTTATGGATAACAGCAGTAAAGAACAAGCGGATAAAACAAAAAATTACATGGATTCATATAGTACAATAGCGCAGATAGCCAGCGCAGAATTTAAAGACAGGGGCAGCAAGTTCATCGCTTATGCATTCCCTATAGAAACGGCGGATGATTTTAAAAAGCAATTGCAGCAGTTAAAGAAAGAACACCCCAAAGCAGTGCATCATTGTTTTGCTTACCGCATTGGTACCGATGGTAACAATTTCCGCAGCAGCGATGATGGCGAACCATCCGGTAGCGCCGGCAAACCTATATTGGGGCAGATCGACAGCAAAGAACTGGTGAATACAGCCGTGGTAGTGGTGCGTTATTGGGGCGGCACATTACTGGGCGTTCCGGGCCTTATCAATGCATACAAGACAAGTACGGCGCTTGCGCTGCAGGTTACCCCCGTGATACAAAAACAAATTGAACTAAGCTATACTGTTGAATTTGATTATACACAGATGAACGAAGTGATGATGATACTGAAACAGTTCAACTGCACTATACAATCGCAGGAAATGCAATTGTTCTGCCTTATAAGGACCGGCATTCCCAAAAACCGCCTGGAAGAAACATTGTACCGGCTGAATGAATTACAAAATGTGACTGTTAAAAAAGCCCTATAGCCAACTGGTATACAGCCAATAATACAGTGTAATCCTTTTTTTTGTAACTTAGGAGAAATATGATTGCTATGGCTGCAGAAAAAAAATACAAGACCTTCTGGAGTTTTTATCCTTACTATCTTACCGAACATGGTGATGTAACCAACCGAACGCTGCACTTTATCGGTACCGCAGGATTGATCGTAATACTGGTAGTTGCAATTGTGTTACAAAAATGGTGGATGCTGGCATTGATACCAGTTTGCGGGTACGGGTTTGCGTGGGTAGGCCATTATTTTATAGAAAAGAATAAACCTGCCACTTTTACGTACCCATTGTATAGTTTGGGCAGCGATTTTGTAATGTTCTGGCACATGCTCACCGGGCAGATCGGGAAAAAACTGGAAGAAGCAAAGAAAATAATACAGTAGTAAAAATGGACATAGAAAGCATCCGGGAATATGTGATACAAAAGCCTTTTGTTACAGAAGGATTTCCCTTTGGAGAAGATACCCTGGTATTTAAAGTAAATGAAAAGATATTCCTGCTGGCGGGACTGGATCATACGCCGCTGCAGTTCAATGTAAAATGCGATCCTGATAAAGCAATAGAATTAAGGGAGGAATACCCGGAAAATATTTTACCCGGTTACCACATGAATAAAAAACACTGGAACACGATCGTAGTGAATGGGACCATCACCACCAAACTCCTGAAAGAAATGATCGATCATTCTTACACTTTAGTCAACAAAACCAAAAAGAAATAACCCCTCTCCACATTCGCATATTCACCATTCGATATTCGCACATTCAACATTTCCCCATTCGCCATTTACTTATACTTCCAGTTCCTGCTCTTCCCTTCCGCCATCATTTCCAAAGCGCTGGCAATGCGTTTATTTCTCGTCTCTTCTGTTTTGGCTTCGGTGATCCATTGTAAATATTCTTTTCTGTGTGAGTAAGCAAACTCGTTGAATACCTTTTGTGCTTTTTTGTTTTTTGCCAATGCTTTAGTAAAATAATCAGGTACCACCAGTTCTTTCTTTTCCGCCGGTTTGGGTTTGGCTATTTTGATGCCTTTATCATTCAATGCCATCGCTTCCTTTATCCAGGCGGTGATCTTTTTATCCGAAGGCAGGTCTTTTAAAGAAGTGATCCTTCCCAAATGTCCCATGGAAGCTTCTGATTTTGCATTTTCCATCAGCATGGGGTCTTTCATCAGCGACGCTTTCCAGAAACTCATAACGGCATGTTGTTTAAACGCAGCCATATGGCACAGCATTTCGCCTTTGTAATCGAAAAAAGGCATGCTCCATTTCATTTTTTCTTCTGCATCGGGACAGGCTTTGTGCACCAGCTCCCGGATATGATTCAAAATGGGTTTTGCAAAATCAGCCGACTTGGCAATGTAGGCATCCACCTTTTTTTCTTTTGTTACCATGATAAATATTTGTACAATTTAAAAAATATTCGCATTCATAACTCATAACTCATAACTTCCTTCTTAAATATCCCCAGCCTCGTTGCCGTACGATAAAACATAAAACCAATGGCCCCACCCAGCGTATTCAATATAAGATCGTCCACATCAAAAACCCCGAGCATGGTAAACAACTGGAATGTTTCAAATGCAAGGCTGAATAAAAAAACACAAAAAGTGGCGGCAAAAAAATGATCCAGCCTTTTAAAAAGTATAGGCAATAATAAACCCATCGGGATAAAGCCTACCAGGTTGCCCAGGAGATTACTCACGGTATATTCTGCCCTTAAATGACTGTTCCAGTATAATTTGATGGTGGCAAAAGGAGTGAGATTGGCCTTGTGCATATGCGCTTTTGCAGCCTGCCAGCTGTACTGGTGCAACAGATAATTTTTTATATAACCCAATGGTTTTTTAAAAATAATGAGCTTGGTAAGAATGGTAAAATATACCAGGAACAGCAGCCAGGCTATAAAACGTACTATTTTATTGTTGGTATTGATAAAATCGGTTATTGTACGCTAATCTACAAAAGAACATTTAAAGACTACTTAATTTAACATATCCTATATGTAATTCATCTTCGGCTGGTACAGTTGTTTTTTCGATAAGGAGGGTGAATTTTTCTTTTATGGATGCAGGCAGGATATCTGTTATCTCATAGATGTCATCCACATCCACGCCATATTTATCATCAATATGGGAGGTGGCGCCTGCAAAACCATTGTGCAGGTAGAAGGCTGTTTTTTTGGCCTGTGCCACGGCCTCGCCTTTATCTTTTGATACGGTGAGTAATTTATAATGATATTCTTCCAGGTCGTTAGGTTTGTAACCACCCAGGTTTAAAAAGAATAATTTGTTTGCAACAGCAGGTAAAGCGGTTTCCCTGCTCACCACTTTTATAGTATGGCCATCAACGTTTGTGATTGCCCTCCACGAATCGATATGGATCTTTCCTGCATCAGGCCAAAAGGCTTCCATTTGCGGAATAAGATCTTTTAAGGAAGTACCCACACCAAAGAATGCATCATGCTGCTCGGTATTGCGCCCTGCAGGTTTGCAACCAAGAATGAGAAAGAATAATTGCTGCTCCACAAAATAATTTTATTGTTTCTTGTAATAACTGGTTCCCAGCAGGTCCATACCGAATAATAATTCCTTTGTTACAAATTCAGTATTGCTGATCTTTATAATAGGGTAGAGTTTATCGTTCACTAAAACCTTTGCATCCGTTTGAATATGGTTATCGTACAATTTTAATTTTTTACCGGTACTTACGATCGCCCATTTACCGTAGTATACCGTGGTGCTGGCATCTTTTTTACTGGTATAACTTACTTCGTAAGTGCCATCTGTTTTAAAAGTATACACATAAGTTTCATTTGAAGTAAGCAGGTCTTCCGTCTTTTTATTTTCGGTATACAAATGTTTTACCAATAGCCATTTGCCAACGAATTTTGTTTTAAGGGAAGCAGTTTGTGCAAAAATTATTACCGGCAATGATAATAACAGTGCCAGTATAATGGGCCTTATTTGTTTCATTATTTGATTGGTTTAAAAGAAGACTTACAAAATAGTAATAATTGTGTTCAAACAATTATTTTTTCTGTTCTGTGGAAATTTTGCCAGTGGGGAGCGGTGCATTTTTTCCTGAATTCTCAATAATGCCGTTGGAAAGGATACTGTTGGGGATAATGATCGTTTTATCATCAACCGATAAAATGGTGTTGAAGATCTGTATATCCGTCACCTTACCTTTTTTGCCCTGCGCCTCAATGATATCGCCTACCCGGAACGGTTTGAATAAGAGTATCATTACACCACCGGCCAGGTTGGTAAGTGTGCCCTGCAATGCCAGGCCAATTGCCAAACCTGCCGCGCCGATCAGTGCCACAATAGAAGTGGTTTGAATGCCAATAAAATTGAGCAGGAAAATAACCAGCACGATCTTTAAACCGGCACTGATCAATGTTTTTAAAAAACTTTTGACCGTATTGTCAATACTGCGTTTTTCAAAGAAACCATTGATGATCTTATTGATGCGGTTGATGATCCAGAAACCAATAAATAAAATAATGGCAGCCGCAATGATCTTTATTGTATACAGTAATGCGATATTCTGCCAGCTGCCGTCATTGAGTTTATTTAACCTGTCCATTAATTGCTTCATGGCAGGTATAAGACAAATATTATTCCAGATTAGTTCTTTTATTTCCGCAAGCTGCGCAAAAAGATGCTTGCGGAGTTCTGTAAGGTTTGCCACACTTTTCGCAGGGTGGTCCATATTGCGCAATGCGGTGATGCATTATTGCGTTGGGTTCAAGTTCCTCTTCCCCTGTTACAGCTTTATAATAATCCAGTAAAGGTTTAAAACGTGCTATCCTATCGCTGCCATGGCTTCTGTCGTCCATACATTCAATATATAATCTGTATGCTACCTTATACTCTTTTTCATCCAGCATTGCTAAATTCATTCTGCATCTCCAGCACCACAGTATTTTCATGACAATAAAAGCTGTTTATTTTCTAAATCTTTCACTCACCACTAACTCCTTGCTTCCCGCCACATACTGGTAAAAACCTTCCCCACTTTTTGCACCCAGTTTACCTGCGGTGACCATATTTACCAACAACGGACAAGGCGCATATTTTGGATTACCAAATCCATCGTGCAACACATTTAAAATAGAAAGGCAAATATCCAGCCCGATAAAATCGGCCAGCTGCAATGGTCCCATCGGGTGCGCCATACCGAGTTTCATTACAGTGTCAATTTCTTCTACACCTGCTACTCCTTCATACAGACTATAGATGGCTTCATTGATCATCGGCATTAAAATGCGGTTGGCAATAAAACCGGGATAATCATTTACTGCGCAGGGTATCTTTCCTAATTGCTTGCTCAGTTCAACAATGGTATCGGTCACTTCTTTTTTGGTGGCATAGCCATTAATGATCTCCACCAGTTTCATTACCGGCACAGGATTCATAAAATGCATGCCGATCACCAGCTCGGGGCGCCTGGTAACAGCCGCAATTTTTGTAATAGAGATAGAAGAAGTGTTGGTGGCTAAAATGCAGCCTGCTGGTGCAGCAGCATCTACCTGTTTAAAAATATTCAGTTTTAATTCCACATTTTCAGTAGCAGCTTCCACTACCAGCTGTGCCTCTTTTACGCCTGCTGCTATATCAGTTACGGTAGTAATATTATCCAGTGCATTTTTTTTCACTTCTTCAGTGATAGTTCCTTTTGCGATCTGCCGGTCAAAATTTTTACCAATCGTGGCAATCGCTTTTTCTAACTGAGCTGCATTTACATCTATCAATGTAACTGCAAAGCCGGCCTGTGCAAATACATGTGCAATGCCATTGCCCATGGTGCCTGCGCCGATGACAGATACCTTGCCCCCTCCGCCCCCTGAAGGGGGAACCAGCAGCGTATTAAAATTTGTAACAGAATTCATTTGATTAAAAGTTGTATAAAATTATGTATGAAATAAAAATATTTTCAAACGTTATCTTGTTGTTGCCGCTCAAGTTCCCCCTTCAGGGGGACAGGGGGCATTATTTGAAAGCATTGAAGCCTGTCACATCCATACCAGTGATGAGCAAATGAATATCATGTGTTCCTTCATACGTGATCACACTTTCCAGGTTCATCATGTGGCGCATTACAGGGTATTCGCCGGTGATGCCCATACCGCCTAACATTTGTCTCGCATCTCTTGCAATATTAGTGGCCACTTCGCAGGCATTGCGCTTGGCCATACTTACCTGTTGCGGGGTAACTTTTCCTTCGTTCATTAAAACACCCAGTCGCCAGTTTAGTAATTGCGCTTTGGTAATTTCAGTTACCATTTCTGCCAGTTTCTTTTGTTGTAACTGAAAACCACCGATGGGTTTTCCAAACTGTATCCTTTCTTTACTATACTCCAAAGCAATATAATAGCAATCCATTGCAGCGCCTATAGCACCCCAGGCAATACCATATCTTGCCTTAGTGAGGCAGCCCAGCGGCCCTTTCAATCCTTTTACATTGGGAAAAATATTTTCCTTCGGTACTTTTACATTATCAAATACCAATTCACCGGTGGCGCTTGCACGAAGACTCCATTTGCCATGCGTGGTAGGTGTGCTGAAACCTTCCATACCACGTTCCACAACCAGTCCCTGTATTTCGTCCTGCTCATTGCGTGCCCACACAACAGCCACCTGTGCAAAAGGTGCATTGCTGATCCACATTTTGGCACCATTTAAAATAACATGATCGCCGGCATCTTTAATATTGGTAAGCATGCTCGATGGATCGCTACCATGGTTAGGCTCAGTCAAACCAAAACAACCCAGCCATTCACCACTCGCCAGTTTGGGCAAATATTTATTGCGTTGCGCTTCGCTGCCATATTGATAAATGGGAAACATCACCAGCGAACCCTGCACACTTGCAGTAGAACGCACACCACTATCGCCCCGCTCCAGTTCCTGCATCATTAATCCATAACTGATATAATCCAGTCCGCCACCACCATATTGCTCCGGCACTGTAGGACCAAAACAACCCAGGTCGCCGAGTTGTTTTACTATTTGTTGCGGAAATTCGGCCCGCTGTGCATAGTCCTCAATAATCGGTGAGATCTCTTTTTTTACATAATTGCGCACACTTTCCCTGATAAGCTTATGCTCTTCGGTCAGTAATTCATCTACATTAAAATAATCCGGGCTCTGAAAATTGTCTGTTTTAGCTGCCATAGTAATCGTTAGTTAAATAGTTTATTGGTTAAGAGGTCTTTTATTACACTAATTACTAAGAATCACACGAATTTCTACCAAGGATTGCAAAATTTCGGCTTATTCAGTATAATTCATTTAATCCGTGTAACTTATAATAGGTGTAATTCGTATTAATTCGTGCAATCAGTGCACAAAGATAATATGTTCAACCCCACCAAAAACTTGTTTTTACCTTTGATGCAACATTGTTTTCACCACCTTGTCTCTATTATTAAAAGCTGATTTTTTGGAACTGACGGTATTGCCACATCATGATGAACTGATCGAACGCTGCAGGAAGGGCGAAGCTGCGGGCTATAAGGAATTATACCAGCGCTATGCAAAAGCTATGTTCAATACCTGCCTGCGTATTGTGAACAATGTGGCCGAGGCCGAAGATGTGCTGCAGGAAAGTTTTGCAGAAGCCTTCCGGAACCTGCACCGGTTTGAACAGCGCACCAGTTTTGGCGGCTGGTTAAAACAGATCTGCATCAACCGCAGCATCAACCAGTTGAAAAAGAAAAAATTCGACCTGGTGGATATTGATGAAACAGATAGTGCCGACAGGTCAGATGAATCCGTGGTAGATGAGAATGAAATAAAACTGAAAGTGGAATCGGTAAAAAGATCCATCATGCAATTGCCCGATGGATACCGCACAGTGCTGAGTTTATATTTACTGGAAGGGTACGATCATGAAGAGATAGCAGAGATATTAAATGTGGCAGAATCCACCACCCGTACACAATACATGCGGGCCAAACAAAAACTATTACAACTTTTAAAAGAAGGAATATGAGCAGGAAGCTGGAAAAATTTATTGGTGACAACCGCAACGAATTCGACGACAGGATCCCGTCGGATAAAGTGTGGGAAAAACTGGCGGCAGACCTGGTGCCACAGCAAAAAAAGAAAGCGGTGCTAATGCCATTGTATAAATGGAGTATTGCTGCTGCTGTTTTGATAATTGCAAGTATCACAGTTTTTTTGGTGTTGCGTACTACAAAACCAACGGGTGAGCGTGAGCTGGCAGAGGGACCTAAGAAAGATACTATCAAAGACATCGCTATAATTACACCCGAAAATCCGCCCGAGGTAAATGAAGTGGCAAAACTGGTTGCTTTAAAACAGGATGAGCTGAAAGCGCTGGCTCCCGAACAACCGGAATTGTACAAAACATTTGCCACCGATATCAATCAACTGGACAGTTCCTATAAATCGCTGAAAAGCCAATTCGGCACTACTCCTAATAAGGAAGTACTGATTGAAGCTATGATTCAAAACCTGCAGCTGCAGCTGAATGTATTGAATCAACAATTAACCATCGTTAATCAAATTAAAAAAACAAAAAGAGCATAGTCATGAAAAAGAATCATCACACTGTTAAGCGCCTTTACCATGCTGTTGCAGGTAAGCCTGCTGGCGCAAAACGATAATGAGAACAACAATAAGGATAAAAAAAAGAAATATGAATTTGAAAAAAGCAAGACCTACAGCAAATCATATAATGTTTCCGGCTCCGATAAAATAGTTATCGACAACAAGTTCGGCGATGTGGAAGTACACACCTGGGCAAAGAATGAAATTAAAGTGGATGTGGTAATTAAAGCTTCTGCAAAAACAGAAGAATGGGCCACTTCGGTATTAAGTGATATTGAAATAGAAGACAGCAAGTCGGGCAACCAGGTAAAATTTAAAACACTGTTCAGCGAAGACCTGGATAAAAAAGAAGGCGGCAGCAAGCACCAGGATAAATACAAGAACAAAAATTCTAACCAGAGCATGGATATTGATTATACAGTGTATATGCCCGCTTCCAATCCTTTGGATATCGACAACCAGTTTGGCGCTATCACGCTGCCAGATTATTCAGGACAAGTGGATCTTACCAGCAAATTCGGTTCGCTCACCACCGGTAAATTAAGCGATGTAAAAGCTCTGACCGTTGAATTTGGAAAAGCAAAGATCGAAAGCGCTGCCAATGGAACAATTGCGATCAAATTTTCTTCCGCCGAAATGGGTAAACTCGTGGGTAACATTAAATTGACGCTCGAATTCAGCAAGGCAACAAAGATCAATCTTGATAACGGCCTTACAGGACTGGATGCAAAAGTTTCTTATTCAACCGTGAACCTGAAACCATCCGGCGATTTTTCTGCTTCTTATAATATCAGTACCAGCTTTGGCAGTTTTAAAAATAAAACCAATATCAAATTTGATGGCGGAAAAGATGATGAAGAAAGAGGGCCAAAATTTGATTTTGAATACAGCGGTAAATCCGGCAGTGGCGGAGTTAAAGTTACTGTAAAGAACAGCTTTGGTAAAGTGATACTGGGCGAAGCCACAGAGGAAGAAATGAAAGACAAAGCAAAATCGAAAAGGAGTATTACTTCTTAATAATGTACAATATTTTGATTTTTTGAAAAGACAACATCATGATGAAACTGCGACTATTTGTTATCTGCAATTTTGTAATGGCATCGCTGATCACAAGCGCCCAAACCAATACCCATGCTGCATTTGAGCGCTATGCACAAACACAGGATAGTTTGATGGTAAAGGCTTATGAAAAGCGGGACACCAAAACCTACACTGCGTTGCTGGATGATTTTGAAACGAAGTACGGAGCGCTGACCAAGGAAGAGAAAGCAAATTTCAAAGGTTATCATGCAGGGTCATTCTATAATTTAAGTTGTACTTACTCGTTATTGAACGATAAACCGAAAGCATTGCAATACCTGGATAGTTCCATCAGGGCCGGCTTTACAGATTACTCGCATATCATTGTTGATAAGGACCTGGATAATATCCGCAATGAAAAAAAATATAAGGATCTGATCCAGCCATTGCGGGAAACAGGCGATTACCTCTATGTTATCAAAAAAGCAGGAGCGTACAATTATAAGGAAGCAAGAGAGCTGCCTAAATTCACTTACCAGTCTGCAGATAATCCCAACCTGGTTGCTTTACGTAAAGCATTCAATTTAGATTCGATAGCAGGGCAGGGCAATGAAGTTTCGAAAATACTGAACCTGCTGCACTGGATACATAACTTAGTGCCGCATGATGGCAACCATGGCAACCCGGCAGTGATGAATGCGATGAACATGATCAATGTTTGTAAAAGAGATAACAGGGGATTGAATTGCAGGGGACTGGCAACAGTGCTGAATGAATGTTACCTGTCGATGGGAATTAAATCGAGGTTTGTTACCTGTTTACCGAAAGACAGTTTGGGGGTTGATCCTGATTGTCATGTGATCAATATGGTGTATGCTACGGAATTGAAAAAATGGATATGGATCGATCCTACATTTGATGCCTATGTGATGAATGAAAAAGGAGAATTGCTGGGCCTGGAAGAAGTAAGGGATAGAATAATCAATGATAAACCCCTGATCTTAAATCCGGATGCCAACTGGAACCATAAAAGTTCGCAGACAAAAGAAAATTACCTGTATAACTATATGGCCAAGAACCTGTATTTACTAGAATGCCCGCTCAGCAGCGAATTTGATACGGAAACAAGACAGGAAGGAAAAAGTATAAGCTATATGCGACTGGTACCATTGGACTATTTCAAAAAATCACTCGAAATGTCATCCAGCACAAATAACCAGAACAAGACCACTTTTGTAACATACAAAACCAATAACCCCAATTCATTTTGGAGTTTACCGTAATAGCAGAATTTACTGTATAGGCATGAATATAAAAGGTTCGTATTTATTGCGGACCTTTTGTATTTTCGGCAAAAAGATATGGTATGAAGCAGTTGATCTTTTGTTTTATAATATTAATCAGCAGCATTACACTGCAGGCGCAGGATAGTACAAAAGCGAAAAAGCCAAGACCGGAAGATACTATCGAACAATATTTTTTTGTGCTGATCAAAACCGGACCCAAACAGGATTTTGATTCGGTGCAGAAAGCAGTATTATTTAAAGGACACATGGATAATATCAACCGGTTATATTATGAAGGCATATTAAAAGCAGCCGGGCCTTTTGGAAAAAATGACCTGAAATGGAGGGGCATTTTTGTATTCGACTGCAAAACAAAAGAAGAAGCAGAAAAAATTGTACAAAGTGATCCCGCTGTAGCAGCAGGATTATTTGCAGTGGATGTTGTGCCCTGGTATTCAGCTCCCATTGGCAGTTTTAAACATGGTAAACCCGAAAAACCACAATGAAATTAATTACCAGGATCCGTGCGATGATCGTATTTTTTATGATCGCGTTAATACTCAGCGGTGTTACTGCTTTTCCTGTAGAAACAGAATTACGCTGGTTACTGAATCATCCTTCATTAGTACCTTCTTTTGCAGAAAAATGGTTGCAGGATGTATATGCAGCGCTGCTGGAGACCAATACAAAATACCCGATGCTGGCCTACGGATTTGATTGGCTGGCCTTTGCACATATTGTGATCGCAATGGCCTTTATCGGTCCGCTGAAAGATCCTGTAAAAAATAAATGGATCATCGACTGGGCCATGCTGGCATGCGTGGCCATATTTCCGTTGGCATTTATTGCAGCACCCATCCGGCATATACCCATGTACCATGTGTTGATCGATTGCAGCTTTGGCGTGATCGGTTTGATACCATTATCTATCTGCAGAAGATGGATAAAAAAACTGGAATTGAATGAAAACTAAAGCACAAAATACTATTGCGGTATTTTTTGGGATTGTAACAACTGTAGCTGTAGCGGCAACATTGATCTCTTTAATGAAGATACAATTATCTCATACTGTTATGGATGCAATGCAAAAGCGGGAACAGGTAAGCTACACGGTTATTTTCAGTTATGAATTTTTATGGGTGGCAGTGTCGGGGTTTGTGGGTGGTTTTGTAGCGAGCACGATAGCAGCTGAAAGGAAAGTATACTATGCTTTGATAACCGGTACTTTTAATTTTGTGATATTGGTATTTGGTTCCACTGTAGTAACAAAAACCGCGGTGGCGAGTGTATTACTGGCGCTTTCTTTAATTCCATTAACATTAATGGGGGGCATTGTAAGGCAGTTGATAGAAAATAAAAAAGAAGATCAGGAAGATCAAAATTATTAAACACATGCGTTATTCATACCTCGCTTTAGGGGATAGTTATACAATTGGTGAACAGGTATTGCTATCCGAAAATTTTCCTAACAAGACCGTGCAGCTTTTGAATGGTTTGATAGAAGCGCCGTTGATCATTGCCACCACCGGCTGGACAACTGATGAACTGAATAACGCTATTGATGCGGCTAAAATTTCAACAACATACGATATTGTTTCATTGCTGATAGGCGTAAACAATCAATACCGCGGCAGGCCCATAGATAATTTTGCAACAGAATTTGAACAGTTATTACAAAGGGCTATCGGATTTGCCAATCATAAAGTTGATCATGTTTTTGTATTAAGTATTCCCGACTGGGGTGTAACACCCTTTGCAGAAGGGAAAGACCGTACAAAGATTGCAACAGAGATCGATGCTTATAATAAAGTATGTGAAACCTATGCTTTAAAAGCAGGAGCGCATTATATTGATATCACTGCATCACAAAGAGCGGATGGAAATAAAGTGGAATATTTAGCAGCAGATAAATTACATCCATCCGGTAAGGAGTATCATAAATGGGCAGAGCAGCTGGCAGAAAGTATTAAAAAACTGTATTAAGTTAGTTGGTCAATCATCTTTGGGGGTTATCCTGTTTAATTGCTGGCACCGGTCGTATATCATTTGCAATTCGGCCTTGGTTAATTTAGAGGTTTGTTTTATAAAATGCAAAAACTGCCATAAGTACTTTGGTATATAGGAGAAGCCGATATTTTCTCTTTTTGAACTGTTACTGTCAACTTTTATATAATTATCCTGGAGCTTTATTCCTTTTGAATTCAGAATTACCCAGTATGGCAAGGTGCTGGTGTCTCCATCAAATTTAACTATAATATCTTTGGTGCCTGGGTTCTCATCCTTTTTTTTGTCCCCCACTTCGGAACCATACAATTCAAGCAGCACATAATTATTTTTAAAGAACTGTACATTGTATTCATCATACAGGGCTCTTTTCAGTTCCTTACATGGTCCACACCAGCTCGCAGTAAATAAGATGAAAATATTTTTCTTTTCTGTTTTTGCTTTTTGAAATACTGAATCAATAAGATGGCTGGCAGGTGACGGGGTTTGAGCAAACAACAAATTTGCTTTGAGGAAAATTATTGCAATAGCAACAGGTAATTTCATGAAATTAATAGTTTACTATCATTCTTTCAACAGCGCCATCACTATGAAAAGTAAATAATGCATAAGCAGGCGCAAAATCCTGGAATGGGCCACTCCACCAATCGCCGCTGATAGCGCCATTGCAGAAATATTGTATGCCCAGGTATTCCACTGCATCCTGTAAATGAATATGACCGCTGAGGCAGGTTTTGATGTTGGGGTATTTTTTAAACAGGTCTTTTATTTTTCTTGCGTCGGTATGCAATAAAGCCCGGGATAATTTCCAGTCGCCGTTAGGCAGCATATCTTTAAAGAACATAGCGCTGCAAAAAGCCATTACGGGAATGTGTGAAACAATGCACACGAATTTATCCTTGTTATTTTCCAGTTCTGTTTCCAGCCAGGTAAATTGATCTGCATCCAGCAAAGCAATATAGCCGCCGTTGTTTTCCTGCACGCTGTCCAATACAATAAAATGCCAGGTGTGATGGGTAAAACTATAGTAGGTTTTCGCATAACCGGTTTGCTGCAACCACCAGTTTTTTCCGTACAACGCATCTGCTTTATCAGCGTCTTTCAACTGCCATGCCCAGATATCGTGGTTGCCAAGACAATACCTGAGCGGTAATTTATTTTCTGCCTGTAGTATTTTATTATACAGGTCCCATTGTGTTTTTGTTTTTTCTTTATCTGCTGCCAGTGCATCCATAATGCAGTCGCCGCCATTGATGATGAGATCAGGCTGTGGCTTTAACTGGTTGATATTTTGCAATGCTTTTGCAAAGCCTGCTTCGGCAGCGGGCAAAGGTTTTATATGCATATCGCTCATGAATACAAACGAGAACTTGCTTTTCTTTTTTTCAATAGTAGCCTGTGCCGCAGCAGGCAGGGAAGCTGCTGCGGAAAGAACAGAAAGGTTTTGTAGAAATTTTCTGCGTTGCATATAAATGATTTAGAAATGATCTTACATTGAAGAAAGGTATCGGCTCATCTCCAGCTGGTATTCCTGTGCGATCACTCTTGCTTCTGCAGCAAAATCTTCTTTTTCGCTGGCGAAGATGATGGCACGGCTGGCATTTACCAACAAGCCACAATCCTTGTTCATACCGTGTTTACTTACATCTTCCAAACTGCCACCCTGGAAGCCAACACCGGGGACCAGTAAAAAATGATTCGGTATAATGCTCCTGATATTTTCAAACTCTGTTGCCTGTGTGGCACCGGTTACAAACATCAAATTATTTTCGTTGCCCCATTTTGAAAATAGTTCTTAAAACATGTTCGTATAAAAATTCAGAACGTAAATGATCGTTGCTGCCCTGGTTCATGTCTTCACGTACCAGTTTCAACATTTCAAAATCATTGGCGCCTTTATTGCTGGTCAGCCCTAAAACAATGGTCCACTTATTTTCATATTCCAAAAAAGGACGCACACTATCCTCTCCCATGTAAGGGGCAACAGTGATCGCATCAAAATTCATCGTTTCAAAAAAAGCCTTGGCATATTGCGAAGAAGTGTTGCCGATATCGCCGCGTTTGGCATCAGCGATCTTTAAAATATTTTTAGGGATATAATTTACTGTCTTCTCCATCGCCTCCCAGCCTTTCAATCCCTGCGATTCATAAAAAGCAGTGTTGATCTTATAGCTTACACAAAGATCATGCGTGGCGTCAATAATAGCTTTATTGAATTCAAAAACAGCATCGGTATGAGATCGTAAATGTTTGGGCAGCTTGGTAATGTCGGTATCGAGCCCCACCGTTAAGTAAGATTTTTTTAATTGGACCTGTTCAACCAGTTGTTTTCTTGTCATGCTGCAAATTTAACCAGCAAAATTCTTTTAAAAATAAAAATCGGCACAAATCATTAGGGCAACCTGGTTTCCATTGCTTCTGCGATCATCCTCGACTGGTCATCGCCTCTCTTTTTTAATTGTGCAATAATGTTTTTTTGAGAATCGATATCCCTGTTCTGGCTTAATTTAAATACATTTTCCAGGCTCTCCACTTCAATACGGAAACCCACGATGGCCTTTATCATATGATCGATATATTCTTTTGGCAATTTATCAAAAGCGCCTTCAGATGTGGTGCCTTCGTATTGATCACTTACCGCTTTCACTGCTTTTAATGTGCCTTCCTCATCCATAAAGCTGATCTTTCCTTTGGCATGCACGGTTATATAATTCCAGGTAGAGCCCACCGATGGATTGCTGTACCAGCTGGCGCTGACAAAGCAATGCGGGCCGGTAAAAAGTACCAATACATGATTGTTTTTTTCAAAAGCCAGGTGATGATCCGTCTTGCGCATGATATGGCCTTCTAAAAATATTTTACCATCCTCTACTTTTATTTCAAGTGGAATTTGTGTAGCTACAGGATATTGATCGCCGCTGCCGGTGATCAGTGCAAAAGCATTGTCTTTCATAAAGGCCACTACTTTTTCTGTATCCTGTTCGGTGTAGTAAGAAAATCTGTACATATTTTTTGTTGTGAGCCGGGACGCTTCAAGCGGCCTGGATCGTGTTTTAGATACTTAAATTTTGCCAGGGTTCAGGCCGCTCCTAAGCTTTGCTTAGGTGAGCGCCCCGACCCGGACTCAATTCGTGTAATTCGTATTAATTAGTGTAACTTCTCCAATATCATTTTTTCAACCACTTCATCCTGCCATATATTTTCAATACCCGGCAACGCCATCACTTCCTGCATGATATTTTCCTGTTTCGCACTATTCTTCAAAGCATCGCTGTACCTGATCTGCGGGCTGAAAGTTACCTGAGAATATGCCGGTATCCATTTACCCGGGTATTTTTTGCTGAAAGCCGTTTCTATTTTTTTCTGTAATAAAAATTTCGGATCGCCCACTTTATCCCGCATCTCTACAAAATTATTTAAAGCCAGTTCAGCAATAGCATCTGCATCAGGTTTGCGGAGGTTTTGGTATTCTTGCAAGATCAAATGCCAGTCTTCGTTGTGTTTATCTATTAATTCATTTAAAACCCTGCAATCTTCAAAACCACAATTCATGCCCTGCCCAAAAAAAGGCACAATAGCATGTGCTGCATCACCGATCAGTGCAAAATCATCATTCCTTACCCAGGGGAAACATTTTACAGTTACCAAAGAAGAAGTGGGGTTATTGAAAAAATCATCTTCCAGTGTGGGCATTAATGGTACAGCATCTGCAAATGTTTTTTCGAAGAAGGAGCGTACTTTTTCCTTCGTATCCAATGATGCAAAAGAGGGATCACCTTCAAAGGGAAAAAATAAAGTGCAGGTAAAGCTGCCATCCATATTAGGCAAAGCTATCAGCATATAATTACCTCTTGGCCATATATGCAAAGCATTTTTCTCCATCATGAATGCCCCATTACTCCCTGCAGGGATATTCAACTCCTTATAACCGAAATCTATATAGTATTGCTGGTATTGAAAACGATCATGTTGTAATTGATGTGTAAGCCTTGCTGCAGAGTAAGCGCCATCGCTGCCAAAAGCAAGCTGATAATGAATGGTGGTCAGTTCTTCTGCGTTTTCAAAATGTACTGTTTTCTTTTTCCAATCGATGGCATCACATCTTTCATTGAAAAATATTTCAGCACCGTTCTTCTCAGCAAGATCCATCAGCATCTTATTCAACTCGCCCCTGGAAACAGAATTGATGAACTGCCCATCATTGCCATAAGGCTGGTAAGCCGTACTGCCATCTGCATTATGTATATACCGGCCATGCATCGGTATAGCGATCTTTTTTATCTCTTCCATAATGCCCACTTCTTCCAGTGCTTTTATACCCCGGTCGCTTAATGCCAGGTTGATAGAACGACCTGCTGCTATTTTTTCTTTACGCATATCAGCACGGCGTTCATATATTTTTACATTGTATCCTCTCTTACTTAGATAGATGGATAACAAAGAACCCACCAAACCAGCGCCAATTATAACCGTATCCTTTTTCATTAAAAAATCCTTTTAATCCTTTAATCAAGTTAATCCCGGCCCAGTATAGCTTTCACAATTTGCCCGAATGCAAATACATCCGTAAAAGTATTGTACAAAGGAACCGGCGCAACACGGATCACATTCGGTTCTCTCCAGTCGGCCAGTACACCCTGTTGTTTTAAGGTATCAAAAACTTCTTTTCCTTTTTTCAACATCAGCATACTTGCCTGGCAGCCTTTTTCATGCGCATTACGTGGCGTTATTATTTCGATCAGTTTTTCTTCCAGGCCTGCATTGATCTCATCCAGTATAAAAAATAAATAATCGTTCAGCATTTTTCCTTTTGCCGCCAGCGCATCCATGCCCGCTTCTTCAAAAATATCCAGCGATGCTTTATGTGCTGCCATGGATAAAATGGGTGCATTACTTAATTGCCATCCTTCTGCTGTTGGTATGGGTTCAAAGCCCCGTTCCATTTTAAAACGGGTGTCTTTAGTGTAGCCCCACCAACCTGCAAAGCGTGGAATGGTTTTATCAGTAATATGTTTTTGATGAATATAAATACCCGATACGCCACCGGGTCCGCTGTTTAAATATTTATAAGAACACCAGCAGGCAAAATCTGCATTCCAGTTGTGAAGCTGGAGCTTTACATTACCTGCAGCATGCGCCAGGTCAAATCCTGCATAAGCGCCCACTGCATGCGCTGCGGCAGTAATTTTTTCAAGATCAAAAAATTGACCGGTATAATAATTTACACCCCCAAATAAAACCAATGCCACCGTATCGCCATGCTGTTGTATAGTGGAAAGAATATCTTCAGTACGTATCGTATGCTCACCCTGTCGTGGCGCCACTTCAATTACCGCATCATCATAATTAAAGCCATGGTATTTCACCTGCGACTCCATTGCATACTGGTCGGACGGAAATGCTTTTGCTTCGCAGATGATCTTGTAGCGCTGTTGTGTGGGCCGGTAAAAACTTACCATCAGCAAATGCAAATTCACCGTCAGTTGATTCATCACTACTACTTCTTCAGGCAAGGCACCAACAATATTTGCAATTTGTGTTGGAAAAATTTCATGATAAGGCATCCAGGGCTTTCTTGCATGAAAATGACCTTCCACGCCAAAGTTGGCCCAGTCTTCCAGTTCATTCAATACATAATCCTGTGTGCTTTTGGGTTGCAGCCCCAATGAATTACCGGTAAAATAAACGGCTTCCCTTCCGTTAATGATGGGAATATAAAACCGGTCACGAAAATGCTTTAATGAATCCTTCTCATCTAAATTCTTTGCAAAATCCAGTGTATTCTCAAATTGCATAAAATCTTTTTAATCCTTTAATCAGGTTGATCACAGTTCAGATAGTTGCTATCACTTTTAATTCTATTGCTATTGGTGTCGGTAAACTTTTTACTTCCACTGTCGTACGACATGCCTGTACTGTTGTAAAATATTCCGCGTAAATTTTATTGTAAACAGGAAAATCTTTTTTCATATTGGTTAAAAAAACGGTCACATCCACGATCTTATCCCAGCTGCTGCCGCTGGCTTCCAGCACGGCTTTTACGTTGGCAAAGCATTGATGGCACTCCGCTTCAATATCGTATTTTATAATATTCCCTTCACCGTCTAATTCCAACCCGGGTATGGAATTATCTTTTGCATTCCTGCTGCCGATGCCTGAAAGGAATAAAAGATTACCCACTTTTCTTGCATGCGGGTAAGCGCCTAATGGTTTCGCAGCCGTCTCCGTATTTATTATTTCGCTCATATTGTATTTTTAAATCTCAAAACATCTCTGCGTAAACTCTTGCTCTCTTGTTCTCTGTCCAAAGGACTCCTATGGAGCGGTGCAATTAAAATTGTATACAAATATTTTTCTGCTCTGTAAAAAACCGCAACGCTTCCCAGCCACCCTCCCTGCCTACACCACTGTTCTTCATACCGCCAAAGGGTGTACGAAGATCTCTTACCAGCCAGCAATTCACCCAGATGATACCGCTCTGCAGTTTTGCTGCCACACGATTGGTTTTACTGATATCCTGGCTCCAGATCGTTGCTGCCAGTCCATAACCGGTAGCATTAGCCAGCTGCAACGCTTCGTCTGCTGTTTCAAAAGGTTGTAAAGTAACCACGGGACCAAAGATCTCTTCCATATTGGTTTTACATTGAGGCCCCAGGTTTTCTATCACGGTAGGTTCAATAAAATAACCATCGGCACACCTGCCGCTAAGCGTAACTGCATTGCCACCGCACAAGATCGTACCGCCTTCTTCCTTAGCTGCCTGGATACAGTTCATTACTTTATCAAAATGCAGCTTGCTTACAACGGCGCCCTGTTTAGTGCCTTCTTCCAATGGATCGCCCACTGTTAATTGTTGTACCTGTGCAACAAACTCCGCCTTGAACTTTTCGTAAATAGTTTTTTCTATCAGCAGCCTGCTGCTGCACAAACAAATTTGTCCCTGGTTGGTAAAAGAAGAACGGATGGTCTCTGTCATCATTTTTTGCCAGTCGCAATCCGCAAATATGATCGCAGGATTTTTCCCTCCCAGCTCCAGTGATAATTTTTTAAACATCGGTGCTGCAATGGAAGCAATGCGTTCGCCAGCCCTTGTGCTGCCCGTAAATGAAATGGCCTTAATGCCGGGATGTTTTACAATTGCTTCGCCACAGCCGGGGCCATCACCATGCACAATATTTAAAACGCCATCGGGCACACCTGCTTCTTTGCAGATCTTTGCCAGCAAAAATGAAGTGACCGGTGTTACCTCGCTGGGTTTGGCCACCACGCAATTGCCTGCAGCCAGCGCCGGCGCTATCTTCCACGTAAAAAGATACAAAGGCAGGTTCCAGGGCGATATGCAACCCACCACGCCAATGGGTTGTCGTAAAGTATAATTGATGGCCTTATCTTCCATCGCATGGCTTTCGGTTGCAAAGTGCATAATGGCCGTTGCAAAAAAACGAAAGTTCTCGGCCGCTCTTTTAATATCCATTCTTTTACTCAACCATAATGGTTTGCCATTATCATTGGTTTCGGCCAGCGCCAGCGCATCTGCATTTTCCTCTATCAAAGTGGCGATCCTGTTGAGTACGATAAAGCGGTCTTCATTTGCTGTGGTACTCCACGCTGCAAAAGCCTGCTGGGCTGCATGTACTGCCGCATCAATATCTTTTTTATTACTGTTGGGCACCTGGCCATATACTGCTGCTGTTGCGGGGTTGATATTATCAAGGAATGCACCACTCAGGGGACCAATAAAATTTCCGCCGATATAATTCTCTAAGTGATATGGAACAGTAAGGTTCATTCCGTAAAGTTAATAGTTTATAGTTCACAGTTGATAGCGGAGGATTTGCAAAAAAAATCTAACTTACGAGCCTAAACTTATTGCCATGCCAGTTACTGCTCCCTTCAATTTAAAAAAATGGATCGATGAACACCGCGACCTTTTAAAACCGCCTGTAGGCAATCAATGTGTGTATAAAGATGCGGAGAATTTTATTGTGATGGTGGTGGGTGGTCCCAACAGCCGCAAAGATTATCATTACAATGAAAGTGAGGAATTGTATTACCAGCTGGAAGGCAATATTGTATTAAAGATCATTGATGACGGAGTGCAGAAAGATATCCCGATTAACGAGGGCGATATGTTCTTACTCCCACCCAAAACCCCGCACAGTCCGCAACGCGGCCCCAACACCGTGGGTTTGGTAATTGAAAAAATAAGGGAAACAGAAGAAGACGGTTTTTTATGGTACTGCGAAAACTGCGGCAACAAACTATACGAAGAGTACAAAGTGATCACCGATATCGTTACCCAACTACCGCCTGTAATGGAGGGATTCTATTCTGATGAACACAAACGCACCTGCAGCAAATGCGGCGCCGTAATGGCACCTCCGGTGCGTAAAGGTTGAAAGTTGATGGTTGAAAGTTTTTTAATCCAAAATACTACTCTATGGCGACGATATCAAAATTTGAAGATTTAGATATTTGGCAGTTAGCAAGAGCACAGGCAAATGAACTTTGGCAAATATATTCAGTGGGCCTTTTTGCTAAAGACTTTGAACTGAAAAACCAGATCAATGGATCTTCGGGATCCGTTATGGATAATATTGCAGAAGGTTTTGAACGCTCCGGGAATAAAGAATTTATCAATTTCTTAATTATCGCGAAAGCATCTAACGGCGAAGTCAGGTCACAACTTTATAGAGTGTCAGACAGGTTTTATATAACACCAGAAAAATTTGAAGAATTAAAACTAAAATGTGAAAGCTTAAGTAAAAAGATCACCGCTTTTATTAAGTATTTGAAAAACTCAGACAAGAAAGGTTTTCGTTTCAGCTAGTAAAGTAAGCTGTCTTAAAAAAACCTTCAACTTTGAACCTTCAACTTTAAACTTTCAATGAAAATCGACATCCACACACATATCATGCCCGATAAAATGCCCAACTGGGTGCAGCGATTTGGGTATGGCGAATTTATACACCTGGAACACCGCAACTGCAAAGCCTGCATGATGAAAGGTGACAAACTCTTTCGCGAAGTAGAAGAAAATTGTTTTGATGCAGCGGTACGAATAAAAGAAATGAATGATACCGATGTAACGATACAGGTATTATCCACCATTCCCGTTCTGTTCAATTACTGGGCAAAGCCCAATGATGGTTGGGAGACCAGCCGTTTCTTCAACGATCATATAGCAGATACGGTGGTAAAAAACACCCAACGTTTTATAGGCATTGGTACTGTGCCCCTGCAGGATGTGGACCTGGCCATCAAAGAAATGGAACGTTGTGTAACGGAATTAAAAATGCCCGGACTGGAGATCGGCAGTAATATCAATGGTGAAAATTTATCTGATAAAAAATTCTTTCCCTTTTATAAACGTGCCGAAGAACTGGGCTGTGCTTTATTCATCCATCCCTGGGAAATGATGGGAGAAACACAGATGCAAAAATACTGGCTGCCCTGGCTGGTGGGCATGCCGGCCGAAACATCCAGGGCTATCTGCAGCATGATATTTGGCGGTGTGCTGGAAGCATTCCCGAAATTAAGAGTGGCTTTTGCGCATGGCGGCGGCAGTTTCCCATTAACAATAGGGCGTATAGAACATGGTTTTAACGTACGCCCCGACCTAGTAGCGGTAGACAATGCCATCAATCCACGGGATTATATCGGCAAATTCTGGATCGACAGCCTGGTGCATGACGAAAAAGCCATGCAGTATATCATCGACGTAATGGGAGCAGATAAGATATGCCTTGGAAGCGATTATCCATTCCCGTTAGGTGAGCATCACCCTGGAAAACTAGTGGCATCCATGCAGCTGGAGAAAGAACTGGAAGAAAAATTGTTGTATAAAAATGCACAGCAATGGCTGAGCTTAAAAACCACCAACTGATCGTAATATGAAACCAGGCCGCATCATACTTTCAATTGCACTGGCAGTGTTTGCGCTGGCAAGGTTTGCCTCTACCTGCGCAAAAAATGAAGAGCAAAGAATTGTAAGGCAATTCAACAATGGCTGTACATTAATTGAAAACCAGCGGGCCGAGGTATTAACGTTTAGCCCTTATGATAAAGACAGTATTGAATGGATGGCAGTCCGTACCAGGCAACTGAATAATACAGTGGATTCCTGTATAAAATATTACCAGGACATTTATAAACAGGATGAGGACCGTTATAAAGGGTACCTGTCCATTCTGTTTCAATATAAAAAAATGGTATACCTGTACCAGGGATGGGTAAAGTTCAATCGTGATACAGACCCGGAAGAAAAAAAGAAAACCTACAGTTTAAAACTAAATACCTTTCGCACAGAAATAAGGAATGTATTGTTTGAAAAAGATCATAAAGCGATCGAGAATATGCTGAATAGATAGAGTAGCCTAGTCGTTAAATAAATTGGGGTAATCGCTGATGATACCATCCACACCCATCGTTTTCAATTCATCGATCTTGGCTTTGTCATTCACCGTCCACGGAATGATCTGCATGTGCAGCTCGTGGCATTTTTGTATGGTTGCCGCTGTAGCTAACACATAGGCAGGACTGTAAATGGTAGGCGTAAATCCCAGCGCCTTTAATTGTTCATCCAGGCTGCGTTTATCAAAATCTTCTATCAGCATGGCCGTTTTAATAGCGGGATAATGCTGGTGTAAATATTGCAAAGTCCTGAAATCAAAAGACTGTATGATCACCAGGTCTTCCATGCCTTTTTCTTTGATCACCTGCATCAAAAGTTCTACAAATTCAGCAGGTGCAGGATGATAGATATTATCGGTGGCCGGAGTTGTTTTAGTTTCAATGTTGAAATAGGGGAAGGGCCGCCTTCTCGTCATCATATAAGTTTTTACTGCTTCAAAAACATCGGCCAGTAAAGGTTTTACGGCTTTTATTTTTTGCTGTTGCATAAAACGGGGATTGGGTTTCATCCCTACATCATATTTTACAATGGAATCATAGTCCATGGTGAACATGTTGTATTTTTTCTCGTCTTTCGCATCAATAAAACCACCGTCAGGTTTTGTAGTGATATCATGGTTAAAGAAAGGCTCATGTGAAAGAAAAGGCTTTTTGTCTTTGCTGAAGCTGATATCCATTTCAAGCGTATTCACGCCCAGGTCAAGCGCTTTCAGCATAGCGGGAATGGTATTTTCCGGCATCAGGCCCCGGCAGCCGCGGTGGCCCTGTTTATCAAAAGAAGCAGGCGTATTCATTTTTGCAGCAGTTGTTGCAGGAGCAGTTGAATTTTTTTGTGAACTGGCACAGGTGATCAAAAAAAGAACGACCGCCAATAAACTCGTCTGTTTCATACAACAGGGATTGATTTGTTATAAAGATACAGATGCAAAAATTAAGCCGTGCGGCAAAAGCAATTGCCTAACAAAAAAATAACAGTATGAAAACTCATGCTGTTACATATATTTTATTCAGAAAAATTATATCAATACTTCCTGCACCTGCGTAGGTTCCAGGTTGGCATTGCGCATGGCGATAGACCTTACCGCATGACCTGCAAAATCCATAAACGCCTTCCTGCTCACTTCATCATCACTCACCATTGCAGGCACACCGATATCACCACCTTCACGAATACTTTGTACAATAGGGATCTGTCCTAAAAAGCTCAATTCAAATTCATCGGCTAAGTTCTTACCACCATCTTTTCCAAAAATATAATAACGGTTATCCGGCAATTCGGCAGGAGTAAAATAACTCATGTTTTCCACCAGCCCGATAATGGGCACTTTCAGTTGTGCCTGTCCAAACATAGCCACGCCTTTTTTAGCATCAGCCAGGGCCACGGTTTGCGGTGTGGTAACCACGATAACACCTGTAACAGGCACTGTTTGAACAATGGTCAAATGAATATCGCCGGTGCCGGGTGGCATATCTATTACCAGGTAATCCAGCTCGCCCCAGTCCACATCGCCCACAAACTGGCGAATGGCGCTGCTCACCATTGGTCCGCGCCAAACCACGGCCTGTTTTTCATCTATCAGCAAACCAATGCTCATGATCTTGATGCCGAATTTTTCAATGGGAACAATCAAGCCCTTGCCGGTACCATCATCCCTCATCATCGGTCTTTCGCCACGGATGCCAAACATGATGTGCTGGCTGGGTCCGTAAATATCGGCGTCCATCAATCCCACTTTAGCGCCGCCTTCGGCCAGGGCCAATGCAAGGTTGGCGCTTACCGTACTCTTGCCCACACCACCTTTACCACTTACCACGGCAATGATATTTTTAACACCGCCCAGTATGGTCTTGGCATCCTTACGGTTGCTGCTGGTGTTGGAAGTAAAGTTTACTTTTACCACGGCTTCCTTGTTAACCAGCAGTTTAACTGCATTTTCGCTGGCCATCCGCATCATGTCTTTCATAGGGCAGGCAGGGGTGGTCAGCACAATGGTAAATGACACGGCATTACCATCAATATGGATATCTTTTACCATATTTAAAGTCACCAGGTCCTTGCCCAGGTCGGGCTCCTGCACGTTGCTCAATGCCCGCAATATATCCTCGTTAGTCATCGTTCAATTATTTGTTAAAAAACCAATGGAACTGCAAATTTAAATACTCATGCCTTTACTTTGTTATTAATTAGGGAATGTTCTTATTTTTGGATGAGAACTAGTGCGAAGCCAAAGCAAAAAACTTTTATTGATGCGTAGATTTTTACCCATAGTTTTAATTTGTTGCTTTTTTAAACCCGTGCAAACCAAGGCGCAGTTTGAAGCCTTTAAGGATTCTGTAGTACAATTGTACGGCCTGGTGATGACAGCGGATAGTTTAAAAGGCCTGGAGAGTGTGAGCGTGGTGGTAAAAGACCAGAACCGGGGTACTATTACCAACGAAAAAGGTGTTTTCAGCATTGTGGCTTTAAAGGGAGACGTGATAGAATTCAGCAGCGTTGGTTACAAAACCATGTCGGTAACCATACCAAAAAATCTCGACGGCAACCAACAGAGCATTATACAACTGATGGTGAATGATACGGTTTATCTGCCGGCAACCATTATAAAGGCAAGACCGACCAGGGCACAATTTGAAAGAGATTTTTTAAACAATCCTGTGCCCGATGATAATATTGCCATAGCACGAAAAAATAACGACGAAGCCACCCGGCGCATATTGGTAGCCAACATGCCGGTAGATGGTCGTGAGGCCAGCAGCCAGTATTTAAGGCAGGCCAGCACCAAGGCTTATTACGCAGGCCAGATAGCACCACAGAATATCTTCAATCCATTTGCATGGGCCGAGTTCATCAAAGCATGGAAGCGGGGTGACTTTAAAAAGAAAGATACCCGTAGGCCGGTCAACTCAACCACATCGCCCAGCACCACGCCAACGCCCAACGATATTTACAATCCAAGGCATTAGTCCCCTTGCCCCCTAAAAAGGAAAGGGATGAGAGCAGCGAAATTTTAGTAAAGATTACGCAACAGTATTACCTGCAATTTTTATTGCTGTAAATTCGTGCCGCAAAACTATTGCACGGTAATATTCTTCTATGGCATTGCACGATAATATTTTTTTGATAGGCTTTATGGGTAGCGGAAAAACGCACTGGGGCAAACTGTGGGCTGCCGAAAAAGGTATGGAGTTCTTCGACCTGGACGAAATGATCGAGCAGGAAGAGCAAAGAACCATTGCCGCTATTTTTGAACAAAAAGGGGAGGCTTATTTCCGCGATAAAGAAACAAGTACTTTAAAAACATTTGCAGTAAAGAATAATTGCATCATTGCCTGTGGTGGCGGCGCTGCCTGCTTCAATAATAATATGCAGTGGATGAATGAGCATGGTATCACTGTATATCTTTCCGCGACCGCGCCGGATATTTTAAAAAGGGTATTACAGGAAAACGAACAGGAAAAAAGGCCCGTGATAAAAAATATACCTCCGGATAAATTATTGGATTTTATTGAAAACAAACTGCAGGAAAGAGAAATGTATTACAGGCAGAGCAAAATAATTTTACCGGTAAATGACATTACAACGGCCAGCATTCACACAATAAACAGGAGCTTAGTATAATGAATAAGAATTTTCTATTTACAGCAACAATATTGGGAGCGCTAGCAGTGGCGTTGGGTGCATTTGGCGCACATAGTTTAAAAACAATGCTTTCGCAGGAAAGCTTACAGGTATTTGAAACAGCAGTGCGTTACCAGTTTTACCATGTATTTGCATTGCTGGCAGCAGGCGTATTGTATAAAGAATATCCCGGCAAATTATTACAATGGTCGGGCAACCTTTTTATCATAGGGATCATTTTTTTCTCCGGTTCATTGTATGCATTATGCGCTTTGCAGGATCTGCGTTGGTTGGGCGCCATTACTCCTTTAGGTGGTCTTTGTTTTATTGCAGGCTGGATATTAATGGCAATAAGCGTGGCCAGGCGTTAAAAATTATCGATCACCCGGAACAGTGTAACGAGGGTACCGTTATTATTTTCAATGCGGAATTGAATATGCACATCCTCCATTCTTTTTTTCATATTCTTTAAACCATTACCAAACTGGCGCAGTTTATCAAAATCAATACCCTTGCCATTATCCTGAATTTCTAATTTAAGTCCATCGGGCGATTTGGTTAAAGTAATGCTTACATCCGTGGCGCCGGAATGTTTCAGCACATTGTTCAATGCTTCTTTCACCACTAAAAAAACATTTCTTCTTATTTCACCGCTTACCACAATATTGGGAATGTTCTCCGGTAAACTGATATGGCAGTTGATCCCGCTGTTCTCAAAATATTCCAGCGAATAACTCCTGATATACGCCACCATATTACCCAGCGAATCGTTGCTGCTGCTCATACTCCAGATGATGGCGTTCATCTTGTTAAGCAGTTCATTGGCAGACGAGGATATCTTTTCAATTTCAGGAATGGGTTTATCACCAATACGGCTCTTGGCCAATTCGCTGTACAGGCGGATGGTGGTCATACCAGCACCCAGGTCATCATGCATATCGGCGCTGATGCGGTTGCGTTCTTCCTGCTGCGCTTTGATGATGGCGATCTGGTTCTCAAAATCTTTTTTCTTTACATCCAGTTTCAAAGATTCCTGCTCCTGTATCCTTTCCACCAGTTCGCGGCGGTTCTTATAAGTCAATCCTAATAAAAAGAAGGCCAGCGCAAATACCAGTCCTATATCATGATAGAACAGTGCATGATAGAATATTCCCTTCGGTGGAATTTTCATCAGTATGATGGTGAGCGAAATAATGCTGAACACAATAGCAAAAGCGCTGCCGGTGGCGAGGTACCCGATCAACCGGTGTTTTTGCTTGAATGCGATCACAATAAAAGCAATACCGATCACTAAGACGATGATCTTCATCAGGTTTTCCAGCATACGCTCTACCATGTACCAGTCGGTAAAATAATGTATAAAAGTAAAGGCCAGCAAAAGGGCCAGTAAAAACCATTCTTCAACCCGGAATACCGTATCGAGCAGTTTGTAATTGGTTTTGGTATTCAAAAAATGGCGGCAAAAAGCCAGGTAAAAAACATTGCCGGCTATCAGTAAGCAAACATCCAGGTAGCCGTTTAAAAAACTGGTAAAGCTGCCCCAGGATGAACCCAGGTAAGCATAACAAAATACCAGTGTGAACATGCAGAGTGCGTAACCGATATAGTATAAGAATTCTTTTTTGCGGGTAAGAAAATAATTCACGGTCACAAAAAGCACCATGATAAAAAGCATGCCGCCCAATAAAAAGCCCACGCTGCGGATATCCTGTGTACGGCTTTTTACAACCGATTTGTATGTGTTGAGGTAGTGAAAATGTATCAGTTGCGGCCGCACATAATCGTAATCGTGGCGGCAGGGATCCAGCTTTATTATCACTACTCTTTTTTGATTGGGCGCAAGCGAAAGATCGCAAAAACCATACTTCGATCCGTCACCGGCATATTGCAAACGGTTGTCCGGCGTACGGTCGTAAAAAATAATATTATCAAACATGGAGCCCGGAAAAACAGAGACCGTATCGGCCAGGCTGCTGCTGTTGTATAAAGCAATCTGCAGGTAGAAATATCTTGATACCAGCCTCGGGGGAATATTGGATTTATAATTGAACTGTGCCAACGGCACAAATTTTTGCTGCAGCAGGTTGGAGGTGTTGGCAGCATTATTACTGTCGATGAAAACCTGCGTGTATTTTATCAGCATGGCCGAATCCCTGATGCTGGCAATATCTACATAACTGCTGTCGGGCAATTGCTGGCAAAAAGCTGTAAGCCGCAGAGCAACTAAAAGGGCTATTAAGAAAAGTCTCTTAAGCATCGGGCAGTTTGTGATCAAACCTACAATTTTTTTTAATATAAATAACAGGTTGTGGCCATTTGCCATGCTGTACAGTAATGCTTTTCTTTATCTTTGTTGCTAATGGCAAGTAAATCTAAATCTGTAAAAACAAAGGCAGAAGATCCCGGCAAGCTGAAGCAGGAAAAGGAAGAAACTGTGGAAGTAAAACAGTTGCTGAAGGATGAGCGTACCCACAAGATCACCGGCAGCGTGTTGCTGCTGATATCGATCCTGCTTTTTGTTGCTTTTACATCCTACCTTTTTACCTGGGCCGAAGACCAGGATAAATTCAGCTACCGCATGCTGCTGGCCAATGATATAAAAGTGCAGAACCTGCTCGGCACCTTTGGCGCATTTCTTTCAGAAATATTTGTACGCAAAGGTTTTGGCATAGCCAGTTATCTTTTCTGCACCTTTTTCTTTGTAACCGGCGTGAATTTATTTTTTGGAAAAAAAGTTTTTTCGGTATCAAGAAATATAAAATACCTGGTGGTGGGGCTGCCATTATTAAGCGTGGCGGCATCGGTGATATTCAATTTTACCAAACAGGATTTTCCCTGGGGTGGCGCTGCAGGCGACCTGGTAAGGGACTGGATGTACCGTACCATCGGGCAGGTGGGCACTATTGGTGTTTTAGCAGTGGCTGTGCTGTCTTACATCATCTGGCGTTTCAACCCTGTGTTTAAACTGCCTTCAAAAAAAGATATTCTGCCACCTGCCATCAACAGTAACATCGATACAGAAACAGCAGTAGTAAAAGCGCCAACAGAAGAAGCGGCTGTAGCTGAAAATACCGATGCCATTGCAGCAACAAAAGGCAATGCATTAAAAGGCGATGGTAATGTCCTGATCACACCGCCTGTGGTCAACGCCGGTCACGATCATGAAATTACATTGATAGAAAAAGAACCGGAAGAAGAATTGGAAGAAGAAGAGGAGGAGGAAGAAGAAGAAGAGATCATATTACCACCGGTAGTGGAAACAAAACCGGTAATAACACCGAAAATAAAAACACCGGAAATATCAGGGCTGGAGCTGGAAATAAAAACTGTTCCAGATAAAGTGGCGGAAGAAGTGGAAGAAGGGCCGGTTACTGCTGCAAAAGTAGCCGCTTCAAAACCTTATGACCCGATACTCGACCTGCGGGATTACAAATACCCCACCATCGATCTATTAGAGAATCATGGCAGCGAAAAAATTGTACAGGACGCCAATGAACTGGAGAATAACAAGAACCAGATCATCAACACGCTGAAGAATTATGATATCAATATCCAGAAGATATCGGCAACCGTAGGGCCTACGGTTACTTTGTACGAGATCATACCGGCGGCGGGTGTACGCATTTCCCGTATCAAGAACCTGGAAGATGATATTGCTCTGAGCCTGGCAGCATTGGGCATCCGTATCATTGCGCCTATACCCGGTAAAGGCACCATTGGTATTGAAGTACCTAATGCAAAGAAAACAGTGGTAAGTATGAAGACCTTACTGTCTTCAGAAAAATTCCAGAACAATAATTTTTCATTACCCATCGCAATTGGTAAAAAGATCGATAACGAGAATTTTATCGTGGATCTTTCCAGCATGCCGCACTTATTAATGGCGGGTGCTACCGGCCAGGGTAAATCAGTTGGGTTGAATGCGATATTGGTTTCGTTACTGTATAAAAAACATCCATCGCAATTAAAATTTGTATTGGTAGATCCTAAAAAAGTGGAGCTGAGTATTTATAAAGCAATAGAAAAACACTTTTTGGCAAAACTGCCGGGAGAAGAAGATGCGATCATCACCGATACTAAAAAAGTGGTGCATACATTGAATGCGTTGTGTATAGAAATGGATAACCGCTACGATCTTTTAAAAGAAGCCGGTTGCCGTAACATAAGAGAGTACAACGAAAAATTTGCCGCAAGAAAACTTAACCCTGAAAAAGGGCACCAGTTCTTGCCGTTTATCGTATTGGTGGTGGATGAATTTGCCGACCTGATCATGACAGCCGGTAAAGAAGTGGAAATGCCGATCGCACGTTTGGCGCAGCTTGCCCGTGCCGTGGGTATACATTTGATCATTGCTACGCAAAGGCCATCGGTGAATATTATTACCGGTACTATCAAAGCCAACTTCCCTGCACGTATCGCATTTAAAGTGAGCAGCAAGATCGATAGCCGTACTATTTTGGATGCCGGTGGCGCAGAGCAATTGATCGGTAAGGGAGATATGCTCATCAGTTATAATGGGGAATTAGTGCGTTTGCAATGCGCCTTTGTAGATACACCCGAAGTGGATAAGATCGTGGATTTTATCGGCGAACAAAGAGGCTACCCGCAGGCATTTTTATTACCTGAATATATTGATGAAAAAGAGCTGGAATCCAAGGGCACCGATCTTGCCGACAGGGATTCTTTATTTGAAGATGCAGCAAGATTGATCGTGGCCAGCCAGGTGGGCAGCACTTCTTTATTACAACGCAGAATGAAACTGGGCTACAACCGTGCCGGTCGCTTAATGGATCAGCTGGAAGCCGCAGGAGTAGTAGGCACCAACCAGGGCAGCAAGGCCAGGGATGTACTCATTAAAACCGAAGCAGATCTGCAACAGATATTTGATACGTTAATTTAAAAATACAGGTTACGGGTTTGGATGTTACGGGTTACGAGTTAAACAGCCCGCAACCCGTAACTCTTAACTCGTAACTTTCTTTCATGTCTAAATTCCTCATCGTTGGTCTCGGTAATATCGGCAGCGAATACGCCAACACCCGTCATAATATAGGTTTTGATGTAGTGAACGCATTTGTAAAAAAACATGGCGGCGATTTCAGGGTAGACAAGCAGGCTTATGTAGCCGAAGTAAAATTCAAAGGCAAACCGGTCATCTGCATTTGCCCTACCACCTACATGAACCTGAGCGGCAAAGCATTTAAATACTGGATGGATAAAGAAAAAGTGGCGCTGGAAAATACCCTCACCATCCTGGACGATGTGGCCCTGCCATTGAACAAGATACGCCTGCGCTCCGGCGGCAGCCCCGGAGGCCACAATGGGCTAAAAAGCATACAGGAAATGACCAGTACCGATGCTTATCCCAAACTGCGGTTTGGAGTGGGCAATAACTACCCAAAAGGCATGCAGGCCGACTTTGTACTGGGCAAATGGCTGAAGGCGGAGGAGCCCCAGGTACTCCGGAAAATAGCGGTTTGTGTAGATATTATAGAAAGTTTTATTGCAACCGGCATCGACAGAACCATGAGCGCCTTTAATAACCTGTCCATCGAGTAATAAGCAGCAAATCAATGCCTATAGGCTCACATTGTTGTTTTTTATATCCTTATTACCTATATTCGCTGCTGAAACCTATCCCTCTAAAAAAGCACTAAATGAAGATAATTTGTGTAGGCCGCAATTATGCGGACCATGCCAAGGAGCTTGGCAACGACATACCCGAGGAGCCGGTAATATTCATGAAGCCGAAAAGTGCATTGCTGCAGAGCCATACACCTTTCTACTACCCGGAATTCAGCAACGAACTGCACTATGAATGTGAGCTGGTTTTGCGTGTGTGCAAGAATGGTAAATACATACAGGAAAGGCATGCTTCAAATTATTACAACGGTATCACTGTCGGTATCGATTTTACCGCCAGGGATATTCAGGACGAACTGAAAAAGAAAGGATTACCTTGGGAAAAGGCAAAAGCATTTGACAATTCCGCAGCCGTGGGCAAATTTGTGGATGTAACACCCGCCCTCAACCGGAAAAATATCAATTTTACTTTTTACAAGAATAAAGAACTGGTGCAAACCGGCAATTCCGGCAATATGATCTTCAGCATCGATTCTCTTATTTCACATATCTCCAATTATTTTTCATTGAACATCGGCGACCTGATATTTACAGGTACACCAGCTGGTGTAGGCGAATGCGTGGTAGGCGATGTGCTGGAAGCATTTTTGGAAAAAGACAACCTGTTAACAGTAGAAGTTAAGTAAACCGAATATTCTATTCGGCCACACATAAAATAATTACATCCCGGCTTTGCCGGGATTTTTTTTTGCCACGGATTACACGGATTTTCACGGATTACTTTGGTTAAAAAAACTTTTGTTTATGTTTTTGTATTTAATCCGTGAAAATCCGTGTAATCCGTGGCCCCTCCAATCTGCGGCTAACCAAAATAATTCTACATTTGAAAGATGATTGCAAACGGAATTTTATTAAAAGCCTACCGCCTGATGTGCACTGCAAAAACAATGGCGGACACCTACGAAGCCAACCGGCAAACCTGTAAATATGTACACTCCACCAGTCGTGGCCACGAAGCCATACAGCTGGCCGCTGCTTTTCAATTGCTGCCCTGCGATTATGTAAGTCCTTATTACAGGGATGAAAGCATTTTGCTGGGCCTTGGTTTTACACCTTACCAGTTAATGTTGCAATTGCTGGCCAAAGGCAGCGATATATTTACCGGTGGGCGGGAATATTATTCGCATCCCAATTATAAAGGCGACGATAAACCGAATATCATACACCAAAGCAGCGCCACCGGCATGCAGGCCATACCCACTACCGGTGTGGCACAGGGGATAAAATACCTGGAGAAATTAAAAGTTAATGGTACAGAGTTGACAGACACAAGTACTCCACCGGTAGTCATTTGTTCGCTGGGTGATGCGTCGGTTACAGAAGGGGAAGTAAGCGAAGCCTTCCAGTTTGCAGCATTGCACCAGTTGCCGATCATTTTTTTAGTGCAGGATAATAGCTGGGGCATCAGTGTAACATCCGACGAAGCAAGAACCACCAATGCCAGTGAAATGGTGAAAGGATTAAAAGGTATTAAAAGGATCAGTATCGATGGCAGTGATTTTTTTCAAAGCTATGAAGTGATGCAGAACGTGGTGGAAGAAGTGCGTAAAGAAAGGCATCCCTTTTTAGTACACGCCAAAGTGCCCTTGTTGGGCCACCACACCAGTGGCGTACGCAAAGAATTTTACAGAACGGCAGAAGACCTGGCCAAACATGCAATAGACGACCCCGGCCCCAAACTGCGCCGGCGCCTGCTCGAAATGGGTATTACAGAAGAAGAATTACTGCAAATAGAAAAAGAAGCTGCAGCACAGGTGGTCAGTGATTTCCAGGGGGCTATAGCTGCCCCTGAACCAGATCCTTCAACGGTAACACAATTTGTATTTGCACCTACCCCTGTAACTGAAGAAAAAGGGGAGCGCAGCCCCGCCGGAAAAGAAAAAATATTAATGGTGGATGCCGGCTTATTTGCCATCAGGGAGATCATGGAGCAATATCCGGAAGCATTATTGTATGGACAGGATGTGGGGCGCAGGCTGGGCGGCGTTTTCCGCGAAGCAGCCACGCTTGCCGAACAGTTTGGCGATCATCGTGTATTCAACACCGCTATACAGGAAGCCTACATCATTGGCAGCACGGTGGGCATGAGTGCCGTGGGGCTAAAACCCATTGTGGAAGTGCAGTTTGCCGATTACATCTATCCCGGGCTCAACCAACTGGTAACAGAAATAAGCAAGAGCTGCTATTTAAGCTGCGGCAAATACCCGGTACAAACGCTGATAAGGGTGCCTATTGGCGCTTATGGTGGTGGCGGGCCTTACCACAGCGGCAGTATTGAAACAACCCTGCTCTCCATAAAAGGCATTAAAGTGGTATACCCCTCCAATGCGGCGGATATGAAGGGCTTGATGAAGGCCGCCTTCCTCGATCCCAACCCGGTGGTGATGCTGGAGCATAAAGGCTTGTACTGGAGCAAAGTGCCGGGCACCGAAGATGGAAAGGCCACAGAACCTGCGGCAGATTATATACTTCCATTGGGCAAAGCCAACACCGTACTGCAGGCGGAAGAAAAATACATTGCCGGGGGCGAAAGCTGTTGTGTGATCACTTATGGTATGGGCGTATACTGGGCAAAAGCAGCCGCAAAGAACTTTACCGGGAAGGTGGAAATAATAGACCTGCGTACCCTGTTCCCGCTGGATGAAACACTCGTATTTGCCGCGGTACAAAAACACGGCAAATGTTTGATAGTGACCGAAGAACAGCAGAATAATTCCTTCGCCGAAGCACTGGCGGGCAGGATCAGCAAAGCCTGTTTTAAATACCTGGATGCCGCGGTGGAAGTGATAGGCGCCCTCAATTTACCGGCCGTACCCATGAATATCGGCCTGGAAAAAGAAATGTTACCGAATGCAGAGAAGGTTGCAGCAAGACTTCAGCAATTGCTTATAAACTAAAAAGCCCTCGTTAAAGGGCTTTTTGTACCGGGGAGCAGACTTGAACTGCCGACCTCAGGGTTATGAATCCTGTGCTCTAACCAGCTGAGCTACCCCGGCATCCGTTTCCACTAAATAAGTGGGGTGCAAAAGTACAGGATTAGGGGCAATTTCTGAAATCAAATTATAATAAAATGGCTGTAAACTGTAATTACCTCACCATGAGGCTTGTCTCACGAAATATATACCCTAAGAATAAAGCTGATCTCAAATAAGCGCCTTCAACATATAATATATTGCTTTGTTCCGTAGGAACATCTCATCGGTAGAAAAACAAACAACGTTTGTTTTCAGCGTTCCGTAGGAACGCATCGTGTTAATTGAGACGAAATATAAAAACCGGTTCCCGGCATAAAAAATCATTTCTCAAACACCACCGTATCCGTATCTGCGCCCATCTTTTGTAAAATACCCGTGATATCGCTTACCATTTTATCCGGTCCGCATACATAAAAATGTTTGGAAACATCCTTCACATGTGATTTTAAAAAATCCTCGTTAATGGTGGCATTGATATAACCCGACTTCTCTTCCCGGCTCAAAATAAAAATGGCCATATCGCCCAGCAATTGTTTTAATTCTTTGGCATAAATAACATCGGCTGCAGTTTTGTTGGAAAAGAAAAGCGTGTTACCGGCAAGCTGCTTTCTTTCGTGCAGGTCTCTCAATATGGCAATAAAAGGAGTAATGCCGGCACCGCCTGCAATAAAATAACCGGGGCCTTTATATTCAATAGCGCCCCAGGCATCTTCAATGATCAATTGATCGCCGGGTTGCAACTGGTGCAGTTTATCGGTAATGCCATGATGGTCGGCATATCGTTTAATGGTAAACTCCAGGTAGGGCGCATTAGGCAAGGCCGTAAAAGTAAAGGGGCGCTTTTCATCTTCTAATCCCGGTTGGTTAATAGCCACATCCGTGGCCTGGCCGGGCGAAAAATGAAAGCCGGAAGGTTTGGAAAGCCGGAAACATTTTATATCATGTGTTACCTGCTGAATGTCGGAAATGGTTACAATATTTTTCATCGTGTTATTTTTAAAATGGATCGATACAGTTTGAAGCAACAAAACCCGTTCCTCTTTCAAAACCAATGGAAAGATAACAAACCTGTGGGTTTATTTGTTGCGGGATCAAAGGGGGAAGGTTTTTTGTTATATTTATATCCAACTCAAAAAGTATGAAAAAACAACTGCGGATCCTGGTAATAATATTTGTATGCAGCGCCGGAAATATACAGGCACAAAAAACGGCGCCAGCCAGCCTGTACAGCCAGACCAGCGAAATGGCCAATACAATGATACAGTATGATGCCGATAAAGAAAGTATCATTCGTTTTTATTCCACCAGTGGCACCGGTGATGAATGGTGGCGGCAGCAGAACTCGGGTTATAATTCGCCGGAACGGCGCCGGCGCTTGCTGGAGTTGATAAATGATTACCTGCAGCAACTGGAAAAAATAGATTTTGCTAAAATGAGCATCAACGGTAAAGTAGATTATTTACTTTTTAAAAGAGATGTGGAAGATGATAAATATAGATTGAATGAAGAATCAAAACTGTATACAAAGGTGGAATCGTTCCTGCCATTTTCCGACAGGATATTTGCCCTGGAAAAACCGCGGCGCAGGGGAGCAGCGGTAGATGGCCAGGCAACTGCCAAAGAATTGAATGATATCAACAAAGAAATTACCGGCGCCATTAATAAATTAAAAGCAGCAGATAGTTTGGAAACAACGCAGGCCAATTATGCAGCCGAAGCGGTAAAAGGATTACAGGGTGCATTAAAAAATTATTATAATTTCTATAATGGCTACGATCCGTTATTTACCTGGTGGGTGCCCAAAACCTATACAGAAACCGATAGCCTGTTGAAACTGTATGGAGCAGCGTTGAAGAAAAAAGGAAAAATCAGCAGCTCTCAAAAAGATGATGGCAGCGGTATTATCGGCAACCCTATCGGGCACGATGAACTGGTACGGCAATTAAAATTGGAGTTCATTGATTATTCGCCCGAAGAACTGGTGGAAATTGCCAATAAAGAATTTGCCTGGTGCGATGCAGAATTGTTAAAAGCGTCGCAGGCCATGGGCTTTGGCAATAACTGGAAGGCAGCGCAGGAAAAAGTAAAAACTTCGTTTGTGCCTGCAGGTAAGCAACCGGAAGCAATGTTCGACCTGTATAAGCAATCGGTGGATTTTTTAAAGAAGAACGATCTGGTCACCATACCGCCGCTGGCAGAAGAAGACTGGAGTATGTACATGATGTCGCCGGACCGGCAGCGGGTAAATCCTTTTTTCCTGGGTGGCGAGTCGCTCATTATTTCTTATCCCACCAATACCATGACCTACGATGAAAAGATGATGAGCATGCGGGGCAATAATCCTGATTTTTCCCGTGCTACGGTACACCACGAACTGATAGCAGGCCATCACCTGCAATCGTATATGAATGACCGTTATAAGACCTATCGCCATTTTGGTACACCCTTTTGGGTGGAAGGAAATTCCCTGTACTGGGAAATGTTGTTATGGGATCTGAAATTTCCTGAAACACCCGAAGAAAAGATAGGCATGCTGTTCTGGCGCATGCATCGTTGTGCCCGGATAATATTTTCATTGAATTATCACCTGGGCAAATGGACACCACAGCAATGCATTGATTTTTTAGTGGACCGTGTGGGGCATGAACGTGCCAACGCAGAGGGAGAAGTGCGCAGGTCGTTTACAGGCGGCTACGGGCCACTGTACCAGATAGCGTATATGATCGGTGGCCTGGAATTCATGGCGTTAAAGAAAGAATTGGTGGATACACACAAAATGACGTATAAGCAATATCACGATGCGATATTGCACGAGAACCAGTTACCCATAGAAATGTTACGGGCAATTCTTACAGAACAACCATTGACCAGGAATTACGAAACCAGCTGGCGTTTTTATAAATAATGTAACAGGTAAAAAAAGCGTGGATGCATTGCTGACAGTTGTTTTGGGGTTAAATAAAATAATGTTTGTAGTAGACGATCATGCAAGACAGATACTGATAATTATGATAGCAACAACGCATACAATAATTGCAACCACCTGCAGCAGCCGGTATATCATCAATGCCATCATCCTGTGTTTTTGATCTTCTTCATACTCCATATTGCATAAAGAGATACCACGATGACAAAAATTGTTGCCTTAAATAAAAACTTGTTTTGAAAAAAATTACGAGAAGAAAAAAGATATTTATTTTTTACCAGCGATAGCATTTTTTTGTTTGATAACACCGGCTGCCTTTGTATAGCCGCCTTCTGCACCATCCACGAAATGGATATGCTGCTGGTGAATATCTTTTACATAACACGACATTACAGATTCCTTACTTACGTAAAGGCCATAAATTATTTCGCCGGTCATTTCCATATGGTCCAGCGCAGTCTCCAGTTGTGCACGCTGCTGTGCATTGCCCGAGATCACGGTGTTGATCCTTCCGTCGATGATGAGTGTATCCGACATGTCGATCAATGAATGCAGGTAGACTTTACCTTTTTTTGTTTTAAAATAAAGATAACCCAGCGAGGTCCTGATCCAGGTGTTCAAAACATTCAATGGCCGGAAGCCACCCATACGGGCACGGACCTCCAGCCCTATTTTTGAAAGCGCAGTACTGAGTTTAAGCATACCCACACTGATAGGTTTGCAGAGCCTGTGGTATACCATAAATGGAATCAATATGATCCATTACTTTTTTAAAAACCACTGCCTGTTGAGCACCTTTGGTGGCAAGTACCAATAAACTAATTACTTCAAGCGTATTGGCAGGCGGCTTTATCCTGTCCCACCGGCATTGCATACCACTCAGGTCAGGTTGCCTGTTTGCCGGCTTGGGCGTTGCAAATTTATATCCTTCACTCTTGATCTTTTTTTCTGCATAAGTAAGTCCATCGCCCAGCAGCACGGGTATTACAAACTGACCGGAAGTGCGGAGCTTGCTGATGAGCAGTGCATGCTGCTGTGCATAAATATCTGCAACAGGCACATGGCCTACACGAAGATCGAGATTGAAATTTGTTTTTGCATTTTCGCTATGCGCAAGCAGCGCTTCCATGGCTGCATCCAGCAGGCTTTGCGGGATAATAAAAGAGGCGCCATCCCCGCCAAAGAAAAATGGTACCGTTATGTTGGCCTTGTAAGCGATATTAAGCACTGCCACAATACTGCCCGTGGCAACAAGATTAATGATCTGGTGCAGACCAGAAAGAATAGCGGCAGTGGAATTCTTTACATCCGTTATCACCACATGCCAGTTGCCCGGGATATGAAAAAATAAGTGCTCTTCGGTAAAAAGATCACTGAGCGGAATTTCATTTACCGGTAACCGGGAATAGAAAAGGTCATTATTCTTGGTATCCATAATGGCGCCCTGCTGCTAATTTGTACGCTTAAAATTGCAATTTTATTTTCACAATTCATAGGGGAGGAGATCAGTAAAAAAAGAAACGAGATATGAAGAAACAGGATTTACGAAGTGTGCCAAAATTTTACAACTATATAAGGGCATATTTAACAATAAAAAAACAGTGGCCCGCTGTTATAAGGCGGGCCACTGCAGGAGTAAAATCAACTGTGAAAAACAGTAGTTATGCAGCAGAAAGTTCAAATCTCACCAGTTCTGTATTCTTCTCATCATAAATAATTAACTGGGGTTTTGCAGTAGTAGCTGTATAATTAAATACGATCGAATTGGGCTGCGTGGTAAAATTGGCGATCTCAGTCCCGTCGATCTTTAGTTTAAGAACGCGGTTATCAAAACCGGTACCGCTCAGTACCACATTTACTGCCTGGTTCAGTGGCAGTGTGGCAGGATTACAGCTGGTGATCTTTACCTTAGGCAATTCCAGTGGGTTGGGCCTTGCCGTGCTCGTTTGAAAGATAACAGCAAACACTTCTTTTAATTTCTGCGTGGCCATATCAGTAAATAAGCCTGCCAGTATAGCAATGGCTACAACCCCGTATAAGTTTACACTGGCCGTGGCTTCGCCGGAATTTAAAAAGCCTGCACGGAAAATTATATATACACCAACTGCTAAAGCCGATGCAGTGAATGGTTTTACAAAATACCATAGCACCCAGCTCCGTTTAAACTTACCCGCCCCAATAAAATTGGTGAAAGAAGAGGCGATATGGATCAGGTTGCCCAAAAAACCACCCAACGCCACCAGTAAAAGGATCAGTGTATTCAGGTCGATGGTGCAACCGATAGATTTTTTACAGGATTGTGTTTGCATGATATTCACCCTAATAGAGTCAGTTATTTTTTTGGCCTTTCCGAGCGAATCTTTATTTGAAACTGCATTAGTATCAACCACAACAGTAACAGCAGGGCTGTCTTTTTTGACAATAACGGCATTGCGTGGAATAAAAAATACACTGGTATCGCTGTTATCTCTTCCTTCTGCTCCCAGGTAGGTAATGTGAAACCATTTGTAATGATACTTGGTGCAGGTATTAGGCCCCTGTGGTGGCATCTTATCGGGCCAGTGTGCAATGATCGCAATAATGGCAAAAACAGTAATAAGCACCAATACGATCCCTGACAGTCTCTTGCCCCATTCCCCAATCTCATTTCCACTTGAATCAGTTTCATAAACAGGATTTCCGTTGGAATCGAGAACGGGATTACCGCTTGCATCTTTCTTAATGGACATAGTTGAAAGTTTAAGATTATAAATTGAATGATAAAGCAAGATCAGGTGGGACGAACAATGGTATTTGAAAGATAGTTGGAGTAGTGTGCAGCTGTATCAAAGTACGCTGTTACAGTGTTGCTGCACAAAATAGCAGGAAGTTGTAATTATTGCAAGGGTCAATTCACCTTTTTTTGCAGGAAGAAAATAAGTAGGAACCACATTTTTGTATAGTAAATAACGAAATGCAGGCAATAAAAAGGGACACAGCGGTAACTTACAAGGCGACCCCGGGGCTATTATAATAGGATGTTACAGCTTCCTGTCCTGTATAATTGGGACCGCTGGTATCATCCGCACCAATATAATGAAGGCCAAAATTGACAACAGCTGCGCCTTCTTTTTTTATTATCCTGCTTTTATTGTTATAGGTAATACCCGATCGCTTAAAAAAATCACTAAGCCACTGACCAGAGTTTTTATTATTGATGATGATATTGTTAAGGTCAAGATTGCCTATAAAAACACCATCGCTGCTCAAAGCATTGATGGCATTCTCCAAAAATTTTAATTTATCACCCAGGTAATGTATGCCATGCACGCAGGTGATAAGATCATATTTTTGACGCGGTACATAATTTACAACAGCTGCTGTTTCAAAACTGATACAACTGAACTTTTCATTTATATTAGGAAAGGTATCCAGCAGGTCAACTCCTTTTAAATGTATTTTTTGTTCAAGACCTTTATCATAAAAATATGCAGCAATCTGTACAAGTGCATTGCCTTCTCCGCAACACAAATCAAGCCAGGAAGTGTTTCCATTGGATTTGATACGGGACGCTAAAAAATCTTCCGGCTTAAAATTAAATTCCTGTTCATAACTGTTGATGCCACTGGCATTCCGCTGCCGGTTCATACGTGAGTTGGCAACAACAGGAGACCATATTAATTTATCTTCTGGGAGAAGTGGCGTCATGACTTAAAAAATAATTATTGAAATTCATTTGAATAAAAATCCCGGCAATACTATTTGCCGGGATCTGAAATATTTATCCTTTCCACTTAACTTTTTTCAGCAAAATACTGGTGAAAATAAGGGATGGTCTCAATGCCTTTATAAAAATTCTCCAAATTGAATTTTTCATTGGGGCTATGCAGGTTATCACTGTCCAGTCCAAAACCCATGAAGACGATCTTTATTCCCAGTTCTTTTTCAAACAAAGCGCAGATGGGGATACTGCCACCGCCACGTACCGGTATCGGTGTTTTACCAAAAGTGGTTTCCATCGCCTTGGCGGCAGCTTTATAAGCCTTACTGTCAATAGGTGTCATATAAGGCTCACCACCATGATGCAATGCAGCCTTTACGGTAACATAAGGCGGCGCAATTTTCTGCAGGTGATTTATGAGTATCTCTGTTATCTTATCAGAAGTTTGATTAGGCACCAGCCTTGCAGATATTTTTGCAAACGCTTTGGAAGGCAACACCGTTTTTGCACCTTCACCGGTATAACCACCCCAGATACCGTTCAGCTCCAGTGTAGGGCGGATACCTGTTCTTTCATTGGTGCTGAAACCTTTTTCGCCCCACAGTTCTTTTACGCCCAGGTCATCTTTATATTCCTGTTCATCAAAAGGTGCCAGTGCCATCAGCTTCCTCTCTTCATCGGTAGCAACTGCCACATCATCATAAAAACCCGGAATGGTGATATGATTATTTTCATCGTGCAGCGAAGCGATCATTTTTGCTAAAATGGTAATGGGGTTTGCAACAGCGCCACCATATACACCACTGTGCAGGTCGCGGTTAGGGCCGGTTACTTCCACTTCAATATAACTCAGGCCACGTACACCAATATCAATGCTGGGTGTATCCAAACTGATCATCGCACTGTCGCTGATCAATACACAATCCGCCTTTAATAATTCTTTATGAGTGGAAACAAATTTTCCAAGATTGGGAGAACCCACTTCTTCTTCACCTTCAATACAGAATTTGATATTACTGTTCAAAGAATTTGTTTTTACCAAGGTCTCCAAAGCTTTTACGTGCATGTAAAATTGTCCTTTATCATCGCAGCTGCCCCTTGCATAAATTTTACCATCTTTGATCAATGGATCAAAAGGGCCACTGTTCCATAATTCCAGCGGATCGGCAGGCTGTACATCATAGTGGCCGTACACGAGTACAGTTGGTTTGGAGGGATCAACAATTTTTTCTCCGTATACTAAAGGGTGTCCGTCAGTTGGATATATTTCTGCTTTATCAGCACCCGCTTCTAGCAATCTTGCTTTAACAGCTTCTGCACATTTAAGCATATCATTTTTGTGTTCGCTTTTTGCACTGATACTTGGTATGCGCAACAGCTCCAGCAGCTCATTTAAAAAACGATCTTTATGCTGCGATTGGTAATCTTTCCAGGCTTGCATTTGAGTTATGAATTATAAGTTATTAATAACAATTATGGGTTACGAAAGTAGGTTTTTTTAATGTAAATCTTTTTACCAAAATTTTATATAACCGGTAGTTTTTGTAAAGTGCAATCCCTTTAAATTTGCCTCAGATTGTTTGTCAATTTATCAGCCTTTGTCTTAGTTGCATTTATTGGTGAGTGCTTCTTGGTCAAAGGCTGAGCCAATTCAGGAAGTACCCATTCTTTGCCGCTGACTTATCAAAGCAAACAGGAGATATATAAGGATCAATAATACCAGCAACCATTTTACAGAAGCACACAGAGCGGTGAACAGATAAATACTGTCATTGCCCCTGGCGCTTAATGTTTGCAGCATACCCAGGTTCTCTCCAATATCCAGTACACCGGCAGCAATGGCCGTTTTAGAAAGAAAGATGCCTGCAGTATGTTTCCAGTGAGTGGTAATGAATTTTTTGCTGAGTGTTTTACAAGCTGCAAAAAAGAAGGAAGCATAAAAGAGGATAAAAACAAAATCCCACATCGTATTATTTTCCGCTACATCATCCAGCCCATCGGCGCTTTGCAATTGCCAGGCAGTAGCAATAATATTTACCTTTTCAGTGTTGTAGGCAAATTCCAGGTCAATAATACCGTGTGGTGTTTGCGGAGTTTTTAAAGGAGCTCCGTTGATCGTCATAAAAACAGCCATTGCTAAAGTGCCGGTAAGCAACAATAACAATGGCCATTGTTTCATATCTAAAAGATTTTAGAGCTTTTCAAAACGCTGCTGTACAAAATCCCAGTTCACCACGTTCCACCAGTTCTCAATATAATCTGCTCTTTTATTCTGGTACTTTAAATAATAAGCATGCTCCCACACATCCAGGCCCAGTAAAGGAGTGCCTTTAATATCACTGATGTCCATCAAAGGATTATCCTGGTTAGGTGAGCTGCCGATCTTTAAGGTTTTAGCAGCATCCACGTACAACCATGCCCAGCCGCTGCCAAAACGGTTCTTACCGGCATCGCCAAATTGTTTTTTGAATTCGGCAAATGAAGTAAAGGTTTTATCAATAGCCGCTGCCAGTTTTCCTGTGGGCGCATTATTGTCTTTTTTAGCACGCATACATTGCCAGAACAATTCGTGGTTATAATGTCCGCCACCATTATTGCGCATTTTAGGAGAGAACTTAGAGATCTTTGCCAGCACATCTTCCAGTGGTTTGCTTACATCCACTGCTTCAGCTGCTGCAGCTTCTTTAAGATTTTTTGCATAAGTGGCGGCATGCTTACTGTAATGTATCTCCATCGTCATAGCATCGATCACATTTTCCAGTGCATCATATTTATAAGGCAGTGGTTGCTGATCGTAATTAGTAAATATCAAATGCTTTGAATAATTATTGGCGGTAGTGTCGTTTGGGATCAATGATCCTGCAGCGCTTAATCCAATACTTACTGCAATAGCGCCTTTGGCAGAGTCGGCAATGAATGCCCTGCGGCTTTTATATTTTGAAGACATGATAAATTTAATTTACAGGTTGAACTGATTTTTTTTGTTTCCTAAATGTACCGAAAATGCTGCTGAATCTTTTAAAAAACCGGTTGTAAAATTCCTTATTGAACAATTGCGAATCGTGCATGGCCTTATAGGTTAAAAATATACCCACCGGTACCAGCACAAATATCGATAACCACATGCCTGTAAAAGGAGCGGTGATCTCTTCTTTCACAAATTTCTCGCCAAACATATTCAGCAGGTGAAAGATGAGGAAGAACACAATGGCCACTACCAGCGGCATGCCTAACCCGCCTTTGCGGATGATAGAACCCAAAGGAGCGCCGATAAAAAACAATACCAGGCAGGCAAGCGATAAAGAGAATTTGCGGTGCCATTCCAGTTTGTGGAATTTAATATCGCTTTCCCTTGCATTGATATCGGTAATATTATTCTGGATGGTATTACGCATAAAAGTAGCCATGTTAATGGCAGATTCATAGGCACTGAAACGGGCCGTATCAGGAATGAGTTTATTGATACTGTCGGCATGCGCAATAGTAACACTGTTCTTTTTCCAAACACTGTCATTCAGCGCAAGATAATGTGTATAGCCGCTCATTTCCCTCGCCATTCTTTTGTGCAATGTGTCATCTAATTTGCGCAGCGAATCAATGCCGATATCCAGTTGGCGGATACTCTTCATCTTAAAATTATTCTTATAAAGATCTTCAGAAGTATTCTGTTTTTGCAGGGCGCTCAGGTCGAATAATTTTTTGAAGGTTTTAAAACCGAGCCTTACATATTCTGTGGCAGTATCACCAAAATTGCCCCTTTCCTGGTAGCGGTAGCCATTCTGCAGGTTGAACTCCAGGAATTTTTTATCGGCAGAAGTCTGCATAATACCCGATTCTGCCACAATACAATTATCCTGCATCGTATTGCTCTGGTCGTAGATCAGTACATTGTGGATCGTTTTTCCATCGGCCTCTTTTTTGCCCACTTTAATGGCATAGCCGGGTATATGGGTATAGAACACCCCTTCTTTAAGATCGAGTGCCGGCTTTTTATACACAATATCATTGTACAGCGTGGTGGATTTTAGGTATGCCACCGGTATTAGATAATTGGCAAAAATAAAAGTAACACCGCAAAGGATTAATGCCACAAACAACAACGGCCGCATAAAACGAAGCAGGGAGATACCCGAAGATTTAATGGCCACCAGTTCAAAACTTTCGCCCAGGTTACCAAAGGTCATGATGGAAGACAGCAGGATGGCAATGGGCATGGCCAGCATCAGCAGGGTGGCGCTCATATACCAGATGAATTTGCCGATGGTCCAGAAGTCAAGTCCTTTGCCCACCAGGTCATCAATATACTTCCACAAGGTTTGCATCAGCAAAATGAACAGGGTAATAAAAAAGGTTGCAATGAACGGCCCCAGGAAAGATTTAATAATAAGCTTGTCTAATTTCTTCATGGTACACCCTGCGCCCCGTAATAACGAAGCTGTTAAAAGTTATTTGTAAATTGTATTACATTATGACTGATACATCAAAATTAACGCTTTCTGATGGGGAAATGCAACTGGTATGCAATACGGACTGGATTTTAACGAAACATAAAATCATCGATAAAGTATACGGCCTTTTGGGAAACCTTGCAACAGCTATGCAACATAAAATAACAGCGGCGGATGGGATATTGCCACCGGCTGTACTGGCAGCGCCGCCCAAAATTGCCAAAGGAGAAAATTACCGCCAACTGCCCTATGTTATACTCGATTATCCCCGCTGTTTTGAAAAGGAAAATATTTTTGCCATCCGTACCATGTTCTGGTGGGGCAATTTTTTCAGTTGCACACTGCATGTATCAGGCAGCTATAAAACGATGTTTGAACATGCAATTTTGGAAAATATACAACTGCTGCAGCAAAATGATTTTTACATCTGCACCGGCAGCGATGAATGGCAGCATCATTTTGAAGCAGGTAATTACAGGCCGGTAAATGATTATGATGCGGTTGCATTTAAAACAATACTGCAACAACAGCACTTTATAAAAGTGGCTGCAAAATTCCCTTTACAGCAATGGAGCGCAATGGAAGTAATGCTGGAAAAATCTTTCCTGGATATTATTCAAATACTGAAGAACTAACTGCCTATACGATGGAAAAGGTCCTTGATCTGGTATTCCCACAACTGGCTCTGGTCTTTAATATCTTTTTTTTCTGCAAAATCCTTTATCACCAAAATGGTTTGATTGGTTACTTCTGATTTTTCAATGCTCCATTCAAAATATTCACCCTTTGGCATATGCGCCCAGTGAAAACGCACAAACTTATCTTCTTCGCTTTCCACCAGCTCTGCCTTATCAGTAGTGCCATTCCATGAAAAACTAAAAATGCCATCTCGCTCGTCAACTTTATCTGCAAACCATTCCTGCAATCCTGCAGGTGTGCTTAAAAATTCGTACAATATGCCAGGTGAACATCTAACCGGGTATTCTAATGTAAATAATACTTTTTTACTCATCCTAATATTTTATATATCCTTTCAACCCTGCAATAATAATAAAATAATCTTCGCAACAAAATATTTGCAGGCTTATTTTACCCATACTTATCAACATGTTTAGTTGCGGAAATGCACTTTTAAATGGTCTGAAATACAGGATATTACAAAAAGTTTTTTGGCCAGATACTTTAAATAGTATAAATTACGTTAATAATAATAGTATTTTTTTAACAAATAATTAACCGCAGCTATTTCAAAACCAAACCTTTAAAACTGCAGGCTTATGAGCATGCGTCAACTAAAGATTACAAAGTCCATCACCAATCGTGAGAGCCAGAGTTTGGAGAAATATTTACAGGAAATTGGTAAAGTGGAATTGATCTCCCCCGAAGAGGAAGTATCCCTCGCAATCCGTATCAAGAACGGCGACCAGGTGGCACTGGACAAACTTACCAAAGCCAATTTAAGATTCGTGGTATCTGTTGCAAAGCAATACCAGAACCAGGGATTGACCTTACCCGATCTTATCAACGAAGGCAACCTGGGGCTGATAAAAGCCGCACAGCGCTTTGATGAGACCAGGGGTTTTAAATTTATTTCCTATGCCGTGTGGTGGATACGCCAAAGCATTCTGCAGGCATTGGCAGAACAATCAAGGATCGTACGTTTACCGTTGAATAAAGTGGGCCTTTCCAACCGTATCAGCAAAGCTTATTCCCTGCTGGAACAGGAATTTGAAAGAGAACCCAGCGCCGAAGAACTGGCCAGCTTTTTAGAAATGGATATTGAGGAAGTAAGGGCTACCCTGGGTGCAGGCATCCGCCACGTAAGTATGGACCAGCCTTTAATGGATGGCGAAGAAAATACACTGATGGATGTAATGGTGAACCCCAACGCCACCAGTACCGATAATGAACTGGCATTTAAAGCCTCTTTAAAAACAGAGATCGAACGTTCGCTCAGCACACTTTCTGAAAGGCAGAAAGATGTGATCCGCTTTTTCTTTGGCATCGGTATCGATCATGCACTGAGCCTGGAAGATATCGGCGAAAGATTTAACCTTACCAGGGAAAGGGTAAGGCAGATAAAAGATAAAGCCATCACCAAATTAAGGACCGCATCCAGGTGTAAGATATTAAAAACTTACCTCGGATCCTGATAAACCCCGATCATAAAATTTTTGAAATATGCAGCCGGCAGGGCTGCATATTTATTTTGGGTCAATTTCAGTAATTCAATTTTAATAATCCTTTATTTTCCCGAAATTTGCAAAACCTATAAATATCTATTAATGGCAATCGACGTAAAAGTTCCTACAGTTGGCGAAAGTATCAGTGAAGTAACCCTGGTTAAATGGCTTAAAAAGGATGGCGAATATGCCAACCGGGATGAAGTAATTGCAGAACTGGAAAGTGAAAAAGCCACTTTTGAACTGAATGCAGAACAGGCAGGAACCATCAAGATCATCGCACAGGAAGGCGACACTTTAAAAATAGGCGACGTGGTATGCAGCATTGATACCGATGCAGCCAAACCTGCGGATGCACCAGCTGCCGCCGCTCCCGCAAAAGAAACTAAAGCAGCCGAACCTGCGTCCAAATCCGAAACCGTCAATCCCAAATCTCCAATTGATGCCAAAGCTACACCCGTAGCCGCCGCTATCATTGCCGATAAAAAAGTGGATGTAAAAACCGTTACGGCCACAGGCTCCAACGGAAAAATAATCAAACAGGATGTACTGGAAGCATTGAACAACCCCGGCAGAAAGCCAGGTGTTGCAATGTTCAGCCGCAACGATAAGCCGGAGAAGATGAGCAATCTCCGCAAGACCATCAGCCGCCGCCTGGTGGAAGCCAAGAATACCACGGCCATGCTCACTACTTTTAATGAAGTGGACATGAGCGCCATTATGGAGATCAGGGCAAAATACAAGGATAAATTCAAGGAAGGCCATGGTGTTAACCTGGGCTTTATGAGCTTTTTCACCAAGGCATGCACTTATGCATTAACGGAATGGCCATCAGTAAATGCTTATATCGACGGCGAAAATATTGTGTACCATGAATACTGCGATATATCCATTGCCGTAAGTGCCCCCAAAGGTTTGGTGGTGCCGGTGATAAGAAATGCAGAAAGCCTGAGCATGGCAGAGATTGAAAAGAAAGTGGTGGAACTGGCATCAAAAGCAAAAGATAATAAACTTACGATAGAAGAAATGACCGGTGGCACCTTCACCATTACCAATGGAGGTATCTTCGGTTCTATGATGAGCACACCCATCATCAACATACCGCAATCGGCTATCCTGGGCATGCACAATATCATACAGCGCCCGGTGGCAGTAAATGGCCAGGTGGTGATAAGGCCCATGATGTACGTGGCCCTCAGCTACGATCACCGCATCATTGATGGCAGAGAATCCGTGAGCTTTTTGGTAAGAGTAAAAGAATTACTGGAGAACCCCAGCCTGCTGCTGTTTGGCAAAGACCCCGTAAAGAGTTTGCTGGAACTATAATATTTGAACCGGTTTAAACGTTTTAAAGCCTGTTAATTTTGTAACAGGCTTTTATTTTTTGTATTTTGTATAAATGCGGTATCAATCCTATTTAAATACTACCGGCAATATCATCGAAATGTACCAGGGACAGGAGCCCCTGTCTATCTATTTAAAAAAATTCTTCGGCGCTAATAAAAAATACGGTTCTAAAGACCGGAAATATATTGCATCACTCTGCTACGCATATTTCCGTTTTGGTAAAGCGGCTGCCGATGGGCCACTGGAAGAGAACATACTGGCAGCGCTGTTCTTAAGCGAAAGCAGTCACAATGAAGTGATCCATTTCATCCGGCCCGAATGGGACGAATGGATCGCCAGACCACTGGAAGAAAAAATAGCATTCCTGCAGCTGGATGTAAATAAGATATTCCCTTACAAACAGCAGCTTTCTGCTGCGGTTAACCATACCAGTTACTGTACTTCATTCTTGCAACAGCCCAAGCTTTTTTTAAGAGTACGGCCTAATAAAAAGAATATAGTGGTGCAAAAGCTGCAAAAGGCCAAGATACCGTTAACGCTGCTGGAGGAAGATTGTATTGCATTGTCCAATGCCACCAAATTGGATGATGTGATAGAGACCGACCGGGAAGCTGTGATACAGGATTATAATTCGCAACAGGTATTTAATTTTTTACAGCATTTTACTTTAGAAAAGAATGCTGTAACAGCCTGGGATTGCTGCGCTGCCAGCGGTGGTAAATCCATTTTATTGTTCGATACCTTGAAAAGAAATGTTGAACTAACAGTGTCGGATATACGCTTGACTATCTTGCTCAACCTGCACCAGCGTTTCAATAAAGCCGGGATAAAGAATTACAATTACTTTTTGGCCGATCTTACCGATCCTGCTTTTAAATTCCCCGAACTGGCCACAAAAGGAACGCAAGGCACCATGCCCCTGGGCAGTTATCAAATGATTGTATGCGATGCGCCCTGCACCGGTAGCGGTACCTGGAGCCGCACACCGGAAAACCTGTTTTATTTTAAGGAAACCGCTATTGACGATTTTGCAGCAAGGCAGCAACAGATCGTATCCAACGTAATACCGTACCTTCAAACCGGCGGCCTGCTGTTCTATATTACCTGCTCGGTTTTTAAAAAAGAGAATGAAGATGTGGCCAACTTTATAAAAGAAAAATTCCACCTGCAATTGCTGCAGATGGAATTATTAAAAGGTTACAATATAAAAGCTGATTCTATGTTCGTGGCTGTTTTTACCAAGCCTTAATAAGCAATTCTTACCGCTTCATGATTTCTTTCACAGTTTCTTTTTTACCATTGATATAGATGCTTACATAGTATATACCTGCAGCCATTTGCTTAACAGGTATGGTATAGGTTTGAGAACCTGCCGCCTGCTGGTAAACCTTGCTGTACACTTTTTGACCACTGGTACCATGTATCACAATTTCCACCGACACGGCATTTCTTTTAGCCACCAGCACATTTAGTTTATCGGTTGCAGGGTTGGGGCTGATGATGATCTTTTCAATAATAGGCGGGCAAAGCTGTGCATCATTGCTTAAAGTAACCAATGCAGTATCTGAACAACCGGATGCATTTACCACGATCAATTGATAAGTGCCGGTAACAGTCACAGCTGCGGGAGTAGTAACAGGGGAGCCACCGATCGTCCACGTACTGGTTAAACCTGTTGTGGTAAACAGTGTGGTAAGATTAAAGCTGCTGTCGGTACATTTTCCCACATTCTTATCTGCACCCAGGTTGGGTTTCTGAATAAAGTTCAGGTTAACCAATGCCGTATCCGTACAACCGGAAGTATTGGTGCCGATCAGTTGATAGATACCCGAAGTGTTTACTGCCGATGGGTTCGGTACATTGATGGTATTTAAGGTCCATGCTGTTGTTAACCCGGTAGTGGTGTACAAAGGAATTAAATTCAAACTGCTGTCGCTGCAGCGGGTGATAGCTTTATCCGCACCGAGGTTTGGCCTTGGTACAAAATTCACTGTTGATGAATCAAGATAAAAAAATGTATCGGCAGCAATCGTTACTTTAATGCGGTATTTGATGGTGGTACTGGTAATATTAGTAAGATCATCTGTGTACGAAAAATTTCTTGCGGCAAAACCACCGGTAGATGTTTGTGTGTTTAACCCAACATAATTAATATCCGTACTTAATTTTCTTTCTACCGCAACAGTGATCGCTGAGTCTGTTTTTACATTCCATTGCAGGCTGGTCTTGCAACTGCCCACGCTGGCCTGGTAAGTATGCAGCTGGCGCATCAGTAGTACAAAAGCTTTTTTCATATCGGGTATACCATAACCGGTACGGTTGTCAGGATTCGCTGCCCTGTCTGCCGCCTGCTGCAGGGTATTGATGATCGTCATGCTGTTTACTTCTGGGAAAGCCTGCCATAAACAGGTGCTTAAACCTGCCATATTGGGGCAGGCAAAAGATGTTCCGCTTCCGGTACTTGGCTGACCATTGGCAGCATTGGCTATTATGGCATTTACACCCACGGCCGCCACAGAAGGTTTTACCTGTCCATCGCTGCTGGGGCCATAACTGCTGAAAGTGCCCACCACACCGGTAGTACTAACGGCGCCCACTGCCATCACACTGTCGCCATCGGCAGGAGTAGTAATATAATGCCAGCTGCTGGTGCCTTCATTACCCGCAGCCACAACTATCAACATACCTTTTTTTGCGGCCATATCAGCAGCTTTTGCAATAATGGTAGTATTGCCATCCATATCAGCATAGGTATGATTGTAAGCGGCATTATCAAAACTAAAATAACCTAATGAGGTAGAACAAACGTCAACGCCTAGACTATCCGCCCTTTCGGCACCGGCAGCCCAGTTCTGTTCTTCTATCGGGTATTCGGTAGCAGCATCTTCGGTGCGGTATAAATAAAAAGAGGTTTTAGGCGCAGTGCCCATAAAAACGCCGGGCATATTCGCAGCAATAATGCTCAGGCAGTTCATACCGTGTGTATGATCTTCGTCCACACTGGCATTACCGGCCACAAAATCCCATGTACCCAGCACCTGGTTGTTATTGCGTATACTGTCAAATGTTGGTAAACTTAAATAATGATAAAAACCAGCATCCAGTATGGCCATCTGCATATTTTCTCCCCGGAACCCACGGTTGTGTAAAAACTCACCATTGTGCAGGTGCACCTGCCCGAACGACTGGCCATAACTGTAATAATCGTTCACCGTGTTCTGCGGTGTGGGATCTCCACCACCATTACTGTTCTCCGCATCCAGTTTTTTATTTACCGGTGTAATTACAGGCTGCACCAGCGAAGCAATAGGGCTGGCGCCAATTACAAAAGGAAAAGAATTTATTTTAGAAATAGCTGCTGCATCGGTGGTTTGTATAGCCACCTGGTTCAGCCATTTGGAAGTATTTAAAATAGTAACTGCACCGGCCAACCGGATACTGTCGATATAACGCGGCGTAATGGGCAGATCAGTAGAGTCGATCGGGATATTATATCTTGTACGCCGTTGAATGGCCCTGTTGGTAAGATAAGCAGAAGGATTGCTGAGCGAGTAGGGGCTGGTGCCTTTGTCTTTCAGCCGCACCACAAACCTGGTTTGAGAAAAACCTGCAACAGCAAAAACAGTAAGCAGTATGGATAGTAGAATTGTTTTTTTCATAGTTAATAAATTCAGCGATACAAATATACTTAATATGATACGAAACCCCGGTTTGAAACACACGCTGCTAAAATGAGCCGCAGATGATTAAAAACGCAGCATTCAAAAGCTTTATTGCTGTCATTCCATAAAGAAAGCCCTTGCTTGCAAGGGCTTTCTTTATATTTTAAATATCGGTATGTTTTGCTTTTTAACTGTTGTAAGCCCATTTTAACCAGGTGGCGCCCCAGGTAAAGCCGCCGCCAAATGCAGCCAGGATGATGTTGTCGCCTTTTTTCAACTGTTTTTCCCAGTCCCACAGGCAGAGCGGCAAAGTACCGGCCGTGGTATTGCCATATTTCTGAATATTGATCATTACTTTTTCTTTCGGCAGGCTCATGCGGTTGGCCGTGGCATCAATAATGCGCAGGTTGGCCTGGTGCGGTACCAGCCAGGCAATATCATCGGCGGTCAGGTTATTGCGCTGCATTAATTCATAACTCACATCGGCCATGCCCTTTACGGCAAATTTAAAAACGGCCTGTCCTTCCTGGTATACAAAATGTTCTTTGGCCAGTACGGTTTCCACAGTAGCAGGTTTGGCAGAACCACCCGCCTTCATGTGCAGGTAATTGCGGCCGCTGCCATCACTTTTTAAAATGCTGTCCAGCACGCCATTGCCTTCATTATTGGGTTCCAGCAAAACGGCGCCGGCGCCATCGCCAAAAATGATACAGGTGGTACGGTCGCTGTAATCGATGATGCTGCTCATTTTATCAACGCCCACCACCACTACATTTTTGTAGCGGCCGCTTTCAATAAAGCTGGCGCCGGTGGTTAAAGCGTATAAAAAGCCCGAGCAGGCGGCGCTGATGTCAAATCCAAAAGCGTTCACAGCGCCGATCTTATCGCAGATCACGTTGGCAGTGGCAGGAAACACCATATCTGGTGTAACGGTGGCACAGATCAGGCAATCAATATCAGTTGGTTCGATGCCTCTTTTTTTGCAAAGTTCCAGCACAGCCGGAACGCCCATATCGCTGCTGCCCAGCCCTTCGCCTTTTAATATCCTTCTTTCTTCAATGCCGGTACGGGTGCGGATCCATTCATCATTGGTATCCACGATGGTTTCCAGTTCCTTATTGGTAAGCCTGTATTCGGGTACATATCCTCCAACGGCGGTAATGGCTGCGGTAATCTTCTGCATGTAAATTCAGCGGTTTTTTAACAGGTTATAATAAAATTTAAAGAGAGCAAAAGTACATAAAAAACATCTATCCGTATTTTAACAGCGATGCTCACAAAATATTCCTATTTTCGCTATGTAAAAGTAAAGGGTGGTGCTCATTGTAATAAAGTGCTGCATTTCTGAACTTACTAACTAACAACTACTAACTCAGAACTAACTAAATGTACGCATACTTACAAGGCAGGTTTACCGATAAAACCCCGGCGCAGGTTTATGTAGATGTAAATGGTGTTGGGTACGAAGTAAATATCAGCCTGCACACTTATTCTCATATACAGGGCCTAGAGCAGGGTAAGTTGTTTACCCATTTGCAGGTAAAGGAAGACGGGCATGTATTGTATGGCTTTTTTGAAAAAGCCGAAAAAGACATTTTTTTATTGTTGATAAGCGTTTCGGGGGTTGGTGCAGCTACCGCAAGGATGATGCTGTCCTCCCTAAAACCCGAAGAAGTGAGCCGGGCCATCGTGCAAAGCAACGTTAAGCTGCTCGAAAGCGTCAAGGGGATAGGGAAAAAAACAGCCGAGCGTTTGGTGCTGGAGCTTAAGGACAAATTGAGCAAACAGCCGGTGAGCGAAACAATTTCATCAGGCAAGGGCAATAGTTTAAACCAGGATGCGTTAGATGCCCTGGTTGCCTTAGGTATCTCAAGGCAACAGGCAGAGCAATCCATCCAAAAAATTATCCTTGCAGAACCATCTGTATCTAAATTAGAAGATTTAATTAAAAAAGCCTTAAAAGCCATTTGACAGAACTCTACGTTAATTGATTTACCGGATGTTGCTTATTAGAAAATTTTTTCCGAAAATAATCTGCTGTGGGGTACTGTCAGTAATGCTGTTGCTATTTACTGTACAAAAAGCTGCTGCACAAGATCCTGGTCTCCGATTCCCTATCAGCGACAGGAGGGGTGATCCTTTGAGTGACCCCAACCAGAGCACCTATGATCTTAAAATGCCTTCCAACATTACCGACTCCGTATCCTACGACCCGGTAACAAAAAGGTACACCATTTACGAAAAGATCGGCAATAAATATTACCGTACCCCCACCACCTATTCGTTTGAAGAATACTGGCAGCTGAGGGCACGCCAGGCCGAAGTAGAATATTTCAGGAAAAGGGCCAATGTTACTTCCATTCTTAACAGGGGAAAGATACAGCCCAAATTATCCATCTACGATAACCTGTTCAACCGGCTTTTTGGCAACGGTAAGATCAATATAACACCACAGGGTAATGTGAACGTTACCGCAGGTTACCAGGGACAGAATATTAAAAATCCCACCTTACCGGAAAGAGCCCGTAAGAACGGCGGCTTCGATTTTGACATGCAGTCGCAATTGAATGTGAATGCAGATATCGGCGGTAAACTTAAATTCCCCATCAGCTATAATACACAGGCCAACTTTGGGCAGGATAACCAGCTGAAACTGGATTATACCGGGCTGGATGATGAGATCGTAAAACGTTTTGAACTGGGTAATGTATCCTTTCCCAGCCGCAGTACCTTGATACCCGGCGCCCAGCAATTATTTGGTGTAAAGCTGCAGTTGCAGTTTGGCAAATTCTTTATCACTACGGTACTGGCCAATCAAAAATCGCAACGCCAAACGGCCAACCTGCAGGGTAATACCTCCTCACAATTATTCGAGGTAAAGGCCGATGAATACGAAGAGAACCGCCACTTCCTGGCAGCGCAATACTTCAAAGCCAATTTTAATAAGGTAATGCAAAACCTGCCTGCAGTAACTGCCCCCATACAGATATTGCGCATGGAAGTGTGGGTTACCAACAAAACCGGCGCGACTACCGATACCCGTGATGTGGTGGGATTGGCCAACCTGGGCGAAGATGGTAACCTGGCCAACCCGGGCATACCTACTAATGGCAGCAACATTCTTTATTCGCAGGTGGTGTCCAACTCCGGCAACCGCGATCCTGCACAGGTGTACAATAATCTTATCACCATGGGATTGCAACCGGTACAGGATTTTGAAAAAACCTTTGCCCGCAAACTGGACTCTACACAATATACCTTTCACCCGAAAGTGGGTTTCATTTCGCTGAACCAGCCGCTGCAAACTGATGATGTGCTGGCAGTAGCCTACCAGTATTCTTACAACGGAAAGATATTCCAGGTAGGTGAGTTCTCACAGGATCTGCCACCGGACAGTGCTTCGGCCACGCAAAAAATATTGTTCCTCAAATTATTAAAAGCCACTTCGCAAAGGCCCAGCCAGCCCATCTGGGGACTGATGATGAAGAACGTTTATGCAATTGGTTATGGTAGTTTAACGCCCACCGATTTTAAACTGGACGTATTGTACCAGGAACCGGGCCTTGGTTTGAAACGTTATGTACCATTTGGTAATAAGAACGCCGGTTTCCCTATCATTTCATTGATCAACCTGGACAGACTGAATAACCAACTGGACCCTCAGCCGGATGGTGTGTTTGACTACGTGGAAGGATACACGGTATTCTCACAATACAGCAGGGTAATGTTCCCGGTGCTGGAGCCTTTTGGGCGGGACCTTGCAAAAGGCATTTATACCAACCCCAATTCGCCTACCATAAAAGATACACTGTATTACGCCCTCTATGATTCTATAAAGGCCGTGGCGCAGCAGTATCCCAATCTCAACCGTTTTGAACTTAAAGGGTCGGCAAAAATATCCGGTTCGTCAGATATCAGTATCGGCTACAATATTCCTCGTGGGTCCGTAACCGTTACTGCCGGTGGAAGGGTGTTGACCGAAGGGCTGGATTATGATATCAACTACGACCTGGGAACGATCAAGATCATTAATACTTCTATCATCAATTCGGGATTGCCGATACAGGTGAATTACGAGAACAACGCATCGTTTGGCCTGCAGCAGCGCAATTACCTGGGGCTGCGTTTTGATTATAATGCCAAGAATACAGCAAAAGAGCAGCTTTCGTTTGGTGGTACTATGGTGCGCCTGGGCGAAAGGCCTTTCTTTAATAAGACCAACCTGGGCGATGATCCTATCCGTAATACCATGTACGGGCTGGATGTGAACTACCGCAGGGATATGCCGCGCCTTACCAAGTTGCTGGACAAATTGCCGTTCTATCAAACCACGGCGCCATCCAGCATCAACGCATTTGGTGAAGTAGCCTTTTTAAAACCGGGCCATGCGCCGCAGATTGGTAAGGGTTCTAACGGAACATCCTATATCGACGATTTTGAAAGCAGCAAATCGGGTATCGACCTGCGCTTTCCGCAAAATATATGGGCTTTGGCTTCTACGCCTAAAGGTGCCACTGCAAGAAACAGTACGTTGGAACTCTTTCCGGAAGCCAGTTTGAATGATGATCTTAATTATGGTAAGAACAGGGCCAAGATATCCTGGTACCAGATAGAACAAACCCTGCAGCAGTACAAAGGTGTAAATAATCCTTTGGCGAGTGACAGGGTGGAACTGAGTGATCCAAGGGTGCGCCAGGTGTATCAAAAAGAAATATTCCCCGAAAGGACCACCGGCTTTGGAGAAAGCTATTTGCAGACTTTTGACCTGACGTATTATCCAACCGATAAAGGACCTTATAACTACGACGATGCCAACCTGGACCCAAGTGGCAACGGCAAACTTAAAAACCCGACGCAGCGCTGGGGTGGTTTAATGCGCAGTCTCGATCAGACCGATTTTGAAACAAGCAATATCCAGTTCATAGAATTCTGGATGCAGGATCCTTATATCAATTCTCCTAAAAGGCCTAATGCAGTTAATTCAACCGGTGGTAAACTGTATTTTAACCTGGGCAATGTTTCGGAAGATATTTTAAAGGATGGTAAACGTTTTTACGAAAATGGATTGAATACCCCCAATGCACCCTCACCGGTGGATAATTCTAACTGGGGCCGTGTGCCACGTAACCCGATACAGGTAACCAATGCCTTTAGTAATAATACCGAAGACAGGGCTTATCAGGATGTGGGTCTGGATGGATTGGATGATACAGCCGAAGTGAACAGGAGAGCCACTTACCTGACCCAGTTAAGAAATACTTATGGCGCCGGTTCAAAAGCCTACCTGGATGCATTGAAAGATCCTTCTGCCGATAATTACCATAATTACAGGGGCAATGATTATGATCAGCAAAACCTGGGTATCCTTGGCCGTTATAAGAATTACAATAACCCGCAGGGCAACTCGCCTATTGCTGGAGATGAAACTTTTACCACAGCGTCTACTCTGTATCCTGATGCAGAAGACCTGAACAGGGACAATACATTAAACCAGACAGAAGAATACTTCCAGTACATAGTAGATATCAAACCGGCCAACGCCAGCGAAATGGCCATTGGTACCAACTTTATTGTAGATAAAAAAACAGTGCCCATTACCGGCCTGCCCGATGGCACCAGCAGGAACGAGACCTGGTACCAGTTCCGTATTCCTATTGATGAGTACGACAGTAAAATAGGCAATATCCCCGATTTTAAATCGATACGTTTTATCAGGATGTTCCTTACCGGGTTTGATGACAGTGTAACCCTGCGTTTTGCAGAATTACAGCTTACAAGAAATGTATGGCGTAATTTCAAATACAAGATCGATACATCGGGCCAATATGCTCCTATCATCACTGCAGCTGATTTTACAGTAGGCGCAGTTAATATCGAAGAGAACGATAAACGCTCTCCATTGCCTTACCGCACACCCGCAGATATTGAAAGGCAGCAAACCCTCAGCAGCAACGGCGTTACCCTGCTGCAGAACGAACAGAGTATGAGCCTGCAGTTCTGTAACCTGGGTAAGGGTGATTCAAGAGGTGTGTTCCAAACCTTTGCCAACAGGGACCTTCGCCAGTACCGCAGGCTGGCCATGTATATACACGCAGAAAAGAAAAATGCCACCACTACACTGAACGATAAGGACCTGACGGCGGTGATACGTATAGGAACCGATTTTGTAAATAACTATTACCAGATAAGGATACCACTGAATTTGACCAGTCTTAATGCAGCCGGTATGGATCCTAATTCAAGGGCTTATAATGATACCTTGTGGGTACCAAGCAATTCGCTGGATGTGGACCTGCAGACATTGGTAAAACTGAAGCAGAAAAGAAATTCTGACCCGTTGGCGCTGGTAACACAGATATACAGCCAGATGCAATCTAACGGTCAGCAGTATGCGGTAATAGGCAGCCCCAACCTTGCCGAGATACGCGGCGTACTCATCAGTGTTGAGAACAGTTACCAGGATGTAGCCACCTGCGGCGAAGTTTGGGTAAATGAATTAAGGCTGATATCAATTGATGAAAGCGGCGGATACGCTGCATTGGGCAGGGTGGATATGACATTGGCCGACCTTGGAACCCTGTCCATTTCAGGTAATGTGCATACAGCCGGCTTTGGTACGCTGGAACAAAGAGTGAATGAAAGATACCGCGATAATCTTACACAGTTTGACGTATCAGCCAACCTGGAGCTGGGTAAACTGTTGCCTAAAAGAGCGGCTATCTCCATTCCTGTATTTGCCAGCTATTCGCAAAGCGTAAGTATGCCGGAGTATGATCCATACGATATGGACATCAAACTGAAGGACAAATTAAAAGCTGCTGATAAATCCAAAAGGGATTCTATCCGGAACGACGCTATTGATTTTAATTCCACCACCAGTTTAAGCTTTACCAATGTGCGGAAAAACAAAACGGGATCGGGCAAACCGAAGATCTACGATATTTCCAATTTTGATGTAAGCTACTCTTATCTCAATACCAAGCGGCACAATCCTTTGATCGAAAGTGATGAAGTGACCAAGCATCATGGAAGTTTCGGCTACCTGTTTACGCCGCAGCAAAAAAGTATTGAGCCGTTCAAGCGTATATTCAGGAAAACAAAGACACACTGGTTCGACCTGGTGAAGGAATTTAATTTCAATCCATTCCCATCTACTTTAAGTTTCAGGGCCGATATAAACCGCCAGTTCGGTGCCGTAAGGCCAAGAAGCGTAGGATCTTCCAAATACGCCATTCCTGAAACCTACGATAAATACTTCGTGTTCCAGAGGGATTATATCCTGCGCTGGAATTTTACCAAGTCATTGAATTTTGATTTTACCGCAACAAATAATTCAAGGATAGACGAACCGGCAGGAAGACTGGATACCAAGGAAAAGAAAGACAGTGTATGGAAGAACTTTATGAAAGGCGGAAGGAATACATTGTACAATCATACTGCCAACTTTACCTATACATTGCCTACTGCAAAATTCCCGCTGCTGGACTGGACCACGCTCAATGCCAGCTACCAGGCCACTTATAGCTGGGTGGGTGCGTCCAGGCTGGCGGTAAACCTGGGTAATATTATTGAAAATGGTCAGCAGAAGGAAGGAACCGCGATACTGGATTTTACCAGGCTCTATCAAAAATCAAAATGGTTGCGCCAGCTGGAACAACCATCCAATAAAGATGACAGGGAAAAATGGAGGAACCGTATTACCAAAGTAAAAGATACGGTCTTAAATAAAAAAGGCCAGAAGGTGATCAAGACCCGTAAGATAATTGACCGCACTGCAATGCCTTATGTGGGCACCGGCGGAAAGATACTGGGCAAACTGCTTACCAGCCTTAAACAGGTAAATGCCACCATTTCGGAAAATGCCAATACCCGCCTGCCGGGCTATACCGACAGTACGCAATATGTTGGGCAGAACTGGAGGAGTATGCAGCCCGGACTCGATTTTGTGCTCGGGCGACAGCCGGATACGAACTGGCTCAATAATGCGGCTAAAAAAGGACTGATCACCAAAGACAGCACCTTCAATTCATTGTTCACGCAAAACTTTAATCAAACCATTACTGCAACAGCGCAGCTGGAACCGGTTAAGGACCTGATGATCACATTGAATATCAAAAAATCTTTCAATAAGGACTATTCAGAAACATTCCGCTATGCTGATACAAGTGGTGGAACCAACCCGAAATTCGGTCACCTGAACCCTTATGCAAGTGGCGGCTTTGATATCAGCTTTATTGCTTACAAAACACTGTTTGAAAAATATGATCCCAACAGGATATCAGAAACATTCAAAAAATTCCAGGACTACCGTGTGATACTATCTCAAAGGCTGGGTAAAGCTAACCCATACACGAACGGGCAGGTGGGTGCAGATGGTTTCTACTACGGATATGGTAGATATGCTGTGGATGTTTTGGTACCTGCATTCATTGCTGCATATACCGGTAAAGATCCCAACTCGGTTTCATTGATCAAGCAGAATAATGCCAACATCAAATCAAATCCATTCCGCGATATCATTCCAAAACTTAACTGGAAAGTGGATTATAACGGATTGAGCCGTGTTAAAGGCCTGGACAAGATATTTACCAATTTCTCTTTATCACATGGCTATACCGGCAACCTCAGCATGAATGGCTTTACGTCTTCACTGCTGTACCAGGACGTATCCAAATATGGTTACCCATCATTCTACGATACCATATCAAAGAATTTTGTGCCCTACTTCCTGGTGCCGAACGTTTCCATCGGCGAACAGTTTAGTCCGCTTTTGGGAGTGGATATGATGTTCACCAACCAGTTCCAGTTTAAATTTGAATATGCCAAAACAAGGCAGTTGAGTTTAAGCTTGATCGATTATCAGTTAAGTGAAGTGCGTTCTACGGAGTTTAATGTTGTGGCCGGGTATCGTAAAAGAGGTATGAAGTTGTTGGGAGGATTGAAGCTGCCTAAATTTCTGAGCCCGAAAGGGAATGGAAGGTTGGAAAACGAGATCAACTTCCGCCTTGATTTCAGGATAAGGGATAATGTTACATCCAACAGCCGCCTGGACCAGGATAATAGTTTTGCCACATTAGGGAGTAAAGAGATCACGATCTTGCCAACAGTAGATTACACACTCAGCAACAGGGTGCAACTGCAGTTTTACTTTACACAAAGAAGGGTGATCCCTTATGTTTCATCCAGTGCGCCTATTACCAATACCACGGCAGGGGTTAAGGTAAATGTATCGCTGGCACAATAATAATATTGGGGCTATTAATAATAAAGGCAAGTCATTATGACTTGCCTTTATTATTGTAATATGCTTTTAAATGTGTGCGTACATCACTAAAATTTAAGGTGGTTACTAAAATAAAAGAGTCCCGCTACCTGCAGGACTCTTTTTAAATTATAACCAAGCAAAAACAACTTATTTTACTTTTTTCAGCAGCATCACATAGCCGCATAAATTCTTTTTCTTTTTATTTACCTGCACCGGCTTCATCATGTGGTATTCAGAAAATTTTGGGATGTAAGAATAACTGATCACATTGCCATCCACATCGCCCCACATCTTTTTCTGGTACACTACCTGTTTTTCGTTCCAGTCAAACATCCTTACTTCGTACAGTTTGGAGGTAACATCACCTATAAACACAAACTGGTACCAGCTGCCTTCCGTTAATGGAACAATAACCGGCATTTCGTATTCACTTTCCATTTGCATAGAAGCTTCCTTTACAACAATAAAACCTTGTTTGGCCAGGTCTTGTTTAACACTGTCTGCCTGGTGCTGTATAGATTCGCTGGAACAGGGGCTTTGACGTATTACGTCCTGCGCATCAACTTGTAAAGCCGATAAAATGCTGAGGAAAAATATCGTGGTTAAGGTTTTGAGGCGGTTCATTCGGTTTTTCAATTTGAGTAAAGGATATACAAGTTTACAACATTTTACCCGTTTTTCATAATTTTTTTAATGTGAACGGGTTTCCGTTAGAGGAACGCAGTATATAAACCCAATATTGTGCCACAGTAATTAAAGGCGATATATCCTTTTTAATATAATATGAAAAACGCCTAACTTATTGATTTCTATTAAAATAAAAAGCGTCTGCCTGGCGGGTCGGGGTCAGCACCAGGTCGTTGATGCAAACATGCGGGGGAAGACTGGCGCAGTAAAATATCACGTCGGCCACATCGGCGCCGGTAAGGGGCGTGATACCGTTATAGGTGGCTGCAGCTGTGGTGGCGTCACCTTTGTAGCGCACCAGCGAAAATTCCGTTTCCACAGCTCCCGGGTGAATACCGGTGACTTTTATATGATGTTTCAGCAGGTCGATACGCATGGCCCGGTTCAGTGCATCTACAGCAAATTTGCTGGCACAGTAGGCGTTACCTTTTTCGTATACCTCTTTGCCGGCCACTGAACCCATATTGATGATATGCCCTTTTTTTCTTTTGATCATAAAAGGCAGTATGGCCCGGGTAACGTACAACAGGCCATGTACATTGGTGTTCAGCATGGTTTCCCAATCGTCCAGCGGGGCGTCTTCAAAATTATCCCTGCCCAGTGCCAGCCCGGCATTGTTGATCAACACATCAACATCCTGCCACTCCGCAGGCAGGTTGCCGAGAATATTGAAAACTGCTTCCTTATCCTGCACATCAAAACACAGCGGTAACACCTGTATGGAATGCGCCGATTCCAGTTCGGCTTTGAGTGCATCCAGCCGGTCTTTTCTTCTGCCGGTAATAATGAGGTTATAACGGGCGGCTGCAAATTTTTCTGCACAGCCTTTTCCTATGCCCGAAGTGGCGCCGGTGATCAGGACAATTTTATTCATGTATGCAAATTAGTTCAGCAGCAGGTAATAAAAAAACTACTGTCTTATCAGTATCACTGAACCTTTTTTAAATCTTTTATCACCTTTGTAAGTGATCCCTTCTGCCATCCATACAAAAGTGGCGGGGTCTTGACCTTTGCCCAGGTAGGTGCCGTCCCAGCCCTGGCCAATATCAGTAGTGCTGTACACCATATTGCCAAACCTGTTGTATACGCGGAAGTAGCCGAGTTCCTTCATACCAATAAGGATGGGTTTCAGAATATCATTTAGCCCATCACCATTAGGGGTAAACGCATTGGGCACATATATATCAGGATCAAATTTAAAGAGGTGCACCTGTATGGAGTCACTGCCGATACAGCCACCAGCAGAAGTTGCTGTAACAACATACCTGATATCGGTCTGCGGCAAAGCAACGGGGGTGCGAATCAGCGGGTTGTTAAGCCAGGTAGGCGGATCCCACATATATTTTACGCCACCGGTTGCGCTCAGCTGCAAAGGTTGACCGAGCACAACGCTGGTATCCCTTGGCCCGGCATTGGCAACTACTTTGGGATAAACAGTTACCCATACGGTATCCCGTACAGGTTTAGGGCATCCTAGTGTATCCGTAACCGCTACAATATACCGTATACTTGCGGTAGGCCGTATCGAAACAGGGTTGGCTATATTCCTGTTACTTAAAAATGTAGAAGGGGTCCATAAATAACTGCTGCCACCTGTTGCACTCAGTTGAGTAGAAAAACCCGGGCATATCGCTGTATCCGGTCCTGCATTGGCAGCAGGATAAGGCACAACGGTGATCACCACATCATCCTGGCTCTGGCACTTGCCAATATTGGCTATTACATGGTAGGGCGTGGTAACTAATGGCAGGGCATACGGATGCTTGATGGTATCGTAATTTAAATAAGTGGCAGGCGTCCATTTATAATGCAGGGCATCACTTACCGTGCCCAGTAACACACCGTCGTTGCGGCATACCGTGGTATCGTTGCCTGCAAATAAAGTAACATGATCTTTTACATCAACAAAAACAGTATCGGTATTATAGCAGCCAAAGCCGTCGGTCAGTTTTACATAATACTTTGTAGGCACATCCGGGCTTACCATCGGGCTTTGTGCATTGATATTGCTGATCATATAATTAGGGCCCCATACATAACTGCCACTACCCGTTGTAGTTAGTTGCAGTGTATCAATGTTGCAGATCAGCGTATCGTTAATGGATGCAAGCGGCGGAGGATCTTTTACCGTTACTATCAGGCTGTCATTTCTTGTTTTGGAACAGCCATTAACGCCCACTGCCACTGTATAGATAGTGGTAACTGCAGGCGAGGCAACCGGGTTAGCAATTTTCGGATCACTGAGGCCTGTTGCCGGTGTCCAGGTATAAGTATCGCCACCACTGGCATTCAGTTGTGCAGATAATTGCTGTCCATTGCAAATGGCCGGGCTGGGCCCTGCATTAGGAATAGCCAATGGTTTTACGGCAATGATCTTATTGGCAGTGACAACACAATGTTTACCCCAGGTGGTGGTAAGTGTATAGTTAGTGGTAACAACAGGAAACACCCTTGTTACAGAACTCGCAGGAGATTCTACAGTAGTTGCAGGGCTCCATTGCCAGGTAACAGTGCTGTAATTGCTGGTACCCGTTAACGTTACCGTATCTTCTTCACAAATGGGGCTTGGGCCGGTAAATGCATTGGTAAGGTCGAATTTAGGAGTTACAGTTACAGAGTCCCTGCTGCTGCACCCGGCCGCGTTGGTCAGTATGCCATAGTATTTAGTGCTTACTGTTGGAAATACTGTTGGCGTGGCGGTGTTGGCGCCAATAATGTTGGTATTGGGCGTCCAGTTAAAACTTCCTGTACCCGTTCCCGTTAGTTGAATACTGTCCAGGCCACAGTAAATGGTATCAGCCGGAAACACATCCACCACAGGTGGATCGGCAATAGTGATCGGTATAAAGATCGTTTTTTCACAACCTTTGCTGTTGGTCACTGTAAGCGTTATAGTATAAGTACCCGCAGCAGGATAGGTATAAGAGGGATTTTGCAAATGGCTGGTATCGGCCAATGTTGTAAGATCACCAAAATCCCAACGCCAGCTGTTTACAAAGCCGTAGGCGGTCTTGGTAGTATCAGTAAACTGAACGGGCAGGTTGGTACATAAAATGGATGGGTTGGTAAAGCCTGGCGAAAAACCCGGGAATACACTTAAAGGTTTGATTATTGAATCGATACATTGGCCGGAGGCAGAAACTTTTAATTTGATATCAAAAATACCTGCTGTTGTAAAAGTGTGTGTGGGAAACTGTAATGTGGATGTATTTGCAGCGCCGCTTGCAGGATCACCAAAATCCCAGTAGAATGTATTTGGGTTGCCGGTGCTTGATTCATTAAATGTAACAGTAAAACCATCGCAGGTGACAGGGGCAAAATTTGGATTGGCTTTAAGCGGGTTACAAAATGCAGTTATCAGGTGCAGTTCTTTCCTTGATTCGCCTATATAAATATTATTCCTGTATTCCTTCACCAATACACAAATAACATACTCGCCTGGCGGAGGGGCAATGCCGCTTACCACACCTGTTTTAGGATCGATTGTTACCAATGCGCCTAACGGTTGGGGACCGGTATAAGGAGCGCTGTAGGGAACATTGTTATATGGCGGGGTATCGGCAGGCGTTGTGTTTGGCCAGTTGGGAGAACTTGTATTGCTGCCATCGTATGCATCTATAAAAGAATATACCAGTGAATCTTTATCGATATCAGTAGCCCCAAAGTCTAAAGAGAATGGGTTGCCACCACATACAACAGCAGTATCATTGAAAATAAAATTGGGGCTGGCATTAAAAGGCGCAGTAGGTTCCAGTGTACTGGTGGATCCCGGAATTTTTATTGTAAATGTTTCTCCCCAGGAATTGGATGGAGCTACCAGGTTAGCAATGTTAATAATACGGCAGCAGCGCTGCTTGGTAACAATATAACCTTCGGTGGAAGGATCTAATTCAACAATGGTTTCGTAATTGATTATCTGGTAACAGCGGTCAGGCACGGGACTTAAGCAAGGATAACAGTTTGTAGTGTTACAACCATTTACTGTGATCTGGGAAATTAAGGGCACTGATAAATTTTGTAGCTGGGGATAAGGCGCTTTCGCTGAAAAAAAAGTAAAATCCCAGGATGATTCAACGGTATTTGAACCACATAGAATATATAGATTCAACCCGATCTTATACCTTAATTTACTGGGGTCATTAATACCTGGCCCCAGGTATTGGTAATACATCCAGCCTCCTTTAGTGTGAGCTGCATAAATATCCTGCAGGCAAACGATCGATAAAATAATGAGCAGTACATACTTTTTCATAAACGGCGGAGGCTGTATGGCGGCCCTAAAACTAACAAAAACCGCCGTCTTTTCAAAGCAGACAGCGGTTTAAACTATGAACATTTTAAAATAAAGCGCCTTTATCTAATCAGTACCACGTATCCTTTCTTTTTCAGTTTATTGTTCTTGTAATCCGTTCCTTCGGCATACCATACATAAGTTGCCGATTCCTGCCCTTTGCCGCCAAAAGTGCCGTCCCAACCCTTTACAAAATCAGTACCACTGTATAAAAGCTGGCCCCAGCGGTTGTAAACCCGGAAAAGGTCCAGCGATTTCATGCCAATGATAATGGGATGAAAATAATCATTCAACCCGTCGCCATTGGGTGTAAAGGCCGAAGGCACATACATGCCTGCATCCAGTTTGAACAGGTGTACCCTTATGCTATCATAATCGAAGCAGCCGGCATCGTTACTTACTTTTACAATGTATTCAATATCATCCCTTGGCAGTGCCACCGGATTGGAGATGCCGATATTCGACAACCATTGAGCGGGACTCCACAAATAATGTGTGCTGCCGGTTGCCTGCAGCAACAAAGGTTGATCCAATACCACCATGGTATCCCTCGGCCCTGCATCGGCTTTTATTTTAGCAACAAAAACCACCACCGTATCGCTTACCGGTTTGGGGCAGCCTAGTGTATCCGTTACCGTTACTATGTAACGGATATTGGCAGTAGGATTTTGCGAAATAGGGTTAGCGATCAACCGGTTATTTAAAAATGCTGCGGGGGACCATAAATAAGAACTGCCACCGGTGGCCTGCAGCTGCGCTGACTTACCGAAACAAATAGTTTGATCCGCACCTGCATCGGCCTTGGGATAAGGTACTACTTTAACTGTGATATCGCTTGTTGCAGAACATTTGCCAATATTGCCCACCACATGGTAACTGGTAAGCGCAAGCGGTGTTGCCACGGGATTTCTTATAGCAGGGTTACTTAAAGTATTACCTGCCGGCGTTTCTGTCCATAAATAATGCAGGGCGTTACTCTGCAGGTTCAATACGATGGCATCAGTTCTGCAGATAGTGGTATCAGGATTGGCAAACATGGTTACATGGTCTACCACGCTCACTTTTACCGAATCGGTGCCTACGCAACCAAAAGGATCGGTAAGGGTTACACGATAAGTGGTGGTAACATCCGGGCTTACCAGCGGGTTGCTGATATTTACATTATTGATATTGTAATTAGGCGACCATAAAAAAGAGCCATCGCCCACAGCATTCAGCTGTAGTGTATCCACCACACAAATAAGCGTATCATTGGTAACGCTCAATGCGGGCTTATCGGTAATTAAAATATTTTTTGTAACGGTGTCAATACAGCCTTTACTGCTGGTAACAATAAATCTTACATCGTAATTATTGGCTGTTGCATAAGTATGTACCGGGTTTTGTATCACCGAAGTATTGGTGGTGGAAGTAACATCACCAAAATTCCAGTTCCAGCTGTTCACAAAACCATAGTCAGCTACAGTAAGATCATTGAATTGAATAGGTGTATTCTTGCATTGTCCCTTTACAGAAAAATCAGGATGAAAACCGGGATACACTTTTATCAATTGACTGGTGGAATCGATACAAACATTGCCCGAAGTAACTTTTAAACGCACTTTATACACGCCGGTATCTGTATACACATGTATAGGACCGGCAAGGGTGGAAGTATCAGCAGAACCTGATGCAGGGTCCCCGAATATCCATTGATAATCGGTGATATTTCCGGAGCTGGTATTGAATTGAGAAAAATCTACGGTATATCCATCACAGGTTACAGGAATGATACCCAGCTGTGCTTTTGTAACAGTACATTCGTTGGTACGCACCAAAAAATCTTTCCTGTGCTCAGCTATTAATACGCCGGAGCGCCACTCCCTTACAATTACATTCACTACATATTTACCGATTGCTGCCGGCGCAATACCACTTATTACACCCGTAAGCGGGTTAATGGTAACACTATTACCCAGTGGTGATGTACCGGAATAGCCGGTCTGGTATGTGACTGTGCCATACGGTGGTGTATCCGGGCCTGTACCATCGTTGGTGGCTGTAAAAGAGCCGCCGTTATAAGCAGCTGCAAACTGGTAGCTTAAAGAATCCTGCGGGTCTGGATCGGCAGCGCTGAACTCCAGCGTAAAGGCGCTGTTATGACAGATGAGTGCGGTATCTTTTAATTTTACAATAGCAGTGGAGTTGTGTGCTGCCCCGATCAGGTTGGTGCCCGGCATGGTTGCTTCGTAGGTGGCACCCGGTACACCACTAACGGTAGATGCATTGGAACTTACATTGATAGAAGCAGCCCTACAGCAGGACTGGTAAGCCAGCCGGTAACCAACCGCATTATCTGCCAATTGTACAATGCCGGTATAGGTATTCACCTGGTAACACACCACCGGGTGGTTGTCCAGGCAAGGAGGATAGGTACCTAAACTGATCTGCGGGTTACCTGCAGAAGACAATGTGAGGTCAGTTACTTTACTAAAAGGAGATAAATTGGTAAAAATGCCAATAATAGGATTGGATGGGGGACAAGCCACACCAGAAGATCCGCCACAGGCCTGGTCGCATTCTGTAAACAATCTTAATAATACGGTATACCTGCTGGTATTGGGATCGGTACCCGGCCCCAGGTAAGTATACGCCACTTCTCCGCCCACAATATGCGATGCAAAAATGTTCAGGAAACAAAAAGAAAGTACTATCAGCAGTAATGATTTCTTCATAGAGATGTATCTACTATATCGTATAAGACCTAAAAATAGTACAAAACGCTGTCTTTGACCGGTTGCCAACGTTTTGCAGATGTTAAAGTCTTTTGTAAAGATGTAAAATAAACTGTTACCGTTGGGTAAACTGCGCCAACCAGGTAAATGTTGTTGCAACTTTGAAAAATTTAAGCCTAGCCCTGTAAAAAATCAAGTAAAGCTTTGTTGGCCTTTTCGGTCTCTTCCCACATACCCATGTGTGCGCTGTTGCGTAAAATATGTATATGAGCTACTGCGGGCAGATAAGATTGCTGCATGCTTTGCGCAAAAGGCACAGCTTTGTCCTGTTCGCCGATAATAAAAAGTACAGGGTGAGGGAAGTTTTTGAGTAATTCAGTCCTGTCGGGGCGTGCGATCATGGTGTGGTAATAACGGATCAGCGCTTCCGGATCAAATTGCGCCACTTTATCTATCAGGCCCTGTACTTCTCCAGGAAGGGGGCCGGCGTTGTTCTGTGTTTTAACAAATAAGCCGGGCACACTGGTCCTTAAAAAATCATAGGAACCATTTTTTTTGATAAAATCGATCGCTTTTAAACGGGTGGCTTTTTTTTCTTCACTATCCGCAAAAGCAGAGGAATGGAACAACCCGAGGCCTGATAATGAAGAGCCATATTTTTGTGCAAAAGCAAGGCTGATATATCCGCCCATACTGTGGCCGATCAAAATGATCTTTTGCCCCGCTGGTATTGCTGTATCAATAAGCTCTTTTACAAGGCCGGCCATGCCTTCCATACTCATATCATCAATCATTCCGGATCTGCCGGAGCCGGGCAGGTCGGGCACAATAAGCGTATAATTGTTTTTTAAAACATCCACCTGTTTATCCCACACATCTCCGTCTTCGCCAAAGCCATGCAGCAGCACAACCGGTTGGCCGCTACCGGCAACGCGGTAAAAAATGTTGGCGGACTGAAGCGAGATATTTTTATGCAGCATGCTTATTTATTTTTCAAAAAAAACTTTGGTCGCACTGCGGTAAATGAGTAGTAATGCAATCGGTATTAAAGATACATTTAAATGTTGTCTCAAAAAGAACCAGGCAAACAGCACCGCCACCATACTTACAGAAGTAAAGGCAAAATATTTTTTTACCAGGCTTTTATTGCTGTTTACAAAAAATGCAACCAGTATATGTGTGGGCCATGCCCATAACAAATTAAAATTACTTTTCGTCATACTGTGATCGGTGCCGTACCACATGAACAATAAAAGAATGCCCAGCAGACCGGTAACAAAAAATAATAATCCGTCAAACACTACCAGCGCTTTTTGTGCGGCTTTGTTCTTTAATAAACTCGTAAGTGCCACGCCAACCAGCAGCAAACTGAATATTACCAGCGGCGTAAATAAAGATCTTTGCTGATCGTTGTTGTTGATAGGAATAAGTTCCTGCGTGGACAATACAAAGGAATGATTGGCACTGTCCAGGCTTTTCATAAGGTTGTCGGGCAAAAATTCCATTTGCTCCGTTGTCATTATCCTGTCGCAATGCACACCCAGCAATATATCAATGCCCAGCTTGCTCCATTGCTTATCTTTTTTATCGAGATATTGATAAATGGCCTGCCGGAATGTAGTACCAACGGGCATTACAGCTTTAGCAGTAAAAGAGGAATCGTGATTTTTTTTAAGAATATCCTTTAACCTTGTAGTGCAGTTGTCAAAAAAGAAATCGTATTTATAATACTTGTTCTCGTCTTTAAGATTATTATTTAAAAAATTCTGGATAGTGATCTTTTCTGCACCGGTAAGATTAAGTACCTGTTCAGTAATGCCGCGTTTTTCGGCCATATAATTTGCCCTGAAACCGTTCGTACCTTCAAAATCCTGCGCCGAAACAAAATACAATAATTTCCCTTTTATGAACTTGGTATAAAAATCAGGGTCTTCAAAATCAAACGTGCCGTAATTGTAAACCACATCCCGCCATCCGTCATTAAAAGCCTGGCTGCTGTCTACGATCCGTACGGCACTGTGTCCAAAGCTTGAATACAGCTCGTCGCCGGGCGAACAGGTAAGCAGTGAAATGCGCAGGTGAGAAGAATCCTGTGCCGAACTAGTAGAAACAAAAAATGAAAAACTAAAGACGAGAGAAAAAAGTTGCAGTATACTGATCGTTCTTTTTTTCATTTGACTGTCTGCTGGTTTTAGGAATTGATTTTAGCTATCAGCAATAAAATATTTTACCGGTCTAAAGCAAAGATGCTCCATATTTCAATACGCAGCTTTTAATGGCTGTGGTGTTTTATTGAAACAGGGAGCATTTATAATTTTTTTAACGGCTGTAATTAGGCGCTTCTTTTGTAATATCAATATCGTGCGCATGGCTTTCTTTGATACCCGCATTGGTGATCTTTACAAAAGTGGCGTTCTGTAATTCCTTGATGTTTTTTGCACCGCAATAACCCATGCCTGCACGCAGGCCACCGGTATATTGATGCACCACTTCACTAAGGTTACCTTTAAAAGCAACGCGGCCTTCAATACCTTCCGGCACAAATTTTTTCACATCATCTTCCACATCCTGGAAGTAGCGGTCGCTGCTGCCCTGCGCCATCGCACCTAATGATCCCATACCACGGTATTGTTTGAATTTACGGCCTTCATAAATAATGGTTTCACCGGGGCTTTCTTCGGTACCTGCAAATACATTACCCATCATTACACAACTGGCGCCGGCAGCCAAAGCCTTCACCATATCGCCTGTATAACGTATACCACCATCGCTGATAATGCCTACATTCTTGTTCTTTAAAGCTACAGCAGCTTCCATCACAGCAGTTATCTGCGGTACACCTGTTCCGGCCACAATACGGGTGGTACAGATAGAACCTGGGCCAATACCCACTTTCACCGCATCTGCACCGGCATCTGCCAGCGCCTTGGCACCTGCTGCCGTACCCACATTGCCACCAATTACCTGTATATTTTTAAAGGTTTTTTTGATATCTTTTAATGCAGTGATCACTCCTTTTGTATGGCCATGAGCGCTGTCCAGGCAAATTACATCCACACCTGCTTTATGCAATGCTTCCACTCTTTGCAAAGTATCTTTGGTAATGCCTACACCGGCGCCTACCAGCAACCTTCCGAAAGAATCTTTTACTGCGTTGGGATGGCTTTTGAGTTTTAAAATATCACTGAAAGTGATCAATCCTGTCAGTTTACCGGCTTTATTCACCACCGGCAGTTTTTCTATTTTATTTTTTTTGAAGATGAGTTCTGCTTTTTTAAGATCGGTGCCTTCAGGAGCCGTGATAAGATTATCCTTGGTCATGATCGAGCTTACTTTTTCCCTGTAATTGGTCTCAAAACGTAGGTCGCGGTTGGTAAGAATGCCGACCAGTTTATGCTGTTCATCAACAATGGGGATACCACCTATCTTATTGTCCCGCATCATGCGCAGCGCTTCGCCGATAGTGGAATCGGGGGAAAGTGTAAGCGGATCCAGTATCAGGCCGTTCTCACTGCGTTTTACCTTGCGCACCTGGTCTGCCTGCTGTTCAATACTCATATTTTTGTGCAAAATGCCCAGGCCACCCTCTCTTGCCAATGCAATGGCCAGCGAAGCTTCTGTAACGGTATCCATTGCTGCGCTCAGCAGGGGTACATTCAATGTTATCGACTTGGTTAACTGCGTTTTAATTTCCACTTCACGTGGTAATATTTGCGAGTAAGCAGGCATTAACAGCACGTCATCGAACGTTAAGCCTTCACCGAAAAATTTTGCTGATTTGTTAGCGGAGTAATTTATTGTTGCCATGTGCAAAGGTACAGGGCAAAATTGAAAGTACAAAACCAGCCGCTCAAAACTGCGGTGGCGCAAACAGGGCGTCCATTTTAATATCGTTTTGCACCAGGCCGGCTGCATAATTATTTTGAGCAAGGCCAAATGTGGTTACCAGTGCAAGAAATACCGATTTCCGGGTGCCGGTTTCTTTTTTAAAGGCAGCTATCTTATTGCGCAGCTCTGCATCGTATTTTTTATCAATAATAAAAGGATTGATAGAGAATTTCATTTCGCAGAGCGTGATCACCTGGTCCCTCCGGTCGATCACCAGGTCTACCTGGGCGCCATTTTTTACAGTAGTGCTTTTCCAACTGGAGATATTGGTTTCTACGGCAGCGATGCCCAATGCCTGCTTAAGCTGTTCGGCGTGGTAAAGACAAACCTGCTCAAAAGCGTAGCCACTCCATGTTCTGTATGCAGGGCTGTCAATGCTGTTCAGCCATTTGTTTTTATCAAAATCATTGCCGCCGTTTATAAAGCGCAGGTAAAACAATGTATAAAAATCAGTGAGCTGGTACAGGCTGCTTCTCATCTTTTTTTCAAACGGTGTGTATTTTCTTATAAACCCGCTTTCTTCCAGTTCGTCCAGTAATCTCGTCATGCTGCCGCCATCAGGCAGTTTGGAGCCTTTGATGATCTCTTCCCTGGTCAATCCTTTGGCTTTTTTCGCAAGCGCATTCACTATAGCCATATGCCTTTCGGCATTGCTGAATAATGAATTAAAAAGATTGGGATATTCTGTACGCAGCAACCCGTTCTGGCTAAAGCATAACTGCTGGATATTCTGTGCCGCACTCAAGCCCTTCGAGACCTCGTCCCAGTAAAACGGGATACCACCCAGCACCATGTACAATTGTATCAATTGATAACGGTCAAGTACCGTTTTTTTTGATTGCACCAGTTGCTTGCACTCCTGTAATGTAAAGGGCGCTACTTTTATTCTTTTGGTCACCCTGTTGTGCAGGCCGCCTTTATTATTGATCAGTTTATTGATCATCCACGATGCGGCGGAACCGCACACGATCAAAACAATATCTTTTCTTGCCGAAGCCCAGCTGTTCCAGAAATGCTCCAACGCCTGGATAAAACCGGAATTAGGTGTATCCAGCCAGGGCAGTTCATCAATGAATATTATTTTTCTTCCCGTCTTAAGTGTTTCCAGGAACGCAGCCAGTTTGTCAAATGCGTCGAACCAGTTGGCGACGGCAGCACTCTTGCGTTTTTTTTGAGCTTTATTCAGTTCATTGTTGAAATTAGCCAGTTGCTGTTGTGTGGTGCTGTTGGCCAGCCCGGTAAACTGAAAGCTGAATTGTTTTTTGAAAACGGATCGTATCAGGAATGTTTTTCCTACCCTGCGGCGGCCGTACACAGCAATGAACTCGGAACGCTTACTTGCGAGTGCTTTGGTAAACAGGCTTATTTCCCTGCTGCGCCCGATGATATCTTCCATTACTTTGATTTGGCTGTAAATATACAAAATACACCACTTACAGCCAAACCAAATTATTTTTGATTTGGCTGTAACTATATAAAAAATACCGCTTACAGCCAAACCGAAATATTTAAAATGGAGATAAGATCAGGCCAGTTTATACACTTTTCCCGGCAGGGATATTACCAGGTTCTGCATTTCCAGCATCAATAATGCAGCTGCTGTAGCACTGCTGCTGAGGCCGCTTTTAAAATACAGTTCATCTATCTGTATGCTTTCCTGCTGCAGTAAAATATCGGTAATGATCTTTTCATCAGGAGTAAGTTCAACAAAAAGCGCTCTTTGTTTTTTATGATTTTTTTGAGCGGGCATCCAGTTCATTAATTCCACCAGGTCGGCAGCGCAGGTAATTAAAGAAGCTTTGTTTTGCCGTATAAGGTAATTGCAGCCCTCGCTTTTAGTATCGGTGGTTTTACCGGGTATGGCAAATACATCTTTGTTATAGCCATTGGCCAGTTCGGCAGTAATGAGCGAGCCACCTTTTTTACTGCTTTCAATAACAACAATGCAATCACAGATGCCCGCAACAATGCGGTTACGTTTAGGAAAATTCTGTTTATCAGGATTGGTGTTACTAATAAAATCGGTTAAAAGCCCGCCGGCTTCGGCCATTTGTTTGGCCAGCGTTTTATTCTGAACAGGATAGATCCTGTCCAGCCCGTGCGCCATTACACCAACAGTTTGCAGGTTGCTTTTTAGTGCGGCTTTATGAGCAATGGTGTCAATACCAAAGGCAAGGCCACTTACCACTAAAACATTCTGATCTTTTAATTCCTCCACTAATTTTTCGCACACATTTTTACCATACTCACTATTGTTGCGGGTGCCTACTATAGAAACAATCTTTGAAGTATTGAGGTCAGCGGTGCCACGATAGTAGAGCAAAACCGGGCTGTCGTAGCAATTCAGTAAACGCTGTGGATAATTTTTGTCAGTAATAAAAAGCGGGGCGATCCTGTATTTTTCAATGAATTTTATTTCTTCTTCGCAACGGGCAAGATCGGCAAAGTCTTTAATGCTTTTTGCCCTTACACTGCCAATGCCTTCCAGCAGCTCCAGTTCTTTCTTCCGGGCTTTAAATACCGATTGCGCATCGCCATAAACAGCGATCAGTGATTTCGCATGTACGTCACCGATATTGGGTACAAGGGTAAGTGCTACCTGGTAAAGCAAATCGTTGTTCATAAAGTATCAATGAACAATATTAGCAAAAAATCAGTTACTGGTAACCGAAAGTTCCGTGCGCCTGTTCAATGCACGGCCTTCTTCAGTATCATTGCCGGCAACGGGCTTGGTGGCACCAAAACCTTTATATACCAATCGTGCTGCAGCAATACCTTTTGCAGAAAGATAATCCACCACGGCTTTGGCCCTGTTGTTGGATAAGAGTAAATTATCTTTAGCGGCGCCTACATTATCTGTATGACCGTCTATTTCTATTTTTAATTTGGGGTTATCATTTAACAGCATCACTACTTTATCCAGTTCTGCAACAGATTCCGGTTTAAGATCAAACTTCTTGGTATCAAAAAAGATATTCTTTAAAACGATAACAGCTCCTGCTTCCAAAGGCTGCAAGGCGATATCCTTATAAAAAACAGAATCAGCCGGGTCTTTGCTCAATGAAAAATTATCCGAATAAAATAAATAACCTTTGCGGTTCACATTAAAAGCATAGTCTTTACCTACCGGCAAAGGAGTTAAATAATTGCCATCCTCATCTGTTTGTATACGGCTGATGACTTTTCGGCTCTTGATATCCGTTAGTTCTACCGAAGAAGGCAAGCCGGCCTGTGTTTTTTTATCAAATACACGGCCTTTTACCCATAGTGTTTTTAACGGCCTTATATCTTCTCTTAATACAAAACTGTACAGGTCCAGTCCACCTTTGCCCTGGCCGCGGTCGCTGGCATAATAAGCCGTCTTGGCATCTGCAGCTACAATCAACGAGCCTTCATCATCAATGGTGTTGATAGGATAGCCGAGGTTCTCTGCTTCCAGCCACGAAGTATCGGTTACTTTTTTTGTAAAGAAAAGAATCGGTGGAACCATAACCCATCCGGCCATTGCTGTTAAAGTATAAAGTTTCATTATCGGCATGCATAAAGGGACAGCTTTCATCACCGCCGGTATTAACGGCTGCACCCAGGTTTTCAGGGCGGCTCCATTTACCGGTAGCAGAGCGGTGTGTGACCCAGATATCCCTGCCGCCAAAACCTCCCGAAATACTGCTGGCAAAATACAGGTCTTTTTTATCCGGCGATAGGGAGGGAGATGATTCCCAGAAATCTGTATTTACGATCGGGCCCAGGTTCTCACCTTCGCTCCAGCCGTTCTTTGTTTTAAAAGATATATACAGGTCGCAGCTGCCTTGGCCTTCGGGATAATTGCAGCCGGTATAAACGATCCACTGTCCATCCTGCGAAATCGTTTGTGCGCCCTCGTTGAAATTGGTGTTCACTTTACCGCTCAAAGGCTTCGCCTTGCTCCACTTGCCATCAATAAAATTGCTTTCATAAAAGTCCTCATCACTGTTAATTCTTCTGGTAAAAACCATTTTACTGCCATCAATGGTTAGCGAAGGAAAATATTCCAGTGCGGAAGAATTGATGCTGTCGCCCAGGTTTTGTGGTGCAAAGGCATAATTCTTTACGGGATGCGTTTTCTCATAGTTCACCGCAAATTCGTAGGTGCTTTTACGGTAGTTGCCTGCTTTAACGCTTTGCGGATTTAATTTATCGTTCGAAAGAAATTTGTTGATCGCATCCAATGCCTGTTGAAATTGTCCTGTGCCGGCCAGGGAGATAGAATATGGCAGGTAATAAGATTTGGAATAAACACTGTCCAGTAAAAATGCTTTCTCAAAATCGATCACAGAAGAATCGTATTTTTTAAGGTTGGCGTAAATGCCCGCTCTCGATAAAAAAGCATCCACAAATTTTGGTTCAATCACCAGTGCGGCGTTGATCTTACGAATGGCGGCATCATAATTTCCGGCAGTGGCGTCTTCATAAGCCTGGCCATAAATAGCGCCGGCTTTTTTGTTTACTTTGTCGGGATCATATGATTGCGAAAAGCAATCATGTGGTATGCTGAACTGCAATATAAAAACAAGCGAAAGCGTAACGAGGTTCTTCATTGTAAGCATCTTATCCGTTTCAATAAATGAAGGTAAAACGAAAACAACCTTATTTTATTACAGCAGCCTGATTATAACATTTTGTATACAGAATCAGGGAACGTTGATATACTTGTGTATCTGCAGGCTCAGCTCCCATTGGGGGTGAGACTTGATATACTCAATGATCAACGGCGTCATATCAGCTGCCTTGTCCCATTCCGGTTGCAGGAACAACTTACAGCCCGGCGATACCTGGCTGGCATAGGTCTCCGCCCAGGCAAAATCGGTTTTGTTGAAAATAATCACTTTTAGTTCGTTGGCAAAAGGCAATATGCCAGGTAAAGGCGCTTTGAATTTTTTTGGTGACAGGCATATCCAGTCCCAACTGCCGCTAAGCGGGTGTGATCCCGATGTTTCGATATTGGTTTTTAATCCGGCAGCCTGTAATGCCCCAGTAAGCTCATCCAGGTTATGCATCAAAGGTTCACCACCAGTGATAACCACCATTTCTGCAGCTGTTTCCTTTACAGTCGATACCAGCTTTTCAATATCATACAAAGGATGTTTCGACGCATCCCAGCTATCCTTAACATCGCACCATACACAGCCTACGTCACAACCGCCCAGGCGGATAAAGTAAGCAGCGCTGCCCTGGTAAAAACCTTCGCCCTGGATGGTGTAAAAATGCTCCATCACGGGCAATTGTGTTATATGTTTTTCTGCTGCTACCAATTTTAAACTTTTTGTTGTGAGGCGTTATAAGTATTCATCATCAGTGCGCCAATGGTCATTAAGCCAACACCTCCCGGTACAGGGGTGATATAACTGCATTTGGGCGCCACATTTTCAAAATCAACATCGCCCTTAATACTGAAACCGCTTTTTTTACTGGCATCCGGCACCCTTGTAATGCCCACATCTATCACCACAGCATTTTCTTTTACCATATCAGCGGTTAAAAAACCGGGCTTACCCAATGCTGCCACGATAATATCTGCCTGCAGGCAAATTTCTTTTAAATTATTGGTTCGGCTATGGCACACCGTTACTGTGCAATTGCCGGGATAAGTATTCTGGCTTAATAAAATGCTCATGGGCCTGCCAACAATATTGCTGCGGCCGATCACTACTGCATGTTTGCCGCTGGTTTCAATTTTATAATGTTCCAGCATCAGCATAATGCCATAAGGAGTGGCCGGAATAAAGGCAGGCAAACCCTGTACCAGCTTGCCAATGCTTACAGGATGAAATCCATCCACATCCTTATCTGGGTGTATCAAACTGATGATCTTTTCTTCACTGATCTGTTTAGGCAAAGGCAACTGAACCAGGATGCCATCCACATCAGCATCATTATTCAGTTTTTCAATAGCAGCCACCAGTTCTGCCTCGCTGATATTTTCATCCAGCCTTAATAAAGTACTCTTGTAACCGATCTCGTTACAGGTTTTTACTTTGCTGGCCACATAGGTTTCGCTGGCGCCATTGTTGCCGATCAGTATGGCGGCCAGGTGCGGCAGTTTTTTTCCTTCGGCTTTTAACAGGTCGGTTTTGGTTTTTAATAAGTCTTTTACTGACTGGGCTACAATTTTTCCGTCTAAGATTTGCATGCTGCAAAAATAACTAACTAATAGCTATTTTAAGTTAACCTGTTGTGCTGACAACCATTTAACGCCGGAATTGGTCTAAAATAATAAACAGCACTGCCTTGAGAATCCCTATGCTAATTTTAGTTATGCTGGTCAATGCCACCAATGGAGGTATTCGTGCCCAGTCCCTGCGCTACCCCGTAGCAATGCCCTTCCTGGAACTGTCTGCCTATTCCATGAAGCAAACGGATGCCATTTCATTTACCGCCAACCAGGCAGCATTAGCTAGGGCGGTTCAGCCGGGCATTGGTATTTATGGCGAAAAACGTTTTGGGATGGCTGCATTAAATGCTTCCTCCGTTGCAGTGGCAATGCCCACCAATATGGGCAATTTCGGCCTTCAGCTTAATTATGCAGGCTTTAAAAACTTTAATGAAAATAAAATAGGGCTGGCTTATGCCCGCAACCTGGGCCCCAAACTGGATATTGGCGTTCAGTTCAATTATTACGGTTATCACATACCATCTTATAGCAATGCATCCACTGTAAACTTTGAGGCAGGGGCCATATTGCACTTTACGTCCAGGTTTAATGGCGGCATACATATTTATAATCCTGTAGGCGGAAAGCTGGGTAAAGAACGTGAAGAAAAAATAGCTGCTGTATATAAAATGGCGCTGGGATACGATGCATCAGAAAACTTTTTCGTCAGCTGCGAAATGATCAAGGAAGAAAATAAACCGGTAAACCTGGTGGCAGGTATACAATACCAGTTTGCAGGGCAATTTATTTTACGTACCGGTTTTACAACTGCCTCTTCAACCTTTTTTGCAGGTGCAGGTGTTGGCTGGAAAAATATGCGTTTATACGTTTCCGGTAGTTATCACCAGCAACTGGGCATTTCGCCGGCGGTATTGCTGCTAGCCAATTTCGGCAGCAGGAAAAATAAACAGGAGTAAAATCATTTTATAAACCATGCAAAATAATCCGGGCAGGTATTTTGGGCCGGCTATATTCCGGGGTATACTGAAAATATGTTGGCTATCCATTTTTGGATACTTACCGATATTGTTACCTGCACAAAACCCTGTTGTACCAGCTACACAGGAGCAGCAAATGGAAAGCATGGCAGAAAGCAATGCACAGGAAGAGTTAGAGGACGACAGTTATCTGCAACAAATGCAGCAATATCTCAAAGATCCTGTGAATTTAAATTATGCAGGTGCAGATGAATTACGTGAACTGGGTTTGCTTGATCCGCTCCGGGTAGAACAATTGCTTATATACCGGAATGTTTTTGGAAAGTTCATTGATATCTATGAGTTGCAGGCAGTACCCGGCTGGAATGTTGAACTGTTGCGGAAGTTAAAACCTTTTATCACTGTAGAACAGCGTAGCAATATTGCAGCAACATTTGCCCAACGGATTGGCAAAGGCGAACACAGCCTGTTATTGCGTACAGGACAGGTATTGGAAAGATCGAAAGGTTACCTGGCTGATACTGCAACTAATTTTTATCCCGGATCTCCGCAAAAATTACTGCTGCGTTATAAATATCAATTTAAGAACCTGCTGCAATACGGTATACTGGGGGAGAAAGATGCAGGTGAGCAATTTTTTAAAGGCAACCAAAAGCAGGGCTTTGATTTTTATTCTTTTCATTTATTTATCCGTAATGCTGGTCGCATAAAAGCATTGGCATTGGGAGATTTTACAGTAAACCTGGGGCAGGGCCTGATCCAATGGCAAAGCATGGCGTTTAAAAAAAGTGTTGCAGTATTGAATGCAAAACGGGAAGCAACAGTTTTGAGGCCCTACAATGCTGCAGGAGAAATAAATTTTCACAGGGGTATTGGCATTACAGTGGGTAAAAATAAATGGGAAGCCACTGCTTTCATTTCCTACAGGAAAATTGATGGTAATTTTGTGCACGACAGTTTGCTGGTAGCTGAAGATTTTATCAGTTCGCTGCAGACATCCGGTTACCATCGTACCCAAAGTGAATTAGCAGATAAAGGAATACAACAGCAACTGGCAATGGGCGGCAATATATCATACCGCTTTAAAAAATTGCGGATCGGTTTCAATACCATACAATATAAGTTCAAGCTGCCCCTGCAAAAAGAAGCCGAACCGTACAATTTATATGCATTAACAGGAAAAACATTGGGCAACAGCAGTTTTGATTACAGTTATACGCATCAAAACATGCACTTTTTTGGAGAGCTGGCCATAACCAATCATTTTGATAAAGCATTCATTAACGGGTTGCTGCTGAGCGCAGCACCCGAAGTGGATCTTTGTTTTTTATACCGCGATATATCACCGGCTTACCAATCTTTATACAGCACGGCTTTTACAGAAAACAGCACGCCTACCAATGAAAAAGGCTTTTATATGGGCATTGCGGTGCGGCCCGCAAGTGCCTGGACCATTAATGCTTATGCAGACTTTTATAAATTTCCCTGGCTGAAGTTTGGGGTAAATGCCCCTGCTGCAGGTACGGAATATTTGATGCAGGTGTCGTATAAGCCTAATAAACAGGTGGAAGCCTATACCTCTTTCCGCTCCGGTATTGCTACGGCAAACGATGCTGCCGGCTCCATGCCTTTAACTTCTTTAGCAACGTCCACAAAACTAAACTGGCGGTCGCAATTCAGCTTCCAGTTAAGCCCGCAAACCAGCATCAGCAGCCGGGTGGAACTAACAAACCTGAATAAAAAAACCACTAATGCTGAGCAGGGGAGCCTGGTATGGCTGAGCATTTTTCATAAACCTGCCAGGTTGCCATTATCCATCAATGCCCGCTGGTTATATTTTGAAACGGACAGTTATAACAGCCGCATCTATACCTACGAAAATGACCTGCTCTATTATTTTTCTATCCCCGCTTTTTATGATAAAGGGGCAAAATACTATATTAATATTAATTATCATATTAATAAAAGATTGCAATGCTGGTTAAAATGGGCTCAAACCTTTTATAAAAACAAAACCCTTATTGGTAGCGGCTTAGACGCTATAAATAGCCCTGTAAAAAGCGAGATACGGGTACAGACCGTTTATAAATTTTAACATTTTTTTGGTCCGGAAGCAGCTATTTCACCCCCCTTTTTGTCCTTTATAAATCATAGGGTCTTAAATATTTAACATTTTTTTGACTTTAGAGAAATATTCCTATTTTTACACATCATTAAACTTAATTAAACGCACATGAGAAGATTTTTAACACTGTTCACAATGCTCATGCTCTGTGGGGTATTGGCATTTGCTCAAAGCCGGGTGGTGTCCGGTAAGGTTACCGATAAGGAGGGTAACCCGGTACCTTTTGCAACGATCAAACTCAAAAATTCGAATGTTGGTCTTTCTGCAGATGCAAACGGCGCTTATTTTATCAAAGTAAAGAATGGAGATGTTCTTGAAATTTCAGCTTCAAGCTTTAAAACAGTTGAAGTACCGGTTGGTACATTGACTGTTCTGGACGTTGTTCTGGAAAAAGGTGTGAGCGCTGAATTAAAAGAAGTGGTTGTAACCGGGGCATTCGGTATTAAACGTGCTGCCAGGGGACAATCAGCAAATGTGCAAAATGTAACCAGCGAACAGTTGAACACTATCCGTCAGCAAAACGTAAATGATGCGTTGGCTGGTAAAGTTGCCGGTATCCAGGTAAGAAGCGTATCTGCTGCTAAACTGGGTGTTGATAACGTGGTAAGGTTAAGGGGTGAAAACGGTTTAGGTGTTGGCGGTGGCGCTTTGTACGTTGTTAACGGTACAATCGTTCCAAGTGCAAGTGATATCAATACTGATGATATCGAAGACGTATCAGTATTACAAGGTCCTGCTGCAGCTGCGCTGTTTGGACCAGATGGTGCTAACGGTGCTATCGTAATCAATACCAAAAGAGGCCGTAAACGCCCAGGTACTGGTTTAGAAATCAACTCAAACGTAGTTTTTGATAAAGTATATATCCTGCCAGACGTTCAGAATACTTACGCTGGTGGTACTTACCATCAGACCAGCAGTGATGATATCGCTCCAATGATCGCTTATCACTACAGGCCAGGTATCGATCCTAAAGGATGGGCTGCACTGGATGGTAAATATTATATCTCAGATATTGAAGATGAAAGCTGGGGTCCTAAAATGACAGGACAGGAATATATTCCTTATTATGCTTGGTATGATGGACACGAAAGAGCATTTAAAACTGCTAAACTGAATCCTCAGCCAAACAACGTTCGCGATTTCTTTAACACAGGAGTTACTAAAGTGAACAATATCAACTTCTCTAAAGCGGGTTCTGATTATAACATCAGGTTATCTTATACCAATACAGATATCAAAGGCCTGATCCCTACTTCATGGTTAAAAAGGCATGCATTTACTTCAAGCCTTACACTTGATTTAACCAACAAATGGACTGTAGGTGCAAACATTAACTTCCTTACTCAGAGTGCAAACGCTGAAAATGATGACGGATACGGTAACCAGAGCTCAGGTTCATTCAACCAGTGGTTCCACAGGGATATCGATATGAGCGTTATGAGGGATTTAAGGTATGTGAAGAATTCTTATGGCCAACAGGTGACCTGGAACCACGGTACTCCGGATCAATACAATCCTGCAAGTCCTCAGAGTTTCTACGCTCCATACTACTGGTATAACCCATATTCTTACCAGGATGATATCGTAAATAAATTCGGCAGGAACAGGTTATATGGCGATGCGTTTGTAATGTTCAAACCAACCAGTGACCTTAGCCTGAAAGTTACTTACAGGAGGAACCAGTTAAATACTGATTACGACACAAGGCAGTTATATGCTTTACAGGTAACTAACAATGGTAATACTTCTTCTGGCTTTAACTACTGGGAATCATTCTCAGGCCGTTCTGCTACATGGCAGGGTTTTGCCTTCGGAAATTCATTCTCTAACAGGCAGAACATCGAGTTCCTTGCTTCTTACAAAAAGAAAATTGGTAAAGATTTCAACCTGGGTGTTAATGCGGGTGGTGATATCTTCAAATATGACTTCCAGCAAACAACCTGGAACTCTTTGGGCGGTCTGACTGTTCCAGATGAATTCCTGGTTAGTAACTCAGTTAAAGTTAACCCACAAGCCAGGACATTACAGGCTCAGAAAAGAAGGTCTATCTTCGGACAGGCTAACTTAGGTTACAAAAACTATGCTTTCATTGATGGATCTTACAGAAGGGATTACAGCTCTACTGAAGATGCAGGTTACTATATCGACTCTAAAACAATCGGTGCTTCTTTGATCCTTACCAATCTGTTGAAAGTTAAGAGCGACAAATTCAATTATTTAAAGATCAGGGGTTCTATTGGCCAGGTACTTAATTTAACAGGTATCTATGGTAACACAGTAACTTACAATCCTACCTTGTATCCAATTGCTTACAATGGTACAACCCGTATCTCTACTGAACCAAATACTACTCTGAATGGTATACATGGTGCTACAAACATCGAAAAAGAATTAGGTCTGGAAATTCGTTTGTTCAAGAACAGGGTTGGCTTAAACGCTACTTACTGGGACAGGACCAACAAAGATTTCCCATATAACGTTGATATTTATCCTGGTTCTGGTTATTCTACTGCAGCTGCAAATGTGGGTAAGATCAAGAAGAGCGGTATCGATCTGCAATTGAACTTAGTGCCAGTAAGAAGCAGGAACTTTGACTGGAACCTGAATGCTACATGGGGTTATTTGCTGAAAAACACAGTTATTTCTCTGATCCCAGGTATCAACAGGACTGCTGCAATCTCTAGCGGCCAGGCTGGTACTGCTGCTTATGTTGTGAACGAAGTAGGTAACGAATGGGGTCAATTGATCGGCCGTGGTATCCTGTACGATAAAACAACAGGTTTACCTTCAGTAGATAAAAACGGTATGTTTGTTGCTGACCCAACTTTGAAACATTTCGGTTCAGTTCTGCCTAATTACACTGGTGGTGTTCAGAACTCATTCACACTGTTCAAAAACTTTACAATGAATGTAAACATCGACTTCTCTGTAGGTGGTGTTTTCTTCTCTCTGTCTAAATACTACGGTTATGCAACAGGTATGTATGCAGAAACTGCAGTGTTGAACGACAAAGGAATGTCTGTAAGGGATAGGGTATCTGATGGTGGTGGTGTTCACGTATATGCATACGATACAACTTCTAAAAAAGCAATCGATACATATGTACAAGGTGGCGCTTATTTCCGTCAGTTTGCTTACTCAACCAGCATTGTTGAACCATTCATTTATTCTTTGACTTACGTAAAACTGAGGGAATTAAGCATCGGTTACAAACTGCCTATCAGCCGTCTGAACCTGTCTAAATACATCCAGAATGCAGAGTTCTCAATCACTGCAAGGAACCCATTGTTACTTTACACAAAAGCCAAAGGATTTGATCCATCAGAAATTTCAACCAACTACGGTGAGGATGGTCAGTTACCTGGTACACGTTCTCTTGGTGTGAACTTAAAAATTGGATTCTAATTAAATAATTAAAAAAGACAACCAAATGAAATTATATAATAATAAACGCAACTTACTACTAGGAGGGCTTTCGCTCCTCCTGGTAGGAACGAGTTGTAACAAAATATCCGATTTTGGTAACACCAACGTGAATCCAAACGGTAGCTCCTATGTTTCAACTGCTACATTCCTATCTTCTGTAGAAGTTCGACTGGGCAATAGCAACTTTTCTACCACAACCGGCGGCAGCAGCCCCGGTGGTGAATTACTGGCGGGCTTAATGGCGCAGTATTTTGCTGAACCAACTTATCCGCAGGCGCAGGTATATTCAACTGCAAGTTTACAGGTAGCTTCTACCGGTATCTACTCAGGTATCCTGATGGATCTGCAGACAATTATTAATAAAAACACCAATGCTGCTACTGTTGCAGATGCAGCAAACTACGGTTCTAACCAAAGCCAGATCGCTATCGCAAGAATCCTGAAAGCGCTTGTTTACAGGGAAATCACTGATAAATGGGGTGATATGCCATATTCTCAGGCATTACAGGGAACTGCTAATCTTACTCCAAAGTATGATACACAGGAATCTATTTACAGGGATCTTTTGAAAGAATTAACTGAAGCAATTGCTCAGTTCAAAGGATTGAACGATGTAAAAGGTGACCTGGTATACAATGGTGATGAAGCAAAATGGAAAAAACTGGCGAACTCTTTAAGGATGCTGATCGCTTTAAGGATGAGCAAACGTTATCCTGCTAAAACAGATTACGCAGCCATTGAGTTTAACAAAGCGGTTACTGATGCGGCTGGTTATATCAGCACCAACGCTGATAACCTGACTGTTTTCTATCCAGGTAACGCAAACCCTTATAACAACCCATGGTTCAGTACTGCAAACAGTAATGATAACGCGGTTTCTCAAACACTTACTGACTTGATGAATGGTTTAAGTGATACAAGGTCTGGTGCTTTTTACACAGGTACCACTGGTGTTCCTTATGGTTTAAGTTCAGCTGTAACAACTCCTCCTTCAAGCTGGGCAAGGATCTTAAGCGCTACATTCAAACAGGCTGCAGGTAACTATGTTAAAATTAGTGCATCGTCAGTTTTACTGGCAAAAGCAGAAGGTCTTGTATTAGGATGGGCAGATAGTACTGCTTTAGGTACTCCGCAAACAGCTTATGATGCTGGTGTTACAGCTTCTTTTGCTCAATGGGGTATTACTATGCCGAGCAGCTATTTAACAACAGGTGCTGCCAATTATGTTAGTGGCGCTGGTGTTGGCTCAATAGGCGGTGCTACAGTAACTGGTACAAATGCTTTAACTCCTACACGTTTAAGCAGGATACAGTTACAGCAATACTTAGCTTTCTATCCAATCGGTTACGAAGCATGGAGCAACTGGAGAAGGACTGGTATTCCAGATCTTAAACCAACAGTTCAAAAAGTTGCCGGTGCTGGTATTCCAAGAAGGTATACATACGGTACACAGGAGTATAGCTTGAACCTGGAACAACTGAACATTGCGATCGGAAGGTTGGGTGGAGATACCCAGGATAAAAAAGTATGGTGGGATCTTTAATACATAACCTAATAAAAATATTATAATATGAAATACACAAATATTAAAGGTTTTATTGCTTTGCTTTCTTTTACAATGGCAGTAGTTTCTTGTAAAAAAGTTGCAACACCAGACCCAATCGGTGATGGCGGTAAAACTATCATAAAAGTTAACAATGGTGGTGATAACCCCAATTTCGGACACGTGTTACTTGGAATTGACTTCTTGACCACTCCACAGAGTGTTGATGTATTCCAGGTATACAGGGATGCTGCAAGCAATGCTTCTTTAAATACTGCTTTAACAGTAGTTGTAAAAGATGATACCGCTGCGCTGAGAACCTATAACACACTGCATGGTACTAACATCCTGCATTTACCAAGAAGCTGGTATACTGCTAACTTCCCTGCAAGTTCAATGGGTGGTAACTACACTATACCATTTGCCGCCGGTGATTATTCACAGGTGATCAGGATCACTATTCCTAACTCTACTGTGCTGGATCCTTCAAGCACATACGGTTTGGTATTTACACTGGTATCAAACAGCGCCAACGAAGCAATGAGTGCCGGTAAGACTTATGTTTTTGAAGTAGGTGCGAAAAATATCTATGATGGTGTTTACTCTGTAGTATCAGGATATGTACAACGTTATTCTGCTCCGGGTACACCAACTACAGATGCATTGAACGGTGACCTGTCAGGTAACCCGGATATCGAAATGTCAACTACAGGTGCTACCACTGTATATGCTGACGCATTTGCATGGCATGACGCAACAACTAACGGTTATGTAGGTGGTGTTGACCCGATCTTCATTACAGTTGATCCTTCAACAAATTTAACTACGGCTGTTTCTAATACTAACGCAACACTTACAAACTGGGCAGGAAAAGTGAACAAGTATGACCCGGCAACTAAAACTTTCTACATCGCAATGAGGTGGAATCCAGTAAGTACTGTAAGGGAATACGAAACTGTACTGAAATACAAAAAGGCAAGATAATTTTATCAAATCTTATATGTAAAGAGCCCCTTTTTGGGGCTCTTTCTTTTTATCTTTGTAAAAACGAATTAAGATGAGTACAGAACAGACCAATCAGTTGAATATTGAAATTTCAGAAGAAGTTTCTGAAGGTGAATATGCCAACCTTGCTATAATAACACATAGTCATGCAGAATTTGTAATTGACTTTGTGAACGTGATGCCCGGTACCCCCAAGAGTAAAGTAAAAAGCCGTATCATACTTACCCCTTTTCATGCCAAGCGCTTTATGAAGGCAATGATCGAGAATATTAAAAAGTTTGAAACTGCCAATGGTACCATACAGGATATGGAAGCAGTAGAGATACCCTTTAATTTTGGAGGCCCGACCGCCCAGGCATAACAATTAAAGTATACCTGCATCTGCAAAGCTGTAATAGCCTTCTTCGCTGATAATGATGTGGTCCACCACTTTTATATCAAAGTATGTAGCGGCTTCTTTTATTTTCCAGGTCAGTTCTTTATCTGCCTTACTGGGCTTTAAGCTGCCGGAGGGATGATTGTGGCTGAGTACTATAGAAGTGGCATCTTCATCAATGGCTTTTTTTATGATCATCCGCGGCTCTGCAACAGTACCGGTAATACCGCCTTTGCTGATGATCTCGAAATGAATGATCTTACTGGCGCGGTTTAAAAATATCACAGCAAAAACTTCGTAAGTAAAATCTTTCAATAAAGCGCCCAGGTATTGAGCAATATCCTTGCTGCTTTCCACGGTGGGTTTATCCAGCGATACCGAAACCTGCCTGCGCCTGCCCAGTTCCAGCGCTGCAGCAATGGTAATGGCTTTAGCCGTTCCAATACCCTTTACTTTTTGCAGTTCCCGGATGCTGAGTTTCCCCAGCTCATTCAAATTATTACTGCCCAGTTTTAAAATATCCTTTGCAAGGTCTACCGCAGTTTTATCTTTATTACCATAGTTGATCAGCAATGCAAGCAGCTCCGAATTACTGAGCGAATTGCTTCCGTTGGCGATCATTTTTTCTCTCGGCTGATCATCGGGCGACCAGTTTTTTATAGATGTGGATGGCTTGTTGAAATTTTTCATCATTTCTAATTTTATTCAATCTAAACTAAACGATACTTTTGCGGCATCTTATTTTTATAATCAAACATTTATATGGAACCATCAGCAAAGATCTTTTCGGGAACAGGGTCGCAATACCTGGCGGAAAAGATCGCTAAAAAATTCGGTGAGCCTTTGGGCAAGGTCAACATTCAGCGGTTTAGTGATGGTGAAATTTATGTAGAGTTCCAGGAAAGTATAAGAGGCCAGTTCGTATTCCTGATACAGAGTACGTATTCACCTTCCGATAACCTGATGGAGCTGTTATTAATGATTGATGCTGCCAAAAGAGCCTCGGCATACAAGGTAATTGCTGTAATGCCATACTATGGTTTTGCAAGACAAGACAGGAAAGACCGGCCAAGGGTTGCCATAGGCGCCAAATTAGTGGCCAATATGCTCACGGCTGCCGGGGCAGACAGGGTGATCACCATGGACCTGCATGCGCCCCAGATACAGGGCTATTTTGATATACCGGTGGATCACCTGGAAGCCTCGGCCATCTTTATCCCTTATATTGAAAAATTAAACCTGCCCAACCTCACTTTTGCAGCACCGGATGTGGGCAGCGCCAACCGTATACGGGAGATCGCTTCTTATTTTGAATGCGAAATGGTGATCTGCGATAAACACCGTAAAAGGGCTAATGAAATTGCCAGTATGGTGGTGATAGGTGATGTTACTGATAAGGATGTGGTACTGATAGATGACCTTTGCGATACCGGTGGTACGCTGGTTAAAAGTGCTGCCTTAATGAAAGAAAAAGGTGCCAACAGTGTAAGGGCATTGTGCACGCACCCCGTTTTGAGCGGAAAAGCCTACGAGAACATACAGAACAGCGTACTGGAAGAACTGGTGGTTTGCGATACCATTCCTTTAAGGGGCGAAAGCAGCAAGATAAAAGTGCTCTCTTCCGACGAATTATTTGCTGTAACCATACGTAATGCCGTTGAAAACAAGAGTATTAACGGCCTTTTTATGCGTAGCAGGATGGCCAATAAGAAATAACGAATAATGGATGAATTGATAATGGATAATTGATTCCCATACGGGGAGCAATTATCCATTTTTCATTATTAAATTATCCATTATTTCCTTACCTTTGCGCCTCACAAAAAAATACAATAATGAAATCAATTACAATCGAAGGACAACTGAGGACCGAAAGCGGAAAAAAATCCACCCGCCAACTTCGCTCTCAGGAACTCGTGCCAGGTGTAATTTACGGTGGTAAAAAAGAGATCAATTTCTCTGCTCCGGCTGCTGCTTTTAGAAGCATCGTTTATACCTCTGAATTTATGCTGGCCGAAGTAAAAGTTGACGGTAATGTTTACCGTTGCATTTTAAAAGACCTGCAGTTTAACAAAGTAACCGACCTGCTTACGCACGTAGACTTTTTGGAATTAGTGGACGACAAAAAAGTGATCGCCACTTTGCCCTTGAAATTTACAGGTACGCCTGCTGGTGTTAAAGCCGGTGGTAAATTAGTTACCAAAATGAAGTCTTTTAAAGTAAAGACCTTACCTAAATTCTTAAGGGAATTTATCGAGGTAGATCTTACTAAACTGGAACTGAACGAGAACATCCGTGTGGAAGATGTAAAACTGGAAAACATTGAAGTATTGAACTCTCCACGTATTCCAATTGCATCTGTAACAATGACCCGTCAGTTGAAACAGGAAGAAGCTGCTGCTCCTAAAGCTGCCGCTCCTGCTGCTGCACCGGCTGCAAAAGCTGCCGCTCCTGCTGCTGCAAAAAAATAATAACAAATTCAACTATAAAAGCCCCCGCAAAAACGGGGGCTTTTTCATATACAACCGGCCAAATAAGTAAAACCCTTTAACCCGTAAGTTTTATTACCTTTGCGCTCTTAAATTTATTTTATCATGGGATTGGACAGAAATACCATTATTGGTTTTGTATTGATTGGGCTTTTGCTGGCGGGGATGCTTTTTTTAATAACCGCAGCCAGAAAGCTTTCCAGGCTGAAAAGGAGGCGCAGGCAAAGCACATGAAAGACTCCCTGGATAAGATCAAACCCGCAGTAGATTCGCAGGCGCTGAGGAAAGATTTACAGATAGCAGATTCCATCCAGAATGCACGGTTTAAATTGCCCACCAATTTTAAAACCGATACTACCGAACAACTGACCGAAGTAGAAAATGATGTACTGAAAATTACTTTCACCAACAAAGGAGGTCAGCCCAAAACGGTGGAGCTGAAAAACTTTAAAACCTTTGATGGTAAACCGCTGATATTACAGGCCGGTAATTTTAATAAGCTCGGCTATGCCATCAATGCCGGTGGTGCAAAACCCATTACCGAAATAGCTTTTATTAAAGGAGAAACTAAAGAGAACAGCGATAAAAGTAAAACCATTACTTACAGTATAAAGGATACCACAGGCAAAGATTTTTTAAGCCATCAATTTACATTGCCGGCACCGGGTACCGATGGGTATATGATCGACTTTACCATCGGCATGGCCAACGCTGCGCAAATGGTAACGCAGAATACGATCAACCTGCAATGGCAAACAGAATTACCGCAGGTAGAAAAAACACTGAGCTACGAAAAACAACAAACACATATCTGCTACCTGAAAAATGATAAATACGATTTTGAACCATTGGGTAACGGCGGTAGTGAAAAATTTGAAAAGCCTGTAGACTGGCTGGCCGTGAATCCACAGTTTTTTGTAGCGGCACTGGTAGCTAAAAATAAATTCCAGAGTGCAGACATTACCTGGGCAGTACCTGCCGATTCTTTAAAGATCATTACACAGGCCACTGCCAACTGCAGGGTAAGCGTACCCGCAAACGGCGTAGTGCCTTTACAATTATATTACGGTCCTAACGATTATAATATCCTGGATAAGTACAACAACAATATGCACCAGGTGGTTACTTATGGTAGCGGCCCGTTCTCGTTTGTAAAATACATCAACCGCCACTTCCTGCTGCCTGTTTGGGATTTTATCAGGAGCCATGTGGCCAGCTATGGTATCGTTATTTTATTGCTTACACTGTTGATCCGTCTTATTACTTCTCCTATTTTATATAAGAGCTATTTAAGCGGTGCTAAAATGAAAGTGCTTAAACCGGAAGTGGATGCATTAAAGCAGAAATTTACCGATAAAAGCGGTCAGCTGGATCAGCAGGCATTCAGTATGGAGCAGATGAAGTTATGGAAAACAGCGGGCGTAAGTCCATTGGGAGGCTGTTTGCCGGCATTGCTGCAGATACCGATATTCATGTCGCTGTATTATTTCTTCCAGAGTAATATTGCGCTGAGAGGCCAAAGTTTTTTATGGGCGAAAGATCTTGCTGCATACGACTCCATTGCGCATTTACCATTTTCTATTCCTTTTTATGGCGACCACGTAAGCTTATTCACGCTTACCGCTACTTTAACCAGCTTACTGATCTCGATATACAGCATGAGCAATATGCAGGACAACAGCAATCCTGTAATGAAGTACATGCCTTATATCTTCCCGGTGCTGTTGTTAGGGGTGTTCAATAACCTTCCTTCGGCATTAACCTGGTATTACACCGTATCAAACACCATTACACTCATACTGCAGATCGTGATACAGAAATATATTATCGATCATGACAAGATACTGGCACAGATATCGGAGAACCGTAAAAAGCCCGTGAAGCAAAGCAAGTGGCAGGAGCGTATACAGGCCATGCAGGAAAGCCAGAAAAAAATGCAGGACCTGAAAAACAAGACAGGTAAAAAATAAAAAATAAGTTAAAGTAAAGACCTGCAACCAATTCAACCGGTTGCAGGTCTTTGTATTTTAGGCATGCAAACCCGTTTGGCACGGGATTTTATTATCTTTAGTAAAATTTATAAAATGAACATCATAAAAAGAACAGGATTACTGGCTTTGTTACTGGTAAGCACTGTTTTTTCTTTTGCTCAAAAAACCATTTCAGAAGGAACGATCGTTTATGACATCGTTATTCAATCAGCAGGTAAAGAACCTAAAATGGCCGATGCGCTGGATGGTGGCACGGTAACAGTTTATATCAAGGGCGGGCAAAGCCGCTCGGATATGGTAAGCTCTATTGGTAAGGAATCCACCATTCACGATTCCAAGACCGGTAATGCTGTTATTTTAAAAGAATACAGCAGCCAGAAACTGATGATCACTTTAACAAAAGATAACTGGGCCGATAAGAATAAGGCCTACAATGACATTAAATTTGAACTGACAGAAGAAACAAAAGTGATAGCAGGCTATACCTGTAAAAAGGCCATTGCCACTATGCCCAATGGTAAAACATTCACCGTGTATTATGCACCCGACCTGGTGGTGACCAATAAGGAATATGACGCCACTTTTAAAAATCTCCCGGGTCTTGCAATGCAATACGAATCCGGTTCGGCAAACTACAAGTATACGTTCACGTTATCCAAGATAATGTTTGAACCGGTACCAGCTTCTAAATTCGATTTTCCTAAATCGGGTTACAGGGTAATGACCTACGAAGAGAACCAGCAGATGAGGAAAGGAGCGGGGCAGTAAAATAAAAATGAAAAGTTGGTATAAAAAATAAAGCCTCACATTGTGAGGCTTTATTTTAATGTTGTGGGCGTATGATCAGTTTCATCCCAGTGTAGCCTGGTTTAATTTCAGGCATTACCACTTTTTGTTTGTAAGGAATGATATATACTGTGTTGCCTTTTTGATAACTAACCAAAGTATTTGTGAAAATTGAGTTGCCAGTAGTTTGTTGATTAACCATTGAACTTCCGGTATACCTTAAACCTGATTTCAGGTTGAGGGTAACAGAATTTCTTAAAGTGGTTGATGTAGTGATGTTTAGGGCAACTTTTGATTTAGATTTTTTACCAATGCCACCATCAGCCAAAGCACTAAGTGATGCGCTGAAAAGCACAGTTGACACTAGCATTAATTTTGATAATTTTATCATTGGTGAGAATTATGTTACAAATATATTAAAAAATATCCGGTATTTGCATACCGTTCATACATTCTTTTTACACTTCTTTAACGTTTTTGTGAAAAAAAAGTTACAAAAACTTGTATAATAGTTCAAAATCCGGTAATTTACAATAACTTATACTGTATGAGCAAATATCCTTACCGCCAGGACAGAGAGGAATTAAAAGAGCTGCTGCAGCAATACGAAAACCTGAAAACCGGGAAATCGAACTCCTTTCTCGAAGAAGACTCCTTCGAACGCCTTATCGACTATTTTGACGAAAAAGAAGAGTTGGCCCAGGCCTTGGAAGCCTCCGAGTATGGCATTAGCCAATACCCTTATTCCTCCAGTTTATTGTTAAGAAAAGCAGACCTGCTGATAGCTTTAAGACGCTACAAAGAGGCTTTGTATATACTGGAGCAGGCGGAGTTGCTGGACAGTAAGGACACCAATCTCTATATTTTGAAAACAGACGCCTACCTGGCCCTGGACCAGCAGGAAAAAGCGGCCAGCGTACTGGAAGCCGCTATTGAGGATTTTGACGGGGAAGAAAAGATCGACCTGTTGTTTGAACTGGCTGATGTGTATGATGATTACGAAAATTTTGAAAAGGTATTCGACTGCCTTAAAATGATACTGGAGCAGGAACCGAACAATGAAGAGGCTTTGTATAAGATCTGTTTCTGGACAGATTTTACAGGCAGGAACGAAGAAGGTATCCGGCTGCATCAACGCATCATTGAAGAATTTCCCTTCAACGAATTGGCATGGTTCAACCTGGCAGCAGCCTACCAGGGTTTAAAATTATACGAAAAAGCCATTGACGCCTATCATTACGCAGTAGCCATCGACGATAAATTTGATTACGCATGGCGCAATATGGGCGATGCTTTTTTAAGATTACGCAAATACAAAGAGGCGATAGAAGTGCTGGAAAAAGTACTGGAGCTGGCAAGGCCCGAAGATGTGATATACGAAGCCATTGGCCACTGCTATGATAAGATGGGCAATTTTGCACAGGCCAGGTTCAATTATAAAAAAGCTGCGCACTTAAATCATAACGACAGCCAGCTGCATTACAAGATTGCCTGCACTTACATGAATGAAAGTAACTGGACCAGCGCGGTAAAGAACCTTGAGATTGCGTTGCGTATGCACCGCATGCAGCCGGAATATAATCTTGCCCTTGGTCAATGTTTTGTAGAGATGGGCAAGCTGGAAGAAGCCATTACTTATTTTGGTAACGTAGTAAGGGTAAGGCCTAAAAATTTAAATGGCTGGACGGAATTATTAAAATGTTTGTACAAAGCCGCTTTATATGATGAAGCGCTGGAATATGCCGGTTTTGCCTATGAACAGACCGATGGCAAAGCGATCTTTTTATTCTATAAAGCCGCTGTATTGTTTGCAACCGGTAAATCCAAAGAAGCAGTGCTGCAACTGGAAGAAGGCATGGCACAAAATGCTAAAATGGTAAAAAAATTAATTGAATTAAATCCTTCCATATTACAAAATCAACTGGTGGTTGATATAATTGCCCGGTTCAAAAAGAAACGGTCCATTTAAAACAATAATATTTCTTTTTAACAGCCCTTGTTGTATAATTCGTTCTGCCGGAACATTTTTTTGCCCTGTAGTGGTTATCTTTGCACCACTTAAAAAATAACAGGCATGAATTTTAATCTCTCTCAAATCCCCGACCGCAATAAGAAACCACGTGAACACGGCATTACCATGGTAATGGACAAAGGATTAAGCATTGAGGAGGCTAAGAATTTTATGAGTGTTTCGCACCCGCATGTGGATATTGTGAAGCTGGGTTTCGGAACCTCTTTTGTTACACCCAACCTGAAAGAGAAATTAGAGATATACAGATCATACGATATACCCGTTTATTTTGGCGGTACCTTGTTTGAAGCTTTTTTGATAAGGAACCAGTTTGAGGACTATATCAATGTGTGCAAGGAATTTGGCATCAGCTATATGGAAGTAAGCGATGGTTCCATTACCATACCACACGCTGAAAAATGTGGCTACATCGAAAAATTGACCAAGCACGGCACTGTATTAAGCGAAGTGGGCAGTAAAGATGCTGCACATATCATCCCCCCTTACAAATGGATAGAACTGATGAGGGCCGAACTGAACGCAGGATTCTACTTACGTGATTGCAGAAGCAAGAGAAGCGGGTAACGTGGGTATTTACCGTGGTACAGGAGAGGTGAGGGAAGGTTTGGTGCAGGAAATTCTTACCCAGATACCCGAAGGAAGGATATTGTGGGAAGCGCCGCAAAAAGCACAGCAATTATACTTTTTAGAACTTATAGGTTGCAACGTTAACCTGGGTAATATTGCCCCTAACGAAGTGATACCACTGGAAACCATGCGTATTGGTTTACGTGGCGATACATTCCACCTGTACCTGGATAAAAAAGTATCCTGATGAAATTGTATGGTGTTATAGGCTATCCGCTTGGGCATTCTTTTTCGAAAAAATATTTCACCGAAAAATTTTTGAATGAAGGCATCAGTGACTGTGCATACGAGATGTTTCCCTTACAGGCCATTGAGGAATTAAAGGATCTGCTTTTTGATCATCCCGAACTTTGCGGTTTAAATATTACGATCCCCTACAAACAGGCGGTGCTGCAATTTCTTACCGACAGGTCGCAATTGCCGGCGGGTTTAAATGCCTGTAACTGTATAAAAATTGCAGGCGATACGATTACCGGTTATAATACGGATATCATTGGTTTTGAAAGATCACTGCTGCCACTTTTAAAGCCGCACCATACGCAGGCACTGGTACTGGGTAGTGGCGGCGCTTCGGAAGCTGTGCAGTATGTGTTAAAAAAACTGCAGATCGCTTATAAAGTGGTGAGCAGGCAGGCTGGTAAAGCTGCCGGTTTAACTTATGCTGACCTGGATGAAAATACCATTGCAACGCATACACTCATTATCAATACCACACCATTGGGCACTTACCCCAACAGCAATGAATGTCCTGACATTCCTTATCAATACCTTGGCAGCGAACACTACTTATTCGACCTGGTATACAATCCTCCCCAAAGCCTGTTTTTACAAAAAGGAGCCGAGCGAGGCGCTGCTATTAAGAATGGTTACGAAATGCTGGTGATACAGGCAGAAGAAAGCTGGAATATCTGGAACGAAAAATAATTGTTGATCAGCCTATACAGCTAAAAGTCCCTTTAATTTACCGGGTATAGCCACTACTTTTTTAGTATTGTAATCATAAGAGATCATGGTGGTACGGGCGAGTGCGGCGATAATTTCCTGCTCATTCCTTTTTACAGATAAGCGGTAGTACAACTCAAAACTTACCCTTGATATTTCACCAACGGCAATGCTTACCTGCAGTATATCGCCATAAAAAACCTCGGCTTTAAATTCCACCATCAGGTCGGAGAGTATCAAACCGGTCCCTTCAATATTCAGTTCGGTGTAGCCATGCCCGCTCAGCCACAGCATCCTTGCTTCGTGAATAATGGAAACAAATGTATCGTTGCCCAGGTGATTGCCATAATTGATATCGGTTATCCGTACGGGGATAGCGAAAGAAGCGATATTATTATTGGGTATTTCTATTTTTATCCGGGCCATATTGTATAAAGATAACCAGGATTTTGTAATGGGGAAGGGGTAGCTGCTACTTGTCGTCTTCCAGTATCTTGCTCAGTTCAATAATATCCATAAAATTAGCGAGGGAAGGGGCTACTGCATTATTGGTCATTTTATCTCTCCATGCTGCAAATGTTTTTCTCCATTTGGCACTTTCTTCAATAATGATCTCGATGTTTTCCTGTGTATCGGGATCTTTACCGGTAAGGTATCCTGCCAGGTTAGAGAATTTGGAAGATACTTTTACTGTTTGCCCATCGGCGCCGATGATACTGAAATACCTGTTGGGAGCATTTACCAATGCAATATCCATGGGCGATTCGCCAATGCTGTTCTGTAGTTTTTTGTTATTGCCTGTTGCCGGATCTTTTGCCAGGTCATTCACCGTGTTGTTGCCAACATAACCGGGATCGTCAACATCAACTATAGTGGTGTTTTTACCGGTATATTTTTTCTTTTCTTCAATGGAGTTTTTAGTGTTTGCAACTGCAGGTTGTGCGGCAGTATCATTACCATTTGCGATTACAGGTTGCAATAATTGTTTACTGCCTGTAACTGCCTGTTCGCCGGCAATATTATTTTGCCTGGTGCTATTTATAACAAAAAAACTGATAATGGCTGCTACAGCCGCGGCTGCTGCAATGCGCAGGTAGATGACCTTATTTTTTTTACCAATGATTGTTTTTTCCTCTGCTGCATCCAGCTTGCTGGCAATGTTCTGCCATGCAATACCGGGAGGGGCTACACTATATTCTTTTATCCTTTCCGTATAATTTTTTGTAAGGGGAGCAGTCTCGTTATCCAGCTGATCAAATATATTTTGCAATACGCCGGAAGGAGGAGCCATTTCGTAAGCCTGCATTTTAGTGCCAACAGTCACAGGTATTTCTTTGGCTTCATCGTCGAGCTTGCTGACAATGTTAACCCAGGCATCTGCGGGAGGTGCCACCTGGTGGTTATGAATTTTATTTAACCAATTGTTGGGCATAATTAACTTTAATTAAAGCCGGGTTTGTTTCGTTTTTATTTTCAGATATCGCTTATTTTATCATCCACCAATTTCTTCAGTATTCCTTTTGCTCTTGCCAGCTGCGATTTACTGGTGCCTTCGCTGATCCCTAAAATATCGCCGATCTCTTTATGTGAATAGCCTTCAATTACGTACATGTTAAAAACCTGCCTGTATCCCGGGCTCAGGCCCTGGATCATGGTAATGATGTCTTTTTCGGCAAGGTTGTCTAAAGCGTCCCAGGTTGGGTCTTCAATAATTACTTCCTGGGTATCCGAGACAGAAAAACTTTTGATTGCTCTCCTGAAATGTTCGATAGAGGTATTTACAAATATTCTGCGCACCCATCCTTCAAAGGAACCTTCTCCGCGAAACCTGTCGAGGTTTTTAAAAACCTTGACAAATCCATCCTGTAAAAGATCCTGGGCATCTTCTGCATCTTTACAATACCGGAGGCAGACCGCATACATTTTGGATGAATAACGCTGATAGAGCAATTCCTGCATCTTCCGGTCTTTATTTAAACATCCATTAATTAAGTCGGCCTCAGGGACAGTTAGGTTGCTTTCAGTATTCAAAATAAGACAGGTTTATTTATTTTGTTTAATAATGGCACCTGTTGTTGTTTTTGCAGCTTAAACATCACTTAAAAAAGCGATCAGTTTTTCCATGGCTTTTTTCCGATGACTGAACACAGACTTCTCTTCCATGGTCATTTCTGCAAAGGTTCGGGTGCTTCCATCGGGGATAAAGACGGGATCGTACCCAAAACCGTTGCTTCCTTTTCTTTCCATAGTAATGGTGCCGGGGCAGATACCTTCAAAAATAAACTCTTTGTTGTTGAGGATCAATGATATAATAGTTCTGAAACGGGCTTCGCGGCTGGAATTTTGCTCCATTTCTTTTAATAATTTATCAATATTAGCATCGAAAGAGCGGGATTCGCCGGCATAGCGGGCGCTTTTTACACCAGGAGCGCCATTCAGTGCTGCCACTTCCAGTCCGGTATCTTCACTAAAGCAGTTTTTGCCGGTGAGCTTGTGGATGACGCTGGATTTTTCGGTGGCGTTGGCTTCCAGGGTATCGTGCGGCTCGGGTATATCTATATCAATACCCGATTCTTTTAATGTAATAATGTTGAAACGGCTGCCGAGCACCAGCCTTATCTCATCCACCTTATGCTGGTTGTTGGTGGCAAATATCAGTGTATCCATTTTGTATTATATGATCAGGCCAATGAAAAAAATTGTTTCAGGCAGTTCCATAATTTGCCTTTTTCAGCCTTGTCGGCTGCAATGATATTTAATGCAGGCGCCGAAAGATATACCTGCTCATTGAATTTCTGTAACTGGTAATGGGGGAACTGCAGGGGCAACTGTAACTGCAGCGGATCCACACCAAAAAGAATCATCTTTTCTGCACCCAGTTGTTCTGTAATACCCGTATAATTAAGTGTATTGTTCTTTGCCATATTCACCAAAGCCACATCGGCCATAGATAATTTGCAGGCTGCCAGTATGCCCATTAAAAAATCCAGTTCATCATCGGGCAGGTAAAGTGCATTTTCCCGGCTGGCAACAATGGTTACCTGCTTTTGGTTATTGCCTAAAAAACTGATGCCTGCAGGCCCTGCAGCCGCCGTTTTTGGTGTGGCAGTATTTAACTCCACCAGCGAATTTTTGAACAGATCCTGCAGCACAATTGCCGGTAGCTGAATATTTTCTAAACTCATAAAAGCCCGCTTTATACGCTGTTTTTTTTGTTTCTTTGCTGTAAAATTAATGAATATGACCGCAGCTGCAGATATTAATGTTACCAAGGCCGAACAAAGCAAACTAAAAGATATTAACCTGGAGAATCTTCCTTTTGGAAAATACTTTACCGATCACATGCTGGAAGTGGATTACGAGGATGGGGAATGGAAGAATGCGGAGATAAAACCTTACCAGCCTTTGCTGATGGCGCCCTCGCTGGCGGCCCTGCACTACGGACAGGCCATTTTTGAAGGCATTAAAGCTTATAAGAATGAACAGGGGGAGGCTTTTATCTTCAGGCCTTATGATAATTTCAAACGTTTTAATATTTCGGCAGAAAGGATGGAAATGCCCTGTGTACCGGAAGAGTTATTCATGGAAGGTATGCGTATGCTGATAGATATTGACAGGAACTGGATACCCAACCTGCCGGATCATTCATTATACATCAGGCCCTTTATGTTCAGCAGTGATGAAATGATAGGGGTGAGGCCGAGTGAAAAATATAAGTTCATGATCATTTTAAGCCCTACCGGGCCTTACTATGCGGCTCCTATGCGTATTAACGTGGAAGAGAAATATGTAAGGGCGGTTCCGGGCGGTATTGGCTATGCAAAAGTGGCCGGCAACTACGGTTCTGCCATGTATGCTACTGCACAGGCACGCAAGCAGGGGTACGACCAGGTGTTGTGGACCGACGCACTGGAACACAAATATGTGCAGGAATGCGGCACGATGAACGTGTTCTTTGTAATGGGTGATACCGTGGTAACCCCCGACCTGGAAGCGGGTACCATACTGGCCGGCGTTACCCGTGACAGTGTTATTACCATACTCAGGGAAATGGGCTTTAAAGTGGAGGAGCGGCCGATCAGCATTGACGAGATCATTGCGGCGCATAAAAACGGCAGCCTGCAGGATGTATTTGGTACCGGCACAGCCGCCACCATATCCCTGATAAAGGAGCTTAAATACAAGGATTACGCGATGCTGTTTGACGTGGATAAATGGAAAGCTGCCAAGGAAGTAAAGAGAAGAATGGACGCCATTAAATATGGACAGGCGGCGGATAATAATGGGTGGATGTTTAAGATTTGAGATTTTAGATGGGCGATTTTAGATTTTGTCCACAAACCTTTGGCCTGATTTGACCTGTTTTTTAGGGAATTGGGTGGTTTTGGGGCCCTAAAAGTGGAAAACTTTCGGCAATGTAAAAAAATCTTAGATCGGAAATCTAAAATCTAAAATTTTCCCCTACCTTTGCCGTCCGAAAAATAAAAGCATAATAATGCCTACAATTCAACAGTTAGTAAGAAAAGGAAGAGAAATTATCAAGGCCAAGAGCAAATCAAGGGCTTTGGATAGTTGTCCTCAACGCCGTGGTGTGTGCACCAGGGTTTACACAACAACTCCTAAAAAACCAAACTCTGCTTTACGTAAAGTAGCAAAGGTTAGGTTAACCAATAAGATCGAGGTGATCGCCTACATCCCGGGTGAAGGTCATAATTTACAGGAACACTCTATCGTACTGATACGTGGTGGAAGGGTAAAGGATTTACCAGGCGTACGTTACCATATCGTACGTGGTAGTCTTGATACTGCTGGTGTAAAAGACCGTAAGCAAAGCCGCAGTAAATACGGTACTAAAAAAGAAAAAGCTAAAAAATAACCCTTGACCCGTCATAGGGAAAAGGAAAATAAGTATTTAAAAACGGTTGAGTAAAGTTTTAATACTTGAAGAAATTCAGCCTAAAATAAAAATTAAACAATGCGTAAATCACAACCCAAAAAGATACCATTAGCACCAGATCCAAAGTTTAACGACAAACTGGTTACACGTTTTGTAAACAACCTGATGTGGGCTGGTAAAAAGAGTGGCGCTTATATTATCTTTTACGATGCTTTGGATAAAGTAGCTAAACAAACCGGTGAGAACGGTTATGAAGTTTGGAAAAAAGCATTGGCTAACATCACTCCTGGTGTGGAAGTTAGAAGCCGCCGTATTGGTGGTGCTACTTTCCAGATCCCTGCCGAAGTTCGTGCTGACAGGAAGATTTCTTTAAGCATCAAATGGATGGTAAAATACAGCCGCGAAAGGAATGGCCGCAGCATGGCTGATAAATTAGCCAACGAAATCGTAGCTGCAAGCAAAGGTGAAGGAGCTGCATTTAAAAAGAAAGAAGATACACACCGTATGGCTGAAGCTAACAAGGCATTTGCTCACTTCAGGATATAACAGTTGTAAATATATTGATAAAGCCGTCTTTTTTAAGGACGGCTTTTTTATTTTCCCTAACTTTAGTTCTCATCTAAAAACATTTATTGCTGTATGAACACAAGAAGAACGTTTATAAAACAGTCGGGATTATTAACTGCAGGATTAATGATGAATCCCTCGGAAATGATGAAGAAACAAAAGATTGTTGGCCTGCAGCTGTATTCTGTAAGAGATATTATTGTAAAAGATCCGAAAACAGTGATACAGAATGTTGCTGCGGCAGGATACAACGAAGTAGAGATGTACGGGCTGAGCGCTGATAATAAATTCTATGGTCTTACGGTAGATGAACTGGTGCAGGTTTTAAAACAGAACAACCTGAAAAGCCCCAGCGGGCATTATACGCCTAAAAATTTCTTTTTGAGAATGGCAATGGCGATGATGTAAAGAATTTTTGTGCAGTGGGCCATCAGCTGGGCCATAGTCATATCATCATCCCCTGGTTAAAAGAGGAGAACAGGAAAACCATTGACCAGTATAAAACGCTTGCAGAAAGGATCAACAAAGCGGGTGAAATATGCAAGGGTGAAGGGTTGCAACTGGCTTATCATAATCATGATTTTGAATTTAAAGATATGAATGGTGAACATGGTTACGATATCTTACTGAATAATACTGATAAGAACCTGGTGAAATTTGAGATGGACCTTTACTGGGTAGTGAGAGCAGGATATCAGCCGGTGGAAATATTTAAAAAACATCCCGGCCGCTTCCCCTTCTGGCATGTAAAGGATATGGACAAGGCTGATAAAACAAAGAATACCGAAGTGGGTAATGGTACCGTTGATTTTAAAACCATTTTTGCAAGCGCCAAACTTGCAGGTGTTACACACTATATCGTTGAGCAGGAAAATAATTATGTGCCCGATATCTATGCAAGTATTAAAGCAAGCAGTGGGTATACCAAAACTTCTTTGCTGAAATAGAAAATATCGGATGTGCGAATATCGAATGTGCGAATGTTGAATTGTTTAAATTCGATATTCGCACATTTTACATTTCTATATTCCTGAAATCAATGTTTATACAATGATTTTGTACTACAAATAAATTTTTTCTGCTTGTAGTACAAATGACAAAATCTGGAAAACCACTGCTGGTGCGGTTTTCGGAAGAAATTAAGCCGTTTATTTTCAATAGGTTAATAAATAATTTCAAGAGCCGAATTTGTTAACAATTACTTAAAAAGCTCCTCATTGTTTTGACGCATCTTTGCAGCAAATTAACTAAAATGAGAATGAAATTTTTATTAACCGCATTAATGGCATTGGTATTCTCCTATGCCTTTTCGCAGGAGACCACATCAGAGATACAGGGTATCGTAACTGATGGCAGCAATGGTCTCGCCAACGCTACGATCGTAGCTGTTCACACCCCGACTGGTACCAAGTACACTACTACCAGCCGTAAAGATGGCCGTTACAACATTCCCAACGTTCGTGTGGGTGGCCCTTACGAAGTATCTGTAACATTTGTAGGTTTTAAACCGGAAAAACAGGATAATATCACCCTGCTTTTAGGCCAGGCTTACAAAGCTGATTTTAAAATGTCTTCCAGCAGCACTGTTTTAACCGAAGTGGTGGTGGCTACAAGAAGGCAGGATAAGATATTCAGCAATAACAGGACCGGTAGCCAGGAGGTGATCAACCGTACACAGATCGAAAGGTTGCCTACTATCAACCGTTCCTTACAGGACTTTACCAAACTGGAACCAACTTCCAACGGTTTAAGTTTTGGTGGCCGCAGCAACCAGTACAACAACGTAACTGTTGATGGCGCCAACTTCAACAACTCTTTTGGTCTTTCCGGTACATTGGGCGGCCAGACTGGTTCTCAGCCTATCAGCCTGGATGCGATCGAACAGATACAGGTAAACGTTTCTCCTTATGATATCCGCCAGGGTGGTTTTACAGGCGCCGGTATCAATACTGTTACCCGCAGCGGTACCAACCAGTTCAGGGGAACTGTTTATACTTACCTAAAAAATGAAGATTTCCAGGGATATAAAGTTGCTAATACCAAACTGACCAAAACACCTATCAAATTTAACCTGAGAGGTTTTGCTATAGGTGGCCCGATCATTAAAAATAAATTATTCTTCTTTGTAAGTGGCGAACAGGTAAGGCAGGAACTGCCCGCTACCAGCTTTATTGCATCTGATGCATCGCATCCTGTAACTCCGGGTAGTGTATCGCAGGCAAATGCTGATACATTGTCTAAACTGGCTTCCTTCCTGCAAACCAAGTTTGGTTACAATGCAGGTCCGTTCCAGGGTTACAATCAAAAAACACAGAGTGATAAGATCACTGCAAAGATCGACTGGAACATCAATGAAAAAAATACTTTCACACTGAAATACAATTACCTGAAATCAAGCGCCGACCAGTTTGCAAGTACGAGTAGGAACGGTTTCTCAGGTTTTGTTACCGGTGGCCAGCCAGGTAATACTTCTATGCCTTTCCAGGGTAGTGGTTATGTGATCAACAATAATTTCAACATCTTTATTGCAGAATTGAACACCAGGTTCAGCAACAAAATGGTGAATAAATTCCAGATCGGTTACACTGCACTGCGTGATTTCCGTACTACCCAGGGTAATTCTGATCTGCCATTGGTGGATATTCTTTCCGGTGGTAATATCTATACCACTTTTGGTTATGAGCCTTTTACTTACAACAATAAACTGAACACGAATAACTTCCAGTTCTCAGACATCCTGACTTTCTACAACGGAAGCCATGAGATCACTGCAGGTACACAGAATTCATTCAAAAAATACCTGAACGGTTTTGCTCCTGCTTACCAGGGTGCTTACCAGTTTGCAAGTCTTACTGATTTTTATAACAGCGTAAATAACGGTACCACTACTGCATTACGTTATGCAGTTCAGTATTCTGCTTTAAAAGATGGTTCATTCCCTTATGCTAAAGCAGGCTCTAACGATATCAGTTTATTTGCACAGGATAAATGGAGTGTTAGAAAGAACTTTACCCTTACTTATGGCATCAGGTTCGACTACTCTGCTTATACAGGATCATTTGACCAGAACCCTGATTTTGCTGCTTTAACTTTTGCGAATGGTTCTCACTATGATGTGGGTAAAAAACCAAGCAATGCATTACTGGTTTCTCCAAGACTGGGTATCAACTGGGATGTACTGGGCGATAAAACTTTACAGATCAGAGGTGGTGGTGGTATCTTCTCCGGTGCTCCTCCATTTGTATGGATCAGCAACCAGGCGAGTAACAATGGTGTGCAGTTTGGTTCGGTTATCAAAACCGGTGCAACTGCAGTTCCATTCAGCACAGATCCTAATGCTTACAAACCAACCGGTGGTGCAGCCAACACTGCTTACAGTGTAGCGCTGGTGGATAATAAATTCAAATACCCTTCAGTTTTAAAAACAAGTTTTGCTGTTGATAAGAAACTGAAAAATGACTGGGTATTGACCTTAGAAGGTACTTATACCAAAGATATCAACGCGGTTTATTATTCTAACGTGAACCTGAATGAGACCAACGGATTTGCTTTAGGCGGTGCTGATAACAGGATGCGTTATTTAACTACTGTTTCTACTTCAAACAAATATTATTTCGCAGGTACTTCTGCATCTAATCCTAACCTGGGTAATGCTATCCTGATGAAGAATTCAAGCAAAGGTTATTCTTCTACCACTACATTCAGGGTACAGAAAACCATCAAGAGTTTGTACCTGAGTGCTGCTTACACGCATTCAAGAAGCAAGAATACTGCTGAAGGCGGTAGCACTGCGGGTAGCTTGTGGAGCGGCCGTTCAATTGGTAATGTTGATCCTAATGCTGATAACCTTGCCAATGCATCATGGTACCAGCCTCACCGTGTAGTTGCATTTGCTTCTTATAAATTCAACTACGCTAAATATTTTGCTACCAGCATCGGCCTGTATTTTGAAGCTGCACCAAACGGTGTTACTTCTTATATCTACAATGGCGACCTTAACGGTGACGGTAACACGAACGACCTGATCTATATTCCAGGTGTTTCTACTTCTACCACTGGTGCTGACCAGATCGTACTGGTTAAATCCGGTTCAGGTGGCCTGGGTACCGGTACCAGCACTGATACACGTACTATTGCACAGCAATGGGCTCAGTTGAATGCTTTTATCAACCAGGATAATTATTTATCTGCTCACCGCGGAGAGATAGCAAAAGCTAACGCGGTAGTATTGCCTTACTTTAAAAAACTGGATCTGAATATCACACAGGATATCTCTGTAAGGACCGGTAAAGGTGCACAAGGTGACCGCCACACTTTAAGGTTATCACTGGATATCCTGAACGTGGGCAACCTGCTGAACAAATACTGGGGTATTGTTAAATCTGCAACAGTTACCAACTTCCTGCGTTACGAAGGATTGGGCGCTGATGGTAAGACACCTGCATTCTCCTTTACACAACAGGATGCAACCAACCTTACTCCTTATGTGAACAGTTTCTCTAACAGCACGAGCATAGCTTCCCGCTGGCAGATGCAGTTTGGTATACGTTACCTGTTCAACTAATCAGTTAAGCTGAAATATTTTAAAAATGCCCCGGTTTTACCGGGGCATTTTTAATGGCTATAAGATGTCAGGGCAGCAGGAGGCTGTTTATCTTAAAAGTTTCCACATCATTACCTACCAGCTCGCCATTGCTTACCAGGGTTGCCGTTGAACTGTTGTTGCCTGTTAACTGTAGTGTTCCGTTGCTGTCATTCAGCTGTATGGGTTCGCCTTGCAACGTGATAACAGAAGATTGTTGATCCAGGTCGTTGTTGAACATACGCCCGGGCAATGTCTGGTACATCAGGAGCTGTGTCAATGTGTTGATATCCGCTGCATCTATACTTGCTATATCCGGGTAACCGGCCTGCATAAATGCCGCATTGGTGGGTATTAATAATGTATAAGAGCCCGAACTGAGTACCGATGCAAAATTGGTACGGGCAAATGCCTCGTTAAATAATGAAATGCTGGTATCCGTAACCGATAGTTGTGTAATGGAAGGTGCCGGCGGATTGACGAACCTGGTTATTTTGTACAGGTATGCAGTACCCGCCATTGCGGGTGTGGCAGAGATGGCTGCGGCCCCTTCAAAAAATAATTGCGAACCGGTACTGTCTGCAAAAAATGCGCTGCCCAGTTCTGTATCAAACGGTGTTTCGGTATTGGAACTGCCACTGAAATTAATGCTGTTGGCAAAAGAATAATATTTTACTATGGAGTCACAGGCAGCAGGATTGAGTGTGGCTGCAATGGCAGATGTGATGCCGGCATTGATAAAAGCACTATCCACCGGCGCTACAATGGTGCCGCTGCTGTTAACATAACTGCCATCACCCGAACGGTTAATAATAGACGAAAATATCGTTAACGACGGATCGCCGCTGATAGCAGATACTGCATCATTGGATTGTGTTACGGTGTCATTTTTTTTGCAGCTGCTGAATAGGCATGCTAATGCCGGAGCAATAAGGATTGCTGTGAAAATTTTACTTTTCATTGTCGATTAAATTTAAGATTGAAGAATGCCCTATTGAATATTTTATGGGCGCAAGGTTTAATGCGGTTGCTGCGTTTACAGCAGCTTAACATATGTTAGTGAAGGATGCGAATATTTACTTTTTTATGACACAGTGATGCAGGATAAAAAAAACGCCGGCAATTTGCCGGCGCTATACAGTATAGTAAAATGAATTAGATGAAACTTTTTTCTGCCATATCAGGAATGTCCACGGCTTTGTAAACGCCTGCATCCAGTTTCTTTTTTGTTTCTTCAAATGCCTGCAGTGTTTTTTCAATATCTGCATCGCTGTGTGCCGCGGTGGGGATGAGCCTGTAAATAATATCTCCTTTCGGTATCACAGGATACACAACGATAGAACAGAAGATACCATAATTCTCTCTCAGGTCCATTACCATTTGCGTAGCTTCAGGTACATCGCCTTTCATATAGATCGGTGTAACGGGGCTGTTGGTATCGCCAATGTCAAAACCTCTTTCTTTTAAACCATTCTGCAGTTTATTTACGTTGCTCCACAATTTTTCTCTCAGCTCCGGCATGGTCTTGATCATTTCCATGCGCTTCAGCATTCCTTCCACCACTAACAATGGAACGCTTTTGGCAAATATCTGCGAACGTACATTGTAGCGCAGGTATTTGATCACTGCTTTTGGCCCGCAGATAAATCCACCCAGGCTGCCCAGGCTTTTTACCATCGACGAAAAATACAGGTCGATACCATCCTGGCAATTCTGTGCTTCATCTGCACCGGCGCCGGTAGCACCCATATAACCAAATCCATGTGCATCATCGATGAACACACGGAATTCGTATTTTTTCTTCAATGCAACGATCTCTTTTAAAATACCCTGTTCGCCATCCATTCCAAATACACCTTCAGTGATCACCAGGATACCGCCACCATTCTTATTGGCCATTTCAGTTGCACGCTGCAATTGTTTTTCGCAATCGTCAATATCATTGTGTTTAAATGCATAGCGATGGCCCATGTGCAGGCGCACACCATCCACAATGCAGGCATGTGATTCTGCGTCGTATACGATCACATCACGGCGGTTGACCAGTGCATCGATACAGCTTACCACGCCCTGGTAGCCAAAGTTCAGCAACATCGTATCCTCGCGGCTGGTAAAATCGCTGAGTACTTTTTCCAGTTCCTCGTGTTTGGAAGTATTACCACTCATCATCCTGGCGCCCATTGGGTTACCCATGCCGTATTTTGCAGCGGCTTCTGCATCCACTTTCCTGATGTCGGGATGGTTCACCAATCCCAAATAATTATTCAGGCTCCACACCAGTACATCTTTACCCCTGAATTTCATATGAGGGCCTAATTCGCCTTCCAGTTTTGGAAAGGCAAAATATCCATGTGCCCTGTCCATATGCTGGCCGATCGGGCCACCATCTTTTACCAGTTTTTCAAAAACATCCATGCTTGCTTATGATTTAGATTTTGAAGCAGTTTGCAACTGCATTCATTAATTTAATAAAAATATAATAATTGCGGGCAAAAATACGGCAAATAAGGCTTTATACAAAACGCCGGGCCGGGCATCGGGCTTATGTTTGAACAGTTGTGAACAGCTTACAATGAAATTTATTTTAAAGTGTTGATTACTCGGCCCATAACGTTGAAAAAAATAAAGAATCCTTATCATTCCTTTCGGTTTATAAAGGTATAATTCGCCTAAATTTGTTTTCCTTTTTAAAATAGATATATGACCCGTAAAAATGTTGTTCTTGCACTGTTGATATCGCTTTGTTTTTCTGCCGCTGCACAAACGCCCAGGCCTAAATTAGTGGTAGGCGTTGTAATTGACCAGATGCGCTGGGATTATTTGTACCGCTACAACGAATTGTATGGTAACGGTGGTTTTAAAAGATTGCTGAAAGAGGGCTTTAGTGCTGAAAATACGTTGATACCGTATTTACCTACTTATACGGCTGTTGGCCATACCTGTATCTATACGGGCAGCGTGCCGGCTGTTGCGGGCATTGTGGGCAATAACTGGTACGACAGAAGCATTAATAAATTTGTGTACTGTACAGATGATTCAACTGTAAACACCGTGGGTAATACCGGTAATGCCGGAAAAATGAGCCCGGATAATTTATGGGCCACTACTGTTACTGATGAATTGCGCCTGAGCAATAATTTTAAAAGCAAAGTGATCGGCATCGCATTAAAAGACAGGGGTGCTATTCTGCCTGCAGGGCACAGCGCCAATGCTGCTTATTGGTACGATGGTGGTAAATGGATCAGCAGTACGCATTATATGACCGCATTGCCGGACTGGGTAAAGAAATTCAATGATAAGGACCTTGCCGGTACTTATATGAGCAGCGACTGGAATACACTGTTGCCGATCGATCAGTATACATTGAGCACGGCTGACGATAAGCCTTACGAGAATATGATAAGAGGAGAGAAGACGGTAACTTTTCCGCATAAACTTTCTGCAATTGAAGCAGGTAATAAATACGAATCGTTCCGCACTACACCTTTTGCCAATACTTTTACTTTTGATTTTGCCAAAGAAGCTATTGAAAGCGAAGGACTGGGAAAAAATACCGTAACAGATTTTTTAGCGGTGAGTGTTTCTTCTACTGATTATGTAGGTCATGCATTTGGTCCTAACTCTATTGAGATAGAAGATACTTACCTGCGTTTGGACAGGGATATTGAAAGCTTTCTGAATTACCTGGATGCCAAGATAGGCAAGGGCAATTATACACTCTTCTTATCTGCAGATCATGGTGTGGCGCATATACCGGATTTTTTAAAAGAGCATAATTTACCTGGTGGTATCGTTGATGAAACAGAGATCATGAAAGACCTTAACAGGCAGATAGATGAAAAATTCGGTATGAAGAGCGCTGTTAAAACGGTGATGAATTACCAGGTATACCTTAACAGGAAGAATATTGCTGATTCAGGGAAATCGATCACTGATATCAAACAATTTGTGATAGATGCGCTGAAAGAAAAAGACTATATCGTAAACGCAGTTGATCTGAACCAGATAGAAGGCGCTTCTTTTCCTGCACCGCAAAAACAAATGATGCTCAACGGGTATAATCCCAAACGCAGTGGTGATATACAATTTATTTTTAAGCCCGGTTATTTCGACGGCAGCAAGAGAGGTACCACGCATGGATTATGGAACCCTTATGATGCACATATCCCCTGTTTGTTTTTTGGTTGGGGTATTAAACCCGGCAGAACCAACCGGGAAACTTATATGACCGATATTGCGCCTACAGTAGCTGCATTACTTCATATACAGATGCCCAGCGGTTCTGTTGGAAAAGTTATTACTGAACTTATCAAATAGCTTCGGAGATAACCGCTTCTGCAGGTGCTTCACTTTTTTGTGGCTGCGATGCCGCCCTGCTTTTAATAAGCCTGCTTACGCGGTATAACAATGTTACTGCTATAATGCTGATGCCTACTATGATGTAGCCGAGTGTATTATAATGCTCCAGCGGACTGAATTCATCTTTCTGCATTACTATCATACCTGCAACGGCAGCCGCAATGCCACCGGCGATCTGCTGCAACGAAGAGTTGATGCTCATGAATGCACCACGGTCCTGCATAGCGGGCACTGCCGATACAAGCGCCTGCGAAGGCACCATGCGGCTCATCACACCTGCCATCATCAACACATTTAAAATTACCACCAGCCAGATGGGTGTAACAGAAAGATTGGTATAGATCAATACCATTATCATCATCCATGCTGTTGCCACTGCAAATATTTTAAACTTATCGATCTTATCGCTCAGCCTGCCCACTAATGGCATGATCAATAAACTGCTGAAGCCGGATATCATGAATAAAGGCACCAGCTGGCCTTGTGTAATATGCAGGTTGTTGATGGCGAATGCGGTGCCAAAGGGCATCATCATAAAACCGCCGATGGATAATAAGGCAGTAGCGGTAAAGCCTACACGATAATCTTTTTTTGCAACGGTGTTCACCAAATGCGTTAAGGGAGAATGCTCCCGCTGTATGGCAAGATGAGCGGTTATTGGCTGCAGCTTTACTGCAATGGCAATAGCGATTATAGCTGCCATGGCTGCCACCCAGATGAACGGTGCATGCCATCCCAATACATTGGCAAGGTATAAACCTATGGGTATACCTAAAACCTGGCTGGCGCCAAAACCCATCTGCACAAAGCCCATTACACGGCCTCTTTGCTGTATGGTGAATATGTCGGCGATTATGGCCATGGATATAGAACCGATCACACCACCGAATAAACCTGTGATGATCCTTGCGGCTACCAGCAGGGGATAGCTAGTGGCTATACCACACATAATGGTACCTGCAATAAAGCCGATATAAAAGAAGAGTAATAATTTTTTACGGTCGAATTTATCTGCAAAGCCTGCTGTAAGCAAGCCTGATATACCGGCACTGAATGCATAAGCAGAAACAGCGAAGCCGAAATTGGCAGGTTTTAAACTCAGCGATTTCATCAGCATATCACCCAATGGAGACATGATCATAAAATCGAGGATGACGGTAAATTGGGTGATGGCCAAAATGAAGATGGCGAATTTCTGGTAACCGGTAAGCGGTATGATGTCTTTTTTTTCTTTTTTCATTGTATACAGTTTATTGCAGTTCGGTGCATTCAAAGCCCTGGCTTTTTACGGTGGCAATGATCTCTGCTGCACAAAGTGCATTGGAAACCACCCGTAGTACGCAATCCACATCCTGCAGGTCGATAGTTGTTTTTGTTATTTTGTTGTCTGCATTCAAAATGCCTTCGATATATAATTTGTCAGCCTCCGTCTGGATGTTGGTCTTAAAGATCCATATATCATTTATATTCATAGCAGCGGTTTTTGATGGATGAAATATTATGGTGTAAGCGCTTTTATTACCAGTTCAAATGCTTCGTCCATTGCTTTTTTAGAGAATTTGAACGGGCGGCCACCGATACTTTTACCTTCACTGTGAAAACGTAACAGCGTGTACAAGGGACCGTAAGCAATGCTCCAGAATATATCGTGCGGAATAGGAACGAGTTCTTTCCTGGCAACCGCTTTGGTAAAAAATGCTGTCATCATCTCTTTAAAATCCTTTACACTTTCCTGCAGTATATATTCGCCGTAGTTGGAATGCCTGATGATCTCGTAACAAGCTACTTCTTCAGGGAATTTCAGTGCATGCCTGGACCTGTTCTCCCATTGTTTTCTCAAACCATCCCTGAAAGACATATCCGGGGAAAAATCTTTCAGTGTTTCACAGAAAAAACTGGTGCCGATCTCCACGCCGAGTTTTTTGATCATATCATCCTTATCCTGGTAGTAGATATAAAGTGTAGCAACCGATATGCCGCATTCCTTTGCAAGTTTGTTCATACTGAATCCTTCAAAGCCGGATTTTACCAGCATGTGGATGGCTTTTTGCTTTACCAGTTCTTCCTTATCAGCATTTCTTGTACGCATGAATATCCTTATTGAAATACAAATATAAGTGAATGTTCGCTTACTTATGAAATATTTTTCTGACCACTCCTAAAATAAAGAAGGCTGCCCGGTGAGGGCAGCCTTCTAATCAACTGATATACTTTCTTTTACTTCCAGCCACCGCCCAGTCCGCGGTAAATATTTACTACTGCATTCAGCTGGTCTTTTTTTGTTTCTACTAATTCCAGCCTGGCTTCCAGTGCGTCCCTTTGTGTCATCAACACTTCCAGGTAATCGGCACGGGCATTTTTAAACAGGTCGTTCGAGATGTCGATTGACCTGGTCAACGCATCCACCTGTTTGGACTTCAGGTCATAACTTTTACCCAGGTTATCAATTTTGGATAACTGAACCGCCACTTCCATATAACCATTTAAAATACTTCTTTCATAATTATACATGGCCTGCAGCTGCCTTGCGTTGGCGCTGTAGAATTCTGCTTTGATGGCATTGCGGTTGATCAACGGGCCTGCAAAATCTCCCGCCAGTGAATACAATAATGATTCAGGGAATTTTACAAGATAGGTTGGTTTGAATGCCTGGAAACCCAATGCTGCGGATATGCCCAGCGATGGATAAAATTCCGCACGGGCAACTTTCACATCCAGTTTGGCTGCGGTAAGATCCAGTTCTGCCTGCCTGATATCGGGCCTGTTTGCCAATAATTGCGAAGGAATACCGGTGCTTACAACTGCTGGCACCAGGCTGCTGAAATTATTTTTACTGCGTACTACCGGTGTCGGGTACCTGCCGGTTAAAAAATTGATCTTTAATTCTGTTTCTTTTATCTGCTGCGCAATATCAAACTCCATGCTTTGCGATTTCAATACCTCCGCTTCAAATTTTTGCACGGCCAGTTCCGTTACCCTTGCTGCTTCTTTCTGTATCTTCACGATCTCCAGCGCATTTTTTTGCAAACTGATATTCTGCTGTACGATCTCCAGCTGGTTATCCAGCGCAAGTAATTCGTAATAGGAGTTGGCTATTTCTGCCACCAAATTGGTAAGCATGAAATTCTTTCCTTCCACTGTAGACAGATAACGAGTGATAGCCGCTTGTTTTGCAGTGCGCAGTTTTTTCCAGATATCCACTTCCCAGTTGGCATACAAACCTGCGGTGATATCTGTCAGAGGATCCGGTACTTCTTTACCCGGTTCAATCTCAGTAGACGCATCACCTGCACCCTGGCTGGTATAGCGCCCTACTTTTTCAACGCCAACACCCAGCCTTGCTGCTACAGAAGGTTGCAGGGGCGCCTGTTTAAGTCGTATCTCATTCTTTGCAATTTCAATTTCCTGCAAAGTGATGTTCAGCTCCTGGTTGTGCAGCAATGCAGTGTCTATCAGGTTTACCAGGTTGGGATCTGTAAAAAATGTTTTCCAACTGGTTGCTGCGCTGTTGGTACTGTCTGTGCTGGTATTATAAGCAGCAGGTGTTGTTTTGTTTTCTGTTTGCTGCACTACTGCAGGCACTTTACAACTGGCTGCTGCAAGGCATACAACTAAAGTTGCTATGCAGATTTTTATATTGATTTTATTCATTGTCGTTGTCCTCCATTTTTTCGTAGTGGTTATCAATAGCCTCACTTAAAGGGTTTTCTTCTTCATCTTTAATGAGGATCTTTCTTTCTGATATTTTCGCGAAAATGTAATACAGTCCCGGTATAATGATCACCCCGAACACGGTACCGAAGATCATACCACCGGCTGCAGCTGTACCAATAGTGCGGTTGCCCACACGGCCCGGACCGGTTGCAAATACCAGCGGTATCAATCCTGCAATAAATGCAAAGGAGGTCATCAAAATAGGCCGGAACCTGGCCGTTGCGCCATCAATAGCCGATCTTAGAACGGAACGGCCCGAACGATGTGCCTGTACTGCAAATTCCACGATCAGTACGGCATTTTTTCCTAACAAACCGATCAGCATTACCATCGCTACCTGTGCGTAGATATTATTTTCCAGCCCCAATGTTTTCAATAATACAAATGCACCGAATACCCCCGCAGGTAAAGAAAGAATTACTGACATTGGCAACAGGAAGCTTTCATATTGTGCCGCAAGGATCAGGTACACAAAACCCAGGCAGATAAGGAAAATGTAGATCGCTTCGTTACCACGGCCCACCTCATCTGCTGAGATACCAGCCCAGTCGATACCAAATCCTCTTGGCAAACTTTTCTGCGCCACTTCTTTGATGGCAGTAATTGCAGCGCCACTACTGTAGCCGTTACCGTTAGCACCACTGATCTCTGATGAATTGTACATATTGTGACGTGTGATCTCCGAAAGTCCATATACTTTTTCCATCGTCATAAAAGCAGAGTAGGGAACCATTTCATCCTTATCATTCTTTACATACAGTTTTAAAATGTCCTCCGGTAAGGCACGGTATTGTGGCAATGCCTGCACCATTACTTTATACTGGTGATCGTACTTGATAAAATTGGTTTCGTAATCACTACCGATCAGGGTAGATAAAGTGCTCATGGCATTATCGATGGTAACGCCTTTTTGCTGCGCCACTGCGTTGTCGATGTGCAACATGTATTGCGGAAAGCTGGCGCTGTAGAATGTAAATACAGAAGATAATTCAGGACGTTTGCTGAGCTCTGCCACAAAATCTTTACTCACTGTTTCCATTTTTTTATAGTCGCCCGATCCTGCTTTATCCAGCAAGCGCAATTCAAAGCCACCTGCAGCGCCATAACCCGGTACAGCTGGCGGCTGGAAATATTCAATCGTTGCGCCGGTGATATCTTTTGCTTTTTCTTCCAGCTCATCCATGATCTTGCTGTACAGAATGCTTCCGGTCTTCCCAGCTTTTAAGGTTGATCAGGCAGGTACCGGAGTTAGATCCTGTACCTTCTGTAAGGATTTCGTATCCCGCCAGGGAAGAAACAGATTGAACGCCCTCAATACCTTCGGCAATTTTCTGTAATCTTTCTGCAACCTGGTTGGTCCTTTCCAGGGAAGAACCAGGCGGTGTTTGAATAACAGCGTAAAACATACCCTGGTCTTCATTGGGAATAAAACCAGATGGAACACTGGCACTGAGGAAATAAGTACCGATACAAAATGCAATGAGCATTCCAAAAGTGATGACCCTGCGGTTTACGATGGCGCCCAGTAGCTTTTTATACCGGCCGGTAAGCCTGCCAAACCAGTTGTTAAAACCATCCAGGCCCTTACTTAGAATATTTTTCTTTTTCTTACCATGATTGTTTTTAAGCATGATCGCACACAGGGCAGGCGTGAGCGTTAGTGCCACTACGCCAGACAAAATGATGGAAGTTGCCATGGTGATAGAGAACTGGCGGTAGAAGATACCTACCGGGCCCGACATGAAGGCTACCGGTATAAACACCGCGGCCATTACAAAGGTGATGGCAATGATCGCACCACTGATCTCATGCATGGCTTCTTCAGTAGCCAGTAAGGGCGAAAGGCCCTTGCTTTCCATTTTGGCATGCACGGCTTCAATAACAACAATGGCGTTATCCACTACAATACCGATGGCCAATACCAGCGCAAATAAAGTGATGAGGTTAAGTGTAATACCAAAGAACTGCATGAAAACGAAAGTACCCACCAACGATACCGGAACGGCGATAGCGGGAATAAGCGTGGAGCGCCAGTCGCCCAGGAAGATGAACACTACTAAACCTACGAGTATGAAAGCTTCCACTAAAGTATGCACTACTTTTTCAATAGAAGCATCCAGGAATTTCGATACGTCGTAACTGATCTCATAGTTCATTCCTTCGGGGAAACTTACTTTCAGTTCTGCCAGTTTTGCCTTTACATCTTTAATAACCTGCGTGGCATTACTTCCGTAAGATTGCTTTAAAACGATCGCTGCAGATGATTTGCCGTTCAGGTTAGAATAGATATCATACATGGAGCTTCCCATTTCACAATCCGCTACATCTTTCAAACGCAATTGCTCTCCTTCCTTGGTGGATTTTAAAATGATATTCTCATAGCCTTCTTTATCGGTGAACCTGCCGGGGTATTTCAATACATATTCAAATGCTTCCGATCTTTTACCTGAGCTTTCACCGGTTTTACCAGGTGATGCTTCCAGGCTTTGTTCTTCCAGTGCCTTGATCACTTCATCAGCAGAAATTTTATAAGCCATCATACGGTCCGGTTTTAACCAGATACGCATGGCATATTCACGGTTACCCAATATATCCGCAAAGCCCACACCATTCACACGCTTTAATTCTGCCAGTAAATTAATATCGGCATAGTTGAACAGGAACTTCTGGTCCATTTTAGGATCGTTACTAAAAAGGTTAATGTACAACAGCATGTTGGATTCTTCCCTGGTGATCTTAACACCTTCACGAACCACGATAGGCGGGAGCTTATTAACGACAGAGGCTACACGATTTTGCACCTGCACCGCTGCTACGTTTGGGTCGGTACCTAAATTAAATACCACCTGTATAGAAGCTTCTCCATCATTACCGGCATCGGATGCCATGTATTTCATACCAGGGATACCGTTGATGGCTCTTTCAAGCGGGATCAATACGGCTTTGGTCATCAATTCACCGTTGGCACCGGGATAGTCGGCAGTAACGTTTACTTTAGGAGGAGAGATAGAAGGGAACTGGGTAACCGGTAAAGAGGTCATGGCCAGTACGCCCATTAAAACAATAATGAGCGAGATTACAATTGACAGGACAGGCCTGTGTATAAATTTATTAAACATTGATGGTTGTTTTTGTTGAGGCCTATTCTGCTTTTAAACGCAGGTTGAATATCACCTGGTGCGGATCTGTAAATACGGGTTGGATCTTACTGTCATCTTTCACACTCTGTACACCTTCCAGTAAGATATGATCATCTTCAGAAAGTCCGCCGCTCACCACATACAGATCGGGCATCTCGCCAGCAATGCTGATGTTCCTCGATTTTGCCACGCCGTTCTTATCTATCACAAAAACATAAATTTTATCCTGTATCTCGTAGGTTGCTTTTTGAGGGATGACCAGCGCATCATGCAACGGAATGATCATTTGCACTTTGCCGGTTTCACCATGCTTTAGTAATGCCTGCGGATTAGGGAATTTTGCCCTGAAAGCGATGTTGCCCGTTTCGTTGTCAAATTCACTTTCGATGGTTTCCACAATACCTTTACTGGCAAACAACTGGTTGTTGGCCATCACCAGGCCTACAGTGGTGGCGCCTTTACTTTTTTGCTGGGCTTTATATTCCAGGTATTCAGGTTCAGAAACATTATAGTAGGCAAACATCTGCGAGTTATCAGATAAGGTGGTGAGCAACTGGCTTTCATCCACCAGGCTGCCTTGTTTTAAAGGCAGCCGGTCAATGGTGCCATCAAAAGGCGCTTTTATTTCGGTAAAGGATAAGTGTAGTTTTGCTAATCCTACTTCTGCATTCGCTTCGTCGAGTTTAGCCTTTGCCATAGCAAGTTCATTTTTACTCACTACATTTTTATCTGCTAAAACTTTGGTATTGTCCAGTTCAATTTCGGCCTGCTTTGCTTCGGCCTGTGCTTTCAGCAATTCGGCTTCGTAAATTTTGGGCATGATACGGAAGAGCAGTTGCCCCGCTCTTACAAACTGTCCTTCATCTACATAGATATTTTCTAAAAAGCCTTTTTCTTGGGCTCTTATTTCGATGTTACGCACGGATTTTATTTGTGCAACATAATCTTTGGTAAAAGAGGTGTCAACTTTTAAGGGAGATGTTACGGCATATTTAGCAGCCTCTTCCTTTTCTTCTTTTTTGCCTTTGCAGCCGGTATAACAGAAAGCAGCGCAAAGACCAATGAGCATTACAATTTTGTTCATGTTACTAAATGAATGATTAGAAAATGGGTTCGAGAGAATATGAATGAACAGGTTGCTCTTGCAGCCTGGTGGTTTTATTAAATGGTATTATCGTTGGATGAAGCGAATAGCAGCTCAGATCCTGAGTACCCGCTGGGTAATGTATTTGCAGGAACCGGAATAAAGCACCGGCCTGGAAAATGAGGTAAAGCCAGGGTCGAAAAGCTGGCGGTGACTTAAAACAAACGCATAATAAAATGCGAGATAATAATGGTATCCTGTAGACTCATGGTTAACGTCATCCTGGTCGTCTTCTTCAATGCAAAAAAGATCATCATCCTGTGCTTCCTCAAAAGCAGCTGGCTGAACTGTAGTAGCAGTAGCGCCTAAAACGGGTTGCTTTTTTTCGGCATTGATGATGTGCAGTGCATTCAATAAAAAGCTGTTGCCAGCCGGGTAGGCATGGCCGAGTTTGCCGGGCAGGGTACAAAGCAGAAAAAAAGCTAATGTAAATAAGGGCTTCATTTAACAGCGGATGATATTAAACCGGGCCTAAAACTATAAATTTTACGGCGGGGAGATGGTTTTTGAATGTGAAATAACAATTGAAAAACATTTGATATGCCATTGTACAGCCAGAAGAATAAAAGAGCTGCTTTTTTATGCCAATTAAATAAATTAGTTTATTTTATAATTTGTTTAGAAAAATGAATTCCGAATGATTCCGGGTGGGCTATAAACGGAATTGAAGGGTCTTTTAAACCCGCTATCCATTCATCAAGGTGGGTTGATACAACTCTGCGGGTTTATAAAATACCGTGTTTATACTGTTGCAAAATCGGGTGTGGGTTTAGATATTTGATATGACTCCAAATTTCAGCTATCTGTTATTGCTGAAAATGATTTGCGGAACTGGTAGGCTGATCAAAAGAATTCTGTCGCAACAGCATCTATTACCAACGATATAAAAAGCCGGTATGACCAAAAAACCTCCATTCAGAAAACTAAGGGGATACGCATTTGACCCCAGTTTATCATTAACAATGGACACTGCTTCCATTAATGATATCGTGTATAAAATTCCGTGGGAAAAACTGGAACCCGGCCCAAGCGGGGAATATGTTGAAGTGATAGACTTTGATCCTACTGTAAATAAATTTTATAAACCGGTAAACCTGGATGATACATTTGTGCTGGTTCAGGATGGACTGGACCCCAGCGAGGGTGATCCCTGCTTTCATCAACAAATGGTGTATGCGGTATCCATGCTTACTATTAAGAATTTTGAAAGAGCACTTGGAAGAAAAATACTCTGGTCTTTTCAGCGGGTGCTGGATGAAAGATATGAATTGTATGTACCCAAGCTGCGCATCTATCCCCATGCCTTACGCGAAGCTAATGCCTATTACAGTCCGGTTAAAAAAGCCTTGCTGTTCGGTTATTTTTCAGCAGCGCCTATTGATGAAACACTCAATATGCCCGACAGCCTGGTATTCACCTGCCTGAGCCATGATATTATTGCGCATGAGACCACGCACGCTATACTGGATGGGATGCACGGCAATTTTAATGAGGCCACCAACCCGGATATGCTTGCTTTTCATGAAGCCTTTGCTGACATTGTTGCCCTGTTCCAGCATTTTACTTTTCCGCAGGTGCTGGAACACCAGATAGCAAAAACAAGAGGTGACCTGAGTACACAAAACCTACTGGGCCAGTTAGCACAACAATTTGGCACTGCAATCGGCAGCTATGGCAGTTTAAGGGATGCCATAGGGAAAAAAGACGAGGTAACAGGCGCCTGGACGCCTATTAAGCCTGACCCTGATGATTACAGGAATGTAAAGGAGCCACACGAAAGAGGCTCTATACTTGTTGCAGCAGTTTTTGAAGCATTCATCAGTATTTACAAAAGCAGGATCGGCGACCTGATGCGTATTGCGTCTGACGGTACCGGTGTGTTGAGGCAGGGTGATCTTCATCCTGACCTGGTTAAACGGCTTGCAACAGAAGCTTCAAAGGCAGCAGGCCATGTTCTGAACATGTGTATCCGTGCACTTGATTATTGTCCACCCGTCGATCTGAGTTTTGGAGATTACCTGCGTGCGATTGTTACTGCCGACCTGGATCTTGTAGCAGAAGATTCCCGAGATTACAGGCTTGCATTTATTGACGCTTTCAGAAGAAGAGGTATTTATCCTGAAGGGATTAAAACACTCAGCGTGGAAAGTTTAAGATTTCCATTGTTGAATATCGGATTTACAGGAGAACCGGGGCAGGAAAAAGATAAGAACATTGCAGCCAGTTACCGGTCGGGAACGGACACCCAGCAATTGTTAGGAATCATCATTAGTTTTTTACGTGATTATGGAAATGCTATTAAATATGTGAGTGACCGGGAAGAGATATCCAAGATCACCCGTAAATATATAGGAGGAAGTAAGAAGGATGATATTGAAGGTTTGCATACCAGGGTAAAAAAGAAGTTCGAGGATTCTGTAGAGTTTGGAAAGCTTACAGGGTTGGTGTTTACAAATGATGCATATAAACTGGGTATCAGGAAATCTGTTCGGTATAATGGGCCTGCATTCCAGATACTGAATTTACGGCTGGTTTCAAGGGTTGGCCCGGATGGCAACCAGATCAATGAAGTGATATTCTCAATTTTTCAAAAAAGCGGGATATTATTTGCTGATGGCGTTTTTAAAGATTTTTTTGTGCCAGATCCGTCATTCGATATTCATAATCCCGGCAAATTGCCGCCGCCGGTCCCCGAAAATGGTTTTGAGTTCAAAGGCGGCTGTACATTGATCTTTGATCTTGATGCGCAAAAATTGAAATATGCGATCGGTAAATCACTTGTAGATATGGACGAGATGAATGTAAACAACAAACTGCAGATAAATATGAAAAGAGTGGAAATGCAGTACAGGATGCAAAACAATGCAGATGATCAGCCCGGCAACGAATTTGCATTGTATTTTGGCGCAAAAGGAAATAAGATGGCTGAACCTTTTGCATTTCTTCACCAGCATTAAAAGTTTTTTATGGCAACAACTAAAAAAGCTGTAACTAAAAAGATTGCAACCAAAAAGACAGCAAGTAAAAAAAGCGCGGCTAAAAAAACTGTTTCGAAAAAAGCCGGCAGCAGCGCAGGTGGTGCTATTAATAATGTCAAGATAAGGATGTATTGCCTTGGTACTGGGGATTGCTTTATTGTTAAATACTGCCACAATGATGCGGAGGTATTTACAATGATGATCGATTGCGGCAGTTGCCAGGGCACACCGGCAGATTTTCAACCTTATGTGGATCACCTGGCAAAATATGTGAAAAATAAAGTGGACCTGCTGGTGATCACGCATGAACACAATGATCATGTAAACGGATTTGCAAAATGCGCTGCCACTTTCAATAATTTCACTATCGGGGAAGCATGGTTTGCATGGACAGAAGACCCGAAGGATCCTACAGGAGCGGCAAAGGAGCTGCAAACAAAAAGATCCAAAATGAAAAAAGCTTTAGGTATGGCCATCAACTCGATCAAGGCTGGTAATAAGGCGCTTGCAGATCAACCGCAGAATGATTATTACAGCCGTGTGTTACAGGATAATAACAAATTTTTTCTGAACGGGCTGGATACCTTAGCGGAGATCAACCTGTCTGCTGCCGAAGATACCGGTAAATCCTTGCCGGGCATGGTAAAGATCAAAGACATCCTTAAACAAAAAGGTACCAAGGTCAAATATCTTAACCCGGGCGAAACAGTAACTATTGCAAAAGCAACCGGTATCAAATTTCATATTCTTGGCCCCCCGATGAACAGGGAATATATTTTTAAAGATGGTAAGGAAGGCGTTGATGTGTTCAATAAAAAACTATCACTGAATGAGAGCGCACTTGCGGCCAGTGCCTTTCTTAATATTGGTTCTTCTTCTGTAAATGATCTTCCTTTTACAGCTTCTTTTGTAATGCCTGAAAAAGATAATGCAACGGCGCAGGAAATAACGGTTACCCGTGATAGTTATAATGCTGCAGATGCTTCCTGGCGTAAGATCGATAACGACTGGCTTAACAGCGCCGGCTCGCTGGCCCTGCGGCTGAACAGTCATATCAATAATACCAGCCTTGCAATGGCTATTGAATTCGATCATACAAAAAAAGTACTGCTTTTTCCGGGTGATGCTGAATATGGCAGTTGGGAAAGCTGGCATGATATGGCAAAATGGAAGCCTAAAAAAGCAGGTGATAAGCATTTTGTAGAAGACCTGCTGAACCGTACAGTATTCTATAAGGTAGGGCATCATCTGAGTTATAATGGTACTGCTTTGCAAAAAGGTATTATGATGATGGAACATCCTGACCTGGCTGCCATTGCAACACTCGACCGGCACAGGATCGCCAAAGGATGGAAAAGCACTATGCCGAATAAATTCCTGCTGCAGGAACTGATCAAAAGATGCCAGGGCAAATTATTCATCATGGATGAATTCGAGATCACCAACGGGCCTTCAAAAACGCTGGACCCTGCTTCATTAGGTAAAAAGCTGTATGAAACAGAAATGTTAACCGGTAAGAAAAAGCCGGTTTTTATTCAATACAATTGTAAAATATAGGCAGATATGAAAAAGATGGTATTGTTCCTGGGTGCTGGTATGTCGGCAAGTTTCGGGTATCCGTTAACGTCAAGCATATTGCCATCGATCATAAAGCGGATAAAAGACGGATCGCTTTTTGATCATAACGGGGCCAGTGACAAAGTAGCCAATATGTACCGGCAACTGCTTAAAAACCTGGTGATCGCATTATCGCCTGGTATGCGGGCGCACTTTGATGAGAAGGCTGTTGAAAAACCTGCTATACCGCTGGTAACGGAATTATTATCGCAGCTTGAATATATGATCTCTTCGGGTCATTCTTTAATGGACTGGAATTTTGACCTGGATGAGATAAAACTGCAACCGGAGAAATTAACGGACCGGTGGAGCCTGGAATCTTTGAAGACATTGTTTGACTGGGCAATCATCAGTATCATCAATGATCATGAACCCTTGCCAAGTAAAAGCATAGAAAAATACCTGGAATGGATCAAGCGATCTAATAAAGAGAGAAAACATTTTGTATCAATTGTCTCTTCTAATTACGACGTGTCTTTTGAGTCTTCATTACTCACAAAGGAACAGGTATGGGATGCGGATAAATTTGTAGATTATGGTGTAAGCTGGAGAGATCCTGTGCTGAATGAAGCGGTTGTTTATGACAGACCTAAAGATCCATTGTACCGGATATTTAAATTGCATGGCTCAACAGACTGGTTAAAATGCCGGCGTTGTGGTTTCCTGTATATCAATCCCACGAACGATATTTATGACCTGACATTTAGTAATAACAAAATACCTGATAATACTTGTCATTGTGGATATTGGCCTTTACAGCCGGTACTGGTAACAATGTCGTTCAACCGCAAAATGGATGAACCTAACCTGCATGAAATCTGGAGGAATTGTTTTGAAGAATTGCGAAGCGCTGATGAATGGATCATTGTTGGTTATTCATTGCCTGCAGAGGATTTTGACATCCGTTCGATGTTCCTTAGAGCATTGGCTGCTAAAGACAAATGGCCTAAGATAACTGTTGTGCAGTTAAGTGAAAGCAGCAAACCACGGTATGACAGCTTTTTGGGAATCAAGCAATACAATTTTAAATGTGGTGGGTTTGATAAGTATGCAGATGAATTTCTTGCCGAGCTGAGTAAATGATCGTATGGGTAAGTTGTTTAAAAAAAATAACCCGGTTGCTCATTGGTGATAAAATAAAAAGGACAAATTGCTTATGGTCAATTTGTCCTTTTTTGTTGGGTTACCAGGATTCGAACCTAGACAGACAGAATCAAAATCTGTAGTGCTACCGTTACACCATAACCCAATCAGAATTAAGCAAGATGCTCAATCGGGGTGCAAAAATAAGGTTTTGGGCCTTTTCAGCCAAAGGATTTTCAGGTTATTTGCTTTAAAAACAGGAAAAACAGCAGGGTAATTAAGGCATTGCTTAAAATATTCACAGCATCGTTGGTGCACCAGGTATAGCCGCCTATCTTTTTTGCACCGGGCGGGGCATCGTCGGCAGGATTTCCTTCAGGATCAAGGTATTTTACCTGCAGCCAGCTGCCTAAAATACTGTCTGTCAGCATGCCGGTAAAGCCCGTAACCAGGATGGCAATAAAAACGGGAAAGGAAAGCGTATAGGCAAAAGCCGCTGCAAATGCTATTACCGCGGCGCCTGCCAGTCCGGCCAAAGTACCGGCAGCAGAAATACCGCCCGATACGCCCGGCGGCAATGCCTTCATTGAAATGATATCGTAGGTTCTTTGTTTGAGATAAAAGCCTATTTCGGAACTGCTGCTGTCGGCCATGCTGATGCTGAACGATACCACGGCAGTAAGCAGGTAAGCGGTTTGATCAGTAAGGCCAAACAGGATCATGAAGATGATACCGATAATGCCATTGGCAAAAACCTGGAGTGCATTTCTTCCTTCTTTTTCTTTTTGTGGTTGATTGAGTTTGGATAAAAGACTGCCACTGATCAAAAAAATGCCCGGTACTATAAATGCTTTATAGCCTCCTGTAACATAAAATAACAATGCCATCCAGCAGGCTGCTGCTGCACCGGCACCGGTAAGCCATTTTTTATATACGGCTGCAAAAGCAACAGCGGCAAACAGCACTGCCGATAATAACAACCATTGCAGCTGGCTGTTGTTCAAATCGATGATGAGCAAAGCCCATATGGCAGTAAACAAAGGCACGGTGAAATTATCGCTGCCGCGGTAACTGAATAATTCTGTAAGTGCGGGTAGCAATGATAAAGCGAGACAGAGCAAAATGCCGTGTAAAGAAAAGCCATTGAAGAAAAACAGCGAAATGATCAGCGCACTGGTATAAAATGCAGCAAAACCTATCCATGATTTTTGTTCAAACAGGAAAACAGTTTTTCTTTTACTGAAGTATTCACCGCAAATGCCCGCCATTGCATCACTAATGCCGAGTATTAAAACAGCATATACAACAATGTGCAGCGGAACAGCATCTGCAAATAATAATATAGCAAATGCCAGTGGAAAAAGCGCAATGCCATAAGTCTTTTGCTCATTGGCTTTCATCCAGTCTTTTTGAACAGGCCATAATAAAATAAAGAACATGGCCAGGAAAATATAAGCCGGCAGCAGCCTGTTCTCAAATTGCTGTATGGCATAAGCACAGGTGCCTACTGCCACAATATGCAATAATTTTCTGCCAAAAAATTTACTTACCAGTTTGTTATTTATAGAAAGCGTAACACATAGTATGGCAACTGCAATGGTGGTAATTGCGATCAATGTGTTGAACAGGTCGTGCTGCGATAAATGCATTATATTGTATAATATTAAGCTGTAATTTAAGCAATGCTGAAAGAACTGGAAGATCATAATTGGTTTCCTGCAATTTTGCGCCGTTGGCAAATGGAATTTATCGGTAACATGGCTGTGTGGACAAAATTGTACCAACCGCTTGCACCCGTGTTACAACAATTGATCCAGCAAAATAAGATCACCGCTTTGCAGGATACCTGCAGCGGCAGCGGCATACCGGCGGTGTATATCCATCAGCAACTGGCTAATAAAATACCATTATTACTGACCGATAAATATCCCGACCTGTCATTTAAAAACAGCGAAGCAATAACGTATGCAGCTCCTACAGCGGATGTATTGAAAATGGAATTTAACAACAGCGCCTGTTATACTATGTATAACGCTTTTCATCATTTTTCAAATGAAGAGCAGCAACTGTTATTAAAAAGATTTTCGGAAGCTGGAACATCTTTTTTGATTGCAGAGATACTGGAACCTTCGGTGCTGAACGTGTTAAAGATCGCAGTAACCGGTATAGTATTACAATTGTTTACCGCCCCATTTGTACGGCCTTTTTCATGGGCACGATTATTTTTTACCTATATCATTCCAGTTAACTTATTTACGGTTACTTATGATGGTATTATTTCTGTACTGAAGTCAAAAACAGTACAGCAATATGCAGCGATGTTAAAAAATGATACAACAGCGTATATCATTACAGTAGATACGATCAAAAACTGGAAGGGAAATATTGTGTATTTAAAAGGCCAGCCGGTTAATTTATGAACACACTAAAAACATTTTGGCAATTCAGTCGTCCGCATACTATCATCGGGTCGCTGTGCAGCATTACAGCGCTGTATATCATTGCCTGCAATGGAAAGGGATTGCAGCAGTATGCCTGGTTGTATGCCGTTACTTTAATTGCAGCGCTGACCTGTAATGTTTTTATTGTAGGTATCAATCAAATGGCGGATGTGGAAATGGATAAGATCAATAAACCCTATTTGCCATTGGCCGCCGGCACTTTATCAAGGCGTGCTGCAATGGTCATTGTATGCACTGCGATCGTATTTGCATTATTATTTGCTTTTATTGCTTCCGTTTTTTACGGTGTACTTATCATAGTGATTCTTTTGATAGGTATTGCCTATTCATTACCACCGCTGTATTTAAAACAGCATCATTTGCCGGCGGCTTTGGCCATTACATTGGTAAGAGGTGTATTGGTAAATGTGGGCATCTTTCTCCATTTTCAAAAAAGCATGCATGATAATTATATATTGCCCGGGCATATCTGGTGCCTTACTTTTTTTATCATGGCATTCAGTATTGCCATTGCGTGGTTCAAAGACCTGCCGGATACAGAAGGCGATGCGAAATTTCATGTAAGAACACTGGCAGTGCTCTATTCTAAAAAAAATGCTTTAAGGGGAGGGATGATGATAGTAGGTGCGGCTTATGCTGCAGTATTGGGATGGAGTTTTTTTTATGCAGAAAGATATCCTGTTTTTCTTGTCGCGACACATATTGCATTGTTGTTGCTCTTCCTGCTCAATTATTATTTTGTGGAGCTGAATGATCAATACTCCATCAAAAAATTCTACCTGCGTTTCTGGATATTTTTCTTTGCTGAATATATTGTTTTCTCGGTGTGGATGCTCTTATAATGCTATTGATAGTGATTGTTTTTTTGCAAAGGAAACCAGTAAGTACATTTTCTACCATAATACAAGGCCAGTGAAGGATTGGATAGCTGCACATTTTCTCCCGTTACTATAATGAGTGTATCGTTATTAAAATAATAAGTGGCATTATATACGGAATTATTGAGCGGGTGTTTTAATTGTAAAGTAACCCTTACAGGTTGGTTGTTGAAATAGTAATAACTGAAGGCAAAGGAACTGTCATTCCGGTCGATAAAACCATCACTGTGCAACAGGCTGTCTTCATTATAATTGTTGTAGCAGGTTAGGTGCGAAACATTTCTGCCACAGGCCTGGTAACAATTTAAATCGTTTTTTTGATCAATGGAGGTGCAGATGCTGTCGATTTGACGAACGGAGGTTTGAGCGGTAACCCATCGGGTTGAAAAAAGCAGCAGTAGTAAAAAAAGATACCGGGACATGATACATCATTTGTAAAAGGATGCACCATGCCCCGGTATTGCATAAATTTATTAATTACCTTCTTCTCTCGCTTTCAATTCTTTTATCTTATCGAGTGCGCCGGCCACCACGTCGCACATAATGGTGTACAAAGCGCCATGTTGCTGGTGGGCATAAATATATTCCAGCGCTTCATTTTCATTGGCGATGACCATTGTAGGAATGTTGGGATTTATTTTATTGATGCCCTGCTGTAATAATGCAATGATCTCATCGGCTGTTCTGCCCCTTAAATTCTTATCGCAGCGGATAATGATCTCGTCAAAATATTGTGCGGATATTTCGCCCAGCTCCATAATGTCTTCATCCCTTCTGTCGCCGGTGCCACTGATAACACCGATCTTTTTTGGATAATCGAGTTTGCTTACAAAATCACCCAGCAGTTTTAAGCCATGCGGATTGTGTGCAAAATCTGCCAGGAAGGTGATGTGTTTAAAGTGAAAGAAATTCAATCTTCCCGGTGTAAGGCTTTCTCCCGGCATAAAAGTTTGCAGGCCCTGGCGGATATCTTCAATAGAAATATCCCGGTATAAATAAGTGGCCAGTACTGCAGGCAAACAGTTGGCGATATTATGCACGGCTTTTGCTTCGTAGGTAAGCGGAATATCTTTTGCGGCCATCACCCTTATTTTCCAGGTGCCTTTCATAATGCTGATAAAACCATTTTCATAAACGGTGGCCAGTCCGCCTTTGGCACAATGTTCTTTAATGCGTGGATTATTTTCATCCATGCTGAACAAAGCGATGTTGCATTTCAATCCTTCCCGGATATTATATACAAGATCATCTTCTGCATTTAAAATGGCATAACCATGCGGAAATACCGTTTCAGGAACCACGGCTTTTACTTTCGCCATTTGTTCTACCGTATTGATACCTCCGAGGCCGATATGATCGGCAGCTACGTTGGTGACCACTGCCACATCGCAATTCTGAAATGCCAGACCATTTTTTAAGATGCCACCTCTTGCACATTCCAATACTGCAAAATCAACCGTAGGATCTTTTAATACAAATGTGGAGGATACCGGCCCGGTGCAATCACCCTTCATCATCAGCTGGTTTTGAATATACACGCCATCGCTGGTGGTATAGCCTACTTTTTTTCCGGCGCTCTTGGCAATATGTGCGGTCAGTCTTGTTGTGGTGGTTTTACCATTGGTCCCTGTAATGGCAATGATAGGAATTCTTCCTTCACTTCCTTTGGGGAATAACATATCCACTACCGGCTCGGCCACATTCCTGGGTAAACCAACAGATGGCTCAATGTGCATGCGGAAGCCCGGTGCGGCATTCACTTCTAAAATAGCGCCGCCATTTTCGCTTACGGGCGTACGAAGATCGGTTGCCATGATATCGATACCGCAAATATCCAGGCCGATAATTTTTGAAATGCGTTCGCACATGAATACATTGGCAGGGTGTACTTCGTCTGTTACATCAGTACTGGTGCCGCCGGTTGAAAGATTGGCCGTGGTCTTTAACAATACCAGTTCATCTTTCGGGGGAATGGTCTCTAATGTGTATCCTTTTTCTTCCAGCATCTTCATGGTGCTGTGATCGACGGTTATTTGCGTCAATACTTTTTCGTGCCCGTAACCACGACGGGGATCTTTGTTTGTTTCATCTATCAGCCACTGGATATTGTGCACGCCATCGCCTATAACGCTGGCGGGTGTACGCAATGCGGCGCAAATAAATTTATGATTGATCACCAGCACGCGGAAATCGAAGCCGGTGATAAAGCGCTCCACGATCACACTGCGGCCATATTGTTTAGCTGCCTCCAGGGCTTTTACCGCCTGTTCGCGGTTGATGATATTGGTGGTATTGCCTTTACCATGATTGCCATCAATTGGTTTTATCACCAACGGGTACCCGAATTTTTCAATGGCTTCATCCAGGCCCACTTCCGTACGTATCACAGTCCCTCTTGGTACAGGAATTTCAGCTGCTTCCAGCAGCATTTTTGTTTCCTCTTTATCGCAGGCAATATCCACTGCAATGTTGGAAGTGGTGGACGCAATAGTAGCACGTATTCTTTTCTGGTGCACTCCATAACCCAATTGCACCAGGCTTTGTTTGTTCAAGCGTATATAAGGAATATTTCTTTTTGCCGCTTCATCCACAATACAACCGGTAGATGGGCCCAGGCGGGTATCTTCTCTTATCTCTCTCAACTGCTGTATGTCTTCTGTAAGATCATAAGGTACATTGTCCGTCAATGCCTGTGCAATCCTTACTGATGCTTTGGCAGCATAGATGCCGGCGTCTTCTTCCATATAGGTAAAGCATACATAATACACGCCTTCTTTTTCGTTGGCGCTGCGGGTGCGGCCAAAACCAACATCCATGCCCGCCAGTGTCTGCAGTTCCAGTGCAATATGTTCAATCACATGGCCCATCCAGGTGCCTTCTTCCACCCGTTGAAAAAAACCGCCGCGTTCACCCACACTGCAGCGGTGTTCGATCATAGTGGGGAACATTTTTTCCAGCCTTTCCCTGAACCCGTCAATAGAATTGGTGGGGCGTTGCTCCATTTCCTCCAGGTCCAGCTTCATCTGTATCAGCTTGGTACGGCGTACGCTCCAGTAATTGGGGCCTCTTAATACTTTAATTTCAAGAATCTTCATAAATGCAGTTTTAATGCCCCCTCCGCCCCCAAAAAGGGAAACTGATTATGGAGGAGATCAGTTTTTAGTTTAGCGAAATGAATTTTGTGCTTTGGTGTTTTTATGGCGAAATGAAAATTAGGCAAATCATCTTGCTTTGCAAAAAACAAAATCTGTAAATTGTAATTCTAAAACCTAAAGCATGGGCAACCGTCGTTCTTTTCTTAATAAAATAAGTTTATTGTCCGGCGCAGCCTTAACGGCCGGTGTTTTGCAACCCGCCTGGAGCCGCAATTTAAAAGCCGCTTTAAAAGATGCTGAAAATGTTCCGCCGGGAGCGTTAGCCTCCGAAGATGAATTCTGGTATTATGTGCAGCAGGCTTATACTATCTCTTCCAATTTCATCAATTTGAATAATGGTGGTGTATCGCCGGCGCCCAAAGTGGTGGCCGATGCCATGAAAAGGTATTACGACATCAGCAATGAAGGGCCCAGTTATTTTATGTGGCGGGTGGTGGACCAGGGCAGGGAGCCTTTAAGAAAGAATCTTGCCCAGCTGGCCGGTTGTGATAAGGAAGAGATTGCCATGGTACGCAATGCATCTGAAGCGCTGGAAACCGTGATATTCGGTATTGAGTTAAAAGCGGGTGATGAAGTGGTGCTGACCAAACAGGATTATCCTAATATGATCGCCGCCTGGAAACAAAGGGAAAAACGCGAAGGCATTAAGCTGGTATGGATCAATTTAGAATTGCCGAGCGAAGATGAAAATTACCTGGTAAAACAATATACCGATGCTTTTACTGCCAAGACCAAAGTGGTGCAGGTAACGCATATGATCAACTGGATAGGGCAAAAGATGCCGGTAAAAAAAATAGCGGATGCCGCTAAGAAAAAGAATATTGAAGTGCTGGTGGATGGCGCCCATACTTTTGCGCAGTTTGAATTTTTAATTCCTGATCTTAATTGCGATTATTTTGGTACCAGCCTGCACAAATGGCTGGGAGCGCCAATTGGCACAGGTTTGCTGTACATACGTAAAGAGAAGATAAAAAATGTATGGCCTTTGTTTGGCGCTGGTGATAAGGAAGAAGATAATATCCGCAAGTTTGAACACCTGGGCACAAGGCCCTTTTTTATTGAAGAAGCCATTGATAAAGCCATTGATTTTTTTGATATGATCGGCGCTAAAAGAAAAGAGGAAAGATTGCTCTATTTAAAAAATTACTGGATAGAAAGGGTGAAAGATATTCCTAAAGTAAAAATTCATACTTCGCTTAAAAGGGATTTTGGTTGTGCTATTGGGCTGGTAAGCGTGGAAGGTAAAAAGCCTGCCGAACTGGACAGCTATCTATGGACCAATTACAAGGTGCATACCGTGGGCATTGATTGGGAAAATATACATGGTGTAAGGGTTACACCGAATGTGTATACTTCTACCAAGAATTTAGATAGGTTGATAGAAGGGATTCGAGGCATTTGCGAAAAGTTGAATTTAGGCTGTGGATTTTATTTAGTACTGCATCTTCCCCTATTAAAAATAAATTATGAAATTAATCGTACCCTTGATATTTATTTTTCTCTTTCATCAGCAGGCGAAAACTCAAACCAGCCATATTGATTCAATCCTGAAACTTGTCGAAATAAAGAAACAGTATTACCAGATGGAAATATCCGGAAGCAAGGTAATGTACCTGCCAATGGAATTTGGGAAAGCTGATTTTACAATAAACCAACAGATAGCTATTGAAGAATTGAAAAATGCAGATATTGCATTAATTGACCTGGTATATTCTGATTACCCGGCCAAAGCGGATTTTTCTATGTTAAATAAGAAAAGGCTTCAAACGCTTTCAAAGGGATTACCGGGTGTTTTTTCCAATAATAGAACTGAGTTTAGAAAAATAAGACAAACGGGAGCTTATAATAGAAACGCTGCATTAAGCATGGTGCATGGTTTTTATATTTATTACAGGCCAAAACCGGGCGAGGAGATAGCCAAAATAGAAATAAAAAAACTGCATGAAATTTTAGGAACCAGCACAGCAAAAAAGGGGATCAAGGCTGCACCCGACTCCACTATTGAATATTGCTCGACATTTTCATTTTATAAAGACGAAGTGAAAGATGTTTGGGAACTAAAAAAGGGCTATACAAGAACAGTAAAAAAAATTGCCCGAAAGGATATTTTTAAAGATAAGTCGGTATTGGATGAAAAATCTTTCAATAAATTTTATCCTGATTTAAAAAACCTTGACTCGGTTTACTACGTTTTAGATACCAAAGACGGAGGTTGTGATTATTTACCTGGCCTATATAATTACGAATCAGTAGATACAACTGTATCTGCCGTGTTTAAAAGGCATAAATGGGAGAAGGCTGTAGTGATCGCCGATGTAACAGGCAGTATGTATCCTTATACCGGACAATTGTTGCTTTGGTTAAATTTGACTGCCAACGACGGGCTTAAGCGTTTATTTATTTTTTTTAATGATGGTGATACTAAAAATGATAAGGAAAAAATTATTGGAAAAACAGGGGGGATTTATTCTGTAAATACTTCGAGGTACGAAGAAGTGGAAAAGACTATCGTTACGGCCATGAGTAATGGCTATGGTGGTGATGCGCCTGAAAATAATATCGAGGCTCTTATTAATGCAGAGCGACTATGTGCAGCCTGCGATTCAGTAGTTATGATAGCAGACAACTGGGCACCGGTAAAGGATATCTCGCTACTTTCAGCAATAAAGAAACCAATTAAAGTGGTTTTGTGCGGAGTTTATGGCCGTATAAATGTTGATTATCTGAACATTGCCCGTAAAACGAAAGGGTCAATACATCTTATCGAAAAAGATATTTATGACCTTGCGAAAATGAAAGAAGGGGAGGTGATCGAGATAAAAGGCAGAACGTATAAAATTGTAGATGGGGAATTTAAAGAGATGGCCACAAAGATCATGTAAATAAGCAATGCTGTATTAACAACGGTTGACAAATACAAAATATCCATACAACACGATTTACCTTATTTTTGCGTTATTAACAAAACAGCATAAATGCAATTTCCCAAAGGAAAACTGATAGCGATCGGTGGTGCAGAAGATAAGGGTACTGATATTGACCGGGACGATCTCCACCGCAATAACCTCAACTTTTTTGAACTGGGCATTCTCCGCCGTATTGTGGAAGAAGCCGGCGGCCCCCTCAGCCGTATAGAAGTCATTACTACTGCCAGCACCATTCCTTACGAAGTAGGCGATAATTACCTGGATGCCTTTGGTAAAATTGGTTGTACCAATATCGGCCTGATGCATATCCGCAACCGGGCTGATACCAATGATGCCGATTTTTTAAAACGCATTCAAGCATGTGATGCCGTAATGTTCAGCGGTGGTAACCAGCTACGCCTGAGTGTGACAGATGGCGGGACCGAATTTTTATCGATCATAAAAAAACGCTACCAGGAAGAAAATTTTATTATTGCAGGTACTTCGGCGGGTGCGATGGCAATGAGCAAAACGATGATCTATGAAGGCAATGCAGCCAAGGCGCATTTAAAGGGCGAAGTAAAAATGACCACCGGCCTGGGTTTTATAGATTCTGTTATTATTGATTCGCATTTTGAAAAACGCGGCCGCTTTGGAAGATTGGCACAAGCGGTAGCCTGCAACCCCAGTTGTATCGGTATTGGCCTGGGCGAAGATACCGGCATGCTGATCACCGAAGGCAATAAGATGGAAGCCATTGGCAGCGGTTGTGTTATTATTGTGGACGGCCATGATGTGAGCTTCAGCAATATTGCCGATATACCCGATGGTAATCCTTACAGCCTGGAAAATTTAAAAGTGCATATCTGCGAAAAAGGGAATGGGTACCTGGTTAATGAAAGAAAATTTATTCCGGAAGTAACGGCAGGTGCAGTGGTGAAGAAGCAGGTGCATGTAGAGTAGTACCTGGAAGCTCCAGCTTCCAGCCTTTGTTGATAACTGTGGTTTAATAAATTAATTCTGTACAATTTGAAGAGCCGGAAGCTGGAGCTTCCGGGTACAAAAAGTGGCTGCGGTAGTGAAGCAGCAGGTACATGTGGAATGGGTACTGGAAGCTGGAGCTTCCAGGTACAAAGAATAATTAATTCTGTACATTTTAAAACGACCGGAAGCTGGAGCTTCCGGAGACAAATGCAAAAGCCATTTTACAGGCAACGGCTGCCGCATATACAATCTGCCGGCGCGGTTTATTTTGTTACCTACCGACTTTATGGTTCTATCCCGATGAATGTTATTGAACAGTTGCAAGCGGAATATCAATATTCTTTAAATGAGCTTGTTAAGAATAAAACATTTACAACTGCTACAGAATATAAATTACAAAAGTTATATTTCGCAAAGTTCGATAGATTTATGCATGCTCATTTAAACGCTCCTTACTGGCTCCAGGAACCTGGGGTAGCAGCAATTATTTACAATTCCCTTTTACATCTTGATACTACCACCATTGACCTTTACTGCTTCACTGTTATGAGTAACCATGTGCATGCTTTATTCTCCTTAAAGAACGACAAAGATGACCTGTACAAAGTGATGCAATCGCATAAAAGCTTCACGGCTAAAAAATGTAATGCTGTATTAAAAAGAGAAGGGCCTTTTTGGGAGCCGGAATCTTATGATCATATTGTAAGGAGCGGGGAATTTGATAATATTGTAAATTACATTTTACTTAATCCTGTAAAAGCGGGGTTGGTGGAAAAGTGGGAGGATTGGAGGTGGACTTATTTGAAGAGTGAGCAGGATGATCCTGATCAATGATAATAGAGGCCGGAAGCTGGAGCTTCCGGGTACTTGGCGAGGTTGGAAGTAGATTTATTTGAAAAATTATTAGCAGACTTTGTTCGTTAATAAAAACGGCCGGAAGCTGGAGCTTCCGGGTACGGTATGACCTGGGAGGATGGAGAATTGGGAGGGGTGGAAGTGGACTTATTTGAAAAATGATTAGCGAACAAAGTTCGCTAATAAAAAAGGCCGGAAGCTGGAGCTTCCGGGTACAAATTACTTGTTTATGAAAAGACTATTGGTTATTTTATTGGCAGTTTCCATTGCAGCTTTTATGCCCAAACCTAAAAAACAACGCATTGTTTTCTTTGGCGATTCCATTACACAGGCGGGCGCTAATCCCGGCGGCTATATCATGCGTATTGACAGCATGTGTACACAGGAGGGATTGAAGGAGAATTATGATTTCATCGGCGCCGGTATCAGCGGCAATAAAGTGTACGATTCTCTATTTGCGTATGGAAGAGGATGTGCTGGCAAAAAGCCCCGATATGGTATTCATTTATATCGGCGTGAATGATGTGTGGCATAAAGCCACTTCGGGCACCGGTACAGATGCGGATAAGTTTGTAAAATTTTACCAGGCCATCATCAATAAACTAAAAGAGAAAAATATAAAAGTGGTGCTGTGCACGCCCGCCACCATTGGCGAAAAAAATGATAACAGCAACCAGCAGGATGGCGACCTGAATGAATACAGCAAACAGATACGCAACCTCGCCACTAAAAATAACCTGTCATTGATCGACCTGCGGAAACTTTTTGTGGAGTATAATATCAAGAATAATCCTGAAAATAAGACCAAGGGCATACTTACCACCGACGGGGTACACCTGAATGCAAAAGGTAACCAACTGGTGGCAGATGAAATGTGGAAGTTGATAAAAGCCGGTTAAACAGCTTTTATCACGTAATTATTTTTCTTCCCTTTTTGTACCAGTATATATTTATCGTGCAATAACAAAGCCGCATTTACCTGCATGTCGATGGCGTCTGCTTTTTTGCGATTGATACTCACACCACCGCCAGTCGCCGTTTTCCTGGCTTCGCCTTTGCTGGGAAAGATGCCCGTTTCTGCTAAAAAAGAAACGATGTCTATACCTGCATTTATCTTATCCCTGGAAAATTCAATGATCCCACTGCTTTCCATTTTTTCAAGATCCTCCAGTGTAAGGCTTTCGGCTGGGGCGGATTGATTATCGAAGAATTTTTGTGTAGCCGCAATTGCTTCTGTCAATGCAGCTTCGCCGTGTACAAAAACAGTCAGTTCTTTTGCCAGTGTTTTTTGCAGTATCCTTTTGGCAGCATCCTGCTGATGTTCTGCTATTAATGCTTCGGTGGTTGTTTTATCTAAAAATGTAAAGATCTCTGATCCAGTTCACTGCATCATCATCGGTAGCATTCAGCCAGAACTGGTAGAATTCGTAAGGAGAGGTTTTGGTAGCATCCAACCAAACATTTCCTTTTTCGGTTTTGCCAAACTTATTGCCGTCCGCTTTTTTTATCAGGGGAGAGGTAAAGGCAAATGCTTCGCCGCCGCCTTTTCGCCTGATCAGTTCGGTACCCGTAACAATATTGCCCCATTGGTCGCTGCCACCCATCTGCAGTTTGCAGTTCTTATTATTGTACAGCCAGTAAAAATCATATCCCTGTACCAGCTGGTAGGTAAATTCTGTAAAGCTCATGCCATTATCGCCTTCCAGTCTTTTCTTTACACTGTCTTTGGCCATCATATAATTCACGGTGATGTGTTTGCCCACATCCCTGATAAAATTCAGGAAAGAAAAATCTTTGAACCAATCGTAATTATTGGCCATTTCTGCCGCATTGGGTTTGGCAGCATCAAAATCCAGGAATTTTTCCAGCTGTGCCTTTACGCCGGCCACATTCCGGTTCAGCACTTCTTCGCTCAGTAAATTACGTTCTTCGCTTTTACCGCTGGGGTCGCCTACCATGCCGGTAGCGCCGCCCACCAGTGCAATGGGTTTATGACCAGCTTTTTGCAGGTGTATCAGTAAAATGATCTGTACCAGGCTGCCGATATGCAGGCTGTCGGCCGTGGGGTCGAAGCCGATATAGCCGGTGATCATTTCTTTTTTCAGTTGTTCCTGCGTGCCCGGCATAATGTCCTGTACCAGGCCCCTCCATTGTAATTCTGCTATCAGATCCGTCATAAAAATCGTTTTGCTCCTAAGTTGCGTATGTTGTTTAAAAACTGTGTAAAATTTTGGCAAAAATGCTTATAATTAATGATAAAACCACGGCTGCCCGGTGCAGACAGAAAATAATTATTTGTACGGGCAAGGCATCCATTTATACCCGAATGGAGTCTTATGAGAAGAAATTAGTGAACGGGTGAAATATATTCTATTAGTTTGCCATATATTGGTTAATTTTATTTAGAATATTAGCACAATTTACCAAGTAATATTACGTTTTACAGCATTAATATCCTTTTAAAAATTCAGACACCCCTAACGGATTATGAGAATTTATATAAAGACAGGCTTACTATTGTTGTTGCTATACCCAATAACAGGGTTCTCACAATTTAGAAAATATTCCAACGAGTTTTTGAATATTGGAGCCGGTGCAAGAGGGCTTGGTATGGGCAGCGCACAGGTGGCATCTGCAAATGATGCTACAGCTGGTTATTGGAACCCTGCCGGGCTGGTAGGTGTAAAAGACCATCCCAATTTAAACCTGATGCATGCCGAATATTTTGCCGGCATTGCCAAGTACGATTACGGTGCTTTGGCGATTCCCATCAATGATAATAAAAGAACCATCGGCATTTCTGTACTGCGCTTTGCGGTAGATGATATTCCCAATACACTTTACCTGGTGGAACCTGATGGCAGCATCAACTACAATAACATTAAAACCTTTTCTTCCGCCGACTGGGCTTTTCTTTTATCGTTTGCTCAAAATATTAAGACCACTGAAAACAAGACCATCAGTTTTGGCGCCAATGCAAAAGTGATCTATCGTAAAATAGGCAGCTTTGCCACTGCCTGGGGTTTTGGACTGGATGCAGGTTTGCAGATACATGGCCAGCGGGGCCATTTTGGCGTTGTGGCCAAAGACCTCACCACTACTTTCAATGCCTGGACCTTTAAATTCACCGATAAAGAGAAAGAAGTTTTATACCTTACCAATAACGAGATACCGGTAAAATCAACCGAGCTTACAGCGCCCCGTATTGCAGTGGGTGGCGGTTATAATTTCAGGCTGGGCAAATCGCTGCACCTGATGGCCGAGGCCAATATGGATATTACTTTTGATGGCAAAAGAAATACTGTTTTCAGCAGCGACCCGGTAAGTATCGATCCGCACTTTGGCCTGGAAGCTAATATAAAAGATGTATTTTTTGTAAGAGGCGGTATCACTAATTTTCAGAAGGCACTGGCTGATGGCGATACCACCAACCAGAAAAAAGTATGGATTTATCAACCCAGTGTAGGCGCCGGTTTCAAGATCAAGAATGTAATGATAGATTATGCTTTTACCAACCTTGCCAACCAATCTAATCCATTGTACACCCACATATTTTCATTGAGAATTAATCTTGTGAAAAAAGAAAACGAATAAATACCATAAATGAATTTTTTATGAAGAAATTTTTATTTACTGTTATTGTGACGATGCTTGCCTATGCAGGCTATTCGCAGTTAAATAATAGCTGGATAGACTACAATAAGACCTACTATAAATTCAAGATATCCAAGGATACACTTTGCCGTATCTATCAGCCTGCTTTGGCAGCGTTGGGCTTACAGAATACACCCGCACAAAACTTTCAGTTGTGGCGCAATGGTAAGCAGGTAAGATTGTATACCTCTATACCAACCGGCACCATGGATGCATCGGATTATATCGAATTCTGGGGCGAAATGAATGATGGTAAACCTGATAAGACCTTGTACAGGGACGCCGATTTTCAACTGGATGATAAATTCAGTTTGTTTACAGATACGGCCAGTTATTATTTAACGGTCAACTCCACCAGTGCTAATTTACGCTATACACAGAACACCAATCCCGTTGCAGGCAATCTGCTGCCTGCCGATGCCTATTTTATGAGAAGGGTGGAAGCGCATTACCGCGACCAGCTGAATAAAGGTTATGCCGCTGTACTGGGTGAAAGCGTGTATTCGGCAGCGTATGATACGGGTGAGGGCTGGGCCAGTAACGACGTGTTTTCGTGCTGTGCATTGAGTAATGTTATCAATGGCATCAATAAATATGCTGCAGGTCCTGCCAACAGTGTAACTTTTACCGTGTCTGCTGCAGGTAATGCTTTATATACCCGTAACCTTGCTGCAAAGCTGAATAATATTGCGGTATTATCTACTACGGCCGTACCTAACCCAATGCCTTATTTCAATTACCATAAGGATACGGTGAGGAATATCGCTTTATCTACATTGACCAGCTCTTCTTTTGTGGCTGTAACTGTGCGACCTGAAAATTCATCCAACACTACCAACGACCGCCTGATCGTGCCATGTTTTTCGGTTACTTATCCTGCCACTTTCAACTTTAATAGCGAAAAGAATTTTTATTTTGAACTGGCGCCTTCCAACACCGGTAATTACCTGGTGATCACCAATTTTAATAACGAGGGTACGGAACCTATTTTATATGATATCAATAACGGCCGCAGGTATTTAGGTGATATCTCTGTAGCAGGACAGGTACGTTTTGTATTACCTGCATCTACAGATGCTGTGCGCAGGTTTAAACTGATGGACAAAGAAACTTCGAATGTTTATAATGTAACATCGCTTACTGCAAAAACCTTTACCAACTTTGGCAATACTGCCAACCAGGGCGATTATATCATTATCAGTAATTCTGTACTGTTCAACAACGGCAGTGGAGTGAACTATGTGGATCAATACCGCCAGTACAGGAATTCAGCTGCAGGCGGCAGTTATAATGCCAAAATATATGATATTGATGAACTTACCGAGCAGTTTGGTTTTGGCATCAGCAAACATCCAACAGCAGTAAGGGATTTTATACGCTATGCCAACCAGAATTTTGCCGTTAAACCCAAGTTTGTTTTTTTAATGGGCAGGGCAGTAACCTACCTGGAGCATAAGATCAATGAAAAAAATGCTGATATCAATAAGCTTGACCTGGTACCTACTTTTGGGTGGCCTGCATCGGATGTATTGCTGGTAGCAGAACCCGGTACAGTAATTCCGTTGGTGCCTGTAGGGCGCCTGGGTGCTGTTAACGGTAATGAAATTTCCAGCTACCTGGACAAGGTTAAACAATATGAACAGGCTCAAAAATCAACTATCCAGACCCTTGCAGAAAAAGCGTGGATGAAAAATATCATTCACATTGCAGGTGGTGCCGACAGCCTGGAAACAGCCAGCTTTGTTGGTCACCTGAACGATTACAAAAAAGTTGCAGAAGATACTTTGTTTGGGGCACATGTAGAAACCTTTGCTAAATCCGGTTCGGGTGCCGTACAGGAAGCCAGCAGTGCCCGTATCGATCAATTGTTTAAAGAAGGGTTGAGCGTGATCAGTTATTTCGGTCACTCTTCTGCAAGTACGCTTGCCTTTAACCTCAGTAATCCTGAAGTATACCAGAACCAGGGTAAATACCCCTTTATCAATGTGAGTGGTTGCAGTGCGGGTAACTTCTTTAATTACGATCCTACACGTCTTACCGGAAGTATGTCGCTTTCGGAAAAATATACTTTTGCCACGCAGAAAGGTAGTATCGGATTTTTGGCCGATTCGCATTTCGGTATCGAGCCATTCCTCGATTACTTTAACGTGAACCTGTATGATGAATTCTGCTGGAAGAATTATGGCGGTACTATCGGCGATCATCTTAAAAAAGTAAACGAGATCATTGGTGTTGATCCGCAATCGATGGATTATTATACCAGGATACACCTGGAAGAACTGGCATTACAGGGTGATCCTGCTATCCGGTTGAATTATCATACCAAGCCTGATTATATTGTAGAAGAACAATCAATAAAAGTAAGTCCTTCTATCATTACAGTTGCTGATCCAACTTTTAACCTCAACGTTAAAATGCTGAATATCGGCAGGGCGATCAAAGATTCAATAAGAGTAACTGTTAAACAGAAACTGCCTACTGATTCAGTGCGGGTTTTAGTAAATAAAATGTTCCCGGCAATGTTGTACAGTGATTCTGTTGTAATGAATGTACCGATATATCCATTAACTGACAAAGGCCTTAATAAGATCATGGTTACACTGGATGTTGACAACCGTGTAAGCGAATTGTCTGAAAGCAATAACTACGCAGAAAAAGAATTCTACATCTACGAAGATGAATTGCGCCCTGTAGCTCCATACAATTTCTCTATTGTAACACAGCAGAACATCAGCTTTACCGGAAGTACGGCTAACCCGCTGGTACAGCAACGCCAGTACCAGATGGAAATTGATACCACTGAGTTATTCAATTCGGCCTTTAAGAAATCTTATAGTGTAAACGGTACCGGTGGTGTGGTGGAATTCAAGCCAACCAACCTCACCTTTACCAATAATACAGTTTATTACTGGAGGGTATCCATGGTGCCTGTTAATTCCACACCGGTTATCTGGAATGGTTATTCCTTTATATACATGGCGGGTGGTACTGCAGGCTTTAACCAGTCGCATAACTACCAGAACCAGAAGAGTGATATCGTTAATATGAGTTATAACAACAATTATTACGATTATAAGACCACTCCAAAAACCATTGCTGTAAACACAGGATTGTATCCATATTATAAAGACGATAATATTAATGCACAGCTGGAAAATGTTACAATAGAAAAATATGGTTGTAATTACGGTGTACTGCAGTTCTATGTATTTGATTCCAAAACACTGGAACCCTGGAAGAATTACGAAGTAACCCCTGGCGTAGGAAGGTTTGGAAGCTTTGCCCCTACCTGTGACCTGGTGCATGAAGGGCCGATCAGGAAATTCTTTGAATTCTCTTATAATACCACTGCTCAATGGAGGAAGAAAGCGATGGACTTTATTGATAGTATACCCGACGGATCTTATGTAGCCGTACATAACCTTAGCTGGACGGGTAATACATCCTTCATCAGCGACTGGCAGGCGGATCAAACTATTTATGGTCCGGGTAATTCATTGTATCACAAACTGAAGAATTTAGGATTTACCAAGATCGATAGTTTCTACAAGAACCTGCCGTTCGTATTCTTCTTCCGCAAAGGTCCATCTTCATTTGTACCGGTGCAGAATATGGGCGCAACAGCAGATACCTATGTTTCTGAGTCGATCTCTGTAGGTTCTCAATTTATTTCAGGTACCATTACTTCACCTGCGTTTGGCCCGGCTAAATCATGGAGCCAGTTCCATTACCGTGGCAGCAGCGTGGAAACCACCAGCACCGACTCGCTGAATTTCCAGGTGGTGGGTATCACGCCTACGGGTACAGAATCGGTAGTGTATACGCTGGATTCATCCAAGCATGATTTCGATATTTCGTCGATCAATGCAACGCAGTATCCTTACCTGAAACTTAAAATGTATACAGAAGACAGGACCAATGCAACGCCTTACCAGTTAGGTTACTGGAGGTTGAATTACACGCCGGTGCCGGAAGGAACTGTGGCGCCGAATATCCTGTTCCAGATGAAGGATACAACGGAGCAAGGCGAACAGATCGACTTTAAACTGGCCTTTAAAAATATCAGCCCTGCTGCATTTGATAGTATGATGAAATTTAAATTCACCATTACCGATAACAGCAATGTGCCGCATACCTACCAGATACCGGATGGTAAGATACTGGCTGCCGGTGATACACTGGTGGTAGGATATAAGATAGATACCAAGGGCCTTGCAGGTAACAATACTTTGTTTGTAGATGTGAACCCGAATAATGCACAGCCTGAACAATCGCACTTTAATAATGTACTGTTCAAAGATTTTTATGTGAAGCCGGATAATTACAATCCATTGCTGGATGTAACTTTTGATGGGGTTCATATTTTGAATAAAGATATCATTGCTGCGAAACCGCATATCTATATCAAGTTGAAAGATGAAAGTCATTTCATGGCTTTAAGTGATACTTCATTGCTGAAAGTGCAGGTGATCTATCCTGACAAGAGTGTGCATATTTACAACTTTGGCGATACCATGCGTTTCAACCCGGCCAATCTTTCCAGCGGAGAAAACAGCGCCAGCATCGACTTTATGCCTTACTTCCCGCAGGATGGTACGTACGAGCTGGTGGTATCCGGTAAAGACGTGGTGGGTAATACTGCCGGTGCACTGGAATACCATGTGCTGTTCAATGTGATCAACAAACCAATGATCTCGAACCTGCTCAATTATCCTAATCCGTTCACTACTTCAACTGCCTTTGTATTTACTGTTACGGGTAGCGAAGTGCCGCAGAACATACGGATACAGATATTAACGATCAGTGGTAAAGTGGTAAGAGAAATTACGAAGGATGAACTGGGCCCGATCCATATCGGTAGAAATATCACCGACTTTAAATGGGATGGAACAGACATGTACGGTCAAAAACTGGCCAATGGTGTTTACCTGTACCGTGTGTTGACCAACCTGAATGGCAAGTCGCTGGATAAATACACCGACAAGAGCGATAAAACAGATCAATACTTTAACAACGGTTATGGCAAGATGGTGATCATCCGCTAACCGGTACTACAATAACTAAAAAAGGCTGTCAACTCCGACAGCCTTTTTTATTACTACCTTTGCAAAAAAAAATCAAATGGCTAAAATAGCTATCAATATAGCCACGGGCAGTTTGCAGCAGGAGGAGATGATCGTTGGTATTGACCTAGGCACCACCAATAGTTTAATTGCGATCATTCACCCGGAAAGTAAAAAACCGGTGGCATTAAAAGAGCACAACAGCAGTTCGCTGGTGCCTTCCGTAATTCATTTTGAAAAAGACGGCGCTATTACAGTAGGAGACGAAGCAAAACAATACCTGGTGAGTGATCCTGCTCATACCATTTTTTCGGCCAAGCGCCTGATGGGTAAAACCTATAAAGACCTGGACCAGGATGCTGCTTCGATGGCGTATAAGATTATTGATGATGAACAGAAACTGGTAAAAGTGCAAGTGGATGATACATTCTATTCACCCGTTGATCTTTCATCGCTGATATTAAAAGAACTGAAAGTAAAAGGTGAACATATTTTAAAAACAACCGTAGGCAAAGCGGTGATCACTGTGCCGGCTTATTTTAACGATGCACAACGACAGGCCACAAGAGATGCGGGCAAATTAGCAGGACTGGATGTATTGCGTATCATCAACGAACCTACTGCGGCCAGCCTTGCGTATGGTTTTGGTATTAAAAAAGAAGAAGCAAAAACTGTGGCGGTGTATGACCTGGGTGGCGGTACATTTGATGTATCTATACTTACTATCAATAACGGGATATTTGAAGTGTTATCAACCAACGGCGATACTTACCTGGGCGGCGACGACCTGGATATGGCAGTGGTGAATCACTGGGTAAACAAATATGCATTTGCAGGTGATATCAAAACAATCAGACAGCAGCTGCGCCTAAAAGCGGAGGAAGCCAAAAAATATTTATCGGCGCAGGACGAATATTCCGGTAGCTTTAATGAGGTGACGATAATGCTTACACGAAATGAATTTGAAGCCACCATAAAACCCATTGTTGATAAAACAATACAATGCTGTATCAATGCTTTAAAAGATGCGGAGCTAAAGAAAGCTGATATTGACGAAGTAATAATGGTGGGAGGAAGTACAAGAGTGCCACTGGTGAAAAAGATGGTGAGCGATTTTTTTGGTAAGCAGGTAAACGACAGTGTTAACCCTGATGAAGTGGTGGCATTGGGCGCCGCGATACAGGCAGATATACTGGCGGGTAATACCAAAGACCTGTTGTTGCTGGATATAACACCACTTTCGCTGGGGCTGGAAACCATGGGTGGATTGATGGATGTACTGTTGCCCCGCAACTCCAAGATACCTGCAAAGGCCGGACGCCAATATACTACTTACAAAGATGGGCAAAGCGGAATGAAGATAGCCGTGTACCAAGGCGAAAGGGATATGGTAAAGGATAACCGAAAACTGGCGGAATTCAATTTGTCGGGTATACCGGCAATGCCTGCGGGTTTGCCAAAAGTGGAAGTGAGTTTTTTAATAAATGCGGATGGTATACTGGTGGTGAATGCAAAAGAATTACGCAGTGGTGTTGAACAGGCCATACAGGTAAAACCCCAATACGAGCTGACAGACGAGGATGTGGAAAGAATGCTGCTGGACTCGATGCAGAACGCGGAAAAAGATATTGCGGCAAGGGCTTTAGCTGAAGCAAAAACAGAAGGCGAACAATTATTGCAAACCACAGAAAAATTCATCCAGAAAAATATTGCTTCTTTAACAGCAACTGAGCTGAGCGAAACTTCTTTGGCTATGCAGGCCCTGCAGTTATCGCTGGATATGAATGATAAGAATTTAATTCAAACCAAAACAGAAGAACTGAACAATATCTCCAGGCCTTATGCAGAGCGTATCATGGATGAGTCGGTGGCTTTGGCAATGAAGGGGAAGACGGTATAGGTTTTAAAAATATCACCAGCAGGCAATACAATATAAATACAATAAGGCTTAGCAGCATTGCAAATTTAACAGCAGCAGGATCAAAAATAAAACTGAGTTGCTGATCCCCTTTTGATACCGGTGCACTCATAAAGCAAATGCCGAAACTGTCTACTGGTTTTTGCACGCCATTTACCTGGTAATACCAATGCGGGTAATAGTTCTGTTTTAGAATAATTGTTGAAGCAGTATCACTTGTACTGGTTGCAACTATTTCAGTGGGCGAAAAATTATTCACCGTGATGTTTTTTGCATTGCTGCTGAATATAAATGACTGCTCAAGATAAGCCTGCTCTTTCTGCGTGCCCGTTTTTTCAAAAAAAGTTTGGGTGTTCTTTAATGCAACGGGATAAAATGCTTCGTGCATTGCGCCTATTTGCTTATTGTACATGCTCCAGTCGCCAACCAGGCCACTTTCTTCAGTACTGATGGTATCATTTTTTATTACAGGCTGTAGCAAAGGGATAGGGATGCCTTTGGGTGATTTATTTAATACGGTCTGTACCTGTGCTACAGAAGCTTTACCCACTCCAGTAAAAGGGATGTTCAGCAGGCAGGCTATCATTAAGTCGGCGATGGCAATTTTTTTCAGTAAATGGATGCTGTTGTTTTTTAAAGCATATTTTACGATCCACAGAACGAGCAGCTGAATAATGCCTTGTATCCATAATGTATCGCTGAAGCTGAGTGCATCGATCAATGCTTTTAATTTTGCAGCAAGACCAGCAGCATTTGAAATATTACTGAACCTGTACACAAAACTGACATGACTGCTGAATGAATGGTACATGCCATAAATGATCGCCGCAAATAACACGACCTCTAAAAAATAATAGATCCATTTCAGGCTGCCTTCAAATCTTTTTTCACCCCGGGCAAATTTGTCCAGTTCTATAGCCACCAGAATTATAAAACAAAGCAGGGTGAATATCCTGAATTCACCATTTAGCCTTACATAACCGGTAAAAGGGATAAAACGGTAGGCAAATTCTTTAAAGAAGCCACCGGAAGAAAGCAATGCGAATAATAATCCTGTTATCAGCAGAAATTTTTGCCAGTTGCTTTTTCTCCCCAAAATTGTAAAGATTAAAAATAACAGTAACGGCAACCCGAAATAACTGTTACGCATGGTAAGGTCGGTATTGAAAAACGCATCATTCTTAACTGTAGCAAAGGGCAGCATGGCACTTATCCAGCTCTGCAGATTGGTAGGATGGCCCAACGAGTCCTGCAAACTCACTTTCTCTCCCCTTACAAAATAGGGCAGTATATCCAGGTAGCCTGCAATGATGCCGGCGCTTAATAGTAACAACAGCAATACAAAGATGCCCTGTGTGCGAATGGTGATCACCAATCTTTTTTTAAGATGCAGTTCCTGTTTATTGCTGAAGAAATCAAATAGGAATACCCCAATAAAAAAATATATGGCACAGATAGTAATGCCGGGGTGCGCCGATGCTATCAGCATGTAAAAAAGTAAGGCACCCACTAAAGCTTTTTTAAAAGAAAAGGATTGCAACAAATTAAGATAAGCCCACAGGCACCAGGGCAGGAAGGCAGCGCCGCTGAGCCAGTTAAAATGCTGCAGGTGCGCCACATTATAACCACAACACATAAATGCAATACCGGCAATAATGCGCACCTGCTTTTGCAACTGCCATCTGCCGGTAAGCTTATACATGCCCAGCCCGCCCAGCAAAATATAAAAAAGTACTTCTATGGTTAAAGTATATGCATTATAACCCACTGTGCTTGCCACCAGCCATGTTATGGGGCTCCAGAAGCCACTGCTCATATCGCCATATTGCGGTAAGCCATAATTGATATAAGGATTCCATAAAGGCAAATGCCCTGCATGTATGCTTTCGCTCATAAAAAATTTAGGAGGAAAGTAGCCGTTAAATGCATCGTTCTTTAAAAAAAACAGGAAGGTGGAAACCGGTAAAAACGCAACAAACAGCACAACAGCAAAAAAGAAGATGGTATTTAACGAAAGCCTGTTTGAATTTGCGTAAACTTGCATAGAATAAAAATACACTATTCTTAAAAAATGGGTGAAAGAACTTTCGATGATTTTGACCAGTTTGCGAATGAGTACCGTTCCATACACAGCAGCAATGTACAATTATCGGGCGCCGATAGTTTTTACTTTGTGCAAATGAAAGTGGAGTTGGTAGCCGGTTTTGAAAAAGACGGGCCTTTGAATGTACTGGATATCGGTTGCGGTGATGGTGCTACAGAATTTTTTATGCACCACTATTTTTCATCATGGCAACTGGAGGGTATTGATGTGGCTGAAAAAACAATAGCAGAAGCACAGGAAAAAAATATTCCTAACAGCCACTTTCAGTTGTACAATGGCCGGCAACTGCCATTTGCCGATAATAGTATTGATATTGTTTATATCGCCTGCGTGCTGCACCATATTGATTTCTCCATTCATCAAACGATCATGAGCGAAGTGTACCGGGTGTTGAAAAAAGGAGGGAGGCTGTATTTTTTTGAACATAACCCGCTCAATCCTGTTACCCGGCACCTGGTGAATACCTGCGTATTTGATAAAGATGCGGTATTGTTAAAATATACTTATGCAAAAAAATTGCTCCGGCAAAATAACTTCGCTTCAATTCAAAACCGGTTCATTATTTTTTTTCCGCGAAAGAAATTCTGGAAACCTTTTGTGCAACTGGAAAAATATTTAACCTGGCTGCCACTGGGCGGGCAATATTTTTTAAGGGCAATAAAATAGATCAGGGAAGGTTGGTCTTATTCACGATGTATTGCTGGCGGTTGCGTACATTGTCATTTATCCTGCTCATGTATTCTCCAATAATACCGATGCTTAATAACTGGATACCTCCTAAAAACAGGATCGTTACCATTAAAGATGCCCATCCCGAGATAGTTTGGCCCCACAATAATTTCGCCAGCATTACATACACAATAAAAATAAAAGCCGCTATAGAAAATATAATACCACTGAGGCTGGCAAATTTTAAAGGGAATTTTGAGAAACCCGTAATGCCATCAATAGCAAAGCTGATCATTTTGGTATAGGTAAAGTTGCTGCTGCCGGTCTTTCTTTCGTCTCTTACAAAACTCACGGAAGTTTCCTTAAAACCCAGCCAGGCAATTTGTCCCCGTAAGAATTTATTATGTTCCTGCATTCTTACCAGTTCGTTACAAACTTTTCGGGTCATGATCCTGAAATCACCGGTGTCCAGCGGGATATTGATGGACGTTATTTTATTCATCAGGCGATAAAAGAATTTAGCCGTGGCTTTCTTTAAAAAACTTTCGCCTTTGCGGTCCTCCCTTTTGGCATATACCACATCATATCCTTCTTCCAGTTTTTCGTGCAGCGTTGTTATCACTTCCGGCGGATCCTGCATATCTCCATCTATCAGTACGATTTTATCACCCGAACATTTTTCCATGCCTGCAAACAGCGCCACCTGGTGCCCAAAATTTCTGCTGAAGCTGATGTATTTAACAGCGCTGTCTTCGCCGGCCAGTTTTTCAACCGCAACCATGGTGCCGTCCCTGCTGCCGTCATCTACAAAAAGTATTTCGTACGAATTGCAGGTGTTGTTCAATGCAGTTTTCAACCGGTTATAGAAAGGGTATACGTTCTCCTGTTCGTTCAATAAAGGCACTATAACAGATATTTCTACAGCCATCGGTCAGTTTATTTTGTATACCCGGTATTTTTGATTTTCAAATGTAAGCGGAAAATGTAAAACACTATCGCGATCTGCCACATTGTTTTTAATGCTGTACAAATACAGGGGGCGCTGCTTCCATTCTTCATCTATGACAGGAATCGGTGATAATAAATTTTTTATTGCAGCATCTCTTTGTTCTTTATCGGGGGTTAAAAGCTCGTGAACGATCCAGCCTTTTTGCGGCGTGTATAACTGCAGCATTGCAGCAGTTTCATGATCATTGCCCGACGCATCCACGATCCAGCCATTGGGCGCTGCTGTTTTAAAATAACCGATCAGTTCCTGTCTTGGTTTATCCAATGTAACGCCCGTAATGTTTTTATTGGTGTTGAAATAGAACCAGGCCAGGTTATCGGATAAAAAAATGAGTATAGCGATCGCTGTCACCAATTTGGTAGCAGTATTTTTAAAACCGGCATCCAGCAATTTTGTAATGGAGGTTAATGCAAATAAAAAAAAGCCGGCATATACATAACCCCTTGTAAAGTGGAGGGGCTGTATCGGTTTGATGGCAAAGCCATGTACCGTGAGTAGGAAAGCCACTGTGCCCCAATAAAAGAATAAACGGTTACTATCGTTGGAGAAATGTTTTTTTAACTGGGGGATATTTTTAATAGCGAAGAATGATAACAGCCATACCAGTAAATAGGCAGGTATAAAGTTCCAGGCCTTGTAACCCCAATCCTGCGAAGATTTTTGTGTAAGCATTTTGTAAGCCGGCACATACCTGGTAAGCAGTACATAAAAAATGATATAGAATAATATTGCCCCGTAAACAGGCAGTATGTCTTTTTTATACAGGTTACTGTTTTTAAAATAAAAATATTCGGCGGTTACCCATACTGCAACAATAGCCATCAATTCAGTAGCAGTGTAGGGGTGAGAAATGGTCAATAACAGCAGCAGTCCTGAAGCAAGGATCGTTTTATTCTTTAAAATACAATAGATAACAGTAATGAACAGGAAATGATAATAAGCTTCCAGCGGGTATATCAATGACCGGCCAAAATTGAGGCACCACCAGCCATCGCCGGGATCGAGATAAAAAATGTGCTGGCTGATATCGCCGTCCTTAAAATAAAAAGCATGTAGTAGCCAACCGCAGATGGCCAGTATGCCTCCACCCCACATAAATAAAAAAGACAAAAGCCCCTTGCGCCTGCTGTCGGGCACCAGCAGATAAATGATCTCCACCAATATTTTAGCGGTAAAAAAAGCAAACAGTAAACCAAAGAGGGAGAGGAGTATGCCGGGAGCAATGCCTGTCCACTTCCATAAATAGCCCAATACAATTAACTGCGGTTGAAAAAATACTGCAGGATTATTATTGTAGCCAGCCAGCGGGTATTGATATAAAATGGAGGCGTTGCCGCTTTGGTATTCTTTTGCAGATATCATGTACAATGCATGTTCCCATTGTATCAGCCCGGTGGGTTTATGATCGGCATCATGATAAAAAAAATGAACACTATACAGGTATATAACAGGCAGGCAAAGGATAAAAGCAAGCAAATATTTTTTTGTCCTTGTGTTCATTGCCAATGAAATTATCTATTATTCTTTGTAAGTACAAAAAACATTTGCGAAAGTGGTGCGAATGGCTTTCTTACAAAATCGAATGCAGCTGTTAAAATACTGACAGGGGTAAAAAGAGGATGATAGAATCAATGGCCTTGCAGTACTGGCCCTGATCCATTTTTTTTGATACAGGTAGTTGAGTATACTTACCGTCCAGAAAGGCGCTCCCTGTGTGTAAGAAAAACTTTTTACCGTAAGTCCGCTTTCCCTGAACAACTGTACAGCACTTGCTTTATTAAATAGCACCCAATGCCGGGGACAATGATAGCCTCCCCAGCTTTTGTTTTTAAATATTCTCGCATCCAGGCTTTGGTAATTGGGCGTTTTGATAATGATAACTCCATTATCATGCAACAGGCTTTGTACTTTGTTCATAATGGCTGCAGGGTTCGCCACATGCTCAATAAAATTCAGCAGTAGTATGATGTGAAACTTTTTTTCGCTGTTGTAATCTTCCAGCCGCCCTAAAAAATAATCATGTCCTTTTGCCCTTGCAGCCACCGCCGCATTTTGATCAATATCCACTATTTGTGTAAAGCCGATCCTGGGTTCAAAAGTTTTGATGGAATCCACCAGCCAGCCGGTGCCGCCACCGGCATCCAGTATAGCAAGGTTGTTGCCGTTGATATCTTTAAAAATCTTTTTAAAGAAAAGCTTATCCAGGTAATTTTTTATTTTAAAAGAAATACTGCCCTTACTGTTGGTGAACGAATAATAATTAGCAGGATAGATCAGCTGCAATTCGTTATCGGGCAACGGATGTATAAAAAGTACATTGCAGTGATGGCATTGATAATAATCAAAAGGATCCGCTGTAGTAAAATATTCAATATCGCTTGCAGTAGCATACAGGGCAGTATTTATGCTGCCGCAGTTATGACAAACGATATTTGTAACACTGTTGCTCATTTCTGCCGGATAAATTTTAAGAAGGTACGGAAGTAAGAAGTTTTTTGTGCGCCTAATTTACTGCCGATAGGTGTATCTCTTAAAAACAACTCCAGTTCGTACAGCCTGGTGTATGAGATCTGTGGTTCAAAATGATGCAGCAGGTGTTTATTAAAACCAGCGCTGCCGAATGACCTTGCAAAAAATGAATTGCCGAAAATGCGGGTGAGCTTGCCATGCGGCTGAGTATGGTAATCAATATGTTTATCTGCATTATCAGCACGGTGTTCCAGTAATTGCCTAACAGAATTAAAAAAAGGATAAAACGTACCCACGGCAAGTAGCCATACCGGTATCAGCCACCATTGGCGGATCAATATGAACATAGTAATGACCAGTAAATGAAATACAATACTCATCCAGGGCTGCACACCTGCTTGTTTTTTGGGCGGCGTACTTGCAGTTACATATTTTTTTCTTGCAGTTAGAATTTTAATCACCCTTACGCCTGTCAATGACTGCAGGATGAACAGCGGCGTTAATGCTTCAAAATAACTGGTCTCGGTATCTTCCGGTGAGCCCAGGTGCTTATGGTGCTGCCAGTGTACCAGGCGGTACTGTCGTATATCCTGCCCTGTTAGTATGCCTATAAAAATATTGGCGAGTGTATCATTACTGCTTTTCTTTTTTGCAATATTGAAGTGCGCTGCTTCATGAAAAAAATTCAACAGGAAAGCAATACAGTAACCGCAGCTAATTGCAGCCGAAAGAATGGTTATTGCCAGTACCCACCAGCTTTTAAATGTAGAAAAAACAAGTGCTGCCAGCACTAAACAAATGGCAATGCAGAGCCAGCCCAAAAAAATATCCAGCCATACTTTGTGGTACCGGGGGAATAAAGTTTTTCTGAATGCATCATAAGTTTCCATGCGGCTGTTCACCAACGTATGCCTCAGCTCCCTGAACACCGTTTCATCTAATTCTTGTTGGGATGCCTGCATATTTTATAAAGAAAAGTATGAAGTAATTATTTGCTTTTTATGCCTGCCATATTCCTTGCAATGTATTTACCCACTATATCAAATTCTATATTTACCAGGTCGCCTTGCTGCAATGTGTGGATGCTGGTGTGTTCGTATGTGTAGGGGATGATGGCCACGGTAAAATCATCTTTGCCCACGTTAAAGATGGTAAGACTGGTGCCATTGAGGCTGATAGAGCCTTTTTCTATCACCAGGTGGCTGAATGTTTCGGGAAAACGAAAGCTGTATTCCCAACTACCTTCTTTGGACACAATATTGGTGCAGGTGGCGGTGGCGTCCACATGGCCCTGTACAATATGCCCGTCCAGCCGGCCATTCATTTGCATACAGCGCTCCAGATTTACGATGGTGCCCGGCTTCCACTGGCCCAGGTTGGTTTTGGAAAGGGTTTCGGCAATGGCGGTAACCCGGTGCATGCCGTTGGCTGTTTCTTCCACGGTAAGGCAAACGCCGTTGTGGCTGATACTCTGGTCCACCTTCAATTCCTGCGAAATGGCCGAACTGATCCAGAAAGTGGCATTGGTGCCGGAATGGGTGATATCCTTTACGGTACCGGTAGCTTCGATGATTCCTGTAAACATGGCGCAAATTTAGTCTATCGAAATTTCATTTCGATGCCCCTGGAATGAATTCCATGGTTAAGGCCGAAAAGAAATTCCGGCACACGAAAAAGAGTCGAAAAAGAATTTCGACACACGAAATATTTGCGTTATCTTTGCGCCCTGCTTTTAAGAAAGCAATATTAAATAACCAAAAGGGGGTATATATATTATGTTAATTATCGACTCAAAAGATTGCGAAAACATCGACAAAGCGCTCAAAAAGTACAAAAAGAAATTTGAGAAAAGCAAGGTATTGTTGCAATTAAGAGAAAGGCAGTCTTATACCAAGCCGTCTGTTAGGCGCCGTAAGGAAGTGCTGAAGGCGATCTATAAAGACCAGGTTACTGCCGGTAAATTCGACTAACAAGCACCGACAAATATTTAACTGAACTGATACCCGGTTATTGTAACTTCGGGTATCAGTTTTTTTATGCCCATTACTTCCGCCAGGTTATTACAGCAATTTACCGACTACCTGAAATTTCAGAAAAGGTACTCGCAGCATACTATCCTCTCGTATGAGACCGACCTGCAGGCTTTTTTTGACTTTATTGAACTGCAGTTTGGGAATACGGAATTGCAGGACATTAAACCTGCTTTTATCCGCACCTGGCTGGCCAACCTTAAGGAAAAGGGTATGGAAGCCAAGACCATCAACCGGAAGATATCCACATTAAAATCGTTTTTTAAATACCAGCTCAGGCAAGAAGCCATTACGGTAAGCCCGATGGCTACCATCGTTTCGCCCAAGGTAAATAAGCGGCTGCCACAGTTTGTGGAAAAGGCGGATATCAACACCCTTTTTTCGTACGTGGAATTCCCGGATGACTGGCAGGGTAGCACCGAGCGGCTTATTTTGCAATTGCTGTATAATACCGGTATCAGGCGGGCGGAGCTGATATCGCTGAAAGAAAGCCAGGTGGATCATTATAAATCTTCGATAAAAGTATTGGGTAAGGGTAATAAAGAAAGGATCATACCGGTGAATGATGACCTGCTGAAAGCTATTAAAGCATACGCTGCAGCAAAAAGAAAGGAACTGGAACATTTTAATGAAGAAGTGCTGCTGGTGAATGAAAAAGGTAAAAAGCTCGATCCCCGCTATGTATATGCATCCGTAAAAAAATACCTGAGCCAGATCACCACTATAAGTAAAAAAAGCCCGCACGTATTGCGGCATAGTTTTGCCACGCATTTAATGAATAATGGCGCCGACCTGAATGCAGTAAAGGAACTGCTGGGCCACAGCAGCCTGGCGGCCACGCAGATATATACGCATAACTCCATCGAAAAGCTGAAGGATATTCATAAGAAAGCCCACCCCAAGGCATAGCAGGATACAATACCGGCAATAGTTGTGGCGATTTTTCTACGCATCAAACAAGGTGCCGGAACAGCATCATCCGTACAGTAAAAATCAAGTGTGAAAAATATAATTTTAATGAAATTTTATTTTGTAAAATACGTTTCAAATTATTAACTTCATTAAACAAATTGAAACCAATAAAAACCCAAAATATTGCCTATGTTGTAAATGTACCTTTCTAGTTCTTTCACATTATTTTTCACAGATTAAAATCAGAAGTATGAACGTAAACATTCAAACTGTGCATTTTGACGCAGATTCAAAATTGGTAACTTATGTAGAGAAAAAGGTTTCTAAATTGACACAGTTTCACGACAGGATCACCAAAGTAGATGTGTATTTAAAGTTGGATAACGTAGTGCACACCATCAAGGACAAAATAGCCGAAATAAAAGTTCACATTCCGAGGTACGAGTTCTTTGTAAAACAGTCTTCAAAATCATTTGAAGAAAGTTTTGATACCGCACTGGACTCTGTTATTAACCAGATAAAACGAAAAAAAGATAAACAGGCAGCTTAAAAAAATACCCAAAACGCCCCCGGATAACCCGGGGGCGTTTTTTATTAGGGCCCTGTTATGCACATTTTAAAGATTGCCCGTAAAAAATTCCTTTTCAAAGTTTTTGTATTAATCATTTTCTCTTACCTTTGCCTTCCGAAAAAAATGGGGCTGCCTTGGTGTGGGCTTAATTATCGGGAAGTTCTTTGTATTTGGAAGCTACGGCTTTCGAATAAAATGACTGGAAGCTGGAGCTTCCAGGTACAGGTACAAGCCGAGGTAGCTCAGTTGGTAGAGCAGCTGATTTGTAATCAGCAGGTCGTGGGTTCGACTCCCTTCCTCGGCTCCGTTAGGGCAGTTACCAGAGTGGCCAAATGGGGCGGACTGTAAATCCGCTGTCTTTCGACTTCGGTGGTTCGAATCCACCACTGCCCACAGTTACTGTAAGCTTCGGCTTGCAGTGTTGAGTTCTTTAAAATGACTGGAAGCTGGAGCTTCCAGGTACAAGCGGAAGTAGCTCATTTGGTAGAGCGGTAGCCTTCCAAGCTTCAGGTGGCCGGTTCGAGCCCGGTCTTCCGCTCAGATTCACCTTTAGGGAGGTGCTTATCAGCCGTGGTAGCTCAGGGGTAGAGCACTTCCTTGGTAGGGAAGGGGTCGTGAGTTCGATTCTCACCTATGGCTCAGAGAAATGAATAATTAATAATTAATAATGGATAATTAGTAATTGTTCGGTAAAAAAATTATAAGTCGATGGTTTGGGACTATAAACGAAACCCAATTTCAAAACAAATATTAAAATTTAAACAATGGCAAAAGAATCTTTCAAAAGGGATAAACCCCATTTAAACGTTGGTACTATTGGTCACGTGGATCACGGTAAAACAACACTTACAGCCGCTATAACCGATGTTTTGTCAAAAAGAGGTTTAGCGGAGAAAAAAAATTATGATGATATTGATGGTGCTCCTGAAGAAAAAGAAAGGGGTATTACAATTAATACAGCTCACGTTGAATACGCAACAGCTACCCGTCACTACGCTCACGTGGATTGCCCGGGTCACGCTGACTACGTAAAAAACATGATCACTGGTGCTGCTCAGATGGACGGTGCTATCCTTGTGGTGGCTGCTACTGACGGTCCAATGCCTCAAACTAAAGAGCACATCCTTTTGGCCCGCCAGGTAGGTGTACCTCAGATCGTTGTTTTCATGAACAAAGTTGATCTTGTGGACGATCCTGAATTACTGGAACTGGTTGAAATGGAGATCCGTGAATTATTGACTTCTTATGGCTTTGATGGTGATAACACACCGATCATCCAGGGTTCTGCAACCGGCGCATTAGCTGGCGAAGAAAAATGGGTTGCCAAGATCAATGAACTGATGGATGCTGTTGACAGCTACATCCCTCTGCCTCCACGTCTGGTTGATTTACCATTCCTGATGAGCGTTGAGGACGTATTCTCTATCACTGGTCGTGGTACTGTTGCTACAGGCCGTATCGAAAGAGGTCGTATTAAAGTGGGTGAAGCTATCGAAGTGGTAGGTTTACAGGAAAAACCACTTTCTACAACCTGTACCGGTGTGGAAATGTTCAAAAAATTACTGGATGAAGGTGAAGCTGGTGATAACGCAGGTCTTTTATTACGCGGTATTGAAAAAACTCAGATCCGTCGTGGTATGGTATTGTGCAAACCAGGTTCTATCACTCCGCATACTGAATTCAAAGGCGAGGTTTACGTATTGAGCAAAGAAGAAGGCGGACGTCACACTCCATTCTTCAACAAATACCGTCCTCAGTTCTATTTCCGTACTACAGACGTAACTGGTGAAGTTAGCCTGGCTGCCGGTACAGAAATGGTAATGCCTGGTGATAACACCAACTTATCTGTTAAGCTGATCCAACCAATCGCGATGGAAAAAGGTTTGAAATTTGCGATCCGTGAAGGTGGCCGTACAGTAGGTGCAGGTCAGGTGACTGAAATTATCAAGTAAGAGCCCCCCAACCCCCTAAAGGGGGAGTTTGGAAGCTTAAAATATAATACAAAGTACCTTTGGTAAATAGCCTTGGGTACTTTGTTCTTTAAAAAGTTCTTTAAATTAGTATACGCTTTCAGGTCTCTCCTTTAGGGGACGGAAGGGGTATTTTTTACGGGCATGGTGCAACGGTAGCATACGGGTCTCCAAAACCTTTGATTTGGGTTCGAATCCTAGTGCCCGTGCTAATTAATTTGATGATTAGTTAATTAGATGATTAGTTAATTTGGAGATGTGTTAATACATTATCAAATTGGCACATCATCAAATTTCCAAATCGACACATCATCAAATTTTCAAATTGAGATTATGAATAAATTAAGCGCATATTTCAGAGATTCCTATAAGGAACTGGTGCAGAAAGTAACCTGGCCTACCTGGGATCAGTTACAGCAATCAACCATGATCGTTCTGGGTGCCACCCTGGTGATCACTGCGGTTGTTTGGATAATGGATCTTGCTGCCAACAACACCCTGAAATTCATTTACTCTTTATTTAAAGGCTAATAATTGTATGGAAGCAACAACACCCATAATTGAAAAAACGGATAAGCCAGAAAAAGAGAGCAAATGGTATGTACTTCGTGTGGTAAGCGGTAAAGAACGCAAGGTAAAAGAATACCTGGATAAGGATATTGTGCGTAATGGCTGGAGCAATATTGTAAAGCAGGTTTTTTTACCGGTAGAAAAAGTATATAAAGTAGCGAATGGTAAAAAGGTAATGCGGGAAAGGAATTTCTATCCCGGTTATATCATGATAGAGGTGGCCGACGGCAAACTGCATGATGATATGATACAGACCATGAGCAATGTAAGCAATGTGATGCACTTTTTAACAGATGGTAAAGGTTCTAAAGGCAATATCATTTCTTTACGTAAAGCAGAAGTAAATAAAATGCTGGGTAAAGTGGATGAGCTGAGCGATGTAGGCGGTGTAACCATGAGCGAACCGTTCATCATTGGCGAAACAGTGAAGATCATCGACGGACCTTTCAATGACTTTAACGGTGTGATAGAAGAAGTGAATGATGAAAAGAAAAAACTGAAAGTGCAGGTAAAGATCTTCGGACGAGCCACACCAGTAGAGCTCAGTTATATGCAGGTAGAAAAAATAGGCTAAGATATTTTAAACATCCCCAACAAACTGGGGATGTTTTTTTATAGAGATATCCCGGATATATATGGACGGTTTGACCGTCATTTTATTTTTAAGTAATTTGTTACCTGATCTTTCACACTAAAAAATACGTTGTATGAAAAAAACATTTTCTTTTTTGATTGTATTGATGAGCGCTGCAGTGGTGATGGCGCAGCCACCTAAAGTGCCTGCAAAAAAAGGCAGCAACTTTGGCGTAAAAACAACGGCTGATGGCGCTATTGCCGCCAACGACCTGCCGGCATCCATGGCCGGTAAAGAATCTGCCGAAGTAAAAGTAAAAGGTAAAGTGGTGGAAGTATGCAAGGCCGAAGGTTGCTGGCTGCGTATGGAAACTGCCCAGGGACCTATGCTGATTAAAATGAAAGACCATGCTTTTTTAGTGCCTGTTGCCATTAATGGTAAAACTGTGGTAGTAGATGGAACAGCAACTTTAAAAGAAACTTCTGTTGAAATGCAAAAACACTATGCAGAAGATGCGGGTAAAAGCAAGGAAGAGATCGCTGCAATCACAGAACCAAAGAAAGAGATCACGATGCAGGCGAAGGGGATATTGGTGTTATAGAATTTTTTCGACAAGTTGTAGAAAAACGGCTCATGGAATTTTCCATGAGCCGTTTTTATTTTAGGGTATGCCATACTGTTAGTTGCTAGTTGTGGTCGCATTAGACTTCATAGTTGCTGCATAAAAGTCTTTTTCGACCAAACAGTTATTGGCAAATCAACACGATAATCAGGAAAAACTGCACACTTATAAAGTTCGACTAGGGAAAATGAAAAATTAGTCAGTATTTTATTCCCGGTTTTATTGTGTTGTTATATAGTGAAGACTAAAACGGCTACACGCAATGATAGAAAACAGTGAAGATGCTTTTGAAAATAACTGCACAGTAATTTTACGGCGTTCAGATTTTTTTTGTGTTAACAATTGTATGTAACACAAGCGATAGAAAAAAAGTTTGAGAAAAAAATATGGAGGCTGTTGTGCGATAATAAAAAAAATATTACCTATGCACCATCTAACCTTTTCCACAAGTAAATCGATGCGGTAATTTTCTTTGAGTACAATAATGCATATTGTTGCTTATTGACATCAGGATGTTAGTAACTAAAAAAATAATTGCGTAAAACCCGCAATGTTTTTTTGAAAACAGCGCAATAGATTTACACGCAGCAATGCGCAGAGAAAATAAGATGACCCGGTAAAGCTGAAAAGAAAACAACAGATCAATAATAACTCTTTGTCAAAAGAGATTCGATAGTAATCCCAGCCAGCTACCTTATGAGTCCTGCCCGACTCTCCAAGTAGATTTATGTTTTTCAACTGGGAACCCAGTACTTAAAGTGGATTATTGGTGTAGCAATACTACCAACAGCTACTGCTTTGTACAAAACATCCGGAACGGTTGCGCAACAACCTTACGGCACAAGTGAATTTTATTTTTTGCAGTTACAAAAACAGTGAAAACTGTTAACAGGTAAGCTATGCCCTGAACTTAACGGTATAGAGTAACCGCTGCAAAGTGATTTTAAATATAAAATCATTAAATACTGTTATTATGACTCTGATAAAAATCAGACTGCAGACCATCTTATTGCTGTCAGTGTTGTTTTGCAACGCTGTGCAATCGCAGACTACCAGTACCGATAACACGCTGAACAACACTGGCGTTACAGCTATCCAATCTACTACCAGTAGCAACTACCAATTATCGGTGGGTGGCGCAGTAAAAATATTTCATAGTGGCAATAGTGGTTTAAGTAGTGCGTCATTGTACCTGTTGAATACAGCATCTTCGGGGCGAGAGTATTTTATCAATTCTGATAACACAGGTTCTTTCAGGATTGTGGATAATACTGCTGGGACATCCAGGTTTGTAATAGGCAATACTGGCAGTGTTGGTATTGGAACTTCTTCGCCTGCACAGTTATTGGATGTAAACGGAAATGTAAATATTAGTGGTGGAGGTATCATAGGCAATAATACACTTGATGGAGCGAAATTAATGGTGTCAGATGCCAACAGGACTTTATCTGGGGCATCTTTTCCATCGCTAATGAAAATACTTAACAGCGGGGAGGGCCCACAAGATCTTTTACACCTGGATAATAATCATCAAGGTGGCCGTGGTGGTTTTGTTTTATCTAACTCCTCATCTGGAGACTGGACCAACAACTTATTAGCAGCCTATACACATGGTACATCCTTCACCTCCAATTTTTGTTTGCTTAACATTCCTGGAAAAACAACTGACGCCGGATGGAATTATATTGTATCTCAAGGGAATAACGTTGCCGGCATGGGATTATTCAATTATAATGCAATCCCATTGGTTTTGGGTACTAATAATTCTGCACGCATGACAATAGCTGCAAATGGTAATGTTGGTATTGGTACTACAAGCCCAACTGCTCAATTGCATACAACCGGTGCCGTTAGGTTTTCCGGTTTAACCAACGACAATTCAGTGGACAGAATTGTAGCAACTGATGCGAATGGTAATCTTTATTACAGGAGTGTTTCTTCTTTGGGTGGCAACACCACGGGAAATTGGGGCCTTAGCGGCAATGCCGGAACGGATCCCGCCACTAATTTTATTGGCACCACAGATGATAAGGATATTATTTTTAGACGAAATGGTATACAATCTGGCTTGTTAAGTGAAAATCAATGGAATACTTCTTTTGGGATCGGCGCATTAAATCCAGCAAGTTCAAATCCTACAGGGAATGGTAAAGGAATGATAAGTGCCTATGGTTATTATGCTTTACATGCTAATACTTCCGGGTATTTGAATGATGCTTTTGGGTTAAAGTCATTGTACTCGAATACAACAGGCACTTATAATGTTGCAATGGGAAGTAATTCTTTGTATTCCAATATTTCTGGTAACGATAATACAGCTGTGGGGACATATGCCTTATACAATAATACCACTGGAAATGAAAACACAGCAATGGGTGTAAGTGCATTATATAATAATACCACAGGTAGAGCTAATATCGGGTTAGGATTGTTGGTGCTTCAATCAAATACAACCGGAAATTATAATGTTGGTTTGGGACCCAATGCGCTCAATTTAAACACTACCGGTATAAATAATATTGGAGTAGCTTCCCAGGCGCTTTACAACAATGTTACCGGCAGCTCTAATGTTGCTGTAGGTTTGAATTCCTTACTGAACAATACCAGTGGCAGCCATAATATTGCTATAGGTGTAAGTGCAGGTGATAATTTAACATCTGGCGAAAATAATATTGCGATAGGTGAAAGAACCACATTCCCGAACGTATCGGGCTCAGGGCAATTGAATATCGGTAATGTATTATTTGGAACAGGATTGACCTATAATTATTTTTCCGAAACAGCACCACCGACACCTGCAGGCAGTATTGGAATTGGGATAACATCACCAACAGCTCAATTGCATACCACCGGTACCGTTAGATTCTCGGGCTTAACTAATGATAATTCGGTTGACAGAATTGTGGCAACTGATGTCAACGGTAATCTTTATTATCGGGATGCTTCTTCTCTTGGAGGCAGCAGCACGGGTAGCTGGGGACTTAGTGGTAATGCAGGTACCGATCCTTCCACTCATTTTATTGGTACAACCGACAATAAATCTTTGTCAATTAAAACAAATGGCATAGAAAGAATATCAATTTCCAACACGGGGTCAGCATCATTTAAAACTCCAATAGGAACAAGTGGTATCCAGACAATTTTTTCTATTAATGGTGGAAACTCTACATGGGGTAATCAATTGTCAAATTTGTTTGAGGTGAGCAACCAGGGAAGCTGGTGGTTTAGAGATGCGGCCAGTGCGATGCCTTCTTTATGGTATAATAGCAATAACAATGTTATACACAGCGGAGCCGGAATTGATATGGATTTTGCAGCTTCCGGGCAGGTAATTGCAAAAAATGTAAGTGCGTTACGGTTACGCGGAGCAAACTGGTTTCAGACTGAAATAAATATCGACAGGCCTTCCATTGAATATAAGCCGCTGGGAGATCTGTATGTTGCTTCAGGTACTTCTGCTCATAAGTTTACTGTAGTAAATCCCTTAACAAATGCTAATACTAACCTGGCTTCTTTTGATAATGGCGGCACTGACCTTGTAACAATCACAAAAGAAGGCAAGGTTTTGATTGGTACAACTAATCAAGCGCAAGCTGGTAACAACCTGCTGGCAGTAAATGGATCGGCAATTTTTACTAAAGCCACAGTTAAATTAAATGGCAACTGGCCTGATTATGTTTTTATGCCCACCTACAAGCCACTCTCTTTAACAGAACTGGAAGAATATCTTTCAAAGAACAAACACCTGCCTGACGTGCCTTCTGCAGAAGAAGTAGAAAAAAACGGAATTGACCTGGGCAGCAACCAAACTGTGTTGCTGAAAAAAGTAGAGGAGCTGACTTTGTACATGATCGAGTTGAGTAAGAAGGTGGAAGCATTGAGTATAGAAAACCAGGAACTGAAGAAAAAAATAAACAACAGTAATCAATAATACTTTAAAACTGTTACAATGAACCTGATCAACTGTAAACTTTTTTTTATAACCGGCATTGTATTCTTATGCGTTGCAAAAACTGCTGCACAGACTACCAGTACCGATAACACGCTGAACAGCACTGGTGTTACAGCTATTCAGTCTACCACCAGCAGTAATTACCAGTTATCTGTAGGTGGCGCAGTAAAAATATTTCATAGTGGCAATAGTGGTTTAAGCAGTGCATCATTGTATTTGCTGAACACATCCTCCTCGGGACGGGAATATTTTATCAATTCTGATAATGCAGGTTCTTTCAGGATAGTGGATAACACGGCAGGTACGCCAAGGTTTATAATTAATAATAGCGGTAATGTTGGTATTGGTACTACTTCTCCAACTGATAAATTACATGTAGATGGATCCGTGAAATTGGGTAATACTGCTATTGCGCCTTCTTCAGTAAATGCTGAGTTGTGGATCAATTCACCTTCGGGTCAGTATTATCCAACTTTATATTTTAACTGGTTGGGACAAACTGGTCCTAATAATTCTATACAGTACTATGACAGTAAATTTTATTTAACTACGAGTGGTAGCATCAGGGGAATAATTGGCCCTAACTGGTTAATTGGCACCACAACAGATAACGGACAAAAATTGCAGGTAAATGGTGATGCACTGGTATCAGGAAATATCACTTCTCCTGGAACAGGCTCAGGCTCTGAAAAATTCGGTAATAGTGCATCAGTAGGAGCTCATAATTATTCAGCGGCTTTCGGATCTGCTGCAATTACAACAGGAAATGAAAGTATTGCTTTTGGATATAACACAAAAGCAGCACAGTCAAGTGTAGCAATGGGGAGTAGTGCACAAGCTACAGGATTTGCTTCCACTTTAATTGGTAGTGGAGCATCTGATAATGGACAGAATTATATCACTGCTATTGGGGCTGCTAATTCAAATGCAGGATATTTCTCAGGGGGATTGTACCTAAACGGAGGTTTAGTAAATATTGGTTATAACAATAACTCTGCAAATAATAATAATACCTTTCTTATAGGGGCTAATCTTTCTGCTGACAGATCTAACCAGCTGCTTATTGGCAATGGCCTTGCGGGAGGTTTTATCACTGATATGGTTTTGGGGGGTGGCTTATCTAATAGCCTGGCGGCCAGTTATGGCGGTTTATCTATCAGAACCACAGACGGTAGCGGAGCGAATGCTGCCGGTATGCCTTTGATATTCAAAGCAGGCAAAAGTACCGGCTCTGCTTCTGGAGGTTATCTATCTTTTTACACTACTCCTGCAGGCAGCTCCGGCTCAACAACCAATGCGGAAGTAGAACGTATGCGTATAAACGAAAATGGCGCTGTTTTATTCAACAGTGCTGCCGGAACCAGCGGGCAAGTATTAACGAGTGCCGGTGCCGGCGCTCCGCCAACATGGACAAGTATTTCGGGAGGAAGTTCAACAAACTGGAGCCTTAGTGGTAATGCAGGCACTGACCCCACCACTCATTTTATTGGTACTACAGATGATAAAGACTTTATAATTAAAGCAAACAATAATACACTGGGGGTTTTTAGAAGCAACCGTCAAAGTGTTGCATTGGGTATAGCAGCTACTGTTACAGGAGCTAATTCAAGTGCAATCGGTTATAACGCTTCGGGCAGTGGTGATCTTGCAACTGCTATAGGTTATAATACAACTGCTTCTGCTACTTATGCAACTGCAATGGGTTACCTGGCAAGGGCTACCGGTTCGGGTTCTGTATCCATAGGATCTAATACTACAGCTAGCGGCGATTATTCGATGGCTACCGGTACGCAGACGATTGCAAGATCGTATGGAGAGTATACAGCTGGCATATTTAATACAGATTATACACCAACATCTATCAACTCTTTTGTTAACAGTGATCGCTTATTTACAGTAGGTAATGGAGTGGATGATGCACATCGCAGCAATGCTTTAACTATTTTAAAAGGCGGCAATATCGGTATAGGCACCAGTAATCCTGTTTACAAGATACATGCATACGGTGTTAATCCAACCTTATATCTCGAAGGCGATGACAACTCCTATTATACAACTATCATTTTAAAAAGCGTGGTAGGAACAGGAGTCATTAATAACTATGGTCCTTACAGCTGGCGCTTTGGTATGTGGTCAATGGCTACTTCTGCCAATAATAAAAACAGCGGCATCGGAGCAACCACTCATGGAAATTATGCAGTTACCCTTGATGCTTCTCTTGTGCCATTAAATGTTATGGGTGCACAGGGTCAAACCAATGATCTTTTCAAGGTAAATAAAAATATATCAACAGTAACAGGCGGTGTTACAGAAGAAAATGTTTTCTCCATAAATAAAGATGGTAACGTTGGTATCGGTACTAACAATACCACCGGCGCAGAGTATAAATTGTATGTGGAAACAGGGATCCGTACCCGAAAAGTAAAAGTGGATGTTGCCAGCTGGCCCGATTATGTCTTTACACCCTCCTACAAACCGATCTCTTTAACGGACCTGGAAAAATACCTTTTAGAGAACAAACACCTGCCTGATGTACCTAGTGCAGAGGAGGTTGAAAAGAATGGTGTCGACCTCGGTAGTAATCAATCTGTTTTATTAAAAAAGGTGGAAGAGCTAACGCTTTATATGATAGAATTGAGCAAGAAGGTGGATGCATTGACAAAAGAGAACCAGGCTTTGAAGAAGAAAAAAAATAAATAACAATAGCAATAATATTTTAAAAATTATTTTAATGAAACTGGGCAACTATAAATTGTTTCTATTAGCTGGTACAATATTCTTGTTTGCAGCAAGTGCTGCTGCACAAACCACCAGTACCGATAATACATTGAACAGTACAGGGGTTGCTGCTATTCAATCTACTACCAGCAGTAATTACCAATTGTCAATTGGCGGTGCAGTAAAAATATTTCACAGTGGTAATAGTGGTTTGAGTAGTGCTTCATTGTATTTGCTGAATACATCCGCCTCGGGACGGGAATATTTTATCAATTCCGACAATGCTGGTTCTTTCAGGATCGTTGATAATACAGCAGGAACGCCAAGATTTATTGTTTATAATTCAGGGAATATCGGTGTTGGTACCAGTTCTGATGGCGGGTATAAATTTGATGTGAATGGAACTTCCAGGTTTTCATTGGATGCGATCGTTAATTCATTGACCGTAGGAAAAGGCAGCGGAACTAATACAACAACAAATACAGCTTTTGGGTTAAATGTACTTGGAGCAAATACAACAGGAACAAATAATACAGCATTTGGCTATAAGTCATTATACTCAAATACAGAAGGCTTTCAAAATGTTGCAATAGGGGTAAATGCAATGTATTCTACAACCGGAACTGGCAGTACTGGTTACCAGAATACAGCAATGGGATACGAAGCACTATATTCCAATACTACAGGAAATAATAATACTGCTATAGGAAGTCATGCAATGTATACGAATACTACAGGAGTTTACAATACCGGAATTGGATCATCAGCTTTAGCAAGTAATACTACCGGTATTTATAATACAGCAGTTGGCGTAAATGCAATGGTAAAAACCACTACGGGGGGATATAATACAGCAGTTGGTTATACGACTTTAAATGAGAATTTAACTGGTACGAGTAATACGGCCATTGGGTGGCAGGCATTATTTGCCAATACCGGAAATAATAATACTGCAGTTGGAAGAGATGCTTTAACATATAATACAACTGGTATTAATAACACAGCTGTGGGTATGAGTGCGCTATATCAATCAGGAACCGGTTACAATAACACTGCATTGGGAACGATTGCTTTACAAAGTACCAATAGCGGGATCGGTAATACAGCGTCAGGTGTTGCGGCTTTGCAATTTAATACAGATGGAAGTTATAATTCCGCTTTTGGACATTATGCAGGCAATGATGTAACAACGGGGCAATACAACCTGCTTTTAGGGCCTAATGCAGGAAGGGGAATTACAACAGGTAATTATAATACCATTATTGGTGGACAGGTAACAGGACTATCTTCTTCATTATCCAATAATATAATTATTGCAGATGGACAGGGTAACAGGAGGATAAATGTAGATGCTTCGGGTAATGTAGGTATTGGAACAACAACCCCATCCGCATTTGTCCATATAAAATCGCAAGGTGGAAGCAATCGCGGCTTATTGATTGAATCAACTAGTTCGGCAAACTATGCTACTATGGAATTACGGAACGATGCTGATGATCTGACTCAAATAGGATTGACTGGCAGTTCATTCAGTAGTGGTATATTTAATTCCAAGTCGACAACAATAAATACCAACGCTGCTGGCGGCATTAATTTGGTGGCCTATAATGCGGCAGGAAATGTACGATTTGCTACTGGCGGAACTGCAACTTCAAATGAAAGAATGCGGATTGACAATAATGGTAATGTGGGAATTGGCATTACAAGCCCAACAGCCCAACTGCATACAACCGGTACCGTTAGATTTGCCGGATTAACCAATGATAACTCAGTAGATAGGATTGTGGCAACCGATGCCAATGGTAATCTTTATTACAGGAGCGCTTCTTCTCTGGGCGGTAGCGGCACAGGTGGCTGGAGCCTTACCGGTAATGCATTAACAGATCCTGCCACTCACTTTATTGGTACTACCGATGATAAAGACTTTGTAATAAAAGCAAACAATAATACGCTGGGTGTTTTCAGAAGCAACCGTCAAAGTGTTGCATTGGGTATAGCAGCTACTGTTACCGGGGCCAATTCAACTGCTATTGGTTATAATGCTACTGGTAGCGGAGATCTTGCAACTGCTATAGGTTATAATACAACTGCTTCTGCTACTTATGCAACTGCAATGGGTTACCTGGCAAGATCTACCGGTTCGGGTTCTGTATCCATAGGATCTAATACCACGGCCAGCGGCGATTATTCGATGGCTACCGGCACGCAAACAATTGCAAGATCGTATGGCGAGTATGCCACTGGTATATTCAATACAGATGTTAGCCCACTTTCTACCAACTCTTTTGTTAATAATGATCGGTTATTTACAATAGGTAATGGCACGGATGATACTCACCGTAGTAATGCTTTGACTATTTTAAAGAGTGGTAATATCGGGATTGGCACCAGTAGTCCAACTCATAAAATCCATGCTTATGGACTTAACCCTAGCTTGTATCTTGAAGGAGATGATAATTCCTATTATACCTCTATAGTTTTAAAGAGCAATGTAGGAACTGGTATTATTGATAACTATGGCCCTCTCAACTGGCGCTCTGGTATATGGTCATTAGCTACATCTGCAAATAATAAAAACAGCGGTGTTGGTGCAACTACACAGGGAAACTATGCCATTACCCTTGATCCTACGCTCACACCTTTTAGTGTAATGGGAGCACAAAGCCAAACCGGTGATCTTTTCAGGGTAAATAAAAATGTATCGCCAACAATTGGCTATGTAACAGAAGAAAATGTTTTTAACATCAATAAAGATGGAAACGTTGGTATCGGTACAGCTAATACCACTGGTACAGATTATAAATTATATGTGGAAACAGGGATCCGTACACGAAAAGTGAAAGTAGATGTCGCCAGCTGGCCCGATTATGTTTTTATGCCTACTTACAAGCCACTTTCTTTAACAGAGCTGGAAGAATATCTTTTAAAGAATAAACATTTACCTGATGTGCCTTCTGCTGAAGAAGTAGAGAAAAATGGTATTGACCTGGGCAGCAACCAGACCGTTCTGCTTAAAAAAGTAGAAGAACTAACCCTGTATATGATCGAGATGAGCAAACAGATGGAAGCGCTCAATAAAAAAGTGGAAGCACTGAGTAAAGAGAATGAGCAACTTAAAAACAATATTAGCAATAACAAATAAGCAGCCCTTTTAGTATTTAATGAAACGTTTACAAACAATAACCTTCTTTATCGTTGCCACGCTGTATGTGCAATGGGCCAGCGCCCAGCATACACAGCTGCCTGTGCAGGATACAGCAGCGCAATTGTTTAAAACAACGGAATTCATTAAAACAGATTCGGGGCTGATCATTAAGAATTATTATAAGGATGCTTGTAAGGGATATATGGTTAAGACCAGTTTTATACCCTTGCTGGTAATTGCGCATACAGAAAGAATAGAGACAGCCGTAAAAGAACCTGCGAAACCCAAAGGGATTGTTGTGCATGGCAATGTGTCCTATGATTTCTTTTACCGATCAAAAATTGATACACCCTTCAGCCAGCAAAACCTGCAGCAGCATACGGAAAGAGTATGGCTGGATGTATTGATAAAAGATAAGTATCCATTTAAAGTTGGTTTTACTGCCAGGCAAAGTAATTCCCCCTTTTTTAAAGATCTGTACAGCATGAACTTAAATTTTGATCGATACGGATTTGCAAAAAATATAAAGCAGGAGTTATTGAATAAACTGATAACAAAAAAATGGGAAAACCCTTACCTGAAACTGATCGATACGACATTGAAAAAACAATTGGAACAATACCAGGCTTTAAAAAACTGGTTGAATGGCCCGGAAGCTTTACAAAAAATGATAGAGGCGAAAGAGCGGATATTTTACCGGAATGATGTTAATAATTCTATTGCTGGAGCAGGTAAATTACCGCACGCACCCTCATTTGACAAAACGAAGTTTTTTAATGAAAAATTGCCAGGCTTTAAAATAGATTCTTTAGTAACTCTTCAGCCGGCTACTGATTTGCCTACAGTAGATACTTCATTCTTAAAACTCTATGACGAAAAGAAAGCCGAAATGATAAAGCTGGAGAAGTCGAATCTCTGGTTTAAAGCTACAATCGGATAGTATAAGAAACAACATAACCAAGAGCATCATAGCAGCAAAACAGGCTGTTTATAAAGCCACCAATCCGAAACAGCTACAGGAAATAGCAAAGCAAAATGGTGTAAAGGAACCAGCAAAAGAAAAATTGCAACAGTTCCTCTCTTATACAAAGACTCTTGGAATTGGCAGAAGTATGGTAGACTATACAGAATTAACTGCTCAAAATATCATGCTCACGGGTGTAAATGTGGAATACAATCCCTCATATTATACTGCTTTTGCGGCTGGAAAAATTGACTATGGATTTCGCGATTTTTTTGGCCGTGGAACAAAACAGAAAGGACAATACCTTCTGTTAGGTAGAATTGGATGGGGAGATAGGGACAAAAAAGCTGTAATACTTACTTTATTCAATGGAAGAAAAAATAACTATGCTGGTTTATTAGCAGCAGATAGCAGTAATTACACAGCTGCATTATTTGGCTATTCCGTGGAAATGATCTTTAAGAAAAACGAAAATACTTTTTTTACAATAGAGGCTGCCAAGTCAACAAAAGCCGCTGCTACGCTTATTGCAGGCAATGAAAATAAACCCAACAGTTTATTTAATTATGGGGATGCTTCAAATATGGGAGTTAATATAAAGGGGCAGACAATAATTCCGGAAACAGATACCCGTATCAGCGGATTTTATAGAAAGACCGGGGAACAGTTTCAATCCTTTACGTTGTTCACATATAATACTAACCAGCAATCATGGCAGTTAAAAGCAGACCAATCTTTTTTAAAAAGAAAAATTAATGTAAGCGGTATGCTCAGGCAAAATGATTTTACCAATCCACTAACCAATAAAACATTCAAGACAAGCACCATTTTTAAATCTTTCTTAATAAATGTAAAAATGCCGCATTGGCCAGTGGTGAATGCAGGGTATTATCCTGCAACGCAATATTATATAGTTGATAATAATACCGTAAAAGAGAATGCTTATTACATTTTAAATGGGTCACTAATATACCCTTACACTTTTAAAGGGCTGGCTATGAATAGCTCTGTTATTTATAACCGCTATTTTAATAAAGCCACCGATTCGGGATTTGTCTTATATAAAGGGATTAACTACATCTTATCACAATCAGTACTCTTTGATAAGCTGCAGGTTGAAGGAAGCTATAGTTATAACAAACAATCCGAGTTGGATTATTATACGCTTGATGCCAATGGGGATTACAGCATTATGAAATATTTAAGGCTTGGGGGAGGGATAAAATACAATCATGTACTTAGCGGAAATGATTACTGGGGTAAATCTATAAAAATCAGTGCTGATCTTAAGAAACTAGGAGGACTGCAATTGCAATACGAAAAATCTTATTTGCCAACTATACAGCAAACACTTTACCCGGTAGAAATTGGAAGAGTGAGCTGGTATAAAAATTTTTAAAATGAGAATAAAATTATTGATAGCAATTTTTATTTGCCTGCCGTTTTGCACAATGGCACAAATAACATTTAACTCGCAGCTGCCTAATAATGGGATACTGCTTAAAGACCAGCTCTGGAATATGCTGATCACGAATAACAGCAACGATATTGCGCAGCTGAAGTTGCAACTTGATGTGCGTGATGTTTTAACAGGTCAGTCTGTTATTAATGCCAGTTCAGGAAAAATACTGATGGGCAAAGGAATGAAACTGGTTACAGTAAAAGATGTTCAGCCCGTAATGTATAACTATGTGGCAACCGAGTTTGCAGGCAATTACCTTCCTTGCGGGAGCTACACTATAAATTATCATGTTATACAGGAAACCGGGACCAAAGGAGATGTGGTAGTGGTTGATGAAGTGATAAGAATAACGATAACCCCACTGGCTCCGCCATTATTAGCAAATCCTGCTGATAAATCAAATGTAGAAACGGTCTATCCCCAATTTAATTGGATACCACCAGCACCGATACAAATGTTTAACCCGCTTTTGTATGACCTGACAGTAGTGCCTGTAGAAGATGGGCAGGCTGCAAAGGATGCGATGGAGTTTAATAAACCTGCGTATATAAATTTTAATCTGCAAAAACCCTCAGAAAAAATGCCTTCAAGCTTTCAGCAGCTGCAACAGGGAAAAACATATGCATGGCAGGTAGTGGCGCGAAGTGGTACGAACTATGCCATACCCACAGAGATCTGGACGTTTACAATCGGCAAAGATTCTGTAACTAAAATAATAGAACAGGCTCCTTATATAAAAATAAGCCAATCAAATACCGAGGTTACAATAGCGCACCAGGCAATAGTGAAAATGGAATATAACAATGTAAGTGGTGATAAGAAACTCGTTTTTTCAGTCTATAAAGCAGGGGATAGAGAAAAAAATAAAGGAAATGTACAATTTGAACTGGAAGCTGTACCTGGAAAAAATCTTTTGCAATATGACCTGACTAAAAAAATGAGACCTGACGAGAACACCGTATACGAGATTGCTGTAACCAATAGCAGGGGTGAAATATGGTTGATGCGATTTATGCCTGCGTATTATAAAAAATGATCTTATAAATAATTCATTCAAAGCTGTAAAAATAAAATAAGCTTATGTTAACTTTTTTGACAGGGAAAAAACAAAAAGTAATTGCATGGTTTCTGTTTTTGTTATTCTATACAGATATGATCGGTATGGCTTATGCGTCGGGCAGAAGGTTTCATGCACTTGATCCTTATGTACATACTTACACCGGTAGTTTTAAAGATCGTATATACAAAGGTAATAATATCGTTGACCCGCAGTCATTAATACAAGTTTCTTTAGTTGATAAAAAAGAAAAGAATGTTTCAGGTGTAACTGAAATTATAGCAGGACAACCAATGGATAATAATGCTGTAATTGTAAAAGGCGATGCGTTATTGAACGATGGTGAAAAGCCAGCAATTGGAGGGCCTGGTCAGCCTGAGATGTCTACATTCAAATCAATAGGTGCTGATAATATGGTGAATCTGTTTACCGGGGATTTTTCTTATAACATTCCACTGCTTGACGTAGACGGATACCCGATAAATATATTTTACAATGCACAGCCCTCTATGGACCAGGAAGCCAGTTGGGTAGGCCTGGGATGGAATATTAATCCTGGTACCATTAACCGGAATATGAGAGGTGTACCGGATGATTTTAATGGAAGTGATAAGGTTACAAAAGAGCAATCTATGAAACCGGAAATAGTGGTGGGTGTTAATGGTGCAACGGATAAAGAGGTGGTAGGATTACCCGTTGCGTATGCTTTTGATAAAAATAAGAAGACCTTAAGTGCCGGAGTTTTCTATAATTCAAAACGAGGGGTTGGGTTAGAATTGGGCATTTCCGGAGAATTTACTGCACATAAAAATATAGCGGCACAAGCATGCACCGAAAAGCACGAAGACACAACGGTTTATCCTATAAATGATTTTTCACTGGGCGCTGGTGTTAATCTAAATTCTCAAACGGGATTGACTCACAGTGTAAGCTTTCAAAAATATTTATGGAACAAAGACTATACAAAAAATTATGGTATAAGCACTTCAATAGATTTCAATTCAAGAACAGGATTAGGAGATCTGCGATTAGAGGCTGAACGAACAAAGTATCTATACACAATGAAGGGAAGTAATGATATTAATTCTCACTCCGGCTCATCTCTATTGAGCACGAACTTGAGTTTTGCACGCCCTTCTTATACGCCTTCAATACGTATGCCCACTACAAGTTTTAATGCAACTTTTTCAATGAAATTCGGAAAAGAAAGTAAAGGTATAACCAAAACTTATGCAATAAAAGGATACTATACAAGGCATGGAATAGATAAGGATTATCAAGTTCAAACAAAAGACGCATATGGGTACATGTATTATGAGAAAGCTAATAATAAGCGAGAAGCCTTACTTGATTTTAATCGCTCAAATGATGGAACTTATACTTATAAGACACCAGTGATTTCATTACCTGTTTATACTTATGATGTATTCTCGATCAGTGGCGAAGGAACCGGGGGCGTTTTTAGAGGATATCGGGGTAATATGGGATATGTACAGGACAACTATACCCGAACCAATTCTGGTCAGGTTAATCTAGGTATTGATCTCGGTATCAAGGATAAGGTAAAAGCAGGTGCTACAATTGGAGGAGTTTACTCCGCAACAGTAGTTGGAGGATGGGAAACTGAAAATGTGTTAAAACAAACAGCTGCATTCAAAGAATCTGATAAACTTGTTCAAAGCGGTTTCTATTTTAAAAATCCTGGTGAGAAGGCTATTATTGATGAGGATTATTATAATAATATGGGCCAGGATAAACTGATGAGGGCAATGATGGGAACCAGCCTTAACCTGACCGGCCCTTTCCTCCAGCCCACTACCACCTTGCAAAGTAAATTTCAATTATTCAATAGTAGCAGGCAGCCAGATGGAACGATTTCAATAACAAAGGACAACAGTTACCGTAAAGAAAGAGACAAAAGAACACAGGTGATTTCTTATTTAACGGCTGAAGAGGCAGACCTTATTGGCCTCGACAGGTATATCTACTCTTACCAGGAAAACTTTTTTAAACCCGGTGGTTGTCCTACCGACTATGATCCTGCTTATAAATCGATCATAAGAAGATATAATCCGAATAGCGATCCCAATACCCCCAGTTACAGGAAGGGGCATCATATTTCCGAGATAACTGTACAGCAGGACGATAAGAGATACGTATATGGGTTACCGGTATATGAACTGGCGCAAAAAGAAGTAAATTTTAGTGTAGGCATTAGTAAGACTGTTAATGAAAGTAAAGGGATTGTTGAATATAATAAAGATGTGGATAACAGTTCTGAGAACAAACAGGGAAAGGATGGAATGTTTCAATCTGAAACTGTAGATCCCTATGCACATTCTTTTTTACTCACTGCGATCTTATCACCCGATTATTCTGACCTGACAGGTGATGGCATCACTGACGACGACCTGGGTACAGCAATTAAATTTAATTATACCAGGGTTAATAAGAAAAGTTCTTTACCCAATAGTTGGGCAAATATGAACTGGAGGTTGCCGGTAGATGAAGGCTATGCAAATTTTAACAGGGGGCTTGTTACAGATAATTCCGATAATAAAGCATTGTACACATATGGGCAAAAAGAACTTTGGTACACGCATTCGATCGAATCAAAAAACATGATCGCAACATTTACTATCTCCGACAGGCAGGATGGATATGGTGTAAAATCGTATAACGGGGGGGTGAATGATGTAAATGGCGCACCCTGTCAGAAAAAACTGGACCGTATCGATCTGTATTCTAAAGCAGATTTTGTAAAGTATGGAGTTAATGCCAAACCAATTAAAACGGTACATTTTACTTATACCTATAAACTATGCAAAAACTATGCACTGTTTAGCGGAAATACGGCTAATGGAAATGGTAAACTAACATTAGAGAGTATTTATTTTACCTATAACAATAATAACCATCAAAAAAATAAATACCGCTTTAAATATGCGGAAGAAGATAATAGCAATATTGTTTTTAATTCCCTGGAGAATGATCGTTGGGGTACTTATAAACCACATAGTCAAAACCCGGGCTCGCCTGCAGTTTCAAACGAAGATTATCCCTATACTACACAGAACAAAACCCAGTCGGATGCGAATGCTGCCACCTGGAGCCTGAACCAGATATTGTTGCCAAGTGGTGCTAAAATTGATATTACCTATGAGGCCGATGATTATGCTTATGTGCAAAATAAGAGAGCTGCACAAATGACAAAGATCCTCGGATTCGGCGCTTCTCCTACATCTACCCCGGAAAATAAACTCTTTACCAATGCTACTACACACTTACCGTGGGATTTTGATAACATGGATTACCGCTATGTTTTCTTTGATGCACCGGTTACTGTTAGTAATAATGATGATATTAAAAAATATTACCTGCAGGATATCAAGCAATTGCTTTTCAAGTTATGGGTCAAAGTACCAAAGGATAGTTATGGCGAGGGGTATGAACCGATGTTTGTGTATTGTAATATTGATGCATTTGGTATTGTGCCCGGCTCAAATGGCAGCAAATTCTATATTAAAGTAGGTAAAGCAAGTCATAATAATGGAAGCCAGGTAATGGAGACAGTATATCAATTTCTACGTGATCAGCTGCCCTCTAAAGCATATCCTGGATATGATGTAGGTAATAAGACTGCTTTTGGCCAAGTTATAAAGGCTCTTTTCGCCATGGTCAACAATATTCGTACAGGCGTTACCGGTTTTGAAAATAATGCCAGGTGGGATGGCTGGTGTAAAGAATATGATGCCGTACGATCGGTAGCAAGATTGGCTAATCCCTATTTTAAAAAAATCGGCGGAGGCCACAGGGTTAAGTCGGTTAAAATAACAGATAATTTTAAAAGAATGATCAACCCGGCATCCAATGCCCCGGATATTTCTTCCACGTATGGACAGGAATATGATTATACCACTACAGAGATGATCAATGGTCAGCCACAGGTGATGAGCAGCGGTGTGGCATCGTATGAACCGGGAGTGGGTAATGAAGAAAATCCTTTCAGAGAAGTATTACAGTACTCGGCTACGAATCCCCTTGGACCTACTGAGATCAGCAATATTGAACTGCCTATTGCGGAAACATTCTTCCCTTCTCCTTCTGTTGGTTATAGCAGGGTAACTGTAAAAAGTATTCATAATAAAACTGAAAAAAATATAAAATCAGGTGTGGGCATGCAGGAAACACAGTTTTATACTACCAGGGATTTTCCTACGCTGACAGAATTTACCGACTTTGATATGCTCAGTCGCCATCATTATAAACCCAACCCGATAAGTAAAATATTCAATTTTGCACAAAAGGATTATATGACACTTTCGCAGGGATTTAAAATAGTGCTGAATGATATGAATGGTAAAATGAAAATGCAGGCCAGTTACCCGGAGAATGATCTGAAAAATCCGATTAATAAGACCACTTATTTCTACCGGATGAATAAGGTTGGAGAAAATAAATATAAACTGGATAATACCGTTCCGGTTATTGGAGGTGCAGATGGAAAAATAACCAATAAACTGGTGGGTAAAGATATTGAAGTAATGAATGATTTCAGGGAACACTTTACGTTTACACATTCTGCACAAATACCATTAAATCTAGACTTTTTTACATTGGCTAACTGGCCTGTTTTATTGCCTACAGTTTTTAGAGCTGTATTCAGGGATGAATCGTTGTACAGGTCGGCGACCACTTTAAAAATTGTAAACGAGTTTGGTATTTTAGACAGTGTGGAAAATATTGATAAAGGAAGTGTGGTGGGCACTAAAAATCTTGTATACGATGCCGAAACGGGCGAAGTGCTGGTAAGCCGTACAAGTAATGAGTTCAATGCCCCGATTTATAACTTTAGCTACCCGGCATATTGGGCGCAGGAAGCTATGGGGCCGGCGTATAAGAATATCGACGCTGAAGTTAAAGGGCTGCTTTTCAGGAATGGCAGAATTGAAGCGGGGCTTTCTGAAACAGAGGTAAATACAATTTTTGAAAGTGGAGATGAAATTTATGTGGTGGATCATGCTAATATTGGACCAAAAGACAATGCGGCCTGTATAGCCATTGGTAGCGGTAACGCATGTACGCTTTTACCAAAAAGTAACGAATACCGGATATGGGCACTGGATGTAACCAAGGATACGAGGAATACGACCAAGAGTTTTATTTTCATTGACCGCAACGGTAACCCATACAATGCAGCCAATGCAGATATACGTATTGTACGGAGTGGCAGAAGAAATATGATGGGGGCATCAGTAGGTTCTGTTACAAGTATGGCAAGCCCTATTCAACTAAAGCCTGATAATATTACATATGATAAAATCCTGATTAATAATAACACCAACATAGTCAATACCGGGGCAATTGAGTTTAAGGAAAAATGGAAAACCCAGGATGCCTTTTTTACACAGGAAGATATACAAAGGGTGGTACGTAAGGCACCTATATTGACCAGTGATGTAGAGTTTACGCAAAGTGCGGCTTATGCAACTTTCTTAAAAGTAAAATTTTTGAGTTCAAGCCGTAAGTATGAATTGTACACTAACCCGGATCATTTTATAGCAGCACAATATAATGGAGGCCGCAACCAACCGGATTACAAACACAGGAGTTGGTTATTGTTTAATTTTGATGCGGTAAGCAACCTTAACGCCAGTAGCAATGTTGTTTCTGCAGAGATTAACCTGCCGGCCCACCGTAACTATCACGAGATTTATGTGAATGGCTATTATAGTGGAACGAATCATAGTTACTTCGCTTCGCATTATTCACCGGCAAACCATCCCAATGATTTTGTTTTATCCAGGATGCAGTCAACATGGCCATCTTTCTCCAACGAAGGTTTATGGAGGCAATTATTCAATGCTTCCGCCCCGGCCGGTACAAGCAATAGCCAGTTCGTGAAGGGTACTCCGCCACCCGGTTTTTCCAATGTAGATTTTAAAGCTGATATAACGGAAGTGGTAAAAGGAATGCTGAAAGATAAATATGATCCTGCAAAAGGGTATGCCACTGCTTTAATGCTCAGCCTTGCAACCGAAAATATACAGGGAGCAACTGTATCCAGGGTGTGTTTCCAATCAACAAGTCCCAGTTCACACGAAATTGAAAGACGGACTTCCATTAAACTTAAATATTACAATTGCAGCCCGGACAACCCGATCGTATACCAGGGGCCTGCAGCTAATGCACCCACTAACCCGCCTGCAGGATATATGTATTGCAATACCGATGAAAAAGTAACAGGTTGCTACTCTGTTTTTTCAAGACAATACATGAACCCTTACGTGCAAGGCTTACTGGGTAACTGGCGCCCGCTGAAGAGTTATGTGTATAACGGACAAAGACGTGAACAGGATCCGACATCGACAACCACTATCAATAAAGATGGTATCATAAAAGATTTTGAAACTTTCTGGAGCCTGGATGCTACCACTAATGCAGAAAAGAAAATCACCCGCACCAATGTTAACAGCACGCTCTGGGTTTCCAACAGCGAAATATCGCAGTACAACCGTAAAGGGGCAGAGCTGGAAAACTTCGATCCTTTAAACCGTTATAACGCAGGCATCTATGGCTATAATGAAGCATTGCCCGTAGCAGTTGTTAATAACTCACGTTTAAGGCTAAGCGCTTTTGATGGATTTGAAGATTACTTCTTTAAGGATCAGCAATGCAACCTGTTGTGCCAGCCTAATAAAAGGCATTTTGAAACAGGGGTCAATACTACACAATTGTCCGAAACACAGGCGCATACAGGCAACTACAGTTTTAAAACTAACGCCAACAGCAACGCAAGCATTAATATAAAGATTGCTCCGGATAATTTGGCTAATGAGCCGGATATATTGATACACCCGGTAGTAAACCAAACTAATGTTCCATGGGTGGTGCCTAAAGGAATTGGGTTAAATTATTATCATTTTAATAGCGATGGGTTATCATGTACTGGTATTGATCAGAGAGTATATATAGATTATGAGCAATACAACGACCCTCCTTGCGGCTTTAGCTATAGAGGCGGTAATACATTTACATGGAATGGGAAAATACAGGTAGCAGAGTCGGGTCAATATCAATTTAAATCAGATGTTCCTGACGATTATGCCACAATTGTTATTAGTAAACCCGGCACTTTTGTTACCACAGTTTTTGACGGGTGTAATAACAATACTATTTGCGCAAACCCCCATATGACGATTGTTCCGATCAATTTGGTAGCAGGAGAATTGTATGATGTTAATATCACTTTACAGGATAGAAAACATAAGAGCACAATTAACCGCGGTCATGTGTCTTTTCTTTGGTTGGATAAATGTACTAATAAGTGGGATTTTGTTCCTACTGCCAACATGTATCCTACTGCAGCAGATGCAAATGGTTCTATAATTGCGCCAAATATGATCTGTACCAAAATAGATAATATCAAAGCTCAATCCAATTACCTGATCGATGGCTTCAGCCTGATCCCGGGGCAAAGAATGATCGCTAGTGTTTGGGTTAAAAAAGGAGAGACTGAATGCAACTGTGCAGACTATACCGGTTTTGCGCTTAAACTCAAAGATGCTAATGGTAATGTATTGACCGGTAGCCAGGGGAGCTTTGTTGCCAAAGGCAATATCATTGAAGGATGGCAATTAATGGAAGCGGAGTTCTATGTGCCCGAAGGTGCAGGAATGAGCTTGTATATCGATAACAACAGTGCTGATGCCTTGTATATAGACGACCTGCGCTTCCATCCTTATAATGCCAACATGAAATCTTTTGTTTACAATCCCTATAATTTAAAACCACTGGCAGAGCTTGACGAAAATAACTACGCCACTTTTTACGAGTATGATGATGATGGTACTTTAATAAGGGTGAAAAAAGAAACCAGGTTGGGTATTAAAACCATACAAGAAACAAGAAGCGGGCTTCAAAAAAAGATCACTGATTTTTAAACGAATTTTTAAAAAATAAGAATGGCTGGCAAAGTCACCATTTTGAAACTAAAAAATTAAAAAATGCGAATGAAAAAACTTCTCATGTGCTGTTTTTGTATAGCGGCAACATTTTCAATAAATGCGCAGATCTCAACGCTGGACTCTGCCAGGAATGAGCTATACCGTATCAATAAAGTATTTGACAGTTCACAATACCTGGGCTTTAATATGGATATATTTTATAAAAGCGATTCCGCAGGTACCACAAAAGCAACAGACGCTGTATCTGGCAATTATGTGCTCAATAAAAAGAACCTGTATTATAAAATGGGAGGTATACAATATACGCAAACAGATTCTTTTTCGTATACCGCTTATGCAGATGAAAAACTGCTTATCATGACTAAGAATCAGTCGGGAGACATAAGTGGTTCTTTCCCGCTGCGCAACTTTATCGATTCAGTTACGGAATATTATAACAGCTTGTATACTGTTACTATTGATACAACTATGGATGATTCGGTTGTTGTAACAAAGAAGATACTTTTTACTGCAGATAGCGTTGCTATCACTACCATTGATGGCAATGTTCCTTATACTTCTTTTTTTATTGAATATGAAGCAGATTCCTATTATCCGACCAAATTTCAATTCTCTTATAACGACAAAGAAGAAGCAGATAGTGCGGTGTTTTATACAGCTAAAAAAACAGTTACAATGGGCTTTAGCCATTATAAAATATATACTAATACCCAAATATTTGAAGATGCGCAATACGCATATTACAACCGGCAACGGAAAACATATCAACCTGCAGAAAATTATAAAGATTACAGGTTTGTGACGTCAGGATTTGATAACCTGGACCAGGATGCAGCCTATTACCAGGAAGTGCCTTATAACGGAGACCAACCCACCCCATAATTTATTCATTTACTTGAAGCAGAAATATATGCGCAGGATAAAACTTATTGTTACAAAATTGTTGTTTGCAGGATGCCTGCTGTTGGCAGCATTAACTACCAAAGCGTCCAGCGATCCCGAGATAGTTACAACTTTTAAAGGAAGCCTGGGAGAGATAGTGCCGGATCCCGGGGGGATCCATTCCAAAGAAACTATCGACAATATTTTTTATGGTGCACTCAATTCCACCATTGCCAATCCTGCCAATGATAAAATTACCAACGTGGTAAGTTTACTGCTGGATGAAACTGCTATTCAAAAAATAAAAACAGATTTTACTGCCCAGGTGCAGGTGAAGGTAGAATACACTTTGGTTGATGGCACTACCGGTAGTCTTTCAGCATACACGCTGGAAGTAAATTATACCAAAGCCGCCGGTTTAAAATATAACTCAAGACAAACCATACAGTTTAAACAATGCCGCAAAGTAAAAGTCACTATCCTTAATATCAGTACACCAGTTACCTACAGCTGGAATGTATGGGAGGTGATCGATCTTGAGAACAGGTTGTTCTGTAAAAGAGATTATGTGTTTAATTATACGAGCACGCTTACTCCTTCTCACAGTACACCTGCTGCTGATGCTGATGAGTTGCTGGTAAGCTGGGACGATAATCCTTTAACAGCAAATGGCAAAACACATATTGACATTGAATGGACATGGGTGGACAAAGAAGCACAGAATAATTATAAAAAAGAGGATCTTTCGGATAATAATACTTTAAAGTTTGAAGCGGACCTTTTGTTTAAAAATAATTCTTCCCGGGTTACCATAGCAAAAAGTGCCAGCAGTTATAAAATACCCATGATCTATGATGGGCTCGGTTTGCTTTTTTACAGGATACGCCCGGTGCAATATAAAGAAAATGGGCAGGTTGTAAACGGAGCCTGGAGCGCCCTGGCATTTGGTGGTATTACTTACTATGACAGAACAACAGGAGAAGGACATGAAGAGCGGCTGAACTGGCAAACCACCACTTCATTTGCAGAGGATGGCAAGCGCAAAACAGTAGTACAGTATTTTGATGGAACATTGAGAGGAAGACAAACTGTAACTAAAGATAATGTAACAGAGAAAACAGTGGTTGCAGAAACCTTTTACGATTACCAGGGGCGCCCTGCGATCAATATTTTACCGGCGCCTACAATGAACTCCATAATAAAGTATACCGAGAGCTTCAACAAATTTGTTGGCAGTTATGTAACGCCTAAGGATGCGTTCGATCTTATGCCCACTAATGCCAGTTCCTGTTCCTACAGTACACCTCAACTGGATAATACAAGTGGTGCAGCCCAGTATTATTCTACGAATAACCCGCAAAAGAATGACGGCTTTAATAAATTCATACCGGATGCAGGTGGTTATCCTTATACAGAAACACGGTATACCCCGGATGCTACCGGCCGTATAGAAGCACAGGGAGGCGTAGGCAACACTTTTCAATTAGGTAAAGGCAATGGTACTACAGACCATGATACAAAGTATTATTACGGAAAGCCGGACCAGGATGAACTGGATGCATTATTTGGAACCGAAGCAGGTGATGCCACGCATTACTCCAAGAATATGGTGAGGGATGCCAATGGACAATATAGTGTAAGCTATGTAGATATGCACGGCCGAACAGTGGCTACTGCTTTAGCAGGCACACCACCGGCAAATGTAAAAGCACTGGACTCTTATGCCGCAGGGGAACAAACAAGAACAAAGAATCTTTTGTCTCCATTGAACAATACGGTGCAGGGCAGGAGCGTAGTTTCTTCCACTACGCTCATTGTAACAAAAAATGCACCGCACCAGTTTCATTACCAGTTAAGCCCATTAAGCGCAGAAATAGTAGCCTGTAATCCCGAAGGGCAAACCGTTTGTTATGACTGTTATTACGACCTTGAAATAAGGATAACCGGTAATTGTGGATTTAGTCTTGTAAAAACAGCCACCAATCTCAGTTTCAATAATACGGGCACACCAATAGTAGATCAAAACTGTAATACATTACCGGCACCGATAGTGGTTGATTTTACCACCGACCCGCTTCCTGAAGGAGAATACAACATCACCAAAACGCTTACCGTAAATAAAGCGGTGCAGGATTGGTACCGGGAAAATGTATTCAATCAGAAAAATATCTGCAAAACACTGGAGGATTTCTATAATGAGAATTACGCCTTGATGCTGAATACCAGTGCTTGTGAGATCACCTGCACACAATGTAATGCAGCATTGGGTTCTTTCGCAACGTACCGCTCCTCTTTCCTGCAACAACAGGGCTATTCGTTGACGGATATAAATAATCCCAACTTTAAGGTTCCTTACGAAGATGAGATAGCGAAATCTTATAATGATGCCAAAATGCAGTGCGATGAGTTGTGTAACCCTGATACTAAAAATACTTTGGCTGCCATCCGCGATATCATGCTCGAAGATATGACGCCGGACCGCGGACAATATGCACGCCTCAACTTTGACCTGAACGAAGATGGTGTTATTGATCCTAATGCCCCTTTTAATGAGGAGGCGGATATGTACGAATCAAACATGAACAAACCCTATAATATCTTCAAAGATTTTTCGGGCGGTATAGCAAAATTTCAAAATCCAAAAGATGAAAAAGGTAATGACTACTATTCGGATGAAGTAGGCCGAAAAGATATAACAGGATTGGGCCTTTTGCCTGAAGATTTCTCAAAAGTGTTTAAAACATCCTGGGCAAATGCATTGATAATGTATCATCCTGAATATTGCAAACTTCATCTGGCAGAAACTTCTCTTGCTGAAAGTTATAAGAGGGACGCTTTACTGGAAGACATACATGATTGGTCGGCTGCAGTAACAGCCGGTTATGTTACAGATGCAGATGGTGCCGGTATTGTTACTAATGATCCTTTCTTTACAGGAGTTGGCAGCGGGTATAAAAATACCATGATCAGCTATATTAAAAGCAGTTTTAACCGCCTGCCCGTTTACAATGGTACCAACACCACTTTATGGAAGCTGGCCTGGCTGACCGTATTTTGCCAGAATAATACTGGTACTACCTGCGCCAGTGATGCACCCGTTAAGCCCAGCCAGTTCACTAATTTAAATAATAACTGTGCCGGCGACTGGAATTATGTATGGCGTATCTTCCGCAGCCTGTACCTGTCAGAAAAAGAAAGAATGGTGAACGACTGGTTGCAGAACCAGTGTGCCGTAAATTATACAGAACTGAACGCAAATCACTACGAAAGAAGATTTGGTAAGCCGGAAGATTATTATACCAGTGGCGGATACATGCAAAATATACTGGACCAGGTAAATAATACGCATGATGCTTCGGTAGATGATGAAATGGAGAAGCAATATGAGGATAATTGCGAAAGCTATAAGCGTGTATGGATACAGCAATTGCAGCAATGCGACCTGGTAGCGGCATTTAATACTACGGGTTCTCCCACTAATTACACATACATAGATAATGATGGTAATTACATCACTAACGTAGTGGTGAAAGAAATTACAGACGGTCTTAAAAATGTTTGTATTAACGGCAGCGACGAAAACCATCCAATGGGTTCCTCAACTGTAAAGCCAGGTACGCCTTTAACTGTTCCATCCTCCTTCCAGGATGTAATAACAACTGTATTTAATGCACATGGTATCAATCCTACCGCTATTTGTCATAAAGATATCATCGACTTTCCACAACCTTACGATAAACAAACCCCGTTAAGTAACGAAACGGTGGTGACATTAAAAGACTCCTGTGTTTGCGCAAGGATTACAGAGCTGATAGCAGAAAAAAATTCCGACAATACTTATCCTTCGGGTAATAGTTTAAGCCAGTATATTTTTTACAGGCACAACGTTACTATTCGCCAAAGCCTGCTGGATTCGTTGATCGGGGGTTGTAATGGCAGCTGCAGTTTCTGGGATCCTGCAATCGAAGTGCCGGCATTACTCAGCTGTAATAACCCTATCAGGAACTGTATTGAATGCAGTGAATATTATGCTTATAAGGAAGAGTTTAAAGATTCGATACTACCCGGATCAGCGTATGTTATTTATGCAAATCCTCAAAATGATAATGAGCTGAACATGAATAAGGCATTTGCCAAATTCATGAATAATAAAACAGGCTTCACTAAAACCTGGGGAGAGTACCTGCACTTTGAAGACACCTGTACATTGGCTTTGCCCATTGCAGGCGAAAATGTGCAGACGCCCGCAACCTGTATTGTGACCATGCAAAAAACCTATAATGGAGGCAAGGCTGATATAGGTGCAAGAACTTTGTATAACACAGATGGTACTTATGTAATAGCAGGTTATTCCAATAGTTTCGGAAATAACGGCTACGACGCATATCTCCAGAAAATGGATGTGAACGGTAATATAATATGGAGTAAAACATATGGAGGACCCAATGATGATGCTGTCTACAGTGTTAAAAAAACTGCTGATGGTGGATATATAATGACCGGCTACACGAAATCGTTTGGAGGAAGTACGAATGGCGTTGCATGGCTGGTAAAAACCGATGCCAATGGCAATGAACAGTGGACGAGGAGATTTGACGATGGCGATACAAATGGTTCGGCTGGCTATGAAGTGGTACAAACAAGTGATGGAGGTTATGCCTTTACAGGGATGAACCACGCAGCACCGGGTTATGCCAATGCAATGGTAATAAAAACCAACGGCAGTGGTGTGGCTACATGGGCCAAAAGTTTCGATAGCCAAAATTCCGATGCCGGTATTGGTATCATCGAAGACGGTACCAGCCTGGTGGTTACTGCATACCAGTATGGTCAAAGCAGTTCTACTGTAAATTCGATATCGGCACCGGATACCACGCAGGCTAATTTTGCATCAGGCTCTTCAAAATATGATGCTGTGATAATGAAATTGACCACGAGCAACGGTAATGTTGAGTGGGCAAGGAATTATAATATCGAGAACCTCAGCAATACGCCCAATACGGTATATAAAACAGCAACGGGTTACAGCTTTGCAGTAAATGACGACACCGACTGGTATACCACCCATCCAGAATTTGTGGTGGTGAATGCCAACAACAACGGTATGCCTGTATCACTCAATAAAATAAACGGCGATGCAGTACGTGTTGGTGATGCGTATAGAACTACATCCGATGCAGGATATGTGGTAACACAGCATGATTTTACCAGCAGTGGCGATATACACCTGGTAAAAGTAAACAGCAGCGGCACAGTACAATGGACAAAAAAATACATCAGAACAAACCTTCAGGTGGCCGGCAGTGTTATTCAAACTCCGGACGGTGGTTACGCAATGGCGGGTATGGATAACAGCCAGCAGTCTGGAAATAATACCAACGATATTTATTTTATAAAAACTGATGCCAGCGGCAATACAGACAATTGCAGTACGGCTACTTCCACTACCACAATCGGGTCCCCTGCTTATAATGTAGATTCCTCTTTTGTATGGAATACGGTGAGCTCTATAAGTTTTGGTGCAGATGTTACACTAACGGACTCTGTGCGAACAATGAGCACAACTATATACTGCCTCCATGCTTGTAATGCATTACCACCATCCGGCCCTAAACTTTGCGGCGACCTGATGTTCCCAACTATCAGTGAAGTAGATACCTGCAATGGCTACCTGCCCACACTGGCTTTAAATAAAGCAACCGAACAATACCAGGCCTACCTGGAACAAAAGAAGGACGAATTTGAGAATACTTACCTCAGTAAATGCCTGGAAGCAAAAGATCACGAAATATTTACCGTAGTGGCGCCTGTGGCCGAATACCATTACACATTGTATTATTACGACCAGGCAGGTAACCTGGTAAAAACAGTACCACCTGCGGGAGTACAACCCAATTTTTCGCAGACCTTTTTAGCGAATGTCAAAACGGCCCGTCAAAACGGTACCGATCTTACCATACAGCATAACCTGCCTACACAGTACCGGTACAATGCCCTTAACCAGGTAACAACGCAAAAAAGCCCGGATGGTGGCGAAAGCAATTTCTGGTATGATAAGCTGGGAAGATTAGTGGTAAGCCAGAATGCCAAACAGAAAGTAACCAGGAAATACAGTTACACTTTGTATGATGGGCTCGGCAGGATATCAGAAGTTGGAGAAAAGAATAAACTGGCAGGCAGCACTGTAATGTCGCAAACCATAGCGCAAAACCCGGGTAACTTACAGTCATGGCTAAACGCAAGCAGCAACGAACCCAATACCAGCATTACCAAAACGGTATACGATGTTAAATACGATCCTGTTTGCACACAGAATTATCTTTGCCAGCAAAACCTGCGCAACCGTGTAAGCTATACCTATGTACAGGCTACCGATGATGGCTCTGCACCAACAGAGGCGCCATGGCAAACAGCTACTTTCTATACCTATGATATACATGGTAATGTAGATGTATTGCTGCAGGATTATAAAGCCACCCTGGGCGCATTGCCTGGCGGTAACCGGTATAAAAAAGTCACTTACCAGTACGATCTTATAAGTGGCAAGGTGAACGAAGTGGCATATCAGCCCGGCTATGCCGATGCATTTTACCACCGCTACCAATACGATGCTGAAAATAAACTGACAGAAGTATTTACCAGCAGGGATTATGCTTACTGGAAACGCGAAGCAAAGTACAGCTATTACCGACATGGACCACTGGCCCGTACCGTGCTGGGTGAGCCATTGATGGAAGTGCAGGGTATCGACTATGCATACACGCTGCAGGGCTGGCTCAAGGGTGTTAACACTACTGCATTGCAGGGAGGCAGCACGATCGGCAATGGTGAGGACTGCGGTACCCCCAACAGCGCAGTAGATAACCTGTATGTATATAACAGGCTCTCACCTTATCCATCCACTTACGTAGCACGAAACAGTATCAATTTTATGCCTTCTACATTTGAAAGCAATACGCCGGATAATTTTGAAGCCTATATCGATCCTTCACTTACAGGTTGCGAAATGGATGGCACAGCAGGGGATGAGATCAACTCCCCATCCAACAATGCCGCATTTGATATGGGACAGGATGGTATGACCGACCTGGCAGGTAACCCTGTAAACAGCAGTAACACCAACCTGTATGGTAATAATATACGCACTACGGATGCTTATGGCTACAGCCTTAATTACTACAACGGCGATTACAGCCGTATCAATCAATCGGCAGCCAACCCCTTTGCAGCACTGAACATGCACCTGGCCACCGGCGAAGCCGGTAATCCATATACGGCCAACGAATTATTTAACGGCAATATAGGTACCATGGTAGTAAGCATGCCCAAGTTGGGTACAGCAAGGGTATACGGCTATAATTACGATCAACTGAACCGCATTACCAATATGTACGCCTTTAAAGGTATCAATACAGCCAGCAATACCTTTACCGCAATAGCCATTGATGATTATAAAGAAAAAGTGACCTACGATGCCAATGGCAATATACTAACCTACAAACGCAATGGTGTAAGCAGCGTGGTGCTCAACGGTGCCGGCGGCCTTAATATGGACGACCTGGCCTATGAATACATACCCAACAGCAACAAGCTGAAAAGAGTGACCGATAACCCTGCTTACAGCAGTAACTATCCCGATGATATAGATAACCAAACCGACGCCGATAATTATGTGTACGACGAAATAGGCAACCTGGTGGAAGACAAAGCAGAAGGTATTACCGGTATTGAATGGAATGTATACGGTAAAATAGCCGCCATACATAAAGTAAAAAGCGGTACACAAACGGATATCACTTATACCTATGATGCTTCCGGCAATCGCATCAGCAAATCGGTGGGCTATACCCCCGACAGGGGAGTGCCGCAGGTACGCACCACTTACTATGTAAGGGATGCCAGCGGTAATGTAATGAGTGTATACGAAGCGGGCAATAACGAACTGAATACCGGCCAGCTTACCCAAACCGAACTACACCTGTACGGCAGCAGCCGCCTGGGTGTGTACAATGTTAAAACCAATGTGCAAACCGAAAGTCGCACCTTTATCAGCATGAGCGGCGTACCCGGCGGTAACGGCGAATTAACTACCTTTACCACCGGCAACAAGTTCTTTGAATTGACCAACCACCTGGGCAATGTATTGGTAACCATCTCCGACAAACGTATTGTGTACGATGCCAACAACGATGGCATTGCCGAATACTATAAAGCAGATGTAATTACAGCAACTGACTATTATCCTTTCGGAATGAGTATGCCAGGGAGAAAGTTTAGTGCGGGAAGTGACTATAGGTATGGGTTTAATGGACAGGAAAAAAGCGATGACATTGCAACTGGACTCACAACCGCATTGTATTGGGAATATGATAGCAGGATAGGAAGAAGATGGAATGTGGATCCAGTTGTTAAAGAGTTTGAAAGCCCTTATGCTACATTCGGAGGGAACCCTATATTACTGATAGATCCAGATGGTAGTGATTGGTATAGAGATACAAAGGGAAAAAACAAAGGTGATGTTGTATTTATGGAGGGAAATGCCAATCATAAAGGGTATAAAAATATCACAGGCTCATGGACAAAACGCAACTCAAGAGGTTTTAGTTATTTATATGGCCATGGTAAAGGAGATATTTTGCAAAGTGGCCCTAATGATTTATTATCTGTTGTTGTCGTTGTTGGGAAAGGACAAAAAAGGATAACTCTTTAATGGAAAGAATGCTACAAGTTAGCAATGTTACACAAGCGGATAGGGATGCATATAATGCTCGGCCTAAACCATCATATTATGACCCCAATCCGCTTAAAACAATTTTCTATGATGCAACAATTGGTGCTTTTTGTCCTATTAAAAACGTGGATGTTTATGCAAGTGGAAATATTAAACATAAGGTTGAAGGTGATATTAAAGGAGGGAAAGGAAGTGGGACATTAGTATGGATGGGAGCACAGTTTGGATTTACAACGGCAGACAACCAAGGTTTTTATGGAAATATTGTAACTGCAGACAATTCATATCTAGCTTATAAAAAAGAATATGTACCAGGTGGAAAACTCGGAACCGAGTTTAGAGGAATACCTTTTAGAGGGTTAGGGGTAACTATACCGCTAGACGGCAAGCAGCCTAAATTTGGTGATTATGCTCCCCAATTCCGAGTAATAAATGACCTTTTTATTTATAAAGGTGTTACAGTACAAAGTGAAGTTGTAATGGGATCAAAACCTGCTATCGGTTTAAGAGGCAAACTAGAAACACCAAAGTTCAATGGGTGGAGTGCAGAAGTTGTTGCTGGTGCAAGAGTAGATTTGCAAACTCCGCCACTAGTTCAAGCCCTAATAGACGCATGGAATGAATAGATGATCTAAATAAGTTAAGCTGATGTACAAGAATCGAGTATTTATATTTGGCGTAATACTTTTTATAATAGCTGCCATAAATATGACAGTAGCTATGCTATGCTTTTCTATATTTATTCAATTTTTTTTTATGTTAGCAGTTTTTAAGGATATAAAGACCTCAAAAAAAATAAAAACTGGCACTTATACAACAGGCTATTTAACCGAATATCGTGTAATTAAAGGCCAAGAAGAATGATGTTCATACATATGAGGGCGTTATTGAATTTTGCTTTTCTAGTACAACAAACAAACATCAATTAAAACACAAATTTTCATCTTTGAAAAAGCCTACTATTGGAACAGAGTATAAAATTTGGATTGATGAAAAAATGCCAAATAATTCAATAGTATTGGATGCTTATGGAGATTATTGGAAGTATTCTATTTTAATGAGAATCCTTTTTTACAATTGGATTATTTGGGATTGATTTTCTGTTGATAAAAAAGTTGATCGCATGACTGTAATTTTCCAATTCTGAGCCGTTGTTGGCGGTGAGAGTGGGCTACCAACGAAGGCTAAGCGAAGTATTTGCTTTTGTAATTTTTATTATATTGTTACAGTGGCTGCATTAAATTTGCTACAACATTTGGTGGCAATGTTATTGGTACGGCTGAGCTTCTTTATCTAACCCTTCGATACCAACAACGGCTCAAGCCGGAGGTTAGAGTGGCAATCAACAAAGGCAAAAGAGATGTCCTCTAAAAAATAAATATTATTCCCGATTTTTTTACAATTGCATAAGTAACAAGCTCAAGCAAGTTTTTTTTAAGTTTAAATGCAGAGGATTGTTCAATAGTTTCTTTAAGAATATACAAATCATCTTCGCTAGTTATAATCGTTGTCTCATAATCGTCAATGAGCACTCCTCTTTTTTTATAAAATTTACTTACTAAATCGGACTCCCAGAAAGATGTAAACTCAGTGTCCTTAACTATAATTTCTTTGCCTACAATTTCATAATTAATATCATTAGAGGCATTTATTAAATCTTCCTTCGAATGACCAGCTATAATTTTCCGCATAAAATATTAATAATTAAAATGAGTCAGTTGATTATACTCGTCCTGTGAGTTCCCAGTTGTTCTGCCATTTACAACTTTATTATTAGGAACATTGCCTTGTGTATCTAAATATGTCCGCCGCCCAGGTAATTTTATATTTTGTATTCTAAAATATTTATTTAACGGGTCTTGAATAACCTGAATATCACTACTGGCCGATTTCCATATAATTTTCCCAGTCTCAGATACTTCAAATTCTGCATTTTTTCCAACAAATTTTTCAATTGCTCCTGTCAGGTCAGCGGCTGCCCAGCCAGCTTTATACCCATTTGCTAACAACTCCAAACTTCGTGTTTGAATTTTCGCTAAAGTTGCTAATGCACTTCTGATATTTAAAGCAGCTCCTATTGGCGCTGCTGCTACTATTAAGGTAGCAATATCATGCCGATACAGAAAATCGTCAGATTTCTGAATTTGGTTTACTGCATCTTGCTTATTATTACCATGAAATAAGGACGCTGCGATAATTGCATGGATGGTTCTCGAGGCTACATTAGATTTACTATATGTTGGCACCTGATGAGTAAAAAAATACTCAACTTGTTGATCAGCTTTCATTAGTCTTTCGTCAATATATTGATTTGAATTAATCAGGTGTTTACCAGGTTCTACAAAACGATTAAAAGCTAGTTGGTAAACTTCAATGTCAGTCATCTTACTAGTCGCCGGAGTAGCATTTTTTGGCTCTATTTTCTTGTCATGATACATTCTATTGCCAAATATATCAGCATCAATGAAATCATCTTGAACAGAAATTTTATAGACTTGTTTTTCACCGTATTTATTTAATTCAGTTGAAGGGATGTCCTCGAGACCATCTAGATCAATACACCAAATAACTTTATTACCTGCAAATTGATACGGTGTATAAAAAGCAAATTTTTTCGTCAACGGATCCACACTTAAAAACCTCCCCAACCTCGCATCATAAATCCTCATTCCATAATCCTGCACTCCTTCACCAGCATCCTTATCATTCTCTTTTCCATTAAACCCATACCTATAGTCACTTCCCGCACTAAACTTTCTCCCTGGCATACTCATTCCGAAAGGATAATAGTCACTCTTCCGCAAACTATCACCCCGCCTGAAAAATCAAAGAACTTTTGTAAAGGAAAATTAACCAATTATCGCTTAAAATTGCTTTTTTTACCGGTAAAAAAACTATTAAATTATGTCAGCAAAACAGTACCCCCTCATCCCGCTATTTGAAAAATTCATCCGGCAAACGCATAGCGGCCGCAGGCTGAAAGCCGATGGCAGCAGGATAAAAAAACAAACTGTAGGCAATTACGATTATGTGCTGCAGTATTTAAAAGACTACGAGCAGAAATTCAGCACCAGCCTGGTAATAAAACCGGTTACCGGCAATAACAAGCGCAGCCAGAAAGCGGAAGCGGCTTACTGGAAAAAATTCTACCACCAGTTCACCGATTTTTTATACCGGGATAAGGATTGCTATGATAATTATGTAGGCGCTGTGATCAAGATCATCCGCATGTTCTTTAACTATGTAAATAAAGAACTGCTGATACGCACCGGCGATTTTTATAAAAAATTCTATATCTGCAAAGAAGAAATACCGGTGATTACTTTTTTGCCGGAACAACTGCAGTTCCTCATCAATGACCAGCATTTTCATGAACAATTGCCCCGCACTTTGCAGAAGGCAAAAGACATTATGGTATTCGGCTGCACGGTGGCATTAAGGGTGTCTGATTTGTTTGCCATTAAATTCACCGATATAGAAAAAACGGGCGAGCAATATTACCTGCAGGTAAAGACCATTAAGACGGATACAGAAGTAAGGATAAAATTACCCGTGTATGCGGTAGCGATAGTAGAAAAATTCAGACTGGCAGCAAAAAAAAGAAAGACCATCTTTCCGCCCATACCCCGCACCCGGTTCAACAACCAGATGAAACAAATTGCCGAGCGGGCGGGTTGGACAAAAGAAGTGGGCAAGCAGCGCAAAAAAAGAGGCATCGATGCAAAGCCTTTGCTGAATGCTGCCAATAAACAATACCGTTTTTGCGATCTCGTGTCTTCCCACACCATGCGCAAAACAGCCATCACCACCATGCTGATGCTGGGCATGAAGGAGCATGTGGTAAAAAAGATCAGTGGCCACTCAGCTGATAGCAAATCTTTTTACCGCTATGTGAACCTGGTGCAAAGCTATTTGGATAATGAAATGGACCAGGTATTTAACCGGCTTATTGAAGTGGCATAAAATAATTATAAGGAATAGGGTGTCTTTTTGCAATTAGGATGGTGGTCTTCTAAGATCAAATACTTTTGACAAAATTCACTTACTGTAAATTTAATAACGCTTACATATACCCGAAATATAAAACCCTTTCAACATGCTATCGATTTTATTTGTATCTTTCCTTTATAACAATCATTCGCCAGTATTATTGCTGCACATCAACAGCAGCAGGACCACACCGGGATACAAACAGGATATTTACAGGACATCAACAGGACCTTTGCGGGACACTCACGGGACCCTTGCCGGTCACTTGCCAGACCACACTTCATAGCTACCCCGGTGGTATACCAATTCAAATCAATGCTTAGCCCGGATTTTAAATAATAAACCCGCTGCGCATACCAACCTGTTCAGCTATCATACAACAGGCATAAAATCCTTTACATTTTACACTATAAGCACATCGAAAAAACATTCCTATGTATCATCTATGTATCCTATGTGTCTATGTGGTCAACCCTTCAGTTGCCGGTACCAGTAGCAATTACAGTTCGCAAATATTATAACAGTTAATTTTTCTGAAATGTAAGCAAATAAGGCTCATACAATAAGAGCAATTTGTTTTTGGTGCATAATAGTGTCAACGAATCCTTTTCCGAAGCACCTGTAATAAAAGTGACATTCATTTTTTTGTAAGTCGTATTTCCTGGTAGTTCAATCCTGGATGTTAAAAGAGCATATTGCCTTGCCAGGTAAACAGAGTCCACATTTTCTATAGTAGTAATTTTAGATTGTACAGGCTTTTCAAAAAGGCATTCAACATCCATCTCTATAGAATCAGCTGAGCAATAAATACGTGCATCTTTACAGTTGTTCAACAATTCTATTTTATCCTCAGTATCTGATGTGACTAATATTTGAGAATTAATAAACCTATACTCAGCCCGTTCTATAGTGTGTTTACATGCTGTCAATAAAAATAAAATTGTGATCGCATACAATCTTTTCATTGACCTTCGGTTTTTGTTGATTTTAACCTAAACTCAAATTTAATTTTTTTCGCTTGCCCTCATCAAAACGCTCAGCAACTATGCTACTTAAAATTAAAGAAAATCAATTTTTACTCAAAAGAATATTGGCAGCTTAAAAATAGTTGACTGATCATTTTAACAGTTAAAAGCTATTGATTCTTACAAACAATAACATAAGTTAGTAAACACCATCCTTTAATGTTTTAACCCTATACGCACATCAAAAAAACATTCCTATGTATCATCTATGTATCCTATGTGCCTATGTGGTCAACCCCTTGTTGTTAAGCAAAAGGTAAAAGTGGGCACTAAACCTCCCTCATACTTTGCAAACCAAAATCCACTACATTTGAAACACCAAATCATTCAATATGAAAAAGATCGCTGCATGCTGCATAGTTTTCCTGGCAATTATTTCCTTTAAAACAAATGCCCAGGTCATCACTTCCCCACAAATAGATTCCCTTACCGAACTGGTATTAAAAACCTTTGATGTACCCGGCATCGCCGTAGGCGTAATAAAAGATGGCAAGCTGATTCATGCAAAAGGCTACGGTGTAAGATCATTACGCACCATGCAGAAAGTGGACGAGAATACCTTGTTTGGTATTGCCAGCAACAGCAAAGCCTTTACCACGGCGGCATTGGGCATGTTGATAGATGAAGGCAAACTGAAATGGGATGATAAAGTAACCGACTATATTCCGGAGTTTAAAATGTTCGATCCGTATGTTACCAGTGAGTTTACGATACGGGACCTGCTGACACACCGCAGCGGGCTGGGCCTCGGCGCCGGCGATCTGATGATGTTCCCGGACTCGAATAATTTTACCAAGAAAGATATCATTCATAACCTGCGCTATTTAAAACCGGTCTCATCTTTCCGCACTAAATACGATTATGATAACAACCTGTACATTGTTGCCGGCGAAGTGATAGCAAGGGTAAGCGGTAAAAGCTGGGAGGATTTTATAGAGCAACGCATCATGCAACCGCTGGGCATGACGGCCAGTAAGGCTTCCATCAGCCGCCTGGCCAACCGCAATAATATTGTAATGCCGCATGCACCGGTGAATGGCAAAGTAACTGCTATTGATATTGAGTGGGACGAAGACGCCAATGCTGCCGGTGGCATCGTGAGCAATATCACCGACCTGAGCAAATGGCTGATGATGCAGATGGACAATGGCAAGTATGGCGATAATAAAAGACTTTTCAGCGAAGGCGTACACGAAGATTTCTGGGCGCCGCAAACCATCATCAATTTGGCAGGGCCCGGTGCCTACAACAGCCATTTTGCAGCATACGGGCTGGGTTGGGTGCTGACGGATGTAAAAGGATATAAGCAGGCTTCGCACACCGGTGGACTGGCGGGCATTGTTACACAAATAACATTGATACCCGAATTAAAGCTAGGTATTATTGTACTCACCAACCAGCAATCGGGTGCCGCATTTACCGCTATTACCAATACCATTAAAGACAGTTACCTGGGTGTAAAGGGCGCCGACCGAGTAAAGCAAATGCACGACAGGGTAGTGAAGAATGAAGCGGATGCTAAAAAAATAACCGACAGTATCTGGGCCACCATCAATGCACAGCAAAAAAATAATGCGGCCCGGATCGATATCAATAATTTCACCGGCACTTACCGGGACCAATGGTTCGGCGATGTGATCATCTCCGTAAAAAATGGCCAGCCCTGGTTTGAAAGTAAAATGTCGCCCAAACTCAATGGTATATTATTGCCCTACAAAGGCAATACGTTTGTTGCCAAATGGGGCGACAGGAGCATGGATGCCGATGCCTATGTAAAATTCGACCTGGATGAGAATGGTAAAGCATCAGGATTCAAGATGGCTGCTATTTCACCTTTGACCGATTTCAGTTTTGATTTTCAAGACCTGGATCTGAAACGGGTAAAATAAGCCGGCAAATTAAACACTGCCTTATGAAAATCCTTTCTATAAAAAATGTAGGTACGGTACTATTACTCGTAAGTATTAGTTCGTGTAAAATAATAGGCTGGACGCTTTATCAAAAATACACGTACTATAAAGATTGCAGTGATAAGAAGAAATTGAAGTATTATGCTGATAACAAAACTATAATAGATTCGATGCTGCTGCTGAGTTCGACCAAAGCCGTAGTTGATTATGCAGCTGTGGCGAGAGAGCCTAACAAATATGGTTATGAACAAATGTGGCCGAATGAAATCAAATCCGGCTTTTTTGATACTGCAGGTACAACAAAAAATGAACTTTGGGTAAAATATATACAACGTTATCCATTACAGGAAACCGAAACCAGGGCAATGATATCCGGCATGCTTAGGTTATCAGCTCAGCTGAAGCCTGCATTTCCCGGCCAGTTCGAACTTAATAATACTGCATTTCTGAATGACCTTGTAATTATACCACTCAAAAAAATAAAGATAGAAAATGACGATAGCGGGAAGTACTATAGTTATATAATAGTGTTTAATAAAGCAAAGTTGGATATAGATACCATAAAGAAGATGCTTCCCTTAGGATATGATCTAAAGCAGATCGGCGATAACATGCTTACCAATAAACGGGAAAAAAGGCATTGGTAAGGCTTCAGATGGATTGATAATCATCTATTTAGTATCAAAGATTACAAAAATCCGCAATCTGCAATCTAAAATCCAAAATAAAATACTACCTTTGCCGTCCCAAAATAGTTCTTAGGAATATTATAGACTTGGGAGTTTGGGTAAAATGCCTGGACGTTATCACCAAAAATTTAAACAATGGCTAAAGAAATTACTGGCTATGTTAAGCTCCAATGTAAAGGAGGACAAGCCAATCCAGCACCGCCGATCGGACCTGCCTTAGGTTCTAAAGGTATCAACATCATGGAGTTCTGTAAGCAGTTCAATGCAAGAACCCAGGATAAACAAGGAAAAGTACTTCCGGTTTTGATCACCGTTTATGCGGACAAGTCTTTCGACTTCGTTATTAAAACTCCACCTGCTGCAGTACAATTACTGGAAGCTGCCAAATTACAAAGTGGTAGTAAAGAACCTAACCGTTCTAAAGTAGGTAAAGTTACCTGGGCACAGGTACAGGCAATTGCCGAAGATAAAATGCCCGATCTGAATGCATTCACATTAAACAGCGCAATGAGCATGGTGGCCGGTACTGCACGCAGTATGGGTTTAACTGTGGAAGGTAAAGCGCCATGGGACAATTAATTATTAACCGAAAAATTTGTAAGACATGATTACGAAAAAAAGAAAAGCAGCAAATTCCAAGGTTGATATTAATAAAGCTTATTCCCTGAAAGAAGCTTCAGCCCTGGTTAAAGAAGTAAACACTACTAAATTCGATAGCTCTGTTGACCTGCACATTAAATTAGGCGTTGACCCTAAGAAAGCAGACCAGGCTATCCGTGGTACTGTATCATTACCACACGGTACCGGTAAAACAAAACGTGTACTGGTATTATGTACACCCGATAAAACAGCCGAAGCAACCGCTGCAGGCGCTGATTTTGTTGGCCTGGAAGAATTCATCACAAAAATTGAAGGTGGCTGGACAGATATCGATGTTATTGTAGCCACTCCATCTGTAATGCCTAAGATCGGTAAACTGGGTAAAGTATTAGGTCCACGTAACCTGATGCCGAATCCTAAGACCGGTACGGTTACCAACGATGTGGCAGCAGCTATCACAGACCTGAAAGGTGGTAAAATTGCATTTAAAGTTGATAAAGTGGGTATCATCCACGCATCGATCGGCCGTGTAAGTTTTGCTCCTGAAAAAATAGCTGAAAACAGCCAGGAACTCATCAATGCTATCATTAAATTAAAACCATCTTCATCTAAAGGTACTTACCTGAAAGGTGTAAGCATGGCAAGCACTATGAGCCCGGGTATTGCAATTGACACTAAATCTGTTCAAAACTAAAGCCCCCTAGCCCCCTAAAGGGGGAACTATCGGAGCGATTAAAATATTTTTTATGACAAAACAGGAAAAAAACGAAGTGATCGATTTTCTTAAAGAGAAATTTGGTCAATATAATAACTTCTACATTACCGATACAGAAAGCTTGACGGTAGCACAGGTTTCTAAACTGCGCCGTGTTTGCTTTGATAAGAAAGTGGAAATGAGGGTGGCTAAAAATACCCTGATCCGCAAAGCGCTGGAAAGCATTGATGCTGAAAAATATGCCGGTGTATACGATTCACTGCATAAAGTAACTGCATTACTGTTCAGTGAAAACCCTAAAGATCCAGCATTGATCTTAAGTGGTTTCCGTACAGAAAGCAAAGGCGAAAAACCTGAGCTGAAAGCGGCATTCATCAATGGCGATGTATTTGTAGGCGACAATCAACTGAAAGCGCTTACGAAGATCAAGACCAAGAACGAAATGATCGGTGAAGTGATCGGCTTACTGCAGTCTCCAATACAACGCGTTATTGGTGCTTTGCAAAACAGGCCTGAAGCTGCTGCTGAAGTTGCAGCTGCTGCACCGGTAGAAGGTTAATTAGTTGATTTGGAAATGAGACAATTTGGAAATGAATTTCCTGATTGCCAAATCTTCAAATTATCAAATTGACAAATTAAATCAGGAAACAATTTTTTTAATAACACTCCGCTGGAGGTAAAACTGTGAAGGCGGAAAAAATTTAATCATTATGGCAGACGTAAAAGTTTTAGCTGAATCATTAGTAAGCTTAACAGTAAAAGAAGTTCAGGAATTAGCTGAATTCTTAAAATCAGAATACGGCATTGAACCAGCTGCTGCTGCAGTTGTAGTAAGTGGCGACGGTGGTGGCGGTGCTGCTGCTGCTGAAGAAAAAACATCTTTCAACGTTATTTTGAAAAGCGGTGGCGCTAACAAATTAGCGGTTGTTAAGATCGTTAAAGAATTAACCGGTTTGGGTCTGAAAGAAGCTAAAGATTTAGTGGATGGCGCTCCAAAACCAGTTAAAGAAGGTGTTGATAAAGCAACTGCTGAAGAATTAAAAACAAAATTAACTGAAGCTGGTGCTGAAGTTGAGATTGCTTAATTTTCAGTTGTTCTGAAATAGCTTTAAAAGCCGGTCTGCCTTTGGTAGCCGGCTTTTTGCTTTTAGGTTATCCCCCCTGCTATAAAAATAAAACAACCCCAGGCAACGACTACTTGTAAATTTGGTCTCTTGTAAGGAAAACCATTACATTATGACCACAAAAAAAATCTTTATCCTTTTTACTGCTGCACTATTGCTGGCAGTAACCTCCTGCAGAAAAAATTTTTCCGAAGAACAATATGTAGCAACACAGGACAGCATAAAACCTGATATTGCTGTCACTATCAATGCTACCATTACAGGATTTGTTAGTGATGAAAATAACGCAGCGATTGCCGGGGCGCTGGTAACAGCCGGTGATAAATCGGTGACTACTGATGAATATGGGTATTTCAGGATCAGTAATACAGCAGTAGGTAAAACGGCCGGTTTTGTAAAAATGGAAAAGGCAGGATATTTTAAAGCATTTAAAACTTTTATTGCCGCAGAAAATAAGGAAAGTTTTGTGCGTGCTAAAATGCTTGCCAAAATACAGGCCGGCACCATTAATGGGGCAACAGGCGGCACCGTAACCACCACAGAAGCAGCAAAAATAACATTACCTGCTAATGGAGTGATAGTAGAATCCAGTGGCGCAGCTTACACCGGTACTGTAACCGTGTATGCCAGGGCGTTAGACATGACCACCACCAGCGATTTTCAATCAGCAACACCCGGTGATGGACGTGGCATTGACGCATCCGGCTATCTTAAATTATTAAATTCCTATAGTACCGTGGCAGTAGAGTTAAGTGGCAGTAACGGAGAAAAGTTACAGCTGGCAGCCAATAGTAAAGCTGCTTTAAGCCTGCCTATTCCCGCTGCATTGCTTTCAAAAGCGCCTGCATCTATTGCACTATGGTCGTTTGATGAAACAAACGGACTGTGGAAGGAGGAAAGTAAAGCCACCAAAACAGGCAACAATTACGAAGGAACAGTACCACACTTTTCATTTTGGGATGGCGCTGCCGGCATAGCATTGGTTAACCTTAAAGTACAGGTACTGAACACCGCATTGCAACCTTTAGCCAATGTAGCAGTGATGGTAACTTATGCCAATATGCCCTGGAATGCAGGATATGGAAAATTTGCATATACAGATGCCAATGGTAATGTAAGTGGTGCTGTTCCTGCCAATGCAAACCTCACGCTGGATGTGGTAACACCCTGCGCAATAGCTGCCTATTCACAAAATTTTACTACCACTAATAGTAATATCGACCTGGGTACTGTAACCGGTAACCTTGGCCAGGGCATGGTAACCATTACGGGTACCGCTACCAATTGCAGCGGGCAACCTGTTACAGATGGGTACGTTCAAACCTACGACAATGGTTTTTACAACAGGATCTACATTAACAACGGCAACTTTAATTTTACCGGCTTGGCCTGCATTAATACAGCGGTTAGTTATGTGGCAATAGATAATAGTACACATCAGCAAAATAACCCGCAGAGCATTACATTGGTTACAGGAGTAAACAACCTGGGTAATATCAGCGCCTGCGGTACCAGTACTATCGGCACCATCAGCTATACTATTACAACAGTCGCAACCGGTAGCAGCATCACTAAAACATTTATAGAACCTGTGGATACTTTAGGTGCCTTTTCATTTGCTCCTTACACTACTTTGGTAAAATTATCCGGTGTGCAAAATGGAAGTCCCTCACTTACATTACAATTTGATGGAGGATTAACGTTGGGGGCAAATCATAAAGTAACAGATGTCTGGTCCGAAGGATTTGCTAGCGGCAGGGGCTATGCACCGGTACCCCTTACCGTTACAATAACGGAATATGGAAATGCGGGAGGCTTTATAAGTGGCAGCTTTAGCGGGATGATGCTGGATTTTGTAAGCAATGCGATATACAACGTTAATTATAGTTTCAGGATAAAAAGATATAATTGATAGCAAAAAAAGATCGTAAAAGAGCAGTAACAGAACTGCTCTTTTACTGTTTTAAAAATAACCAGGGTTGATACGTTAAAATAAGTGATTTGTCAGAAACGGAATTGATAAAAGGCTGTATAAAAAAGGTGAGTGATTGCCAGCGTATGCTTTTTGAAAAGTACGCAGGCAGCATGATGTCGGTATGCTTGCGCTATACCAACGATCAGCATTTAGCCCAGGATATTTTACAGGAGGGCTTTGTAAAAGTGTTTGACTATATCCACCAGTTTAAAAATGAAGGCAGCCTGGAAGGATGGATGAGAAGGGTATTTGTAAGCGTTGCTATCAGGAAATTAAGAAAGAAAAAATTGAGGTTTGATGAAATTGTTGAACATAATATGACGATCCCGGCAGATGATCCGGAAGTGATCTCAAAAATATCAGAAGCGGAAATACATAAGCTGATACGTGAACTGCCTGATGGTTACAGAACAGTGTTTAACCTGCATGTGATAGAAGGATACAGCCACGAAGAAATAGCTGTGCTGTTAAAAATACAATCAGCTACATCCCGTTCTCAATTATTAAAAGCACGCAAAATGTTGCAAGGCCTCATCTCCAAATGTTTTAATTTAATAGTGATATGAAAAATGATTTCTTTGATAAAGCCATAAAGGAAAAAGCACTGCAACACCAGGCTGCAGTGCCTGCTGATGCATGGAGTAATATTGAAAACAACAAAAGGAAGAGGAGGGCTGGCGCATGGTGGTGGCTGGCAGGCATATTGGTTGCTATTGGTCTCGGGTTGTTCGGTGTGTATGAATACAGCAGGCATACAGTTAACGCAGGTGCAGGTGCAATTGCAGCAGCAGGGCAGACCAGGGCTGAAATGAATAAAAAAGAAACAACTACAGCTGGCACCACTACCACTAACAATGCTTTAAATAATCAACTACAGGAGCCGGATACTGTGCAAATGCCGGCAGGAAGAAATGTAACGAACAGAGAGCAGCTGCAGGATGCAGGTTCAATAAAGAAGGAAGACAATGTAAAACCGGCGGATAATAATGCAGCACCTGTACTACCAGTCAATAAAAAAGATATTGTAAAAACAAACAGCAATTTAAGTACACAAAAACGGGATAGCAATAAAAAAGGAATCAGGAATATACCAGCTGATGATGAAAGAACGGCGGCTTTCAATAAAGAACGAAATGATTATTATACTTCACCGGGTGATATGGATAAACAGGCAATACCCAAACGGCGTGAAAGAAATGGTAAGAGTAAAACAAACATTGCTATTAAAGGAGCGGCTGCAACCGAAACGATGGAAGCGACAGCAATAAACGAAACGACGACCCAGTGGGTTGATAAAATAGAGTCAATACCTGGTGATATCACTGCTATAAAAACAGATAGCAGCATCAATGTGCACCCTGCCATCAAACTGGAAAACGGTAAGGCAGGTTTGAAGGAAACTGCTGCAGGAGTTACAGAAAATGCGGATAAAAAAGCAGTCAAAAAGAAAAGCTTATGGATAGATATCAGTGCCATGCCGTTTGCCGCAGTTCAAAAAATGGACAATGCATCAACTATAAGCAGAACTACAATCACACCCACCGGCAAAGCGGAATTTACTGCCGATCAAATAAAAAATAATGTGGACCCGGCAGTCAGCTATACTATTACATTGCGTAAGAACATAGGAAAAAACTGGTTGATAGGAACCGGTATTCAGTATGCAAAAATTAAAGAAGCGATCAGGTTATCGGGCAAGGAAGTGAATACCAATTATACGGTATTGAAAAGACTGGCTCCTGGAGGTAATGCTTTAATAGACGACACCATAGCAACGGTAACCACCGGCAACAGAACGATCAAGGCACGTAACAGCTATGATTTTATCAGCCTGCCTTTAATGGTTCAATACAAGTTGACTGAAAAGCCAACATGGTCGTTGTTATTGAATGGAGGAATATGTTTTAATATCAATACAGTGTATAAGAACAGCATTGAAGGAAACCTGGTAGCAAACAATACTGCTTCAAATAATACCGCAACTAAGAATAGTAAAACAACCATAGATTTTTTTGCTGGTATGCGATTGACAAAGAAGCTGGATAAAAACTGGCAGTTTTTTGCAGAGCCAACATTGCAGCTGAACCTGGTAAAATATAATATGCCTGGTATGATCGAGTACAAAAATATTCACCGTGCCGGTGTAAGCCTTGGGTTTACTTATACATTACATTATTAGGATGAGCTGTATTTAAACGATAAAAACAGCCCACAATAAGGTTCATCTGGCTGACATTGAATACATTATGCATCAGTAAAACAACCGCTTGGTGTGGGCTACGGCTACCTGGTTGGAGTAGTATTGCTGTAATTTACTTATAAGTTGTTGTAAATGAGTAGTATATAAGGTGGTTAAGCGTTACTCAACCCTTTACAGGGTATTCTCTCAGTGGCTTAAATTCTTTCAAAATTGACAGTTACTGTTATCGAAAAGTCAAAAAAACGGCCTTATCCACAAAAACCCTTCCAAAATTGTAAAAAATCCAAAATCGCAAATTAAAATTATAAAATAATTCCGTAACTTTGCCCTCCTTTAATTTAGGCTTAGTGGCACTAATAGGTTGCTAAGACTTACTGAAAAAGGATCTTCTGCACACTTAAAAGTCTTAATTACAAATATGTCTGCAACAAAAACTCCCGCTGCCAAGCGTATCAATTTTGGAAAAGTTGAACTCCTGGCGGAACAACCCGATTTGCTCGGAATCCAGATCCAATCTTTCAGAGACTTTTTCCAGTTGGAAACAACACCTGACAAGAGGAACGTAGAAGGATTATTCCGTGTGTTCAAGGAAAATTTTCCTATCACGGATACCCGTAACATCTTCGTATTGGAATTCCTGGATTACTTCGTAGATCCTCCACGTTACACCATTGAAGAGTGTATCGAAAGGGGATTGACTTACGCTGTGCCTTTAAAAGCAAAACTGCGTTTAAGTTGTAACGATGAAGAGCACGTCGATTTCCAGACCATTGTTCAGGATGTGTTCCTGGGCAATATTCCTTACATGACCCCTCGTGGTACCTTTGTTATCAATGGTGCTGAAAGGGTGGTGGTAAGCCAGCTGCACCGTTCACCCGGTGTATTCTTTGGTCAGTCTATCCATCCCAACGGAACCAAGATCTACTCTGCAAGGGTAATTCCTTTTAAAGGAGCCTGGATGGAATTTGCAACAGATATCAATAACGTGATGTATGCTTACATCGACCGTAAGAAAAAATTCCCGGTAACAACCCTGTTACGTTCTATCGGTTACGAAACTGATAAGGACATCCTGGAATTGTTCGGTATGGCCGATGAAGTGAAAGCGGATAAAAAAACTTTGGCTAATTATATCGGCAAACGTCTTGCTGCACGTGTATTACGTACATGGGTGGAAGATTTTGTGGATGAAGATACCGGTGAGGTGGTTTCTATCGAAAGGAACGAGATCGTACTGGAAAGGGATACTTTGTTAGATGAATCTAACATCGCGATGATCCTGGAAATGGAAGTGAAGAGCGTGTTCATCCAGAAAGAAGAAGTGAGCGGTGATTATGCCATTATCTACAACACATTGAATAAAGATACTTCTAACAGTGAACTGGAAGCGGTACAGCACATCTACAAGCAATTGCGTGGTGCTGATGCTCCGGATGATGAAACTGCACGTGGTATCATTGATAAATTATTCTTCTCTGATAAACGTTACGATTTAGGCGAAGTAGGCCGTTATAAAATTAACCGCCGCCTTGGTCTCAACTTCCCTATCGAGAAAAAAGTATTGACCAAAGACGATATCATCGCCATCATTAAAACACTGGTATTACTGACCAACGGTAAATCAGAAATTGATGATATCGATCACTTGAGCAACCGTCGTGTACGTACAGTGGGTGAGCAGTTATATGCTCAGTTCGGTGTAGGTCTGGCACGTATGGCACGTACCATCCGCGAAAGGATGAACGTACGTGACAACGAGGTGTTCACACCAGTTGACCTGATCAATGCAAAAACATTGTCATCAGTGATCAACTCTTTCTTCGGTACTTCTCAATTGTCACAGTTCTTAGATCAAACCAATCCTTTGAGTGAGATCACGCACAAGCGTCGTATCTCCGCACTCGGACCCGGTGGTTTAAGTCGTGAAAGAGCAGGTTTCGAGGTACGTGACGTTCACTATTCTCACTACGGCCGTTTATGTACCATTGAAACGCCGGAAGGGCCAAACATCGGTTTGATCTCTACCTTATGCGTACACGCTAAGATCAACGATATGGGCTTCATTGAAACACCTTACCGTAAAGTAACGGAAGGTAAAGTGGATATGAAGAAGATCACTTTCCTGAGTGCAGAAGAAGAAGATACAGCAAAAATTGCACAGGCAAATATTGACCTGGATGATAAAGGAAACTTCGTTGAAGACATGATCAAGAGCCGCCAGACCGGTGACTTCCCGATTCTGCCTAAAACAGAAGTGGAATACATGGACGTAGCGCCCAACCAGATCGTTGGTTTGTCTGCATCACTCATTCCGTTCCTGGAGCATGATGATGCCAACCGTGCACTGATGGGATCGAACATGCAACGCCAGGCAGTTCCATTGATCAAACCTGAAGTGCCGATCGTAGGTACCGGTTTGGAAGCAAAAGCTGCCCGTGATGCAAGGATCCAGATCCATGCAGATGGTGAAGGTGTGATAGAATTTGTGGATGCAAATGAAATTCATGTAAGATATAAGAGGAACGAAACACAGCAACTGGTTTCTTTTGAAGAAGACCTGGTGGTGTATAAATTAACCAAGTTCGTTCGTACCAACCAGGAAACCTGTATCAACCTGCGTCCTGCAGTTTCTAAAGGACAGAAAGTGAGCGAAGGCGACTTCCTTACCGAAGGTTATGCAACCAAGGGTGGTGAGCTGGCCCTGGGCCGTAACATGAAAGTGGCCTTCATGCCATGGAAAGGTTACAACTTCGAGGATGCGATCGTGATCTCTGAAAAAGTGGTGAAAGAAGATCTGTTTACGTCTATCCATATCAGTGAGTTTGAAATTGAAGTGCGTGATACCAAGCTGGGTGAAGAAGAACTGACACCGGATATCCCGAATGTATCTGAAGAAGCTACTAAGGACCTGGATCAGAACGGTATCATCCGTATCGGTGCACATATTAAAGAAGGCGATATCATTATTGGTAAGATCACTCCAAAAGGTGAAAGCGATCCAACTCCGGAAGAGAAGTTGTTACGTGCCATCTTTGGTGATAAAGCCGGTGATGCAAAAGATGCTTCTTTAAAAGCACCATCTGGTACAGAAGGTGTGGTAATTGATAAGAAATTATTCCAGAGGGCTAAGAAAGATAAGAATGCGAAAGTGCGTGAAAAAGCACAGCTGGATAAGATCGAAAAAACACACGAAAAGAACGAAGCTGACCTGTTGGAATTGCTGATCAACAAACTGCAGACCTTATTGAAAGATAAGAGCAGTGCGGGTGTAAGCAACAACTTCGGCGAAGTGCTGATCGGTAAAGGTGCCAAGTTCAATGCGAAGAATTTAGCAAACATCGATTACCAGAACGTTAATCCGTTGGGCTGGACCGGTGATGCTAAAACAGATGAACTGATCAACATCCTGTTGCACAACTACAACATTAAATACAACGAAGAATTAGGAAGGTACAAGAGGGAAAAATTCAATATCTCTATTGGTGATGAATTACCAGCAGGTGTATTGAAATTAGCGAAAGTGTATTTAGCGGTGAAACGTAAACTGAAAGTGGGCGATAAAATGGCGGGTCGTCACGGTAACAAAGGTATTGTTGCCAAGATCGTTCGCCAGGAAGATATGCCTTTCCTGGAAGACGGAACACCGGTTGATATTGTACTGAATCCATTGGGTGTACCTAGTCGTATGAACCTGGGACAGATCTACGAAACAGCATTGGGCTGGGCAGGTGAAAAACTGGGCGTTCGTTTTGCAACACCGATCTTCGATGGTGCAAGCGTATCAGAAATTGATGAAAAGATCACTGCTGCAGGTTTACCTAAGTTCGGTCACACTTATTTATATGATGGTGAAACCGGTGAACGTTTTGACCAGAAAGCAACCGTGGGTATCATCTACATCATCAAATTACACCACATGGTGGATGATAAGATGCACGCACGTTCTATCGGGCCATACTCTCTCATTACACAACAGCCGCTGGGTGGTAAAGCTCAGTTTGGTGGTCAAAGGTTTGGTGAGATGGAGGTTTGGGCACTGGAAGCTTATGGCGCCTCTAACATATTGCAGGAATTGTTGACGCTTAAATCGGATGATATCATCGGACGTGCTAAAACATACGAAGCAATTGTAAAAGGTGACAACGTTCCAAGAGCAGGTATCCCTGAATCATTCAATGTATTGGTACATGAATTGAGAGGTTTGGGCCTTGATCTGAAATTCGAATAAGTGAATAGTGAGTAGTGAATGCGCTTACAGTAAGCTGCAACTCACCACTCACCACTGACAACTCACGGTATTCATTATTAATTACTAATTATTAATTATCATATGGCATTCAAAAAAGAAAACCGTCCGAGGGCAACATTTTCACAGATCACTATTGGTCTGGCTTCCCCGGATAGTATTTTAGAAAAAAGCTATGGCGAAATATTAAAGCCTGAAACGATCAACTACCGTACGTACAAGCCTGAAAGGGATGGTTTGTTCTGCGAAAGGATCTTTGGGCCGGTAAAAGATTACGAATGTGCCTGCGGTAAGTATAAGCGTATCCGTTATAAAGGCATTGTGTGCGACCGTTGCGGTGTGGAAGTAACAGAAAAGAAAGTACGTAGGGAAAGAATGGGCCACATTAAACTGGTGGTGCCTGTAGTGCATATCTGGTACTTTAAATCTTTACCTAACAAAATCGGTTATTTATTGGGCATGAGCTCTAAGAAATTAGAGAGCATTGTTTACTACGAAAGGTTTGTGGTGATCCAGCCCGGTATCCGTACCGATAAAGGCCAGAACTACGGCGACCTGTTGACGGAAGAAGAATACCTGGATATACTGGATACTTTACCAAAAGATAACCAGCATTTACCGGATGAGGATCCGAATAAATTCATCGCCAGGATGGGTGCACAGGCAGTGCATGATATGCTGCAGCGCATCGACCTGGATCAATTATCATTCGATCTGCGTCACTCGGCAGCCAACGAAACTTCTCAGCAACGTAAAGCAGACGCTTTAAAACGTTTGAGCGTGGTGGAAGGCTTCCGTGATGCCAATACAAGGATCAACAACCGTCCTGAATGGATGGTAATGCAATACATTCCTGTAATTCCACCGGAATTACGTCCATTGGTGCCACTGGATGGCGGCCGTTTTGCATCATCTGATCTGAATGACCTGTATCGTCGTGTTATTATCCGTAACAACCGTTTAAAAAGGTTGTTGGAAATTAAAGCGCCTGAAGTGATCCTGCGTAACGAAAAACGTATGTTGCAGGAAGCGATCGACTCATTGTTTGATAACAGCCGTAAATCAAATGCTGTAAAAGCAGAAGGTGGCCGTGCATTGAAATCACTGAGCGATGTACTGAAAGGTAAACAAGGACGTTTCCGTCAGAACTTATTGGGTAAACGTGTTGACTACTCTGGTCGTTCGGTTATCGTGGTAGGTCCTGAATTGAAAATGCACGAATGCGGTCTGCCAAAAGATATGGCGGCAGAACTGTTTAAACCATTTATCATCCGCAAGCTGATCGAAAGGGGTATCGTTAAAACGGTGAAGAGTGCACGAAAACTGGTGGATAAAAAAGAAGCGATCATCTGGGATATCCTGGAAAATATATTAAAAGGTCACCCTGTAATGTTGAACAGGGCCCCAACATTGCACAGGCTTTCAATCCAGGCCTTCCAGCCAAAACTGATCGAAGGTAAAGCGATACAATTGCACCCATTGGTAACCACCTCTTTCAACGCCGATTTTGACGGTGACCAGATGGCGGTACACGTACCTTTGAGCAACGCTGCAATACTGGAAGCGCAATTACTGATGTTATCTTCTCACAACATCCTGAACCCGCAGAACGGTACGCCGATCACGCTTCCTTCGCAGGACATGGTGCTTGGTTTGTACTACATTACCAAGGGTAAAAAATCTGCAGGCGAAGAAAAAGTAAAAGGCGAAGGCAAAGCATTTTATTCTGCGGAAGAAGTGATCATTGCTTACAACGAAAAGCAGATCGATCTTCATGCCAATATAAAAGTAAAGGCCAATGTGCGTAAAGCAGATGGTTCTTTGCAAAACAAACTGATCGATACTACTGTGGGCCGTGTGATATTCAACCAGCACGTACCAAAAGAAGTAGGCTTCATCAATGCATTATTGACCAAAAAATCTTTGCGTGAAATTGTAGGTGATATCCTTAAATGGACCAATGTACCTACCACTGCAAAATTCCTGGATGATATCAAGACCTTGGGATACCGTATGGCATTCCGTGGTGGATTATCGTTCAACATCAACGATCTGATCATCCCGGATATCAAGGAAGAAATGATCGACAATGCACAGACCGAAGTAGGTGAAGTATGGGATAACTACAACATGGGTTTGATCACCAATAACGAGCGTTACAACCAGATCATCGATATCTGGAGCCGTGTGGATACCAAGGTTACAGAAACTTTGATCCGTGAACTGGCTGCAGACAAACAGGGCTTCAACTCTGTGTACATGATGCTGGATTCGGGTGCCCGTGGTAGTAAACAACAGATCAAGCAGCTGGCTGGTTTAAGGGGTCTGATGGCTAAACCTCGTAAGAGTGGTTCATCAGGTTCTGAGATCATTGAGAACCCGATCCTGGCAAACTTTAAAGACGGCTTAAGTGTATTGGAGTACTTTATCTCTACGCACGGTGCCCGTAAAGGTTTGGCGGATACGGCTTTGAAAACAGCGGATGCCGGTTACTTAACCCGTCGTTTGGTAGACGTTTCTCAGGATGTTGTTATCAATGAAGAAGATTGCGGCACATTGCGTGGTATTGCAACTTCTGCATTAAAAGATAACGAAGATGTGATTGAACCATTGAGCGACAGGATAGAAGGCCGTACTTCTTTACATGATATCTTCCACCCGGTTAGCGAAGAATTGCTGATCAATGCAGGTGAAGAGATCAGTGCAGATATGGCGAAAAGAATTGAAGAAAGCGGTATCGAAACCGTTGAGATACGTTCCGTATTGACTTGCGAAAGCAAGCGTGGTGTATGTGTAAAATGTTATGGTAAGAACCTGGCAAGCGGTATGCTGGCACAGCGTGGTGATGCAGTAGGTATCATCGCTGCACAGTCTATCGGTGAACCGGGTACACAGTTAACATTACGTACCTTCCACGTGGGTGGTGTGGCAGGTTCTGCATCAGTAGAATCTACATTGCCTGCTAAATTCGATGGTACTATCCAGTTCGACGGTTTACGTACAGTAACCACCGAAGATCATGAAGGTAAAAAAGTACAGGTGGTTATCGGCCGTACCGGTGAGGTAAGGATCATGGATGTGAAAAACGACCGTTTGCTGATCACCAACAACGTTCCTTACGGTGCTACACTGAACGTGAAAGACGGACAGAAAGTAAGCAAGGGCGAAGTGATCTGTACATGGGATCCGTTCAACAACGTAATTGTTGCTGAAGTAAGCGGCCAGATCAAATTTGAATCATTACTGGACGGTATCACCTACCGTGATGAATCGGATGAACAGACCGGTCACCGTGAAAAAGTGGTTATCGAAACAAAAGATAAAACCAAGTTACCTACTATCATTGTAGAAGGTAAAGAAAGGAAATCATACAACTTACCGGTAGGCTCACACGTAGTGGTGGAAGAAGGGGATGATGTGAAGAGCGGCCAGGTACTGGTGAAAATTCCAAGGGTATTAAGCAAACTGAAAGATATCACGGGTGGTCTGCCTCGTGTAACAGAATTGTTCGAGGCAAGGAACCCAAGCAACCCTGCGGTTGTTTGCGAAATTGATGGTGTGGTTACTTTCGGTGCTATCAAGCGTGGTAACAGGGAGATCATTGTAGAAGCGAAAGACAGCGTAGTGAAGAAATATCTGGTTCCATTGAGCCGCCAGATCCTGGTACAGGATGGTGACTTTGTAAAAGCAGGCGCTGCATTAAGTGATGGTCAGACATCACCGGCAGATATCCTGGCCATTAAAGGACCATTTGCAGTACAGGAATACGTGGTAAATGAGATACAGGAAGTATACCGTTTACAGGGTGTGAAGATCAATGATAAACACGTGGAAGTGATCGTAAGGCAGATGATGCGTAAAGTAACAGTTGAAGATGCCGGCGATACTAAATTCCTGGAAGGAGATACAGAAGACAGGTACGACTTTAACCTGGAAAATGATTACATCTTTGATAAGAAAGTAATTACAGAAGCAGGTGACAGCACTAAACTGAAAACAGGCCAGATCGTTACATTGCGTGATGTGCGTGAAGAGAATTCTGTTTTAAGAAGGGCTGATAAGAAACTGGTGGAATTCCGTGACGCAAAACCTGCAACTTCTTCACCGTTGTTGCTGGGTATCACCAAAGCATCACTGGGTACACACAGCTGGATATCTGCTGCATCGTTCCAGGAAACCACCAAAGTATTGTCATCTGCGGCCATACAGGGTAAAACAGATGAAATGCTGGGTCTGAAAGAGAACGTTATCACAGGTCACCACATACCAGCGGGTACCGGCTTGCGTGAGTTTGAAAACATGATTGTAGGAAGCAAAGAAGAATACGAACTGTTGATGACCACCAAAGAAGCGATGAGCTTTGATGACGAAGAGTAATTACGATTCAGAAGCGTTATACAAAGGGGCAGTATTAACTGCCCCTTTTTTATTGTATGATCTTTTAGGAAGATCGTGTAGGGACAGCGCTGCAGATGAAACTCTTTTTAAAATAAAATACCCCTATTTTTGTACTACATATTTTTAAACTTTTCCACTGAAAGCTGTTTTTTAATTGCGGATTTGAAAGGTTTATAACTATGTTGAAAATAATTTACGGCTTCTATCTCTTCTGTTTTTTAAACGGCATTGTATTACTGCTTATCAAGCTTCCTGATCTTAAAAAGTCGAAAGCGATCAGGTATTACTTCTTCAATTATTTGGTATTGCTGGTTACCATCGGTGAATTTGCTTTTGTAAATAAAATATGGCAACTGCCATTTTATTGTTACCCGGATATGCCGGTCCGGTTTCTTTTTTCTCCCTTTGTATTTTTATACACTGCTACTTATCTTGATCCGGCGTATAAACCTTCCCGTACAAGGCTGCTTATTTTATTTGGCCCGGCGCTGTTGGAGATATTTGTGTTCATTGGATTTTGCATTTATTTTTCCATACATCATTACCCGGTAAAAGAGCGGGTGGCCATTGCAAATGGTACTTATTATTTTATCCGTACATCATTGGCAATACTATTCAATCTTGCAATTGCTGTTACAACTTTTAAAAGAATAACTAAATTTTCAAAAGGGTTGTACAACGTGGTCTCGAATTTTAAACCGCTTAATTTTTTATGGATCAGGTCGATACTGTATGTATCTATCGCATTGTGGTATTTCTGGCTGGTTCTTTTCGTAATGGAATTGGCATGGAGCGGCAGCAGTTATTTATTATACTGGATGTATTTTCCCTTGTACGTAACACTTGCGCTGGTTGTGTTGATATTTGGTTATTTCGCTGCATTCAAACCTTACCTGCCATTGTATTACCTGTCGGTGCAAAAAAAATTACGCCTGATAAAAAAGCCTCCTGTTGAAGAGGAATTGGAACAACCCGGTAATGAAGATGGGGCAGGGAATAAGGAAGTACCGGTGCCGGAGCATGCAACCGGCCAGAAAGATGCGCCGGGTAAAAATGCTTCCGGCAGCAATACTACTGCAGCACAATTACTTTTTGAAAAGATAGAACTGCTGCTTAAAAAGGAACAGTTATATAAAAATCCGCACCTCGATCTGAATACATTCGCTACGCGGCTGGACAGCAATGTTTTCAATATTTCGCAGGCGATACGAACTTGTTCCCCGCAAAGCAATTTTTATAAATATATCAATACCTACCGTCTTTGGTATTTTATTGAGCTGTTGCAAAACAAGGAGTATGATATCTATACGCTTCAGACTCTGGGTCAAATGGCAGGCTTTAACTCAAAGACCACTTTAAATAAATACTGCGTTGCAATAACCGGCTATTTACCGGCGGTAATAAAAAACAGGCTGGCAGCAGGAAGTACGATTGAAGAAATCCTGGAAAATAATTAATTGTTCTTACTGTTTAACACTTGATCAATATGCTTTTATAAGTTCATCTACTATATTGCCCTTTTTTTATTTCAATGAACCCTCCCCATACAACTTAAATGCTGCAAGGCCCGCTCTTTGTAATAGTGCTGATATCACGGGTAGACGAACCCTTATTAATTAACTAAAAAAGCATTTATGAAAAAGACATTTTTGATTATGACTGCAGCGGTGTGTTTAATGTTCACCAGTTCCTGTAAAAAAGATAAGGAAGCCAGCAGGTCCGAACTATTGCAGGGAACATGGCATGTAAGTGCCATGGGGCAGGATGACAATATGAACGGCACACTGGAAGTATCAGAGTACGACCCGATACCGGCCGGCAGTTCCCTTACCGAAACATTTAATGCAGATCACAGCGGCAGTGCAACCCTTGTTAATAGCGGAGTAACCACCACCAGCAGTTTTACATGGCAGTTGCAAAGCAACGATCAGCAACTGCTGGTAACCACTACCGCTTCCGGTACCAGTTCAACCACTACCAGCCAGATCAGCCTACTCAGCAGCACGCAGTTGATGGGTTATGATATCACTTCAAGCCCAAGAACGATCATACTGATGGTAAAATAATTAATGCCGTAATGGATCATATAAAAAAGGATCGCAGTATTGCGATCCTTTTTTATAAAAATAAAGCCAGGGTAATAATAATTCGTTGAAGATTTTTATAACGCATAAGTGATTCACTGATAAAAATTTACAGGGCTATTTACTTGCTGTACCTCTGGTAATTGTTTTATGAACCTGTTTGCCGAGTATTCAATTCATCTTTTGCAACTTTTCATTTGAATGGTACGACATATAGGGCAGGGGTAATTTTTACAAACCCTGTATACTTAAATCAAGCAAATGAAAAAGGGATCAGTATTTATTTTTTTATTCTTTTTAGGGATCGGGAAGATCATGTCACAGTTAAGCGTAACCGCCACTCCCATTGCCGGTAGCTGCGTAAGCAATGCGCAGATCAATGCATCGGGCGCAGGGGGAACAACCCCGTACCAGTACCGTTTAACAGCAGGCCCGGCCGGTATCACTTATCCAACAGCTTACCAAAGCGGCACTAATTTTTCGGGATTAAAAGCCGGTTCTTACACGCTGCAGGTAAAAGACAACCTGGGTAGCCTGGCATCCACCTCAGTTACGGTTACAACCAGTTATGTCAACCTTATTTTAAATAGTGTAACAACTACTGCTAATCATTGTCCGCTCAGCCCCGATGGTCTCGCTAATGTATCTATAACAGGCGGTAAAGCGCCTTTTAGTTATTCATTGCTGCAGGGAGCAACAGTTGTGTATGGGCCTCAATCAAGCAATGCTTTTACAGGCATTGCAGATGGAACGTATACTGCCCAGGTAACGGATGCCTGCGGTGAGGTACGTACGTTCAGTACCACCGTTCCTTTAATTGATTATAAATGGCTCAATGTAAAAACATTTGATAATGGGTTTATTACCAGCGGTGCCAGGACATTGAACGGGGCAACGCCTTTTGATTCCACAAAACAATCTTTCGTTTATGACGGCCCTTTATTATTTACCTGTGATTCTATTACATTCAGAATGTATAATACACTTTTGGGCAATGGGGGAGCGCCCCAGTCAACTTTGCGCAGGGTATATATCAAAGATCTGAATACAGGAACAATTGTGTGGGACAATACCTACAAGCCTGCTGATTTTGCCGCTAACTCCAGCCCATCCGTTCATTTAAAAATAAATACGCCTTACCGTTTTTATTTCGACGACCTGTGCAATGATAAAGATTCTGCCGACAGGAATTATAATTATAACAATTCTGATAATTATAGTGTCAGCTCTTCTCCTTTAAAAACCTGCTCCGGTTATATTTTAAATATCTCCCATCCCTCAGATTGGAATACGATCAATAAATATAACAGTCCGCATGATACGGTTACGATCATCAGTTCATCTGTTGCGGGAGATACTATGGTGGGCAAGCAGGTGATACAGAATTATGAGGACTTTGCCCTATCCCAGGCATTGACCATGCCCGGTGTTTCTATCGGAACTACTTATACCCTGCAGGTTAAAACACTGTGCTCTACTTATACCATCACTGTAAAAACTACGGCCCCCGCCGCTGCAGCAGTCAGCAACGCCACCATTAATGACGTGGCCTGCAAAATCAATACCGCTTCAGTTGTATTTAGCTTTACCAACCTTGCTGTTACTAACGGGTATATCAAATATAATATCGTAAGCGGTCCTAGTAGTTTTACAGATACTACCGGTAATGTATATGCGATCACATACCCCATTACGGATAGTATTTCAACGGCTGGCAGCACACAGGCAAATGTTTATATACGAAATTTTCCGCAGGGTACTTACACTATAAACTTTACCGACCAGTGCGGCAATGCATTCACCAAAACATTTACCATTGGCCCGGCTGATGTGGCAAAAATATCAGCATCCGTTGTGGTGAACCAGCAGTGTAATGGTGCCAGCAGTATCACCTTCAATGGCACTTACCAGCATGTGGCAGGATCATTATCGTTCAAAAAACAATCAGGAGGAGTTTATACCGATGTGGGCAGTGGCAGCGGCGTAAATGCAAATACCTCTTCATTTCTCCCGAGTTATACCGCATCGGCACTTGCAGATGGCAATTATAAAATTGTCTGGCTGCCTATCATTTCTTCTGCTTACAGTAAAGGGCCCATATCATCGGGTTGCGACACACTGTGGATGCATTATGATACACTGAAATACCTGTTGCCGGTGCTTGACTCTGCTTACGGTTATGTATGTACGCCCGGCGGCAATGATGGTAAAGTAACTTTATTTGCAAAGGCAGGGATACGGCCTTACCAGTTTCAGCGGATCGATGGCTCGGGTAATGCGTTGACGCCTTATCAAACTGATAGTACATTTACGGGATTGCCGAAAGGTACCTACAATTTCAGGGTAAAAGATAATTGTGGTAATGCAACTATTTTCAGTTACCAGGTGGATACACTTAAAAACATCAACATAGTATCCAGCACCAGTTGTCCTACGCCCGGTAACCCCCTGCTACTTACAGCAGACAGTATTTACGATGCAAGCTATAGCTGGCAATTTACGCCAGCCGGTGGGGGAAGCACAACGGTGATATCCAACACACGTATCTTATCCATACCATCATTGACCGCTGCACAATATGGTAATTATACAGTAACCTATTCTGTGTCCGGTTGCTCTACTTTGGTATCAAGAACGATGCTGATCAGGAACTGCTATGCAGTATTGCCCGTTATACTTACCAATTTCAGCGCACAGTTGAATGAGCGTTGCGAACCAATATTACACTGGCAAAGTTCTTACGAAACCAATACCAGTCGTTACGAGATACAATACAGTACTACCGCCAACGGCAACGACTGGCAGACGATCGCTGCGGTCACCAACTTGGGCGATCCAGGAAGCGGGGTAAAAAAATATGACTATACGGTTGCAGGCACTATAAGCGGAAAAATGTTTTATCGGTTAAAAATAATTGACGCAGACGGTGTCGCTACATACAGTACCACACTGGTGGTAAAAGGTACCTGTAATGACATGTCGGCAGTAGTGTATCCCAATCCCGTGATCAATAATGCCATGGTGATGATAACCGGTTTCAAAGGCATTATAGAGGGGCAGTTATACAACGCAACCGGGCAGCTGATCAGCAAAAAGACCTTTGTGAACGGCACCAACCTGTTGAATACTGCAGGCCTGCCTGATGGGGTATATATGCTGAAAATATCCGGGAATAGCGGGCAGGAAAAACTAATAAAACTGGTCATTAGCAAGCAAAAATGATCCTTTCATTTTATGATCCAATCTTTTGAAAAATTGCCAAAAGACTTGTCGGACGGTGAGCAATTGCAAACTGTTCCGGCAAGTCTTACATGGCAAAACGGGCCGTTCATTCGGGTATTCAGCAGGGGTATTTACAGCATATCAGCGGGTTAAGCAGCTTCTTTTTAAAAAACTGCTTTTACCGTTAACCCTTTCCTAAATCTTGCCCCCGGTCGATTGTAGAACCTGAATTTGTCGTTATCTTGCCAGTTGAAACAAAAGGAACGTGATGAATAATAAGTTATCGATTGCCCTGAACCTTATCCTGCTGGCGGCGGTTGGTTATTTGTACTACAATAATTTTTCCACAAAAAAAGGGGCTGGTAAAACACTTGCGGAGAGCAAAACCGGTAAAGACAGTTGCACCACGAAGCATCGGATAGCCTATATTGACCTTGATTCGCTGAATGAGCACCTGGTATACCTGAAACAGAACCGGAAGCTGATGGATGCCGATCAAAAAGAGGTGGAAGCGAGAATAGCCGCCCAATACAAGTCGCTGGAAGCAAAACAGGAAAATTTTAAGGAAAAGAATCCCAATCCCAGGCCGGAAGATATACAGAATATGCAGGCCATATTGATGCAGGAGCAGCAGGGGATAGAAGCAGAAAGGCAAAAACAATCAGAGATTTTCAGCAAGCGGGGCTTTACCCTGATGGAGAAGATCCAGAAAGAGCTGAAGGCATTTATAAGTGAATACAATAAGGATAATAAATTCCAGTACATACTTACCACAGGTGCCGGTATCGATTACCTGATCTATAAAGACAGCACCCTGGATATTACCAAAGATGTGATAGTAGGTATGAACGAAAGGCTGAAGCCTGACGCCATTAAGTAATTCAATCCAATAAAATTATTTATCTTGTTCCGGTATAATAAACCGGAACTTTTTTATGACAGAACAAACCAACTCGTTCAAACCCAGCCTGGGATTATTTGATGCCACTATGGTAGTTGCCGGAAGCATGATAGGCTCCGGTATTTTTATTGTAAGCGCCGATATTACCCGCAATGTGGGCAGTGCCGGCTGGCTGATAGCCGTATGGCTGATAACCGGGTTCATGACGCTGACAGCAGCATTGAGTTATGGTGAGCTGAGCGCTATGTTTCCCAAGGCGGGCGGCCAGTATGTGTATTTAAAAGAAGCGTTTAACCCACTGGCAGGTTTTTTATACGGCTGGAGCTTTTTCACGGTAATTCAAACAGCCACTATTGCTGCAGTGGGCGTGGCCTTCAGCAAATTTGCGGCTTATATCTTCCCGGCCCTCAGCGAAAAGAATATCCTGCTCGATCTGGGTATCGTGACGATATCGGCGGCGCAGGTGGTTTCCATCATACTTATCATATTCCTTACGTATATCAACACCAAGGGCATTGAAGGCGGTAAACTGATACAACGGGTATTTACATCTGCCAAGCTGCTGGCATTATTTGGTTTGATCGTTTTTGGTTTTATACTGGCCAAGCATAGCTTTTGGGAAGAGAACTGGTTTACCGGTATGAATGCTATGAAACTGGACAGCAGCCCGGGCAACAGCAACTGGCTTTCTATTGGCGGGGCAGCATTGGTAGGCGCTGTAGCGGCTTCTATGTCGGGCTCCATCTTCAGCAGCGATGCCTGGAACAACGTGACCTTTATAGCAGGCGAAATAAAGAATCCCAAAAAGAATATCGGCATGAGCCTTTTTTTGGGAACACTCATCGTAACCGTGATATATGTTTGTGCCAACCTGATGTACCTGAATGTACTGCCGCTGAATGGCATTGCCTCAGCCGAGAATGATCGTGTGGCAGTAGCTGCAGCCAAAGAGATATTTGGGGGCGCCGGTACTTACGTGATCGCGGTACTCATCATGGTATCCACATTTGGTTGCAATAATGGTTTGATACTGGCCGGTGCAAGGGTGTACAATACCATGGCAAAAGATGGATTGTTCTTTAAAAAAGCCGCATCATTAAATAAAAATGTAGTGCCTGAATTTGCCTTGTGGGCACAATGTATTTGGGCCTGTGGATTGTGTCTGAGCGGGTCTTATGGTAATTTATTGGACATGATCTCATTCGTAGTGGTACTGTTCTATGCACTTACCATCATCGGTATATTCAAATTGCGTAAGGACAGGCCCGATGCTGAGCGACCTTACAAGGCTTTCGGCTACCCTGTGTTACCGATTATTTATATTATTCTTGCCATCACTTTCTGTGTATTTCTTATTAAAATGAGTCCAAAATTTGCAGGATATGGATTAGGCATTGTGCTGTTGGGCATACCTGTTTATTATATTGCTATCGGCAATAAAAAAAATGTTTAAGTTTCATGGATTTTGATCAGCTATTTTCCGGGTTTAAAAATGTAAAAGTCGCTGTTATTGGCGATGTAATGCTGGATACCTACTGGTGGGGCAAGGTGGACCGTATCTCCCCCGAAGCGCCGGTACCCGTAGTGGCAGTAAGTAAAAAAGAACAGCGTATAGGCGGTGCCGGTAATGTGGCATTGAACCTGCAATCGCTGGGGGCACAGGTGAATGTACTGAGCGTGCTGGGTAAAGATGAAGATGGCGCACAGCTTACGCAGTTATTCAACGATAATAATATCGGCACAAAATACCTCGTGTACAGCCAGCAGCGTATCACTACCAATAAGATCCGCATCATCAGCCGCAACCAGCACATGATGCGCCTGGATGCTGAATACACTACCGATATCAGTAGCGCCGATGAAGCAGCATTACTGGAAGCTGTAGAAAAATTTATAAATACCGAAAAACCTGCAGTGGTGGTGCTGGAAGATTACAACAAAGGAGTACTTACCGAAAGCTGTATCAATGCTGTTGTTGCTTTATGCAGTAAGCAGGGTATCATCACTACGGTGGATCCCAAACGGAAAAACTTTTTCTCTTACAAAGGCGTGGATATATTTAAACCCAATTTAAAAGAAGTAAAAGAAGGGTTGAATATTTTGTCAGACGAAGTGAATGCGGATGCATTAAAAAATATACACCTGCAGTTGCAGGAAAAACTGCAGCATAAAATATCTTTCATCACTTTATCAGAAAAAGGGGTGTTCTACAATAATGCAAGTGATGCGGCATTGATACCTACTCATATACGCAGCATTGCAGATGTAAGCGGTGCAGGCGATACCGTTATAGCCGTAGCCTCGCTGGTATATGCCGCTACAAAAGATGTACACCTGATGGCAGAGATAGCCAATATTGCCGGTGGCCTGGTTTGTGAGGAAGTGGGAACGGTGGCCATTGACAAAGCAAAATTATTACAGGAGTGTAAGCAACTGCTTCAATAAATTGCCCGATGAATAAACTTTGTCTTATTCTTCTTCTTTTTTTCATTTATTCCTGCAACAATAAAAATGCTGCTGATAAAGGCCAATGGCTGCAACTGGATAGTGCACACGGCATCAGCTATAAGCTAAGCGAAAAAGGCAGAGGAGAACGCGGTGATGTTTCTATAAAATATATTGGCCGTATGGAAAATGATAAGCTGATCCTGGATTCTGCTGAAGGAATACAGTTTATTCCCGAGCTGATGATTACCCCAATGGTTGCTGATAAAGATGCAATCAAACAATTGCCTGAAGGAAGCAAAGGTTTTATCAGCGTTAACAGCACGGTTTTTTTTGCAGAAAATTTTGCAGAGATCAAACATTATATCCTGTATTTTAATGGCGCTTATACTGATAAGTCGATGAAAGAAGATTCTTTAAAACTGGCAGCAATGAGCTTCTTTAAGTCAATTGAATTGGTGAATTCAGAAAAGGCATTGGAGAAATTTACGGAGGATAATAAGGACATTGAATGGAAAGGATTTGTAAAAGCCAATCCATTGCCGGCATCAATTGAGCTTACCTTAAAAGAGACATTCTTAACAAGTGGTAAGTATGACTCCATAAAGAACGTTCTTCAATCAGCAATACCAGCTATAACCGAGATACAAATGCCATTTAAAAATGATTTTTGGAATTTAAACGGTGGACTGAAGCAGTCCCTTGTATATAAATTCGTCATTTTTTAAAACGCTCCTTCAATCGTTGTTTTTTTTCAGCAATAGCTAAATACCTATCGAAATTTATAAATAACTCAAAGAATATTTTTACAGCCACAAACACCAGCATGAATATTTTTCCGGCGCCAAAACTCAGGAACATGCTGCCCAGTATCACCACCACCTGCTGCACAAATATTCTCAGGTAAGGCTCAAACATCAGGCGGCCCAGGCTGATGATTTTATATAAGCCGGAACTAAAAAAGCTGAATATATTCTGTACCGTATAATAAGCGATAAATATCAGCAGCATCAGCATGCCATTATCGCCCAGTAATTTTGGTATACTGGAATATTTCATCAACATATTTCCTTCGGGTATCATACCGGTAACACCAAAAAACATTTGCGTTTGTATGAACACAAAAAAGCCATAATGAATTATAAAAAAGAAAATAAAGAACCAGCCGCTTTGCATGGTGCTACTGCCGTTATTCTCCCATACATCGGTACTTTTTACAAACAGGGTTACACAAGCCATCTTTATAACGTTGATCAAACCAATGATCACGGTTTCCATGCAATACACCAGGAACATCGTTTTGGGATCCCATCCTTCAAACCACACACCATACAGCGGAATGAGATTGACGACTATTAAAAGGAAATCACTTTTCGTTAATGCACGTTTAAACATTGGCTGAAAATTGTAGAAGTTTTATGGCAGTAAATTAAATACTTTTGGACTTATAACTAATACCCACCAACACGTATGCAAAAGCTCTCGATTGCAATTCATGGCGGCGCAGGAACCATCCTGAAAGAAGATATGACGCCGGAACTGGAAGCCGCTTACCTTAAAGGATTGAATGATGCACTCAATGCAGGCTATGCTGTATTGGAAGAAGGCGGTACCGCCATTAATGCGGTAAAAGCCGCCATAGTGATACTGGAAGATAACCTGATGTTCAATGCCGGCCGCGGTTCCGTATTTACTAAAAAAGGTGTACAGGAAATGGATGCCGCTATCATGAATGGTAAAGACCTGAGCGCCGGCGCTGTAGCTGCGGTGCGTAATGTGCGCAACCCGATAGAACTGGCTGCAGAAGTAATGATCAACAGCAACCACGTTTTTTTAAGTGGTAAGGGGGCCAATGATTTTGCAATAAAGCAAGGCATTAAACTGGAACCGGATGAATTCTTCTTTTCGCAGTTCCGGTACGACCAGTGGAAAGCAATAAGGGATAGCGATAACTATTCACTCGATCATACACACCAGGGCCTGGAAGAATTGTTCAAGGATAAAAAATTTGGTACCGTGGGAGCTGTTGCCTGCGATGGTGACGGCAATATTGCTGCTGCCACCAGTACCGGTGGTATGACCAATAAAAAATACGGCCGCATTGGCGACAGTCCATTGATAGGCTGCGGTACTTATGCCAATAATAAAACCTGCGCCATCAGCTGCACCGGCCATGGCGAACCCTTTATACGTGCTGTTGCCGCTTACGATGTAAGCTGCCTGATGGAATACAAAGGCATGAACATACACGATGCAATGAATGAAGTGGTGAACAATAAATTAAAGAACATGGATGGTGAAGGCGGCATGATAGGCGTGGATGCAAAAGGAAATGTGGCCATGGTGCTGAACAGCGCCGGTATGTACCGTGGTGCACGGAACAGTGATGGCGAAAGCTATGTGAAAATATACCACGATTGATGTAGAAAAAAGCTTACACACTTACTGAAATGTTTTTGGGCGCTATACTGAAAACATCCCCGCTATTTTACTATTACTTTTATAGATACAGAATCGTATTTTTGTACCGTTAGTTTATATACGATGGAAGCAGAACAGGTACAACTTAAGAAGATAGCCGTAATAGTAGCCGGTGGCATAGGCACCCGTATGAACAATGCTGTACCCAAGCAGTTTTTGTTACTGAACCATAAACCCGTTCTGTATTACACCCTTGATACATTTTTGAAAGCATACAAAGATATGCAGGTGATACTGGTGCTGCCGGAAGAACATGTGGCAGCAGGGCAGGAGATCATTGATGCATTTTTTGATTACAACCGCATCAAGATCACCACAGGAGGAAGAACAAGGTTTCATTCGGTACAGAATGGTTTACGCATGATAAAAGATGAAAGCATAGTGTTTGTACACGATGCGGTGCGTTGCCTCCTGACCATTGATCTTGTAAAACGTTGTTATGAAGCCGCCATGGAATTTGGCTCAGCCATTCCCGTTATTAACAGTAAAGACAGTGTAAGGCTGGTGGATGGCGAAGATAACGAAGCAGTGGAACGCAGCCGCGTAAGACTGGTGCAGACACCACAAACCTTTCACAGTAAAATATTATTACCCGCTTTTAATATTGATTATAAAGATAAATTCACCGATGAAGCTACGGTGGTGGAAGCTTTTGGATTAAGGGTAAATTTAGTGGAAGGGGAAGAAGACAATATAAAGATCACGCAGCCCCTCGATCTAGTTCTTGCTGAATCAATCGTTGCCGCACAATAATTTTCATTGAAAGAATTTTTAAAAGATATTTTAAAGAAAGCAGGGCTCTATTATATTTTACAGGGCAGCTACCGCCAATTTTTATTTGCAGTTAAAAGAGCCCGTTGCCGTATCAGCTACGCAAAATATAAAGGCAGTGGCTTTGAATGTAATTGTTGTGGCGCTGTATACAGCAAATTTGTGCCCGATCATCCATCAGCAGAAAATGCTGCGGCGCTGGAAAAAAATAAAGTGATCGCAGGGTATGGAGAAAATATTTTATGCCCTCATTGTCTCAGTACAGCGAGGGAAAGATTGCTGATAGCAGTTATGCAAAAAGAACTGCTGATCTCCGGCAAAAAAGTATTGCATTTTTCTCCTGAAAAGAATATCTATAATTACCTCCATTCATCCAACGAAATAATTACTGCTGATATTGAACCACTGTTTTACAAACGTATCGACGATCATATTAAGACGGAAGATGCCACGGCTTTATCATTCAGCGATAATAGTTTTGACCTGGTGATCGGCAATCATATCCTGGAGCATATACCCAATGATATCAAAGCTATGCAGGAAATAAGGCGGGTATTAAAACCGGGCGGCCGTGCGATACTGCAGGTACCCTATTCCGCTAGTATACTTACCACAATTGAAGAGCCGGGCATTAATGATCCGGAAAGACAATCAGCGTTATTCGGGCAAAAAGACCATGTGCGTATCTATCTTTTACAGGATTATATCGATCGTTTGCAGCAATGTGGTTTTAAAGTAACTGTTACGGGCTATAAAGAGCTGGCGCCTTATTATAAAAATGCTATACAACCGGAAGAAGTATTTTTGTCTATTTTGAAATAAGCCGGCGGTAATATTCCGGCAACGGTTTTAAAAGACTGATGGGGAAGGGGAGGTCATTGATATACAAACTGCTGTAGGGTTCGGGTGTACTGCCGAATTTTTTATAAAAATCAGCAACAGAAGGCGTATCGCTGCCTTCAAAATCCAGTACAAGATCTTTTCCGGCATGATCCTTAATAAAACTATCTACCAGTAAAGAAGAAGCGCCAAACTGTTTACTCTCCACCGCATTACCCACCAGCCAGTAATAAGCCCTGTTCTTAAAAAAAAGAAAAATACAGGAAGCCAGTAACATGCCTTCTTTTGAATAAACACCGTATGTTTCGCTCTGCTGACGGAATGTATCGTATACCATCTCCAGTTTTTCGAACAAGCCATTTTCTACCGTGGTGAATTTGGGGAATTCTTTTTTACAGATAGTTGCTACCTGTTCAAATGAAACATCTTTGCTTACGGTACATCCTGCTTTAACCGCACGGGTAATATTGCGCTGTATATTTTCTGAATAGCCCTGCTGCACAAATGCATATTCACCGGAAAGAGCAAGTATATAATTGCTTCTTGGAATGATAGTACCTCTGTTGCCGCTTAATTGATTACTACTGTTAAAACTAATGTCCTGTACTTTGAACTTACGGGGAATGGCATTAAGAAAATCCCGGATCATTGCTACAGAAATATTATCGCCAAAAACACCCAACGCCGGTGTAATAGAAGGCTGGAACAGATACCGGATGCCCATTTTTTTGCGGGAAGTAAGCGGCATCACTATTTCGTAATCATTTAACACCAGTGCATCCCATTGCCCTGCCATTGCATCCAGGTAGCCGCTGCAGGCATAGACCAGGCCATTGGCGGCAGTTGCAATACGGTCGTCCCATTTTTTTTTATCAATCTGCTCATGTAAAAGGTATCGCGGCTGTTCCATCAAAAAGGAATTTGAGGGATCCATTTTCTCAATGATGTATTTTGAATATCTATACTGAATGCAATATTCTTCACGAACATTTTTTCAGGAATGGTTGATTTAAAATAATCCCGGTATACTTTGCTGTATAATATCGGGATATAAATATTCACCAGGTCTTTGAACAGGGAAAGCTGCAGGCCGGCATCATATAAAAAACGACCGGATGGTGCATCTTTTTTCCATGCTTCGGAATAGGTGCCGATATCGAGGAATGCTTTTAAAGGAATTTTTATTGGTAATACCTGCAGCGGATTGATATCTTTCGGAATATCTGTTGTAAGATTAACCGCCGTCAACCAGTCATCTGTTTTACCGATCTTGCTGCTCAGCAGGTCGGTCCTTACTTTAAAGGCGCCATCACGTATCATGATCTGCTGCGAAGAGAATTTGTCAAATTCATTACGGCCAACAAAATAATTACTGTAGGTATAATCCTCGTATCCTTTTGGCCCGGTCATATTCAAATGATAGATATCAGTCTCAAATTGTTTTAAGAAGGTCTTATCGGTGGTATAAAAGAATTTACCTGCAAAGAACCGCAGGTTAAGTCCACCGCCTTTTGGATAATTGAAAAAATAATTACCGGTAAAATTCGTGCGTACAAAACCATTGCCCTGCTCCACCTGTAATGCTCCTTTGTACGGATATAATACCCTTTTATTTTCCACTACAAACTGCAGCTGGTTCACATACCTTGTTTGTATAGGGTAAGTAATAATATCGATCTGCCGTATATCATCTCTTGTAAACAACACCTGCTGCTCGTTGATGATAAAAGTTTTCCATTGTACGAATTTGGTGATGGTACTGCGGGGATCTTTATTGCCAAAAACGAATTTAAAAGAAGGGGTGAATTTATAAACGTGCAGGTAGTTGAGTTTGCCGGTGGAATCAGCATACGTATCACCGCTGAAGGAGGCACCGGAAGCACTCAGTTCCGCTTTTTGCCCGTTACTGCCGGGGAACCAGCTGTAACTCAATCTTCCCACACCACTTATCTGCCCGGCTTTGGAACCGAACAGCGAAGCCACAAAAAATTTAAATTTAGTGGCCGGCAAGCTGTAATTGTGTGCTAAAATGCCCAGCATGTATTTGTCATAAAAATTATAACCAATTGCAGGCGCCAGTGAAATATAATGGTGCTTATCAGTTTCCTTCAGATTGAAGAAGCTGGTAAAGCGGATATCTTTTTTTATGGGCTGATCGGGCAGCGCTCCTTTTTTATCCAGTAAAGCAAAATCTGCATCCAGGTTTTTGCCGCTTACCTGTTCAAAGGTTTGTTTCACATCTTCGGGATAAGGATGTTTAAAACTCCAGCGGCGGTAATATTCTTTCATACAACTGTCGAACAATGGTTGACCGAGTTGCTTTTCCAGTACAGACATCCACTCGCCTGTTTTCGTGTAGGCTACCATGTTATAGTTGGATTCATTGAATTTTTCAGAAGGCGTTTCGATCGGCTGGTCTTTTTTTACAGCGATCAGGGAACGTAAATAAAGATCCTGGTAATCCAGCGGCATTTTCTTTTTTAGAAAATTGGGTAATCCTACAAAATCAACAGAAGTATTCCCATATTGCTGTACCAGGTAGCGGTTGTCGTAATAGGTATTCATGCCTTCATCCATCCAGGGATGCAGGCGTTCATTACTGGCCAGTATACCGTAAAACCAGTTATGCCCCACTTCGTGATTGATCACAAAGTCCAGCATTTTTTCAGTGCCACCCGATTCCAGCACTGTAATGGTGGGATATTCCATACCACCGCCAATGCCGCCATCCACCACGCTTACCACATTGTAAGGGTATTCGCCCAGCCACCTGCTTTTAGTAAGAATGGCCTGCTTGGTATATTGAATACTGTTGGCCCATACATCTTCATTCTCCGAAAAATAATATGCATACACACTGATCACTTTACCCGAAGGCAATTTGAGGGTATCAGTTTTTACTGAAAATGTTTTATCTGCAAACCATGCAAAATCGTGTACATTATCCTGTTGGTAGTGCAGTGTTTTTAAATTTTTGGAAGAAGCTATTTGTTTGGAAAGCGTAATTGTTTTTTTCTTTTTGGCATCTGTACCGCTGCGGTCAAAAACCTTTCTTTTCTGCAACCACAAACGTTCCTTATCTTCCTGCAGGTTGCCGGTGGCAGCCAGTACATAATTTTCCGGAAGGGTTATCTGCACATCAAAATTGCCAAACTCGCTGTAAAATTCTCCCTGGTCAAGATAGGGGATAGGATGCCATCCTTTACTATCATACACTGCCGGTTTGGGATACCATTGTGTTACCTGGTAAGATTGTTCATTATGCCCGCTTCTCGAAAATACCAGGGGAAGTTTTACACGAAAAGGTGTTTCTATTTTACAACTGCTTTTAGGCGCCAATGGTGTGGGTAATACCAGTTTCACAATATCCTGGTGCTGCGGATGGTCTTCCGTTTTTGCATTCACCGTATTTACCCGGAAGCTGAGATGATTGATATAACCCCGTTCATCGTTGTTGGAAAAATAAAATTTGGTGCTGCCGTTCTCCAGCATCTGGTCGCTGAAAGCAGTGCGATCGTTCTTATAAGCATTGGGCCATAAATGGATCCAGATAAAATAAAGCGTATCCGGGGAGTTATTAAAGTAATCCATTTTTACATAACCGTCCAGCGTGTTATCCACATCATTCAGCGTAACATCAATTTTGTAATTGACACGTTGCTGCCAATACGATGATTGCTGGCAATAACCCGTTGACAGTTGACAATAAAGCAAGGCAATAAAAGCGGCGATCTTTTTCAAATCCATTTGGTTTCTTCAAAAATAAACAAAACGTTGCATTACGCAGCACTTAAAAGCTGAATGAATGCACCATTATATAGAATAAAAAATTGTTATTTGCCTTTCCCGCTGAAGATGATCTTGATGGTATGCAGCATGATCTTAAAATCGAGTGCCAGGGAGATATTTTCGATATATACCAGGTCGTAACGCATGCGTTCTATCATTTCAGTTACCGACGAAGCATACCCAAATTTCACCATGCCCCAGCTGCTGAGCCCCGGCTTTACCCTGAAAAGATAATTGTACTCCGGGTGTTGTTGTATGATCTGGTCTACATAGAATTTTCTTTCGGGCCTTGGGCCTACCAGGCTCATTTCTCCTATAATGATATTCCACAATTGCGGCAATTCATCCAGCCGCCATTTGCGCATTACCTTGCCCCATTTGGTAATGCGGGGGTCATCATCAAAACTTAATTGCGGGCCATTTTTTTCTGCATCTTCCACCATACTCCTGAACTTGAACATGGTAAAAGGCTCACCTTTATAACCCACTCTTTCCTGTAAAAAGAACAACGGTCCCTTGGAGGAAGCGATCACCCTTAAAGCAGTATAAATGATAAGGGGCGAAAGTAATATCAACGCCAATACTGCCACCATTATATCCAGCAGCCTTTTAATATTTTGCTGCCAGGATTGTAACAGGCCCGAATGCAGGTCGATGAGCGGGATACCCAATACATTACTGGTTTGCACGGCGCCACTCAAAATATCCACGGTATCGGGTGTGATCTTTATGTTCACATTCCTGTCGCTCAGTTGCTGTAATATCTTTTCTATTTTTTCTCTTTCTTTTTTTTCTACCGCTATGATCACTTCCTCAATTTTATTTTCCGTAATTATTTGCGGCAAATTTTCTGTTCTGCCAAAATTGATCAGAGCGGCAGGTAAATGAGCATGGTTACCATTGGTATCCACAAATCCTTTTACCATGTAACCGGTCTTTTCGGTATTGCCGGTAATGGATCGGTACAACGCGGCTGCATTATCGCCGGAACCAACGATCAATGTATTGAAGAACACACTGCCTTTTTCCAGCTGCGTTTTTGCTTTGTTTAAAAAGAACAGGCGTACAATAAACGTAACAACGGTCTGTATACCCAGCAACGATAAAAATTCCTTGTAATAAATATTGTAATCACCTGTGGCATCGTACAATAAAAACAGGAAGAGGATCATAATACTTCCTGCAAAAGAATAACTGAAAGTATTCGACAATTCCAACACCCTGGATTTGGTGTAGATATTCTTGTAGCTTCCTGCAAGATGATAGAGCATTACCCATGCAACAGGATACAGCAATAAACCGATGTAAAATTTATGCCCTACTAAAAAAGGTTCGGCGATGATTTTTTTACGCACAAAATAAAAGATCATCCATGCTATCACTGCAGCAATAAGATCGCCTGCAACGTACCATCCTGTATGAATCCGGGACTGTTTCAATTAATCTGTAAAAAGATTGGGGTTAAGAATTATAAAAGGAACCTGGTCAATTATGAATGGCCTTGCTGATCTTTTCCAGTATCTGGTGGGCCACATCCATTGCCCTGAAACCATCCACCACACTAACCGGTGTATCGCTGTTGTTCACGATGGCATTGCGGAATTCTTCCAGCTCCATTTTTATAGCATTCACTTCGGGTACACCCGGGTTGGCAATAGCAATGGTTTTTTTACCGCTGTTGGTCTCTATATCAAACGTAAAAACATTTTTATCGCCCGGTGTATTCAGTTTGATGATCTCGGTCTTCTTTTCTAAAAAGTCGATGCCGATGTAGGCATCTTTTTGAAACAAACGCATTTTACGCATCTTCTTCATCGATATCCTGCTGCTGGTAAGATTGGCCACACAGCCATTGTCAAACTCGATCCTTACGTTGGCAATATCAGGTGTATCGCTCATCACCGATACGCCGTTGGCGCTGATATAATTTACATTGCTTTTTACCAGGCTTAAAATGATATCGATATCATGTATCATCAGGTCCAGTATCACGCTTACATCGGTACCCCGCGGATTGAATTGCGCCAGGCGGTGCACTTCAATGAACATGGGGTTCAAATTATATTCTTTCAGTGCAAGAAAAGCGGGATTGAATCTTTCCACATGCCCTACCTGGAATTTGATATTGGCTTCCTTGGCCAATTTTACCAGTATCCTCGCTTCGTCCATGGTATTGGCCAAAGGCTTTTCCACAAAAACATGTTTGCCTTTTTTTATAGCGGCTTCGCATAATTCATAATGAAAGCTGGTAGGGGCCACAATATCCAGCGCATCGCAGGCATCTATCAGTTGTTCAGCATCAGTATAGCGGGGGAGGTTATATTTTTCAGCAACCAGTTTGGCATTGGCGTCATCGGAATCGCAAAATCCCACCAGTTGAACGCCATCAATTTCGGCCCAGTTATTCAGGTGAAATTTTCCTAAATGGCCGGCGCCAATAACTCCAACTTTAAGCATAAAAGCAAATGTTTGCTCAAAGTTACTGGATTATTGCAAGTGATTGAAAATTAGTATTTAACAGTTTGTCAATAAAAAAGAGGCTTTTTGCTGAGCCTCTTTTTATTATAAATAGTTGATTGTAATAATCATTCTTCCCAAAAACCCATCTTTCCAAATTTTTCGATCCGCTGCTGAATCCTTTCTTCGGCAGGTATCTTTTTCAGTTCGGCCAGTACAGGTAAAAGATAATTTTTAAGTATCTGGGCCGCCTCGTCATAATTCCAGTGGCTGCCACCCAGGGGTTCGGGTATCACACCATCCACCAGGCCAAAATGCAGCATGTTTTCGCCGGTCAATCGCAATTGTTCGGCCGCAGTTTCTTTTTTATCCCAGGTACGCCACAAAATACTGCTGCAGCTTTCCGGCGATATTACGGTATACCAGGTGTTTTCCAGCATAAAAACCTTGTCGCCCACGCCAATACCCAATGCTCCACCACTGGCGCCCTCGCCAATGATCACACATATCACGGGCACTTTCAGGCGGATCATTTCGTAAATATTACGGGCAATGGCCTCGCCCTGGCCTCTTTCTTCCGCTTCCAGCCCTGGATAAGCGCCGGGGGTATCAATTAATGTAATAATAGGTTTGTTGAATTTTTCTGCCAGGCGCATCAGGCGTAGGGCCTTACGATAGCCTTCCGGATTGGCCATACCAAAGTTGCGTAACTGCCTCATTTTGGTGTTGATACCTTTTTGCTGGCCAATGATCATCACCGTTTCACCATCCAGCTGCGCAAAGCCGCCCACCATGGCTTTATCATCTTTTACATTGCGGTCGCCATGCAGTTCGATGAAGTTGGTACACATTTTTTCGATATACTTGAGGGTATAAGGCCTGTCGGGATGACGGCTCAGCTGCACTTTTTGCCAGGGGGTAAGGTGGCTGGTCAGTTCCCGTTTTACCTCGGTCACTTTCTCTTCCAGTTTGGCAATGGAATCGCTCAGGTCTACTTTACTTTTTTCTGCGCTGGCTTTTTGTACCTCGATCTGGTCGTACAGGTCTTTGATCGGCTTTTCAAAATCGAGGAACTGGCGGTTTTTAAGTTCAGGCATGTAGATTTATTTTAGTTTCAAATGCTTTTGGTTGGTTGTAACACAGAATGTAAAATTAGGGATTACAATATTTTAATAAAAGTTTTGGAATGAGAAAATCAAAAACCTATCTTTGCCCTCCCAAAAACGGGAAAAGCAATTTTCCCCGGTTTTTGAGACAGGAGGATCGGTAGTTCAGTTGGTTAGAATGCTGCCCTGTCACGGCAGAGGTCGCGGGTTCGAGTCCCGTCCGGTCCGCACAGTTTAAGCCTTAACATGATAAATGTTGAGGCTTTTTTATTTTATACCCTCCCAATCCAAGGCTCAGGAAATTGCCTTTCCTAATAAATGTTATTTATCAAATCATAAATAAAATAACTGGAAATAGGACTATGGCAAAAAACAAAAAGATAGAGGTTCAGGGTAAAGAGATCACGATAATTACAGAGAATGGGGGAGAGTATATTTCTTTAACTGATATGTTGAAGGCAAAAGATGGGGACTTTTTTATTTCGGATTGGCTTCGCAACAGAAATACAGTTGAATACCTGGGAATTTGGGAAGCAGTTTATAATCCTGCTTTTAATTATGGCGAATTTGCCATAATTAAAAGCCAAGTAGGGCTGAACAGTTATAAACTAAGTGTAAAAGAATGGGTTGAAAAAACCAATGCGATAGGTCTGAAAGCAACAACAGGCCGATATGGGACTTTTCTACAAAATTCCAAAGACTTAAATATCTTCGGCAAGCGGGTAAAAGAATTGACGGGTTTAAATTTAAAAATGCAGCGAATATAAAAACAGCGCTGATAAAAGGCAGCCAATTCTAACTTTCGTAACAAATTAAAATACTGAACTGATTGTATGGAACTACGATTACCAAGTCCTGTTTCAAAGTTCGAGATTGAAACTGCTATACTGCAATGGATAGAACTATTGGCAGTGGAAGACTATACGGGAGCATTTGATTTAACACTGCATGATCCTTATTATCAATGGACACCTGAATTATTAAAAAAAGTAATTGAGGGATATGGTTTGCCGGACGAAATAGAAAATGTTTATAAAGTAACAAAGGCCGAAGACAGTGTTATTGCTAATGGACAGCATATATATAAAGATGTAGAATTTGTTGATCGGCCTTCTGGCTTAAGAAAAGGTGATCTGTTCCTGGTAGGCGAAGCTTTTTTTGATTTGCCTCTTAACGGAAACTGGAGTGACCTTACTGCTACTTTTAAGATATTTTCAAATGAAAATTATTCAGCATTAGAACTAAATGAAATTCGTGTTTTATAACAATGTATTGAATGCACGCATTTTAAAAAAAATAATAGAAAATTCAGTATCACAAAAACCATCAAACAAAAATTTGCAAAATCCTACCTCTTAATTCCTCCTGGGCTTTTCTTTCTTACAACAACAATAGCCGTTTCGCAATTTAAAAACATGCCGGATATGCTTCAAGGACTTTTGTTTGGGATAGGCATCGGGCTGATTGCCTTACCGTTTATCTTGAAACGCAATCAACCGACAAATCAATAAATATTTAAAAGATCGTTCCGGCAAAGCCCAAAAATTACCATCAGCAATACTATTGTACTTTTGTGCAAATCAACTTCAGCACATCCATCAACATGGGCATCTTAAAATACATTAACGCAGGAGACCTTTGCATCGCTTATGAAGAAAGTGGTAATGCTGATGGTATACCCGTTATACTGATGCATGGTTTTCCTTACGACACCAGGACTTATGATGGAGTGGTAAATTATTTACAGGCAAAGAACTGCCGTGTGATAGTGCCTTACCTGCGGGGCTATGGACCAACAAAATTTTTATCGGCCGATACCATCCGTTCCGGTCAGCAGGCCGCATTGGCGCACGACCTGAAAGCGTTGATGGATGCATTGCTGATACCAAAAGCAATTGTTGGTGGTTACGACTGGGGTGGAAGGGCCTGCTGTATTGTTGCAGCGCTTTTTCCGGAACGTGTTATTGGGCTTGTTTCGGCAGCAGGATATAATATTCAAAATATTCCGGGGTATGCAGTGCCTGCGCTTCCGGAAATTGAAATGCTGAACTGGTACCAGTTTTATTTTCATCACGAGCGGGGCCGCCTTGGCTTGACGCAATACCGGTATGAACTCTGCAAACTTTTATGGCGCAACTGGTCGCCTACCTGGAATTTTGATGATGCAACATTTGACGCATCAGCCGTATCATTCAATAATCCTGATTTTGTGGAGGTGGTGGTACATTCATACCGGCACCGTTATGGATTAGTGAACGGCGATCCGCAATTTGAAGCCATGGAACAGGCTTTGCAACAACAACCCGCTATACAGGTGCCCGCCATTATAGTAGACGCAACAGCCGATGGCGTAGAGCCCTTTGCAGGAACGGGTAAAGATGCGCATTATTTTAAAGGCGGCTATAAAAGAAGCATAGTAAAAGTGGGGCATAATGTACCACAGGAAGCGCCTGCCGAATTTGCTGATGCTGTACTTGCATTTGTAAAGTAATAAGCTGCACACCATAGCAGTATCTACAACCATCATTTTATTATACAGTAAAATTAACGGCACAAAAAAAGGGCAGCATGTAAAAACATGCCGCCCATCTACCCTATTAAAAACCAAACCTTATTATGGCACTATATGAACCTGTTTGGTTTGCACCACACCATCCATCCATACTTTAAGGATATAAATACCCGAAGCAATTTTGCTGATGTTGATGGTGTTGTTGGTATTGGATCGTAATGAACCATTCTGAATGATGCGTCCAATAGCATCTATCAATTGATAATTATTGGTATTGCTGTTGCCCTGCAATACTATTTGTAACTGTCCATGTGCAGGATTAGGATATACTTTCAATCCCGTGCCTTGGCAGCTGCTGGCTTTTACCACTACTGTTTTACTGTAAGTGATATTACCATTTACTTCCACCGCTTTAATGCGGTAGTACCAATTGCCGCTGGCAGGCACCACATCGGTATAGTGAACCGCAGTTGCAGCCAATGTAGCTACAGCAGTAAAATTGGTATTATCACTGCTGCGCTCTACAACGAACTGCTGTAAGGTCCAGGCATTACTCAGTTCGTACGACCATTTTACATCCACGGCACAATTATCTGCGGTGGCATCTGTACTGGTAAAAGTTACCGGCAATACCATCAGCGGTGTGAACGTCGTTGCACTGCATATACATTGCGAAGTACCCAACGCCGTTACAGGAAGTATCTTGTAAGTGGTGGTAGCGCCTACTGTACAACTGCTGCCACCTGCAGGAATGGTAAACGTCATAGCAGCGGTGGCATTGCTGCCGGCTGTTATGGCCGAAGGAAAATAATCTGTTGCAAACGGAATGCTGCTGCTACCGCAGAATACTTCTACTATATAAGTAGCTGCAGGTGCATCCACCGTGCCGCTGTTGGCAACAGTTACATTTACATTTACAGTACCACCCGGCACAAAAGCACCGCTGGTTTTTGTTACAGCCGTAATGCTCAGGTCAGGCTTATTCATCGCAATCACCGGCGACGCCCCATTCGCAATCACCGCACTACTGCTGGCACAGGGTGTGCCACCACAGCTCAATGGTGCAATGCTGCGCTGGTAAGCAGCGCTTACGCTGCCGCTGCCGCAACCACCGCCTGCTGCGGTTACATCAAAGCTGAAGTTGATGGGCGTTGCTGCTGCTACGCCTGCAGGCATGGCTACTTTTACTATTTGGCCGGATACGGTTGCCGTAAAGCCTGTGGTAAGGTTACCCGCATAGGCCATACCTAACGGTAAGGTGTACACCATGGTATCACCGGCGGCGGAAGGCATACCTGTAGGCGTGATGGTTTGTGAGAAGCTGATATTGGTACCACAACTAACTGCAGTAGCGGCGCCAAAGCTCATGAGCACACCGGCGCTGCCGGCTGCTGTTGCCCCCGTAATATTTAATGCGCTGGTGCTGGCGCTTACACCATTGCCGGTAGCGGCTGCGCCGCAAGGCATATTGCCATAGGCATTAAAGTTGAAAGAAGAACCCGATACAAAACCGCAACTGGTGGTAAAGTCCAGCTTTATTTTGGCCTGCCTGTCGCCACCCAAAGGAGTGAAGGCCGGATTGCTGGAAGCGGTGCCCAGCATGCCATTGCTGCCAATGGCGGTGTGGGCGCTAAGGTCTATCTTATAACCGCCACCGCCAATGCTGGTAACGGTGGCCGGCTGGTAATTGCCACTGCCCAGCGGATACTCTACCTGTATGGTGGATGCCGGGGTAACACCCGCCGGCGGGTAGAACGTTACATAAGGACTCACCAGGTTGGCCGCCTGCGCACTGTTTACAATCAGCAAAGTGCTGTCGGTGGTGCACAGGTTGATGCTGCTGCCACCGCCGGGTTGACGGGCCACGCTTAGCTGCACCTGGCTGGGTTGTGGCACAACTTTTAAGTAAGTCTGTGCGGCGGTACAGGCATATGCAGTAGGGTCTGCATTAGGATAACCCGTACAATTCCATCCTGCTTTCAAAAGAATACTATCCGGAGTACAATTGGTATACTTAAAATATACTCTTGCCTGTTGTGTGCTTCCCGTTGTTAAGCCTGCGGCGCTTACCTGGTACCATTTGTTGCCGGTGCCATAGGTAGAGGCGGTGGTCAGTACCAGGTTGCTGGGTTTCAGTACCACACTATCGATGGTGATGCCGCTGGCGGCTGCTTTTTCTAAAGCCAGCCACAGGTAAGGCGCTGTTTGGGTGCTGGGGTTGGCCACCTGCACATCCCAATATTGCTGCGGTTGTACACCCTGCACCACACCGGTATTGTTTTGCACCGCTACGCTGGGGCGCTTGCTGCCGTCAATACCAAAGAAGCTGGCACCAATGGCATAGGCGGTGGTAACGGTCATGGGTACAGTGGTATTATCGTAATAATATGTCTTACCATAATACTGTTGCAGCAAAGGCAATGGGCCGGTGGTGTTGCCTGCCTCGCAGGTAGATTTGAGGCTGTAGGTAATGCGACTGTCTGATTGACTTCCATTAGCACCAACATCATTTAGCGGCCAGTTCCCGGGGTTGATAAACGTAAGCCTTTGCCCGTTGATAACAGGCGCACCAATATTAAATGTTGCGACACTTTGGTTATATACATCTGCCCACCTTGTATAGTTTATCGTGGGGGTAGCGCTGGCATCATATTCCACACCAGGGGGTAATATTATTACTACAGAATCTACACGGTGGCTGGGGCGGAATTCGTTATTGAATATCCGGTAGTTTACACCATATCCATTGTAGTAAGAAGCACGGGGTGAGGCTGCACCACAACCCACTAGCGTGTTGGGCCCGCCGCCCCAATACCCGGTTCCATAATTTGCATAACCCACAAAACGGATTAGGGGTACGAGGTTCAGGCAATACTGCCTAACAGCACTGGCATCATTACTATAAAAATAAGAATTGGCGTTGGGTGCATACGTAGGTATGATGCCATATAACTGCCCGCTGGCAGCATTGCTAACAAGATAAGTAACGGCTACCCATACACTATCGCCAGCCGAAAGTGTGGCGGGCAATCCGCCCAGGCCGGTAAGGTTCCAGTCCCACTGCGTGTGGGTGGCGGTGCTCAGGTCGGTTGGTGCAGGCATGGCCACTGTGGTAATGGTGCCGGTGCCCGCCGCCTTATGGTTGTACGTGCCGCTGATGAATACCAGTGTGTTTTGCCCGCTTACTTTATCCAGCTCAAAATTAAAATGCACATTGCTGTACGCTACCGACGATTGCTGTGCGCTGTTGGTAACCACCACGGTGTCGTAAGGCAATACAGTGGCCAGTTGCACGGCCGGTATGCTGCCTGGGTTTATCCTTGTGGCCAACGTGGCATCGGTAAAGCCCAGCGAAGTGCGCTCTGCCTTGGTAAATATATTGGCCAGGCCACCGGGGCATGACGCCGGGCAAACAGCAGGTATTGTTTTGGAACCACAATAGAGCCGTTCTACAATATCGCCACAACTACGGGTGTTTACATAATCCATTTCCCACGAAAGGTTTACCAGGCTACCACCGCTGCAATCGTACACCAAATCAAAAGTAAAATCATCCTGGTACCAGAGGTTATTGGTTCCATTGAGTTTGGTACGGAACTGAACGGTAGAACCTGAAACGGTGACATTGGCAGCATCGGGCCGGGCAAATCCTCTAAAATAGAAGGTACCGGGCACATAAGTAACACCTGCTGGCAATGTAAGCGTCAGTTCCATACTGTCTACCGATTGGTTTACGGCCGTTATCATTGCTGAATAATGGCTGATGGTAACGGTAAAGGGTACCCCGTTAAAAATTTGCGGCACGGTGTTGATGTCACGATTGGGTACGGTATATAAAGTACGCTGACCGCCAACGCCATTGGAGGGAAGGCTGGTAGCCAATGTACCGCACATATCATTATAAGTAGCCGTAGCACCTACAAAATGGGCGTAACTGGCTCTAGGGCAAAGTGTGCTTGTTTTATAATTGCGATAGAAGAAAATGGTAAAGCTTTTGCCGGGGGCAAGGTCGTCGTACTGGCCATCGCCATCCAGGTCGTCCAGCCCCACACCGGCCCCATCGGGGTCGGTTGTAAACTGGCTGAGGCGGGCACGCACACTGGCATTGCTCGTGTAGGCGGTGCCGAGGGTATCTACCACCAATGCGGTGCCTGTGCCCGGCGCTGCGCCAAAGGTAAAGTTGCTCAGGTATTCGCCATTACTGGAAACAAACAGAATCTGTGAATTATCAATAAAACCAAGGTTGGCAATTACATTGTACATAGCCCCGGCATTGCCGCCGGTACCATTGTTGGTAAACACCGATTTGGAAAGACCGGGCGCAGATGCGCATGCACCCACAAGGGTAACATCGCTGGTAACAATGCCAAGGTTGGTCACACCGGTAGCCATGGTCACCGCACTGGTTCCGGTTGCTACCTGGCATTGGGTGGCTTTGGTTTTGCCCCATCCGGCCCCGTAAGTCGTGGCGGTATTGCATTTTACCACTTTTATGGGTTCGGTAATGGTAACGGTTTCGCCATTGCTCAATAAGTTATCGCCACCAAATAAAGAGGCACCATATATTTTATAAAACAAGGTATCACCATTGGTACTGCTGGGCGTAAATGCAACACCATTTGCTGTAATGGTATTGGTACCACTTGTATTAATGATACCTCCTGCTGTGTACACTACATAATAGCGCAGGGTATCCAATACACCATTACCACCATTGGTTACCGTGGTGGTACGTGTAGCTGTGGTGCCCACCACTGCATTGGTTAATGCCGGTGGTGGTGTAATGGCCAATGAAGGTGAAAGAAGATTGTATGTATTTACTGTATTGGCTGTTTCGCTGCCGTTGCTGCAGCCACCGCTGGTGAATACATATACACTGTCTTTAGCCGTGGCCAGGCTGCCGCAGGCGGCGCTTCGGGCAATGGTAAACGTGATGTCGCTACCGGTGGCAATGCTGCCGCCGATGTTGAACACGGGGTTGCTTAGGTCGGCAATGCTGCCTTCGCTGATGCTGAGGCCCGCCGTGCCTGATGTTTTGGCCACTGTACCGGCCACATAGGTTACCGATGCCGGCAGCGCAACCTTTACCGTGGTGGCGCCCGTACAGGCGCCGTTGAAGACGAGCTTGACGGTGAGATTGCTTTGGCTGTAGGCACGGGTGATGTCCTGCGCTGCAGCGGGGTAGGTGATGGTGGGTGCCTGGGCCTGGGCCGCATGGCCTGCTGCCAGTATACCACCAGATAAAAGCAGCGCAGCCTTGATCTTTCGCCGCAGGGATCGTATGGCTATATGCCAGCATCCTTTTTGCCCATCTACGGGCTGTACTTGTCTTTGTGTGATCATATTGTTCTGTTTAGTAAAAAATTTTCTTCTCATTATTTTTCAGGTTACCGGCAAAGGCAACAATCGTTTGTGCCCGGTATTATTAAATACAGCATCCTTACAAAAAAAAATATTCCGGTTACGGGTAAGCGTTACCATACTATTTTGATCGGTTGCAGATCCTGGTAAATTTGTTGGTTAAACTTGGGAAGGTGTGTTTGGTTAACCCGCCGGCATTACGTGTGCACCCGTATTCCGGCATGGTTGCTTCATCTAAGAAGCCTGGTCTTTTGGGAGGATAACGGTTACGTATAAATGCTTTATTGACCGTATTTTTACTATGGATTTAGTCATGCAAAGATGCGTCCACAGAAATAAAACGGGCTTGATAAAGTTTAATAATTTGGAAGCAGGTCATTGATATAGTTTAAGATTTTGTCGAAAAGAACCTCATGACCGCTTGTTTTTTGCTTTCAGCATACTAAAATATTCCGGTGTAATGTTCAGGTAAGATGCGATCAGCTTTTGGGATAAACGCTGTTCAATATCCGGGAATTTCAACACCAGGCTTTTGTAGCGTTCCAATGGGTCGGGCCTGTAGCTGTCGTACATGTCCTGCATCTTTACCATTGCATATTGCCGGTACAGTACCCTGCCCAGTTTGTTACCCTCTGCCACATTTTCGTATATCCACTCCAGCGCTGTACGCGGCACCAGTACCACTTCCATATGCTCCAGCGCTTTGCAATAGATATTACATTGCATCGGCGCTGCAGCAAGAAAGCTGATCATATCGGTGGTAAACTCATTTTCGCCGGAAAAATAAATGATCCTGCTTCTTCCTTTTTCTTCTTTGATACAGGCCTTGCAAAAGCCGCTGTTGATAAAGAACAGGTGTTCGCATACCTGTGGGGGCTGTAGCAGGAATTCGCCTTTTTTATATTTTTTTACGATCAGCTGGCCGGTAAAATTTTGTACCTGTGCATCGGTCCATTGTATGGGCGCCGAAAACACTTTCATTAATTGCGTAAAGGAAGAATGTAACTGCATATTGATCTATAGGGTATTTTTTTCAATGGCTGTTTTAAGGCGGGAAAAATGCGCCTGGTCAATTTTAAGCAGCGCGCTGATAAAACGTTGCGAGATCCTTTTTTCTATACCGGGATAAATTTCCTGCAGTAGCCCAAGGCGTTCCAGCGGGTCTTTTATATAATTGATGCGCTGCCTTTTTACTAACAGTGAAAGGATGCGTTCGTGCTGTATGCGGCCAAATTTATTGCCATCTTCTACATTGTCGTACAGCCATTGCAGGGCGGCCCTTGGTATCACAATACAGTCGGTATCTTCCAACGCTACCAGGTTGGTAGTGGTGGAAGGATCATTTAAAAAACCTACCATGCTGGAAACATGGTCGTTCTCGAAGCAGAGGTGTACAGGAAACTGGTTGCCATGTTTGTCTTCTATGATATTTCCGGTAAGGCCCTTTACAATAAAAAAGACAGCGTCCCTGGATTCGCCTTTTTTGATCAGGTATTCGCCAGCCTGGTACCGGGCGGTATGCAGCATGGCAAAAAAGGAAGCCCGCTCTGCATTGCTCCAGTTGATGATGGAAGAAACCACTGTGTTCAATTGCTCAAAGCGCATCATAAACAATAGTTGTAGCTGATAATGATATGCCGATACGCTGCCATTGCAAAAATTATGGAATAGCATTATATCTTAAAAGAAAGAGACCGTAAGAGAGTAGATGTAGATAACAGAAAGATGGTTGCGCCGGAGATATGGAAATATTTTAAGTGGCAGGTTACTGCTTTTACGGAAGTTTATGCCGCGGTTATAAACCGCTACCATCAATAGACACAAGTGATCTCGCCTTGGGCGAGAACATATCCCTGCATACACCAGTTTCACTAAATAGGGAAATTTCCTTTGATAGAAGTGCCGTTTTCTGAACACTCAATATCCAGCACGCCATCCAGTTCTTTTACCCGGTTGCGCATACTGTTGATGCCGATGCCGTGAACAATATGGTCTTTACTGAATCCCTTGCCATCATCTGCAATGCTGAAGTGACAGTTAAAGCGGTCCATTGAAATGGAAATGCAGATAGCGCTGGCATTGGAATGTTTTATGATGTTGGATACCGCTTCCTTCATAATATGATACAGCTGGTTGTGCTGAAGCGGGGAGAGGCTGGCCTTTATATCTTCTTCATCAATGCGAAGGGTTACTTTCATCAGGCCCTTTTCAGTAAACTTTTGTTGTATCTCTTTTAAAAATCCGGTAACGCTCAATGCCGTTTCATGGTTACTGGATTTAAGATTGTGCATATACCTGCGGGCATTTTCATACACTGTTTTTATTTCGTCGGCTATCTCCTTCATGGGTTGCTCGGCGGCGCTGCCCTGCGTACGGCGCTTCACATCCTCCGAATAAAATTTCAATGCAGCAAGGGAACTGCTGAGTTCATCATGCATATCGTCGGATATCTGCTGCCGCTGCTGAAGGATGGCTTCATTCAATTCCATCTGCAGGCGCATCTCCTGCGCAAATAATTCTTTCTCCCGAAGTTCTTTTTGAGCGATCTCTTTTTGCTCCATCGTTTCTGTAAGCGCCTTTTCGCTTGCCAGCAGTTTTTATAAGCAATGGCCCTTTTCTTCATCACCCTTCTTAAGCGCTGCAGCAGGAAAACGGAAATGATCACGAGCAACATGGCCAATACCCCGATGATGATAGCAGCGCTGGTCTTATTGCGCTGGTTGCGGTTGTCTTTTTCCAGCAACTCCACCTGGTATTTTTTATCCAGCCGTTCATATTCTGTAAAAGGATTTTTCTTTAACAGGTTGATCCTGTTTTTGGATACGGAATCTTTAATCAACTGAATTTGCAACTGGTATTCGGAAGCTTCTTTATAATCATTTCGTGCACGGGCAATTTTGTATTTTAATTGCAGCAGGTCGGCTTTAAAAAAAAGATCAAAATTATCCAGTTGCGGCATCGATAATTTGGATACTTCATAAGCTTCATTTATCCTGCCACTTTCAAATAATGCCTTTCCAAGTATTAACCTGCTCTTAGCCAGTTCTATAGTATCTTTTACAAGCACAATAGCCTTGTTGATATAGTTTTCTGCAGCCTTGTAATTTTCAAGAAATTCGTAGGCTACAGCAATATTGCCATAAATATTACTCAAGGCAATATCATAAAATGCACTGTCATTTTTCTGAAACACCGCTTTATTGGCCTCCAGGAACTTTACCGCTTCGAAATGATAATACAGTGAACTATCATAATTTTTAATATTGGCATAAATGTATCCCAGGTCATCCAGGTAGCGCTGCATACGCACATAGTGTTGCCAATCCTTAATGCAGGTGTTTTCCAGGCGCAATGCTTCTTTTTGTAAGGAGGCAGCCAACGAAAAATCGGATTGATTGATAGCGATCATACACATGGTCCTTGTATTGTCCGCCATCAGGCAGGAGTCGCCAGCCGCCTGGTTCAATTGTTTACAGCGGGTAAGATCTTCGATCGCTTCCTTATACCGCTGCCGCCGCGTAAAATAATCGCTTCTTTTATTGAAGGCCCATACATAATCATGGTGCATTGGATCTTGCAGATCATTGGCTTCAATAACAGCGATCATGCTGTCGAGATAAGTAATGGCGGTATCATAACTGGCATCACCGTAGCGTATCAATTCATGCAGGTCTCTCTTAAAATTATAATAGCGGTATTTGTCGGGAATGGTTTGATAGGGAAAAGTACGGTACACAGAATCCAACAGGTAAATGCCTGTATCACGCCGGTGCTCCTTCTCACAGATCTTTTCAAAATGCAACAGCATATCCTCGCTATAATGTTTGGTGAGGTCTTGTGATTTGCCATTATTACAGGATATATGTATGCCAGCAACAAAGAAGGATAATAGCAATAATATCGTTCTGCCCGGGTTCATCAGGATGCAAAAGCGGTTGGCGGTTCGTGAAAAATCCTAAGCCGGGTACTGGATGCTGTGTATAAGGTAGTGATTATATTCAACAATTGCAATAGCGTAAATAGTTTAAACTATGCGGTAAGATGTAAAAGCTACCTGGAGGGTTGTATGCCCGGCAAAAAATATTACCTGACTTTGTAATGCGACACAAAAAATAGCGGGAATAACCACGTAATTAGGAGTCAGCGCAATTAAGTAAAATGATGACCTTGCAGCTGAGTAAATTTCAATCGTTTAGATATCAGGAAAATAATTATAAATACCAGCGACCGTATACATATACTGAACGGAGCGGATGTATTATATATAAGGGCAAAAGCATCTTATTCCGTTTTTGTATTAACCAACCGGCAGGAAGTATTGTCTTCCCTGCCGATAGCAATGTATGGCAGGTTGTTTCACAACGAATGTTTTTTCAGGGTGCACCGGTCTTTCCTGGTAAATCTCGAGCATGTGGTAGAGATCGTAAGAAGCGGGGATGTGATATTAACGGGAGGTGTAGAAGTGCCTATTACCAAAGAGCACATTAAAGCACTGGTGATAGCACTTGCGGCGCTCAACGAAAAATAATCGCATCTTTTTAATTATCCTTATCGGCAGCGGCTTATTATAAAAGCCGCTTTTTTATTGGCAGATGGGTCGGGTAATTTTACTGCTTTTTTTTGCTTTGTAAAATAAAGAAGGGTATTCATAAAGTGAATGGGCTTATTGATGCAAAGCAGCTATCCCTAACCGTTTTATTAGTATAAGTTTGCCGGGCATTGATAAATATTAATTATTCTGCATTGCTTCAAGCCTCGTTCCGGTAAAGACCCTGTTTTGCCCTGTAAATATCTTTAGGTTATAGCCATGCTTATTGGGTGGTACTAGGCCCCCTATTTTTAGTGGGGGCCAGCACCTAAAATAGCGAGGGGCTATTGGTTAAATACGCAGAATATTTGCGTGCGTTTTACAAGCAGGAGATTTAAATATAAGCATGCAACCCTTGAAACTAAATCACTCTCTTGTAAAAACCAAAATCTGATCCTGTAAAAAGCGCCACCATCACTGCTGTGAAACCAATTTAAAAAAAACGGGTATTACATTTTTATATTTCCCAAAAGGAAAGTTTAATGTAATGCAACAACAAAAAGGTCATGATGAATTTTTTACAACAATGTTTGCAGCTGCCGGCCACTTTAAAACATGCCAGCTTTCCAGACGATCACAAGAAAAAGAAGAATAGTACAATGAAAATTTTATTTCAAAAAATGAAGATCAAATATGCTTTAGTAGTCATGCTGGTATCAGCAATGCTGTTATTTTCTGCTTCCGCATTTGCTCAAAATGTAGCTGGTTACGCATACACTGCTTATACCAGTGTTAATGGAGGTAACTGGAATTACAGCGGGCTTTCCAATCCTTTTACCGTAACGTATTCCGGCACCACCTGGACCACCAGTACCAATAAAGCCTTTACTGCAATTGATAAGCCTTTGGGGCTAACCAATTATACGGTGCCATCCAGCATGCTGGAGCTGGGCATGTTCATTACCGGCCCTTTCCCGGTAGCCACTTATACTTTTACTTCCAACTTGACGCCGGGCACGGTCATGTTCATAGAGGATGTGGATGCGCAGGAATCTTTCAGGATCGAATTCCTGGATGCATCCGGCAATTTGCTTAACCCGGCCACCTTGGGCACTTATAATCTTTCTAATCCTGCACGCTCTGCTGCAACTTTTAATTCAACCAATCTTACTGTTACTGCAACTGACAATAATAACTACCAGGAATCGCTGAGTGATTTTGTTATCAACAGCGGTTTGATAAGGCAGGTAAGGATCACGCAGATCGCCAGCCCGGGCAACCTTGCTTCATCGGGTACTGCTGAATTCTTTTTTGCAGCGCCATCAGTAGGCTATATGTATGTGCATAAAAAAGCGCTGAATGAAAGTGCCAGTATTGATTTTCCTTTTACTGTAAGTGGCGGGGCAGGTACCACAGCAGTTGCGCCCTTCTCATTAAATGACCAGGCTGGTCAATTGCGGGTAAAAGATATCGGTGCTTCACAAAACGGAAGGCTATGGGCCATTGATGAGACTACCAGCACATTGTACTACCGTGATGCCAACAGCAATATTTGGACGGCTACAAGCATTACAAACGTCAGCCGTGTAGACGGGGGCGTCAATGGCAATGCAGTATATATCAGCACAACAGGTACCGTATATTCTTACAATGGAACAACTGCTACCGCAATATCAACCGTTGGAGCATTTTTAGGAGCCACCGATATCGGTTCTGCCTGGAATGGGTTGCCTTACCTTATTAAAAGCGGTATCATCTATCAATACAGCGGTACAGGTACAACATGGAATACCGTGTCAGATCAATCGGCTACTTATTTGTCTTTTGCAATTGACGCAAACCCTTTAACAGGCGATGCCTATGTTGCTGTAAAAAATATTAGTACGAATGCTGTCAGCGTAATTGAAGTAACTGCTGCAGGTGTGGTTACCAACATTGGAACTCCACCCGGGTTAACTGCTTCCAGCGCCACTTTTCCAAGGGATGTTGCAGTGAATGATAAAGGAGAAGTGTATTTATCCGCTTTTAAAAATGCCGATGGCTGGTATGTGTTCAAATACAATGGTTCCTGGTCTGCTAAAGAAGATGCATCTTTTGATGTAAACAGTCTTACGGGAGGTGTAGGCGGCGAGCTCTGGAGCACTATGAACAGCGGTGGACAGGGCCCAGGGCAACCTACTGTTCCCTACTATAATATTTTTACAAGGGCAACAGACGGTACCAACATATTTTATATTGATGATGAAAGGGTGAGAACAACTGCAGGCAATTCGATATTGATACCGGTGATACCCGGTACATATACCATTACCGAGGCGGCTTCCAGCGGATGGGACCTGCAAACAATAACGGTGGATGATCCTACTAATAACAGCAGCGCTGACAAGGTATCAAGAACGGCTACACTAAATATCGCCCCGGGGGAGATCGTTAACGCTATATTTCAAAATGGAGAACTGAATCCTGTAGCCATGACCAACAGTTGCAGCAGCAGCTACCTTGAAGATTTTGGAACCGGGGCTGTAGGCACCTTTGGTTCATTGGTGCCGGGGCAAACCAGTTATCACTTTTTAAATAACAGCGTTCGTGCCGAAGATGGCTATTGCAAAATTGTGAGCACAGCTTTCCCGGATTTTAATACCTGGCAGGTAACTCCGTTTTATGATCACACATCCGGCAATGGTACGGGCAGGATGTATTGTGTGAATGCAGGTTACGACCTGGGTGAATTTTTCAGAAGAAGATTTACAGGTATCAAGATTGGGGCAACTTACACTTTCTCTGCATGGGCAGCCAATCTTACACCTGGCGCCCCTATTAAACCCAATATATTGTTCCAGGTGGTAGATCACAGCAGCCAGGCAGTACTGGGTACTTTCACTACTGGAAACATCAATACTGCTACTTCACAATGGAATCAATATGGTTTTACCTTTACAGCCACTAATACCGATATAGATCTGTTATTGCTGAATAATTCTGTTGGCGGTAGTGGCAATGACCTTGCTATTGATGATATATCTTTTTCCATGACGCCTCCCACCATTCCAATAACAACTGTAATAAGCGGTGGCTGTGGTACATCGGGTAGCATCACCGTTACATCACCGTTAGGCGCTTCCTATGAATACAGCAAGGATAACACAACATGGCAATCTTCCACGGCATTCAATAACCTTGCGCCGGGCACTTACACTATTTATGCAAGATTTACAGGTACCACCGGTTGCGTGGTTACTAAAACAAACATGGTAGGCGCAACCATCTGCGGAAAGATATGGGATGATGCTAATGGCAATGCGGTTAATAGTGGTGAAAATTCAATCACCAGTGGTGTATGGGTAAACTTAGTAGACCCTGTAACACATGCCGTGCTGCAATCGGTACAGGTAGATGCTTCAGGTAATTATAGTTTTAGTGGCTTACCACAAAATACCAATTACCAGGTAATACTTACCGCTACAGATCAAACCGGTAATACCAACCTTACCAGCGCCGCTTTACCAACGGGATATACGGCAACAGGTACTAACCTTAGTGGTGCTGCAAGTGTGGCGAATACCACTGCTGTGATCACTGTCAATACCGGTACCAATGGTTTAACGGTACAGAATTTTGGTATTGAAAAATTACCAGACACCGATCCTGAAAACACAAACAGTAAATTATCCTTCCGGCGGCGTGATCTCAGCCGGAAAAATAAACACTGCTGTAAGTGGGGCTGATGCAGAAGACGGTATACTGGGCAATGCCAATAAAATTGTGATCACCAACATACCGGGCAATGCCACCATGTATTATAATGGTGTGTCTGTAACACTCAATCAGCAGATCACCAATTTCAATCCTGCACTGGTTTCATTTGGCGGTATCACAAATGGTTCCACTTCCGTTGTATTTAAATATGCATTTGTGGATGCAGCAGGTAAGCAGGACCCCACTCCGGCCAATTATACAATAAGCTGGACGGGCGCCTTGCCGGTAACACTGGAGCGTTTTTCTGCCACTAAAGAAAATGACCAGGTTCAGCTAACATGGAGAACACTTACTGAACAGAATGTAAGCAGGTTTATTATAGAGTACTCCACAGATGGTATCAACTTTAATGCCATTGCAACCGTTGCCGCAACAGGCAACAGCAGCATACCGGTGAATTATACATGGATACATAGCAGCCCTGTTGCGGGCAATAATTACTACCGGCTTAAAATGGTGGATATAGACGATCGTTTTGTTTACAGCACGGTAGCTGTAATAAAAATGAGCGGCAGTACTGACCTGGTGATCAGTGCTTATCCAAATCCCGTTCATTACCTGCTGAATATATGGTTACCTAAGCCAGGCACCACACATACTATACTGAATGTGTACAGCAATGACGGCGAGCTGGTGTACAGTAAAGCTACCGGTAATGTACAGACGATATTATTACCAGTATCCACTTTTAGTAAGGGCATTTATTATATCAGGATAATGGAAAATGGTACTGCACTGTATAATGCAAAATTTGTGAAACAATAGGGAGAACGATTTGACCCGTTTTGAATATTCAATATTCCTGACCTGTTCTTAGTAAACTGATAAAAAAGGGAGCTGTTTTAGAGATGAGATGATCATTTCATAAATGGCTCCCTTTGTTTTGCACTATGCTGCAAACGAAAGTTGCCGACACCAGGATATCCCGGGCCGGCAACTGCATCGCAACCAACAAGAAGCTTATTATCTGAATCCTCCTGATACGCTGATCTTTTCGCCATTCACCCATTCTGCATCGTCAGAAGCGAGGAATACAGCAACTCTTGCTATATCGCCGGGTTGACCGATCCTTCCCAGGGGAGTGCCTGCCACCAGGTGTTTTTCAAAATCGCTGCCGATCATACCCATGGTATGTGTACCTTCAGTTTCCACACCACCGGGAGCGATGGTATTAACACGGATATTTTTAGCACCCAGTTCTTTTGATAAGGCTACTGCAATGGTATCCACTGCACCTTTAGTGGCAGAATATACCACGGAGTTGGCCAATGGGTTATCGCTTACAATAGAACTTAAATTGATGACGCTGCCGCCATTGCCGTTAAAATGTTTAACAGCTTCCTGCGTAGCTAAAATGGTACCCAGCACATTGGTATTGAACTGGCGGTGAAATTCTTCTTCTGTTATCGCTTCCAGCGGATCGAATTTGAATACACCGGCATTGTTTACCAGTACATCAATATGACCATAAGTGGTTTTTGCTTCGGCAAATAATTTTTTTACATCGGCTGCGGAAGATACATTACCCTGTACGGCAATAGCTTTACCACCATTGGCGGTGATCTCGCTCACCACTTTTTCTGCTCCAGCTTTATCAGAAGAATAATTCACCACTACTGAAGCGCCTTCAGCACCATAGGCTTTGGCGATACCGGCTCCAATACCTTTGGATGCACCGGTTACAATTGCTACTTTGTTTTTTAATTTTGACATGTTTTATAGTTTGAAAGTTTGAAAATTTGTTCTTTGCTTCTTTGCTTCCTTTGTTTCTTTGCGTGAAACTTAGGTTACTTATCTCCATCCACCACCCAGCGAACGATATAATTCCACCATCGCCACGGAGCGTTGCTGCTGTAATACGGCTAATTGCAATTCACCCTGCAATACATTACTTTGGGCCGTGATCACTTCCAGGTAGTTGGCCATACCATTTTTAAAAAGAAGGTTGGCGTTACCGGTAGCCTGTTGCAAAATGCCGGTACGGTTTACAGCAATGGTTTCCTGTTCCTTTATTTTTTCGATCTGTACCAACGCATCCGAAACTTCGCCTGCTGCATTCAATACTGATTGACGGAATGCGATCACGGTTTTTTCTCTTTCCACTTTGGATAATTCGTATTGTGTTTTTAATTGCCTGCGCTGAAACAAGGGCTGTGTAATGCCTGCAGCGCCGGAGGCAAATAAGGAAGCCGGGATATTGAACCAGTTGCTTGCTTTAAAAGAATTGATACCACCTGCAGCCGTGATCACCAGCGAAGGATACATATTGGCTTTGGCAATACCGGTATTGGCATTGGCAATGGTAAGTTCCAGTTCCTTGCTTCTTACATCGGGCCTGTTTTGTAATAATGCGGAGGGGATGCCTGCTGTAACAGCGCTGTTAGAAACTGCATCATTCACATCACCGGTTCTTTTTACTGCTGCAGGGTTTACGCCGGATAAAATACTGATCGCATTCTCCTGTAATGTAATTTCCTGTTCCAGCAATGGAATGAGCTGTGCCGCCACTAGGCGTTGTGCTTCTGCCTGCTGAATAGCCAGGGCCGTTACCTGTCCTGCATTGTACTGCAGTTTGATGATGTTCAAAGTGCTGTCGTTCAGCAACAGGTTCTTTTTGGCAATGGCCACCTGCGCATCCAGCATCAGCAGATTGTAATAGCCTTTAGCGATATAAGCAATCAGGTTGGTCTGCACCGCTTTTTTCGCTTCGTTGGTTTGCAGGTAAGCCGCTGCCGCTTTCGATTGCTGGTTCTTTATCTTGCCCCAGATATCGGCTTCCCAGCTCAGCGCTGCACTTACCGTGTAGTCTTCTACGTAAGACTTGCCTAAAAACTGGCTCAGGCTGAGGCCATTCAAACTGTTATCCGATGGCCGGTTGATGCTGCCCGTTGCCTGTAATTTTGCATCGGGTAAATAACCCAGTTTGCTTTGTTTAACCACCAGTTGTGCCGCTTCTATATTTTTTACAGCAGCCTGCATATCGTAATTGTGTGCAATGGCGCTGTCGATCAGCTGCAGCAGGTTTTGGTTGCTGAAAAATTGTTTGTAAGGAACAGTGGCAATGCTGGCTGTATCAGCCGCATTATCGTTCCTGTAAGTGCCGGGCAGGTCTGCCTTCGGCGTTGCTATGTCTTTGGATACTTTACAGGCGCTTAATAATATAAGCAGTGCTGTAAAGAAATTAGTTGTTCTCATTTTGATGCTATTTAATGATTAGTGAGCCAGTTCCAGTTTGTCGATGATCCATTCGTCGTGCTCTGCAACTTTTTTGCTGCTGATCTTTTCCTGTAAATACTGGAAGATGGCAAACAGTACCGGTATGATGAAGATGCCGAGTATCACACCCGTTAACATACCGCCTACAGCACCAGTACCAATGGAACGGTTGCCCATTGCTGATGCACCTGTGGCAGTGAGTAATGGTATCAAGCCGGCAATGAATGCAAAGGAGGTCATAAGAATAGGGCGCAACCTTAATCTTGCTGCTTCAATGGCTGCATGGCGGATGGATAATCCTGCACGCCTTCTCTGCACCGCATACTCTACAATAAGGATGGCATTCTTCGCCAATAAACCGATGAGCATGATAATACCCACTTGTACATAAATGTTATTTTCTATACCTGCAATATTGATAAAGGCAAATACACCCAGTAAGCCGGTTGGTACAGAAAGTATCACCGCCAGTGGCAGAATATAACTTTCATACTGGGCTGAGAGTAAGAAGTACACGAAGATCACTGACATCACGAATATCCAGGTGGTTTGTGAACCTGCGCCTTCTTCTTCTCTTGTTAAGCCACCCCACTCAATGGCATAGCCACGGGGTAAATAAGTGGCTGCCACTTCCTGTATGGCTTTTAATGCCTGGCCGGAACTGTAGCCCGGTTTGGGAGCGCCATTGATGGTTACTGCATTGAAAAGATTATTGCGGGTAACTGTTTCCGGACCATACACTTTCTCTAAACTGATGAGTGTTTTTATCGGTACCATTTGCCCCAGGTTGTTTTTTACCTGTACATCATTCAATGTGGAAGGATCCACCCGGTAGCTGATATCTGATTGCAGTATCACTTTGTATTGTTTTCCAAAACGGTTAAAATCACCTGCCTGGAAACTGCCGTAGTACACCTGTAATGTTTGCAACAGATCACTAACGGATACGCCTAACTGTTTTGCTTTACTTTCATCAATATTCAGTTTATATTGCGGGTTACCCGTGTTAAAGGTGGTAAAACCATACATGATCTCGGGACGTTTCATTAATTCGCCGATAAAACCATAAGCGGTTGCGCTCAGGTCTTCCAGTTTACCACCGGCACGGTCCTGTAATATCAATTCAAAACCATTGGTGTTACCAAAACCCTGCACGGTAGGCAATGTAAAAGTGAAGAGATCGGCTGCAGAGATCGCAGTCAGCTTCTGGTTCACTTCGCCCAGTATCTTATTGATATCTTCTGTATGTCCACGGGTGCCGGGCTTTTTTAATTTTACAAATGCCAAAGCACTGATAGGACTGGTGGCGTTGGTGATGATATTCATACCGGCTACGCTGTAAGATTTTTCTACTGCTTCCACGGTATTGATAATACTGTCTACATTCTTAACCACGGCCTTGGTACGCTCCAACGAAGCGCCTGCGGGCATATTGAGGGAGTAAAGAAATATACTCTGGTCTTCTGTCGGGATAAAACCGGTAGGTGTTTTCTTTACCAGGAAAATAGTAGTGAGTGTGATCGCTACCAAACCAGTCAATGCCACCCATTTTGTTTTAATTAAAAAACGCAGGCTGCGGCTGTAGCGGTTGGTAAGATTTTCGAAACCTGCATTAAAGGCATTGAAAAATCTTTTGCTGAAGCTCTTTGATTTTTCTCCTGGTGCAGTATGATTGTGTTTTAAGAACAATGCTGCCAATGCGGGACTTAACGTTAACGCATTCAATGCAGAAATCAAGATGGCGATGGCCAGTGTAAAGGCGAACTGTTTATAAAAGATACCAGCCGGTCCCTGCATGAATCCTACAGGTACAAAAACGGCAGCCATTACTAATGTGATCGATATAATAGCGCCGGATATCTCGCTCATGCTTTTAAGCGTGGCGGCTTTTGCCGGCAGATGTTCTTTAGCCATCTTGGTATGCACGGCTTCCATCACTACTATCGCATCATCCACCACGATGCCGATGGCGAGTATCAATGCAAACAGCGTGAGCAGGTTGATGGTAAATCCAAACAACTGCATAAAGAAGAAAGTGCCCAATATCGCTACCGGTACTGCAATTGCAGGAATTAATGTAGAGCGGAAATCCTGTAAGAAAAGAAATACCACGATGAACACCAGGATGAAGGCTTCCACTAAAGTGCGTTTTACTTTTTCGATAGAAGCATCCAGGAATTCTTTGGAAGAATAGGGAACAAAAGTCTTTACACCTTTGGGCAGGTCTTTATTCACCCTTTCCATAATGGTGTTTACTTCTGTTAAAATATCATTGGCATTGGAGCCTGCGGTCTGGTAGATCAATATACCTGTTGAAGGGCCTTTATCCACTTTTGCTTCGGCGCTGTAATTAAAAGAACCGAGCTCAACCCTTGCCACATCTTTTAATCTTATTGTACTGCCATCATTGTTACTTTTTAAAATGATGTTCTCGTAATCTTCATTCTGGCTCAGTTTGCCTTTGTATTTGATCACGTATTCAAAAGATTCTTTACTGCCTTCGCCGAATTTGCCAGGCGCCGCTTCCAGGTTTTGTTCTTTGATAGAAGCCAGCACATCCTGTGCAGAAAGATCATAAGCTGCAAGGCGATCAGGCTTTAACCAGATACGCATGGCATAATCCTTTGAGCCGAATATAGTGGCCTGGCCCACACCATGTACCCGCTGTATCTCCGGTACGATATTTATTTTGGCGTAGTTCTGTAAAAATGCTTCATCATAAGTGCTGTCGCTGTACATAGCAATGGCCATGATGATACTGTTCTGTTGTTTCTGCGTGGTAATACCGGCCTGCAATACTTCCTGAGGAATAAGGCTGCTGGCTTTTGCCACACGGTTCTGCACGTTCACCGATGCGATATCCGGATCGGTACCTGCTTTAAAGAAAACACTCAGCGTCATGGTGCCATCATTATTGCTGTTAGAGGTCATGTAGGTCATGTTCTCCACACCATTGATGGCTTCTTCCAGCGGGGTGGCTACCGAACGGGCCACTACTTCGGCGCTGGCACCGGGATAGGCTGCTGTTACCAGTACTGCTGGTGGCGCAATATCCGGGAACTGTGTGATCGGTAATTTGGTGAGTGATACGATGCCGAGTAATACCAGCAGTATAGAAATAACTGTGGACAGTACCGGGCGTTTTATAAATTTCTGTAACATAAAATAATTGTTTTGTCAGTTTGATGCCTTGTTGGTTTTTTAAGAATAAAGGATCCCCTGCCGGCGGAAAGGCCGGAAAAAATAATTCCAGGATTGGTGAATTAAAATAGTGTATTGATGGCTGTTATCTTTACTTGAACATTGAGCGTTGTTTGTTGAGCATTGAACATTTTTTTGTGCGTGGCATTCTGCCGAATGCTCAATTCTCAATGTTCAATTTTCAATGTTCAAGTAGGGAAAGCATTAATGCGCCATTGCTACCGCTTTCAGCACACTATCAGCTGCGAGAACCTGCGGAGTAATAACAGCACCGTCACGTAAACGCTGTAAGCCGCTGTACACAATGGTTTCGCCGCTACTGATACCTTTTTCAACAATGTAGTTGCCTTCGCTTTTGCCTGCAATGCTGATCTGTTTGCTGATCACTTTATTGCTGTCGCCCAAAGCAAATACATACACCCTGTCCTGCAGTTCGTAAGTGGATTGCTGCGGTACCATCAGTTTATTTTGCTGTGCAAATGGAATGCGCACTTTGCCGGTGATACCAGAACGGAGTAATTTTTCGCCGTTGGCAAATACAGCCCTGAAGGCGATACTGCCGGAGCTGCGGTCGAATTGTCCCTGTACCAGTTCTACTTTTCCTTTATTCTTGTAAATACTGTTATCAGCGAGTTCCAGTTCAACAGGAGGGATGTTTTTTATTTTTTCTTCGGTTGTTTTACCCTGCACGGCTGCAAAAAAGCCCAGGAAATCTGCTTCGCTCATAGAGAAATATGCATGTACATCATTCACTTCACTCAATACGGTCAACGGATCAACTTCTCCTTTACCGATAAGGCTGCCCTGTTTAAAATTGATATGTCCTACATAGCCACTTACCGGAGCGGTAATTAGTGTATACCCCAACGTTATATCGGCACTTCCTTTGCCAGATACTGCCTGTGCATAAGCGGCCTGTGCTTCGTGCAAAGCTGCTTTGGCAGTTTTTAACTGTACTTCAGCGATCACATTATTAGCAACCAGTGGCTGCAGCCTGTCTACTTCCAGTTGCGCTTTTTCTACATTGGCTTTTGCTAACTGTACATTGGCGCCGGCGCTGTTGCTGAACTGGCTGTACTCTTTACTGTTGATGCGGAACAGGGGCTGGCCTTTGGTTACCCAGGCGCCGTCTTCCACATAGATTTTTTCGAGATAGCCGCTTACCTGCGGACGGATATCAACATTTACGGTGCCTTGTATATTAGCAGGATATTCCTGCCAGGTGGTAACCGAACCGGATTCTAATTTTACAACCGGTAATGTTTGTGCTGGTGGTGCATCCTGCTGGCGGTTGAGTTTTCCGGCACAGGCTACTAAATACAGCACCACTCCATAGATCAAATACTTTTTCATAACTGAATTAAATTTTTTAACACTGTTAAGTAATGGTTTTAAAAAAAACAGTTTTTAAACTGTTGAATAACAGGCTGCTGCAGGTATCCCGGTTTACCTGGTTTACAGCCTTAGTTTCTATAACGTGGTTAGATGATTTAACAACGTTAAGTAAATGGGCCAAAAAAAAGCCTTCACATACAAGACGATCTCACTTAGTTTTTAATAGAGTTGATGATACCACTGATAGCATCTTTTAATACCTGCCTGTTCAGATCTTCTGAAGTGATCTGCCTGGTAAGATTGATAGATATGAGCCCGTGTACTACTGACCAAAATGTATAGTATTTGGTATCGATGAATTGTTCATCATTTTTTTTATCAGCGGGCACCAGTTCCTGTATCTTATCCCAAAGCATGTTGCTGGGCGCATTCAGATCATCGCAGGTATTCTGCAGGGCGCAACAGTTCACTTCCACGCCGTACATTACTTTGTACAGTTCCTTATCGGCAAAGGCAAAATTCCAGTAGGCCAGCCACATAGCTTCCAGCTGCTGAGCCGGATCGGTGAACCTGCTTTTGGCCTCTTCCATTTGTTTGGCCAGTTTTACATAACCCATACGGGTCAGTTCCTGCAGAATAGCGTCTTTGTTACTGAAGTATTCGTAGATGATGGGAGCAGTATAGTCGATCTTGTCGGCGATCTTGCGCATACTCAATGCAGGCCATCCTTCTTCCTTCACTATGTCGAGGGAAGCTGTAAGGATATTGCACCTTGTGTCGTCCTTTAATTTTTGTATGCGATCTTTACTTGCCATTTTTTTTCGGGTGTAAAATAATTTAACACCGTTAGGCAAAGTTAATATCATTTCTTTTTAACCGCCAAATCTTTTTTTGAAAAAATTTTTTGGTATTGAAAAACAATGATTTATGGAAATTATTTTCCCCTGCATCTTTTAAGCATGCGTCCATTACAGCTGCTGATACTATCCTTTTTTACGCTTATTATAGCGGTATTATCCTTGTCTTTTACCCGGCCGGTCAATTCTGATGATACTTTTATCAGCTATACCATCGATCCTTCCAAAAGCACCCTGAAACTTTACTGGAGGAATGATAAAAATGAACCTTTACGCAGCCTGCAGGCATTAAAAGACTATTGCGCCAGCAAAGGCGAAAAATTATTATTCGCTATGAATGGCGGTATGTACACGGAAGACAGGCAGCCACTGGGTTTATATATTGAGAATGGTAAAACACTTCATGCGATCAATAAAAGAACCGGCAGTGGTAATTTTTACCTGCAGCCTAACGGCATCCTGTATATCAATAAAGATCAAACGGTGCGTATCTGCACTACGGCTCAATTCGGCAATGGCAGTAATGTGCTGTATGCCACACAATCGGGCCCCATGCTGTTGGTGAACGGGCAGATCAATACGGTTTTTACAAGTGGCTCTGTTAATACCAATATCCGCAATGGGGTAGGGCTGCTGCCCGGTAACAGGCTGCTGTTTGCCATGAGCAAAGCGCCCGTTAATTTTTATGATTTTGCCAACTTTTTTAAACAGGCCGGCTGCAGCAATGCCTTATACCTGGATGGTTTTGTAAGCCGCACTTACCTACCCGAAAAGAACTGGCTGCAAACCAGTGGAGATTTTGGTGTAATGATCGGCGCTACCCAAAAACAATAACAGTTTGTGTTTGTAAACGAAAACTTTTAACTTGGCGCAACTGAAAAAACTGCCTCCATGAAAAGAATGCTATATCCCTTTATTGTCGTGTATGCTTTACTGTTATCATGCAACTCCGGCAATGATACAAAAAATCAAGCCGGTAAAGATAGTCTTGCTCCCCAACCTGCTGCTATAGATAGTCCTAAGCCTTCAGCACCGGTTACAGCAGCAAAAGATACTTTAACATGGATAGCCAGCTTCCGCGATTTCAGGGATGCATTGTACCAGGGCGATAAAGAAAAAGTGAAGACCTTCATCAATTTCCCGATCATGAATGAGGCCAATGAAATATGGTACCTCGCCAGCAATAGTGAAAAAGATATCAGCCAGCTACCAGATAAGATAAAGCCTTTTACCGAAGCTGATTTTGATAAACACTACACCAAGATCTTCTCTAAAATATTCATTACGGTATTGCTGAAAGTAAAAGCAGAGGAGCTTTATACAAAGGGCAGCTTCGATACCGAGACTGTAAAAGATAAGAACGATACTTACCGGCTGTATACAGAAGCCGATAAAAAAGAACATACTTTAACGTTGAACTTTTCCATCCATACCCGATTCAAGATAGATGAAGAGAATGGCAAACCTGTATATGAAACAGGGGAATCGAATGTGATCTACCAGTTCAATATCATCAACAACCGGGAAATTAAATTCAAGCAGGTGAGGATAGCAGGATAACTTACAACCCCCTAATTCATACAAAGAATGAAAGCCATCCCCAACCGGTTGAGGATGGCTTTTTAAATTGTTTTACACAGGATCAATTCATCATTACTTCTTCAAAAGCGGTGCTGGTAGCGGCTTCCTGCATCAGGCTGAGGTCGCTTTGTACAGCAGCTATTTTTTGTGCGGCAATATCATAAGCATCCTGGCCCAGGAATAAATGTATGGGCGGATTTTGCATTGCAGCGACTTCGATCATTACATCCGCGGCTTTATCCGGGTCGCCGGGCTGGTTAGCGTTGATACTTTGCTGGTGTGTATCCTGTACGGAACGTACGTTCACATAATCGGCAATAGGCGCTTTAGGAACTGCCAGTGAACCACTGTCGAGGAAATTGGTACGGAAATAACCGGGCGATACCACCGTTGCGTGTATGCCAAACAGTTGTGCTTCTGCAGCCAATGATTCGGTAAGACCATGCACGGCAAATTTAGTAGCGCAGTAAATGCCAAAGCCGGGGAAGTTGCCGGTAAAACCACCGATAGAAGCGATGTTGAAGATATGCCCTGATTGTTGCTTGCGTAAATGCGGCATTACCTGGCGTATCACGTTGAGCGTACCAAATACATTCACTTCAAAATTTGTCCTGGATTCTGCATCACTCAATTCTTCCAGTGCGCCTACCAGGCCATAACCGGCGTTGTTCACCACTACATCAATGCTGCCAAAATGTTTGATGGTTTCATTAATGCTTTTTGCCACACTTGCTTCTTCGGTAAGTGCTACAGTTAAAGGCAGAAAGTTTGCTGATCCGCTGCCCACGGCATTTTTCAGATCATCGAGGTTTCGGGTGGTGGCGGCTACTTTATAACCCTGTTGTAATAATTTTTTCACCAGGGCCAGTCCCAGTCCTTTGGAGGCGCCGGTGATATACCATACTTTGTTGTTCATGTTTATAATTTTTATGGTTGATTGATAACACAAAATTACTTTCACCTGCACGGTTGTGTTAGCGGATTTCAAACTAATAATTGTATAATTCAAACAACATTTTTTTGGAGGTCTTTGCTTCAATTCTGACCTTTTGTATGAGGGGGTATTGAAGGGAGTTGGCCATAAGTAACGATAATAAAAAAGTCTGTTAAATGGGACTTTTTTACTACTTTGTTTTACTCAAAAAACTCTGTCTATGGATGAAGGATATTATTACATGGAAAAACTCTATGTGTATTTGATAGTTGTCGCTTCAGTTATAGTGCTTATTTATCTATGGATAACAATAGAGAATCTAAAGAAAAAAGTTAATCAAAAAGAGAAAGATAGTATAATGTCTGATGGCTTATTGCGAGAAAAGGATTTAATGATTCAGAATATAAAAACAGAAATCGATGGTAAAGCTCAGGATATTGCTGCAATACATTTTGACAGATGGAAAAAAGAAGAATTAGAGAAATATCAAAAGGTAATTGAAGATGCAGGGGTTGAAACTGCACAAGCTTTATTGCAAAGGTGGAAAATAGATAATGAAGAAAGAATAAGGAAAGATGCAGCAAATAGAAGCGTAAGAAATGTACTAGGCAAGGTAACAGAACATTTAATCCCGTTTAGCGAAGCTATGAGGCAGTTTAATCCGAAAGATGTTAGGTTTATTGGTAGCCCTATCGATTTGATTGTATTTGATGGAGCTGAAGAACTAAAAAAGGATGAAGTTGTGATTTATTTTATAGAAGTGAAAACAGGGACGTCTACTTTATCCAAAAGGCAGCAGCTAATTAAAGATGCAATACAAAACAGGCGTATTAAATGGATGCGCATAAATATGAAAGATTTTGGAGATGATGTTAACGCTGCACTTACACAATAACACTGCTGTTCGAAACGAAATGTCAACAATAAATAAAAAGCCACCCGGAAAGATGGCTTTTGAAAATTGAGAATAATTTATTTTTTAACTTCTGAATGAGGAAGGCGTAGTGCTGCTGAGTTTTTTAAAAAAATGATTGAAGTGGGCCGGCTCTTCAAACCCAAGGCTGTAGCTGATCTCGGAGATATTCCAGTCCGTATGTTTCAATAATGCTTTGGCTTCCACCATCAGCCGGGCAAAGATATGCTCGGTGGTGGTTTTGCCGGTGGTGGTGCGTATGGCCCTGTTCAGGTGATTGACATGAATATTGAGTTGCTTTGCAAAATCTTTAGCACTTCTTAAAGTGTATTGCTGTGCAGGCGTTTCAATAGGAAATTGTCTTTCCAGCAATTCCGTGAATACGGCTGTTATTCTTGAATTGGCATCTGTATGTTCGTACAGGTTTTCGGATGGCCGCATTTTGAGCGCATAATGCACCACTTCCATGATATAGTTCCTGATCAGGTCGAATTTAAAACGGTAATCCGATTGCAATTCTTCTTTCATTTTTTCAAAAATGCCGGTGATATGTTTATCCTGTTTTTTATCCAGCACATAAGCAGGCATACCTCCCTGTGTGAACATAGGCAGGTCTTTTAATCCTCCCCGTATATGCTCGGTAAAAAAGGCATCCTTGAAAATGCAGAAATGACCGGTTGGCTGTTCGCACAGCGATTCCATCTGGTAAGGCACATTGGGATTGAAAAATATCAATGTTGTTCCATTAACCTCAATGCTTTTGTCTGCATAATGATAACGACCCTTTCCCCGTATCAATGATACTTTGTAAAAATCCCTGCGGCTGTATTGCACCGGTTGTTTGCCGGGGCCAACACAATCTTCAATATTAAAAACATTGAAATGGCCCAGGTCCTGTTTCAGGCCCGGTGGCATCCAGTTGAATTTGCTGGCATAAAAATCTTCCAGTGTTTCTGTTTTCTGCATATACTATTTTTTAAGAAGAAACTTTGCGGTCGGCGCCCTGCCTTTCTATCATCCAGGCGGGGTATTCGGCAGGCAGTTTACTTATTTCGTCTAAGCGTAACAGTTCTTCTGTACTTAATTGTATTTCCGTTGCTTTTAAATTATCTTCCAGCTGCTCCGGTTTTTTTGCACCGATGATGATGGAGCTTACCACGGGCTGGTGCAGTAACCAGGCCAGTGCGATCTGTGCTACCGATACATTTTTTGCAGTGGCAATTTCCTGCATCACGTCGATGATATCATAAGCCTTTTCTTTGTTGATGGGAGGGAAATCAAAATTAGTACGCCTGCCATCTTCTGCGGCAGACTGGCGGGTATATTTACCACTGAGGAAACCGCCTGCCAGCGGGCTCCATACCATCAATCCTACTTTCTGATCTTTCAGTAAGGGTACGAGTTCTCTTTCCAGGTCGCGGCCGGCAATGGTGTAATAGGCCTGCAGTGATACAAATTTGGCATATCCTTTCAGGTCGCTGATGCCCAACGCCTTCATGATCTGCCAGGCGGCGAGGTTGCTGCAGCCGATATAACGCACTTTGCTACTGTTCACCAGGTTGTCCAGTGCAGCCAATGTTTCTTCCATGGGTGTTAATGCATCAAAGCCGTGTATCTGGTAAAGATCGATGTAATCTATCTGCAATCTTTTCAGGCTTTCGTCGGCCTGCTGCAGTATGTGTTTGCGGGTGAGGCCGCTGCCGTTGGGGCCTTCGCTCATTTTGCCGCGTACCTTGGTGGCTATTACCAGGTCGTCACGGTGCAGACCTAAATTGCGTATAGCCTGTCCTGTTAGTTGTTCGCTTAGGCCTTCGCTGTAAACGTTGGCGGTATCAATAAAATTAATGCCGGCATCCACCGATCTTTTTACCAGTGCATCCACTTCGGCCTGTGGTAAAGTTCCTATTGCTGTCCAGATGCCTTTGCCGCCAAAGGTCATAGTGCCCAGGCAAAGTTCTGATACTTTTAACCCGGTGTTTCCTAAAAGATTGTACTTCATATATCGTTGATTTTACTGTTGTTTGAATATTACAATACAAAGCTAAGTCGGGCCGTTTTTAAAGCAGTTGCCAGATTCAAACATTTGATTGCAAAATTCAAACAATGCAATGCCGGAAAGGTTCGGGGTAACGATTATTTAATTCAAACATAATATGCAGGAGGGCTTCTTATTTTTCCGGTGCACCCGAACCAATGGTGAACAGCAGGTCGAAAAGATTCTGATCGCCGGTGAGGCCGAATTTCTTTCTTATTCTGTATCTGCTGGTTTCAACACCCCGGATGGAGATATTCATCAGCTGTGCAATTTCCTTGGTGGTCAGGTTCAGCCGCAGGTAGGCGCACAATTTTAATTCGGAGGATGTGAGTGTGGGATATTGTTTCTTCAACGTGGTTAAAAAATTGGTATGCACTTCATCAAAATGCACGGCAAACTGGTCCCAGTCATTATTGATCTCCAGTTCTTTGTTAATGATGGAGATCACTTTTTTCAGGTCTTTCGATTCTTTACCCGGTTCGGAATTATTCCGCATGGTCATTAATTCTTCCTTGATACGGGACAGTAATTCACTCTTCTGCACCAGGCTCATAGCATTGGTGGCCAGTTCGGAATTCTTGTTTTCTATCTGCGTCTGCAGGTTCTCATTCTTTAATTTAATGATCTCGTTCTCATTCTTTTCAATTTCCAGCTGGTGCTGGTATTGCAGGTCGCGTTGCTCTTCCTGGTGTTTTTGCTGCTGGATCTTTAATTTTTCTTTCTGTTGGCGCAGGAATTTTTTTTGCTGCTGTTTGTACCAGATATAGATACAGGCGGCAAACAATAATGTATAGATACAATAGGCCCACCAGGTTTGGTACCAGGGCGGCAACACATGGAAGGTATAACTGCTGATGGCCGATTCGTTGCCTGCGCCATTGCGGCATTTGATGGAAAAGGTATAAGTGCCCGCCGGTAAATTGGTATAATCCTTTTCTGTTTTCTTTTGCCAGGCCGACCATTCATTATCAAAGCCTTTTAAAAAATAACTGAACTCGATATTAGCCTGTTGCCCATATAATGTAGAGGAGTATTCAAAATGAAATGAATTGCTGTTGTAAGGAATATCGGGAAATGCAGCCGCATCCTGCTTGCTGTTATTTACATTACCGAAGTAGCCACCGAATAATAAACTGTCTTTTTCACCAATTGACAATACGGTGGAAAGATGCACTTCGATGATCTTGTTGTTGTTCTTTTTATATTTTTCAAAATCGATATGATAAAAACCTTTTTCGCCGCCAATTAAAATATTATGGTTGTCGATGGGATTGATATGCTCAAAACCGCTTACAATATGATGATTCAGTTCGGGTATAAAGACCACCTGCGGCTGACCGGCCGATACATCTATAACACCTACACTGGCGCCGCTTACAAACCAGATATTGCCTGCCGCATCTTCTTTTAAATAGCTTACCGGTATATTCTTTAAAATGCCGCTGAAGAATTTTGATTCTTCGAAAGCATCTGTTTTGGCGTTGTATTCATAAATGCCTTTTTCGGTAGTAAGCACAATATTGTTCCTGACCTTGAAGAGGAAATTATTATTGATGCCGAGTGGAGCATTCTTTACCGTGTATTGTTTGATATTTATTTTATTATTGGCATCCCATTGCAGTTTGTACATGCCTTTGTAAGGATGCCCGATCCATACGGTTTTATCATCATTGTCCACGGCTAAAAAACGGGCCGATTCCATTAACAGGTTGGAGTCGATATTCTTAAAGGTCTTATCCTGGTACCGGAAAAAACTGATGCCGCGGTAATTACCGGCCACTATCACCGGGCTGGGCGGAATATTGGAAATGGGTTTAAAGGCCCAGTAACCTGTCCAGTTACTTAGCAATTGTGCTTTATCATTCTCAATAATAAAAGCGCCTTCGTGGTGGCCCATTAATAACTGGCCGTTGAGTTCGGTAAGGCTCCATACCTGGCCGCCTGTATTGGCTACGGGTGTAAAGGCGCCATTCTCAAAACTCAGGTCGTTCACATTGGTGAGCGGTGTTTTAAACAACCCGTTGGAGCTGCCAAGGTATAAGGCGTTCTTATATATCAACGACGTGTACCCGGAACCGTTATTTTGTGTTTCTGGATAAATATGTTTGATGGCATTGTTGTAAGCAATAAAATCGATACCATTATCCAGGCAGAGCCACAGGTTGCTGCTTTTATCTGAAAATATATTGTAGATATTGCTGTTCTGCAATCCTTCCCGGATGGAAAAATGATTGATGATGGTACCTTTCCGGTCAATAATATAACAGCCATTCAATCTTGTGGCCAGCGCAATATTACCATTGTCCACCAGGCAGGCGCCAAACACCAGCTTATCAGTTATCAGTGAAAGATCAGGGGTTTGCAAAGGCGTGGCGGTGTTACCACTCAATATGTACAGGCCGTTCTTGGTGGTGGTGATAAGGGAACTGTCTTTCCCCAGGGGCAGCAATGCGCTCACATAAAACTCGGGCGGAAATTTAGCAGCGTCTATCAACGGTTCCCATTTGCCGTTCTTAAAACAGAAAAGGCCGTTCTTGCGATCCTGTGCCAGCAGCAGGTTGTTGCTTACGCCCATAAAGCGCCATTGCGAGAATGGTTTGTGGATGATAAAGCTGTTGTTCTTATACTGGAGTATCTTCACATCGGAACGGAAAAAGATATCGCCGCCATAGCTTACAATGTCCCACACTTCGCCCAGCGACTGCTCATTTTCGGGCAGCAGATTCTTCAACGATTTATACAACAGCTTGCCATTTGCTGCGGGGATAAAATAACCAATATCATCCTGGGCGCCCAGGTATAAACGATTGTCTTTCCCTACCTCCAGGCAGCGGGCATGGGTCTTGGAGGGCAGGTGGGTGGTCTTCCAGTAATAGCCGTCAAAAGTGAGGAGGCCGTCGTTATTGGCAAAATAGAGGATGCCGTTCTTATCCTGCTTTACATCCCAGCTTTGGGTACCGGCGTTATATACCTGTTTGGGATAATTGATAATATCGGGTATCCCCATTGCATTTTGGGCAATGACAGCACAATGCATTAAAAAACTAATTAACAGGAGGGGCAACAATCTCATACAAGCAATCTTACAGCGAAACAATATGGGGCAATTTAGAACAATTTTAATGACGAAGTGAGCGGGAACGTTCACGGCGTTGAGTTTTTGCAAAACTGTAGTAGTGCTGGTGTATAATTGACGTAGTGAAAAACAATAGTTTTTTTACCATAATTGTCCATTTCAGCCCTAAAATATTAGTTGTTAAGGTAAATTCTTAGCCTGCAGAAACCCGAAATGCGTACCCGGGAGCGATGATCTCCGCCAATTTGATACATATATATGTACTACGCAGATTTTTGATGCCCTGTTATCTTTCTTTTAAGTTTTGGAAGAAGGCTTCCGAAACCCTGAATGGGTACAAAAAATTTATTGACGTAAGCGATAATTTACGCAACTATTTGAATTTCAATAACTATTATTTTTTTTGTAGAGGTTTTGGCGTACTCATTTATTAGGAGAAGGAGGGGTTGATGCTGCAATTTTGTAGGGCAAAGCTAAACTGCTGCTATATGAAATTTACAAAATTGCCTAAAAGGCTGCCAACCGGCGCCAATTGCAAAATATTTTTTACCGACAATCCGTCTACCGCTTCTCCCCAAAACATAACATGTACTACCAGGGTATCCCTGCAGAACTGTTTGTTTATTCTAAATCAACCAATTTCTTCATCTGCTAAAACGAATGCTGTATGAGCGTACAAAAAAAATTAAACCTTGGAAAATGGCTCCGGCTGTTTTCACTTTTGCTCCTGCTCCAGTTTGGCGGGCAATCTTTATTTGCCCAGGCCAAAACGGTGGAAGGTGTTGTAAAAGATTCTACCGGTGCACCGCTTGAAAAAGTGAGTGTAACCATTGGTAACTCTAAAAAGGGCGTTACCACGGATAGTAAGGGCCATTACTCTATTAGCGTGGAGCCCGGCGCTATCCTTAGTTTTTCTTCCACCGGTTTTGTTACAAGAACTGCCGTGGTAGGAAATAATAACACTATTGATATCTGGTTGTCTTCCTCCTCTCAAACCATTGATGCGGTTGTGGTGGTGGGTTATGGCACCCAACGTAAAGTAAATCTTAGTGGTGCTGTGGCACAGGTAAGCGGTAAAGAATTGATCAATCGCCCCGTTCCTAACGTGACCGGCGCTTTGCAGGGTGTGATGCCCGGCGTAACGGTGTTAAGGGGCAGCGGTAAACCCGGTTCCGAAGGTTATGGTATCCGGGTGCGTGGTTTTACATCTGCCAATAATGCCAATGCTTTGGTGCTGGTGGATGGTGTGGAACAGGATATCAACCTGCTTGATCCGAATGATGTGGAAACGATCACGGTATTAAAAGATGCTTCTGCTTCGGCTATTTATGGAGCAAGGGCAGCTGCCGGGGTGATACTGGTTACTACCAAGCAAGGACGTGCCGGTAAAACAAACGTGAATTTTACTACTTATTATGGGATCAATATTACTGCACGCCAGCCGGAGCGTTTGAACTCCTGGGACGAGCAGACACTGATCGATGAAGCCCGCTTTAATGCTACCGGTGCAAGAGAATTCAGTGATGAACAGATCGAGTGGCTGAAAAATCCAAATTTCTCCTATCGTCCCAATCCAACTGCTGACCGCTGGGAATATTATGGCAACAACAACTGGATCAAAGAAGGGATGGATAAAATAAACCACCAGCAGAACCATTCTATTTCTGTTGGCGGTGGCGAACAAAAATTGAACTACCTCGTATCCGGAAGTTATTATCAACGTGATGGTGTATTGCGTTATGGTCCCGATGATAACTACCGTTACAATTTCAAGCTGAATGTAAATGCTGAACTGAGCAAATATGTGAGCCTGAAAGTGAATGCCGGTTATATCGGTTCGTTCACCAACGAGAACAGTTATGGTACCGACCAGATCATTGACCGGTTGTACCGCAGCCGTACCCGTCAATCATTGTATGTACCTAAAGAAGATGTTACTGGTAATATTTACAATGGCGACCTGCAGGTAAATGCAGTGGATATTGAAAAGAATGCCGGTAAGGAAACCCGCAATTACGAAACTTTTACCGGCAAAATAAACCTGCAGGTTAAGAATGTAGTGAAAGGTTTAACGCTGGATGTGATCGGCTGGCGCAACCAGAGCATGTACAATATGGAGAACGATGCCCGTACTTTATACTGGTATGGCCGCAGTACTGCTACGGTACGTTTCAGTATCAATACGCCGAATGGTATCACGGTTCAAAAGAACAAAGCCTACCAGAATAACCTGCAGGGTTATCTTACTTATAATTTCAAATACAGGGATCATTCGTTGACTTTATTGCAGGGCGCTTCGTTTGAGGAGTACCGTAAGGATGAATTTACTGCGAGCGGAAAATCGATGATCACCAACGATTTCTTCAGCCTGAACTATGCAGATCCTTTAACTATTACAGCGAAAGATAACGTGGAAACATGGGCGCTGGGCTCTGCTTTCGGCCGTTTGAATTATAACTACAAAAGCAAATATTTTTTAGAAGCTTCTTACCGTTATGATGGAAGCTCAAGACTGAATCCTGATAACCGCTGGCAGTTGTTCCCGTCTGTATCTGCAGCATGGAGGCTGAGTGAAGAAAGATTCATGAAAGATATCCCGATGATCAGCAATTTAAAGATCAGGGGTTCGTGGGGTCAGCTGGGTAATATCGGCGCTATCGGTTACTACGATTACCTTTCATTGCTTACCAGTGGTTTGTCTACTTCAAGTAATCTTGTATTCAATGGTGTGCGTACACAGTACCTGTACCAGGATGTATTGGGTGCACCGGATATTACCTGGGAAACAGTACAGCAATCGAATATTGGTTTCGACCTGGGACTTTTAAAGAACCGCCTTACCGTTACTGCTGATTATTATGTAAAGCGTAATAAGGATATGCTGGCTACTTTGAATGTTCCGAATATCATTGGTATCAATACACCGATGGCCAATGTGGGTGAATTGAAAAGCTGGGGCAGTGAGTTAGAGATCAGGTGGAGGGACAGGATCGGCAAAAAAATTGAGTACCGTGTTGGATTTAATATTTCGGATAACCAGAACCGTTTGGTTCGATACGATGGAAAGAATTCTATCGGAACAGGTGGTGTGGTATCATTGATGGAAGGCTATGCCATGAACACGGTTTGGGGTTATAAAACAGATGGATTCTTCCAAAGCGATGCGGAAGCAACTGCTTACAAAGCAAAAGTTAATTATCCTTTCTTCGCCAATCCTAAAGCTGGTGATATCAAATACCTTGACCTGAATGGTGATGGTAAGATCGATGCAGGTAAAGGTACACCTGAAGATCCGGGAGACCTGGTGATGCTGGGTACCACCAATGCCCGCTATACCTATGGTTTTGACCTGGGTACTTCCTGGAAAGGTTTTGATTTTTCTGTTTTCTTCCAGGGCGCTTTAAAAAGAAGTTTTTTGATCAGTGAAGGAACACTGTCACCAATACTGGGTACAGCTGATATGCCATGGACCATTCACATGGACCGATGGACACCAACCAACCCCAATGCTTTCTTTCCAAGAATGTATCAAACCAGTTCGCATAACTACAAACCATCAGACAGGTGGGTGCAAAACGGCAGTTACCTACGTTTGAAAAACATACAGGTGAGTTATACGATACCGGTTAGAAAAAAATATATGCGGGAACTGAAAGTGTATGTATCAGGACAGGACCTGTGGGAAAGCACCAAGGTGCTGAGCGTGTTTGATCCTGAAGTGGGCAACAACGTGGGTGCCACTACTTATCCTTTCTACCGCAGTGTGGCGTTTGGTCTTAATATTTCACTTTAATCAAATTACAACAATGAAAAAGCTACATAATTTATCCATATACATGCTGCTGACAATACTGATGTTCAGCAGTTGTAAGATCGACCGTTTGCCGGAAACAAAATTCAGTGATGCTGATTTCTGGAATACCGAAACGGACCTGATGAATGCCTGTAACCGTTTGTACCAGCAGCTTCCCGGCGACTGGATCGATAACAGGGCCGATGATGCACTTAATACAGCGCCCAATTCTGTAAGTACCGGCAACAGGTCGGTGCCCAATACCAGCGGCGACTGGAATGACCGTTACAATGAAATTTTTACTGCCAATAATATTTTAGAAAAAGCAGGCAAGGCAAAAGTTACGGATGCTATCAGGAACCGTTATTATGGCGAAGCCCGTTTCTTCAGGGCTTATGCTTACTCCAAACTGGTAAAACTGTATGGAGATGTTCCTTTGCTACTGAAAACATTACTGGTTACTTCTCCTGAATTGACCATGCCGCGTACTGCAAGGGTGGATGTGGTAAAACAAATTTATGATGACCTTGATTTTGCAGCGCAGTGGTTGCCTAAAAGGGCCGACCTGCCTACTGCACAATGGGGAAGAGTTACCAGGAGCACCGCATGGGCTTTAAAAGCAAGGGTTGCTTTGTATGAAGGTACCAGGGGAAAATTTCATAACACGGTTGCCAACTGGCAGGATCATTTGAATGTTGCTATTGCGGCTGCCACCAACGTGATGGGAGAAGGGCATGTGTTGTTCTCTAATTACAATGGTTTGTTCATACAGGCGGGTGAAGGCCCTACGAATACCGAAAATATTTTTGTAAAAATTTATGGTGTAAGTAATGCTAACCTGTTACTGGGTCACAACCAGTCGAGGAATATTGAGAACGGCCAGCTGGCGCCTACCCGTAACCTGTTGCGGGAGTATTTATACAGCGATGGCCTTCCTGCCTTCAATGTGGATGGTACAACGGCATCGGCTACACGATCCCCGTTATTTGTACCGGAAGCCAATGAAACCAGCTATAACACGATCCTGGACAACAGGGACCCCCGTGTGAGCATGACCTATTTCCGTGCCGGAGATGTGGCGTACCAGGGTCCGTGGATACCTAAAACATCTTTGGGTATCAGAACGGCTATTGCGCCTAAAAAAATGTTCAATACCATCGACCAGAATATTGTGAATGCGGGAACGGTGGACAGGATATTGATCCGTTATGCTGAAGTGTTACTGATCTATGCCGAAGCAAAATTTGAGTTGAACGGCAGCATCAGCGATGCTGATCTTAATCTTACTGTTAATGCATTGAGAACAAGGGCGGGCTTTACAGCCAAACTGACCAATGCTTTTGTTACTACAAATAGTTTAAGCATGCGGGAAGAGATCAGGAGGGAAAGAACGGTGGAACTGGCTTTGGAGGGTTTCCGTTATGATGACCTTATCCGCTGGAAAACAGCAGAGACCGTATTGCCACAAACCTTGCTGGGCGCCAAATTCATTGCTGCTGAATGGGTGGGTACTTCTCAATCGAGCCTGAACCTGAATAGTGATAACGTGCTGATAGTAGAACCATCCAGCACCAGGAGTTTCAGGGTAGACAGGGATTACCTGTATCCTGTTCCCATTAACGAAATTGCGCTGAGTGGCGGTAACGTAACACAAAATCCTAACTGGTAATTAACTAAAACCGTAAAACAATGAGATCATTACAATATATCATGGTTGCGCTTTTTGGCGTGATATTATTTACCGCCTGCGAAAAGAACCGGGACACACCTGCAGGCGTAGACGAACTGGCACATCATTACTATGCCATTTTTGTGCCCAATAATAATACCGGTGTAACGGTTACTAGATCGCAAACCACTTTGCTGAAACTGCCGGTGCAATTCTATTCCACTTTTGTAAGGGATTATGATGCAGTAGCAAAATATGCTGTTACCACATCCGGTATCACTCCACCTGCAGTGAGGGGTGTTGATTATAATATCGTGGATAAGAATGGTAATACCCTTCCTTCTTCGGACACCACTTACACCATGATCTTTCCAAAAGCGGTGCAGGCAATGGACACCATTTATGTAAAGCTGCTGAACAATACAGCGCCGGGTGTGCGCAAGTTCGAGATACAGATGCTGGATAATATCACCACGCAATTTGACGTGGATATATTTTCAACAGCTTACAGGAGACCGGTTCAGATCAACTAAATATTTATAAACACATTGCCGGGGCAGCGATCGCTGCTCCGGCATACTTTGAAACTATGCCATTGAAAAATATTATATCCTCCCTTATGCTTTTCGTGGCTGTTTCGGTACATGCCCAGCGAACGGTTCTGCCTTTGAATGATGCGTGGCAATTCTCCAAAGATAATTATACGGTGAATGCTGCCAATGCTGCTGTAAAATGGCAGGCAGTTAATTTACCGCATACCTGGAATATTGATGATGTGATGGATGATGTACCGGGTTATTACCGTGGTGCAGGATGGTATAAAAAAACGATCAATATCAGCGCTGCGCTGAAAAACAAAAATCTCTTTCTTTATTTTGAAGGCGCCAATCAACAAACGGAAGTTTATGTGAATGGGCAAAAAGCCGGCAGTCATACGGGTGGTTATACCGCATTCTGTGTACCGGTATCTCCTTTTATAAAAACGGGTTCCAATAAAGCGGAGATCGTTGTTAAGGTAGATAATAGTTTTAATGAAAATATCCCTCCCTTATCCGCTGATTTTACTTTTTATGGCGGTATTTATCGTTGTGTAAATTTAATTGCCACCAGTGACGTGCATTTTTCATTGTCAGATAATGCCAGCAAGGGTGTTTATATTTCCACGCCATCCGTTTCAGAAAAAAAAGCCATGGCGGCTGTTAAAGGAAAATTTATCAATACCACATCACAGAAAAAAAATCTTAAGATCAGTTCTGTTGTGCTGGACCGATCACATAAACAAGTGGCCACCATTTCCTCTGTAATTGCTGTGAATGCAAAACAGGAGGGTAGTTTTTCGCAACAGCTGAATGATGTGGGCACGCCGCATTTATGGTCGCCGGAAGATCCTTATTTGTACAGTGTAATTACCACAATCACTGATGCAGCAACAGGCATTGTGCTGGATGAAGTGAAAAACCCATTGGGCCTGCGCTGGTTTAAATTTGATGCGGGGCAAGGTTTTTTTCTGAATGGGAAAAGTTATAAACTCATCGGCACCAGCCGCCACCAGGATTATGAAGGAATGGGGAATGCGGTGAGCAAGAAGGTATCGGTGGAGGATGTACGCTTTATTAAAAATGCAGGCTCCAATTTTTTCAGGGTGGCGCATTACCCGCAAGACCCGGCTGTAATGGATGCCTGCGACAGTATCGGTTTGCTTACTTCTGTAGAAATACCGGTGGTAAATGAGATCACAGAATCTGCAAATTTCTATCGCAACTGTATGGATATGCAGGTGGAAATGATACGGCAGAATTATAATCATCCTTCTGTGATCATCTGGTGCTATATGAACGAGATATTTTTAAAACCGCATTATACCAACGACAAGGATAAACAAAAAACATATTTTGCTGCGATCGCAGCTTTGGCACGTTCGCTGGACAGTATTACCCGCAAGGAAGATCCTTACCGCTATACCATGATCGCCAATCATGCTGATTTTAACCGCTACCAGGAGAATGGTCTGACGACCATTGCCATGATAACAGGATGGAATTTATATTCGGGCTGGTATAGCGCCAAGCAGGAAGATTTTCCTGCATTTTTAGACAGGCATCATGAAAAATTACCCAACCAGCCTTTCATGATAACGGAGTATGGTGCGGATGCGGATAACAGGATCAGGAGTATGGAGCCTTTGCGTTTTGATAAGAGTGTAGAGTACACCACTCAATTTCACCAGTTCTATATCACCGAGATCATGAAGCGCCCATTTGTGGCAGGGGCGGTGGTGTGGAACCTGGCAGATTTTAATTCGGAGACGAGGACAGAATCCATGCCGCATATCAATAACAAAGGTTTGCTTACCTGGGACAGGGTACCGAAAGATCCTTATTTTTTATACCAGGCCAGTTTTTTAAAAACGCCTTTTGTGAAGATCGCTTCATCCGGCTGGGAGAACAGGGCAGGTGTTGCTGACAGCGCCGGAAATTTCTGCGTACAACCGTTACAGGTAGCCAGTAACCTCCAGGTATTGTCTTTAAAAGTAAATGACAAAGAAATTGGAAATGTCAATGTGCGTAATTACCTGGCGACCTGGAATGTGCCCTTTGTAAATGGTGCAAACAGGGTTGAAGTGAGTGGTTACAGCAATGGTAAATTGTATAAGGATGTTATGAATATTCATTTTCAATTACAACCTTATAACCTCGATGATAAAAAAACAGTGTTCAAACAATTGAATGTGCTGCTGGGTGCTAAAAGATATTTTACTGATTCTTCCAAACAATTATGGATACCGGATCAGCCTTACCGTGCAGGCAGCTGGGGTTGCGTGGGTGGTAAACCTTTTATTATTGATAACAACGGACGGTTGCCTTATGGTACCGACAAAAATATTTTAGATACGGATGATGATCCTATCTATCAAACACAATTGGTGGGTATTAAAGAATATTGTTTTGATGTGCCTGCGGGCAAATACGAACTGGTGCTTCATTTTGCAGAATTGCAGGGCGGTGTTGTAAGAACGCCTCCTTATAATTTATCTGATACAGGGCGGGAAGAAGATAATGTGAAACGTATCTTTAATGTAAATGTGAATAATGTACCATTTTTAGAGCATTTTAATATTGCCAAACAGTATGGCGCTGCAAAGGCCATTACTAAACGAACGGTGGTGAACGTGGTGAATAATTCCGGTATTACCGTAAGCTTTAAGGCAGTGGAAGGCGAGCCGGTTTTAAATGCCATACAATTGATCAGGATCGATTAAATGAAGAATATGCATATGAGAATGAAAAGAAGTTTGTGCTGTGCAGGAATTATTTTACCTGCGCTGCTGTTGATGCAGAGTTGTGCTGCACAAAAAATAAATGTAAGTAAGCAGTTTGATAATGCGGGTGTACAGGCAGGTTATATGCTTTCGGTAATTGATTCTTTAAGAGCTGCCGGAGCAGGTGCAGAACTGGTGAGCCCGAGAACTTTGGATAAGGGTAAATTAAAACTGGTGAAAGGGCAGGACTGGACCAGCGGTTTTTTCCCGGGAGAACTTTGGTTCCTGTACGAGTTTACGAAGGATAAAAAATGGTTACCTCCTGCAAAAAAATATACGGCTGCGTTGACGCCGGTGCAATTTTTTGGCGGCACACACGATCTTGGTTTTATGATGTATTGCAGTTTTGGCAATGCTTACCGATTGACCGGTGATACAGGTTACAGGAATGTGATCATTCAATCTGCAAAAACACTGGCTGGCCGGTTCAATCCTGTTGCAGGCGTAATTAAATCCTGGGATTTTGCAAGTGACAGCAAATGGAAATATCCTGTGATCATTGATAATATGATGAACCTGGAATTGCTTTTTGAAGCCACCAAACTAACCGGTGATTCTTCTTTTTATAAGATAGCGGTGAGCCATGCCAATAATACGATTAAAAATCATTACAGGCCCAATAACAGTTCTTATCATGTGGTGGATTACGATCCTGAAACAGGTGCAGTAAGGCAAAGGATCACAGCACAGGGTTACAGTGATTCTTCGGCATGGGCCCGCGGACAGGCGTGGGGGTTATATGGATTCACTATGTGCTATCGTGAAACAAAGAATATTGTTTACCTGCAGCAGGCAGAAAAAATTGCCGCTTATATCATCAGTCGCTTACCCAAAGATAAAATTCCTTATTGGGATTATGATGCGCCGTTGATACCCAATGAACCGATGGATGCATCTGCGGCAGCAATCGCGGCATCAGCATTGTACGAGCTGCATACATATAGTAATGACAAGCATTACCGTGCCGTAGCCAACGGGATACTGGAAAAATTATGTGCTTCTTATCTTTCTCCACAAAAACAGAATGGTGGTTTTATCTTATTGCACAGCACCGGGCACAAACCTGCTAAAAGCGAAATTGATGTGCCATTGATCTATGCTGATTATTATTTCCTGGAAGCGCTGCTGCGTTCTAAACAAATGAAATAGTGTATTGCATGCGTTACTATAAAAAAATTAGCGTACTATTTGTTATTGCTGCATTTTGTTCGATACATGCGACCGCACAGAAGAGTTGGCAATCTGCTGTAGTTAAAGTAAAAACTAATGGGGAACTGCAGTACATACCCGATTCGATGTGCAATACTATTCCCGATTTCAGCAGGGTGGGTTATTACAGGGGTGATGCTGCCATACCCCGTGTACCTGTTGTAAAAACAGTAACAGCTACGGGTAATAATGATGAACTGGCTATACAGGCTGCTATTGATGAACTTTCAAAAATGAGTCTTAATAAAGAAGGCTTTCGTGGAACTGTTTTGTTGAAAAAAGGGCTGTATAAAATTAATGGTACTATTAGGATCAACGCTTCGGGTATTGTGTTGCGTGGTGAGGGCAATGAAACAAAATTGATAGCTGTTGGTAACAGTCAGCATAGTTTGATCGCTGTTTCAGGAACAGGATCTGTAAAGGAGTTGCCTTCTACCAGGAAAAAGATCACAGATAGTTATGTGCCGACAGGAGCAAAGTCTTTTACATTGAATAGCGTAGAGGGATTAAAAGCAGGTGATGCTATTATTTTGTTAAGGCCGGGCACCGATCAATGGATCAATGACCTGCAGATGAATAAAATTGTTCCTAAAGAAGATACCAAGCAATGGACGGCTGCTGAATATGACCTGAGTTTTGAAAGGATCATTACTAAAATTTCCGGCAACACTATCTATATTGATAACCCGGTAGTGATGCAGATGGAAACAAAATATGGCGGTGGCGAAATATATAAATACAGTTTTGAAGGAAGAATATCGAAATGTGCAGTGGAAGATCTGTATATGGAATCGGAGTTTGCATCAGATACGGCGGAAAATCATGGATGGGATGCCATCAGTTTTAACCGCATTGAAAATGGCTGGATCAAGAATGTTACTTCCAGGTATTTCGGATATTCTTGTGTCAACCTGGGCAATTTCAGTAAATGGATCACGGTGGACAGCTGTAATTGCTTCGATGCAAAATCGCAGATCATCGGTGGCCGCCGCTATTCATTCAATAACGACGGGCAGATGAATTTGTTCATGAACTGCCATGCTACTGAAGGCAGGCACGATTATGTGACCGGCGCAAAAGTAGCGGGGCCGAATGTTTTTTATCATTGCACTGCAAAGAATGCGCATGCCGATATTGGTCCGCATCACCGCTGGGCCATGGGCACTTTGTATGATAATATTGTAACGGATGGAGAGATCAATGTGCAGGACCGTGGCAACTGGGGCACGGGTCATGGCTGGGCAGGTGTAACACAAGTGATCTGGAACTGCACAGCATCCAAAGCGGCGATACAGGATCCATGGGTATCGGGAAAGAATTACTGCATTGGTTTAAAAGCGGTGGCTTACGAAGGCAGGTTCAAAGGAAGGCCTGCAACAAAGTGGGAGTTGCAGAATGATAAAGAACTGCAACCTGTTTCGCTGTTCATGGCACAGCTGAAAGAAAGGTTGAAACATGGCCGATAATTGTTATAATCATTGATGATGTAGTGTTGTTGCCTCTATTAAGCTGGAAAAGATATACTGACGTATTAATGATGTAGTGTTTAAAACAGTTTTTTAATAGCCAATGATTTTATTTGTATCACGAACCGTTTTATAATTAACGATGTTGCTTTTATGAAAAGAAAAAATAATTGCCTGCTGATCTTACCTAAAATTTTTATTGCAGTATTACTGGTATTGGCGAATGTTCATTCGCAGGCCCAGGGTTTTTTAAAGACCGATGGGCAACGTATCGTGAATGAAAAAGGAGAGAATGTATTGCTGAGAGGTATTGGCCTGGGCGGATGGATGCTGCAGGAAGGTTATATGCTGAAAGTGTACCGCGATGGCCGCCAGCATAAAATAAGGCAGCGCATCGATTCTTTAATTGGCCCTGAAAGAACCAAGGAATTTTATGATGCCTGGTTGGCCAATCATACTACTAAGGCGGATATTGATTCGCTGAAAGAATGGGGCTTCAATTCGGTGCGGCTGCCCATGCACTATAACCTGTACACTTTGGCGGTTAAAGACGAAAAAGTAGCCGGCGAAAATACCTGGCTGAACAAAGGTTTTGAAATGACCGATAGTTTACTGAGCTGGTGTAAAAGCAATGGTATGTATTTGATACTGGACCTGCATGCTGCACCGGGCGGCCAGGGCAATGACCTGAATATTGCCGACAGGGATAATATGCAACCTTCTTTATGGGATAGTGAAGCGGACCAGAAAAAAATGATCGCATTATGGAAAAAACTGGCGGAGCATTATGTGAACGAACCTTATATTGGTGGTTATGATATCATCAACGAACCCAACTGGGGTTTTGATGATCTGAAGAATGATGCTAATGGTACTAAAGAACAACACAATGCTCCACTCAAAAAATTAATGGAAGAAATCACTGCGGCCATCAGGCAAGTGGATAAAAAGCATATCATCATCATTGAAGGCAATGGCTGGGGTAATAATTATAAAGGTATTTTGCCGCCCTGGGATAATAATATGGTGTTGAGTTTTCATAAATACTGGAACTATAATAACACGGCTTCAATACAGCATATACTGGATGCACGCAATACGTATAATGTACCGGTATGGGTAGGCGAAACGGGCGAGAACTCGAATGTATGGTATACACAGGCCATTCATTTATTTGAGACCAATAATATCGGCTGGGCCTGGTGGCCATTGAAAAAGATCGGCAACAACAATCCTTTTGAAGTAAAGATGAACCCCGGTTATGAAAAGATACTGGCTTATTTCAACAGCGGCGCTGCCAAACCCTCGGCTGATGAAGCTTACAATGGATTAATGCAATTAGCAGCTGGTTTAAAAACAGGATCAGTTGTTTTTCATAAAGATGTGATCGACGCCATGTTCCGCCAGCCTTTTACAATGCAAGCCATTCCTTTTAAAAATAATGAAGTGAGTGGCAGCAGCAGCATTGATGCGGCTGATTATGACCTGGGCAGAAATGGCGCTGCTTATATGGACAATGATACTGCCGATTATCATGTATCGGGTGTAAGAAGTGTGGGTAATAAAGGCGGCGTTTACCGCAACGACGGTGTGGATATTACAAGGGATAGTACCGGCGGATACTTTGTAAATAATATGGACAAAGGCGAATGGCTGCAATACACTGTAGTCGTAAAAAAAGCAGGGAATTATAAGCTGGAGTTATTAATGACAGGAAAATCTGCTGCAAAGGTTTCGCTGTATTGCGACGATAAAATGATCGGGACAAATGTTGATGTGCCTGTGATACCGGTTGCCAACAACTGGCAAAAACTAAGCGCTGGTAATTACACGTTGAAAAAAGGAAAACATGTCATCCGCCTGAAAGTAGACGAGGGTGGCTGCAATTTCAAGTCGATACATTTCAGCCTGTAACCGCTTTTTTCTTTTCCACCACGATGCTGTATTGATCGGTGTTGATGGCTTTTTCGCTTTTGGCGATCACCACGGTTGCAACTGTATTGCCAATGATATTGGTAAGCGCCCTTCCTTCGCTCATAAAGCGGTCTACACCTACCAGCAATGCCAATCCTTCCACGGGAATTATTTTTAATGCTGTTAAGGTCGATGTAAGTACTAAAAAACCACTGCCCGTTACTCCTGCTGCACCTTTGCTGGTGATCATTAAAATGGCGATCACGCTTAACTGTTGGCCAATGCTCATATCAACATTAAAAACCTGTGCTAAAAAAATGGTGGCCAGGCTTAAATAAATACTGCTGCCGTCGAGGTTAAAACTATAGCCTGCGGGAATGATCAAGCCTACGACGCTTTTGGAGCATCCTGCCTTTTCCAGCTTTTCCATAATATTGGGCAATACCGATTCGCTGCTGCTGGCGCCCAATACGATCAGTAATTCTTCTTTTATATATACCAGTAGTTTCCAGAGGCTGAAACCATAGAATTTTGCAATAAGATTTAAAATAACAAAGATGAATATAAGACTGGTCAAATAATAGGTGACCAGTAATTTGCCGAGCACGCCCAGGCTTGCAAAACCATATTTGCCTACAGTGAATGCCATACCGCCAAATGCACCAAGGGGGCTTACTTTTATGATGATGTGCAGGACGTTGAAGAGTATCTTATTGATCTTTTCAAAACCGGCAGTGATGGATCTTCCATTTTCGCCCAGTTTTTGCAAACCAATCGCAAATAATACCCCGAAGAAAAGTATCTGCACAATTTCGCCTTTGGCAAATGATTCCACGATGTTAGAAGGTACGATATGCGAAAGGAATTCCAGCCAGTCCATGCTTTGTGCATCGCCTGTTACCACTGGTTTTGCATCATGCGGTAATGGCACGCCGGCACCCGGTTTGATGACATTGGCAGCTATCACGCCCACAATGATGGCCAGCGTGGTCACGATCTCAAAATAGAGCAAACCTTTGCCGCCTACACGACCCACTTTTTTAAGGCTGCCTGAACCCGCAATGCCCAGTACAATGCTGATGAATATGATGGGGCCGATCATCATCTTGATACCATTGATAAAAGTATCGCTGATGATCTTGGCCTTGGGTGCAAATTCGGGGAAATAATGTCCCACCAGCACACCGGCTGCAATGCCGATCAATACTTGCACATATAACAGCTTCAGGTATTTCATATACGAGGGATGCTTTCAACAAATATATTGATTGCGACCGTGAAAATACGGCTTTGCCTCCTAACAACTTAACGGGGACCGTGCTTATATAGTAAAATCTGCCATCATTACAGTAAAACCTTACATTGAAAATCGGGCGGTATGGTTTTAATTTGAAGTTCTGTTTTGCAGGTGTTTTTTATATTAAAAACTTTGCAGGCCAACGATTGTATAACTGTTGTGTTTATGGAGTAAAATTGCTGTATGACTGGATCATTCATATTGCTTCCGTACCTGAAACATCGCTTATTATACAGCATACGATCTTAGCCTGGTTAAAGACGCCATAACTAAACTGCAGGCAACAGACCCGACATGTTTGTAAAAAAGTATTTTGAAGAATTTGAACTGAATGATATACGCCACACCAACGGGCGCACAGTTACCGAAACTGATATTGTAATTCATGCAGGCCAGTCCGGCGATTTTTTCCCCCACCACATGGATGAAGAATGGTGCAAGACCCAACCTTTTAAAAAGCGTATCGCTCATGGTACTTTGATATTTACCATTGCGGTGGGCCTTACTGCCAATGTAATCAACGAAGTGTCGATGACATACGGTTACGAAAGACTGCGTTTTATAAAACCGGTGTTCATTAATGATACGATAAAGGTCACTATCACCATAAAAGATAAAAAGGACCATAAAAAACCGGGGTATGGTTTGGTGACAGAATTAGTAGAAACCTATAACCAGCATAATGAACTGGTAATGGTTTGCGAACATATTTTACTGGTAAACAAAAAAGAAGCGTAATGGCAATTGTATTGCAGGGCATAACATGGGGGCATAGCCGGGGCATCACACCCCTGCTGGCTGCTGCACAGCGTTACAGCGAACTGCATCCCGGTGTGGAGATACAATGGAAGAAACGTACGCTGCAGGAGTTTGCCGATTTCCCGATAGAAAAATTAACAGAGCAATACGATCTTTTGATCATCGATCATCCATGGGTGGGCTGTGCAGCCGCAACCAATTGTGTATTGCCATTGGATGAATATCTTGCTCCTGAATATTTGCAGGATCAGCTGGATCATTCTGTAGGCCGCTCACACGAAAGTTATAATTATAAGAATAAACAGTGGGCGTTGGCCATTGATGCGGCCACGCCTGCGGCCAGTTTTCGTAAAGACCTGCTGCAACAAAATAATACCGCTATCCCGCAGACATGGGAAGATGTAATTGCATTGGCAAAAATGGGTAAAGTGGCGGTACCCGCAATCCCCATTGACCTGCTGATGAATTTTTACAGTTGCTGCATCGCCTGCGGCAAAACGCCTTTTGAAAACGAAGAAGAAGTGATCGATATGGAAACCGGCGTGCAGGCCATTGAAACGATGAAGGAATTGTACTCGCTGGTAGATAAAAAAATGTTCAGCTGCAATCCCATTGCTGTAGCAGAACTGATGAGCAGTACGGATGATTATTGGTATTGTCCTTTTGCTTATTGCTATTCTAATTATTCAAGAACGGGCTATGCAAAAAAACTATTGCACTATGCAGATGTGGTGCAGGTGAACAATAAAAAATTACAAACTACTATTGGCGGAACGGGTATTGCTGTTTCCGCTTTCAGTCAACATAAAGATACTGCGGTGGATTTTGCAGCATGGATCGTATCGCCATCCATGCAACGTACGATGTATGTGCAGCATGGCGGGCAACCGGGGCACCGCAGTGCCTGGACCGATGCAGCTGCCAATGCACTGACCAACGATTTTTTTACAACTGTGTTGCCTGTGATGGACAATGGTTATATAAGGCCACGGTACAATGGTTACTTACATTTCCAGGATCATGCAGGGGCGCCCTTACAGCAATGCCTGATGAATAACAACGATGCTGTTAATACCATAAAAGAAATGAACAGGATATACCAACAAAGCAGGATCAATAAAAAAACAATTGCTGCCTTATGATGGAACTGCCGCTACAAGGATTAGTGGTATTGGAATTCAGCCAATATCTCTCCGGTCCCTCGGCAGGGCTGCGTTTGGCAGATCTTGGTGCAAGGGTTATAAAAATTGAAAGACCTGGTAAAGGTGATGCCGGCAGAAAACTGGCCATTAAGAATTTATGGGTGGATGATAATTCATTACTCTTTCATACCATTAACCGCAATAAAGAAAGTTTTACTGCCGACCTTAAAAATGAAGCAGATATTGCACTCGTAAAAAAACTGGTGGCAAAGGCGGATGTGGTGATACATAATTTCCGGCCCGGTGTAATGGAAAAAACGGGGCTGGGTTACGAAGCGTTGAAGCAGATCAATCCGCGGATCATTTATGCAGTGATATCCGGTTATGGCAAAGAAGGTCCGTGGAAGAATAAACCGGGACAGGATCTTTTGCTGCAATCCATCACCGGCCTTGCATTTACAACCGGTAATGGTACCAATGGGCCTGTGCCATTTGGTATTTCCATTGCGGATATTTTATGCGGTGCACAACTGGTGCAGGGTATACTGGCCGCATTGATAAGAAGACAGAAAAAGAATATTGGTGCATTAATTGAAATAAGTTTGATGGAATCATTGCTTGATTTCCAGTTTGAATTATTGACCACTTACTATGCCAGCAAGCAGCAGCCGCAGCGCAGTAAAGTAAATAATGGTAATCCTTTATTAAGTGCACCTTATGGCATCTATCAAACGGCAGATGGCTATATTGCATTAGCTATGATGGAGATACCGAAATTGGCGGAAGCCATTCAATGCACTGCATTAGCGCATTTTGTGCAGGAAGATGCTTTTAAAAAGAGAGATGAGATCAAACAGGTACTCGCTGATTTTATGATCACGCAGCATTCGGCACATTGGTTATTATTGCTGCAGGCAAAAGGCATGTGGGCGATGGAAGTGCTGGATTGGGAAAAGATGCTGGAGCACGAAGCTTATAAAGTGCTGGAGATGGAACAGGTGATCCATACCGGCAGTAAACAATTGATCACCACCCGCTGCCCGATAAGGATCAATGGGGAAAGGCTATATGCAGATAAGCAGGCGGCACAGGTGGGGGAACACAATAAAAAAATTATCAACGATCTTTCGTTACAATAAACAATGAACTTATTAGACGATATTATTGTAATTGATTTCAGCCAGTTTTTATCCGGCCCTTCTGCAGCATTGCGCCTGGCAGATATGGGGGCACAGGTAATAAAAATCGAGAAACCGGGTACCGGCGATATCTGCCGGCAATTGTATGTTTCGGATGTGATGATAGAAGGAGAATCTACTATTTTTCATGCGATCAACCGTAACAAACAAAGCTATGCAGCCGACCTTAAAGATGCGGACGACCTGGAAAAAATAAAACAGTTACTCACGAAGGCCGATGTGATGATGCACAATTTTCGTCCCGGGGTGATGGAACGTATCGGGTTGGATTATGAAACTGTGAAGCAGATCAATCCTTCGATTATTTATGCAGAGATCAGTGGTTTTGGCAATGAAGGGCCGTGGAAAGACCTGCCGGGGCAAGACCTGTTGCTGCAGGCTGCATCGGGCTTAACATGGTTGAGTAATAATAACAATGAAAGCCCAACACCGATGGGGGTGGCCGTAGTGGATATCATGGCAGGCACACATATTGCACAGGGTATTTTAGCCACCCTGTACAAACGGGCTGTGAGCGGCCAGGGCGCATTAGTGCAGGTGAATATGCTGGAGAGCATTTTAGATTTCCAGTTCGAGGTATTGACTGCCTATTATAATGATGGCAAACAACTGCCGGTACGTGGAGCAGTGAACAGTGCTCATGCGTATATTGCAGCGCCATACGGTATCTATAAAACCAACGATGGCTATATAGCATTGGCGATGAGTGATATTGTTTTGCTGGGAACATTATTGCAATGCGAACCATTGAAACAGTTTAACGACAGCAACGACTGGTTCAACAAAAGGGATGATATAAAGAAGATACTGGCCAATCACTTATTGACCAACAGCACATCAACCTGGTTGGGCGTGCTGGAAAAAGCGGATATATGGTGTGCGCCTGTGATGGATTATGATAAATTAATGCAGCAGGAAGGATATAAAGTGCTGAATATGGAAATAACTGTTACAACGAGTAACGGTTTGGAAGTAACCACTACCCGGTGCCCTTTGCGGGTGGATGGGAATATTTTAAGTGCTGACAGGGGGGCGCCGCAACTGGGCGAACACAATGAAGTGATCGATAAACAATTTGAACTGGAAAAAGTTTTCCAGGAAAAATAAGTACAACGGTTTTATTCTTGCGATGAAATGCAAAAGATAATTGACACACATATTCATGTATGGGATCTGCAGAAAGCTGCATACCCATGGTTGCAAAATGATACCTCTATCCTCAATAAAACCTGGCAGATCGAACAATTAACTCCTGAAATAGATACGGTGGGGATTACCAGTGGTGTACTGGTACAGGCCAGCAGTAATATGGAAGATACTGAACTGATGCTGGATACTGCACGCAACACCAACTGGATAAGCGGTGTGGTGGCCTGGTTGCCATTGATGGATACTGCCAAAACACAGCAGCTTTTAGAAGAAAAATTCCTGCAGGAAAAATATTTTAAAGGTATCCGGCACCAGGTGCATGATGAGCCCAATACCAAATGGTTGCTGCAACCTGCGGTGCTGGACAGTTTAAAACTGCTGGCAGAAAAAGATATCCCTTTTGATGTAGTGGCCGTTTTACCTGCTCATATTGAAACGGCGCTGGAAGTGGCGCACAAGATACCCGCTTTAAAAATGGTATTCGATCATTTGAGCCAGCCACCTATTAAAACAAAAGAAAAATTTGGTATTTGGGGCGAATTGATGCGGACGGCGGCGCAACATAAAAATTTCTATGCAAAAATATCAGGATTAGGTACTACTTCGGGTAGCCATGACAGTTGGTCTGCAGAAGATGTAAAGCCTTATATAGCATTTGCGCTGGAGCATTTTGGCACACAGCGTTGCTTTTGCGGTGGCGACTGGCCGGTATCGCAGCTGGCGGGCAGTTACAGCAAATTGTGGAACATTTATACCACGGTGGTGAACAGCCTGGTGGATCAACAGGAAAGCGAGCAAATTTTTTACAATAACGCACAGCAATTTTACCATCTATAAAAACAACGCAGCTATAAAATGGAATTGATCAACGGGGTTTTATTACATGCTACAGGAGCTTCCAGCGCTGCATTGTGTTATACGCCGCAAAAAAAAGTGATTGGCTGGAGCTGGCAAACTTACTGGCTGGCACAGGCATTTGTATGCTGGCTGGCATTGCCGGTGGTGTTGGCACTGGCAACCATTCCCAACCTGTTCACGGTATTGCAGGAAGCGCCTTCATCTGCTATGATCCATTCTTTTTTATTGGGTATGGCCTATGGCATTGGGGGTACAGCATTCGGTATCGCAATAAGATATGTTGGTTTTTCACTCACTTATGCCATTGCAGTAGGTATCAGTTGTGTACTCGGTACTTTATTACCACCATTGGTGGATGGCAAACTTGGAACCATATTAGAAAGTTACGGTTCCGGTTTCCTGATCTCGGGAATTGTGTTGGGTGCTTTTGGTATTGCATTGTGCGGCATGGCCGGGAGGAATAAAGAAAAGGATATTGAAAAAAATATTGCTGATAAGATCGCGGTAGAAAATATTGGAGGTAATAACAGCGCCGGATCTGCAGATGCCACCAGGTCGACATTTTCATTGGCAAAAGGATTGCCGCTTTGTTTACTGGCTGGTATCTTATCTGCACTCTATGGATTTTCCATTGACCGCGGTCAGCCCATTGCCGAGGTTGCAGCAAAGTATGGTGCAGGCGATCTGCAAGGCAATGTGATCTATATTTTTTCCAACTCCGGGGCATTTGTAACAACCTTATTATATTGTTTGTACCTGCATAATAAACAAAAGACCTTTAAAGAATATTTCGCTGTAGAAAACAAAGGATTGATCATTAATTACCTGATGTCTGCATTAACAGGCTTGCTGTGGTACGGGCAGTTTTTCTTTTACGGACTGGGACATGTGCGCATGGGCAAATACGATTTTTCCAGCTGGGCCATACACATGGTGATGCTGGTATTATTCAGTACCATTGCAGGCCTTGCCATGAAGGAATGGAAAAACTGCAGCGCAAATACTATGCGTTTGTTAATTCTTGCATTACTGGTTTTAATTACTGCCGTATTATTGCTAACTTATGGTAATTACCTGGGAGGAGTTAAATAATTGGAACAAACAATGCAGTATAACAAGCCTTTATCTTCAAAACAATTACCCATTTATATCATTGGTGCAGGTAGCATTATCAATGCGGCGCATTTACCCGCTTACCAAATTGCGGGCTTTACCGTACTGGGTATTTATGATATCGATCATACAAAAGCGGTTGCCACTGCGGCCAATTTTAATATCCCCCATGTTTTTTTCAGTGTGGAAGAAATGGTGAAACATGCACCGGCAAATGCTGTTTTTGATGTAGCTGTTCCCGGTTCGCAAACCATCCCGATATTAAACCAGTTGCCGGAAGGCGCCACCGTATTATTGCAAAAACCTATGGGCGAAAATTATACTGCGGCAAAAGAAATACTGGACCTTACCAGGCAAAAAAAGATCCGTGCAGGTATTAATTTTCAATTGCGTTATGCGCCTTATATATTAGCGGTAAAAGATCTTATACATAAAGGCCTGCTGGGTGAATTGAATGATATTGAAATTAACGTGAACGTGTACACGCCGTGGCATATATGGGATTTTTTACAGGCTGCGCCGAGGGTGGAGATATTGTACCATAGTATTCATTATATCGACCTTGTAAGAAATTTGCTGGGTAACCCGCAATCGGTGTATGCCAAGACCACGAAACATCCTGCCATGCCGCAGTTATCTTCCGTACGAAGTAATATCATTATGGACTATGGCGATATGATAAGGGCGAATATATTGACCAATCATTGCCATAATTACGGCATACCCAAGCAGCAATCCTATATCAAGATCGAAGGCAGCAAAGGCGCTGTTATTATCAACTTCGGGGCGTTGATCAACTATCCAAGAGGAGCAGCGGATAGTTTTGAATTTATATTACTGGAAGAAGGAAAAGAAGCACAATGGCAGAAAAAAGAAATTGAAGGGAGTTGGTTCCCGCATGCTTTTATTGGTAGTATGGATCAAATGATGCAGGCGGCAGAAGGAAAGATCGAACAGCCGGATAATAGTGTGGAGGATTGTATTGATACGATGGCATGTATGGAAGCAGCTTATAAGAGTAGTGAAGAAGGAGGAGTGCCCCTGCCCCCTCCCGCATAGGGCGGGATAAATTCCGGGGAACTTTGATTGTTACTTTATAAGATTTTATAAAACCACTATTAAATTCGATACAATATTTTAAAAAAAATAAAGTGAAATTATTTTCTATCATATCATTACTGTTCCTGCAGCAAATCGTGTCTGCACAACAAATCGCTTTTCCCGGTGCAGAGGGTTTTGGTAAATATGCCACAGGTGGTCGCGGTGGGAAAGTGGTGGCAGTTACTAATCTGAATGATGACGGTGCAGGCAGTTTCCGCAATGCGCTGGAACAATTTCCGGGTGAGCCCTTGATAGTTATTCTTTAAAGTATCGGGTATCATTGAACTGAAAACGAAGATCCAGATCAAACGCAGTAACCTTACTATTGCAGGACAAACGGCGCCGGGTGATGGTATCTGTTTAAAAGATCAGTCGCTTATTTTGAATGGCGCATCTGCAAAAGGTAATCATGGAAATATTATCATCCGCTATATCCGCTCACGTCCCGGCGGTACTTTAAAGACCGGCCTGTATGGATTTGATATGGAGAACTGCCATGATGTGATCATTGATCATTGCAGCTTTAGCTGGGCCAATGAAGAATGTGCTGCTATGTACGATACCAAAAATGTAACGGTGCAATGGTGTATTGTAAGCGAAGGATTGTACGAAGCCGGTCATCAGAAAGGGCATCGCTCGTATGGCGGTGTATGGGGTGGGCAGTATGCAACGTATCATCATAATTTAATTGCACACCAGAACAGCCGTGCGGTTCGCTTTGATGGTGCAAGGGCGCATGATACAATGGCGATCATCGATTACCGCAACAATGTGATTTATAACTGGGGCAATGCCAATGCCTGTTATGGCGGCGAAGTGAATATTGCAGGTGGTGTATCGCAGGTGAATATGGTGAACAATTATTACAAGCCAGGACCTGCCACTGCCAGTGAATTAAAATTTGTGCACGCCAATTACAATGTAAAGGAAGCCAAAGGAACCGGGCAATGGTACCTGGATGGAAATATAATGGAAGGTGATAAGTCATTAACAAAAAACAATTCAAAAGGAGTAGACTTATCAGAACAGAATTATCCAAAAGATGCTATAGTTGAAAAAGCTTTTGATATTACTCTTAACATCCCGGTGCAGAACGCTAAAGAAGCTTATGAAGCGGTATTAAAAAATGCAGGAGCGGTGTTGCCTAAAAGAGATGCGGTGGATGAAAGGGTAGTGAATGAAACAAGAACAGGTAAAGCCACCGGGATGGGCGTGTTTGGTAAAGCAGGCATTATTGATTCACCTGCTGCAGTCGGCGGTTGGGGTGAGTTTAAAAGTGGAGCTGCACCAGTAGATACTGATGAAGATGGAATGCCGGATGAATGGGAAAAGAAAAATGGTTTAAATCCTAATGATGCAAATGACAGCAATAAAGTTGGAACAGATGGATTTACCATGCTGGAAAAATATTTGAATGAGCTTGCAACAGTAAAATGATCTTTTAAGAATAGGTTTTACAGGTAATTAATAATGAATAAATATATCTTCATAGTATTTCTTTTTTTGAATCAACTTGTTTGGGGACAGGTTGGTTTTGGCGATATGGTTACGCCACCAAGAGTAGTATTTGGGATGGACAGAATAGCTGCGGTAGAAAAAAAACTGGGACTGTCGAAAAAAGATCATAGCATTTACTACGATCTTCAACCGGGAAAGAAAGAAGGTTTTTCTATTACTACTAAGGGGAATAAAACTTATATCAAAGGCAGTGATATGACTGGTTTGATGTACGGTTGCCTTGAATTTGCCGATCAGCTGAAAAAGTTAAAAGCGTATCCAAAAGATCTTAATATTACACAAGCGCCGGAAATGGTGTTACGTGGCCAATGCATCGGCCTGCAAAAATCAACGTATCTCCCCGGCAGAAATGTATATGAATATCCTTATACACCTGAAACTTTTCCCTGGTTCTACGATAAAAAATTGTGGCTGCAGGTGCTGGATTCAATGGTGGAGAACCGGATGAATTCTTTATATCTCTGGAACGGGCATCCCTTTGCATCATTGGTAAAATTAAAAGATTACCCTTATGCGGTAGAAGTGGATGATGCTACTTTTAAGAAGAACGAGGAGATCTATCACTTTATTACCACGGAAGCGGATAAACGGGGCATCTGGGTGATACAGATGTTCTATAATATTATTGTATCCAAACCATTTGCGGAATACAATCACATTAAAACACAAGATCGGGAACGGCATATTGTTCCGATAATAGCAGATTATACGAGGAAATCCATTGCAGCATTTGTAGAAAAATATCCGAACGTCGGCCTGATGGTTTGCCTGGGCGAAGCAATGGAAGGAACGGGTAAGGATGATATTGAATGGTTTACCAAAACCATTATACCTGGTGTGCAGGATGGATTAAAAGTATTGGGTAAAAGTGAAGAGCCACCGATCGTTCTTCGTGCACACGATACCGATGCCCCTTCCGTGATGGAAGCTACATTGCCTATTTATAAGAATCTATATACTGAAGCAAAATTCAATGGTGAAGCATTGACCGATCCGAGACCAAGAGGGGAATGGGCAAAGCTGCATCAAACATTAGCGCACCTGGGCAGTGTACAGATAGAGAACGTACATATTATGGCCAACCTGGAACCATTCCGTTATGGTTCGCCGGATTTTATACAGCAAAGTGTTATTGGTATGCACGAAGTGATGGGCGGTAACGGTTTGCATTTATATCCGCAGGCATCTTACTGGGATTGGCCTTACAGCGCTGATAGTGTAAAAGGAAAACGTTTATTACAAATTGAAAGAGACTGGATATGGTATAAGGCATGGAGCCGTTATGCATGGACGGCGCAACGAAACCGTGCAGATGAGATCAATTACTGGGCCAATGCCCTCGCAACAAAATTTGGTTGCAGTAATGCGGATGGAAAAAAAATACTGGAAGCTTATGAACAAAGTGGAGAAATAGCGCCCAAATTATTACGTCGCTTTGGTATCACGGATGGCAACCGGCAAACATTAACTTTAGGTATGCTGATGACGCAGCTCATCAATCCTTACCGCTATGGATTATTTACTTTATTGTATGATGCAGAAAGTCCCGAAGGTGAAATGCTGATACAATACGCAGAAAAAGAATGGAAGCAGGAAAAACATATTGGAGAAACGCCGGTGCAGATCATCAATGAAGTGGAGGCGCATGGTGATAAAGCTGTAAAAGCCATTACAGATGCAGAAAAAGGCATCACTAAAAACAAAGAAGAATTTGCCAGGATAAAAAATGATATGCTTTGCTATAAAGCGCTCGCTTATCATTATGCTGAAAAAGCAATGGCTGCGCTTGGTATACTGCGTTACAAATATTCTGATGATGTAAAAGATCTTGAAAAAGCATTGCCATTATTGGAAAAAAGTGTGACAGATTACAAAGTGTTGGTTGATCTAACCAAAGGGACTTACCTGTACGCTAACAGTATGCAAACGCAGCAGCGAAAAATCCCTATCCGCGGTTCCAACGGTACTTTTAAAACATGGGCAGAAGTATTAGTGCCCTTTGAAAATGAGTTGCAGCATTTTAAGCATAAGATCGATTCTTTGAAAAAAGCACCGGTAAAAATTGCTGCGCAGCAAAATGTTTTATCAAAAGCTACGGTACAGATATTGAATAACAGCAATAAATGGTATGGTATTGATAGTTTGTCGCAACCATTTGCAGATTCTGCTTTGGTGATCGCGGCCGCAGCAAAAGAATTGAAAAATCTGCAGGGGCTGCAATGGTCTTTCCAGCAACAATTGAAAAATGGCACTACTGTCCAGTTTACTAACAGTAAGCCGGTAAAACTTTTAGTGGGCTATTTTAACCCGGTTAAAGCGGCTTTTTCAAAGGATACCACTTTTTTAAAAGCGCCCGAACTGGAAACCAATGCCAGTGCCAATGATTACGGGCAGGCTGAAATTAAAATTGCCAATGCCCTGGTAGTAAAAGGAATGCCACCAGTGAATGTACACAGCTATAGCTTTGCTGCAGGCAATAATACGCTGCAATTACCCAAAGGCATTTGTTTGATATTGGGATTTGTAGATGGGGAACAGGCTATACCATTGTACGATGCAGGATTGACCGAAAGCGGTGCTAAAAAAGAAATAGATTGGTTATTTGAATAACCACCAAGGCACTAAGATTGAAAAGCGTCACAAAGTTACATGCTACTTTGTGTTTCTTGGAGGCATCGTGTCTTTGTGGTAAAAACTTACTTAATAAAAAGATATACATGATGAAAAGATGGATGATCGTTTTACTGTCCGCCTGTTTTTACACAGCATCCCATGCACAACAATTTTACGACGTAACAAAATTCGGAGCCAAAAAAGACAGCAGTGCCAAGGCAACAGCCGCTATAAAAAAAGCTATCGATGCAGCCTCTAAAGCAGGCGGTGGTACCGTGTATTTCCCTGCTGGAAAATACCTGACCGGGCCGATCCATTTAAAAAGTAATATCACCATTTTTATAGATGCCGGCGCGGAACTGCATTTCAGTGATGATTATGATGATTACCTGCCGATGGTGGAAAGCCGCTATGAAGGGGTGGATGTGTATAGTTTTTCCCCTTTGTTCTATGCTTACAAAGCAGAGAATATTACGATCAGGGGAAGAGGAAAAATAAACGGACATGGCCAAAAATGGTGGAACTATGTTTTGAATTTTCCAAAAGACCAACCCAGGAATAAGTGGCAGCTGGCATTTGATGCCGCTAATAAAAACATACTGCTGACGGATGATTCTGCCCAGATGAAAAGAGGGTTTCTGCGTCCGCCATTTATTCAACCGATGTATTGTAAAAATGTGCTGATAGAAGGTATCACCATCACCAATTCTCCTTTCTGGACGATCAATCCTGAATTTTGTGAGAATATTACTGTGAATGGAGTGACCATTGACAACCCGCTTTCTCCCAATACAGACGGAGTGAATGCAGAGTCTTGTAAATATGTGCATGTATCTAATTGTCATATCAGTGTGGGTGATGATTGCATTACGATCAAATCAGGTAAAGACCTGCCGGGCAGGTTAAAGAATGCACCGGCTGAAAATTATACCATTACCAATTGTACCATGCTGAACGGACATGGCGGTGTGGTGATCGGCAGCGAAATGAGTGGTGGCGTAAAAAAGATCGTGATCAGCAATTGTGTATTTGATGGTACCGACAGAGGGATCCGTATCAAAACAACCCGTGGCCGTGGTAATGTGGTAGAAGATATCCGTGTGGATAATATTGTAATGAAAAATATTAAACTACAGGCAATAGTACTGGATATGCAATACAGTAAAGTGCCTCCAGAACCGGTAAGTGAGCGTACGCCTGTATTCAGGAATATACGGTTAAGTAACATTACCGCATACACGAAGCAGGCAATGTATATTAATGGGCTGGATGAAATGCCGGTGCAGGAAATAAGCCTGAACGATATCGTATTTGAAGCAGAGACGGGCATCACGATCAAAAATGCGAGAGACATTGAATTGCATAATGTAAGAGTAAACACCAAAAGCGGCAGCGCTGTACAGGCAGAAAAAACGCAACGGCTGGATATTGATGGCGTGACCGCTGCAAAGCCCATTGCCGATGCGCCGTTGATAAAACTGAATAATGTGCAGGAAGTGTTGATACGCAATTGCTGGCCTTTTGCAGGCACCAGACAATTTGCATTGATCAACGGGACGGATACGAAGAATGTGAAATTAATGAATAATGAATTGGGAGATGCGATGGTGGTTTGGGGAGATGAGGTGAAGAGGTGATTTTAGATTTTAGATTTTAGATTTTAGATTTTAGATTTTAGATTGATTTTTTGGAAATGCAAGGTACAAAGTCATAATAACTTCCTTTCCGAATGCATCCCGTCCCGTAGGGACGATTCATGGGTAGAACGATGGAGTGTGGGTGGGTTTTCGTTCCGTAGGAACGTTTGGTGTTTGTGCAGAACATAATACAACGTAACAGTATTACAATGATGATGAACAAAAAAAAATATTGGATTGCCATTTTAATATTGGTGGTTGCAAACATTTGTCGGGCGCAGCAATTAAAATTATGGTACCAACAACCAGCCATGAAATGGACGGAAGCATTGCCGGTTGGCAATGGCCGTATCGGCGCCATGTTATTTGGAGGAGTAGAGAGTGACCGCATCCAGTTCAATGAAGCAACATTATGGTCGGGAGGGCCGAGGAGTTATAGCAGGCCGGGCGCCTATAAATATCTGGACAGCATCCGCCACTTGCTTTTTGCCGGTAAACAGAAAGAAGCAGAAGCGCTGGGTGAAAAAGAATTTATGGGGCTGAAAAGTTTTGAAGCTGAAAAAACAAGCTGGATCAATAAGGTAACAGCAGAAAAAAAGTATGCAGCTGAAAATTTTGATGACAGCAAATGGAAAACCATGACTGTACCCAGTTGGGATGGCTGGGAAACGGTAGGTTTTGAAGGATTGGATGGTGCAGTGTGGTTAAGAACAAGTTTTGTATTACCGGATAACTGGGAAGCCACGGATATGGTAGCAGATTTTAACCGTATCAGGGATAATGATTACAGTTTTATAAATGGGCAGTTGGTAGGCAGCCAACAAAATACGGAAGGAAGAAAGTATACAGTAGCAAAAAATATCTTACACAAGGGCACGAATACTGTAGCCATACTGGTGTTGAATTTTTCTAATAAAGGCGGTATTTATGGATACAAGGATACGGCTAATCATATCGGTATTTATCCTGCAGGAAATGAAAAAACAAAAATTTCGCTGAACGGGCAATGGAAATATACCGTGGTGGATGATGATCCTCCACTGGTAGGCGCTTACCAGGCCGACTATCAGCCCTTTGGTGACCTGTACCTGCAGTTTGATAACAGCAATGGATACACGAATTATAAAAGAGAACTCGATATTGCCAATGCTGTGGCTGCAACATCCTATTCACTGAATGGAGTGGATTATAAAAGAGAATATTTTGTATCAGCGCCCAACCAGGCATTGGTGATCGGTCTTACAGCCAGTAAAAAAGCCAGCCTGAGTTTCAGTGCATTGTTGAGCAGCCCTCACCGGAATTACAGCGTTGTAAAACTGGACGACAATACCCTCGTACTTTCTGTAAAAGTTAGAACAGGCGTATTGCAGGGGAAAAGCTACCTGCAGGTAGTCTTGAAAGGCGGCAGTTTAAAAATCGATAATGGAAAATTGCAGGTAAGCAATGCCGACGAAGCTACGGTCTATTTAACTGCCGGTACCACGTTTAAAAATTATCACGATGTTACTGCCGATGCTGCAAAGCCATGCATTGCGGCATTGCAATCAGTTAAAGGAAAAACATACAGTCAATTAAAAACGGCCCATATCAATGAATATAAAAAATGGTTCAGCACTTTTTCTATTCAGTTAGGAGAAGATAAGAACAGTTCTTTGCCAACAGATCTGCGGTTGAATAATTTCACGAATGGTGGTGATCCTGCATTTGCGGCTTTGTATGTTCAGTATGGAAGATACCTGCTCATCTCTTCATCAAGGCCGGGAACAGGCCCTGCTAACCTGCAGGGCATCTGGAATGATCTTACCAATCCACCATGGGGTAGTAAATACACCACAAATATCAACCTGGAAATGAATTACTGGCCTGCAGAGTTATTGAATATGTCGCCTATGACAGAGCCATTGTTCAAAATGATCGAAGAATTATCTGTAACAGGAAAGCAGACGGCTAAAGATCATTACAATGCACCGGGTTGGGTATTGCATCATAATACAGACGAATGGAGAGGCACGGCGCCGATCAATGCTGCCAATCATGGCATCTGGGTAACCGGCGGAGCCTGGTTGTGTTTGCATTTGTGGGAACATTATTTATTTACGCAGGATAAAGTTTTTTTAAAGAACAAAGCTTATCCTGTTATGAAGGAAGCTGCATTGTTCTTTAATAGTTTTTTAGTGAAGGATCCTGTAACAGGTTATTTGATCAGTGCGCCCGGTAATTCGCCCGAGCATGGTGGGTTGGTTGCCGGACCCACGATGGATCACCAGATCATCCGGAATCTATTCAGTAATGTAATAGCTGCAGCGGCGCTTTTAAATACGGATGCTGATCTGAGTAATACTTTAAAAGAAAAAACCAAACAGATAGCGCCCAATAAGATTGGCAAATATGGTCAGTTGCAGGAATGGATGAATGATGTAGATGACCGTAATGATAAACACCGGCATATCTCTCATTTATGGGGCATGTATCCGGGCAGTGAAATTAATTACGATGCCACGCCGGAAATGATGAATGCAGCGAAGCAATCTTTATTGTTCCGCGGCGATGAGGCCACCGGTTGGAGCCTTGCCTGGAAGATCAATTGCTGGGCGAGGTTTAAAGATGCGGAGCATACGTATACCATGATAAAAATGTTGCTGAGCCCGGTAACAACAGGAGCCGGTAGTTATCCCAACCTGTTTGATGCTCATCCACCATTCCAGATAGATGGGAATTTTGGTGGCGCTGCAGGTATTGGCGAAATGCTGCTGCAATCGCATACACAGTACATTGATATCTTACCTGCATTGCCTGCAGCATTTGCAAATGGAGAAGTAAAAGGTATTTGCGCAAGAGGAGGCTTTGTGATGAATATGAAATGGAAGAACGGTCAGCTTGAAAAACTTAAAGTAACATCAAAAGCGGGGATGCCATTGTTGTTGCGATATAGAGGTAAAGAGAAAAATCTGGTAACAGTTAAAAACGGGGTTTATACATTTGATGAGGCGCTTAATAAATTATAACGAATTTTTTTCACGCAAAGCGGCAAAGGTGCAAAGAAATACATTTCGCCAACTTTGCTTGTTTGCTTCTTTGCGTCTTTGTGTGATACCCACACTTGTACTTTTCTTTTTCTGCTCATCAATACATGCACAACAAAATATCCGCGAAGATATTTTGCTTAACGAAGATTGGCATACAACTACGCCAACACAGCCATTGAAAAAATTTCCATACGATCTCGGTAACTACTATTGGTCGCCGGTAGATTTGCCCGATAACAAGGATACCTATGGAGGTTACAGGAGATTATTACATGGTAACGAGCACGGCACTGTCTGGTACAGAAAAATGTTACGGATAGTGCAGCCGAATAAAAAGCGCAGAAATTTTTTATTTTTCGAAGGCGTAGGTTCTTATGCAAAAGTATATGTGAATGACGTACTGGTTGGTGAACATGCAGGAGGAAGAACAACATTCACTATTGATGTAACCGAGATATTAAAAACCAATGGCACTTATAATGAAATTTTAGTGGAAGCCAAACATCCTGCAAATATTAAAGACCTGCCCTGGGTTTGCGGCGGCTGCAGTGATGAAAGAGGTTTTTCGGAAGGTTCACAGCCGATGGGCATTTTTCGTGCGGTGCATTTAATTGTAACCAATGATGTACGTATAGAACCATTTGGTGTTCATGCATGGGCTGAGATAAAAAATAATAACGCCATTTTATCTGTCAACACAACGATAAAGAATTATTCGCAGCAAAATAGAAAACTTACAATTGTACAGCAATTGATTGATGCAACGGGAAAACTTGTGAAAGAAGTTGCCATGCAACAAGAACTAAAAATAAAAGATTCCATTACTGTTTTACAAAATGAAATTGTTGTAACAAACCCCAACTTATGGAGCGTGGGTAATCCTTATCTCTATAAAATTATTTCACTCATTAAAGAAAATAACCTGATCGTTGATAAAGCGGAAACAGATTTCGGCTTTAGAACTATCAACTGGAAAACGGCGTCGCACCAGTTTTTATTGAACGATAAACCGGTTTTTATAAACGGTATAGCTGAATATGAACATTTGCTGGGGGGAAGCCATGCGTTCAGCAATGAAGAGATCGTTGCGAGAATGAAATGGATACAATCGGCGGGCTTTAACGCTTTCAGAGATGCACATCAGCCGCATAATTTATTATATGGAAAATTGTGCGATGAAAAAGGGATACTGTGGTGGACACAATTTTCTGCACATATCTGGTATGATACAAAAGCATTCCGCGAAAATTTTAAAACGCTGCTGAGGGAATGGGTAATAGAAAGAAGGAATGACCCTGCAGTGATATTATGGGGATTGCAGAATGAAAGCAAACTACCCAAAGATTTTGCCGCGGAATGTACTGCCATCATCCGCTCGCTCGATCCTACTGCATCATCACAACGCTTGATCACCACCTGTAATGGCGGCGAAGGTACTGACTGGGATGTGCCGCAGAACTGGACGGGCACTTATGGTGGTAATCCGGGTACTTATGGCAATGATCTGAAGAAACAGGTATTAGTGGGTGAATATGGCGCCTGGCGTACATTAGACCTGCATACCGAAGGTGGATTTGTGCAAAACGGCCCTGTAAGCGAAGACCGGATGACCTTGCTGATAGAACAAAAAATTCGTTTAGCCGAAAGCGTTAGAGACAGTGTTGCGGGCCAGTTCTTCTGGTTGCTTACTTCGCACGATAACCCGGGCAGGGCACAGGGCGGCGAAGGTTTGCGGGAACTGGACAGGGTTGGCCCGGTGAACTATAAAGGTTTGCTGACGCCCTGGGAAGAACCCACCGATGCTTATTACATGTTCCGCAGTAATTATGTGCCGGGTAAAAAAGACCCGATGGTCTATATTGTTTCGCATACATGGCCCAACCGCTGGATGCGGCCGGGGATCAAAGACAGCATCATTGTGTATTCCAATTGTGATGAAGTGGAACTGTTTAATGATATTGATAATGCTTCACTGGGTAAAAGAAAAAGAAATGGCATCGGTACGCATTTTCAATGGGATAAAGCGGATATAAAATACAATGTTTTGTATGCTGTTGGATATATAGATGGTAAAGCGGTGGCAAGAGATACGCTCACCTTATTTCATTTACCGCAGGCCCCGGGCTTTGATAAATTATATACAGGCACAAAACCGGTTACAAAACCCGTTGAGGGAACTTCTGCTTCTTATAATTATATGTACAGGTTGAATTGCGGTGGTGGTATTTATTTTGACGAGCATGGGAATCAATGGTGGCCGGATATAGAAAATCTCCAGTCGTGGGGAAATGATTTTCCGGAGGTGCCAAAGAATTTTGCTAACCAGCGAAGGGTTTTTACACCGGTAAAAGGAACGAAGGACTGGAAGCTGTTTCAATCTTTTCGTTATGGAAAAAAGCTCAGGTACAACTTTAAAGTAAAGAATGGGGATTACCTGGTAGAGTTATATTTTATTGAGCCCTGGCTGGGTGTTGGCGGAACTGTTGATGCTGCAGGAATGCGTTTGTTTGATGTGACAATAAATAATAAGGTGGTTATTAAAGACCTTGATATATGGCATGAAGCAGGTAATAATACCGTATTGAAAAAAACTGTTGAAGTACAGGTGAAGGACGGCATATTGAATATTGACTTTCCACCGGGTAAAGCAGGCGAAAGTCTCATTTCAGCAATCGCGATCGCTGAAATAAATCACGAGGGAATTAAAATAGATGTTAAAAGAGGCGCTGAAATGAATGCATGGCTGGATATCGGTGATGCCGTTTTTGCGCATAACGATATTCAGTTCAATTCATTACCCCCGGAATTGTTTGGCGCTTACTGGGTGCAACTGGATTCGCTGAAAGCTGTAAAAGAACTGTCCTATGTTTCTGAAGGGAAAACGGAATTGTTTATTGGCATAGAAGATGGATATGAGGACAAGTTATTATTGGAAGGTTTTACAGATAAAAAAAATTATATTGTAACAGATCAAAATGGAGGCACGAGGTACCGGGTATATTCAAAACGGTTTGCAGATACTGAAAAGAAATCTTTTTCCGTCAATGAGCATGTGCTCGTTTGCATGCAGGCGGTAAATAATATGCAGCCTGCTTACGATCTTAAACCAACGGCTTCTTATCGTCCTGATAAAGCAAAATTGAATGGCGATGGATTTGTAAGATCGACCGTTAATGAAAAGGAAACGATCACATTTAAGCAAAATAAAACTTCCATCGACTGGAATATCAATATCGGTGCCGCAGATATTTATTCCCTGAACATCCGTTATGCGAATCCTGCGGAGAAAAATTTAAACGGTACCCTGCAAATAATTATGGCAGACGGTACGGTTATGAAGAGCGAAAAAATTATTTTTACGCCTTCTAAACCAGGCAAGTGGAATTATATTGCTACTAATAGTGGATCGATGATCAATGCGGGGAATTATGTGATCAGGATTGTTGCAGATGATGCGGTTGGTGTGGGTGTTTCGGGTTTGGATATTCAGTAACAAGGTCAGACGTGGGCGTCAGACCTTGTGAGGATTTTTGTGGATGATGCGGTTGGTGTGGGTATTCCAGGTTTGGACATTCAGCAACAAGGTCAGACGTGGGCGTCAGACCTTGTGGGATGATTGCAGATGATGCGGTTGGTGTGGGTGTTTCAGGTTTGGATATTCAGTAACAAGGTCAGACGTGGGCGTCAGACCTTGAAAGTTATCATAAACATGGTCTGACGCCTCGTCTGACCATGTCAAAATAAAATAACTATGCAATTCAGAACATTAGGAAAAACGGGATTCAACATTTCCGCCATCAGTTTAGGAACCTGGCAGGTAGGCGGCAAATGGGGCGCTGCTTTCAGCGATAATAATGCAGATGAGATATTGAATAAGGCTATTGACAGCGGCATCAATTTTATTGACACGGCCGATGTGTATGGTGATGGACTAAGTGAAAAAGCTGTCGGCAGGTTGGTGAAAAACCGCAAAGAAAAAATTTATGTGGCTACCAAATGTGGCCGGCAGATACAGCCGCATGTGAACGAAGGATACACGGTTGAAGCGTTAAGAAAATTTGTAGAGAACAGTCTTGCCAATATGCAATTGGAAACCCTTGATCTTATTCAATTGCATTGCCCGCCTACAGCGGTGTATTACCGCCCCGAAATTTTTGAACTGTTTGATAAATTAAAACAGGAAGGAAAGATACAACACCTGGGTGTGAGCGTTGAAAAAGTAGAAGAAGCTTTGAAGGCCATTGAATATGATAATGTAACAACGGTGCAGATCATCTTCAATATGTTCCGTCAAAGACCGGCGCAATTATTTTTCAATGAAGCAAAGAAGAAAAATGTCGGCATCATTGTACGGGTGCCATTGGCCAGCGGGTTGCTTACCGGAAAATTTTCTGCATCCACAGATTTTGCATCCGGCGATCACCGCCAGTTCAACCGCAATGGCGAAGCATTTGATAAAGGCGAAACTTTTTCCGGTATTGAATATGAAAAAGGGATTGCTGCTGTGGAAGCGCTTAAAAAAATATTCCCGGGACAAACCAATTTAGCACCCATTGCATTAAAGTGGATACTGCAGTTTGATGCAGTGAGCTGCATTATTCCCGGAGCATCTACTGTAAACCAGGTGGATTCCAATCTCAGTGCAATGGATATACCTGCTTTAATGCAAGAGCAGTTGAAGGCGGTGCAGGAAGTATATGAACAATATATAAAACCTGCTGTGCATCATTTGTGGTAACAAGGAAAACTGGTCTTTCTGTACCGTAGGTACAAATTGTTGGTAACAACAAACTATAAAAGGTAACAGCGTGCTGTAGGCACGACTTGTGCTTTTGTAACAACGAAATTCGAAATGAAAAAATACCTTCTTATAGCCCTCATCCTGCTCACTCAACTGCTGCAGGCGCAACGTGCTACCATTAACTTTAATAAAGACTGGAAATTCAATTTAGGTAATGATAGTCTTGCCGTAAATAGTAACTATGATGATACCAAATGGCGCTCACTGAATTTACCGCACGACTGGAGTATTGAAGGCAATTTTTCGAAGGAGCATCCTGCTACTAACCAGGGTGGTGCATTGCCCGGTGGCATTGGCTGGTACCGTAAAACGTTTACGCTGCCCGCTGCTGATCAAAATAAAAATGTAAGCATTGAGTTTGATGGTGTATACAGGAACAGTGAAGTGTGGATCAATGGACATTATCTCGGTAAGCGGCCTTATGGATATATTTCTTTCAGTTATGATCTTACCAGGTATTTAAGACCCGGTAATGAGAAAAATGTAATTGTGGTTAAAGTAGACAATTCGCAACAACCCAATTCCAGGTGGTACAGTGGCAGTGGTATTTACAGGGATGTGCGATTGACCTGCAGGAATGTAATATCTTTTGAACAGTTACCTTTTTACACTACTGGTTTATTTACTCCCGAACACGGGCAATGGAAAAAATATGAATATGCAGATACCGGGGTTATCTATGGTGATGTGCATATGGGTACGATCGCTATCAGTAATTTTTCTCATAAAAATGAAAAGGTACAAATTGAATTCCTTATAAAAGATGCAAACGGCCAGCTGCTGAACAGCTGTAAATATACCGTGCGTGCAGATACCGGCTGGGGCAGCCTAATCAGGTTTGACAGAACAGATGGATTGTGGGGAGTGCCCAAACCAATTTTGTGGTCGCCGGAAAATCCTTACCTGTACAAAGCAATTGCAAAAATATATTTTGAAAATAAAATGGTGGATGAAGTAACCACTTCGATCGGGTTCAGGAGCACGGAGTTTAAAACCGATAAAGGCTTTTTTCTGAATGAACAGCACTATAAAATTAAAGGTGTTTGTATGCACCACGATTTAGGCGCTTTAGGGGCTGCGTTCAATATTGCAGCAGCGAAGCGGCAATTACAATTGTTGAAGGCAATGGGTTGCAATGCCATCCGCACCGCACACAATCCGCCGGCGCCACAGTTTTTAGACCTTTGTGATGAAATGGGTTTTTTAGTGATGGACGAAGCGTTTGATATGTGGAATAAAAAGAAAAACAAGTTTGATTACAGCAAAGATTTTAAAGCATGGTATGCAACAGATCTTGCAGATATGGTGCAAAGAGACCGGAATCACCCTTCTGTTTTTATGTGGAGCATTGGTAACGAGATAAGAGAACAGTTTGATTCTGCCGCGGTAAACTTTACCAAAGAACTGGTAAGCATTGTTAAAGCAAATGATCCAACAAGACCTGTTACTTCGGCTATGACGGAAACTGTTTTTGCAAAGAATTTTATTGCACAATCCAATGCGCTGGATGTGCTGGGTTTTAATTACAAGGATTATGATTACGACAGTTTGCCCCAGCGTTTTGCCGGACAGAAATTGATCGCATCCGAAACGGTATCAGGGTTGGCAACCAGGGGTGTTTATCAATTTACTTCGGATACGGATCGTATATGGCCACCCAATTACAAAGTGCAGGATACTTTTAAAGCCAATAAAGATCTTACCTGTGCAGCTTATGATAATACCTATGCTTACTGGGGTAATACGCATGAAAAAGCATGGGCCGCTGTAAAAAAACGCGATTTTATTGCAGGTACTTTTGTATGGAGCGGTTTTGATTTTATTGGAGAGCCTGTGCCTTATCAATGGCCTGCACGCAGCAGTTACTATGGCATCATCGACCTGGCTGGTTTTCCAAAAGATGTGTACTATATGTATCAAAGTGAATGGACTACAAAACCTGTACTACATATTTTTCCGCACTGGAACTGGAATAAAGGCGACACCGTGGATGTATGGGCTTATTACAATAATGCCGATGAAGTGGAATTGTTCTTAAACGGCCGATCACTGGGCAGCAGAAAAAAAACAGGTGAGGCATTGCATGTAATGTGGCGGGTGCCTTATGAACCAGGTATCGTAAAAGCTGTTGCTAAAAAAAATGGAGCAACTGTTTTGGTAAAACAAATACAAACAGCAGGAGCGCCTGCAAAGATCGTATTGGGTACGGATAAGAATGTGTTGAAAGCCAATAGTGATGATCTTGCATTCATCACTGCAACGATAGTGGACAGTAAAGGCAATATTGTACCCGGTGCACAAAATCTGCTGCAATTTTCCATTGCAGGCAACGCAGGCATTGCTGCCACCGATAATGGATATGAGGCTGATACGGTTTCTTTTGGCAGTACAAAACGAACTGCCTGGAAAGGTATGGCCCTGGCTATCATAAAAACAGGTGCAAAAAAGGGAAATAGTACATTAACCGTTCGCAGTGCCGGTTTACCTGCTGCCAGCATCCGGCTGAAAATAGCTGATTGAGAACGTTTTTGCCCCTTGAAAAGCAATTATTTATTTTCCCCAAATAGTAAAATCTTACATCATTTTAGCAAAACCTTACATTGTTGTGCCTATAGGGTACCTGTACCTTTAGTCTGATAAATGATAGTTCTACCCGCTCATTTGTCTAACGATTAAAATGCACTTCATGAAAAGGTTCAGGCTTGTTAATGAGAATGGTTTGTTTGCAGGTGATATTCAGCCTGTTTTGTCTTTTTCTTCCATCATTCATTCCGGTTTTTTAAATATGCGTTTCCTTTCGTTCATCGCCTTATTATTCTGGGGCATTAATACTCATGCACAATCTGCAACCGATACTGCTTATCAAAGAGTGATAGCAGAACGTACTGCCAAGATCGTTAATACATTGAATCTTACCGATGCAGCAGTATATAAAAAAGTACAACAACAATTAGCAGATCAATATTTTAACCTGAATGATATACAGGATAAAAGCAAGGCTGTAGTAACAGGCATTAAAGCAAAAGGCCTGTCGAAAGAAGAGACCGATGCCGCAGTAAAAGAAGAAGAAAATAAAAAATCTGCCGCACTGAAGCAGCTGCATGCAAATTTTATCGCTCAATTAAAAGAGCATTTGTCTGAAGACCAGATCGTAAAAATAAAAGATGGCATGACCTATAATATCCTTCCTGTTACCTGGACGGCTTACCTGGACATGCTGCAACATCTTACCAAAGAACAAAAAGACCAGATGTATGCATGGCTGGTAGAAGCAAGGGAACTGGCAATGGATGAAGGATTCGAGCGATAAGAAACATGCTGTGTTTGGAAAGTATAAAGGACGGATCAATAATTATTTATCTGCTGCCGGTTATGATATGAAAAAAGAAGGTGAGGAATGGGCTAAAAGAATAGCTGCAGCAAAAGAGGCCAAGCAAAACCAGAACTAAGCTATAAAAACTGTTATAATTTTTCAAAACCAACGCTATATGATAAAGCAAATCTTAAAGAAGGCATTGCTCCTTCAATTTTCCTTACTGCTCAGCTGCATATTATTTGCACAGCAAAAAACTGTTACCGGTAAGGTAACGGATGCTGATGGTAAACCATTGCAGGGGGTTAATATTGGCATTAAAGGAACTACCGTTACTACTGTTACAGATGCAAGCGGTAATTTTTCTATCTCTGTTCCTGCCAATCAATCGGTGCTTAAAATTTCAAGCGCCACTTTTCTTTACCAGGAGATCATAGTGGGTACCAAAACCACTTTTGCAATCACCCTGCAAAAAGATACCAAGCAAATGGAAGATGTGGTGGTAGTAGGTTATGGTACGCAAAAAACGAGGGCCATTACCGGTGCTATTACTACTGTTGACACCAAAAAAATTGAAAACCTCCCGGTTGCTTCCATCACAGAAATGTTGAGAGGACAGGTACCGGGATTGAACGTGACCGGTGGTGCTACAAGGCCCGGCCTGATGGCATCATTGAATATACGTCAGCAGTTTAACTGGGGTAAAGATAATGGTAACGTGATACCGCTGATCGTGATAGATGATGTGATACAGGTTGATCCGCAAACTGGCTGGTCTTCTTTGGACAGGTTCAATCAATTGGATCTATCTGAGGTAGAAAGTATCACTGTAGTACGTGATGCTGCTGCTGCCATTTATGGTGCACGTGGATCGCAGGGAGCTATCATCGTAAAAACCAAAAGAGGTAAAGCAGGTGCCCCACGCATCAGCTACAGTGCAAAATTTGAAACCAATAACGCTGTAAGCCATGGTAAAGTAATGAATGCAAGGCAGTATGGCGAATTCTCTAACATATTCCAGAGAGCATTGGGACAGAGTGTGGATTACCAGTATTCTGCTGCTGAACTGGCTAGCATGGATTCTTTAAATTACGACTGGTTAGGCAACGACTGGAGAGCGGCCAATGTAATGCAGCATTCACTGGAAGTAAGTGGCGGTTCTGAAAGGGCTACTTATTTTACCGGTGCTTCTTATTATACACAAGGCGCTAACTTAGGTACGCAAAATTTTAAACGCTGGACCTACAGGGCCGGTACTGATGTGAAGTTATTAAGTGGCCTGCGTTTTTCAGCTACACTTGCTGCATCTAATACCAATGTTGCAAAATCATTTACTAAGATCAACTTCAGTGATGGTTATGCAGTGGGTGGTGAACAGAACGATTACAGCGTTTTATTACACATGCCTAAATACATTCCATGGGTATATAATATCAATGGTGTAGACAGGTATATTTCTCCAGCACTGGGTTCAAACAGGGTGGGAAGTGCTTCCGGTAACAACTCATTGAGTAACTATAATTACTATGCATTGTTGAATAACGGATCTATTTCTACTAACAAGAACTTCAACTACAATGCAGCTTTTACATTACAATATGATGTGCCTTTTGTAAAAGGTTTATCATTTAAATTGAACTACGGCTTATCCCAGGCTGCTACTAACACAGAAGCAAATATGTTCCCGCAACTGTTGTACCAGGCAAGCAAGATCAATGCAGTGGGTAAACACTTGTATTCTGAAACAGCCGCTGCTGACTGGGTAGCAACTACCAACAAATCAAATACCAGGGTTACTTATGATAACACTACTTCAAAGAACGAACAGACCAACTTCTTTGTTAGTTACTATCACCAGTTTGGTGAACACAGCATATCTGCAATGGCTTCTGTAGAAAAAGCTACCAATATGCTGGAAGACAGGTACCAGATATATGATAACCCAACTGCGGATATCTATAACGGAACTTCAGTATCTGCAGGTACATTGAATACGGGTAACACCATCACTTACCGTTATGCAGGTGGTTCTTTATCTTACCTGGGTAGGGTGAGTTATAATTATAAGAACAGGTACTTCCTGCAATTTGTTTTCCGTTCAGATGCGTCAACCGTATTTGCTCCTGAAAACTACTGGGGTTTCTTCCCTGCACTTTCTGCAGGCTGGATAATTTCTGACGAAAAATTCTTTAATGTTCCATGGGTTAATTACCTGAAATTAAGAGCTAACGTTGGTAAAACAGGTAACAACAACATCACTGCATGGAAATGGTTACAGTTATATACAGCAGCAACCGATAAAGGTTTTGGTTTCGGCAGCAACGGTGGTCTGTACACTACTGGTCTTACACCAGGTGTTACGCCTAACCGCAATGTTGAGTGGGACCAGGATCTGCAGAGAAATATGGGTTTTGATGTGTCTTTCTTAAAGAACCGTCTTTCTGTTTCATTTGATCAATATTTCAATACACACACTAACATGCTGACCGATATGTCAAGCGCATTACTTTCTCCAATTAGTGTTGGTGGTGCGTTTGCTGAACAAAACTATTCAGCTGTAAAGGAGTGGGGTACAGAAATATCACTTACCTGGAGAGATAAGATCGGTAAAGATTTCACTTATTCTGTAGGCGTAAATACCGGCTTCAGCAATTATAAAACAACCACTTATTTTGATCTGCCTTTCACTTATCCATCTACCAGCACTACCAGGAGAGCATTGGGTAATACCCTGCTTGCACCGGTATGGGGCTTCAGAACATGGAAACAAACTTCAGCCGGCGATGGTATGTTGCGTACCGATGCTGATATTGATAACTACTGGAATTACTTAACCCAGAATGCAGCTAACTCAGGTGTATCCGGTGCTACACCAAACTTCCTGGGTGTTACTACAAAATCAGGTCTTAAAAAAGGTATGCTGGTATATGAAGATGTGGCAGGAGACCTGAATGCAAATACTAAATCTATCGCAGGTGCTAATGGCAGGATCGCAGCAAGTGAAGATTATGTGAAGTTGAAAAAATCAAACAGGACCTATGGTTTTACAACCAACCTGAGCTTTGGTTATAAAGGTATCACCATGCTGGCACAGATCGCTACATCATGGGGCGGTGCAAACTACCTGGATTATGTAAAACAAGCTACTTCAAGTACAAGTGCTACATGGTCTCAGCCAATTTACCTGACTGATATGTACGATTCAGCAAGCAATCCTAACGGAAAATATCCTAACCTGGCTTACTACGATAACTTCGGTGGTACCAATTCAGATTTCTTCCTGTTACCATCTTTCAGGATGGTGGTGCGTAACCTGAGTATTGGTTATACAGTACCTACAGCATGGGTTAAAAAAGCAAAATTCGAAAGTGCAAGGATCTATCTTTCAGGAAACAACCTGTGGGATCTGTATAATCCTTATCCCAACAAATACCGCAATATGTATGATGATCCTAAAGCGGCTTATCCAACAATGCGAACCTGGGCGATCGGCCTTAACGTAGGATTCTAAAAACTGTATAATCTTATTACAATAAAAAAACTATATGAAAAATAAAATATTATATCTCATTACTTCAATAACGCTGCTTGCAGCCACCGGGTGCAGTAAAGACTTCTTGGAGGATACGAAGCCGTATAACCAATATGGTGAGGATGCAGTATATGCAAACGAAACACTCGCCGGTCAATATATCGACAGGTTGTACAACTATTATTTTGTAACCTACAACAGCCCGTTGAAACAGGTGGTTGGATTGTACAATACCAACAGGTCGTATATGACAGAAGAACTGGGTGGCGGTACTATCATCAATTATCTTGATCCAACCAAAACTTTACAGCTGGCTACTGATGCTGATACTTATTATGGTGTTACTGCATCCAGTGTACAGAACTATCCATACACACGTATCCGCTTTGCAAATGACGTGATAGCAAAAATGGATCAGCCTATTGCGGCTAATTTATCCGCTGCATTCCGTCAGACTGCAAAAGGGCAGATGTATTTTTTAAGAGCTTTACAATACTTTGACCTGGTAAGGGTATATGGTGGTGTGCCCATTGTAACAACTGTACAAAATGCAAGCACTACAGATGAAACCATCCAGTTGCCACGTGCCAAAGCATCTGAATGCTTTACCCAGATCGTAAAAGACCTGGATTCTGCTGCGGCCTTGCTTCCGATGATATGGGATAACCCAACCACGAATTATGGCAGGATGACCGGAGCTGCTGCACTGGCTATGAAGAGCCGTGTATTATTGACAGCTGCAAGTCCTTTGTATAATAAAGACTGGGATAACCAGGGTAGCGCCAAATGGCAGGCTGCCTTACAGGCAGGGCTAGACGCAGAAACCAAATTGACCACAGCAGGTTACGGTTTGTATGGCAGCAGCGCTAAAGACTGGGGAGCTATGACCTATGCAACCGGTAATACCACTTTCAATAAGGAAGCTATTATGGTGTTCCTGTTCAATGTTACTTCTACAACATCTGCAGGGTATAACAATACTTGGGAAAACTCATTAAGGCCGGTTGATTATAAAGGCACCGGTGGTCTTTCTGCAACTAAAGAAATGTTAGACCTGTTCCCACTGGCAAGCGGAGCCCGTCCGCTGCCGGCCAATGGATATGTAGATACCTTCTTCTTTGAGAACAGGGATCCACGTTTCTACCGCACCTTTGTATTCTCAGGTTCTAAATGGCCTATTAAATCAAATGCCAATAAATCTACCTGGTTGTACAGGTGGAGGGCAAGCGCTACAGGTACTGTTACTTACTATGGTAATAACCAAACCACCAGCCCGGCTATCGTATCAAAAATGTCGAACCCGAATGCGGATAGTGCAGTAGGATATGCTTACTCTAACACCAGCATTTTTGAATACCGCTATGCAGAACTGTTATTGAATATTGCAGAATGCTATGCTGCTAAAGGTGATATTGCCAATGCAACTGTTTATCTTGGTAAAGTACGTGCACGTGTAGGTATCCCTTCTGCCAATAATTATGGTATTGGAACATTAGCAAATAAATATGCAGCGCTGGAAGCCTGCTTATACGAACGCCGTGTGGAACTGGCGTATGAAGGAAAACGTTTTTGGGATGTACAACGCTGGATGTTGTATGCAGATGACGCAAACAGCGGTAATTCTGTAACAAAACTCGGTGTTAAACCATTGAACGGCTCTGTACGCAATGGATATTACTGGCAGTCTTTGACCTATGGTGCAGATCCATTAACTGCGGCAGACAGGAACATCCTGGTAGATCCGGATGCTGCAAACTTTGCAACACAGATCGCAAGTTTGAAAACTGTCTATAAAAATAAATTGGTGATGACAAAATTAGACCAGGGGCTTGACAGGGTGAATAGCACCGACCTGATAAATTTAGGTGGAATACTTTTCCGTCCTAACTATTACCTGTCAGGTCTTGCAGCTTCTCCATTAAGCAGCAATCCATGGTTAAAACAAAATATTGGCTGGAATGATTATAGCGGCGTTGCCGGTACATTCAATCCAACTGAATAAGATTTACACTAACCCGGGCCCAATACATACAACATATACCTGTATATATTGGGCCCCTGTTTTTCCCGGAATTTGAAATGAAAAACCAAAAGTTTGGATCAATAAATGGGAAGTTTTGTTTGAATGGGGCATCGGAATACAGCAGTTAAGTTTAGTGGTCATTGAATTTTAAATGGGAAAAGAGAGAGTTATTCGCTTTCTCTTTTTTTATCAAAAAAATAAAGAAATTGTACATCAAAATAGTAAGAAATAACCAACAATATTTTTAACAACTGTCGTCTAATAGTATTCAAATAATCATCATAATGAAAAAGTGTCTTTAAAAAATTATTCTGTGCGGTTGTTGTTTTAAATATTGTCGCATCTGCAAATGCACAATATCCCGATATCCCTGCCGATGTAAAAAAATCTTCCGATTCGTTGATCGCGGCGGCTAACAAACATTCTGATTCAGCATGGCTGGTAGCATTACCCATCATTGAAAAAGAAGCCAAAGAAGGAAAACCATTTATTCCATGGGCTTCAAGAGTGGATGAATTACCGCAGTCGGATATTCCTGCTTTTCCCGGTGCAGAAGGTGGTGGTAAATTTTCATTTGGCGGACGTGGCGGAAAAACAATTGTAGTAACTAATCTAAATGATGATGGCCCCGGAAGTTTGCGCTATGCCTGCGAGCAGGGTGGTGCAAGAATTATTGTTTTTAATGTAGCAGGTATCATACGTTTAAAATCTCCGTTAATTATCAGGGCGCCTTATATTACTATTGAAGGGCAGACGGCGCCAGGCGATGGTGTTTGTATCGCCGGCGAAACCGTGTGGATCAACACACATGATGTGATCATCCGCTTTATGCGTTTCCGCCGTGGTGAAACATGGGTGGGCAGAAGGGATGATGCAATAGGCGGTAATCCTATCGGCAATATCATGATCGATCATGTAAGTGCCAGCTGGGGACTGGATGAGAACATGAGCATGTACCGACACATGTATAATGACAGTACCGGTAAGATAGAAGATAAATTTCCTACGGTAAATATCACCATACAGAATTCAATCTTTGGTGAATCACTCGATACATGGAACCATGCATTCGGTAGTACATTGGGTGGGGAGAACTGTGCATTTGTACGTAACCTCTGGGCCAACAATGCAGGCCGCAATCCATCTGTAGGCTGGAATGGTATTTTTAATTTTGCCAATAACGTTGTATTTAACTGGGTGCATCGTTCAATAGATGGGGGCGATTACAGGGCGCAGTTCAACATCATCAATAACTATTTTCAACCTGGTCCGGCCACACCAAAAAATAATGTGGGTCACCGCATATTGAAACCTGAAAGTGGCCGAAGCAAACTGAAAGAAAAATTTTATGGTCGTGCTTATGTGAACGGTAATATCATGGAAGGATATCCTGCCATCACAAAAGATAACTGGAATGGCGGCGTACAGGTGGAGGAAGAAGAAAATGCCGGTGCCTATACAGCAAATATCAAATGGCCTAAGCCATTGCCGATGCCACAGCTCACCATCATCAGCGCAACAGATGCAAGAAAATATGTATTGGCCAATGCCGGCGCTACATTACCTAAAAGAGATGCAGTAGATACAAGAATTGTAAAACAGGTTACAACCGGCAAGATCGAATTTGATCCCAATGTAAAATTACCTGAAACACAATTCAAGCACCGCCGTATGCCGATCGATTCTTACAAGCAGGGCATCATTACCGATCCAATACAGGTAGGTGGTTATCCCGATTACAAAGGCAATGCGTATAAAGACAGTGATAATGATGGTATACCTGATACATGGGAAACTGCACATGGATTAAATCCAAATGATGCAGCCGATGCAGGAAAGATCACTAAAAGTGGCTACAGCAATATTGAATTATACCTGAACAGCGTGGTGGATATTAAAAATGTAACACCAGCTGCAATAAAAAAATAAAAGTGAAAATAATTTCGTCATACATTCTTACAGGCATATTGCTTGCTTCGGTGCAGCATGCTGCGGCGCAATATCCCACCATTCCACCGGCAATGGAAGATTCTGCCAATAAAGAAATGAAACGCTTCCAGGATATTTCCGACGAAGCGTGGAAAAAAGCATTGCCCATTATTGAAGCGGATGAAAAAAATGGCAAACCGTTTGTGCCATGGGCTTCCAAATCTTCGGACCTGCCGCAGGCAAAAATTCCTGCGTTCCCGGGTGCAGAAGGTGGTGGCGCTTATACTTCGGGTGGCCGTGGGGGTAAGGTATACGTGGTTACAAGTTTAGAAGATCGTGGACCGGGTACATTGCGGGAAGCATGCGAACAGGGCGGTGCAAGGATCATTGTTTTCAATGTGGCAGGTATCATTCGTTTAAAAAGCCCGATCAATATAAGGGCACCGTATATTACCATTGCGGGGCAAACAGCACCGGGCGATGGAGTTTGTGTAGCAGGCGAATCTGTATTGATAGACACACATGATGTTATTATCCGCTTCATGCGTTTCCGCCGTGGGCAAACAGAAGTTACGAGAAGAGATGATGGCCTGGGTGGTAACCCTGTAGGCAATATCATCATCGATCATGTGTCAGGCAGCTGGGGATTGGATGAGAATATGTCCATCTACCGCCATGTATACGACCGGAAGAGTGATGGCAAAGGGGAGAAATTACCTACCGTAAATGTTACGATACAAAATTCCATTTTTTCTGAAGGACTGGATACTTATAACCATGCATTCGGAAGTACGATCGGTGGAAGGAACAGTACTTTTATGCGTAACCTCTGGGCCAATAATGTAGCAAGAAGCCCGTCGATAGGAATGGATGGTGATTTTGGTTTTGCCAATAATGTTGTTTTCAACTGGTGGAACCGTAGTGCGGATGGTGGTGATGATAAATCATTTTTCAATTTTATCAACAACTATTATAAGCCCGGGCCCATCACACCAAAAGATAAACCGATCAGTTACCGTATTTTAAAACCTGAATCCGGCAGATCGCATAAGGATACATTGGTATTTGGTCAAGCCTATGTGCATGGTAATATTGTAGAAGGCAACGAAAAAGTAACCAACGATAACTGGGCAGGTGGTGTACAGGTACAGGATGGGCCCGATGCAGGAAAATTTACCGACCAGATAAAAGTGGATCAACCATTTCCAATGGCTCCGGTAGCTATCATTGATGCAAAAGACGCTTATGCTTATGTACTGAGCAATGCTGGGGCTACTTTACCGGTACGTGATGCGGTGGATAAAAGGATCGTGGAAGAAGTAAAGACGGGCAAGATCACTTACAGCCCCGATGCAGTGCCTTACGTAGCAAAGTATGTAAAACGCCGTTTGCCGGCAGATTCTTATAAAGACGGTATCATTTCGGATATCAGCCAGGTAGGCGGTTATCCTGCATATAAAGGCAACCCTTATAAAGACAGTGATAATGATGGTATGCCGGATGAATATGAAGTGAAAAACAAGCTGAATCCGCATGATGCCAGCGATGCAGTAAAGATCACCAAGAGCGGGTATAGCAATATTGAAGTGTACCTGAACAGTGTGGTGGATATTAAGAACGTAAGGCCAGTAGTGGTGCGGAATTAACTTTATTAACCGGGTGAAAATTACTGTAATCAGTAACTTTACTCATCCTTAAATAATACCGGCTTTGCAGTGAACAAAAAAAAATATATCAAAGATTTTTTCTCATATCAGCAGTAGTTTTTAGTGTACAGCAGGCTTTATTGGCGCAAAAACCTTTAAGGCCTGCTCCTTTAGCTGTCGACAAAGGAAAAATCATCTACACGCCCGACTCCCTGGGCAACCGCATTCCTGATTTTTCTTACTGCGGTTATAAAGCATCCGAACAGCCCATCCCCAATGTTGACATAAAGATCACCGTACCGGTAACAAAAGGCGATGCCACATTGCGCATACAATCAGCACTGGATTATGTGGCTTCATTAACACCTGATGCCAATGGCTTTCGCGGTGCGGTGTTATTGCAGAAAGGCACTTATGAAGTGTACGAACAATTAAGAATTACTGCATCAGGAGTTGTACTTCGTGGATGCGGTGCCGGTAGTAACGGTACCACTTTGATTGGAGCTGGCACAGGAAGATTGGCCTTGATTAAAATTATTGGTAAAAACGATATTCCAAAAGACCTATATGGTTTAAAAATTACAGATGCTTATGTGCCGGTGAACGGCACCAGCTTTAATGTAAGTGATGCTATTTTAACTAAAGAACATTCTGATAAAATAATCATCCGTCGTCCATCCACAAAAAAATGGATCGAAACGCTCGGTACCGATATGTTTGGTGGCGGTATTTCTGCATTGGGTTGGAAACCCGGCGACCGAGATATTTTCTTCGACAGAAAGATTACAAAAATTGAAGGCACTACTATCACCATTGATGCGCCGATTACTACTGCGCTGGATACTACTTACGGTGGTGCTACTATTTATTTTTATACCGGTAATGGCAGGATCAATAACTGTGGTATTGAAAATATCCGTTGTGTATCCACTTATGATAAAGCAAATGTAAAAGACGAAGATCATCGCTGGAACGCCATTAACGTGGAAGCTGCCGAAGATTGCTGGGTAAGGCAAATAAGCTTCGAGAATTTTGCTGGCTCAGCAGTGAGTGTGCTGGAAACATCCAAAAGGATTACGGTGGAGGATTGTAAATCATTGCATCCTGTATCGGAAATAGGAGGACAAAGACGTTATACTTTTTTAACTACGGGCCAGCAGACATTATTTCAACGCTGCTATGCAGAATATGGCTATCATGATTTTGCGGTAGGTTATTGTGCACCGGGTCCGAATGCTTTTGTGCAATGCGAATCCATCAGGCCTTATAATTTCAGCGGCGGTATCGATAGCTGGGCTTCCGGCGTTTTATTTGATATTGTGAATGTAGATGGCAATGCATTGCGTTTTGGCAACCGTGGCCAGTATGGTAATGGCGCCGGTTGGTCAGCTGCTAACAGTTTGTTCTGGAACTGTACTGCTGCGGTGATAGATTGTTATAAACCGCCAACAGCGCAAAACTGGTCCTTCGGTAGTTGGGCGCAGTTCAGCGGTGATGGATATTGGGCAGAATCGAACAATGCTATTAATCCAAGAAGCCTGTATTACGGGCAACTGGCAGCAAGGCTCAATAAAAACGTGGATGCACAGGCGCAGATATTAAATGTACCTACGGATGCATCCAGCAGTCCTTCGGTGGAAGTAGCGGCAGAGTTGACAAAACAATCAGCGAAACCACGGGTGTTATTACAGCAATGGATAGACGAAGCGTATAAAAGAAACAATATTCCCACTAACGCTGCAAATGTTAAGACTGTAGACGAAGTTGGAATAAAAAAGATACCGGTACCCGTATTGGCACCACCCATGCAGGTAAAGAATGGCTGGCTGATACGGGGTGATGAAGTGTTGGCGGGAGCAAGGAATATTGTGCCCTGGTGGAATGGCGGTGTACAAGGTAACGACCTGGTAACAGCCAAACCGCATATCACCCGTTTTGTTCCGGGCAGAACAGGTAATGGGTTGACAGATGACCTGAATGAAGTAACAGATGATATGAAGGCAAAACATATCATTGCAATGGAACATAATTATGGATTATGGTACGACCTGCGCAGGGACAATCATGAACGCATAAGAAGGATGGATGGAGATGTATGGCCACCGTTTTATGAATTGCCTTTTGCAAGAAGCGGTAAGGATACTGCCTGGGATGGATTGAGCAAATACGATCTTACCAAATACAATTTATTTTACTGGACCCGCTTAAAACAATTTGCGGACCTGGCAGATCAGAAAGGATTAGTGCTGGTGCACCAGGATTATTTTCAGCACAATATTATTGAAGCAGGCGCACACTATGTTGATTTTCCCTGGCGCACTGCCAACAATATTAATAATACTGGTTTTCCTGAGCCACCACCATTTGCGGGTGATAAAAGAATATTTTTGGCAGAACAGTTCTATGATATCTCTAATCCTGTAAGAAGGGAACTGCATAAAAAATTCATCCGCCAATGTCTGAATAATTTTAAAGACAACAATGGTGTGATACAATTCATTGGTGAAGAATTTACCGGGCCATTGCATTTTGTAAAATTCTGGCTGGATGTGGTAAAGGATTGGGAAAAAGAAACCGGTAAACATCCTATCATTGGATTATGCGTTACAAAAGATGTACAGGATTCGATATTAAGCAATCCCGCTTATGCAGCTGTAGTTGACCTGATCGATATCCGCTATTGGCATTACCAGGCAGACGGAACTACTTACGAACCAAAGGGCGGACAGAATTTAGCACCCCGCCAGCATGCAAGATTATTAAAACCTAAGAAAGCCTCTTTTGAACAGGTATACAGGGCTGTAAAAGAATACCGGGAAAAATATCCCACGAAGGCAGTAAGTTATTCAGGAGATAGCTATACTGATTTTGGTATGGCTGCATTTATGGCCGGGGGAAGTTTGCCGGTATTACCTGCAACAATTGATGCAGGTTTATTAAAAGCAGCAGCTACGATGAAACCTGTTGCGTCTGAAAATAAGAATGAGTATATTTTGAGTGACGGAAAGAATAGTATCATTTATAATACCGAAACAAAAAAACTGGAGAAAAAATAAACCGGGAATTTTCAGGCAAAGATGCGAATGCCTTTGCCTATTCTTGCTTTGCGCCTTTGCGTGAAAAATAAAATAATGAAAAAGTATTTTACCATAGCATTATTATTGGTTGTATTTGCTTCCCATGCGCAACTGCAGCAGTTAAAGATATCTGCCAATAAAAGATATTTTCAAACCAAAGATGGCAAACCATTTTTTTGGATGGGAGATACCGGCTGGCTGCTGTTTAAAAAATGCAAGCGGGAAGAAGCTATTAAATACCTGGACGATAGAAAGGCCAAGGGTTTTAATGTGATACAGGTAATGCTGTTGCACGAATTGAATATCACCAATGCTTATGGAGATTCGGCTTTGGTAAATAAAGATATTTCGAAACCCAATCAGAATTTTGTCAACAACTACTGGACCAATGCAGATTTTGTTATTCGAGAAGCAGCTAAGCGGGGAATTTATATAGCACTGGTACCTATCTGGGGAGGAAACATCAAGCATGTTTCAGTAGATCAATGTAAGGCTTATGCTACCTTTTTGGCGAACCACTATAAACAGCACAGCAATATCATCTGGCTGAATGGCGGTGATATCAAGGGTAGTGATGCACTGGATAAATGGAATATGATCGGCAATACACTCCGTTCTATCGATAAAGATCATTTAATTGGTTTTCACCCGCGGGGAAGGAATTCCTCTTCTGCCTGGTTTCACAATGAAGCATGGCTGGATTTTAATATGTTCCAGAGCGGCCATAAGCGTTATGAACAGGATACTGTGTCAACAGAAACATTGCACTACGGAGAGGATAACTGGAAATATGTGAATGATGATTATAAATTGACACCTGTTAAACCAACATTAGACGGAGAACCATCTTATGAAAATATTCCGCATGGCCTGCATGATTCATCAGAAAAAAGATGGACGGCAGCTGATGTGCGCCGCTACGCTTACTGGAGTGTATTTGCAGGCGGATGTGGTTTTACTTATGGTAATAATTCTGTAATGCAGTTTTACAGAACGACTGATAAAGGGTCAAGTTTTGGCGCCAATAAAAACTGGGATGATGAGATCAATGCACCCGGTGCAGGACAAATGCAATATTTAAAAGAACTGATACTTAGCAAAAGTTATTTTGACCGCACACCTGCGCAGGAACTGGTGATTGACAATGGCGATAAATACAACCGGGTACTGGCCACCAAAGGAAAAGGCTATGCCATGTTCTATGTGTACAATGCGAGGAACATAAATGTGTTAACAAAAAAACTGAATTTCAAACCAACAAAAGCAACCTGGTTCAGTCCATCAGACAGCCAGGTGATCCCTGTAAAGGATTTTAAATTCAATCCGCTGGCCAGCACATTCACTCCACCCGGCGAAAAAGGAAATGGTAATGACTGGGTATTAATACTGGAAAAATAATGAACCGGAAAGTATACACCATATTGAGCCTTATTGTTCTTTTAACCGCCTGTTCCCATAAAGTATATCTCTTCACTTCATTTCATGAGCCGGCCAACGAAGGGCTAAGAATGCTGTACAGCAAAGATGGTTATCACTGGAAGGCAATTGACAGTATTTATTTAAAGCCCTTGATAGGGAAAGATAAAATAATGCGGGACCCATCCATGTTGCAGGGACCCGATGGCACTTTTCACCTGGTATGGACAACGGAATGGAAAGATGGCAATGGGTTTGGTTATGCTTCCAGCAAAGACCTCATTTACTGGAGCGAACAGCAATATGTACCTGTAATGCAAAATGAACCAACGGTGAAAAATGTGTGGGCGCCGGAATTATTTTATGATGATGAAAAGAAGGAATACATCATTGTATTTGCCTCCTGCATTCCCAATCGGTTTGAAAAAGGCATTGAAGATGAGAACAATAATCACCGCCTGTATTATACCACCACAAAAGATTTTAAAACATACAGTGATACAAAATTATTCCTCGATCCAAAATTCAGTTCGATCGATGCCGAAATTATAAAGAGAGGATCAAAAGATTATGTATTAGTGGTGAAAGACAATACAAGGCCGGAAAGAAATATTAAAGTGGCATTTGCAAAAGACCCGCTAGGCCCTTATGAAAATATGTCGGCGCCCTTTACAGAAAAATTCACAGAAGGGCCTTCAGTAGCCAAAGTAAAAAAAGGTTGGCTTATTTATTATGATGCTTATCAAAAGAAAACTTACGAAGCATCATTTACAAAAGATTTTAAAACATTTATAAAAGCGGATAGTTTGGTGAGTATACCGGAAGGCCATAAGCACGGAACAGTTCTAATTGTAAAAAGAAAAGCAGCTCAAAAAATACTGCCGGCAAAATGAGCAGCAAAAAAATAAACAAATGAGGATTGTCATTACCATATTATTCATTATCAATTATTCATTATTAATTGCCCAGGATACGGTGCACTATACCGGCAATACATTATCCAATGTAGATTATCATCATGGACAATTATCTCCCGCTATTGGCGTGCACAATATACAGGTAATGCGTGCCAACCGTGGGGACACCGGCACTACAAACTGGACCTACAACCATCAGCCCATGCTGGCTTACTGGAACAATAGTTTTTACCTGGAATATTTATGTACACCTGTGGGCGAGCATGTGCCGCCGGGAAGAACTGTGTTGCAGCGTTCAAAAGATGGGTATAACTGGGATGCGCCTGTTGTGATATTTCCTGAATATAAAATTCCGGATGGAACAGTAAAAGAAGGAAGAAAGGATACTGCTAAAAATACTTTTGCGGTAATGCACCAGCGCATTGGATTCTATACATCCAAAAGTAAAAAACTCTTTGCCCTGGGATATTACGGGATTGTTTTGGGCGCACACGATGATCCGAATGATGGCAATGGCATCGGCAGGGTGATCAGGGAAATTAAAGCAGACGGAAGTTTTGGGCCCATTTATTTCTTACGCTACAATCATGCGTTTAACGAAAAAAATACTTTATATCCTTTTTATAAAACCGCCAAAGATGCAGCATTTGTAAAAGCCTGCGAAGAGATACTTGCCACACCATTGCTGATGCAGCAGATGGTGGAGGAAGCGGACCGTAACGATCCTTTAATTCCATTACAAAAAGATTTTAAAGCTTTTAATTATTATCATTTACCCAATGGCAATGTTGTTGGACTTTGGAAATATGCGTTAACAAGTATCAGTAAAGACGAAGGCAAAACATGGCAGTATGGACCATTAAGAGCGCCGGGATTTGTAAATGCTAATGCAAAGATATGGGGACAAAAAACCAGCGATGGAAGATATGCAACCGTGTATAATCCTTCCGAATTCCGCTGGCCGCTGGCCATCAGTGTAAGCGATGACGGATTGAACTATAAAAATTTATTACTGGTAAATGGAGAGATCACTTCGCTTCGTTACGGAGGTGCTTATAAAAGTTATGGACCGCAATACGTACGTGGCATACAGGAAATGGATGGCGTTGTGCCAGGCGGTAATATGTGGGTTACCTATAGCATGAATAAAGAAGATATCTGGATCAGTGAAATACCGGTGCCGGTAAAAGAAAAAGAAACTAAAGATGTAAATGAAACATTTGCATTGATGAATCATGGCGAACAACTCAAGTCATGGAACATTTATAGCCCTTTATTATGCAAAGTGCTTACTGAACAGTATAAGAATCTTGATGCGGTGGCTTTGCACGACAGTGATCCATTTGATTATGCAAAAGCAGAACGTGTTTTTCCTGTTGCAAAAAAAGTAAATCTTTCTTTTTCTGTTACGCCACAGCAAACCAGCAACGGAGAACTGGAAATAGAATTAATAGATGCGAAAGGTACACCTTGCCTGCGCATCATGCTCGATTCAACCGGTAGTATACTTACCAAACAAGGCTACCGTAATAAATCGCTCGGAAAATACAATGCAGGCGAAGTACTTGCTTTTAAGATTGAATTGAATACTGCGACCCGGTTTTATACAGTAACCATCAATGGTGGCAAACCTTCCAGTAATTTATGCTTTGCGCCTGTTCAAAGTGTGGAACGTATCACATTCCGCACAGGGGATGTGCGTCGTTTCCCGGATGCAGATACACCTACCGACCAGGATTATGATCTGCCCAATCCCAACAGGAAAGATAAAGAAGCCGTATACTACATTCATTATTTAACAACAAACTCATTATAATACTATGCCAGCAATAAAGAACAGCACGTTAGGCGTGATCATTGGTAACAGGGATTTTTTTCCTGATAAACTGGTTGCCGAAGCAAGAACAGAGATACTGGACCTGTTTAAAAAATTGAACATTACTCCCGTAATGCTAAGTGATGCAGATAGTAAGCTGGGCGGTGTGGAAACATTTGCGGAAGCACAGAAATGTGCAGCGCTGTTTAGAAAACATGCAGATGAGATCGATGGCATACTGGTGGTATTGCCCAACTTTGGCGATGAGAAAGGAGTAGCGGATACCATTAAATTATCAGGACTGCATGTGCCGGTATTAATACAGGGCTACCCCGATGATCTTGGAAAAATGGATGTGGTGAACAGGAGGGATGCATGGTGTGGCAAGATATCGGTATGCAATAATTTGTATCAATACGGTATAAAATATTCACTTACCACAAAGCATGTGGTAAGTCCAAAAGATGTATCATTCATTACTGATCTTACGAATTTTATTGCAACCTGCAGGGTGGTGAATGGATTGCGCAAAGTACGTATTGGCGCAGTAGGCGCAAGGCCAACAGCATTTAATACGGTACGTTACAGTGAAAAATTATTACAACGTAATGGCATTTCTGTAACTACAGTTGATCTGTCAGAAATATTAGGCAATGCCAATAAACTCACTGCAGATGATAAAGCGGTAAAAGAAAAGCTGGAGAAGATACATGCTTATACCAGCACCGGCAAAACACCGCCTGACCGCCTGGTTCAAATTGCAAAACTGGATGTGGTGCTGGCAAACTTTATGGAAGAGAATTGCCTGGATGCCACTGCCATTCAATGCTGGACATCGCTGCAAAAAAATTATGGCTGCAATGTATGCACCAGCATGAGTATGATGAGTGAGAACATGCTGCCCAGCGCCTGCGAAGTGGATGTAACGGGAACATTAAGTATGTATGCCATGCAGCTGGCCAGCGGGTCTCCGTCAGCGTTAGTGGACTGGAATAATAATTATGCAGATGATGATACCAAGTGTGTACTGTTCCATTGTGGCAACTGGGCCAAATCGTTTTTGCCTGATATCACGATCAGCACAGCGCCGATACTGGGCACTAGTGTTGGAACCGAAAATACTTATGGTGCATTGGATGGAAGAACACCGGCAATGCCACTGACTTATGGCCGCATCAGTACCGATGATAATAAAGGCATTGTTAAAGCTTATGTGGGAGAAGGTGAACTGACAAATGATGCACTGGATACATTTGGTAACCGTGCAGTAGCACAGATCAATAACCTGCAGGGCCTGATGAATTATGTATGCCGCAACGGCTTTGAGCATCACGTGGTGATGAACGCCAGTAAAACGGCCGGCATATTAAGAGAAGCTTTTGAAAATTACTTAGGATGGGAAACCTATAGTCACAATTAGTATGACAACAAAAGAACTGAAACAAAGATCCATACAGTATCGCAAAAAGATACTCAAATATATCGTTGGTGCCAACGCCGGGCATACCGGGGGAAGTTTATCCTGTACGGATATTTTGAATGTACTCTATAATGATGTATTGAATGTTTCCCCGGAAAACTTTACTTCGAATGACCGTGACCGTTATGTACAAAGTAAAGGGCATTGCGTCGAAGCATTATTTGTAGTGCTGGCGGATAAAGGATTTTTTCCTGAGAGCGACCTGGAAACATTATGCAAGTATCAATCGCATTATATTGGTCATCCAACCAAAAAAGTAAAAGGTGTAGAGCAAAATACCGGCGCATTAGGACATGGATTACCAATATGCACAGGCATGGCTATTGCTGCAAAAATGGATGCTAAAGATTATAAAGTATTTACACTGATGGGTGATGGTGAATTACCCGAAGGCAGCAACTGGGAAGCAGCGTTAAGCGCGGCGCATTATAAACTGGATAACCTGTGCGCCATCGTGGATAAGAACAGTCTGCAGATAACAGCTGCAACAACAGATGTGATGAATACCGATCCGCTGGATGAAAAATGGAAAGCATTCGGATGGGCTGTAAAAGAAGTGAATGGCAATGATATTGATGAACTGCGTGCAGCATTTGCGGCATTGCCATTTGAAAAAGATAAACCATCCGTCATCATTGCACACACAACAAAAGGCAAAGGTGTAAGCTTTATGGAAAATGAATTGAAATGGCACCATGGTGTGCCGAATAAAGAGCAATACGAACAGGCGCAGCAGGAACTGGATGCTGCAATGCAAACAATTACCAATAATTAATTACAAATAATGGCAGAGGAAGTTAAGTACAGCGCAGATGCAGATAAACCGAACCAGGATGAGTTTTCGGAAACACTGCAGCGGCTGGCTGAAACAGATACAAGCATCATAGCAGTTACCAGCGACTCAAGAGGTTCCGGTAAACTGGTGCCGTTTGGAAAAAAGTTTCCAAAACAGATCGTGGAAGTAGGCATTGCAGAACAGAATTTAGTAGGTGTGGCTGCAGGATTAGCAAGTTGTGGCAAAAAAGTATTTGCGGTATCGCCTGCTTGTTTTTTAACAGCCCGATCGCTGGAGCAGATAAAGAACGATATCTGTTACAGCAATAATGCTGCAACTGTAGTGGGCATCAGCGCAGGCGTAAGTTATGGTGCACTCGGCAGTACGCATCACAGCCTGCATGATTTTGCAGTATTGCGTGCTATCAATAATATCATCATTGTTGCCCCGGCTGATAATTTTGAAACACAGCAGGCAACAGAACTTGCTGCGGCAAGCGATGTGCCGGTATACCTGCGTTTTGGAAAAAAAATAATGCCGGCTTTAAAAAAAGATAACAGTGATGGTTTTGCATTTGGCAAGGGGCGTATAATTACAACAGGCGACGATATTGCGATTATTGCTAACGGGGAAACGGTACAGCCCGCAATACAGGCAGCGGAAAAATTACAGGCAAATGGTATTGCCGCAACAGTGATAAGTATGCATACCATTAAACCGCTTGATACGACATTGATCTCATCGCTCGCCAAAAAATGCAAAGCAGTTATAACCGTGGAAGAGCACAGTGTGTACGGTGGCCTCGGGGAAGCTGTAGCCTCCTTTTTAATGCAGGAAGGAATAGCAAAACCATTTAAAATAATGGGTATCCCGGATGAGTATACCGTTACCGGTCCTCAGATGGATATTTTTAAACATTATGGCATCAGTGGAGAAGGTATTGCTGCAGAAGCGATAAGGCTATTAAATAGGTAGAAAAAAACTTCGTGACTCTTTGTGCCCTTAGTGTCTTAGTGGTTCAAAACGTATAAAACATCTTGCTGATGAAAAAAATAATTTCAATGCTATTACTCGTTGCAGTTGCACTATATGCCTGTAACAGTAAAGCGCCGGAAAAAAAGAAGACGGGGAAAATGGCCGTAGTCGTATCTACGCTCAATAATCCCTGGTTCGTTTTTTTGGCAGAAACAGCAGCAGCCAAGGCAAAAGCATTGGGCTACGAAGCCAAGATCTTTGATTCGCAGAATAACACGGCGCTGGAAAGCGATCATTTTGAAAATATAATCGTAGCAGGCTTTGATGCAATATTATTCAACTCCACCGATGCAGACGGTTCTATCGCCAATGTACAAAAAGCAAAAGATGCAGGTATACCGGTGTTTTGTATGGACCGGGAGATCAATTCATTGACCACGGCTACTTCGCAGATACTGAGTGATAGTTATTCCGGTGCTGTTGCAATAGGGAAATATTTTACACAACAATTAAATAAAAAAGGGAATTATGTAGAGATACTGGGCATTGTAGGCGATAATAATACCTGGGCAAGAAGCAAAGGATTTCACAGCGTGGTGGATAATTACAAAGGATTTAAAATGGTGGCGCAGCAAAGTGCCGATTTTGATCAGAACAAAGCGATGGAAGTAATGGAGTCGATATTGCAGGCACATCCTGATATTGACGGCGTGTTTTGCGGTAATGATGGCATGGCCCTGGGCGCTTACCAGGCATTACTGGCTGCTGGTAAAGCCAATAAAGTAAAAGTGTTTGGTTTTGATGGTGCAGAAGATGTGATCACTTCTATAGGAGCAAATAAAGTGGCAGCAACCGGCATGCAGTTCCCAAAAGTGATGGCGGAAACAGCAGCGCAATATGCAGATGAATATATAAAAGGCCGTCGTGATTTTCCGCAGAAAGTACCCGTGGCTGTGGAACTGGTAACTGCAAAAAATATCAACGATTATATTGCTTACGGAAAAAAATAACAGGCGTGAATAAATACATTAAATACTGTTTGATCATCGCTGTAGTTGCATTACTTGCATACAAGTCCGTGCATTTTGAAAAATTAAGTGCCATGAAAAATGCTGTGACAGAAAAATTTGACGCCACCGCATTCAGTCAGAAATTGTGGAAAGAAAAAATGCCTGTAAAGCTCGATAGTGCTATCAGCCTGCAACAACTCAAAGCCGCTGTTGAAGCTAAGGGCAGCTCTGCAATAGATCAATTAGGCAATTCGCTCAGCATTGGCAATTACCGCTATTGCCTGGTAAAAGTTACAGGCACCGTAGCACAGGTAAATGAAGACGATATCCAGCTGAAAGTAAATTATGGTGCTGATCAACCCGGAGACACATCCGGAACAGCAACACTTGCTACCGAATATATCTATGGCAATGCCATCCGTGATGCATCAGGATTGGTGCAGGTAAAAGATTATCCCAACACCAGCGACCTGAATAATATTTCAGAATCGCTGAATAAAATAGTACGAACAGAATTGCTGCCTTCATTTAGATCAACCGTTAAAAAAGGAGATCAGCTGAATATTGTTGCAGCGGTGGAACTGAATAAAAACATATTCACTGGCAGGGACTGGAACTATTACCCTTACGAATCAGCATGCAACCATGATACTGGAAGCCCGGCATATCTGTAAAAACTTTGGCGGCATTGCTGCATTAAGTGATGTGAACATGATGTTGTATCCGGGTAAAGTAAATGCCTTGATCGGGGAGAACGGCGCCGGCAAATCCACTCTGATGAAAATATTCTCCGGTGTGCACACGCAATACGAAGGGGAGATTGTACTGGATGGGAAAGTGCAACGATTTAAAAATACAAAAGAAGCTGAAGCAGCCGGTATCGCCATCATTCACCAGGAACTGAATTTAGTGCCCTACTTATCGATAACAGAAAATATTTTTTTAGGCAGAGAAATTACCAATAGTTTAGGTATACTAAATAAAGCTGCCATGCAACAGCAAACCCAAGCGCTGTTGAATAAAGTAAATCTACAGGTTGATCCGGCTACAAAGATCGCGGCATTGAAAGTGGGACAACAGCAGCTGGTGGAAATTGCCAAAGCACTGTACTGCAATGCAGCTGTTATCATCATGGATGAACCAACATCCGCCATCAGTGATAAAGAAGTGGACAACCTGTTTGCTATCATCACACAATTAAAACAAGAAGGAAAAACAATTGTATACATCTCACATAAGCTGAAAGAATTGTTTACCATCGCTGATAACTATGTAATTCTTCGTGATGGGAAAACTGTTGATGCAGGAGAACTGAGAGCAGTTTCACCCGATGTGTTGATCCAGAAAATGACGGGGAGGCAACTGGGTTTTGAAAAAAGCGGCAAAACAATATGTGATGCCCCGGTTTTATTATCAGTGGAAAATTGCAACCTGAAGCATCCTTTATTCCGCTTCAGCAATATTATAAAAGATGTTTCATTCAATTTACATAAAGGCGAGATCATCGGGCTGTATGGGTTGATGGGAGCTGGTCGCACAGAATTAATGGAAGTGATATTCGGACTGCATCCCAAAAATGGCAGCGGCAATATTACAGTGAACAATAAAACGGTAAAGATCAAGTCACCTGCACAAGCCATCAATGCAGGCATCGCATTGGTGCCCGAAGACCGGAAACTGCATGGCCTTGTTTTGAATCAAACCATTAAATCGAATATCAGTATCACCGTACTGAAGCAACTGGAAAAATGGGGATTGCTATTGAATGCCAAAAAGGAAAAAGAACTTACGAAAGGTTTTATCAATCAATTGGGCATTAAAACCTCGTCGGATACAGCTGCTGCAAAGAACCTGAGCGGGGGTAACCAGCAAAAGATAGTACTTGCAAAATGGCTGGCCACGCATCCGCAGGTATTATTACTGGATGAGCCTACCAGGGGCATTGATGTGAATGCCAAAGCAGAAATATATAAGCTGATGAAATCGCTGGCAGCTGAGGGCATGGGGATTGTAATGGTGTCATCTGAATTGCCCGAGATACTAGCAGTATCAGACCGTGTGCTGGTAATGTGCGAAGGGCAATTAACAGCTTCGCTGCCAATTGAAGAAGCAACTGAAGCCGGGATACTTAAACATGCGATACATAAAAATTAAAACGAACCTGCTGCATGAAAGAAGGAATTGCTATTCAAAAATTCGACATTAAGAAATTTCAGTCGCTTATTGCGTTGCTGTTGCTGTGTATTGTACTCAGTGTGCTTACCGATAAATTTTTTACTGCTGACAACGGGCTGAATGTATTACGGCAGGTGGCCGTAAATATCTGTATCGCCACTGGTATGACACTGGTGGTGTTGACGGCCGGCATTGATCTGTCAGTAGGTTCTGTATTGGCCTTATGCGGTGCAGTAACTGCCGGGCTGTATAAAAATGGGCTGTCGTTTGTATCACTTGATCTTCACGCTACCTTCACCGTACTCGGTGCAATAATAGGAGGTTTGTTATTGGGTGCAGTGCTGGGTTGGTTCAATGGATTTACAGTAACTAAATTCAATGTGCCGCCATTTGTGGCAACACTGGCGATGCTTACCATCGCAAGAGGATTTACGATGTTGTACACAAAGGGACATCCTATCAGTAATCTGGGGAAAGATTTTGCATTTATCGGTTCCGGCTCATTGCTCGGCATTCCTGTTCCGGTATGGATGGCGGTAGTGGTAACACTGATCGCGGTATTCATTACCCAAAAAACAAAACTGGGCAGATACATTTATGCAATTGGCGGTAATGAACAGGCTGCAAAGCTTTCGGGTATCAATATAAAAAAAGTAAAGCTTACGGTGTATGCCATTGCCGGGGCGCTGGCGGCATTGGGCGGTTTGATAGTGACGGCAAGACTCGATTCTGCCCAACCCAATGCGGGTGTGAGTTATGAGCTGGATGCGATAGCGGCGGTAGTGATCGGTGGTACATCATTGAGTGGTGGAAAAGGTAGTGTATGGGGAACCGTTATAGGAGCTATCATCATCGGGGTGCTGAACAACGGCCTCGTGCTGCTGAATGTTTCACCATTCTGGCAACAGGTGGTAAAAGGAGCCGTGATATTACTGGCAGTGATCATTGATAAAATAGGTGAGAAGAGAGATTAAGATCGGGACGCTCCAAGCGGCCTGAACGATAATAAAAATGTCAAACAAAAAATACATATTGGCCATCGACCAGGGCACCAGCTCTACCAAGTCATTGATATTTGATGACCAGGGACAGGCTGTTGCCAAAGGCACTGAAAATTTGCATACACATTACTTCGCAGCAGGATTTGTGGAACAGGAACCTATGGTGATCTTGGAGAATGTAATAGCATCGGTAAAAAAATGCCTGCAGCAGTTTACAGAAAAAGGAATGAACAGGAATGATACTGCTGCCATTGGTATTTCTAACCAACGGGAAACATTTGTGGTATGGGATAAGGATGGTAAGCCTTTGTATAATGCGGTAGTATGGCAATGTAAACGAAGCGTACAGGTATGTGAGGAATTAAAACAACAGGGGCTTTCGCAGATGATCTCACAAAAAACGGGATTGGTCATCGATCCTTATTTTTCTGCCACCAAACTGATCTGGCTTTTCCGCAACAACGAAATGGTAAGATCTGCTATACAAAATGGTGAAGCATATTTCGGTACCATCGATACCTGGTTGCTGTATCAATTTACCAATGGAAAAGTATATGCAACGGATTATACCAATGCTTCCCGCACTTTATTATTTAACCTGCATACGCTACAATGGGATACAGACCTGGTCGACATATTTGGCCTGACAGGTATCAACCTGCCGGAGATCAAATCATCATCGCAAATGTTTGGCACAACAACCCTGGATGGCCTGTTTGATAACGAAGTACCTGTTACCGCATTGATCGGCGATTCGCATGCGGCTGCATTTGGTGAAGGTTGTTTTGAAAAGGGAACCGCCAAAGCTACGATGGGCACAGGGTGCAGTATATTAATGAATATTGGTGATAAACCGGTTGCCTCTACCAATGGAATGGTGACCACTATTTGCTGGAGTATGGATGGCCGCATAGACTATGCACTGGAAGGAGTGATAGTGAGTTGCGGCGCTACCATTGAATGGTTGAAGAATAAACTGGGTCTTTTTAACAATAGTGAACAAACAGAACAAATGGCTAATGCTGTAGCTGATAATGGCGGCGTGTACCTGGTGCCCGCATTCAGCGGCTTAGGATCGCCGCATTGGGATATGGAGCGCAAGGCTTCTTTAACAGGCATCAGCTTTGGCAGCACTAAAGAGCATATAATAAGGGCCGCACTCGAATCGATACCCTACCAGGTAAAAGATGTGATAGTGGCGATGGAGAATGATGCCGCAATATCATTAACAGCATTGAATGCAGATGGAGGCATAACTGCCAATAAATTTGTAATGCAGTTTACAGCAGATGTTTTGGATAAGGAGGTAGCTGCCATTGGTATGCCGGATGTATCTGCATTGGGCGCTGCTTACCTGGCGGGATTGAAAGCGGGAGTATATGACAGCATCAACGCCCTTCGTGATTTAAATACAACAAAAACAAAATACCATCCGGCGGCTGATACTGTAAAAGTAAATACATATTATAACGGCTGGTGTAAAGCAATAAATAAACAATGAATAGATTGACCAGGTATATTTCTTTTTTTGCATGGTGCGTTCTCATGCGGCATTCTATATTAGCACAAGTTAAACCGTTGGTATTAAAGCAGGCTTCTTTTAAACATTATGTTGATCGCTTTAATACAATGGAAGATGAGAACATCAAACAGGCCGTCCCCAATGACAGTGCATGGTCATGGATGCAAAAAAATATTCCGCTGTTTGAATGCCCGCAGAAAAATTTCGAAGAACTTTTTTATTACCGCTGGTGGACGCTGCGCAAGCATATTAAACAAACAGAACAAGGTTTTGCGTTCACTGAATTTTTGGTGCAACGCACATATGCTGATAAATATAATTTGATTTCGAGTGCACTGGGGCATCACATTTATGAGGCAAGATGGCTGCATGATCAAAAATACCTGGATGATAACCTGCACATCTGGTTCCGTGGCAATGAAGGCAAGGCAATGAAAAAACTTCGTGCTTATAGTGGCTGGAATGAGGATGCTGTTTATAACCGCTACCTTGTAAATGCGGATAAAAAATTTATTACTGATCTCATACCCGACCTGGAAGCAGATTATGCTGGTTGGGAACAGGAAAAGAAATCAGCGAATGGTTTATTCTGGCAATATGACGTAAGGGATGCGATGGAAGAAACGATCAGCGGTGGGAGGAAAGAAAAAAATCCCAGGCCCAGTATTAACGGGTATATGTACGGTAATGCAAAGGCAATAGCTACTATAGAAAAACTGGCAGAAAAAAATGATGCAGCAAAATTGTATAATGATAAAGCAGATAGTATAAAACAATTGGTACAGGATAAACTATGGAACAGCGGGCATAATTTTTTTGAAGTAAGAAAAGAGCAGGGCGATACGCTGGCAAATGTAAGAGAGGAGATAGGATTTATACCCTGGTATTTCAATATGCCCGACAGCAGCTTTAATGTGGCCTGGAGAAATCTGACCGATATTAAAACCTTTTGTGCACCTTACGGCATTACCACAGCCGACAGGAGCCATCCATTATTCCGCACACACGGTTGTTGCAAATGCGAATGGGATGGTGCTGTATGGCCATTTGCCACTGCACAGACACTAACGGCAATGGCTAACCTGATAAATAATTCACCGCAAAAATATGTGAGCAGCAAAGATTATTTTGATCAATTGGAGACGTTGGTAAAATCTCAATACGTAAATGGCAAGCCCTACATCGGTGAATACCTGGATGAAAAGACCGGCGTATGGTTAAAAGGAGAAGAACGGAGCCGCTATTACAATCACTCTACATTTAATGATCTCATTATTACAGGATTGGTTGGATTACGTCCAAGGGCAGATGATGTTATCGAAGTAAATCCTTTGTTGCCAGCAAACAAATGGGATTGGTTCTGTCTTGATAATGTTCTGTATCACGGAAAACTCATTACGATTATATGGGACAAGAACGGGACAAAATATAAAAAAGGGAAAGGTTTAAGCGTATGGGCAAATGGGAAGAAAGTTGCTTCCGATGCTAAACTGAAAAAAATAACCGGCAAATTGTAAATGAACGGCAATAAGAAAATATGGTTACTGCAATGTATACTGCTCATTAGTATGAGTGGGGTTGCACAATTATCATTACCTAAAGTGATCGGCAATGATATGGTGCTGCAACGTAACCAGCAGGTACCCATATGGGGCTATGCAAATGCAGGCGATGGGGTTACTGTAATGTTTAACGGGCAGGAGAAAAAACAACTACTGACGCAGCAGGCAATTGGAAAGTGATGCTGGATGCAATGCCTGCTTCTGCCACACCACAAAAATTGGTCATTAAAACACTCAATAATTCCATTACTCTGGAGAATATCCTGGTAGGTGAAGTGTGGTTATGTTCCGGTCAATCGAACATGGAATATACCATGCGAAAAAACAGTAAGGTGGAAATGCCGGACAGTGTAAAGGACTGGCCAGTGAATGAATTACAAACTGCTCACAATAAGAATATCCGTATTTTTTTAGTGGACAGAAAAAAAATGAAACCCAATCCCACGCATTCCGGATGGGATATTGCAGAAGATTCTGCGTTGCGCTCATTTTCTGCCGTGGGATATTTTTTTGCAAAGAAAATTTATGAAGAGTTACAGGTGCCGGTTGGTGTCATCGCCTCCTCTATTCCCGGCAGCAGGATAGAGCCCTGGATGCCAAGAGAAGCATTTACTGCATTGCCTTTTTTTCGTGATCAAACCGATACTACTCATAAGATCGATGGTGAGCCCGGCAAGTTTTATGAAACAATGATCGCTCCGTTGGCGCCATTTGCACTCAAAGGTTTTTTATGGTACCAGGGAGAGTCGAATTGTTTTTTAGGCGAACGTTTGCAATACAGCTATAAGATGAAAGCATTGATGGATCAGTGGAGAAAAATATGGAACAATACAACTATGCCTTTTTATTATGTGCAGATCGCACCTTTTGCGTATTCCAAGCAAAAAGGACAGGTGCCTTATACAGAAGAAAGTGAGCCGGAATTCTGGGAGGCGCAGGCATTGGCTTTAAAAATACCGCATACAGCAATGATCACAACCACTGATCTGAACTTTAAAATTGATGACCTGCATCCGCATTTTAAATGGGAAATAGGAAAACGTTTAGCAATTGCAGCTTTATCAAATGTGTATGGTAAAAAAGAATTGGTACCGATGGGGCCAGTGTATGATAAAATGAAACTGCAGCAGAATAAAATAGTGCTTAGTTTTAAATACACTGGCAATGGCTTGATAAGCAATGACAATAAACCTTTGAGTAATTTTGAAATTGCTGCTGCAGATGGAAAATTTGTTCCTGCCACAGCGGCAATAAAAAATAATACAGTAGAAGTATTTGCTGCAGGTGTAGATCATCCTGTTGCAGCACGTTTTGGATGGAACGAAGCGGATCACTCCAACCTGTATAATAAGAATGGATTACCTGCATTGCCTTTCAGAACCAATAACCCGCTTGCAGAAAAGTTTAAACAGTAATGAACCACCAGTTGCAAAAAATATTATTGGCTTTCTTTTTATCGTTACCATTTGCAGTGTACAGCCAGCAAACGGAGATAAAATATTTGTCCGGCACCGGAAGTGATCATACTGTAGACTGGCAGTTCTTTTGTACCGGTGGAATGAATGCCAATAAATGGACCAGCATCCCAGTTCCTTCCTGCTGGGAATTGCAGGGCTTTGGAAAATATGATTACGGCTTTGCTAAAGACAGCATAAGAGGAAAAGAAAAGGGGTTGTATAAATATGAATTTTCGGTTGATCCTTCATGGAAAAATAAAAACGTGAATCTTGTATTTGAAGGGGTGATGACAGATGCAGCAGTAAAAGTGAATGGTATTTCCGCTGGTGAAATCCACCAGGGAGCATTCTATGCTTTTAAATACGATGTGAGTAAGTTATTGAAATATGATGCAAAGAATTTACTCGAAGTCACTGTTGCAAAGCATTCAGCCAATCAATCAGTGAATGAAGCAGAACGCAAAGCTGATTTTTGGTTGTTTGGCGGAATCTTCAGGCCGGTGTACCTGGAAGCCTTGCCCGGAACTCATTTTACCGATATCAGCATTGATGCGGATGCAAAAGGAGGTTTTGCGGCATGGATAAATACCACTGATGCTAATGTAAAGTTTGATGTAAACGCAAACATCTATGATGATAAAGGAAAAATATATGGAAGTATAAAGGCAAAAAATCTCAATGATAATGCATGGAATAGTTTTTTAGCGCAGCAAAAATTTCCCAAGGCAAAATTATGGACTCCTGAATCTCCCGCTTTATACAAAGCTGTGTTCACGATTTCGTATAAAGGAAAAATATTGCATACGGTCACAAAAAAGTTCGGCTTTCGTACCGTTGAAGTGAAACAACGCGACGGTATTTATGTGAATGGCATAAAAGTAAAAATGAAAGGAGTGAACCGCAGCCCTTTTAGACCAGAAACGGGGAGAGCTTTAAGTAAACAGAACAGCATTGAAGATGTGGCGCTGATAAAGGAAATGAATATGAATGCTGTACGTTGCAGTCATTATCCTCCTGACGATCATTTTTTAGATGCCTGCGATTCTTTGGGTTTATTTGTGATAGATGAACTGGCGGGTTGGCATGGACATTACGATACACCCACCGGAATAAAATTGGTGAAAGAAATGATCGATCATGACCGGTTGCATCCTTCTATCATTATGTGGGCTAATGGCAATGAAGGTGGCCATAATCTTGACCTGGATAAATATTTTACAGAATTTGATATACAAAAAAGACCCGTAATACATCCCTGGCAATTATTTAACGGCATTGAAACACAACATTACCGTGAATACAATTATGGTATTGGTAATTATGAAAATGGAAATGAGATCGTAATGCCAACAGAATTTTTACACGGACAATTTGATGGCGGGCATGGTGCAGGGCTGGAAGATTATTGGGAAAAGATGTGGCATGATCCTTTAAGTGCAGGTGGATTTTTATGGGATTTTACTGACCAGGGTATAATGCGGAAAGATAAAAATGATTCACTGGACACTGATAAGTTTCGTGCAGCTGATGGCATATTGGGGCCTCATCATGAAAAGGAGGGTAGCTTTTATGCCATTAAAGAAATATGGAGCCCGGTGTATTTTGAAAAAAGAAAGTTGACCAGTGCCTTCGATGGAAAACTACATATTGAGAATCGCTATCATTTTACTAATATAAATACTTGCTCGTTTGCCTGGAAACTGAAACGCTTTGATGCTACAAATGAAATAAATGGAACTGCTGCGGCCCCTGATATTTTACCGGGAGCAAAAGGCGTACTGCAACTGAATTTACCCAGCAACTGGATGGATTTTGATGTATTGTATATAACAGTAAAAGATAAAGTTGGGAAAGAAATATTTACATGGAGTTTTCCTGTAACCAGTCCTGACAAAATGAGTGAAAGGATCATTGTACGCGAAGGAAAAGATGCGATACAGGTGCCCATTGCAGATACGACAGCTATCCTGGTAAATGTAAAAGATCTGCAACTTGTCTTTAATGAAGTTAACGGAATGCTTACCAGTGTACGTAACAAGAATGGAGCCCTACCTTTTAGCAATGGCCCTGTAGTACAGGAAGGAGAAAATAATTTCAAGCGCATCAAAAGGTATAATGATGGAGCTAATTTTATAATTGAATCCACTTTTGATAAAAAAGAAAGCTGCAATACACTTAAATGGACGATCTATCCTTCCGGTTGGATCAAACTGGAAATACAATATTTTCCAGGAGCCTATTTTACGAGCTTTGACGGTATTAATTTTTCTTTTCCTGAAAAAGAAATACGATCCGTCAACTACATGGGTAATGGCCCTTACCGTGTTTGGAAAAATCGCATGAAGGGAGGACAATTCGGTATATGGAATAAAACATACAACAATACAGAAACAGGCGAAGCTCCATGGGTATATCCCGAATTTAAAGGGTATTACAGCAATTTTTACAAGGCCCAGTTCATTACGACAAATAATAGTTTTACGGTAATTACAGCAACAGAAGATATGTTTTTACGCCTGTTTACTCCAGCCTGGAAAACAGATCAATGGCATAATTATGAGCCCATCTTCCCATCGGGAGATATCTCTTTTATGCAGGGCATCAGCAGTATTGGAACCAAGACACAGCGTAATGAAACTACTGGTCCCATGGGAATGAAAAATATATTTTACGATTATGAAAAAGACCCGGCAAGGGCCTTGAAAATGGTCTTGTATTTTGATTTTAGTAAATGATAGCGATAAAAGCGCAACCGTTTCAGTCCCCGGCCAGTCTTGATAGTAAACGCTTTTATGATCTTAAAGTATTACAAGGGTGCTATCAAAGAGTTGAAGTCGATGATCCTGGCAAGCCGCTACAAGGCAGCTGCATTGGCCAATAAGGAACTTTTGACGCTTTATTTTTCGGTCGGAAAACTGATCAGCGATAAAACAAGAAAGGGAGAATGGGGAGCAGGTGTATTGACAAAACTATCAGATGATCTGCAAAAAGAATTGCCCGGCTTACGCGGATTTGGTTCAACAAATTTAAAGCGGATGCGCATTTTTTATGAGGCCTGGGAAGCCGATTTTGAATTTCGTCCGACACTGTCGGACGATTTGAAAAAAGCTTCTAAAAAGGTAAAAAGAAAGGCCAATTCCCTAATTCGTCCGACACTGTCGGACGAATTAAAGAAAGCATTTTTATCCTTATCTTTTTCGCATCATTCCGAGATACTTGCAAAGGCAAAAAGTATAGAAGAAAGATGTTTTTATATTGTAAGATCTGCGGAAGAAATCTGGAGTTTGGCAACTCTGGAGCATAAGATAAAAAGCCGTTTATTTCGCAGGCAGGGAAAATTGCCGAATAATTTTTCAAAAGCAATTACTGATGAAAAATTAAGAGAGAAAGCGTTACAATCTTTTAAAGATGAATACCTGTTGGATTTTATAAATATCAAAGATGAAGATAACGCAGACGAAAAGGAATTTGAGCAGGAATCATCCGGAACATAAGAAAATTTATTTTGTCTATCGGTACTGATTTTGCATTTATAGGAAATCAATACCGGCTGGTTGTGGAAGACGAAGAGTATTTTATTGACCTGCTATTCTATAATCGGAGGCTGCAATGCCTGGTGGTTTTTGAATTAAAGAGAGGTAAATTTAAACCGGAATACCTGGGTAAGATGAATTTCTATTTATCGGCACTGGATGAAATGGTGAAACAACCACATGAAAATCCATCGATCGGTATTATACTTTGCAGCAATAAAACTGATAAAGTGGTTGAATACTCTTTCAGGGATTTTAATAAAGCAATGGGTGTTGCTACATATAAAACGAGTAAGGCATTACCCAGGAAATATAAAGGCATATTACCGGATGAAATAGCCTTGAAAAAACTATTGAAATAGGATTTAAGAATGAAAAAAACAATATTACATATCCTTTGCCTGCTACTTATCATAAGTACGCAAGCCCAGGTAAATATAAAAAACCTGCGTTGCGAAATGCTGGATAATCCTTTGGGCATTGATGTGCCGCAACCAAGATTCAGCTGGCAACTGGAAAGCAACCAGCGCAATGTAATACAGCAATCTTACCAGCTTATAGTAAGCAGCAGCGAAGACAAGCTAAAGGCTGGTGAAGGGGATATATGGAGTTCAGGTGTTGTTAATGATAGCCGCTCACTCCTGGTTAGTTATTCCGGTAAACCATTGCGATCAGCTACAAAATACTTCTGGAAAGTAAAGGTAATTACCAATAAAGGAGAGGCGACCCCGACTGCAACAGCCTTTTTTTCTACGGGATTGTTACAGGCAACTGATTGGAAAGGAAAATGGATCGGCTATGATAAAGCTTCTCCATGGGACAGTATCACTACATGGTCGAGATTATCTGCGAGGTATTTGAGAAAAGAATTTCAAAGTGTTACCGTCGTAAAAAGAGCAACGGTTTATCTTGCCGGGCTGGGTATGTATGAGCTGTATGTAAATGGGAAAAGGGTCGGCGACCAGGTACTGGCGCCCAATCCAACTGATTACAGGAAGTCTTTTTTTTATAATACCTACGATGTAACGGCACAGGTAAAAAATGGTAGCAATGCCATCGCTGCTGTATTGGGTAACGGGCGTTATTTTACTATGCGGCAGAATTATAAAACCTATAAAATAAATAATTTCGGTTATCCTAAACTGTTAGTGCAATTAGAAATTGAATATGCCAACGGTACCAAAAAAATAATAGCGAGTGATGAAAGCTGGAAACTGAATGTAGATGGCCCGATCAGAACCAACAATGAATATGATGGCGAAGAATATGATGCAACAAAAGAATTGGGTAACTGGATCAATGCGGGGTTTTATGATAAAAAATGGATGCAACCTGAAATAGTGCAGGCTCCGGCAGGTAAAATGATAGCGCAATTTTCTGAACCGATGAAGGTGAAGCAGCTGATAAAACCATTGTCAATAAAAAATATGGGTGATGGAAAATATATCCTGGACATGGGACAGAATTTTGCAGGATGGTTGAAGTTGCAGGACTTGAGAGGGAAAAAAGGCGCAAAGATCACATTGAGATTTGCTGAAAGCCTGAAGACAAACGGGGAATTATTTACAGCTAATCTACGGGATGCAAGAGTTACTGATTGTTACACACTAAAGGGTACCGGAACGGAATCGTGGCATCCATCTTTTGTATACCATGGATTTCGGTATGTTGAAGTAAGTGGCTTTCCCGGCACACCCACACTGAATAATTTTGAGGGACAGTTGATCTATGACGATCTGCAGACAACGGGTGTATTTGAAACATCCGACAAAACCATCAATGCAATCTATAAAAATGCCTGGTGGGGCATTGCATCCAATTATAAAGGTATGCCGATAGATTGCCCACAACGTAACGAACGTCAACCCTGGCTGGGAGACAGGGTGATCGGTGCACAGGGAGAAAGTTTTCTCTTTGACAATGCAACATTGTATGCCAAATGGATGGATGATATAGAACAATCACAAACAGAAAATGGCGCCATCCCGGATGTTGCGCCTGCGTTCTGGAATTATTATTCTGATGATGTAACATGGCCAGCTGCATTTATGACCATCAGTAATCATTTATACAATCAGTACGGAGATATAAAGCCGATACAGAAGAATTATACAGCCATGAAAAAATGGATACTGTATATGAAAGATAAATATTTAGTGGATGGCATCATGACAAAAGATAAGTACGGCGACTGGTGTGTGCCACCCGAAAATTTACAACTCATACATGCAAAGGATTCTTCAAGGTTAACAGATGGCAAACTGATCGCTACGGCATACTATTATAAACTACTCAGCTATATGCAACGCTTTGCAAAGCTGACCGGTAATGAAGCCGATATAAAAGAATACAGCTCATGGGCTGATATGATCAGCAAGGCTTTTCAAAAGAAATTTTATGATCCGCAGGAACATAGTTATTCCAATAATACCATTACTGCAAACCTGTTACCACTGTACTTCGGCATTTGCCCTGATTCTGTAAAAGAAAAAGTATTTGAAAATATTTACCAGAAGATACACGTTGAGAGTAACGATCATATCAGTACTGGGTTGATTGGAACACAATATTTAATGCGGGGCCTGACAGAATACAACAATGCCGATCTCGCTTTTAAACTGGCATCCAATACCACTTATCCCAGCTACGGCTATATGATCGCCAATGGCGCCACTACAATATGGGAACTTTGGAATGGTAATACAGCAGACCCTAATATGAACAGCCAGAACCATGTAATGATGTTGGGCGACCTGTTGATATGGTATTACGAAAATCTTGCCGGTATAAGAACTGATAAAACAGATGTTGGGTTTAAAAAAATAATCATGAAGCCATCATTGCCGGAAGGATTACAGTTTGTAAATGCATCTTATAACAGCTCTTATGGCACCATAAAAAGCAGGTGGAAAAAAAGCGCTTCCACATTTGAATGGGATATAGAAGTGCCTGCGAACAGTTCAGCAAAAATATACATACCCGCTCTTAGTGTTGATGATGTGCAGGAGTCCGCAACGATATTATCCAAAGTAGAAAATATAAAACTGGTACAGTTTAAAGATGGTATTGCCACAATTGAGATACCCAGCGGTGCTTATCATTTCAAATCGAAAATAAAATGAAAAAAAAATTCTTTATAATTACTGCCTTCTTGTTGACGACGATTATGGCATCTGCACAGGTAGATACAGCCTTAGAGAACAAAGCCCGCAGCTGGACGGCGGCATTGCAGTTAAGCGACCCGGCAAAAGCAAAAAAAGTACAGGATGCAATTCTTACACATCTTACCGCAGTAAGGGATTGGCACAATAATAACCCCTTTACAATGGTGCCCGAAGGCATTAACCCTGCCACAGGGAATAAATTATCCGAAATGGACCGGCAGGTGATTATTTGTTCTGCAAAACCAAAGTCTATTCACGAAAACCTGATGACTGTATTGAAAGCAGAACTGGATTCGAACCAGGTGGAAATGATACTGGATAAATATACCATTGGTAAAGTAGCTTTTACTTTGCAGGGATACCGTGCAATAGTGCCTGATCTTACTGCAAAAGAAGAAGCTGAGATACTCAGGAATTTGAAGCAGGCCAGGGAGCAGGCAATTGATTACAAAAGCATCAAAGAGGTATCTGCTATATTTGAAATTTATAAAACCAAATGCGAACAATACCTGAACAACAATGGCCGCAACTGGCGCCAGTTATTTAAAGCTTATGTAGATAAAGTAAAAGCGGAAAAAGAAGCGGCAAAACAACCTCAATAAATCTTATACAATGAAATATAAATTGTTTTTTATTTTTTTACTAACCCTGTGTATCAACCAAGTTACTGGACAAAACAAATGGAAGCAAGGGATACTGGTAGATGAATTTATTTATGATACCGCTCCTTTTCCTCAATGCCATGCCAGTACCATAGCAGAAACACCGGAGGGATTGATCGCAGCCTGGTTCGGCGGTACAAAAGAAGGTAATAAAGATGTTTGTATCTGGACAAGCCGCCTGGTGAAAAATAAATGGACCGCACCAGAAAAAGTTGCAGAAGGAATTATCAATGATACCACGAGGTATGCTTGTTATAATCCTGTGTTATACTATGCTGATAATAAAGAATTGTTGCTGTTTTATAAGATAGGACCAAATGTAGCAGGCTGGACTGGCTGGATGATGCGCAGTAACGATAATGGAAAAACATGGAGTAAACGGGAAGCATTACCTGATGGCATCTTGGGGCCGATTAAAAACAAACCTGTTATGATCAACGGGGTATTGCTTTGCCCTTCCAGTACGGAAAAAACGGGGTGGAAAGCACATATTGAATACACTACAGATTATGGCAGAACATGGACCAAAAGCGCAGACATCAACGACAGCAAAATAATTGAAGCCATACAGCCCAGCATATTAAAGTATAAAGATGGCAGTTTGCAGATACTCTGCCGCAGCCGTAACACCACGCTCAACGAAAGCTGGAGTAATGATGGCGGTAAAACCTGGAGTGAGATGAAAGCCTCGGCATTGCCCAATAATAATTCCGGTACAGATGCAGTAACATTAAAAGATGGCAGGCAGTTACTGGTATATAATCACCTGCTGCCCGATTCCAGCTGGGTGAAAGGCAAGGGGCCACGCACACCATTGAACGTTGCTATTTCAAAAGATGGCAAAAAATGGTATGCTGCATTAATATTGGAAGATTCCCCGATCAGCCAGTATTCATATCCTTCGGTGATACAAAGTAAGGATGGAATGGTACATATCGTGTATACCTGGAGAAGAGAAAAGATAAAATATGTAAAAGTTGATCCTTCAAAATTAAAATTGAAAGAGATCAAGGATAAGCAATGGCCGGGAGCAGTGAAAGTGGCAGCGAAAACGACGGATGATTGACGTGAGACGTGAGACGTGAGACGTGAGACGTGAGACGTGAGACGTGAGACGTGAGACGTGAGACGTGAGACGTGAGACGTGAGACGTGAGACGTGAGACGTGAGACGTGAGACGTGAGACGTGAGACGTGAGACGTGAGAAAATTGGCGGTGCAAGGTATTAATTATTCTGGGCATTCAAATTATTCGGCTGCATTCCGTCCCATAGGGACGACTCATCGGTAGAACGTAGTGATGTGACAGTGTTTCGTTCCGTAGGAACGTTTGGTGTATGTGCAAAACATAATTTAAGCCCAGTAAAGATTTGAAGTTGAACGGAGTCCCGATAAGATCGGGACCAATGAAGTTCAATCAAGGTACAATAGCCGGTAACAAAAAAATACGATTGTAATAAATGAATAATCTTCCCATCACCGATATTATCATCATCGTTATATATCTCCTGTTGATGGTGGGGATCGGTTTTTATTTTTCCAGAAAAAATAAAAATGCCGAGCAATTCACCAAAGCATCCGGCAAAATCCCGGGATGGGCCATTGGATTATCTATTTACGCCACCTTTTTAAGCAGCAATACATTTTTGGGCAATCCAGGTAAAGCGTTCGGCAGCAACTGGAACGTTTTTGTATTCAGCATTTCCATGCCATTGGCCGCCTGGGTGGCCACCAAATATTTTGTGCCCTTTTACAGGAAGACAGGAGAAATATCAGCTTATACGAACCTGGAAAAACGTTTTGGCCCCTGGGCAAGAACTTATGCGGTGGTTTGTTTTTTACTAACACAGTTTGCAAGGATGGGCACCATATTTTTCGGCATGGCATTAAGCCTACAGGCACTCACCGGCTTTTCGATGCAAAGCATCATGATCGTAATGGGGATATGTATCATCATCTATACCGTGTTGGGCGGCATGTCAGCAGTAATATGGACAGAAGTGGCACAAGGTATTATTAAAACATTGGGTGCACTACTGATCCTTTATTTAGTGATCCAACAAATACCCGGCGGATTCAATAAAGTAATAACAATAGCAAAAGCAGATAATAAATTCAGCCTGGGTAGTACGGCGTTTGATTTTACAACGCCAACATTCTGGGTGGTATTGCTGTATGGGTTTTTTATTAACCTGAATAATTTTGGAATGGACCAGAATTATATCCAGCGGTATCATACAGCAGCGTCTGAAAAGCAGGCAGCAAAATCTGTATGGTTATGCGTTTGGATGTATGTGCCCGTATCATTGCTGTTTGTGATCATTGGTACATCATTGTATTCATTTTATCAACTGCAGCCGCAAATGATTGAGCCGGTAAAATTAAAACTGGCTGCAGAAAAATTAGGTGCATTGGCTACACAGGAACAAATACAAAACCTGGCTGCTAATTTTAAACCGGTAGATTATGCCGATAAAGTGCTGCCCTATTTTATGGTAACCAAAGTGCCCACAGGGTTGCTGGGGCTTATTGTGGCAGCCATTCTTTCAGCGGCTATGAGCACCATCAGCAGCAATATGAATGCAAGCGCCACTGTTTTTACAATGGATATTTATAAAAAGTATTTTAAGCCGCGCATCACCGATAAGCAGCAATTATATTCACTGCATTTGGCCACTGTTGTATTTGGATTAATAGGTTTGAGCGCTGGCCTGGCCATGATCGGCGCCAAAAGTTTGCTGGATACCTGGTGGAAGCTTTCCGGTATTTTTGCAGGTGGAATGCTGGGATTGTTCCTGCTGGGATTGATCAGCAGGCAGGCGAAAAATGCGGCGGCGATAACTGCAACAATCATTGGCGTACTGGTAATTTTATGGATGACATTCAGCGAAAATATCAGTGATAAATACAGCGTAGTAAAAAGCAGCCTGCACAGTAATATGATCATCGTGGTGGGTACACTTACCATATTTTTAACAGGTATACTGGTAGCCCGCTTAAGAGGGTCAAAACAGTAAAATTGTACAGGATAATAGTAGTATAATACATTTTTATTTATACCGGAATATTGAATTTTATAGTGCGCCGGAATTGTATTTCGGCCAAATTGCAATACTAAGATCTTAACCTGATTTGATAATGATCGAAATAGCATTTCGATGAACAAATAAGCCCACTATATGAACGATAAAAAATTTGTGCCGGTGATGATCACACCGTTCAATTTAAAAGCAAAAGTTGACCTGGATGTGGTAAGCAACCTGGTTGATTTTTACCTGGCTGCAGGAGTGAAAGGTTTTTTTGCCAATTGCCTCAGCAGCGAAATGTACAGCATTACCGAAGATGAAAGACTGGAATTAACCGAACATATCGTACGGTATGTGAACGGGCGTGTACCGGTGGTTGCCACGGGATCATTTGGTTTAACCATCAACGATAAAGCAGAGTTCACCAAAAAAATATACGATACAGGAATAGATGCAGTAATATTGATCACCGGTCATTATGCCAATATAGAAGACAGTGATGATATACTGCTGAAGAACTTCGACCGCATGTTCAAACTTACCGGCAATATCCCATTGGGTATGTATGAGTGCCCGGCTCCTTATAAAAGAATACTGGGCACAGAAGTTTTCCGTTCATTGTTGTCCTCGAACCGTTTTGTATATCATAAAGACACTTCTATTAGTCTGGAAAGTGTAAAAGCAAAACTGGACGTGGTAAAAACTGCCAACCCTTCATTTGAATTTTATGATGCACATTCTCCCAATGCAATGTACAGCCTGCAGATGGGTGCAAAAGGAATGTCATCCATCAGCGGTAATTTTTACCCCGAGATATTGGTATGGATGGTGAACAATGCCAACAATCCTGCAAAACAGGAAGAAGTAAAATGGTTGCAGGGCGAGATCAGCAGGGTGGACCCGTTGATACATATTGCCTACCCGATGAGCGCAAAATATTTTCTGCGTAAAAGAGGTTTGCCGGTACGCACCATCAGCCGTGCAACAGCGTTGGAACTTACGCCGGAACAAAAAAAAACACTGGATGAGATACATGATAGTTTTAAAATGTGGTGCGAAAAGCTGCAGATAAAACCGGTGGATACAGAAGAGTTAATGCTGCCAAAATATCCATTGGATGCAGCGATATAAGCTTTATGCGTTTGAACCACGAAGGCACAGAGGGCGCAAAGGATCACCAAGAGAAAGATATATTATAAGATAGTAAAAGACTAATGAACCAACGATTGCAAATAATATTCCCCGGCAAATTAATTTTTGGGAACGGAACTTTACATCAACTGGCAGAAGAAGTACTGCAATTTAAGCCATCCCGTGTTTTTATTGCCACTATAACGCCCTTGCAGCAGGCATTGGCAGAGTTGACAACGGCATTAAAAAATAACCGGATAGAAATACTGACCGATACATCCATTGTGAACGAACCTTCCTTTGCCGATTTTGAAGAGCTGATGCAGAAGGTGACACCATTCAATCCTGATATTGTGATTGGAATTGGCGGCGGCAGTGTATTGGATATTGCTAAATTAGTTGCCGCACAATTGGAAAATGAACAGCAGTTAAAAGATTATGTGGGCATCGGCTTATTAAAAGGCAGGAAGAAAAAATTGATCTGTGTGCCTGCAACAAGCGGCACCGGCAGCGAAGTGTCTCCCAATGCCATACTGGTGGATGATGAAAACCAGAAAAAAGGCATCATCAGTCCTTACCTCGTACCTGATATTGTGTATGTAGATCCGCTGTTAACCATAAGTGTTCCACCTGCAATTACAGCTGCAACAGGGCTGGATGCATTGACACATTGCCTGGAAGCTTACACCAATAAATTTGCACAGCCATTTATTGATATGTATGCTTATGAAGGCATGCGCCTGATCGCTGCTTATATTGAAACCGCTGTAAGAGACGGTAACAATATGGAGGCAAGAGAAAAAGTTGCCATGGGCAGTTTGCTGGGTGGTTTTTGTTTAGGGCCTGTAAATACGGCCGGGGTGCATGCGTTAAGCTACCCGTTGGGTAGTATGTTTCACCTGGCACATGGCTTATCCAATGCTTTGTTATTACCTTATGTGATGCAGTTTAATATTCCGTCATCTCCAAGAAAATATGCAGAGGTAGCGATTGCACTGGGTTGCGAAAGACAGGCGAATGATACTGCAACGGCTTATGCAGGCGTGCAAAAAATAAGGCAGTTGATCAGTGCCTGCAATATACCTGCTACCCTGCGTGAAGTAAATGTGCCGGAATCCGCCATACCACAAATGGCAACAGATGCCATGAAGATTCAACGGTTATTAAAAAACAATCCAAGAGAAATTACCGAACAGGATGCGATCGGGATTTATAAAGCAGCGTATTAATGAGTAACAAAAAAAAATATACAGGCGTCATCGTTCCGGCGGTAACTCCATTGACAGAAAAGCTACAACTGGACGAGACGGCAGTACAGAAAATATTTGCTGCTTTCTATCAAAATAATATTGCGCCTTTTATTTTAGGTACAACGGGCGAAGCAGCATCTTTACCCCTGCAGGTAAAAAAAGATTACGTGCAGGCTGCAGAAAAAAATAAAAAGATGGGCTCGTTGTTGTATGCCGGTATCAGTTCGAATGTATTGGCAGAAAGCATTGAGTTTGCTGCATTCTGTTGCCTGCATGCAGTGGATGTGGTGGTGGCAACTTTGCCTTCTTACTATGCACTTACGGAAAAGCAAATGCTGCGATATTTTACAACACTGGCAGATAATATTGCGCTACCCTTATTCATTTATAATATCCCTGCCACCACACACATGAGTATCACATTGCCCGTAATTGATGAATTGAGCAGGCATAAAAATATCGTAGGCATCAAAGACAGCGAGCGTAGCGAAGAACGGATGCAGCGATCATTGCAATTATGGAAAGACAGGGATGATTTTCATTACATATTGGGATGGGCAGCAAAAAGTGCAGATGCTTTACTGCTCGGTGCCGATGGACTGGTGCCCAGTACAGGAAATTTGTATCCGGAAATTTATGCAGATATGATGACTGCATTTAAAAACAGCGATAAAGAAAAATTATACGCCATGCAGAAACTCAGCGATGATTACGGTGCGTTATATCAAAGCAACCGTACATTGGGGGAAAGCCTGCATGAATTAAAAAGATTAATGCATAAAAAAGGACTATGCGAAGCGGTGGTAATGCCACCTTTGTAATAAAAAAATATGAACAACAAACCAACAATTGCAATTACCATGGGTGATCCTGCCAGTATCGGGCCGGAAATTGCCGTGAAAGCATTATTGCAGAAAGAGATACATGAGATATGCCAGCCATTATTGGTAGGGGATGCAGCAGTATTTGAGCAGATCATCACATTGCTGCAATTGCATGCCAAAGTGAATGCAGTTAGCAAAGTAGCCGATGCAAAATTTGAATTAGGGGTGATAGATGTATTTGACTTGAAAATTACAGATATCAGCAAACTGCAGTTTGGAAAAGTTGATGCCATGTGCGGCGAAGCTTCTTTCCAGGCCGTAAAAAAAGCAATTGAACTGGCGCTGGCAAAAGAAGTGGATGCAACTGTAACGGGACCTATCAATAAAAAATCTATCAACGAAGCGGGGCATCATTTTGCAGGGCATACTGAAATATATGCGCATTACACTGGCACAAAAAAATATGCGATGCTTCTGGTGGAGGATAATATCAATGTGATACATGTGAGTACGCATGTATCCCTGCGCCAGGCATGTGATCTTGTAAAGAAAGAACGCATTGTACAGGTGATAGAGCTTATCGTGGATGGTTTAAAAAGATTAAGTAAAACAAATTTAAAAATAGGTGTGGCAGGATTAAATCCGCATGCAGGCGATAGTGGCCTTTTTGGTACAGAAGACGATGAAGAAATATTACCAGCTGTGGAAGAAGCAAAGCGCCTGGGCTATACCGTTGAGGGCCCTGTGCCGCCAGATACCATGTTTGCCAAAGCAGCCATGGGCGCTTACGGCGGCGTGGTGGCCATGTACCACGACCAGGGACATATACCATTTAAGCTGGCTGGGTTTAAGTGGAATGCAGAAAAACAACAGATGGACAGTGTAAAAGGCGTGAACATTACCTTGGGCTTGCCGATCATCCGCACATCAGTAGATCATGGAACTGCATTTGAAATTGCAGGGAAAGGGATTGCCAGTGCCGACGCGATGATATTGGCAATTGAAAGCGCTGTACAATTAAGTAAAAATCAATTATAAGTTATGAATGATGAGTTATAATTTTTTAAACAGGCACAAAACTCATCACTTATAACTCATCACTCATAATTTGCAAGATGATAGCCGTGATCGCAGATGATTTTACAGGTGCCGCCGAACTGGCTGGTATCTGCCTGCGGTATGGATTGACTGTGGAAGTGTGCCTGGAGAATGTAACCGGCACTGAAGCGGAAGTACTGATCATTTCTACCGACAGCCGTTCCATGCAGAAAGCAGCTGCCATTTATTGTACAGCCGATGTGGTGGAAGCGGTACTGAAATATCAACCGGCATTATTGTATAAAAAGATCGATTCGGTATTAAGAGGCTATGTACTGGATGAAGCAAAAGTGCAGATGGAGCTTTGCGAACAAAGCAAAGCATTTATACTGCCTGCCAATCCATCATTACATCGCACGATAAAGGAGGGAGAATATTTTATTGGAAATGAGAAGATCACTGCAACCGGTTTTGTAAATGATCCTGAATTTCCCGTGCAGAGCGCCTCCATAACAGGCATGCTCCACGATGAAACAATAGTGGTATTAAAACACGATGATTGGTTGCCGCTTGAAGGCATTGTAGTGGGAGAGGCGGTTACCAATGAAGATGTAACAGCCTGGGCCAATGCCATCGATACATCATGGATGCTGGCAGGAGCTGGCGATTTTTTTAATGCATTGCTGCAAAAGCAATATGAACCCAAACAGCAACCGGAAGCAACCTTACAATCGCCGCACCTGTATGTATGCGGCACTGCTTACGCAGAACGGAAAGCGTTTGTAAAAGAATTACACGATAAAACCGGTTTAGTAGCATACCTGCCTGAAACAGTAACAGCAGAATGGATAGATGAGGCTGGTAAGCAATTGGGGCAACAAAAAAAACTGCTGCTGGCAATTGACGAACCGAAAGCAGATGCCCTTGCATTAAGAACTGCAATGGCAGCAGCTGTAAAGCAAATAGTGGAAAATGAAAAAGTACAGGAAATATTTATTGAAGGAGGATCTACCGCAGCTGCTATTTTACAGGAGTTGCAAATTACAACATTGATACCGGTGAATGAATTGCAACGCGGCGTAGTGCGTATGAAAGCAGGTGGCCTGTTCATCACTGTAAAACCTGGCAGCTATCCATTATCCAACGAAATAATTCAATTGTATTCATAAGCTTTCGCAGGACTTTTAACGCTTGTGGGAAAAATTATTGCAGAAATTAACGGTTGCACATGAGTCATTTACATTTTGTTGATTACCTTATCATATTGCTGGTATTAGGTGTTACACTATACCTTGGTTTTCGTTTTGCCAATAAACAAACCACTACCGAAAATTATTTTCTATCAAAAGGTAATTTTCCTTCATGGGCATTGGGGCTGTCGTTATTGTCTACATTAATAAGCAGCAATACGTTTTTAGGCTATCCCGAACAGGGCTATCAATCTAACTGGATATACCTGTTACAGGGATACATGGTACCGATCGTATTATTGGGTTCTATATGGTTTATTGTACCGCTCTTCCGCAAAGTGATCGGGCTGAGTACTTATGAATATTTTGAAAAACGTTTCGGAAAATTTGCCCGCTATTATTCCTCCTCCTCATTCATCATCCGGCAGTTTGCAGGTATGGGCTCGGTATTAACCTTAGTGGCACTGGCAATTTATAAACTCACCAATATCGATCCCGTTTATATTTTATTATGTGTAGGGTTAGTGCTCATCATCCTCAACTTAAAAGGTGGCATGCAGGCAGTAATATGGCTGGATGTTTTCCAGGGCTTTATGTTATTCGCAAGCGGCTTTATCTGTTTAGGAATATTATTGTTCTCTATAAAAGGTGGTATACCCGAAGCATTAAAAGTTGCGGGAGAAAATAACCGTACCGGTTTTGGCCCTTACGATTTTAAACTGGACAGGCTTACATTTTGGGTGCTCGTTATCAATGGCGCATTTTATGCCATTCAAAAATATGCTACTGATCAAACAGTGGTGCAACGCTATCTTACTGCTAAATCCGATAAATCAGCGATCAAAGCATCTTTAATGGGTATTTTTTTAACGGTACCGATATGGACGATCTTTATGTTCATTGGCACTGCATTGTTTGTATTCTATAAACAGAATCCATTACCACCCGATGTTAGCGCCAAAACAGTTTTTCCCTATTTCATGATGACCAATCTGCCCACCGGCGTAATTGGTTTTATTGTTGCAGCATTGATAAGCGCTGCTATCTGCAGTTTGAGCGCCGATATCAATTCCAATGCAGCAGTAGGCATGGAAGATTATTATAAAAAGATACGCCCCGGCAGATCGGATAAAGAAAATTTATTTGCAAGTAAGATCATGGTGCTGTTGTCTTGCTTTTTCGCCATCGGCATGGGGTATTTTTATTTAAAGTTCAGCAATGGTGGCATCATCGACCTGATCTTTACCGTATACGCCATTTTTTCCGGAGGCATTGTAGGTATATTTTTATTGGGTGTGTTTAGCGCAAGGGCCAACAGGCAGGGTATCAATATCGGTATCATCGCCTGCATTTTATTTACCTCCTGGGCTTTTTTAACGAGCACGCCCATTGGTATAAAAAATCCTAAACTACTATTGGACCTGGGTAATTTTAATTTCACACATCATAAATTGATGCTGGGCGTATATAGTCATTTAGTAGTGATAATTGTGGGATATATAGCCAGCTTATTCTTTCCCAAACCAGTGCTGGAAAAAAACTTATTGTACAGCAGTTGGAAAATGAATCGTAAAACAGAAAATGTTTAATAAAAATATTATGACACAGCCAGCTTATTTTAGAACCACTAAGGCGCTAAGGCACAAAGCGACACTAAGAAAATCCTTCGTGCTCCTTTGCGCCTTCCTGTCTTTGTGGTTTACAGCCGCTTCACAAGTGAACAGCGACAACCAATACACCAAACCTCTCAAAGAAGTACTCAACGATATACAAAAAAAATACGGGGTAGTAATAAAATTTGCCGATACCATGGTAGCCAACAAAAAAGTTACCTATGCCGAATGGAAATACCGTCCCGATGTGGAAGTAACATTGGACAATGTATTGAAGCCGCTGGAACTAAAAGTAAAAAAAGAAAAAGATAAGCAATATAAACTCAGCACATTTGAATACTACCGCTGGCCAGTAGACGAAGGATGGGCTGAACTGGACCGTATCGCAGCGCAATATAAAACAGTGGAAGAATGGGAAAAACGCAAAGCCGCCCTCGTGCCCTGCCTGCGGGAAGCATTGCAACTAACCACATTACCGGCCTCGCCGGGAACAGCGCCTATCAAAACCAATCTCCGCAAAATGAATGGCTATACCATCGAGAATATGGCCATCGAAATATTGCCGGGTGTATGGGTAAACGGATCTTTATACAAACCTGCAGTATTTAAAGGAAAGATACCCGTAGTGTTGCATCCGCAGGGCCATTGGGATAAACACCGCTACCGTGCGGACTGCCAGTACACCTCAGCTGCTATCGCTAAAATGGGCGCCATGCTCTTTAACTATGATATGTTTGCCTGGGGCGAATCGCTGCTGCAGTTCAAAGGAGAAGATCATCGCCGCAGCCTGTCTATGACATTGCAAACACTGGCAAGCATACGCATACTGGATTACCTGCTGGCACAAAAAGATGCCGATACCAGCCGCGTAGCAATAGTAGGGGGCAGTGGCGGCGGTACACATACCATATTTGTAACGGCACTGGATAAACGCATTAAAGTATCGGCGCCGGTGGTAAGCCTTTCCTCTTATTTTTATGGTGGCTGCCCCTGCGAAAGCGGTGAGGATGTGCATGCCTGCGGTGGCCGCACCGATAATGTGGAAATTGCTGCACTGGCTGCGCCACAACCACAGCTGGTGGTAAGTGATGGCGGCGACTGGACCGATCACATGCCCGAACACGACCTGTTATACCTGCAAAAAATGTATAGCTGGTACAATAAAAGCGATAATCTCGCCAATGTACATTTACCCAATGATAAGCATGATTTTGGCTTTAATAAACGCAAGGCAGTGTACGAGTTCTTTGCAAAACACCTGAATCTTAATTTAAAAGCAATACAGGCTTCAGACGGCAGTATTGTAGATACCACTATCACCGTGGAACCTGAAAAAGCTTTTTATGTATTTGGCGATAATGGCGAAAACCTGCCTGCAAGAGCGGTAAAAGGATTCGAGAATGTAGAAAAATTATTTGCAGATGAAGTAAAAAAAGCAAAAGAAAATCAGCGTTATAAAATAGGATTGATAGACCTGATGTTGCTGAAGCGCCAAAAACTGGGCGCCATAACATTGACCGCTCAATTAAAAGCCGATGGTGTGGAAGTGGATATGGGCGGCCTGGGCACCCGGCCAACATTCGATAACCAGTTGCTTACTGATTCGGTGCGAGAACAATTTTTAAAAACTGCTAAGGAAAATAATGTAGAGATATTCTTGCTGGCCATGACGGGTTATTATGCACAATCTTTCTGTGGCCGGGAAGAGTATAAAAGATCCATTGAAGATTGCATTACCACTATGAAACTGATGCATGTAAAAACAGCTTTTCTTCCATTGGGTGTACAATGCGATCTGAAGAAGAACCCCGCTGTACGGGATTCTGTAATAGCAAGATTAAAAGTAGCCGGTAAAATGGCGCAGGATGCAGGTGTGGTGATCGGGATAGAAACGGCGTTGTCTGCAAAAGAAGAAGTGCAGCTGCTGAAACAGATCAATTCTCCTGCAATAAAAATTTACTTCAACTTCTCCAACCCGTTAAAAGAAGGCCGCGATCTTATCAGTGAATTAAAGACATTGGGTAAAGACCGTATCTGCATGATACATGCCACCAATAAAGACAGCGTGTGGCTGGAGAACGATCCGCAGATAGATATGTACAAAGTAAAAAAATGCCTGGATGAAATGGGGTACACGGGCTGGCTGGTAATAGAACGCAGCCGTGACGCAAAGAAGCCATCGGATACCAAATATAATTACGGGGCTAATACGGCCTACCTTAAAAAAGTATTTCAGTAAATAATCACAAACGGCGCTATACGCCTGTAAAGAACTATACCCATATAGCAATACTAAATGAATAGGGAGTGCCGCAAGGCGCTCTCTTGTTCTTTTGAGGATTCCAGTTTAGTAAAACTGTTTAAAAAGGTGAAAACACCCCGCAAATTGCGGGAAATACGTATTTTTTTATTTCGGGCAAATGTTTACTTTAGATAACCTTTATAAGCCCGCCCCCTTCCAAACTGACTTCAGGCATATTCATTTTCTTATTGCACAACACTTAGCCGCTTTAAAAAGTATTGCTGTATCTGTTTTAGTTTATTCATTGCCGTTAGTATAGCTGATGTTGTGAAATTATTTATATCAACTATTTTAAAATAATAAAAACCAATGTTATGCCTAATAAGATCGATATCGTAGCTGTGGCCAGCAGCGACGATGCAGAAATAGCCTGGTCGTATAATTATAAAATAAAAGACTGCTGGGGTTTTGCCATACTGCGCCAGAAAAAAGGTGAGAGCGAAGCCGCAGCAGACTGGGTTAAATCCAGTGTAGGTTTTGAAGATGAACCGCACAAGGATTTTGAATTTCATGATACCACTATGTGGCCCATACAGAAATACAACTGGACGGATTACCTGGTGAATAACGGGGATACGGTGCGCTACAAGGTAATTCCCATGATACATAAGAATGATAAGCTGGAAAAAGATGAGGCTAATGCAAGCCGCTGGAGTAACTGGACAACACTGAGCTCTAAAAAAACGGATGCTTATTTTAACCGTGGTGCCGTGGCATCGCAATTTGTGGCAAAGCGCTTAATGAATTTACCCGTAAAGGAAAAACAAAAAACACTGGATGAACACCTGAATGATGAAAAATCTCCCCTGCGGGAATTTATGGGCGGCACTTTGCTACCAGCTGTGTACAGCATACTGGATGAACCAACACTGGAAGGAAAAAAAGATGTACATCTTTTTACAGCGCTGTATGAACTGAATGATGCTGTGTTGATAAAGAAGCTGAACAAACTTGGCAAAAGGGCCCATGTGATATTGGCTAACGGTGCATTTAAAAAGCCATCCAAAGATGATCCGGGCGATCCTGATCCGCAAAAGGAAAATGCCAAACAACTTACTAAGGTAGACCTGCAACGGCGTATAGTAAGCGGCAGCCATTTTGCACACAATAAGTTTGTGGTGCTGGCCACTAAAAAAGGCAATACATTTTCACCCTACAAAGTATTAACGGGCAGTACCAACTGGACACACAATGGTTTATTTAAACAGGCCAATAATGCCTTGATCATTGATGATGTGTCTGTGGCAAAATATTACCTGGAGGAATGGCATAAGATATCGGAAGATTGTGACGCTAATGGAAAAGGCTTATATGCCAAGCCATTTAAAACTGCTAATGCAACAGTTAAAAAAAATACCAAGGGTGACATTCGTACCTGGTTCGATCCTACAAAAGAGCTTGCTGATCTTAACGACGCGATCGACCTGATCAATAAAGCAAAACAGGGCATACTTTTTTTAATGTTCCAGCCCGGCTCAATGGAAACAGCGCTTTTATACAAAGCCATTTATGACAGAACAAAAGAGAAAAACCCCATCTTTATCAACGGTGTTATCAATATCGATCCCGGTGGTTCTAAAACACCTTCCATTCAATTTATGAATAAGGGGAAAAGAGAAGATGGTGATATGACGATTGTAACACCCGCCAATATCAAACAGGATTTTGGTTTCTGGAAAACAGAACTGGCACGGCCTACGGTAACGATACACAGTAAGGCCATCGTGATAGATCCGTTTGGTAAAAACCCTGTGGTGATCACCGGCTCAAACAATATGGGCAAAAAAGCCAGCGAGAGCAATGATGATAATTTGAATATCATTACCGGCAACAGCGCCCTTGCACAAAGTTATGCAGTACACATGCTGTCGGTATACCATCATTACCGCTGGAGATTTTACCGCTCCAAAGTAACCGATAAGGATGGCAACGAAAAAGATAATACACCCAAATGGAAAGGGCTTAAAAGAAGTGATGTATGGCAGGGCTGGTTTGATAAAGGCAGCAGTAAAAAGGAAATAGATTTTTGGTTTGGGAAATAAATCCCAAAAAAGAGAGTCATGCTAATCCATAATAAAAGCATTACGGATAAAGAACCTGGTTTAAGTAAAAAAAGATCTCGCCTGAAAGGCGAGATCTTTTTTTTAAGTATTATTTGTAATTACTTTAAATCAATTAAAACGATCACTTACCATTACCTCCCAATCTCAACTCCATCTGCGTGGTAGCCAGCTTAAGTGCGTCTACTTGTCCCCGTAAGGCACCGATGATCTCTTCTTTTTCTTCCAGTCTTTTCTTAAGTGCGTCGATGGCCGTTTCGTAAGGGGCTTGCGGATCGTTGAGTACATTCAGGTATTCATCCAGGTCGGCACTGTTGGCAGGTTCTTTGGATTCATCCGGTTTAGGCTTTTTAAAAGTGTAGCGGATAGTGCCTACCCGTTCCATCAGCCATGCATTTTGTGTATGATCTATTTCAATAAGTGTAGTGAGGGTAACGCCAAAATATTTGGCTAGTGTCAAAGCATCCTGCAGAGTTGGAGTGGATAGTCCCGACTCCCAATTAGACCATTGGGTACGTGTAAAACCTGTATGCTTGGCGATTGTCGTTTGACTCTTGCCAACAAGCTTTCTTAATATCTGCAGGTTCTGACTAAAATAGTTTTGCATTAGTAACAAATGTGGATAACTAAATAGACAATAATTTTGTGAACGTCAAATAGTTGATTTATCTTTACTGAGTAAAGGAAACGTGCCAAAGTAATCGAAAATAAACGATAACACCAAAACCTGGAAGGCAAGCAGCATTACATCAATATACACCGACATACATCTTTATACAGCCCGCTGCAACATCTCCCACATCCGCGAATATAACCACCAGGCCAGTTTCTGACACTGCCGGTTAATTGAAAGCATCTTACTGCTGTATAAAAAATGCGGTAATAAGCCAGTAAATGAACGGCATAATTAAATTCTTAAACGTTTACAAAAACATGTACGTTATGTCGGGCTCCAACAACAAAACAGCCAATGCTGTTAACGCAAATCCAACAACTGAAAACAATACATTACCTGCCGAATGGGACCAGGTTGCTTATTTCTTTGAAGTAATGGGCGAACACGGGCCAGCCGATGACCTATGGCAACTCTTAAAACTGGCGCTTATCGCCGATGATGAAGAGAACAACTCTCAAATGCGTGCCAACATGATCTTCGTGTATGAGCACACGATAGCCTTCTTTAAAAACGTGTACGCACTGTTGCAGCAACAGCAAAAAAAGTAAGCGGGTTCAATGAATGCTGCCTGCTGTACTGCAGTTAAACAATGATGGATGCATTTACCAACAGCAGATTTTAAAACCAAGGAAGCAAAACTGGTGAACGTGATCACCGGTATACTTCCTGTACAAAAGATATACCTGCTTGGCAGCAGACTGCAGCAACAGCCTGTACATTCTATCTTTATGTACAATGCATGCTGCAACAGCAATGCAGATCATTATTACCTGCTGATACTGACCGATAAAAATGCCGGTTATAATAATAACCAGGTGCAGGATAAGATTGAGAACACCTGCCGTTCCTTTATTTCGGTAACCATTATTGCGCTTAACCTGCAGCAGTTCACTACCTGGTTAAATGAAGGCCATCGTTTTGCAAAGACGGTGACCCAAATTGCAACGCTTATTTACGATGGCAATAAAACACCCATACGGTTACCCGTCAATACTGATCTGTCTGCGTATGTATGTGACAGTAAAAGTTTGTATCATCAACAGCAGGTGGTGAATGAATTTATTGCCGGTGCAGAATTATATATAGAGCGAAGGCAAAACAATATGGCCCTGTTTATGCTGCACCAGGCCACCGAACAGGCTTTGCACCTGGTATTACAAAAAGGCGCCGGGCTGCATATCAATACGCACAATATTGATAAACTCATCCGGTATTGTTCCATGGTTTGTTGCGGGGTGGAGCAGGTGTTCAATCTTGAAAATGATAAGGAAAAGCAACTTTTGCAGCTTTTACAAAAAGCCTATGTTGCCAGCAGGTATAAACCGGGCTGCCCGGAACCGGAAGAAAATTTGCAACTAATATTACAAAGAGTAAAATTGTTGCAGGAAGTGATGCAAAGTTTCGTAGAACCTAAAGAAACGTAATTTTGTGTAACTATTGAAAGTAAAACAAATTACTTATGGGCTTAGAAATTGAACGCAAATATCTTGTTGATCATCAGACATGGAATGCTGCTGATAAATCTGCTGGAAAATTATACCGGCAAGGATATATTTCCACCGATGAAAATAAAACCATCCGTATAAGGCTGGCTGGTACTGATGCCTGGCTTACCATTAAAGGCAAAACAACAGGCGCTACCCGCAGTGAATTTGAATACAGCATTCCTGCCGAAGATGCAATACAAATGCTGAATACACTTGCAGAAAGTGAATTATCAAAAACGCGGTACAAAATTCCCTGCAAAGGAAAGCTTTGGGAAGTGGATGTTTTTCATGATGAGAATGAGGGATTAATTGTTGCAGAAATTGAACTGGCCAGTGAAGATGAAGAATTTGAACTGCCGGAATGGGCCAGCACAGAAGTTACAGGTGATGCTAAATATTATAATTCCAACCTCACTTTGTATCCGTTTAAAAGATGGCGATAAAAAACCGCCTGCATTTTATTGCAGGCGGGTAACGCATCGTTCTTGTATTTTTAAAAAAGTGGAGTCGCCAGTTTGATAAAGTAAATACCGTTCCTGTCAACCTTGCCGGTACCGGCCAGAACCTTTTGCTCGTATACTTTATTAGCGCCGGTAATACCAAAGTCATCATCATTGGATACGGCAATGGTGGTGGAGTTAATGATCGCCATGCCTTCCGCTTTATCATGCGGATATAAAGTTGGAATATCTTTCATAAGGTCGGCCACCAGTGTTTTGGTAACGGGTACAATGCCATTAGCAGCCAGTGTTGCGGCATCTTTCAATTCTTCCACCGTTTTACCGCCAAATAATTTTCCATTGGCGCCATTGGTTGCATCAGAGATATCGGTAGCACCTGTAAGGCTGATCTTAAATATCTTTTTAAACACCGTTGCCCTGTTGGCATCCGTTGCAAAGAGTCCATCTCTTTCCAGCACTAAAAAATTATTATTATCAATAGCGGTGATCTCACTCACGGCCTGTAATGTGGTGTTGTCCATCATGTACACAAATTCTTTGGTAGCGCCGGAAGCGATATCAAAGGTAACAATGCGTATCACGAGCGAACCGCTGGTAGCAGCTGACGAAGGATTGTACAGCGGGAATTGCATAATACCCACCAGCGTTTTTCCGTCAGGCGTAATCGTTAGTCCCTCCATGCCACGGTTGGGGCGGCGCTTTGCCAATACCAAGGGCAATTTTCTGCCGGTAGTATAAGGATTGATCTTCTCTAAAGTTTTGCCGGTTTTATCAACATGAATAATATGCGGACCATATTCATCACTGATCCAGAAACTGCCATCCGATGCCAATGCCATTCCTTCAGAATCGATGCCATCTGCACTCGGTGCCAGCGGGTTGTTATTAAGATCGAAAGGATTTTCGCCTGTAGAACCTGCGCCAACAGGATTGGGCAATCCATTCAGGTTAGCGCCACTGCTGTTCTTTAATAATATCACGGATTCCAGTGTTAATGAATCGCCCTGCAAACGGAACTTGCCGATCTGTGGTACAAAATCGGGTGTGGCGATCATGATGCTGTTGGTGGCAGCTTCTGCTACATTGGGGCCACGGTCGGTCAGCAGGTAAAATATGGAATGATCGTTAGGGTCCTGCGCCATAGAGGAACCATAACCACCATTATTTAATACAATGCCACTGGGTGTGGTGGTCAATGTTTTGGGGTGTTTGTCGGTTGCAATAGCAGGATAGTTGGGTTCCTGTGTACCGGTGTTCTTATCTTTTTTGCAACTGTATAAAGTTGCCAGTGCTGCAGCAGTAGCAGCGATGGAGCGTAGGTTCATGATTGTAGTTTGTGCAAAAGAACCACGCAAATGTTAAGCAGGGGTTAAGCCCGAAGATTTAATATTCAGTTAATGTTGAAGGGTTGGCACCGTCGGAGTCTTCACTGTTCGCTCACGGCTTTCCTGTGAAGACCCCGGCGAGGCATTTTAGTAAGATGTCAGCTTCTCTATCACCTTAATATTAACCGGATTCAGCGCATTATCTGTTTTACAAACAAGATAATGCTTTGCAAAGCCATCCAAAAAAGTATTGGCAGGCATGTTGAATGTAATGATTTTAACGCCTTGTGTGGGATGCACCAAACCATTGACATCTTTAAAATACAATACCAGTTGCGCCTGCTCTATCTTCCAGGCATCCAGCAAAAAATTAGCTTTGTATTCCACCACTAAACCTAAACCGTTTTGATTAAAAGCAGCCATGCTGGTTGCAGGATTGGTGAGATAAGAAGTGCCGGACATGAACAGTCCCAGTGGCAATGTTTGCGATGCGTTGCTATAAAATTCGGTTTCGTTCTTGGCTACTTTTTTAATGAACTCGTTATAAGTATCGGTAAGATTTTTTGTGGTGCTTGGGATAACACGGATATTCACTTCCGATTCTTTTTCTTTGTTATCTGCACCTGTTTTTAAGATCAGGAAAGCATTGGAAAGATAGTATTGATCTGCCGGTAGGGCAGCAGGATACTGGCCCAGGTAACCGCGGAAAGTGGAAACAGCAGTGTTGTTGTTCTCATTCGCTTCTGCTATAATATTGGCTTTATCTACTACTAACGTATACGTGTAGTTGTCGGAAGTATTAAAATAATGCTCCCTGTCCAGGTTAAAGCAATGCAGGGTGTTTTCTTTTTCCTGCCCCGGGCCCAGCATGGTGGAAAACGAAGCCAGTGCATGACCGCCGGCTGCGTAACAGTATTTACCATTGAAGAGATAAGTAGGCGGCGTAACTGTTGGCCGGGTTTGCGGGTCATCAAGATAAGCCTGTACCGACACATTGTTCAGGTCAACCGCTTCGGTGCCGTTGTTCTTTACCACGTAGTTCACATGTATGGCGCAGCCATTGGCGGGATCGAGCTGAAAGCTGGCGATACGAATGGTAAGGTCCTTGCCCTGTACAAGACCGGAAGGCGTGGTGGTGGCCGGTAATTTTTTTATTATCTCAGGACGTTCAATTTTTTGTACCTGCGCAAAACTGCTACTTGAAAAAATAATACCTGCAAGGGGTAAAAATACTTTTTTCATGGAAAAAATTTTACTGTAAAAATGCAGGTATGCAACCAGTGAACCTATCCTGTAAAAAAGGGATTTTTGCAGTGTGCCGGAATTTATTTCCGGTATTATTCCTGTGTAAGCGTGTAACAGTAAAAACTATCATTCCTTTTCATCCTGCAGCCTGTACATGATATCTGTTCTTAAAACATATTTTATGCCCTGGCGCACCGGGCTGCCTTCATGTTCCAGGTCGTGAAAAAAGATCAGCGCCATACCCTGCCTGGGTTGAATGATGATATCGGTAAAACTTGTTTCGCCTCCTTCATAATCATCATTCAGGTAGATCATAAAGGTAAAATAACTGGCTTCAATTTCATTTCGGATATAACTCTGGTCGCGGTGTTTTTTAAACTCCTGGCCCGGCTGGTATTTATAAAAACGGAACAGCTCATTCAGGCCAATCGCTTTGCTGTTACCGATCTGTGTAGGTGCGAATGGTTCGGCTTGTTGCCACAGGATGTTTGCCAGTGCAGGGTCTTTGTAAATGACACGGTTATTATTTCTTACCGTGTCTACCACTATTTGTCCTTTTTCAGTATCTACAGTAGCAGGTTCGTAGCCGATCAGTTCGCTTTTAGAAATAAAATCTTCACACTGCTGTTTTGTCCAGAAGTTATCGATCGTAAAAATATTTGTAGACAAATTGCTGACTTTCATAAACGGATGTATAAAATTACTGTGCTGTATTTAGTTGATTGAAATTAAGCAAAATTACGCTGCTGTTATAGATCACTCATCAACTCCTTTATTTTTTGATGTACCAGGTTAGCATCCGTTAACTTGTACAAGGAGATAGTGGCTTTTTCATTGGGTATCCATGAAATGCCCGTTTTGCCCGTGGATGGTGATTTAAGGCCAATATCAATGGTGGAGGTATCATCTATGTTTGGTAAGAATTCTATACGCGGTTTTGAACTGAAATATACAGACTGCACAGTTGTATAATTTCCCGGCGCTTTTATGATGATGCGCTTATTGGTCAACCCGTAAAAAGTTTTACTGCGCAATGATGCGTCAATAAAAAAGCGTACAAATCCCAATAGTATACAAATGGAGCCGAATATCACCGCGATAACAATTGCAAGCAGTAAAGATATTTTGGCTAATGCATGGCAGGCAAAATAAGTAAAGATGATTAGGGCAATAACAAATATTATATTCAATATATCTGCAGGTTCAAACACGATACCCTTTTTGGGTTGACCAGCCCATAATAAAGTTTCATCCTGCTCCAGGTAAGGTTCCATATTTTTTGCCGCAAGTGATTGCATAAAACCTACATGCTTATTTTGATCTCCAAGATAAAACAAAAGCGCTTTTGGATTATCTTCAGGTAAGAAATATATCAGTTAATATTTTATGGGCTCTTCCGATGATAAATTATTTAAAGAAGCTGCAGCAATTCTAACTGCTGTGAAATTTCATGCCCGTGATGATACAAATTTTGACTGGGTGTATTACGAGACCGCTCAGGACATGCGTAACGAAATCGATCAATACATAGCGTCGTTCGAAAAGGGAAGCCGGGAATATTTAGACGAGGTAAATATGCATTTTTTGCCTACTGCTGCTTACCAGGAGCATTCTATTGCCAATGATTGGGTGGCTGAATACTATGTACTTGCTGAAAGGTTTGATAAAATTTATGCAGCATTAAAAAGCAAAACATCGTTTTAGTAATATTAAGATCGCTTTAGACTAAAATAATTTATAGATGCCTGTAAAAGATAAACGCTGGACATTTCCTTTGAAAGGCCTGTTTGTGTGTGGCGTTATTTTGGTATTGATAGGCATATGTATGAGATTAAGTAGTGAAGCGGCATTTGGAAAAGGTTTCGGAAAGAAGTCTTATGTGGGAGGTTTAAACGGTCAAAGGATTGACGACAGGGGTACTATTGCGCTGGGCATATTATTTATGCTGGTGGCAACCTTTTTATTGCTATGGGATAAAAAAGGAAGGAAAAGACAGCGGCAGCTATAGTATACACGCTGTGAATCTTAAATGCAGTTCAATTCCTCTTTATAAATATCCGCCCCGGTATCTCCTCAAAAACAAATTCCGTTACGCCGCATAGCCACATATTGATATTTACTTCCTGCCCCTCGAAAGTTTGTAAAAAATAATAACCTCCGCCGATAGTGGGATCGCATTTTTCAGTTAATAAAAGTACATCTGCACCTTCAAATTGAACAGCGTCGATATTGAGTACAACCGAATTGTTATTTCCTGCAATAAGATCCAGCATTGTATCCGCGCCTTCCACCATTTGCAGGTCGCCTTTGTGGCCACCCTGTGCAATGTATTCGGGAAGGTCGATGTACCATTCGTTGCCGGTTTTTATAAATGTATATGCTTTCATTATTATGGTTAAATTAAAAATAGAGGAGTTCGGAAGAAAAGCAATCATTAAAATTGAAATCAATGAAAAAAAATTACCTTGGTATTTGAAGGTAGCAATAAGTTATTAGCTGTATTTCTAAGTTTCGAATATCATTCTCAAATTTCTGCAATATTGCGAATGCAGCAACGGCGGGAATATTAGTGAAAAAAGTTTTGGTGAATGTCTTTTGTTCTGACTGATGTGGATCCTTTAGCCGAATTATTTCGTTAACTGAACTAGTGAAAATAGAATCCATATTTCTGTCAACTGCTAAGACTTTGGCCTCGTATTCTTGTATCGTTTGTTTAAGTGCTTCGCCTTTACCCATTTTTTTAAAAAGCTTATCAACGGCCTGCATATCATTTTCGTCCCATTGCTCTTTCATGTCTACCAGTTTAAGACCTGCTTCTTTTTTCAAATCAACCTTAAGGGTATTAATATATTCGAGTACTTGCGTAGAGTTTGACTGGATTAATAGCACTTTAGGCAGCCATAACTTTGCATGATACGAAATAGTGGGGTTCGATGTATCTCTTTCAAAACCTGCTTGCAGAACTTTAATCTCTCTTTCAATCTCACGATTCGATTGTATAAGGCTGCCAGATAAAGCCCGGTAGACAGAAAAATTAGAATCAGAAGATGAAGAATTGCAACTCCAAATCAATAGTAATAAAGAAAATTTGAAGAGTGTATGAAAATGTTTTATCATAGTAAGTATATTAAAATGTTATGGGAAAGACGCAGGAATATTATGCTTCCATTTCCTTATCATACTGTATCACTTCGGCCGCTGTAACCAAAGGCGTCCAGTTCGGGCAATCATCATACAATATTTCTTTGGAATGGAAATCTACTTTTCCTTCATCAATAAAAGCGGTGAACCAGTCCAGTTGATTTTCTCTAAGGAACTCCCTTTCAGTTTGTATCTTTTCTCCATCACTTTCCATGTCCTTACAATATTTTTCATAAGTATCTGCAATACAATTCGGGCATTCGTCATTCTTTACCGCAATCTTGCCGCATACTTTGCAGCAGGACAGGTTACTGAAATATTCGTCTTTGTATTTTGCAAATGCATCATTTACCGGCAGGGTTGCGGGAGCAGTCTTTATAAGCGCCAACCATCCTGTATAATCCCTTTTCCACATAGTAAGCATGCTCGTGTCCTTAAAATACAGCTTCAATACTTCACTACCTGTCAATTCTATTTTATCAATATCCTTCCAGTGAAATTTTTTTACTACGTTGTCGGCTTCAAATATTGAAAAGCCACTTGCGTCTGTAACCGAAATGGACGGCCTGAATTTCATCAATTTCTTTAGCTTATACCTGAACCACCATGGACTAAGCACTTTAATAAAAAGCGCCGCCACGGCGATAGTGATAAGGAGCGGGAGAAGTTTATAAAATACGGCCATGAGAAAAATTTACAGGTGTAAGGATGTTTAATAGTTTGTTTATTAAAGATAAAGGTTAAAATTAAAATAGATATTGAAGCTGGGTATATAATTGTGCGGCACTAAGTGGGAAAAAGCTTAGTTACAGTTTGCTTTCTAAAAAGGTCGTGCAGCGGTCACAGACCGCCAGAATTAATAGACACCAGTGATCTCGCCTTTGGCGGGAACACTGGCGCCAGTAACAGCTTCCGCCTCCGTGCCATTGGGTATTGTTTGCTCAACGCTGCTGCACTATTTTACAAACAAAAAAAATGAAAACACTGTTATTGATAGCCGCTGTATTATACTGTACCATTACACTGGCGCAGGCACCGGAAAGTTTTTTTGATAAAGACAGCAAACGCTATGGCTTTAAAGATAAGTCAGGTAAGGTTATTGCCCCGGCGCAGTTTAAAGCCATTCAGCGCTTTAGCGAAGGGCTGGCCGCTGTGAGCCTGGATGATAAATGGGGCTATATTGATGAAAAGGGTGTGATGCAGATAACCCCGCAGTTTGATGTGGCCAATGCTTTTTCGGAAGGGCTGGCCAGCGTGGGTAAACCCGGCGATAAAAAAAATGTATACGGTGCGGTAATGATATACGGTTATATTGATAAAACCGGCAAGCTGCTGATCGATTACAAATTTGATATTGCCAATAATTTTAAGAATGGCTATGCTATTGTGGCTTCTACCGATATGTACAATGATAACAGCCTGTACGGCGCCATTAATAAAAAAGGCGAGCTGGTGATACCGATGGAATATTCCGTCATGAATAATTTTGCGGAGGGCTACTTCCAGGCGGCCAAGGGCGATATAAAAAATTACAAGGGCAAGTATGGTTTTATAGACCTGAATAATAAAACGGTGGTGCCGTTTATGTATGATGATGCCATGTGGTTTATTGAAGGACTGGCCAGTGTTAAGAAAGGTGATAAATGGGGCTTTATTGATAATAAAAATAATACCGTGATTCCTTTTATTTATGACTGCGCTGCTTATTTTGAAAAGGGCAGGGCGGAAGTGTGTAAGGGAACAGCTACTTTTTTTATTAATAAAAAGGGGGTGAAAGTAAAGTGAGTGGTGAGTGGTGAATAGTGAGTTGGAAGATGTACTTTATTTTGTAATGACTTTGGTTGCGGAGTGAGTATTTTGGTTTTGTAAAGTGTTTTGATTGAGAGGTAAGCATACACCGCAGAGAAAAGAGAAAATGGAGGTCTTCGCAGAGATACTCAGCGTAAACTCTGCCTCTCTTTTTCTCTGCGGTAAATCGAAGTTTGCAATATTTGCAACGCCGCCGATTCTGTTTTTACCTCGGCACGTTCATTTTAAAAAGCGTATCCAGTTTTACTACTTTGTAGTTATTAATGCTGGCAGCTTTTACAATATCAATAATATCCACGATCTTTTTTTGTTGCTACGTTGCCTGCATATACAATGTACAGTTTTTGTTTGCTGATGGCTGCATTGTTTTGTTGCAGCAATTCCCTCATTTTATTATTATCACCTGCGGGATATTTTTCGCCTGCTGTAACAACGGTCATACTGTCGTCATCCAGCATTACACAGTTGGTCAATACGTTGCCCACTTCATCGGGGGTACCGGGTTGGGGATCGAAAAGTTTAGCAGTATCAATAGCAACGGATTGATCATGTTCGCTGGCAGGTTACTGATTGCCGGAGCAGGCTGCAGTAAAAAATAATATTGATAGTAGTAAAATGCGCATGATGGTTTTATTCAAAGTTAAGGGATAGCAGGCAGAAGCAGTGAGTTGTTGGTGGTGGTGAAGGGTTGTGCTTTTTATGTAATGTTATGCTGCGGTCACTCCTAAGGAGTCCTTTGGACAGACCGGCGGAATTAATAGACACCAGTGATCCCGCCTTTCGCAGGAACACTGGCGCCAGTAGAGTAGGGGATGGTATAAGGATATAAGCGGTATGATACGGGGATGATACCGGTATGGTAGAGAGATGGAGTAAAGTAAGTACGGCTCAACTGCCTGTTGTAGCCCAATGCTGCCCGGATTCTCGGTACTATAGAGTCCTGCAAAAGTCCCGTGAGTGTCCTGTAAGGGTCCTATGAGTGTCCCGTATATGTCCTGTGAGTGTACTGTTAGTGTCCTGCGGATATTCTGTGGGTGAAAGCTGTACGGCGCAGGCTTTTATTGTGTTTTGTGAGCTGTTGTGAAGATAAGAAAAAATCGTGTATTGTTTAGGGTTAGTAAGGTGTTTTTTTGAAATTCGCCTTTCCTGTAGCGGAGGCGTTTATTTTATGGTTAACCAAAAAGAGTCGGCTGTCCAGCAGGATGCCTGCTGTACCAAATAGCGGCCAATGTCCTTTCTGTAAAAGGTGATAAAACTTTTTTTATCATCGCCCCAATTGTACCAAATGTAACGGAACATTTTTTTTAGGTTGCCGGACCTGTACAGCCTGGTACCGGTTTCAGTTCCGCCAGAGGGAAAATATACCCTTATACTATCCAGGCAGCTTTTGGATAATTCAACCACATAGTCTTTTTCGGTAAATGGGAAACGGGAGATAATAAATCCCTTAAAAAGAAAATGAATGTATCCCTGCTTAAATATCTCCATACTATCAATACTGGTTGTGTAGGTAAGGTGCAATGAATCCTGGTTCCGGGGCATTGTATCAAACCGTATTTTAAATACTGCCGGCTTTAAAGCGGTTAAGCTGATGCTGTCTTTTTCTTCCACCTTCTTCCCTTCATAAAATATACGGTATTCAGTACCGTGCGTATTAAAGTTATATAGCTTAATTGCTTCATTGGAATTAGTGGTAATGGAGAATTCTTTTTCGAAATCCCGGGCTCCGCAATTGGGTAATATATTCACCGTATATGGTTGCCAAAGCTGGATGATATTCTGCGATTTTATTGTCTGCCAGCTCAGTATTATTAAAAACAGGAATAAATTTTTCATAATGGTGCTGTAAAAGGTAAGGAAAATTGGTGAGAAGTGTGTACCTCGAAAGGCAGGTTTTTGAAACCACGAAGGCAGGAAGACGCGAAGTAACACGAAGATATATTATTTGCTTTCGTCGCTTAGTGGTGCGGTGTACGGCGTTGGTCGAAGGCCGGGCGAGATAAACCACGAAGACGTAAAGACACGAAGTAACACTAAGATTTATTTTCGTGTCTCCGTGTCTTCGTGGCTGATCATACATCGTTGGCCAAAGGCCAGACGACGACGGAGATTTAATTACTAAAATGTTTTCTTTTTGTCTATTTCGGGCAGCACTTCATCTATTCGCTTTGCAAGTTCGGGTAACTTAATGGTAGGAACAGCAGGGAACAAATGATGTTCCAGGTGATAAAACATACTGAACGTTATTTTATTTTTCCAGCCTGTTCGCTGTGTTCTTGCAAAATCCGGGCTATCGTGTGTATCGTGATGCACTGTCCAGACTGCGAAAAATGCCATCAGGAATTCCCCGATGATCATTACGATGATATGATAGATCAAAAAATGAATGTTGAACCAGCAAACTATTGCTGCAAAAATGGCGATGGATACCAATTCTAAAATAACGTTGCGCTTATAATTTTTATTTCCGAGCTGCAGTGTAACCTTGTGAATTAAAAAAATATGGATAGGTCCGTACAAAATGGCGCCATACCAACTCATCCCTGCCGATTTGCCTTCGTAGTCCTCCTCTGTTAAACAATATTTGTGATGTCGGATATGATTGAACTTAACCGCATGAATGGAAACCATCATGAAAATACTGTTGATGTAAAGAGAGAGCCAGGTAAGAAACCGGTTTGTGCCAAGCGAATTATGAAAACCATTGTGCACCTGTCTCAATCCTGTTAAAAAGAAGAGGGCTGAAAAGGGCAACGCAAAAATGTAATAACCGAAATACGCCAATGTTAATGAAATTGCAAACCAGGGAACCGTAAGATTGTTTTCGATCAGCATTTCTTTGAGGGTCAGTTTTTTTAAGTCTTTCCACTCCACTTTTCGTAAAATTTCCTGGTGTGTCATTGATTACGGGTTACTTTAAAATTGCCACAGGCTGCTGCTTTGCGCCAGTGCCGGTTTAAAGATACAAAAGCTTAGGGAAGTTGAAAGCTAGAAGTTGAAAGTTCAAAGTTGAAAGTTGAAAGTTGATGGCGGGAGGATTTTTTGAATTGGACAGGTGATCTTAAGTGGCAGCGTACGTCGTTGGTTGAAGCCCGGACTACGGCGGAGATAAACAATGTCCAAAGCGCTTTAGGTGTTAGCCCGTTCTGCCAATAATCCATCCAGTTCCCAACGCCACATCGTATTTTCATCCAGGCAGTGGCTATCTGCATTATATAGGTCTTGCTTTAACTTTAAAAAATCTGCATCATTAAACACAGCATTGAGAAAATTGGAATCGTCGGCAGCATTGATCAATTCAATAAAATCTTTGTAAATTATTAAACACTGCAGCAGCTTATGTATATCTGTATTAATAAAAACTCTTTGAAAGAAATTATCGTGGTTTAAAAACACGATCTCGTTATCTTTGTCCAGGTCAATACAAACAGGGTCGCCGCTGCCGTTACCGCCAATCACTAAATAGTTATGCAGTTCTTCCCAATCAATATGGTATACCTGGTTAGGCGTTTGCAGTTCGGGTGCATCATTTTCATGAAAGGATAAAAATGGTGCACAGGTTTGCGGCAAGCCACATTCGGTTAGGTATACAATGGTTTGTTGCAAAAGCCCGGGGTTTTGTAATTGTGGAGCGGTATAGGTACATAAATCTTCGTCGCTGTCCATCCAGTATTTCCTTATTTGTGCAATGTCCATTTGGTGCCAGGTAAATTATAAAATTGAATGTAAGCATTAATGCGGAGATTTTTCAACAGGAACACAGACTGTTACGGAAAGTGGTAGAGTAGGGCAGGAGCTGGTAATGTTAAGCTTGTGTATAGCGGGACTTTTTAAGCGATGATAAACCGGGAGGTATCCGAGCGATGTCCGAAGGTTGTCCGAAGGATGTCCGAAAGATGATGGCTGTTGGTATGTAGTTGGTAAGGGGCATGTACTGGGTATGTACGGGGGATGTATAGAGTAAGTGTAGGGAGGGTATGAGGGAGTGATGAGGGAACACTGGCGCCAATGCGGGCGGTGGTGTTGGAGGGTTGTACTTTTTATGCAATGTTACGCTGCGGTCGCAGACCGGGGGAATTAACAGACACCAGTGATCCCGCCTTTGGCGGGATCACTGGTGCCAGAGTGAGGTTTCTGTCATTGTTGGTACGTTAAGTACATCGTCCTGACTGCATACCCAAAATGACTATTACCCATTTGATGTATAAGTCGTTGGTCAAAAACCAGACGATGGCGGAGATTGCAGTGACACCTGCGGTGAAGAAAATACTTTTTTTGTACGCAGTTACGTGTTTATGCCTGAAGTATTCAAGTTTCCCAAAGTCACAACATAAATTTTATAATCGTGATGACCTACAATTATTTCGAGTTTTGCTTGCAAATGCATATTGAATATATCTAACATGGTTTCTTTTGCTTTTAATGCTCCAACCTTTTGCAAATCCACGGAAAGTATTTTTCCTGATGTGTCGAATAAACGAGAGCCTTTCGACTTGTCATGGCCTTTAAAGTAACTTGTTTTGGCTAGAGATTCTTTGTCAATATCTAATAAATTTTCTGCTGCGTTTAGATTCTTAGTTAGCCATGATATGGAATTTAAATCTATTAACAGGCGATTGAGATTGTCTTTTGATAGTATTCTAGCGTTATTAATAATTGCCGGTCCAAAATAATTTGATTTATAAGAATATATTTTGTCTCTGGAAATTGCATATCTCAATTCTAAAGAGCTTACAACTTTGTATAGATTTTTTTCAAGTGGGCCAGTTGCTCCACCGGTAACATAGCGCCTTAGAGCTGTTTGAAAATAAGTGGCGAATATTACTGCTTGCAAAACATCATCAAAAATTTGAAAACCTCCATCTCCAGTACTAATAAATTTTTTCTTAAAATCAACTTCGGTTGCTCCGTAGCCATCAAAAAAATATTTTTCATGTTTTATAGTATTTATAGCTGCCATATGATACAACCAATCGAATACAACAGGAATATATATTTGTTCAATAGTTGGGTATTGACTATACTTATATATATCAATGCCAAGAACGACTTTTTCCTGAATATATGATGAGGGTAACGACTCTATGGTAGCCAAGTCAATATCATTGTTAAGGATTTCTTCTGGTTTAAATTCGTTCATGTGCTTTTATTTATTGAGGATTTGCCTATTCCGTACAAGATTAAGCATTGGAGATGTGGCGGTATACTGTGTTCCGTCCGCCTGTAACCAATGCTGATTGCTAATGTCTAGCCCTACTATTGGCAATACAATGTTGGCAGTAGTTTTTCTTACACTTAGTCAATTGTCAGACGTAGCGATTTTTTGAAATTTGCTAAATGATCTTTGTCCTTTATTGTCGTTAATATTTCATCTCGTCTGCCAAATGATAAAATGAACCCGTCATCAATTAATTCGCAAAAAAAACCAAAGTATTTATGTAGATGTTTATTGAATTGCATATCAAATAATGTGTCAATTGAAAATGTAATTTCTCGTTTAGGTGTTGGCATAAATTATAATCTTCGTCTTGTAGATTTATTCGTGAAAATTGTTCTTTTGAAATATTTCATAAATTATTTCAGTTGTCCCATAGCCGCTAAGTTCAAACTCTAAGTTTTCATTGTCATTGAAATACTTCAAATATAGAATTCCGTGTCCTTTGTAAAAGTCAAGAAACAAATAACTCGTATAGTCATATATGCTAAGGTCTGCAAATTTATTTACGATTGCTAAGTTATGTTTAGTGCATTGCCCTGTTTTACTTTCATAACCTGACATTTCAAATCGTCTGTACTCTTTTTTAAAAATTTCTTTGTCGGTGTGACTAAGTTGACTATCAATGCCATTAGTAAATGTGAGTCGTTCTCTGATAAAATTGAAAACTTCTTCTTTTGTTTTTGATTGTAAAATTTCATTATTCATTTTGTGTATTTGGCTGTTATGAAATAGAAGTAGGATGTTACTTTAAAATTATTGCCAATAAAACGTTATCGGTAGGGCTTTTACTTTTCATTTGTACGAATTAAATCTCGCCAATTCTGCCCTAAACCTACAATTATTCCGTCTGCCCCTGCATAGAAATCTTGTTCTGGAAATTCTTGAAATTTAACTGATGGTACTATCTGTTGTCTTTGGACATTTTCTAATGAGCGATTTCTGTACGCATTGAATATTGATGTTTCTAGTCCAATTGTCAAGTTTACATTTTGAAATGTATAGACCGTATAACCACTTACTCTTCTTGTTTCATTATTTGAAAGGATGTTAACGATGAGTTTGTAATAATAAAATAGATAATCTCCAAGCGATGTTTCTAAATCAAAATTTTCTTCATTAACTCCTTCCGGGTCTTCCCAATCAACAGTCAGAAAGTTATTTGTAAAATGAGTTACTGCCGCGACTCTTAGATTTGGATAGCTTCCGCCAATTTGTCTTAAATTTCTAGTTTGAGACTTTCCATGAGCAAGTAAATTTGGAGCAAATGTATTTGTCCTTCCTTTGCTTTCCATTACAACCCATCGTCTTCTGTTATCTAAACCAATCATATCAGGTCTTAATCTACTTGACCCAAAACGAAATGCTTGCCCTGTAGCTCTGAAATGGGAACGATAAACGTCAATATGGAGTAGCCATGGCACATTAAGGAGTCTATGTGAAAGCAATTTGCAAAATGTAAGCCCAAGGAAATATGAAACAGCACTTTTTTCTGATGGATTTAAGCTTTGGTAAGCAGACGATTTAATTAGGTTATTACCATTTTGTGCGATATTAGCAGCAACAATAGACGACCTATATAAAATTTCATATTCAGAATAAATACCGTTACTAATTACGTCAATAACATTTGCTCTACCTACAGTTATTGCTGACCAAAATAATTCTTGTGGTGAGAAAGTAATACGATTACTTCCTCGTAGAGAAGGTCCGTAATGTCTGGGAAAATTTTGGCTATTGTATGTTATTTCCATGATTGAAGGGCGTTACTGATTTACAGCTAACACTAGCATTGCTGTTATTACACGTAATTCATCAAACTAAATATATGCAGATAACCAACAAGCTAGTAATATACATTTCGTATTGTTTATTGCGTCAATAACAGTATTAAAACCAAAGCTCCGCTATCCTCACTCACAATGCGCAAGGGCTTACTAGGTCTTTAAAGATATTATTTCAATTTGGTATTTAAAATACCTGCAATGATTTTTTAGTTTGTGCTGTAATGTAAGCAGGTTGCGTTTGCCTGCATTATGGTTTTCCGCATTTTCCGGTTGTGCCTGTGCTTTGGCTTGCTGCTAATAAGTTGGGAGCAAGGCAATCATTCTAGGTCATAATCTCTTTCGTAATCATTCCTGCCTTCAATTCTTGAAAGCCTGTACAACATTTCGTCTTTTAAAACAGGGTCGGCAGCAGTACTCAATTCCCTTATCGTATCTATCGCTTCTTTGGTATTAATGCTCCATAGCGCATGCCCGCATTGATTGATGAATTGCCGGGTTCCGGTACCATACGATTCCAGGGAATCGTACTTTTTTTGCATGGCGGCTTTTAAGTAAGGGATACTCAATGGATTTTTTCTGTATTGCAGGTTATGCGCCAGGTTTTCATACTGGCTGTGCCATGGCTCCAGCAGCAGGGTGTGTAAAAGATCTATGTATTCATCCTTTTTTTCTTCAAAAATCCAGAGTAAGTCCAGGGCATAGTATACCTCCTTCGAGTCTTTTGACTCCAGGAGCTCCGCAAATGTGTTCCTCACCAGGTTGTTCCTTTCCGGGTAATATTCACTCAGGCTAGCCCGCAGTTCTGCTGCTGAGATCTGCCGGTTATAATAGGCTGTGATCTTTGATTTAATTACATCTTTCATCATTACGGAAGGCGGAGTGTTATTACACTTACTCCCGGGTTATATGCTGTTAGTATTGCAGCAAAGATAATGTGGAGGGAATTAATATACACCAGTGATCCCGCCTTTGGCAGGAACACTGGCGCCAGAGTGCGGGGTTCAGCCTCCACTGAGGCAAAACCCTATGTTGCCTGCAGTTTGGCGAGAAAAGATTTAAGCTATTTTGGATTGTTGTAGGCAGCTTTTAATTGGTCTAATGCAGCCTCTCTATATAAAAAAGGGCCGTCTAAGTCACAATTTCCTAAGTTTGAGTATGAGGCTGAGTTTTGTAGATCAAAAGGATTTATTTCAACAACCTCTGACGCTTCTAGTAAGCCAGTTTTGGCTTCTATACAAAAATTCAAAGCTTTTAAAAATACAGCAATTCTTCCAAAAGAAAACCAGTTGTCGAGTTGTGTCTTTATCTCAATATTTGTTTTATAATCATTCAGGAGTTCTATTATTTTATTTAATGGAAGATAAACCCCTGCGCTGTAATTTGAGGTCAATTTATTATTTAAGGGATTCTTTATCTCAAAGTGTACAATGTCTTGCCACTTTTTTGTGTATGAATTAAAGCCTGGAATTTCGTCGATCAGGAATGAAAAAGAAGATCCCCTGGTAAAAAAATATTTCCTAAAAAATCCCTGCGTTACGGCGATATAATAGCCATGTTTTGTGTCAAACAAATCTGTCACAGGCACTTCTTTGGCTATTTTGATAACCAGTTTGTATTGTTCTTTATTTTGCAAATCAATTTCAAAGTCAGTTGCGAATTTGTCGATTTTACCTTCGTTGTTTAATATGTCAAAATACCAATCGTTTATTTCTGCTTCAGAGATTGGATGATAACTTATGTCGTAGCCCATTAGTTTAATTTTATCTTTTATAGAATTAGGCTTTTAAAAAATGCAAGCAACGGGCGCGGCTTTAGGCAGGTTGGGAATTGTTATTCCGTCTGCCGACAACCGCTGCTGACCGTCTGCCGGCAGGTTGAAAATATTTTGATGAAATTAAGAACTAAAGTTTAAAGTTGTTTGTCCCGCTCGAACCGCAGCCAGGATTTGCAATTAGTTGATGTTTGTTCGTTCAGCCACACTTGTGCAAAAGCCTATATTGTCCGCTATTACAGTTAGAGACGTAAAAGTCTCAAAGTAAAATATTTGTTTCTGTTTGTTGTTCCACGAAGAAAATAGGCGCCTTTAGCTAAAAAATCTAATCTTAAAACCTGGTTATTTTGACCTGGACTAATTGGTTGTAAAAATTGCATTACTTTTCTACCGATTGCGTCATAAATATTCCAATTAATTTGAGCAGCGTAATTTGAGGTTACTCTGAGAATAGTATTGCCCGAAATTACATTGGGTAATAATTTTATATAAAGGCTGTCTCCGTTTATAGTATTGTTGTTACAGGCTGCATGATTTTTGGGATTAACTGTTATTGTAAAAGATGTTGTGGAACTCGTGCAACCAGGAGTAATAAAATTACCCAATCCCCACGGACTTGAGGAAAGGGATATAGTTGTAACGAGAGAATTGGTAACCGTATTTATAACACTTATATTGTTGGAATTAAAACTAGTTACAAATACTATCTTGTCATCTGGACTTACTGAAACTCCATAAGCCGATAGGCCCGTTGTAGGAATTGTGGCTATTACTGTATTTAAGGTTGTGTTGATTACTGACAAGGTATTGGAATTTTGGTTAGCAACATAAAGCCTCGCTCCATCGTGGCTGGTTGCTAAGCCTGTAGGATTAGTTCCTACACTAATTGTTGCTACGACAAGATTTGTTGCTGTATTAATAACAGATATTGTATTGGATTGCTGATTTGAAACATATAGCCTGCTGCCATCAGTATTTAGACATATCCCAATAGGTGTTGCACCCACAATGATATTTGTCAAAACTGAATTGGTGGCAGCATCGATCACCGTTACATTATTACTAAACCGATTTGCTACATACACCCGACCTCCATCAAGGCTCACATTAACACCACAAGGATTTGTTCCAACAGGGATGGTTGCTACCACAGAATTGGAGTTGAGGTTAATCACTGACAAAGAATTGGCCGTTGAATTACTAACATATAACTTACTGCCGTCAGGACTTGGCCATACACCAATCGGGTCTGTGCCAACATTAATAGTATTGAGTACAGTGTTAGTAATTGTATTAATTATTAAAACAACATTCGAATTTCGACAAGTAATATAAGCCCTGCTTCCATCAGCGTTTAATGAAACGCCCAGGGGGCCAACCGGAGTAGGAATGGTTGTTACAACTGAATTTGTAGCAAGACTAATTACAGATACTCCGGAAGTAAAAGATGTTAGTGGAATATAAGCGAAACTGCCCCCCAAAATAGATGAAGCTGTTACGTTTATTGTTGCTGTTACCGGTGAATTACCGGAATTTATCGCAGCAAATGAAGCAATATTACCAGATCCACTACTTGTCAACCCAATAGATGGTGTATTATTAGTCCAGTTATAAACTGTCCCAATGCCCCCACCGGTGAAATTAACAGGGTTGGTAATGCTGTCATTGCATATTATTTGATGTGCAGGTTGATTTAAAATACAATTCTGTGCCTGACTATCGTAGAAACATAATAAAAAAAGAAGGTTGGTTAAAATATTTGAAAAATAATTTCTCATCATTGGGTAGGATTATAATTATTTAGAAAATCTTCTGAATAGTTATATAACTTTTTTGTTAAAAAGGTTTTGTCTAATAGCGTACAACGGGCAGGGCTTTACGCAGGTTGAGAATTGGTATTCCGTACGCCCACAACTACTGCTGAGTGAAAAACTGACGGTGAAATTAAGAACTAAAGCTGAAAGTTGTTTTTCCAGCCCGGCCGGGACCCAATGCCGGGAAGTGGTATGCGAAGCCGCCGAATGGCGGCAATGCAATGTTAGCTACAGGTAAATTCATCAATATTTCAGCACCCTTGTTCCCTTATACAGCTTTCCATCAACCTGGATATTTACAGTTGTTTCCCCTTTTTCCTGCAGTATAAACTCTACAACCGGGTCTTCAAGGCCTCCTTCAAATTTATTGTTGCCCTTGTATGACAAACTCGAATACAGCTGTCCATTATATTTTGTGAACAGCAGATCATCATTCATTTTAAATTCCACTTTATTATCGTTACCTATATCGAACACGCCTTCAATTTTGTCGTAATAGTTTTTTGAAAGCTTATATTCTTTTTGAAGCACCACATTAAAAGTAATTTCATCTACTCCATGCAAATTTGTAATTTCCAGTACCCTGTTTTTTGCGCCTGGGGAGGAAGACCATTTGTCCGTGTCTACATATTTTCCTTCCTTAAAGTAGATCTGCGTTACCAGGTCTTGTTGTCCTTTTACTGATACCCTCATATGAATGTGCGCCGGACGCCAGGAGCTTTCGCTAGCAGGGTCTGCTTTATACGGAACGGGTATAATGGTCTTAAATTTATAACCGCCATTGGCCTTCGTGATCTGTCCTCCACGATAGTTGAATTTATCAGAGGTATTATCATACAGTTGATTTTCATCGCAATGCCAGATCTCTACCAGTGCATTTGAAACCGGGCTCTTTCCATCTTCTTTAAAAATGACCCCTTTCAGGACCAATGTTGTTCCTTTACTACCAGGTAATACCAAATTATCTCTAAGCGGTGCGCCCGGTCGATAAAATGGACCCAGGATGTCTGTTGTTGTTGGGCTGTCCCCAACAAATTGTTTACCATTCCAACTAATGTTTCCAAATACACTTATCCCTAATGCGGTAAACGATGTGTTTTTAACAAAAGTTCTTCTTTTCATTTTTACATATTGAAAGGGTTAAAGTTAGTTGTGGTAAACTCCTTGTTGTGCGAAATTTTAGCTCCCGAATTCTTTATAGTAATCGTTAAGTGATTTAGTTGGATTTTGAATTTTCCATTCTTGAAGAGACATTTTCCCCTTTGTATTTATTTGTTCGTTTTGAATGGTATTCTTAGGTTCATCTGAAATAGGTTTTTCACCTTGAATAACGTTTGAGTTTTGCTTTTGAACTGGAGACGCGAGAGAGAATATTAAAAGTAAGATGGCTGAAATTGTGCCTATATATGTCCCAATGCCTGCGAGGTTCAAAAATTTGTCGAAAGTAAATAAGCAATAAGTAAATGCTACAACCACATATAGCCCAGATAAAGCAGCAGTGAATTTTGGATTGACGTCTAACAGCGCAAGTATTATTGTTAGACCAGAAAGAACCGGAATTAAATAAAGGCTGTAGGCTTTGTAAATAAAAATCTTTGCTTCATCAGAAACTTTAGCATCCAATAAATTACCAAAATCAAAAATGCTCTTAGCATTATCAGCAATTTCATACCCTGATATTGAGAGGGGGCCGAGTTTTATGTAGGAAATAAAAAATGACCCAAATAAAATAATGCTGAAAATTATTTCTTTTCGATAATCAGGTTTAGGCATGTTTTATAAGATAGTTTTTTTACAGAAGCCAAGAAAATTTCGCACAACAGGCAGGGTTTTATGCAGTTTGGGAAATAGTATTCCGTCTGCCGATAACGCTGCTGGTTGAAAAACTGCTGATGAAATTAAGAACTAAAGTTGAAGAAATAATCTTCCGTCCGCCCCGGCTACCTGAAGCTAAATTTATAAATAAATGTTGATGATTTGCACATAACTAAATTAGTAACGGCCAGCCCGATATGAAGCCAAATTGAAAAGCAAAAAGTTGAAACACGGCTTCCGTCCACCCAGCTTTTGCAAATACCAATGTTAGCAGCATGGCAATTATTATAAATGTCCGTTTTTGGCTATTTGACCGATTATTGTCGCTATGATAAGGATTAATACGGCTGTAAAAATAATAACACCTATTCCAGAAAGAAGACAACCGAAACTTTGTTCATCGTCCTTTTTAGTCGGCTTCGGATACTTTTTTAAATGTTCCTCATATTGCCTCTTGGGTGCGTCCCTTAAATATTTCCTATAAGCCTCGTCAGCAGAATAGTCGTCAAATTCATAATCTTCATATTTTGATGTGTCACCCATGATTTTTAGCAGTACTGGTTACTAATCAAAGCATTTTTCGACTTTCATTCATCATCTTTAACAAATCTAACTCCAATCTGTTAAGAGCAAATATCAAATCCTCTTGCTGCAATTGTTCAGCGTCTCTTTGGAATTGTCGAAATGGAGCTAAAATTGCAAACGTTATTATTAACCAGGCTAACCGTTCTTGTCTTGTTTTTTGTAAAGCTTCCTTAGCGCTGCTTAAAAACACATAAAATTTGTCGACAAAGAATTGAGTGTATATGCCCTCATCAACTTTTCCATCATTTTGAATGTGATAATGTGTAAGGTCGAAAAAAGGTTTAACAAGAGAAGCTGCAACATCTTTAATATAACTTACTTGCATATCGGATGGCTTTACAGATGCATTTGCAATTGATTCTTCAATAGATTTTTCAATAAGAAATAAAACGTCTTGCTCGGTTAAGTCTTGTTTTAGTAATGAGGGCATATCTATTTTTAGTTTTAGGTAAATTGAGTCTATTTGAATGTTCAGATATTGTGAGGTGTCGCTTTGCTTGCCACTAACGAGCAGGGCTTTATGCAGGTTCGGAATTAGTATTCCGTCTGCACACAACCGCTGCTGACCTGTCTGCCTGCCGGTAGGTTGAAAATATAAAGTTGAATTTAAGAACTAAAGTTGAAAGGTGTTTGTCCCGCTCGAACTACAGCTGGGATTTGCAAATAGCTGATGTTACAAGGTCAAGCCCAACTTGCATAAAACCCAATGTTAGCAGCAGCCTTGGTCATTATGAAAAGAAGATTTTTATATAGCGTTTATGGTCTTCTTCTGCAGATTCTTTTGAAAGGCCTTTATCAATAAACGCTATTTCTTCTTTACTAACTGAACCTTTAATGTCAATTATTTGGGAAATAATATCTGCTTTACGTTCTTTTACTTTTGCTTGTGTAAGTTGAGTATTAAAATAGCCGTTCCAGCCAATTTCTACAAGTCTTTCTGTTGTAAATGCGGCAAATTCAAGTTTCGGGTACCTCTGTCTTGTAACTTCCATTGCTTTGTCAGCACTTTCTCCATTATCGATGTATTCGTAAAATACATCGTAACCGTTAACGCTATCTAGAAATCCAATTTTCCTAAATGAGCCTGTAATCAAATAGTAAGGACAAGGTTTGAATTCTGCTATTAATTTAACTACGTTAAGTCCTTCGCAACTTGAAAAGCTAATAATTGGTTTTCGTTTTGTTGCTAAATAAATTTCTCTAAACTTGTCTCTAAGGTCTTCCCATTTTATAAAAGTCAAATTATCCTTCCTGTCAAAGAGCCCAATACCATCTTCATTTCCATGACAATCAAAATGTATGACGTAAGTGTCCTTCGATAGAGTTATATCATCTTTAATTTTGTCAATTTGTTCAAGAAGCTCAATATTAGTTTCTAAATTTTTAAAGTCAGTTGGGATTTTTGTAGATAGCTTTTTATTAAGTTCTTCACCTGATTTCAAAATATCTGTTGTCTTTAAAGATTGAATAATAAATATTTTTTTTATTTGTCCCATCGATTTATTGTTAATGAATTATTGCTTTGGCTTTATTAGACTATTCTTAATACCCTTACTTTTGCTAATTGAAAAATATTCAAGCGGCTGCTCAAATGTGTTAACGATTTTTTGCAAATTTTTTAAAAGTTTTGCTCTTGACATGACTATAGAATCGTCCTGGTCATCATTAAACATTAAATGATAAAATGCTGCCCACATTATTGCTGAATCTCTAAAGGCGATGTTATTTTTAGGGCCTATAATTGAATTGCATTGACTTGATGGAATGATGCTTTTAGCAATTTCTTCATTCACTACTGAACATGCAGAAAGAAAAAGTCTTTTTTTATAAAGAAGGTCTTTAAGTAAAAGACCCAATTTATCATTATTAATCTCATCGAAAGTTGTCCAAATAGAATTGTCGCCACCATGACAGGAAATGTGTAAATAACGATAATTACTTTCTTTAAAGAAACTAAGCACTTTTTTAAACTCTTTTTTAGTCCTTACATAATAATACTTAGTTTCAATTTCGCTAAGACGTAAGATTTCTGAAATTATCCCACCTTCAAAATAATTTTTGTCTTCATCTTCAAATTCAAGACTCTCGATAATAAAAACTTTAGGTTCAGTTTCTGGCTTGTTAGTTGTCATGATGCTTGGTTGGTAAAGGTTGTTGCCAACACATAAATATCCGATATCCTATTTCTGTATTGTCAAAATGTAATATTGAAAATCAATTGTTTGTTATTCTACATTTCGTATTGTTTATTGCGTTAATGACAATAGTAAAACCAAAGCTCCGCTATCCTCACTCACAATGCGCAAGGGCTTAATCAGGTAATTAAAGATATTATTTCAATTTGGTATTTAAAATACCTGCAATGATTTTTTAGTTTGTGGTGCCAAACTAAGCAGGTGGGATCAATTAAAAAACTCAATGGCAAGCGGATCGCACAACTCCGGGAGCAAAAAGGCTGGTGCCAAAGTGACCTGGCCCGGGCATGCAGTAAAGGCCGGCAGGCGATTGAAAACTGGAAAACGGTAAAGTGAACCCCACCCTTTTTACTTTGCTGGAGATTGCGGAGGCGCTGGAAGTGGGGTTGGGGAAGCTGGTGGATTTGGGGTAGGTGTAGCAACTAGGAGATATAAGGTTCTTTTATGAAAAAATAGAGGCGAATAAAAATGATTATTCCTAGCTTAGAATGACGGATTCAGTTAGATTTATTTTATTTATCAAATATTTTAAACTTATATTGCTAAAATTACTTTGTTGCTCAATATTGTTAAATGCCCTAGCAAGTTCATTGCTATCAACATGTCCTCCTAGTTTAACTTTAATTGGAGTAGTTATTCCATCATTTGTATGATTCAAGAGTTTAAACCTATTTTGAGACTCTCTATTATTATTATAGAAATGCAATAATAATGCAACGGTGGTTATTGTATTGAATCCATACTCATTTCTAACGCCAATTGGTATAACGTTAGTAATTTCATCATATAGTTGCTGAATTGTAAGAATGTTATCTTCTATTTTTTGGTAGAGCTCATTTTGAATTGTTTTTAAGTAAATTAAAATAAAAAGTAAGAAAGAGAAAGTGTACTGATTATAACGAAAAGAGTTTAAAACTAACCTAGTCTGGCCAAATATTTTTTCTTGTTGTCTTAATGTGACATAAGTTTTATCGAATAATAATTCCGACATTTCTAATAATAATTGGGCGTCATTTCGAAAATCATTAATTTTTCTTCTCTCTTGAGAATAGAAAAAATCGTCGAGTGAAAAATAATCAAACAAATATTTGCAAAATTGTTTGTTGGAGGGTTTGGGGATAGAATATTCCAAATCAATAAAGCGTCTTAAATATTCTTCTGCATTAATCTCATTGCTACCATAAAATCCTTTTACTGAACTGGCTAAATGCTTTTTATCTATTGATAAAACAAATATAATCCCATTTACGGAAAAGAAATGTTTTAATTGCTCGAGAGTCTCAACTGCATAGTTTGGTCTGCATCTATCTAGCTCGTCAATAATGAAAACAAGGGGCTGGCTGTTTTCCCTTTTCTCAATAAATTTCTCCAATTCTTGCCTGAATTCTGTTATGGTCTTTTTCTTATCGGAGTATTCTTTTATCTCTTTTTCTAATATTTCTGTTGCAGCTTTCGTCGTATTTTCAATTGCGTCAGTAATAACTTCTGTGTCGATGAGGTATTTTTTGACTAGTGATTTCAATAGGACTGGCGCCACTTCTTTTGTTAATACAGCTCCTTTCTCAAGTACAGACTTAAAAGCGCTTTCAATTTTAATTTTTCCTTTGGTTAGAGTTTTTAATTCGGATATTATGGCTACTAGCGGATTATTGTTGAAATCATTTTCCCAGGCATTAAAATAGATTGTCTGAAAATTCTCATTAATTAATTGCTGCTGCCACATTTTCACAAAAGTAGTTTTTCCTGTTCCCCATTCATTATTAATAGCTAAAACAAAACCATCTGAATAGCTTTTAACTATTTGCGTAAGAACTTTGGCATATTGTTCTCTATGTAGCCTGCAGTTGGAAAATGGTTGATTGGAAGGAATTTCTATTTCGTAGTGTTTTATTTTCATAAATTATCAATTTAGAATTTTTTACTTTCTAAGTGATCTCAAAATGGGGTATATGTTTTATATTTTAATGTACTTGCTTTTTTACTTTCTCTTATTCTCCAATTTCTTTGTGATTAATCCTAAATACGGAATGGAAGGCCTTGTGGACATAAATTTTTACATCGCTAAGAAAATCAGATTTTGAGCATGGGGAAAGTTCATTATAGTAAAATTCTATAGGAGTGTTTGCTTTTCTTTTAATACCAATTATACCTAATCTATATAATATCTCAAGTAGTTCAGATAGGAATGCTCGAAAATTAATATTATCGCTTTTTGCATTTTTCCATTTGAAACATGCTTCATAAAGTTCCCCTTTAAAGTGATTTATAAAATCTTGTTCTATCAATAATTCAGCAAAAGAGTCATCTTTTATATTTCTTAAATTAAATCCGTCGTGAATACCGTTTAAAAAATTTGTTATCCTTGCGATCTCACCATAATTTTCACTCCATTCATCTTCTATCGCATTTAAGCGTTCGATAGAATATTTCAATTCAGCCTGCTTAACAATTGATAGGGAAATGGTGTCTCTTTGAATTGCGTTCTCGAATATCTTATTAAAAAAAGAAATTACGTCTCTCGGACGTAGAAACGTTCTTTCGAGAATATAATCTAGAATAGATTTAGTTTGATTTTTCTTTTCGAAAAGTGTATCTAATTTTAATTCTTTATTTGTGGTATTTTGGATTCTTAGATCAATCATTTTTCTTAATTCTTGCATACTCCATTTCATATCCAAGAATAAAGGAGAAAATTTTTCACGTTGCCCTCCTCGATTAACGGTGCCGCTAAAGACTTTCATCTGTAAATTTTCTCTCAACGAAATGATCACTTTTACCCCTTTAAATTTATGCTGAAATTCCTTGATTACTTCAACCATAGAAGCAATTAAATCATACACAAGTTGTCTCGAAACCCACTCTTTGTCAAGGTCATCAATTACGATAAAAAATTTTCGTTGAGTGTTGTTGAAAATATTCTCGCTTAAAATATTAATCAACGTTGTCAAATCATTTGCTTGTAATTGACTAATTATATTTTCTGCTTTAGTTTTTACATCTATTATTGTTTTTTCTGCTGCGGCTACAGATATATTTGTGCCAGATTTGACAGCCTGAAATTCAATTCCAAGTTCATTTACAATTTTTGCCTCTAAATCTGATTCAATGGACTTAATTCTATATTCAGTTTTTAACCAAAATTCATCAGACCATGTTTTAGCGTAGTCAATGGCTTTCTTTTTTACAATATCTCCTTTTTGAGCCATTGGATACAGCTTCCCAGAGCTTTTGAAAAAAACTTGTTTTTTTAGATTCACTTTCACTTAAATATAGCTTTATAATTTCAACAATAAAAACATGTTTCCAAAGTAATTTATAAAAGAAATTTAAATTAACACCTTCTGATCTTAAATATGTAAGTATTGTAGAATTTGAAAGAAATGATAACGACATCCTTTCTGGATCAATTACCTTAACATATTCTTCAGACTCATTTAGCCGTTTTATTAAGGCAGATTTTCCTGTTCCTGTCCTACCGATAATAATACATTTAGGGTTATTCATATTGATTAAAGCATCAAATGATCCATTATCTATGAATACATCGCCTAAAATATTATCAGTTTCGGCATCGGGAGAACCCACTACTATATCTGACTTTATCTTTATGACTGGTTTTTGTTTTTCAATTTGTAAATTTTTAACTCTCTTTTTCTTTTTCATTTTTTTATAATTATGTCTTTAGACCATCCTTTAAACGGCTTTAATATTGACTTATATTATTTTCTTTTAGTCATTACGAAGTGATTTAAATAAATAATTACAGTTCATACTCATTAAAACAATGTGTCTTGAATTGTTTACAAGTAGAAGTGAATAAATGATTATCTCAATTTCAATATTGAATTTTTGAAGCACTTATGCTAATCAACTCTCACTATTTTTACTATGGATTTTTTAAGCGGATAAAAAAAATCATTAGTCCATTTAATACAAGAGATTTATTAGGTTTCTAAAGATATTAATTCAACTTGATATTCAAAATATCTATAATTATTTTCAGTTTACGCAGCAAGTTAGAAAGCTGGATTTCTCTGAATTACGGTTTCCCTTTTTCAATTGTAGCAAATTGTCCTATCTCGACTATGCCCGGCTATAGCCCCTTTCCCTTCGGCTCCGCTCAGGGTAGTAAAATCTTCCATCATTTCAGTAATACCCTACCTTGTTCTGCTTGATAAACAGGGGTAATTTGAGCGTAATTTTTAGCAGGATATTACTAATTACAAGCGCTAATGAAACGATTGCCCCTGTGCCTGCTGGCATTGCTATTAAACCTTACTGCATGGGCGGCGGATATTTACGTGGCCCCCAATGGTAGCGATATTAATGATGGTAGTAAAAATGCACCACTGGCCACCGTGGCGGCTGCACTGCGCAAAGCCAGGGAGCTGCGGCGGCTTCTCGCCAAAGGCGAGACTGAGACTATACGCATCATTCTAAGTGGCGGCATTTACAATTTATTTGAACCCCTGTACATAAGACCAGAAGATGCGGGCACGGCCGATGGCCCCACCACTATACAGGCCGCGCCGGGCGAGCAACCCATTCTGAGCGGCGGCATCAACATTACTAACTGGAAAAAGACCAAGGGTGTGGCAGGGATGAATGCCAAAGTTATTGGCAATGTATGGGAGGCATCTGTACCGGCGCTCGCCATGGGCGAAATTAGGCAGCTGGCTTTTCGCCAACTGTGGGTGAATGGTGTTAAGGCCACCCGGGCAAAAAATACGGCTGGTGATAGCATGGACCGCATTGTAAGCTGGGATAAAAAGGATGCGGCCTGCTGGGTGCGGGGTACCCGGCTTCCCTTACTGGCCGGCAATAATACCGTTGAAATGTTCATCCATCAATGGTGGGCCATTGCGGTGCTGCGCATTAAAAAAATGGAGATGCATGGCGACAGCACCAAACTTTTTTTTATGCAGCCGGAGAGTAAGATACAAAACGAACATCCCTGGCCTGCACCGTGGATCAATAAAGAAACCGGCAACTCCGCTTTTTATTTAACCAACGATATTGCTTTTTTAGATGAGCCGGGCGAATGGTACCTGGATATGGATGCACATAAAATTTATTACTGGCCCCGCAGCAATGAAGATCTGTCCACCGCCAACGTGGTGGCGCCGCTTTTGGAAACACTGGTGCAGGTGCAGGGTTCGGCAGATGCTCCGGTAAGCAATATCAGCTTTAACGGCATTGCGTTTATGTATACCGGCTGGCTGCGCCCGGGCCAGCAGGGCCATGTGCCGCACCAGGCAGGCATGTATATGACGGAGGCTTACAAACTTAAACCGGCAGGCACGCCTGATAAAAAAACACTGGAGAACCAGGCATGGATCGGCCGCCCGGCTGCCGCGGTGGAAATTAATTTTGCCAACAACATTCATTTTGAAAATTGCCGCTTTGAACACCTGGCCAGCACCGGCCTGGATTATAATACCGGCGTGCAGGATAACCGCATTAAAGGAAATCTTTTTAAAGATATTGGCGGTACGGCTTTGCTGGCCGGTGTGTTTGCCGATGCGGCCACCGAAATTCATTTGCCTTATAACCCGAAAGATACAAGGGAAGTGTGCGATAAATTGCTGATCAGTAATAACCTTATTACCGATGCGGCTAATGAGGACTGGAGTTGTGTGGGTATCGGGCTGGGGTACACGAAAAACTCTATTGTTGAACATAATGAAGTAGAGAATGTGTCGTACACGGGCATCAGCATGGGCTGGGGCTGGAGCCCCACGGCCAATGCCATGAAGAATAATTTTATTGTGGCCAATAAAGTACATCATTACGGTAAGCATAATTACGATTGCGCCGGTATTTATACTTTGAGTGCGCAACCCAACTCCTGGATTGTTGAGAATTATGTGGACAGTATTTACAAAGCGCCTTATGCGCATTTGCCTTCGCATTGGTTTTACCTGTATACGGATGAAGGCTCCTCTTATTTTACGGTGAAGGATAACTGGACGCCTTCGCAAAAATATTTGCAGAATGCTAATGGCCCCGGCAATCAATGGATCAACAACGGGCCGATGGTTAAGGAAAAGATCAAACTAAATGCAGGGCTGCAAAGCAACTTTCAATTTTTAGCCGCAGAAAAAACTGCGCCGCATTATTTACCTATCAATACCGAGCATAGTGAAGTGATTGAGCTGATCACCAAAGCGGGTGATACTTTGGATGTAAAAAAACTGCAGGCTTTTTTGCGGGAGAACAAAATGGATACGACTGCTGTGTACCAATGGAAAAACCACTATGTGATATTTGATAAACTGAAAGACGCGTTGGCTTTTAAAGGAAAACTGCAGGCCGCTTTTCCGCAGGCGGAAGTGAAATGGTATGCAGATATGTTTTACGAATTTAACCGCAGCCGTTGTGATGATAAAAATGTAGCGAAGGAGTGGGACCATATTTTACTTACCTGCAATTTGGTGGCAGATAAAAAAATGCAGGATGAGTATCTGAACTATCATGCCACGCAGTTTGAAAAATGGCCGGAGTTGTCGAAGGGTTTTTGTAATGCGAGTTTTCAGCAATTATTGATTTTTAGGAATGGCAGGCAGCTGGTGTTGGTGATCAGTATACCGAAGGGGGAGAGCCTGGATAAACTAAATCCGAAGACGATGGAGGGTAATCCGAGGGTGGTGGAGTGGAATAAGATGATGGCGAAATATCAAGAAGGGATTGAGGGGACGAAGAAAGGGGAAAGTTGGGTGTTTTTAAGCCCCCTAGCCCCCTAGGGGGGGGGCTGATCGAAGCGAAGATGGCGTAATTATTTATGACTTTATAATTAGAAAAATGGCAGAGAAAAAAGTAGCAACTTCAAAATTAAGTTCCCCTTTAGGGGACAGGGGTTCTGTTTTGAACATCGGAATTTTAGGATTGGGTGAGGGCCGCAGTACCATGTCTGCCGCCATACAAAGTAATAAAGTGCATCTTAAAATGATCTGCGATGCCAATAAGGAATTGTGTGTGCAGCGGGCAGATGAATTTAAGATGTATGATTATACTACTAATTACCAGGAAATGCTGGATGATAAAGAGATCGACATCATTGCTATTTATACGCCCGATCATTTGCATGCGGAGCATATTAAGCAGGCTTTGCTGCACGATAAACATGTGATCTGTACCAAGCCTTTTATTGATGACTTAAGCAAGGCCAAGGAATTAATTGATTTACAAAAAAAGACGGGCAAGAAAATTTTTGTAGGACAAAGCTCCCGTTTTTTTGAGCCGTATAAAAGGCAGCGCAAAGATTTTGAGGCCGGTGTGATCGGCGACCTGATCACCATTGAAAGCCATTATAATGCCGATCACCGCTGGTTTTTAGAAAAGAAATGGGCTTTGGAAAAATCGTTTAAATGGTTGTATGGTGGCTTGAGCCACCCGGTGGATTTTATACGATATTATTTACCGGATATTGAAGAAGTGATGGGCTACGGGATGATCAGCAGTAATGGTAAAAATGCGGGATTGAAGAATGAAGACACCATGCATTTTATTTTTAAAGCCACCGATGGCCGTATTGCCAGAGTGAGCGGCACTTATACCAGCCCTACGCAACCGGTAAAGCGGGATAGTGGTATGACCTGTATCCTCCGGGGCACGCAGGGCGCTTCGCAGGCGGATTATCATGAACTGCGGTATGCGGTAACAACTAAGGAAGGTGAAGAAAAGATCATTCACTGGGGGGATGCTACTTTAAAATATTATTTCCGTTTTGAAGGGCAGAGCCATCATGCGGGCGAATACCAGAATTACATTGAATATTTTGTAGATAGTATTGAGCAGGGCTTTACGGCCTATCCTGACCTGAAGGAAGGTATTGGTACCGTGGCTTTGCTGCAGGCGATGGATAAGAGTTTGGAAACGGGGATGCCGGTGAAGGTGAAAGAGGTATTGAGGGAATTTAATTTGGAGTTATGAATTATGAATGATGAACTATGAACTATGAATGATGAATTATGAGTGAAAGAAAAAATGTTTTAAAAGATAAGTCTTTTGCGTTTGCGGTAAGAATTGCAAAGTTGTATAAACATCTTACTGAATTAAAAAAGGAATATGTTTTAAGTAAACAATTACTTAGATGCGGAACTTCAGTTGGTGCCAATATAAGAGAGGCCAATAATGCGGAGAGTGCTGCCGATTTTATTCATAAGCTGGCAATAGCACAAAAGGAAGCAGACGAAACATTGTACTGGCTTGAAATATTAAGTTCTATTGGCCTTTTGACGACAAAGGAATTCGATTCGCTTTACGGTGATGCAGTGGAGTTATTAAAAATGATACGCAGCAGCATCTTAACCCTTAAAAATAAACGTAAAAACTCATAACTCATCATTCATAATTTATAATTTGAATAAGATTTACGATAAACTCACTACGCTTGATTTTGCAATTGTTGCAATATACCTTGTTGCGTTATTGGTGATAGGATATATTGCCAGTTTCAGGAATAAAAAGAAAGACGAGACACTTTTTTTAGCGCAGAATTCATTGAACTGGTACAATATCGGTTTTAATATGTGGGGTACCAATGTGGGGCCTTCATCATTGTTGGCGTTTGCCAGTATCGGGTACACGGCAGGTATTGTGGGCGGCAATTTTGAATGGTATGCCTTTGTTTTTTTATTACTGCTGGCCATGGTGTTTGCACCGCGGTATATTGCCAGTAAGGTGAGTACGATGCCGGAGTATATGGGTAAACGTTATGGTAAGAGCACGCAGGATATTTTGGCGGGTTACGCGTTGATAAAAATATTGATCAGCTGGCTATCGCTGGGTTTGTTCAGCGGTGGTATTTTGGTGCGGCAGATATTAGGGATACCCATGTGGCAATCAACTATTGTGCTGGTGGCTTTTTCGGGTTTGTTTACATACATGGGCGGATTGAAGGCAATTGCAAAGGTGAATGTGTTCCAGATGATATTGCTGATCATTGTGTCGCTTACGCTGACCTATTTAGGCCTGGAAAAAATTGGCGGGCTGAGTGGGCTGGCTGCTAAAACGCCGGGGCATTTCTGGAATTTGACCAAACCTGCCTCAGATCCATCTTATCCCTGGCAGGCGATATTGCTGGGCTATCCTGTTTCGGCGGTGGCGTTTTTTTGTACCGATCAAAGTATGGTGCAGAGTGTATTGGGGGCACGAAATTTAAAACAAGGGCAACTGGGTATTAATTTTATTGGCTGGCTGAAGGTGCTGGCGTTGCCGATGTTTATTTTGCCGGGGATCATTTGCTTTGTGTTGTTCCCTAATATCGGCGATGATAAGCTGGCGTATATGACGATGGTGACGAATTTATTTCCGGCGGGGCTGAATGGTTTGGTGATTTGTGTATTGATAGCGGTGCTGGTGGCTACGATCGGTTCTTCTTTGAATGCGTTGAGTACGGTGTTCACTAAAGATATTTATGTAAACAACATCAATAAAAATGCTACGGTAAAGCAGCAGGTAAATGTAGGCCGTATGGTGGTGATCGGCGGTTGTGTGCTGGCGGTGCTGATGGCCATTGCGTTGGATAACGTGAAGGGCAAAACGCTGTTTGATATTTTTCAATCGATACTGGGTTATTTGGCGCCACCGCTGGCCGTTACTTTTTTGCTGAGTGTGTTCTGGAAAGGTACCACTAAGCTGGCAGTGAATTTTATTTTATCAGTTGGTTCGGCTATCAGCCTTTTTACAGGGGCCTTGAACTTATGGATATTGCCACCGAATAAGGATACGGGCGAGAATACCTGGTGGCCGCATTATTTTTTAGTATCGTTTTATTTGTTTGCTTTATTGTTTGTACTGGCGGTGGTGATATCGCTGGTGGACAGGAATAAAGTAAAGGCAACAATTGAAGAAGGTGAACTGCCGAAAACAAGTAAGCAGGTAAAAATATTATTTGCTTTACTGGGTTTGGTGATCGCTGCTTTATATATCATTTTTAATGGACATTAATCTATGAACAGAATAACTTTTATTATCAAAGGTTGTAATGACAACCGCAGAGAACAGGAGAGACATGAGTTTTCGCAGAGATACTCAGGGAAAACTCCTTTTCTCTTTTTCTCAGCGGTAAAAAGACCCCTCTTGCTATTATTGCTTTCAATTTTACTGGGACAGTTTGCATTTGCACAAAAAGCTACGTGGATATGGTATCCCGGGGATTTTGAAATTGACCTGGCCAATAAGATGCAGAACCGGAGAACAGACCGCAATACATTTTTTCCACCCTTCTGGAAGATGGATGCGCATTATGTGCTGATGGATTTTCATACAATAGTAGATCTGAAAGAACCGGAAACGATCACGGTACATGCCGAAGGAACTTTTAACCTGAAGCTGGATGGACAGGCAGTTGAAAGTTGGGTGCACCAATTATATGTGCCCGCAGGCAAACACAAGATCAATGTAAAAGTGTGGAACGAAGCGAGCGCCCCCGCCATTTTTGTGCAGGGAAAAACCATTGTGAGTGATAATAGCTGGTTGGTTACTTTTGAAGACAAAGAATGGATAGATGAAAGCGGCAAGACATCGGATATTTCTGCCACCAAATGGCTGAATGCCGGCAGCTGGAATTTTAATGATCCTGCGCAGCCGCCTTCTAAATTTAAATTACCTACCAGGCTTATTGCTGCAGTAAGTAAAACGGTAAACAAGAATTCAACACTTGTAGATTTTGGAAAAGAAACTTTTGGCTTTTTAAAACTGCATAACCTTAAAGGTATTGGCGACCTGGTTATCTATTATGGTGAAAGCAAAGAAGAAGCATTGAGCGAAACGGATGCTATGACGCTGGACAGGTTATTCATTAATCAAAAAGAAGCGAAAGATTCTGTGATGCCTTTATCAAAAGCTTTTCGATATGTGAACATTGTTCGGGAAGAAGGATCGGTTTCGTTTGATGATGTGAGCATGCTGTATGAATATGCGGATGTAAAACAAAGAGGCGCTTTTACCTGTTCCGATACATTGATCAATAAGATCTATGATATATCAAAATATACTCTGGAGTTGAACACCCGGGAATTTTTTATTGATGGTATTAAACGTGACCGCTGGGTATGGAGTGGTGATGCGTACCAGAGTTATTTGATGAATTATTATTCTTACTTCGATAATCCCACTGTTACCAGGACGATGATGGCGCTGCGGGGCAAGGACCCTGTCACGGCGCATATCAATACCATACTCGATTATACTTTTTACTGGTTCATCAGTGTGTATGATTATTATTTGTACACGGGAGATAAAAAGTTCATTGAGCAGTTCTATCCCCGCATGCAGTCGATGATGGATTATTGTTTGAGCCGACGCGATAAGAACGGCTTAATGGAAGGCTTATCCGGCGACTGGACCTTTATTGACTGGGCAGCGGGATTGAGCAAGAAGGGGGAGATAAGTTTTGAGCAAATGCTGTTTGCAAGAAGTTTGGAAACCATGTCGTTGTGTGCGGATATTGCCAATGATAAGAATAATGCGGAGGCGTATAAAAAACTGGCGGCGGATATTAAGCAAAAGGTTTTTTCGCTGTACTGGAACGATCAGAAGCAGGCGCTGGTGCACAGCCGTGTGGATGGTAAACAAACGGAAAATGTTACCCGCTATGCCAATATGTTTGGTATCTTTTTTAATTATTTTACCGAGGGGCAAAAGCAGGCCGTGAAGCAACATGTGCTGCTGAATGATTCTATACAAAAGATAACTACACCGTATATGCGCTTTTATGAACTGGAAGCGTTGTGCGCCATGGGAGAACAACCGTATGTGCTGAACCAGATGAAATCGTATTGGGGTGGTATGCTGAATTTAGGCGCCACCAGTTTTTGGGAGGAGTACAATCCTGATAAGAAGGGTGCAGAGCATTTGGCGATGTATGGCAGAAAATTTGGCAAGAGCCTGTGCCATGCCTGGGGTGCCAGCCCTATTTATTTATTGGGAAAATATTATTTGGGTGTGATCCCCACTAAGCCGGGTTATGAAACGTATACTGTGCAACCGCAATTGGGCGGCCTGCAATGGATGCAGGGCAAAGTGCCTACACCGGATGGTGATATTGATGTATATATGAGTGTTAAAGAAATTAAGATCACCGGTGCTTGTGGTACAGGTACGCTGTTGTTTAAAAGCAAAAACAAACCAGTGTGTAAGGAGGGCGTGATAGCTGATAAGGGCAATGGGAATTATGAATTGGTGATCGAGAAGGGTAAGAGTTATGTTGTTGCATATAAGTAATAAACATTAAGAAGTTAAGGATAGTTAAGCTTAACTACTCTTAATCCTTTAATGTCTTAATGGTGAAAAAAAATTGCATGAAGAAATACTTGATCATAATAAATGTTTTGTTGTCGCAGGGAGTGTTGGCGCAGAATGGGCTGACCAATACGATGCAGAGCCCGCATGCAAAGCTGAACAGCGTGGGTATGAGTGATGTGCAATGGACCAAAGGTTTTTGGGCGGAGCGCTTTGAAGTGTGCAGAGATTCGATGGTGCCGCATTTGTGGGCAACGTATACCAGTAAGGACTTTTGTTATTCTTTTCAAAACTTCCGGATAGCGGCGGGGCTGGATACGGGGAAGTTCCGTGGTCCTTCATTTCATGATGGTGATTTTTATAAAACGCTGGAAGCAGTGGCTGCTTTGTACGCATCTACCCAGGATAAAAAACTGGATGCGATGATGGACGAAGCTATTGCTGTGATAGCAAAGGCGCAGAAAGATGATGGTTATATTTATACCAAGGCCATTATTGAACAAAAGAAAAGCGGGCAAACGAAAATGTTTGATGATAAGCTGAGTTTTGAAGCCTATAATTTCGGGCATTTGATGACGGCGGCCTGTGTGCATTACCGGGCAACGGGCAAAACCACTTTACTGAATGTGGCTAAAAAGGCGGCTGATTTTTTAATTGGTTTTTATAATACCGCTACGCCGGAGCAGGCAAGGAATGCTATATGTCCCTCGCATTATATGGGCTTAACAGAATTGTACCGTGCCACCGGGGATAAAAAATATTTAGCGCTGGTAAACAAACTTATCGATCTGCGGGGCGAAACGGAAGGCAGTGATGATAACAGCGACCGTTTGCCTTTCAGGAAAATGACCACGGTGAATGGCCATGCTGTAAGGGCGAATTATTTATTTGCAGGCGCTGCTGATCTGTATGCAGAAACTGGTGATGAAAGTTTATTGCATACATTGAATTTGATGTGGGATGATGTGGTGAATCATAAAATGTATGTTACCGGCGGCTGTGGCGCTTTGTATGATGGTTTGTCGCAGGAAGGGATCTCTTATAAACCCGATTCGATACAAAAGATACAACAGGCTTATGGCAAGGATTACCAGTTGCCGAATAAAACAGCGCATAATGAAACCTGTGCTAATATTGGCAATGTGCTGTGGAACTGGCGTATGCTGCAGCTTACAGGCGAATCGAAATATGCGGATGTGGTGGAACTGGAATTGTATAACAGTGTGCTGAGCGGCATCAGTATAGATGGGAATAAATTCTTTTATACCAACCCGCTGGCGGCTTCTGCAGCTTATCCTTACGACCTGAGATGGAGCGGTGGCAGGCAAAAATATATCAGCAAGAGTAATTGCTGCCCGCCGAATACCATCCGCACTATTGCGGAAGTGAGTGATTATATGTACAGCATTGGTGAAAAGGGTTTGTATATTAATTTGTATGGTGGGAATGTGTTGAATACGGAATTGCACGACGGGCAGAAAATAAAAATTGAGCAGACGACCAATTATCCCTGGGATGGAAAGATCACTGTGACCATAAAAGAAGCAACTGCGAAAGCGGAAAATATTTTTTTAAGGATACCGGGTTGGTGCAAGGGTTATACTTTAAAGATCAATAACAGTTCTCCTAAAGTGAGGGATATGGAACAGGGTTATGTGATCGCCGGCAGGCAATGGAAAGCGGGTGATAAAATAGAACTGGAACTGAATATGCCGGTGACACTTTTGGAAAGCAACCCCATGGTGGAAGAAACAAAGAACCAGGTGGCGGTAAAACGTGGGCCTGTTGTGTATTGCCTGGAATCTGCTGATCTGCCGAATGAAAATGTTTTTGATGTAATTGTTCCTGCTTCAATAAAATTACAACCAGTGCCAATGAAGATCGATATTGGTAATGTGATGGCTTTAACTGGGGAAGCAAGGATTGCTGCAGATAAGAGCTGGAAAAATACTTTGTATAAAGAACTGAACACAACGACTAAGCCTGTAAAATTAAAACTGATCCCTTACTATGCATGGGCCAACAGGGGGCAGACGGATATGACGGTGTGGATGGATTTAATGCGTTAATTGGTTAATTAGTTGATTGGTTAATTTGTTTATTAGTATTTGTAAAACTGGATATGGAACGGATAATAGCAAACTATTTTATTGAAACGCCTTATGCACCGGAGCAGGCGGCACAGGTGTTGGCAGGCGAACAATCGTCGGGCACTTTTGTAGCAGTGCCGGGAGAAACGGAAGAACTGAAGCAACGCTTTGCAGCGAGGGTGGAAAGTGTGGAAATGCTGGAAACAGTTACAGAACCTGCCATACCCGGAGCAACCAGTAAGGATGGTAAATATCATCGAGCGATAGTAAAAGTTTCCTGGAGTATTGAAAACTTCGGGTACAATTTACCCGTGATGGTTTCCACTCTGCAGGGTAATTTGTACGAGATCACGCAATTCACGGGATTGAAATTAATGGATATTGAATTGCCGGCATCTTTTGGTACACAGTACAGCGGCCCTGCTTTTGGTATTGAGGGCTGCAGAAAATTAACCGGTGTAAGCGACAGGCCATTGATCGGCACCATTATTAAACCATCCATTGGTTTATCAGTTGATCAAACTGCCGCTATTGTAAAAACGCTGGCCGAAGCGGGAATTGATTTTGTAAAAGATGATGAGCTATTATCTTCTTCTGCCAATAGTTCTTTTAATGACCGTGTGGATGCAGTGATGAAAGTGATCAATACGCATGCGGATAAGACGGGTAAGAAAGTGATGTTTGCTTTTAATATCAGCGGCGAAATTGATGAAATGAAAGCACGGTATGAAAAAATTGTGAACAGTGGTGGTACCTGTGCAATGATCAGCATTAACAGTGTTGGATTATCGGCTGCTAAAAAAATATGCGATCAAAAACAACTGGCTATTCATGCACACCGCAATGGCTGGGGTATGCTTACAAGGCATCCTTTATTAGGAATAGATTTCAGGGCCTATCAAAAAATATGGCGGCTGGCAGGTGTAGATCAATTGCATGTTAATGGTATCAAAAATAAATTCTGGGAGAGTGATGACAGTGTGGTGCGTTCGATTGAAGCCTGTTTAACGCCGTTGTTCGATCATAAAAAAGTATTGCCGGTGGTATCATCGGGGCAATGGGGCGGGCAGGCTTTTGAAACTTATGCAAGAACAAAAACGGTGGACCTGTTGTACATGGCCGGTGGCGGCATCATGGCGCACCCGATGGGCGCTGCGGCCGGCGTGATGGCTTTGCAGCAGGCATGGAAGGGTGCAGTGGATGGGATGACATTGGAGGAAGCAGCGAGGATGTACCCGGAATTTAATAGATCGGTAAAGAAATTCGGGAAGTAGAACACGGATGACACTGATCAAACGGATTTAAATGGATCTTATTTGCGATGCAAAAAATACTGTTAGCTTTTTACGGCGATGATTTTACGGGCAGCACGGATGCGCTGGAATTTATTTGCCGTGCGGGGGCTAAAGCAATATTATTTATTGAACCACCCACAACGGAGCAATTAAAAAAATATCCTGACCTGGATGCTTATGGCGTGGCGGGTAAAACACGTTCGCTGCCACCCAAAGAAATGGAAGGTATTTTACTGGATGCTTTTGAAAAGATGAAAGTAACCGGTGCCGGGCATGTACATTATAAAGTATGTTCCACATTTGATTCTTCACCAGTAATTGGCAGTATAGGTAAAGCAATTGATTGCGGTGCCACGGTATTTAATAATAAAACAATTCCTGTACTTGGTGGTATGCCGGCATTGGGCCGTTTTTGTGTATTCGGAAATTTATTTGCGAAGATGGGTATCGGCAGCGAAGGAAAGATCTATCGTTTGGACAGACATCCTTCGATGAGCAAACATCCTGTTACGCCTGCTGATGAAAGCGACCTGCGTTTACATTTAGGAAAGCAAACGGATAAAAAGATAGGGCTGATCGATATCATTGAACTGAAAAAAGCAGCAACGGATATTTGTTGGGAGGAGCAAGTGGTTTTGCTGGATGCTTTGAATGAAGCGCATTTATTGAAAGCGGGTGAATGGATGGAGCTGCAGCGGAAAGACAATATTTTATTTTCTGTTGGTGGTTCGTCAGTAGAAATGGCATTGGGAAAATACTGGAATGAAAAACAATTGCTGCAACCTGTTGATGAATGGAAAGCACCTGGGAAAGTGCATCCTTTGCTGGTGATATCCGGAAGCTGTTCGCCTGTAACGGCTGCACAGATCGCTTATGCAAAGGCGAATGGGTTTGAGGAAGTGATCATTGATGCGGTGAAAATTTGTAATGACGGTATAGTTGAAGAAGCGGTGTTTAAAAATGTTAATGCATTATTGCAGCAACAAAAAAATGTGATCGTTCATACAGGGGAAAAACAAACGGATAATCTCTCTTCTGAAAAGCTGGGTACTGCGTTGGGGACTATTGCAAAGAAAGCAGCAGAAGGCTCATTGGTAAAAAGAATTGTAGTTGCAGGTGGAGACACGAGCAGTTATGCTGCAAGGGCGATGGAAATAGAGGCGGTAGAAATGATAGCGCCGATCATCATTGGTGCGCCATTATGTAAAGCAATTTCTGATAATAAATACATGCATGGAATTGAAGTGAATTTTAAAGGTGGGCAGGTAGGGAGTGAGAATTATTTTGAGGTGTTGCTGAATGGCGAGTCGTGAGTCGTGAGTCGTGAGTCGTGAGTCGTGAGTCGTGAGTCGTGAGAAATTTGGCTGTGCAAGATACAAATTAACCGGTTGTATTTTGTCCCGTAGGGACATCTCGTAGGTAGCAAAGGAATGTGGGAGGGGTTTCGTTCCGTAGGAACGTTTGGTGTGTTTGTAAAACATAAAAATATACAATAAGAATATGTCACAAAAAACATTAGGACTGGTACACACATCTGCAACGCTGGTGCCGGTATTTGCTGAACTCTGCAATAAATATCTGCCGGGTGTTAAAACATTCAATATTGTGGATGACAGTTTGATTAAGAATACGATCGCATGCGGTGAGCTGACTGCTTCGACATCAAGACGTGTGGTGAACTATGCAGGCTCTGCGGAAGAAGCGGGTGCGGATTATATTTTATTCACCTGCTCTTCTATTGGCCCTGCGGTAGAGGCTGCGGCTGCATTGACCGGTGTGCCGGTGTTGCGGGTGGATCAACCGATGGCTGATAAGGCAGTGCAAACCGGGAAAAAGATCGGGGTGATCGCAACCTTATCCACCACACTGGAGCCAACCAGCGACCTAGTAAGAAGAAGGGCCATTGTTGCTAATAAAGAAATTGAATTGAAAGCGGTGTTATGCGAAGGTGCATTTGATGCACTGATGAGTGGAGATGCGGCTACGCATGATAAAAAAGTAGGCGATGCGTTGAAACAATTATCAGCAGAAGTGGATGTGATCGTACTGGCGCAGGCGAGCATGGCAAGGGTGGTGGATACATTAACAGCGGAAGAAAAAAAAGTGCCGATACTGGCGAGCCCGGTAATTGCAGTGGAATATTTGAAAGAATTGCTACTGGCTTAATTGCTGTAGGGCTGTACTACACAACTATATGAAAAAATCTTTTTTATACTTGTCGGGTTTGCTGGCGCTGGCATTGGTGGTGACTGTTGTATTGCAACAGTCAACTTTATATAAACCATTGGCGTTGGCAACGGCCGTTTGTTTTGCATTGGGGTTGGCAGCTGTTCCCTCGCTGAAGGGGTATCAATATACCGCATGGATCGTGAGTGCCGTGGTGGCGGGCATGATCTATCCGGAAGCATTTAAGAACTGGGGCAGTATTAACCTGCGGGATAAAACCTTGATACTGGTGATCATTCAGCTGGTGATGTTTGGCATGGGTACACACATGAGCCTGAAAGATTTTAAAGGTATTGCATCAACCGGTAAGGGTGTGCTGGTAGGATTGTTCTGCCATTTTTCCGTAATGCCGCTGATGGGTTTGCTGCTGACAAAGATATTTCATTTTGAACCGGAGATAGCTGCAGGTATTATTTTAATAGGCAGCTGCAGCAGCGGGCTGGCCAGTAATGTAATGGTGTATTTAGCAAAAGCCAACCTGGTATTGAGCGTGATAGTAACAGCCATGGCTACACTAATGGCGCCTTTGCTCACTCCTTTGCTGATGAAGACATTTGCCGGTACACTGATACAGATAAAATTTGTGGACATGATGCTGGAGATCGTAAAGATCGTGCTGGTGCCGATTGGGGCAGCTTTATTGCACGACTATTTAAAACGGGCAACAACGGTACAAAAAAGAAATATTTATATCATAGCAGTACTTGCAGCAGCCTGGATCGCCTGTATGGTGATCTTCCTGCAAAAAAATATCAGTGATGCGGCTGTGCTGCAATCCATCAACCTGTCGGGCTTTTTTGCGGGTGCAATTATTGCCGGTGTGCAGTACAACTGGCTGCATAAAAAATTTCCTGCACTGGATCAAATAATGCCATTGATATCGATGTGTGGTATTATTTATTTTACCACCGTTACCACGGCAGCCGGGCGTGATAACCTGTTGAAAGTGGGACTGCTGTTATTTGTGGCTTCGGTGATACACAATACCGCAGGCTATTTTTTTGGCTACTGGCTCAGCCGCCTGTTTGGTATTGATAAAAATTCCAGCAGGACCATCGCTTTTGAAGTAGGTTTGCAGAACGGTGGTATGGCCAGTGGCATTGCGGGCAGCATGGGTAAACTGGGTACAGTAGGTTTGGCGCCGGCAGTGTTCAGTCCCTGGATGAATATCAGCGGTAGTATTTTAGCTAATTACTGGAGAAAACGACCGGTTGATAATGATAAAAAAAATGATGAAACAAAATAGTATAAGAACCACGAAGACACGAAGGCACGGAGGGGCACGAAGGGTATTTGTGTTACTTAGTATTCTTAGTGGCTTGGTGGTTCCCGCCTTTTCGCAATTGGTAGATAAGACACCGGCTGCAGTTCCTGTAGCGCCTTCCATTTATAACAGAGAGCCTTATGAAGATCCATTGGTGAGTGGTATCAACCGGGATGCGTCGAGGGCAACGGCATATTCCTACGCTACCGTACAGGCTGCATTAAAAAATAACCGGGACAGCAGCAGAAGATATATATCGCTGAATGGTGAGTGGGATTTTTCTTTTGCTTTAAAACCTGGTGATGAGCCTGCTGATTTTTATAAAACAAAAGTAAATGGATGGAAGAAGATTAACGTTCCCTCTAACTGGGAAATGGAAGGTTATGATAAACCAATTTATAAAAGCGCCGTATATCCTTTTCGCCCGGTGAACCCGCCGTATGTGCCGAAGGACTATAATGGTGTGGGTTGCTATCAACGGTCATTCAGCGTTCCGGCAGACTGGAAGAATAAAAACATCACCCTGCATTTTGGTGGCGTGAGTTCTGCTTACAAATTATGGATCAACGGTAAGTTTACCGGTTATGCAGAAGATAGTTTTTTACCGAGTGAATTCAATATCACGCCTTATCTGCAGGATGGCGAGAACGTTATATCGGTGTGGGTTATACGCTGGAGTGATGGCAGTTTTTTGGAAGACCAGGACCAGTGGCGGATGAGCGGTATTCACCGGGAAGTGTATTTACTGGCGGAGCCTAAACTGCGTATCGCTGATTTTTTTTATCAGACTAGACTGGATAAAGAGTATAAAGACGCTACACTGAGCATACGGCCCCGCATGGAGAATTTAACGGGCAAAGCCATGCCGGGTTATCAACTGAAAGCGCAATTGTATGATGAAAATGATCAGCCTGTATTGGCAAAGCCTTTGCAAAAACCGGTGGATGATATCATCAACGAGATACACCCGCGGCTGGACCAGGTAAAATTTGGCTTACTGGAAACAAAGATCAGCAATCCAAAAAAATGGAGTACCGAAGAACCGAATTTATACAAGCTGGTATTGACGCTGGAAGACAGCATTGGAAATATCGTTGAAGTAAAAACCTGTAAACTCGGTTTCCGTTCTATTGAATTCAGGAAGAGCGACAGCAAGTTGCTCATCAATGGCAGGCTCACGTATTTATATGGTGTTAACCGTCCCGACCATGATCCTGTAAAAGGAAAGGCACTGACGAGAGAAATTATTTTAAGAGATGTTACCACGATCAAGCAATATAATTTCAACTGCATCCGCTTAAGCCATTACCCCAGCGATCCTTATCTGCTGGACCTTTGCGATGAGTTTGGTATCATGGTGATAGATGAAGCGAATTTAGAAACGCATGGGCTGGGTGGCAAGCTTGATCATGATCCTTCCTGGACCGGCGCTTACCTGGAACGCATCAGCCGTATGGCATTGCGGGATAAAAACCATCCTTCCATTATTTTCTGGAGCCTGGGCAATGAAGCAGGCAGTGGTCCCAACCATGCAGCTATGGCAGGCTGGATACATGATTTTGATATTACAAGGCCTTTGCATTACGAACCGGCGATGGGTTCACCGAAAGAAGATGGATATATCGATCCTTCTGACCCGAGGTATTTAAAAAGTAATGATCATTCGCACCGCATTCAGAACCCGCTGGATCAATATTATGTAGATATGATCAGCCGCATGTATCCATCCGATTATACAGCACCGCTATTGGCCAATCAACCTAATGGTGATCACCGCCCGATCTTCTTTTGCGAATACGCACATGCCATGGGTAACAGTGGTGGCAATATCAAAGATTTCTGGGATCAGTGGAAGAGTACACCCCGTATCATTGGTGGTTGTATCTGGGAATTCAAAGACCAGGCTTTGTTAAAAAAAGATTCTGCCGGTGTTGAGTACTACGCTTATGGCGGCGATTTCGGTGAAAAATATTTTGACAATTTTACCATCAAGGGTATTGTGAATGCCGACGGTACAGTGAAGGGTGTAATGAATGAATGCCGGAAAGTTTTTCAAACCATACATTGCAGTTGGGCCAACCAGGAGAAGAGAATGTTACGTATTAGCAACAGCAGTGCGGTAAAAAATACGAACGCATATAATATTGTATTGCTGATAAAAGAAGATGGTTATGTGGTGCTTACCAAAGAACTGCCTTCGCTTTCAATAGCAGCGGGCAAAGATTCTGTGATCAGCATTGGCGAATACCTGCCGGAGCTGAAACCGGATGCGGAATATCATGTCGATCTTTTGTTCGATCTTAAAAAAGATGTTGCCTGGGCTGGTGAAGGTTTTGATATTGCGTCGGAGCAATTGCAGTTGCAAAAAGCACAACCACAAAAAATAGTTTTACCGCCGGCACAGCTTACAGTGAATAACGAAAAAAATAAATTGACTGTATCAGGCAATGGTTTTACGATAGGGTTTAGTAAAGAGCAAAAAGGAGGACTGAATTCTTATGTGTATAATGGTGAGGAACAAATAAAGCAAACTTTGCTGCCGCATTTTACCAGGCCATTAACAGATAATGATAAGCGGGGATGGAAACCACAACGTAAATTGAAACAGTGGTATAATAATGATATTAAGCTGGTAAATACAACTGTTGATAAAAAAGCAGACCGTGTAATTGTTAACTGTATGTACAGTTTGATCAATGACAGCGCCAATGTAAAAATGAGCTATGCTATCAGCAATGAAGGTGTGATAAAAGCAGAGTATACTTTAAAGGTAAAGCCAGGGCTACCGAATATGCCTAAAGTGGGTGCACAAATGGGCATTGAAAGAAGATATGCTACTATTGAATGGTTTGGTAAGGGGCATATGGAAAATTATATTGACAAGAATTATGGAGCGGATGAGGGCGTGTACAAATTGCCGATGGAGCAATTTATGGAGAACTACGTGGTGCCGCAGGAGAATGGTAATCGTACCGATGTACGCTGGATGTTTTTAGGCGACCGGTTTAAAGACGGACTGCTGGTAGTGGGCGATAGTTTACTCAGCATGAATGCATGGCCTTATACCGAAGAGAATATACAGGATGCAAAACATACCAATAAGCTGGTGGATGCAGGATTTATAACATTGAATATTGACCTGGTACAAATGGGCGTAGGTGGCAACGATAGCTGGAGTGATGTGGCTGCGCCATTGGAAAAATACCAGGTAAAAGCAAAAGACTATCATTATACATTTTATTTTGTTCCTTATAATGCAAAAGAAAAAAGAGCTGCTGAAAGAGCGAAGGAAATTAAATTTTAACCACCAAGACACGAAGGCAGGAAGTGTCATGAAGTTCCTCTTCGTGTTGCTTAGCGTACTTAGTGCCTTTGTGGTTCAATCACAAGTACCGCAAACTGTAATGCAACAGGTGTATGAAGAAGTGAAAACGCCTTACAAATATGGTATGGTGATCACGCCTGCAGACAGTTTGAAAAAGATCGATTGCCCCTCTGTATACCGCAAGGGAAGGAACTGGTATATGACCTACATACAATTTACCGGCAGGGGTTATGAAACATGGCTGGCGAAAAGCAAGAATTTATTAGCATGGAAAACACTGGGCCGCATTATGAGCTTCAGCGATACCACTGATGCTGCTAACACTCCCTGGGACGCTAATCAGAAAGCAGGTTATATTGCTTTGCAGGATACTAAATGGGGCGGCAGTTATACATGGCAGCGATATAATGATCAATACTGGATGAGTTATATTGGCGGCAAGGATAAAGGATATGAAGCTGGGCCGCTGGCTATAGGTATTGCCTATACAAAGGGCAGCATTACTGATCCGCATGAATGGGACCGTGTAGATCGCCCGGTTTTAACAGCAACGGATACAGCCGTACGCTGGTGGGAGAATAAAAAATTGTTCAAGAGCTCCATTATCTGGGACAAGCAAAAAGCAACCGGCTATCCTTTCGTGATGTATTATAATGCTAATGGCGATACTAGTCATAATACGCCGAAATGGCGCTGGTTTGAGCGTATAGGGATGGCTGTTAGTTATGATATGATACACTGGAAACGTTTTGAAACAGACCCGGTGGTGCATCATAAAATTGGCATTACCGGTGATGGTGTGATACAAAAGATCGGGGATGTGTGGGTGATGTTCTACTTCGGTGCATTCTGGGAAAACAGGAAGAATGAAACCTTTAACCGTTTTGCCTGCAGTTACGACCTGGTAAACTGGACGGACTGGAATGGGGGTGATCTTATACGATCTTCTGAAACGTACGATGCGAAATATGCACACAAAAGTTATGTGGTAAAATGGAAGGGTGTGGTGTATCATTTTTATTGTGCAGTGGATAAGAAAGATGTGAGGGGTATCGCGGTGGCAACATCTAAAGACATGAACCATAAAGACACGAAGGGCACGAAGTGACACAAAGACAAAAGATGAAAAAGCTATTTTCAATCATAGGGATTATTTTTTTGAGTAATGCACTTGTTGCTCAAAAGAACGCTATTGAAAATGCTTTCAAAAACCCTCCTGAGTCTGCGAAGCCCTGGGTGTTCTGGTACTGGATGCACGGGGCTGTTTCCAAAGCGGGTATTACTGCAGATCTGGAAGCGATGAAGGAGGTGGGCATTGGCGGCGCTTATTTAATGCCGATACAGGATACCACTTCATCTATTCCATTTCAGCCGCAGGTAAGACAATTAACACCCGAATGGTGGGCCATGGTGAAATTTGCAATGCAGGAAGCCAGGCGTTTAAAATTGCAGTTAGCCATGCACGTTAGTGATGGGTTTGCGCTGGCAGGCGGACCATGGATAACACCCGAGCGCTCCATGCAAAAACTGGTGTGGACCAAAACCTATGTGAGTGCTGCGGATAAAAAAATACTACTGGCGCAACCGGAATCTTATAAAGGTTATTATAAAGACATTGCTGTGTTTGCTTACCCGGCTAACAGTCGTAACGCATTCAGTAAGGAAAATATAACTCCAACAGTAACGGCGAGTAATGGTACCGGTCCACAGTTTTTAGCAGCAGCAGATAATAACAATAAACAAAGTTTTAAAAGCGATACCGCCTGCTGGATACAATATAAATATGCTGCGGCATTTACCTGCCGCTCGGTTACCATTCATGTGGGCGGCAATAATTACGAAGCGCAGCGACTGATCGTGCAGTCCAGTAACGACGGTATTCATTTCACTACTATCAAACAACTGGAGCCGCCACGCCATGGCTGGCAGGATACGGATGAAGATGTTACCAGCGCTATTCCCGCCACTACTGCAATTTATTTTCGCTTTGTGTATGATAAGGTAGGCAGTGAGCCCGGATCGGAAGACCTGGATGCTGCGAAGTGGAAACCTTCTTTAACTGTACGAGGGATTTATTTATCGGATGAACCGGTGATCGATCAGTACGAAAGTAAGAATGGTTCGGTGTGGCGTATCAGTAAAAGTACAACGGAAGATGAAGTGCCTGCAACTGTTGCCGTTCCATTAAAGAACATTATCGATCTTACAAATAAAATGGACGCATCCGGAAACCTTGACTGGGCGCCACCTGCAGGGCAATGGACCATTGTAAGGATCGGGCATACATCCACCGGCCATACCAACGCAACAGGTGGAGGCGGCATGGGCTTAGAGTGTGATAAGTTCAATATTGCTGCTATTAAAATGCAGTTTGATAACTGGTTTGCAAAAGCATTCAGCAATACAGACCCGGCTGTTGCAAAAGAAGTGCTGAAAGTTTTTCATGTAGACAGCTGGGAGTGCGGCAGCCAGAACTGGAGCGATAATTTTACAAAAGAATTTAAAAAGAGAAGGGGCTATGACCTTACGCCTTATCTTTTAACGATGACAGGTGTGCCTGTAGAGAATGCCACTATTTCGGAAAAAGTATTGCTGGACGTACGGCAAACCATTGCTGAACTGATCAACGATATTTTTTATGTTACACTGAAAGATCTGGCGCATAAAAAGGGTTGCCAGTTCAGTGCAGAATCAGTGGCGCCCACCATGGTGAGTGACGGGTTGCTGCATTATAAAAATGCGGACCTGCCCATGGGCGAATTCTGGCTGAACAGTCCTACACATGATAAACCCAACGATATGCTGGATGCGATCAACGGTGCACATATCTATGGAAAAAACATTATCGGCTCAGAATCTTTTACTTCTGTAAGAATGAACTGGGGCGAACATCCGGGTAATTTAAAAGCATTGGGTGACCGGAATTTTGCATTGGGTATCAATAAAATGGTGCTGCATGTTTTTGCGCACAATCCTTTCATGGATAAAAAACCCGGTGTAACACTGGATGGTGTGGGCTTGTATTTTCAACGTGACCAGACCTGGTTCAAGCAAAGTAAAGCATGGATCGATTATTTAACAAGATGCAGCGCTTTACTGCAATTAGGAAAGCCGGTGGTTGATATCGCAGTGTTTACAGGAGAGGAAGTGCCCAGGCGTTCTGTGTTGCCGGACAGATTGGTGAATACATTGCCTGGTATATTCGGTAAAACAATAGTGGAAGCCGAAAATAAACGCCTGGAAAATACCGGACAGCCGTTAAGACAAATTCCCGATGGTGTTACACATTCCGCCAACATGGCCGACCCTGAGAACTGGGTAGATCCGTTGAATGGGTATGCGTATGATTCTTTCAATCCCGATGCACTGCTGATGATGAGTGTGAAAAACGGCAGCGTGGTTTTGCCTGGGGGCGCTTCTTATAAAATTTTAGTGATCCCTGCTAATATGAAAATGAATCCTGCCAACCGTATTGGTAATTTATCTGTACGGAAAATAATTGCACTGGCGGGAGATGGTGCAACAGTTTTAATAGATTCAGCGTACAAAAATATTTTTGCTTTAAATGGATGCCAACTTCGTTTTAAAGAAGATAAAGGTATGATGGTATCCAAATGGGGACAGGGGAAATTTATTTTGACGCCTTATTGGGCAGACGATTTTGAAGCATTACAACTGTCAAAAGATATAGAGATCGTTGCTGATAAAAGAGATGATTTTGCCTACGCACACCGTAAAGTGGGGAAAGACGATGTTTATTTTATTAGCAACCAGAGAGACAGCACACAGCAGCTGGAAATTTCTTTGCCTAATACAGGGCGTATCCCGGAAATATGGGATCCAGCTACTGGTAAAATAACCGAACCACATGGATGGAGCAATATTAGTTACAAGACCCAGGTATCGGATATTTTATTCCCTAATCAATCAATGTTCCTGATTTTTAGAAATAAGGATACTGGTACAACAGATAAAAAACAGCCCGTTAGTAAATCAATAAATATTTTGTTCACTGGAAAATGGAAGGTAGCGTTTAAAAAAGAAAATGGAGGACCCGGTCAACCTGTGATTTTTGACTCATTGCAAAGTTGGACAGATAATACAGATGCCGGTATTAAATATTATTCAGGAACCGCAGTATACAGCAATACTTTCAGTATAAAAAATGAAGCTGAATTTAACACGGCTTTTATCATGTTTAAAACTATTAATAACATTGCTACTATAAAAATAAATGGTGTCGATTGTGGTACATTGTGGACGCCTCCTTATAGTTTAAATATCAGTAAGGTTTTAAAAAAAGGCGAAAATAAAATTGAGATTGCAGTTTCCAATACATGGCACAACCGTTTAATTGGCGACAATTTATTACCAGTTGAGAAAAGGATAACTTATACTACCGCACCATTTCGCTTAAAAGATAAACCTTTGTTGCCTGCAGGAATAATAGGAGATGTAAAAATTGTAGTTTATTAACAGTTAATAATTTTGAATGTTGAATGAGCGGAAACTGCTTCAATCTAAGTCCCCCGGAATTTATCCTGCCCTAAACGGGAGGGGGACAGGGCCTCTACCATTCATCCGTTCTGAACGAAGAAACAGGATATCCCTCTACACTAAATAATTCCCCTACAATAAAATCCTTAAAGGCATAACGCACTGCAACGGGGGTTGCCACCAAAGGCGATGATACCTGTATCATGCCTTTTGCGATCACGGCCTGCGCAGGATAAAATGTTTTATCAGCACCGGCAATTTCAAATTGCGTAAGTGGTTTGGTATAACTCGTAAGACCATTGGGGACATTTTTAAATTTTATAGTGGCTACATTGCCTGTCACGCTGATGGAATCGTACAAGGGACTTTGATAAGCAAACCCTTTGGAAGAATAAGTATCACCCAAAGCGAGGTAGGCAAAACGTTTCCCCACGATCTCTTTATTAAAAGGATGAATGGTCTTTTCATCACCTACATCCATCAATACCACCATGCCACTGTTAGGGATAGACGCTAATGATCTTCGCTGTGCATCTCTTAAATAAGCAGAATTCAATTTTTCGTTGCGGTTGCCTGCAGGTAAGCTGCTGTAAGCATAAGGCGCAATTTGTGCAAAGTAAAAAGGAAAATTGCCCTGTCCCCATTCTGTACGCCATTCCTGTACCATAGCAGGGAATAATTTTTCGTACTGGTCGGGACGGTCATAATTGCTTTCGCCCTGGTACCAGAGGCAACCTTTAATGGTATAGCCCACAAAAGGATGTATCATACCATTGTATAAAGTGGTGGCATTCTTATTGCTCAGCTTTTCGGTGCCGGTGGGTGAAGGGATGGCAATTTCAGGAAATGCCTTTAATGCATCCGCACTCATAAAAGCCTCGGCTGGGGAACCACTGTAGCTGTTGAGGATCAATGCTACCGGCACTTTTAATTGTTGCTGCAACAGTCGCCCAAAATAATAAGCGGTGGCAGAAAAGTTGCTGATATTTTCAGGATTAGCCGTCTTCCAGGAAGAGGTTTTGCTGGTGTCTTTTGTAAACCGTTCCACCGCACGGGGAACAACATAGGTCCTTATCTGATCGTTGGTGGAATTGAAGACCGCGTCGTTGGAGCCATAAATGGGCTGGTCTTTAAAACCCTTCATTGGCATTTCCATATTGCTTTGCCCGCTGCACAACCAAACTTCTCCAATTAAAATATTATTGATCGTTACCGGCTCGCCGTCCGAAATGCTGATGGTATAAGGGCCACCGGCTGCTGGTGTGGCTAGTTTGCCTGCCCATTTTCCTTTATCATCCGCAATAAAGCTATAGGTTTTTTTATTCCATGATGTGGTGATCTTAACGGCGCCGCCTGCCTTGCTCCATCCCCAGATGGCTGCATTGGCCTGCTGCTGTAATACCATGCCGTCGCTGAAAAAGGAGGGTAACTGCACTTTGGCAGAAAGGCTGCCGGAGCATAATAAAAATATTAAAAAGCTAATTGAAAATGCCCGGAATTGTTTTTTGCACGCAATCATTGGAGAGGTTGTTTTATGAATGACGAATGTAACAAAAAACAGGGTTCATACTGTCTGGTACTGTTATTTAAACTGCAACGGCAAAGTGTTTTCTTCGGGAATATTTATGTAATTTTCCTCTTTAAACCGGTTCTTGTGATTTATGAAAGATAATAAAGACAATAAGGAAGGATCGCATAAGAATATCTGGTACGGCCTGGGCCGCCAGCGGATAGAAATTCCCAAAACCATTCTTAAATCGAGGGTGCAGAACAACCCTTTGCTCAAGCACCTGCATATCTGTTCCATTGGTTATTATCCCAAAGCAAAAGAGCATTATACCAACCGCAAAAAAGGTTTGCCCGAAAATTTTATTTTTTACTGCGTGGATGGCCATGGCTGGTATAAAATTGAAGACCAGCATTATGAAGTGGGACCGAATGAATTTTTTATACTGCCGCAAAACAAAGCGCATGCCTATGGCAATGACCCGGAGCATCCCTGGAGTATTTACTGGATACATTTTGGCGGCGATGCCTTGCCAGCATTGAATGAAACTTTTGCGGTGCAGAAACACTTCAAGCCTTTTCATATAAAAAATAATGCGGAGACCATTTCGATATTCACCAAGATATACAAAGCGCTGCAGTTGGGCTATAGTATCGATAATTTACTGTTCGCTAATATGTGCCTTACGCATTTTCTTACCTTATTCATATACAATGCCAGGCATACCGAAGCGGTTGAAGCAGATAAACCTGATTGTGTAGACAGCGCCATTTTGTACATGCAGCAGCATCTCGATGAAAATATTTCATTGAATGACCTGAGCAAGCATTATAATTATTCAGTTTCCCGTTTTTCTAATTTGTTCAAACAGAAAACAGGTTATGCGCCGATCGATTATTTTTTGCAGATGAAAATGCAGAAAGCCTGCCAGCAACTTGATTTTACGAATGAATCCATCAAGCAGATCGCCTTTAGTATGGGTTTTGATGATCCTTATTATTTTTCCAAACGTTTTAAAACGATCATTGGCGTATCGCCTAAAAAATACCGCACTTTAAAGAAGAGCGAATAATCAATACTTAGTTCCTGCAATGAAGCATATTCTCTTTCTTTTTTTAATGCTTGTTTTTTGTATGCCGCAATTGTTTGCGCAAACAAACAACAATAGTTATGATATTATATGGAACACGCCAAGCAAAAATTCTTCCGAATCGATGCCCTGCGGCGGTGGCGATATTGGTATGAATGTGTGGGTGGAAGATGGTAGCATGTACGTGTATGTAGCTAAAAGTGGCAATTTTGATGAGAACAATGCGCTGATGAAAACGGGGAGGATAAAAATAAAATTATCGCCTAATCCATTCGATGGAAAAATATTCAGGCAGCAATTGCATTTACAGGATGGTTATGTAACGGTAGAGGGAGAAAATAATGGTGTAAAGGCAACCGTGAAAATATGGACGGAGATATTCAGTTCGGTAGCGCATTTTGACATTACTGCGAATAAAAAGATACATGTGGAAGCGGCTTATGAAAGCTGGCGTTACCAGGACAGGGTTGTTAAAGCGAGAGAGAATTTTGCTAATTCCTGGAAGTGGGCAGCCCCTAAGAATAATGTGTACAAAAAAGACAGCATTGATTTTATTAAAGATGGGGTACAATTTTATCATTACAATACCGAGCCAACTATTTTTGATGCAACAGTTGCCCAACAAGGGATGGATGCTGTAAAAGATCAGCTGTACAATCCATTAAAACAACTGGCCTTCGGTGGCTTTTTCAATGGTGATAATTTTTCTCCTGCGGGAATTGGCAAAGGAGTTTATGTAAGCACAGATTTTAAAGCATGGGTATTAAAAAGTAATAAAGCAGCAAAGAAACATGCACTCAGTTTATTTTTATATACTTCGCAGGTAGATCATATTCAACTATGGCAACGTTCAATCGACTCGATGGTCACCACAACCGTATCCGATGAAGTGGGATTTAAAAAAACACAACAATGGTGGAAGCAATTCTGGGACAGAAGTTTTGTGCAGATCGACAATGCCAATACAAATTCAAAAGCATGGGAGGCAGGCAGGAATTTTCAACTGTTCCGGTACATGCTGGCCTGTAATGCCAATGGGCAATGGCCTACTAAATTCAATGGAGGATTGTTTACTGTTGATCCTGTTTTTACTGATACAGCTAATAAATTAACACCCGATTACCGTAACTGGGGCGGTGGTTTGCATACTGCGCAAAACCAACGACTCGTTTATTTTCCCATGATAAAAAATGGCGACTGGGACCTGTTGCAACCACAGCTGAATTTTTATGTACGGTTATTGAAAAATGCAGCACTGCGGAGCAAGGTTTACTGGAACCATGGCGGCGCCTGCTTTACAGAGCAAATGGAAAATTATGGCTTGCCCGATTTTGCAGAGTATGGACAAAAACGTCCTGCTGATTTTGATAAGGGCCTGGAGTATAATGCCTGGCTGGAATACGAATGGGATACGGTGCTGGAATTTTGTTTAATGATGCTGGAAGAAGAAAAATATACCGGTAAAGATATCAGTGACCGCATTCCTTTTATAAAAAGTTGTTTGCAGTTTTTTGATGAGCATTACCAGTATTTAGCCAAACAGCGTGGTGCAAAAGCGCTGGATGGAAATGGTAAACTGGTATTGTATCCCGGTAGTGGTGCAGAGACTTTTAAGATGGCGAATAATTCCACCTCCACTATTGCCGCTTTGCATACGATCACTAAAGTACTGTTGTCATCAAAATACGTTAATGAAGAAGATAAAAAATACCTGGAAGAATTTTCACAAAGAATCCCTCCATTGAATTTTACAACCTACAATGGCAAGCCCATCATTGCTCCTGCAAAAACATGGGAAAGAATTAATAATACAGAGCCCACCCAATTGTATCCGGTATTTCCCTGGGGTATTTATGGTGTTGGTAAACCCGGGTTGGATACAGCGGTCAACACTTTTAAATATGATACACTCGCTTTAAAATTCAGGAGTTATATTGGCTGGAAGCAGGATAATATATGGGCAGCAAGATTGGGATTAGCTGATTCTGCATGGAAATACACCGCCTTGAAACTGCAGAATTCCGGCAGAAGATTTCCTGCATTCTGGGGACCGGGCTTTGATTGGGTGCCCGATCATAACTGGGGCGGCAGTGCGATGATCGGTTTGCAGGAAATGTTGTTGCAGGTGGACGACCGGAAAATATTTTTATTCCCTGCATGGCCAAAAAATACGGATATACATTTTAAACTGAACGCACCCTACAATACTACAGTGGAAGCTGAAATAAAACACGGGGAAATCACACTCCTAAGAGTAACACCTGAAGAAAGAAAAAAAGATGTAACAGTGATGTTACAATAAAAAAATACTTTGACGTTTTCAGTAATTGCATAATTTTATCGCCATCTTGTTTCCATCTTAATTAACTTTTGCATTACTGTTATGAAAAAAATATTCCTGCTTTCGGTAGTCTCTATTGTATGTTCCGTTACTTGTTTTGCTACTGTTTATCTTCCTGCCATCTTTAGCGATCACATGGTGCTGCAGCAAAACAGTACCGTGAAAATATGGGGCTGGAGCGAAGTGGAAGAAAAAGTAAGTATCAAACCCAGCTGGGATACCACCACTTATTATGCTGCAGGTAATTCGCTGGCCAAATGGGAAACAATGATCAAAACACCCAAGGCCGGCGGTGTGTACACCATAACAGTAAAAGGCTCTTATAACGAAATTGTAATACAGGATGTACTGATAGGTGAAGTGTGGCTGGCGAGCGGGCAAAGCAATATGGAAATGACCGTGTACTGGGGTTTGAAATATGATGAAGAAGTGAAGAATGCCACCAATACATCGATCCGTTTTTTTCATATACCTAAAAGCTCGGCAACTGCCCCGCAGGAAGATGTGAGAGCGAAATGGGTGGTATGTTCTCCCGAAGCGATGAAAGGATTCAGTGCTGTTGCTTATTTTTTTGGCAGAAAATTAAATGAACAACTGAATGTGCCGGTAGGATTGATCGCTGCTGCATGGGGCGGCACACCGGCTGAAGTGTGGACGCCGGAAGATGTGGTGAAGAACAACCAGGTACTCAATGAAGCGGCTGCAAAGATACAACCCAGTAAATGGTGGCCTAACCTGCCCGCATACACGTACAACGCCATGATAGCACCGGTGACCGGGTTTAAAATTGCCGGCGCCATCTGGTACCAGGGCGAAAGCAATACCGGTACCGCCGCTACTTACCAGCAATTACTTACCGCAATGATCGGTTCGTGGAGGCAAAAATGGAATACTGAACTGCCTTTTTATTTTGTACAGATCGCTCCCTTCGCCTACAACGATAGTAATGTCTGTGCTTTGTTAAGAGAAGCACAAACCAAAACCGCCGCATCAGTGAATAATACGGGCATGGTGGTTACCAGCGACCTGGTGGATAATATAAACGATATTCACCCCAAGCTTAAAAAAGAAGTGGGAGAGCGGCTGGCAAATTATGCACTGGCGGATGCTTATGGTAAAACGGGTGTTGCCTATAAAAGCCCTGCTTATAAGAATATGCAGGTAGAGAAAAATAAGATCAGGATAGCATTCAATGATGCAGGAAAAAATTTAATGCTGAAGGGAAAAGAGGCCACCAATTTTTTTATTGCGGGTGATGACAAAAACTTTTTACCAGCCAAAACAAAAATTGAAGGCAACACGATCCTGGTGTGGAATGAAACGATCAAACAACCGGTTGCAGTGCGTTTTGGTTTCAGCAATAGGGCCATGCCGAACCTGTTCAGCAGCGAAGGTTTGCCGGTTAATTTATTCAGAACTGATGATTGGCCCGTGGATACCAGCCCGGTTAAAAAATAATTACCAGCGCATAAGTCTTTTTAAGTAAGCGGTAAGCTCGCTTGCTATCAGTTGATGTTCTTCCAGCGAAGGATGATAATCGCAACCGCCATTGTACGACCTACTGAAAAAATACTTATCGATCTTTTTATCACCGGATGCAGTAAAGAAATTCACCACGGCAGTGATCTGTGCTTTTAAGAAAGTTTTCAGTTTTTCATCCGCCATCGGGCTGGTCAGCAGCACCAGTTGTGCTTTGGGATAATATTTCCTCAATTGTTTTACGAACGAAATATAAGCATTGCTGAATGTTGCTGAATCCTGTATGCCATCATTTTGTCCCAGGCAAACAGTCACTACATCAGGCTGGTATTTTTTAAAATCCCAGGGTATAGAATCGCCCCGCATTTCTATCTTGTCAAATACCGGCGGCATAATGATATTCATATTACAGCAGCTGTGTATCAAACCGATACCCGATACCGAACTCAAATGCCATTGTGCATGCAATGCCCTTGCAGTAACAGGACCATAAGCCATATACGCATTGTGCTGATCCTGCCAAACACCTTTACCACAGGGAATTTCGCTGGCATCGCTGCTGGCGCCGCAGGTAATGGAATTGCCGATGAATTCAATTTTATGCGCTTGTTTAGGAGCAGGCTTTAATAATTTATCGCAATACACACCGCCCAATTCTATATATCCAATATTCGATTCGGTGTTTTTGCAAATGAGCAAAGTATGTATCCCATCAGTAAGACCGCTGACACTGATATAATTGGTCTTGTACTTTGTCTGGATACGTCGCTCATTATTATCGATCACCACTTCAAGGTAATTATGATCCTTGCCCCATAGTTCCTGGTCTTTAATAATTGCCGAGATCGACGGGCCTTTAAATTGCATAGTGATATACACCCCCGGGGACCACATTCTCGGCATAGCTGTATTGCTAAAATCGATCCTGCCGGTGTATTGTATCATAGCATTATCTGCAGTATAAAATTGCTGCTTGCTTCCATTTACACTGTCTACCTGTATTTTATATGATTGAGCATTACTGCTTAAAACAAAAAACAGCAGGCACGCAAAAAGGAATACCCTTCTGCTATGTTGACCCTTAACTTGAATATTGAACATTGAAAATTGTGTATTAAACATTTTCTTAAATAAAAGAACGTATCCCTTCCGCATTATACTCATGCCGGAATTCTTTGGGGGTACAATCTTTTTTCTTTTTAAAGATCCGGTTAAAGTTGGAGATATTATTAAAGCCGCATTTGAATGCAATTTCATTAATGCCGTGAGTACTGTCGATGAGCATACGGGAAGCATTGCCCAATCTTATCTCGTTGAGTGTATCAATAAAAGTTTTACCCGTACGGGTTTTAAAGAACCGGCTGAAAGCCACTTCACTCATCGATACAATACCGGCAGCTTCTGCCAGCGTAATATTCCGGTCGAAATTTACATTCAAATATTGCATGATTTTTTCCACCCTTCTGCTGTTGTAAGTGATGGTCTCCGCATTCTTGAACGAGATGTCGGAAAGTGTTTTCATATTCCGGGAAGTAGAAAGATCGTGTAGTATCGATATCAGTTCCAGCACCGAATCAAAACCATGTTTCTTGGTAAGATGGAGTAATCTTGGTTTTAAAGCCTTGATAGTTTCTCTCGAAAATAAAATGCCCCGCAATGATTTTTCAAACATAGTGCGGATCAAATTCATTTGATTGCGTTGCAGGAATTTTTCATCAAACAGGTCGCGGTGAAACTGTATCGTGATCTCGGTAAACTCTTTGCTCTTGCAATTATGATTGAACCATCCATGCTGCAGGTTAGGGCCGATCAGCACCAGTTCCAGGTCATCGATCTCATCGATATGATCGCCCACCACCCTTTTTACACCTTTGGCATTGTCAATAAAATTCAGCTCAAACTCTTCGTGGTAATGCAAAGGGAAATTGAAATCAGATTTTACCCGGTAGAACATGGTAAAGCAATCACTCTGTGTAAGGGGTGTTATCTCCCTCAGTAATTTAGGTTGCATACAACAGGCATTCGTTAAAAATACAACCACTGCTTTTGCAGCAAAGTTGTTGTTCAAATGTAAAAGTATAAAAAAAGGACATTAAGCGATTAAAATAATATCAGTTCATTTTATTTGCTGAAATGCAGTACTGGCGGCCATTTTGCGTAATTTCCGAAGCTGGTGGCAATAGCATTGATAAAAAAGTATACTATAATGATAAAATAGTATACGTGCTGTATTTTGTTAAAAATTACTTTTGGTAAAATAAACTTGCTTATATGAAATGTAAACTCCTGCTCTGCATGATCATGTCGTGCATTCTTTATTCCTCCGCTTTTTCGCAAACAAAAACAATTACCGGTACGGTGTCTGATGAAAAGGGAACTACCCTGCCGGGAGCGACTGTTTCTGCAAAAGGAACGGCCATTGCTGTTAAAACCGATGTGAATGGAAAATTCACCATCGAAGTTCCTGCCAAAACAAAAACCCTGCTGGTAACATTTATTGGTATGCAGCAGGAAGAAGTAGGCATCAGTAAATCATTAACGATGACGGTTACACTAAAATCGGTAGCTGCTGTTTTGCAGGACGTGGTTGTGATCGGTTATGGTACCACCCGGAGAGCGAATGTATCTTCCGCTATTTCGTCTGTAAAAGCGAAAGACCTGAAAGACCTGCCTGTTGCGGGTATCGACCAGGCCATACAGGGTAAAGTTGCAGGGGTAACAGTAGATAATAACGGCGGACAACCGGGAGGTGGTGTTTCTGTTAAAGTACGTGGTATCACCACCATCAACGGAAACGATCCGCTGATTGTAATTGATGGTGTGCCGTTTTACGAAAACACCCGCCAGAGTTCTGGATATGCAGGATTAGGTGGTTCAAACGGTCAGACCGGTAACAGTGTGATGGCCACTTTAAATCCCAATGATATTGAATCGGTGGATATATTGAAAGATGCATCGGCACAGGCTATCTACGGATCAAGAGCTGCAAATGGTGTTATTTTAATTACTACTAAAAAAGGAAAATCAGGTGATGGTAAAATAAACTACGATGCTTATGTAGGTGTTGCTCAGATCTACAAAAAATTAGACCTGATGGACCTGCAGCAATTTGCTATTTATCAAAACCAGATCGCAACAACGCCTACCGGCGAATTTGCTGATCCTTCCAAACTGGGTAGAGGTACCGACTGGCAGGATGCAATGTTCAAAAACGGTTTGGTGAACAGCCATCAATTAAGTTTCTCCGGCGGTAATGATAAAACAGTGTATTACCTGTCGATGAATTATTTTAAACAGGAAGGTACATTGATCGGTTCTGACTTTACAAGATATTCCACCCGCTTTAATTTAGATCACCAGATAAAACCATGGATGAAAGTAGGTGTAAGTTCCAATGCCAATAAAGGTATTCAGCACGTAGCATTATCAGATGCTGCGCCGGGTGCTATCTGGGATATGGCGATACTGAACCCGCTGGTACCGGTTAAAAACCTGGATGGCAGCTGGGGTGGTGGCGCCAATAATTTTATTCCCGGTGTGCAGTCAGAAAATATTGATAACCCTGTTGCCAATACAGAACTTAGAAAGAGCAGGGTGAACACCATGAGCTTCTTCGGCAATGTATATGCAGAAATAAAATTCCTGAAAAATTTCTCCCTGCGCAATGAAGTGTCTTATTATTATGGACCTTATGATAATGTTGCGTACCAGTTAGCAGGTAACGTTGGCACCCGCCAGTTAAGCTCGCAGTATTTCGATTACAGGAGTACTTATGGACAATGGACACTGCGTAATTATTTAAACTACAACTGGTACAAGGGCAAGCATGGTGTAAGCGCTACTGCAGGCCACGAAGCACAGTATAATTACAGCCAGTCCATCAGCGGCAAAAAAATAAATTTAGCCAACAACCTGTTAGACCTGAATGCAGGCAGCAGCGACCAGACCACCTGGGAACTGGGCGGCGGTAAAGGCGATGGCGCTTTGGAATCTTATTTTGCCAGGGGCAGCTATACTTACGATAACCGTTACTCGCTTACTGCAAGTATACGTAGTGACCGTTCTTCCAACTTTGGTTTGAACAACCCGGTTGGTTATTTCCCCGGTGCATCTTTTGCATGGACGGTGAGCAACGAAAAATTTGCACAGCCCTATAAAAATATTGTAAGCAATTTAAAACTGCGTTTTGGTTACGGCGCTGTAGGTAATTTCAGTATTCCTTACAGGGCAGGTGTTGGTTTCTGGCCTGGCCCGGTTGGCTTTGGCACATCCAGCTACCTGAATGGTATTTTAAATCCTGATCTTACCTGGGAAAAAGTGATCACCACCAATGGTGGTTTGGATGCAAGTTTCCTCAATGGCAGGATCGATCTTTCAGTAGATGTGTATAACAAATCAACTGCTTCCATGATCTTCATCGGTACAGGTCCACGTTTGTTAGGTGTGGGTGATAACTGGGATGACCTGAAAGGACCGGTGATCAATACAGGTAAAATGACGAATAAAGGAATTGATATCAGTATCACTTCTAACAATATTAAAACAAAAGATCTTACATGGAAAACCACCCTTATTTTCTCCAAGTATAAAAATGTGCTGGATAAACTGGCGGGCGCAGGATCGGCCATTTACGGCAGGGTATTTTACGATCAATACCTGTTGACCAAAACAGTGCCCGGCGCGCCTATCGGTTCTTTCTTTGGATACGTAACAGATGGTTTGTTCCGTACGCAGAAAGACCTTACCAACAGCTTACCTCAATTTGGTTATCCTGTAGACCAGGATCATACCTGGCTGGGTGATGTACGCTTTAAAGACCTGAATGGTGACGGAAAGATCACCGAAGCAGATCAAACCAGCATCGGCAGCCCGTTACCAAAATTCACTTATGGATTAACCAACACGGTGAATTATAAAAACTTCGACCTTACTGTTTTCATACAGGGCAGCCAGGGCGCCAAGATCTATAATTTCTTAAGGTGGAGACTAGAAAAAATGGATAATACCTATTCCAATCAATTAACGTCTGTGCTTGACCGTTATACAGACACTAACACCGGTGCATCATTGCCCCGCTACAAAGTGGGCCAGGTAAATAACGTGGCAGTATCGGACCGTTATATTGAAGATGGTTCTTACCTGCGCATTAAAAATATCGCTGTAGGTTATCGCATACCGGAATACCTTTTAAAGAAAGCAAGGATCAGCAATGCCAGGATCTATGTTTCTGTGCAGAACCTTGCCACCATTACAAAATACACCGGTATGGATCCGGAGGTCGGTGCATACAATAATGATATCCGTTTAATAAATGTGGACCAGGGGCATTATCCCAACCCACGTTCATTCACAGCCGGTATCAATATTGAATTATAATCTTAACCGCTAAATTTTTTAAAATGAAAAATAAATATTTATATGTTGCCTTGATTGCTGCTTCCGCAGTAGTGGCATCATGCAAAAAATCGTTTACCGACCGGCCTGCGCTGGATGGTACCACCATCGACAATTATTACAATTCGGCTGATGAAGTAAGAAGTCTTACCAGCACTTTGTACGGATTGCCCTGGTCGGGTTTTGAGAACAGGGCCATGGATTGTATTGGCGATGAACTGGCCGGTAATGAATTTACCGGTAGCGGCAACGCCGATGATTATCCTTTCCAGAGTTTCACCATTTCATCTAACTCAGTAAGATTGGCCGATGCCTGGAAGATGTTTTATAAAATAGGCGGCTGGACAAGCGAGTACATGAATGCACTAACGATAAAATTATCCAAAGGTGGTAATCCAACTTTCATCAACCCGGCTATTGCAGAGTGTCATTTCTTCAGGGGTGTGGTATATTTTTATGTAGCACGTATCTGGGGTGATGCGCCTATTGTAACCGAACCAGGCAGGGTGATCTTATCGGGTGATTTTAATATACCCCGCTATTTAAAAGCAGATGTGTTCCGCTTTGCATTGGAAGAATTAAAACTGGCAGAAGCAGGATTGCCTGAAACAGATCCTCAAAAAGGAAGGCTTACTAAATATGCTGCAAAAGGTATGATGGCTAAACTGTACCTGTACACGAAAGATTATGCCAATGCAAAAGCAAAAGCGCTGGAAGTGATCAACTCGGGCAAGTATAAACTGGTAACAGATTACGCAGGCATGTTCAACAGCAGCAAGAACAATAACAATGAAGAATGTTTATTCTCCATACAGCACCAGCTGGCCGGTAATCCATGGGGCACAGCCAGCCAGAAACAACCCGATCGTGGACCGGGTAATTTGCAGACATCCGAAGCCAATATGTGGGAATTGTATATACCCACTGTAGATGTGGTGGCTGCTTACGAATCAGGCGATACCCGCCGCAAAGGTTCTATCATGGAACATGGATGGTCTTTCCCCAGCTGGAAACCAACTGCAACCGGTAACGCGGCATACAATACATTTATGGCGAATGGTTATAAGTATGATACGCTGCAACCTGTAGGCCAGGGCGGACAAAAAAATGAGACCAGGGCCAATATTGCAAAATATGTAGTAGGACCGGGTTCCGGCTTTGGAGGCGAAACTGTTATCGGTATGAATACCGGTATCAATACGCCTTTGCTACGCTATGCAGATGTGCTGTTGATATATGCAGAAGCCATACTCGGCGATGCAGCCAGTACCACAGATGCAGAAGCATTGAAATCATTTAACCTGGTTCGTGCGAGGGCTGGGCTGTTGCCTAAGACCACTATCAACTCAGCAGATATTTTACACGAAAGAAGAGTGGAATTTGCATTTGAAGGTGACTACTGGTTTGATATACAACGCCAGGGATTTGCTAAAGCAAAAGCCATTATACTGGCGCAGAACCGCGGTACCACGCAGTATCCCAAATACATCACCATTACAGAAGATATGCTTACACTGCCTATACCTGCTGCTGAAGTGGCGCAGGACCCCGAACTGGCTAAACCACCTGTAAAATATTATTAATAAAAAATAAAAATCAGCATATGAAAAAAGTTTCATTCCATATAATAGCACTGTTGGTTACTGTTTTTGTAATAACGTTTGCATCGTGTAAAAAAGACAGCGACGGCAGCCCGGATTATAAAGCCGGTACACCGGCAACTTCCATAGGCATTAAACCCGATTCCGGTTCGGGTGGTACGGTGCTTACGCTCACCGGTACAGGTCTTGGACAAATGCGCAGCATTGTGTTCGATAATAAGAATGTGCCTGCACCATTCCAGTCTACATTGAACACAGAAGAGAATATCATCTTCCGTGTACCGGATACCGCTTATGGCGGCCCGCAGAATATCATCTTTACTAACAGTGAAGGCAAGACGCTGAAAGTGCCTTTCAGGGTCTTGGCTTATCCCGTGGTATCCAATATCTTTCCTACGGATTTTGTCGCAGGTTCTACCGTAACTATTACAGGCAGCAACCTGGATGACGTAAGCAGTGTAATATTTAACGGTACCACCGATGCGGCTACCATTGTTTCCAAAACAAGGGGACAGATGGTGATCACGATGCCTGCCACCACATTGACCCGTGGCTTTTTAAAAGTAACTAATGCCAGCGGTTCGGTAGTGGCCACGCAGGAAATGGTGAATGTTGCAAAAGCTTCTATTGTATTTGACGAAGCATTGCAGAATGGTTTCCAGGATTGGGGATGGGGCGGTACTTACACGGCATCCACCGATGATAAGATCACCGGTCTTAAATCTTTTAAAGGCGCTTATGATCCTGCAGGTTCATGGGGTGGTATACAGCTAGGCGGAGGTACCATCAATCTTACCACCGAAAAATATTTTACTTTCTGGGCCAAGGGTGCCGAAGTGGATAAGAATGTGAATGTGAACCTGAACTGGGCCAACACCAAAACCATTACCATACCGGCCAATAAATGGACCTATTTCAAGTATAACCTGGCAACCGATTTTCCGGGTACCACTTCTGTAAACACCGTGGTGTTCCAGATAAATGATGCCGGTAAAACTATTTATTTCGATAACATCATGTTTGTAAAATAAACAGGAGTTGTTATTTATTGAACTATAAAAATTTTCTCAGCAGTTAGTTTTTGGTTACATCAAAAAACGTCGTTCTGGAGCATAACAGGTTGTATTTGTTCTGGAACGGCGTTTTCTATAAAAAGCGAAGGGTGTATAAAATAATTACCACATATTTTGTTTGTTTGTTTGCCTGCTTCCATCATTCGCTGTTAGCTCAAAATAATTTTGTGCAAACACGGCAACAGCAGTTTTCTATCAATGATAAACCCTATTATTTTATCGGCACCAATATGTGGTATGCCGGTATTATTGCCATGCCCGATAACAAAGGTGGTGACAGGACGAGATTATTGAAAGAACTGGATCTTTTAAAAAGTAAAGGCATCAATAATCTTCGGGTATTGGCAGGTGCACAGGGGCAGGAGAAGATCATCAACGGAGTGCAGCCGGTACATCCTGCATTACAGACAGCACCCGGTGTTTACAATGATGATCTTTTGGAGGGGATGGATTTTTTATTGCAGCAACTGGAGAAAAGAAAAATGTATGCTGTTTTCTTTTTTACCAACAACTGGGAATGGAGTGGCGGCATGCTGCAATATTTAAACTGGCATGGAAAGATCAGTGATACAGCACTGGCAAAAAAATATGCATGGGATGAATACCGGGCACATGTAAGCGGCTTTTATAGTTGTGAAGCATGTAAAAATGATTACTGGAGCCTGGTGAAACATATTTTGCAGCGTACCAATAAATTAACCGGTCGCAAATACACAACAGAGCCCGCCATCATGGCCTGGGAAGTGGCCAATGAACCCAGACCGATGTTGCCCACTGCCATCAATGATTATAAAACATTCCTGCAAAAAACAACGGCGCTCATTAAGCAATTAGATCCTGCGCATTTACTTACGCTTGGTGTGGAAGGATATATGGGCACAGAAAACATGCAGGTATTTGAGGAGATTCACCGCGATGAACATGTTGACTATGCCACGATACATATCTGGCCTAAGAACTGGGGCTGGTATAAAGACAGTTCGTTTGCAAAAGATATTACAACAGTGATCAATAAAACAGCGGCTTACATCAACGAACATGCAACTGTAATGGAACGTATCAACAAGCCATTGGTGCTGGAAGAGTTTGGATTGCCGAGAGACGGACTTTCTTTTTCATTGCAAGCAACTGTCAACAACAGGGATCAATATTACCGTTCCATATTTGATCATTTATTAAAAAGTAAAAACGAAGCACAATGTATAGCAGGCGTTAATTTCTGGGCCTTCGGTGGTTTGGGAAAGCCTGCAAAAAATGCCACACCCTTCTGGAAAGAAGGCGATGATCTTTTAGGCGATCCGCCAATGGAAGAACAGGGATTGAATGCTGTTTTTGCAACGGATATTTCTACCTGGAAAATGATCGGCGATTATACCGCATTGTTAAAAAAATAAAATGAAGCTAACCCGATCATATAGCATTGTTGTTACGGCTATTATGGCAATGTTGCTGCATACAGCAAAGGCGCAACAAAATACATTGTTGCCCTGTGATAAAGATGCAACGACGCAAACTAAAGCCCTGTATCAAAACCTGCGCACTTTAGCCACAAAAGGTTATTTGTTCGGCCACCAGGATGACCTTGCTTATGGCGTGAACTGGCGTTATGAAAAAGACCGCAGTGATGTAAAAGAAGTCTGCGGCGATTATCCGGCAGTATATGGATGGGATCTTGGCGGACTGGAAAGAGACGGCAATGATAAAAATATTGATGGCGTGCCTTTTAAAAAAATGAAGGAGTTCATAAAAGAAGGTTACCAGCGTGGCGGCGTGATCACTTTAAGCTGGCATTTTGATAATCCACTTACCGGCAAAGGCGCATGGGATACTGCCCATGGTACCGTGGCTTCTATATTGCCGGGTGGCGCTAATCATGCATTGTTTAAAACATGGCTGGACAAAGCAGCCAATTTTATTTTATCGTTGAAAGGAGATAATAAAGAATTGATACCGGTACTCTTCCGCCCTTTTCATGAATTGACGGGCACATGGTTCTGGTGGGGAACCAATAATTGTGTTGCAGACCAATTTAAAGTATTGTGGCGTTTTACTGTTTATTATTTAAAAGAGGTAAAAAAATGCCATAACCTGCTCTATGTGTATAATACCGGTGGCGATTTTAAAACAAAGGAAGAATTCTTGGAACGTTACCCGGGAGATGATATGGTGGATATTATAAGCTTTGACAGTTATCAATGGGGCGATCCATCTAAGGACGATGGGTTCCCCCAAAATGTAAATAACTTATTGAATATTTTAGATAGTGCAGCAGTGGAAACCAATAAATTGACCGCTATTGCAGAAACAGGTTTTGAAGCGATACCCTATGCAGCATGGTGGACGGCTGTATTGCAAAAAGCAATAGGAAAACATAACTTGAGTTACATTTTATTATGGCGCAACCACGGTTATAATGAATGGATGAAAAAAATGCACTACTATGTTCCTTACAAAGGACAGGTATCAGAAAAGGATTTTGTAAAATTTTATAACGACGACCGTACGCTTTTTGAAAAAGAAGCGGCCAAAGAAAATTTATACCAGCAGCACTAAACAGTAACACCACTAATGAAACTGCAATTTTTAGATATCGCTATCATATTTACTTACCTGGCCGGTATGCTGATGCTGGGCTGGTTCATGCGTAAAAGAGCAAGGCAAAGCAAAGAGAGCTACCTGATGGGTGGAAAAAAACTGCCCTGGTATATGCTGGGCCTTAGCGATGCGTCGGATATGTTTGATATCAGCGGTACGATGTGGATGGTGGCATTGTGTTTTGTATATGGAGTAAAAAGTTTGTGGATACCCTGGCTATGGCCCGTGTTCAACCAGGTGTTCAATATGATGTATCTATCCAAATGGCTGCGGCGCAGCAATGCCGATACCGGTGCAGGATGGCTGGGTACAAGATTTGGATTGAGCGGTAAAGGAGTGCAGGCATCGCATACGGTTGTGGTGGCCTTTGCATTGATCGGTTGCCTCGGTTTCCTGGCCTATGGGTTTGTAGGGCTGGGAAAATTCATTGAGATATTTGTACCATGGGATAACGTGAAAGCGTATGTGCCTTTTACCGTAGCCCCGCAATACGTTGCTCATTTTTATGGCATCGTTTTTACAATGTTCGCAGTTTTTTATTCCGTACTCGGCGGTATGCACAGTATTGTGCTGGGCGACGTGATCAAGTATGTGATCATGACCATTGGATGTATCGCTATTGCAGCGATCGCCATGCGGCATCTGCACGGCAATAATTTAAATGTGCCGAAAGGATGGAATGATCCCTTCTTTGGCTGGAAGCTGGACCTTAATTGGAAAGGCATAGTGGATGATGCGATGAAAAAGATCGACAGCGATGGATATGGCATGTTCGGTATATTTTTTATGATGATGTTATTTAAAGGGGTTTTCGCATCGCTTGCAGGGCCGGCACCCAATTATGATATGCAAAAGATATTAAGCACCCGCTCACCGAAAGATGCTTCCAAGATGACCGGCTTTGTTTCGCTGATATTATTGCCCGTGCGTTATTCCATGATCATTGGTTTAACCGTGTTGGGATTACTGTATTATAATCAACTCAATTTAAGCGATGGCAGTGGCGGCGTTGATTTTGAAAAAGTATTGCCCGCAGCTATAAACCAGTTCTTGCCCGTTGGCATTTTAGGATTGGTATTGACCGGTTTATTCGGCGCCTTTGTAGGTACATTCTCCGGTACATTGAATGCGGCACAGGCGTACTTTATGAACGATGTGTATCTGAAATATATTGACCCATCAGCCAGCAATAAAAAGATCATCAAGGTGAATTATTTATCGGGGATCATCATTGTGGCAGTAGGAATAGTGTTTGGCTTTTTGGCAAAAGATGTGAACAGCATATTGCAATGGATCGTATCAGGATTGTATGGCGGTTATATTGCTGCCAATGTACTAAAATGGTACTGGTGGCGCTTTAATGCACATGGATTTTTCTGGGGCATGTTTGCCGGCGTGGCAGGTGCATTGGTGTTTTCTAAATTCTTTACAGGTGTGGAGTTCCTATATTATTTCCCGTTGCTGTTTGCAATATCCCTGGCAGGATGCCTTGCCGGTACTTATACAGCACCACCCACAGAAGAAGCAGTGCTGAAAAGATTTTACAGCACAGTAAAGCCCTGGGGCTTCTGGAAACCTGTTCATCAACTGGTGCTGGCAGATGATCCGGCTTTTGTTCCCAATAAAAGATTTAAGCTGGATATGTTCAATGTGGTACTGGGCATAATAGCGCAATGCTGCTTGACAATTTTACCCATGTACGTGGTGTTGTGGATAAAACTGCCTTTGCTGATCACAATAATAATACTCCTGGTGATTATCATGATACTTAAAAGAACCTGGTGGAATAAACTGGAAGACTAACAATACTTTTTGTAAATAAAAATTTACAGTATGACAAAAGATTTTAAAAAACGGCTGAATGACCTGGAACAGGCTCATGATGCTTTGATAGCAAGACCCAATGGGGCGGTAGAATTCAGTAATGGCATCATAACCCGCTATAAATACCCGGTACTAACGGAAATGCATACCCCCTTGCATTGGCGCTATGATTTTAACCCGGACAATAATCCATTTTTAATGGAACGCTTTGGTATAAACGCGGTATTCAATTCCGGCGCTATGAAGCTGAACGGTAAATATATCCTGCTGCCAAGAGTGGAAGGTGCAGACCGCAAATCTTTTTTTGCGGTGGCAGAGAGTGATAACGGAATTGATAATTTTAAATTCTGGGATAAGCCGATCATCATACCCGAAACAGGGATACCGGATACCAATATTTATGATATGCGCCTGGTGCAGCATGAAGATGGATGGATATACGGTTTGTTCTGCACCGAACGCAGGGACAGCAATGCACATATCGGCGACCAGACGGCTGCAATAGCACAATGCGGTATTGTACGCACTAAAGACCTGCTTGAATGGGAACGGTTGAAAGACCTGGTAACACCTTCACCTCAACAAAGGAACGTGGTGTTACATCCTGAATTTGTGAACGGGCAATATGCTTTTTATACAAGACCGCAGGATGGATTCATAGAAGCCGGCAACGGCGGCGGCATTGGATTCGGCCTTAGCAAAAGCATTGAAGAAGCCGTGATAGACAAAGAAACAGTGATCGCACAAAAGGTATATCACACCGTATACGAAGCTAAGAACGGGCAGGGACCGGCACCAATAAAAACCAGCAAAGGCTGGCTGCACCTGGCGCATGGCGTACGCAATACCGCAGCGGGATTGCGTTATGTATTGTACATGTTCATGACGGCGCTCGACGATCTTACCAGGATCATTCATCAGCCCGCAGGTTATTTTATTGCACCCGAAGGAAATGAAAGGGTAGGAGATGTATCCAACGTGGTATTCAGCAATGGCTGGATAGCAGATGATGATGGTACGGTATACATCTATTACGCATCATCCGATACAAGAATGCACGTGGCAACATCCACCATAGAAAAACTGCTGGACTATGTGATCAATACAGCACCGGACGGATTCAATTCTTTTGCATCTGCATCCACGGTAACAAAAATTGCAGAAGATAACCTGGCCTATTTATCAGAACAGGCGATGGAAAAAATGCAACCACACCTCATTAAATGAAAACGATCTTACAAAGTTACAGAACGGAAATGCAGTGCGAACTGGAAGCCATTCTATCCTACTGGATGAAAAATACAGTAGATGAAAAGAATGGGGGCTTTATAGGACAGATCGATCATAACAATACTGTTATCAGCGAAGCGCCTAAAGGAGCTGTGCTGAATGCAAGGATACTCTGGTCTTTTTCGGCTGCTTATAATTTAACCGGTAATGTTGATTACCTGCAACATGCGAAAAGAGCATTTGAATACATCTGCGATCATTTTATTGATAAAAAAAACAGGGGCGTGTACTGGACCGTGGATTGTAAAGGAGATCCATTGGAAACAAAGAAACAGGTATATGCACAGGCATTTACCATCTATGCCTTCAGCGAATATTATAAAGCAACCAAAGAAAGCAGCGCAATTATAGAAGCCATCGAATTGTATGATGCCATTAATAAATACAGTTACGATACAGTGAATGGCGGGTACACAGAAGCATTCACAAGAGAATGGCAGGCAATGGATGACCTGCGGCTGAGCGATAAAGATGCCAATGAAAAAAAATCGATGAACACCCACCTGCACCTGTTGGAAGCTTTTACATCATTGTACAAAATATGGCGGTACGAGCCCGTAAAAAATAAAATAACAGAACTGGTGCGTTATTTTTTACAGCATATCATCGATCCTGTTACGCATCACCAGTATTTATTTTTCGATGAAAAATGGCAACCAAGGTCTTCCACAATTTCTTACGGGCATGATATTGAAACAGCCTGGTTGTTACAGGAAGCCGCGGAGGTTACAGGAGACAAGGAATTGATCGAACAAACAAAACACATGGCGGTTTGTATGAGCGATGCTGTAATGAAGGGCATGGACAGTGATGGAGGATTGTGGTACGAGTATGAGATCGCATCAGAACATTTGATCAAAGAAAAACACATGTGGCCGCAGGCCGAAGCGATGGTAGGGTATTTTAATGCCTACCAGAATACACAGGACCGTTCGTACCTGGATATTTCATTGGCCTCCTGGCAATTTGTGCAGGAACATATTCAGGATAAAGAAAATGGCGAATGGTTTTGGGGTGTAGGTATGCAGCTCCAGCTGCGTACCGATTGGGGTGTAGGTACACGCCTCGAGACGTGTACCTACACCCCCATGAAAAAAGACAAAGTCGGCATCTGGAAATGCCCCTACCACAACAGCCGTGCCTGTATAGAAATAATCAAAAGGATCAATCATTTAGAAAAAAATAATACGCATGAAGCATAAGCTATTTATTGTATCGTTTTTTTGTTGCATGATCAGCTGCGCTGCAATTGCACAGGTAAATAAAAATACCGATGCGCAGGTAGAGCAGTTACTAAAGAAAATGACCCTGGATGATAAGATAGGCCAGATGACACAGGTAACACTGGCAGTAATTGCAAAAGGCGGCTGGGCCAATACGGATGGGGCACTCGACCCGGCATTGCTGAAAGCTGCCATACATAAATACCATGTGGGTTCCATGCTCAATACCACGGCGCATGCGCTGGATGTGGATACCTGGCGTAAACTCATTAAAGAGATACAGGATGAAACAAAGCAAACAGACCTGAAGATACCCGTGCTGTATGGACTGGATGCGATACATGGGCAAACCTACACCTTGAACTCCACACTGTTTCCACACAACATATCAATGGCGGCTACACGAAATCCGGCATTGGTAAAAGCGGCAGCAAAAATTACAGCGAAAGAATTAAGGGCATCAGGTGTGCGCTGGAATTTTGCACCTGTATTGGACCTTGGCAGGCAACCGCTATGGTCCCGCTTTCCCGAAACCTATGGTGAGGATGTGTATATCGGCAAAACATTGGGCGCTGCTGCCATAAAAGGCTACGAAGAAGATGGGCTTACTAATGCAACAGCAGTGGCAAGTTGCATGAAACATTACCTCGGTTATTCTGCATCCCGTACAGGTAAAGACAGAACGCCGATCTATATGCCGGAAATAGAAATGCGGGAATATTATTTACCGCAGTTCAGGGAAGCGGTGAAAGCAGGTTCCTCCTCCATCATGATCAACTCCAGCGATATCAATGGTACGCCGGTGCATGCCAGTAAATATTTATTAACGGATGTGTTGCGGAAAGAACTGGGCTTTAAAGGCTTGATCGTTACCGACTGGGAAGATATCATTCGTTTGCATACCATTCATAAAGTAGCGGCTACGCCGAGAGAAGCCGTGGTGATGGCGATCAATGCGGGAATTGATATGAGCATGGTGCCCGGCGATTATTCTTTCTTCGACCTGCTGAAAGAAGCGGTAGCAAAAAAAGAAGTACCCATGAGCCGCATTGATGATGCGGTAAGAAGGATACTGCAATTAAAATTCAAAGTGGGTTTATTTAATAATGCTTATGCAGAAGAAAATGCCCGTGCAAATTTTGGCAGACCGGAGTATCAAACAACTGCGCTGGAAGCTGCACACGAAGCAGTAACACTGGTAAAGAACAGCAATAATATATTGCCCTTATCCAAATCATCAAAAGTGCTTGTTATTGGTCCTACAGCACAAAGCATCGCCGCATTGAACGGCAGCTGGAGTTATACCTGGCAGGGCAACCAGGAAGAATGGTATCCCAAAGACAGTAAAACATTGGCGGATGCTATTGCAGCAAAGGCGGGTGCAGCCAATACGATCATTATAGGAGGAAAGGGTTTTGATAACAAAGCCAACTACGATGTAACAGCTCTTAATAGTAATGCGGCCAATGCAGATGTGATCATCTTATGCCTTGGCGAAAATGCGTATGCAGAAAGCCCCGGCAATATCCGCGACCTTGCATTGCCCGAAGAGCAGGTGAATTTAGCTAAGGCAGTTTTTGCAACGGGCAAAAAAGTGATCTTGATATTACAGGAAGGAAGGCCAAGATTCATTACAGATATTGAACCAAAATGCGAAGCGATTGTATTGCCCTTCTGGAGCGGTAGAAAAACGGCAGAAGCCACAGCAGATGTATTGTTTGGCGATTACAATCCCAATGGAAGGATGCCCTTCAGTTACCCGAAAAGTATGGGGGAGATCGTGATGTACGATCATAAAGGCACAGAAGAAAAAAGAGAAATATTCAATGCGGATGTATTATGGAATGGATATGATCCGCTGTTTGCATTTGGTGCAGGATTGAGCTATACCAGCTTTGCTTACAGCAACCTTCAATTGAGTACAACTGCTTTAAAAGGAGATCAAAAATTAACGATTAGTGTTACTGTGACCAATACCGGTAAAATAGATGGCAAACATACCGTGGAGTTATACAGTAAAGACCTGTATGCCAGTATTGTGCCCAATAATAAAAGATTGCGGGCATTTGAAAAAATTGACCTGAAAGCGGGAGAGACTAAGCAAGTGAAATTTGTGATCGATAAAAACGACCTGGCATTTGTAAATGCACAATTAAAAACGGTTACGGAACCCGGCGAATTCGAAATAATGGTGGGTGATCTTACAGCAAAATTCACCTGGAATAATTAATGACCCCTTGAAATTGAAATACATGAAACAATTTTTGTTATGTGCAGCATTGTCTTTTGGCTTTATAAGTGCATCCGCACAGGTTTATAAAAAGCAGGCTGACGGTATCATAGTTTATCCCGCAGATAAGAATATAAAAGCAGTACAATTAAATGTGGTCAATAGTAATATTGTACAGGTACTTTCATCCTCTAATAAAATAATACAGGCAGACACCAGTTTTATGGTGGTTGCAAAAACCGGCACGCATGATTTTAATATCTGGGAAGATGCGGCAACCGTAAGCGTAATTACCAACAGCATAAAAGCCGTGGTGGCAAAGTCGACAGGCTTGGTAAGTTTTTTTACAAAGCAGGGTCAACCCATTACAAAGGAATCGGCAAAATCGCTGGAGCCGGTACAGCTGGAAAAATATACTTCCAATAAAATAATGCAGCAGTTCGCATCTCCTGCAGACGAAGCATTGTATGGATTGGGTCAGCACCAGCAAGGCGTGATGAATTATAAGAATACCAATATCACCCTGTACCAGAACAATACGGAAGTATATATTCCATTCCTGGTGTCCAATAAAAATTATGGAATTCTATGGGATAATTATTCCATTACCGATTTTGGCGATGGCAGAACATTTAAAAACCTTAATTACCTGGAACTTTTTGATAAGAATGGCGTGGCAGGAAATTTATCTGCAACCTATGCATCCAAAAAAGATGCAGCAAAAATATTTACCGAAGAAAAAGCCACCACAATTGATTATGCGGATCTTGAACTGATGACGCATCTGCCCAAAGCATTCAAAATGGATGAAGGAAAAGCCACATGGGAAGGTTATGTACAGGGAGCTATTTCCGGCGAATATACTTTTAAGATATGGGCGGGCGGCTATTTAAAATTATGGGCCAATGATCAACTGGTGCTGGACCGCTGGCGCCAGTGCTGGAATCCTTTCGGCGCTTATGTACCCGTGCAATTGACCAAAGGAAAGAAGACAAAAATAAAAATTGAATGGATACCGGATGGAGGAGAATCGTACCTCAGCTGCAAAGTAACAGAACCGGTAACAATACAACAGAAAAAAATATACCAGTTCCAGTCGGAAGCCGGGGAGAATATCAACTATTATTTCGTGTATGGCACAACGTATGATGCAATAATAAATGGCTATCGTCAACTTACCGGCAATGCACCCATGGTACCTAAATGGGCACTGGGCTTTTGGCAAAGCAGGGAGCGGTATAAAACACAGGACGAAGTATTATCGACTGTAAAAACATTCCGGGAAAAGAAGATCCCGCTCGATAATATTGTAATGGACTGGCAATACTGGAAGATCAATGAATGGGGCAGCCAGCAATTCGATCCTGCACGTTTCAGCAATCCCGATTCGATGATAGAAGTGCTGCACAAACAGTACCATACAAAATTCATGATATCGGTTTGGGCTAAATTCTATAAAGGCATACTCAATTTTAATTTGATGCAGCAACAGGGCTTTCTATTAAATAAAAATGCGGATGAAGACCGCAAAGACTGGCTGGGATATGTAAATACATTTTACGATGTGCACAATCCCGCTGCAAGAAAACAATTCTGGCAACTGTTAAAAGATAATTTGTACAGCAAAAAAATAGACGCCTGGTGGATGGATGCACCGGAACCCGATATCCATTCTAATTTACCGATTGCAAAACGCAAGGATATCTTTTATCCCAATGCCATGGGCAGCGCTGTAAAATATTTCAATAGTTATCCATTGCTCAACTCGCAGGGCATTTATGAAGGACAGCGGGCCACTAATGATAATAAAAGAGTGTTCATACTTACCCGATCCGGTTATGCAGGCATTCAGCGTTATGGATCTGCAGTGTGGAGCGGCGATATAGGTTCTACGTGGGCAGATATGAAAAATCAGGTTGCAGCCGGTATCAATTTTTCTATGTCGGGTATACCTTACTGGACCTTTGATGCAGGAGGATTTGCAGTAGAAAGCCGCTACGCACAGGGAAAAGATATGGATGAATGGAAAGAGTTGCAGGCAAGATGGTATGCCTTCGGAAGTTTTTTACCCTTGTTCCGGGCACACGGCCAATATCCTTACAGGGAACCTTTCAATATTGCCAAAGAAAATGAAGATACATACAAAGCAATCGTGAGCACTATCGAAAAACGCTATACACTTTTGCCTACTTTGTATTCCATAGCAGCAGACGTGCATTTTAATAACAACAGTTTTTTAAAAGGCATGATGATGGAATTTCCAGCCGATAAAAAAGTACTGACGATCAATGACCAGTTCATGTGTGGCAATTCATTATTGGTAAACCCGGTATACAATTACAAACAAAGAAGCAGGGAAGTATATCTTCCGGCAGGTGTTCATTGGTTCGATCTTTATACTGATAAAATGTACAACGGTGCACAAACTATTACAGCAGATGCGCCCATCGATCATATACCGGTATTTGTAAAAGAAGGATCGATATTGATAACCGGACCTGTAATGCAATACAGCACCGAAAAACCGACAGATACACTAACCGTAACGATCTACGGCAATAAAGATGCTGCATTCACCCTGTACGAAGATGAAAATGAGAACTATAATTATGAGCAGAACCACTCATCCACCATTCATTTCAAATTTAGCGCAGCAAAAAAAACATTGAGCATTGATGCAGCCAACGGCAAATTTGATGGGATGCTGCATGATCGTGTTTTTAATATCAGGCTGGTAAACAATAATGCTCCTGTAAAAAAGCAAACCATCAGCTATCATGGAGAAAAGACAGCTGTAAATCTTTAAAATAAAGCAGTTATTATGAAATATACTTTTTTTGCAGCGGCATCTTTTGTTTTGATGAGCGTGCTTGCATGCGGTGGAAAGCCTGATACCGGCGGAGGAAGCGGAACTGGAACCGGTGGTGGTACAGGCGGCGGAGGTACCACTACACCAACAGACCCGGTAACTGCCAACACCATCGGTTTTTTTATGAATGACTGGCAACCCAAGAATTTTACAATTCCTGCATACAACGATGTGGCCAAACCTTCGGTATCTCCAAGTTCTTTCGTAACCATCGATGCCGGTACCATCATCACCAAAGTGGTGCCCTCCGTTTATTCACACAATGCCAATAGTTGGATGGGAGATATGATCAATGATGTACCATTGATGAATCATATCACCAATTTAAAACCGGATATCATTCGTTTTCCCGGTGGCAGTATCAGCGATCTGTATTTCTGGAATGCCGCACCCGGCGCCACTCCTGCCGATGCGCCGGCTCAATTGTCCGATGCCAACGGCACACTATCCGCAGCCAGTTACTGGGTGGGAAAAAATACAGCTGCCTGGACGGTCTCGCTGGATAAATATTATACCATGCTGCAGCAAACCGGCAACCAGGGTATGATAACGGTGAACTATGGATATGCCCGATACGGCACAAGCGCCAATCCTGTTGCCAAAGCAGCACACCTTGCAGCAGATTGGGTGCGCTATGATAATGGTCGCACCAAGTACTGGGAAATAGGCAACGAATGCAATGGCACCTGGGAAGCGGGCTACCGCATCAACACTGCAACTAACCTAGACGGACAACCGCAGATCGTGACTGGCGCTCTTTACGGGCAGCATGTAAAAGTATTCATCGATTCCATGCGGAAAGCAGCAACGGAGATCGGCAAAACCATTTACATTGGCGCTTATATTTTAGAAGCACAACCCCAGGCCTGGCAGACCGCCACCGACCAAACCTGGAACAGCGGCCTGTTGCCGCAGGTAAATACTGCTACAGATTATTACATCATTCACAGCTATTACACACCTTATCAAACCAATGCCACTGCAACAGAAATATTGAACACCGCTACGAATAATACCAATGCAATGCTAACCTATTATCAAAACACCATTACGGCAGCAGGTAATACTACGAAGCCCATTGCATTAACAGAATATAATATCACATCGCAGGGATCCAAACAGCAGGTGTCGTTTGTAAATGGTATACACGCTGCGATTATAATGGGCGAAGCCATCAAAAATAAATACGGCATGATCGCAAGATGGGACTTGGCCAATGGATACAACAGTGGCAACGATCATGGTCTGTTCAATGCAGGCGATGAGTCTGGCGTTGTAAAATGGAACCCACGTCCTGCATTCTATTACATGCAGTATTTTCAAAGATTCATGGGCGACAGGATGCTGAAATCAACCGTACTGGGCGCTGTTTTATCTTACGCATCATCATTCACCAGTGGACAAAAAGCAGTGATACTCATTAATAGAAGCACCAATAACGAAACAGTGAATGTGACGTTGCAGAATGCAACAGCCGGTGCAAGATATTATTGGTACACTTTAACAGGAGGAACGGATAACGGCGAATTCTCTTCAAAGGTTTTTATTAATGGAGAAGGACCGACAGAACCTACGGGTGGGCCATCTGCAACTTATACCAGTATCAAGGCCAGCAGTGCATTAACCAGCGGCGGTATCAATGTGTCGATGCCGGCACGTTCGGTGGTTTACCTGGTGATGGATAAATAATACAATAGCTTACAACATACCAAAAATGAAAAGACTTTTTGCATACTGCATCCTATTGCTGTGTTGTTGCCGCATTGCGGCACAAAACAAAACATATCAATTGTATTCGCCGGGTAAAACAATTGAAATAACTGTAAGTGTTGGTGCAAAAATGGAATGGAGCGTAAAACAGGAGGGAACGACCATTACAAACCCCGCAGCCATTGCAATACATTTAAATAATGGAGAAATACTGGGACAAAATGCAAAAATAATTGCAGCGAAAACAAATACCATCAACGAAAAAATAAGAACGGTTGCCTATAAAAAAGATACGGTAAATAATTATTACAGTGAACTTGTATTGAACTGTAAAGGCAATTATGGTATCATATTCAGGGCTTATGATAATGCTGCAGCTTATCGGTTTTTCATCAACCGAAAAGATTCGGTGCTTATTACCGGTGAAGATGCAGGATTGAACCTGGCTGCCAACGATTCCTTATTATTGCCGCACACCAGCGATCTGCGGGGTGGAGAAAGGTACACTTGCTCTTTCGAAGAATTCTATACACATACCACAATAAGCAATATTGCTACGGACACACTTGCTTACCTGCCTTTACTGGTAAAATTACCGGAAAATAAAAAAGCAGTTTTCCTGGAAACAGATGTACAGGATTATCCCGGAATGTTTGTGCGCAGAAACAAAAACATACCCAATGCAATGGAAGCTGTTTTTGCAGGCTATCCTCAACAGGAAGAGCTGGGCGGCTTCAATAGAATCAATTACATGGTGACTAAAAGGGCTGATTATCTTGCAACATCAAAAGCTGCAAGAATGTTCCCCTGGCGTGTGTTAGTGATCAGTAAAGAAGATAAAGAATTGTTGAATTGTGATATTTTTTACCAGCTTGCAGAAAAAAGCAGGATAGCAAATACCAGCTGGATAAAACCGGGTAAAGTGGCCTGGGATTGGTGGAACGACTGGAACATAAGTCATGTGGATTTTAAAGCAGGTATCAATACACCTACCTATAAATATTATATCGATTTTGCGGCTAAAAATAACCTGGAATATATTGTTTTAGATGAAGGCTGGAGCGACGATTGGGACCTGGATAAATTAAGTGATAAGATAAATTTAAAAGAGCTGATCGCTTATGGTAAAGAGAAAAAAGTTGACCTGGTATTATGGAGTACCTGGTATGCATTGGAACAGGGTGTTGAAAGATTTTGCAGTAAATATGCAGCGATGGGCATCAAAGGATTTAAAGTAGATTTCCTGGACAGGAACGATGCAAAGATGATCGCTTCGGCTTATCAAATGGCCGCAGTTGCCGCAAAATATAAATTGCTGATCGATTTTCACGGCACATTTCCACCACAGGGATTGCAGGTAACTTATCCGAATGTAATCAATTTTGAAGCAGTACGTGGCATGGAATGGAGCAAATGGAGCGCCGATGAAAGAGTGCCACAACACGAAGTAACGTTGCCGTATATACGCATGATGGCCGGGCCGATGGATTATACCCCCGGTGCTATGCGCAACAGTACTAAAGGTAATGCAAAGCCCAGCCAGAATTTACCCGTAAGCCAGGGCACACGCTGTCACCAGCTGGCCATGTACATAGTGTATGATGCGCCATTGCAGATGCTGGCAGATAATCCTACCGCATATGCAAAAGAACAGGAATGTACCGATCTTATCGCTTCCATCCCCACAACTTTCAATGAAACGATTGCCCTTGATGGAAAACTGGCAGCATACGCTTGTATAGCCAAAAAGGCAAACAATACATGGTATATCGGCGGGCTGAATAACTGGACAGTAAGGGATATTGCCATAGATCTTTCTTTTTACCGGCGGGTCAATACAATGTGGAGATATTTAAAGATGGAATAAATGCAGACAGGGATGCAACTGATTATGCTGTAGAAAAGCGACAGGTAACAGCTACGGATAAACTAAATATAACCATGGCACCGGGAGGTGGCTTTGTTATAAAAATAAAATGACCGATGGGTGTATTAATCCCAGTCGAAACTTTCAATACTATTGTTTAGTTTCCATTTTTTTGGGAATGGATTTTCCATCCAGTCCAGTGGTTCGCCTACAGGTAAATTTTTAGAGGCCAAGTCAAAGCATTTTTTAATGATCTCTTTTTGTTCAGTACCGGTGGCTTCCGGTTGCGCAGATATGAATAAGGGCATACCGCTTTTAGCAAGCAACTCCATCCACTGTTTATTTTTTGTCCACGGTACTTTTGTCGTCAACCCCACACAATCGCCATCGCAGGAATAAAAGGCGCCATGCTGCACAGCCCTGAAGGCAAGCGTATTCACACCCATTTTTTTAGTCCTGCTCCACTCGTTGCCGGAAGTGTCATCGCCAATACGGTTCAGCTCAAACAAGCCTGCAGATAAATGACTGAAAGTATTACAACCAATGATGTACATATCACCCGCAGCTTCGCGAATGCTTTTATAAAAATGGAGAACGATCTCTGCATTGGTTTTTGAACTGTCATTCATTTTCCATCCGGCAACCGTCATTGTTTTATCTCTCAGCATTTCAAAACCCCATTTACCAAAAATATCTGCCGAAGTATAATCGAACTTCACTAATTCATATCCCCATTGTTTATACAGTTTAAAATAGTTTTTTACTCTTTCCATATTTTCAGGAATAGAAGGATCGAGTACGGCTTGTTTTTTATCTCTCCCTTTAATATAAGGAAGCGTCAATGAAACGGCATCTTTGGGATCGGAGCATAATGGCCTTGTCCATAAACCGGGGCGCATACCGGTCTTTTTTAATTTAGCCGCAAGGCTGCTCATGTCTCCAAAATTTTGATTGGGCTTACTCACATCACCCCAGCTGTTATCTCCCGGCGAAGCAGGCGATTGCATAAACCATCCTGCATCGATCACAGAAAAAGGACGATTGCTTAATCCTGCAGCCATCGGCTCCATTAATTGGGTATGTTCAAGAATTAATTTTTCAGAATTATTGCCATAAGTAAAATACCAGTCGTTGATGCCATACACCGGTTGTGCAGGCATTCTTGCCTTGGCACACATCAGCTTCATAAAGCGCTTGCCTGTTTCAAAAGCAGATTCACCGGTGTTGTTTTTGATCGTCACAATTTCAGCCGCTTTTAATTTTCTGTCACCCAGCTGCACACCTTCGCCACCACTGCGGGTATCCATTGTCAAACTCAGTTTTTCATTGCTGATCTGCCATGCACAGAAAGAAGCCGTGCCCGTCTTTACACCAAAGCCATTCGTTGTCGTGCCATTGTGTTCCATAAAATACCAGGGCAATATTGCTGTTGCTGCAGGCTGCTGCCAGGATATATCTCCATAAGTACGTTCCCAATGATCATTCAGGATCAACGATGAATTTTTAACCGGCGTTTTCCAGTGCAAGCTAACAGCGCTCAGTTGTATACCCGGCGCTTCAATGAACACCGCAATGTTGTTGCCCGTATTTTTTAAAACCACCTGCAGGTTTTGATAGCTCCATGACTGTTGCCCTTTTCCTGTAAGCGCAACAGTTACCCCGTCGGCAACAGCAGTTATTGCATCAGGAAAACTGATAAGCATTGCATTACCAGCACCATTCCCTGCAAAAATATTTTCCTGCAAAAGCAAAGCAGCTAAAGACAATCCGGATGTTTGTATAAAATGTCTCCTGTTCATAACAGCGGTGGTTTAATAAGGGAAAGTTAATGTACATTTTTCATAAAAGAATAACTGGTACTATTTTAACCCATTGATTTATTTTATTAGCTAAAAAAATAAAGCTCCTCATTTTAATGTAATTTCCGCTTTAAGCAAAAAAGCTGCTGTATGAATAAACAATCATTGCTTTCCCTGCTCTTACTGTTGCATATTACTGCTGCTTTTTCACAAACTGCAAGAGAGCATTTGCTGATGGATTTCAATTGGCGTTTTGCATTCGGCCATCCTTATGATGCTAAAAAAGATTTTGATAACGGCACCGGCTATTTTTCTTATTTCGCCAAGGCTGCTTACGGCGATGGCGCTGCAGCAAAAGATTTTGATGACCGCAGCTGGAGAAAATTAAACCTGCCGCATGACTGGGCAGTGGAATTACCTTTCGATAAAACTGCCAGCCTGAGCCATGGTTTTAAAACAGTGGGCAGGAATTTTCCGAATACGAGTGTAGGCTGGTACCGTAAAACATTCACCATTCCCAAAACAGATGAAGGCAAAAAAATAAGCATTGCATTTGATGGTGTGTTCAGGAATTCTATTGTGTGGGTAAATGGATTTTATTTAGGCACAGAGCCCAGCGGCTATACAGGATTTGAATATAACATCAGCGAATACCTTCATTACGGAGGAGAAAATGTGATTGCAGTACGGGTGGATGCCACTATGGAAGAAGGATGGTTTTATGAAGGCGCCGGTATTTACAGGCATGTATGGCTTAATAAAACTTCGCCGCTGCATATCACCACAGATGGAACATTTGTTACCAGCACTGTAAAAGAAAATACTGCTGAGATAAATGCACAGGTAAATATCATCAATCAATTTACAAGTGCTAAAACAATCAATATGCAGCAAACCATTTTGGATGCAACAGGAAAGACCGTTGCTGTTGAAAATACTCCCAACATCAATTTCAATGCTTATGAACAAAAAAATATTGCTGTAAAAATTCGGGTAAACGATCCTGCTCTGTGGTCGACAGACGCACCTAATCTCTATAAACTGGTCACAACGATCACCGAAGGAGAAAAAACACTCGACCGCTACGAAACGAACTTTGGTATCCGCACTATTCGATTTGATGCAAAACAAGGCTTCTTTCTCAATGGAAAACATTTGAAACTACATGGCACCAACAACCACCAGGATCATGCAGGCGTTGGTACAGCAATGCCGGATGCATTGCAGGAATTCAGGATAAAAAAACTAAAAGAATTTGGCTGCAACATTTATCGTTGCTCTCATAATCCGCCCACGCCGGAATTGCTGGATGCCTGCGATAGGCTGGGCATGCTGGTGATAGATGAGAACCGGTTGATGGGTGTAAGCAGCACGCACTTTGACTATATGAAAAGGTTTATACAGCGGGACAGGAATCATCCCAGCATCATCAGCTGGAGCATCGGCAATGAAGAATGGGGCATTGAAGGCAATGAAATGGGTGCAAAAATAGCCAGCACATTACAGGCGTTCACAAAGTCAATTGACAGTACCCGTGCAGTAACTGCGGCTATCAGCGGCGGTTGGCAAAAAGGTATTTCCAATGTTATTGAAGTAATGGGCGTGAATTATATCGGGCAGATCAACACCGATCAGCACCATGCCGAATTTCCTGATCAACCCATGTGGGGAACAGAAGAAGGGACTACCAGGGCTACAAGAGGAATCTATTTTGATGATGAAAGCAATCAATGGATAGCAGCGTACGATAAAAAACCGTATCCCAATTTTTTTACCATCGAAGATGGATGGAAACATTATGCAGCACGGGATTATCTTGCCGGCATGTGCATCTGGACAGGCTTTGATTACCGCGGCGAACCTACGCCTTATGGTTTTCCTTCAACGGGTTCTTATTTTGGTATGCTGGACCAATGCGGTTTTGCTAAAGATGTTATGTATTACCTGCGCAGCTGGTGGACGAACAAACCCACACTGCATATTTTACCCCACTGGAATTTTAAAGGAAAAGAAGGTGAAACAATAAACGTATGGATATACAGTAATTGTGATGCGGTGGAATTATTGCTGAATAAAAAAAGCCTGGGCAAACAAACAATGCCTGTCAACGGTCACCTGGAATGGAAGGTGCAATATGCAGCCGGTACACTTGAAGCGCTGGGCTATAAGAACGGCAAAAAAATAATGACCGATAAAGTGCAAACCACCGGCGATCCCGCTGCTGTTCGTTTAGTTGCTGATAAGAACAGCATACTGGCTAATAAAGAAGATATTGCCATGATCACCGTAGATGCAACTGATAAAAATGAGCTGCAGGTGCCAACTGCAAACAATGAAATTATTTTCAGCATCAGCGGGCCGGGCAGGATCATCGGCGTAGGCAATGGCAATCCATCATCGCTGGAAGCAGATAAATATATAGAGACAATAAAAGTATTTCCGATACAAAACCTGAAAGAAAAATTTACCACAGATATCAATGTAGTCGGTGGAACAGAAGAAAATTACGACGACAAAGAATGGCAACCCGCTTTTAAAGACGACCGCACCAAAGAATTCGGCGAAAGAACAAAAGCCCTGTTGTACAGGTGCAATTTTAATTTGCCGGAAATAAACAGCGCCGATACCGTTCGCTTATTTTACAAAAGCATCGGCAAGGAACAAAGTATTTATATCAATGGTAAATTAGTAGAAGCGCATGTTGTACAAACACCTAAAGGAAATGCGTATATACTTAACCGTGATATGCTGCATAAAGGCACCAACAGTATTGCAATAGCGGCAATACCGTTGGTAAAAGACAGGCCCTGGGATAATATCAATACCGATCCGGGTTTGATACAGGTAGTAACGCCGGCAGCAGCTTATAAAAGAAAATTATTCAGCGGGCTGGCACAGGTAATTATACAGTCAACAGGTGCGGCCGGAGAAATAATTGTAACAGCCGAAAGCAATGGATTGAAACAGGCAGTAATAAAAATACCCGCCATTGCTGCTGAAGCAAGGCCGGCCGTGGAGTAAAATAAATATCAAACAACAATATCGTGCAAAAACATTTTTTCATCATTGCGGTCCTGCTTATAACAGCAATATATTCATCCGCTCAAAAGAACAGGTATAAACCGATTGATGCCAATGCCACCGCGGAAACAAAAGCCTTATACGCAAACCTGCAACAGCTTTCAAAAAAACATATCCTGTTTGGTCACCAGCATGCAACAGAATATGGCCACGGATGGAGCAGCAGCGATACCAGCAGGTCGGATGTAAGATCGGTCACCGGTTCGCACCCGGCTGTAATTGGTGTGGACTTCAGTGGTTTATCCGGCAGGCCGGATGATATGATAGAAAAGGAGAAGACACGGTTGCAAAAGATAATAACGGATACGTATAACCGAGGCGGAGTGATAACAGTAGCCTGGCATTTCAATAACCCGGTTTCCGAACCGGTCTTTTACTGGAAAGATTCTACTTCTGCACCCGCGGTAAAAAATATTATTCCCGGCGGTTCGCATCACCAAAAATACAAAGCGATATTAAGTACTATTGCAGCATTGGCAAAATCGGTAAAAGGCAAGGATGGGAAACTGGTGCCGATGATCTTTCGACCTTATCACGAACTGGATGGGTATTGGTTCTGGTGGGGCAAACCTTATTGTACTGCCCATGAATTTAAAACCCTGTGGCAATTTACTGTAAGCTATTTAAGGGACAGCCTGCACGTACATAATTTTATTTACGCATTTTCGCCGGATAATACATTCGGCACAGAAGCGCAATACCTGGAACGCTATCCCGGCAATGACTATGTAGACATGGTGGGTATGGATAATTACAACGACCTGGGCCGCTACGGCATTTATAAAATGGATTCCGCCATTTTAAAATTAAAGATCGTTGCGGATTACGCCCTCAAAGCAGGTAAGCTGGCAGCTCTAACGGAAACAGGTTTGGAATCTATTCCTAATGCCACCTGGTGGACAGAAATTTTGTTGAAAACATTGCGGTCAGCAAAAATGAATCTATCTTATGTGTTGGTATGGCGCAATGATGCCACCAGTGCCACGCATTTTTATGCGCCTTATCCCGGGCAGGTAAGTGTGCCCGATTTTTTAAAATTCTATAACGATCCCTATACCTTGTTTGAGAACGATCTTAAAAATATCTACAAGCTGAAAAAATAAGCTGCTATGAAAGAGAAAATATTATCTGCATTATTGTTTTTAATTATTGCAATACAAGTTTGCGCACAACCGGTTAAAGAACATGGGCAATTAAAAGTATTGGGTACACAACTGGTGGATGCAAAAGGTAAGCCCGTAGCATTGCACGGTATGAGTTTTGGTTGGCACAACCTGTGGCCAAGATTTTATAATGCAGGCGTGGTAAAAGAATTAAAACAGCAATGGCACTGCACCGTGGTAAGGGCGGCAATGGGGGTGGAGCTGAACGACAGCGGTTACCTGAAAGATCCTGCCGGTTCTGTTGCTAAGATAAAAGCTGTGGTGGATGCGGCTATCAAACAGGGCATCTATGTCATCATCGACTGGCATTGCCACAATATTAAACTGGCAGAGGCCAAAATATTTTTTAAACAAATGGCAACGGCTTATGGCAAATATCCCAACGTGATCTATGAATTGTTTAACGAACCAGATCATGAAACATGGCCCGAGGTAAAAGCCTATTCCGAAGAACTGGTACAATTGATCCGTAGCATCGACCCGGATAATATTATCTTGATCGGCTGCCCCAAATGGGGCCAGGATATACAATTGCCCGCAGCGGATCCTATAAAAGGCTACAGCAATTTAATGTACACTATGCACTTTTATGCAGGCACACACAAGCAATGGTTGCGTGACAGAACGGATGAAGCTATTGCAAAAGGCCTTCCCGTATTTGTATCAGAATGTGCCGGTATGGAAGCCAGCGGTGATGGGCCTATCGATCATGCTGAATGGGAAAAATATGTACAATGGATGAATACAAAAGGATTGAGCTGGATCGCATGGTCGGTATCCGATAAAAAAGAGACCTGTTCGGTGTTGCTGCCATCCGCATCCAGCACGGGCAAATGGAAAAAAGAAGACATAAAAGAGTGGGGAAATACTGCTAAAAACGCCCTTCAGCAATATGTGAATAAAAAATAACAACTCATTTTCGATGTTAAAACGTTGATTATTAATTGAGTTAGATATGGTATTAAATTTGCTTTGTAGTACAGGCCTGTAGTGCAGGCGATTTTAACAAAGTTGGTGAAGGGTAGATTGTACCTTTGCACCCGGCTTGCTAAAAGTTTTAATTTTAAAAACCAATATCTTATTCAGCATGAAGAAGCAAGGCTTAAAAAAATTTCATCTTTTTTTCTCGTCACTTTTCATTTTCATTCTGCATATCCCCTTTGTATTTGCAAAGAACAGACCTGTAGCAGTAAAAACTGTAGGCCCTAAGATAGTTGTGGCCGCACCGCCCGTTGAAGAAATACCTGCTGCACCAGCAGTGGTACCCGGTAACACACTAGCAATGGTATACGATAGCCTCCGCCTGAATGTAATGGGTTTATCGCAACAGGCTTTTGATTGCGCCATGCACGGTTTTGATTACCTGGTAAAAGCAGGAAAGATAGCCAACCGTAAAATCATTTCTATTGCAGATTTCAGTTTGCCTTCCTATAAAAAAAGATTGTTTGTGATCGATCTTGAAAAATACAAAGTGGTATTCAATACTTATGTGGCGCACGGTGTTAACTCCGGCAAAGAATATGCAGCGCAATTTTCCAACCGCCCCGAAAGCAATCAAAGCAGCCTGGGCTTTTATGAGACCATGAATACCTATATCGGTAAGAATGGTTATTCACTGCACCTGCAGGGTTTGGATAAAGGTTTTAATGATAATGCCGACAGCCGTGCCATTGTAATGCATGGCGCTGATTATGTAAATGAAGACCTGATACAGTCACAAGGCTATATCGGCCGCAGCTGGGGATGCCCTGCAGTTTCGGAACAATTGCATAAACCAATCATCAATAAGATAAAGAACGGCACCTGTTTTTTCATCTACAGTCCTGATAAGAACTATCTATCTCATTCCAAGATACTGAAGCAGGCAGCGGGCATGGCCACAGCAAACAGGAGTTGATAAAAAATATTATCTGTTTAAGGTCCCCCGCTCACACGGGGGATTTTTGTTTTAAGATTTCATTGCATAATAATAACTTTACCAAAATTTTTTTACTACATGAGTCTCAGACAACAATTGCAAGGCACGGGTGTGGCACTGGTTACACCATTTAAAACCAATACCGAAGTAGATTATGATGCTTTAGGTAAACTCATCGATTTTGATATCGATAACGGAGTGGAGTATTTAATATCGCTGGGTACCACCGGCGAAACCCCGACACTTACTTCGAAGGAAAAGAAGGACATCATTAATTTTACATACGAAAAGGTGAACGGCCGTGTGCCTGTGGTTGTGGGTATTGGTGGCAACAATACCAAAGAAGTGATAGAAAATTTACAGGATTATCCACTCGATAAAGCCATCGCGGTATTGAGCGCAAGCCCCTATTACAATAAGCCATCGCAGGAAGGTATCTACCAGCATTATAAAGCATTGGCAGCAGCATCGCCTAAGCCGGTGATACTGTATAATGTGCCCGGAAGGACCGGCAGCAATATGGCTGCAGAAACCACTTTGCGCCTGGCAAAAGAAAAGAATATAGCAGGCATGAAAGAAGCCAGCGGCAATATGGTGCAGTGCATGCACATACTCCGCGACAGGCCACAGGATTTTTTGGTGGTAAGCGGCGACGATCATATTGCATTGCCCCTGATAGCAGCAGGTATGGACGGCGTGATCAGCGTGGCAGCCAACTGCTTTCCAAAAGATTTCAGCGAAATGATACGCCAGAGCCTGAAAGGGAATTTTGAAGCGGCAAAACCACTGCATTACAAATGCCTGGAAGGATGCGACCTGTTATTTGCAGAAAACAATCCTGCAGGCGTAAAAGCATTCTTATACGAGCTGGGTATTATTGAGAACGTACTGCGCCTGCCCGTAGTGCCATTAAGCGATGCCATTCACCAGAAAGTGAAAGCATACCTTAAAAAATAAAATACCGGTATTTTCGTTGTATATTTTGCATTGCTTTATCACAGATCAATAATCAAAACCACAGTACAATGAACAACAAGGTATACATCCTGTTTTTTTTGTTGGTTTTTTCTGTTTCATCATTCGCACAATATACATTAAGGATAGAAATAGTTGCAACGCCCTCTGCCCATAAGGAAGAGGGCGTTTTTGCTGCCGGTAATTTCAACAACTGGAACCCCGGCGATGAACATTATAGTTTTTCAAGAACCGGCGACAAACTGGTACTAGAAATAAAAACGCTGGCAGCAAAAAAATACGCTTTTAAATTTACCCGTGGCGACTGGAAAAGAACGGAGGCCACGGCTGCAGGAAAAGATGTGGCCAACAGGGAAATTGAGTTATCGTCAGACACCACCATCACTGCTACAGTAGATGGCTGGAAAGACGATCATGCTACCATAGAATACCATACCGCCAGCGCCAATGTGCATGTAATGGACAGCGCTTTTTTTATTCCGCAGCTGCATAAGAACCGCCGCATCTGGGTGTATTTGCCACCGGGATATAATGCAGGTAAAAAACATTATCCCGTAATGTATTTGCAGGACGGGCAGAATTTATTTGACGAATCGTACAGTGCTTTCGGCAGTGAATGGGGCGTGGATGAATGCATCGACAGCCTGGTGGCAAAAGGCAAACAGGGCTGCATCATTGTAGGCATTGATAATGGCGGATCTTCCAGGATGAATGAATACAACCCGTATGAATTTACTTTAAAAGATTCTTCAAGATCCACCACCTTTGCACCACAGGGCAACGATTACCTGGATTTTATTACAGAGACATTGAAGCCCTATATAGATAAGCATTACCGCACTTTATCATCCAAGGAAAATACCATCATTGCCGGTTCTTCCATGGGCGGACTGATCGCTTATTATGCAGCGCTCAAATATCCTGATGTGTTTGGCAAGGCAGGCATATTTTCTCCTGCATTCTGGACAGCGCCGGCCATTGAAGCATTGACCGATTCCGCAACCAGGAAAGTAGACAGTAAATTCTTTTTTTATATTGGTGGAAAAGAAGGCGACCGTTATGTGACCGATATGAATGAAGTGGCAGAAAAATTAGGTGCAGCATCCAATGCCATGATCTATACACTCGTTGATCCCGAAGGCAAACACTACGAAGCCGCCTGGCGCAAATGGTTTGCAGAATTTTATGTGTGGATGATGGCTGACGGCTATAATAACGTTATCAAACTGGAGCAGTAGAGTACAGAGTTCAAAGTTGAAAGTTCAAAGTTGAAAGTGCAAAGTTCTGAGTACAAAGTTCAGAGTACCTGGTGACCAAAAAAAATATTAATTATCCATTATCCAATTATTCATTATACTTTGTAGCAGGTTCCTTCCAATGCCAGCTCTGTATTTTCAAACACTTCTTTTGCCTCTGGTAAAAAAGCATCCAGCGTTTCGTATTTAGAAGAGAAATGCCCCAGCAGTAATTTTTTTACATTGCCCAGTTTGGCAATACTGGCCGCCTGGTGCGTGGTGCTGTGAAAACGCATGGCAGCTCTTTCATGCAGGTCTTTAAGGTAAGTGGCTTCGTGATAAAGCAGGTCTACCTCTTTTATTTTTTCCGCCAGCGATTCATCATAAATGGTGTCGGCGCAAAAAGCATAGCTCCTGGCTTTGGGAGCGGCGGTGGTCACTTCCTCATTGGGTACAATACTGCCTTTTTTATTTACATAATCAAAACCCTGTTGCAGCTTTTCGTAAAAAGCAGCGGGTATCTCGTAAATAGCAGCTCTTTCAGCGTTTACTTTCCGCGGATTCTTTTTCTCCCGGAATAAAAAGCCCCAGCATTCAATGCGGTGCTTCACCCGGAAACATTCAACCTGCAGTTTTTTATCCGCAACAATAATACCCTCGGATCTTAACGGATGAAAATGCAGCGAAAAAGGCAGCTTGGTATCAGCCACACTCAGCTGTAATTTAAGGATAGCATCCAGTGGTTCCGGTGCATGCAGGTGCAGGTCCTGGGTGCGGCCCAGTAACCCCATGCTGGTGAGTAAACCTATCAGTCCATAATAATGATCGCCATGCAAATGCGAAATGAAGATCCGGGTGATCTTGCTGCGGCGGATCTTGTACCGGGTCATCTGCATCTGGGTACCTTCCCCGCAATCGATCAGGTAGCTTTCGTCGGCGGTTTGTAAAACCTGTGCAGTGGGATTGCGGTCAAAGGCCGGTATTGCAGAATTATTGCCCAGTATCGTAAGTGCCAACATCCTTTTAAATGAATAATTTAATAATTAATAATTGATAATGTTTTTAATAGTTAGGTTCTTACAATATGGATCGGTTCAAATACTTAAAGGATCTACTCAATAATGTACTATTCATTATTTCATTATCCATTATTCATTATCACTTAGGAGCTCCCTTTCTATTTCCTCCATCTGCACAATATCCCAGGCCTCGCTTTCGGTGGGTGTCACGTTCATCAGCTCCAGCAATTCATTGTCATCCAGCAGTTTCTCCGGCTGATCCTGCAAACTGCAGATCACAAAGGAACAGTTATTTTCATAAAACTGCTGCTGCAGGTTGGCCAGCGCTTCACCGGCAACCTCGTCCAGCTGTTTTACGTTAACCATATTAAAAACGATATGCGGAATGTCTTTTTGCAGGTAAGGAAGCAGTAAATCGCTCAATTCGCCTGTCATATTAGCAGCAAAGGCATTTTCCTGCGGCGTAATAACAGTGAATTTTTCTTTGGTATCTATTTTGACATTCATTCAGTAAAGACTCTTTGAAGATTACGGTATAGTTGTTTTTTGTAAAGTAAAGGAAAATTTAAATACGGTTCTAACGTTAAAGAATTATCAGTTAAAAAAAGGAGGGCAAACAAATTTTTAACTTTTTAACATATTAACATTTGGCCTTTCTGCTAAACTTAATCTTCAAAATAATCGTTATTATTGTATAAGCTAAATCAATCAGCAAATGGACAACAATTTTTCGGCACAAGTAAAAGAAATTATCTCTTACAGCCGTGAGGAAGCACTAAGGTTGGGAAATGATTTTATTGGCACAGAACATTTGGTTTTAGGATTGATAAGGGATGGTGAGAACACTGCGATCAAGACTTTGAAATCCCTTAACATCGACCTGTTTGAATTACGCAAGGAAATTGAAATGGCGGTAAAAGATAAAACAGGAAAAAACATCGCCAATATCAATTCCCTGCCATTGACCAAGCAGGCTGAGAAGGTGATCCGCATTACCGTTTTAGAAGCTAAGGCGCAAAAAAGTGCATTGGTGGAGAGTGAGCACCTGATGCTTTCCATCCTTAAAAATAAAGAGAACATCGCCACGCAGATACTGAACCAGTTTGACGTGGACTATGATGTATTTAAAAATGAGCTGGGCTTTGTTACCAGCAACCCGCCATCGGCCGAATTCAGCGATGAGGGCGATGAGGAATTTGATGAAGAAAGGAAACAGTATGGGCAACAAAAATCACAGCGTGGCGGTGCGGCCAACCAGCCCAAAACAAAAACGCCGGTGCTGGATAATTTTGGAAGGGATATCACCCGCCTGGCTGAGAATGGTTCGCTGGACCCGATCGTAGGTCGTGAGAACGAGATCGAAAGGGTATCGCAAATATTGTCCCGTCGTAAAAAGAACAATCCCATTTTGATAGGCGAACCCGGTGTGGGTAAAACCGCCATAGTGGAAGGGCTGGCATTGCGCATTGTGCAACGCAAAGTATCCAGGGTATTGTTCGATAAAAGAGTGGTGAGCCTGGACCTTGCAGCGCTGGTGGCCGGTACCAAGTACCGTGGCCAGTTTGAAGAAAGGATGAAGGCCATCATGAACGAACTGGAAAAGAACAGGGACGTAATTCTATTCATCGACGAGATACATACTATTGTGGGTGCCGGTGGCGCCAGCGGTTCGCTGGATGCCAGCAATATCTTTAAACCTGCTTTGGCAAGGGGCGAACTGCAATGCATTGGTGCATCTACTTTGGATGAATACCGCATGCACATTGAAAAAGATGGCGCCCTGGACCGTCGTTTCCAGAAAGTGATCGTGGAACAGCCATCAGTGGAAGAAACCATCCAGATACTGAACAATATCAAGAACAAGTACGAGGACTATCACAACGTTACTTACAGCCAGGAAGCCATTGAAGCCTGCGTAAAACTGAGTGACCGCTACATGACCGACCGTTTATTGCCCGATAAAGCGATCGACGTATTGGACGAAGTAGGCGCCAGGAAACATATCAAGAACATCAACGTTCCTGCTGAAATAATCGAACTGGAAAAAAAGATCGAGGACATTAAGCTGGAAAAGAATAAAGTGGTGAAGAGCCAGCGTTTTGAAGAAGCCGCTTCACTGAGGGATACAGAAAAACGCCTGCAGGAAGAACTGGAAAAAGCAAAAGCCGACTGGGAAGAAGAAAGCAAGCACAAACGTTATCCTATCGAGGAAGAAGATATTGCCGAAGTGGTACACATGATGACGGGCATACCGGTTAAACGCATGGTACAGGCCGAAACAGACAAATTGCGCCGCATGGCCGATGACCTGAAAGGTGCTGTAGTGGGCCAGCAGGATGCTATTGTAAAAGTGGTGAAAGCCATCCAGCGTAACAGGGTGGGATTGAAGGATCCTAAAAAACCGATCGGAACATTCATCTTCCTGGGGCCAACCGGTGTGGGTAAAACAGAACTGGCTCGTTCGCTGGCCAAACATATGTTCGACAGTGAAGATGCGCTGATACGTATCGACATGAGTGAATACATGGAAAAATTCACCGTAAGCCGTTTGATTGGTGCGCCTCCGGGCTATGTGGGTTACGAAGAAGGTGGACAGCTGACCGAAAGGGTAAGGCGTAAACCTTATTGTGTGATACTGTTGGATGAAATAGAAAAAGCACACCCGGATATTTACAATATACTATTGCAGGTGCTGGACGATGGCCAGTTAACGGATGGTATGGGCCGTAAGGTGGACTTTAAGAACACGCTGATCATCATGACATCCAACATTGGTGCAAGGCAGCTGAAAGACTTTGGCGATGGTGTGGGCTTTGCAACAGCAGCACGTATGGACAGTGCAGACGAGAACAACAAAGCAGTGATAGAAAAAGCCTTGAAACGTACCTTCAGCCCTGAGTTCCTGAACAGGATCGATGATGTGGTGGTGTTCAATTCGCTTTCAAAAGAAAATATCTTCGAGATCATTGATATTTTAATGAAAGGTGTATTAAAACGCCTCACCAACCTGGGTTTCTCTATGGAACTGACACCGGAAGCAAAAGAGTTCATTGCCGATAAAGGATACGATTCACAATTTGGTGCAAGGCCGCTGCACAGGGCCATCCAGAAATTCCTGGAAGATCCGCTGGCGGAAGAGATACTGAACATGAATATCAAGAACGGTGATGTGTTGGTTGCAGAACTGGACAAAGAAGCTGAAAAAATAAAATTCAGTTTAAAAGAACAGGGCACTAAAAAGGAAAAGCAGTCTGAAGTATAATTAACACAGCTTTACGATACCGGGGCCATTTGCTGAAAAGTAAATGGCCCTTTTTTTATATCTTTAATTACACAGTATAGTATAAACATGAAGCATTACAGGATATTGATAGTGATCGCAGGTATCGGCGCATTTGTTGCCATGGGTATGGGGCTGCCTTACCATAAAGAAAGGAACCTGAAAGTGCTGCCAAAAGATATCAGCGATGCAAAACTGGACAGCATTATGGATAGCTATACCGTGGCATTGGGCGTAAAATGCAATTTCTGCCATGTGCCGGTTAAGCAGGGCAGCGACAGCCTGGATTTTGTGTCGGATTCAGACCCCATGAAGGAGAACGCCAGGGGTATGATGAAAATGGTGATAGACGTGAACAAGAACTATTTTTATTTTGATAAAAACACCCGCCCGGAATATTTGAATGTAATAAATTGTAATACCTGCCACCGCGGAGAGCCGATCCCGAAAGAAAAATAATATATTCCTCTTACGTATTTTTATTCGCAACTTATTTTTTGAATTAGGGATTTTTGCAGCATTTTTGTGCCGCAATGGAAAATAAGAAGATCATTATCACAATAGATGGCTGGTCATCGTGCGGTAAAAGCACCCTGGCAAAACAACTGGCAAAAGAACTGGGTTATGTTTATATCGACAGCGGTGCCATGTACCGGGCCATCACTTTGTATTTCCTGCGCAATCATATCGACTGGACAGATACCGCTGAAGTAAATACGGCGCTCGAAAATATCCATATCGATTTTGAATACAATCCCAAATCGCAGCAATCAGAAATTATACTGAATGGAGAGAATGTGGAGTACGTGATCAGGGACCTGGTGATAGCAGAAAAAGTAAGCGATGTGGCTGCAATAAAAGAAGTACGATCTTTTGCAGTGGCGCAGCAACAAAAAATGGGTGAAAAAAAAGGCGTGGTGATGGATGGAAGGGATATCGGCACCACTGTTTTTCCAACCGCTGAATTAAAAATATTTATGACGGCAGATATAGCAGTAAGGGTGGAAAGAAGATTTAAAGAAATGTACGAGAAGAACCCCAACATTACCCTGGAAGAAGTAAAGACCAATCTTGAAATGAGGGATTATATCGATTCGCACCGCGAAGTGAGCCCGCTGCGTAAAGCAGACGATGCTATAGAAATTGATAATACCCATCTTACCATGGAAGAGCAATTGAAAATTGCATTAGACCTGGTAAACAAATAAAGAGCTGTACTAAACAATAATTTCCCGCAAAGCAATGCTGTTTTATGGCATGTAGTTGTGGTACTACTTTGCAGTACTACCTGAACACAAGCGCTACTGCTACCTGATAATTATCCATTCTACTTATTTTATTTCGAAACAAAGGGGTGCATATTTGCACACTTATTCTAACTGTGTTGTATAAGTGAAAATACAGTGTTTGAAACCAGCTTTGTTTAACGTGCTTGTATGAAGTGCTTGCTTTGTTTAAACAAAAAATATTTTCAAAAAACTAAATCCACCTTTTCACTTTTATCGTAGTTATAAGTTAGCAGTATAAACTAAACCTGTAAAAAACCAAATCAAAGCTGATGCTTGACCGTGCATTTCCACACTTCTCTAAGGAGTTGCTGAGTGATATTGAAGAACTAAGCGTTCCGAAATTTTACGATGCTGGTCAAACAGTTGTAAAAAAAGGGCAGTTGTTGCCCGGTGTGCACATTATTACCGAAGGCTGCATAAAAATTTACCAGCAAAGTGAACAAGGTAATAATTTTTTAATCGGGTATATAAAAACTGGCAATAGTTTTGCTGTGTCAATATCCGACGATAGTAAAGAAGAGCAGAAAAGATTTGTCCTTAATTTTATCTCCCTCGAACCAACTCACATCCTTTTAATGTCCTTCGCCAACAAAGACATGCTTGCCAAAAAGCATGACCAATGGTATAAATATATACTACAGACTGCTGTTATGTACTATTCTTTTTACCTGGAACAAATAGATGCGATTGCTTTTCGTAAAATGGACAGCAAGGTGGAATTGTTTTTAAAAAAATTATCGAAGGTGAAACAATCAGATGTTTTAAAAATAAGCCACCAGGAAATTGCAGATGGATTGAATACATCGAGGGAGGTGATATCGAGACTATTAAAAAAAATGGAAGAAGCAGGAAAAATAAAAATGAATCACAACGCAATAAAAATTATTTCGGTGTTGTGATATTAGTCACATTGTTGAATTTCAATTTTATTTTTTCTTTGCACCCGTTTTTAAAAATTGGCTTTCTGAAACAAACCAAATTTTTAAGTATAACTAAATCTAAACTTTATCCAGATGAAAAAAGTACCTCTACTACTTTGCTCGCTTTTATTATGTTGTGCATTGGTGTCTCACGCACAAACGTACAATCTTCATTGGGGCTCAACATCGTGGACCGGCCCAACCTATTCAAAGAATGTTACCAATATCGGTGGTTCGGGTATCGATGCTACAGTAGTGATAACCAATACCAGTCCTGCTGGTAACATAAGTTCAGCTACCACAGCTACCAACGATGCGTTCCAGAATAATACACCCGCAGTAGGTACTGTAGGCGGTACTGCATGGTTCTTACCAGGCAGCACAGGCGGAAGTCCTTTGGTGGAATCAGTAGACTGGAGTTCACTGACTTCAACTGTTACAACAGTCATTACTTTTACAAAACCTGTAAGCAGTGTATCTTTTTATGTAGGTGATATGGACAGAACGAATCCATTGAGCTATATTGACCGTTTTACTTTTACAGGTAAAAAAGGTACCGTAGCTGTTTCAAATCCTATCGTTACAAAATTCGAAGCCACTGTTACTGCACCCGATACGGTATTGATCAGTGGTAATACTGCTTATGGTAACCAGGCACTGTCTGGGGGTAACGCAGCTACCAACAGCATCGCCAACCAGGGCGCTACCGTATATGTGCAATTCGGCAGCCCGATCACAGAACTTACCCTGGTTTGGGATGAAGGTCCGGGTGCCACCGGCGATCCGGCCCGCCAGACCGTAGCAATAGGGGATATCAGCTTTACAAAAGTACCGGGGTTACCACCGGTTGCGGATAATTTTATAAATGCGTCTATGCCACAGGGTAAGGCAGCTACTGCCATACCCGGTTTAACATCAGCAGATGCAGATGGCACCATTGCCAGTTATAAAATAACTACTGTGCCAACAGCAGCACAGGGTGTGTTAAGCATTCCCTGCCCGGCCACACCAACAGGTGCTACCTGTACCGGTGGCTTTGCCGATCTTACAGCAGCGGTGCTCACCGCCAATCCAGGCGGTATCGTACTGACCACTGCACAGGCAGCAGCTATGCGCTTTGACCCTGCAGCTAACTTTACGGGTAATGCCACATTTAATTTTACAGCAACTGATAACGACGGTAATGTGAGCAATACAGCAGTATATACATTACCGGTAACATCTATGCCGCCGGTATCTAATAATATTATGGAGAACAGTATGGTCAACAGCAATGCAGCCACTGCTATCCAGGCATTGAACTCTTCTGATATTGATGGAACCATCTCCAGCTACCAGGTAACTACTTTACCTTCTGCAGCTGCAGGTGTATTAAGTGTGCCATGTGGTGGCGTTAATCCTACTTTAACAGGCTCTACCTGTACAGGAGGTTTCCAGGATCTTACAGCAACAGTGTTGTCTAATTATCCATCCGGTATTCCTTTAAATGCAGCACAAATGGCTGGTATGCGCTTTGACCCTACCGGCGGCTTTGTAGGCAATGCTGTATTTAATTATAATGCAGTAGACAACAGCGGTAATACCAGCAATACGGCTAACTATACTATACCGGTTGTGGCAAGCGCAACAACAGCAAGGCCTCCTTTAGCAGATAATATTACTTCACAAACTATTAATAATAGTCTTGGTAATACTGCAATACCTGGATTACAGGCTACTGACCTGGATGGTACCGTGGCAAGCTACAGGATCACAGCTATACCATCAGCAGCATCAGGTGTGTTAAGGATAACCTGTCCTTCAACGCCATCAGGCCTTACCTGCAGTGGTGGCTTTGCAGACATCATTGTCAATACCGTATTAACTCCTGCAGAAGCAGCAAGGCTGGTATTTGATCCTGCCGCAACATTTACAGGAACCGCCAGCTTTACTTATACCGCTACCGATAACTCAGCACTGGTAAGTAACACTGCAACATATAATATCCCTGTTATCAATGCAGCGCCGGTATCCACCAGTATCACAACAGCTGTTAACTTTAATGCAGGTGCAACAGCCATACCCGCATTGTCAGGAAGTGATGCAGACGGTACCATTGCAAGTTATACTATTGCAACAGTGCCAACAGCAGCACAGGGCGTATTGAGCATGCCTTGCCCGGCCACACCAACAGGCGGCACCTGTACCGGTGGTTTTGTGGATCTTACGCCTGCAGTATTATCTTCTAACCCGGGTGGTATTGTACTAACGCCAACACAGGCAGCAGGCATCCGTTTTGCACCTACAGCAGGTTTTTCAGGTACCGCTCCATTCACTTATACCAGTACGGATAATAATGGTAACATAAGTGCGGCCGTTGCCTACAATATTACAGTGGCAGCACAGCCCCCGGTTGCGTTGGATATCATAAATGCGGTTATGCCTAACAGTAATGCTGCTACAGCAATAAGTGGTTTAAGTGCAACAGATGCAGATGGTACGATCGCCAGCTATAACATATTAAGCATCCCTGACTCTACACAAGGTATATTGAGCATCACCTGTCCTGCAACACCAACAGGTGCCACCTGTACGGGCGGTTTTGCCAATTTAACTTCATCTGTACTGGCGGCCAATCCCACCGGTATTTCATTAACAGCAGCACAGGCTGCAGCATTACGTTTCGATCCTACAGCAGGATTTACCGGTCTTGCAGCATTTAAATATGCGGCGGTAGATAATAGCGGTTTATCCAGTAACGTAGCTACTTATACCTTACCGGTTTCAGGTACAGGCAATATACCGCCGATAGCAAAGAATGTTACAGCAGCAGCAATGCCCGCAACCAATGCGGCTACAGCTATCACCGGCCTGGTAGGCTCTGATGCAGATGGTACCATTGCAAGTTATACACTGGTATCTGTTCCTTCAGCAGCACAGGGTGTGCTGAGCATACCTTGTCCTGCCACACCAACAGGCGCTGCTTGTACCGGTGGTTTTGCTGATCTTACACCAGCTGTATTAGCTGCTAATGCGGGCGGCATCGTACTGACCACTGCACAGGCCGCAGGTATGCGTTTTGACCCGGCAGCCAATTATACCGGCATCGTTGATTTTGGATATGTAACAACAGATAACAGCGGTTCTGTAAGCGCCGGCGCTATCTACACCATACCGGTAACGGGTACACCGCCAGTTGCTACGGCCATTGTAACGCCATCTATGTCGCAAACCAATGCCGCTACTGCAATTCCATCACTGGTGGCAACAGATGCAGACGGCACCATTGCTTCTTATTTCTTAGAAACATTACCGGCAACAGCACAAGGTGTATTAAGCGTACCATGTCCGCCAACATTGACCAGTGCAACCTGTACCGGCGGGTTCCAGGACCTGACCGCAGCAGTACTGGCGAATTATACCAGCACAGGAGGTATACCATTAACTGCTACGCAGATCGCAGGTATGCGTTTTGATCCTGCTGCCGGCTATGCAGGCAACGTGGTATTCAATTATCATGCAACAGATAACAGTGGTATGTTGAGTAACACCACCACCTATACCATCCCTGTTACAGGAATGCCTCCAGTATCCACTGACGTGGTATCTGCAAAAATGTTCAACACCAACGGGCCTACTGCCATCTCAGGCTTGGCAGGCAGCGACCCCGATGGCACTATCGGTAGTTATGTTATCACCAGCATACCACCTACATCACAAGGGGTGTTGAGCATTACCTGTCCTGCAACACCAACAGGCGCCACCTGTACAGGCGGTTTTGCAGACCTTACTGCTGCAGTATTGGCGGCTAACCCTGGCGGTATTGCATTGACCACCGCACAGGCAGCTGCAATGAGGCTTGACCCTACTGCAGGCTTTAATGGTAATGTAACCTTCAATTATGCAGCTTATGACAATAATGGTAACCTTAGTAACGTTGCAGCATACACGATACCGGTGGGTACACCAGCTGTGCTGCCTGTACAGCAACTGAATGTAGCTGCAGTATTGCAGAACTACATGGTAACCGTAAGCTGGAGAACAGAAAACGAACTCAATACCAGCAGGTTCTTTGTAGAACGCAGTATTGATAATAATACATTTGTATCAGTAGGCGATGTGGCGGCAGCCGGTACTTACAACGGTACCAGGAATTACAGCCTGCTGAATGATGTGAGTGCGCTGGCAGGCACACCGGTGATCTATTACAGGATAAAAGTGGTGGATGTGAACGGTAAGTTCTATTATTCTGAAACAGTGCTGGTAAGATTATCTGCTACCGCAGGCATAAGAACATGGCCTAACCCTGTAAAAGAAAGCATCACCATATCGCTGTACAGCGAAGCCGCTACCACACTGAATGCACAGGTGATCGATGCGACCGGTACATTGGTGGTACAGAAAAATTACAGCATTGTAAAAGGTAATAACCAGTTGAACCTGGATAATCTTTCCCAAATGGCGAGTGGTATTTACATGCTGCGTTTAACTGACAAAGCAGGTAACATACATTATGTACAAAAAGTAACTAAAGAGTAAAAGAAATAGTGCAGTACAATATAAAAGCCTGTAAGCATTGCTTACAGGCTTTTGTTTTAAAATGATGCGGTCAAAGCTTCGATGCTGGTAGTGGTATTAAAAAAAGACAGCAGTTTTTCTATCACGCCTTCCACCAGTGCATCGGGGCAGCTGGCGCCACTGGTGATCAATATTTTTACCGGTTCTTTTGCGGGTAAAAAATCAACCGTGGTCAGTTCTTCTTTGGTATGAAAATTAAAATGCTGTATCAATGAAGAAGAAATGATCTTCTCTTCGCTGTTGATGAAATAGGTAGGCAGTTTTTCTTCGCACAATTCCACCAGGTGCGAAGTATTGCTGCTATTGTAGCCACCCACCACAATGGCAAGATCGGCTTCCGTTTCCAGCAGGCCATATACAGCGCTCTGGTTATCGTTGGTGGCATAACATAAAGTATCCCTGGTATCAGAAAAACGTTCTTCCACATTGGCAGCTGTAAGCTGGTATTTATCTGTCATCACCTGTTTTAAAAAATCGGCAATGGCCTGTGTATCGCTAGCCAGCATAGTGGTTTGATTAACCACGCCGATGCGCTGCAGGTCTTTACCGGCATCAAACCCTTCCGAAAATCTACCTTTGAATTCAGTATAAAAACTATCGCTGTCTTTTTCGCCGGTAATATATTTACTCAATGCAATGGCTTCCTTCATATCATTCACCACTACGGTAGGTGTATGGTGCGCTGCATGCGAAAAAGTGGCCCTCGTTTCTTCGTGCGTGGGTTTGCCATGTACCACTACTGTATAATTTTTCTTAGCGATCTGTTCGCTGCGGTTCCATACCTTTTCAACAAAGGGGCAGGTGGTATTGTATTTTTCTGTAGGGATACCAATGGCATTTAATTTTTCTTCAATGGCCAGCGTAGTACCAAATGCAGGAATGATCACTACGTCATCTTTCGTCAATGATTCATAGGGAACAATTTGTTTGCCATACGTATCCTGTAAAAACTGCACGCCTCGTTGCAGCAGGTCGGCATTCACCTGCGGGTTGTGGATCATTTCACTCAATAAAAAAATGCGCTTGCCCGGGTTCTCTTCTACTGTGCGGAAAGCAATGTCAATAGCATTCTCTACGCCATAACAAAAACCAAAATGCCTAGCAAGGTAAATCTGTACAGGACCAAAATCCAGCAGGGCAGGGCTGAAATCTTTTTTCATCTTATCCTGCAGCTTGCGCCTGTTCTTTATAGCGCTGATCAAAGGACTGCGATAGATGATAGGAACATTAAATTGCTTCATTGTACTGCAAAGGTACAATAAGCTTATCGAACCTTTATAACCGGCTGTTTACTGTTTTTACGCAAAGCCTTCTTACATTTGAGTGGATAAAATTGCCTGTAAATGAAAAGAATACTTCCATTACTGCTGGCAGCGGCAATGGCGGCCTGTAATAATGCCGGAAATAAACCTGCCGATCAGTTAAACAAAAAAATGATACACAATAACTATAAAAAAGCCGGCTGGATCAACAGGACCAATATTTACGAAGTAAACCTGCGTCAATACACTACCGAAGGAACTTTTAATGCCTTTGCACAACAGTTACCCCGTTTAAAAGAAATGGGCGTGGAAACCCTCTGGTTCATGCCCATAACACCCATTGCGCAAAAAAATAAAAAAGGCAGCATGGGCAGCTATTATGCCTGCAGCGATTATACTTCTATCAATCCCGAATTCGGCAACCTGGATGATTTTAAACACCTGGTAAAACAGGCGCATGATATGGGTTTCAAGGTCATCATCGACTGGGTGGCCAACCATACCGGCTGGGATCATGTATGGACAAAAACGCATCCTGATTATTACGAAAAAGACAGCGCCACCAACGATTTTAAAATTGCCAGTGGCATGGATGATATCATTGAGCTGGATTATAAAAATCCTGCTTTGCGCAAAGCCATGATAGAGGCCATGCGCTACTGGGTAACAGAATGCGATATCGACGGTTTCCGTTGTGACCTTGCTTTTTGGGTGGAACTGGATTTCTGGCTGGAAGCGAGGACCGAACTGGAAAAAACAAAAACACTTTTCTGGTTGGCAGAAAGTGATCCGCTGGAACACCCCGATTATTACCAGGCTTTTGATGCCTGCTACACCTGGACCTGGATGCACAAAACAGAAGACTTTTATAAAAAACACCAGGATAAGAATGTGCTCGACTCTGTATTGAAAGATTACAATGCTATCTGCTCCGGCGATAATATACCACTGTGGTTCACCACCAACCACGATGAGAACAGCTGGAACGGCAGTGAGTATGAAAAATATGGCGATATGGCCAAAGCCCTCGCTGTATTCAGTTTTACCTGGAACGGTATGCCCATGATCTACAGCGGACAGGAACTGCCCAACCTGAAACGCCTGAAATTTTTTGATAAGGATACTATTGAATGGAATGGCAAATACGAGTTGCATGATTTCTATAAAAAACTCCTCTTACTTAAAAAACACAACCCGGCATTGAGAGCAGCCGACCCTCATGTTACAACTTACCTGCTCTCAACAACCGCCAACGAAAGTGTACTGGCTTTTTTACGGAAAAATGATGATGATGGTATTATTACAATCATAAACTTTAGTAATAAGGATATAAACTTTGATGTAAAGGATGATAATTTTAAAGGGCCGTATGTTGATGTTTTCAGTGACAGGTGGTGGGATTTTGATGGGCAAACTCATTTTGAAATGAAAGCATGGGAATATATGGTTCTCTCTAAAGCAAATGGAAAGGTTAAAGCCTTATAATAAAAGAAGCCCCGTAATTTACGGGGCTTCTTCGTACTCTGTACTATAAACTTTGCACTTTAAACTCTGCACTAATTACTCGTCACCTAACGTTATCGGGTATTCGTATTCTCCATCGTAGCCGGGATAAAAACCGCTGATGGTGATATTCTTATTGCTGCCGATCTCTGTCTTCAGTTCATCCACACTTTTTACAGCTTTACCGTTCACTTTCAATATAACAAAACCATCCTTCATACGGGTTTGGTCGTTGATAGCGCCATCATTTATTTTTTTAACCACCACACCGCCGCTTATACCATAATCTTTTGCTTTTTTGCTATCCAGTGATGCCAATTCAGCACCCAGGTTGTCAATGGCCGCATCTGCTTTTACAATATCAAAATTGCCGGCCTTGTTCTTAAGTGTTACAGTAACGGTATTTTCTTTACCTGCACGGGCAAAAGTAACGGGGATCTTATCGCCGGGTTTGTAGCGGCTGATCTGGCCCTGCATTTCTGCACCGCTTGCAACTTCAATGCCGTCGATCTTACGGATGATATCACCCTTACGGATACCCGCAGCATAAGCTGCACCGTCAGTTGGTACTTCCTGCGCATAAATACCTTCGGCAGTTACAGGAATGCCCGCTCTTTTCTTTTCATCTTCGCTCAGGTCGCTGGCAGGTACAAACTGTACACCCAGGTAACCTCTCTGCACTGTACCGAATTTGATCAGGTCGTCCACTACTTTCTTAGCAATATTAACCGGTATAGCATAGGAGTAACCAGAGTAATAACCGGTAGGAGAAGCAATGGCGGAGTTGATGCCCACTAATTTTCCATCGGTATTTACAAGGGCGCCACCACTATTGCCCTGGTTAACTGCCGCATCGGTCTGGATAAAAGATTCCACACCCGATTTGGCATCACCATTCCTGTCTTTGTTCAGGCCCAGGCTTCTTGCTTTGGCGCTTACGATACCTGCAGTAACCGTGGTTTCCAGGTTCAATGGATAACCGATCGCCAATACCCATTGACCGATCTTCAGGTCGTCTGAATTACCATATAAAAGGAAGGGCAAACCGGTAGCGTCGATCTTGATCACGGCAAGATCATAAGAAGGATCGGTGCCCACCACTTTAGCGGTATAAGTTTTTTTGTTGCTTAATGTTACGGTCAGTTCATCCGCTTTATCTACCACATGGTTATTGGTAATGATATAACCATCTTCGCTAACGATCACACCCGAACCGCTGGCACGTTGCTCCGGTATCACACCGCCGCGGCCATTGCCAAAGAACTGGTTGAAGATGTCATCATCAAACAGGTCGCCAAACGGACTGTTTGATTTGGAACGGGGCAGGTTGTTGGTGACCTGCTTGGCGTTTGTTTTTGTTTTGATATGCACCACAGCCGGTAAAGCTGCAGCAGCTGGTTGTGTAAAATCCACGGCACCCGTTGGAGGCGTGGCCCCGTCAAGCAGGCCGGCGTATTTATAGTTCGAAGGTACTACCCCGGCTTCCTGTCCTGCATAAGCATTATTCGTTTTCATGAATTTTCCATAGCCCCATATTACTCCAAGGGCTGTAACAGCACTGATTGCAACTGTGAATAAGACTTGTTTGAATTTCATTTTCTTAGGTTTTATTTAATTGTTCTGAAAATTTGTTCCTTACCAGGCTTTGCTGCTCAACTCCCTGCCTGGTACTACAAAATAACAAAGAACTGCCAGTATTCGATTTACCATTGGGCATCTTTAACAGTTAATTAGGAAGACTTTCGTAGATGTTATTTAACTGTTTAAAATGAACTATAAAGTTAATAAAAACTGCATGGTATCCACACCGTCCGCATAATCCTGCAAACCGGGGGTTTGGGCCTGCCCGAAAGGCATATATTGCTGCCCCACGATGCACTGGATATCATCATTGCCTTCCAGCTGGGCGGCAGCCTGTTTTGCATCGCTGTAAAAGCTGTAATGCAGCTGGCTGATGGCAGAAAATATCTCTTCGCTCTCTATCAATAGAGTGCTGCCATTGGTCATGTAAAAAATATTATTCATCAAAGCAATGGACAATTGATAGTCGTAATTATTCTTGTATTTATTGTGATCGGCAAAATAAGCGTACTTATCAAAAGTCTTTAACAAAGGCACAAAATCATATCCTTCCGGAACCCATATCTTGGTAATATTCCTGCAACCGAGGCCAAAATATAAATGCACATCATCCGATAAGCGATCCAGTTCTTCTGTAGTTTCCTTACCGGTTAAAACAGCCACCGAAGTACGGTTGCGGCGGATGATGCTCGGGTACTTTGAAAAATATTGTTCAAAATATCTTGCACTGTTATTGCTGCCGGTGGCGATATAAGCATCACAACCTTTCAGTATCTCGGCCAGTGAAATATAATTCTGAACAGTGATCTCCCAGCTGTATAATTTTTGTATCAGGTGCTTCATCAGAATATCATCCTTGCTGGATAATTTGATGGTTTGATAATGCCCGCTGATGAACACACATAAAAAATCGTGAAAGCCCACCAAAGGAATATTGCCTGCCATTACAAGCCCGATATTTTTTCCATTGATATTATCATCCAGCCGGTAATGATGCGCCCATGCGGTTAATTTATCCTCAGGTAAAAATTCGTTGCAGATGTTCTTTACGGCAATATCAATAAACTCCGGTGTGAACCAACCATTCAATGCAGCAGCCCTTGCTTTTATCTCCTGCCATTCAGGATTATTTTCTTCCAGATAATTTTTTAATTTCTGTAATAATTCAATTCTATTTTGTAAATTCATATTGTTATTATTAAATTGCACCTGTAACCCTACGGGTGGTTTTATAAAGATCAAAATTACGATAGATGGCTATAAAGATAACAGACGAATGTATTAACTGCGGTGCCTGCGAACCAGAATGTCCTAACAATGCAATTTATGAAGGAGGAGTGGAATGGGCAATTGCCGATGGCACCACTGTAAAAGGAACGTATACTTTGCTGGATGGAACACAGGTGGATGCTGACCAGCGCAATGCACCTATCAGTTCCGACACGTATTACATTACACCTAATAAGTGTACCGAATGCCAGGGCTTTCATGAAGAACCGCAATGTGCGGCTGTTTGCCCGGTAGATTGCTGCGTGCCGGACGATATGTATAAAGAAACGGTGGAAGAGCTGCTGGCTAAGAAAGATAAAATGCATTTGGCGTGATCGTGAGACGTGAATCATCAGTCGTGAGAAGGGCCTGATTTTTGTAAAACCTTACTCACAATTGACCACTGACTACTCACAATAAAATTTTTTATAAGGCTTGATTGCCTTTTTACAGGCAGGTGATATTTCCTGCTACAATGGCGAGGGTATTTTAAAATACTTTCGCCTTTTTGTATCTTAACTATCTTTACGGCATGATGAAATTTTTACTTCCAGTGGTAGTGGCCTGTGTGATGCTCTCCTGTAATCTTTTTGAAAAGAAAAAAGAAGTGGCCGGGCCCGAAGAAAGGCAGAAGATGATGGATACCGACCGTGCATTTTCCAAACTCAGTGTGGCAAAGGGCATGAAGAATGCTTTTTTGGAATATATTGACAGTAACGGTGTGCTACTGCGGCCCGACCAGTTTCCGATAGTAGGCGCAGATGCCATCGATTTTTTGATACAGATCAATGATACCGCCTATACCCTGCAATGGGAGCCAAAAGACGGCGCTGTGGCGCAATCGGGCGAGCTGGGCTATACCTATGGCCTTTACAAATTAACCCCCTCCGGCAAGGATACGTCCCTTTATGGCACTTATGTAAGCGTGTGGAAAAAACAATCCGACGGCAGCTGGAAATTTGTGCTGGACAGTGGCAACGAGGGGGTAGGCGAGCCGGAAAAGCAGTAAGCAACATGGTTGCATATCAAATCCTTCCGAATTTTTATAAATAATCCATAATATTACTGCCGAATACAGCAAATCATCAATAGTAAACTATATTTGTTTCCTGTATCAACCCCTTACAAACAGAATGATAAAAAAGAATCGCACTCATTACCGGCGGCTACTCTGGCGAAGCCGTAATATCCTACAAAAGTGCCATTACCATCGAAAAGAATATTGATGCAACTAAATGGGAATGCTATAAGATAGACATTAACCCGGAAGGTTGGTTCTATATGGGCAACGATCAAAAAGTGCCGGTAGATAAAAATGATTTCTCCATTACACTGGAAGGAAAAAAAATACAATTCGACGCAGTATTGATCGGCCTGCACGGTACACCCGGCGAGGATGGTAAACTCCAAGGCTATTTTGATTGTTTAAAGATACCTTATACCGGTTGTGATGCAGCATCATCAGCACTCACTTTTAATAAACGGTATACTGTTTCAGTAGCCGCATTTTCGGGTATTAAAGTGGCGAATTCGGTACTGCTGATAAAAAATAATTTTACCAGCCCCGATGAAGTGATCAAAAAACTGCGCTTCCCGGTATTTGTAAAGCCCAACAATGGCGGTTCCAGTATCGGCATGTCCAAGGTCAATAAACCTTCGGATGAAATAGGGGCGGCCATTGATAAAGCATTTAAAGAAGATGACCAGGTGCTGGTGGAAGAATTCATCAGCGGCAGAGAGTTTACCATTGGTGTATTCAAATCCAAAGGCAAGATCATACCGCTGCCGATAACCGAGATCATTTCCAAAAAAGATTTTTTTGACTACGAAGCAAAATATGAAGGTGCCAGTGATGAGATCACTCCTGCAAATGTGGACGAGGCGATAGCAGAAAAAATACGTACGGTGGCGCAAAGGATCTACAGTGTATTCAATTGCAAAGGCATTGTGCGGATAGATTTTATTTACAACGAAAAAGAAGGCGAGCCTTATATGCTGGAAATAAATACGGTGCCGGGGCAAAGTGCAGCCAGCCTGGTGCCGCAGCAGGTGGCAGCAATGGGCATGTCGCTGCAGGAATTTTATTCTTTGTTGATCGAAGAGTGTTTTTAGTGCATCGAAATTTCTTTTCGATCAAAAAACCGAAATACAATTTCGGTAAACAATCGAAATGAAATTTCGATACACTAAACCGAAATAAAATTTCAGTGAACAAATCTAAAATCTAAAATTATTATTTGTGTTTAACTTTTTAACCAAACGGCCCTTGTGGGTGAACATCCTGGCAGCAGCGATCCTTACATTTCTGCTGCTGTTCCTGTTTTTAAAGATGCTGGGATGGATCACCCGGCATGGCGAATACCTTACTGTGCCTGCAGTGGTAGGTAAAAAAACAGAAGATGCCATCAAGCTGCTGGAAAAGCAGGGCTTTGAAGTGCAGATACAGGATTCGGTATATACCGATACAGCTGCAAGAGGCATTGTGTTAAAACAATTACCCGATCCGAACTCTACTGTAAAGATCAATCGTACCGTATTTATTACGGTGAACAGGGTAACACCACCGATGGTGGATATGCCAAAACTGGAGGGCCAGACCATAAATGCTGCGCTGGATATGCTGCGCCGCAGTCATTTACAATTGGGTGATACCACATTTAAAAATGATTTTGCATACGGTACGGTATTAGAACAACGATATAACGGTGGACGTATACCCGAAAAAACAAAGATACAATGGGGTAGCCGGGTAGACCTGGTGATCAGCAACGGGCCCGGTGATAAAGAAATACCTGTTCCTGATCTGTTGGGGATGACTTTTGTGCAAGCTAAAGCTTATATGGAAGAGAATGGGATCATATTAGGCGCTTCATTACTCGACAACGATGTAAGAGATACTGCTAATGCTTTTATCTGGCAGCAGCGCCCCGAAAGATTTGACGAGGAGAAAAAGATACGCTTTATGAAGCCTGGTCAGATAATGGATGTGTGGCTATCCAGTGCCATGAAAATAGTGAAAGATTCGGTAGAAATTAAAAACGAAAAATAAAAATATTATGACAACGATAACTGCAGATGAAGTAAAGTTCCGGTTGGATTCCGGCGAAAAATTAAACCTGGTAGATGTAAGGGAACCGCATGAAAATGCGGAGTTCAATATTGGTGGTATCTTATTACCCTTGGGTAAAGTGCAGATCATGCAGATAGATGATATCGACGATCTTAAGAACGAAGAAGTGATAGTATATTGCCGCAGCGGCAACCGCAGCGGACAAGCTGCTTTAATGCTGGAAACTTTTGGCTTTACAGATGTAAAGAATCTTACCGGCGGCATGCTTGCCTGGAAAGAACGCTTTGGCGGGTAGAGTGAATGGTGAGTGGTGAATAGTGAGTACAGCAGCATACTGTTTCAAATTGTATACTGCTACTCACCACTGACCTTTTAAAATCGCACATTCAATCCCACCATCCAGTTAAACGGTGCCATCGGGAAATAATAATTTTCCGTGGTTAAGCTACCATCGTACAAGTAACTGAAGCTGTATCCATTGGGCTCATATTTTTTACTGAAGATATTATTGAGCTGTACAATAAGGCTGGTGGATTTAAAGGTATTACCTTCCAGCAAATAACTCAGGCGTATATCCTGCGTATAATAAGAGTTCAGGCTCCTGGACTTTAAACCGGTATTATCAAGGTATTGCCTGCTTACATATTTACTGAGCAAATTGATCTCCGCATTTTTTACAGGCGTAATGTTCACGCTGCCGCCGGCAATAGTGTTGGGTGAAAAAGCAATATTGGTGGAAGCATAAAAATTACTCGTCTGCCCGGTCCAGTCCCAACTGGCATTATACTCATCTAAATACTCTGTAAAATTCTTTATCTTATTACTGCTGAAAGTAGCATTGGCTGCCACGTTCAGCCATTTGGTAAAAATATACCTGCCCTGCAGTTCAATACCGGTGCGGTAACTGTTGGGCACGTTGGTACGGGTGTACGATCCCACATCATTGATCTTTCCTGTTAATATCAGTTGATCATTATACTTCATGTAGTACAGGTTGATGCCAAAAGAATAATTACTCTTCTTTCTTTCAATGCCCGCTTCAAAATCGTTCAGCAATTCAGGTTTTGGTTGCTGTGTGGTGCCTGCTTCAAAATCATCGCGGTTGGGTTCGTGCTGCGCCAGTGCATACGAAGCATACAGCTGCCAGTTGCTTTTGGTATAGGTAATGCCCAGTTTAGGGTTTACAAAATTGTAATTGTTTTTAACCAGCAAACCCGGGTTGTGTTCAAAGCCGTCGATGGCATAATTAATATAACGGTACTGGATATCCGCATAAGTCTGCAGGGTAGCTGTCCATTGCTGTGTCCATTTGCTGTAGAAAGAAAGATCTTTTTTATGTGCCATTAAATTGTACCAGCGGTAGTTGGCCGGCACAGCTGCCTGTACCTTGGCCCAAACGATCTCTCCGTAATGCTTACCGTCATATTGATTCAAACCACCACCAATAGTAAGATCTGTTTTGGCTTTATGATATTGAGCGGAAAATACAGTGCCATAAAAATTATTATCCAGCCATAACCTTCTTACCAGGTCGGTTGAAGAAATGGTGCTGCTGCCATTGTTGTAATCAGGCAAGCCATAATCGGCCAGTTGAGCATCGGCCTTGTATTGCTCGTAATAACCTTTTCCCCTGGTAAGAAATATGGCTATATTACCTTTCCAGTAATCATTGATCTTACGGTTGTAAAAAAGCTGGTAATGCGTTTGCGTATAATTATCGGTCTCGTTATCGTAAGGTTCACCTGTTTTTGCAGTACCGGCAGAATTATAGGTGCGGTTGGTGGCCAGTAAATATTCCGGTACACCATTCCATGCCTGGTAAGTTTTTTCTTTACCGCTGAAAATATTCAGGCGCAGGGAATTCTTATCATCTAAATAAGCAGTGCTGAAATAGAAGGACTTTAAATTACTCTTTGCACGGTCGATATAACCATCGCTGCCGATATGGCTCAGCCTGCCATCAATGGTAAAATGATTACCGAGAATACCACTGCCGAACTGCAGGGTGTTTTTAGTGGTATTAAATGAGCCGTAGCTGTTGTTGAGTTCGGTGTAGAATTTTTTGTTGATGTCGTTGGTGGAAAGATTGATGCTGGCCCCGAAAGCGCCGGCACCATTGGAAGAAGTACCCACGCCGCGTTGCACCTGTATACTGTTGATGGAAGAGGAAAAATCCGGCAGGTCAACAAAATACGAGCCCTGGCTTTCGGCATCATTATAGGGAATGCCATTGAGGGTCACATTGATCCTGCTGCCATCCGTACCCCTGATGCGCAGGCCGGTATAGCCTACGCCGGCACCGGCATCCGAATTCACCACCACCGAAGGGGTTTGGTTCAGCAGCACCGGCAGGTCCTGACCCAGGTTGATCTTTTGAATGTCGCTTTTCAGCAGGGTGGATTTTGCAAAGGGCGCTCTTTCTGAGGCCCTTACGGCATTTACTTCCACAGGTTGTAAGTAAACGGTGTCGGCAGTTTTTTTAGGTGTCTGCGCCAAACACATTATGCTGCCCGAGCATAACAATGCACTGAAAAACAGTTTCATTTCAATAAAATTTGTGCTGAAATCCGAAGCAAAAGAGAACGTTGCCAAATTCCCGCTGTTAAGCGGGAGCCATTTCTTCCTACGCAGGCATTATCCTGATCAGGTTAGCGGGTATAATCTCAGTCGCACCATTAAGAGGCGGACACCCCGGAAATTCAGTCGGTTAAATAAGAACTTTGCAGCACGAAGGTAGGGCTTTTTTATTTTTTTTAAAATTTATGTAACAATTCGTTGCCTTACTTCGTATAATTAACAAAGTATAGCCATGAAATAACCAACTGAATGCCGGTATAGCGGGTAATTGGTTGGTTATTTGATGTGTAATGTAGAACCATAAAAAACATTTTCACATGAAAAAATTACTGTTATCATTTATCAGCTTTATTGCTGTTGCAGCATTTGCACAGGATAAGACCATCGTGGATGCCAATGCACAAAAAAGAACCCTTAATGCCAGCTTTACCGGTATCAATGTTTCGGATGGCGTGGACCTTTACCTTACACAGGGCAACGAAGAATCGGTTGCCGTAAGCGCTTCGGATGAAAAATACATGGAGCGTTTCAAGACCGTGGTGGAAGAAGGCGTGCTGAAGATCTATTACGATAATAAAGGCATCAACTGGTCTACCAACGACAAACGTAAACTGAAGGCTTATGTATCGTTTAAAACACTGGAAAAGCTACATGCTTCCGGTGGTGCGGATGTAAAGATCCAGGGCAGTATAGATGTGACCAGCCTCGACATAAAATTTACCAGCGGTTCTTCGCTCAATGGTAAGCTGAAGGCAAGTGAACTGGTGGTAGAACAGAACAGCGGTTCCAGCATTGATATTTCGGGCAGTTCGGATAAAATTAAAGTGGACGTAAGCAGTGGCGCCGTATTTAAAAGTTACGACCTGGCCGTTGATTACTGCGATGCAAAAGCGAGCAGTGGTGGTGGCATCAGGATCACCATCAATAAAGAACTGAACGCAAAAGCCAATAGCGGCGGCGGTGTAAAATATAAAGGCGAAGCCGTTATAAAAGAAGTGAACGTGAACAGTGGCGGCTCTGTAAAAAAAGCATAATTATCTAAAGTGGTTGTATGAAAAAAATAATTGTAAGTGTACTGGTGAGTTGTATGGCCCTGGTGGCAACAGCACAAAAGGAAGTGGTGAATGATCCCAATGCAGAATTGCGGGAGATCAGCGGCAGCTTTAATAAGATAAAAGTTTCCGGCGGCATCGAATTATTCCTCACCCAGTCGGAAGAGGAGGCTGTTGCTGTAAGCGCCTCCGAAGAAAAATACAAGGAAGGTATCAAGACCGTGGTGGAAAATAATACGCTGAAGATCTACTATTTTGGCGAAAAGTTGTGGAATGTGCTCAAGAACAAAAGTCTTCGTGTATACGTTTCGTTTAAGCAGCTGGAATTGCTGGATGCTTCGGGTGCCAGCGGGGTGCAGGTGGCTGGTGTGGTAACGGTTCCAGCTTTAACGCTTACTATGAGCGGCGCCAGTAATTTTAAAGGCGCTATTAAAGTAACCGATCTTAAAATGGAACTGAGCGGAGCTTCGGATATCACCATTAAAGGCATTGCCACTACAGCCCGTATTGAAAGCAGCGGCGCCAGCGATATTGATGGCTACGAATTATCGACTGATATCTGCAATGCAAAAGCATCCGGCGCATCAGATATTAATATTACGGTAAATAAAGAATTAACAGCCAGCGCCAGTGGTGCCAGTGATATTTCTTACAAAGGAGATGGCAAACTGAACGAAGTGCATTCGAGTGGCTCCAGCAGTGTTTCCCGAAAAGGTTAATTAGTTAATTGGTTTATTAGTTTACTTGTTTATTGGTTGATCAGTATTTGTGTTGTACTGGTTAACCAATAAACCATTTAACCAGTTAACTAATAAACTATTTGGAAAAAGCCCATAGTAAGAATTGCGGCAGGTGATTGCTCCAGGAAGTATAATCATGAATGCCGTTGGCATCTTCGGTATAAACAATATCATCCTGCGCACATACATTTTTGCTTTTGATCATTTCCAACAGGTCTTTCGTATCGTCTATCACATCGATCACGCCATCCTTATCCCTGTCGCCGGTCTCTTCTTTCCCACCAGTATAGAACCAGTATTGTAAATGTGGTTTTTTTCTTGAAGAGCGGATCTTGCTGATCATGATCCTGTCTTTATCATCGCTGTAGTCTGCAGCTTTATCGCCTTTATCCCGCCACCAGAAAGAACCGGAAAAAACGCCTACTTTATCGATCTTGTCTGCATTATCCCATGCAATATCAAAAGCAGAAAGGCCGCCGAGCGAACAGCCCGCCAGCACCACCGATTTAAATTTTCTTACACCCGCTTTCTTTTTGGCAAAGGGGTATAATTCGTTGTCGATAAAGGCTGCATATTTATCGGCTTTGTCACCACGGTTCATAAAATCGGGTATTTCACTTACGCCATATTCTTTATTCCGGTCGCCGGCAGTAATGGCCACAACGATAAGGGGTTGAATTAATTTTTTGCGGTACAAACTATCCATGATCTCTTTTACACGAAAGCGGGTAATATCCTGCCCGTCGTTGAGCAATAAAAGGTTCAGTTCGCTTTTATCATCCGGTATAGGGGTGGAAATGATGGTCAGTTTTACCTGTCTTTGCAGGTGACGGCTGTAAATCTCGTCTTCCTGCACTTTTATTTTCTTTTTACAGCTTATTACAGAACTCAATAGCAGCAAGGCTGTTAGCCCTAAAAAACATTTTTTTAGCATGACCAAATGTACAAATCAAAGTTTATTATTTGGTGGCAAATGCACAAAACCTTAATTTTGCACCGCGAAGTAGAGCAGCGGTAGCTCGTCGGGCTCATAACCCGAAGGTCACTGGTTCGATCCCAGTCTTCGCAACAAAAAATTGAAGGCTCTGTGGAGCCTTTTTTATTCTTAACAAACGTGTTAATGAATATGATTACCTTCTTCTCTTCCGGCCGTTATTGGGCCAATTGGTGGTAATTCTATTCTTTTAATCACCACATTCATGAAATCAGGTTTTGTAAACATATTCGGTAAGCCTAACGCCGGCAAAAGCACTTTGCTGAATGCCTTGATAGGAGAGAAGATGGCCATTGTATCGCATAAGGTACAAACCACCCGTCACCGTATTAAAGCTATTCTTACAGAAAAAGATTACCAGGTAATATTTTCTGATACACCCGGCATTATTGAGCCGAAATATAAACTGCACGAAAAAATGATGCAGGCGGTAAAGAGCAGCCTGGAAGATGCGGATATTGCTTTGCTGATAACGGATGTGAATGAAGAGCAGGAAGAAAGCAACAACATCTTTACTGCATTAAAATTAAAAGTGCCTGCTATCGTGGTGTTGAACAAAGCGGATAAAGCAACAGAAGAACAACAAAATACCATCACTGAATTTTACAGGAAACAACCTTATTGTAAAGATGTGGTGATATTATCTGCTTTAAAGAAAAACGGCATTGATTTTCTGCTTAAAAAAATAATCAAACTGTTACCAGAGGGGCAACCCTTTTATGATGGAGATGACCTGAGCGATATGCCCACCAAATTTTTTGTGGGAGAGCTGGTAAGGGAAAAAGTGTTCCAGTTATTTGGCGATGAGATACCTTATCATACCACGGTATTGATACAGGAGTTCACAGAAAAAACAACACTGATAAAAATAAGGGCCGAGATCATTGTGCAGCGGGAAACACAAAAAGGTATTATTTTAGGAGAAGGCGGCAAGATGATCAAGCAGCTGGGCAGCAATGCAAGAAAAGATATTGAAGCATTTTTGGGCAGCAAGGTCTTTTTAGAATTGTTTGTAAAAGTGCGGCCCAAATGGAGGGATAATGAAATGCAGTTGAAAGAATACGGATATTAAGCCCCCTCCGCACCTCCCGCTTTGGGCGGGATAAATTCCGGGGGAACCGGCAGTAAGAAAATCAAAGCGTATTTTATTTTTCAATCACTTCAAATAGGAAGTTGATGGAGAAAATTTATAAACATTAAAACTAAGTTCCCCTTTAGGGGACAGGGGTTATGAGTTTTACAGTAGCAATAACAGGAAGGCCCAATGTAGGCAAAAGCACATTCTTTAACCGTATGCTGGAACAGCGTAAGGCCATTGTGGATGATGTGAGCGGTGTAACAAGGGACAGGCAGTACGGCATTGCCGAATGGGCGGGCAAAACATTCAATGTGATCGATACCGGTGGTTTTGTTGCCGGCAGCGACGACGTGTTTGAAAAAGAGATCCGCAAGCAGGTATTGATCGCCGTGGAAGAAGCCAATGCCATCATTTTTATGGTGGATGTTGCCACCGGCATTACCAACCTGGATGAAAGCATGGCGGAAATATTGCGCCGCAGCAGCAAGCCTGTTTTTTTAGTGGTGAACAAAGTAGATAATCATGATCGCTTGTTGGAAGCCACTGAATTTTACAGCCTGGGTTTTGAAAGCATCTTCTTTGTTTCTTCCATTAGCGGCAGCGGTACGGGTGAGATATTGGATGCCATCACTGCATTGATAAAACCGGATGATGAAGCTGCGTCTGCTGAAGATGGCTTGCCCAAATTTGCGATCATTGGTCAGCCGAACGTGGGTAAATCATCTTTACTGAATGCGCTGATAGGAACGGAAAGAACTATTGTAAGCGATATTGCCGGTACCACCAGGGATACGATCCATACCCATTACAATTTATTCAACAAGGAATTTATATTGATCGATACGGCCGGTATCCGTAAAAAAGCAAAAGTGCATGAAGACCTGGAATTCTATTCGGTAATACGTGCCATAAAAGCATTGGATGAAGCGGATGTGTGTTTGCTGATGCTGGATGCAGGCAAGGGCATTACTGCGCAGGACCTTGCCATATTTTCGATGGCAGAAAAAAAGGGTAAGGGCATTGTGGTGCTGGTAAATAAGTGGGACCTGGTGGAGGATAAGAAGACCAATACCGCCAAGGATTATGAAGCAGTGCTGAAAAAGAAACTGGCGCCATTCTCTGATGTGCCCATCATCTTTATTTCGGTGCATGAAAAGCAACGTATTTTTAAAAGCATCGAAGCAGCCCTGGAAGTATACGAGAACAGGCAGCGCAAAATACCTACTTCGCAACTTAATGAAGTAATGCTGAAAGCGATCGAATCGTACCGCCCGCCTGTGGTAAGGGGCAACCTGATCAAAATAAAATATGTGACCCAATTGCCGGTGCATACGCCCACGTTCGCATTTTTTGCTAATTACCCGGATGATATCAAAGCGCCGTACAAGAATTACCTGGAAAACCAGCTGCGGGAAAAGTTCAATTTCAGCGGGGTGCCGGTAAGGCTGTTTTTCAGGAAAAAATAAGGCAAAAAAGGGCCGTTTTTGGGGTCTATTGTTATGAAATTCAGCAATTTGGTTAAAAAACTTGCATTATTAAAAAAAACTATTAGTTTTGCATCCAATTAAAAACTAAAAAGAAATACAATGAAAAAATTATTTGCCATTTTAGCTGTTGCCTCTGTAATGACAGCTTGTACTAACGCTACTGACGACAAAGCTGCAGCTACTAATGATTCTATTGCTGCTAAAGCTAAAGCTGACAGCGCTGCTGCTGCAAACAAAATGACTGAAATGAAAGATTCAGCTGCAAGCAAAATGAACGAACTGAAAGATTCAGCTGCAAGCAAAATGAACGAATTGAAAGATTCAGCTGCAAGCAAAATGAAAGCTGTAACTGAAAAAGCAAAAGAAGGTGCTGATAAAATGGTTGATAAAGCTAAAGAAGCTGTAAAACACTAATTTATAACCGCAAGGTTTTAAAATACGGGTCCTCCTGCAATTGCGGGAGGATTTTTTTTTGCATTAAGACGATCGTATCACTGCTGCGGCGTAATGACATAAATACCCAGAGAACGGTATTTGATTTGCCTGCTGTAGTTTTTACTTTTATCACAAAAAATGCGTACTATAAAGATCACGATCCTGTTGATGCTGGCTGCAACTGTTGCCGCAGCGCAGGATGCCAGCAGCCTTTACAATGAAGGGCTGGAATTGAAAAAACAGGACAGTAAAGCGGCCTGCGATAAATTTAAACAGGCGGTACAGCTTAAACCTGATTATACCGAAGCTATTTATGAAATGGGCTGGTGCCAGAACGACCAGAAACAATACAGGGATGCACTTTCTTCCTTTCGTAAAATAATAAAAGTATGGGCCAGTATCCCCAAGCTGAATTTTGAAACGGGTTATGCATTTGAAAAACTGGAGCAAACAGATTCGGCAATCTATTATTACAATAACTGCCTTCAATTAAAATCTGATTATTCGCTTGCTTACAAACAACTGGGCATGATCGCCTATAGTAAGAATGAAAGCGAGGACAAGATACTGGATTACTTTTCAAAATACGAGGCCAGTGCAAAAGCGCCTATCACTGATTACCTGTACTGGTACCGCAAAGGGTTTACGCAAAATGCAAAGAAGGATTACGAAGGTGCCAGGATAAGTCTTAAAAAATCTTTGGAAAGCAAAACTGATTATACCAATACTTACCTGGAACTGGGATTTGCCAGCAGCAAGCTAAAGCAAAATGATGATGCCATTGCTTATTATAAAAAAGCCATAGAAATGGATCCCAAAAGCCATATCGGGTACAATGGCATTGGCGAAGTGTACCGGGATAATATCAAGGATATGGATGAAGCGATGAACTGGTATAATAAGGCACTGGCCATTAACAGCAACGAACGCAAGGCCAACTTCGGCATGGGCTATTGCCTTAACAGTAAGGCTAAATACTATGATGCTATCACGTATCTTAAAAAAAGTATTGCCATGGAGCCGACATATACGGCCGCTTATGTAGAGATAGGGTATAGTTACTACAGGACCAATGATGCGGAACAGGGAGAAAGCAATCTTAAAAAAGCATTGCAGCTGAATAATAAAAATGAGAATGCCCGCTATTACCTGGGCCTGATATACATCAGCCAGGGAAAAAAATCGATGGCGCAGCAGATGGTGGATGAACTGAAACAGCTTAATTCTAAAAATGCCGCCGGCCTGCAGGATAAAGTGACTGCAATGAATTAAAAACCGGTGAATGAATTGTATACTGCCCCTGTATTTGTACAGGGGCTTTTGTTTTTCACAACTACCTGGTTTATGTGGAAAATATCGTAGCTTAAAGTGCAGAATAGCGGCAGCATTTTTATCTTTTATCGTATCTTGCTGATAGTAGTATTCCGCTCACGATCCCATCCCCATAAAAACACCGGCCCATACAGCACCGGCATTGTTTTAACCTGGAAAATTGACCATAATTTGTAGTTATGAAGAAAACTTTACTGTTTTTTTGTTTTGCTGTTGTATTATCTAAAAGTTTTTCGCAAACTAAAACATGGAATGGCCCCAGTGGAGGATCATGGAGTACTGGTGCTAACTGGCTACCTACAGGTATGCCTGCTGCTACTGATACCGTAATATTTAATTCGGCCAATGCCTGCGACCTTGATATAAGCCCCATCATTGCTGCATTAAGGGCAACCGGTGTGGGAGGCAATATTCTTTCTTCCGGGGGTATAGAATCAATGACCATCGGGAATAATGGTTTGGTGCCTTCTGTACTGAGTGTGGCCAGCGGCAGTAATTTAACTATTGGCAATGGAGGATTTGGTATATCATTTTCCACCTATGGAACCGGCGGCGCCAATACTGCACAAATAGCCGGCAGCTTAAATTTACTTTTTGCATCTTCCTGGATACCCTGCAACGCCGGCATTACCAATGTTACCAATACAGATATTACGGGCCAGATCAACGTTACCTCGATACATACAGGTGCTGCAATAACCAACAGTTCAACCGGAACGCTGCGATTTTTAGCAGGCTCTTCATTATTATGGTCAAGGAATGGCGGTACCATACCTACTGCAGATTACCAGGATGGCTCCATCATTAATGTTACCGGTGTTACCACCACCATGACAACTTTTGTAGGAAGCACCAACTATAATGGATTGTTGATATGGAATTGTGCATCGCAGAACGCTTCCGTTTTAGGTGCAGCGGCGGTGTTGTTGCCTACTGCAACTTATCCAATGGATAGTATCCGCGTTCTGAGTACCGGCTCCGGTACTTTGCGCCTGGCTACTGATCCTAACAGTTACACCATCGGCCACCTGGAAGTGCAGGGCGGTACTTTGGAAATGAGCTCTGCAATCACGAGCCCTCCAAGAACTGCTAACATAACAACTGATCTGAAAATTACCGGGGGCACAGTATTGCTCAACGCAACCTATTCCGGTGAAGTTGCAGGTAATGCAGCAGGCATGCGGTTGACGGTGAACCGTGATATCATTATTACCGGTGGTACATTGAATCTTACCAACAGGATCATTACAGGCACTTTAGGTGCAGGGCAAATACTTGCTTACCGGCATATATTACAATCAGGCGGTTTGATCACAGCATCCTCCACATTTGCGGCACAGAATTATATCAGCATGGATGGCGGTGGCGTGCAGAATTTAGAAATGGATAATGTGACCGGGCAGGTGGCACTTGTGGTTACGAACAATACTTCGGGCGCCAACCTGCAGGACAATATTGTATTGCCACACGCATTGAATTTTTCCGGCGGTTTTATCTCGTTCAACAATTTTAATATTTCGGTTAATTACGGATTACTGAATTCTTCTGCGGGAGGTAAAGCGGTTACTAACGGTACCGGTTCGCTTATTGCGCTGAGTATGCCTGCCAACGCCAGTAAATTATTTCCTGTTGCACCCAGCAGCAGTACGTACAATGCGCTGAATATTCTTACGCAGGCAAGCGCTGTTACAAACGATTACAGTGTAAGAGTTGAGACCGGTAATAACCCTGCGGGCATTTATAATAGCACAAGAACGATCAACAGAACTTGGTATATCGGCTCCACTTCCAGTATCACTTCGGGTACTGTTGAGTTGACGTTTCAATACGCCGGCACGGATGCCAATGCTTCCTGCCTGCCTGCAGCCAATATGGAACTGGGGCATTTTATACCGGGAGCGCCGGGCGCCTGGAGCATTGACCCGCTGGGCTCTGTAACACCAAGTGGCAGTTACAGCGCAGGGCCTTTTACTCCTGCAACTTTAGGCGGTTCTTCCTTTGTGATTGGCAATGTGGGATCGATACTCGCTTTTGGAAAAACCATTGATCTTACTGCACAAATACAAAATAATAAAGCCAACCTTGAATGGATCATCGATAATACAGCTGATATCAAAACCCTTGAAGTAGAGCGTGCCGCAGACGGACGAAATTTTATAAAACTGGCCGAAGTAAATACTGCGGTAAGGCAATACCAGGATGCAGCATTATTGGCTGGGCTTAATTATTACCGGGTAAAATTAACCGACCGCAATGGTAAGGTCACTTACAGCGCCATTGCAGCTGTGCTGAATAAAGAAAGTGGTTTTGATATTGTGGGACTGTACCCGGCTGTGGTAAACAGCAATGCAGTAGTGAATGTAACGGCAGCGCAAAAAACAAAATTGAGTGTACTCGTTACCGATATGTCGGGTAGGCAGGTGCAAAAGATACTGTATAATTTAGTGGCAGGCAGCAACCAGTTTACGGTAAACCTTGCAGGGCTCAGCGCCGGTACTTACCAGTTAACAGGTTATATCGAAGAAGGTATCTCAAAAACAGTGCGCTTTGTAAAACAGTAAGTCTTGTAAAAAATAATAACCTACATAATTGCCCTTATAAAACACCGCCATTATTTAAACGAAAAACTGACTAATAATTTGTAGTTATGAAAAAACTGATATTGCTTTTTTGTTTTGCTGTTGCTTTATTGAAAGGAACAGGGCAGGTGAATAAGACCTGGATCGGTGCCAATAATGCCAACTGGAGTGTTGCAACAAACTGGTCTCCCTCGGGTGTACCAGGGGCAACCGATACCGTTATACTCAGTTCAACCAACTATTGCAATGTAGATATCAATCCCACTATTGCAGCAATAAGAGCTTTAGGTTCAACCAACAGCAACGGGCTTACTAATAATACGGGTGTATCTAAAACAGTAACCATCAGCAGCAACCCAGCCACATCGCCTGTGCTGTATGTGGAAGCGGGTTCTAATTTTACGTTAGGCACTTTTTTAAGTACATCAGGAGTTTCGATCACCACTTACGGTGCAGCGGGTACCACCAATACAGCTAAAGTTGATGGATTGATGAACCTGGCTTATACTTCCACCTGGGATCTTACCGGGGGAACAACAGCCGCTACCATTGTAGATGTTTCTTCAACAGGTACCATATATCTTCCGTCGCCGCATACTGCTGCCAGTGTATTTTTAAACAGTAATACAACGAGGCTTCGTTTCTTTAGCGGTGCTACATTGGGATGGGCACGTAATGGTGGCGCTATTCCGGCAGCGGATTATCAAAACGGATCTACTATCAATGTTACAGGTGTTACCAGCACCATGCCTGCTTTCAGCGGCAGTGCCAATTATAATGGATTACTGATCTGGAACTGTGCAGGCCAAACTATTTCAGGCGCTTCAGCAATATTGTTGCCTACATCTTCATATTCAATGGACAGCATTCGTGTTATGTCTACCAATAGCGGCAGTTTAAGAATGACGACCGAACCTTCTGGATATACTTTGGGGCATCTTGCAGTGCAGGGCGGTACGGTGGAAATGGGAGCGCCGCTGCTGGGTTTTGGTACCTGTAATATCATGACCGATATGCAGATCACCGGTGGTACTGTGTATGGTAATATCAACAATATCGGCAAGGCAACAGAAAATCCTGTTACCATTACTATCAGCGGCAATCTTTCTGTAACCGGTGGTACACTCAATCTTACCAACCGCCCGATCATTACAGGGTTATTCGGGGCCTGCCAGGTGAATGTTGCCGGCAATGTTACACAAAGTGGTGCAGGCACTGTTACAGCTACTTATGCTTACGGTTCACAAAACCAGTTGGTATTAAATGGAACGGGAGCGCAGAATCTTACGATGACCACTTTTTCCGGGCCAATGGCATTGACGATCAATAACAGTTCCACTACTGCAGGCGTTAACCTGCTGAGCACCACATTGACTATTCCTGCGGCACCGGCTGCATTAGTGTTAGCCAACGGTGTGCTTTTTACCAGCAGTAGTAATTTATTGGTGATGAGTGCTGGTTCATTTGTTTCTGGTGGCTCCAACTCAACTTTTGTAAATGGCCCCGTAAAAAAAGTAGGTAATACGGCATTCACTTTCCCGGTTGGCAGCACTAGTTGCGGATCTTCGGGTACGCTGCGGGGTTATGCTACATTGGGCATCTCTACTTTTGTGGGTGGCGCTGCTACGGATGCTTTTACGGCGGAGTATAAAAGAGGTAATGCTTCAGCATTAGGATCGGGAACTATTACTGCTACAGGCCTGGATCATGTAAGCCGTTGCGACTACTGGACATTGAGCCGTGACAACGGTGCGTCTACCGTTGATATAACACTGGCATGGAACGGAACGATTAATAACTGCATCACTACCGCGCCATATGTAAACAGCCTGGCCGACCTGGTAGTGGCACACAATAGCAATGCCGGTGCAACCAGCTGGGATAACTATGGCACAGCGGGCAATAATACGGGTACAGCGGCTTCAGGTACGGTTAGCTGGACAGGAACCCAGAGCGGTACATTTGGAGCATTTGCTTTGGGCAGTATCAATTTTGCACTCAACCCGCTTCCTATCAGTCTGAACTATTTAAATGGTGTTAAACAAAGCGGCGCTCATTACCTGAACTGGAAAGTGACCTGCAACAGCAGCCCAAGCGCCACCATGGTGCTGGAACGCAGTGCAGACGGAAGGAATTTCACCTCCATCAACAGTATTACTGCCGATGCGGTCCGCTGCCAGCAACCGTTTGATTATACCGATAATCAACCTTTAAACGGCAGTAATTACTACCGTTTAAAGATCACCGATATAAATGGCAAGGTAACTTACAGCAGTATGATCGTATTGCTGAATGCAGCTACCGGTTTTGATATTGTTGGCCTGTATCCAACTGTTATCAGCACCAATGCGGTACTGAATGTAACAGCCGCACAAAAAACAAAACTGAGTGTACTCGTTACCGATATAGCCGGAAGGCAGGTACAAAAGATCGCTTATAACCTGATTGCAGGCAGCAACCAATTCACTGTAAACTTTGCAGGACTGAGCGCCGGTACTTACCAGCTGACGGGTTATACAGAAGAAGGGGTTTCTAAAACAGTGCGGTTTGTAAAACAATAAATGCTTGTCACAATACCAATGGTCCTGCTGAAAACGGCGGGACCATTTTATTTTTTACCGGTAATAATATAATATCCAAAATGCCTGCGGTATAAACCCAGTATCATACCCAATACGGGTGCGATCACATTATTCCATCTTTCTTTTTTTAAGCGGAGCGTTTTTGTTTTCCAGAGTTCTTTCAAAAAGAATTTAAAGCAGGTATAAGGAACGTACGCAACAGAAGGTGCAATGCGCAGGCTGATCTCTTTTACTTCAATATCTTTCAAACCGTATTTTGCAAGCGTTGCTGTAAAACCATCGATATTACCAAAGCAGGGCAGGGCCCAGCAATCGGTGATCTTTTTATTGAGTTTCCTGAAGAGCCAGGGCAGTTTTTTATCGTGTTTTAAAAAGCCATCAGCAATGCAGAATCGGCCACCCGTTTTTAAAATGCGGGCCATTTCTTTTATCACCAGTTCTTTATTGGCGCCGCTGGCATGGCAGGCGCTTTCCAGTGCGTAAGCCCTGTCGAAAGTCTCATCAGCAAAACTGATATTTTCAAAATTGTCTTTTACCAGGTTTACTTTATCCTGCAGTTGATCTTTTTCGATCAGTTCATTACCCTTGGCTAACTGGTAATCTACAATGGTTACGCCGGTTAGTTTTGCCAAAGGGTACTTTTTGGCAGTATAGCGGGCAACGGTGCCTACGCCGCATCCAAGATCTATTATTGTAGTTGGTTTTGTTGAAGGTATTTCCAGCCTTTTAAGCACTTCGTCGTTCATGCGGTACAGCATTTTTTCAAGAGAGAATATATCCGTGAACCGGCTGCAATAGCCAAAGTGCATGTTGAAATCCCTGCTCCAGGCTTCATAATCGGGCCCGGCAATATTGTAATAATCTTTTATTGGATTGTAGCCTGGTATGGCAGTGACTGCTGTACTGAACTTTAAAAGGGTGGGTTTTTGGTCGGTGAGCGTTTTCATATCCTGTTGATTTAGGGTATAAAGGTACTAAATTATTCTATATTTTCAAAAAATATTGAAAATATAGAACTAAATGACGCAATTGACCTTTTGTGGAAGGTATGCACATAGATGCTGTAAACTAAGGGTTATAAAGTATTGCCGCGGTAGCTGTGCAGTTGTGAGGTGGCAGGTTTATCTGCAGGTGGGCGCTTATCCATCTTCTTTTTAACGATGATATAGCAAAGTACTGTGAGCAATAATAACAATATGATAGTAAAATACACCCAGGGCTGGTCTTTTATCCTGCGTTTTTCTTTTCGTTCTTTCTTTTTGGCAATTTGTTTTTGCAATTCCCTGTTCAGCTGTTCAACAGAAACGGGTAGTTTTTTCACATCGCCCAGTTGTTCCAGTCCTTCCACGGCATCATTGATAAAATCATCTTCTGCCATCATTTTCTCCAGGTCATGCGTATCCTGTTTTGATAACTGTTTGCTGAGGTAATCCATCAGTTTCTGGTTATCAATATCCTTATTGCTGTTGTTCAATATATTTTTCAGGTCATCGCTCATTTAGAAAGTCATTGGTCATTGGTCATTGTTGATGGTTCTTAGTTCATGGATTTGCTTTGAACTTATGAACCATCAACTTTTAACTCGTTTTCTTTTCCATTAATAATTTTAAATTCCGTTTACCATTTTGTATATGGCTTTTTACCTGCATTAATGTAAACTGTGTTTGTTCCGTAATTTCCTGGTAGCTTTTTTTCTCCAGGTAAAACAAAGTTATACATACCTGCTGTTCTTTGTTCAGTTGTAATAAGGCTTCGGCCATATTGGTGAGCGCCTTATCTTTTTCAATATAATTATTTTTATCTGTTATTTCATCGGGCGTGGCCATTAATTGCTCGTTTATCTCGGCCGTGTATTTGCCTTTGTCCCTCAGTTTCATCAGGCAGTGATTTTTTGCCACCATGTATATCCAGCTCTTAAAATATTCCACTTTGTACTTGTGCAGTTCGTTAATGGCTTTTAAAAATACCTGCTGTACACTGTCTTTCGCTTCTTCCTCATTTTTCAGGTACTTCATACAAACACCCAGCAGCAGCATCGTGTACCGCTGCAGCAGTATACCCAGCCATTCATTATTATGGTCGGCATGAAAACGGCTCAGCAGTTCGTTGTCGTTGATATGTTCGTATCGGTCCTTACTCAAAACTTTGCAATAAGTTTGTATTACTAAGATGTAAACATAAGGTAATTTCCATAATTTAGGTCTGTACAAAATTCATGTTATGCAATATGCTGTTTGTAGTGTGCCCGTTGCACCCATTCGTAAGGAACCCGATCATAGAACTGAAATGAGCAGTCAGTTATTATTTGGCGAATGCTGCGAAGTTATCAATACTACCGTTAAAGGCTGGTTGCAGGTTACCTGCAAGGCGGATGGGTATGAAGGCTGGTGCCAGAAAGGCCAATTGAAACTGGTAGACGAAGAAGCATATAATAATGAGACAGTGCTTGCTGCCGATTGGGTCAATACTGTTGAGTACAATGCAGCACCCATGTTTGTTCCATTGGGCAGCCTGGTGTCGCTTAATAACACTACTGCCATATTTAAAGGGAAGCACTGGCAACCTGCAACCGCAAAGCGGGATGCTGCTACCATTAAAGATATTGCGTTCCGGTTTTTAAATACGGCTTACCTGTGGGGCGGCCGTTCGGTATTTGGTATTGACTGCAGTGGTTTTGCGCAGGCGGTATATAAATTTCTGAATGTACCCTTATTGCGGGATGCTCACATGCAGGCCACGCAGGGCGAACCGGTTGGCTTTTTACAGGAGGCCCGTTGCGGCGACCTGGCTTTTTTTGATGATGCAGCAGGGGAGATCGTTCATGTAGGCATATTACTGAATGATAAAGAGATCATCCATGCTTCCGTGAAAGTAAGAATAGATAAGATCGATAGTGCAGGGATCATTAATACCGATACGGGGGAGCGTACGCATCAGCTGAGGATCATAAAAAGATATTTCTGATCAGCCGTCATTTTTAATGATGGTATTCTGTTGTATATTCTGTACAGTGTTATCGCTGTTCTCTTTTTTAGGCTTGTCCAGGAAAAGCATTTTTACAGCAATGATGATCATGAGTATGGCAAATATTTTTTTAGATGTTTCCTGCGATAAGGTGAGCGCAATTTTGCTGCCCAGCAAACCGCCGATGATAAAACCAATGGATAAATATCCCACCACTTTAATATCGATATGACCCTGTTTATAATACTGCATTACGCCCAGTATGCCTACGGGCAGCAACAGTACGCCCAATGATGTACCCTGTGCTCCTTTTTGACTGAAACCAATAAAGTATACCAATGCGGGTACGATGATGATGCCGCCTCCTACACCCACCAGGCCGCTGAGTGTACCGGCAGCGATCCCTATCAGTATTATAATGAGAATCGTTTGCGTATCCATATTTTTTTGTTTTATGGTCATTTGCTGAAACTGGTTTTATAGAACTCGATCGCTTCATCAATTACTTTGTAGGCAGCTTCCTTATCCTGGAATTCATCTATTTCCACCACTTTATTTTCGAGTACTTTGTAATTCTCGAAATAATTTTTCAATACCGCTATAAAATGACGGGGCAGTTCGTGTACATCGGTAATATAATTCACACCGGGATCTTTAGATGCAACTGCAATGATCTTATCATCTTTTTCGCCGTTATCTATCATCTGCATATTACCGATAACAGTGGCTTCCACCAGGCAAAGGGACTGGATGCTTTCGCTACACATCACCAGTATATCCAGCGGATCACCATCCTGGCCGAGTGTTTGCGGAATAAAGCCATAGTTAACTGGGTAGTGAAAGGAAGAGTAGATCACCCTGTCCAGTTTCAGTAATCCTGTTTTTTTATCTATTTCGTATTTGGCGCGGCTGCCCTGCGGAATTTCAATTAAACCATTTACTACCTGCGGGGCTTTATCTCCGTAATGAGCGCCATGCCAGGGGTGGAGTACGTACATGCGTTAAAAATTATAGGTTATGAGTTATAAGTTATGAGTTTGAAGCCGCACCATGCCGCGGCAATGCCCAGTATTACGCTGCATACAGCATAAGCCAGCGCCATAAAATATTTTCCGTTTTGCAGCAGCACTACATTTTCGGCAGAGAAAGCAGAAAAGGTGGTAAAGCCGCCACAGATACCTGTTGCTAAAAATAATCTCCAGTTGTTATGAAATGTTTCGCTTTTTAAGCTTAATGATAATATAACACCTATTAAAAAGCTGCCGGTAATGTTAATGGCAAAAGTAGCCCAGGGAAAATTTTTTACCGGCACCAGTAATGAAGTGGCATACCGGAGCATGGAGCCGATCGCTCCTCCCAGGCCTACTAAAAGAAAATTTTTGAGCATGTAACAGCAGCTATTCTTTTACAAAGGTATATTTAAAATCGATGAACCACTGGCCATTCCTGCGCAGCAGTTTAAGATCGGTGGCATTGTCTTTTTTATAGGTATTGCTGTAATTCACCAGCGTTACACTGTCATTTACTTCCTTCAGCGTATTGATCAGTATTTCGGAGGATTTGTATTTTTCCAGTTCGCTTTTATCTTTTCCTTCGTACTGCCGCCTGGAGTTCTCAAAATACTGCTGGTTGGTCTCGTCTTTTAAAAGGTATTTTTCGGCTGTTTTAAAATCGTCATCCAGTACGGCCCTTATAAAAGTAGTGGCAACTTCCACATTGGTAACGGGCGCTTTGGGCTGATTGCTGTTGCAGGCAAATAGAACAAAAGCTGCTGCAAGGCTGAATGCTGTTTTTCTAATCATAGTTAAAGTTAAACATCTTTCGGCTAAGCTGATAAAAAAAGCACCCCGGTTTTGGGGTGCTTCTTTTTTATGCGTTCTGATATTATGGCTGTTTCATTTTGTCAGCAGCTTCTTTCATTTTTTTAGCGGCTTCTTCAATTTTGTCTTTGTTCTCGTTCAGCTTATCAGCGGCTTCTTTCATTTTATTGCTTAAAGAATCCACGTTCATATCTTTTAATTTATCCAGGCCGCTGTTCAGGCTATCCATTGCAGCAGTAGGATCCATACCTTTTTCGCTCATTTTTTCAGCGCCCATCTGCATCATTGATGCTTTATCGAAAGCTACTTTCCAGCTGCCGCTTTCTTTCTTTAAAATAAAATTCACTGCTTCGCCTTTTTCTTTATCCTTTACTTCCACAGTTGCTTTGTCGCCATCAATTTTTGGTTCGCCAAAGATCATTTTGTCTTTATTGAATTTATCCATTTCCTTATCGTCTTTGTCTTTAGCCATATTCATGCCCATTTGCATCAGTGCAAACATCTGCTCACTGTCTTTGGTAGCCAGTTTTTTTGCAGCATCAAAATCTTTTTTGCTCAATGCTTCAAAAAAAGCGATCAATACAGCTTTGGGGTCGCCACCGCCAGACTTACAGCTAACAAATAGTAAAGTTGTAGTTACCGCAACGGCTAATAACATTTTTTTCATAATAGTATTTTTAGTTTTTATTTAGGTTTCAAAATTAGTTTTATTTTCCATGTTTCAAACTATTATTGGTATAAAATCTTTTTTTGCAGTCTGCATAAGGGTTGCAAAAAAAGATCGTCCACGCCAACAAACGTAAAATCACCCAATTGGCTGGTGGTAAAGCGTAATTTTCCGTTGCAGCCCATTACCAGGCTTTTGTAAACAAATTCGGCGCAATACATGCGGTCGTTGCTTTGCAGGTCAAATTTCATGTCGAACATAATACCGATATGGTATAGCTGGCGCACGGTTATCATCAGGCTGTCAATATCGGCTGCATCCAACTGGTAACGGTACAGGCCAATGCCCCTGTTGGAATAAGGCTCTGCAAAAAGCTCAAAATTATCACGGCGTATTTTCTGGTCGGGGTTAAAATCGCCGCCCAGTGCATGGTACACAAAAAGTGTATCATGTTCCCAACTGGCAATGCCACAATGAGAGTAAGTCCTGTCACGCTGGTTGAGGCTGCGTAAGCTTTCGCTGGTGAAATCATTGCCGGTCCTTACAACAAGGTCGCCGGTCTGTACCATTTTTTTTACCGAGTCGATGGCAATAAATGCCCGTTGGATTTTTTGTTGCTCCTTAAGCGAATCTGCAGATGAAGTTTCAATATTGGAATGACCGGAGCTATCGCTGCATGCATACAAGATAATGGTACATAAAAAAATGAGGCAACCCTTAAGCTGCCTCATTGTATTTCGAAGGTTAGTATATTTAAAAAAGAACATTCACCAAATCTACAAAGTCTTTTTCTTTTCCTCTTCATCCTTGCCATCAAATTTATTGTAGGCTTTGATGATGGATTTAACCAGGCGGTGCCTTACCACGTCTTCTTCATCCAGTTCGATATGCGCAATGCCATCGATATTCTTTAAGATACGTGTGGCTTTGAACAAACCGCTCTGCTGGTTCTTCGGCAGATCGATCTGCGAAGGGTCACCGGTGATGATGGCTTTTGCATTGGGCCCGATACGGGTGAGGAACATTTTTATCTGCAGGTCGTTGGTGTTCTGCGCTTCATCCAATATGATAAAAGCGTTATCCAGTGTACGGCCCCTCATGTATGCCAATGGTGCAATTTCGATAGTGCGTGTGGTCATATAATATCCCAACTTGTCGGCTGGTATCATATCATCCAGCGCATCATATAATGGCCTTAAATATGGATCGATCTTTTCTTTCAGATCGCCGGGTAAAAAGCCGAGGCTTTCACCTGCTTCCACAGCGGGCCTTGTAAGAATGATCTTTTTTACCTGTTTGTTTTTTAAAGCCCTTACCGCCAATGCAACAGCAGTATAGGTTTTACCGGTACCTGCAGGGCCAATGGCGAATACGATATCATTTTTATCGCATGCTTCCACCATTTTTTTCTGGTTGCTGGTACGTGCCCTTACTGTTTTGCCATTGGGGCCAAACACCAATACATCATTGGGGTTGCGATCCATGAAATTATCGATCACTCTTTCATCATCACCACCGAGTATCTGTTCAAAGTAATTGGCGCTCATGTGGCCATTACGTTCCAGGTACTGGAGTATCAGATCGATCTTTTCTTTTGCACCTTCAATTTGTTCGGGAGCGCCGCTTAATTTTATTTGTGTACCGCGGCTTAAGATTTTTAAGAGAGGAAATTTCTTTTTTAAGATGTCCAGTTTTCCGTTATTCACGCCAAAGAATTCAATGGGGTTAACGGTTTCGAGGTTAATGATGGTCTCTGTCAATGGTTTTCAATTTTACGCACTGTTTCTGTTGTTGTAAAAAATCCCAACCAAACATAGCAGCACTTTAATGAACAAATAAAATTCTGTTTGGTACTTCTAAACTTCCTTTTCAAATTTAACGAATATCAATTAACATTCAACAAATATACTTATCAACAGAATGTTAATTAATATAACATCACATCAATAGCCGTACCAATTTTTAAAGTGTATTGAATACTACTACAAAATGAGTAGACGCTTACTACAATGATCGTATCATCTATTGCGTAGGTTTTGTTTCCATCTGCTGGATGAACCAACCTTTTTTATTGATCCATAACCAGCGTGCAGTAAACTCACCTTTTACAGTTACAGTATCGCGGTTGTTTACTACATCTGTTTGATGATAGATACCATTTTGTGTAGCAGTATCTGCAATGATGTTTATTGAAGTGGTGGAGGAATGTTGTGATAATACCTGTACGTTCTTAAAAGAGGATAAAAATTTTTTTATCGAATCTCTTCCTGTTGCAATGTTGCCCAGCTTGCCATCTGCTGTAAATAATTTTGAAATAGCGTCTGCATCCAGGCGAAGAATGAGTGCATCATATTTTTGCATAGCAGCTTCCACTGATTCTGTATTGTGTTTGGCTGTATTGCAGCAAAGTAATACTGTACAGACGGAAAGCAATAGAGGATGTACAATTTTTAAGGAGGATGGCATCACTCAATATACATTAAATGCGGATGAATAAGAACCTTATACGATGCTTTTACATGAGTGGTATAATGTTGGTTGATCTGTTGCTTCGGCGCCAATAGAATTATACTTGCAGCTAATCTGTTAATCCATCACTTGTTGCAATAAATTTATTATCCCGCAGGTCAACAAGTGTTCCTTTGATGGTTTTGTATTTGCCTTTAATATCAATAGTTTTTCGGGTCTTCAGATCGGTCACTCTTATGCCGATACCCGTTTGGTTTCCCCTGGCATAATACTCATCGTAGATCACATACTTAAAGCCATTATTTGTAAAACTGACATAATTAAGGTCTATCCCTTCATTCTGGATACCACCGCCTCTCAAATAAAAAGCGTAAGTAAAATCTTTCCAACTCTTTTCAGTTTTACCGGGAAATTCCATTTCAGTTTTACCAGCACTGCCAAACCTGTAAATGATATACTGATCATTACTGTCTCTTGCAATCGTTACATGTTTTCCGCTTTTTGTATCAAAAGAAAAAATGAGCTTTTCGTTCTTCAATAAATTATCCTGGCTGTAAACAGTTGCCGTAAAAAATAAAATGAATATCGTAAAACTAAGTTTGCGCATACATATTAAAACCTTGCTACCAGTTTAAAATTCACCAGTCTCGGAGTTAAGCGGTTGGGGATGCTGTAAATATTATTGGCAAAATCTTTTATCAATTGATAAGAGATGGTATTAGGTCTGTCGATCAAATTAAATACTTCAAAGCTTGCCCAGATATTCTCAAAATCTTTAAAAGGACTGTGGCTGCGGCGTTCGCTTTTTTCGCTCAGCAATTGTGCACTGAAACCGATATCGATCCTTATGTACGGATCAATAATGAGGGCATTGCGGTATTTAACACTGTTGGGAATATTATAACTCATGTTGCTGCCATACAGCATATTCAGGTGCACTTTAAAATTTTTATTGGTGGGTAAATAGTCTTCAAGGTACAAACCAACTGTTATCAGCCGGTCGGTAGGACGGCGTACATAACCTACATTGTTCTTGACACTATCTACAGGTGTTTGATTGGTGCTGTGCGATGTAATGATCTCACCGGCTGCATTTTTATATTGATAATAATAATCGTTATCAAGATCTTCTTTTGTGCGCATAAAGCCAATACTCAGCCAGCTTTCAGCATCTTTCACCAGTTCGCCGAACAAGCGGGCTTCCACACCGGTGGCATAGGCTTTGGCATTGTTGTTACCTGCATAGCGGATCTTTACATTATCAATATCATATACATCCACATCTGTAAGTCCTTTATAATAGGCTTCAGTGGTCAGGCGGAATGGACGGTCCTCCAATCCTTTAAAATTATAATCCATGCCTGCCACCACCTGGTAACTTTTTTGTGCTTTTACTGCGGTGTTCAGGGTGCCGTCGTATTTTCTTAGTTCGCGGTAAAAAGGCGGCTGATCATAAATGCCCGCTGCAAACTTCAATACCACATCTTTCTTCCATTGTGGTTTAAAGCTTAGCTGCATGCGGGGGCTTATCAAAAATTCTTTATTCAGCGAATTATAATTGTAACGTACACCTGCCTGCAGGGTCACATCTTTTGATGCATTACCCAGGCGGATATTATCCTGTACATAACCACTGAATTTTTGTATGGAAAGATCCGCAGTGGAGTTAAGGAATTTGTACATGTTCAGGTTAGCACTGTTATAGGGTAATGAATAACCGGCGCTGTCCTGGTATTCCCATTCCCTTAATTTATCAGTAATGTTGGTTTGTTCAATGCTGTTGCCAAACTGTATAAAATGTTTGCCTTTATCCAGGCTGCCTTTCAGTGCTGCATTGTACACAGTAATGTCCAGTGAATTTCTTGCATAATTCTGGTAGTAACCTGCGCCCAGGGGATTAATGATCTGTCCGAATGTGCTGCTGGTATTATCAAAATCGCGGTCACCAAAAAGATAGGAACCGGCAATATCAAAATTTTCATTCTCTTTATCTTCAAAGCGGCTAAGCATCCACTTTAGTTTTAGTTTGCGGGTGGGATTATAAACCATGCTTAAACCCAGCAGGCTTGTTTTATAGCCATCCTGTTCCTTGCCTTCAAAATCAATATCCAGCCCGAGGTTAGCAGTAAAAAAAGGAGAGAATACAGAAGTTGTTTTTTGTGCTGATTGCGGAAAGAGGGTGAATTTTGTTACGGAGTAATTACCCAAAAATTCAAACTGTAATTTTTCGCTTGCTTTATAAGTGATAAAAGCCTGTATATCGGAAGAGGAGGGGATATACGACCCAACGGTTTCCTGGCTGCTCAATAAATTCTTATTGCTTTTGTTGCGGATGCCCAGCAGGTAAGTAACATTTTGTTTTTTGTTGGCGCCTTCCAGGCTCAGTCCCTGTTCCAGCAAACTGATGTAAGCAGTGCCGCCAAATGTTTTTGGTTTTTTATATTGAATGTCGAGCACGCTGCTCATTTTATCACCATATTTTGCCTGGAAACCGCCATTATAAAAATTTACATTCTTTGCCATTTCAGGATTGATAAAACTCAACCCTTCCTGCTGGCCGCTGCGTACAAGGTATGGACGGAAGATCTCAAAATCGTTGATGTAGATCAGGTTCTCATCGTAATTACCGCCGCGTACGCTGTATTGCGAGCTGAGTTCGTTATTGCTGCCCACCAATATTTTTATCAATCCTTCCACGCCGCCAATGGTACTGGGCAGGGTGAGTGCATTCTCGGGATTGATCTTGGCAAGGCCTGTTTCCCTGCGCTGGTTATCATCTGTTACCACTACCGCATCCAGTGTTTTACGACCCAGTTCCATTTGTATCACGGTTGTTTCTTCTTCATTATTGCTGAGGTAAAAATTCTTCTGTACATCTTTATAACCTGAAAAAGAAAACACCAATGCAAATGCTTTATCGGCCGGCACTTTAATTTTAAAATGGCCACTGTCGTCGGTCACCATTCCCGTTGATTTGCCCAGTATCACAACAGATACATGCTGCAGGGGTTTTTCATTTTCGTCCATTACCTTACCGGAAACAAAGGCGGTTTTCTTTTGGGCGGTTGCAGTTAAAAAAAGCAATGATAATATCAGCAGCGGAATGATTCTCATGCAGTGAAGATAAAATATTTTTATGGTTACCCGATATTGGCAGTTCTGCCGAAAGCGATACCGTTTATTTTTTTGTTAAATTTAACCCTTTAAAATTTTGCTGCAATATTATTAACGGTAATTAATATTTTTGAAAAAAATACATTTTATGAAGCGGATATTTTTTATGATCGGCATTTCGGCATTGATCGCTGCAGGCTGTAACAACAATGGGGCAAAGAATAAGGAAGAAGAAGCAAAGGTTGAGCCCACCAAGACCAACGAATTGCCCGATATGCTCACGGATGTACGCTCCACTAAAGATGTAAAAGTAATACTGGCGCAAAATTGGGAAAGTAAGGAAGATGCCCAGGAAGCTGAATTATCCGGCGGCAGCGCTACTTTTGATATGCCTTACCGTGGTTTTTCATTTTTTGCTGATGGCTCAGTGGTACAGAACCCTCGTGATAATATCCGCTTTGGTACCTGGGCGCTGGATGATGCCGGAAAGACGATCACTATTAATTATAAAGACGGTGGCAAGGCGCAGTACACGATCGATAATATTAATGCAAAGAACCTGGCGCTGACCAATACGGCAGATAAAAAGCAGATAGAATATAAGGCCGATGGTAAAGTGCAGAAGGATCCCAACAATAATCCGTTCTATGGAGCCAATAACCAATGGCGCATCAAACCATCAAAACCGGAAACTGATGCAGAGATCAAACAAAGAGTGCTGCAACACGTGGGCTTTTTCCATACTTTTTTAAACGATAATATTGTAAGAGGCGGTAACAGCATCACTTTTATGGGACTGCCCACTGTTTTTGTATGGTACAGCGGCGGCATATCTGTAATGCGGGAAGAAAAAGTAACAGACAAATGGATCAATTGCTTTTACAATAAAGAACAGGCATTAAAAGGCCAGCGCATGCTGGAAGACATCATTACCAAAAAATACAAATGGGATAAAGAGGAGACCAACTGGGTAAAAAAAGATGCCAATGTTGTAAAGCAGATCTACGACACCCTCAGTGCTGCTAAATAGCTTTTAATTGTGCAATGGTGGCAATGGGATCAGTCGCTTTAAAAACGGTATTGCCTGCTACCAGCACATCGGCGCCTGCATCAATTATAGATTTTGCATTGGCAACCGTTACGCCGCCATCAATTTCGATCTTTACGTTCAGCGAACGTTCATCGATCATTTTGCGCAGCTCCTTTATTTTAGTGAGTGTATAAGGAATGAATGACTGGCCGCCAAAACCGGGGTTCACGCTCATCATGCACACCTGGTCAATATCTGCTAAAATATCTTTTAAACTTTCCACCGGTGTATGAGGGTTGATGGCCACGCCTGCTTTCATGCCCAGCTCTTTTATCTGCTGGATATTGCGGTGCAGGTTGCGGCAGGCTTCAATATGCACGGTTAAATTATCGGCGCCGGCTTTTTTAAAAGCTTCTGTATATTTTTCGGGTTCCTCGATCATTAAATGCACATCACAAACCTTGGTGGTGGCTTTCCGGAAGAATTCGATAAGCATTGGTCCAAAACTGATATTGGGTACAAAACGTCCGTCCATTACATCCAGGTGAAACCAATCGGCCTGGCTTTCGTTCAGCATTTTGCACTCGGCTTCAAGGTTTAAAAAATTAGATGCTAAAAGGGAAGGAGCGATGATGGGCATTTGAGTTATGAGTTATGAGTTATGAGTTATGAGTTATGAGTTATGAGTTATGAGTTATGAGTTATGAGTTATGAGTTAACTTTTTTCGCCGCAAAGATAATTATAAAGCCACAATAGTAAAATAAACGCCTTGTACTTATAAACTTTGAACTTTCAACTATGAACTTTGCACTTTCAACTACTTAACCCCCAACCTTCCCATCGCTTCTTTTACTTCTACATAATCAGGATCGTAGAACAATGCCTTGCGGTAATTTTCTATAGCGTTGTTATTGTCTTTTAATTGTTCATAGTTTCTGCCCATCCAGTAATAACCTTCGGCAAAACTGTTTTGTAAAGTTGTGGCCCGATCAAATATGGCAATTGATTCCTGGTATTTGCCCAACTCAAATAGTGTAATACCTTTTTGCAGGTAGGCTGACATATAGGTGTAATCCAGTTTAAGGCAATTATCAAAAAAGCCAAGCGCTTTTTGTTTTTCGTTTATGGCACCGAAATAAATACCCTTTATCAATAAGGCTTCTTTATCGGCATTTGATTTTTTGGCCATCAGCAAAGCATCGGCCATGGCCAGCGCTGTATCATTTCTTTTAAAAGCGTACAATACACCCACCGACATGATGTATTGCGGATCGGGATATACTTCAATCGCTTTATTGTACGACCTGATAGCATTCAGTGTGTCTTCATCATACAAAAAGATCGTGGCTTTTTTATCCCACAATTCCACATCATTACTATCCACTTTTATAGCATTATCCACTTCCTTCATGGCAAGCTGCGATGATTGCAATTCTTCATAATATTTTATCAGCGCTTTCCGTAAAGGGATCGAATCCGGGTATTGGGTAACGGCATCTTTCAGCGCTTTTTCCTGTTCAGGCACCTGTAATTGGGTAACCGGCTCTTCTTTAGCCGCATTGTTGCAGGCTGTAATAAAAAATAAAGCGGAAAGGGAGAATAATAGTTGTTTCATAAATTATACTGCCGCAAAATTAAGCTGATACTTGTTAACGTCATGACATTTTTCTGACAATTAAAATTATCAGCTTTGTAACTTTGCCGCCTAAAATTACACGGATGAAAAGATTTGCCCTTGCAGCAACAGTATTACTGACCTTAACTATTATAATCAGTTCTTATAAGCCTAAAACCCCCACTCACCACTCACTACTCACTACTCACACTGACGATACCATCCATTTTCCCGGCGAAAAGCATTTTAAAAATGTGCAGCAGCTGACCTTTGGTGGTGATAACGCAGAGGCTTATTTTAGTTTTGATGGCAAGTGGATCATTTTTCAGCGTACCAATCCTAAAGAAGGCATTATGTGCGATGAAATGTTCATTGGTAAAGTGCCCGCTTATGGCGAAAAATTTGAACCAAGATTGATCAGCAGTGGCAAGGGCAGGACCACTTGCGGTTCTTTTTTAAAGGATGGCAAACACATTATTTACGCCAGCACACATTTAGGCGCAGATACCTGTCCGCCCGTACCAGACAGGAAGAAATATGGCAACAAATACATCTGGCCTTTATACGACAGCTACGATATTTTTATGGCCGACCTGAATGGTAAGATCGTAAAACAACTCACCAACAGCAAAGGCTACGATGCAGAAGCAACGGTATCTCCCGACGGTAAAAAGATCATCTACACCAGCGATAAAGACGGCGATATTGACCTGTACATCATGGACCTGAAAACCGGTAAAGAAAAAAGGGTGACCAATACATTGGGTTATGATGGCGGCGCCTGGTTCAGCCCCGATGGTAAAAAAATAATCTGGCGTGCCAGCCGCCCTAAAACAGCCGAAGAAATAAAAGAATACAAAGATTTTCTGGCTGAGAATTTAGTGGCACCCACCAATATGGAAGTATATATAGCTGATACCGATGGTAAAAATGTAAAACAGGTGACCAATTTTGGCAACGCCAACTGGGCACCGGCTTATTTACCCGACAGCAAACGCATCATATTTGCCAGCAATCACCAGAGCAAAAGAGGTTTTCCTTTCAACCTGTTTTTGATCAATGAAGATGGCACAGGACTAGAAAAAATTTCCGCTGAGAAATCCTTTGACGCATTTCCTATGTTTAGCCCCGATGGCAAAAAGATCATTTTTTGCAGCAACCGCAACAATGGTGGTACCAGGGATACCAACATTTTTATTGCAGATTGGGTGAACTAACTAAAACTGTTGGCATGATATTTTCGTAAAGAAAATAAAGCCATTCTTATGACCAAAGCCCTGAAATGTTGTGCAGCTGCATTAATTATTATTGCAGTAAACAACTCCTGCTCTAAAAAAGACGCTGTATCCGGCCTTACCGTTGGTAATACAGAAAATACCAAAGCCGTTGGCGCCTCTGCCAATGAATTGCTGAGTGCTACCAAGTACACTTCAGCGATCATTGAAATGCAATACATGCCCGGCTACCAGCCCGATGTTTCTTCTGTAAATAACCTGGTGAATTTTATTAACCTGCTGGCCAATAAACCCGGCGGCATTACCGTAGTGCAGAGTGCCATTGCATCCGGTGGTAAATCAGTTTATTCACTGGATGATGTGGCTGCTATTGAAAAGACCAACCGTACCAAATACAATTCCGGTACCCAGATAGCACTGAATTTTTTATACGTAGATGGCAATTACACCACGGATAATGTGTTGGGCTTTGCTTACCGCAATACTTCCATGTGCATCTTCGCAAAAAAAGTGGCGGATAATTCGGGTGGTATCGGGCAGGTGAGCCGCACCAAACTGGAGTCTACCATACTGGAACATGAAATGGGACATCTTTTAGGATTGGTTAACCTGGGATCGGCCATGCAGACAGCACATGAAGATGCAGCGAATGCAAAACATTGCAATAATTCCAATTGCCTGATGTATTATGAAGTGCAGACCACGGGTATCATGGGGCCTTTAATGAATGGTAATATACCTGCGCTGGATGCTAATTGCCGTGCCGACCTGCACGCCAATGGCGGCAAATAATTTACCGGCTGCCGAGTTCTATCACTTCGCAATCTTTCATTTCTTTTCCGTGGATATTAAAGCGGATCAATGTTCTTACTTTGTGCCAGCCATGCTTACCGGCAGCACCTGGATTCATATGCAGGCATTGCAATTGATCATCGTACATGATCTTTAGAATATGGCTGTGGCCACTGATGAAGAGTTGTGGCCGGTGCAATAATATTTCTTTTTTGGTTTCGGGATTATAACGCGGCGGATAGCCACCAATATGCCGCATCATTACTTTTACTTCCTCGCACATAAAAACCAATTGCTCGGGATATTCGCTCCGGATATCATTGCCGTCGATATTACCGTATACGCCTCTCAACATGGTCTGACGCCCCGTCTGACCATGTTGAGAGGCGTTGCTCATGATCAGACGGGACGTCAGATCATGAGCAACACCCTCCCCAAAATCGCCCGCATGCCATATCTCATCACAATGCTTAAAATGCTCAAAAACATTTTCATCCAGGTAGCCATGGGTATCTGATATCAATCCAATTCTTGTCATATTAATCAATAAGGTCAGCTGCTTGTAATTGTTCCAGTACCATCAGTGCGCCGGGCGCCTGGTTGGTCTCTTTCTTATATAATTCCACAGAGAAATAATGTAAAGCGGCAATTTCCGCAGAAGCAGCCGGTGCGATTTTTTTCTTCAGCAAAAAACAATCCTGCTCCATTATCACGCCTTCTTTTTCGCCATAGGCGGGTGCAGTGATATGCGTATAAAATTCAAGGTCTGCTGTATCAATAGTTACATTCATTTCCTCCAGCACTTCCCTGCATAAAGCGGCAGCAGCAGATTCGTGTGCATCAATTTTACCGCCCGGTAAATAATAGCATTGTTTATTGTTGCTGAATGCCAGCAGCAGCTTCCGGTGCTCGATATACAGCAATCCTGCACAGGGCAAAAATGTTGTTGCTGATTTGATGTTTTGATTCATTAACTTTAGGTGCGATTTTAAGCTATGCCATTCCACCGCAATTTTACATATTATATCGATAAGCGCAACTGGAAATATATTTTCCTCCTTGCCTCCCTGGAACTATGCCTTCTTTAATAATGATTGACCTTACAACTCATTATTAATTCTTAATTATTCATTATTAATTACAAAAAATGTCTCATTACTATAGTTTAGGAAAAATTCCTCACAAGCGCCATACCCAGTTCCGCAAGCCCGACGGCGGTTTGTACAGCGAACAGTTATTTTCAACGGAAGGTTTCAGCGATGATTATTCGCTGCTGTACCATTGCCATCCGCCCACACAGATCATTAAAACAGAACCGCAGGTGGATGTGAGTCCGCAGGTGGCAGAAGAAAAAATGCTCCAGCACCGTTGCTTCGAGGGATTCAATATTAAACCCGGCGGAGAGTTTTTAAAAAGCCGTATCCCTGTACTCGTGAACAACGATTGCCATATTGTACTGGCTGCACCGCAATCCGGCACCGGAGATTATTTTTATAAGAACACCGATGCGGATGAAATGATCTTTGTACACGAGGGGAGCGGTACCGTGCATACACAATATGGTGAACTGAGTTTCGGCTATGGCGATTATATTGTATTGCCCAGGGGTACTATTTATCAGATAGCATTCAATGACGACAAGAACCGCCTATTTATTGTGGAATCGTTTACGCCTTTACGTTACCCTAAAAGATACATGAGCAAATACGGGCAGCTAATGGAACATGCACCCTATTGCGAAAGGGATATGCGGCCACCTGCCAATTTAAAGACCATTGATGAAAAAGGCGATTTCCTTATTAAAGCTAAGAAGCGGGGAATGTTGTATGGACTGCATTATGGTACCCATCCTTTTGATGTAGTGGGCTGGGATGGTTGCTGTTATCCTTATATTTTTTCCATCCACGATTTTGAACCCATAACAGGTCGTGTGCACCAGCCACCACCCGTGCACCAGACCTTTGAGACCAATGCCTTCGTGGTTTGTTCCTTTGTGCCCCGCTTATTCGATTATCACCCCCAAGCCATACCGGCGCCTTATAATCACAGCAATATCGACAGTGATGAAGTGATCTATTACGTGGACGGTGATTTTATGAGCCGTAAAAATGTAACCAGGGGCATGATCACTTTGCATCCTGCAGGTATACCGCATGGTCCGCACCCCGGTGCTGTTGAAAAAAGTATTGGTGCGAAAGAAACCAAAGAACTGGCAGTGATGGTAGATACTTTCCGTCCGTTGATGCTCACCAAACAGGCGTTGGAAATAGAGAACGGTAATTATATCATGAGCTGGGCAGAATAAGAATAATCAATTCGATAAGGAGTATGGGGAATGAGGATGTGTATTTTTTCTCTGTGTCCTCTGCGTGCCATACTCCCCTTTTTTCATTTCCTTCCAGTCTCCCAAAACAACCTTTCAATAAAAAGAATTTGGCGAAGTAAAAAGATTATGTACTTTTGTTAACCATTTGGTTAAACTATATGGTTAAAAATAAAATAGATACCACTACAGAGCAAAAGATATTGGCTGCAGCACGAAAAGTGTTTACCAGCAAAGGAATGGCGGGTGCCCGTATGCAGGATATCGCTGATGAGGCCGGCATCAATAAAGCCATGCTGCATTACTATTTCAAGGATAAAGACAAATTGTTTGAAGTGATCTTTATGGAAGAGGCCAACAAGTTCTTTCCAAAAGTGAATATCATTTTTGAATCAGACGCACCGCTGTTTGAAAAGATAGCACTGTTTGTGAATGAATACATTGACGAGATGCTCGAAAACCCTTACCTGCCCTGGTTTATATTGAATGAAGTGAACAGGGATGCAGAGCAGTTTTTCGGCAAGTTGTGGAATATGAGCCACCGGCCTAAACCTATGAAATTGCTGGCACAGATCGAAAAAGAAATACAGAAAGGAACGATCAAGAAGATCAACCCCATACACCTGCTGCTGAATTTATTATCGATGACTATTTTTCCTTTTATAGCAAAGCCGATGATCACGAAGAACCTGCAGCTGAACGACAAGCAATTTGATGCAGTGATAGAACAGCGGCGAAAAGAGATACCAAAATTTATTATTGATTCAATAAAGAAATAAAGCGATGAAAAAGTTACTGCTGATAGTATTATCGTTGCCTGCTTTGCTCAAAGCGCAGCAACCGCTCAGCCTGGCGAAAGCTTATGAACTGGCGCAGCAAAACTATCCATTGATCAAACAAAGGGAATTGCTGAAACAAACCACCAATATCAATATCGATAATTTAAGTAAGGGGTTTTTGCCGCAATTCAGTATCAGTGCGCAGGCAACTTACCAGTCGCAGGTTACAAAGATCGATGTGCCCATTCCCGGTGTAAATATCAGTTCTCCTTCTAAAGATCAATATAAAGTACTGGCTGATGTGAACCAACTGGTATATGATGGCGGCGTTACTAAAGAACAAAAAAATCTGCAGCACCTGAATGAAGATGCAGAGCAGCAAAAAGTGGAAGTGGAGTTGTATAAATTAAAAGAAAGGATCAACCAGTTATTTCTCAGCGTTCTATATTTTGATGAACAGCTGAAACAGGCGGGCCTGGTAAAAACCGACCTGGAAAATGGCATCAAAAAAACAGAAGCGCAGCTGGCCAATGGAACTGCATTCCGCTCCTCAGTAAATGTATTGAAAGCAGAGTTGCTGAAGAACGACCAACGGGCCATCGAGATCAAAGCCTCCCGGAAGGGATTAACAGATGTGCTGGGTTTGTTTATTAATCAAACATTACCGGAAGATGCACAGTTGGAAAAACCAGTAGCACCTGGAGGAATGACGAGTGATATAGATCGACCCGAATTGAAATTGTACAGCACACAGGAAAAACTATTGGGAGGCCAATACAAACTCATCGATTCGAAAAATAAACCGAAAGCAAGCCTCTTTGCACAGGGAGGTTACGGAAGGCCGGGCTTGAATTTCCTGGATAATGATTTTTCTTTCTTTTATACCACCGGCGTTCGTTTGAACTGGAATTTTGGCGGACTCTACACGCAGAAAAAAGAAAAACAACTGATCGATATCAATAAAAAATCCATAGGTATACAGAAAGAAACTTTTTTACTCAACACCAATACCGCATTAAAACAACAGGAATCGGAAGTGAGTAAGCTGCAGCAACTGATCGCAAAGGATAACGAGATCATTGCATTGCGGTTGAGTGTAAAAGAAGCTGCTAAAGCGCAACTGGAGAACGGTGTGATAACCGCCAACGATTACCTGCGGGAAGTAAATGCGGAAGACCAGTCGAGGCAATCGCTGATAACACACCAGGTGCAGTTGTTGCAGGCGCAGATCAATTACCAAAATATTTCAGGAAAACAATAAAATATTTTTATGAAACATATAAATACTCTCACCATTGCTTTTTTATGCCTTGCTTTTTCGGCCTGTAAAAACAACGAAAGCAACGCAGACGCAACCGGTACTTTTGAAGCGGATGAAACGGTGGTATCGTCTGAACTGCCGGGTAAATTATTGTCCTTTCGTGTGGAGGAAGGCATGCTGATACCCAAAGATTCTGTTGTAGGTACCGTGGACGCAAAAAATATTTCGTTGCAGCAGGAGCAGGTGGAAGCCAGTATAAAAGCGCTCGGCGAAAAAACTTCTAATGTGCAGCCGCAGGTACAGCTGCTGCAGAACCAGCTGGCAGTGCAGCAATCGCAATTAACCACATTGCAGCATGAAAAAACAAGAACAGAGAATTTATTGAAAGCAGATGCAGCCACCGGAAAGCAACTGGACGACATCAATGCGCAGATCGATGTAGCCAAAAAACAGATCGAAGTAACACAGCAGCAGATCAATGTACAGTTAAATAATACTGCTACACAAAACCGGGGTATTTTAAGTGAGGCCGATCCGCTGAAAAAAAGAGTGGCACAATTGCAGGACCAGGTGCAGAAGGCGAATATCATAAATCCCCTAACCGGTACCGTTATTACCAAATATGCTGAGGAAGGAGAAATGGCGGCTTCCGGGAAAGCACTTTATAAAATTGCCGATCTATCATCCTTGAATTTAAGGGCTTATATCACCGGTCTGCAACTGCCGCAGGTAAAGCTGGGACAAACCGTGAAAGTGCTGATTGATGATGGTGCAAAAAAGTACAAAGAATATAGCGGTAATATTACCTGGATATCTGATAAGGCAGAATTTACCCCCAAGACCATTCAAACAAAAGAAGAAAGGGCGAACCTGGTATACGCCATAAAAATAAAAGTAAAGAACGACGGCTATCTTAAAATAGGCATGTACGGCGAAGTGAAATTTTAAAACATGAACGCAATCGTTGCTGAAAATATCATCAAGACCTACGGGAAGAAAAAAGAGGTGACCGCATTGAATAATGTTTCATTCAACGTGGCGCAGGGAGAATTGTTTGGCATCATCGGGCCTGATGGTGCTGGAAAAACATCCCTATTCCGTATACTCACGACTTTGCTGCTTGCAGACAGTGGCAAGGCCAGCGTAGATGATTTTGATGTGGTGAAGGATTATAAAGCCATCCGCCAAAGGGTAGGCTATATGCCCGGTAAATTTTCTTTATACCCCGATCTTTCAGTAGAAGAGAATCTGAATTTTTTTGCTACCATTTTCAATACCAGCATTGAAGAAAATTACGACCTGGTAAAAGATATCTACGTACAGATAGAACCATTTAAAAAAAGAAAAGCAGGGAAATTATCTGGTGGTATGAAACAAAAACTGGCATTGTGTTGCGCACTCATTCACCGGCCTTCTGTATTGTTTTTAGATGAACCCACTACCGGTGTGGATGCGGTTTCAAGAAAAGAATTCTGGGAAATGCTGAAAGGACTGAAACAACAGGGCATCACAATTTTGGTGTCTACTCCATACATGGATGAAGCCGACCTCTGCGATCGTGTGGCTTTGATACAGGGCGGGCAATTGCTTTCTATCAATACGCCACAGGGCATTGTGAACGATTTTTCAAAGCCACTCTTTGCAGTAAAGTCTGCTAAAATGCTGCAATTGCTGAATGAATTAAAGGCAAAAGATTTTGTAGAAGATATTTATCCATTCGGCGAATACCATCATGCAGTGATGAAAAACGAAACGGGCAAACAGGCATTGCAGGCATTTATCAGCGAACATGCAGCGGAAAATATTATTGCCCAGGAAGTGATGCCCAATATTGAGGACTGCTTTATTGCATTAATGAAAAATTAAAATGAACAGCACTAAAGTCATAACGGCAAACCAGCTTACCAAACGCTTTGGCGATTTTGTTGCGGTGGACCATATCAGTTTTGAAGTGGCCAAAGGAGAAATATTTGGCTTTTTGGGTGCTAATGGTGCAGGCAAGACGACAGCCATGCGTATGCTCTGTGGTTTATCAATGCCTACTTCCGGTGAGGCTACTGTTGCAGGACTGGATGTGTACAAAGCCAACGAAAAAATAAAGCGCAGCATCGGTTATATGAGCCAGAAATTTTCTTTATACGATGATCTTACAGTAAAAGAGAATATGCAGTTCTATGGCGGCATTTATGGCAAAAGCAAAGCGTTCATAAAAGATAAAACTATTTCGATCATTGATCAGCTGCATTTGCAAAAAGAAGCCGACACATTAGTGGGTTCGCTGCCATTGGGCTGGAAACAGAAGCTGGCATTTTCGGTGGCGATATTCCATGAACCGGAAATAGTTTTTTTAGATGAACCCACCGGCGGCGTTGATCCCGTAACGAGAAGGGAATTCTGGAATATGATATATGAAGCATCTGATAAAGGCATTACGGTATTTGTTACCACGCATTATATGGATGAAGCAGAATATTGCAACCGGGTAAGTATTATGGTGGATGGAAGGATTGATGCACTGGATACACCATCGCAGTTAAAAATAAATTACAATGCCGCTTCTATGGATGAAGTGTTCCTGAAGCTTGCAAGAAAAGCCAAGAGAAGCGATCAATAGCTAATAGCTGCTGGCCGTTAGCTATTAGCTAAAAAGTACTATATGAAAAATTATAAAGAATTAATCGTCTGGCAAAAGAGTATTGAACTGGTAAAGAAAATATACCTATTGGTAAAGCAATTTCCGCCGGAAGAAAAATATGGCCTGGTTTCACAAATTACCCGTGCTGCAGTTTCAATACCGGCAAATATTGCTGAAGGAAGCAGCAGGAACAGTGATAAAGATTATGCCAGGTTTTTGCAAATATCATTAGGTTCTGCATTTGAAGTGCAAACATATTTGGTTATTGCAAAAGAAATGAAACTGACAAAAGTACAGGATATTGAAGCGTTGGATATAATACTGGAAGAAGTAATAAAGATGATACACGCATTCATAAAAAGGCTGCTGATAGCAAAAAGCTAATAGCTATCAGCCAGTAGCCAAAAGCTCATCACCATGAAACAGTTCTTCGCATTTGTAAAAAAAGAATTCTTCCATATCGGGAGGGATAAAAGCACGCTGTTTATTTTGCTGTGCATGCCCGTGGTGCAGATCGTGATATTTGGTTTTGCTTTAACGAATGAAGTAAAAAATGCCAAGATCGCTGTGCTGGACAATGCACACGACGTTGCATCAACAGGATTGATCGCCGAACTGAATGCCAGCCGCTATTTTGATGTGGAGAAGAACCTCGTTAGTTACAACCAGGTGCAGGAAGAATTTAAAAAAGGTAACGCCAAACTTGCTATCATCTTTCCTGCGAATTTTAGCGAAGACCTGCAGCATTTCAATAAAGCCCAGGTGCAGCTGATCGCCGATGCATCCGATCCTAATGTGGCCAATACATTGACCAATTATGCGTCGTCGATCATCATGGATTATCAAAAACGCATTACACAAAACCGTTCATTGCCGTATACCATCAATACAGAATTGAAGATGCTGTACAACCCGCAATTGAAAGGTGCTTTTAATTTTGTACCGGGTGTAATGGCAATGGTATTATTACTGGTTTGTACCATGATGACGGCCATTACCATTGTAAAAGAAAAAGAAATGGGTACCATGGAGATCATGCTGGTGTCGCCTATGCGGCCACAAATAGTGGTGCTGGCAAAGGCAGTGCCTTATTTATTGTTATCAGTTGTAAATATCACCACCATTTTATTGCTGAGCGTATTTGCGCTGGAAATGCCCATCAATGGCAATATTTTTTTACTGGTGTTTGAAAGTATTTTATTCACGCTCGTATCATTGTCGTTGGGATTATTGATATCATCCGGTGCAGGCTTCGCAACAGACTGCTATGTTCATTTCTTTAGTAGCCTTGTTCCTGCCTACCATCATGCTCAGCGGATTTATGTTCCCGATAGAAAATATGCCGCTGCCGTTACGCACTGTTTCCAACATCGTTCCGGCAAAATGGTATTACAGCATTGTAAAATCGGTAATGATCAAAGGGCTGGGTTTAAAAGCTATCTGGAAAGAAACATTGATACTTACAGGCATGATGATCTTCTTTTTAACGATGGCCATTAAGAAATTTAAAATCCGTTTGGCATGAGAACGATCCGATTTTTATTGCAGAAGGAATTCCGCCAGATATTCCGCGATCCGGGTATCCTGCGCATCATTCTTATCATGCCGGTGATACAGTTGATCGTGTTGCCCTGGGCTGCCGATTACGAAGTAAAGAATATTAAACTGGCTGTGGTGGATAACGATCATTCCGAATATTCAAGAAAGCTGGTAAATAAAATAACTGCATCAGGTTATTTTATGCTTACCGATTATTCATCCTCTTACAATACTGCATTGCGACAAATAGAAGCTGACAAAGCCGATATCGTATTGCAGGTACCCCAGCAGTTTGAAAAAGAACTGGTAAAAGAAAATGAAGCAAAATTATTTTTGGCCATCAATGCTATCAACGGCGTAAAAGCCAGCCTGGGCGGGGCTTATCTCGGTAGTATCATAAAAGATTATAACCAGCAGGTAAGAACGGAATGGGTGCAATTCCCCCGCTTCAATCCCGAAACGCAGATCGATATTGCTTCTTCCAACTGGTACAATCCTTTGATGAATTATAAATATTTTATGGTGCCGGGCATACTGGTGATACTATTGACCATGGTAGGGATGAATCTCGCAGCACTCAATATTGTAAAGGAAAAAGAGATCGGCACCATTGAGCAGATCAATGTTACGCCCATTAAAAAATATCATTTTATCCTTGGTAAATTAATTCCTTTCTGGCTGCTCGGTTTATTAGTGCTTACTATCGGGCTTACCATTTCAAGAGTATTTTATGGCATCATTCCCGCAGGGCATTTTATTACCATTTATATTTTTGCAGCCGTGTACCTGTTAGCGGTATTGGGTCTTGGGTTGCTATTGTCCACCTATTCTGCCAACCAGCAACAGGCCATGCTGATCTCCTTTTTTATCATGATGATCTTTATCCTGCTGGGCGGTCTTTATACTTCTATCGACAGCATGCCCGAATGGGCCAAATGGATCACCCGCTTTAACCCGGTATCTTATTTTATTGAAGTGATGCGCATGGTGGTTTTAAAAGGCAGCTCGCTCGCCGATATCAAATACCAGCTGTTCGCCATGCTGGGCTTTGCCGTGGTCTTCAACGGGTGGGCGGTATTAAGTTATCGTAAACGGAGTTGATTTTTTGTCAGAAATTCCTTAAATTGGATGAATAAAAAAAACTTGCTATGATAAAATTTAATGAAATTAAAGTAGGTGATTACCTTATTGCCGATAACGACGGCGACAAAAAACAGGGAGAAGTAACAGGCCTTAACCACAACGAAAAACAGGTTTGTGTAAACACCGGCGCACAGGATTTCTGGTACGAAACAGAGCAGCTCAGCGCCATTCCATTAGATGAAAGCCAGTTGCTGAAATTAAAATTCCACAAACAACAAAATGACGACGGCACTGTAAAGTACATGAAGGGCGCTTTCAGGATGTTGCTGCCGGTACAAAATGATTTTTCAAGATTTGAGATCTGGTACCGCGATGAAAGAAGGCATATCGTGCAACCCTTATCACTGCACCAGTTACAAAATCATTTTTACGAAATGACCAAAGTGCACCTGAACGACGAAACTTTTGATTAACAGTTTTAGAATATAAAAAGAGCGCTCCCGGTTTATTGGGGGCGCTTTTTTTATGGCCCATTTCATACTCCAAAACAGATCGAACACAATGGTAAATATCCGTAGTATGGCCCTGTAGTTTACGGGGTAAAAGCACGCTTAAAAATGTCATTAAAAAGTAAAAGAACCCTATTTTCTGATAGATATCCACATCCCGGTAATTTATGGCAATAACTCAAATAACAAAACGTTGTCAAATAAGACCAAATCCTGCCCTGAATGAAGAAACTTTACCTAACGGTATTTTACTTTTTTATATTAACGGTTACTTTCCTTCTCCCGAAGCTTGCTTTTTCACAAACCTGTATACCGTTAACAGTAAGTTATACCACTACAGAATCAAGATGTGCTGCCACCGGTATGGTGCAGATCAATGCGTCGGGAGGCTCAGGCACCTATCAATACAAGGCTACGGGCCCTGTGGCAACCAATTATACATCCAGTACACTCATAACGGGTTTATCAGCAGGCCGGTACCTGATAACCATCAAGGACGTTGTTACCAATTGTGTATACGCCACCGATAGTATCACCATTGATGGTAATTACCAGGCGCCCAGTTTTAGCATGGTATCTACAGATGTTACCTGTATCAATGGTGCTGATGGTACTATCACAGTAACAGGCCAGTCATTCGGCCGTGCACCGTTCCTGTACAAGATCATTGCGCCTTCTGCATCGGGTGTGGGTACCACTAATACAACGGGTGCATTTACCGGCCTTATCAGTGGTAACTACCTGATACAGCTAACCGATTCCTGCGGCGCCATTCAAACCCGTAATGTGATCATACAGAATTACGACTGGTGGATCAACACTTACACGGTATCGAAATTTAATTGCGATAGTATACTGGTTACGATCAATCTTAAAGACAGCAGGGGCAATGTTACTCCCAGCACTGTATTTAATGGTTATACTTATGGTGCATCCATCAATCCCGGTGATACCAGCTGGTACAGCACAAATGTGTTCAAATATTTTATCGGCAAAAAGCGCAGCGTGAAATTATTTGTAAAAGATAATTGCGGCAATATCAAATCGGTTACGTGGACAGATCCGAATATCCCGAGAGTGGATGCAACGGTGCAGATCAGCAACCAGGCCTGTTCCACTTTTACGGCAACCATTACCGGGCAGGCTAATCTCACCAATCCGCAGTTTTGTATTTATGATAGTGCAAAGAACCTGCTCAGCTGCAACAGCACCGGTGTGTTTACTTTATTGCCTTACGGAACTTATTGTATTGATATAAGGGATAACTGCTATGATACTACCATCAGCCGTTGCTTTACTGTAAGAAGACCTTTGCCAACAGCTGCAGCCAATGTAGTGTTCAATACTTATTGTAAAACTTTTACTGCAACCGTAACCGGTCAGGCCAACCTGAATAATCCTAATTACTGCATCTATGATTCCGTAGGTACACAAATGTATTGTAATACCACCGGCGTGTTCCCGAATCTTGACTATGGTAGTTACTGTATAAAAATATTCAACGATCCCGGTTGTTATGATACCACCATTGTAAGATGCTTCACCGTACGCAAACCAATGCCATCAGCAGGATTGAATGTCACCATCAGTAATATGACCTGTACTACTTTTACAGCATCGGTAACGGATACTGCCAATCTTAACAACCCGCAGTTTTGCCTGTACACTGCAGCGCATGTGTTGATCATTTGCAATACCACAGGCGTGTTCAATAACCTGCCTTATGGTTCTTATTGCATAGATATTGCCAACAATCCAAGTTGTTACGATACCACCATCACCCGTTGCTTTACCGTTAACCGCCCGGTACCATCTGTTGGCGCAACAGTATCGGTAAGCAATAAAACCTGTTCCACTTTTACAGCTACAATAACCGGGCAGGTAAATATCAACAACCCGCAATACTGTATTTACGATGCCGCCAATGTGCAGTTAAGTTGCAATACCACCGGCGTGTTCACCAACCTGCCATTTGGCACTTACTGTATCACATTACAGAATGATCCTGCCTGCTACGATACATTGATCAAGCGCTGCTTTACGGTAGCGAAAACTCCGGCAACAGTAACCTTGTCAGCAAAAAAATCATGCGTTACTATTGGCACCACCGATATAAAAGTTACTATCACATCCGGCATACCGGTTTACCTGCTGGAACTGTATTCGCCTGCGGGAGTTTTAATACAGTCGATCACCACCAGCGCCACCAGCGCCACTTTTTCCAGTGTGCCGCCGGTGGCCGCAACCGTACAGAAATATAAGATCGTGATCACCGACCAGTGCGGCACAAAAGACTCTGCATTTGTAGCACCGGTAGTGAGCGTGCTCAATGACATCTTCACAGTTACACCCAAATGTCCGTCGGGTGTATGGCCCAATGGATCTGCAGACGTGTTGGTAGACCTTACCGATAATAATATCGGCGGTAATATTGTGCCTAAAATAATCAAGAAGAATGGCGTGGCAGTTACCATCAATGCCTCATCCATAGCAGGGTATAAATACACTTTCCTTGACCTGGGACCCGCCGTATATATTTTTGATACCTATGTGGAAAACTGTACCAAGCATATTTATGATACAGTACGGGTGAAGGAATATGTTTTCCCTATTCTTTCCGGTACACATGCTTATCAATGCGATAATAACACATTTAGTGTAGGCGTTCACGTTGTTGGTGGTGTGGGCCCTTATACTTACGAGATCATCGGCAGTGTGCCTGCTTCGCCCAGCATTGTTACACCACCACAGTCCAGCCCGATATTCTCTATCAATACGGGTACCGCTTATTCGCTGATACGGTTAAGGGTGGTGGATGGCTGCGGTAATGCCAGCCTGTATGATGTGAGCGTATTGCCGCTGGCCAACTTCCTGGTGTTTGCTGATACCCTGGAATGCTTCAACCATGCCCTTACATTAAGAGTGGATTCGATGGCGCATGCCGATTATACCTGGTATAAAAGAATTGACCCCAACGATAGTATTGTGGTGGGTACCGGCCCCAGCTTGTATTTCCCGAACCTTACACCAGCCGATACGGGCAGGTATTTCTGTAAGATCGTGGTGAATGGCGGATGCCTTACCAAGTATGCCAATTATGTGCTTACGGGTTTCTGTGGTTTTATTCTAGCAGGCGATGATATTACCCTCGTGGGCAATAAAGAATCCGGCGGTAACCGCCTGTACTGGAACCTCAATATCAATGATATTAAGGAATACAGTCTTGAAAAAAGTAGTAATAACCGGGATTATAAAACCATTGCAGTTACATCACTGCCGGCGTGTAGTTACCTGGACAAGGACTTTATCACCGGTAATAATTATTACCGGCTTAAACTTACCAATTCCAATAACAAAGTGCGTTACAGTAATGCTGTGGTGATCAAAAACGGCGAATCAGATATCAGCGTATATCCGAACCCGGTAGAGCATGTGCTGTTCATTGCTGTAAAGAGCAGCATTGCAAAGAATTACCTGATAGAGATAAAGAACATGACAGGCCAGCAGGTATATTCTAAAATATATACCAACGTGCAGAACCAGGTAATTACCTGCCCGAGAACTGCTGCCAGCGGAAGCGGTGTTTATACGCTGCTGGTAACCGACCTGCAGACAAAAGAGCGTCAGGCCATTAAGATCGTGTTCAAATAGCGCCGGAAAGGAGCTATTTCAGCGTGGCGGTCTTTAAAGTGGTGTTCTGGTCCACATTGCTGGAAGGCAACAGGGTGGTGCTGATCTTGGTTTTGCTTTCGATGAGGCCGTAATCAGGGGCGTAGTAAGATTGTATATCAGAAGTGATAGAACTGGCCGGCAGCCCGGTAACAGAGATCCCGGTTACAATATGCACCACGCCGGTGTAAGATCTGGCATTTACGGTGCGGCTGATGCCGGTTTCGGTGATGGTGTTGGTAAAGACCACCGGTACGCCGCTGGGGAAGCCTGTGAGCGGCAAATTCACTGTTTGGCTCCAGCTGGTGCCCACCGCAGCATTTTCCTTTAAATAGATGATATCCAGCGGAGGAACGCCCGAGGCCCCCGGCAGGGTGCGGAAAGTGTAATAATCCGACCCGGTAATATTATAGTAGTCGTTGGCGGCGCCGTTGCTGTTGGTAAAAACATGGTAACTACGGCCGTTTATGGACGAATCCCGGTTGGTGGACGTGACAATATTGGTGGTGGTGGTAACGGTAAGGTTATTCACACTTTCGTAGGTCCAGGTGCTTCCGGCAGCCAGGTTCATGTACTTTTGGGGGGCGGTACCGCTGTCGGAACTGCTTTTTTTACAGGAAACAGCGAGGGCGGAGAGGGCCAAAAAGGCCAAAAAGGTGTTCTTCATGGGGAAAATAGTAGTTTTGTTGGTAAATATCACAATTTTGTTGATAAATATTAAATATATCTTCTTATCTTTGCGCTCCCAAATTTATGGCTAAACAGGCACTTATTAAACAGGACGGAACAATAGTAGAGGCATTAAGCAATGCTATGTTCAAAGTAAAGTTAGAAAACGGCCACGAAATTTTAGCTACAATTTCGGGTAAAATGCGCATGCACTACATACGTATCTTACCGGGGGACAAAGTAGGGGTGGAAATGAGCCCTTATGATTTAACAAGAGGAAGGATAATTTTCCGATATAAATAAAAAACGTCAGACGTGATGCGTCAGACGTGAGCAAGAACCCTGGTTCTTCACACTCACGACTCACCACTCACGACTCACGACAAAACAAACATCATGAAAGTAAGAGCATCAATCAAGAAACGCAGCGCAGATTGCAAGATCGTGAGAAGGAAGGGAAGGCTGTATGTGATCAACAAAAAGAATCCTCGTTTTAAGCAGAAACAAGGATAAGAAAGGATTGTAGATTGCCGATTGTCGATTTCAGATTTAAGAAAACAACAATGTGCAACTACCAAATCTAAAATCGCAAATCTAAAATTTAAAATAAGAATATGGCTCGTATTGCCGGTATAGATCTACCAAAAAATAAAAGAGGCGAAATAGGACTTACCTATATTTATGGTATTGGCCGTTCAACTGCCCAGTATATTTTAACCAAAGCAGGTATCGACGTTAATAAAAAAGTGAACCAATGGAATGATGATGAGCAAACTGCCATCCGTAATATCATTGCGAACGAATTTAAGACCGAAGGTGCTTTGCGCAGTGAAACCCAGATGAACATCAAGCGTTTGCTGGATATCGCCTGCTACCGTGGCTTACGTCACCGTAAAGGTTTGCCTTTGCGTGGTCAGCGTACCCGTACCAACAGCCGTACAAGAAAAGGTAAACGTAAGACAGTTGCCGGTAAGAAGAAAGTAGCTAAGAAGTAAAATAAATTAAGCTAATGGCCAACAGCCATTAGCTTATAGCTTTTTATAAGACTTACAATTTGAACAAACACCGGATCGCTTATAAGTCGGCAGGAGGTTGAGTTCAGTCTGGCCTAAGGCTGGATAACATTTTTTAAAGATTACCTAATTCAAAATTATTATGGCAAAAGCACAGGGCGGTAAAGCTCAAGGCGCAAAAGCAGCTGCAAAGAAAAGAGTAGTAAAAGTAGACAGCTACGGAGACGCTCACATTGTAGCAAGTTTCAACAACATCATTATCAGTTTAACCAACAAACAGGGCCAGGTTATTTCATGGTCCAGTGCCGGTAAAATGGGTTTCAGGGGTTCTAAAAAGAACACGCCGTATGCAGCCCAGATGGCAGGCGCTGATGCTGCTAAAACAGCTTCTGATGCTGGTTTAAAAAGGGTGGACGTATATGTAAAAGGACCAGGATCTGGCCGTGAAGGTGCTATCCGTTCTTTATCTCAGAATGGTATTGAAGTAGCGATGATCAAAGACGTTACTCCGCTGCCACACAACGGATGCCGTCCTCCGAAAAAACGTAGGGTTTAAGCAATTTCAGATTGCAGATTTACGATTTCGGATTTCTTCCTGTTTAAAAGTATTGGTTTTTTATCAAAGCTTTCCAGACCGAAAAAAATCTAAAATCGACAATCTGAAATCCAAAAATATTACTAGGGTGCTTGATTCATTTTTACCGTTTTTACTGATCAACGCACCATCAAAAAAAAGCGGAACTACAATTTAAATATGGCACGTTACACAGGCCCCAAAACAAAGATCTCCAGGATTTTTGGCGAACCTATTACCGGTAATGGTAAATGGTTAACAAAGAACAGCAACCCTCCGGGTATGCACGGCGCAACACGCAAGCGCAAAACTTTAGGTGAATACGCTTTACAGTTAAGGGAAAAACAAAAAGCTAAGTACACTTATGGATTACTGGAAAAGCAATTCCGTAAAACATTTGACGAAGCTGCCCGCCGTAAAGGTGTTACCGGTGAAAACCTGATCAAATTACTGGAAGCCCGTTTGGACAACACTGTTTTCCGTATGGGTATTGCACCAAGCCGCCAAGCTGCACGCCAGTTGGTATCGCACAAACACATCACTGTAAATGGTGAAGTGCTGAACATACCTTCTTACAGCTGCAAACCAGGTGATGTGATTGGTCTGAAAAATAAAAGCGCCGCTAATACTGCTATCAGCAGCAACCTGCGTGGTAAAAATGCTAAGTTCAACTGGATCGACTGGAGCGAAGCAGAAGTAAAAGGTACTTTTATCGCTTATCCTGAAAGGGAAAGTGTTCCTGAAAATATCAAGGAACAATTGATTGTGGAATTGTATTCTAAATAAGAATTGATACAGATCACGCCACTGGCGTGTTCTTTTATTCCATCAATATTCATCATTACAAATTAATAATTCAAATATGGGAATTTTAAATTTCGTTAAGCCTGATAAAATAGTTCTTCAAAAAGCAACTGAGTTTGAAGCTAACTTCGAATTCCGCCCGCTGGAACCCGGATACGGTGTAACTATCGGTAATGCCTTACGCAGGGTTTTATTGAACTCCCTGGAAGGTTATGCAATTATTGGTATCAACATCTCTGGTGCTGACCATGAATTTGCAACCATCAAAGGTGTTACTGAAGACGTAACCGAGATCATCCTTAACCTGAAACAGGTTCGTATCAAAAGAAAGGTTGACCAGGACATCAACGTAGAAAAAGTTACCCTTTCTATTAAAAATAAAGCAGAATTCACTGCAGCAATGATCGGTGAAGCATCACCATCTTTTGAAGTAATGAATCCTGAACTGCTGATCTGCACTATGGACAGCAGCGCTAAACTGGATATCGAGATCACTATCGGTAAAGGCCGTGGTTATGTGCCTGCTGAAGACAATAAAGAAAAAAGTTCTCACTTTGGATATATTCCTGTAGATGCTATTTACACTCCGATAAAGAATGTAAAATACACGATCGAAAATACCCGTGTGGAACAACGCACTGACTTTGAAAAACTGATCATGGAAGTAGTTACCGATGGTACTATTCACCCGGAAGAAGCAGTAAAACAAGCCAGCCGCATTTTAATTCAGCACCTGATGATCATCACTGATGAGAACATCACTTTCGATACCAAAGAAGATAAGAAAGAAGACCTGGTGGACGAACAGACTTTGCAACTGCGCAAGATGCTGAAAACTCCATTGGAAGACCTGGATCTTTCTGTACGTGCCTTCAACTGCTTAAAAGCTGCGAAGATCAATTCATTAAGCGAACTGGTACAATACGAACAGGAAGACCTGATGAAGTTCAGGAACTTTGGTCAGAAATCTTTGAGCGAAATTGAACAGGTATTACACGAAAGAGGCTTAAGCTTCGGAATGGACCTGAGCAAATTAAAATTAGACGACGAGTAAATAGCTAACAGCTATTAGCCATTAGCTAATAGCTTTTTTTCATAACGGAAGTAGTCTGTAATTCCTGACACGGTACAGACGAAACACAAAACAAAAATGTCATGCGTCACGGAGACAAAAACAACAACCTCAGCAGAACAGCTTCCCACAGGAAAGCATTGCTAATGAACCTGGGTTGCCAGTTGATCACTAACAAAAGGATCACAACCACTTTGGCTAAAGCTAAGGCTTTACGTACTTACATTGAGCCATTGATCACTAAAACAAAGAACACCGCAAGTAAAGAAGCGATCATGCACAATCACCGTATTGTGTTCAGCTACTTAAATGATAAAGAAGCGGTAAAAGAATTATTCACCGTAGTAGCGCCAAAAGTTGCTGCCCGTCCAGGTGGATATACCCGCATTATTAAACTGGGTGCAAGGGTAGGTGATAATGCAGAAATTGCTATGATCGAACTCGTTGACTTCAACGAAATTTACGGTAAAGGCGTTAAAGCTGCTGCAGAACCTGCTAAGAAAACACGTAGGGCCGGTGGTGCTAAAAAGAAAGCTGCCGAAACAACAGAAGCAGCCGCTGAAGCTCCTGCAGCTGATACAGCAACAGAAGAAAAAGCATAGTTCATTTATAATTTTGAAACCAACTGTTTATAAAAGCTCTGATATTTTTATCAGGGCTTTTTTTAAACCAGGATTCGTAGGATTAGAAGATTAGCTTGATTGAATCTTTGCACCTTTACGTGAAAAATCTAATTAGCTAGTAAATCTAAAATCGGCAATCTGAAATCTACAATTTCCCGGATGTGAAAAAAATATTTATTCATTACGCAATTGAATTAGTTTCTTTGCAAAACTTTTCGATACATGTCTACAACTCCCACACCTGCAGTTTTAATTTTAGAAGATGGTAATGTTTTTTACGGAACAGCTTTTGGCAAGATCGGTACTGCCACGGGTGAAGTATGTTTTAACACAGGTATGACGGGTTACCAGGAAGTGTTTACCGACCCCAGCTATTATGGCCAGGTACTGATCATGAACAGTGTGCATATTGGTAACTATGGTGTAAAAGCCGCGGATGTGGAAAGTGACAGCGTAAAAGTAAAAGCAGTTATCGGTCGCAACCTGGAAGATAAATACAGCCGCTTTATGGCCGATGCTTCTTTACAGAACTATTTTGAGGCGCAGGGCATTGTTGCCATTGATGGCATCGATACAAGGGCACTGGTGGCCCATATACGCACACAGGGCGCTATGAACTGCATCATTTCTTCCGAAACACTGGATGTGGAGCAATTAAAAGCAACGCTTAAAAAAGTGCCTTCTATGGATGGGCTGGAACTCGCCTCTGTAGTAAGTACTACTGAACCTTATACTTTGGGCAATGAAAAAAGTGCAGTAAGGATCGCAGTGCTGGATTTTGGTATCAAGAAAAATATATTGAACTGCCTGGTGGAAAGAGGCGCCTATACAAAAGTTTTTCCTGCAAAAACATCTTTTGAAGAGTTAGAAAAATTCAACCCTGCCGGTTATTTCATCAGCAATGGTCCCGGTGATCCTGCACCAATGGATTATGCTATTGCAACTGTGAAGAAGATACTGGCTTCCAATAAACCATTATTCGGTATCTGCCTGGGCCACCAGTTGCTGGCATTGGCCAATGATATACCTACATTTAAAATGCACCACGGGCACCGCGGTTTAAATCACCCGGTAAAGAATATCATCAGCGGTAAAAGCGAGATCACCACGCAGAACCACGGCTTTGGTGTAGATCCCAAAGCAGTAAGGGCGCATGCAGAAGTAGAAATAACCCATGTGAACCTGAATGACGAAAGCATTGAAGGTATCCGTTTAAAGAATAAACCTGCATTTTCTGTACAATACCATCCTGAGGCCACTCCCGGCCCACACGACAGCAGGTACCTGTTTGACGAGTTCATTGCAATGGTAGGCAGTAACTGAGCGTTAACGTAACTTATTGCACCGTTAAATTCCTCTTTCACAAAGAGATTGGACTTCTTTTTGTCTTATTTAAGATGAGTAGCATGTGGCGCTATGCCACAGTGATATTTTTTAATCTTAAAAAATAGACAAATGAAAAAGATAGCATCAATCAGCGTTATAGCATTGTTACTGTTTGCTTCGTGCAACAATACAAAGCTATTGTCTTCCTGGAAATCTCCTGACGCAACAACAGAAAAATATAACAAGGTATTGGTACTGGGCCTTACAGGAAGCAAGGACAGGGAATTAAGAGAATCGGTAGAAAATGCCGTGGCAAAAAAACTACAGGATCAAGGACTTAATGTAGAAACTTCTACCCATCAGTACGGCCCAAAATCTTTCCGCACCATGAGTGAGGAGCAGGCTGTAAAAATGGTGAACGATAATGGTTTTGACGCAGTGATGGTGGTGGCATTGCTCGATAAAAAACAGGAACGTAATTACACTCCCGGCTACACTACCAGCACACCGTATGCAGTAGTGCGCAACAGGTGGTATGGTGGTTATTCCGTTCTGTACGACAGGGTGTATAATCCCGGTTATTACAGCTCCACTACCGATTATGTACTGGAAGCATCTTTTTATAAAACAAAAGGCGACCGGCTGATCTATTCTGCGCAAACAAAATCCTTTGATCCAAATTCTGCAGGTGATCTGGCCAACGAATTCAGTAAGACCATTGTAAGTGATATGCGGGATAAAGGCGTTATCAGTAAATAAACACAACAAGGCGCATAAAACGGGCAGCTCCAGTAATGGGGCTGTTTTGTTTATACAGGCTTTTACTTACTTTCGCAATATGAAAATAGCGATCATCAACGGACCTAATTTAAACCTGCTGGGAAAGCGGGAAGTGGATATTTATGGCGGGGAATCCTTCGAAGGATTTTTTAATTACCTGCAGCAGAAGTACAGCAAATTTGAATTGAGCTATTTTCAAAGCAATATAGAAGGAGAACTGATCAATGAGATACAAAGAGTAGGGTATGAATACGATGGTATTATATTAAATCCCGCCGGTTACACACATACATCAGTAGCACTGGGCGATGCGGTGGCTGCAGTTACCGCACCATTGGTGGAAGTACATATCTCCAATATTTTTGGCCGCGAAGAATTCCGTAAACTATCCCATGTTTCTGCAAAAGCAAAAGGCGTTATCAGCGGCCTGGGGCTGAAGGGCTACGAGCTGGCGCTTTTGTATTTTACTGAACTGAAGTTCTGAGGTAATAGAATACCCCGAATGCAATAACAAATAACACAACTGAATAGATAATGATACCTGTTGTGTTGGATTTTCTTGTTTTGCTGTTGTAGCGGTAACCACAGCTTTCGCACTTGGTATGGTGCAGCATTTTCGGGCCCAGCAAACCTCCCCACCAGGTATATTTTACAGGCGTAACCAATCCGCTGCCGCATTTAGGGCAACCGTTCTCGTTAGTGAATTCGTTTAGCTGATCTGCCATAAATAGATTTTTAGAATATAAATATAAAAATCTATTCTTTATCCGGGAAGGGCTGTTATTAAATTCTGGATCATAATATCACCCGCAACATCAACGCATACCCAATATCTTTTTTGGGATCATCGGCGATCTTTACAATATGCAGGCCTGCAGCGGTCCATACGGTGAAGATTTCTCCTTTTTTATGTTTAGACATGGCTTCGTCCAGCTGTGGCAGCATTGCGCCGCGGATGAACCAACCCAGGTCACCACCCTTGTGCGAAGATTCGTAATCGGCGCTGTACGTGCTGGCCATACTGGCAAAACTGGCCCGGCCGGATTGTATCTTGGCAATGATGGTATCCGCCAGCGAACTGGCAAAACTTTGCGTATAAGTGGCTGTATCCAGCACTATATGATTGATATGGTAAAAAGTATTGGGCGCTTTGTACAATATCTTTACCAGGATATTTTCTCCCTTAAAAGGGCCATAGGTTTTGCCCACTTTACCCCTGTAAGCCAGGCTGTCTGCCTTACCCATGAAGGAACCCGTGGTGACAACCGTAATGGTATCAATAAAATATTTTTTCTTCAATACATATTTTACAAAACCAATGGGATTGCTGGTGGTATCCAGTACTTTTTTTATCTGGGCAACCGTTTGGCTTTTTGCTGCTAACACAATGCAGGTAAACAATAAACAGGAAATTATTTTTTTCACACGAAAATTTTGATGGATAAAATAGGGCAATTATGCCAGTTTCATTTTACGGATGGCTGACTTTACCAGTTTTTTCATTTCTTCCAGTTCACCCAGCTGCTGTTGTATAAAACTGTTGTCTTCCAGCCTGCCTATTACTTTGTTCATTTCTTCGGTGTTATCATACACCATTTTTTTAAATGGATTTTTGTAATCCTTCGCACGGGATTCGTAAATGCCCTTGCTCATCCATTCCTTGGTGATCATTGCTTCCTGCAATAATTGTTTTAAAAGGGCAGGAGTGAACTGCCGGGGAGTAATATTGAGGATTTCCAGTAAAGAAGTGTAAGCATGACTTAATTTATCAGTAGTATAAGCAATGCCCTGTTGTTTATAGAATTGGTGCATATCGCTCCAGCCTTTTACTTTGCCGGATTTGATATTTCTTTTTAAATTTTCCACCGCAGGCTTCTGGATCAACTGGCCGCCGATATTCAGCCATTCACTGCGTTGTATTTTTGCAGATAGTGTTTTTTTAAATTGATCAAAGCTGCTGAATTTATTTTGCTGCAGGTGGTGCAGCAGTTCTAACGTACCATAATATTTTACCAGCTCTTTAAACAATGCAATGGCCTGTGGTACCTTGGTAACTTTTACAGCACGGCTGGTATTTTCCCAGCCTGTTGTTTCTGCTGTGCCTTCTTCATCCGGTTTTAACCCTTCTAATATTTTCAGGGCATCAAATATTTCATTCACAGTATCCGGCGCCAGGTAATCGTATTCAATATGCTGTATCTTTTCTGTTCTTCGGTCGCGGTCAACATATTTTTGAGAATTGCGGGCCAGTGCATACATATTGTACATGAACCAGTACGCAGGCATTACCTGCAACGTATCATTGGCTACATCATTACTTACTAAACTAAATGGAATTGGTATGTTCAGCTCCGCAGGAAAATCTCCTTTTGCAATAATGGTAAAAGAAGCAAATTTTGAATTGTGTTTTAAACTTACGCACAGGCCCGGCCAAAAACCACGTCCTGCAATGATCTCACCATCTGCAGCACGGCTGTTGTGGTTGCTGCCAATGGTAGCACCTGCAGCCATATTACTTTGTCCCATCACAATGGCAGCACATAAAAAAGAATTATTGTGATGCTGCTCATGTGCAGGAAATATCAATGAATTTAAAACCTCGCAGCAGGAAATGGTGGAATTGTTGCCCAGGTAAGAGTTGATCAACCTGGCGCCATACTTTAACTGCGAATGCGATGCCATTACAAAACGCACCGCTTTGGCGCCATAAAATATCCTGCAGCCATAACCAACAATACCATTCACAATTTCGCAACCTTCGCCTATCTGTGAAGTGCGGTTCTCATCACTGTTTACTGTAAGGTTCTTTAATTTATTGGCGCCTTTAAAATAAGCATCCGAACCCACCCATACATCTTTAATGATCTTGCAATTTTTTATTACAGTACGGTCGCCGATCTTACCATAATAACCATGCTGTTTATCAAAAAGGTTTTCCGTAAACTCTTTGAATTTATCCAGCAGCGCTTCATCATCGCGGTACTTGCTCCACAAATACGCATCGCCGGGCAGCATGCCATCAAAAGGTAAAACACTTCTGCCGCCATTTTCATTGCACAGCTCCAGCCATACCCTTACTTTTTCACTTTCACCTTCTTTTAAAATACCATTACCAAATTTTGCCCTGTCGGTAGTGGCCAATTCATTTACATTGGCGATCATTACTTCGTTGCCAATAATATAGTGGCTGAGATAATTGACATTATCGATACAAACATTATTACCAAAATCGCAGCTGATGATGGTGCTGTTGTACAATCCCACAGCCATTCGCAGGTTATGAAATTCCAGGTACAACGGTTCCAGGTTGCCGATACGTACCAACCCCAGGAACTTACAGTTCTTTACCAGCTCTGCATTAAAAGAAGAGGAAACAAAAATATTATTCCAGTCGTCGGAAGTATTACGGTTGCGTACCAATACTTCAATTTCCAGGGCGGTGAGTTTGCGGTGAGCGACGCCATTGGCATTCTGCTGGTTCCTTAAATGGTATTCATCCTTGCCGGCGGGGATATATTTTTTTTCTACAAAATTGTATCCAAGATCAATTACAGAATGTTTTTTGATAATGTTCATGAAAGCAATGAATAATTAGCAATGAATAATTAATAATGCATCCGCGACGCTGCATTATTATTGAATAGCAAATAAATAAAAATTTATTGTTTAAGGTTCAATATTATTAATATGGGAAAATGAACCAACTAATTTAATTATCAATTATTCATTATCCCATTATTCATTATTCAACGGTTACACTCTTCGCCAAATTCCTCGGCTTATCCACATCAACACCTTTAGCGATACCCACGTAATAACTCAACAGTTGTAATGGGATAGTGCTCAGCATCGGCGCAATGATCTCATCTGCAGAGGGTACATAAAACACATCATCCGCCATAGCAGGAATGATATCATCACCTTCCGTGATCACGGCGATCACTTTACCCTTACGGGCTTTGATCTCCTGCATATTGCTCACGATCTTTTCGTGGTAGCTGTCTTTGGTAGCTACAAATACCACCGGCAGATTTTCGTCCACCAATGCAATAGGGCCATGTTTCATTTCGGCAGCAGGATAACCTTCTGCATGTATGTAAGAAATTTCTTTCAGCTTTAATGCACCTTCCAGCGCAATAGGGAAGTTGTAGCCACGGCCCAGGAACAGGGCATCGCCGGCAGATTTATATTTCTCCGCGATCTTTTTTATCTGGTCGGCGCTTTTAAGCAAGGCTTCCACTTTTTCGGGCACTGCATCCAGCTCCAGTAATAAAGTCTTATAGCGGTCTTCTGTTATCGTTCCTTTTTCTTTTCCTATTTTCAATGCCATCATCATGATCACCGCAAGCTGACCGGTAAATGCTTTGGTAGATGCTACGCCGATCTCAGGTCCTGCGTGCGTGTAGGCGCCACCGTCACTAATACGGGAAATGGAAGAACCTACCACGTTTACAATACCAAAAATAATTGCGCCATTCTCTTTAGCCCTTTCGATAGCAACCAGTGTATCTGCAGTTTCACCACTCTGGCTGATGGCAATAATGATATCTCCCTTATTGACTATCGGGTTGCGGTAGCGGAATTCACTGGCATATTCCACTTCTACCGGGATACGGCAGAGTTCTTCAATTACATATTCTGCCAGCAAGCCCGCATGCCAGCTGGTGCCACAGGCTATGATGATGATGCGATTGGCATTTTTAAAATGTTCAATATTATTCATTACACCACTCATGGTAATAGTGCCAGCAGTTGCGTCTAAGCGTCCGCGTAAGCAATCATGAATAGTGGAAGGCTGTTCAAATATCTCCTTCAGCATAAAATGATCGTAGCCGCCTTTTTCAATGGCCGCCAGTTCCATATCCAGCTTGGTGATAAAAGGAGTGATCTTTTCGTTCCCTAAATTTTTAAGAATGAGTTCGTCTGGTTTTACAATTGCCAGTTCATAATCGTTCACGTACACCACTTCTTTGGTATACTCCAGCATCGGGCTGGCATCACTGCCTAAAAAGTGTTCGCCTTTACCCACACCAATTACTAATGGACTGCCTTTTCTTGCAGCAATGATGGTTTCGGCATCGTCCTGGTCTATCAGCAAAATGCAATAAGCGCCGGTGATCCTTTTCAATGCCACCCTTACGGCTTCTTCAAGACCGCAGTCATTGTTCTTTTTAATGTCCTCAATAAAGTTCAGTAAAACTTCGGTATCGGTATCGCTGGTAAAATTGTAGCCCTTATTCACCAGGTCTTTTTTTATCTGGGCATAGTTCTCGATAATGCCGTTGTGTATCATGGCCAGCTTGCCCGTGGCGCTGGTATGGGGATGCGCATTCCGGTCGCTGGGTTCGCCGTGCGTGGCCCAGCGGGTATGCCCGATGCCGATATTAGAGTGAAGATTCTTGCCAATAATGCTTTCTTCCAGTTCGGCCACACGGCCTTTCTTTTTGTACACTTTCAGGCCGCCGTTCAGCAGCGCCACACCAGTACTGTCGTAACCACGGTATTCCAGTCTTTTTAAACCCGTTATCACGATCGGGTATGCCTCACGAGGGCCGGTATATCCTACAATTCCACACATAATTGAGTTAGTTTTTGTTTTAGGCCAGTCAGCTTTAGCAGCAGCTTTAATGGCGTTTTAATTTTGTTGCAAAATAGCAAATTTGTACCATTAACGGTGCTGGACTGCCTGCAATTGCACTATTATAACAAATACAGGTATTTTGTTAAGAATGGGCTCCTAGAAAATGCAATAAGGATGCTTTTTCGGTACAGAATGCAGCCCTGGGAAATGTGCAGCTGCCCTGTGACCCTATGAGGTATGAAATGACCCAGGAGTACGAATTATTTTATAATAAAATGCCCTGTAAAAATAAATAGGCCACAGAAAAGTAAATCACCAGACCGGTAACATCCACTAATGTGGCTACAAACGGGGCAGAAGATACGGCAGGATCGGCGCCACATTTTTTTAAAACTATCGGTAACATTGAACCGCTGAGTGTACCCCAGAGCACCACGCCCAGCAAGGCAAAGCCTACTGTAAATGCTACTCTTACATCATGAGGGCCATACACTCCCGGAACGATCTTAGCCCATATCAATACCCTTATAAAACCAATGATGCCCAACACGCAGCCCAGCATCAGTCCCTGTATTATTTCCCTGCGGATCACCTGCCACCAGTTGGAAATAGTGATCTCGCCCACTGCCATTGCCTGTATGATCAGCGTGGAAGCCTGCGAACCGGTATTACCGCCAGATGAAATAATGAGCGGGATAAATAAGGCCAGTACAACAAATTTCTGTATCTCCCCTTCAAAATAACCCATCGCAGTTGCAGTAAGCATCTCTCCTAAAAACAATACCACCAGCCAGCCGATCCTTTTCCGGAATAACTTAAAGAGCGGCATTTCAAGATAGGGTTCATCCAGTGCCTGTGTACCCCCGATCTTTTGCATATCCTCACTATATTCTTCTTCCGCCACCCACAGTATATCATCAATAGTAACAATGCCCAACAATTTATTACTTTTACTTATAACAGGTAAGGCTACACGATTATTCATCTTGAATACCTCGCTGGCTACTTCCTGGTCGTCTTCTGCATGTAAAGAAATAAAACGGCCATCCATCAGGTCGCTTACTTTTTTATCGGGGGAGGCCAGTATAAAATCCTTGATCCGGATATCATCCAGTAATTCACCTTTATCATTCAGTACGTATAATACATCTACTGTCTCACTGCTTTTGGCCACACGACGAATGGTATTGAATACGTCTTCTACCGAATCATTTTCGTATACGTACACATAATCCGGCGTCATCAAACGGCCAACACTGTTCTCTGGGTAACCCAACAACGAAAGTGCTACTTTTCTTTCTTCGGGGTTCAGCGTTTTCACCAGTTCCCTTACCACGCTGCTGGGTAGTTCGCTGAAAAAATCGGTACGGTCATCGGGCGGCAGCTCGTTCAGCAGTTCGGCAGTTTTAAATGCCGGCAGGTCTTTGATGATCCTTTTCTGAGTAGGGGATTCCAGTATTTTAAAAACACTTACCGCACGGTGAATGGAAAGATGGGAGATGATCTGTGTTTCAAAATCTTCATTGGTGTAAATAAGATCGGCCACATCGCTGATATTCTGGTGGTTCAGGAAATCCTGTATCAGCAGTTTATCTTCGGATGCAATGGCTTCCTCAAATTTTTGTTGTAATGATATTTCTTCCAGTTCCAGCGACATCGGTACTTTGTTATTATTTTCGCTTAAAGATTGAACGCAATTTAACCCATTTAATCTTAACCGAATGTTATGCTTAAGCCTTATTTATACCTGGATATAACGGATCATGCAGGCAGGGGCGTTTTTACAAAAGAAAAAATTCCCAAAGGCACTGTCATCGAAATTTCACCTGTGATAGTGATGGAAAAAGAAGACCGGGAGCACCTGGACAAGACCAAACTCCACGATTATATTTTTGAATGGGGTAAAGAACGGGATAAGGTGTGTATGGCCCTGGGTTTTATACCCATGTACAATCACAGTTATAAAAGCAATTGCGATTATTTTATGGATTACGAAGAAGATGTGATCATGATAGAAACCGTGCGTACCGTAGAAAAAGGAGAGGAGCTGACCATTAATTATAATGGCGACAGCAATGACGCAACAAAAATATGGTTTGATGCGGTATAACCACGTATTGATACGCCGCCGTGTAGGCGCACGCCTCAGACGTGTGCCTACACGGCGGGTTCCTGCTGGCTCATGCAATGAAAACTACCCAGGCCCCAGATAATTTCTGTAGAATCAATGCCCACCACTTCTCTTCCGGGAAAACAGCTTTGTATGGTAATGAGCGCTGCCTCATCTTTTTTACAATTGAAGATGGGCACTATCACTGCATGATTGGCGATATAAAAATTGGCATAAGACGCCGGTAATCTTTGGTCATCGTACACAACAGCGTCGGGCATCGGCAGTTCCACAATATTCAATTGTTTGCCATTGAGCAAACGCATTTGTTGTAACTGTTTTAAATTATCCTGCAGCAATTGATAATTCTCATCCTGTTTATTTTCTTCCACCACGGTAAGCACCGTGTCCTCATTTACAAAACGAACGGTATCATCAATATGTCCGTCGGTATCATCGCCTACAATACCATCATTTACCCAAAGAATTTGTTCTGCACCGTAATAATCGTACAGATATTTTTCTATCTGCCCCTGGTTCAAATGCGGGTTACGGTTAGGATTCAATAAGCAGGCAGTGGAAGTCATGATAGTGCCTTTGCCATTGAATTCCACAGAGCCACCTTCCATTACAATACCCGGGTTATAAACGGGGATGTTATAATGTTTGCCGATCAAAGTAGGGATCACATCATCCAGGTCGAATGGCGGATATTTATTGCCCCATGCATTATAACCCCAGTCGACAATTACTTTTTTATTTTCTGTTGCACCGGGATTGATCAAAAAAGCAGGACCATGATCTCTGCACCAGGCATCGTTGGTGGGATGAAAGAAGAATTCCACTTTATCTAAATTAACACCGGCAGTTTGTAAATGCTGCACGGCAAACTCCCGCATGTTCTCATCATTCACATTGATGCACACTTTTTCTCCCTTTGTCAATTCTTTAATGAACTGGCTGTAATAAGGGTAGATGGTATGGATCTTTCCCGGCCAGGATGCTTCCTTATGCGGCCAGCTGAGCCAGGTGGCGCTGTGCTTCGCAAATTCTGCAGGGAAATAGTATCCGAGTTCTTTTGGCGTTTTGCCCCCAGCCCCTAAAGGGGAGTTATTCGAAGTGTTTATATTCTTTTGTGATGACATTGATAAATAGCGCTAAATTTTATAAAACATAATCTTCTCCATTTCCCCCTTTAGGGGATAGGGGTTATTCGTCAATATATCTTTTTGTAATAGGCTGGTAAGAATCAATTCTTCTGTCACGTAAGAACGGCCAGTGTGTCCTGTAACGGTCTGTTAGTTTGGTATCGATCTCTACTATTTTCACTTCTTCCGCTTCATGAGAGGCTTTGTAAATGATGGAACCAAATGGATTGCTTACAAAAGAACCGCCCCAGAACTTCATGGCGCCATCCTGCTCAAAACCTACGCGGTTCACACTTACCACATGCACGCCATTGGCCACCGCATGGCTGCGCTGTATGGTTTGCCAGGCATTGTATTGCTCGGTATTGGTGGCTTCATCCTGCGAAGTGGCCCAGCCGATAGCAGTGGGATAAAATAAAATTTCAGCACCCATTAATGAAGTGATCCTTGCCGCTTCGGGATACCATTGGTCCCAGCAGATCAATACACCAATAGTGGCGAATTTTGTTTTAAAAACTTTATAGCCCAGGTCACCCGGGGTAAAATAAAATTTTTCGTAGTAAGCAGGATCATCGGGGATATGCATCTTACGGTACTTGCCTAAATAAGTACCATCTGCATCCAGTACCGCGGTGGTATTGTGATACAATCCTTCCGTTCTTTTTTCAAATAAAGATGCAATGATCACTACTCCCAGTTCCTTTGCCAATGCACTTAAAGTGTCGGTGGCAGGGCCAGGGATCGCTTCTGCCAGTTTAAAATTTTCGTAGTCTTCCACATCGCAGAAGTACAAAGAAGTGAATAATTCCTGCAGGCAAACGATCTGTGCGCCCGCTGCCGCAGCTTCTTTTATCTTTTCAATTGCTTTATTGATATTTTGCTGCTTATCTGCCACACAGCTCATTTGCACCAATGCTGTTTTTACCTTAGCCATAAACTGTTTTTTTAAGAGTTGCAAAGATACTTCAATTCATGTTTAAAAAAAGTTATATCCAGAGTCGTGATATGGTCGGTGGGGACACCGACCAAGGGAGAAGGGGAGAGATCGCAACATGGTCGTCGGGATACCACAATAGAGAAAGGAAGACCAATCACGGGAGAAAGGGAAAGCGGCCAAGGAAAAAGAATACACTCACACACCTCCATGGTCGGTGTCTCCACCGACCATGCCTACAATCTTGATTACTGTCTCACCGCCGCAAAAATTTATAACAATTCGTTAATATGCTTCTGGATGTTCTCGCACATTTTGTCCATCGGCAGGTCATTGCTGTCTACACCAAACGGATCTTCAATTTCTTCTGCCACCAGCTCTAAACTGGCCAGTACGTAAAATATAAAACCTACTACAGGTATTACGAGATAACCAAGATTAAATACATAACCCAGTGGAAGGGTCATCACATAAAAGAAAATGAATTTCTTGATAAAAGCGCTGTACGAAAATGGTATCGGTGTATTCTTGATCCGCTCGCAGGCGCCACATATTTCTGTGAAGGATTGTAATTCACTATTGAGGATGATCAGTTGCTCGCCTTTTATTTTACCCGTTTCAAAAAGCGTATTTATTTTTTTGAACATGGCGGCGGCCAATTGGTTGGGCATGTGTTTATCATGATCGATATCGTTGATCAATTCCTCATGAATTTTTTCATCCAGCGCCAGACGGGTGGATTCACTGCGCAAATGATTCTTTAAAGTAAGCGCATATTGAGGGATGGCAGTTTTAAAAAAAGCACGGCTCTGGCTATCGCTTTTTGGTAGTATAGCATTCAGTTTTAAAGCAAGGTTACGGCTGTTATTTACCAGCGAGCCCCAAAGTTTGCGGCCTTCCCACCAGCGGTCGTAAGCGGTATTGGTACGGAATACCAGCAATAATGATATCACGAAGCCCAGCAGGCTGTGCATCACCACAATGTTCTTTATTTTATTGCTTTCGTTCCATTTCCAGTATTCAATTTCAAAAAATGCTATTGCGCCGGAATATACGCATATCAGCAATATCATCGGCCATAGTTTGATGAAGGTATCCGATTTATGAAAACGGAAAATAAAACCGAACCAGTCTTTAGGATTATATTGTACCATGTTTTTACTGCTGTGCAAATGTAATTATCCGCACGCATTTTTAGTGCGCAAATAAAAAACGAAACCCGGAGGTTTCGTTTTTGAGCAGTTAATCAGGTACTGTTATTGAATGAGTATCTTGGAGATACTGATCCGCTTGCCATCTTTATCCACTACTTCCACCCAATAAATTCCCTTGCCGTTCTTCCGCACATCTACCACCACTTTTTGATAGGGCGCTGTTTGTGTATAGGAAGTGGTAAGAATTTTATGCCCCATATTGTTGTATACCACCAATGCTCTTGCTGTGGGGGTATTGGGTGCTGTATATAATCTTACCTGGAATTTTCCGGTAGAAGGATTAGGATAAACAAACATTTTGCCATGAGCTGAATCCCGGATGCTTAAGGTATCAGAAACACCGGTACATCCGTTGATATCAGTTACCTGCAATTTATAAATGCCGATATGATCAAAATCCACTACAAAAGAATCTGCTGTTGCTCCGGGTATCGCCACTCCATCCAGGAACCAGGTATAGGTGGCTGCTGTAGCAGGCGATACCGTAGATGATAATGTTGTGGTCAATCCCGGCAATAACATGTGATAAGGATGCGGATAGAATGAAACCACCGGTACAGGATTTACTGTAAGTATGGCAATGTTTGAAATTGCTGCACCACAGGCAGAGCCGGCGTTTATAACCACCCTGTACCTGGAACCACTCATACTCAGCGGCGGATTAGTGATGGTTAAAGTCGCCGTATTGGCGCCACTGTACACACCACCATTGGCAATGTTGAGGAAAGTTGCGCCGCCATTGTTGGTGATCTGCCATTGGTAAGTTGCCGCAGCATTGTTTGCAACCACGATAAAGTTGGCTACTTTATCTGTACAAACGTTTTGGTTCACAGGTTGCGTAGTAATAACAGCAGGCGTATTTACATTAACAATAACAGAAGTGGGTGGCGAATAACAAACACTGCTGCTGTCGAAATTAATGGTAAAGCCGCCGGCAATGGCTCCCTGCCCGGCACTGCCATCATCATCCAATACAAATAATTTCCAGGTGCCGTTGAAGTTGCCGGTAAATGTTGACAACGGTGAGGATCCCTGTACAACAGCTCCTGGTCCCGGAGTGGGAAAATTATCAGGACTACCAAAATTTGTGGGCTTATAGCTGCCTGTTGCATTGTTCGCCGTTACGCTCATGGCCGGAGAATCATCTGTAAAAGTATAGGTAACAGTACCGGTGTTACCACTGCCGGCATCAGACATTAATATCAAGTTAGTGCCTGTGGGAGATTGCAATAAAATATCCAGGTCTTCGGATTGCGTATGATTAAGATCGTGCAATACAACTGATTTTACCTTAACTCCCGAAACGGGTAGACCACTTACCGATACATTGGCAGGATAGGCATTGGCTGCTCCCACTACAGGAATAGATATGGCAGTGGAGTTGGTAAAAGATACTAAAGGAGAACCCGAAGAGCCGGGTACCGTTACACTGTAAACATAAATGCCGGGCGTGGGTGACGGTAACGCATACACGGTATTTACAGCAAGGCCGGTGTAAGGTGCAGTAGCTGTAGCATCATAGTATAATCCTATAAATGGGGTCCAGATGCCGGGCAGGCCACCACTGGCACAACTGGTGGTAAAATCTATGCACCAGGAATTCAATGTGCCGGTTTCGCCGGTGGCACCATCATAAAAACCGAGCGACCAGCTGCCGTTTGGTGCCGACCATAGGCTGACCCAATTGGTTGCTGTGGGCACATAACCTGTGGGGCCGGCCGGGCCGAATCCTCCGATTGGAGCTAGGATCGCATCGTGTTTAAATACACCGGTGTAAGGACTGATGCCCGTACTTAAAGCAACTGTTGCAACAGAACTGAAACGGGTATTGGTAAAACCGGTACTGACAGCAGTACTTCCTGTTGCAGACAAACGGTAATCCAGGTTAAGTACAAGGCCGTTGGGTGCTTTTAATGCAAAGACCATATCACCAATTCGTGTATGCGTCATGTTTATGGTCACGCTCATGCCGGTAATACTGCAACCAGGCTGAAAGCCGGAAACGAATATATTGCTGTTCGCTCCGCTAACATTGTTATCGGGTACTGCAATATTAATGGGGCCGGAACAAAACGGGACAGGTTCTGTTTTTAGCTGAACGGCAGGGCCGCCAACACAAACAAAAGCAGGATTGGGGGTTACTACAGGAGCGGGGGGAGCTACACATTGTGCAGCAACGGCCAGTCCTGAGCACAACATTATAAAAAGCGGTAGGGCTTTTATAAAAAAATGCTTTTTAAAATGAAGGAAAACAGTATGTAAGGGAGTGTAGAGTTTATCCATCCAGTATGGTTTAGTTAAGAAAATGGTTACAATACAAATTACGGGGATTTTTTAAAAAATGCAATTAAATTTTAATAAGAAATGTGCATTGCTGTTTATGTTGTTGGATATCCCGTTGCTTTTTGTTTTACTTTCATTGTATAAAAAAATGCGCACATGCTATTTGCAATTGTATTGGTACTTATTTTTTCAGGATTGTATTTTGCCAGTACGAAACGTTCAACCAATAAAACTGTTTTGGATAATGCTGCCAGTGTAAACGATGCGGTACTTGCCGATAATATCGCTTTCTTCCGGGCGCTGGATAAAAGCGAACAGCAACGGTTTGAAAAGGAGATCATTGAATTCTTAAGTTATGTGAAGATCACAGGGGTAAACACCGAAGTAACCGACCTGGACAGGATATTGGTGGCTGCCAGCGCCGTGATACCGGTATTTGCTTTTCCCGAATGGAAGTACAGCAACCTTAAAGAAGTGCTGTTGTATCCCGATACTTTTAATAACGATTTTAAAACGGAAGGAGAGGGCAGGAATGTATTGGGCATGGTGGGCAGTGGCTATATGGAAGGAAAAATGCTGCTCTCTAAATATGCGCTGGAACAGGGGTTTACAAACGACTCCGATAAAAACAATACCGCCATACACGAGTTTGTGCACCTGGTAGATAAAGCAGATGGTGATACGGATGGTATACCCAAACAGTTACTAAGCAAACAATACACTATTCCCTGGCTGGATATGACCTATAAGCTGATGCAGGAAATGCTGAAAGGCAAATCTGATATCAATCCTTATGGCACCACTAACCAGGCAGAGTTTTTTGCCGTAGTATCGGAATATTTTTTTGAGCGGCCCGATCTGCTGCAGCAAAAGCATCCCGAACTGTACCAGTTGCTGCACGAAATATTTAAGCAGGATCCGAAAGTGCAGTTGTAACAGCTTAAAGCAACCATCGTCCGCAACGATCCCTGTTATTGCGCAGCGGTTTACAATACAAAGATTGCCATCTTAAAAAAACAGATAAGCAGGGCATAAAAAAAACGAAACCAGCATGATTTCGTTTTACAGAATAAGTTGTTGTTGGATTATTGCTGTTCTATCAACTGAATTTCACAATTGATCCTCACTTCGTCACTTACCACTACGCCACCGGCTTCGGTTACAGCGCTCCAGGTAAGGCCAAAATCTTTACGGTTTATTTTACCATTGATAGTAAAACCTGCCTTGGTATTGCCGTATGGATCTTTTACCACACCGCCGAATTCCACATCCAGTTTTACCTGCCTGGTCACATCTTTTATAGTAAGATCGCCGTACAGTTCGTAAGAACCATCATTGTCTACATTTTCGTAGCTGGTAGCGGCAAATTTGATCTTTGGATAGTTGGCAGCATCAAAGAAATCTGCACTTTTTAAATGCCCGTCTCTCTGTTCGTTGCCGGTAGAAATAGAATCTACATCTGCAGAAAAACTAACCGTTGCTTTGGTGAAATCTTCATCATCTGTTTCTGCATTTACGGTAAACAGGTTAAAGCTGCCTGTTACGTTGGTGATCATCAAGTGTTTTATTTTGAACTGAACCTCGCTGTGGGAAGGGTCCACTGCCCATTTTTTTGTTGCCATGATTTTTATATTTAGACTGTAAAATTATATAATTAATGTTTAAACATCAAATTTTTTTAACAACATTATTTTTTTGTTAACACAGTAGTATGCCGGCCCCAAATTTAAGGGTTAGTTAAAAACACCCCGGATTAATTAATTCCGGCACTTCATTCCCTGGCCGGTTGGGCAAATTATTGCACAATTCGATACGGTTGGCCACGTACTTCCGAGATGTACAAACAGCAAGCGCATATATACAGTTAATAATTGGCAGACTGGCTTATAAATTGTGATAGTTTACCTGGAACTATTTTAAAATTAAAAAATACTAAAATGGAAAACATTGTAAAAGATAATATTACAGGCATATATGAGGGGCAACGTTATCCCAATATTCCTGTAAAATATTTAACCGCATCTTCTGTAATTGGAGATAAGGTACATGATGAAGATGATGAACCCGTGGGTAAGATCGAAGACATTATGCTTGATATTACAACCGGTAAAATAGATTATGTAGTGATTGAAGTAGGCGGATTTCTTACTGTGGGTGCTAAATTATTTGCTATACCATTTAGCATGCTTGAAATAAGACCAGAAAAAAAGTTGTTCGCATTTAAAGGCAAGAAGGAATTATTTAAACAGGCTCCGGGATTCGACATTAATCATTGGCCGGATACCAATTTTCATAAAGAGGCAGATTACTGGCATTTTATGGATTAAGCAAAAAAAATCCCGGCCACACGGCCGGGATCAATAGCAAGCGCTTACTAACACTTAGTTATTTTTAGCTGCAAACTCCCTGCGGATGATGTTCAAGGCGCCACCGGCTTTGAACCATTCTATCTGCTGATCGTTGTACGTATGATTTGCCTGTATCACATCCGATGTGCCATCGCTGTGGTGCAGGTAAATAGCCAATGCTTTATTGGGCGCAAATTCTGTAAGGCCGATGATGTCGATGGTATCATCTTCCTGTATCTTATCGTAATCTTCTTTATTGGCAAAGGTCAATGCCAGCATACCCTGTTTTTTAAGGTTGGTTTCGTGGATACGAGCAAATGATTTTACCAGTACCGCACGTACACCCAGGTGGCGTGGCTCCATCGCAGCGTGCTCACGGGATGATCCTTCACCATAGTTTTCGTCGCCCACCACCAGCGTGCCAATGCCCGCTGCTTTATAAGCCCTTTGCGTAGCCGGTACAGGTCCGTATTCGCCGGTCAGCTCATTCTTAACGCTATCCGTTTTTTCGTTGAAATAGTTAACAGCGCCGATCAGCATGTTGTTGCTGATATTGTCCAGGTGGCCACGGAACTTTAACCAGGGGCCCGCCATGCTGATATGATCGGTGGTACATTTTCCTTTTGCTTTTATCAACAGTTTCAATCCTTTCAGGTCCACACCTTCCCATGCTGCAAATGGATCCAGCAATTGCAGGCGTTTGCTTTCGGGTGATACTTTTACAATAACACCACTGCCGTCATCCGCAGGTTTTTGATAGCCTGCATCTTCCACTGCAAAACCTTTTACCGGTAATTCATCACCAAAAGGAGGATCCAGTTTTACCTGTTCGCCTTTATCATTGGTCAATGTATCGGTAAGCGGGTTAAAAGTAAGATCACCGGCGATCGCCATAGCAGTTACCATTTCAGGACTGCCCACAAATGCATAGGTGTTTGGGTTACCGTCGGCACGTTTTGCAAAGTTGCGGTTAAAGCTGTGCACAATGGTATTCTTTTCTGCTTTTTCTGCACCCACCCTTGCCCACATACCAATACAGGGTCCGCAGGCATTGGCAAATACAGTAGCGCCAATTTTATCAAACACATTTAAAAATCCATCCCTTTCAATGGTATAGCGTACCTGTTCGCTGCCCGGTGTAATGGTGAATTCGGATTTTAATTTCAATCCTTTATCACTCACCTGTTTTGCCAGGCTTACTGCACGGCTGATGTCTTCGTAAGAAGAGTTGGTGCAACTGCCGATCAAACCTACTTCGATCTTTGTTGGCCATCCATGTGCCAAAGCCGCTTCTTTCATTTTAGAAATTGGCGTAGCGAGGTCCGGTGTAAATGGTCCGTTCAAATGTGGTTCCAGTGTGTTCAGATCGATCTCGATCACCTGGTCAAAATATTTTTCAGGCGCCGCATATACATCCGCATCACCGGTTAAATGTTCTTTTACCGCATCCGCTGCCGCAGCAATTTCTTCCCTGCCGGTAGCTTTTAAATAGCGGCTCATGCTTTCATCGTACCCGAAAGTAGAAGTGGTGGCGCCAATTTCGGCACCCATATTACAAATGGTTCCTTTACCGGTACAGCTCATGCTGGTAGCACCTTCGCCAAAATATTCCACCACGGCGCCGGTACCGCCTTTTACGGTCAATATGCCCGCTACTTTTAAGATCACATCTTTAGGAGCTGTCCAGCCATTCAGTTTACCGGTCAGTTTTACACCGATCAATTTCGGCATTTTCAGTTCCCATGGTAAACCCGCCATCACATCGCAGGCATCTGCACCACCCACACCAATAGCGATCATACCCAAGCCACCGGCATTTACCGTATGGCTATCGGTACCGATCATCATACCACCGGGAAATGCATAGTTTTCCAGCACCACCTGGTGAATGATACCGGCACCCGGTTTCCAGAAACCAATACCGTATTTGTTGCTTACGCTGGCAAGAAAATCATATACTTCGCTGCTTTCGTTCACCGCCCTGTTCAGGTCGGTCTTGCTGTCCACTTTCGCTTCGATCAGGTGATCGCAGTGCACCGTACTGGGTACCGCCACTTTGGTTCTGCCGCTCTGCATAAATTGTAATAAAGCCATTTGTGCCGTGGCATCCTGCATCGCCACCCTGTCCGGCGCAAAGTCCACATAATCCTTACCTCTTTCATAAGCCTTGCTGGCATTACCTTCGGTAAGATGGGCGTATAGGATTTTTTCAGTGAGGGTTAATGGTTTGCCGGTTGCCTTACGTGCTGCTTCAATCTTTGTTGCAAAATTGGCGTACACCTTTTTGATCATTTCAATGTCGAAAGCCATAGTACGATTTTAGATTTATGATTTTAGAATTATGATTTGCGTTGAAACAGGGCTGATCCATCTGCAAAAGCAGCTATTTCCTACGCTTTGCCGCTGTTTTTGCAAATTTACTGAAACTCAGGCAGTATTTAAAGCAGTGTTTTGGTTAATTAAAATAAATCTCCGGCAGAAATTACAGTAAATTGCAGTTGTCGTTCCAATTGCTGTGTGCCCTGTAGCACCGCCAGCCACAAACCCCTTGTTTATAGAAAAAAATGTGCTTAAATTAGCAGTATGAACAGGTTCCGGTATTTTATAGAATGGCATGTGTTTGGCGTGTGTACGGCCATTGGCGAAAAAATGGGCATTGCTACATCCACGATCCGCAAATATTTTATCTACATATCCTTTTTAACAATGGGCTCACCGGTGATCGTTTATTTTTTTGTTGCTTTCTGGATGAATGTAAAACGATACATCTTCAACGCCAGGAGAAACCCCCTCCGCTACCTGTAACAGTCGCTTAACCTGTCTTTTAACAACCTACTTTCTTTTTTCAAATGATTGTACTGAACATCAATCATACGGATTATAAATCAATGCTGAAAGACATTGCTGCAGCGCTGCGTGTTCCTTACAACAACGAAGACTTCATTAATATTCCTGCTCCCATCGGCAGCGGCGTTTTAAAGATCATGCGCCTGTACGATGAGCTGCAGGTACTGCTGGTGGATGCCTGCTTTAATTACAAAGTGATCACGATAAGGGAGCGTTCGGATACCCGTTATTTTATTTTACACTTTGATGATGTTTTTATACATGATACGCCGGCAACCTTAAAAGTGGATGATGAGATGCTGCAGAAATCGAATATCCGTCATGCATCGGCAAGGCTTACCAGCAATGTGTTTGAGAATACCGAAGAGATACCCGCTCACCTGAATATCCATTCGGTAAAGATATTGATGAATGAAAAGTGGCTGAAGAAATATCTTGGACTGGAAGAGGAGGATGATGTGCTGAAAAAATATTTATCCCTTAAAACAGAAAGCTGTGATATAGAACCACTGGATACCGAATACCTGCGCTTAATGGATGAATTATGGACGGTGAAAAAAGATGATCCCCTGCAGAATATGTTTTTACAGAACAGGGTTACGATGCTGATAGAACGTTTTTTTACAAGATTATTGGGCAAAGCCAACCTTTTGCATGGTAATTTCAATCTATCATCAGAAGTTATTAACGGGTTGATAAAAGTGGAGCACCTGCTGGTAAGCGATTTCAGCAAGCTGCCGCCTACCATCGAAGAGTTTTCCAGGCTGGTGGCCATGAGCAGCACCAAGCTGAAGAAGAGTTTTAAAAGCATGTATGGCGACAGTATCTACTCTTATTATCAAAAGCAGCGGCTGCAGAGAGCGAATGAGTTGTTGCAAAGCGGCAACTATACAGTGAAAGAAGCGGCCAAAGCGGTGGGTTATAATAATATCGCTAATTTTACACTGGCGTTTAAAAAACAGTATAATAAGGTACCCGAAAATAGCAGCGGCGATTAAGTAAAAATTTGTTCAGGCATTGTAATACCCTTTTAATTTGTTTAGTTTTTCCTACAAATACTGCGATCATATTGATTACCTGCAGGACCTTGCGGCCTATGCCGGTGTACCCGTGGTGAATAATACCATTTACCTGCCACCAACGCTGGGCACGGGTTATATCAAAGTGATAGAACTGGCCAATGGCTTACAGGTGCTTATCAATGAATGCACCATTCGCGAAGATGTACATTTTTCGCGCCAGCCTGCCAGCCACGAATCGTATACGTTGCGCTTTGATGAATTGAAGAACCTGAGCGGACTAACGATACAGATAGACGAAGACCACCTGAACGATGAACACCAGGTATATTCCGGTGCATTTTTAACCAACTCGCTTTCTGATTTTTCATACACTGCCAGGGCCGGTACCGAAGACCGCTGCATCAATATTTATTTTACAGCAGCGTGGTTGAAAAATCATGCAGGTATTAATTCCGGCGACGAGGCTTTTACACAATACCTTTCTTTAAAGACCGCCACCTTTAATTTTGAAGTACTGAATTTTGAATACCGTGCGCTGATGGAAGAAGTGTTCGAGATAAAAGATGATCACCCGATGCAGAAGGTGATGATGCAGAACCGGGTGATGCTGCTGCTGGAAAAATTCTTCCGCAGTCTTTACAACAGGATGGGGAATGAAAAGACAAGTGTTGCCGGCATGGATGAATCGTCTGTAAAAAGAATGATGCAGGTGGAATCGCTGCTGGTAAGCAATCTTTCCGCCCCACCGCCCACCATTCCCATACTGGCCCGTACGGCCATGATGAGCGAAACAAAACTCAAAACCCTTTTCAAGACCATTTATGGCCTTAGCCTGTACGAATATTATCAAAAGAACCGCATGTTAAAGGCCCGCCAGCTGCTGCGTTCCAAAAAATACTCTGTAAAAGAAACCGGCATGGCACTGGGTTTTAAGAACCTCAGCAACTTCACCATTGCCTATAAAAAGGAGTTTAACAGCCTTCCCAGCAAGATATAAGCATAAAAACTAAAGTTTCTGCCTTTTACGGGCATTAGTGTGTCGGAATTACACATGCAGAAAAAAAATGTAGCATTATTTTTGCTTCCGTTTAACGAAAGCCCCGTTTTAAGATCTGATAACTATTACAGGGATCGCATGATCGCTTGAATTATTATCCTTGAAGTATTGAGCCTTTGGTTTTTTCCAGAGGTTTTTTCATATCACTGCCCGTCTTAACCTTAATAATTTCTCTAATAATGGTTCCAGCAGGTCCAGCCTGAGCATATTAGCACCATCGCTTTTTGCTACGGCAGGGTTGGGGTGTGTTTCAATGAACAGCCCGTCTGCGCCGGTTGCTATGGCAGCTTTGGCAATGGTTTCTATTAACTGTGGGTTGCCACCGGTAACACCACTGGTTTGATTAGGTTGCTGCAGGGAATGGGTACAATCCATTACCACCGGCGCTTTGTGTTCCTTCATCCAGGGAATATTGCGGTAATCCACAACCATGTCCTGGTAGCCGAAGCTGTTACCGCGTTCGGTTAAAATGATCTTTTCATTACCGGCATTCCGGATCTTCTCCGCTGCAAATTTCATCGAAGGCCCGCTGAGGAACTGCCCCTTTTTTACGTTCACAATTTTGCCGGTTACCGCTGCGGCCTGTAAAAGGTCGGTCTGGCGGCATAAAAAAGCTGGTATCTGCAGAATGTCCACATACTTCGCTGCCTCGGCAGCTTCATCATGCGCATGTATATCGGATGTGGTAGGCAATTGATATTTTTCGCCCACTTTTTTTATCAAGGAAAAACCATTCTCATCACCCAGCCCTGTAAAAGAACCGGCGCTGGTGCGGTTGGCCTTGCGGTAAGACGCTTTAAAAACATACGGTATTTCCAGCCTTTTGCAAATGGCCGAAACTTTATCTGCCACTTCCATCACCAGCTCTTCACTTTCCACCACGCAGGGGCCTGCTATCAAAAAGAAATTATTTGTATCGTATTGCTGTTGGGCAAAAAGATCCTGTAAGTATTTTTCCATACTGCAAATATAAGCCCCTTTGGGGGTTTGGGACTTAATAGCCAATGGCCTTCAAAAACTCGTCTTTTTTTCTTCTCGATACATCTACATAATTACCGTTCTGCAATTCTATCTGCCCGCCATCGCCTTTGATATAGCGTTTGATATAACTGAGGTTGATGAGGTGCGAATGATGCGTACGGAAAAAAGTATCTTCCGGCAATAACTCTTCAAATTCTTTTAGAGTTTTGGAGGCCAGTATCTTGCTTTTATTACTGAAGTAAATATTGGTATAATTGCTGTTGGCTTCCAGGTGAATGATATCGTTGATGTCATAAAACATCAAGCCTTCCGAAGTGGGGATGGCGAGTTTGTGAAATTGTTTTTTAGGATGCTCGATATTCTGCTGTATTAGTTCCACCTGTTTTTTAGTGGGATTATTTTTTTCTGTTTCTGCCTTTTCAATAGCCTGTTCCACTTTTGCAACGGTGATCTTCAGTTCTTCAATATCAATCGGTTTCAGCAGGTAATCAAAAGCAGCATATTTAATGGCTTTAATGGCATACTGGTCGTAAGCAGTGGTGAATATGATATGAAAGTTTTTTTCTTTGATCTCCTTCAGCATGTCAAAGCCACTCATGCGGGGCATTTCTATATCCAGGAAAATAATATCCGGTTTGTGGTATTCAATTAAAAGTATGCCTTCCTGCCCGTTATCGGCTTCTGCAATTACCTGTATCTGCGGGCAGTAATCAACCAGCTTTTGCCGCAGCGCCAGCCTGCCTTTTGCTTCGTCGTCAATAATGATCGCTTTCTGCATTATAAAATGTTTAATTGTACGATAATATTAGTGCCGGCGGGTTTATCAGCATCATAAAGGTCCACAATTTTTACCGAAGGATCGGTTTCTTTATTGAATAGCCGGATGCGTTCGTAACTCATATCCATACCATAGGACTTTTCTTTTTTGCTGTTGAGCTTTTCTGCAGCTTGTCTTCCGATACCATTATCAGTTATCGTGTACACGATATTGTTATCTGTCTTTGCAACATCTATGGAGAGTAACCCGTTGTTGCCATGTTTGTTCCGCAAGCCGTGTAGTATGGCATTTTCAACAAAGGGCTGTACAATCAGCGGCGGTACTTTGCAATCGCTGTTCATCAGCTCATCATCAATTTTTACTTTGGTGATGAATTTATTATCACTGCGCAGTTCTTCCAGTTCAATATACAGCTTCAGTGTTTCAATATCTTTCGAAAAACTTACCAGGTTCTGCTTGCTGCTATCCAGCACATTCCTGATAAGACGTGCAAATTTATTCAGGTAAACCGTGGCATTGTATTTATCATTGCTTTGTATAAAGGCATCGATGCTGTTGATGCAGTTGAACATAAAATGCGGGTTCATCTGCGCCTTTAATGCCGCCATTTCTGTTTCGGCTATCTTTTGCTTCAGTGCTGCTTCTGTTTTGTTCTTCCTGTTCTGGATAGATTTGTAGATGGCGATCACAATGGCAATGGCAAGCACCAGGAATATAATAACTGCCAGCAGCCAGTTGTTCTTTAATACCAGTTGTTTGTTTTGTAATAAAGCTGATTCCTGCAATTGCCGGTTCTCTATCTCTTTTTTAGTGATCAGCCATTCGGTTTCTTTAATGGTAACATTGCGCCGGGTGTTTTGTGAGAACACAGAATCGGCAGTGGAACGGTATACCCGGTAATAGGCCAGCGAAGAATCTTTATTATTGCTTTCATCATACGCTACAGATACCTGCCGGGCTGCATCCGAAACACCTTCCAGGTAACTGGTTTGCCTAGCAATATCTAGCGCTTTTTTAAGCAGCGCTAATTTTTCGGCCGGCTTGATATTCTTTAAATACTGCACTTTGGCCAGGTACACATAATATTCATTGCGCAGGTCGCCTTCTTTGGCCGCTTCTGCAAGGGCTTTTGTAAAATAAAACTGCGCCGAATCGGTATGATCGTTGACTGCATACAGTTTACCAAAGCCGGTATAGAACTGCGCCAGCACATAACTGTCGTTGGCACTGTCCGCAAATGGCATACCCAGTTTTAAATTATTCCAGGCATCGTTGTACAGCTTTTCTTCCAGGTCGCATTGCTGCTGCAGCTCATAATTAATGGCCACGCCCCGCCATGCTTTCAGTTGCGTATTAATGTTAATGGCCTGCTTGGAATATTGACGGCTTTTGGCAAAGTCCTGCAGCGACCTGAAATTCTCTCCCAGGTTATTCAATGAAATGGCTTCCAGCCGCAGGGCGCCGCATTTATCGGCATAGCCAATGGCTTTAAAATATGCATCATTGCTGGCGTCGAAATTGGCAGAGTTGCTGAAGAGTATGCCCAGGTTGATCTGCGCCAGCGCCTTGCCATAAGTAAAATTGATACTGTCGCTGTAATAAGCGGTCTTTTTGTAATACTCGTACGAAGTTTTTATATCCGTTTCGCTGAGGCGGTAACTGATGCGGTGCAGGTTGACAATATAAATAGAATCAATTTTTTTAGTGTTGTTCACCCAATTGATCAAACTGTCTACATACTTGTTTTGCGCAAAGCTGTATTGTAATGCGGTACAAAGGATAATTAAAAGAATAAAGGTTTTTTTCATGGCCTGGCAAACATCAATTTTGTTTGTGAAGCATGTTTTGGGTAAAAGCAAGGGATAAGTTTAAACCAAATAACAGCCTTAAAAGTACTGTAAATACACAAAACAATTGTCAAAGTATAAACATTGATTGAGCCGATACCATAAACCAATGAGCCGGCGGCGGAAATTCATTTAGCCCTTACATTTGTAAACTGAACCTCCGGCCTGCAAACAAAAGGAACCGGTAAAACAGTCATTATGATAAAAGAAAAAATACTGGTGATAGGAGCCAGCGGCCAGATAGGGGTGGAGCTTACCCTGGCGCTGCGTAAATTATATGGTAATGCCAACGTGGTGGCCAGCGATCTGCGGGAACAGAATCCCCTGCTAGAAGGTACCGGCCCTTATGTAAGCCTGGATGTAATGAACAAGGAAATGCTGCACGTACAGGTAATAAGGCAGAACATTACGCAGATATACCTGCTGGCGGCCATACTTTCGGCAACTGGAGAAAAAAATCCCAACCTTGCCTGGAGCCTGAATATGCAAAGCCTGCTGAATGTGCTGGATATAGCAAGGGAAGAAAAACTGACGAAAGTGTACTGGCCCAGCAGTATCGCCGTTTTCGGGCCCACATCGCCCAAGCAAAACTGTCCGCAGCAAACCATTATTGAGCCTACCACTGTGTATGGCATCAGTAAATATGCGGGCGAATTCTGGTGCAATTATTATTACCAGCGCTTTGGTGTAGATGTAAGAAGCCTCCGTTACCCGGGCCTCATCTCTTATAAATCTGCTCCCGGCGGGGGTACCACCGATTATGCAGTGGAGATATTTCATGAAGCGCTGGAAGAAAAAAAATATGAATGTTTTTTACAGGAAGATACTTACCTGCCCATGATGTATATGCCCGATGCCATACGTGCCACCATCGAACTGATGGAAGCGCCGGCAGAAAAGATATCGGTACGTACTTCCTATAATTTATCGGGTATGAGTTTTTCTCCGAAAGAAATTGCAGCAGAAATAAAAAAACATATCCCTGAATTTTCAATCACCTACAAACCCGATTACAGGCAGGCCATCGCTAACAGCTGGCCACAAAGTATTGAAGATACTGTAGCGAGAAAAGACTGGGGCTGGAAAGAAGAATTTGATCTTGCGGCAATGGTAAAAGATATGCTGGCTAATTTATAAGTAGTCATTAGTCATTGGTCATTAAGGTATGTTAATGGCTTTTATAAAGGAGAGCATTGCACGAAAATGCTATGATGAAATTTTAACGGCTTTAACTTATTGTTTGCAAACAAAATACGCATCGCTAAGTAGTAACCTGCTAATTTTGTGGTATCAAAAACAAAATGTATGATGAAGAAATTTTTTTTAGCAGTTGCAGTATCTGCAATTTGCAGCGGGGCATTTGCCCAGAAAGATAATGGAACAAAATTCCATTTCAGTGTTGGTCCCGAAGTTGGATTTGCAGTTGGTGGTTTCAACGATACGCATTCGGTTGGTATAGGCGCCACTATTGCTGCAGGGTTCAACATTGCACCTTCCACCGATTTTACTATTAACTCCGGCCTGTTGTCTTACGCCGGCAGATCGGTTAGTTCCGGTATCAAATACAAATCGCAGGTAATAGTGCCACTGAAAGCGGGTTTAAAATATTTTCTTTCAGAAGGATTTTATGCAGAAGGGCAGGTGGGTGCCGGTTTCCTGAGCAATTACGGAACAGGCGTTGCCTTTGCTTACAGCCCGGTGCTGGGTTACGAATTCAGCACTAAATCGGGTAAGGCAGTGGATGCTGCTTTTAAATACGATGGCTACAGTAAGAATGGCGGCAGCATTGGCGCTATCAACTTCAGGCTGGCCTACAGGTTCTGATCATGTAAAAACAAATAACAACAAAAAGGGTGCAGCATGCTGCACCCTTTTTAGTATATAAAACATGGGTTAGATAAGCTTGTGTTCGTAAGCATACTTAATAAGGCCGATAACACCGGAAGTTTTTGTTTTCCTGAAAATATTCTTACGATGCGTTTCCACGGTACGTTCGCTTAAAAAAAGTGTTTCGGCGATCTGTTTATTGTTGTATTCTTTTTCTATCAGTTTAATGATCTCGATCTCTCTTGCAGTAAGATGCGCTTCTTCACTTTCTTTCTTTAACTCACTCGCCCTGGTCATTTCCTGTAATACTTCATCGCTGAAATAAATACCACCCTGCGATATTTTTTCCAATGCACTGATCAGTTCTTTTTTACCGATATTCTTTAAAACATAACCGGCAATATCCGCATCTTCTATCATCTGGTTCACCAGTTCGCCCTGGCCGCTCATGCTCAATGCCAGTATTTTTATTTCGGGAAATTTTTTATGGATCGCTTTGGAAAGTTCTGCGCCATTCATACCAGGCATCATTACATCGGTCAACACAATGTCCACATCATGGTGCTCCAGCAATTGCAGCATGTTCAAAGGTTCGGTACATTCCAGTACCACTTTAAACTGGTCATAACCCTGCAGCAATGATTTTAATCCATCAATCACAATCTGGTGATCATCCACAATGGCCAAAGATATTTTCGGATGCTTCAATTATTAAGTGGTTTATTATGGCGTTAATAAGTGGCTTATTATGGCGTTAAGGTAAATAAAAAAATCATTTAAACAAGCGGTACATGAATAGCTACTAAAGTACCATTACCGGGCGAACTGTCAAAATCAACTGTACCCTTTAAAAACTCTATACGGCTGCGGATATTCTTCAACCCGATACCTTCAATATTTTCTTTATTTGTTATATTAAAACCTTTGCCGTTATCTTCAATGGTGGCAGCAATACCGTCGGTATCTTTTATCAGGGATATATCCAATGAATTGGCGCCGGAATGTTTGATCACATTGTTCACGCATTCCTGTATCACCCGGTACAGTACGGTTTCCACATTGCCATCCAGTCTTTCATTCAATCCTTCCGTATGCAGGTTTACTTTTAATACACGGGTATCTATTTTATCAATGAACTCCTTGATAGCGCTTGCCAACCCGCTTTTTAAAAGTGCATTGGGCATCATCTGGTGACTTACACTTCTTATTTCCTTGCAGCTTTCATCCACCAGGTTGATGATCTTTTCAAAAGATATTTTTTGTTGATCATCCTTAAAGGGGATATCATTCTCGAATGCAGAAAGGTTCATCTTGGCAGCGCTCATCATTTGCCCCACGCCATCGTGCAGGTCAGCGGCAATACGCCTGCGTTCATTTTCCTCAGCCACTATCACTGCCTTGGTGGAAAGATCCTGCTGCCGCATTACTTCTACCTGCAATCTTTTTTCCTGTTTTAATTTATAGCGGCGGTAATAGGAATAACTCAATAAACATACCAAAGCCAGTAAGCCTGCAGAGCCATATATCCAGTATTGCTTTTTGGTCAGCTCAAATTGCTGCTCATTGATGAGTTGTTGTTTTTTGGTGGTTTCGTACTTGGTTTGCAGTGTGCTCAGTTGCTGGCTGATGCCGCTGTTAAAAATGCTGTCGTTGGCCAGTTTATATTTTTTGTAGTACTCCAGCGCCAGCTTGGTATCGCCTTTAATTTCGTAATACTGGCTTAATCCATTGTAAGATTCGATGACAGGTTCTTTGAACCCGATCTCGTTGCCCAATGCAATGGCCTTGTTATAATCTTCAAATGCTGCCGTATAATTTTTTTGCTGCAGGTAAATATTGGCGCCATTGGAATAACTGGTGGCCATGCCCTTTTTATCGTTCTGTTTTTGCCGGATATTAAATGCGTAAGTATTGTATACAGCAGCAGAATCATATTCCTTCCGGTCGAAAAACACATTGGAGATATTGCTGAAAGCATTACCTAATCCCCTGTCATCTTCCAATAGTTCTTTTAACTGCCTGCTTTGGCGGTAATAATACAGGGCGCTGTCGTAGTTCTTTGCAAAATAATAAGCCTGCCCCAGGTTATTGTAATCATAACTCATCAGTGATGAGTCGTTCAGTTGCTTTGCCAGCACTAAACTTTTATCAAAATATTCCACCGCTTTGTTGAACTGGTGCAGCCCTTCGTTAAAAACGTTGCCCACCCATATATAATCACCACTCAGGCCTTTCAGGTCGTTGGCCTTTTCAAATTTGGGAGCTGCCGCCAGGTAGTATTCCAGGGCCTTGGTATAATCATTCTTATCGTACTGGATATTACCCAATGAACGTAAACAATAACCCTGCCCGGAAAAATCGTTTATGCGTACCCGTATGTTCAGCGACTGATTGATGAGCTTTTCTGCTTCATCATTCTCGCCATTGAGATTTAAGAAAACACCTTTGTTCAAAAGCAGCAGGCTTTCGCCTTTATCAAAGCCAATTTTGTGGGCAAGACTGGTAGCCTGGTTCACGTATTCCATGGCTTTTGCACTATCATATTCCCGGTATTGAACAAACAGGTCATTCAATAACATCACCCGGTTGCTGTCAGTTTTTTCGCTACTAAGTTTGGCGTTGATAGCAGCAATTTTTTCAGCATTCTGGGCAAAGGCAGTATGAAAGAAAAAAAACAGGCAAAAAGCAAGCAGGTATTTTTTGCTGGAAGGCATTAGCGAAAAGGTTTAAGGAGTAAGTTAAATATTATAAGCCGAAATAAGCGGTTGTACGATATATTTTCGCTGAAATAAAAAGACCACAAACAAGGCTGTGGTCTCAAAAAAGTTAAGGATAGAACGGACCTGCTTAACGGATAAGGCCATTCAGATCGTCAATAATACTGAATTCAGTAATGATCAATTCAATTATATCCATAAATAAAAATTTTAATGAATATACATTTTTATTTTAATTCAAAAAAGGAAATTGATCTTAATGCACTGTTACGCTACATTGGGTACATGTATGGCTACCAGGGTTCCTTTGTCCGGCGAACTGTCAAAGTCAACAGTGCCTTTTAAAAATTCTATCCTGCTTAAAATATTCTTTAAACCAATCCCTTCAAACCTGCTTTTGTCTTTGGTATTAAATCCTTTCCCGTTGTCTTCTATAGTAGCAGAAATACCATCCGCATCTTTTATCAAGGCAATGTCGAGGGAGTTTGCGCCGGAGTGTTTGATCACATTGTTCACGCATTCCTGTATCACCCGGTACAGCACTGTTTCCACATTGCTGTCCAGTCTTTCGTTCAGGCCTTCGGTATGCAGGTTTACTTTTAATACCCTTGTGTCTATCTTATCAATGAATTCCCTGATAGCATTCGCCAAACCACTTTTTAAAAGCGCATTGGGCATCATCTGGTGGCTTACGCTTCTTATTTCTTTACAGCTTTCATCCACCAGGCCTATCACTCGTTCAAATGCAAACTTTTGATTGGCATCTTTAAAAGGCAACTCATTTTCAAAGGCCGATAAATTCATTTTTGCTGCACTCATAATCTGTCCTACACCGTCATGCAGGTCTGCAGCTATGCGCTTGCGTTCATTCTCTTCGGCAATGATCACGGCTTTGGTGGCCAATTCCTGCTGCTTCATTACTTCAGCCTGCAATTGCAGTTTATTTTGTGCCTGGCGTTTCCTGTATAGCGTGATACCCGAAACTACCAGCAGCAATAACACTGCGGCAGCTCCCCAAAGCAGGTAGTTCTTTTTGGTGAGTTCGGCCTGCTGTAATTTTAACTGTGTTTCTTTTTTTTCTGATTGATAAACAGTTTCCAGTTCGGCTATCTTGTTTTCTGAACGTTCATTGATGATACTGTCTTTTAAACTGTAAGCTTTGTTTAAAGCGTCCATTGCAGCGCCTGCCTCATTGTTTTGCTTATAAGTATTGCTTAATGTCATCCAGGCCTGGTATTCACCCTGTTTGTAGCCGCTGCTGTCGGCCAGTGAAATGGAATGCAGCAAATTACTTTTTGCTTCGCCATATTTTTTTTGCATCAATGCCAGGTTGCCCATATTAAGATAGGTGTCGGACATTTGCTTTTTATTGTCAAACGATGAATCGATGAGCAACGACTTTAAAAAATATTCTTTTGCCTCGGTATAGCGTTGACTGTACATGTAGCAGTTGGCTATATTGTCGTAAAACTGCGACTGGAAAAAACGCATGTCTTCCTTATCACACAGGTCAATACCCTGTTTATCTATTTCCAGCGCCTGCGGATATTTTTCCTGCATACCATATATATTGGCCAATGTATGCAGAATGTTCACTTTGACTTTCAGATCAGTGATCTCATTCAAATGGGGGAGTGTTTCCTGTAATAATTTTTCAGCACGGGGCAGATCATCCTTTAACTGGTATACCTGGCTCATCATCACTTTAGCCTTGGTGATACCCATGGTGATCTTTTTGGCTTCAAAGGTTTTTAAGGAGCGCATGGCAGCTTCTATTGCCTTGTCGTACCTGCTGGTATTATAATTATACACAGCAAATGCAAGGTCACAATACGCTGCCAGGGAATCGTTCTTTATTTTGTCGGCAACAGCTTTGGCTTTTTGTGCGTAATCATTACAAAGCTCATACCTTGCTTTGGCAATATTGGCGTAAGAAAGACAAAGCAGGGCAGTGCCTTCGCCATTTTCATATTTTTCTGATTGTGCTGCAGTAAGATTGCGTGCCGCCACATGTTCAGCACTGTCGGGGTCTATTGCCCTTAATTCGTACGCAATACGGTTGGTGATATCGATCTTTTGCTTTGTATCTGTGGCTTTAGATAATTGCTGGTACAATTCATTTACAGTTTGCGCCATTGCCGGGCAGGCAGTAATGGCGCAGCAAATAAAAAATACAACAACTCTTTTTATGGTCATCAGGATTAAATATTTAAAACATCCTTCATGGTATAAATGCCTTTTTTGCCGGCTAAAAATTCTGCGGCAAGCACTGCACCGGTAGCAAAGCCGGTACGGTTGTGGGCGGTATGAATGATCTCGATATCATCAATGGCAGAACTGTACCGGATGGAATGTGTACCCGGTGCAGGGTCAATACGTTTGCTGACAATGCTCAATTCTTCTGCAGCAGTTGGGATATCATTCACCCATTTTCTTTTACGCGGAATATATTCCATTACCTGCTCTGCCAATGTAATGGCCGTACCACTGGGTGCATCTTTTTTTTGTGTGTGATGGATCTCTTCCATCGTAACGGCATAATCCGTTTGCCCATTCATCAGCTGCGCCAGTTTTTTGTTCAGCTCAAAAAATATATTCACGCCTACGCTGAAATTGCTGGCGTAGATCAATGCGCCATTCAATGATTCGCATTTGTTTTTAATAAATTGCCATTGCTCCAGCCAGCCGGTGCTGCCGCTTACCACGGGTATACCGGCATCCAGGCATTTTGAAATATTCTCTACTGCGCTGTGCGGACCTGTAAATTCAATGGCCACATCGCATTGCAGCAGGTTTTCTTTGGTAAAACTTTCAATATTGTTGATATCGATCTTTAAAGGAACTGTATGATTTCTTTCCAGGGCAATGGCTTCAATGGCTTTGCCCATTTTGCCATAACCGATCAGTGCGATTTTCATTTTCTGTAAAAATATTTTATGTAGGTATGAAGATAATTATTTTGCATGAGTCCGGCCGATATTCAATACCAGGCTGATGCCGTTGGTATTTGCAAGAGGACTATATCCCGGCTTCAGTTGCAGGCTCAGGTTATCGCTTACATCAAAGGTTTTAAGATGAGCATCCACGGCGGCATCCACCACATTCAGCCCCCAGAACACCAGGAAGAAAAGCACGGAGTAATCCACGTTCTGCCTTACCTGGTTGCGGAAAGTTTTTATACGTTCCGGTTGACTTAATACACTGTGATAAGGTTCGGGTATCTCGTTATCATTGGCAGTATTGCCATCAATGGCATTCTTATAAGCCGCATTGGCTTCTTTAAACTGTTTGATGTTATGAAAGAATATATATCCTGTTGTTCCTAAAGCACCATATACAATGGGGATCTTCCAGTATTTTTTATTGGTGGCCTGTCCCCAGCCCGGTATTATTGCCGAACGCAGGATGGCTACATTGGGATTGTAAGGTTTGGAAGTATCGATGGAAAAAATACGGGTCCTTTCTTTTTTAGGGGCGGTCTTCTCCACTATTTTTTTTGAGGTACTATCTTTTTTTTGTGCAAACATTGCTGTTGGTACAAATAAAAAAATAAAAATTATGGATCTGAGAAAAGCCATTTAATAAAGAGGTTTTTAAAGCCCGGGCATTAACTCACCGTAATTTTTAATTTATCGAGCAATGCATTCAATTCTTCCAGGGAGTAATACTCGAACAATACCGAACCATAACCTTTTTTATTATGGGTAAGTTTTACCTTGGTATTGAAACTGGATGCTAAATTATCTTCTATCTTTTTAAAGGCGGGCGGTAATTCTGCTTTTACCGCAACTTTAACAGCGTTATGCGGCGTGTAGATCTGCCTTACCAGGTCTTCCGTTTGCCTTACCGACAAACTGCGTTTTTTAATTTCATTAAAAACATACAGTTGTTTATCCACCACATCTACATTGATCAATGCTCTTGCATGCCCCATAGTGATGGAACCATTGCGTACTGCCACCTGTATATCCGGCGGTAATTTTAATAGACGGATATAATTGGTAACCGTGCTCCTGTCTTTGCCCATACGTTCTGCCACCTGTTCCTGTGTGTAATCCAGTTCATCCATCAGGCGTTTATAGCTCAATGCAATTTCTATAGCATTCAGGTTTTCCCTTTGCAGGTTTTCCAGTAATGCTAATTCCAGCAACTGCACATCATTGGCCTGGCGTACATATACCGGCACATCTTTTAAGCCTGCGATCTTTGCTGCACGGAACCTTCTTTCACCTGCTATTAAACGGTATTTACCACCGGGCAATTTGCTTACGGTAAGCGGCTGAATAATGTCATGTAGTTTTAAAGAGGCCGCCAGTTCGCTCAGTGCTACTTCATCAAAATCCCTGCGGGGCTGTTTGGGGTTCACCTCTATCTGGTCCAAAGCAATGCGCAGCGAAGCAGTATTCTGCTCCACTACTTCCGACTTTAAACTGCCGGCAGTATTCTTCAGGTCCGAATCGATATTCTGCAATAAACTGCGGATACCTTTTCCTAATGCGTCTTTTTTATTGGGCTGGGTCATAATTACGCTGTATTATTTTTTGTTACGGGTTACGGGTTGGTTTTGTTTTTTGATCGTTTGCGAAGATAAACCAATCGCTAACGATCAAAAACCCGTAACCCGCAACAGCATCTTTATTCAAGAATGCGGTCTTCTTCCTTTATCTTGGTCAGGTTGTTCTTTTGTAAAATTTCTTTAGCAAGATTTAAATAGTTCACCGATCCTTTACTGTCGGCATCGTATAATATTACGGGCTTGCCAAAGCTGGGCGCTTCGCTTAAGCGGGTGTTGCGGTGTATGATGCTGCTGAAAACAATATCCTCAAAATGGCGGCGCACTTCGCTTACCACCTGGTTGCATAAACGCAGGCGACCATCGTACATCGTCATCAAAATGCCTTCTATTTTCAGGTCAGGGTTCAGCCTGTTCTGTACAATTTTAATAGTGTTCAGCAATTTGCCCAATCCTTCCAAAGCGAAAAATTCTGTTTGTACCGGCACCACCACGCTGTCGGCAGCAGTCAAAGCATTTACAGTTATCAAGCCTAAAGAAGGCGAGCAATCTATCACAATAAAATCATATTCATCTTTTACAGGGGCCAGGATATCTTTCAGTACACTTTCCCTGTTGGGATAGTTGATCATTTCAATTTCGGCACCCACCAGGTCAATATGCGAAGGCATCAGGTCCAGGTTGGGGATCTCGGATTTTAAGATCACGTCTTTGGCCTTGGCCTCATTTACCATGCAATCATACAGGCTCTGGGTAATATTGTGCAGGTCGAAGCCGGTACCGGTGGTACTGTTGGCCTGCGGATCGGCATCCACCAGCAGGGTCTTGAATTCCAGCACTGCCAGGCTGGCCGCCAGGTTAATCGCCGTGGTTGTTTTGCCCACCCCGCCTTTTTGATTTGCTACGCCTATTATTCTTGCCATGTTGCCCATGATCCGCCGGTGCGGAAAATTGATTTATGTTATTAAATTATAATTCTAAGTGCTGACTGCCCTGAACTTTGAACTTTAAACTCAAAACTGTTTTTCTCAGGTTGGCAAATTTAACTATTCGTCATAATATTGGGCAACAAAGATTCAACATCTTTGTTATAGTTATAAACAATATATAAAATACGATGATTACAATAGTTTCCGGAACCAACAGGCCGGGAAGCAACACCCTTAAAGTGGCGAAGGAATACCAGCGCATTCTGAAAGAAAAAGGAGTGGCAACGGGCTTGTTTTCGCTGGAAGGGGTGAACCTGATGCAACGTAATGCCGATTTTGAAAAGATAGAACAGGAGATCATCATACCCACCAACACCTTTATTTTTATAGTGCCGGAGTACAACGGCAGTTTTCCGGGGGCTTTAAAATTGCTTTTTGATACCAGCAGTTCCCACACCATCTGGTATCATAAACATGCGCTGATAACCGGCAATGCCACCGGCCGGGCCGGCAACCTGCGGGGCATGGACCACCTGGCCGATATCCTGAACTATTTAAAAATAACCGTGCATCCCAATAAATTGCCCATTTCAGCCGTAAATAAACTGATGGATGGAGAAGGGAAATTTACCGATGCCGGCACCCTGCATGCCATCGACAACCAGTTGAACGAGTTTTTGAACTGGAAATGCCGCTGATTTTAAATGAATTTAGCAAGCGGTTAAAATATTCGCTTTTTTGAATCGTCTATCTTCGTAATCATTTAGCAAAGCCAGCTTTGTTTCAGCATCAAATAATTAATTAGCACATGCGTACACCAACCGGCGTAGTCATCTTTATTTCCATCCTGCTTTTGCTGGATACCTATGTTTTCCAGGCCATCCGTTCCGTAAGCCAGGCATTATCACCCAGGGCAAGAACGATCGTATACAGCATTTATTGGGCCATCACAGTACTGGCCATTATCAGTTTTTTATTATTTGTATATACCGAACAGGATTTTTTAGGCAAAAAATTAAGAACTTATTTATTCGCCACTGTTATTGGTTTGTTCCTGGCAAAGATCACAGCAGGCGTTTTCTTTTTACTGGATGATATACGCCGCGGCATACAATGGGTGGTGATCAAATTATTTTCCAACAGCCGCACCGGCTCCGTGAACGACCTGGGCGAAGAAGGCATCAGCCGTTCGGCATTTTTGAACTGGCTGGGGCTGGCTGCAGGTACTACTTTGTTTGGTACTTTGATCTATGGCTACAGCAATAAATACAATTATCAAATAAAAAGATTACAACTTTCTTACGATAACCTGCCGGAAGCATTTAAAGGTTTAAAGATCGTTCACATCAGCGATATACACAGCGGCAGTTTTATGGATAAAAAAGCGGTGCAGCACGGTGTGGAAAAGATCATGAAAGAAAGACCCGATATCATTTTATTTACCGGCGACCTGGTGAATGACCGTGCGATAGAAATGAACGATTATAAAGATGTATTCAACCAGTTGAAAGCGCCGATGGGTGTATTCAGTACTTTGGGCAACCACGATTATGGCGATTATATTTTATGGCCCGATGATGATGATGCACACAAAGAAAAAGAAAGAGCAGCCGGTAAAAAACTACCTACACTATTACAGTTGCAGAACCTGGAAGACCTTAAAAAAGTACACGCCGGAATGGGCTGGCGTTTACTGATGAACGAACACGTGGCATTGGAACGCAATGGCCAGCAGATCGCTTTACTGGGTATTGAGAACTGGAGCAGCAAAGCACGTTTTCCCAAGCATGGCCGTATGGACCTGGCGCATGCCGGTACCGAAAAATATCCCTTTAAAATACTCATGAGCCATGATCCCAGCCATTGGGATGCTGAAGTAAAAACCCAGTACCCCGATGTAGACCTGATGCTGAGTGGCCACACCCACGGTATGCAGTTTGGCATCGATATACCGGGCCTTAAATGGAGCCCGGTGCAATACATGTACAAACAATGGGCGGGCCTGTACGAAGACGGCAAACAAAAACTGAATGTGAACCGTGGCTTTGGTTTTATCGGCTATCCCGGCAGGGTAGGTGTGCTGCCGGAGATCAGTGTGATAACATTGGGTTGATTTTTCTAAACAAATTTTAACTTTTATAGCAAGGTTTTATTTTTATCTTGATGAAAATAAAAACCTGCTATGAACCGCTGTATTGTTATTATAACTGCAATCATTCTTTATTCCTGCGCCGATAAGCCTGCTAACACTTTAAAAATATTCGAGGCTGCTGAAGAAAGCCTGCTGCAATCTGACTATGCTATATTCCAGGCAAATAATTCTATGTATGGAGCATTGGAGGAAAAACTATCAATGCCCGAAACCGCTGAAATGGCTTCAAAATGGGAACCCAAGGCAATACTCATCGGAGAAAGATCGACAGCAATGGTCCGGTATCTCGATTCATTGATTCCTGTGTTAAAAAAAGAAGCCGGCATCCAACTCGTAGAGATGAAAGAAGTGTATAAAGAAGATGACGTGGAGGCAGTAAGGAAATTATTCATTAATAAAAATGTTGGTAAAGAAATATACGAAAAGCTGAAAAAATATAAAATGGATATGCTTGCTGTAGATCCATATTTGAATAAGGAATTCGCAGAAAATTTAATAATAATTTCCAACGGTTTTGAAAACGTAAGTAAGGATGATTTTAATAAAACGTTTTTCGATGGTGTACCTGCAATTGCCGCAATTGTAATGCTAAGGAAATTTGAAAATAATGTGCGGGTTTTGGAAAATAAGTTTATTACTTATTGTTATAATCAAATTGGAACCTCGGGATGGCGCTTACATGTTTTTGCACCATTGGTTTCTCAAAATGGCAACCAATTTAAAAAAGGTGATAAAATAAAAATAGTTGCAGGGATAGGAGCCTACTATAGTAGTGCAAAGCCAACAATAAGTATAAATGGTAAAATTTTTAAAACGCTTGGAGGAGTTGCTGATTATGAAAGTAAAACGCCACTTAAAGCCGGCAGCTATTCAATTCCAGTGAAAATTGAATATTTCGAGCCAGGCGGAAGTAAAAAGTTTTTTGAGACGAAAGTAGAATATACAGTTGTCGAATAACTAAGCACAAACTTTAACTTTTACTACAGGCTTTTATTTTTATCTTAATAGAAATAAAACGCTATGAACCAGAGTTTTGTAATATTCGCTGTTGTCATTATTTTCTCTTCCTGTTCCAATCAAACCCGGGAGAATCTCAGTATTTACAGAACATCTGTTTATGGATTTGAACAATCTATAGCATTTGCAGCAAATTCAAATAAACAGGTACTAAACGCTTTAGAGGATAAATTGCATAATCCCAAGACTGCAGAATATGGTCTTGTATGGCAGCCTAAAGGAATACTTATCGCAGATATCAATGATAAGATGGTGGAGTATATAGAATCTCTTGCAAAGCAATTAAAAGAAAAAGCGGGTAATGAAACAAAGGATGGCAAAGAAATACTGAAAGAAAATGATAAAAATGCAGTATCGGATATATTTATCATAAAAGAAAAGGGTAAAGAATTGCAGGAAAAATTAAATAATTACAGGCAGAATATGCTTGCAGTAGATCCTGAATTTTTGCGTGCATTTGAAAAAGTGATATTTGATGTATCAGATAAATATTATGAAGGAGGGTTTACTGATATTTTTTTAAAGACGAGCCAGCCATTGCAGCACTCGCCGTGCTGAAGAACTTTGAAAGCAGGGTGAGAATTACAGAGAATAATTTTTTACAATTTTGTATCTACAAGGCAAGCCCATTAATTCTTACGGATGATCATATCTGGCCATTGGTGTCACAAAGCAGCAATAATGTAAAAGCCGGCGAAGCACTGGAAATTACTACAGCCGTAGGCATTATCTCCACGATAATGTCCCCTTCTGTAACAATTGAAGGGAAGGAACTGCACCCGGATCAAAATGGTGTAATGATCTACAAGTTTAATGTTTCCAAAAAACCAGGAAGATATACTTTGCCGGTATTGTTCAAATATGTTCAGGCAGATGGCACAAGAGCCAGTGCTACAAAAAGCATAACTTATAATGTAGAATGATTTGTTTTACACCAACCGTATACCCGTCTTCTCCAAAGCAATTTTTTGCTGCTTATACAAATTACCTAAAGTCATCTTAAAGGTTTTCTTACTCATGCCGAAAAAAGAATAGATATCTTCCGGATCGCTTTTATCGTAGTAGGGCAGGTAGCCATTATTCTCATTTAGTAAACGAAGTATTTTCTGTGCCTCATCTTCCACCCGTTGGTAACCGGATCTGCCGGCAGCCACATCAATCTTATTATCAGGATAGATCTTTTTAATAAAACCTTTGAATTGATCGCCTTCAGTAATGTCGCGGTAAATTTCGTTGTGGTGTAATACTCCGGTATGCATATTATTAATGATGACCACGTAACCGATATCGGTGCGGCGGTACACGGTCAATTGCACTTCATCCAGCACCTTAACAGTAAGATCATCATTGCTCAAAAAAGGTTCTATTTTCTCCGTGGCGGCAAGGCGGCCGGTTTGTTCATCCAGGTAAATTTTTACCAGGTATTCGCCGTTGGGTATCATGCCCCGCTGCTGCTTGCTTTTAGGTACAAAAAGATCCTTCATCAGGCCATTGTCTAAAAAAGCGCCCTGCGGCGTAACGCTGATACATTTGAGTTTTACAATATCTCCTAAAACGCCCTTGGGCTTTTGTGTAGTGGCGATCAGCCGGTCTTCGCCATCATGGTATAAAAAAACTTTTATGGCATCGCCGGTCTTTGCTCCCTCAGGCACAAAACGTTTGGGTAGCAAAATGCCTTCTGCACCATCATCCAGGTAAACGCCAAAAGCCACTTCCCGCAGCACATTCAATGTATTGTATTCTCCCACTTTAATCATGAGGGCAAAGTACACGAATTATTACGAATTAAGAAAGTTATGGGTTAAGAAAGTTACGGGTTACGGGTTAGTTGATCGTTTGCGGTTAATAAACTTCGCTAACGATCAAAAACTAAAACAACCCGTAACTCGCAACCCATAACCCGTAACCCGCAACCCCCATAACTCCTCTAACCCCAAAATGCACTATCTTCACCAAAATAAACAGCAACTTGAAGTTTACAGAATTTGGATTCGACGAAAGGTTAATGGAAGGAATTGATGCATCCGGCTATGAAAACGCCACTCCTGTACAGGAACAGGTAATTCCACTCGTTTTACAGGGAAAGGATATCATCGCATCGGCGCAAACCGGCACCGGCAAAACAGCCGCCTTTCTTTTACCCCTTATCAACAGGATCATTACAGACCCCTCTCAGGATCACAGTAATATTGCATTGGTGATTGTACCCACCCGTGAGCTGGCAATACAGATTGCGCAGCACATGGAAGGACTTTCCTACTTCACTTCCATCAGCTCTATAGCAGTGTACGGCGGTGGCAATGGTAACGCATTTGTGCAGGAAAAAAAAGCATTGAGCCATGGTGCTGATGTAGTGATCTGCACACCCGGTAAAATGATGGCGCATATAAAAATGGGCTATGTAAAACTGGATGGCCTTAAGTATTTGATACTCGACGAAGCTGATCGCATGCTGGACATGGGATTTTATGATGACATTATGTTCATCATTAACCACCTGCCCAAACAAAGACAGAATTTACTTTTTTCGGCCACCATGCCGCATAAGATAAGGGAAATGGCCAGGAAGATATTGCACCAGCCTGCAGAAATAAATATCTCCATCAGCAAACCCAACGAAAAAATTGTACAGGAAGCATTTGTTGTTTTTGAAGAACAGAAAATACCATTGATAAAATACCTGTTGAAGAAAAAAGATTTTACCATGGTACTGATCTTTTGCAGCAGCAAACAAAGCGTAAAGCAACTCACCCGTGAACTGAAGAGAGCAGGAGTGAAAGCCGACGAGATACACAGCGACCTAGAACAGGATAAACGGGAAGATGTATTGATGCAGTTCAGAAGCGGAAGACTACCGGTTTTGATTGCCACCGATATTTTAAGCCGCGGTATTGATATAGATAATATCGACCTGGTAATTAATTACGATGTGCCGCACGATGGTGAAGATTATGTGCACCGTATCGGCCGTACGGCGAGGGCCGCTGCCGAAGGAACTGCTTATACTTTTATTAGTCCTAAAGAGCAGCGAAAATTTCTTTCTATCGAAAGATTGCTGGGTAAACCGGTTGCCAAAGCTGCCGTACCCGAAGAGTTTGGTGCAGTGCCAACATACAATACACAACCGGCAAAGCAGGGTGGTGGCGGAGGAAGAAAATTTCATAAGCCCAGGCGCTTCAATAAAAATAATAGTCCAAAAAATAAATAATTACTATTGCCTGTGTACAACAGGCAATTTTTTTTATCAGATTTTAATCTCCTTCGTTGTTATATCATAAAAAACAGGAAAGGGGTATTGTATATTTGTATAAACATTCGGTATCAGTTTTTCATCCGACATATTAAGTAATCCCATCGAGTACATTCATGGCATCAGTGCACAGCGTGGCGATATGCTGCGTAAAGAACTGGAGATATTTACTTTTAATGATCTGCTGAATTATTTTCCGCTGCGCCATATTGATAAAACAAAAGTAGATAAGATCGCATCCCTCACTTATCAGATGGAGTATGCACAGGTGGCAGGAAAGATCACCGATATGGAATTGATCGGCGAAAAAAGAGGAAAGCGGTTAGTGGCGCACCTGCAGGATGACAGCGGGGAATCGATAGAGCTGGTATGGTTCCAGGGTATTAACTGGATACAGAAAGCAGTGAACATCGGGCAACAATACCTCGTGTTTGGCAAGCTGAGTTTTTTTATGAACCGGCCGCAGATCGCTCACCCCGAAATTGAAACTTTTACAGAACACAAAGCAGGCGGTAAAAGTTTTTTAGAACCGGTTTATCCCTCTACCGAAAAATTAAAAGCAAGGGGGCTTAACGGCAGGGCCATTGGTAAGTATACTTACGAAATGCTGCAACTGATCTCAGAAAAAGACCTGCCGGAAAATCTGCCCGCATCCATACTGCAGCAATATAAATTCATCAGCCGCTTTGATGCTTACCGGCATATTCATTTTCCTGCATCCGAAAAACATTATTTGCATGCAGTACGGCGTTTAAAATTTGAAGAATTATTTTTTGCACAGTTGCGCCTCGGTTTGATCAAGTCAGCAAGGCATCGTTTCAGCAAGGGCTTTACATTCGATAAAGTGGGCGACCTGTTCAATAGTTTTTATACACAATACCTGCCTTTTGAACTGACCGGTGCACAAAAACGGGTTTTAAAAGAGATCCGGAAAGATGCAGGCAGCGGCAGGCAGATAAACCGCCTCTTACAGGGGGATGTGGGCAGCGGTAAGACCATTGTGGCCCTGATGATGATGCTGATTGCAGCCGATAATGGTTTTCAAAGTGTAATGATGGCGCCGACAGAAATACTGGCGCAGCAGCATTACAACGGCATCACCGCGTTAATAAAAGATATGCCTGTTTGTGTAAAATTGCTCACAGGCTCATCTAAAACAAAGGAACGAAAAGAGATATTACAGTTATGCGAAGATGGAACACTGCATATACTCATCGGCACACATGCAGTGATAGAAGATAAAGTACAGTTTAAGAACCTTGGCTTTGCAGTAATAGACGAACAGCACAAATTTGGCGTGGCTCAGCGGGCGCAGTTGTGGAAGAAGAACAGTTTACCACCGCATGTACTGGTGATGACGGCAACACCCATACCACGCACACTGGCGCTTACCGCTTACGGCGATCTTGATTACAGTGTGATGGATGAGCTGCCGCCCGGAAGGCAACCGATCAATACGGTTCACCGATTTGAAAATAAAAGACCGGAGGTAATGGATTTTATAAAAGAGCAGATAGCCAACGGTCGGCAGGCTTTTGTGATCTATCCATTAATTGAAGAGAGCAGCAAACTGGATTATGAGAACCTGATGAAAGGATATGAAGAAGTGAAATCTTTTTTTCCTGAACCAAAATACTGGATCAGCATGGTGCATGGAAAAATGGATGCGGCACAGAAGGAAACCAACATGCAACGTTTTGTAAAAGCAGATACTCAGATAATGGTAAGCACCACCGTTATTGAAGTAGGAGTGAACGTACCCAATGCAACAGTAATGGTGATAGAGAGTGCAGAAAAATTTGGTTTATCACAACTGCACCAGTTAAGAGGCAGGGTGGGAAGAGGAGCAGAAAAAAGTTTTTGCATATTATTAACAGGCCCTAAAATATCGAATGATGCCCGTGAAAGGTTAAAGATAATGGTGGCAACAAACGATGGATTTAAGATAGCAGAAAAAGATCTGGAGTTGCGGGGACCCGGCGATATTGAAGGTACCAGGCAAAGCGGCCTGCTCAACTTCAGGCTCGCAAACATAGTGCAGGACAAGGTTATACTGGAAGCAGCAAAAGAAGCTGCAGAAAATATTTTAAATAATGACCCGGATATCAATATGGCAGAGAATTTGCCGGTTAAAAACTACCTGAACAGGCAAAAAGGCAAAACGGCCTGGAGTAAAATTTCGTAAATGTTTTTAACTGGTCCGTTTTGCATAAAAAAGCTGATGTTAACCAGAACAATTTGATTGACGGTGTCGTTATATTTCTGTACATTGTAAAAAAATAGAGTGACTGTTTTGAATAAGATAAACCGGCTTCTTTTAACGATCATTTCAACGGTTTTTGTTGCGCTTGCTGTTAATGCTCAAATGGAATTTGTTGAGAACAAAGGACAGTGGGATAATAAGATTAATTTCAGGGGCGACTTTACATCCGGATCCTTCTTTTTAGAGGGCAGGGGGTTTACTGTTGATATGCACAATCCCGATGATCTGCTCAAACTTTCAGTGTTGGAACATGGACAGCTTCCTTCAAATGGTCCCGGACCTTCCTCCACCAGTAAAGATGTTACCTATCCATCCGTTACAGTTCGTTCACACGCTTACAAAGTAAATTTTCTTGGCAGCACCAATAATATAGAAGTGGTGCCCGATAAACTGCAGGCAACCTACAATAATTATTTTATCGGGAATGATCAAAGTAAATGGGCCAGTAATTGCCATATTTACGAAGCAATAACCTATAAGAATGTTTATCCCAATATTGATGTTCGTTATTATACCGAGAACAATCAATTAAAATATGATTTTATTGTGCGTCCCGGCGGCAACCCCAATGCCATCGCTATGCGCTACGACGGCGTTACCAAACTGGAAGTAAAGAATAAAGAACTGGTGATCGGAACTTCTGTAGGCGATGTAAAAGAATTGTATCCTTACACTTACCAGTCAATAGAAGGTAAAAGGCAGAATGTGGAATGCAGGTACTCCGTATCGGATAACCTGGTACGTTTTAAAGTGCAGAATTATAATGCCAACGAAACACTGGTGATCGATCCTGCGCTCGTCTTTTCATCCTTTACAGGCAGTGCTGCAGATAACTGGGGTTATACTGCAACGCCGGGCCCAGATGGTAGTTTCTTTGCTGGCGGTATTGCATTTGGTACAGGATATCCAGTATCTCCCGGCGCTTATCAAACAGTATATGGCGGCGGTGTGGTGGAAGATAATATCAGTGCTTACGATATGGCCATCTTTAAATTTTCGGCCAACGGAAGCCAGCGTTTATATGCAACCTATATCGGCGGCGACCGTAACGAACAACCGCACAGTATGATGTGCGATGCACAGGGAAACCTGGTGGTAGCCGGAAGGTCAAGTTCCCATAATTTTCCTGGTACACCTACAAGGCCGGGATCTACAACAGACTATGATATTGTGTTGATCAAACTCAATGCAACGGGTACAGCAGCATTGGGCGCTGCAAGGATCGGTGGCTCAGCCAATGATGGTGTGAACATCCGTCCCAAATATGCTAATGACGGCCCTAACCCTACGGCTGATGCAACGCGGCGCAATTATGGCGATGATGCAAGAAGTGAAGTGATACTGGATGGAAGCAATAACGTATACCTGGCATCCAGCACACAATCCAACGACTTTCCTGTTACACCGGGTACACCAATACAAGCTACATTCGGAGGTGGAAGGCAGGATGGTGTGATCATTAAATTTACACCCAATCTTAATAGTGTATTGTTCAGCACATTTTTTGGAGGCAGTGGCGACGATGCCTGTTTTGTATTATCCATAAGCCCAACAACGGGTAATTTATATGTAGCAGGCGGAACCAACAGCAGCAACCTGCCCGGTAATAAGACCGGCGTAATGCAAGGCACTTACCAGGGCGGTGAATGTGATGGATTTATCACGCAACTGCTGACTGATGGCTCAGCGCTTATCAGGACCACTTACCAGGGTACACCGGGTAACGACCTGGTATATGGTATCCAGTTCGATAAGGCGGGTTCCCCTTATATAATGGGAACCACCACGGGTAACTGGCCTGTACAAAATGCTACATTCAGCAGTACCGGGGGAAAGCAGTTCATCAGCAAATTGCAACCGGATCTGTCATCGTATGTTTACTCAACTGTATTCGGCAGCAATGCATCGGTACCTAATTTATCACCGATAGCATTTTTAGTGGATCGTTGCCAGAACGTGTATGTATCAGGCTGGGGCGGTGGATTGAATTCGCAGCGGGGATACCCGAGTGCCGGTACGTTTAATATGCCCATCAAAAATCAACTAACCGATCCCGTTAGCGGACAGCCTATCACACAACCGGATGGACAGGACTTTTATTTCTTTGTACTGGAAAAAAATGCGCAGAGCCAGCTCTTCGGAACTTACTTCGGGCAGTTTGGCGGCCTCGGCGATCACGTAGATGGAGGTACCAGCCGTTTTGATGCCAATGGTATCATATACCAGGGCCTTTGTTCCTGCGGCGGTAATGGTGCCGGACCATTCCCAACTACTTCGGGTGTGTGGGCTATTAACAACCGCTCCAATAATTGTAATGAAGCTGCAGCCAAAATAGAAATGAATTTTTCGGGCGTAGGCGCCAGCGTAAAAGCTACGATAGGTGGTATAAAAGATACCATCGGTTGCGTGCCGCTTACCATTAAGTTTACCGATACACTGGCAAAAGGTAAAATGTATATCTGGGATTACGGCGATCCTTCAGCAACTAAAAAAGATACTACCTATGCGCCCAATAATTCCAGTTCACATACTTATAATAATGTGGGTACTTACCTGCTCACACTGGTATCGAATCGATTCTGCTACCTGTAATATTGCAGATACGGCATACATACATGTAAAAGTGGGCAACAACCAGGTAACGCCTGATTTCACTTTTACCAAACTGGATAGTTGTGCCAGCTTAAGGTTCCGTTTTGATAATCTTACAACAGCGCCTAATCCTGCATTTACCAATAAAACTTTTACATGGGATTTTGGTGATGGCTCTCCACGAATAAATACAGGTTTTGGTTCACAGATACATACTTTCCCATCAGTTGGGCAATACACCGTAACACTGTTGGTGGATGATACCACCTTCTGTAATTCGCCCGACTCCGTTTCAAAAGTAGTACGTATCAACCCGAATGTAAAAGCAATATTCACAACCAGTACCAGGGGATGTGTGGCATATACCCCCATATTTAAAAATGTTTCATTGGGTGGTACGGATTGGATATGGGAGTTTGGAGATAATACCACTTCCACTGATTTTGAACCGGTGCATACTTACACGCAAGTAGGCTCTTATAATGTAAGACTGATAGCAATAGATAACAGCACCTGTAATAAACGGGATACATCGGCCTATTTTACCATTACCGTGTACCCGATACCAACAGCAGGATTTACCTGGACACCCAATCCACCGGTGGAGAATACGCCTACCAATTTCACTAACATATCGGTGGGGGCTACACGATATTTGTGGGATTTCGGTGATGGGGAAAGTTCTACCGAAGTAAACCCTGTGCACCAGTATAATAAAACAGATACTTTCCACGTGGTATTGCAGGCATTTAATGATGCAGATTGCGTGGATACATTTACTGCAGAAGTGCCTATCATAATAAGGCCATTGCTGGATGTGCCCAATGCATTTACACCGGGCAGGTTTGCCAGCGGACATTATAACAACGGTATTGTAAAAGTGGAAGGATTTGGCGTGGAAAAAATGATGTGGAAGATTTACAACCGCTGGGGTCAGATGGTATTCTACACCAATAACATAAGGCAGGGCTGGGATGGAACTTACAAAGGTGCATTGCAGCCAATGGATGTTTACACCTATACATTGGATGTAGAGTTCTCGGATGGAAAGAAATTGCGGAGAACCGGCGACATAACATTACTCAGGTAATTTTAAAAAATATAGAGGAGATAAAATTTTGTTACAGAGAAACATGATATCAGGAACAGGTTCCGGGTGGTGGAGCAGGGAAAGTAATAAAGTATTACTGCTTGTTACAGCAGGTTTGTTAAGCTTTGCTACAGCAAGTGCACAGGATCTGCATTTTTCCCAATTCTTTAATTCTCCATTAACGACCAACCCGGCCAATACGGGCTTTATACCCGATGCAGACTACCGTATAGGAGCACTGTACCGTAACCAATGGAGTACGGTAATGACAGTGCCTTATAAAACCACCAGTCTTTATGGTGATGCACAGCTATTCAGGGATAAACTGGAGAATGGCTGGTTAGGTTTAGGCGGCGTAATACTAAGTGATGTGGCCGGCAGCGGTAGTTTAAGAAGTACCAAAGTATATGGCTCACTTGCTTACCACCAGCAATTGGGCAACAGCAGCCTGGTGAGTGCTGGTTTTAATGTGGGCTGGGCCAATAAGCGCATCGACCAGAGTAAATTAAAATTCCCCGACCAGTTTGATGGCAAATTCTTCGAGAATCCATTTACAGCAGTAACATTAACCAACACCAGTTCCAGCTATATGGATGTGCAGGCCGGTATGAATTACGCCTATTTTCCGCAAGAGAATGTTTATATCAATGCCGGTTATTCTATACATCACGTGAACAGGCCTAAAGAAACATTCTTCAGCGACAATACTAATGACGGAAGGATACCCATGCGGCATATCGCATTCCTCAATGCTATTTTAAAAGTAAACGAAAGGGTGATCATAAACCCTAATGCCTACTTTACCACGCAGGCAAAATCATCCGAACTGGTTTTCGGGCTCAATGGTAATTACAATTTGTCCGAGTATGGCGAAAAGCAATTGGTGGCCGGGTTGTATTATCGCCTCGGCGATGCCATTGCACCAATGGTGGGTTTTGAACTCAACAATATCAAGTTTACATTCAGCTACGATGTTACCATGTCATCACTCAACCAGTTCAACGGGTACCGCGGTGCAAGCGAATTCAGTATAGTAAAGAAAGGTTTTTATACACAGAAGGGCGACAGGCAAACAATGTGTCCCGTTTTCTATTGATACATCAACCTTACATAATAAAAGAGCCCCTTGTAATCAAGGGGCTCTTTAGTTTTTCCGGTTAAATCAAACGGAAGCTGTTTTCCTGGATTTCTTCAGTTCCTCCTTGGTCTTTTCCAATTCCTCTTTTACTTTTTCCAGTTCTTTTTTCATCTCATCAGTATTGATCTGTTGTAATTCAATCTTCAGATTCTTCATCGATTCCTTGATCTCCTCGTTTATTTTATTCATATCCACTTCCTTCAACGCATCTTTTATTTGTTCGTTGATCTGTTTCATGTCTACCTCTTTCAGCGCATCCTGTACTTCCTTATTAATGCTCTTCATATCCACATCATCCAGTGAGTTCTTTACATCATCCATGATCTTTTTGGTGTCGATCTCCTTCAGCGAAGCGGTCACATCCTGCATGATCTTATTCATGTCCACGTCTTTTAAACTTTGCTGTACATCGTTCATGATCTTTTGTACATCCACATCTTTCAGCGCTTTGTTCACACTTGCGGTAACCTCGCCAAGGTCCAGTTGCTTCAGTTCGTCTGTAAGCTGCTGCATGGCCTGTTCCAGCTCTTTCATGGCCTTGTCCAGTTCTGCCTGGCTCAGTTTCTTTTTGGGCTTGGTGGTGTCTTCAAACACCTGTTGTGCACCCAGTTTCGGCTGCATGTAAGGCGAATCCTGGAATGACATAGTGATCAGACCGATCACGATTGCTGCAGTGATACCTGCCAGCACTTTTTTGTGTTTCAAAATAAATTGTTTCATGGCTTTACTTGATTTGATTATTGATTAAATACGAATAATTTCGTAACAAATATAGGCAGCTATTTTTATTTCCAAAATGAGTTAATGAAATTTAACATTTTAAAATGCTTTATTACAGGAGCGGCATTAATCCTTTTGCAATTTTAAAAGTCACACGCACTTCCGGCAAAGGCGGTCAATACATGTCAAACATCATTTTATCAACTCGTCATTTTATACGATTTTTACATAAATAATGTTACATGATGGCTGCAGAAAAAGAAATAAAGACTGTTAATGCGTTTATAGAACAGTTTAAAACAATTGTGGGAGAAGGATTTGTTTTTGTAGATGAAGAAGTGCTGAACAATTACGCACACGACGAAACAGAGAATTTGCATTTTTTGCCCGATGTGGTAATCAAGCCACGCACTGCCGAGGAGATCAGTGCAGTAATGAAGCTCTGCAACGCAGCAAAGATACCGGTTACACCACGGGGTGCAGGAACAGGCCTGGCAGGAGGAGCGCTGCCGCATTTTGGTGGTGTGCTCATTTCTATGGAAAGGCTAAACAGCATCATTGAAATAGACGAACGCAACCTGCAGGTAACCACCGAGCCCGGTGTGATAACCGAAGTGTTGCAGAATGCGGTAAAAGAAAAAGGATTATTCTATCCACCCGATCCCAGCAGCAGGGGCAGTTGTTTTATCGGCGGCAATATCTCTGCTAACAGCGGCGGGCCTAAAGCGGTGAAATATGGAGTGGTAAAAGATTATGTGCTCAACCTACAGTTAGTATTGCCTACCGGCGAAATTATCTGGACGGGTGCAAATGTTTTAAAGAATTCAACCGGCTATAATCTTACGCAACTGGTGGTGGGCAGCGAAGGAACGCTGGGTATTGTTACAAAGATCGTATTGAAACTGTTACCGCATCCTAAGTACGACCTGCTGATGCTGGTGCCTTTTAATGATCTTGAAAAAGCAGGAGCAGCAGTAAGCGCCATCTTTCGTGCAGGCTTTACACCCAGTGCATTGGAACTGGTGGAGATAGATGCATTGAAGATCGTAAGTAAAATGATGGACAGTGTTGCAGTACCTGTGAATGATGATATCGCCGCCCATCTTATAATAGAAGTGGACGGCAACCACATGGATACATTGATGAACGAAATGGAAGCCATTGCAACATTACTGGCTGATTTTGATTGCGGGGAGATATTTTTTGCAGACGATGCGCAACAGAAAGCGGAGTTGTGGAAGTTACGGCGCCGTGTAGCCGAAGCTGTAAAACTGGCCGGTTACACCATTGAAGAAGATACCGTGGTGCCCCGTGCTTCACTGCCGGCATTGATACATGGGGTAAAAGAACTGGGCAAGCAATACGATTTTCATGCCGTATGCTATGGGCATGCCGGCGATGGCAACCTGCATATACGCATCAAAAAAGAAGGTAGCATTTACAGTTTGAACAACCCGAAAGTGATACCATCATTAAAAGCGATGTTCAGTTTAGTGAAATCACTGGGAGGCACCATCAGTGGCGAACATGGCATTGGCCTTATACAAAAAGAATACATGGATATTGTTTTTGATCAAACCAACCTTTCGGTGATGAAAGGCATCAAAAAAGTATTCGACCCGAACAATATTTTAAACAAAGGAAAAATATTTGACCTGGCCTGACACCCTGTTAGACCTTAATAATAAACGAAAACGAAAAAGATGAAAAGAGTATTGGTAATTGCACTGGCATTGGTAATATCCGTTACCGGTTTTGCACAAAAAGACAGCGATAAAGAAAAAGAACATGGATTTAAAAAAGAGAACCTGTTTGTAGGCGGTGATGTAGCAGCCTCCTTTTACTCGGGTGGTACTTCGCTGGGTGTGAGTCCTTATTTTGGCTACAGCCTTAACAGGTTCATCGATGTGGCGGCCTCTTTTAATTTTAATTACACTTCGCAAAGGGATTATGATGTGTACGGTGATAAAGCGAGGCAGACCGTATATGGACCCGGTGGTTTTGTAAGAATATTCCCGGTGCGTTTTCTTTATGCACAGGCACAGTATGAACACAATTTTATCAAGTTCAAATATATGTACCCATCATCTTACAACCTGCCAAGTTCCACAACAAAACTGGATGCCAACAGTTTACTGGTAGGCGCCGGTTATTGCGGCGGCCGCGAAGGTGTAGGCGATCTTTTTTATTACTTCTCTATATCATGGGATGTTACAAAAGTGGCTGAATCACCTTATGTAGATGGATTAGGAAGAAATTTCCCGATCATCAAAGCAGGTTTGCAGGTGCCCTTGTTCCAGGGAAATGGCGGAGGAAGAGATCGCGGCTATCACAGGAGCAGGAGAGGGTACTAAAGAAAATTTTTTATTTCTTCCGGCACAGTAAGAACAGTAAGCCTGTCTTCAACCTTGTCGTACAGAAAATTTTCCTGCTGCATCATTTTTGCATGTGCTAAAAGATGATCATAAAAACCGGCGGTATTTAAAACGTATATTTCTTTATTGTGAATGCTGAGCTGGTTCCAGGTAAGCATTTCAAATAATTCATCCAGTGTACCAAAGCCGCCGGGTAATATCACCGCAGCATCACATTTTTCGTACAGCATTCTTTTGCGTACGTGCATATTGTCCACCACAATCAGTTCGGTAATACCCTGGTGGCTGTGTTCCCTGTCGGTAAGCAATTGCGGAATGATGCCGGTAACTTTTCCTCCTTTTTCCAATACAGCATTGGCCACTGCGCCCATAATGCCTTTATTACCGCCGCCATAAATAAGCGTGATATTTTTTTCTGCTAAAATATGTCCCAGCGTTTTTGCATGTGCTTCAAACAAAGGATTGTTACCGCTTTTACTGCCGCAAAAAACCGCTAATGATGTAATTGCCATAAATTGATTACCTTGAATTTTATTGCAAGCTAATTATTCATCATTAATAAATCATTATAAATTATTCTATGTCGCCGATCGTGTTGTTTTCCTTCGTTATTGCTTATTTCGTTATCCTGCTGGGCGTGGCCTGGTACACCAGTAAGAACAGTACTAACGATACATTCTTCAGCGGTAATAAGAACAGTAACTGGATGCTTGTTGCCTTTGGAATGATCGGTACAAGTTTGAGCGGCGTAACATTTGTAAGCGTGCCTGGTGCAGTGGGAGATTTTGCAGGAACCGGCTTTAAAGGTTTTGCCTATATGCAGGTGGCGATCGGCTACCTGATCGGTTATGCAGTGGTGGCTTTTATTTTGCTGCCTTTGTATTACCGGTTGAATCTTACTTCTATTTACAATTATTTATTGCAGCGTTTTGGTGTAGTGGCTTATAAAACCGGCGCATTATTTTTTATCATCAGCCGCACAGTGGGTGCAACAGCAAGGTTGTACCTGGTAGTAAATATCCTGCAGGTTTTTATACTGGATAAACTGCATGTGCCTTTTTTAGTGACCACTGCAGTGATCTTATTAATGATACTGCTGTATACTTTTGAAGGCGGTGTAAAAACGATCGTATATACTGATACGCTGCAAACTTCCCTGATGGTTACCGGGCTGGTGGTATGTGTCATTTTTATTTTAAACCAACTGCATTTATCAGGCGGTGAAGCTATCAGCGAGATCAGCAATCGTGGTTACTTTAATGTATTTAATCATGATGTGAACAGCAAGGGTTTTTTCCTTAAACAAATAATTGGGGGCGCATTTATTACAATAGCCATGACGGGCCTTGACCAGGAAATGATGCAGAAGAATATCAGTGTAAAACGCCTCGGCGATTCTCAAAAGAACATGATCACCATGAGTATTATTTTAGTAGGCGTGCTGTTCCTGTTTTTAGTGCTGGGTGGGTTGCTTTATTTATACACTACTTCAAAAGGAGCGGCTTATACCGAAGTGATGGTAAATGGTAAAATGGTAAAGCAACTGGTACTGAACGGCAATAATATTTTGGGTGATAAGATATTTCCAACAGTAGCGCTGGAAATGCTGCCACCCGCTATCAGCGTGATGTTCATCATTGCATTGATCTCTGCATTATTCCCCAGTGCAGATGGCGCCCTTACTGCGCTCACTTCTTCTTTCTGTATCGATATACTGGGCCTGCAAAAAAGAGATGACCTGGATGATAAAGGAAAAAAGAAATTACGCCTTACGGTGCATCTTACATTTACTGTAGTTTTTTTGATCTGCATCTGGGTGTTTTATAAAATATCGGATAACAGCATCATCGATAAGATACTGGATCTTGCAGGGTACACTTATGGCCCGTTACTGGGTTTATTTGCCTTTGGCATTTTTACCAAACGCAAACTTGCAAATACATTCCTGATCACAGCAGTATGCCTGCTGTCACCCGTAGTTTGTTACCTGGTAAATATTTACTCCGCCGAATTATTCGGCGCCTATAAAATTGGTATTGAAATGTTGCTGATCAATGGTATGCTCACCTTTATTGGCTTATTGTTAATTTCCAAAAAAGAGCGGCCCGAAGCCAATATTTTGCTGTAACTTTACAAAGTTAGTAAGTGCCATTCCACATTCGTAAAAATGTAGAATGGCATTGTATTTATATAATATCAAAACAGAAAAATGAACGGAGCGATCAATGCGTTAAAGCAACGCAGCTGGAAGGAAAGCCAGGCACACAGCAGCTGGCAGATATTTAAAATAATGGCAGAGTTTGTAGATGGGTTTGAAGCGTTGAGCAGGATTGGACCCTGTATATCAATTTTTGGAAGTGCCCGTACCAAACCCGGTAACAAATATTACGAACTGGCGGTGGAGATCAGTAAGCGGTTGGCAGAAGAAGGCTTTGGTATCATCACCGGCGGTGGCCCCGGCATTATGGAAGCAGCTAACAAAGGCGCTTCTATTGCAGGTGGTAAATCAGTGGGGTTGAATATCGATCTGCCTTTTGAGCAACATGCCAATCCCTATATCGACAGGGATAAATCATTGAATTTCGATTTCTTCTTTGTACGTAAAGTAATGTTTGTAAAATACTCACAAGGCTTTATCATGATGCCCGGTGGATTCGGTACCATGGATGAATTTTTTGAAGTGGCTACATTGATACAAACCGGTAAGTTCAGGCAATCGCCGATGATACTTGTGGGTAAAGATTATTGGGGCGGTTTGATCAAATGGATCAAAGAAACAATGGGGGAGGAAGAACATAATATCAACCCGGAAGATCTTAACCTGATCCATATTTTTGATACAGCTGAAGAAGTAGTGGACTTTACACTGGATTATTATAAAACAAAACCACTGGCGCCCAACTTTTAATGAAACTGGTGAACGATATCGCCGAAGCGTATGCAAAAAGGTTTTCATCGCCATTGGATACCGTATTGCAGGAAGTGGAAGACTATACCATGCAGCATCATCCGCATGCGCATATGCTGAGCGGGCATGTGCAGGGTAAAGTGCTGGAGATGATCAGTTGTATGATACAACCTGTAAACATTTTGGAGATCGGTACATTCACCGGATTCAGCGCTTTGTGCCTTAGCAAGGGATTGCGGCCCGGCGGTGCTTTGCACACCATTGAATTGCGGGAAGAAGATGCCGCCACTGCAAAAAAGTATTTTGAAAAAGCGGGTGCTGAAAATATTCACCTGCACATTGGTAATGCGCTGGAAGTGATACCCTCTTTAAAAAAAGAATGGGACCTCGTTTTTATAGATGCCGATAAAGTGAATTATGTCAATTATTATGAGCTGGTATTGCCCATGGTAAAGCCGGGCGGTTTTATACTGGCAGATAATGTGTTCTTTCATGGCGAAGTGCTGGAAGCGGAGATAAAAGGTAAGAATGCCAAGGCTATCCAGGCATTTAACGAACATGTTGCCGCTGATAAAAGAATTGATAGTGTATTGCTTACCGTTAGAGACGGTTTGATGCTGATAAAAAAAATATAGCATGAAGAAATTGCTGATCGCAACCTTATTTTATTGCTGTGCTGCAATGGTGCAGGCGCAGGACCTGATAACACCACAGCAATATATAGACACGTACAAGGATATTGCCATACGGGAAATGAAGCGTGCAGGTGTGCCCGCAGCCATTACCCTGGCACAGGGGCTGCTGGAAACAGAAAGCGGTAACAGCGACCTGGTAAAAAAATCAAATAATCATTTCGGTATTAAATGCAAAGCCAACTGGACGGGGGAAAGTGTTACGCATGATGATGATGCGGCAGGCGAATGTTTCAGGTTGTATAAAACTGCAGAAGACAGTTACAAAGACCACAGCGATTTTTTAAAGAACAGCCAGCGTTATAGCTTTTTATTCAAGCTGGATGTAAAGGATTATAAAGGCTGGGCTTACGGATTGAAAAAAGCAGGCTATGCCACCAATCCCAGTTATCCGCAGATATTGATAAAGCATATTGAACAGTACAACCTGCAGCAGTATACTTTGATAGGTGCCGGAGAGATGGAAGAAACGGATGCAGCTGCAACAGATGCTGCAGCAACCAACACCGATAAACCTGCTGATCCCAACCTGCCGGAAGTGAGCGAAAAAATATTGTCTGTGAACGGCAGCAAATGTATCTATGCAGGCAAGGGTACCTCCTTACTGGCACTGGCTACCAGGAACAATGTGGCTTTAAGTAAACTGTTAGCATATAATGAACTTTTACAGGATGGCATACTCGCAAAAGATCAGTATGTATATTTAGAAAAAAAATCAAAGACAGGTGCAACAGATTTTTATATTGCGGGAAATGGAGAATCCCTGACCGATATTGCGCAGAAGAACGGTATACAATTACAATCGCTGCTGGATTATAACCAAATGCCAAACAGTGAAGTGGTGGCGCCGGGTACCAAATTATTTTTAAAGCCGGGTATGACTGCAGTGAAACCTGTAGTTGTTCCGCAGGAAAAAACGGTAGCTGCTGTACCTAAAACACATATCGTTCAACCGAAGGAAGGTTTGTATGGCATTGCTAAAAAGTACAACGTTACTGTACAGCAATTACGGGAGTGGAACAACCTTCAATCAGATGCATTGCGTATTGGCCAGGAGCTGATCATTTCGAAATAAACATAAAAACCTTACAATGAATATTGAAGTACACAACAAAAAATTTATTCCATACATTACTGCTGCCGAAATTGATCAGCAAATCAATAAACTGGCTGCAGACCTTAACCGGGATTATGAAGGCAAACGTCCTTTGTTCATCGCTATACTGAATGGCTCTTTTATGTTTGCCGCCGATCTTTTTAAAGCCGTTACCATTGAGGCGGAAATATGTTTCATCAAACTGGCTTCGTATAAAGGCACCAAATCAACCGGTAATGTTATTACTTCAATAGGGCTGGACGAACCCCTGCACAACAGGCACGTGATCATTGTGGAGGATATCGTGGATACCGGTAAAACGCTGAATGAATTTCTGCCACAATTATTCAACCAGCAGCCGGCTTCGCTTAAAATTGCAGCATTATTGCATAAACCCGAGGCATTAGCATATCCGGTCAAAATTGATTATCTTGGGTTTAGCGTACCCAATAAATTCCTGCTGGGCTATGGCCTTGATTATGACGGGTTAGGGAGGAATTTAAAGGAGATCTACCAGTTGGCAGAAGAGTAACAGGCAACAAAAAGCCACAAAACACTGTCTTAAAACTAAAATATAGCATTAACCTATCTGTGTTAAAGCGGTTGCTACATATTATTTTATTTGCAATGTGTGCCCAGGTTGCAAGATCCCAGTATTATATACGGGGTGAAGTAAAAAATGAAAAGAACCAGCCTCTGCAAAATGTAAAAATTGTTTTACACTCCAATCATTTACTGTATTATTCCGGCAATTCGGGCGCTTTTGGTATCACTACAAGGGTGCTGAGCGATTCGCTTTCCTTCAGCCTGGATGGTTACGAACCAAAGACCATTAAGATCAATGCCGACCAATGGCAGGATGTGAATTTAAAAACATTGCCTTCCAATGTAAACCGCAACCGGCCTAAACTAATCTCTGTTACAAAGAACTTTAATCAAACCTCCAAATACCGCTGGTACGTTAATAACGAAACCTATTTTCAGCTGGTGGAGAATGAGTATGTGAATGCGGAGAAATTTCCGAATACGGGTTTTTCATTGAACGTGAATAAAGCTTCTTACAGCAATATCCGCCGGTTCATCAACATGGGCAGTACTGTGCCGCCTGATGCCGTTCGCACCGAAGAACTGCTGAATTATTTTAACCTGCACCGCAGGGAACCGGAACCTGGTGATGTGTTCAAGATACAATCACAATTATCTTCCTGCCCCTGGGATGAGGATAAGCAATTACTCTTCCTGAACATCAATGCAAGAAAGCTCGATCTTAACAAGATACCGCCCGGCAACTTCGTTTTTTTGATAGATGTTTCCGGCAGTATGGATATGCCGAACCGTTTGCCCTTATTGCAGGCAGCCTTTCAATTATTTGTAAAGAATCTGCGGCCGATAGATACCGTTTCTATTGTTACTTATGGTGGTACGGTAGGTATTCATTTACCACCCACCAGTGGTGCTGAAAAAGAAAAGATCATAGAGTCGATCGAAGAACTGGAAGCAAGTGGTGATACCCCCGGCGAAGCTGCTATCATGACGGCTTATCAACTGGCAGAACATACTTTTATCAAAGATGGTATCAACCGCGTTATTCTTGCCACCGATGGCGATTTTAATGTGGGCCTTACGTCGGAAAAAGCGCTGGATGAAATGATAACGAAGGAAAGACAATCGGGTGTTTTTCTTACCTGCCTGGGTGTGGGCATGGGCAATTTTAAAGACTCCAAATTAGAAACGCTTGCAAAAAGAGGGAACGGTAATTATGCTTACCTGGATGATATCGGCGAAGCAGAAAAAGTACTGGTGAAAGAACTGACACAAACATTTTACGCTGTTGCAGATGATGTGTATATGAACATGCAGTTCAATCCGAAATTTGTAAAACAATACCGGCTGATTGGATTTGATAATAAAAGGGATGCGGTATCTGACAGCACTATAGAAATGGAAGGAGGGGAGCTCGGCAGCGGCAGCAGTGTGCTGGCCATGTTTGAGATCATACCGCAGGATCCGAAACAGTTTGCACCCGATCCACTGGACAAAGATGGGATAGCCCGCTTATCCATGCGCTACAGTTTATGCAACGATACTTCTCATAAAGTAATGGAATATAGCTGCCCTGCAAACTATGCCGAATTTAAAGAGATGGATAAGGAATTGCAGTTCGCCACTGCGGTAACCATGTTTGCGCTTAAGATAAAACAATCCAAATATATTAAGGATGCAGACTGGCTGGGAATAGAAACGATTGCCACATCATCGTATAACGAGAAGGACTACCTGCAGACGGAGTTTTTGCAGATGATCGACAAAGCGCAGAAGATCTATAAGAGCAAGAAAACTAAAAAGAAAAAAGACGAATAGAGTGAGTGGTGAGTTGTCAGTGGTGAGTGGTCAGTAGTCAATGGTGAGTAGTGAATGACGGCTCTAACATTAAGCCCTTACTCACTATTCACCACTCACTACTCACTTTTTAGCTGAACATCTCCCTCACTTTATCAAAAAATGATTTATCGTTCTTATCTGGTTTGGGAACAAAATTCTGGCTATGCCTCATTTTGTCCAGCATTTGTTTTTCTTCCGAACTGGTGTGTTGCGGTGTCCAAACATTCACCTGTATCAACTGGTCTCCTTTTTCGTAACTGTTCACATTAGGGAAGCCTTTGCCTTTTAACCGGAATATTTTTCCGCTTTGTGTACCTGCGGGAATTTTTATTTTGGCCCTGCCATCAATGGTAGGTACTTCCACCTGTATGCCTTCCACTGCATCAGGGAAAGAAATATAAAGGTCATAAGCTACATTCAGCCCGTCCCTGTGCAGGTGTGGATGTGATTCTTCTTCTATCAAAACGATCAGGTCGCCATTGCTGCCGCCACGTTCGCCGGCATTGCCTTTACCACCCACGCTCAGTTGCATGCCTTCCTGTACACCGGCTGGTATATCAATGGTAACGGTCTCTTCGCCGTACACTCTTCCTTCGCCTTTGCAGGCAGTACATTTATTGGTAACGGTAGTGCCTTCGCCATTACAGGTAGGGCAGGTAGTCACCGTTTGCATCTGGCCTAAAAAAGTATTCTGCACCCTGCGTACCTGGCCACTGCCATTGCAGGTAGTACAGGTAGCAACACTGTTCTTATCTTTTGCACCATTACCGCCGCAGGTATTACAGGTCACATATTTTTTTACCTTGATGGTTTTTGAGGTGCCTTTGGCGATCTCTTCGTAATTGAGTTTTATTTTTACCCGCAGGTTGCTGCCGCGTATACCACGGCTACGGCCACCCGAACTTCTCCTGTTGCCGCCTCCGCCAAAAAAACTTCCGAAGGGACTTTCATCTCCAAAAATATCTCCGAACTGGCTGAATATATCGTCCATATTCATGCCAGCGCCACCACTGTATCCGCCCCCACCGCCACGGCCGGGTGCAAAGGCCTGGTGCCCGAACCGGTCGTACTGCGCTCTCTTATCAGCATCGCTCAATATTTCGTAAGCTTCTGCCGCTTCCTTGAATTTTTCTTCTGCTGCTTTATCGCCGGGGTTCCGGTCGGGGTGAAACTGCATCGCCACCTTACGGTACGCTTTCTTGATCTCATCCTGCGACGCAGATTTGGAGACTCCTAAAATTTCGTAAAAATCTTTTTTAGACATAATTACTGGTTACAAGCTTCAGATAAAAAATGGAACAGCATACTCAATACTTGTGGCTTGAAGCTTGCTGCTTTAAATTTATTTTCCCACCACCACTTTTGCAAAACGGATGATCTTGTCATTCAGGTAATAACCTTTTTCCACTTCATCCACCACTTTACCTTTCATATCATCACCGGCAGGTACTTCTGTAATGGCTTCGTGTTTTTCCACATCAAAATCGGTGTTAACACTCTGCATGGCTTTAAGGCCTTTATTGGTCAAAGCAGTCCTTAATTTGCCAAATACCAATGCTACGCCCTGTTTTAAAGAAGCGGCGTCTTCGCTCTGCTGCATTTGTTTTTCAGCACGGTCGCAATCGTCCAGTACTTCCAGTAAAGAAACGATCACATCCTTACCGGCAGTCTGTATCAGATCGATACGCTCTTTGGCACTGCGTCTTTTAAAATTGTCAAATTCAGCAAAAAGGCGCAGGTATTTATCCTTTTGCTCTTCCAGTTCGGCCTGTATCTTTTCGGTGGCATCTTCGGCACCTTCGTTGCTTAAATGGGTATTGCCGGGTACATCTGCATCGGCATTGATATTCATTTCCAGGTTATCTTCCTGTGTTGTCGCTTGTTTCTGATCCATACTCATTTTAAAAATTGGTTGCGAAGGTACAACAGTCAAACATTTTGCCAAGCCTTGTTTTGCAGCCAAATTGGCAACTTTAGCCCCTGTTACGGGCCCTGTTTTACAAATTGGCGGCCCAGGAGTAAAAACAGGTAACTTTTTCAGGAATGGATAAAAAGGTTGGCAACCCTGCAGGCAAGGGGTAACTTTGCGCCATGAAAAGCATTATTCTGAATAAAAATATCAGCCGCAGGGTGGAGAATGGTCACCCGTGGGTGTTTGATAATGAGGTAAATAAAGGAAAAGAAAGGGATACCAACGCCTCGCCCGGCGAGATAGTGGAAGTGTACAGTTTTGATAAAAAATACATCGGTACGGGTTATTACAACCCTCAATCGCAGATATCTGTACGCCTGCTTACCAGGGATAAAAATGAGGCCATCAATGATGATTTTTTTTATAAAAGGATTCAGCAGGCATGGCAGTACCGGCAAAAGATCGGCTATACCGAAAACTGCCGCCTCATTTTTGGTGAAGCAGATGATATGCCGCAACTCATCATCGATAAATTCAATGATTATTTTGTGATACAAACACTGGCCCTGGGCATGGATCGCTGGAAGCCTGCTATTGTAAAGGCGTTGAACAGTCTTTTTACACCCAAAGGCATTTACGAACGCAATGATGTGCCCGTGCGGGAACTGGAAGGTATGGAACAGCAGAAAGGATTTCTTTCTGAACCATTTGATACCAATATCATCATCAACGAGAACGGTATCAAATTCAATGTGGATATTGCCAACGGGCAAAAGACCGGTTATTTTTTAGACCAGCAGGATAACCGCAAAGCCATACAAAATATTGTAAAAGGGGCGGATGTGCTCGGTGCCTTTTGTTATACCGGTTCCTTTGAAATAAGTGCAGGATTTTATGGCGCTAAATCGGTATTGGGCCTAGATATTTCGCAGAATGCCATTGATATGTGCAATAAAAATGCTGCACTGAATGGATTGGAAAATATTTGCCGCTTTGAATGCGTGAATGCTTTTGATGTGTTAAAAACATGGACAAAAGAAACCAGGCGCTGGGATGTGGTGATGCTCGATCCACCATCATTCACCAAAAGCCGTGGTACTATTGATAAAGCTGTTGCAGGTTACAAAGAGATCAATTTACGCGGCATGAAACTGGTAAAGCCCGGCGGTTTTTTAGTTACTTCCAGTTGTACCAACCTGGTGCAGCCGGAATTATTTTTGGATATCATACAAATGGCGGCCAAAGATGCCAAGCGAAAAATACGGCAGGTGGTATTGAATGCACAAAGCGCCGATCATCCCATTATAAGAGGGCAGGAGTATACGCATTACCTCAAATTCCTGATCGTGCAGGTAATGTGATCCGTTAAAAATATTTTTTGAACCGGCATAGGGGTACAACTGCAGTTGGTTGTTATTATTAAAAAGTATTTTTGACGGCAGCCATAAAAATAGAAAAAGCACCTAAAGCTATACCGACCGGACTGGATAACGAAGCTATTATACCACTTTTGGCAAAGAGGGATGAAAATGCCTTTGAGCAGGTTTTTAAATTGCATTATAAAAATCTGCACAGTTATGCCTTTGCTATGCTTAAGGAGGAAACCTATGCAGAAGAGATCGTGCAGCAGGTATTCTTTAAATTATGGGAGAGGGCCGAAGCTGTTTCAATATCAGGATCGGTGGCTGCCTACCTGTACCGTGCAGTACACAACGAAAGTCTCAATCATTTAAAACATCAGAAAGTAAAAGCATCGCACCAGTTGCATGTGGCATACAGCATGAAAGATGCGGTGGAAACTGCGCCCAAAACTTTGCAGGCAAAAGAACTGGAGAAGAAGATACAGGCTGCGCTGAATGCATTACCTGAGCAATGCAGAACAATTTTCCAGATGAGCCGGTTTGAAGAAATGAAGTATAAAGAGATCGCTGAAAAACTGCATCTTTCTGTAAAGACGGTGGAGAACCAGATGGGCAAAGCATTGAAGATATTAAGAGAAGAACTGGCGGAATATTTACCCTTATTATTTTTATTTTTTAATCTTTAAAAACAGCAAGCTGGAAAATAATTTTCAACATATTGATGATGATCTGCTGATAAAATATTTATTAGGGGAAGCTGCTGAAGATGAAGTGGCCCGGGTAAATAAATTAATTGCCGAAGACGATGCCTGGAGAAAGCAATTTGAGCAATTAAAAACGATCTGGGATAACAGTCATGATATTTCGGCAGTATCGAATGCGGATGAAGATGCGGCATGGCAACGCTTTAAGAACCGGGTGACCTACCGGGAGCAACAGGCAAAGCCGGTAAAAAGGATGAGCTGGATGAAAGTAGCTGCTGCTGTAGTAGTGCTTGTAGGAATTGGGCTGATCAGTTATTTTGTTTTTAATAAAGAGACTGCTCCAAAGGAGATCGCATTCCGATCCTTGCAACAGGTAGTAAATGATACCTTGCCCGACGCATCTGTAGTAACGCTGAATAAGAATTCCAGCTTAACTTATCCTGAACAATTTAAAGGCGATACAAGGGCGGTTGCTTTAAAAGGCGAAGCTTTTTTTACAGTAACTCCCAATAAAGAGAAGCCATTCATTATTGCGGTAAATGATGTACAGGTAAAAGTAGTGGGCACTTCATTTAATATTAAAGAAATGAAGGATGCTACGCAGATCGTTGTGGAAACCGGTATTGTGCAGGTAACGCACAATGGGCAAACAGTAGCATTGAAGGCGGGTGAACGTATCACTGTTTCAAAACAGGATACTGAGCTAAAGAAAGAAAGCAGCGCAGATAAACTGTATAATTATTACCGCAGCAAAGCATTTGTTTGTGATAACACGCCTTTGTGGAAACTGGTGGAAGTATTGAATGAAGCATACGATACCAGCATCATCATCGGCAACAATTCGATCAGGAATATCCCCATCACAACTACCTTTTATAACGAACCACTCGACAAGGTGTTGCTTATAATCAGCGAAACACTGAATATTACAGTTGCAAAAAAAGGCGACAGTATAGTTTTACAATAATAAGACCGACTGATGAAACAATTAAGGCATTGCTGTTTTGTTATAATCATCTTATCAGCAGCAAACATTTGCCGGGCGCAAAATTTACTGGACCGTACCATTTCCATACAGGTTAATAAACAAAGGCTGGACAATGTATTGGAGATCATCAGCAATAAAGCCAATTTTTATTTTTCGTATAATTCGGCGATCATTAAAAAAGACAGTATTGTTACATTTAATTATACCGGTAAAACTATAAGAGCTGTATTAAATAGTTTATTTGATGGTACGTATGAGTTCAAAGAAAGCGGCAACTACATCATTATCCGGAAAGCGCCGATACGGCTTACGGTTGTTACAAAAAAGGCAGAGGTAAAAGATAAGATATACTCGGTTGCCGGTTATGTATACGACGAACAATCAGGTATGGGAATAAATGAGGCCAGTGTGTATGAAAAAAACATACTGGCTTCCGCATTTACAAATAATGCCGGTTATTTTAAACTGAAATTAAAAAGCAGTAAAGCAAAGTTTGCAGCGCTTACCGTAAGCAAGGAATTTTATAAAGACGCTTCATTAAATATTGAGCCCAATGTAAACCAGGAAGTAACGATCACTTTAATGCCGGAAGAAAACCCGGCCACCACAATTACTGTTGCTCCCGAAGATTATATTACGCCGGATACTTTAAGAACGGGTGATACCGTTCCTAAAAAAATAATGATCAATGCTGATACTGTTAAGGTAGAAAAGCTGGGTCTCAGTAAGTTCTTTTTATCTGCCAAACAAAAGATACAAAGCCTTAACCTGAAAAATTTTTTTACAACAAGGCCATTCCAGGCATCCCTTACTCCAAAGCTCAGTTCACACGGCTATATGAGTGCGCAGGTGGTGAATAATTTTTCGCTCAATGTTTTTGGTGGTTATACTGCGGGTACCAACGGTGCAGAGATCGGAGGACTTTTTAATATTGATAAGAAAGCGGTACAATATTTCCAGGCTGCTGGTTTATTCAATGCAGTGGGTGGCAGGGTAAAGGGTTTCCAGGTAGCGGGATTGAGCAATATCGTACTGGATACGGTGCAGGGTTTCCAGGCGGCCGGTATCAACAATATTGTAAAAGGAAAATTTCATGGCTTCCAGGTGGGCGGCGTGTACAATCATGTTACAGATAGTGTACGTGGTTTCCAGGCGGCAGGTGTGGGTAATTTTGCCAATAAAAAAGTTACCGGTCTGCAAATAGCCGGTGTGGCCAATTTCAGCAGGAGAGAAACTGACGGTGTGCAGATAGCGGGCGTGTTCAATTATTCTAAAAAATTAAGAGGGGTACAATTCGGCCTGATCAATATTGCAGATTCATCCAGCGGTTACAGCATCGGGTTGATCAATATTGTGCTGAAGGGTTATCATAAACTCAGTTTTTCAACCAATGAATTATTGAATGTGAATGTTGCATTTAAAACCGGCAATCCAAAATTCTACAGTATACTTACTGCAGGATTACATACCGGTGTAAATAATAAAGCATATTCTTATGGATATGGACTGGGCAGCGAGAGATTCCTGGATAAAAATAAAAGCCTTTCACTTAATCCTGAAATTACCTGCCAGTATTTGTATCTCGGTTCGTGGGATTATACCAACTTGTATAACAAACTCGCGTGTCGCAGAAGCTCGCCGAGCTCGACCTCGACGAGGCGGGCGATCCGATGTCGGCGATCCAGCGCGCGTCTCCGACCCCGAGGTCCTGCTCGGCGCGGTGCGGTCGTCCGAGCAGGTGCAGATGGCACCCGTGCTCGACGCGTCCACCGCCGCCGTGGTCGGCTACGTCGACTACATGGTCGACGCCGTGGCGGCACGGCTCATCGGCGGCGACGCGCTGCGCATCGCCGAGGCGGTGCGCCGGCGCCGCATCGAGGCCGGTGCCGAGGACGTGTTCATCGAGCGGCTCCTCGGCCTGCAGGTCACGCCGGCGCTCGTGCAGCGGGGCAAGAACTTCATCGCCGGGGTGCGTCGACCGCGCCGGCGAAGGAGCGCTGTCGCAGCTGTTCGCGACGGCGACCTCGTTGCCCACGCCGGCCGAGCTCGAGGCCCCCGGCCTGTGGCTCGCTCGCATCGAGCTGTGAGCGGCTCGCCCGCCGAACCGGTACCCGACCGCACGCTCGCCCCACGAGCTCGAGTACTCCCCGTCGAGCTGCATCCCGTCGCTCGACGCCGAGCTCGCCGAGTACTCGCGCCGCAGCGCCGACGCCGCACGTCGCTTCCCGTCGCGCGACCTCGCGTACGGCGACGCACCGTCGCAGCGGGTCGTCGTGTTCGAGTCGTCGCCCGGTGCGCCGCTGCACGTGTTCGTGCACGGCGGCTACTGGCAGGCGCTCGGTGCTGCGGACTCGTTGTTCCCGGCGCCCGAGCTGCTCGCCGCCGGTCGCTCGTTCGCCGCGGTCGACTACACGCTCGCCCCGACGGCCACGATCGGCGCGATCGTCGACGAGTGCGTCGCCGCCGTCGAGTGCGTGGTCCGCGAGTTGCGTCCCTCGCACGTCACGCTGTCGGGCAGCTCGGCCGGTGCCCATCTCGCCGCGCACGTCGCGCTGCGAGCGGCGGTCGGCATCGACCGGCTCGTGCTGTTGAGCGGGATCTTCCTGCTCCACCCGCTCGTCGACACCTACGTGAACGACGCGCTCGGCCTCGACGACGTCACGGCGGCCACGTGGTCGGTGCCGCTCGAGGTGCGGCCGCAGGGCCAGGTGCTCGTGCTGCACGGCGAGCGCGAGACCGCCACGTTCAAGGCGCAGAGCGCCCGTCTCGCGGCGGCATGGGGGGTGCCGACGGTCGAGGTGGTCGGTCGGAACCACTTCGACGTGGTGCACGATCTCACGGCGATCGACCTGCGTCCGGGGCTGCCGAGCGCGGCGCCTGGCGTGACGTACCCGACGACCCCGACGACCCGGCGGTGGTGGGGGTGGCGGCGGCGGAACGCCCGGGCGCGCCCCGGCGCCTGGCGCCGGAAGCGTTGCACCCGGACGAGCGGCTCGAGCCGGGCGGGCCGGCGGCCTGACCGGTCGCGCCGACCGACCGGCACGGCGGCGCACCGCGTCGCCGATGCCCAGCGCAGCCAGCGGACAGCGGGATCACGTGGCCGCGCTCGACCGCACGCGAGCCGATGGCGTAGTACAGCACGGTCGCGACACCCACGGTGCCGACGAGCACGAACCCGAGGCGGCCCGGCATCGACAGCAACACGGGGACGACGCCGGCGCCCACCCATCCCAGCTGGAACCTCGTCTCGTACTGGGCGAACGCACGGCCACGGTTGGCGTCCGGTGCGTCGCGCTGCACGATCGCCTCGAACGCGAGCCGGCCGATGGCCGCACTGAAGTTGACCGACCCGGCGAGCAACATGCCCGACACGACACCGCCGAGGAACGCCGTACCCAACCCGGCGGCCGCGACGATCGCCGTGGTGACCACGAGCATCGTCTCCTCGCGCAGCTTGCTGCGGATGAAGGGCGCAGCGGCGTTGCCGCCCATGGTGAGGATGCTGGCGAAGCCGAGCGACAGGCCGAACCAGACAAGGCCGGCGTCCTGGGCCCGGAACCAGAAGAACAGGTGGAAGAACGTGAAGCCGACCACTTCACCGCGCAGCAGCAACATCGTGTTCGACACGAGCACGACACCGTCCGAGTGCAGCTCGACCTCCTCGGCCTGACCGGCGGCACGTGCTGCGATCACCTCGCCCGGTAGGCGGTTGGCCATCACGAACACGACGACGAAGATGGCGGCCGAGTAGAGCAGCGTGGCGGTGGCGCCGACGGTCTTCTGCATGATGCCCACGGGCGCCACGGCGACCGCTCCGACGAGACCCGAGATCAGACCGAGCTTCGAGTTCGGCCTCGACGAGCTCGGCCTCGGTGCGCACGACGGTCGGCACGATCGCGCTCTTCGAGATCGCGTAGGTCTTCTGCCCCAACCATCGCGACGAACGCGAGCGGGAACAGCAACAGGCTGTCCACGTTGAACGCCATCAGCACCGACAGCACCACACGCACGACGGTGATGATCTGGATCACGAGCCGACGACCGCCGGCCATCCGGTCGATCGCCAGGCCGATGAGCGGTGCGACGAACAGGAACGGCACGAAGCTGATCCCGAGGAACATCGGCGACGCGCCCGCGAGCCGCGTCGGCGTCGAGGCTGAACAGCACCGAGTACGGCGAGCACGACCGCCATCGCCGCGTCGCCGGCGGCCATCGCTGCGTGGGTGCGGGCGAGCCGTCCGAACTTCGACGTGGGTGCGGCTGGA
>NZ_JASGIP010000005.1:0-60120 GCF_049840995.1 Ferruginibacter sp. | reverse complement strand
TGTAAAGCTGAATAAATACATTTCATTCTTTGCGGGGCCTTCATTCAGTGTATTCGTATCTAACCAGCATACAGCAATCGCCAACTATCGTTACCCTGTGCCACCAACTGGTTACAAGCCCATTAATTTTGGCACCAATGTAAATGGCTGGTTCGGCTGGAACGCCGGTATAAATTTCTTCTAAAACGCTGTGCTAAATCCACAATCTAAAATCTAAAATCTCCAATCTACAATTGTCTTAAATCTTTGTTAACGCATAGGGGTAACCAATCCTTCAGTTGTTGTATCAATAAAATATCAGCAACAACAAAAGAATCAACCATGAAAATTTTATTTGGATCGATCCTGTGTTTTTTATTTGTAAATGCGCATGCACAGTACAAACAACCATTGCGGGGCACCGTAACAGACCAGGTGCTGCAGAAGCCGCTGGCGCATGCAACTGTTACATTGAAAGAAACAGGCAAAACAGTTACAACAGATGAGGAAGGCGCATTTCGTTTTGATGCCCTTCAGGTAGGTCTGTATCATTTAACCATTTCTCATACAGGATTTAAAGAAGCGGCGTTAGAAAATATAACCGTTAATGCCGGGAAGGAAACTGTATTGACCATTGCTTTGGAAACGGCGATCGTTGCCGAAACAGAAGTGGTCATAAGGTCGAACAGCAAAAAGAATAAACCACTCAACGACATGAGCGCAGTAAGTGCAAGAGCATTTACCGTGGAAGAAACACAAAAATATGCGGCTGCGGTAAATGATCCTTTGCGTATGGCAGCGGCATTCCCCGGTGTATTGGCAGCAGATGATGGCAACAACAGTATCATTATCCGCGGCAATTCGCCCACAGGTTTATTATGGAAGATGGAAGGGATGGATATTCCCAATCCCAATCATTTCAGCAGTGCAGGAAACAGTGGCGGCGGCATTTCTATTTTAAGCTCGCAGCTGCTGGCCAATTCTGATTTTGTTACTGCGGCATTTGCATCAGAGTATGGCAATGCACTCAGCGGTGTATTCGACCTTAAATTGCGCAGGGGCAATAATGAAAAGAACGAATACACTTTGCAGGCAGGTGTACTGGGTTTAAATGCAGCGGCAGAAGGACCCTTCTCTAAAAATTACAAAGGCTCTTACCTTATAAACTACCGGTATTCCACCTTACAGTTATTGAACAAGGTGGGTATATTGCCCGATAATGCTTCCACCAATTTCCAGGATCTGTCCTACAATATTTACCTGCCTACAAAAAAACTGGGCACATTTACAATACTGGGTTTTGGCGGATTAAGTTCCGATGAAGCTATTGCCAAATACGATTCTTCAAAATGGGAGAACTGGGATGACCGGCATCCCTACAGCTTTACGGCCAATACTTATTTTTCCGGTATCACCCATACTATTTCCTTAGGTACCAATGCAACACTTAAGTCTGGTATTGGAATGTCTTACACCAAAAATAGCTACGACGAGGATCTTATAAAGAGCGATTATTCAAGAGTAAAATCCTATAAAGAGAATTATATCAATAAAAAGAAGACCGCCAACACTACACTGAATTACAGGTTCAGTAATAAATTAAATCTGCGTACAGGCGTAATAGTTAATTTACTCGATTTTAATTATTACCAACGCAGCGCCGAACATGCAGGCGAACCATTGCAGGAAAGGATCAATTCAAAAGGTAATACTTCAACGGGACAGCTATTTGCACAACTGCAATACAAGCCAACCGATAAATTAGTATTGAATGCCGGTTTGCATTACCTGCACCTTGCATTGAACAATACCTCTTCAGTGGAGCCACGCATGTCGTTGAAATATACGCTGGGCAATAAAAGCAGCGTGGCATTGGGGTATGGCCTGCACAGCCAGGTACAGGTAATGGGCGTATATCTTGCGCAGCTGGAAGATGGGGCAGGTAATGTATACAGCCCTAACAAAAACCTGGGCCTTAACAAGGCGCATCATTATGTGATTTCCTATAATTACAGGCTGGCAAAGAATGTGCAGCTTAAAACTGAACTGTATTACCAGCAGTTATTCAACGTGCCGGTGAGTACAAAGGCGGGCAGCACATTCAGCACTTTAAATATCATTGATGGCTATGTGCTGGAACCCATGGTGAATAAAGGCAAGGGCAAAAACTATGGCGCAGAAATTTCGCTGGAACGATACCTGCACAATAATGCGTACCTCACTTTGACCAATTCTTTTTATCAATCCAAATATACTGCGCTGGATGGGATTGAAAGAAACACCCGTTTCAATGGTAATCACATCACCACATTGATTGCAGGTAAGGATTTTGTGAACAGGCATAAGCACAGAACGATCGGTTTGAATATTAAAACCATTTATGCCGGAGGTTTGCGCACCACACCTATTGATTACGCAGCATCGCTTGCTGCAGGTTATGGCGTGTATAAAGATGCGGAAGCATTCAGTATAAAGAACCCTGCATATTTCAGAACGGATATAAGAGTAAGTATCAAATGGAATAAAAAATATATGACCAGTACATTGTCACTCGATATACAGAATATAACCAACCGACTGAATGTATACAATCAATCTTACGATGAAACACAGAATAAGATCGTGACCAATTACCAAACCGGCTTATTGCCTATACTCAATTACAAAGTAGAATTTTGATCAACCCTTAAAAATATAAAAATGAAAAACATAGTAGTATTAGCAGCAGTATTAATGAGCATTTTCTCTTTTTCTTCCTGCAGAAAAGTGGTGGGCGAAGGCCCTGTTCAAACGGAAGACAGGATTGTAAATAATTTTACCGGCATTTCCACCAGCATTTCCGGCAAGATATATTTTAAACAAAGCGCCACTTACAGGGTGCAGTTAGCAGCGCAGCAAAATATCCTGGATGTTATTGAAACCTACAGGTCGGGCAATGTGCTGATAATAAAATTCAGGAATGATGTGAACGTAAGAAGCCACAGCGATATTGTTGTAAATATCAGCGCTCCATCTTTGGAAAGTTTGAATTTAAGCGGCTCTGCCGATGTGAATGTAACAGGCGATCTGTCTTCAAACGATTTTAATGCCACCCTGAGTGGTTCGGGTAATCTTACTATCGACAGTATGAAATTGACCAACCAACTATCTGCAGCGGTAAGTGGCTCGGGATTTATAAAATTATTTTCGGGGAATGCAAAAACTGTGAACACTGCTGTAAGCGGCAGTGGCTATATAGATCTGTCTGCTGTAAATGCAGATAATGGCATTGCAAAGATCAGTGGATCGGGTACAACAAAAGTAAAAGTGCAGCAAACACTGGATGCCAGTATATCAGGTAGCGGGGATATTTATTATTTCGGTAACCCCACAGTTACCACGCATATCTCAGGTTCTGGAAAAGTAATAAAATTATAGGAGCCGATCGATAAAACTATTAAAGCCGGAAGCGTGTTACGGTCAGGTAATACAACTTTGATAAATGCCGGGCGTAATGCCTTCCAGCTTTTTAAACATCCGTACAAAATAATTTACATCACTAAAACCGCATTGCAAACTCACGCTGGTAATGCTGTTGCGTTTATCGGCCAGTAATTGCTTGGCCAGCTTGATGCGTTCTTTATTGATATAATCCAGCGGTGTAATGCCAAATTGTTCTTTAAACCAGCTGAAAAACATATTACGGCTTAAATAAGCTTTACGGCAAAGCATATCCACGGCAATTTTTTCAGTAAGGTGTTGTTGTATATAATGCAGCACGTATTGCTGCCGGTTGTGATTGCTCGTATCATCAATGCTGGTGCTTACCTGGTGCAGGTACTGGCTCTGCACCAAACGTATCAGCAATTCCTTCAAATTAAGATCCGCAAAAATATTCTTGCCTGTATCAGCGCTGCTGCACACACGGATGAGTTTGTTGATCAACCCGGTAACTTCTGTATCATTATCAAAATGATATTTATTGAACTGCAGTTTCCACTCGTGTGCATCCTGTTGATCGCTGTTGTAAAAAGTATTCAGGTACTGTAAGGTGTTGTTCATATATTGTCCATCCACTGCCAGTGCAATACATTGTGTGGGATTCTCTGTCGCCGCTTCCGGAAAATCGATCACCATTGTTTCATTCGCCGGCACAATCACCGTTTCGCCCGGTAAATAATCAAAAGCAGGCTTATCTAAAAGCTGCATTACTTTTTTGCCCCGCACCATACTGGTAATAACAAAATCGCTGAAGGTAAGCGGTACTTTATAAGTCTCCTGGTAGCTTTCAAAAATATTCAGTTCGCAATTATTCAGGTTAAAGATGCGCCGGTTCTCTACCAGTGTTTGTAAATACTTTGGATGTGTGAGATCGATTTTCTGAAGATGATTTTTTACAGGCAATCAAGGCAGGTTTTCAATACCAAATTAAGTATTTCCTCCAACAGTGCCAATGGTAAAAGTACAATTGTGCTATAACAAAATACTAAAATGACTGGGCCACAAAAAGAATATTTTTCAACTTGGGGTATTATTTAACGATTAAACCATTCTATATGAGCACAGCAACAGCCGCAGCCCCAAAGGCAAACCTGGCGGCACGCCCAAAATTTAAAGAAAAATACGAACATTATATTGGCGGGCAGTGGGTGGCGCCGGAAAGCGGCGAATATTTCGACAATACCTCGCCCATTGATGCTAAAGTGTTTACAAAAGCGGCAAGAGGCAACGCGAAAGATATTGATAAAGCCATTGATGCGGCAGCAACAGCTTTTAAAACCTGGAGCAAAACTGGCGCCGGGTACCGCAGTAATATCCTGTTAAAAATTGCACAGGTGGTGGAGGATAATCTTGAGTACCTGGCCACTGTGGAAACCATTGATAACGGGAAGGCAATTAGGGAAACCAGGGCTGCTGATCTCCCATTGGTTGTAGACCATTTCCGGTATTTTGCCGGGGTAATACGCAGCGAGGAAGGAACCATCAGCGAACACGACGACACAACAGTAAGCATTAATTTGCACGAACCCATTGGCGTAGTGGGACAAATCATCCCCTGGAACTTCCCTTTATTAATGGCAGCCTGGAAGATAGCACCGGCGCTGGCTGCAGGCTGTACAGTGGTGGTAAAGCCGGCAGAACAGACACCCACCAGCATCATGTGCCTGATGGAACTGATCGGTGACATTCTGCCCGCAGGTGTATTGAATATTGTAACCGGTTTTGGACCTGAAGCAGGCAAGCCTTTAGCAACATCACCCAAAATAAACAAAGTGGCTTTTACAGGAGAGACCACTACGGGAAGACTCATTATGCAATATGCTTCGGAAAACCTTATTCCTGTTACCATGGAGCTGGGTGGCAAAAGCCCGAATATATTTTTTGAATCGGTGGCGGATGCCGATGATGATTTTTTTGATAAGGCCATTGAAGGCGCTGTAATGTTTGCATTGAACCAGGGCGAGGTTTGTACCTGCCCATCACGGATACTCGTACACGAAAATATTTATGATAAGTTCATGGAAAGGGTAGTGCAACGCACCAATGCCATTAAAATGGGTAATCCTTTGGATGGCTCGGTAATGATGGGGGCGCAGGCATCGGAAGATCAGTACAAAAAAATTCTCAGCTATTTCGATATTGGCAAACAGGAAGGCGCACAGGTATTATGTGGTGGGGAGGCTTTTCACCAAAACAGCGGACTGGAGCATGGCTATTATATCAAGCCCACCATTTTTAAAGGCAATAATAAAATGCGCATTTTCCAGGAAGAGATCTTTGGGCCCGTTACATCCGTTACCACTTTTAAAACTACTGAAGAAGCCATTGCCATAGCCAACGATACCCTGTATGGTCTTGGCGCAGGGGTGTGGACAAGGGATGCACATGAAATTTACCAGGTGCCCAGGGCTATACAGGCCGGCAGGGTATGGGTCAACTGTTATCATGCTTATCCTGCGCATGCACCATTTGGCGGATATAAAAAATCGGGTTTTGGCAGGGAAACACATAAGATGATGCTGAACCATTACCGCCAGACCAAGAATATGCTGATATCCTATAGCAAACAAAAACTGGGATTCTTTTAAACTAAAACGCAAACGGGTAAAGCAGTGATTTTATATCACTGCTTTATTTTTTAAACAATGTTTTATGGCAGTACAAAGAATATTGGCTACAACGGCGGCGCTTACACTAATAGACCAGTTAAAGCAGTTGCATGGGCCTTTAATGTTTCACCAGAGTGGAGGTTGCTGCGATGGTAGCCAACCCATGTGTTTTGCAGAAGGAGAGTTTAAAACAGGCAGCAGTGATGTGTGTCTCGGAACTATTGCAGGTTGTAAATTTTATATGGCAGCTGATCAGTTTGAATACTGGAAGCATACACAGCTTACGTTGGATGTAACACCCGGCAGGGGTAGCAGCTTTTCGCTGGAGATACCATTGGGCGTACGGTTCTTTATCCATTCTAAAATATTCACGGATGAAGAAATGAATGATTCTTGCACCATTGGTGAGTGAACAGCAATAATTAAAATGAAGAATTGAAATGGGATACTGAAGAATTATTTCAGTACAAGGAATCTTTGTGTTTCCACCAGGTTACCGGCCTTGTCACGCAACTGATAATAGTAGAAGCCTCTTGAAAATTCGTCTAAAGAAAGCGTGATCTTTTGAGAAATATTTTTTTGTTCGTAAACTCTTTTACCGGTGAAGTTTGTGATTCTCTAAAGTGTAGGACTTATCGTACCCGCTAACGAAATCAAAATTGATCACTGTTGAAGCAGGGATTGGGTAGAGCTTTATCAACTTTGCAGCATTCTGGCTAGAACCAGCGTTTTTATTTTGTGCAGAAGAAGTAAAGTTTAATCCAATAATAAAAATAAGTATGTAAAAAATTTGTTTCAATACAGTAAAGTTAATTAATCATACTGAAATAATCAACAAAAAATTAAGCTAAAAAAATGCCATTTTTTGTTAATTCGGCCTCTTTTTTACCAAAAAGGCAAGGTTACAACGCTAAAATCACCCATTTAATTGTTCCAGCCGGGCATTTATTGCTTCAAAATCGGGCATATCACCGGCAGATTCCAGTATTTCAGCATATTGTACAACTCCTTCTTTATCAATAATAAATGCGGCCCGCTTGCTTACCCCCTTCATCCAGCCTGCAAAAGTATCGTATAAGCAGCCATAAGCGGTGGAAGCCTCCTTATTAAAATCGCTCAGTAAGGTAAAATTGTAACCCTGGTCTTCCTTGAATTTCTTCAGGGTGGCAAAAGCATCTACAGAGATGCCAAAAACCGTGGCGGCGGCATTATTGTAGCGGCTGATATCATCGCGGATGGCGCAAAGCTCCCTGGTGCAAACGCTGGTAAATGCCAGTGGAAAGAACAGCAGCAAAACGGTCTTGCCTTTCTGCTCACTGAGGGTTACCTGGTTCTTATCAGAATCATGTAAAATAAAATCGGGTGCTTTTTGTCCTACGCTTACTGCCATGGTATTTTTTTTTACAAAGTTAAAGGCTTTGAACAACCTGTTGCTCATTTATATTTTTACGAGATTCTTATTTTTATTCAGGGCAAGTTTGGGTGGTAGTATTGCCACGATCTCTTCTTTTAAAACATCGATCAGTTTCTTTTTAATGTAATCGCGGTGTGTTACCAGGCTTACTTCCCGTACAGGCGCCGGTGATCTGAAATGACGGATCATGTTGAGCTGCCGGCTGGAGAAATCGAGTGTGGCCAGTTCCGGCAATATGGTCACACCATTATTCAGTTCCACCATTTTGCGTAATGTTTCCACGCTGCCTGCTTCGTATTCAAAATTGCTTTGCTGCCGGGTTTGTTTTTTCAGTTCGCATAAATTAATGATCTGCGAACGGAAGCAATGCCCTTCTTCCAGCAGCCATAATTCTTTCAGGTCAATATCATCTGCCAGTACATAAGTTTTTTTATATGCCGCATTTTTTTTGGAAACATAAGCCACCAGCTCTTCATAGAACAATGGATATTCTTTGATGCTGTTCTCCTGCAAGGGTGTTACCAGTAATCCTGCATCGATCCTGCCTGTCTTTAATTTTTCCACGATAATATCGGTGGTCATTTCTTTTACCTTAATGGTAACACCGGGATATTTTTTTAGAAAGGGTTGCAAAAAAAGCGGCAGCAGGTAAGGGGCCAGTGTGGGTATGATACCGATCTTTAATTCGCCCTGTAAAATGCCCTGTTTATCTGCTATCAGCTGATCGATCTTCTTTACTTCATTCAGTATTATCCTTGCCTGCTTAATGATCTCTTCACCAATTTCGGTAGGTATCACCGGTTGTTTGCTGCGGTCGAATATTTTACTGCCCAGGTTCTCTTCCAGCTTTTGTATCTGCATGCTCAAAGTAGGCTGGGTAATGAAACATTGTTCTGCAGCGGTGGCAAAATGCCGGTGTGTATCTACGGCAATGATGTATTCCAGTTGTGTGATCGTCATGTTGTAAAAATAGAAATTATCTATGTGATTGTAATTATTATCAACATGATTTATGAATAAAAAAGCATTCTTTTCAGATGAAATGAATAGTAAATGAATTCAGCAGTACTTAAAGTGCCGGTAAAAAAGAAGGAATAGAAAAGTGAAAAGGAGTCTTATTAAAACCTGGGACAACGTACAGCATCCACGCTGCTGTTGTTCCTGTCCAGGTATTTCTGGTAGGTAAGGCCCAGTTCAAAACCGCCCTGGCCTTTACTGGCAGATTTTAACTGCGAAATATTGGCGTCGTAACTTACGGAAACCGAGAAGGGTTTAAAATCCAGTTTGGCAACGGGTACAATGGCATCTTTCCAGCGTAAAAAAGTACCGGCATGCAGAATGTATTTGGGATCCTCAATATCATCCAGCCTCCATGAGTATAATGCGCCTACCATCGTTTCGGTAAACACCCCCTGTTTGGAATAATCTGCGAGTAAAGTAAAGAAAGCATATTCATTGATGTTCATCCTGGCGCCGAGCGAACCTACCCATTTGGGTATCATCTCGTAATTGGGATTGCCGTAAAATGAGACCTTGGTGGCTTTGTTGAAATGATGATACGCCACACCCAGGTAAATATTATTGTCCGTATTCTCACCTATCTGGCTGTTAAAGCTCATGCCTACACTTCCATCCAGGTAAGAATAAGAATTTCTTGGAAAAGTTTCGCCATCAGAAAGGCCGGGATTAAACCCTGTGCCATCATACTGGCTGTTGGTGGTTACTTTGCTTCTGTCAATGCTGCGTTGCACCCATCCGCCCATAAAGCCCAGGGAGAGGTACATATTCCTTTCACCACTTAATGATTTATGGTAATTGAGCGCCGGTAATATATGTGTTGATTGCAGGGCAATAGTGCCTGCTTTATCATACAGTATCTCGCCGCCAATGGTAAGAAAATCGTCGCCTTTCCCCACTGGCTTTTTATATTCCACATTAAATGAACCTGTTTGATAAGGCGTGGTAACGCTGTTCCATTGATTGCGGTAAACGGTCTGCACCCTGATATCGCCACTGAAAATGCCTGCCAGTGCCGGGTTGCGGAGTAAAGGGGTCTCAAAAAACTGGGAGAAATGAATATCCTGCGCATGTGCCTGTATACCAAATACAAGCAGCAGTAAAAAACACCGTAAAGGTTTGGGTAAACCTTTTATCATAACGCTCTTTTTTGTTGTTAGTGCAACTGAATTATATGCTAAACGGAATTTTCCCATAATTATTTTATTGTATCAGGGTGATATTTCCTTTATAGGTCAGTATCTCACTGTTCTCGCATACTATTTCAATGATATAGGTGTATACATCAGCGTTTTGCAATTGGCCATTATATCTTCCGTCCCATCCCAAAGTAGGATCATTGGGGAAAAGTTTTGCTTTCTGGAAAACCATTTCGCCCCACCTGTTAAATATACGCATGCTTTGGATGGAAAACAAGCCGGTGCCCCGTGGATAGAACCGATCGTTCACCCCGTCGCCATTAGGTGAGAAGGTATTGGGGATGAATACATTCTTGTCGTTACATACCACAATGATGGTGATCTCATCCTTGTTGATACAGCCATTGGCATCGGTAACTTTAATGGTATAGGTGGTGGTGTTTTTGGGCGAAGCAACAGTGCTGTAACAATTAGTACAGGTAAGTTCTGTTGCAGGGCTCCACAGGTAATCTACCACAGGCGACCCTGTTGGTACAATAGCGATGGACGAACCTACACCGATCACTTTATCGGGCCCTGCATTGATCAATGGCAGGGGATAAACAATCACAGTACGGTCCACAGTATCGGCACAACCGCTGCTGTTGGTCACGATCAGCCGCAATGGATAATTACCTGCTGTATCATAGCGCTGTGGCAATGGATTTTGTGTAATGGATGTTTTACCGTTGCCAAAATCCCAATACCATTTTACTGCAGAGGTATCCGGTTGCAGCAATCCTTTAAAGGTAAGCTTGCTCTGCATACATATCGGCACATTGCCTCCAATATCGGCCACAGGAGAAGTTACGATCTTGATATAATTCGGTTTTATCAATGTGTCGGTACAACCATTGGCTGTAGTAACGATGAGCCTTACAGTATAAAAACCTGCACCGCTGTAATTGTGGGATGGATTCTGCAGGGTGGAAGTGCCACCATCTCCAAAACTCCAATCGTAATTAGTGATAATGCCATTGCTTACTGTGGAGTCAGAAAAATTAACAAGCCCCTTATCGCAGAGCAATGAATCGTCGGCTGCAAAATTTACATAACTTTTCGTAACATAGATAGTATCCACACCTACAACCGGTATGCGGCAACCGGTCTGGTCTTCTAAAATTACTTTAGGTAAAAATTTACCGGGTAGTAAATAATTGTACACAAGGTTGGAGTCGGTAGTGGTTAATGTGTTACCATCATTCAGATCCCATAAATAAGTAACTGGCCCAGGTGTGGTAACATGAAAACTTACCGGCAAAGGCGAACAGCCTGCCAATGGAGTGTAAGTTAACGATGCAGTTGAATCATAAAGTATGATGGTTTTGTACGCAGTATCCACGCAACCGCCCGGACCCGCAACGGCCAGCTTGGCAATATAAGTGCCGGGTATGGAATAGTAATGTGTTGGTTTTGCCAATGTGGAATTAGTGGCGTCACCAAAGAACCATTTGGCGCTGGTAGCGTATAAAGAGGTATTGGTAAATATCACTTCAAAAGGCGAGCAGGAACTGATGGAATCGTTCACACTAAAAGCTGCTTTGGCAGTATGCACTTTTACATAAGCCGTTTTTATAGTAGTATTGGAACAGGCGCCATCCGTAGCGGTTAAGGTTACCGTATAATCCCCATCCAATGCATATGCTTTTACCGGGTTTACTGCAGTGGAAGTAGTGCCGTCCCCAAAATCCCACAGGTAAGTAAGCGCCCCTAAAGGAGTAGTGGAAGTATTGGTGAATACTACATTCTTTCCAACACAGGTCAGCGTATCAGGGCTGAAGAATTTTGCCTTGGGATCGGACATGGCCACAGTTACCTGCACAGTGGAGGTATTACTGCAGCCGTAGGTATCCGTTACCGTTAGTACAGGATAGAATAAGCCACCCGTATCATATACATGGGTAAATGGTGGATTGTTGAATGTTTGGGATAGCCCGTCTCCGAAGGTCCAGCTCCAGCTGGTAAGCGGATGTACGCCATCAGTAGTGGAAAGATCGTTAAAAGTAACGGTCGCAGGCCTGCATCTGGGCCCTGCCACCTGCGAAAAATTAGCAGAAGGTCCCCATATCCTGATGATATTAGGCTTTGCAACACTGTACACACATCCTCGTGTATCCACCATCGTTAGTGTAACCGTATAAAGCCCGGGTGCATTGTAAATATGTGTGGTCACAGGACCGGCAAAACCTGCATTGCCATCTCCGTAATCCCAGTAATAAGTGGCAATATTGCCCTGGTTAACTCCCACTACCTGGAACTGAGCTGTCTGTCCTTTACAGATCGTATCATCAGTAACCGAAAAATTGGCCGTTTCTGTAAACAGTACAATATTGTTCACCTTGGTATTACTGCAACCTCCATTAGTAACAGTGAGTGAAACATTATAGCTGCCATAAGCGGCATAAGTATGTGTTGGGTTCTGCAGAGTAGAGGTAAATCCATCCCCAAAATCCCAGGCCCATGTTTGCGGCAGCACCGACTGATCGTTGAATGCCACCATTAATTTGTTGTTGCAATTAAAGATGCTGGTAAACCTTGCAACAGGCGGCAGCGCCGTGATGAAATTAGTTTTTATCATCGTGTCCGGGCAACCATTATTCCATGCAATCAGGCGGATGTTGAATTTGCCCGTATCCTGGTAAGTATAACTCGGATTTTCTGCAGTGGAGGTGCCTATGCCATCGCCAAAATCCCAGCTCCACCTGTCAGAAGGTACAGTAAGATCAGTGAACTGTACCGGTTGACCAACACATTGTGCCAATGGTGCCGCACTGAAGTTGGCCAGCGATTTATTACCGGCTTTCACTGCATTTAAATACACGGCTGAATCTATGCAGCCATCATTGGTGGTGATATAGAGTTTTACAGTATAGGTGCCCTGTACGCCATAAGTATGAGATGGATTGGCTGCGGTTGAAGTTCCTCCATCACCAAAATCCCACAGGTAGGAAGCAATGCCATCCACTGTAGTAACATTGGGTGTTGGCGAAATGGTAAAAGGAACGCAACCTTCCAGCGGCAATCCATTGATATTTACAACGGGATGCTGTACACGAACATATTGTGGTTTTATAATAGTGTTGCCGCAACCATTGGCGCCCGTTACAAATAATGTCACGGAATAATTGCCCAATGCAGTATATGTATACGAAGGATTCTGTAACGCAGAAGTGCCACCATCTCCAAAATTCCAGGCCCAGCTTACAGCACCGGTGGAAAGATCAGTAAAGTTTACCGTAAACGGCACTTTACAATCTGTAACATCGGGAGCGCTGAAATCGGGCGTAGGCAGGTTCAGTACCGTGATCTGTTTGGTAACTGAATCTGCACAGGTGCCATAATTATTTTTGAGTTTTACATTGTAAACTCCCGGTGCAGTGTATGATTTGGTGGGATTGACCGCAGTAGAAAAAGTGCCATCGCCAAAATCCCATAATGAACCTGCGGATACCGGCACAGAGGTATTGGTAAAGCTGGCCGGGGCGTCCTGGCACACGGTGGCCGGACCTGTAAAATCAGATACCACATCTCTTATCGCAACGGTATTTATCTTGGTGATGGTATCAACACATCCCGAACTACTTTGTGTGATCAATGTAACTGTGTAAGTGCCACCCGCTGTGTAAGTATATACCGGGTTGGCATTAAACGAAGTGCCCCCATCCCCAAAATCCCATTGATAGGTGAGCGTACCCGGACCAGTGGAAAGATTGGTGAAGCTGATGGTTTCCGGTGGCTTGCAGAGTTGCGGTGCGCTGTGGCTAAAATCTACTGTAACACCGGGCGACACCTGTATAAAGTTCGGCTTGGTTACTACTTTGGAGCAACCTCCTGCATTGGTGACTTTTAAGGTAACGGTATAATTGCCGGCGACAGTGTAATTATGGAAGGGGTTTTGTGCAGTGGATAAACCGCCATCACCAAAATCCCATTCCCAGGTGGAAAGGGCCGCCGAACCGCCGGAAGAAAGATCTGTAAAGCTCGTTCGTAAAGGAAAACAACCGGAGGTATTGAGGGCCGAAAAATCCACTACCGGTTTATCATCTACCTTAATATATTGATTACGGGTAATAGTGTTGCTGCCGGCCGCATTGGTCACTGTAAGTGTAATGGTATACAATCCCGAATTAAAATAGGTGGTAGTAGGATTTTGCTGTGTGGACTGGGTGCCATTACCCAGGTCCCATTGCCAGGAAGTTGGTCCACCGGAACTCCTGTCGGTAAATGTTACCGCCAAGGGCGTACAACCACTTAAAGGACTGGCAGAAAAATCAGCTGCGGGCTGTGCAAAGGCGAAAGAACTGCTTAAAACTAATAGGGTTAGTATAAGGGGGATCTTTATATAGCACGTCTTAAGTAAAAATAGTTTCATCGAATAGTAATAAGCAGGATAAAGATGATTTACCAAAAACTGTTCCGTTTTAAACTGTTTCCTGGTAATCATGACCCTTTGGAGAACAAAAACGCTTATTGACTTAAAAAATATTCTTTTCCAGGGCAGTGCAAATTACAAAAAAACCTCCTTACTGGAAGGAGGTTCTTTTATAAAGAGATTAAGATTGTCTTAAATTAGCTTTTAACAGCTGGAGTAACAACCGGGGTTGGTTTAGTTATTGTTTTTGCTTTTTTAGCGCCGGTTGGTTTAACCGCTTTTGCAGGTACAGCAACAGCAGCAGGTGCCGGTGTGGTGGCAGGAGCAGCTTTTACAATAGCAGCATTTGGGTTATCCGTTTTCCATTTGTCATATTCTTCAGCAGCTAAAACATCACCGGTGATAGTGATATTCTTGATATCATCAGCGCCGGCAAATTTTACAGTCAGAGTTTTTGTAAAGTGGCCAACATTTGCAGCGTTGAATTTTGCACTTACATAACCGGTAGCGCCCGGAGCGATAGGAGTTTTAGTGTAGTCACCGATAGTGCAACCGCAGGTTGGGTTAGCCTGTTCGATGATCAGTGGTTCTTTACCAATGTTGGTAACAACAAATTTTACTTCTTCAGGGTTGTTTTGTTTTAATTTACCCTGGTCGATGATCTCAGTAGCAAATTTTGCTAATTCGTCCGCTTTCTTTTGTGCAAAGGAAGCCGTTGCAAGTACTAATGCTGTAAGAGATAAGAATAGTCTTTTCATTATTGATTTTTTTGGTGATTTTATGATGATTTAATTTTTCAGGTCGCTTAAGCTCTTGTTTTCAGGAGCCGAAGAGGTAGGTGTTTTCCACACTTCTCCTTTGATGAATAACTGTTTTACTTCAGATCCGTTATAAGTAATGGTTACCGGCTTTGTAAAAGGACCTTCCGCCATTGCATTATAACCTACGGTTATTTTAGCAGTTTTACCGGGGGCAATGGGTTTATCCCTTTCCCATTCCGGGGTGGTGCATCCACAACTGGCCTGTACATTCACGATCCTTAAAGAATCAGTACCGGAGTTGCTGATCTCAAAAACATGCGTTACCGGCTTTCCCTGTGGTATTTTACCAAAATTGAACTCGGTCTCCTTTAAAACCAGTGTTTCAGGAACCGCAGCTTTCTGGTCTGTAACAGCCACCTGTGCAGGTGCGGGAGCTGGATTTTGCTGGGCATTTACAGCGGTAGCCGTACAGGCAATAACCAACAGTGTAAATATTTTTTTCATAGTATTTAATATTAAGTTTCCATTTCAAAGATACTAAAACGGCTAATTCTGTTGTAAATTGTTATCCTGTTAGCAGATTATTAACAAACCTGCTTCAATAATTTATATTTTTGTCGTATCATATACAGCAATCAATATGGACACAGTAAATATCAACGAAATAGCTGCTGATGAAAAGCTGAGTTTTGACACTTTCCGCAATGAAGTGATCAAGGATTTCCGCTATGCCTGCATCAGCCGGGAAATAAGCCTGCTGGGCCGTAAAGAAGTGTTGACCGGTAAAGCCAAATTCGGCATTTTTGGCGATGGTAAGGAAGTGGCGCAGGTGGCAGTGGCCAAGTTCTTCCGGCCGGGTGATTTCCGGTCTGGTTACTACCGCGATCAGACTTTTATGCTGGCCAGCGGCATTACCAATGTAGAGCAATATTTTGCACAATTATATTCCGATCCTCATGTTGAGAATGACCCGTTTAGCGCCGGCCGCCAGATGAACGCCCATTTTGTTACCAAAAATGTGGATGAAAATGGGGAATGGCTGCCGCTGGCACATCAAAAAAATACCAGCAGCGATATGGCGCCTACCGCCAGCCAGATGCCAAGGGCATTGGGGATTGCGTTGGCTTCCAAACTTTTCAGGAATACCGAAGTGCTGGAGGAATTCAAAAATCTCAGCAACAATGGTAATGAAATATGTTTTTGCACCATTGGCGATGCTTCCACCAGTGAAGGGCATTTTTGGGAAACCGTGAATGCTGCCGGTGTGCTGCAGGTGCCGCTGGCAATTTTTGTTTGGGATGATGGTTATGGTATCTCTGTTCCAAAAAAATACCAGACAACCAAAGCGTCTATATCTGAAGCCTTATCGGGCATGCAGCAAACACCCGGCACCAATGGCCTGGATATTTACAAACTGAAAGGCTGGGATTATGCCGGCATGTGCGAAGTGCTGGAACCTGCGCTGACCAAGATCAGGGATACCCATACACCTGCCATATTCCATGTGGAAGAGATCACGCAGCCACAGGGGCATTCCACTTCGGGTAGCCATGAGCGTTATAAAAGCCCCGAAAGGCTGGCCTGGGAAAAAGAATGGGATTGTATCAAGCAGATGAAGGAATGGATGATAGAGAACACGCTGGCTACAGAAGAAGAACTGAATGATGTGCAGGATGAGGCCAGGGAATTTGTAAAGAACGGTAAACAAAAGGCCTGGGAAAGATATATTTCACCGATACAGGAGCAGGTGGCAAAAACGGTGGAGTTGTTCAACGCAACAGCCATCAAAGACCCGGAGATACAAAATATCATCAGCGAATTAACGATCAACAGGGAACCGATGCGCCGCGATGTTTTAAAAGCATTGGCAAAAGCGCTGGATATTGTAACTGATGAAGACCCCACTGCGTTGAGGAATTATTACAACAGCCTGAAAGAACTGAATGCGGGTTTGTACAATACCTTTTTGTATAATGAAGGCCCTAAATCGGCGCTGCATGTACCTGCCATACCGGCCTGGTACAGCGAAGATGCAAAAACGCTGAACGGGTACGAGATACTGAATAAATACTTTGATGAATTATTTGCTTCCAATAAAAAAGTGGTGGCATTTGGTGAAGACCTGGGCTTTATCGGCGATGTGAACCAGGGCTTCAGTGGCCTGCAGGCCAAATACGGCGAAGAAAGAATATTTGATACCGGCATTCGGGAACTTACTATTATGGGACAGGGCATTGGGCTGGCTTTAAGAGGATTAAGGCCTATTGCCGAGATACAGTACCTGGATTACCTGCTATACGGGTTGCAGCCTTTAAGTGATGATCTCAGCACCACGCATTTCCGCACGGTGGGCCAGCAAAGCTGCCCGCTGATCGTACGCACCAGGGGGCACCGGTTGGAAGGTATCTGGCACAGTGGTTCGCCCATGGGTATGCTGATCAATGCACTACGCGGCATGTATGTATGTGTGCCACGCAATATGGTGCAGGCCGTAGGTATGTACAATACACTGTTGCAGGGCAACGATCCGGGTTTGATCATTGAATGCCTGAACGGTTACAGGTTAAAAGAAAAAATGCCTTCTAATATACTCGCATACTCGGTGCCGTTAGGTGTACCGGAAGTGATCAGGGAAGGGGAGGATATCACGCTGGTGAGCTATGGCTCCACCCTGCGTATTGTAAGCGAAGCTGCTGAGCGATTGCAGAAAATGAACATCAGCTGCGAAGTGATAGATGTACAGACATTGCTGCCTTTTGATATCAATCACAGCATTGTTGAATCGCTTAAAAAGACCAGCCGCATTGTGTTTGTTGATGAAGATGTACCCGGTGGCGCTGCTGCCTATATGTTCAACAAAGTAATGGAAGAACAAAAAGGCTACCGTTACCTTGATGTGGCGCCCAGGACGATCACTGCTAAAGCGCATCGCCCCAGTTATGGCAGCGATGGCGATTACTTCAGCAAACCCAACGCCGAAGATGTGGTGGCCGTGGTGAAGGAAATGATGAGTGAATAACTTGTTATGAAACTGAAATATAGTCTGAACCTTATTTTTTGCTGTTTGCCCTTTATTGTTTTTGCGCAGGACCTTACCGGTACCTGGGAAGGAAGTGTAGGAGGCAATTACTGCAAGATCGTGATATTTCATGTGAACGATTCCTGCTTTGGATATACCTACGATACCGGAATGGGTTATTGCAAAGCAAATTTTACCGCCACTTACGATAGCTCCAAAAAAAAGTTCAAGGGAAAGAACACCAACTTTATTGAACATACGCCTACGCATGCACTAAGTACTTATCACCTGCATTATTCCAAAAGGGGGAACATAGAATATTTATCTGGAACTGCATCCGCAAAATCGATCGGGGCAAAGCTGCTTTCGTTTGGTATGCCCTTCCCGGTGCAATACAAAAGAACGAGTGATCAGATCGATACCACTGCACTGATCGCTGCTAAAGTGGCGTATTATAAAGATAAAGCTGAAAGAATTCCAGCAACGAACAGCATCCCGAAGGACACTATAAAAGATGTGGTGAAAGCGCCTGTTGTTATAAATACAGATACTGCTGTAACGGATCTTGTGCATGTTAAGGAAAGCCGTACATCCAAACTTTCGCAGACCATTGAAACCACTGCAGACAGTATCAAACTGGTGCTGTATGATAATGGCGATATTGACGGGGATACGGTCACTGTTTTTGACAATGGCAAGATGATCATTGACCGGCTGGGCCTGGGTGTAAAGCCTTATGAAGTAGTGATACCTTTGGATAAGAACAACCGCCTGCATGCAATAGAACTGATGGCCAATAACCTGGGCAGTATTCCGCCTAATACGGCCTACATGCTTATTCTTGCAGGTAAGGAGCGATATGAATTAAGGTTGTCTTCTGATTTTTCGGTGAATGCGCAGGTGAATATTCAATTTAAGGTGGACTAAGTAAATGCTTTCTTTAAAAACCGGTTTACGATTGCTTATATAACATAAATAATGATCCATGCAGTTAACATTGTACCAGGTAGATGCGTTCACAGATAAATTGTTTGGTGGCAATCCTGCTGCCGTGATACCATTGGAGAAATGGCTGGACGTGGGCTTGATGCAGAAGATCGCCATGGAAAATAACCTGAGTGAAACGGTGTTCTTTGTGCCATCGCTGGTGAATGATACTGATTTTGAGATACGATGGTTCACACCGTTGGCCGAGATCAATTTATGTGGGCATGCCACGCTGGCCAGCGCTTATGTGTTATTTGAAATATTGAATTTTAATAAATCCGAAATCAGGTTCAGCAGCCATAGCGGTGTATTGAAAGTTAAAAAAGAGAATGCCCTGATCATTATGGATTTTCCCAGCTGGAAACCGGAACGGCTGGATATTTATCCTGATAACTTAAGGAATATTTTAAGCGGCGCTGAAATAGTAGGTGTGTACCGCTACCGCGATATACTGGTAGAGCTGGAAAATGAAGATGCTGTAAAAGCCTGCACGCCCGATCTTACTTTAATGAAGATGAGCATAGATAAAATGATCATTACAGCGCCGGGTAAACCAAGACCTAATGATCCTACCGGGCCGGTTGATTTTGTATCCCGTTTTTTTGCACCTGCAGTGGGAGTGGATGAAGACCCTGTTACCGGTTCGGCGCATTCGCAGCTGATACCATTCTGGAGTGAAAAGCTGGGGAAGAATAAAATGCGTGCCCTGCAATTAAGCAAACGCGGCGGCGAGCTCTGGTGCGAACAACTGAATGCCGAAAGAGTAACTATGGCGGGTAATTGCGTATATTACATGAAAGCTGTAATAACGGTGTAAGCCCCGTTGCTGAATACCACGATAATGAAAATAAATAAACACATATCATTTTTGGTGTGGCTCATTTTTTCGTGTATAATTACAAAAGCGCAAACAGGCAATACCTCTCTTGATTCTGCAGCTGTTTTTTCCTATTTAAATAAGGCGGAAGAATATTTCGGTAATGCCGATTATACCAATGCTTTGCTGCAATGCGAAAAGGCAAGACAGTTAAGTGTACAAAAAAAGTTTGCCAGGGGAGAAGCGTATGCGCTCATTAAAATGAACGATGTGTTAATTGAAAGCGGCAATTATAACAGCGATAAAATTGCTGCTGATGCCGTGATCAGGATCGGCAATAAAATAAAAGATTCGCTGATCACTGCTATCGGGTACATGCACATTGCCCAGGTAAATATGTATGCCAACCGGTCTGAGGCCGCCATTGAAAATTTTGAAAAAGCCCTGAACCTTAAATTAATAAAAGCCGGTAACGATTATACCGGCCTTGCATGGAATGATCTTGGGTATACCTACGGACAAAGATCGGAAGCAGAAAAACAAACCGACTGTTTTTTAAAAGCGTTGCGGGTATATGAAAAGATAGATGATAAAGCAGGGATGGCCATGGTGTATAATAATCTTTCGGCCATGCACAATTCCATCGGGCAGATAAAGGAAGCTATTGAGTATGGAAAAAAAGCAGTGGCGCTGCGGGAAAAGCTGGGCGACCTGCCCCGCTTGTCTGTAAGCTATTGTAACCTGTGCCAGTATTACCTGGGTATCGACAGTGCTGCGGTGGAAAAATACCGCGAACTCTGTGCCAAAACTGCGGAACTTACCAAAGATGAACGCAGGATCATACAGGCCTATGTTACATCGGGACTGATACTGGACCGGCAGGGAAAAGGTGATGAGGGATTTAAGTATGAACTGAAAGCGATCGCACTGCTGGAAAAGCAATCCGGTAAAGATCCCATGCTGGCCCGGAGGTATATTGCTGCGGGTATACGTTACAGTGAGCATCGACTGGATTCGCTTACGGCATTGAATTATTTTGATAAAAGTATTGCTATTTCAAAAGAACTGAAGGATAAGGGCAATTTGCGGGATGCTTATCTTAATAAAACGATCTTCTTTAAAATTCGCGGGGATTATTATAATGCGTACGAGAATATTAAAAAATATTTTGCTTATAAGGATAGCGTGGTGTCTGATAATACACAGGCTGATATTGCAGAACTGGAAACCCGTTATCAGACAGAAAAAAAAGACCAGCAGATTATTCAATTGAATGCGGATCAAAAAATAAAACAACTGGAGATCGAAAAACAAAAAGCCATTATTTCGGGCAACCTTTTGCTGGCCAAACAAAAGCAGAGCGAGATCGACCTGTTGTCTAAAACAAAGGCCCTGCAGGATCTTACCATACAGCAGCAATCGGAGCAGATAGAAAAGCAATTACTGGTGGCACAGAACAACCAGCAGCAACTGAAACTGGCCGACCAGGCAAAATTGCTGCAGCAGCAAGAATTACAGAACCAGAAGCAGCAAAAGAATTTTCTAATTGCAGGCTCTGTATTATTACTGCTGGTAGGTTTTATATTTTTCAACCGCTACCAGCTGAAACGCAAGCTGCAGCAGCAAAAGGAATTGCTGGATGTGCGTAATAATATTGCCAAGGACCTTCATGATGAAGTGGGTTCCACACTTACCAGTATTAAAATATTATCGGAGGTTTCTCAAAATAATATTCTTAAGGATCAGCAAAAAGCATCGGGGTTAATTAAAAAAATAACAGAGCAATCATCGCAGATGCAACAGGGTATGAGTGATATTGTATGGGCCATCAAACCCGATAATGACAAGCTGGAAAATATGCTGGTACGCATGCGGGAATTTGCCAGTCATACACTGGAACCGAAAAATATCAATGTAGTTTTTTCGGTGGATGAGAACAGTATTGCAAAGCATATCGGTATGCAGCAGCGGCACGACCTGTTCATGATATTTAAAGAAGCGGTGAATAATGCTGCCAAATATGCAAAGTGCAGCAATATCCACATTATTGTAGAGAGCAGGAAAAGCAATGTGATCTTTACGGTGAAAGACGATGGGGTGGGATTTGACAGTGCAATGAAACGATCTTCCAACGGGTTAAAGAATATGCAGGCAAGGGCGGGTGCATTGCATGGTAATTTTATTCTGGAAACATCGCCGGGCAAAGGCACTTCTATAACGGTGGAGATACCCGCTACATAATGATGTGGCGGAACAGGAATTGATTTTTATTTTATTTTGTTACAATGCCGGTACGCATACTATTATACGACGATAATGAAGCCCTGCGGGTGAGCATGGAGGCTTTGCTTACAGAAGAAAGTGATTTTGAACTGGTGGCTGCCATGCCCAATGCCGAAACGGTGGAGACAGATATCTGGGAATTCAAGCCGGATGTGGTGTTGATGGATATTGATATGCCCAATGTGAATGGTGTGCAGGCGGTGCGAAAAATAAAGAATATCAATAGCCAGTTACCGGTGATCATGCTCACGGTTTTTGATGACAATGAAAATATCTTCAATGCTATCTGCGCAGGCGCCGCAGGTTATATCCTTAAACGTTATGCTTTTGAAGAAATACCTGCTGCCATACGTAATGTGCTTACCGGTGGTGCGCCTATGACGGGCTCTGTTGCCAGGAAAGTGTTACTGATGGTGCCCCGGGCAAAAACGGAAGAGCAGGAACAAAATAATCTCACTTCCCGTGAAACTGAGATACTACAGTTCCTGGTGAATGGCTACAGCTATAAAATGATCGCTGCAGAAATAAATGTAAGTATTGATACCGTACGTTTTCATATCAAAAAGATCTACGATAAACTGCACGTGCATTCTGCCACAGAAGCCGTGAGCAAGGCCCTGAAGAACAAATTGATCAGCCTGCTCTTTTAACCACAATTCCCCTTTTACTACATTATCATGTAGGTGCTGCTGCAATGACCGGTTTATACATTTATGGTAAATTATTTATCATGAAAACTATACTCACTTTCCTCTTTGCCATTTTGTGTACTACAGGTGCTTTTGCGCAAACCACTGCCGAAAAAGTGAACCAGAAAGTAAAGGACAAGACCACTCAACGGGTGAATACAAAAACCGACCAGGCGATCGATAAAGGTCTTGATAAAACAGAAGAAGCCATCGGTAATATTTTCAAAAAGAAAAGTAAAAAAGACAAGAAAGAAGATACAGACGCCAATGCTAATACAGGCAATAGCAGCAGTGGCAGTTCTTCGTCTTCGGGAAATGGTGCACAACCCAATAGTTTTTCTGATTTTGTTGCCGGCAATAAGGTTATTTTTTATGATGATTTTAAACAGGATGCTTTATCCGATTTTCCTGCCAAATGGAATACGAATGGCAGCGGTAAAGTGGTAACTGTGAGCGGGCAACCCGGCAAGTGGCTGGATATTACCCATAATTCCGTGGTGAACCCTGTAATAGATAAAGCCTTGCCGGAGAACTGCACCATTGAGTTCGATCTTTATTTACAGGTTTCCGGAGACAGGCAAACTCCATTTATTGAATTTGGATTAACGCCGGTAAAAGATGTGATGCGGGATGATCTTTTTTACAAGGATAAATTTTATGTGAGCATGAACCGCTATAATGAGAACGATGGCCGCCAGCTGGAATATGGTTTGAAAGATCCTGTAGGTAATAAGAATGATTTTCCGCTGCCCACTTACTCTAACAAAGTGTTGCATGTAAGTATGGCGATCAATAAAACGAGGGTGAGGGTATATATTGATAAATCAAAACTCATCGATCTGCCCCGTGCGCTTACGCCTGAATTGAGAAATAATTTTTTCCTCTGCAATATGTACACCGTTCCTGCTTCTGATCTGGGTGTGCTGGTGAGCAACCTGCGCATTGCTTCTTCAGAAACCGATGCCCGCAGCTTACTGATCAAACAACTGATGGAAGAAGGCAGGGCTGTTACTAATGATATTCTTTTTGATGTGAACAGCGATGTGATCAAGAAAGAATCGTATGATATCATCAACCAGTTTGGTGATGCGTTAAAAGCCAATGCTGATCTTAAAATACGTATCACCGGTCATACAGATGCAGATGGTACTGCTGCAAAAAATCTTGATCTCTCAAAGAAGAGAGCGGCAGCAGTCAAGAATTATCTTACCACTAATTACGGCATTGATAATGACAGGATAGAAACGGATGGTAAAGGCTCTTCCATGCCGGTGGGCAGCAATACTACTGCCGAAGGCAAGGCAAAGAACAGGCGGGTGGAATTTACCAAACTGTAAGTGATCCCTGTTCCCGTATTATTTAATGATCATTCATTGTAACCATGAAACTACGTTGGGTATTATTTATAACAATACTGCTTTGTGTGCAGCAGCTTTGCGCACAACCTCCAAGGCGTGATACCATCATCTGGTCGGGTGGCGAATGGGAAACGGCCATTTTAAGGGCTTCCTGTGTATCGGGCCAAACGCCGGTGATCAATATTTTACCTAACAGGAATAATTTATGTTTTGATAAACAGGTAAAAGTTAAATTATCTACCGGAAGGGCTATTGTGGAGCAATGTCTTTACTTTAATACCACCGATGGATATGTCAGTTACCTGCCGCCCCGTACGGGTGCCGCCGGTGGTTTGTGTGATATTAAACCTGATGAAAAGAATTTTCGATTTTTTGTGATCGGCAACAAAGGCAATATTTTTAACTATCATAATGAAGAAGGTAAGGACGGTGTGATAAAATACTGGGTAAGTACCGGCAATACGGTTACACACCAGTATGGCATGACATCGCCGGATGTTGTTGCCGCACTGCATAAAAAAACAGAGATACGGACTTATTGCGGTGGTAAAATAAAAGCATGGGCTTATAAATTTGATAGCAGCCCGACCGTATATTATTTATTTGGCAAGAATTATCCGCCCGATATCAACGTGACCTCCAATAAATACCTCGGCAATTTTGGTATTGGTTACCAGTATACCGATAAAGGTTTATACATGATCATGGAAATGGAAACTTCTGGTAGTTACGATGCAAAGATCACAGATGTGGATGAAGTGAATACCTGTTTTAATCCCACCCGTTTCCAGGTACAGGAAGATGAATTTATGCGTAAGCGTACGGAAGAACTGCAAAAGGAATGGGCGAAGATCGACCGTGAAGAAGCGCAGATAAGAAGCGATGATGAATGTGCTGCACAAAGGGAAAATATCATTGTATTTAAAAAAGCACAATTAAGAAGACAAGAGGAAAATCTGCGTACCGTACCACAGGGTAATGTGTACCAGGACAGGAATGTACAGAATGCTTACCTGGGCATGACGGATCCGCTATTTATGATACAGGGCGATATGCTGAATGTGCAACTCAGTATCTGTAATGCAGAAGTGGCAAGGAATAAACGTCCTGCGGATGCACCCAGTTACAGTATAAAGATCAATTGCCTGCAGGATCGACTTAGCCAGTTGCGCAATGCAGAAAGCCGGATGGGTGCGCTGAATGCACAGTATGCGGCACAACCCGCAAGGGCGCTTGCAGAAAAATCAAAAATATACCTGCAGCTTATGCAGGCCGGCGGCTGTAACTGAGCAATGCTGCATTGCCCGCCTGCAGCGCCTTACAGCATGTCAAATCCTGTGGATTTCGTTTACATTGACCATTAAATTACTAATTGATCAACATTTCAATTATTTTGCGACGGTAAACCGGCAGTAATGTCGTCTAATTAGCCATGTATAAACAATTGGAATGTTAACCAAGCCATTGCCTGTTCTCTTTTTTATCTTTATTACCTTCCTTTCTGCTGCTGGCTGTTTTGCACAGGAGAAGATCTATTTTGAACCTAAGTCTGCTGCCGGCGGTAAGCAATCGGATTTTATTACGATCAACAGTTACGTTGTTTTTGAAACCACTTCCGAAAGCAGGTTTGACCGGTACAGCAGGATCATCCCCACTAAAAAATTCTTCGTGGTATGTGACTACAGTGCCAAGAAAATTTTCGTTTTTGATAAAAGCGGGCGATTTATAAAAAAGTTCGGCAACAAACTGGACTTTGGCAGGCTGACTTATAATGAACAGAAAGACGGGCTGGAAATGGTTACGACCAATAAAATGTACCGCTTAACCAATAAGGATAATGCAGAGATACTGGAGGATTACCAGAACCCGAAAAACCTGAAGTATTTCCGCAAATATTTTATCGATCTCACTGATACGCTTCACTTTTCGGTACATAAACAAAAGATCACGCACACCGATATCCTCAACCCGGTGCCCTATATCAACGGGATGCATTACGTGAATAAGATAACAGTGGATAAGAACTTTGAAAAAAAGGAAGATTATGAATTGAAGATCTATCGTGGTGATTCTTTACTGAAACAATATTTTAAATACGATAAGAAAAAAGACAGCCGTTATATTTTTGACGGGGGCAACGTTACTGTTTCGTCTGCTGCAAAAGAAGACCAGCGATGGGTGACACATCCGTATGATTACAGCGTGTATGCTTTGCAGAATGATAGTTTGTATAAAGTGTATGATATGATCCTGCCAATGGACAGGGCTATTCCTGCAGATTTTCTTTCCAAAGACTTTCAAAACAGAACTGAAAAAGATAACTACCTGCGGCAGAACAGGCGGCTGGTGAAACAATTTTATGTGTACAATGTTTCGGGGCGCTACCTGAATTTTACCATGCAGACCATGATGTTTGAATGGCAGCAGTTTTTGTATGATACCAAGACTAAAACATTTTACAGCCAGGATAAGATCAGTCCCGATAGCAGTACTTATTACCTGCCCTTGTGTAGAAATGTAGCTTTCAACGACGGCCATACTGTTTATGCAAGGATGTATGCAGCAGATGGGCAAAAGATACTGGAGGATCATAAAAAAGACGACGTAAAATATCCTCCTTTACTGGAGGCTTATTTTAAAACAGCAACAGCCGACAGTAACCCGGTACTCATCAATTTCAACTATAGAAACTAATTAATGAAGCAAATTACCCTAACACTGTTTCTTTTTTTTGGAATTTGTGCTTTTGCCCAGGCGCAGCCAGGTACAGGACGTATATCTGGCATTATAAAAGATACAACCTCCAATGTCTTGATGGAGTCTGCCACGGTCATCATTTATAAACCGGACTCTTCCATTTTTCAATTTAAGATAACAGATAAGGATGGACGATATGAGATCACGGGTTTACCACTGCAGTCAAAATTTGTGCTGGCGGCATCCTTTGCAGGCTATAAAGAATTCAGGCGATCGTTTACCATGGATGCTGCGGTTAAAAAAATGGACACCATTTTTTTACAGCCCAAAACGAGTGATGAAGTGATCATTACTTCCATTGCGCCCATCCGTATGAACGGCGATACGCTTGAGATCAATCCTGCTGCGTTTAAAATGGCCAATGATGCAGTGGCAGAAGACCTGCTGAACAAAGTGCCCGGTGTGGTGATATGGGCCGATGGTTCTATAACGATGAATGGAAAAGCCATTCCGAAAGTATTGGTGGATGGTAAACCATTCCTGGGCAACAGCGATCATCGCATTGCCACACAAAACCTGCCTAAAAATATCATCGACAAGATACAGGTATACAATGAAGTGGATATGAGCAGCGAAGCCACCCGCTCTCAAATGACGGATGCACAGGCGCCTAAAGATTCGGTGCTTACCATGGATATTAAATTAAAGGCAGATAAAAAGAGTGGTTATTTTGGTAAGTATGGCGCCGGATATGGTACTGATAAAAGATATACGGCAGATGCTGCCCTGCAGTTCTATAATAAACAATCTACATTGGCATTTGGCGGCGGTACCAATAATATCAATGCGGATATTGCAGGATTGGCAGATATACAAAGGGAAAGCACTTTCAGGAATAATTATGCTATCTACCGCAACCGCAGCAATTTTGGCCGCAATGGTATTAACAGGGTGATATCACCCGGCATCCAGTTCACCCATTCTTTTACACAAAATGAGAACGAGCGCCGCAGCAACCGGATAAATGGCAGTTACGATTACGACAACAATTCCGGCAATGCCAATACACAAACTTACCAGGAGCGTTATTTACAGGGCGGCGACCAGATCATTAATTCCTTCTCCGAAAATATCAACCAGAGCGAAAGGCATGTAGTGCGGATGAATTATAACAAAAGCCTAGATTATAACAAACGTTTCAGTATTACCGGCAGCGGCACTTCAGGCAATACCTACAGTGAAAACGCCAGCAGTTCTGTTATCAATACAAGGCAGGGCGCTCCTGTAAGTGACCGCAACAGTAATTCACAAAGTACTGGCGACTCCAGGTCATTCAATGCTGCCGTTAATTATACCAATTTCGATTCGGAAAATCCACTGAAAGCGATTGATGCCAGCGCTTCTTTTTCCCGATCTGAAAATAATTCGGACAGGAATGAGAATACTATCTATAATTTTTACAGCGCTACCGGTGTGCAGAACACCACCATTAAAAGACATTCTCTGAAACAAACAGGTGCTACCAGCTTTACCAGTACACTTGGATATAGTGGATTGAAACGTTTGCTGTTTGGCAGGTTCAATCTTTTTGGTATAGACATTTCCACCAATCACAATATTAATTACCAGAAGAATGAAGATGATAATAAAGTGTTTGATATAGATGTGAATCAAAAGGAAAATACCAACCAAACACTTACTTATAATGAAACGGTATCTACTTTTCAATATACACCTTCATTGGCTTTAAATAAGAATTTTAATAAATGGTCTTCCCGCAGATCTGTATTTTATGGTTTTCGTACGTCCTTAAATAATCAATTTATTAATGAAGAAAACATTTCATCCCGTGCGAACAGGAATATCAACCGGTCTTTTTCTTTTTTACGTTTTAATATCGGTACTAACTATTCCCGCCAGGTGATGGAGCGATACCGGTTAAATGGTAGCCTTAATTATGATAACAGTTATAACTATCCAACCATTAACCAGATCGCACCGGTAGTGGATAGCAGTAATTTATATTCATTGTATAAAGGAGGGCTTAACCTGGTAAACAGCAAGGGGCATAGTGTAAATGCAAACATTAATTTTTCTACCATTAATACTAAAAGGCCCTCCCAGTTCTCTTTCAATATAAACGGAAATTTCAGCAATGTTTTGAACCCGTTTGCGGATAGCACCATCTTTCTTCGTGATACAGCCAGGGTGAGCAGTGGTGATTCGGTCTATTTAAATGGTAAGCAGGTACGCTACACAGTAAATGGCGACCGGCGTTACAGTTCATCTTTAAACTATAATGCCTCTTACAGCAGAAAAATAAAAGGTAACCAGGTACAGGTTCAATATTTTGGAAGTGTCAGTTTCGGCAGCTCGCCCAGCTATATTGACAATATTTCCACCATCATCAATACCACCAGCATTTCACACAGGTTGAGCTTTAATTACTATTATAAAACTATTTTTATTGCTGGTGTGGGGGCCAATGCCAATGCGAACAATAGCCGGCAAACGGGTTATAAGAACAGTAAGTTCAATACACATACCTTTTCCGGAGAATTTAATTTTACGGTGAATATGAGCAAAGATGCCAGTATTACCAGTAACATTTCTTATTCTAAAAATAACGGTATAGTAAAACCTATCACCATCTGGAACGGTAATGCATCTTATCGTTTTTTAAAAAGCAAACAGGCTGAAGTGAAATTTACGGCAACGGACATTTTAAAGCAGTTTAAGAACATCAGTTATTTTGCCAACCCGGATGGCATCACCAGCAGTGTAAGCAATGGCCTGCAGCAATATTTTATGATCACGCTGTCTTACTTTCCCAGGAAGTTTGGGGGAGGTAAAGGAAAAGGCGAACGTACTAATACAAGAATGGGTAATGGCAATGGTGGCGCCAGGCCAAATGGCGCCCCGGCACAAGGCAACAGGGGGAATAGAAGAGGGTAGCCGAAAACTCAGTATTGTATAAACGGGCAGAAATTATTTGTACTCATATTCAATAGAGCCCATCAAGCGCCTTTCTTTGGAGTAGCATTTTTCTTTGATGCGCAGGCCGTTATCGTAGGTGTATTTCCAGACAAAATAATAACTACCACCTTCTTCGGTAGTGGTCATTTGCGATATTAATCCCTGGTTGTTGTATTCGAAAATATAATCCGGCAACATTTTTTGATTGAACTGGTTCAGTCGTACCACATCAGTCAACCTGTTCTTGGTATCGTAATAATAATAGTAAGTGTCGCCTGTTTTCGTATTTTTTTCAATACTTACATTGTTGTTCTCGTCGGGAGAAAAAACAAAAATGGTGGCGTCGCCGGCATTTTTTATACGGGTCATTTTTACAATAACGCCCTTGTCGTTGTATTCGTAAATATGCTCTTCCCTTATTTCATTCTTAAAATCATCGTCGCTGGAACGCACGATAGAAAGAATGCTGGTAATGCGGTTGCTGGCATCGTAGGTATAAATGGAAGTGCTGGATGAAATTTCAGAACTATCCACTGTTTGAGTCAAAAGCCCCTTATCATTGAACGAGGAGGTAAAAATGGAAGAACCCGTAGAATAGGATTTACTCACTGTTTCTACTGAGGTATAATTCTTGCTGATCTTGCGCTCACAAAAAAAACCTTCGCTGGCGGTACCGTCATCCTCAAAACTTTTCAGGCTGATGTTTTTTATCTTTTGTTCTTTCAGCCTGGCCATTTCCTCGATCAACTGCCTGTTGCTTACAATATCCTTGTAATAATACTGTGCATGCAATGCACCTGAAAAAAATAAGATTACCGCAGCAACTAAAGATGTTTTTACCATTGGGGATTTAAATTTTACACTAAACGCCTTTTTACGACTTAAATTATGCCATAAATGGTGGTGAAGATAAACTTTATTAATTTTAACAAAATTACAAAACCTTGAGCCATCTTAAAGAGCGCAAAGAAAAAAACTGCTTAAACTGCAATGCGCAGGTATACGGAAAGTATTGTCATCTCTGCGGGCAGGAAAATATTGAGCCCAGGGAATCGCTATTGCACCTGGTCAATCACTTCTTCCAGGATATCACGCATTTTGATGGCAAATTCTTCAGCACACTGAAACTGCTGATCACCAAACCGGGCTTTTTGCCCCGCGAATATATGATCGGCCGCAGGGCCAGTTACCTCAACCCCATACGGATGTATATTTTTACGTCTGCATTTTTCTTTTTAATATTCTTTTCGTTTTTTAAGGTTGATAAAAATACTATTGCCGGGGATATTAAGATCAACGGCCAAAGCTGGGCCGAGGTGGAAAAAATGGATTCGCTTACACTGGATACTTATACCAGGAATATCAACAAGCAGGATAAAAAAGAGCCCTTGCCGATGACAAAGGAAGTGGTGAAGCAATATTTCGACAGCATTTCGCATTCGGGCACCATTACATTTACCAATACCGATTACAAATCGAAGGAGGAATACGATAGTGTATTGCGTTCCGGAAAGGAGCATGATGGCTGGATCATGCGTTCACTGATCTATAAACAGATCGAGATCAATAAAAAATTCAATAACAATCCTACAGAAAGCATCAGCGCTTTTACCAATATACTGCTGCATAGCCTGCCGCAGTTGTTCTTTATTTCGCTGCCTTTATTTGCGCTGCTGCTTAAAATATTGTACAACCGCCGTAAGCAGTTCTATTATGTAAATCACGGCATCTTCAGCGTGCATTTTTACATTTTCATGTTCATAACCATGTTGCTCACTTTTGGCCTGGCCAAATTCAACAGCGCCATGCATTGGAAATGGATCAGCATACTGCAGGTGTTGCTGTTTTTCGGCGCCTTTTTTTACCTGTACAAAGCAATGCGCAAGTTTTACCAGCAACGCCGTGGTAAAACGATACTCAAATTTTTAATACTCAGTTTTGCATTTGCTATCACCATGTTATTACTGCTTACAGGGTTCGTATTCTCATCTCTTTTTAAACTATAATTTTTATGGATTCAGCCAACAGCAAAGCTTTTGAGCGGTTAGTAGGTATTATGAACGACCTGCGGGAGCAATGCCCCTGGGACAAGAAACAAACCATACACACGCTGCGGCAGCTAACGATCGAAGAAACTTATGAACTGGCGGATGCCATCACCGACAGCGACTGGAAAAGCATCAAAGAGGAGTTGGGTGACCTGATGCTGCATATTGTATTTTATGCAAAGATCGGTGCAGAGCAAAACCAGTTCACGCTGGAAGAAGTGATCAACGGGGTTTGCGAAAAATTGATCCACCGGCACCCGCATATTTATGGTGATGTAAAGGTGAACGATGAGGAAGATGTGAAGAAGAACTGGGAAAAATTAAAGCTGAAAGAAGGCAAAACCTCTGTACTGGCCGGTGTGCCCAGGGCCTTACCCGCAATGGTAAAAGCCATGCGCCTGCAGGAAAAAGCCAAACAGGTGGGATTTGAATGGGATACCCGGGAGCAGGTTTGGGACAAGGTGGAAGAAGAGCACCGGGAACTGCTGGAAGCCGTTTCTACAGGCGATGTTGATAAAATGGAGGACGAAATGGGAGATGTTTTTTTCTCTTTGATAAATTTTGCAAGGTTTTTGCAGGTAGATGCTGAAAACGCTTTGGAACGGACCAATAAGAAATTTATCAGCCGGTTCACTAAAATGGAGGCTGAAGCGTTAAAAGATGGTAAACATTTGCATGATATGAGCCTGGAAGAAATGGATGCCATCTGGAACCGTATAAAACATTTAACCAGTTAATCCCTTAATTGCAGAAGAACAGCACTTTTTTGCGCTTTTTTTATAAGAACAGTTACCTGCTGGTAACTGCGGCCTGGCTTATTACCCTTTCATTCATCATCGATAATTACTGGAGCGATAATTCATCGGCCAATTCGGTTAAAAAGGCCATTGAATCTCATATCCGTAGACAGGAAAAGGATTTTGCAGCCATCACCAGCGATACCTTCCTTTTGCACCAGCTTTCGTCCAAAACCTACTCGGAAGAATCCCTGCAGCAGTTCACCGAAAAAAAATATTTCTTCTTCCTGTACCAGGCCAACGACCAGGGAAAGTACAATGCTGTATTCTGGAATACGCAGGCCATACAGCCCGGCGACCAGTTATTGTATACTTCCAATACATCGGGCTTTTTACAATTGCAGAACGGCTATTATGTATGGAAAAAAGTAAGCACGGTAAGAGGCATTGCCATTGCCCTGATACCCATTAAATGGAATTACATCATCACCAACGAATACCTGCACAATACTTTTGTTACCGGCGATTATATTGAGAACTACTACGACATTTCCGGCGATTCAGGCGTGGTGACAGTAGATAACAGCGCCGGTGATTTCCTGTTTTACCTTACTAAAAAAGGCGGCATACCACTTTCCAAGAACAATATTGTTTCGGTATGGCTGCGTATTGCGGGCGCCCTGTTGGTATTCCTGTTCATTCATCTTTGTGCGGTGTACATCAGTTTACACAACCGATTATGGAAGGCAGTACTGTTCCTCGCAGGTACTATTGTGGCGTTGCGTATCCTCAGTTACAGTTTTCCCATCCCGCTCAATTTCCGGCAATTTGAACTGTTCGACCCGGCGATATATGGTTCCAGCATCATCCTGCGCTCATTGGGGGATCTGCTTATCAACGGATTTTTGTTTGTATGGATCATACTTTTTATCCGGCATAAACTGCAGGAAAAAAAATACACCCTTGCGCCTGGTGCACAAAAAATAAAATGGTTATTGCTGGCCGTAGTGGCTTTTATATTTATCGCAGCAACTTTTGTTTGTGGTCATATCCTGCGCAGCATGGTGGCCGATTCGCAGATATCTTTTGATGTGATCAATTTCTTTACGTTAAATATTTACAGCATCATTGGTTTTGTGGTGCTTTGCTGTATCGCTATTGGCTATTTTGTAATGGGGCAGATATTGCTGTACCTGTTACGGCCTTTGTTTCCCAAAAATTTCATCCCGCTGTATATCGTGGCGGCCATCATTGGTCTTACATTACTTACCATTGGCTTTAACGTGGGCATTGTTGCGTTCGAGTTATATCTTCTCATCTGGTTATTAGTATTCCTGGTGCTACTCAGCAGCAATTACCTGGCATTGCTCACCACACGCATATCATCATCGCGGCTGGTTTTCTGGCTGTTCTTTTTTTCATTGTCCATTACAGCGGTCATTGTGCAGGAAAATGATATCAAGGAATTGCAGAACCGTAAGCACTATGCAGAAACGCTTTCCAATAAGGCCGATCCTGCAAGCGAAACGCTGATGAATACTTTACTCACCGATTTCAGGCCGGATTTCCTCGCTGCTAATTTTGAAAAATTCAGGAATGATTCCACCAGCACTTTATTTAAAGACAGCCTGGTGAACAGTAATTTCTCTGGCTACACCAATAAGTACGATACGAGGGTATACACATTTGATGCAGAGATGAAACCCCTGTACAATAAAGATTCCACAGGCTTTAATGAGCTGAATACGATCCTTAGCACACAAGGGCGCCCTACCGGTATACAGGATCTTTATTATTATGATGAATCTTACGACCGGTTCAGTTATATCAGCCGTAAAAATATCAATGATACATCCGGTCGCTTACTGGGCTATGTATTCATTCTTGCAGCGCCCAAAAATTTTAAATCGGAAGCGCCTTACCCGGAATTATTTTCCCGAGGCAATATCAATGCTATTGAAAATTCTTCGGTATATGCATTTGCCGTGTACAACAACCTGCAATTGATCAATAATCACAATGATTATGCCTTTGCCACCCGGCTTACCCAACGCGAAGTGCCGAGAGATGAATTTGAAAATAAAAAGAAGAAAGACTATGATGAGCTTTGGTACAAGGCCGGCCCCGGCGACGTGGTGATCATTGCCAAGCAGGATAATTTTTTAATAGAAACGATCACGCTTTTTTCTTATTTGTTCTGTGCATTCCTGCTGGTAACAGGCCTGTTCTGGCTCATCAACGTTTTTGTGCGCTCCCGTTTAAACAGGGACCAGATAAAGACCTACTGGCAACTGAGCATAAGAAATCAGATACACGGTACCGTTATATTCATCAGCATCTTATCTTTCGTGGTAATTGGTATTGCCACCATTTTATTCTTTATCCGCCGGTACGAGAATAATAACCGGGAACGCCTCAGCCGCACTATTCATGTAATGGAAAATGAAGTACGTAATTCATTGTCGGAATTTGCGGTGTTTGATGATGTGATAAAAATTTATGATGAAGGGTTCAAAGAAAAACTGGAGCAGACCATCAGTAAAATTTCAGAGATACATGCAGCCGATATCAATGTGTACGACCTGGAAGGTAACCTGCGGGTATCTTCTCTTCCATTGCCTTACAACCAGGGTATTGTAAGTACCAAAATGGACCCGGTGGCTTATTATCATTTAAACCAATTAAAAGAAGTACAGTATTTTAAAGATGAGAAGATCGGTACGCTGAAATTTGTGAGCAATTATGTGCCGGTAATTGATGAAACGGGCAGGGAATATGCTTATTTAAACATTCCATATTTTACTTCGCAGAATAAATTAAAACTGGAGATCGCTAACTTTTTAGTAACGATCATTAACCTCAATGCGTTCATATTCCTGATAGCAGGTATCGTTGCTTTGTTCATTACCAACCGTATCACCCGGTCCTTCTCTTTCATCAGTAATAAAATGAAACAGGTGAACCTGGGTAAAATGAATGAAGCTATTGACTGGAAGAGAGATGATGAGATCGGGGAACTGGTAAAAGAATATAATAAGATGGTGGCCAAGCTGGATGAAAGTGCGAATGCCTTGGCAAAAAGCGAGCGGGAAGGTGCATGGCGTGAAATGGCGCGGCAGGTGGCGCACGAGATCAAGAACCCGCTTACGCCGATGAAGCTGAGCCTGCAATACCTGCAAAAAGCCATCAGCAATGACGCCGGCAATGTAAAAGAATTAACCGGCAGTGTGGCACAAACACTGGTGGAACAGATCAATCACCTGAACCAGATAGCAGGGGAGTTCAGCCAGTTTGCCAATATCGGCAATCCCCGTAACGAAGTATTCGATCTGCATGAAGTATTGTACCTGGTAACACAGTTGTACGGTGTGAACGACCGGGTGCAACTGGACTGCACGCCATTATCGAACCCGGTGCTTATTAATGCAGACCGTACGCATATCAACCGTCTTTTCACCAACCTTATCCAGAATGCGATACAGGCGGTGCCTGAAAATAAAATTGCTGTGATAGAAGTAGAAGAAGAATTGCGGGGTAATAAGATATTGGTAAAAGTAAAAGATAACGGTATGGGCATACCCGAAGAAATGCGCTCCAGGATATTCACACCTAATTTCACTACTAAAACTTCCGGTACCGGCCTGGGGCTCGCCATGTGTAAGGGCATTGTAGAGCAGGCCAAGGGCGAATTATGGTTTGAGACCAGTGCAGGAGAAGGCACCACTTTTTTTGTGGAACTGCCCCTTGCATGATAAAATTATTTGTAAGGGATTATCTTTTAAGAAAAAGTCTTTAAACACAATACCACCAGGCCATATACACAGGTTAAAGCAAAAATGCCTTTGGCAGTTTTATCTTTATGGGTATTGATGTATACGGTAAATAAAACAGCATTCACCAATAATGCCAGGCTCAATGCAACGGATAAAGTATTGTGCCCCGGGTCACTGTGAAGAATATAGTCAAGCGTATCGCGAAAACTGTAAGAGCGAAATTTGACGTACTTAAAAATAAGCACACCTATCAAAGGACCGGTAAAACCCAGTACGGTACCCAAAATAAAATTATCCTTTCTGAAGATCATTTTAAGAATTTGTTTTTTTCTAATTGCTTTTTTAAGGTATAGTTGGTAAGGTCAAATTGTACAGGCACCACGCTTACATAATTATTTTTTAATGCCCACACATCCGTGTCTTTTCCTTTATCAAAATTGATGAACTTACCGGTGAGCCAGTAATATTTTTTACCCTGCGGGTCTTTGCGTTCATCAAAATCCTCTTCGTATTTGGCATAGGCCTGCTTACATATTTTCACACCTTTTATCTGGTCCATATTTACGGCAGGGATATTTACATTCAGCAACAGGTGCTTATCCATTTTTTGCTGCAGCAATGCACTTACAATTTTGTATACATAAAAACGGGCGGCTGTAAAATCAGCTTCAATATTAAAATCCAGTAAGGAAAAACCAATGCTGGGTATACTTTCAATAGATGCTTCCATGGCAGCGCTCATGGTACCGCTGTAAATAACATTGATGCTGTGGTTGGCGCCGTGATTGATACCGCTTAAGCAGATATCCGGTTTGCGGTGCAGTACTTTATCAACCGCCAGTTTCACACAGTCCACCGGTGTGCCGCTGGTTTGCCAGGCTTCGATATTGCCAAAAATATCCACCTTGTTCATACGCAAAGGTTCGCCGATGGTAATGGCATGGCCCATGCCGCTTTGAGGTTTATCGGGTGCCACCACCACTACTTTGCCCAGTTCTTTCACTGCTTCCACCAGGTTCTTGATACCCGGTGCAGTAATGCCATCGTCATTCGTGATCAGGATCACCGGTTCTTTCTTCTTCTTAGTTGCCATTTAGTATGTTGAATGTGTGAATATCGAATGTTGAGTTTTTAAATGCTTCATATTGCGGAAGAATATGACCATATAAAAATATTCGCCATTAAAAAATTAAAACCCCCTGAACCATGGCCTTGCAACTTCCTGCCTGAATGGCCAGGGAATCATAGCAAGGATGATGAGCAAAGCAATACCAAAATAGATCAGGCTGCGCTGGTGTTTTTTGGCATCAATGTCTGTTCTTTTCACCATGCTGCGGCCTACATGCACCAGCAGCCATGCAATGATCATCATCAGTGAATGCTCCATTGCAAAAAAACGCAGCATACCGGTCTTCATTACCACGCTGGTATTGTTCTTCAGGTTGTCAAACCACGAGTTATTAAAGTACAATATCAGCCCGATCAGTAACTGGATATCGCAGCTGATCATAAAAAAAAGATTGGCCTTATTATCTCCCGCTGTATAATTTCTTTTGCCTAAAACGCCGGTGAGCGCTTTCAAAACTGTAAGTAAACCAAAAAGCAGTACCGCCCAGCGCAGTATATTATGGATAGGTAAAAAGTAACTCATAAAAAGATTTGCCGCAAAAATAAGTATCTTTTAGTCAATGTGAGGAAGTTGCGGGTTATGGGTTACGGGTTATTTTATCGTCTTGACATAATTAACAGAACAAACAATAAAATAACCCGTAACCCGTAACTTTTAAACCCGCAACCCTGTATTTAAAAATAAATTTGGAGAAACTAAAAATATTAGTATATTTGTGCTAATCAAATTAGTTGTACTATGTCACAAGCCGGACAGAATCTTAAATATCTCCGCAAACTACGCGGATGGACACAGGAAGAATTTGCCAATAAGCTCGGTATCAAACGTTCTTTGATCGGGGCCTATGAGGAAGAACGTGCTGACCCCAGGATCGATATCCTGGAAATAGTAAGTGATATATTTAAACTTACCCTGGATGAATTGCTGTTGAAAGATCTGAGCAATACCGGGGGCAGTTACCTGGCCAAACGCAGGCAGCAGAAAATGATGAGTGCCGAAAGAAACCTGATCCACTTTGTACCGGTAAAAGCAGCGGCCGGCTACCTGGCCGGTTATGCAGATACAGAATTCATTGATGAGCTGAATACTTTTACATTACCCATGCTCAGCGGTGGCAATTACCGTGCATTTGAGATCATCGGCGATAGTATGCTGCCCACGCCCAGCGGCAGTATCATTGTAGGCGAAAAAGTAGATTCGCTGGAAGATATAAAAAATAATATGGCCTATATAGTTGTAAGCCGCAATGAAGGTATTGTATATAAAAGAGTGGTTAAAAACAATAAAACAAAAAATAAACTCACGCTGGTGAGTGATAACCCCCAATACCAACCTTACCAGGTAAATGCAGATGATGTGGTGGAATTATGGATGGCCCAATCTGTTATAAGTAAAGTAAGTGTACAGCAGCGGTGGGATGTAAACTCTTTGGCCAGCCTGGTAAATAACCTGCAGGACCAGGTGAGTACCCTGAAGAAAAAAATGAACTAAGGCCTTTTCTTATTGTAAACTCCGGACCGGTTAATGGCAGCATGGTTTAAAAACATGCCTGTGCAGCTATGCCATTATACTAAAATTGTAAATCTTATCATTATTGCAAGTGAGCCGGCAATGGTAACATTGCTAAAGAAAGCTATTGTCTTTTTGGACCAGGTATTTTAATCAAAACTAAAAATAAAAACATCATGACAACACAACAGGTAGCCGACAGGTTTTACGAACTGTCTCAACAAAACGGGTACGAACATATTCAGACAGAATTGTACAGTGACAATGCCAGGAGCATTGAACCCGATAACCCAATGTTCAGTAACGCTGAGGGTATTGAAGCAATCCGGGAAAAAGGAAAGCAATTCAGTGAAATGATAGAAGAGGTGCACGGTGGTTATTGTAATAAGCCGCAGGTAGCTGGTAACTTCTTTACCTGCACCATGGGTATGGATGTAACAATAAAAGGGCAACCAAGAATGCAAATGGATGAAGTAGCCGTGTACGAAGTAAAAGATGGCAAGATCGTACTGGAGCAGTTCTTTTTTTAAAGAAGTAAAACAACGAATGCTGCATAAAGATTTTATCCTTAACTGAACCAATGAAATAACATGAATGCCAAGGACCTGTTGATATTAAACTTTGAGGAAGTAAGAAGGAGGAGTATAAAAGTATGGAAAAGTATTGCGGATGATTATTTATTCTGGAGGCCGGATGGAGATGCCATGAACTGTATAGAAATGGTGCGGCATGTGCTGGAAGGAGAAAATATATATCATCATATTATTTTGCATGGTGGCGAACTGGGCAATTTTGAAAGCCCTTTAAAAAGCAACCCTTATTTTTCCATCGAAGATGAGTTGAAGAATGCCCAGCCTTACCGGGAACGTTTTTTAAAAATGATCAATGGCTTTACTGCAAAAGAACTGGAAGAAATTTATATAGTCCGTAAGAATTTAGGACAACGCCGTACCCTTGGAGACTATCTTTTGCGCATTGCCTATCATGAAGCGGTGCATACCGGTCAGCTACTGGATTATTTACGTACGGTGAAAACGATAAGACCCAAAATATGGGATTGAAAAAGAGCGCATTACTCAGAGTTTAAAAAACTATCAACATTGCTGCATGCGAAATGTGGGCAAGTGAGGGCCGGCATATCCTGAACTAATTCATAATTTTATAACACGTAGATACATCGATTAACATTTAAAAAACTCAATTATGATCAAATTACAGGTTATCGGCAATCTTGGTAGAGATTGTGTCGTTAAGGAAGTCAATGGAAAGAACGTTATTAATTTCAGTGTGGCCAATACGGAACGTTTTAAAGATGCACAGGGTAATCTAAAAGAAAGGACCACGTGGGTGGAATGTGCTTACTGGACCGACAGAACAGGAATAGGACAATACCTTACAAGAGGCAAAACAGTATATGCTGAAGGTGTACCGGAAGCAGATGCCTACATGAATAAAGACGGGCAGGCAGCGGCAACATTGCGTATGCGGGTGCTGAGCATACAATTGTTAGGTGGTGGCGAAGGCCAGCCTGGTGCAAATGCCGGTAATGTAAGCCATACCAACAATACCGTACAACCGGTTGTAAGAACAGCGCCGGTGGTTACTGCAGCTGCAGATGACGATCTTCCATTTTAATTTTAAAGATAGATTTAAGGACGGCGCAATTGTGTATTGCGCCGTTTTTTGTTGATAGCTTTCTTTTAAATTAAAGGCCCGGTAAATTTTACCGGGCCTTTATAATTTGATCGTATGATATTACTTTAATTTTTTCCAATAACATCTATGTCGCTTTCTTCATTTGCCAAACCTGGGTTTCTTAATTTACTTTTTTTAGCACTGTAGCCAAAGTAAATCACGAAACCAATGATCAGCCAGATAATTAACCTTAACCAGGTATCGCCAGGCAGAAAAACCATCATGAAAAGACAGGTTGCAATTCCTAAAATAGGCACCAATGGAACTAATGGTGTTCTGAAAGCCCTTGGAGCATCCGGCATAGTTTTTCTCATAACCATAACACCGATACAAACCAGGATAAAAGCCAGTAAAGTACCGATGCTGGTCATTTCTCCCACAACTCGTGAAGGAACGAAAGCTGCAAAAAGACTCACAAACAGCATGAAGATCAGGTTTGATTTTGCTGGCGTTCTGAATTTAGGATGAACTTCTGAAAATACCTTAGGGATCAAACCATCTTTACTCATTGAAAAGAATACCCTTGACTGACCCATCAGCATTACTAATATTACCGAAGCATAACCACCTAATATGGCAATAATGATAGCCCTGTTTAACCAGGGATAGTCAGGATGCAATACTCCTGCGGCATCTGTTGTACCCATATGATCGATTGCTACTGCAACCGGTGCAATACCGTCTTTACCTGCAAAAGATTTGTAACTGGTAACACCTGTCATTACATGTGCAAACAGGATGTATAATACTGTACAGATTGCCAACGAACCTAAAATGCCCCATGGCATTGATTTTTTAGGATTTTTTGTTTCCTGGGCTGCTGTACTTACTGCATCAAAACCAATGTATGCGAAGAACACAATTGCTGCCGCCCTTATTATTCCGCTAAAACCAAAACTTCCGAATTCTCCAGTATTATCAGGAATGTAAGGAGTGTAGTTTTCTGAATGTATATATTTCCAACCCAGTATAATAAAAATGATAACAACTGCCACCTTTAAACCTACAATTACGGCGTTTACTGTAGCGCTTTCTTTAGTACCCTTAATTAAAAGCAGGCTGGCCAGAATCACAATAAAAACGGCCGGCAGGTTGATGATGCCGCCATCCCAAGGACCAGCGGTCCATGATGCACTTAAATGTATATCAAAACCTTCCAGGAATTTTACAAAATACCTGCTCCAGCTGATACTAACCGTTGCAGCTCCCACAGCATATTCCAGCACAAGGTCCCAACCAATTATCCAGGCAATAAACTCACCCATCGTAGCATAAGAATAAGTGTAAGCACTACCTGCCACGGGGATCATTGAAGCAAATTCCGCATAGCATAAACCCGCAAATGCACAACCTAAAGCCGCTACTATAAACGAAATAGTGATTGCAGGGCCAGCATTTGTGGCAGCAGCCCCGCCGGTAATTGAAAATAGACCTGCACCGATAATAGCTCCAATACCTAATGCTATCAAAGACCGGGTACCAAGGGTTCTTTTAAGTCCCTTTTCCGATTCGGATGCTTCAGCAAGCAGCACATTTAAAGGCTTTTTTACAAATAAACTCATACAGTTGGTTCGTTTTAGTTAATGAAAGAATTGGAAAAATAAGCAAATAATCCTTAAAAACGCCACCGGCTGTACATTTTTATAAGCTTGCGGGTATAACGGGTTTTAATATTATATTGCGGCACTAAATATTATTGCCGAATGGAGATAACGGAGCAACCAGCAAAAAAAAGCAGGCTTACCTTATATATTGTACTTGCAATGATATTGGGTATTGCAGTGGGCTACTACATCAATACAAACGCTGCCGGCAACAAAATAACTTATTCGCCATCAAAGGATTTTACCGGAAAGGATTCTATCGGGATCACTATTTCGGGTACAAAATATTTTCAACAGATCGTTGTAGTAAAAGACAGTGCCGCTTATAAAAAAATAAAAGACAGTATTGCTGCACAAACCTGGTTGGTGGTGGGCAATACAGATAAATCTTATATCCCCTCCGGGTTATCAGAAGGTAAAAAGATCGATAAGATCACGGTGATACCAACTCACGGCAACGCCTTTATCACTGCGTTAAATGAGATATCTGACCTGTCGAAATTACTCACCACCATTTTCCTGCGCCTGGTACAAATGATCATTGCGCCCATCGTATTTTCCACCCTGGTGGTGGGTATTGCCAAACTGGGCGATATGAAGACCGTGGGCCGGGTGGGGGGAAAAGCCATGCTCTGGTTCATATCAGCATCATTGGTGTCGTTAACCTTGGGATTGATATTGGTAAATATTTTTAAACCGGGTGTGGGTGCCGATATCAAGCATTCCGACATGGGTGGTGTGAGCGACCTGCTCGATAAATCAAAAGGCTTTTCCCTGGGTAAATTTGTGGAGCATGTGGTGCCCCGTAGTATCATTGAAGCCATGTCTACCAATGAAATATTGCAGATAGTGATCTTCGCCGTATTCTTCGGAATTGCTTTGGCAGCGATCGGCAAAAAAGGAGAGGCCATTGTAAATTCGCTGGACGCCTTATCGCATGTAGTGTTGAAAATGGTTTCTTACGTAATGTACGTGGCGCCTTTGGGCGTGTTCGGTGCTATGGCAGCAGCCATTGCAAAGAACGGGTTAGGCATACTGGCCACTTTTGGTAAATATATCGGCGAATTTTACCTGGGCCTTGCCGTGTTATGGTGCTTACTATTATTTGTAGGCTACCTGTTCTTAAAAAGAAGGCTGGCGGTATTGGTGAAGAGGATCGCAGGGCCGATGTCCATTGCATTCAGCACAGCCAGCAGCGAAGCGGTGTACCCCAAGCTGGTGGAAGAAATGGAACGCTTTGGCTGTAATAATAAAATTGTAAGTTTTGTATTGCCGCTGGGTTACTCTTTTAACCTGGATGGCAGTATGATGTATATGACCTTTGCCAGCATGTTCATAGCACAGGCATTCAATATTACCAGTATTACCGGCGATGTAACGCAACAGATCATCATGCTGTTAGTATTTTTGATCACGAGTAAAGGTATTGCCGGTGTGCCCAGGGCATCATTGGTGGTGGTATTGGCAACAGGCGCCATGTTTGGCATTCCGCCCGAAGGCGTTGGACTGATACTGGCCATAGATGTATTCTGCGACATGGGCCGCACCATGACGAATGTGCTGGGCAACGCATTGGCTACAGCAGCGGTAAGCAAATGGGAAGGACAGCTGGCGCATACTTAACAACCGATCATTTTTAAAAAATTATAGATGTTAGACTTTATCTTTTTGGATTTTCACTGGACACAGTTGTTGCAGCCGCAATGGTATATAGAAAATGGCGGACTGTGGTTTGTACTATTCGTGGTATTTGCAGAAACAGGATTATTTGCAGGCTTTTTTCTTCCCGGCGATTCTTTACTTTTTGTAACAGGTATCTTCAGTAACGAATTATTGAAAAGCGGTGTTGGTGTTGATACAGGTAGTTCCTTTATCAACTTAGCCTTATTAGGCATATTGATAGCGGTTGCAGGTATAATCGGTAATACGGTTGGCTATTGGTTTGGCCGCAAGATAGGACCTGCCATGTTCAACTGGAAAGACCGTTTACTCTTTAAAAAGAAATACCTATACGAAGCCCAGGAATTTTATGAAAAGCATGGCGGCGGTGCGATCATCATCGCAAGATTTTTGCCCATCATCCGCACTTTTGCACCCATTGTGGCAGGTATTGTGCAGATGGAAAGAAAGAAATTCGGTTTCTATAATATCATTGGATGTATTGCCTGGGTGTTCACAATGTTATTTGCGGGCCACTACCTGCAGAAATTATTTGAAACACAATTTAATTTCGACCTTAAAAAGCACCTGGAAGTAATTGTGATCGGTATCGTGCTGGTAACAACTGCTCCCATCTTTATTAAATTATTTTTCGGCAAAAAGAAAAAGCCAGACGATGACGCTTCAAAAAAATAAACATGCTCTTTTTAACATTGCTGTTATAGTTGCCGCACTCGGCTATTTTGTAGATATCTATGATCTGTTACTGTTCAGCATCATACGCATTCCAAGTTTAAAATCATTCGGCCTTACCACCGACCAGGCAAAACTTACAGGTGAAAATATTCTCACTTGGCAAATGATCGGCCTGTTGATCGGGGGCATTATATGGGGCATGATGGGAGATAAAAAAGGAAGGTTAAGTGTATTGTTTGGTTCCATTATTTTATACTCGCTTGCCAATATCGCCAATGGTTTTGTACAAACTGAAATGCAATATGCGTTGGTAAGGTTCATAGCAGGCGTTGGTCTTGCAGGAGAACTGGGCGCAGGTATCACCCTTGTATCAGAACTTACACCCAAAGAAAAAAGAGGGTTGGCTACTTCACTCGTAGCCGGTATTGGATTGACCGGAGCAGTGTTTGCCTTTTTAATGAAATATAATTTTTACTGGCGTACCTGTTATTTTATCGGTGGTGGTTTGGGTATACTGCTTTTATTGTTGCGCATATCGGTGGCAGAATCAGGTATGTATAACCAGGTAAAGAAGATGAGCGTGCAAAAAGGTGATTTTACCATGCTCTTCAGCAATGGCGATCGTTTTAAACGTTATATCAAAAGTATTTTGATCGGCCTGCCTACATGGTACGTGATCGGTGTACTCATTACTTTCTCAAATGATTTTGGTGCAGCCATGGGTATCAAAGAAGACATTGATCCCGGTAAAGCGATCATGTATGCCTATGCAGCAATTTCTGTAGGAGATGTGCTGGTGGGTTTTGTAAGCCAGTGGTTGAAAAGCCGTAAAAAAGCATTGTATATTTTTTACGCCATCACCGCCATTTTTATCATCCTGTTCTTTACCACTTTGCACAACGGCTCGGCCACTGCTATGTATATTATATGTGCCGGAATGGGCTTTGGTACCGGCTTCTGGGCCATATTTGTTACCATTGGTGCAGAGCAGTTCGGTACCAACCTAAGGGCTACTGCCGCTACCACCATCCCCAATATGGTAAGGGGAACGCTGGCTATTTTTATCCTGCCTTTATTTAAATGGATGCGCAGCCTTACAGATTATGTTACCGGCGGCTGGATAACAGGTATCATCATAATGGCGATCGGTACCGTGGCTGTAATAATGATAAAAGAAACTTTTCAGCAGGACCTTGAATTTGTGGAAGAGTAAATTTCCATTCGTGTAAATTTGTGCAATCTTGGCTAAATTCCTCATCATACGTTTTTCCTCTATCGGCGATATAGTGCTAACTACACCGGTTATACGCTGTTTACGCAAACAATACCCCGATGCCGAAATTCATTTTTTGACGAAGCAGTCTTATAAAAGTATTGCAGAGCATAATCCTTATATCAATAAGATACATACACTGGGTGACAGTTTCGACCTGATGCTGCACGAACTGGCAAGGGAAGAATACGATTATATCATCGACCTGCACCACAACCTGCGTACGCTGCGTATCAAGCGATTTCTGAAAAAAGTAAAAGCATTCTCCTTTGATAAACTGAATGTTGAGAAATTCATTTACACCAATCTTAAAATAAACACCCTTCCTAAAAAACATATTGTAGACCGTAACCTGGAAACTGTGGCATCTCTGGGCGTAGTGGATGATGGCCTGGGGCTCGATTATTTTATCCCGGAAAAAGACAGGATCAATAATAAGGACCTGCCTGCCTCGCACATGCTGGGTTATATTGCCGTGGTGATAGGGGCGGCGTTGGCCACCAAAAAAATGCCCCTGCATAAACTAAAAGAATTGTGTGCATCCATACAGCACCCCATTATTTTACTGGGCGATAAGAACGATGCTGAAGAAGGTAAAGCAATTGCTGCTACAGATGACATTAAAATATACAATGCCTGCGGCAAATTCAACCTGAATGAATCAGCGGATATTTTGCGGGGCGCTAAACTGGTGATCAGTCACGATACAGGCTTGATGCACATTGCAGCGGCTTTGCAAAAACCTATTATCTCTGTATGGGGCAACACGGTACCATCCTTTGGTATGTATCCATATTATGGAAAACTGTCTGCACAGCATCATGATATAGTACAGGTAAATAAATTGTGGTGCAGGCCCTGCAGCAAGATCGGTTATAAAAAATGTCCCCGCGGTCATTTTAAATGCATGGAAAATATCGCTGTTAATGAAATTGTAAATATGGTGCATCATCGCCTGGGCAGGTAATAAAATGCAGCGGGGATGAGTTAATTTACAAATATGCGTTACATCCTCTTTTTTCTTTTACTCATCGGCGAAAAAGCAGTTGCCCAAACTGTTGCCACGGTAAGATGGTCAGCCTATCATCCTTCTGAAAAGAGCGATACCATTTATTATGATCCTGCAAAGAAATTAATATGGCGCAATTTTAAAGGCACAGCGGGCGAACCTGCGGAAGCGGCCGCTCTAACCTCTTCCGGTTTTGGATATGATGCCATGGTAAGAATGAGTGGAGGAAGAATCACGATCATTATAGATGTATATTGCTATTTCAGCAAAGAACGCTCCTGGGTACGCAAGGGATATGAAACAGATTATGCATTGAATCACGAGCAACATCATTTTGATGTAACGTATATCGTGGCCAATAATTTTATCAATAAACTTAACAAAGCCGCTTTTACCGCGGGTAATTATTCCGACCTGATAGAAAAGATTTATCGCGAAAGCTGCAACGAGCTGGATAAAATGCAGAATGATTATGATGGCCAAACCAGCAACGGACGGCTGAAAGATATACAGGATGAATGGAATAAAAAGATCAACCAGCAATTATCTTTACTATAAATCTCTTTACAGGTTCACTACCAATACTGGTATCTTCAATTCATGTCTTACTGCGTTCACTGTTTCACCATAAATAAAATCTTTTAAAGCAGTGTGGCCGTGTGCACCGATCACGAGCATGTCAGCACCGTTCTCATTTACTATTCTTGCGATCTCTTTTACCCTGTTACGGAAACCGAGTTTGCCTTCCACTTCAAAACCTCTTTCCTGTAATTGATTTACATAGAATTCCATCTGCTCGGTATCTTTCTCTGTTTCAAAATCACCACTGTCCTTACCAAACAGTTTTGCAGCGGGGCTTTCCACAATATGCAATAATAAATAACTGCTTTTTTCCTGTCCCTGTCCAATGGCATGCGCCAGTAATTTTTCATCATTCACGCTATAGTCCAGCGCCACGGCAATTTTATTGAAAGAAGGAATGCTCAGGTTCTTGATCGTATTCACATCAGGGTGCATCTGTATAGAAACACTTGTTTTACTCTTGGCAAGCAATGGATGCAGGATGATGTACAGCAACAGGCAAAGGAAGAAAGCGCCCAATAGTACCAGGCAGATCTTTGCAAAAAGATTATTGCCCTCGAATACACCGGAAGCTTCGTTCACCAGCATTTTTAAATTCAGGTAAATAAGCACCGATGCAATGGCCCAGGCCAAAGCCTGTACCAGTGGCTTAATAGCGAAGCTGCCCATTGTTTTTTTATCGCTCACAAAATGTATCAATGGTATAATGGCAAAGCCCAGCTGCAGGCTTAAAATTACCTGGCTTAACACCAGCAAAGAATCCACATCTTCTTCGCCGTATACAATTATTACGATGAGTGCAGGCACAATGGCCAGCAGTCGTGTGATCAACCTGCGCAGCATAGGATTAATGCGCAAACTTAAATAACCTTCCATGATGATCTGCCCTGCCAGTGTACCCGTAACCGTACTGCTTTGTCCTGCAGCAATTAATGCCACAGCAAAAAGAATAGGAGCAGTGTTGCCTAAAAAGCCTGGTAATAAACGATGTGCTTCTTTTATTTCGGCAACATTGGAATTACCTGTTTTAAAAAATACGGTTGCAGCTAAAACTAAAATTGCAGCATTCACAAAAAAGGCAATGTTCAATGCAATGGTGCTATCAATGCGGTTGAATTTTAACGCCTGTTTAATGCCTTCTTTAGTGCGGTCTATCTTTCTGGTTTGTACCAATGCGGAATGCAGGTATAAATTATGCGGCATTACGGTGGCGCCAATGATGCCAATGGCAATATACAGGGCCTCTTCATTAGGGAAGGTGGGGATAAAACCATGCGCCACTTCCATAAACACAGGTTTGGCAAGAATGATCTCAACTAAAAATGCAACTGCAACTATAGCTACGAGTGTAATAATGAACGCTTCCATTTTGCGCATGCCCATTCTTTGCAGGTACAGTAATAAAAAGGTATCCAGTACGGTGAGCGAAACACCCCATATCAATGGCAGACCGGTGAGTAACTGTAAACCAATGGCCATACCCAATACTTCCGCAAGGTCGCAGGCTGCAATGGCGATCTCTGCCAGTATCCACAACGCAAAATTCACCATTTTAGGGTATGCTTCTCTGTTAGCTTGCGCCAGGTCCCTTCTTCTCACGATGCCCAGTCTTGCTGATAATCCCTGCAACAGCAAAGCCATCAGGTTACTCATCAGTAAAACCCATACCAGTGAATAGCCGAATTTACTACCGCCCGCAAGATCAGTGGCCCAGTTGCCCGGGTCCATGTAGCCAACGCTTACCAGGTAAGCAGGTCCTAAGAAAGAAAAGATCTTTCTCCAGCCGATCTTCTTCTTGGTATCGATCGTTTCATGTACTTCACTTAAAGAAGCGGTGGTGGTTTCTGTGTTAATCATAATGCACGAAAATATTTTTTGCTATCTGCTCGCTGATAATGCAGGCAGGTTGTTTGGAAACTTTTATTTCTAATGATCCATCGAATTCAAATTTTTTCATCACTTTTAAAGAAGTGCCGATGGCGATGGAATAATGCCGCAGCATTTCCAGCATTTGCGGCGACTGGTTGGATACGGAACTTACAATAGCTGTTTTATTCAATGGCAGCATGGCCAGGTTTTGTTGATTCAGTTTGGGTATCTTGCCATTACTGTCCGGTATCGGGTCGCCATGCGGATCAAAAGAGGGATTGCCTAAGAACTGCTGTAAACGTTCGATCAATTCCACGCTGCTGATATGTTCCAGCTCTTCCGCAATGTCATGTACCTTGTCCCATTCAAAGCCCAGTTTTTCTACTAAAAAATATTCCCACAGGCGGTGTTTGCGCACTACGGTAAGGGCCACTTTTCTGCCATGGTCGGTCAGTTTAAAACCCTTGTATTTTTCGTACTGCAATATTTTTTTAGCCGATAACTTTTTCAGCATATCGGTTACCGATGCAGCCTTGGTCTGCATTTCAGCCGCCAGGGCATTGGTGTTCACAATACCACTATCCTGCTGCAGGTGGTAAATGCTTTTGATATAATTCTCTTCGCTTACGGTGAAATTCATTCTTGCAAAAATATAAATTTAGACAAATCTAAAAATAAAATTTAGAACTGCCAAATTCTGCCCCCGCATTTTACCGCCGGGTGTTGTAACTTGCTGCAAAATTTAATTGCAGGCACATGAAAAAACTGATCAGTTCCGGTTCGCCCTGGGAGGATATTGTTGGCTACAGCAGGGCCGTACGGGTGGGCAATATGGTAGAAGTGGCGGGCACTACAGCCATGGATGGGGATGTTTTAATAGGCAAGGGCGATATGTATAAACAGGCCCAATTCATTTTTAAAAAAATTGAAAAAGCATTGCAGGAAGCAGGTGCTTCGTTGAATGATGTGGTACGTACCCGTATGTTTGTAACAGATATCAGCCAGTGGGAAGAAGCAGGCAAAGCACATGGAGAATTTTTCAAGAACATTAAGCCCGTTGCCACCATGGTGGAAGTGAGCCGGCTGATAGACGATGATCTTTTAATAGAAATTGAAGTAACAGCAATTATCAACAACGATTAAAAATGGCAACCGTAAATTTTGAATTCAAAGCAGTTGCAACTGCACTGGATGAACTGGAACAAAAACTGCTTACACAGCAACCTTTATATATTGGCGAAGACAACCAGGTGGATACTTATTTTAATGTTGCAACAGGCAGGTTAAAACTGCGGGAGGGCAATATTGAAAATTCATTGATCTATTATGAAAGAACGAATACAGCCGGTGCAAAACAATCGGACATATTGTTGTATCAGCATAGTCCTGATAAAGCCTTAAAAGATATACTGGTAAAACTGCACGGTGTAAAAGTAGTAGTGGATAAAAAACGGAAAATATATTTTATCGATAATGTAAAATTTCATTTCGACAGGGTGGAAGGCCTGGGTAGTTTTGTAGAAGTGGAAGCCATTGATAAAGATGGCAGCATCGGCATTGAAAAATTAAAAGAACAGTGTGATTTTTACGCCAATTTTTTCGGGATCAGCAACGAAGATTACATTGCAGTTTCCTACAGCGATTTGATTTTAGAAAAAATTGCGCCCTAAAATTGAATATTATCAAAATTTAACCGCCTTAACTACAGCTGAATTGCGGTTTTTTCTTTAACTCACAAGGTCATCACGGGTGTGAATATCTCTCCGCACCTATACAGGGTTACCTTTTACTCTTTTGTGTATCAATTGATATCATCCTGTAGTTGCAGTTTACCTGCTTGATCTTTCTGCTGTATGATGCGTTCTGCATAGGCCCGTTTTTAATCGTAACAAAGTCTGCTTAATCCATTTACATAGCAGTGAAAAACTAACGCTTGTAATAACAGCAACACAATAAAATAAAGTGTACGTTTTACACAATATTTTTAAAACTGCTCGTTTTTACTGAAATTTCCTTTTATATTGTGCCCTCAAAAAAGAACCAGAAAATGAGTTTTACCAATTTTAACGTCCCGTATTCTATTGACGATCGTTTTGCTAAACGGGTTGCTTACTTCTCTATGGAATTTGCTGTACACCAACCTTTGAAAATTTACAGCGGTGGTTTAGGATTTTTAAGCGGCTCGCACATGCGCAGTGCGTATGAACTAAGACAGAATTTGATCGGGATCGGAATATTGTGGAAGTACGGCTATTACGACCAGGCCCGTAACCAGGACCAGACATTGCAGGTGCAATGGAATGAAAAGATCTATAATTTTTTAGAAGATACCGGCATTAAGTTCCAGGTGGATATTCACGAACACCCGGTTTGGGTAAAAGTGTGGTACCTGAATCCTGAAACATTCAAAAGCGCCCCTTTATTTTTATTAAGTACAGACCTGGCTGAGAACGATTATGTTTCTCAAACCATCACCCACCGTTTATACGATGCGAACGTGGCTACCAAAGTAGCGCAGTTCATTTTGTTAGGCGTTGGCGGTGCCAAGCTGGTGGATATCCTCAACTTTAAACCAGACCTGTATCATTTGAATGAAGCGCATGCGATCAGCTCTGCATTTTACCTGTATAAAAAATACGGAAGTGTGGAAGAAGTGAAAAAGAGAATGGTGTTCACCACGCATACACCGGAAGAAGCCGGTAATGAAAAGCATGATATTTTCCTCTGCGAAAAAATGAGTTATTTCTGCGGCATTAAACTGGATGATGTAAGAAAACTCACCGGTATGGAAGGCGACCAGTTCAATCATTCGCTGGCAGCGCTGCGCTTTGCAAGGCTTGCCAATGGTGTAAGTCAATTGCATGGTGAGGTGAGCAGGAAGATGTGGTATAAATATCCCGGTGTTTGCGAAATAAAAGCGATCACGAATGCGCAAAACTGGTTCTATTGGTCAGATAAACAATTGTATCATTTTATGAATGAGAACAATGTTGCTGCATTTGACGACCGTAAGAAATATTTAAAGAAAAGGGCTTTTGATATTGTTGCCGATCAAACCGGTAAGCTGATGAACAAAGATGTGTTCACTATTGTATGGGCACGTCGTTTTGCGGGCTATAAAAGAGCGGAATTGCTTACAAGAGATACAGCAAGATTTGAAGCTTTGCTGAGCAATAAAAAATATCCTGTGCAGATCATCTGGGCAGGGAAGCCTTATCCGCTGGACTATCCGGCTATCAGCGAATTCAATAACCTGGTGCATTTGAGCAAGCGTTATAACAATGTTGCTGTGTGCACCGGCTACGAACTGGGTTTGAGTAAAAGATTAAAACAGGCCTCTGATCTCTGGCTGAACAATCCACGTGTGCCCCGTGAAGCGAGTGGTACCAGTGGTATGACGGCTGCGATGAATGGCTCGGTTAACTGCAGTACCAATGATGGATGGATCTGCGAATTCATTAACCACGGTAATAATGGTTTTGTGGTGCCGCCGATCGATTACGAAAATATCAGTGTGCAGGAACAGGATCAATACGACCTGGACAAACTATACGATATACTGGAGAACCAGGTGCTGCCACTGTATTACGAGAACCAGGAAGTATGGCGCCAGATCATACAGAATGGTATGCGGGATGTGCGGTTCCAGTTTGACAGTAACCGTATGGCGCAGGAATACTACGAGATACTCTACAAATAAAATTGAAAGGCTTTGGTAAAACAAAGCCTTTTTTAATGAACCTTTCTTTAAAAAACTACGTTTATAGTAGTATGAAACGTATAGGTTCGATCATTATACTCAGCTGCAGCATTTATGTGCTGATGGCCTGTAAAAAGAAGCATGAGGAGGTTACTTCCAATCCACCAGTAAGCGGGTATTATAAAACCTACCTTGCATTGGGTGATTCTTATACTATCGGTCAATCGGTAACAGAGCAGGAACGTTTTCCTGCACAGGCTGTAAAACTATTGCAACAATATAATATTGCTGTAAATACTCCTGAATATATTGCAGTAACAGGGTGGACTACACGAAACCTGCTCGATGCCATAAAGATCAATACCCCGCCCACCCGCTCTTCCTACGATTTTGTTACTTTGCTGATAGGCGTTAATAACCAGTTCCAGGGCAGGAGCCAGGCAGAATACACAGCTGAATTCAATGAGTTACTGAATGCCGCGGTACAACTGGCAGGCAATGATCCTAAAAAAGTGGCTGTGCTTTCCATTCCCGATTGGGGTGTTACTCCTTTTGCCACTAATTATGGTTATGATAAAGCGCTTATTGCAAAGCAGATCGATTCTTTTAATGTGATCAATAAGCAGGCGACGCTGGCTAAGAATGTTGCTTATATTGATATTACTCCTTTAACGAGGATGGCGGCCACTGATCCTTCACTGGTGGCGGCAGATGGATTGCATCCCTCGGGCAAAGCATACGCTCAATGGGCCGCATTACTGGCGCCTGTAATGAAGGCTTCTTTGTAATAAGGTGGCATTTTTTGCCGGTTACCATTGTTCCTGCATTTTATACCAGCCTTAACACATACTCTGCCATTCCTCCCGATTTCATTATTAAGGGAACAAAAACCGTGTAAACTTTGTGTGGTAATTAATTTACAATGAAACATTCCACGGCCCCTGTTCCTTATTTTCTGTGTGCCTTTATACTTTCCAATTTCAATACTTCCCCACCGTATAGCATCTGACGTATTACCTGGGTATGCGTTAAATAATTGTTTACTGCAAGTGAAATTGCAGGTAAACGACTTATATTCAGGTATCAACGGAAGGCGGTAGCGTTCAATCACATGGTCAGACGTGGGCGTCAGACCATGTGAGGAAGACTGCAACGTTCCGTTACACGGTCAGACGAGGGCGTCAGACCGTGAAACGGCAACATGGTCTGACGCCCACGTCTGACCATGTACCAAGCCTACGGCTGACCGTGTAACCAAAACATTTCTTATTTTCATCAACTAAAACCCTTATAAAAATGGACTCGCAAGTACTCATGACATGGGGTGTGCCGATCGGCATCCTCTTATTTATTTTATTGTTTTACAAATTCATTCTTCGTGTATTCTTTGGCGTTGTAATAGTGCCCGAAGACCGCATCGGACTGGTGACCAAAAAATTTGTATTGATCGGTAAGCAGCAATTACCCGAAGGCCGCATTGTGGCTACCGACGGTGAAGCAGGCTTCCAGGCGCAGACATTGCCTCCCGGTATCTATTTCTGGAAATGGATATGGCAATACGAAATCAAGTTCCAACCTTTTACGATCATTCCAACAGGGCAGTTGGGACTGGTGCTGGCGAAAGACGGTGCCGAACTGGAAACCGGTTCTATACTCGGCCGAAGAGTGGAATGCGACAGCTTTCAGAATGCGGAATCATTTTTAAAAAATGGTGGCCGCAAAGGTCGTCAAACCGCGGTGATCACACCCGGTAGTTATCGTATCAACACTTTTTTATTTGATGTGATCATGGCAGATATGACGAGCATACCTGATAATGCAGTGGGTGTGGTTACCACGCAGGAAGGTAAGCCTTTGGAAGAAGGCCAGATTGCGGGCCGCATTGTGGAATCGCATAATAAATTCCAGGATGCAGATATCTTTATGCAGAGCGGTGGTTATAAAGGTTTGCAGGAGCAGGTGATACTGGCAGGTACTTACTTCCTGAATCCCTGGTTTGCAAAAGTGGATATGGTGAACATGACGGAGATCCCTATTGGTCATGTAGGCGTGGTGATCAGTTATGTGGGCGATGAAGGTGTGGATCTGAGTGGTGTGGAATTCAAACATGGTAATATTGTTGCCAAGGGGCATAAAGGTGTGTGGGCCGAACCACTGGGCCCGGGTAAATATCCTATCAACCCATTCATCATGAAAGTGGAACTGGTGCCTACCACCAACCTGGTGCTGAACTGGGCCAATGCAAGAAGTGAAAGTCATCAGTTGGATAAACATTTATCAACGATCACGGTGCGTAGTAAAGACGGTTTCCCTTTTAACCTCGACGTGTCGCAGATCATTCATATTCCCACTACGGAAGCGCCGAAAGTGATCGCACGATTTGGTAATATGAACAACCTGGTAAGCCAGGTGCTGGAACCTACGATCGGTAACTATTTCCGTAACAGTGCACAGGACAGTGATGTGATCGCATTCCTGGGCACCCGTAAAGAAAGGCAAAGCTCGGCAAAGAAACATATTGGTGAAGTGCTGGATCAATATAATGTGTATGGTGTGGATACATTGATCGGTGATATCGTTCCTCCTGAAAGCCTGATGAAAACATTGACCGACCGTAAGATCGCGGAAGAACAGAAAGTGACTTACGAAACAGAAATGAAAGCGCAGGAAACCAGGCAGAGTTTGGAAAAAGAAACTGCGATCGCTGATATGCAGAAAGAAATTGTAAAAGCCGACCAGGGTGTTGTGATCGCGGAAAGAGTGGCGGATGCTTCGGTGAAAAAAGCAACGGGTGAAGCGAACAGTGTACGTTTACAATCTACTGCAGAAGCAGACCGTTTGAAATTATTAGCGAATGGTGATGCGGAAAGGATACGTGTACTGGCAAAAGCAAATGCAGAACAGATAGAGTTGTTGGCAAAAGCGGATGCAGAAAGAATATCACTCACCGGTAATGCAGAAGCGGAAAAGATTCTGGCGATCGGTAAATCCAATGCGGAAGCGTATAAACTTTCTGTAGAAGCGATGGGTGGCAATAACTTTACACAATTAAAGGTGATGGAATCCATCGGTGCACAAAATGTAAAGATCATGCCGGATATACTGATCAATGGTGGGGGTGATACGGCCAATGGCGGTATCAGCGGTTTACTGGGTTTAAAACTTCTGGAGGAGATTGCGAAGAAGAATGAAAAAAAGAATGATGAAGCATAAAGTGGTAATTTTATAGCGTATTTATGATAACAGTTGCCGGTACATTTTAATAATTACCGGCAACTTTTTAAAACCGGTGCAACAGTAAAGGAATATGATACAAAAAATAATCATTACGGTAATATTCAGTATGAACACGATGCTACTGCTGGCGCAGGATGGCCGCGAAGCAAACGAAGCCATGCAGCAGAAAGTGGTGCAGTTCTTCAATGCAAAGCAGATCGACAGCTTATATGGCCTTGCAGGCGAAGCTTTTAAAAAGCAACTGACTGCTGATAAATTCAAAACGATCTGTGAAAATAATTTATTCCCGTTGGGAGAAATAAAAGCAGTAGAACTGGAAAAGTACGAAAATAGCCTGGGCAAATACAAAGCCACTCTTACCAAAGTGATATTATCCATGTATATCAGCGTTGATGCGGAAGGTAAGCTGGAAACATTCCTTTTTCAGCCGTATAAAAAAGAAGTAACAGGAACGTTTACCCGAACGGTGACTGATAACAAGCTTGTATCCGAAATGGATAAAAAGATAGATGATATTGTGCAGCAATTCATGTTTGAAAGCAAGACCAGGGGGCTGAGTATGGGTGTTTTAAAAGGGGGTAAAATATCTTTTTATAATTATGGTGAAACCAGGAAGGGCAATACGCTCTTGCCTTCTTCCAAAAACCTGTACGAGATCGGTTCTATCACCAAAACCTTTACGGCTCTGCTACTGGCCAAGGCAGTAGGGGAAAATAAAATGAAATTAAATGATCCTGTTAATAAATATCTTCCCAAAGATATACCCACACTTAAATTTGGTGACGATACTTTAAAGATCGTTCATCTTTCCAACCATACTTCTGCGTTGCCATCATTGCCAGATAATTTTGGGGCGACTGATCTCATCAATCCTTATAAAGATTATGATGAAACATTGCTGTATGCGTATTTAAAAAATGCAAAGCTGCAACGTAAACCAGGGGAGCGTTTTGAGTACTCCAATTTAGCCGTGGGTTTGCTCGGTAATATACTGGAGCACGTAAATAAAATGCCTTACGAAAAGATGGTAAAGGAATTTGTTTGCGCCAAGGCTGGTATGATGGATACCAAACAATTCTTACTGAAAAATGACAGCGCTTTGTTTGTACAGGGATATGATACAGAACTGGCAGAACAGGGGCAATGGGATTTTAAAGCGCTGGCTGCCGCAGGTTGTATCAGGAGCAGTGCGGCAGATATGATGAAGTACGCGACGATGCTGTTAAGCGCTGACACAAGAAATGATTATTTGAAAAAGGCGGTGGCATTAACGCATGAGTCTACCTTTGTTGCGGGGCAGCAGCAGATCGGTTTAAACTGGTTCTTACAAAACTGGGGATCGGGCACTGTGTTCTTTCATGGCGGGCAGACAGGCGGATATAAAAGTTTTTTTGTGATCAATGAAAGAACAAAGAATGCACTGGTGATACTGGCAAATACAGCTGTGAGCAATGATGAGATCGGTGTGAGCATTATGCAATACCTTGATAAATAAAACGAACTAATATATGTCGACATTTACAGTGAAGGCTGAGATACGCTGGTCTGATATCGATCCTAATTTTCATGTGCTGCACAGCAAGTATTATGATTATTGTGCCAATGCACGTTTGCTGATACTGGCGCAGTATGGTATTACCATGCAGGTGATACAGGATGAACATATCGGCCCCATTTTATTCCGCGAAGAAGCGGTGTTCAAAAGAGAACTGAAATTTGGTGACGAGATCGAGATCAGGATAAAATTATTGAAATCGAATGAGGATTTCAGCCGCTGGAGTTTTTTGAACGAGATATGGAAGAACGGTGACACACTGGCTGCAGTGGTTACTGTAGATGGTGCCTGGCTGGATACAGTAAAAAGAAAACTGGCCATTCCTCCTGAAAAATTTCAACAGGCATTTGCTGCAATGCCCAAAGCAGATAACTTTTCTTCATAAAAAAATGGCTCATAAAATTTATGAGCCATTTTTAGTTTTGAATTATTTTACTCCCTTTGCCTGGTACAGCAATTGTAAAATTTCTTTCATTGCTGTGGCGTCTTTTGTAAACAGCAAACTGTTTTCAAGTGTTGCAATAGCTTTTTCTGTATTGCCTGTTTTTAAATAACCTTCTCCCAGGCTGGATAATACGTTACCTGATTCAGGATAAAGATTTGCATTGATCCTGAATATGGTCACCGCTTCTGCCTTCAGGTTGTGCTGCAGCAGCAGGTAACCCAGGCTGTTCAATTCGTATTCATTGCTTACCAAGGGTCGTATTTGCTGTGCAAGGCTCCTGGCAGTGATATTGCTGTCGGATAAGTTGCCTTCGTTCAGCCATTTGTTTATCGTACTAAAACTTTTATAATTCGGCGTGTAAGTTTCGTTATTTAAAATAGCTAACAGGTCTTTCTCCAACGACAGCGAGGGATATTCGTTGATGCGGTTGATCTCCACACCATTCTTGTATACAATAAAAACCGGTACCCGAAAAATGCCTTTGCCTTTTTCTTCTCCCTGCGGTGATTGCTTATACAGCGAATCGCTGCCGCCCACGCTTATTAATTTTGTGTTGGCCCTGTTGAATTTTATTTCGTCCAGCAATTTTAAAAACCGCGGTACTTCTCTTCTGCTGTCGCCACACCAGCTGCCAAAGAATATTTCGATGCTGATGCCTTTGGTGGATTGTGCCAGTAGCTTTTCTTTTGTTCCGGGATTGATATGGTATTCATCAAATCCTTTGCTGAACCATTTGTTATAGGGCGCCTGCTGCAGGCTGTCTTTTGTAATGCTGCCGTATAATATCCTGTCGGGGGTATTTTGTTGTGCGTTTGTGGTAATACAAATAAATGCTGCTATTACAGCGAATAAATATTTCATGTTGTGATTGTTTTTTTAATAGTAATAGAATGCCTGTCCCGCCTTTGCGGGATAGTGCCAATAATTAAAATGGAAGAAATATCAACAACAGGGTGGGCGCCATAAACTATGGCAATAGCAGAAAGTATACAATACCGGTATGAATGAGCTGTGCTCAATGATATGTTTTATTGCAGCATCGTTTGTTGCAGAGCTGACTGATATGTAATAGAATTCATCCGGTGCAGTAAGTGGATTGTTTTTTTGCAATGGTATATCATCATTGCTGTGCTCATCACCGGATGCAAGCACGTCTTCGCAATTGCAATGTGCTGCAGAGAAAGTATTGCTTATCCTGCAATGGAAATAAGTGAGCTGCTTACTAAACTGTAACCAGGTTAATAATGATAACAGCAATATGGAACAGCATTGTTTCAACAGCTTTGGTAATGGCAGTTTAAAGAGAATACTAAGTTTAAAATTTTATAACAGTTGCTGTGTTAACAATATGTTGTTACAAAAAAATAAATAACAATTACCGTACAATAATTTAACCGGCGGTAAGTGGGTAATAAAATTATCTTTGCAGCGCTGTTATGATAACGACCACCCTTAATCTTTATAAAAATGCTTACAGCGGGCTTACCCGCCGCATGTGGTTATTGGCAATAGTGATGCTGATCAACCGCAGCGGTACGATGGTGCTGCCCTTTATGACCCTGTACTGTAACCATCGCGGTTATACGGAAACACAAGGTGGGCTTGCAGTGGCTATTTATGGTATCGGTTCTTTATTTGGCGCTTTTATGGGTGGCAGGCTGAGTGATCAAATCGGTTTTTATACCATGCAGTTTGTGGCATTATTTGGTGGTGGTATCATGTTCATCATTATCGGGCAAATGGATTCTTATGTTACCATTTGCATCTGCATATTTTTTGCAAGCCTTATCAACGAAGCGTTCCGTCCTGCCAACTCCAGTGCGGTGGCGCATTACAGCACACCTCAAAACCGTACGCAATCTTTTTCGCTGGTGCACCTGGCCATTAACCTGGGCTGGGGTGTGGGCAGTGCTGCTGCAGGTATGCTGGCTTCTATCAGTTATCATTTATTATTTTGGGTAGAT
>NZ_JASGIP010000004.1:490000-979981 GCF_049840995.1 Ferruginibacter sp. | reverse complement strand
AAGGTTAATAGGGAAACACGATAGAATCCGAACAGCACCTAAATGCTATGCAGAGCAATCTAAATTAAAAGGCCATTGGGGCGAAGAATTGCATGCCATCGATTACCTGGTGTACAGTTATTTGCAGAAGGGAGATAACAGCGCTGCAAAAAAACAAGTGGACTACGTGGTGGATTCTATAAAAGCAGTGAGCGGGGTAATGAGTACCAATGCGTATGCAATGGCGGCTATCCCTGCCCGGTATGCGCTGGAAAATAAATTATGGAAAGATGCAGCCGCTGTTTCTTTACATCCGGCCATTGGTGATATGTGGAAGAAATTCGTGTGGCAAAAAGCCCTTGTTCATTTTGCAAGGTTGCTGGGCAATGCCAACACGGGTAATATTAAACTTGCAGAAGATGAATGGAAGGAACTGAATACGATATATGATACGTTAGTTGCCAGGAAAGATGCCTACAGCGCCAGCCAGGTATTGATACAAGTAAAAGCAGGTGCTGCCTCAATAGCATTTAATGATGGAAAAAAAGAGGATGCTTTAAAAACTATGCTGGAGGCGGTGGACCTGGAAAATAAAAACAGACAAGCAACTCGGTAACACCGGGAGAAGTGCTACCTGCTATGCAGCAGTATGCCGATATGCTGTTGCAGGTGAACAAGGTTGCAGCAGCGCTTACCGCTTATGAAGCAGACCTGAAAAAACATCCCAATCGTTTCAATAGTTTGTACGGTGCTGCCTTTTGCAGCAAAAAAACGGGCGACGAAATAAAAGCAGCCGGTTACTATCAACAATTAATTGCTATTTCCAATAGTAACTCCGACAGGCCTGAACTGGCATTGGCTAAAAAGAACCTGCAAGAAGCTACCGGTAAAGGAATTGTTTCGGCTCATAAATAGGTGCAGTTGCCTGAACAACTGCACCAGAAATTCCAGAGATATTAAAAACTAAAAAGTATACCTGATACCTAAACCGCCCCAGCCACCAACAAAACCACCATAATCGCCAAACTCAAAAGATGGCTGCCAATCCAATGAAAAGTTTACCGGGGCTTTGTGCAATTTATAATCGAGGCCAATCACACCGTCCACACCAACTGTAGTACCGCCGCCATATTTTGTACCGTAAAAACCCAGGTGAGCACCCGGACCGATGTACCATTTTAAACCATCGGCATTGGCGATCTCACTGTGTATCTCGTACAGGCCTGTAACACGGGCACCGTGGCTCCAGAAATAACCGATCAGCTCACCGGCATTTTTACTATCGAAGAAATGTTTGAACGAAATACCTCCGCCATCCCACACTTTTACACCTATGGCATTTTTATACGTAGCTGAATTGGCTGTTTTGTTTTGTGCCTGCACACCCGCAAGAAGTAATAATAATGATACGGAAAGAATGATCTTTTTCATAAATGTTTAAAAACTGTTTTTTGTTATAAAGTGTATTAGACGGTAAGACGGGCACAATAGTTGCAAGTAAAAATGGTATCTCAAAAAAACAGGGAGATATAATATCTCCCATGTTCAAGACCCCTGATAGACATCAGGCGTCAAAACCAAACTAAAACATAAATAAAAAATCTTTTTGGGCTATTCCTTTACAAATTGTTTTCGTTGCAGTACCCGTTTATCAGCCCCGCTCAGTACCAATTGATACACCCCGGCAGGTATGTTGCTGAGATTGATTTGCAACTGCAGGATACCCGTACCCGTTTTATATTGATATCTTTTTACCACGGCCCCGGCTGCATTTATGATTGTAAGCTCCACTTCTTTTTCAGCAACCTGGGCGGAGATATGGATCAGCTTACCTGCAGGCACCGGGTATACCAGTAAAGTAGTTTTGCCTGCGGCGCCATTTTTTACCAATACAATATCGGAGTAGCTATACAGTCCATTATTATCGATGATCTTTAAACGGTAATAACTGTTTGTATTTATAAAAAGATCTTTGAACTGGTACGCATGACCGTATTGCGGTGCAACCGTTGCAATGGTTTCCCATTGAAATGAACCATTATCAGCATCTGATCTTTCCAGTTCATATTTTTCGAGATTCAGTTCTTCTGCAGTAACCCACGATAATATATTAAAGCCATCCCCTGCCTGGCCCTGGAAGGAAACAAGCTTTACCGGTAATACCGTGTTCAAACAATTTTTACCCGACACAATGCTAATGGCGGCAGTTGAGAAAGAGCCGTTCACTCCCGTATTATTAGTGAGTACGCAGTTGGCCGGATCGATGTTAAATGTGAGGCTGCCGGTATTGCTGAAATTGCTGCTGTTACCTGCCAGTATCCCCTTTGAGCCTGGGTTATAAGGCGCATCGCCAATACGGATGGTACCCTGGTTAGTGAAAGTGCCCTGCGTATTAACTGCATAAGCATTGCTTTGCTGTAAATTGACATTTAAAACAGCACCTGCCTGGTTGATGAATGTTCCGCCGGCATTAATGGCGATCTTATCAACATTGGCAGCGCCCACGCTGTTAATTGTACCGCCATTCTGCACCGTGCCGCCGTTTTGTACATTGATACCATTTACATCTGTGCTACTACCCGCTGAAGTATTGAAACTGCCCTCTTCCACCACGATATTCATCACCACTGCCAAGCGGCCGTTGTTGGTAAAAGTTCCTGCAGCAATATTCGAGTTGCCTACATTTAAATTCTTGAGCGCCATGCTGCCATTATTGGTAATATAATCTCCGGCAGCTGTATAGGTTACATTATTGGCATTAATAGCTCCATTGTTAATAATGGCCCCGCCTTTGAGTGTAATATCCCCCGTGGTAATGGCAACGCCACCGGCAACCGTAACCACCGCTTTTATAACAAAAGTATTGGTGGCGGTAACGGGCACCGTTTCGGTAAATGTTACCGGTGCATCAAAAGTGATCTGCTCGCTGGGTGCAGGCAATGCACCCGACGACCAGTTGGCCGGATCGTTCCAGTTGCTGAGGGTTATTGACGCAGGGCCGATCCAGGTGGTTGCTGAAAAAGCAAAAAAAGGAACCAGTAAAAAAAAGAAGGAAAGTGTTTTTTTCATCATAAAATTTAGTGCTTGACGTAATAAATAATTACGCGTTGTTTCAAAAAAAAAAGATAAGGAATTCAACAGAAGGACATTTCGCAGGAACAGGCAAAGGATTGATTATAAATAAGACAGCGCAGGATTGAGTTAGGTTGCAGGGTTAAATAAAAATTAACAAAAACGGTAATGACTACACTAAAATTAGGGGGCTATATGTCTACCAAAAAAAGGGGTGATAAAGATCACCCCCGTGTTCCATTAAACTACTGGCATTGTAGCACTGGCACGTATGAGTAACTTATTGTATCAATTGTTTGTAACCAGCCATATTGCCCTACGGGATCCTGCCGTTTTTATTCTTACCAAAGGGCAACAATTGCAGCCTGTTTAAATAGACGTATGTAAGAACAATAGCGTTGCAAGGCGCAAAGGGAAAGCAAGTTTTAAAAAATGCCTTCCCTAATCTTATCTTTTGAGTCAATTCATAACTTATCATACTCCACCCTTCCCGGTCATTTAGTAACAGTTTCTTTGCTTTTAAATAACACTACAGCAAACATTTCGTAACACAGCAAAATTACTTTTGGATACAGCATTTGGTTAAACACGATACTTTTTGTTTGCCATTCAATACAGGTGCCGGGGCTTCTCAAGCTCCGGCCACTATTAAAATAATTGTTATGAGATGTACTGCAAGCCTGATGGCTTTTATCTGTTATTGCCTCATTCAAACCACTGCTGCCAGGGCGCAGACAAAAACCGAGAACATTGTTATTGTGACCCTGGATGGTATGCGCTGGGAAGAAGTGTTTGGCGGTGCTGATGCTGCTATTTTACTGGATAAAAGATTTACCAAAGACAGCAGCGGTATGAGCCATGATTTCTGGTCGGATACAGTGGGTGAAAGAAGAAAAAAATTATTCCCCTTTTTATGGAACACCGTTGCCGCCCAAGGTCAATTATATGGCAACCGATGGGCCGGTAATAAAGTAAATAATGCCAACCCTTACTGGTTCTCCTACCCCGGTTACAACGAAATATTCACCGGCTACCCTGATACTGCCGTGAACAGCAACGATAATATCTGGAATAAAAATACCAATGTACTGGAGTTTATTAACCAGCAAAAGAAATATGCCGGGCAGGTGGCTGCGTTCACTACCTGGGATGCTTTTCCGTATATACTCAATACCAAACGCAGCGGCCTGTATGTGAATGCAGATAAAGACAGTTTTAAATTTAAGAATGCTTCGCTACAGTTACTGAACGATATGCAGTTTATTGCGCCGCGGCCCATTGGTGTAAGGCCGGATGTGATCACTTATTTTGCTGCAAGGGAATACATGAAGGCTTACCAGCCGAGGGCCTTGTACATTGCCTTTGACGAAACAGATGATTTTGCACATGATGGCAATTACGACCAGTATTTAAAAGCGGCGCATGCCGAAGATGCGATGATCGCCGACATCTGGAATTATATACAATCAACGCCAAAATATAAAGACAAGACCACATTGATCATTACCTGCGACCATGGCCGTGGTGATGCAATAAAAGATAACTGGCAGCACCATGGCGCCAAGGTAGCAGATGCGGGGCAGATATGGATCGCTGCAATAGGGCCGGATACCAAAGCAATGGGAGAAATTAAAACAGCCGGGGTATTGTACCAGAAACAACTGGCCGCCACTTTTGCCCAATTGCTGGGTTTAACATTCACAGCCGATCACCCGGTTGCTGACCCGATAGAAAGCATTTACAAAAATTAAAAAATGGAAACGGTAAATATTCTGCAAACAGTAAATGAGATCATGTACCTGTACGAGTGTTATGGCAATAAAGATTATATAGGCGAACCTGTATCGCAACTGGAACACATGTGCCAGTGCGCACAACTGGCTGCAGCTGCCGGTGTGGATGATGAAGTGGTGCTGGCCGCCTTCTTTCATGATATAGGGCATTTATATGAATTTGCCTTTCCGGAAAAAGCGGTACAGCATATGGACATTATGGGCGTGGCAGATCATGAAAATTTAGGTGCTGTTTATTTATCGAGCAAAGGATTTTCTGAAAAAATTGCCAGGCTGGTACAAAGCCATGTACCTGCAAAAAGATACCTCACTTACAGTATCCCTGCTTATTATGAACAATTATCCGAGGCCAGTAAAAAAACTCTCGAATACCAGGGCGGAAGAATGACCCCACAGGAAGCGGCTGCCTTTGAAGCAGATGATCTTTTTGAATTGTTTGTATTGCTGCGCAGGTGCGATGACCAGGCCAAGCTGGTAGGCAAACCCCTGCCCGATCTTTTTCAATACAAGCAATTGATGATAGCACATTTATCACAAAACGAGAACAATAATAAACCCAAAGGAGTATGATAAAAATGGTGGTATTTGATATGGCAGGCACTACGGTGGATGAAGATAATATCGTTTATAAAACCCTGCACAAAGTGATCAACGGAGCCGGCTTTGCTGTTTCATTTGAACAGGTATTGGCAGATGGCGCAGGAAAAGAAAAGCTGACGGCGATAAAAGACATTATTAAAACCACGGGTAAAGATGCGGATGAAACAACCACCGCTGCCTTGTACGATCATTTTTTACAGGAGCTGGCATTTGCCTATCATGATTTTGAATTAAAGCCGCAGGATGGTGCAGCAGAAGTTTTTGAAGAACTGAGAAAAAGATCGGTGCAGGTGGTGTTGAATACCGGCTACAACAGGGAAACTGCTGTGGGCATTTTAGAAAGATTGAACTGGCAGGAAGGCAAAGAGTTTGATGAATTGATCACTGCTGCAGATGTTACGAATAACCGTCCGCACCCCGACATGATATTGTTAGCCATGCAGCGATCGGGTATTACTGATGCTAAAGAAGTGGCTAAAGTAGGTGATTCCATCATTGATATTGAAGAAGGAAAAAATGCAGGTTGTGGTTTAAGTATTGGTATCACTACCGGCGCACATACATATAAACAACTGGCATCTGCACAACCCAACAATATTATTCATCATTTGCAGGAACTGCTTGCATTAATATAACCCGCTATGCAGGTAACACTTTCCACCACCAGGCAAAAAAACAATACGGCGTCGCTTACACGATCTCCGTTGGTGGTGGTGATCTATATTTCGCTTTGTGCTTTTGTGATCTATACCTGCATGTATGGTTTCAGGAAACCTTATACCGCCGCTACTTACAGCAACAGCAGTTTTATGGGCATTTCTTACAAAGTATGCCTGGTGATAGCGCAGGTGCTGGGTTATATGTGCAGTAAATTTTATGGCATCAGGTTCATTGCCGAAATGCAGCCAACCAGGAGAGCGGCTTACATTCTTTATTGTATCGGCATTGCATGGGCATCACTGTTATTATTTGCAATAATTCCTGCACCATATAATATTGTTTGTCTTTTTATTAATGGTTTGCCTTTGGGAATGGTGTTTGGCTTGGTATTCGGTTACCTGGAAGGAAGACAAACCACCGAGATACTGGGCGCTGTGCTGGCCACCAGTTTTATTTTTGCTTCGGGCCTTGCAAAAACAGTAGGTAAATGGTTGCTGCTCGATTGGCAGATTTCCGAAACATGGATGCCTTTTACAGCAGGCGCCATCTTTGCAGTACCATTGATCGTTGCAGTATATTTATTACACCGCTCACCGGGACCAACGGAACAGGATATCGCTTTGCGCAGCATACGGAAACCCATGAGCCGAGATGAAAGAAAACAATTCTTAAAAACATTTGGCGCTTCACTTATCCCCATTGTATTATCTTATGCCATATTCACTATTGTAAGAGATTTTTGCGAAGATTTTTCCAATGAATTATGGATAGAAACAGGTTACCAGAACAATGCGGGCATTTTTACAAGGCTTAATACCATTATCTCATTGATCGTATTGGTGGTAATGGGCGCTTTTGTGATAGTAAAAAATAATTACCGTGCATTCAAAGGCAGCCATTACCTGGTATTGGCAGGCCTTGCATTTTCTGCCACAGCAACACTTTGTTTTAATATACACCTGCTGCCCACTTTTGCATGGATGCTTATTGCAACCACGGGACTCTATCTCGCTTATCTTCCTTTTAATTGCCTGTACTTTGAAAGGATGATCGCTACGTATAAGATCAATGGCAATTTTGGTTTTGTAATGTATATCGCCGATGCTTTCGGGTATCTTGGAACAGTAACGGTGCTGTTGATAAAAGAATTCATGCCGGTAAAATACAGCTGGACCGCCTTCTTTACTTTTCTTTTTTATACTTCTGCAATACTGGGTGTGCTCCTTATTGCCACCAGTTTAAATATACATTCAAAGCTATTTAAAAAAATATGGAACAAAAATCAGCCATCGTAATAGGCGCCGGTATTGTAGGACTGGCCACTGCAAGAGCTTTATCTTTAAAAGGATTCAGCGTAAAAGTATTTGAACGCAGCGAACAGTCCGTGGGTGCGTCTGTAAGAAATTTTGGTATGATATGGCCCATTGGTCAGCCAACCGGCGCTTTGTACCAGCGTGCCATGCGCAGCAGGCAGATATGGAAGGATATTGCAATAGAAGCAGGTTTCTGGTACGAACATTCAGGCAGCCTGCATGTTGCTTACAGCAAAGAAGAATGGCAGGTATTGCAGGAACTGGAAACTGAATTTAGAAAAGATTATAGAGAAGTCACTTTATTACCGGCTGATAAAATTGCAGCAGATTACGAGCATGTGAATACGCAGGATTTGCTGGGCGGTTTATTCAGCGCCGAAGAATTGCTGATCGATCCACGGGAAGCAATTGCAGCTTTGCCGGGTTACCTGCAGGAGAAATACCAGGTGAGTTTTTACTGGAACAAATGTGTTACTTATATCGCCGATCAAACAGTGTATATCGGTAATGAAGAAGAGCATGAAGCGGATATCATCTTTGTTTGCAGTGGCGCTGATTTTGAAACTTTGTATCCTGAAGAATTCCAGCGGCTACCGTTGACCAAATGCAAACTGCAGATGATGCGTACTGGGCCTTTATCACAGAACAACCGTATCAAAACAGCCATATGCGGTGGTTTATCTTTATTGCATTACAATAGTTTTAAAGCAGCCCCTTCCCTTGCGGCATTACAGCAGAAAATGATGGAAGAAAGAAAAGAATATTTAGATCATGGCATTCATGTGATGGCGGCACAAAATGGTAAGAAGAGAAATCACCATTGGCGATTCTCATGAATATGGTTTGAGCTTTGAGCCATTTGATAAAGCTGCTATCAACAAACTGATCACGGATTACTTAACAAGTTTTTTAAAGATAGATGTACATAATATTGCAGAAACATGGCATGGTATCTATCCAAAACTAACCAATGGCGATACAGAAATATTCCTTTCTCCCGACAGGGGCGTGTATATTCTGAATGGTGTGGGCGGCGCCGGCATGACCTTGTCTTTCGGCCTTGCAGAAGAGATCGTGGAGCAGGTGGCAGGCGATCAGCAAAAAGCAGGCTTGTCTTACGGGTATATGAAAGATTGAGTTTATGCAAAAAGCGTGTACCCCTTCTCGTTTATTTCAATAGTATCCGTTCTGTTTCTTTGGTCATCTTTTTAATGTTCAGCCGGATACTCTTCTGCGTTTTCTCATAATCGTTGATCATGGCGTATAATTCTGCTATGCGGTCATTATACTTTTGAAAGATCAGTTCCAGTTGAGAGAACTGTTGCTGCAATAATGCTGCTGCTTCAGGAGGATGCTCCTGTATCAAAAAATTTTTGGTTGCTGCTGCAAATTTATAATGCGCAGTTTTACTGATCGAGGGCATACTGGTGCTGGTGCTGTTGTATAACGATGAATAATGTTTGCCTTATGCTTTTTTCACTTCCATCCCTGCGGCCTGCAGCATCAGGTTGTGCAATTCGTAATTCTTAACAAAGTCGTTCAGCAGTTCTTTACCGGGGCCATACATACACAGCTCCACATGATCGGCGGAATGATCCATTGCTCCCCAGCCAATAGTGGTATAGGGTTTCTGCAACTGTGCCAGCAATTCAAAAGGCAGTTTATAAGGATTGTACAGGCCATCTCCATCCATCGCAGTATAATGCTTCATGATCTGTGCCGCTTCTTCCCTTTTAAAAACAATGCCCTGTGCCGATTCCACCAGGTCGATCACCTGTTGTTCTGTAAAATTCTTATTGATCGATTTCAATATCCATTCATTGGTGTGTTTAATATTTTGTACTTTATCAAACTCTGCATTCTCCCCATAAAAGCCCGGGTTCGAGTTACCGTGATCGGTAGTAATGATCACCAAGGTGTTTTTATCCTGTTCTGCAAATTCAATGGCCACTTTAATGGCATCATCAAATGCCACCTGGTCATACAAAATTGCAGGGCTGTCGTTGGAGTGTGCCGCCCAGTCTACCTTTCCGCCTTCTACCTGCATTACAAACCCGTTCTTGTTTTTATTGAGTTTGCTGATCGCTGTCCTGGTCATTTCAGCCAGCGTGGGCACAGCCTGCTGCAGTTGTTTATCCTGCTCCATGTCCAGCGTAAAGGGTAAACCATTCTCATAAAAAACACCCAGCACCGGTTTGTTACTGTTAATATCAAGCGACAGCATGTCCTGCCTGTCTCTTACAACCGTATACCCATTTTGTTCAAAAAGCACAAATACATCCTGCTTATCTTTTCTTTTACCGGCACTAAAGAACTCACTGCCGCCTCCCATCATTACATCAAACTTCAATGGCAGGTACTGCAGGGCAATTTCGCTTTGATCGCCCCTTGTATTGTTATTGATACAAAAGCCCGCCGGCGTGGCATGCGTAATGGGCACCGTGGTAACACAGCCCACCGATTTACCTGCTGCTTTAAATTTCTGTAAAATAGGTTTATGAAAAACACCCTTCATATCCACATTCAAGGCGCCGTTCTTTACCCTTACACCACCACCCCAGGCGCTGCTGGCTGCAGCAGAATCGGTAACAATTGAACTGGCTGATGCCGTATCCATCAATGCACGGGCCACTTTATTCTCGTGGTACAATTTCATCCAGGTGCTTTGCCTGCCATACTTACGCTCCAGCAAGATATTAGCCATGGTCAAAGTGCCGCTGCTCATACCATCGCTCACCATAAAAATGATATTCTTTGCCTGCTGTTTTAATGGCCCGTTCTTTTTATTGCTCTGTGCAAAACCTGTTACGGGTTGTAATAAATTAGTACCCAGTAGTGTAAGGCCCGAGTTGCGGAGGAAGTTTCTTCTTTGCATAATGGTAGTGGTGTTTTAAATAGATCGTTTTACAACAATTTAGTTTTCCAGGTACATGGCCCTTAATTTTTTGATGGATTTTTTTGAAAGCCCCATTTCAGACGCAAGGTATTTATCAATGCTGCCGTATTTTGCTTTAATGGTATCAAATGTAGCGGTAAGGTATTTTTCTTTTACCATCATCACATCATCCACCACATCTTCTTTAATATGGTAATTATTCACCAGCATTTTCCGCATTTGTTCATTGCCTGCCTGGCGGTAATAATTAGATGCCAGGTAATCCTGCATGATCGTTTTTTCATCCACACCCAGTGCATACAATATCAATGCAGCACTGATGCCGGTACGGTCTTTGCCAGCTGTGCAATGGAACAGCACAGCACTGTCCTCATTATTTTTTAAAAGTGTTGCAAACACCGGTTTGTAACGGTCCGTAAAAGATTGAATATTGGTATAAAAAGGCAGCATAATGCTGTCGCCGTTATTGGCCTTGCTCATCATTTCCATCATCTTCGAGCGGTCGCCGCCCACATTTTCGCTGCCAGCAGGTAAAGAGATACGGGTGGCGCCCACAGGTAATTTATCCATTGCCACGCTCACTTCTGCGGGGCCGCGAAAATCCATTACATAGCTGATATGCCTGGCCTGCAGGCTATCCAGGTCTGCTGCTGTAAGATTATTGATCTCCGCACTGCGGTAGATCTTTCCCCATTTTACATGTTTACCTTTGGCGGCGGTATAGCCACCGATATCCCGGAAGTTAAGGGCGCCTTTTAATTTTACCATTCTTTGTGAGCTGTCTGCAATTTGCGTATATGCGTCAGGTATAGTACTAATTAAAAAGAGGAATAAGAAAAAGGATCTCATCTGTTTGTGATTGTAGTTTATTAATTGAAATAAGAGGAAGAAAAATTCCTTCCTCTTATGATGTATAAAAGCCGGTACTTATTATTTGATCAGCCACATTTTAGCCATGATATCATCCGAACCACCAAACTGTGATGATAATGCCGCAGCATAGTTGGTATTGTTGTAGCTTATTTCCGACTGCGGGTATTGCCAGCGCAGCGGAATTTGTTTATTAGCCGTTCCAATACCATCGCCGCCCTGGCTAAAGGTTGGTATGCCTGTTCTGCGCCAGTTGTAATAACTTTCGTAACCGGAGTTCATAAAGAAGGCCACGTATTTCTGTGTCAATATCTGCGTTAAGCCATTGGCAGGTGTATAGAAAACATTGGCATTGGCTTTAAAAGTAGCAATGTCAACTGTTACAGTACCATAGCTGGTAGTTCCATCCACGCTGCTCATGTTCAATACTTTTCCTTGTGTTAAAGCATATACATCCATTGATGCATCGATGCCTTTGTTGTACCAGGTAGCAGGGTCCACACCGGTGATCCATCCACGGTAAGCCGCTTCTGCAATATTGAAACACAATTCAGGATATCCTAAAATAATATAAGGCTCTGCATTGGCACCGGTAGCAGATGACATATACCTGCTGTAGCTGAGGTTGGAGTATTTACCATCGGCAGAAAAGCTCGACATGATACCTTGCGATTTAGCATTGTCCTCTCCTACATAAGCAGTAAAATCAGCAGCGGTTTTACCACCAGCTATCTGCGCAGCCGCAGGAATGGTAAGTGCAAACACACGGGGATCTTTGTAAGCAGCCGTTACATTGTAAAAGGTCTGGCTTACGTTTTCGCAATTGTTGTAAGGTGCGTTGCCCGACCTGTTGGGTGGATACAGCGTAACAGTTGTGTATTTATAATTCAGGTTATCGCTGTTGGCGGTCATTACCGGGTATTTAACCGGATCGGCAATGATGGCAGCAAATTGCGCTTTGATGTTCAGGTCTGCATTATCATCTGCTCTTTTACTTAAGCTGATGAGTACACGCAGTTTATAAGTGTTCACCACTTTACGCCATTGCAGGTAAGTAAGGCCGTAGATATCGCCGGTGGCATCCACTTTATTATTGGCAGTAGACGCGGAATACAGGTTGCCCAGCATGGTATTGGCAGTATCCAGCAATGCAAGGCAGTTCTTGTATACGTCGTGTTGTTTATCGTATACCGGTGTAAGGTTATTTACATCACCGGCCTGGCTCATGGGAATATCGCCCAGGCGCTGGCTGGTCCAGATAAATGCATAAGCCCTGAAAAATTTACTCAGTGCAAAATACACGTTGGTGGTATTGCCATATTGTTTCTGCGCCTGTTCTTCCAGCTTGCTGCAATAGCGGATGATATCGTAGGTATGACCGCTGTTGGACCAGTTGTAGGAGTTGGAACCAAAATAATACGGGTAATTAGAAACAATGTTCTGGTTATACCTGTATACGGTAGAGATCACCGGTTCTTCTTCCCGCATCAGGTTAGCAGTAATGTTATTCAATATCAGTGATGCAGGAACGGTAGAAGTTTCTGCAGCCACGTTGGGATTGGAAAGCAGGTCGCCCTTTTGACAACCGCTGGCCGCTGTAACGATCAGCGCTAATCCCAGTAAATGATGTTTAATATTTTTCATGTTTTTATTTTTTATGATTGTACTGAAACTGGTTCAGTAATAATGGTCTTTATAGTACTGGTTAAAAGCTTACGTTGATATTAAAACCAAAGCGGCGGCCGGTCATACTCTGCAATAAACCTCCATTACCTAATGAGCGGTCAGATGCATTGTAACCCGAAGCAAACTGGTCCATATCCATATCCTTTCTTTTTGCGAAGTACAAAAGATTTCTGCCCACGAGCGAAATGGTGGCAGACCTTACGATCTTTGAATTGGCAAATACCGATGCAGGAATAGTATAACCGATCGCTACTTCACGCAGCTTGGCAAAAGAGCGGTCCACCATCCAGTATTCATTTACGTTACCGATACCGGATGATATAAAGTTCTGTACTGTAGTGGCCACATCGTTGGCAGCAAATTTCAGGTCGCCCATATTGGTGATCTTACCGCCGCTGTAAATTGGTGTACCGGATACGATCTTAACACCCGGTGCAATATATTTACCTGTTGGTGCTACGGTACCATTGCTGGTGGTTTGCCATTCTGCTAAACGTGCAGTACCAAAATCGCCGGTAGCGCTTTCAATAGCAGTACCGCCATTCATACCATCATGGTATACTTCATCATAGATCTTGCCACCGATCCTTCCGTCGAACTGGAAGCTCAAAGAAAAATTGCGGTAAGCAAAACGGTTGTTGATGCCGAAAGTATAATCAGGGTTGGCATAACCTACAAAAGTATTGTTGCCGATATCAGAAGGTGCACGTAAAGGCAAACCACCACTGTATACGATATTACCGCTTCCATCCCTTACAAAACCAGGTACATAGATAGCATCCATACGCTCTCCAACTTTGTAACTGTGTCCATTGATAGAGATCACGGGTTCTGTACCATAGATCTCTTTCAGTGTTTCTTTATAAGTAGAGTAATTTACAAGCATGTCCCAGTTCAAACCTTTGGCACTCTTCAGCGGGCTGCCGCTCAATGCGATCTCGAAACCTTTCTTAACAGTAGTAAGCGCATTTTCATTTTTGGTTTCATAGCCTGTAGAAGCAGCTATCGGCAGCGGGAAAATGATCGGTCCGTTCTTACTGTTAAAGTAAGTAACATCCAGTCCTAACCTGTTGTGTAAAAATTTCATATCCAAACCTGCTTCAATAGAAGACACGGTAAATGGCTTGATATCCGGGTTAGCTATATTAGGCAAGTAGCTAACAGAAGGTGTGTTGTTGTAGTAACTGATAAGGCTATACGCATTCTGGTTCTGGTAGCTCGGTCCGTCGTAAGAACTTTGCAGGTCGGTACCATAACCCAGTAAACCGCCATTGGTGCTTTTACCGGTTGACATAGTGTAAGCAGAAGTAACGGTTGGAGAAGTAAGACCGCCCTTAACATTTGCATAAGAGCCCCTGAGCTTTACAAAAGAGATCGCTTTAGGGAATGCAATATAATCACTCAGCACTGTGCTCAATGAAACAGATGGATAGTAGAATGTTTTATTACCTTTTGGCAGCGTGGAAAGATTGTCCATCCTTCCGGTGTGCGACAAGGTCAGGTATTTATTATACGTAACATCAAATGAATAAAAGGCGCTGTACACCTGCATCCTGGAGCCCCATGTAAATGCAGAGAACTGCGTTTGTGTATTGGTAAGTGCGTATACATTCGGTACTGCCAAAGCCTTGGTGGTGGCATAAGACGAGTTGTACATGAACGAACGTTCAGCAGCGCCTGCCAATGCAGAAATATTGAATTTGCTGATGCGTTTGTCAAAGTTCAGAATCAGGTCCGTATTATTCTCTGTAAGGTTACGCCTGTCTTCGCGATAGTCGCCGTACCAGCCAAAATAATACCAGGGAGTATACGTATTCAGGTTAATGCCTGCAGGTACTTTTTCTGTTCTTACCTGGTTCCAGGTGCTTACCTGTGTGCGCAGGCTTAAGCTTAAAGCATTGCTGAATTTGTACACCGCTTTTACATACCCATTCACATCCAGTTTATCGTGCGAGCGCAGCCATTTTTTTGCAATGAACCAGGCGCTGTTCTCACGGCCGTATTCCTGTGCATAAGGTATCAGGTCCTGTACACCCTGCGGGCCTTTATAAATATCTTTCAGGTCGTCGATATCATAATCAGCCGAACCGTATACTTTAAACATGTATATATAAGAGTTAGGTCCGTAGTTCACATCGGGGATATTAGGGCTGTATTGTTTGTTAAGGTTCACACTGGTTTCCAGCCTTAATTTAGGGGTGATATTATATCCTGCATTCACACCCAGCGAATAAGAATTCAGCCTGGTGTTAGGCGCCGTACCTTTCTGGTTCATGTTAGATACGGATATCCTGATATCAGAACGGTCGGATGCAGAAGAAAGAGAAATGTTATTGGTATTGATGATACCGGTCTGCATGAATTTTTCAAAATTGTCCACGCCACGTGCCAGCCATGGAGTGGCGGTCCTGATCCTTGTTACTGGATCGTAAGGGCTGTTATACTGTTTTACCAGTTGTCCTTCAAAACGCGGACCCCATTCCGGTAAACGTTGTGAGTTATCATACAATTGATCGCCATAGCTGTATTTAAAAGTAGTACCACGGCCATATTCCACCTGCGATTTTGGTTCTGCAATAAAACCTTTTTCAAAAGAAGTGCTGGTATTCACATCTATCTGCCAGCCTCTTTTTTCTTTACTACCTCTCTTGGTGGTAATAACAATGGCACCGTTCTGTCCACGAAAACCGTATAGTGCTGCAGCATTAGCGCCTTTCAACACACTGTAAGATTCTATATCATCAGGGCTGATATTCCAGGTATCTGTATTTACCGGAACGCCATCCACTACAAATAAAAGATCCTTGCTGCCACGTAACACAATTTCAGGGCGGCCCAACATTTCCGAGCTGGCGCCTACTGATAAACCGGCTACTTTACCTGCCAGTGAATTGATAGGGTTGGCATCTCTTGCTTTGGTAAGGTCCGAACCTTTTACTTCCTGTACAGAGTAACCAATTCTTTTCACTTCCTTCTTGATACCATAAGCAGTAACCACTACTTCTGTTAAAGATTTGGGATCATCCTGTAAAATAAAATTAAAGCTGCTGCCCGAAGTAACCGGGAAGGATTTTGGAAAAAAGCCCAGTGAAGTTACGTTCACCGTTTTATCTGCATCGCTGAGGTTGATCTTGAAATTACCCAGTGTATCCGTCACCGTTGACCTGTTGGTTCCTGATGAGCGGATGGTGGCTCCCGAAATACCAATGCCGTCCTTATTCTTTACGGAGCCTGAAATAACCCGTTCCTGTGCAAAAACGGAGGAAATAAAAAATAACAGCAAAGCGGCAACTGCTGTTATCTTTTTTTGTAGTGCTTGCATAATAGTTTTGATTTTTATGCAACATTACCAGCGCAATGTTAAGTAAATACTAAAAAGCCGCCGTTAACACAAAGGTGTTGATTTGTTTACCGTGCAATAACTTTTTCATAATATTTTCGACATCATTTATAAACATTGTAAACGGGTATAGCATGTTATATAAAATAAGAACAGCTGAAACCGGCGATGCAGAAAGCATTTATCAATTCATCTGCCAGCTGGAAGAAACCAGTTTTGATAAAGAAAGATTCACCACAATGTTTGAAGCAAATATCAACCACGCCGGTCATTATTACCTGGTGGCAACAGAGCAGGAAAAAATAATCGGCTTCATCAGCTGTCATATACAGCAGCTGCTGCACCATTGCGCAAAAGTGGCCGAGATACAGGAATTGTTTGTGGAAGAGGCGTACAGGAAATCAGGCGTGGGTAAATTATTGGTACATACGCTGGAGCAGTTGTTGCTTACAAATGGCTGTATCAACCTGGAAGTAACAGCACAAAACAAAAGATTGCAGACGCATGTATTTTATGAACAGCTGGAATTTAAGGGTACGCACAAAAAATTCGTGAAGCAGTTATCCTGAGTTGCTGCATGAAAATATTATTAAGCTTATATAAATACATTTCCGGTGCCCCGCCCTGCACTATTTTTACTGTATAAAACAATTTAAATGAAGCATTGCCTGGTGTTGCTGTTACTATTAATGTGCTGTACAGTGGGTGCACAAACCAGTCATTACACTACAGCCAATGCTCATTCGCACAATGATTATGAAAATAAATTCCCTTTTCAAACGGCTTACAGCGAAGACTTCGGTTCCATGGAAGCCGATATTTTTTTATGGCACGATTCATTGATAGTAGGCCATACAGAAAATGATATACAATACCGGCGCACACTGGAAAATCTATACCTCGATCCCCTGCTGAAAAAAGTAACGGAAAATAATAACCAGGTATATAAAGACACGGCGCTGCAACTGCAATTGCTGGTAGATATAAAAACGGAAGCGGTTGCCACACTGGATAAATTAGTAACTGTATTAAATAAATACCCTGCGCTCACTGCTTTAAAAAAACTGCACTTTGTCATCACCGGCAACAGGCCCGAACCGGCTTCCTGGTCCCGTTATCCTTCCTTTATTCTTTTTGATGGGGAATTACAAAAAGAATATAGCGCTGCTGCGTTGGACAGGATCCCTTTGTTCAGTGCAAACCTGAAAAGCTATACTAACTGGAACGGCAAAGGAATTTTAGCGGAACCCGATGCAGCAGTAATTGATTCCATCATTGCGCAGGTGCATGCAAAGCATAAAAAAATACGGTTCTGGAATGCGCCCGACTTTACCAATGCCTGGTACCAGTTGATGAATGCCGGTGTGGATTATATCAATACCGATCATATCACCGAACTGTCCGTATTCTTCTCCCAGCTTTCACTCAACTCTTATACTTCGCCACAGCAGTACCAATGTTACCAGCCAACTTACAAAACTGATGGCAGCAATAAAAAAGTAAAGAACATTATATTACTGATCGGCGATGGTTGCAGTCTGCCGCAGCTCTATGCAGCCTATACCGCCAATCATGCACAGCTCAATATCTTCAACATAAAAAATACCGGGCTATCCAAAACAAGTTCCTACGATAATTATATCACCGATTCTGCACCCGGCGCCACTTCTATTGCATCGGGCCAAAAAACCAATAACCGTTCTGTAGGTGTGGATCATACCGGCAAAGCCCTTCCATTAATACCGGTGTACCTGCAAAAAAGAAAAATAAAAACAGGCCTGGTTACCTGTGGCGATATCACCGATGCCACACCCGCCGATTTTTATGCCCATCAAAAAGAAAGGGATAGCTCCATCGCGGTGTTAAGAGATCTGAAAGATGCACCCATAACTATTCTGATGGGTTCAGGCAACGAAAGTCTGGCCAATGTAAAACTATTGAACGATGATGGCAGGCAATATATTTCTGCACCTTTATTAAACGAGCTGCAACCAAAGTTTACGGTTGTAAATACCATCGGCAGCGTTACCGATGATACCACTAAAAAATGGGTGGTCATCGAAAAGCAGGCAGGCCTTTCCATCCTCAATGGCCGGGGCAATTGGTTACAGCATGCTTTTTTAAAAACACTCTCCATTCTTTCAAAAAATAAAGATGGCTTTTTTATCATGACCGAAGGAGCGCAGATAGATTACGGTGGCCATGCCAACAATTTACCTTATGTAGTAAGCGAAGCAACCGACTTTGATAAAGTAGTGGGTGAAGCATTGCGCTTTGCAGATAAAGATGGCGAAACATTGGTGATCGTAACTGCCGATCACGAAACAGGCGGCCTCACCTTACTCGCCGGCGATTATAGTAAAGGATATGTGAGTGGTAAATTCTCCACCAACGATCATACGGCATTACCCGTGCCTGTATTTGCTTACGGCCCTATGTCGCACAATTTTACCGGTGTGTACGAGAACACCGAATTGTTTTATAAAATAATGGCCGCATTGGGCATACCCGCAAAATAGTGCAAACCGTTCTGCAGCAGTTTTATTATTAAGGAGCAAATACAATAGTACCGCTAACGCTTCCGCCCGGAAACTGCAGGGTGCCGTAATCCAGTCTACCCTTAATAGTTAGTACAACGCCAGGGTCTATCAGTAAAATACCATTGCCGCCTACTATCACATTTCTTAATGTTTGATTGGTCTTGATATGCAGCTTACCGTCCGATATGGTAACGTCGTTAGTGGCAGGCAGTGTACCACCGCCGGGTTTGGCCAGCACAATAGAACCATGCCGTGCATTCACCGTGGTCATGCCGGTATAAGTGTTGGCGCCCGATAAGGTGAGTATACCTCCCGAACTGACCGTTGTTCTCAGTGTTAGCTTTTTACCTGCACCGCTGATGGGTGCGCTGATCTGTATAGCACTACCTTCCTCGCCATTCAGCAGCACAATATTATCCGTGCTGTTGCCCAGTACCACTCCCATATCACTGGCAAGGCCCGTAAGTTTCTTTTTAATAAAAAGCGTATAAGTTGGAATATTCGTGCCCGAGCTCAATATCACGTTGGCAATGCCATTTACCGTAGCACCGTTCAGTTTCAGCTTCCCGGTTCCTGCAACGGGGCTGGAGTTGCCGATAGTCAGATCGCGGGTTCTTGCCGACAGGCTGATGGCGCCCAGCGAAAGGTTCCTGGTGTTCATATTGATCCTTGCCGAAATAGCGGTGCCCGTATTTTGAAACGCAGCAATATCGGTGGTTGCCCAGGCGGTGGCGCCGGTAGCGGGTGTCCAGTTGCCGGCAGTATACCAGTCGGTAGCATTACCTGCATTGGTCCATTGTCTTGTCATGATAATTGATTTAGGGAGGTGTGTAAAACGAATAGCACAATTAAACCGCTTATAAAAATACTTTTTACACCCAGCTTTTGCAAGAGGTGTTTATACGGTATTTTATTGCGTAGATGATGCAATAGCAGTCTCACCACTAAATTCTTAACAGCGCTGTCTCAATTTAGTCGAATATTTGATCTGGATAAACCATCTTCTGTTAATGATTGATCAGTACAGCAGCATTTGTAAAGTGATGGTTAATAACCTTGCAAAAGGCTTACACGTATAGCCTCTCTTTGCTGTGGCGTAAGTCCGCGTTTGTAATTGTAAATAGCATTTTCCCATTCGCCATAAGTGGCATTGGGCAGTACAATAAATTTATTGCCCCATTGTTCCCGTTGGTTATCAGTTTGTTTAAATCTTTCTGCAATGTTGCCATGCTCAAACACGTTCATAAAATCATTCAGGTTATCACCCAGCAGCATGATCACAGTATATTGTCCCATCACTATTTGCCGCCTGCTTTCTTTGGATGAGCTATCTGTCTGAAAGTAACAATGTGCGCTGTCTGCATCGGGCAATTGCAGCTTTCGCAGGTTGATGAGTGTGGTGCCAATGGCAGCAGGGTTACGGTTGGATACATAAAAAATACTGATGCCTTTATTATGTGCCTGGTTCAAAAAATCAACGGCGCCGGGCACCGCGGTTGCGGCCGACCGGTCGGTCCAGTTCTTCCAGCTGGCGCTATTGTATTGTTTGCCCTCTTTTATCAGTTGCCCGTCGCTGTAGCTGTTGTCCAGTATCGTTTCATCCAGGTCGGTAATAATAGCAAGTTTCTGTTTGCGTATCTTTCTTGCAGGTATGGCATTCAGCCGCATTGCTGCTGTGTTAAAAGCCTGGTAGCACAAGGCCCTGTATTCCGCAGCGGTTTGCTGGTACAGCAATGGATATTCCAGCACCACATTTTCCAGTTGTTTATACGATACACTGTCCTGCGCAAAAGAGGCTGTTGTTGCAAGCGACAAAACAACAATAGCAATAATATATTTCATAACCAATAGATTTGCTCCATAACTGCGATATAGCAGCGGGCTGCAATTTAGGCAAAATATTACTGTGATTTTCACTGAAAGGGGAAGAACATGTACTTGTCCTGGCGTATATTAGAAAAGAAACTACTGGTGTTCAAAATGATCCGCCTTTTATACCGTTAAAAATTTCATTATACTGTGTACAGTTACTGGCCAGGTAAAACCATTATCGTATCATTATACACATGAATTCATAAATAAAAAAGATTGAAAACAGGATGAAGAAATTAATGATCATCTTTATTATAGCCGCTCTTTCAACAGGTAGCCTTTGTGCGCAAAATAGAACTATTTATGGAAGGGTGATTTCTGAGCGATTAGATACTATATTCGGAGTTCATATTATAATTAATGGCTCAATCGAAGTGGGCAGTACAGATTTAAAAGGTTTCTTCAGAATTGAGGTGCCTGATTCTGTAAAAAAACTATTATTCAGGGGTGTTGGGTACGAACCAACAATTATAACCCCTGCAGACAATTGTAGTGAAATAGAGCTTGTAATAATGTCAGGTGGCTACTATGATTTTAAAACACTCAAACAAGTAGACAAGCTCCGTATGAAAAAATTGAAGAAGATACCGGAAATACATCAACAAGCATTTGCAAAAGGCTTATTTAAAACGGATAAAGCCTGTTATACACAAGAAATTATATTATATAATAAGAAAAAATAAAAATACTTCTCCTCAGCCTGGGTTTCAACCAACGGCGTATCCAAAATTTCACCCCCTATGTCCCCTATGTGCCTATGTGGTTCAATTCCCTTCGCTGCCGTCCCGGCTTCCACCAACAGCGTATCTAAAATCTAACCCCTATATGGTCCGCCCGCTCTTTTCCCCTTAATACACAATCGTCGTCTCCTTCCCCATTATCTTCATTCTCACCACCCCTCTATCTTTCCCGTCATCCACCCTTTTCACCGGTAAAAGGTCCGTGGCACTCCAGCCCTCCCCCGATCTTTTCCACAGCAGCAAACTAATATATAGTTTCGTATCACTGTTAAGCGTATCCGAAATATTGATCACCTTACTCTCATTACTTTCAGGATGTACACCTGTAGTGGCAATTGCATTTATTGCTTTCCATCCTTCCACATTTATCATCGCAAGCTGGTATTTGCCGTTATCGATGATCACCGCATCATGTCCATCAATTGTTTTCCTCGTTTCCTTTATAGCACCCTTTAGTTTTGGTAAGGCATAATGACCTAATCGCAGTACTGCAGTGGTATCAGCGCTGATCCTGTCCACACGCAGTATACCATTGGGCAAAGTAATATCCACCAGGTTGAATTTGATATGCGGGTTGGTCTCTAAAACAGCATCACGGTAATAAGCGCCATCCTCAAATTTCTTAAAATCATACAGGCGCAAAGGTTCCCACTCCCCTTTCTTATTTTGTACAATATAGTTCATCGCCACCACGCCGTTCACACTATCGGCCTGCCAGGGAAAAGCGCTGTTATACGAAAGCCGGTTATAATTCTCGCTGGAGCGAAAGGGTTCATTGGCACCGATGGCCTTTGCCTTGCACCAGGCCCTTACCTCGCTGGCGCCGATATTGGGATAATCGGTGATCAGTATATGCGAGCTATCCTGGTATTTGTTATACACTTTTCCTTTTTGCAGCGTTTTTGCCCAAGGGCCTTCATTCTCTGTAGCTGTCCAGTAAGGGTTATCCGCCGGTATCAGCAAGCTCAAAAAAGCCTTGCCCATCCAGAACACGCTGCCCCGACAACTATAAGGTTGTACCGTCGGTTCAAATGCCCCGTAAAAACCCAGGGTGGGAATATCATCTTTTAAAAAATCAGGATGCTGTATAAACTGCAATAACACGCCCGAAGCAATACGCCGCATCCAGCCATAGTTAGTGCCGGCATTTTTTTCCAGTCCTGTCAATGCAAAAGGTATCACCGATCCCATCCTGTACGACATACTCCTGCCCCACATGATCATTTTACCATCGCGGCCAAACAGGTAGGGATAATTGTTTTTCACCTCGCTGAAGTTCTGCATGAATTTAGCAGCATACTCCGGGTAATATTTCTTGCCGAAAAACTCACTCCATATAGGTCCATACATCTGGAAGGCCCACATGCTGTAATAATCATAGGCCGGTGCATCATTGTACCAGCCATTGCCGCGGTAATGCGCCAGCGATTTATCCAGGTATTCCAGCAGCAGCGGTTCATTCACTGCATAACCTTTACTTTTAAAAAAACTAAGAATAAAAATGTTGAAGAATTTCCAGTTGCTGCCTACTGTTTTTCCATCGCCATAGCTCAGCATGGTGGCAGCCAGTGCAGCTTGCTTTTCTTTTGGCAATGGATCGAAAATAATTTCCGGTATGCAGAACATAGAAACAGATAAAGCGCCAAACTCCACCAGTATTTGGCTGGGGCCACCACCCTTTGCCTGTGGTTTTATATACGATGCTTTAGAAGAGTCAATTAAATTCAGGATATTATGACGGTAATAATCAGCCACCCTGATACCATTTATCTGCAGGTTGCTGTCTTCCTTCAGCAGCGGCGCCGCAATAAAAAGAGTGCGGCACAGGCCTTCCAGTTTTTCAGTAGGTATTTGCGAAGGCGTCCTGGGATAACTCTTGCCCGGTTGTTTCGGGAACTGCATCGGGTCATCAATGGAGTGTATATAACTAAAGGCGCCTTCCAGTAAATATTTGGCGGCATCGGTCCAGTTCTTCCGGGTCATACCGGTAAACGGGCTACGTTTACGGTCGGGCCGATCGATCTTAAAGATCGTTTTACCATTTACCTGCTGCGAATAAGCAGGGTTGTGCACAGCATGTTGTGCAGTTGCGGGTACAGTTGGTACCGCAAACAAAAAAACTATGAGGATCTTTTTCATGAATGATGGTGATAGTGTCTGCCCTTTTTATGGGTGCTTCATTTGTAAAACAGTAAAAGAATAAGCAGGCAGAACAAGTTGATTGCTTTGCACATCGTTTTGTGTGGTTACAGCTTTTACATTTTTATCATCGGGATTACCCTGCAAAATAGTTCTTGCTGTTGTGTAATCACTAAACACAATGTTCTTAAAATCGATCGTGGCGGCAACAGGCAACAGGTTCACCAGTTTTATAAACAGTTCGCCGGTTTTGGTATCTCTTACAACAGATCTTGCAATACGTTGCTGCACATCCGTGTTGTTATTATCAATGCTCACCGTACTCTCTATGTATTCATCACCGCTGTTATTGCCAAACATTTTTTGCACTTCGTATCCCGTAGTGGGTTTTATTTCGCTGTTGTTAAAATAGATCATGTCGGGGTTCCATTGCGTTCGGCCTTCCTTGGCAAGCAGTGGCGCATACGAGGTCATCGATACCACGTCACCATTCCTTTCCACGTTGCATAAATACAGCGCTTCCGTAAGTGCGGTCTCCATATTATTGGGCCGGCCCTTTACATGCGCAGCATATTCGCCCAGGTATACTTTGGGTTTCTGCCGGTCGTACTTATCATAAAAATCCTGGTTGTCGATCATCCATCCGGGCGGCACATAATAATGTTCATCCACCATCGGCACACCAAGCGACGATGCAAAATCCCATCCAAAACTATAATCGCTGCCTTCGTAAAAAGGCCCCACCGTTCCAATCACAGTAATAGCAGGATATTTTGTTTTGATAGCTTTATAGATCATGGCAAAGCGTTCTTTAAAAACTTCCGATATCAGGTCTTCATTACCGATACCAATGTATTTAAGATTGAATGGTTGCGGGTGCCCTGCTGCTGCACGTACCTTTCCCCAGGTAGTTGTTTTATCTCCATTGGCCCATTCCACCAGGTCCAGTATATCCTGTATATAACTATCCATTTCATTCAGCGGTATACCGCCCTGTTGTCCTGCAATACCCGTATGCTGGTTATGGCTGGAGTTCTGGCAAGGCACACCGGCAGCAAGCACGGGCAAAGGTTCCGCACCAATATCTTCACAAAACTGGAAGTATTCATAATAACCCAATCCCATCGTTTGGTGATAACCCCATAAATTAAAATCAGGTTTGCGTTCTTCCAGTTTACCGATCGAATTTTTCCAGCGGTAAATATTATCCAGGCCATTGCCATGCGCCAGGCAACCACCGGGAAAGCGCATAAAGCGGGGCTTAATATCTGCGATCGCTTGTGCAAGATCATTCCTTAAACCATTCTTGCGGTTCTTAAAAGTTTTTGCAGGAAAGAGAGATACCAGGTCAACTGCAGTGGCATATTTTTTTGCAGTTACAGAAAGCCGGGCGTATTTAAAAGAACTGTTGGCAGTAAACACAGCAGCATACTGTTTCCAGTTGTTGGTATTTACAGCGAGCATTATTTCGTTGGAGAGTTTATTGCCATTACTATCAGTCAATACAACAGATAAACTGCTTTTATTTGCAGAGCGTGCAAAAAGAGAAATCGTATATTTTTCCCCTGCAGCTACAGCAATACCATCAAAGCCATTGTTCACCAATACTTCGCCGTTTTCAATAGTGGCATAATGTGGGTTATTTTTATTAACGGGTGCAATGCTGTCTATCTTTACCAGTCCTTTACTGCTCTTCCATTGGCTGCTGCTGTTCCATTCTTTCCGGTCTTTCGGCGAGTATTCAAAATCCCGGTTCTGTACCAGCTCTGCATACAAACCACCATCAGCAGCATAATTCAGGTCTTCAAAAAATACGCCGATCAAATTATTGCTGATCTGTTTTTTAGCATTCATATTTACCGACAGCGAAACATTCACCGGCTTTAATCCCGGGTTCTTTTCTGCAAAGCTTTTAGCGGTTACATCGCTCTGTGCATTTTTATAGGTCTGCAGTTCGGTATGATCGATCAGTGATTGTGCAAAACTCCACGGCACTTTATAACTATGGGTGCCCATAACAAAGGCTTTAAATACGGCGGTGTATTTTGCTTTTACTTCTTCGTAGGAAAAATAGTCCTGCGGCTTCCATAAAACAAGATCCTCCGAATAAGTAACCCCCACTACTTTATGTTCGGCTTCTGTAAAAAAATAACAGGCCCATTTATCATTGAGTTTGATCAGTACCGGGTCAAACATTTTTTTGCTCGATCCCCACCTGCCATAATCACTTCTTAAAAAAGAGAATTCATTACCAATGCTTGTCCAGTTATTGCCATCAAAACTGTAAGCAATATGCAAACCGTTCTTGTTATCATTTTTGCCGGTGGCATATCCTTTCACAAAAACAGAATCGGGGTTACCGGCGTAAGCAGTTATTACACACAATATCATTGATGGTATAAGAAACAGTTTCTTCATTGGTCTTTTTTAACTACTGAAAGTTATACAAATTTGTTGTTGCTATCACTGCAGTGCTGTAATTCCTTTATGTGTAGGGATCGTTTGTTGTATAGTTCCGTCCGCATTGAATTGCAACACATCGATACACACTTCCCGGTTGTAGCCCGCAGCCCTGCCCATGTTGATGCCTTTGGGATAATTAAAGCGGTGATAAACAATATACCATTGATCTTTACCCAGTACCTGTATCACCGAGTTATGGCCTGTTGCATAAATATGTGCGGCAGTATCTTTTGCCAGCACCAGGTTATTGGCGGGGATAGTGATGGGGCCCGTGGGCGCATCAGCAATGCCATAACGCACCCGGTAATTCTCGCTCCTCGTATCATCTTCACTCCACATAAAATAATATTTACCATTGCGGTAAAAAACAGTGGTGCCTTCCCTAAAAGTTTTATCAGTGGGAGTGATCACTTTTAAAGTTTCCTGCTTAATAGAGATCATATCATCATTCATTTCCGCCACCGCCATATAGCTGTTGCCCCAGTACAAATAAGTTTTACCACTTACAGGGTCAGTAAATACATCGGGGTCGATCTCCTGTCCTCCTTTGATACCCTCCGGCTTTTTATCGATCAATGGTTTGCCCATATCAACAAAAGGCCCTGCAGGATCATCCGCCACCGCCACACCAATTTTTTGTGCTGCGCAGAAATAAAAAAAGTATTTGTATTGGCCGTTTATTTTCTTTTCCAGTATACAGGGTGCCCAGGCATTTCTCTTGGCCCAGTTCACATCTTTTTCAAGATCAAGAATGATACCTTCCTCCTTCCAGTTCACCAGGTCGGTGGAAGAAAAGGTTTTAAAGTAAGTGCCCGACCAGTTATTGAATCCATCACTGGTAGGATAGATATAGTATTTTTTATTTTTCTCCGAATAAATGATATCAGGATCGGCATATAAACCATTCAATACCGGGTTATTATTTTCCACCGTCTTCACTTTCCATAATTCAGGTTTCCTGTTCGCAATACCGATCGTATAGTTGATCGTGTTGGCATTAACGTTAGTTTTTGAGGGTTGAATGCTTACAGCAGGAAAAGATGCAAAAGAAAGATCGCCCGCTGTGATCCTTGTGCCCGGCTTTACAGAAACATAAATGGTTTGGGCTGCTGTGTCAATACTCGTATTGATCGTTCTTATTTTAGGAGAGCTGACAGAACCTGCGAACGAAGCCGCTGTTCCCCATTTACCCATCAATCGTTCTGCCTCTGCTGCTGTAACCGGCAGCACCGTACCATGCCTCGGGTGAAAATTCATACTGACAGCCTTATCCAGCACCGTAAAATTTTTAAAGTCCGTTGTTTTAGTAAACTGGTAACTGCCGCTGGTATACATATCATACATTAATATGTAGCCGCTGCCATCATTCAGTTTAAAAGTGCCGGCGCCTTCCACCGGGCTTTTGGTTTGCTGTACATAATCGGCGCTTTGCATTTTATATTCGCCGGTCAGTGCATCAGCCACCGCAATTTTAATTCCCGGCTGCCGGTCTTCTGTTTTAAAGAACAGGTAGAATTTACCATCTTTCTCTGCAATATCACCGTCAATGCAGGCGGCTTTATCAGGACTGAAAAATAGTTGTTGAGGTTCCGTTGCCAGGTCGGTAAAACTATCGTTGGCATAAGCATAATAAATTTTATCAGGGTCTTTTCCATGTTTCATAGAAAAATACACCAGGTATTTTTTTGCTTTGGCATCGTAAATGGTTTGCGGCGCCCATACCCTCAATAAACTATCGTTGCCGGCAAAACGCTTTTGAATATTCACCACAGCCGATGTCCAGTTCACCAGGTCGGTGGATTTTAATAATACCATGGCCCTGTTGGAGTTCCATCCCTGTGCAGATACCATATCGGTGGCCACCATATAAAATGTTTTGCCATCGGCGCCACGCAGTATATGCGGATCACGTACACCACCTGTTGAACTGATCTTTTTTGAATCGATCACAGGTTGATCATTGTTCAATGCAAAAAAACGCAGGCCATCTTTACTCAACGCATAATGTATGGATTCATCTTCTACCCGGTTACCGGTAAAGTATACAAACAGGTAAGCAGTTTGCTTTTTACTTTGTGCCGCCGTTTGTAAAAAAGATACCGTAAGCGCCAACATAAAAAACACCATTCGGCTCATCACATATTTTTTCCCGGTAGAAAATCGCATCTTCAAAATAATTTTATAGCTCTGTCAATATTAAAATGCCTTGCCTATAATGATCTTATCGCCGCTGTCATCCACTTCAAATAAATGCGGCACACGAATATACCTGCCATTATTGTTATAGTGACTATGCAGTACCATCAGCAGTTTGCCTTCAAAATTCCGGAACAGCATGCCATGCCCGAAGTTGGGTGGTGTAATAGGTTGCTGCTCCTGTATCCACGGTCCATTTAAAGTACCGCTTCCAGAATAGGCAACACCCTGCGTATACACGTCAAATACCCAACTGGTCCATATCATACCCAGTTTGCCGGTTTTTGTTCTAAACAAAAAAGGTCCATCCGTTACTTTATTAGCAACCGTCCTGCCGCTGTCATCCCGTTCCTTACTCCACGGCGATTCTTTTGCACGGAACAAAATAGTGGGTTCGCCAAAAGTGCCGGTCAGCCCGGGTTTCAGCGCTATCTTCTCAACAGTACCATTCCAGTTCTGCAGCCATTCATGGCAGTAGATCATATAAGGCTTGCCATCTTTATCCACCCAAAAAGTGGCATCCAGTGTTGGCTTATTGGCTGGTAAATAAACAGGGTCGCCGAATGGCACATAAGGCCCTTCTGCTTTATCGCTTACCAGTATATGACAGGCCCGTCGTTCAATAGCATTGCCCTTCACTGTATCTATCTTTACATTCCGGTTGGTGAATGTTGCAAAATAAAAATACCGGCCATTGTAATAATGAATTTCGGCGGCCCAGATCGCAGGCCTGGGTCCCATCCAGGATGCAGTATCGGGTTTGGCAACCACGTAAGGCCCGGTCCATTTTCGCAGGTCTTTACTCTTCCACAATAAACCGCCGGTACCTGTCATGTAATAAGTGGAAGTATTTTTATCAGCCAATATAAAAGGATCACTCAAGCGGATAGAATCGAGGTCCACATTTTCCCTGAACACAGGTTGACGGTTCTGTGCATATACAACAGTACAGCACAGAACTATGATCACAGTCGCAAGCGATCTTTTAACCGCATTCATATACATTATTTTTTCTGGTATACCCTTACATAATCCACTTCAAACCTGCGGGGGAATGTGGTGGAAGACGGATCACCGCCATTCATTCCACCCACCGCTGTATTCAGCAGCATGTAATGGGGTTGTTTGAATGGATTAAAATTACTGCCGTCTTTGTTCTGCAGCAAATCCAGTCCGGTTTTATTCAGCAGGTGCCCATCGCAATACAGGGCAATATATTCTTCCGTCCAGTCCATCCGCCACACATGAAATTCAGCCGACCATGCAGCGCCACCCAGCGAATCTGTTTTAAAAGTATTGCTGAACCATTGCGCTTTCCGGTTACTGCCCTGGCAGGCAATATTCGCTAAAAGCATTCCTCGGTAATATTCCATGATGTCTATCTCGCCATTGCCGGGCCAGCCCTTGCTTACACCCAGGGTCCACCAGGCAGGCCATATACCTTTGCTGATGTCGATACGGGCCCGCATTTCAAAACGGCCATATTGCCATTGCTGTTTGTTGCGGGTGATCATGCATGAAGAAGTGTATTCAATATTCGGTCTCTTCTTGCGCCATTCGTTACTGCCCTGTACATACAGCGGGTTGGGCCTTTCCTCCTTCCTGGTTTCAATTACCAGCATGCCGTCTTTGCAATACGCATTCTCCGGCTGGTACCATTGAAACTCTTCATTGCGTACAAAACCTGTTTCGTAATTCCAGTTGGCCGAATCGGGCCGGCCGTTGGTATTGAATTCATCTGCCCATACCAGCGCATAACCATCATATTGCGTTGCATTGTTTTTACCGACCGTAACCTTACGGTTACACGCAGTAAATAAAACAACAGCTATTGTAAAAAAAAGAAAAGGCCGCATCATTAATCAATTAAACGTATGATAAAACTGTAACTGTATTTTTTATCCAGCAAGCGATATTGGATATGTGGCAAAGCACCCCAGCTGTCATCTCCACCCACACCTCTCTGCTTCAGGTCGATATGAAGATAAGTAGTATTGTCAGGTGTCAGATCAGTTGGATGCTGTTGCTTTTTGGTAAGACCAGGATCCAGGCTTTCCACCGAATGATTGGTGGCACTGAAACAAATGGGTTGCAGTCCCTGTACATACAAACCTTTACCTGCATTATTGGTTACAGAAAACCAGCGTGCATCCGTTTTATAACCACTCTCCTGCGGACGGATATAACCCCTGTAATATTGTTCTTTTACATTACCGGAATAAGTACCAACAAATGCAGCTTCATTGCGATCGCTGTAATTTTCCCATGGGCCGCGGCCATAATACTGCAGGCTGTCGAACATGGAAGGCAACTGCATGCGCATGCCGAAGCGGGGCAATTCAGGAAGATCTCTTCCCGTCATATCAATAGCTGCAGTGATCCTTATACTGCCATCGTTTTGTATCAAATATTCTATGCTGTAAGGAACAGCAATACCCGTCAGTTCATATTCCGCCTTTACCAATACACCTTCACTGTTCTGTTCACCAACAGTAATGTTTTTCAGCTTGCGGTTTTGATGTGCATTGCGCCAGATGCCCATATTGGAAGGCATTCCATTACCAAAATCATTATCAGTAGGTGCACGCCAGAAATATGGTTCCGGTAAACGATTTACCTGCAGGCCATTCTTGCTGCGGTAATTCCGCACTGTTCCTTGTTTCAGGTCTATCTCTCCCGAGATATTGCCCGACTGGAAGCTTACACGGTCAGCATTTTTTTGCACTGTAAGTGTGCCAGTGGTTTTTGCTGTTGCTGCAAAATAATCACCGCTCAGTTTAAACTGGTCAGCAGCCACTTCATGTCCTGCTGCAAGCAAAGCTGTTGCATTTTTAGGAGAGATATTGGCAGACAGATTTAAAAAATATTCTCCCCCGCCGTTCAGTTTATCCGCAGGAATATTCAGTTTAATATCTTTTTGTTCGCCGGGTTTAGCATTAACTGCAAAAGTTCCCGTATAAACTACCGCACCATTCTTAATAATGCTGTATTTAAAATCATATAGATCCAAAACCGTAAAAGCAAACATGTTTTTTACAGTGAGCACCGCATTAGCCGTATCTTTTAAACTGAACAAGATATCCTGGTATCCTTTTTTTACTTCGTATATACCAGGGTCGGGTGTACGATCAGAGCTAAGCAAACCATCAGCCACACCATTTTCGTCATTCTGCAAATAAAAACTACCCAGGTCGCCACCATAGGCCCAGAATGTTTTGCCATTGCCATCCGTGGTCTTTATACCCTGGTCCACCCAGTCCCATATAAAACCACCCTGCATGTGTTTGCTGCTGCGAATGATATCCCAATACTCCCTGAAATTACCATTACTGTTGCCCATTGCATGCGCATATTCGCACATGATATAAGGCCGCTTCTTTGCTGTATCAGCAGCATACCGTTTCATATCATTCACCCGTGGATACATGGGGCAAACGATATCGGTGTTCCAGTCTTCACCCGCCTGTTCAAATTGTACCGGCCTGCTGTTATCTCTTTGTTTGATCCATTTATACGCATCGTGAAAAACCGGCCCGTTGCCACATTCATTGCCCAGGCTCCAGATGATCACCGAAGGATGGTTCTTATCTCTTTCCAGCATACGCTTATGCCTGTCCAGGTGCGCCGCAGCCCATTGCGGTAAATAAGCCACATGCTTTGTTTTATCAAACCATGCCTGGAATTCTGCACCCATACCATGACTTTCAATATTGGCTTCATCCACAATATACAAACCATAACGGTCGGCCAGTTTATATAGTAACGGATCGTTGGGATAATGTGATAAACGGATGGCATTAATATTGAACTGCTTCATCAGTTGCATATCTTTTGTGATCAGTTCTTTGGTGGGCACATGCCCCAATACATCATCATGCTCGTGCCGGTTAACTCCATGCACATATACCGCCACACCATTCACCAACAATTGCGCATTTTTTATTTCCACTCTGCGGAAACCAACTTTTGCACCCGTGTACACTGCAGCAGTATTGCCATTATCCAATGTTATGATGCAGTCATACAATTCCGGTGATTCAGCACTCCACTTCAATGGATTATTGATCTTTCCGCTGAAAGATAATGCGGGCAGTTCAGCACCGGCAGCATATTTTTTTTGCTGACTAAAAATTTTCTTACCAGTTTTATCCAGTAATTCCACGGTTACAGTGCCACTCTGGTTGGTACCGTTTGTAAATTGTCTCAGATTAATATCGGCATTGAATAAACCATTTTTATACTGGTCATCCAACCCTGCTTTTAAAAAGAAATCCCATACAGTGAGTTTAGGCATAGCAAATAAGAACACATCCCTTTCAATACCGCTTAAGCGCCAGAAATCCTGGTCTTCCAAATAACTGCCATCGTGCCAGCGGAATACCTGCACTGCGAGTAAATTATTTCCTTTCACCAGGTATTTTGTAATGTCAAATTCCGCTGCTGTTTTAGCAGCTTTCGTCATGCCCACTTTTTGCCCGTTCACATAAATAAAAGCACAACCTGAAATAGAACCAAAATGCAGTATCACTTCATTATTATCCCAGTTATCCGGCACTGTGAATTGTTTGCGGTAAGTTCCTACAGGATTATTTTCTCCGATAAAAGGTGGGTTCTTTGGAAAGGGATAAGTGATATTAGTGTACACGGGAATACCAAAACCTTTCAGCTCCCAGTTGGAAGGTACTGCAATATCACTCCACGAACTTTCATTTACGCTGGTACTGTAAAAATCTTTCAGCCGGTCTGCATATTTGGCTACATAAGTAAATTTCCAGTTGCCATTCAGCGATTTGTAATAAGGAGAATTATTGTATTCATCTGTCACCACATCCTGTTTGTTGGCGAACAGCATCATATCTGCATGCGGCGCTTCTTTATTCCATTCAAACAATTCAGGATTTTCCCAATCATTATTGGAAGACTGCGCTATTGCAGTGATAGAAAAAAATAAGGATACGATACTCAGCTGTACGGTTCTCAAAAAATTACTGTTCATGTTCATCATTGATTATGCTTGTCATAAAAATTTAAATTCCATTCGTCCATCCATTTTACTACGGGCAGGTTATTGTTGAATTGTACAGGCAACCAGGTATAGCGGCTGTCCTGCAGGTTGCGTGGGTTCCATTTATCTGCCATAAAAATGAAGCGGTTTGTTTTACCTGCAATGGGCAATACATAAGTAGATTGTGCACCAAATGTAATATCAGCGCCCGGTCCTTCCATTGGGTTATACGGCAGCTCGGTCCAGGGTCCCCATACAGATGCTGCTTCATGCACAGAAGCTTTATTAGGCGCCCATCCTGTACAACCACTGGTAACCAGGTAATACTTATTGTTATACCTGAACATTGCCGGCGCTTCGCGGTGATTACTGAATAACATTTTATCTTCGGTGGTAGCTGTAAGATAATCCGCAGAAAGCTGTGTAATACGAAGATCATAATTTTCCCGGGAAGAATATAACTGGTATGCGTTGCCGTTATCATCAACAAAAAGGGTCATATCCCGGCTCATATTACCGTTGGGCCGGAAGCTGTGCTGGTATTTATAAGGTCCTGTAATGGCATCGCTCACCGCTACTGCCGCCCTTGCAGCGCTGTATCCTTTGCCCTTTAATTCCAGGTGAAACCATAATACGTATTTATGTGTGGCCGCATTATAGATCACTTTGGGCCGCTCCATCACACAGCCATAACTGATATCGCTGGCAGTATCTTTATAATCCGGCGAAAATACCACCCCTTCATTTTTCCAGTGGTACAGATCCGCCGATGAATACAGGCTCACGCCCTGCGAAGCAATGCGGCCCCTTTTTTCGCCAAACCAGTAATAGGTGTTGTTACTGAAAATAATACCGCCGCCATGCGCATTGATCAGTTCTCCCTTATCATCATACCAAAGCTGATTGGGCCGCAGTTTATTGGTATCTGTTGCTGCAGCAACTACCGGCTTCTGCATGGCCGAAGTATGGCAACCGGCTATGGTCATCAACCACCAACCGGTAAGTATAATTAAAATGTTTTTCATCTTTTACCTGTTAAAAAATACCTGCTGTAGATACAGCAGGTCGCTCAACTGCTATAGATTGCTATATGAGAATGTACTTTACTTTAAGTATAAATTATAACCACCCGCTATCATGCAAAGGCCTCTGCCCTTTGTGTCAGCACGGTTGTTCCCTGTTCTACAGATGCGATGTAATAACTCATTTCAAGCCCCGTTGCTGCTGCGTAGACCGGTGCCAGTTCTTCCAGCAATTTCTCGATCGCTTCTTCCCTTACAATATTGATGGTACAACCACCAAAGCCACCTCCCATCATCCTTGCGCCCAGCACTGCTTTATTATTTCTTACATGATCCACTAAAAGATCCAGTTCCCTGCAACTCACTTCGTACGCTTTACTAAGCCCGTCGTGCGTGGCAAACATCTTTTTTCCCAATGCTTTGATATCCCCTTTTTTCAGATCGGTGCAGGCCTGCAGTAAACGGTTGTTCTCTTCCACCACGTATTTGCTGCGCTGGTAGATCAACGGGTCTTTTGCCCGCACATATTTATCCAGCATGTCCGTTGTTACATCCCTTAATGCTTTCACCGCAGGTATTTTTTCGTTGATCCATGCCACGGCCTGTTCGCATTGCTGCCTCCTGGTATTATATTCTGTAAAAGAAAGCTGGTGTTTTACATTGGTATTCAGCAACAGCAATTTGTAACCGGTCAATTTTAAGGGGATGTATTCATAGAATAAACTGCGGCAGTCGAGATGGATCACATGATCTTTTTTTCCAAACAGCGAAGTGAACATATCCATCACGCCACATTTTACCCCGGCAAATGTATGTTCGGCTCTTTGTGCAATATGCGCCATCTCTGCCTTGGATAAATGCAGGGCAAATAATTCGTTCAATGCAAATACGGTAGCACATTCCAATGCCGCGGATGATGAAAGCCCTGCACCGATGGGAATATCTGCCGCAACCAGTAAATTAAAACCCTGCAATGTTGCATTGGTTTGCTGCAACTGGTCTACAATACCCAGTATATAATCCGGCCAGTGCTTATTGGATTTAGCAATATTACCAAGCGAGGTTTGATACCATTCATTAAAATCGGTGGCAAACAAATGTACCTGGTCATCATTGCGTTTGGTGATGGCTACATAAGCTGCTTTGTCGATGGCAGCAGGCAATACAAAACCATCATTGTAATCGGTATGTTCGCCAATGATGTTCACCCTGCCCGGAGAGCGAACGATCATCGGCTTTTCAGTTATCTTAAAAGTACTTTTAAATTTTTCTGTTATAGTTTGTTCATTCAGCTCCATAACTCATTTATTGAGATCTTTATAACGATACATTTCACAGGCTGCCAGCAAAAAAGCCCCTACTCCAAAATTGGCGGTGGAGTTTTTGTCCACCACCTGTCCCGGTATAGCCCGCTCACCTATCGGTTGCACGTACCCGATCTTTCCCTCCGGCTGCAGTGCTATGGTGGTTAAATAACGCCAGCTTTTTTCTACCACCGGCGCAAATTCTTTTTTACTGAGATAATGATTATTGATACCCCATAAATACGCATAGGTAAAAAAAGCAGTGCCACTGGTTTCAAATCCCGGCGACTGCGCCGTATCCATGATACTTCTTGTCCAGTGCCCTTCGGGTTGCTGGTACCTTTTTAAAGCATGGGCCATCCCTTTGAATTTGCTGATATACGCATCGCGGTGCGGATCATCAGCAGGAAGGTCCTTCAGCACTTTTGCCAAAGCCGCAAACACCCAGCCATTGCCCCTGGCCCAAAAATCTTTTTTGCCTGAAGCAGTGGTATGCTTTGGATAAACATATTTGGCATCGCGGTAATAGATATTTTCTACACTGTCGTACATGATACTATTGGCATAACTGTAATATTCATACAGTTTATCCAGGTATTTTCTTTCGCCGGTAAGCAGGTACATTTTTGTCATCACCGGCATTACCATATACAATCCATCTGCCCACCACCAGTATTTATTTTCTGTGGAATTGATCTCATAACTCATCACTTCTTTAGCACGGGCAATTTTCTTTTCGTCCGGCTGCATATGATACAGGTCAATATAAGTTTGAAAACAGATCTGCCAGTCGCCGAACAATACATACTCCGGCTTTTCTCCATAATTAAATTTCCACTCGGCTTTATTATCCGAAGCGGCGCCTTTCCATTGGTTTTGCTCTGCCCATGCTTCTGAATATTTCCGGTAGGCTTCGTTCCTGGTAAGCGCATACACTTCCATATTGCCGGTATGATAAGCAGCATTATCCCAGAAGGAACGGCCCTGGACAGGGTTTTGCTCCTGCCAGTAAGTGTTTACCTTGTTGATCGTGGCCAATACAGTTTCTTTAGAATTATTTACTGCTGCAGTATGTTTGTTCGAACTGCTGCAGGCAGCCATCATCAATACAACAACACCGGTCACTATATAATTCAGCTTTTTAAACATTGATCCCATTTACATTACTGTCTTTCTATAATTTGCTTAACATAGGGTACGCATTACTGTTACACTAAAAAACTACTTTTATTATTTACCAACCCGGGTTCTGTAACATGGCAGGCATTTTACGTATCTCCACATCCTGTATCGGCAGCAGGTACATTTCCGGGCGGAAAGTGTGCTTGCTGGTAGTGGTGCTGATCACGTAATTAAAGGTCAGTCCCACACCGGTAGACAGGTTTCCGGCAGTACCCACACGGGTTACCGTCATAATGCTGTTATATCCCGTCGGCGTGCCACCATACAACGTCATGGCAATTTTCCAGCGGCGGATATCATTCCAGCGATGGTCTTCAAAAGCCAGTTCAATACGTCTTTCATTCTGTATAAAGTCACGCATTTCAGCCTGCGTCATATTCGCTTTCATGCCGTATAAACCATCTGCGCCGGGCGTGATACCTGCCCTATTCCTCAATTCAATGAGCTTTGGATAAGCAAGATTGGTTTGCCCGGTCTCATTAATAGCTTCTGCATAATTCAATAATATTTCTGCATACCGCATAATAGGCCATTCCCTGTCGGGGCTGGCGCCTGCACTATTGGTAACGGTACTGTCACACATTTTGCGGCAGTAATATCCTGTAGGGCTGATATATGAAGAATACGTGGTGGTGGTAGTGCTACCTGTATAAGTATAGAACGGCACCTGCACCAGGGAAGTATTCGCATACTTGGCACCGTTATATATCAAAGTGTAGCGGAAACGTGGATCCCTGTTCACATAAGGATTGGTGGGATCATAACCCGAAGTGGGATCGGTAATGGCTTTACCATTCGCCATAGGGAAAGCAGCCGCCAGGTTATGTGTAGGGCGGGTGTAATTGGAACCCATCGGTAAATAGTATTGCTCAAAATCCTTATTGGTGGGTCGGTACAGTGCAAAAATAAGTTCGGGGTTCACCCTTGTTAAAAAGGTTTTGTAAAACCCAAGTCCTGCTACGGTACTGTTATCGCTGATCAATGAATAATAATTGGAGTTGATCACCGCCAATGCCGCATCTGCCGCAGCCTGCCACCTCGCTGCATCATAAGAGGGATAACTGGCCGCTGCAATTTGATCAGCAGATGCATTGCCGGTATTAGCACCGCCATTGAACAATGGGCTGGCCGCATACAATAACAATCTCGACTTTAAACCCAGGCAGGTACCCTTGGTAACCCTTCCGTAATCGATGGCTTCATAAGCACCCGGTGCAGGTAATAAAGTGATCGCATCATCCAGCTCTTTTGATAAATAAGTTACCAGGTCAGCAAATTTCTGGCGGGGCAGATTTAATTGTGCATCGATATCATACACATTGTCGGCTACATTGGGTACACCGCCATAGCAGATGAGCAATTGCATGTAATACCATACCCGTAAGCATTTTGCTTCGCCTTTCATCCTGCTTTGTTTGGCAGCAGAAAGCGGCGTGGAAGGTAATTTTTCCATCAACAGGTTACACCTGCGGATGTTGGTATAAGGTACACTCCAGCTATCGGCCAGCGTAGGGCTGGTGGTTCCGAAGTTGGTGGGAGAAACCGTACCGTTGTACAATATCACATCCGGACGATAAGTGGCCGATAAAGAATATTCACCGTCATCTACAGAGTGTTCTGTATTACCGTGGGTATCCCACCTGCCTTTATTAAAAGTAAACCCGATCTGGTTGTAGATACCGTTCAGGAATTGTATAGTAAGCAAACTGTCTTTAAAAACAGCTTCTTCTGTTATGGCAGTGGATTTATTATCCAGGAAATCATTCTTTTTACAGGAAGCTATTAGTATAACCATACCTGTTATAATAACCAGCTTTTTCATATAGATTTTATTTTTAAGCATGATGATCTTTTTTTGAATGAAGCAATAGCGTTGTTTTAAAAAGTAGCTGTTATACCAAAATTGATGATGCGCTGTGGCGGATACACGGTACGGCTGGTACCCAGTGTGATCTCAGGATCCAGTTCGTACAGTTTGCTCAGCTTGGTCCAGGTAAACAGGTTATAACCGTTACTGTAAATGCGGATATTCTTCATACGCATGTTCTTCACCCATTTTTCTGGTAAAGTATAACCTACCTCTGCAGTTTTTAAACGGATATAGTCACCCGGTATCTGCCAGAAAGTAGAAGGATTGGCAGCAGGATCGCTGGTGCCCGGCGTAAAGGTCAATAACGGATACTTTGCATTATTACCCAGGGCAGGTGTCCAGGATTGCTGGTGCACCGCAAGCATATTAGAACTGAATGCCCTGATAGCTTCTGCAGCAGCACTCACATTAAAGTTGGATGATCCCTGGAAGAATACACCGATCGAAAAGTTCTTATAAGCAACCGATATCTGTAATCCCGCTGTTGTATTCGGAACATTGGGATAGCCCTGTACTTTAAGATCATAACCATCTATCACACCATCGCCATTCAGATCGGCATAGCGCAGATCGCCGGGGCGGATGGTACCACTTGGTTTGGCCACTTTAGGATCAGCAATAGAAGCGCTGTCGTAAAAACCTATCCAGGTATATACTCTTTGTGAACCAATACTGTGGTTGGTGTAAGACTGGTATCCGTATTTGTAACTCGGTTCATCCTGGAACAGGATGGTATTTTTTGCATAAGAATAACTTCCTTTGATGGCATAAGAAAAATTCTTGCCGATCTTGTCTTCCCAGTTCAGCTGTATCTCAATGCCTTTGTTATTTACTTTACCCAGGTTAACAGCAGGCAGTGTTTGGCCAAATACGGCAGATACAGAATTGGCACGACTTGTCAATATATCATAGCGGTTATTATTAAAATAATCCACCACAAACGAAAGCCTGCTGTTCAGCACTGCACCTTCCACAGCAAGGTCCAGTTTCTTTTCTTTTTCCCAGCTTACTTCGTCATTACCCAGTGTGCCTTCATACACAGCGCTGCTGCTGTTGGCATTGGGGTCGCCAAAATAAACCGCACCGCCACTCTGTGTATACACCTGCGTGTACAGGTAAGAGAAAGAAGTACCGATCTTATCATTACCTACCAATCCGTAAGAGCCTCTTAATTTCAAACGGTTAAGAAATGAAAAATGTTCTTTGATGAATTTTTCTTCCGATACATTCCATCCGGCAGATACCGCGGGGAAAAGTCCATAACGGTGTGCTTTTGAAAAGCGATCCGATCCGTTGCGGGCAGCATTCAATTCCAGTAAATATTTTTGTTTGTAATCGTATCCCAAGCGAACAGTGTAACCCAGTAAATTGTTGGGGATAAAATTATAAGCCGTACTGCTGTTATATCTTGTTACCGAATTTTTATTATATAACGCTAACCCGTACACGTGATGTCGTCCACCGAATGTACGATCGTAATTAATGAAGGCCTGCGCCTGCACACTACGATAGGTAGAGCCGCTGGTGGAACCCCGTATCAGCCTGCGCACACGGAAGATGCTGGCGTTCCTGGGCACATAGGGATCTGCCAATGTAGGATCGTAAATAAAAGAAGGAAAATCGGCACCGCTCATAGATACCGTGTTGGTGTTAACACCGGGATCGCCATAGCTGCTGGCATAAGACACTGTTCCTTTTACAGAAAGGCCTCTTGTAATAAAATCCAGCTTTTGATTCAATGTACCTACCAGGTTCATATTATTTTCAAAAGTGCGGGTATAGCCCAGGTAATTAAGGCGGCCGATCACATTGTTCACATCATAGCTGGTACCACCAATGGAATTGTTCCTTTGCCAGTAACTGTAACCCAGCGAACCATCGGGGTTGTATAAAGGATAAGCAAATGGACTCAGTGTAAGGAAACTGCCGTAATCATAAAACAGGTCGTTGTAGCCAAAAGGGCTGCCCACCTGCGGTTGGTTGATCTGGCTCACGTTACCATAAAGATCCAAACGCAGATCAGTAGTGGCAGTGGCTTTCATATCCAGGTTGCTCCTGTAGTTGTAGCGCTGGTTATAAAAGCTGTTATTGATACCCACTTTGCTGCCATAATTTTTAAGCATACCATTCTGGTACAGGTAGCCGGCAGAAATAAAGTACTTTACCTTTTCAGTACCGCCGCTGATATCAAAATTACCACGGTACTGCTGGCTGAAATTTTTAAACAATACATCCCGCCAGTTCACATCCGGGTGTGTATAAGGATTGAGGCCCCGCTGGAAAGTATCCAGGTCGGCCTGTTTAAAAAGTTGTTGCGCTGCAGCAACGCCATCATTCGTTTGCGCCTGCATTACCAGTTTGGCTGTTTCGTAGGAATTTAAATAATGAGGAAGAATGGTTGGTTGCTGGATACTGGTTTCGCCGCGGAACGATATCTGGGGTGCGCCGATCTTACCCCTGCGTGTGGTCACTATCACTACACCGTTAGCACCTCTTACACCATATACTGCTGTAGTGGAAGCATCTTTTAAAATACTCAGGCTTTCAATTTCATTCGGATCGATACGGGCAAATTGTTCGTAAGTAAATTCAATATCATCCACAATGATCAGCGGCGTATTGCTACCACCATTATACGAACTTTGTCCACGGATATAAAAAGTGGCGCCATCCGCACCCGGCCTGCCGGATGTTTGCTGCGAAAAGAAACCGGGCAATTTTCCTGCCATGGTATTCTGGATACTCGCAGAAGGATTCTCCCTTAATTCTGCACCTGATACCGTACTGATAGCACCCGTGGTGGTGATCTTTTTTTGTTTACCATAACCCACCACCACTACATCACTAAGACTGCCGGATGCAGTTTTTAATACGATCTGTAAAGTGGTATTATTACCCGCCTTGTACTCTTCTTTTTCATAACCTACATAGGTTACTACCAACACATGCGATTTACCTTTTAGTGTAAGCGTAAAGCGGCCTGATGCATTGGTATTCGTTCCGTTGCCGGGCACATCTTTTTCCACTACAGAAGCGCCCACAATGGCGTTGCCGTTATTATCGGTCACCACGCCGCTGATCTTATTTACCTGTGCCATTGCTGTACCACTGGTAAAACCGATCAATATAAGAATGAGATAAATTATTTTTTTCATTTTATAATAGCTTTAAATGAATTTTAAAGGGTTTGTTTTACCAGCCTTCGTTCTGAATGAGGTTGGGGTTTTTATTGATTTCGTCCAGTGGTATGGGCATGTGGTACATCCTGTTGTTGAACACAGGCGTCATCACATTGATCACCTGGTAAGTGGGTGTTACACCATCATTGATCTTCATACCGGTCAATGGCGTTGTCAATACCTGGTCGGCAATTTTCCACCGGCGTATATCCCAGAAACGGTGCTCTTCAAATGCCAGTTCTATTCTTCTTTCATTCTGTATCAGTGTACGCATCTCTGTTTGAGAGATACCCACTTTGATACCGTAACGGGTATTGGTGCCTGCAGTAATGCCCGCCCTGGAACGCAGCAGTTTGATCTGTGTTACTGCATTCTCTGTTTGCCCTAATTCATTTAATGCTTCCGCATAGTTTAAAATGATCTCATCATAACGGAACAAAGGAAAATTGTGGCTCTGGCTTGAATAAGCTGTACCGGTGGCAAAACTTCCCAGGAATTTTTTCAGGTAATAGCCCGTCCTCGTTTGTATGGTGGAGATAGAAAAATTATTGGGTTTGTCAAGGCTGTCCTCAGCAGTTTTTACAGTACGGCCCAGCCATTGCGATCCATGACGGAAAACAGTGGCATCCAGCCTCGGGTCCCTGTTGGCATAAGGTGTTGCAGGCGTATAACCCGAACCGGCTTCATTAATGCCCATACCATTCAGCATTGGAAATGCATCCACAAAATTCTGTACCGGGCTGGTCATACCCTGGCTTCTCACATTGGCAGCAATATAGCCCACCGGCGACTGGCTGTTCTCCAACCCAATACCATTGGCCACCTGCTTGGTAAATATCACTTCTGTATTCATTTTGTTAATGAACACCGAAGCAAATGCTGTAGGCGTTCCACTGGTAACCAGTTTATAATAAGTACCCAATGCTGCAAATTCATTATAAGCATCCACCACTTTCTGCCAGCGTGTAGGGTCTGCCGTTAGGTAACCGGTCAATGCTTTTTTTACAGGATCGGTCTCAACACCGCCGCCATTGAACAAAGGGCTGGCTGCATATAACAACACCCTGCATTTAAGCGCCACAGCCGCGCCTTTGCTGGCCCTGCCCCAGTCCGAAGTGGAAACAGGATCTGTACGCATGCTGTCTTTAATAGCCGTACATTCATTCACGATGTAATCCACTGTTTCTGCAAAAGTTTTACGGGGCAACTGTATATTGTCATCCAGGCTGTAAATAGTATTGCCCAGTAAAGGCACACCACCATAGCGTTTCAGTAATTCCCAGTAAAATAGCGCTCTTAAAAACCTTGCTTCAGATTTATAATATTGCCGGGTAATAGCGATCAGCGGCACTTTATCAATATTGGCCAAAAAGATATTCGCACGGCGTATACCGTAATAACTGTTGGCCCAGTAAGGATCAGGATTATTGATGGCAGAAACAGTACCCTTCAGGTAATTCTCCGCTTGCGTATTGTATCTTGATGGCAGCGCATCGCCTGCACCATCATCCAGGAAATCACCATCAATACGGGTGAAGCCATCGGGAACATAATTATAAATATTGTTCAGGTCGTAACCGGCAACAATACCATTCTTATCCAGCGTATCAAAAGTTAAGGAAGAAGTGAACCAATCCTTTGGCTGGGTCTCGTATTTTTTGCAGGATGAAATAACCAGCAGCGATACGATCGCGGAAATGGTTATTGGAATAAAATATTTCTTTTTCATATAGCAGTATTAAAATTTAATGTTGATACCAAAGTTGAACAGGCGTTGAATAGGATAACCACCGGTAAATCCTTCAGGGTCCCTTCCATCCAGTTCATCCGATTTTATGGTGAACAGGTTGTAGCTGTTAGCAAACAGGCGTATGGTGTTCAGTCTTGTTTTTTTGATCAGCTTCGTGGGGAAAGCATATCCTACTTCCAGGTTTTTAAGGCGCAGGTAATTACCATTTCTTATCCAGTAAGAGGATACCGCGTAATTATTGGAATTATCACCATAACTCAGGCGGGGATAAGTTGCCGATGCCGCAGTGGCCGGTGTCCATCTTTGCAGGTTATGGCTATATGCCTGGCCCGTGCCACCCGCAAATGCCCAGTAGCTGCTGCCCGAAGCATAAATATCACGGTTAGCCATACCCTGGAACAGGGCGCTGATGTCAAAGCCTTTATAACTTACACCCATTGAAAGACCACCCATGATCAGGGCCTTGCCCGAACCAATCCCGGTTTGATCGTTTTGGTTGATCACACCATCATTATTGAGGTCTTTATATTTTATATCACCCGGCTGTGCTTTGTATCCCGTGGTGGTGGCACTGCTGTTGATCTCGGCCTGGCTCTGGAAAAGTCCATCGGCTACATAGCCAAATATTCTTCCGATGGGTTGGCCTGTACGCTGCATCCAGCTGTACTGCCTGCTCACTTCATCCATAAATATCACTTTGCTGTTTAAGAAAGTGGCGTTGACATTTACAAAGTATTGCAGCTCTTTCACACTTTGTTGCCAGCCCAGCTGGAATTCCCATCCATAATATTTATTCTTGCCGATATTCTCATCAGGGTAATCGTTACCAATAGTAGTACTGCTGGCACCACGTTGCTGCAGCAGGTCGTAATATTTATTGCTGAAATATTCTGCAGAAAAGTTCAGGTGATTGTTCAGCAAAGCGCCGGCAATACCTGCATTGTATTTATTGGCTTTTTCCCAGGTGATATTAACATTGGGCAAAGTGCCTTCTGTAATAGTGGTAACACCTCCGGCACCGGTACCAAAATAACCGGTAGCGCCATCAAAGAATCTTGGGTAATACACAAAGTAACCGGGGTTGTCCCATCCCGTTTTTCCATAGCTGGTATACACCCGCAGTTTTGAAATAACAGGAACGGATTGCATGAATTTTTCACGATCTATATTCCATCCAAAACCTATAGAAGGAAAAAATCCTCTTTTGGTAGAACCATCATCAGGATATCGGTTGCTGCCGTTATAAGCCAAAGCACCTTCGGCAGTGAATTTATTTTTGTATACATACGAAACCCTTGCAGAAGTTCCGCTGATAGTATAAGGAAGATCGGAACCACTGGTGGAATTATCCCTGTTGAATAAAAGCAGTGCATTGATATCGTGTATCTTCCCGATGTTCTTTGAATAACCCAGGCTCAGCTCTTCATAATCTCCCCTGCCCTGGTAAGCAATACCATTGCTGTTACCCTGTGTACCATTGCTACCAAACTGTATGTAGTTGCTGCCGGTTTGCTGAAACACTGCAAAGGATTTACTGCGGTTGATATCTTCTGCCAATGTGGAGTTATAAGCGGCTTTAGCTCTTATCCACAAACCTTTCAGCACTTCATCCAGTGAACGCTGTAAATAAATATTCACCAGTATATCCCTGTAATAGCGCTGGCGGTAGCCTGAGGCAATGGTTTGTGCCAGTACATTGTTCTGGTATTGCTGGTTGCCCCCAAAACTGTTATTGGAATTTAAAAGCGGGTATGCGTTGGCGGGAGTGTTCATGATACTGGACAATATAGAACCGGTAGTGGCACCGGGTTCGTTGGCATTCATGATCCTGCCCAGTAAATAGATACCGCCGGAAAGTTTAGGCGTAATGTTCACATCAACATTCGAACGCACCACATAACTCTTGAAATTATTATTGGTATTATAAGATGTGCTGTCTACAGTTTTAAAGAAACCGCTTTGATTGGCATGTTCCAGCGATACAAAATAGCGGGCAAATTTATTACCACCCGTCGCACTTAAAGTATACTTGCTGAACTGCGCTGTTTTATTGGTAACCTGTTCCCTGTAATTTACATTGGGATAATTAACAGGGTCAGTACCATTTTTATAAGCATTCAAAGCATTTTGAGAATAATATAAACCGGAGTAAGCACTGTCAACACCGTCGTTACGCAAAGCCTCGTTGTGCAGCAATGCATAATTATAAGCATTCAGTGTTTCGGGCCATGCAATGGATTGCTGTATGGCTGTTTGTGCTGTAAAAGATATCTGCTGGTTGCCTGCTTTGCCTTTTTTAGTGGTAACCAGTATGGCGCCATTGGAGCCCCTGACCCCCAGCATGGCGGTTGCCAATGCATCTTTTAACACAGTCACCGATTCAATTTCCTCCAGGTCAAATGTGGTAAGATTGGCCACTACCCCATCAATAATGATAATGGGTGTCTTACCCCTTAAAGTAAGCGAGGCGCCATCCGAACCGGGTAATCCCGAACTCTGCAGGGTGTACAAGCCAGCCAGCCGGCCGGTAATGGCATTGCGGAAACTGGTAACCGGCGATTTCAAAATGTCTTTTGAATAGACCGCATCGGTAGAAGCTGCGGTGAGGTTCCGGGCCGATTGGGTGTAGATCAGTTCAACCGGCTGCTCGTTGTTGATAACAACCGTATCAGCCTTTTTTTGCTGGGCGCTGGCTGTTGTGGCCAAAACGGCCGTGCATAATGCTGTAAACAGCAGGTGTTTGGAAAAGGAATGAATTACATTTTTTTTACAACTAAATAGACGCCGGGTTGCTTCCGGTAATTGGGGTTTAGTTCCCGGTTGAGGTAAACCTGAACCAGGCCGACAGTTGACTGTTCGTTTTAACATACAGCAGAAGTTTTAGCATTCGTTAGAAAATAGGATGTAAATCTAAAGTCGAAAGGGGGTAAATAAGGGGGTATCAGCCGTAAAATAAAGGGGTAAATTCGTAAAATTGGCCAAAAACAGGGGGTAAATGAGGTATTTTTTGAATAGGTTGTTAAAATTTTCTAAAAACGAACTGTGGCCTGAACAATCTATGGAGGGCCGATAAATGGAGGGTTTCCGGCCTATATTTCCTTGTCTTTTATCACCTTTTCGTTCAGTTTATAGTTCTTGCCAAGGGTCTTCCGGTACTTGTCAATGTATTCAGAAGGCTTTAAACCGAAGGTTTTTACAAACTGCTCCCGGAAGTATTTGATATCCTTAATGCCAACAAAAAAGGCAGCCTGGTTAATATTACAATTTGTATTAATAAACATTTCAGCTGCTTTACGCAACCTGATATACCGTATAAAGGCATTGGCGCTCTGGCCCGAAATGGTCTTGATCTTTTTATAAAGATTGCTATGACTCATGCCGATCTCCCTTGCCAGCACCTGTATATTAAAATCCTCATCATCCAGGTGTTGCTCCACTATATGTATACACTTATCCAAAAACTCCTTGTATTCGCCGGTGATATGCTGGCTCTGTTCCTGGTGGGTGATCTCGTTGTAAAAATATTTCTGCAGGTTCTGCTGGTTCCTGATCAGGCTCTGCACCCTTGCCACCAGCATATTTTTTTCAAAAGGCTTGGTGATATAATCATCCGCCCCGTTCTCGATCCCTTTTAATTTAGACTCCGGCGAAAAACTGCCGGTGATCAATATAAAAGGAATATGGTTCAATACCGGCGATTCTTTTACTGCCTTACAAAAATCAATGCCGCTTAAATTATTCATCACCACATCGCTGATGATGATATCGGGCTGCATCTCTTTTGCGATCTGCAAACCCTCTTCTGCACTTCCTGCCTCATATACTATAAATGTATTTTGAAATACCTGCACCAGGTAGCCCCGCATCTGTGCATTATCATCGGTAATTAATATAGAATGCCGTTCGCTCACCACCGATTCCATGCCATCAGTCACTGTTTTATTTTCAATGATCGCTTCATCACCCGATGCGATCTCATTCAGCAATTCGCCGCTTGCTTTTTGTTCCTGCAAAATTTCCACTGCAGCAGTATGTTCTATCTTTTTTTGCAGTGCAATGGTAAATGTAGTGCCTTGCCCCGGCTGGCTGGTATAATTAATATGCCCTTTGTGCTTATCTATAAATTCTTTTACCAGGTACAGGCCAATGCCGAAACCCGGCTTTGCTGGTGTATCCTTTTCGGGTACCCGGTAATATTTTTCAAAAAGTTTGTTGCCTACATAAGCCGGAATGCCTGCACCGGTATCGCTGATGCAAACCTCCACTTCTTCATCCCGCCCTGTTACCTTCATTATAATAGTACCGCCCGCAGGTGTATACTTCAGTGCATTGGACAACAGGTTGTAAAATACGATCTCGAGTTTTTCCCTGTCGCCCACCAGTTCCAGTTGTTCGTTACTGCATTCAAAACTGTACTGTATGTGTTTGGCCCTGGCCTGTTGCGTAAAATACAAATACACTTCCCTGCACATAGCAGAGAAATTAAATTTTGATACCTGCAGCACGCCTGTATCACTTTCTGTTTTTTTGAACAATAACAGTTGATCCACCAGGCTTAGCAAACGCCTTGCATTGCGGTGCACATGATCCAGTTCTTCTTTTTCTTCACCACTGTCATTCTTCACCATCATATCTTTTATAGGATTGATAATTAAAGTAAGTGGTGTACGGAATTCGTGGGTGATATTGGTAAAGAATGCCTGCCGGTTCTCGTTAATGGCTTTTTCTTTTTCTGCGTTCAGTTGTGTTATTTCCACCTCGTGCTTTAATTTGATCTGTTGCCTGCGGTAGCGGTAAATTACATACACTACAGCTGCTGTTAATGTTACATACACCAGGTAAGCCCACCAGGTACGGTACCAGGGCGGCAGGATGGTTATTTTAAGCACGGTTTCCTTTTCGTTCCATACACCATTGCTGTTAGTGCTTTTAATACGCAATGTATAGTGGCCTTCGTGTAAATTATTGTAGTTGATATTGTGCACATTGCCCGGGTAGTTCCAGCCCTTATCCCATCCTTCCAGGTAGTAGGCATACATTATTTTTTCGGGCGAAGAAAATTCCATGGCGTTAAAGCGCAGCGACAACACCGCTTCGTTAAAGGGTATACGCAGTCCCGTTATGTCATCCCCCGCAGCACTCATAATAAATTCATTCAGCTGCGATACATGTTTGCTGTTGATGAAAATATCCGTGATGTAAACCGGCGGCATATAACTGCGTACCTTGATATTTTCCGGGTAAAAAATATTGAAGCCATTGATACCGCCAAACAGCATTTCGCCGCTGTACAGCCGCAGCGCTGCATTGTAAGAAAACTGGTTGCTCTGCAAACCATCACTCAGGTAAAAATTCTTGAAAGTTTTTGTTGCGGGATTGAATTTAGAAATGCCATTAAAAGTACTGAGCCATAAATTGCCGGTTTTATCTTCCTTAATATTCAGTACCGAGTTATTGCATAATCCATCTTTATCGGAGTATTGATATTGTATTTTTTTGGTGATCCTGTCAAATAATATCAGGCCGCCACTTTCGGCACCCAGCCAGAAATTATGTTTGCTGTCTTCGTAAATAGCCCGGATGGGTTTACCAATTTCATACGTACGGTGCGCCTGCCCATTGCGATCCAGCTTATATAACTGGCTGCTGTTGCCCGCCCACAGGTCGCCGTTGGCATCTTCAAAAAAAGAAATAAGGTTGTTCAGTCTTTGCGAGAACACTTCAAATTTATCTGCCGCAGGGTTATAGCGGTATAATTTACCATTACTAAAAGTAGTAGCCCATAACACCTGCGATCTGTCTTCGAACAATAACCATACATTTTTATTTTCGGCGCCGGTGCTGTCGTTCACGCAGCGGTAATGCGTAAAGCTGCCGTCCCTGGCATTAAAGCGGTTAATACCGCCACCAAAAGTAGCCGCCCAGATAGTGCCGTTATGATCTTCCAGTATACTGGTCACTACATTGTGGCTCAAAGAACCTGCATTCGCATTACTGTGATCGTAATTGGTAAAATTATTGGTTGCCCTGTTCCACTTGCTCATACCGTTGCCATCGGTGCCGATGTAAACCGTACCATCCCTGGCTTCGCAGAAAGAATAAATAAAATTACCCGGCAGGCTGTTGGCTGAAAAAGGATTGTGTACAATGGTTTGAAAATTGCTCTTGCCCGGATCAATAATATTGCAACCGCCTTTAACAGTGCCAATCCACAAACGATCCTCCCTGTCTTTTATAATAGAATAAACCGCTTCGCTGGATAATTTGTTATCGCCTTCTTTGGGCAGGATATAACTGAACCTGCCGGTTTTATTATCCAGTATATTGATACCGCCACCTTCGGTACCGATCCATAAATTACGGTCTTTATCATAGCAAAGACACATCACATCCGGGGCGCTCATTTTTCCTTCCGATTCTGAAAAATGCACCGTGTATTTGTTGGAAGCAATATTGTACCGGTACAATCCTTTTTCTGTACCGATCCAGATATCATCATTGCCATCGGCCAGCATGCAGGAACCCGTTCTTACTTCACTGTTCACCAATACAATTTTCTGCGTGGTCATATCGTATTTGAAAAGTCCCCTGTCCAGTATGAATAACCATACCGAATTTTTAACCACTGCAATGCTGCGCACATTAAAGTCGGTTGAGTAAGCATTGTCTGCCAATAAAGGAATTTGATGCCCTGCTTTTTCGCCGGCTTTTTTTACAATCAATCCAAAACCATTGGCGCCGATAAAAATATTATTGGCATCATCCGATACAATACTGTTGGCATTGAAAGCAGCCTGCTCGGGTTGATCGGGCCTATTGTAGGGATAATACCAGGCCGGTGAGAATTTAGAAGTGTTGCTATTGTAAACGCTGATGCCCTGCCCGGTACCCACCCAAAGGTTGCTGGCATTATCTTCAAACAAAGTATAAATGTAATTGTGCCGCAGGGAGGTACTGTCGGTGATCTTATTGCGGAATATTTTAAACTCGCTGCCATCGTACCGGTTCAGGCCATCGTAAGTGCCAAACCATATAAACCCTTTTTTATCCTGGTAAATGCAGCGCACCGAATTATTGGAAAGGCCGTTTTGTATGGACAGGTGCGATACCGCCAGCGAATCTGTTGCATATACAGGCGCTGCTGTAACAAGCAATAGCAATACTACCAGTAGGCGGTTTATCTGCATATTAAGAACGGGCATTATCCGTTCCGGTAAAAATACTTACTAAATCTCAATCAGGATACTATTGCATTACGTAGCAGTTTAAGTGCGTAAAATAAATGGCGGTTTCTTTCTGCTTTGTTTATTAGGATTGTTTACCCTCTCTGTAATTCTGTTCCATCGGTATCATCTGCTTGTTGCAACCAAATTCACCACAAAAGAAGTTATTTTTTTAAAGTGCCTTCGCTTACCGTAATATCCGAATACCCTGTACTCTTATATCCTTCCGTTTCCATTATTTGATAATCCCAGGTTTTTCCAAGATACATTCCTTTACTTTTCCATGCGGCCACATGGTTTGCAAAAGTTATAGTTCCACTGGTTCTCTTTGTTGTTCGTACACTCCAGTATTGATAAAAAGTAGTATTGCCGATAATTGACGGCTGGTTAACTCTTTCTGTTTTGTAAATATTATAGGTTCCGTTATCAGAAGTAAAACTGCCCAATGAAGTTGCGCCAGGTGGTACCCAGTTACCATAATTCTCCACTACATAATATTCGATCAGGGAATCTTTTGTCCAGCCATATAAAGCTAAATACCCATTATCGCCGCCGTTGAATTTTCCCGAAAAGCGGATTACCCTGTTTTCTTTTCCTGTTGCCCAACCTTTACCTGCTGTAAAATTCCCGATATTTTTCCATTGGGTGCTGTATCGTCCGTTAGGTTTTAATGTTATCGATGCAATGCCGCTTGTACCATCACTCCAGAACGAATAATAGAAACCACTATGAATACCCGTTTTGTTTTGGGTGATTGTTTGAGCATTTATTTCTTTTAAGCATAATAAGCATGCGATCATGCATATTGCCTTGTGTAGTATTTTCATGTTGTTTGTAATTTGTGTGGTTGTATTGATAGTTTTTTTCGCTGTTGTTTTTTAGGAGAACAAAACAACGGCGAAAAAATGGTCCGTGAATACATGAACCACAGTGTAGGTATGATGCGTTTTTATCGTCCACCCGATACATCAATGATAGTACCTGTGATGTATGATGCTTCGTCCGACAACAGCCAAAGAATTGTTTTAGCGATTTCGTCAGGATGCCCACCTCTTTTCATTGGAATTTGTTCTTTCATTCTGTCTACTCTATTAGCTTCTCCCGCTTTTGAATGAATGCCTGTATCAATAATTCCTGGCCGCACGGCGTTTACCCGAATATTTTCCTCCGCCACTTCTTTTGATAATACTATCGTCAAAGTGTCGATTGCTCCTTTTGTTGAGGCATAGTCAATATATTCAAAAGGTGAACCATACTTTGAAGCCATTGAAGATATATTTACAATACTGCCACCGTGTCCATTGTTCTTATTCGACATACGTTTGATTGCCTCTCTTGCGCAAAAAAAACTTCCAAAAATATTTGTGGCAAATACTTTTTGAAGCCGCTCGGTGGTAATGTCAACAAGCTTTTGCTGTGGTTCAATAATGCCAGCATTATTTACAAGTGCTGATATTGTTCCAACTTGACTATCTATTGTTTTGAACAGTTCTTCAACTTGTTGCTCATTAGATATATCAGCCTGAAATGCGAAAGCCCGTCCACCTCGATTTTTTATTTCAGTTACAATTTTATTAGCGGAGACTTGGTTTTGTCTATAGTTTATACAAACCGTGTAGTCCTTTTGAAATGCCAAATATGCAGTTGAAGCTCCAATTCCATCACTTCCTCCTGTTATTAGTATTACTTTTTTCATTTTGATGGGGTCGTTTTTAAAGTATCATGCAACATTAAGGGCTTGGCGATGGTGAGGGACCTACCTGCCGGCAGGTAGGTTTTTAAACCGTCAGCCGGGCTTTAGCATAAACGCAATAGCAATACCATTGTGGAGTTTTATACATCAATAGCAATTGCTTTGATGCAGGGAATTGATAGCGGTAGATAAAGTACATTGTTGGCAAGCCCGGTAGTAATAAATGTGCCGGTTGGTGCTATTTCTTTTTATTCAGTTTCTTTTTTATTGTTGCCGGGGGCAAAAAATTTTCTGCCGTTATTACTTTCTTACCTGTTTTTTCTTCCAAAGCCAGCCTTGCATCTTTCGCTATTTTACCGCCTTTTTTTCCTGCCACGGCATTTTGCTGCACGCCCTTTGCTTCGTCGGCTGCTGCTATCTGGCGGGTGGAGAGTTCGGCCAGTGCGGTAAAAATAAGTTCGGCTTCGCTCATGTGGTCCCGCAGGTTTTGAGTTTTCAATCCTTTCAGGTTTTTGTGTTGCTGCACATCCAGCCCTGTCCACTCTTGGTGAATGATGTTGGTAAGCAGTGCAAACTCATTTGCTTTTTCCACGCCATTTTCTTTCCAATAGTCGGTAAGCTTGTTGCGGGTTTCCTGCCCCGACATGCGCTGCTGTATCCATTTTTCGCTGCGCCCCAGTTGCTGCCAGTTTGCCCTTGCCCTGTCTAGGCTTTGCTCCGGGTCGGCTATTTCCTGCATACGTTCATAGCCCACTTTTGCCAGCCATTGTTTAAAAGGCTCTGCCTTGGGCGATGGTATGGATTGGATAAGCCTCAATAAATCTTGTGTTGCCAAACAATCAGTTGCATATTTTTTCCCATCTGAAGATGCAAATTTCAGTTGTACGATTTTTTCGTACAACTGACTTCCTTCGCTGGTAAGTTTCTTTTTTAGGTCGCTCCAATATCTTTTGGGAATGCTGCTGCCTGTCAGTATTTCAATCACATCTATTACCGAAAAAAACCATTGGCCCAGTTCTTCATCCCAATGGGTGCGAACCTGCTTTTGTTCAAAAATTTTGATGGCGTTCTCTTTTGTCATACTAATGGTGGGTGAATTTATATTTTTTTTGCGTTAGCAATTCATAAATCTATTAGTGCCTGCTTCTTGCCTAATTACCCCGAATTCGGGGTAATTAAAACCGGGATTTTTTATTTTCTCCCAAATGCCCAGGTATTCCAGTGTATTCTTATTGCTTATTCATTTGCCAATTAATCCGCTCCCTTCTTTGAAAGATACAGACATATCGGTTAAGTTGATATAATCGGTTTCATTTTGCTGAATAACCATTATTGTTGATTCGCTGATGTTCAATAATCTATTCTTTCCTATACGCTGTGTAATATTTTTTCAGTATGTGAATTTAAGGCATGGCTTGCCATTGCGCCTGATGCACAGATAGGCACCAAAGCATGCTATGGTGTAATTACTCATGAATGCCTGCTGACTAACACCCGCCCGGCTTCACCTTTTTCAGCACAAACGGCAAAGCAACCAGGCCAATACCGATGCCGAATAAAAGCCCTCTTACAAGGTCAGGCATGCTTTTAAATTGTGTGAGTGCTATGGTTGCCGTAAGAAAAAATAGGCCAACCGGGATGAGGATAAATGTTTTTCTAAATTGCTGTTTCATAAAAAATGTTGTTTGATGTTTTTTTGCAGGTCATACCTCAGGTTACCTCAGTCACATGCACAACATGCTTTTTAACTCTTAGCTACATGCAATTGAACATGCGTTAAATTTCACCCTATTATTAATGATGGATTTGGGTATAAAATGGTTGCTTTTAATAGATTAGATATACCAGAAGAGCGTGGATAAAAAGCGACTGTTTAATTCCTGTATAAAACAGGCAATCGACAAATGAAAGAAAGGAGAAAAAACAAAAAGCCCTGCAAGATCTACGATCTGCAGGGCTTTTGTGTAATGAAATTCTACAAGTGGAGCCGCAGGGAATCGAACCCTGGTCCAAACACATTCGCCGTAAGCCTTCTACATGTTTATTTAGTTATTAATTGTCGGGGTACAGCAGGAACCTAACCAACCAATTGTACCCTTAGAAGAATGGTCTTAAGCACTGCTCACTTCATTGCAGCACAGCATTCCGTTTTGTTTTTGAGTCGGCGGCGGAACATGGTAACAGAACTGACCTGTTCGGCGGCCCTAATGGATGTTAATCTATCGATTAAGCAGCCATGGCATACTGAGTATTGCCATTTAAGTTGTTGAATATTCAGATTAAAGTGCTAATTATCCAACGCACTACATGCTTATACCTACAAAGAACTATGCTGTCAAAACCGGTCGGCCCCGGACATAATTAATAATCGATCAACGAATAATTAATAATTACAGAACTGCAAATTTACGAAAAGTATTTTGTTATGGTTATAAAACTACATTTGCAGTGATCATTTAACAAAAACACATGCAACCGGATATATTTTATAAAAAAAGAATAGAGACCCTTGAAATACAGTACCAGCAACTGCTTCAGAAAAAAAGCTTGTTGGGCTGGCTGCGGTTTGGAGCCATATTGGCAATCGGCCTTGCGGTATACTTTTTATGGCCTTCCGGTACCGGCACGGTTGCTGTAGCGGTAGTAGCGCTGCTGGTTGCTTTTACCCGGCTGGTGTTTATGGATCTTGCCAATAAAACTGCTATTAAGCATACGCAACACCTGAAAAAAATTAATGAAGCAGAGCTGAAAGCGCTGGCACATGATTATTATCATTTTGAAGATGGCCATGAGTATATTCCGGCCACTCACCCTTATGCCGGCGACCTGGATATTTTTGGCAGGGCATCCTTATACCAGTACTGCAACCGCACCACTTCGGATATGGGTGGCGCGGCGCTGGCGCAATGGCTATTACAGCCTGCAGGCATACACGAAATTTTACAACGGCAGGAAGCTGCAAAAGAATTATCCGCTACACCTGAATGGCGGCAGGAATTGCAGGCTTATGGCATGGAACAAAAAATAACCGGCACCACGCAGCAAAGGCTGCACGAATGGCTGGACGCAGAACCGCATTTTATCAATAACAGTACCTGGAAAGTATTACAGTATGCCGTACCTGCTTTGATCATTACGGTGATTGCTTTGAACATGGCTGATATCATTACCAACCCGGTACGCAATATCTTCCTGCTGGCATCGGCATTACTGGCTTTGGTGATGGCAAAAAAAATTGCGCCGCTGCACCTGCAGGTAAGCAGGATGGCGGATGAACTGGCGGTGCTGGCCAACAGTGTGCATTTGATAGAGCAAACCGGTTTTAAAAGTCCCTTGTTGTCTTCACTGCAATCAAAATTTGTATTGGAAAATAAACCGGCATCGGTACAGTTAAAGCAATTAAAAAAAATCGTGGAAAGGCTGGATCTGCGTTTGAACCCGGTTGTTTTTATACCGCTGGCAGTGATACTGCAATGGGATATTCAACAGGCCATGGCGTTAGAAAAATGGAAACAGCGCAATAAGCAAAACATCAACGACTGGTTTGAGGCTATTGGTAAATTTGAAGCACTGCACAGTTTTGCTGGCCTTGCATTCAATCATCCGGAATGGTGTTACCCCGTTTTTAAAGAAGCGCATTTTTTTATTGCCGGAGAAAATATCGGTCACCCATTGATCAATGCGGCTAAAAGAGTGAATAATGATATCAGCATTACAAGCCGGGAAGAACTGATGCTGATCACCGGCAGTAATATGGCCGGTAAAAGCACTTACCTACGCAGTATTGGTGTAAATACTGTGCTGGCAATGGCCGGTGCACCAGTTTGCGCCCGTTCGTTCACATTGTCGCCGGTACAGATCATCAGCAGTATGCGCATTGCCGATAATTTAGAAGAAAGCACCAGTACTTTTTATGCCGAATTAAAAAAACTGAAAGCCATTATTGACCGGGTGAATGCGGGAGAGAAAATATTTATTTTATTGGATGAGATATTACGCGGCACCAATTCTTTAGACCGTCACACCGGCTCTGTTGCTTTGGTAAAACAACTGATCAAACACAAGGCCGCCTGTATCATTGCCACACACGACGTGGAGCTGGCAAAACTGAAAGACAATTACCCCGATAATATTTTAAATTATCATTTTGATGTGCAGGTGGCCAATGATGAATTGTATTTTGATTACAAACTGAAAGAGGGCATCTGTAATAGTTTAAATGCATCGATACTAATGAAAAAGATAGGGATAGAATTATAGATGTCGAATGTGCGAATGTAAAATGTCGAATGTTGGTAAGATCAAAGTTCATATGACACTTCAAACCTAAAAACATTCGACATTCCCATATTCGATATTCGCAAATTCGATATTTACTTTGTCGGACAGTCCGTACTAATGGTCTTTCCCCATCCAAACCAGTCGTTACCGTTAGCATACAGCATTAAACCCAGTAATAGTACCATGCCCACTATCTGTGCATACTCCAGAAACTTTTCGTTGGGTTTGCGGCCGGTGATCATTTCGTATAAAGTAAATACCACGTGGCCACCATCCAGTGCAGGAATGGGTAAAAGGTTCATAAAAGCGAGTGCCATGGATATAAAAGCGGTGAACATCCAGAAAGCTTCCCAGTCCCAGGTACTGGATAAGCCATTGGTCATGCCTTTAAAACCACCCAGGCCTTTGTAAGCACCTGTTTCCGGTTTAAAGATCATTTTAAATTGATCGACATAGGAGGTTAAAGATTTAATTGCCTTGTTTACACCTGCAGGAAAGGCGGCAAAGAACGGATAGCGTGTAGTATCGATCTTGTATGCCCCAAGTGCCATTGCAGTATCTGGATCAGGCATAGTAACACCCACTTTTCCATTACAATCAACAAGTGCATTAAGATTAACAGTATCTTTTCCTCTCAGTAATTGGATAGAAACAAATTTATCTTTCTTCTTTTCTACATTAGTGCCAATCTCGTCATAAAAAGTAATCGGATTTCCATCTATACTTATCAATCTGTCATTTTCTCTTATACCTGCTTTATAACCCTTTGCAGTATCCTTATCATCGAATAATTTTCCTACAATAGCAGGAACCCGTGGAGTAATAAATCCCCTGGCAGCTTTACGATTCTCAATTACTTTATTAAGAAAACTTACCGGTATGGTTATCTGCATTGCCTTGCCATTTCGTTCCAGATCAACCACCCTGTTTTCTGTTCCTATTAATATCTTCTCGGCCAGCTCATCAAAATACACAATGGGTTTACCATTGATCGCAATGATTTTATCTCCGTTTTCAAAGCCCAGATCTTTGATCTGTGAGTTTAAAATTCCTATACCATCCTTTACACTGGACATTTTTGTTTTCTTATCGCCCCATATCCATAACACCATCGCATAAATAAAAAATGCTACCAGCACATTCATAATAACACCACCCAGCATAATGATCAGGCGCTGCCAGGCCGGTTTGCTGCGGAACTCGTAAGATTTTGGCGGGAGCTTCAGGGTTTCCTTATCCATACTTTCGTCGATCATGCCGGAAATTTTTACATAACCGCCTAATGGCAACCAGCCGATACCATACTCGGTATCGCCAATCTTCTTTTTTACCAATGAGAACCAGGGATCAAAGAAAAGATAGAATTTCTCCACCCGGCATTTGAACCAGCGGGCAGTGATATAGTGTCCGAATTCGTGAAGAATAACCAATATGGATAATGCCAGTAAAAGCTGTCCCACTTTTACGCCAACCACCGGCCAGTCAATCGATAATAATGTCATATATACCCCTGTCCCCTAAAGGGGAACTTAATTTTAAAGTTTATAATCTTTTCAAACAGTACATTGATTGAACTATCTGAAAATGTAATGCTGATGTTAGTTTGTAGACACCTAATTTCCCGGAATTTATCCCAATCTGTCGGGAGGGACGGAAAGGGCTACAGGTTTATTAACGAAGCGGCAAAATTACGGGCTTCACCGTCGCTGTCAAAATATTCCTGCATAGTGGGTTTTTCGATGAATTTGATGTTTTCCATTGTTTTTTCCACCATGGCGGTCATATCCAAAAAGCCGATACGGTTGCGTAAAAAAGCCCATACCGCAATTTCATTCGCCGCATTTAATATACAAGGCATATTGCCTCCTTTGAACAATGCTTCGGTTGCCAGGGCCAGATTTCTGAAAGTTTTAACATCCGGCTCCTCGAAACTAAGCGAGGGATATTTCCTGAAATCAAGCCTGGGAAAATCGTTTTTGATACGTTGTGGAAACGCCATTGCATACTGGATGGGCAGTTTCATATCGGGCAAACCCATTTGTGCTTTTACACTGCCATCTTCAAACTGCACCATGCTGTGGATGATGCTTTGCGGGTGCACCACCACCTGTATCTGCTCCGGGCGCAGGTTAAAAAGCCATTTGGCTTCTATCATCTCCAGCCCTTTGTTCATCAGCGTTGCAGAATCGATGGATATCTTAGCGCCCATAGACCAGTTGGGATGCTGCAGGGCATGATCCCGCTTTACATTTACGAGGTAATTGGGTTTTTTACCCAAAAAAGGACCACCACTTGCGGTCAGTATTATTTTTTCTATCCGGTTCCTTCCCTCGCCTACCAGGCACTGGAATATTGCGGAATGTTCACTGTCTACAGGAATAACAGGTACCCGTTTTTCAATGGCTTTCTGCATTACCAGGTCGCCGGCCACCACTAAGGTTTCTTTATTAGCAAGACCTATGGCTTTGCCTTTTTCCACGGCCTTCATGGTAGGCTTTAACCCTGCAAAACCTACAATGGAAGCCAGCATCATATCGTAGCTGTCAAAATCGGCAGCTTCTTCCAATGCTTTATCGCCTGCAAAAACTTTTACGAGGGTCTTATCCAGGGCTGTTTTTACTTTCTGGTAACGGCTTTCGTCGGCTATCACTACGGCATTGGGTTTGAATTCCAGTGCCTGCTTTATCAACAGTTCGTCGTTGGTTTGGGCAGTGAGTATCTCTACTTCAAATAAAGAAGGATTGGCACGGATAACATCCAGCGCCTGGGTGCCGATAGAACCGGTGGAACCAAAGATAGCAATGCGTTTTCTGGAAGCCTGTTCAGCCATTCTTTTTTAAAAATTGTGGGGCAAATCTAACCTAATAATTGTTGCAACGCAATTTTCACCTTATCGAAATTGAATTTTTGGATAATATTTTGCATTGCCTGCTGAATGTTTGTATTGGACAGATTACCAATAGAACCTTCGTGCGTGTGTTGAACGCTGGTATTGTAGGTAAAATTGCCCTGCTCGATATCCATCCCTATTTTTTTATAGGCATCGCGGAAAGGCACCCCTTGTAGTACCAATTTGTTCACCTCTTCTACACTAAAAAGGAATTTATATTTTTCATCGAGCAAGAGGTTCTTTTTTACTTCTATATTGTTCAGCATCAAACCGGCCATCTGCAGGCAGTCGTTGAGGTTTTTAAAGGCAGGTATGATATGTTCTTTCAACAATTGCAGATCCCGCTGGTAGCCTGAAGGCAGGTTGGTCGTCATCAGCATGATCTCGTTGGGCAAGGCCTGTATGCGGTTGCAATGGCTGCGGATCAATTCAAAAACATCGGGATTTTTTTTGTGTGGCATGATGCTGCTGCCCGTGGTCAGTTCATCCGGGAAGGAGATGAAGGCAAAATTCTGATTGAGGAAAAGGCAGGCATCCATACTTAGTTTAGAAAGTGTGGCAGCAATATTGGCCATTGCTGCTGCAACAATGCGCTCTGTTTTACCCCGGCCCATTTGTGCATATACTACGTTATAATTCAGGTCATCAAAACCCAGCAATTGTGTTGTGTATGTTCTGTTGATGGGGAATGAACTGCCATAACCTGCTGCAGAACCCAATGGATTTTTATTGACAACAGTATAGGCTGCCTGCAAAGTGGTGAGGTCATCCACCAGGCTTTCGGCATAAGCGCCAAACCATAAACCAAATGAAGAAGGCATGGCCAGTTGCAGATGTGTATACCCTGGCAAAAGATCATCCTTATATTTTTCGCTTTGCCGGATTAATAATTCAAACAGGTCTTTTGTATTGCCCACCAGTTTTTCTATCTCGCTTCTCAAATACAATTTTAGGTCTACCAGCACCTGGTCGTTACGGCTTCTTGCACTATGAATCTTTTTGCCGATATCTCCCAGCTTTTCTGTCAATAAAAATTCCACCTGCGAATGAATATCTTCCACGCCGTCCTGCAATGCAAAATTCTTCTCTTGCACTTTTGTATAAATATTCTTAAGCTCGGCAGTTAATGTATCCGCTTCTTCTTTGGTCAATAAACCAACTGTGGCCAGCATTTTTGCATGGGCAATATTACCCAGCACATCAAAGGGCGCCAGTACGGTATCCATTTCACGGTCTTTTCCTACGGTGAATTTTTCCACTTCCTGTAAGGATACTTTGTCTTTTTGCCAGAGTTTCATGTTATGAGTTATTAGTTAACAAGTACAAAGTATAAAGTACGCTATACACTGTACTTATAACTTTGTACTTGCATTTTATCAAAATTAAAAAAAATATACTACAGCACCTGCTCCACCACCTTTATATAAGTCGCAATACCGTCTTTTATCTCGTCCAGGTAAATGAATTCGTCGGCGGTATGGCTGCGGGCGCTATCGCCAGGTCCCATTTTTAAAGTAGGGAAAGGCATTAAAGCTTTATCGGATGTGGTGGGTGAACCATAATATCCTTTATCCAGGTTAATACCGGCCTTTACCAGCGGATGATCCAATGCAATGGAAGTGGATTTCATGCGGGTGGTGCGTGGCGCAAACTGGCTTTTAAGGTTGGCCTTTAATTCCTGCAAAATCTCTTCAAAAGTATACAGCTCGTTTACCCTTACATCTATCACAAATTTACATTGGGCAGGCACTACGTTGTGCTGTTTGTTTTCTGTTTCTATAACAGTAACGGTTAAACGAGATTCGCCCAGCAAAGGGCTGATCTTCTGAAACTGGTAATTCCGTATCCAGTTGATATCATCCAAAGCGTTGTACAAGGCATTCTCTCCCTCCTTGCGGGCTGCATGACCTGCACGGCCAGGCGCTATACAATCAATCACCATCAAGCCTCTTTCTGCAACGGCCATCTCAAGCTTTGTGGGCTCCCCTACAATACCAAAATCAATATTGCCCAGGTGTGGTAATACCAGTTCAATACCGTTTACACCGCTGATCTCTTCTTCGGCACTGGCGGCAAATACAATATTGTATTTAGTATTTTCAGCATTGTAAAAATATAAGAACGTGGTGATCAGGCTTACCAAACAACCGCCGGCATCATTGCTGCCGAGTCCGAATAGTTTACCTTCTTTTTCAATGGGATCAAACGGATCGAGTGTATAACCTTTATTGGGTTTTACGGTATCGTGATGAGAGTTTAACAAAAGCGTGGGCTTTGCGGTATCATAATATTTATTTTTCGCAAACATATTATTGCCTACCCGTTCAAAAGGAACCTGCTGTGCGGTAAAAAAATCGCAGATAATTCCGGCCGTTTCATTTTCTTCTTTAGAAAATGAAGGCGTGCTGATCAATTGTTTTAAAAGTGTCAGTGCATGATTATAAAGATCCTGGTGCATGATTATTTGATTAATGTGCCCTGCGTTTGTGCGGTTACGTTCTGCAACAGGTCATTCGCTTCCCCTATAAGCACTTCGGCAACACCGCTGTTGATAGCGGAAAAGGCGTTGTCAATTTTTGGCAATATGCCGTCGAACAGTTTATTTTCATCTTTCAGCCTTTGGTAAATATCTTTAGTAATGAGGGGAATGGCAGAATTTTCATCTTCCACATTTTCCAGTACACCCTTTTTTTCGAAGCAATAGATCAGTCTTACATTATAAGAAGCAGACAGCGCCACTGCAATGGAAGACGCTACTGTATCAGCATTGGTATTCAACATCTGTCCTTTTCCATCATGTGTTAGCGGTGCTAAAACTATTGATAGTCCTGCATCTGCCAACAACTTTAAACTATCCGCTTTCAACTTTGCACTATCCACATCTCCCACAAAACCAAAATCGATCCCTTCTTTTGTAACCGGTCTTTTTACTGCCGGAATAATATTGGCATCAGCACCCGTTAATCCAATAGCATTACATTGCAGCGATTGCAGTTGCGCTACTATTTTTTTGTTTACCAAACCGCCATACACCATTGTTACCAGGTCGATGGTATCGCCATCTGTGATCCTGCGGCCATTGATGTATTTGGATTCGATACCCAGTTTATCGCCCAACCTTGTGGCAATTTTGCCACCGCCGTGGATCAATATCTTAGGTGCATTGATCTGTGCAAAATCATGCAGGAATGCAGCCAGCTTTGCACCATCATCAATTACATTACCGCCAATCTTAATTACAAATAGTTGCTGCATTATTGTGCTTTTAGTATTTCGCTCAACACGGCCTGTGCTGCCCATACCCTGTTACCGGCTTCGGTGGTAACCAGGCTGTCGGGCCCGTCCAGTATCTCATCACTCAGTTCCACATTTCTTCTTACGGGCAGGCAGTGCATCACTTTGGCGTTATTGGTCAGTTGCATTTTTTCTTCTGTAAGCATCCAGTCCGGGTCATTACTATAAATTTTACCATAGTCTGTATAAGTGCTCCAGTTCTTTACATACACAAAGTCGGCTTCTTTCAAAGCTGCATCCTGGTCGTGCGTGATGGTAGCGCCTTTAGTATATTTTTCATCCAGTTCATAATCTTCCGGATGGGTAATTACAAAATCAGCTTCCCCCCAGGCGTTCACCCATTGTGCAAATGAATTGGCCACACATTGTGGTAAAGGTTTGATGTGCGGAGCCCACGTCAGTACAATTTTAGGCTTACCCCCTGCGGGTCGTGTTTTTTGCATTTGCTCTTTAATGGTAACGATATCTGTGAGGGATTGCAAAGGATGCAGTGTGGCGCTTTCCAGGCTTACAATGGGCACGCCAGCAAATTTGATAAAAGCGTTCATCACCTGCTCGCTGTAATCTTCTTCTTTATTTTTTAAAGATGGAAAGGCCCTGATACAAAGTATATCAAAGTATTGGCCCAATATAGGCGCCGCATCTTTAACATGTTCTACCGTGGTACCGCTCATGATAGCGCCTTCTTCAAATTCTAAAGCCCAGCCTTCTTTATCTACATTGAATACGATGCCTTCCAGCCCAAGATTCTTTGCTGCCACCTGCGTGCTCAAACGGGTGCGTAAACTGGGGTTTAAAAATAAAAGCCCGATACGTTTGTTTTCGCCGATGGTTTTATCTACAAGCGGATTGGCTTTGTAGGCCAATGCCTTTTCAACCAAAGCATTGATATCGGTAACATCATTAACAGAAATAAAATTTTTCACCTGCTGTATTTTATTTTTTGTAGTAATATTTTTAATGGCATCAGCCTGCAGCAACATGGTCAGACGAGGGCGTCAGACCATGTTGAACAGCTTCCAACTCTGCACTCAAAGCATTTAATAACATATCGGCTTCCACTTTTGTAATATTCAGTGCAGGCAATAACCTGATAACATTAGGTTTTGATTCGCCAGTGAATATCTTATGCTTGAATAATAAATTCTTTTTCACCATTTTTAATTCTTCGGGCAGATCGATACCGATCATTAACCCTCTTCCCCTTACTGCTCTTATGCCAGGTATCTTTTTCAATTCCTCAATAAGATAATTACCAACGGTGGCTGCATTTTTCATTAAAGCATCTTCTTCTATAATTTCCAATACTGCCAACGCAGCAGCACAAGCCAGGTGATTACCACCGAAAGTGGTACCCAGCATAAAATGCTTGGCTTTTAATTTAGGTGCAATAGAAATACCGGCAACAGGAAAACCATTGCCCATTCCTTTCGCCATGGTATAAATATCCGCGTCCACACCACTAAAATCCTGAGAATAGAATTTGCCGGTTCTGCCATAACCACATTGCACTGAATCGGCAATGTATACCGCATTATATTGATCGCATAAACTTCTTATCAGTTGCAAAAAAGACTCACTGGCCACATTGATACCACCCACACCCTGTATACCTTCAATTATAACCGAAGAAATATCGTTGCCGTTTTCATCAAAGTATTTCTGCAGTGCAGCTTCATCATTAAAAGGAAGAAAAACAACATTATCCGTTTGATTCACCGGTGCAACAATATTAGGATTATCCGTTACTGCCACTGCCAATGAAGTTCTGCCATGAAATGCTTTGGAAAATGCTACTATTTTTTTTCTGCCATTGTAAAAAGAAGCCAGCTTTAGTGCATTTTCATTTGCTTCAGCACCGGAGTTACATAAGAACAGGTGATAATCTTCTTTACCCGAAACTTCGCCCAGCTTTTTTGCCAGTTGTACCTGTAAGGGGATCTTTACCGAATTAGAGTAGAAACCTACTTTATGTAACTGGTCTTCCAATCGCTGTACATAATGTGGATGCGTATGACCAATAGAGATCACAGCATGGCCGCCATACATATCTAAGTACATTTGTCCCTTATCATCCCATACATAAGAGCCCTGCGCTTTGTCGATCACAATGTCATTGAGTGGATAAACATCAAATAGTTCCATAATACCCCTGTCCCCTAAAGGGGAACTTAGTTTTAAAGTGAATAATTATTTTTCAACACTATTAGTTTCATAATAAACTGCGTTACCATTATTAATACTCCCAAATCCCCTTTGGGGGATTCAGGGGTTAAAAATAATTGGCCTTTAATTTTAACCCGGTTGTCTCTTCTAATCCAAATATCAAGTTCATATTCTGAATGGCCTGGCCACCGGCACCTTTAGTAAGATTATCAATTACAGAATGCACTACCAGGTTGCTGCCTACTTTCTCCAGTTGAATGACACATTTATTGGTGTTCACTACCTGTTTCAGAAAAACCGGTTCTGTTGTTACGGTTGTAAAAGGATGGCCTTTATAAAATTCATTATAGATTAAATTCAGTTCTGCTATACTCAGATCGCATTTTAATTGAGAACTGATAAAGATACCCCTCGTAAAATCTCCGCGCCAGGGCACAAAGTTGAGTTTGCTTGCTGTGTTAGTTTGTAATGAATGCAGCGATTGTTCAATTTCCGGAACATGCTGGTGCGTTAATGTTTTATATGCCTGTATATTATTGGCCCGCCAGCTGAAATGCGATGTGGCAGCAAGACTTTGCCCTGCACCTGTAGAGCCTGTAATACCCGTTGTATAGATCTCTTCCGTTAATAAACCCGCTTTTGCCAATGGCAATAATCCCAGTTGAATAGCTGTGGCAAAACAACCGGGGTTAGCGATATTATCAGCAGTTTTGATTTTTTCTCTTTGTAATTCCGGTAACCCGTACACGAATTTTCGATTGCCTATTTCAGATTGCAGATTTAGCCTGAAATCATTAGCGAGGTCAATAATTTTTACTGTATCAGCGATTTTATTTTCAGTTAAGAACTTTTTGGATTCACCATGACCTAAACACAAAAACAATACATCAATATCATTATTCCATTCAGCAGAAAATCTCAATTCTGTTTCTCCCACCAGGTCCTGGTGAATTTTATATACAAAATTGCCTGCATTGCTGTTGCTGTGCACAAAACCAATCTCCGCATTTGGATGATTCAATAATATCCTTATCAATTCACCTGCAGTATAACCTGCACCACCAATGATCCCTATTTTTATTTTTTCTCTAGTCATTTTACTTGCATATTCTTTTAATGAATCTTTCTTTTTATCCGTTTAGGTAAACTCCCCTTTAGGGGTTGGGAGTATTATTAACTTTATGATAAATTGAAGTTTGATTGCCGAATATTTTGCTGAAGCCTCTCACATCATCACCGGTATACCCGGTATTCATTTCGCCGTACTTACCAAATTTTGCACTCATCAGGTCGTATTCCGATTCAATACCGATCACCTGGAAATGATACGGCTGTAGCAATACAAATACATTGCCCGTTACTGTTTGCTGGCTGTTGGTAAAATAAGCCTCTATATCCCTCATCACAGGATCCATGATCTGTCCTTCGTGTAACCAGTTGCCATAAAACAGTGCCAACTGATCTTTCCAGTTCAGCTGCCACTTGGTAAGTACATGTTTTTCCAGTGCATGGTGGCCTTTTAAAATGATCATCGGTGCAGCGGCTTCAAAACCCACACGGCCTTTGATACCAATGATCGTATCACCTACATGAATATCCCTGCCCACGCCATAAGCTCCGGCAATGGTTTGCAGGTATTGTATCGCTTCTGAAGGATGATCAAATTTTTTATCGTTCACTTCATACAACTCTCCTTTTATAAAACCCAGTTTTACTTCTTCACTGCCGCTTTTGGTTACCTGTGTTGGCCATGCAGCTTCGGGTAACAAACCTTTACTGTTCAATGTTTCTTTACCACCCACGCTGGTGCCCCACAAACCTTTATTAATGGAATACATACTTTTTTCAAAGTTCATTTCCACACCCTTGCTTTTTAAATAAGTGATCTCTTCCTCGCGGCTCAGTTTAAGATCACGTATAGGAGTAATGATCTCTACGCCGGGTATCATGATATTAAAGATCATATCAAACCTTACCTGGTCGTTACCGGCGCCGGTACTGCCATGCGCCACCGCATCCGCGTTTAATTTTTTAGCATGTTCTGCAATGCTCAATGCCTGGCTCAGCCTTTCTGCGCTTACACTTAAGGGATAGGTATTATTTTTTAAGCAATTGCCAAAAATGAGGTATTTAATGATATTGTCGTAATAACTTTTTACGGCATCAATTGTGGTATGTGTTTTCACCCCTAATTTATACGCATGCGCTTCGATCTTTTCCAGCTCTTCCTTACTGAAGCCGCCGGTATTTACAATTACAGAATGTACTTCGTAACCTTTTTCTTCGGTAAAATATTTTACACAATAAGTAGTGTCCAGTCCGCCACTAAAGCCTAAAACAACTTTTTTCATTTTTTATCCGGTTATTTGTTTTAAATGATGAAGATGATGGGTGATATAATCTTTCGCCAGGAAATCGATGGTATGCAATTCCGCGGCACCCTTGCCGGTATTGCATTGCAATTGCCATTTTGATTCAGGCATATTTTTTAAGATAACAACAATATGCCTGTTCAGCAATTGCCACAGCGTTATCAAATCTTTACTATTGTATTGCTGGTAATTTTGCAGGGCAACCCAATCATTCTGAGCATACACGATGTTGGGTTTGGTTTCGTACTGGGTAACTATAAAACGCCTGATATTATTCTGCGCAGAGTCGATCAAATGACCGATGATCTCTTTCCTGCTCCATTTATCAGCCGCAGGTTTCAACAACAACTCAGCCTCGGTAAAGTTGGAGAACTGCACCGAATAAGCATCTACGATCTCTTCCAGTTGTGCTGCTGTTTCCTTCATTGCTATAAATTAAAAAAATACCTGAACAATGATTTATGCCCGTTGCCGCCACCGCCACCTGCGGTAGTTTTGTCGAAGAAAGGTTTTCAGCAATTTCCATTGCTTAAAGCGGATCAGCCTTTCAAAAATATTCTTATTCTCTTCAAAGAATTGCTGGGTTTCTGCAGGCTCGTAGTGATCTTTAGGATCGTACAGCATAGCCGTGCACATGCAGTTCTTCCGGTCCTTGCTCATCAATATTTCGTAGTTAACGCAGCTTTTGCAGCCTGCCCAAAACTGTTCGTCATTGGTCAATTCGCTGTAAGTAACCGGTTCATACCCCAGATCGGAGTTGATCTTCATTACTGCAAGGCCGGTAGTAAGGCCAAATATTTTTGCTTCTGGATATTTTTGCCTGCTGAGGTTGAAGATGGTTTGTTTGATCTCTTTAGCCACGCCGCTCTTCCTGAATTCGGGCGCTACTATCAAACCGCTGTTGGCCACATATTCGCCTTCCCACACTTCAATATAGCAAAAGCCAACCCACTGCCCTTCTTTTGTAAGCGCAATGACAGCCTTGCCTTCTTCCATCTTTTTTTCTATGTAATCAGGCGAGCGTTTGGCAATACCGGTGCCTCTTGCTTTTGCAGAAGACTCCATTTCATCCGTAATTGTTTTTGCGAAATGCTTATCGTTGGCGGTTGCTACCCTGATGATAATGTTACTGTTTTCCAATTTGAGTAAATTGAAATAATGTGAAATAATTTTTTAAGAAAACGTCGGAGATTTTTTCACTGACAGGGGCAGGTTTTAATTGCTCGTCCTATCAGCAACCACGTCGGGGTCGTGGAAGTGATTCGATCACACTTTCAATAGAGAACATCACCCTAGCGGGACTGTTATTTACTGATACCTTGTATGGTGTATTGTGTTTCACTTTATTAACTGAATTATAAAAACAGCACAAAAGTAGCCTATTTTATAAATATAAGACCGAAAAATCTCTTAAAGTTTAAAATAGTTTGAAATATCTTAGTAGCAGGCCAGATTGATAAACTTTATTTAATACTCAAACACTTGCATTATGGAAAATAACTACTCCCGCCGCAAATTCATTGCTGCCACCGGCACCGTTTTAGCCGGCTCAGTGCTGCTGAACGAAGCAGTTGCCGGAACCGCTTCATTATTCACCGGAAAAAAGAAACGTTATGCCATGGTGGGCACCGGCCACCGGGGCAGCAGTATGTGGGGTGTGGATGTGTTGAGGGATTACAGCGACTACGTGGAATTTGTGGGCCTTTGCGATAAAAATGCCGGCCGGGTGGAAACTGTAAAGAAGATGATGGGTATTAATTGCCCCACTTTTACCAATTTTGAAGAGATGATGCGTACGGTAAAACCCGAGATACTGATCGTTACCACTATGTGCTCCACCCACAACGAATTTATTATAAAGGGCATGGAAATGGGCGCCGATATCATTACCGAAAAACCCATGACCACCGATGAACAAAAATGCCAGACCATACTGGATGCAGAAAAAAGAACGGGCAAAAAAGTGACCGTTACATTCAATTACCGCTATTCGCCGCACCGGGCCAAAATGTGGGAGATGTTAAGAGCAGGTGCCATAGGTAAACTGACCTCCGTTGATTTTCACTGGTACCTCGATATTCACCATGGCGCCGATTATTTCAGGAGGTGGCACCGCAAAAGAGAATTTGGCGGCAGCCTTTGGGTGCACAAAGCCACCCATCATTTCGACCTGCTGAACTGGTGGATCGACAGCGATCCTGCAGAAGTGTTTGCTACAGGTTCGTTGGAGCATTATGGTAAGAACAACAGTTTCCGCAGCACCAACTGCCGGCCTTGCGAACACAAGGATAAGTGTAAATTCTATTTCGACATGACCAAGGATAAACGCTTAATGGCCCTGTATGCCGACAACGAAAAGTATGATGGCTATTTAAGGGATGGTTGTGTATGGAAAGAAGACATTGACATTTTTGATAAAATGGCAGCTACTATAAAATATGCCAATGGCGTACAGGTAAGTTACAGCTGCACCACTTACTCACCTTACGAAGGATACCGCATTGCATTCAACGGTACTGAAGGACGGCTTGAAGCATGGATACAGGAAAGCAATCCACCGGTAAAACTGGATTATGATGAACTGATGCTGACAAAGAATTTTGAAAAGCCCGAATTCATAAAAGTACCGTTTGCAGAAAGTGGCCATGGCGGCGGCGATAAATTGCTGAAAGACCGCATCTTCGTTCCAGGTACGCCAGATGCATTAAGACAATCTGCCGGCACAAGGGATGGCGCCCTATCCTGCCTGGTAGGTATTGCTGCAAGAAAAAGTTGTGATAGTGGTAAACCAGTGATGATCGCCGACCTGACGAATTTGAAACCAATGGCGCAAAAGGCCTGATAGATACTGGCAATAAGATGGTACGATAAATTGGTTATTGGTAACCGTATTTTTTAAGATCAACAACGATCTTATAATTATACCATTTATCATTATTACCAGGTTGCTGGTAGCGCAGGGAAGTTGAAAAAGTATTTTGAGAAATATCGGTTTCTTCAAACAAATATTCAGCATATCTTTCTGCTCCTTTCTTTAAAGTAGTCGCTATTTTATTTACAGGAAGAGCAACAGAAAAATTTTTTTGCGTATTTACATTATAGAACAACAAACTGTTCATTTTCTTCGGTTCAATAAAAACCACCAACGGGTATTTTATTTCTTCACTATAAAAAATAAGGCTGCCTAAATTTTTGATCTCTTTACCGGTGGCTTTATTAAAAAGCAAATATTCCGGGGGTGTACAGCAGCCGGAGATAAGATTATTTTGAATAAGGAAGCTTGCATTATATTCGGCTGCGTAACTATAGCCTAATTTTTCCGTATAAATCTGCAGCCCGTCATCTAAAGAATAGAGGATATTTTTCTTTCCTGCACTGCTTACAAAAGTGAGCCAGGAAGAATCGCAATTGTATTGCCAGTAAAGTTGTGCGTTATTTTTAAAAAGTATCTTTTCGCAGGAAATAATTTCACTTAATGAACTATCCGTGGCACAGCTGCATTGTTGGCTATAAACCGCTGTTGTAAAGAACAGACTTACAACAAATGCAAATAATTTCATGCAGCTTTAATATTTTTAATTGGCCACATAAGCCTCCAGTGCATCTGCGATCTTACGGTCGTTGCTTAAACGCGGCAGTTTATTTTGTCCGCCCAGCTTGCCAATACTTTTCATATAATCAATAAAACCATTTTTGTTTACCGGTGAGATCTTTAATTGTTGTAAGATATTACCCGCAATCAGGTCATCGTAATACACATTTTTGGCGCGGAGATTTTCATTGATCTTTTTTGCAAAACGGTTCATGTCTTCGGGCGTATTTTCAAATTCAATGAACCACTCGTGGTAACTTTTGCCTTCACCTTGTGCTATCATGGGTGCAACTGTAAACTCGGTCACTTTCACATGCTCTTCTTCTGCTGCTTTTGATAATGCCGCTTCCACTTCTTCGCCGATCACGTGTTCGCCGAAGGCACTGATGAAATGTTTCGTTCTTCCCGTAACCACTAAACGGTAAGGACTGGTGGAAAGAAATTTTACCGTATCGCCGATATTGTATCCCCACAAGCCAGCATTGTTGTTAATGATCAATGCATAATTCTCTCCCACTTTTACATCTTTTAAAGAAAGCCTTGTAGGGTTTTCGCTGAATATTTCTGCTGCGGGAATAAATTCAAAAAATATTCCACTGTTGGTATTCAGTAATAATCCTTCTGCATTTTGGCTGTCCTGGAAAGCAAAAAAACCTTCGCTTGCAGGAAATAATTCAATGCAGTCAATTTTTTTACCAATGCTTTCAAACAGTTTGGCTTTGTAAGGTTCAAAATTTACCCCGCCCTGCACCATTACACTAAAGTCGGGAAACAGTTCACTGATCTTTTTACCACTCTTCTCCTCCAACCTGTCAAAATACATCTGCATCCATGGTGGTATACCGCTGATGAGTGTCATGTTCTGGTTGATGGTCTCTTCAACGATCTTATCCAGTTTTTCTTCCCACTCTTCAATACAATTGGTTTCGTAAGAAGGCATTTGATTGCTGCGCAGGTATTTGGGCACATGATGGTTTACAATACCGCTCAATCTTCCTGTTGGAATACCGCCCACTCTTTCCAGTTCGGGCGAACCGCTTAAGAATATCAGTTTACCATCTGCAAATTGGGTATTACCCGTTTCGGCCATATAGCACAGCAGTGCATTACGGGCTGTATTAATGTGGTTGGGAATAGAATCTTTTGTAATGGGAATATATTTTACTCCGCTGGTGGTACCGCTTGTTTTTGCAAAATAAATGGGCTGTCCTTTCCACAGCACATTGTGTTTGCCTTCTTTAATTCTTTCGATATACACTTTAAAAGCTTCATAATCTCTTATGGGCACCTGCTTCACAAAATCTTCGTAGGTCTTGATCTTTTCAAAACCATGCTCTTTTCCAAAATCTGTTTTGGTGCCAACTTTTATAAGATGATTAAAAATGGATTGCTGATCTTCCACAGCAGTTTCCATTCCTTTTTTTATTTGTTTGTATATATACGAGGCAAAAGGTTTTGCCAAAAAGGATTTTATTTTCATTGTATTATGCCACTGATGATTCTGATTACACTGATAACAGCAATTCTATATTAAAGTTAGAAAAATAACCCGTTTTTTTATCGCTTTAATGCATATTTAACGTGATTATTGATTGTTTTTAATAACACCCCTAATTCGTGTAATTCATTTTAATTCGTGTTATTAATGTATCCAATTCGTGCAATTCGTCCTAATTCGTGTAATTACTTGCAATCGCAATACCAATCCTTATCCAGGTCTATCACCGTAACCACCACCAGGTTTTCCTGCTTGGGTGCAAATACAATACGTACATGCTGTTTGTCGTGCGTAAAGCCTTCCAGCGGGTAGCTTTTGCCTTTATCGCTTTCCTCTATTTTGTTGTAATTGATCGTTCCCTTATCCAGAATTTCCTGCACTTCGCTTTCATCAATATGCCTGCAGTCCATGCGGCAGCGGGCATGCTTGCTGTAAATAAGATGGCCGCTGTGCCTGTTAAAAGGCTCCGTTGTATTATTATCATTGGTGACAGGTTGAACAGGAATGGTGGTATGATCATTCGTATCAGGCAGTACCGGCTGCTTACCCCGCTGGTGCGATTTAACATACCACAACAATGCCGCTGCAGCGATCAAGAATATAAAGGGAAGGTATTTTTTAAGCATAAGGCCATTTTTAGCAACGCAAAGTAAAGGCTTAACGGATAAAAACCTGCGAAGTATTATTTAAAGCATCTGATAACCAGTGCGGATTGATCAAAGCCATATCCTGCGGAATATTTTCAACAGCAAAGAATTGTAATTCCTGTGTTTCATTATTGCTAAAATCCCGGGCTATATCCTCCTTTAAAACCGCCTCAAAATAAGAGGTAATGTATTGTACTTTTCTATCGCTGTAAGTATATGTTTGTGATGCAGGAGAAGAGTATATACCAATAAAACGTTTAATATCTGCACCGGCATCTGTTTCTTCTTTGATCTCCCGTAAAATGGCTTCTTCCACCGTTTCGCCAAACTCCACATGGCCCGAAATGATACACCATTGATCCACATCTTTTCTTTTTTGCAGTAACACTTCACCCTTTTCGTTAAAAATAGCGGCTGCCACGGCCGGTAAAATTGCTGTTGATCCTTCCATTGTAAATAAGCCATTTATGTCGGCTGTAGTACAAAGATAGCAGCGCACCGAATCATTTTTCTTACCATTTATCATCTCTGGTTTATCTTTGCAGCGCATGAGTAAATCTGTAGCACTACATACTTTGGGCTGTAAGCTTAATTTCTCCGAAACCTCGTCCATTGGCAGGTTGCTGGAGCAGGACGGCTTTGTGAAGAAAGATTTTGACGAAGTGGCTGATGTTTATGTAATTAACACCTGCAGCGTTACCGAAAATGCCGATAAGGAATGCCGCTACCTGGTACGCCGCATCCAGAGCAAGGCCCCCGAAGCCATGGTGGTCATCACCGGCTGCTATGCTCAGTTAAAGCCAAAGGAGATCGCCGAAATACCCGGCGTGGACCTGGTGTTGGGCGCTGCCGAAAAATTCAACATTGTACAGCATTTAAAAGAGATCAGCAAAGGCGACGCTACCAAGATCTGCAGTTGCGATATTGAGGATGTAAATACTTTCACTGCATCTTATTCTCAAAACGACCGCACCCGCACTTTTTTAAAAGTACAGGATGGCTGCGATTACAACTGTTCATTTTGCACCATCCCTATGGCCCGTGGCAAAAGCCGCAGCGACAGTATTGAAAGTGTGCTGAACAGTGTGCAGCAACTGGCGGCCAGCGGTGTAAAAGAAGTGGTGCTCACCGGCATAAACCTGGGCGATTATGGCAAGGGCTATACCGGCGGCAAAAAACACGAAGAAAGTTTTTTCAATCTTATACAGGAATTGGATAATGTGGAAGGCATTGAACGCTATCGTATCTCTTCCATTGAACCGAATTTGCTTACCAACGATATCATTGAATTTGTAAGCAACAGCAAACGGTTCATGCCGCATTTTCATATTCCCCTGCAAAGCGGCAGCAATAAGATTTTGGGTATGATGCGCAGGCGCTACAAAAGAGAATTGTATGCCGAAAGAGTGGGCCTGATAAAAACACTGATGCCGCATTGCTGCATTGGTGTGGATGTGATCGTGGGCTTTCCAGGTGAAACGGAGGAGGATTTTAAAGAGACCTTTGACTTTTTACACAGTCTTGACATTAGCTACCTGCACGTTTTTACTTATTCCGAAAGGGATAATACCCATGCACTTACCCTGCAACCTGTAGTGCCCATTAACATACGTAACGAAAGAAATAAACAATTACGTAACTTGAGCTACCAAAAGATGCAGTATTTTACACAACAGCATATTGGCGAAGCGAGAAAAGTTTTGTTTGAGCGGAACAGCAGGAACAATATGATGGAAGGGTATACGGATAATTATATTAAGATAACCACCCCATACAATGCCGAATGGGTCAATAATATCACCACATGGACTATTTAAATGAGAAGGAATTAAATAAGTACCAGGTCACCATTCATTTTGAGATGAATGACGATTTTATGAGTTTTGTACCACCGCATCGTGTGTACATCAATTCATTGATCGAAAAAAATGTGATTGATTATTATTCGGTAAGTATGGAAACACAACGCAGCTGGATGATCATTAATGCAGAAGATAAGAAGGAGGTGGAAAAAATATTAAAGCAATCTCCCCTGTACAAATACTGGACCGTTGAAATTGATGAACTGTTTGTGTATGATGGCCAAACCTACCGCCTGCCTGCTTTACAATTGAACTAAACTACGCTTACTGCATGACGGCACCTGATCAATTAACAAAACTGTCGTCCGCTTTTATTTTACAAAAGATACTTTTTATAACCGGGCTGCTCATCTGCCTGTTATTATTACAAGATTACAACCGGGTGAGCGCAAAAGATAGTACAAGCAATATTATCGCTGTGCTGGCATTTACTGCAGGAACAATATATTTTTTTACCCGGCCGGTTATATTTTTTGATGACACCAATCTTTATATTAAAAAATTCAGGAAGAAAGAGATCGTTATTCCTTTAAAAAATATCCGGTCTTTGGAAAAAGAATTCTTTTATTCCATATTCACAAAAGGAGGTAATTATTACCATATAAAATATGCGGCTGATGATAGCAATGGCAGTATAAGGTTTTACGCCGGTTACGGATCAGACAGTTTGCCACAGTTTATCGTGCATTTAAAAAAAATCAATCGCACTGCAAAGATCGAAACTTAAAATATTGCTTTTTTAGCTCAGCCTAATGCTTATTATACCAATCATTAAAGGCCTTTATTGTTGGAAATACAATAGGGTTTAAACCTTCTTTTTTAAGCAAGCTTGCCGTTTTACCCGAAGCACAGGCATGCAGCGCATCTTTTTTTATCAACGTTTTACACAATTCATATTGTTGAAAACTGGCCCAGAAAATAATATCGGCCGCAGCAATTTTATCTTTTATTTCCGTTGAAAGATTGGCAACCAAAGTATAAGTGCCCACAGCATTTATACCATCTTGCTGCCAATGCTGCATACTGGACGTATTCGTAATGATCTGTATCTCGTTTGCTGCAATATTTATCAGGGGACTTTTAAATACGGCCTGTACATTTTCAAAACCTAAGCCGTCTGCACAACCTTCCACCCAAATGCCTTTCTTAGCCAGTTCGTACCATGTTTTAGTACCCGCAGCCCATACCCTTTTTTGCTGGATGCTGTTTTGTAAAGTGCTATTGTGAACAGCTTTATGGCTGGCAATAAAAAATGCCTGGGCATTTGTATCGATCACCGCATCGGCAATAAGATCATGCGCAAAAAAATCCTTCATATAGCTGGCGCAGGAGAATACCGTCTTATTTTCTACATCTATCATTGCCTCAAAATCCCATTCGGTAAAAGCAGCCGCATTACCATCCTTGCCCGATGCATACGTAAATGAAATTGCTTTTGTATCCAAATGAAAAACGCCGAACTGCTGCGAACAACCATATCCATACCGCTGTGCATACACCCGCTCTTCTTTAATAGCATTGGTAAGTGGTTCATTTTTTATGGCATTTAAAATGTCGATAGCATCCGTATTATCATGGGTGGTTTCTGCAACAATAGCGCCCTGCCCTGCTGCCGGCGGGCATTCAAATAAAGGCAGTACCATTATTTTTTTATCGCTTAGTAAGCCGCTTACTTTTTCAATAGCGGGTGGATGCTTGAGCAGGCGGTTCAATCCTGCCGCGGCAAGTATGATACCATCGTAATCGCCATTGTGCAGTTTTTGCAGGCGTGTATCCACGTTGCCCCTTATAGATTGCGCTTCAATAACATGGGGTTTATCGCTCAATACAGGCAGCGCTTTTTGTAAAAAACCAGTAGCCATATTGCTACGCCGCGGAGAGGAAGTGCCGATGATGATCTTTTCGCCATTCCTGATCTTATCGATCACCCCTTTATTAAAAATAGCCACATCATACAACAATTCCCGATCGATAACGGCATAATGCCCTTCATTAAAAAAATCCAGGCTGCTCACATCTTTCATGGAGTGCACCGCAAAATCTGCCCGCTGCTGTTTTAACTGGTCCTGTATCTCCCTGGTAAAAAAATCCCGGCCTTCCACCAGGTGCAGTGGTTTGCTCTGTTCTTTATCGCCCGAAGTTTCAATAATAGCTATATCCAGGGCTACCCCGGGAAATAAAGCCGCCACTTTTTTCTTGAATATTTCGGCCTGCGCCAGCGAAAGCCAGGAGCCACGACATGCTATGGTAAAGGTTGATCTCAACAAGACTGTTTAATTGCGGACAAAAGTACAAGCGTGACCACAATAAAAAACAGGCAGTTTTAAACTTATTTTCTAAAAAATTTTGTCAGGAGTTATTAAAGCTTATCTTTGCCCTCCGAAATTCAAAAAGGGAGTTTAGCTCAGTTGGTTTAGAGCATCTGCCTTACAAGCAGAGGGTCGGCGGTTCGACCCCGTCAACTCCCACAAAAGCCTCACAAAATGTGAGGCTTTTTATTTTCACAGGCTTTTCAACAGCCCATTCCCTCTTCTTCCCGCCCTCCCATTACTATAGCGCAACCCCACACTCCGCCTTAAAATATTTAAATAATTAGCTATTTTTTATGACTGCTGTATGCAAACCCCTACTTTTTTCATCTTATTTTTCGTAAACAAAACCTAACAGCATGTACCGTATCTTTTTACTGGCACTTTGCGTGCTATCCACAATCCCTTCCTGCACCCGAAAAGTTTCGCCCCAACTACCCCAAAGCAGTGCTCTCCCGGTTTTAAAGATTATGAACGACAGTACGGTAAAAATGCTTGAAATAGACCGTCTTGCCATTGATATAAAAGTAACCGGCAATATTGCCACTACCACTTTCGATATCAACTATTACAACAGTACTGATAGAGTGCTGGAAGGTGAATTTGATTTTCCATTGGCAGACGGGCAGAATATCTGCCGCTATGCATTGGATATTAACGGAACGCTGAGGGAAGGCGTGGTAGTTGAAAAAGCAAAGGCCAGGGTAGCTTATGAAAGTACTGTCCGCAGAAAAATAGACCCAGGACTGGTGGAAAAAACAAAAGGCAATAATTTTCGTACAAGGATCTATCCTATTCCCGCAAAAGGTTATAAACACGTAGTGATTGCAGTAGAGCAGGCATTGACCGGCAATAAAGAAGGACTGGTATACCAACTCCCTTTATTATGCAACCAGGTAATCAAAGAATTTTCATTAACAGCAACTGTATTTAAACATGCCGAAAAGCCTGTGGTACAAAACAGCAATCTCAACGGTTTTGATTTCAATAAAGAAAATACCAGTTGGATTGCCGATTATAAAGCATCGGGTTTTGTTGCCAATACGCTGGTGGAATTTATTTTAAATAGTGATGAAGGACAAGTGTATACCGAAATTTTTGAAGGCAATAACTATTTTTATACACATATTGATGCCGCACCTGATTATCGAGATAAAAAAAATCCAGCTGCAATAACTTTATTGTGGGATATTTCTGCATCGGCTGAAAAAAGAGATATTAAAAAGGAAGCAGCGCTTTTAAACAATTATTTCAAGCGGCTGGGCAATGTTACAGTGCATCTTGTTCCCTTCAATATCAGTACTTCAGCCACAGAACAATTTATAATAAAAGAGGGCAATGCCGCGGAATTGCTTGCACGCCTCCAGTCCTTTACTTTTGATGGCGGTACACAGTTAGGTGCACTCGATCTTAACCAATACAATGATGAAGCAATAATATTGTTCAGTGATGGGCTATCCACATTTGGTAAAAAGGAAATACTGCTTTCATCTATACCGGTAACAGTGGTAAATTCTTCTGCTGCTCCTGATTATTCATACCTGAAAAATATAGCATTGCAAACCCATGGCAGGTTCATCAATCTCAATGAAGCAACGCCGGAAAATGCGGTGAATGAAATGGCCAGTGAGCCTTTGCAATTTATTAAAGCTACTTATGATGTAAATAAGATCAGCGAATTTTATACCCAGGTAAATACCAACCTGCAGAATGGGTTTTCCTTTACAGGCATTCTGAAGAACGGTCCTGCAACAATAGAATTGCATTTTGGTTTTGGCAATACCGTTACTGTAACAAAAAAGCTGATCATAAAAGACGATGGCGATATTACACCCAATACCAAACGGATCTGGGCTACAACAAAGATCGCTCAGCTCGATCTTGAATATGAAAAGAATAAAGATGCCATTACCCAACTCGGCAAAAAATTTTCGGTTGTTACACAAAATACTTCCTTGCTGGTGCTGGACAGGGTGGAAGATTATGTGCAACATGAAATTGTTCCACCTGTTGAGCTGCAAAAAGAATACTTTACTTTATTAAAAGAAAAACAGCGTTTAGAAGCAGATGAAAAAAGCAATGTTTACGATGAAGCAAAAGCTGCAATGGATGAATTAAAGGAATGGTATAATAAAAAACTATTTGCCACTGTACCGCAGAAAGCCGATAGTTTAATCGATACTTATAGCGTTAGCGATTCCACTTTTAATTTTCTTACTATTGCTGATTCCATACGTGTAACACAGGGCTTTGGCACTTTTTCCGCTGCAAATGCTACTGCAACCACCAATAGTCGCACCACCGAATATGCATTTACTGCTTCTGAATCAAACGCGGTGCAGTTTACACCACCGCAGATTGTAAAAGACGATGAAATAAAGAACGAAAGCCTTACAGGCTCCATCCAGTTAAACGAATGGAAGCCTGAAGCCGCTTATTTAAAAGAACTGGAAAAAACTGCCCCGGCAAAGTATATTGAAAAATACCAACAGTTGAAAAAGGACTATAACAGCCAGCCTTCTTTTTTTGTAGATGTTGCACGTTTCATGTTTGAAAAAAATGATAAAGCAGCTGCGTTGTTAATACTATCCAATATTGCAGAAATGAAACTGGAAAATCCTGAGTTATTAAGAATAGTGGCTAACCAGTTGTTAGAATTCGGAGAGACCGGGCTTGCTGCTGAAGTATTTAAGGAAGTGACAAATATACGTGAAGAAGAACCCCAGTCTTACCGCGACCTCGCGTTGGCTTACAACGAAACGGGTAAATACCAACAGGCTATTGATCTTCTGTACAAACTCATCACGGGCAAATGGGATACCCGTTTTACAGGAATAAGATCGATCGCCATCAACGAAATGAATGCGATCATTAGCGCACACCCCAACGAGGTAAATATAGCTGCTATCGATAAAAAATTTATTCTCTCCATGCCTGTAGATGTACGCATTGTGATCGGGTGGAGTTCAAACGACTCCGACATTGATCTTTGGGTTACGGATCCTGCAAAAGAAAAATGCTTCTTTGAAAATACTACAACAAGTACGGGCGGTAAGATATCGCAGGATATTACGCAGGGATATGGCCCCGAAGAATTTTCACTAAAGAAAGCAAAAAAAGGCGATTACACCATTGAGGTAAATCTTTATGGCGACAGCAGGCAAACCATTGGAGGACCTATAACTATCAAAGCAGAGTTGTTCACCAATTTTGGCAGGCCTAATCAAAACCGCAGTGTTATTAATTGCAGGGTCACATCCAATAAAGAGGTGATACGTATCGGAGCATTGCACTTTGCCAGTAATTCCTGATCCGGCATTTATTTTCCGGCCCATTTTTTATTGAAATATTTTCTGCACGGCTTTTCTATAATGCGGTAAGAAAGCGTGGAGATACCGATCAGTAGCAACACATAACCGGCGCAATAAGCCGCACCTTTAAAAAAGGACAGATCAATTTCGCCATGGAAGCGGTAACCAAATTTGTACATCACCATTTCTATAAAAATGATCAGCAGGAAATGAACGAGATAAACGGAGTAAGAAATATCACCTAAAAAATTCAGTACCCGATTATTGAATACGGTTGTTATTTTGCCCGTATTAGAAGTGAGCAGCAATATCAACACCGCAAACCCAGGTATAAAATAAATATCATCCACCCCAAAATGCATGGCTGCCAGCAGCAATAATATAAATACCGCACAGAAGATATCAGAGCTAAAAAACTTTTTTACTGCATCATAACTGTACAACAGGTATAAAAGCATACCCGACATAAAACCGGCAATACTCCTTAAAAAACCATAATCGAAATTCACATCCAGGTTGGGGCGCATGGTCTTTGCCTCTTCGGGTGTTACATCGGTACGGGGTATGTAAAATAAAATCGCGGTATAAGCTGCCACTATCACCAGTAACATCAACGGAATGGCCAGCTTTTTCTTCCTGGATAAGAACAAACAGATCAAAGGAAAAAGCATGTACGACCACCACTCTGCACTGATGCTCCAGGAAGGTACATTCCAGGTAAGTTCTTTATTTAACGGGAACGACTGCAGTAAAAAAATATGGCTTGCAATGGCATCGGGTTCATAAAAACCTCTTGGCCTTAAAGATTCCACGTAAAACAATAATACCAGCATTACCAATGTAATAAAATGAAGTGGGTACACCCTTGCAAACCTTGCCACAATAAATTTTCTGAAAGAAATTTTACTGATCCTTTCTGCAAAATCATCTTTATAAACATGCATGATCAAAAAACCGCTCATGATGAAGAACAGGTCCACCATCAGGTAGAGCTTATCGATCAGCATGCTCTGGTCTTTTTGCAAAAACCGCACAAAATATATCTGGAAATGGAACACGGCCACACCCAGGGCTGCAATGCCGCGTAAGGGAGTAAGACTGGAAATGTTACTAACCCGTGGTTTCATGTGTTCGTTTCGAATAGGTTTAGATGCCAGTTAGTTGACCGGTACAGGTATTATTTAGGTAATTTATTGATTGTCTGACAAAAATAACGAATTTTTAAATGTTATATTGTACAGCCGGGTGCGTTCGTAACACGTAATTATGAACGGGGATAAAACGGCCAGGCATTATTTTAATTGTGCAGCTGTGCGTACAGAGGGGGCTTTTACAAAATCGCGGGGATATTTTTTAAAATATCGCCATAATATGCCCAGGAATTCAGGGTAGTTCCTTAAGTGAATTCCGCGGCTTTTTACGGCCACAAAAAAGGCAAGGCTGAAGCTTACAGCAAAGTTCAGGAAGCCGATGCCGAACACACCGGCAATGGTATACCATAATTCTTTAGAGGAGATCGCATGATCCATCCCGAAAAAACCAATGGAAGTATTGGCAGCAGAAATAGTGATATGCCGTATATCGAAAGGGATACTGAATGTTTTACCAAAGAAACCCGCCATACCCAAAAAAAAGCCCAATGAAATATTGCCGATCAATGCACCCAGGTTATTTTCTACATAGCGGATGATCTTATGGCGCCGTTTTTCTCCAAACAGGTTTTTAAAAGAAGCATGGCTGCGCAACCGGTCGCCGATCTTACCATACACCACATAGTTTTCTACATAACCGGCGATCAAACCGCTGGCAAAAAGAAAAAAGCCGGTAAAGCAGGCGTACAACAATGCCAGGCTGTGAAAAGGCTGCTGATCCACCAATAATTTATGCGCCGCTTCGCCTTCGGCAATTTTTGTTCCGGTAAACTCAAAAAATAAAAAGGCCAGTAAATATGTAAGTGGAAAAACCACCACCAGGTTGCCGGCAAATGATGCCAGCTGGGTACGGCTCACCCTTGCCACCGTAATAGCAAGATTACGCAGATCGGGCTCATCCCCTACTTTTTGTACATCGAAGGAGCTGGCTACATTATTAGCGGTGTAAGCAGGCTGTTTGGTTGCCAGTGTGGAGCCGGTATCCTGTATCAAAATAAACCCCAGCGAATAATTAGCACTGTATAAAAATCCCTGCCAGAATGGTACCAGTTTAAGCTTGCCCAGCAGGTTCTTGATAACGCCGATAAATGAAATGATAACGCCGCCGCCTGCTGCACTCCAGAACATTTTCCACGATTCCTTGCTGGTAGTGGCAATATATCTTTCACCGGTGCGGCCGCCATGTTCAGCTACCTGGTATGCCAGGTAACCGGTGTTTTCGCTGATAAATTCCCACACAGAATTTTTTTTATTCTCATTGCGTACCACTGTTTTAAAATATTCAGTAAAACGCTCGGTGTTGAAAGTATTATCACTGTCCAACACATCCAGTATAATGAACAGCCTGCTTATCTGTTGTTGTAATCGTGTAAGGATATACGTTTGTGCAAGGCTGATGCCATATAATTTACGCTGGTCCTTGATCCATTGTATACTTTGATTACAATTGTACAATGCCTCGGTGATATTGCCCAATAAAATGCGTTGCTGCTGAATATCCTTACCACTGTTATACGCCAGCAGGTATTCATTCACCAGGCGGTTTTGTTCCAGGAAGGGATAGATGGCATCTTCAAAACTTTCATACCGGTGGGTCATTTCTTTTTCCAGGCCTAAAGTGGTGATCCGGTAACTCAGCAATTGTAATGATTGCTGCAATTGTTTTATCAGCGAAGGTTCGGCAAGATTGATCTGTATACCGAGCATCTCAAAAAACTGTTTCCACAATTCGGGGTCCATACCTTCCACCCATATATGATCGCTTTTTTTATAGAAGATCCTGTTGATCACATACAGGAAGTCGCCGGGGCTTTGAAGAGCGGGCAATATTTTATGCTTCAGTTTACTCTGCAGTTCCTGTACAAAACCACGGCTGCTCACAATACCGCTTTCGGTAAGTGCAGTTACAATATTGGTTTTTAAGAACTGGCTTAGCAATGCTTTGCGTAAAGAAAAAAGTGAAGTACGGTCTTTACTTACCTGGTATAATACCGCTTTAAATTTCAGTTCCGCTTCCTTGATATTGCGTGGATTATCCGGGCGTACCTGTTGTATCAGTTCCACCAAAAAATCGAGGCTGCGGTTGCCGGTATGCAAAGGCAACACCACCGCCTGCTTTTTAGCAGGTACAGCATTTTCCTTTTTTCGTTTGGTGAGTCGCAGCATTATTTTGGCAGATTTTGAATACCGGTATATTTTAGGGCAACATGGAGTTATCTTAAACTATTACCTTACAAAAACATAACACAGATTGAAGACAAATATTGTGCCCTGAATGTTGCACCGCAGCCGTTTTACCGAAAAAGATATTATTTTTGTGTCACCAAATGAAAGCAGTAAAAACACATACTGATACCAGGAGCCGGGAAGCCGTTGATGTATTAAGCATTGCCGACGAATCCTGTTCATTAATTGTATGGAACGATGACGTGAATACTTTTGAATGGGTGATCACCACCCTGATGGAAGTGTGCGGGCACAGCGAGCAACAGGCCGAACAATGCAGCATGATCATTCACACCAAGGGTAAATATGCCGTTAAAGAAGGCAGCTACGACATACTAAAACCCCAATGCGATGCCATTACCGACAGGGGTATCAATGCCACCATCGAGGTTTTTGAACAATAACCATCCCTCTTTTTAATCAAACGATCAATAATATGGACGAACAGGAGCTTCGGCAATTGGCTGCACAACTCCGTCAACCTTCGGGGCAGGCAGGTATACAAACCGGCGAATGGATGAACCGGGGCAATGTGCACATCAACCTGGAAACACTTAAGATAGTGAATGCTGCCGCCAACGATACCATCCTGGAGATCGGTATGGGCAATGGCTTTTTTGTAAAGGAGATATTGCAGAAAAATGAAAGTATACAATATACCGGTGTCGACTTTTCGGATGTAATGATCAGCGAAGCGCAAAGGATAAATAAAGAATGGATAGAGAAAGGCCAGGCGAAATTTATTCTTGCCGATGTGAATGCACTGCCTTTTGCAGATAACAGCTTCAGTAAAATATTTACCATTAACACCATTTATTTTTGGGATGATCCTGCGGCCGTACTTGCATCTGTAAAACGGGTGCTGCGGCCCGGCGGGCAATTCATTATCACGTTAAGGCCAAAGCGGCAGATGCAGCAATATCCTTTTACCAGGTATGGCTTTACGATGTACAGTAAAGAAGCAGCAACACTGTTGCTTTTGCAAAACGGGTTTTCAGTATTGCAGGCAATCGAAAACAAAGAACCTGATTTTGAATTAAAGGGAAATATGGTTGCAATGGAACACCTGGTAATGGTGGCAGCAAAGATTTAGCCGCAGCATTTCATTGATGGAGGCAGAACATCTTGAGCCAAAACTGCCTTTTTTTATGAGTTTTGGCTCAGGATATTTATCCTTCTTTTTGCCAGAAAACAAACAGGTCATCTAAAGTAAACTGTTGATCTACCAGGCCAATACTGTTTTCATTCTGCTGTAATCCTGCGCTGCTGATGAGCGTTATAAAAAGCTGCTTGCGTGTTTTTGTTTCCTGCTGAAAAATATATTTTTTCTGTTGCAGCTGCGCTGCATACCTTTTATCGATGGTGAATTTATTTTCGTAAAATTTTATTTCGCAAAGGTTGATGCAGTTATCCCGCCGGTTGATCACCAGGTCTATCTGTACACCGTCTTTAGTGCCCTTGCCCCTGCTTCTCCAGATGGAAGTTTCGCTGTAGATACCTGCAATGCCCAGTTGTTTTTTTATAGCCGGTATATGCTGCATACAGATATTTTCAAAAGCAAGGCCACTCCAGCTTTTCCATGCAGGTGTATCGCTCAGGCGCACCCAGGTGCCTTTACTGCCGCCACGGTTCGCCTCCATGAATTTTAAATAGAATAAAGAATACTGGTCTGTTAATTTGTAAATACTGTCCTTGCTTTTTTTATCCATGGGTACATAAGCTGTTATAAATCCCGAAGCAGATAATTCTTCCAGCAAATTAGTGGTGCTGCCGCCGCTTTGCAGTTTACATATTTTAATCAGCTCGTTCCTGTTAAGCCCGGCGGGCTTGGCTGCGAGCGCCCGTATCACTTTAAAATGCCTGTCGGCCCCGTCGAACAATGCCTTGTACAGATCTGAGAATTCGTTGTACAAAAAACCTGTTTTGGTAAAGCAGCATTTGTCAATGATCTGTGCAGCGCTCAATCCAGCCGATGCCTGCTCCAGGTAATGCGGCACACCGCCAAAAGCCATATACAGTTGCGTAACCTGGTAGCGGTTCAGGTGAATGTTCCTGCTTTTTAAGAACAGTTCTGTTTCGTTAAGGGTAAAGGGCTGCAGTGGTATCTTTTGCGTGATGCGGTTGTGCAGGCCGCCTTTATTGCGTACTACGTTCTGTATCATCCAGCTTGCCGCAGAGCCGCAAAGTATCACCGCCAGGTGAGGTTGCCTGCAGGCCCAGGTATTCCAGAATTGTTCAAAGGCGGCTAAAAAATTGGATTTGGCGGTCTGCATCCATGGAAACTCATCCAGGAACAAGATGGCCTTTTTGCGGCGCATTTTCTTTTTCAGTAAACGGGCTGTAAGGTCAAAAGCAGCAAACCAGTCTGCCACTGCCGGCAACGCAATATTATTGTTAAGCTGCTGGCGCAGCGCCTGGCAGTAATTATCCAGTTGTACGCTGGTTTCTACGTTGTGGATACCGGAATATTCCAGCGCAATATGTTTTTTTAAATAGCTGCGGATAAGGTATGTTTTGCCAATTCTCCGACGGCCATACACTGCTACCAGGTCGGCCCTTGAATTTAACAAAACCTGCTCCAGCAGCTGCTTTTCTTCTTCTCTTCCTATTATATTTATTTCTTTCACAGTAAAATATCTTAAGCCAAATCTACTACTTTTTTACAGTTTTGGCTCAATTTTCTCTCTCCATCTTAAGCCAAATCTATACTTTTTTATGAGTTTTGGCTCAGGATAATATCCGCCTTTTACTGTATTTAAAGCTTGTAATTAATCAAAATCAATTACACTAAACAATGTAAATTGCAGGGCAATCACTATTTATGCGGTATTACATTATAGCCGGTGAAGCAAGCGGCGATCTTCATGGCAGCAATCTTATAAAGGAATTACATAAGCTGGATAATACTGCAGCCATCCGCTGCTGGGGCGGCGATAAAATGGAAGCAGCCGGCGCCACAGTGGTAAAGCATTACCGCGATCTTGCCTTTATGGGTTTTATAGAAGTGCTGAAAAACCTGCGCACTATTTTACGCAATATCGATCTCTGTAAAAAAGATATTGAAGCATACCGGCCCGATGTACTTATTTTAATTGATTACCCCGGCTTTAATTTACGCATTGCAAAATGGGCCAGGCAACAGGGCTTAAAAGTGGTGTATTATATTTCGCCGCAGGTATGGGCCTGGAAGGAGAACAGGGTAAAAGGCATTAAAGAGAACGTGGATAAGATGCTGGTGATACTGCCTTTTGAAAAAGACTTTTATAAAAAATGGCAGTACGATGTGGAGTATGTTGGGCATCCGCTGGTGGAAGTGATAGATACTTTTACAGCCACTGCGCATGATGCCATTCCAATACCGGCAGGCAGATCGGGTATTGTGGCGCTGCTGCCCGGCAGCCGCAAGCAGGAGATACTGAAAAAGCTGCCCATTATGCTGGAGGTGGCCAAGCACTTTCCGGCCCTGCAGTTTATTGTGGGTAAGGCACCTGGACTGGATGAAGATTTTTACAACGAACTGTTAGCGCCTTATACCAATGTTTCGTGGGTGGTGAATAAAACTTACGACCTGTTGTCGCAATCCAAAGCAGCGCTGGTTACCAGCGGCACCGCCACTTTGGAAACGGCATTATTTGCAGTGCCCGAAGTGATCTGTTATAAAGGCAATGCCGTATCGTACCAGATAGCAAGGCGGCTGATCAAAATAAAATTTATCGGGTTGGTAAATTTAATAATGGATAAGGAAGTAGTAAAGGAACTGATACAGGATGATCTTACAGTGGAAAATCTTACCAAAGAACTGACCTTGCTTTTAAACGATGAAAAGAAACAACAACAACTGGCAACAGATTATACAGCGCTGAAAAAACTGCTGAGCGAAGGCGGTCATGCTTCGGCCAATGCTGCCAAAAGCATTTATAATTTCCTTACCTCACTTCCGCAATAGTTTTATCGCCAGTATGATCATTGCTACTATAAAAAGCAGTATCGACAGGCGGTTGATGCCGTGCATATATTTTATGAACCCGGTCTTGCGCCTGTCGGGGTCGCTTTTTTTAAGGTATAAATATTCTGCTATCTGCCTTAGTATGCCCATTGTTACAAAGATTATATTTCGACAACTAAATTAAACTGTAAATTTGTTAAACACAGTTTTTTGTTAAAAGTTCGGGCCTTAAAAAACTAAAATCCTTCAGCTTTCGTATCTTATCTAAATAAAAAAGTTATGAAGAATATATTTTTAGTTGCGATTTGCTTTACCGCCATCAGTTGCTCTACTGCGCAAAACAAAAGCTACCCGGTTAAAAAAACTGATGCGGAATGGCGCAAACAGTTAACCGACGAACAGTTCAATGTAACCCGTAAAAAAGGAACTGAACAGGCTTATACCGGTAAATATTGGGATAATCATAAAGCAGGTATTTATAAATGTATTTGCTGCGGACAGGAATTATTCAGCTCTGATACAAAATTTGACAGCGGTACCGGCTGGCCCAGTTTCTGGCAACCCCTTGTAAAGAACAACGTGGAAGAAGTGGAAGATAACAGCTATGGCATGCAGCGTACCGAAGTGAATTGCAGCAGGTGTGGCGCTCATTTAGGGCATGTTTTTGAAGATGGGCCCAAACCTACCGGTTTAAGATACTGCATGAATTCTGCCAGCCTCAGCTTTGTTCCAAAAAAATAATATTGCTGTTTAAATATAGCTGCTACGCATGTCCGAAAAAAAGATCATACAAAAGCACCCGCTTGCAATAAGGTGGTTCCACTGGATCAATTTTCCGGTACTGGCAGTAATGATATGGAGCGGTATGCTGATCTACTGGGCCAATGATGTATACCGGTTGGGATGGGGTGATACCACGGTCTTAAAATTTTTTCCCGATTCTTTTAATAAGGCATTGAATATTCCCTTCCGTTTGGCGGAGGGGATGAGCCTGCATTTTGTATTTATGTGGTTGTTTGCTATTAACGGCCTTGCTTATGTGCTGTATCTTTTATTTTCAAAGGAATATAAACTCATCTTTCCCAATAAAAGATCTTTAAAAGAAGCATGGCTGGTTTTACTGCACGACCTGCATATAAAAAAAGGATTACCACCGCAGAAAAAATACAATGCCGCACAACGCATTGCTTATACCGGCGTGATCTTTATGGGGTTGGGCTCACTGCTTACCGGTCTGGCCATTTTTAAACCCATACAGTTCGGTAGTTTATGCTGGCTGCTGGGTGGTTATGAATGGGCAAGGGCCGAACATTTTATTCTCACTTTATTATTCTGTCTTTTCTTTTTGGTACATATCATACAGGTGGCGCTTGCCGGCTGGAATAATTTTGCAGCAATGATCCGGGGTTTTGAAACTAAAAAGATACCACCGGTAATTGCAACAGAAGAAAATGCGGCAACGGCTGCAACGGAAAACACTGCATCAAACTAAATGCACATGAAAACACTGGAAGAAAAAATAGTAGATAGCCGTACGATCAGGAATAAAACCCTCCTGTCGTTCTTGTTCTTCTTTTTGTTTATTGCTGCTTGTGTGTTTACCTGGAAGTGGATCTACAGGCAACCGGAAGACAATGATACTCCCCGACCTTTACGAAAAGTTTTAAGCGCCAATGAAAAGATATTTACTTCGCTGTTTGCCAATAACAGGTTGGCAAAATCTTTCCCTTTAAAGGATGTGGTGCCCAGGGTAAGGGTGAATGGTGATGCAGGCATGGGCGATAATTTTGATGCTGCCAACTGGAAATTACAGGTGGTGCGTAATACCGGTGACACCTTGCTGATATCACTGGATGAAATAAAATCATTGCCCAAAACAGAGATCATCTTTGATTTTAAATGTATTGAAGGCTGGAGCCAGGTTACCCGCTGGGCCGGCGTTAAATTCACCGATTTTGTAGCGAAATATCACCTGGATGCGGAAAGCAGTTTAAAATATGTAGGCCTCAATACACCCGATAAGGAATATTATGTAGGCATCGACCGGCAAAGCATTTTGCATCCACAAACATTATTGTGTTACGAAATGAACGGCAAACCATTGCCTATGAACCAGGGCTATCCACTTCGTCTGATCATTCCCGTTAAGTACGGTGTTAAAAATATCAAACGCATTGGCACCATTTTTTTCAGTGATGAGAAACCTGCCGATTACTGGTACGAAAGAGGCTATGATTATTATGGTGGCCTGTAAAGCCCCTGTTATTTATGTGATATGAACAAAGGCATCCTGATATCCCGTATAACATCTTTTGCAAAACTCTTCCTGAATATTTCCGACAACATGCCTCTTGAAAAAGCGCCCATTACCACGTAACTGTTGGGTTGCCCCGCCAGCCATTCGGCAAAATGTTTTTTATCCGCTTCCCTGATATTGTGTATCTGCAGGTAAGGATAATGCCCTTCCAATAATTCAGAAAGCATTTCATATTCCGGCAGGTCTTCTGTTTTGGTATCATTGATGCAAACCAGTACCGATCTTTTTCCTGCAAGATTGGGGAAAAGATAAGCAAACTGCCTGATGGCAAATAAAGAGGAAGCGCCGCTGTCGTAGCACATCAGCACCGTGGTGGAAGGCACAAAATTTTCGGGCAGCAGCATTACGGGACATTCGGCATCTTTCAACACTTCCTCCAGGTAATAATTAGGTTGTTCGGCCGATACATTTTTATAGAACAGTTCGCTGCTCACCAGCAACAGGTCGGCAAAGCGGGTTTCTTTTACCAGTGATGATAATGCTGTAAGATCATCGTCTTTATGTATGCGGTAATTGATGCCGCGTTCATTACAGGCCTCTTCAAATAAGTGGATATTAGCGGCTATCAATTCAGCATCATCGCTTTTTGCCGGCCAGTCAGGCATAACTCCTACTCCATCCACACCGGCTGTGTACGCCATCAGCTTGGAATAATCCACCGGGCTTAAAAAAACGCCTGCCAATAGTATTTCTTCCTGTTTATTAATGAATTCGGCAAACCTGAGGGCGCCATGCGGAAAGTGCTCTCCGTCGAGTGCGATCAATATCTTTTTCATAGTAAGTTGTTTAAACTGATAAAAATCAATTGTAACGTTATGGTCTGGCTGCATAAGGTCAGCAGCAAACAACAGTAACTGCAGGAAAAATCTCAAAAACGGTGCCATTAAAATTAAAAGCATCAGCAGTTTACGCACATTGACAGGCCCGTCATTTTTCCAATAAACAGTTAAAGTGGTTTTCAAGCGCAATTTCCGCCATCGTCGGTCGTTTTAGCTGTGCTGATATTAACATTTACAGGTAACAGTAAAATTGTAAATTTGTATAACAGGCAACCTGGAATTTAAAAAAAGCATATCAATAAAATCATTTTTTATGAGGTTATTTAAAGCAAAACATTTTTTCCTGTTCTTCTTTGTACAAACCTTATTTGTGCTGAGCGGGTTTGCACAATACAAAACCTATAAGCTGTCTGAAAAAGGCGACACACTGAATGCTATTGACAAAAAAGACCAGAAGCAGGGCAAATGGGTGAACCGGGTGGAGGAATTGCGTGGCGAACCTGGTTACGAGGAAGAAGGTCTTTTTAAAAATGATAAAAAAGAAGGTATATGGCGCCTGTATAATTTAACCGGTGACCTTATTGGTGTAGAGAATTTTAAAAATGGCGGCAAGGATGGTATTCAGCAATATTACACTTACCTGGGCGACCTGTACCGTGAAGAAAGCTGGCGTGGCTACGACCCCGATGCGCCTTATGACACCGTACCTGTGTATGGTGCCGGTAATGGAGAGATCGTGGATTATAAAATTGTAAAAGCCGAGCAATACAGCGTAAAGCATGGTGAATGGAAATATTTTGATCCTTCCACCGGCAGGCTGATAAAGAGTGAAAAATACTTCCGTGGTGCACTGGAAAAACCCAATGCCGTACCAACAACGCCGGTTGCTGCCACACCTGACAAAACAAAAAAACCGGAAAAAACGCCGGAAATGCTGGAATGGGAAAAAAAGAATAAGGGCAAAAAGAATGCGTTGCGAGACGGGCGAACGGGAATGTAGCTAAGGATGATTTACATATAACTCAGTATGAAAAATAGCCGGTCTTTTCTATTTATTTTGATCTGCATAGCGGTTAGTATATCCGTTCATTCGCAAACTGCTACCCAAAGCACCATCACTTATGACCTGCTGAAACATAAAAGAATTTACCGGTTAGGACTAAGCAATAAAAGCTATTTGTTAGAACTTATTTCAAAAGATAGCTTTGCTATTTTTTATAATTTTCAATGTGTTGAACCCGCTATAAAAACAGATAGTGGTAAATTTGCAATAAAGAACAACACTATTTTACTTACCAACAAAACCGGCAAAACATACGCTTTTGTTTACAAAGAATTTCCTGCTGCAACGGTATTGGTGAATGGATCAATTGCAAACAACCCCGCCAACAATAAAACAAAACAGTTGCCCCTTGAAGATGTTGAAACTTTTTTATCCGGCAAAGACCCTCTTGACAATTTGTTTTACTTTGAATTAAGGTAAGGATACGCTTAAGCTTCCTTAAAAAAATTTCTAAAATAATACAATTGGAACACCACCGCATTTTTCCAATAGATCCAGTTATGCTCTCCCGGTCTTTCAATGTATTCGTGTGGTATTTTCAGCTCCAGCATTCTTTGATTGAGCAGGCGGTTGCCATTGATAAATATATCTTTTATCCCGCAATCAATGATCATCTTCAATGAAGTATTGGTGTAATTTTCAATTACGTTCACTACAGAGTAATCGTGCCAGTTCTTTGCATTTACGGTAGTATCGCCAATACGTTTCATGATATCAAAACGGTTACGGCTTTCACTAAGGTCCACTCCCCCGCTCATGGATCCTGCTGCGCCAAAAATTTCCTGGTGGCGTAATGCAAGGAATAAGGCGCCATGGCCACCCATACTTAAACCGGTGATGGCGCGGTGCTGTTTATCGGCAATAGTGCGGTAATGCTGGTCTATATAATTGACCAGTTCCGTTGCCACATAAGTTTCATAACGGAAGCTGCTGTCTACAGGGCTGTCGAAATACCAACTGCTGAAGCCACCGTCGGGGCAAACGATAATGATGCTGTCTTCATCAGCCACTGTTTTTAATTCCGGCGCTTTGATGATCCAGTCGCTGTATTTGCCGCTGTAGCCATGCAGCAGGTACACGGTTGCAAAATGTGCTTGCTTGTTTTTATAGGCCGCTGGTTTTATTATTACACAGTTAGCTGCCCTGTGCATACTGTTGCTGTATACGGCAACGGTATCAACCGTGGCAGCAGTTACTGAAATTGTACTCAACAGCATTGCAGCAAATACCATATTCTTTTTCATGCAAACATTTTATACGGCAAGATACAGATCGTTCCATTAAAAAAGCTGTCCCCAACAAGTCGGGGACAGCTTTTAAATATTTGTATTACGGATCGTTTATTTGATCTCTTTCTGCATCGGGTTGCCATTACCCATTGCAGCGCCTCTTGGGCCACCACCACCGCGTCCGCCGCCGTTTCCTTTGAACAACTGGAACTTGCTTGGCTCTGTTACAGTTGGCCAGCTGTTATTATTCTCGTTGATATCAGCCGTTTCCCTCAATGGATCCAGTTTTATAGAAGCCACTTCTTTATCTTTCATAAAGGTCTTCACTACTTTGTTCTCATTTTTGCGCCACACCTGGGCAGGTATCCTGTCAATCTCTTTTGTACCATCTTTATAAGTCCATTCAATTATGATCGGCATTATCAAGCCACCTTTGTTACTGAAGGTGAGTTCATACATATTTTTCTTACCAGCAATTGCAAAACGCTCTGCTTCAGTAAAAGTATCGATAGCCGCCATTGGAGGCGCCTGTATCTCAAATGGTGTACTGTCTACTTTAGCAAGTCCCCTGTCGTACTTCCAGTAAAAATCCCTCAATGATTCATCCGCATCAGTTGCAAATACGATCTTTTTATCTTCCCTGTTCCTGATCTTGGATATATCATCAAATGTATTCAGGATCGGTTTGGGTACCGCCTGTTTGTTACCACCACCATTATTGAAATTACCGCCTCCGCCGCGTTGCATCGGCTCGGTGCTTAAATTGGCCCATTTAACTGTATCCAGCGAAATATCACAGGCATCTGTACCATAGAACCATCCTCTCCAGAACCAATCCAGGTCTTCGCCACTGGCATCTTCCATAGTTCTGAAAAGATCGGCAGGTGTTGGGTGTTTAAACGCCCAGCGTCTTGCGTATTCTTTAAAAGCATAGTCGAACAGGTCGCGGCCCATGATCGTTTCTCTCAAGATATTCAAACCGGTTGCAGGTTTGCTGTAAGCGTTAGGTCCAAACTGAATGATATTTTCACTGTTGGTCATGATCGGCTCCAGCTGATCTTTGGGCAAACGCATATAGTCGATTATCTTATAAGCAGGTCCTTTGCTCACAGGATATTTATTATCGAACAGTTCTTCTGTAAGGTATTCCACAAATGAGTTCAAACCTTCGTCCATCCAGGTCCATTGCCTTTCATCACTGTTGATGATCATCGGGAAGAAGTTATGTCCCACTTCGTGTATCACCACACCCAGCATACCGTTCTTGGTACCTTCGCTGTAAGTGCCGTCTTTTTCGCAACGGCCATAGTTAAAGCATATCATCGGGTATTCCATACCGTTAGCAGCCTCTAAACTTTGCGCTACAGGATATGGATACGGGATGGTGAATTTTGAATACGTTTTGATAGTATGTGCTACCGTTTTGGTGCTGTATTTCCTGTACAGGTTATAAGCCTCTTTGCCATAAGCGCTCATGCACATTACTTTTTTTCCTTCTACTATAGCAGGCATAGCATCCCAAACAAATTTGCGGGAAGAACCCCATGCAAAATCACGTACCATATCTGCTTTGAATATCCAGGTCTTTGTAGCTTTTGATTTTGTTTTTTCTTTTGCGGTGGCTTCTGCAAGATTTACAATTTCTGTAACGTCCGTAGCGGTTTGTGCAGCTGTCCATCTTTTTAATTCATTGGCAGAAAGTACAGCAGGATAATTCTGGCATTGGCCGGTGCCCATTACCACGTGATCGGCAGGAACGGTCATGGCCACTTTAAAATTACCGAAGGTGAGTGCAAACTCGCCGGTACCGGTAAACTGGTGGTTCTGCCAGCCCTGGAAATCGCTGTACACACAAAGGCGCGGATACCATTGCGTCATTGTGTACAGGTCGTTACCATCTTCGGGAAAATATTCAAAACCGCCGCGACCGCCATACTTGGTACGTTCGATGATATTGTAATTCCAGTCGATTTTAAAAATAAACTGCTGACCCGGTTTTAATGGTTGCGGCAGTTCCACCCTCATCATGGTTTTATTAACGGTGTACTTTAATAGTTTTCCTGTTGCATCTGCCACACGGGTGATATTATCGCCGTATTCCCTGTCTTTATCCACCTTTCCGGTAAATGCCTGTATGCTGGCTTCGTTTACCCTGGTGGGCATATAGCTGCTGTTCTCGTAACCTGCATTGTTTACCGAACTGTGCGAATTCTCGTCCAGTTGCAGCCACAGGTAGGTCAATACATCGGGCGAATTATTGTAATAGGTCAATGTTTCTTTACCGGTAAGGCGACGGTTGGGTTCGTCCAGCTCGCAGGTAATATCATAATCGCAGCGCTGTTGCCAGTACTTTGGGCCGGGTGCACCGCTTGCAGTACGGTATTCGTTGGGCGTTGGAAGAATGGTTCCCAACTGTTCAAACCTGTTTCCGTGGTTGCTGCCGGGATTGTTTTTTATATCCTGGGCATTGGCCGAAAACATACATGAACATAAAATTGCTAAGGCTGTAAATTGTTTCATGCTTATTTTATGTTGTTTTAATTTTTTTTGAGTTTGCAAACTACTTTCATTTTTTGTTATTACCCGATCCATCTTTCCACAATCATTTTACATGCTACACCAAATGCAATTGCCGACAGCGTCCACACCCACCAGGTTCTTTTGATCTTTAATTTATTTACTATTAAAAAACTTAATAACAGGATGCACAATACCACTATCGCCTGCCCTGCTTCCAGCCCGATATTGAATGCAAATAAGCTCCAGCCGATGGATTGATCTCCTGCCAGCATAAAGCGGATGGTATTGGCAAAACCAAGGCCGTGTATCAATCCAAAAAAAAGCGCCAGGAAATAGTTGAGCCTTAAATTGCGGGGTTCAAAATCTTTCTGAAAAAAGTTGAAGACAGCTGTAGCGACAATGGTGCAGGGTATTAAAAATTCCACCAGGCTGTCTTTTATTTTAATGATCTCGTAAACGCTTAATGCCAGGGTAAGGGAATGGCCGATGGTAAAAGCGGTTACCAGTACCAATACCTGCTTCCAGTTCTTCAACAAGTATATAGCACTTAAAGCTAATACGAAGAGTATATGATCCAGCGCATCCCAGCTGATGATATGCTCCCACCCCAGTTTAAAATAAAATGTAAAATCCTGCATTAAAGACCTGCGGCTTGAATGTTTGTGTTAGTTTTGCTGTTCAAATATCTTTAAACTGGTTTTTAATACCTAATATCTTTGCTAAATGGTATCAATTTTATTTAAATGGTTGCTTTTACTACAGCTGTTCGGCACACCTGCCCAACCGGCTGAAACAGCTGCTGCAACTGGTATGCACCCCATTTTTATGAGCGTTACGGAAATTGAACTGAACAGCAAGGAAAAAACACTGGAGATCAGCTGCAAGATATTTACCGATGATTTTGAAAAAACATTGCGCCAGAATTATAACACCACGGTTGACCTTATTAATCCAAAAGACAAAGAGGCCATGAATAAACTGGTGAATGATTATGTGCAAAAACATTTTACTATAACAGTGAATGGTAAAAAAACAAGCTTGCAGTTTATTGGTTATGAGAAACAGGAAGAAGGTATTTTAAGCTATTACCAGGCCAGCAATATTACCGCTGTAAACAAAATAGAGATCACGGATAATATACTCTACGATTACAAAAAAGAACAGATCGGCATTATACATGTAACGGTGGACGGTAACCGAAAAAGCACTAAGCTGAATAACCCTGACGACAAGGCGAGTTTTGAGTTTTAAAGTACAGAGTTAAGAGTACAGAGTTCAAAGTTGAAAGTTGAAAGTTGAAGATTAGAGTACTATCAACTTTGAATTTTCAACTTTCAACTTTGAACTAGCAACTACTATCACTCTTCCATTTCTTCCTTTATTTCCTCCGATATTTTTACTAAAAGTTTATCGATGCGCTGGCCGTCCATATCCAGTATCTCAAAGCCAAAGCCGCGCCATTCAAAGGTTTCGCCGGCAACGGGGATATGTTCCAGTTCATGCAGTACAAAGCCTGCGAGTGTGTCAAAATCATGTTCCGCTTCATTCATCCATTCGGTTTTTTCAAAGCGGGTTAAAAAATCATAGAAAGGTATCTGTCCATCTACTAAAAAGCTTCCGTCGGCCCTTTCGGTAATTTCATATTCATCCTGGCCTGTTTGGGGCACATCGCCTACTATCGCTTCCAGTATATCGTTCAGCGTTATCATCCCTTCCAGCGTTCCATATTCATTTACTATAAAGCAGCTGTGGATCTTTGTTTCCTTGAATTTTTCCAGTAACTGGTAAGCCGTATTATTTTCCGGCACAAACAAAGCGGGTTTTGTAATGTCTTTCAACAGTGTGCCCGGTGCGGCTTTCAACAGGTCTTTGATATTGATGGTGCCTTTGATATTGTCCACTGTTTCATCGCATACCGGGTAGCTGGAGTAAATGATGGAGTCGATCTTATCTTTTACCTGCTGCACGGTTTCGTTGCCATCAAACCAGGCAATATCCGTGCGGTGTGTCATCAGCGAAGTGATATTCCTGTCTCCGAGATGAAATACCCTTTCAATGATCTCTTTTTCCTCCTCTTCAATGGTGCCGTGCTCGCTACCCTCGGTGATCATTGCTTTGATCTCTTCTTCCGTAACGGCATTATCGTTGGAGGGTTTTATATTGATGAGCTTAAAAAATAATTGAGATATTTTAGATAGCAACCATACAATGGGTAATGTAATGGTAGATAAAAAATTCATGGGGCCTGCCACCAGGCGGGCAATTTTTTCTGCCTGCAGCATACCCAGCCTTTTGGGTATCAGCTCTCCAAAAATGATGGATAAAAATGTTACCACCACTACTATGAGCACGGTGGAAATGGTTTCGGCATAAGGCTTAAATAGCTGTATGCTGCCAATATAAGGTTCCACATAAGGGCCCAGCCTTCTTTCGGCGTACACACCCGATAAAATAGCAATGAGGGTGATGAATATCTGGGCAGTGGCCAGGAATTTTTCAGGATTGTCTGACAACGCCAGTGCGGTTTTGGATTTGGTATCGCCTTTGTTTGCCTGGCTTTCCAGCCTTGCTTTTCTTGCACTTACCAACGCAATTTCACTCATTACAAAAAGTCCGTTCAGGATAATAAGTACCAGTAAAATAATTAATGGGCCCATAGTTTTTTATAGTAATCCGTAGGTTCTGTTAAACGATTTTCCGGACAAATATCCGATAAGTATTCCAATAACCGCTCCTGCCGTAACATCCAGTGGATAATGTACCCCTACGTATACCTGCGCAAAGCAAATGGAAAATGCCCATAAAAAGAACAAAAGGGTCCATTTACCCAGTACATTTTTCAATGTAATATACCAGAACATGGCAAATGCAAAATGATTGGTGGCGTGTGAAGAAGTAAAACTGCTGCTTTGCGGCCTGTAGCCCACCAATACCCTTACCCAGCCTGCAATGGCTGGCTCGTTGCAGGGCCTTAGGCGATGAAAATTTTTCTTTTATCAGCTGACTGCTTACCACGTTTGCCAAAAAAACGGTACCGGCACAGAAAATGACCCACCACCAGCCTGTTTTTCTATAATTACTCACTACCAGCAGTAATAAAAAAAAATACAGCGGGTACCAGGTACTGGCACTGCGTAATATGGGCATTAAGCCATCAAAAAAACTGTTGTGCCATTTGTAATTGATCAGCCTGAACAATTCCCTGTCGTATGATAATAGCTGTTGCATTATTGGTATTTCCCCGCGGCTCCTCCGCTGATCTGTTAAATTATGATCATCCAAAAATAATTAAACTAATTTAGCATCCTGATAAATTATAAAAATGGTTTTTTTAGAAAGGATACCCCGTTTACTGCGCTGGATATTTTCAATTGTGCTGCTGTTGTTGTTTACCATGACGGTCTTCCGCTTTATTTTTTACTTTAAATACAATCCACCAGGTAAAGCATTTTCCGGCTCTGCTTTTATAATGGGGCTGCGTTTTGATGCCCGGATAGCCTGTATAGTTGGGTTGGCCGTTTTAATACTCACTTTTATTCCGTTCTTAAATCCTTTTAAAAATGCGGGCGCAAAAAAATTCTGGAACTTCCTGTTGCCGCTGGCATTTACTATACTGGTGTTTTTTTATTTCGTGGATTTTTATCATTTTGATTACCTGCACCAGCGTTTGAACGCTTCTGTATTGAATTATTTGCAGGATGCCGGCATTTCCTGGCAGATGATGTGGCAGACTTACCCGCTGGTAAAAGTTACGATTGCCATTATTGTGCTGGTGCTTGCCGCAAGATTTATTTTTGGCAGGCTGTTGCAATCCTATATTACAAAAGACAGTTTTTATAAGAGAAAAGGCGTATTGCTGTATATCATTTCTTTTTTGTTGCTGGCGCAGATCATCATTGGTAAGATTGTGGTGATGTCGGGACAGTTCCCTTTACGCTGGAGCGATGCCTTTACGTTAAAAGGAGATTTTGAAGCAAACCTCGCACTGAATCCTTTCCAGAGTTTTTTCAGTACACTGAGCTTCCGCCATTCTACGTATGATATTAAAAAAGTAAAGGAGGATTATGCGCTCATGTCATCTTACCTGGGCGTGCAAAATCCTGACAGCAGCACACTCAATTATGAAAGGAAATACACTTTTACAGATAGCAGTAAGCGGCCCAATGTGGTGCTGGTGATCTGCGAAAGTTTCAGTGCTTATAAAAGCAGCATGTACAACAATCCTTTAAATACCACGCCGTATTTTAATGAACTGTGCAATAACGGTATTTTCTTCGACCGCTGTTTTACGCCTGCCTATGGTACGGCAAGAGGTGTATGGGCCACCATTACGGGTATACCGGATGTGGAAAGTCCGAGTACTGCCAGCCGTAACCCCAATGCAGTGAACCAGCATACCATTATCAATGATTTTAATAATTACGAACATTATTATTTCCTGGGCGGCAGTGCTACCTGGGCCAATATACGTGGATTGCTTACCAATAATATCAATGGCCTGCATTTATACGAAGAACAGGATTATAAAGCCAATAAGATAGATGTATGGGGCATCAGCGATAAGAATTTATTTTTAGAGGCCAATAAAGTTTTGAAAGAACAGAACAAGCCTTTTTTTGCGGTTATACAGACAGCAGACAACCACCGGCCCTACACTATACCCGCAGAAGATGACGCCGCTTTTAATAAAGTATCTTTTTCAACAGATTCATTAAAGCGTTTTGGCTTTGAAAGCAATGATGAAATGAACGCTTTCCGTTATACAGATTTTTGTTACCAGCAGTTCATGGAAGCCGCTAAAAAAGAACCCTATTTTGGTAATACCGTTTTTGTGTTTGTGGGCGACCATGGTATACGTTTTAACGGTACGCTGGAATATTTTCCCAAAAGCTGGACGGAACAGGGTTTGAGCTGCGAGCACGTGCCCCTGTTATTTTATGCGCCTAAATTATTACAGCCAAAAAAGATACACGAGGTTTGCAGCCAGGCCGATGTATTGCCCACCATTGCCGCCATCACAAAAACGCCTTACCGCAATAATACTTTTGGGCGCAACCTGGTGGATACATTCGTGCCGCTTTCAGAATATAAATCCATTCAGCGTGGTGAAAAATATGCTTTCGTTATCGATCATGATGTAAGAACGATCGGTCTTGTATCGGATGAGTATTATTTTCTGAAGAATTTAAAAACAGGCAAAGAAGATTTTGTATCCATGCTGAATAATAACCCTGTTGAAAAAAATGCCCATACCGACAGTGTAAGGAACTACCTCAGCAGGCTAACCGATGCTTATTACGAAACTTCGAAATACCTGTTACTCAATAATAAAAAGAAATAACGGGTTGCGGGTTTCGTGTTACGGGTTTGATTGTTTGCGAATGATTAAAGTAATATTTAAACAAATAACCCGTAACCCGTTAACCCGTAACCTTTATACTCTTGCCCTTTATCATTATATACCCATATTTTTCCCTTTTGATCATTATATTCGCACTCATTAAAAAAGAACCTGGCCTACTATGAATAAATGGAAAGTGTCTAAAACTATCCAGTGGATGATAAACCTGTTTGTCATTTACCTGTGTATGTTCACGGCATTCCGTATTGCTACGGCTATTCTTTTTAAACCGAAGACCATTGGCATACTGGAACTGGTGCCTTCTTTCTGGCTGGGCTTAAAATACGACCTGCGGTGGATCGCTATTGTGCTTTCGCCCATCATTGTATTATCTATTTTTAAAAGGTTCTCTCCCTTTCATTCTGCCAAAACAAAAAAAATATGGACCATTTATCTGGCAGTGATCACACTGGTCATCATGTTTTTTTACGGGGCCGATTTTGGTAATTTCAGTTACAATCACACCCGCATTGGCGCCAGCGCTTTAAATTTTAAAGACGATCCTTATGAAATGTTCCGCATGGTTTGGGAAACCTATCCTATTGTATGGATACTGATCGCTTTGGGCATTGCGGTTTTCTTTACTGCAAAACTGTTCCGTCGTACACACGGCGCTGTGGATGCCAATAATTACTGGCACAAGTTTGAATACAAACGCAGGTGGTACCTTGTTGCATTGCTGCTGATGTGCTGGTTCGTGTTTGGTTTTTTGCAATTAAGGCCTTTAACCAGGCAGGATGCTTATAAACTGAATGATAATTTTAAAAGCTACCTGGCACTAAATCCTTTCCAGAATTTTATTACTTCGTTAAAACAGCGCAGCCCCGATTTTAATACCAGCGCCGCAGCAAAATATTACCCATCCATTGCATCTTACTTACAGCTCGATTCCATTACCCGTTCAAAATATAATTACGAACGCATTATACAGCCCAACAGCCACAGCCTGGAAAGCAAGCCCAATGTTGTATTGGTACTTTGCGAAAGCTTCAGCATGTATAAAAGCAGCATGAGTGGCAACAGACTGAACAGTACGCCTTACTTTAACGAACTGTGCAAGAACGGTGTTTTCTTCGATCATTGCTTTACGCCTACGTTCGGTACTGCCAGGGGTATTTTTGCAACCATTACCGGCATACCCGATGTACAGCTGGCTAAATTCTCCACGCAAAATCCAGAAGCGGTCAACCAGCAAACCATCATCAATAATTTTGATGGTTATAATAAATTTTATTTTATAGGAGGCAGGAGCCAGTTCAATAATTTCCGCGGACTGATGAGCAATGTGGATGGTATTGATATTTATGAGAAAGGCCGTTACAATTCTTCCGAGATAAATGTGTGGGGCATCAGTGATAAAGATCTTTTTGCAGAGGCAGGTACTGTTTTGCAGCAGCAAAACAAACCTTTTTTTGCGGTGATACAAACAGCGCATAACCATCGCCCCTTTATGATACCTGCCGGTGAAAAAGAATTTACCTGCGATAAGCCAGACAAGGAAACCCTTGCTAAAAACGGTTTTGAATCACAGGCAGAGTATGAAGCTTTCTGCTATACTGATTTCTGCTTTAAAAAATTCATGGAAGCCGCCAAACAACAGCCTTATTTCAATAATACCATCTTTGTTTTCATTGGCGATCATGGAGTGGAAGGCGAATCAGGCGCAGTTTATCCCAAGGCATGGAATTCGCACCGGTTGAGTGATGAGCATGTGCCCTTGTTGTATTATGCACCATCTTTGTTACAACCGGCAACTTATCATTACACCGTTTCGCAGGTGGATGTGTTACCGACGCTTGCAGGAATGATACACCAGCCTTATATCAATACTACTTTAGGAAGGGACGTGATCAACCAGCAGGATATACTGCATGCGGCATTTATCATTCATCACGACGAAGGCAATATCGGTGTGGTAACAGATGATTATTATTTTGTAAAGAATATCAACATCAGCCAGCAGGAACTGGTGCCTGTAAAAGACGATCTGCCACCACTCACACCGCAACAATCAGATTCTGTAAAGAAACAATTATCAGAATTGACCTCTGCAATCTTTGAAACCAGCAAATGGATGTTGGTGAATAATAAGAAGAAGTAAGAAAGCTACAAGAAGAATAGCCGCAAGGGATAAGTACTTCGTTTGAAGAGTATGCTTTTGCCTTGTAGCTTGCAGCTATACCCCTTTCCTGGCTATCATAATAAGCCTTGGTGTTTTTTTGATATCGTAATTAGAGAAATTATAATCCCCAAACACTTCCTGTATCTGCAGGCCCTGGTAGGCAAACATTTCGGTAAAGTCGCCTAAAGAGAATTTCGCTACTTTTTCTGTGTACACCATTGGCTCATTCATCGACTCATCTTCAATCACTATCTTTTTATAAAAATGCGTTTCATCATACCATTTGGTAATGACAAAGTTGATGCCATCGATCTCTTTTTCGGATTGATGCACCAGGTGATCTTCTGCATAATGTACATTCAGGTAATCCATTACAAAACAACCGCCAGGTTTTATGGATTGTGCAATGGTACGGATGGCATTATCATGCTCCCGCCGGGTTTTAAAATACCCGAAGCTGGTAAAAAAATTGAAGGCGTAATTAAAATAATTGATCCAGAAAGGCAGGCGCATATCGTGGCGGTAAAAATGCAGGTTCTCGCTTTCGTGCTCCAGCGCTATTTTGATACTGTCTTCGCTCAGGTCGATACCGGTAACATCAAAGCCTTTGCCCGCCAGTTGTATGGAATGCCGGCCCTTGCCACAGGCAACATCCAGCATAGTACTTTTGGCAGCAGGTTTCAGGTAGTCGATCAGTTTATCGATAAAAGCAGCCGCCTCTTTTTCATCCCGGTTAAAATACAACTGGTGATAATAAGGAGAATTGAACCAATCTTTGAACCAGGGCTGTTGCATAGGGCAAAGTTACGGGTTAAAATGTTACGGGTTAAATAGTTACGGGTTATTTGATAGTTGATTTTGTAAAAGAACCAGTCATTCGGCAACGATCAAATAACCCGTAACCCGTAACTTTTTTGCGTCTTAACCCTAACTCCTCCTGCCCCAACTTTTCCTTATCTTTGCCATCCCTAAAACAGAAGCGTATGGCATTGATAAAAAGCATATCCGGAATAAGAGGTACTATCGGCGGAAAAACAAATGATAACCTTACACCGCTGGATGTAGTAAAATTTTCCGCAGCATACGGCACCTGGCTGATGCAGCAAAGCAGTAATCATAAAATTGTTATTGGAAGAGATGGCAGAATAAGTGGCGAAATGGTGAGCAGCCTGGTGGTAAATACACTGGTTGGATTGGGACTGGATGTTATAGACCTGGGCCTGAGCACTACGCCAACCGTGGAAATGGCAGTAAAATTTGAAGCTGCTGCAGGCGGCATTATTTTAACCGCCAGCCATAACCCCAAAGAATGGAATGCTTTAAAATTACTCAACAGCAAAGGTGAATTCATTAGTGGCGATGAAGGGAAACTGATACTGGATATTGCTGCAAAAGAAGATTTTAATTTTGCTGCAGTGGATAAATTAGGAACTTATACCAAAGAAGAAACATCGCTACAAAAGCATATTGACGCCATTGTAAATTACGAACTGGTGGATGTAGCGGCTATTAAAAAAAGCAAATTCAAAATTGTAATAGATGCAGTGAACAGTACCGGTGCCATAGCGGTGCCTGCATTGTTAAAAGCATTGGGTGTAAAAGATATTACTGTGATCAATGAGGAAGTGAATGGCAAATTTGCACACAACCCTGAACCATTACCGGAACATCTGACCGGCTTAAGCGCTGAAGTGGTAAAGCAAAATGCCAGCCTTGGTATTGCCGTTGACCCGGATGTTGACCGCTTGTGTTTTGTTTGTGAAGATGGCAGCATGTTTGGTGAAGAATATACGCTTGTAGCCGTGGCTGATTATGTGTTGAGTAAAAGAAAAGGCAATACGGTAAGTAATATGTCTTCTACCAGGGCATTAAAAGATGTAACTGTAAAGCACGGTGGCGAATACACGCCGAGCGCTGTTGGTGAAGTGAACGTAGTGAACAAAATGAAAGCGACCAATGCTGTTATTGGCGGCGAAGGTAATGGCGGCATCATTGTTCCCGATCTTCATTACGGCAGGGATGCCCTGATCGGCATTGCGTTGTTTTTAACCCATTTGGCCAATAGCAAAAAAAGTATCAAACAATTAAGGAACACCTATCCTGATTATTTCATGAGCAAAAATAAAATTGCTTTGGAAAATGGTACAGATGTAAAAGATATTTTTGAAAAGATAAAAGTAAAATACAAAAACCAGCCTATCAATACAGAGGATGGTTTAAAGATAGAATTTGATTCGGACTGGGTGCATTTACGTACCAGCAATACCGAGCCTATCGTTCGTATTTATGCAGAAAGTAATTTTGAAACCACGGCCGATAATATTGCAAAAAGACTGATGCAGGATATTGGGCAGATGATGTAACCCCCTCCGCCCCCTGAAGGGGGAACTAATCATGGAGGAGATTAATGCGAAGCATTAGGTAGAATGATAGTAAAAGTGATAACTTATTTCTAATAAACTAACAAACTAAGTTCCCCTTTAGGGGACAGGGGTATATGAACAGAATTTATTTCGACAACGCTGCCACTACCTCGCTGGATCCACAGGTACTGGAAACCATGATGCCTTATTTAACAGAAAAATTCGGCAATCCCTCTTCTATTTATTCCTATGGCAGGGAAACGAGAATGGCTATTGAAGCGGCCCGTAAATCTGTAGCTAAAATTTTAAATGCACACCCTGCAGAAATATTCTTTACCAGTGGCGGTACCGAAAGCAGCAATACTGCTATTACTGCAGCCATCCGGGATCTTGGCTGCAGGCATATCATCACCTCTCCTATTGAACATCATGCTGTATCGCATTCGGTTGAGCATATTGATAACCTCGACGCAGCCAAAGTAAGTTATGTAAAACTGCTGCCGAATGGCCATGTGGATATTGATGATCTTGAAAAATTACTGGCACAAAGCGAAGAAAAAACACTGGTTACTTTAATGCATGCCAATAACGAAATTGGTAATATCCTTGATATGCATGCTGTAGGTAATCTCTGCAAATTGTACAATGCCATTTTTCATAGCGATACAGTACAAACTGTGGGTCATTTTCCTTTTGACCTGAGAAATACACCGGTACATTTTATTACCGGCGCTGCACATAAATTCCATGGCCCTAAAGGTGTGGGTATTTTATACATCAATGAAAATGTAAAAATAAAACCTTTTGTACACGGCGGCAGCCAGGAACGCAACATGCGTGCCGGTACCGAAAACCTGTATGGTATCGTTGGCTTTGCAAAAGCTTTAGAACTGGCTACTGCAGGTTATGAAGAAGACAGCGCACTGATCGGCACACTGAAATATTACATGATGGATGAGCTGAAAAAAAATATTCCGGGTGTGGCTTTTAATGGGGATACTTTAGGCAGAAGCTTGTATACTGTGCTGAGTGTAAGTTTTCCCAAGACGGAAAAATCAGAAATGATCCTCTTTAATCTTGATATCAATAATATCTGTGCCAGTGGCGGCAGCGCCTGTACCAGCGGCGCCGACCAGGGCAGTCATGTTATCCGTGCTATCAACAATAATCCTAACCAGGTAACGGTGCGCTTTAGTTTCAGCAAACACAATACTAAAGCAGAAGTGGATGCGGTGGTAGGGAAATTGAAAGAGTTGGTGTAAGAGCATGCCTGTGGCATGTTCGATTGGTAATTGCCACAGGCAATTACGGAGCACGCCAAAGACGTGATCTTACGTATCGCCTCCCTTCCAGTTTAACACATTGTTTCTGATATACCATGCAATCCGCTCATACTCTCCTTTATTTCGAATGATACGATCATGAAACCGCTGTTGCCAATTGAAACCAGCAAAATCATTTTCATTACACCACTTCTTTACATTCCCTTTAAAATGATTGATAAAAGAACTTACTGAACCTTTTGTCAATGGAGATAAACCTGTGACACTAGTGTATGCTTTATTTTCTAAATTGAGTATCTCAACTATAAGATGAATATGGTCCGGAAGAATGGCCCATTCTGTAATGGCAATAATAGTTGGGCTACTGTTTATATACAATGGGTTGTTTGTATAAGGGTTTTCTAAAGTTTCATCCGGGTAAAATTGCTGGATATTATCTTTCAGGTATGATCCAATAGCAGATAGTGTGATCTGCTGGTTTTTGATCTTTCCAAAAAAATGTGCCCGGTCTTTAGTAATGATGGTTATAAAATAATATCCATCCTGGGAATAATCGTAGTTGTATAACCGATATTGTTTGTGTTTTTTGTACATAGAAATAATCGGATAGTTGATTATTTTCTATGATAAGGATATCAAGGAAATGGTTGCATGCGGGATCATGCCTGCGGCGTATTTTGTTTTCGCCATGGGCGAAAACGGAATTTGCCTTTGGCAAATTGAATTCGCCACAGGCAAATTCCTACGAATACCCCAATTTCTCCACCAACTCCTTTGGTAACACCGGCAGTTGCCGCCTGTCAATTAAAAAACTGTTCAGCTGCGCCAGCTCTTTAAAAATATAATGTTTGTCCATGGCGGCTTTCAGGTAACCGGCACCGGTACTGCCACCGGTACCAATACGGGTGCCGATCATACGGCGCACCATATTGATATGCCGGTTGCGCCAGTTGGCCAACTGGTTATCTATTTCTAATAATGTATCCAATAACTGAAAGGGTAATTCCAGCATAGGATAACCACGGTACAGCATAATGAACAATGCTGCACGGCTGGCCCGGGGCGATAAATTCCTTCCGGGCATTTCAGGTTCGTCATCAAATACGGCAGCAAAAAAAGCAGCATTGTCTTTTTCTGCATCTGCAAGGCTGCTCACATATACCTGTTGATAATTTTGCCAGAATTCTTCGGTGATAAAAGGCATTCTTTCCAGCCATGCGTTGATCAGTTCCAGCACCGACTTACCATTCTCTGCTGCTTTGATTATTGCAATATCTTTTTCTTTTAATTGAGAAGTGTAATAGTGTTGGCCATGCCGCTGATCGAATTTCAAGCCCAGCTTTGCTTCCATTACTTTAAACTGGTAACTCTGAAAACCCGATGCAGGGCGCAGCATATCACGAAAATCCAAAAAGTCCATTGGGGTCATCGTTTCCATAATATCTATCTGCTGTACCAATACTTTTAAAATAGTGGCCACTCTTTTTAAACGGTGCACCACGGTTTGCATTTCGGGAGAATTATCATTCAATGCAGGTTGATTCATGATATCGATCACAGAATTCACTTCAAACAGAATTTGTTTGAACCACAGTTCATACGCCTGGTGAATAATGATAAAAAGCATTTCATCATGCGCAGCTATCTTACCTTCTTTAAAACTTTCCGGTTCCTGTGCGCCGGTAATTTTATCGAGTTGCAAATATTCACTGTAGTACACTACATTATTTTCCATAACAATATTTTGGTGAACAAACTTAAGCAATGTATCAGCGTAAAAAATATTTTTTTACTGCACTGTATTTGTTAATGACTGGTGAACAAAAAATTCCTTTAACGTTTTCTTATCTAAATAGAAGCACTATGGCATGCTATTGTAATAATATAATCAGGCAGTAATTAAAAAAACTGTTACAGCAATAAAATGATCTATTGAACAATTACTACAACTATTAAACATATAATCACGTAGTTAAACTTTCTCTGGTTTTAGTTTTTAATGGCTATACTTTAGGTTTAAGCGGTACCTGTAAAAGGGTGCCGCTTTTTATATGTGTTTTAGCAGCTATTTTCTTAAATTTGCCACCCGATAGTAAATCACGATAATTCATGGGAAGAATATTTGAAGTTAGAAAAAGCGCCATGTTTGCCCGCTGGGATAAAATGGCTAAAAACTTTACCCGTATCGGTAAAGAGATCGCTATAGCTGTAAAAGCCGGTGGCCCCGACCCGGAAAATAATCCTGCTTTAAGAAGGTGTTACCTTAACGCCAAGGCCTGCAACATGCCAAAAGACCGTGTAGAAGCGGCTATTAAAAGGGCTATGGGTAAGGACAAAACAGATTACGATGAAATTGTATATGAAGGCTATGCACCTCATGGTGTAGCCGTAATGGTGGAAACAGCTACCGACAACTCTACCCGTACTGTTGCGAACGTAAGAATGCACTTTACCAAGGGTCACGGCGCATTGGGCACCAGCGGCTCGGTGGCTTTTACCTTTAACCGCATGGGCGAATATAAACTTAAAAGCGCCGGCCAGAATATTGAAGACCTGGAGCTGGACCTGATAGATTATGGCCTGGAAGAGATCGGCGAAGATGCAGACGGCAATATTGTACTGCGTACCGCTTATAACGAATTCGGTAATATGAATAAGGCATTGGAAGAAAGAGGCATTGAAGTGATCAGCGCCGAACTTACCCGGATACCTAATACCACCGTTGAATTAAATGAAGAACAAAGTAATGAAGTGCTGAAACTGGTGGATATGCTGGAACAGGATGATGATGTGCAGAAAGTGTATCATAACCTGAAATAATCATAAATGATCTTGTTGAAAGCCGTCTCTTACTTTATGAGGGACGGTTTTTCTTTTGTATCATTTTTTTACCTTCCCGCATAGGCAATTTAAAATTTCGAATAGTTCATTTTTGCTTTACTAAACATATAGGATACCCGAAAATTATAAAAAAAGAATCACTTAAGCCACTCCCACCGCTTAGCCCAATCCAGCAATACCGCCTGCCGCCATTTAGAGATCGTTTCGCCGCCCTGTATCTTTCCATTGTACAGTGATGGATCGGACTTATCCGTATACCAATTGTTGCCCAATTGGTAATCAGTTGCGTTGCGTTTACCAGGCCAGAGATTACTAACCACTATTGCTCCTTCTTTCAAAGGGAAACCGGGTATGGAGGAGGTGAAAGTATAACGTAATGTTTCCGCCTGCTTGGGAATATACCGCAACGCATACTGGCCATTGCCGAGATAATAGCCGGGCCATTTTTGTACAGCAGTTTTACCGTAGGGCACTTCCATCCAGAAACAAGCAGAATCTGCAGGAAGGTTCACTTTTGGCCCTTCAAAATTAAATTCTATGATGGCGCAAAATGCAATCGTATCTGATACAGTGGTAGCGTTGTTGAAAATAACCCGGGAGCTGTGATCAAACTTTTCAAAACTGCCGCCCCAGCTTTCACGCAGCGGGTTATTGGGATCTCCGTCCATCATGTACAACAGCGAAGGCGTATCGCCCATCTTTACTTCGCCATTGTAATAATTTTTAAAATCTTTACCCAGGTAGCCTGCCGACTGAATATATTGCTCATAGTAGCCGGTACTTTTTATACTGTCTAATTTATTATTGTTGGAGAAGAAACCATAGTAAGAAGCATTCACTTCAATGAACCAGAGCGCCGGAAAATTTTTAGTGATATAGGCATAACTGTTAGCACTCCATTTTTTATTGGGGCCGCCGATCCAGTATACTTTTATTTTGTTTTGAATTTCGGGAGCATCGTGTAATGCCTGTGCCAGGTCTTCCAGTCCACCCCAAACCAATACCCACAACGGTTGTGCTGTTTTCTTTTTCGCACAGCGAATGATCCAGTTGGAACCTTCTGTAGCAGCAGTATAACCTGCATACGTCGCATTACCCTGCCTGCCCTGCTTTACCACCGACCGCAAATAACGGGGCGTTGCAAGGCCTTTTTGATGCGTCTGCAGCTTAGGCAGGTCTTTTTCGTACAGGCCGATCATTCGTAATATCTCTTCTTTATTGCCTTTTCCATAAGAGGGTGAAGAAACCAATCCTTCAATATTGAACCGGTCGCTGTACATCAGCAGGTGTGCCATCGATTGGTTATCGTCCGGATCGGTACCGCCAATATCAGTACTTACCAATATGCGGGGTTTTACCGGCACCGGTTGCTGCGCTGCCAGTTCATTCAACTGAAAATATAGAAGGGATAAGAAAACTAGCTTTTTCATGCTATAAAAATAAAGCATTAATATTCTAAGCAAAATAAGCCTGGGGAAAGAATAGCGCAATGTAAAAAAGAAAAAGCCCTGTAAGTCAATACTATCAGGGCTTCTGTTGTTGTGCGTACTCGGGATGGGAGTTGAACCCACACTCGCATTGCTGCGAACAGGATTTTAAGTCCTGCGTGTCTACCAGTTCCACCACCCGAGTGTATGGTAGTGAAAAAAAATCCCGACGAATCGGGATAATTTGGAGCGGAAGACCGGGCTCGAACCGGCCACCCCGACCTTGGCAAGGTCGTGCTCTACCAAATGAGCTACTTCCGCGTGTACCTGTAAGCTTTCCAAAGGAGTCCGTTGGACCAGCTTGCAGTTAAAAAGAACTTTTGTTTGTATCCGGAAGCTGGAGCTTCCGTGTACCATTTTTTTCGGACGGCAAAAATAAGGGTTGTATCGCTACAACAAAAATTTTTTTACTTATATTTTGGATTATACAGGGTATTTTCTGGTACATGCACTTCAGGCTTGCCTTTATAGCGGTGTGTGTACAAATTATAGCACATTCCCAAAACAAATGCCACGGCTAAAAAAACCTGGCAAAACCAGATAAAACGTGAAGATGATACCCAGTTATAAGTAAAATCTTTATGCGAAGTATCAATGAATTCCTGTTCCATGTTTTAAAATTTGCATTGCAAAAATAAGGTGTAGCAGCTTAAAAAAACTATTTATTATCAACAATTTCTGAAAAGGTTTTTTTCTTTTTTACAAAATATTGCCATACTACAGAGCCTGTATAATAACCACTGCCTTTTATGCTCCTCCTCTTTACTGTACGCTTGGTTTTCTTTTCAAACAACAGCCATTTTAAAAAATGCAGGTGCGCTTTCAATATAGCCACAAAATAGCCGCCATCGCCCTTCAATAAATTCTGCCAGGCAGATATAGCATCCAGCCCCAGCCTGTAGGGTATCTTCCAGCATGCGCTGCCCGGTGGAAGATTTTTGGCCAGCATGATCAGGTTGTTCCTGAAATTAAGATAGGTCTTACGGCTGTTGCCTTTGGGCAATGTACCTCCGCCTACATGATACACCACAGATGCCGGCTGCACAAAAATTTTATATCCTGCCAGCTGCAGGCGCCAGCAAAGATCGATCTCTTCCTGGTGTGCAAAAAAGTATTCATCCAGGCCGCCTGCATCATGATATAATTTTGCTTTTACAAACAATGCCGCACCACTGGCCCAGAAGCATTGCTGTGCTGCATCATATTGGCCCTTATCTTCTTCACAAACATCAAATACCCTTCCCCGCATAAAGGGATAGCCTAGACTATCTATCCAGCCGCCGCTGGCACCGGCATATTCAAACAGGTGCTTATTATTATAAGCCAGTATCTTGGGCTGGCAGGCAGCAATACTGTCATCTGCTTCCATCAGGTCGATAACAGGTTGTATCCAGTTGGGTGTTACTTCCACATCGCTGTTGAGCAAAACATAATAATCGCTTCGCACCTGTTTTAATGCAGTATTATATCCTTTGGCAAAGCCTTCGTTGCTGTTGTTTATTATTATTTCAACTGCGGGATAATGTTGCTGCGTAAATGCAATGGAATCATCCGTAGAAGCATTATCAGCCAGTATCACTCTTTTATTGCTGTATACAGATGCCATTACCGAAGGAAGAAATTGTTCGAGGAATTTTCTTCCGTTCCAGTTCAGTATCACTATCGCAACAGATGGAGCAGGCTTCATTTATTCTGCAAACATAAAAGATTTTAGTTTTCAGATTTAAGATTTTAGTTTTACAGTAATGGTACGTCAACTTTTTAACTGGAGATCGGCTTTGGCATTGGTGGCCATTGCTATTGTGACCGGTACCATTTTTTATTCCAATTACCTGGCAAAAAAAATTGCAGCGGATGAAAGAAGAAAAGTAAATGTATGGGTGCAGTCTTTAAAAACACGCAGCAATACCAGCGATCAATCCGCCATGGAGCTTACCAATATCATTACTTCCGAAAATAACGAGATACCCATTATTGCCACGGATGAAAAGGATAATCCTTTGGGGCCAAATGATGTGGCCAATCTTGATTCTGTCAAGATAAGATCGGATACCAATTATCTAAGAAATAAGATCGAGGAATTCCGTAACCAGCACGAGCCTATTACAGTGGAGATCAGCAAAGACCCGCATTATGTAAATAAATATTATTACGGCGATTCGCAGTTGTTGCAGGAAGTGCGCTACTACCCTATCATCCAGCTGGTGATCGTTGCACTGTTCATTCTCATAACATTGATCACGGTATCCACCCGCAATAAATCCACACAGAACCAGGTATGGGCAGGTATGGCAAAAGAAACAGCACATCAGCTGGGCACGCCGCTTTCTTCTTTGCAAGGCTGGGTGGAAATGCTGAAAGAAGATCCGGCCAGTGAAAAGATCGCTACAGAAATGGCCAAAGATGTGGACCGTTTAAAACTGGTAAGCGACCGCTTTGGCAAGATCGGCAGCACGCCGCAACTGGAAGAAAAAAATATCATTGAACTGATAGAAAATATGGTGGCCTACATCAAAAGGCGGGCACCCGAAAAAGTGAGTTTCTCTATCAACAGTTTTAATGAACACGAGATCATTGCCATGGTGAATGCGCCCTTGTTTGACTGGGTGATTGAAAACCTGTTGAAGAATGCACTGGATGCCATGGAAGGCAAGGGCAGTATTGATATCACCGTAAAAAATGAAACGGCCACTATTGTTATTGAAGTGACCGATACCGGTAAAGGCATCAGCAAGCAAAATATTCCTAATGTTTTTAAACCGGGCTTTACCACCAAAAAACGCGGCTGGGGGCTTGGGCTCAGCCTTTCCAAAAGGATCATTGAACAATACCACAAGGGCGAATTATTTATAAAACACTCCGAAGTGGGAAAAGGAACCACATTTAAGATCGTATTGAAGAAATAAGACCCTTTCACGCATTGATAAAAAAATCTGTGATAATTCGTGTAATCCGTGGCTAAATGTATTTTATCTATTAAATTTGCAATCCCAAATCATGGCCGGGTGGCGAAATTGGTAGACGCACCACCTTGAGGTGGTGGCGCTGGCAACGGCGTGCTGGTTCGAATCCAGTCTCGGTCACTTTTTAAAAGCGGAGTTTCACTTCGCTTTTTTTATGCTTAAGATTTAGGTGTATTTTTAGCTAACTTGTAAAAAAATAGTAATGGCAGCAGAAATAAAATGTCCCAATTGCGGCCACCAGTTTGAACTGAACGAAAGCCTTAAAAGCGAGGTGGAAAAAGAACTGCGTGGAAAAATGCTCGATTGGCAAAAAAGAAAGGAAGAAGAATTTGAAAAACAGAAGACCCTGCTGGTAAGTGATGCATTAAAAAAAGCCGGCGAGGAAACCGCCAGTAAATTAAGATCGCTGGAAGAAGAAGCAAAGACCAAAACACAGCAGCTACAGGACCTGCAGAAAAAAGAACTGGATCTTTTAAGAGATAAAACAGCGCTGGAAGAAAAACAAAAGAATTTAGAGATAGAGATAGAAAAACGTTTTTTAGAAAAGCGAAAAGAGATAGAGGATGTGGTGATAAAAAGAGAGCAGGAATTATTTGATCTGAAGACCAGAGAATTCAGGGTGCAGATGGACCAGCAGCAAAAATTAATTGAAGAACTGAAACGAAAAAGTGAACAGGGCAGCATGCAATTACAGGGCGAAAGCCAGGAACTGTTGCTGGAAGAAATACTGAAAGAAAATTTTCCATTCGATCTGATCGAAGAGGTAGGCAAAGGCGTGGAAGGCGCCGATTGCATACAGGTGGTACGCAATAACAGCGGTGTTACCTGTGGCCGCATCATTTACGAAAGCAAACGCACCAAGGCCTGGAGCAATAACTGGATCGATAAACTGAAGAACGATAAACGCAGCAGTGGCAGCGATGTGGCCATACTGGTATCGCAGGTATTTCCGAAGGACATGGAGAAGTTTGGGGAAAAAGACGGGATATGGATATGCAATTTCAGCGAGGTATCCAGCGTTGCTTATTTGTTGCGCAACGGCATCATTAAAATTCATGAAGTGCAAAAGAGCCAGGAGAACAAGGGCGATAAGATGCAGATGCTGTACGATTACCTGACCGGCAACGAGTTCCGCGGGCAAATGGAGGCCATTGTGGAAGGTTTTGTGGCCATGAAGCAATCCATAACCAAAGAGCGCATACAAATGGAAAAACTGTGGAAAGAAAGAGAAAAACAACTGGAAAAAGTACTCATCAGTACCAGCGGACTGTATGGCAGCGTTAAAGGTATTGCAGGCGCTTCGGTAAGTAATATTCCTTTACTGGAAGGCGGCGATGAGGAAGACATTCCATCCGAATAACTATGAACGACCGTTTAAAATATACTGTACCTCTTATCCTGTTTGCCATTACAGTGGGCTTTGCATTCAACAACGATTTCAGGGACGGTTCTTTCACCCTGCTGCTGATGGTGGGTTATATCATGTTCTTTATCGTGGTTAAAAGAGAAGATCAATCCGAAGAACCGGATAATTCCGGCATTGCAACAGCTTCGGGTATTCCACGTACGCCTTACCAGCTTTATCATGGTGATGAACTGAATTTTTCGGATGAAGAGTTGAAAGCCATTCTTACAAAGCGATTTCCTTATTACAACCAATTATCTGCTATACAAAAAGAAAGATTTTTAGAACGCCTGCAGGATTTTATTGCCAATAAGGTCTTTAAAATTCATGATAAAACAGGTTTTAAAGAAATGCCGGTGCTTATCAGCGCTGCCGCCATACAACTCACTTTTGGTTTAAAGAAATACCTGTTGCCCAATTTTGAATTCATCCATGTTTACCCCGAAGAGTTTGTACGCATACACGATACCATTTGTTTTCTCGAAGGCAATGTATCAGGCCATGCGATCAATTTATCGTGGAAGCATTTTTTAGAAGGTTATGCCACGCCTGATGACGGACAAAATGTAGGATTGCATGAATTGGCGCATGCACTGTACTACCAGACTTTTATTGTAGAAGAAAATATTGATAACAATTTCAGGAATGGCTTTGATGATTTCAATATTAATGGCAACAAGGTTTTTGCACAGGAATCAAAACCCGGCAACGACCTGTATTCTGATTATGCCTTAAAGAACTTCCAGGAATTCTGGGCAGAGAGCGCTGAAATATTTTTTGAAAAGCCTGCTGCCATGAAAGCCGCTTACCCCGAGCTGTACGATACCATCAAACTCTTACTCAACCAGGATCCCTACAACAAGATCGCTACAGAAACTACTTTGTAGTTTGCAGCCACGGATTGCACGGATTTTCACAGATTAAAATACAGCAGTTCTTATCCGTGTCAATTCGTGTAATCCGTGGCCAAATCAATTCACGAAGTGAATTCAAAAAGTATTAGTGGTCACTCAATACCCAGGTAAGAAAATTACCATTAAAGAAAAGATAATGCACCTTTAGCGAAATACTGTTATTGAAAATGCAATGCACCACACCTTCATCCAGTTGCCCGGTAAATTTTTCGATGCGGATATGTTCCTTAAAATCGGTGCCGCCTGTGCCCTGCCATTTGTAGATGCTTTCTTTTACACTCCAGAAAAGTGTGGCCGTTTTTTCAATAGCGCCACGGGGCATTAAAAAACTTTCTTCCGCAGTTAAGAATTTATGGAGTATCGACCCGATCTTTTCACTGATCTTTTCAATATCCACCCCTGCCCTTTGCGACCTGCTGATCAGCACGGCTGCATAGTCCCTGCAATGCGAAATGGAAAAATGATACGCCTCATCTTCTAAAAATGGTTTACGGGTATCCGCTATTTTGATGAGCGCCAATGGAAAATCAGGATACATTTCTCTTAATAAAAAACGCCCGGCCAGGTGCTGCAATCTTTTTTGCGGATGCGTAATAGTTTTTTGCAATGGTATTGCTGCAAAAAAATCCTCGGCTTCTGTAATATGCCATACCGCTATTTTAGTACCTGCGTTAATATTTTGTTGATAAACCAACGGCATAATGCGATTTTAGATTTTAGATTGCAGATTATTGAATGAATATTTGCAAAATTACAACAAACACGGATTACACTAATTTCACGGATCAACTGGCAAACCAGTTAACCAATAAACAAATTAACCCATCATGATCTTAAGCGACACGAGGATACTGGAAGAAATAGCAAAAGGCACTATTAAAATTGAACCCTACGACCGGGAATGCCTCGGCAGCAATAGTTATGATGTGCATCTTGGTAAAGACCTTGCCCGCTATGTAAATAAAGAGCTGGATGCAAAAAAACACAACACCATCGAACATTTTGAGATACCTGAAGAAGGCTATGTATTGCAGCCACACGAATTTTATCTCGGCGTTACTTTGGAATATACCGAAACACATGCGCATGTTCCTTTTTTAGAAGGTAAATCATCTACCGGCCGCCTGGGTATTGACATACACGCCACGGCAGGTAAAGGCGATGTGGGCTTTTGCGGTAACTGGACACTGGAAATTTCAGTGAAGCAACCTGTAAGAGTGTACAGGGGCATGCCCATTGGCCAGCTTATTTATTTTCCGGTGGATGGTGAGATCGCTGTAAAATATAACCAGAAGAAAAATGCCAAATACAGCGGGCAGATCAATAAGCCGGTAGAGAGTATGATGTGGAAGAATAAATTTTAATTCATTTTCCAAACCGCGTAATTCAGCACTGCGGCAAAACTTACCCAACAGATATACGGCACCAGTAACCACGATGCAGGCGGGGAAATTTTTCCAAACCAGGCAATGGTGAGTAATATCATTAACTGCAATGCAAAAATATCAGCCAGCGCCCATGCAGGCTGATGCAGACTAAAAAATATAAGTGACCAGGTAAAATTCAACGCCAGTTGTATACCGTAAAAAATAATAGCGGTACGTTTGATCCTTTTGTCCGCTTCGGTTTTCCATATTATGTAAAAGGCAATACCCATCAGTATATACAGGATCGTCCATATAGGTGCAAATACCCAGTTGGGTGGATTGAATGATGGTTTATTGATAAAGGCGTACCACCCTTCAACACCAGGCCTTGTGATGAAACCGGTAACAAAACCAACCAGCAATGGTATCAGTATGGATATGATCAATCGCATTATACGCATATCATTACAAAAGCATGCCAGTTTTATATCTTCCCGAATTTTTTATAATAGGCAATTAAAAAAGAAGTCACTTCATCATAACTTAATACGCCTTGCGGTTGCTGGTTACTTTGCAGGTATTTGCCGTACATCCAGCGCACCACCGGCTCTACGGGATTTCTGTGCCTGCGGCTGAAGTCTCGCCATTCGGCAAGGTCTTTTTTAATTTCGGGTATCAGTTGCCGTGAGTAAGCATTGGCGCTCACACTGTCCAGGCTCCGCAGGTTGCGGTTGCTGTATAAAAAAAGATCGAGGTACACAGAATATTGAAATAAAGTATCTGGCGAATTACTCGCAGCAAGGTATCCTACAAAGTTGGCTTCCATTTCTTTTGCATAGCCCAGCTGGTGCGCCACTTCGTGCGAAGCTGTATAAGGCTGCAAAAATTGGGGAACCGTGGTGTTCACCTGCGCTTCGCCGGTAAACGGATTGTAATAACCTGTAAAGCCGGTGTAATTACCCAACCATCCCCACAGCGAGGTCTTCAAAGACTGATGATGGTAATGCAGGAATGGGAACATACTATCTGCCAGCAGGTAATTCTGTTCCACTTTTGCAAACAATTCTTTGGTGGAAGGATAGGTTATGTTATGATCGATGATACTTTGCTTCGCTGCATTCACTTTGCTGAGCAGGATGGCATTGATGTTCTGCAGATCGGCAGTGCTGTACTTGTCCATCTTTAAACCCAGTTGGTACGCAACGCCCTTGCGGTTGTAATTAATGCCCCAGAAAATATTGAATACAATGTAGACGATCAAAAGAATAGCCACTGTTTTGATCAGCCCCTTTGTAAAACTTTGCCGGGTAACTTTTCTTTTTACCAGGGCTTTTATTGCTTTAAATACTTTCCATACCAGCCATAAAGCTGCCAGCCCGTACAGGATATCGCCGATACTAAAGGGCAGCCAACCGAACAACAGGCGTAAAAAAGCCGAAAAACCAGGGTAAATGCCTGATGCATACTGTTCTTCCACCCGCAACTGGTTGGCACTGAACAGGCGGATGATGATGACCAGCGCCACTAGAATGGTCGCAAGGATCCAGGCTTTTTTCTTCATACAGCCTTAAAATTAGGTGCTGGGCAACAGATTTTGGCCCATTTTGCCGTTATATTGCAATTTTTTGGCAAAATCCGTGAAATAGATGGCAAGACAACGCCTTGATAAGGGCTAAATCTTAATAAAATCCGCCATCAGCAATCAAAAATCCAAAAAAATCCTTTACCTTTGCCGTCCTTTAAACTATCCGTAATGGCTAATAAACGGGGATTTGAGATAGCTTTTGTGGGATTGAAGCCCGGCATTCATGAGTTTAATTACGAGGTGGACGACAAGTTCTTTGCTGAAAAAGGTGCTACAGATTTTACCAATTGCCACGCCAACATCAAGCTGAGCCTGGATAAAAAAAGCAGTTTTATGCTGCTGAAGTTCGAGATCGGTGGTAAGGCAGATGTGAATTGCGACCGTTGCGGCAACTCTTTGCCGATGGACATTTGGGACGAATTCAACATGCTGGTGAAACTGGTGGAAAACCCGGAAGAGATGAATGACCAGGAAGAAGATCCTGATGTATTTTATATCTCCCGTACGGAAAGCCACATCAATGTAACCAACTGGATCTATGAATTTGTGCTGCTGAGTTTCCCGATACAGAAAACCTGCAGCGACGAAGAAATGGGCGGACCAATGTGCAATAAAGAAGTGCTGGAAAAATTGAAGAAGATGGAAGCCGGTCAGCAGGAAACCAACAGCAACCAGTTGTGGAAAGGACTGGAACAGTTTAAAGTAAAGAAGAAGACGAAGAAGTAGAGAGTACAGAGTAAAAATTATAAGAACAAAAACTTATAATTCATAACTAATAATTCATAATTCATAATTTATACGTCATGCCAAATCCAAAAAGGCGCCACAGTCAGCAACGCAGTGCAAAAAGAAGGACTCACTACAAAGCAGTAGAAGCTACTTTAAGTGTTGATAAAACAACTGGTGAAACTCACGTACGTCATCGTGCACATGTTAGCGAAGGAAAATTATTCTACAAAGGAAAATTAGTGGCAGAAAAAGCACCACTTAAAGCCTAAATAAATTCTTAGCTTTGCACCTGCCTGCCGGCAGGTAGGTTCTAAACTCTACATTCGTGTACGGATATGGAGTTTAGAATTTTTATTTTCAGGAGTATATAACTTTCTGCCTGCTCGATTGTTTTTACTATATTTCAGCAGGAATAATAAAAGCTAACGAAATGAATATAGGACTTGATATGATGGGTGGTGATTTTGCCCCCCTGGAAGCAGTAAAAGGCGCAGCCGCTTTCCTGGCTGATAATACGGGTGCTGTTCACCTTACCCTTATAGGTGATGAAGCACAGATCAAAACTCATCTTTCCGCACATACACTCCCTGCAGAAAAATACAGCATCGTTCATACCACGCAGGTAATTGAAATGAACGAACACCCCACCAAGGCCTTAAAAGAAAAAAAAGATTCTTCCATTGCCATAGGTTTTTATTTACTGGCTACCGGTAAAATTGATGCGTTCATCAGTGCAGGTAATACCGGCGCTATGATGGTGGGCTCTTTATTCAGCATCAAAGCCATTGAAGGCGTATTACGCCCTACCATTGGCGCTTATATGCCCCGCGAAGATGGCACCTTGGGTTTACTGGTGGATGTTGGCTTGAATGCTGATTGCAAACCTGAGAACCTGAACCAGTTTGCCGTGCTGGGTTCTTTATATGCGCAGCATATTTTAAATTTTGCCGATCCTAAAGTGGGATTGGTGAACCTGGGCGAAGAAGAAGGCAAGGGCAATTTACTGGCACAGGCCGCTTATCCTCTTTTAAAAGAGAATAACCAGATCAATTTCATTGGCAATATTGAAGGAAGGGATATTTTAATGACCAAGGCAGATGTGCTGGTTTGTGAAGGCTTTACCGGCAACGTGGTATTAAAACTGGCCGAAAGTATTTACGATATTGTAAAGCGCCGCAATATTCATGATGAACATTTTGACCGCTTTAATTTTGAACAATATGGAGGCGTTCCTGTTCTTGGGGTATCCAAGCCCGTTATAATCGGCCATGGTATTTCGCATGCCACAGCCTTTAAGAACATGATTCGCATCGCACAACGTATGATAGAGACTGACCTGCTGGAAAAGATGAAAGGAAGTTTTGTACAGGGTTAACAGATCGGGTTGTTGAATTTCCTGTTTACCAATTATTCTCCATCGCTTCATTCACTCTTTCATAGTTTTTAACCGGCGTTGTTCTCCAATATCGGTTATATCTTACAAAAAAAGACAGCCAGCCGGCTCTTGCCAGTCGCATTAAATAAGGTTGCAGCAATAGCAACAACAGTGAATTCAATGCCAGCCAGTAGAATATCCTGTTATCATCTGATGATAATCCTACCAGCACCCACCATGCAATAAAAGTGGCCACGCTTATGGCAACAGTTAAAGCATAGCTGATATAGCTGGAACCAAAATAAAAACCTACTTCAATATTCAAAGGCTGGCCACAAACCGGGCAAAGCTGATGCATCTTCATCGTTTCTTTTAATACATAGGGATTTTTATTAACGAACATATCCCCTTCCCTGCAACGGGGGCATTTGCATGCAAAGACATTTAACACAGTTTTTTTTGCAGGTTTATCCTTTTGTGCAATAGTATCAATAAGCTGTTCCATGATCTTGATTTTTATTGAGTGATATTTTGTTTCCGGAATACTTCGGGAGTAATACCGGTATATTTTTTAAAGAAACGGGAGAAATAAGAATTATCAGCAAAATCCAGCGTATCTGCTATTGCTGCAATGGTAATTTCGCTATTGATGAGCATGCGTTTTGCTTCCAGTAAGATTCTGTCCCTTATCAATTCTCCAGCGGGATGACCGGTGATATCTTTTGTAAGTGCATTCAGGTGATTGGGTGTTATATACAACAGGGCCGCGTAATCCTTGGTGAGTTTTTTCTCCCTGTAATGAATATCCACCAGTTGCTTGAAATTTTTAAATACTACCGAATTATAATTGTTGTTGTGCAGACTATCCTGCTTTACCGAATAGCGGTCAACGGATATAAACAGTTGTATCATCAATGCCCTTATCATATCACCGCTGAATCTTTTTGCTGCTGCAGCCTCAGCCAATATGCCTTCAAACAATTGTACAATATCTTTTTGCCCCGCCCTGGGAATATGGATCACCTGTTCCGCTGCAACACCCGAAAAGAAATGGAACCGGTCGAGATACCGTGCTGCTGCAACCAATTCCTGTATAAACTTTTCAGAAAAGTTGATGATGAACCCATCCGGTGCATTTTTAAAATTCCAGGTATGCACCTGCCCCGGTACCATAAAATATAACTGCCCTGCCACTACCTGGAACCGTACAAAATCCACCGCATGACTGCCGGAACCTTTACTGAAATAAACCAAATGATAAAAGGAATGCTTGTGCGGAAAATGGAGGTCTTTATGCTCTTCCAAATAATGTCCAAACCGGTCGATCATAAATTCATCTGCATCACCTGCAATATTGCAGATATCATATACCGGGAGTTTATTTTTTGCCATTTGATTGTTTATATTGTAAAATTACAATTGCTGCAATAATTGTAAAGGTGCTATTTAGCTGTTTTGTGGTACTTTTTACTGATGCTTAATTTACAGCAGGTGGCCCCGGTTAAAGATTATTAACCGGACTTTTATTATTTTTAAGCATGTTTGTATTAGATGAAAGAATTATTTTTCCTGCAGTTGCAATGGCCGATGAGGATGGGTTACTGGCCATTGGCGGCGATTCTGAGTACCGAACGTTTATTGCTGGCTTATAAAAACGGCATCTTTCCCTGGTATAATGAAGATGAACCCATTTGCTGGTGGTGCCCCGATCCACGGTTTGTTTTATTTCCCAAAGAATTAAAAATCAGCAAGAGCATGCACACCGTTTTAAATAACGGTAGTTTTCAATTCACGATCAATAAAGCTTTTGATAAAGTAATTGCACTTTGCAAATCTGCTGTAAGAAAAGGCCAGGATGGTACCTGGATACAACCGGAAGTAATTACTGCATATACAAAATTACACCAGCAGGGCTTTGCAGTCAGCGCCGAAGCATGGCAGGGCGATGAACTGGTAGGCGGTTTATACGGTGTATTGCTGGATAAAATATTTTTTGGCGAAAGTATGTTCAGTAAAAAAAGCAATGCCAGTAAATTTGCCTTTATCAAATTTGTACAATACCTGCAAAAAAATATTCAACTCATCGATTGCCAGGTGTATACGCCTCATTTAGAAAGCCTCGGGGCAAGAATGATACCAAGAAAAGACTTTTCTGGTATACTTTCTGCTAATATCCACTGATCATTTATCCTTACTTAAAAAAGTTAAGAGAAAGTAAAAAGATTGCAGCTATGCAACCATTATGCATTGAATGCAGCCTTAGGTGTAAACATTTTAATCATTAACTATTAAAACAAAAAAAATGAAAAAAGTATTCGTAGCTGCGTTATCGTTAGTATTACTGACGCAGGCAGTAAATGCACAAAAAGGATCGGTATTATTGTATGGTAATCTCGCTGTAAAATCAGACAAAGATGCCAGCAATTCCAAAAGTTCTTCCTATTCAGTAACGCCCGGTATTGGCTACCAGTTTGCTGATGAATGGACCGCCGGTATCAACCTGGGTATCAATGGCAGTAAAGATGAGATCGGTACTTCCGGCAACTACAATAAAACTTCCGGTTTTCTTGCAGGCCCGTTTGTACGTTATACCAAAAGCCTGGGCAGCATCTTCAGTATTTTTGGTCATGCCAATTTTAATTATTCTTCCACCAAGTACAAACCCTTTGTTGGCACCAGCACTACTGTAAATGGTTTTGATATCAATCTTTTTCCTGCAGTGGGTGTAAATGTCTCTAATGGTTTTGCACTCAACTTTGGTTTTGGTGGTATTGATTATACTACTGCTAAAGCCGATGTAAGCGGGGCCAACTCCAGCAGTTCTTTTTCATTGACCTTTGGCCAGCAGGTGAATGTGGGTATTTCCAAAAACTTTGGTCCATCCAAAAGAAAATAATTTTAAGCGGCAATAAAAAAGCGCCTTTTTCAGAGGCGCTTTTTTATTGTATTATTTAAATTCTATTTACCGAATTTTTGTTTCAATGCAGCGAGTGCATCATTCAATGGCATATCAGCTACCGATTTTTGTTGCGGCTTATTTGAATGCTGCCCATTGAATTTGGGGCGTTGCTGCTGGTTCCTTGCAGGTGCTTCCATGGTTTGTTTAATGGACAAGGCAATTCTTTTTCTTACCGTATCCACTTCCAGCACTTTTACCTGTACTTTCTGGTTCAGCTTTAATGCTTCGTTCGGGTCAGTGATATAAGTATGTGAAATTTCTGATACATGCACCAGTCCATCCTGTTTTACACCAATATCAATAAAGGCACCAAAGCGGGTGATATTGGTTACCACACCCGGTACTTCCATACCTATTTTCACATCATCAATACTGTAGATGTTGGCAAATTCAAACTGCTGTGCTTCGCTGCGGGGGTCTAATCCAGGCTTCTTCAATTCATTTAGTATATCCTTTATCGTTAGTTCTCCAATTTGTTCGGTAGCATATTTTTTGGCATCCACCGTTTTCAAAAGATCTTCTTTTCCAATGATGGCATTTACTGCAATACCTAAATCTTTCGCAATATTTTCCACTACCATATATGCTTCAGGATGCACAGCACTGCCATCCAGTACATCTTCCCCATCTTTGATACGTAAAAAACCGGCGCATTGTTCAAATGCTTTGCCGCCCAGTCTTGGTACTTTTAATAATTGTTTGCGGCTGCTGAATTTCCCTATCTCGTCGCGGTATTTTACAATATTATCTGCAAGGGTATTACCGATACCGCTTACATAACTTAATAAATGTTTGCTGGCAGTGTTCAGGTTTACGCCTACATTGTTCACACAACTGATTACAGTTGCATCCAACCTTTCTTTTAAACGGAATTGGTTCACATCGTGCTGGTACTGCCCCACTCCTATACTTTTAGGATCCAGCTTTACCAGTTCTGCTAACGGGTCCATCAGCCTGCGGCCAATACTTACCGCACCACGTACTGTAATATCTTCATTCGGGAATTCTTCCCGGGCAATTTCAGAGGCGGAATAAATGGAGGCACCATCTTCATTCACTAAAAATACGGGCAGGTTTAAGTTGAGTTTTTTTATGAACTGTTCTGTTTCCCTCCCAGCTGTCCCATCACCTATTGCAAAAACTTCTATGCCATATTGCTGCACTAAATTTTTGATCTTGATCTCTTCTGCTGCTGCACGGTTATGCTCATGCGGGAAAATAAGATCGGTCTTTTGCAGGTTGCCTTTCTCATCCAGGCAAACTACTTTACATCCGGTACGATAACCGGGATCGATGGCCAGTATTCTTTTACTGCCCAATGGAGAACTTAATAATAACTGGCGCAGGTTTTCTGCAAAAACATTGATCGCTTCTTCATCCGCTTTTGTTTTTAATGCTGTGCGGAACTCTGTTTCCAGGCTTGGTTGTAACAATCTGCGGTACGCATCTTTGATGGCTTTGCGTATGGTGTCGCTGCAACTGCTCATGCCTTTGATATACATATCCTCCACCATCTCCAGCGCATTTTCTTCCAATGGAGCTATTGCTATGCGCAGGTAGCCCTCTAAAAATCCACGCAGCACTGCCAGTATCCGGTGCGACGGTATCTTGCTGATGAGTTCGCTGAACTCAAAATAATCTTTGTATTTAATGCCTTCCGTTTCTTTATCGGTTACTACTTTACTTTGCAACGTGGCTTCTGTTTCAAACAGTTTACGCATTTTAGCCCTTACCTGTGCATCTTCATTAATAAGTTCTGCAATGATATCCCTTGCACCCTGCAATGCAGCTTCTGCATCTGCCACTTTATCGTTGATGAATTTTGCAGCTTCAGCAGTAAGGTCAATATCCTTTTGTTCCAATATTAAATTACTCAATTGCTCTAAACCGTTTTCACGGGCAGTTTGCGCCTTGGTCTTGCGCTTGGGTTTATAGGGCAGGTAAATATCTTCCAGCTCTGCCAGTGTGGTGGCTTTATTGATCTTTTCCTGCAAAGCCTCCGTCATTTTTTCCTGGTCGGTAATGGCTTTTTCTATAAAGGCTTTGCGTTCTGTAAATTCTTTTAAAAATTTCGCTTCTTCCTGTATCTGCTGTATCTGCACTTCATCCAGTGCACCGGTCCTGTCTTTACGGTAACGGGCTATAAACGGAATTGTAGCGCCTTCTTCCAGCAGGGCAAGCACCGCATCTACCTGCTGTATCTTAAAATTAAATTTTTGCGCAATCGGCTGAACAAACTCTGACATCAATTGAAATATTTATTGTTATGATTTTCCTGTCACGGATCAAAAAATTATTTAGGGCTGCGAATTTAGTGTTGTGCACCGAAATAAAAAATTGGAATACTGGATACAATTAGCTAAAGCAATATTTTCTTATGCGGATTGGCTTCGGCAAAGGAATAAATGCTGTTTCGTATATAATCATTATCGGCATAAGGGTTTAAATAGTTCTTTAATTCGCCCGACGATTGCGGTTTCAATTTTTTGGGAATATAGCCCATGCCCCAGAAACTTCCCCGTTCTATCAGCAGGCATAATTTTTCATCGGTGCTGATGCCTTCATCCACTACTACAAATGTGGGCAATTGTTCGTTCAGCGCTTCCAGTGCACGGTTTATTTTTCCATTATAAATTGCCGGTGGTTCCAAAAATTCATAATCGCTGATGGTAAATGCTGTTTTATCTAAAAAGCATAATTTTTCATTCAGTTCAAATTCTTCCACCATTTTTTTCAGCATCACTAATCCCTCGTGCAATAAATTAAATACATACAGCGCCGGTATATTCTTTTTCTTTTTATCGATCGCCAAACGTATATAGCCTCTTGCATCTTCAAAATGATATAAGGCGTATTTCTGCAAAGGTTGTTTCTGGCTCCGGTTATACAGCGGCCATATTCTTTTTATCTCCGTGCTTTCCAATACCAGCGCTTCCAGTTCGGTGGCACATTCTTTATACGTTACTTTATGAATATTGCGTAAAAAATTCTGCCGCTTGCGATCGGGGTCATTGTGTGTAAAATGGCTGCTCACTCTTTTTTTGATATTGATGGCCTTGCCTACATACACAATTTTGTTCTTGCTGTTATGAAAATAATACACGCCCGGTTTTGTTGGCAATTGTTCGATCTCCTTCTTATCCAGGTGCAAGGGCAGCCATTGATCTTTGGAAGATCTTTTCAGCATTTCATTGATATACAGTTCACCGTTATTCGCAAGATAATATTCAAACAGTGTAACGGTGGCTTTGGCATCACCGCCTGCCCGGTGCCGGTTTTCAATAGCAATATTCAGGGAGCGGCAAAGATTACCGAGACTATAAGAAGGCAGGCCGGGAAATATCTTTCTGCCGAGGCGCACGGTACACAATTTTTTTGCAGTAAGATCGTAGCCTGAATTTTTGAGTTGGTGTTTTACAAAACTGTAATCGAAGTTGACACTGTGGGCAACAAAAACATTTTCATTTAAAAGTTCGAACAACACATCCGCCACTTCATCAAATGTAGGTGCATCTTCCACCATAGCATCATCTATACCTGTTAATGCTGTTATATACCTTGGAATGCTTTGTTCTGGATTGATCAGTGTTTCGAAATGTTTTACCACCCTTGTACCATCGTGTATGAATACAGATATCTCCGTAATGTTGCTGGCTGCAGCATATCCACCGGTTGTTTCTATATCTACTATGGCGTACATTAAAATTGTTTATCCAGGATGTATTAGCTCAAAAGAAAGGCAATTTACTAATTATTTTAGTTATTTAGAAAGAAAAGCTGCAACGCTGAAATTTTGGTAACAAAAATGCCGGGAATGGTTGCTGCTCTCCATTCAGGCCAGGGTTTCCCGGAGCGGAGTGTATAATGCCGCCTCTACGGGGCTTAGAGCATTTATATTTATAGTGTTACCAAAATATCGTCCCGATGGGACTTGATCGCAGTTTAAATTTCAGTAAAGCTGCTTTAAGAGAACAATGTTTCTAAATAATGGTTCTTTATGTTGAAGAGTTTTTTTAAGCCTTCCACTTTTTCCAGGCTTTCTTTTCTGGAAGCTTCCGTTTTATTGGCTTTGATGCCAACGATCAAAACATTTTTAGGAGTATGTTCTGTAGCGATGAATTCAAATACTTTGGTTTTATAGCCATGCGCTTCCAGTATCAACGAGCGGATACTGTCGGTTACTATCTCGGCCTGGCGCTCCAGTAAGATACCATGCTTGGTAATGCTTTTCAATTCATTTTCTGGCGCCATTTGTTTGCGTATCTGCTTATGGCAGCAGGGCGCACAGATAATGATGGCTGCATCGCTTTGTATGCCTTTAAAAATGGCATCGTCTGTAGCGGTATCACAGGCATGCAATGCTATCAGCATATCGATGGAAGGGATCACCGCTTCTTCAATACTGCCTTTTTCAAACTGCAGTTTGTTGTAGCCGCATTGCTTTGCCACCTGGTTACATTTGTTCACCAGGTCTTCCCGTAATTCCACACCTGTAACTGTTGCGTCCAGTTTTAAATTATTCACCAGGTAATCGTACAATGCAAAGGTTAAATAACCTTTGCCACTGCCCATATCTGCAACCGTTATACTTTCGCCAAGTTTCGTATCTTTTATTATGCCTTCAATAATTTCAACATACCGGTTGATCTGTTTGAATTTATCCTGCATGTCTTTCTTAACAACTCCTTCGGCTGTAGTAATGCCCAGTTGCTGCAGGTAACCGGCAGCGGCAGCATTTACTATTCTTTTCTTTTGCTTATCGTGTAAGCCTGTGCTGGCAGTGGCCGATAAACTTGCAGGCCTTGTAATGATCTTTACTGCGCCTTTTTTATCCATCGCCAGGTGATGATCCTGCGTGGTGGTAAAAAGATCGGCATTAAAAAAATCCGTTTGCAGCATCTTATCCAGCAATGCCAATCCTTCCTGCAGATCGTAATTCTTAAAAATATCCTGCGTGGGATTGCGGTAAGTAAAAGAAAGCTTATCTGCATTTTTTATTTTCACCGGTTTAATAAAAATATTCTTCAGATCGGCCGTCTTCACTCTTTTATTGCCCAGCGTTATTTTCAACAACTCCTGTCGGCTAAAGCTGGTGGCGACCTCCGCCAAAAAAGATGGCACATTATTTAACATGAATTGATTTTTTTACGACATTGCAAAGGTAACCTATTCTGTATAGCAGTGCTTGTTACACTATTTTAAAAAAAACGATAAAATTCTGCAGCATGAAAATTGACAAGTTTCCCTTTACCATCGTAGACTGGACCGATATGGACGTTAAAGAACGTGATGGGGTTACCGGCAAAGCCACTTCCAAGATATTTTTTATGGGCGATATCAGGGTAAGGATGACCGAATACTCTGCCGGTTATTTAGCCGATCACTGGTGTCATAAAGGTCACGTTATCTATTGCATTGATGGGGAAATGGAAACCAAGCTGGAAGATGGCAGGGTGTTCAAATTCTCCAAAGGAATGACCTATCATGTTGGCGACGATTGCGAAGCACACCGCTCCTCCTCAGTAAATGGCTGCAAATTATTGATCGTAGACTGATCTCCTTATCTTTCATCGGCAGAAGGCCCGTACATACCCGGCACCGGTACATCCAGCAAACGCAGGTAAACCGATAATTGACCGCGGTGATGTATAAAATGATTGAGCGTCCAGCTTTTTACAGCAACCTTTTTGGGCAATTCCATCATTACTTTATCTCCTGCTTTTACGGTCCATATCCTGTCATATTCCGCATCCGTTGCTTTTTCAAGATCATTAATGGCGGTTTGCAGATTGGTTTCAAAAATTTCCAGCAACTCTTCCGTTGATGATGCAGTATAGGCTTTGAACGGGGCTGTGGCAAAATTGAATTCATCTGCATTCATGATCCTCGATATCCAGATAGTGATCTCGGCAATATGCGTAGCCAGTCGGCCCACAGTGGTTGATCTTTCATGCGGCTTCCAGTCTTTTTTATCGAATGGTACCCTTTCGAGCATTTTTTTTGTCAATGCCGCTTCGTGTTGCAGTTCGGCAATGAAGGCTGTTTTTACAGACATCGTATTTTTTTTAAGCAATTAAGTTGTTTCACCCTCTTCCTGGAATTTAGAGATGCTGTCTTTATGCAGCAGCATTTTCACCAGTTGTATAATGGCCGTTAATGCGAATATGCCCCCGATAACCCAGTTCAGGTATTGCTGGCTGTTGGCAATACGCTGCACCAGCCATTTGCCGCCAAATATAAAAACACAGTTGCCTAAAAGTGTTCCCAAACCAATGCCTACAATGTAACTGTTGTATTGTTCCTTTTTAGGCTCCAGTATTTTTTTAGTGAACAGTACCGTGCTCCATCCAAACCAGAATGGTATCTGCACCGGGTTGATGGCACACATCAGCATACCCAATAAAAAGCGGTGCATATTATTTTTCAGCAACACATTTTTTGCTTCGCCACCGCCTTTGGCTGCTGCCACAAAACTGCCTACTGCCAATGCCACAATGATCGCCAGTGTTACCCATTCCATTATCTTCATCAGCTTATCCTGCTTGCGCACCCAGTCGATACCCACCAATGATATTCTTACATACACCATTTCCACCAGCAAAGAACCAAATGAAAAATAGATGGCCTCTTTAATACTTTCCTGTATGCCGATCTGCATGGCAGCTACATTCAGCGTACCCAATGGCAGCGAACCTAAAAAGCTTATCACTAAGCCCCAGCCAAATATTCTTACTAATTTTTTCATTTGCATGCTGAATTTTCAAATGTCGAATATCGACCCATGTCGAATGTGCGAATGTTGAATATCGAATGTTTCTAAGTTTGAGCTTACATTCGACATTCGTACATTCGATATTAGGCTTAAGGTTCAGGTCGCTTGCAGCGTCCCGCCCCTTAAGCGTGTCGCCCCTTATCCGATCCGTTCATCCACTTCCTTCATCAGCTTATAATGCTGTTGTGTATCTTTTAAAAACTTTCTGCCTTTTTGCAATGGCCAGGGAGTTATACCCTGCTGCCTGTTGTACTTACTGATCTGGTATAAAGCTTTCCAGTGTTTCAGTATCTCTTTGTACGCCCTTATCAAGGTATAACCCGTATCATAAAAATGATTCGGCTCTGCACCGCAACCATTGTATTCCAGTATCGAAAAATTTTTGCCATTCTTCAGGTCTTCTACATTGGTGCACATGATATCGTATCGGCCATAGAAAAAATCATTGATACCATGACTGATCCTGTCAAATATACTCACCAGCTTTTCGTCAATATGTTCTTTCAGATCAACAAAGTGAGCACCACGGTTATGGTTAGCCGCATAACTCAGCATGTACTTCTCCCCGACAGGTATTACCGTATTCCATTTACCCTTGTGCTTGCTATGCAGCTCTCCCACTCTTTTATTGCCTTTGGGATGTTGCAATACCAGTTCTTCCAATGTATGTTTTCCATCACCCACCACCTGCAAAGGAATCTTGTGCAGGAAGCCTGTAACAATACCTTTTGCATCTTTGGGATGCCGTATATAGAACACACTTACTTCCATGGGATAATGTACCAGCTGCTGTACGATATATTCAAACGGCATCAGGGAATGATAATGCAAAAATTCAGCTTCTGTATCCAGCTTGCGGAACAGTATACCTTGCCCGCCTACTTCAGGTTTTACGATCAATGGATATACAATGCCATGCTGCTGTAGCTTTGCATTGATGGAAGAAAAATCTTCTTTAGGCAACACATTGAATGTAGCAGGATACAACTCCTTTGGCAACAGGTCGTACATCTCCTTCTTAGGCTCACCTTCCATACCACCAAAAGTAAGTTTGGGATTACTGGGAGTAAAGAACCATACCGCACGGGACTTTATAATGTACCATAGCCATACGGGTGTAATGGGAGCATATATTAATTTGAAAGGCCAGGCCTCCCAATTAGTGATCTTTTGCAGGAACTTTTTCAAATGCTTAATTATAAACTTCAAAAATAAAACCTTAACCGCAAATGGCAATCGTAAAACTATTAATACATTTGCTGTACCAAACATTTTTGTATGCATATACCAACAATGGCCGAAATGATGGCAGGCGGCGAAAGCCCCGAAATATTGTTCTGGGTGGGTTGTGCCGGAAGTTTTGACCAGCGGGCGCAAAAAATAACAAAGGCATTTGTTACCATACTGGATAAAGTGGGTATTAAATACGCCATTTTGGGGAAAGAGGAAATGTGTACCGGCGATCCTGCAAGGCGCAGCGGTAACGAATTCATGTTCCAGATGATGGCGTACCAGAACATACAAATATTGAATGGTTATGGTATAAAAAAGATCGTTACGGCCTGCCCGCATTGCTTTAATATTTTAAAGAACGAATACCCCGAACTGGGCGGCAGTTATGAAGTGATCCATCACGCCACCTTCATACAGCAACTGATCGATGAAGGCAAAATAAAAATGGAAGGGGGCGGCAGCTTTAAAGGCAAAAAAATAACTTACCACGATAGTTGTTACCTCGGTCGTGCAAATGATATTTACGAAGCACCCCGCAAAGTACTGGAAGCGCTGGATGCAGAACTGGTGGAAATGAAACGTTGCCGCAGCAATGGTTTATGTTGTGGCGCCGGTGGTGCACAAATGTTTAAAGAAGAAGAAAAGGGCGATGTAAGGATCAACCTGGAAAGAACCAAAGAAGCCCTGGATACCGGTGCTGCTGTAATTGCAGCTGCCTGTCCTTTTTGCAATACGATGCTTACGGATGGTGTAAAGAGTAATGAAAAAGAAGAGAGTGTGAAGGTGCTGGATATTGCGGAGCTAGTGGCGGCTTCTATTTAAAAAGTTACGAGTTGCGGGTTTTGATCGTTTGCGGATTTTTTGAATGCTATTCTTCGCTAACGATCAAAAACGAAATAAACCCGTAACTATAAAAATAAAATTTAGAAAGATGAACATCGACATAACCGAACATATCCCCGCAGATTTCGACGATAATTCCAAAGTGTGGATCTATCAAAGCAGCCGTTTATTCTTAATGAGCGAAGCTTTTGAAATGGAAGATATGCTGCATGCTTTTGTGGCGAACTGGAAAAGTCATGGCGACGAAGTAAAGGGATTTGCCAATTTATTTTTCGGGCAATTCATTGTTATTATGGCCGATGAAACACAAAGCGGCGTGAGCGGTTGCAGCACCGATAGTTCCGTGCATTTGATAAAAGATATTGAACAAAAATTCAAGGTGGATATGTTCAACAGGCAGAACCTGGCTTTCATTATCAAAGAAAAAGTGCAGTTGCTGCCTTTATCACAATTGAACTATGCCGCAGAGAATAATTTTATCAACGGCGATACCCTGTACTTCAACAACACCGTTCTTACCAAAAAAGATTTGCTGGAAAAATGGATCGTTCCTGTTAAAGACAGCTGGCTGGCAAAGAGATTATCGGCCAAAGTATAACATCTCCTCATTCCAAAAGAAATGATCCCTGCTGAATTGCGACAATTAAAACAGAGGTTGTCGTCTAAAGTGTAGTTAGCCCTTTTTCTGTTATGGTACAAAAATCTCTTTTGGTCTTTCTTTGTATTTGCTTATCCGCAACAGTTTTCTGCCAGGTAAATACATTGGCAAGTCCTGCTATCTATCCTTTAGACATAAAACTGGAAAACACTGATACCGGTACCAGTAAAGATCATGCGCATAATTTAAAGATCATCATTACAAACAAAGCAGACACTGCATTCTCTTTCTTACTAATGTCCTGCTCCTGGAACAGTTGTATCAGTTTTAAACCGGAAATTATTTACAGGGACTATGAAGGATGTCCCAAAAATATTGCACAGGCGATCAGCTTGAAGCCAAATGAATCTTATACATTATCAGGCAGGTTCAAAATTTCAGACAGCACGCTTAACAATTCGCTGCCGGTAACCGTTGGTTTTAGAGTAGTACTACCAGGTGATGAGCATTGGGCGACGACTTCAGATCTTATAATAAAAAGTATGGAGCATGATCTTTCACGGCTTGCATACGATCCCAAATACTCAACAAAAGATTATACCTGGAGTGAGCCCGTTGCCATAAGATTTTAGCCTTGTTTTTTTAAAGTCTTCATCAGGTCAGCTTTGGCATTATTACTCTTTTGTTTCTTCTGAAAAAGATAACTCACTGCTATCCTGAAATTCTTTGTTTTGGTGGTATTATAACTTTCCAGGTTAAAATTGGGCGCATAGGTATAATTCCTGTTCTGCTGCTGGCGGAAAGGATTGATCATACTCAATGATAGAGTGAGTTTTTTCTTGAACATTTTTTGTTGCACGCCTACATTCATACTCTGCGTGCTACGCACCGTTCCCTGCGGATTGGCAAAACGGTTAAACGTAATGCTGATATTCGCATTCAGCAATGGATTGAACTGGTAACTGCCGTTGAAAGTGGAAAATATGGAACCTCCATCATGGTAACGGTTCACTGTTTTATCGTGCTCGCTGTAGGCATTGTAACTGTAGCCCAGGCTTAAATTCACTTTGGCTTTTTTATTGATCGTATAGCCGCCCCAGGTATTCACTTCATATTCTTTTCTGCCGCTGATATTCTGCCAGGTGGTAGTGGTGGTACCATCTGCCTGCAATGTTCTTATCGAACTGTAAATATCCTGCAGGATATTGTATCCTAATGATATGTTGGCATAATAGGCTTTGGTCCATTTACCAATGATAAAATCAAAGTTATCAGCGAAATAAGGCTGCAGGTAAGGATTACCAAAGCGTTTGTTATATGGATCACTGTAATCCACGCTCGGGTTCAGCTGGTTGAGGCCCGGCCGCTGAATGGTACGTTTATAACTCAACGTAATGCTCAGGTCATTCTCCCATTTTTTTAAGGCAGTTAAAAAAGGCAATGCACTCCAGTAATTATTGGCATAATCGCTGGTATCATTCACCAGGTTGAATTTAGTGGTCGTCTGCTCCAGCTGTGTACCTACGGTAATATTAAAATCGGGTTGTATGCTGTAGCGCAGTGCTGCCCTGTAAAAGAAGATGTTCTGGTGAAATTCAATATCATTACTCAGCAGGTCATTCTTTACAAACACGTTATCCGTTTTTCTTAAAAACGAAGTATTTAAAAGATTGTGATTATTAGCCCTTATCAAACCATTGCCCAGGTTCAGGAAGAATTTATCACCCTTCAGCAGGCGGTCATAATTCAGGCGTATACTGATGGTACTGTTCTTTATATTCGTGTTTTGCTGTTGTGTACTATCAGTGCCGTTAAAAGTATAATCTGGATTTAAATATTGCTGGTAATAGCCTCTTTCATTGTCATTGTTGCCAAAATTCAACCCGGTGATCACTTTAAAAACAGTGGTAGGCAATTTACCTTTTGCGGTATACGTAACATTAAAATTAGGCGATGCGCTGCTGCTGTTGGTATTGATAAAACGGTTGCTGGCTTTATAAATATTGTTCAGGCTGCTTATATTCGTGTATTGGTTACTGTTATTACTCTCCATACTGCTGCTGTTGAAAAAAGCAGTAAAGTTGAACGCATTGCGTTTGTTCATATCATAATCCAGGCTTACCCTAGCATTGGGCCGCAGGGCATTGTTGCCATTGGTACCGGTAGTATTAAAAAAGTTGGTGGAATCAGCATAAATATTCTGCCGGTAACTGTAACTGCTGCCTTCAAAAGCATTGTAGCCAAAGCCGGCATTGGCATTCAATGATATCTTATTCTTGCGATAACTGAAACTTGCAGTAACACCATTCTCACCACGGGTACCATAGCTTACATTCAACCGGCCACTCATACCTACCCGCCCTTTTTTAGTAACAATATTGATCACCCCGCCCCTTTCGCTGGCATACTGTGGCGGCGGCGTGGTCATCACTTCTATCTTGTCGATCATACTGCCGGGCATACTTTCCAAAAGGTCCTGCAGTTGTTTGCCATTCAGCTCTACCGGCTTATCATCGATCAGTATTTTTACATCCTTGCCCCGTAGTTGCACTTTACCATCATTGTCCACATTCACCAGCGGCGCCTGCTTTAATAATTCTGTTGCAGAAGAACCGGCGCTTAATGCCGACTCACCCGCATTGAAGATCATCTTACCATCCTTATTCTCGATCAATGGCTTTTCGGCAAATACCACCACTTCATCCATATCCGTGCTTTTGCGGTGCAGCTTGATATCGTTCAGGTCAAAATCAAACCTATCCGAACGGATATTGATACTATCCAGCCGCAGGTTATTATACCCCAGCATGCTTACCTGCAGCCGGTAAAAACCATACGGCAGGTGGTCGAACATAAAGGAACCGTCTTTAACCGTGATCATCGTCCTGGTCACGGTACTGTCGCCCATCCTGGTCAGTGAAACCGTGGCTGGGGTAACTGCTTTGGAATTATCATTGTCCAGCACCGTACCAATGATGATACCCGGGTCAGCAGCCCTGGCCGCAGAATCTTTTTGTGCGCTTACAGTAAGGAAGAGTAAGAGGGAAATGGCCGAAAAAATAAATTTCAAGTAAAGCAGGGTTTTATTGAACAAATTTATCCTATATCAACAAAAAGACAGGGTTTTTATTATCAACGGTTGTATAATTTTATGTGAAAGCACACTCCTGCCATCCTGTCATAATTTATACGATTTGATGTATCTTTGCACTCTTAAAAAAAGCGGCAGATGCTGGAAACACTGACACATAAAGAACATGACGAAGCCAGGCAAGGGGAAGCCTATGCGCCTTTTTCCAACGAGGTGAACACATTTAAAAAGCATTTTTACATAGAAAGCTATGGCTGTGCCATGAACTTTGCCGACAGCGAAGTGGTGGCGTCCATACTGAATGAAAGGGGTTTTGGCGCTACCAGGAACGTGGAAGATGCCGACCTGATCTTCATCAACACCTGCAGCATCCGCGATAAAGCGGAGCAAACGGTTAGAAAAAGACTGACCGAATTCCGCAAATTTAAAAGGAGTAATCCTTCTTTGCTGGTGGGTGTACTGGGCTGCATGGCCGAAAGATTAAAGGCCCAATTCCTGAACGAAGAAAAACTGGTGGATATGGTGGTGGGGCCTGATGCTTACCGCAGCCTGCCCGGTCTTATTGAAGAAGCCGAGACCGGCCAGAAAGCAGTGAATGTGTTACTGAGCCGTGATGAGACCTATGCAGATATTGCCCCCATCCGTTTGAACAGTAATGGCGTGAATGCTTTTGTAAGCATCATGCGGGGCTGCAACAATATGTGCAGCTTTTGTGTTGTACCATTTACCCGTGGCCGCGAAAGAAGCCGCGATGCCGCCAGCATTGTGAACGAGTGTAAAGAATTATTTGAACAGGGATACCGTGAAGTGACTTTGCTTGGACAGAACGTGGATAGTTATCACTGGATCGATGAAAAGAATAACGAGACCGTTTCCTTTGCCCTGCTGATGGAAAAAGTGGCGTTGATATCGCCGTTGTTAAGAGTAAGATTCTCCACTTCGCATCCAAAAGATATTACGGATGAAGTGTTGTTCACCATGGCGAAATACGAGAACATCTGTAACTATATTCACCTGCCGGTGCAAAGCGGCAGCAGCCGTGTGTTGCAGCTGATGAACAGAACATACAGCCGCGAATGGTATATCGCCAAAGTGAACCGCATCCGCGAAATATTGCCCGATTGCGGACTGAGCACCGATATGATCACCGGCTTTTGTACCGAAACGGAAGAAGATCACCAGGCATCTTTAAGCCTGATGGAATATTGTAATTACGACCTGGCCTACATGTATTTTTACAGTGAGCGCCCGGGTACTTTAGCAGCAAGAAGATTTAAAGATGATATCCCGGAAGAAGTGAAGAAAAGAAGACTGCAGGAAATGATCGACCTGCACCGCATTCATTCATTACAAAGTATGCAGCGGGATGTGGGCAAAACATTTAAGGTATTGATAGAAGGCACGAGTAAAAAAGATGAGAACGAATTGCAGGGAAGAACGGATCATAATAAAGTGGTGATCTTTCCAAGAGCGCATTTTAAGAAGGGAGAATATGTTTACGTAACAATAGATAAATGTACCGCCGGCACTTTATTCAGTAATAAAGCGGTAGGAGTAAAAGATTAATTTAAAGACAAGCAAATGGATCTACAAAGTATTAAAAACCGTTTCGGCATAATCGGCAATTCGCCGGCATTGAACTATGCCCTGAATATAGCAGCACAGGTAGCCAATACCGATCTTTCGGTTTTGATAAATGGTGAAAGTGGTGTGGGTAAAGAAGTTTTTTCACAGATCATTCATGCCTTATCTGCAAGAAAACACAATCCTTTTATTGCGGTTAACTGCGGCGCCATTCCCGAAGGAACTATTGATAGTGAATTATTCGGCCATGAAAAAGGAAGTTTTACCGGTGCGGTAGACAGTCGCAAGGGTTATTTTGAAACAGTGAACGGTGGTACTATTTTTTTAGACGAGATCGGTGAAATGCCGCTGGGTACGCAGGCACGTTTACTTCGTGTACTCGAGGCCGGTGAGTATATCCGTGTGGGTTCATCCAAAGTGCAGAAAACGGATGTAAGGGTAATTGCTGCTACCAATAAAGAGCTGATAGAATTTACACAGACCGGCAAATTCAGGGAAGACCTGTATTACCGTTTGAATACCGTACCCATCAGGGTGCCTGCTTTACGCGACCGGAAAGAAGACATTCCTTTACTGTTCAGGAAATTTGTGGCCGACTTTGCAGACAAATACAAAGCGCCACCGGTGCAGCTGGATGATGAAGCAAGAAATGTACTGGTCAATTATACCTGGCCAGGCAATGTGAGAGAGTTAAAAAATATTGCAGAACAGATATCCGTATTGAGCCAGAATAAAAATGTAAATGCAGTTCAGTTAAGAAATTTTTTACCGGAACATAATTATTCCCGCCTCCCGGCATTATCCGGTGGCGCCAGTACCGTAAGCCAAACAGAATTTGCCAACGAAAGAGAAGATCCTGTACAAGCTGTTCTTCGACATGAAGAAAGATGTGAACGAACTGAAGAAAATGTTCTTCGATCTTTTACAGAATCCCGGTATGGCCACACATGCACCCGTATTTGCCGACGAAATGAAAGAGTACAATGGCGGCAACGGTAATGTATTACCCGCAGTTACCAACCAGCCGGTAATTCTTCACCAGGGTGGCAACCACGATGATATCCACCATCATGAAGATGTGGAAGAATCGCTGAGCATCATGGATAAAGAAAAAGAACTGATCATTAAAGCCCTCAAAAAACATAAAGGCAAACGCAAAGATGCTTCGCTTGACCTTGGCATCAGTGAAAGAACATTATACAGGAAGTTGAAGGAGTATGATATTGAGGAGTAAGAATGGCAGATACTTTCACAACCTTATGCCTTATCGCTTCTTTAACAAAAAAACTACAATAATCTGAGTAATTTGCTGCTTATAAAAATGGAGACGCTTTTAAAAAGATCAAATAACATGGGTTTACTATACAGCAAATGGAAATTATTGATTGCCTGCTGTTTTATTTTATTATGCTTCTCCTACTCCACCTGCAAATACGGTTTTAAAGACACTGCCCCTATACCACCCGAAGTAAAAACATTCCGGGTAAACCCACTCACCAACCGGGCGCAATATGTAAACCCGCAGCTGGCTCCGCAGATAACCGAAAAACTAAAGCAGAAGATCATCAACACCACCCGCCTGCGGCAGACCAACAGCGATGATGCCCATTACGATATCAGCGGTAATGTAAGCCAGTATTATACCAGCACCACCGGTATCACCGGCACCAATGCATCCACCAACAGGCTCAATATTTCTTTCCATCTTATTTTTAAGAACACACTGGATGAAAAAAAGAATTTTGAAGCAGATGTAAGCACCTATGTCGATTTCCCTGCATCACAAAGTCTTGCACAGGCAGAAGCGGGCAACCTCACCAAGATCGTCGGCAATATCGTGGACGAGATATTCAATAAAATCTTTGCCAACTGGTAAAAACAATTGGCTGTTTGTGCATTGTGTTTTAGTTTTGAATAATGCAGCATTCCGCTTTACTTGAAGTATTGTTAAAAGAAAAAGATCCCGGCATTACCGATAAATATCTTTTGGAGAAGACCGCCAGGCAATACCCTTATTTTTCACCCGTTCAGTTTTTTTACCTGCAGCAGTTAAAGCAGGAGGATGCCGCTTACCAGCAACAGGCAACCCGAACAGGCATTTTGTTCAACAATCCTTACTGGCTGCATTTTCAATTGCAGGAAGAAGAAGCGGTGGAAGTCATCGTTCCAAAAGCATTTATTGAGGCAGAAGAGCCCGAGGCAGCAACAATACCTGTAAATGAAACCGAGGCCATCACTGCAGTAGCGCTTGCACAAACATTGCCGGAGGATAGCATTACTGATACACCGGCTACTGAAGATAATACTGCTTTGGATACCTCTGCTGAAGAAGTGATAATCCCCAATGAAATAACCGAACCGGTGATGGAAGAACCGGTGACAGTGGCAGAGACAAGTGAAGCCACAACTGATACCATACATATTGCTGAAGAAATACAGGAAACCACCTTGCCCATTACAAATGATACAGAAGAAATAACAGCAACAGCGGAAACAGCGTTACCTGCAGAGACTATTGAAGACACGAGTGCCGAGGAAATTGCACAAACCGAATCAACTATTGAACCTATGAAGATCAACATACCTGCGCCGGTAATACCGCAGACATCCGGCAATGAACTCAGTTTTGAGCCCATGCACATGGTGGATTATTTTGCATCGCAGGGCATTAAACTCAGCGAGGATGCGCAAACGGCTGATAAGCTGGGCAAACAGCTGAAAAGCTTTACCGAATGGCTTAAAACCATGAAGAAGATACATGCCCCTGCAGCGGGTGTACCTGCTGTAAACCAGGACATTACGGTACAAAACCTGGCCGAAAAAAGCAATAAGGAAGGCGAAGTGGTCACCGAAGCCATGGCCGAGGTGCTGGCCCAGCAGGGTAAGGCGGGTAAAGCGGTGGAAGTGTATAAAAAATTAAGTTTGCTCAATCCCTCCAAAAACGCTTACTTTGCAGCCAAAATTGAACAATTAAAAGGATCGTAACATGTTAATTTTATTCGGAGTTCTAGTGATCATAGCTTCTGTAGTATTGGGCCTGATCGTATTGATACAGAATCCAAAAGGTGGTGGATTATCAGCCAGCCTGGGTGGTTTCAGCAACCAGCTGATGGGTGTAAAACAAACCACAGATGTATTGGAAAAAGGTACCTGGTTATTTGCGGCTATCGTAGGTATCCTTTGCCTGGTATCTCCTGCATTTATGAAAAAACCTTCTGATTCTAATATATTAAAAGACGTAAATGCTCCGGCAAGGCAGGCCGCCCCTGCTGCACCTGCAGCTACACCAAACGCTACCGTTCCAATGACCGGAACTGGGGCTGCAACTCCTCAAAAAACTGACAGCGTTAAATAAGCGTAATTTTATAAAAATATTTAAAGGCCCCGATGGTAACACCGGGGTTTTTTATTTTACTTTGAAAAAAATTGATGCCGGCCATTCAGATTGTACCGCATTGATCAAAAGCCAAATCTTATAGCAGGAATGAAAAAGAAAACAATACTCTCCGTACTCGCCATTTTACTGATCGCCGGTGGTTTTATATGCTGGAAATTATTTGGCCCCGCTGTATCTGCACCCGAAAAAAAATATTTTTATATCCATACCGGCGACAGTTATGAGACCATCAAAACAAATCTTGCAGCAGAAAAAATAATCAACGGCGAATTCTGGTTCAACCTCGTAGCCAAAAAACTCGATTATCCCAAGATGGTAAAAGCCGGCCGTTATGAAATAAAGAATAGCATGAGCATCTTTAACCTGGTGCGTATGTTGCGGGCAGGCAATCAATCGCCGGTAAACCTGGTGATCACCAAGCTGCGGACAAAAGAAGAACTGGCCAAAAAGATAGCAGCTAATTTTGAATGTGATTCATTGAGTATGATCAGTTTTTTGAACAATGAAGATTCACTCAAAAAATATAATTTAGACAGCAACACCATAATGACTGCTGTAATACCTAATACCTACAGCATTTTATGGAACACCGCTCCTGCAAAGATCTTTAAAAAACTGTACAACGATCAGCAGAAATTCTGGAACGATGAACGCAAACAAAAAGCCGCTGCATTGAACCTGACGCCTCAGCAGGTGTACACAATGGCAAGTATTGTGGAGGAAGAAACGGTTATGGATGCAGACAGGGGCAATGTTGCCAGTGTTTATATCAATCGCCTCAGGAAAGGGCAGAGATTGGAAGCAGATCCCACTATAAAATTTGCTTTACGCAATTTTGCCTTACAAAGAATAAGAGATTCTCATAAACAGGCAGCAGCAAATTCCCCGTACAATACTTATTTCAATGCCGGTTTACCGCCGGGTCCTATCTGCACCCCCTCTGTAAAAAGTATCGATGCGGTTTTAAATGCACCCAGCACCAACTATATTTTCTTTGTGGCAAAGCCAGACTGGTCAAGGCTTTCCAACTTTACGGATGATTACGAGGTGCATAAGATCAATGCCAGGAATTATCAGCATTTCCTGGATAGTGTAAATATAAAATGAGATTAGTATCTTGTACACTGCATGACAAAACTGGAACGCATACTGGTGACCAAAACACCATTTGCTTTTATCTTACGCAAAAGCAAGCACTGGTACCTGCCGGGCTTTGAGGGCGTTCCGTTATACGATGTAATAAAATTCTTTTACAGGCAGATAAAAACTGTGGGACTTACGGAAAGGGCCGCAGCCATTTCCTACAATTTTATCATGGCTATTCCGCCTTCTTTTTTATTCCTGTTCACTTTAATTCCCAATCTTCCGTTCATTTCCAGGAAGAGCATGAAGATACAGTTGCATGCGCTCATCACTGATATCGTTCCTGCAAAAGGATACAACAGCAACATCATAAAATTTGTAGATTCTTTTATTGATGGCAACAAGATCGGCCTGTTGTCATTTGGTTTGATACTGGCATTATTCTTTGCTTCCAATGCCATGATGGGTTTGATGCGTTCGTTCAATAAAAATTATATCGGCTTCGAAAAAAGAAAAGGATTACATACCCGCTGGATAGCCATCCGGCTTACCGTATTAATATTTGGTTTGGTGCTGGGCTGCCTGCTGTTGCTCATTACACAGGGTGCTGTATTAAAATGGTTCGGGGTAAAAAGCGATTTCTGGAAAGACTTTATTTATTATGTGCGGTGGATCGTGATCATTGCGCTGGTGTTTTATTCCATTGCATTCATTTATAAATATGCGCCGGCAGTTCAAAAAAGATGGATGCTGGTTTCTCCGGGCACCATATTGGCCACCTTCTTAAGCCTGGTGGCAACTGTAGGATTTTCAGCTTTTGTTAACAATTTTGGCCGTTATAATGCACTGTATGGCTCCATCGGTACCATCATTATGTTAATGGCGCTTATCTTCATCAACTCACTCGTATTACTCATTGGCTTTGAATTGAATGTAAGTATCAAATCACTCCGCACCATTGCCGGCAACCGCGAAGCCGAAGAAAAAGCAAGGGCTTCTGCCAAACAAATTACATAAGTGGTTTTTTGTTATTCGCTGTATTTGCTAACTTTATTTGACTGAGTTTTATTAAACAAATCAAACAATAACCTCCATAAAATTTAATGGTATGAAAAAGATACTCTTGTCATTAACCGTTGCAGCATCACTGGCAGCAATGGCATTTACAGCAAGCGAAGTATTGCCCATTGGCAGTGCAATGCCCAAGGCAGATCTTAAGCTGAAAGATATTTCCGGTAAAGAAGTTTCGATAAAAGATGTAAAGAAAGATAACGGCGTGCTGGTAATGTTCAGCTGCAATACCTGCCCTTACGTGATCAAGAACCAGCAGCGTACGCTCGAAGCAGCGGCTTATGCAGAAAAGAATAATATCGGCATGATCATTTTAAACAGCAATGAAGCACAACGCGGCGAGGAAGACAGTTATGAAGCCATGAAAGCTTACGCCAAAGAACAGGGTTACAAATGCAATTATGTGGTAGATAAGAACAATGAACTGGCTGATGCTTTTGGCGCTAACCGTACACCGGAATGCTTTTTATTTAACAAGGACCTGAAACTCGTTTATCATGGCGCTATCGATGATAATCCAAGTGATGCAGGCGCCGTATCACGTAAGCACCTGGAAGCTGCCATGCAGCAATTGGTATCCGGCCAGGAAATTTCGGTGAAAGAAAGCAGGAGCGTTGGCTGTGGCATTAAGCGCAAGGGATAAACTTTAATAAAACAGTTTTTCAAAAAGATATTTTCTTAACAGGAAATATCTTTTTTTATTTCCGGCAACAGCAAAAAATTAAAACGGGATTAAATTTATTTGTTTTACTGCGTTTTGCTGTTAACGATATTACAAAGTTGATGCTGCCCTCTTTTACGGAATTGTTTTTGTGTTTAGTTTTAGAAAAACTTCTGTATGAAACATATTTACTCCCTCGTGCTTTCGGGCGCACTTTTAATATTATTTTCTTCCTGCGCCAAACTAAATCCCGAACATAAGATAATCGGCAACTGGAAACTGGATGATGTTGTTAAACGCAGACCTTTTAACAACGATCATTTACTCACCGGCTTTGAGCAAGGCTCATTCTCCTTTTATGATAACGGTAATGCGGTGTACCAGGATACGGTCACACTCTCCGGCTATTGGGACATGCGCCGCGAATACCGCGGCTATTACGATGGTAACGGCGATTACCGTAATGATAATACGCTTGTGTTGCGTATAAAACTGGTGAATTTTACCACCAACCGTTTTATCGATTGGGAGTTTGATGACTCCCAATTTAAAAGAAGCAGTGACCGCCTGGATGGTTTTATTTATAACGGCCTTACCAGCTACCAGTATTCTTTCCGCAGGCAGTAATGTATTTTAATCAGTACCTTCATCAAAAATAAACAGATGAAGTTTGAATATAAGATACTCACTGTATCGAGAGAGCACATGAAAAGCGGGAACTTTCAAACAGAGATGCTTGAAAAGTTCAACGACTATGGAGAGCAGGGCTGGGAGCTGATCAGCACTGAAGGTTTGAACACCAGTTCATTGCTGTGGAAAGTTGCCGAAACAACCGAACTGGTTTTTATTTTTAAACGTTCAAAATAAGATCAACTTTTAAACAGGAGATATTTTTATAATTTCTCCAGGAAGCTTTTTAGTTCTTCAACAGCTGTACCTATTTTAACGCTTTTCTTTTCATGCGTGAGTTGTTCTTTGATGCTCTCAGGAATTTCCACCGTTTGGCTGATAATGGGTTCCACCACATCAAAGAATTTTACGGGATGTGCCGTTTCTAAAAATATACCTTTATCGTTGGGGTTATTATTTAAATGATCCTCCAGCGCCCGGTAAGCAACGGCACCGTGTGGATCGCACAGATAATTATGTTGCGTGTAAACTTCCAGCAATGTTTGTTTGGTGATATCATCACTTACACTGCAGCTGCTTACTTTGGCTACCAGTTCACCAAACTGCTGATGAAATAATTCCATAATCCTTACAAAATTACTGGGGTCGCCCACATCCATTGCATTGCTGATGGTGGCTACTGCTTTCTTAGGTTTATACTGCTGCGTTTCAAAATATGCAGGCACCACGTTATTGGCATTGGTAGCCGCAATAAAATGTTTTACCGGAAGGCCCGAAGCATTGGCGAGCAAACCTGCGCAGATATTGCCAAAATTGCCACTGGGCACACAGATAACAGGGGCATCATTTTTTTGTGCCCATTGTTTGTAAGCAAAGAAATAATAGAACTGTTGTGGCAACCATCTCGCCACATTGATAGAATTGGCTGAAGTAAGAAATAATTTTTTATTCAGCTCTTCATCCAGGAAAGCTGACTTTACCATCCGCTGACAATCATCAAAATTGCCTTCCACTTCCAGTGCATGAATATTATTACCCAAAGTGGTGAGTTGCTTTTCCTGTACACTACTCACTTTTCCTGAAGGGTACAATATCACCACTTCCACGCCATCCACATTATAAAAACCATTGGCAACAGCGCCGCCGGTATCGCCACTGGTTGCCACCAGTACCGTAACTTTTTTATCGCCGCCTTTTACAAAATGCCCCAGGCAACGGCTCATGAACCTTGCGCCAATGTCTTTAAAAGCCAGCGTTGGCCCATGATACAATTCCAGCGAAGCAATGGTATCGCTCACTTTTACCAATGGTATTGGGAAATTCACCGTTTCCTTCACAATATCAAAAAGATCCGCTTCCGCAATGGTATTGCCCACATATGGTTTTATCACTTCAAAAGCAATGGCTTCATTGCTCATCTTTTCTATATCACCTATCAGTGATGGCAACACCTGCGGTATACTTTCCGGGAAATACAATCCCTTATCCGGCGCCTGCCCGTTGATGGTGGCATCTTTGAAATTTACGTTGGGTGATATTTTGTTTAAGCTGTAAAACTCCATGATCTTTTAATTTCGAATTTGCGAATATCGAATGTCGAACTTGCGAATATCGAATTTTGAATATTATTAATTTTGTTCCTTCTTCTCAGTACTGACCACTCACTACTCACCACTGACCACTCACGCCTCACACCTCACACCTCACGACTCACGACCCTAACTCCTCCTCTGTTCACCGTAGTTACATGCGTATGATACTCCACACCAATGCCATCATAAATATCTTTCATGATCTGCTCTACTGCTTTGGCGGTTGCTTCTTCTTTGCTTAACATGAATACGGAAGGGCCGCTGCCGCTGATACCACCACCCAGTGCACCTGCTTCTTTGCACTGTTTTTTTATAGCATCAAAGCCGGGTATCAAAATACTGCGGATAGGCTCTATGATCACATCTTCCAGGCTTCGGCCGATCAGGTCATAATCACTCTGCAAAAAACCGGCCACCAATCCTGCAATATTGCCCCATTGCTTAATGGCATCTTTCAGCTAGTACTTCCTTGCGCAGTATCTGGCGGGCATCCGATGTTTTTACTTCAATCTGCGGATGTATAACGGTGACGTATAAGTGCGGAGGCGATAATTGTACAATATCCAGTGGAAAAATAGAACGTATCAGCGTAACACCTCCATAAATGCAGGGCGTGATATTATCGGCATGCTTTACACCACTGGCCACTTTTTCGCCATTCATGGCAAAGCGCACCAGGTCCTGCTTAGAGAAAACATTATTGAGCAAATGATTGGCGCCAACCACAGCCCCTGCCGAGCTTGCCGCACTGGAACCCAGGCCACTGCCGGGTTTGATGATCTTATTGATGGTAAGATCGAAGCCGATATTTTTATTCTCATATTCTTCCATCAAGGCGAGCAACGCTGCACCGGCAACATTTTTTTCCGGTTCTTCGGGCAGGCCGTAACCATCTATATGCTTTATCCTTAGTCCCGGTTCATCGCTTAAGGCCAGTTCCATTTCATCCTGCGGATCATTCGATCGCAAGGCCCAGTATATCAAAACCACATACCAGGTTGGCAATTGTTGCAGGTGCCAGTATTTTAATTTTTTCGCTCATATTTATTAAGCTCTTTATTTTAAACCCAACATTTCAATTCCATTTCGTAATTAAGAATCAGCTTCTTTTCATTGTTTTCAAAATATTCTCCATAATCAGTTCCCCCTTTAAGAGGCGGAGGGGGTATTAATTATGAGTAGCTCTTATAATATCCGCAAAAACACCACTGGCTGTTACTTCCGCTCCTGCACCTGCGCCCTTTACCACCATTGGTTGATCGGTATAGCGATTGGTGTAAAATAACACAATATTATCCTTGCCATACAAATGATAAAAATCATGTGCCGGATCAATATGCTGTAATCCAACGGATGCCTTGCCGTTTTCATAAGAGGCCACAAATTTTAATTTATTGCCTTTTGCAGCAGCTGCTTCGTAAATGGCTTTAAAATGCGCTTCCTGTTTTTCCATCTCTGCATAAAAATTCTCTACCGAGCCCTGCATACAACTGTCAGGCATAAACGAATTATTGCTGATATCATCCATTTCTATCTTTTCTCCGCTTTCCCTGGCCAGTATCATTATCTTACGCATCACATCCTTACCACTCAGGTCCAGCCGCGGATCCGGTTCTGTGTACCCTTCATCCTGCGCCTGCTTTACCACTGCTGCAAACGGTCTTGTGCCATCATAATTGTTGAACACAAAGTTCAATGTACCACTCAGCACCGCCTGCATTTTATTGATCTTATCACCACTGCTGATCAGGTCGTTCAATGTGCCTATTATCGGCAAACCTGCGCCCACATTGGTCTCAAACAAAAAGCGGGCATTGTATTCCCTTGCGCTGTGCTTCAATGTTTCGTAATAAGTATAGGCCGATGAGCAGGCCACTTTATTACAGGCCACTACCGCAATACTTTTCTGCAACAGTTTATTATAACAGGTTGCCACCACATCGCTTGCTGTTACGTCCACAAAAATAGTGTTGCGCAGGTTCTTTGCAATGATGGTATCGATATATTCGTTGATGGTACCGGATGGTGCAGTTTCCAATAATGTTTTCCAGTTGTCAAGATCAATGCCTTCATCATTCAGCAATGCTTTTTTACTGTTGGTCAGTCCCACTACTTTTACCACCAGCCTTTTGCTCGATTTTAAGAAGGTTAATTGCTGGTTGAGCTGTGCCAGTAATTTTCCGCCTACATTTCCGGCGCCTGCAATAAACACATTCACCTGTTTGTAAGTGGTCTCAAAAAATGCTTCGTGCAATACATTCACTGCTTTGCTTACATCGCTCAATGCTATCACTGCAGAAATATTTCTTTCAGATGATCCCTGTGCAATGGCACGTATGTTCACACCATTTTTTCCCATGGCGCTGAACATCCTGCCCGCAATACCGGTATGGCTTTTCATATTATCCCCCACCAGCGCTACGATGGCCAGTTCTTTCTCCACAAACAACGGTTCCACTTTTTTGGTTTCTATTTCATAAGCAAAAGCATTGTCCACTACCTGCTTGGCCAGCAATGCATTGGTGCTTTCAATGGCTACGCAGATAGAATGTTCAGAAGAACTTTGTGTAATAAGAATTACATTGATCTTATGATTGGCCAATGCTTCAAATAATCTTTTACTAAAACCGGGAATGCCTACCATACCACTGCCTTCCAGGCTGATCAATGATATTTTATTGATGCTGGAAATACCACGGATCGCACTGCCGTTCGTCATCGATTCGTTCTGTATCACGGTGCCTTCATCTGCCGGGGCAAAAGTATTTTTTATCCATACCGGTATATTCCTGCTCATTACCGGTTGAATGGTGGGCGGGTAAATTACCTTGGCGCCAAAATGCGACAGCTCCATTGCTTCCTGGTAAGATATCTTCGGTATCAGTTTGATATTGCTTACAATTCTCGGGTCTGCTGTCATCATACCGGATACATCGGTCCATATCTCCAGCACTTTTGCATCCACTGCACCCGCAATGATCGCAGCCGTATAATCACTGCCGCCCCTGCCCAGGGTAGTGGTGGTGCCATTGGCATCCGACGCTATAAAACCCGGCAGTATAAAAAGTGAAGCAGTTGCCTGTGAAAAATAATCATTGATCGTTTCGTTGGTCTTTGCAAAGTTCACGAGTGCAGCGCCAAAGCTGCTGTCGGTGATGATCAATGTTCTTGCATCTTTCCATTCTGCATCAGTGCCTACCGATTTAAATTTCGCTGTTATCAATTGTGATGACAACAACTCTCCATAACTTACGATCTTGTCTTTGGTACGCTCCGATAATTCGCCCAGCAAAAAGATACCATTGCAGATATCTTCTATTTCGTTGCACATTTTTTTTACGTTGCTTAACACACTGCTTTGCTGCGTTACCGGTATCAGTTCCTTAACGGTATTCAAATGCCTTGTTTCAATTTCCTGCAAATTGGTTTTATATGCTTCATTGCCCAATGCAGCCAATCCTGCACATTGCAGTAAAAGATCTGTAATACCACCCAGTGCCGAAACCACCACTACTAATTTTTCCGTACCGGTCTTTGATCGCACTATTTCAACTACTTTATTGATATTTTCTGCGGATGCCACTGAACTGCCCCCGAATTTTATTACCTGCATTTTGTATTTTTTAATGATATAGAATAGTCTTCCTTAAGAAAACAGCTTTGAGCCCAAGTGATGATATGAAAGTGTTCAATCCGCTTAGCGGATTGTAATGGTAAAAATTGTAGTGGCACTGAAATGATGCACTATCTTTGAAGAGGGAGTAATATGTGATTTGCTGTATTTCATTTAAACAGAACTCAAAGATATAAAAAATGATTGGATATTATCAAAATATTTTTCATCTTTGTTGACCGATTGCTGCTATTTTTATCATTTTTTTGAATTTTTAATATAAAATATAATGGATCATCACAGTTCGAGGGGTTTGCAGCAGTTCAATAACAATGTGGGCATCAAGTTTCAGCTGTATAACAGCCTTTTCTCTTCCCTTCCCTTTCACCGTATTGAAAAAACAGGGATGCTGTTATCGGTATTGCTGAACAATTGCGACGAGGGCTTTAAGAAGAAGATGAACCCTACGGATATCATTGATGAATTTTTCGATAAGCATACTTCTTTAAAGGTGGAGAAAGAAAAACTGGATATGCTGTTCCGCATCATACAATTTGTGGAGCGCCAGGTGGTTTTGTTTGATGCTTTGGAAGATGCCGCTTTTACCGATGTACGGGATACTGCCGGTGCCGGTACTTTAAAGCAACTGGAACTGGATGTGATCAAGAACAACAAAGAAAAAGAACTGGAAAAAAAATTACAGGACTTTTCGGTGCAGCTGGTGTTAACAGCACACCCTACACAATTCTATCCCGGCTCTGTGTTGGGTATCATCAACGATCTTTCCAAAGCGCTGGCAGAAAATGATGCTTCCCGGATAAATATGTACCTGCAGCAATTGGGCAAAACGCCTTTTCTGCAAAAGCAGCGCCCAACTCCTTACGATGAAGCGGTAAGCCTTATCTGGTATCTTGAAAATGTTTTTTATCCCGCTACCGGCAGGATCACTTCGTTTTTAAAAAATCAATTCGGTAATAATGTTAACAACAGCAAACCCGTGATCAATATGGGTTTCTGGCCCGGCGGCGACAGGGATGGTAATCCTTTTGTTACTGCAGAGATCACCCTTCGTGTAGCCCATGCATTAAGGGGCAGCATCATTAAATGCTATTACCTGGAAATAAGAAGGATCAAACGCAGGCTTACTTTTAAAGGCGTGGATGTTATCTTGAATGGTTTGGAAAAACAATTGTACGATAATATTTTCATTCCCGGTTATCAAACTGATATCAGCCGCGATTATATACTGGATGAACTGAACAAAATAAAAGAGATCATCATTTACCAGCACAATGGTTTGTTCCTGCACCTGGTAACAGGGCTTATCAATAAGGTAAATGTTTTTGGATTGCATTTTGCCACACTCGACATAAGGCAAGAAAGCACCGTGCACAACAATGTGCTGGAAGCCATACACGGCGCGGCTTACAGCAAACTGAACAATGAAGAAAAATTAAAATTCTGCACCGAAGCGCCGGAAGTGATAGCAGGTAATAAATATGAAGATGCACTGGTGCAGGATACCGTGACCAATTTATACGGCATTAAAAAGATACAGCAGCTGAATGGTGAATCAGGTTGCAACCGTTACATCATCAGCCAGTGCAACAGCGCTTTGAATGTGCTGGAAGTATATGGCCTGTTCTTAAGCTGCGGATGGAAAGCAGCTTCACTGTCAGTAGATATTGTACCACTGTTTGAAACAATTGATGACCTGCAGCATGCAGAAAACATCATGCGTATTTTATACAGCAATCCTGTTTACCGCAAGCATGTGCAGCAACGCAACAATAAACAAACTATTATGCTGGGCTTCAGCGATGGCACCAAGGATGGTGGCTACCTGATGGCCAACTTCAGTATTTACAAAGCCAAAGAGGCGCTTACAAAAGTATCGCAGGAGTTCAATATCAACGTGGTGTTCTTCGATGGACGTGGTGGTCCTCCGGCACGTGGTGGTGGTAAGACACACCAGTTCTATGCCAGTATGGGCAAGAATATCAGCAATAAGGAAATTCAATTGACCATACAGGGACAAACGGTGAGTTCCAATTTCGGCACCATCGATTCGGCACAATACAATATTGAGCAACTGATCAATGCCGGTATCAGCAACGACCTGTTCAGCAATAAAACGATCACGCTACAGCAGGCAGAAGAAGAACTGTTGATACAACTATCGCAAAAAAGCTTTGAGGCATATACTGAATTAAAAACGCATCCTGATTTCCTGGATTATCTATCGCATATAAGCCCGGTAAAATTTTACAGCGAAACCAATATTGCCAGCAGGCCCAGCAAGCGGAACAGCGGTAGTAAATTGACTTTAAAAGACCTGAGAGCCATCCCTTACGTGGGCGCATGGGCGCAATTGAAACAAAATGTAACCGGTTATTACGGTGTTGGTTCTGCACTTTCCGCTATGGAAAAAGCAGGCAAATTTGCAGAGGTAAAAAAATTGTACACCAATTCTCTTTTCTTCCGCACATTAATGGACAATTGCGAGATGGCGATGAAGAAATGTTATTTCCCGCTGACGGAATATTTAAGCATGGATAAAAAATATGGAGAAGTGTGGAACAAGATTTACCAGGAATATGAACTCACCAAAAAATATGTACTGCAGTTAAGCGGCAGTAACGAGCTGATGAGCAATTATCCTGTAGACAGTCAATCTATTGCTATGAGGGAAAAGATTCGTATTGCCATTGCTTACCATTCAGCAATATGCGATCAATAAAATGCGGGAAATGGAAGAACAACTGGTTACATCGCCCTTAAAAGAGACTTTCGAAAAACTGGTGATCCGTTCTTCATTTGGTATCATCAATGCGGGAAGAAATTCTGCGTAAAAAATATTCAACTTAAAAACAGCAGCCTGTATTTATTGCAGGCTGTTTTTTTATGGGTATCCACAAAAAAAGAGGGCCTCTATAGAAATAGAAGCCCTACTAAACGATTGCTTGCCATATTGAAAAAGACGTAATTAGAATTTATATACTGCGGCCAGTAAACCGGTAGCAGTAGATTTGATGCTGGAACCATTGCTCTTGGTGTAAATAGCAGCCTGTGATGATTCAAACCTCAATTCAGGTATAATGGTCAGCGGACCTACTTTGCAATTCACCGAAAGTGTATTGGCGAAAATATTCTTTGTACCAAAATAGACGGTCTTGTTGTCGCTGATATATTCGCTCCTTAAAGTAAGGCCCACTTTATCTGTAGGATCAAAGTTGAAGTACAATGCATTACCTACCCAGCTGCCGCTGCTGCCGGATACAGGTTTTCTCGATTGTACGGTACCGTTATACCCGATATTGAATTTACTGCTGATAGTACCCAGCACCACCAGGTCCACCTGGTTCAAAGATTTTAAACCACTTGGGTTATTACCAGAATCAGATCCGCCAAAGCCGGAATAGTTGAGGTAGAATTTTAATTTACCATTTTTAGTTCCGCCGCTGAACTGTGCGATCAGGTTATTAACGGTAGTGGTGGCCGTGCTCTGGTCAGTATAGTTAGTGATACCGATCATGAAGGCAACAGGACCTGCAGTGATATCCGTTTTTAAACCGGTATGAAAGAATGGTCCGTTAGTGAACATATAACTCATGCTGTAGTTCCTGTTCAAAGGAGCATCCAGCAATTCGTAACCAACATGGGTGGCAAATTTACCCATGGTGAATTTTACTTTGGAAGATGGCGCATAAGTAACAAATGCCTGCTTCACATTGGCCAGCGTTAAAAAACCATTTTTACCGGCGGTGGTAGCACCGTCATTGTAGGAAAATTCTTCTGCCCTGCGGCCAAAACCAAGATCAACAGTGGCGCCTACTTTGCCCGACATGGCAGTGGCGTCGGCCCTCAGTGAAGCCATGCCCAATTCAAAAGAACTCTGTGAATTGGTGAAGCTGGTGTAGTTGTTTGTTTTACCGGAAAAATTATAACGGTAGTACGCATCTACAGAGCCGGAAATGGCGAGAGTTTTAGTAGTGTCCTGGGCCTGTGCATTAAAAAAGAATACGGCAGTGGTGGCTGCAAGAAAGAATTTTCTTAACATTGTAATTGATTTTAGTTATTAAATAAGAGGTACAGCCCATGAACTTTGTCCAGAAGTTCATACAGCGGTTGTACCTTTTTTATGGTTCAATAAGGTCCTTCTGTAAAAAAGAAATGTAGAGATTTGGTCATGCTCCAGCCTGGAAATTCAGCATACATCATCTGCCTTCAAGTACCTGATAAGCAAACTTTTTTTGAAAAATTTCCAACTGTTATTAACGGGATCTGCACGGTAACCGGGATCTGAATCATGCATCAGATCCCGGACCGGCGAGAATTATTTAGTCGTGTACCAATGTTTCGGTAACGGTACCACCAGACTGTACCAATAAGGTACCCTGGGTATATTTTTCTGCGTGCTGAGATTCATCAAGACCCAACAGCTCATCTTCCTGGCTAACACGGATCGGTAAAATGAAGTTGATGAATTTAAAGATCAGGAAGGAAACTGTAAAGCTGTATGCCACTACAATCACCAGCGCTTTTAACTGGGTAAGGAAGAATGCAGTACCACCGTAGAATAAACCATCGGCGCCTGCACCGTTCACACTTTTAGTTGCGAAAACACCGGTCATTAACATACCAACCATACCACCAATACCGTGGCAAGGGAATACGTCCAGCGTATCATCCAGTTTTGATTTTGATTTATAGTATACTGCAACATTAGAAACAATGGCAGCAAAGAAGCCGATGAAGATACTTTGAGGGATAGCAACAAAACCTGCAGCTGGTGTAATAGCCACCAGGCCTACAACCGCACCGATACAAAAGCCCAGTACAGATGGTTTTTTACCTTTTATCACATCAAAGAACATCCAGCTTAAACCGGCAGCTGCAGCTGCAGTGTTGGTGGTTGCAAAAGCAGAAACGGATAAAGTAGAAGCTGCCAGTGCAGAACCTGCGTTAAAGCCGAACCAACCGAACCATAATAAACCGGTTCCGATCAATACGTAAGGGATATTAGCTGGTGGAATTTCTTTATGTTCCATATGCACCTGCCTTCTTTTTAATACCAATGCACCGGCAAGGGCTGCACAGCCTGCAGAGATATGTACCACGGTACCACCGGCAAAATCCAGTACGCCCCACTGAAACAGGAAGCCTTTTGGATGCCAGGTCCAGTGTGCCAAAGGAGCATACACCAGTAAGCTGAACAATACAATAAATAAAATGTAGGCAGTAAATTTAATACGTTCTGCCACCGCACCTACTACCAGGCCCGGTGTAATGATAGCAAACATCAATTGAAATAAAGCAAACAGTAAAAGCGGGATCGTTAAAGCCGTACCACCTTGTAAGATGGGTGCACCGGAAGCAACACCTTTAAAGAACAGGTGCGTCATCGGGTTGCCGATAAAACCACCAATATCTTCGCCAAAGCAGAGGCTGTAACCAACCGTAACCCACAATACGCTTACCACACCGGCAGCCACCACGCTTTTTATCATCGTACTGATCACATTTTTACGGTGTACCATTCCACCATAAAAAAATGCCAAACCGGGCGTCATTAAAAATACCAGGGCTGTTGCAACAATGATCCATGCAACATCAGCACCGTTAAATTTGCCATCGTCAAAGTTTGGTAAGGACGGGATAAATATAGCAGCTATCGAAACAACCGCTAAAACAAAGAAGGGGGCTAATTTGGTTAAACTTAAACTTTTCATGCTTTGTTTGATTTTTTACATTAATTTAAATAATATATGTTTCTATCTAAACAAATATAAACTTTAAAGCAGAAAACTTCATGATTTTTTAATGTAATTTTTAAAAATATAGAAAAAAATCAATCGCAAACGTTATCATTTGATATTATTTAATAAAAAACGCTTACAAAATATCATATAGATTTATTAATAATATATTAAGCATAAAAAAGCCCCATTATTTTAACAATGGGGCTTAAAAAGTATTGGTTTGTAATTATTTAGCGTAAAAAACTGTCTTTTGACTCCAGTAATGAGCTGCCCATCAGGAATTCGTCTACTTTCCGGGCACATTCCCTGCCCTCGCTGATGGCCCAAACCACCAGTGACTGGCCGCGGCGCATATCGCCGGCCGTGAATATTTTAGGGATACTGGTCTGGTATTCTTTTTCGGTAGCTTTTAAATTACCCCGGTCATCCAGCTCCACTTCCAGTTGCTGCACCAGGCCCTCGTGCTGTGGATGCACAAAGCCCATGGCCAGTAAAGCCAGTTCGCAGGGGATCACTCTTTCACTATCGGCACGCTCCACAAATTTGGCCGGCCTGCCGTCGTCGCTTACCTGCCATTCCAGGTCCACAATTTTCAGCGCTTTCAGGTTGCCGTTACCGTCACCTATAAATTCCTTGGTGGAAATGGCCCAGTTACGGTTCGCTCCTTCTTCATGCGAAGAGGATGTTTTCAACGTCATCGGGTAAGTTGGCCATGGCATGAAAGCTGTTCTGCTTTCCGGTGGCTTCGGCAATAATTCAAATTGTGTTACTGATGTGGCTTTATGACGGTTGGATGTTCCCACACAATCGCTGCCCGTATCTCCCCCACCGATCACCACTACATTTTTGCCGGTAGCAAATATATCTTCTGCACCTACTTCAATATTAGATACCCTTTTGTTCTGTTGCTTTAAAAATTCCATTGCATAATGTACCCCTTTCAGCTCCCTGCCGGGTATCTTCAGATCCCGTGGAATGGTAGAGCCACCTGCCAGCACGATCACGTTGAACTCCCGCAATAATTCATTGATGCTTACATTCACCCCCACATTCGCATTGCAGCGGAACACCACACCTTCTTCTTCCATCAATTTTATCCTGCGGTCGATCACCCATTTTTCCAGTTTAAAATCGGGTATGCCATACCGTAATAATCCCCCGGGTGCATCATCTCTTTCAAACACCATTACATAATGGCCTGCATAGTTCAGTTGTGCTGCCGCAGCAAGCCCTGCAGGACCACTGCCCACCACCGCTACTTTTTTACCGGTGCGTACAATTGATTTTTTGGGTTGTACAAATCCTTTATCGAAAGCGATCTCGATGATATGCTTTTCTATCTCTTCAATAGTAACAGCTGGTTGATTGATACCGAGCACGCAGGCAGATTCGCAGGGTGCAGGACAAATGCGGCCGGTGAATTCCGGAAAGTTATTGGTGGAAGCTAAAATATCATAGGCTTCCTTCCATTCTTTACGGTACACCGCATCATTGAATTCGGGAATGATATTACCCAGCGGGCAACCATTATGACAAAAGGGTACGCCACAGTTCATACAGCGGCCCGATTGCTCATTCAGTTTTTCTTCTGAATACCGTTGTACAAATTCATTATAATCATTCAACCTTTCCTCTACTTTTCTTTTAGAAGGAAGTTCTCTTGTAAATTCTAAAAAACCTGTTGCTTTGCCCATCGCTGTTTTAATTTTAAATTTTCTTTTGCTCTACCTGGATTTGTTTATTCTCCGCAATAGTTCCCCCTTTAGGGGGCGGAGGGGGTTTGCTCTTTCACTTTTCTGCCTGCCAGTACTTTTTTATAATCTTTCGGGAATACTTTTATAAAATTCTTCAATTGGTTTTCCCAATCGCTCAGTACAAAATTGGCCACGGTGCTTTTGGTATGTTCAAAATGTTTCCGGATCATTGATTGCAGGAACGCTACATCTTCTTCTGCCACCGGATCAATATCCACCATTTCTTTGTTGCACAGATTTTCGAACTGGCGTTGTACATCGTATATATATGCAATACCGCCACTCATACCTGCTGCAAAGTTTCTGCCGGTAGCGCCGAGTATGATCACATTACCTCCCGTCATGTATTCGCAACCGTGATCTCCCACTCCTTCCACCACTACATTGGCGCCGCTGTTACGTACGCCAAAACGTTCCCCTGCTTTACCGCGGATGAATGCTTCGCCATCTGTTGCCCCGTAGAATGCCACGTTACCAATAATGCTGTTCTCTTCCGGTACAAAGCCGGCATCTTTGGATGGATATACGATCAGTTTTGCACCGCTTAATCCTTTACCGAAATAATCATTCGCATCACCTTCCAGCTCCAGCGTTACACCTTTGGTATTGAAAGCGCCAAAACTTTGTCCTGCTGTTCCGGTGAATTTAAAGTGTATCGTTTCTTCCGGTAAACCTGCGGCTTTATATATTTTCGTGATCTCGTTCGATAAAATAGTACCCGCAGTTCTGTCTGTATTTTTTATATCGAAAGATGCGGTGACCTTCTGTTGTTTTTCCAATGCAGGTTTTGCCGCCTCCAGTAATTTCCAGTCCAGCACTTTATCCAGTTCATGATCCTGCTCTTCTGTATTGAACAAACCGGTGTAAGCAGAAGATGGTTCTTTATACAGGATCGGCGAAAGATCGAGTGAACTGTATTTCCAGTGTTTTACATTTTCTTTTTGTTCAAGACATTCTGCCTGGCCCACCATTTCTTCAATGGTCCTGAAACCAAGCTCCGCCATGATCTCTCTCAATTCTTCTGTAAGGAATTTAAAGAAGTTCACTACGTGATCTGCATTTCCACTGAAACGTTTTCTTAATTCAGGGTCTTGTGTAGCAACTCCAACAGGACAGGTATTGAGATGGCATTTGCGCATCATGATACATCCTTCCACCACCAGTGCTGCAGTGGCAACACCCCATTCTTCGGCACCCAGTAATGTTGCAATAGCAATATCACGGGCTGTCTTCATCTGACCATCGGCCTGCAGTACCACGCGGCTTCTTAATTTATTTCTTACCAGCGTCTGGTGCGATTCTGCCAATCCCAGTTCCCATGGCAATCCAGCATGTTTGATAGAACTGATCGGCGATGCACCGGTACCACCATCATGGCCGGAGATCAATATCACATCGGCTTTTGCCTTTGCAACGCCTGCTGCAATAGTTCCCACACCTGCCTTACTCACCAATTTCACATTGATCCTTGCAGCACGGTTCGCATTCTTCAGATCGAATATCAATTGCGCCAGGTCTTCAATAGAATAAATATCATGGTGCGGTGGCGGAGAGATCAATCCCACACCCGGTGTTGCGTGACGCACTTTACCGATCCAGTCATCTACTTTATGGCCGGGTAATTGTCCACCTTCGCCGGGCTTTGCACCCTGCGCCATTTTTATCTGCAACTCATCCGCTTCTGTTAAATACAAACTGGTAACACCAAACCTTGCAGAAGCTACCTGCTTGATAGCAGAGCGCATGGAATCGCCATTGGATAATTTATCGTAGCGTTTTTCATCTTCTCCTCCTTCACCGGTATTGCTTTTTCCACCCAGGCGGTTCATTGCAATTGCTAACGTGGTGTGCGCTTCCCAGCTGATAGAACCAAAACTCATGGCGCCGGTGGCAAAGCGTTTGTAAATATTTTCCGGTGCTTCCACCTCATCCAATGGAATGGATGGACGGTTCTTCCTGAACTGGAAGAGACTGCGCAGTGTAGCCGCTTTCTCGCTCTGGTCGTTTACGTGCTTGGTATATTTTTTAAAGGTTGCATAGTCATTCATTTTAGTTGAATACTGCAACAGGTGAATTGTTGTTGGATTGAACAGGTGAAATTCGCCTTTGCGTTTCCATTGATAGATACCGCCAACGGGTAGACGATCTACAGGAATATTCTTTTTGCTGAATGCCACCCGGTGTTTTGCCAATGCTTCTTTTGCAAGATCATCGAGCGACATACCACCAATGCGGCTGATGGCGCCGGTGAAATATTTATCCACCACTTGTTTATCAAGGCCGAGTATCTCGAATATCTGTGCGCCCTGGTAAGATTGCAAGGTGGAGATACCCATTTTAGAGAATACTTTTAACAGTCCATCGCACACTGCTTTGATATAATTCTTGCGCAGGTCTCTCCATTCCAGGTCTGTTTTAATGGCTTCGTTCAGCTTCATATTCCTGATAGAAGCCATGGCGAGATATGGATTGATGGCAGTAGCGCCGAATGCGATCAGGCAGGCAAAATGATGCACTTCCCAAACATCGCCTGCTTCCACCACAATACCCACTTGTCCACGAAGGCCCTTACGGATCAGGTGATGATGCACAGCAGCTGTGGCTAACAATGAAGGTATCGCAACGTGATCGCTGTCCACCGCACGGTCGCACAATATCAATACTTCAAAACCATCGTGTACGGCATCTTCCGCATAGCGGCACAATCTTTCGAGTCCGCGTTGCAGTGAGCCCGGCTTTTCATCTGCACGGAAATAGGTTTGCAGTGTTTTTGCCTGGAAGATACCGGTATCGATACTTCTTAACTTTTCTAATTCTGTGCTGGTAAGAATGGGTTGCTTCAATGCAACAGTATGGCAATGCTCCGGGCTTTCGTCCAGCAGGTTACCATTGTTACCTACAAAGGTGGCAAGACTCATTACCAGTCGTTCACGTATCGGATCGATCGGCGGATTGGTTACCTGTGCAAATAATTGTTTGAAATAAGAACTGAGGTGTTGCGGCTGATCGCTCAATATTGCCAGCGGCACATCGGTACCCATTGATCCTATTGGTTCTTTACCATCAATTGCCATTGGTTTTAAGATGGTATCAATATCTTCAGTAGAATAGCCAAATGCTTTTTGGTATTTTAAAATAGATGAATCAGACAAGTGCGTAAACGCCACCCTTGGTTCTTCAATTTCTTCCAGCCTGATCTTATATTGGTTCAAATAATCTGCATAAGGTTTTTGTCCGCATATCTTCTGTTTCAATTCATCATCACTGATGATCCTTCCCTGCTCCATATCCACCACGAACATTTTACCGGGTTGCAGCCTTCCTTTTTCTTTTACCAGTTTTTGATCTACCGGTAAAGCGCCTGTTTCGCTGGCCATGATAACACGGTCATCAGTGGTAACGCAATATCTTGAAGGACGCAAACCATTTCTATCCAAAGTGGCACCGATTATTTTTCCATCAGTGAATGAAATAGAAGCGGGTCCATCCCATGGTTCCATAATGGAAGCATAGAATTCGTAAAATGCTTTTTTAACCGGGTCCATATCTTCATTGCCATCCCATGCCTCGGGTATCAGCATCATCATTACGTGGGGCAGGCTTCTGCCGCAGAGTAATAATAATTCGATCATATTATCCAGGCAGGCAGAATCTGATTGTGCACTGGTAACAACGGGCAATAACATTTCCATTTCTTCTTTACTGAAGAACGAAGAAGCAAATTCATGTTCGCCAGCTTTCAGCCAGTTGATATTACCCTGCAAAGTATTGATCTCGCCATTGTGTGCGATATAACGGAAAGGCTGCGCCAGTTTCCACGATGGGAAAGTATTGGTGGCAAAGCGGGAATGCACCAAACCAAAGGCACTCACCACCCTTTTATTATTCAGGTCTAAAAAATAATTGCGTACCTGCGTACTCGTTAGTTGACCTTTGTAAACAATTGTTTTATAAGAAAGTGATGCAATATAAAAACCAATGGCATCTTTTTTTACGGTGCTATTAATGGTATGTGTGGCATAATTACGCAGCACAAACAATTTGCGTTCAAATTCATCTGCATTTTTTACGTGATCGGGGCAGGCAATAAAAACATGTTCCATTTCCGGCTCTACGCTCAACGCAGTGGCACCGATATTTTCTGTATTCACCGGCACTTTACGATAGGCCAGTATTTCCATGCCCAGTTTTTCAGCAGCACGGTTGAATACAGCACGGCACTCTTCCCTTAATCTTATTTCTCTTGGAAAGAAGATCACGCCAACACCATATTTACCAAATGGCGGCAGGTGCACGCCTAGCTTTATACATTCATCAAAAAAGAATTCATGCGGCATCTGTATCATGATACCGGCACCATCGCCGGAATTATTTTCGCAGCCACAGGCGCCACGGTGCTCCATGTTTTCCAGCACGGTCAATGCGTCAGCGATGTGCTGGTGCGATTTATTACCCTTGATATTGGCTACAAATCCAATACCGCAGGCATCGTGTTCGTACCGGGGATCGTATAGTCCCGCAGCAGGTGCAATGTTGTTCGCCATGTCTACTCTTTTTTGTTCACTCATTAGTTAAGCAGTTTTATTATGAACCAAATTTTAAACAGCAAGCAATCGTCTTATAGTTCTTTTAGGAATCTACCAGCCGGTTTTCATTGATATATCCTCCACAATTCCCCCTTTAGGGGGTTAGGGGGTTATACAAGGTAACCGAATGCATTATCCTCATTCTTCAATTCTGTATAGTTGATGTGGTATTGATTTAGTTTATTCAGCAACACATCATAGTCTTCCCTTGTTTTCAATTCTATACCAACCAAGGCCGGGCCTGTTTCTTTATTATGTTTCTGTATGTATTCGAACCTCTTGATGTCATCGTTCTCTCCCAATACATGATTCACAAATTCTTTTAAAGCACCCGGCCTTTGTGCAAAACGGATGAGGAAATAATGTTTCAGTCCTTCGTACTGCAGGCTGCGTTCTTTTATTTCCTGCATGCGGTCGATATCATTGTTGCTGCCGCTTACCACGCACACTACATTCTTTCCTTTGATCGCTGCTGCATAATCATCCAGCGCAGCAATGCTTAAAGCGCCGGCGGGTTCCACTACAATAGCATCTTCATTATATAATTTTAAAATAGTGGAACAAACTTTTCCTTCCGGAACGAGGTGCATATCATCCAGTACATCTTTACAAACAGAAAATGTAATATCGCCCACACGTTTTACAGCAGCGCCATCCACAAAGCGTTCAATGTTTTCCAGTGTTACAGGATGACCGGCTTTCAATGCTTCAAACATGCTGGGCGCTCCTTCCGGCTCCAGCCCGATTATTTTTGTTTTAGGCGAGAAGGTTTTAAAATACGTTCCTGTACCTGAACACAAACCGCCACCTCCCACAGGAACAAAAAGAAAATCTACCTCTGCCTGGTCTTCCAGTATCTCCAGCGCCACAGTACCTTGTCCTTCAATGATCTTATAATCATCAAATGGCGGAATGAATGTCATGCCATTTTCTTCGGTGTATTTTTTTGCTGCAAAAGCACAGTCATCAAATGTATCTCCCACCAGTTTGATGGTGATATTATCTTCGCCAAACATTTTTGTCTGCGTGATCTTTTGATTGGGTGTGATCACCGGCATGAACACCACACCTTTTGTATTGAGCCTTTTACAGCTGTATGCAAAGCCCTGTGCATGGTTGCCCGCACTGGCGCATACAACACCACGCTGCAGTTGTTCTGCAGATAAGCTGCTCATCATATTATAAGCGCCGCGTAACTTATAGGAACGCACTACCTGCAGGTCTTCCCTCTTTAAAAAAACATTGCATTGGTATTTTTTTGAAAGATTGAGATTGAAAGTAAGCGGCGTTCTGTTGGCAACATTCTTTAAACGTTGCGCAGCGCCTGCAAAGTCTAATATGGTATTTGTTGTCGCTTCCATTTTACTTAAGCATTTGTGCTGATCGCTTTCATACTTGTCATTGCTTCCCTGAGCGTGGTGCCGATCTTTTCAACCGGGTGTGTACGGATCACTTTATTCACTGCAATTAAAGTTTTATTATCCACGGCACCATCCTTTCCTGTATTGTAATTGGTACCGATCACATCGGTATCGATCTTACTCATAAAATCAGCCAGCAACGGTTTGCAGGCGTGGTCAAACAAATAACAGCCGTATTCAGCGGTATCCGATATCACCCTGTTCATTTCAAACAGCTTTTTACGGGCAATGGTGTTGGCGATCAATGGTGTTTCGTGCAGCGATTCATAATAAGCAGATTCTTCTTTGATGCCCGCTTCCACCATGGTTTCAAAAGCCAGTTCCACGCCGGCCCTGATCATGGCTACAAACAACAAGCTGTTATCAAAATACTCCTGCTCACCGATCTTATTGCTGCCTGCCGGTGTTTTTTCAAATGCAGTTTCACCGGTCTCCGCTCTCCAGCCCAATAATTTTTTATCATTATTGGCCCAGTCTTCCATCATTGTTTTGCTGAATTCGCCACTCATGATATCATCCTGGTGTTTTTGGAATAAAGGACGCATGATGGTTTTCAATTCTTCTGATAATTCAAAAGCCTTGATCTTCGCGGTATTGGACAAGCGATCCATCATCGCTGTGATACCACCCTGTTTCAATGCTTCGGTAATTACTTCCACACCGTACTGTACTAACTTGGACGCATACCCTTTTTCTATGCCTTTTTCCACCATTTTATTAAAACAAAGTATAGAACCGGTTTGCAGCAAACCGCATAAAATAGTTTGTTCTCCCATCAGGTCAGATTTTACTTCTGCCACAAAGGAAGAACGCAACACACCGGCTTTATGTCCACCTGTACCGGCAGCATAAGCTTTGGCTTGCTCCAATCCTTTTCCTTCCGGATCATTTTCAGGATGCACTGCGATCAATGTGGGAACACCAAAACCACGTACATATTCTGCACGCACTTCGGAGCCGGGACATTTAGGTGCTACCATAATCACGGTAAGATCTTTACGTATCTGCGTACCTTCTTCCACGATATTAAATCCATGCGAATAAGAAAGTGTTGCGCCTTGTTTCATCAATGGCATTACTGCTTTTACTACGGCAGTGTGCTGTTTATCCGGTGTAAGGTTCAGTACTAGATCAGCTGTTGGTATCAACTCTTCGTAAGTGCCTACTTTAAAATTATTTTCAGTGGCATTTTTCCAGGATTGTCTTTTTTCATCAATAGCTTCTTTGCGTAAAGCATAAGACACATCCAGCCCGGAATCTCTTAAATTCAGGCCCTGGTTCAATCCCTGTGCACCGCAACCGATCACCACCAGTTTTTTTCCCTTCAATGCATTAACGCCGTTTGAAAATTCACTGATATCCATAAACTCACATACGCCTAATTGATTCAATTGTTCTCTCAGCGGTAATGTGTTGAAATAATTTCCCATCGTTTGTTGTTATTTTTTTGATTTAAGTTTTTATTGTTGAGATAAATTTTTACGTATCGCCATCGCATATCCTAAATGCAATGCATCGTGCACTGCAAAAAATCGTACTGCATCATCAATATTATTCAAGGTATACCCATACGATGTTTCATAAGGAGTATAATTACTATATGCATTTTCCTGCAGCTCCTTCTCCAGTTGATCAATTGCAGACACAGCGTATTTTTTAAACCGGTCTATCGCATCCTGCGAAATGAAGGCTTCCGGTTTAGTGCCTTTTTTATACCCTGCGGTCAATTCCGCCGGTACATGAACGGGCACTCCTGAGAAGCCATTGCATAAACCCTGCTGCGATGATACAATATGGCCAAAGTTCCAGGCAATATTATTGCTCATCCCGTTGGGTATTTCGTTCAGTTGTTCAATGGATAAACCACTTACCAGGTCGATGAACCGCTTTCTTGTTTGCCTTATCAGTTTAAATTGCTCTTCCATTGTTTACATTGAAAAAACTTCTTCATTTTTATTCAGGTATTCATTTTCCAGCGCCCCTTCTCCCGGCTCCCTGTATTCAAATTCACTTAGTTTTTTGTGAAACCCTTCGCTGTTCTTTATAATAGCGATTCTGGCACTGCGAACGAATTCTATCAGTCCATAAGGTTCCAGTACTTTGATGAGGTTATCTGTTTCCTCTCTTTGTCCTGATACTTCAAATACGGTATAGTCTTTACGTATCACTACCGCCTTGGCGCCATGCCGGCTCAGTAACCTTTCTACTTTTACTTCTTCTGCGATCACTTCTGTTGGCACTTTGTATAAAGCCAGTTCCTGCCAGATGATCTCTTCATTATTGTTGTAATACACTTTTAATACTTCCACCTGTTTTTCTATCTGGCGGCATACTTTACGTACCACTTCTTCCGTTTCATTAATGACGATCGTAAAACGATGTACACTGTCAATTTCACTGGGCGATGTATTTAAACTGTCGATATTAATTTTTCTTCTTGAAAAAATAATAGCGATACGGTTCAGCAAACCGATCTGGTTCTCTGTGTAAACCGTGATTGTGTATTCTAGCTTTTGCATAATTTCTTTTTAATAAATTACAACTCTTCCTTACTCAGGATAATTTCAGCCACACCTCTTCCCTGCGGCACCATCGGGAATACGTTATTTTCCTTACCCACCATCACTTCCAGCAAATAACTTCCTTTATGATCCAGCATGGTCTTTAATGCGTCTTTCAATTTTGATCTTTCACTTACTTTTTGTCCCTCGATATAATAACCTTTGGCCACCTGCACAAAATCAGGACTGGTGATATTTACGAATGAATACCTTTTTTCGTGGAACAATTGCTGCCACTGGCGCACCATTCCTAAAAACTGGTTGTTAAGAATTAAAACTTTTATATCCGTTTTGAATTGCATGATGGTACCCAATTCCTGTATCGTCATTTGTATACCGCCATCACCTGCAATAGCAACCACCGTTCTTTCCGGTGCACCGTATTTGGCACCGATTGCTGTTGGCAATGCAAAGCCCATGGTGCCCAAACCTCCACTCGTGATATTGCTTTTGGATTGATTGTATTTTGCATAGCGGCAGGCAACCATCTGGTGCTGTCCCACATCTGTAACAATTACTGCTTCGCCTTTTGTCAGTTCGTTCAGCAATTTTATTACTTCACCCATAGTAAGTTCATCGCCTGCAGGGTTTAATTCTGCTTCAATGCACTGGGTCGTTTCTTTTTGTTTGTATTCGTTGAATTTGTTCAGCCATACAGCATGTGTTTTCTGTTGCACCAGTTCTGTCAGCATGGGTAATGTTTCTTTACAATCGCCCCATACAGGTACAGTGGTTTTTACATTCTTATCGATCTCTGCCGGATCAATATCCAAATGAATGACCTTCGCCTGCTTTGCATATTTGTCCAACCTTCCTGTAACACGGTCATCAAAACGCATACCCACCGCGATCAATACATCGCATTCATTCGTCAACACATTCGGTCCGTAATTACCGTGCATGCCCAACATACCAACACCTAATGGATGATCTGTGGGAATGCCGCTCATACCCATGATGGTCCATGCACTTGGTATACCGGCTTTTTCAATAAAGGTTGCAAATTCTTTTTCTGCTTTGCCGAGTATCACACCCTGTCCAAAGATCACGAATGGTCTTTCTGCTGCATTAATTAACTCCGCTGCTCTTTCAACATATTCTTTCCTGATGATCGGTTTAGGGCGATAGCTCCTGATATGATCGCATTTTTTATATCCTTCGTAATTGAATAACTGCAGCTGCGCATTTTTGGTGATATCGATCAACACAGGCCCGGGCCTTCCGCTGCCTGCTATATAAAACGCTTTTGCTAATACAGCTGGTATCTCGGTAGCATCCGTCACCTGGTAATTCCATTTGGTAACAGGTGTGGTAATATTGATCACATCCGTTTCCTGGAAAGCATCTGTGCCTAACAGGTGTGCAAACACCTGGCCGGTGATGCAAACAACAGGTGTTGAATCTATCATGGCATCTGCAAGGCCAGTCACTAAATTTGTTGCACCTGGTCCACTGGTAGCAAACACCACACCTGTTCTTCCACTCACTCTTGCATAACCCTGTGCTGCGTGTATGGCTCCCTGTTCGTGACGCACCAAAATATGATTCAGCCTTTCATTGTAATCATACAATGCATCATATATCGGCATAATGGCGCCACCCGGATAACCAAAAATGGTATCGACGCCTTCCGCAAGAAATGCTTCGAGTACAGCAACTGATCCACTTACCGTGGTGGTGGCTTTTATTTCCTGCTTCTTTGTTTTTTCTGCTACTAATTCCATAAAAAACTTTTTATCTTCTCAATAATATTATTAGATAAAACTACCCGGTTCCCTTTAGGGGGTTAAGGGGCATCCGTTACACAACCATTACTCGCATCTTTTACACATTGTGCATATTTATACAACACGCCTTTAGTGACTTTTAATGCCGGTTGTTTCCATTTTGCCCTGCGCTCGGCAATCACGGCATCGCTTACTTTTAAATTGATCAGGTTCTTCACCGCATCCAATTCAATGATATCATCATCTTCCACCAATCCTATCAACCCGCCTTCGTAAGCTTCGGGTGTTATATGTCCGACGACAAAACCATGGGAGCCACCGCTGAATCTTCCATCTGTGATCAATGCTACATCTTTTCCCAAACCTGCACCCGTAATTGCCGAAGTTGGTTTCAGCATTTCAGGCATGCCTGGTGCACCCTTCGGTCCTTCATTTTTTATCACCACCACATCGCCTTTTTTCACTCTGCCGTTGGCAATACCTGCAACTAAATCCTTCTCTCCATCAAATACTCTTGCAGGTCCTTCAAAGCGTTCGCCTTCTTTACCGCTGATCTTTGCCACACTTCCTTTTTCTGCAAGATTGCCATACAATATCTGCAAATGACCGGTCGCTTTTAAAGGTGTTTCTAAAGGATAAATGATCTTTTGTGTTTCAAAATTGATCGGCGCAATATCTTTTAAATTTTCTGCTACTGTCTTTCCTGTTACTGTTAAGCAATCACCATGCAGTAATCCTTTATCCAGCAAATATTTCATCACTGCGGGTACGCCTCCATGTTGGTGCAATTCCTGCATCAGGTATTTACCGCTGGGTTTAAAATCTGCCAATACAGGTGTTACATTACTGATACGTTGAAAATCATCCTGCGTAAGATCAACATCCACACTTTTTGCCATGGCGATCAAATGCAACACTGCATTGGTGCTGCCGCCAAATATCATGATCGTAACGATCGCGTTTTCAAATGCTTTCTTCGTCATGATATCTTTTGGCTTGATATCTTTTTCCAATAATATGCGAATGGCTTTACCAGCTTCCAAACATTCTTTTTCTTTTGCACCACCCACTGCAGGATTGCTGGATGAATAAGGCAAACTCATACCCAATGCTTCAATCGCACTCGCCATCGTATTGGCTGTGTACATACCACCACAGGCGCCTGCACCGGGGCAACTATGCTTTACTACTTCTTTAAAATCTTCCGGTGTAATATTACCTGCCAGTTTTTTTCCCAATGCTTCGAAAGCAGAAATGATATTCAGTTCTTCTCCTTTATAATGACCTGCATCAATGGTACCGCCATACACCATTATCGAAGGACGATTCAATCTTCCCATTGCTATCACCGAACCCGGCATATTCTTATCGCAACCAGGCAATGCAATTAATCCGTCATAATAAAAACCTCCGCATACTGCTTCAATACTATCGGCTATCAGGTCACGACTCACCAGCGAGTAACGCATACCATCCGTACCATTGCTGATACCATCACTGATGCCGATGGTGTTAAAGATCAATCCCACCATATCTGCATCCCACACACCCTGCTTTACAATTTTTGCCAGGTCATTCAGGTGCATATTGCAGGTATTGCCATCATAGCCCATACTGCAAACGCCTACCTGTGGCTTCTTCAGATCATCTTCTGTTAAACCAATTCCATACAGCATCGCCTGCGCAGCCGGCTGCGTTTCATCCTGTGTTAATACTTTCGAATATTTATTTAATTCCATTTTCCAGAATCGCTTTCAGCGAATTATTTTTCTTTTGTAACAAACTTTTTTTGTCTACCAACATTTCGCTCCTACGGAGCTATTCAAACTCGTAATCTTAATCTCGTTTTCCATCTTCGCTTCAATCTCTGCAGTTCCCTCTCCGCAATAGTCCCCCCTTTAGGGGGCGGAGGGGGTGGTGAGGTCAAAAAAAAGCCCGCCTCTTTTGGAGGCGGGCTGCTATATAATGTTAATATCTTTTATCAGCTTACTCCTCCATGAAGTGCAGGTATAATAATGACGATCACAATAATAATTACTGCGAATTTTGTTATGACATTATTTAATTTGTTGCTCAACATGAAGAATGTTTGTGAAACAAATATACCCACTTCTATAATAAAAACAAAGAACTTGAACCAGTTTATTTTCGATAGTCTATAAAATCACTCTACTAAATTCCCCCCGTTATTTCCGCTATGGTCAGTTCCCCCTTCAGGGGGTTAGGGGGTTGGGGTTAAATAATAGTGGATTTTCTTAACTCGATATTTTCCTTATTCAGCCTGCCCGGTATTTTGTTGCCGATATAATCGCTTATTAATTCGCCTATGGTAGATGTAAAATAAAAATTGATCGGTTCTATATCTTTTGTTACAAATTGGTTCGACAGGGTCCATTCTACTGCTTCCCGTACAAGTGCAGCTTCTTCTCTCAATTCAAAATAATCCAGCAACATGGCTGCAGACAGAATTGAACCAATTGGATTGGCTATATCTTTTCCGGCTGCCTGGGGATATGACCCGTGAATAGGTTCAAACAAAGCTGTTTTATTACCCACCGATGCAGAAGGCAATAAGCCCAGCGATCCGCTGATAACACTGGCTTCATCACTGATGATATCGCCAAACATATTCTCTGTTAATATCACATCAAATTGCTTGGGATTTAAAATGATCTGCATCGCTGCATTATCTACAAATAAAAAGTCCAGTGCCACATCTGCATATTGAGGAGCCAGGTCTTTCACCACTTTCCTCCACAGGCGGGATGTTTCCAACACATTGGCCTTATCTACTAATGTCAGCTTCTTTCTCCTGTTCTGTGCAGATTGAAATGCCAGGTGCGCCACTCTTTCAATTTCTTCTTTCGTGTACACGCAATCGTCAGATGCCTGCGTTTGCTCAGCATTCACTTCCTTCTTACCAAAATAAATACCTCCGGTCAGTTCACGGAAGATGATAAAATCAACCCCTTCAATATTCTTTGTCTTTAATGGCGATAAATGATGCAGTGTTGCATAAGTGGTAACCGGGCGGATATTGGCAAATAACTGCAATGCTTTCCTGATGCCCAGCAAACCCTGTTCAGGCCTTACTTTGGCAGTTGGATCATTATCATATTTAGGGTGGCCAATGGCGCCAAATAAAATGGCATCACTGTCCAGGCAAATATCAATGGTTTCTTCGGGTAATGGCGTACCGGTTTTATCAATAGCATCGGCGCCCAGCAGGCAATATTTGTATTCAAATTCGTGACCAAACTGTTCTGCAATCGCATTCAATACTTTTACCGACTGCTTCGTTACTTCCGGTCCTATACCGTCTCCTTCAATTACTGCAATATTTTTTTTCAGGCTCATAATTATACTTTCTGATTTTTATTTTTTTAAGGTGGGATTATGCAAGGGTTGCTTCGTATTGTTCAATGGCATCTTTGCTGTTCAGCAAATAATCAATATCATCATAGCCATTGATCATACAGGTTTTTTTATACGCATTGATCTCGAAGCTTTCTTTCTTGCCGGTGGCATCTATAGTGATGGTCTGCGCTTCCAGGTCCACAGAAATAGTAGCGTTATTATCCTGGTTGAATATCTTCTGTAAAAAATTATCCGAAACAGTTACGGGCAGCAAACCATTGTTCAATGCGTTGTTCTTAAATATGTCTGCAAAAAAACTGCTTACCACTACTTTAAATCCATCATCCACGATCGACCATGCCGCATGCTCCCTCGAAGAACCGCAACCAAAATTTTTTCCCGCAACCAATATGGCTCCTTTATACTGTGGTTGATTCAATACAAAATCCTGCTTAGGTTTTGTTTCATCATCATTTTCATAACGCCAGTCGCGGAACAGGTTTTTTCCGAAACCTTCCCTCGTGGTGGCTTTTAAAAACCTTGCAGGAATGATCTGGTCCGTATCAACATTCTCAATCTGTAATGGAACAAATGTGTCGGTTATATTTTTAAATCCTTGCTTCATTTCGTGAGTGGTGAGTGGTGAGTCGTGAGTTGATCACTCATTATCATCGCTCATTATTAATTTTTAATTACTAATTATTCATTACTAATTCAGCATCTCTCTTACATCGGTAACAAATCCCGTAACCGCTGCGGCTGCAGCAGATAAAGGGCTTGCCAATAAAGTTCTTGCACCTGCGCCTTGCCTGCCTTCAAAATTGCGGTTGCTGGTGCTGATGCAATATTTTCCTGCTGGAATTTTATCTTCATTCATGCCCAGGCATGCAGAACATCCGGGCTGGCGCAGTTGAAATCCTGCTGCTTCAAATACTTTATCAATACCTTCTTCTATCGCCTGTTTTTCCACCTGTTTGCTTCCCGGTACGATCCATACTTCCACATTATCCGCCTTATGTTTTCCCTTTACAAAACTGGCTACCATTCTCAGGTCTTCGATCCTTGAATTGGTGCAGCTGCCAATGAAAACATAATCTATCTTTTGTCCCTTGATAGGATGGCCTTGTTCCAATCCCATATAAGCCAGTGATTTTTCCAAACCCGATTTATCATTTTCATTCACTTCGGCCAGTGTAGGAATATTGTCATTTACGCCAATGCCCATGCCCGGGTTGGTACCGTACGTGATCATCGGTGCGATGTCTGCTGCATCCAGTGTGATCTCTTTATCAAATACAGCATCTGCATCAGTGAATAATGTTTTCCAGTATGCTAATTTTTTATTCCACTCCTCTCCTTTTGGTGCAAACTCACGGCCTTTGATATAAGTGAAAGTAGTTTCATCCGGGGCGATCATACCACATCTTGCTCCCATTTCAATACTCATATTGCAAATGGTCATCCTTGCTTCCATACTTAAACTGCGTATAGCCGATCCCGCAAACTCCACAGCATAACCGGTGGCACCGCTGGCAGTGATCTTACTCAATATATATAACACGATATCTTTCGACACTACCCCATTCTTCAATGTGCCTTCAATATTAATGCGCATCAGTTTGGGCTTCGACTGCATCAGGCATTGCGTAGACAACACCATTTCCACTTCGCTGGTACCGATACCAAAAGCAATGGCCCCAAAAGCGCCGTGAGTGCTGGTATGCGAATCGCCGCACACAATGGTATTACCCGGTTGCGTAATGCCCAGCTCCGGTCCTATCACATGCACAATACCCTGGAAAGGATGTCCCAATCCATATAATTCAACGCCATGCTCTGCACAATTTTTTATTAATGCTTCCACCTGCAGGCGGCTCAGTTCTTCTTTAATAGGTAAATGCTGATTCAATGTCGGCACATTATGATCGGCTGTAGCGATGGTTTGCTTGGGACGAAAAACCTTGATGCCTCTTTTATTCAAACCCGTAAATGCCTGTGGGCTTGTTACTTCATGAATAAAATGTTTATCGATGTATAGAACAGAAGGCCCTCCTTCAATGTTCTTTACAACATGCGTATCCCATATCTTATCAAATAATGTTTGTGCCATTTCTTTTTTTTAAAAGAGTGGGGGAAAATCCCCCACCACTAAACTAAAACTAAACTAAAACGCATGAGAAAGAATTAAGCCGTAGCCAATGTCTTCTGCTGGTGGTTTAGAGCCATATAAGCAAGATCGCTGTCCTCTACTTCTTTCTTACTATCTGCAACCTGCAGAAAGTGCTGGTAAAGAACATCAATATCTTTTTTGTCGAATTGGAAATTTAATTTCTGAAAACGGTGCGCCAATGCACTTCGTCCACTCCTTGCTGTTAGTACGATCTTTGAACTGTCTGCACCCACTTCTTCAGGGGCAATAATTTCGTAGGTTGTAGTATCTTTTAAGAACCCATCCTGGTGTATACCTGATGAATGAGAGAACGCATTGGAACCAACAATGGCCTTATTCGGTTGCACCGGCATGCGCATTACATCGCTTACCAGGCGGCTCATCGGGTTCAATTGTGTAGCATTGATACCTGTATATAAGCCCAGCTCTTTATGTTGTTTGATCACCATCACCACTTCTTCCAGCGAAGTGTTGCCTGCTCTTTCGCCCAGGCCGTTGATGGTACATTCTATCTGCCTTGCACCCGCAATTACACCTGCAATGCTGTTGGCAGTTGCCAGGCCAAGGTCATTATGACAATGGCAGCTGATAATGGCCTTATCAATATTGGGCACATTGTTCATTAAGTAAGCGATTCTTTCGCCATACTGGTGAGGTAAACAATAACCAGTAGTATCAGGAATATTCACCACAGTGGCGCCTGCTTTAATTACCGCTTCAATTACCCTTGCCAGGTAACCGTTCTCTGTTCTGCCGGCGTCTTCTGCGTAAAACTCAATATCATCGGTATATTTCTTCGCCCATTTTACGGCCTGTATAGCCCTGTCCAATATCTCTTCCTGTGTGGCATTGAATTTTGCTTTGATATGTGAATCCGAAGTACCGATGCCGGTATGGATCCTCGGGCGCTTGGCATATTTAATGGCCTCTCCCGCTGCTTCAATATCTTTTTCCACCGCACGGCTCAGTGCGCAAACGGTGGCCTTGGTGATCAATTTAGAGATCTCTGTAACGGATGCAAAATCGCCGGGGCTGCTGATAGGAAAGCCCGCTTCTATAATATCAACACCCAGTTCTTCCAGTTTAAGGGCTAATTCCAGTTTTTCGCTGGTTACCAGCTTGCAGCCGGGCACCTGTTCCCCGTCGCGTAATGTAGTATCAAAAATGTGTATTTTATCGCCTGGCATAGCTTAAATGATTTAGAAAATCGACCGTTTAGTTTACTTTAATTTAACTTAGCCATAAATTTACCTTAGTAACTGTTAAACGGGAAATCAAAAGAGGGCGGTTAATACGTTGTATAAATACCCTGTTTTGGGGCAAAACCCTTGCCTGTATTGACTTTAAATGATTTTCAATTACGATGTCTAACCGCAATACTGATACCTTATTTCAACTCATAAAATCGCTGGGAAAGAGTGAAAAGCGCAATTTCAAGCTTTATATCAACCGGAATGGCGCTTCGGAAGAGTTGAAGATCGTGCAACTATTTGATGCTCTGGACAAAATGGACGAGTATGATGAGACCATCCTGTTCAAAAAGAACGACAGCATCAAAAAACAGCAATTGTCCAACTTAAAGGCCCACCTGTACAAAGAGATCCTTTCCAGCCTGCGCCTTATCAACGACGAGAATAATATCGACATCCAGCTGCACGAACAGATGGATCATGCCCGTATTCTTTATAATAAGGGGTTATACCTGCAAAGCCTTAAAGCGCTGGATAAATTAAAGGAGCAGGCCAGGGCCTTTAACCAATTGACTTATTTACAGCAGGCGCTTTTCTTTGAAAAAAGTATAGAAGGTCTGCACATCACCCGCAGTCTAAAGAACCGTGCGGAGGAATTAAGCAAAGAAGCCGATGAAGTGAACACCACGCTTTCGAATGTTTCAACACTCAGCAATCTTGCCCTGCAGTTGTATGGCTGGTATATAAAGAATGGTTTTGCACGCAATGAAGAAGAAGAACAGGCGGTAAGAAGTTTTTTAAACAACAATCTTCCGCCCAATGCACACCAGCTCACCGGTTTTTACGAACGGTTATATCTCTACCAGTCTTATTGCTGGAAGGCTTTCATCCGCCAGGACTTTTTAATGTACTATCGCTACACACAAAAATGGGTGGATATTTTTGATGAAGAACCGCAGATGGTATCGCTGGAATCGGGACATTATATCAAGGGTATGCACAACCTGATGGGTGCCTATTTTAATTTGGGCAATTACCAAAAACTGAATGACACGCTTATACAGTTTGAAAAATTCTGCAACAGCAAAACGGTGCAGCAGAATCAGAACAACCTGATACAATGTTTTATTTATTATACCATCTCTTTGCTGAATAAACATTTTATCAGCGGTAAATTTTCCGAAGGATTATTGTTGATAAAAGATATTGAAGACAAGTTAAAGGAATACGAATTGTATATCGACCGCCACCGCATCCTGGTTATTTATTACAAGATAGCCTGCATGTATTTTGGTGCCGGCGATTTTGAAACCACGGTTGATTACCTCAATAAGATCATTAACTGGAAGGTGGACCTGCGCAGCGACTTACAATGCTATGCCCGCCTGCTGCATCTGATAGCCCATTACGAACTGGGTAATTACCAGTTGCTGGAATACCTGGCAAAATCGGTGTACCGCTTTATGGCCAAGCTGCACAACCTGAGCGTGGTGGAAGAAGAGATGTTCAAATTCCTGCGTAAAGCATTAAGCCTGCCGCCCAATAAATTAAAACCGGAGTTTGAAAAACTGCTGCAAAAATTAAAACAGTTTGAGAACAAACCTTTCGAAACAAGGGCATTCATGTACCTGGATGTAATATCCTGGCTGGAAAGCAAGATCAGTGGTGTGCCAGTGCAGGAAGTAACGCAGCAAAAATATTTACACAGGAAGTAAGTAGCATTTTATTCAGGCTCTATACCAAGCATTACACTAAAACGTGTGGTGCTTTTCTCTCTTTCAATAAAATTATTCCTTGTTAGATAGATCCTGTCTGCATCATTGTTCAGGTAAAAATCCATGGTAGGAATATTTTTGTCAAAATCCAGTGCGGCATAACCAAGCTTTTGATTCTTACTCACCTTATCTCCTTTTTTTACCAGCGTAGTTCCAAGATTGGAATAAGTATAGAATATTTTACCTCTCCTGATGATGATCACTTTCATTTCGTCCACTTTAGCTACGGCAGTAACTATGCCATCACTTAATGCAAAAACAGTGCTGTCGTTTGATTTAAAAGTCACCGCAGCATTTTCACCATTTTTAAATTCACGGTTGCTATTCTCTTTATCAAAATAATCTATTGCAACTACTTTATTCATCGGCATCAAAAAAACCGGGTTGGTCAATGAAGCTTTTGTATCTGCTATGGCAGTTTTCAATTCGGTTTCAAATTGTTTTTCATTCACATCTCCTTCCCAGAATTTTTTATACCCGGTGTTGGCATTTACAATGATGGTGGCGGGAATAGTACCACTCCAGCTTTTATCGATCAGCGGGCAAAAATAATCAGCGTTCGTCTCGTCCAGCCAGCCAATATTGGTCTTAAAATTATTCTTGGTTGCAAATGTGGCTACTTTGGTGGGGTAAAAAGAAGGCAGGTCAAGGCTTACCAGCAACAACTTTACTTTATCTTTTTTATACTTATTGGCTACTTTAATAAAACCGGGAATCTCTGCCACGCAGGGCTTGCAAAAAGTAGCCCAGAAGTTGATCACGTAAGTAGTATCCGATTTTTTGCTGAAGATATCCACCACATCCGCCATTTTCAGTTTGGCAATGTGCTGTGCGCTCAGCGCAGCGCTAAAGCAGCAGCATACAATTATAAAAGCGATCTTTTTTATCATAGTTTAAAAATACACATAATTGTGGAGGCCACACCACCGATCGTACAGATTAACAAGATTTTGGAATGCCGGCAAATTCCACGGACGGTACAAATAAATGGCATTAAATCCGTTAAAATTCGTGTAATCCGTGGCTAAAATCCCTTTTTGGCTAATCACTCATTTCAAGCTAATTTTGCACTGCTTTAAAAAGCACCTGCAAACTAAATCGCAATTCTAAAATCTAAAATAGCAATATGGCATACGACGTAATAGTGCTTGGCAGCGGACCAGGCGGTTATCCTGCAGCAATCAGGGCAAGTCAGTTAGGTAAAAAAGTAGCAATTGTAGAAAAAGAAAGCTTGGGTGGTATCTGTCTCAACTGGGGTTGTATCCCAACCAAAGCGTTATTAAAGAGTGCACAGGTATTTGAATATACCAAGCATTCCAAAGATTACGGTATTACTGTAGCCGATCCTTCTGCCGATTTTCCCGGCGTTATCACCCGCAGCCGCGGCGTGGCCGATAAAATGAGCAAGGGTATCCAGTTTTTGATGAAGAAGAACAAGATCGATGTGATCATGGGCTTTGGTAAACTGGTGGCTCCCGGCAAACTGGAAGATCACTGCTGCCGATGGTTCTAAAAAAGTAGAAGAAGCAAAAGACATCATCATTGCCACTGGTGGCCGTGCAAGGGCTTTGCCCAGCCTGCCCATTGATGGCACTAAAATAATTGAATACCGCAAGGCAATGAGCCTGCCTACCCAGCCCAAGAGCATGATCATTTGCGGCAGTGGCGCAATAGGCAGCGAGTTTGCATATTTCTATAACAGCCTGGGTACAAAAGTTACCATTGTTGAATTCATGCCAAGGATCGTTCCGGTGGAAGATGAGGACATCAGCAAAGAACTGGAAAAACAGTTCAAGAAACAGGGCATGACCATTATGACCAACAGCGAAGTATTGAGCGTGGATACCAGCGGTGCCGGCGTAAAAGCCAAAGTAAAAACTGCTGCCGGTGAAGTAACACTGGAAGCGGATATTTTATTGAGCGCTGTAGGTGTGGTGGCCAATATCGACAACATAGGTTTAGAAGCGCTGGGCATTAAAACAGAAAAAGGAAAGATCATTGTGGATGCTTATCAGCAAACCAATGTAAAAGGTATTTATGCTATTGGTGATTGCACACCCGGCCAGGCTTTGGCACACGTTGCCAGCCGCGAAGGTATCAATGCAGCAGAGCATATTGCAGGCCACAAGATCGATGCCATGGATTATAACAACATTCCAGGTTGTACTTATTGCACTCCCGAAATTGCAAGCGTTGGTTATACCGAAAAAGCAGCGAAAGACGCAGGCTTTGAAATTAAAGTGGGTAAATTCCCTTTCATTGCCAGCGGTAAAGCGGTTGCATCCGGTGCAACAGATGGTTTTGTAAAAGTGATCTTTGATGCCAAGTATGGTGAATTCTTAGGTTGCCACATGATCGGTATGAATGTAACGGATATGATCGCTGAAGCAGTGGTGGCACGCAAACTGGAAACGACTGCACACGAGATCCTGAATGCTGTACACCCTCACCCTACTATGAGTGAAGCGCTGAAAGAAGCTACTGCAGTAGCTTATGGTGAAGCAACAGATATTTAATTAAAGGATTGAAAATACAATAAAAGGGATCGCAGTAATGTGGTCCTTTTTTTATTGCTATATAACATGCAATCAAAGTGTACACTTTCTTATCTAAATAAGAAAGGCAACCATTAAGAAGTTAAGGATAGTTAAGTTTAAGGGATTGCTGATAAATTTCTATACCGACAATATCACCAAAACATTAAAGCCATTTGTGAACGAGTATTTCAAGCAATTACCGGATGAGTGAAAATGAAAAAAGGATTACAATGCGCAATCCTTTTTTATGGTTACAAAGCACAAAAGAAGAGAAGTATCCTAATTGCAACAAATACTGTGCCCGGATGCTAATCGATCCTAAAAAAACAGGGCACCCATTCGCTTTCCAAAGCCTATCGCCTGAAAATCAGCGCAATTGAAGTTATAACTTTAATCCGTTTAGCCCATCCGTTCCCTATAAGATTTTTTTTGGACAATCCCTGGTGAATTTTCACAGAGCTGGCAGGTGAAAAATCACTGGTATAGTTAAACGATTTTAAACACATTGCAGTTCATCAAATTCTTTAAGCAATGAGTGCACAAATTTCAGCAGCAAAAGCAAAAGAGTATATCAACAATTACCGGAAAGGTTTACCGCCCGGTTCACTCAGGAGTGCATGGATCGACCGGAGTTTTATTGATGCGGTACTTGCACTGGACAGATCCGGCGCACTGGATGGCGTAAGAATATACCTGGCAAGATTTACAGAGGATGTAAGCCAGGGCTCCTTCAGTGCTGTTGCGGGCAGCGACACGATCATCATTGTCCCCACGCAACCAGGCAGCGATGGAACCAGTACAGATGTGCAGGATGCTTATTACGATTATGCCCATGTATGTCCCCCGCATTGTGATGGTGACGAAGGCGATTAAAATGTTTTTACCCGTTACTATATTCAATATCGCCGCCATCCTTACCGGCCTGTATTGCCTTCGCAAAGGCGGGCCGGTCATTTTATTCCTCGTGTTATGCCTCGTTACACTGGCCTTTATCAACGAGTATATCCTGGTGCCGCATTCAGCTAAATGGTGGGCCATAAAAGGAAATATATTGTACAACATCTATTCGCTGATAGAAATAACCGTATGGTTTGTTGTATACAGCATCCTCTTTCATAAGTCAATTCCATTGATCATTCTTACCGGCCTGATTGTATTAACCTATACCGCGATTGAATTGCATCGGTATTCCTTCAGCGAGTTTCACATCCGCTCCTATGCTTCGTTTTCTGCAGCATCGTTGGTAATTGCGCTTTGCTATTTTTCAAAGATCAGCCTGCGCCGCCTCCACCCTATTACCCGTGACCCGGTATTTTTTATTTGCACAGCGTTATTGTGCTTTCACAGCGTTTTCCTCATTAACCTTTTTACTATGATGGAAACCAGTTATTGGAAGCTGAGCAACGTTGTACTCGTCTTCGACGTCTTACAAATAATGGCCACCATTTTATACTATCTGTTTATATGCATAGCCTTTATCATATCCTGCTACAGGTACCTGCCTCAAATATCGCACCGGCCTTTGTACTGAAGGCGGGCTTGCTGGTAATACTACTGGTATTCTTTACCGTTAGTCATATTTTCATCAGCCGCCGCAAAAGCAACCAACTGTTCCGCGAAAAAAAATTACTGAAAGAACAATTCAATACAGCCTTGCTGCGCACGAGGCTGCAGGTGCAACAGGATACTTTTGCCAGCCTGGGAGGGGAATTGCATGATAATATCGGCCAGCTATTGAGCACTGCCAAAATGTTCATCGGCATTACCGAACGTGAGTTGGCCGAGCCGCCGCTTACTTTGCTTACCGCCAATGAAACGCTGGACAAAGCCATCCGCGAACTGCGGGACCTTTCCCGTTCGCTCAACACAGATAACCTGCAGGAATTTGATCTGTATAAAAATCTTGCTGCAGATATCCGGCGCATCAATTCAGCGGGTGCTTTCCGGATAAAATTGCATTGCGCCAGTACGGTATTGCCTGCCGTTGCTGAACAGCAGTTTATTCTTTACAGGCTGTTGCAGGAAGGCATACAGAATGTGATCAAACATGCTGCGGCAAAAAACCTGTATATCAATATCAGCCATTACAACAATAGCATTTCTGCCACCCTGCGGGATGATGGCAAAGGATTCAATATTCATCGCAAAGCCAGCGGTATAGGTATAAAGATGATGCGGCAGCGTGCAAGGATATTGGGTGGAAAGATTGAATGGCGGTCATCTGTAAAAGGTACGCAACTCCATATAGTCTTTCCTGTTAAAACAGCAGAATTATGAAATACGAGATCGGTGTGGTGGACGATCACCAGTTATTTTCCAAATCACTTTGCATGATGCTGGAAAGTTTTCCAGGGTTTAAAGTAACCATTGATGTAACCAGTGGTGATGAGCTGCAACGCAGGCTAAGCCAGATACCGCAACCACCCGATATTATACTGCTGGATGTGAACATGCCGGGCATGGGTGGTATTGAATGTGCCAAATGGTTGGCGCAAAACTACCCGGCCATCAGGGTGGCGGCGCTTACCATCAACGATACCGATATAGCGGTACTGTCGATGATCCGGGCAGGATGCTGTGCTTACCTGCTTAAAAGCGCCCATCCGAATGAACTGGAAAAAGCGCTGCTATTTATTGCACAAGAAGGATACTATAATGCCGGCGGTAATATCAATTTTAAAAGATTAATGGATACAGAAAAATATTATTCCGGTATCACAGAACGCGAAATGGAATTTTTGCAGCACGCCTGCAGCGATTTTACTTACGACCAGATAGCCATGATGATGCAGCTTTCCAGCAGGGTAATAGAGACCTGCCGCAACAACCTTTTTCAAAAACTTAAAGTGCAGAGCAGAACAGGCCTGGTGCTGGAAGGATTGCGGAGAGGGTTGATAAATCTATAATTATGTCTACTCATTATAGTTATATAGTAATATTTCGCATCAATTTCATTTCACCACTCCTAAAAAATAGATCAACAGGCACACAAAAACGATGACATCGGTCCATAAAGCAAATCTTTCATTGATGTTTACCGGCTTTTTAACAATATGCTGTATTGCAGCTAATCCGTAATAAAGTCCGCAGGTAAAAGCGCTGGCCATTCTCCACTCCGGTTTAAACAATGAAATAATACCGGCAAGCCCAAAACATAGATTAGCAAATCCCAGTTCCCGCACTACCGCGTAACTGGCCGTGTCGTGAATATGAAATATTCTTAGCAGTAAAAGAAGGTTGCACAGTCTGCTTTATCCCTGCCACAAACAGGCGTAACCCGGCTGCGGAAAAAATAAACCATTTTGCAAACAGGCCAAAAGTCAAGGAAATATGCTGTGCTATATGCTCTGCAAAAAAACCAATAAAAGGAATAACAAATATCATTAACGATACGGCGATGACATACGTTTTATTCATGATGCTGCTGCTGGTGAGGTATTAAAGTTAAAGCAAGCTGTGGAGCAGACAATAGTAAAAATAAAAAACCTTCTTTCGAAGGCTTTTCATTTAAATATGGGATTTATAAGGGGTATTTTCTGCGGGGGCCGGATGTTGTTGATCTTCGTAGGAATGGATGGTCTTTGTTTGGATTGGATTGATAATGCAAAGATGCAGCGAAAACCGGGCTCAAAAAGTAGCAGTACGGTGCTATGTTCGGTAGCATAGATACTACAGCAAGGGCTATATTTGTTGGGGAACTTTTTGCCCAAAAATGCAGGACTGGCCTGCTATTTGGAATATTTTTACAAAAACTATACGGTATGACATTTAATGAGATGATACAATCCAATAAGCCGGTACTGGTGGATTTTTTTGCCGAGTGGTGCGGCCCCTGCAAAATGATGGCACCGGTACTGCAGCGCATCAAGCAACATATTGGCGAAGCTGTTTCTATTATAAAGGTAGATGTAGATAAAAGCCCGCAGGCAGCGGCTGCTTACCAAGTACAGGGTGTTCCCACTTTGATCTTATTCCGCCATGGAAAAATTATATGGCGGCAAAGCGGCGTGGTATCAGAATCTTATTTACTGGGAGTTATTAAAAAAGCCGTTGAGCAAACCATTCAATAACATATCTAGCGATACAGCATACACTCAATTTTTTAAAAGAACAAACACAGGAGTTCAGTTATCAACCTCCCTCCTGTGTTATAAAAAAATACTTGTGTTCAACGAAAGCGTTAGAGGAGCAAATCCCTCTTCCAAAAAACAAGCAAAATGGTAACTATCGTTAAATGATAGATTTCCGGAAGATCACGTCATTTTAAATGAAATGTAAACACGTTAATCTTTTTGCCAGAAATCGATCTCGAAATCAAATATTTCTTTCAGGGTGAGCTGGTACGTTTCGGCAATCTCGATCAATGTGTCGAAGCGAAAATCAATTAAGCCTTTTTCAATTTTGCTTAATTTGCTTTGATCCAGGCTCGACTCGAATGACAGTTGGCGAACGCTTTCAATTTTCAGGACTTCTTCCCTGCGCTTTTTAAGAAAAGCACCGAGCAGTTTCCTGATCTTTTCTTTGTTTTTTAAATCCGTATATATTTCGTTTATCTGAAGTAACTTAAAAATCCATTAAAATTGAAAATTACAAAGGCTTGATTTCTTGGTCTTTCAATTTTTTCATGCGAACTCGAAAATCCATAAAAAAGCAGGCAAATATTATTATCTATTGCTAAAAAAAATCTTAATAAAATACTAGTTAATAATTATATTTAATTACCCAATTCAATATTTGATTTACCACATCACCTGAACCCAAAACTAGACTATTTGCTTGATTTTTAAAAGATTAGGATAAATTTCCTTGTGCTAATATCAGATTAAATTCTATTTTATGAATTGGTCCGTAAATAACTCTGCAGTTACTATCCTTGAGTCAAAATTGGTTATTGGTAGCAATCACCTTCAACTTGACTGCTCTGGTCATCTCATGATAGGAATGGAAGAGTTAGAAGAGTTAAACATTGTCTACTCTAACTGTCATCAATTCAGAGGAAAAATCACTGTAATTTTTGATACTAATACTAAAGAAATAGATATAGCTTTTTTAGGAGCACTAATTTTGTTAAAAGAGTTTAATAATGAAATACTAATTGAGATTGATGTTTCCAGGATGGAATTCGAAAACTCATCAATGGTTGAAAAAATAAAGGAGTATCTAAGATCAGTGCTTTTATTTGATATAGACGAAGTATCTAGAATCTATCTGAAGTTGAATTCAGCTTCTGTAAAAATTGATTCATATAACACAAGACAAAACCCATCTACGGCATTTCTTCCGTTAATATTAATTCACTCCTTATCCTACCAAAAGTTATTTTTTTCTAGCAAAATTGAAATAACGGAGTTAGAATATTCCATTATTAATGAGAATATCAGTGACAGTATCTTTACAAAACCTTTTAGTGAATTGAATGACGAGTTGACTAAAATAATTATTTCTTCTTTACGTAGGAAGTCACGATTTACAATACGAGAATACGCTCTTATAAATTACATAAAGACATTTGGAGAATTAAAAGTTTTATTCTTAATTCTAGAAAATGGAGTCAAATTCATTAACATAGGAAAAGTGTCGGTAAAACTACGAAATGAATTAAAAAATTCCTTTTCCTCAAGTATACCCTCAGCCGAATTTATAAACACTCTAAACAATATAAATCAAAGTATAAATGAAAAACCTCTTTTTTTCACATTGGTATTCTCACTTATAGCATTGAATTCATTAGAAAATTTCTCTCAAAGGCATAAGTTATCAAATGCCACTCATAATTACATCAAAAAAGTTTATGACGTGTTCCGCCAAGCAGAAGAAATTTCAATAGGGATCAAAGAATTATTTCAAAACATTATTGAACACAGTTCATTTTCAAAAGGAATATTTCTTGCAAGAATATTTCGAAAAAAGGAAATTAAATATTTCAAAAATGGTTATTTACCAGGAATAGAAAATTATTTAGACTGTGTCGATACCTCATCTGAAAACGACTTAATGTTTGATATAAACATATTCGATCTAAGCACAGAGGGTATACTGGATACATATAACAAAAGGGCTAAAATTTCATTAGAAGATAAAAGTAAAGTTAAAAGCATTTCAGAAATATTTGACCTTACAAATGAGAATGCAATACACAATTTCCTGAGAGCTGCTGCAAATTTAGGTCTTGCCATTTTTAAAAGTCAAATGGCTAATCTTAGTGCATATTTTTATCTTTCATCTCTTGAAAATAATAAAGCACAAACCTATTGTTCATTATTACCATTTGATATGCTTCAAAAAGAACCTGTATATAGAAATGGTAGTCATTATAATATTTTAATCCCCTTCGAAAAAACGTTAAAGAATTCACCTGTACAATACCGACAATTGATTGGAGGACCAGAAATTAAAAGTCATATAGAAATATTTGACTTTATCTTTATCGAAAAAAACCATGACTTTACTCATGAAATTCCAGACGACTTAAAACTTGTAGTAGAAATCGATATTAATTTGAAGTCAATATCCTCTGATGAAGAAACAAAATATGCAAAAGAAACAAAAATCATTTCTGAATCCCTAGAATATCTAAAAAGGTTTAAAGCTAAAGAGGTAATCCCTTCTTTAAATTTTTCTGACGCAATCTCAGACACCGATTTAAGCTCAATAATCCGGCTTTTAGCAACTTTACAACGTAGTAATGAAATTTTTCATTACATTATTACAGGTCTTGACGAAAATATTTTTTTCATCCTTTTAAATATTTTACATTTCGAGAAAGCAACTGATGGTCCCCCGAAGCATTTTTGGGGAACCAATAATGTGCTTTTATTTTATTTAAGAAACCAACATAAGTATTATTATCCAGTAATTTTATACGGAAATTATTATTCAGATTTTGTTGAATTAAATAAAATATCATTAAAACAGGTTTTTAAAGGAAATAATTACATAGGTAATATCAACCCAATAAAATCGCCTCTCTTTTACCCTGGCACTTTTCAAATTCGTGAATTTGATACTGTTATTAAACTCGACGGCTCGAGCCTATTTGAAATATTTGCAACAAAATGTTTGGAAACAAATTATGACTTTAAAGAAAAGTCCTTGGGAACAATTGAGAAAAAAGAATTAGCAATTTTTGATCACATTGACAATTCCTCAAATTTTGCCGATGTCAATTTTCAAGCTTTCAAGATTGAGGATGGGCATTTCAAACTCGGGTCAAAAATTCATATTGAAGATTTTTATTACGCAAAAAGAATGTTTCAAATTAGTGACTTCGCGTATAAATTTTCGATTCTTGTAGTTGAAAAATTAATTGAAGAAATTGAAATTTCAGAGTGTACAGAAATTACATTAATAGGTTATGCCAAATATTCAGAATTATTACTAAATCGAATTAAGCATCTCTTAGAGAAGAGACTTAATAAAAAAGTAGTTGATAAATATCGCTTCGAAATTGGTATAATTAGTGACGTTGAAGAGCCTAAATTTATAAACAACACTATAATTTTAGAGAAGGTGATTTTGATAATCCCGATAAGCTCTACCTTTTCTACCACATATAAAATTCTGGATTTTTTAGAAAAAAAATACCTTGTTAAGCAAGAGATGGTTTTAGTTCCAATTATTAATCTCTTATTAGTAGCTCATGGAGGAATTGATAAGGTTTCTTATAAAAAAAGTACTGCTGTTACTGACCCCGTGTTACAAAAATTCGGCTGGAAAGAAATTGATCCAATCAAGAGAATAGTAAAAACTGAAATATTTAACTCTACTTTTATAACTGAAGCTAAAGAAGAAAAAGCTTTTCTTCTACAATATTATATAATACCACTTAAAACAACTTGGCATGATATCTACAATTGTAAAATTTGTTTCGCAAATAATTCAGAAAGGCCTCTAATAGAAACAGACAGTGCTTCTGTAACTCCTCAACTTCTTTTTGGTCAAGGCCCTGACTATCTAAATAAATTATCAGAGAAAGTCGTGAATTCAACATACTATCAGTACGGCCATTTTACAATTGGGAATAAACATAATCGACACTTTATCAATCCACAAATCTTTCTTAGCTTTAATTATCAACATATTAAGAATTCACTTACTACCTTACACTCATCTGATAATTTTTCTTTTTATCATAATAAAACAGTAACGATTGTATGCCCAGAGAGTCAATTCAATTCTGGGTTTGTTTTCTTAGTTAATGACATCTTATTCAACAACGCAGCAAACATAATAAAATATGACATTCGGAATGATTACATTGATAATTTTATAAAATTTTATGGTGATATAATTGGCAATTCAGATCATCTCTTCTTCGTAGATGACCAGGTTTCAACAGGAGAAACCTTTTTTGCAACTAGCAACTTTATCTATAATTGTCCTAGAAAGAAATTTTATAGCTTCGACCCACTTTCAGAATCAGATACTCTCACTAGAAAGTTCGATGGTGTAATAGGTCTGATAAATAGATGCAATAAAAGAGTTATAACAGCAATCGAAGAAAATTTGATTGGCAAAAAGCATTTCTACTTTTATGAGTTTAAAAGCGTGCCAACTGTATTTTCAAGCCATTTACCGTGTAGCGTTTGCGAAGCCAGAGCGAATTATTTGCGTCTAGCCAAAACTACTTCGCTTGATTCAATAAAATATTATCTCTTAAAAAAAGCGCAACGAATTAAACCAGTATCCGAGTTCAATTCTGAAAAGAATATATTTAAATCTTATGATGCTAGAATTTATGAAAGGACAAACACTCCCGATCAAATTTCTATTTCTTCAACAGAAATGGATTTTTTAAAAAACCCCTTTGGAATAAATCACATATTAAAATTTGAGATTGAAAATATCCTGAACAAACAAAATGAGATAAACGTCTATTTTGATTATGATCAATATTTGCGTATTATAAGAAAAGAGCTTGCTTTATCTTTCAAAATTGACAACAAAAGTATTGTGGATACAGCCTTTTTAAAAGTAGTAAGCTTTCAACCATATACGAATTATATTAAAATAAGAACAAAAGTATTTGAGCGAATAATTTTAGAAATATCCCAAAAACTAAAATTGCTAAATTCGAAAGATTTGGATAGTAATGATCTCTCATGGTTTGAGGAATTAAGATATTTAAAACTTCTTTTTAAAAGAGCCGCCTTATTAAAAAGCAACATTTTATTGAAACCAGTGATAATTACAGGCATATTAGAGTTGATAAAAAAATTACCAGTGCTTGACTACGAAATTTCCATCAACAACAAACTCTTAAGTTTGCTGAAGTTCGAACAAGTATTTGTAGCTTGTAAAGAACAATTAGCTTTTATAAACAGTGCTGAAAATAACAATGAGCAATCAAGTAATAGCTTATATGCATTTGATGACTTACTTAATATTGATCAAAAATGTAAATATATTTTAGAAGATGTTTTTAATATTCATAAAGAGGCGATAGAAAAATTACTTGAAAAAGGGAATATCAAATTTTCTGTTTCTGAAGTCTCATTTGCTCCAAAAAATAAAATTATAAAATCAATCCAACAAGATATTTTTTTAAATAGTACTATTAGCAACTCATATAAATTATCAGATAGCGATAAAATCCTATTGATTTGCCGGGGGATTAAAAATTTAGAAGCGAGAATTAGAATTATAACAGACTTCCCCTATTTCGTTACCTCTTGCTTTAAGGAAATTACATTAAATAATGAGCCGAAAGCGATTCGGCTTGGCCAAGTAATAGAACTTGTAAATGGTCGGAACAACAGTGAGAAAAATGTAAATTGTCAACACTTTTTAAGACTTGCAAAATTAGAAAATACAGGAGTTCTTTACACATCATACGCATTACTGAAAGAATTAAATTTTTCAGGCTGGGAAGATGTCCTCAACTCGCCTGGAGGAAACTCTTCCAGAGTGACTAAAAACTATCTTAATGAATACACAAATACATTAAGGACAAGTATTAGAAAAATATTAATTGAAAATGCAGCAAATTACAAAATACTGCCTCTTTTAAAATTTTTACATGAAGAAAAAGAAACAAGTGACAATCCAAAAAAAGATACATTTCTTGTTGAAAAAGATTTGTTTTCTGTAAGTGATTCCTTCTACACTTTTATCTCAACCTTAAGTTTTTTGAGAGCAAGTGAAGATGAAAAAAATATGGATAAGCTCACTTTACTTACAAAAGTAGAATTCATACTTTCTCAAATTAAACAACTTTTGAGAATTCAAGAAGAGGCGGAAGTTATGATGTTTGTAAATTTTAAACCAATTAAACGTGGCCAATATATAAAACATGAAGATCTATATTTTATTCAGTCCGAGTATGAAAAAGGCTTTAATAAATCTATTGCTTTAGATAATAGTTTTATCTTGAAGATGATGAACGGTGTAAAGTTGCGTAAAAGAGGAGGAACGCAAACTTTTGTTGAATTTATAAAAAATAAAAGTGGAAAGTGGGAAAGTTTGAAAAAAATCTATGCTAATATCCCAAAAAAAGACAACACATCCGAAAAGTTAATTGAGCATTCTGAAATATTAGGCCCGGATGAAATCAACAATGAAAATTACTGTTCAGACCTAACCTGTTTTACTACATACAATCATTTACTTTTTTTTAGAATTGCTGATATTGAAATTGATAAAATCAATGAAGATGTTATAAACACAGATGCTCAAGCTGTTATTGTTGTGGCTACTAATCGTGTTGGAAGTAATGGAATAGGCAAATATTTTAAACCAGAAAAATTGAGATATTTAATCCTTATAAAAAATCAATTATCCTCATTTTTGGCACACCATTACAAAAATGATAGTTTCCGAGGATACATAGATGCGAACAAAGAAAATGTAAATTGGAACATTTTTAAACATGGACAAATGAGTGCAGATGAGGCATTTAAAAAACTTTTACGTACTCTTTATTCTTCGTATGAGAAGACACCTGATCAGAAAGACCGAATATTACAACAACTTGAAATTTTAAGCCTTCTTCAAACCCAATCTTATTTAGTAATGAGGCTCCAAAAAAAGGTGTTAGCTAATAATCCAGATGAACTTGAGCAACATATCAATTTATCCATAACAAAAAAATGCTTAGAAAATGCAATTGAAATTATTTCAGAAACCATTTTGCCGAATGAAAGTTATTCAGATATTGAGTTGCCAGCAAATTCAGTAGATTTTGAGCTTTTAAAGCAAGAATGTGATTTTACTTTTACATTTAATGAAGATCTGCTAAAAATTGTAATTTCCGAAATTCTTATCAATGCTAAAAAATATATATTTTCATACCATACAGCGATTATAAAGGTTACACTTTTAAATGAAGAAAACATTTACTATATTCATATTCAAAACAGCTTTAGGAAAAATGAAAATGAAATACTTGAAGAAATCTATACTGGGGAAGATATGACTAAACAAGGCCTCAAAATGATAGCAAAGATTTTTAAAGAAATTTATAATTCCGAAGATTTTAGATCAAGCATTACAGATCATGATACTTTAAGTGAAGTCAAATATTTTAATGTTTATATTCCTTTAATTAATTTTAAGAAGTCATGAAACAAGCGATAATTATTGAAAACCGAAAGGAACATTTCGACTTAGTATATGATATTTTGAATAATAAAAGCAATTTTAAAGATTTCTTTATTAATGTATGGCCGGAAAAAGGAGATGAAAAAACTATTGCAGCTTTCAGAAATTTTTATTTAAAATTTGTAATTGATCCTGGAGACGAAATAAACAATTCATATATTACGGCTAATTTACCAAGTAGTGTGGATTTATTTATGATAGATTTTCACTTGTTATCGAATCCTGATAAAGTTGACTATCTTGGAGGTATTCTAAGAAAAAAATTAATAAAACAGTATTTTCCAAACGCCAAAGTAATATTTCTTTCAAGATATGACAGAACCTTTCTTGAGCCTTTTATGGAAGAGGGAGATGTGTATTTTGATAAAACACCTCCAGTATCAACCATAAGCAAACTTGATTACTGGAAACAAAATATAATTCACTATCTAAAAGCCTTTTTTCCTAATGGGTAGAAAAATAAAAATCAAGAAAGGTTCGCCTAAAGACTGGTTAGCCTCAAAATTCGTTGCTTCTGATTCCATAACAACGGAAACAAATGCAAAAGGTGATGAAGTTGTATACAATTATTACACAGCAATCAAGTTTATCACAAGTCCTGTCAATTATTTTTTTCTCACTCTTTTTATCTTTGCAGCAATTGCACTTTTCTACATTTCTATTCGCGGCCTATGCATAATTTTTACTTGTAATTACGAAAATGTAAAAGGGATATTAGAAGGTGTGGAATTTATTTTTATTTCTCCCTTACCACTATTGATTGTTGCAGCTTTTCATAACTACTATAAAAAAATAATAATCCCAATAGTCGATATGGGAAAAACTGACAATAAAGATTATAGTAGATTAACCAATGTCGAAAATGAAAAATCTAAGTCGCAATCTTTGGTTGATATGGGTATCATTAAATACATATTTATTTCTATAATTGTTTCTACAGTTTTTATCGTATTATTAGGAGAATTTGTTGGTCATTTTCCTGCACATGATAAATCATCGGAAACACATAGTCTTTCAGTAGAATCAAAAAAAACTGAGTCGTTAGATTCTTTACCAAATCTTAAAAATCCAACAATTGAAAACATAAAAAAAGAAAATACTTTAAAGAAAGATGTAGATTTTACTTTATTCAAAGTATGTTTTGGAATTATTCTATTGATCTTATTATTGATATATTTTAAAATGATAGGAAAAAATCTTAATGAAGATATTCACAATTCAATCAGAATTAAGAATTTAGTAGAAGCTACAAAAGATGATATTATGGCTGAAATTAAAGAATAGAGAATCTTGGTTCTCAAAATCTTTTAGTCATTTATTATGTTGTATATTTTGCTAAAATCAAAATATCAAGGAAACGGGGACAACAAAATCTCATAGATTTCATTATTTTTTCCAGAGTTCTAATATGAATTTCATCTTTCATAACACTTGCATGTCAGTAGGTTAGTATAAACAAATAGTCACTCAGACCGTGGCACTTTTAGCACATTGATTCTCAATAATTAGACATTTGCTTTTAGGCGAAAAGTAAACTCGTGTATAGTCTTTTACAATTTTAAAAAAGCCATCTTGTCTTCTAAAACCAAAATCCCCGGTGAACTCTCTTTGATTTTCTGTTCTTGTTACTATAGTTTTGCTATCTGGTCAAAGAGCGACGTCTTCAAAACATTTTAGTGATAACTCAGAAAATTTATTAGATTTTCCAAAGACTTAGTAAATAAAAGCACGGTAGCTTTGTAATTTTTTTTTTGGAGGGGGGTAACGACTCGGTACTGTAGGTGGTACGTGGTATTTGACGATTGAAGCTGGAGTTGATTTTTCGGATCAGCTTCAGGACTGGCCTGCTATTTGGAATATTTTTACAAAAACTATACGGTATGACATTTAATGAGATAATACAATCCAATAAGCCGGTACTGGTGGATTTTTTTGCGGAGTGGTGCGGCCCCTGCAAAATGATGTCACCGGTACTGCAGCGCATCAAGCAACATATTGGCGAAGCTGTTTCTATTATAAAGGTAGATGTAGATAAAAGCCCGCAGGCAGCGGCTGCTTACCAGGTGCAGGGTGTACCCACTTTGATCTTATTCCGCCATGGAAAAATTATATGGCGGCAAAGTGGTGTGGTGTCAGAATCCTATTTACTGGGAGTTATTAAAAAAGCCATTGAGCAAACCATTCAATAGCATACCTAACAATGCAGCATACACTCAATTGCTTAAAAGAATAAACACAGGAGTTCAGTTATCAACCTCCCTCCTGTGTTATAAAAAAAATACTTGTGTTCAACGAAAGCGTTAGAGGAGCAAATCCCTCTTCCAAAAAACAAGCAAAATGGTAACCATCGTTAAATGATAGATTTTCGGGAGATCACGTCATTTCAAATGAAATGTAAACACGTTAATCCTTTTGCCAGAAATCGATCTCGAAATCAAATATTTCTTTCAGGGTGAGCTGGTACGTTTCGGCAATCTCGATCAGTGTGTCGAAGCGAAAATCAATTAAGCCTTTTTCAATTTTGCTTAATTTGCTTTGATCCAGGCTCGACTCGAACGATAATTGGCGAACGCTTTCAATTTTCAGGACTTCTTCCCTGCGCTTTTTAAGAAAAGCACCGAGCAGTTTCCTGATCTTTTCTTTGTTTTTTAAATCCATATGCCTTATTTGTTTGAAAGGTGTCTGAATTTTGAAAAATATTTATGGTCGAATTCGCCCACAATCAAAAAATTCCCTAATTTAGAGTATGCTACATTTTCAATTTCATTATTGTGACCTGAGAAACCACACCAATGAAATTGAATACTTCATATAACTTTTTAAGGGGCGGTTGCCTGTTTTTTTACAGGGATATTTTCTCAGGTCTCAGTAATGAAACAACAGGCGCTGCCCCTTATATTATTCCTGCAGCCAACCCTGCCATACAGCATTTAATGGCTGCGGCCAATGCATGGCAGCAGTTGCTTTTCCGTTATGCCTTCCGCCTCGTAAAAAACAAACTGGTTGCTTCTCTTATTACAGAAAATGTGTTTAGCGTATATGCGCAACAGGTATCTTTATTACCACCCGAAGAACACAGGAATTTTCTTCAACAGACAACGGTAGCCAAATGCCATCAGTGGATGTATGCCAAGCCCCAGGTATTCAACCAGCGCAAGCCTAAAAATCCCACTTAGCCCTTCCCGTTATCCCCTTCACTTCATTTATTAATTTAAAACGATTGCAATGAGAGCTATTTATTGCTTCATGATAGTGCTATGCTCCATATACAGCATGGCGCAAAGCCCCCCTGTTTTAAAACCATTGGTTATTGGAGACCAGGTACCCAACCTGCAATTTTCAGAGGTGCTGAACGCACCCTATACCAGTACTTCTATTGCTGCATGGGCAGATAAATTGCTGCTGGTGGATTTTTGGGCAACCTGGTGTGGCAGCTGTATCAAAGAGTTTCCCAAACTGCAGGCTTTGCAGGCCAGCTACAGCAACCAGTTGCAGGTGCTGCTGATCAACAACCCGCAAAGCGGCGACAAGATAAATACAATAACCCAATGGCTTGTGAATAAACGCCTGGCCACAGGTGGCAAAATAACCTTGCCTGTTATTATGGATGGCGAAGAACTGGGCACCTGCCTGCCGCACCACGGCATTCCTTATACGGCCTGGATATACAAGGGCAAGCTGGTGGCCGCAACAGATGCTTCAGAAGTTACTGCAGCCAATATCCGGAAAGTGTTAGCCCAAAATGAATCTGCTCCTGAAAACAGGCTGGAAAGAAACGACTTTGATATTCATAAACCACTCGCAGAAAATTTAAAAAACGATAGTAATCACTGGATGCAGTATCAATCGCTGTTTACCAGTTATATTAAAGGAGCCGGCGCAGCTGTGGGGCAATTTCCAACAGCCGATGGCTATGGGCAGCGAAAGTTCTATATCAATAAATCCTTCCTGGGTTTATATTATTTTGCCTTCCCCGACCTTTTGCGCAATCATATTATCCTGGATAGTTCCTTAAAGACCGAGGCGCTTTGCGATACACCCAATCTTGCTTTTAAAAAGATTCATTACTGCTGTTACGAACAAATATTGCCCTTACAAAGCGATCCCTCTATGCAGTTGTATTATATGAAGCAGGACCTGGACCGTTTTTTTGGTATTACCAGCAGTATGCAAAAACGTTTGACAAATTGTTATGTGCTTACTATTACCAATCCGGCATTGCTACAACATTCGCTGGCGGGTGATTACAACAACGGTCTGCAATTAACTGATGATCGCTGCCTGGTACTCAAAAATGCGCCATTGGAAATGTTGGTCACTACGCTGAATATGCCGCCGCTTAGCAATCCGTTTACTCCCATTGTGATCGACGAGACCGGTTATACTGCGCCAGCAAATCTGCGTCTATGCCTTACAGGTATCCGTGATCTTACAGCTTTGCAGCAACTGTTGCCAGAATACGGCCTTGCCTTACACAAAGCCAAAAGATGGATCAATATGCTGGTGCTTACCAAAACTAATTTTCACCAATTCAATTAATTTTATGCAATTCATTATCACAATAGTATTGATGTGCGCAATACAATTCTCCTTCGCACAAAAACCTGGCTTACCCGATAGCCCTAAAACATCCAGCCCCTTAGTACTCGACAGTGTAGTGGTTTTTAGTAATGGTTACCAGGTTATTTCCGGCAACAGGGCCACCGGTTCTTATACGCAGGTGGATAACAAGACCCTTAACCTGCAGGTAAGCCCCAATATACTGGCACGGCTTGAATCGGTTACCAATGCTGTAGCTGTTTTTCGCAAAGGCGGAAGTATGCCGGCTATTACTGTAAGGGGTTTAAGCACCATCAATGGTCCAACAGCACCGTTGATCATACTCGATAATTTTCCTTTTGAAGGTGATATCAACAGCATCAATCCAAATCTTGTTGAATCCATAACAATATTAAAAGATGCCACAGCTGCTGCCATCTGGGGTACCAGGGCGGGCAACGGCGTTATTGTTATCAATACAAAAAAAGGCAGGTACGGTCAGCCGCTTAGCATAGATCTCTCCGTAGGCACACAGGTAGTGGACCGGCCCAACCTGCATGCATTGCATACCATCAGCAGCTCTGATTATATTGATGTGGAACAACTGCTTTACAGTAAAGGATATTACAACAGCCAACTCAGCAGTTCGCAACATCCCACGGTATCACCAGTGGTTGATCTGCTGGACAAACAGGCAAGAGGATTAGTATCCGCGACCGAAGCAAGTAACCAAATTGCAGCATGGCACAATACGGATGTCCAATCACAATTGGAGGATAGTTATTATCAAAAGGCATTCAACCAGCAATATGCCCTTACGTTCAGTGGCGGCAGCAACAGATCGGCATGGCTAGCTGCATTGGGGTACGATCGTAACAATTCTTCTTTAAGCGAATCGTACAGCCGCCGGACAGTAAAGCTGGAAACCAGTTTCAATCCTGTGAACAGGCTCAGGTTAACAGTTGGTTCCGTTTACACCAATTCGTATACCCATACAGGTAAGGATGATTATGGTGCGCAGGATTACCTGTATCCTTACTCCAGTATTTTCAATACCGATGGCACACCGGCCGCTTTTGACAGGGAGTACCGTAAAAGCTATACCGATACGCTCTGGGCTGGTAAACTGCTCGACTGGAATTATTATGCCGCCGATAATTACCGTCACCAGTATACAACGGTAGCAACTGATCATCTGCTGATTGACCTGGCTGCACAATACCGGTTCAATAAAGGTTTTAGTTTTGAATATAAATACCGGAGCGAACAGGAACGTGCCGAAACGCAATCGCTTGGGGATGAACAAAGTTACCTGGCTCGTTATAATGTAAATCTTTTTAGCCAGGTAAACGCTGCTACAGGAATAGTGAATTATATTGTGCCCAAGGGTGGTATACTGGATGATACGCATGCTGCCACCGTGGTAAATAATTACAGGGCGCAGCTTAATTACAACCATAGCTGGGGCAGGCATCATGTTACTGCGCTGGCCGGTAACGAACTCAGGCAAATTCATACTACCAGTTCTGCAAACCGCACATTTGGTTATTATAAAGATCTTGCCCTGGGTGCAGCAGCAGATATGCGCAACCAATACCCGCTTATCACTACGGGTGCAATGGCGTATCTGCCAGCAGGACCTGTTAATTTTTCCGACCAGTTAAAACGCTATGTTTCCTTTTATGCAAATGCGAATTGGAACTTTGATGATAAATATAATTTCTCGCTCAGTGGCCGTCGTGATGCTTCCAATTTATTTGGCGCTCTTACCAATGATAAATGGACACCACTTTGGTCTGCAGGCGCCGGCTGGGAAATTTCAAAAGAACATTTCTGGCATAATAAGCAACTCTCTTTATTGCGGTTAAGAGCCAGCTATGGATATACCGGCAATGCAGATCCCTCCCGCTCTGCGGTGGTAACTGTTTTTCTTTTTAACAACTCCGCAGCTACCGGTTTTCCCGGTTACCGCATTCTGCAATTTCCAACGCCGCATTTACGCTGGGAAAAAACAGGTATCAGCAATATTGGTTTAGATTTTGGTTTATCTAGTGGGCGTATCAACGGAAGCCTGGAATATTACAGCAAAAGATCCAAAGACCTGTTTGCTTATGCACAAGTTGATCCAACGGCCGGTATTGGCAATACCGGCATTGTACAGAATATAGGAAGTATGACCGGCAAGGGTATCGATCTTACCATTAACAGCCGCAATATTACCGGCAAGTTTGCATGGTCTACCAATTTGCTTTTTAATTACAATACCGATCGTATCAGCGAATCTTATCTTAACGGTGGGTTGGTTATATCGTACGTAAACGATGGCACGGCCCTTACATCGATCCAAAACAAACCGGTACACGAGGTTATCAGTTTACGCTGGGCCGGGCTGGATCATACTTCGGGTAACCCACAGGGTTATTTGAATGGCGCCCTTTCTACAGATTATCCAGCTTTAACAGGTTCGGGATTAACTGTAAATGACCTTGAGTATAGTGGGCCTGCCATGCCGCAGATTTTCGGTTCTGTTACCAATGAGTTCAGCTATAAAAAATTCAGCCTGCTGGTCAATATCAGTTACAAACTGGGCTATTATTTTAAACGCAAACCGCTCTATTACCTGGCGCTTTTCTCCAACGACAGGAGAAGTACTTCCGATTTTGCGGCAAGGTGGCAGCAGCCCGGTGATGAACTGATCACAGATGTGCCTTCCCTTGTTTACCCGGTACCATCCAACAGGGATAATTTTTACACCTCTTCTGCAGCTATAGTAGAAAAAGGTGATCATATAAGACTCCAGTTCGTTAACCTCTCCTATAAATTTTCGCTTAAAACGGGGTTGCAAAAAAACAACTATTACAATATGCAATGTTTTTTAAACGCTGCCAACCTGGGCATTCTCTGGCGGGCAAACAAACACGGACTTGACCCGGATTATCCTGCGAATGTTATTCCTTCCGCTGCTGCTATTGCATTAGGACTCAAAATTTTTATTCAGTAAAGCTTTAAAATTATTATTATGAAATCATACATTCCCGTATTGCTGCTGCTTGTTATTACAACCGGTTGCAAAAAATACCTCGACGAAAAACCCGATAAAAGATTGCAGTTGCCCAATTCTATTGAAGCGGTGCAGGGCCTGCTGGATTTTGATTACACGATGAATACACAAAACCCATCTGCCGGTGAGATCAGCGCCGACAATTATTATGTAACGGATGCCGTATATAATGCACTCAGCAGCCAGGCAATACGTAATACTTATTTGTGGCAGGATGATATTACAGTGAATGAATCTCCCAATCATTGGTCCAGGTTGTTTGATGTGGTAACAGTTGCCAATGTTTGCCTGGAAAGCCTGCAAAAAATTGAGCCCACTGCACAAAACCAGGCCGCCTGGAATAATGCAAAGGGATCGGCTTTTTTGTTCAGGGCAAAATCCTGGTTAACTGCTATTGGTTACTGGACGAAAGCTTACGATAAAAACACAGCCACAACAGAAATGGGTATCCCTTTACGAATGAATTCAGATTATGAAATGAAAAGCACCAGGGCGAGCCTGCAACATAGTTATGAGCAGGTAATCAGCGATCTGAAAGAAAGCGCACCACTGCTGCCGCTATACCCGGCACATGTAATGCGCCCTTCCAAAGGCGCAGCTTATGGTTTGCTGGCCCGTACATATCTGCTGATGAATAATTATGACAGCGCTGCCGTTTATGCAGATAAATATTTAGCCATCAACAGTACCCTGCTTAATTACAATACGCTGTCATCAGCTGCTGCCTACCCCTTTCCTGTTTACAATGCAGAAGTTTCCATGCATAGCATCATTTTTACCCCCACCATTCTATCCATTACAAGGGCTATCGTGGATTCAAACCTCTACCGGTCTTACGATGTGAACGATCTGCGCAAAACCTTGTTCTTTAAATCACTTGGTAACGGTAATTATAGTTTCCGCGGCAGCTACAACCAGGCCAGTTCGTTTTTTAATGGCGTGGCCACAGATGAGATCTATTTAATTAAATCAGAATGCCTGGCCCGGTCAGGAAAATTAAGCGAAGGACTAACGGTATTGAATACACTGTTACAAACCCGGTGGAAGACAGGTACTTTTATACCTTTCAGTGTTGCAGGAACTGTACCGGTATTACAATTGATATTGAATGAACGGAGGAAGGAACTGCCCTTCCGCGATCTTCGCTGGATGGATATTAAGCGGTTAAACCTCGAACCCGATTTCCGGGTAACGATTACGAGAAAGCTCAACGGGGTGGTGTATACATTGCCGCCCGGCGATAATCGCTTTGCGTTGCCCATACCTGCCAGTGCAATAGCCTTAAACGGTATGCAGCAAAATCCGCGGTAAAATAAAAAGGGATCGCAACTGCGATCCCTTTTTATTTTCATCATGGTTCCACTTTCCAGTGATCTATAATTACCTGGCTGCTCGAACGTACGTTTAACGTGCCGCCGGGAAACTGTGGATGATTATTGACATCAGGTGCAAAACTGGTTTCAATAAAGCATACCATTTCGGGAGCATCATCATTACAATCGTTTGTACTGCTCGCCGCAATGTAATTAGCCGCCAGGTTTTCTCCAGTTACGGCGCTTCCGGTATACTTGTAAGTATACTGCAGCGTTGTAACTTTTGGAGCGGTGGTAAAAGCGGCAAAGCCGGCTGCCAGCATTAATGCTGCAATACCAAAAAACATCTTTTTCATGATTTTTTATTTTAAAATTTTATAAAATTCACTAGTGCGATAGCCAGTTTCTTTTTTAACTGTTCAATGCACTAATATTTGCCTACTCTGTTGAAGGTTTTCGGCTTACTCCCTTTTTATGCGCATAATTTATTTTATAGTACAAGGCCCATGTGGCCAGTAATAAAAACGAAATATTAAAATACAGGTGCTGTTTCCAGCTCATTTTACTTATTACACCTCCGCAACTGCAGGGAATGTGTTTGCCGGATAGTATCACCATAACATAGACCGTAAAAAACAACATGGCAGCAACCGATAACCAAAGACCTGCCTGTTTAAACCTTTCTGTCACCAGTAAAAAAGCGATCAGTAATTCAGCAACAGGTACGGCCATGGCGGCAAAATGAGTTATCAGGTATGGCATATCCAATTGTTCCAGTTGCGTCAAAAATTTTTCATGCCCTGTCAATTTGGAAGTACCGGTATATGCAAAGAGCAGGATCAGCAGCAGCGGTATAAGTTGCAGTGCAGTAAACCGGGATATATTTTTAGCGTATAACATCAGGCAGGCACTTTTAAATCCTGGTATAAAATTATCCTACCCCTTTCCTTTTATTGCGCTCTTTATACTGAATTTAAAAGGTGAATTCTCACTGCATAAACAGCGGTTTTTCACTCAACCCGTAGCGTAAAAAAATGATAGTTTCAATCCGTATTTTATTATACAGGAAGCTTCCCGGTATTTATTTAAAATAGTAAGCTATGCAGGATACAGTAATCATCCCAATTGTTCATACGCTAATCATCGACGATCACCAGTTATTGCGGCAGGGCCTTAAAGCGGTACTGCATTCTTTTAAAAAGCAGATCGATTTCCGGGTACATGAGTTTGATTGCGGCGAAAAAGCTCTCCACCATCTTAGTAATACAGAAGCAGAACTGGTTATCATCGATCATACTATGGAAGGCATCAATGGCGCAGTAACCATTGAACGTATGCGCCGTTTCAGGCCACAGGTAAAATTTTTGGCACTATCTAACTATAACGATTACATGGTAATTGATTCAATGATGCAGGCCGGGGCCTTGGGCTATGTTTTAAAAAGTGTGGGAGCGCAGGAATTACTCACCGCCATCAGGTCGGTACTGGCAGGTAAAAAATATTTCTGCAGCGAAGTAGCCCTTGTAATGATCGCTGCCGCAGAAGATCGTACTACCTCTGAGCAGTTAGGCCGCTACAAAATATCAGAAAGAGAGTTAGAAGTGTTGTTATTGATCGTACAGGGTTTCACCAATGTTCAGATCGCCGAAAAACTTTTCCTTAACCGGCGCACTATTGATACCCACCGTCAAAACCTGTTACAGAAAATGAAGGTAAATAATACAGCGGCGCTGGTAAGGCTGGCTTTGCAAATGGGGTTGGTTAAATAACCCTTGCTGACACTTTATAAATATTTATTACCATAAAAGAAAAAGGACAAACCAATAATTAGGTTTGTCCTTTTGTTGGTGCTCCCAGAAGTACAATTCTCGAACCATTTTATACCGGATTTGAAGAGGCTTGCTAATTTAATAATCAGGCAACTGCCTGATACTAAAATAAATATGGGTGCCATTTTCACCTAAGCGCTTTACATTTTGTCCTTAACTTCAACTAGGATAATAATTGCCTTGATTATCTTCAATTATTAGGTTTTTCTGTCATTTTGAAACATTCTTTGAAACTGTGCTATTTAAATAAATTCTAAAATTTTGTCCACTTTTAAAATTTCAATCGTCATTAGTTTATAACAACCCAAAATTATAGCTAATGGAAAAATTTATTTTCTTATTTAGAGGTAGTGAGGTGTATGAACCAAGTCAACCCCCGGAAGCTTTACAAGCCCTTACAGTAAAGATGCTAGATTGGGTTGCCGACCTTATCAAAAAAGGTAAACATGTATCAAGTGAAAAGTTGAAACGAGCGGGAAAAAAGGTTAATGGTGCAATGAAAATTGTAAATGACAATCCTTTTGAGGCTCAGGAAATTATTGGAGGCTGTACCATTGTACTGGCTAAAGATTTTGATGAGGCTGTTGAAATCGCTAAAGCATGTCCAATCTTACATACAAATGCAACTATCGAAATTCGGCAAATTCAAAGCGTCTAAAAAAAAAAGAAAATAATATGGGTAGAATAATAGTTTTAATCAGCACAACGCCAGATGGTTTTGCAGATTCTCGAAATGTAATTATAGAACCTGATTTTTTTGAATTCACACATTCGCTGTTATCGCATTCAGATGCAGTTGTATTTGGACGAAAAACATTTGAACAGTTTCAGGACAGGTGGATTGAAAGGCTGCAAGATGAAACTAGTCCTGACTGGATAAAGAAAATGGCTCAGTCGCTGCATGACATACAAAAGATTGTGTTTTCATCTACATTGAAAACTACCAGATGGAACAATTCGACAATCGCAACTGAACTCGATATCGCTTATATTAAATCCTTTAAAAAAGAGCATAAAGGGGGCTTACTTACTTTTGGCAGCCTGAGTATCATTGAATCATTAATACAAATGAATGTAGTAGATGATTATTATTTCAATATTCAGCCAATCATTCCTGGTAAAGGTGAAGCCCGTTTTTTTAATAGCTTGAATCTGGATAAGCCGTGTTCACTTAAATATGTAGCTTACAGAGAATTAAGTTCTGGTGCTCATATTATTCACTATCAAAATGCAGATAGCATTCAAAACATTTAACCGTTTTAAAAAATTTTAAAAATAAAAAATGAAAGATTTCTTATTGATATACAGAACAGACGAAAATACTATGAAGGCCATCTCGCTGAGGTCTCCTGAAGAAATGCAAACCAATATGAACCGTTGGATGGACTGGATAGGAGGTATTGCCGCACAAAATAAATTAACTGACCGGGGAAACAGGTTAACGCCACAGGGAAAAGTTGTAAAGACCAACAATGTAGTTACTGATGGCCCTTATACGGAAATAAAGGAATTTATAGTTGGCTACAGTATTGTAAAAGCTGCTTCTATTGAAGAGGCCGCAGAGCTGGCAAAAGGATGCCCGGTATTAGCAATTGGGGGAACCGTGGAAGTAAGAGAGATAAGTGTGATATAAGCATAACTTTTAAAAGCAATGAATGCCTTTGTATTTTTACGGCGGCATTTTTTATGAAGCAACCAGATATCATTCCGCATTTATTCAGAACAGAATATAGAAAAATAGTTTCTGTATTGAGTAAATTATTTGGTATTGAAAACATTGAAGCTGCAGAAGATATTGTAAGCGATACCTTTCTTTCCGCATCTGAATTATGGGGTTTGAAAGGCTTGCCCGAAAACCCAACAGCCTGGCTTTATACAGTTGCCAAAAATAGAACAAAGGATTATTTAAAACGTAATGCACTTTTTTCAAAAAATATTTCCAAAGAAATAAAATACAGCTCTACAGTTTCAGAAGAAATAGAAATCGATTTATCGGTTAAAAATATTAATGACAGCCAGCTGGCAATGATGTTTGTTGTTTGTGATCCTTGCAACAGCGCGGAAACGCAAATTAGTTTAGTGTTAAATATGCTTTGTGGTTTTGGCGTTGATGAAATAGCCACTGCCTTTTTAACAAACAAAGAAGTTATTTACAAACGACTGCAACGCGGTAAAGAAAAACTCAGGCACGAAAAAATTAAAATAGAGCAGCCCGCCCTAGCTGAGATAAATGAACGCCTGCCTGCTGTGTTGATGGCTTTGTACCTGCTTTTTAATGAGGGTTATTTTTCTTTAAACCAAGACATTTCTTTACGTAAAGACCTTTGCCTGGAAGCAATGCGGTTAACTTGCCTGCTGGTTGAAAATAAAAAGACCAATACACCGCCTGCGAATGCATTGCTTTCTTTAATGTATTTTCATGCATCAAGATTTGATGCAAGGTTAAATCAAAATGGTGAGGTTATTTTATATGATAACCAGGATACCCGCTTATGGAACCAGGACCTCGTTAGCAAAGGCGCATATTTTTTAAACCAGGCTTCGCAGGGCAATACGCTTTCGAAATATCATTTGGAAGCCGGCATCGCTTATTGGCATACCACTACAACTGACTCCAAAGAGAAATGGCATCATATTTTACAACTGTATAACCACCTGCTCGTTATTGAATATTCGCCCGTGGCAGCATTAAACAGAACCTATGCGCTTGCAAGGGCAAAAGGGAAAATGGAAGCCATTACAGAAGCAGAAAAAATAAACCTTACCGGAAATTATTTATACCATTCTTTATTAGGAGAGCTTTATAACGGTATTGACTATGTTAAAGCAATTGGGCATTTGGAACATGCTTTAACACTGGCAAAATCAACAACGGATAAAACGTTTATCTTTAGCAAAATACTTCACTGCAGGCAGCAGGAAAATAACAGCTGAGATTATTATCGGCCGCAAGGCCAGGCACTGTCAGCTTATTGCTTCCTTGTTATACTTCTCTTTATACTCAACCGGCGACATGCCCGTTACTTTTCTAAAAACTTCTCTAAACGCTTTATCATCCGAGTAGCCTACTTCATCCATTACTTCATTTACATTTTTCCTGCCCTTTTCTAACGTGCTTTTAGCCACTTCTACTTTTACCCGCTGTAAATATTCTACGGGTGTATTACCAGTGGCTTTTATAAAACGCCTGTCAAAAGTCCTCCTGCTGGTGGCCAGTTTTGAGGCAAGTTCTTCAAAGGAAATCTTTTCACTTAGGTTTTCCTCGATATAATTCTGCGCTTCGCATATCATCTCATCACCATGATTTTTTTGCGCCTGGAAAATAAAAAAAGGTGATTGGGATGTTCTGTCCATATCAATCTGGAAGATCTTTGAACAGTAAATCGCTGTAGGCCTGTCAAAATATTTTTCTACCAGAAGAAGCACCAGGTTTAAAAAGGAGTAGGCGCCGCCGTTAGTGTATATGCCTTTATCAACCGCAATCAACTTGTCGGTCTGTAAATTAATATCGGGAAAAAGTTTCCTGAATTTATCCGCTACATTCCAGTGAGTAGAACATGTCTTTCCCTCCAGCAACCCCGTAGCTGCCAATAAAAATGCACCCGAACACATGGTTGCTATTTCAGCCCCGTTTTTATATTGTTCTTTTATCCAGTTAATCAATTCAGCATTATCACTAATCAAACTATCATCGTAAGAAACAGAAGGTATTATCAGGAGGTCTGTTTTCTTAATGGTTAAAATATCTGCCGGGTGAATAGAGAAAAAACCGGCATCCAGTTTTTGTTCTGTTACAAACCCGGCTATAGAAATTTCCAATACCGGCCTGTGCCCCATTCTTCTCCAATGTGCTTTTGCACCATTTAAAATTTCATAGGAGCCTGCTATACTGCTCAGGTTTGATTTGCCTTGCGGAACTACGATGGTTACGTGCTTCATTGCAATTATTTTTTGCACAAAGGTAGTATGAGATGATGTCCAAATCAACCCGGCAAAAAGTCCATTTCACACCGTTTTACTGCCTTGGTAAGACTTTAATTTTGTTTTACAATTCTGAAAGTTTACTCACTTAAAAAAATATAACTATGATATTGTTGAACAAAATAGCCATCATTTACGGAGCCGGGGGAGCAGTGGGAAGTACGGTTGCCGAAACTTTTGCACGGGAAGGAGCAAAGGTTTTTCTCACCGGTCGTAATAAAGCAGTTATTGATAAACTGGCCGATAAAATTAATGCCGGTGGCGGCTTTGCTGAAGCCGCCCAGGTTGACGCACTTGATGAAAAAGCAATAGAGCATCATCTCCAGATGGTAATAGAAAAAACAGGAGCTGTCGATATTTCCTTCAATGCAGTTGGGCTACGTAATACCAAACTGCAGGGTGTCCCGTTGGTTGACCTTGAACTGGAACAATTCATGGCGCCCGTTTTATCACATATACAGTCTAATTTTTTAACAGCCCGCCTTGCAGGCAGGTATATGAATAAAAAAGGTGCTGGGGTAATCATGACCGTTACTTCCATTCCATCCCGTGTAGCCATACCGCTTATGGGAGGCGTAGCGGTAGCAATGGCGGCAGAAGAAGCTTTAATCAGGAATCTTTCTGCAGAGTTTGGTCCGCATGGTGTTAGAGTATTAGGACTTCGTCCACAGGGTATGTATGACAGTGATACGATCAAAGAAGTACACGGTCTTCATGCGAATGCTTATGGTATTACCCGTGAACAATTCCGGGGCATGATTGAACAGCAAAATCATCTTAAGCGTTCTCCCTCCTTACAGGAAATGGCAGAAGTTGCTGCCTTCATGGCTTGCGGCCATGCAAGTGCTATGGCCGGTACCATTGTGAATATGAGTTTTGGTGCTATCGCGGATTAGAAGAAAAAGATGGCAAAATAAATAAGCCGACAGCAGTGATACATTAAAAAAGTGCCGCTTGACAATAATAAAATAAAGGATACAATGAAAAGATTAGACAACAAAGTTGCCGTAATTACGGGTGGTAATAGCGGTATTGGTTTCGCTACAGCGCAGGAATTTATCAAAGAAGGTGCAAAAGTTCTTATCACAGGAAAAAGTGAGCAACTTGTTGCAGAAGCAGCAAATCAATTAGGAGCAATCGGTATAATGTCCGACCAGTCGAAACTTTCTCATATAGATGATTTAATTGACAACAGCAGGAAACAACTGGGTAAAGTTGATATTCTCGTTATCAATGCAGGAATATTTTCAGTGGTCCCTTTTGAAGCGGTATCAGAAGAAAATTATGATTTTATTCTCAATGTAAATCTTAAAGGCGTATTCTTCACACTTCAAAAATTTCTGCCGATCCTTAATAACAATGCTTCTGTTATTCTAATTTCTGCATTAGGAGCTACAACGGCATCAGTTGAAGGTACATCAGTTTACAATAGTACACGGGCAGCTGTAAATTCTTTAACCCGTAGCCTAAGTTTTGAATTGGCACCTAAAGGAATAAGAGTAAATGCAGTAAGCCCAGGACCAATCGAAACACCCATTTTCGAAAAAATTGGTTTGCCTATGACGCAGCTGGCTCCTATGGCAAAAGCAATACAACACCGGGTTCCACTAAAACGATTGGGATCTGCTGCTGATGTTGCAAAACTCATCCTGTTTATTGCTTCTGATGAAGCCTCGTTCATTACAGGTGCTGAATATGCAATTGATGGTGGCATAAGTCATATTCCTACTATGTCATAACTGTAAAATAAATTTCATTAGTAAATAGAAAAATAATAGATCATGGAACAAAAAGTCATTTTAATAACAGGAACAAACAGCGGCTTTGGCTGGCTGGCCGCCAACAGCTGTGCAGCTTTAGGGCATACTGTATATGCCACTATGCGTGACACAAAAGGCCGTAATGCAGAAAAAGCAAAAGCTTTAACACAACAGGCAAACATACAGGTAGTGGAGATGGATGTAACAGACGGGAAATCTATTACTGATGCCATTGCAACCATTATTAAAAAAGAAGGCAGGATTGATGTGGTGGTAAACAATGCCGGCATCTATGCTGTTGGCATTGCTGAATCATTTACAGAAGAAGATTTAGACAATATACTGAATGTGGATGTAGCAGGCCCCTGGAGAATTATAAGGGCAGCCTTACCTCATATGCGTACGCAGGGAGATGGCTTGATCATTAATATTTCCAGCGTGGCAGGCCGGTTTTCTTTTCCTTTTCAAACGCCATATAACACAGCCAAGTTTGCGATAGAAGGTTTAACAGAAGGCTTACACTATGAAACAAAACAATTAGGCATAGACGTAGTGCTGATTCAACCCGGTGCATTTCCAACGGAGATATTCGGAAAAACAGCCACAGGTTCTGATACTTCGGTATTGGAAGGATATGGAGATTTGGCAAAAGTGCCCGAACAGATTGGCGCAGGTATCAGCCAAATGTTTGAAGCCTTAAAACCAGATCCTCAATTGGTTGCCGATGCCATTGTAAAACTGATTGATACACCCAAAGGCAAAAGGCCTTTAAGAACAGTTGTTGATCCGGTTACCGGTTCATTTTCTGAAATAGCCAACACAAAAGTGAAAGAGCAGTTCGGGCACTTTTTGACTGCTTTTGGCATGAAGGAAATGTTGGGTTGATTTTTAATGCCAAAGAAATTTAAAACTAATCATTATAAGAATCGCATAGTTATTCAACAAACAAAATCATTCAAAAGATAAAACGAATATTATGACAACGCAGGATTTTACAACTACTTTTTTAGTAAACAAAACACCGGAAGAAATATACAATGCCATTAACAATCCCCTTGCCTGGTGGTCAACTGAGATAGAGGGTAATACCAACAGGGTTAATGATGTTTTTGACTATCATTTTGAGGATATCCATAAGTGTAAAGTAAAAGTACTGGAACTGGTTCCGAATAAAAAAGTGGTATGGCAAATACTTGAAAATGATTTCAATTTTACACAGGATAAAACCGAATGGGTGAATACTACAATTGTATTTGATATATCCAAACAAGGAGATAAAACCCAGCTCACTTTTACCCATATAGGTTTAGTGCCCGAATATGAGTGCTATGAGGCCTGCAATCAAGGCTGGACACACTACATACAAAGCAGCTTAAAAAAATATATAACCTCAGGGGAAGGTGAACCGAATAAAACGGGTGCGCCACAAACTGAAACTGAGAAAAAATTGAAAGAGTCCGGGGTAATATAAGGTAAGCTGGCAGCTGCCTTACTGCAGCATTAATGCAACAATGTACACGATCGCATAAACAAACTAAAACAGGTAATATGGAAAAGAAAAAAAGTTTTACAACATCAATCCTGGTGGATCAATCAGCAGCAGAAGTATTTAAAGCAATCAATAATACCCGCGGCTGGTGGCAGGGTGAATTTACCGGCAACACAGATAAACTAAATGAAGAGTTTACCTATGAAGTACCCGGTGTTCATTTTTCAAAACAAAAAGTAATTGAATTAATACCTGGCAAAAAAGTAGTATGGCTGGTCACAGAAAGCAATTTGAGTTTTGTTGCTAAAAAAGACGAATGGACGAATACTACATTACAATTTGATATTAGTACGGAAGGCAAAAAAACAAAGGTCACTTTTACTCATTACGGGCTGGTACCAACATTTGAATGTTATGGTGGCTGCGCAGGAGCATGGGGTGATTTGATAGAGCAGAGCCTGCTTAGCTTTATTACAACAGGCAAAGGCGTAAAAGTATTTTAAAATAAAATTAAAAGTCATGACAGATATCAAACACAAATTGGTAATAAACAGTACCGCGGATAATATTTACAATGCCATCACAACCCAACAGGGTTTAGAAAACTGGTGGGCCAAACAAACCGTTGCAAAACCGGAAATAGGTTTTGTAAATGTGTTTGTTTTCGGCACAGTAAAAAATGAGATGAAGATTTCTACTCTTGTTCCCAATAAAAAAGTGGAATGGGAAATCATCGCTTCTACAGGCGAGTGGGTAGGCACCACTATTTCTTTTGAACTGGAGGCAAAGGATAATAATAAAACCATTGTACGTTTTGACCATAACGGCTGGCGGGCTGTTACAGACCTCTATGCTGAGTGCAACTATACCTGGGCCCGTTTTATGATGAGTTTAAAATCCTATTGCGAAACAGGTACAGGATCACCTTCTTAAAAAATAAAAAATCACTACAATGACTACACAACAAATTGCAGTTCGGTTTAATGAACTTGCACAACAGGAAAAATGGTTTGACATACAGGATGAATTTTTCGCAGATAATGTAATCAGTATAGAACCTCCACATGCTCCCCATTTAAAAAATGCCGAAGGAAAAGGACCGGTACGGCAAAAAGGCGAAGCATGGGTAAGCAAAATAACCGCGTTGCACGGAACATACACAACCGCTCCCGTGGTTGCCGGTAATCATTTTTCAATAGGCAGGGGAATGGATATTGAGGTGGAAGATATCGGAAGGGTAAAAATGGATGAAGTGATTGTTTACGAGGTAAAAGATGGTAAAATTATTTCAGAACAGTTTTTTTACTAACCCGGTTATCGCCGGCTACAATGCCGCTGGCTTTAAACAGGAACAACACCTAAAGTAAATGAATACACGAAAATTAAATATGCAGGTAGGTATTATTGGCGCAGGCAACATGGGTAGTATGCTGGCAGAATATTTTGCATGGCTGGGTTGTCAAGTCTCCATTACCAATTCCCGCGGACCGGCAACACTTGCTGCCTATGCTTTTCAAAAAAAAGGTATTACTGCCGTAACGCTGGAAGAAGTGATACGGGAAAAACAAATCATCATTATTGCATTGCCCGTAAAAGCTGTTGTAAAACTTCCACTCCATTTTTTATCGGGGGTTGAAAAAAATGTTATGGTGATTGATACCTGTAATTATTTTCCCACGGTACGTGACCCTTTAATACCCGACATAGAAAATGGGCTAACAGAAAGCGAATGGGTATCGCAGCAATTGGGACACCCGGTAATAAAAGCATTTAATTGCATGACTGCTTTGAGTTTTGCTACGCGTGGGCTGCCGGAAAATACAACAGGGCGTTTGTGCATGCCCGTTGCCGGCGATGACAATGCGCATAAAGACAGGCTGTCGGAAATAATAAACGCTTTTGGTTTTGATACAATAGATGCAGGACCTTTATCCAACTCGTGGAAGTTGCAACCAGGGGCGCCTGCTTATTGCGCAGATACTGGTAAAGAAACAATCACCAACTTACTGCAGCAGTCGGATTATTCTATGATAAAAGAATACCGGCATAAAATGATGCAGGGTGCCGCTGCTGCCATACAACAATTTGGATCGCTGGAAGCGGCTGTAGCGCAGACCGGCCGGCCCGAAAAACTTACTTATTTAAAAACTACTTAATGTCCCACTACGAAACATTTTATGAATTACATCATAGGGAAACACCCTTCATTCTTGCCAATGCATGGAATGTAAAAAGTGCGCAGGTAATTGAAGCAAATGGTTATAAAGCAATCGGTACATCAAGCGGTGCTATTTCCAATTCATTGGGATATGAAGACGGCGAAAAAATGCCCTTTAGTGAACTGCTTTATATGATACAAAGAATAAAAGCCGGCACAAATATTCCTTTGTCAGTTGACCTGGAGAGAGGATATACAGATGACCTGCAAGAGTTAACCGGCAATATCCAACAGCTTGTGGATATTGGCGTAGCCGGCATTAACCTGGAAGATGCGCAGGGGGAAGACATCTATTTAAAAAAACTGTCCGCTATAAAAAACCATTTGGTAAAAAACAATCAACAGCTTTTCATCAATGCAAGAACAGACGGTTTTTTATTAAAGGTTAACGCACCGCTTGAAACAACCATAAAAAGAGCAAAGCTTTATAAGGATGCCGGGGCGGATGGTTTATTTGTAACGGCGGTTTCGGATCCTGTTGTTATTAAAGCCATCGCTTCAGCTGTTCAACTGCCTTTAAATGTAGTGGGTACACCCAAACTTTCTTCTATACCATCATTGGCAGCCTGTGGCGTAAAAAGGATTAGTATGGCTGTTTTTTTATACAAGGCATCCTATAATCAGTTGGATAAACTGGTGAAGAAAGTTAGTACGCAGCAATCATTTGACGCGCTGTTTTAAAGCAGTGTTTTTACATCAATAGTAAGAGAGGTTTCTATGCAACAGGTACGCCAAAAATTTATACCAACAGATCAATGAATACCGCCATAAAAAATCATGAAAGACCAATAGTTGTACTGGGAGCTTCCGGCAGGGTGGGCAATGTTGTTGCCCGCCATTTGCTTGACAAAGGAATTGCCGTACGGGCCGTAGCAAGGCATACAGAAAAATTAAAGCCCCTGGAAGAAAAGGGCGCTGAGATATGGACAGGTGCCATAGAAGAGCAGGATTTTATGAACACCGTTTTTACAAATGCTAAAGCGGCATTTATACTTACGCCCGGGGACACTGCTTCGCCAGATCTGCACGAAGAACAACGAAAAAACAATGAACATATAGTAACAGCCATCAAACATGCCGGTATAACGCACGTAGTTTTTTTAAGTAGCTGGGGTGCGGAACTCGCCGAAAAATCGGGCACCATTTACGGTTGTTATTTAATGGAGCAATTACTCAATCAAATAACAGGTTTACATGTAGTACACCTGAGAGCCGTATGGTTTATGGACAACTTTATTTACAACATTGGCTTAATAAAAATGGCAGGGATTAACGGGCTTTCAATAGATGCTGATTTTTCATTTCCCTGTATTGATAGTAAAGACATTGGTGTAGTGGCTGCCCATTATCTTTCTGTGCTTGATTTTACAGGCAAAAACATACACTATTTGCAGGGACCAAGAGATTACTCCATGAAAGAGGTTACTAAAATATTAGGTACAGCTATTGGCAAACCTTCGTTAAAATACATAAAGTTTCCAAAGTCTGTAATGATACAGGGACTTAAAAGTTCCGGAACCATCTCCGCCAATGTTGCTCAATTGTTAGTAGAAACAAATGAAAAGATTAATGCTTCCAAAGTTCATGGAGAAATTCGTACAGCAGCAAATACAACTACCACTACATTGGAGGAATTTGCCAAAAACAAATTTCTACCGGCCTATAATAATGAGAAAAAACCTTCATTTTTTTCAAAGCTACAGGGCGCTTTTTTAAGGTTGTATCTTTCTTTAACAGCCAACAATGCATGAACAAAATCAATTGCATAATTTATGAATCAATACCAGCTTGCAGAAATTAATATTGCCCGCATGAAAGGCATCAATATCAACGACCCGGTTATGAAAGAGTTTGTTGATAATTTAGATGCTGTAAATGCGCTTGCAGAGAACAGTCCCGGGTTTATCTGGCGCTTTAAAGATGACAGTAATAACGCGACAGCTTTCAATCCCTTTAATGACGAACAAGTTATTATTAATATTTCTGTTTGGGAAGATATAGAGACGCTCCGGGATTTTATGTACAACACATGGCATGCCGATTTTATGAAGCGGCGCAGGGAATGGTTTCATCGTTTTGGAAAATTGTATACCGCCATGTGGTGGACACCTGCAGGTAAATTTCCCACTGTGGAGGAAGCCATTGATAACCTGGATTACCTGCAGAAAAACGGCGCTACTGAAAAAGTGTTTGACTTTAAAAACATATTCAATGCTCCGGTTGCAACATGGAAATAGTTATATTCTTATACAACGGTGTTACTGCTTTGGATGCCATCGGGCCTTATGAAGTACTGAGCAAATTACCAGGAGCCAATGTAAAATTTGTAGCGGAAGAAAAAGGTGTTATCGTTTCTGATAACCATTTTTTAAAATTAATTGCCGAATATGATATTTCAGAAATTTCAACAGCAGATATTTTACTTATACCCGGCTCTGTTATTGGTTTTGTAAGAGAAATAAAAAAAGAAACCATTAAAGCATGGATACGAAAGATTCATGAAAGCACTATCTGGACGGCAAGTGTTTGCACCGGATCTTTCATATTAGCAGCTGCAGGGCTCCTGGCAGGTTTACAAGTTGCTACACACTGGGCCGCATTACATTTATTAAGGGAGTATGGCGCCATTCCTTCCAACAAAAGATTTATACAGGAAGGTAAAATTATTACTGCACAAGGTGTTTCGGCGGGCATTGATATGGCTTTGTATATCGCATCGCAGATTGCAGGCATTGATGAAGCAAGATCTTATCAGCTACTGATTGAATATTTTCCTGAACCGCCTTTGGGTATTAATTTAATAGAAGATACACCTCAAGAGATTTATACAATGGCAAAAAAAGTAATGAATGTAGATATTAAAAAAGACTTGTCCTTTACGGACTTTGCAAAAAATCTGCCAGCCTTAATGAAATTTAGAGGCAGAAACATACTGTCTTAAATGAAATGAACCACACTTTAAGCAATAGCTTCTATATTATATTCACCCCAATACTCAATTGTTGACAAATTGCATTTTTTAAACACTTCCTTGAAAGCCTTCACATCAGAACAGACCACATCATACATTAGTTTGTCAACTGTTTTCCGGCTTGTTCCTGAAGACTTCTTTTGCAGTTTCAACGTTTACTTTAAAAAACGAAAAAAAACAAATTTGTAACAAAAAAATATTGCTGAACAATTCAGAAATTATATTAAAAGCAAGGAAGATTTAAGGAAACATCCACCACTTACCATCCAATCACTTAAAACATTTACTCAATGCGAAAATTATATAGACGAAGAAGCGACATTTAAGCTGAAATATTATAATAATATACCCCATATTTTAAGGGATCTTAAACTTTTGGAAGATGGTGTCCATGCAATTTTCGAGCTAGTAAATTAATTTATTATTCCTAATAAGTTTTATAAAAGCAACCTATTATATATTTTAATTAAAAGCTAATAAAAAATTATGTCTTGGAGTCTATAATTTGCTTTAGAGTTTAGTAATTATTTCAATGAAACAATATCACCGGCAGACGCAATAAAGTATTTACCGTTGTTTTCCACCTTGAACCTATTTCCATTTACAAAATAGATCAGTTCGTACATAATAACCGCATCCGACGGTAGTTGAATACCAGTTCCGATCCACCTCTTTTGCTCATTTTCTACAGAAGGTACCAGTTCAGCGACAAATTCAGAATAAGGCTCTTTACTGTTTGCGATCCGGTATCTTACCAACATTTTCTCAATTGCTTGTACCGAGTTCACCTGGATATTTAATACAGAGGATAATTGGTCGTTAGTGTTATTAATTTCCACTGATAAAACCTGCAGATCATTTTCGGCGATCCGGAAATGAAAATTCTTCCCGAAGTCACTATCAAATTCCATTTGACCTGATGAAGTGGTCATTTCCACCCAGGCACTGATCTCTTCTGTGCCTACAGGTATAACGAAAGTACCCGATAACATGCTCCCGGTTCCGTCTATACGTTCCACTAGGTTTTCAAGCCTGCCTGTTTCTGATACAAGTGGTATTGCAATGGTTGCTCCTGATGGTTCAAATACCAGGTTTGCCTTAAAATGAAAACCCGGGTCTGACAGTTGTTGCGCTGCTGGTTTTCCCGCCACCAGGCGCAGGGGATCATAAGCTATTCTTGATTCTTTTTCTTCTGAGAGCTTTCCCCGGATGATTTCATGAAAGTCTGCTGTAAATATGATATGTCCCATAGTTGTATCTTATTTGTTATTTTAAAAATCAGCCTCCACCCGGAGCACTGCCGCATTATCGAATAGTTTTACAAATGTAATCCCGATATTGCTGTTCCAGTAATAACTATTTTGTTGTGACTGCTGGAGTGCTGCAGGGAAGAAAACATTCGGGATATTGTTTCCGTCTATTGAGACCTGCTTTGGTGCTTCGGTACCGAGGAATGCTATGAAATAGTAATTCTCATCCGGCGTATAATTGTCGGTCAATCTTGTAAATGTTGCTCTCCTTGTATTCGCGGATTGCTGCTGATCGATCTGTACGTACCGGTATTTATTCTCCAGCTCTGCCTCTGTACTGATCCCATCGTCAAGGTAAAGTTTATAGCTGCTGTCCTTGCCCGGGTAAATATTTATCGTCAACGGATTCACCTTCAGTTCTCCCACATATTGTTCCAGTTCCCGCGTGGGAATGATTGCCCCCTCCCTGACGTAAAGGGGTACCCTATCCAGTCCTGCAAAATAACCGGTCACTAGTGTACCACCTGGCACAGAAGATTCAAGGGGATATTTATTATCCATGAAGGAATACCAGTTGCTGCCGGAAGGCAGGTATACGTCCCGCAAAGGAACTGTTGGTGCAGCAAGGGATTCATGCTGCGTCAATACAGGTGCCACCAGCAGATCTTTGCCCACAAAGAACTGGTCGTCCAGGTGACCATATACTCCCTGGTCATGGCCGTCGTTGAGGAATAGTGCCCTTGCTACTGGCATACCGCTCAGTTTCCACTCGTATAGAGCGTCATAGAAGAGCTGCAACAGTCTATAGCGCAATTCTATGTATTTACGACAGTTGGTTGGTACCGGCTCCCCATAGGCATAAATTTCCTGGAACTGTTTGTTGTAGCCATTGTAATGATTACGGAACCAGGGTAAAAATGCCCCGAGCTGCACCCATCTTGTCAGCAGTTCATAATTGGTGATACCACCCACTATCTTGCCGTTCTGCGCAAAAAAGTCGGTGGTGGTTCCTGCAGGATCTGAGGATACTGCAAAACCGCCAATATCGCAACCACTCAGAGGCACGCCAGATAAACCGATATTGAGTACTTCGGGAATATTGATGCGCAAAAAATCCCAGCTGGAGGCAGAATCCCCGGTCCATAAAGCGGCATAACGCTGCATTCCTGCGTAACCGCCCCGGGCAATAATAAAGGGTCTTTTGTTTGGTCTCAATTTTTTCAGTCCACCATTGGTAGCGTTCAGCAAATTAAGTGCATAAGCATTGTGGATCTTCGCGTGTGGCACAAAGTTACCCTGCCCATTATCCTCCTGCAGATCCAGGGGGAAAGTATTCTGGGGCTTATTCAATATCGCGGGATCGGTCATATCCTGCCAGATCATGTCCATCCCCACTTCGTTGATCAGGTGCTGGTACTGCTCTCCCCATTTTTCCCGCACTTCCTTCCGGCTGAAGTCCGGGTAATTGCCTGCAGCACCCAAGGGTACCAAGCCATCATTATTGGGATGAGAGGGAAATACCGGGAAGGGATTGGTACCGGGATTCACACCGTAGGAAACCGTTCCTTCATAGAGCGCCGGATCCGGTGCCTGACCCGCTCTTGTATTGAAAATCAAGCCGTTTATCGACAGCATTGCTTCCCGCTGCGTGTAGGGCACGGGGTTGCCCGTTTCGTCCAATGGGTAATCGTTCATTAATGGCGTAATATTCGTACTGCATTTAAAACCGGCAACATGTAAGCCATTCATCAGTTGTGCGACGTTCGGAAACTTGATATTGCTGCTGGTGAATGTGCGGTAGTTATTCTGGAAGTCCACATCGATATGAAGGCCGTCAATCGGAATTTTTGCATTGCGGTAGGCAGTTGCCACTGCAGAAAGGATCGTACTATTGTAATAACCATAGCCACCCTGGTGATAGCCAAGTATATATCGGGGTGGCATAGGTGCAGTTCCCGTGAGTGTGGTATATTGCTGTAATACCCCTGCAGCGTCATCACCGTAAAAAAAATAATAATCCATATCGCCATAAAGCGCACCGTAATAATATTTTCCGAACATATTTGAGTAATCACTGGCCCCGATATTGAAATAAGACTGGGAAGGATTATCAAAGAAAATACCATAGGCATAAGATGGTCCGATGTATTCATCCAGCGGCTGCGGATTTATTTCCAGCAACAGGGGAATGGAAACATATAATGGTTCCGCCGGGTTCAAAGGGCCTCCTTGCGTACCGGAAGGAATGATACCCGAACCGTAAATGTAATTATCAAAATTAAAGAAGGTCATCGTGTAATTGTTCTTCAGCAGGCTGCTGCCGGCTTTTTCACCAAAACCACAATACCTGGCATTTGCAGGATAGGCTTTGAAATTAGCCACCACTTCCTGGCCGGGGATATACACCATATTATAGGAAGGCATGTCCTGGCTGATCAGTTGGCTGCCCCTATAGACTTTTACCTGGTATGGTTTTAAAAATATACAGATGCGTAACTGCGGTGTTTTGATCTCCAGCATGTCAGGCGTTGAGCCACTAGTGTCAATCACTACCTGGCCTAAGTTGCGATTAATCACCGCTACCGATGTTTCCACCGCGTAATTAAAGTTGGGCGCAGGGTTAAATCTTATGCGGAATGATACAGCAGATAATACAGAGACGATCAATTTTAAAGCAGGATCGTTTTCCAATTGCAGTGTAAACACATTGCCTGATTGCGTATATCCGCTGATGTTACCAACCGGTGTCCATTGCCCTGCATTAGGTGTGAACTCGTTCACGTTAACGAATTTGTATGCCATAGGTACTATTTATTAATGATTGAAGCAGTTGTTTTAAAATGCGCCTTGCGCTGCAACAGCCACTCGAAATCAGCGGTCCGCGGCCAGCCAAATTTTGGGGTACGTACCCCATCCACGACAGTATCTCCTACTGCAATACTCGCCGATGAATGACAGTTGACGCAGCCTTCGGTACCGAAGATCAGTCTCCTGGTATTTGCTGTATCGACGTTCTGCGGACCACCTTCGATCTGGAAGAATGCCGGTTCATTGGCGATGTATTTATTATAATAGGATGTTGCTTTTGTTGCTCCGACGATAGTGCCACCCTGGAAATAGGTTTCCATCACCATGTTGGTGAGAAAGGTGGGAACAGGTTTGCCTCCTGATTTGTTGGTGACCGCGTCCGGCAGCTTATACACTGTTGCATTCAATGGGTAAGCAGGTGCTGAAGGATCAGTAGGCCACTGGGTACCAATCAACTGGTAATACTGCCAGTAGGAATTTTTCTTTTTCAGGAGGGCCTGCACCTGGTGATTCAACTCCTGCGTCATACCGGGAATGGGCAATACCCGCATAATCTGGCTTTTGAGCGGCTTTAGCGTGCTGTCCGGTAATACATTCACCGGGCAGGTCAGGCATTCCGGGTCATAAAAAGAAGGCCGCAGACTCTTACCATGTACCTGCTCCAACAGGTTGGTCTCCACGTTGTCCACCTGTTCAAAAGTGGCCCAGATCCACTGGGGTGATGAACTGGTCTTAGCAGCGATATGCATTCCCACAAGCCCCACCGTTACTTTTTCCAGCTCTCCTTTTGTATTCAATACCCATGCTGGTTTGGTGAAATAGCGTTCTTCAAAATCCTTTCCCGGAACAATGATCTTCCATGCAAATTTCAGTTCTATAACTCCTTCTGTTTTACGGGAGCCAGAAGGAAAACTCACCGTTTTTCCCATTTTACTGAAACTGATCTGGCCATCAAGGTTGTAAAGCTCATTACTAATAATATAATCCACGCCCAATTTATTGAGTCGTATCTCATACCGGATAATGTTACCGTTCTGGTCCCAGATGGGCGCTGTGAAAGCCTGGTCCACTTCATCTTCGGGCATGTTGACACTTCTACCCTTTCCTGTCCTTTTCCATTTATCTTCTTCAAAAGCCGGAAACTTACTGGTGCGAAACAATACTTCCGCATCTTCCTTTCCTTTCATCTTCGACTGCAATTCTTCCGGCAACTCCGTTGCGGATGCCCAGCCCTGCGGCCTGCTGCCATCTTCCCGGAATATCTCGTAACTCTCTTTCCATTTTTCCCACACACGGTGTCCTGTATCCGAAATCTCCGGCATGGGTTTACCGTGTTCATCCACGGGCCAGTTCAGCGAAATAAACATCTGCCAGGATAGAATATCAAATATCCTTTGCGCTTCGGGCAGTTTATTACTATCCAGTAATTTTTTTTCCAGTAATGTATCCACGTCGTAAGGTGTAACCGGTGAAAGCGTATCCGGAAAATCAAGATAGCTCACCTGTTCAGCAGAACCAGATGCGGGCGTTTTACAGTTAGCCAGCAGCAATGAAATTGCCAGCAGGGCCGGCAATAAGCGGGCAGATAAACGGTAGGTCATGTCATTTGGTTTTAAAGTTCTGGTATCAGGTCAAATGTTCCCCACCCTGCTGTATAGCGGGCGTATTTTTATTGATCCAAGTAGCAAGAATCGTGGAAACAGTTTGAAAGGGGCGGTACTATTGGGTAAGGCTAAAGTATATAATTCCTGTGTGAAAAAAACAGGTGTTTCCCGCAATTTTTAAACGGGTTTTCACCTTGAAAATGTAAACTGTTGAAAACAGCCTACTTCTTAATTGGGTTTTTCATAAAAGCATCCTTCATTGGACTAAAATTAAGAGTCCCTTTGATATTACGCTGCCAATAAAAGAGAATAAGTATACAAACATCTGGTATTTGTGTTACCAGGAACTCCTGTAACCGGCTGAAATTTGCATTACAATAAAACGACAAAAAATGAAAAAAGTAATTTTAATCACTGGTGCAAGTTCCGGTATGGGTAAACAAACTGCCATAAAGCTTATTCAGGAAGGTCATTCAGTTTACCCGGTTGCACGAAGAATTGATCAAATGCAGAATTTAAAATCATTGGGAGGCTATCCCATGCAAATGGATGTAACCAATGAAAATGACATACAAAATGTTGTAGAAAGTATTTTAAAAAAGGAGGGTAAGATCGATGTACTTTGGAATAATGCCGGGTATGGTCTATACGGTTCAGTAGAGGATGTATCTCTTGAAGAAGCTAGAAAACAAATGGAAGTAAATGTCTTTGGAATCGCAGCCATGTCCCAAAAAGTTGTGCCTCAAATGCGTAAGCAAAAGTCAGGTATAATTATCAACACTTCCTCTATGGGAGGCAAAATGTATTTCCCCATGGGTGCATGGTATCATGCCAGCAAACATGCTGTAGAGGGGTTGAGTGATTGCATGCGATTAGAATTAAAACAATTCAACATCAAAGTAGTGGTACTGGAGCCAGGTTTTATTGCCACTGAATTTGGTTCTGTCCTGATTAATAACTTTTCAAAAATTTCAGGCCAAAGTGCATATAGTGGTATGATGACTAAAATTATTGATGGCACGAAAAAAGCTGCTCAGGGAAATGGTTCTTCAAAACCATCCGTGATTGCCGATACTATCAGTAAAATCGTCAGCAGTAAAAATCCCAAGACACGTTACAGGGTTGGAAAATTTGCCAAGCCAATGGTTTGGATGAGAACTTATTTGGGTGACAGACTATTTGACAAAATAGTAATGAGCCAGATGTAAAAACAATCATTTAAAATTTAAAGAAAAAAGTATGAAATCACTTAAGATACTAGTTTTATTAACACTTATGTTTGCGTCTAAAGTAATTGCACAAACAACCGAAAATGCAATTATAGGTAAATGGGAGTCAGATAAAAAAGATGTCAAGCTCGAATTTTTTAAATCGGGAAATGAATATCAGGCCAGACTATTATGGGGCAACCAAATAGTTGAAAGTGACGGTGTAACTTCAAAAAAAGACAGTAAAAATCCGGACAAGACTTTACGCACAAGAAATATCATTGGAATTATCAATGTAACAGGTCTGAAATGGGATGATGATGAATATAGCGGTGGAAAGATTTACAACCCTCCTTCCGGCGACACTTACAAATGTAAAGTATGGATCAAGGATGGTAAATTAAATCTCAGAGGCTATATGGGCGTCTCATTATTTGGTCAAACTGCAACCTTCCATCCCTACAATCAATAATTAAGCTAAAGAAATATTTCATGATTATTAATTTTTTCAATAACACCACTGCATGGATAAAGGGGGAGGTTTTTGAAAGTATCTTGATTTTTATCTTTGGGCTGCTTACAATAGTTTGCGGATTGCTGTTCTGGAAATTCGGTGTAACCCTGAATGCCAAAGCGCTGATTCTGCCTTTAATTACGGCAGGTCTTATATATATTGTAATAAGTGGATCATTATATATTTCTAATCAAAAGCGTTTACAGAATTTTCAACAAAAGTTTATTACTAACAAAGTAGCATTTATACAAGCCGAAAAGAAGCGTGTAGAGGATTTTCAATACATGTACAGCATTTCAAAAGTTGTAGCCACATTGTTTTTTATTGTCACACTCTGTATTTTCTGGTTTACAAAAAACGCGTCACTTCAGGGCTGGGGCATTGGCCTTACAATATTTGCTATTGCTGGTTTAATAGTAGATTATTTTTCTCAGGAAAGAGCAGAAATATATTATAAAGTAATTTTGGATACGATTAGTGAAACAGGGAAACCATTTTTTTAAAATTAAGCAAATGAATAAAGTTACACATATAGAGACAATTTCGGATATGCATAAAATGCTTCCGCATTCAAATGTAAAGCATCCTTTAGCAGCTGTCGTTGACTTTTCAAAATACCAGGAACAATTTTATTCAGGGATGAAAATAACGTTGGGATTTTATTCCGTTATGTTCAAAAATTTTTGTGTCAATAAGATGAAATATGGGCAGCAATCTTATGATTTTCAGGAAGGCAGTTTAGTTTGTATAGCCCCCAGGCAGGTTATAACACTTGATGAACCTGTAAAACAAACGGCAGACGTATCTGGATGGGGATTGTTTTTTCATCCGGATCTGATCAGGGGCACTTCTTTAGGTAAATCCATAAAAGAATACTCCTTTTTTTCTTATGAAACCAATGAGGCGCTTCATCTTTCAGAAAAAGAAAAGGCAACACTATACAATATCGTACAAAAAATAGATGAAGAGTTGTTTGACAATATTGATAAGCACAGTCAAACACTTATTGTTTCCAATATTGAGCTGTTGCTTAACTATTGTACCAGGTATTACGACAGGCAATTTATTACACGCAAGAATGCCAACAGGGATATGTTAATGAAAATTGAAGATATTCTAACCCGGCGTTTTCAATCAACTGATCTGAGCGAAAAAGGATTACCCACCGTCAAAGATTTAGCAGACCAGGTTTTCCTTTCACCCAATTATTTAAGTGACCTGCTTAAAAGGGAAACAGGTATGAATGCGCAGGATCGTATTCATTATTATCTCATTGAAGAAGCAAAAAATTTACTTTTAAGTTCTGGAAAAACTGTTGCCGAATTAGCTTTTTCAATGGGCTTTGAATATCCCCAATATTTTTCAAGATTATTTAAGTCCAAAACAGGGATGACGCCGCTCGAATTTAGGAATATGAATTAAACAGCTACTTAATAATTGCCTATTGTAAGATTTTACAAAATCGCTTTCTTTTGATATAAGTCTTATTGTCACAGAATTATTAAGAAAACAATTGCTCTCCTGTTATCCAGCCTCCTCCCAATAATTTCTTCTCCTGAGCTCAACAAATATTATATATAATTATTATTAATATATAAAAAATCTGTGAGGATTTCCAATACAGGTATCAACCACTGTTTGCCAAATCAGGTTGATTTATGAATTTTACGGCTTATTTTATCAGTTAAATTATCTTTAAGGTGAAATAATCATGATAAATTTGTTCAATTCTATGGAACAAATGTTTTAACTTCAAGTTTAGAAAGAAGTAAAAATACTCTATATCAACTACTTACATTTTTCATGCAAAAAGAGATCACTATTTATGATATTGCCAGAGAATTAAATCTCTCCACAGCAACCATAAGCCGTGCTCTTAACAATGATGCTGCTGTAACAGAAAGAACTAAAAGGCGGATCGTAGAAAAAGCAGAACAACTTGGTTATCGCTATAACAGTTTTGCCAGCAATTTACGTCAACAAAAGACCCATACAATTGGTGTAATCGTACCACAGTTAAATAGTAATTTTATCTCATCTGTTCTTTCAGGTATTGAAAAAGTGACGGCTCTCTCTAAATATGACCTTATTATAGGACATTCTTCAGAGCATTTTGAGAAAGAAGTAGCTAATGCCAGTAACTTTTATCATAAAAGGGTTGATGGGATCCTGGCAGCACTTGCGGTTGATACACAAAATCTTGATCATTATGAACCCTTTTTCGAAAGGAATATTCCCGTAGTTTTTTTTGACCGGGTAGAGGAAGATAGCAAAGGCACCAAGATCATTATCAATAATTTCAAAGCTGGTTACAGTGCTACCCAACATCTGATAGAACAGGGCTGTAAAAGGATCGTTCACATCACCTCCAACCTTAAAAGAAATGTCTACGAACAACGTTACCAGGGATACCGGGCAGCCTTGAAAGATAATCGGATTCGTTTTAACGAAAATTATCTGTTCCTCAATGACCTAAATGATGATTCAATTAGTGCTGTAGCTCGCCAAATCGCCGAAATGCAACCTTTACCAGATGGTGTTTTCGCCGGGAATGATCAAACGGCAGCTGTTTGTATACAAGTATTCAAAGAAAAAGGAATACGGATACCAGAAGATATAGCAATAGTAGGATTTAACAATGATGCCATTAGTAAGATAGTTGAGCCGCAGCTAACTACCATTAATTACCCTGGCTCTGATATGGGTGTTGTTGCCGCAACACATTTACTTAAACAACTATCAGGTGCTGAAGATATAAGCCACACTAACAGTATTGTTCTCAATTCTCAACTTGTTATAAGAAAATCATCTTTAAAAAGTGAAGTATTAAAACTATCAAAGCTTTAACCCTTTTAATGCTGATTTCTTGCAGAGGTAGAAACTCTAAACACCATGTCATTGGTAAATATTACCTGATTTGACTCCACTTTTTTATTGTTTATTAAATCTACAATCATTTCTGCAGCTTGTTTACCCATTTCAAAGGCAGGCGGCACTATTACTGATAAAGGAGCCGAAAGAAGTTGTGCGTATGGATTGTTTGAAAAACTAATAATCCGTATATCCCGTGGAATATTTAATTCCAGTTCATCGCATAGTTTATACAGCTGGAGTGCGTAACGATCAACTGAACAAAAAAATGCTATCCCTTTCTTATCTTTTATAAGAATTGTTTTCAGTTCCCTGTAAGCCTCATCGTTATCTGCATAGAAAAGGATTTGCACCTCAGCATTTTTGACATTTTTATCAGCCAGTGCTTTTTCAAAACCACTAAGTCGTTCTTTTATTGAAGAAATAGATCCATCAATTCCAATAAAGTAGATTTTTTTGCATTTTTTTTCAGTTAAGTGTGTTGCAGCATGGTAAGCACTAATAAAATTATTTGAAACCACCCATGGAACAGCATAGTCTTCTACCACTCTGTCAAAAAAAACAAGAGGAATCTGGCCAACCAGTTGTTTTATATGAGAATAATTGTGTTGCGGGTTCATTGAAACCGAAAGTAAAATACCATCTACGAGCCCGGTTTCTAAGAGGTGAAGGACTTTTTTTTCAATGAGCCAGTCATCATTTGTCTGATAGATCATTAAATTAAACCCTTCTTTATGTACAATTGTTTCAACTCCTTTAAGTGCCAATGAAAAAAAATGATTTGATATATCAGGTACTAAAACTGCAATCGTTTTGGTTTTCTTTATCCGCAAACTGCGGGCATGGGGATTAGGTTGATAATTGAGTATTTGTGCCAATTCAATTACGCGTTTCTTTGTCTTTATACTTATCCCAGGCTTATCCTGAATCGCACGTGATACGGTGGAAATTGAAAGCCCCAGTTTTTCTGCAATATCTTTAAGTTGTATGTTTATCATTTGAACTTATAAAATAATTGTTCCCAGGTCCCCTGATAATAATTACTGTACTGTAAATTATTCATGACTATTTGCCGATCATACTGATTTTTATCCACGTTTGAGCAACTTACTATATTACAGAAATCAACTGCAGATCACTTTAATTCAAGAACTACAACACTTGTTGCAGGAATTTTTACGACTAGCTTATTACCTGCCAGTGTTACCGCTTCAAAATTTACTGGTTTTATTTTCTCAGGGTTATCAAAACTATTATAATCCTGCATCCGGCCTGATTTTAAAATCCTGCCACTAACTGAGCTATAAGAAGCTCCCTTAATATTAATAGTTACAGTTTGTTCTTTATTGGGATCGATATTTACTAAAGATATATGTGTCAGTCCATTCTTATCTTTTGATGCCGAAGCATTCACTGCTTTTAATTTATCCTTACCCAAAACATAATCTACGCTAGTAACTTTGAGCGGCAGCATTAATGCATCCTGGTGTACGTTGTACATTTCCATTACGTGATACGTAGGTGTAAGGATCATTTTTTCTTTGTCAGTTAAAATCACTGCCTGCAATACATTGATCACCTGGGCCAGGTTAGCCATCTTCACCCTGTCCGCATGATTATTGAAGATGTTGAGGTTGCTGCCAGCGATCATAGCATCCCGCATTGTATTCTGCTGAAATAAAAAAGCAGGATTGGTTCCCGGTTCAACATCATACCATCCGCCCCATTCATCTACAGCCAATGCTTTTTTCTTTTTAGGATCATACTTATCCATGATAGCACTATGCTTGGTCACCAGTTCCTCCATAAGTAAAGCTCTTTGCATGGTAATAAAATATTCCTTTTCTGAAAAGTTAGTAGAAGGCCCCTTTTTATTCCAATCAATCACACTATAATGATGCAATCCCAATGCATCAAACATATTGGCAGGCAATTCTTTCATCAATACTTCTGTCCAGTGATAATCATTATCACTTGCACCGCTGGCAATACGATATAATTTATCGCTGTTGTTCCAGTCAGTCATAAAAGTTGCATACTGGCGGTACACATCTACGTAGTGTTCAACTTTCATATTACCACCACAGCCCCAGGCTTCGTTACCCAACCCCCAAAAACCAACTTTCCATGGTGTGGTTCTACCATTGGCCATTCGAAAATCTGTCATAGGGCTGCTGCCGTTTGGATAAGTGGTATATTTCACCCAATCAGTCAATTCCTGTGGTGTACCGCTTCCAACATTTCCGCTTAGATAAGGTTCTGCGCCTAGCTCTTCGCACATATTTAGAAACTCGTTTGTTCCAAAGCTGTTATCTTCTTTTACATTACCCCACCACACATTAAGCATGCTTGGTCTTTTTTCTTTAGGCCCAACGCCGTCACGCCAATGATAAGTATCTGCAAAACATCCACCCGGCCAACGAAGTACAGGTATTTTCATTTTCTTAAGTGCCGCAATAACGTCAAGCCTTACACCATTTTTATTAGGTATCGATTTATTGTTTTCTCCTACATAAAATCCATCATAAATACAATGACCAAGGTGCTCTGAAAAATGGCCGTAAATGAACCTGCTAATCGTATCTTTTGCCCCGGTTACATCAATCGAGATAGTGTTTTGAGCGGCTGCTATGGCAGTAAATGCCATAAAGCAGGCAATTATTAAAAATCTTTTCATTATTGAATGGTTAGTGTTTTTATTAAAACGTTTGATGTGGTTTTATTTTTTACTCCTGGTTGCCCTCCTCCAACACTTACGCTCAGTTTTCCTGAAGGCTGATACATTTTTCCATTTATATCTACCAGGGACAGTTGTTCAGGATTAAGTGTAAATGATATCTTTGTTGATTCCCCTGCCTTTAGAAAAATTCTTTTAAATCCCTTTAAAGCTTTCAAAGGAGCACGCTCCGGTATTTTCTGATATGCCAGGTATAGCTGAGCAACTTCTTCGCCATCTCTCTTTCCTGTATTGGTAATAGTGCATGTAACTACCAGGTTCTGCCCTTTTTTGAGCGTGGCGGGTATGTTAGCCCCTGAATAATTAAATGATGAATAACTTAACCCAAATCCAAAAGGGTAAAGTGCGTCTCCATTAAAGTAACGATACGTTCTGCCTTTCATACTGTAGTCACTGAATCCCGGCAAATCCTTTTCTGTTTTATAAAATGTAACAGGTAACCGACCAGCCGGATTATAGTCCCCAAATAAAACATCAGCAATAGCAGTTCCGGCACTTTGCCCTCCATACCAGGCGTTAATAATGGCAGGAAGATTTTCACTTTCCCAGGGTGTTGCAATTGCACTCCCGGTCATCATAATAAACGCTACTGGTTTTCCGGTAGCATGCAAAGCTTTCATCATTTCAGTTTGTATTGCGGGCAGTTGTATCGTGGTTCTATCTCCCCCATTAAAACCTGTCGCATTAACTGGCATTTCTTCGCCTTCAAGTTGCGGAGAAATTCCTCCAACATACAAAATCACATCTGCATCCTTTACACGATTAGTCAATGAAAGGTAATCGGTACGGTCAAAATTTCCTGCCCGTAAGCTAATATTCGCTTTTCCCGCACCTTGAAAATATTCCAGCGTAAGCCTGTAAACAGAATCCTTTTTTGTCTGCAACTTGAAAGTTCTTGCTCCCATACGGTTACGGAGCCATGTGTTAATCACATCTTTTCCATTGATATTTAACCGGTACCCATCATCCCCGTCTACTTCAAATGTTATACTACCATCTGCTGTTGCAGTAAAATCAGATGTATACCGGGCTGAGAAATTAGTTGCAACAATATTTCCAATAACAGCCTGACCTTCCTGCCATGCATGTTCGATAGAAGCCTCTGTCAATGTCGAAACGGGATTGCCCTGCAGGTCACGGTTATTAAAATACTCTGCTTTAAAACCCTGTTTCCCATTCCAGTTGAATTGTCTGCTCACATCAGCATAAACAAGCAAGGTATCGTTAATAAATGTTGTTCCCTTTTCATAAACTACTTCAGTATTTGCGCCCAATTTTTCTTTAATACCATCGAGCACGGTAACAATTTGTGATGGTATACCATTATAATTACCCAATACCGCCACCCGGTTATCTGCGTTGGGACCAATTACTGCAATTTTTTTAATGCTGTTCTTATTTAAGGGCAATGTATTGCCAGCATTTTTTAATAGTACAATACTCTGTTGAGCCATTTTTAATGCCAGCGCTTTATGTTCCGGCGCTTCGAGGGTGGAAGCAGATACATTGGCATATTTTACCATTGACGGAGGATCGAACATGCCTAAACGATAGCGGATAGTGAATAAGCGGCGTACCGAAACATCTATTTGCGCTTCACTGATCAGGCCTTGTTTCACGGCATTTATTAATGTATAATATACAGATGTACCGCACTCAATATCTGTTCCGTGCATTACACCATCCACTGCAGAAGTAATGGAATCCTTATGCGTTTTATGGTACTTGAAAAAATCATCAATGGCCCAGCAGTCACTGGTAACATAACCATTGAATTGCCATTGCTTGCGCAGAGATATCATTTATTAACAAATCATTGGCGCAACAGGGTTGTGTATTAACAGCATTATAAGCACACATTACACCTGCCACATTTGCTTTTGTTATCAATTCTCTGAATGCAGGTAAATACGTGTCCCAGAGGTCATACGTGGAGGGATCGAAATTATCCACATGACGGCTTGGTTCTGGCCCGCTATGAACTGCAAAGTGTTTTGCGCAGGCTGCAGCCTTTAAATATTTGGGATCTTCACCCTGCAACCCTCTTACAAAAGCACGTGCCATCATGGCCGTCAGAAAAGGATCCTCTCCATAAGTCTCCTGCCCTCTTCCCCAGCGTGGATCACGAAATATATTTATGTTGGGAGTCCAGTAAGTTAATCCCACATAGCGGTCTTTTGTTTTACCCTGTTCAATCGCCATATTTTGTATCGCCCTGCCTTCCATAGCGGAATAATCAGCCATGCGGTATAAAGAATTACTGTCCCATGTTGCTGCCATGGCTATGGCCTGGGGATAAGAAGTAACATGGTAGGGAGTTCTTGCAACTCCGTGTAATGTCTCATTCCACCAGTCATAAGCTAAAATGCCAAGTCGTGGTATAGCTGGCGTGGCATTAAGCATTTGGTGTACCTTTTCTTCAAGAGTTAAACGGCTAACTACATCGTTTACCCGTTGTTCCATGGGCAAGTTATAATCCCACATCGGATATTTTTTGTACTCCTGCCCGATGGCTAATTTTGCTAACAGTTGCATAAAAAGCAGGAAAGAAAAGTATTTCATAAATTGTACTTTTACGATACCTGAAGCATTATTTACTATTTTATAAAGCATACTCTTAATTTACAAATAAGGTTTAATGGTTTTGATAAACCCATTCTCATCATACTCCAAGGGTGTTACCTTCACTGATCTTAAGTGAGTAACCCCTTTACTTAAACTACTATCGTGGTAAAATAAATACCATGTACCACTAAATTCACAAATTGAATGGTGAGATGTCCAGCCCACTACGGGCTCAAGGATTTTTCCGGCGTATTTAAAGGGGCCATACGGAGTATCGCCGATACCATAACAAATAAAGTGTGTATCCCCTGTTGAATAAGAAAAATAATATTTGCCGTTATACTTGTGCATCCACGAAGCTTCAAAAAACCGTCTGTCTTTATCTCCGCTCAATAATGGCTTACCATCCTCATCAATGATCAATACATCTTGCGGGGTTTCAGCAAATTCCAGTAAGTCACTAGTAAGCTTTGCGACTTTAGAACACAAAGCAGGCTCATCATCTGATGGTAAAAATGCAACTGGGCTCTCTGCCTGTTCACTTTTAAATGTACCGGTTCTCCAGCGTTGTAATTGCCCGCCCCAAATACCGCCAAAGTACATGTAATACTTTCCATTATCGTCTTTGAATACAGCAGGGTCTATTGAAAAACTCTCTTTGATCGCTTCAGGCTGCGGGCTAAAAGGTCCATAAGGTCTGCTGCTAACAGCCACACCAATACGAAAAATACCGTCATGGCCTTTTGCCGGGAAGTATAAATAATAAATACCATTCTTTTCTGCTGCATCCGGGGCCCACATTTGTTTGTCCGCCCAGGGTACATCGTCTACATGCAATACGACGCCATGATCTGTCACTTCGCCTTGAGGTCCATCCATTGATATGACATGATAATCTTCCATGGCAAAATGACTTCCCAAATCATCAAAAGCATCCCCGGCATCAATATCATGTGAAGGGTAAATATAAATTTTTCCATTAAATACATGAGCCGAGGGATCCGCAGTATAAATGTGGGATATCAAAGGCTGCGAAATGGCTCTCTTGCTTAAGTCATCAAAATTGACATGATCAATGTTATCCTCAGGCATTGTCTTTTATGATTATAGTTATGAAATTATTTTCTTCTTTCTTTTAAATCACTCTCAATCTGGACTTCCATTTTCTTATTTATTTTATAAAAGAAAAGTAATCCTACAGCAATAAGAAATGGAATTGCCGGATAAATGCTAACCAGCATTTTTGTACCCCTAATAGCCCTGTCTGTTTGACCTATAGTACTATTGGCCACATAATCGTATGTACCTAATATCCATGATACTAATGAACTGCCAATACTGAGTCCGGCTTTCAACCCAACCATCATAGCAGAAAAAATAATGGCTGTTGCCCTACGGTTATTCTTCCATTCGCTATAATCAGCCACGTCAGCAATCATAGTCCATAATATTGGTGTACTGATGCCATAGAAGAAGCCATGCAATACTTGTGCACCAAAAATTACTCCGATTGATTTTGGCGGGAAGAAGTAAAAAAAATCGATAAATAATGTTGAAATGAATAATGACGTCATGAATACATTGCGTTTGCCATATTTATTGGCAAACTTTTGTGATAACATAATACCCACCAGGCCTACCAGAATACCACCACCATTAAATACTCCCAGGCCCAATGCAGTATCACTTTCAAAAGTGGGCAGGAATTTTTTGAAGGGTGCTAAAAAATTACTTAGTTCTGTTTTATCGACGTAGTTCTCAAAATAATAAACATAAGAGCCTCCTTTCATGGCGAGCGTTATAAATACCAGGGTCGTCACCACGAGCATAATTATCCAGGGCCTGTTTTTAAATAAATCAGCAAGATCTTCTTTTAAACTTGATCTTTGTTCCGGTTTTGGAATTACTCTTTCTTTGGTAGTTAAAAAACATATTACCAGCATAACAGTACCTATAATGGCCAACACGGTCATCACTTTGGAAATTCCGATAGCTTTGGCTTCAACGCTATCGCCGCCACCTGCTTTAATAATAAAATTGTACATGAATACCTGCACAAAAAACTGTGCGAACATTACTGCAACAAAACGGTAAGCACCGATACTGTTACGTTCTTTCATGTCACCGGTGATTACACCACTCAACGCAGAATAGGGTAAATTATTTGCAGCATACAACAATAACAGCAACGCGTAAGTGATAACGGCATAAATAACTTTGCCCTGGTAGGAAAAGGCAGGTGTTTTAAATGCAAGGAGAGAAACCACCCCTAATGGTACAGCAGTCCACAATATCCATGGCCTGAATCTACCCCACCTGCTTTTTGTCCGGTCTGCTACGGCTCCCATAACGGGATTAAAGGCAAATGCAGCCACCAGGCCTACTATTAGTGTAAGCATGGAAGCATGCTCGGGCTTCAAACCAAAAATATTTAAGTAGTAATAAGATATCCAGGTAACTAATGTCTGAAAAACCAGGTTAGCAGCCAGGTCTCCAAGGCTGTATCCCACTTTTTCAAGTACAGATAATTTTTGATTGCTTGAACTCATTTGAATCTGGTTTAATGTTGGTTATTTTTTTAAAGCTGCCACCGCATAAAATGCAGGCTTGGGTAAATAATTTCTGTCGAATAATAAAGGGTAATTGGTTCTTCCTCTCACAGGCCATCCGTTAAGCCAGCTTTGACCGTCATGTACCCCCCATAGTGTGACCCGCGAAACATTGTTTTTATATTTAAGAAACAGCCTGAATAGCGCTTCATAATCGCTTGCCAGTTTTTGCTGCACACTGTCGGGTAAACCATTAACATAAGGATTGTTTGATGAGCCGCCCTGCATGGTCTGACTTACATCTGCACCAGAAAAGTTACGGTTAAGCACTTCTATATCTAGTTCGGTGAACATTACTTTTAAACCAAGTGCTGAATATTGGACAATGCTTTCCTCTATGTCTTTTAACGGGATCTTACCCAGATGCCAATGCCCCTGTATCCCGACTCCATCAATACGTACTCCTGCAGCCTGAATTTTTTTAATCAGTGCAATACAACCTGCACGTTTTGCAGGCTGCTCATTATTGTAATCATTATAATACAGTTGCGTATGTGGTGCAGCTTCCTGTGCAATTCGGAAAGCATCGGTTACGAAATCATCCCCCAGTTTCTGAAGAAATACTGATTTACGCATAGTACCGTCTTCATTCAACGCTTCGTTTACTACATCCCATGAATATACTTTTCCATCGTACCTTCCTGCGACAGTTTTAATATGATTGGTAAAAAATGTCCTGAATGAATCCACACTTTGTATTCTACGCGCAAAGGCTGGCATTTGGCTATGCCATATCAAAGTATGCGCATTCACTTTGATGTCATTCTTTTTACAATACTCTACCATTTTATCAGCTAGATCAAAATTATAGGTGTCCCAGGCCGGATGTATAATCTCTTCTTTCATGATGTTTTCAGGAGTAGCCATATTAAACTGCCGTGCAATCAATTCGGCCGCCTTAGGGTCTTTTTCTTCTATCTGTTCGGTATTAAGTGCAGTACCGATCCCGAAATCATTTTTGTACAATGCTTTTAAGGAAGGGGGCTCTTTAGTGATGGTAGCTTTCCTGCCTGATGTACATCCTGCAACAAATAAGCACAGATAACATACTGCTGCAAAGGCATTTCTTTGTGTCATAGAATTTATTTTTTATTATTATTCAATTTGATTGTTTCCGGCGGCCCCAGGTAACTTGGCTTAAGGCCCCCAAAGTCCAGTGTAAGTTTTTGCAATACCAGTCCGCTGTTTATCATCCAATATTTCACCGTGTGTTTTCCTGCGGATGGTATATTATGTGAAGATGTTTTAATGATGATATTATCGCCAACCCATTTATAGTTTATTCCGCCTTCTGTTGGCTTATCTTCTTTGTTTACACTGATAACCTGGGGCGCCTCATCATCAACCGAAATCGCATACTCAAAACCGTCAGGCAGGTATAAAAAATTAAGTGTTGGAGAAAAGTAAGTATTTAAACTAAAGTGCCCTTTACTGTACGTGTAAAATTCGTATTCAAGACAGGGAGAGTTACCAGTCAGTTGAACGGGAGTAGCTGTAACAGGCAAAGTAGTAACTGCCATAGTACCTGTTCTGCTAAAAGCAGGTAATAACTCCCATTTTATATCATGCCGGTTAATAGCTTTGGAAAAATTCCCTGCATTAATTGAAACATATTTATCCTGTTCATAAAAAACCGGGTAGGATACCTGAGTCAGGTTTTGTGCTTTTACCGGTTTAACCAGGGAATCAACAAAGGCTATTGCGGAATCTTCAGACAGGTATTTTACTTCCGGCATAGTTTGAAACCTTGGTTCCTGCCAGCTTCTGTAGCCAATATGTTTCTGACTCATCATGAAATTCCACTTACCGTTATTTAACTGATGATATTGAAGAGTTATTAAAGAATCGTTGATGTATAACTGTTTTACTTTATCGGCATACTGATTGGCTACAGCCCATTTATTGGTGTAAGCTTTTTTATTCAATGCCACATTGTAATACATTTCATTTAAATTGGCACAGGCTTTAACCGGATGCAATACCAGTTGAAAATATGCATCTCTGTAAGCGGCAGGCAAAAGTTCATTGATATGTTCAGCCTTTTTTAATAGTTCATTATACTCATCAACCACCCGTGGCCACTCGTTATAATTAAAACTATAGGTACTGGCATCCACCATTTCCGGTTTGCGCCTCGAGTTATATATGCTGTATTTAGAAAGTATATCAGCAATTTGAGAGGCATAAGTTTTTCCGAACTGCGCTGCTGCCCATTGCTCAGCATAGTTTTGTAAATCTTTTGCTGCAATTTTTTCTGGATTCCATGCATAATCAAGAAAAAAACTGATCGGATATTCCATTGGCTTTATATCACCTACATTTACAATCCAGATATTTCTTACATTGTATTCATAAGCAATGTGCATTTGTTCCCATACCCTTGGAATTGAATTTGTGTTAAGCCATTTATAGTTTCGCGGCCCGCCTACATAATCAAAATGGTAATAAATGCCGTATCCCCCTTTTCTTGGTTTATCATCCAACTTCGGCAGCTTGCGTATATTACCCCAGTTGTCATCACACAATAATAATGTAACGTCATCGGGTACCCGCATTCCTTTATCATAATAATCCTGCACCTCTTTATACAGAGCCCATAACTGGGGAATAGATGATGCCGGCTTTTTAGTAATCTCTTCCAGTATACTACGCTGATCGGCTACAATTCTTTCCAGCAACGCTGTAGCAGTTCCCTGCGTCATTGGCATATCACCATCTCCCCGCATACCTACGGTTACAATACTTTCATGCTGCTGCATATTTTCAATACCCTTTTTCCAGAAATCACGTAAAACAGTATCGTTCTTGGTATAATCCCAGGCACCTTTACCAAATTTTTTCCATTCCTGTTGGGCCCGAAGCATGGGCTCATGATGTGAGGTACCCATTACAATTCCATACTCATCAGCTAATACAGGATTTAAAGTATCATCAGTATTGAATGCACTACCCCACATAGCAGGCCACAGGTAATTAGCTTTATTGCGCAGCAGCAATTCAAAAACTTTTTCGTAAAACAAGTGATTAAAGCCCCCGAATTTTTCTTTTGACCAGTTACTTAAACAGGGCGCTTCATCATTAATAAAAAAACCACGGTATTTCACCTTGGGGGCGTCTGTAATAACGATCTTGGTATTGATATAAATATTTGCATTCTTTTTTACCGGCACATCGGCCCACCAGTACCATGGTGAAACACCAATCTGTTTCGACAATTCAAAAACACCATAAGCTGCTCCTCTCCTGTCACTTCCCGTTATGACAAACAGGTTTACTGCCAGCTCATTTTTTTTTGATACATCAATTGTCCGGATGTTGTATGCTTCCCACTTTCCTTTTAGTGAATCCAGTTGAAGTAATTTTTGGTTCTGCAGTTTTTGTATATAAGAAGACCTATTCAAAGTTCCAATAACAATAATATTTTTAGAAAACTTATTTATTGAATGAATCACTTCAGGTCTTTTACCTGTCACCATTGCTATATCATCTTGCAATAATACTGCCGCTCTCTTTACGAGTATTTCCTCTAAACTGTCTACATATATTGCCGCATCAGCAAGATTAAGTTTTGTTGGTTGAGTTGAAACCAGTTGAGCTTTGCTTTTTATAAAAGTGAATATCAGAAGTGTCAGTAATAACACTCTTATTTTTTGTCCATAAATTGTTGTTCTATGTTTCATATTCCAAATAGTTGGTTTAAATACTATCGTACTTATACTTTTAACATCATTTCTGTTTGATCATAATCTTTAGCTGAGTAAAAGAATGAGCAGGAAAGCTATAAGTAAGCTTGTTATTTTTTGTTTCAGTGTTTGTTTTTAAAGTTGCATACTGATCCTTTTTTTCAAATACAAATGCCTCCTGTAAGTCTTTACAGGTTATGACGTTTCCTTCAGCTTTGCCAGTAAAATCACCAGAAATACTTATAACATCTGCAGTGATAGCTTTGTCCTTGTGCCTGTTCACTACATTTACAAAAACGATATTAGCGTCTTTGGAATAAGTTGCACTAACGTCTAAATAAGGTATGCCTTTATATTTTTCTGTATTGAATGTGTCGCAAGCAACATAAGTATCAATTGAAAGACCGAGGCAATTGTTAGAATATGCCTTAAATAAATAAAACAATGGAGACTTGAATGTTCCCTGTTTAGGATTGTTAGATAAGAGTGATGTCAGCAACGTGAAGTTGGACATTTTTACAACATCTGCATGACGTATAAAAGAATTGAAAGATTGCGCGACTGGGAGGACACTCATAAAATTTCTTCCAAAAGCACCCCATTCATCAACAGAAAGATAAATGGGATTTTTAAAACCCTGTGTATTGGACACTGCTTCAATCTCGCCGGCAGTTATTTTAATCCTGTCATCGAAAATTCTGGAGCCATCTCCCATATGTATATAATAATCCGGCGAATTCTCCCAATAACTGTGTATTGAAAGGTATTTTATTTTGTCTCCAATACCTGTTAAAACTTTACGGTTCCAGTCATCCCATCCATTCTTGCTATACCAGGAAGAACCGCAGCCAACAAATTCAACACTATTATCAACCGCCTGCATAGCTTTTGCAGCTTCCCTAGCTACTTCAACATAATCATCAGCATTTTTATGTCCCAGTTCCCAGGGCTTTCCGTCTACCTCATTTCCCAGGTCCCAAATCTTAACTTTGTAAGGTATGGGGTGACCGTTTTTTGCACGCAGGTCGGAATAATATGTTCCTTTCGGATAGTTACAGTATTCCAGCCAGTATGCTGCATCCTGAATATTGCCAAGACCAAGATTAACTGCAACCACATTTTCAGTTCCTAAAGATTTGTTTAACGCAAACCATTCGTCAGTTCCCACTTGGTTATCATCAATGCCTCCCCATGCCATATTGATTCGGGCAGGCCGTTTGTCCTTAGGACCGATACCATCCTGCCAATTATAGCCCATTAAAAAATTACCTCCCGGCCAGCGCATATTGGTCACCTTTAGTTCTTTCATTGCATCGATATAATTCTTCTTAAATCCATTTTCGTCTGCCATTGGCGACAAAGGATCATATAAAGTGCCATAAAGCGTATTTAACCTTGGTGAATCGGGTAAACCCCGTCTTCCACTGATTTGAATGGGCTCCATGAAAACGCCATAGATTTTTGGATCAATTGTCCCGATGACTCTTTCCACATCAATTTTTATAGTCGCAGTCTGAGCAACTAAATTATAAGGCATTACAAAAAGTGTTGCAAAGAGTAATTTTTTCATAAAAAAATTTTTATTTTTTAGATATAAATTTTATGTTTTGTCTTATCTCCTCCTCCGCATATCATTCGATATAATTTCATCGAGGTTGCTAACGGGGCGCTCAATTTCATAGGGTATGGGCATATGACTAAACTGCTGAAAGTAGAGTAAGCAAGCATCTTTCCATAAAACAGCATTAGAAGTTTGATTGCGCAGCTTACGCTGTACCGACAGGAATCGCTCTTTATCAACATACGGCTGTACTTTATCCCAAATTTTCTGAAACTGCCGCACCTGTTTTATTCCTTTGTCATAGTGGTAGCATATCTCTTCCCATAATGTCTTTCCACTTTTCATTTTGTAAGTCCATGGAAGATGGTGAAACCATAGCAAATAAATTTCCGGGCAATCGTTAACGCTATTAAATTGTGAAGCAAGGGGCTCCCTGTATTGACTTACGGCATTACTGCCGGTATTGGTACGATTAAAGCCGACTCCGGCAGAATCTGCCTGGTGGTAATATGGTGGTGTCCAGTCTGCCCTCATCCTTGCAGGAGCCCACCAGGGGCCCGGGCCGTAATGTTCATTTGCTGACATAATATGATGAAAACCGAGTGGCATCATATAATTAACAGCCGCTTCCCGGCTTTCCAGCATCATTTGTTTTACCGGGGCCAAAAAGTTAACCTGCCATTCGCTTGAGTATAATGCCGAAATTTTCGTTTCAGTTACATCAGGATAAAAAGTTTGTTTTATCCACTCATCGGCTATTTGATCACTACTTAAACTATTATTCCAGGCCAACCTTCCAAAGGCATACCAATTAGCCTGGGCAAAGTCATGTCCACACCAGTTTGTATCTAATCCAATATTGGCAACTCCGGCTATAGCTGAGTGTTTTTGCAGATAGATACTTCCATCTGTACAACGTGCAACCGTGCTGCCGGGGCCTTGTTGATAGGTATCGCTTTGCAGACATTCTTCCCACATTGTCGACAGAAAAACCAGGTGTTCAGCATGTCCAAGATATTCCTGCGTTATCTGAAATTCAGGCATAACTGATGTTTGCTTAAGTGCACCAAATAGTGGGCTAAATGGTTCTCTCGGCTGAAAATCAATCGGTCCGTTTTTCACCTGTATGATTACATTGTCATGAAATTTGCCATCAAGATTAATGAATTCATTATAGGCCTGTTTTGCCCTGTCTTTATCGTTAGGACTGTACACGAAAGCACGCCACATTATTATACCTCCATATTTGCCAACGGCATCTGCAAGCAGGTTTGCCCCATCAGCATGTGTGCGTCCATAATCCTGTGGCCCAGGCTGCCCTTCACTGCTTGCTTTTACCAGGAAGCCACCAAAATCAGGAATCAACGAGTAAATTTCCCTTGCTTTTTCTTTCCACCATTCTATAACTTTTGTATCAAGTGGGTCAGCAGTTTTCAGCCCTCCAAGTAAAGCCGGAGATGAAAATTTTATTGACAGGTATACCTTAATACCATAGGGCCGAAATATATCTGCAATTGCTTTCACTCTATCGAGGTAGGCCGCAGAGAGCATTAAAGGTGAAGCATTAACATTATTTAATACTGTCGCATTAATGCCGACTGACGCATTTGCCCGTGCATATTCCAGCCAAAGCATTTTATCATTATCCGTAACTATCAACGAACTGTCTTTGTGCCAGAATATTGATGAGCCCGCATATCCCCTTTCTATTGATCCATTGGGGTTATCCCAATGATTCAGAATTCTTATTTCATAGGAAGGGTTACTGATGCCCTCGGTAATCGGCTGTCCTGTTTGTTGCCTTCGTAACAATTCAAACGCTCCATATAAAATTCCTAATTCAGTATTAGCTTCCACACTTGATTGCGTCAGCCTGAAACCATCAGCTTTTAACGCCTTATCTTTTTTTATTAAAAGCGATATGTTTGCTCCCCGCTTTCCCTGCCATCCCTGTTGCAATTCCTTTATCGCTATAGTTGCCGTTGCTGATTTATTAGTGCATATTACGTTTACAGGAATTGCCGTTTTTTTTCTTAGCCACAATTGATGGGAATCCTGGGCGCAAATTCCTGTAATAAAAAAAAGCAGCAAGAAATTAACTACTATCGCCTTCATGATATTAATTTATTTGTATAAAAAATTATTTCTAACATTATTTAACTAATCACCATTTTTCGTACATCAGTAACATGTAAATGCTATTCAAATTTTATCCAGTCGACTTCACATGGCTGGTCATTTTTCGAAATGATGAAAAGATCCTGAATACCATTTTTATATTTCAGTAATGGTACAGTGACTATCTTCATATCTGCACTCTTAGGAATGTTTACTTGCCCCAGTACAGTTCCATTTATATTTCCCACCCGGATCTGCAACATACCCCCTGCCTGCGAATTTGCCCGAACTGTAATTTTCTTAAACGGCTTTTGACCAAAATCAACGCTATTGTACTGCGTCCATGCTTCAGCGTTTGTAAACAATATTTTCCATCCTTGAAATTTATTGAGCGTATCAATAAATGCGACAGATGCTCCTTTATCGCTTATCATCGTATACCTGTCAACCTGAATCTCAGTTGATGCTTTAGTTAATCCTATTCCCCTGAATGTTGGAATTACTTTTTTGATAGTGCCATCAGCATTAAAGAACAAACTGTCGGCCCTGATAGAACGTGCTTTATCAAACTTAGGAGAGTAATCGTTGTGGTGATAAAACAGGTACCATTGATTCTTAAATTCTATAACAGAATGGTGGTTAGTCCAGCAACCTGTTGGAGATTCATCCATAATAACTCCGGTAACTTTAAATGGTCCGAGTGGACTATCGCCTGTAGCATATTCCAGTCTTTCGATTTTATTTTCTACATGCGGATAGGTTAGATAGTATGTACCATTACGTTCAAACATATAGGGACCTTCCTTTAATCCTTTTACGGGCAGTTCGCCAAGTGTTTTCACTTCACTATCCAACTCCAGCATATTAGATTTTAGCTTTGCGCCATAAATATTTCCCTGAGACCAAAACAGGTATGCCTGACCATCTTTATCAATAAATACATTGGGATCAATACCACGGACATCTTTTAAAGGTGCTGCCTCGGGAATAAAAGGCCCCGTAGGTTTATCAGCAACAGCCACGCCTATCCTGAAACCACGTCCATAAGCTGTGGTATCCTTTGCGGAGGTAGGAAAATAAAAATAGTATTTTCCATTGCGTTCAATACAATCAGGAGCCCACATACTATAACTATCCGGTTTAACCCAGGGTACTTTATTTTGCGAAATAATCATTCCATGATCAGTCCACTCTGTTAAATTGTCCGAAGAAAAGACATGGTAATCTTCCATGCAAAACCATCCCAACCTTCCTTTCCCTTCAGTTGCCAGTATATCGTGCGATGGATAAACGTATACCCTGTCTCCAAATACCCGGGCCGAAGGATCTGCAGAATATTGATTTCGCACGATAGGATTTTGTGCTTCTGTTACATTAAAGACAGAGAGCAAGAGGCTTGTGCCCAGAATTATTATATTCAGTTGTTTCATTTGCAATTATTATTTGGTTTTAGCCAAGACTTATTTTATTGTTGAAATTGTTTCTGTAATTCTGAAATAATCAAAATCAGCAAAACCTCCTGTATCCCTGGTCGCATAGTTAAAAAGTGCAAAACGATACCCGATGAACTGAGGTATGGTATATGCCATTTTTAATTGTGTACCGATGGGTAACCATGTTTTATCATCCAGGCTATAAAAGAAATCGGCCACATCTTTTTTATCGGTAAAATTGCATTCAGCTTTAAAGAAAACTATGTTTTGACTGAGAGGTATGCTAGCTGCCTGTACAGGCTTTTTGGTGCTGGCGTTTATCATTACAATATTTCTATTGCTGCCGTCCACTTTTACACCCACTTGTCCAAACTGAGCCTGTAATAAGGCAAGCCCTGCAAAATCTCCGTCTTTCATACCAGACACATCAAGTGAAATAACACCTGAACATAGCGGCCCGATTGTACGTTGCGTTAATGAATTACGTGCCAGTAAAAATGATGTATCTACCCTTCCTGTTTTTAAGCGCAAAAAACCTTTCCGTTCTGAGACTGACCATAAACTGTTATCGGGATTATGATTCCATTGCCATACCAGCGGTAATGCAGGCTCCTTTTTTTTACGGTTAAATTCATCGGAGGCAACGATGCCGGGAATTAAACTCTTGTTTAATGGCAGATCAAGTGTTTCTGGGACCTTACCATTTACTCCCAGTACCGGCCATCCATCTTCCCATTTAACAGGAACCAGGTAAGGTATACGACCTACGGAACCATAATCCCGGAAGAGATAAGAAAACCACCGACCATCAGGCATATCTATTAATCCACCTTGAGCTACACCAAGATCCTGAAAGCCTACTTTCCCTTCCCACGGCCCGGTAAGTTTATCGGCCCTGTGTAAAAGCACCGTACGCATTCCTCCCGGAGGCCATGAAATATTGAACAGGTAATATTTACCATCTTTTTTAAAAAGTTGTGACCCCTCTGCACCCAAGCCTCCACGCTGGCCTTCTTTAAGAGCAGGCAGGCTTGCATTTTCTATCACCACCTGGTTAATACCGCCTTCTTTTACGCCCGAAAGATCTTCGTTTAACTCTACCAGGCTCAGCTTTCCATTTCCATATAACATATAAACTTTCCCATCATCGTCAAAAAACAGGGAATGATCGTGAAAGCTTGGCTTAAAGGCTACTCTTTTCCATGGACCTTTTTCAATATCCTTTGTGGAATAGATATATGTTTTGCCGGTTGTTTGCGCAAAAGTGGAAACATAATAAGTGCCGTTATGGTAACGGATGCTGCTTGCCCATGAACCACGGCCATAAGTGCCGCGTCCATCAGTAAGATTTAGTGATGGGATATCTGCCAATGTATCGTAACAATAATTGATCAGTTTCCAGTTTACCAGGTCGTTCGATTTCATTATAGGTACACCAGGATTGAAATGCATGGTAGTGCTGCTCATATAGTAGGTATTACCTACACGCATCATAGACATATCAGGCACATCGGCGAATATCAGGGGGTTATGCGCTTTCTGCTGCGCTGTCGCAACACTAACTGAAAACAGGGCAAATTTGATGGCAACAAATCCTGCAATATTTTTTTTCATTACTTTATTCGTTTTATTAAATGTTAAATACTTTTCCTGATTTTTCATTTTATCGCCATACTCTGTTTCATCGTTGGCAGCCGTATTACCGTCAATGAATTTGCGGGAAACGAACGGTTGATGGTCATTCCTTTCACAGTAATAGTCTCAGTTTTAGGGGCTACTTTCATAGGAGTGTCCAGTGAATTTTCGTCCAGTGGGCTGGCAGATGTCAATACTGTCACGGTTCCTTGGACGCCTGGTGACACAGCACCTTTTAAATAAACCTGTGTTTTGACAGCTCTGTCAGAAGTGTTCACTACTTTGACAATGATATCACCTGATTTTTCATCCATTACTGCACTTGCGCAGACAGCTTTTGTATTCAGGTTACTTACAGATACCTCCTGCGTAAGTTTACCATCTAAATATCCTTTCACGCTGCTGGCTGTTACTTCCAGTTTAACATCGTACCAGCGCCCTGTCTCGACCTCTCCTTTCATACTCCCCGCATTCAATCCGATCTGCATTTCGTTGGTGGAATTATTGTAACCTCCTATATCCCACCGGATACGGCCATTGTTACGTTTGTTATGAAAATAGATCTGGAAACCATTTTCACCTGAAAGTTTACGTGCTTTCAATGCAATCGTGTAATCCTTCCAGGTAGTATCACCTGCATAAGCAGTAACACCTGGTGTTTGCGCCGATTGTCTAAGTATACCATCCTGTACTGACCAATCACCCTGGCCCGTTTTAGTCCATTCATCAATGTTTTTTGAAAAATCAGGCTGAAATAAAACAGTACCATCAGGTGCAGTTACTTTGAGGTCTTTAAACTCTGCTGCATTATTCCATGTGCCCAGACCAATACGTCCTGATGCATTGGGAAGTTCAATTGCGGGGGCTCCTTCGACAGTTACCGGTAAGGTTACTGTTCCCTGGTTGGCAGCAAATAACTGCTGGACATAATAGCTGGGCAAACCATACCACCGGTAATTATCATAATTCACCAGGTTAATCGGCCAGCGCTGGTGATTAGTATTGCAGTACAATGGTGCGTAAGACCCCATCTCAACAATATCAGAGTTACGTTCCATACCTGTCATCCAGGCCGCTTCGCCAATGGCACCTCGTAAATTTCCCTTGCCTGTATTGCCGGTAACTGCATATTCTCCAATAAAAATTTTTGGACCTTTGCGGTTGTAGCTGTCATATTTCGTTGCATTCAAAACAAACCAATCCGGATTATTATAATAGTGCTCGTCAATAATTTCTGGTTGCGGTTCTGCAGGATGACCGCCAGACCAGTCATTGGCAATAAGTTTCATGCCTGGATATTTTGCCAGCACGGCTTTCGCAATCATTTCATAATTACTGTAATACTCTTTACCAAAATTCTCGTTACCGATTTCGAGATATTTCATATTAAACGGTAACGGGTGCCCGTTTTTTGCACGGATGTTACCCCATACGGAAGTAACCGGTCCGTTAGCATATTCAATAGCATCCAGCGCATCCTGAATCCATGGCCCCAGCTTTTCTCCCGTTACAGTTTCCCTGTGCGATACACCAGCATTGATACAGAATAAAGGTTCTGCACCCAGGTCTTCTGCCATCTGCAAATACTCATGATAACCTAAACCATTAGTGGCATTGTATCCCCAGATATTCCATAAAGGCAATCTTGTATCAGGGTTGCCTACAGTATTTTTCCATTTGTACATGTGCTCAAAATCTTCGCCTTCCACCCAACAACCGCCGGGAAAACGTAAGAATTTTGGCTGTAATGCATTAACGGCTTCAGCCAGGTCGGTACGCAATCCATGATCCTTCCATGTTTTTTGCGGCATTAATGACACCATATCAATAAAGAGTTTGCCTTTTCCTTCACCTGAAATTTCTAAATATGCTTTGGGGTCGCCTGCCAATGCTGTTAATGTAAGGGGATGATATTTCCATGCTGTTGTGAAATCTTTTATTTCACCAGTTGCAAGTGTGGCGCCACCGGTACTTACCAGCCTTATCGTTAAAGGCCCTTTATAATTTTCTGTCGCTGTAGTACGAACCGCAATTGTAAAAGCATAGTTACTGCCTGCGATGATATTGATTCCCCAATAGCCGGTGTTTTCTAATTTAAAATCACCTGCTGCATTTATCAAAAGAGATTTACGGTTAAAGGGATTTAGTGGTGCTGTTGGGTTTCTTGATAAAACCTCTGCGGCACTTATTGTTGCTGTGGATTTGTGTACGGAAGTAAACTTCCAGTTCTGCAGGCTGTCTGCATCTTCGAAAGAACGGTTGCGCACGAGTTCGGGGTAAATACCACCGTCAGCAGAAAGATTAATATCCTCGAAAAATATTCCGAACAATGTTGGTGAAATTTTATGTTCTGTTTTATTGACATCAACTGTTATTTTTGTTTGTGCCTGCAAACCAGCAACACAAAGAGTTAATGCAAGACCTGTAAAAGAAATAAGTTTAAACTTCATGACACTTGTTTTATTGATTACATTTTTCCTTGTCCGGTTTTTTTAAAGTTAATTTGCAGGAGCCGGCCCTTTATTTTCGCTGTATGAAAAGCCCTGCAATTCCAGCATTTTTACAGCATACCTGCGTCCCAACTCACGCATACCTGTAACATTAAAATGAAACTGATCCGGTGTTCCTTTTACTCCCCTGGAGGAAATGATATATGAATTAGCAATTTCTTCTTTCAGATGCGGCAGTATTGTTGTATTGAATGCATAACAAATCCCGTGTTCTTCTTTACTTTTCAATTCACCGGCAAGGAGTGGTATTTTTTTGGATTTGAGATGCAGTTCCTTTAGAAGGTCACTATAAATACCTTTCACCTTTTTTGGCCATTCAGGATTCTGTTGAATTTGATTCACCCTGGTGTATCAGTATGCCTTTTATGACACCGTATTGCTGAGCTATTTTAGCCATTTCCAGCAGCCGCTGGTACGGGTTACCGTCATACTGCTTACATATATTCTGCATCCATTTTGCAGCGCTGTCAAGATAGGTTTTATAAGTGTCCTCACCCCAGAGCTCAATCTTGGCTCCTGCTACAGATACGTTGATAACACCTACACGGTAATCTTCAGGCAAATTGGCTACCATTGTACGACCAAACCAATCCACCGGCCCCATATTATTTTCTGGTCTGTTAATGGGGGGGTCGGCAACATACCAGTTGCCTTTTGCCCTGCCCAGTTTAAAATTGTCAACAGTGGCCAGCATCAGGAAACGTTTATCAACGGTTGCACTATCCTGTTTTTCTGGCTTTGCGCCTGCTTCCATATTCGACTGACCAAAGCAGAGATAGATGAAAAACTTAGGATCCGGTTTCTTAGGTACGGCAAGTGTTGGAACGACTGCTGCCACACCTTCCGTGGTCTCCGGAATTTTTTGGATAGTACCATCTGCATTATAATTCAGGTAATCAATACAAACACTCCTTCTAAAGTTGCCGCCGGTTGGCAGGCTGCCATTATGATAAAAGAAATAAGACTTCCCTTTATAATCAATAATGCCCGGATGTGTAGTAGTGCTGTTTTTTACTTTGTCCTGGATAAGGCCACGGTATTCCCATGGTCCGGTAATATTTCTTGAGGTACAATATTCTATAGTTTCAGGAAAGTTGGCGGCATATACCAGGTAATACAAACCGTTGCGTTTATATATCCAGGGAGCTTCTGTAAAATTCTGTGGTTTAAAAGTGTGTATGCTGTCCTGTAACTCAATCATATTATCCTTCAGCTTCGCCCATTTACAACTGCCATTGCCCCAAAAAATATATGCCTGTCCGTCATCGTCAATAAATACAGTCGGATCAAGGTCATCCCAGGAATGTTTCTGATCGCGGGTCATATCATTAGTGATAAGCGCTTTGCCAATGGCATCTTTAAATGGACCGGTTGGATGATCAGCAACAGCCACACCGATGGCTACACCTCCATTACTGTTATCATCTTTTTTATGCAGCACCGATACATACCAGTAAAATTTTCCGTTACGGTAAATGGTTTGTGCGGCATTGGCATCTTTAGCTGCCCACGAAAAATCCGTTGGCTTCAATGCTGCACCCCGGTCGGTCCATTTTACCATATCAGTGGAAGAAAATACTTTCCAGTGAGGCATCCTGTAGCCATTTGTTGAGACAGCAGCGGTGTCTTCTCCCGCATACAGGAAAACCGTGTCTTTATATACCAGCGGCGCAGGATCTGCAGTAAAAATATTTTTGATGATCGGGTTATTTTGTGCGTTTAGCATTGCAGGCAGTATCAACCCCATTATCATTAATACAACTAATATCGTTTTCTTTTTCATTTATATTATTTTTTAAACAACCAATAATCGAAGTTGAACAACCTGCGTCCTGCGGTGAGGTTCTTTCCTTTGAAAGAGAAATACAGGTCACGAATACCAGTAACGTCAGCCGTTATTTCACTATTGAATATTTTCCATTTGTTCCATCCGCCTGTACGGGTAAGATTGATGCTGGCCAGTTTTGGTCCGTTCACACTATCCACATAGACTTCTAAAATGCCCCCATCTAAACCTGCTGCGAGTGAGGCTGTAAAATTTTTCGGAGCGGTAGTTCCAAAATCCACTGACTTTACTTTTATAAATCCGCCGCTGCGTATTTCAGAAACATACACACCCGCTTTGTCGTCTTCGTCGGTTTTGCATTTGGCAGACCAGGCAATCGTTTCCGCCTCAGTGCGTTTATAAGGATCAATGTTAGCTACAGCTACCGGACCTTCTCTGCTTATATTAATATTAGGAATAGTGCCGTCTGCATTGTATTTAAATTCCTCTATTGCTGTCGATCTGCCATAACTTCCTCCACCAGGGAGCAATGCTGTATGGTATACCAAATAGGATTTTCCTTTGAAGTCGATAATACCTCCATGATTGGTGAAACTGTTGGTGGGCTGGTCAACCATAATCCTTCCCTGGTATTTCCATGGGCCTGTAGCACCTGTACTTGTAGAGTAGGAAAGACACTCTTTACCTTTTTCCATTCCTGCAAACATCTGGTAATAAATGCCGCTGTGTTTGTAAAACCATGGGGCTTCGACAAACATATCTTTGTTGGGAACGGTTGGGGCTGTCTGTGTGCTTTGATTGCTTTGCCCAGGCATCGGCCGCTGGCGGGGTACGCCCCCAAAGGTTTCTACCGTTAACGGCACTTCAACAATATCGCCTGAATAAGAAACCATATCGGCATTCAGTTTTACATAAAAAAGTTTACTATTGCCCCAGTACATGTATGCCTGCCCGTCATCATCAATATAAACAGTCGGGTCAATGTTCGACCAACTGCCGGTAGTAACTAATGGTTTGCCAATAGCATCCTTAAAAGGGCCGGTTGGACTGTTGCCAACAGCTACGCCGATTGCCATATTGTTCTGGACAGTCTGTACACAGGTATACCAATAAAACTTTCCGTTACGCTCAATACACTGCGATGCCCAGGCCCTGTCCATCGCCCAGGAAAAAGTCTCCAAACTGATGGGTGCCCCGTGATCAGTCCAGTTTACCATATCAGCAGATGAATATACCCGCCACTTGGTCATATAATAAAAATCGAAGCCAGGCACATCATCACCGGTATAGATATACATTCTGTCCTTGTATACCATGGGCGCCGGATCAGGGGTGTAATGAGTTTGTATTACAGGATTCTGGGCATATATCTCCCTGATTAAAAAAAACATCATTACACTAAAAACAATCTTATATTTTGACATCTTCAAATTACTATTTACTGTTTTCAAAATTTATTAAACTGGGCAGCACTTAACACCCAATACTGCTTCCTCTATTATTGCTTATTTATTATTTTCATTTATTCTTTTTCAAAATGTATTGCTGAATCAAGACAATTGATTACTTCATTTCCACCACTTTCCAGCTAAATACCGTCCCATCTTTTCTATCCGGACGGGTACCGGCAAAGTTGGCCGCATAAGGCGTTCTTGTTTCCGGTACCAGCCCTACGTAGCGGTTTGTTTTCAATGACAGCAACATGCACTGGTTGTGTAACATATCCTGCCATTGAAATAAACTTCCCTCTGATTCGTCTTTCAACAAGCGCACATCAGCTGTCAACCCTAATCCCACTACTGTTAAAAAACCTGTACCATTAAGCGCTTCCAGCACTACACGACCCTTACCCCTGTCGTGTACCCGGAACTGTGTGCCTGGTCCATTTTCCTCCTTTGTACCACGCCAGGCGGTGTGCAGCATGCCATGAGGATTCGCCCATAGTTGATTGCCTGTTGCAAGGTTGGTAAGGGTAATAATTTTTCCAGCGGGAATATTTTGTGACCGGTCAGCAAAAGGCTCTGTCACAGTGAAATCATCAAATGCGGCATAACCTCCTTCTTTTGCATCTGTATTATAGGCAAATAGTGCATAACGGCTGCCCTGAAAGGTTTTTAACTGGTAGGGCAAACGAATAGAATCACCAATGCTGATAAAGTTATTTCCATCTGTGCTGTAGCTGAATTGTGCCATGTCTTTTTCATAATCGCCGTTCATACGCAAACTGATTTTGGGCGATGCCAGTTTCTGTTCTGTCGTCTTATCACTATACTGGTCATAAAAACGCAAAAAATATCCATCCGCTTTACGTATTATGCCAAGAGCAGCATAAGGCATATTCAATACAGCCAGCCCGGCATAGTCGCCCTGTTTAAGTGCGTTAGCATCCATTTGCACAGTAGCATAGGACTGAGGGCCAACCACCCTTTGTGTTAATGTATTTTTAGCCCATAAAAAATCAGCTGCAGGAAGAGTGTTCAGCAACAACCGTCCTTTCTTTGTGTCCAGTTTCCATTTAGCATCCACCGGCTCATGGTTCCATTGCCATATATTTTGCAACCTGGCACCGGAAAAATCATCACTTCGTATATAGGTAGCTGTTGGTTTTATTTCAACACCAACATTTGGTTTCAACCACGTACGTGGAGAACGCCCCAGGTTACCAGGCAAACCAAAATAAGGCCATCCATCCTGCCATGTTACAGGGGAAAGAAAGGTAGTACGGCCTACTGATAACACATCCATCATGGAAAAGCCCCACCAGTCACCATTAGGCAAATCAACCACACCACCCTGGTGCATAGACACAGCACCCATTTCATTGACTCCGGGTTTTGAAATCCTGAATTTAAATCCGGGTGCTGGTACTTTCGTTCCGAGGCTAACGTTCTGCACAACGGCACCACGTTCAGTACCCATTGTCTCATCAGTACTTATCACGACTGTTTCATAAGGTCCATAAGGGTTATCCGCCCTTGCACACTGCATACGGCCTGATGGAGAATAGTTGGCGCTGATGATATAGTATTTGCCTTTTATTTTATAAATATGATGTCCTTCACCCATCGCATTACCTTTAGGGATGATCACCTTTTCTGTACCTTCCACAATTCCGCTGAAATCGGGTTTCAATTCAACCATCTTTACTTCATCGTATTTATGTACTGCATATACTTTTCCATCATCATCAAACAATACTGACAAATCGTATATCTCTGCGTCAATAGATTTTCGTATCCACGGCCCCTTAGGATTACTGGAAATAAATACCTGCAAACCGTGCTTATTGATATTGGAAAAAATATAAAATGTGCCATTGTGATAACGAATGCAAGGTGCCCAGATACCCTGTCCGTAGGCTTCTTTTCCGTTTTCCAGTTTAAAGTCATCTCCCATATTCAGTTTATCAAAGCAATAGCTGGAAAATTCCCAGTTTACGAGATCTTTTGAATGCAATACTACCAGGCCCGGAAAGGCATGCATGGTAGTGCCGGCCAGATAAAAATCCGTACCTACGCGTATAATATCCGGGTCAGAAAATTCGTCATAGAATAACGGGTTGGTATAAGTGCCGTTAGCATTATCAGGTGTCCATGTCTGTGCATTTGTCCTGGTTATAATAGCCATACTAAAAAGGGCCATTATTATAACTCCTGCTTTTTTTATACTGATCTTCATCGTTCAATTAATTATTATTGTTTAACACAAATCCGCCGTTAGGCTGTATTTCAATTTCATATTCGCCGGTTTCGCTTATTGATATTTCTTTTGTGTAAGGAGCCTTTTCTAAGTCGTCATTATACAGGGTGGCCTTTCTACCTGCCAGCATGGGCAGTTTAAGTGGAACCTTCAATACATCTTTTCCTGCATTGGCACCAGCTACATACCATTTGCTTCCCTGTCTTCTCGCTATTACAACATACTTACCAGGATAACCATCAACAAATACCGTTTCATCCCATATAGTAGGAACTTTTTTCATAAACTCAATTTCAAATGAGGGCACGTCTGTCAGATTATTCGGTGTTAATCCAAACATCTGTACAGCGTTTTGAAAAAGAATTGCAGTAGCCAGTTGAAAAGCATCTGTAGTAAGGCGTTTATTGCGGCCCTGATTGCTTTTGGTAAGGAATTTATTTAACAGCACTCCTCCAAATTCCATACTTCCGACCGCATTGCGGATAAATGGATGCAGTGTGGCATTAAATGCTTCAGCGTCCCTTACTCCCTGTGAGAATATCAGCATTTCAGATGCGACAACGGCTTCGCTTCCGATATAATTTGGATACATTCTCTCCCAGCCTCTCGGTAATGTAGCTCCGTGAAAATCGATCATTAATCCATAATCGTTGGCATCTGAGAGAATGTCTTCATAGAGCCGCATTGTCTCCTGCTTGTCGCCGCCAAAAAAATCTACTTTCAATCCAGCCACCCCGGCATCACGCAGCCACTGCATTTCTTTTTTGCGCTCTACCGACGTACTCATCTTATTTCTTGGGCCCTGCGGGGCATCGTTTTCAGCTCCATTGGAATTGTACCATAATAAAACACCTATCTTTTTTGATTTGGCATATTTGATCAGTTCCTTCATCTTGTCTTTACCAATATTAGTATCCCAGAAAGCATCAATGAGGATATAATTCCATTTTAGAGCAGCGGCAAGGTCAATATATTTTACCTGGTCGTCATAGTTCATACTGGGGTCCTGCCAAACAATCCAGCTCCAGGTTGATTTACCGAATTTATAATTGCGTGATGGTTCATATAACGGCTCTACAACATCAAATGGAATAGTGGTTTCAACGATTGGTTTCAGGTTCTCGCCAACAGTAATTGTTCTCCATGGGGTAACACCAGGTAGTGAGATAGCAGCGCCGCTGCTGCCAAAACCATTATTTTGTTTTGGATTAGGATACTCAACAGTGTATACACCTGTTTCTTTTGAACAGTCACTAAGATGTGCACCACAGTATAAACTGCTGACACCGGTTTCAGAAAGTAATATCCATCCGTCATTACCCACATGAAAAAGAGCCGGAAATACAAATCCCTCGCTTCGGTAATTTGCATTTATCATTGGAGCATCGGCCTGGTACCCACTTTCATAACTGGGAGCAGTACGTGCATAACCTGTCATTGGAGCCATCATGGGTGATAAAAAAGTAGTGGTGGTTGCAGGAAATTTATACCCGGTTTCTTCTTTTTCTACCACGCAGGCAAAACGCTGTCCCATAGCAGGCAGTTCATACCGGAAGGCGATATCATTATCACTCACTCGAAAAACAATCTTCATTTTACGTTGCTGTGCATTTTCAAAATTGCAGGTAAGCTGATTGGCTAAATAATGTACCTGAGATTTTTTAATCTTAGCCTGATTATAAGTTTTATCAATAATTGTATCCTCTCTTCCGTTATATTTCATTGCTGTACTGAAATCTCCTTCATTGGTCTTAATACCAAGCGGGGATTTATCTAGCATGGTCTTATTATTATACACGACTGTATAAAATGGTTTGCCATCAGTTACTGTTATATTTAAGGTTAATTGTTTTGCGGGACTGGAAACACTGATGTCCTGGGCATAGCTTTTAAATAAAAACACCATACCTAAAAGGCTTAATATTAACCTGGGAAAAATTTTCATACCCATTTGATTTTTTCTGACTGACTATAAATTGTTATTATTTCAATTTTCTATCTTGTTTTAATACTTATAACCGTTACCGAGACCGCAGGTGCCGAATACGCAAATTTCTTAGCCGCTTGAAACACTGTTGTAACCGGTATAATATTTTCTCTTTTTTTAAATGAATTTTCTGCAGTTGCAGCACCACTTAATTGTGTAACGGTAGCTGTCTGGAGATTTTTTGAAAATGCACCGAGGTTTATTTTGAACGCTTTGTTTTCTTTCCCGGCATTCACCAGTTTTATAATAATATCACCGGATTTACTGTTATAAACACACGATCCCGAGAGCAAGGAATCGGTATCATTTTTTGTTATTACTTTATCTATATAGTAATCTCCACTGTTTGCAGAAAACATTTTCTGGACATAATAATTTGGTGTGAGGTAATAACCGTCATTGTCAAAAAAGAATCATATCGGTTTTCCATTGTGTGAAATTTGCTTTGGCAAACAGTGGTGCATATGAGGCCATACTTACCACATCACCGTTACGTTCAAGGCCTGTCATATAAAGGGCCTCAGCAACTGCATTTTCTAAACGGTTACCCCATGATGCATATTCACCGAGATAAACCTTTCCAGCATTTCTTTTGTATCCATCATAACGGTATTGATTTTTGATTAACCAATCCGGTTGTACGTAATAATGTTCATCCACTACGGGCACTTTAAGATCGTTTGCTACTTTCCATCCTTTATCATAATCTTCCCCTGAATGAAAAGGGCCGCTTGTACCGATTATAGTAATTTCAGGATGTTTTGCTTTTACTGCTTCGAAGATCATTTTAAAACGCTGTTCAAACTCCGGTGTAATCTTATCTTCATTACCAATGCCGATATATTGCAGATTAAATGGTGCCGGGTGACCTGCTGCTGCTCTTTTAGCTCCCCAGGTACTTGTTACATCACCATTGGCCCATTCAACAAGGTCCAATACATCCTGTATATAATCCTGCATTTCTTCCAATGGTAATGCCTGCTGACCGGTGCCACCTATACGCCAGGTACCTCCAGAATTCTGGCAACTAACGGCAGCGGGTAGTACAGGTAATGGTTTGGCACCGATATCTTCACAAAACTGGAAATATTCATAATAACCAAGTCCCGCAGTCTGATGATAGCCCCAGAGATTTTTTTGTTCCACACGCTGTTCAAGTGGTCCAATTGTGCTTTTCCAACGATACATATTTCCTATTCCATCCCCATGTGCCAAACAACCACCCGGGAAACGGATAAAGGCGGGTTTCATATCAGCCAGCAATTGAGCCAAATCTGCACGAAGACCGTTTTGTCTGTTTTTAAATGTATTGACAGGAAAAACAGAAACCAGGTCCAATGCCAGCTTACCTTTATTAACTGCTAACAATACAATTTGAGTGCTGTCACTTTCTCCTGTAACGGTGAGCAATGCATTATATTTAATCCAATCTTTTTTACTGATTGTAAGTTTATTTTCTGCAAGTACTTTACCTTTTGTGTCCTGCAGACTTATGTACATATCTACCGGATTATCAGAAAGTAGTTTTGCAAACAGAGAGAAATTAAATTGTTCCCCATTTTTTGTAATCATATTACCAAAGCCTGTGTTTCTGATACCCACACCGGGCCTTCCTGTGGTAATAGATGCAGGTAAAGATTGCTGACCCTGGTTGGCTTTTTCAGGTACTGTACCGATATGCTCAATATTCAGCACTGCATAATGGGGATTATTAATATGCACGGGAGCACTTGTTTCAACATTAAGGTTACCGTAAGAAAATCCGGGAGTGATATATTCCCAGAAAGATAATGAATGCCATTGCCGGTTATCGGTGGGACTGTATTCAAATGAACGGTTCTGCACCTGTTCAGCATACAAGCCTCCGTCCGCAGCATAATTGATATCTTCAAAAAATAAACCAAAGAGGTCGGTGCTTATCTTTTTGCTGTGCTGTACCTTAATTCCGGTTTGTGATTGCCCCGCTGAAATAATAAAAAAATTTATGCATGCAAAAAGAAACACGGCTTTCATTTTATGCCATTGAAAAAAAACTAATTGTTGTTTCATTGTTTACCGTTTTATAAAACCTTCTCCAAATTATTTTTGATACACTTTATATACCAGTGCAATAGCATTGGGAATTATTACAGGCTTATTTATTTCAAGGCCTTCTTCAGTTCTATTCCATATAACTTTTTCTTTACTACCCAGCAGTTCAATTTTTAAAATTGTATCTGCATTGTTTTGTAATCCCATATTTTTAATTAAAATTTTTTCATCAGGTGCACCCAACAGGGTGATATAAAGTATTTTCCCTTTTTGGTTAAACCGGATGTCCTTGGAAGAAAATTTAATCCGGCCTTCGTTAAATCCCTGCGCATTGATCGGATTGGCTTTATCTGCTGCAGGGCCTTCACCAAAAATTTTCCATGGGCGTGTACCGAAGATGCTCTCTTTATTAATATCCATCCATGCAGCGATTCCTTCGAGCACTGCAATTTCCTTTTCATCAATACTGCCGTCGCCTTTAACAGGAATATTTAATAGTAGGTTACCGTTTTTGCTTGTTACGTCTACAAGCATATGTATTACATCTCTGGCAGACTTATAACGGTTATTTTCATACACTGAAGTATTGTAATGCCAGTCGCCAATACATGAACAGGTTTGCCAGGGAATATTTTGTATCTTATCTGGTGCCCCCCGTTCTACATCCCAGACCATACATTTCTTTTGTTCTTCAGAAAGGATTTTTCCAAAAAGGACGGCCTGCAGTTTGCCATTATGCAAAGCCATATTGCTATTATAAAAATGCGCCGCAATTTTCAAACCTGCATCGCTTACCTGGTATAATGGCAAACCTGTATCATCAAAATATAAAAGATCAGGATGAAACTGGTTGATCATATCTACAGTTCTGTTATAAAACTTTTCGCAATACTCCTGTGAAGGCGGTGTGACACCATTGCCCCAGTTCCACTGACCATGGATTGCGTTTATATTTTCACTGTTCCTGCTAAGCGGATGGTTTTGTGCATACAATTCCTGCGGATCCAGTCCCTCCCACCAGGTACCCTTACCATCTGCCTTAGTCAGTCTGCCGTCATAAGGCAGCCCTTTTAATTCTCCGCTGGTATCTGAACGCTGTGCAACTTCATACCATGACCACGCATGTGCAGCATGTACGCTTAAGCCAAAGGGTAATTTATTTTTCTTTGCTGCTTTAGCCCAGCCTGCCAGGATATCTTTATGCGGACCTACATTTACTGTATTCCATTGCTGGTATTTACTGTTCCACATATCAACATTGTCATGATGATTGGCCATGGCAAAGAAATATTGTGCACCGGCTCTTTTATACAATGCCACTAATTTTTCAGGATCCCATTTTTCTGCTTTCCAACTGTTCACCACATCCTTAAATCCAAACGTTGACGGATGTCCGTAATTTTTTACATGCCATTTGTATTGACGGCTGCCTTCATTATACATGGAACGAGCGTACCAGTCACCCTGGCCGGGCTGACACTGAGGCCCCCAATGTGCCCATATTCCAAACTTTGCATTACGAAACCATTCAGGCACTTCATATTGTTGTAATGATTGCCAGCTGGATTCAAATTTCCCTGGTGCAACAGGTTCATTGCCTGGTCTTACAGGCGCTATATAGTTCTCCTGAGCCCGCACAGATACGACTGAAAACAGCAACACAATTATTTTAATACCCCGGCTCAAGAAATAATATTTTATGGTCATAATCACTAAATATTTTTAACTATTGAACAATAGAGTATCTCAGTTTAAAAGTTTATAATTAAAAAAATCAACATCCACAAACCCTCCTAAATTTTTTGTAGCATAATTAAATATGGCGAATTTGGTACCCATAAAAAGGCGCCTGTAGTCAAATATCATTTTAAAGGAGCCCCCTATTGATTTCCAGTTCTTATTGTCGTAGCTGTAAAAAAATGCAGCAGTATCTTTATTAAGGTTAAAGTCTCCCTCAACACGCAGATATATCACATTGCTGGTAATTGCTGTTTTTTCTTTTTCGTTTACAGTAACACTTTTTATTGCTTTTGTGGAATTGTCCAGAACAACGGAATTAGTTTGCATGGAAAGATATTTTTTATTGCCCTCCATTATTATACTCAATACGCCTGCATCGCCATTGAATGCGCTGAGACCGGCGACATCACCATCTTTCATTTTAGAAATGTCAAGTGATATGGTACCACTGCACCGGGGTCCTTCCATACGTTGGGTAATACTATTTGGAGCTGCGAATAAATTTTCCACCACCCTGCTGGTTTTAAGACGCAGGTATCCTTTACGTTCTGTTAATGACCATGCAGTGTTAACAGGATTATGGTTCCATTGCCACTGGAGTTTTAATTGTTTTTTTGAGAAGTCATCACTTTCAACAATACGTTTACCATTGTCGTATGTTTTCAGCGCTGTTTTCCAGCGCAGGGGTACTTTTCCATTTTCATCACCCAGCATCGGCCAACCATCTGTCCAGCGTACCGGCATTAATAAAGGTACCCGTCCTACTCCGCCACGATCCTGGAATATCAACCCATACCAATTACCCTTTGCATCATCAATAATACAGCCTTGCCCGCAATAAGGAAAACCAGCAAAGTTATCTTCCAGTATTACTTTCTTTTCGTAAGGCCCTGCAATATTATCTGCCCGGTAACAAACCTGCCTGCGGGGTTTATTCCTTGGCCAGGAGATCATCAGCAGGTAATATTTTCCATTGTATTTTATTACCTGGCTTCCTTCCAGCAAACCTGTTTCATCTGCATCCCTTTTAAAAACTGTTGTATCTACGCCACCTGGCTTTACGTCGGAAAGATCTTCTTTCATTTCACGTAAAGCTCCTGTACCTGAGAATATATATACCCTTCCATCATCATCAAAAAAAAGCGAGGCGTCATGAAAGTGTTTTGTTCTTGAAACAAGATCCCACTTACCCGCCGGATTGCCGGTGGAATAGATATAAGCACGAAAAGGCTGATCATTTGGTGAAAACAGTACGTAGTACTTACCATTATTGTAACGGATAGAAGAAGCCCATTGCCCCCTTCCGTAAACTGTCCCCCCCAGCAGGTTGTATTTTGAATTATCATGCAAACTATCAAAGACGTAGCTGGCCATATCCCAATGCACAAGGTCTTTGGATTTCATAACAGGAGCGCCAGGCATTAAATGCATCGTAGTACTGATCAGGTAATAATCACTGCCCGATCTTGTGATCGACATATCCGGAATGTCCGCCCAGATTACAGGGTTAGTAAAACTAGTACTATCCTGGTGGGATACACGATCTTTTACTTTTTGTGAAACCTGTGCAGTCACCCAACAGCTTAAATGTAACCCAAAAAGTAGTGCCGTTAAATTTTTAAAAAACATCGAATATATTTTACATTGTTTATTTCGAATTAATCTTTTGATAACAACGGTTAAAAAAATCAAAAACCTTGGGCAAGACAACAGGAACCATACCTGCATGGTCTCCTTCCACTTCGCTGTATTCCACCTTGTAATTATGTTCTTTCATCCACGTTGCCAGCAATCTGCTGCTTTCCAAAGATGCCGTTGATTTATTCCCTTCACTTATAAAAACCGGTATTGTACTGATACGGTTCCAGGGATATAATTTTTCATCCACAAAAGGTCCCGACATAGGAGCCAGCGCTTTCCAGTAATTGTTATATTTCGCACCGATGTATAATGTACCACCACTTCCCATTGAGTGTCCTGTCAAATACATGGCGGAAGCATTTACAGGATATTCGTTTAAAACAAGCTCGATAACATTGATAACATCCATTTCACTCAATTCAAGGGTATGCGTTCTTTCACTTGTAACTGAAGCCATAATCTTTGTAACTTCTGCAGGCTTGCCAAAAAGAGCAGGCAACAGAAGACTGTTTCCGTATCCTCCGAGTTTGCTGTAACCAAGCGGTGATACCAAGATAAATCCATACTGTTCAGCCAGCCTGATCATTTGTTTATCATTCGCGGTTACATAGGAACTTTCATCATTCCAGGCCCCATGAAGAAATACAACCAGAGGAAGTGTAGTCTTTCCATCCCATGTAGCGGGAACATATAACCTGTAAGGCATATTACTTCCTGCTGCCTGGAAATAATAACTGCGAAGCTGATCTCCTTTACTTCTCCATTGGTTTGAATTTTCTTTGGTAAATAATTTTGCAAGCTCCTTTGATTGCTGCACCTGTTGCTCCGGGTTAATAGTGGTGGCAAAGGCAATAAGGCGATGCACACCGGAATCTGCTACGTTTGTTTGCGCCCTGCTGATCATACAGGTTGTAATTACAATCAGCAAGAGGTAAATATTTTTTTTATTTTTCATTATAAAAATTTTGTCAACAACAACACATCTTTCTTAATATTGAATCTTTTGCTCCGTCCATGTCGGCCCGTTTATATAAAACATTCCCTTTTTATAATGCACGGGTTCAATACCCATTTGCGGTGTTTTTTCCCATGCTTCGAATGTCTGACTATAGGGATAGGGTCTTTTTTCATACATAAAATAGTGGCAGGAATTCCATAGCTGCCCGTCTGGTCCAATAAACAATGCATTATGTCCTGTTTCCTGGTAGGGATCCTGCGTATCGGTGAATTTTAGATTTTCGTAACCGCCGGACTTAGCCAGTTCGGGACGATAGCCTTTTTTTCTTGTACCAAAAATTGGCTCAGGGGAAGCCAGCTCCCAGGGGCCAAGAGGTGATTTTGATTTTAACAGCCCTACTTCATAGCCACGGGTCCAGGTGGAGAAGAACATGAAATAGGTGCCTTCTTTTTTAATAACAAAAGGCCCCTCTATACCACCTACCATCCACTCCGGCCAGCCGGGTTGCTTTTTATCCAGGAACTTCGCAATCGGCGTAGTAAGTGTACCGGTATTCAAATCTATTTTTGCCTGGAATAAACCATTCCCGCTGCAATAGAGATAAGTTTGTCCGTCTTCATCTTCAAATAAAGTGGCATCGTTATTATATTGGGGCGTTAAAGGTCCGTTCACCAGCTTATAAGGACCGGTAACACTGTCGGCTGAAAACAGCCATACACTATGTGTCTTCATGCCCTTCGGATCTTCTGCTGTTACTTTTCCGCTGTTAACTGTCAGATAGTATTTATTTTTGATGAAATGAATTTCGGGTGCCCAGAACCGCCCGTTATAAGGACAATCAGGGGGGAGTTTTTTTGCATCAATGATAAATGAATGCTGTTTCCAGTTAATTAAATCTTCGGACACCAGTAACCGAACTCCGGGATTGGGGCCTGTCCACACCGGTTCGGAAGTGCCTACACAATACCACTTCTTGTCTACTTTAATAATGAAATGATCCCGCATTGAAATGGCAGTATCTCTTGTAACAGGATTGGTATACTTGAATTCATTTTTGAACGTGGAAGCCTGAGGCAGGCCAAAAGGATTTATTTGAGCCACAATGCTCTTGGCCGTTAACAATATGCAAACAGTAAGCAGATTTATCAATTGATATTTAAATATTTTATTCATACTATTCAATATTTATTGTTTATTTCGAACCTAATTCAACCGCAGGCGCACCAAAATAACTTGGATGATTATTATCCGGGTTTACAATAATTTTTTCCAATACCAATTCAGGGTCTATCATAAATACTTTGATGGTATGGAAACCTGCCTTTGCTACATCCAATTGTACATCCAGCCAGCGGATATTATCAAATACTTCACTACGGCGCTGCCTGCCATTACCAATTAAAGTAATGTCTTTATTAAGCGGAGGAAGCGGCTTCAACACTTTGGAATCAGACAGGTTCTTTTGCGTGTACTCGTTGAAGGTATCTACCAATCCTTTTCTTGCATCTAATACCACAGTATCTCCTTGATCAATTGAAACAGCTATCCGTAACCCACGCTCCGGAGATACATCCTGCGTAGGCAGGATACCCAGTAACAGGAAAACTTTTCCTGCCTGATTGATATATACTTTATACTCCAGCTTTGGCGCTGTTGCAGGTGTGGCACTTGGTGCTGTTACAGGATAAATACCCATACAGGCATCTGCTCTTCCCAGGTCGGGTAATACTACCCATGTAGCATCTTTGCCGGGTATTTTATCGTTGAATTTACTGGCAGGAATAGCAAACTCGCCTGTGAGGCTACCAAAGAATGTTCCCTTAAATTCCGGAAGTGTAGCCTGAACTGCAGTGACCTGTACCTGGAAGCTACTGTCCCCTTTCTTCAGATCCACCATTCCGTATGATTCCCCATCCTTCAGCAAAGTCCAGTCAATAGTTACGAAGATGCGCTGCTCTGTTGAAACTGTTCTTTTAGTTACATTCAGTTTTATCCAGGGTTGGCTTGCGGTTGCCTCAAACTGAAAAGAACCTGTTCCTTTGTTGAACACATCAATATAATAGGTTGGCTTCTTCAGCCCGTCAAAAACAGGAAGGGCAGCTTTAGTTGTTGATGAAGGCCAGGATTCTTCACTTCCTTCCAGGGCTATACCCCATGCAGATGCTGTTAAAGGAGTTATATCTTTTACAGCAGGCATTGTAGCAGTTCTCGGCATAGACCACTGCCTGTAACCGATATGAATATCCGACATCATGTTTTTCCATTTACCATTACTCATTGTATCGTTATAATACCGGCTTAACAGCGAATCAAGGGTATAGAGATAACGGGTACGTTGCGCATAATCGTTAGCAATAGTCCTCCCTTGTTTTACATAGAGATTATTAATGTCGGCAGTTATATACATTTCCGCGACGCCTGCAGAGGCTTTGGCCGGATACAATACTAACTGGTAATAGGCATCCTGTGCTTCAGAAGGTATTTGAGCTTTTAATGCTTCGGCCTTTGCGCTCAAATTCTGCCAAAGCTTAATAACACTATCGGCTTCATGATGATTCACCAAACTAAAAATGCCAGGCACCTGTGCTTCCGGCTTGCGCCAGAGATTATATTTAGGATAGGTGGAGACTATTTCAGCGATTTCTTTAGCATGTTGCTGGCCAAATATCTTTGCAGCCCAGTCAACTGTATAATCAAATGTCTTATTTGCAGGGTAAGCATCGGGGTTCCATGCATAGTGCATAATAAAATCTATAGGTAATTCCTTAGGTTTTAAATCACCTACATTAATAATCCATATCTGATCAAGCCCGGTCTGATAGGCAAGATTTAGTTGCTCCCGAAGTTTTGGAACTGTTGTGGTATTGATCCACCTGTCGTTCCAAGGCCCGCCATTCATATCAATATGGTAGTACAACCCACTGCCGCCTTTCCTGTTTTTTTCTTTGAGCGGTTCTGTACGTCGGATATAGCCCCAGTTATTATCGCAGAATAATAAAGTAACATCGTCAGGTACTGTTAAACCGGCATCGTAATAACGCTGTACTTCAGTAAAAATAGCCCATAGCTGAGGGTATTTTGAAGGGTCATTATTATAAACATTCTTAATTATTTCACGTTGTGCCTTCACTACCTCCTCTAATGTTTTAATATTTTCCTTATCGTCTCCTTTGCCCATCGCTACATCACCATCACCGCGCATACCCATCGTAATCAGGTTGTCGTAATCTTTATTTCTTTTTATCCCTTCCTGCCAAAATTTTTTCAATTCCTCTGAATTAGTAACAAAATCCCATGGACCAACAGCTTTGCTTCTCACTGAATATTCTTTTTGTGCACGCATCATGGGCTCATGGTGCGATGTGCCCATTACAATACCATATTCATTTGCCACCACAGGATTTAATGTATCGTCTTCATTAAAAGCTTTGCCCCACATGGCAGGCCAGAGGTAATTTGCTTTGAGGCGAAGCAGCAGTTCAAACATAGTGGCGTACATTTTTGAATTAACGCCACCAAATCTTGTGTTACACCAGCCAGTAAAGGAAGGCGCTTCATCATTTATAAAAATACCCCGGTATTTTACTTTCGGCGGGTCCTGAATATATCTTCCTGCTTTTACAAAAAGGGCTTTGCTTTTTTTTACGGGTGCATCTGCCCAAAAGTACCAGGGGGAAACGCCGATTTTTTCAGATATGTCGTAAATACCATAAATAGTACCTCTCCTGTCGCTGCCTGCTACTATAAGATTGCCATCTACGGTTTGAATTAGAAAGGATTCCCATTTCCCTTTTATATCTGCAATATTAATTTTCTTCTGGGCAATCAGCCTGTCTATCAGTTTACTTTTGCCAATAGTACCGATGATGATAGATGAAGGCTGAGGATTGCCTGTTGTAATTTCTGCAGGTATGCCTGATACCTTTTTAATATCATCTCCCAAATCTTTTGCTGCACGTATCACAGCTTTATCATCTGAGGGATCAATAAATATTGTTGTTGCCCTACCATCCGCAACTATAGTGAAAGCACCAGTTGATTTTACCTGCTGGATATATTGCAAGGGAGTTCTGTATTCAGCTTTTTTTATCATTTGAGCTGCTGCTGACTGAACTACAAGCAAAATCGCTGAACCCAACTGGAATGCTATTCTGATACGCTTCATACTTTTAATACATTTTAATTATTTACAGTTATTTACTTTCTTTTTTATAAATCGGCCACACTTTCATCTCTGTTGTACGAGGTATCAACTTTTCATCAGTAGCTGATTTTATAATAAGGTCGTCGAATTGAGCAGTAGTATATTTTTTTTCAGACACTTCGCCGGTAATTAAGCCTGCCATTCCATGTGAATAGGTAGTATCTGTAATCTTTAAAACCTGTATATCATCTACAAACCCTTCAATAATATCATTGGTAAAACGTAACATGATATTATGCCATTGGTTTGCAGCAATACCAGTTGCCTTATGTTTAACAAGCAATCTGCCTGCAGATTTTTTTTCTTTCATATTAATGATGTAAAGCGCAACCTCCCCGCTATCTGACAATAACATATAATAACCGGAGGCTTTACAACCAAATCCTTCTCCTGTACCTGTAACTCTTCCCATAACGCCGGCCTTCCCTTCATTCTCAATAAAGACATTTGCTTTAACATCATAATTATTCCATGCAGAATCGCCGATTATCGTATAGGGTAACCATTCAGGTGCCCAGCTTTGAGGTTTCTCGTTTATCATCTGTCGAATACATTTCCCTTTTTTGTCGGACCGTTCCGCCAATTCAAATACTCCGGCTATATCTGCTGTATAGCTGGGCAGATATCCCACCTGTTGCAAATCTTTATATTGTTCAAATGTTTCGTAATAAGGAAAGGGGAAAGGTTTTGAAGGAGGAATATTTTTAAATGAACCTTTTTGCTGACCGGTGGTTGTAGAAACAGAATAGATAGAGTAAGGCTCTACAGTAAGTTCAAAGTAACCATTAACAGGTTTCAGGTCTGCCAACCGTATAAACTGTTCTTTATCGTTGCTCTTCCATACACAAAGCTTTTTACCGGATAGCCCACCAATAATTTTAAAACTTATTTTTTGTGATTCCTTGGCAAGCCTGGTCTCCGCTATTATACTGTAATCATTCTGTGGAGATTTCAATGTAACATAAGTACCTCCCTTGTCAAGTTTACCACATGCCCCGTTTATGTAATTCCAACCTGCTTTGGTGAATTGTCCGTAATGAGCATAGCCCCAGATAACAGGTTTGGTATAGTAATATCCACTCCATGGCTCCCTTGCAATCATGGTAGCGGCGTTTTCAGAATAGGGTTCAATGGCATAGGTGGAGCCTACAAGAAACCAGTTAACAATTTTGGTTACCCCATTTTCTGTATAATTCCTGTTGAACCATTCTACCAGATTTATTTCCGCTTCATAACCTTTCCTGGCGTTATGTTCTTCAGAATTCCAGATAGGTTTATTAAGTTGGTCGCTGAGCTTAATTACATCTGCGGGAACTGGTATTTCAGACATGGTGTGTGCACTGATAATATCGACCGAAGCTCTTAATGCAGAATCGGTAAGCAAGTCCTTTACCCAATTGAACTTATCAGGTGTCCAGTTATCGAATGCATGAATTTTTACGTTAGAAAAGCCTTCGGCGTTGAGAGTGGTGCGAAATATTTTTACAAATTCTTTACTTACTCCTTTTTCATTTCTGCACCCAATAGCATCTAAATCCAACCCATGGATTTTTTTCAAACCCTTAATCCATTTTGCATAATAATCGCACATATCCTGCGACCAGAATTTACCATTGCCTACCCAGCCTGGTGCACTCCACCCATTGGCATCCAAAGTAATGGATGGATTTCTTTTTTTTGCTTCGCTCATTATCCACCATTCATATCCACGATAATAATTTTCATCTGTTTTTGTATGCATATGGCTGGGTTCTGAACCTTGTGTTGAATTACCATCTCCCGGCACTTCCACAAGTAACGCTGACATGGAGGCGCCGAATTTGGGTTTGAACAATAAATCCAGCACCTGACTACGCTGTGGTTCAGGATAATCCTTTAGTAAAAGCGATGTGGCACCGCCACCACTTACTGCACCAATCCCATCAAAACGTTTTCCTGCAGCTTTTCCATCAATAATAATAGTTTGAGCATGAGATGTTACAGCACAGGCAATAATAAAAAAAAGAGTTCCACCAACCAGCTTTCTGATATGTGAATCAATCATCGTATTTATTACTCTACTCATTATTACAGTAAATAGTCTTTTATAATTTTAATTAGCTGTTTTGCCCAAAATTTCCACTTCATTAAGTGTTACCACTTTACCATCATATCCTGTAAATGTGATGCGCAAAAATCTACCGGTAAAATTGCTGCTGCTGGTATGGACTTTCTGCTTATTGCCCGAGTTAGTGTTACGGGACTCTGCGATTTTTTCCCAGTACTGATTATCTTTTGACAATTCAATTTTATAACTAACAGGATCAATTGAAGGAAACAGCAACCTTATTTCTGCAACTGTATATAAATTTTCCAAGTCCACCTGCCACCATTTGATTTCACCGGTGCTGTTTGATTGCCATGCTGTTGCTGAGTCTCTGTCATTGGCGAGATTGGCTGTTTTACCGACTGCTTCACTGCTTGCTCTGGTTGGTTTCTGGGCTGCAATGCTAATGGCAGCTCTATCTCCATTATTTTGTTTAAGCACATAGCGGACATATGGTCGCTCAGTCATCTCAGGTGTAACTCCTTTTACATATTTACCCGTTCCTATTGTTTTAATAGCGACGGAGTCACTTTGCAAACCTTGCGAAAAAGCTTTAATAACTGTATTGCCTGCATAATAATTACGGAACTCAATAGCGGCTTTTCCATCTCTTATATAGATGTCTGATGTGTTATTGAAAGTAATAGAAGTACCAGTTGGAAATTCGCCGGGTCCCGAAACTATTTTCAATGTAACCTCAGGAGAATTGGAAAGAGCTTTACCATCTTTGTCCAAGACGGTTACTAGTAGAAATACATCATCTGTCCCATCTGTACCATTTATTATTTTTTTATCGGCAGTAAGTCTCAATTTATAAGCTGTACCTTCTACGGTATTGGGCGGTGGTGGTATTTTAGCATATTCGTTCCTGTACCAATACCATTGGTTTTTAGGCACACGGAAATAATCAATCATGCCCATTAATCCAAAATCGCCGGATGCTCTTGTACCATAATCAAAAGCACACCAAAGTGCTTCACCGCTTCGCCATGCAAAAACAGAATCTTTTTGCTTTGCCATATCTCCCCAACCGGCAAAATACCTGCCCGGTCTTTTTGCAATTGTTGAACCATATTCAGTAACTACGTTTGGTATTTTGGGATTAATGAAAAGCCTTGCCCCATCTCCATTATAACCTGCAACATCTCCCAGTGTATCAATGCCACCCCTTTGACAACCACCAATACCCACCAGTCTTGTAGCATCTAACTGGTGTGTCAACTGAGTGAGTTGTTTTAGGAATAAACGCACTTTTTCGATTGTTCCATAACCTGTAAAGAATGGTTCATTACACATGCTCCATACAATAATGGAAGGATGATTGCGATGAATGCGTATCATTTCCCTCAAATCAGATTTTACACTTTCTTCAAAATATGACTGGTCTTCTTTATTCGCTGGGTAAGCCCCGGCTCCGCTATACCAGTTATCCGTTTCTTTTTGATTACCACCTGAACCCCAGAAATCATTTTCTTCCCAAAATAATACGCCTAAATTGTCGCACGCTTCTGAGAATGCCGGATCGTGAGGATAGTGAGATCCTCTTATAAAATCCATACCACAGTCCTTCACCATTTTAACATCCCGTGCAATAGCTGCATTGGTTACGGCACTTGCCCAACCTGCATGATCCTGGTGCACATTTGCTCCTTTAAAATAATAGCGCTCCCCATTTAGAAAAAAACCACTATCGGCAGTCCACTTTACCCAGCGAAAGCCAAAGGGAGATTCATATTTGTCAAGTACCCTCTTCCCATCGCTCAGAATGCTTAGAACTTTATACATTGATGGATGATCCGGGTGCCAGAGTTTTGGAGTTTTGACGGGATCTGTTGTTTGATCAAAGATTACTGTTGTGCCGGGTGTAATATTTTGCTGAGATGAAACAGTACTAACCGGTTTGCCGTTGGGATCAGCAATTATTGTTTTAAGTGTATATTTTTTTTCTTTATCTCCATCGTTTCTTATTTCGGTCTGTACCCTTACCGGCCCCGAATTTTTTGATAGTCCAGGTGTGGTAACAAAAGTTCCATACCAAGTAATGTGCACATCATTAGTGATTACCAGGTATACGTCCCGGTAAATCCCACCTGTAAAATTATGATCGCCATTACGGGGTGCCAGTCTTGGATTGTAATTATTGTTTAATCTTACTGCGAGTACATTATTTCCTGTTTTTAATTGCTTAGTAATGTCAATTGAAAAACCTGTATAGCCTCCGTTATGAGAACCAGCCAACTCACCATTTACAAAAATCTCTGCTTCCCTGAATGCACCTTCAAATTCCACGGATATTCTTTTGGAGTGCCATGCTTCGGGAACATTAAAATATTTTCTGTACCAGCCGTAACCGGTATACCATTGAGCAGATTGAAAGTAGGGTATACTGAAATTATGCGGAAGATGTATATTATCCCAGTCAGCATCACCAAATTGCACCTTACTTGCTTCTTTAAAATCTCCCAGTTTAAATTTCCATTCACGGTTGATATTAATTTTTTCTCTTACCGGCGCATTAGACCCGGAGTTTTGGCAAATTCCAATACTCCAGCAGTGCAGCAAAAGCATGATTAAGAAAAAATTTATCCGCATATCATTGTTTTAAAAAATCAATTAGACTTAAAGGCTTATTTTCATTTTTTAATTCCATACGCCGGGTATCCGACAACAGGCCGGCTGACCATATATTCTTTTAACCACAACATTGACGGATTTTCAACACCTTCCCTGCTTACTGTCCCGGTACCGGTCATCCAGGTAGAGCCTACTACATAACCCCACAAAGTAATTCCTGCTACCGCAGGGTGCTCCCAAAAAACAGGAAACGCTTTTTTAAAACTTATCAATTGTAAATTATCGTTGGGCTGACGGCCACGAACACCTCCGTTCATATCCAGTTCCGTCACATAAATAGGCAGCCCTGATGTAGCCATAAGATCAAGGGATGCTTTAATGGTGTCTGCAGACGGCCTGTCAACATTAAAGGCATGTGCCTGTGTACCGAAACCATCAACAATACCACGGTCCCTTAATACTTTAAATAATTCCAGTTGCGCTTTAATGGCTTTAGCATCTCCTTCAAGGCCATAATCATTCAATACCAATTTGGTATTGGGAAATATTTCTCTTGCCTGCTCAAAGAGCCAGATCTGCCATGAATAGTCATCCGCCTTTGTTCCAAGGCCTCCAAGCAGTTCCCTGAATTTTTGATTATCTTTCTGATGCTGGAATAGTTGTTCATTCAAAAGGTCTATTTGATCGGCTAAGGGAAAACGTTCTGCAATAGTTTTCAGATGCCGTACTACTTCAGCTCTTGCTTCATCTGTTGTAAGTGTAAGCAACCATTGAGGATACTGACTTGCCCAAACACCCGCATGATAGCGGAACATTATATTCCTTTCCTTGGCATAGTTATAAGCGCTATCGGCATATCGCCAGTTGTATTGACCACGTACAGCTTCTACAGAACCCCATTTGCAGGCATTTTCGGCTGTCACGCCATTCCAGTAAGTATCATAACTAACTGATACGCCTGGCTGACGAATATTTGCCAAATACTTTCCCCTGCCTGCGCTCAAACCTTTTTGAATGACCTCATTTCTTCCCACAGTAATGATAACACCAACAGAAGTAAAAGAAACTTTATTATTATTGGTTGCTTTGGCAGTGATGTTATAGTTTCCAGCTGGTACGTTTTTCCATAACCAGCTGTATATATTAGCAGTTTGGGAGACAGATTTACCAAGCAGTTTAGTACCATTATAAAACTCCACGGCAGTAACTGTTCCGTTATTGGCACTTTTTCCAAAATCTGTTGCATATACGCGGATATCAACATCAGTACCTGCTTTAAAATATGCATTATTAAATGGCATTGTTATCACGCAGGACGGCGGATAGGTTTGTGCCTGCAGGCTTATTGTAGCAAGCACGAGCCACATCGCAACAGCTGTTCGTAAAAAAGCATTAGTACATTTTATCATCATATACTCTGTTGAATTCATTGATTGTATTTTAAATTGTTATCTATTCATTATCTATTTCTTTAATCACGATTATAATTATTCTGTGTTGCTTTTTCTTGCAAGACGTACATAGTAAACCGAGCCAGCCGTATTACCAGCCTGGGCCTGGAATTTTACCCTGATTGTTTTTTTATCCTTTAACAATGTATCTGGTATGGCATATTCAACTTCTTTAAATTGCTGCTGGTTCCATTTACTATTAATATCTTCAGTCGCCAGCTTTACCTCATCAATGTAAATATCAAACCTCCGGTTGTTTCTTTCGTTACCCCAATAGCGTACCACCAGGCTTAAGTTGGTTTCGTTATTTGTAGATAGGCTGTAACTGAAATAACCTTCATTGCGTGCATCCCGCCAAAATTCATCGAGATAATTACCTGTATTGGAATTTTGTTTTTGTATAAAGTGATCTGCTTCCGGTTGCTGCTCTCCCGGCGCAACGAAATCCACTGTACGTTTTTGGAGTTCCATTTTCTTTTTTTCTTCAACAGATATTGAATCAAGGTATTCTCGGTAACTCAAATTGGATAAGGCCATCCAGTACATCATATACCTTGCATCGTGAATTTTATAAAAAGGCTCCAGCACGGCTTCAGCGGAATTGACGAGTTTTATTTTTTCCGTAGTAAAAGTTAAAGGGCGACCTGCAACTGGCGTAAGTTTAGCAGCAATCTCATCAAGATTGTCTTCCACAATAACAGGTGCTTTATCAAGCGGTAGTTTTTTACCGCCCGCAATATGCGCCCATCGGCCATCGTCGGCTACCAAACCTTTTAAATCTTCTGTTCCGGTTTTTGCACCCAGCAACACCGGCCCATGCATTATCGCTATATAATTTGATACGTTGGGCATCCGTTCAATACTATTATGCATCGGCATTTCAATCATTATTATATCCCCCTTCTTCCACAAGCGTTCAATACAGATGTAGGACGAAGGATGTTCTTTATACAATACCTGTTTATTATTCACTGTTACTTTCAGCTCACCGTCTGCAACCCAGTAAGGATACCGCACCATCAGCTTAAATTTTGACGAACCGCTTGTTATTAGCAGCTTTGTTTTTTCTTCTTCAGGGAAACTGGTTTGCTGGCGGATACTTATTTTTTTCTCTTTCCAATTCAGCGATGAAGCAATAAAAAGATTTAAGTAAAGAGAATCATTCGTATGAGTGTAGATAAACTGAGTGTATTTGCCGTGGTTTTCCATTCCGCTGCCTACGCAACACCACATACCCTCATTGGGAGAGGAGTATACCCTGTAATGTCTTGGTCGTGCAGGGGTAAAATATACATACCCGCCGTGAACAGGATGCTGCGTAGATAAAATATGATTATATAATGTCCTTTCATAGTAATCAGCATATTTTGCAGAAGGGTTAGACCGAAAAAGGTCCTCGGTTAATTTCAGCATATTATAGGAATTACAGGACTCCGGTCCTTCCACATCACTTACAAAATCAACGGATGCTGCAACACTTGGGAAAAATTCCCGCCTGCTGTTTCCACCAAATGCCAAACTACGTGTACCAGTAACTGTTTGCCAAAAGAAACTACCTGCATTTTTATACCGGCTGTCATCCGCTAACTCACCAATCCTTTCAAAACCCACAACTTTTGGCACCTGCGTGTTGGCATGCTTATTATCAAGATTATCTATTCCCGTTGCCATTGCAGAAAGCAGCATATTATGAGAAAATTTTCTTGCGGTAGTTAAATATTTTATGTCGCCCGTCATCTGGTAAGCATCTGCAAAAACCTCATTCATCCCACCATGTTCTGTATCCAGCATTGATTGCATCTGAGATTCTGTTAGTCCTGCGGTGATATTAATACCCCAGTCACAGAATTTCAGGAAAATAATTTTCGCATCTTCGTTACCGGTATATAACCATGCATCCCGGAGACCTGCATACATCTTATGTACATTATACCAGGGCACCCATGCAGCACGAAAAGCTGTAAAATCCCCCTTTTGTAAAGTGCTCCATATTTTTTTACTGTCGGGAACAGCCCCAACATATCCACTACCCCAACCGGGATTATTAATTGTATTTGCATCCTGGCATGCCTTCAGTTCTGCCAGCATATACAGCATGCGTTTTTTGCATTCTTCATTACCTGTTGCCGCATAATTCATAGCCAGCGCCGATAAATAATGACCGCCGACATGACCATCCAGTCCATTCCAGTTGGTATAAGATGCAGCCTTTACAGGCAATCCTGCCTCTTTCCTGTAGCCCGCCAATAATTTATCAGCATCATATTTCAGCAACACTTCAATATTAAGATCGCGGGCATGTTTGAAAGGCCCATACAGGAGGTTGACATCATGCAAAGGAAATTCGTTAGGATACAGTTTATCCTGTGCCCTTGCATCAAAACAGCTAATAACAGTAAGCAGTATTATTATTGCTGCAGCTAGTGTTTTCTTTCTGCTGCAATCCTGTCCGGGCTTTTGCTTTATGAATTTTTTACTTGTCATTTTATATTACCATACCATTTTAATTAATGAAACTCCCTGCCGGGGTAAATAGAAAGGGATGACTGCAATTCCATTTTTAATAGTTACCCATTGTGGTGAACCCATTATTTCCAGTTGTCCCGCTTTTTCTAAAGCTGCGTATTGTTCGGAAGTTGGATTTTGTGGTGAACCCATTTTCAACCATGCTGTATACGAGTTGCTATGCTCCTGGTCTATTCGATAATGTGTAAGCAATATTTTTTTCGAGGGAATACGCTTAACAGAAACAGTAACAGGAGAAGCCGGAACATTTAAATCATTTTTGTCATGATAATTCCAAATCAATATTGATGCGGAACGGTTGCCGGCAGATGCTATGCCATTTACATCAGGTTGGTTTCCACGTACGCTTGAATCACGAACTGAAGCGTAATTATAAGTTGCATTTGAGCTAACAGGTATTGTATTGCCTTCCATTTGACCGAACATCCGGAACACGTTCAGCACCGGCTTATCCACCCCGTTTGTTGCAAGGTCCCTGAAGCCACGGAACCAGGGCTGACCTTCAAACTCAAAGGCCCATGTTACAGCACCGAGTAAATTAACACCACGGTTCTTTGCCATTTCCAATTTACGGGGAAAAGATGCTGCTGTATAACTTGAGTAGAGTGTTCCATTCCTGTATCCGTTGTTGGGATAGATATCAGCAGGGCACGCAGCGCATCCTTCAGGATCTGATTCACCAATTATAATCGGTAAGCTTTTTAATGTGGGGAAAGAAGCAATGATCTGGAAGCCTTTGTCAATATGCTTTAACTGCACACCAATATTCATCCATACCGTGTCATTGATTACTTTCGGTTGCCCTTTGGCGTGAAAGGTTATAAAGTCAAGTGGTGATCCTTTTTTACCTGTCACATAATTTTTCCCATTAACGACATGTTCCAAAAAAGTTATCAAAAATTTTGCTGCATTATCCCCACCTGGGTTAGTGGTTTCCGGACCACCGATCTTTAATGCGGGTAAAGCCCGTTTTGCAGCCTCTGCAGTGTAGTCGTATAGTTTTATATACTCTTCTGTAGTGCCTTTCCAATAGGAGATATCCGGCTCATTCCACAATTCCCAGTACCAGCTTTCCACTTCTTGTTTCCCATATCGTTCTACACAATGCTTTACCCATTCATATACCAGGTCTGCCCATTTCTTATAATCTTTTGGAGGGTAAGCCCATCCCATATAATGATAAACTTTTTCTTTTGCAGGAGTTGTTTGAAAACTATCTGACTGCGGATTGGAAGAAAGGGCTTCAGGCATAAAACCAAACTGGGCCATTGGTTTCATACCACGTTGTATGTAAGTATCGAAAATACTGTCAACTATCGTCCAGTCATAAACCGGGTTACCATTTGCATCCTCCGTATAAGCATTGGTTGATCCCCATTTTAAAGCATTCGTTCCTTTTCCGGTAACCAGCAAATGATGCGCTCTCACAAAAACAGGTACCGGGCTTAATGCAGCTATTTCTGAAAGTAGTTTTTTCCCGTCTTTCATGTAAGTGTAATTGGGTTCATCATACCCAAACCATGCCCAGATAGCCTTTACAGGTTCATTTGTTCTTTTTGAAAGATCCACTTCTATACTTACGTCCTTAGCGGTATGCTGAGCCTGTATTACAGAACCGGTGAATACAACCAATATTATCAAGCAATATGACTTTGCTTTTAAGTTCATTATTATTCGTTTTAGCACTGGTTCAGTAACTTTTTTTTATTCCGGTTAGTTTCTTGTTAATGGACAGCTATTGCATTGCTGTTACATTATAACCCAATAGTGACAACATTTTTTCTGCGTATCGTTTTCCTAATTCTTTATACCCATCTGCATTAAAATGCAGATTATCTGCTGCATCGGTACACCCCGCAGATGATATCACGTAAGCATTTTTTATTGACTGGGGAAGTGTTGCTATGATTTTATTCATGCCTGCGCAAATACCTCCCTGGTCCGCATTGACAGTTTCACCGGCGAGGAGCGGTACTTTTTTTGCTTTTAGTTTAAGATCTTTTAAAAGATTATCGTAGACCAATTTTACTTTCTGAGTCCATAATGAATCGTTGGGATTTGATTCTCCCTGGTGTAACAATATGCCTTTGATTATTCCATCTTTTTGCGCCAGTTTTGCCATTTCTACTAATCTCGCGTAGGGATTTCCGTCATATTCTTTAATCATACCTGTCATCCAGGAAGGCGCTTTCTCAACATATGACTGATAATTGTCTTTGTCAAATAGTTCTATTTTACAACCTCCAACTGCGACGTTGATAATTCCCACTCTTACATCCGGGGGTAAATTGGCTACCATTGTGCGGCCAAAAAAATCGGTAAGCGTAAGGCCTGTACGACAACGGCAAAGGGGTGGTATAGCAGTATACCATTGACCTTTTTTCCTGTTAAGATTGGGACAGTCTACTGCTTCCATAACCTGAAACCGGCTGTCTATATTCAAGGTATCTTCCGGCCGGATTTTGGCATTACCTTCCATATTGGATTGGCCGAAACTCAGAAAAATATAGAATTTCTTATCCTGTGAAAAACCCTTCATAACAGGCATCAATACAATTGCCAGTACAAATAATCTCAGACTTACTTTCATCCCAACTTATTTTAATTGTTTAACTAATATTTTTTCCTACTTCTTTTTATTAATTCACCTTCACTATACTTTTTCCCTTTGTAATACCGCTTTCATTAAATACATCCACTACGAAATAATACTGCTGGTCGCTATTCAGGCTATTAATACTTATTGATTCAGATCCCAATACCTGATAATTTTGATATAGCTTATCTTTTGCAGTACCGTACCTGATATTATAACCCACGGCACCTGGCACTTTTGGCCAGTTTAATTTTACCACGCAACGGTCCTCCATTCTTTTTACAGTAAAAGCAGTTATTGCCTGAGGTGTTTTAGTTCCTGCATTACCAAATACCCTTAAACCCGCTAAAGCAAATGTTCCATCGGGAACCTTGTAATTGGTAATACGCAGGTATCTTGCCTTGACCGGAGTTTTTAATTCCAGGTAATCATGCGGTGCATCAGTATTGCTGAGTGTTTTATCTTCCAGCGTTTTCCAAGTTTTATTATCAGCAGAATATTCCAGCAAGTACTGGTAGTATATTCCAGGATTACGCCCCAAAAGGTGAGTATTATGTTCAGCATAGTTTATCTGAATGGCATTAATAGTACAGTTTTTTTGCAGGTCTATACTTAACCATTCTCCTTTGTTGCCTGTCCGGGCACTCCAGTAAGTACGTACTTCTTCATCTGCAGCAAATTGTTTTGTATGATCAATCAATTCGGAAGAAACCTGCACCGGCTTGTTGTATGAAAGCAACATCCATCCGGGAAATAATTCTTCAGGGCTGCTGATTTTTTTTGAAGGCAGTTTAAAAGGGAAATCTCCAAATCCTGTATAGACATACATCAAGCCGTCTTTATCAAAAAATAAGGGGAAAAAGCCCAACCTTCTTTCAAACATGTGTTTTTGTGATATGCTCATAGTAGAGACATGCCAGTAGTTTCCGTACTTGTCCTGGAAAGTACTGCTATGACCGGCACCTGCGATAAAGCCTTCCGGCTTATAGGAAACCGGGTTGTTCGGAGCTAATGTAAACGGGCCAAGGGGTTTATCGGAAATATAGACAGCATCACTATAACTTTTAAATTCAGTACCGGGGCCAGCATATTGCAAATAATATTGGTTATTATGTTTTGTCATCCACGCCCCTTCTATCCACGGTCTTCCAAGTTTATCATTATAATCACCTTTCCTTTCCCATCCATTTACTTCTTTGTTACTGTTAAACAAGACAGCCGGTTTGCCAGCAGGGTTTAATGTTTTTCTGTCAAGTTCAACACCGTAAATCGGGTTGATATCGGAACAGCCATAATAGAAAAAAAGTTTCCCATCATCATCTAAAAACAAGTCAGGATCTATCATACCTATAGGAAAGGATGGGTTAGCAATTTCCCATTTACCCGATTTGGGGTCGGAGGTCTTGTATATTTTTACTGAAGAAGGTGCTGAGGCAATAAAAAAAACAGTATCCTTAATTGCTATTGCTGTGGGTGCATAATGTTCGATGGGCAAATCATCTGTTTTAATAAGATCCCATGAAATCATGTCTGTGGAATGAAAATACCCACCCGATTTAGATGCGAATAAATAATATTCATTTTTATACAGCACCATGGTGGGGTCTGCCGCTTCTCTTCTTGAAGGAGTATCAAGGCAAAAACGATAACTGAGATTAACCGGGTTGCAAATGGTTGTTTGCTTACCCGGCATCCTTGCCTGTATTTGCGCTTCGGTACTCAGCGCAATTAATGTTACCAGTATCCCAAGTAATATTTGATTTGCAAATCGCATCATTAAAACTTTAATTTTCAGCTCATTTTTATTACCCGGGCTTTCTCTTTGTGACTACTTCACTGTCTGTAGTTGAATTATGCTTACAGAATATGAATCAAGTACCCGGGTGAATTTTGTTGTAATTCCTTTTATACCTGATTTGACCGGAATGATTTTTTCAGGTTCTGTAATAGTATTAGTATCCTGCGGCTTATCTCCTTTAATTACCAATAAGGTGGCCGTTGGTGTAACTTTTACCGTGCCGTTAAGATTAATATTAACCGGTTGCTTTTTCCCTGTTGTATTAACAAGTTTGAGATAAACTGTACCTGTTTTTTCATCCTGTGTGGCGCTGTAGAAAACAGTAGGAACCAGTGGTGCCTTGGTAACTCCGTTTGCACTATCTCTTCTGGAGAGTGGTCTTGGTTGAGTTGGAATTCCTTCAGCAGTAGTAGGAATAATTTTATCTCCCAGATAATTACCGAATAGCTGTTGTACGTAATAGGAAGGAAATCCATAACTGTTTAGTGCATTATACCCTATAAATCAGAATCCCATTGCCATGCTTTGGGTGCCGTTGCAGTAGCTGTATTTACATTTACAAACAAAGGTGCATAGCAAGACATTATTACCAAATCTGCATTTCTTTCCATGCCAGTCATCCATGCTGCATCTCCCAAAGCTGCATTCATATTCGTGGTGGGAGCCCCTTCACGGGTAGCCCATTCTCCTACAAATATTTTAGGTCCGTTACAATCGTATTTATCATACTGTGATGCATTTTCCCACATGGACCAGGAGTCACGGTAATAATGTTCATCCAAAACTTCTGGTTTTTTACCGCTTGTTACTTTCAGGTTTGGATATTGTGCATCGGCAATGGTTGAAATGCATTTTAATTTGGGATACTTGGTTTCAATTGCATTTCTAAATTGAGTAAACCTGCCGTCATAACTATTTGTTCTGTCAAACCAGTCTTCATTACCGATTTCAACATAGGTTAATTTAAAAGGAGCGGGATGACCGTCGGCGGCGCGTTTAGCACCCCAATATGTATTTACGTCACCAATCACATATTCAATTTCATCGATTGCATCATCTACATATGGTTTCAACAATGGGCCTGCATCAATATGATCACCGTTTAAGGAATATCCTGCATATACTGCCAGTACAGGTTCGGCCCCTATTTCTTCACACCATAATAAAAATTCCAGCAAACCCATTCCATCAGAGGCCCTGTATCCCCATGATCCATTATGCCCCGGCCGGTTTTCCAAGGGGCCTAAAGTTGTTTTCCAAGGGAAAGCATCTGTAATCAACGGGCCTTCCAAATAATTACCACCGGGGAACCTTAAAAATTTAGGTTTCATATCTGTCATCATTTTTATGAGGTCGGGGCGATTCCCGTTGGGACGATTGTTGTAAGTCGGTGGAAATAAGGAAACCAGGTTAAAATAATAAAGGCCTACCCGGTCAGTAGATATAACAAAGCGGGCATTCGTTGTCGGTAGTACATCTGCCTTTGTGGTAAGGGTTAATTCATATTTTTTCCAGAATATACTTTTATCGAGGTTAATAATGGCAGACGCATAAACTGTTTTACCATCATTGCTTTCAATGCTTACTGTAACCGGCCCCGGGGTACTATCATTAATTACCGGTGCGGGGTTTGCAGGAGCAGGTTGTCCTGGTCTTCTGGGTGGTTGAAAACTACCTGAGCCTTTCATATAAAACGAAGCTTTATAGGTGGTGGCAGGTTTTACCGGAATTCCCCAAAAACCTTCGTTAGCAACTCCGATTCTCCCACCTTCTTTTTCAACAGTTAAACGCAAGCAAGTGGTGAGTGCTCCTGTGATTGCATGGCGACGCTCATCAAAGGGTACATTTTCCTGTGTTGCGGCTACCAGTTTTATGGAAGCTTTGGAAGCAGAATCTGTTCTTACCAAGCTCCAGCCGTCAGGATTGGTCTTGTTGTCTTTAAAAATCCGGTTTCTTATCAATTCGGCATACAATCCCCCATCGTAAGAGTGATTAATCTCTTCTGTCATTAATCCATAGAGCATTGGACTTACGGAGGCTCCCGGTTTTGTAAAATCAAGTGTAACCGTTGGTGTTTGTGCCCTTACAACACTTAAATTAATACAATACAGAATGCCTGTCAATAATAAAACCCTAATACTGCTTGCTTTCATATTTTCTTTTTTAACTAGTCAGCTTATATTTAAAACTATTTGAATAACAGTTGTGCAAAATTGTAAAGATTGTTTCTCCATACCGGCCAGGTGTGCCCGCCTGGATATTCGCTATAGGTATATTTTATGCCCATTTCATCAAACTTCGCCAGCATTATTTTGCAATTATTATAGGCTATATCTTCCTTGCCTCCCTGTGATACCCAGAGGCTTTTTAAATTACCATTGATAGAAGTGCTGTGCTGCTTCATAAAATCGTATTGAGGATCTGAAAGCGCCGGTTGATTGGCCCACCACCCGGAACTGAAAACACCCAGGTATGAAAACATGTCGGTATTTTTTATACCAGCGTATAATGTTTGCAAACCACCCATTGATAATCCGGCGAGTGCCCTGTTGCCTGCAGTTTTTTCAGTACGGAAACTGGCTTCAATAAATGGTATCACAGCTTGTTTCAACTCGTTTTCAAATGTTCTCAGTGACTGCTCACCAAATCCTGCGATACCACCGCTGCCGAAATTACCATCCATCATAACAATGATCATGGGGATTGCTTTTTTTGCAGCAATAAGGTTATCCAATATTGCATCTGTTTTACCCTGTTGTGCCCATCCTCTTTCATCTTCCCCACCACCATGCAGCAGATATAGTACAGGATATTTTGCAGTAATATTAGAATCGTAAGCAGGTGGCGTGTAGACGTAACATTGCCTCCAGGAATTGGTAATTTTTGAATAATACTTTTTGATACGGATATCACCATGCGGAACATTTCTCATAGCATAATAAGCACCTCCCGGAAAAGGAATTTCAATGCCACTTGCCATACGGCTCATTCCATAAAACGATTCACTTGCAGGATCTGCCACTGCTATGCCATCAACTAATAGTGAGTAGTAATGAAATCCTTCACCGATGGAATCAGTGGTAACCGACCATACCCCATTGTTATCTTTTACGAGATCATATTTCTTTCCAAGATCAACCTGAACTCTTTTTGCATCCGGTGCCTTGATACTGAATTTCACGCGGCTGTCAGTCATGATTTGCGGGTAAGCACCATTACGTATATTAGTAGACGCAGGCGCACCTGCCACAGGATATTTTGAGAAAGTGGATGGATCAACCGGTTTAAAAATAAGTTGTGAAAACATATAAAGGCTGTTCTTCCACACTTTAAAATCATGTACACCAGGCTCAATAAAATAAATATGCGGCACATTATTTTTCTCAAAATAATCATGTGTCCTTTTACTGAAAGTAATCAGTCCGTCGCTGGCACCACAGGATATCCATAAGAGCTTGAGTTTATTTTTTGCCGCTTCAACATCCGGCAATAATTCCTGTGGCAATTTTGTATTAGGTGCAGAAGAGAAGCCCCCTACCCATGAAAACACATCAAGGTTACCCAATCCGAAATTCAGTGACTGACCACCTCCCATTGAAAGTCCCGCAACAGCCCTGTGATCCTTATCAGCTATAACAGGATATTTTTTCTCAATGAAGGGTATCAGGTCATTCAACAAATCTTTTTCAAAAGTTGCAAATGCCTGTACCTTATCAGATGCCATAATATTACCGGTAGCACGGTCATCTTTCATGGCACGGCCATTGGGCATGACTACAATCATAGGCTCAATTTTTCCTTCCGCATACAGGTTGTCTAATATTACTTGTGGCTTCCCCCCGTTCAGCCATTCTTTTTCATCTCCGCCAATTCCATGCAGCAAATAGAGTACAGGATACTTTTTACTTTTTGAAAAACCTGGTGGCGTGTAGATAGTTGCCTTTCTTTTTGTGCCAACAGTCTTTGAATTATATTCAATAGTATCAACGAGTCCATGTGATACAGCAGGACGTACAGTGTCAAATCCCGTAGTTGAAGGTTTCACAGCGTCCTGGGCATACGAAGTGGAACAAAATAAAAACAGTGATAACATTAATTTAAAAACCTGCTTCATGTATTGCGCTTTTGTATTTAAAAATTATTTTGGTTTAATGATTTGGTACCTGCCGCTTAAGTGCATTAAACTAAACAGGTACAATAAGCCATCATAATAAGGATCAAAATATCCGTCTTCATAAGGTTGCAGTTTTGCATTCCACAATTCGTTTATAAATTCAGTACTATTTTTTTCTTTGTTGATTAGTGCTGTAGATGCCACCGTGCCAACAAGCCCGATAGAATGCCTTAACTTTTTAAAACCTCCAGCCTGCAGAATAAATTCGGGTGCAGAACCATCAGTATTAAACTGGTCTTCAAATGTGTTTACTCCTTTTGAACGGAAAAAGTGCTGCAGACGTTTAGCGTAATCCTGCTGCCATAATTTATCTTTTCCAAACCATACATAATCCATTGCGATATTCATTGGAACACGCCAAGAATCGTAACGGAATGCAGCCGGTGCCCATCTTGTAGTGTGTGCTTTACCACTGAATTCTGTATAATCTGCATTTAAAGCTGTAACAGAGTCGCAGGCCCTGTGAAGAAATGCACGTGATGTATCTGCACAATCTTTATAAAATTGTTCATGACCATCCTTTGCATATAATGCCCATACTTCATAAAAGGCAGGCAAATGATACGAAGGGTCCGTCCATGTATATCCGTTACCTTCAGGAACAAAACTGATTTGTTTCGAGGTAGTATTAATCAGGTTAAATATGTTCCCCGTACCATCTTTCTTCCACATGGCATCCAGTATCTTTCTGGCTTCGCCATAATAATCAATGCCGGTATTATTTCCCCAGCGGTTGGCTGCAAAAAGCAAACTGGTGATATAGTACAGTTCCCCATCTGAAGCAGAACCTTCTGAATTTTTCTTCATTGTTTGTGGGTTAATACTCCAGGCAAAATATGCCTCTCTTGGTCCATCCTGGTGCTGCAGGTATTTTTTTGACCAGCGCCATATCCTGTCAAACATATTTTTTTTATCCAGTTGCACCGCTATCATCATACCGTATGAAAGTCCTTCTGTTCTTGCATCATGATTTTTTAAATCAGACACATAGGCCATACTATCTCCCACTTCAAAATAAACCTTGCCCGGTCCCTCAAAAACATCATAAAATGCTTTCTGTATTTTTTTGTCGATATCTGATTGGCTGTATCCTGCTTCTTTAAACAAGTCAGGATATTTACCAGTTACAATCGCTGGGTTGGTGCCTACAGCATTTTTTTTTGTTTGTCCGGTAATATCAGCCTCGAATAAAAAATTAATAGCAGCAAGAAAAAACAAATACCTGCATTTCCTTTTCAGCGATATATTTAACAAAATCATTTTCATTTTTATTTCGATGGCATAATTACCAATAACATTTAATTTTTAAACAACAACGGCGCAAGCTCCAGTAAACTGCGACGCCATGTTAAGAATTCATGAGCAGTATTTTCAGAGACATAGGAGACTGCATTAATCCCTGCATCTTTAAGTGCAGCTGCGGCATTCTTAACACCATCCGGACGCTCCTTGCTTCCGCAACTGAGAAAAATAAGTTTAATGTTCGATTTATCTTTAATCTCTGCAGGTGTGTAAGTACCACCGCTCAATAATGCATAGTAAGAAAACACTTCTGGTTTATTAAGGGTGATAGTATGCGTTTCCATTCCGCCCATTGAAAGTCCACCCATTGCACGTTGCGACTGTTTTGCAATAGTCCGGAAATTGGCGTCGATATAAGGAATCAATTCATCGATCAGCACTGTCTGGAATGGTTCAATTTTAAAATTTCTCATACCGCCCATTCTAACTTCATTAGTCATGCCGTATGTCATCACTATGATGAAAGGAGTGATTTTATTTTCTGCAATAAGGTTATCCATAATCAGGTTGGCATGCCCCTGGTTACTCCAAGCAGTTTCATCCTCCCCCCAGCCATGCTGCAGGTAAAGTACCGGGTAACGCTGTTTTGATTTACTATCATAACCAGGTGGAGTATATACAAAAGCTCTTCTTGAAGTGCCTGTACTTGGTGAGGGAAAAAGCACCTGCACCACATTGCCATGTGGAACATTTTTAAGTGCATAAAAGTCCTGATCATGTGCGGGTATTTCAATACCACTTTCCCAACGAACAGAACCATAATAATTCTTTGCACCGGGATCATTGAATTTACCTCCATCAATCCTTATGTTATAATAATGAAAGCCCTCATCCATCGGCCCTTCTGTAGTACCCATCCAGGAGGTATCTGCTGCCTGTTTAAGTTTAGTACCACCCCTTCCGCCAAGCCCAAGACTAACTCTGACACTGTCTGCTGTGGGTGCAATTATCTTAAACCGTACATAGCCCTGGGAATTTACTTGCGGATATTCCTGTCCGGGCTGGTTTAATGATGAAGGTTTAAAATCCTCAATTACAGCAGGCTGATTGTTTTGACTAAAACATAAGATGCCATTTACCATAATTGCAATTACGAATGTTAAAGATTTAATTTTCATTTTTTTGATTTTTTAAGCTATCCCATTATTCTATTTACTTACCCGATATCAGTGTTAATATTTGCCCGGGCTTTGTAGGTATATCGTAAAGGAAAGTCTTTGTCATTACAACAGGATCACTGATTACCTTTTCTGAAATCACCGGTTGCTTGATAATTTCTGTTTGGTAAAAAGGGTTGGAATTTTCACCAACAGCATCTTTCAATGCAGCACCAGTACTTAATTTCATCTCTGTTGTCACTCTTAATCTCAAATTGCCACCCAGTTTTGACTTGATGATCGTTTTTACAATTTTTCCATTCTTCCATTCCAGTTTCACAATCTCAAAACCTCCTCTAGCACAAAGCCCTTCAACGCTGCCTTTATCTTCCCATACATCCGGCAAGGCAGGCAGCAGGCTCAAATTGCCATCTGCACTCTGCATCAGCATTTCGGTAATACCTGAAGTGCATCCAAAATTTCCATCGATCTGAAAAGGAGGATGTGCATCAAACAGATTATTATAGGTACCTCCTTCGGCAATGCCGACTGGTGTAAGCTGGTTTTGGATTAGTTTGTAAGCATGGTTACCATCCAGCATCCTTGCCCACCAGTTCACTTTCCACCCCATGCTCCAGCCTGTTGAGATATCACCACGCTGAATCAAAGTATTTTTTGCTGCACTGTATAATTGAGGTGTGCGGTAAGGAGAAATCTGGTTGGAGGGAAATAATCCGTACAAATGAGAAATATGCCGGTGATTGTCTTTGGGGTTATCAATATCATCAAGCCATTCCTGCAACTGGCCGAATTGTCCTATATGCATAGGTGCTAAGCGGCTGCGTAGTTTAATTAGTGTATCAGCAAAATTTTTATCAGTATTCAATATAGCTGCTGAACGTATTACTGTACTGAATACATCAAAAACAATCTGGTTGGTCATCGTAACACCTGCGTCGAGCGAGGATCCCTGGTGTGCTTTTGGTGCATTTTCAGGAGACATATCGGGACATATCACCAACCAGTGGTATTTGGGATGTTCGATTAACAAATCAGCATAAAACAAAGCAGCACCTTTCAGTATTGAATAAACGCTTAGCAGAAATTTCTTATCTCCGGTATATAAATAGTGTTCCCATAAATGTTGTGCCGGCCATCCACCGCCATTGACCCATGCTCCCCAGAACGCACCATCTATCGCTCCTGTTGCTCTCCATATATCAGTATTATGATGCGCCATCCATCCTCTTGTACCATACATTTCCTTTGCCGTTTTCTCTCCTGTAACAGCCAGTTCCTTCACCATTTGTAAAAAAGGTTCATGAAGTTCAGACAGGTTCGTTTTTTCTGCCGGCCAGTAGTTCATTTCAGCATTAATATTGATGGTGTATTTGCTGTCCCATGGCGGACGTACCTTGTTATTCCATATTCCCTGCAGGTTAGCGGGTTGCCCTCCGGGTTGTGATGAGGAGATAAGAAGATACCGGCCGTATTGATAATACAGTGTTACAAATTCAGGATCATTGACCGTATTAAATTCCCTGAGTCTTTCATCGGTTGGCTTTTGTGACGATGGAGCAGTTCCCAGGTCAAGCTTAACCCTGTTAAAATATTTTTGATATGCAGCAACATGTCCTTTGAGTATCTCAGCAAAAGATTTATTTACAGCTTTGCTCAGATAAGATGCAGCCCTTTGATTCTCATCTCCGGTAAGGTCATTATAATTATTGAAGCTGGTGGCTACAGAAATATAAACAGTCACCGTATTTGCATTGGCAACAATTAAAGAAGAATCGGTGGACATAACCGTTCCACCATCATTGCTGAAACGGATAATTCCTTTATATCGAACCATGCCCTTAACGCCTTCATGGTCGATAGTAGTTCCACTAAAAGTAAGTTCTTTTTCAGGAGTCGTTTTAACTGAGAGTCCCGGTACCGGGGAAGAGTATGAAGCTGTGAATGATATGCTTCCGGGTTTATCGGCTGTTAATTGCATTACAACTACACGATCAGGAAAAGACGCCAGCGATTCCCTTGAATAAGTAATACCACCTGATCTATAAATAGTTTTTGTAACGGCCCTTTCTATATCCAGTTCGCGGTAATAGTTATCATAATTATTATGCCCCTTGAATGCAAGGCGAAGTTCGCCAGCGGGTTCAAACATTTGACCTTGTGATTTCTTACTTATTATTACTTTGTTCGCAAGCCGCTCCGCATCCTTTTGCTTTCCGTCAAAAATAAGTTGGCGTATTTGCTGAAGAGAATCCAGCGCTAATAAATTATCATTCCTGTTAGGACTGCCGCTCCATAAGCTGTGTTCATTCAGTTGTACTACTTCGGTATCTGCATTGCCATAAATCATAGCACCCAGTCTTCCGTTTCCGATTGGCAAAGCATTTTCCCATATTTTACCCGAAGGGGTATTATACCAAAGTTTCAGGTTACCAGTACTTTGCGAAAAACTATGAATCGAAACAATCAACCCAATAATTAAAATACTTTTTTTCATCTCTTATTTTATTAAACTAATTCATTGGGTGTCTTTCATCCCCCGAGGCCTATCAACAAATAGCCTTGTATATCAAAAGCAACACTTAATTCTTTAATACTTATAAAAACCGGATGTCTTTAATAAAAATCGAATGATTATTGCTCTTTGGAAATTTGATAAATACATCATGTTGTCCCGATATGTTTTTAATTGTTTTATTAAATATTTTCCAATTACTTTCTCCTCCCGTTGCTGTAAGAGTTATATTAGCGATCAATGTACCCGACTTTAAATCATCCAGCCATATTTCTACATCACCGGCTTTTGCAACTGCAGCTGTAAGTTCCACCTGAAGTGTCCCTTTATTATTTTTTCCAAATTCAACTCCGGAGATCATGCACCAACCACCATAAGCAGAGGTGTTAGTTACACTTGTAATCTCTTTACCATTTATTTTTTCCACTCCGTAATAGTTACTGTAACCGGCAACAGGCATTGTTGAGAAACCATCCTTACAAATAAATAGGTTAAAATCTGCTGGTTTACCTTCCGCAAATAAACCAACACTTGTTCCGACCCAGGAATTATAGCCTGGTTGCACTTTATCCAGGTTCACAGCACTTATTGAAGAACCAACAGCAGTCCATTTTTTCCCGTCAGCGCTGCAATACCCGGTAAGCTGATGCTGGTTTCTTTCAACTTTCAGCCAAACGGTATTTCCAAATTTGTTGGGGATTTTTCGAACAGCCGTATCAAACCTGAATACGATTTCTTTTTTATCATTAAATCCTGAATAAAGCTGCACAGATACTTTCTGATTGCCGTTGGATATATATAATCCTGCTTTTGTTGTAGTATCTGCAGCATTCAATTCAACTTTTGTGACAGCAGTATAATAATGATCTGTTTCCTTTTGCATAATGCTGGTTCTTCCACTGTCAGGAATAAGGCGGAGCCAACCTTTTCGTGCGTTGAGGGAATAACGGGCTGCATCCTTCTTAGTTAAAAAATGCCACCATAAACCAAGGTTGTTTGTTTCAAAGTAATCTGTTGTAACACTCCTCCATGGAATGTCTGTTGCTGTTGCTTCAGGTATTTCGATTGGAGCCGTTGAAGGCGCCATTCCCCAGGGACGGTCACCTTCCCATATGACAGGATACAATGAAGTCTGACGCCCCTTCCCAGACCAATCATCGTTTCCATATCTTTCATAACTCTGACCTAGTGTCCACCAGGTTCCATCAGCCAGTTGAAGCGGCGCTGAAATATGATTGGGACGACGGAAGCCGGTGCCCGGATCTGTTACTGGTTTAAAAAAATCACCCAGCCTTTCCCATTTAGTCGAATCGGCTGTCAATGCAGTTCCTCTCAGAACATATTGCCCCCCCGATACATCCCCTGCTGGAAAATAATAGTAATATCCATTGCGTTTACACATAACCGGTCCTTCAGCCCAGCTGTATTGCAATTTTGCATTTATCCAGTCAAGATTAATAACGGTATCGGTTAGCTGTCCATTGTTGCCAAGAGCCTGTATGCGGTTAACTTTCTGGCCATTCTTAATAACCATATAGGGCTTACCGTCATCGTCAACGAAAATAGAATTGTCATACCCTAAAGGACCTGTAACTGGATTGGTTTTTACCTGCACCGGTTCACTCCATGGTCCGTAAGGTGAGCTGGCTTTGGAAAACCATTGTCCGTTAGCTGAGAAATAAATCCAGTAAGTACCATAAAAATAAGTGATGGCTCCCTGCCAGACACCGGCTGAAGGCTTGTCAGTTACCCAGTCACTCTTAGATGGTGCCACTACCCTACTGATTACTTTCCAGTGCACCATATCTTTTGAATGATATATGGGCAGGTAGGGTGTAAAATGAAAGCTTGAACCGCAATGGTAAAAATCATCTCCCACTTTAATCATAGTGGGATCCGGATGATCTCCGGGCAAAACAGGATTTACATAAGTATTCACCTCCTGGTAGTTGGCATTGGGTGTGTCATCTTTACCGGTCTGGCTGTATCCGTCTGAAGTAATGAATACCAATAGCAGCAAACAGATCAGACAAAAATGCCTGCGAAAAATATTTTTAAAAAAACAATATTGAATCATCATCTTCTCTTCTTAAATAATTAATAGTTTCAAAAAATACGTCTTAAGAAAATTAAGCCCTTTACCAATGTCGTACCTGGTAAAGGCAACTATAAAAGGAATTCAATCACTTTTTCTTTAACTCCCTTTAACAGGTAAAGACCATTGACATGCAGTGGTCTTTACCTGATATTAATACGATCCTAATATTTACAACATCATTTAATAAGTTTAGGGTTAAGCTTTTTTTCTTCACTGTTGTAAGGGAGATACAAATTTTTGACATCAGATAAAGTTGACTGCAGGTAACTGTATAAACTTGATGGTGCACGTTTTTTAATCGCATCAATTATAAATTGCGTATCCGGGCTTGTCAGCGATGTACCGCGATGCCTCGCCATTCTCATTAAGTCATACCATCTTCTGCCTTCGTAACCTAATTCCAATCCTCTTTCCCGCAGGATATAATTTTCTATTTTCTCGACTGAAGAGTTAACCGAAATCGTATCATTAGCCCTGTTTACAGTGGTGGCGGTAGGCATACCAGCTCTTCCTCTTATTAAATTGATTCTTGAAATGGCATTGGCTTTATCGCCCGCCCTGTTTAAAGCTTCCGCCCACAACAGGTATAAATCTGCCTGCCGGAATATATGAAACTGGTAATCGCTCTGATAAGGTGCTCTCAATGTTTGAGGCACATCGATAACACCTGGCGTAACAGTAGCTAACCCTAAAAATTTCCAGATAACCGGATCACTCTTTAAGCGATTATAGTAAGGAGCACTACCTGTATACGAAGCACCGAAACCGCGATATATTTCGTTGGCAAGATTATTATTGGGCAGACTGTCCGGATAATAAGGGTTGTATGTTTTAATACCATTTAGTGACGGCGCTATCATATATCTTCCACCAGATGCCGGATCGTTTGAAGTCAGCATCATTAAATCATTTGTTTCCCTTGCTTTAAAGTCAAATTTTATACGAAAAATCTGTTCGCCGTATACATAGGATGTCGCATCAAAATTATACCTGAAGATATCAAACCACGCTGCATTACCACTTCCGGGAACATTATCAATACCGGTATTATAATAAGCCTGGCACGCTGCCACTGCATCAGCATATTTATTTCTCCATAAATATATCTCGGCCTGCAATCCGGCCACAGCTTGCTTCCTCACCCTCATAATAGTTTGTTCACCACTCATCCTGAAGCCCGCATCAAAACTATTGGGCACGTAAATATTTACATCAGTTGCAGCAAACGCCTTTTTTAAATCTGCTTCTAATGAATCAAGAATCACATCTTGTGAGGAAGGGGGTATTTTAAATAAAGTATCCACTTTACTGATATCATCAATCGCTTCCCATATAAATGGCACTTTATCAAAATTCTGTATCAAGTGGAAGTAACCATAGCAACGCAGAAATCGTGCCTCCCCAATATATTGATTGCGGATAAAGGAAGAAAAATAGTTAGAATCAAGAGGAATTCGAGGGATATTCTTAATTGCATAATTAGCCCTGTTTATCAATGTATAAAACGGCTGCCAGTCGGTATAGTGATTCTGATCAGTTACCTTATGATTAGCAAGCTCCAATATATCATTGTTGGCGCCCGGACCTGGGGTAACCCAGTCAGCTTTCATTTCACCCAATACCACCCTGTAGTTCACTAAGGGTTGCATTGCCTGGTAAACACCCCGCAACATAAATTCTGCATCCCAGTAGTTTTTAGGGAAGTTAGATTCCAACACTACATCCTTAGGAGTCGGCTCTAAAAACTTTTTACAAGAAATACCTGAAACAGCCAATGCTATAAATAGCATAATTCCTAGCGATTGCACTTTGGTTTTAAAATATTTTTTCATACCCTATTATTATTTTTTTAAAAAATTATTTTTATAATCCTAACTGTACTCCAACAACAACTGCCCTTAAAGGCGGAACATTTCCGTAATCAACCCCATACATAACCGGGTTTGCAAAATTTCCCACTTCAGGACTGTACCCTTTATACTTTGAAAATGTAACCAGGTTTTGCCCTGTGATTAGCAGTCTTGCACTGTTAAATACTCCTTTGAGAGATTTATTTAGCGGGAAATTATAGGACAGTGTCACAGCTTTGAACCGTACATATGAACCGTCTTCTATCCAGCGGGAAGAAAAACGTGCATTACCTACAGGATCTCCATTTTGCAACCTGGGTATATCAGTTTGGTCACCTTCATTTTTCCAGTATCTCAGTACATCTGTAGATTGGTTACTATAATTTGACATAGCCTGAAGTGTGGCACGGCGTGCATTATAGATTTTGCCACCAAAAGCATAATCAATAAAAACAGACAGGTCAAAATGTTTATAGGACAGTGTATTCAAAAAGCCTCCATATACATCGGGGTTTACATTACCCAGCACTTTCTGGTCATGATAATCGATTATGCCATCTTTATTTAAATCTTCAAAAATGACATCACCACCTTTGAAGGGAATAAGATTGTCAGGGCCATTTTTTACATTCACATCTGACGTTCTTGCATAAACTCCCAGGGCATTATAACCCCAGAAGGAACCAATTGAAGTACCCGGTTGAGCAACTGCTGAATAATCTCCATAGGCAAAAGTTGTATCCATTCTGCTGGGCATGGATAATACAGTATTCTTATTATAGGTGAAATTAAATCTTGTTGACCATGAAAGGCCTTTGGGGTTATTAAGTATCTGCCATGATAGAGCAGTCTCAATCCCCCTGTTTCTTACTGCACCTTCGCTTACTGCGTAATTACTAAATCCACTGGTTGTTGGCAGATTGATAACGTTAAAAAGATGATCAGTTTTTTTGTTATAAAAATCAACGCTTAATCCTAACCTGCCATTGGCGGCCTCAAGGTCTATTCCTGTATTAAACTGTTTTGTCGATTCCCATTGAAAATTGGGATTTCCCAGTATCCCGATACTTACAGCAGAAAATATGTACGGGGTAGCTACCAATGAATTAAAAGCATTAATAACACCAACGTTGTCATTTCCTGCAATACCGTAGCTCACCCTCCATTTAAGTTCCTTTATAAATTTCGCATCTTTCAAAAAATCCTCTTTACTCAATCTCCAGGCAAATGAAGCCGAAGGAAAGTAGCCCCACCTTGCTTTTTCACGGAATCTGCTGGAACCATCTGCTCTTAAGTTACCACCGAAAATATATTTTTCGTTATAAGCATAACTAACGGTGCCAAAAAACGAAGCTAATTTCCAGGCCGGCGAAATACTGCCAATTGAATCCAGTAATAACGGATCAGATGTATTAACAGTAATTTGCTGATCTGTTGCAGAATTCACCACTCTTCCATACTTCGAATCAAGTGTGGTAGATTGAAGTGCGCTGCCAATTACTGCATTAAGATCTCCTTTACCTGATTTCGATTTCTTTGAGTAGGTGAGTGTGTTCTCATTTAAAAACATCAGCTCTGTACTTTTCTGATTACTGGAAGAACGGATAATATAACCTGTCTTTACAAAACCGGCTGAAGGGATAAACCTTGATTCGTCCAGACGATTGTAGTCAAACAGTACACCCATGCGCAACACCAGGTTTGGAGAAAGCGTATATTGACCAAGTGTTTTACCGGAAATACGCGTAGAATTATTTTTATTGATCATTCTACCTGATATCGCATTGGGATTATTATGATTATTATAATCCGCACTATCATAATATACCAGGTTAGCTCCTGTAAGATCCTGCTGAAAAGGGGTAAGTGTCGGAGCCTTAAGTGTAGTAAGAAAAAGTTGGTTTGTATTGGGTGCACCACCTGCATCGGACAGTTTCTTATGTGTATTACTGAAACTAAGACTATTAAGAAAGCTCAATTTCTTTGTCACCTTATAATCAAGGTTAAAACGTACATTAAACCTGTTAAAATCAGTATTGGTAATAACTCCGTTTAATTTCGAATACCCGACATTGAGAGAATATTTAGCCACCGCATCACCTCCACGTAAAGTAAGGTGGGAGTTACTAACGAAACCATTTTTGAGTACGAGGTCCTGCCAGTTGGTATTATTATTATAACGTTCTACCTGGTTGGCAGGGGTGGATAATAATAAATACCTCCCAACCCCTTTTAAAATATCGGATTCCGACACGCCGCTTGCTCTTTCTTTCGCCAAAATAAATGACCTGTATTGTGCGGTATCCAAAACCGAAACCAGTTCAGGTTCCGTCATAAGCCCTGTATAAGAACTAATATCCAGATAAGTTTTACCTGCCGTACCTCCGTTAGTTGTAATCAGCACCACTCCATTTGCACCCCGCATGCCATAGATAGCAGTCGCTTGTCCGTCCTTTAGCACAGTGATACTTGCAATATCTTCAGGATGTAAATCTGACAGGGGATCATTGTCCACATTTTTAGCTAGCGGGTTAGCAAACCGGTTAACTTTTACAGGAATACCATCTATAATATATAGCGGTATTGAGCCAGCATTCAGGCTGGAGGCGCCCCTGATATATGTCAATGCACTGATAGCAGAAGTAGACACTGATCTAACACCGGGAAGCTGAGCCTGTAGCATGGTATTTGCCGAAAGCGGTACCATTCCTTTAATGGTGTTGTCATTAACAAGCGTAGATATGCTACTTGTTACAAATTTTTTGTTTATCGAAGTATAACCAATGTTAATAAGTTCAACTTCACTTTTTGCTGCCTGCAGCGAATCACTTTTCTTTTTCAGTTTATCTAATAATGATTGTTGTTGTTGTGCAGCAGTATCATTAACCGTGAACCCGAGAACAAGAACAAGCAAGCCAGCAACCGAATATTTTTTTAATCTAAACATCTGTTTTATTTAAAATTTAGAATGGTCTGTATTATGATATTTATTAAATAATTTGTATTAGTCTACAGGAGTTAATACAAGACATTCCAGGTTTAGCCCTCCTACAACCTTTGTTATAAAATTCAGCCTCTTATCCCCGCTCGTTTTAAAATCATAAGTTCCCAAAACATAACGTTGACGGTAAGTCGGCAGATTTAAAAAGCTGAAATTGTAAGTGGTGATTGAATCGTTGCGGTAATTAAGCTGGAAGGTTCCCCTACCGCCCCCTTTTCCACAAACTTCGATCTGGTATTTACCCCTTTTAACATTTTTAACTACAGTTACGAGAGAATCGTCTATACCATCAGGTTGTACAAAAGTCAGGTAGGTAACTTGTGAACCGTTTACAGTTATACCATCGAAATAGTACCTGAAATTACCTGCACTCGCGTTCGGAGTTGGTGAAGCACCGTTAGCAAATCCCGGTATACCATAACAATAAGTAGCGTTTGACCAGAATGGATGATAAATCTGTGTCCTTTTCTTTGTCTTGCCAGTATACACGAGCGGCTTATTAACATTATGCACGAGTCCGTTACGCATACTAAGATCGCTCGCAGTAAAATCAGAAGTGGAATCAATCAGGTGAGGTGCAGCAAGGTCGAAATAAATCCAGTTTTGTCCATCAAGCACAGATACGGCGCTATCATAACGTTCTATCAGTCCCAACTGGGTCCATTTAGCAGTAAAATGTGTATAGCCCGATCTCACACCATTGCCGGGTATTATATGACTTCTCATATAAGCTACCAGGCTATCTTGCGTGTATCCGTTATAGTTAAGAACGCCCGCAGCTTTCAGCACATCGTCAGTTTCAGCAAAAAGTGTCAGTTTTATTCTCACCCCTAAATTATCCACCAAGTTGGTCAGGGTATCCATTAGCCCTGCCTTGGTCAAACCGGCGGTAATAATGCTGTATTTGTCAGGATTACCTTTCAAAAATTCTCCAATAGTAAGTACCGGTGGATCAAGAACTCCATCCATTTTATGCATATAGCCGTTATAATATTCTATATCGGTTTCATAAATCAATGCAATGGCGTTAGCAACGGCCGTATTTTTATAGCCTTTGGAAATATCAATGTTTACATTATCTCCGCTCGAGGATGGAGTCAGCTGCGGTCCCTGGATAAATTCTCCCGCTTTTAATCTCACGGGCAGGATATGATACCGCAATATACCCGTGAGTACAGAATCGCTGAAATCAGCCAGCCCGGCTTTGCCTTTGAGTTTAAAATACTTTCTGAACGCCTCGTTGTTGGGCGCAAAGAGCGTATAGGGTCCGTAAGAATTCAATACACCTGATAATTTTGTCCTTTCCAGGGCTTCGACCAGTATAGACATACTGGTATCTTTTTTCATTTCATCGAACATCAGGTATTTTCTATCCTGTACCTGGTAAGAAAAGTCCAGCTTTTTTTTACAGGATCCAATCAACAAAACAGTTATTAACAACACACTTAATAATGAAGGGATTTTAAAGCGGTGTAAAATCGTTGAAACTTTATTGATATCCATAACGTTAATTTTAACAGTTAGCAATTAATTATTTATAGTAAGGGTTTTGAACAAGTTGAGGATTGCGGTTAAGTTCATACTGGGAAATTGGCATGTACCAACTCCTTGGATCAATAATCCTGCTTTTGATCAGAGAACGGTCTCCAACTGAACGGGACTTTACCACCCTGTCTATTAAGAAGTCAGGGTTCTTATCATTTGTGGCAATACGTACCAGATCAAACCATCTCTTTCCTTCCAGAGCAAGTTCCATGGCCCTTTCCTGTACGATCAGTTCTATCAGCAGTGAATAAGGCGCATTGCCGTCCAGATAAATGCCATAAGGACTAACACCAGCACGTACACGAACTGCGTCCATTAATTGTATTGCTTCTGTTTTTTGATCAAAGCTTCCCAAATGTGAAAGGGCTTCTGCCTTCATAAGCATAATATCCGGAAGTCGGTATAAAATGAAATTCGGATCATTAGTCGGACGTGCAACCATTGTAGTGGTAGTCAAACCACTGTACTTCCACCAGGTGGCTCCATTTATATAGGTATTGTTCAATCCCCGCACGACATCGGTAGCGCCGTCGAAATAAGTTTTCAGCACATTGTTCATGGTGAAGTTATTTGCAGAGCTGATCAAACCGTTTGTTTCCTGTATGGAGTTATCAAACTGTACTTCCAAAATACTCTCCGCTGTATTTTTCTGACTGTAGATATTGAACCAACTGGCCGACGGTACAAGAGAATAAATACTTGTTGCGTCAAGCACTTTCTGAGCAGCAACAGCTGCTTGCTGGTATTTACCACGCCACAGGTATACATCAGCCTGTAATGCGTGTACAGCTCCTGCTGTAGCCCGTCCGCGGGTATCATTATTTTTTTCGTATGTGACTGGAATAACTGCTTCGGCAGCAGTAAGATCAGCTTCAACCTGGTTTAATACAGAATCTGCCGTTGCCTTAGGTACAAAAAAATTAACCTGGTCATTACTGGGTGCCTGTAAAACCAAAGGAACTTCTTTAAAAGTTCTAACCAGGTAGAAATAACCAAGAGCACGGAGGAATTGGGCTTCCGCTACAATTTTTTTACTGTCGTCTACAGAAAATTTATCATCGACGGCCGGAATTCCTGGAACAAACTCTATCACGGTATTAGCCCTCCCGATCATATTATAAACAGCAGACCAGTCTGAGACAGGTTTTAGTTTATCCATAAACTGGTAATAAGGATAAGTTACATCGTTACTTGATCCTGCTGCCACCAGGTCTGCCCTGTATTCACCCCAGTTCAGGAATTGTGTCACACATCCCTGCAATGCATCGTAGGTTCCCACTATTGAAGCGACAGCATCATCTTTGGTTTTAAAAAAATTCTCTCTTGTAATTGAATTTTGCGGCTTCAGGTCTAGGTATTTTTTACAGCCACTCAATAATAGTGTAACCATTATAGTGGCTATGATTGTTATTGATCGAATATTCAGCTTCATTTTATTTTTTATTATTTTAATAAATTGATTTCCTGTTTATCAAAACCGCATATTTATACCCAGTGTGTAACCTTTTGTCTGGGGGCTTAACCCGGAATCAACACCAATAAAAGACGGACTGCCGCTGATTCCAATTTCAGGGTCGGCTCCCTTATAATCAGTCCAGGTAAATAAGTTATTGGCAGTAATAAATGCGTCCACTGATTTGAGTTTTATCCGCTGAATCATTTTAGCCGGGAAGCGGTACGCCAGTGTCACAAATTTTAAACGGGCATAAGATCCGTTCTCTACCCACCTGCTGGAGGCAAGGGAATTCCTGGTATCACTGGCCAGGGCGCGGGGGATATCTGTTACATCACCCTGCTTACGCCAGCGCCTTAGTACTGATACTGCCTGGTTATCAGTACTGTTCATCTTTTCAAGATTATACCTTAAGTTATTGATGATGTCATTGCCATACTGATATTGTATGAAAAAAGAAAAGGAAAGATTTTTATAATCGAACCTGTTGTTGAGGCCTCCAAAAAATAGCGGGTTTGCATTTCCGATCAATATTTTATCCTGGTCATCTATTATTCCATCATGATTAAAGTCTTCGTAGATTGCATCTCCACCTTTAAAGGGGTTACCATTCTCTGCACCAATTTTCATATACTTTGGAGTTACGCCATCTGCTTCATATACCTTGCCTCCTTTTGCATCCCTTACAATAGCGTCAGCATCTGTTGCATATACGCCTAAATATCTGTACCCATAATAAGTTCCAAGAGGGTCGCCTTCCTTAACCTGGTTTACGAAACCGCCTGTTCCTCCGGTATAGGTAATTGTTCCCCCTGGGAGCTTGGTAACTTTATTCATATTGCGGGCTATATTAAAGGCCGCATTCCATCTCAGTTTATTTTTATTGGCAGACTTCAGGATATCATAATTCAAATCCACTTCTATACCCCTGTTCTGAATATTTCCAAGATTGGTATAAATAGTCCCGCCAGTAGTATAATTGGGACCAAGGATACCGCTCGAACTTGGCAAGGCCAACTGGTACAATAATTTTTTGGTTTCTTTATTGTATACATCCACTGACATAATAAGCCTGCTTTTAAACATTTCCAGATCAAAACCTAAATTCGTTTGCTCCACCACTTCCCACTGCAGGTTATTCAGTTGAGCATTAGATTGGGTGATACCGGTATAGCCTAAATAATTGGCTCCTGCTGAATACTGGCTGATGTAGGCGTAGTTGGGAATATTGCTATTTCCCAATTGCCCCCACGAGGCTCTGAGCTTGAGGTCTGAAATGAAGGTGAAATTCTTTCTTATAAATGGCTCGCTTGAAACACGCCAGTAAGCTCCGACAGAAGGAAAGTTTCCGAATTTTTTGGAGTCTCCAAACTTTGAAGACCCATCCCTTCGCATGGTGAAATCGAAGCTGAGTTTATCATTATAAATGACATTTGCCTTTGCAAAAAATGAAAGGATATTATCATAACCCAAAGATGTGGAAATACTCCTTACACGTGCAGGCCCGTTTAATGTCTGTATCTGGCTTGACGGATTCGCATACCCGCTTTCAGAAAGCTGGCTCGAAGTAAAGGAATTAAAAGTGTTACCTAACAGGAAGACTGTTTTAAATTTATCTTCTTTAAAACTTTTATTGTACGATAATAAATTATCCACTATTACCTGGGTTCTTTCAAAATCCCTGGTGTCAATACGATTGAAGTTATTATCATTCCATATTAATCCTGTTGCTTCAGAAGGAAGATATAGGAATCCATTTTCACCAACAAAATCCAGCGATGTGTTGCTCGTAAATTTCAATCCTTTCAGGATATCATATTCAAGTCTTACGTTAGGTTTCAGGTTAGTGCTGAAAGCATCGTTAGTGACAGTTTTTGCAAAAGCAACGGGGTTATCAGTACCACCCTGTATACCTCCCAAGGATAAATAATTCTGAAGAGGTTTCCCCGTATTCAGATCAACGTCATATACCGGCATGGAAGGATTTTTAATCAGCCCTATATAATAAACGGATCCCTGTCCATAGTTGGCATAATTATTCACTTTGCTTCTTGCGAAATAAATATTGGCTGAAAAGCGCAACCGGTCTGACACCTTATAATCGAGGTTAAATCTTCCTGTAAAACGTTTACTCCCGGTGTTCACAAAAGCACCTGCCTGGTCATTATAGGAAGTAATAAAAGAATATTTTACAGATTCTCCTCCGCCGCTAACATTAAGGTTGAAGTTTTTAGTAGACCCCAGCCTGGTGAGATAATCCAGCCATTTAGTATCCGACTGATAATACCAGTATGAAAAATAAGTAGGATCATTCAATAAGGCCCGTGTAGCGTCATTATATGGATTAATATTACCATTGTTTTGTTCAGCTTCAAGACGCATTACCTTGTATTGAGAACCATTTAACACTGGTATTGAAGGCGGGGCTTCCTGTAACCCGAACTGTGTGTTTAATGTAATATTTGTCAGGTTCTTCTTACCTCTTTTTGTAGTGACAATGATAACTCCGTTTGCAGCTCTTGCACCATAAATAGCAGATGCATTTGCATCTTTAAGGATATCAATACTCTCAATATCCAAAGGATTTAAATCAGCAATAGGATTAATCCTTGCCACACCTGCCTGCGCCGAATTGGTATTATCGAAAGGAGTTGATATAATAGGAATTCCATCAATTATATATAGTGGGTCGTTGCCTGAGCCGATAGAACTGGCTCCACGGATACGGATATCCACACCTGCCCCCGGATCGCCGGAGCTGGAAACAACCTGCACACCGGCAGCCCTTCCTTGTATCATCTGGTCAATGGAAGTAGCTGGTTGTTCCGCAATAACATCTGATTTAATGGATACAACAGATCCGGTGAGGTCTCTTTTTGCTGTAGAAACAAAGCCGTTGGATACTTTCTGGGTTTTAGTATAGGTAACAATAACCGCATCCATTTTATTGGAAGTATCTCTCATAAGGCTAACGTTGATGGCAGTACGACCATTGATCTCGACAACTTTTGACTCATAACCCAGAAAAGCAAAACGCATTTTATTTTTTGTATCAGTTATCCTGAGCGAATAGTTACCTTCATTGTCAGCACTTACACCGCTAACCTGCCGGTCATTTGCATTTATTTCAGTAATTGAAGCGCCTCCAAGTGCTTTACCGGTAGCAGCGTCTGTAACCCGGCCTTTTATTTCAACTTTTGTTTGCGCAGATACCTGGACATTAAAGCCTACCATAATGACAAGCAATGCCAAAAAACATTTCAATCGTTGAGTAACTTTATTCATAAGCAATTTAATTTAATAGGCATACCTTTTAATAAAAGAGAACTTCAGCTGTTTTTATATTTAATAATATTCAATTTTTTTATTGATTAGGAACAAGCAGCTTATCTATCTTATAAACGTAACCGTTTGTCGTTGGTCCTTTGTAAGAATAGGGCTGGGTAATGTTTGCAGTTGCTCCCAGAACAGTAGTTGCATTGGTGCCGCTATTGGTAAAAGTCAGCGTATTATTATTGGCATATACTGTTGTAATACTACCTGTCAATGATGCGGGTGTCGCAAGATTCTGTTCAATAATGTGGTTTTTAATAATATTGGCAAACTGAGTTGATGTTAGGTTCACCCCGTCGAGCACCATTTTTTTAACATCAAATTTGGCTGCGATAAATGCATCATTGGTCGGTGCAAAGAGCGTTACCACTTTGCCGGCTGTTTCATAAGTCGTCATCAGGTTTGATTTCTGCAATGCTTCCATAAACATAGAGAGCTGTGGATCCATGGAAGCCTGTCCAAGTGCACTTATCAACCGGTCAGATGCAGGAAAATTCATTTTAACTACCTGTACCATTCCATTGCTTGCGGCTACATCTGTCCTTAAAAAAGAGGCCGCTGTAAGGGTTGGTATAACCTGGTTATTCACTGAATAATAATTAACTCCTGCAGGTTTTGTAATAAACCTGTTTGCCGTATACCCAACCGCAGTATCTGCCACGAAGTAAGGAAGCAATACCGCCTGGACATAAGTGGGTGAAAGTGCTGCAATTTTATTGGTTACAGTGTTGCTGATCCTTGCAAGAGCTGGTGCAATAAAAGCATTGAGTGAATCATCAATAGGCATCAATATATTCGTATAAACCGGATCGCCTCCCTGGTCAGTTGTCGTTGTGTTCTGCTTGAATTCTATGGAGGTGTAGACATTGGTAAGCAGGCTGTAGGTTTTATAAAATACGGAGTCAATTCTCGTATCTCCGTCCCTGTCATAACTATTAAACCTGTCATAGGCACTGTCTGCCACCACCTGAAGCATTTTGTAAAAAGTGCTGTTTTTGAACTGGGCATCGCTTGCAAGCAACTGTTCAAGGTTTATTTTAGGAATCAATACTTTACCAATTCCATGAATTACGGCATTATCCGCACTTATATCCCGAAGGCTCTTGATTACCGGTATATCGTTCACTTTTAAAGTGTCATTAGATGTTACGTCTATGAGTACAAACTTTCCACCACGGGTCAGGAATAATTTGTCTCCGTAAATTTTATACCGTTGCTGAAAGGAATAGTAATACCACAGGTTATTGGTAATATGGTAATTTAATATTTGAAATAACGTATCGGCCGGTATATCTTTCATTGAAGCATAGCCTTTCGAAGAGAGATAATCCCGGAAGGCGCTATTGACAGGAGCAAATACCGTATACAAACCTCCCCTGTTTATCAAATTGACTAAACCCACCCTGTCCAGACCTTCAGCAAACATAGAAAAGTTGCTGTCCTGCTTCAGCCTATCATAAACATATACAGACGCAGGGCCGGTATTGTCATAATATTTATCAAAACCTTTTTTACAACTCAGAAAAAATGGCAGGGCAAGACATAATAAAAACAGCATTCGTAATGTACGCTTCTGACAAAAAAGATAATTAATCATTCGTTTTTTATTACTTGTTAACAATATTCTTTGATCAATAAAGCTTTAAAACACTTGAATAAGCATAAGACTATGACTCAGGATGACAGCATTGTAAGTCTGCCGTTAACCTGGCAATAAAAAATTCCACATTAAAAATGCTGGGCTAAAAAATAGCTGGAAAGTTTAGCAATCGACATAAACAGTATATATTAAGCTTTATCGTTCTGGTAAAAGTTCATCAACCTAAATCATCCTGACGAAGAAGTTTGACTGCAGATTTTTGAACTTGTTGATGACGAAATTAGCCGCTGCACTATTTTTTTGAGAGTAGATTTGTTGAAATTAATAGCGTAAATGTTTAAATCTATAGAAAACAGCCGTTTTGTAACCAATTTAATATCAGCAAATTACAATAGTGTCCGTAAGATTTATTAATTTGCAGTTGCTTAGGAGAAACTTTCAATGGCCAAATAATTAAATAAAATCTGTTGCAATTATTCTGCAGGTTAAAAATAATTTGGCTATTAACGGCTGCATTAATATGAAACTCCCGTAGTTAACCTGCTTGTAGTTTTTTTTATTGCCAAAACTAAAATTTGATGCCGGATGTTTTTCTTGCACCAAACGCTATTACGGGAAAATATCCCATTTTTGCCATATATCAGAATAATACTATCTACCAAAGATGATCTCTAAAAAGTTATATGTTGTCTTTTTTTGCTTACTTATACCTTTTATTAAGACCTTAGGTCAACAGGATATTAATTTTACCACTATTTCGACAAAGGAGGGACTGTCTTCAAATTCCGTTAATGCCATTGTTAAAGACAGTTATGGCATTATGTGGTTTGCAACTGAAGACGGCCTTAATCGTTTCGATGGAACAAATTTTACTGTTTACAGGCATGTTCCGGGCAATCAAAAAACTATTCAGTCCAATGATATTCCCGCTTTATTTGAAGATGGAGCGGGAAATCTCTGGATAGGACCCAGTGGAGGAGCTTTAGGTCTTTATGACAGGAAAAATGACAATTTTATCAACTACTCTTCCTCAGAAAATCCTGATTTGCCAGATAACACTGTAATAAGAGGTATTTGTAATGATGCACATGGAAAATTATGGATAGCTCATTTTAATGGGGTGAAGATTTTTGACCCAGCTACAAAGGCTTTCTCTGTTTTTTCTCCTGGTTCTGGCTTAACCCTTACTATGTCAGTAATTTGTGTTTTCAGGGACAGCCAGAACCAAATGTGGATAGGATTGACCAAAGGGCTTTTCGTATATAATGAGTCTACAGGGCAAACAAAACAGTTTTTACATGACCCGGCTGATGCTACAAGTATATGCGGGAATACCATTCACAGTATTGTTGAAGACAAAGAAAAGAATATATGGATTGGTACTGAAACCGGCCTCAGTATGCTTGCCCATAACAGCAATCATTTTACAAATTACCTGCACGACGAAGGCAATCCAGAATCAATTAGTAATAGTCATATCAATGCTCTGGCACTTGATGGTGAAAACAAATTATGGATAGGAACTTCTGATGGTTTGAATCTATTTGATAAGAATAGTGGTAAAAGTCTGAGAATAATGTTTGACTCCCGTAACGGACAAGGTATAAGCGCCAAATCCATGACGTCAATATTTGTGGATCAGCAGGGAATTTGCTGGATGGGAACCTATCGCGGAGGTATTAATAAATATGACAGAAATCTGAATCTTTTTAATCTTATTAAAAGTAATCCATTTGATAATAAAAGCCTTATTGCCCCGATAGTTACCTCTTTCGCTGATGCCGACAACGGTAAGGTATATGTCGGAACAGACGGGGGCGGAGTTTCAATTTTTGATCCTCAAAAAAAATCCTTCCAGCAAATTGAACTTATATCCAGCTTACAAAAAACAAAAGCAAGGCTTGCTGTATTAGCACTGACCAATACCCGAAATAATCAGCTATTGGTTGGCACTTTTGCTGACGGGTTATTTGTTCTTGATAGAAATAGCGGCAAATACCGGCAAATAACAAAAGGCGATAACACTGATGATCTCAATTCAAATGAGATATTTTGTATAAAAGAAGACAGTAAAGGAAACCGCTGGGTAGGCACAAATGGTGATGGCATCAATGTACTCAACCAGGACAATAAGGTTATTTTAAGATATACACCCACTCCCCGACAACCCAACGATAAAAGCTTACCCTTGAATGGATTTATACGTTATATAACTGAAGATAAAAACGGAGATTTCTGGATTGCTACACACGGTGGCGGAATTGCCTTCCTTGAAACTGTAACAGGGAGATTTACAGTGTATACCACCCGTGACAGTAAATTACCCAATGACAAAGTAATAACTATAGTAGAGGACAGTCATGGAAATATATGGGTTGGGACCATGGGAGGGGGAATTGGATTATTCAATAAAGCAACACATCAGTTCTCTACTATATCGGAATCCGACGGCCTACTCAATAACACGGTCTGTAAAATTGTTGAGGATTCAAAAGGGTTATTATGGATCAGCACCAATAAAGGACTCTGCACTTTTGACCCCATTGCACGCAAGTTTACTAATTATACTTACCATAACGGAACACAGGGAAGCAACTTTGTCAATCGCTCGGGATTACAATCATCCACAGGATATTTATTTTTCGGAGGACTGGAAGGATTTAATTATTTTAATCCCCAACTGTTAAGAAGAAGCAGTCCCACTCCTGCAGTTTTGATTACTGACCTGAAAATCTCCAATAAAACTGTGTTCCCTGGTGAAGACGCTGCTATTAAAGAAAATATCTCCATTGCAAAAAGAATAGACCTTAACTACAAACAAAATTTTACATTGAGCTTCGTGGGCTTAAATTATACAACTCCTGAACAAAATATTTATGCTTACAAGCTTGAGGGTTTTGACAAAGACTGGAATTATGTAGGATCATCCAATACTGCTTCATATACAAATCTCGATCCGGGCAATTATGTTTTTTATGTTAAAGCCGGCAATAGCAGCGGAGAGTGGAGTACCCAAAGTACATCAATAAAAATTTATGTACATCCCCCATTCTGGAGAACAACTTATGCGTACATTTTCTATATTTTGGTTGTACTTGGAACTTTTGTTTTTATAAGGTATAAAGGCATACAGAAGATACGCAGAAAGTATTTGCTTGAGCAGGAGAAATATCTTGCAGAGCAGGAACGTAAGGAGACAGAACGCATACACGAACTTAATAAGTTAAAGCTTAAGTTCCTGACAAACTTAAGTCATGAATTCCGCACACCTATTTCGCTTATCCTGGGACCTGTTGACAGCCTGATTACGCAGGAGAAAAGCGACAACTCAAAAGCACAACTGGGTATAATTAAAAGAAACGGGAAAAGGTTGTTAAATCTAGTGAATCAGCTGCTGGATTTCAGAAAAATGGAAGAGCAGGAACTGAAGCTTCAGGCTAAAAAAGCTGAGCTTATTTCTTTTATCAGGGACGTAGTGGATTCCTTCCAGGATTTGTCTGAAAGAAAGAAAATAGGATTGGTTTTTAACAGTACAATTGAAAGTTTTACCACGCTATTTGACCATGATAAAATAGAAAGGATCATATTTAACCTGCTTTCAAATGCTTTTAAATTTACTCCTGAAGGAGGCATCATCACTTTCAGTGTTGAAAAGGAAAACAGGAGTGGCGAAGATCAGGCCTGGATAATAGTAAAGGTAAAAGATACCGGTATTGGTATTCCTGAAGATAAAAAAGAGGCCGTATTCGGGCGTTTCTTTCAAACACATTCTCCATCGTCAATTTTAAACCAGGGTTCCGGTATAGGTTTATCTATTACCAAAGAATTCGTAAAAATGCATGGCGGAACCATTGAAGTGGAAAGTGAAATCAGTAAGGGAAGCACCTTCACTGTCCGACTTCCTTTTATTGAGTTTAATGATATTCCCCAGACAGCTGAGCCGGTCGATCCAGTAACAGATAATGACAATGCGCAGTATGATGAAGAGCTTGTGCAACCGGCAGAAGTTACAGACAGCAGTATTGCTGCTGAAGACCTGAAAAAGACATCAATCCTCCTGGTTGAAGACAATGATGACTTCAGGTTTTATTTAAAAGAAAATCTTCGTTTACACTATAAGGTTATTGAAGCAGTAAATGGTGTAGAAGGCTGGCAGAAGACCTTGTCCGCACACCCCAAACTAATTGTCAGTGATATAGGAATGCCGGATATGGATGGAATTGACCTTTGTAAAAAAATCAAGGCAGATAAAAGGACTTCGCATATCCCGGTTATATTATTAACTGCCTTTACAGGTGAGCAGGAACAATTAAAAGGATTGAAAACAGGTGCAAGTGACTATATAACCAAGCCTTTTAATTTTGAGATACTCAATGCGAAGATCAAAAATCTTTTGTTACTGAATGATTCATTTAAATCAACTTACAGCAGACAGGTTGAATTCATCAGTCCGAAAATAGAAACTGAAACTGAATCCGCATCCGATAAACTCATTCAAAAGGTCGTTGCATATATTGAAGAAAATCTCACTGACACGCAGCTGTCTGTAGAGAACCTGAGTAAACACGTGGGTATGAGCAGGAGTACACTTTACAGCAAATTGCTTGAATTGACCGGGCAAACCCCTGTTGAATTTATCCGGTCAGTTAAACTGGATAAAGCGGCGCAACTGCTGGCAAACAGTGAAATGAATGTTGCCGAAATCGCCTATACTGTCGGTTTTTCCACCCCCAATTACTTTACTAAATCATTCCGTGCGAAATACAATATGTTACCTTCGGAATACATCAGTACCATGAGAAAATCAAACAAAAACTAACACTGCGATATAGGAGATATAAAATGCCTGCTTAAAAAAGAGCTACGGAATAGAACTGTTGTTTTTATGCAGGCAAAGATGATCCCCGCTACTGGTCGGTTCTGAATGGAGAAGCGGGAAGCCCCTCCTTATTATATAAGTTTGGCTGAACGGGATTATCAGCCCATGCATACCTTGCATATAAGGGATCCGGAACATCGCTGCTCCAGACAATAATTTTATCCCCTTCAATTTTTGTTTTTGCCCATACAAATTTTTTATCTTTTCCTGCTATGGCAAAATCTCCCGGCGCTTCGTTGTCGTTTGTGATCAACCCGGTTCCTGTTTCAGAAAACTGAATTGTTATCTTTCCTTCACTTATAGTTGCAGACTGATATAAGGGCCCTGAATGAACAATATTTTTTCCATAGGCAATTTTTAGTGCCCCCAGGGCCAGCCGCTCCCCTACCTCTTTTTTACGATCAGGATGTATATCGTTCCATTCACCCAAATCGATAGCTACTGCCATGGCAGTAGCCGGAACAGATAATGTTTTTAGCTGCGCCTCCCGCAGCTGTGCCCAACTGCTTTCCGAAGGCAAATAGTTGTAGTCCATAAACCCGGGTAATTGTACAAACAAAAAAGGCAATACGGTAGCGCTGTTCCATTTATTTCGCCAGTCATTAATCAGGGCTGGCAGCAATTGCGTATATTCTGCTGCGTTACCAGCATTACTCTCCCCCTGGTACCAGCAAAATCCTTTAATAGTAAAATTAACTTCAGGTGATACCATGGCATTAAATAATGCTCCAGGCTGATTTTGTGCAGCAATCCCGCCTCCGCCACCGCCACCTAAAAAAGGTCTGAAAACCTCTCCCACTTTATACTGCCAGGTGCCTTTTAAATCAACTGTATCCCCACCTGCAAAAATGCAATAAGGTTTATCGGGAACAAAACCTCCCTTACCGGAAGTATTTGAAACTTTAATTACTAAAATATTACTTCCAGGTTTTAATAGGTCCGGCAAAACAGCATATCGTCTTTGCGGGTACTGGTAACTGGTACTACCAACAGATTTTCCATTAATATAAACCTCGTCTGCGTCAACAATTCTACCCATAAAAAGCCTTGCGGGCTTGCCAGTCATTGAAGCAGGGATGTTTATCTCCTTCCTGTACCATACAGTTCCATTAAGATCTTTTAAGCCCTGGTCTTCCCAGTACCCGGGTATATTTATAGTACGCCAACCAACTGGTACATAATCTGTATCGAACCATTTTTTTTCACCTGTAAGCCCCCTGTCACTTTGTTGCCTGCGTTGAAAATTACCGTTTCTCCTGTTAGACAGACTATTGATATAAGCTGTATCCTTGTTTCGCTGCAGGGTTGCAGATAAAGATTTAAAATCCTTAAGCCCTGTTTCGCTGATCCAGGCTTCTATCGGCGTACCGCCAACAGAAGCATTAATAATTCCTATAGGGACATTGTATTCTTCATAAATTTTCTTTGCAAAAAAATAAGCAACTGCTGAAAACGGGCGAACATTATTCCCAATGGCAGCCTGCCAGTTTCCGGAAGGTAAATTATCCTGTGGCGCCATCATGTTTGCATTATTGGGTACCCAGAACTGTCTGATCATAGGATAGTTAGCCGTAGCTATTTCTTTTTCATAACGCACATCATGGACATTCATCTGGTGCACCATATTGCTTTGCCCGCTGCAAAACCACACATCACCAAATAAGATGTTATTGAGGATTATTTTATTTTTCCCGGTGAATTCCATAGTGTAGGGCCCTCCCGCTTTCACAGGGGGAAGTATAATTTTCCAGTTACCCTTATCATCTGCTTTTGTCCGATAATTTTTGTTGTTAAGTTTAAGCATTATTGTCTCTCCAGGAGAAGACCAGCCCCAGACATTTGTTCGGGAATCCCTTTGAAGAATCATGCTATCGCTTATTATTGCGGGAAGTTTTATTTGGGCTACACATTTATTTATAAAAGACAAACAAATGGATAATACTATTATAGTTACTGATTTTACCATGCATTTAAGATTTAAAACTAAAAACCGATACTGTTGCCTCCATCTACAGGCAATATGACACCTGTTACATATTTTGCTGCATCTGAAGCCAAATACAAAGCGGCATTTCCAATGTCTTCTGGTTCTCCCATCTTACCCATTGGAGTACGGCCAAATACTTTTGCCTTTCTTTCGGGGTCGCTATCCAATGCTTTTGCAGTCATTTCACTATAAATAAAGCCCGGCGCTATAGCATTTACACGTATACCTGAAGGAGATAATTCAACTGCCATCGCCCTGGTCATTCCGTCTATTGCAGTCTTACTGGCTGTATAGGCTATTACTTTTGGCAGTCCATACTGTGCTGCCATACTGCTGATATTTATGATACAACCGGAATTATTTGCCAGCATATGCTTCACCACTTCACGGCTCATGGAAAAAACGGCATTGAGATTAGTGTTAAGGATATTTTGAAAATCCTCATCGGTTACTTCTACAAATTCCTTTTTCATATTAATACCTGCATTGTTAACAAGTATATCAATGTATCCAAATTGTTGAACTACTTTTTGTACAAATAATGGTATAGCGTTAAGATCACTAACATCTAACGGTACACTAAAACATTTTTCGCCCAATTTTTTTTTCGCATATTCAAGCTTTTCAGGATTTCTGCCTGCAATAACACAGACGATATTTTTTTCGATAAACTTTTGCGCAATTGCAAAACCAATACCGCTACCACCACCTGTGATAATGGCTAATTTTTGTCTTCTCATTTAATATTATCTCTTTTATATTTTACATAAGTTCTCCTGCGTCCAACCGGATAATAGTGATCATGTATATCAGTTTTTACCTTTTTTCGATGATGAGCCTCTTACAATCAAGTCTGATTTAATTATTATCCTGTTAGTAGCTGCAATATTACCTGTTCCTTTAAGGTGATGAATTAAGCTCCTTGCAGCTATTTCCCCCATATCTTTACCTGGATAATTAATAGTTGTAAGCTGTGGCTCAATAATTTTGCTTATTGAATCATTATTAAAGCCGACAATTGCGATATCCTGTGGTATTCTAAGACCATTATTTTTTAATTCCTGCATACAAACAGCTGCAATAAAATCATTTGTTACAAAAAGCCCATCGGGTATTGGCCACATCTTTAAAATTTCATGAGCAGCTTCAAGTGCACTTTTTTCAGTCAGGTCCTTTATCAAGACCAATTGCTTATCATAAGGTATCCCTGCGTCATACAATGCATCAGTATATCCTGCATGGCGCTGTGCATATACATTCCGTTTTAAACTTGCCGTTAACGTAACTATTTTTTTGCATCCCTGTTCAATCAGGTGTTGAGTGGCCACGTACCCTGATTTATAATTATCGATAATCACATGAGTATTATCACTGTGTTCATCAACCCTGTCAAAAAATACCACCGGGATTTTTTTTTCAAAAAAGAGTTTGAAATGGTCAAGGCTTTTTGTGTTAAAAGACAATGAGGCTATTACTCCATCCACACGCTTATGAAATAAGTTAATAAGGTTTGCTGCTTCTTTATTGTAGTCTTCTGCTGAGTGGGTTATTATTATATCATAGCCCGCATTTGTTGTTACATTTTCAATACCGGCTAAAACTGAAGTAATAAAATTACTATTCAGTTCATGGAGAAGGACTCCAATGGTATGTGATTTCTGTTTACGAAGATTACTGGCAAAAGTATTGTGACGGTAGCCCAGTTCCTCTGCCTTTTCCAGTATCCTTTTTTTTGTATACGCGTTGATGACCTTACTGTTCTTTAAACCTCTGCTAACGGTAGCCGCTGACAATTTAAGTTCCCGGGCAATGTCATAAATGGTAATGTCCTTCTTCATATAGCTTGGGTTAGTGGCGGGCAGATATTTTAGCTAAAGTAAGTTTTTTTTGCAAAAAAAATGTAATCGGTTACATTTTGTAACATTTTTTATCTACATTGCATGAAATTGCTATACTGACAGGCTCAAAAAGGATTGCTAAAGACGTTTTTATCAATAGAAAAGGACTAAGAAGATTGATTTGTTGCAAAGTAATTTCTCGCAGGTTGTAAAGTTGCTATTTTCCATCATTCTCAAATTTTCCTCAGAAAATTGATGCAAAAGTGTATAATTACAGCCATTAATGCAACCGATTACATTTGTAGATAAGCTGGCTGATTATTAAAACAACTGCAACTATATGAAAATTTGGGTATCCCCATCTGATCAAACTTCATATTCTTATAATACCTGCAAGAGTATTATTAACCTTTGCATGCTATTTAGTTCTAACAGGTTTATTCGCAGCTTTCATATTCACCCAAATTTTCCACTTACTGTATTTCCCCGAAGTAAAATTGAATTATTCTTTCTCTCAGGATAAAATGCTGTTTAAAAACCACCTCATAAAAAAATTCAATTAGTAAAGATAATAATCAATACTACCAAACAAAATGCTTAAAACAAAAACACCTAAATTATGATTAAAAGAAAAGAAGCAAAGCTATTTTGCCTGACGATTGCACTTCAGCTTTTTGCATTCGTAGCTTTTGCTCAAAACTTGTCTGTGAAAGGACGGGTAACAGATGATAAGGGAGTGCCTTTATCAGGAGCATCTGTTACTATAAAAGGCTCTGAAAGCGGAACAACCACAGATGCAAACGGAGATTTTTCGATTAGCGTGCCTAAAGGAAGCACCCTGATAATAAGTAGTGTTAATTACCTTTCCCAGGAAATTAAAATTTCTTCTGCAAACCAGTTAATGAAAGTTGCATTAACCAGTACCGAAAAAGCTTTAGGCGAAGTAGTGGTTATTGGTTATGGTACACAGAAGAAAAAGGATGTTACAGGAGCCACTGTGTCTGTGAAAGGAGAAACACTTAATGAAATCAAAGCACCTAATATTTATAACCAGTTACAAGGAAGAGCTGCCGGTGTTGATATTGTCAGCAACAGTTCCAACATCGGTGCAACCGGTCAAATCCTTATCCGCGGCAGCCGCTCTTTAAGCGGAAATAATAGTCCATTGATTGTTGTAGATGGTATGGCCTATGGCGGTAGCCTTAATGATCTTGATGCTGAAAATATTGCAACGCTTGATATCTTAAAAGATGCATCTGCTACTGCGATTTATGGTTCACGTGGTTCTAACGGTGTAATCATTATAACAACAAAAAGAGGTACATCTGGAAAAGCAGTGACAAGTTACAATGGATATGTAGGACTGGTAGATGCTATCGGCACTTACAGATTGTTTAATGGTCCTGAATATGCCCAGTTTAAAACAGATGCTGCAGTAGGCAACTCAAATACTGCAGGTCAGAATTTATATGCTCTTACAGCGGATGAAACTGCCAACCTTGCAAAAGGTGTAAGTACTGACTGGCAAAAATTATTATTGAGAACCGGGATAAGAACAAGTCATGATGTAAATGTCAGGGGTGGAAATGATAAGACGCAATACTTTTTTGGTATGGGCTATTACAGAGAAACAGGTGTAATAGCCAGTCAATATTTGGAACGTTATTCATTTAATGTGAATATTGATCATAAAATGTCTGAAAGAATTAAGGTGGGTTTCAGTAGTTTCAATACCATGAACAGGTCAAACAGAACTGGTACAAACGCTTACGGTGCAGCGACCAGGTTATCGCCTTTGTTTGAACCCTATAAGGCCGATGGTTCGCTCAATTTTCAACCTGCCATTCAGCAGGGTGCTGATCAAACCCAGATCAACCCGCTTACATCCATTGGTAACAATGATCTGATCAGGGCCTTTCAGCGGAGATACCAGTTTCAGTATAATGTGTATGGTGAATTGAAAATAATCAAAGACCTTAAATTCAGGACAACGTTCGGTTATGGTTGGTCTCAAACATTTAATGACAATTACACGGGTCCCAATACCGTTTTTAATACCAATGCTACAACGGCTGGTTCAAGCCTGAGCCAGGCTAATGCAGAAGGATGGCAGTACACCATTAACAATTCATTGGAGTATAACAAAACCATTTCAAAACACAAACTGCAGGTACTGGCTTTACAGGAAGTGCAAAAAAATCATTTCCAGTCACAGCAAATAAATGGCACTGGCGTTCCGGCTGATTTTATTCAAAATTATAACTGGCAGTTGGTCACTACGGTTACACCACAAGCCGGAAACTTCAATGAAACTGGTTTGATCGGTTATATGGGTAGAGCTCTTTATTCTTTTGATGATAAGTATTTAGTTACTGCTACGGTTAGAACAGATGGTGCTTCGGTACTTGCGCCCGGCCATCAATGGACGACCTATCCCGCGGTATCTGCAGGATGGAATATTGACAAAGAATCATTTATGCAAAATGTGAAATTCGTGTCCAGTTTAAAGTTAAGAGCAGGCTGGGGTATCAGTTCTAACGCTGGTATAGGTGCGTATACCACACTGGGAAGCTTAACCTCAAATTTCTATAATTTCGGTACCAACAATCAAAATGGTTATCAAATTAATACGGCTCCTAACCCTGAACTAGGATGGGAGAAAACCAGAGGCACCAATATTGGTGTTGATTTTGGTTTATTCAACAATCGTTTATCAGGATCAATAGAATATTACACCACGCATACCTACGACATTTTGTTAACTAAAAGTTTGCCACGTAGTCTCGGTATAAATTCACAGACAACCAACATTGGTGCAACAACTTCTCATGGTATGGAATTTACGCTTAGCAGTATAAACTATAAGAGTGCTAAGAATGATGGATTTTTGTGGCGGACTGATTTCAATGCAGCATTCAACAGGGAGAAAATCACTGCACTTCAAAATAATTTACAACAGGATATTGGAAACGGATGGTTTGTTGGTCAGCCGCTATCGGTGATATATGATTATAAAAAAATTGGTATCTGGCAAACCAGCGAAGCTGCACAAGCTGCAGTTTATGGTGTTGCACCAGGTGATATCAAAATACAGGATGTTAACGGTGACAACGCAATCACTGCTGCGGACAGACAAATAATTGGAACGTTCCAGCCAAAATTGGTAGCAGGATTAACCAATCATTTTGAATACAAAAACTTTGATTTGAATTTTGTTTTGTTTGGCCGTTTTGGACAAACAGCAGTCGTAACTTACCTGTCAGCTGATGGTAGCGGAGCGGGGTATCCCTTCTTCGGTAACAGCAGGGTTGAGCAATTAAAGGTAAATTACTGGACACCGACCAACCCTACAAACGATTTCCCTCAACCAGATGCAGGAAGGGATGGCCAGAATTTTACATCTACGCTTACTTATCGTGATGGCTCTTTTATTAAATTAAGAACTATTGATTTAGGTTATAATCTGCCAGGCAAATTGCTCACTAAAGCAAAAATTCAGTCATTAAGAGTTTACGTATCTGCACAAAATCCATTTATTGTATGGGCTCCACTGAGAAGAGATGGTTTGGGTCTTGATCCAGAAGGTAATGGCAACAACTTTGGTAATGCAATAGGTTCCCAGGGCGGACAGGCGGCTGTACGGCCTAATACCGGCAGCATCACAGTAGTCGGCATGGGTGTGCCTCCAACCCGCCAGGTTATTTTTGGAGTAAACCTGAAATTTTAACATAACAAAACCATTCATATGAAACATAAATTTTTTCGGTACAGTCTTATTGTTGTTTTCCTTTTTGGAGCTTCCGGCTGTAAAAAGATATTGACAGAACAACCAAGAACGTCCTTTACACCATCCTTCTTTACTACCACTGATGGTCTTCAGGGCGGTATTGCAGGTATCTATTCCAGTTTTCGGGGCTTTTGGGGAACGCAAATATTTACCCAGTTATTCAATAGCGGTACTGATGAAAGTAAGCGTGGTTCTGCCGCTGATGTAACCCACTGGTTTACTTACAACAATCCTGCGATAAAAAGTAATACAGACGATTATCTTGGTTTTTGGAACACGCTGTTTATTGATATCAATACTGCCAATGGCATATTGCAATACGGTGCTGATGCCAATATACCTGCTGCTACAAAAACCCAGTTGCTGGCACAGGCAAAATTCCTCCGGGGCTTTTGTTATTATTATCTGGTAACCACCTTTGGTGCTGTACCATTGCACACTAATTTCAACACGTCTGCATCAGCTGCAGATGCTCCATCTCCACTGGCTGACGTGTATGCGCAAATTATTAAAGACTTAAACGAAGCAGCGGCTGATTTGCCTAATACACCGGCTGCTAACAATGGTAAACCTGCTACCAAAGCAACTGCGTTATACCTTTTGGCTAAAACATATCTCTGGAGAGGCTGGTCGGCTGCTGCCCAGACGACAGATTTTACCACAGCCTATACAACGGCAAAAAATTTAATCGATAACAAAGCCACCTATAACCTGGACTTGCTACCTTATTTCCCATCAGTTTTTGTTGAAGGAAACGAATATGGTAAGGAAGTTTTGTTTGTTATAGACCATACCAAAGATCTGAAGTATGGACAGAATAATGCAACTGGTTCAGGTGGTGGCGGTGCAGGAGCAAACCAGTCAAATTTCTTTTGGCGCCCCACCTATACGAATGTTAATGCTAACTATCCTGCAGCAGGTGGTGCAAACATGACCGTAAGGGATGTTGCCAACGGAAGACCTTTTCAACGTATCAGGCCAAACACCAAATATATTATCGACCAGGCATTTGCAAACAGAGCCACAGACTCCAGGTATGATGGTACGTTTCAAACAGTATGGTTGTCCAACAGTACAGCATCTTCTGTAAAGGGCTCAACAGGTGTAACCACGCCAAGGGGAACCCTGATAAACCAGGTTGATACTTCTATCTGGATGGCAGACAGGATAGTAACTCCGGCCGAAAGAGCTGCTTTCAAGGGAGTAATTTTTGAACCCGAACATTTAGCAGGTGCAACTGTGCCATATACAACAGCCTTTTACCCAAGTATGAGAAAATGGGATGACTCAACGAGAGCTGATATGAATGATTATTCTGACAGGCCTTATATCATGTTCCGCTTTGCAGATTTGTATCTTATTGCTGCAGAAGCCGCATTTAAAGGCGGTGCCACTTTACAGGATGCCGCCAATATGATCAATGTACTACGTACAAGAGCCGCTTTAAAAGCCAATCAAACTCCTGCTCAGTATACAGCCGCAGTTGCTGCTCAACAGATTACTGCAGCACAAGTGACACTTGATTTTATACTGGACGAAAGAAGCCGTGAATTATTTGCAGAAGATACCAGGTGGTGGGATTTGTCACGAACAAAGAAACTGGTAGAGCGTGTGCAGTTATGGAATTCTGAAGGATCAGCGGGCGTACAGTCTTATAATATGCTAAGACCCATCCCGCAAACACAGATCAGTTTGGTTACTGAAGGACCGGCATTTCCGCAAAATCCGGGTTATTAACGGGCATTTAGTTCTTTTCTCATAATAGCAGCAATGGTAATTAAACCGGGGGATAACATTGTTTATTCCTCGGTTTTTATTTTAATTAAATTTTTAGTTATTGAAATAAATTCTACAAGTACTGATAACTCAGTTAAAGGATAATCCGTCAATGAAATAACCTGCAAACTTTGTTTTAAGAATCAGCGTGCAATTTGTTATCAAACAGTGTTGGCAGAATTGTGTAATGCAGGATGATGTTAATTGAGATTTATACCGAATACTTTCTTGTCATTTTTTATAAAAGTATTGACATGTTATACTTGTTCAAGCAACAGATCATATGAAAAGAATAATAAAAATTTTATTGGTTGTAAGTATTGTTTCATCCTGTACTGAAAATAAAAAGAATACTGAAGAGCCGAAGGGAGCATCAAATCTTGCTTATAAATGGGGTAAAATAGTTTTAGAAGCCACTGCCAATGACACAGAAAAATTCAGGCCCCGGCCAACTGTTACTTCGCGTATGTTTTGCCTGGTATGGACATCTATATTTGATGCCTGGTCAAGGTTTGATGCGAATGCTGTACCTGTTTATCTTCAAAATGTGGAAAGGGTACCCGAAGATCAAAGAACATTGAAAAATAAAGAAACTGCAATAAGCTATGCAGCTTACAGAGCAATGCTTACCTATTATTATTCTGACTCAGTAATGCTACGCAATAAAATGAAAGAATTTGGATATGATCCCAATAATGCATCACTAGACCCTACAACACCTGAAGGCATAGGAAATCTTGCAGCAAAAACTGTTATTGAAGCAAGGATCAACGACGGATCTAATCAACTGGGCAATATGCCCGGTTCTAACGGTAATGTTTATTCCGATTACACCGGGTATAAACCTGTAAACAGTGCTGATACATTAAACAGTATCGAACACTGGCAACCTAAATATTTTTCTGATGGCAAAGGTGGCAGATTTGCGCCAGGTTGCCTTACCCCCCACTGGGGCAAAGTAAAACCATTGATGCTGGATTCAGCCAATGAGTTTCGCTGTGTACCCCCACCGGCAATCGGCTCGGTTGAACTCGACAAAGAAGTAAAAGAAGTTGTGGACCTGCAATCTAATCTTAGTTATGATCAAAAAGCATTGGTTGAATTTATGCGTGATGGTCCCAAATCGGTCCAGCAAGCGGGGCACTGGTTCATCTTTGCACAGGATGTATCGGTAAGGGATAACCATACTTTAGACCAGGACGTAAAAATGTACTTTGCTGTGGAAGCTGCAGCGATGGATGCATTTATTGCCTGTTGGGATACCAAGATGACTTATGATTTTGCCCGCCCTTATACTTTGGTTCACTATTTATTTAAGAATAAAACCATCAGGGGCTGGGGTGGTCCGGAGAAAGGAATGGTGGATATGAAGGGACAAGATTGGCGGCCTTATTCACCCGAAACCTTTTTATGCCCCCCTTTCCCAAGTTATATTTCCGGTCACAGTACTGTGAGCGGAGCCTGCGCTGAAATCCTGAAACTATTTACCGGTGACGATAAGTTTGGTATTGAAGTAAAACGCAGGCCGGGAGAACTGACAGAACCTGTTCGTATCGGCGCTGAAGTCACACTCAAGTTCCCCAGTTTCACCGAGACCGCAAATATGGCGGGTATCTCCCGTGTGCTTGGGGGATATCATATCCAATGCGAAAATAAAGAAGGCCTTAAACTGGGCAGGAATATCGCAGCAGTAGTATGGAGGAAGTATTTATACTATACTGGCCAAAATAATAAAAAATAAAAAAATGATAAAGAAAATAGTGTTATCGTTACCGGTAGTAATTTTAGCGCTTTATTTTTTAAGCCTGTCTCCGGGCTGTAAAAACAAAGGAAGCAAGGACACTACTGACATTGCCCCGATCTTCGACAAAGTACCCTCTGCACAGAGTGGCATTACATTCGCAAATAACGTGGATGAGAATTACCAAAAAAACTATTTCGACACATTTGCCTATGTATACAATGGAGGGGGTGTGGCAGTTGGTGACTTTAATAACGATGGGCTGCAGGATATATATTTTACAGGGAATGAAGTCCCCAATAAACTATACATTAACCAGGGTAATATGAAGTTTAAAGACATTACTGAATCGGCAGGCGTAGACGGCGGCAGGGGTTGGAAAAATGGCGTAACACTTGTTGATATAAATAATGATGGTTTACTTGACATTTACATTTGTAAAGGGGGCTATAAAGATACCGGTGAAGAAAGAAGAAATGTGCTGTATGTAAACCAAGGCAATCTTACTTTTAAAGAGGAGGCAAAAAAGTATGGCCTGGACAATGAAGGCTACTCTATCCATGCGGCTTTTTTTGACATGGATAACGACAATGACCTGGACATGTACCTTACTACCAGGCCGGATTCTTTTTACCTGGGCCTTTCGCGGATGGTTACGGGAAAAAAGAACCCGCCGGATATGTGCAGGGATAAGCTTTACCGCAATGACGACGGCAAATTTGTTGAAATAGGAAAACAGGCTGGTGTAGAACATACTTTCGGGTATGCGTTATCCGTAGTGACAGCTGACCTGAATAATGATGGTTATGAAGACATATTTGTAGGAAATGACTATGCTGATAATGATTATATGTTCATCAACCAGAAGAATGGCACTTTTAAGGATGAAGTAAAGCAAAGAACCAATCATCTTTCTCTTTTTTCAATGGGAGCAGATATAGCTGATCTGAATAACGATGGTTTTGAAGATATCCTGGTGATGGAAATGCTTTCTGAAGATTACAAGCGATCTAAAGTTTCTATGCCCCGTATGGATATCCAGGGCTTCTGGGCCATAGTGGACAGTGGATTTGAAAAACAATACATGCACAATGCATTGCACATGAACCAGGGTAATGGCTTTTTTTCTGATGTATCCCAAATGGCAGGCATTGCCAAAACGGAATGGAGCTGGGCAACGCTGGCTTCAGATTTTGATAACGATGGGAAGCGGGATATTTATGTTTCGAACGGTTACCGCAGAGACCTGTTCGATGGTGATATCCAGAAAAAGCAGGACATGTATGTTAAGGCAAACATGAATAAATATTCTTCCGCTGCTGAAATGTTTGAAAAAGGTTTTAAAGATTATATGGAAATATACAGTCCGATCAAGGTCAGGAATTATCTTTTTCACAATAAGGGGGATATGCGGTTTGAAAATCTATCGGAACAATGGGGTTTTAAAGACAGCACTTTCGCCAATGGCGCTGCAGTAGCTGATTTTGATAATGACGGCGACCTGGATCTTGTTATTAATAATCTGGATGGTGAAGCAGACTTGTATAAAAATATTACGGATAATAAAAACAAATACCTGAGGATAAAACTGGAAGGTCCCTTAAAAAATCCAGATGGTATCGGTGCCAAGCTTTCCCTGTATTATGAAGGCAAATTGCAGCAATTCTTTCAGCAGAAGTTAGTGCGTGGTTATTTATCTTCCAATGAGCCAATTGTACATTTTGGTATGGGGGATGTAAAAAAAGTTGACAGCGTTATTGTAGTATGGCCTGATGGCAAATCAAATACATTGACGGGTATCAGCACTAACCAGGTGATCAAAGTAAATTATAAAGACGCCAGGGATGGCATTAACCACAATCCCGTATACCATCCCTTATTTGCAGAAACAACTGAGCAGGCATTATCACCGTCTTTTGTTCACAAAGAGGATAACTACAATGAATTCACCGATCAGGTATTATTGCCGCATCAGTTCACCCGTGATGGTCCTTTTATTGCTTCCGGTGATGTAAATGCTGATGGCAAGGAGGATTTTTATGTTGGAGGAGCAAAAGATCAGGCAGGTGCTCTTTATATTCAACAGGACGGAAAGTTTATCAGAAAGACTGTACCGGTATTTGAGGCTGATAAAAAATATGAAGATATGAGTTCGGTATTCTTTGATGTGGATGGAGACGGGGACCTTGATCTGTATGTGGTCAGTGGTGGCAGTGAATTTGATGAAGGTTCTGCTATGTACCAGGACAGGTTGTATCTCAATGACGGGAAAGGCAATTTTACCAAAGCAACGCTTCCCCCTACCCTAAGCAGCGGATCATGTATTACAGTTTTTGATTTTGACGGCGATGGTGATATGGATATTTTCCGCGGAGGTGAGGTGGTGGCCCACAAATACCCGCAACCTCCTTTAAATTATCTTCTTATAAACGAAAAGGGAAAGCTGACAGATAAAACTAAAGAACTGGCGCCTGAACTCTCAAGAGTGGGCATGGTAAAATCCTCGGTATGGGCAGATCTGAATGGAGACAAGATGCCAGAACTAGTTATTGCCGGTGAGTGGATGCCGGTAAAAGTTTTCAGTTACAGGGAAGGCAGATTGAGTGATGTGAGTGCTAGTTATAATTTTCAAAACACGGAGGGCTGGTGGGATAAATTAGTAGCGGAAGATATTGACGGGGACGGAGATGTAGACCTTATCGCCGGTAATCTGGGAGAAAATTATAAATTCCAGGCCAGTGTGCAAAAGCCTTTTGAAGTATATGCTAAAGACTTTGATGGCAATGGCACTAATGATATCTTTTTGGCAAAGCATCTTAATGACTTAATGGTGCCGATACGCGGCCGTGAATGTACCTCGCAGCAATGCCCCATGATCGCTGAAAAATTTCCCACCTACCTTTCATTTGCGAGTTCTGATCTTTCGGGCATATTAGGCGAGGATCAGTTAAAGTCTGCTCTGCATTACCAGGCACATTTATTTTCTACCGTCCTATTTATAAATGACAAGGGTAAGTTCGTTCAGAAAAAACTGCCGATGGAAGCCCAGTTATCAACTGCCAATAGCATTATAGTAAAAGATTTTGATGGCGATGGGAAAAAAGATATTCTGATTGCGGGAAACAAATTTGATGTTGAAGTGGAGACCACTCCCGCAGACGCTTCTGTAGGAGTTTTTCTCAAAGGAATAGGCAATAATGATTTCAAAAGTTATAAACCTTTGGAAAGCGGCTTTTTTGTACCCTATAATGTGAAAGACATGCAGCTCATAAAAATGCAGGATCAATGGTCTCTGCTTGTGAGTTCAAACAATGACCGTTTGCGCGTGTTTTCAGCAAAAAATAAATAAGTGATGGCAAAAAACAAGCGTTACTAAAGCAGCGAATTAAATATGAGGTTGATAAGATTATCTATAACCCTTGGATTAATACCGGCCTTGATGTGCTGCAGCAATTCAGTGCAAAAAAAAGGTAATCGCCTGAAGGATGCATCCAGCCCCTACTTAAGAGATCATGCCGACAATCCTGTTGATTGGTACCAATGGGGGGAAGAGGCTTTGGCAAGGGCTAAAAAAGAAAACAAGCCATTATTGATAAGTATCGGATACGCTTCATGTCACTGGTGTCATCAAATGGAGCAGGAATCTTTTATGGATACCGCTGTAGCAAGAATTATGAATGAAAATTTTATTTGTATTAAAGTGGACAGGGAAGAGCGACCTGATATAGACGGTATTTATATGAATGCGTTGCAACTTATAACCAGCAATACAGGCTGGCCTTTAAATGCATTTGCCTTGCCTGACGGGAAACCCTTTTTTGCGGGAACGTATTATTCAAAGGCGAGCTGGACCAGTTTGTTGTTGAATATATCTAAAGCCTATTCTGCCAACCAAAAACTCGTTGCCACGCAAGCCGGTGCGCTTGTGAATGGTATGAGCGAAGAAGAATTTTCTTTTATTGATACCGTTAACCTTTCTACTGAAAGAATACAGCGTGAAACGTACAATAAATTATTTGACAGCATTTACAAATGGTCGGACCAGGTGAATGGCGGTTTAAAAGGAGCTCCTAAATTTCCTATGCCTTCCCTGGTTGATTTTTTGTTACAACATTACTATACCAGCGGTAATAACCAATCATTAGTTGCAGCAACTACCACTTTGAAAAAGATGGCGCTTGGTGGAATATATGACCAGATAGCCGGAGGCTTCTCCAGGTATTCCATTGACAGTACCTGGCACATTCCTCATTTTGAGAAGATGTTATATGATAACGGGCTTTTAGTGAGTACATATGCACATGCCTACCAATTGACAAAGGATAATTTCTATAAAAAAATTGTTGAAGAGACACTCTCTTTTATTGATAAAAACTTACGTGCACCTGCCGGAGGTTATTATTGTTCTTTAAATGCTGATACTGAAACCGGAGAAGGCGAATATTATAGCTGGACAAAAAAGGATTTTTCAACAATCACAGGGAATGATATTATGCTGTCCAATTATTTTCATGTATCAGAAGAGGGCAACTGGAAAACAGCAAACAATATTTTATATGCTAATCAAACAGCAGAACAGTTCTCCAAAGACAATAACCTGCCCTTTGATAAATTTAATACAGCCTTAAATGCAGCAAAAGCAAATCTTTTGAAAGAAAGAAACAAGCGTCAACAACCCAGTGTTGATGCAAAGATATTAACAGGATGGAATGGAATTGTTGTTAAAGCGTTAGCAGATGGATATGCCGCTACAGGCAATGAAGATTACTTTACCAGGGCAGTATCATGTGCATCATTCCTGGAAAAAAACAGGATTGCAAAAGGCGGGAAACTGAGGAGAAGCTACAACGACAAAGGGACGTCCATAGATGGTTTTCTTGATGATTATGCCTGGACAGCAGCAGCTTTTATAAAATTGTACGAAGTGAGTTTTGATAAACACTGGCTGCAACTGAGTAAAACCATCACAGACTATGCCATTGAAAATTTTCTCAATAAAAAAACCGGCTTATTTTATTATACAGAAGGTCAACAGGAACTGGTCATAAGAAAGACAGAGATCGCTGACAATATTATTCCTTCTTCAAATGCTGTGATGGCAAAGGTTTTGTATAAACTCGGTACGATATACGCAGATTCTGTTTATACAGTTATGGGAGTACAAATGTATAATTCAGTTGCTGAAAGGGTAAAAAAACTGGCACGCTTTCATACCGAGTGGTGCAGTGTTGCCGGGCTTTTATCTGCGAAGCCCTATGAAATCGTCATCATGGGGAAAGAGGCAATTGAGAAAAACAAAATACTGCAGCAAAGTTTTTTACCAACCAGTACGATTATGGGCAGTATGGTTAAGGATTCATTCCAATTACTTAAAGATAAATTCGTTTCGGGCAAAACAATAATCTATGTGTGCACAGATAAAATCTGTAAAAGACCAGAAGAGGATCCGGTTAAAGCAAAAACGCAGATTGTACAATAATTCGTTTTGTTAAAAAAAATTATCATGAAGATATTACTAACAGAGTACAGAAAAAATAAAACAGTTCAAAAACTATTTAAAAAAGTTTTTTTTCATATGCAGCAGTAATGCGCAAGAACAACACGGGAGCTTTATTCCTATCGCTCCCCTTTTTATTTAATAAAATTGAAACAAATAAACCAATAATAAGTATGAAGTTTTTTATTGACACTGCAAATCTCGCTCAGATAAGCGAAGCAAATGATTTAGGCATTCTGGATGGCGTTACAACTAATCCTTCCCTGATGGCAAAAGAAGGTATAAAGGGGAAAGAAGCTGTTTACAACCATTATAAGGCCATTTGCGAAATTGTCGACGGTGATATCAGCGCCGAGGTAATTTCCACAGATTTTGATGCCATCATTACTGAAGGAAAGGCCCTGGCGGCTTTACACCCGAATATTGTAGTAAAGGTACCGATGATCAAGGATGGTATAAAAGCCATCAAATGGTTTACGGATAATGGTATAAAAACAAACTGCACTTTAATATTCAGTGCGGGACAGGCAATACTGGCTGCAAAAGCCGGTGCCACTTATATTTCTCCATTCATTGGCCGTATTGATGACAGCGGATGGAATGGGATTCAATTAATAGAACAGATTGCAGCGATATATAAAATACAGGAATTTAAATCTCAAATTCTTGCTGCATCTATTCGAAGTGCCAACCATATTATAGAATGTGCGGCAGCAGGAGCTCATGTATGCACCTGCCCCCTGGCTCCAATTTTAGGGTTATTAAAACATCCTTTAACAGATATTGGCCTCGCAACTTTCCTTGAAGATGCAAAAAAATTCAGTTAGGTACAACTTATTCTAAAATACTAAAAATATAAAATAAACAATGGAGATACAGGAATTAGAAAAAATCGCCTTTCAGGTAAGAAGGGATATTGTAAGAATGGTTCATGGTTGTCAATCAGGTCATCCCGGCGGCTCTTTAGGTTGTGCCGATCTGCTTGTAGCACTTTACTTTAAAGAAATGAAACATGACCCAGCATTTAATATGGATGCAGTTAATGAAGATGTTTTTTATTTGTCTAACGGGCATATATCACCTCTTTTTTACAGTGTGCTAGCAAGAGCAGGTTATTTTGATATAAGTGAACTGTCTACCTTCCGCAAAATTAACTCAAGAGTACAGGGACATCCAGCGACTCATGAACACCTTCCCGGCATCCGGATTGCCTCGGGATCCCTTGGCCAGGGACTTTCTGTAGCAATAGGCACTGCAATTACTAAAAAACGAAAAGGTGATAACAGTCTGGTATATACGCTGCACGGAGACGGCGAACTCCAGGAAGGTCAGATATGGGAAGCAGCCATGTTTGCTCCCCATCACAAAATTGATAATCTCGTTATGAATATCGATGTGAATGGACAGCAAATTGACGGCCCAGTTGATAAAATTATGTCGCTAGGCAATCTCCAGGCAAAATTTGAGGCTTTTGGATGGATTGTTATTCATAGTAATGGCAACAGCATGAGTGATATTGTAAATGCCCTGCAAATGGCCAGGCAGCTATCAGGAAAAGAAAAACCGATATGTAATCTTATGAGGACCCAGATGGGATACGGCGTGGATTTCATGATGGGGAGTCATAAATGGCATGGTGTTGCACCAAATGATGAGCAACTGGCAAGTGCACTTAAACAATTACCTGAAACAATTGGCGATTATTAAAAGTAAAAATTAAAATGAAAAAATATTCATACACAGAAAAAAAAGATACCCGGTCAGGTTTTGGTGCCGGTCTTCTGGAAGCAGCAAAAAAAAATGATCGTGTTGTGGCATTATGTGCAGATCTGATAGGCTCGTTAAAAATGGATGCCTTTATTAAAGAATTTCCTGACAGGTTTACTCAAGTAGGTATTGCAGAAGCAAATATGATGGGGATTGCTGCGGGAATGACTATTGGCGGTGCTATACCTTTTACGGGCACCTTTGCGAATTTCAGCACCGGTCGTGTCTATGACCAGATCAGGCAGAGTATCGCTTATTCGGGCAAAAATGTAAAAATATGTGCTTCTCATGCAGGTCTTACGCTAGGTGAAGATGGTGCTACTCACCAGATCCTGGAAGATATCGGCATGATGAAAATGTTACCAGGCATGGTGGTTATCAATCCATGTGACTATAATCAAACCCGGGCAGCGACAATGGCAATAGCTGAATATGAGGGTCCGGTATATCTGCGTTTTGGCCGTCCCGTTATACCGGTCTTCACAGACCCCGACCAGGATTTTCAAATAGGTAAGGCCTGGCTTGTTAACGAAGGAAAGGATGTCACTGTAATAGCTACAGGGCATATGGTATGGGAATCTATACAAGCGGGTGAAATGCTTGCCAACGAAGGTATCAGTGCAGAGATCATCAACATTCATACTATTAAACCATTCGATACAGAGAGCGTGTTGAAGTCCATTGCAAAAACACGTTGCGTTGTTACAGCAGAAGAGCATAACAGGATTGGCGGTCTTGGGGACAGTGTGTCCCAGTTAATTGTTTCGAATGACCTTGTTCCCCAGGAATATGTCGCCGTCAATGATAGTTTTGGAGAAAGTGGCAAACCGGAAGAGCTAATGAAGAAATATGGTTTGGATGCACTAAGTATTGTCGCTGCGGCAAAAAAGGTGATCAGCAGAAAAAAATAGCATTGAAAATTGTGTAACCTTTAGCAGTTGTTTTTTCTCATACAGTTTCAGGTTTCATGCCCCGGTAATATTGCCGGGGCCATTTTAGCAGCATCGTATTTCTCATTCATATTTAAAAAATAAAAACTAATGATCATGAAACATTTCTTTTCAAACAAAGCAGTTTATTTATTATTGCTACCAGCTGTAATGCTGTGTTCTTTTTCATTGAATACTGACAAAGCCAATTTTTCAGGCGACTGGAAATTAAATGAATCAAAAAGCGAGCTGGGAGATTTCGCAAATTTTACGGCTACTGCATTAAAAACAGAACAAAAAGATAACGCTATTACTATTGCAAGAACGACACCAGGGTTTAATGGCGGTGATCCCAGGACCACAACGGTAACTCTGACTTTTGACGGTAAAGTAACTGAATCAGAAGGATTCGGAGGTTCCAAACGCAAGTCAACAGCAAAATGGTCTGATGATGGCCAGACGCTTACGATCAGCAATACTGTTAGTTTTGAAAGAGACGGGCAAACCAATGAATTTAAATCAACAGAGACGTGGACGCTTACCAAGGACGGAGAATTATCTGTTGTCACACAATCCTCTTCGCCAAGGGGTGATATGACAACAAAGGCCAGGTACACCAAATAAGATATCAGCAAATGATCAAAAAAAATGCATACTAAAACAAGCAGCTTTAGTATGCATTTACTATGGTCACAGCAAGCTTCTCAATTGTTGAACTTGTAAAACATTGAAGCATCCGGTTAACAGATAAAGTTTTTAAATTTTACCTGTGATTGATTTTAGTTTCTGCACTTCAGCGGAGAATATGCTCAAATGCTTCGTCTCTGTGTAAGTTTACCTATCATTAGTTATTACAGCATGAAAATTTTTTCTGGTCCAATATACGAGTTTAAATAAAACTGAATCCATCTTGTCCTGTTGACCTTAAAAGTTCCATTGAAATATTTTTCGGGGAAGCTACCTATGTTCCATTGCCCACTCTGGTAAAGCTTGATTCTGTATCAAATTGCTTATCTATCTCTTCTCCTATCCCTTGCACAAGGGTTCCGCATAATTGTGTACATCCATTGACACTTGCAGTTAATCAAATAGAAATTATCCCAAGATTCAAAAAAAATTTGGCAGTATAAAAAAATATGGTAAGTTTGCACTTACCGTAAGTTAATACTTACCAAATGATATGACAGCAACAGCAAAAACATGGGACGCCATGGGCGATCCCAATAGAAGGGTGATCATGGAAAAACTAAGCCGGGGCGGCATGGGCGTCGCACAGATACATAATGGAATGACCATAAGCCGTCCGGCAGTTTCGCAGCACCTTAAAGTACTGCGGGAAGCAAAACTGGTAACCATGCATAAAAAGGGAACACAGAGCCTTTACCAAATCAATGCGGAGGGCATCAGCTCCATGCACGCTTATCTTGACAAACTGTGGGATACAGCGCTCAGTAATTTTAAAAGACTTGCAGAAGCCGAAGCAAAAAAGAAAAAGTAAAAACAGTATAGCCATGAATAAAGACACCATTGAAAAGGAGCTGCTTGTAGCAGCTCCTCAACAAACCAGTTTTGAAGTATTCACCAACGGGATAAACAACTGGTGGCCTTCCTCGCACCACATCGGTGCAGCACCTATGAAAGAACTTATCATTGAACCCTTTGTGAACGGCAGGTGGTATTCTACACATGAAGACGGATCGGAAGCTAATGTTGGTAACGTAAAAGTTTGGCAGCCATATGAACGACTCGTCCTCAGTTGGAACGTGAATGAAGCGTTTCAGTACGACCCGAACCTTGATACGGAAGTAGAGGTGCTCTTCATTGCGGAAGGTGATAACAATACGCTGATCAAATTCACTCACCGAGGCCTGTCTAAATTCTCACAGCATAAGACTTTTGAAGAAATGGACGGCGGCTGGGGCATGATCCTCGATCTTTTCAAAGCAAATATCCAAAAGCAATGAGAGCGCAGATATTCCTGAAGATCGCTTCAGTGATCATGCTGATCCATAACATCGGGCATACCATCGGGCACCTGGGCTGGACAAAAGCGAAGGAAGCAGGACAAAAGCTTGCCATCGATGCAATGCAAAACAACAAATTCATGTTCATGGGGCGTAAAAGCAGTTTCGGGAAATTCTATGAAGGCTACGGATGGGCTGGTACCATTTCGATGCTGCTTGTCATGCTGCTGCTCTGGTGGGGCAATACCAATAGTCCTGAAAGCCGGAGAGTGGTTGTGCTAATTACTTTGTTCCTTGTATGCTGGGGAATTATGGAATGGATTTGCTTTTTCCCGATGGCAGCGATTTTTAGTTTTGTTGCGGCAACCTGTTGCATCATTGCACTTTGTTTAAAAAAATAAGATATGCATAGACGGTACTTCATCCGGGCATCCGCATTCACAACAGCACTTTTTTTGCTGCAATCCAAAGTAAAGGCAGGAATGGCGTTGCTGGATTCAATGTTCAGAAAAAACCGGCCGGACGACAAAGGATGGCCGACGGAGGCACAATGGATGGAACTCAGTAAAGCAGTTAGCGGTCACCTGTACCCGCTGAAAGATGTAGCCTATAACGAAGCTGTTTTTAAAAACCCTTACGCCATCGGAGACAATCCTTCGCTTACACAGACAAGAGGATGGTTCAAAGCATGGACCTCCAATCCAAGCGCATGGGTACTTGAAGCACATAATGCACAGGAAATTTCGGAGGCAATACGATTTGCAAACCAACATCGTTTGCGCGTTGTCGTAAAAGGTGGCGGCCACAGTTACCAGGGTAACAGCTGTTCAAAAGACAGCTTGCTGATATGGACAAGAAAAATGAACGCTATTGAATTGCAGGATGATACGGTAACTATTGAATCGGGCGCTGTCTGGATGCAGGCATACGATGCAGTTACGACAAAGGGTAAACGCTACGTGCAGGGGGGCGGTTGTGCAACTGTAGGTGTAGCAGGACTTATACAAAGCGGAGGTTTCGGAAGTTTCTCTAAACAATTCGGCCTTGCTGCAGCCGGTTTGCTGGAAGCAGAGGTCGTTACAGCAGACGGGAAAATAAAAACGGTGAATGAGCAAAATGATCCTGATCTTTTCTGGGCATTGAAAGGTGGTGGCGGTGGGAATTTTGCTGTTGTTATCAAGTTGAAATTACGCACGCATGTATTACCTGAATTTTTCGGGGCTGCTACGGGAAAAATATCTGCTTCATCAGATGAAGCATACAAGCATCTAATCAGCGGCTTGATGAGCCATTACCGTGATCATCTCTTAAAACCCAACTGGGGAGAGCAGATCCGATTTCGTACCAACCGACGGATAGATATTAATATGATGTTCGCAGGATTGACAAAGGAGCAGGCTAACGTAGACTGGCAACCTTTTATGGACTGGGTGAAAGAACAGCAGGGTATAAAATGGGATACAACGCTTAACGTGGTAGCGTTACCTGCGCAGCATTTATGGAACGGGGCTTTCCTTAAAAAATATGCTCCTGATGCAATAAAGATTGATGACCGCCCGGGTGCGCCCGAAAGTAATATTTACTGGGCAGGCGATGGTGAAGAAGCGGGGCAATTTCTTCACGCCTATCATTCCGCCTGGATACCGGAAGAACTCCTGTCCGATGCCAAGCTGGAACGCTTAGCCGAAGCTATTTTCAAAGCTGGTTCGCTATGGACGGTTTCCCTGCATTTCAATAAAGGGCTTGCAGGCAGCAGTGAAGCGGTGCGTAACGAGGCATCGCATACTGCCATGAATCCGCTTGTCAGCAAATCATTTGCACTTGCGATCATCGCCGGGGGAACAACTGACAAGGAACCTGATATGAAGAAAGCAATGTCAGCACGGGCCGCTATCGACCAATCCATGAATGAACTCACCAAAGTATTGCCCGAACGCGGTTCTTATGTTTCAGAGAGCAGCTTCTTTGAAGCGGGCTGGCAACACTCCTTTTGGGGAAATAATTATGAAAAGCTAAAAGCTGTGAAAAAGAAATACGATCCCACCGGTCTCTTCTTTATGCACCACGGTGCAGGTAGTGAAAACTGGAGCCAGGATGGCTTTGAGAAAAAAATATAACTATGACAATCAAACCTGCAAAACTCTGTTTCGGACATGTCGGCGGCAAGCTAGGTACCTTATTGTTTGAAAAATTCGTTGCTGACGGATGGCTTGAAAAAACCACCAGAAAACATTTCTTTATAACTGCCAAAGGCGAGAAAGCGTTTAAAAAAATGGGCATCGACCTGGCATTGATCAAAGAAGAAGAGCTGGTATAACGTTTCAAAATTTTTTTGAAAATAAATTTTGCGTAACCCAAAAGTTACATATATTTGCGTAACTTTAAAGTTACATATTATGGAGAAGAAGATCAAACAAACCTGGCAGTTTAATACAACACCTGAGCAGGTGTGGGAATACCTCACCAACCCGGAGCTTATAGAACTATGGCTGATGAAGACCAATTTCAAACCTGAAAAGGGCGCAAAATTCCAGTTCACTTTCCAGGCAAAACCGGAAGCGCAATACCACGGGGTAGTGGAATGCGAGGTTCTGGAGATCACGCCTTTTTCAAAACTCTCCTACTCCTGGAACGGGTCGACACTGGATAAAAGCAGGAGTTACAATTCAGTAGTAACCTGGACGCTTACCCGTACAGAGAATGGCACCGAACTGCAACTGAGCCACGACGGATTCAACGTCCTGGAAGATATCCTTACCCATTCCAATGGCTGGAACAGTTGTTTAACAAAAATGGAAAACCTTATAAAGCAACAAAAATGAGCACAGCGACATTAGATGCATTCCAGATCATTGCCGACCCAAGCCGCAGGCAGATGCTGATGATGCTGTCTAAAGACAGCATGACGATCAATTCCATTGCAGAGAACTTTGATATGAGCCGGCCGGCCGTATCCAAGCATGTCAAAATCCTCTATAACGGTGGTTTTATTACTATCCAGGATATTGGCAGAGAAAGGCATTGTGTATTAAAGCAGGATGGATTTGACGAGGTACAGGACTTTATCAACTATTTCGATAAATTCTGGGCGGCAAAACTCGGGAAGCTTCAATCCATTTTAAATAACAAACTAAAAAATTAAAAAATGAACGATCAAAATTTTACCACTTCGATAGTTGTTGATCAAACACCGGCTGAAGTTTATAAAGCCATCACTAATCCCCGTGCGTGGTGGAGCGAAGAGATCACAGGTACAACCGACGAGCTCAATGCCGAGTGGAATTACCAGTTCGGTGACAACCACCGCAGCAAAATGAAGGTGATAGAAATGATCCTCGATAAAAAAGTAGTTTGGCTGGTAGAAGAAAATTATTTCAAAAACGCCAAAGACCAAAGTGAATGGGTAGGAAACAAGATAACTTTTGACATTTTAAAACAAGGTGGTAAAACAGAGTTGGTGTTTACCCAATATGGTTTAGTTTCTTCCAATGATTGTTATAAAGCCTGCGATTGGGCATGGACAGGATTTGTACAGCAGAGTTTGCAAAGTTTAATTGCTACCGGTAAAGGGAAACTTGACTGGTTTAAATGAAAAATAATTCAAGATGCAAAATAACCAATTCAATTGTAGTATCTATGCCGATATTACTCCTGCCGAAGCTTTTGCAATGATCAGCCGGGTATCAGATTGGTGGATAAAGACTGTACATGGTAAAACCAGCCACCTCCATGATGAGTTTACCGTTGCAGCCGGCACCACATGGAAATCTTTTAAGATCACTGAATTTATCCCGGACAAAAAAATCGTTTGGCTTGTGACAGACTGCAATCTTCCCTGGAACACTGACATCAAAGAATGGAAAGGAACAGAAATTGTTTGGGAAATCTCGAATCAGCATGGCGCTACCAGGATCAGTTTTTCCCATATAGGTTTACCGGAACTGGACTGCGGTAACCAGTGCATGAATGCGTGGACCGGCTATATCCAGCAAAGTTTATACAAACTCATCACCGAAGGCAAAGGATTGCCGAATAAATTTTAAAAATGCTCAATACAAATTATACCATATCTACTGAAGTTTCAAAATCACCGGATCTTGTTTTCAATTTTATTACCAACCTTTCGGGTTGGTGGGTGGAAGAATTTGTGGGTGAAGCATTGCAAGCCGATTCAACTTTCATTTTAAAAATGGGTGATGCACACTTTTCCAAAAACAAAGTAATCGAATTTCTACCAGGCAGGAAGTTTACGTGGGTCACTACCGAAAGCCGGCGCAGCAGCGATAATTTCGACTGGACCGGCACGAAGATGATCTTTGAGTTATTACCAACGGGCGGCGGCACAAAAGTAATATTCACCTATAACGGCGTTGTTTTTGATAACGAACAGAACAAGCTGAAAGAGATATGCGATTACTGCATTAAAGATCTGCTGTATAAATGCCTTGAAAGCTTTACCACATCCATTGAAGTATTCGCACCAGCAGAAAAAATTTTCCATTGCATCAACAGTATCCCTGCATGGTGGACAAAGGATTTTGAAGGGGCCTGTAGTAAATCAGATGATGAGTTCACCATCGATCACCCTGACCAGCATTACTCAAAGCAAAAAGTGGTGGAGGTAATTCGGAATAAAAAACTGGTATGGCTGGTAATGGAAAGTGAAATGCCTTGGCTAGAACATAACAGGAAGGAATGGACGAATACTAAAATGACCTTTGAGCTAAGTGATGATAATAAAACATTGCACTTCACCCACCTGGGCCTTACCCCTGACCTCGAATGTTATGCATTATGTGCCAAAGGGTGGACCATGGTCATCAACGATTGGCTATCCTATTACATCGCTCATGGTGCGGCATCTCCGGACATGCCCAAAGCTCCCGAGATCCGGGAAGAGATGCTTAAAACAAAATAAAATGGAAAAACACACGACGGATTTCGACCTGAAAAGTAATGTTTCAAGGATCGTTCTTTTGGCTGGACGCACTGGATCAGCATGAAGCTCTCCTCTTACCTGATGATGGGCAAAGGAGAATTCAAACAAGGTGATCTATTACCATAAGAATATAATCATGATAAAAGTAATTTTTGGTAACCACTCAGCCGTAAGAGTGCCGGTCTCAGATAGAGAAGACATCCGCAGGTTCTACCTCGATGTTTTGGGAGCTAAACTCACCCGAACATTCGACAGCAAGGATGATATCTGCATCGGCGGCAATTTCTATATCAGCTTTTTATATGCAGCGGGAAACGGGCAGGGCGCTGATAAAGGCGTGAACTATGCAGCCGATGAACCATTGAGTGCCGATCATTTCCTGAAAGCGATCTTTCTCGAATTAAAGACAAGTGATGTAGAAGAGATGAAAGCTAAAATTATTGCTTTCGGCGTCAAAGTGCTTGAAGTGCCTGATCCGCATTTGTATTTCCAGGCACCCGGCGGACAGGTATTTCGACTGGCAGACATTAATGAAGATCTAAGTAAATACGAACGATAAAATCAAATTAAGATGGCAAAGAGAAATTTTCAACTATCCGTAATAGTTAATTCTTCCGGAGAAGAAGTTACTAAAAAAATTAACCTAGTAAACAAATGGTGGGCAAAAAAAGTAACAGGAAAATCTGAAAAGCTCAACGATACATTCAGGGTAGATTTCGGTAAAACTTTCGTTGATTTTCAAATAACTGAATTGGTGCCAGGCAAAAAAATAGTTTGGACAGTGACAGACTGTAACCTGCATTGGATCAATAACAAAAAAGAATGGAATGGAACTGATGTTGTTTTTGAAATAGCATCAGAAAAAAATAAAACTCAAATTAATTTTATCCATGTTGGGCTGTTACCAGGATGTGAATGTTACGAAGATTGTGAGGTTGGGTGGACCGGCCACGTGACAGAAAGCTTAGTAAAGTTCATTAGGGAAGGATATGGTATGCCTGAGTAATTTCCCTTTCATTTGTATTCAGACCAAATTTTCCCAACCGTAATACCGGCTTCAAGAGGGGTAGTTGTGCAGGGAGTGTAACTTTCTTCTTAGCTGACTATTTTCTGTAATCCCAAAATTGACATCTACATTTAAATTGCACGATTAATATATCCCTGCATTTTTCACTAATGGAATTACTACTTCAGGCATCAGAATCTGAATCCTGTTTTGCTTTTAGTTTGGCTACTTCATCAGCAATAATTTTTTTGATATCAAGTTTGACCTGATAAAAGTTATCAATGACCTGCTGTTTAGTTACGCTACATACCTGGGGAATTTCTTTAAAGTTCTTTGTTTCAGCATTTAGTTTACCTGTGTCATTTATTATAGCGGAATGAAACATTTTTAATTTAATTTTTTCATCAGGATTATCCGCAACAAGCCCCACAAATTCTCCCGATGACAGGGTTGCGATTTTTGATGCCGGTATGGCATTATCAAGTTGCCTGGAATGACTGATTGAAGTGTCGGTCCTGTTTATAGACATGCTTTGCCGGTCCTGCATAATCTTTCCAAACCTTTCTGACAACAGTTTTGATGTTTCTCCCATCACTTGCCCACTGATAATATTACCAGTTATGCTAACTATTACGTCAGCCTGCTCCTTTCCATAATCCTTTTTCAGCTGGCTAAAATCCTGCATGGCCAAAGTAGTCGCCACTTTATTACTTCTTGCAGTGGCAATCAAACTATCTATGTTATTGAAATAAATCGTGGGGAATTCGTCAAAGATCAAACTACTTTTCAGCATCCCCTTTTTGTTAACCTGCCTCACCAGTCTGGAAATGTATAAGGAGAGCACTGCACCATATATCTGTTGCTTTTCAGGATTATTACCCACGCAAACTATTTTCGGTGCTGCCGGATTATTGATATCAAGCGTAAAATCATTCCCGGATAAGACCCAGTAAAGTTGCGGGGATGAAAGCCTGGCCATTCCTATTTTCGCTGATGCAACCTGCCCTTCCAACTGTTCCATGGCATCATTCTGGTAAGCGGTGATAAAGGGATTTATCAATACTTCAATTTCGGGTTGGGTATTCAATACAGGAAACAGCTGATCATATTCGACCTGCATCAATTCGATAACATGGGGCAGCGTACAATATTTACCTTCTTCATAGGATTTTAAAAACCATATTACGGCGGTAACAAAATTGATAGGAGACTCTACAAAAAAATCGCCCTGTTTATTTATCCATTCCCTGTTTAATCCCAGTAGTATTGTGCGTGCCGATTCTGTAGCATCAGTGATATCATTCATTGCTGCCGGGTTTAAAGGATTGCAACGATGTGATACAGAAAGGTTATCAAAATTGATGACATAGAAAGAAGGCTTGACAGGATATTTATTCAAATTTTTGAGCAGCCAGTTGTAGACAATCCTGGTCAGATCATCATACTTAAAATCATAAACAAACATCGAAAATCCTTTTTCAATATGCTGTTTGATGACGTGTTGAATTACAAACCAACTCTTACCAGCCCCCGGGCTTCCAATCACCAGCAATCCTCTAAAGGGATTGATGATATTAATCCAGCTGTTTCTATATTTTCCTTTTAGATTATACTGTGCTTTAAGGTTTATGGAGTATTCATTAACCAGTAATCTTTCCTCCTGCGGAAAAGTCTCATTTAATTCATTGAAAACATCTTTGGATAGATTTACCCTAATGAGCCTGCTTAACAAATTTCCCCCCGTAAGCAACAACAAAAAAGCAAGGCTGCTCGAAGACATGTATACAATCGCTACTGTTTGAATCGTATAATCCAACCGCAAAAATGCAGGAGTAATGACAAGCAAAATAAGGCCGGTACAGATATAGAAGAAGATAGCTTTCTTTTGTACTTTCTCTTCTTTTTTCCCCTGCGCCCCAATGAGTGAGATACCCAATAATCCAACTGCCAATACTCTTGAATTTATTTGGCTGTTAAAGAGACCTGTCTTTACAATATTTGAAAGTAACCGGTCTGTAATAAGACTGGTGATTCCCCAAATTTCAAAAGCCCTGTAGCAGTAATAATAAAAATTGAGCAGGAGTATAAATATTCCCGCCAATCTTGTGAGATCAATGATTTTCCTGAGCCCCTGTTCGTTTTCTCCTGTCAATGACACAACAATTCTTTATTAACTATTACTCTTCCTTTTTTTTCTTTTTTTCTTTTTCGGCAGTAAATTATTAGTAGGTTCAAAATGATCGTTTGCTGTAAATAGTATATCGATCATACTATGCTGTTTCGGAATGTTAGGCAGCAATTTTTGCTGTTGTTTGTGTATCTGTTTTCCTTGCGAAAAAGACCCGCTGCCTACAGGCTTTTCGTTATCAACTTTTATTATTTCGGGCGCTGGAATTTGAGTCATCCGTTTTTCAAGGGCAGCAGCAGAAAACCCTTTTCCCAAATCACTGCCTTTAAAAACTGCTTTGTTCTCATTATCTACAAAAGTTACCCCATACAATTTTCCATCAGGGCTTCGTCTAAGGGATGCGTAAACATGAAAATGCGAAAGAACACTTGCCAGTACTTCTATATCCCCAAAATTTTGATTAAGGCAGGCATCAATTACATTTTGTAACCTTGTCTTCAAGGGTGCCTTAAGCGCCTCATTACGTTCATATATTTTTTCAAGATTATCGAGGGTTGGTTTACATGAAATAGAACTTGCCTTGATTGGCACACCCACCTTTTTTCCTGAACCATCAAGCATACTAAAAAGTAATCCCCTGTGTTTAAATACCCTTCCCTCTTCCCTGCCCCTGTCTGCGATCACATTGAACTGTCTCAATGCTGCGTTGAATTCGGGAAGAGAACTAAAACGGTATTGCTGAAAAACTTTATTTACAATATTGGAAATGGCCCTTTTAGTTGCTGCTTTGCCGTAATCTGCCGGCTGCAGCTTTAAAGGTATAATTTCTGCACCCAGTGAATTTTGTCTGCCTTCAGCTTTGATCAAACCAAATGTATTTTCGATTTCCTTGCGGGCTTTTTCAGATTGGTTTCTACCAATATTATGGGTATCTATTCTCTTCCCGTTTTCTTTGATTGTGGTACTCACAATATGGATATGCGGATGACCTGCATCGTTATGCCTGTAAACCAGGAAAGGCTGTTTTTCAAAACCAATTTTTTGCATGTAGGTGATAGCTATTTCAAGCATTTTTTTATTGGGGATATTTTCAGCGGGATCAAAATTCAAGGACACATGCACGGTTTTAGTTTCTGCTCTTTCATTTAAACTATTGCGTCTTTCAAAACCCAAAAGTTTGGCCGCAAAGTTCAAATGCTTTGCTTCCTTCAAATAGTTAGCTGCATGCAGGCAAACAGCTACTCCACGCTGCACTTTTTTTTCGTTGTAATTGAGTGCACTTTTCACTCCTTTCAATATGTTTATTTTAGCAACCATTCTTCGTAAAGGCGATTTATTTTTTGATTTATTTCTTCCACTTTTTCTATGAGGATTTTATGCAGGTCGTCATACTGATTTATCCATTGCCGGAAATCAGGAATTTTTTCAAGAAGGTGAAGTTTGTGCACTGCCTGGTTGAAGTTGTTGCCTATGGCATTTAACTCTCTTTTTAAGCCAAGCATATCGTTAAGAAAATCGTCTGCAGACTGGTTACGGTATTTTATAGTGACAGGCTTTTGAAGGGCAATTTTTCTGAGGTAGCTGCTGATATCCTTTTCTGTAGTTTTTTGTTGCAGTTTAATTACTGCATTTAGTTCTGCATCGTTCATACGGGTTTTTACAAAATGTTTACGCACTTTCTTTTCCTCTTTTTTCATTTCACTTACATTTCGTTTTCAACAATTTCAAATGATCTTTTCATTCCCCGCACGACTCCGGAGTGAAGGGGCAAGATTTCAAACGTGGCACGTTTGTACATCTTGCCATGTGCAAGACCGGCACATTATTCCTGAAGACATCTTATTTCAGCAATAGTCACCGTTCGTAAAACATTTACACCTTAAAATTACTTTCCTAAGCAGTAGAAAATGTTACCTGACCAAATATTGGGCATGTTGATAAATTCGCTTTTTTTATTTATTACAAAACATTTATCATTGTGCCATGATTGATACTTCGCAACATACCTTATATCATCAAATAAGCTTACCGGATAATCAGAGTTTTTCTTATACAATATCTCCCTTCGAAATACTAAATGCACTTGAAAATGTTGTAGCGATTTTACAGGAATATCATTTTACCCGGATGATGGATAATGATACCAGAATTGATTACAAATTGTACCGTACAAAAGAAGGCAACTGGTATGACGTGGAGGAGCCGAAAACAGACCAGGATAAGTCAATCATCAGAACGCTAAAATCTGCGATTGATACAAAATAAAATTACAGCTTCCTAGAATAGTTTGCTCTCATTTTTTTGAAATTAATTTGGAATGGTTGAAAGTTTTTTTGACAAAAAAATCCTAGCAAATCTGCAGGAATTTCAAATCAAGAATCTATCTTAATCTCTTTCACAGAAAGCCTTCGTCAGCGAATGAAAAGTATTCTTCATTTGAAACGATAAGATGATCAATCACCCGAATATCGTGATACCGGCAGGCTTCTGAAATCTTGGACGTCAATTCTTCATCTGCTTTGCTTGGACGAATACTTCCGCTTGGATGATTATGCGATAATACAAGTGAAACAGCCATCGCTTTCAATGCGGATACAATGATCAATCTCGGATCTGCAACAGTGCTGGTGATACCACCGGAAGATACCGGGTAAATTCCCAATATCCTGTTACTCCTGTTAAGCATTAACACTTTAAATTCTTCCTGGAACTCAATCTTATTTTTATCCCATATACTCATCAACACTTTATAGATATCTTGTGATGAAGTTATCAGCGGTCTTTCTGATGGTTTAATTTTGGTTTTGTAAACCAATTCCACTTCAGCAACTTTGGTCCAATCCTTTTGATCAATCATTTCCTGTTTCATAAAATTTAATTTAAAAGTTTTAAAAAATTAATTATGAAACATCCCCGTCTTTTTGTTGACCAAGGAGCCGAAGCAACGGAATAAATAGCGCAGCGGTTTATGCCGGAATTTCGGTGACGCTACAGAAACAAAACAGACGAACTTTGTGCAAAAATTAATGAGAAAAAATAATAAAAAAGCCGGTATGGTGACAGGCGTGTTCGGACGAAAATTAATCCGCTATCGCATTTAGACGATTAGCAAATAATATATTTTTTGTATATTTAGGAATCTAACCCGAAACTTATGAGCATTTTCAGCAAAAAGAAGCCGTGTGAAATGTTTTTTAATGAAAAAACGAAAACATTCAATTTTAAAGGTTTCAGTTCTTCATTCGAAAGTGTTACTGGTAAAAAGCTCTCCGGCAATCTTGGTGAGATTAATTACTCAAGTATTCCCCAAGCCGCTAGTGAAAGGCTTCGAATGCAGGCCGAGATCCATTTTCAAACCTGTAATGCAATTCACTTGCTTCCGAAAGATAGTTCCAAACAAAAGGAACTGCTTGTAAAATTTGCTGAACATCTTATGGAGATGGAAAAGCTGCTTGTTTCTATTTTTAGCGATCAAAAAAAAAGCCCGGTCCGCAAAAAATCCTGACGCAATACGCGACCTCGGATGATTTCATTGAAAGAGGTGATGAACTTGAGGTTTTGAGGGAATCCCTAGAAAAATCCGACAGGTTATTATTGATCAATGCTATGGGCGGTGTTGGAAAAACCAGTCTTGCCAACGCATTATTTAACCGCTATAAGGACAGTTACAAACACCTGATCTGGTTGGACGCAAAAATCGGCGTTAAGGAAGCTTTCATTAATAGCACAGCCCTGATCGATAATCTCGGTATATCAGAAGAAATTGCGAAACTCAATGACGGTAAACAAAGTGGAATCAACCGCTGCTTTGATCTTTTAGTGAACAGGCTAAGGACTCTGGAAAAATATGGTCTGCTTGTTATCGACGATGCTGATGAAAAAATGGAAGTTCTTGCTCCGGTTCTCTCACTGACAAATAACTGGAAAGTTCTTGTTACTTCAAGAGATCTTCTAGAGGGTTTCGAAATCTACCGTCTAGGCTTCCTTAGTTTAAGAAGTACCGTAAATCTCTTTTTTTACTACGCAAAAATAGATCGAACAAATGTTACTGTGCCTATCGTCGAAAAAATAGTAAGTGCGGTATGGTGTCATACGTTGACTGTTGAGCTACTCGCCAAAACAATCCGTGAAAATGACGGATTTACCATACAGCATTTACTGGAAGCTTTGACAACAGGTGGGATCAAAGCTGTGCCGGATTATGAGATAAAGACTAACTATGCCCAAGAAAAGTCGGGTCGGGAGACTGTCCGAACAACTACCAATGCCTGCCTCAAAATTGCTTTCGATATTAACGGATTTTCTAAAGAACCCCTTCTGGAATCTATTCTGATAAATTTTTCCGTATTACCGCCTATACCTATCAGTTACCTCTCAATCGAAAAGATTTTTGAAATTTCCGCAGGCGACTCGGTTATTTTTAATAACGCGCTGAAAAAACTGGTTGATACAAGCTGGCTGGTGAAAAGTGACAAGGGATATCATATGCATCCAGTGATACAGGAAGTTACAAGGGAATACAGTAATGTAACGCCGGAAAAAACAGCAAAGCTAATAGAAGCTCTTACTGATATCTCCAAGTCATTCGATGCAATGCCATCAGCTGTCCTGTTTTTGTTCAGCAGCTATATTAAGACGGTCATAGATACTTTTGAAAAAACAGAAAATTCTGCCGTAGCAAACCTTGCTTACAACTATGCGGTATTATTGAGAAATATAGGCAGGCCAAAAGAGGCGCTGGCTTATCATGACATTGCAAAAAGATACAGGGAAAAAAAGGAACCCGGATCAGCTTCCCTTGCCGAAGTCCTGTGTGGAATAGCGGCTGTTAAAATAAACCAGAATGAATTGAAGGAGGCACTTGATCTGCAGACTGAAGCCCTGAGATTACAGCAACTTAATCTTGCACCCGACGATTTTAATATTGCTATCTCACACCATAATTTGGGAGTGATCTATAAAAAAATGAGTGATATAGATTCTAAGTATCAGGAAACCGCCCTGACTCATTTACAAACCGCTGTTGATATTCTGTCACCCGACCAGGATCACCTAGAAGAGCTGGCTACCTCGTTGATCCTAAAAGGACAGTTAGAAAAACGACAGCACAAATATGAAGATGCAAGAAATTCTTTTGGAGATTCGTTAAAAATACGGTCAAAAATTTTTGGCAATGAGCACCATAAGACTATGAAAATTCAGGAAGATCTGGCAATGATCTATAAGCTTGAAGAAAACTGGGATGAGGGCTACAGATTGATGCATGCAGCAATGTTGGTCCTGACGGAATATTATGAGCCAACCAGCCATTCCCTGGGGGCTTCACATCACAATTATGCCTATTTTTTATTTAAGAAAGGTCTTATCGAAGAAGCAATACTTGAGCAAAATAAAGCCGTTAATATTTTTAAATTACATTTCGATAAAGGCAATACACAACTAGTGAAAGCAGAGGAACAACTTAAATATTTTCTCGGCAATAGCTAAATTTTCCTGAAAACGAACACACGGAAATAAACAACAACTCATGTTTTCAAAGAATATCTATTTCCGGGCATTAAAAAGGAGGCAAGAAATCTGGATTCTTTAAAAAAAAGTAACTAAAATCCGTTTGCAGGAAACTGACGAACAACTATTTACGTTGTACCATTTTACGCACTTTCCTAACCCTAAAAAGATTAGGTCCTTAATTAATCCGATTGCCGTTCACCGTATTTAATTTCGCTTTGTATCACTAGTTTTTGTATTTTAAACCATGAAAAGGGAGGAACTCTACGATATATTCATAACTAATCCGGCAATCCATATCATCCGGCTGAAAAATGCCCATTGGGTCTTACCCTTTCTGTTTGGTATTTACAAAGAGCAAAACCGGGCCGTACTCCAGGAATCCCAGTTAATACAGTTACTGATTGAAACACTGATTGCCAATGAGGACGGCATCGAAGATGTATCCGAAGCAAAAATCATCTTTGGTGACGATGAACAAACTAGAAGCCGTAAATACCTTACCAACTGGGTGCAAAAAAGATTGCTGCAAGATTTCCAGCATACCGACGGGCTGGTGTATTATCAACTCAGCGCCAGCACTGAAAAAGTTTTTCAATGGATGCAGACCCTTAAAGTGCGTAAACATGTTGGAACGGAAAGCCGTTTCCGTCTTTTGTTTAATTCATTGCAGGATATCGTCGAGCATACAGAAGAAGATAACCAAAAAAGACTGTCGCTTTTAAAAGATAAAAGAGCTGAGATCGACAAAGAGATTAAAGCAATTGAATTAGGAGTGCAACCTGAAAGTTACTCCGGAGAACAGGTACAGGAGCGGCTGGAATTATTCACGAGATTAAGCTATGAGCTGATCAGTGACTTCAGGGAAGTCGAAGACAATTTCAAGCAGATCCACAGAAGTATCGTTGAGCAGCATACCAAAACGGAACAGTCCAAAGGAGCTATTGTGGGATTTGCCTTTGAAGCCTATGACGCATTGAGACAAAACCCGCAGGGAAAAAGCTTTTACGCGTTTTGGGATTTCCTAATATCAAGGGTCGGTAATCAGCACTGGGCCGAACTTACTGACCGAGTGGTTAAACTCGTCAATGAAAGAGAGATTCCAAGCGACAGCTATTTTCTTCAGAACGTGAAGTCGATGTTGCTGCAACAAGGTAAAACAGTGTATGACGCGAATGATAAAATGGCAGAAAAGCTTAGCCGTATAATTACAGAAAAAGAGATTACCAAACACCGCAGGTTGCGCAGGCAGATCGCAGCAGTTAAAGAATTGATCTTTGACCTTATGGATGATGACGATGTAATGTGCGGTATGTACCTGGAAGAAGGCCCGAATATAAAGATGGTGATGGAACGTAAGCTGACGCTGCAACAAAAAAAAGGTGCCGGCATTATTCAGCAACCGTTGGCACAAAAGCAAGTGATTGCTGATCCTGAACGTTTCAGTAAAATGGTCAATACCTCTTTTATAGACAGGAAGAAATTATGGCTGAAAGTAGAAGTCGCCCTTGAAAAAAAAGCAACTGCAACGCTTAAAGAAATCCTGGAAGAGCAGCCGCTTGAAAACGGTATCGCAGAAATCGTAAGTTACTATGGTTTTATGCGTGACAAGAAATCAAGGGTGCAGGTTATCGGTAATGCGACGGAACTTATTCCTTTAAACACGGAGGCAACCAGGTTTGCAGAAGTACCTTATCTTTTATTCAGTAAATAAAAATTTTATCATGCAATCTCAAATACTGCCTTATATAGGGGTGTTTATTAAACTCGTCAAGGGACCGGTCGATTATACCGAAAAGTCTATTTGGGAAAAACTATTACAATACAAAAAGGAACTTACTGCTTTTTTACCGCAGATGGGCTTGCAACTGGTTTTAGAGGAAGAAGACGGCTACGCCTATATTGAACAGACTTCGCAGGAGGAAGATGAAAATGCGGTAAGCTGGATCACCCGGCGTTCTCTTACTTATGAAGAGAGTATCATGCTGATTCTTCTCCGTGATATGATGGCCGAATTTGAAACAAGCGAAAGCAGCAACAGGGAGCTGATCAGGAAAAGGCGGGAGATAAAAGAATATGCTGAATTGTTTTTCAAGGAAAACGCCAGCAGGGTAAAATTTCTAAAAGAGATAGACCGTCTCATTGACAAAGCAGCGGACTTCGGTTTCCTGACCCTTGTTGATGACCAGGAAGTTTTGGATGAGCAGCGTTTCCGGATAAAAAAAATCATTAAGGCGAAAATCAGCAGCGAACAGATCGATGATTTTACGCTACAGCTAACACAACACCGATCAAAAAAACAATTGCCTGACCCTAAAGTTTGACAGCAAGTATGCAACTAAACGTATTTAGTACTGACAATGAAAAGAGCGGCTTCCGGCTACAATATATGGAAGTCTTTAATTGGGGAACTTTTGATGAAACCATTCACAGCATTCATCCCGGCGGCGAAACCAGCTTACTGACCGGAGCTAACGGTAGCGGAAAGACGACTTTCGTTGATGCGCTACTTACTCTTATCGTTCCCGAAAAGCGATATCGATTTTACAACCAGAGCAGCGGCAGCGAGAAAAAGGGAGACCGGACCGAAGAGACGTATCTTCTCGGTGGTTACGGGTCGATCAACACCGAATCCGGCAGCTCAACAAAGACCTTATACCTACGTGAAAATAAGGAAACGGCTTATAGCATCATACTCGCACATTTTGCCAACGAAGCCGAACATTCAGTAACCCTTTTCCAGGTGCGCTATTTCGTCAATGCCGATATGAAAAAGTATTACGGTATTGCGCACAAGCAAATCAAGATTGAAGATGATTTTAAGCCATTTGATCTGGGGGGCAACTGGAAACGGACTATCGACCAGCGTTATAACAAAGGTCCACGGAAGTTTGTGGAATGGTTTGATACTGCAAGCAAATATGCGCAGCGTATAGTAACTGTGCTGGGTATGCAAAGTATACAGGCGCTCCAACTTTTCAATCAAACGGTGGGTATCAAGGTTCTCGGAAACCTTGATGATTTTATCAGGACGCATATGCTGGAGTACCGAAATATAGAAGAGCAGTTTCAGGAGCTGAAAAAGCATCTTTCCACGCTGCTTGATGCGCGGAGGAATATTGAAAAGTGCGAGGAGCAGCTGTCTATGTTGACCTTTGCAAAAAAACATTTCGAAAAATACACGGCTGCCCAAGAGGCTCAACAGAAATTCAGGGAAATGCTTGATACTGGGGTGATATGGCATAAATACACCCGGTATAGCCTTTTGTTTACTGTAGCAAATGAGCTAATCGCTGAGATAGCAGTGTATACCGACAAAATACAGCTTCAAGAAAAAGAAGTAAAAAGGCTATCCGAAGAAGGCAGACAGCTTCGCAACCAGATAGACCAGAATGAAGCAGGCAAGCGTTTGCAGCATCTGGAGCGTGAGCTTCGGGCAACTGGGGACAAAAAAGATCTCGCGTCTTCGAGACTTGGGGAATTTAATCAATGGGTGAATAAACTCCATCTGACTGAAAACAACATTTCAGATGAGGCGTCTTACCTACGCGTTAAAAAGGAGAATGACAGGAAATCGCTTACCCTCGAAAGGGAGCAGCGGCTCAACGGGGATGACGAATATGATTCAAGGAAAATTGCTGAAAACGGAGAGCGAGAAAAGGCGCATATAGAAAATGAACTCAATGGTATGCTACTAAGTAAAAGCAATATTCCTTTATATCTCGTAGAGATTCGTAGGAAAATAAGCGAAGCACTTGGTATAGCCACAGATGAACTTCCTTTTGCTGGGGAACTTATGCAGGTAAAGTCCGAAGAATTGTCATGGCAGCCGGCACTTGAGAAATTACTGAGGCCCTTTTGTCTGCGCTTAGCCGTACCGGATAAGCATTATAAAAAAGTAAGCAAGTACGTTAATAAAGAAAATCTCAGGAACAGGCTGGTGTATGAGCATGTAAGAGATACTACACTTAACCAATTAGGTGAAGAAGGAACGGTTCATGAGAAGCTGGAATTTAACCCCGATCAAAAATTGAGTAAATGGGCGAATCAGCAGATCATAAGATTATATGATTATGCATGTGTTGAGGATGAACGAACTTTTGATCGTTTTGACAAAGCAGTTACTATTAACGGACTGAGTAAAAACGGCCAGCGGCATGAAAAGGATGATCGCGCAAGTAGCAATGACCCTTTGAATTACGTAATGGGTTGGAATAATGAAAGAAAACAACAGGCACTCCTGAAGAGAAGAGACATACTGACTGAAGAAATTGGGAAAGCTCGCGAAGTATTGTACCGTTGCCAGGCTAAATTAAAACGCCTGCAGGAGCAGTTTTATGCAAACAACAGGATCAAGGAGCATCCTGGATTTGAGGAACTCAATGTTGCCGGATTGCAGCTTGCAATGCATAAAATCAAGGAACAGCTGGATTTACTTACCAAAGAGGACAAAGCTTTAAGCCAGTTAAAAAGGCAACTCGAAGAAATTGAGAAAAGCACCAGTAAGGCATCTGACCTGAAAGACCAGTACGTGCGAAGTGAAGCAGTAGCAAAAGAAAAACAAGAAAGTATAGCCAAGCAAATCATAGAGTTAACCACTGTTGTTCAGGAGTTCCGGGAAGAGGACAAAGATAAACTGCTGAAATTTCAGCAACAGCATAACAGCATGTTATCATCAATATCGCTTGATAACCTGGACGAAAAATACCGGAGCTTCAGGGATGCCAATGAAACAGAAATGGAGAAAAAGACCCGGGAGGTTACAGATGCTGAAAAGGCTTTAAGCCAATCGTTATATAAAATCAAAAACCCTCCTTCAGACATTATCAACAAATATCCGGACTGGCTGGGAGATGTGACAGGCCTGCCAGAAGACGTGAAGTATGCCGGCGAGTACATGGAGTGGATGGAAAAACTGACGACAGAAAATCTGCCGAAATACAAGAAGGATTTTGAAAATTACATCAATGTCACCATTACTTATAAGATCGGTGGACTCAACGAAGAGCTGGAGAAGTGGGAACGGGATGTGAGCCTGAGCATAACGAGGCTAAATGAATCGCTGAGAGGAATTAATTTCAACCGGATGCCGGATACTTATGTTCAATTAAGGAAACAGGCTGTTCCGGCGGGTACTGAAGTGAGGCAATTCCGAACAGAGCTACTGGATGCCCTGCCACAGGCAGCCAACTGGCAGCAAAGCAGTTTTGAAGAAAAGTCACAGCACTTTAATCAAAAAATTCATCCGCTGATCGAGAGCCTCGATGCCAATGAAAATTACAGAAACAAAGTGCTGGATGTGAGGAACTGGTTTGAGTTCTGGGCGGACGAAAAATACAGGAGCACTGAGGAACTGAAAAAAACGTATCGGCAGATGGGACAACTTTCGGGTGGTGAAAAAGCTCAACTAACCTATACGATCCTTTGCAGTGCCATCGCATACCAGTTTGGTATTACCAAGGAAGGCAAAAACAGCAAAAGCCTTCGCTTTATAGCCGTTGACGAAAGCTTCAGCAACCAGGACGAAGAGAAAGCCACCTATCTTATGGAACTCTGTAAACAACTGCACCTGCAGCTATTAGTCGTTACGCCCAGTGATAAGATACAGATCGTACAGGATTTTATTGCCCATGTTCACCTGGTGCAGCGCGTCAACAACAGAAACAGTGTGATCTATAATATGACGATCAAGGAATTAAAAGATAAAATGGAGAACGTATAATTTGCCAATGAACAAATTTGATTTCATAGTACAGCTGGAAAAGAGATACCGGGACTTTTTAAAAAACCGAATTGCCGAAAATCAATTCGAGCAAATTGTATTGCGTGGAGGAAAGGCAAAACCTTCAAATTCAATCGACCTGCATGAGAGCGTAGGGCTGTTTTTAAAGTATGAAAAGAATGATACAAGGAAAGGCTGGTATATTGAATGGGAAAATTGGTTCAGCAAAAAACTGGGACAGCAAAGATGGCCCGCTCAAATAAAGGTACAGACTGAGGAAGATTTTCTTTTTTTAATAAAAAAAGAAAACGAGATTTTATTGTTTGATCAAAAACTGGAGGAATTAAGAAAATGGAGACCTGAAATAAGTAGTTGGCTTATTGAACAGCCTGAGGCAATATTGAGATATTTGGATAGATGGCAAGGATTGAAATCAGTTATTGATTTTCTATTGTTGCATGATGTATCTACTTTTTACATGCGTAATCTACCGGTTCCTGTACATACAAAATTTATTGAAGAAAATGAAAGTCTAATTTTGGCATTGATCCGACATTTCGATCCTGAGAGATTTAGGAGTGAAGATACTAAGTTGAGTAGAGTCATAGGTATAAAACGAAAACCTGTTTTGTTTACAGTTCGCTGGTTGGATGAGTCTTTGGCTGCACGCTACAGTCATGGAATGGAAGTTTTTGGAATCACGCCTGAAAATTTAAAAAAACAGCATTGGCAAGTAAAAGAAGTGTGGCTTGTCGAAAATGAGACGGCGCTTTACATGTTTGATAAGCGTGAGCATTCAGTAGTAATATGGAGCCGTGGCAAAGCGTTGGAATTACTAGAGGATATTCCTTTATTCAATGATGTTGCATTGTACTATTGGGGAGACCTAGATGAAGAAGGCTTTTCTATGCTCAGCCAGTGCCGAAAATTATATCCGCGGGTCCGTGGAGTATTAATGGATGCCGATACTGTTGAATACCATCTGGAAGAAATAAGGATTCAGCCGGTTGCCTATAAACATCGGCAATTCAGCGAATTGGCGGAGGCTGAAGCGAAGGCCCTTGAAATATTGTTTACTATAAATGGAAGACTGGAACAGGAAAGTCTCAATCATAAATTCATACTTAAAGTTATTTCGACCTTGATTGGCAATTAATAGCGTCGCCAGCTTACATAATGTCACTATAACTGTAGCCGCTCATGTCCTATTTTTTTGATTTTGTATTTTCCCGTTTGAAAATTGACTAAAAATCGTGAAATACCATAATTGCAAACATTTATCACTATGTGTATCTACTATACAGACAAAACCGGCCTTACTTATATCAGCGGAGAACATATTTTTCCTGCTGCAATCGGAGGCATACAAAAGCTATTGCCTGGTACAGTCAGTGATCAGTTCAATTATGATATTTCCAAATTGGAACTGGATTTCATCCGAAAGTCTTTTGTTGGAATAGCCAGACAGGTGGAAGGCCCTGGCAAGAGGGGAAAATTAGCGGATAAGTATGCGACAAAATCGCCAATAACAGTAATTCAGAGCCTAAATGAAGACAGTACCTTTTCACTGGGATATATCAAGAAAGGAAGATTATATGAAATCCCGCAAGTTCTTTTGAATACTTCTACCAGCGAATTTTCAATAAGCTTTGATAGCACGACAGTTTCCAATATGGGACAGGCGATTGCAGAATTTAAAAATAGATGCGCCGACGTTGAAAACTTGCGCATTAAAAATATTATATGCGAACTGCTCACAGAGCATCAGATACTTATAGGCATTGAAGAAAATATTGAAGAAAATTTTAACTGCTTCATTGCGACAGCCTCAGAGGAAATAACAGTTAGTGCTGAAAAAATAAAAGCCATTGGAGCGAGCCTGCACTATAACGGAATTCCACTGCAACATAAAAGCTATATGCCTCAATCCAATGGGAAGGCAAAATTTTCGTTTGACTATTTCCGCCTCTATGGAAAGATGGCTTTTAATTTCCTTGCTTTTCTCAAAGGCAGTGAATTTGTCTTATCCAAAGAGTTCGATCCTCCCAGGCAATGGATTGTAACTGGTGGGGATAATAAATTTGCCTCGTTAAATAAGGATAATTACAGCCCTGTAAAAGAAATTGGTATCAACCTTCCAGTTGCATGTCATTACATACTGATCTTCAAATTAGAAAACAAACTGGTGGCATCAGTTTATTTGTATGAAGCTCTTTCAGTTGTCATAGAATTACATTCAAATTTCACCCAAAATTTTTCTACCGATGGTTTTATCTGTGACTGGAAAAACCGTAAAGAATACAGATTGTTTGAATACATCGCCCAAAAAATTGTAAGAGACTAAGAACTCCTGTTCAATTATACTTATCAAATTTACTCTTTCCCAGAACTTTCATTAACCTGCCTTGAGGGACAACCCGTGATAGTGTAATCAATATAGTAATCTTTATACCCAAGCAGTTTTAATATCACCCTGTTAAACAATACTTCGTAAGTTCTCGTTAATATCAAGTCGTCATAAGCCGTTTCATCGTCTTTGTAATCCCTCGAACTATGTGCCATTTTATTCCTGAGGTTGATCGCTGCTTTTTCATTGTCACCTATATCCAATCCCAAAAGACAAAAGAAAAAATTGATTTTTTCGCTTGGTACTTTTTGATTTGCTCCTTTTATTTTATTGAGCATGACATTACCGCATTCGAGGCCAGATAATTTTTTCTCCAGTTTTTCCAGTTCTTCTTTTATCAAATCCAGGTATTGTTTTGAAGGCATGTTTTCCATTTTGAATTTGCCGGTATGCTTCAGGTATTTGCCCGCTAAAATTTCGAGTGCATTGGCCAGTAAAGGAAGATTAACTCCTACCGGAAGCCTTTTGGCAATCCAGTACCGTGACAACACCTGGTTAAGTGCCAGTATTTCCGCAAGCTTTAAATAAGTTGGTAACAACTGATTTGTTAACCACGAAAAATTACCCCACTCATATTTCCGGTTAAATTTTACCGGCGGCATGGCGCTTTTATTTTCTTCCTGGTATAGGCGGGATACGTTATGAAAAAAGGCTTGAGTTAACACTTCACCACTAATTTCGGAATAGCCGACATGTGTCAATTTATTTCCCAGTATAAAAGAAATAAAATGTTTCAGCTTTCTTACCAATTGATTGTATGCTTCTCCAATCTCTACAGATCGGAATTCAAAACAAATACCTTGCATCCCTTCAGCAAGAAAAACCTTTGGAACTTTTGCTATAATAACTTTCACTTCAGGCAAATTCACCTGAATATGGTCCCTTGATGAAGAACTACCGGAGTAGAATCCCGCTGCTTTGTCATTTTCGTCTATCCCTACTCTTTGCCTTTTAATCAGACAATTCAAATTCCTGTAAGTAGTCTCGTCAAAGTGATCAGGTATTTGCGGGCATACAAACCATTCGAGCCTGGTTTTATCAGCTAACCCATTAGATTCTATAAAACTGATGTGCAGTGCATCGAAATGAATATCAATATCAAAGCCGTATGCATCACCCTGCCTTTCCCATGAATTGCTGTGAAGGTTTCCCAAAATACAACCAGACAGTGTGATTGTATTTCCATTTTTATCATTGCCTGTCACTGTATCCTGTTTGATGATATTCCCTTTGCCAACAAAAATGTCTTCTTCAACATCCATAGGTTGAGACAGGAAAGTTTCAATTTTTCCACAGAGTTTATAATCGTTATCACGGTCAATCCGGATTATTGCAGTTGCAGGAATACCATACTCAATCTTTTCAAATTGTATGTTGGTAATTTCGAGTGGAAATACAGTTGCTTCCCATTCAAGGCAGGGAACATAAAATTGATTGTTATCCATTAGCAAATGATTAAATGAGCATTGGATTTTTAACAAATATCACATTTCTCCTTTACAGTATTTTCAATTGATAAGCTGCTTTAACCAAACCTGCTGTATTTTTCGCATGAAGCTTACTTAATAGATTCTGCCTGTGTGTGTCTACCGTTCTTTTGGTGATGGAAAGGGTTTCAGCAATTTCGCCGTTCGTCATTTCCATAGCAATCATTTTCAAAATTTCTAATTGCCGTGGAGTAAGTTGTGAAGGTTCCTGTAGTTGTATGATACTGTTTTCTTTGCTGGAATTGATCAACTTCAGCGCAGCAAGGTTACTGAAATAAGGTTTATTATCCAATACAGACCTAATGGCGTTATAGATTTCTGCAGGTTCAATACTTTTCAACACATATCCTTTTGCACCAGCATCCATCATCGCCTGGATACAGGGGAGTTCATCATAGTGACTTAACACCAGAATTTTAGTTAACGGTTTATGTCTGAGAATCCGATAAATGGTTTCCACTCCTGAGATACCGGGTAACTGGTAATCTATAATAATAAGATCGTAGTCATAACGGTTGGACTTTTTCAGTCCTTCTTCCCCGCTCTCGGCTTCTGTAATTCTGAACGAAAGTAATTTCTTCAATGACTGCAGCATCATCTTAAAGCCCTGACGAACCATTTTATGATCATCAATTATGAGCAGGCTGAGTGTAAGTAAATCTGTTTCATCGCTGATCATGTTGGTTAATTTAAGGGTATATTAATTTTGTAAGTCGTCCCTTTGCCCAAGACGCTTGTCAATTCAAATTTGCCATCATGAGATCTTACCCTTGATTCAACATTTTTCAGGCCCATACCATTTGAGACTGTAAGCAAGTCAAACCCGCATCCGTTATCCCGCAATTTTAATGAAAGCATATTTTTGGTACTCCTGAACACAACACTTACCTGATCAGCTTTACCGTGCACGATTGCGTTATGTATAAATTCCTGAATTACCCGGTACAGATCAATATTCAATGAAGAAAGCATTGGAGGCAGCTGCATTTCTTCACGGATATCAAACTTTACATTGTTTCCTATAACAACCGAATCACAAAACACTTCGACTGCCTTCACCAGGCCAAACTCTTCCAATGAACGTGGCATAAGATTAAAGCAAATATTACGCACGTCGGTGATCATATCAGCCATTGCAGTGTTTGCCTGCTGGAGTACCTGCTGCTTGCCCTTATCCTTTGTGAGACCGGCAGTAGTACTAATAAAAAATTTGATCCCTGACATTTGCTGTATCAGACTGTCATGCAGGTCTTTTGCCAGGCGTATGCGTTCCTGTTCCTGCGTATCAATCATTGCCCTTATGACCAGGTTCTCTGTCCTGATGCGATAACTGATATCCGTTGCCGTTAGTAGAATCCTATGTTTCCTGTTACCGTCCTCGAAGTAAACTATGTTGACCTTGACAGGTATAATATTCCCAAGTGCAGTTTTAAGCCTGCACGATTCATAATGAACCGCCCCTCTTTCTTTTAGGATAGCGAGCATTTTTCGAAAATGAGGAATCCCCCTAAACATCAGGATATTTAATGGCTTACCTTTCAAGTATCCCTTTTCAAATTTGCACTGTACATCAGCTGCATGGTTGGCATCTTCAATAACCCCGCTTTTATTCACCACCAGGACTATATCAGTTACCGCATTAAAAATATTTGTGAAATAGTTTCTCGAAATCATAACAGCTTTTAATTCCTCTCCCAACATATTGACACTTGTAGCTATACCATCGATTTCGTCAAGGCTGTCGGAGATCTTTATGTGTTTGTCAAAATTACCCTGGGAGTAACCGCTTATCAAAGCGTTGATCTGTTTTAAACGTGGGTCCATAGCATGCAAAATTTTATTGTATGAATTTTTTAAGCCATTTTTGGGCACTGGCAGGATTCTTAAATAATCGAACAGGCATTGCCGTTCTGTTAACTGCAATAAAAAAATTCCCTACAATGCGCTGGAATTCCGAGTCAATTACGATAGCTGTGGCGATAAGTCCGACAGTAGCTTCAGGAGAAGAAAGGTAAGTCCTGGCAGGTCTGTCCATACTGGTAATGCCGTGGCTTAATATCATTGTCGCCATTGGCTTTCCCCCGGTAAATTCCAGTCTCCACTTTACAATCTCCTTTGCAATCTCAAGGTTGATGTGCAGCTTTTCTTTGTAGTCTCCCACAAGTATCTGATCCTTGATATAAAGGTGCACGTAAGGGTTTTCGTGTTCCATTAAATAAAGCTAAATATATAGTTTGAAATTTTTATACGTGTTTATACGTAGAGGAAGTTTTTATCTAAGTATTTAAAAATCAGTTTTTTATACGTTTTCAGGCACAAAATAAATGAGCAGGTTTGCAAAAACTTTATCGCTCATGAGTAAACAGCATTCATTTTACGACACCATCGACCAGATTGCCTGCTACGGCATATCAAAGGGAATATTCCATCTTAACACTTCAAAGAGACCTATTACCGGCACCAGAATCATCATTGATGAGAAGCCACTGATTAATTTTGGCTCCTGCAGTTACCTGGGGCTGGAATTTCATCCCGCTATCAAAGCTGCATCCAAGGCTGCCATAGAACAATATGGTAGTCAGTTCTCCGCATCCAGGGCTTACATTTCATTGGGCCTTTATGCCCAACTCGAAGAACTTTTACAAAAAATATTCAATGCCCCTTGCGTCATAACACCAACCACTACACTCGGACATATTGCGGCAATTCCGGTGCTCATTGAGAATGATGCTGCAGTTATCATGGACCAGCAGGTGCATAATTCTGTTCAAACAGCTGTCCAACTGGTAAAGCCAAACGGTGTGCATGTTGAAATCATACGTCATAACAATATGGAACAGCTTGAAGAGCGTATCATGGAACTGCGACTGCTACATAAGAAAATATGGTACATGGCCGATGGTATCTATTCCATGTTTGGTGATGCCTGCCCGATTGATACAGTCTATAGCTTCCTGGATAAATATCCTGAACTGCATTTATATATTGACGATGCACACGGCATGAGCATTCATGGGAAATATGGCCGTGGATATGTTTTAAGCCGCCATGATATACATCCAAAAATGGTAATGGCCACTTCAATGAACAAAGCATTCGCATCGGGTGGCGGCGTGTTGGTGTGTGGTGATAAGGAAGCCGCCAGAAAAATAGGCAATGTAGGAGGCCCGTTGTTAAGCTCAGGCCCCATGCAACCATCTGGCCTCGGCGCTGCCATTGCTTCTGCGCAAATCCATCTAAGTGAAGAATTGCCAGGGCTGCAGCAAAAATTAGAACAGAATATTGCCTTCACCACACAAATGCTTAAGCTATACAACCTGCCGCAAATCTCAGAAGCCGGTGCCGCTATTTTTTTTGTCGCTGTAAGCTATCCAAGACTCGGCCATAATCTTGTAGCAAGAATGATCAAGAGAGGCTTTTTTGTGAACCTTGGTATTTTCCCAACCGTTCCCATGCGCAAGACCGGTGTACGTTTTACCGTCACTGCCCTGCATACCAGAGAAGAAATACAGGCAATGATCAAAACCCTGGCTGAAGAATTTGCCCTTGCGATGAAGGAAGAAAATATTTCACTTCCATCTATTTACCAGGGATTCAAGATCGCCATTCCCGAAGCAAGCGATATCAAACCTGTAGATATTGCATCAACCCATAACCTTGTCATCAGGCAATACACTTCGATCAAAGAAATAGATAAAGCTGAATGGAATCATCTTTTCGAAGGCAAAGGCAGTTTTGACTGGGATGGGTTAAAAACCCTGGAGACTGTTTTTAACGGTAACCCGCTTCCGAAGGATAACTGGGTATTCAATTATTTAGTTGTTAAAGATATCGAAGGCAAAACCGTAAGTGCTACCTTTCTCACCACTGCAATATGGAAAGATGATATGCTCTCGCCTGCATCGGTTTCGGAGCAGGTAGAGGAAAAAAGAAAGCAAAATCCGGAATACCTTACCAGCACTGTATTGTGCAGCGGATCTCTATTGACCGAAGGAGAACACTTTTTTATCAACCGAAATCATGCCCACTGGAAGGAAGCGGTAGTGATGATCCTCGACCGCATTTACCTGATCCGTGAACTGCACCAGGCCAATCATATTGTACTGCGTGACTTTCACGGCATACACAGAGACCTTGACAGTCTTATGGTCGATAACGGCTTTTTCAGGGTATCTCTTCCTGATAGCCATGTTGTCGGATCGCTATCCTGGAACTCTCCGCAGGAATTCTATGATTCGCTTTCAGTCAACAACCGCAGTCATATCCGAAAAAAGGTGCTTCGCCACACTGCCAGGTTCAACGTTGAAGTAGTAAAAGTTTCCAGTTGGCTTGAAGAAGTGGAACACTGGTTTAGTCTCTACCAGAACGTGAAGGAAAAAAGCCTTGAGCTAAATACCTTCTCACTGCCTTTAAAATTATTCAAGAATCTTGCTCTTGATGAAAACTGGGAAGTGCTCCAGCTTACCCTTCATGATGACGGACTGCAAAATGACAGCAAGCCCTGCTGCATGGTCTACAGTTACAAAACAGGCGACAGTTATATACCGCTTATCATAGGCATGGACTATGAAGAAAATGCCGAGTTCAATATTTACCGGCAGGCTTTATATCAGATCATGTTAAGGGCAAAGAAGCTGGGTAAGTCTAAAGTACTGCTCGGGTTTTCGGCAGGCCTTGAAAAACAGAAGTTCGGTGCACATGCGCAAAAGGTATATGCCTATATGCACAGCTATGACAGTTACAACATGGAACAACTTGCCGTGTATTCTTCTGTGAGCCGAAAGAATACAAAAAAGATAAAAGTTGCAGAGTAATATGGAAAATCAAGCGACCAACCATGCTCCTGCTTTTATCCAGCATATACTGTTCGTTGAGACAGCACTCTGCATTATCAGACGGGATATCGGCAGCCCTATTATTATCAAGCAACTGGCAAGGCAAGCTGGTACCAATGAATGCACATTAAAGCGAATGTTCAAACAAATAATGAACATCTCCATTTACCAGTATGTACTGCAACTCAGGATGCATAAAGCGAATCAACTGTTGACCAACACCCAATATAAAATAAAGGATATTGCTATAGAATGTGGCTATGAAAGCTTTGCTGGTTTTGTGACCACTTTTAGGCGTTATCACGGCTTCACACCAGGTGAAGCCAGACGGCCAACAGGATTATAACAAATTATGGAAATTACTGATTATGATATCGAATGCATTGAAAAAGCAAAAGCCCTTATTGATACTGATACCAGTGTCCACTACTCCATTGAACATATCGCAAGAACAGTCGGTATAGGTTCCACCAAATTAAAGAAAGGATTCAGGGGAAAATACAAATCCAGCGTCTATGCCTACCTGAGAAAGCAAAGAATGATCAAAGCTGCACGATTGCTTCGAGAAACACAGAAAACCATCAAGCAGGTAGCGAAGGAAACCGGCTTCCATTACATCGGCAATTTTACAAGAGCGTTTACCGATTACTACAAAACAGCTCCCGGCGCCTATCGCATCAAAAAACAAAAAAAATAAATCCATACTGATAAACATTGCGCCCGCATTGATAAATCAAGTTTTAGAGATTTACAGTATGCTTTTGAAAAATACAAAATGGATTGTAACTGCAATTAATTTCCTGTTGATATTGTTGTTTGTCTACACTGGAACAAGCAAACTAATTGAGTACCAAAAATTTCATGAACAACTGGAAGCAATAACATTTCTTAAACCATTTGCAGGTTTTATATCGATTGCATTACCGGCAATAGAGATTCTTGCAGGCCTTTCAATTTCCTACAAACCAACCATGAGGATTGGCCTATGGATAGCAGCAATTCTGATGACAGCTTTTACCATTTATGTGGCAGCAATGCTTGCAGGTGACAAAACAAAACTACCCTGCAGCTGCGGTGGCGTAATGAAGGCATTGACATGGAGAAAACATTTATGGTTCAACATCATTTTTACTGTCCTGGCATTTCTCAATATATACTTAACGGGTATCCGTAAAAGGGAGTAAGCTGAAAACCTTTAAAAGAGTAAGCCAATTTTATTCACCAAAGCTGTTTTAAAGGAAACAGCAAAATAAAATTTCACAAAACAATTTTCCTAATCATTAAAAAAACATTTATGAAAAGATTTTCATTCGGCCTAATAGCCGTATTAATGGCAGTGGGCTTTGCGGCATTCACTACTCCGCAAACCATTAAGAAAAACAAACTTGAAAATCACCTTTACCGTTACACGCTGACAAATAATACAGGCAAGGATAACCCTGCTAATTATGTATTTACTTCATCCAGCAGCGGTTGCAGCCAGGGAAGTGCAGTGGTATGTATTATTTCAGCTCCCGGGACAGATGGTATGGGCAATCATCCTGATTTCCCCAATCCAACCAACCCTTACAGTAACAGCGAAGGTGTTTCGGTTGAAGTGGAAAAAGCCGCTCCGTAAGCAGCTGGTAATAAAACATCCTGCACTTTTACAGTGCAGGATGTTTTATTTGAAACTATCTTGGATTTTGGGGCATTCCGCTCATTTCAATTACCGCTGCCGGAATCGGTAAGGCGTAGCGTTTGTCATTCGGTAAAAGTGTATACTCTTTCCCGTTCAGCTTCCTGTATACAGTTTGCTGGAAAAGAACTTCTTTATTCAGCCTTTTCAAATCCATCCACCTGATATCCCTAAAGATGAGTTCTTTTCTTCTTTCATTTAAAATTACCTGCAATGCGTCAGCAGTATTTGTTGCCGAAAAAGGAATAAAGGTTCCCGTCTTCCACCTTGTTATCAACAGGGCATTTATTGTAGCCATAGCTTCATTTATTTTATTGCCCCTTGCCAGACATTCTGCTTTGGTAAGATAGAGCTCATCTGTTGCCACTCCATTGAACATACCGTTACCCTGTGCATAACTGCCTTTAAATGCATAGGAACCATTGCCGTTACTTTTAAAAAACACCAGTTTCCTCAAATCACTGGCGGCGTAGGATGCATATAAGTTTGAATCAATCCTTGCCCTCGAATTTGCCAATATAGCAGGAGAAGGATAAAGTGTATGCATCAAAACTTCAACGTTGTAGAGCGGCACCGGGTTGGAGGCTGTGGTGGAGAGCGTATTGTAATTTATCAGCAAAGATGAAATTGCCAAACATTTATCTGCGTAAACAGCTGCACTGTCATAAACACCCATGAAAAGATAGGTTCTTGCCAGTAACGCGAATGCTGCTGCCTGAGAAGGGCGCATTACATGTTTGGGTAAGGCAGGTAACAGTGTAGCAGCTTCTTTAAAATCATTAAGTACCTGATCATATCCTTCTTTTACACTCGCCCTTACCGATAATGCTGCAAAGTCTGAAGACAGTCTTACCGGAATACCTAGGTCGATACCGGATGTATTGGGATCATATGCATTACCCCAATAGCCTATTGCTGTTAGCAGGGATTTTGCCCTGTAGAGCAAAGCTGAACCTTTTACATTGTTCCAATCCGTCACTTCATTGGGGAGTGGCTGTATTTTTGCAATATTCTCCAGCGTAACATTAGCAGCTGCAACTACATCGTACAACCGTGACCAGTGATTCGGGTATTCGTTTACGGTAATGTCTGCTTCCCAGGTGTACATATTCCTTTGTGCCGCACTGGTAAGTGCTGACCAGGTTGCATCGGCCAGGTAATAATTATCTGCGCTTACTTCTCCTGTACCCGGATTATTCAGGTTCATGGTGCTTTCGCCGTCCATCAATGCCTGCAGGGAAGTTATGGTATTGGGCAACAGTAATTTTTGATCCGGCTTTTGATCCAGGTATTTTTTGCATCCGCCCAAACCCAGAGCCGTAAAAAAAACAAAAATCATATATTTTTTCATAATACTTGTTTTAAATAAATTATTGAATGAAAATTCTGATACCTGCTGCAAATGATGTTGAGGGAGGAATATCTGTTACGGCATAATCGGGATCAATACCCAGTTTATTGGCTCTCCAGATAATACCGATATTATTTGCATTAAAATAGAGCTGGCCACGCTGCTGGCTTCGAGATGCTTTAGCCGAAAGTTTGAAATTATAAGCAAGGTTGATAAACTGTAGCCTGATATGATCACCCTTTTCCGCCAGCGATGAAGACCTTGCATAAAAATAATCCCTGTTGCCATCAACAGGATAAACCATTGATGGTACATCTGTATGCAATTCATCGCCGGGTTGTTTCCATCTTGCAGCAAAATCCGCTGTACTTTTTTTGTCTCCGTTGAAAAGGTTGCTGTACACCAGCGGCGTCCTTGTAAAAAAATAATGCAGTTTATAGCTGATACAGATATCCAGTGATACTGCTTTATAAGAAAATGAATTGGTCAGGGAACCAAAATATTTAGGCACTCCCGGCCCGATGTATTCAAGGTCTGCAATGGAAGTACCTGTTCCCGTCAGGGAAGCATAATCTTTACTCACCATGCCATTGATATAGCCTTGCGGGTCTCCAGTGTTATGGTCGAGCCCTGCAGACTTGTAGGCAATTACCGCATGAACACTTTGTCCCTCCAGAGCTGAAATACCATCGCCGGTACTGATATAGCGGTCAGCAATAAGGCTTGTCAGGTAGGACTTTGTAACTTTATCAGCATTAGAGCTGAATAATACATTGGTCTTCCATCCCAGCCTGCCGTTTAAATTACGGGAATTCAATACCATGTCGAGGCCTCTGCCCCGCATATTGGCAACATTTTTTAAAATGCCGCTGGCATTGATACCGGCAGTATAGTCTACCGGTGCCATTGCAAAAAGATCAGTGCCTTTTTTATTATACCATTCAAGACTACCCGAAAAAATATTGTCCTTTGTTGCAAAGTCCAATCCCAAATTTGTTATGCCTACCTGTTCCCAGCGGAGATCAGGATTTGGGAACTGGCGGATACGAAAGTTCCTGAAGCCGGTTGTGCTTGATGTACTTACTGCGTACACTGTTACGATGCCCGAACGCCTGGGATCAGCATTTCCTGTATAGCCGTAAGATGCCCTGAATTTCAGGTAAGGTAAAAAACCTATCCTGTAAAATGGTTCCCTGGATATATTCCATGCTCCGCCAGCTGACCAGAGCGGTGTCCACCTATTATTGGTAGAAACACCAAAGAGATTGGATGCATCACGCCTTCCACTTAAAGTAACCGTGTACCTCGATTTATACGTATAGGAACCATTTGCATAAAATGATACGAACCTTTTTAACTGTTCCTCAAAATTATTATCACCGCCACTCAGCGTATTATAATCACCGGTAGTAATGATTGGATAGGTGTTTTTAAAGTCAACTCTTGTGCCTGTAATCGTTTGCGGGTCGTATCCGTAGGTGCGGTAGCTTTGAGCATTATTACTGACCGCCCTGATTTCGGCGCCCGCCAGTGCTTCAATAAGATGCTCCCCGGTTTTCTTATTATAATTAAGTTGTCCCCTGTAATTTTCTGACCTGATCCGGGAATTGGTGATATCCAATATGCCTCCTTTCGGAACGATATAGGTAACTGCACCTGTAGTGCTGTTAATCTGGGAGAACAGGTTAATGTTTGCCCTTGCTTCAAAACTCTGGGCATCTTTCAACCCTGATGCGTTGATCTGCTGGTATTCATACTGGTACTTGAAATCGGCGCTGAATGATTTTGCAAACTGGTATTGTGCACTGAAATTCAACAGTATGTTTCGTGTATCAGTAGTAGTAACGTTGTGCCTGTAATCATCAGCCGGATAATAGTGCCAGTCCAGCAACCTGCCTCCCCCAAGTGTATCAGTAAACCCCATCCGGTATTCCCTTGCTGCAGGCAAAGGATTGCCGGCCGCATCCCACAGGCTTGTGTAGGGATATACATATTGCTGGGATACGTAGCCTTCCCTGCCGGTCTTTGCCTCACTGCCGGTATAATACATACTGCCGTATAATTTAAGGTTCGCAACCGGGCGAAAAACATTTTCAATACGTGCGCTGTAACGCTGGTACTGCTGGGATAATTCACCGGTATTCTTATCAAACCCGCCTGCTGCTGTCCAGCTTGATCTTTCATTACCCCCACTGAAGTTGATAGCATACTGGCTGTTTAATGCATTGCGGTAAATTCCACGACTGTAGTCGTTGCGTACATCCACATTTCGGTAAGCTGCTATCTGTGCCGCCGCATCAGCGGGAGTTACCAATCCTTTTGATTGCCTGTCCAGCAATTCAACTACAGGAGAAACTGCCGGGCGAAAAAAATCAGTGAGGATGCTGTTGTAATAACTTTTTCCGAATAAAAATAATTCCACATCAATATAATCTGACGAGGCAATTGGTTTACTATAAAACAGATCAGGTTTAGAAATGGATTGTACCATTGAGTTGAAATCAATTGTAAAGGGCTGATTATACCGTGCTTTTTTTGTGTTTATAACAATAACCCCATTACCTGCACGGGTACCCCAGATAGATGCAGCAGTTGCGTCTTTGAGGATAGTAATTGATTCAATGAGGTTAGGATTGATGGTATTGATATCACCTTCAAAAGGAAAATTGTCCAGTATAATCAACGGTGCAGTTGGCCCGTTAATAGTACTCAGGCCCCTTACAGCAAGTGCCGGTACGGTGGAATTCTTTTTATTAAATGATACACCGGAGGCTACTGACTCCAGCCTGTTAATAATATTACTCCCCACCTGTAAGTTCAATACACGGTTATCAACCTGGGTGAAAGAACCTGCTGCACGGTACCTGGAAATATTCTGGTACCCGGTATTAAAAACCACTACACTGTCGAGTACAGGGACAGTTGCTTTTTTCGCAGAATCCGGTTTTAGTTTTTGATCCTGCGCTGATGCCTTATGACTGCAGGGTATTAAAAAAAGTAAACAGAAAAGGTATTTCATGTCAGTTAGTTTAAAAATTAGAAATTTGATTTTGAGATAACAACCACCATCAATTCCCGCTTGCAAGGAACAATGTCCAGCCCGAAGGGATGCAGCGCCCGTCGAAGCCCAGGAATATCATCCAGGTCTTTTGATTTTATTTGCAGGTTTACGTTACCGCTATATCCTGTCTCATCCAGTACAACCGGTTTTATGGCTGTCGCGGGAACCTGTTCATTTACCCGTTCGACCAATACAGATAGCGATTGTCCTTCCAGCCGGAAATACTCTTCACCAGCAGATTTATTGCCGAGTTGTGTCATACCTGATATGGATGATGAACCGGCTGATGGCAGCATCACCAATGCGTAACAGTCAAGAGTTCTTTTTTCCAGCCTGCTGTACAATCCAAATTGATTATCCAGATCTTTACGCATGCGGTCGTGCATACCTTGCAGTGAAATTGAAACAGGCATTGTCAGTTCGTAACAGAAATGATGTTGCTTTTTCCAGTCCCTGTCGTTGGTAGTATTGATCAACTCCCTGTAAACGGAAGAATCAATGATAAAGCGGTTGGCAGCAATGCCGGAATATGCAATGGCGTACATCCGTAATAGTGAATGATCCACCAGGTATAAACGCTTAAAGCCGGTCATATCAAGAGAAATCCCTGTTGAATTCCATACCCCTTCAATGTAGCGGGTGAAGAGAGAGCGGCTCAAAAGGATTTCTACCCCTCCCCCATTGTTATTGAGCAATAAAGGTTTGTGTGCATCAAAATCAAGCTGTTCGGATTTGAAGGTCACCCGCAAAGGCTTATTGTCAAAAAGGGCATCAATATTTGATACCGTTACTTCTTCCGGGCTTGAAATGGCCACCACTTTCCCTTTATATATCCAGACTGTATGGGGAATGGTTTTATGCGGAAAAAGCTGTTCGAGCCTGCCGGAATCAAATACCACCTGTAGGTTATACCTGCTTCTGGAACTGGTCTTTCTTTTATCAAAAAATGCGGTCACTTTTTTTTGATCGTCCCCGCTTTTATAATTATTCACCAAGACTACCTGGAGTTGGCCAGCGTAAAGGTTTTGCAGGGAATCCAGTTTTGGAAATTCCCGGATACAGGAAGCGCACCAGGTCGCCCAGAAATCCAACAGCAGCAATTTATCATTAGAGGCAGCAAGGCTTGTTACAGAATATGGTACATCAAGTACTTTAGATAGTTTAAGGTCGGGCACCTTATCTCCTATCGTTAACGGCGTCAAAGCTGATATTTGTGCCATATTCATCAAAGGGCATAGAAGTATCATTAAGCAATAAAACAGTTTCATTGCAGTCAATTAAAAAATTAAAAAATAGGATTAAATCGTGTGGCCGCAGAACCCGCTAAGTAGGGTTCTTTGGCTTGCGCTCATACAGACATTTGAGCCATTGAACAAGAGGATTATGGTAAACACTTCTCATAGGAAAATCAGGTAAAGGGTATTTTAATTTGTGGGCGATCAAATACCTTGGACTTATTGAAAACAAAACAGCGTTGCTTAATATCAGTCATTAATGTGATGCGTAGCACTTCAGAAGGCGTAAGCCAATCAATATCGTATTGGTCAGCAAGTACATTATGCGCCATTTCGATAGCAGTTGCATGATCTTTAATTAATAGCCTGGCATATCTATATAATACAGGATAATAATGAGAATAAGAAGGATTAGTGTCAAACACTGAAATCATTATACTTACATTTACTATTAAAAAATGCAAGTCAAAAGTCGAAGGAGATTAACAGCAGTAGTGATAAAATTACAATAGAGCTGGTACCTACCCTGAACTTTGTCGTACTGGCCCTGACAAGGCCACCATCTTTCGATGGTTGAACACAAAGACATAAGTAGGCCCAACCCTAGTGTAAGGCATTGGGCACTTTACTTACTCTCGTGTTCTTTAAAAACTGTCAGGTTTGTACGACGAGACTTGTAAGCAAATACCTCAAATTAGTTCGAAGTATTGCAAAATTAATTTATTCTATCATATCAAATTTAGTAAAATACTCCAATATGTAGTTTTTTATTATTAATATAGAGTTTATTATTTAGATTTTATCAAATATTATTGCCATTATTAGGTATAGTTATAAATTTTCAGCATAAATAAATGTTGAGATGGCAAAAAAAAGACGTGAAATTTCAGAAAAAATTAAAAACCAAGAGGATTTAAGAAAACGTCAGCATAAACTAGATTCAATTAAAACCGATTTCGAAGCCGGTAAGATTATTAGTTTTGAGCAAATATTCGCAGTGATGGCTGAATCTAGATTTGCAACAGAACTACGAATGGGATTTATTACTTTCAGGAATAAAGTTAATAGTCCAGGCGATTTCACCCTAAACGAATTAATAAGATTTGCCGAGTTAGTTGGCATAGACGTACAAATGGTTTTGAAGTTTATCTTTGGTCAAATTAATAAGACTAAGGTGCAGGCAAAGCGCAATAGCTAAACTGAATTTAAAAATCTGTAATTCCCCTCCAAAGTTTGATATAGCACAGCAGACCAATAATTAACTCCGTAGTCTCTTGCCAATATAGTGCCTCGGTCCAAAAGATTTGCTTTAATCATAAGCATACTGTTTCCCCGAGCTTTTGCCTGTTGAATGATACTAATTTCAGACGACAATATTGTATTCGCTTTCCCATTATATTCGGCAAGGAGTGCAAAATCTTTAAAATGAAATTTTACTAAACGAAACTCATCTATTGTCATCGCTGCCGGTTTGTTCAAAAAAAAGCAAATCTCTGGAATAGCTTTACCTCTTCTGTAAATTAACCTTGCAAATAAAAATTTGTGATTTAAAAAGTTATCATTGTGAAAGTGGATAAACCGTCTTGTTCTATTTTTTCGCCAATTCTCTCCTTTCTTATTATTGCAATCGAAGCATGCAGGTATAAGATTTCGAATTAATATAGCAAATTCTGGGAATTCGGCTTGCCCTATATAATGATCAAGGGTTTTAGGCGAATTAATTAAACAATAAGGGCAAAGCTGTTTTAGTTGATTAGGCTGTTCCGCAAAAATCTTCCCTTTAATAAACTCGAACGATTTAGTAGGACTTGAATAGCATAATCGTAATGCAGCTTTTTCATCGGTCTCACTTACATTAAACTCTGAGTTTGTTTTATTTACTAGCGTAGCAAATCTGTTTAGATATTCTGTATAGCATCCTGCAATTCTAGTTCTTATACCTTGCAGAGTTGTCTTCGCAGGGTTATTCTTTTCGTTTGCTATAGTACCAAACGATATCACTTCATTGTAATTTAAATACTTACAATTAATCATCAGGATTTGACAATAGGGTTTGAAGATATAGCTTAGCATTTAGACTCAGCTTGCCTTGAAAAATATCGTTAATTTCTTTCTCGGAATATCTTGTCACCAGGTTTTGAAATACAGACTTATATAATTCAGTTTGCTCATCGGTTTTAAATATTGCATTACTAATCAATGACAGGTTTTCACCGAATGTCTCAATCGAAGGAGAATAAACTAATGGAAAGTTATTTTGTCGATCGAAAATTCGTATAAATTCGGAAGGGATTTCTTGTACAATAACAGATGAGTGAGTCGATAGAATGCAAAATGAATTCATATCCTCCAAAATCGAATTCAGAGTACGTAGAAGTCGTCCAGCTATATTAGGATGTAAATGGGTTTCTGGTTCATCGAATACTAGTAAAGACTTTTTGTCAATTACAGCAATCAATCTCGTTATAAAATGAAAAACGATTTTTTGACCGGAACTAAAAATATCACTTGTCTTTTCTAAAAATTCCTTCTTAGTTCCCACAGAGACAATTTCGTCGAGACTAAAATCTAAATACTCATTCTCCAAAGAACTTTTAATGGAGTTTAACCACAAATTACTTCTCGCCTTGTCTTCAGTAATTTTTTTAAAAGAACTCCATAACAGGTTAGAAATTTCTGTATCAGATAAAATTTCGCTTTTAGATTTTACACCGATAAATTCGTAGCTGGTATCTTGCCGTTCAGGTATTTTAAATTTATCAAAATAGCTAAACGATATTGCAATTATTTTCGAGAATAAAGGGCGATCCGGCATGAAAATACCTGCTTCATTGTTATCAGTTAGTTTATTTGCGAGTTGGGAGATAATTTTTGTTTTTCCAGTCCCATTTTTTCCAACTATACAAAAAAGGTTGTTCGATATTGCAGAATTGTAATTAAATTCAAAATCAATTTTATGAGAGTCCAAGGCTCCATCAACTTGGTACTCAAATGAGAATTTAAATTTACTGGACATAATAGGTTCTTCAAGCCATTTTTTTGCATCATTTAATGCCAGTTGAGATTCCGTAGATCTCAGCAGTGATGTTTGAAAACCGTCATTCTTTACAAACTCTTTGCGTACGGAATCAAAAAACGCCGCATCATTTAATGCCCGTAAAACCTGTTTATAGTTATTAGGAAATTCGCTTTTTAGTCTTTTGTAGTACTCCAAAGTTGTTCCCAAAGAACAATATGCACTATCAAGTTTATCAAAATCAGATTCAACTGAAGTAGATTTTTCTATTGCGTGTAAAATTTTGACTTGCCCAATCTCTATTCGATTTGTTGCATCCTTATAATGAAATAAATCAAAAGACGTCTTATATCCGTAGTCATCCCAAGAATTTTTTGAAAGCACTAAGCATGGATAAATCCAAAGTTGCTTAGGAGATTCATTATGAGGTTTTGTATAAAAATGCAACGAAGAAATTGAACTATATCTATTCTCCCATAGATTAAATACTTTTTCTTTAATATCCCTTTTTTGTACACGTCTAATACCTTGCTGCAATTCATAAATAAATGATTCCGTCTCCGACAATTCATACCACTCTGCATGGGCAAAGGTTACCCATTCCTCATACTCAATCTGATAATAATTGAAAAACTCTTCATAATGCTCAACTGAAGTGACTGATTTAAATTCCTCCGTAATTTTGGCAATGGCATAAACTCTAAATCCTTCTGTTATAATAATAAGGTCGCCAATTTTGTAGACATACTCAGTAGTACCAAGAACGATTTTTTCATTTTTAATAAACTCGTAAAAGCTCGGTGCTCCTTTACCCCAGTTGCAACCTAATTTCCAAACCGAAGCCTTCTCAACCACTACAAATCCCAAATTCTTTAAAATGCTGTTTACTTGATCACCGCCGTATATTACTCCCGCATCTTGTCCAGTTGCAAGCCGATAAGCAATACGTACAATTTCTTTTGGCGGATATTTTTTATCATTTATTATGACATCATAGCCTATCGAAGGATTAAGTTTAATCTTATCCCTTTCTATGTTATAGGCTGCCTCTATTATATGTTGATTTAATATTTTATTTGGCTCAAACGACATTAAAGCAGTTTTATTAAGACGACAAATTTTAAAAAAATTAAGGCAACACTTCTTCTTCATCTTCCTCCGGAAAAAGAGATGAAAAATAATCAACATTCAGGTTTGTTGTAAAAAAATCTTTTGCCGCCTTATTCTCTATGGTTATTTGCGCCTCAGGTATTTGCAGCCGTTGAGATATATCTCTTTTTGTTTTAGTGCCATCAATATCTTCCCGGTCATAAATATTAACAAGAAGCCTTTTAGAGGTATCAAGTTTAAAGGCATTAATGAGGTTATCGTTTATATGCTTATCCATAAAACCATAACCACTTGTGACAATCAGTTCCGCATCAAAAGAAGCTTCTCTAAATGCATAGAAGTAAAAAAGGTAGGGGTCATAAGATTGTAGCTTATTCTGCACCCCAAAAATAATTTCCATCCTTAAAGGATACTACCCGCTGAATAAGGTCAACATAAGTCAGCCTTTTCTCTTCATCTCTTTGCCAATCAAGAGAGCCATGCAATTTGTATAAATAAAAATCCTTCACATTATCTCCCTGTAGGTCATATTGCCGGTAGTCCCAAATTTTTTCATCATTAAAACCTCTTTCTAAAGAAACCGTATCACTTTGAAGATTTTCCTCTACACACATATCATAGTTAAGGGAGAATATTTTTAGCGGGTATGTATAGCCGGTTTCTTTCAATTTTTTATAATAGCTAGAAGGGCCGTGAAAATTTGCGGGTGCCAGCCATTCTCCTTTCAATTTCTCCAGTATTTTATTCTTGAACTGCTGAGCCTGGTCAAAATTATTTCCGGTAACCGAAAGCAATTCTTTTTCCCAACTTCCAACAAACGGATAAACATCCAGTTCTTTTTTTGCAATCTTTATTATGGTATCTAACAAACCAACAAGATTTTCAATATTGAACATAATTTCCTTGGCTGCGATGCCTTTTATCCGTTCCAAATGAAAATGCGAACTTTGTATATAGTTATAAAGTGCTTTATATGGAAGCCAATCTCCATCCAATTTTTTTTCGATCTCATTTATCATTTGGATTGAATTAAACAATCCTGCGTCACAACTGGCTCCTGCGCCAAGTAAGATAATGATCTTATTTTTTCCAAATTGCTTTCTCATATTTACAGGAACCATGGTTTAAGATTACTAATTTCAATATGCTCAAGTTCGTACTCTTTAAATTTTGCTATAAATTCAGCAATACGTTGGCAATAAAAAACAGATACCGGCAATTGTTTTGCCTTAAAACCACGCCAATTAGCACCAGATAAGTTGATGCAATCCTGTAATAAACTTTCCTTGTATTGGAATTCTTTAAATGCCTGGGCATTATTGCTGTACCAAAATTTGATAAGTAATGGATTGCCGAAACGTTTAGTTATTTTCGGATTATTATATTGCAGCCCTTCAAACCACACCAAAAATTCGTCGGCTGCCAATTTTATGTAAGTGCTTTCAAATGGTACAAGGCCATTATTTTTATAATCGAAACCAAAAAAATCGCTTTTGCTGTTTATAACCAGTACACTCAGTTCAAGGTCTGGTGCAATTCGCTTAACAACTTTTTCAAGTATCTTGAGTTTGCTCATTCTGAAAGGACAGTGGATTGACACCTTCTTATACGTTGTTCCGTTGATAATAGCCGAAATATTTGTTATTAATTGGTTGTAGTAATTCTCATCTTCTACCCCTTCTCCTAACACTTTTATATCCCGGAATAATCCACTTGAATCGGTTAACACAGAATAGGTAATATTCTTTTCTATCTTATTTCCATCGGTCGTATGTTCAATATTATATGATTGCCCTATTCCTAAAATAAGGTACTCTGCACTTGATGATTTCATTTTCCAGGGCTGCCCGCCAGCTTTCGCAAATATCTGCAGGCCGATATTGCTTAATGAATATTTTAAAGAGTATTCATTTCTTATTAGGTCTTTAGTTACAACCTGGCACGGTATTCCAGCATTAGTAAATTTGTGTTTAAGCCAGTAATATAACCTTTCATCGTCTTCATCTTTCTTTGCGTTGGTTATAATTATTGGTATAACAATCCTACCGATTTCTTTTATCTTTTTTATTTCTGCATCAATTGATGCATCGTCAAATACATCCAACGCAGTTCCTTTAATTAACTCGTTAGAAAAACCAAGCCGGAAGAGTTTTGCCATACCGGCAAATGTTGATGGATTAGTTTCGCCTCGTAAGCCTTTAAGTAATGATACTGCCACATCACGATTATCCTTTTTATAGATAAAATAAAAATTAATGTCGGTTGCAGTGCCTTTTAACGGGGGATTTTTCACCAACCCCATATAAGAAGAAGCATTCACAGCGTTATTTCCAAAAAGGTAACTCTTAGGGGCTAATTGATTTGAATTAACTTCAAGCAAATCGCCTGATATGCCTACGTCTAATACATTATTGATCGCTTCTAAAAAACGCCTTAAAAATTTTTTTAGATAATCGTGCTTGAAAAGGTAATAATCAACATTACTATTCCCTTGCTGATTCAAAGTACCACTTGCTATCAGAATATCCTTATCCAGTTTAAATTTTTGATTTCCTTCTGCTTCTGTTTCTACAACGAAATTGTAATCTATTAAAAGCCCCCATAAATTTCCACTCTTCATATAATAGGGTTCTACCCATACGCACTTTTTTCCTTTTGTATGGTTCTCTATTATAAAGTGAATTTTCTTATTGTTGAAATCACCAGGTTTCCTGACGATAATATCGTCTTTTGAAAGCTCATTTAATAATTTATTATAAATGCACTTAGCTATTAAATTAGTATTATGATATCCGGAGAGTTCAAATTTTTCAAAGCCTTCCGTATGACTGAATTTGATTTCATATAGCGTTGGAGTTCCATGGTCAGAATAGAAATTGTAGTAAAAGACGTCCTTTTCTCTCTCTCCTTCATGCAACCGACGAAATATAGCTACAGAAAATTCCTGATTTTTAAAGGGTAAAAAATTTATATTGATCATTATGTGCTTATTATTATTAAAGGTATCACTCATCAAATATACCTACATATTATAAAAAAATCACTCACGGTTTTTATTGATTTATATTAAAACACATTAATGTCTCTTCAATTAAAAAATAGTGCCTTCACTAGTAGCTTAAGCTCTTGAATTAGTTAAATACTAAGGCTTTAATATCGACTCGAAAATATAAAACAGAAATTATTGATAATCAAACAAGTAGTTAAATTTACTTCCTTTTGCATGAACTTTTAATAAAATATCATTCATATTCCAATAAAAAATAGTATTTTTATGTCACAAAAATCATATGGCAAAATTAGATCAATTAAAAAAGCATTTAAAACAGGGCAACGTTTACCGGCGTTCAGACCTGGAACAATGGACCACATCCGTTGACAGGCATCTTGCTGCCCTGGTTAAGGACGGCACGTTGGAAAAGATGTCCCAAGGGGTATACTATTTTCCAAAGCAATCTGCATTTGGTAATACACCTCCCGAGGAGGAAACATTGGTACGCAGCTTTTTGAAAGATGACCGTTTCCTCGTTACTTCTCCGAATGTTTATAACAGTCTCGGTGTCGGTACAACGCAATTGTATAATCAAAGCACGGTGTACAACCACAAACGTCATGGAGAATTCAAACTCGGCAACAGGAAATTTGATTTCCAGTTGAAGCATCATTTCCCCGATAAACTAACAAAGGAATTCCTAATGGTTGATCTGGTTAATAACTTGGACAAACTGGCTGAAGACCGGGAGGAAGTTTTAAAAAATGTTTCCAACAAAGTGGCTTTGATGGATCATACCAAATTAAAGCATTCCGTAAATTTATATGGAAGCAACAGGGCCAAGAAAATATTTGAACCTCTATTACGATAATTAAAACATGCCTGAACAATACCTTCACGAACGCAGCGATTTTATTGACCTTATAAGAATCATAGCTGATGAAGAAAGTATAAATCCCTTTCTTGTGGAAAAAGACTATTGGATCATGCATGTTTTATTTGGACTAAAGAGTCAGCAATTTGAGTTTGAATTAAAGGGAGGGACTTCCTTGTCGAAGGCTTACAAAATTATTGACCGTTTTTCAGAGGATATCGATATTCACATAAAACCGCCTGCATCGTTTGGCATCAATGAAAATCCTAAAAATACCAACCCAAATAACAGCGCAAAAAGGAAGGACTTCTATGACTGGCTCGCCAATACAATTAAAATTGACGGAATCGTTTCGATAGAGCGTGATACCGCATTCGATGATGAGCAGAACTATAGAAGCGGGGGCATCAGGTTACGCTATGATAACAAAACCCTGCCCATTGACGGTATTAAGGAAGGCATCTTGCTGGAAGCAGGGTTTGACAATGTAACGCCCAATCACAAAATCACTATCAGTTCCTGGGCATATGACAGAGCCATACAGAATACGGAAATAAAAATTATTGACAACAGGGCTAAGGATATTGTCTGTTACGATCCCGGCTACACGTTCGTGGAGAAATTACAAACCATTGCTACAAAATACAGGCAGGAACAACTGGGAGATAAAAAGAAGGTGAATTTTATGCGGCAATACTATGATGTGTATTCTCTTTTAGCCCGTGAAGATGTCCTCCAATTTATCGGCACACCCGATTACGAAGCGCATAAGAAGAAAAGGTTTCCGCCTGCAGACTACGAAATCCCGGTGAAAGAGAACCAAGCCTTTTTGCTGGAATCCGAAGATATCAGAAAAGACTATACGAAAAGATACGAGGAAAGCAGAAAATTATATTATAAAGGACAACCTCCATTTGAAGAATTGCTGGAACGTATAAAATTAAACATCGAAAAGCTGTAGTTCAGCAAAACATTCAGATTGTTGCAAATAAAGGGATGTCGCACAATTCAAAAAAAGCAGGGTCTCCAACATTATTTTTAAGCGAATATCCGCAATGATAACACTGCAGCCAGCTGATGAAAGTTTTACTGTTTGAAGCAAAGTCAAAGACGTCCTGCCTGTAAATCACCATTGCATTAACACCGCAACAAATGCAATTCTTCAATTCAAAGAAATCTTCGTGCGTACGCTCGGTTGCTGCAAATTTTTCATCTCTTTTTACAGGACTGTTATAATAAGACTCTGTTATTGCTCTACCGTCGATGAAGGTTGAGGTAAGATTATAAGCTGATCTGCCTATTTCCTTTAGGTGACCAAGTTTCAATAATGCAAACCCCAGATCATCTGATTTTCTAATATCGTTAAAATCTCCGGCTTCAAATTTAACCGTCAGTATTTCCTGCATGACATTGATACCCGTTGGCGTTTTAAAATATCGAGGACTATATCCCTTAAGGTATTTTTTTTCGGCTTCCAGCACTTCAGCGATCAAAGGAATCACTTTTTGAGATACCAAAAATTCTAAAGCAAAAAGATTGGGTAGCGTAGAACCGTTATGCATGATCCTGTTTCTCCATTCTGACAAATATTTAAGCGTTTCTATATTACCTTCCAACTTGATAAATTCATAGGGTTTTAAATGGTCGATGTATGTTTGGGAAGTTTCCTCGTAAGATTTGAAAGCCTGCTTTATTCTTTTCAAAGCTTCGCTGAACTCAATTGTCTTCACATCCTCTGCTGCAAGCTTACCGTTTAGGTACTGAAATAATTCTTCCTCCTTCTCCAAAAATTTGACTGATAAAAACGGATCGATTCTTCTCAAAATGTCCTTTAACCACAGTTCTATAAACCGGTGAAAACCTAAAATGGCAGCAACGATATTGGAAATGCCGCCAGTAAAATTAAAGGCCAGGCTTTCCCGTGACCAGGAATGAATATCAAACAGGAAATGGTAGGTTTCCTTCTTATCCCTGAAAGTCAAAAAATAGTGATAAAACGCTTCGTCAAGGGACGAATAATAAACCGGGGGATTAGTGGTAAAATCTTTACCGATACCAATACGTACATCGTTTTCTGAAAAAAATTCTTTAAGTTTATCCATAAAGAGTCTATTTTGATTACTAAACAATTTTACCAATAACATTACCAGTATGGCGACCACTCTCAAACAGATACTCACTGAATGTTCAGATTGTGACCGGGAAACAAAGCAGCGCATTCTATTTTTAAAAAGAGTAAAGACCGCTGATCCTGACAATGCTAAAGATATTGAAATAGAAGAATTCATGACACTGGAATGTGGCGGATGCGGCAGCATTTCCTTTATGAAGCGTGATATGTTTACAGATCCATCTTCGGAGAACGAAATAGTGGTTATCGACAAGCACTACCCCAATGACGACTTAACATATGATGAATATAGTTTCCTGAGAGATATTGACCAAGAGCAGTTACCTCAGGCATTGTATGACCTGTATGATGAAATCATTGATGCATTTGAAACTGAGAGTAAAGTGCTTGCAGGGATTGGTTTGAGGACATTAGTTGAGGCTATCTGCGTGCACCAGAAAATACCAGGAAGGATTTTAAAGACCAAAATAGAAAACTTACAAATCTCAGGGCTTATATCATCTGCAGAACTGCCTATACTGGATAAGCTAAGACAAATCGGCAATGATGCTACACATGACCTAAAAACAGTATCGATAGACAAGCTTGGCTATGCGCTGGAAATCGTAAACCATGTGCTTATCAGTATTTATATTTTGCCGAAGATCAATAAAAAACTCAAGCTAAGCACTGTCAAAAACAAAACAACTACCTAAAAAAAACAACATCATGAGAATAGACGATGTACTTTATTTCTCACCGCAAGTAAAGGTGATCGATTTAGAGATGAACAATAAAGAGCAGATCCTCCACGGATTCAAAGACCGTATCTTTTCCTATTACCTTGATGCAGCCAACCAGTTGAATCATCTTGGTTACGCTTTTGCCAGTGGTGTTATCCTTATGTCGGCCATCGATGCGATAGCCAACTATTCCATTGGAGGCAAAAACCATATCAAGGATTTTATCAGGCAATCACCCTCTCTTGACAACTTTTCTGAAGATCAAAAAAAAGCGTTGGTGAAAGCTTTTGACGATTATTTCCGCAATGGTCTTGTGCATGAAGGAAGAGTGAAAAACGGCGGACAGTTTTCGTATGAATATCCCTTCCTGTATTTCGATAACGGGTTCCTTATAATAAATCCCAGATTGCTGCACAGCGAAGTAGTTACTTATTTTGAAAATTACATTAAGCTGATAAGTAAAGATGAAGGCGCTTATGCTGTTTTTTATCAAAAATTCTCCAGGCAATTCAAACCCGAAATTGATGCGTTGAAAGAAATATTCCTTAATAAAGAAGCGATTGAGTAAGACAAAATAGTATAAAGTGTTTTCTCCTTCTTAACAAATCGGCGATAAGATAATACGTTAGAATTTAATAGACACAATAGATAATAAAAAGACTATGAGGCAGAAACGGGAAGTTCTTATTTTACAAAACAGGAATGTTTGTGTGTTTAATTAATGAAGGACTATGACGACAATTATTGTGGCAACTTCCCCGAATAGTTTCGAGTCACTTTAAAAAGCCTGAAAGAACCATGATTATAATTAAGGATGGATTCTGGTTTTACCGTTAAAGAATATTTCTTAAATAACCTGTCAAAAGAAACGATTAATTGGCAGTACTAAAACGCTTAAGGTAAAGGTCGGTCCCAGTGTAATATATCATTCATCGTGTCTTTGTCTTCAGGAACAATCATTAACTTGGGATTAAGTGGAGATTCCTTGTTTACATATGGGGAAATCGTTGATACGGTTTCGTCAAAAATCCAATCTAGATCAGAGGGAGTATATGACTGAAAAAAATGACAGAATATCCATCTCAAGTTGGACTTGTTTGGATCAATATCTTTAATTGTTTCCTTGATTTTCTCAAATCTTTTATTTTCCACTTTATAATTTTCATAGGTCTCCATGCCAACATGTATTACGCCGGTGGTGTCGGATGTAAATTGTTGAATAGCTTTGTAAATCTGCTTTTTTATATCTCTTGCTTTTTTCCAAATAACTTCTTCCGCATCACAATCCCAATACACTCCGTAAGCATTGCTTATGTCCCTGATGTATGCATTGCTTACATTGCTATCATCTAGTTTCGTAAAATTTGCGTACACGCCGCAAGTAAAACTTTTGTTATCAACTGGAGTTCCTCCTATTAGTTTGTGTAATGTCGGAGAAGGATTTTTGATAAACCCATATTTGTTCAAATACTCTTTAATCGCAAAAATATCAACAAATGACAGATCAATATCGACTTCTTTATTGGAAACTATTTTTCCAGGAATAGCCAATTTCAGTTTCGTTTTCAGCAATTGTAATAAATAATCATCCGGCAGAGTTTCTAACTCCACATGAAAAACAATGTTCAATAAAATATTGTTTTTCATTAAAAGCTCATTGATAAAAGAAACCATTTTTTGCCTTTTTGCAGTCTCTTGATAACTGTACTCTCCAGTTTTCGTTTGTCTTTTACATTCAATACTTAATTTTTCATTGCCCTTTTCAGCTATCAAATCTGGAGTTTTCCCTTGGTGCCGTTCCGGAACAAAAGACACTTTGTAACCATTCCTGGCCCATAGTAATGCAGTCAATATTTCAAAAAGAATGGCATCAGCTTCCGACCTTCGTTTCTTTATCATGCCTTTTATTCTTCTTTCAATCCCTTCTATGTTTTTTAGTAATTCTAAGTCAATTCCAAACCGCTTAAAGATTGGAATTACTCTTGCACCCTGAAAGGGCTCATACTTAAGCGGGTCATTTAATAACATCTCAATAAGATATAAGTACCAGCCGATCACATCATCTTTGATTGAAAGCAGAGTCCCAGAGGTTAAAAATTCTGAAAAAGGTTCGGTTGTACGAGACTCAACTGTAATTGTTTTCTCTATGTCAGCCTTTCGCTTTTTCCATTCCTTTTCAGGAATAAAAGACTTGAACCATTCCCAAGCCTTAACTACATCATTGTCTTGTTGTGAGTCATTTGCAGTATTTGTCGGAAGAATTATCATTCTCTAATTTATTGTTTTTTATTTGCAAAATATAGTCTTTTGACTAACTTGAATTAGTAGTTTTGTTATTATTGAGGTTAGCTGAACTAATAATATCAAATTGATTGAATGAGAAAATTACATTGGTTTACAACTACGAATATTGCCTGTAAAGATGAAACGGAGTTTGAGTTTGACTTAACTCCATTTATACCCACTTTTAAGAAAAGCAGGCTCTGGGAAAAAACGCCGTATCGAACTGAATACCGTGAAAAGTTTTCGCAAGCTGATTTCGATAAAATAAAATCAGTAAAGTTTTATGTGCATACTGATCGTACACCCTTTACAAATCTCCATGGGTATGAATCAATATTAAAACAATATATAAACCTATCGAAAATTGAAAAAAATAAAATTTTTGTTTCTGGCATAAGTGAGGCACAAAAAATTATTGTTATTGAGACTGAATTCGATTCCGATAAAATACTTAATTCAAATCTTAAGTATAAGGATGAGAAGGATGTCGAAAAAGTTATGGCCACCCTAAGTAATGAACATTACGAATCATGGGATGAGTTGAAAAGAATAAAGTCAATACTATGTGAATTTGCTCAGTTTTTTATATTTAATCTTCACCTGAATTTTTTAACGCATCAATATACGCACTCGATAAAAGACAAAGCGGAATTGATAGGATTTACGGTTACTTCAGAAAATAAAAATCAATACTTCGAAGTAGAAAAGATTGATCTGCTATCTCATTATATTTTGTACGAACGGAACAATGATAATATGAATAATTTAATGGGGACAACTTCACAATTCTGGTGTAACGATATTTCCTCTATACACTTTTTTCTGGATGCCTTAAAAGGCAATTATGTTACATCAACTAATTTTATAAAGCTGGTTTTTACGATTGAAAGTTTTTTCGGTGATAATATTTCCAACGATTATATCACCTTAACAATTCCGTTATTAATATCTGATAATATTTCAGACATGAAAAGTACAAGGGAAATAATCAGGACTTGCTTTACATTACGCAATAAAATTGTACACGGAAATACCGCTATTGATTTTATGGAACATTCCAGAAAAAAGAAAAGCGAATCAAGTGATAAGCCGGGAATGGATGAACTCTTTTTTGAGCTCAAAAATATTTTAATTAAAATATTTTATTTTTATATCAGAAAGAAAATTTACTTAGACAAAAAAGGAAATAAAATAAATCACGAACTACTTTTCTCTTTACTTCCGAATGGTGTTAGTTGAGATTAAATTCTACTTACAAAAGTATGGAATTATCTAATGAAGAAATTAGCACTTTCAATTGTAAAGTATAATTTTTATAATGGCCAGAATTGCTATAATAACCAATGAAAACAAGCTTGTAGAAAGGAAGACCTCTTTCTTTGCTGACTATTTCGGGTTCTATGCCGAGAAAGTAGGAAGATTCTATGAAACAGAGCCAGAGAATCCCCTTTCCTTAACTGAAAAAATCATTTTTCAATTAACCAGCAACCCCCATATAAAGAAAGGTAATTACGTCCACAATTATTTTGAGCATCATTATTTCAGGGAAGATACATTCCTGAAACAATTTAAAAAGTACCCAGCGGTTAAAGCAGAGATTTTAGTTTTCAAAGCAATCGTGGGTAGAAATGAGAACGATTTGCATACCAAAAGAGGAAAATGGCTTCAGAATAATACTACTCTGTTACCCGCATTGGAAGAACTAAAAAAGGAACTTGATGAGTCGATGATTCGCCGGGCATTTGATGAGCTCGTTGTATTTCTACTTTGTAATCATCCACTCGAAACTCACCAAGAGAGCATCATCTATATTACACAAGTATTAGTAAGCGAGGCCTACTTTAAAGGAAGAAGCAAGAGTCAAATTCTGAACGTCTTTTTCAGGTTACTCAGCAAAGACATTGAAAAGTTTCCTTTCTCAAAAGATTTGGTTACAGATCAACAAAAAAGAGAGTATCTCCAACAGCGTGATTTTAAAAAGCAATTCGAAGGCATTGTCAATTTCATCAATGAACCTCCAACAAGAAGATTTCTTATCCTTAAAGCATCAGGTTTATCGATGGAAAAAGACTATGATTTCAGTTATAATGTTGTTCGTTTTTTGGGGGTTGATCATACCCAGCTTGAAACGATTAAAAAAAAGATGTGGGCTTTGGATAAAGAAAATGCGGCATTCTTTTTTGAACCAAGTAATCATATGCTCGCAGTTATGCCCGTAGATTCTTTTGAAGACGAACTTATCATATCTCAATTTTTAAAGCCATTCCGGGATGCCGCAGCATTCCTGGGGTTGTCTATGGACAGGAACGTTGTTATTAATGCTGAAAGCTATATGATCACTTCAGATTTCGATGAAGTGTACTGGAAATTGGCCATACCCAGAGAGGCTGGTAAAAGGGATACTAATCAATTGTCAGATACTCCATATATTTTTCTAAACAATTATGTTGGGCCATCCACAACACATATTTTAAGACAGGAAGCAACTATAATCACGGCATTTAAAAACGATGACATTGAAGGTTATTGGAAATATTTTGAAAACCTCTTTGCCGGTAAAGGTGCAAAAACAATTATCGAAACTATTGCCACCATTTTATTACTGAATGAAAAATCGGAAAGAAATCATAATGTCACCGACTATCTTTTCGGCTCTACACTTCCCTGGAATTTTGACTATAAGCGCTTTGGAATGACACCATCACAGTTTATCTCAATACGCAATAAGCTCGGAGATAAAAAGACAATATATTTCCTGAATAATTTTGATTACCCGTTCTTCCAAGAATTAAAAAAAATACACGGGAAAAAACATACCAAGAAAAGGTTTCAGAAGATGTATGATTATTATCACAGCCTGTTACTTGAACTTTACGAATCAAGAAACAGCGTTACACATTCCAACTTACTTCACCCCAAAGCACACATTAAACTTGAACTTACAATTCCACGTATTGTAAGCAGGTTAAGATGGTTAATTTTTAAGTATATCCGAAAAAATCAAAATTTACCTTTTGAATCCTTAACGGAACTCATTGTTCGTGATGCAGAAAAGTTACTATGATGTTAGAATGCAAAAAGAGGGTTTTGAAATGACTCCGTTATCGCCTTTGCAAGACAAAAACATTGCGTATTTTAAAAACTATATGTTATTGAAAAAGGACTTGCATCTCTTTTTAACAAAAGTTAAAAAATCAGGGTGGTTCAATAAAGCTGTGTACCTGGGATCATCAAACCGGGAAATAACATCTTGTATAAACCCCTCAACACTGCCTTTGTCCTTTTTTTTCCAGCTGCCGTGAGACCCCGACACTTTACCATTCACCGTAGCTTTTAGTTTTTGTTCATCACCTGGTGCAACATCCTTTACAATTGCATCCAAAATTTCTCTCCATGACCTTGTATCGTCAGGAATAGCAACGGTTACATCCAAATCCCACCAATGCGTATTGAAGTCCCCATAAGAAAGCAGAGAGTATTCTTTAAAATATTTGTAGGGCGTTCTGTTAAAATCGTGGCCCTGGTATTGGTAATTTGGATGACCTTCAGCGCTTCCACCTGATACTATAACCTTGTCTTTTTCTTCAATACAGTAAGCTATTTTACCCTTTAATTCGCGAACCATTATGTCGGCTACCCGCCACGGATTAAAACCGCTTAGTTTGATAAGCCTGTTCTGTGTGGTAGCTAAATCTTTACATTCTACAAACGCTCTAAGTACCACGGTGTCGGGTAAGACTATATATTCAATTTCATTAAGGACATTTCTCACCCTGATTTTAGCAGCAATTTCAGAGACGCCGCAATGATCGCATATTTCGCTTACCAGATAATTCGAATCAGGGTAGTGTTGATATAGAGCATAAACCCATTTAAAGGGCATTAATATTTCTGATGCAAAGCGATTTGCTTCATGTTCAAGGTTCCAGTAAGGAGAATTGAACTGGGGTTTCCCTTCTTCAATTTCATCGACAATTGTACCATAATGCCAGGGAATGATCACATGACCAAGTTCATGCGCCAGCGTAAAGTTTTGTCTTGTATCAGAAGCATTTGTATTTACGATTATTTTTGGTCTTCTGCCGGCAGTCTTAAGATGCATGGAAACGCCATCAATTCCTTCTAAGGGAATATGCTTAAAAATAACATCTGCATAGATTTCTACAAGCTGTCTTAAATCAAATGGAATTTCCAATGAGTGCTTTTCAATCAGCCTCCTGGCCATCTTAACTTCCGGACGGTGAACTATTCCCATATACCTTCGCTTTCAAGCCATTCTTGCAGGCGCCTTGATTTGGCTGGATTGTCTGAGCGTGCTACCATCGCCATTTCATTGCGTATAATTAATTTGATATCTATATTGTCCCTGTGTGCCGTAATAATTAACCCAAGATAATTTTCATCTTCAACAAAGAGTGCATATTCCTTTTTTGACATACCAAGAAAATCATGCAATTCTGTTTCAATGGCATTATCATGCCATTGAGCGATGTAATCATCAATCTCTGACATCAGCGCGTCGCCATTAATACAATATGTTATAAAATTAGACATCGATTTTTCTGCCTTTTACTGCAGGTTTTATAAAATTACCTTCTGCATCCAAAACACCTAAATGATAACCCTGTGCATTAAAAACCTCAATTTCTCCGTGCAAAGAATCCCAGGTATATAATCTTTTGCCGTTTTCCGACCTCCAACGTTTACTACCATTCCTGGCCCCCGATGAGATACATTCATCAAGGAAAGATGGTTTTGGTATCGGTATGCCTGCCAAGTGTTTATATTTTTTTTATTATCAAAGTTACAAACTAAACCATTGAATACAAAGTGCTTTAAAAATACCCCGAGATTACTATAACCGAACCCACTCCTTTACAATTCTTTAGATCGGCTTATTCAGATGAACGGTTTATAAATCCGTTAAGGATCGCAATGTAAATCCTTCGCCAGAAGATTGCAATGAAGAGCCTGGTCCTGCCACCGGCGGGAAACGGCATATCACAATTAATAATCACTTGTTCGGAAATTCATTCACAGTAAAATTCAATGCTTTATCACAATACCCAAACTCCAATGCAGTCGGGCAAAACGATAAGTCGGTATAGAGTGGTCTTGAAAACACAAAGGTCCCCTGGTTAGCAGCAATAAATTTTTCCATCTGCCGGTATAATTTGCCCTTCTCACTCCATCCCCTGTTTATGTCCCGGCGTTGTGGGAACAGGTTAACGTCTATCGGACCTCCAAGCCCATGCGCAATAAAATGTCCTTTATCATAATTATCTCCGTAGGGTTTGAAGATCTCCCCGGTAGGCCCTATCCATTTACGCATTGTTTTTCTGTTGCTATGATTGATCTTATTGTTTGAGATTCCATATACCGCTACTACCCTGCCTTCGAGCATTTCCTTTGGCTGCTGGCCTGCAGGTATAAACTGGTTGCCATCATCAATTGCATATGTGTACCCATAGAAATTCTGTATGGTAATCTCTCCGTGTACTGATATATCCTCATACAATTTAATCCAGTCGTAAATGATCTCCTGATCAAACAACCGATATAGTTCCTGTATGTCCCGGATCTCATATTTTTTTATGAGCGATTGATAATCCATTTAAACAAAATATTTGACCCAATGGCTTTTTAGTTGATACTTATTTGTTCAGATATCCATTTGTCTTTTCCCTGGTAAACTTTAATGTATAATTCTACTTTTCAATTTTCAGTCTTGTTAATTTCCTCTCCCTCCTTAAACACTAGAACGTTGTTTTAGCAGCAGCTTAAGTACGTTTACTTCGAAATCAGATCGGAATATCACTTTGCCATTTTCTCTAATTGAAAACTGATACTTTATATATTTATGTACATTTTCATTGTTACCAAAATAAGGAAAAGGTAACAGTATTATGATATTATTTTATCTATACGCCCGTGTAGTTTTTGGCAAATAAGAAACCAGCGCAACTAACATTAATAACCAATTTTATATTTCAGACCTCATCCTCCGATCGAACTAAGTTTTTAACCCGGTAAATATTCAGTAATGGCAGCTGGTATTTTTTATTAAGATCACCTAGAATTTTCAAATATTCACTTTCTAAAGAAGAAAGGTATTTTGCATAGTTACTGAGAAATACCTGGCAATCCAGTAATGCCTGGGCTTCATGATGACTAAAAAGGTAACAATCTGAGAGTAATGAGGATAGCTCAGTATCAGCTTTAATTGCAACCTCTATCTTTGAAAAATTTCTCTCTGAAAAATCAAAACTCTTTCCTTTTGCAGATAACTGCCGTTCTGCACTATCAATAAATTTTGACATATCCTTTGGTAAAGTGTCCGCTATTTCAAGGCAAATGTACTCAACACTACATTCTTTAACCAGGAAGTTAAGCTCGAAATCTTTTATCTCTTTATCAATATCTTCTTTTTGTTTTTTGGACAGTTTATTCAATAATCCGAAATAGGTGGCAAATTCAGCACAGGCGATAAAATCCTCATAATTTCTGCGGGTATGCAATCGCTTTATTTTGACGAAAGGGTTATTCAGTTCAGAAAATATCTTCAGCAAATGCCATAAATCAAATAAAAGGTCAAAAGACTTCAGTTTAAAATCTTCGTCATAGCCTGTATGCATAAATTTATTCCTGAGCCGGGGAATATGGTATTGATAATAATCAAAGTAGGTGTCACTCATCTCATGGAAATCCCTGGCGTATTGTACTTTGTCAGGTAGTGATTTCACGCCCGATGTGCCCGAGGCATTCAATATTTCATACATTTCAGAAAATAACCCTTCTACCTGGGTCAGGGCTAACGAATAATAACCAATCCAGTTTTTCCTTTTAAGTAATACTTCCAACTCCCTAAAGATTGGTGTCCTGTCATTTGCAAGTGGCAGGTGGGCGAGATAAAATTTGAACTCCTGGAAAATACCTGCCGGATCATGTTTTTTAAAAAGCAGCCGGTAAAATTTTGTCTTGTTATTTTCGTACAGGTTTTCCAGCTTACGGGAGCTATCCATTGGGAAATCAGCAACCTTATTGGCAATAAGGTCTATTTTCCTGCAGTCATAATAGGCATATCCCCTGTAGGTAGCGAAATGATACGGCCTGTCCCGGTACCGCTCAGAGAAAGCCATTAACTGTTTTATACTTTTTCCCCAATAATTAGCCTTTGCGATGGCCCTTTTTTTTATTCCAGAAAGATAATATTCAATAATTGTTCTTTGCTGTTTTATACAACGCTGGTAAAAATCATACAACACTCTTTCTTCATGATTCCTTGGAGATACCCCTTTATTTAGATGGGCAGAAACAAACGTCGTTGATTCATACCATTTAATAAGTCCCTGTATAACAATCATATCTTCCTTTACAATATGCTCAAGATATTTGAATGTCATGCCCGGGGATGTTTCAAACTGCAGATAAGTCTCCAAAAAGATTTGCATCGGTTCCCGATCGTCCTTTTCAGGAACAATTGCCCTTGTGCCGGTTCCAACTGTAAAAACTTCAATGGTGCCGCTATAAATAGGCAGAATCGTAAATAGTTTATCGCAGGCATTATTAATAGAGTTGATATTATTTTCTAATCCTTTATTTACAGGATACATCAGCCTAAGTGCTTCAAAGGCAAAATCCTGTTTAGTTTCACATTCAAAAACAGTATCACCAAGCATTTCCAATATTTTATCCCGTAGTGGTCTAATGTATTGTTTACTTTTATTTAATACATGCAGATTAAGGGTTGTCATTTTTTTCATCTTGCTTATTGTGTTCACCAAAATACATTAAGGTTCTAATTCCAGTAATATATTCTTTTTACAGCTCAACAAAAAAACAATTACTCTGAATTAATTTAGAGATGGTAGCAATTGAGCCGTCATCATAATAGATGGAATTATCAAATCTCAATTAGAGTAAACATTTGTCATGGCATGTCCAAAACGGGTATAATTAATTTGTCGCCTAACTTAATTGGTTTTAATTCTCCGCCTGATCTTAATCAACCTGAATTTTACAGAATCATAGATCACTCCAATTATCAACAGTATCGCAGCAACTAGTAAAGTATGCAGCTTCATTTTTGAATACAAAATTCCGCCTGTAATACCTCCGATAAAAAAGAAACTGATGATTGTAAAACGTAATTTTATTGACGATATAAGTTTACTTCTCTGTCCTCTTTCTTTATAAAAAAATAATTGTGATATTTCAATCCCCAGATCGGTAAAAAGCCCGGTAAGGTGTGTAGTCCTTACACTGGCACCAGAAATTGTTGTTACCAGAGAATTTTGCAGTCCCATAGCGAAAAGCAAACCAAATGCTATAGTATCAGCGCTTTTCATTACTAATTTTGGGCCCTGTAAAGCTATATACAATAAGATTAAACATTCGATTAAAACGGGGATGGTATAAGCATGGTGATTATTTTTTCGTGAAATAACTTCAATTAGTAGACTAGATACGAAGGAACCCAGAAAAAAGAAAAATATATAAAGGAAGTAAACTAACCCCAGCCAAAAATTAAGTTTGAAAATTTCATCTACAAAAAAAGCAAAATGCCCGGTCACATTAGTGGTTAAGCGCTGGACTGCTAAAAAACCAGCTACATTTACCATCCCCGCAATAAAGGATAATAATGAAGCTATTTTTAAATTATGATTTAAAGTGCGGTTTTTCCCTTGGTGCCTGAACATACTATATTTTTCTTCTTATATCAGGATGATTAATCGTCTGATCGTCCCGTTTATTTGAAAAGGAGTTGCTCAATTATCATTTTCCTGAAAATACATATTTTAATATGTGATAGAATACATTTTTTTCATTTTCGCATTGTTTGTACTTTTGCCCTCCAAATCAACCGGTTCTTAACCTACAGCCCAATATTACAGATTTTAAATGAGAAAAATTTTAACTATAGTTGGGATCCTAACAACTATTTATTGCCCCGCACAAACAGAAAAAGCAATCAGTGACTCTGCAAAATTCAACCAGCATGTAATTAAAAACACGACCTCATTCATTTTTGACGGTCAAAAACCTGTTGGTGATGGTTGGGCGAGTCTGGAAAAACAATTTGCCGCTAATCAATTTGTAGCCTGGGGAGAATATCATAATTCGCCTTTGCTTTCTCAACTGTCATGTTATGCGCTTGAATCTGCATCGAAATACGGTTTCAAAACCTGGTGCGTTGAAACCAGCCCATTTGTGGCATCTGAATTAATGCGCATAGCAAAAACAAAAAATCCTTCAGATTCTATTGTTGAGATATCAAGAGATAAAGGATCATACGGTACCTTCCCTTTTTTTAAAACCAGGGAGGATGCACAAATGATTGTAGCGGCTAATAAATATAATTATACTATTTGGGGTATTGATCAGGAATACCAGATGGCTTTCCCTTATTGTTTAGCTAAAGTATACAATGCGCAGCCAGCAAAAATAAAAGCCCAGTATAAAGCTGTATATGACAGTTTGGTTGCAAGATGGTGGATGCCTAAAGTAAAATTACTTGACAGCCTGAAAAACGGTATTAAACAAAATAATCTCAGAATGGTCCTGGATGATATTAAAATATCACGGACAATTTACTACGAAGACGATGCCCAGATGAGAGCAACATTAATGAAGAAAAACTTTTACAATTACTATGATAATTCAAAATCTAAAAATGAAAAAGTGTTCTTCAAAATGGGCGCTAATCATTTGGCGAAAGGATTAAATTTGATGACACATTTATACGATATAGGCAACTCAGCCTATGAACTTTCGCAACACAATAAAACAAATTTCATCAATGTATTTTTCGTAAACAGGTACACCACTGAAAAAGGAAAAATAATTGACGACCTGGAAAATCCCGATAACGAATACCCGAAGGAGTTTTTAAAATTATATGATAAGGAAAAATGGGTAGTGGTGGATTTGAGGCCATTAAGGATCAGGTATAGTAATGACAAAACACTTACGGAAGACACTTATCAAATTATTTACAAGTACGATTTCGTAGTAGTATCACCTGAAGTCATGAAATAAGACAATGTACCTTCGATGATTTTAATTTCTTTCTCAACAGCTTCTCTTGTCATCATTTTTTTAATTTAGAAAAGTAGCATAATAAATTAATTGCTAGTTTATATGATCAGGACAAATTAGCGGAAACCCCTTGAAAAAAATAGGTAGTTTTTACCTAATTGGTTTTCCAAATTATATTGAGGTGTAACTTTCATTACACCTCAATATACTATACGGCATTTTTTTTCTGTAGCTTATTTCCTAATTTTTCCATTTCTGTTTTAATCTGATAATCCTTTATCATTACATTTAATCGTTGCACTGGAATATCTCCATTCTTTATAATTGACAGATCAATCAGTGCCTCATCGTATTCATCATCTAAGGAATCGAGTAAACGCAGGAATTTTATTAGCGTACCTGTCATACCTACAGAGTCTGATCCAGGTACTACTGCTTTTGCATCAGCAGCTAGTTGCATTAATGAAAGCAGGTCCTCTTTCATTGCGTATTTCTTATCCATCCAGCGCCAGTCGTCATCAAATAAAAGGAATGCCATGTTATCAGCAATCCCATAAGTACGGTTTGGGCTCCTTGCAGCAAGATAGATTTTTATCTGTTCCTTTAATTCCTTTTCGAGCTGTTGTAATCTTTTGTCATCGATGTTTTCAGTTTGCATAATTTTAATTTTTTGATTAATAATATCCAAACTTAATTTCTCAAACTGATTAACTGACAGATTCGGGCAAAAAAAAATTCTTATAAATATCAATTCCAAAACCATACAGGATTACAGCGAAAATCCTCTTTAAGGAGATTGGAGCGAAAGCCTCGTTAGACTATACAGAATACTGCAGCCCTTTTACAAGTAATTTATTAAAGCTTAATAAAAGCAGCTGTGATTTTTTCATTATTGGCAAAAACAACGAGCTGGTATCCACCCTGACCCAGCTATATTATCAAGACACCATCTTTGACAATACTGGTATGCCTCCTGTCACTTACATTTATTTTCAACAACTGCCATTTCAAATCCCTTGTGGTGTTTACAAACAAACAGGTTGTTTACCAACCTGCTTGTCCGAGAGCAGCTTATTATTATTAAGAAAATTTCCTGATGGCTTCTTCACTGACTGGTGTAAAAAAATTAATCAGGTTTCCATCAGGATCCCGAAACAATAATGAACGGTTGCCCCATGGCATGGTGGTAGGTTTTTGAACAATGTCGCTGACTGTATCTTTAATCCTTTCATAATCATCGTCTACATTTTCAACAAGAAATTCTATAATAACGCTTTTATTGCTTGCTGCCTGGGCAACAGCTTCCCCAAAAAAGGCCAATGTTCGTGTACTGCCAATAGCCAGTGTAAAAGAATCGGTGACAATCTCCGCAAAATCTTCTGTTAACCATTTCGCTGTTATGCCGGTTGTTACTTCAAAAAAATCAACCAAACGCCTGATGTCAGCAGTGATAATTCTTAATGATACCAAATTTGTTTTTTTCATTTTTCTTTGTTTTTACTGATTAATAAAACAAAATTAAAATGGGGTTATGACAACGGTATGTCAGGTATACCAAAATTTTTTTCTTTGGCCTCCAGAAATTCCTTCAGTGTCAATTTATGGGGTTGAAATGGTAAAGCAAGCTGTTCTATTTGTTGTATCCTGTCCAGTCTAAACATCCTGTAGTCATTCCTTAACCTGCAGTAGGCAATAAGCGTCCACGTCTCCTGTAAATTATAATACAGGGCGAATGGCTCTACATGACGATTGGTGAGTTTCCCCTCGCTTTCGGATTTGTAAGAGATTTTCAGTACTTTAAAATCAGTCAGGGCATTCTGAATAAGTGCAAGTGAACTGGTGGTACCGGTGTTGGCCACCAGAGGGCTTACAGCAATTCTTTTTGAAAGTAGATCTGTTTTGTCGTTTGCAGCATATCCCAACACTGCTTTTATTTTACTGACTGCCCCGGTATATTCTTTACTGAGCGAGCTATCATTGTTTTTTTGCACCAGCTGCTCCAGGGTAATTAATGCATTTGCTTCGTTTTCAGTAAACATTACCGGTGGAATCCTGTATCCCTCCATTAAAGTATATCCTTTTCGTTCTTCTGCAATTATAGGTACCCCTGCCTGTTCGAGTGCCTTTATGTCCCTGTAAATTGTCCGTACACTTACCCCAAATTTCCGGGCAAGAGTTGATGAAGTAACTACTCTTTTAGTTTGCAGTAAGGTTAGAATAGCTGTAAGCCGTGAAACTCTTTTAATATCGTTGTCGTCCATTTAGGCTGAATTTAAAAAGGAAATAGATATAAGCGCCTGCGTTAAAGTACACTATGCTTTAATTTGCGTGAAAGTTTCAGGATATATTCGTGTATCCGTGCGGAGGTTTTATCCCGACCTTTTCTTTAGTGGCAATTACTTCAGCAACCTCTTGGGGTACCGGATAAATGGCACCCAATAAAGAACTACTTTAGATACATAATAAATCCCTTGCGCCAGCCATTTTAATCTCCATTACCTGCTCAGATGTGACAATGCTGTCTTAACAGGGGTTTGAGTACCTTTATTCCTAAAGTCAGATGGGAATATTAAGTCAGCTTTCTTTCTACTTGATATTGAATGTTCTATATGCTTATGTACATTTTCCATTGCTACAAAAATAAGGAAAGAGGTAACAATATTACATTAATTTATATGCTTAATATAGCCAAAACTATAAACAGTATGTGTCGTAATGTGCCGGTTCTCTATGAAAATTCTATCAAAAAAGTATATGATAATTTACCAATCAACCTGTTACAACTTCACCATTAACAGACACCGACATAAAATGGAACAAAAGGCAATTGCCTTGAAAGTAATTTGTGCAAAATGTAATTCTTTTTTAAAGGTATTTAAAATTAACAATCCCTACCTTCGCCTGTCCAAGCTTGACACTGCTTGGACAGGCGAAGGTAGGGAACGGCAAGTTGGATCCCTCCTATTTAAGCCATTCATGAGACCTCCTGATATTTTTTACAACAGATAGTTCAAGCATGAACAGGGGCAGGTATTAAAAGCCTGCCCCTATTTCTTTCCGGCATAGTTTTTTTATTTCTCTTTTAAATTATTCGGCAAAAATTTCAATGCGATAATATTCCCATTTGATAAATCCCTTTGATTATCCCCATCATATATTGTGTTATCTCCCATTGCAAAATTTTCCTGTAGCCACTGTCGCCATCACAGTAAAAAGGAGTTTATGCATTACACCATGGAACGTTTTGAGTTGCTTACCATATCACTGATAAATGCCGGCAGGTCGAGTGAACCTGTCGGCAAGGAAAAGATACCGGCGCTGCTTGCCGAGTATGCGCAGGAAAAAGAGCACCTGCGGCTAAAGATCATGGAGGATGTATTCGCCGCACCCGACGAAGCAGCTCTCATGCTAATCATTGACAGATACCAGGCCGTACTGATCAGGCTGATGGACCTGTTACATGATTTCCGTCGCTCACTGAAACGCCAGGACGAAATGCAGCTCCCTGCAAAACAGCTTTTCGACCAACTCAACGAACTGCTTTGCTTTCTCCAGGTACATTATTCCCGGTATTTCAACAACCGGCAGAAAATGGCTTCTATAAAAATTGAACATGCGGCAAAGGAACTGCAATCACAGATCACTACAATAAGTGAAGTCCTGCGTCATGCGCTGCTGCCTGATGATTTGAATAAAATCATTCTTCGGCCCCTGGAAAACTTTGTACAGAGCGACTCCAGCACCTACATGACGGCACAGTATATCAGGACGGCAGCGACGGCGTTTCTTGCGCTGGACACTTCCGCAGTTGCGGCCCATGAGGGTCCACAGCTTTGCAATCTGCTGGTGAGCCTCGACTATAACCCTCCTGAAATCGTGAGGCATTATACGGGTATGCTTGACCGTATGGTGACGGAGGAGGATTCAGTGCAAGGTAAAATCAGGCTGCTTAAACTACAGTCCAAGGAGATCAATCAGGCACCGGTACATCCGGGACTTTCCCTGTACCCCGATCTTCCATCATTGCGTGAACAATTGCTGCACTGGCTTGGTGAGGAACTGGAGTTCTATACGCTGGAACATACATTGTCAGCCGCACTGCCCACAGCAGGCAATACCAGTGAAGGCAAGATACACACCACGCTTTCTGTGCCACAGCTGGCGTTGCTTTTCCGGCTGCTGAAAGAGGAACAGCTTATCACCAATCCCAATCAATCCGAACTCCTTAAGACTGTAGCCGCACATTTCACTACGCTCCATAAAGAGAGTTTCTCCTACGGTCACCTGCACGGTAAGTACTACAAGATCGATGCTTCGACCAAGCGTTCCCTTTATGATATCCTCATGCGCCTGGTACATCTCAGCCGTAAAATCGGATAATCCCGAAAATACTTTCAAATTTATCTGCTATGAACATCAACATGTTAACCAGCCTAGTAGGAGGTGTGGGAGGGAAAGGCACTATACTCCAAGATTACATTTGTCAGGCAAAGGGAAATTAAACATATTAAGACAGATGCTACAAAAAATTTCATGGACACAGTACCATGAAAATGTTCCTATATCCAATGAAGATTACAATATCGCCATCCTGTGGCAGAACTGAAAGGCTCCTTCCCCACCCGATGAAGACAGGAGTTGTGCAGCAGGATGCGGGGAGGGAGCCACTTTTAATTTTTCAAAATCAATACCGATGAGAACAAAATATTCAAAACCCAAAAAAATAAAACAAGATGAAAAAGATTTTGACTTCATTTTTGATTGTATTGCTGTTCAAAGCAAGTGCACAACCACCTATCCGTGTTGTTCCAGGGTTGGTTACCTGCGGGGAAAACAGTTTCTATGTAAAGCTCACGACTGACCGTTACCACGTACCTGTTCATAATACCTCTCCGGTTACCTGCCCCGACGGCACCGTGCATTATGACACTGAAGAAGGAGATTTCCTGGACTGCAAAATGGAACTCTTTGCTGATCCGAATTTTACCATACCGGTACCCGTTGATCCAAGATTTTTTTCCTTCGTAAGAGATGTGCCTGGCTCGTCAGGAACTATTGACGATCCCCATATCATTTATAATTATGATTGTGCAGCAGTGCTGCCTCCTTCTTCTGATTATGGCGATAACTGGCGGGTAGACCACGTTTTGATCTGGCAGGAGCAGTGTATCTGGGAATGTGTGGGAACGGGTTACTATAACTGTTCTTCCATTGATTTGGGCGAGCCTGCGAATTATAACATCGTGATCAATTGCTGTTATACGCCATCGGTGCTAGCGGTACGGCTGCTGGGTTTTGAAGGAGTTCGTTCTTCTCCGAGCGTAAATACGCTGCATTGGACGCTTGCCGATACCAGTGATTTTGCAAGGCTTGAATTAGAGCGGTCAGTTGACGGGCTGAATTACGCAGTAGTGTATTCCACAAACGAAGCCTCTATCTCCAGTTTCCACGACCAGATGGGCGTTACTTCCTATTACCGGCTTAAACTGTACAGCACAAATGGTGCAGCTTTCTATTCGCAGGTATTGGTGCTGAAGGCAGGGGCTGATTTAAAAAGTAGTTTTAGCGTATCCCCATCACCGTTTGGTGACCAGTTAAGGGTTTTGACTTCATCACTTTACCCCACACTGGCTATCTTCAGACTGATCTCAGTTGATGGGAAAGTAGTATTTGAAGCGGAGCGACGGTTGAGGGCTGGAATAAATACGTTCAGTATTGATATTCCTCCTGTTGCCCGGGGCATATACATGTTTTCCATGAGCAGTGAAAACAGTACACTATCAACAAAAGTGATGAAACAGTAAGGCGGTTTTCAACATAGGCCAATCATTGAGCATATGGCCAGCGCCCTCCATGCGGAGGGCGTTTTTTATATTCTGCAAATTCAATTTAATGCGCATGTTGCCCTTCGAGTATTCCATTGTTGCTATACCGTCAACGACAACACGATTTTATTGTATATGGATTTATTTTATTCCTGTCGACTGATAGCTCAATTATATCGAATTCCAATTATTACATCATTTATTATATTCTGTGATCCATGGACCGCAAGATCAAAACGAAAAATAATTTTTTAAATTTATTTTATGTGAAAATCAATTTGTTGAACGGCCTACTATGAGGGTTGGGAGGGAAAACCGCTTTAGCGATTATTATTTTTGACTAACAAAAAATATTTACAATGCTACAAAACATTTCATGGCCAACATACTTCACCTGGTGCTTTATTGCTCTGTTGCTGTACTATATCACTATCGGGCTTTTATATTTCCGTTATGAACTGGTTACGATATTAAAGCAGCCGGGGGCCTTTAAAAAATTCAACAACGCTGAACATTCCATTGACACGGCAGACAATGATATTCCTGCATTGGTGTCGGTGCTTAAAGATGAGCTTATAGCCTTCGCCGAAGCAACAGGGAGTGGTCATGAAAGAACCGAGGTGCTATTGGGGCTGCAAAAGATAATCAGCAAATATTCGGTATTAAAGGATTCAGCATACAAGAATGAAATTAACAGCACAATTGCAATGTCATGCGAAAACAATTGTGCCATTGCATTGGATGAGGAGGATATGGCTTTTTTGTGGAACGGCTGAGGGTTTACACAGCTTCGTTCCTGCACGATATTCGAGAGAATGTCATGCAGGAATGAAGCTTTATTGAATTGAAGTTTAACTTTTAAATAGTGAAGAATGAAAAAGAGAATGAATGAAAACAAAGCGGCGGTTTTACGCTTAAGCTTGACTGCATTTTTATTATCTGTACTTAATGTCATTGCAAGGGCTCAGGATGGTAACGCCGGTATTAATGAGGCTAACACCAAAGTGAGAAGTTATTTCGCTGCCGGGACAAACCTTATGTATGCAGTCGGAGCTGTTGTGGGTTTGATCGGGGCGGTAAAGGTTTACCAAAAATGGAACAGTGGTGACCATGATACCGGTAAGGTTGCAGCGGCCTGGTTTGGCAGCTGTGTATTCCTGGTAGTTGTGGCTACAGTGATAAAAAGCTTTTTCGGTATATAGTAAAGGTAATAAACTCTAAATGAGCAACAGCGTTTATCAAATCAATAAGGGCATCAATAAGCCTGTAGAGTTCAGGGGACTTAAGGCACAATACATATGGTACCTCGGAGGCGGCCTGGTATCATTACTGGTAGTCTTTGCCGTTATGTACATCTGTGGCATCAATATATTTATCTGCCTTCCGGTTATACTCATTTCAGGAACAGGTTTATTTATGTACGTATACAGGCTAAGTCATAAATATGGTGAATTCGGGTTGATGAAAAAAGTTGCCAAAAAAGGAATTCCAAAAGTGATAAAGAATTACTCGCTGACAATCATAAAAAAAAAGTGAGTAGTAAGCATTTGCAGGAATACATAAGAGAATAGGAATTAAGTAACGTGAAAGAGAATAGTGATGGAAAGAAACTTAAAAGACATACTACCGGTATACGGTGCTGAGCATGATGCATTGCTGTCCAAAATGGGTGATGTAACCATTGGCTTTAAAATCGACCTGCCTGAATTATTCACGCTCAGTAATGAGGAATATGAATCTTTTCACCATGCATGGATCAAGGCAATAAAAGTACTGCCTGCACATTGCATACTGCACAAACAGGACTGGTTTGCTGAGGCTGCATTCAAGCCTGATTTCAATAAACCTGAGCAAAGTTTTCTGAGCCGCAGCAGCGACAGGTTTTTCAACGAACGACCTTTTCTGGATCACCATTCCTATATATTCCTCACCAAAAAACCCTTAAGCCGCAAAGTATCTACTTCTGTTTTCTCCAGCCTTTTAAAAAGAAGTATAGTGCCTGAAGAAACTATCCGCCCAAGGCATTTCCAGGAGTTCTCCAACCAAATCGGGCAATTTGAAAAGATACTCAGTGACAGCGGCTTTATAAAGATGCACCGGCTCGGGGATGAGGAATTACTGAAACTGGTGGTACAATATGTCAACCTGCAGACAGATGATCAGATTGTCCGTGATATCAATTTTCAGCCCGAATGGATGATTGGTGAAAATCACTGCCAGCTATATACGATGGCTGATGCCGAATATGTGCCCTCACTATGCGGTTCAAGAATCAATTATGACAAATACTCTACCGATAAAACAAAGTTCAGTGTAGGGTTTGCCTCACCGGTAGGTCAGTTACTGGCCTGCAATCATATCTATAACCAGTTTGTTTTCATTGAAGATACCCCGAAGCTGTTGCAAAAGATGGAAAGCAAAAAACTTCGCCTGCAATCCCTTTCGGCTTATAGCAGGGAAAACAGTATCGCAAAGGAAGCTACCGATCAATTCCTCAATGAAGCTATTGCCGAACAACGCCTTCCGGTAAAGGCACATTTCAATATTATGGCTTGGACTTCCAACAGGGAAGAGGTGAAATCGATACGTAATCTATGCTCATCAGCACTGACACAGATGGATGCCAATCCGAAAATAGAAACTGAAGGGGCAGCCCAGATATTCTGGGCAGGCATCCCGGGTAATGAAGCGGACTTCCCTATGAACGATACCTTTGATACCTTCTCACCTCAAGCCACCTGTTTTTTTAACCTGGAGACTTCCTATAAATCTTCTTTAAGCCCTGTAGGCATACGATTGGGAGAACGCCTCACAGGCCGACCGGTACATGTAGACATTTCAGATGAACCTATGAACAAAGGCATCTGCACCAACCGCAACAAATTCATACTTGGTCCCTCCGGCAGCGGTAAATCCTTCTTCACCAACCATATGGTTCGCTCCTACTATGAACAGGGAACGCATGTAGTCCTGGTTGATGTCGGTCATTCCTATAAAGGGTTATGCGATATGGTGAATGGTTATTACTTCACCTACTCAGAAAAAGATCCAATAAGGTTCAATCCATTTTATATTGGTTACGGTGACCTGCTGGACACTGAAAAAAAAGAGAGCATCAAAACGCTGCTGCTGGCTTTATGGAAAAAAGACAACGAATCCTTTAACCGCAGTGAATATGTGGCCTTGTCCAATGCATTGCAACTTTATTTTGACAAGCTGGAAAAGCAACCAGATATATTTCCCTGCTTCGATAGTTTCTATGAATTCCTTAAAGATGAATTTGTAAACGTACTGCAAAGCGATAATGTAAAGGACAAAGATTTTGATGTAAGTAATTTCCTGTACGTTTTGCGCCCTTACTATAGCGGTGGCGAATTTGATTACCTGCTTAACGCGAAGGAAAATCTTGACCTGCTGCAACAGCCCTTCATTGTGTTCGAACTGGATAACATCAAGGATCACCCGATACTGTTTCCGGTGGTGACCATTATCATCATGGAAGTGTTTATCTCCAAAATGAGAAAGCTAAAAGGTATACGCAAGATGATCCTGATAGAAGAAGCGTGGAAGGCTATTGCCAAGGAAGGCATGGCAGAATACATCAAATACCTTTTTAAAACAGTTCGCAAGTTCTTCGGGGAAGCGATTGTGGTTACGCAAGAAGTGGAAGATATTATCTCCTCCCCTGTTGTAAAGCAGGCGATCATCAATAACAGCGATTGCAAAATATTGCTGGATCAGAGCAAGTACCAGAACAAGTTCGACCTGATCCAGGAATTGCTGGGACTTACTGAAAAAGAAAAAGCGCTAGTGCTGTCAGTTAATAAGGCCAACGATCCCCTTAGAAAATATAAGGAAGTATTTATTTCACTTGGAGGTATCCTTTCAAGGGTTTACCGCACGGAGGTTTCATTGGAAGAATACCTGGCCTACACGACCGAAGAAACAGAAAAAGTAAGAATGCAGGCCTATGCCAAAAAATACGGCAGTATCCAAAAAGGTATTGCTGCAATGGCCGCTGAAATGCGACAATCCTAAAAAATGAAATTAACAATCATGAAAATAATACTCATCATTATCGCTTTGTCACTATTGCTGGCAGGATGTAATGGCATAATGAAAAATGATTCGGTTAAAAGTTTTATCCCAGGCATATATTATTCAAGTTGGAAGACAGCTTTTAGTGAATCCAACGACACTTTACGAATAGAGACGATGGCCGAAAATGGCAGCGAGGGCTACAGAATCACCCGCCGGATGCATGTGGATTTTATCAATGCTGCAAAGAATCGGCCACCGGAATATAAGATTGAAAATTGGCTGGGCATTTATAATTCGGCTAACAAAACAGTAACCATCAATAGTAATGGCCGGGTGCTGTTGTTTGATATGAATAAAAAGCAGCTAATCATGGGAGTCATTACCTATAAAAAACTGTAACGCAAAAATATTTCATCACAACAAAATTTACCAATATGAAGAAGTTTATTCTTGTGACCGTATTGAGTTTTGGCTTAATGGTGGCACCGACACAGAAAAGTCACGCAGTAATTCCATGGACAGAGATCATCAAAAAAATTATTAAGGCTATGGATCTGGCTGTGCAGAAAGTTCAAAATAAGACCATCTGGTTGCAGAATGCACAGAAAAAATTGGAGAATGTTATGTCCAAGTTGAAGCTGGACGAAATAACCGGCTGGGTGGAAAAGCAACGAAAGCTGTACAAAGATTATTTTGAAGAACTCCAGAAAGTGAAAAATATAATTACCTGTTACCAGCGTGTTAAAGATCTCACGCAAAAAAATATTTTGCTGGTGGAGGCTTATAAAAAAGCATTCACACTATTCAAAGAGGATAAACATTTCACGGCTTCAGAAATTGCCTACATGCAAAAAGTCTATTCCGGCATACTGGAACAAAGCGCAAAAAACATCGACCAGATATTTATTGTGATCAATTCCTTTAATACTCAAATGTCTGATGCGAAGCGACTGGAAATTATCGACGGTGCTGCAGATCAGGTAGACAGAAACTATGCAGATCTCGTGCAATTCAATACACAAAATAAATTACTCAGCCTGCATAGGGCCAAGGACCAGCAGGATGTGGATGTTATCCGTTCACTTTACGGCATAAAATAAACCAACATGAAAAAACAATTCACTATACTGCTTTTCATCCTTTGCATTACGTGCGGAGCAAGGTCCCAGTCTAAACAAGTAAAAGTCTATCTTAAACAGATTGGTCTAAACGAAGTACTCATTGGTTACCTGAAAAAGGCCATGAGCATTGCAAAATTTGGCTTAACGACTATCGGAGATATAAAAAACGGGGAATTCAGTTTGCACCGCATCTTCTTCGACAAATTGAAAGCAGTCAATCCGAAAATAAAAAACATTGCAAAGGTTGCCGATATCATCACGCTGCAAATGCAGATAATAAAAAATTATCAAAGCAGTTACCGGCAGATCAAAGAAAGCAAGCAATTCACAGGACAGGAAGTGAAGTACATCTATTCTGTATTTACCAAACTCATGGATCAAACAGCGAACAATCTTGAAGAACTATTCAGGGTGCTTGCGTCGGATCAGTATCAAATGAAGGATGATGAGAGAATCAAACGGATTAATATGTTGTATGAAGAAATGAAAAACAGTTTTGTGTTTACCCAGCATTTCAGTAAAGAAACACTTATAATGGCCGTCCAGCGAATGAAAGAAAAAAATGAAGTTGCACAAAGCAGGGACTGGTATGGCATCAAGTAAAGTGTATTGAATAAATTTAAAACAGGTCACATGAAAAAGCTATTGATTATCATGGTTCTCTTCTGCTCGTTTTGCAAAGCAAATGCGCAGGCCCAGGAATTGGAACAACTGGCTCTCAATATTGAAAAACTCGCCCAGTTCAAACAGATACTGACTAACCTCAAGAAGGCTTATGAAATTCTCTACGGCGGTTATACGACGATTAAGAATATTTCAGAAGGTAATTTTAATCTCCACCAAACCTTTCTCGACGGCCTGCTTAAAGTAAGCCCGGCGGTACAGAAGTATAAAAAAGTTGCTGATATCATCAGTCTTCAACTCCAGATAGTAAAAGAGTACAAAGCTGCATTTAGCCGTTTCAAAAACAACACCTTGTTTAGGCCGGAAGAAATTGAATACCTATCAAAGGTTTACAGCAATCTTTTCAGCAAAAGCCTGCAGCACCTGGACGATCTGGCTACAGTTATCACCGACAATAAACTCCGCATGAGTGACGACGAAAGGCTGCAAAGGATTGATCAGATATTTACTGGCATGCAGGATAAGCTGGTTTTCCTTCGACAATTCAACAGCAATACTGCAGTACTAGGTATCCAGCGGTCAAAAGAAAAGAATGACGTGGACGTTATGCAAAAACTCCATGATGTGAAATAGATAAAAATAATTTTATGGTAAAGTGTGTGAGAATTGCCTTTCTGGCAACCGTGGGAATGATGATTCCATATTTTATGCAGGCGCAGGTCGCAACGGAAATTCATAGCCTTCATTCCGTGCTTGATGGGTTATACGACGACATGATGCCACTTTGCAGTCAGTTAATTGGTGTTGGACGGGGCATTGCAGGATTTGCAGCTACATGGTATATTGCTGTACGGGTATGGCGTCATATCAGCAATGCTGAACCTATTGATTTCTACCCATTGTTCAGGCCATTTGTATTGGGTTTCGCCGTACTTATTTTTCCTTCTGTTATTGCTATGATTAATGGCGTAATGAAGCCTACCGTAACAGCGACGGAAGGCATGGTCGAAAATTCGGATAAAGCTATCGCAGCTTTGTTAAAAGCGAAAGAGGCTGCAATCAAAAAAACGATCTATTGGCAAATGTACGTGGGGGCTTCAGGCGAAGGTGACAGAGATAAGTGGTACCAGTACACGTACAATGAAGATCCTTCAGAGGAAGGCTGGATTGAAGGGGTCGGCAATTCGGTACAGTTTGCAATGAGCAAATTTTATTACAATTTTAAAAATTCCATAAAGGAATGGTTGTCAGAAATTCTGAAAGTATTTTATGAGGCGGCCGCTCTCTGTATTAATACCATCCGAACGTTTAATTTAATTGTTCTTGCAATACTCGGCCCACTGGTTTTCGGGATAGCCGTTTTTGACGGATTCCAACATACTCTAACATCGTGGATTGCCCGATACCTCAATTTTTTCCTCTGGTTGCCAGTAGCCAATATATTCGGCGCTATCATGGGCAAGATACAGGAGAACATGCTCAAGCTGGATATATCCCAGATTGAAACACAGGGCGACACTTTCTTTTCTTCGACTGATATGGCATACCTGGTTTTTATGATCATCGGCATTACAGGCTATTTTACCATACCCAGTGTTGCCAATTATATTATCCAAGCCGGTGGTCACAATAGCTTCTTGCACAAAGTGACTTCCGGTTTCAATGCCACTTCAAGAAGTGTAACCAATAACACGATTACCACAGGCAGCAATATTGCTGGCCATATTTACGACAGCTATTCCCCGACACACAATACCTCTGGCAGCAAAGGCGGAAGTGATTATATGAAAAACAAAATTTCCGGGAAGTAAATCAGAAAAAAAGACCGTGATGTTTACAAAAATGAAAAATATTGACAGTGCTTTCAGGTATATGAGGAATTTTACTCTGTTGGTGATCATCGCCTGCGCCTGCATCTGCTGTTATTCAGTGTATAAAAGTTTCCAATTGGTTAGTCATATCCAGTCAAAAATCTATATTCTGTCCAATGGCAAAGCCCTGGAAGCAAGCATCGGCGAGAGGAAAGATAATGTGCCGGTGGAAGCGAAAGACCACATCAAGATCTTCCACTATTACTTTTTTACACTTGACCCGGATGAAAAACTCATTCAGTCAAATATTACCAAAGCGTTTTACCTGGCCGATATTTCTGCTAAAAGGCAATACGACAACCTAAAGGAAAGCGGTTATTACACCAATATAATATCGGGTAATATCAGCCAGACCATTAACGTGGACAGTGTTATGGTAGATGTTAACCAATCTCCTTATTATTTCCGCTGTTATGCCACCGAATACATTATTCGTACAACCAGTACAGTAACCCGAAGCTTAGTCACTGAGGGATGGTTAAGGAATATCTCCCGGTCAGACAACAACCCGCATGGATTTTTAATCGAGCGCTGGGCAACAATTTTAAACAAGGACATCAAAGTTCAAAACAGGTAGACATGTTAAAATTTTTCAGAAAAAAGAAAGAGGTGCTGCATCGGGATTTGGTTCAGGATAAAGTAGCCACCAAGATCGTTACGAATGTGACAGCATTCCAGACTAAATGGGCCATATACATGCAAAAAGCCAGCAACAGATTATCCTGCAGGTCTAAAAAAGTTGCAACAATAGCTATTGTTTTATTTGCTTCTGTGTACAGCCTGTATATAATTGCTGCTAGCCTGATCGAAAAGCCCAAAGCAACATACACCATTTCAAAAATTCATGTTTCTTCTCACGCCACACAAACGGGTGATGAAAAGCTATTCACTAAAAATATTATTCCTGAAAATGAATACAACAAGATCGTCAGATTTCATCACTACATGGACAGCCTGAACCAAACCATTTCAGGAAAAAGAATTGCTGACAGTATCATTCAACGGCGGCCCGGTCTCCTGGACAGTTCCCTTGAACTACGCAGATTGTATGAATTGCAACAAAACATTAAAAAATAAATCATGAAACAACTATCATTAAAAAAGCAAAGACAAAGAAAAATGCTGCTGGTATTACCGGCGCTGGTACTGCCCTTTATTACGATGGCCTTCTGGGCACTTGGTGGCGGCAAAGGTGGCGTAACAGAAACGCCAAAGACAAGTTCCGGTCTGAACCTTGAATTACCCAGCGCCGCATTAAAAGATGACCGGAGCATGGACAAGATGGCGTATTATGACAAGGCGCAATCGGATTCAGAAAAGATCATCCAGCAGATGAAGGAAGACCCTTATTTTATTAAACCGCCTGCAGCCACAGACAGTATTCTTGCTCCCTTCGCAGATAAATCATTTGGTGAAGCTGATATCAAAAATGCTTCGCAGGATTACAGGAAAGGCTACACAGGAAGCAGTTACAACGATCCCAATGAGGCCAAGGTGTATCAAAAACTGGCGCAGTTAAATATGGTGCTAAAAACAAACAGCAGTAGCAACGGCAATGAAACTGCAAAAGATAACCCTTACGCTACAAGTGAAAGCAGTAACAGCGATGTAGAAAAACTGGAGCAAATGCTCCGGGCAGCCAATGATACCAAAACGGAAGATCCCGAAATGAAGCAACTCAACGGTATGCTGGAAAAAATACTGGATATCCAGCATCCGGAAAGGTTAACGGAAAAACTAAAGAACAATCCTGCTGAAGATATGCAGCCGCCATCGAAAATCAGCGGACCAATCTTCAGTTCAACCTTCAGCCTCATCGACACTTCATCAAAAACTGACGGTAACAATAGTAGCGGATTTTTCAGCTGGAATGATGGCAGCACCGCACAGGCTCAAAATTCCATTGAAGCCGTGGTACACGAGACCCAAACATTGGTAACCGGTGCCGTTATAAAGCTCAGGCTCTGCTCTCCTATCTGTATCAATGACCATTGTATTCCCAAAGACAATTTTGTTTTCGGTATTGCCACCCTGAATAATGAGCGGCTTGAAATTAATATCAATTCTATCAGGGACGGCAACTCCCTTTTCCCTGTAAAGATGGAAGTGTATGATATGGACGGCCTTGCTGGCATTTATATACCCGGAGCAATAACCAGGGATGTAGCAAAACAGTCGGGCGACAATGCCCTGCAGTCAGTGACACTCGGCAGCCTAAATCCTTCCATCGGGGCACAGGCAGCAAGCGCAGGTATAGAGACTGCAAAAACACTCTTAAGCCGCAAGGCGAAACTGGTAAAAGTACAGGTAAAAGCTGGCTACAAAATTTTATTAAAAACGAAACAACAATAATTTTTAACGCTTAAAAACATACTTATGAAATATTTACTCACCATTATTACAGCTTGCATGTTGCAGCTTTCATGTACAGCACAAAAAGTGCAGGTAAGCACTGATAAAACGACAACCCTTGTATTTCCATTTGCAATCAGGCATGCAGACCGTGGCACAAAAGACATACTGATTCAACCTGTAAAGGATGCCGATAATATCCTGTTGGTAAAAGCTGCCAGCAAGGAATTCAGTTACACCAACCTGAGCGTTGTGACTGTGGACGGCAGTGTGTATTCTTTTCCTGTTGAATATGCACCAGAACCCTCTCTTTGGATCTACCAGGTCCCGCCGCAGCAAAAAACAGCAGTGTCAACCTATGCCAACGGTATCGCCGACAATCCACTAACTATACGGGGTATCCGTGACCAGAGCTGGAAAATGGATGCAGCAGTTTCAGGCATATACATCAAGGATAACACCTTGTATTATCAACTTGCGCTGCATAATCACAGCAGCATCGATTATGATATTGAATTTCTGCGATTTTATATCTGGGACAAAAAGAAAAGTAAAAGAACGGCAGCACAGGAAAATGAATTACTTCCCCTTTATATATCTGGTAATACGACGCAGGTGAAAGCAAACACTAAAAGCTGCATTGTCATTGCCCTGGAAAAATTCACAATTCCTGATGCCAAATACCTGGCCATTGAAATCAATGAAAAGAACGGCGGGCGTCACCTGTTACTCAAAGTACACAACAACAAAATTGTAAAAGCCATTTTGCTTCCAGACTTAAAATAATCATGGCAGGAAAAGTAACGATAGCATTGAATGAACAGTTGATCAACATGGGTTTCGAAAAAGCCATCAATGAGGCGGTGGGGTTCGGGCTAAAAGGCGTGGATGATTTTCATATTGCCTTGTACCAACGGCAGAAGGATGAATTTTTACAATACGCTCTTTTCTTCCATACCAATTCAAAAAAAGAAATAAAACTTGTTGAGGTAGAACTTGAAATTACCTCAATTGCTATCCCGGAAAAAACCATAGGCGGCCTTGATATAAAGGAACTGGAAGCAAGGTTATACAAATCTGAAGGTCTGAATGTGCTTAGCCCTGCATCAAGAATGGACGCTCCTAAAAAGGATATTACTTTTTCAGCTATCAGTGATCTCGGACAACTATACTCCCATAGTAAGGAAGGAAAAGCAGCCGCAGAACTTTTGATGTTCAAATTCAACCAGCATCTTGGAATTGGATTTTCGCCAATTGATTTTGCGTTTGTTCGACAACATGTTTCTACTGTAACCATCAACGGCAAAGACCTCATTGGCCTTACTGCTACACAGATGCATCAAAACCTGCAAAATTTCCATTACTCCAAACAACAGAATAATGATCAGTCACAATTAAAAACAAAAAATATGAACAGCGAGAATTTACAGTACTTGTCAGATAACATCAAGTATATGGGCTTCGGTGAGAATCTCAAAGAAGCACTTGAAAAAAACATGAAGGAAGGAAAAGCGGAGTTCCAGTTGCAGTTTGCAACTGAATTCGGTAATAAGCCGTTTGAAGCCACATTGAACTTCAAAAAATCCGAAAATACCGGTAACTATTTTTTCAACAGTTATAATGCGTCACTGGAAAGAAGCAGCGGTGAAAAAATGGAACAAACCTTTTACATCAACAAAGGAAAAGGAATTACATCCAAGGAAGCCTTTAACCTCCTGGATGGCCGTGCAGTGCATAAGGATCTTGTCAACAAAGAAAATGTTCCTTACAAAGCCTGGCTGCAGCTTGACTTTGAAAACAAGGACAAGCACAACAACTTTGAGATAAAGCCGTACTATGAAAAACATGGATATGATTTGAAAGAAGCGGTTGGAAAATTCGCCATTGCGGAACTCAAAGACCCTGATAAAGAGAGAGCTTTGATAGCATCACTCATGAAAGGCAATGTACAATCCGTTACCATTGAAAAAGACGGCAGCAGCCATAAGATGTTCATTGAGGCAAATCCTAAAGATAAAATCGTCAACCTGTTTGACAGCAATATGAAAGTAGTTCAAAAGGAAGCTGTAGGAAAATACCAGTCAGTTGCTCCTTCTACAACCCAGGCTGTGGCAGTGAAAAATGATGAGGTACAGGATAAAAAAAAAGATTTGAAGCCGGACAACAAACAGGAGAAAGCGAAGACTCAGAAGAATAATGACAGCCTGCTGCCTAAAAAAAGAGAAAGTAATAAAAAAGGTTTGGGAGTAAAGTAAATACTTCCAAACCTTCATTTAAAAATAACAACTGGGTTATTATGAATATCACAAACGTTGCTGCGCTGGCAGTCCAACTTGAATCACTTGGCTTCAACGGTTTACGATATGATCTGTTAAGAAAGATCTGCTTTATGCCACATTCTTTTTTTCTTTCGTTTACATCAGAGTCTGAAAACGACAAGGTGAATTTCGAAATCTCTTTTGAAATGGCTAGTAGTGATGAACTATATAAACTGATGTATTATGATGCAATCCTCGCAGCGGAAAAAAATTTTCAAAAAAATGAAATTAATGGAATTCAGTTAGCTGAATTGGAAAAATCATTCGAAAAAATTGACTGGGCTGCATTATTTAATCCTTCAACATTCAAAGACTGGAAGGCAGATGATAAAAATAGCTGGGATACGGAACAAAGGGTTGCTACTCTCATTGAACAGGTAAGAGAACTTGAAAAAACACCTGAAGGCAAAGCCTATGCTAACGATATCAGGTCGAGGTTTTGGGGTGCTATTGCATATTATAATCTATATTGTCCATTCAAAGTAATTAAAGACAAACAGGGTTTTGTGCAACGATTTTATTTTTTTGAAAATCAGCCAAGCATCACTGTGAATGAGTGCATCAGGTTTTTGCGCCATCAAAAACTGGTGAAGGAATTTAATATAAAAACAAAGGCTTCCTTTTCTTCTGACAAATCTTCAAAGGATCAAAAACAAACCAGCGAAAGTAAAGGCAAAAGAAATTATGCTAAAGCAAACAGGAAAGGCAAAGCAATAGAATAGGCAATGGAACAGTTCGAACCGCTGACGAAATTCTTCGATGCCATTGAGGATGATGTAAGGATCAATACATCACATATCAGTGTTTATCTTTCTTTGCTCCAAATATATAATGCCAACGGTGGCATAAATCCTTTTGGGATAACGAGGGTTGCTGTGATGAGGATGGCAAAGATAAATGCCAGAAGTACCTATAACAAATGTCTGAATAACTTACATGAGTTTGGGTATATAAAATACATTCCCTCCTCTGCTTCTGGTAATCCTAGCCTGATTTTATTGTTAGGATTGGGAAAAGAAGCACTTGTTCGTATCGATAAACAATGATGCACAGCCAGTTAAATCACTTTAAAATATCCGTGTTTCTACGTAAGCATCTATCATTTTGTTTTTGTATAATTGTTTATCTTTTGGGTGTCATATCATAACAGGAATACAAATATTAAATCTCCGTATTCATTGAAAACAATCAATTGTAACCTTACTCTACAATTTGTTTACGTAACACCAAAATAATAGCTTTTGTATGATCAAATTTTTCAAACCTTTAGGTATCACCCTTTTACTGTGCGGCATTATTTTTTCAATTTACCAGATTGCTCACTACAGTGACAGCACAACGATTAGTCTTCCTGGTAATGTCAAAGGATTTTCCGATGTGAAAATTCTAGAAGACCCAACCGTAAAGCAAGCCTTTGCTACAGCGGAAACGGCAATGGCTGAAAATGTAACTTCCTATAAAAAATGGAGCCGTTCATCAACTGTTTCATCATGGATTGCCTTTTTTCTTGGAGGCATCATTACTTTGCTTGCTGGTTATCTGGGATATTTCAAAACCGATAACATTTCAATGGAGAACCTTCAGGCTTCGATAAAAGATAAAGTAGCCTTAACTAAAATTCTCGGCATCCTGGCCGCCGCTACTACCCTTTCGACCGGATTTTCTGTTAAGGCTAAAGAAGAAGCTGAAACAAAAAGGGCTAAGGGAATCGAAATAAGAGATCTGATTATTGCTTCATATAAAGACATTCAGCAGGCCAAGCCTAACGAAATAACTTTAATTATTGAAAAGCTAAAACTCCAAAGCAGCTTTTAGGATGAACAAAATATACCGCAGCATAATATTTTCAACTTTCATCCTTTCAACATTATATTCCTGCATAACTAAACCTGCTGAAGATAAATTATCTTCCATGGGTCTTATAGAATCAGTAATCGGAAGAGAAGAGTTGTACCGTGCAATGGATATTGTAAATGGTTTAATCCAGCAGCACAAATTGAAACCGGTTTTGTGTGGGTGGGAATGCAAAGTCTTTGATGAAACAGAGTTATATTATTTTTTGACACAGCCCGATGGCCTGCCCGCAAAAACGATTGCCCAGAATTCTAAAGAAAACAATTCCATTTTTGTTTCTTCTTCGTGGAGAATTATTTGCAATGAAACATTCCGTCTTACAGATGAAGATTCTATTTTACGCACAAATGCGCTGGTCTTTGTTTTGCTTCATGAACTTGGTCACCTCATCGGGAAAAACGGGTACGAGAAAATACAAGGGTCACAAATTACACTGGACTCGATGCTATTTAAAAATTCCGGCCCAATGAAAGAAGAAATATTTGCAGATTTCTTCGCAGCCGAAATGGTTAAAACAAATACCGGGGATGCCGGTATTGCCTTAAAAAAATCTATAGATACTCTTTACGATAAGGTAGATTATTATTATGACAGCAGGTATGGAATTCACGGTGGAGGTCTTCGATTAGTTTTAGCTGAGCCTGCAAAACGTTTCGGAGATCTCAGCTACATACATCCAAATCTTAACCTTCGTATGCACATGATCAGTTATCTAATTGAGCCCACAGCAGCGAAATTACACAGGCTTATATGGATCCAGGAACAGCGAAAACTATTTTATGATGTGAACACTTTTACACCGGACGTTATGGATGGTTTAACCTATTTAAAAAATATACCGGATGAAGATACCGTTCATTTACATAAAAATAAATAACTATGACCCTTTGTATTGCATGGAAAAATGGTGGTGCAATTAAATTCGCATCAGATTCTAGATTATCTGTGAGTGGTGCAGAATATTCAGATATAGCAATTAAGGTGATGGATGTTCCTGTCGTTATTAAAAACCCGACTTCATCTGAAACCGGAATCACAGATACAATTTACAACTATAAATTGGGTATGTGCTTTTGTGGCGACACTATTAATGCATACGTGATTAAGGAAACTATATATGAAGCCCTGCAGCATTTACAGGTGCTTCCGGGACATACGGATTTTTCCCTAAAGTCAATATGTAAAGTCATTGCCAAATTTTTTGAACATACATCGGACCAATTAAGAAACGGTTCCAATTGGGATCCCCAGATGGAGTTCTTAATAGGTGGTTTTTGTCCTGAACAGAATGATATATTGGTATACAAATTTGAACTGGTTGATTATAATACACATTATAAGGCGATGATTGACGAGGTGCTGGTAGATGATGGTGATATGATTATCATGGGAAGCGGAACAGATAAAGCGGCAGAAAATATCAGCATTAATAACATTCCAGTAGACAACCAATTATTAAAGGTTCTTCGTGATGTTTGCAATGACGATACTGAACCTTCAGTTGGAGGGTTTATTCAATATGGGCACTTTAAAGACTATAATTTTAAAATTTTGGGAGTGGAAGATTACGCCGTTGACAGCGATGGGAACATAGAATATATTTTTGCTTATAGAGGAACTGTTATGTATAAAGATAAATTTGAAAGAGCCGATGATGACTTCCATATGTATTATACTTTCATCAGACCCTTTGAAGATGACATCAATGAACTCTGGAGAAAAAAAGGAATTGATTAACCTCTGTAATTACTACCAGATTTAACAATTTTCAATACTTGAAAAGTATAAATCAAATTTCATGATAAATCAGTTTATCTCAAATTTTTCAGCGATGTTGTTATTGAACTGGAGTTTCAACAAATTTGAGTATCAGCCAAAAGGCAAAGGCGGAAGCCGTAGCCGAGGCCACCTGTTTATTTCCTTTAGGCCTTTTATCAATAGATAAATTTGCATCATTACTTTCAAAATTTATAATGTCAGAAATTCCTCTTACTACTCCAACAAAAATATGACCAGTGTTTCTCCCCTGAAAGGTTGTTATGACTTTTGCGAACCCGAAACCCTCTTTTTCAACTGCAGAAGTGTCTTCATAATGTTCACTTAATATCTTTCCGACTTCGGACAAATGATGCTCAACTATTTTTTCGCCTGAAGCAATAACTCCCAAATCAGCTTTTATACTCTTCTTCAACGTTTCATGGCCCTTGATTAAATCTTTCCAATCTGATTTTCTACGCTCCCGTTTTGCCAACTCCTTAAAAGTAAAACTTAAATTCGTTACATCTGGTCTGGCCGAAAAGCTCTCTAATTTAGATTTACCGCCTTCATAATAATAAATTTTTTCTGGAAAGACAACATCTCCAACATTAAAATCATTAGATTTTCTTGACCCTGCTATGCCAACAAAAAACATGCATTGTGGATGGAAATTCTGAATTGCTCTTTCGGTTTCGGCCGCTGCAGTGGCGTTTCCTTGGCCGCATTCTCTAATTATAACTTTGGCAATCCTTTTTCCATTATATTGAAATATACCCTCCTCATAACTTGTATCATTTTTGGTTGCATCTTTAATCGCTGTAAGATGCTCCTTAACCGCCAAGTATTCTTCAATGATAGCCGTTAAAATCACGACTTTAATTAAGTTGTCGCTTTCTTGTGTTTGAGAAGTAACTAATTTTTCTAAATTGTTTGTCAATGTATTTGCAATTGGTTGTGAATTATGGTCGTATTTCAAAATATTCTCGACAGTTGTACGATCAAAGTAAGAATTAAACCAGAAAGTGTCGAACCACTGATCACCGCCTCCTTCTCTATAATATACGTACTCTATCATTTTCTGAGAAAGTATCTTTGGTTCAAGAGGCATGATCGTATCAAATAACCTAATATTCCTTATATGTAACTTGATAACATTTTTGTTTTTCTCATCGTTATAGAAAGAAAAATAGTTTAAGTCAGCATCATCATAAATTGATTTAGAAATATCTACTTGCTGGGTGTAGTTTTCTTCGTCCTCGTCGTCAAAAAAATTTTTAGCCCCACCTGAATACCTTTCGAGACTAGCGTATCCCCAAATACCTTCCTTCACATTTTTATCAGAAGAATGCGAATAGAAAAAAATCTTAACATTTTTATGATAATCAACATTGTCAGCATTTTGAAGATAATTTCCACAACCGTCGAACATACATATAGTATACACGTCGTCTTTTTTAGAAAATTCGACAATGCGTTCTTTAAATCTCTCTTCAACAACAAGCAAAAAACCGCCTATCTCAGACTTCCGCAATAGTTTATTCAAATAGAGTTTTTTTACATTTTCTAATTTCTCGAAATCTTTCCACTCCAATACTTTTATTGCTTTACTACCTTCATCCAAACTTTCATTTTCTTTAAATACCTTTTTATCAGTAAATAGGATTTTCAAATTTGATGATGAATCATATTTTTGTAAAAACTGATCGTTTATTATAATGACATCATTGTCACTATTACCTTCTCTTGCGAGGTCAAAGTCGACTTTGCATTCTACCGTTAAATCTAACTTTTTTAACTCCGCAACTTCAGATTCATCTAAGACAGGAGACGTTGATGTTTCAGCAGGCAAATCGATGTTTCTTTCCTCCATATCTAAAATGCTATTTAAGGCCAGAGTATCACTGTCATTCGAAGATTTAAGTACATAATGCAAAGTTCCTGAGTCGTCTCCAAGGACCGAGGATTGCAATGGCATTTTAATTTCTTGAAACGGAAAGTAGAAAGTCAGAATATTCTTAACCAGAAATTGGTAGTCATAAGGATCGTTGCCTTGAAAGTTGGATAAATTTTTTGAAAAAATATAAAAATAATCGCTGTCGTTATATTTTGATCTTCTGGTGTGTATTATTCTGTATTCATTTTTTAGAAAGAGATTTATTAATTCATAGTTTGCAGAATGAATTTCCATTTCTATTCGACGATAATTTCTAAAAGAGCAAAAGTTTTCGCAGCGGTCAATTAACTTTTGCCGTATATTATTTTTATAGGCTCTCAACTGTTCCGTTGTAGTCAATTCCTCGCCAAAACATTTACGGATTTCATAATGATCTGTTAGGAGATTTTTCAATTCGATTTGCCCTGAATGTCCCTTTTTTATAATTACAGAGCCAATTAAGCATTCTTCTGGCGCTATACTACCACTAAACAAATCTCCAGTCGGATGTGTATAATTTCTAAAGGCCCCGAATGCTACTTTTTTGCCAACTTCGATTTCTTTGATAACCTTACTCAGCCAAACGTTATGCTGTTTGTAGAATTTCAAATAGTTGGCATCCGGATTCGGTCTTACTTTTCCTCGGAAACTAAGAATTGTTTTGTCATTTGTATTGAAGGTTGGGGCGCTCTTTTCCCTTTCCGTAGAATAGACATTTATTTTACGTAATAGGTTTTCGTCATTTGAGTTCGCCATTGATAACCTCCTCACTTTGAAGGACGGTTTAGGCATATGTAGTTAGGGCTATTTTACTAATTAGTTTGCAGAATAATTCTCTAACCAAGCACTGCCACCGCCTCGCAAGTTGGCGACATAACCATAGAATTTTTTTTGCGTATCCAGATTCGCAAACTTCACCAACCCTTTATAGCGTACGTATTTTCTCGATTCAAAAAAGGGTGGTATGAGATTATTTTGGAGACATAGTTTTATTAATGTTTGCTCAAAATTTGTCTTCGCATGTTTTTTGAGGGTGCAATCAAACTGTATCTGCATAGGTAGTCTGGTTAGGTTAAAAAGAAGTTATGTATGTTAAATATATATCATTTTTTTAAATTTAGCTTGACAAATACTTTTTTTTTGTAAATACCTTTGAAAACCAATATGCAGTAAGCAATGAAAGGCAGTTCTTGCTGTCCTGCAATCTAATAACGTTACTTTAAGCAGCGGGGGCTTTCCAGGCAATATAAAGGCATCGTTTCCAATGCCTTTACTCGCTCTTTAGGTGCTATTGATTAATAAAGTCCAGTGATCTTCCTTTCGCAAAATTTCCGCAAAGGTCCAAAGCCTTCTAGCTTCTCAACGGTGCGGTTCCGCCATACCGCAGGGGGGGATTTTTGCTTCATCATTCTTGAAAGTGCCCACATTTTGAAAATACTCGGTCACTGCATTATAGACACCGTATAGTGTACCCTTTGTTGTTACACCCTACTGGGTCGATTTGGAGATAGCATATTCAAATATGGTATCGTTTATATTTTTAAAGCAGGTGGGCAATTCGTCTTCCTACCATCTATCAAGTTAATATAGAGGAAATAAAAATTCTTGCCAGTAAATAAGACAGTACTAAAAATTGCCAGGGGCTATTTCTTTGCGGGCAACCTATTTTTGTTTACCGCCAGCCAATCCCTGTAGTGCTTATTAAATCCGTCAGTATTTAAAGAAGGGAAGTCTGCTTTTTGCTTTGTTAATTCAGAAGAAGCGCCAGTCGTATTTCTAAACACTCTTTGATAAGAAACCCCTTCAATAACTTTGCCCCCCAGATTATGTTTGTGTAGCAGTTCTTCATTGTAAAAAAGTCTGAACTCATCGTTTGTAACAGTGCTGATATTTTGCAGAATCGAAATGATTAGCGATCCGATATACAAATAATGCATTTGAACTTCTCTTGTTTCGTTGCTGTCAAATTCCGGAATTGTGATAACCCAGTTATTTGCACTGTGCATTTGCTTTTGGAAATGCCCTTTTTCAATAACTATGGAAATTTTCCTGCCGGTATTCAGTATTGCAGAATTAATCCTGGCTATCTCACATAGCGTTACCTGCAGAAAACTGATGAACTCCTCTGCTATTGGAGCCATCGATTCATTGTTCTCAAACTGCATGTGCCAGCTATTTTCCAAAGCTCTGAAATGAATATTTCTTACCGCTCCCACATCATTCAACGGGAAATCAACGAGATGATGATCCACAATTTTGATGAGAGAATCCCTATCAGGCGCTTCTTTATTCATCGCGTCAATTAATGGGCTGATTTGATCAGTCCATATAAAGCCCAGGGATTTTTTCAAAGATTCAACAAACTCATTCATTTCCGGATGCAACAAAGGGATTGCATGCATTATTGTGCCCATTTGGAATACGGCCTTCTCGTAATATTCATCGCCTGCCATATCAAAACCCTTCTCATCGAATTCTCTTTTGGCGTAGAGATAATGTTCAAAGTCATTTATACCAGATATCCATGCTCCGTGTTTATGATCAATATCCAAAACTAGGGACAATGCCTTTGGAAGGTATTTGTAAAGTTTGGGATCAGCAAAATGCCATGTATTCCAAAAAGCCACCAGAGAGTAGTATTTGGCGGCGAAAGTCATGCCTAATGCTTCATACATACTTGCGATACCTAAAAGAGAAATAATGTATCCTTCCTTTGTGTATTCAAGCCTCCATTTTTCCTTGGCTTTGTGAAACTGTTCCAACGCTAAAAGGTAGTTGGGTAGATCATGATGAGCAAGATAGAGTGCGCCTCTTTCAATGAAACTTTGGGCAGCTTTATGCCTAAGACCAGTTTTATCTGCATGCTCCTGAATCTCACCCATAAATTCATCAATCATTGGTATAAGGTCACCACCGATTTGATGTTTGATCAGCATCTTCGTCATCTCTCCCAACTGGTCATACAGGCCAGTCAATGAATAATATTGCGTTTTATCCAGTAACGGCGGAATTCTCCTGTAATATTCAAAGCCCGCTTTATACCCCTTGATTCGATCATTAAAATCCCACTGATGAGCAAGATGCCCCTGTATCTCCAGTATTTCGCATAGCCGATCAATTTTCTTTTCTTTAGCTGCTTCTGTTTCCAGATAATTTTTAATATCAGCTTCCCATTTTGTTACCTGATCTACGGGGAATGGTAGTCCCAATAACAATATCTGACTTTTGATCAATTGCAGGAAAGACACGTCGTCTTCTATATCTCTTAAGCGGTATGAAGGCTTCCAGTTGGCGATATAATAATTTATGAGCCCGATATCATCAATTACGGGACTGGCTGTTCTGTTTTGTTTTAAATCATGCCCTATCTTCAGGAAGATATATTCGTAAATCGCCTTACGCTTGTTTGCATCCGGGATATCACTCAACTCAATGTATTGAGTAAGTACACCTATCCAAAGAAGTTTGTGCCCTTCATCCATTTGATTCCATCTGCAATACCTCGCGCCGGCTATTGCTGCCTGGAATTCTCCAGGATAGAATTGTGTGATATCAGCTCCTCTAAATTGCTGTATTGCTTCGGGATACCATTGATCTTCCTTTTTACCCGCGCTGAGCAATACAGCATCAAGTAAATCTTTTGTAAGCTTTCTACCTTCTGGTTCATCTTGAATAGAGCGCATAAACACTTCACTGACCAGCAATGACGAATAGATAGTTGTTTTGGCCGCATCCAGTGGCAGGGGAAGTTTTGGTATAAGACCGCTTATTCTACCCAGGATATTTTCAACAGCTTCATTGGTCTCTTCGTCGTCGAATTGCCAGTTTATACTTTTGGTAAAAGCATCAAAATCTTCATCGGTAAGATTATCATAAATGTTTTTAGCCCTTTGCAGATCGCTTTTTAAATCAACGTTTTCTTTTAGCTCTTCCACTCTTTCGGCAATATACTCTCCGAGTATCTTTTTAACTCTGATCCTGATACGTTTGAGTAAATCGTCAGAGATGTTGCTCTGATTTTCATTCCATTCGGTTAGCAAAGCTGCATCATTATCTTTAACATCCCTTCCAACCACTGAAGCATTGGTTTCAAAATAAAAAGTTGTTTTATCAAAACTATATTCGCCTTTTACGTACAAAGAAAAAAAATGAGCAATGGCCTTTTTTATAGCTTCAGATGAAAAAGAAAAATCTGTGCTGTAGAGTTTGATCTGTTTGAACGTTACTTCGGATTTCGATAAATTCCTTGAAAAAATGTCGTCTTCAAAATCGCAGTAAATTTCTTCATCAGCTCCTGCAATCCTGTTTTCGATCCAGTCTTCCAAAGTTTTCAATTGTTGAAACGAGTAGCCCTTCTGTGCCGCAACGGCATCCCTGTTTTTTGAAAAAATATGGAGCTTGTGAGTTGACATCTTTAAACTTTGTCGCTTTCGCCTGTTTGTATTCTGTATTTTATTTAATAATTTGTAATAATGTAAAATAATTCTCAACTGCAAAGTTATGCCTAAACCTACTTTATCTGAGCAAGATCTAAATGAAGCAATGTGCAACGATATTTCCATCCAGACTACACCGACTGGACAAGGACTTCTGATCCTGATGTGCAAAGACAAGGCGACCAGCAGCAAACTGATGGATATTTTTCGGCATAACGCCTTCAATCTGCAAATTTCTATCAATGAAACCAGTGGAAATTATATTCTCCAATTTGATTTTATAGATACTGACCTTGCTTTCAGATTTGATACAGGAAAAGACGAAAAAAGCTACCCACCGCTTGCGAAGTTGAAGGACAATAACATAAAGTTCATTAGTACGGGCATATGGTTAGACATTACAGATAAAGGCCGGGCATGTGAATATAATTCGCCGCCATTTCGCCTGGTTAGCTTTGAAATCGGCGATGCATTTAAACAGGCAAGCGGAGTCCAGTTTGTTGCAGGTGCGTCAGACGAAGAGCCATCCGTTGTTGTACTTACTTATGACGATTACGATCACATCTTTGCCGCGGAAGCAGACGAGGCTTATAACAGGCTTTCAGAAAAAGCGAAAGCGCGCCCTCACCTGGAAATTAATCCTGTGGATGCAAACAAGGTCAACTTAAAAATCTGGGACATATTAAATGATCTTGACGTGAGGGTTGAAGGATTAAATTATTCGGCAGACCAACTGAAAGATTTTTTAGAAAAGACCGAAGAGAACCATTCCTTCGCTTTTGTGTTGGGCTTTGTTCCCTCAGATGGAGTAAGGGGTGCAATTGCAAAAACAAAGAGAGAAGATTTTGAGTTAATCACCCTTTATGGTTATACCCATAAAAAACTTTAAGACAGACCATGCCTCTATGTAAGTGCTAACATTATTATCTTAAGTTTCACCTCCTGGCCATTTTTTAATCAGGCTAATATTCCATGTTTCTATTTTTTGTAATTTGGCCGTTTATATTTTTTTATATCCGGCCAAAACAGTTTTAAATAGCAAATATTTGGCCGTTTATATTTTTTATATCTGGCCAAATCCATATCTTTAAGAGACAAAATTTATACGAGATGGAGGAATTGATTGGCCGGGAAATCGAAAAAGAGATTCTGGGTAATTTACTGAAATCAAAATCTGCAGAATTTCTTGCTGTATATGGAAGACGGCGTGTAGGTAAAACTTACATGATAGAAACCTATTTTAAAGGCAATATAACATTTCATCTTACCGGGATGTACCAGGCATCTTTAAAAAATCAATTGCTCCAGTTCAGCCTGTCACTACAAAAATCCAGTGGCGCTGCATTGCCAATGGTGGCTCCGTCGAGTTGGATTGCTGCTTTTAATGCGTTAGAACAGTATCTACAGCCTTTGTTAAGCAAAAAGAAGCTTGTGGTATTTCTGGATGAACTTCCCTGGCTTGACGGAAGAAAATCTGGTTTTCTTTCTGCTTTTGAACATTTTTGGAATAATTGGGCGAGCCGTCATTCCCAAATTCTCCTGGTAGTTTGCGGATCTTCTGCATCCTGGATGTTGCATAACATCATTCATAATAAAGGTGGGCTATATAATCGGCTAACAAGAACTATAGTATTAGAACCTTTTACATTGGCCGAGACAGAAGAATTTCTAAGGGCAAAGGGTTGCAAACTGGATAGATACCAGATATTACAACTCTATATGACATTCGGGGGTATTCCGCACTATTTGAAATCAGTAGACAAAGATAAAAGCCCTACCCAGGTAATTGAAGCAACCTGTTTCTCCAAACAGGGACTCTTAAAAGGAGAATTTGATAAACTGTACAACTCTTTGTTTGAACTCGCATCTAATCACATAAAAGTAGTCCGGGAACTTGCACGTAACGGAAAAGGTTTAACAAGGCAGCAGATAATAGAAAAGTGTGGCTTAAGTTCCGGTGGCAGGGCTACAATAGTAATTGAAGAATTGGAAAAATCAGGCTTCATCCAGCAATCTATACCATACGGAAAAGTAGTGAAAGACAGTGTATATCGCCTGATCGATGAATTTTCAATTTTCTATCTAAAGTTTATGGATAAACGAAAATCGGGTGACAGGTACTCGTGGTCAAAAGCAAGCGCAGAACCATCATATAATATCTGGTGTGGAATAGCCTTTGAAGCCGTATGCCTTAAACATGTTGAGCAAATCATTGAAGGCCTTAAAATAAGAAAGGGCGCAGAAGCCTCTGTATGGCGTTTTGTTCCAGCCAAAGGCAGTAAAGATAAAGGAGCACAGATTGATCTAGTTCTTGACAGGAAGGATGGGATTGTGAATCTCTGTGAAATAAAATTCTATAACAGTGCTTTCACGATAGATAAAACTTATGCCAGAACATTAGAACAAAAAGAGAGTGTATTTAAACAAAAGAACAGTAACGTAAGTACCATATTCATGACAATGATCACGACTTATGGCGTTAAAGAAAATGATTATTCAGATAAATTAATACAACAAAGCCTAGACATGAACACCTTATTCAGGCAATGAACAAAATAGGTTTTGGCCGCTTATAATTTTTTATATGCGGCCAAAACGCCAATAAGTTTAATAAAGACTTATGATTGATATTTAGTCAAGTCATTACCTCCATAAAAAAGAGTATTAATTTTATAAACGTGTTTGTAAGATTAAAGCGGAGGTGTGATATGGAAAATGTGAATCCTGAAAAGGTAGTCGAAATTTTAAAGCAGCATGATATGCAAATATCAATGGAAGAGGCGGTATTGATTTTAGCATTTATGCAGAAGCTGGCGAAAATAGTTATTAACCAAAAAGAAAAAGAATCATGACAGCAGATTTATATATACGGGTAAGTACAGACGAACAGGCTGACAAAGGTTATTCACAGCGAGACCAGGAAGATCGTTTGAAAAAATACTGCGATAATAACAAGATCAGAATTCGCAAAGTAATTTTTGAAGATCATTCGGCAAAAACCTTTAATCGTCCCAGATGGTCAGAGTTGCTGTTGAGTTTGAAAAAGCAAAAAAATGCTGTAGACTTTATCCTATTTACAAAATGGGACAGATTCAGTCGCAATGCAGGTGATGCATACCAAATGATAAATACACTCAGACACCTTGGTGCTGAGCCGCAGGCAATAGAACAGCCATTAGATCTTTCAGTTCCTGAAAATAAATTAATGCTTGCATTTTATCTCGCTGCGCCTGAAGTTGAAAATGATCGCAGGGCACTGAATGTATTGCTTGGTATGAGAAAAGCAAAGAAGGAAGGACGTTGGATGGGACCTGCTCCTGTAGGATACAGAAACAAAGTTGCTGAAAATGGCAAGAAGTACATAGCGCCGAGTTATCCAGATGGAGATATAATGAGATGGGTTTTTGAAACAATTGATGAGGGACAGTTTAACATTGAGCAAATCATGAAAGAAGCTTTCGCAAAAGGTATCAAATGTTCAAAGTCAAATTTCTGGAATGCATTAAGAAATCCAGTGTATTGTGGCCGCATCTATATATCAGCTTATAAAGACGAACCGGTAAAACATGCGCAAGGTCTGCATGAACCAGTTATTTCTGAAGCTTTATTTTACCGGGTACAGGATTATCTCAATGGCAAAAAAATTAACTACCGTACTAAGGTTGGAAGCCTTGATATTTTGCAATTAAGAGGTTATCTATTATGTCCTAAATGTGGAAAGGTATTAACCGGTAGTGCTTCCACTGGCAGAAATGGCAAATACTATTATTACCATTGCAATTCCGTTTGCGGAACCAGATTTAAGGCAGAAAATGCCAACCAGTTATTTTCAAAAGAGTTAAAAAGATTAATTCCAAAGCTAGGCATGGCAGAAGTCTATAAGCTTGTTATAGAACAAGAGTTTCGGTCAAAAGCAAAATTACAAAGAGCAGGTGTCAAAGAAATGCAGGACTCTTTGACAAAAGCCAATACGGAACTTTCAAATGCCCGTAAACTTTTATTGGCTGGCGATTTAGACACTTCAGATTATAGGATAATAAAAGGTGATTATGAAAAGAGGATAACGGCACTGGAAGCAGAACTGATGGAAATGTCTAAAGATACCAATGACATTGACAAACTGATAAACGATGCGTTGACATCCCTTGGGTCACTGGATGAGGTATACGAAACCAGCGATAATAAAGTTAAGCGGGAAATAATTGGTTCGATATATCCTGAAAAGTTAGTTTTTGACGGCTTTAATTTTCGAACCGCCCGGCTCAATGAGGCTGTTGAGCTGATATACAGTCTGGGCAAGGGTTTCAGCGAAAAAGAAAAAGGACAAACCGAAGAAAATTTCGATTTGTCCTGTTCAGTGCCCAGGACTGGATTCGAACCAGCACATCCTTGCGAACGCTGCGACCTGAACACAGTGCGTCTACCAATTTCGCCACCTGGGCATTCCATAGCTGTTTTGATCAACCGATCTATCAGCCGGGTTGCAAATGTATAACAAAAATCGTTGCAAAAAACTATCTTTTATTAGTTTTCCAGCCAATCATCACAACTCCTGCAATTACCAGCACCGTACCCACCACCTGCGCAGCAAAGATCCTTTCGCCCAGTATAAAATGCGCCTGTATCACGGTGGAAATAGGCCCGATACTCGAAATGATCGCCACATTGTTGGAACCCATTCTTTTTAAACCGGCCGATATCATAAAAGTGGGGATCACCGTGGCTACAATGGCCAGTAGCACACCATACATCCAGAAACGGTTGTCGCCCGATGCGATCACAGTAAAATTGCCGTTAATGGCAAAATGCAGCAATACACCTATCGAAGCCACCGTCATGGCATAGGCGGTAAATTTAGTAGCGCCCACCTGCGGTATCAGCTGTCCGCTGCCGGCAATAAAATAACCATAGGTAATGGCGCAAAGAAAAATAAGCAGGCTGCCCAGGTAAAAATGAGGATTACGGGCATCTACCTTTAGCTCACCTAAAAAAGCAATAGCAATACCGGTATAGGTAAGCACCAGCGCTGTCAGTTGCACCCGGGTGATCTTTTGTTTAAAGAACACAGCAGTGATCAGTACCGTAATGGTGGGATATAAAAAAAGTATCAGGCGTTCCAGCCCGGCAGAAATATATTGCAGGCCCACAAAATCCAGCAGGCTGCTGATATAGTAACCCATCAGGCCCAACAGCAGCAACTGCCACCATTGTTTTCGCGTAAGCTTTACATTCTGCTGCTGCCCGCTTTTATAAAATGCTACGGCCAGGTAAACCGGCACCGAACAGATCATGCGAACCGCCAGCAGGCTCAACGCATCGGCTTTAATATCAGCAAATGCTTTTTTAACGATCACCGCCTTGGTGGAAAATAAAATAGCACCAATAAAAGTGATGATAAAACCGGTGATTGATATTTTTTCAGCAGCCCTTTTCATTAATATATCGAATATAAAATGTCGAATATCGAATGTCCTTTAATACAAATAACATTCAATATTCGACATTCGATATGGTCACATTCGCTGTTATTACACGCTTACATTAAAATCCCGCAGCGCATCATTCAAACTCGTCTTAAGATCGGTACTTGGTTTGCGCTGCCCGATAATTAACGCACAGCCAACACCATATTCACCTGCAGGAAATTTTTTAGTATAACTGCCCGGTATCACCACGCTTCGTGCAGGCACCCTGCCTTTCATTTCCACCGGTTCAGCACCGCTCACGTCAATGATCTTGGTGGATTGCGTCAGTACCACGTTGGCACCCAGCACCGCTTCTTTTTCAACTATCACACCTTCCACCACAATGCAACGGCTGCCAATAAAGCAACCATCTTCAATGATCACGGGGCTGGCCTGCAATGGTTCCAGCACACCGCCAATGCCCACACCGCCGCTCAGGTGCACGCCCTTACCGATCTGTGCACAGCTGCCCACAGTAGCCCAGGTATCCACCATCGTGCCTTCATCCACGTAAGCGCCGATGTTTACATAGCTCGGCATCAACACCACATTCTTAGCCAAAAAGCTGCCATACCTCGCCACCGCATGCGGCACCGCACGCACACCCAGCGAAGCATAATCACTTTTCAGTTTCATCTTATCATAAAATTCAAACGGAGGCAAAGTATAGGTTTGCATCTGCTGAATAGCAAAGTACATCAGTATTGCCTGCTTCACCCATTCATTCACCACCCAGCCCTGGCCATCTTCCGCAGGCGATGCGGTACGCAACCTGCCCTTATCCACTTCTTCAATCACTTTTCTTACAGCATCGGCATATTTTACATCCTTCAGTAATTCCCTGTTGCCCCAGGCTTCATTGATCATTTCTTTCATGCTACTAATTTTTGGCAAATGTACAATGTTGATTCAATAACCGGAAAAGCATTTTAATCAATAACTTTGCGGGGCACATGAAAAAAATACTGGTCATACAAACAGCTTTTATAGGCGATGTGGTACTGGCAACTGCCGTGGTGGAAAAGCTGGGTCAGTATTTCCCGGATGCACAGGTAGATTTCCTGGTACGCAAAGGCAACGAAGCATTGCTGGCCAATAACCCGCATATCACCAACATACTTATCTGGAATAAAAAAGAGCATAAAACACGGAATCTTTTTGGTATCATTCAACAGATCAGGAAATCCAAGTATGATTGTGTGATCAACCTGCAGCGCTTTTTTTCCACCGGTTTGATCACGGCTTTTTCTGCCGCCAAAACAACCATTGGCTTCAATAAAAATCCCTTGAGTTTTTTATTTACCAAAAAGATACCACACATTATCAGTACCACAGCGCCCTATAAACACGAAGTGGAAAGGAACAACGACCTGGTAGCAGCATTTACTGATAACACTATTATAAGACCTAAATTGTATCCTGCTGCAAATGACGTTGAATCGGTAAAGCAATATACGCAGCAAGCTTTTGTTACCATGACTCCGTCGAGCGTATGGTTCACTAAAAAATATCCATACGAAAAATGGATCGAACTCATTGATAATTTACCTGCACGATATACAGTTTACCTGCTGGGCGGAAAAGATAATGCGGCAGAATGTGAAGCCATACAGTCGGCTGCAAAAAATAAGAACGTAACTGTTCTGGCCGGTAAATTAAGTTTCCTGCAATCAGCAGCATTAATGCAAAGCGCCGTGATGAATTATGTGAACGATTCTGCGCCGCTGCATTTTGCATCGGCCACCAACGCACCGGTCACAGCCATATTTTGTTCCACCGTACCGGCATTTGGTTTTACACCATTATCCGATGCATCCTTTATTGTGGAAACAACAGAAACATTGACCTGCAGGCCCTGCGGACTGCACGGAAAAAAAGAATGTCCATTGCAGCATTTTAAATGCGGCTACACAATAACCACGCAACAACTTTTACAAACATTACCTTCCTGATATGCCAGTAGGATTTGACAACGATATAGAAAAAAGCATCGCCGCCATGCAAAACGGCGGGCTCATCCTCTACCCAACCGATACCATCTGGGGCATTGGCTGCGACGCCACCAACGAAAAAGCAGTGGCTGCTATATACCGTTTAAAAAAACGTGCCGACGAAAAAAGCATGATTATATTAGTGGCAGAAGAAAAAGAATTACCCCGGTATGTAACACAGGCCGATGCAAAAGTGTTTGATTATATAAAAGGCATTCATAAACCTACTACGGTTATTTACGAAGGTGCTATCAACCTGGCAAACAACCTTGTAAACAAAGATGGCAGCATCGCAATAAGGATAGTGAAAGATGATTTTTGCAGGGAGCTCATCAGGCGTTTTAAGAAACCCATTGTTTCCACATCCGCTAATATTTCAGGGTATCCGCCACCGTCAGTATACAATGATGTGGATATAGTAATAAAAAACGGTGTTGACTATATAGTTCAACACCGCCAGGATGATTTAACTCCGTCAGCACCGTCTGCTATTGTAAAATGGAACGCCGATGGCTCTCTCACCATCATACGTTCCTGAAATATTATAACGTTAAGCCCACACCCAGTTGAATGCTCTGGCTTTTCCACTTATCCTTATCATCAATATCATTCAGGTTATTTAACCCTACCGCATAGCGGCCATATAACCTAAAGTGAGAAATATTCAACTGCACACCACCCAGCATACTAAAGTCGCCGCTCTTAAAAGCATCTCTTCCATTCTGTATAAAAGTATTGCTCTTGTTCATTAGTATACCAAACTGCGGACCAGCCTGCAGTGACAGCAGCTTGCCTACATTATAGTTGAGTAAAATAGGAATGGTAAGATATTTCAACTGTACACTGTTGAGTTTATTGAATTGATAGATCGAACTGAATTTATCAGAAGTGTCAACATTTACCTGGTTGAATAATACCTCGGGTTGAATAGCGAACTTTTTGCCCAGCCCCAGTGTAACAAAACCACCCAGGTGATATCCATAAGAAAAATTTTCTTTAAAGGTTTGGCCGGTTAATTTGTTCATAGTGGCGCCACCCTTTACACCTATTTTAATGCTTTGACTAAAAGCGGTGATGGTGGCCATGCTGATCGCAACGGTTAAAAGGAGTTTGATTTTCATAAATAAAATTGTTTTTAGTTGAAGAATACGTCCAACTTATATGCCAACAGTTATTTACGTACGGTAATGTTTTGTTAAGAGGATCAGAACGAAAAGCCTGCAGTAACAGCAAAGATCGCAGTGAACCTTTTGCCCGTTGTTTCAGGTAAATAATAGTCCAGGTAAAAGTTGGGTTGCAAAAAGAATTTACCAACGCCATAAGTAAAATCAAACGAAGCAGCAATGGATTGTACCTGGAACTGGTTGGTCGATTCTGTTTTTTTAATCCCTGCCAGTTTTCTTATACGGGGCCGGTCGAATATTTTATTGGTATGCGTTTGAGAGAATTGATCACTGCCCATATTCAATATCAACGAAGGAGTAAAATCCAGTTCATCATCTTTATCAAACAGTTTGTAAAAACTAAAATCATGTTCAATATTTACCGACGCAGAAAAATAACTTACTTTATTATCCGTGGAATCATTACCCGAAACAGTGAATGTAGAATCTCTTCCATTAGGCAGAGGCAACAGCAAGTGTACCGTTTTTGAAAAACTGGTATAACTGTATTCTTTATAATCGCCGTTGGCAAAACCGATGGCAAGGCCCGGTTGTATAATACCCTTTGCTTTTTTGATATAACCGTAAATATCATTTTGATACAAAGATTTGGTATTGTATTTATCACGGTCACTCAGGTAACGGGTATACGAAAGTCCCGCATTGATCTTATCGCCATAATAATCATACCCTGCAGTAACACCGGTTTGATACAGCTCTGCTTTATGAGCGCTGTCGGTAGTAATAAAACCGGTGACACCAAAATTAAAACCGCTTTTTAAACGGTATACAATGGAAGGCGTATAGATCATTTTATTATCCACCCCGGTGGCATTGGCAGCATTGTTATGACTGCTGAAAGCGCCATTGCCGATACCAACACTCACATCCAGCGAATTTTTAGATTGCTCTTTAAAAAGCTTCAGGAACTCATCATTGGCCATCATCGAGTCCAGCATAGCCTTATCTTTTTTAGACAGGGAATCCAGTTGCGCAATAGCAGGAACCGCAGATATCCATAGCAATAAGACAAGGTAAATTTTTTGCATACAATCCGGTGAGTTGGTTTGGACTCGGTAATTCAAAAATAGTTTAACAGCCTTTGAAATTTAGTTAATTAAACGCAAACTTCGGCAATTAGCTGGTTATACGGCCGAAAAGCCTTACCTTTGCGCCCAATTACTAATAACTGAGAATTACATGACCATGCTCAGTTGCTGTTGAAAGAAGATCACTGCAAGCAGTTTTCACTATCACAAATAACCTTTGCCGGGGCCCGGTGCCAGCAAGGTTCTCCAACGGCCAAAGCATGACATCCGGTGACAGAATACCGCGACAAACATGTGGCTATCACAAAACAATTTTAAATGAATGCATTTGAAGCCTTAGGCTTAAACGAACAATTGGTACAGGCTGTAACCGACCTGGGATTTGAAACACCCTCTGAAATACAGCAAAAATCCATTCCCGTATTATTATCCGGCACCACCGATTTTATAGGGCTTGCCCAAACCGGTACCGGCAAAACAGCGGCATTTGGTTTACCGCTTTTACAACTCATCGATCCATCACAAAGGCATGCACAGGCATTGGTGGTTTGCCCTACCAGGGAATTGTGCCTGCAGATAACCAACGACCTCGAAAAATTCAAGAAACACAGCAGGAATATATTCACCGAAGCAGTATACGGCGGTGCATCTATCACCATGCAGATACGCAATCTTAAAAAAGGTGTGCAGATCGTTGTTGCAACACCGGGCAGGCTCATCGATCTGATCGAAAGAAAAGCCATCGACCTGCAGAAAGTAAAATATGTAGTATTGGATGAAGCAGATGAAATGTTGAACATGGGTTTCCGTGATGATATTGATTTTGTATTGAAGAATACTATCAACAGGGAAAGCATCTGGCTGTTCAGCGCCACTATGCCACCCGAAGTAAGGGCCATATCCAAAAACTACATGGATACGCCTAAAGAAGTTACCGTAGGTAAAAAGAACAGCGGTAACGTTAACATCGATCACCAGTATTTTGTAGTGCCGCAACAGCACCGTTACGAAGCACTGAAAAGACTGATCGATTTTAATCCCGGAATGTATGGCATCATCTTTACCCGTACCAAAGTAGATGCGCAGGAAATAAGCGAACGCCTGGCAAAATCAGGATACGAAATAGAAGCGTTGCACGGCGATCTTACACAGCAGCAGCGTGATAAAGTAATGGGCAGGTTCCGTACAAAAAGTCTGCAGTTACTGATAGCAACCGATGTTGCAGCACGTGGTATTGATGTGGATGGCGTAACGCACGTGATCAATTTTGAATTACCCGATGATATGGAAGTATATACCCACCGCAGCGGCCGTACAGGCAGGGCGGGCAAAACCGGTATCTGTCTTTCTATCTGCCACAGCAGGGAAACTTATAAGATCAAATCGCTGGAAAGGATGATCAATGCACAGTTTCACAAAGTGGATGTGCCGACTGGTAAAGAAGTATGCCGTAAACAGTTCTTCCACTTTATGGATAAACTGATGCAGGCAGATGTAAGCCATGGCGATTATGAAACTTACATCCCCGACCTGATGGAAAAATTTGCAGACGTAAGTAAGGAAGAAGTATTGCAACGTGTTGCTGCTTTGGAATTCAGTCATTTCTTAAAATATTATGAGAATGCTGAAGACCTTAACAGGAATGATTTCCGTGGCGAAAGAAGGCAATCTTCCGGCGAAGGAAGAGACAACCGTGGCGAACGCAATTTCAACAGGCGAGACAATGGTTATACAAGATTGTTTGTGAACCTGGGAACAAAAGATGGTTTTTATAAAGCAAGTTTCCTGCAGTTTATTTTAGATGAAAGCAATTTAAAGAAAGAAGTACTGGGTAAGATAGATATGAGGGATATGAATAGCTGGGTGGAAGTGGATAAAGCAGAAGCAGGCAGAATGATCGCAGCAATAGATGGCAAGCGTTACAACAACCGTACTATTCGTATGAACGAAGCAGACGGCGGTTTTAAACGCCCCAATGATGAAGGGCATGGAAGAGAAAGAAAAAGAACCTTTGCTCCGAAAGAAAAAAGGAGCTTCAGGTAATTGATCTATAAAAATGTATGTATCCCCGGTTTAAACAGCCGGGGATATTTTTTTAAAGGCCTTTTGCTTTTTAAAATAATATACCGACACGATCAGTAAAGCATATACCAGGCTGCCGGTTGCAGCAATAATGATATCGTCGCTGCTTTGATGCACCCTGTCAACCACTACCCTTACAGCAAATAGTAGAACAGCGATCAGCAACAAACTTATCCAGTACTGCAGCAGGGTTGGCGGCGCAGGAAGCAAAACCTGTTTTTCCATCCTGCAAACAAACCAAAGCATATACAGCAACCCCAGTATTGAAAAGCCTACCTGCAAAATAAAATACAGGTGCACTGCGTGCCCTCCTATCATCAGTTCGCTGTTGAATGGTTTAAAAATATGGCCGATCAATTTATTCTTATGCGTAAACACATCCAGTATCAGGTGCGAAAGGATACCAATGAAGATCGAAAGCAGTACAATTAATTTGTGCTGTTTAAAATATTCCGTCCAGTTAAATGCAGGCATCAGCGATAATCGTTGCCGGAAGAAAGCAGGTAAATGCAGCACCATTATGTCCCTGATCAAATTATGAAAAATAAAACTGAACACGATCGCCATGGGCATATCGATCAAAAAAATGCCGTACCAGGTATGGCCTAAATTTTCTGTATTGCGCAGGCGCAATAAAAACTCTACATCAGGTATAATGCTGCCTGCAACCAATCCGGTAAAAGAAAGGCACATCTTTTTTACATTACAAAAAGGCAATACAACTGCAGGATGCGAGAACGTAAAAGGCATCTGCAAAGAAATGGTTTATCTGCAAAAGAAGCTGGAAGCTATGGATAATTTTTGCCGCTCAAAAAAAGTCATTGTAAAGAATAATTTATTTACCGATACAGAACTTACCGAAGATCGTACCCAGTATATCCCGGTCGTGCAGTATCTCACCGGTAATTTCGCCCAGCGCCTGCAAGGCATGGCGGATATCAAGCGCCAGCAGATCACCACTGATGCCGGATCGCAGTCCCGATTGTACTTTCAGCAACGAAGTTTCACAGTCCAGTAAAGAGGCATAGTGGCGGGAATTGACCACGATGGTTTGCCCCGTATTAATTTTTTCAGAAAGCACCAGCGAAGGAAGATAATTCACCAGCTCGTCAATTTGTGTTTTATTCAATGCAGATATTTCAAATACCTGCCGGTTATCTTTATTGAACGCATGGATACCTGCATGCAGCTGATCTAACTGCGCTTTATCAGCTGTATCTATTTTATTGGCTACTATCAGAACCTGCTGGTTAGGTTGCTGCAGTTTTTCCAGGTCGTCCAGTACATCTTTTTCTGTATTGGTATTCACATCAAATACATACATCAATATACCGGCGCTGTTGATCTTCTCCATGGATTTTTCAATACCCATCTTTTCGATTACATCGGTCGCCTCCCTTATACCGGCTGTATCAATCAACCGGAAAGCAATACCATTCACCACCAGTTTTTCTTCAATGGTATCCCTGGTAGTACCGGCAATAGCTGTTACGATCGCCCGCTCTTCATTTAGCAGCGCATTCAGCAAAGTGGATTTCCCGGCATTGGGCCTGCCTGCAATAACCGTGGTAACACCATTCTTAATAATGTTGCCCAGTTTAAAGGAGCGGATCAGTTTTTGCACCGAATGTAAAATCTCATCTACCAGGTCCTCCAGTTTTTTGCGGTCGGCAAATTCAACATCTTCTTCGCCAAAGTCAAGTTCCAGCTCTATCAACGCCGCAAAGTGGATCAGTTGCTCCCTTAATTGTTTGATATCATTGCTGAAACCACCCTTCATTTGCTGCAATGCTGTTTGATGCACTGCTTCCGTTTCTGCAGCTATCAGGTCGGCCACCGCTTCTGCCTGTGTAAGATCCAGCTTGCCGTTTAAAAAAGCACGCTGTGTAAACTCTCCCGGTTTGGCCATGCGGGCCCCCATACGTATACAGGCTTCCACCACCTGCTGCTGCACATAGGGGCTGCCGTGGCAGCTGATCTCCACCACATCCTCACCGGTATAACTTTTAGGATTTTTATACAGCGATACCACCACTTCATCTATCACAATGCCTGCTTCTTTTAACAAGCCCACATGCAGTGTATGCGTAGCCTGCTTTGTAAGCTCTTTAGAAGCGAATAAACGGTCAATAATAGCGATCGCATCCTTCCCGCTCAATCTTATCACCCCAATGGCGCCAACGCCCTGTGGCGTGGCTATGGCCACAATAGTATCATCCCATCCCGAAAGCGTATTTTGCATGCCGCAAAGATACTTATTGCAGCGGTTTTATCAGTTTCCTGTCCGTATCGTTCACTTCATCAATAAAATAATGCTTCACATTGTTGATGGTCACTTCATCAGCAATATCCACAAAGTTTTTGAACAGGGCTTCGTCATTGGCCTTAATGATCATCACCATATCATCCGTGGTGCCTTTTATTTTTTTCACAGAGGCAAGTTTATCCGTCAGTACTTTTCTTACAGCATCGTTGGTGAAAGAAGTTTCTTTAACTACTGCGTTATTGTCCGGTATGCCTTCGTAATAAAATATCCTGTTATTTTTATCCAGGATGATGGTGATAGCACAGCTTTCGCAAACATTGCTTTGTACCGTAGGGTCATTATCGTTGGGCGAAACAAGCCCCATCACTCTTGGCTTGGCCATAGTGGTGGTGAACACAAAAAAAGTGATCAGTAAAAAACCCAGGTCCACCATTGGAGTAAGATCCACCCGGGTACTTTTTTTATTCATCCTTTTACCTTTGGAATGTTTTGCTGCAGTGGTTGATTGTATTTCTGCCATAGTAGTAAGTTTTAAATGAGACCATTTGTTTTTTATTTTCCATAAGCATTTACATAAAAAAACTTCCGGTATAAGCCGGAAGTTTTTTTAATGATCATAGGCGAAAAAATTATTGTGCCTGCACCTGGAAAGTGATAGGCTGCCTGCGGTAGGCGGTAACGTTATTACCGTTCTGCACAGCAGGTATCCAGTTCTTGGTTTTTTTAATTACCCTGATCGCTTCCTGGCAAATACCATAACCGGGATCGCTTTCGCAACTGATATCACTCAGGCTGCCATCCTTGCTTACAATGAATTTTACCACTACGGTATACGAACCTTCCGGGGCTCCATTATCATTGGGTACATCAGGATTCAGGTATCTTTTTAAAAAGCCGCCCCAATCGCCATCAAAAGCTGCTTCCTTTTCCACCTTTGTAAATACTTTGTTCTCATCATCATTGCTTTTAGGTACATCAATAGCGCCGGTATTGGGTTCTTCAACAGGGGCCTGCACCACCTGGTTGGTATTGTCGCTTTCCTTGTTAATGTTGCTGATCATTGCATCATCATCTATCGCCTGTATCTTATCTTCCGGCTTCACATCTTCATCCTTCATAATAACCGGTGGCGTAAAGTTTACCTGTTTAAGATCGGGTGGCGGCGCCTGCACAGGTGGAGGAGGCGGTGGTGGTGTAACAGGCGGCGGCGTTTCTTTCACGTTTGCCATATCGATATCTTTCACTTCAAGGCCGTCACTTTTTCCTTTGCCGGAAAAATGAGCGAATACCGATCCGCAGATCAAAATTAGTATAGCCGATCCCGTTATTAACAGCGCTTTGCGCATACGGTTGCTGTAATAGCGGCGCAGATCATAAGCGCCATACTGTTTGTTTCGTCCGTCGAAGACAATGTCGAGAATGTCGGCATTTAAAATTTTATTTGCTTCCATAATAAGTAGTTTTTTTATTTAGATACAAAACAAAATTTCTTCCATAAACATTTTTAAAATTTTAGTGTAGCCCTTACAGTAAGGCATAAAAAAACTCCCGGTATAACCGGGAGTTGCGTATCGAATTTGTTTGTACTTGTGCTTATTGAGCCTGTACCAGGAAGGTGATCGGCTGACGGCGGTATGCATTTACATTACGTCCGTTTTGAATAGCCGGAGTCCAGTTCTTGGTTTTTTTGATAACCCTTTTGGCTTCTTCGCAGATACCAAAACCAGGATCAGATTCGCAGGTGATATCACTTAAGCTACCATCCCTGCTCACTACAAATTTTACCACTACAGTGTAAGTACCTTCTGCAGCGCCATTATCTGTAGGAACATCACCGTTCAGGTTTTTCTTTAAAAAGGCATTCCATGCTCCAGGTCCGCCAGGGAACTCTGCTTCCACTTCCACCTTGGTAAAGATCTTACCTTCATCATCTTCCACTTTCGGAACTTCCACAGCGCCGGTACCTTTATCTTCTACAGGTGCCTGTACTATCTGTTCCTTATTATCACTTTCTACGGTTTTAGTACTGATCACCTGGTCGTCCTTGATCTCTTCGATCTTTTCTTCAGGCTTCACTTCCTCATCCTTAACAATTTTAGGAGGGGTAAATTTTACCTGGTTGATCTCAGGTGGTGGTGGTGGTACTGGTGGTGGTGGTGGTGGCGGTGGTGGAGGCGGTTCATCCTTCTTAACCTCGGCCATTTCCATATCTTTTACTTCCAGGACCTCAGGGCCCGATTTTTTGAACACACTGGCAAACACCGAGCCCAGGAATATCAATAATGCAATGGATGCAGTAATGATAAGGGCCTTGAGCAGGCGCCTGTTGTATGTCTTACGCAGCTCATAAGCACCATATTGCTTATTTTTCCCATCGAAAATGATATCGAGGATGTCTGCGCTTAAAATTTTGTTTATATCCATTGTATACTGCTTTTAAATTAGATTCAAACTCCGGTAAATTCCATAAATTATTTTATACCATTTGCTTCCTCGGTCTTTTTGATCAGCATTTCTTCTACATCGTTGATATCCACTTCGGCATAGTGACCGGTAGGTATCTTGTTGATCTGCATCTCGTCCAGGATGTCGATGGCATTTTTAAATTTACTTTCCTTATCGGCCTTAATGATATACATCAAATCACTTTTAGATTTGTCCCCGTCCGGAACAGCTCTTTTCTTGTCTAAAATGATTTGGCGGATTTCTTTAAAGTTGGTGCTTTTAAATATCTCAGTGGCATTATCTGCGGTTAAATTACCATTGTAATAATAAACCTGGTCGCCTTTTCCGAGCAGGATCGTCATTACTGCCGATTCCTTTACTTTCATCTGGTCTTCCGGTTTATCATCCTTAGGTTCATTCATATTCATTGCAGTGGGTTTACTCATAGTGGTGGTAAACACAAAGAATGTGATCAGCAGAAAGCCAAGATCCACCATCGGGGTAAGATCTACCCTGGTAGATAATTTTTTTGGTTTCTTGACGCCGGGGCCTTTCTTATGACCGCCACCCGACGAGGTGTCCATTTCTGCCATGGTGCAACTATTTTTTAGTTAATTAAAATTATTCTTTGGCTCCCGACTTATTGAAATTATATAACTCGGAACCTACTGGTGCGCTTTCTGAATTAGTTACGATCTTGAACTTTAATATGTTATTCTTTTTCAAAGCATATTTAATGTTCTTGAAATCAGGATACAATGCATCCCCGTCTCCTTTCAGCAGCAGCATTTCTTCCAGCTCTTTCTGGCTTCCGCCGGCATAAGCATTGGTAATGCTCCTTATCCAGTCAACCATTTCGTTGGTGGCACTGTCCTTAATAGGAATACCTTCCATTTTAGTGGCTGGCAAAGGTTCCGCCAGGTCGGCAAGGCCTTTTAATTTATTCAGTGGCATACCAATAAAACTCATTTTATCCAGCTTTTTCACTTCTGCGTCAGAAAGCCCGAGTGCTTTGGTTTTATTGATATCATTTAAGATATCCAGTTTTTTGGTGTCATCTCCCATCATCAAAAAAACCTTGCCCTCTTTTGTTAAAGTAATGAGGATAGATTTTTCAGGAGCTGCCTTGGATGATACGGAACTTGGCGCCACAACAGCCACAGCTTCAGGCGGCTTTTGTTTGGTAGCCAATATAAAGAACGATAACAGCAGAAACGCAACGTCGCACATCGCCGTCATATCTATATTGGTACTCTTGCGGGGTATTTTGGCTCTTCCCATGATTGATTATTTATTAATTAGATTCAAATATTGATAAAATCCATACACCTGTTGTACCAAAATTATTTGTACAATGATGCAAAACTCTGGGTCAGCGTAAAGCCGCTTTCATCAATACCATAGGTAATACCATCGATCTTGGTGGTAAACATATTGTAGAATATAATTGAAATAGCTGAAGTACCGATACCTAATGCAGTGTTATACAAGGCTTCAGAGATACCTACAGACAGTTTGCTTGCAGCATCACCACCGCCTTCGCCTTCACCCAGGGCAGAGAATGAACGGATCATACCCAATACCGTTCCTAACAGACCCATCAGGGTTGCTACAGAAGCGATAGTTGATAAGAATACCAGGTTCTTTTCCAGCATTGGCAGTTCCAGTGCAGTAGCTTCTTCCACTTCTTTCTGGATAGCCAGTACTTTTTGATCGGTAGTTAATTCAGAGTTGCTGATCATTTCTTTGTAGCGGTGTAAACCTGCTTTCATTACATTACCAACACTTCCTTTTTGTTTATCGCATTCAGCAATGGCAGCATCAACATTTTTGTTAGCCAGGTGATATTGCACTTTGCGGATGAAATCGGCATTGTTGCCACTTCCGTTTGCTTTGCTGATAGTTAAAAAACGTTCGATCACAAAAGTGATTACAGTTAAAAAACATCCAATCAGGATCGGTACGATGATACCTCCCAAATACATTTTGCTCAAGGCAGTTTTAGGTCCTTCATGGTTTGGCCAGAATGCACCTGTTCCTGGTTTGGTGAAATTGCTTGCGCTACCCAAAAGGAATCGCCAGATCAAATAACCTGCTATTACACACACAACAGGAGCCAACAAAGAAATTGCATTATTAGATTTTTTTACCTGTACCGAAGTAGCTGGTTTTACAGATGGTTTTGTTTCTGCCATGACATTCAATTTTTAGTTAGTGAAAAAGTTAATTTTGATTTTTGTGTTAGTTAAGCTTGATTGCACAATTCTACTATAAAAATATAATCAAACAACCTGTTTTTTTGCACATTTTTAGATGTAGAGCGCACAAGTTAATAAAATAATCGAAAGCAACAACTTACCGTTTATTTTTTTTTATTTTTTTAATATTGATGCCGGAATCGCCATTTTACATAAAAAAAATGCACTATTCCAGCCGCACTAATAATTCACCTTTTATCCATAAAAACCCATATTTTAAAAGGTATTCAATACTTTCGTTTGTAAACTTATATATTCAATATAAAATCATCCACATGACTTATTGCATTAGAAAATTTTGCTTGGCTTTTTCTGCTGTGTGTGTAACACTTTCGGTGAGCGCACAGGATAAGCCGGCCACTTCACCCGCTATGCCGGGGGGTATGCCTTCTATGACGCCGCCCAAGCCCGGTCCTAAACCTTACAAAGAAGTTATTACCGACAAAGCCAAAACCTCCCGGGGGTTGTTTGTAGTACATAAAGTAGAAGACAAGTACTACTTTGAATTGCCACAGAAATTATTGGGCAGGGATATCCTTGTAGTAAACAGGATCTCCAAATCATCGGTGGAAAGCCCTAAACAATTCAATGGCTATGCAGGCGATGAGATCGGCAGCAATGTGATCCGCTTTGAAAAAGGCCCCAACAACAAGATCTTCCTGAAGAATATTTCCTATAGTGTAAATCCATCCGATAGTACCAAACCTATGTACCATTCGGTATTGAACAGTAACCTACAGCCTATATCAATGGCATTTGATATCAAGGCCAATGCACCCGACAGTATCGGCGGCGGTATCGTGATAGATGTTACAGACAATATCACTGCCGACAACGAGATCTTTGGTTTTGCAGGTTATGCCAAATCATCTTTCCAGGCAGGCGGTTTTCAGCCTGATAAATCCTATATCGTAAGTGTGCGTCCTTACCCACAGAATATAGAAATCACTACAGTAAAGACCTTTTCTAAAAGCGCAGGATCGCCGCAACCCGGCTTCCCTCCTGCTGCACCCAGCCAGGCCACTGTAACGCTGGAAATGAACAGCTCCTTACTGATACTGCCCGAAAAGCCCATGAAGGCAAGGTATGAAGATAACCGTGTAGGCTATTTCAGCACCGGCTATACCGATTTTGATGCCAATCCACAAGGTGTAAAAGACATCAGCATGATCGCACGCTGGAGGCTGGAACCAAAGCCCGAGGATATGGAAAAATACAAACGCGGCGAACTGGTGGAACCCATCAAACCGATCATTTACTATATCGATCCCACCACTCCTAAAAAATGGGTGCCTTACCTGATACAGGGTATCAACGACTGGCAGGTGGCTTTTGAAAAAGCAGGCTTTAAGAATGCCATTATGGGTAAGGAAGCACCTACCAAAGAACAGGACAGTACCTGGAGCCTGGAAGATGCCCGTAACAGCGCTATCATCTACAAACCATCATCTGTACTGAATGCCTACGGACCTAGCACCGTGGACCCAAGAAGCGGTGAGATCATGGAAAGCCATATCGGCTGGTTCCACAACGTAATGAAACTGTTGCACGACTGGTATATGATACAGGCCGGCGCTATTGACCCCAGGGCCCGTAAAATGGTGTTTGATGATGAACTGATGGGACAACTGATCCGCTTTGTATCATCGCACGAAGTAGGCCATACATTGGGCCTGCCGCACAACTTTGGTTCATCATCAGGCGTGCCTGTTGAGAACCTGCGCAACAAAGCATGGGTGGAAGCCAATGGCCACACACCAAGCATTATGGACTATGCACGTTTTAACTACGTGGCACAGCCGGAAGATAATATCACTGCTGCGGGTATTTATCCACGCATTGGCGATTACGATAAATGGTCAATTGAATGGGGTTATAAACTGATACCGGAAGCAGCTACTGCCGAAGATGAAGTGCCCATCCTGGATAAATGGATAGAAGCCAAAGCAGGCGATAAACGTTTTTACTATGGAAGACAGGGACAACCCGATGATCCCCGCGACCAGAGCGAATGTATTGGTGATAACGCCATGAAAGCATCAGCTTATGGTATTAAGAACCTGCAACGCATTCTGCCAAATCTTGCCACCTGGACCAAACAGGCAGATGAAGATTATACCGACCTGGGTAATATGTACGACCAGCTGACTACACAGTTCCGCAGGTATATCGGTCACGTATGCTACAACTTTGGTGGCGTGTACGAAACATTTAAAAAGAACAACCAGCCCGGCAATGTATACGAATACGTAAGTAAAGCCACGCAGAAAGAAGCGGCTGAATTTGTAGACAAACAGGTATTCACCACACCAACCTGGCTGATCAATAAAGACATTTTCAGCAAAACAGGCTTAAACCCTACCACTACTATTTTGAGCCTGCAGGAAACTGCATTGTTCAAAATGCTGAGCACCACTACTATGAACAAAATGCTGAATGCAGAAGCGTCTATTGGTGCTGATGCATATACAGTAAGTGATCTGTTAAGTGATCTTAAACAAAGTGTGTTTACAGAACTCACCACCAAAAAAGCCATTGATATCTACAGGAGGAACCTGCAGAAATCTTACGTGGAAAGACTGGGTGCAATTTTAAATCCTGCACCACAGCAATCGATGGTGATCATATCTTTTGGTGGCCCAAGCACACCGGTAATGGATACTAAAAAATCGGATATCCTTTCTTACCTGAAGGGACATGCGAAAGAACTGAAGGCTGCTATTGATGCTGCTATTATCGGTACTACTGATAAAGCAAGTAAGTATCACCTGCAGGACTTGAGCGACCGTTTGAAGAAGATACTGGATCCTAAATAACCAGGGATGAACTGAAAATAATGAAGGCGCTTCGTAAATGAAGCGCCTTTTATTTTTTACACTGTTGAAATAGCAATTATTCGTACCGCAAAGCCACAATAGGATCGAGCCGGCTGGCTTTTACTGCAGGATACAGCCCCGCTGCAAGCCCTACTGCCGAGCAGACAATGATACCGCCAATGATCCATCCCCACAACAGCACCAACCCGGAATGTAAAGCCATTGCGATCAGGTTGCCCAGTATGATACCAACAACGATACCTACTACAGCGCCCAATAAACTGATAAGGATCGACTCCCAGAGAAATTGATTGCGGATATCTTTTTTAGTACCGCCCAATGCTTTTATCAGGCCGATCTCTTTGGTTCTTTCGTTCACGGCTACCAGCATAATATTCATCAGCCCGATGGAAGATGCCAGCAAAGTGATGAGTGCCACACCAATGATCCCTTTTTCCAAAAAGCCGAGATTGTTAATGAGCGTTGCAGCAATGCTGTCGCTTTTATCAATATAAAAATTATCTTCTTCCTTTACATCCAGTTTTCGTATAGGCCTGAACGTTCCCGTGGCTTCACCAACAGCAGCATCAATCAGGTTCACATCATTTACCATTACAGCAATAGCGAAAGAAGAATTCTGTGTGGGGTAATAACGGCGGATATTGTTGTAGGAAGTGATGACCACTTTACCCGTACTGAAAAATGCACTCGATCCTTTATCTTCCAGCACTGCCAATACCCGGTAAGGAATATGATCTACATTGATCACCTGGTCTACTGCCTTGGCCACATTATCTGGATATAATTTTTCTGCCACGCTGCTGCCGATCATACAAACATTGCGGCCCGATTCCACATCGGAAGGCGTAAGGTTGCGGCCATAAGCGATCTTATACCCATTCAGTTCAAGATAATTTTCATCACCACCAGTAAAGTTGATATCTGGATTGGTCTTCTTCTTTTCATTGTTCACAACGATATTGCCCGCTCCCCTAATGGCCAGTCCCACTTTTGCAGGAAAAGCATAGCGCTCCTTGAACGACTTGGCCTCTTCATACGTGATGATCTTTCCAATGCTGGAGTTCTTTTCCTTTAATGCCGATTTGGTCTTTTTAACCACGTCTCTTTGCGGCCCTCCGCCAAAGCGTATATTACGGTCTTTATAACGCAGGCTGAAAGCATTGGCGCCCATAGTGGAAAAACTGCTGGTAAGGCTGTTGCTGGCCGCTTTTAACGAAGTGAGGAACCATATCAAAGCACAGATACCCAATGCAATGATGGCAACTGTAATACCGGTGCGTAACCTGCTGCTGCTGATATTGCGCCACGACAGTTTAATGGTGTCTTTAAAGGTCATGCAAACATGTATTATACCTTAAAGTTAATAACAGAAAAGAGACCGGCAGGAAAAACTTTTACGAATGGCAGGATGAAGGGGATATGATGGCTGGATGAAGGCAGGATCACCCGTAGATGCCTCGTAGATGACCCGTAGCAACTTTTTAGATACAGCATAGCACATTGCACTATCCTTCGGACATCCTTCGGTCATCTTTCGGACAACTTCCGGTCTGCCCGGGCACTGTTATATAGAAATTCCGGGGCCAAAGCATGGAGCTGCTCCCCTACCCTTTCAACGCAAGGTTGACAGGCATTTACCTGTGCTGTAATTATGGATTATAATGCAACCAGTCGGTGATAAGATGTGGTGCAATACCCAGCAGGATGATCAAACCGGCAGTGATCAGCAGCAATATCTTGAATGCAGGTGTTATATCCCATTCCTGCACATTGGCTTCTGAGTTTTCTTTAAAATAAATGGCCTGTATCACCCTGAAGTAATAATAAGCGCTGATAGCTGCACACAATACCGCCAGTATCACCAGCCAGAAATTATGGCCGTTGCTTACGGCTGCAATCAGCATATAGAATTTAGCCTGGAAACCGGCTGTTAAAGGAATACCTGTAAGAGATAACAGGAAGATGGTGGCAGTAAGCGCCAGTACCGGTTGTGTTTTGGCAAGGCCGTTAAAACCATCCACTGTGTAGTCGTTCATTTTTATCAGTACAGCAAAAATACCGATGGTAGCAAGGCTGTAAGCAGCCGCGTACAGCACCAGGCCTTCCTGCGCTTTATCATTCAAGGCAAATAAAGCCAGCAGCATAAAGCCAGCCTGTGCAATACTGGAGTAAGCCAGCATACGCTTCACGCTTTGCTGGAACACCGCAGTAAGGTTACCGATCAGCAAAGTTGCAGCAGTAATGATAACGATCAGCTTTTGCCATTGTGGTTGTACAGAGCCAAAAGCATTTTCAAAAAGCCTGATGAAAGCAAAGAAGCCCGCCGCTTTTACAATAGTGGCCATAAAAGAAGTGAATACTGTAGGGGCCCCGTCGTACACATCGGGTGTCCAGAAATGGAAAGGCGCAGCAGAAACTTTAAATGACATAGCGATCATCAGCAACACCAGCCCTACAGCTATCAGCACCGGCATTTTACCGGCGCCCAGGTTAATATTGTTCAAAAAGAAAGAAGCGGAGTCGGTGCCGCCATAAATAAACGCAATACCCATCAGCATGATACCTGTGGAGAAAGCGCCCATTAAAAAATATTTCAAAGCAGCTTCATTACTTTTTAAATTGCGTTTATCGCTTCCTGTTAGTATGTACAAAGGGATAGAAAGTATCTCGATACCAATAAAGAGTATCAGCAAGGTGTTGAAAGTAGCCACCAGTCCCACACCGCACAGTATAAAGAAGATGAGGGCAAAGAATTCCGATACATTGGAACCCACTTTTTCAAAGTCGCGGCCATTCAGCAAAAAGAACAACAAAGTGCAGGCCAGCATTACCGTGATAAAAGTAAGGTTGAGGCTGGTGGTATGCAGCATGTCTTTTGTTTCGATACCAAAAAGCGGTTCCTGCATATACAGTTCATGGCAGTTGGCAAGCAATATCACCACGATCCCTGCAATAGCAAGATATTTAGGTATGCTTTTACTTTTTACAAATGCACCTGCCAGCATCATTACAATACCCCATATTGCTGATAAAATGATCTCGTTCATATTCCTATCCTCTTTAAAGGAATGATTGTGTTTTGTTATTTAATTATTTTGCCTGCCCGGTTATTACAAGGCCCATATCTTTAGTTAAATTCAGTATTGGTTGTGGAAACACACCTACTATAAATATCACCAGCACTATCACACCCAGTATGATCTTTTCATTCCAGGCTATTTCCTTTACATTTTCTGTAACGGCATTGGTCTCGCCATAAAATACTTTCTGCACCATGTTCAAAGTATACACAGCCGCCAGTATAATGCTGATACCCGCAATAGCAGCGTACCATTTATTGAACCCGAACAACCCGTTGAACATCATGAACTCGCCAACAAAAGCATTGGTAAGCGGCAATGCAATATTGGCAAATGCGATCACCACCAGCATAATGGTAAGCACCGGCGCCTTATGCGCCACACCACCCAGCTGCGATATCTTGCGGGTACCGGTTTGTTTTTCCAGCAGGTCCACCACTATCCACAGGCCAATGATATTGATACCGTGACTGAACATCTGTATCATCACACCCTGTATCCCGGTAACACCTGCAGGCGCTGCCGGAGATGCAGAAGCAAACATAGTGGCACACATCAACCCGATATGCGCAATAGAAGAATAAGCCACCAGGCGTTTCAGATCATCCTGCTTAATGGCAATAAGGCTGGCATAGATCATTCCGAAAACAGCCAGGCCGATTATGATCATACTGTTATGCGTAGCTGCTACGGAGAATACGGGCAATACCCATCTTAACACTGCAAATACCCCCATCTTTACCATGATGCCGCTTAATACCATTGTAACCGCTGTAGGCGATTGCTCGTAAGTATCGGGCTGCCAGGTATGGAAAGGGAATACCGGCATCTTGATAGCGAATGCAATAAAGAACAGCCAGAATAACCAGCCCTGCTCTGTAGGCGTAAGATTAATATGCCTGAAAGCATCCAGCGAAAAAGTATGCTCATGCAGTAATACACCTGCTTTGGAAAATTCGCCACTGGTATGCAGGTACATGTAAATGATACCTACCAGCATCAGCAGTGAACCGGTAAATGTATATACAAAGAATTTGAAAGTAGCCTGTATCCTTTTTTCGCCACCCCAGTAGCTGCATAAAAAATATACCGGTATCAACGCCAGTTCCCAGAAGAAATAAAAGGTCAGCGCATCCAGTGCAGTGAACACGCCCATTAACCCGGCCTGCGATAACAACATCAATCCGTAAAAGGCAGCAGGTTGTTTATATTTTCCATTGTAGGTAGCTATAAAAATTACAGGAAATGAGAACGCAGTAAGCAATGTAAGCAGTCGGCCCATACCATCCAGCCCGATATTGAAACTGCCGCCGATAGATTGCATCCATTCATACTTATCAACAAGACCACTTAATTGCAGGTCTGTTTTGCTGTTGCCGGCATACGAAAGGCTTATTCCGGCAATTGCCAGTGTAAGGAGCGAAGAGATTAAAGCCAGTGCTTTTGAATTCTTTTCGCTGCGTAAAATAAAACAGAGTAACCCGGCTATCAGCGGAGACCACAACAACAGATCAGGAAAACGTATTCCAAGAGTTTGCATATCTATAACTTCTAATTACAAAAACAGTTGTACTATAAATAAAATTAAAATGCCAATTACCATCAGTAACACATAGCTGCCCACATGGCCGCTCTGCAGCAAACGAACCTGGCGGCTGCCATAGTTCACTGCTTTGCCGATACCATTCACAAAACCATCAATACCTTTTTTCTCCATTATATTATTAAAGAAGGAAGCAAGGCCCTGCAATGGTTTTACAATGATGGCTTCATACAATTCATCCACATACCATTTATTGGCGAGCACTTTACCCAAACCGGTTTCTTCAGCATCCGTTTTTTCGTATTTGCTGAATTTATTCCAGGCAAATAACAATGCGATCAATGCACCTATTACAGAAACAGCCATTAAAGTATATTCCATGGAATGAGACAATGGCGAATGTTCTTTTGCAATAGCATTGCTGCCTGCAAAAATGGGTTCCAGGAAGGCTTCCAGTTTATGGCCACCCTGCATAAATACTTCTGGTATACCGATCCATCCACCAATGATAGATAGTATGGCCAGTACGATCAACGGTATTGTAATCGCTTTAGGGCTTTCATGTAAATGATGCCCCTGTTCGTGTGTGCCCCTGAATTTACCGGTAAAGGTCATGGCATATAAACGGAACATATAGAAGGCCGTCATGAATGCAGTTAACACACCCACACCCCATAATACAGGGCTTTCTTCATAAGCATGTGCAAGAATTTCATCTTTACTGAAGAAACCAGAGAAAGGCGGCATACCTGCAATAGCAAGACAGCCTATTAAAAAAGTAAGTTGAGTAATACCCATGTATTTTTTCAGTCCGCCCATATTGCGCATATCCTGTTCGCCACCCATGGCATGTATCACACTACCAGCACCCAGGAACATCAATGCTTTAAAGAAGGCATGCGTCATTACATGGAATACAGCGCCGGTGTAAGCACCCACGCCCAATCCTAAGAACATATAACCGAGCTGACTAACGGTACTGTATGCCAGCACTTTTTTAATATCGTTTTGTTTCAACGCAATGGTAGCAGCAAGTACCGCAGTAGCCAGACCTATCACCGCAATCACATGCTGCGTTGCAGGGGCCATGGTGTACAAAATATTGCTGCGTGCTATCATGTAGATACCTGCGGTAACCATGGTGGCAGCGTGTATCAATGCAGATACCGGTGTAGGGCCCGCCATCGCATCGGGCAACCAGGTGTATAAAGGTATCTGTGCACTTTTACCGGTGGCACCTACAAATAATAAAAGCGTGATGCCGGCAATATCAGTATTGTTCAGATTTTTAAGACTTGCAAATACAGTATGATAATCTGCTGAACCGGTCTTTGCGATAATCCAGAACACTGCGAGTAAAAAACCCAGGTCACCAATACGGTTCATCACGAATGCTTTTTTAGCAGCATTATTATAAGCAGTATTCTTGAACCAGAAACCGATCAATAAATAAGAACAAAGACCCACACCTTCCCAACCAATGAACATGATAACATAGTTGGCGCCCATTACCAGCAGCAACATAGAGAATACGAACAGGTTGAGGTAGGCAAAATATTTTGCAAAGTCCTTACTCTCTTCATCGTGCATATATGCTGTGGAGTATACATGAATGAGGAAGCCAACACCTGTAATGATAAGCAGGAACAAAGAAGACAACTGGTCTACCTGGAAATCGAAACCGATCTTTAAAGAAGGGATATCGATAAAATTAAAATAATGCGCTACATGCGTATTACCGCTTTTAACATTAAAGAAAACCCATAAGCTGATGGCAAAGGAAGCCAGTATCACCCCGCTGCCAATAATGCCGGTAAGCGTTTTTGATAATTGTTTTCTGCCGAGTCCATTAATTAAAAAACCGAGCAAAGGTAAAAATGGTATCAGCCAGACTATTTGTAAAACGTTGTTCATAATATATAAAAGCTACAAGCTGTCAGCCACAAGCTACAAGCAATGATCTTGCAGCTTGCAACTTGGAGCTTAATTCTTTAACCTGTTTAAAAAGTTTACATCCACCGAATGCACATTCCTGTACATCATTACAATAATGGCCAGCCCTACGGCTACTTCGGCCGCAGCCACCACCATTATAAAAAATACAAAGATCTGTGCATCTCCTGTTACAGAAGGCGTGTTGATGCCAACGGGTGCAGCCGCATGCATTTTTGAGAATGCCACCAGTAGCAAGTTCACTGCGTTCAGCATTACTTCAATGCACATAAAAATAATGATGGCATTGCGGCGTGTCAATACACCAATGATGCCTATACAGAATAGGCCCACCGCAAGCGCTATGTAATATTTAATATCCATAATAAATTAATGTTCTCTTTTACTGATCACTACTGCGCCGATCATAGCGCTTAAAAATAATACACTGCTTATTTCAAACGGTACCACGTAGTCGGTAAACAACAGGTGGCCTAGGTTCTTTATCAATCCATAGTCGCCCACCTGCATCTGCACGTTGGCGCTGGTTTTGCTCAGTGCTGCTATCAATACCAAAAACACACCGCCGCCCGATATCACACCTGCAAACTGCAGCAGTTTATTCTTTTGTGGTTCCACGGCAACATTCAAATTCATCAGCATCACCACAAATAAGAACAATACCATGATGGCGCCTGCATACACAATGATATTCACGATAGCGAGAAACTGTGCATTCAGTAAAATATAATGCCCGGAAATGGCAAAGAATGTTACCACTAAATATAAAACGCTGTGTACCGGATTCTTCCTGGTAATGACCATTAAAGCACTGCCCACAGCAATTGCCGTTAATATCCAGAATACGATTTGTGTAAGACCCATTTTTTATTGTTGATTATTACGTACTATTTTTTTGCCCTGTTACCCAATGCTTTTTTATAGGCTTCCGGTTCGTCTATGGGGTGCGGAATCAGTAATTCATCTTTACTGTAAATAAATTGTTTTCGCTGGTAGTCGGATGGTGCAAATGTTTCGCTTAAATAGATGGCATCTTTCGGGCAGGCCTCTTCGCAAAGGCCGCAAAAGATACAACGCAGCATATTGATCTCGTATTTGGCTGCATATTTTTCTTCGCGGTATAAATTCTCTTCACCGGTTTTTCTTTCAGCTGCTTCCATGGTAATGGCTTCTGCCGGGCAGGCCACTGCACATAAGCCGCAGGCCGTGCAATTCTCCCTACCCTCTGCATCCCTGTTAAGGATATGCAGCCCCCTGAATACAGGACTGAAAGGCCTTGTCTTTTCAGGGTAATTGATGGTGGGTTTCTTTTTAAAGATATGGCTGAAGGTAATGGCCATTCCTTTAAGAACGGCAGGCAGGTACAGCTTTTCTACAAAGCTCATCGGCTTCCTGTTTACCTGTTTTACCCTGTTAGTTAATGCTTGCATATTTTAAAAACCTTTACGGTTTATTTAATTTATCTATGAAAAAATAAGATCAGTCCGCCTGTTACCAGCATGTTCACCAGCGCCAATGGTATCAGTATCTTCCACCCCAGGTTCATCAGCTGATCGTAACGGAAACGCGGTATCGTCCAGCGCACCCACATGAATAAAAATAAAAAGAAGATCACCTTTGCCATCAATGCGGCAATACCGATCAACGCCAACCAGTTGCCCCAATCCGCATGTGCTGCTTCATTAAAGAATGGCAGATCGTAACCACCAAAGAACAGACTGGCCATGATCACGCTGCTCACAAACATGTTGATGTATTCAGCAAATAAATAAAAGCCCAGTTTCATGGAGGAATATTCTGTATGGTAACCACCGATCAATTCATTTTCTGCTTCGGGCAGATCGAATGGTGTACGGTTACATTCTGCAAAAGCACAGATCAAAAATATCAGGAAACCGAGTGGTTGTTTGAATACATTCCAGGCGTACCAGTTGGGATTCTGTACCTGTGTTTCCACCATGCCTTTAATGCTCAGGTTGCCAGTCACCATGATCAATGCAATTAAAGAAATACCCATTGCCAGCTCGTAACTGATGATCTGTGATGCAGCCCTTAAACCGCCCATTAAAGAGAACTTATTGTTACTGGCCCAGCTACCCACCATGATACCGTACACACCCAAACTCACTACGCCAAAAACATATAGTATACCTACATCCACATTAGCGATCTGCAATGAAATATCCCGGTCGAAGAAATGCACTTTATTACCCCAGGGGATAACCGCACTTGTCATGATAGCAGTAAGCATTGCCAAAGATGGCCCGAGTATGAATAGGAATTTAGAGGAAAAATTAGGGATGATCTCTTCTTTAAAAAACAATTTCAAACCATCGGCCAAGGGTTGCAGCAAACCAAAAGGTCCTGCACGGTTGGGCCCCCTCCTGTCCTGCAGTATGGCCGCCACTTTACGTTCTGCAAAAGTGGTGTACATGGCAATACCCAGTGATCCCATTACTACAACGAGTATCAGCACTAATTTTTCAATTACCAATGGCATCCATTCTTCCATTAAAAACATACTATCTCTATTAAAATATTTCTACTTGTTTGTTAAACCAAACTGGTTCGATTCTCCGGCTCCTTCTTTATGGTCGCCCGATTTTGCAAAATCCTGCATGTGCGCCGGCCCGTTGATCTTACTCAATTCTATTGCAGGATTATTCACCTCGCTCACATTGTGAATATTCATCAGCAGCCTTGGCTCACGGCCACCCATAACCGCTTTTACAGTTTCATTCGGCACTACCAGGTTTTGGTAATGGCCTTGTGAGATCACAGAATGACGGTTGATATTGGTAGGCCCTTCAATGGTCCAGTCGCTCGTCTTCTTTTTATCAAAACGGCAGGTATTACAGATCCAGCCGGGTTTGCCATCATAGCTTTTCACTTCGCCCCATTCATCCTTGCGTGCAGTAACCCTGAATACTTCTTCGCCACGCAACCATAAAGTTGTTTTACCACAGCATTTAGGGTTTTCGCAATCACGGTGTGCATCCACCGGTTTGGTGAACCATACCCTGTTCTTAAAGCGGAAAGTTTTATCTGTCAAAGCACCCACCGGGCAAACATCGATCATATTACCACTGAAATCATTATCAATGGCCTTAGAAATGTACGTGGATATAGCCGCATGATCTCCGCGGTCTGTTACACCATGCACCCTTTGATCTGTGATCTGGTCTGCCACATAAGTACAACGGTAACAAAGTATACACCTTGTCATGTGCAATTGTATATAAGGGCCGATATCTTCCTTCGCAAATGTTCTTCTGCCGAATTCGTAGCGGGTGCCTTCTTTACCATGTTCATATCCAAGATCCTGCAAATGACATTCACCGGCCTGGTCGCAGATAGGACAATCCAGCGGGTGGTTCAATAATAAGAATTCCACTACACCTGCCCTTGCATCCTTTACTTTATCGCTGGTGATATTCTTCACGATCATACCATCCATCACTGTTGTACGACAGCTGGCCACCAGTTTCGGCATCGGCCTTGGGTCGGCAGTAGAACCAGCCGCCACTTCCACCAGGCAGGTACGGCATTTACCGCCACTGCCCTGTAATTTGCTGTAATAGCACATTGCAGGCGGTGTAACGTCGCCGCCAATAGTACGGGCAGCATTTAATATTGTTGTACCCGGTGCCACCTCGATAGTGATATTATCTATCGTTACTTTAAAGTTTGCAGGTGGTGCAGGTTTTGTTTCTTCAGCCATATTACCCCAACCCCTAAAGGGGCTTTTAGATTAAGAAATTTAAAAACTATAATTTATTTCACTTACTTCAAATTTTGAACTCCCAGTCCCCCCTTTAGGGGGCGGAGGGGGCTATGCAGGCACTGCCACATGGATCGGATCAGCATAATGCGCCAGTCCATAATTCCTTCTCAAGCATTCATCCGGGTTCAGCACATGCCATTCAAACTCATCACGAAAATGACGGATGGCAGCAGCCACCGGCCATGCAGCCGCATCACCCAGCGGACAAATGGTATTACCTTCTATCTTACGCTGAATATCCCACAACAGGTCAATATCCTTAATCTCTCCTTTGCCGCTATCGATCTTCTTTAATATTTTCTCCATCCAGCCGGTTCCTTCGCGGCAGGGGCTGCATTGTCCGCAGCTTTCGTGGCGGTAGAACCTTGCCAATGTATAAGTATGTTTTACCACGCACTGGTCTTCATCCAGTACAATAAAACCACCAGAGCCCATCATGGTACCAGTTGCAAAACCGCCATCAGCAAGGCTTTCGTAATTCATCATCCTTTTTTCACCCTTAGCTGTTGTCAGCAACAGGTTAGCAGGTAAAATAGGAACAGAAGAACCACCTGGTATACAGGCTTTTAATTTTTTTCCGTTGGGAATGCCACCACAATATTCATCGCTGAAAATAAATTCTTCCACGCTGATGGTCATATCAATTTCGTACACACCGGGCTTGTTGATATTGCCACAGGCAGATATCAGTTTGGTACCCGTGCTTTTACCCACGCCAATTTTCGAGTATGCCTCACCGCCATCGTTGATGATGGGCACAACCGCCGCAATGGTTTCCACATTATTCACCACGGTAGGCCTTTCCCAAACGCCTTTTACAGCAGGGAATGGTGGTTTGATCCTGGGGTTACCCCGCTTGCCTTCCAGCGATTCTATCAATGCAGTTTCCTCTCCGCAGATATAAGCGCCTGCTCCACGCTGCACATATATTTCGCAGTCAAACCCACTGCCTAAAATATTCTTTCCTAAAAAACCATTTTGTTTGGCTTCAGTAATGGCCTGCTCCAGTATATCCACGATCCAGGCATATTCACCACGGATATAGATATAACTTACATTGCTGCCTAACGCAAACGAAGACACGATCATTCCTTCTATCAAATAATGCGGAATGAATTCCATCAGGTAACGATCTTTAAAAGTACCAGGCTCACTCTCATCTGCATTCACCACCAAATGTCTTGGCACACCTTCCGGTTTTGCAATAAAACTCCACTTCATACCCGTAGGGAAACCTGCACCACCACGGCCCCGCAGGCCGCTCTTCTTTACTTCTTCCACTATTTCGGCCGGCTGCATCTTCAATGCTTTTTCCACACTGCGGTAACCACCTTCGCGGCGGTATACCTCAAAACCCCTGATGCCCGGAACATTTGCGTTTGCTAATAATAATTTTTTACTCATACTAACCTCTTTAGGAGATTCTGTTTTTCGTTTTTTGTTTTCCAGTCAACTTTTCCCTCAACCCTTCAATCGTAATATAACTAATTCATCAATTTCCCTTCAGCTGCGTCTTTATTATAAGTCATTACAGCGTCAAGTAATTTCGATGCAGCGTAGCCTACTGATGTAAATTTTCCATATTTACTTTTCAGTTCATTTATTATTTCAATAGCTGCAGAACTTTTTTTGACCAATGATTCTACCTTATTTACTACAGCTGTATCATTAACAAGTGCTACTAAATTACCATCGTTATTAGTTTCAATACAATAAAAAAATGCAACCGAAATTGGCGATTCATTTTCTTTTCTTAGCAGCTTTGAATAATTCAGGGACATCGTATAGATGTTTATGTTTGCAATGTATTTCCGTTTTGCAAAGTTTTGTCCTGCTACAACTTCGCCATCCGACTGCATTCCAATGGCAATGCAAACTTTATAAAACCCATCTTCGTCCTGGTACTCTATTATATCTCCGGGAATGAATTTAATTTTTTCCCCATTTGCTAAAACAGCTTTACCTGCACCTCGCCCTCCTTTATAAACGTTTATGGACTTAATTTCTTTCTTTTCTTTCGATTTTAAGATTATATAATTACCAGAACTACTATCCCGAGCAGCTTTATAAATCTCTTTCAATTCCTTATTACTTTGCGAAAAAGCAAAAGAAGCAAGAAATAAGAAAAAAGCAAAGAAAAATACTTTCATTAATCCTTTTTTATAAATTCATCCCTTTACCGCCTGCCTGGCAAACAACATCCATCTTTTTCCCTTCTTTACCCACACTTCCAGCACTTTTAAATGAAAGCTGCTGGCGGTACCTTTTAATGTTGCTGCAACATCTGCCACAAAACGCACGTTCGCCATATTGCCATTCAATGTTACCGTAATGCTGTCTTCTTTAAAAGACTGGTAACTGATATAGCCCGTCTCAAAATCTTTTATAATATCCGTCTTCGTCTGCACCCAACCGTTACTATGTCCGTAGCTTAAAGCCTTATCTGTTTGCTGGTTGATAGAGACCGTGTTCTTATTTACCAGCGCTGTATGGAATTCCTTTACCGTTGCTATCAGCTTCGCTTCTTCTGTCTGCGCATTTGCAACGGTTGTTACAACTATAAATGCCCATAATAAGGTCCACTTCATTTATTGAATTTTATAGGCCTGGCGTCTTGCCAGTTTCCATTCGCCGCTTTCTTTTATCCAAACCATGTCAATACTAATATTCAATGGCGCCTCTGTTCCATCTCCCTTTTTTTCTGTTGCATTAAACACTTTTGTTACAATTACAGAATCACCCGATTTACGAACACTGAGCGGTGTGATCCCTTTTTCGGTATACACCGATTTATTATGGATGATACCCTGTATCGCTTCTTCCCGGTTCTGTATCTTACCACTGGAATGACCATAGATCAATGTTTTTGCAAACAACGCATCCAGGCTTGCACTGTCTTTACTGCCGAATACAATATCCATTAATTGCTGGCTCTTCGACATTACTGCCCTATCCTGTTTGCCCTGTGCTGCAGCATTCAGGCTGGTAAGCAGGCATACTATGTAAATATATTTTTTCAATTTCGTGTATCCTTTAAGTTTAGTTACTCGATATTGCCGCATTCCTGCATTCTTCAATGATCGCATCTACTTTTTCCTTTGTAAGATGCTCCCGGTAAAATTTACCCATCTGCATCATGGGTGCATAACCGCAGGCGCCCAGGCATTCCACTGTTTTCAGTGTGAACATCCCATCAGCAGTGGTTTCACCCACATTGATGTTCAGCTTCTGCTTGATGTATTCAATGATATTATCGCTGCCGTTCAGCATGCAGGGGCCTGTCTGGCAAACTTCAAACATGTATTTACCTACTGGCTTTAAATTATACATACTGTAAAAGCTGGCCACTTCATACACTTCAATAGGTTCTATCTGCAGCAATGTTGCCACATAATCCATTACCGGTACATCCAGCCATCCGCCAAATTCTTCCTGTGCCAGGTGCAATACCGGCAGCAAGGCGCTTTTTTGCTTACCTTCTGGATAACGGGATATGATCTCCGCCACCTTATTTAATTTATCTTCCCGGAATTTGATTTCCATCATTTTTTCTTTAAATAATACCCAATAATACTTTTAATCGGAATAGATGCATCCGTTCCAGACATCCCCGATTTTGAATATGTTTTACCAGTTAAACGATCCAAAAAGTAAAAGTCATTTGACTCTATCGCTAACCGATCTGGTTTCACATTCCTTATTCCTTCTCTTTTAATTGTTTCAGGATTATTATCTTGCGGAGCATCCGCCCATATAACCTGATCTGTTGACACTAATACAAACCTATATTCTGTAGTGTCTTCATATTTCTCGAACTTGCCTAAATTTGATAAATAGTTAAAATACTCATACTTATATGGATAATTTTTTGCCATATAAGATTCAATTCGCTTTTGCCATTTTTTCCTTACTCTCTGTATTAATAATGTTCCTTTCTTAGGGTCAAAGTCATCTGGTCTCCATCCAACCTCATTATTATTGAATTTTTTTTCAACTGCAGCCAGGTATTTATTCATGCAACTGACACCCACTACAATTGTAAAGACAAGTAAAAAGTATAATATTCTTCTATCCATCTTTTCCTAAAGCTTTTGCATTACGCATCCAATTCTCCGGCTATCAAATTCAAACTACTCATTGTTATTACCGCATCACTCACCATGCCTCCTTTGGTTAATTCAGGGTAAGCCTGGTAATAGATGAAACATGGCCTGCGGAAATGCAAACGGTAAGGTGTTCTTCCTCCATCACTGATCAAATAAAAACCCAGTTCGCCATTGGCGCCTTCCACGCTGTGGTATACTTCGCCTGCCGGTATCTCTGTTTCACCCATCACAATTTTAAAGTGATAGATCAACGCTTCCATTTTAGTATATACATCTTTCTTTTCAGGAAGATAATAAGCAGGCACATCGGCGTGGAACACTTCTGCATCCTTGCCTTTAAATTCCTGTACTTTCTGGTACGCCTGTTCGATAATGCTTAAGCTCTGCCACATTTCTTCATTCCGCACCAAAAATCTATCATAGCAATCGCCGGTGGTACCCACAGGCACGGTAAAATCAAAATCTTCGTAACTGCTGTAAGGCGTGTGCACACGCACATCATAATCCACTCCGGCCGCACGCAGGTTAGGACCGGTAAAGCCATAGTTCAATGCACGCTCTGCACTGATAGGGCCGCAGCCCACCGTACGGTCTACAAATATGCGGTTACGGGTAAACAGGTTCTCAAACTCTTTCAGCTGTTTTGGATATTCAGCTAAGAATTTTTCGAGTTTTTCAAACGCTGTATTTGTGAAATTCCTTTCAAAACCGCCAATACGCCCAATATTAGTAGTAAGGCGGGAGCCACATACTTCTTCATATATTTCGTAGATTAATTCCCGGAATTGCATCAGGTATAAAAAGCCTGAGTAAGCGCCGCTGTCCACACCCACAATAGAGTTACAGATCAGGTGGTCGCTGATACGGGCCAGTTCCATAATGATCACCCGCAGGTAATCCACCCTTTTCGGTGTTTGAACACCTAATAATTTTTCGCAGGTCAAATGCCAGCCCATATTGTTGATGGGAGAAGAACAGTAGTTCAACCGGTCTGTCAATGGAGTAACCTGGTATAAAGGTCTGCGTTCTGCCAGTTTTTCAAAGGCCCTGTGGATATATCCCACAGTTGATACAGCAGATAATATGCGTTCGCCATCTAATTCTAACACATTCTGGAACACACCATGCGTGGCAGGGTGCGTAGGCCCAAGGTTGAGTGTAGTGGTTTGTTTCTCTATCGAGCCTTCAGGTAATAAAATATGTGATGTATCAGTCATACCCCTAAATCCCCTAAAGGGGACTTTGATTATGTTTATTAATAATTTTTTGTAACCAACAATATTTCTTTGATCATCTTCATTGGCGTCGCACTCTTGTACGTCAAATCTCTATTCAGCTTTAATTATGTTTTGCACAAACTGTCGCCCCTACGGGGCTTTTCTAACAACCTTCTATCATTTTCTCCTACCAAACTGTTGCTCCTACGGAACTAAAAGCAAAAGACTACTTTTTTAGATATACTCTTTAACCGAAATACCCAATCCCCTTTAGGGCTCACCCCCTTCCAAACATTTCATCATCCTTATCGATCCTCGTCTGGTCTTCCAGCGGAAATTCTTTTCTCATCGGGAAATAATCCATCTCATCCACATTCAGTATCCTTTTTAAATTAGGATGGCCCACAAAATTCACCCCGAAAAAATCATAGGTTTCCCTTTCCATAAAATTAGCTGACTGGTACAAAGCCGTTGCAGTAAATACATCGGGCTTGATAATGTCGGTAAATACTTTAAAACGTATCCTTACATTATCCACTAAATTATGCAGGTGATACACCACGGCCAGCTCTTCGCCTTTCCTGTCGGGGTAATGCACCGCCTGCAGGTCGGTCAAAAATTGAAAACGCAGTTCCGCATCATCAAACAAAAACTGCAATATTTTAATGTTGAGGTCTTTTGGAGCGGTAAACGTAAGCATACCATATGGTTCGGCCCATTCGGTGAGTTGATCCCCAAATTTTTCAGTTAGTTTTTGTTGTATGGTCTCGTTAGTTAACATCAGCTTCAAGTTTCAAGCCACAAGCTTCAAGATAAAACAATCGCAAACTCCCTTGTAGCTTGAAGCTTGCGGCTTTGTATTTTACTGTATTCCGTATTCCGTCATCAAATTCTTATACTGGTCGCTGTGCCTTCTCCTCAATCCTTCCTGGTTCACCAGTTGCTGAATGTTCATAAATCCGTCCAGTATTGCTTCGGGCCTTGGTGGGCAACCGGGCACATATACGTCCACCGGTATCACCTGGTCGATACCCTGCAAAACAGAATAAGTATCAAAAATACCGCCCGAAGAAGCGCAGGCGCCTACAGCCATTACCCAGCGGGGTTCAGCCATTTGCAGGTATACCTGGCGCAATACAGGCCCCATTTTTTTAGAAATGGTACCCATTACCATCAGCAGGTCGCACTGGCGGGGGGAAAAACCCACACGCTCACTGCCAAAACGGGCAAGATCGTAGTGGCTGGCCATTGTGGCCATGAATTCGATACCGCAACAACTGGTTGCAAAAGGAAGGGGCCAGATGGAATTTTTACGGGCCAGGCTCACCACTCTTTCAAAATTGGTAGCCATAAAACCTTCGCCCATATACCCTTCGGGAACACCTTCAAACTTTACGTGATTATTATATTGAACCGGACGTGCCATAATTTTAAATTTAAAAAGTTAAACATCGAATCACATTCGACATTCTATATTCGCCATCTCATTAGTCTTCCCAATCCAGCGCCCCTTTCTTGATGATATATATAAATCCAGCAACAAACAGACCAACAAACATTACTACAGCCCAAAATCCATCCCATTTCAGTTCCCTGAAATTAACTGCATAAGGATAGAAGAATATCACTTCCACATCAAATAAAACGAATAAGATGGCCACGAGAAAGTATTTGATGGCCATTGGCTGGCGGGCATTGCCTTTTATTTCCACACCGCTCTCAAAATTCACCAGTTTATCAGCTGTTTTTCTTTTGGGGCCAAGGTAATTAGACAGCACCATGATGGTGGTAATTAACCCCGCTGCAAATACCAGTTGCAGGGCTATCGGCAAATAATTAGTTGCATTACTGGAATTGGCTACCTGGAGAAAGAAAAACTGCATTCGGATATTATATTATTAGATTATCCGCAAAAATAAGGCAGCGATAGCAATATTCAATATTAAAGGGCACAAAAAACCCCGTTACTTTTTGGTAACGGGGATATATGTATTAATTTTTACCTTTTACTTTTTTTTTGCTGCAGGTGCAGGGGCTTTAGGCGCAGCTGGCCTTGCAGCAGGTTGTCTTGCAGGGGTTGCCGGCCTTGCAGGAGCATCCAGTTGCTTCTTGATATCCTGTACTTCTGTATCGGTAGGCTCTTTTGCAAGATATTTTGCCGCATAATCAGAAGCGCCTTGTTTATCCTTTTTAATGTTATACACATACTGGATAAAATATTTGTAGGCATTCAGTAAATGTGTTTTCACTTTAGCTGAATCGGTAGCCCATTGCGCTTCGCCCAGTTCTATCACTTTCTGGTAGCTTGGTGCAGCAAGGCCCTGTGCCATCGTGGTATCTATCTTGGACTGTGTAACAGCCGTCATATAATATCCATAAGTTTCGTTGGGATATTTGGTAGTGTACAAGGTCCATCCGTCAATTGCAGCCTGGTAATTACCGCCGCGGCTGTAATTGTTGGCATAGTTAAAGATATCGGTCTTTGTAGATGCTTTCTTGGTATCAGCTATCTTTTTATACCAGGTGGCGGCATCGGCATACATTTTCTGTGCTTCAAATTTTGATGCCATGGTCCTCATTAATGTTACTTTACCAGCTTCAGTGCTATCAAGTGCAACAGCTTTGTCCACCAGCTCTGCAGCTTTTGCTTCATTACCCGGGAACTTCAACAGCACATTTGCATAAGTACCGATATCGGTTGGCCCGATCTTTTCAGGTTTCTGTAACTGGAAGAATTTTTCAAATGCCTGTTTTGCATTCACAGAATCATTCTGCCTTGTATAAGCATAAGCTAATACACCATACAGGCGTGGATCAGGATTGGCGCCGCCTGCAGCGATGCAGGAGTTGGCCTGCGTAACAGTTTCTGCAAACAAACCCTGTGCATACTTAATAGTGGTTCTGTAATAACAAGCCTGTGGTTCATCGGTGCCCATAAGGTTCAGATATTTTTCCAGGTATTCTGCAGCTTTCACCACATTGTACTGGTAAAATAAATTGTACAGGTTGAAATATACAGGAATGTAGTTAGCATCCAGCGCTATTGCGTCATTAAAATACTGCATGTACAAATCTTCCTGGCTACGGCCCTGTGTCTGGTAGATTTTACCGATACGGTATTTAGCCCTTGCATATTTTGGATCAACAGTCAATGCATTTTGATAGGCGGATAATGAAGCACCACCATCGCCCAGCTTACGGTATGCATCACCCAAAAGGCACCAGGTTTCAGGATCTTTAAATCCTTTTAACGTGGTAGCCAGTTTCAGTTTTTCCACTGCATAAGCGGCATCACCATTCTTAATATCAAAATCGCCATTGGCCAAACCAATTGCATTTAATACAGCGATATTTTTACTGCTGCTTAAAGACAAAGCGGTTTCAAAACGGTTACGTGCGTCTTGTGTTTTGCCTTCCAGCAATTCCACATGGCCCATACCTGCTATCAGTAAGGCGCTGTTGCTGCTGGCTTCAAGTGCTTTGCGGTAAACTTCTTTTGCTGCAGGAACATCCACATCATTTTTATCATCTGCGGCAAGGTATGTTTGGCCTAACCAATAGGCAGCATCTGCATTAGCCGGGTTGGCAGCCACTAATTTTTCAAATGTAGCGCGGGCGCTGAGCAATTTCCCGTAGTAGAGAAATTTCTTTCCTTCATCAATACTTTGCGCATTTACAAAGTTTCCAAATAGCACAGCGGCCAATAAGAATACGATTGCTTTGAACTTGTTCATTTTATTTTGCTGTTTTACTTTACAATGTTATCAATTTTATAAACATCAGCTTCTATTTTCCACATAAACTTTTTATAAATTCTGGTTGATGTTTACCTGCCTCAAACTAAAGTCCATCACCGGCCCCAGGTAAGCTCTCCTGAAAATCAACTGGCCTCTTTCGTACGTGAGGAACTGGGCGAACCCCGATCCCAGGCCAGAATAATTTTCTTTGAGGATATAATACAAACCACGTACCAAAGGGTATCTTTTAGTATTGATGCTCTCCTGCATGGGTTTTACATAGGGCGTACTATCGCATAAACTACATTGCACGTAAGCAATTTTTAGTTTTGTTAACATATGCACCTGTGCAGTATCTTCCGGGTTACCGATCCAGCTGATGCCCACAAAACCTATCGCGTCGGTATTGGAAGCCACATAATCCAGCACTTCCTGGCTGTTTTTTACTGCTTTTACCACGCTGGTATCAAAGCTGCCGCCATGCAGTATACTATCTACAGCAAAACGTACGGTACTGGTTGCATTCAACCCGTCGAAAACCACTTTTGTACTGTGGCCTTTTTTTCCCGTCAGCAGTTGCTTCAGGTCATCCAGGGTATACACTGTATCACCACTGTTCTTATTGGTAACAATAGTAATAGCATCCCATGCCACACGGTTACTAAAGGGTGTATAACTTAAGGAGTCGGTATAAAAACGGCTTTCTTTACTGGTAAGCCCACGGGTAACAATGATCATCCGGTTGCTGGTATCGGAATAAAAATCCCTGAAACAATCTGCTTCAGGTTTATAATGTGCAATGATCTTTGCGTCGGGATAAGAACCTTCGTATACTTTTATCGCCTCTTCAATTACCGGTTTAAAACTTTCATCCACGCTGATGTTGATAACACCGCTGGTGGGAGTATCGGTAACTGTTTTTTTATCTTTAGGCTGGTCATCGCAAGACAGTAATGCAACAAAGCAAAGCACCGCAAAAAAAATGAACCTGTAATTTTTAAACATCATCAGTTCCTGAAATAATTTTTTTTATAGCCCCGGTACAACCTGAACAAACCATAGATCCAGCATATCACTGCAAAGAGTTTTATAGCAGTGGGATCGTACTTACTTATGAAGTTTTGTGTAGACTGGATAGGGAACATAAAGAAAAACCCTACGCCTATAAAAAATACGCCCATGGTATAATTAGTGATACTCTTCATGCGTACCAGGTGTTTTTCCCGGTCGCTCATTTGTTCTCTTTCAAATTCTTCCAGCGCCATAAAATATTTTTTAAAAATAACTGCAAGCGTATCGCACCCTTGCAGTTTTAATTTTTTCGGGACTGCCAAAGTACAAAATTATATTGTACTCTGTCAGTTCTCTGCTACAAACTTTACAGGAATGGTACAATAAACTGATACGTCCCTTCCTTTTGACTGACCGGGTGTCCAGTCGGGCATTTTCTTCAACACACGTATTACTTCTTTGTTAAATTCTTCGCCGCCATCCTGCACAGTGGTAAATGATTTCAATTTACCATCATTGCCCACCACAAACCTTACTTTAACACTGATCATCTCTCCTTCTTCCAGGTCCCTGGGATTGGTGAGGTTCTTTTTCAAAAATTTCGCCAGTGCATTCATACCACCGGGAAAAGTGGGCTCCACATCGGGATTATCCATCGGCGTGGTTACATCCACCACTTCTGGAGCAGGTGTTGCAGGACCGGGATCCGTTCCTTCTCCACCTCCTTCTCCTACAACCGGCCCGGGGCCATCGCCGCCCGGCACATCCATTGTTTCAGTACCCAGTACAGTGTTTTCTTTCAAAACATCCAGTATATCGGTTTTGGTACTGTCTTTGACTATTTCAAAATTTGCCACCCACTTTTTTGTGCTTACTGTTTGGGGCTGCGTGTGTTTTTGCGGTTCCTTTTTTTCTTTCGGTTCCTCTTTTTTTTCGTTGGGTAGATAGACCGGATCTGAAACGATCCAGTTTTTCTCCGGCTTTTTCTTATCTGGTATAAATGTAAAGGCGCATAAGATGGTCACAGTGCCCAGCATCAACCCAATGGATCTTATGAGGCGGTTATCATAAAACTTCCGCAGGTCATAAGCGCCATAGGTTTTATTACGGTTTTCAAAAACTATATCCAGCACATCGCTTTTCAAAATTAATTCAGCATCCATAATGTTAGTTTTACTCCCGCCTTTGCGGGAAGGTGAGGAATATTTTGAAACAAGCGCTTGTTCAACAATGAGATGAAGGAAGCAGCAGATTCCATAAAAGCCAGAACAAGGGGAATAGCTGCAAGCTTCAAGGGAAAAGCATGGTACTGTAAAAAGTATGCTTCTCCCTTGAGGCTATTTCCCTTGCAGCTACTCCCCTTGCGGCTTGCTCCTTCCCGCTTATCTTTGCGGCATGAAGATTTTGATGGTATGCCTGGGCAATATTTGCAGGAGCCCGCTGGCAGAAGGAATTTTGCAGGATAAAGTTTTAAAAGCAGGATTGAACTGGGTAGTGGAAAGCGCCGGCACCAATGGTTATCATACAGGCGAACATCCGCATCCGTTAAGTATAAAAGTGGCATTGCAGCATGGTATCGATATCCGCCAGCAGGTGGCAAGGAGGTTTACAGCTGCTGATTTTGAAAAGTATGATAAGATATATGCCATGGCCGGCGATGTGATCGATGATATGAAGAGCATTGCAAAACAAAAATTTGATGCAGGCAAAGTGGATCTTTTAATGAACGAGTTATACCCGGGGCAAAACAGGGATGTGCCCGATCCATGGTACGGGCCCGAACCTGGCTACCATGAAGTGTATCAAATGATCGATGCAGCATGTGAAAAAATAATCAATAAAATATAAGCGCATAAATGAGCAATAAACCGTCCATTCCGCAGGGAACAAGGGATTTTTCAGCCGACGTGATCCGGAAAAGGAATCACATTCTTGCCACAATAAAAACAGTTTTTGAATTATACGGTTTTCAACCGCTGGAAACACCGGCTTTTGAAAACCTGGAAACACTGATGGGTAAATATGGAGAAGAAGGTGATAAACTGATCTTTAAAATACTGAACAACGGTCTTAACGATCCAAAGAATATTGATAAAGCAAAAAATGGTTTTGAAAAAGTACTGGAAGGAAAGAACAGCGTGGATGTTACAGAAAGAGCATTGAAATACGATCTTACTATTCCCTTTGCAAGATATGTGGCCATGAACCACACCAAACTTACTTTTCCCTTCAGGCGCTACCAGGTACAGCCCGTATGGAGAGCTGATAAACCACAAAGAGGAAGGTACCGTGAGTTCACGCAATGTGATGCGGATGTGGTAGGCAGCCATTCTTTAATGAATGATGCAGAGTTTGCATTGATCTATGACGAGGTTTTCAACCGGTTGGGTTTAAAGGGTTATGAATTGCGGATCAACAGCCGGAAGATATTATCGGCACTGGCACAGGCATGCAACGCATCCGGCAAGCTCACCGATATTACTGTTGCCATTGATAAACTGGATAAGATTGGCATTGAAAAGGTAAAAGCGGAGTTGGTAGCAAGAGGTTTGACAGAGGGACAGGTTAGCATTGTAGAAAAATATATTTCCATTGACGGAAGCAATACTGAAAAGATCGGTGAGCTGACGGCATTGATCGGGCATATTGAAGAAAGCGGCGCCGGCCTTACTGAAATAAAAAAAGTGTTGGCACACACGGAAGGTAAAAACGTAATTGTTGATTTTACCCTGGCCCGCGGACTGAATTATTATACCGGCATAATTTATGAAGCCAAAGCACCGGCCAATGTGCAGATGGGCAGCATTGGTGGCGGCGGCAGGTATGATGATCTTACCGGTTTATTTGGTGTGAATGGCATACCCGGTGTTGGTATCAGTTTTGGTGTGGACAGGATCTATGATGTACTGGAAGAATTGCAGCTGTTCCCTGCTGATTTACAGGTAAGCACCAAAGCATTGTTCTTTAATATGGGTGAAAAAGAAAGTGCCGTGGCATTTGATGTGATGCAGCGATTGCGCAAAGCCGGTGTTGCCTGCGAAATGTATCATAAAGAAGAATCGAAGATCGCCAAGCAATTTAATTATGCCGAAAAAAAGAACATCCCTTTTGCAGTGATCATCGGCAGCAAAGAAATGGAACAGCAGCGATGCCAGGTAAAAGATCTTGCTACCGGCCAACAAAAGGAATTGGCTTTTGAAGATCTTGCGGCTTTTTTTAACAGCAATGAAGGGTTACCAAAATAATTTTATCGTATCAAAACCAAAATCAATTTTATGCAAACACGTTTTCGTATCCAAACTATACTGGCTGCTGCGCTTTTGCTGGCACTGGCTTCCTGTTCCAAAACCAATAAGCAGGGAAGATATGCTCCCAAAGATGCTGCAATTGTAATGCATATAGACGGGGCTTCTTTATCCTCCAAATTACCCTGGGAAGAAATAAAACAAAATGCCTTATTCCAGGAAATGTATGCCGATACTTCTGTGCCTGCCTTTGCAAAAAAAGTACTGGACAATCCTGATAACAGCGGTATCGATACAAAGACCGATCTGTTGTTCTTTGCACAAAGAGATTCGCTTGGTGGTATAGTGGCGCTTACAGGCACCGTTAAAGATGCAGAAAAATTCAGGCAGTTCTGGATAGATGCAACAGAAGGCGGCAGTGAAAATGAAAAAGACGGTGTAAAATTCATCAGCAAAGCGCCGGTATGTGTGGGATGGAATAAAGAAAAATTTGTAGTGATCTCCGATGTTCCGGAATTGGGTATGCATCGTTGGTCAGGTGCAATGGATAATGCAGGCAGCTCCTTAAAAAGCCGTGACCTGATGAAGACCTGCAAAGATGTTTTTGACCTGAAAGAAAGTAACTCCTTAGGTGATGATGCAAAATTCACTGAACTGGTAAAAAAACCGGGCGATCTTCATTTCTGGATGAACAGCGAAGCATTGAATAAGAACAATACGCTGAATCCTGCACTGGCAATGCTGAATCTTGCCGAATTATACAAAGGCGCTTTTACAACAGCAGCAGTAAATTTTGAGAACGGTAAGATATCCGTTGATGCAAAAAGTTATGCCGGTAAAGAATTATCTGCGTTATATAAAAAATACGGTGGCAAGGATATTGATGAAGATATGATCAAACGCCTGCCTTCAAAAGATGTGGCAGCTGTATTCGCAATGAGCTTTAAACCCGAAGGAATAAAAGAATTTTTAAAATTGCTGGGTGTGGAAGGGTATGCAAATATGGGACTGGCTTTTGCAGGATTCAGCCTGGATGATTTTATCAAGGCCAATAAAGGTGATATCATGATCGCACTGACAGGGCTTACACAAAAAACAAAAACAGATTCGATCGGAGGCAAAGAGATCAAAGATGAAACGGTACAACCCGATCTGATCTTTGCAAGTTCTATTGCAGATAAAGATGCTTTTAATCTTTTAATAAAAGCAGGCGAAAAATTCGGAAAAGATATTCCCTCATCTGTGCCGGTTGCCTACAACAGCAACGGGAAACTGTTTGCTATTGGTAACTCCAAAGAAAATATCGATAAGTATTTTGCAGGCAGCAATAACAATTACGATTTTTTAAGCAAGATCAGCGGTAAGCCATTTGGCGCTTATGTGAATGTGCAATACATTTTAAAAGCGCTGGAGAAAAATTTAACAGCAGACAGTGCTGCAAAAGTTGTTTATGAAGCCTCGCTTAAAACCTGGGATAATGTATACATGAAAGGCGGCGAGTATGAAGATGGCGGCATTACACAGACCGCAGAAATTAATTTCATGGATAAGAATACCAACAGTTTGAAACAGCTGAATCAATATACCGGTTTAGTGGGTAAAGTAGCGTTGGAAGAAAAGAAAAAACACCAGGAAGAAATAGTTAAAGAACCTGAGGTGATCACTTATCCGCCATTATCCGCACTGGGAGATTCTGCTAAAAAACATAAATAATTTTTATACCAACACAGGCCTGTAAATAATATTTACAGGCTTATTTTTTATGCAAATACACCTGCAACAACCTGTTCCCACTTTTATTGAACAAGAAAAGATCGCCCGTTCGCAGATATGGAACTGCAGCAATGTTTTCAGCAGCGGCGAAATGATACAGATCGTTGCGCCCAGCGGCAGCGGTAAGACTTCTCTGATCCATTTTTTATATGGACTGAGAAAGGATTTTAACGGCAGCATTTTATATGACACCAATAATATAGCCGGTTTTAATGCAGAAGAATTTTCAGTATATCGGCAAAAGCATATCAGCATTGTTTTCCAGGACCTGCGTTTGTTTGCCGAACAAACGGTATTGCAGAATTTAGAAATTAAAAGACAACTGCAACCCTATCATTCCGAAAGCAGGATCGCTGACATGGCAAAAAGACTGGGCATTGAAAATAAACTCGGGAAACTTTGTAAAACCTGCAGCTATGGCGAGCAGCAGCGTATTGCCATCATCCGTTCTTTACAACAACCTTTTGATTTTTTATTACTGGATGAACCCTTCAGTCACCTGGATGAACAGAACCGTAAGATCGCGATGGAACTGATAGAAGAAGAAGCTGCATTGAGAAAAGCGTCCATCATTTTGGCCGATCTTAAAGCAATAGAATATTTTAAAGCAGGAAGAACATTACATTTATAACAGCACCGCATTATGAATTTGTCTTTTAAAAATATCGCTCCATTTTTAAACACCGGGGAAAACAGGGCCAGCCGCTGGTTAAGTTATTTTGGGCTTGGCATTGGTGTGCTGTTGTTACTGTGTTCTGTGCAGATGTACATCAATATCAACCAGCTTTTAAAAGAACGCAATCCTAAAAAAACAGGTTTTGATTTTATATCGGTTACAAAGACCATCACCGATCAAAACATGGCAAAGGACAATCGTTTTACAGAACAGGATCTTGCAGAAATAAAATCACAGCCTTTTATAACAGATGCTGCGCTTTTAAGATCGAACCAGTTTAAAGTGGTGGCCAGCGCCGGCCAGGTGATCCCCTTCAGTACAGACATATTTATTGAAGCCATTCCGGATAATTTTATTGATACGGTGCCGCCCAACTTTACCTGGCAGGAAGGACAGGCAGAAGTGCCCGTGATATTTTCCTCCGATCTGTTGGAAATGTACAATGTATTTTCTTCCAGCTGGGACCTTCCGCAATTATCTGAGAAATCGGCCATGGGCATAGCTCTTTTTTTAAACTGCGATGGACGTAATGGCGAAAGACAATTCAGGTCGCATATAGTGGCATTCAGCGACCGCATCAACAGCATTCTCGTGCCTGCCAATTTTTTGGATGCGATGAACAAGCAACTGGAGGCGAAAGAAAATGTGCCTGCTTCAAGAGTGTATCTTAAAACAAAAGATGCCAACAATCCTGAGTTGCTGGATTTTCTGCAACAAAAGAATTACCACGTTAATAAAGACAAAACAAAATTCGGTAGGATAAAACAGATCTTACAGGCTATTGTAACCGGGCTTGCAGGCTTTGGTGTATTAGTGATATTGTTGGCAACTGTTTTGTTTTCTTTTTATTTACAATTGATGATCGCAAGAAGTAAAGAGAACCTGCAATTGCTTTTAACGTTGGGTTATTCACCACAGTGGTTGAGTAAGACGGTAGCAAAAAAATGGATCCCTGTTTACATAGCAGTAGTAATAGCAGCAGTAATTGCAACTGCCATTTTGCATTGGGGCTTTCAGCATTTTGCTATGAACGACCGCGAAGAACTGTCACCATTCATACATTGGTCTGTAGCAGCAATAGCAGTATTATTGCTGTTTATTTCGGTGGCGGTAAATTTCAGGTTGGTGAAAAAACTATTGTACAAATTATAAAGCCTCATACACAACTGCTGCGCCCTGCCCCACCCCAATACACATGGTTGCAAGACCATATTTTGCCTTACGGCGTTTCAGTTCGTATAATAAAGTAGTGGATATTCTTACACCGCTGCAACCCAATGGATGACCGATAGCAATAGCGCCGCCATTCACATTTACTTTTTCCAGGTCAAGACCAAGATCGTGTATACAGGCAATGGATTGTGATGCAAAAGCTTCATTCAGTTCCACCAGGTCAAGGTCAGCAACAGTTAAGCCTGCTCTTTCCAACGCTTTTTTAGTGGCAGGCACGGGACCGATGCCCATTACCGATGGATCAACACCAGCAACCGCCATGCTCACAATTTTTGCCATGGGTTGCAAACCATATTTTTTTACCGCAACTTCACTGGCCAGTAACATAGCTGCAGCACCATCATTAATGCCGGAAGAATTACCTGCTGTAACGGTGCCGTCTTTTGCAAAAGCAGGTTTTAACTGCCCCAGTTTTTCCAGGCTCGATAAACGCGGATGTTCATCTTTATCAAAATCAAACACATCTTTGCCCACCTGCACCTGTAATGGAATGATTCCCTCTTTCCATTTATCAGCAGCCAACGCCTTGGCATATTTCTGCTGACTTTCCATAGCAAATTCATCCTGCGCATTGCGGCTGATATTCCATTGCCTTGCTACATTCTCTGCAGTTTCGCCCATGCTGTAGGGATAATATAATTCCGATAATTTTTTATTTACAAAACGCCATCCTAACGTCGTATCAAACACCTGGTTCTCTCTTGAAAAAGCGGCTGTGGCTTTCGGCATTACAAAAGGCGCCCTGCTCATGCTTTCCACGCCGCAGGCAATAAACAGGTCGCCATCGCCGCAGGCAATGGCCCTTGCTGCATCCATAATGGCCTGTAAGCCACTGGCGCATAAACGGTTCACCGTATTGCCACTAACGGTTACGGGTAACCCGGCAAGCAATGCCGCCATCCTCGCTACGTTGCGGTTATCTTCGCCGCTCTGGTTGGCAGCACCGGCTATCACATCTTCAATGGCATTTACATCAATGGCATCATTGCGTTTGATCAATGTTTTGATCACATAAGCCAGCAGGTCGTCGGGCCTGATATTGCTTAAAGCGCCGCCGTATTTACCAATAGGGGTCCTGATCGCGTCAATTACATAAACTGGTTCCATAATTAATTGCCTTTCTTTTTTTGAGCCGTGCTATGAAGCTGTTCTCATCTTCACTGGCGTCGAACTCTTGTACCGTATTATTTTATTCAGCTTTTATAAAGCGTAAATTTATGGAATAATCCTGTTTCACTGCTCCAGGCTGCATTTGCGCCCTTCAATCGTTTCGGTTTGCTCAAAAACCCTCTTTTGAGCGATTAATTCTACATAAAGTATCTTTGCAGTATGTCCACAGTTAAAAATATACGTACACTCTCTCTTCCGGAGCTTAAAGAATACTTTGAATCGATCGGCGATAAAAAATTCCGTGCCATCCAGACCTATGAATGGATATGGAAGAAAAGCGCCACCAGTTTTGATGACATGAGCAACTTAAGCAAGGAGTTACGTACCAAACTGGCCGAACATTTCAGCCTGCCCGCCATTACCACCGATACCACGCAGATCAGCAGCGACGGCACCTTAAAATCACGTTTTAAGACCTATGACGGGCATTTTATCGAGGGTGTGTTGATACCTACCGAGAACAGGAATACGGCCTGTGTGTCCTCCCAGATAGGCTGCAGCCTTACCTGCTCCTTCTGTGCCACCGGCAAAATGGAACGCAAACGCAACCTGAATTTTGATGAGATCTACGACCAGGTGGCGCAACTGAACCAGCAGAGCGAAAAAGTATACAATAAAAAACTCAGCAATATTGTGTTTATGGGTATGGGCGAACCATTGCTCAATTACGCCAATGTATTGCAGGCCATTGATAAGATCACCAGCAACGACGGCCTGGCCATGAGCCCCAAACGCATTACCGTTTCCACTGCCGGTGTTGCTAAGATGATCAAAAAACTGGGCGATGATAAAGTGCGTTTTAACCTGGCCCTTTCATTACATGCGGCTACCGATGAAAAGCGGGATTCCATTATGCCCATCAACGAAAGCAACAACATTGAAGTGTTGGTAGAGGCCTTGAATTATTTTTACGAACAAACTAAGAATGATATCACGCTGGAATATATTTTACTGAAAGATGTGAATGATTCTATTGAAGATGCAGATGCATTGGTTAAGATCTATCGGAAAATTCCTACGCACCTCGTGAATGTAATTGAATACAATCCTATTGATGGCGCTTCCTTTATAAAACCTGATGAAGATACCACGCAATTGTTCACCGATCATTTGGTGAAACATAAAGTAAATGTAAGGGTGCGCCGCAGCAGGGGTAAGGATATTGATGCAGCCTGCGGGCAACTGGCCAATAAGAAATAACAACACATGGTCAGACGGGGGCGTCAGACCATGTTCCGCGATCTGACGCCCTCGTCTGATCGTGTTTTTCGATCTGACGCCCCGGTCAGATCGTGTTCCCCGATCTGACGCCCTCGTCTGATCGTGTTTGCTCTGACGCCCCCGTCTGACCACTCCCTGCCAACCCATCCTGCCACTAAAACTTCCACCCCCATTAAACCCTTCCCCATATTCAAGGTCTATTGGTAATTAAAAAAATAAATTACCATGAAAAAATTATTGATCGCATTGATCGCCCTGGTATCCGTATCTGCTGCCAGCGCACAAACAACCAGCCCCTCAGCAAGACCACATATAAAGAATGAAAGAAAAAGAGAGGCTATTAAACATCACCGTCACCGCAAGTTCCGCAGGCACCACCGCCATCATCGTGTGGCCCAGCAATTGAATCTTTCAGAAGCACAAAAATCGCAGGCAAAACTGTACCGTGCAGATTACAAAAAACAATTACAGGAACTGAATAAGAACGAGAACATTACTGTAAAAGAATCAAGGGACAGAAAAGTTGCTTTACGTAAAGAACAGGCTGCTAAAATGCAAAGCCTGCTTACGCCGGAACAAAAAGATAAAATGGCGCAGCTAAAAGCCACTGCCAAAGCAAAAGGCCAGCAACAATATGCCGCAAGAATGGATAAGATGAAAACACGATTGAATCTTACCGATAAACAAGTGGCACAATTGAAAACACAGCGGGAAACCATGATAGCGAAATTAAAAGCAATAAAAGAAAATGACAGCATGGACCGTACGGCTAAAAAAGAAAAACTGGCCTCTTTAAGGGCAGAAATGAAAGAAAGCAATAAAAAGATATTCACTGATGAGCAGCTGAAAAAAATGGAAGAAATGAGGAAAGAAAGAATGGATAAAAGAGCAGCAAAATAATTACTGTTGCAGCAATAAAAAAGCGAACCCGACCGGTTCGCTTTTTTATTGCTATCTTTGCAGCTCACTCCTGTTGTAAAACAGTAAATCACTTCATAGTATGAGCCAGTCTCCATTCCAGAAATTTGCAGGCAAGAAAAAAAACAGCGTGATCAAAGAAGAGATACGCCAGGAAAAAAAAGCCTACCGTAAAGAACGCAATGCCTTTTTTGAAAAGAAAAAAGAAGAAGAATACCAGGCAAGGGCAGCCAAAAGATCGGGCATAGCGCCTGTGTCTGCGGATACCGCTAAAAAACAAGCTGCTCCTGTAAAAGAAGAGCCGGCAAAGGCCACTAAAAAAGTGCCTTTTGCAAAATCAGCAAAAGCCGCAGCCGCCAACGACAATCCCTCAACAGGAGTAATGCCGTTGAATAAATATTTAGCGCATTGCGGGGTATGTTCCCGCAGGGATGCGGTGGAATTGATAGAAAAAGGTAAAGTAAAAGTAAACGGTACCGTTGCTACAGAGCCGGGTTATAAAGTAAAACACACCGACGAAGTAGCGTTCAACGGCAAAAAATTATTTGTAACCAAGAACCTCGTATACATTTTACTCAACAAACCCAAAGATTATATCACTACTACGGATGATCCGCAGGGAAGAAAGACCGTATTACAACTGATACAAACAGCCACTACCGAAAGAGTATATCCTATCGGCAGGCTCGACAGAAATACCTCGGGTGTTTTATTGCTCACCAATGATGGTGATCTTACACAGAAATTATCGCACCCCAGTTACCAGATAAAAAAGATCTACGAAGCAAAGCTGGACAAGCCTTTGGCCAAAGCTGATTTTGACAAGATATTAAAAGGATTGAAACTGGAAGATGGCGAGATACAGGTGGATAGCCTAGCTTATGCCGACAGTAAAGACAAATCTATTATCGGAATAGAGATACACAGTGGCCGCAACCGCATTGTACGCCGCATATTTGAACATTTAGGTTATGATGTAAAAGGCCTGGACAGGGTAATGTATGCCAATCTTACCAAGAAGAATGTAGAACGAAGCAAATGGCGCTACCTCAGCGAAAAAGAGATCCGCTTATTGAAATACATGAATGCATCCAAAAAGAAATAAGTTGTTATGATGCAGGATTTTTCAGAAAATAAAAAAAACAAAGCGGCCTTCCGCCTTTCAGAAAATATTGTTTTTGAGAACGATCATTTTATTGCCATCAATAAACCGGCGGGATTATTATCGATACCGGACAGAACTCAAAGTGAGACTTCTTTAAAAGATATACTTATTGCAAAATACGGCCACATCTTTACCGTTCATCGTATTGATAAGGATACCAGCGGCCTGATCATTTTTGCAAAAGACGAAGCCACGCACAAATATTTATCGCAGGCTTTTGAAGACCGCAGGGTGGAAAAATTTTACCAGGGCATTGTGCATGGTTCCCCTGCTGCCGGATCGGGTACTATTGATGCGCCTATCAGCGAACATCCTTTGCACAAAGGTTTAATGGTGGTGCACCGCAGTGGTAAACCATCTGTTACTGATTATAAAGTGGTGGAAGACCACCGATCTTTTTCTTTATTAGAATTTCAATTGCATACCGGGCGTACCCACCAGATAAGGGTGCACTGCAAGAACATGGGCCATCCCCTCGCCTGCGATGATCTGTATGGTGATGGAAAACCGGTGTTACTTTCTGCCATCAAAAAGAAATTCAAACTCAGCAAACACGATGAAGAGGAAAAGCCTTTATTGAACCGGCTTGCTTTACACTCCTATTGTTTAAAATTTACCGATGCCGAAGGCAACGAATTCAACTTAACCGCCGAACTCCCCAAAGATATGCGGGCCCTGCTGCAACAGCTAAAAAAACTCTAGAACATAAGACACGGATTACACAGATTTTCACGGATTATTTCCTGTGTTAATTCGTGTAATCCGTGGCAAAAAAAAGCCGCTCAACGAGCGGCTTAAACTAAAAATACAAGAACCGATTATTCGATATTAGGCTGTGGCGTATAGCGCAGGTAAGGCTTTACGATCTCCACACCTTTTGGAAATTTCTTAATAGCATCTTCAGTGCTCACTGCAGGTACCACGATCACTTTTTCACCTTCTTTCCAGTTGGCAGGTGTAGCAACACTGTAGTTGGCAGTAAGCTGTAATGAATCCACCACACGCAATACCTCTACAAAATTCCTTCCGGTAGAAGCAGGATAAGTGATGATCAGTTTTACCGCTTTATCCGGCCCCAGTACCACCAGCGAACGTACCGTTGCTGTTGCAGAAGCATTGGGGTGAATAAAATCATATAGTTCAGAAACCTTCCTGTCGTCATCCGCAATAATAGGAAATTCAACAGAGCAGTTTTGTGTTTCATTGATATCATTGATCCATCCTAAATGTTTATCAACAGGATCAACACTGAGCGCCAGCACTTTTACATTGCGTTTTGCAAACTCATCTTTCAAGGCCGCCGTACGTCCTAATTCTGTTGTACAAACAGGCGTATAGTCAGCAGGATGAGAGAACAGGATCCCCCATGAATTGCCCAGGTATTCATAAAAATCGATCTCCCCGATAGATGATTTTGCTTTAAAGTTGGGAGCAATGTCCCCTAATCGTAAACTCATAGATTGTTATTTAGGCTACAAATATAATTACTCTACCAATTAAATAGACTATTATTGACAAATATTTTTTAATTTTGCCCTATATTTGTTTACATGCTATCTAAAAAGACACAATATGGCTTAAAAGCCCTGGGTTACCTCGCATCCAAATATGGCCAGGGACCGGTGTTGATATCGGAAATTGCCCGGAAGAAAAAGATCCCCATTAAATTTTTGGAGAGCATCCTGCTGCAGCTGAAGAATAAAGGTGTGCTGGACAGCAAGAAAGGAAAAGGAGGCGGTTATTTTCTCGCTAATTCCCCTAAAAAGACCACTCTTGCTTCTGCCATCCGTATTGTGGACGGTCCTATTGCCATGATACCCTGTGTAAGCCTGAATTTTTACCAAAAATGCAAAGATTGCGATGAAGCCACCTGCGGCCTGAACAAAGCAATGGCCTATACAAGAGATGCTACTTTAAAAATTTTGGAGAAGAAAACCTTGTACGATCTTATTGATGAAGAGCAGTAATGAATGTCGAATGTGGGAATGTATAGAAGATGCTTGTTTATAAAAACATTCGAAATTTTATATGCGCAAATTCGATATTAGTTTGAAGAAGCCCTTTTAACGGATGCCTTCCCAAATCTTTCCTTTACATTATCAATGGCTTTATACAGGTCTGTTTTACGTTCCACATCATCAAACAGGTTGGTCTGTACAGCATCGTTGGTTAATTCACTCAGCCTTACACCCAGTAAACGTATGGGCGTTCCTTTCTTCCACAATTTGTGAAACAGCTCTTTGGCTATAGGTATTATCTCATCATCAGCACAGGTATAGGGAATGGTGGTTTGTCTTGATGTAGTTTCAAAATCAGGATAGCGTATCTTAACCGCAACACAGCCGGCAACTTTTTCATCCTGTCTTAATTCATAGGCAATGCGTTCCACCATACGCACGAGTTCGCTCATTAAAAAATCCACATCGGTCTTATTCTCATCAAAAGTGTTTTCTGTACTTACCGATTTTGCTTCATGGTACTGCGATACTTCTCCATTGTGTATGCCCTGGCTTTTATACCAAAGATCGGCACCCCATTTTCCCAACCGCTCTTCCAGCTCTTCTATCTTTCTTTCACCGATGTCTTTGATCTTATAAATACCCATCGCCTTCAGTATCTCGTAGGTCTGCTCCCCCACTCCAGGAATTTTACTCACCGGCATCGGTGCTAAAAATTCTTTTTCTTTTCCAAAAGGCACCTGTAAATATCCATTGGGTTTTGCTTCATCTGTAGCGATCTTGGCCATCATTTTATTACTGGCAAGGCCGAATGAAATGGGCAGTTTTGTTTCGTTGATGATCTCTTGCCGCAGGTCGATGGTCCATTGCAATGGCTTAAAGAATTTATCCATCCCTGTAAGATCGATATAGAATTCATCCACCGATGCTTTTTCAAACAGCGGCGCCTTTGCAGCAATGATCTGTGTTACCCAACGGCTGTAACGGCTGTAGTCGCCCCGGCTGCTGTTGGCCACGATCAAATGCGGGCACAACTGGAAGGCTTTTTTGGATGGCATGCCGGAATGGATACCAAATTTTCTTGCAGCATAACTGCAGGCTGCCACCACACCCCGCTCTCTTCCCCCCACAATTACCGGCTTATCTTTCAATGAAGGATCGTTCAGTATCTCTACCGAAACGAAGAAAGAATCCAGGTCAAAATGCGCTATAATGCGTTGTGGCTCCAATTTATTTTATTGATAAAATTACAATTTATTGAACGCTTTGTGTTTGCAATACGTTAAAATATCGGCCAAAGCTTTAACCACTGCATAATAAGCTCTAATTTAACGGCTTAAAATATTACAGCCCGGCATGTACAAATACTTTGTTCTCCTTATACTGCTGCATACAATTTATGGCAATGCCACTGCGCAACTTACCAAAGCAAAAACACCCGCGGTCCGCAAACCGGTAACTGACAGCGTTACTGTAAAAACATGCGATTGCCTTATGGCCGACCAGCAATCGATCACTTCTATGGAATTGCTTTTTAATAAAATGGATAGTTGCCTGAAAAGAGTTTCTGGTCCACGGATAGATGCCTTATTAAAAGAAGATGGTTTTGTGCAACAGGACGACCGGAAGAGCAGGGCCACTGCTATAAGGGCCGTAGGGCAAAAAATCGGGCAACGGGTATTTGCAGAATGTACCGGCTTTAAAACTATTTTAAACGATCTGAAAAGCAAATCAGAAAAACCACAATTGCACTAAACTGTTTAAGCGTAAATATCCAGCAACCCGTCGGGCAGCGTAACAAATACTTTTTTGTTTTTGATATCGATCTTTTCCAGGCTGTCTTCATGCACCGGTATCAACGCTTCTTTTCCTTTGTATATAATACTGCACAATACCTGGTGTGGTTGTTCTATCACTTCCTGCACTATACCGATCTCTTCCCCATCATTCACCATCATAAAACCCAGCATACCGATAGGCGAGGTTTTAGCTGCAAATTTTTTAAAATCATCTGCCGCCAGCCATACTTCTTTAGGAGTGAGTTTGCGTGCAACTTCCATGATGTCAATACCTTCCAGTTTAATTACTGTTTCGGTGTTGCTGCGGATCTTGGTTGTTTGTATAAAGTAAGGGATAAAGTTGTCTTTCTTTTCTTCAATAAAAATTACTTCCAATCCTTTTAAAGAAGTTTTTTTACCCAGGTTATGCTGCAGTACCAGCTCGCCTTTTAAACCTGTGCTGGCGGCAAGCTTGCCTATTTTAAAATATTCACTCATGGTTTGCTTATTCGATTGGCAGTGTGTTGCTGCTTTGCAAAAGTAGTTGAATTCGGGGAGCACATGATCAGACGAGGGCGTCAGATCATGCACATGGTCAGACGGGGGCGTCAGGCCATAAAAAAAGTTCCGCTAAAGATTAACGGAACTTAAAAGAATTAACGGAACAGAGGTGAATTATTCTTCTGTCTTAGTTCCTTCTGTTGGTGCTTCTGCTACTTTGCGTACTACAGGTTGGTTACGTTTATCCATACGTGCTTTTTTGTGTGCACCCTGGCGTTTTGCAATATGAGCATCATGCTCACTGCTCCACTTTGTAAACTTCTCCATAGCTGCTGCTTCATCAAATAAGCCAAGGCCTACACCACGCAGTAAATGCTTTAAATACAATACACCTTTAAAAGAAAGGATGCGGCGTACAGTATCAGTGGGTTGAGCACCTTTCTGTAACCAATCCAATGCTTTCTGGCGGTCAACCTGGATGGTGGCCGGCACAGTCAATGGGTTGTACGTACCTAATTTTTGAATGAATTTACCGTCGCGAGGGCTTCTGCCGTCTGCTACTACGATGAAATAGAATGGTCTCTTTTTTGAACCATGTCTTTGCAGTCTCATTTTTACAGCCATAAAATAGAAATTTTTGGTTGTTATTAAATAGGGTTTCTCCTTAAAAAAGGACAACGAAGATATACACCCCAAAGCGATTAGCCAAAATATTTTAAAAAATTTTACTAAGAAAGCAGGATTTGCCATATTCTCCCAGCAATCCCCTGGCTGGCAGGCATTCAGCCCTGTTTTACCGCTTACCCATGCCCGGCATCCTGCCCATCGGCATTTTGTTCATCATCTTCATCATGCCCTTCATTTGCTCAAATTGCTTTAAAAAAGCATTCAGCTCAGCAATATCCTTACCGGCGCCTTTGGCAATACGGGTTTTACGGCTGGGGCTGATGATATCGGGATTTCTTCTTTCTTCCAGCGTCATACTGTTGATCATGGCCTCAATACCTTTAAAAGAATCATCATTGATGTCCACATCCTTTATCTGCTTGCCTACACCGGGTATCATACCCATCAGGTCCTTCAGGTTACCCATTTTTTTGATCTGCTGCAGCTGGGTCTTAAAATCTTCAAAGTCAAACTGGTTCTTGCGGATCTTCTTTTCCAGTTTTCTTGCTTCGGCTTCATCAAATTGTTCTTGCGCTTTTTCCACCAGGCTCACAATATCACCCATGCCCAGTATACGCTGTGCCATACGCTCGGGGTGAAACACATCCAGCGTATCCATCTTTTCGCCACTGCTGGCAAATTTAATGGGCTTGTTCACGGTGTATTGAATAGATAAAGCAGCACCACCTCTTGTATCACCATCCAGCTTTGTCAATACCACGCCATTAAAATCCAAACGGTCATTAAAGGCTTTAGCCGTGTTCACTGCATCCTGCCCCGTCATACTATCCACCACGAATAAAATTTCCTGTGGTTTAATGGCCGCTTTGATATTGGCCACTTCCGTCATCATCACTTCATCCACTGCCAAACGGCCTGCAGTATCCACAATGATCACATTCTTATTCTTGCTCTTGGCTTCTTTAATGGCATTCTGCACAATAGAAACCGCGTCTTTATTTTCTCTTTCTGCAAACACCTCCACACCTATCTGTCCACCCAACACTTCCAGCTGGTCGATCGCCGCAGGGCGGTAAATATCTGCCGCCACCAGCAAAGGCGATTTGCCTTTTTTTGTTTTTAAATAATTGGCCAGCTTACCACTGAAAGTGGTTTTACCACTACCCTGCAAACCTGCAATTAAAATAATGGCCGGTGCACCGGTAATATTGAATTCGCTTGCTTCGCCGCCCATCAGTTCGGTCAGTTCATCCTGCACGATCTTCACCATCTGCTGGCCGGGATTAACCGCCAGTAATACTTTAGAGCCCAGGGCTTTTTCCTTTACTTTATCAGTAAATTCTTTGGCAATTTTATAGTTCACATCCGCATCTACCAATGCACGGCGGATATCTTTAACGGTATTGGCCACATTCAGGTCGGTGATACGGCCCTGGCCTTTAAGGTTCTTGAACGCAATATCTAACTTCTCACTTAACGAATTGAACATAGTATGATCATTTAAAAATGACTGCAAAAGTAAATAATACGGGGCGGTAAACCTGAACAATTTTAGGGCGAAGAGGTCCTTTCCCCGTTGACGAAAATTGTTATTGCCAAATTGTTTAGCAATCCTTAAATTGCCGGTATGAACCTGGAAGAAAGCAGCGGTTATAAGATCATTAAAAGTTGGTTGAAGAGCAATGGCAGAACAGCTTTTACTTTTCAGCAGCAGGCATGGCAGCATATTATCAATAATAAAAATGGTTTGGTAAATGCACCCACCGGCTGTGGTAAGACCTACTCGGTTTTTTTAGGCGCTTTGATACAGTTCATCAACGCACACCCCAAACAATACCGGTCTAAAAAAAATAATGGCCTGCAGTTGCTGTGGATAACACCACTGCGGGCGCTGGCCAAAGACATTGCCCGTGCCATGGAAGAAGTGATACAGCAACTGGGCATGCAATGGCAGGTAGGCATACGCAATGGCGATACGGAACTGAATGAAAGGGCCAGGCAAAAAAGGCAGATGCCCGAAGTGCTGATCATTACACCCGAAAGCCTGCATTTATTACTCGCACAAAAAAATTATCCTTCGGTATTTGAAGTACTCAAAATAATAGCTGTGGATGAATGGCACGAATTGCTGGGCAGCAAAAGAGGCGTGCAGACAGAACTGGCCATTGCAAGAATTGTACACCTTCAACGTTCCACATTCAACTTTCAATGTTGTATATGGGGCATCTCTGCAACCATTGGTAATTTGGAAGAAGCCAAAGAAGTATTGCTGAGTCTTTTGCAGGATGAAGGCGTGATCATTAAAGCTGAGCTGGATAAAAAGATCTCGATACAATCCATCATTCCCGATGAGATAGAAAAATATCCCTGGGCAGGACATTTGGGCATCAAGCTGGTGCACAAAGTGCTGCCCATTATTGAGGCCAGCCGCACTACTTTAATATTCATCAATACCCGCGGCATGACGGAAATGTGGTACCAAGCCCTGCTGAATGCAGCACCGGAACTGGCCGGCGCTGTAGCCTTGCACCACGGCAGCATTGAACAGGAATTGCGCTTGTGGGTAGAGGAGAATCTGCATTCCGGTAAATTAAAAGCAGTGGTGTGTACAGCAAGCCTGGACCTGGGCGTCGATTTTCGTCCAGTCGAAACCGTTATACAGGTGGGCTCACCCAAAGGCGTTGCCCGATTTTTACAGCGGGCAGGCCGCAGTGGCCACAGTCCCGGCGCTGTTAGTAAGATCTATTTTTTACCCACACATAGCCTGGAGCTGGTGGAGGCAGCCGCTTTAAAAAATGCGGTGGAAGAGAATTTTATCGAAAGCAAAGTGCCGCAGTTATTATGTTTTGATGTATTGATCCAATACCTGTGCACCATTGCTATTTCGGATGGCTTTTACCCGGATGAAATTTTTAACGAAGTAAAAAGTACGTATTGCTTTGCGGAGATCACCCGGCAGGAATATGATGAAGTATTGCTGCATATTACCGCCGGTGGTGTTGCACTGAACCAGTATGATGAATATAAAAAAGTAGAGATACTGGAAAATGGTTTGTATAAGATCAACAGCCGCCGCACAGCCATGCGGCACCGCATGCACATTGGCACTATTGTAAGCGATAGCATGCTGAAAGTAAAATTCATGAGTGGCGGTTATATCGGCGTAATTGAAGAATGGTTCATATCAAGATTGGATCCCGGGGATTCTTTTACTATTGCAGGCAGAAATTTAGAGCTGGTCATGATCAAGGACATGACCGTGCTGGTGAAAAAGTCAACTTCTAAAAAAAGCATCATTCCCAGCTGGCAAGGCGGCCGTATGAGTCTGAGCAGTAATATGGGTAAGAAATTGCGGCAGGCGCTTACCCTCAGTCAGCAAAAAAATACGATTGAAGAATTGAACGTATTAAAGCCCTTATTCGACCTGCAGAATTATTTATCACATGTGCCGCGGGAAAAAGAATTATTGATAGAACATATCGAAACAAAAGACGGCTATCATTTATTTGTATATCCATTTGAAGGCAGGCTGGTGCATGAAGCCATGGCCGCCATACTGGCCTGGCGCATTGCACAGATAACGCCCATTACATTTTCGTTTGCCATGAACGATTATGGCTTTGAATTATTGAGTGATCAGCCCATACCACTGGACGACAGCAATGTGTATGAATTATTTTCAGAAGATGATCTTTTTGCCGATATACAACGAAGTGTGAACAGTACGGAAATGGCTAAACGAAAATTCAGGGACATTGCAGTTATTGGAGGTTTGATATTCCAGGGATACCCGGGGCAATATCAAAAACCAAGACACCTGCAATCCTCTGCTTCCCTGCTGTTCAAAGTATTTTCGGAGTACGAGCCCAACAATATTTTATTAAAGCAATCGTACCGGGAAGTATTTGATCAACAGATGGAAGAAACAAGGTTAAGGGATATGCTGCAACGGATACAAACCAGTAAAATAGTAATTACCTGGCCACAACATTTAACCCCTTTCTGTTTCCCTTTAAAGGTGGATAGCATGCGGGAAAATGTATCTTCGGAAAAACTGGAAGACCGGGTAAAAAGAATGCAGGAACAGTTAGCAAAGGATGATCGGGAGTAAAAACTGCTTCGTTGTTTTTTTTAAAGCCACGGATTACACGGATTTTCACAGATTATCTGCTTTTATCCGTGTTAATTCGTGTAATCCGTGGCAAACTAAATTCACGAAGTGAATATTAAATTTTATCGAATAAAAAATTCGATGCACCAAATGCCAACATTTATTAAACATACTATCAATCAAAACGATTTTATTTTAAACAGCAACCGGACCGTGTTCTGGGAGCAGGAAAAAATATTGATCCTCTCCGATCTCCATCTTGGTAAAACGGGGCATTTCAGGAAGAGCGGCATTGCCGTACCCGCCGCTGTTATGAAAGAAGACATGCAGCGGTTCATCGCTGCCATCCAGTTCTATAAACCTTCGCAGGTGGTGATCGTAGGCGACCTTTTTCACAGCGTGGAAAATAAAGAGCACGAATTGTTTTTGAAATGGCGCAACGATCTGCAGCATGTACCGGTATTGCTGGTAAGGGGCAATCATGATATTGTACCCGATCAATGGTATAAAAATGCCGGCATTGAAGTGGCAGAAGGCACCTGGAGGAAAAATAACTTTCTTTTTGTACATCATATCGAAGATGTAAGTGAAGAAGAAAGAAATGATGCGGATTATTTTTTCAGCGGGCATATTCATCCTGCTGTAAGTATTAAAGGTTTGGGTAAACAATCACTACGCTTTCCCTGTTTTTATTTTACAGAAAATTATGCGGTGCTCCCCGCCTTTGGAAAATTCACCGGTACGTATGCTGTAACGCCTTCCAAAAAAGATACCGCGTTTGCATTAGTAGAAGACAGTGTGATATTATATAAAAAATGATCCCGGTAAGTTTAAGTTTACCGGGACTATTTCTAAAACTGTGTAATATCTTTTAAATACTAAACGCCGTATCAATGATCTGTGCCTGCTCTTTGGCATGTATCTTTCCATAACCACTGGCAGTAGACGCACTGGCCTGGCGGCTGATGATATAAAAATTAATATTCTTTAAATTCATTCTTAAGAAAGTGGCAGCGCCCATATTCAGCGGTTCTTCCTGCACCCAGTACCAGATAGCTTTACCATATTTTTTATACAACGCATCCAGTTGCTTTTGTGGCAGCGGATGTATCTGTTCCAGCCTTATGATAGCAGTATCTTTCCGGTTCTCTTTTTGTTGCCTTTCCAAAAGATCAAAATAAACTTTACCGCTGCACAGCAATACTTTCTTTATTTCACCGGCATCCTGCACATTGTTGTCATCTATCACTTCTTTAAAACCGCCGCTGGTAAATTCGCTCATCAGGCTGTAAGAACCCGGGTGGCGCAAATTCGCTTTGGGTGAAAAGTTGATCAATGGTTTACGGAATGGCCATGCCAGTTGCCTTCTTAGTACATGGAAGAAGTTGGCAGCCGTGGTCACATTCGTTACCAAAATATTCAGTTCGGCACACATTTGTAAAAAGCGTTCCATCCTGGCGCTGCTATGCTCCGGCCCCTGGCCTTCGTAACCATGCGGCAGCAACATCACCACACCATTCATTCTTTGCCACTTGGTTTCTGCAGCAGTAATGAACTGGTCGATCATAGTTTGGGCGCCATTGCAAAAATCACCAAACTGCGCTTCCCATATCACTAATGCATTGGGATTGGCCATTGCATAACCATATTCAAAACCCAACACCGCATATTCACTCAATAAAGAATTGAAAATGCGGAAAGGCTGCTGTTGTCCTTCTTTAAAATGATCCAGCCTGTTATAGCCGGCATTGGTCGTTTCATCATAAATAACAGCATGGCGGTGACTGAATGTCCCTCTCTTCACATCCTGCCCGCTCATACGCACATCTTTTCCTTCGGTAAGTAAACTGCCGTATGCCATCAGTTCCCCGGTGGCCCAGTCTACTTTATTTTCATCATTAAAGAGTTTTATCTTATCCTGTATCAGCTTTTCTACTTTGCGCAATGGTTTAAAACCTTCCGGCCATTTCATCATGCCATCAAACAGCATTTTAAATTCATCTTCCTTAATGGCTGTTACCGGCGAAGCATCAAAATCTTCGGGCTTCGCTTTACGCAAACTCTTCCAAACAATTTCCGGGGGCTGGTAATTGTAAGGCAACGGGTTTTGTTTTACTTCATCTAAGCGTTCCTGTAAGTCGGCCAAAAATTTCTGCTCCATTTCTTTTGCCAATGCTTTGGCATCCGGCTCGCCGTTCTCGATCAGGTATTGTGTATAAACCTCTCTCGGGTTTAAATGTTTGTCAATGATAGAATACAACTGCGGCTGCGTGAATTTCGGCTCATCACCTTCATTATGCCCATGCCTGCGGTAGCAAACCATATCAATAAAAATATCGCTGTTGAATTCCTGGCGGTATAAAGTTGCTATCTCCACAGCTTTCACCACAGTTTCAGCATCATCACCATTTACGTGCAACACAGGCGCCTGCACCATTGCAGCAGCCGAGGTACAGTAATCAGCAGTACGTGCATCTTCAAAATCGGTGGTAAAACCGATCTGGTTATTGATCACAAAATGAATGGTACCACCGGTATAATAACCGGGCAGGCCGCTCATCTGCAATAATTCGTACACAATACCCTGCCCTGCCACCGATGCATCGCCATGTATCAGTATCGGTAATATCTTATCGTAATCGCTCTTGTATAAAATGTCTGCCTTACTTCTTGCAAAACCTATCACCACGGGATCAACCGCTTCCAGGTGAGAAGGATTGGGACAGAGTTTTAAATGAATATGTTTATCATGACCGGTCTGTACTTCACTACTAAAACCTAAATGATATTTCACATCACCACTACCCATTGTAGTATCAGGTGTGCTGGTGCCTTCAAATTCGCTGAATATCTGTTCGTAAGTTTTACCCATGATATTGGCCAGCACATTCAGCCTTCCCCTGTGCGCCATACCGATCACCACTTCTTCCACATTATTATCAGCAGCTGTGGTAATAATGGCATCCAGTGCTGCAATGGTCGTCTCCCCCCCTTCCAGGCTAAAACGTTTTTGACCAATGTATTTGGTGTGCAGGAATTTTTCGAACATCACGCCTTCATTCAGCTTTTGAAGAATGCGCTTTTTTTGTGGTAATTCCACGGGCTCCAGCATTGTTTTTTCAACTGCTTTGGTAAGCCAGTCCACTTTTGTTTGATTGCTGATGTATTTGAACTCTATTCCTAAATGCCCTGCGTAAACATGCTCCAAATGATCAATGATATTTCTAAGTGTTGTTGCACCCAGGCCGATCAGGTTACCGGCATTGAAAGTTTTATCCAGGTCAGCTTCGGTAAAGCCATAAAATTCCAGTTCAATATTAGCGCCCCTGTCCTTGCGTTTGCGGATAGGGTTAGTGTCGGCCAGTAAATGCCCTTTATTACGATAGCCCAGTATCATCCGGTACACCCTTATCTCGCTCATCCAGTCGATGGCAGCACCATTAGTGCTCACGGCAGCTACAGGAGCTGTGGCTGCACCATTCGTTTTTACACCATTGCTTACAGCAAAATCAAAGCCTTCAAAGAATTTGCGCATTTCGGGCTCCACGCTGTCTGGATTCTTTACAAAATCGTTATACAAACCTTCAATGTAATTAGGATGAGAATTAGTGATGTACTGGAAATCCTTCATAATAAATGGGAGTAATTTTTTGGGGCCCGGCGGCAGATATTGAACCTTTGATCCAAAGCCTCTTTACAAGTATGCAAATATCGTTAATTATGCGATAGAAGTTTCAGGCTTCCGGATGAATTTTCCCAACAGCATTACCACGATTCCGCTGAGTAAAACATAGGCAGAAAAAAAGTAGAAGCCGCTTTCCAGGCTGGCCTTGGTGTTCTGCATGGCCGTGGCGCCCAAAAAAGCCACCAGTATGCTGATAGCAAAAACATCGGCCATGGCCCACTTGCTGATGGCATTTACAAAGCGATACCATTTGATACCCGGCTCTTTGGCCAGCAACAGGTAAAATATAACCCCCGACTTTACCAGGGGCACGATGATGCCAAACAGTAAAATAAGCAGGAAGGGCCAGAAATTACCGCTTTCCCACAGGGTTTGCAGGGTACCCAGCACGCTCCTTCTTTCGTTGAACAGGTTAAAATCCACTATAAAATGGGTGCTGATATCAATATGCAGCATATCCATTACCCAGCCAAAACCCAGCAAGACAAGTGAAATAAGGTGCAAAGCAAGTAGTATAACCCTGTTCATATCAGTTATTTAAGGGAAAAATAGGCAAATATTAGCGGGCTTCAAAAAATTATTAATTGTTCATTATTAATTATTCATTCTTTCTCCTTATCTTTGCAGCCCAAAAATTAGAATTAATGGCAAACCATTCAGCTACCAAAAAAGATGTCCGTCAGAGTGCAAAGCGTAATGAGCGTAACCGCTACTACGGTAAAACAACCCGTAATGCAATACGTGATTTAAAAGCAAGCGATAAAGCTGTAGCAACAGAACAGCTACCAAAAGTAGCTGCTATGATCGATAAACTGGCTAAGCGTGGTACTATCCACAAAAACAAAGCGGCTAATTTAAAGAGCAAGCTGGCTAAAAGAGTGAATGCTTTAGCAAAATAACTTGCCTTCAACATACTTTATTTTAAAACCCGTCAAACGACGGGTTTTTGCATTTAACCTTGGTTAAGCACAAGTTAATCGGCAGACCAAATCTTGTTTACTTCATTTTATTTATGAAATTGTTCATTATTCATAAAACAACAAATTTACCTATTATGAAAAAATTAATGTTATCAGCCCTGGCGCTGGTAGGATTTGTAAGCTTTTCGATTGCTCAAACCGCGGCAGCAAAACCTGCCACCCCACCCGCTAAACCAAAAATGGCCGTTGTAAAACCTGCTGCTGCACCCGCTGCTGCCGCTAAGCCTGCAACTGCCCCGGTTGTAAAAACAACCACAACACCAGCACCTGCTGCTACAGCTGCTGCTCCTGTAAAAAAAGATGGTACACCGGATAAAAGGTTCAAAGCAAATCAAAAACTGAAAAAAGATGGCACACCCGATATGCGGTATAAGACCAACAAAAAAAGTTGATTTTAGGGTTCAATAAGGTCCATTTAAAATAAAGCCACCGTAAGGTGGTTTTATTTTTTTATCCAATCATCAATGTAAATTATTTACAGCAATCATGTAGGGCCAATAAAAAAGGGTATTAAAAAATACCCCTTTTTTACCATAAATGAAAAAACCACCAAAGCTATGGTAACTGTTATATGAAACACAAACTTATGCAACCTCTTTGTTAAGGAGTATTAATATTGGTTAAGCACAGGTTAAGCAGATGTTAACCATGAAGCAGGTATAATTTACTTTTCGGGAACGCTGAAACGAAAACCCATACCATGTATCGTTTCTAAAACTATTGAAGGATCGGCTTTAAGTAACTTTCTTATCTTGGTCATGAACACATCCATACTGCGGCCCAAAAAATAATCATCCTTGCCCCATACAGCCGTTAATATTTCATCCCGTTTTAAGATCCTGTTGGGATGCAGGCATAAAAATTTCAGCAGCTCTGCTTCTTTCTGTGTGATGGTGATCGTTCCTTCGGGCGTGGTCATCTTTAAATTAGTGAATTGAAAATGTATATTACCAATAGAGAATTCCTGCATTGTATCGGCAAACATTTTTTTTGTGCGGCGTAAAAACACTTCCATCTTCAGCAATAGCTCCTGCATCTGGAATGGCTTTACAATATAATCATCCGCGCCGCGGTGATAACCTTCTATCTTATCTTCCAGCAAAGCTTTGGTGCTGATAAAAATAATAGGTACAATATCCGTTTGCTGCCGTATCTTTTTTGCAACCGTAAAGCCATCCTTCACCGGCATCATAATATCCAGCAGGCATATATCAAATTTATCCTTGTCAAACATATCGATCGCCTGCTGCCCGTCGGTACAATGTATCACTGTATATCCTTCATCCTCCAATGTATCTTTCATTACATCGCCCAGGTGCAGGTCATCTTCTGCCATCAATACTCTTCCTTTTGTTTCCATGATGATTTAATTAACAGGTAAAATAATTTTAAACTCGGTGCCAATTCCTTCCACGCTGTTGATCACGATCTGTCCGTGGTGCAAGTCTATGATTTTTTTCACGAAATATAATCCCAAACCAAGCCCTTTTCCATTATGTATGTTGCCATTCTGCGCCCGGTAGAATTTCTTGAATATCTTTTGATGTTCGGCCGGTGCAATGCCCACGCCATTGTCTTTTACGCTGATAAAATACTTCATTTGCTGCACCCCTGTTGTAATTACGATCTTCGGGTTCTCTGCGTATTTTACCGCATTATTGATAATGTTAAAAATAGCAAGGTACAGGTTATCATTATCCGCTGTAATGGGTTGTTCACTCTCATCTGCTTCAAAAATGATCTTACCATTCTTTTGCAGCACGATCGGCTCCAGCTGCAGTATCGCCCGCTTCACCAGTTCGTTGGGATAGACCGTGCTCATATCAAGCGTTAAATGATAAGATTCTGTCACCACCGTTTTCACCAGTGTTTGAATATGTTTTTTCAAATACTCGTTCTGGTATTTTATCGACGAAAGATATTTATTGTATTTATCAGGATTGGACTGGATGCCCGGTTTTTGTAAAGCATCTGTTGAAAGATCGATCACCGTTAAAGGTGTGCTGAACTCGTGCGTTACATTATTGATAAAATCCTTCTGCACATCATTTAAGAATTTTTGCCGGTACAGGTAATAAATGCTGGCGCCTAATCCTATCAGCAATGCAAGCAAAAGGATGATGGTGAATATCCAGTTGCTCATGTTCTCTAAAATATAATTGCTGCGGTTAGGAAAATTCAGGTATACAAAAGAATAATCTTTTACAAAATTGGGTGCATCCACATCGATGGAAACAGGATGTATAGAAGCGGCCGTTGGCAGAATCGCCTCGTATAAGTATCGTTTGGTACTATCGTCATAAGCTGCCACTTTACAATCGGTATACACTTTAAAATCATCAAACTCATTTACCAGTGCATTCACTAAAGTATCCCTTGGCGGCACATCATCCACTTTAAAAATAAATGTATTTTCATTGGGGCTTTCTATCAGTTTAACCAGGTTAGTGCCCGGTTCATCGGCCAGGTCAAGATCTTCATAAAGGCCCCGTATACATTTAACCACCGAGGTTTTGAATTCTTTTTTTTCAAAAGAATACGTCTTGTTAAGCCAATGCATCTGCAGGCCGATAATGACCGCGATCAGGATGGTAGTGATAAGAATAAGTAACCTTGTAGCAGATGACCTCATAATTCCTTTTAAGATACAAAGCAAAATTGAAACTTAATTGATAACAAGCAGTTTTATTTAAAGTTAAACACTGGTTAAAGCTCTGCCACACAGCGATACAACGATTTTTATCAACGGTATGCATCAATAGAAAAATCATTGTAGCTTCACCAAAACTTATCATTGCAATGAGAAAGATCATTTTTGTTTCTGCACTTTTTTTTGTTTTCAATAACAGTACTGCACAACAATGCCGTTTTGAAAAAACAAACGGGATGGAAAGCGCTACTTATTTTGAAGCTATTGACTGGTACAAGAATTTAGACAAGCAATCTCCCATGCTGCTGGTAAAAGAAATGGGCGCCACCGATGCAGGTTATCCCTTGCACCTGGTACTGATCAGCAGTGATGGAAAATTTGATGCAGCACAGTGGCATAAACAGAATAAAGCAGTGATCCTTATCAACAATGGCATTCATCCCGGCGAACCCGATGGCATTGATGCCAGCATGATGCTGGTAAGAGATATCGTACTCAGGAAGTTCCAGCTTCCTGATAATATCGCACTGGCTTTTATACCGGTGTATAATATCGGTGGTTGCCTCAACCGTGGCTCCTATTCAAGGGCCAATCAAAATGGTCCGAAAGAATATGGCTTTCGTGGTAATGCACAGAACCTGGATCTCAACAGGGACTTTACAAAATGCGACAGTAAAGATGCAAAAGCATTTGCACAGATATTTCATTTGCTGGATCCGGATATTCTCATCGATAACCATGTAAGTGACGGTGCCGATTACCAGCACACGATGACATTACTCACTACACAATACGATAAACTGGGAAGCGAATTCGGTGCATGGCTGAAAAATAATTTTGAACCGCAATTGTACAGTGGCATGGCGGAAAAAAAATGGGATATGGTACCTTATGTAAATTTTGAAACAGAAACGCCTGATAAAGGAATGGAAATGTTTTATGATCCTCCACGTTATTCATCCGGCTATGCAGCATTGTTTGAAACCATTGCATTCATGCCCGAAACGCATATGCTGAAGCCTTTTAAAGACAGGGTGCTTTCCACTTATGCACTGATGCAGACCATGATTGAAAAAACTGCTGCCAATGCAAAAGAGCTGATCGCACAACGCAATAAAGCAAAGGCAACAGTAATGAGTGAAAAGAAAAGAGCATTGATGTGGGCAGTGGATACCACGAAAAACACCCTGATCACTTTTAAAGGATACGAACAGGCATACAAACCCAGCGATGCCACAGGGCTGCAACGCATGTATTACGATCGCAGTAAACCATTTACCAAACAGGTACGTTTTTTTAACAGCTTCACGCCATCCGGTTTTGTTGACCTGCCCACTGCGTATATCATTCCGCAAGGATGGGGCGCCGTGATCGATCTTTTAAAACTGAACGGTGTTGCAATGAAAACATTTGCAAAAGATACACTTATTGAAGTGGAAGCCTATCATATTGATGATTACAAAAGTTCGCCCAGGCCTTATGAGAAGCATCATAAAAATGCAGGCGTAAAAGTATCTGTAATGAAACAGCAAATACGTTTTTTAAAAGGCGATTACTGGATACCGATGAACCAGGTGACTAACCGTTATATTACCGAAATGCTGGAGCCCACCGGCGACGATAGTTTTTTTGCGTGGAATTTCTTTGATGCCATACTGCAGCAGAAAGAAGGCTACAGCGATTACCGTTGGGAAGATCTGGCTGCTGAAGTTTTGAAGAATGATCCCGGGCTTAAAAGCAGGCTGGAAGAAAAGAAAAAGGCAGATCCCAAATTTGCCACCAATGGTTCTGCCCAGCTGGATTTTATCTATAAAAACTCCCCTTATTACGAACCAGGCCACAACCGCTATCCTGTTTACAGGCTACTTTAATCAATGTAACTGATAATCAACTAATTAAACAACCATCTATTCATTAAAAAATTATCCATTATCCATTACCTAATTATTCATTAAAAACGCTACCTTTGCTGCCCGTTTAAAACAAACGGAATAAAACAATTTTTAAAACAAAAACAAGGGAAATGAACAATTACGAATTGATGGTGATTTTTACCCCTGTGCTGTCTGACGACGAATTTAAAGCCGCTCAGAAAAAATATGCTGACCTCGTTACTGATAACGGAGGTGAGGTATTAAACAGCAATCCCTGGGGATTGAAATCACTGGCCTATCCCATTGCTAAAAAGACCACTGGTCTTTATTGGGTAATGGAGTATAAAGCGCCATCCAGCTTCAATGAAAAGTTGAAAATTCAGCTTTTACGTGACGAATCTCAAATGCGTCACATGTACACTGCACTCGACAAGTACGCCGTTGAGTACAATGCCAAAAAGAAAAGTGGCGAGCAAATTTACTAACGAAAAATCCGAAGCTTAAGCCATGGCAAAAAACGAAATAAAATATCTTACTGCCATTAAGCAGGAGAAGCGTCCGAAGAAATATTGCCGTTTCAGGAAAATGGGCATTCATTATATCGACTATAAGGATGCAGAATTTTTAAAGAAATTCCTGAACGAGCAGGGTAAATTATTACCACGCCGTATCACAGGTAACTCTTTAAAGTTTCAGCGTAAAGTAGGCGATGCAGTAAAGAAAGCCCGTCAAATGGCGATCTTACCATACGTAACAGATCTTTTAAAATAAATTTCTAACCACCCTAATCTCGCCTAAGGCGAGAGAAAGTCTCGCCTTAGGCGAGATTGGGTAAAAATGCAAAATCATGCAGGTAATATTAATACAGGATGTAAATAATTTAGGCGGCGTTAACGAACTGGTTACAGTAAAAAATGGTTACGGTCGTAACTATCTTATTCCTCAAAAACTGGCTGTTGAAGCCAGCCCTTCCAACATTAAGATGATGGAAGAAAAAAAGAAGCAACAGGCTAAAAAAGAAGCAAAATTACTGGCTGAGATCAACAGCGTAATTGCCGTTTTACAAAATGGCGCTTTAAAGCTGGGTGCTAAAACCGGTACCAGCGGTAAGATTTTTGGTAGCGTAACTTCAGTTCAGGTAGCAAAAGCTATCAAAGAACAAAAAGGCTACGAAATCGACCGTCGCCGTATCACTATTTCAGATGACGTTAAAGAACTGGGCACTTATAAAGCCAAGATCGATTTTGGTAACGGTAACGAAACCGAAGTTGAATTTGAAGTAGTAGCTGAATAAGCAGTTTAAAAATTACCATAAAAGTCCATCCCTTACCCGGATGGATTTTTTTATGTCCTGGAGGGCCGGGTTTTAGCCAAAAAGCCACCCGGAGGGGCCGAAATCACATTTTATTAAAATTTTATGCTTTTATAGCAATTTTTCAACAAAACCCCTATCTTTACCACGATTTAATGGTTTTAGTTTTTCGCTATTAGCTGAAGTAGCCTTTAAAAAGTCGGATTCAGTTCATTGTTACAACTAAGTCATTATAGTTTTTATTTAATTATTTTAAAAGTTTTTACAATGAACATTTATGTTGGAAATCTTAGTTGGTCAATGACTGACGATGATTTAATGAATCTCTTCACCGAATACGGAAGCGTAACCAGCGCTAAGATCCTTAAGGACAAAATGAACGGCCGTAGCAAAGGCTTTGGTTTTGTTGAAATGGAAGACGATGAAGCTGCTAAAGCTGCAATCGCTGCATTAAACGAAACTGAAGTACAGGGTCGTAAATTGATCGTTAACGAATCACAACCTTGCCAGGAAGGCGGCGGCGGTGGTGGCTACAAGAAAAGTGGCGGCTACGGCGGCGGTGGTAACAGAGGTGGTGGTGGTTACGGCGGCGGCAACAGAGGCGGCGGCGGTTACGGCGGTGGCGGTAACAGGGGCGGCGGCAGAAGCGGCGGCGGTTACAACAGGGATTATTAATATCATCCATCATAACCTTTTTGAAGATCCTTTCAGCAATGAAAGGATCTTTTATTTTAACCAGGTTGATCTGTTATTAATAATTAAAGCAGGTCAAATTAATCCATTGCATTTATATTGCAGCTGATTATAAAAATGGCTTATGGGAAAAAACAGGCTGGAGGCTTTTAGTGATGGTGTTATTGCCATCATCATTACCATTATGGTGCTGGAGTTGAAAGTGCCGCACGGCGATCATTTAAGCGACCTGAAACCTTTGCTGCCAGTGTTCTTCAGTTATGTGCTCAGTTTTACCAATGTTGCTATTTATTGGAACAATCATCACCATATGCTGCATTCGGTAAGTAAGATCAGTGGCAGCGTATTGTGGGCCAATGTTCATTTATTGTTCTGGTTATCCCTCTTTCCATTTACAACCGCCTGGATGGGCGAAAATCATTTTGCTACCTGGCCCGTGGTTTCATACGGCGTGGTTTCTACCGGTGCCGGCGTGGCTTATTTTATTTTAGTAAAATGTCTTATCAATGCTAATGGAAAAGATTCTGCCCTGGCGCAGGCTTTTGGGAAAGACCGTAAAGGCCTGGTCTCTATTTTGCTCAATATACCCGGTATTGCATTTGCATTTATATACCCATCGATAGGGCTTGCCTTTTATGTACTAATAGCAGCTATATGGCTGGTGCCGGACAGGAGGATCGAGAAGAAATAAAACAATTCTATAAATAAGTACCCGCTTCTAAAAGGAAGGTGATCGTTGATCTCTTCTGCAGCGCATTGATCATTTCCCGCAGCTACGCCGTTCATTTACTCCCTTCAATCAGATCAAGCGCTTTCTGCACAATATCTTTCGCTTTACAGCAACAACTAACACCGCAGGATACACTAAATAAGTCTGCTCAATTTACAGGCAAATAAAGAAGCACCTCCTCTTCTCATTTTGCTATAGGTACAATAAAAAAGCCCCTCGATAAATCGAAGGGCTTTAAATGAATATGGCAGCTACCTACTCTCCCACATTGTTGTGTAGTACCATCGGCCATGAGGGGCTTAACTTCTCTGTTCGGGATGGGAAGAGGTGAACACCCTCGGCAAAACCACCATAAGACGGTTGTCCGAAATAAACGGATAATAAATTACATATTGGGATAAGTTGCAAAGAAAGTAACCAGTTAAAATTATTTTTCCTAAGAAAAAATAAAAAATAAAGCTTACGGGCAATTAGTACTACTCGGCTTTGATGTTACCACCTTTATACCTATAGCCTATCAACGTCGTAGTCTTCGACGACCCTTAAAAGTAAACTCATCTTGAGGAAGGTTTCACGCTTAGATGCTTTCAGCGTTTATCCTGGCCGTTCATAGCTACTCTGCATTGCACCTGGCGGCACAACAGATACACCAGCGGAACGTACGACCCGGTCCTCTCGTACTAAGGTCATGTCCTCTCAATTTACTAGCGCCCATCACAGATAGGGACCGAACTGTCTTGCGACGTTCTGAACCCAGTTCACGTGCCACTTTAATCGGCGAACAGCCGAACCCTTGGGACCTTCTCCAGCCCCAGGATGTGACGAACCGACATCGAGGTGCCAAACCTCACCGTCGATATGAGCTCTTGGGTGAGATCAGCCTGTTATCCCCAGAGTACCTTTTATCCTTTGAGCGACGGCCCTTCCATACAGAACCGCCGGATCACTTTAGCCGACTTTCGTCCCTGCTCGACTTGTAAGTCTCACAGTCAAGCTCCCTTATACTAATACGCTCTATGTACGATTACCAACCGTACTGAGGGAACCTTTGCAAGCCTCCGTTACACTTTAGGAGGCGACCACCCCAGTCAAACTACCCACCATGCACTGTTTCCCGTTAGGGATTAGATTCTAAATGTTTAAAGGTTGGTATTTCAACGACGACTCCAAGATGCCTAGCGACACCTCTTCAAAGTCTCCCAACTATCCTACACATCAAAAATTCAAAATCAATGCAAAGTTGTAGTGAAGGTTCATGGGGTCTTTCCGTCCCGTGACGGGTAACCGGCATCTTCACCGATACTACAATTTCACCGGGCTCGTGGAGGAGACAGTGTGCAACTCATTAGACCATTCGTGCAGGTCGGAACTTACCCGACAAGGAATTTCGCTACCTTAGGACCGTTATAGTTACGGCCGCCGTTTACTGGGGCTTCAGTCAGAAGCTTTGGCTTGCGCCGAACATCCTTCCTTAACCTTCCAGCACCGGGCAGGTATCAGGCTCTATACGTCATCTTTCGATTTTGCAGGGCCCTGTGTTTTTGCTAAACAGTTGGTTGCACCATTTTACTGAGACCGACCGAAATCGGTACGCTTTATCCCGAAGTTACAGCGTCAATTTGCCTAGTTCCTTCTCCACGGCTCACCCGAGCGCCTTAGAATATTCATCCCACCCACCTGTGTCGGTTTGCGGTACGGGCTGCTATAGTCATAACTTAGAGGTTTTTCTCGGAGGTTTGATTAGGATCACTATCAGCGCTGCCGAAGCTTTGCTGTACTATCAGGTTCGCCAAGTCGTACGGATTTACCTGTACAACCTATAACTACACCCTTTAACGTTCTATTCCGTAAGAACGCGGATCTTTCACTACCTCGTCACCCCATCGAAACTATAGTAGGTGTTGGAATATTAACCAACTTTCCATCAGCTACCCCTTTCGGGTTTGCCTAAGGACCCGACTAACCCTGATCTGATTAACATTGATCAGGAAACCTTGGGTTTACGGCGTTAATGTTTTTCACATTAATTATCGTTACTTATGCCTACATTTTCTTTTGAAATCGCTCCAGCAATAGTCGCCTATCACCTTCGCAGCAGATTTCAATGCTCCCCTACCACATCTAGCCCTAGGCTAGAGTTTAGAACTTCGGTTCATGGTTTGATGCCCGATTATTTTCCGTGCAGGATCTCTCGACCAGTGAGCTGTTACGCACTCTTTAAATGAATGGCTGCTTCCAAGCCAACATCCTGGCTGTTATAGAAATCCCACCTCGTTTGATCAACTTAACCATGTATTAGGGAC
>NZ_JASGIP010000004.1:0-485000 GCF_049840995.1 Ferruginibacter sp. | reverse complement strand
GAGTGCTTCTTTAACAGCAGGTTGTTTTTCTGTAGTTGCTTTAGGTACTTCTTTTACTATATCATTTTTTTCTGCTGTTTCTTTAACAGCGGGCTGCTTTTCTTCTACAGCTTTGGGTATTTCCTTTACCACCTCATTCTTTGGGGCCTCTTCTTTAACCGTTTGTTTTTCTGCTGTTGGTTTCGGTACTTCTTTTACAACTTCACTTTTTTTTTCCTCTTTCGGCTCCGGCTTAGCTTCAGCTACAGCCGGTTCTTCCTTTGGCTGCTCAGTAACTGCTGCTGCTGTTTTTGCCGGCGCCTGCTGCACTGCTTCAGTGTTTTTTTTCTGCCGGTACAAATAATCTTATGGTATCCGCTTTACCATTTACTATGTCCGCATATACTATATCCGTGCCTTCTGTACTTTTTACGCTGAAGAGTTTTTTTACTTCGGCACTTGTAACCGGCGGTTCTTCTTTTATTACTGCAGGTTTTATTGCCGGCTCTATTTCTTTTACTTCCGTGGCTTTAGCTGTTACTTTATTTTCAGGCGAATCTTTGACGGGCACAGGTGTTGTTGCAGGTTCAGGCTCTGCTGGTTTCTCCACCACTGCTGTTTTAATTTCTTCCGGCGCTTTCACTTCTTCTTTCGGCGGTTCGGGTTCCTGTATTTTTTTTGCGATGGATGGATCATTGAGCACTGCAGAGAGTGTAGTGGAGAATATATCTGTCTTATCTATTTCCACCGGCGTTTGAATGGACGATGACTTTACTTCGGGCATGATCACTTCCATCGTTTGCAGGTTGAACAGCCCCCAACCTTTGCTGCCAAACTGCCTTACCAGGTAGCCGGCATCTTTTTTATTTACGGTACATGTAACATTCAATTCCGGCCATTCGTTCTTGGGGAATCCTATTGTGAGTTCATATTTACCATCCTGCAGTTTGGGAATAATGACATACCCGGATACGGATGAACTGAGGATTCTTTTTATCCAGCTTTACATAAAAGGGTTGTTTGTTTTCTGTTTGCAGGTAAATAAAATGACTTTGCTGGGCATTGAGACGAATGAACAAAAGCAGGCAAACCGGTAAAAGAGTGAATAGTTTTTTATAAAACGTACGCATTGGAATTTTTATTTGTTAATAGCAGTTGCGGCTCCAAAAGCAGCGCAGCAACCAGTTTCAAAAGTACTCATTAATACAATGGCATTTACCATTTAAATAAAATTTGATTTTACTTTAGGCTTTATGCGCTTATTTTTGACAACTAAACATAAATTATGAAGAAATGCTTTTTTTTGCTTGCATTGGCAGCAAGCCCCTTTTTAACCCGGGCGCAGGATGAACCGGCCCCCAAAGATACCAGCTGGAAAAAGATTTATCGTGCCACCAGCACCAAGATAAACGACCTGGTACATACCAAGCTGGATGTTAGATTCGATTATGCCAAAGCGTGGATGTATGGTAAGGAATGGCTGACCTTAAAGCCACATTTTTATGCCACCGATTCCCTTACACTGGATGCAAAAGGAATGGACATTAAGGAAGTGGCTATCATGAAAGGCACTGCAAAATCTCCCCTTAAATACGATTACGATGGCTGGCAATTAAAGATAACGCTGGACAAAATGTATAAAGGCGGATGAAAATTACACCATCTATATTGATTATACCAGCAAGCCCAACGAAGTAAAAGTAAAGGGCAGCGCTGCTATTAATGATGCAAAGGGTTTGTACTTTATCAACCCTACCGGCGAAGACAAAGATAAACCCACACAGATATGGACACAGGGTGAAACCGAAGCCAACAGTGTATGGATGCCTACCATTGATAAACCCAATCAAAAGACCACAGATGAAATTTACATGACGGTTCCGGCCAAATATGTTACCCTGAGTAATGGTTTATTGATCAGCCAGAAAAAAAATGCAGATGGCACCCGTACCGATTACTGGAAAATGGACCTGCCGCATTCCCCTTATTTATTCTTTATGGGTGTAGGTGATTATGCTATTATTAAAGACAGTTATAAAGGCAAGGAAGTAAGTTATTATGTAGAAAAAAACTAGGCGCCTTATGCCCGTGCTGTATTTGGAAGCACTCCCGAAATGATGAAATTCTATTCGGAAAAACTGGGTATTGAATATCCCTGGCAGAAATACAACCAGATCGTTGGAAGGGATTATGTAAGCGGCGCCATGGAAAACACCACGGCTACCCTGCACCAGGAAAGCGCTTACCAGAACTTCAGGCAGCTGGCAGATGAGAATAGCTGGGAAACTGTTATTTGCCACGAATTATTTCACCAGTGGTTTGGCGACCTTGTTACTACCGAAAGCTGGAGCAATATCACCGTGAATGAATCGATGGCGGATTACAGCCAGACCTTATGGATGGAATACAAACATGGTAAGGATGCCGGCGACAGGGAGAATTTTAATGGTATGAACAATTACTTCCAGGACCCTGCGAGTGCTAAAAAGAACCTGGTAAGGTTTTATTATGCAGATAAGGAAGATGTATTTGACCTGGTGAGTTATCAAAAAGGCGGCAGGATATTACACATGCTGCGCAATTATGTAGGTGATGATGCTTTTTTTAAATCGCTGAACAACTATCTTACCACCAATAAATTCAAGAATGGCGAATCGGACCAGATGCGTCTTGCTTTTGAAGAAGTGACCGGCCAGGACCTAAGCTGGTACTGGAACCAATGGTATTTCGGTAGCGGGCACCCGATAGTTAAGATTGATTATGCGTACGATGATGCTGCCGGTAAAGCCACTATTACTATTGAGCAAACACAAAAAACTGATAAGGTATTCCGTTTGCCTTTAGCAGTGGATGTGTACAATGGTTCGGTTAAAAAAAGATACCATATCTGGATGGAAGAGAAAAAACAAAGCTTTACCATTCCTTATACACAGCATCCTGACCTGATCAATGTAGATGGTGACAAGGTTACGCTTTGGATGAAGACGGATAATAAAACTTCCGACAACTTTATTCACCAGTGGAAATATGCACCGTTGTATATGGACCGGAAGGAAGCGCTGGATTATTTTGCCAAGAACAATATGAAAGAACTGGTGGAAGGTTTGAAAGACAAATTCGGTTATTTAAGAAGGTATGCGGCACAACTGCTTGCAAATGCAAAATTTGCCGGCGATGCTGATGTACTGCAGGCTGCCGAAGCTGCTATTGCAAAAGAAGATAACAGGACGGCCAAAGCTGCGGAACTGGACCTGCTGGTAAAAAGCGGCGATGCCAAATACTTAAGCTTATTTAAAAAAAATGTGGATGATTCTTCTTACTCAGTTGCTGCTTCTGCATTGCAGGGACTTGCACAACTGGATCCTGATAATTCTTATACGCTTGCAAAAAAATACAGCAAGGATGCCAAGGGTGATCTTGTACAGGTGATCAGCGGTATTATTATTGAAAAAGGCACCGAAGCTGATTTTGATATTGTGCTGCAAAGCTTTGACGATGCTCCTTTAAGCCAGGAAAAAGTGGGCGCCAGCGCTACTTTTGCAGGGTTTTTAGAAAAAGTGCAGGACATTTCAAAAGTGAAAAGAGGTATCGATGTTATCATAAAATTCAGGAACCAGATACCTGAACAATACAGGGGCTTTACCGATCCTCCAATGAAGGCAGGACTGGATAAATTATCGAAAGCAAAAGGAACTGAAATTGCGGATTATATCAAGAGTGTATGGAAATAATACAGCTATTCTTATAATAAAAATGCCTCCTTAACCGGGGGCATTTTTTATTGCGTATTATTTTTTACCAGCTGCCGCTTGCGCCCCCACCATCAGAGCTGCCGCTATCGAAGGAACTACCGCTGTCGGATGAACTAAAACTATCCGATGAGCTGAAACTGCTGGAAGAGCTGGAATCGAAACTGCTGCTGTTGGAAAAACCGGAATTGTTATCGTTGTTATAATTGTTGTTGTAATTATTGTAGTTATTATAGTGTGAATCGTTGCGGCTGTTGAAAAAGCTATTGAAGAAAAAACCGCCCAGGAACCATGGCCAGCCGCTGCGGCGGCCGAAAGACCCGTTGTACGAGCCTGTTCCATCATATATGGTATTGCTTACACTTCTTCCGCTGAATGCTTTTACAAGAATCAAGATAATGATCACGATCACTGCAAAAAATATCAATACCGGCAGGATAAAACTGCCCTGCTCACTCCTGCTTTCCTCCTGCTGAAACGAATAACTGTCGGTGGTTGCTACCGGTGTGGGTTCCGGTGCCGCGGTCTCTGTACTGCCATATATTTCCGGCGACAGGTAGAGCATCACTTCTCCTGCTGCTTCATCCAGGCCTTTGTAATATTCTTTCTGTTTAAAATGCGGAACAATGTGCTGGTCGATGATATCCTGGCAATTATAATCGGTAAGTATATCATCAATACCCGAACCGGTGGCGATCCTTACTTTCCGGTCGTCTTTAACGATAAAAAACAATACGCCATTGTTTTTTTCTTTGGACCCGATACCCCAGTTATTGAAATAATGTTTGGCAGCTTCTTCCAGCCCGTACACTTCTCCTGTCGCCTGGTCCTTTAAAGTTTTTTGAGTAATCACCACTATTGCATTGGTGGATGTATCAAAATAGGCAATCAATTTCTTTGTTAATAATGCTGCTTCTTCTTTGGTAAGCAGTCCTGCAAAATCATTTACAGGCCCGGCATTCTGGGGCCTTGGTTTATAGAATGTGTTGTTGTTACCTGTTTGAGAAAAGACTGGTATTGATAATAAACAGGCCAGGTATAATAAGAGAGTTTTCATATTGCGTTGTTACCAACTGCCGCTTGCACCGCCACCACCGGAGCTGCCACCGCCAAAGCCGCCGAAGCCGCCACCTCCACCACCGCCGGAACCTCCCCCGCCGCCGCTCCAGCCGCCACCGCCTCCCAGCATATTGGCAATCGTCCAGGCAGCATAACCACGCCTGCTCATAAATGAGCCACCGCCGCCCCTGCCGGAGTTAATGGAAAGAAAAATAATTATGATGACAATTAAAAAGATTATCCTGCCCAACCCGCCACTTTTACCTCTATTATTATAACCTTCCGGAGCTTTAAATTCGCCTCGTACAGCCTGTATAATTGCGGTAGTGCCTTCGTCTATGCCATGGTAATAGTCATCCCCTTTGAATTTTGGGGCAATTATTCCATCAATGATCTGTTTACAGGTTACATCGGGCAATGCACCTTCGAGGCCATAACCTGTTGTAATATTCAACCGGTGATCGTCTTTTGCAATTAATAAAACAACCCCGTTATTGGTTTTTTTATTACCCACGCCCCAGGCACGAAAGAGCTGCACGTTAAAGTCGGCGATCTCGTTGCCGTTTAAAGTTGGAATTATAACTACTGCTATCTGAGTAGAAGTGCTGTCATCAAATATGTACAGCTTGTTTTCGAGTGCATTTTTTTGATCGGCTGTGAGCGTACCCGTAAAATCGTTCACCAGTTTTTGTGGTGATGGCCTTTTTTTCAGTAAATCTTCGGGATTGAAGCTATTTTGCGAAAACAATGAAACCGATACCAGCAATGATAAAAATATGTAGAGTATCTTTTTCATGTTCTTTTAGCGCTTACCATTTTTTTGCCCGGCATTATTTTCCAAAAACAATTTCGTCCGGCAATTCATTCTTATCGTCTGTGGGGGAATAAGGAAATTTTTCTTTTAATGTTTGTCCTACCTGCAGGATACATTGTTCAATACCTTTACTGATATTCTCTGATGTAAACTGCGATATCATATTTTTTACAGCATTGTTCCAGTAATCAGCTCCGGCTTGCTTATAGATACCTTCATCGGCAAATAAAGCCAGTTGTTTATCTTTCATAGCAATATACAAAAGCACCGCATTACGGTGCTCTGTATCCTGCATCTTTAACTTATAGAATATTTCTGCGGCACGGTCTATCGGGTCTACAAAAGCATTTTTACTTTCTACAAAAACCCGTATTTCGCCACTGGTCTCTTTTTCAGCTATGCGTATAGCTTCCACTATCTGCTCTTTATCTTCGGCAGAAAAGAATTCTTTCTTTTTGAACAAAGGGAATAGTGCCACAGTGCCTGTATAATTACTTACTGAAATCTATTTTGGTATCTTTTGCGTCTTCATCAGCTTTGTAGTTCTCTTTGGCTTTGTAACCAAAAAGCCCTGCAATTAAATTAGCCGGAAATTTTACCAGTTTAGTATTGTAGTCTGTTACGGCCTGGTTCCAGTCGCGTAATGCTACAGTAACCCTGTTCTCAGTTCCTTCCACCTGGGCCTGCAGATCGCGGTATAAACCTGTTGCCTGCAATGTAGGATACGCTTCCACATTTATATTCAGTGCAGCTTTACCGATCTGGTTGTATTGTTTATCTGCATCTGCCAGTTGCTGTGGTGTTGATTCTGCTGTGATAGTAGGAATTTTAGAACGCATCTGAACGATCTTGATCAGCGTGGTATCTTCATTACGGGCTGCTCCTTTAATTGTAGCCACCACGTTATCATACATATTTTTCTTACGTTGAAACTGTGTTTCCACTTCCCCCCATTTACCTGTGATACCTGTTTGGGCAGTGGCCAATCCATTACGGGTTACTATTACCCATATTGCCAATACTGCAACTACTGCCAGGATGATTAAACTTGAGCGTTTCATTTTTTGCGTGTTTTAAAAGTTAAGTGGTTAAAAGTAATAATTATTTTAAATAACAACGATTAATTCTTAGAGTTGAAAAAGGTAATCCTTAATTTTTGTTAATGTGGTTGTTATTACTTTTTACAGCTAAGTTGCAAATGCCTGTTACGAAGTTGCTTAGCATGATAAAATCATGCTTTGATGGCTGCAATGCCTGGCAACTCCTTGCCTTCAAAATATTCCAGCATGGCGCCGCCGCCGGTACTTACATAACTTACTTTATCTGCCAGGTTGAACTGGTTTACCGCAGCTACGCTATCACCACCACCCACAAGGCTAAACGCACCTGCAGCTGTTGCATCGGCTACTGCCAGCGCTACTGACTTGGTTCCGTTCTGAAATTTTTCCATTTCAAATACGCCCATGGGGCCATTCCATAAAATGGTCTTTGATTCTTTCGATCACTTCGCTGAAGATACCTACTGCTTTCGGTCCTATGTCAAGGCCCAGCCAACCGTCGGGTATGGCGTCGCTGGGGCGCACATCGGTATTGGCATTGGCATCAAATTTATCTGCTATCACAGAGTCTTCGGGTAAATGTATGCTTACATTTTTTTCTTTTGCTTTGGACAGAATTTCCAATGCAGTCTGCAGGCGGTCGTCTTCGCATAAAGAGTTACCGATCTTGCCGCCACGGGCTTTCATGAAGGTATAGGCCATACCTCCACCAATGATGATGTCGGTGGCTTTTTCCAGCAGGTTTTCTATGATGAGTATCTTATCCGAAACTTTTGCGCCGCCAATGATGGCGGTAAAAGGTTTTTCTGATTCGTGTAAAACCTTTTCGGCACTGCTTACTTCGCCTTCCATCAGCAGGCCAAACATTTTTTTATCGGCAGGAAAGAATTTTGCAATTACAGCCGTGCTGGCATGCGCCCTGTGTGCGGTACCGAATGCGTCGTTCACATACACATCGCCCAGTTTGCTGAGTTTTTCTGCAAAGGCTTCATCGCCTTTTTCTTCTTCTTTATAAAAACGCAGGTTTTCCAGCAGCAGCACTTCGCCTTTGCGCAGCATGCCTGCGGTGATGTGTGCCTGTTCGCCAATGCAGTCGTCGGCAAAGAATACATTCGTGGTGTCGCCCGCAGATGACGCTGATTCCGCAGAGGGATTCAGTAATTGATACAGGTGTTTTACCAAGTGTTTGAGGGAGTATTTATCTTCCGGTCCGCCTTTGGGCCGGCCGAAATGGCTCATTAAGATCACTTTGCCGCCGTCGGCCAGTATCTTTTTAATGGTAGGGATGGTGGCTTTCATCCTGGTATCATCAGTGATGTTGAAATTTTCATCGAGTGGAACGTTGAAATCAACACGTACCAGGGCTTTTTGGCCGGCAAAGTTGTAAGCGGAAAATTTACTCATAATACCCCAGAACCCTGTTCGTTCCTTTGCAGGAACCTAAAGGGGAACTTAGTTTTAAAGGTTATTTAAAATAACAAGGCCTCCAATAAATTGAAAGCCTTGCCGATAATTTGTTGAACAAAGAACTAATGTACAATAGAACCTCACCCCAACCCCTCTCCTGAAGGAGAGGGAACTCGAAGCCGGCGTTTTGAAGTTTTGAAGCAGGCTTCAAAAAGTCAGCCACGGATTGCACTGATTTACACTGATCATTTGATCAATCCTGCAAAGTGGTGCACGGTGCGTACCAGCTGCGATACGTAGCTCATTTCGTTATCGTACCAGCTCACTGTTTTTACCAGTTGTTTGTCGCCGGTTTTGATCACCCTTGTCTGGGTAGCATCAAACAGGCTGCCGAAAGAGATACCGATCACATCGCTGCTCACGATCTCGTCTTCAGTATAACCAAAGCTTTCGTTGCTGGCAGCTTTCATGGCTGTATTTACTTCTTCAACTGTTACATCTTTATTTAATACGCTGTACAGTTCGGTTACGCTGCCGGTGATCACGGGCACCCTTTGAGCGCCGCCATCCAGCTTACCTTTTAAGCTTGGCAATACCAGGCCAATAGCTTTTGCTGCACCGGTGCTGTTAGGCACAATGTTGGCTGCAGCGGCCCTTGCCCTGCGCAGGTCACCTTTTGGATGTGGTGCATCCAGTGTATTCTGATCATTGGTATAAGCGTGGATCGTGCTCATTAAACCGGTGATGATACCGAATTTTTCGTCCAGCACTTTTGCCATCGGGGCCAGGCAGTTGGTAGTACAGCTGGCGCAGCTGATGATGGTTTCTGAACCATCCAGGATAGCGTGGTTTACATTGTATACCACGGTTTTCAGGTCGCCGGTGGCAGGTGCAGATATCACCACCCTTTTAGCGCCTGCTGTAAGGTGTGCTTCCGCTTTTGCCTTATCGGTGAAAAAGCCGGTGCTTTCGATCACTACGTCCACATCGTGGGTACCCCATGGAATCTGTGCAGGATCTTTCTGAGCATATATTTTTACCTCGTGGCCATCCACCACAATAGAATTGTCGGTATGTGTTACGGTTTGACCAAAACGGCCCTGTGCGCTATCATATTTTAATAAATGAGCCAGTACTGCAGGACTGGTTAAATCATTGATGGCCACCACATCAATACCTTGCATGTTATAAATTTGACGGAAAACCAAACGTCCGATACGTCCGAAACCATTGATGGCAACTTTAACTGTACTCATAACTGGAATTTAAGTTTTATGATTTTAATTTGAGACCGCAAAATTACAGTTTGTACTACATATATAGCAGTATTATTTTTAAGTTTCCGTTAATGGTAACAAGTCGTGAGTTACCCACCGCAAACGTTTTAAAAATTTTTATCCCTCATTTTCTTAAAATATTTGGCTGAAAAACGGTTACATGCTATCTTTGCCGTCCTTTAATAAAAGATGCCGCGTTGGTCAAGGGGTTAAGACGCCTCCCTTTCACGGAGGAATCACGGGTTCGAATCCCGTACGTGGTACAAAAAGCTACAAGCCGCAAGGGGGTTAGCTGCAAAAAAAGCCTTTCGTAATGAAAGGCTTTTTTATTGTAGTAGTTGCACAAGCTTCCCGTTTCCAAAGCCTCATTTAAAATAACCATTCACTCATTCTTTCAGCATTGCTTATAAGACTGTAAATACCTTGCAGCCGTTATGAAAAGTATAGCCATTTTTCTTTCTCTTATTTTTATTGCTGGCTACAGCAAGGCGCAATTAAATACCCGCTTTGATTTTACCAATGCTGATGCCACTATTGCCTTTTTAAAAAAAGCCCATCCCACCGAAGCTGATATTGACCGTATGGTGAAGAGCGATGGCGTTAAAACGATCATTAAAAAGATCCGGTCTACCGACAGCATTGCACGGATCGCTTTGTACAAAGCAGCTGCGGGCATCCCTGCTGCGGGTAAAGAAAAAAATTTCCAGTTTGATTTTATCAAGGCACAGTTGCCCGAAATGGAAAATTTTATTGCACGGATAAAGAACAATACCAGGATCATTACTGACAGCATTCAATCGCTGGCGCATTTTTTACCCGTTGATAAAAAGGCCACTGTTACTGTTTGCTTTTTGCTCGGCGGTTATTCGTCCGGTTTTACGATGGATGATGACAATATTTTTTATGTGGGCACCCATCAATACAAAAGCGATCTTACCGGCATTGTAAATACCTGCCAGCATGAATTATTTCATAACATACAATCGCTTTTATACGACAGGAGTAAAGTATTGAAAGCGCTGCAGGACAGCAATGAATTACCTGCATTGTATGCCACTTATCTTTTACAAAATATTTTTATTGAAGGCAGTGCGGAATATGTTGCAGATATTGATAAAATGGATACTGCCTCTCCTTATATCAAAAGAGAGATTGAACATTACAGTGTGAACAATTACCGCATGGCTGATAATTTTTTCGTGCTGGAAAATATTATCATGAGCGCTTATCGTGATCCTGAAAAGATGGATGCCGACATGGCATACCGGGTGCTGTTTGACTGGAACTGGAATAATATTGGCTATGCTGTGGGTAAACAGATGTGCAAGGCAATGGTTAAAATTTATGGGCCGGATGTGTTAAAGAAATATCTTTTAACAGACCCTGTTTTCTTTATCCGTGATTATATACAACTTGCAAAAACAAACAGTACTGCTTTTCCTTATAATTTTACAAAGGATTTTGAACAGATGATCGATACTGTTGCTGCAAGGATAACAGCATTAAAAATAAACAACCCCTAAAATATCATGCTGGAGTTAAGACCTGTTTGCGAAAATTGTGGTAAGAACTTGCCGAATGAAAGCAGTGATGCAATGATCTGCAGTTTTGAATGTACGTTTTGCAAAGATTGCGTGGAGCATATTCTGCACAATGTATGCCCCAATTGCGGTGGTGGTTTTGAAAAAAGGCCCGTAAGGCCTAAAGAAAAATTATTGAAGTATCCTGCAAAGAATGAGCAATACCTAAAACCTGTGGACCTGGAAAAATTTGCGCCCTTACTGGCAAAGAATAAAGATATAGATCCACATCAACGATAAACTGACGCTCTTAAGATTTGAGCCAGTTTAAAAATGCCGTGGCTTTTACTTTATTGATCAATACTTCTTCGTGTACTTCCACACTAAGGTTTACAAATAATTTGCGCAGGCCGTAGTGCAACACTTCCTTCACCGCTTTTTTATTGATGAGGAACTGGCGGTTTGCCCTGAAGAAACCTGCGCCGCACATATCTTCCAGCTCATCGAGCGGTTGATTGATACTATACTGCTGGTTTTGCAGTGTAACCAGTGATGTATTTTTATGTGCGATGGTAAAATATGCCACGTCGGCAATTTTTACCGGTATGATCTTGTTCTTATAATTTACCAGCAGGGTTTGTGTTTTGTTGGTATTGCCGGTAATAGCCGCTATCAGGTTATCGTAATTCACCTGCTGATAAACACCAAAAGTGGTTTTTAATGCCTGGTATTTATCCAGCGCCTGCTTGATGGTATTTTTTGAATACGGTTTTAATACATACGCAATGCCATTGTTCTCGAATGCCTGCAACGCATGCTGGTTAAAGGCGGTGCAGTAGATCACCGGTGTATCCGTATTCAATTCTTTGAATATCTCGAAACTGTAGCCATCGCCCAGTTGTATATCACTGAAGATCAACTGCGGCGTATCATGATCTTTAAAATAGTTCACTGCTTCTTTTACCGAGCTGATGGTTTTGCTGACAGTAATATTACCATCTATTGACTGCAGTATTTCGGTAAGGTCCTCAGACACCATCTTTTCATCTTCTATTAAAACAACATTCATGACAATGATTTTAAAACTTGTTAGCTAATGGCTTTTGATGCAAGATGACCTGCAGCGGTATTTTGGTTGGGTGAGATGATCTTTATTTTTACAATAAATTCCTGGCCATTGTCTTCCACGGCAATTCCTTCATTACTCAGCAGTTGGTATCTTTCTTCCAGGTTCTTTAGCCCCACTTTTGTGGTCACTTCCATCATTCTTTTGGGCTGTATCCTGTTCTTTACCATGATCTCCTGCTCCTGCCAGTTATAGGTTATAACAATGCGCAACGGATCTTCATTGGTAAATGAGTTGTGCTTGATAGCGTTCTCGGCTAGCAGCTGCAGTGAATAGACCGGCAGCTTGCCTTCCACCCGGTTCAGCTCTTCATCTATATAAAAGAACAGCATATCGCCAAAGCGCACTTTCTGCATTTGCAAATAGCTTAAACAGAGTTTTAATTCATCGGCTACTTCCACTGTATCATACATTGCCGAAGTGGTGGAAAAACGCAGCATCTCCGATAGCTTCAATAAATAGTCTTCTGCCTTTACCGGGTCTTTTTTTAACAGCAGCCTTAATGTATTGAGCGAATTGAATAAGAAATGCGGATGTAATTGCATCTTCAGCTGGTTGTTCCTCGCCTCAAGGTTGGTCTGCTTCAGCTTTGCATTCTCGCTCTCTACTTTTTGTTTACGGTAATACAGAAAAACCAGTTCGCACAAAGTGAGTATGATGAGATTAATGGTGAGCGACCGCACCATCTGCGGAAAAAAGAAAGACCTTGGCGGCGCCGGCATGGGCCTGATATTTGCCGGCATCATGGATTTCAAAATAGAATCCGCTACCTGGAATTTTCTTTCATTCTTTTGAATATCAGCTTCGGTAAGCCGCACCCTTGCGCCTCTTTCGTTAGCCAGTTCTATACGAACTGCAGTTGGTTGTCGGCTGATCCTGAAAAAATAAAATATCGTAGTGGATACAATTACACAAAGCGTGATACTGATGAGCGCCCGGAAAAGGATCTTGCTGAAGAGAATATTTTTTTCTGCCAGCAGTAACAATACAATATTAAATATCCAGAAGATCAACGTTACTGCTACAATAAAGTATATGCTGGGTAAAAAATTGCTGAGTTCACTGAAGTTGAATGTGAGAAAGGGAGTACCGCCCAACAGGCCAAACAATGGTGTTGTTATCAGCACCAGGATCAATAGCCAGAATAAGATCTTTTTTTCCTGTAGAAGTTTTGCCATCGCACTAATTAAGCGGCAAAGATGTGCCTGTAAAAGCGTTTTAAAAACTTTACCGGTGGGTTTTAACTTTTTATATTGTTAAGCTTTTGTAAAGATAAAAATCCTCTTACCTGTCATCAATTTTCCTGTAAGGTGTGTTGTCTTGTTCAGCCGTTGTTTTGTCCTGTTGAGTCCCTTTAACATTTTCTTTACCGGCTTTTAGAAACATATTTGCGTTGAAAAAAAATAACTGTATGCAAAAGTTCAACACAAGTTTTAGATTATCCCTTATTTTATTATCCTTTGTATTTGCTGTTTCGTCGTGCAGTAAATCCGACAGCAGCGATTCTGATATCATCGGCAACTGGAAAAGAAGCTCTGAATTTGAAGGTATTGGCAGAACCGAAGCGGTATCATTCACCATTGGTGATAAAGTATATGTGGGCGGTGGTTTCGATGGCAATGTCCGTTTAAATGATTTCTGGCAATATAATCAAGCAACCGGTACCTGGTTAAAAAAAGCACCATTTCCGGGTGCAGCCAGGAGCAGTGCGGTGGCTTTTGCAGCAAACGGTAAAGGTTATGTGGGCACCGGTTACGATGGTTTGAATAAACTTAATGATTTCTGGCAATACGACCCTGTTGCCGATTCATGGACAAGGATAGCAGATTTTGGCGGTACCGCCCGCTATGGCGCTGTTGCATTTTCACTGGGCGATAAAGGATATGTTACAACCGGCTATGATGGTAACTTTTTGAAAGACCTTTGGGAATACAATCCTTCCAGCAATACATGGACACAAAAAGCAAGTTTAACAGGTAGTAAAAGAACCGATGCCGTTGCTTTTGTATATAACAGTAAAGCATACGTGGTTACCGGTATCAATAACGGCAGCTACGTGAATGATTTCTGGATGTATGATAACACTACTGACACCTGGACTGAGAAAAGAAAGATCACCAGTGTAAGCGATGACAGTTATGATGATGATTACGGCACTGATATTACCAGGAGCGGCGCTACTGCATTTATTATGAATAACAAGGCTTATGTGGCCAATGGCAGCAGGAGCGGTGTTATCAGCACTACATGGGAATATGATTTTGGAAGCGATACATGGCTGCAGAAAACAAGCTTTGAAGGTACTGCAAGAGAAGGCGGCCTTGGCTTCAGCATCGGCAACAGGGGTTATGTAACCACCGGTAATAACAGCAGCAGTTATTTTGATGATCTATGGGAATTCTTCCCTGACCAGGAAGTTAATTCAACCGATAATTAATAGTTCAGGCTACGGTATCAGCAACCACACTTTGAACTTTCATAAGGGGATTGAGCAGAGCGCTATGGTGAACAGGGGTATTAACTGGAACCCTTTCATTTAGTAACCCCTGTTTTTATTTTTTAAAAAATAATCAATGGCACAACGCAATTCTATCAGTCGTTATTTATATGCTTTAGCCCTGGTTGCTTTATTTGCATCCTGCGATAAAGTGGATATAACTTTTGGCGCCTCGTCTACTGATAGCGATCCTAATATCACTTATTTCGACAATTATCAAACCACTATTGCCACTTATAAACCCGATTCGTTCTTAACAGGCGGGCATAAGGTATTTTCCGTGGGTTATCATTATGATACAGCTTTTGGCGCTGTTAAGATGGGTTCGTTTGCAGAGATCAGCCTGCCCAGTACCAATCCTTTGGCAAACAGGCCGGTGGTATTTGATTCGCTGGAGCTGATCGTAAAGCCAACGGGAACTTTTTTTGGCGACAGTACCCGTTCTATGAAACTGAATATTTACCGTTTGACGGATAATATCGTTGACCGCAATACCTATACTGATACATACTATAATACCAGTTCTTTTGGTTATTCCCCCACTCCTATCGGTCAGCAGGTAATTAACCTGAATAACAAATCCGGCACGGCAGTGCATATCAGGCTATCGGATGCTTTAGGACAGGAATTGCTTACCAAGTTCAAGAACAATGATGACGTGGTTTCAAGTTCTGAAAAATTTGTGGACTATTTCAGGGGTATTTATATCAATACTGATTCGGTTGTGACCAATACGATCGCGTTTTTGAATGCCAGCGCCGATTCCATGTTGATAAGGCTTACTTATCATGAGAACACTTTATATCCTGAAACAAAACTGTTTGACTTTATTTATAACAGTACCAAGCAGTTCAATAATGTTTCACTGAGATATACCAACCCTGCTTTATCGTCTTTTATTCCTAATAAGGCACAGCTGGTGGAAAGCACTGTTTCGGGTAACCAGGCATTCCTGAATTCCACGATCGGTTCTTCTGTCAAGATATCTTTTCCAACATTGCTGAACCTGAAAGAACTGCATCCCTATATTAAAGTGGTAAAAGCGATACTGGTAGTAAAGCCGGATGTAAAATCATTGCAGTTTCCTTATGTGTTGCCATCAACGCTCAACCTGTACACCACCGATCAGACCAATGGTATTACAGGAACCATTTTTGAACCTACTTCAAGCGGCACACCACAAACGGGCAATTTGGTGATCGATTACCTGTATGGAGAAAATACCTATTACAGCTATGATATCACCAGCTTCATCAATACCAAAATGACCGAAGGGCAATTCTCCAAAGCAGCTTTACTATTGAGCACCACGCTCAGCAGCCAGGATGTGGGTGTACAGCGGCTTATCGTGAACAATCAAAGCAACGCCCGCGCTATTGAGTTAAAACTTTATGTACTTGGTTTATAATAGATCCATATGAATAAAAAATATTTTGCTTTATTTACTGCTGTGCTCTTCTGTTCATTAAGTGCTGTTGCGCAGAATGTTTCTTCACCTTATTCCATTCTGGGTATCGGCGATATTGAGAACAATGATTACGGCAGGTATAATGCATCAGGAGGCGCTTCTGTATCGAGGAGAGAAGGTGGTTTTTATAATTTTTCCAATCCTGCTTCGCTTACCGTGATGCAATACAAGGCCATCAACCTGGATTTTGCTTTCAGGGGAAGGGTGAGCAAATTCAAATTACAGGGTGCTGATACTTTAACGGCCCCTTCAAAAGATTTCGTGGTAAAAAGGGTATCGCTTGCTTTTAAAGTTACGCCCACCAGTGCATTTGCCTTTGGTGTAAGACCTTTCAGCAGTGTTAATTACCAGTTTGCAAAAGGTTCCAGTATCAATGATGGCAATGCTGATCTTTATAAATTTACAGATGGCAGCGGCGGTATCAACCAGGCTTATTTTTCGTATGCCAAACAGCTTGCAAAGCGTCTATCCGTTGGCGCTACTGCCTCCTGGTTATTTGGTGCATTGCAAACAACTGATGAATATTACAATGCACTACTGAACCTGGATGTTACCAGGAATGAAAATAATTTTTATAACGCCGCCGGTATACAGGGTGGTTTACAATACTACAGTTTGCCGGGTAAAAAATGGCAGCACAATTTTGGCTTAACTGCTACCACCTACACCAAATTAAAAGGGCAGAACACCACCAATTATGTGGAGAGCGGCGTAACGTTGAAAACACTTGACCCTGTTGATATCAGTTTCAAAATGCCTGTGACTGTAGCTGCAGGCTACAGCATCACCAATATTAATGGGCTATCGCTTCACCTGCAGGGCACCTATAATAAATGGCCTACACAAAAAGTGGAATACAAGAACGGCTTTACCAAAGATTGTTATGGTTTCAACGCCGGCATGGAGTACAGCAAAAGAGTGATCGCCCCAGGGTTGATAACAGAAAAATTTTATGTGGGCTGGGGTGTAAAGATGGAACAGTCTTACCTGTCACTCAACAACAGTCGCATCAATGATTATTCCTTTTCATTGGGTGGAGGAAAAAACATTTCCCGTTTTCTTGCAGCCAGCGCCGGTATTGAATATGGTAAAAGGGGCTCTTCATCACTCAACCAGATACAAGAAAATTACTTCCAGTTCAATGTTGGTTTTACATTGAAGGATATCTGGTTTGGTACCAGGAAATTCGGACGGTATAATTAAAATCTTCATCAGCATGAGAAATTCCATTATCCTTATCTGCTTTTTATTTTCTCTCAACTCTTTGAAGGCACAAAAAATTGCCGGGCTCTGGTATTCCGACGACAGCACCCGTGTGTATGAAATAAAACCTGCTGATGCGAATACTTTTACAGCAGTGATCAGGTCTTCGTCGCGTAAGAATGACAGTGCCGGTTATATTGTAATGAAAGGCCTGGTGTACAACAGCCGTAAAAAAAGATATGAAGGCACCATCTATGCTGCAGATGGCGGCCAGCCTGCGTTTGTAAAGATCAGGTTTGATAAGAACGACAATAACAAACTGATCTTAAAGCTCAACCGGATGCTGCTGTTTGATGTATCCATTAACTGGGTACGGGCTACCACATCCTGGTCCCTGCAGTAATTTCCCTTCCTGTTGTATTTACTTTGTATAGATTTAGTTCGTTAAATTTATACCATGGATGCAACGCCTTTTACAATTTCTCTCCGCATTATTTTACAAAGCCCGCCTGCGGCTACCGATTATGCTGTTCAAAAAGGCAGTGGCAATCAATACGAAACTTTATTAAAGCAACGATCCGTCGGCAAAGACCTGCTGTTTGATTTTACCATTACTGCCAAAACCGGCAAGGATAAAACATTGGATTTTGCAGGCCCCATTGTGCAGGGTAAAGCCGGGGAACGTTTTGTTTATATTGATATAGGCACTTATGCCGGGCAGGAAAATGCTGCCTGGGCACGAAGATTGAAAATACCCTTGAGTGGCATTACGGATGCCATGATAAAAAAACTGGCCACTGATAATTCACTGCAATTGCAAACCAAAGTGCCGGGTGTTGGAAAAGATGGCGGCCCCAATTGCGCCACTGTTAAGCCTTTTGCTGGATGGCAATTGTCAAAATAAAAAAGTATGCCTTACAGTTTTTCTGCTACGATCTATAAAGTGGGTATCAACCCCTGCGTGGAAGTGCCGTTGCGCATTACTGCTAAGATGACCGCCACCAAAGGTTATATACCGGTGAAAGGAAAGATCGGATCCCATGCATTTGAACAAACACTGGTGCCGGTAAAAAATGCTGCCTATCGCCTGTATGTGAACGGGATTATGCTTGCTGGTGCCCATGTAAAAACAGGTGATACCGTTCGTTTCAGTATTGAACAGCATCTTACACCGAAAACATTTGCAATGCCTGCAGCGCTGCGGAAAAAACTGGTGCAGCATCACCTGCTGGAAGTTTTTAAGAAATTATCCGCTTACCGGCAGAAAGAGATACTACGCTATATCGCCGCTTTAAAAACAGCAGAAGCCAGGCAAAGGAATATGGAGAAGATCATAAAAATGCTTGCATCAAAATAATTATAATGAAAGGTTTTATCATTAAAACAGCCGGCAATATCGTAATACGTTTTGGTTATTATACTGAAGAAGCGCCTGTAACAGTGGCAGCCTTCAGTAAACAACTACCCTTCAGTATAACGTTGATGCATGCACGCATTTCGGGGCAGGAATTCTGGACCGGCAATGCGCCTGTATTGGATATCATCCAGGAAAATGCTTCTGTTTTTACGGAGCCCGGTGAAGCAGTGATCGGGCCTTTGCATCCCGGCCGTACAAAAACTTCCGGCTGCATGGGTATTTATTATGGTGAAGGCAAGGGGCTTGACTGCTGTAATATTTTTGCAAAGGTTTTTGAAGAAGATATGCCTTTGCTGAAAACATTGGGCGAAAGCATCTGGAAACATGGAGAACAATTATTACTTTTTGAAAGTTTATCATACCCTTAAACCTGTACGATGAAAATTAAAAAACTAAAAAAGAAAATCCTCTGGTCGGTTGCTATTGTTTTTGTATTGATGAATGTTGTTGCGGCTTTTCATGCGTATAAGTTCACGCATTTTACTGCTGCCAACGTTACAAAAACACAAAGCCCGCAAAAACTTGCTGGTTTTGCCAAGCTTAAACCCCTTCTTTTTGGCATCGATAATCCCCGGCCAAAATCAGATACGGTACCTGCGCAGAAATTTGAGACCATTCACCTGCAAAGCAATAAGATGATCGAATGCTGGTCGATCAAAACGGACAGTGCTAAAGGCACCGTGATCTTATTTCATGGTTACGGCGGCGAAAAATCTTCTCTCTTAACTTATTCTGATGAATTTGCCAGGATGGGCTATAATACCATCCTGGTGGACTTTATGGGCTGTGGTGGTTCCGAAGGCAACCAAACCACTATTGGTTATAAAGAGGCGGAAGAAGTAAAAACAGTTTTTGATCACGCAGTTCAGCAGGGCGAAAAGAAGATCTATTTATTTGGCTCTTCACTGGGTGCAGTGGCTATTATGAAATGTATCAGGGACTATGCAATTAAACCCGAAGGTATTATACTGGAATGTCCTTTTGGCTCGATGTACAAAACCACCTGTGCACGGTTCAATAATATGAAAGTGCCTTCATTCCCCATGGCTGCACTGCTTGTGTTTTGGGGTGGTGTTGAAAATAATTTCTGGGCTTTTGGCCACAAGCCAACCGAATATGCTAAGAAGATACAATGCCCTACACTGTTATTATACGGAGAAAAAGATGAGCACGTAAGCAGGGGCGAAATTGATGATATCTATAATAATCTTGCAGGTAAAAAACAATTAAAGACCTTCCCGCTTGCCGGTCATGAAAATTACCTGAAGCAATACAAAGCTGAATGGGTGCAGGATGTGCAGCAATTTATTTTAAACGAAGCTGAATAATTACCGGTCAGCGATATTGCAGTGTTCCTTCATTGAATGTTCTCCAGCTGTGCCAGAATTCCTGGTAAGCAGGCAATGCTTTCAGCGTAGCGGCGGTATCAATGCCTTTTCCATTCATTTTATAATGGTGTGCTCCTAATAATAAAGTGTCGTTCTGCAACGCCAGTTTTCCTGCTGTTGCAGGCAATTCAAATGCAAAAAAGCTCCTGTCATCTTTTGACAGCGTTACTGCCACTGCATTGTCCCCGATCTTGTCATTGATGATCCTTTCACTTTTTAGTTTATTCCAGTCATAGGCTTTTCTTAAATCACCCGATTTAATACCGATCACCCATGATTTATCATTCCAACTTAGACTATCCGTTCCTGTTAGTGCACTTTTACTTTTGCCGCTTTCGTATTTAAAGGTCGAATCGTAGGATCCTTTAAAAGCGGGATCTGCCTGCATCACCAGCGAGTTGGGGTTCAGCTGCAGCCAGTCGGCCAGCGATGTTTGTGTGCTGAAGAATTCGGGCAATGCCTGTCCTTTTAATTTACCGGCAATGGCCTGCCCGGTTACCTGGCGCCACCAGCTTCTGGTGGTGGCATCTTCAAACATGGCATTAAAATGATCCATACCCACCAACCTGAATTGTTCCGGTTTACCATTCACCAACGGCTCGAATACTCTGCCGGTGCGGCATACAGTGCAATAGGTCACGATCACGGGTTTGCCGCCAATGGTATCCTGCACCTGGTGATGGTATCCTAAAAACTGTATGGGATACGCTTTTGCTTCGCCATTATTTACAATGCCTATCACCAAACGATTGGTATCCACTTTATTTTCATTGGCAGCCACCATTAAAACTTTTTTGGGTTGATAGAACATGTGATCGGCTGCCATTACAAAATTGGCCATATAGATAGCAGCACCCACCAATAATAATGGAATGGCAACGGTCCATTTACGTTTCCATTTTGCTTTAAATAAACCGATCAATAACAGCAGTGCGAATACTGCCCGGAACACCCAGCGCCACTGGTATAAAAAATAGGCCAAGTCAATACTGTTCATCCGCTGGCTGCCCGGCATGGGCATTATAAAATAAACATTGGCTACTTCAAACAGCAGCAAGCCGATCAATCCCAGGTAAAATAATTTCTTCATAAAAAAAATTGATTCGTAAAACCCGCCCTGCTTAAAAAAGCAGGGCAAACGTTTATACGATTATTGTTACCAAACGATTATAACAATTATTTTAAAGCCGTACTGCAACTGTCACACTTCCATTCCGTCCGTCGGAAGACCACACCCCGGGGCCGGGATAAAACAACGGACGTTTGGTAAAGTATTGTTTGTTGGTACAGTTATTCAATGACATTTTTACTTCCAGGTTTTTCGAGATCTTCACCGCAGCGTTCATATCCAGCAATCCATAAGCAGGTACCAAACCTATAGCGCCTGTTGACTTTAATGGCGCCACAGTATTTAACGGATCGGCAAAAGTTTCGGATGTATAGCTATATAATAGGGAAAAGCTCATTTTCCCAACCCGTATGGTGGCACCGTTCCTGGTAATGAGATCCGGGGCGCTCTCTACTTTATTGCCTGCTACATTTAAATTGGCATTGCCCGATTTTACCATGCCTTTTGTATAACGTGCATGCACAAACGCTGTTGAAGTAAATACAGACAGCGCTGTTTTGCTGCCCAATATCCAGTCGGCCTGCAATAATATTTCCAGGCCTTTGGTGAGTGAGTTACCGATATTGGTGCGGTAGGTATAAAATGTGCCCGTATTATCTGTAATAGCTAATGTGCCAAAGCGGTTGTTGTACTGCAGCAGGTAAGCCGTTACATCCCAGCGTAAAAAACTTTTGCTGCCTCTAAAACCTGCCTCGGCATTGTACCCTTTAGAATCTTTTATGGTACTATCTATTTTTTCGTACAGGGATGTCGGGATAAGATCTTTGAACAACATGGGGCGATAACTTTGAGAAATTCCACCATACAGTTCTGTATTCTTACCTGCTTTATATGCAATGTTTATACCCAGTAATGGATAATGATGATCGATGGATACCGGAACCTGGTTATCGGGATAATAAACGATCTTGCCACTCATATCCGTTTTTCCTATTTCTACTCTTGCACCCACATTTACAGAAAGGTTGTGCAGTACCTGCAATTTATTTTCTACGAACAAAGCAATATTTTTTGTTTTAAAATGCACATCCCTTCCATAAACAGGATCTACCAATGTAAGATCGTAATCGCTGCCTGTGGTGCCTTTGCCCAGCTGTGTACGGTGCAGGTCGTTATTCATGTATTGTACGCCTGCTGCCAATGAACTGGTTTGTTTCCCTGTTCTGTATAATTGTAATAATCTTAGTTCTGCTGTATAACTGTTGAACCGGTCTATATCCACCTGCCGGTTATTGTATTGCATAGTGCTGAGGTTAATCGTATCTCCAATATTAGTGGGCTTATCCCACATCACGCTGTTCCTTCTTCCCAACACTGCGGAAGCGGTGAACTGCAATCTTGTTTGATGGGCGAGCTGCCAATTAATTACTGCAGAAGGCACATGAATATCCGGGCTGAAATAATTACGGGAACGGGTTGCCTGTCTTGGATCTGCATAAAACATACTGTCTGTTAATGGACCCGGTATCCTGTACAAATATTTTGATCTTGCCCATTCGAGTCTTATAGATAAACGCCTGCTGGCTTCATAAGATATCATGATAGATTCCGCTTCTGCATCTGTATGTTCATTTTTGCGGTAGCCATCTTTTGATCTTCTCTGGAAATAAGCATAATAGCGGAACTTTCCCAGTTTGCCGCCAATGGCATTATAACTGCTTAATAATTTAAACGAACCAGCTGTAGTAATATTTTCAAAGCTGATGGGCTTTGTTGTATCACCTTGTTTAGTGACGTAATTCAGCATTCCTCCAAACTGTGCGCCGTATTCCAGCGAGCCGGTTCCTCTTACCAGCTCCAGCCTTTCTATGCTCTCAAAAGGCATGCTGTAATGACTTGCAGGATAGCCGTACATATCTGAATTGGTAATGATACCGTCTTTACGGATATTGAATTCCCATCCTCGATGTGGATCCAATCCTCTTGCAGCAATATTTACCTGGTTGCCCGATCCATCCATATCATATACAAATACGCCGGGCACTTTTGCAAATACCTGCCTGCCTGTTTTATTGGTGATATCAGCAGCAATGGATGTAAGGCTGATCACTTCATTCTTTTTACCGGCAAAAACATACGTGCCCTGTTCTGCAGGTAATTGTTTTACTTTATCCTGGTTGAGGTAAGAATAAAAGATCACACTGTCCAGCGATTTTATTTTTGCCAGCGAATCTTTGGTTGCATCGCTCTTCTGTTGCGCAGTGGTCAGCAGCACAACAAACAGCAATTGTATGATCAGTAATATTTTCTTCATTCCGTTTTAACTTGTTTTAAAAAGTGGCGCTGCAAGGAATTGCACCGCCTTTTGAAATCAACTTGCTAATGAGTGATCTTATTTTCATTGTTCATTCAATTGTAAATGCGGCCGGTTCATTTTAAAGAAGGACCTTCTTGCTGTTACCATCCACAATGCCAGCAATGTTCCGTAACTGCCGCCTCTTTCTATCCATTCAAATATTTCGTATTTGGGATAGAAGAGTTCGCTTATCATTTTCCACAAGAATACTATAAACACGAAATACCTCACGGGCCTGAACAGGATGATGATGCCTGCTGCCACCTCTGCTATGCCAATTATTTCTGCCGCCTGCACGGGATTGGGAAAACCCAAGGCTGCATATTGCGTTACCAATCCTTTTTTGCCAATGATGTTCAGCCAGCCGTGACCAGCCAGCAACAGAAATACTATAACCTTCAGGCATACACTAAGTTGCTGGATATTATCTGCGGGAACCTGTTGCCGAGGATCCATGCGCTCAAACCATTGTTTAAAATGTTTCGGAATGCCTGCCATCAGCAGCAATGCCAGCGGCGCTCCAAAATTGCCGGCACGTTCCACCAGTTCCGCCACCGGTTCGCCGGATAAGGGCCGCAGCAGGGCTGTGAATAAGCCCCATATTACCAGCCAGGCCGGTATCGCTCTTACAGGATAAATCAACATAAAAACACCGAGAATGATATCTATATCCCCTACAATCGGCATCAATTGGTAAGCAAGGCCCTGTTCAATACCAAATACCGCAAAATAATTGCACCAGATGGGTTTGGTGATAACACCAAATGCACCATGCCCTATAAAGCACATGGCCACAGCTATACGCAGTGTATAGTGTATGTACTGCTGCAATTGATTTTGCGGTATAGAATTTATTTTAATGCTCAACATCATTCAGTTAGAAAAATTTATTCAGCACCATCCGTTTTTGCTCTTGCTATGGCATAATCCGCAATATTCTTTCCTACAGTTAATCCACCGGTACAATCGCTCTTGTAATGTATACCACCATAGATCCTGGATTGAGATGCCTCCTGCGCCATTCCTGTATAAACGGTTGCTTTTTCCGGGATAATATGCGCCAATACATTCGCTGCTGCTGCACTAAAAGTGGAGTGGCCGGATATATAGGCCGGGAAGTTAGGAATACCTGTAATGGTCTTAATACCTGGGTTCAATTGTGTTGGCCGTGGGTTAAAATAAAAATACTTGGTATCCCAGCATACAATTGCCGCATCCATCAAAGCCATATTGATCAGTGCCATATTCCTGGCCCATCTTACTTCGCTGAAACTTTTTGCTATAAAATCTTCTGCTGCTATGGCATTCCAGTGGCCGGGTGGTGTGTAAGTGCCTACACCATCTGCCCAAAAGTGCACAATTCGTGTATGCTCTCTCGTTGGGTTGTTCACAAAGTCAGCCACTTCTGCTATCTCGTCCTTCATCTGCTGGCTGTTCACCAATGGTGGTGGACCGGGGCGTAATGATACCGCGGTCAGTGAATCAAATAAAAATGTTTTCACCTTTCCGAAGATCGGTAACATCGGCGGACGTTTAGGTAACTCCAGGCTGTACCATGGTATCTCTCCTTTTGCCAATGCGTCTGTCTCAAACTGTGTCCATTGTGCCTGGGTGCCAATTGCAGCGCCTGCCCTGTCGCCCCTTGCACGGGTAACAAATTTTTGTGCCACGGCTTTGCCCAGCGCTTCGCCTGCTTCCAGGTCGCTGCGTACATTAGCACCTGCCAGCAACCTGGCCCTTTTATGCTCTTCTGCTTTCTGCTGTATAAAATCCTGGTCGCCGGGAAATAACAGTTTCAGCATTTCTGTGGCCGCTCCTTCCACCACTGCATCTTCGGATGGATAAGAAGGAAGATCTGATTGCGGAATGAGTGTTTGTATAGTGGCATCTACTTTATAAGGCGCTGCACGGTTGTACAGTTTTTTATAATAAAATGCTGCCACCAATGCATCATATTGCGCTGCACTTACATAAGCATAAGCACGTGCCGCATAAGGGGGATTAGAAAACGGGAATTGCGGGTATGCCAAAGGGTTATTAGCGTTGGGGAACGGATAAGTGCCATCGGGGTTTTGATAAGGCGGTAAATTATGCTTTGCCACCAGCTCTCTTAATATTTCATTCCAGCGCATCACTGCACCGGCGCCCCAGTATTTTACACTGGCTTTTTCTTCGGGGGTGATATTTGCCTGCCAGCTTTTTATTTCATTCATCTGTGCTATATATTCAGGCGTATTGGTTGCAATAGGTGCTGCCACTGCAAACTCTGTTGGCCCTGTCAGCAGTATGGGTTTCCATATACCTGCATTCAGGTCGTTGTTGGTGGGGTTCAATGCAGGGGCGTCATCCGTTCTGCCTGTAATGCTTTTATTACAGCTCACTAATATCATTGCCGCCACTGCAACCGGTATCAACTGAAAAAATTTCTGTTTCATATTATTTAGTTTTAGCAGTTTTTTTAGCCGCTTTTTTAGCGTGGTTGAAATCAAGGATATAAAATACCGAACCATATACCGTGGTGGCCTGTCCCATATTTCTTCCTGCAATGGTGGCATTGGCGCCGCCTACCAACGACAGTTTATGATCGGCTGTAACTACGTATTTGCAGTTAACGCCAATAGTAGTAGCGTTCATTTTATTGCTGGGGAAGGGCATGTTATTGCGGGTAATATCAAAACCACCCAGTGTGCGCCAGCCGTTCAGTACTGCTTCTGCAATTAATTTTTCGCTGCGGTATCCTGCACGGAAATTATAACTGGCACCATCCGGCATCTCCACTTCATTGGTGAGGTGCATTTCGGTAGTGTAATAAGAAGTGCGGTCTATCTTTATATTATCTCTTGCAACATAAGTTCCGGAACCGGTTACAAAAAGATTGCCCACCTGGTAATCCAGCATCAACCTTACAAGTGCCGTTTTACTATGCAGGCCGATGGATAAGGGAAGATAATCGGCCACATAATTGGTCAACGGGAATGAAACGCCGCCAATGGTGTATACCGAAAAAGTTCCTTTACCTAACTCCTGTTCTACCGGCATCCATTTTACAAAAAGGTTCAGGTCCTGCAAACCTTTCATGCTGTGCAGCGTACCTGCAGATGCTTTTGTTTTAACATACGGTGCGCCAAACAATACATTCAGTTTGGGCGTGATACCGTAAGCTCCCATCACACTATACATTTTTGTTGATACAGTGCCCAGGTTCTGGTTATCTCTTTTCAATGTACCTTCCCAGTAATTCTTCCAGCTGGAATAAGTGAATGCCGGGCCGATACACAATTGTTTTTTACCCATCATGATCGCATCCAGGTCGGTTTGTGCAAAGCCACTGCTTACCTGTAAACAAAAAATGAGAAGAAGTAAATATTTATTTCGTTTTATAAGTCTGGTCATTTTGTAAGGATTTTATAATTTAAATGTCATACCGGCGCTGATCAGGTAATCTGCAAATGCTGCATCACCCTGTTTGAAGGTACCGGTATCGATGGTCTGCCTTTTATCTGCATCACTTTGTGTACGGTTCCTTTTCAATGCAAATGGTACAGCCAGGTTAAAGCTTACTTTTTTTGTTACCCATGTTACTGACGGTTCTGCAGACACGATATATCCTGGCCTGCGGAATCCACGACTCCCACCGATCAGGTCTTTTGATGGTAAAGCTTCCACTCTTACGCCACCGGCAAAATTAAACTGGTGCACCATGTAGCTTACACCGGCACGGGTCATGAACAGGTCGGGTACACTCATTACATCGGTATTATATTTTTTTGCGGATGCTGATGCAACACCACCTCTTGTTGTAGAAGTACCATTCACTTCTCTTGGATTAGAGAGATAAAAGAAGCTGCCGTATACACCCAACTTGTGCGTGAAATTATAAAAGCTATTCAGTTCAAAAGTAATTCCTGTACCACCATCACCGGGTTGTATGGATTGGTCAACGGGACCTAACACCAATGAATCGGCTTTTGCTGTATGGAAATAATCCTGGTAATTATAATTACCGGTAGGCAGTTTGATACCAAGACCTAACTGCACATTTCCTTTGTGCGATTTTTTAGGATCGAACATCCAGCGATATGCTGCAAAGCGGAAATCGCCGATACCGAATGAACCGGTGTTGAAACGGCCGCTATTGCCATGTTCGTATAAAGAACTGCGTTTGAACGACATGATCGGCAGCGTAAGCCCCAGCGACCATCTTAAATTAACGGTACGTGTTGCTGTAATGTCCAATTCATAAGAATGGTTGATCACATTCGTTCCCTGGTCAACCCTTTGTGTTTGCTCTTCTGTGCCCACAAAATGTTTGTAGGATTTAAAATAGCGGTTGTTAAGGTTCAGTTCCCATCCTTTAGCATCAGATGGTTTACTGCAGATACCTGCTGTTCCTTTAATAGCCACGCAGCCCTGTGCATGGGCAGTGTGATGAGCGATACAAATGATTGCAGCAAGTGTAAAGATCTTTTTCATTTTGACAGTTTTTAGTTTGGTTAGAAATTGGTTTATACAATCAACGGTTTATTTTTCGAGTTTTAATTTTCCTGTTATAAAGTCGCCTACTTTTCTTCCGTACTCCGTACTCACCAGGCAACTCGGGTGAAAGTGGATACCGCCATAGAACCTGGCGAGGTTATTTTCTTCTGCTGCAGCCCTGAACGATCTGAATGAACGGTTGGCAATACCAAATTCCAGTTCGCTGGTATCGGTATAATTGAAATTGTCGCCAAACATTTTGGTGAGCGCTTCGGCTGATGCAGCAGATACGGTGCTGTGCCCGCAGGTATATTCAGGGAATGGCGGCGTTTGTAAATAAGGTCTCCAGTCCTGGTCAATGTATTTATTGATCACTGTTTCGGGCCTTACGGTATTGCTGCGGAATTTTTCATCCCAGCATTGTATAAAGGCATCAAACATACAAATAGAGGTAAGTGTATAAGCTGCCACTGTTTTTCTGAAACTTGCTTTGGCCTTTTGTGCAGCAATGCCTACAATATTCATCCAGTGGCCGGGCGGTGAGAATTTTTTGGTTACAAACTGGATATGCCCCACTACATTCAGTTTACCACCCAGGTCGTCCCAGAATTCGGCAATGTGTTTTTGTTCTTCACTTAAACTGTCCACTGCATTTTTTAATGCTATCACCTGTTTATAATAAGCGCTGTTTTTATCCGTAACATTAAAAGGTATAGGGCGTGGTGGTGTGAACTGGCTGGCGCTGTCCATTACAATGGTCCTTATTTCTCTCCAGTGGGGTTCTACTGCGCTTGCATAAGCAGGCGGTGTGGGCACCCATCTACCCGGAGAATCGAGTACGGTATACCGTGAGGCACTGCGTGTTTGCGCATAATTATCTTTTTTGCTCCATGCCAGTATGGTTTTGGCAATGGTATCTGCAAATGATACGGTATTGCTGAACATATCAATGGGCATGCCATCATCCTTTGCAGTGGATTTTAAGCTATCCACGTATTCTTTCATACTTCCTTCGGGGAAGGTTACTGCTTCACCCACTTTGCAAAAAGCAAGCAGGGATGCAAATTCAAAATCGATCTTTTTATCAGCCGCAGGTTTTGGCATTGCTGTTAAGCCATTCAGCTGGCCTGCCAGCGAATAATATTCCTTGGGGTATCCCGCTGCAATACATTCATACGCCGCAATATTGGCGTACACATAATTACGGGATGCCACGATAGGCGGAAAGCCAACAAATTTCACCACTTCGTTCAGTTGTTTTACAGTTTTTGAATAACTGAATGCATCGTTAAAATAGGTGGCCTGCACGGGTTTGTGACTGCTGCATGCAGCAATACACAATACTACAGCAAGCGCTGCAAATAATCTTTTCATATAAAATTTAATAGATGATACTGCTGAAGCTTTTAAGCATTGTTCAGCAGGGATGCCGGTATGGCAATAGTATTAGAGCATTGTATCCGGAGGTTGTTCAATGGTAGCTTTGTGCAGCGTACCAGCGTTGGCTTTATAATAAGCCGTTGTTTGAAGATCAATATTTACCGAGTTGGAAGCCAGTTGCCATGCGGCGTTAGCATCATATTCACTGAGTAATTTGATAAATGAGAACAGTTTACCGTTGCCTTCTGTTTTTTTGTTGGTATCCTTCTGAAGGTCGAATGCAGTTTGTGTAAAATCGTCTTTTGCATTCAGCAATTGTTGCTTGGATACATTAGGTATGCAGAGCATTTCCAGCGAATCATTGTAGATCCTGGATTTTACATACTGGTAATACACGCCATTCACTTCTACTTCGCCGTATGCCCTTTTAAAATCTTTTGTATTGTTGTAATAAGGAAGGTTGATGGATTTTTTTACAGAGATGAGTTCGCTTTCGTTGTAGTCATTTTCATCCAGCGCCAGCTCCAGGGAATGGTCGGCCTGTTTTACCATAAAAGAAACGAACAGCCTGTACCCGAACAGGTTAAAGGCAAACACCAGTAATAAAAGTATGGTGGCTAGTCTTCTCATCAGCTATCTGCAAAATAGGGATATTTATCCAGTTAAAATTCAGTGCCAGCCTGTTTTTTAGGCAATTTTTCACCGCAAACGTTTGAAATCGCTTATTTTATTACAAAAACTTTTTTTTGTGGGCCCACACCTGTGATCGTGAGGCTTTTCCATTGATTGGGTAAAGTGGTTTTTAGCTGTATTATTCCCGAAGATGTGATCTCCAATCCTCCAAAACCATTCAATACCGATTGCAGGATGCCGCCTGCGCCCGTTGCAAAATAAGGATTAGTGCCACCTTTTGTTTCGGCAATTACATTGAAGGGTGGATTTAAATTCGGCACATACGCATCCTTAAAAAAATGAAATGCTTTACCTGTTTCTCCCAGCCTTGCATACAGCAATGCAAAGATGGCCTGCGTCATGGCCGGTGTTCCTTCATTGGGCACTCTTACAGAATAATAATCCAGGTCTTTTTTTACCTGTTTGTTGTCTGTAATTTCTTTCAGCGGGTAAGCCAGTAAATTCACATCCGCCTGCTTAATGCCTTCGCCTTTATAAGCAGCATGTTCACTCGTGGTACCGTCATTTAATTTTATAATGGGAATATTGTTCGCCACATTCATCCAGTCGGCATCGGCTGTTATACCCAACAGCTTTGCTGCTTCCGTTGCATATTTTAAATTGGCTTTTGCAGCGGCATTGGTAAATGCATTGTTGTCTACGTTCTCCGCCCATTCATCTGCCGCCACTACATTTTTTATATCGTAATGACCGGGTCCATTTCTTTCTACCCGGCTGGCCCAGAAATCTGCCGTGTTCTTTAATATGGGCCATCCTTTCTGCAGCAACCATTCTTTATCCTGTGTTACGCAATAATAATTCCATGCCGCAATGCCTACACAGGCAGTGATGTGATGTTCGAATGGTCCGCTTAATGCCCATACCGGTGTTTCTTCCACACCGGTTTCTGCACTCTCCCAGGGATACATCGCTCCTTTATATCCTTTGCCGAATGCATTGCGTTTGGCCGCTTCCAGTCTTTCGTACCGGTATTCGATCATACTTTTTGCCATTTCGGGATGCAACTGCAGTATTGCAGGATACATCCATAATTCCGCATCCCAGAATACGTGACCGTTGTAACCTAAACCACTTAATCCCATCGGGCTGGGACTGTTAGAGGTGCCTTCCCGTACAAAAGAATACAAATGATATAACATGCTGTGTACATCCTGCTGGCTTTGTGCATCGCCTTCAATGATGATATCACTTTTCCATAACTCCGCCCAGGCGCTATTGTGCATTGCTACCAGCCGGTCCCTGCCCTGCAGCTTTGCAAATATGGTCAGCCGTTCTGCTTCGTTCAGCGGGTCGTTGTGATGTGCCGATGTGATAGAGCTGCCTACCACACTATAACGGTATTGCATACCCGCACTTATCTTTTTAGAGAATTTCATCAGGTGCATGTTGTTATCCCACATTTCGTGTATCACCCGTGGCTCATTGCCATGCCCTTCGCTGAATATAAAGGCATTGCTGGCGCACATCAGCAATTTACCTGTAGGGCTTTTAGCGGTAGATGTAAGCAAACTGATGGTAGTATGTGGCCGGTCAATTTCATTGTAATAATTCTGCACCTCTTTTAAAGCATCCGGCGCTTCCATTACACTGGCGCCTGTTAAATTGATCTCTTTTTTGGCCGTGATGCTGATATCCATCAATACCGAATAAGGTAATTGCCTTAATGCATAGTAAGTATAACTGATGGTTGCAGCATCTTTATATTCAAAAGAAACGGTGAAGCTGGCATGCTGCATATCCAGGGTTTGCTGCATATTGGTCACATCTGCATTGCTCAATCTTTTTCCATCTATTTCCATATACATATTCAGGAGATTGAAACTCCGCAAAAAATTACTTACCCGGCCGCGGCCGTACAGGTCGTAAGCGCCGGCCAGTACCACATCTTTTACTTTGAATGCTTCAGGACTGCTTACGATCCCGATCATACCATTGGCAACCGTTACTCCGTAATAATTTTTAGTATCTATATTACCCGCCGTAATTTTCCAGGCGTCTTGTGCAAAAACAGCATGGGAGAAGATCAGTAATACTGTGATAAGGATGGTTCTTTTGTTTTGGGGAATTACAGTGGTTCCACATAGCTTTAGCATAATCGAAATTTATTGTTTAAAGGTATCGCTTTTGCAAAGAAATATGGTGTGCCTACTTTTAAACAGCAATCGTTTGCATTCAATTAAAATACCTTGAATTGCCTGATGAGCAGTTGTTTTGCTTAACTTTCCTTTTTAAAAACTTGCCCTGCTTATTACTATGAAGAAATGGATCATTGGTTTTTTATTACTTACCTGTATTGCCATTGGAAGTATCTATATTTTCATTCCTGCCACCATTACGGTATCTGAAGTAAGGTATATCAAGACCTTTCGTGCAGCTGTTGCAAAACTATTGACCGATGAAGAAAAATTAAACCAATGTTTCCTGGCTGTTGCGGTTAAAAAAGACAGCGGTTTTTTGTACAAGGGTTTCAACTTCAGTGTACACAAGATCATCTTCAATGGCAATGTGATCGGGATCAGTTCGGATAAGATCAATACCCAAAGTAACCTGATACCGCTGGAAATGACGAAAGATTCTTCCTCTTTGTATTGGGTGGCTAATTTTAAAGCAGGGTCCGATCCTATCAGCAGGATAAGATATTATTATGCAGCAAAAAGGTTAAAGGAAAGCATGGCCGGCATACTGGACGAAATGAAAACTTATTTAGAACATCCGTTGAATATCTATGGCATTGAAGTAACAGAGATCCATTTAAAAGATTCTTTGCTGATCAGTACCAGGAGCAGCAGTATCGGTGAACCCAGTGTGGCCGCTATTTACAGCCAGGTAAAAAAACTGGAAGATTATGCGATGAGTCAACATGCAAGCGCTACCAATTCGCCGATGCTGAATGTGCAACAGATCGATGCTGCACATTATGAATTTATGGTAGGCCTTCCCGTTAGCAAGGCCGTTCCTGAAACCGGTGATATCCATATTAAGATGATGCCGCCGGGTGGCAAGATGCTGATCAGTGATATCAAAGGCGGTCCTTATGCCATCCGTCATGCTATGAAACAACTGGAAATTTACAGGGAAGATGCCAGGCGGACCAGTCCTGCTATTCCATTTCAATTACTCATTACCAACAGGGCTGTGGAAGCAGATACTACGAAGTGGATAACACGGCTGTATTACCCGGTGATGTAATTTTTTTTCACCGCTGCGCTGTGAAAACGGTAGCCACAAAGACGCAAAGACACGGTCTGACGCCCCCGTCTGACCGTGTCTTATTTTGTATCATCCTATAACGTAAAGTTTATTTTTCTTTCACCGCTGCGCTGTGAAATAGTTGCCACAAAGACGCAAAGGCACGGTCTGACGCCCACGTCTGACCGTGTGCTATTTCGCAAACCGGATAACTCGCAAGCTATCGTTATTCTTCGCCAGTATAAAAGCTGGCTTATGATTGATAGTGATGGGTTCAATATGACGCACCTGCCCTTTTACCTGCAGGCCATTGATATTTTCCGTTTCAAATTTATTATTGCCCTTGTTGATAAGAAGCGTTCCAAAGTCAGCATCATTCCTGCCCATCTGGATATTGTTGTCATAGTAATTACCCATCAGCAAAATATCCGGCAGGTCATCTCCATTGGCGTCCACTACTGCAGCCGTGCGATAAGAACTGAGCTGCGCCTGCCAGGGGAGCGCCTGCGTGGTAAAGTTTAAATTGCCTTTGTTGATCAATATGGCATTGGCATAATAATCGGCAGTCAATACCTGCGCTTCTTTAAGTTTATCAGAAGGAAAGATCTCATCCAGGTTGGCTTTGGCAAAATCAGCCGCGTACAAAAACTTCTTTTTTAAAAAGGGTAATTGCTTCTGCAATTCATCTTTTGTGGCAAAGGGAATTTCTTTGCCTTCTACATAATAGGTCAGTATCTGTTCATTTTTTCCATCGCCGTCAAAATCATTATAGTAGATCCGTACCGGTTGTTCTGAAGAAGCATGCATGCGGGAGTTCAATCCCAGGTTGCCTGCTATCAGATCGGTGTTGCCATCCTTATTGATATCAACCGGTAATAAAAAATTCCACCAACCTTTATTGGGGCTTAAAGATTTTTTTGCAAATACCCTGCTGGTATTGATAAAAGCATCAATGCCGCCCCACTCGGTGCAAACCAACAGATCGTTATCACCATCTTTATCAATATCGAACCATACAGCATTTGTTACCATCCCTTCATTGGCCAGCTCAGCAGCATATTGATCTGTTACATCTTTGAATTTCCCGGTACCATCATTTTGTAATAAATAAGAACGGGGTGTTTTTCCATAATTATAAGGAACTACCCTGCCACCCAAAAAAAGATCCATAAAACCATCCCCGTTAAAATCGTAAGGAACAACACAGGATTGCGTTTCATAAATTTCCCCGAATGCATTCTCCAGCTTTACAAAATTCGCCTTGCCATCATTTAAATATACCCGTGGTTTTAAATGTTCATCCTTTCCATAATATTCGTTACCACCACTTGCAATTACAAGGTCCAGGTGGCCATCATTATTTACATCAATAAATTTAGCGGCCACATCCTCACTCATGCTATCCAATAGCATAGAGGGTTGCGCCACGGTGCTGAATTTACCATCGGGTTGTTGTAAAAAAATGGCATTGCGATAGGTTCTTGATGCGCCTACAAAAACATCTTCCAACCCATCATGATTGATATCCGCCACTGCCAGGGCCGGCCCCTCCGTTGATACCATGTGCGGAATTAAAAATTCCCGGTTAAACTCTACAAAAAGATTTTCTTTATGCACATAATTCAACCCGGTTTGTTCTGTAATGTCTTCCATCGGCCTCGTTTCATTTTTCCAGTAACTGGTTATTTTAGTATAATTGAAATGAGGCAGGCCTTTTTCATATTTAAATGTAAGTTCAGTTTGCTTTAAAGCAAGAATCAATCTTTTGAAAACTATTATCCGGCCATATTAAAAATGCAGAATCCACTTTTGTATTGGTCAATCCAATATGCAGTGGTTCTTCCATGCTGGATTCAAAACCTCTTGCAGGATTTTTTTCATAGGTCCTGATACCACCGCCTGCATATAGTACCACTTTAGCACCAATCGCATTTACATTAGTTGCTGCTCCTTTCAGTGTTACCGAAACATAAGGCTTGTCTTTTTTATCATTGCTTTTATTCTGGTATACCAGTACAGGCTGGTTCACATTATTCACCACCACATCCAGGTCGCCATCATTATCAAGGTCGGCATATACCGCCCCGTTAGAAAAACTAGGCAGCGATCCATCCACTGCAGCATTCATATCTTCAAAATGAAGATCGCCGGTGTTGCGGAAAAAACGATTGGGAATTTTTATCTCGGGAAATTTATTGACCAGCGCCATATCCTTCTCGCCGCTTTTGCTGGCATGCAATTGTTTTTGTATCTCCCCATCCGAAATAAAATTGGCATAATCCATATCATTCATTCTTTTGGGGATGCCGTTGGAGATAAAAAGATCTTTCAATCCATCATTATCAAAATCCATCCACAGCGGCGCCCAGCTCCAGTCGGAAGCATAGATGCCGGAATACAATCCAGCTTCGCTGAACATACCATTGCGCCGGTTGTATTGAAAATTGTTGCGGGTGTACTGGTACATGTACCCGATATCGATCTTATGGTGAAAGATATCATACTCATCTTCGCCCAATGACCGTTTTAAGATATAAGGATCAGAAGGTAGCATGTCCATTGCAATGATCTCGGGATATCCATCATTGTTTACATCCGCCACATCCACGCCCATGGTAAACTGGCTGGTATGCATGAAATCCTGCTGGCATTCTTCTTTAAAAGTACCGTCGTGCTGGTTGATGTACAGGTAATCATTTTCATGAAAATCGTTGCCTACATAAAGATCAGGCCATCCATCCAGGTTGATATCAGCAACAGATATGCCTAATCCGTAACTGATGGCCGAACTGTTGATCCTGCTTTCTTTAGTTACATCCGTAAAATGTTTATTGCCATCGTTTCGGTACAGTCGATCACCTGACAATGCGTTATAGGTGCCCAAAAAATCAGCCCGTGGTGCAAAAGTGCCGTTCTGATGTACCGAATGATTCAACAGGAACATATCCAGGTCGCCATCCATATCATAATCAAAAAATACTGCCTGCGAACTGAAACCGGAAAATCCCAACCCGTATTGATCCGTTTCATCTGCATATACAGGAATGCCATTATTTATTCCTTTACAAACCAACAACTGGTTCTTTCCATGCAGTACTTCATAATTGCCCACTTTACAAATGTAAATATCCAGCAGGCCATCATTATTAATATCTATAACGGAAACGCCTGTACTCCACGATCTGTCCTGTGGTATCTGTGCTGCTGCTGTTACATCGCGGAATTTAAAATTGCCGTCATTCAGGTATAACTTACTATCCACCTGGTTGGCAGCAAAGAAAAGGTCTGTTTTTCCATCATTATTAAAATCACCTGCGCCTACGCCTGCACCATTGTAGAAATACATGTAATGAAACATATTGAACGAATCGTTGGGCGTAAGTGTATTGGCAAAATGCAATCCCGTTTGTGTATCCGTCAATGTTTCAAACATCACCGGTACAGGTACAGAAGGCTTCTCATCATGCCTGCTGCATGAAGCAGCAACCGCTACCATACCCAAACAAGTAATCTTAAAAATATTTTTTATCCTGGTATACATGAATATTAATTCGCTTTTTTATTACCCGCCACCGGCGCCTGCAATTGAAACAAAACCGGTACTGCATCATTCTGCAGGAATAAGAATGCCGTTTCTTTTTTAAACACAACCGGTTGTATATCTCTTACCATTCCTTTTAATGACAAGCCTGCTTCGGCATTTTTTAAAAGTATAAAATCTCCTTTCCCATCATTGATCAAAACCTGTCCTTTGTTGGCATCCAGCCTGCCCAGCTGCGGCTGAAAATTAAATTCATTGCCCCCTACTACAAGATCGGGATGCCCATCTTTATCCAGGTCGCTGCATACTATTGCTTTTACGCATGACATCTGCACCATCACCGGCAATTCCCGGATGGTAAATGTACCATTCCCATTGTTTACAGCAATGATTGAAGCGGTATAATTGATCGGTTTCATCACTGCTTTTTTCAATTGCTCCGGTGTAAATAATTCCTGCAAAGATTTTGTGGCATATTCAGTGTAATGCAGGTTTTGCTTTTTTAAAGAGGGCAATTCATCCTGCAGGTCTTTTTTCATGAACACAGGTTTGTCTTTTCCATCCACCGTTTTTGTAATGATCTTATCGATTGTTCCGTTATCATCAAAATCACCATAACACAATTTCAATGGAGTTTTTTCACCGGGGTGCAAACTGAAATTATCTCCTATATTACCCAGCACCAGGTCTTCTCTTCCGTCTCCATTCATATCTGCCACTGCCAAAGCCTGCCACCACCCGTATAAATTATCAAGGTTGGTTGCCAGCTTTTCAAAATGATCTTTTTTAAAAGCATACACCTGCGGGCTCATCCACTCCCCTGCAATCACCAGTTCTTTTGTTTTGTCTCCATCCACATCGCACATTACTGCACTGCTGATCATTCCTGCATTATTGATACCGCTTAATTTATTTTCTGGTAGTTCTGTAAAAATAGCTTTGCCATTGTTCAGGTACACATGGCTTTGCGGCGTGATGCCATACTCCTGCGTTACGGATCTTGCACCAACAAACAGGTCCAGGTCGCCATCCCCATCAAAATCATACGCCAGTGCAACACCCGTATTATCTTTATTCAACGGAAATGAATTGTACGAAATAGTAAAATTGCCTTTGCCATCATTTATAAACAACCGGTGTTGCAATTCTCTTCCACCCGGCGCAATATTATTTCCTCCTGCACCAATGAACAGGTCCATATCCCCATCGCCATCAGCATCAAAAAATAATACGGCTGCGTCTTCAAATGTTGCAAACTGCTGCATACCCGGAATATCTTTTTTTACAAATCCATTGGCTGTTTGCAGGTACAGTTGACCGTTATGTAGCGGCGTACCGCCTATAAAAATATCCTGCAAGCCATCGCCGTTCACATCCGCCACCGCAGCTTTGGGGCCCTGGTGCGATAACATTTCCGGTATGGCTTTTTCCTGGTAAAAATCGGTATAATCCGGTTGCTGGTGTTTATCAAAACCGGGTGTTACCTGCAGCAGCATAGGTTTTATTTTTTCTTCGGCAGGATGCCCAGTTTTTTTTTCATTTGGTTGCTGTAGTACAACGATCGTTTTATTGATCGCAGGATTGATGATGGTAGTGTAAGTAAAGTTGGGCCAATAAACCACCATAGAATCTATGGCTGTATTTTTTCCTATACCAATCACCTGTTTATAATCCACCGATGACTGAAAACCGCGGCTGGGTATTACTTCTTTACTCAGTTGTTGTTTACCGGCGTATACAATGATCTTTGTACCTACCGCAAATTTATTTTTATCGATCCCCTGCAATGAAACGCCGATATAATTATTGTGATTCTGTTCCCTGCTGTTATTTTTAAAGATGAGCGCCGGTTCATTCACATTGTTCACCACGATATCCAGGTCGCCATCGCCATCCAGGTCGGCATAGGCAGCGCCATTGCTGAAAGAATTTTGTGCAAAGCCCCAGTCAGCGCCTTCATCCGCAAATTTCAGGTTGCCCAGGTTCCGGTACATTTTATTAGGTACCGCAATAGAAGGTATCTTATTCACCAGTTCTGTAAGATCTTTTTTTCCTGTTGTGATCATTTTTTCTTTGATGGCATTGGCATCAAAATCCAGGAAGTCCTGGTTGGTAAGATCACGAAAAATACCATTGCATACATACAGGTCTGTCATGCCATCATTGTCTGCATCAAACATCAATGCGCCCCAGCTCCATTCCGATGCATTAACGCCGCTGTAATTGGCAATATCCATAAACCTGCCATCACCCGTATTCAATTGCAACGTATTCTGTAAGAACTGGTGATGGAAATCATTTCTTTCTTTCAACCGGTATTGATCGATGTCATCAAAACTCAACGTGGTTTTTAAACGATAATCATCTGCGGGCAACATATCTGTTGTAAAAATATCAGGATTGCCATCATTGTTGATATCACCGATATCCGCACCCATGGAGGCATAGCTGGTATGCTGCATCCGGTCGTCCAGTTCATCTTTAAATGTGCCGTTCTTTTGATTGATGTATAAATAATCTCTTTCAAAAAAATCGTTGGATACAAAAATATCCGGGTAATGATCGCCATTGATATCGCCAACAGTTATACCCAATCCAAAACTCATCAGCGTTCCATGAATGCCTGCCTGCTGTGTTACTTCTGTAAAATGCCCATTGTCATTGCGGTATAAATGATCACCACCGCCTTTTAGATTATCCGCTACCGCCCATTTGCTCGCCAGCAGGTCACGCTGGTGCGGATAGCCCAAACTGCTTACTGCTACCGGGCTGTTATTGATGATAAAACAATCGAGGTCGCCATCCATATCATAATCAAAAAAGCTGGCCTGTGTGGAATAACCGGAATCAGCCAATCCAAATTCTTCCGCACGTTCGGTAAATGTGAGGTCGTGATTATTGATGTACAATTGATTTTTTCTCAACCCAGTATTATTCATATTGCCGGCATTACAAACATATATATCCAGCCAGCCATCATTATTTACATCTGCCATCACCACGCCGGTGCTGAACTGTTGCTTGTCTGTAAATCCTGCTTTTGCAGATATATCTTCAAACTTAAAATTGCCTTTGTTCAAAAACAATTTATTGGCGCCCTGGTTAGCTGTAAAAAAAACATCCGGCAATCCGTCATTATTAATATCAGCAATGCCCACACCGCCTCCATTATAAAAATTACGGTAATTGAGGATGTTGATACTGTCGTTGTCCTGCACTTTATTATTAAACACAATGCCGGTACTATCCATTGCCTGGAACAATGTTGCTCCCTGTTTGTTTTTTTCTTTTTGACTGCAGGATGCAATGATGAGCCATATAAAAACAAATGCCCGCCAATTACGGGAGGTTTTTATTACAGCAACTGTACTATGTTTTATTATGATGGCCCTTCTTTTCAATTATTCATTCGTTTCAGCGTTATTTGCCCGGTTGCGTATTCATTTTATACAGCATGGGATAATCATTATTCTGCAGGAATAACAAGCCATCCGTTTTATTCATTTTTACTTTTTGAATATCCCTTATCACCCCACGTAAATGCAAGCCCGTTACAAATGGATCCTGCCAGGTAAAATTACCTTTACCATCATTGATCAGCACATCTCCAAAACTTGCATCCAGCCTTTCGTATTGCGGTAAAAAACCAAACTGGTTGCCACCTAAAATAAGATCAGGAAAACCATCATGATTTACATCGGTGCAATACACTGCATTTACACAACTCTGCTGCGCCATCGCCGGTAATTTTTGCATGGTAAAATTTCCATTGCCGTTATTGATGGCGATCACTGATGAGCAATAATCAAATTGTTTTACTATCGCTTTACTCAATACATCTGCCGGGAATAATTCCTGTATCGATCTTTTTGCATAATCAATATGCTTTAAGTTGTGTTTTTTTATGATGGGCAATTGCTCTTCCAGGTCACGCTTTACTACTACCGGTTTATCCTTGCCATCCACGGTATACGTGATCACTTTATCTACGGTGCCGTTCTGGTCAAAATCGTCCAGCCATAATTTTACTGGACTTTTATCTGCAGGTTGCAGGTAAAAATTCTCGCCGATATTACCTATAATAAGATCCTGCTTACCATCATTATTTACATCTGCCACACAAATGGTTTGCCACCAGCCCAGCATTTTATCCAGGTTGGTCTTCACTTCTTCAAACCGGTCTTTTTTATAGGTAAATATTCTTGGCGCCATCCATTCTCCTGCTATCACCAGTTCTTTTGCAGCATCGCCGGTCACGTCGGCCCATACTGCATTGGTCACCATTCCTATTTTAGCTATTTCCGGGTTCTTAGTGGCAGCTATATCTGTAAAATGGCCATTCCCATCATTCACAAATAAAAAACTGGTAGGGTCCATGCCATAAACTTTCGGATAATTTCTTGCGCCGATAAAAATATCAGGGTACCCGTCACCGTTAAAATCATTTACAGCTGATACTGCAATATTCATCGATACATTAGGGAATGCTTTATCATCGATAGAAAAATTTCCCTTGCCATCATTTTTAAACATGCGCAATTGCAGTTCCCTGCTCATAAGATCGTTATTGTTGCCACCCGGGCAAACCAGCAGGTCCAGGTCGCCGTCATGATCGCAATCAAACAATGCCACTGCGGCATCTTCAAATGACAGGAACTGCTGAAAGGCTTTTTCTTCTTTCTTTACAAATCCTCCATTAGCATTTTGCAGGTATAGCTGGCCGGGATGTGCCGGTGTGCCGCCGATATACACATCTTCCAGTCCATCGCCATTTACATCGCCGGTGGCAGCCTTTGGCCCTTCTCTTGATAACATCCGTGGGATATTTCTTTCGGTATAAAAATCCACCACATTATCTTCTTCGTGTTTATCAAAGCTGGATGGCATAGGCGAAAAAAGTGTTTGCGCTGCAACAGCCGGCGTTGCCTGCATCACATCCTTTTCATCATTCTGCTGTATCACCAAAGTTTGATTGATCGCAGGATGAAGTATCTTCTTTACAGTGCGGTTGGGCCATGTGATCACCAGTGAATCGATCGCAGCAAATTTCCCGATACCGATCACCTGTTTATAATCAACAGATGATTGAAAACCCCGGCTGGGGATCACTTCACGGGTCAATACCTGCCCGTTTGCATAAGCCTGTATCTTACTGCCTACTGCAAATGGATTCAGTCCTTTTCCTTTTAGTGTAATTTCCAGGTAATTATTTTTATTGAGTTCCCTTGCATTATTCCGGTATACAAAAGAAGGTTGATTTTCATTGTTGATGATAAGATCGAGATCTCCGTCATTATCCAGGTCGGCATAAGCGGCGCCGTTGGAGAAAGTGGGCTGTGTAAATCCCCATTGGTCACCGATATCTGTAAACTTCAACTGGTGATCGTTGCGGTATACTTTATTTTTCAATGGTGTTTTCGGTATCTCTTTCAGCACCTGGTCTATTTCATCTTTTTTACCCGTCAGTACCATTTTCTGTACCACATCGTTGGCGAAAAAATTCATGAAGTCCAGATCTGTAACGTCGTGGTTCACCCCGTTACATACATAAATATCATTCCAGCCATCATTATCCATGTCAAACATCAGGGCGCCCCAGCTCCAGTCGGTTGCACTTACACCTGCGTAGTTGGCAATGTCAATAAAATCGCCCTGCTTATTATTGAGCTGCAAACAGTTTTTTACATAGTGATAATAAAACCCTGCATTTACTTTTCGGCGTAGCATATCCACATCATCAAAAGCGCCGGTTGTTTTGATACGGTAATCCGAAAGCGGCAGCATGTCGGTTGTAAAAATATCCGGGTAGCCATCATTGTTAATGTCTGCAATATCGGCACCCATCGAAGAAAAACTGGTATGCTGCATTTTATCTTCCAGTTCATCTTTAAACATACCGTTCCCCTGGTTGATGTACATATAATCCCTTTCGTACGAATCATTGGCCACATACACATCAGGATACCCGTCACCGTTAATATCGCCTACAGATACGCCCATGCCGAAACTTATCAATGTACCATGAATGCCGGCCTGCTGTGTTACTTCAGTAAAATGCCCGTTATCATTGCGGTATAAATGATCACCGCCGCCTTTTAAAAAATCTCCCACCGGCCACTTGCTTTCAAACAGGTCACGCTGGTTGGCAAATTCAAGCTGGTTGACAGGTATAGGACTGTTGTTGATCATAAAACAGTCCAGGTCGCCATCCATATCATAATCAAAAAAAGAAACCTGTGTAGTGTAGGCAGAAATGTCGAGCCCATATTGCGCTGCGGCTTCTGTAAAGCTGTTGTTGTGATTATTAATGTATAATTTATTCTTCCTGTTACCTGTTTGCATGTGGCCTGAGGAGCACACATATATATCGAGCCATCCATCGCCATTCACATCGGCAAATACAACACCCGTATTCCATTTATCATCTGCTATTATTCCGGCGGCCTGGGATATATCTTCAAACTTTAAATGGCCTTTGTTCAGGTACAGTTTATTAGCGCCCGCATTGGAGGTTAAAAAAACATCCGGCAAACCATCATTGTTGATATCGCCGATGGCAACTCCGCCGCCATTATAAAAATTACGGAATAAAAAACTGTTCTCTTTTTTGCCGTCATTTACTTCATTCACAAAATTAATTCCGCTGTCGTCCACCAGTTCAAACATAGTTTGTTCGTGCTTTGCACAGGAATTTAAAAGCAGTATGCCGGCAAGAATAAAACATCGGGTGCACCAATTCATCATACAGGATTTTCAGAAAGCAATCTAAAAAAGAAAGGCCAATTTAAATTGACCTTTCTCAAAGTTATACTATAATATGGTTAAACCTGCTGTTATTAATAACCGGTATTTTGTACCAGGTTAGGGTTAGCTGCAAGCGCCTGGCTTGGTACAGGGAATACTAAATATTTAGCATCGTCTGTTGGTTTGTATTGCCATACTTTCAGGAACATACCAAAACGGATCAGGTCAGTCCTGCGCACTTTTTCCCAGTACAGTTCCCTTCCTCTTTCTGCCAGCAATGTTTTAGGATCTTCTACGTTAGCAGCATTGGCCAGCACCAGCGGACCTACCATTGGTGCAGCTTTCCTTGCTACCCTTAATGCATTTACTAATGTTAATGCTCCTGCAGCATCTGGTGTAGCTGCACGCATCTTAGCTTCAGCCACCATCAATACCACATCAGAATAACGGAAGATCACTTCATCATTACCTGCATTGTTTTGATAGTAAGCAGAACCATTGCTGAAATCAGGTCCGTATTTTTCAACACGGATACCGGTGATCTCCAGGTTATTGCCGGTTTCTTTCTGATCATTTGCAATAGCAGGATCGAATGCCAGGTTATTGGCAGGGGTTTTCCTGTCTTTTAATGCAACACCATTTTCGTTGTATTGCTGACCGATCATGAAGCCCGGCCTTTGACCTGATGCGTTGGTTACACCGGGATAATATCTTCCGCCCACCCTTGAGTCAACAGCAGTATCTGCATAACGGCCGCTTTTATCGGTTGCATAATTAGTTACACCTACCATTGGTGTTACCGCACCAAAGCTGTTATAGAAATCGCTGATGGTGGTAAAACCATTCCATCCTGCATTTGGATTGGTGCTTGTTTCCTGGTTGTAGTGCAATGTTCTGCACCATTCGCCACGTACATCACTTACATTAGAAGCTGAACCTGAACTGTTCACGATCGTAAAGATATTTTCTGTAGAAGAACCGTTGTTAACATCAAAGTTCTTAAAATACTCACTCATGTAGCTGTAGTTACCGCTGGAGATGATACTGTTACCAATGGTGATCACCTGCTGCATATCTGCATCCGCAAAGGTGGGTGCAGCCCTGTTGGCCCATGCGCCCCTGTTCAGGTAACATTTCATCAACAATGTATTGCCTGCATTTTTAGTAGCTATGCCCGGACCGCCGGTAGTTGGCAGGTTAGGTACAGCAGCAACCAGTTCATCAATGATGAACTGCGATGCAGCAGCGCCGCTTTTTACAGTAGGTGCATTCAATAAATTATCACCGGGGTTCCTTACAGGATATTGTCCATAAAGATCCAGCAGGTAATACAATGCCAATGCCCTTAAAAATTTTGCCTGTGCAGCCTGCGATGCAGATGGATTGAAGCCTAACACATTCGTTGCATCAAAATTCAGTTTGTTCAATGCGTTGAATACATTCAGCACATAAGCATGATCGGCATTCCAGGTATGGTTATGCAATACACGCCATACACCATTATCATCCCAGTCACCACCTCTTGTTGGCACCAGCGCTTCGTCTGTTACGTTCTCTTCCAGGCAGAACAAAAGATCCTGCGCAGTAAATGGTCCACCCAGGTCGGCATAGGCACCCTGCAGTAACAATCCCACACCGGCCGAACCTAATGCATTAGCGGTTTGGCCATTCGTCAACCGGCTGTTCAAATTCTCATCCAGCTTGGTACAACTCACCATAGTAAGTAAAAGCAGAGATAAGAATTTTATATTTTTATACTTTCTCATATTTTTTGTTTTTTATAATGAATTATAATGGATCTTATAGTGAAAATTTAAATCCAAATGATATAGCCCTTGCTGTTGGATAAGGGATATACTCAATGGAACGTGATGGATAGTTGTTATTGCTCTTATCTACGTTAACTTCCGGATCGAATCCTGAGAATTTAGTGATCACGAACAGGTTGCTTGCGCTTACAAATGCATTCAGATTCTTAACATATTTACCTGGGTTACCAATGTTGTATGTTAATGAAACGTTCCTCAGTTTAAAGAAGTTGCCTTTTTCCAGGAACCTGTCTGAAGCACCTACCGGGCTGGTTGTTTTTTCTGCAGAATTATAAGCATTCTTATCAATGTTCCTTCCGTTGGCAATACCGGAAATATTGGTAACACTGGTTGCAGTATTGTTGTAGATCAGGAACCCGCTTGCACCACCGCAGTTAACAACAAAAGTGAATTTTTTAACCCTTAATGTTGAACTGATACCGTAGTTATTTTCAGGATTTGGATTACCTGCAAATGCGGGATTAGCACCAATGATCTGGTTACCGCTTGCATCAAATCCACCAAAAGCTTTCAGGTAATATTCATTCACCGGTTGGTTGTTGGTGATGATCTGTCCCAATGTTCCGGATACACCCTGTCCGTTGATCTGGCCGGTCTGAATTTTAATATCCTGTCCGTTCTGTGTAAAGTTTTTCAGGTTGTTCTTATTGTGCGAATAGTTCACTCTTACATCCCAGTTCAGCTCACCTTTTTCGATCACTGTTGCACCCAGGCTTAATTCAATACCATCATTGATCAGGTTAGCAGGCAGGTTGATAAAATATACAGAAGCAGGCGCTGGTTGTATAGCGGTGCTTTGATATAATATCTTGCTGGTATTTTTGTAATAATAATCGATGCTTCCGAATATCCTTCCGTTCTTGCTGGTAAGATCCAATCCTGCGTTGAAAGAATTGGTCTGTTCCCATTTCAGATCGGGGTTGGCAACATTGATCTGGCTTACGGTATTGTTTTGTGTAAACAGGAATTGTTCCTGTGCTGCACCTGCTGGGAATTCCTGGTTACCGGTGATACCCCATGAAGCCCTTAAAGCCACATTGGAGAAGGTGCTGTTATTCTTCATGAAATCTTCATTGCTGATGGCCCATTTTGCACCAATGGCAGGGAAATAACCGTATTTGTTATTCGCACCAAATTTGCTGGAACCATCCGCCCTTACAGATGCAGAGATATAATATTTATCAGAGTAGTTAAATCCAACTCTTCCGAAATAAGACTGCAACTCGATCTTTGGATCGATATAGATTGATGGTGCACTCTGAGACCTTCCATCCTGCAGCATAGCTGTATAAGGAATGTCTATTTTAGTTGCCTGGTCCAGGTTGGTATTAAAACCTGAAGCAGAGAAAGAGTTATTAGAGAAATTAGATTTCCAGTATTCAAAACCTGCTACCGCATCAAAATTCAGGTTTTTGGAAAGTGCTGTTTTATAAGATAGTGTATGCGTGATCGTTTGAGAGCTCAATTTCTGGCCGGAGATAGCGCCAAATCCCTGTCCTGACAAACCAGCATAACCTTGCAGGAATCCATAGATGTTGGTATACCTGTCTCCCACACTGTTATTAATAGCATACAGGAATTTATATTCCAGGTTGTCCATCAGTTTATAGCCTGCAGAAATATTGCCCAGTACAGAATTGATATGTACCACATCATTATATCCATCCAGTAATGCGATGGGATTACCGGAACCATTGGTAGGATAGATATAGATACCATTCGCATCTTTAAATGGAGTGGTTGGGTTCCATTGTAAAGCAGAGCTGATGATATTACCCTGTGAACCTGCAGTATTTGAAACAGCGATCACATCTTCTGTAGTATGACCGGCAGTTAAATTAAATCCTAAGGTCAGTTTCTTATCCAGGAATTTATACTGGCCACTGAAGTTGCCTACATATTTATCCAGTTGAGAATTTTTGAAAGCGCCATTTGAAGATGATGCCAGGAAAGATGCCCTGAATTTACCATTTTCATTACCGCCGCTTAAAGCCAGGTTATAGCTTTGAGATAATTTTTTATTCATCAATTCTTTGAAAGGATCCACATTGCCTCCTTTATCCTGGCCGGTGATTGCATATTTGGACAATGCACTCCTGAATTCGCCTGCATCCAGTACTTCATATTTTTTCATCAGGCCGGCGTTTACACTCCAGCTTGATCCGAATTCAATTTTAGAAGCACCTGAGCTACCGGTTTTTGTAGTGATAACAATTACACCGTTAGCACCACGTGAACCATAAATAGCTGCAGAAGCAGCATCTTTTAATACATCTATGCTTTGTATATCATTAGGATTTACAAATATCAATGGATTGGCATCAGGAGTAGAACCGAAAACGCCGGTTCCAAAGTTTGGTCTTGCCGATCTTCCATCTAATGGAACACCATCTATTACATATAATGGGTTACCGCCTGCCCTGATAGAGTTATTACCCCTTATCTTAACAGTAGCGGCCACACCAGGCTGACCAGAAGTATTGGTAACTTCCAGGCCGGCAACTTTATTCTGCAGCAATTGATCGGGTGCAGCAATAACACCCTGGTTAAAATCTTTTGCCTGTACAGAAGCTACCGCGCCGGTTACATCTTTTTTACGAACAGTGCCGTAACCGATCACCACTACTTCATTCAGGTTAGAGATACTTGCAGCAAGGGTAATGTTTACCGGTCCGCTGCCCGCTTTAGCTTCCTGCGAAGCAAAGCCCGAACCTGTAAATACTAATGTGGCGCCACTGGCTACCCCATTTAATGTAAAAACGCCTTGAGCATTGGTGGATGTACCTTTGGTGGTGCCTTTTACTGTAACGGAAACACCCGATACAGGCTCACCTTTTGAATCAGTTACAGTACCGGTAACTGTCTGGGCTTTAGCAAAAGCTGTAAACCCAATCACTGCAAGCAGCAGCAGTGCAGCTTTCCTCATAATAGCAAGGAGCATAATCGTTTGGTTTTTGGAATGAACAATGGGTGATGGAAACAATCATTATATACCCTTGCAATTGCATGCAGGTAGTTACATGTAGCATCGTATCAGCAACCGAAAGGTTAATAAATTCTTAAATTTCCAAAATAAAGCTACATTTATTAATGTATGAAATACACGATAAAATCATAATTTCGCCGCAAACGTTTGCGAAATTGTTTGCGAAAACGGTTGTTGTGCAAATATTTTTGCTGTCCGCTGCTATAAACCCGCTGCTTATATGAATAATACCACCTTAAAGAAAATATCCGAGATCCTTGGGCTTAGTATTTCTACTATCTCCAGGGCTTTAAAAGATCACCCGGATATTTCTGACAGAACCAAACAAAGAGTGATCGAACTCGCTGCCACACTGGATTATGAACCCAATGTGAATGCGATTAACCTGCGTACCAGTAACAGTAAATTATTCGGACTGATCGTTCCTTCTATTTCCAACTGGTTCTATAATTCCTTTATTGCTTCGGTAGAAGAAGAAAGCAGGCGGAATGGTTATTCACTGATGATATTGCAATCCGGTGATGACCCGATGATAGAAGTGAATAATCTTAAACTGTGCAGGCAGAACAGGATAACAGGTTTATTCATGTGCCTTTCTCCCGATACAGTGAATATTGAACCGTTTTTAAAACTGAAAGAGATCGATATACCGGTGATCTTTTTTGATAAGGTGCCGGAAAATGCCAGTTGCAATAAAGTATGCGTGGCCGATGCACTGTCTGCCACCATGGCCGCGAATGCAATCGTAAATAAGAAAAAGAAAAAAGTATTGGGTTTGTTTGGTAATCCGCATCTTTTAATGACAAAAAAAAGACTGGAAGCATTTCAAAATACGATCAATGAAAAAGCGAATAAAATAAAGCTCATTACCGATCATGCTTCCAGTTCAAATGAAGCAGAGGCTTTAACACTGCAATATTTAAAAGAGAAGCCTGATACTATTTTTTGTATGAGCGATGAGATATTGGTCGGCGTGATGAAAGCCATTCAGAAAAAAGCGATAAAAGTACCGGAGGATGTAGCGGTGATCACCATCAGCAATGGCATTGCACCTAAATTATACCATCCCGAAATAACTTACGTGGAGACCAGTGGCTATAAGCTGGGTAAGCTTGCTTTTTCCAGTATGATGGCCTGCCTGGGCGGCAGCACTTTTATACAGGAGCTTACTACGGAGGCGGTAATGGTGGAGGGAGGATCTTTGTAGTGAGTGGTCAGTGGTGAGTTGTGAGTGAGGAATGGTGAATGTGGTTTTATTTTAGTTCGTAGATAACGGCTTCGTATGGACGCAGTTGTTTTGCATCAGTGGCTGTGCTATAGTTGTTGAGTAATGATTTGGCTTTGCTTATATCAATACCGGTATTTACAGTTGCGGGCTTGCTGCTGAAGTTGAGCAGTATCAATAATTTTTTCCCCTCCAGTTCTCTTGTATAAGCGTATACAGCAGGGTTATCTTTATCCAGTATGCTGTATTTGCCATACACCAGCACTAAGTTTTGTTTACGCAAAGCAGTTAATTTCCTGAAATAGTTTAAACAACTGTTGCTGTCCTTATCCTGTGCCGCCGCATTGATGAGGGTATAATTGCCATTTACCTTTATCCAGGGAGTACCGCTGGTAAATCCTGCATTAGCTGTACCATCCCATTGAAACGGTGTACGGCCATTATCACGGCAACTGAATTTTAATGTTTCCATGAACTTTTTCATATCGCCGCCAATATTCAGCTGGTGCTGGTATTCGTTCAATGTAGGCACATCTTTATAATCGTGTATATCATCAAAGCGGATGTTGGTCATGCCCAATTCATCGCCATTGTAATAATAGGGCGTGCCCCGCATGGTCATTAAAAAAGTAGACAGCATCTTGGAGGATAGTTCCCTGAACTCCGGCGTATCATTACCAAAACGGCTTACCAGTCTTGCCTGGTCGTGATTGGCGAGATAAATAGATAACCAGCCTTTTGCTGCAAAAGCGCTGTCCCATTTGGTGAAGATCTCTTTCAGTTTCACTACGCTGTATCCTTCGGGCTTTGCAAGATCAACCGCATCAAACGCGTAAGCCATATCCAGTTCATTGCGGTCGGCATCCACCAGGTTATGCGCATCTTCAAAAGAATTGCCGGCGCCTTCTGCCACGCTCATCATATCGTATTTGCTGAATACTTCTTTATGGATCTCTTTGATATAATCATGAATGGGATTTACCATTCCATAATATTTTATAAAATCCTTTTCATATCCTGCAGGAAAGGCGGGAAAAGTTGTATCCTTTGCCACAAACTGGAATGCGTCCATGCGGAAACCATCAATGCCTTTATCCAGCCAGAACTTCATGATATCATGCACTTCTTTGCGCACTTGTGGATTCTCCCAGTTAAGATCGGGCTGCTTACGCGAAAAATAATGCAGGTAATAAGCATTGGTAAGCGAATCGTATTTCCACGCATCATGATTAACATCGAATAGGCTATACCGTGAGTTTGGTTTCCCCCGTTCTGCATCCCACCAGTGATAATAGTTGCGGTATGGGCTAGTCCTGGAGCTGCGGCTCTGTTTGAACCATTCATGTTCGTCGCTGCTGTGGTTCACCACCAGGTCCATCACCAGCTTTATACCACGGTCGTGCATACCTTTCAGCATCGTATCAAAATCCTGCATACTGCCAAAATCCTTCATGATATTGCGATAGTCGCTGATATCATAGCCGTTATCATCATTGGGTGATGAGTAAATGGGATTCAGCCATACCACATCCACACCCAGGCTTTTAATATAATCGAGTTTGGAAATAATGCCTTTCAGGTCGCCGATGCCATCACCATCACTGTCTTTAAAACTGCGGGGATATACCTGGTATACCACGGCTTCCTTCCACCACTTTTTATCGGAAGCTGTACTGGTATTTTCTTTTTCTTTAACTGCCCCCGAATTACAGGATATGATCAATGGCGCAATGCCTGCAAGGCAACAGATGGCCGAAAAAAGTATTCTTTCCATAACAATAAATCGTTCTATAAACGGAACAACAATGTAATATAGAAATTGGGCCGCTATTAATGAAAATTATTGCGCTATACGGCACAGAAATCGTTTGCGGAATCGGTTGATGTGCATTAATTTTAGGCCTCATTAAAAAAACATCAACATGAGCGTTCAATGGACCGGCGTTATTCCTGCATTAACCACCAAATTTACCAGCGACGATAAGCTGGATCTGCCTTTATTTGAAAAGAATTTAAATGCACAGATAGCAGCCGGTGTTAACGGCGTTATTTTGGGCGGTACACTGGGCGAAGCCAGCGTATTATCCACCGATGAAAAAGAAACCCTGATAAAATTTGCCGTTGAAAAATGTGCCGGCAAGATACCCGTGATACTGAATATTGCTGAAGGCGCCACCAGGGATGCTTTGCAGCAGGCTGCCTACGCCAAACAATGGGGTGCTAAAGGTTTAATGGCATTACCTCCTATGCGTTATAAGACCGATCATCGTGAAACGGTTACGTATTTTAAGACCATTGCCGATTCCACCGACCTGCCGATCATGATCTATAATAACCCGGTGGATTACAAAACAGATGTAACACTGGATATGTTTGCCGACCTGACCGAATGCAAAAATATACAGGCCGTAAAAGAAAGCACCCGTGATGTAACCAATGTAACCAGGATGATCAACCGCTTTGGCGACCGTTATAAAATTTTATGCGGTGTGGATACTTTAGCGATGGAAGAACTTTGCTTAGGTGCCGATGGTTGGGTGGCAGGTTTGGTTTGCGCTTTTCCTGCGGAAACAGTAACAATTTTTAACCTGGTAAAAGCAGGAAAAATTGCAGAAGCGGCAAAGATCTATCGTTGGTTCATGCCCTTGCTGGAACTGGATATACATGCCAAACTGGTACAATACATTAAACTGGCTGAAACACAAACCGGCATTGGTTCCGAAAGTGTGAGAGCGCCCCGCCTTACATTAGTGGGTGAAGAAAGAGAGCGCATTTTAAAGATCATCAATGATGGTATTGCCACAAGGCCGTCATTATAACCGCATCATATTTACCGGGCAGTTAAGCAGCAATATTCAGTTGTTGCTTGACTGCTTTATTTTTTTGCGATAGCCATATCGTTACAAAAAGAGAGATGGCAAAATATTCTATCAGCACATAACTGATCAAAGAAAAATATTTACCGGCGCCAAACCAGTCTTCCATTAAAAATACCAGCCCCACTCCCATTATCGTTTTCACCAATTCCCACACAGGCGCATATTTGTTGCCATCCATCAATTCGGTAAGCGCATATACAAATACAAAAATAAAGAGGCCATATACAAATATCAGCGGTGTACCAATGGCAGCAATATTACCAAACAGATAGCTTACCATAACCAGTAATATGATCATCTGTATCCAAACCCATATCACCAATGGTTTTGTTTCGGTGCTGTTGTATTTTTCGAAATTGTACACATCTTCTATTTTATACAGGGGATATTTTTCTTCCATATCCGCAGGGCGCCATCCTGTTGGCATGAACCAAACCCGTATCTTATCTTTAAAACTCTTAGTGCGTATGGCGTCTTTTGTAAGCAACCATAAATGCTGGAAATTAATTTTAATAGGGTTCCACGTGCGTACCGGTCTTGTGATACCATATACCGGTGGCACTTCTTTTAATTCTTTTTGAAAAGTGCCGAATATCTTATCCCAGATGATCAGTATCTGTCCCAGGTTCTTATCAATATATTCTTTGTTGATAGCATGGTGCACCCTGTGATGAGAGGGTGTAACAATGATATGTTCCAAAAATCCCATTTTGCCAATATGCTGCGTATGATACCAGAATTGTGCAAACAAATGCAGCGGCGCCACTACGGCGATCACTTCAGCAGGTACACCCAATACAGCGGCCGGTAATAACAATACCACGAATAATTTAAAGAACACCGAAATGCTCTGGCGCAATGCACAGGCCAGGTTAAAATCTTCGCTGCTGTGGTGAATGATATGGCTGTTCCAGAAAAAATTTATTTTATGATTGATGAGGTGCACTACATATCCTGCAAAATCCAGCACCAAAAATGTTACTACATATACCAGCCAGGTGGCTTTGATATGTGTTTTTGCAAAATGGCTCAGCAACCATTCGTAGGAGATAATGGCAAAGCTTAAGCCCAGCACATCTTTGGTAACATTGGTAACGCCGGAGCTGAGGCTGGACACCATGTCGAGGTTACGCACCGTATCTTTGCCTTTACGCCAGCCATACCATTTTTCAAATAATACCAATAGCAAAAATGCAGGCATAGCTATTAACAGTATCTTTCCGTATTGTTCCATAATTTGCTGGGTTATTTTTGTAACAGTAAAAACAAAACTCTTTATAAACGGGTAAAGGGTATACTAAATTGCTGAATTTAAAGGCGACAAGTTATGAAAAATATATTAATTCTCACAGTTTTGATAGGGGTTAATAGCTACTGCCAGCCTGTATTTAAGCCACTTAACAACGCAAATAGCTGGCAATTAGGCCCTTTTGAAAAACCTGCCAGCAACCCCATTATGCAGGCAGATTCTACTTATACTTTTAACTGCCCTGTGCAAAAGCGTTTGGTGCAATGGCAGAAGGCGGATGTGTTCAACCCCGCGGCTGTAGTAAGAAATGGAAAAGTATATATTCTGTTCAGGGCCGAAGACGTGCCGGGTGTGGGTATTGGTATGCGCACCTCCCGGATAGGGTTGGCAGAGAGTGATGATGGGATTCATTTTAAAAAACATCCTGAACCGGTATTATATCCCGACAGCAGCAGTTTTATGCAGTACGATCACCCCGGTGGTTGCGAAGATCCCCGCATTGTCGAAACACCTAACGGTGATTATGTTGTATTATACACCAGCTGGAACCGGGATGTGGCGAGACTCAGCGTAGCTACTTCTCCTGACCTGTTGCACTGGAAAAAACAAGGCCCCGCATTTTTACATGCTTATAACGGTAAGTTTGTAAATACCTGGAGCAAATCAGGATCCGTTGTTACAACATTGAAAGACGAAAAATTTGTTGCAGCAACCATTAATGGAAAATACTGGATGTATTGGGGAGAAGGACCTGTCTATCTTGCCACTTCCACCGATCTTATTAACTGGACACCAGTTACCAACGATCAGCAGGAATTATTGCCCATACTCACTGCAAGAAAAAAAATGTTCGACAGTCATGTGGTGGAACCCGGCCCGCCTGCCGTACTTACGAAAAAAGGGATCGTATTATTATACAATGGAAAGAATGCCACCACCGATGATGCTGACCCTGCGCTGCCGAAAGGAATTTATTGTGGCGGGCAGGCTTTATTTGATGCAGCGCACCCGGAAAAATTATTGGAAAGATGCAACACTTATTTTATAAAGCCGGATCTGCCGCATGAGATCAGCGGGCAGTATACAGCAGGCACCACGTTCATTGAAGGGCTGGTATATTTTAAGCAGCAATATTTTTTATATTATGGCACGGCTGATAGTATGGTGGGTGTTGCGATAAAGAAATAGTGAGTGATGAGTGGTAAATAGTGAGTAATAGGATGTTGGCTTATTTTTGTAAATGTATATTACGAATCAATTTTAATAATGAAGCAAACTTTTAATTGCATTGATGCGCACACCTGTGGCAACCCTGTACGCCTTGTAAAAGCCGGCGGCCCTGTATTGAATGGCAACAGCATGAGCGAAAAACGCCAGCATTTTTTAAAGGAATACGACTGGATAAGGAAAGGACTGATGTACGAACCCCGGGGACATGATATGATGAGCGGCAGTATCTTATACCCGCCACATGATCCACAAAACGACGTAGCTGTATTGTTCATTGAAACAAGCGGTTGCCTGCCGATGTGCGGTCATGGTACTATTGGCACTATTACCATTGCAGTGGAAGCTGGATTGATACAACCCAAACAAAAAGGGGTGATCAGGATGGAAGCGCCTGCAGGATTGGTAAATATTGCTTATACGGAAGAGCATGGTAAAGTGAAGTCGGTAAAACTTACGAATGTACCTTCTTATTTGGCTGCAACTGAATTAACAGTGGATTGCCCGGAACTGGGCGAACTGGTGATAGATGTGAGCTACGGCGGAAATTTCTATGCCATTGTGGATGTGCAGAAAAATTTTAAAGGGCTTGAACATTACAGCGCCGATAAACTGATCAGTTGGGCAAGAGAGTTACGGCAACGAATAAACGCAAAATACGAATTTGTGCATCCTGAAAATGATACCATTAAAGGCTGCAGCCATATTTTATGGACCGGTGCTGTACTGGATACCACTTCCACCGCTCGCAATGCCGTTTTTTATGGTGATAAAGCGATCGACCGCAGCCCCTGCGGCACGGGCACTTCTGCACGTATGGCGCAATGGTATGCAAAAGGCAAATTAAAAGCGGGTGATGAATTCATTCACGAAAGCATTATCGGCAGTAAATTCATTGGCAGAATTGAGGAAGAGATAACGGATGCTTTTGGCATTGCCGGTAAAAAGGCCATCCGGCCGAGCATTGAAGGCTGGGCGAAAATTTATGGAGAGAATACCATCACGATAGATACGGATGATGATCCGTATGCTTTGGGCTTCCAGGTATTATGAGGAAGTTTCACGCAAAGAAGCAAAGTAAAAAATAAGCCGCAAAGATGCTTTGCGGCTTTAGTATTAATTCTCTGCGTCTTTGCGTGAAATTATTCGATTTAAACAGACCTTGCAATACCTAATTCCAATCCCCTCAATTCTGCAAGGCCACGCAATCTTCCTATTGCCGAATAACCGGGGTTTGTTTTTTTATTCAGATCATCCAGCATCTGGTGTCCATGATCGGGGCGCATGGGAATGGAAATTTTTCTCTGCTGCATCACTGCTACGATCTCTTTTACCACTGCATACATATCCACATCGCCTTCTAAATGGTTGGCTTCAAAAAAGTCTCCTTCACTATTGCGTTCTGTACTTCGTAAATGGATAAAATTTATTCTCGGTGCAAATTGTTGCACCATTGCAGGCAGGTCATTATCCGCCCTTACACCAAATGAACCGGTGCAAAAACAAAGACCGTTGTTAAGTGATGGTACTGCACTTATTAATGCTTCAATATCAGCAGCTGTGCTCACCACTCTTGGTAAACCCAAAATAGGATAAGGCGGATCATCCGGGTGGATCACCATCTTTACACCACATTCATCTGCCACAGGTATTACTTGTTGCAAAAAATAAATAAGGTGTTGTCTTAGCTTATCGGCATCAATGCCTGCGTAAGCATCCAGCGCCTGCTGAAATTGTTCCAGCGTAAAACTTTCCTCGCTGCCGGGCAGGCCTGCAATAATATTTTTCTGCAGCAATGTTTTTTCCTCTGCTGTCATGGCGTCGAAACGTGCCTTGGCTTTTTCAATCGCAGCAGCCGTATAATCCGTTTCCGCATTTTTTCTTTTCAGCATAAAAAGATCGAATGCAATAAAAGCCGCCTTTTCAAAACGCAGGGCCTTGCTGCTATCTTCAACAGTATAGCTGAGATCTGTCCTCGTCCAGTCAAGCACCGGCATGAAGTTATAGGTAACAATTTGGATTCCGCAGGCACTTAAGTTGCGGAGCGATTGTTTATAATTCTCAATATACTGTTCAAAATTGGCTGATTGTGTTTTGATGGCTTCGTGTACCGGCACACTTTCCACCACACTCCACACCATACCGGCTGCCTCAATTTGTTTTTTTCTTTTTTCAATTTCTTCTTTCGTCCATACCACACCGTTAGGTACATGGTGCAAAGCCGTCACTATTCCAGAACAACCTGCCTGGCGGATATCTGTTAAACTTACGGGATCGTTGGGACCATACCAGCGCATGGTTTGCTGCATACTAAACATAGGTTCTAAAAAGCTTGTATTTTATAATGATCATTTTTTTATTGCTTCCAGTTTGCCGGGAAAAGCCGATACACCCTCCACATTGAATAATTTCAGTGCATCTATGTTTTTACTCTCCAGGGCATAAGTAAAATAAGCCGGTTTATTATTGCCCCATTGCACGCTGCAGTTCCTTACACTGATGCTTAAGGCCGCATCAAAATAAAAACCCGCCGTGCTTCCTTTTACAAATCCTTCCACCGCACAGGGCCGCCTATCGTACACACCGCCTTCAATATTGGTTGTCTTGTCTATAAAAACATCCACATTATCAAAAACAATATTGGATAACTTATCATTGCTTTCGGCGCTAATATACACCCCATTTTCGCTGGTACATTTAATGTTGCTGAAAAAAATATTTTTTACCGCTCCCACCCTGCCTTCGGTGGCGCCTTTTGGAAAACGCCAGTTGGCATCTTTATGATTGCCGCTGGCACGGCGATATGCTGTAATATAGATGGGTTCTGCTTTTCCCCACCATACATCACTGAACAGATGCCCTTCAATGATCATGTTGGAGAATAATATATCGGTAACCACCCCTTCATCCCGGTTTTGGATGCCCACACCCCTGTTGCTTTTTTTAATGATGCAATTATCAAATATCACCTGCCTTATTGTATCCATATTCTCACTACCAATTTTAATAGCGCAGCTCCTGGAGGTCATAGTACAGTTAGTGACGGTGATATTTTCACACACACCAAATTCTTCATATTCCCGGCGGTTCTTTAAGCAGATGCAATCATCACCACTTTCGATATAGCAATTGCTGATACGTACATTTTTACTATGGTCCAGGTCGATACCATCGCTGTTGCGCACTTTTAAACTGTTGAGCAAAGTAATGCCGTTGATGGTAACATCATTGCAACCGATCAAATGCACCGTCCAGTAAGCGGAGTTGCCGATATGCACATCTTTGATGCGGATATTATGCCCCCCCGCAATTGTTAATACATGCGGCCTCGGATCTTTTATATTAAATGGTTTTAACACATACGAATCTTCCAGCTCGGCACCCATGAATGAAATGCCATTGCCATTTATCTCTCCCGTTCCGCTGATAGTAAGATTGGAAATATTTTCTGCGCCGATCCATATAGTTCCTTCGCCGGGATTATCCCTGAAGGCGCTTTTGATATATACTTTTTCATCAGGATTGGCTAATATTTTAGCACCGCCTTCCACAAAGAATTCAATATTAGACTTCAGGTTAAAAGGTCCGGTGATAAAAGTAAAAGGCGCCGGAATAAAAACAGTACCACCGGTTTTACTGCAGGCATCGATCGCTTTCTGAATGGCAACAGCATCATCTGTTTTACCATCCCCTTTAGCGCCAAAGTTTTTGATATTGTACACTTTTTGAGCATAAGATGCTGTGCAGAAAAACAGCATAAAGACACCCGCAATAAATATTGTACTTTTCATAATTCTTATTTAAACATCCCTGCTACCAGGGTATAGGTCTTGCCTTTTACAGTTTTAAAGGTCTGAACATAACCGATACCTGATTTTTTTGATACCGCGTTTGCACCCACTACCAGCACAGGTTGGTTTGTTCTTATAGTACAAAGGCCCCCCTCCCTGGATAACAAAGTAGCAACTTTTATTTTATTGTCACTCCAGGCAATGTCAACAACATAATTGCCTCTAGCCACCAATCCTTTTACCCTGCCTTCATTCCACACAGCAGGTAATGCCGGCAATAAAAATATTTCGCCACCCTGGCTTTGCAGCAGCATTTCCATTAAACCGGCAGCGCCTGCAAAATTGCCATCGATCTGGAAGGGCGGGTGTGCATCGAACATGTTGGGATAGGCTCCACCACCCTTGCTGTAATTGGTATTATTCTCTTTGGTAAGGCGCAACAGGTTCTTATACAGCAGGTGCGCATGATCTCCGTCCAGTAATCTCGCCCAGAAATTCACTTTCCATGCAAGGCTCCAGCCTGTTCCTTCATCGCCCCGTATCTCCAAACTACGTTTAGCCGCTGCTGATAGTTCCGGTGTTGTTACCGGCGAGATCAGGTTGGCAGGATACAAAGCATACAAATGCGATACGTGGCGGTGATGCGGATCAACATCCTCGTAATCCCTATACCATTCCTGCAATTGTCCTTTGCTTCCAATGGCAAAGGGATATAATTTTGCAGTGGTTTGTTTAATGGTATCAATGAAAGCCTGGTCAGTATTCAATGCCTTGGCCGCTTCCACCAGGTTACTGAAAAGATCACGGATGATGCCCATATCCATGGTGGTGGCCACCGAAAGGCCGGTCTTTTTGTTTTCGCCATAATAATAATCATTCTCCGGCGAGGTGGATGGGGCGGTCACGAGGTGGCCGCTGCTGTCCGGCACCAGCCAGTTCAACGTGAATTGTGCAGCGCCTTTCATTAGCGGATAAGCAGTGTCGCGTAAAAATTTTATGTTGCCAGTGTACAAATAATGTTCCCATAAATGGCGGCTGAGCCAGTTGGCGCCCATGGCCCAGTTGGCCCATTTAGGATCACCTTTGCCTATATTGCCTACCGGGTTACTCAGTGCCCATATATCCGAATTATGATGTGTGACCCAGCCATCAGCATTGTAAAACTCTTTCGCTATTCGTTTACCCGTAACTGATAGTTCTCTGATCAAACCGAACAGGGGCTGTGTGAATTCTGAAAGATTGGCCGCTTCTGCCGGCCAGTAATTCATCTGCACATTAATATTAGTAGTGTAGTTGGAACTCCAGGGCGCTCTTAATTCTTTGTTCCAGATACCCTGCAGGTTGGCAGGTACATTGGGCGTGCGGGAACTGCTGATGAGCAGGTAACGGCCATATTGATAATACAATGCCTCCAGCCCGGGATCTTCATTACCTTTATTGTATTCTTCCATTCTTTCATCCGTAGGCAGGTCTGTTCTGCTGCCCTTGCCATTATTCAGCAGCAATGATACCCGGTTGAAATATTGGTGAAAGTCACGGAGGTGTTCTGAATAAGTATCACGGTATTTTTTTGCAAGAGCGGCCTTTAAATAATTATCCACCAGCAAAATTTCATTCTTCCCATCCCTGTCCGGGCATTTATCGTAGCCGTTAAAACTGGTGGCAGCAGAAACATAAATAATCACCTCATTTGCATTGCGGATATGAATACCCGAAGTATCAGCAGTACTTGTTCCGCCTGTATTCTTTGCATTCACGGCCAGTGCAAAACGCATACCCCTGCAGCCAGCTGTATCATCCCATATCACCGGTTCTTTATTTTCCCTGTAATAATTAGGGTCGGCATGTGCCGGGGCTTTTCCCTTCATTAATATCCCGTTGCTGCCGTTCATCTCATTGTGAAAATGCAATATGCTGGATGCTTTTATATCAATACTGAGTTGCCCCATTTTACTGGCGGTTAATCTTACAATGATCACCTGCGATGGCGCCGAAACAAATATTTCTCTCTTATATTGTACATTATTTACCGTGAATACAGTGGTGGCAACTGCATCCTGTATGTTCAGGCTGCGCTGGTAAGCCGATACCGGCTGCCCGCCAAAATCCTGTTTTATCAGCAGGTCACCCAGCGGCATATAACTTTCTGAGTACAACCCCTGCATTTTTTTTACGAGGTTGTTTGCATTGGGATAGTCTCCTTTAAATAATGCTTCCCGCACTTTGGGTAAATATTGCGGTGCTTCGGGATTTACATGATCATATATTGGTCCGCCACTCCACAAAGTTGCTTCGTTCAGTTGCAGCAATTCTTCTTCCACCCTGCCGAATACCATGGCGCCCAGGCGGCCATTGCCCACGGGCAATGCTTCTGTCCACACCGCAGCAGGTTGTTTGTACCATAATTGATCGTCCTGTGCAAATACGATACACGGTAATAAACTAAGCAGCGTAAAAAATATTTTTTTTTTCATTGGTATCATACCACTGTTTTACCGGGGCCGTGCATTTATACCAGCGCCCCATAAAGTTGGCTTATCCTGCAAATATATTTCAAGCCTGCCACCATTTTGTATCATGGCATAATTAATAAAATTCTTATCATACACCCGGCCATTCCATTCTACTGCTTTGATATAGATGGAACCGGCTGATTGTTTGGTGCAGGCTATTTTAAATTGCTTTTTGTTACGCAGATTGATCGTGATGCTGTCAAATAAAGGCGTACATAAAATATAATCATTCGATACCGGGTTAACAGGATAAAAGCCCATCGCTGCAAATACATACCAGGCACTCATTTGCCCGGCATCATCATTGCCGCTCAGTCCACCGGGTCCATCGCTGTACTCTTCCTGCAAAATATTTTGTACTGCCCTTTGTGTTTTATAAGGCGCCGCTGTATAATTATACATAAAAGGTATTTGATGCCCGGGTTCATTGCCGTGCCAGTATTCTTTTTTTTCAAAAAGACTGTCCAGCGCCTGTTCCATTTTTTTGGCACCACCCATCAAATTTGCCAGTCCATTCACATCCTGCGGCACATAAAAACTGTACTGCCTTGGCGTGCCTTCGGTAATATAGCTTTCTCTTTTATCTGCATGAAAACTTTCGGTCCATGTACCATCGCTGTTTCTTCCGCGGACCATGCCAACATTTTTATCAAATAGCTTTTTATAGTTCTGCGAACGCTGCTGCAATATTTGCTGATCTTCTTTTTTATTCAACCCCCTTGCCACCACCGACAATGCATAATCATCAAATGCATATTCCAGGGTGCGGCTCACCTGTTCTTTTTTATGAAACGCATCCGGCACACTGTCTTCCATCGGTATAAAACCATATTTTAAATAGGATGTAAGCGCCCTTCTGCCCATACCGTTCCTGTATTCCTTAATATCCGCCGGTGTTTCAAAAGCATTTTTGCGCATCAGTTTATAAGCGGTATTAACATCATACTCTTTTATTCCTTTATTATACGCCGATGCAATGAACGCTGTTGTATGATCGCCGATCATGGCTGCCGTATAACTATTCCAACAGGGAAAAATGGGCAACCAACCGCCCTGCTCTCCTTTTAATACAACAGACTGCACTAATTGATTGGTCAATCCCGGATCAAGTATTTCCAGCAAAGGCAATTGCGCCCGGTAAATATCCCACATCGAAAAATCATCGTAATAATCCCCCTTCTTCATTTTCATTACTTCATAATTACCGGCAAATTTTGGATACGTTCCATCCACATCACTCATCAACCTCGGATGCTGCATAGCATGGTACATAGCAGTATAAAAAATTCTTTTATCTTTTTCGTTTTTAGTTGTTACCTCAATTTGCTGCAACGCATGCTCCCAGGCATTTTGAGCAGCTGTGTACACGGCATCAAAATTTTTATCTCCCACTTCCTGCAGTAAATTGTTTCTTGCTCCGGGTATACTGGTAAAAGAAGTGCCAACAGATAATTCCACTGCCTCACCTTTCTTTAAATAAAAACCTATGTACACACCGGCATTCTTTTTATCCGTTATGCTTTGTGTATTGATAATTGCAGCACCTTCATAGGCACCTGAAACCACTATTTTTTTATTGGTCCTGAAAAAAGCGCATCCATCAAAACCCGCTTTATTACCCCAGCCCTGGTAAATACGATGCACCGTATTGCTGGCAGTAATTGTATTGGCAGTGATGGTGGCCGTACAGGTTGCATAATCTGTGTTGGGAGTAACGAGTAAATACAAACTATCATCCTGCAACATAGTAAAGCGCATTATACCGCACCTTTCACTTGCAGTTACTTCTGTTATAACTGCCGGCAATTGTAATTTATAATATGCCGCTGTCGCAATTTCATCTGCATGTTTAAACGGCACACTGTAATCGCCAGCTGCTGTTCTTAACCTGCCCACTACAGGCATTACGGTAAAGCTGCCATAATCCTGTGTGCAGCTGCCGCTGATCCAATGTGTGGCTCGAATGCCGCTGAACAAACTGTCTTTATAAAAATAAGGCGGTATACATTTATTTTCGGTTTGCCGGGTCTGTGCTGTAAACTGCGTCATAGCAAATGGCACTGTGACCGCAGGGATCGTGTTTGCATTCTGTTCGCTGCCGGTCTCGCTGTGTTTTAATGCCGCGATGGTGGTAGAAGACGCGGTGCCGGATAATGGTTGTACATATTGCAGCAGGTTTTGTGCGTGCGATATTATACACACAGCAAACAGAATTGCTGACGCAATTATTTTTTTAATTTTACCAGCGCTGGTAATTCTATTGAGCTGTATCGGCGTCGCACTCTTAAACTTGATATCTTTACTGATCATTAATTATGTTTTACACCTGCACCAAACGTTCCTACGGAACGAAAAAAAAATATAAATATTTTTTCTACCCATGAAGCGTTCCTATGGAACGGATTGAAAGGAATGTTGCATACTATATTTACAATATTGCTATTGAACAGGTTCAACATCATGGTAGAAAATACCTGGTTTTACGGTATTGCCTGCTGCCGCTACTTTTGTTAGTTGCAGCTTCTTTACATCATTGAATAAAAATGCATTGCGAAATTCTTTACCGTTCATCTTCACCAAAATATTTTTCATGGTTAGCCCATTCACATGCCTTACATAAAAACCCCATACCGGCAATTCGCCAAACATCGAGAATTCAGGGTAATCCTTTTCAGCTTCGGTAATGATATGAAAAGAATCCAGCTGCATATAATTCACTGACCTGTCGGCAATGCTTGAATAATCAATTTCCACGTTTTCAATGCTTACATTCTCCACCACATGCCCCGGCAATCCTGTTATGGAAGAAGGAAATACATTGTGCCGGTAAATAATTGCCGTGCTATCCTTGCCGGAATGATTCCACGGTGAAACACTTTGTATCATACCACTAATAGGTTTATAGGTGGGAGGATATTTCAATAATGGCCCTTCCATATTATATCCTTTATCCGGTTTGCCCTCCGGCACCTGCACATATACATTTTTAATATGGATATTTTTTGCCGTACTGTATTGGTCGTCCTTATTACGATGTCCCAATCGTATGAAAATGGCACTGCCAGTATTGATCGCTTTTACATTCTTTACATCAATATCTTCTAAAAAAGCACCATCTACTGTTTCTATTGCAATAGCAGAGCGATAGGTATCATAAATATCCAGGTTGCGTACTTTAATATTCCTGAAGCCGCCCCTCGATCCTGTGCCGATCTTGAATGCATTGGCACTGCTGCGCAATTTACAATCGGCTATGTAAATATTTTCGCAACTATCGGTTATCTCTCCTTCCGATTTTAAACATATCGCATCATCTGCTGCATTGATATTGCAATTCGTGATATTTACATTTTTTGAATTGTTGATATCGATACCATCATTGTTCCAATACTCATTACTTAATACCGTTACCCGGTCTATAAGCAGTTTATTGCAGCGGCGATACTCCTGCACCCACGAGGCAGCATTCTTTATAGTGATACCGGTTATTTTTATATCATTGCATTCTATAAAAGTGATCAGCTTGGGACGGTTCTTTTCTTCCGGCATTTTTACCCTCCACTGCTTATCTTCAAAAGTTCCGTTGGCCAATTGCGGCAGCAGGTCTTTTACCACCTCATATCCCCTTCCGTCAATCGTACCTTTTCCTGTAATGGCAATGTTGCTTTGTCCCTTTGCAGTTATCAGCGCTTCAGCATTGCCCTTACCATAATCCTGCCGGTGGGTGCTGCCCAATAAAAATGCATCTTTTTGTAATTGTAATTCCACACCACTTTTTAAATGGATCGCACCAATAACAAATTTTCCTGCAGGTACAATTACTTTACCGTTTTTAACTTTAGCAGCTTCATCGATGGCGTTTTGCAAAGCCATGGTATTATCAGTGATGCTGTCCCCCTTTGCTCCAAACTGCAGTATATTAAATATCTTTTGTTGTGCCTGCATATTTAAGGCCACAGTCACTAAAACAATTAAACAATACATTCTTTTCATGCTATTCATTTACGGGTAGGCTGCTGCTATTACAGTCCTGTATTTTTTATACATTGCTTTTACTGTACCCGTAAGACCTGGTTTTGGATTTACAGGATAATCCTTTCCTGCATTTACCCATTGCCATTCCCATTTTTTTATTTGTTGCATAAAAGCCGTTTTATCCATTTCCCTTTTATTCTTTAATGCTTCTGTTGCTGCTATAAAGAACAGCTGCCACCGTGGTTTGTAAAAATCACTCAGCAAACCACTCCATTGCCTGCAGGCATATTCATTCAATGGGCAATTCTCATCGCCCCATAGTGTGATAAGGTCTTTTGCGTTCATTTCGTACAATGCTTTTTCCTTATCATCATGCCCGCATTTTCGTGCAGCGGCGATCCATGGTCCCAATAAAAAATCTTTCCGCGTAGCGAGCAGTTTGTCCACATCATCGATCAGTTCAATGAATTGTTTACTGTATTGCGAAAAAACTGTAGCATTTTTTTCATTGAACGCTTTTACAAATTTTTGTTGCAGCGGACTTGCATAATTCACCAGTACCTGGCGGGCAATATCCACCAAGTCATATTGAAATCCATCGCTGTTATTACATGCCGGCAAAGCCTTCATCATCGCATCCCATGCAGGCAGCAATTCTTTTGCATCATAGTTCAGCCGGGTATTGGCCCAGCGGCTGGATGAATCCATGGTAGGCCTTGCCTGTATGATGGATTCATTCCCATCCCGTTTATATTTTTCCTGCGGAACAGTGTATACCGTCTTTCTTAAAATATTCCATGCCTGCAATGCCTCTTTATTTTTAACGCCATAGCGGTTGAAAATATAACCGGGCAACCATTCATCCACATTTATTATTTCATCCCGCCAGGTATTATGTGTCATCAGTTCATACAGTACCGGGTTTTGTTCAATGCCTTCCATTGTTAACCCGATCCCTTTCATCTTCCCGCTCTTTGTATCCTGTAATGCTTTCGCAGGTTCTGTTGCAATAGTTTCCATTCTGCCAAACAGCGTGGTATTGCCGCCGAAATTGTGCAGCATATTCCATATCCAGGGTTTACCGTAAAAGGCCGCTGTCCGTTTCCATACCGGTTCTATTTCAGTGGCCAGGTCCAGCAATATCATTTTATTTTCGGGTACAGCTTCCAGTAATGCTTTTGTCTGCGGCTCTTTCCAGAATTTCCGGTCGCTGTAGAACAGCCAGCCCTGCATCACCCATACAGCCGCAGTATCTGCTGCGTGCATGCCATCATACACCCGGGCGCTCAGCTTGCCTAAAAAATCCGGATCGTCGCTGGGCGGTTCATTCTCGTTAAATGTATCAGCAGAATATAAATGATCGGTGCCTAGCAATTCGGTTTGCTTCTGCAAAAACTTTTTACCGATAGCTGCAAATAGCGGATCTTCCGAATCCAGTATGTAAGTATCTGCAAAACCATTGGTCCAGTTGGTGGTCTTTAATTTTGCAGCAGGAAATTTTCTTTTAAATGCTGCGGGTACATGCCCTGTAAATGCAGGCAATACGGGTTTCATACCCAATGCTCTTTGCCGCTGTACTATTTTTTGCTGCAATGCAAAATGATCTTTCATCCAGTTCAATGGCAATGGTCCACCCCAGCCATCTAAATTGCCCATCCAGAACCAGGAGAAATAAGATGGCCCGCAAAAGAAATCCTTCAGGTCATCATCTGTAAAACCCATTTCTTTATACACCAGGTACCAGGTATATTCTTCGCCGGTAATAGCCAGCGGCATATTGATACCGTGCAAAGCCATCCAGTCAATTTCTTTTTCCCATCTTGCCCAGTCCCACCAGCTCATGCTGTAATTAAAAGTGCAGTAATTCAGGTAGTAGCGATATTCATAAGGAGAGGTTTTGTGTACGGTTGTTTTTACTGCGGGTAATTTTGCAGGGAGATCCAGGTTGGTACCATTCCAGGTAATTTGCGCATGGCAGTATTCATTCAGGTAAAAGTATAATGCAGATGCAATCGCTACTCCGTCATTTCCCTTCAACACAATTTTATCATTGCGGCTTTCAATTTCAAAAACATCTTTTGCATCTTGCTGCCCCATAGGCTCAACAATAAATTGTGATGCATGCTTTGGAACAGTGCGCTGCAATAATGCTTTTGCAGCATTTATATCCAACTGTGCTGTTACCACAGTTGAAAAACTGAGTAGCAGCAAAAGACTTAAAAAATATTTATTCTTTTTTTTCATAAATGCTTTATCAAATTACCATGCATTTGTCGTTCTACCAGAATACGGTATACAATGCCGCTAATACCCCACAGATAATAACAGAACCCACAATAAAACCCGGTGTTACTTTAAACAATGAGGTATCCATTTCAATTGTATGCGTATCACCGGCAGGTTTGGGTTTTATTAAACTGATGGTGACCATTATGATCACTATTGCAAAAAAAGCAATGGTCATCCTGTCCAGGAAAGGGAAATCAGGAAAGGATCCGTTGGTCCATGAAGGAAGAAATTTTAATACGGTAGAGATCGGCACGGTTAACACTGCACCTGCAAGTCCTGCCGCAGTGGTAGTTTTTTTCCAGAACATCCCCAATAAGAAAATAGCGAGCACACCCGGTGAAAAGAACCCTGCATATTCCTGTATGAATTGATAAGCCTGGTCGAGCGACTTTAATGCCGGCGCCACTATTGCCGCTATGAGCATCGCAATTACAACCGCCCAGCGGCCGGTCAATACCAGTTTTCTTTCAGAAGCATTTTCATTGAAATATTTTTTATAGATATCCAATGAAAAAATGGTGGAGATGCTATTGGCCTTACCCGCCAGCGATGCAACAATAGCAGCTGTTAAGGCTGCAAATGCAACACCTTTTAATCCTGCAGGTAATAAATTCATTAAAGTGGGATAAGCATGATCCGGTTTGATCGTTCCAGCAGCATCCACCATTTCTTTCTGGAACATGCCATTGTGATGCATTACATACATAGCTATACCCGGCAGCACTGCTATTACCGGCACCAGCATTTTTAAGAATGCGGCAAACAAAATTCCTTTACGGGCTGTTTTAAGATCAGCGCCCAATGCTCGTTGCACAATATATTGATTGCAGCCCCAGTATGCCAGGTTATTGATCAGCATGCCCCCGATCAACACAGAAAGGCCGGGCAACTCTTTATAATGCGGACTGCTCTTATCAAAGATCATGTGAAAATGATCGGGTGCTTCTTTGCGCAAGATAGAAAGCCCTTTAAAAATATCTTTTCCAAATCCAAATTGTTCTGATAACAAGGTGAGTGCAAGATAAGTGGTAACCAACCCGCCAATAATGAGCACCAGCACCTGGAACACATCGGTATAACCGATCACCTTCATGCCACCCAGTGTTACGATCACAGAAAAAACGCTTAATCCTGCCACGCACCATTCAAAATCAATCGGTGCTATAGAAGAAATGGCCAATGCGCCGAGGTAAATGATGGAAGTAAGATTTACAAATACATATACCAGCAACCATATTACCGCCATTATCGTACTAACGGTACCGTTATACCGGGCCGCCAGGAACTGTGGCATGGTAAATATCTTATTCTTCAAATACATGGGAATGATGAATACTGCCACAATGATCAATGTTGCAGCAGCCATCCATTCGTAAGTGGAAATAGCCAGCCCCAGAGCAAACCCTGATCCACTCATACCAATAAAGTGCTCGGCAGATATATTGGAAGCGATCAGTGACGCCCCGATGGCCCACCATGTTAATGATCCTTCTGCAAGAAAAAAATCTTTGGAACTCGTCGCTGCTTTCTTCTTCCGTTTGTAAATGTAAATGCCGTAAAACGACACCAGGATAAAATAGATGAAGAAAACAATGTAGTCTGCTGTTTGTAATGTATTCATTCGTTTCTGTTTGCAATCGTTATACAGAGTACTGCAATAAATATGCAGGCCTCATATTTTCAAAAACCATTTTTTCCGGTACAAAAAATATAATATTGCCAGTTGTATGAGCGCTACACCGGTCCACAGCATTGCATCATGCCATACCTCCGGCAGTTTATCATACATTCCGCCAAATAAAAAAACGGAAGTGGCTTCAAAATTTACCAGCCCATGCGCCGCCATATAGATCAGGATAGAATTGCAGCCTATCCATACAAAAGGCATGCACCATTTTTTAAAGCCTATCACATCAATGACAAAATAGAATAGTGTAAATAATAAAATACTCCATCCGCCTGCAACCAAAACAAAAGAGCTGGTCCACATATTTTTATTTACAGGAAAAACAAAGCCCCATAGCCATCCCAGCAACAATATTGCTGCACCTGCCGCCAGCAGCCATACAGTTTTTCTTTTTGAAGTTAGTTGTTGCAGCCGCAGTAACTGTCCTGTAAAAATGCCCAGCATAGCAGTAGCGATCGCTGGTATCGTGGATAACAATCCTTCCGGATCGTATATTTTTCGGTGCAGCTTGCCTGGCAAAAATAACCGGTCGATATAGGCTTCCAGGTTTGCTTCGGGTGTTAATACACCTGCACCATAACCGGGTACGGGTATCAGTATCATGGCAGCCCAATAGCCCAGTAATATAGCTGCAAACCAAATGATCTGTGAGCGCAATGAACAATTCAAATAGATAATGGCGGCAAAAAAGCAGCTTAATGCAATTCTTCCAAGTACGCTTGCGATCCTTGTATTTTCATATCCCTGCCATTTGAACAAACCATTCACCACCATACCCAAAAAGATCAAAATAAGGGTTCGTTTTATTAATGACCGGTAGATATTTTTCTTTGGGCTGTTATTTTGCGTATATCCTGTATCGTTACTATTGTATTTTTCTTTGCCAAAAGAAAATGGCATAGAAATACCTGCTATAAAAATGAATAAAGGAAAAATGAGATCATAGAATGTAAAGCCATTCCAGGGGCTGTGGTGGAGCTGATTGCTGATACCTACCGAAATGCGTTCCCCCAAATTTAAAGTGTTATCAGTTGCTATCTGCCAGTTAGCTGGATCGCGGTACAACTGATGTTTTGTTTGAACTACGTTTGCCAGGCCATGAAAAATACCTTCGCCGCTGATGATCCAGAACATATCGAAGCCACGCAATGCATCCAGTGAAAGCAGCCTTGCTTTTGCAGGTTTAATAGTATCGTTTTGCTGCTCCATCATTAACTGAACACCAGTTTATGGTTGAAGGGAGTGGTGCCGGTGATGTACACATACATGCCCTTGGTCTTTAAATTACCAAAATGCGTGCTGTATCTTTCCCCTTCCAAATTGGTGACGTTTTTATGTGTTACATTACCCGGACCAAATGTGATCGTATCACCGCCCGATTCATATTTGCCTGTACCGGTTTCTAAAAAATTATTTCCCTCGGCATTGGTGATAACACCTGTGAGTGTGCCGCCTTCGGCAAAACAAAGTTCAATTGTTACGGGTACACCGTTCAGCCCTGTTATGCTGAATTCCAGTTCGTTGGTATCATTCGCCTGCGAAAAGCTGATAGTGGTGTCCAGTGTTTTTACATTACTTACCGGCCTGTCTGCAAAATCCATTTTATTCCAGAAACGGTCATCAATGCTGGGCGACAGTTTATAATCGCCGTCAACTTTTCTTTTATTTTTTGGCAATGGCTGGTAATAAGGAACAGCTATTTTTTTATGCAGTATATACTTACCGCTCGTTTTTTTAATGCCTTCACTGTAAAAATATCCCATACTGAAAAAGCCGGATGATAAACGCAGGTATTTTAAAATGGCATTCCCCTTCCGGTAAGAAAAAAAGTTGGGGCTGTTGCTCCTGCCCGACGCAATAATGATGGGCCAGTCGATGCCGCCAAATAAAGTAGTGGTATTGTTCCCTTTTCTTACCCGTAACAATTGCGAGGTTGTAAAGAATTTTTCGTAGTGTTCCTCCAGTGGTGCAGGCGCAGGTAATTGCTGCTGCAACAATTCATTTTCTAAAAAATAACATAAAGAACGATTGACAATATCCTCCTCAAATCCTTTCATTTGCTCGATCAGTTTTGCAATAGCGGCAAAATTCTTATCATTATCGTGTATGGCTAGGTAGCGGTAATAGGGATAATAAGAGTTCACCGTTTTACCAATATATTGATCCTGCCTGCGGGAATCGGTGGTAACCAACTCGCCATTGGGCTCTAAATAATAATAAGTGGATGCTAAATTCTTTCTTACGTAATTGAACAATGCAGGTTGATGTAATAAGCGGCCCATGGTGAGCAAAGAATTATTTTCCACGCCTCCGTACAAACGGCTTCTTTCAGGGTAATGCCCATCTGCATCCATAAAAATGCCTTCTCCTAACCAGTCGTTTATCCTGTTGGTATATTTTTTTGCAGGGTATAATGCATTCACTCTTGCCAATGCAGCGCAAACCACCCACCGGTGATTGGGCGTGTGTACGCCACCGGTAGTAATTGCTTCGGCTGCTTTTACTATAAATTTCTTCAGCCTTTCCTGTATAGTCGCTGTTGCCCCGGTATTATCTTTTAACAGCAGGCCTGCTGCGATGGTAAGCGGTTCCAGTAAAAATGCGGTATCGGGCGGTGATTCCAGGTTACCGATATTGACCGTACCATCTTCTGTCTGGTATTTTTCCAGTCCGTCTACAATTACCCGCAGCTTGGGGATTATTTGTGCGCTTTGATAATATTGGGATGCAGTATAACAATACGATGCACTAAGACATGCAAGATCCGAACCGGCCCTTCTGCCAAAATTAAAATTTTCAGCTGTTACCGATTGCAGCAATGCAGCCACCTGTTTATCATTCACAATTACCAGCCTTTGCATCATGGCCGTATCCTGCTCCGGCATAGACACTCGGGCAAACAGTTTACTGCCCAATGGCGCCAGCATTGCCAATGCGTTCATTTTAATAAAAGCATCCCGTTTAATTTTTTTCATCAGCAAGAAATAATTGTCCGCTATTTGGTAATAGTGGTACTGTAAATTATTTTACCTGTGTAATCGAGCGTATATGCAATAAGCGTTTTACCGGTAACTGAAAAAACCATGAAGCCATATTCTGATGCAGCCATCTCGCTCTCAGGCACCAGTTTGGCAGCCGTTTTTTCGGATGCAGCGCCGGAAATAAAATGCTGCATCTTTCCACTCACTAAATGCTGTAAACTATGTTCATGCCCTGCTAAAAAAACATCTACTTTATATTTATCAAACAAAGGTTTTAATGAATTGCGAATAGCTTTTGTATCATAGCCTTCGTACCTGCTGCCCCCGGTATACATGGGATGATGCCCCACCACGATCTTCCATTTTATGTTCGGCGAAGCATTGCTTAATTCTTTGGCGATCCATTTTTTTTGTTTGCTGCTGTCGGCCACTTTTACATTGGGGCCATACTCCACATTGGAATAATATTCCGGTATCAATGGATTGGTATCGATGAATAAGATCAGGATCTTGCTGGCCGTATCACCCGGTACCGGGATGATCTTTGAATAATAGCGTGCAGGCATTTTCCAGCGGCGGCTTATTTTGCTGTAAGCGATCTCTGCATCAGGATTGGTTTTATAATCATGATTACCCAATACAGGATACCAGTCCCATTGCAATGAAAACGCTGTATAAATATCTTCGAAGGAATAGCGGAACAATGGATCCCATTCACTCACCACTCCACTGGGATAAAAATTATCCCCCGTGGCAACAATGAACTGCGCTTTAATTTCCGAAGCCGTCTTGCCCATTTGATCGGCCACCTGCTTTTGGTGATCGGCACCGTTGCGGCCCCAATCCCCCATAGCAATAAAATTCAATCCACCGGGGGCCAATGTTAATTTTTCCGGCGCAACATAATGAGCACTGTTTTTAATATGAACCTGCGCATTAATTTTTGTAAAAAATAAACATGCAATAACAAGACTGAAAATAAGTAGGCGTTTCATACTGTATATTTTCTACAATTTAAATTTAAAACCCGAAGTAAAATACTCCGGGCTTTAATATGCTATTATGAAAAGAGACTAATTATAACCGGGGTTTTGCACCAGGTTAGGGTTAGATGCCATCGCAGTGGTTGGTATCGGGAAGATCCTCCTGTAAGTGTCCGTATTGGTTTTGCTTAAACCATAAGCATTTTCGTATTTACCAAAGCGGATCATATCATTCCTGTGCCATGTTTCCCATGCAAATTCGCGGCAACGTTCTGCATAAATATCATCCAGTGTTACGGATGATAATGCAGCAGATGTGGTGCGGTTGTTCCTTACTGCATTCACCAGCGAAAGTGCAGTAGCGCCCAATGTGGCAGTGCCGCCTCTTTGTATGGCTTCGGCTTTCATTAATATAATATCGGAATATCGGAAAAGCGGGCAATCATTATTCTGGTTCCTGCTGATAGCATTGGAATAATCAGCTAAAAATTTAATGTTCCTTACACCGGTGTTCCATGCAATTTCATCTGCACCCAGGTCAAAAGAACCTGCTGCCAGCCTTGATGGTGCCAATGGTGTAAGATTCAACTGGTAGGTATAAGCTGCGCTTGGGCTTGCACCTGCATAAAACTGGTCGTAACCTTTATTGGTGGTACTTACCATGATAGGTGCTCCATCCTGCCAGTATTGCAAACCGGACAACCATTGTTTGTTCCTGATATCATTTGCATCATTAAAGTAGGCGTAATATTCGTTGGTGGTACACCTTGGTCCGCTTGGTTTATTATTCACCAATCCATTACCTGAATTAAGATTCATAACAGGATTCTGTAAAAGCACCGGGAGTAGAACCGGAATATAAATAACGGATACCTAAATTCCTGTTCAGGTCATAACGTGCATAGAACATATAACCGTTGGATGTAGCAGGATCAAATGGCACCGCGAAAATAAATTCTTTCATAGATGGTCCATTGGTTGGATAGAACATCTGTAAGTAAGTAGCCCTTGGTTCTATTGCATACAGTCCGCTGTTGATCACGCTGTCACAAGCTGCAATACAATCGTTATTCCTTTGTGTACCGGTATATACTTCTGCATTCAGGTACAATTTTGCGAGCAAAGAAAAAGCAAGGTATTTTGTAGGCAGGCCGTAAGTGGCTGTACCGGCTGTTGCTTTTAAATAAGGGATAGATGCTTTCAATTCGCTTTCTATAAAAGTAAATACCTGTAACCTTGTAGCATTTTTATTTAACACCGTGCTGCCATAAGCAGTATCAAGCGGCACATTACCGTACATATCCAGCATCATCCAGTAAGCCAATGCACGCATGGTTTTTAATTCGGCGATACCGGTATTTTTAGAATCGCTTGGAGGCGCTGTACTGTTTACAATTGAAATAGTTTGATTGGCAGTACCGATCATATTGGCGCAATATGAATAGCAGGAGTTTACCCATGCATTATCTTTTGTCCAGGTATGACGGTGCAGTTCCAGGTATTTATTACCATCGATCCAGTCCGGACCATAAGTAGGCAATACCGCTTCATCACTGGCGCAGCTTTGTGTAAACCAGTAGTCTACAGCAAAAGCGCTTCGTAAGCTTACATATACCGGACCCGACGCAGAAGTAAGCTGGGCCGCAGTTTGCGGATAAGTGTCAGGCGTAAGTTCCGCCTTTACTGCCACGTCTATTTTATGACAGGAGGCAAATACTCCCGCCATTATAAAAGAGGCTGTTAAAAGTTTGATTATATTTTTCATTATATAAAATTTAAAAGATAATTAGAATGATACATTTGCGCCCAATAAGAATGTACGTGTTTTTGGATAAAAATTGTTGTAATCAATACCGGGAGACACACCACCCTGGTTAATTTCAGGATCGATGCCCTTGTATTTTGTAATAGTGAACAGGTTGTTTACAGATGTATATATCCTGATCGTTTTTACATATTTACCATCACCTTTTAAGTTATAACCTAATGTTGCATTGTCTAAACGTACATAGTTGCCGCTCTCGATATACCTGTTGGAATAGAAAGAGTTCTTTGTATCGGTGATCTTATCGCTATTGGCGCTGTTGAGAATATTATTCTGCGTAGCACCCACTACCTGCGACAGATCAGCTCTCGTGGCGTTGAACAATTTACTTCCGAACGACCCACGAAGGAATATATTCAGATCGAATTGTTTGTACCGGAATGTATTGCTCCAGCCTGCCAGTAATTTTGGCTGCGGATCGCCGAGGTACCAGTAATCTGTACCGATCAAAGGATTTGCAGTACCAGTAGTTATTGTTCCATCTCTTTTATAGAATTGAGACATACCATTTGCATCTTTACCTGCATAGTTCAATGTAAAATACTGGCCCAGTGGTTTACCTACTTTCAACAATTGTAAAGTACTGTTGGTTTGTCCACCACCTTCAGGATCAGAATAACGTACAGAATCACCATTGCTGTACGGCCCTTGCAGGCTGGTGATCTCATTTTTGTTATGTGCAAGGTTCAGTGATGAATTCCAGGTGAGTTTTGAAGTATTAATGATGGTACCATTCAGGCTCAGTTCAATACCTTTATTGCTGATACTGCCACCATTTGCCCATATCCTTCCACCAGGTACCAGTGAAGCGGAAACACTGTATTGGAACAACATGTCAGAAGTTTTTTTATCGTACACATCAACCGAACCACTCAACCTGCCTTTCAGCACAGCAAAATCCAAACCGATATTAGTAGTGCTTGTTTTTTCCCATCTCAGGTCGGGGTTAGAACCTTGTACCGGCGCATAAGCTGCAGCCTGCACACCATTATTATAATAAGTACCGGTAATGCCATACACCAGTTTTGCTGTGTAAGCGCCGATACCATTGGAGTTACCTGCAACACCATAGCTGGCACGCAGTTTCAGATCGCTGAATATTTTTTGATCTTCCATAAAAGCTTCCTGGGTGATCCTCCATGCAGCGCCTACAGAAGGAAAGTATCCCCAGTGATTGTTATCACCGAAAACTGAGCTACCGTCCCTGCGGACAGATCCCTGCAATAAATATTTGTCTTTATAATTATAATTCAACCGGAAGAAATCAGAGATCAGTTTTGTTTCTCCATAAGTAAGGTCATTACCCAGGTTGATCCTGTAAGAAGGAATAGCATAAGGATTGCCCAATACCAAATTGTAATAACCTAAATTATCCGCAGGAAAGTTGGTGCTGGAAGTCTGGAATCCATCACCATACACATTATCCTGCCATGAGTAACCTACCACAGCATTGATAGTATGGTTCTGTATCTTCTTGTTCCAGGTCAAATAAGATTCCACCGTTTTAGTAGTATTGCTGAAGGTGCTGCGCAATGCAGAACCATTGCTGCCGAATAAGCTTCCGATCAGCGTGTGTGCTATACCGATACCCGGATCAGGGTTATTATAAAAGTTGGATGTTGGATATTTTGAATAATAGCTGCTGTAGAATTCACCATGCAGCGAAGTTGATTTTTGATAGAACAGGTTGGTGTTGTACTGCAGGTTGAACGGCAGTTTCACTTCCATGGTAAATGCACCGATCAGTGTATTGTATTTTGTTTGGTCCTGCGCATTATCAACTATAGCTACCGGATTAAAATATCCTGTAGCACTCAGGTTTTCAAAATAAGTACCATCGGTATTTTTTACAGGAGAAATTGGTAAATGTTTTGCAGCCTGCAGCAACACGATGTTCTGCAAAGGCATATAGTTGGCATTGCTGCTGGAGTTGGCAACATTAAAACCAAATTTTACTTTATCATTCAATGCCATTTGCTCAAAACTCACACGGGCATTCACTCTTTTTAAATTACTGCTGATCAAGATACCATCTTTATCCAGGTAGTTCAGGCTGGCACTGTAAGTGCTGTGCTCGCCACCACCGCTAAAGGAGATATTGTGATTTTGTGATACAGCTGAACTTTTTTCAATCGCTTCCTGCCAATCGGTATTGGCGCCAAGATCGTTCAGCGGAGAGAAGGAACCACCATTGCCCGTTACATAAGCCCTTAACTGGCTGGCATCCATCAGGTCTAATTTATTACTTACTTTTTCTACGCCTACATAACCATTATAAGTAACGGAACTTTGCCCTTTCCTTCCTCTTTTGGTAGTTACCATAATAACACCGCTCGATGCCCTGTTACCATAAATGGCCGTAGCAGCAGCATCTTTCAATACATCAATGGAAGCAATATCATCAGGTGCAATGGCAGCAATATCCGCACCGGGCACACCATCAATTACATAGAAAGGAGCGCCGGGACTGTTTACCGTACTTGCACCTCTCATTATTACAGCAGCAGGTTTGTTAGGGTCACCACTTGCAGTAATGTTAAGGCCGGGTACTTTACCCTGTAATAGTTGCCCGATATCACCAATAGCACCTTTGTTCAGGTCTTCGGGTTTAATAGTAGTAATGGAACTGGATAATGTTTTACGGGAACCTTTACCGTATCCCACCACCACAACGTCGGTAAGAATGGTTTGTTTTTCGGTTAACATCACTTCATAACTGTTAGCCGTACCCACTCTTATTTCCGTGGTCTCAAAATTTACAGCAGAAAAAACCAGCGTGGCGCCGGGAGTAACATTAATGGTGAACGATCCGTTAGCAGCGGTCGCAACACCGGTCTTACTTCCTTTAACCACCACGGTTGCATTAGCAACAGGCGCTCCTTTGGCATCTTTTACAATACCGGAGATCGTCCTGTTCTGCGCTATTGCACAAAATGGCAGTACAAACAAAAGCAGTAACATAGCAATCCTGCTTTTTCGGAATTTTTTGAAAGGCAATCGCATAATTGGTTGTTTTGGTTTTTATTTTTAATGGTCAGTACTCAAATGCTTTTAGAATTTTAAAGTAGTGGGTAAATATTTTGCCACCAGCTGCTGGTAATAAGGTTTCAACTCTTCCCAGTTGGGTGGTGTGGGATTTTTTGAATAGAGGTCATAAGGATTAAAAAGGCTTACCCATTTCAGCATTTCTTTATCATGGTCGTCCAGTAAATGACTGTACTCGCCTTCGCGGTGCCAGCTGTAAAAAGAATGGTAGCGCAGCATGTATAATCCTTCTTCAGGCAAATGATCTTTCATCATCTGGTATACATATTCATCATGACCCCAGCTCATAGTAACATTACGCAGTCCGCAGTTGGGTTCGTAAACACCATATTTAGTGTTATACTTTTCGTTGTTATAATCAGGATTGTTCTTAAAGAATTCAGGATAAACGATCTTGTCGGAATAAGCGCATCCTACAGGGAAAGTATCACCCACCACTGCCCATTGCGGTTCATCAAAAAGGCACAATACTTTTCCCATATCATGCATCAGGCCTACCATCACCATCCAGTCGGGATGCCCATCTCTTCTTATAGCTTCAGAGGTTTGTAATAAGTGCTGGAACTGGTCCAGGTCCGTATCAGGATCGGAATCATCCACCAGCTGATTCAAAAACTGGAAGGCATCCCAAACCGGCATTTCTTTTTTATTGAACTGTAAAAAATTTTCTCTTTTTTCTTTTACAAAATCAAAGGTTTGATACGTATGATTCAAACGATAAAATTCCTTTACCGTATCCCTGGCAGGGGCTTCATAGTTCCTGTACGCCTCGGTTGATTTGTCTTTTGCAATAGCGTTGGGGTCAGGATAACGTTCTAAAACGTCCTCTTCCCATTCGTCTAAACTGTGCAGGGGATTTGCTTCGCCGGGAAGCAATTGATTAGCTGTGGAAGCCATATAGTGCAATAGTTTTTAGTGATTGATCTGGAAACCGCAACACTAAATTGAGGTTTAAAAAGGTAGAAATGATGCATTTAACTTTATTTATTTACGCAACCGTTTTCGCTTTTTTACTGAAAAAATGGTGTAGCTTACAATCAAATTAACACGCTGCTGCCGCTCAAAAAATGGATAAACTCACTATTAAAACCTTAGCTAAGGAATTACAACTTTCTGTCTCTACTATATCAAAAGCGTTAAGGGACAGTCATGAGATCAGTGCCGAAACAAAACGGAAAGTACTGGCACTGGCAGAACAGTTGAACTATACGCCCAATCCTTATGCCAGCAGCCTGCGCAAAAGAAAAAGCAAGACCATCGGCGTGGTGATACCGGAAGTAGTGAACAGTTTTTTTTCACAGGCCATCAATGGTATTGAATCGGTGGCCAAGGAAAAAGGCTATCATGTACTAATATATCTTACACACGAGGATTTTGAAAATGAAAAAGCCATTTTAAAAGACTTTGAAAGCGGCCGTGTGGATGGTGTGCTGATGTCGGTATCAAGATCGAGCACTGAAAGCGATCATATCAGCGAACTGATCAATAAAGAAGTACCGGTGATCTTTTTCGACCGGGTGTTCAATGAAATTGATACGGTAAAAATAACCACCAACGATTTTGAAAGCGCCTATGCTGCAGCCCAACATTTAATAGCAGGTGGTTGTAAAAATCCCGCCTTCCTTGCTATCGATGGCAATCTCGATATCATTAATTGCCGCATGGAAGGATTTAAAAAAGCATTGTCAGAACATGATATACCATTCGATGCTGCATCGGTGATCAGCTGCACTACCAACGGGGATCATAATTATAATACACTGCTTAAAAAATTACAGTCGGCAAAAAAACCTGACGGCATTTTATGTTCCATCGAAAACCTGTCCATCATCATCTATAAAGTGTGCGAGGACCTGCAGATAAAAATACCGGAAGCATTGCAGATCATCAGCTTCTCCAACCTGGATACGGCATCTTTTTTAAATCCACCACTCACCACTATTACACAACCAGCGTACGAAATTGGTAAGACCGCTGCAGCCACTTTGGTGAAAGCACTGGAAAAAAAGAGTTACACCATCACCAACGAACGCATCGTGATACCTTCGGTACTCACCGTTAGAAAGTCCACAAAAAATTAAATGCTCATTTATGAAAGATAAAATAATAGCAGTTGCATTGCTGGCGCAAAGTTTTTCGGTACAAGCGCAAAACAATGCAGAAAAGATAGAGTTCGTAAATTTTTCCAAAGTAAATATCACAGATAATTTCTGGAAGCCCAAGATCGATAAAGTGGCGGTAGTGACCATCCCGGTATGTATCGATCAGACAGAAGTAAAAACGCCCCGCATCCGCAATTTTGAAAAAGTGGCCCGCAACAAAGGCGAAAAGCATGAAGGCATTTTTTATGATGACAGCGATGTGTACAAAGCGCTTGAAGCAATTGCTTATTCATTAAAAACACATCCTAATAAAACACTGGAAGCAAAAGCAGATGAATGGATCGATAAGATAGCAGCAGCACAGCAGCCGGATGGTTATTTAAATACCATGTACACATTGAACGAACCGCAGAACCGCTACACCGATATGAGCATGCACGAAGATTATAACTGCGGCCACATGATAGAAGCGGCTACTGCATATTATAATGTAACCGGCAAAAGAAAATTACTGGACGTGGCTATAAAATGGGCCAATCATTTCAACAGTTTATTCGGCCCCGGTAAAAGAGATTGGGTAACAGGCCACCAGGAACTGGAACTGGCGCTGGTAAAATTATTTAAAGCAACACACGATTCCACTTATGTAAAATTATCCGACTGGTTATTGAGCGAACGCGGACATAAACTGGCCAAAGGATATACCTGGACCGACTGGAAAGACACTGCCTATGCACAGGATGTGGTACCGGTAAAAGAACAAAAAGAAATAACAGGCCATGCAGTACGTGCCATGTATATGTATACCGGCGCAGCCGATGTAGCGGAAATAACCGGCGACAAAGGTTATATGAACGCTATGAAAACAGTATGGGAAGATGTGGTGTACCGTAATATGTATATCACCGGCGGTATCGGCAGCAGTGGCGGCAATGAAGGCTTCAGCACCGATTACGATCTGCCGAATGAAAATGCTTATTGTGAGACCTGTGCCAGCGTGGGCATGGTGTTCTGGAACCAGCGCATGAATGCACTCACCGGCGAAAGCATGTATATAGATGTGCTGGAAAAAAGTTTGTACAACGGTGCACTGGATGGACTCTCGCTGGATGGCACCCGCTTTTTTTATGGCAACCCTTTAGCATCTAACGGCAGGCATACACGAAGAGAATGGTTCGGTACCGCCTGTTGCCCGGCCAACATTGCAAGGCTCATCGCATCACTGGGCAATTATATTTATGCGCAAAGCAGTGATGGGGTGTGGATCAATTTATTTGTAGGCAGCAATACCAGCATTGATCTTGCAAAAGGCAGTATTGGTTTAAATATGCAGACCAACTACCCCATGGATGGCAACGTAAAAATAAATGTGACCACTGCAAAAAAAATAAAGTACAGCATGCACATCCGCATACCGGGTTATATCAATGGCATTGCAGTGCCGGGCAACCTGTACAATTTTGTGGAGCCGGATAATATTATTGCTCCTTACACACTTACCGTAAATGGTGTAAGTGTACCTTATAAAACAGAAAAAGGTTATGCCATCATTGAAAGAGAGTGGAAGAACAACGATGTTGTGGAATTCAACATTCCTTTAACCGTTAAAAAAATACTCGCCCGCAACGAATTAAAACAGGACAATGACCGTATGGCATTGCAGCGTGGGCCGTTGATCTATTGCTTTGAAGGCGCTGATAATAATGGTAAGGCCTGGAACATGCTGCTGCCCGCCAATGCGGAATTTACTACGCAAAATTTTACCGTTAAAGATGAAAATGTAATTGCATTAGTTAGTAATTTGCCGGTTGTAAATATAAGCGCAGACGGCGCTTCTGTAAATACAGGTGTACAGCAGGTAAAAGCAATTCCTTATTATACCTGGTGCAACCGTGGCAGTAACCCCATGCAGGTTTGGTTGCCCACAAAAATTAAGGATATAAAAATTAATAATTGATTATGAATGATGTTGCAGTTGTTGGTGGCGGTGTAATTGGATTATGCAGCGCTTACTACCTGAACAAAGCTGGTTACACTGTTACAGTGATCGAACGGGGTGATATTACAGATGGATGTTCTTTTGGTAATATGGGCTATATCTTGCCCAGTCATTTTGTGCCGCTGGCAAGCCCTGGCATCATATCGCAGGGATTAAAATGGATGCTAAGCTCCACTTCTCCTTTCTACATTAAACCCAGGCTGAATATTGACCTGATGAAATGGGGTTATCATTTCTGGAAGAGCAGCAATGCCGCTACGGTTAAAAAAAATTCACCGCACTTAAATGATATTTTACAACTCAGCCGCAAACTGGTGAATGATCTGCGCAACGATATAGGTGATACATTCGATATGGAAGAGATCGGATGCCTCATGATGTGCAAGCAGCAAAAAACTTTGGATCACGAATTTCACATGGCAGATGATGCCGAAATGTTTGGATTAAAAGTGGAACGCCTGGTAAAAGAAGAAGTGCAAAAACTGGAACCCAATGTGGAAGTGGATGTTGCAGGCGCTGTATTATTTAAAGATGATTGTCATTTCAATCCCGGTAAGATGATGGTGGCACTGAAGAATTATTTGGTTAGTAAGGGAGTGAAGCTGGAGCTTCACTGTACAGTAACGGGTTTTGAAAAAGCCAACAACAAAATTGCAGCAGTAATAACCGACAAAGGAAAATTTACCGCCAGCGAAATTGTGATAGCAACAGGAAGCTGGTTGCCGGTAACTGCAAAGATGATGGGCATACAATTATTATTACAACCGGGCAAAGGCTACAGCTATACCTATCCTCATGTAGAAAAAAATATTAAATATCCCGCTATACTCGTGGATGGCCGCTGCGCCATCACTCCCTGGGGCAACCAATTACGAATTGGCGGTACCATGGAGATAAGCGGCATCAACAATAAAGTATTGGTAAAACGCATGCAGGGTATTTATGATTCTGCGCTGGATTTTTATCCCGGCCTAAAAATAGATTTTCCACCTACCGATAAAATATGGAACGGGTTGCGGCCTGTAACACCCGATGGCCTGCCTTATATCGGCCGCCATTCCCTGTATGAGAACGTAGTATTTGCAGGTGGTCATGCCATGCTCGGCATTTCCGAAGGAACGGGCACCGGCAAACTGGTAACGGAGATCATACAGCACAAAACCACTGCCGTTAATATCAGTGCATTTAAAGTGGAGCGGTTTTAAATTTTTAAATACTTTCGCAGCAGATCAATTTTAATTCTTCAGTTTTAACTTCACCAAAGGGCAGGTGATCATCCGCTATGAACAACCAGGCAGCAGCAACAGATATTAAAACAGGTGTACTTTTTTTACCCGTACAAATGGTACGGCAGAATACCTTTATTCATTTATTGAACATCAAGAAGGGCGCCGGTACCGTACAATACGATGCACAGGAATTGACGGCGAGGGAACTTACAAAAAATTTTGCCACATTACCTAAACCTGCAAAGGAAGCACTCAATAATTTACTGGGCGATTCATTAAAAGAATTGCTCGATGAACTGGCAAAAAAACACCGTTTGCAAAAAGCAGGCATGCCCCTGGCGCAGTTTACCGAAACAGCTTACAACCGGCAACTGCAGCAATTATTTGAAACGGTAAAACCTTTTTTACCCTTACTCAAATGCTACCACCAGTTGCCCAACCCCGCAACCGGTAATTTAATGATCGCTCCCTGTACATTCAGTGGATACACTCCTGCTTTAAGCTTCACCGTACAAAACAAGAATGGTGTATTGATAGTTGTAACTGCTGTTACGGTTAACGGTATCGCATACCCTGAAAATGCCTTCCGGCGTTTTGGTTTTTTGCTTGAAAGCAGGAATGAATATTTTATTTTAAAGAATAAAGACTATCAAACTTTAGAATGGCTGATCAAAACAGGTAATAGTGGCACCGATGCAGCTGCCTTTGCAAAAAATATCCTCGCGGTGCTGGAAGAAAACTATCCCGTAGAACGCAATAATTTATTTGAAGTAAATGTGCTGGATGACATTATTCCTGCACAAAGGGTAATGCTGAGCGAGATCAGCAATTCTTTTTTAGTGCTTACCCCGCAATGGATATATGATGGTAATATTGTGGAAGGTGAATGGAAAGAACAGATAGAAACAACTCAGGAAGGACAACAGGTATTCATTAAAAGAAATAAACAGGCCGAACAGGATTTCAGAAAATTACTCGCCGGCCTGCATCCTAATTTTCCTCGCCAGCTGAATGGCTGGTATTACTTGAGTTTTGCAGATGCACAAAAAAAACAATGGTTCTTAAAAGTATACCACCAGCTGCTGGAAATGAATATTGAACTGGCAGGTATTGATATGCTCACCCACTTCCGGTATTCGCCACACAAGCCTGAAACCGTTTTTGATATTAAAAATATCAACGACAGTAAAGTGGAGATCGGCTTTTCCCTGCACTTTGGTAAAGAGCAGGTGCCGCTGAATGAATTGCAGAAGATCGTGTTGGCAGGGCAACGTGCCGTGATGCTGAAAGACGGCTCACTGGGAGTGCTACCCGAAAATTGGCTGACAGAATTTGCCACCGTGATCAAGCACAGCAAGATCAGCAATGCCACTAGCTTACTGGCGCCCAAATGGCTGGCCATTGGCGAACACGTTACGGAAGCAGCAGCAAAAAAACTGGATGCCAGTATCAACACCGACTGGTGGCAGGTATGGCAGCAATGGCAGGATACGGATAATATCCTCTACCCAGTTCCCGCAAGCATCAAAGCTACACTGCGCCCCTACCAGCAAAAAGGATTTGAATGGATGAAGATGCTGGCCGCTGTAAATGCCGGTGCCTGTCTTGCTGATGATATGGGCTTGGGTAAAACATTGCAGACTATTTGTTTTATTACCGACCGCCTGCAAAATGCAAAGGGCATTGCGCTCATTGTTTGTCCTGCATCGCTTGTGTACAACTGGCAGGCAGAAGCAGAAAAATTTGCGCCGCATTTACGTTGCGTGGTGCATCATGGCGCCCAGCGCAGCCTGGATAATATTACACCGGCAGAAAATGATATCTGTATCACCAGCTATGGCACTTTACGTTCGGATATTGAAGCATTGGCCGCCATCAATTTTGAAGTGGTGGTGATAGATGAAAGCCATAACATTAAAAGTCCCGTAGCGCAGATCACCAAAGCAATGAATCAGCTGCAAAGCAATTGTCGTGTAGCCCTTAGCGGTACCCCTGTAATGAACAATACCTTTGACCTGTACAGCCAGCTGGAATTTTTATTGCCCGGTATGTTCGGCAGCAGGGAGTTCTTTAAAAGAGAATATGCCGACGCCATTGATAAAGACCGCAATGAAGAAAAGATATGGATGCTGCAGAAACTTACAGCCCCCTTTATCTTACGGCGTACCAAGGAGCAGGTGGCGAAGGACCTGCCCGAAAAAACAGAATCGGTATTGTGGTGCAATATGAGCACGCAACAGAAAGACCTGTACAATGAAATAAAAGGACAAATAAAACAAAACCTGTTTACGGATATCGATGCCAACGGAATTGGCAAAGCCAAACTGGCGGTATTGCAGGGCATCATGAAGCTGAAACAGATCTGTAGCTCTCCTTTATTATTGCCTACGGCAGAACAAACCACCGATCTTTCTGCCAAGACCGATATATTACTGGAAGAACTAGGCAACCTCGGTAAAAATAAAGTGCTGGTGTTTTCGCAGTTTGCAAAAATGCTGCAGTTGCTGGCAGATACTTTTACACAAAAAGGCATTTCGTATTATTTGCTGGATGGCAGCACGCCTGCAAAACAAAGGGCGCAGCTGGTAGCAGATTTTCAACAGAACGACAATTCCACGCAGGTATTTCTCATCAGCCTGATGGCGGGTAATACCGGGCTTACGCTTACTGCCGCCGATTATGTTTTCCTCTTCGATCCCTGGTGGAACAATGCCGTTCAGCAGCAGGCCATCGACCGTACTCACCGTATCGGGCAGACGAAAAACGTATTTGCCTATAAAATGATCTGTAAAGATACCATCGAAGAAAAGATCATGCAGTTGCAACAGCGTAAAAAAGAATTAAGCGAAGACCTGATCGGCGATAATGAAGGGTTTGTGAAAGAGTTGACCAAAGAAGATATTGAATTCCTATTCAGTTAAAAATTCAATGCGTCCATATCATACTCTGCGGATTAATATTCCAATGATATTTTTGCGCTTCTCCAAAAGTTCCAAAGTCCATTTTTTCACCCAGTATAATTTCTTTGTAGGCCTGGTACATCTGCCGGGCAGCGATCATGGGCTGCATCCTGCCAACACCCGTGCACAGGCCCGGTATAGCAACCGTATTAATGCGGCTGTCATTTTTTGCTTTCAGTAAAATAGCCTTCATAGCCAGGTAAGCATTTACCGAAGTATCGATATTAAAATTGGTGGGAATGCGCATCGTCGGCGCCGATATCAGCAACGGAATATCTTTATCACCTGTCTCCAGCACCAATGCCTGACCCACAAGCAATTCACCTTCAGGCAATGCTTTGATCATTTTTTGCAATTCTTTTTCCAGGTCCCAACCCAGCCTGTCGGAAAGTAAATAATCAAGCCCGCCATCCATAAAGCCAAAAGAATTGGCAGGGCTTACTATCGCATCACACACCATTTTAGTGATATCGCCTTCAACAATAGTTACATTTTCTTCCGCTGCAAAAAATTCCTTCCATGCATCGATCAGTTTAGGTTCTATCGCCGATAAAATAATTTTCATAAATACTTCTTTCAATTCTTTAAACACTCCACCAATTACTCACCACTGACTACTCACCACTCACGTCTCACCACTCACGTCTCACCACTCACGTCTCACGCCTACCCCAACCCGATCTCACTATGCATCTCCGGTATATCCACATCATATCCCTTCTTCATCAATCGTTGGCGAAACTCCTGCTGCACTTCATATTCTCCATGCACTAAAAATAAACGCTTCACTGCTTTGGCATCCTGGCAGGCAATGAACTGGCACAGGTCATCATAATCACCATGAGCGCTCATACTGCGGATGCTGCCGATCTCGGCATTGATCTCGTGCGATACACCAAAAATATTCACTTCCTTGCGGCCGGGCTGCTGCAGCTTGGCACCGAGTGAATTCGGTTCGCAATAACCCGTTAATAAAATAGTATTACGGCTGCTTTCAATATTATTGCTGATATGATGCTTTACCCTTCCTGCTTCGGCCATACCACTTGCAGAGATCACCACGAATGGCCCGTTGCGGAAATTGAGCATTTTGGATTCATCCACCGAACGGATGAACTTCAATCCTTTAAAATCAAAAGGGTCATTGTCTGTCTCCAGTACTTTTTGAATGGTTTTATTAAAGTATTGGGGGTAATGTTTTACAATTTCTGTAGCCTTAACACTTAAAGGACTGTCCACAAAATAAGGTACATCCGGCAATCTCCTTTCCAGTTCCAGTTGATTGAGCGCATACAATATTTCCTGCGTGCGGCCCACACTGAAAGCGGCAATAATTAATTTTCCTTTTTTCTGAATACAGGCTTTTTCTATCCATTGCAATACCTGGTCGGGTGTTGTTACCGCGGTATCATGCAAACTGTTACCATAAGTAGATTCCAGCAATATATAATCCGCCTGCGAAAATTCAGCAGGTGATTTTAATATCACATCGCGGTAACGGCCCACATCGCCACTAAAAGTGATCCGGGTGGTCTTACCGTTTTCTTTTACTTTTAAATGTACCGCCGCACTACCAATGATATGGCCTGCATCGGTATACATCACATCAATATTTTCATCTACTGTAAACCAGGTATCATATTCCACCGTTACAAAATGATCCACTGCAGCCAGTGCCTGGTCCGTAGTGTACAATGGTTTTAAATAAGGCAATCCTTCCTGCGCCCTTCTTTTATTTTCATACTTCACATCATTTTCCTGTATGCCGGCGCTGTCCTCCATCAATACAGCAGCCAGTTCTTTAGTGGCAGGCGTGCAGTAAATTTTTCCGTTAAATCCATCGGCAACAAATTTGGGTATCAACCCGCAATGATCCACATGCGCATGCGATAAGATCAATGCCGTCACCTCTTTCGGATCAAAACCAAACTGCCGGTTGAATACATCGGTATCCTTGCCCATGCCCTGGAACATACCACAATCCAGTAAATATTTTTTTCCGTTAACGAGTGAGAGTAAATGCTTGGAACCGGTAACGGTTCTTGCAGCACCATGGAAAGCAATCTTCATAACCCCTGTCCCCTAAAGGGGAACCTAAATTCAATGCACCCTGCTGCATAGGTCAGTGTATCATTGATCAGGCCTTATTTTTTATTAATGATTTCTATGCAAATCGTTTTGTAATTCAAATGTATGATAACAATCAAAAAGACGTTCAATTAAATAATTCTGTTGTGTCCAGGGTTCCCCCTTTAGGGGGTCAGGGGGTTGCAAGCCAGGCCATCATCCCCATCCCCACTTCAATCGCATTTTCATCAATATTGAACGTGGGCGTGTGTACGCCGCTGGTAATGCCTTTGGCTTTATTGCCTGCACCTAACCTAAAAAAACAGGCCGGCATCTGCTGAGAATAATAAGCAAAATCTTCGGCACCCATTCTTAATTCTGTTTCAGAAACATTGTCGGCGCCCATGTATTCTTCCGCTTTTTTCCTGGATGCTGCACTCAGCTCTTCGTTGTTCAGCACAAAAGGATAACCCACATCAATTAAAATTTCCGCTTCGGCACCCATCGCATTTACCAGCCCAATGGTTTGTTTGGTAATTAATTCATGCGCTTTAAAACGCCACTCTTCATTCATTGCACGAAATGTGCCCATCAGTTTTACTTCACTCGGTATCACATTGGTGGTATTACCGCCATTGAAAGAAGTAATGGATAATACCGATGGATTGAAAGGATTATTATTCCTGCTTACGATCTGCTGCAGGCTGATGATGAGGTGCGATGCGATCAATATAGTATCGGCAGTTAAATGCGGCGAAGCAGCATGGCCGCCCTTGGCTTTAATGGTAATATACAGTTCATCGGCGCTGGCCATGATCATGCCACCGCGAAAACTCAGTTGCCCCGCTTCCAGGCCGGGATGCACATGCAATGCAAATATCTTTTCGGGCTTCGGGTTTTCCAGTACACCATCTTTTATCATCAGGCTGGCGCCACCGGGATTTTTTTCTTCACCGGGCTGAAAGATCAGTTTCACGGTTCCTTCCCATTCGTCTTTTAATTCATTTAAAATTTTTGCAGCGCCTAATAAACAGGTGGTATGTACATCGTGCCCGCAGGCATGCATCACGCCATCGTGCTGCGATTTATAAGGCACATCATTGGCTTCGGTAATGGGCAGTGCATCCATATCGGCACGCAGTGCAACAATTCTTTTATCGGGATTCTTGCCTTTTATCAAACCCACCACACCAGTAGTGGCTTTTATTTCAAAAGGAATGCCCCATCCCTGCAGTTTTTCCTGTACAAATTTCGAGGTCTCAAACTCTTTATAACTCAATTCGGGATGCGCATGAATATGATGCCTTATGTCAATGAATTCTTCGCGGTATTGTTTTGCCAGTTGTTGTATTTTTTCCTTCAGCATAAACCTGTTCTTCTTAATTAAAACAAAAAAGGAGTTCCTTGGCGGAAACTCCCTTCAAAGTACGTTAATTAATTCTATTTAATCGTTTTCTTCTTTATTCTTATCAACTTTAACTTCCACTACTTCGGGCACCATGTAAATATTGGTGGTCACTATCTTGGAGTTGGTGAGTATCTTCCGGTATTTTTCCGCATCATTCTTTTCTACAAAATCACCAAACTTTACTTTAATAAAAGGCGCCTGGAAAGTGGTGTACACTTTTTGTTCCGGGAAACGCTGCAATAATGTTTCCCTTACTTTCATGGCATAGTTACGGTCGTTGCTGTTAACCACCAGCAGGCGATAGCCTTTGGCATTTTTAACACCCAGCCCCACAGTGGCTTTATTGATATCTGCTTCCTGTTTGGCCAGCAGTTCCAGTCTCGGGTCTTTATTAACCGTTACCCTGCCGGTCATCATCGAGTCGGTTGCACCAGTCTGTGCTTCGGCAGTTGCAAAAGTTGCGGTCAAAACGATCAGTACACTTAATTTTTTCATATCTGTTTTTTTACAAAAATCATTCCATCAATCCCGGCCGGCCGCTTCCTGCACTATCTGCACACTGCTGCTGCATCCCAGCCTGTCGGCCCCGGCTTCCACCAGTTGGCGGGCAAAGCCGTAACTTTTAATCCCCCCGCTGGCTTTAATTTTTACAGCAGCCGGTAAATGCTTGCGCATCAGTTGCACGGCTTCCACGGTAGCGCCTTTTTCGGCATAACCGGTGCTCGTCTTCATAAAATCTATCCCCGCAACGCCATAAAGTTCGCAGCAGGTAATGATCTCCTGGTCGGTGAGGATACCGCTTTCAATGATCATCTTGATCACCCTGCCCGCCTTACGCACCACGGGCATTACGGTATTGATCTCATGCGCCAAAAACTGCCAGTCGTTGTTCTTGACCGCACTGATATTGATCACCATATCCAGTTCATCGGCGCCATCCACAATGGCCAACACCATTTCGGCCACTTTTGCCTCAATGGCCGAGTAACCAAAGGGAAAACCTATTACTGTAGCCACTTTTACTTCGCTGCCGCTCACCAGTTCCTTTGCTTTTTTTACAAATAAGGGCGGTACACAAACCGCGGCAAAGCCAAACTGCCTGGCTTCGGCACACAGTTTTTCAATATCCGCCACGGTGGTGGTAGGCTTTAAAACGGTGTGGTCTATATAAGATGCTATATTCATATCGGGGAAGCAAAAATACAGTATTTCAGGTGTTGCACTACAATAACCAGCCGCCTTGCACTAAACAATAACAGCCTTTTAATAAATTACAGCAGCGGTTGGTTTTCAATTGATAGTTTTATTATTTTTAGCGTTCATTTTTTATTACCAAAACTTCTTCAGCATGCAAAAATTAAGATTTCCGGTGCTGGTCCTGGCGCTTGTAATGGCAGCATTACAAGTACGCTCGCAGGTAACCTTCCCGGTAAATGATGTGGCCAACCCCAAAGATGGCTGCTATGCTTTTACCAATGCCACCATTGTAAAAGACGCCCAAACCACTATACAGAATGCCAGCCTGGTAATAAGGCAGGGCAAAATTGAGAATGTGGGCGTCAATATCACCCTCCCGAAAGATGCCGTGGTGATCGATTGCAAGGGAAAATACATTTATCCGTCCTTTATAGATATATTCAGCGATTATGGTATACCGGTACCGCAGCGTCAGCAGGGCGGCGGTTTCTTCGGTCCTCAGCAGCTTACCTCCAATGTAAAAGGCGCTTTTGGCTGGAACCAGGCCATTAAAGCCGATGTGGACGGATCGAAATTGTTTAACGGCGATGATTCCAAAGCAAAAACATTGCGGGATATTGGTTTTGGTGCTGTGCTCACCCATCAAAAAGATGGTATTGCAAGGGGCACCGGCGCTTTTGTAACGCTGGCTACACAGCCCGATAACCTGGTAATGCTGAAGGACAAGGCCGCAGCCTTTTATTCATTAAGCAAGGGCACTTCCACACAAAGCTATCCCAGCTCTATGATGGGCACCATTGCTTTATTAAGGCAAACCTACCTGGATGCACAATGGTATAAAAGTGGGCCCGCAAAAGAAGGCACCAACCTTTCTTTAAAAAGCTGGAACGATAACCAAACCCTGCCACAGATATTTGATGCCAATGATAAATGGAACGACCTGCGTGCCGATAAGATCGGTGATGAATTCGGCGTGCAATACATTATTAAAGGCGGTGGTAACGAATACCAGCGCATCAAAGAAATTGCAGCTACCAAAGCCACTTTCATACTTACTTTGAATTTTCCTGCAGCAATGGATGTAGACGATCCCAACGATCTGCGTTTTGTAGGCCTCGATGATCTGAAGCACTGGGAACTGGCGCCGGGCAATGCGGCATCATTGGAAAAAGCAGGCGTGCCGTTCTGTTTATCCTCAGCAGATCTTACCAACCCGGGCGACTTTATGGCCAACCTGCGCAAAGCCATTGAATATGGTTTAACAGAAACCAGGGCGCTGGAAGCGTTGACCAAAACACCCGCCTCACTGTTAGGCATATACGATAAAATTGGCAGTATCGATAATGGTAAAGTAGCCAACTTTATCATTACCTCCGGCCCCATCTTTGCCGAAAAAACCACGGTGTTCCAGAACTGGACACAGGGTTTAAAAAATGCGGTAAAAGAAGATGGCTGGTACGATGTAAAAGGATCTTATAAATATACCGCCAGCAATGCCAAAGCATCCACGCTCGACCTGAAAGATGGCGGCGTGGCCAGCTTTATCAGCACCGATACCCTTACCGGTAAATACAGTTATGATGGCAAGATGGTAAAACTGAGTTATACCGAAGGCCGCGGCAGGGAAGCTAAAGAAACCACGTTGAGCGGGGTTGCAAACGGTACTACCTGGAATGGTATGGGCCGCGATGTTGCCGGCAATACATTTACCTGGACAGCGAATTTTGATCATGTACTGGAAGCAAAGTCTGACAGCAGCAGGCCAAAAATGCCTTTAACGCTGGGAAAAGTAACCTATCCATTCGTAAGTTTTGGATGGGAAGAAGCGCCTAAAGCAGAAAATATATTGATCAAGAATGCCACCGTATGGACCAGCGATGCCGCCGGCAAACTGGAAGAAACTGACGTACTGGTGAAAGATGGTAAGATAGCTGCGATCGGAAAAAATCTTTCTGATGCTACTGCAAGAGTGATCGACGGTAAAGGCAAACATTTAACAGCAGGCATTATTGATGAGCACTCGCATATTGCAGCCGCCTCTATCAACGAAGGTGCGCAAAGCGTTACATCCGAAGTGAGGATCGGTGATAACCTGAATCCGGAAGACATTAATATTTACAGGCAGTTGAGCGGTGGTGTTACTACCTCGCACATATTGCATGGTTCTGCCAATACCATTGGTGGTCAGACGCAATTAATAAAACTGCGCTGGGGCGCTAATGCGGAAGACCTGAAATTTGCAGGTGCAGATCCATTCATCAAATTTGCATTGGGTGAGAACGTAAAACGTAGCTCCTCTTCTCAGGGCAATGTACGCTTCCCCGATACCAGGATGGGTGTGGAAGAAGTGCAGATGGATGCTTTTCAACGTGCCAGCGATTACCAGAAATTATGGAAAGCAGCAGAAGAGAACAATAAAAAGAAAGGGGCAACGCCCATGGTTGTACGAAGAGACCTGGAACTGGATGCACTGGTGGAGATCATGAACAAGAAAAGGTTCATCACCTGTCACTCCTATGTGCAGAGCGAGATCATTGAGACCATGAAAGTGGCTGAAAAATTTGGCTTTACCATCAATACCTTCACCCATATCCTGGAAGGTTATAAAGTGGCCGACAGGATGAAGGCGCACGGCGCTAATGCCTCCACCTTCAGCGACTGGTGGAATTATAAAATGGAAGTGGTGGATGCCATTGCCTACAATGCTTATATCATGAACAAAGTGGGATTGAATGTTGCCATCAATTCGGATGATGCAGAAATGGCCCGCCGCCTGAACCAGGAAGCAGCCAAAAGCGTGAAATATGGCGGCATGAGCGAAGAAGATGCGTTGAAAATGGTTACCATCAATCCTGCAAAAATGCTGCATATCGATGCTAAAGTGGGCAGCATTAAAGTAGGTAAAGATGCCGACCTCGTTTTATGGAGCGACAATCCTTTGAGCATTTATGCCAAAGCAGAAAAAACAATTGTGGATGGCACCGTTTATTTTGATATAGAAAAAGATGCTGAACTGCGTAAAAGGAATATTGCTGAAAAAGCAAGGCTGATACAAAAACTGGCAGCTGCTAAAAAAGCAGCCGGTGGCACACCGGGCGGTGGCGGCGGTAATTTCCAAAGGCCAAGGCCAAGACTGGAAGTGATCAATACCTGTATGGATCATATGCACAGCCTAGGCTTACTGGCAGTGGAAGCAGACGACCTGGATGGTGACAGCAAATAATTCAAACCAATCAATTGAAAAAGATGAAAAAAATATTTTTATATATGCTTGCTTCAGTTTTAATGCTGACAGCAACAGCGCAGGAAACGATCTATCCTGCACCTGCGCAAAAAGAAACCATCACGTTGACCAATGCCACTATACATGTAGGCAACGGGCAGGTGATCGAGAACGGTAATGTAGTGATCACCAATGGTAAGATAACAGCGGTAGGCGCAGCAGCAACACCTGCAGGCACCATTATCGACTGTAAGGGCAAACAAATTTATCCGGGTCTTATCCTCAGTTCATCCGAACTGGGATTAGTGGAAGTACCAGCAGTAAGGGCCACACTGGACAATGAAGAACTGGGCGAAATCAACCCCAGCATCCGTTCGCTGGTGGCTTATACCACCGATAGTAAAGTGATCAACACCCTGCGTACCAGCGGTATATTATTGGCCAATACGGTGCCCGGTGGCGGATTGATCTCCGGCTCCTCTTCCGTAGTGCAGCTGGATGCATGGAACTGGGAAGATGCCGCTTATAAAGCCGATGGGGCTATGCACTTCCGCATGCCCTCTTTATTAGCACGTACCCGTGGCCGTGGTTTTGGTGGTGGCGGGCCGCAGCAACCGCCTGTTGATCCTGTAAAGCGTGCGCTGGACCAGATAGAAAATGTAAAAACATTCTTCCGCGAAGCAAAAGCTTACCTGGCAGAAAGCAATCACGAAAGCACCAATCTTAAATACGAAGCGGTAAGGAATTTATTCAATAAACAACAGAAGCTGGTGATACACTGCAATATTGTAAAGGAAATGCTGGTGGCAGTTGATTTTGTAAAAGAATTTGGCTTTGATGTGGTGATAGAAGGCGGTGCGGACAGCTGGCAAATAGCAGATATTTTGAAGCAGAATAACATTGCCGTGGTACTGGATGCAATGCACAGTTTACCAGTAATGGTGGATGATGATATTGACCAGCCATTTAAAACACCTGCTATGTTGCAAAAAGCCGGCGTGTTGTTTGCCATTAATGATGATGATGAGAACAGCCGCAGCCGCAACCTGCCCTTTAATGCAGGTACAGCAGTAGCTTATGGTTTAAGCAAGGAAGAAGCATTAAGCGCCATTACATTAAATGCCGCTAAAATACTGGGCATTGCCGATAAAACAGGATTCTGTGGAAACCGGCAAGGATGCCAACATTGTAGTAAGCGATGGCGATATACTGGATATGAAGAGCAATAACATCGCCTATGCCTTTATACAGGGCAGGCAGATCAATTTGACCAATAAACAAACACAGTTGTTCGATAAGTATAAATACAAATACGGTATCAAATAATTTGTCCCGTTTTTTAAAAGCCGGCTGCAACAACAGCCGGCTTTTTTTGTCTTTATAATATTAAATTGAGTTATTAAAAGGGTGGTTTCATTTCCTGTACGGAAGCAGCTACATGGCTTATTAAAATAACTTTGCAATAATTTTAAAGAGACCGATATGCGTTATTTTCTTACAAAGAATTTTGTTTTAACCAGCATAGCAATATTGTTGCTGGGCTCCGGCATGGCGCAAAATAATTTAACTGCAAGGCAGCTGGAACAAAAGGCCGATAGTTTTTACACAGCTAAGAATTATCCATCTGCTGCACAATACTATCTTGCATTGGCAGCACAGTCCGACTTTGCAGTAAAGCGTTCCGGTGCCTTGTACAATGCAGCCTGCTGCTTCAGCCTGCAGGATAAAAAAGATTCCGCATTTATTATTTTAAAGCAATCCGTTAAAGCAGGTTATAGTAATAAAAAGAATTTACTGGCCGATCCTGATTTAAAAACCTGCACGAAAAGAAAGCATGGTTTAAAATTGTCAACAGTGTAAAGGAAGCTGTAAAAGTGCTCAATGATGATCCTGCAAAAGCCCGCTTTTATACAGATGATGTACATAATTTCTGGTATGCGTATGATAAAGCGCTAAAAGACACCGTACATTTTAAAAGCATTTTTAAAAAACACTATTTCGATAAGGCCAGCCGCGGCATGAATGATTACATGTCGCTGAAAGTAAGCAGTATCGATGCTTTCATTGCACATATAAAGTCGGCACCCAAATTTTATGCAGCCATTAAACAGAAAACGCCCTTGGTGGATGATTATAAAAAAGATTTTTTACAGGCATTCACTCAACTGAAAGTATTATATCCCCCTTCGAAATTCCCGGATGTATATTTCTGCATCGGTGCCTTCAGCAGCGCCGGTACAGTATCGGATGCAGGTTTGCTCATCGGCCTGAATCAAATTTGTGATGCAGACGGCGTGCCTACAGATGAACTGGGCTTTCGCCTTAAAACAAGGATGAACAAACTGGAATACCTGCCCAACATCATCTCCCACGAACTGGTGCATTACCAGCAGGACGGTATGCAGAATGATACCACTACGCTCAGCTACGTGATCCGGGAAGGTATGGCAGATTTTATTGGCGAACTGATCAGCGGCCGTGTGGCCAACCCTGCTTTATTTGAATGGGCCAAGGGCAAAGAAAAAACCATCTGGCAAAAATTTGTACCCGACATGTATTTCGATCGCTATAATAACTGGATCGCCAATTCCCAGCAGGCCACACCCGATAACCTGCCCGACCAGGGTTACTGGATCGGTTACCAGATATGCCGTGCCTATTACGAAAATGCCACCGATAAAAAACAGGCCATCAGCGATATGCTGAATATTAAAGACTACAAGGCCTTTTTGCAAAAAAGCGGCTGGGAAGCCAGGCTGGCTGCAATGCCGTAAGTATGATTTTCTTTTAACACTTGCTGTTAGGGCTGTTTCAAAATAAATAATATCTTTAAGACACAGCCCCGTTACCCGCAAACTGTGAGTGACGTGGGCGAAGCCATAGCACTAATAAACAGTATAATGACCTTAAAACTAACCTTACTCTCAGTAGTTATATTTCTATTTACCTCTTCTTTTGGGCAAATAAAAATTGAAGACCTGAAAATTGACTCCACTATTACCGGTTTTCACTTTGCAGCCGATTTCCAGGGAACAATTGTTTTCACTAAAAACGGCCCGCCAGACATACAAACCATTAATCCAACCGCCTTCTCTTTTACAATTGCCCCTGGCATTACAGCTGCTGCTGCAAAAGAACAACTTGAGGTGATGCTCACGATGTCGAAAGAAAATGGCTATACGATAACCAACCTGCAAACAAAGGATACAACATTGTCCGGATTTACTGCTTATTATGTTTCCTATATCGAAACAGATAAGAGCAACAACTATAAAAATATGATCTTCAATTCGTTTGTTATTAAGGATGACACAATGATCATTTTTGTGAGTGGCGACCTTGATGACGGTAAATACATAGAAAAATTCAAAAGAACATTTTTCAGTATTAAACTATAAAAGCTATTTTATGTAATGCAGCATTTCCCTTCATCTTTTGAAGTACTACAAGCAACAACATGAAAAAGATAAATTTTTTATTGCCTAAAAGCATCCTGCTGCTGATCATAATTGTATCCATACATAATACCTGTGCTGCCAATAGCAGGCAGGTTGCTGAGGAGCCAAAATCATCAAGAAAAAATTTGGAGAATCACAAACTGATATATGCCCCCTGGCAGGAAGAATTGAACTGGGGAACAGCCGGCATTGTGCAATTGGGAGAAAGATTGATCAACATTGAGAAGGGTAAGAAAGATGTTGGAGACAGCACCAGTTATTTATTTGATCAACAGGGAAGACTGGCATTAAAAAAAAATTATAATAATAAGGGAAAGTTAAAAGAGACAACCTCTTATAAATACGATAGCACAGGAAACCTTCTTTCTATCAATGCAAAAAACAATGATGGAGGAGCGCCATTTGCAATGACCTTTACTTATAATACATCCGGGCAGATAACAGTTACTAAAACTTCCTATTCTTCTGTCACCGAAAAAGTGGAATATAAATATGATGCCGGGAATTATTTGATAGCATCAAATGAACTCGATAACAAAAATCGTGTCATAAAGAGAACAAATTATTTTTATGATAAAGCGGGCAACCTGGTATTATGCATAATCAGGTCTGCTAAAATGGATACTTTAACTATTGATAAATACCGTTACAATAACCAGAACCAGTGCATTCAATCAGAACACTCCGGGGAGCCGGTTAATTGCGCAGGAAGAAATAAGTGGCAGATGACTTATAATGCATCGGGAGATATTATAGTAGAGAAAACGAGTGACCTGGTTGTAAAATACAAATATGAATATGATGTAAAAAAAAGATGGACAAAGCAATATAATTTTTATAATGATGAAACGGAGCCCAATTTTCTAACGAGAAGAACCATCGTTTACAGAAACTAAAAACGGTGACGCATGAATTGCGCTGTTTATGCAAAAAATCAACAGGCTGCATCTTTAATTTAACCTGGTTAAAAGGATCACCAGCCTGCAAGATCATTAAAGCATCGAAAATACAGTAAACCCTGCCGGTAATATGAAACTGCTCATCACTGCATTCCTTTTTATTATTGCTACAGTTGGCCGGGCTCAATACACTTTTTACCCATATCCGACAGCTGCGGCACTTTTGGACTTGCCTGTAATGTAACGGGTGCTACTCCGAATTCCATGCTGCAAACAATTTACCTCGTTAATAATAACAGGAAAGAGCAGTTACTGAAATGGCTGCTTTCGAATAACCGCCAGAATAATATCTATGGTTTTGTTGGTTTATACTTCCTGCATCGTAATGGATCAAAGTTGTCGAAGCAGGAAATGAAGTCAATGAATACTGTTAAAAAAAGTAATTACCGGATCAATTCCTGTATCGGATGCAGTTTTGGCAACAGGAAGATGTCAAAACTACTCAGTAACAAAAGATTGAAAAGTTATTATTCCTGGTATACAAGATCAGACAAGAACACATTTTTTATAGAAACACCGGTTGAAAAATAAAATTATACCGCATTATAAATTTTTCCTGTTGATTTTATAACTTCAAATAAGCACAAACCTATAAAACTGGCAAAATGAAAAAAATCATCTCACTTCTACTCATTATTTCCCTGGGTATTGCAAATGCAAATGCACAAACACCAGAAGTACAGGATCTTGTTGCAAAAGGCGTAAAGCTGCACGACAGCGGGGATTTTAACGGAGCTATCGAACTGTACAAACAAGCTTTGGCGATTGATGAGAAATCTCCACTTGTCAATTACGAGTTATCTTCCAGCTATTTTTCGTTGAAAAATTATGAAAAAGCAATTGAATATGCCGATCATGTGATAGATTATGGAAAAGATTATGTGAAAGACGCCTATATTTTAAAAGGATCAGCAGAGGATCTTGCAGGAAGATCTGAAGATGCCGTTCAAACCTATAAAAAAGCAATAAAGAAATTCCCCGATAGCTACCTGCTGCATTATAACCTGGCACTTACTTCTTACAATAATAGAGACAATAAAACTGCGGAAGAATCGCTCCAGAAAGCATTACTGATACGGCCTACACATGGCAGTAGTCATTTGCTGCTGGGCTATGTAATGCAGGCCCAGGGCAGCAGGGTAAAATCGTTGCTGGCGTTGTACAATTTTTTGTTGCTGGAACCTAACGGGCCAAGAACGGAGTCGGCTTATAAATTTTTACTGGAACAGTTGAAACAAGGTGTCAGCAAAGGGAAAGACAAGAAAACACCATCAATATTACCTTCAATCCCGGGAAAGACTCGGATGAATTCAGTGCAGCGGAATTAATGCTGTCTTTGCTCGAATCATCAAAAAGTATAGAAAAGAATAAAGACAAATCAGAGGATGTACTTTTTGCTGAAAACACGGAATCATTTTTTTCTGTGCTCGGAGAGCTTAAGGATAAAAAGAAAGGATTCTGGTGGAATTTTTATGTTGACTTTTTCTATTCCATGAAGAACAGCAATCATGTACAGGCTTTCAGTTACCTGATCAGTCAATCAAAAAATGATGCGACAATTGATAGCTGGCTGAAAGACAATCAAACTAAAGTGGAGGCTTTTAATAAATGGTTTGAAGAATACCAGCGGAAAATATAAAAACTGTATTACCGGTTATTACCAGCTGCTTTGGCATTTCATTGATGAAAGACTGCATACAAGACTACTTTGCCTCAATCAAGGCCAGGTTTATAAAAGGCTTGAAGCTATAGAATGACATATGATTACAATAGCGAATCTGGCATTATTAAAAAAAGATATAATCCACAAAATCTCTCAAATAAAAAACTAAATCAGTTCTCTTATGAGTATGATCGGCAATTTACTCCGCGTTTCTAATATAGAATTGGAGAGTTATATTAAAAACAGTGCCTTACTGGAGCAAAGGGTTTACCCCGAAATATATGTTAAAGATCCATACCTGCTGGATTTGGACAAATCATGGGAAAGTATCTTTTACCTTTTAACAGGTTGCACTTCTGCAGACTCTGAAAAGGCCTCACCACCTTTGTCATTTGTTATTTTTAACGGGAACGTAATTGATGAAGAACAAGACATGGGATACGGTCCTGCAAATTATGTATCACCTGAACAGGCAAAAGAAATTGCCGGCGCACTGCCAGAATTAGAAAGAGAAAGCCTGTATGCAAAATTTGAATCCCTAAAATCTGCAGACGCCGAATTATATCCATTTAACCCGGATAGTGGAGATATGTTTGATTATATATTCAGTTATTATAAGGAAATGAAAGCATTCTATGAAACAGCAGCTGAGAATGGCCAGGCTGTCATCTCTTTTATCAACTAAATAGCGCTAATTGTATTTGCAGGTCAATAATAATGAATAGCATAGCTATGAAGTATTTAAAAATTAATCTGTTTACGCTCGTAGTAATGTTACAGACTGCAGTTTTTGCACAGGGAAACAGTAGCTATATAGATTCACTCATTGATAAGCTCTCCTGGAAATCAGTCAACATGACCTGCTCAGCAACTATTCTTACACTCACTCACCAGGATAGCACCGAAAAAACATTGGTAAAAACAGGAAAGGCTGCAACTGAAAAATTGATCAATGCATTAGGGGATACTGGTAAAACAGTAATTGCCCATATCATACTTTCTGAAATATGGAGAAAAGAAAATGAGTATTATGGAGTGTCAACCAAATATATTTACAAAAATTGTAACCAATTAATCGGCTGGCATAATATTTACAATGGCCTGGTTTGGGAATGGACAGAAGAAACTGGCAATACTATCAGGCAATCAGAAATACAAAAGATCAAAAACTACTGGACAGCAAAATACGTTGATAAGAAAAATATTACAATGAACGATGCCAGGGTGCTAACCGAATTGATGGTACTGGATTATGAGTTATTTCCCTGCAACAAAGTTTACGACAACAATTCAGCCGCCGTTAAATACAAGGAGTTATATGAATTACTGGAGAAGAAAAGCGATCATCCATTGTTCAAAAGTCTATGGAATAGGTTTGGCAATGACTCTACTGTGAAAATTTTCGATGATTGTTTTTTTATTACGTATGATCCGGAAGGTCTCTCGTTCCGGTTTGAAAAAGACAGTATCCTCAGCTCGATATTTGTGGAATCGCCTTATGCAGGGGAGTTACCCAATAAGTTAAAGCTCTCCGACAGAAGACCCGTTGTGGAAAATAAAATTGGCAGACCTTTTAAATGGGGTAGCTATGTTGATAATACATGGGCATGGTACAAAGCACAATCGCTTTATCTTGATTTTGATAAGAATGGAAAAATAATAAAACTCAGTATTTCAAAAAGATAAGTATTTACTCCTGCTCAATTCTAATAAGAATTCTTTTAAATTATATGAAAACAACCGGCAAAACAATATCATTCAATAAAAAAGCATTCCCGGGCTTCAAGTCCTTTTATTCAACTTGTATTTACTATAATAAAGTTGCACCAGGCAATACATTTCTTTTAAACTAGAAGTGGATACCTTTGTTCTTTCGAAAAAAAACATTGGAGAACCGTTAACTTATCGTTGAAGCCGACTATTGTTTACACTTGCAAAAAAATATTCAGTATGTCAATCAAAAAAGAAACAGACCTCACCGGCATGCAAAAAGCAAGCGAAGCTGTTGCTACCACATTAAAGCAAATGAGGAACTATGCCCAACCCGGCATGACAACAAAAGAACTGGATGATTACGGTGCCAACATACTTGCGGGATTTGGTGCAAGATCAGCGCCTTATCTCACCTATGGCTTTCCCGGGTATACCTGCATCAGTGTGAACAATGAATTCTGTCATGGCATTCCTTCCAGCAGCAGGATATTGAAAGAAGGCGATCTGGTGAATATTGATGTATCTGCCGAACTCGATGGATTCTGGTCGGATAATGGCGGCTCATTTGTATTGGGTAAAGATGTGAAAGGGCACCAGCGGTTGATCGATACTTCAAAACAGATCTTGCAGAAAGCTATTTATAATATTAAAGGTGGCGTGCGGATTGCAGATATCGGGCATTTAATAGAAACAGAAGCTAAAAAAAGTGGTTACAAGGTCATCAAAAATCTTACCGGGCATGGCATAGGTAAAAGCCTGCACGAGGAGCCTGCGGAAATTGCGAACTACCGTGACCGTTATAATACCGAAAGGTTCAGGAAAAATACCGTGGTGGCCATTGAAACATTTATCTCCACCCACTCCACCTATGCCGAAACGCTGGAAGACGGCTGGACCATGGTGGGAAATAAAGGTGGCTATATGGCGCAACATGAGCACACCATTGTTGTAACAGATGGAAAGCCGATGATCTTGACGGAGATGAATGAAATTTGGAATTAGTAAAATTGCTGAAACTACAAAATGGCACCACTTGATTTTAAAAATGCCTGGACTGGTATGGGGGAACCGCTTTCCCCTATTACTAAGACTCGGCTCGATCGTTTTAACTTATTAAATGCGACTTCAGAGTTTTTGACCCAGGCCGGGCTCCCTGTTTACTGCGAGCCCAATCTACATTTTAGCAAGGATACAGATGACCTGTTTTCTGGTATCAATAAACTGACTGAACAATATGATTTTTTTAACCCCACCGATAAATTCGATCAATATATTGTTATAGGTTCTTGCCGGGACGGAGATCCAATTGCAATTGATACGGCTAATAATGACATGATTGTTCAACTCGATCATGAGGACCTGTTCAATTCATCATACTTCAACAGTTCAATAACCACGCTCGCCGATTTTTTGATTTTTTTCCGCGACTTTGAGCAGGAAGTTTTATCAGGTAAGGGCGTTGATGATAGTTTTAATTTTACAAATATCCAGTTTGATCAACTCAAAAATAAAATGTTTACTGCGGATAGCAAGGCAATTACAGAAGAAGGTTTTTGGAAAAATGAACTTGATATAATGCTTTCTATCAGGAAAGAAACATTTGGAATATCTTAAGAAGCAAGCCTTATCCCGTTTTTCATTCATAATTATCTCAGCTATGATCACTCCTGCCACCCTCTTTTCCTTTTTCCCCGTTCTTTTTATTGGAGGCTGGGTATTGATCACATTTGTTATTGCCAGGTTTGGATGGTCGTCTCTTGCAGGTAGATATAAAGCAGCTCCCGGTTCATTTACTGGCACCAGGCTCAGCTACATCTCCGCAAAGATCAATTTTACCAACTATAACAATTGCCTTAACCTGCAATATAACAACGAAGGCATTTTGTTACAGCCGATCATCATATTCAGGTTATTCCATCCTCCCCTGTTCATTCCCTGGAATGAGATAATGGATGTGAAGGATAAAACAATATTTTTCTCCAAATGGAAAAAGATGTTTATTGGCTCAGCTACTGTTTGTACTATTACACTCAGTAGATCAGTATTTGAACGCTTTGAAAAGGAATATCTGTTGCATTCCTTTTCAAAATAATTGTAGCATACATAACAACAGCAACAATTTAATACCTTTATTTTTACGGGTGGCAAAGCCAGGCATATACTGCAATCTTCTATGTATAAAACTTCTACCTATTTCATAAAAGCACAGATTCCCGGTGTTACACAAAAAGACCTGGTCGATTTGTACAAACGGGAGCTTGAGATACAAAGCGTAAACAATATCTCTGCAGATGTTAATACCATCAGTTTTATAAATAATTTTTTCAGGTTTATACCAACCAAATCTGCTAATAAATTTTCCAGCTTTTCTCAGGGCAAAATAGAAATTGTAGATGAAGCGGATGAATTTGGTATTTATTTTCAGGCAACCACTACTAGAGTATTCGCATCTGCCGGGCTGATGGCCGCATTGGCAGCTTTGCTTTGTTTATTCAATGACGGTTTTAACTTTTTTTGTTTGATCGTAGGGGCAATTGTTTTTGTATTACTCGTGATCATCAGCTTTATATCAACAACCATTTCTTTCCCCGTTTACTTTACAGGTTTACGCAATAATATTGAGGAGGAATTACGATCAGCCGGGCATTAACTTAAAAAATAACCTTCGTATTCAGCCCCCCTGATTGTCGTGTTTGCACTGTGTCGTAGATTTTTTTGTGGAGTAGCTTTGGATCATCATTAAAACAAAAATACTATGCGAAAGATTATTGTATTATCAATGGTGACATTAGATGGCGTGATACAGGCGCCGGGCGGACCAAAGGAAGACGTATCCGGTGGTTTTAAATACGGTGGCTGGACGGCTCATTACGGCGACGAAATGTATGGCAAAGCTGTACAAAAAGAATTGCAGCGGCCTGCTGCTTACCTGTTGGGCAGAAAGACCTACGAGATATGGGCGGACTACTGGCCGCATCACAACGATTTTTGGCCGGGCATTAATGAAGGCAATAAATATGTATTTTCGAAAAAATTAAAAAAGTCAGACCCGATGATCACCGGGTGGAAAAATTCCACGTTATTAAAAACACCGGCGGATATCAAAAAACTGAAAAGCTCCAAAGGACCAGAGATACATGTATGGGGCAGCAGTAAATTGATACAACTGTTGTTGAAGCATGATCTTGTGGACGAGCTGCGGTTAAAGATCCATCCGCTTACTTTGGGTAAAGGAAAAAAATTGTTTGATAATGGAACCATACCTGCTGCCTTTAAATTAACAGAACACCAGGTTACAACAAAAGGCGTTATTTTGGCCACTTACCAGCGATCCGGGAAAGTTAAAACGGGCGCTGTAGGGGCTTAAAATAAACTGACTTGAAAATCGTCTTTGAGAACACTTTTAATTATACCAATAGTATCCTTACTTTTTTCCTGCAACAGTGCACCAATAAAAAAGCAGGCTGAAAAAGTATTGCCCCACGCTGACACATTGCAGCATGTTAGTTCAGATACAACTAACCAGTTAGAAGAAACATTAAAGACAGTTCCCCCAAACATACAACCTGTTTTTGGGTATCGCTTTGTAATATCCGGCGACTTTGATGGAGATGGTAAACAAGAGCGGCTGATAGAACATTTTTTCTCTGGCATCGATCACAAAGAAACCAACAAGTTTTACGACAGTTTACCTGAATACGATCAGCTGGTGGCTTTGACGATGAAGAAAGAGCCTTACTGTTTTATAACGTCTGACAACAATAGTATTGACAGTTTTCATATTGCTGCAGACGGCCAGCTTTTGGGCCTATCTTATTTAAAAAATGAAGGAGACCTGGATGGAGACGGGGCGGATGAAATTTCGTATGTCATCAACTGGGCCGACTGGTCGAATTTGAATACCTGGCACATTGCAACTTATAAAAATAAAAAGTGGGTAGAACTTTATTCATTCCCCATCTGGGATTGGCAGCTACCCGATCTGCCGGAAACATTTAGTGAATACGGATTATTTGGACTGGAGAATAAATTCATTGATACAAAAAATGACACTGCTGATAAACGTATGGAAAAAGAGTTATTGAATTTTCCGGGATTGGTCAAAAAGATCGGAACGGATAAGATCCGGGTGATATACAGGAACGATGATGCAGAAGAAGACAGTATGATAGTGAATTTAAGACGCAAGAGCCGGAACAATAAAGTCAATAGCCAATAACAGTACCTTTGTTCTTACAATTTCCTGTTTATGGATCAGCTGCAAAAAATAGCCGGATATTTTGAAACGCATAACGTTGAAGGCATCAGGCAATGCTTTAATAATGGCGTTGATCCCAACCAGCTGCATAAGGGCAAGCCGCTCGTTTATGAGCTGATCAATATGTACCTGCGTGGCCCAGGTTTTAAAGATTGCATGAAGGCTTTTGCAGAGCATGGTTTGCAGTTTGATGACACAGCACTATTGGCAGTTTTACTGGATGATGCAATAGCGTTAGATAAACTTCTGCTTGCTGACAAAGATTTATTATTCAAAACCTATTCCCTCGATTGTACATTTACGCCCTTGTACAAAGCCACGCTCCTGCACATCTGTGCCGAGTATGGTCACCTGCAATGTGCAGCAACACTTTTAAAACACGGCGCAGATATCAATGCAAAAGCCGGAATTGATGAAAACGGGTTCGGTGGTCAAACACCGGTCTTCCACACGGTTAACCAGCATAACAATGCCTGTATCAATGTGCTGAAATTACTGGTTGCTGAAAAAGCCGATCTTTCACAAACTGTAAAGGGACTTATTTGGGGCAAAGGTTATGAATGGGAAACATTTATTCCTGCTGTAAACCCCACCAGTTATGCGATGATGGGACTGCTGCGGCAATTTCAAAGAACGGAGCAGGATATCTATACCATTGTTTCAATATTATGGAAGGCTGAATATGGAATTGAATATTCTCCGGAAAATGTGCCGAATAAGTATCTGAACAGTTGATTACAATAAAACACTCTAACCTATACATTAAGCTATGCCCAGTAAACTTTTTGTTCAAAAAATAATTCCCCTGTCCGTTATCTTTTGCTGCATGTTTAGTAATCTATCGGCACAAAAGAATCCAACGAAGATATATGGAACTGTACCTATTAATAATGTGTCCTCTATGGATGCTACCGAGATAACTGTTACTGAATGGATCTATTTTATTCTCAATACTAATTTTGATCCTGGGTTCTTTCCGGATCTATCACACATTACACCTGCAGCAAAAATGCTTTTTGAAGACCTGAAAAAAGGAAAAGATTTTGAATATATTGATCCCATTTACAATACAGGTTATTTAAAAGAAAACTTTGGCGCTAAAGGTTTTCGTGTAAAGAAGAAAGTCAAACTTCTTTACGAAGCTGATACTAATTTCTTTTCATTCAACGTTCCCATTGTAGGTATTTCATTTGCACAGGCAAAAGCATTTTGCGCATGGCGGGAATCTGTTGTGAATCAGTACAAGCCGGTCAAGGTCAGTATAGCACTTCCTCCAATCGAGGTTTATGAAAAAGTCATTGAAAATAAAGACAGCATCAATCCAAAGAGTTGTTACCTGCAAAATTCATTGAACTGTAATTGCCTGGTGATTAAAAAAACAAAAGACTTTAAATCGCAAGGTAAATGTGTGATAAGAGCTGATAGTTATTGGCCAAGTATGCTGGGGCTGTATTGTTTGCAGGGAAATGCAGCAGAAATGACCGCCACGGAAGGAATTGCAATGGGTGGCTCTTTCAGGGATTATGCAAGAGAATCCTTTAGGGATAGGAAACAAAACTATTCAGCTCCCGGAGACTGGCTGGGCTTCAGATGCCTGGTAACATTAAAATAAGTATGTTTACTATTTAACCAGGGCAGCAACAACTTTAAAACTTTACCGATGACAACTGAAGAGCGATGGATGATCTTAAAAAATACCGCCGCAGAGCAACTATCCTTAATTGACAAACTATCGCTTAATGAAAGCTTTATCGAATACTACTGCGAACCTTCATTTGAACCTTTTTTCAAACTGCAGATCACCTGGACCGATAAAATTGTAAAATGGTATTATACAGAATGGGATATTGTTGCTGACAGAAGTAAATTCTATGAATTGGACGGAATGACCAAAGTTGTTCTGATACAACCACAACCCACTATTAAAATTACTTCAGGCGCTATAACTCCGGGCATGTTCGCCGATATCATAGCGCATATTCGTCAAATGAAAATTTCGCCAAAAATTGATCCGCTACATATGTTTACGCTGGATGGCAGTTTCAACACACTTTCTTTGGGTATTGGCGATGTAAAAACAATATACAGCTGGCATACACTTCCCAATGAATGGAATGATATTGAAAAACTGGTTGACATGATACTTGCAATAAAAAACAGCAGCACAGATTGATCCAGCAGGTAAATAATATCTGCTTACTTTGCCTGGCAATCAAGGCTAATAAAATTGTATGAAAAATTCCAGATTAAAAACATTACTGATCGGTTTAATTGCCGGCGTTGCGTATGCCTTTTTATGCATGCTGATAGTAACACATTTTCACAAAAATGTTTCCGTTGGTTATATCTTCCTGCTACCGGTAATATTAGGCGCTATCCCGGTTCTATTCTCCACAAAAGAGCAATTGAAAACCTATAAAAGTTACCTGCTTTTACCCTGGCTGATAACTTTTACCTTTTTTGTTTTGTGTTTTGTAACAGGGTTTGAAGGAATGATCTGCCTCGTAATAATCGTGGCACCGTTTGTTTTATTGGGCACGCTGGGCGCATTTATAACCAGAATGGTCAAATTAAAAGAAAAGGGCGAAGGAACTAAGCTCTATGCTTCATTATTGTTGCCTTTGCTGGTATTTGCGTTCGAAAGTGATTTTCGTGCAACAGACCAGGTTCATACCGTTTCAACATCCATAGTGATCAATGCAGACAGGAACAATGTTTGGGAGCATATTAAGAATGTCAGGAACATTCAATCCTCGGAAATAAAAACACATTTCATTCATCTTATTGGAATACCAAAGCCTTTAAATGGGGAGCTTGACAAAGAAGGAGTTGGTGGTACCAGGCATATTACCTGGGAAAAAAGCATCCGGTTTGAAGAAAAGATCACACAATGGAATGAAGGCAAAGGATTTTCTTATGATATCCATGTTGATCCGGCATCCATTCCGCCAACAACGCTGGATGAACATGTGATGATCGGTGGTAAATATTTTGATGTATTGAAAGGTAGCTATACAATTGAACCGATCGATGCTGCAAAAAACAAAGTAACACTTACCTGTACGTACAGGGTTACCACTAACCTTAATTTGTACAGTAAACTATGGGCAGATTTTATTTTAGATGACTTCAACAATATGATACTGGAAGTGATCAAAAAAAGAAGTGAGATAAAATAAAGGGACAATTTGAATGATGACAGCATTTGACATATCGATCATGGCCTACGGTTATTTTTTTGGAGGCATACTTGTTCACCTTATTGAGCATGGGATGATCAGAAAGTACCAATTGATCGGCTGCGGCATTGCACTGATCATTGTATCCTGCTATGCATTATTTTCGAAGCCCGGGAAATTTACAAATCTCCATTACGGTTTTTTAACACTACCCATTATTGCTGTCCTGGTATTTAATCTTGCAGGCATGCTGTCCTGGAAAATAACGGGCCGGGAATTAAGGGCTACCTGGCGGGGTGCAAGATATTTTTACACAGAAAAAAAGAATTGGAGTGATCATCTCCTGTCATTTTTAATCGTTATGATAGACTTTGCATGGCCAATAGCGATAGCAATGCTGTTAAAATAATAATCTTTTCAAACAGGGAGATCGAGTCTTTCAATATTTTTTGACAGTCTTGAGCGATACTATCAAAACCTGTCTTCAAAATACAATTGCCAAATAATAGCACACTGCCTGGCATGCAATTCCATTTTTACTTACCTTCATTAACCATAACAATTCATTCACTGCAATATCAAAAACCTTTCCCATGTTCCACCTCAAAAAAACTACCGTATTCCTTATCACATTCTTTTGCTGTGCTTCCGGTTTCGCACAATCCAAAGACCTGTACGAAACAGTGGCAAAACTGGACAGTACTTTCTTTGCAGCCTACAACAGTTGCGACATGAACAAGCAAAAAGAATTCTATTCCGATAGTATTGAATTCTATCATGATAAAAGCGGGCTGGAAACTTCTAAAAAAGCCATTTTGGAAAGCACGCAAAAATACATCTGCGGAAAAGTGACCAGGGAACTGGTGAAGGGATCATTGGAGGTTTCTCCCCTGCCCGGTTATGGTGCGGTGGAACTTGGATCGCACATGTTCCACAATAACCAGGAAAAGAATGATCAACCACATGCCAGTAAATTTGTGATCATCTGGAAGAACAACAATGGTAAGTGGACCATTACAAGAGTGATCAGTTTGCATTAATATTTCAATCATTCAAATCAAAGTAATATGTGGCATACCTACGTATGTGTGGCATAACGCCACCGCCTACACTCAATGAAAAATAACCAGTAATTTTCAAATAAGGATAATAAATTTGGCAACAAATAATAAAATTATAAAGAACTGGAGAGAGCGCACGCTCGAAGACCTTGAAAATGACTACTGGGGCGAAATTGAATACCCTACCAATTTAGTAAGGCGATGTTTTGAGCTTAGAGAGATCCCTTTACGAGATTTCAGGATAGAAGATCTGAGAATAATGATCAGTCAGCAGATCGGCCTGGATTACCTCGTTCCACTTGCGCTGGAGGTTTTGACGAAAGACCTTTTTGCAGAGGGAGATCTATTTGAAGGCGATCTTTTAAAAAGCACTTTAAGGATCAAAACTTCATTCTGGAATAACAATAAAGAACATTGGGCAACTCTTTACAACCTGGTTAAAAACAGGCGGAATGAAATTGAAGTTCAAAAATTTGATACCATTAATTTTGACAATTGTATTCACCAGCTTTAATTATTAAAATAACAGGCAATACTAAAAAACGGCAACAACTACTTTATGATAAAAAATATCCTCTCTTTTTTCTTTCTCGTTTTTTGGGCAGCCATTACAAATGCCCAGACTAATACCTATCATACCAAACAAAATACTCCGCCGGTTATTGCTGGTGTTGCAGATTCTTTGCACTCTGATATCTTAGGAGAAAACAGGCGGCTGGCCATTTATTTACCACCGGGCTACTCCCCCGATTCTGCATATACCTATCCCGTGATCTATCTTTTGGATGGCGGCGCCGAAGAAGATTTTTTGCATGTGGCAGGATTAGTGCAGTATTTTACCACACCCTGGGTGAAGCAATTTCCCCCTTCCATTATTGTAGGTATTGAGAATGTGAACCGTCAAAGGGATTTTACTTATGCCACCGACAACCTGGATTTTGTAACTAAAATGGGGCTGAACAAAAAAAATTTCGGGGCTACCGGTGGCTCTGCAAAGTTCATCAACTTTATTGAAAAAGAATTGCAGCCCTTTATTAAAACACATTATAAGACCAATGGTACCAACAGCATCATTGGCGAATCGCTGGGCGGATTGCTGGCAACTGAAATATTATTCAAAGCGCCTTCGCTGTTCAGCACTTATGTCATCATCAGCCCCAGCCTATGGTGGGGCAATGAATCATTGTTGAAAACAACTCCTGCCATCGCAAATAATAATTTTACAGATAAAGTAAAGATCTATGTAGGCGCTGCAGATAAAAAAGAAAACGATGTGATGTACACCGATGCCACAACATTAGCATTGCAGCTCAGGAATATCCATCGCCCTAATATCAGCGTGCACTTTGATTATTTAGCGGGCGAAAAACATGCTACTATCATTCACCAGGCAGTGTACAATGCCTTTAAAATACTGTACGCAAAGTAAAATGGATCATTATCAACATACTATTCAAACATGGGATCAACTGGCAGATCTGTACCAGGATAAATTCATGGATCTGGATCTGTACGATGATACCTATGATATTTTTTGTGATCTTATACCCTCACCAAACGCCCGGTTGTTTGAGATCGCCTGCGGGCCCGGCAACATCACAAGATACATGCACCGTAAAAGGCCCGATCTTGTTATTGAGGCGACAGATGTTTCTCCCAATATGATACAACTGGCAAAAGAAAATGTGCCAGAGGCGAGTTTTTCTGTAATGGATTGCAGGGATATCGGGAAATTACAGCCTGGCTTTGATGCGATACTCTGTGGATTCTGCATGCCCTATTTATCAAAGAATGATGCTTTGCAATTTATTAAAGACAGTGCACACTTGCTGAACAGCGGAGGGGTATTCTATTGCAGTATTATTGAAGATAAATATGATAATTCCACTTTTGAAACCAGCAGCAACGGCCAGTTCACGATGTTCATTTATTATCACGAGGCCGGCTATCTTCAAAAAGCGCTGGAAGAAAATAATATGCAGGTTCTGCATTTAATAAGAAAGCAATATCCTAAAAAAGATGGCAGCAGCCAGGTGAACCTGATCATCATTGCAAAAAAGAATTAGCGCATCATCAGGCCAGTTCCATTTCCGGTTGTTTATTATACCGGTTGCGGTATTCAATAGGTGTTAAGCCTGTGATCTTTTTAAATATTGTACGGAAAGCCTTGGTATCTGTATAGCCTACATCAAACATCACTTCATTGATATTCTTCCGGCTGCTTTCAAAACTTCTTTTAGCCGCTTCGATCTTTACCCGCTGCATATATTCCACCACGGTATTATTAGTGGCTTTTTTAAAACGTCTTTCAAAACTTCTTCTGCCAATAGCAAACTGGTCGGCCAACTGGTCCACCGTTATCTTATCAGAAAAATTTCCTTCAATAAATTCCTGCGCTTTTTTTATTTCTGCATCTTCATGTTCCTTCTGCCCCTGGAACATCATAAAAGCATTCTGGCTGTTGCGATCGATCTCAATTGCAAAAAATTTAGAAGCCAGTATCGCAATATCCCTGTTGGTATATTTTTCCACCAGGTACAACAGCAGGTTCCAGTAACTGTTGGCGCCACCACTGCTGTACAGTCCATTCTCTTCGGTAATAATGCTGCCATCCACCAGTTCCACCTGCGGGAACATGGTTCTGAAATCATTGGCGAATAACCAATGTGTGGAACATTGTTTGCCATTGAGCAAACCAGTAGACGCAAATAAAAAAGCGCCCAGGCAAAGCGACGCCACTTCTGCTCCTCTATTATACTGGTCCACGATCCAGGGCACCAGTTCCTTATTCAGCTCCAGTGCTTTTTTTATATCACCACTCAATGCAGGAATAAATACCAGGTCGGTCTTCTTTACATCCTTCAGCAATACATCTGCATGCACAGAAAATAAACTGCCATCCAGTTTTACTTCGGGTTTTACTGCTACTAACTGTACATTGAACAGGGCAGGCTTTCCGGCCGATTCCAGGAACTGGTTCACCGCAGTGAACATATAGCGGGGATCAGCAATTGCTTCGATCACAGAAGATTCTGGCACCAGGATAGATACATGCTTCATTGTTTGGTTTTTATGCACTAAAGATAATCAAGTTTTATGTCGTAATCAACCCCTTTGATTGTCGTTTTTACACAGTAATGTTTTTCGCGACAGCAACTAAGTTTGTATCGTCTTAAAATTTCAATCATGGAAAAATACAGTATCGAAAAAGACATTCCTGTTATCTGCGTACAGGCGGAATCATTTCCGTTGGCTCTTGGCAAAGCCTATCAAACACTGCATGAATTAATACAGCATGATACCCGGAGAAAATTATACGGCATTTCTTTTGGGTCGAAAGATGGCGGTATCATTTACAAAGCTGCCGCTGAAGAAGCATTTGAGGGCGAGGCAGAAAAACTGCACTGCGAAAAATTCATCATACGCAAAGGGACTTATGCCAGTGAAACATTAAAAGACTGGCGTACAAATGAAGGCATTGTAGCCACAACTTTTCGAAAATTATTAACGCACCCGCAAGTGGATCACAACGGGTATTGCGTGGAAATATATCCTAACGGAACCGACATGATATGCCTGGTAAAATTATCAGCAGATGATAGAAGTGTTTAAAACAAATATCAATTGTCCCGACAAGGCCAGGGAACTGGTGGAACAACTATGCAAGAGCTTTGCACAGTACCAGGCCAACTTTGACCTGGATGATTGCGACAGGATATTAAGAGTAGTGAATAACAACGGCAGCATTGCTGCAGCACCACTCATCAGCTGGTTAAAAAACCGCGATTGTGTTGCAGAACTGTTACCGGATAATTAAATAATCTTATTGTACACAAACGCAAAATAATGACACAGATCAATTCTTACCTGACGTTCAATGGCAATTGCAGGCAGGCCATGCAGTTTTATAAAGAATGCCTGGGTGGCGAACTCTATTTTCAAACCATTGGTGAATCACCCTTATCCGGTAAAATGCCGGAGCAGATGAAAGACTGCATCCTGCATGCTACTTTAACCAATAATAACCTGGTGCTGATGGCATCGGACATGGTAGGGGACAATGGATTGATAAAAGGCAATGCCGTTTCATTGATGCTCAACTGCAGCAGCGAAAAGGAGATCCGGGAATTTTATGCAAACCTTTCTGATGGCGGCAAAAAAACACATCCGCTGGAGCATTCTTTTTGGGGAGCTTTATTCGGTGACCTTATAGATAAATATGGCAATAACTGGTTACTGCATTTTGATCAAAGTCAACAGCATTAGTTGCAAAATATAACGGTAATTAATACACGAATACATCATCTCCAACAATCAAAACATAAATTAACATCATTCAAAATTAAAAATTACGATCATGCAACCTAAAACACTTAAAATCATTTTCTGGGTTTCTACACTCCTCATCTTTATATTTGAAGGAGTAATGCCCGCACTCACCTCGCAGACAGAAATGGCAAAAGAAGGTATCCGGCATTTGGGTTATCCTGCTTATTTCGGCATTATGCTGGCAGTATTTAAAGTGCTTGGTTCCATTGCCATCACAGTGCCGCAGGTTCCGGCAACACTTAAAGAGTGGGCGTATGCAGGCTTAACGTTCGATATGGTGGCTGCATCCACCAGCATCTGGGCAGTAGAAGGCTTTAGCTTCAATGTATTTTTTCCGTTGATTGTACTCGCAGTATTGATGGTATCTTATTTTACTTATCGTAAATTAAATACCTTGCAGTACAGTAAGGCAATTGCTTAAATTTAAAATTACCATCATGAGTATTCTTATCGGCATCTTATCAGTAATAGCAGGCATCATCGTCATTTTCCTGGTGCTGGCGCTGATCATTAAAAAAGATTTTTCATTATCCAAAGAAGTGATCATCGATCAGCCCGCAGCAATAGTGTTCAATTATCTTAAATTGATAAAGAACCAGGAAAAATACAGTGTATGGGTGATGAAGGATCCCAACATAAAAATTGTGTACACCGGTACCGATGGCACGGTGGGCTTTACTTCTTCCTGGCAAAGTGATGATAAGAATGTAGGCGTTGGTGCACAGGAGATCATTGCAATAAAAGAAGGTGAAAGCATGCAGGTGGAGATCCGTTTTAAAAAACCATTTGAAGCCACCAATTATGCACTCACCACGGTAACACCACTTTCTGCAACGCAAACCAAAGTAACCAACACATTCACCGGCGCACAAAAATTCCCGATGAACGTGATGAATGTAATGATGGATAAACTGGTGGGTAAAGCCATGCAGCAAAACCTGCAGAACATGAAGAACAACCTGGAAAATAACGGATAAAAAATATTTTATGGCAATGAATAAAACTGCAGTTGCTAAAAACACGGATGAATACATACAGCAATTCCCTGCCAACGTGCAAAAAATGTTGCAGCAGCTGCGTAAAACGATCAAAGCTGCCGCACCAAAAGCAGAAGAGCTGATCAGTTACCAGATGCCTGCATTTAAATTGCATGGTATGCTGGTGTACTTTGCAGGATATAAAAATCATATCGGTTTTTATCCCACCGGCTCCCCTATTGTAGCATTTAAAAAAGAAGTATCGGCTTTTAAAAATTCAAAAGGGGCAGTGCAGTTCCCTTTGGATAAACCATTGCCGCTTGACCTGGTAACAAGGATGGTGCAATTCAAACTGAAAGAGAATATTGAAAAAGCCGGTATAAAAAATACTGTAAAACCCGTAGCCAAAGCGGTTGTAAAAAAAGCAGCCACACCCAAACAAAGTGACGAAGAACAAGTGAAAATCTATTTGGCACAATTGCCTGCAGCCGCAAGAGCTGATATTGAAACTGTAAGAGAGATCATACTATCTGCCAGCAAAAAATTAAAAGAACGCATTAAATGGAATGCGCCGAGTTATTATTACAAAGAAGACATCGTTACATTCGGCCCTTATAAAACACACAAACTCCTGTTGGTATTTCATCATCCCGCCATTGTAAAAATAAATTCCCCGCTTTTAGAAGGTAATTATAAAGACAGGCGGCTCATTCATTTTAAAGACAAGGAAGCCGCTCTCAAAAACCGCAAAGAACTTACCCGGATCATTAAAGCACATATCGCACTCATCGATAAAAACTAAGCCCGTTCCCACTCTTTTCTAAAAAAGTAAAGAAAAAATTTGCGTAACCGAATAGTTACATATATATTTGTAACCGATTGGTTACCTAATTAAATTTTTACTCAATGAGAAGAGATGTGTTCCAGGCCATTGCAGACCCAACACGACGGGCCATCATTGGCATGATTGCAGCGCAGCCGCAGAACCTGAATTCGGTGGCGGATAAATTTGCCATCAGCAGGCCGGCCATTTCAAAACATATCAAGATACTGACCGAATGCGGCCTTATCGTAATTAACCAGCAGGGACGGGAAAGATTTTGCGAAGCCAAACTGGCTAAGCTCAATGAAGTGTCGCACTGGGTGGAACAATACCGCCAGTTCTGGAATGCCAAACTGGATTCGCTGGAAATTTACCTGGAAGAATTGCAACGCAAAGAAGCAACGCCTTTAAAAAATAAAAGAACCGCCAAACGAAAAAAATAGCAGCTATATGATCACCGAACACGAAATAGTTTCCACCCGTATCATCCATGCGCCGCGGCATATCGTATTCAGGGCTTGGGAAGACCCGGCTATACTGGCCACCTGGTGGGGACCGGAAGGCTTTACCAACAGTTTTACCGAATTTGATTTCTCTCCTTCCGGTAACTGGATATTCACGATGCATGCACCTGACGGTACCGACTACCCGAATACCAATATTTTTGAGAATATTGTGGCGCCGGAACTGATCGTATTCACGCATGTGGAACCTGTGCACCGGTTCAGGGTTACGGCTACATTTGATGAGGAAACTGCAGACAGCACAAAACTCATCTTTCACATGCTTTTTGACAGTGCCGAAGAATGCGCCCGGGTAAAACCATTTATACGCACTGCCAATGAACAGAATTTTGACCGGCTGGAAGCAGCAGTACATAAAATGCTGGTCACTCACTAAATAATTTTCTTCACTCATCTTTTATAAAAAATAAAACAATGGCACAACAAAATAATACTGCCGACCGCGAACTGCTCCTCACCCGCCTGCTGAATGCACCTGCCGAACTGGTATGGAAAGTATTTACCGAACCGGAACATATTAAAAACTGGTGGGGGCCCAATGGCTTTACCAATACCATTTTTACCATGGATGTACAACCCGGTGGCGAATGGGAACTTACCATGCATGGGCCCGATGGCACCGATTATAAAAATAAAAGTGTGTACAAAGAGATCGTACCGCTTAAAAAGATCGTATACGATCATGTAAGTGGTCCGCATTTTACCGCCACCATTAGCTTTGAAGCACAGGGTGACAAGACCCTGCTTACCTGGCACATGCTGTTTGAAAGCAAAGAACAGTTTGAACAGGTGGTGAAAACATTCAAAGCAGATGAAGGCCTGAAACAAAATATTGAAAAACTGCAGGTATACCTCACCAGTACTTTTAATCTTACTTACTAAAAAATATATCATGAGCAATGCAACACCGATCATTATAGAACGTGTATATAACGCCCCCGTGGCCCGGGTATGGAAAGCGCTTACCGATAATGCCGAAATGAAAAAATGGTATTTTGATATTGCCGATTTCCAGGCAAAAGTGGGTTTTGAATTTTCCTTTTCCGGCCAGGGAAAAGAAGGCGAATCTTACCTGCACTTATGCAAAGTAATGGAAGTGATACCGGGACAAAAACTCAGCTACAGCTGGCGTTACGAAGGCTTTGAAGGTAATTCGTTGGTAAGTTTTGAATTATTTGCCGAAGGCGAACAAACAAGATTGAAACTAACGCATGCAGGACTGGAGACCTTCCCTGCAACTGCCAACAATGCTTTTGCAAAAGAAAATTTTGCCGAAGGATGGAACTATATCACCGGCACCTCTTTAAAACAATTTGTAGAACAATAAAACTACAATAATTATAAGGAGAAAAAATAAGGATTCATTTATTTCCGCCGGTACCATGCCGGCGGATTCTTTTTATTGTTCTTCGTATACCTGTGCCAGTTTGCCGGCATCAATGATACCGATCTTCTTTTCTGAAAAACGGAGAATACTATCTGCACCAAATTCATTCATCATTTTAAACAATGTTTCATACGTGGTGCCGGTGTAAGATGCAAGATCCTGCCTTGATAAAACAATATTTAAAAATCCATCTGCATCGCTGCCGAATTTTTGTTGTAGTGACGTTAACGCATACGCGATCCTGCCCTTGGTGCTCATGTGCGCCAGGTTGCGCATGCGCTTTTCTGATTCCTTCAGTTCTGATGCAAAGAACATCAGCAACTGGTACATGTATTCAGGATTCATTTTTAAGGTAGCAGTAAAAAAATCCATATCTACAAAACATACTTCACTATTGGCCAACGCTGTGCCCGATACAGGATAAATAGTATCGCTCCCCAGGCCACGATGGCCCACGATGGCGCCCTGCCCTGCAAAACGCAGGATCATTTCTTTCTCATCATCCCATTTCTTATGTACTTTAACCAGTCCACTGTGTATAAAGTACATACCCTTTACTTCCTCTCCTTCTTTAAAAAGCATTTCACCTTTTTTCACCTGGTATACTTTCCTGTTGGCATCAATAGCAGGTAACCATTCTTTGCTGCAGGATTGGCAAAGCGAGCAGCTTTTTAAATCACATTTGTATTTTTTTAATACCATTTTGATTTATTTAAAAAATGCGTACAAAAATAAAAATAAAATCTTTATAATCAGATAAATAGATTGTCGATAAGCGGTAAATTTTATCACATTACAATATTAAATATGTAATATTTTTTGGGCAAAATATTTTTTTTCTAAAAAACAAAATAGTATGTTTATGATATAAAATATATTTTAATAGCATTTTTGACATATTTACCGTTAAAAAATATTAAATATATATTTTACTAATACGATTGCTTGCTTTAATTTTTTACTTTAAAAAATTGCAGCATGAATATAATTATCATTGGTAACGGCATGGTGGGCTACAAATTTTGCGAAAAGCTGGTAGCCCGATCCATCCCGGGTCAATTCTCCATCACTGTTTTTGGCGAAGAGGTGCGGCCCGCTTATGACCGGGTTCATCTCAGCGAATATTTTGCCGGAAAAACTGCCGAAGAACTTACCATGGCCCCTGCCAGCTGGTATGCCGAAAACAATATTACCCTTTACCTGGGTGACCCCATTGCACAGATCAACCGTGATGCCAAAACAGTGGATTCACATAAAGGTTTAACGCTCCCCTACGATATCCTGGTGCTGGCCACCGGCTCTGCTGCTTTTGTACCGCCGATACCGGGTACCGAAAAAGATGGTGTATTCATATACAGAACGATCGAAGACCTGGAAATGATGACGGCCTGGGCAAAGAAAGCAAAGAAGGGTGCCGTGATAGGTGGCGGCCTTTTAGGACTGGAAGCTGCCAAAGCCATGATAGACCTGGGTGTTGCAGATACATCCGTTATTGAATTTGCACCGCGGCTGATGCCAAGACAGATCGATGATGCAGGCAGTAATGTATTGCAATCAAAACTGGAAGCATTAGGTCTGAAGATTCTTACCAATACCAACACTTCGCAGATACTCGGTGATACACATATCACCGGCATGCAGTTTACCAACGATACAAAAATTGATGTGGATATGCTGGTGATCTCTGCAGGCATTAAACCAAGAGATGAACTGGCAAAACTGGCCGGTCTGCAAACCGGCACAAGAGGTGGTATTGTGGTGAATGAAAAATTACAGACGAGTGATGAAAGTATTTATGCCATTGGTGAATGCGCTTTGTTTGAAGGAATGATCTATGGACTGGTGGCGCCCGGTTACGAAATGGCAGATGTGGTAGCCGCTAATCTTACCAACGGTAATAAATATTTTGCTGCGTATGATATGAGCACCAAGTTAAAATTAATTGGTGTGGATGTGGCCAGTTTTGGCGATCCGTTTATCAGTGGTGACCAGGTACGATCCATTGCTGTGAATGATGCCAACAAAGGCACCTACAAGCGCATCAACATCAGCGTCGATGGCAAAACTTTACTCGGCGGCATTTTAGTGGGTGATGCAGCACAATACAATATGCTGTTGCAAACTACCAAGAACAAAATGGTATTGCCACCCAATCCCGAAGATGTGATACTGGGCAGTCGTGGTAATGAAGAAGCAGCAGGCGCAGGCATTACCGGCTTGCCCGATGATGCATTGATATGCAGTTGCGAAGCAGTGACCAAAGGAATGATCTGCAGCAGTGTTACAGAAAACGGTTGTGAATCGGTGGATGCGATAAAAAAATGCACCAAGGCCGGTACCGGTTGTGGTGGTTGTGTACCGATGATAAAAGACCTGGTAACGCATACTATGAAAGCGCAGGGAAAAATTGTACGCAATGTTTTGTGCGAACATTTTGACTACAGCAGGCAGGAATTATTTGACCTTGTAAAGATCAATGAATTGAAGACCTACGAAGAAGTGCTGAACAAATTTGGTAAAGGTGATGGTTGTGAATTGTGTAAGCCTCCGGTTGCGTCTATCCTTGCCAGTTTGTGGAACGAAGTGATACTGAAAAAAGGCAATGATACGGCGCAGGACAGCAACGATCGTTTTTTAGCCAATATACAAAAAGGCGGTACTTACTCTGTTGTGCCCCGCATACCGGGCGGAGAGATCACACCGGATAAACTGATCGTGATAGGCCAGGTGGCAAAAAAATACAACCTCTATACAAAGATCACCGGTGGCCAGCGCATTGATATGTTCGGCGCTCACTTAAGCGATCTGCCCGATATATGGGAAGAGCTGATTGAAGCAGGTTTTGAAAGCGGTCATGCTTATGGCAAAAGCCTGCGTACGGTAAAAAGTTGTGTAGGCAGTACCTGGTGCCGTTTTGGGCTACACGACAGCGTTAGTTTCGCAATAAGGGTGGAAGAAAGATATCGTGGCCTGCGTTCGCCACATAAATTAAAAGGGGGCGTAAGCGGTTGTATCCGGGAATGTGCCGAAGCTCAGAGCAAGGACTTTGGCATTATCGCTACCGAAAAAGGATGGAACCTGTATGTATGCGGCAATGGCGGCAGCAAGCCCCAGCATGCGGTATTACTTGCCAGCGATATTGATGAAGAGACCTGTGTAAAATACCTCGATCGTTTTTTAATGTTCTATATCAAAACTGCTGACCCGCTTACCCGTACTGCCACCTGGCTGAATAAAATGGAAGGTGGTATCGCCTATTTAAAAACAGTGGTGATAGAAGATGCACTGGGACTTAATACACAATGGGAAGCAGATATGGAAGCGCATGTAGCCAGTTACGAATGCGAATGGAAAGCGGCCATTGAAACGCCGGAGCTGCGCAAACGTTTTTCGCATTTTGTGAATGCACCGCAGAAAAAAGATCCGTCCGTGCAGTTCGACCCTATGCGGCAACAGGTAAAGGCGCGGGACTGGAAATAAAATTCCGTTGCAATGCCCGTTTCGATATTCTTTAAACCACAACAGTTAACCGTAAATAAACCAAGATGAATAGTCCCTTTCAATCAACTGCATCTGCTGCAATTCTTTCTCCGGTAAATGAAGAAGTATGGTTCTATGCCTGCCATGTACATGATGTACCGATGAATGGTGGTGTATGTGTAAAATATAAGAATGAACAGATCGCATTGTTCCGTTTCAGCAGGAGGAATGAATGGTATGCTACGCAGAATGAATGTCCGCACCGTAAACAAATGGCCTTAAGCCGCGGCATGATCGGTTCGCTGGAAGATGAACCCAAAGTGGCCTGCCCTTTTCATAAAAAAACATTTTCATTAAGGACCGGTGAATGCCTGGGCGGTGATGAATGTGCGATAAAAACATATCCTGTAAAAGTGGAGGACGGAAGAGTGTATATAGCAGTGGAGTAAAATAGTATGCCATAATGGATCTGCCTGTAACAATTTTATTAAACACTAAACATCAATACATGATAAAATAACAATCCCCTTAAAACAAATGGCCCGGAAGAATTGCGCTCTGCCCGGGCCGGAATTTGATCTCAAATTGCAAACAATTTAAAACCAAAACGAAATTATGAATAAAAAAATAAAGGCGACGAAAAGTATGCTGTTTCTTATCCTTGCTGTTTTATTTTTTTCTTACTCCCGCGGCCAGCTGACTGCTACGGCACAGGTGCGTACCCGTACTGAATACAGGAACGGTGTGGGCACTTTAAAAACCACGGGGAATGATGCTGCTGTTTTTACTTCGCAGCGCAGCAGGCTTACATTCAATTATAAGACCAGCCGCGTGATATTGCAAACGTCTTTACAGGATGTAAGGGTCTGGGGCCAGGACGCTTCTACCATCAGCAATGCAGATGGCAGTAAGCTGGGCCTGCACGAAGCATGGGCCGAAATAATACTGGCCAATAAAAAAGATACTTCTTTTAAAAAACCTTCCGTAGATTATTTTGCCGTAAAACTGGGCAGGCAGGAGCTGGTGTATGATGATGTGAGGTTACTCGGCAACCTGGATTGGCTGCAGCAGGCCCGCAGGCACGATGCCGTGGTATTTAAAATGCTGAACAAAGGCTGGCAGGTAGATGCAGGTTTTGCATTCAATCAAAATACCGATGCATTTAATTACAATGGTACTTATTATACAGCAGCGAATATTTCTGCATCTGTAAAAGACAGTAAAGGCTTCCTGGTGGCAACACCATCTGGGTTGATACCATTGATGAACAGCAGCGGTGTCAGCAGCAAGACGGGTAATCCTTCTTTTGTAAATGCGCCTTCCACCAATGGCATGAACCAGAACTACAAGGCTTTACAATATGTATACAGTGCTAAAACTTTTAAAAACACTAAACTGAGTTTTTTATTGCTGGCAGACCAGTTTGGAAAATATACACTGGATTCTGTACTTACATCAACAGCTAACGGCAACGGGTATGTGTACGGTAGAAAATTCAATCAAAAAGGCGTGAACAGCCGCTTCACTACCGGCTTTTTACTCAATAGTCCTTTAAATAAAAATAAAACACTGGCATTAACGGCCGGCGCTTATTACCAGGGTGGAAAAGATAAAGATGGTGTGAGCTTATCAGCCTATACTTCTACCCTTGCTGCTGCTTTCACGAAAAATAAATTCACCTATACAATAGGATGGGATTATGTAAGTGGCAATGATGCATTTTCAACTTCTACCACCAACCATCGTTTCGATCCTTTATATGGCACGCCGCATAAATTCTGGGGTTATATGGATTATTTCTACGTGGGAACCGGTTCACCGGCAGGAGGATTAAGCAACCCATTTTTTAAAATAAAATACGGCAGCAGCAATAAAAGATTTACAGCAGGTTTGGATTACCATTATTTCGCCCTGGCAAAAGATATGAAGGATGTGAATGGCGCTGCTATTGAAAAATACCTCGGCAGTGAGTTTGACCTGGTAACCAATTACAGCCTGAACAAGATAACCACTGTAGAGTTGGGCATATGTACCATGGCTGCTTCCAAAAGTATGGAATATGCCAAGGGTATAACACCGGGCACGGCCGACCTTACCGGTTTGTGGAGTTATGTGATGATCAGTATAAAACCGGAATTTTTATTTAAACAGTGATGCTTATAACATCACGCTCATTTCATCCTTAAAATATTACAACATGTCTACCACCACCATAAATAATCAACCGCTTGGCAAACTGAATATATTCTCACTCAAAGGAGTGCAGATGAAAACCTTTCATATTACCTGGTTCACTTTTTTCTGTTGCTTTTTTGCCTGGTTCGGCATGGCGCCGCTGATGAAGATCGCCAAGGAACAACTGCATCTTACCAAAGACCAGATCGGCAATATCCAGATCGCTTCGGTATCTGCAACTATTGTAGCCCGTCTTTTAATTGGCAGGCTGGTGGATAAGTTCGGACCCAGGATCATTTATACCTGGCTGTTGTTGCTATGTGCCATACCAGTATTGCTCATAGGCTTTAGCAATTCTTATACCTCCTTCTTATTATTTCGTTTATTCATTGGCGTTATCGGTGCTTCATTCGTTATTACACAGTTTCACACTTCGGTAATGTTTGCCCCGGCTATTAAAGGCACGGCCAATGCCACTGCCGGTGGTTTTGGTAATGCCGGTGCAGGCGCTGCCAACTTCTTTATGCCGCTCATTGCTTCAGCATTTACTGTTTTGGGGTTTTGCAGTAAGGAAGACAGCTGGCGGTATGCCATGACTGTGCCGGGTGCTTTGCTACTGATCTGCGCATTCCTTTACTACCGTTATACCAAAGATGCACCCGAAGGCAATTATAAAGACACCGGTTATAAAGTAGATACCAAAAAGAACACCTTCCTGATCGCTATAAAAGATTACCGTACCTGGGTATTAACTATTGCTTATGCGGCAAGTTTTGGCGTGGAAATATCCGTGGACAATTTCGCTCCTATCTTTTTCACCGATTCATTTGGCGCCACACTGGCGGTTGCAGGTATGGCTGCAGGCATTTTTGGATGGATCAATTTAATAGCAAGGCCAATGGGCGGCATTGTTGCTGATAAAGTGGGTAAAGTGTGGGGCTATGATGGCAAATCATTTTTACTATCTATACTATTATTACTGGAAGGTGTTGGCATCATCTGGTTTGCAAAAAGCGGCAACCTTGCTATGGCCATCACCATGATGCTCATCTTTGGCTTCAGCCTGAAAATGGCCAATGGCGCCACTTACAGCCTGGTGCCCTTTGTAAGCCCCAAAGCTGTGGGCAGTGTGGCGGGCATTGTGGGTGCAGGTGGTAATATCGGCGCTATGCTGATCGCATTTATGTTCAAAGCAAAAGCAGCACATGGCACCAAAACAGTTATTGAGAACGGCATCAGCAAAACCAAGGACCTGATCGATTATACGGCAGCATTTACTTTGCTCGGTTTTATCATTGTAGGTGTTGGCATCGCGGTTTTTATTTTCAGAACAGTAACCGCACAGAAAAAAACGACTGTAACTGAGCTTGCTGCAGTGCCGGCAGTAAATTAAAAACAGTGGCAAGGGGAAAAGCGACAAGGGGAATAGCCGCAAGGGAAAGAAATATTTTCAATAGAATGCTTATCCCTTGCAGCTTGTTACTTGAGGCTCGGATCTTTAAACTTATTATTTGAAGGACAATAACAACATATCAAACTCACAACACACAGCAGGTAACAGCACTACCTGCTGTTACTGTGGTGTGGGCTGTGGCATTGTTGTAAGCAAAGATGCACACAACAGGGTTACCGTGGAAGGAGATAAAAACCACCCGGTAAATAAAGGTATGTTGTGCAGTAAGGGTATGAACCTGCACCACACGGTGAATGATAGAAGTGACCGCTTGTTATATCCGCAGATGCGGTACAATAAAAATCTGCCGCTGCAAAGGGTAAGTTGGGATACTGCACTGGAACGAACCGCTGCGGTTTTTAAAACATTGATAGATAAATATGGCCCCGACAGTGTAGCTTTTTATGCAAGCGGACAATGTTTAACAGAAGAATATTATGTGTTCAACAAACTCATCAAAGGTTTTATTGGCAGCAATAATATTGATACCAACAGCCGTCTTTGCATGAGCAGTGCGGTAATGGGTTATAAAATGAGCTTGGGAGAAGACAGCGTGCCTGTTAGTTACGATGATCTTGAATTATGCGATGTGATATTCGTTGCCGGTGCTAATCCTGCCTGGTGCCATCCTATTCTATGGAGGCGTGTGGAAGCTGCGAGAGAAAAAAATCCCGAATTGAAAATTATTGTGAGTGATCCCCGCAAAACACAAAGTTGTTCATTGGCAAATGTGCACCTGCAACTCAATCCCGGAACTGATATCACCCTGCATCATGCCATCGGCAGGTGTTTGATAGAAGATGGGAAAATTGATTTTGATTTTATCAGCGACAACACCAATGGATTTACGCAATACCGCGAAACTGTTTTTGCAAGAACTGTTGAAGAAGCTGCACATATTTGCGGTGTAAGTGAAAATGATATCCGGCTGGCTGCATTATACATTGGCAATGCAAAAGGTTTTATCACCATGTGGACGATGGGGCTTAATCAAAGTGTGATCGGTACTAATAAGAACCTGTCGTTGATCAACCTGAATTTAATTACAGGGCAGATCGGCAAACCGGGTGCAGGTCCCTTCTCGCTTACCGGTCAGCCCAATGCCATGGGCGGAAGAGAAGTGGGCGGATTGAGTAATTTATTACCGGCGCACCGCGATCTTTCGAATATGCAGCACCGTAATGAAGTGGAAAGATTCTGGCAAATCCCGTTGGGTACTATCCAACCTACGCCAGGCTTAACCGCAACCGAAATGTTTGATGCCTTGAATGCAGGCAAGCTGAAAGCCATCTGGATATTATGCACCAACCCGCTCACCAGCCTGCCCGATGTACGCATAGCTGAAGCAGGGTTAAAGAAAGCAAAATTTGTAGTGGTGCAGGATATCAGTAATAAAGTGGAAACATTACAATATGCCGATGTGGTTTTACCTGCTGCATCCTGGATAGAAAAAGAAGGCACGATGACCAATGCAGGCCGCTATATTGCTTACCTGAATAAAGTGGTGGAAGCGCCAGGTGAAGCACTGCCGGATGCAGAGATCATTTGCCGGTTTGCAAAGAAGATGGACTACACCGGTTTTGATTTTAAAGACAGTGCCGCCATATATGCCGAACACGCTGCTTTAACAGCGGGCACACATATTGATATCAGTGGATTAAACTATGATATCCTGAAAGAAAAGCGTGCGGTGCAATGGCCTTACAAAAAAGAAGAAAGCGCCGGCCACAAAAAATCATATTACGGTACGCCAAGATTGTTTACCGATCATCAGTTTTTTACTGCCGATAAAAAAGCCAATATCCATTCTTTTGGGGATAGCAATAATTCTGAACTACTTACGCCCGAACACCCGTTGATACTCACTACCGGCCGCATCCGCGATCAATGGCATACCATGAGCAAAACTGGCAAGGTGAATAAACTCAACCAGCATATCAGCGAAGCATTTCTGGAGATACATCCAACTGATGCCGCAAAGAGAAAAATAAAAGACAACGATATCCTCGAAGTATTCAACAGCCGCGGCAATGTAAGGGTAAAAGCAAAATTCTCTGAAGACATTAAACCCGGTGTGGTTTTTTTACCCATGCATTGGGGCAAAATATTGAACAGCGATCTGAACCGTGCCAATAACCTCACCAACAACCTGGTGGATCCCAAAAGCAAGGAACCCGATTTTAAATTCAGTGCTGTACAGGTGCAGTTGTATAAAAAAGCAAGGCAAAAAATAATTGTGATCGGCGCTGGTGCAGGCGCCTGTGGTTTTGTAAAAAGTTACCGGGCATTGAATACCATCGATGAAATAGAAGTATTCAGCAAGGAAGATTTTCCTTTTTATAACAGGGTGTTATTACCGGATTATATCAGTGGCGTATTGCCCTGGCATAATTTAATAAAGATGAGCGATGATGAAGAAACGGATCATAAAATAAAATTGCATCGCGGCGTAAGCATTGAAAAAATTGACAAGGAACAAAAAACAGTAACCGACAGTAATGGTGTTACACATTTTTATGATGTACTCTTATTAGCCACCGGCAGCCGTGCCTTTATGCTGAAAGATATCCCTTCCATGAAAGGCATCTTTACCATGCGCAGCCGTGTGGATGCGGATAATTTTAAAGCGCATGTGGATCCGGCAAAAGGCAAGCTCATCATTGTAGGCGGCGGATTGCTGGGCATTGAACTGGCAGCATCGCTTACAGAAGTGGGTGTAAAAGTGGTGATCATTCAACGCATCTCCCGCTTAATGGACCGGCAGCTCGATCCATTGGGCAGCCAGTTACTGCATGAAGAACTGGTGAATAAGGGTATCGAAATATTTTACAACGATGAGATCGACCGCTTCATCGGCGAAAAGAATATTTCGGGAGTACGGTTAAAAAGTGGTTTGCTCATCAATTGCCAGGCATTGGTGATCGCCATTGGTACCGTACCCAATATCGAACTGGTAAAAACCGCTGGCATTGATTGTAAAAGAGGTGTAGTGGTGGATGAATATTTACGTACCAGTGAAAAAGATATTTATGCTATTGGCGAGATCGCTGAATTCAAAGGATTTTTATATGGTATTACTGCTGCTGCCGAACAACAGGCCGAGATCGTGGCAAGATTCCTGAACGGCGATATTGCTAAATTCTACAATGGTAGTTTATTGATGAATATTTTAAAAATGCACGGCACGGATCTTTGTTCGCTGGGGCTTGCAGAAATTCCCAACAACGATCCCACTTATGAAGAGATCGTTTTTATTGACCGGGCAAAACGCTATTACAAAAAATGTATTGTACACAACGATAAACTGGTAGGCGCCATTCTTATTGGTGATAAAAGTGAATTCCTCGAATTCAGGAATTTAATAGAAAATAAACTGGAGCTGAGCGAAAAACGGTTGCAGTTATTGCGCAGCGGTAAAATGCCCGAACCGGTGATAGGCAAACTGGTTTGCAGCTGCAACAACGTAGGCGCAGGTAATTTGATCAACAAAATAAAAGAAGGATGCACCGATCATTTACAGTTGTGCCAGCTTACAGGTGCAGGTATGGGCTGCGGCAGCTGCAGGCCCGAAGTAAAAGCCATACTGGACAGCCAGGTAAATGTGATAAAAAAAGAAACGGATACAGTAACAGCATGATTTAATTTTGTAGCAGGCCATCTGCCAACAACATTAAAGCCATCCAACAATGAAACAACAGCTAAAGATCAAACGGACCACTTCAAACGACAAAGATTTTCAGTCGCTCATAAGGCAGCTGGATCACGAATTATGGAATGAACTGCAGGAAGACCAGGCGCAGTACGACCAATATAATAAAGTACCGGATCTTGATACGGTGGTAGTGGTATACGCAGGTGATGAACCGGCGGCAAGCGGTTGTTTTAAAAAATACAATGCGGATACCGTCGAAATAAAAAGAATGTTCGTGGTAAAGGAACAACGTGGCAAAGGGTTATCAAAAATGATCCTGAATGAATTGGAACAATGGGCAACAGGGGAAGGTTTTAAATATGCCATACTGGAAACCAGTATTCATTTTATACCGGCCACCACATTGTATAAAACAGCGGGCTACCATATCATTCCAAATTACGATCAATATAAAGACCTGCCGGAAAGTGTTTGCATGCAGAAAGAACTGAACGCATCAGAATTCAGGAATGTAAAAGACATTGAATATTTTGATTTTGAAGAAGATTTTATTGAAGAGAATGTGCGTTGTATACCGATGATCGTTCGCTTTAAGATGGATGCGGCAGGCATCAAATTAAAACTGGCCGAGTGGAGTAAATTCAAGAAGGAAGAAAGGGTACAATTGGCACTGCTGCCTGCTGCAACAGTAAACGAAGCAAAAGAGTACAACACTTATTTGTCCGGCTTGGTGGAAAAATATACCGGCAGCAACGCAACAGCATTGCAGGTAGAAGCACATCCGGCATGGGCAGATCTTGAAGAAATACCAGCCATGCTGGTAGAGAAAGCAAAAGAGTTTGACCTGGTGATAACAAAACAACAATGGAGTTCGTTGACCAACCTGCAACGCTTTACGCTGTTAAAACTGTGCAGGCCGGGTCATGAAAATAAAAACTTTCCGAAGGCAATAAAAGAATTCGGTTTGATATAATATGACAAACACCGTGATCATAAATTTTAAAGGCGGCATCATTTCCCCCGGCGACCTGCTGAATATACTTATTGCAGCAACAAAGGCCCATGTACGCTTTGTAAAATTTGGATTGAGGCAGCAATTGCTGATCGACACGGAAAGTTATCATACAAATTTGCTCACTACCGAACTGGATAAACTACAGATCGGGTACGAAGTAAATACAGCACAGTTTCCCAATATCATCAGCTCCTATCCTGCCGAAGATGTTTTTATACACAATACCTGGTTAAGCGAAGGTGTATATAAAGATATTTTGGATGAGATCGATTTCAGGCCCTCGGTAAAGATCAATATCTGCGACAGCAACCAGAGCTTTACGCCCATGCTCACCGGTAATATCAACTGGATCGCTTCTGCAACAGCCGAACATTATTGGCATCTGATCATTCGCTTTCCTAAAACAAATGTGATATACGAATGGGATCAACTTTGCTACACTAATAATATTGCAGGCGTAAGCAAACAGGTGGAAACAATTCTTACACAACATGCTGCCAGGTTCATAGATAATAATAATGCCAGCGGCGATGCATTATTTGCTTTACTGCAAACAGAAAATATCATTTTGAAACCAGCTGCAGCAAAAGTTGTGTTGCCGCAATTCAACCTGCCATATTACGAAGGACTGAACCGCTATAACAATAAATACTGGCTGGGCATTTACCGCCGTGATGAATTATTCAGTGTATCATTCTTAAAAAAGATCTGCAGGCTTTGCCTTGATACCAAGCTGGGGCAAATATGCTGCACTTCCTGGAAAAGTATCATTATAAAAGGTATTGAAGAAAAAGACAAAGCAGCGTGGAACCTGTTGCTGGAAGAATTTAAAGTAAATATGCGCCATGCAGCCAACGAACTCAACTTCCAGGTGGAAGATAATTGTACCGAAGGGCTGGCCTTGAAAAATTACCTGGTAAAGCATTTAAGTATGGATGATACCAGGACATTTGGTATTTGCATCGGTATTAAAACCCGCAGCAAAAGCGAAGTGTTCAGCAGTATACTCATCAGGCGCAGGCATCTTATACAAATGGGTCGTATCAAATTATTCCCTGTATATGATATTTTATGTGCAAAGGATTTTAACCCCAATGAGCGTACCGGCGAAATATTCAGCAAAGGCAATCCACGTATTTTATTACCGGAGCAGCTGCACCGTTCTGTGATACAATTTTATAACTACCGGGCTTCTGTGCTTAAAGCAAATACAGCAGCCGTAAATGTAAAAAAAGAAGCAGTTCAAAAAAAAGAAGACCAGTATTTATACCAGTGCAGCAGCTGCCTTACTGTATATGATGAAACAATGGGAGAACCGGAAAATAATATTGCAGCAGGTACATTGTTTGAAGCCTTGCCTCCGGAATATTGCTGCCCGCTTTGTGAAACAGGGAAAAATGGATTCAATAAAATTGAACGGGCTGCATTGCAGCATTTACAGGCCGTTTAATTCTGCGTGTGCATTAAAATTACGGAAAGCGGTCTTTTGATTTTCCTGTAACGCAATTTCGCAAACCACCAGCTGGCTTAAAACAAATTTCATACTGTGCCGCACCAGTTTATCCTGCCGCAGCATTGTAACGATCTTTTTTAAAGCCTGTGAAGTATAAATGCCGCATAAAGGTTCAGGTTCTTTATTATTGGTGTAAATGAACACTTCGTATTTTTTACTTTGCTGGTATAAAGCAAACAGTTCTTTGAGTAAACCGGGTTCCATCAATGGCATATCGCAGGCCAGGATAAAAAGATCTTCGGCCGAATTTTGCAAATGTGCAGACAGTACACCCAGCAACGGCCCTTTAAGATCAAGTGAAGCATCATCTGCAATAAGCATTTGCGGTGCAAACACTTTTTCATACTCCGGTTGTTGCTGCAGGTTAACAGAAATTTTTACAGGGATGTTCAGCACGTTCATCTTTTCAAGTGCAGTCTGCGCCCAGGTCTTTGCCTCGTAGTGCAAGAGTCCTTTGTCTGTTCCCATGCGGGAACTTTGACCGCCGCAAAGTATGATACCAGTCATATATCAGGATTGATGATGAGCAGGTGTATCGGTATGCCCAAGGCTTTTGCCCGGCGCCACCACGTCCCGCAACATTTGTTTGATCTCTTTTATTTCTGCAAAACCACCGTATTCTTTCCGGTCAAATATCTTTTTATCATCTACACGGATGCTGTAACGGCCATTCACTTCGCTGGGCAATAAGGTAACAGCGCCCACTTCATCGGCAAAAGTGGTTAAAATTTCCTGTGCCATATAAGCGGCACGCAAAAGCCAGTGGCATTTAGGGCAGTATTCGATGGTAATGGTTGGTTTCATGCAAAATATTTGTAGTTAAAATTACAACAAACTATCCCAAACAGAAAGGATAAATTTGTGTATGCTGCAGGTATCAGAACTATACATCTATCCCGTTAAATCGCTGGGCGGTATTGCCAAACAGACCGTTGAAATTGTACATACCGGTTTTAAATACGACCGCAGGTGGATGCTCGTGGATGAAGAAAACAGGTTTTTAACCCAGCGGGTGCACCCGCAAATGAGTTTATTGCAACCGGAAGAAACTGCAGATGGCATTGCTGTCTTTCATAAACAGCAACCATCGCAACGCATCAGCATTCCTTTGACAGATTCGGGCAACAGGATCAGTGTAGTTGTTTGGGATGATGCGTGCACAGCAATTGAAGCTACGGAAGAGATCAATCAATGGTTCAGCAACATGCTGGGCTTTAACTGCAAACTTGTTTACATGCCCGATGATTCATTGCGGCTGGTGGATAAACGATATGCTGAAAATGATGAGACCACTTCATTTTCGGATGGTTACCCGGTGCTGGCCATTGGTCAGTCATCACTCGATCTTTTAAATGAAAAAATGCCGGCGCCATTGCCCATCAACCGTTTCAGGCCCAACATTGTCTTTACCGGCGGGCATGCGCATATAGAAGATGAGATGGCAAGGTTTACAATTAATGAGCTGGAATTTTTAGGCGTAAAACCCTGCGCCCGTTGTGTAATGACCACTATTAACCAGCAGACAGCGGCAGCAGGCAAAGAACCTTTGCGTACGCTGGCCCGTTACCGTATGAAGAACAATAAAATTTATTTCGGGCAAAATGTATTGCCGCAACAGCATGGTAGTATCAGTGTAGGTGATCATATCACGATCATCACACAGCAACAACCATTTATTTAACCAAACTATTCATGGATCTTATCAATAAAGAATTTTACAGAACAAATGTTACGCTCCGCATCACTGCCCTCTGGGCATTCAGCGAAGCATTTATGGGCGGTATACTGCATGGATTAAAAATTCCCTTTGCAGGACTGGTACTCGCCTTCATCGCATCTGTATGTATGACCCTGATTGCATTAGGCGAAAGCAATAAAGGCGCCGTATTAAAAGCCACGCTGTTGGTAATAGCGGTAAAATTTATTTTAAGTCCGCATACACCGCCGATGGCTTATGTGGCGGTTTTAATAGAAGGGCTTGCAGGTGAATTATTATTTATGAACCGCCGTATTGTAAAACCTGCTGCATTCATATTAACACTGTTCTGCCAGTTGTATTCTGCATTTCAGCACTTATTAATATTAACGCTTGTGTTCGGTAAGGGGCTTTGGCAGTCCATTGATATTTTTCTCAACAAGATCACCCAATCATTTGTAAAAGATGCGGTGCATTATTCCCTCTATATCATCCTTATTTATTTAACCTGTTATCTTATTGCCGGTATTGCCGGAGGTTTTTTAAATATACACATCATCAACAGGGTGCGTTCGGGCAACCAGGCAAACCTGTTATTGCAGCAACTAAATGATCTGCCCCCGGTACAGGATACATTTCCCGAAGCCGCTAAAAAGAGAAAAAGGTTCACTGTTTTTTTTGGAGCGCTGATGGTTGTAATGCTGGTATTATCTTACCTGCCGTTTTTCAGCAGCAGTTTCAGTAAATATGCCATTGCAGAATTATTGATACGGGGCATTATCATCCTGTTGGTGTGGAATTATTTTATCACCCCACTATTGCGTATGCAGTTGCAGAAATGGGTGGCCCGTTATAAAGAAAAAAATAACAACAGCCTGCAACAGGTCATCGCATTGCTGCCGGGCATCAGGGTAATATTGCAGCAAAGCTGGCAGTTATCGCAGCAACCGACCCAATGGCAGCGCTTTAAAAGTTTTATCAACAATACCGTATTGCTGATCGTACATCATGAGCAATAAGATCATCATTTTAACAGGAGAGATACAAATCGGCAAAACAACCCTGCTGCAACAGGTTTGTGTACAGCAAAAAAACATGGCTGGTATCCTCACGCCTGTTGTAAATGGCAAACGCATGTTCTATAACATTGAGACTGGTGATTTTTTTGCAATGGAAGCGAATGAAGAGGAAGAAAAACTGTCGGTAGGTAAATATTTATTTTCTGCGACAGCATTTGCAAAAGCAAACGACATACTACTATCTGCAAATCAAAATACAACCATCACACATCTGATCATCGACGAAATAGGCCCGCTGGAACTTAAACAACAAAAAGGATTGTACAATTCATTCAACAGCATACTCCACTCTTCTTTTAAACACACATTAATAATTGTGGTACGGCGGGCATTAGTGGAAACAGTTATTTCGGCATTTAACTTAACTAATGCAGCTGTAATGGATATAGCTAAAATGAAAGCATATTTTAGCGTAACAGGAAATTGAACCACATAGGCACATAGAAAACATAGAGTACATAGATAAATCTATGTGATAAAATATTTTTCTGATTTTTTGCAATTAAAACGGCCTATGCAATACAAGAAGTAACCCTATATTTCCTATGTTTTCCATGTGCCTATGTGGTTAAAAAAACTCTTTGGTAAAGCAAACTATAAGTGCAACAAACCTGCTTTGTACAATGTATTCACCGGTTTATTATCCCAGAATAATTCAAAATCTCCCAGCCCTGCACTTTCAAAAGACAGCTTCACTTCCTGCAATGCCATTGTTTTATTGCCTGATAGTTTCTCCAGCAAACCAGCCAGCCACAACCCTTCCTCCTTGCCCACTTTAATTTCAAAACTTTCCTGTTTTGTTTCAAACAGTAACGAACACATTTCCCACGTGCTGCCTTTTTTCGATTTGGTAAAAATTTCCGTTACTGGTTTATTGCCCAGGAAAACCAGTTTGGTATTGGGTTTAACAGTATTGTATTCTTCTTCGGATAAGAGCTGTGCAATATAGTCCGGTGCAATACTGGTACGGGGTGTTTTAAAATCAAACCACTTGTGCAGCGGCACATCAAAGCAGGCACCGTGCATATAGTTCAATAGTGATTTCTTTAAACCAAAACCAAAGCTTTCATGATCGGCGCCGGTAGGGTCTGCATGTTCAATATCATTATTGGCAAAACTGCCAACTGTTTCCAATAGTTTCTGCACTTTATATTTTGCAGGATTGAGCCCCACAGGGCTATGCGCCGTCATGGTAAACAAATGCCAGAAGGCCGATTGCAGTACACCTGTTTCAAACAACTGCCGCACCATTTCCAGCGAGTCAATAGTTTCTTGTGCGGTTTGTGTAGGAAAGCCATACATCAAATAAGCATGTACCATAATACCCGCTTCAGTAAAATGTTTATTTACTTTAGCCACCTGTGCCACTGTAATGCCTTTGTCGATCAGTTGAAGCAACCGGTCCGATGCTACTTCAAGCCCGCCCGAAACAGCAATGCAGCCCGCCGCTTTCAGCAACAAACAAAGGTCTCTGGTAAAACTTTTCTCAAAACGTATATTGGCCCACCAGCTCACCACCAGTTTTCTTTTAATGATCTCCAGCGATAAAGCCCTCATCAATGCCGGTGGTGCCGCCTCATCCACAAAGTGAAAACCTGTTTGTCCCGTTTGTGCCATCATTTCCTCCATGCGGTTGCACAATATCTCCGCAGTAAGCGGTTCATAATTTTTGATATAATCCAAACTGATATCACAAAAAGTACATTTGCCCCAATAGCACCCATGCGCCATCGTTAGTTTGTTCCAGCGGCCATCGCTCCACAAACTGTGCATCGGGTTCACCACTTCAATGGCGGAAATATATTTATCTAACAAAAGATCACTGTAATCAGGCGTGCCCACCTGCCCCTGCCTGTAATCGCTGCAGGCGCTGTTGTTGATATAACGCATTTCATCATTCACCAAAGTAAAAGTGCGCTTCAGCTCTTCAATATTTTTTTCGCCCTTCACAAAATGAAAAAGATTTTCCAGCGGTGCTTCGCCATCATCCAGCGTAATAAAATCATAGAATTCAAACACCCGCTTATCAGTAAGTGAACGCAATTCCGTATTGGCAAAACCACCGCCCATGCACACTTTGGAGGCAGGAAAATGTTGCTTTATAAATTGCCCGCAACGCAATGAAGTATACAGGTTGCCGGGAAAGGGAACAGAGATACAAACCAGTTTTGGTTGCAACCGATGCATGTGCTGCTGCAGGATATCAATTAAAATGTTATCAGTAAAAGTCAATGGCTTCTGCAGTTCCTCATACAATTCATCAAAACTGTTGGCACTACGACCCAGTTTTTCTGCATAGCGGCTAAAGCCAAAATGTTCATCTATACATTCTTTCACCAGGTCGCTCAGGTCTTCTAAATATAAAGTGGCCAAATGCTTCGCCTTATCCTGCATGCCCATACTGCCGAAAGCCCATGCTAGGTCATCGGTTTGTGCAAACCTGGAAGCTTCAGGTAAAAAGTTTCTTTTACAGATCAACGGCGCCAGTGATGGGTTTTTTCCCTGCAGAAAAAGTATCACGGCATCTATCGTGTGAATATAATCGTCCTGTAAAGTAATGATGCGTTTGCAATTGGATGAGATCTCTTTATTGGTATCAATGGCAGCAAACAGTTGCTGCAAGCCATTTTTAGAAAATAACGCAACGGTAACTTCAATCCCAAGATCGGCCTGGAAGGCTTCGATATTTTTAGTATTCAAAAAACCTTTTAAATACGCCGTTGCCGGGTACGGGGTATTCAGCTGTGTAAAAGGAGGTGTAAATAAAAATATGGGAACGCTCAAGGGGAATATTTAAAACACAAAAATAAGAAAAGCGGCCCGCAGATAACGCAGAATAGAAATTTCATCAGCGACTTCAGCGAGATCAGCGGGCAACATTATATAACAAATATATTGCATTTGTCAATAAGATTCATTATATTGTCTAAGCACAATGCAAACATTCAATCAGTATATCATGGAAAAGAAAAAAATCTTTCTCGCTTCTTCTTCCGAATTGGTAGAAGACCGTAAGGAATTTGAAATATTCATTAATCGTAAGAACAAAGATTGGATAGACGAAGGCGTTTTTTTAGAACTGATAGTATGGGAAGATTTTTTAGACGCGGTATCACAAACACGGCTGCAGGATGAATACAACAAAGCTATTAAAGAGAGTGATATATTCATCATGTTGTATTTTACCAAGGTAGGCAAGTATACCGAAGAAGAATTCAACAATGCCTTCAATCAATTCAAATCCACCAACAAGCCATTTATATTCACGTATTTTAAAGATGCACCTGTTACCACCGGCAACGTGAACAAGAATGACATGATGAGCCTCTGGGCGTTCCAGGAAAAATTAAAAGAGCTGGGCCATTTTTACACCGTATATAAAAATATAGATGAGTTGAAATTTAAATTCAACCAGCAACTGGAAAAACTGGTGAATGCAAAATTCATAGAATTAAAACCCGATGGCAGCGGGCAGGCTGTACCAGTAACCATTACTGATAATTCTGTACACCAGGTGCATTACGGCGAAGGCGATAATATTGGTCACGATAAAATAACCGGTAAATAATGGCCGCTACTATCGATCAGACGCATACAGGATTCGGCGATAATATCGCCGGAGATAAGATCATCAACATAGCGCCCGATCCTACTGCCATCACCAAAAAATATTTAACCGTAATACCACCCTTACCCGAAACATTCATCGGTCGCGAAGATGAAACGATTGCTATTACGGATCAATTACAAAAAGGCGATAACCCACTCATCATACGGGGTATGGGTGGACTGGGTAAGAGCACCATTGCAAAAGTGGTATTGGATAAATTAGCTGCAGCTGCAAAACATGTAGCATGGATAGATGCCAGCCAGGGATTAAAACAGGGCTTTACCAACGGTAATTTATTGCAGCAATTAAAGATAGCAATAGAAGAAAGCAGCGCTTCGCCGGAAGAACAATTAAATGAAGTATTCAGATCATCCATCAGTGTATTGCTGAACCTGGAAGGTAAAAGCGTAATGGTGATAGACAATTTATTGCAGGAAGAAGACCTTGCATCCTTGCGTACCATCAAAACATTGCAGAAGAATTGGTTGGTGCTCATCACCTCCCGTCATCATTTCGAAGGCTTTAAAGAATTCAATCTCGGTTTTCTCGATCCTGCAAAATGTATGGAATTATTTTACACGTACTATACGCACGATAAAAATGATACCGTGCTGCAGCAGGTGCTCAGCGATATCGGTTATCATACTTTAACAACAGAAATGATGTCGAAGACCGGGCAAAAGCTCCGGTTGAACATCACTGAAATTGCCAGCCGCATCAGTAAAAAAGGATTGAACATTGCATCAAAGTCAAACATAGCAGTAGACCACAGCACACAATCGGTAGACAATATTTTAGATTACATGCTGCGCATATTTGCACTCGGTGATATGAGTACCATGGAAGATATTGTGCTGAAGAATTTCGCGGTAATAAACTCCTATAATTTTGGTGTAGGCGCCATGTTCATATTCATGTACCAGGAGCAGGAAAATGATGCCGACCTGAAAGATGAATTCAACCTGGCCATATCCAGTTTGATAGATAAAGGTTGGTTCATTATACTGGAAGAAGAGAAAAAAGAAGCAGCACAAAAACAGGACGACGAGGAAGAAGATGAAATATTCATCAAGATGCACCCGTTGATACAGGAAATGGTGCGCCTGCAGTTGAAGCCTGTATACTTAGATTGCAAGAACATTGTATCCTTTTTTACACGCATGAGCCTGAATCATTTAACAGCAGCAGTAATGCCCAAGTTCATGTTGGTAAAGATCGCCCTTGCCACCAACCTCAATGATCCGCTGATGGAGATATTTGCATTAAAGACCAGCCTGGTGGCCGATTATATAGAAATGGGATTTAAGAACGATGCCATTGCATTACTGGATAGTACGGTGGCACTAATGGAAACTGCCGAACAGCAGGGCGTGGAAATAGATGATGATACTATTACAGCACTGGCCACATTTTATTCGCAGGCAGGTAATGATGAACTGGCCATGCAATATATAAAGAGCGTGATCGACAGCTTGACCGATCCCAACTCAGATAAAGCAGCCGACCTGCATCACAACGCAGCGGAATTTTTACTGAACCTGCAGCAGTACGACACCGCTGAAGCATACGCCAACAAAGCATTGAACATACGCAAAGCCAATTATCCCGAAGGCGATATATCATGGGCGCAGGAATATCGATTGCTGGGCAAGATCGCACAGACCAAAGAAAAGATCATCTCTTCCGATACGGCAACAAAATATATAGAAAGCTACAACATCACTAAAAAATTTGCCGATAAAGAAAGCTTTACTTACGCCATGGCCGAAATAGAAATGGCGATATTACTGGCCGGCGACGATAGCTTTAAAGAACAGGTGAATGAACTTTTAAAAACGGGCATTGAAATATTCCACAAGATATATAACGGCAACGCAGAAGCGCTTTTTTATGTAGAAACTGCAGCAGCCAGGACCTGCGAGCGCATCGACGAATTACAGAATGCGCACGACTATTACCAAAGTGCCATCAGCCGTATGGAGAACGAGCAAAAGACCAGCAGCATCAACTTCATCGAATCCATGGTAAGTTATGCCCGCTTTGCCAAATACCGCCTGCAGGATAATCCCCTTGCCACTTCCATCATCACCAAGGCCTGCCAGTACCAGGAGTACTTTATCGACAACACCGAATTCACCTTCCTCCGCGAAGCCCGTGACGAGATCCTCGCCCCGTAACCTCCTCTCCAGTCCTTGCTCATCATTTCACATTCTGGCTGTTACCACAAACCTAACATTAATCAATACCCGAAATTTATTTCTCTGCGCCCTCTGCCCCTCTGCGTGCCATCTCTTTCCGCGCCTTCCCCGTAATCTGCGGGCAAATAAAAAAGCCCCACTCCTTTCAGAATGGGGCCTTTAAATCTATAAAATCCATCTCCGCTTCAAGTTCCCCCTTTAGGGGGCGGAGGGGGTAAATTAATCGTCAATCTTCACCTTACCTTTCGACTTAGCTATTACTTCTTCTGCAATATTATTCGGTGCAGGATTGTAATGGCTGAACTCCATGGTAGAAGTAGCACGACCTGAAGATAATGAACGCAGCTGCGTAACATAACCAAACATTTCGCTCAAAGGTACTTTGGCTTTAATAACCTGTACACCATGTTTGCTATCCATGCCTTCCAGCATACCACGACGACGGTTCAGGTCACCTGTAACATCACCCATGTATTGGTCTGGAGTAAGAACTTCCACTTTCATGATCGGTTCCAGTAATACAGGTTTAGCCTTGCGGCCTGCTTCACGGTAACCCTGTTTAGCACAAAGCTCAAAGCTCATAGCATCAGAATCCACCTGGTGGAAGCTACCATCTTTTACGTTCACCTTCATGCTTTCCATTGGATAACCAGCCAGTACACCGGTGGTCATCGCACTTTCAAAACCTTTCTGGATGGCAGGAACAAATTCCTTAGGAATAGATCCACCAAACAGGCTGTTCACAAACTGGAAGCGGCCTTTATCTTCTTTCAGGAATTCTTCATCAGCAGGGCCGATCTCGAAAATGATATCCGCAAATTTACCACGACCACCCGTTTGTTTTTTCAACGTTTCACGGTGTTCGATAGTATTATGGAATGCTTCTTTATAAGCCACCTGCGGTGCACCCTGGTTGATCTCCACTTTAAACTCACGTTTCATTCTGTCCACAATGATCTCTAAGTGTAACTCACCCATACCACTCAAAATGGTCTGGCCGGTTTCTTCGTCTGTTCTTACACGTAAGGTAGGATCTTCTTCTACCAGTTTAGCAATAGCCATACCCATTTTATCAACGTCGGCCTGTGTTTTTGGTTCTACTGCAATAGAGATCACCGGTTCAGGGAAGGTCATCGCTTCCAGTACGATCGGGTTATCTTCATTACACAAAGTGTCACCGGTTTTGATATCTTTAAAACCAACACCTGCACCAATATCACCGGCTTCGATAAAGTCGATCGGGTTTTGTTTGTTAGCGTGCATCTGCATGATACGGCTGATACGTTCTTTTTTACCGGTCCTGGTATTCAATACATAAGAACCAGCATCCAAACGACCGCTATAAGCACGGAAGAAAGCCAGGCGACCAACGAAAGGATCGGTCATGATCTTAAATGCCAAAGCACTGAATGGTTCTTTAGCATCAGCATGACGAACCAGTTCTTCACCACTGTCCGGATCGGTACCTTTGATAGATTCGATATCCAGCGGACCAGGCAGGTAACGGCAGATAGCATCCAATGCGGTCTGCACACCTTTATTCTTAAATGAAGAACCACACATCATCGGGATGATAGAAATATCGATCACCGCTTTGCGGATCGCTTCGTGCATTTCCTGTTCGGTGATGCTGTTAGGATCATCAAAGAATTTCTCCAACAGTTTATCATCGTATTCAGCAACGGCTTCTACCAAATGCTGCCTCCATTCATCCACATCCGCTTTCATATCTTCAGGAATAGGCACTTCTTTGTAAGTCATACCCTGTGTAGCGTCGTCCCAGATAATACCTTTCATGGTGATCAGATCCACCACACCTTTAAAGTTATCTTCAGCACCGATCGGTAACTGCAAAGGCACGGCTTTAGCGCCCAGCATTTCTTTTACCTGTTTAACCACGTTTAAAAAGTCGGCACCGCTACGGTCCATTTTATTAACGAAACCGATACGGGGAACTTTGTAACGGTTAGCCTGGCGCCAAACAGTTTCAGACTGAGGTTCCACACCGGATACAGCGCAGAACAACGCCAGCAAACCATCCAGTACACGCAGGGAACGTTCTACCTCAACGGTAAAGTCCACGTGACCCGGAGTATCGATGATGTTGAATTTAAATTGTTTTGTTTCAGGAGTTTTGTTACCCTGAACAGTTGGGAAATTCCAGAAGCAGGTGGTAGCAGCAGAAGTAATGGTGATACCCCTTTCCTGTTCCTGCGCCATCCAGTCCATGGTAGCCGCACCTTCGTGCACTTCCCCTATTTTATGGTTTACACCGGTATAATATAATATACGTTCGGTGGTAGTGGTTTTACCGGCATCGATGTGAGCGGCAATACCAAAATTGCGTTGATAACGTAAATCTGCCATCTTATTTTAATTTAATGATTTTAGAATTGTGATTTATGATTTGTTCGCTGCCGTTCCCACTTGAACATTGAGCATTGAACATTGATTATTGAAAATTTGCTTTGAAAATCAGCCGTTTATCCGGCACACTTTTCCCTGTAGATCCGCTTATTGCTGGCGGAGGGTTCGATATGTAATATTATGCTCTCATACAATGCTAAATAGTTCAGCGCCAACCCATTTCATCTATGCCGAAGCTTTTAGCGCCGCAAAGGTAAGGGTTTTTGGGATATAAACAAGGGGTGCCAATTTGCGGTAAGTACGTATAAAAATATGTGGAAAACACTGTATTAAGCATATCATAGCAATAGTATCTTGTCAATACCTAATAAATCTACAACCCTAATATTTTACAATTTATATTTTATTTAGTACGAACCTTTATAAGGAATAATCGACTATTAAAATATTCAAACTAGAGATTGGCTGAATTCTATTAGTTTCTATACTGCAACTATTAAACGAATGGCTAATCTTTATAAAAAATCTTTTGTGATTTATATTTTTTTGATGAGCAATCGCCTATAAGATTATAATTAACCAGAATGATTTATAAGCATATTATTTTAGACTTAGAGGGCACTTTATTTACATCTGAGAAATTTAAAGAGAGAACTGCTCAATTAGCAATTGAATGTGTAAGTGATTTTTTTGACATAACGCTTGAGAGTTCCGATATTTTAATTAATTCAAAAAAAAAGGAATTACAGTTGTTGAATGGATATAAGCCTGCATTATCATTTTCTTTGTTACAATTAGGTATTTCATTAAATAATTGGGCGAGCTATCAATCGAAAGCAGAATTTACTGATATAATTAATTTTAATCAAGGCTTGAATTCATTTATCAAAGAATTATCATCGAAGTATAATTTAATACTTTATACTAATATGTGTTCAGAGTTGTCTTTTAAGATACTTCAGCATTTACAAATTAGAAAGTATTTTGACCCTATAATAACACCTCAATATCTTGGTACAGTAAAACCAAATTTAGAAGTTGTTAATCATTTAATAAACAATAAAATTATTGACATTACCACAACAATATCAGTAGGTGATCGCTATGAAATCGATATCACCCCGTTTGTTAAACTAGGAGGAAAAGGTTTTTTAGTCAACCAAGAAAAGAGTCTATATTCTTTGAAGTATTTTTTAAATGAGAAATAATGACCGAAACAGAAAAAAAATTAGATAAAATCAAAACCGAGATAGAAAAGCTACATCGTGAAACTTTAGCTAAAAACAATCAAACGATTGTGATGTTTTGTGATCTAGTAAATTCTACTGCTTATAAATCAAAAAGAGAGCTTTTAACTTCTTTAATTAAAGTTTTCAGACACAACAGCGAATTGGATAAGCATATAAGAAAAAATCATGGCACAATTGTAAAATCTCTAGGGGATGGAGTTTTAGCTACGTTTAAGATTGATGACCCCGAAGATATCATTTTCCCAATTCAGGCAGCCATTCAGATAAACCAAGCATTCAAAAATTTCAATAGTTTGCTTAATGACGATGAGAAAATATTTACCAAAATTGGAATTTCCCTGGGAAATGTCGTAGATTTTAGCATCATTAACTCAACAGATAATAATATTTCAGATCCCCATGGTCCCATTGTTGATTTAGCGTCAAGATTGTGCTCTCTTGCAGAAGGGGGACAAATACTATGTGATATGAATGTAATTGATCTTTTATCAAGAGCAACTGCCCATTTTGACATATCACCTCCTTATAGCAGAAAAGTAAAAGGTTTTGAAGAAAATGTTACCATTTCTTTAATTAATTGGGACAAGTCAATCCCACAAACTCTTAAATACCCAGATCCTATATTTTATAACTCTGGCTTTTTATCAACCAATTTTGTTTTAGATAAGCTCAAATCTACAAGCAATAAACTAGTATTAACCGGATTATCGAATAGATTTTTTGTTGACAATATTGAAATCTTGAATGAACTCCCAAAAAGGATTGCAAAAAATAAAGCTTTCAAATTAGAGTTGATATTCTTGAACCCGTACTCAAAATTCCTGGATTATTCCAAATTGATTACAAGAAGGAAAGTTACAGAATTAAATATCTTCGATAACATTAAAAAAGCATGCGCCTTTTATGCAGGTTTTGATAGTAACCTTATTTTAACTTGTTCTGATTTCCCTATGATTGTTCCATCTTTAATCTCAGATGAAAAAGTCTATTTTACCTTGCCCTTAAAGTCAACATTTGAAGAAGGACTAATTGAGGGTGTCGTAAATGGCCCTTATTTTAGTACCGATATGGGAAGTAATCTTGGTTTAAAAATCTTCAAAAATATAAGTTCAGATAGGATACAGAACATACCAATAAAACAAGTCAATGAAAAAGAAATAATCCTAGAAGAGTTTTTAAAATGAGAGTACTGATTTTCACAATTGGGAAGACGGCTGTAGGCAAAACTACATTGGCCAAAAGAGTTGCCAAAAAGCTCAAATTTGAATATTTATCAGAAGGTTCAATAAAAAAATCTTTAGTAGAAAAATATACTTATAAAGAAAGTCTAAGTGAAACCTTGCGAAATTTTGGGTATAAGAAAACAATAAAAATGTCCACAGTTTTGCTCAAAAACAAAAATGTAATTATCGATGCATCCTTTCACAAAAAATTTCGAAGAAAGTGGCTATATGATTCATTAAGACGACGTGTTGATTTACTTGTTGCAATCTATATTGATTGCCCAAATAAAACTAAAATCATTTCAAGAATAAACAAAAGAAAACTAATGCCCAAAAATTCAGAAAACCAAGCAGATTCTATTAAAGTATATAACAAAATATCAAAGGAATTCAATGTTCCCAATATTACAGAGTTCTCTATTGAAGCCGATTCTGCAATTATTTTCATTAATACCGATACTAATGAAATATCCAAAACACAAATAAAGATAAAAAATAAAAAATCAGAATTATTTTTTACTAAATTAATAAAGCACATAATAAAAAATCTTGGCAAATAGAAACAATATTGTAATTGTATTAGAAGGGCCTACCAATTCCGGTAAAACTTCATGCTGTAAAAGCATAAAGGATAAATTAACCAAGAAAAATATCCCATGCTTTAATTTAAATGATTATTTAGATACAGATAAACATGTAACTGAAGTAAAAAAAATAACTACCTTAAAGGAAAACAGTTTGGACGGAATAGAAGAACTATTGTTATACTCGTTTAGACTTAAAAGAAAATTATTTTACTTACAAAAATTGCTTGAAGAAAATACCAATTCAGTAATATTAATTGATAGATTTTATATCTCAATTTTATCACTTATTGTAGGAGTAAGAAAAATTTCACCCACACTAGTAAAAGCTCTTCTTTTATCCATATTAGAAGGCTTTGAACCAGATTTGTTAATCTTACTAGATATCGAAATAAGCAAACTCAAATTACGTCAGAAATCGAAAGAAAAGAATAGAAAATTTTCTGACATTGATTTATACATCGACGATTATAGAACGGCTTTTAAACAGACATATGACGAGTTGACAATCGACAAGCAATATATTAATACGACAGAAATACCTTTAAATTTCGTAGTCAATAAAATTTATAACCAAATATTAATTAAGTATGAAAAATGCAACATTTGAAAATTTCGGAGGCGAACAAAATGAGTTTTACTCTAATGAACATTGGACTGTTTTAGTAAGGCCCAAACAAGTTTCATTAGGTTCCAGTGTACTTATCTGCAAAAGGCCAATTGATTCTATGTCTAAGCTTACTGATGCTGAATTATTATCCTTTGGTATAGCAATTCGAGAAATTGAATCAAGGCTTTTAAAAGCCTTTGAATTTGAAAAAATCAACTACCTACTTCTTATGATGAAAGACAATGAGGTTCATTTTCATATTATTCCTAGATATTCTAAAATAAAAGAATTTGCAGGGCTTAAATGGGAAGATAAGGAATGGCCCAAAGCTCCAGATATGACAAGTGTTGTAACAAGCGACACTGCTGTTCTAAAATCAATTAAAGAAAAGTTAGCTTAAAATATCAACCATTTTCCTATGCTTAAGAATTTTTCAAACTATTGGGAAACTAAACATAGAGATGCAGAGTATTTTCACGAAGAACTTAGTCCATTAGTAAAAGAAGAAATTATCAATCTTAACTTGAGTGCATCTTCTTGTGTACTAGACCATGGCTGTGGACAAGGTAGAGTTTCATTTTTTATTGCAAAATTTACAAATCACATATATTTAAATGATATTTCATCCACTGCAATAAAGAAAACTTTAGCTACGTTTAAGTCTGAATTCTCAAACATCAATCCCGTAGCTTTTACAGGAATGTTATACGAAGCAAATTTTAAGAAACAGTTTGATCTCATCATTTCACACAGAGTTTTGCATTGCATGACAAAGGAAGAAAGGATTAAGACTTATAAATTCTACTATGATTCATTAAAAAAAGGCGGGAAAATATTATTAAGTGTAAAAAGCATAAACTGCAAAAAATATGATCAGATTTGTACTTCTAAAAATTATCACTTGGATAACACAGAAAAAGGATCATTTTTTAGTTCAAATCCATTTAGGTTTTTGCAATTCTTCGACATTGATTTAATAGCAAATGAATTACACATTCAAAATCTATTAATTACAAAACACTTCGAGTTTTTTGAAAAATCAGGTAACAAAAAAAGCATCACTTCAAATTTAGGTAACCTTTATTTATTTTGTTTAGTAGCAAAGAAATAGATACATAAACTAAAGAAAAGTGTCGCATCAAAACTAACAGCTCACTATTTTTTATAATGCAAAGATAATAGATAAAGCTTTACTGGTATGCATCCAAGTCAATCTGTCCAGGTGTTGCAATAATTAACGTGAAGTCTATTACAACATACTATATGTTTATTTTTCTCTGCAAACATCATTATTGATTGGACACTAATTGCTCCTGCGAAAAGGATATCAATACTTTAAACCTTAAAAAACTAAATATGCCATTATTAGAAACAATTTTTGAGGTAGCTGATATTGTAATAGATAAGATTCCTATCGCTGGTAGTATGAAAAGAAAATTAGACGATAAATATACAAGTCGAGAACTTTCAGCTAAAGAAGTAGCTGATGATAAATGGATAAAAAGAAATGCTGACTATTTAAATAAAGTTTTTAAAAAAAGAATGAAAAAAAGGCCTTATAGCAAAGAAAAGCTAAAAGAATGGATTAGTATAAACCCTGAATCTTTTGTAATTTTTGTACGTCGAAAAACCATTTCCTGGCCAATCAATGGAGAAAAAATTGTTTCAACAGTAAAGATTCAACCACTTAATACTGATTCAATTTTGCCAGGTAATGGCAATTTTGATCCGTTTATAATTAAAGGTATCGATATGACTAACGATTTTAAAACCGCTAAGGCTATTTGGATTGGCGATCTATCTTCTTCAAATAATGAAATGCCATATTTATTTAAAATTGTAAAAGAAAAGGTCGGTGATCTTAAGATACCTGTTTATTTTAGAACTGCCGATGACCGCCTACGAAAGATTTTTTTTGAAAGGTATAGTGCAAAAATTCTGGTACCTGTTGCAACGGCGGCTGATGGAGACACCATTCTGGTAATTTCTTAAAATAAATGCTATCTCAATTCATTGTAGTTGTTAATATCGATAGCAATTTTTTTACCCCTATTTTATTTCCTCCCCAACATCCCCTCCAGTAACTCCACCTTCTCCCCTTCACTTTATACAATTCCACAATCTTATCCTTCGGATTAAATGTAGGATAGTAACTAAAAACAGAAGCATTGTCACGGGTAGTTACAATTTTACCAATATTATTTATCGCCGCCTCTCTATCAAAAATTTTTATAGCCTCCATCGGCACTTTTAAATTCTCTGCAATTTGCACCAGCAGTTTATCTTCTATTCCTACTCCAATAAAACATCTTTGTGCAACTTCATGCCTTTCTGTCTTCGTGGTTCACCAACTTTCAGCCCTTTTCCTTATCTTCACACTACCTCACAAAAACAACACCCCTCCTCACCCACCCTCTCCTCCACAGGAAATCTACAATACATTTACAGGACACTCACGGGACATTTACAGGACATTCACAGGACTCTTACAGGACCCTCACGGGATTCTTGCAGAACACAACTTCAATGACAAGCCGGTCAGCATCCGGTCCAGGTCCACCTCAAGCCCCTGCTTACCTCAAGCCATACTAGTACCATCTCCTCCTTACTACACCCGTATCACACTCCATTCACAACTCACCACTCACATTTTCCTATTAATTCATACCTTCAGCAACAGTTGCTATCCTTTCAATAAAAAATTAAGTGCATGAAATCCCGTTCCTTATTTTTATTCATCATCGGTTGCATCTTTTCCTGCACACTGGTTGCACAGGAAAAGGAGAATGTCGTATTCCGTTATAGCTGCACCCCTACCAGTACCAACAGTTATTCCATCGAAATTACGAGGGATCAATTCACACTGCGAACGATCAATAAAACACCTGGCAAAAATGACCGGATCAAAAGAACTGACTCAACAAAATACAGTTACGCTTTTAACTACAGGCAAAAACAAAGTGTAGACAGTATCATCAGCGTAAACCGTCTCGATTCAGCAGGTTTATACGAAAAAAGACAAATGGAATGGGGTACCGTTTGGGAAATCGAAATACAGGAAAATTCGACCATCCGGAATATTTCTTTACCTAATTATAATAATGCAGGGCTGAAAGCATTGATCCATTTTATTGTGTGCATTATTCCGGATAAGGAACGCCCTCCTTTTGAATGTGAAAAATGTAAATAATGGCTGTCCTCCGTGGTTGGCGTCTCACCAACCACTGGCGCAGGTGATCTCGCCTTAGGCGAGATCACCTGTGTCTATTAATTCTGTCGGTTTATAACCGCGGCATACAGTTTAAGCAAATTATACTGCAGCTATCATTACGCCTCTCCTTGTGGTTGGTAGGGACACCAACCACGGAAAAAAAACAAACCGTATCTATATCTTCTATTCAATAGCATTTTGCAATCACAAAATGCCATTGATTTTTTACTGACATCAATAAAAACACGACACCCTTGCAGCTTCTCCCCTTGCCACTTTCCTCAAAAACACCTCCCCAACAAACTCCCATTCCCCTTTTCTCCCGAACTTTACAAAAAACAATCCCATGGCTGGAATAAAAGTGATCGTCACCGGCGCCACAGGAATGGTGGGCGAAGGTGTACTGTTTGAATGTTTACAAAATGAAAAAGTGCAGGAAGTATTATTGGTATCCCGCAGGCACTACGAAATGCAGCATCCCAAATTAAAAGAGCTGCTGGTGCATGATTTTTTTAAGCTGGAAAGCTATGCAGATCAAATAAAAGGTTATGATGCCTGTTTCTTCTGCGCCGGTATCAGCTCCGTAGGCATGAAGGAAGAAAAATACCGCTACATCACTTATGATACCACCCTCGCATTTGCACGATCCTTATTAAAACTGAATAAAGAGATGGTATTTACGTATGTATCGGGCAGCCATACCGACAGTACAGAAAAAGGACGGGTGATGTGGGCACGGGTAAAAGGTAAAACAGAGAATGATCTTGCGAAATTGCCCTTTAAAGCCGAATATAATTTCCGACCCGGTGGTATGTTACCCTTCGATGGACAAAAGAACTGGAAATCCATTTATAAATTCATTGTAAAGATCATCAAAGCAATAGCACCATCAAAAGTGATCACCATGCAGGAACTGGGGCGTGCCATGATAAAAGTCAGCACCACGGGTTACAGCAAAAACATTTTAGAGATCGTCGATATCAAACAGGCGGCAATATCATAACAATATTACCCTGCAGCCGCAGCGCTGTTGGCAGCTGCATCTAAAGCAACCTGCGCAGCAGCTCCGTCTGCATTTACATTAGCCATGCTTACAAAGCCATAGCCCCAGCCCTTCAATTCATTCTTCCACAATAAAGCGCCGTCTTTAGCAGAAAGACAAAGCAGCATCCCCTTAATGCCGATAAATAATTTATCTCCATCAATGTACAGTTGCCCGATCGATTGCCCCGTAATGCCGATATGAGCACCCAGCTTCACTTCCCAGATGACCGCCCCATCTTTTTTATTGATCGCCGCCACCCTCGCACGGCATAAAATATACAACACGTTATTTTGTTTCATAGCAAAGTTTTGCAATAAAATTATACAATAAACCAATGCTATCAGAAAGGGTGCAGCTTGCTACCAGGCATGTTTTAATTCCTTTAATAATTACCTTTTCCCGTTTTACCGATCTTCCTGTAATCAGCTCATTTTTGGTGTTCATTTTCAGTGCTTTACAATAATTTTTTGCTACAGAACACTAGCAAACAATAATAAACAGTAAAAAACAGTAGTATTTTAAAAGAAAAACTGTATTTTGGTATTCAAGATCATTTAACCTTAAACCTATTACCATGCAATCTTTATTACTCGCTTTTGAGATCTTTCAAAACCGTGACCGGTATTTTGAAAATGTTAGTGAAGACAAATATCCCCGCAGCATCATTACAGGGCAGTTAATACTCATCTTCATTGCTGCTTTTATCTACGGCACCATCATGGGAAGTTATAACGGTGTGGCACAGGCGATATCCTCTGGCATTAAACTGGTGGCACTGATATTTATCACTGTATCCATTTGCTTTCCTTCGTTTTATATTGTACAATTATTGCTGGGCTCAAAGATGAAACTGAAACAACTGGTGATCATTTTACTTCGCCGGCTTTGTAATGCTTACCACCATCCTGGTTGCTTTTGCACCTATTGCATTATTCTTCCAGTTATCGCTCAGCCCCTATAGCTTTTTACAGCTGCTGCATTTCGCGGTTTTTACTTTTGCCGGCGTGTGGAGCATGCGTGTGGTGGTGGAAACATTAAAAATTGCCTGCGAGAAAAAGAATATCTACCCAAAAATAGGGTTGAACATTTTTAAGATATGGCTGTTTATTTTAGCTTTTGTCGGTATACAGTTATCCTGGAACTTACGCCCGTTCATCGGCACTAAGGATATGCCATTTGAGATATTCAGGGAAAGCACCCATTCAAATATCTATACCACTTTACTGGGAGCGATCGGTGGATTATTTAAAGCACATTGATCCATACATTTGCAGGGTAATTTAATACCGGTTGTTTTTTAAAAATATCATGGAAGAAATAATGACATTGGAAGAAGTGGCAAAGTATTTAAAAATGCAGCCGCAAACCATTTATACCTGGGCACAAACCGGTAAGATACCTGGCGCCAAAATAGGAAAGGAATGGCGCTTTAGAAAAGACATCATTGATGAGTGGTTTAAACAGCATATTGATGAAAAATTCTTACCGCTGCTGAAAGAAATGGACAAGAAAAAAAAGCCCTGATCTCGTTGTAAAAACTATCCAATCCTCTTTGCGTCCTCTGCCTCCTTCCCTTCTTTTTGTCAACCTCTCCTCTGCGCCCTCTGCCCCTCTGCGTGCCATTTCCTCTTTCCACCCTTTGCCTCCTTCCCTTCTTTGCATGAACCTCTCCTCTGCGTATTCCCCGCCATCTGCGGGCCCCTTCCCCTGTTAATAAATACTCCCCTTTTTCCTTTCAAAACCCAAAAACAAATAGTAACTTTCTTAAGCAATTCACGCAACAGGTTGCCATGAGCAACACTACCAAAAAATACAGCTCCCGTGCAGGCGAATTAAAAGAGACCGACTGCCATACCGATCGAAAAACGGTACACACTATCACTCAACAACAAGGCGAAATTTTTTTACTGGATCATGCAAATTTTGCCATACAATACAAGGGCAATACAAGGGCATTGCTGCCCTGCAACCTGCCCGCAGCATTACAAAAAGCAGGTAAAAAAATAATATTCAGCGGAGTAATAAAAGAAACACAACCCGAAGAGCTTTGGGGGGCCGAACCCTTTGTGCTTACCAAAGCCGAAGAAAAATAACCGTCTCCGGTTAAAAATAAGGGCAGTACCATACTGCCCTTATTTCATTCGCCTTATCAAATCTACGGATTATCAAATCCTGTATCACGCTTTTTATCTTCCTTTTCAGGCGCCAGTACTTTAGCTGCATCCTTGGCGATCATTTCTTTTACTTCCTGCTTGATAGGTTGTTTATTAAAATGAGCCACCAGGTTCTTCACCGTATTCTCTGCAGCCTTTATATTGCCTTCGCGCTGGTATGCTTTAGCCAGTATCTGCATACTCTGGTTCAGGCTGATATTATCCAGTCCCTTGCCAACTTTGGATTTATCGATCACATCTGTCAGCAACGCTTCACCCATACTGAAATCAGGTTTCCTTACCTCCAGTGTTTTATCGGCAGTAATAGTTTTAAAAGTGCGTTGTGCATTCACGCCCTTTACAAATTGTGCATACACGGCCAATGGATGATCTTTATATTTTTCTGCCATCAAACTCAGTGCATCATTGCCTTTTTGCAGGTAAGGTGCATCAGATCCCATAAAAGCAAACAGGTAACCTACTTCATCGGTCAGCAACAGGTCGGCCACATCATCATCATTTTTACCGGAAGGATATTTTACCCGCAAGGTCAAAGTTTCTGAAACCACTCTCGAACCATCTTCATGATGATACACTGCACGCAATTGGTAGGTACCCGCCTGGTCAAAAATAAAGCCCTGCTTACCGAAACCGATATACGAACTTTCATACACGCCGGGTACTTTACTATTCAGCACAGTATGTTCCGGTTCCACGCACATTTCTGCAAGCGGTTCATATACGATGGTTTCGCCACCGGGTTTTTTAATACCTACGGTAATAAAGCCATAGTTTACATGCAGGCTGCTGTTAACAGGATTGTTCTTCATACTCGTGGTCTTTAATTTTGTTTCCAGCACCACGGGTTCACCCAGCATATACGATTTCTTCGCTTCCAGTTGCAATTCAAGATTGGTGTTATTTTCAATATTGTCTTCAAACAAAGAACCAATATCCTGCAATGAAGAACCTACCGTAAAAGGATTACCACCCATGATCACATTGTTCCGGAAACCATGACGCACATGCACCAGTTCTGAAGTATCAAAACGGAAAGGGAAACTATTCCAGAAAGGAACCGCACCACCGGGATAGCCCCATGGATAATTCATCCACGAAAGCGAACTCGGTATATTGGGTTTGGGTGGTGTAGCCAGGCTCTTCTGCCAGGAATGCAACAAATTAAAGCAGTGGCCCAGTTCATGTGTGCAGGTATATAATTGTAATCGTTGCTGATCGGCTGATGCGCCACCAATGCCCCTGTAAAAAACTGCAGCGCCCTGTCGTTGTAAACCTGTCTGGTCGAACATGATGCCATACAACCCGGGGCCATTGATATGTTCATACGCATGCAGCAGCCACACATCCCATGCAGGATTGTTCTGGTAAAGGCTGAAATGATTCACCATCGCATTGTGCAATTCAGCATTGGTCCATTTGGCATCGGGACCAGCCAGTGCCATAGGTACTACATTGCTGATGCCGGCTGTATTCATTTCCACACCGGCTTCTCCATAAGCGGTATTGATGCTCAGTACCCTTGCAGGCCCGCCCGAAGGCAGCGAACCGGTATTGTACGAAACAAAAGGCACCACGCCCGAAGTGCGGTCCTGCTCCAGCCTAACGGTGCGGAATGCACGACTGAAATTATTGCACACGTACATCGCACCCGGTGCATTGGTGGTGGCATGGAACCATTGTAGCGAAGCAGGCGCCAGCGGTTGAAAGATCAGCGTTTGCTTGATCACGATCTTGAGCTTGGTGTAAGCCGTGCTCCAGGTGGTGGCCGTATTGCCGGTAATAGTGATAACGCCGTTCACTATAGTGGTGGCAATAGTATCGGCAATAAAAGAACCGAAGTAAGATTTGGTTTGTCCCGAAATACTATAATAGTCGCCGCTTACTTTCTGCAGCGCATTGGCGCCGTCAATATCAATGCGCAGTTCCATTTCAAAATTACCCGTTTGCCCGCGGTAGCGTCCATACACTTTATTTTTTGCAATAGGCAGTGGAATGATGGGCAATGCGCCGCCGGCATCATCCAGGCCCATTTCCATTTCTTCTTCTGTCATTTGCATTTCTTCCTGGTCCGTATTCAAACGGTCATCAGTAAAATTGTCTTTTTTATCTTCCTTTTCAGGAATTGTTTTTTTGGGTCTTTTAATAACGGGGATGGCGGTTGCTCCTGCGGCATTTGGTTCAGCCAGTGCATCAGCATGCCCGTTATTCTGTTGATATTTCATACTTACTAAATTTGAAGGTGATACAATGTTCATTCCAGTGGGGGTGTGCTTTTTGATCTATCCATAGATTTTTTTGTTTTAAGGATGATAAATGTTCCGTACCATTCACGCCGGTACAGTTTGACGTTTTATTTAAAAAATAAAAGATCAATTACCAATAAGTCTTAAGCAATAAAAAAAACAGGATCAATCACAGAAGAGAAAAGAGAAAAGAAAACCATACTAATAAAATTCCGATGCTGCATTCATATAGCCGCTGATGAAACAGAGACTGGAAAGGGGCAGTTAGCCTTAATTCCGGGATCATAAAATTATTGTTCCCTCCAACTAAATGCAAGCATTTATTTAGAAAAAGTTATGAACAGGGTGGAGTTCTGATAAAAGCAAGTAATTCAGCCAGATAAGGATTTGCGGTAATTTTTTCGTGCTTTTATGCGTGAACAGTTATCGCATTTTATACCACAAACTGGTAATAGGCCTGCAATATATCCGGCACTTAGCTTACTATTTTTTTATTCCCTACATTTGCTGCACTAAAAATACAGATATGAAAAAACTATTACTGTTATTAACCGCTGTTGCAACATTAAACCTGGCAAAAGCGCAAACATTAACTACACCACAACCCTCTCCCACGCAAACTGTAAAACAGAATTTTGGTGTGGGTGCTATCGAACTCAGTTACAGCCGTCCTGCAAAAAGAGATCGTAAGATTATGGGCGACCTGGTACCTTTTGGCAAAGTATGGCGTACCGGTGCCAACGGCGCCACCACGCTTACCTTCAGTGATGATGTGACCATTGGCGGCAAGGAAATAAAAGCAGGCAAATATGGTTTATTGACCATTCCCGATGCCAAAAAATGGACCATCATCATTACAAAAGACGTGAATGTGAACCAGCCTTCGCTGTACAAACCAGAAAATGATATCGTTCGTGTACAGGCCGACGTTATGACTACTCCTTACAGCATCGAGAATTTCACCATCAACTTTGCTTCCATCACCGGCAGCAGCTGTAATATCGAACTGATGTGGGAGAATACCTATGTGCAATTTCCTGTAACGGTAGGCACCGATACAAAAGTAATGGCGCAGATCAATGATATCATGAACAAGGATAATAAGCCTTACTTCAATGCAGCATCTTATTATTACGATAATGGCAAAGACCTGAACCAGGCATTGACATGGGTAAACAAAGCCATTGAAACCAACAAAGATGCGTTTTATATGTACCTGTTAAAAGCACGCATACATAAAAAACAGGGTGATAAAACCGCCGCAAAAGCAGCTGCCACCACCTGTAAAGAACTGGCCACTACTGCCAAGAACGATGACTATGTAAAAATGGCCACCGATCTTATCAGCGGTTTATAATAAAATATATTTCCATTCCGCAACATCATAGTAGGTGTTGCGGATTTTTTTTGCAGTTCATACCCGTAAAAAAGCAATTGATACAGCAACAGGTTTTATAGCGCCCCCGGTACAGTTAGTTTTATTGTTCTAAAATTAATTGAACATGCGTTTATCATTTTTCCTCCTTTTACCCGCTGTATTAGTATGCAATTGCCTGCAGGCTCAGCAAAGCAACAGCGTGGATACCGCTTTTACCTCCTATTTCGACAGGTTGCCGGGTGTGTTAACCTCCGCCGAAGAAGCCTGGAAATTATATACACCCAAAAACAGTAAGCCCGCTACCAAACAATACGAAGCCGAAATAATGGTACAGCTGAATATACTGGCCGATCACTCCGATCGTAAAAGTTATATCCTGTCCTGGTATACAGACCGGCTTGAGAAAGAATCAAAGCAATACCGCCACACCGATGCAAAAGTGCAAAAAGACCCGGTATTGGAAAAAGCTGTAAAAGAAGCCATCACAGATTATTTTTCCATGCTGGACAATTATCTCCGCACGGTTAATTACAGCATCGATACCCTGTTTAAAAAATACACCGGCCGCACACTGGCCGAAAAAGAATTACAGCTTTATCAAAAAGAATTACCGCAACTGTACAGTAAAACAAAAGCCATATTCAGTAAAGTACACCAAATGATGCGATCCAAAGGATACAATACCGTACTGCAACAGGGCAATACACAGCATCCGTATTATATACAATTGCTGGAAGCCCGTGGCCAGTTACTGGACAAATTAAGGGAGCTGAACAAACAGGCAGATGCTGCTAATGCAACAGCAGCGCAATTAGTGGAATTCTGTAAAAAAGACCCGGAAACCTGTAAATGAAGATTATAAAATAACCCTACCTTCAATAAATATCTTTGGCCTGTTTTCTTTTAAGATAACAGGCTTTGTATTATTTTTAATTACCCAAATTAACAACCTCATTCCATGAAACTGTACATTAAAAATATGGCCTGCGATTGCTGCAGGGTATTGGTAAAAGAAGAAATAGAGAAACTCGGCCTGAGCCCTGTCAATATCGACCTGGGAGAAGCAGAGATCAAAGAACAGATATCACCTGCACAAAAAGAAGAACTGAATGATGCCATCAAAAAAGCCGGACTGGAAGTGATCGAAGATAAAAGAGGCATTCTGTTGGAAAAGATAAAAAAAGTGATGTACGATTACACCCACCACTACAGCGAAAAGCAACGCACCAACTTCTCCACCTATCTTTCCAAACAACTCCATTACGATTACAGCTACCTGGCCAATTTTTTTTCAGAAATGCAGGCTACCACTATTGAGCAATACCTCATCTCACTTAAAATAGATAAGGTAAAGGAGTTGCTGGTATTAAGCGATCTTACCCTTACCCAAATAGCCGATGAGCTGCAATACAGCAGCGTGGCACATCTTTCGGCCCAGTTTAAAAAAGTGACCGGCCTTACACCTACACATTTTAAACAGCTGAAAGAAAAAAGGCAACTGGTGAAAGTAGGGTGATATCGAAAATTATAGTACAGGCATAACAGTTATACGATGGTCACCCGATTCTATTTTTAAGCACTGTTGCGGCACGTATTCAAATACATTCTTCTTTACACTGAACATATCCGGCAGTTCATAATCCGGTATATTTAAAAAATAAATGGCGCCTACATTATCGCTGGTAATTACCTGCACTTCGCTTTCTGCTGTTTGACCGGTATTGAATTGTATTTTGGCGGTAAAAGCAATGATACCATTGGGACGGCGTAAATTAAAATCATTTACAAAATCGTTCAGTGCCTGTAAAGAAGGATTCATGCGTTGGGGGCGGAAGAACAAGGAGCAACAACATCGTTTTTAAAAAGAACAGGCAGTGAAGAAATCGTATCAGCACTACCTGTTCTGAACCTTGTATCCCGTTTACAAAAGAACAACACAGTAATAGTTGTGGCGTTACACAATTACTACAAAATTTTACATATTTCTTTCATTTATAGTAGCATGTATCACAGCAATAAAAAAGGAAGCAGTTGCTGCCTCCTTCTTCAACAGTACAGGTTATTATTCCTGCGTTGTTAATTAACGTCCCTGTATTTTTTTATCAGGTCATGGCTCTTCTTTAAAGAAGCTTTTTGTTCGGCGATCAGTTGCCGGGTCTCTGTATCCAGGTCCACTTCGGTAGCCAGTGCATCTTTGTAAGCTTTCTGTGCAGCATCTTCCCCATATTCGCAAGAGGCAAGTATTGCTTTACGGTCTTTACCGGTGAAGGTGGCTTTTATGTCCATCCATGCCTGGTACAATCTGCCCATGGCTGTATGGCCACTTTCACTCTGCCCGCCCAGTGCATTCACCCTTTCGGTCAATGCCACTACATAGGCACGGCTTTCATCGGCCATTCTGTTAAAAATTGTAACCAGGTCGGCATCGATAGCTTTGCTTTCTTCTGCTGCTTTTTTATAGCCTGTGATACGGTCGTTATTGATCTTGATAAGGTCATTTAAAACCTCTGTCAAAGCGGTGGTCATAGTTGTCATAATAATAAATTTTAATAACATCACTCATAAAACTATGCCAACAAAAATTTCGTATAACAGGGTGCTACAGCCATTATTATTTGTGCAATAAGTTCCCCATACACTGATACAATTTTGATATTGTTTAATAATATCGGGGTAAAAGCAGGTATTTAATTTCTGGCAAGCAATTTGAAAAAGAAATGCTGTAAATCAAACTCAAAGAATGATACCAGTACATAACGATCCAATACCGCTCGAGATAATGATACGGGAGTCGGCATTTGGAAATGAGAGAATGCAGTTATTATTGTACCGGCAATATGCGCCGGAAATGCTCACCCTTTGTTTACGCTATGCCAAAAGCAATTGCGAAGCTGAAGACATCATGCAGGAAGGTTTTATAAAAGTATTCGGTAACCTGGATAAATTCCGTGGCGACGGCTGTTTTGAAGGATGGATCAAAAGGATCATGTACCGTACGGCTGTAAGTTATTTCAGGGGCGCTTCTAAAAAAGCACATTATAACCTGTCAGAGCTCAACCAGTTCATGGAAGACCGGCAGGATACGGTGCTGGATAAACTGGGCGAAAAGGATATTGTAAAAACCCTCACCATGCTGCCATCCGGCTACCGCAATGTTTTTACCATGTATGTAATTGAAGGTTACAGCCACCGCGAAATTGCCGATATACTCGGTTGCAGCGAAGGCACCTGCAAATCGCAGCTCAACCGCTCCCGCTCGCAATTGCAGAAAATGCTGCAACAAAGTGCATAAACAGGTTACAAAATAATTGAAGGAAGGGATCATCATCTCTTCCTTTTTTGTTTGCCGCAGGTATTTAACGATTCCCCGAAAATATTTTTATCTTTAAGTCAATAAGCAATTGGTCCTTCAACTGTACAGGCTCTTATTCCTTATCGCCAAACTTTTTTTATGAGAAATAAAATATTCCTCTTCAGCACACTCTTTGTTTTACTCGCTGCTGCCGGCTTTCGTTATGCCATTAAAAAAAACGCACCGATACCACATATTTCCAAAGCAGCCGCTTATCAAAATAAACATGTATTGCAATGTTCGCCCGACTGGTCGCTGCTGAATGTAGATAGTCTTGCTGCAGGCATTGGCGTATTACCCGGCTGGGGCAATTACCAATGGACGATCAACAGTAAGAATGACAGTGCCCGTTTTTATTTTAACCAGGGCATCAACATGTACTATGCTTTTCATATCATCGAGTCGATGGCATCCTTTAAAAAAGCGCAGCAGTTTGATGATAAGAACGCTATGATATACTGGGCGCAGGCGCTTGCTTATGGCCCCAACATCAACGATTTTGAATATGCTGCCACACCCGATGCGTATGCAGCCGCACAAACAGCCGTATCACTCAAAGAGAACTGCAATGCAAAGGAAAAAGCATTGATAGACGCCATGGCAGTGCGTTACAGCACCGACAGTACCATCAGCCGCAGCATACTCAACCAGCGCTACAGTGATGGTATGAAAAAAGCGTATGGTTTGTTTAAACAGGATGCAGATGCAGGCGCTTTATATGCCGATGCGCTAATGCTACAACATCCCTGGGATTACTGGAAACATAACGGTAACGCAGAACCGTGGACGCCGGAGATCATCGCGGTACTGGAAGGCATATTAAAAACACATCCCGAACATCCCGGCGCCAATCATTATTACATACACACAGTTGAAGCCTCTAAAAATCCCGAGCGTGCATTGCCCAGCGCCGATAGGTTAGGTAAACTGATGCCGGCCGTGGCACACATGATACACATGCCTTCCCATATCTATATCCGCAGCGGTAATTATAAAGAAGGCATTAAAGTAAATGAAATGTCGGTGAGTGGATATAATACGTATTATGGTCTTTACCCGGCCGTACAGAATAACCTGCCCCTCTACCTGATACACAACCTGCACATGCAAAGCGCCTGCGCCATGATGCGGGCCAATTATGCTTACAGCAACAAGTCGGCATTGGAATGCAGGCAGAGTTTTGATACTAGTTTTCTATCATTGCCGCAACCACTGGGCAATTATATACAATACCTGTATATGACACCCCTGTTCAATGATGTGCGCTTTGGCAAATGGGATGCCGTGTTGAGCGAACTGGCTCCGCCCGCACAGCATATATATTCCACCGTATTATGGCACTGGGCAAGAGGGATGGCATTTGCAGGTAAAAATGAATTGATAAAAGCAACAGAAGAGCTGAACATAGTACAGGCAAAAATGAAAGAGCCCGACATGCTGGTAGTGATGCAACCCTTCAATGCGCCGGCCGATGCAGCTAAAGTGGCCGCCAATATACTGGCAGGTGTAATTGCAGAACAACGGAACAATCATGCCAAGGCCATCCAGTTTTTAACAGCAGCCGTAACCAGCGAAGATGCACTGATATACAACGAGCCCCGCGACTGGCTGTTACCTGCAAGGGTATACCTCGGCAATGCACTGCTGAAAGCAGGTGATGCAGCCAAAGCAGAAAAAATATTTAAAGAAGACCTGGCCGAGAACCCACACAACTTCCGGGCATTATATGGCCTGCAGCAGGCGCTGGACAAACAGCATAAGGATGCTGCCGCAGTAAAAAAGGAATTTGAAAAAGCCTTTGAAGGGGCAGATATTGAAGCAGCTTCGGCATTTTAAAATGTTGCTTTTTCATATTGCTGGTAAAGGTTTGATTTATTAAAACAATTGATAAAAGACCCGGGTATATACCCGGGCCGTGCTAATTAACAGATCCTGTTTTATTGGTTTTATTTTTGTTTGATCACTTTGATGGTCTCACTCTTCCAGTCATCACCATGTACTGAAACGTAGTACACACCTGCAGGTAAATTATTGGTATTAAGCGCCAGCCTGTTGCTGCCCGCTGTTACATTTACCGTGGTTTTAGACACCGTTCTGCCATACACATCCTGTATCATCAATATACCGGTACCTTTTGCAGTAATAGTGGTATATATTGCGCTGGCCTGGCTGGTAAATACGCTGGGCAATACCGACAGTTGATCCTGCGCATTACAGGTTGTTTTTACCATTTCAATGTTGCTGTATTTTGTAGTGCCGTTCTTTTCGTATATTCTTAAGCGGTAGTAGGATTGTTTGCTCACCTGGGCAAGCTTCAGTTTATAATCACCGTGCTGTGGCATTACTTTAGTGGCAGTGGTAAAATTAACACCGTCGTTGCTTTGCTGTACTTCGGTATAAGCCAGGTCATCTTCATTGCCGAAACTCCATTTCAACTCTGCATCACAATTTTGTGGCGCCGCCGTAAAGTTGATGATGCTGGTGGCCAGTAAAGAACAGTTAGTGAAAGTATATTGCTCTCCCCTGCCAAGGCCGTTACCACCTGCTACATAACCGAAAATCGTACCGAACGTATTACCGATATTAAAAATGCCGGTGCTGAAGTCGAGTAATTTACCGGTGGCACCTACAATGGCTTTTACACTTTTATTTACGCCGGCCACATGTCCGCCGCCTGCTACACTAAAGCCGATAAGGCTGGCTGCATTCAAACCAAAAGTATAATCGATCTCGTTTTCCAGTGTCCAGTGTGGCGTGGTGGTATAGGTATTACCTGCATTGCCCAAAAACACATAAGTGGCGCCGCCCAATGCATTGGCACCGATCAGGCCCACTGCAGAAGATAAAGGTTCGCCCACAATGATATCAGCAAAGCCATCGCAATTCACATCCAGCATATTATCAATAGATGCACCAAACATGGCATTCACATCCAGGTTCTGCAAACTTAAAATGGATAATAAACTCGCTGAACGGGGTGATGAGAAAGACTGGTTAGGTGTTTCTGTACCTGCAGGGCTCAGCTTGGCCTGGAATAAATTTACACTGCCCGTCTTTAATCGTAATCCACCCACTACATTGCTTAGTACATTACCAACAGGAGCGCCTACCAGTATACTACCGGTACGGTTACCATTCGCATCTTTTACACCTTTTACACAATAGCCAAACAAATTGGCCACCGAACCCAGCAAAGGTCCTGAAGTGGTCAACTGTGTACCAATAGCACTATTTACACCGGCACCATTACCATTGTATACATAAGCAGTACCACCCAAAAAGCCGGGACCTCCCAGGTTAAGTCCGCCCGGTGCACCCACTACAACATCCGGTTTGGAATCTTTATTATAATCACCGGCGCCATCCACACTGAACCCGAATAACAAACCATTGATATTGGTCAAGCCCGGAAAGCCCAGTAAAGTAGGCGTAGCCAGTTGTGTAGGCGTGTTGGAAACAATATTGCCCGATTTATATACAAACGCGGCACCGCTCACCACATCCAGCAGCTGCACACCTGCATAACCCGGTGCACCCACTACCACTTCTCCCAAACCATCACCATCCATATCATCAGCGGCCGCCACAGAAAAACCAAAAAGTGCATTGATATTTACATTCGATAACAGTACTCCAATTACACCATTACTGAAAAATGCGGAGCCATTTAAATATACCGATGCCAGCGGGCTTGCAGGTCCTGAAGTAAGCGCCAGGCCATCAAACACATACACTTTACCTGCAGTAACAGTAGCTGTGGAAGGCACACCGGAAACTGAGGTGGAGTAAGTATCACCCGGTGCACCTACAATAATATCATTCTTGATAAGACCGGTTACGGTGTTGCCTGTAACATTACCACCGGCAATGCTGAAGCCGAACAATGCATTGGTAACGGGCGTGGTTGCACGCAGTACCCTGCTGGGAGAAGATGGCAGGCCCGCAGCAGAACCAAAATAAACAAATACTGCACCGGCGCCAACAACGGTTGTTGGGCCGGCTACAATATCTATCGCCCCGGGTGCGCCAATTGCCACATCATCAAAACCATCTCCGTTTACATCTCCCAATCCGGCAACCGAATAACCGTACATGGCGTCTACCTGTAGCTGGAGATTGGTCAGAATACCGGGTAATAATCCGGAAGCAGAAGTTTCCCATTCAGAAAGATGTGTCAGGGGATCCACCGTTACAGGATATACAGCAGCGGCATCATCCACCACTATCTGCAGCCTGTTATCTGCTGAAAGCTCCATCGAAGAATTCAATGGCGTGTTACGGGCATCCCACACTTTAAGATCATCATATTTTAAAACAGTTTTCCCGGTTACTGCATCTTTCAGCTCCAGTGTATTATTTTTTGTTACAGCTGGTACCAGGTCACCATCTACTTTTAATATTACTTTTAAGGCGCCGCTTTTATCTTCACTCTTGTTAATGATAAAATTCTGCCTCATCCCCTGCTCATCATTCAGGTATTCCACGCTGAAATCATCATAATGAAATAATAAATGATCGTTACCGGCGAAGCCGCTGGTAGCTTTTGGCGCTGCAGTTTCGGTACCGGCTGCGTTGATAGCTGTTAATGTTAACTTCGACTGCCATCCTTTATCTGCTGCTTTAGCCTGTAAAGGGCTGGCGGTGCAGTGTAAACCATCCGTTACAAAACTTAATTTCTGCCGGCGGTTCACCGTTGCATAGCAATTATCCATTTTTTTAAAATGATACTCTGCAGCAGCAAGGTATTGCTGTGCACTCGCCTGCCAGTTTTCGGTTGCGGCAGCGGGAAGAGTTTTGGTTGTTCTTGCTTTTTGAGCCGTAGCACTGTTAAATACCACTGTAGATAGCAATGCAATGAGTAGACATCTGTTCATGAGGTTCGGTTTGAGGTAAAAAATAGTTCGGTTTACAAAAGAGACAGTGGATAAAAAAGCAAGTGCAAAATATTTTCACTAACGCAAAAGCATGTCCCCTAAAAACAAATAATACTGCCCTAAAGCTGCAAAAAGGTTCAACAACTACAAGAGAAGTAGAAAAAAAACTACCCACTATATTTGGTTGGATACAATTAGCCTACATAAAAAGTAGAAAAACTTTGACCAGTTAAAGCTTGTTCAAATAAATATTTTTTATCTTCTTTGTAGCATAATCTATTATAATCCTAAGTGAAAGCTTTCGACCACGTTTATTCTACCGACCCCCGGACCAATTACCTGCAGGAGCTTGCGGGTAAGTTGCAGGTGCCCGTTATCAATAATGGCATACAACTACCGGCTGCCATAGGCAATGGCTTTGTAAAAGAGCTGATCATAGAAGAAGGCTTTTTTGTACGGTACTATTATTTTACTTTAAATCACGATCTTAAATTCCGCTGGGTAACAGATTCCGACAGGAATGAAGCCATGTTCAAACTATTGCTCGACATGGAACTGACCAACAGTGGAGATGATGCCGAGTTTATTGACCAGGTAAGCATGGACCGGTCGGCTATTTTATATACCACCGATTTTGACCGCACCGTATTAATAAAAAAAGGACAGCAGGTAAGCAGGCTGGTACTGATGTTCTCCAAAAACTGGCTGGAAGAGAATTACAGCGAAGCCAGCGAAAAAATAATCACTACCGTTAATTTACTGGTGCAACAGAACAAGCCCACGTTTATTGCAGAGAATATGGATGAAGGCCAGTATCTTTTTGCCAAAGAGCTGGTAACCGAAATGAAACAGGATCATTTTCCTTTGATACATGTAAAGACCAAATCGCTTATTCTTATCAATAGTTTTTTGAACCGGGTGGTATGCCGCAGCAGCAATGATGTCAACTTCACCCATTGCCTGCATCACAACGAAATAAAAAAAGTAGAAGACCGCATTAAAGAATACCTGGATAAACCATTACCCAACCTGCAGGTGCTGGCGGCTGAATTTAATATGAGCCCGGCCACATTGCAAAGGCATTTTAAAATGGTGTACGGCAAAAGCATTTATCATTATTACCTGGAAAAGAAACTGGAGCTGGGTAAGACTATGATCGCAGCCAAAAGCAAATCCATTTCGGAGATCGCCTATACATTGGGCTATAACAGAATCAACAGTTTTTCAAAAGCCTTTAAAAAACAATATGGCGTACTGCCCAGTGATATGAGCATTTACCGGGCAAGCCTGTAAACCTTACAAAAAGCCCCGCAATTGTTGCGGGGCTTTTATTTATCCATTACTTTAAATACTTTTCATTTTCTTTATCCGTACTGAACGAATAAGGGACTGCTGCATTATCGTTGCCCCTGCCGGTGGCCGGTTTATTGCCCATGGTAATATTAAAGCTGCCGCCTTTTAAAATATCAAAATGACTCAACCAGTTTTTAGTGTATACGGAACCGTTAAGTTGTGCGCTTTGTATATATTTATTATCATCACTGTTGGCCGGTGCATTGATGATGAATTTTTTACCATTCTCTAAACTGAGTGTGATCTTTTTAAACAAAGGCGCTCCTAATACATACTGGTCTGTTGCCGGGCATACCGGATAAAAACCCAATGCGCTGAAAACATACCAGGCCGATGTTTGCCCGTTATCTTCATCGCCGCAATAACCATCCGGTGTGGCCCTGTACAGGCGGTTCATCGCTTCCCGCACCCAATACTGCGCCTTCCAGGGTTCGCCTGCATAATTGTACAGGTATATCATGTGTTGTATAGGCTGGTTGCCATGTGCATACTGGCCCATGTTGGCGATCTGCATTTCACGTATCTCGTGTATCACACCGCCATAATAACTATCATCAAAAACAGGCGGCAGGCTGAAAACACTGTCCAGCATCTGCACAAAGGTTTTTTTACCACCCATCAGGTCGATCAAACCCTGTATATCATGAAACACACTCCAGCTGTAATGCCAGCTATTGCCTTCGGTAAAAGCATCGCCCCATTTAAAAGGATTGAAAGGTGATTGAAAAGTACCATCCGCATTCTTGCCCCGCATTAATTTGGTTTGCGGATCAAAAAGATTTTTATAATTCTGCGAATGCTTTGCAAATAATTTTATTTCTTCCACAGGCCGGTTCAGCTTTTTCGCCAGCTGAAAAATGCTGAAATCATCATACGCATATTCCAGTGTGCGGGCGGCATTTTCATCTATCTTCACATCATAAGGTACATAACCCAGGCTTTTATAATAACTCACCCCTTTGCGGCCTACAGCGCTAACCGGTCCTTCGTTATTGGCGCCATGCAATAATGCTTCGTACAAAGTATTGATATCATATCCCCGCAATCCTTTCATATAAGCATCCGACACTACAGAGGCTGAATTATTCCCGATCATGATATCGGCATAACCCGGGCTGCTCCATTCCGGTAACCAGCCCCCTTCTTTATAATCATTGATCAGGCCTTCCTGCATTTCTTTATTTACAGAAGGATATACGAGGTTTAAAAAAGGATACAATGCACGGAACGTATCCCAAAAACCGGTACCGCCAAATAAATATCCGGGCATTATTTTTCCGTTATAAGGACTGTAATGCACGATGGCTCCAGACGCGTCTTTTTCGTATAGTTTATTGGGAAAGAACAATGTTCTGTAGAGACAGGAATAGAAAGTACGCAGCTGATCGATGGTGCCGCCTTCAGGTTGGATCCTGCCCAATGTCTGGTTCCATATTTTTTTTGCTTTTGCCTTCACGGTCTCAAAATCATCATTACCGATCTCTTTCAGGTTCAGTTCTGCCTGTTCGATGCTGATAAAGGAAGAGGCTACCCTTACGCCTACACGCTCTCCTTTTTCTGTCTTAAATCCAACAATGGCACCGGTATGATCGGCCTGCAGCTCCAGTGTATCTTTTGAAAGCTGGTTGCCCCGCCACGCATGTGCAACAGTAAAAGGTTTATCAAAATACAACACAAAGTAATTTTTAAAAGTGGGCATCTTACCACGACTGTACTTGCTGCTGTAGCCAATGATCTTTCTTTCTGCAGGAATGATCTTGATATAAGATCCCCTGTTAAAAGCATCCACCACTACATAAGCGCTATCGGTTTTTGGAAATGTAAAACGAAAGCTGGCAGCCCTTTCTGTAGGAGCGATCTCCGCAGTAACATCATGATCGGCCAGGTACACACTGTAATAATAAGGCGTGGCTGTTTCTGCTTTATGCGTGAACCAGCTGGCTCGGTCATCCTGGTTAAAGCGCAGGGTGCCGGTCACCGGCATTATTGCAAATTGCCCGTAATCATTCATCCAGGGCGAAGGCTGATGCGTTTGTTTAAAGCCGCGGATCTTATCAGCTGCATATTGGTATTGCCATCCGTCACCCATTTTGCCTGTTTGCGGTGTCCACATATTCATGCCCCAGGGTACTGCAATAGCGGGGTAAGTATTACCATTGCTCAGGTCTGGTTTGGAGTCGGAGCCCATTAAAGGATTGATATAATCCACCGGGCTGGTTTGTGCATTACTGTAATAACTGGTGATGATGGTTATCAGAACAAGGATCAATTTTTTCATGGCGGAAAGTTAAAACATAAATGTGTTATAAATCGTTCTGTAAGAACATATCTTGATAGTATACTATTTATAAAACAAATGCTATAGCTGGTGGCTTGAAATTCTTTTCTCGTTTTTCAGTTTCCTTAATATCGAAGATTACTTTCTTTTTTGCTTCTCCAAAAAAGAAACAAAAAAAGAGCCCGGCAAAGGATTACATCCCCTTTGCCGGAGGGTTCCCTGATTGAGCTTTTGTGCTACTGTAAACTCAAGTTCAGTTCCCTGATCGTTAATGCGTAGTTACCAAAAAACGGGAAGGTCTCATTCTTTCAAAGTCAATAGCATAAAACGTCATAAAAGCACTAACTTACCAGTATGATTGGTTGGATATGGAAACTATACTGGAAGTTTTCCGGCTGGAAGGTGGTGGGGGAATTTCCTTACCAGTATAAAAAAATGGTATTGATCGTAGCGCCGCATACCAGCAGCAGCGACGTGATAATTGGTTTTGCAGCAAGGCATCATTTAAAGATCCATCATGCAAAATTTTTAGGCAAGAAAGAATTATTTGATGGTCCCTTTGGTTTTATTTTCCGCTGGCTGGGCGGCACACCTGTGGATCGTTTCAGCAAACAGGGCATGGTAGAGCAGGTAGTAGCGTATTTTGCCAACAACGAAAACTTTTTGCTGGCCATGGCCCCCGAAGGCACCCGCAAAAGAGTAGACAAATTACGCACCGGTTTTTATCATATCGCCCAGCAGGCAGGCGTTCCCATTCTGCCCGTTGGTCTTGATTTTAAAAATAAACAACTGGTACTTGGCGAGCCCTTATTCACCACCAACGACGAAGCAGCTGATATGAAAAAAGTGATCGCATTTTTTGCGGAGATAAGAGGTAAGCACCCGGAATATGATCTGGGGCATTTGAAGGAATAATAAAAATAATTATATGGCTCTTTAAAAGAAAAGCTATTAATAATTATCGTTTACACTTCGACGTTATATTTATGACAAAATAGCTTGAATCAATTCTTTAAACTTCAGAGAAAATACAAAATTCATTATACTTATATAGTTAGTCCTAAAAACACATTGTTCTACATTCGATATTCCACATTCGCCATCCGCCGCCATACAATACACAATTAAACAAACCCTCGTTCTTCCAAACAAAAAACGTCCCGGTTGCCCGGAACGTTTTAATCATTAAGCTATTTCTTTTAAAACTGTATTAACCTCTTCTGCCATGTCCACCGCCGTTGCCATTATTGCCGCCGCCGTTGCCTCCACCCCACTGGCGCTGTCCACCACCATTACCATTGCCTGATCCCTGCCAGCTTCTTCCGCCACCATTATCATTTCTTTGCTGCATCTGGCGGGGTTGCGGTTGTTGCCTTGGTTCCATTGCAGGTTGTGGCTGACGCTGTGGCCGTTCTACCTGCGGCTGTTGCTGCCTGGGGAAATTGTTCGGCTGATTATTAGCATCATCCCTCCTGCGGGGGAAATTATTATCGCCACCACCCCAACGTGGATTGTTGTTTACATTGGGTTGTTGAGGAGTAGTAGCACCACCATTGTTACCATCGTCCCTCCTGCGGGGATTGTTGTTATTGTTCCAACGTGGATTGCCATTATTAGGAGTGTTGCTGGCATTGGGTTGTTGCGGTGTGTTCACACCACCATTGTTGTTATTGCCATCATCTCTCCTCGGGAAATTCCTGTTACCGCCGGGACCATTCTGCATACCACCCGATTGATTATCCCTTCTGCCACCATTGTTGTTGGCTTCATCTCTTCTGCCGGGATTATTGTTATCCCTGTTATTATTGCCACGGCCATTATTACGGTTATAGTCTACCCATCTGCCCTGCCTGTCCCTGTCATCGATCCTTCTTTCGGTGATACGGTTATTGGTAAAGCGTTCCACATCTGATCTTTCCGGTCCACGCATAAACCTTCCGCGATCGTTATTACCTCCATAATAATTATTGATCACTACGGCATTCCTGAAACCACGGTTCCTGTCGGGAGCAATATAATAGCGGTTGATATCGCGGTCGCAGATATTCCTTCTCGGTATAAAGGTCCAGCGGTCGTAAGGGATCGATCCGAAAGACACATTGATGTTAACGCCATAACCCAGCGGCGCCCATCCATAATAATCATCGTACGAGCTCCAGCTTACCCATGCAGATGCCCAGTCGTAACCCGGTATCCACATCCATCCATAGCCGGGATCATATTCCCAGCGGCCATAGTGAAAGGGCGCCCAGCCCCAATCGAAATCAGATACCCAGGCCCAACCGTAATTGGTATATTCCCAGTGTCCATCAGTATAATAAGGGCGGAAGCCGGGATCATTGTAGACCCACACTTCACCAAAACGGGGATTGGTCATCCAGCGGCCATAAGGGCTCAGTTCCTGCTGGAATAAAGAAAAGTTTACAGCAACCGATTGCGCCTTTGTTTCAGCAAGCGGTGACAGGCCGATCACCGCAACGAACAAAAGCACAAATTTTAGAGTTTTCATGTTAAATGTTTTTAGTCCAAATGAAATAATACAAATCCTGTGCTATAGACGGCCAATGATTGCTAAAGTTTGTTAACAAAAAACGAATGTTAGCGCATTTTTTTGCGGCACTGCGGGGGCAGATTAAAAACAGGTTAAAACGCTGAAACACAAAAGAGTCAAACCGCGGAAACTAAGGGTTGTTAGCCTGCGAAATAAAGTAGATATTCGCCAGGATGTACAGCAGCAAAAGCACCTGTGCGGCCACCATATCAAAGCGTTTGGCCTGCTTTACCTTATCGGCTTTTATCAGTCTTAAAGTGTAAGCCGTGCAGGAGATCACCGAAAAAATGAAGAAGAGTGTAAGCCCGTGCAATGTATCCACTAATGTAAAAGAAGTGGATTCGGGCAGGGCAGAATCGATGATATATTTATTACCGATCACCGCAAATAAAGAACCTACGCTTAGTCCAAACCTGGAATCGATACCATCGGCATGAATATAAAAACAAACATAGGCAATCAGGAATGCAACGTACATACCCAAAAACATTTTCCAGAACAAACCGCCTGCATCCCTTACAATGCCGATCTTAACACGGTAAGCGCTGTATTCGCTGCGGGGTTTTGAAAAACTGTCGTCGCCAAAAGCGGTCTCATATACTTTGGTGCCTACATTCACATTAAAGCTATCGATCTTCCAGCCGCTTAAAGTAAAACGCGGATCATAATTTTTGCCCAGTGTATCAGGTTTAAATATTAATGAGCGGGAATCGAATTGCGAGTTCTCAAAAGAAAGCCGCAGGTTCTGCCGGTCAAAAGGAAAGTTGCCGATCTTCCAGGAATCTTTCATCACGCATTGCAGTTTCATCAGCACGTATACTTTATCGCCGCTGCTGTCGATGGTGGAAAATGATTTGGAGAATGATTTGGCCTGCGGTATCTCCAGGTTCTGTAAAAAATCAAAGTCTTTATTCTTGTACTTGAACCATACCCAACAGTTCACCGTGTATTCTTTTTGTTTAAAATCGATATCATGAATGCTGTTCACATAAATTCCTGTACTTACCGTATCCGGTACTGAACCTTCTGCTGCAGCTTTAAAACAGGCCGCAAAAGAAAACAGTATACCAAGCACCGTTAACAGGAATATTCTTTTCATGCTTTATTTTTAAAGTAAGTTAGCGCATTGATAAAAAATAAAAAATTGTTTTTTAAAAGCCTGCTATCAATAACATCTGCATAACATGGCTGTACTGCAGCAATCCTTTTTACCACTTATATATTGTGTTTTGTAATTTGACAGCGTAATGCTTAACTTAGAAAATTATATTTACCCCAAACCTGTTTTTATGAGAATACTATTATGTGCATTGCTGGCAATTACGGCCGGCTTACAGTTAAAGGCACAGGATAATCCTTTATGGTTAAGGTATCCTTCTATTTCGCCCGACGGGCAAACGATCCTGTTCTGTTATAAAGGCGATATTTATACCGTGCCGGCATCAGGCGGTAATGCCATCCCGCTCACCATCAGCGAAACCTACGAGTTTGCGCCGGTATGGAGCCACGATGGTAAGAGCATTGCATTTGCATCCGACCGTTATGGCAATTTTGATGTGTTTGTAATGCCCTCTACCGGTGGCGATGCTAAACGCCTGAGCTTTCATTCCTCCAGGGAAGTACCCAGTTGTTTTTCGGCTGATGATAAAGCAGTGTATTTTTCTGCTTACCGGCAGGATCCTGCAAGTAACACCCAATTCCCCATTGGCATGATGAGCGAACTGTACAGCGTGCCTGTAACAGGCGGCCGTGTAATGCAGGTGCTCGCTACGCCTGCGCTCGATGCCACGGTGAACAGCAGCGGTGATAAACTCATTTTTCATGATATTAAAGGATACGAAAGCGACTGGCGCAAACACCATACTTCTGCTGTAACAAGAGATATATGGGTGTACGATTTTAAAACAAAAAAATACACACAGCTTTCCAGTTTTGCAGGCGAAGACCGCAACCCGGTATTTGATGCCAACAACAATGACTTTTATTATTTAAGTGAACAAAGCGGCAGCTTCAATGTATATAAAAGCAGCCTGGGCGATCCTTCCAAAAGCACCGCACTCACACATTTCAGCAAGCACCCGGTACGTTTTTTAACCAGTTCCCGTGGCAATACACTTTGCTTTAGTTTTAACGGTGAAGTGTACACGCAGAAAGCTGGCGCCGAACCTGTAAAACTGAATGTACGTATTGCTGCTGATGGCCGCAACGCAATCGATAAAGTGGTGCCGGTGAACGGAGGCTTTACAGAAGCCAAACTATCACCCAACGGTAAGGAGTTCGCCTTTGTTTTCAGAGGAGAAGTTTTTGTAAGCAGTATTGATGGCAGCACCACCAAGCGCATTACCAATACGCCCTGGCAGGAAAGAAGCGTGAGCTTCAGCCCCGATGGCCGCTCGTTGTTATACGCTGCAGAAAAAGATAATAACTGGAACGTATACACGTCCACCATTTCCCGTAAGGAAGAGCCTTATTTTTATACTGCTACCGTTTTTAAAGAAGAGCCTGTGGTAGCCACTTCTGCAGAAGAATACCAGCCCTCCTACTCGCCCGATGGCAAGGAAGTGGCTTACCTGGAAAACCGTGCCACGCTGAAAGTGATGAACCTGGCCACCAAACAATCCCGTTTGGTACTGGCTGGTGATAATAATTATTCTTACGCAGATGGAGACCAGTATTATCAATGGTCGCCAGACAGTAAATGGTTCCTGGTACAGTATGGACCCAAGGAACGCATCTTTGGACCCGAAGTTGGGCTGATCGCTGCAGATGGTAAAGGCGCACTGCAGAATCTTACCAAAAACGGGTACGATGATTTTGGACCCAAATGGACCATGGATGGCAAGATGATGATATGGGGTACTGACAGGGATGGTGCACGTGATCAGGGCGGTAACCTGCTGAGTGGCGATGTGTATGCCATGTATTTTTCGAAAGACCTGTACGACCGCAGCAAACTGAGCAAGGAAGAATTTGCATTGCTGAAAGAACAGGAAGAGAAAAAAGATAAGGAGAAGAAAGACGCTGATGATAAAACCAAGGATGCAAAACATAAGAAACCAGATGCAAAAGCAGATAGTAAAACTGCAGCTAAAGATTCTGTAAAAAAACTGATCACGATCGATTGGGATGATCTTACAGAAAGAAAAACAAGGCTCACCTTACATACATCGCCTGCAGCCGACTGGATACTTTCCAAAGACGGCGAAAAATTATTTTACCTTACCAGTTTTGATAAGGGCAATGATATCTGGGTAACAGAATTGCGTACCAAAGAAACCAAACCTTTCTTCCGCCTGGGCGCCAACAGCGCCAGCATGGAACTTTCTGCCGATGGTAAATTCATTTTTTTACTGGCAGATGGTAAGGTGATGAAGATTGATGCAGAGAGTGCCAAGCCCGATGCGGCCAATGTAAATACTGAAATGGTGTTGAAACAGGCAGAAGAAAAAAGTTACATCTTCGATTACAGCTGGCGCCAGTTAAAAGAAAAATTCTACGTGGAAGACCTGCAGGGTGTTGACTGGGATTTTTATTATACGGCGTACAAAAGATTTTTGCCCTACATCAACAACAACTACGATTTTGCAGAAATGCTGAGCGAAATGCTGGGAGAAATGAACGCATCGCATACCGGTTGTTATTACAGGGCGGGCATGCCTAACTCCGACCAAACAGCAACACTGGGATTGTTTTACGATTACAGCTATACCGGCAATGGTGTTAAGATAGCAGAAGTGATAGAAGGTGGTCCTGTTGATAAAGCAGCATCGGCCATTAAAGCAGGCAATATCATTGAAGCTATTGATGGCAGGGCTATCAACGATTCTATTGATTTTTACCAGTTGCTGAACAGGAAGGCAGGAAAGATCACTTTATTATCGGTATATGATCCTGCAGCTAATAAAAGATGGGAAGAAACAGTGAAACCGATCTATGGTGGGGAGGAAAATGAATTGCTGTACAAGCGCTGGGTGAAGAACCGCCGTGAAGAAACAGAAAAATTATCCGGTGGAAAGATCGGTTATATCCATGTGCGTGCCATGGATGATGCCAGTATGAGAACCGTATTTGCAGAAGCGCTGGGATTGAATATCGGCAAAGATGCCATCATCATCGATACCCGTTTTAACGGCGGCGGTAATATCCACGAACAGTTGTCAGATTTCCTGAGCGGTAAAAAATATTTTGATGTGATACCGCATGGACAATACGTGGGCAGCGAACCATTTGATAAATGGGTAAAACCTTCTATCGTTTTAATGGGCGAAAGCAATTATTCGGATGCACACCTTTTTCCCGTGGCATATAAATTAAAAGGCGTGGGTAAACTACTGGGAATGCCGGTGCCCGGTACCGGTACTTTTGTATGGTGGGAAACACAGATCGATCCGAGCCTGGTATATGGTATACCGATGGGCGGATGGCGTTCTCCAGATGGTAAGTTCTGCGAGAACAACCAGACTGAACCTGATATCAGGGTACGCAACGAACCGGATATCATGTCCAACGGCCGCGACCAGCAGATAGAAGCAGCTGTAAAAGAATTGATGAATAAAAAATAAGAACACGAAAAAAATATCCCCGCTACCGGTAACGCTTAAGCGAAACAGGGCGGGGATATTTATATTTAAGAAAACCCCCGTTTACTCAAATAATAATTTTTCGTTCACTACATTACCGTCAAAGGAAATATTGAGGATATACAAGGTCTTTACGTCAAAATAATCAGGCACTTTAAAACTGATGATGCGGTTGCCCCTTGGGTTCAGCTGGTTGTAATACAATTTCTCTCCCCGGGCGCCGTAAATAGTGATCTCCACATTGTCATTTACTTTATTCAGGAATTCCACATGAATGGTGTGATTGGTAACAGGATTAGGATAGATCCTTACCAGCTGTGTGATACTGTTTTTAAGTTTCACAATTTTTGAATACACCGGCATGCCCTGCTTGGTAACACCGGTAATGCGGTAAAACACTTCGGGGGCGCTGATGCGGCTGTCTTTATACACATACTTCTGCTGGTTGGCAGTACTTGTATTCTTCACCGTGTTCACCTGTTGAAAATCCACACCGTTAACAGATCTTTCAATAAAGAAATGATCGTAGCGTTCATTCTCAAAAACCTCGTAATCCAATCTCGCCATATCATCTTCCCATACTGCATTCAGCTCAATACCATCAATGGGCAATACCACTTCATTGAACAAGGTTATCATGGAATAGTTACCATTTAGTACCGTTTGCGATTCAGCACTGGTCATGCACAACCATTTCTGCATAACGGTGCTGTATAGCTGCCGGAAATCATATTGCAGCGGTACCTGCGTGCTGCTGGTGGGATTGGTGGGTAATACAGGCGAAGTACCTGTAACGCCTCCCTGTATGGCTGCGCCGAAGAATATCACCGGTGCGCCGGATCCATGATCGGTACCCACACTGGTATTGGAAATTACACGGCGGCCAAATTCACTAAAGGTCATACCGATCACTTTGTGTGCACGGTTCATTAAAGTAATATCATCCTGGAAAGCGCTGATGGCCACTGATAATTTTGACAGCACATTTGCATGATATCCTGTTGATGGATCGCCGGCCACTACCTGGTCCACATGCGTATCAAAAGAATCAGGATGGTTAACAATATATACCGGTGTGGTAAGGCCGCCACCAATAAGCCTTGCCACAATTTTAAGCTGATCTGATAAGGTATTGCCGGAGCTTGCGTACATTGTAGACAGTGTGGTTTGTGCTGCGTAAGCTGTAGATATCCTGTTAGCATAAGCATTACTCTGGTCTTTCATCATGCGGATAAAAGTAAGTTCGGTGCCATAATCGCTCACCGGTGCAGATGCCGGAGTTGCTGTTGCAACATTGATCAATGCTGCGGGATTGGGTGCATTGTACCCCATGTTGATATTGGGTCCCTGCAATGATAAAGGCAAAGCGCCACCGATCTGTATCGCCAATGGATCTGGATTGCCGCCATTGGGATAACCGGTGGGGAAGCCGGGATAAGTTGTATCCAGCTGGCGCCCCAGCCAGCCTGTATCGGGCGAAGGCAATGTACTGGTGGCAGTGAACCATATATCCTGCGCCTGGAAATGGCTGTAATTAGGATTGGGATAAGATACGCCTTGTACCAGGTTCACTTTTCCCTGGTTAAAAAGGTCACGCAGTCCTGTCATTGCAGGATGGAGAGCAGTGGTAGTAGTGCCGGTAAGTGGCAGTGGCGATGATGCACCATTGCCGGTTGGTATCAGCAGGTTGGGCCTTGCATTGCCCAACTCGGTATAACGGTCCAGCGGTATCACCATATTCAACCCATCATTGCCACCGTTCATCTGTATCACCACCAGTATCCTGTTGCAGTTCATGTTGGAAGTGGTGAGTGCCTGCAAAAAAGGGTGCAGGGCGCCGTCACCTGCAAAAACAGGAATGCCTTTTATCATCATCGGAACAGTAAAGAGCGCTGTGTTTCCTAAAAATTTTCTGCGGTCCATAATAATTATTTTAAAGGCTTACATTAATTGAAATTCGGCCAGTTGAATAAAAGTGGTTAACAACGAATTCAGCCTGTTCTTTACAATATTGGTATTGGCTGTGGTGGGCGAAGCAACATAGTTATTCCAGGCCGTGGTCCAGTAACTATTGGTTACCTGCCCTGCCAGTAGTGTCTGCACCTTGGTATCGTTCTTATACGTTGCAGGCAGATCAATAGGAAACAGGTAAGGTGTAATGGCATTAATGAGCAGGTCAGGATCCTGTATAGTGGCCGAAGGAAACTGCTGCACAAATGCGATGGGGTCGAACTTAATGCTAAGCGTAGACGTAGTAAAGCCATTTACAAATGCTGTTAATAAACTGGAGCGGCGTTGTATGGAATTGGAGTTGATCCAGTTTTGATAAAAGGCTGGTCCCTGGTAATAGGCTTTCCAGCCGGAAACGTTGGGAACCAGTCCCAGCGCCTGTTCCAGGTAGGTGTTACCGTAGTTCTGAAAATAATTCCACACACCATACTGGTTGGCTATCTGCGATGTACCTGCAGCAGGCGTGGTATTAATGTTCAGGGTACGCAATGTACCTGCCATAAAATCAACCGGGCATTTTATCATGACGCCTTTGTTGGCCGCATCATAAAAATGTTCGCTTTTAAACAAAGTACTTACCACGGGCAGCATGTCCCAGTTATTATTAATTAAGATGGTGGAAAGCGGCACGATCACATTGGCTTCCACGTTGGCATCAATATCGTAATAAACAAAATAACGGTACAGCCTGCGGCAAACATATTTTGCAATGGTGGTTTGCTGGTAATTGAACATCATGTCAAAGAACAGGTCGAACTCGTTGGCGCCATTGGTACCTGTTTGATTGGTGATAGTAGTGGTACCAAAGTTGGAAGAAAAAACTTTGTTAGTTTGATTATGATAACTGGAATTAAAACCTGGTGCAAAAGGATAGGCCGCTACAAAACTCGGTGTTCTCCATCCCGAAAAAACTTTTGATGCAGCAATGATATCCGGCTCTGTATAATTCTGCGTAGGCACTTTTCCCATGGTGAATAATTCCATCAGTTCCCGTGCAAAATTTTCGTTGGGTGCCGAAGCAGTGCTGTATTGATTACTCAGGTACACCAGCATGGCCGGTGTTTTGGCAATGGCTTTTATCAGCGTTTTAAAATTACCCAGTGCATTGGTCCGTAATAAGCTCATATAATCACTGCACATGGTGGCAGAATTATTCTGCTGGTTGCGAAGGTCATCAAAATTCACCGGTATAAAATGATACCAGAAATGCGCCATCTTTTCGCGGATGCTTGTGGTGTCGTTCAGGAACACACCCCAGGTCCAGCTGGTAAGGCTTAATTGCCGGTAATAATTATTGGTGCCATCATTACTGTTTACATAAGTAAGATTATTGGAGGTCCAGCTGGCGCCCAATGCAATACCGCCGCTGTCGGCCAATGTAGCCTGGTAATAATTTACAGGAGTTGGTGTGGGTAAAGACGGGGCGCTGAAGTTCAGCAGGCTGTCTACCGCTGCCGAAGTGGTCATGCCCACCAATGCTTCCAGGTCGGCTTTCTTTACACCAAAACTGGTTCTGCGTAACAAATGTGCTGCCTCCCAAATCGTCCATGCGCCACCGTAAGGTGTAAGGCCGCTGGTAACATTGCCTACACGACTGGTAAGCTGGTTGTCAATGTCCGGAACTTCCATCCGCTCCGAATACATGCGGTTGCCCAGTTCTTTCCGTGCGTACTTATCAAATAATGGATCTGGCCCTCCCGGTGGTTCTTCGGTTACAGTTTCCGTTTCAGTAACCTCTTTTCTGAAGCCGCCAAGCTTCTTAAAAAAATCTTTTCTTTTAAATTTTTCGTGTCCCATAAGTAACAGTAGTTTAAAGCATAACAATAACATCACCTGTTCCGGTAAAGAAACAGCATGCAGGTAATTTCCGGCACGGGGTGTAAACGGGTAAAATGTTTTTAGAAAAAAAACCAGTATGCAGAGGGACGGTCTTAAACAGCGAAAAAATCCAGCGAAAACAAAAGGCGGTTAGTAAGTCACGATGAAGATAATATTATTTATAAATATTTTTTAAAAATATTTCAGGAATGTTAATAAAAAATCACGTAGTATTTTATACTGCAGCAGTACTACAAAAATGGTTGTATAGCTTTTGTAAAAAAACGGGGTGATCATATTGCCAATGCAATAATAAATTTGCTGCCTTTGCCTTCTTCACTCTCAATTGACAGAACTGCGTTTATTTTTTGCAGTAATTCTTTTACCAAAAAAAGCCCCAGCCCACTACCCTTTTCGCCCTGTGTACCGGCAGTGCTTTCCACATCACTGTTCAGCAATTCGGCTACTTTACTTTGACTCATGCCTACGCCTTCATCTTTTACCGTAATGTAAGTATGTTCCTTATCGCTGAAACTGCTTACCGTGATATTGCTGTCGGCATTACTGTATTTAACCGCATTGGTAATGATATTGCGCAAGGCTATTTCTATAATGTTATGATCGGCCGTGGCAGTGGCGGCGCTGATATCTTTATTGATATGGATATTTTTTTGCGTGGCCTGCGCTTTTGCTGCACCAATGGCATCATCAATACAATCTTCCACATTGATATGTGTAATGGCAGGGCGGGTATTCTTTATCTGCATATTGGCCCATACCAACAGATTGTCCAGCATATTACTGGTTTGGCTGATGGCCTGCAATGTTTGTTTTTTATAGGCTTCTTTTTTTTCTGGAGGCAACGAAGTATTATCGGCCAACGAAAGATAACCATTCAGTGTTACCAATGGATTACGGAGGTCGTGACTGATGACAGAAAATAAGCGGTCCTTTACCTGGTTGAGCGTTTGCAGTTCATCTTTTTGTTTATTGATCTGCACATTTTTTTCCTGCAGTAAAATATTATTCTGGCGGATGCGCCTGTAAAAGAATGCCAATGCCCCCAACAGCAATGCAGCACCAATGGCAATCACCAAAAAAATATTGCGCTGCGCTTTTTGCCGGGATGTTTCTGTTTCCTGTTTTACCAGGCTGATATTTTTTTTCTCCAGCTGGTAATCGGTTTCCAGTTGTGTAAGCTGGTTCTTATTATCATTGGTAAAAATGCTGTCTTTCAACTGGTGGTATTTTTTCAGGTACAGCACTTCGTTCTTATAATCTTTCATATCGGCATACATATCTGCCATGTTGCGGTAATTCTCCATCTCTACCGAAAGCAATGTTTGCCTTTTGGAATAATCAATACTTTTATTGAATGCTTCAATGGCTTGCGGATAATTGCCCGCTTGTGCCTGCGTGGCAGCGATATTATTATAAGCGATCGCCAGGTTATCAAAAGATTCATCAGGGTTGGAAGTGAATTTTTTCAGTACTGTATCAAAATACTGCAATGCAAGCGTGGTTTCTTTTTTATGTTTATAACTCAGTCCCATATTGCTGAGCGTGCTGGTCACCATGCCATCATCTTTTATCAGCTTGGCCACATCCAAAGCTTTTTGCAGGTATACCAATGCAGAATCGTATTGTCCTAACTGGTCGTTGATCATGCCCCGCTCTGCATACAGCGAACTCAATTGTACACTGTCTTTTGTCTGCTTTACAATTGATTCTGCCCTGTCGTAATATTCTCTTGTTTTTGGAAAATCTTTATTCTGGAAAAACACATTGCCCATCGACATATAAGCATTGGTAAGCCGGTGCCGGTCGTTGATCTGTTCGTACAGTTTAGCGCTTTGCTGGTAAAACTCCAGTGATTTATCAAAGTTTGCCTTTAGTAAATAGCAAAAACCCAGGTCATAATAATTATTTGCAAGACGCAATGTAAAGCCCAGTTTTTTATTCAGTTCTGATGCCCGTTCAAAATATTCTATGGCTTTGGTAGGATTGTTATCAATATAATAGCTGCCGATACGGCTGAGTATGCGCTGTATATTGCTATCTTGTTTTTCGGTATCCAGTACTTTTAAAAGACTGTCCACTTCTTTATTGGCCTGGCCAAAACAGTTACAGGCCATCAATAAGGCTAATGCCAGCAAGCAGTTCTTCATTATATTAAGGTTTAACTTCTTTCTTCTTTAAAAACATTCCAGTTGCAATCTGCATTATAATTCCTGCAGCTTTCTGCTTTCTTTTTTGCTTCTCCAAAAAAGAAACAAAAAAATCCAGCCCAAGGCGGGACGGAAAAGGATTACATCCCCTTTTCCAGCTTGTTCCCTGATGTAACTTTTGCACTACTGTAAACTCAGATTCAGTTCCCTGATCGTTAGTTTGAAGTTGCTTATGTAAACCGGTAGCTTTTACTGCTCAAACAAAAAAGCCTTACAAGGAGCTTTAGATAAAACGTTTTATTGCCTGTTTGCCCACTATTACATTCATTGCATTTTCGGCATAGGTCTTTCCTATCAGCAATTGTATCTTACCAATATGCACCGCTTCATTATCCAGTGCGGTTACTTTTTGGATATTGATAAGATGTGTGCGGCTGATGCGTACAAACAAATGATGCGGTAACTGCTGTTCTAAATTCTTCAGGCTTACCAGGGCAATTTTCTTTTCGCCATTCTGTAAAAAAAGATGTACAAAATCGCCCAGCGATTCTGCATATAACAGGTCCGCATAAGCGATCTTTAAAAAAACATTCTTGTCTTTGATGAAAAAAGATTCCTCGTCTTTTGTCTGAAAGGCTTCGGCGGCCGGTGTGGTGGCTTTGATATTGGCCAGCACTTTTACTTTATCAATGGCCCGCAACATGCGTTCTGGTTTTACCGGTTTTACCAGGTAATCCACTGCATCCAGCTCAAAAGCATCGGCTGCATAACTGGTGTGCGAAGTAATGAAAATGGTAAAGGGCAACTGCTTCAGGCTTTTGGCCAGCTGTATGCCGGTAAGGCCGGGCATTTCCACATCCAGCACCAGCAGATCGGGTTGAAAGTGCTGTAATTGCTCCCTGGTAATCAACGCGTTCTCGCAAGTGCATAAACATTGCAGGCCAGGAATACTGTTCAATTGCTGTAAGGTATATTCCCGGTAAAGTTCGTCGTCATCTGCCAGTATATATGTCAGGGGGTCAGGCATAACTAGGGTACAAAATTAACCCTTTTTTACCTTTCGGGCCTTTATCTACTCAAAATTAGCATTCATCTACTTGTGGATAGTTTTTAACTACTTTCTCTATAATGTTAGTGGAGTATTACTATTTTTGTTTCGGTTTTTCATAGGATATTGGATTTTAAACGGGGCAGGATTTTCATCCAGCCCCCATTTTTTTAGAAACGCTACTAATTTTTCGATATACGTTCCGTGGCTGAAGCAGGTGCGCTTTATAATCCATTAACCACTTGCCTTATCCACGTCCCGCAGCGTAAAACCTGCGGGATTTTTGTGTCCGCAATTTTTAATTGCGGTTTTTCATTTTACCTGTTGACCCGTTGGCTCCGGGGGTCAAATTAAATATATATTGCGGATCCAGCCCTGCTTCGGGGCGGTGTGATACATATAATATGGCCGTAGTGGTTTCGGCAGCTATTTTATTGATGAGGGCTGTGAACAGCAGGATATTATTGTCGTCCAGGCTGGCGGTAGGTTCATCCAATATCAGCAGGGGCGGATGCTTTACCATGGCCCTGGCGGTAAGTACCATGCGCTGCCTTCCCAATGGTAAAAAACAAAAGGGCTGATCTTTTTCTTCAAACAAACCGATGGTCCTCAGCCAGGCCTGCGCTGTTTTAACCTGTGTTTCGTTGGGCACAACATATAATCCAATTGAATCGAAAAAACCGGAGAGCACCATTTTTTCCACCGAATCCAGGCGGGGAAAGAACTGCGCCAGCGTGGAATTTACATACCCGATATTTTGCTTGATATCCCACACCGTTTCGCCACTGCCTTTTTTTATACCAAACAATACCAGGTCTTGTCCATAACCTTTTGGGTTATCACCGGTGATCAAACTGAGGATCGTGCTCTTGCCACTACCATTAGGTCCGGCCAGCTGCCAGAACTCGCCTGGCTGTACTGTCCAGTTAATTTTATCAAGAATGGCACGGCCATCATAACTCACGGATACATCATTTAATTGCAGTAATGGACCTGCAGGTAAATCATAACCATGCAATGCCGGCGGAATGTTCCCGGGAAAATATTTTTTTACAGCACTGTTCTTTTCCTTTAAATAAACATCCAACTTTTGCTGTGCCGTTATTTTATTATGGTTTACCAACAATACATCATTGATAAATGGCAGTATATCTTTTTGCCTTGCAATCACCTGCACTATCAAAGTATGCGTTGCTGCCTGCTGCAGTGTTGCAACAATATGTTGTTGTGCGGCGCTGTCTAAATTATCCAGTACATTATCCACTACAATAAAAGGTGGATCTTTTTGTACGAGGTAATGCAGCAATGCTTTTTTCTGTTCGCCACTGCTCATACTTTTTAAACTGCTGTTGGCTGCCGTGGTTATTTCAAAATGATCGTGCAGTAATTCTTCTTCAATTATTTTATTGATGGTGATATGAGAGTACAATGCACCTTCACCCGCAGGCAATGTGGTGATATCTTTTAATAAAGTGCCATTCAGTAAATTTTCGATTACCAGGTCATAATTACAATCGGCTGCAATATCAACGGCCCAATGTTGTATGGTATCCTTCACGCTGCTTACAATTTTTGAGTCAGCAAATTAACGCTTTCTGTTTTTATAATTCAAAGTAACAACATTGATATGTACAGGTGGCCATTGTATAAAATGCGCTGAAAAGTTGATTAATTCAGAATACACTATCTTTGCATTTCTCCACACAGCAAATACGGCAGGTTGTAAGCCGGTGGTACAAAATAATCTTGCTGATCTCGAAAATACAACGTCCTTTCAGCCATACATATAAACCATTATTAATGGACTTTAAAGAACTGGGTTTAATTGAACCCATATTGAAAGCTTTATCCCAGGAGGGTTACAGCAATCCCACACCTATACAGCAACAGGCTATTCCGCTGGTATTACAGCAACAGGATCTTTTAGGTTGTGCACAAACCGGCACCGGTAAAACAGCGGCTTTTGCCATCCCGATCTTACAATTACTCTACCAGCAAAAACAACATGTGCCGGGTATAAAAGTGTTGATACTTACGCCAACAAGAGAGTTAGCGATACAGATCAATGATAGTTTTGCTGCTTATGGCAGGCATACCGGCATTTCGCATACGGTGATATTTGGTGGTGTGTCGCAATTGCATCAAACCATTGCTTTAAAAAAAGGCGTGGATGTTTTGATCGCCACACCGGGCAGGTTACTGGACCTGATGAGCCAGGGTTTTATCAACCTGCGTCACCTGCAGATCTTTGTGCTGGATGAAGCCGACCGCATGCTCGACATGGGCTTTATCAATGATGTAAAAAAAGTAATTGTGCGCCTGCCGGAAAAAAGACAAACCTTATTCTTTTCGGCCACCATGCCGCCCGAAATACAAAAGCTGGCCAATGTATTATTGACCAATCCTGCTAAAGTGGAAGTGACCCCGGTTTCTTCTACAGTGGATGCTATTGAACAAAGTTTGTATTATGTAGCCAAGCAGGATAAGAATAAATTATTGCTGCACTTATTGAAAGACAGCAGCATTGCAAACGTGCTGGTGTTTACCCGTACCAAGCACGGCGCCGATAAAGTAGTAAAGATCTTACAGAAAGAGAACATTACTGCGGCAGCTATACATGGCAACAAATCGCAGAATGCAAGACAGAATGCACTCAACAATTTCAAGAATGGTAATGTAAGGGTATTGGTTGCTACTGATATTGCAGCAAGGGGTATTGATATTGACGACCTGGGGCATGTGATCAATTTTGAATTGCCCGAAGTACCGGAAACTTATGTGCACCGCATTGGCCGTACCGGCAGGGCTGGCAATACCGGCATTGCCTTTTCATTTTGCGATGCAGATGAAAAAGCAGAACTGAAGGATATCCAGAAAGTGATCGGCAAGACCATCCCGGTAAACAGCGAACACCCCTATCCGTTAGCTGCTGATGCACAACCAACACCTGCAGCGCCCAAACAGCAGCAAAGGCAACATTTTAAGCCCCGTGGCAATAAATTCAACGGGCAGAAGAGAAATGATAAAAGAAAATTCAGCCCGGCGAAGGGGTAAGAAAATAAATTGTATAAATATGGGCCGCTTTATGCGGCCCTTTTTATTCCCGGTATCTTTTCAAAATAATAATTATCTTCATTGGCATAATTTAACCCGCTTTATTTTGGATCAACTGCTTTCCTATTTTTCCGGCAAAGGCATTCCTGCCCATGAAGTGACAGCTATCACTGCCGCTTTTATATTTAAAAAGATCGGCAAGGGCGATCATTTTGTGCAGGAAGGCAAGACCAGTAAATACCTGGCTTTTGTAACCAAAGGTCTGTTCCAGTATTATTATAGTAAAGAGGGTAAGGAGATCACTACTTATATTGCCGGCGCCAACTCTTTTTTATTATCCATCATCAGTTTTTACAAACAGCAACCCAGCAAAGAAAATATAAAGGCACTTGCAGATGCAGAATTGTGGATGATACATTATGATGACCTGCTGGTATTAAAGCAACAGAATGAAGGATTCCGCTCTTTCTATATCGCTGCACTGGAAAACCTGGCCGTGGGCATGGATGAGACCCGCAGTAATCTTATTACGCTTACTGCAGAAGAGCGTTATGCGGTGTTGATGAAAGAAGAACCTGCATTGCTGCAGCAGATACCATTGCAATACCTTGCTTCCATACTGGGCGTTACACCCCGCCACCTCAGCCGCATACGCAATAATTACTGAGCTTTTTATTTATGGACATTTGTCCAGCACCACGACTTTTCGCTGTTTCATCTTTGTGTTCTAAACAAACAACAATATGAAACAACATTTTTTTACAGCGCTTGTATTAATGGCGGCTGCCTCTACTGAAGCTCAAAATAAATTTTCCAAAAACGAATTAAGTGTGAACGCTTTCCGCAATCCTTCCATTGGTTTGGAATACCGTTACCACCAGGTATCGGTTCACGCAGGTTATTACACCACTGCATTTAAAGCGGGTGAGTATACTAATTTTCTAAAAACCGGTGTTACGTATTGGTTTGCACCGGTTGACAATAAAGAGATCCCCTCCTCTTTTTATGCCGGCGCTTCCTATATGCGTGGTATCAACCGCGATTACAAAAATAAAAATGCCGTTGCTGCTGAAGCCGGCTTCCGCTGGATGCTATGGAAAGGTTTGAACCTGCGCATCGGCGCCATTGCTGTAACAACCAAAGACAAGGGCATCAAAGTAAATCCCACACCAGGCATCAGCTATTCTTTCTCCTTTTAAAATTATGAGCGATGCATTATTGGACAAATGTCCTGCACCAGGGCAAATACATCCGATAGCTTTGCATCATCAATCAAAACAAACACTTATACAATGGAAAATTCTTTTTTAAAAAACAGCAAAACAACCGGTTGGTTTTTAATTGCAGGCGCCGTTGGCGTATTGATCCCTTACACTATCCTTACCATGATATTTGAATACCCTGTGATACTGCGCCAGGAAACGGGCGTAATACTCACTAAATTTTACGAAGGCGGCAGCAGGCTGATATGGACATGGTTTGCTTTTGCATTAGTGGGCCTGCCATTGATACCCGCTTATATCCGGCTGGGGCAAAAGCTGGAACAGCGATCAGCATTGGTACGTACCGCTACTACCATCGGAGTAATTGGTTTGCTGGTGCAGATGATCGGCCTGTTAAGATGGACATTCGTGGTACAAGTTTTAGCAAATAACTATGTGCATGCTACAGATGAAGCAACAAAATCCGCAGTTGTTACAGCTTTTAAAACCATACACCAGTTTGGCGGTGTAATATTGGGCGAACACCTGGGTCAGTTGTTCACGATTATTTGGACCATCTTAATGTCGGTTGTTTTTAGCAGGCTTAAACTGATGCCGAAATGGATCAATATACTGGGCTTTGTAAGCGCCTTTATTTACCTGCTGGCGCAAGCTGAATTATTTGCTACGGTGATGCCCGGCTTCCCTGTTTGGAATATGGCAGGATTCATTGGCAGCACATTATGGCTGGTATGGTTGGTGGCAACAGGTATTCTACTGATCCGTAAAAAATAAATGATCATTATATCAAATCAAATTTACAATGACCACTAAAATCATTTTACTGTTCACTTTAATTGTGTACAGTATTATCACCAGCCAGTCTTTCATGTATTTACTCTCTTTAAAATCTGCACAACTCGATCTGAGTGCCAATGCCTATATTGAATTCAGGAAACTGGTGGATGCTGCTATGCGGAATAATTTCAAATACGTGATCTATGCTGCGTTATTAAGTAATTTATTGTTGCTCATCGCAGCAATCAAGCATCCTTCTGGTTTATTATTTATCACAGTTGCAATTGCTTTTATTGCGTTGGTGATCGATACTACACTTACGATAAAAGGCAATATGCCCATCAATGATATGATCAACAGCTGGTCAGTTAACAACTATCCATCCAACTGGGCAGAGCAACGCACAAAATGGCTCGATATTTTTCAATACCGTCAAATAGCCAATATCACCGGTTTCATAAGTTTGTTGGTGGGAACAGTATTTGGGTTGAGATAAGTTAGGGGTTGTTTTTGTTACGGGTTAGTTTTGTTACGGGTTAGTTGATCGTTAGCGAAAAAAGCATTTCTAATACTCGCAAACGATCAACTAACCCGCAACCCGTAACTCATACCCCGCATCCCGCAAACCCGTAACAAAAAAAAAGCCCCCACAAATGGAGGACTCTTTTATCTGAGTTGAGGTTGAAACATATCTATTCCGTTCTTGCAGTAGCCGCATCAATTATTTTTCCAAAAAAGAATCGCATTCATCATCAGCTTGCTGCCGCCTAGCCAGAAGGCCCGGAAATTAGGATTGTTATCAATATTAATAATTCTTCCGCTACCCACCACATTTACAATTACCGCAGCAGAATTTTTAATAGCATCACTGTTCTCTTTACTCAGCCAGCCACTTTGCAAAGGATTTTCCTTATAATAAAATGGCGTGGCATAAGGATTCTTGCTTCTTTCCATATACACCCGGTTGGCTTTAAAAAAGCTTACCGTCTTATCATTATAGCCAAATGCTAGTGGATGTGTAAGATCTGCATCTGCTGCAAAGATAGCGCCGCTCATTTGTTGTGCACCATCAATTTCTTCCTGGTCACCGTAAGGAGTTCTCTTCGCACTGTCCACAGGGCTCTTCAATTTTTTTAAGGTGACCGAATTAATGCCGTTCTGTGCAGCCCATTGCACTGCTTCTTCCAAAAAGATCAAATTACCGCCGTTACTTACCCATGCTTTCAGTTTCTCTTTATTCAATTCATTATAATTACCTCCCACCATTATCAATGTATTGTAACGTGAAAGATCGGCACGATTAAAGATCGAAGGTTCCAGGTGTGTTGCAGGTATATTCATACGCTGATCCAGTAAATGCCATACTTCACCGGCATCGGTGGCATTCACACCCGGCCCTGTTATCATGGCAATGGAAGGTTTGATCAATGCAGCTACTTTCCTGCTGCCCATATCTATACCGCTGACAGCATTACCGGTTTGCAGTGCATAAAAAGAAAGATGGTATTTTTTTGCTACATCGCTTATCAATGCAAATAATTTATCTGCATCAATAGATTGATTGTTCACCGTGATCAGAATTGTTCCGGGATTGAAATTTTTATTACCTGTTGATACCGGTATCTCGAATTGCTCCGTAGCAACTTTAGTAAGTATATCATTCTGCTGCAGTTCGTACAATGCAGCAGGCGCCAGCAGATCGCTCCATTGCAGCAGGTAACCGTAATTACTTTTACCACCGTATACATTGCTGTTGATGGCATCATCACCGGTCACTTTTTGTCCCAGCAAATTATTATTGAATTGTACTGCACTCAATTCGCTATAGGGCAGGCCAAATGCCAGTGGCAAGGTCCATGCTGTGATATCGTAAAATATGCTGTCTTTATAATTCAGTGTTTTTTCAAAAATGGTACGCAATACTTTGTTTTGTGTTTGCTGCATAGGCACCACAAACGCATCATCTGCCTTAAAGATTTTTCCATTAACTGTAATATCATTTTTTGGTTTGTATACTGCTACCTGCTGGCGCAACAACATCGATACAAAAAGCGCTGTTTTATTCTTATCATTGGCATCGCCAAAAACATATCCTTGCACCGGCGCAGCAGCTGCTTCTTTTAAAGTATTACTGTAAAAATCACGCTGCCATGTTAAAAATTCTTTGCGCAGTTCTTTAGCGCCTTCCAGTGTGGAGAGTGCTGTTACAAACTGGTTCTTTATGGTGAATGGAAATCTTAAAATACCATTGGCAGTTTCCTGTGCGTGACCGCGGCTGCTGGCCTGTTCAAACAAGATGCCGATGGCACCATTGATATCAGGATAGGTGGACCCTTTTCCGTAATAAAAATCATCATAGTTTTCTTTCGTAAAATATAAAGACCCGATCTTATCCAATGCCTTTGCATGAAACTTCGCCAGCTTATTGGTAAGCTCCTGGTTCTTTTCTGGCGTTAATGGGTTTACCCTTGCAGGCACACCCGGTTGAAAAAAGAAAGTGGCATTACTTCCCTGTTCATGATGATCGGTTAAAATATTCGGTTTCCATTTGTGGAACCATTCTAAACGGTGTTGACTTTCCACATGCACCGAAGGCAGCCAGTCGCGGTTCAGATCGAACCAGTAATGATTGAATCGGCCACCCGGCCATACTTCATTGAACTCACGACTATTGGGATCAGTAACCAGGTTCTTACTTTTATGCTGGTTGGCCCATGTGCTGAATCGCTGCAGCCCATCGGGATTAAATGATGGATCGAATAATATCACTACATTATCCAAAAGCTCATCGATCTGTTTGCCCTGTGCGGCTGCCAGGTAATAAGCACTCAGCAAAGCAGCATTGGCGCCGCTGGGTTCGTTGCCATGTATCGAATGACCGATCCACACCACGATCGGCATATTATCAATATTTACTGAAGCTGATCTTGCAGGGTCGCTCAGCAATAAATGCTGCTGCCGGATCTCTTCCAGCCGTTGCTGATTTTTTGGAGACGTAATGATGAGTAATAATTGCGGCCTTTGTTCGTAAGTAAAGCCCATTGTTTCCAGCTTTATCCTCCCGGGTGCCGCTGCTGCAACGGCTTTCATATAATTCACCAGCCGGTCGTGTGTAACATGCCATTCGCCTACTTCGTGAAAAATAATATCTTTTGGTTTGGGAATAGCAGGATCATAAGTAACATCAGTTGGTAAGTAATAGCTCAGGTCCTGTGCATTGGTTTGCAATGCTGTTAAAAGAACGACCGCAATAAAAACAATTCTTCTCATACGCTTTGGTTGAAGATTGAAAATAGGTTGTTTGGGGGAAAGTACAAAGGCAATTTTGAGCTAGCTTAAGGAATGCTATTGGGTAACATTGGCAGAGTTTATTCTTCAATTTGCGGAATTTTGTTCAACGCCATATTTTTATTGGTCTTTATTGAGGCAGAAAAAAAATAGCATCTCAACAAATAATTAACGTTCCACCATTTCCAAAAAACAAAACCTGTTTGTATATTTATGTGCAGTTATTGCCATAACTGTTTCTCCCGATCTTATTACTTAAAAAATATTTACCGTGAACCGACGTGAGTTTACCAAGGGTACTTTAATGACCCTTACCAGTATTGCGTTTTTAGACCTGTTATTCACCAACCATTTATTTGCTGCGCCATTAAAAGAGATCTCCACCCAATGGCTGAAAGAATTGCATACCATGTGTAAAGACCTTAAAACAGACCGCATCACACCGGTGCAGTGGCAGGAAAAAATAACAGCGTTTCACAACCGCCTGCCGCTGGAAGACCTGGTGAAACTGATCGACTACGATAACGCCATGAAGAATTTTGAATATCCCGATAAAGGCGTGAATGTAAAAGACCCGGTATTGCCCAAAGTAAAAGGCATTTCGGAAAACTATGCTTTCACCGGTCGCATCTTTGGTATGAAAAAAGGCCGTGCCATTATTCCGCATGGGCACAGCAACATGGTTTCGTGCCACCGGGTATTGAATGGAGAAGTGCTATTAAAACAATACGACCGCATCAGGGATGAAGGTGATTACATGTTCATACAACAAACGCTGGAAGAAACCGGTAAGGCCGGAAGTTTTTCTTCCATTTCCGATCAAAAAGGCAATGTGCACTGGTTTGTTACCAACACCGATTATGCACATACTTTTGATGTTATTGTTGGTAATCTTAAACAACAATCAACGGAAGTGGATAATATCGACATGTACGAAGCAGAAAAAGCAGAGAACGGCCTATTGAAAGTAAAAAAGATGGACTGGAAGGAAGCGCTGGATAAATACGGCGATTCGCATCATTGATAATTTCGTGTACGCAATTACGCTACAGATAACACCAATTTAATCAAACAGGTCACTGCTCAAATATCGGTCTCCCCTATCGCACACAATAAAAACGATCACGCCTTCTTTTAATTCTTTCGCCAACTCAATGGCTGCATGCGCCGCACCACCGCTGCTCATGCCACTGAATATGGCTTCTTCACGTGCCAGTTTTTTTGCCATTACCCTTGCATCTTTTTCTGCAATTTCAATCACCCGGTCAATATTTTTCCGGTTGAAAATAGTGGGCAGGTATGCTTCGGGCCATTTGCGTATACCGGGAATTTTTGACCCGTCTGTTGGCTGGCACCCCACGATCTGTATATTATTATTTTGTTCCTTTAAATATTTTGATACGCCCATGATGGTGCCCGTAGTGCCCATTGCCGAAACAAAATGGGTAATCTTTTTATCCGTATCCCGCCATATTTCCGGCCCCGTGGTTTTGTAATGCATCCCCGGATTATCCAGGTTGCCAAACTGGTTCAGATTATGATAGCCCCCTTTTGCCAGTTGTTCATTCACATAATCAATAGCGCCTTCCATCGATCTTTCTTTCGGCGTCAATATCACTTTAGCACCAAAAGCTTCCATCGTCAGCACCCTTTCCCTTGTTGCGTCTTCGGGCATCACCAGTTCGATCGGCACTTTAAACAAACCTGCTATCATGGCCAAGGCTATGCCTGTATTCCCACTGGTAGCTTCTATCAGTTTAATGCCTTCTTTTATCTCGCCGCGGTCTATGGCGCCTTTTATCATACCATAAGCTGCACGGTCCTTTACACTGCCGCCAGGATTATTGCCTTCCAGCTTACCATATATCGTCACATTTTTATTGGTATTTAAATGTTTTAATTCCACCAGTGGTGTATTGCCCACGAGGTCCAGTATCGATGCCATAGCTTTTCTGTTAAACTAACTGCAAGTTACAGGGCTTTATGCCATGCAACTGTCAAATAGTCTACAAAAATTGCAGACTTTTAACAATTTCACTTACTAAAAACGAAATTTTATTCCGCTTTTACCGTTCCTGTAAATTAACAATACAAGTCTATAGTTTTGGTAGAGTAACAGTATATTTGCAAATAGATTAAATTATTGAAAGTGTATATAAACAGATCATTCGTATTTTTTTTACTGGTTATTTTAAGCTCCCGTGCAGCAGCGCAGCAAGGCTGGTGGAGTGCAAAACTGCAGCGCAATGATGGCAATGCCATCGCATTTACTTTTGAGTGGAGATCAGAAAAAGGTAAACCCGTTTGGTATATTCACAATGCGGCAGAAAATATCCGGGTGGATAATATTACAAAGAATGGTGATTCGGTGCTGGTGCAGATGCCGGTATTTGAATCGCAATTCAAATTACGATATGCAGACAATCAATTGACCGGTGTGTGGCTGAAAGGCGGCGCTGTAAGAACTCAATCCATTCCCTTTACTGCAGTACAGCACAATAAAAGATTTACTGCAACAACGCAGCCCGATAAAAATATTTCGGGCAGGTGGGCGGTTAATTTCGACAGCAATAAACCCAATGAATTATCGGTAGCGGAATTAAAACAAACAGGTAATAAACTTACCGGTACTTTTTTAAATCCCACCGGCGATTACCGTTACCTGGAAGGTGTTGTTACTAAAGATTCTCTTTTTCTTTCCTGCTTTGATGGCGGTCATGCTTTTTTGATCACGGCAAAGATTGATGACAATAAAAAGATCTCAGGGGGCACTTTTTATTCCGGCGCATTGTATAAAGAAAACTGGCAGGCTGTAAAAAATGCAAAAGCCACTGTTACAGAAGACAATGTGGCCATGTTTGTAAAACCCGGTGAGGAAAGGCTGCATTTTACTTTTAAAGACCTGCAGGGCAACCCTGTTTCCATCAACGATGAAAAGTTCAACAACAAAGTGGTGGTGATACAACTGATGGGCAGCTGGTGCCCCAACTGTATGGACGAAACTGCTTTTTTAAGTGATTACTATAATAAGAACAGGCAACGTGGTGTGGAGATCATTGCATTGGCGTATGAATACAGTACTGATTGGGATCGCTCTGTAAAAAGTTTGCAGAAATTTCAAAACAGGTTCAATGTACAATACACAGTTTTAAATACCGGTGTTACCGTGGTGGATACTTTACGCACCGAAAAAACATTGCCGGAAGTAACCCCGATCAAATTCTTTCCTTCTTCTATCATCCTGGATAAAAAAGGGAAAATAAGAAAACTGGATACCGGTTTTAATGGCCCGGCCACCGGTGAGCATTATATAGCTTACAAAAAAGAATTTTACGAAACCATCGATAAATTATTGACAGAAAATTAAATCGTACCTCATGGCAACAGAACTGGAATGCCCCGTTGATTTTGTAACGGTGAATGAAAATAAAGTAAGACTGATCGCCCTGCATGTTTTGATACTGGGTATCATTTTTATTGTATTTCCGCATTGGGGCATTGCGGCTTTTTTAACTATTGATTTCTTTTTGCGTGGGTTCAATTTTGGCAAATACAGTTTGCTGGGTATCATCAGCCAAAAAGAAGTGGAGTTGTTCAAGGTCCGTTCCAAACCAATTGACCAGGCGCCGAAAAGGTTTGCCGCAAAGATCGGTTTCTTCTTTTCAGCAGCTATAACCATCACCTCACTTTTGGACTATGGCACAGCCGCAATGGCATTGGCGGGCATCCTGGTAGTATTTGCATTGCTCGAATCCTTCCTGGGCATTTGCGCAGGTTGTTATGTGTATACTTATTATAAAAAATTCTTTGGCAGATCGGTACAAAATACACTTAACAGTAAATCAGCATAAAATATTTTTGAAGCCGGGCAACGTACCAGTTTCTAAAAGTATCATATAAGCGTCCGTTTTCCTTTGCGGGTGTGCAAAAATGAAACTAAAAGTGCCGTCCTTTCCCGGGACGGCATCTTTTTTATACAAGGTCTTTATTTTATTCTTAAATCGCCCAGGCCTTATCTCCTTTTTTATAAGGGAATGCGCCATCATACTTGCCCGGTATCGGGTTTAAGCGTAATGCCTGTTTGCAGCCGATTTCTGATGTAAAGAAACCGGTAAGCGTTAATTGCTTCAGCATGGTATAATAGTGAGAAGGTCCGCCTACATAATCAGGGTCCATTTCTTTTTTGGCTTTTTCCCTTGCTTCTTTTTCTCTTAAATCCCTTTGTTTATTGAATTCCTTCGCTTCTTTTTCAAGCGACACTAAAAACGCTTTGCGCTGGTCGGCACTGCAATCCATAAAAGATTTACCGTTGGCTTTTTTGCAGGCATCATTAAAACCTTTTATGCCTTCGTTAAAAACTTTTTGCTGCGCCGGGTTATAACAATCCGTTACCATCATCTTCATGAACGAAGCCACATCTGCTGCTTTAGCGCCCGGTGTAGCGGTTGCAGGCAAAATGGTTTCGCCTATCTCGTTCATCAAGGCCAAATTGTCGGCCGAAAAAGTGGAAGCATCCGCTTCTTTGGATGTACAACCTGCTAAAAACATATCGCCGCCAATTACAGCTCCGCCGGTTAATACTGCGATCATTTTTAAAAGTTCCCTGCGTTCCATAGTATTTTATTTTATGAATATTATAGGTTTTGTTTTTTTAATTCTTCTACTGCATGTGCAGCTGCCCTTGCAGTAAATGCCATGTAGGTAAGCGATGGATTCTGGCAGGCCGATGATACCATAAAAGCGCCATCCGTTACAAACACGTTCGGCGCATCCCATACCTGGTTCCATTTATTCAGCACCGATGTTTTGGGATCATTGCCCATACGTGCCGTTCCCATTTCGTGTATACCATGGCCCATCGCATGGCCACTGTCCCACGAGCGGATATTTTTTGCACCTGCCGCATCCAGCATATTCTTCAGTTCGTCCACAATATCCTTGCGCATTTTCATTTCATTTTCTTTCAGCTCTGCATCCATCGATAATACCGGTAAGCCCCATTTATCTTTTTTAGTTTTGTCCAGTGTTATCTTGTTATTATGATCAGGCAATATTTCACCAAAGCCGGTGGCACCGATCTGCCAGGGTCCCGGTTCGGTCAACGCATCTTTAAAATCAGCGCCAATATTCATCTCTGCAATTTCTCTTCTCCAGTTACTCCTGCTGGCTGATCCCTGGTAACCAAAACCACGCAGGTATCCCCTTTTATCGTTGCCCATATTTACAAAGCGTGGAATATAAAAACCAGTGGGCCTGCGGCCATAATAATATTTGTCTTCGTAGCCTTCAATTGACCCTGTGGCGCCCAGGTTATAATGATGGTCCATGATATTATGCCCCAACTGATCACTGCTGCTCCCTAACCCACCGGCCCATACATCGGTTGCAGAACGCATCAATATCCAGGCCGAATTCAATGCAGAGGCACAGAGGAAAACGATCTTAGAATTGAAGGTGTATGTCTTGTTACTTTCTGTATCCATCACTTCCACACCGGTGGCTTTCTTTTTATCCTTATCGTACAATACCTGGCTTACCAATGAGTATGGACGTACTGTAAGCTTACCTGTTTTCAATGCAGCAGGATAAGTGGATGACTGTGTACTGAAATAGCCACCGAAAGGACAGCCTTCCCAACAACGATCCCGGAACTGGCAGCCCGGTCTTTCGTTATGCGGTACCGTTATGTTCGCTACACGCCCGATGATCAGATGCCTTTCTCCTTTAAATTTTTCTTTGATCCTTGCAGCCACATCTTTTTCTACAATGTTCAGATCGATGGGTGGCAGGAATTGTCCGTCCGGTAAATTCACCAATCCTTCTTTTGATCCGCTGATGCCCGCAAATTTTTCTACATGATCGTACCAGGGTGCGATCTCGTCATAATTCACTGGCCAGGGAATTGCAACACCTTCTTTGGCATTCGCTTCAAAATCCATCGGGCTCCAGCGATAACTCTGCCGGCCCCATAAAATAGAACGGCCGCCAAATCGATAACTCCTCCACCAGGTAAATGGTTTTACTTCTGTGTAAGGACAATCTTTTTCGTTTGCCCAGGCGTCCATTACCTGCTCTGCTGCGGCCCAGCCACGATGTATCACCGGGTAATCTTTTCTTTGTTCTTCGGTAGTAGCACCGCGGTGTGGAAATTCCCAGATATTCTTTGTAGCGTTCTTGTAATCTTTTATATGTTCGTGTGGCCCTCCCCGTTCTAATAACAGAACGGTCAATCCTTTTTCGCACAATTCCTTGGCAGCCCAGCCCCCGCTGATGCCGGAACCAACTACTATTGCGTCATAAGTATTGTCGGCCATAGATCAATTAATAATTGAATAATTAATAATGAATAATTTTACCTGCTATAAAATACTTTTGTGCCTGGCAACCCGTTCTCAACTTTGAACTTTCAACTCTCAACTCAAAGATTTCCTTTCTTTAATTCCTTTACTGCAAAATCTGCCGCCCTTGCTGTTAATGCCATATAGGTGAGCGATGGATTTACACAGCTGGCGCTGGTCATGCAGGCCCCGTCGGTCACAAAAACATTCAGCGCATCCCAAACCTGGTTATTGCCATTCAGTACCGATGTTTTTGGATCACGGCCCATACGGGCTGTACCCATTTCGTGAATGCCCATGCCTACCGCATAACCGCTGTCGTAAGTCTTCACATCTTTTAAACCAACTGCAGCCAGCATTTCTGCCGCATCATTCATCATATCCACCCGCATCTTTTTTTCATTCTCTTTTATTTCCACATCAAAGTTCAACACTGGCAATCCCCATTTATCTTTCTTTGTTTTATCCAGTGTTATCTTATTGCTGTGATCCGGTAACATTTCACCAAAAGCGGTAATGCCCATGTGCCAATTACCGGGTTCGCAAAGCGCATCTTTCAATTCAGAGCCAATTGTAAACTCAGCCACATCAAGGCCCCTGCCCCTGCTGGCACTACCCTGGTAGCCAAAGCCACGTACATAATCTCTCTTATCATCATAAATATTCCTGAACCTCGGTATATAAATGCCCGATGGCCTGCGGCCGTAAATATATTTGTCTTCGTATCCTTCCACGCTAGCGTTGGCGCCTACACGAAAATGATGATCCATTACATTATGCCCCAGCTCGCCACTGCTGCTGCCCAAACCATCCGGCCATATATCCGTAGCTGTATTCATCAATACCCAGGTGCTGTTAAATGCCGATGCACAGAGGAAGATTATTTTTGCATTGTAAGTATAGGTCTTGTTGGTTTCTGCATCCAGCGCTTCTACACCGGTAGCTTTTTTGGTATTCTTATCATAGATCAGTTTGGTAACGATCTTATTATTCTCCAGCGTAAGCATATTGGTTTTTCTCGCAGCAGGTAATGTAGCTGATTGTGTGCTGAAGTAAGCACCAAATGGGCAACCTCTCCAGCAACGGTCGCGGTACTGGCAATTGGTCCTGCCCTGTTCCGGCCTTGCTTCCGTAATATTGGCACTGCGCCCGATGAACATGTGGCGTTTGCCTTTGTAATAATCTTTAAGTTTGCCGGATACATCTTTTTCCACCACGTTCATTTCCATCGCAGGCAAAAATTCACCGTCTGGCAATACATCCAGGCCTTCTTTACTGCCCTGGATACCCGCAAATTTTTCTACGTAGCTGTACCAGGGTGCCAGTTCATCATAACGCACCGGCCAGTCAACACCAATTCCTTCTTTAGCATTGGCTTCAAAATCCCATTTGTTCCAGCGGTAACTCTGGCGGCCCCAGTGCAGGGAGCGCCCGCCTGTATGATAGGCACGGAACCAATCAAAACGTTTGGTTTCGGTATAAGGTGCATCTTTATCGCTGGCCCACATGCCGAGTGTCTGTTCACCTAAAGGATAATCTCTTTTCAGCTTGGGATAGTCTGCTATCATTTGCTGCGTACGGTTATCCCTGTGAGGGAATTCCCATACTTCTTTGGTGGCATTCACATAGTCCTTTACATGTTCTATATGATTGCCCCTTTCCAGCATCAGCACTTTCAGTCCTTTTTCGGTAAGCTCTTTGGCCGCCCATCCGCCACTGATACCGGACCCCACCACAATTGCGTCATAAGTATTGTCTGCCATAAACTATTTGTGATTTTAGATTTTCGATGATGATTTTAAAACCTGCATTTTATACGTCACATAATTTTACTGCTGCTTTCAATGCCTTTATCTTATCTTCTTTTTCTTTACCTGTCGGAATGAATTCCTGTGCGATATAATCTTTAAAGCCGGTATCCAGTATCGCCTTGGCGATAGCAGGATAATACAGTTCCTGTGTTTCATCTATTTCATGACGGCCGGGCACACCCGCAGTGTGATAATGACCAAAATACTGGTAATTATTTTTGATGGTCCTGATCACATCGCCTTCATCTATCTGCATGTGGTAGATATCGTACAAGAGTTTAAAATTTTCGGAGCCTACACGTTTGCACAATTCAACACCCCATACACTTTTATCGCACATATAATCTTTGTGATCGATCTTACTGTTCAGCAATTCCATCTGTACGATCACGCCTCTTTTTTCTGCCAGGCCAATGATCTGTTTTAAACCGGCTGCACAATTCTTCAAGCCTGTTTCATCATCCATACCTTTACGGCTGCCGCTGAAGCAGATCAAATTTTTATAACCGGCATCCGCCACCAGGTTGATGTGCTCGGTATAATTTTTAATGAGTACAGGATGATTTTCCAGTTTGTTCCATCCTTCTGTTAAACTGATCTCTGCACCATTGCACATAGAAGAATCCAGCCCGTGCGCTTTTAATACATTCCATTCCTTGGGCCCTACAAGATCAATGGCTTTTAAACCGATCTTGGTAGCCACGCTGCACAATTCTTCGAGTGGTAAAAAATTATAGGTCCACCTGCAAACAGAGTGATTGATATTGCCTTTGAGTTTATACATATCAGGTTTTTCTTCTTGAACGGAAGCCAGTGCATTTAAAGGTGCGGCAGCCACAGCAACCGAACCCACAGCGATCTGCTTCAATAATTTCCGCCTGGAATTAGTATTGTTGTTCATTAAAAATAATTTTAGTTAAGCGAGCGCTACTTTCTTTTTGTTGCGCATATAAAAATACAATCCGATAAATGCAACCGTTAAAACAATAGGAAGTATCAAGGTAGTATTAATGATCTCAGGTCCTGCCGTTTTATTCGCTTCGGCCAATGCCGTTTTCATACTTTCAGTTGCCTCGGGACTGTTATATAATTTCAGGTCGGCACCTGCAGGCAGGTGAGCAGCTATTTTATCATCATACACACCTCCCATAAAAATGGTGTATACAGAAACTGCGAACATACCTGCACCACCCATCAGGTTTAAACCTACAGCGCCTGTTTTGGGCAGGTTTTCCGAAACAAAGCCCAGCATTGTGGGCCAGAAATAACATACGCCCATACCAAATACCAGCGCTCCTATAAAGATCATATTGCCGCCTGAATGACCCAGTATATATAATCCCAATGCTGCTAAAATAGCCGACATTACCAATACACCCTGTGGTGCAAGGCTGTGTACAACAGGACCCGCAAATGCACGACCCACTACCATGATGCCGGTTGATACAGCAAGGATAAGTAAAGCATCCTTGCTTACATTACCCAGCAAAACACCGATCCACTGTCCCGTAAATAATTCTGTGATAGCCGTACCAAACATGCAAATGATCATGAAGATAAAAAGCGGATTAATAAGCGATTTATACATATCGCCTGTTGACACACCACTGGCCACCCGTTCTGTTACCGGGAATTTTTCTTTCATAAAAAGGAAGCCATACAAGAAAGTTGGTATCAGCATCAATGCCACCAGCATTTTCCAGTTGCTTAAATTCTCTGTGCCTGCGATCTTTTCGCCCAAAAAATAAACCACTAATGTTCCTATTACAATTCCTCCCGGAAACCATAAATGAAAATGATTCAGTTTAGTAGTTTTATTATCCGTGTACAAAGAAGTTACTAGCGGATTACAGGCCGCTTCTACGGTACCGTTAGCAATGCCTATCAACAGCGTGGAAAGAAATAATGCCCAGTAAGGGCTTCCGAAACTTCCTGCAAATATGGTCAGCAGTATGCCTGCAAGATGAAATACAAATGCCATTACCAGCAGCTTCTTCATACCGATCACATCTACGATCATACCACCAATGATCACGGCAAGGGGAAAGCCCCAGAATGCGGTGGCAGTAATGGAAGCGATCTCTGCTTTATCCAGGTTGAATTGTGTGCCCCATGTTCCCAGTAATCCTGCACGTATACCAAATGAAAGAGAAGTTACCAATAAGGCCAAACAACTTGCCACGAAGAGTTTGTTGCGGTTTATAGTTTGCATATCGTTTTTTATAGATGTAAATCGAGGTTTACTTGGTAAATATAATTTTAATAATCATCAAAAACGCAAATGCTGCAAAAAAATATTCCCGCAACCGTTTGCGCTTGTTGCATAAAATATCTTGCCTGCACTTTAATAAATTTTTCTATTTTTAACATCCATCCTCTGAAACCATTTTTTAAATCAAAATCTTATCATTCCGGATTAAAATAATATCATGCAACGTAAATTAAGAATGGCCATGATCGGCGGTGGCAAAGATGCTTTTATTGGTGCGGTGCACCGCATAGCTTTGAATATGGATGGCCTGATGGAACTGGTGGCTGGCTCATTCAGCTCCCGGCCCGATGTGGCGCTGGAATCGGGTCGCTCGCTTTTTTTAAATGAAGACAGGATCTATACCGATTATAAAACGATGCTGGAAAAAGAAGCAGCCATGCCTGCAGATAAAAGGATCGATTTTGTAAGCATTGTTACACCCAACTCCGTTCATTTTGAACCGGCGATGCTGGCTTTGGATAAAGGCTTTAATGTAGTACTGGAAAAACCCATTACCTTTTCGCTGGATGAAGCCAAACAGTTAAAAGCAAAAGTGGAAGCTACCGGTTTGTCATTGTTATTATGCCATACCTATACCGGCTATCCTATGGTAAAGCAGGCGCGGCAACTGGTGCAGAATGGTACACTCGGAAAAATAAGAAAGATATACGTAGAATACCCACAGGGCTGGCTCACCACTTTTTTAGAAAGCACGGGGCAGATACAGGCTTCCTGGCGCACCGATCCTGCACGCAGCGGCAAAGCGGGCAGCATGGGCGATATTGGTACGCATGCTTTTAACCTAGCTGAATATATCAGTGGTTTGCAGGTAACGGCCATTTGTTCCAACCTGAACATTGTAGTACCCGGCCGTTTGCTGGATGATGATGGTGCTGCGTTATTAAAATTCAATAACGGCGCTACCGGTGTTTTAATGGCCACGCAAATTGCTGCCGGCGAAGAGAACAATGTTAAAATAAGAGTGTACGGAGAAAAAGGCGGGTTGGAATGGAAACAGGAAGATGCGAATTCATTAATTGTAAAATGGCTGGATAAACCTGCTGAGATCTACAGGACAGGTGGCGGCTACAACAGTTCTTTTGCAGCGCATAATACCCGCACACCAGCAGGCCATCCTGAAGGATATCTGGAAGCCTTTGGAAATTTATACCGCAACTTTGCATTGACATTATTGGCAAAAATTAATGGCGAAACACCGAAAGCAGAGTGGCTGGATTTTCCGGGTGTGGAAGAAGGTGTAAGAGGGATGGCATTTGTAGACAATGTAGTGGCATCATCAGCAGCAGGTGAAGAAAAATGGAGAGTGTTCACCGTATAGATCTATAACAATGGAGGAAATAATTTTACCACATAGGCACATAGAAAACATAGCGTATACATTTTTACCTATGTTTTCTATGTGCCTATGTGGTGAAGCAAAGAATAATTTTCTATTTTATTAAAATACTTTGATAGTTCAACTATGCAGACAATTAAAGGTCCCGGTATTTTTTTAGCCCAGTTCATGGGTGATAAAGCGCCGTTCAACGATTTGATATCTATTTGTAAATGGGCAAAAGACCTGGGTTTTGTAGCCGTGCAGATACCCACCTGGGAAAGCAGGCTCATCGATCTGCAAAAATGTGCCGAAAGCAAAACCTATGCAGATGAACTGAAAGGAAAGATCAACGATTGCGGTTTGCAGATATCTGAATTGAGCACGCATTTACAGGGACAATTGGTGGCAGTGAATCCTGCTTATGACGCCTTGTTTGATGGCTTTGCACCGGATGCAGTAAAGAACAATCCCAAAGCAAGACAGCAATGGGCAGTGCAACAATTACTGTATGCTGCTAAAGCATCGCAGAATTTAGGTTTGAATGCACATGCCACTTTCAGCGGTGCATTATTGTGGCATACTGTGTATCCATGGCCGCAGCGCCCTGCAGGTTTGGTGAACGATGGTTTTACTGAACTGGGAAAAAGATGGTTGCCGATATTGAATGAATTCGATAACTGCGGGATAGATCTTTGCTACGAAATTCATCCCGGCGAAGACCTGCATGATGGCATCTCCTACGAAATGTTTTTAGAAAAAGTAAATAACCATAAAAGAGCCTGCTTATTATACGATCCTTCGCATTTTGTGTTGCAGCAGCTGGATTATAAACAATACATCGATTTTTATCATGAGCGCATTAAAATGTTTCATGTAAAAGATGCGGAGTTTAACCCCACCGGTAAGCAGGGTGTGTATGGCGGTTTTCAAGGCTGGGTAGACCGTGCAGGGCGTTTTCGCTCGCTGGGTGATGGACAAGTTGATTTTAAAACTATCTTTAGCAAATTAACGCAGTACGATTATACGGGATGGGCGGTGCTGGAATGGGAATGCTGCATCAAACACCCGGAAGATGGTGCCAGGGAAGGCGCTCCGTTTATAAAAGATCATATCATCAGGGTAACAGAAAAAGCCTTTGATGATTTTGCAGAAACAGGCAATAACACCGATTTCAATAAAACAATTTTAGGATTGTAATAACCCAAAAAATAAGCATCAGAAATGAAAAAGACATTTTTAGTAGTATCATTGGCAGCATTTTGTTTTTCGTGCAGCAACAGCGGCGACTCGGGCAGCAAACCTGCGGGCGGCTCTACTGCCGATAACCCGGATTATAAAAAAGGCCTGGACCTTGTTGCAAAATCCGATTGCTTTGGCTGCCATAAAATAACCGAAACATCTGTGGGGCCTGCTTACAACCTGATTGGCCAGAAGTACGAAAATACCGAAGCCAATGTGAACCTGTTGGCAGAAAAGATACAGCATGGTGGTTCCGGTAACTGGGGCACCGTACCTATGGCGGCGCATGCTGCACTTAGTAAAGAGGATGCGGTTGCAATGGCCAAATATATCCTGTTGCTGAAAGACGAAAAATAAAACAGTTTTATAAAGACGATAATTTTTTATATGAAAAATAAGATCCTTGTTTTTACTGCTGCGGCATTGGCGCTGTCAGCATGGAGTTTACCGGCTGCAAAAAATAATACCGGTAATACAGAAAAAGACGGCTGGGTAACTTTATTTGACGGTAAGACAACCAAGGGCTGGCATGCCTATGGAAAAAGCGATGGCACCGGCAGGTGGATCGTTCAAAATGGTACGATTACTATCGACACCACTAAAAAAGGAGAAGGCGGCGACCTGACCACTGCTGAAGAGTACGATAATTTTGATCTGAAGCTGGAATGGAAAATTTCGTCTAAGGGTAACAGTGGTATCATATTTTATGTGAACGAGGATACACAAAAATATCCCGACAGTTACAATACCGGTCCTGAAATGCAGGTGCTGGACAATGACGGGCATCCCGATGGCAAGATCATTAAGCACCGTGCCGGCGACCTGTACGACCTGATCTCCTGCAGCAAAGAAACCGTAAAACCTGTAGGTGAATGGAACCAGGCCGAAATAAGATCGAAGGATGGTAAGCTGGAACTTTATTTAAATGGCACCAACGTGGTAACTACTACCATGTGGGATGATAACTGGAAAAAAATGGTAGCCGGCAGTAAATTTAAAAGCATGCCGGGTTTTGGTATCTACAAAAAAGGAAAGATCGCATTGCAGGATCATGGTAACCTGGTTTGGTACAGGAATATCAAGATCAAAAAATTATAAGTTCGTCTTTGAACATAAAAAATAAGCGCTCCATGGAGCGCTTATTTTTTTATGTCTATTTCGTTTTACAATTCTCTTACCCAGATATTCCTGTAACTGATCGGTTCGCTCGGATCGCCATGATCCTGCAGTTTTATAGGAGCAGCACCATGTTTTTTATAATAAGGTTTGCCACGGTATACTGTTACGCCTTTTATTTCGGTATTGTTCTGCACCAGCACACCATTTTGCATGGCAGTGATATGGCCCGGTGTTTTTACAGTACCATCTGCATTAAAACGCGGTGCTGTCCAGATGATATCGTAGCTCTGCCATTCGCCCGGCTTTTTACAAACATTGGCCAGTGGTATGGTTTGTTTATAAATACTGCCCGTTTGCCCGTTAACGTAAGTAGTGTTATCATAGCAATCCAGCACCTGTATCTCGTAGCCTTCATCTCCTGGGCCCGTGGAAGCCAGGAACACGCCACTGTTGCCCCTCGCCTGCCCGCTGCCGGTAATATCGGCCGGTATCTTCCATTCAATATGCAATTGATAGTCCGTGAACTTACGTTTGGTTTGAATATTGCCGGTACCTTTTTTAACCGTAACAGCGCCTTTCTTCACCGTCCATAAAGCCGGTTTAGTACTGTCATTTACCGATTGCCATTCATCGAGATTCTTACCGTCAAATAAAATGATGGCATCCGAAGGTGCATCACTGTTGGTCTTACCCGGTTTTACCTTGGGGGGGACCGGTTCATACACTTCTGTTAATTTAGGATCGATCTCTTTTTCCTGTGCCACTGCAGTGGTTGCACTAAAAAAACAGGCAGCCAGCAAGAACAATAGTTTGTTGTTCATACGCAAATTTTAATCGTTTATGTTCACCGAAATTTCATTTCGGTCTTCAAGTGCATCGAAATTTCATTTCGATATAACCGAAATAAAATTTCGGTACACTTTATGGGAAAATACCCAGTTCGTTATAACTGTTGGCCACTTTATTGATAGCACTAACGTAAGCGGCTGTACGCATATCCGGTATAGCAGGATTATTTTTCCATACATCCATGATCTCTCTTGTAGCTGTGATCATGGTTTCTTCCAGGCCACTATGCACCAGGTCCTGCTCTTCCGGCCCGTGCATAATGAAATCCCTTTCTTTCTGGCTCACTGTTTTACCACTCAGTTCTTCTATCTGGCCCAGTATATGCCCGTTCAGGTTTTCGGCAAAGCGTTTTTCCAAACGGCCGTAACGTACGTGGCTTAAATTTTTCAACCACTCAAAATAACTTACGGTTACACCACCTGCATTCAGATACATATCCGGTACGCATAAAATGCCTCTTCTTGTAAATTCTTCATCCGCTTCGGGCGTGCAGGGACCATTGGCAGCTTCGCCCACGATCTTTGCTTTTACCCTCGGTGCATTTTCTCCGTTGATCACATTTTCCAGTGCAGCCGGTATCAGAATATCGCATTCCAGTTCCAGTGCATCCGTATTTTTTGCAAGATTAGTAGCGCCGGGGAAATTCAGGATAGAACCCGTTTTTTTCCTGTGTTGAAAAACTTCTTCTTCGTTCAATCCTTCTGCATTAAAGATAGCGCCTTCGTATTCTGCCAGCGATACCACTTTGGCACCCGCTTCGCGGAAGAATTTAGCACTGTGATAACCCACGTTACCGAGGCCCTGCACCACTACCCTTTTATCTTTTACGCCCAGGCTTAATCCCAGTTTCTTCATCTGGTCTTCCATGTTACAAACTTCCCGTATACCAAAGAAAACACCCAGGCCGGTAGCTTCCTTACGGCCACGCACACCACCTTGTGTTACTGGCTTACCGGTAACGCAACCTGCCGCATCAATCTCACCCGGTTTTAAAGAGGTATAAGTATCCACTATCCAGGCCATTTCCCTTTCGCCGGTTCCGTAATCGGGTGCCGGTACATCAATGCCCGGGCCGATAAAATTTTTCTTTACTAATTCTGCAGTATAACGACGGGTGATCTTTTCAAGATCGTATGCAGTGTATTTCTTAGGATCGATAGTGATACCACCTTTAGCGCCACCAAACGGTACGTTCACAATAGCGCATTTAAAGGTCATCAGTGCGGCAAGTGCCATCACTTCGTCCAGGTTCACTTCGGGGCTGTACCGGATACCACCCTTGCACGGTGCTTTGTGATGAGAATGCTGCACACGGTATGCTTTGATCACCTCTATCTTATCATTCACTTTAACGGGAAAGTGCATACGCAAAACGGAGTTACATTGTTTTATCTGTTCCAGTAATCCGGGATCCCAACTGGTAAATTTGGCTGCTTTGTCAAAGCTCTTTTCCACGCTTTGAAAAAAACTGTAATTGTCTTGTGCTGACATAAAAATTTCGTTTTAAATTTTGCAATCGTTGTTATGAAATATATAGCTGCGTACAATCTTAAACCTGCTGGCGGCCGGTTTAATTTTCTTTTTCTATTTTACTTATTTTCCTGTCCAGCAGAAAAACGTAGATGAACAATCCAATTAAAATGGTCAAACAAACTGCCACCACTACATAGATCTTTCCATTACTGCGCATCAGTTCATCTGTACCGCCTCCATTTTGTGCAAAGGAGCCGGTGGTTAAAAACAACGCTGTTAACAGCAATACTGCTTGTTTAACCTTTTGCATCCAGTGAAATTTCTTCATGCAATAATGTTTTATCATGTATTAATTGAATCCTGATCTTTAAAGTAGCGATCCATACGCCGAGCAATGCCCAGCCGATCACTGCAGGGTAAAAGATCATGCGCATACCTGCGTCCAGGTCTTTTTCTGCATTCAGCGCCGGGTTGCCGGTCTCACTGCCCGGTGCGCCGGGGTGCAGGCTGCCCACCATGCGGGGTATGATCCAGATGCTGGGAAATAACATTACAAAAGCGAAAATGTTATACACGGCGCTTACCCTAGCCCGCTTGTCGATATCGGTAAAACTGCCCCTCAGTACAAAATAAGCACCATAGATTAATAATGCAATAGCAGCGCCCAGCAGCTTGGGTTCTTTCAACACACTGCCCAGGCTCTGGCTCTGGTCGGTGAGCCAGGTATAATTGGCCCAGATAGAACCGGTGGCATATCCCAACACGCCCATAAATGCACCCACAGCAGCAAAATGCCGGGCAAAAATATCATTGCGGTAATTGGAATTGGCCAGGTATTTAATGCTGTACACAAAGCTCACAATGAATAAAATCATCATGGCAAACCACATGCACACATGAAAATAAAGATTGCGGATGGATTGATGGATGATCGGCAGGTCGGGCACCTTCATTAAAAACCCTGCTACTATTGTGTAGATCAGCAGGATAAGCGACAATATTTTCCACCAGTTTTTCCTCACCCGGAAGGTAAATTTTTATTGAGTGGCGCAAAGATAAGGAGAGTTGGGTTTTGGATGTTAATTGTACAGGGTTAAATATTAGTGAACGGGCGTGGCAGCCAATTACTGTAATTATGGATAGTTCTAAAAAACAGCACTTTCTTTTGGTTTGATTTAATGTAAACACAAAAGCACTGTTTTTTATCCAATCAAACCATTGTATGGATCATTTGCTTATAATCGGGGGAAAACAAAAAGAAATGACTTTTATTGCTGCAGCAACATCAATCTTTCCATAAATATGGAAAAAGCACTACAGCCATAACGATCACCAGTACGTCCAGGCCAATGATCATGCCGCTTAATTGCAGCACGGCACCATCCCGGAACACTTCTGCAAAAGCTACTTTGCTCAGCCGCATCAATAATAATAATTGTGGCAGTATTACCGGGAAACCCATGATGGCGATCAATGCTGCATTTTGTTGCGCCTTGGCGGCGATGGCGCTCATTAATGTAAACACCAAACTGATGCTGGCGCCACCGATAATTACGATGGCTGTAAACTGCAGTGCATTGGAGGCAGGGTTACTTAAAAAGAAAAAGAACAACAGCAGGCTGAGGCAGCTCATAAAAAGCATCAGCAACAGGTTGTACAACATTTTACTGATGATGAAGGCCACCGGTGATGCAATGGAATAGAAATACAGCATACGCCCTCTTCCTTCCTGCAGAAAACTTTTGGCAACGGCATTTACACAAATAAATAATTGTATGATCCAGAACAAACTGTTCCAGGTAGCGCCATCCGGTTTATCAGGAAAAGAGAGATAAATAACAAATATGGTGGAAGCGATATAAAGAATGATGCCATAAAAAGTATGCTTTTGCCTTAGTTCAAGCAAAACATCTTTTTTTAATAAAGCATATACCTGTTTAAACATCGTTTTTACTCTTTCTCCTGTGCACAATGCCTGCACCGGGGTTCGTAAATATCTTTTTCGCCCAATAATACCTGTGGCCCTTCGGCCGATTTACGGTAACTGATATTGGCAATATTACCGCACTTAACACAAATGGCGTGCAGCTTGGTAATATAATCCGCCTTGGCCAAAAGATTGGGCATTTGCCCGAAGGGATTGCCCTGGTAATCCATATCCAGCCCCGCCACAATTACACGAATACCCCTTAAAGCCAGCACTTCGCATACATTGCCGATCTCTGCATCAAAGAACTGGGCCTCGTCAATGCCTACCACGTCTGCATCCTGGGCCAGCAGCAAAATGGTCTGTGAACTTTCTACCGGGGTGGATTGTATGGCATTGGTATCGTGGCTTACAATTTTTTCTGCATCATAACGAATGTCTATTGCCGGCTTGAATATCTCTGCTTTAAGGTTTGCAATCTTAACCCGCTTTAACCGCCTGATCAGTTCCTCCGTTTTGCCGCTGAACATGCTGCCACAGATCACTTCTATCCATCCTCTCCGCTCGCCGCTAAAATTGGGTTCTATAAACATTTATATTAATTTTTAAAATTCAGTTTGTAACTTAGGCCACCCAAAAAGGTGATTTCACTTACAGGGCATCAAAAGTATAATTATTCATGCAAAGAGTGGACACACTCATAAAAAAATTACAGCAGCAATTTGCCGCCAATGCCCCGGCCGGTCAATTGCTGATAACTGTGCAGATGCTGCAGGTGGAACTGAACCAGCTTGCTTCGGATAATACCGCCAATACTATCACCACTATCAACATTGATATTCCACAAACCATTTTGCCTGCGGTAAAACCTGAAGAAGAAAAGATCGTAGAAGTATTGCAGGTGGATGAAGCGGAACTGGAAGCAGAGCTGGAAGAGATAAAACGCAATGCAGAAGCCCTGCAAAAAATAAGCAGTCATGGTAAACCGCAAATAGTTTTTGAACAGGAAGAACAGGATATCATACCTACGCTTGCCCAGCATTTGAATGAAGCGCCGCAAAAAAAAGAATTGAACGAAACCGTTGCTGCCAACACCGCTTCGTTGAATGATAAATTAAAACAATCAAAAATCGATCTCGGGGATTCTTTGACCGAATCGCCGATACGGGACCTGAAAAAAGCCATCGGTATTAACGATCGTTTTTTATACATCAACGAATTGTTCCGCGGCGATGAAAGCATGTATGAAAGAAGTATCAAGACGATCAACAGCTTTTCTATTTTGCCCGAAGCAGAATACTGGATACAAAGGGAATTAAAAACAAAAATAGGCTGGGATGAAGATCATGAAGTAGTAAAGCAATTCATTCAGCTGGTAAGAAGACGGTTTACATAAATGTAGTCCATTATTTTTTTGGAAGCGCCTGCACCATTGTATACATAAGCTTTTGCAGCAGCAGCGCTTTCAGCATAAGCAGTTTTATCGTTCAGCCAGTTATCCATCACTTCTTTTAACTCCACCACGTCATCAATACTTTCAGCAGCGCCGCAATCAACCAGGTCGGTAGCCTCAAAATATTTTTCGTAGTTCTCTCCTATTATCACGGGTTTGCCCCACACCGCCGCCTCTAAAATATTATGAATACCATCGTTGGTAAACCCGCCACCGATATAATTGATATGACCATAATTATACAACCTGCTCAGCATACCAATTGTATCTACGATCAGCGTATTATAATCATGAATGCCATTTAAAAGCGCCGGGTTATTTTCCACTTCGGTATAGCAAACGGATCTTTTAAACATCTTCTTTACCGAATCGATATGTGCCTTATCCAGTTCGTGCGGTACAATGATCATTTTTTGTTCGTGATGCGTCTCATCGCCATAAGCAGCCAGTATCACTTCATCATCCTCCCAGGTGCTGCCTGCTACCAGTACAATGCTATCGCCGCAAAATCCGGAGATGATCTTTGAATCAAGGGATTGTTGCGCAATTTCAAGTACCCGGTCGAACCTGGTATCGCCGCTTACGGTAACATTTTGTGTAATACCAATGGTTTCCAGTAATTCTTTGGAGGATTGATTCTGCACAAAAAAATGGTCAAAGTTCTCCAGCATTTTTTTCCATATACCGCCATACCATCTAAAAAAGGGCTGGCTGGGCCGGAAGATCCCTGATACCAGCAGCACCGGGATATTGCGTTTTTTCAGCTCCTGCAGGTAGTAATACCAATATTCGTATTTAACCCACAGCACCAGTGATGGCTGCACCGCATCAATGAATTTTTTAGCCGCAAAAATATTGTCCATGGGCAGGTAAAGCACCTGGTCGGCCGTTTTATAATCCTTCATTACTTCGTAACCGCTGGGCGAAAAAAAACTCAATACGATATGGAGGGATGGATCTTGTTTTTTCAGGCTTTCCAAAAGCGGCCTGCCCTGCTCAAATTCGCCCAGGCTGGCGCAGTGCATCCACACCGTTTTGGCGCCGGGCTGCGGGGGTTTGATAGATGCAAACACATCCTTTCTGCCCGTCAGCCATTTTTTGGCCTTGGGGTTCCATATAGCAGCGATCCTGATACCGGTACTGTACAGGAACAAAAAAAGATTATAGATCAGTTGACTCAAAGCGAATTTTGCAGCAAATCTATATAAAAAAGGTTGCATGGTCCGGCACCTGCGCCCGATCATTGCAAAACAGTCAACAGGTTCATATTCAGCCCCGCGAACTTGTTCCTTTTACCTTTTGCCAACTGCCTGCCGAGTACTATCTTTGCCCACATTAAAAAATGTAATATGAGGCCCTTACAAATGGTGGATACTAAAACACAGTACCACAAAATAAAAACTGAAGTAGATGCTGCTGTTTTAAATGTGCTGGAAAGCTCGGTTTTTATAGGGGGCAAAGTGGTAAGTACCTTTGCAGAAAACCTTGCAAAATACCACGGCAGCAAACATTGTATTACCTGCGGCAACGGCACCGATGCCCTGCAGATGGCCATGATGGCCCTGGGCCTTAAACCCGGCGACGAAGTGATCATCCCTTCTTTTACCTATATCGCTACTGTGGAAGTAGCTGCGCTGCTCAATATCAAGCCGGTATTTGTAGAAGTGGATAAGAAAACATTCTGCATCGATCCTGCTGAAATTGAAAAAGCCATTACTTCAAAAACCAAAGCCATTGTACCGGTGCACCTGTATGGCCATGCGGCCAATATGGAAGCCATCATGAAAATTGCGGATGCCCATAGTCTTTTTGTGATAGAAGATAATGCCCAGGCCATTGGCAACGATTATACTTTCAGCGATGGCACTACTAAAAAAACGGGCAACATCGGGCATATCGGTTGTACCTCATTTTATCCCAGCAAAAACCTGGGCGCCTATGGCGATGGTGGCGCCATGTTCACCAACGATGATGAACTGGCAGCAAAATTAAGAATGATCGCATCTCATGGCCAGAGTAAAAGATATTATCATGATGTGGTGGGATGTAATTCCAGACTGGATGCAGTACAGGCCGCTATACTGGATATTAAACTGAAACACCTGGATGAATATATTGCTGCAAGAAGGGCCGCTGCAGATTTTTATGATAAAGCTTTTGCCGATAATAAAAAGATAACTATACCGTTTAGAGATGCGGCAAGTAAACACGTATTTCACCAGTACACATTATTGCTGGAAGGCGTAGACAGGGATGCACTGCATCAATTCCTGGCAGATAACGGTGTTCCTTCCATGATCTATTACCCCGTGCCGGCACACAGGCAAAAAATGTTTGATTCCTTTGGCGGAAGCAACTTTATTTTACCAATTACCGACTGGTTAACGGAAAGAGTGATCAGCCTGCCCATTCATACAGAACTGGATGAAGAACAGCAGCAGTTCATTGTATCCAAAGTATTGGAATTTGTAAACAAATAATTTTTTTAAATTAATAAAAGGTCATCCTCCGTTTGAGGATTAGTGTATGAAAATTGCCGTTGTTGGAACTGGGTATGTTGGTTTGGTTACCGGAACGTGTTTTGCAGAAACAGGAAATAATGTGATATGTGTGGATATCGACAAGAACAAAGTAGATAAATTATCATCAGGGCAGATAACCATTTACGAGCCCGGTTTGGAAAAATTATTTTTACGCAACCAGAAGGAAGGCCGTTTACATTTTACCACATCGCTTGCCGATGCTGTTAAAGATGCCAAAATAATTTTCCTGGCATTACCCACCCCTCCTGGTGAAGATGGCAGCGCTGATCTAAAATACATACTGGGCGTTGCTGACGACCTGGGCAAGATCATCAAGGAATATAAAGTTATCATTGATAAAAGTACCGTGCCGGTTGGAACGGCTGAAAAAGTACATGCAGCTGTTGCAAAAAATGCTACGGTAGCATTTGACATTGTAAGCAATCCCGAATTTTTACGCGAAGGCGTGGCCGTGGATGATTTTATGAAACCGGACAGGGTGGTGATAGGCACCACATCCGAAAAGGCAAAAAAAGTAATGAACGACCTGTATGCACCTTTTGTACGCCAGGGCAACCCCATTATTTTCATGGATGAAAAAAGTGCAGAGCTGACCAAGTATGCCGCCAATTCTTTTTTAGCCACCAAGATCACTTTTATGAACGAAATAGCCCAGTTGTGCGAACGGATGGGCGCAGATGTGGATATGGTTCGTAAAGGGATAGGAAGTGATGAAAGGATCGGTAAAAGATTTTTATTCCCCGGCATTGGTTATGGAGGCAGTTGTTTCCCTAAAGATGTGCAGGCACTTGTAAAATCATCTACCGAAGCAGATTACGATTTTAAAATACTGAATGCAGTAATGGATATCAATGAAAAACAAAAACTGCATTTATTACCTAAGATAAAAGCTTATTTCAACAACGATCTTAAAGGAAAAAAGATCGCTTTGTGGGGATTGGCATTTAAGCCAAACACCGATGATATAAGGGAAGCTCCCGCTTTGTATATGATAGATGCCTTATTGAAAGAAGGCGCTTCTGTAGCAGCTTACGATCCTGAAGCAATGAACAATGTGAGAACTGTTCTTGGTACCAGCATCACTTTTTGCGAAGGGCAATACGATGCATTAAAGGATGCAGATATATTGATAATTGCTACAGAATGGAGCGAATTCAGAACACCTGATTTTGACAGGATCACTAAGCTGTTAAAACATAAAGCCATTTTTGACGGAAGGAACCTCTTTGACCTGAAACACATGGAGGAAATGGGGTTCTATTATGTAAGTGTGGGCAGGAAAACTATTGGCAGTAACAATTAAATAATTTCAAAAATCAGTAATGAAAAGAGTTTTAATAACCGGTGCAGCGGGTTTTTTAGGCAGTCATCTTTGTGATCGTTTTATAAAAGAAGGATACCATGTAATTGGCATGGATAATTTAATTACCGGCGACCTTAAAAATATTGAGCATCTTTTTAAACTGAAGGAATTTGAATTCTATCATCACGATGTATCCAAATTCATTCATGTACCGGGTAAGCTGGATTATATTTTACACTTTGCATCACCCGCAAGCCCGATAGATTATTTAAAGATCCCGATCCAGACATTAAAAGTAGGATCATTGGGAACACATAATTGCCTCGGCCTTGCATTGTCAAAAAACGCAAGGATACTGGTGGCCAGCACCAGCGAAGTATACGGCGATCCATTGGTGCATCCACAAACAGAAGAATACTGGGGTAATGTGAATCCTGTTGGACCAAGAGGTGTTTACGACGAAGCCAAACGTTTCCAGGAAGCCATTACAATGGCTTATCATACTTTTCATCATGTAGAAACGAGGATCATAAGGATATTCAATACTTACGGCCCACGTATGCGCCTAAACGACGGAAGGGCTTTACCGGCTTTCATCGGCCAGGCATTGCGTGGCGAAGACCTGACCGTATTTGGAGATGGCAGCCAGACAAGAAGTTTCTGCTATGTGGATGATCTTGTAGAAGGTATTTACAGGCTGCTGATGAGCGATCATGTGCAACCGGTAAATATTGGTAACCCGGATGAAATATCGCTGAAGGAATTTGCAGAAGAGATCATTAAACTGACCGGCACCACACAAAAAATTGTGTACAAGGAATTGCCTACCGATGATCCCAAGCAAAGGAAACCAGACATCAGCAAGGCAAAGGAATTGCTGGGCTGGCAGCCAAAAGTGCAAAGGGCCGAAGGATTAAAAATAACTTATGAGTACTTTAAAAATCTGCCTAAAGAAGAATTATATAAATTACCAAAGGATTTCGAAAAAAAATAATTCACCAATTTAATAAACCTTATGTACCAGGATCTACTTGACAAAAACAAAAAATTAGCCGTAATTGGCTTAGGCTATGTTGGTTTACCTATTGCACTGGAATTTGCAAAAAAGATCAAAGTGATCGGCTTTGATATCAATGCAAAAAGGGTGGAAATGATGCGCAATAAAATTGATCCCAGCCAGGAACTGGAAAGCAGCGCCTTTGATGGTTGTGATATTGAATTTACCAACGACCTGGATGTATTGAGGCAGGCCAATTTTTTTATTGTTGCAGTACCCACACCGGTGGATGAACACAATGTGCCCGACCTGGTACCGGTACAAAGAGCCAGCGAAACTATTGGCAAAGTGGTTAAAAAAGGAGATTATGTTGTTTTTGAAAGCACTGTTTATCCCGGCTGTACCGAAGAAGATTGTTTACCGATCATTGAAAAACTGAGCGGACTGAAACATGTTGCCGATTTTAAACTGGGTTATTCTCCTGAAAGGATCAATCCGGGCGATAAGGAACATACCCTTGCTACCATTGTAAAAGTGGTGAGTGGTTGTGATGCGGAAAGTCTTGACCTGATAGCAAAAGTGTACGAGCTGGTGGTAAAAGCCGGTGTACATAAAGCCTCTTCCATAAAAGTGGCCGAAGCTGCCAAGATCATCGAAAATACACAGCGTGACCTGAATATCGCTTTAATGAATGAGCTAAGCATCATTTTTGATAAAATGGACATCAACACTTATGAAGTGTTGGAGGCCGCAGGCACCAAATGGAACTTTTTAAGATTTCAGCCGGGGCTGGTGGGCGGACACTGTATCGGCGTTGATCCATACTATCTTACACATAAATCAAAAGAACTGGGTTACGATAGCCAGGTGATATTGGCCGGAAGGGTGATCAATGATGGTATGGCCGGGTATGTGGCTAAAAAGATATTGCAGCATATTATCCAGAACAGCGGCAATGTAAAAAATGCCAAAGTACTGGTAATGGGTGCTACCTTTAAGGAAAATGTGAGCGATATACGCAACAGTAAAGTAGCGGATGTGATCAAGGAATTACAATCCTATTCGCTGAATGTGGATGTTGCAGACCCTTATGCAGAAAGTGATGAGCTGAAACATGAATACGGGTTTTCATTAACGCCGCAGATCAGTAATGATTATGATGCAGTAATTGTAACTGTTCCGCACAATGATTATAAAAAACTGGATGACGCATATTTTAGTTCTATCACCAAACCATATGCAATGGTGGCAGACCTGAAAGGCATTTACAGGGGAAAAATAAGCAACAGGAATTACTGGAGTTTATAATTTCCTGCAGCTGCAAGACTGCAAACAATTTGTATTATTCGATATTAACTATGAGTAACATTTTTCACACGAAAGATCTGAGTAACGATCGCTTTTTAGTAACGGGTGGCGCTGGTTTTATCGGCAGCCACATTGCAGAGTATTTACTGAAAAATGGCGCAAAAAAAGTGCGGGTACTGGATAACATGGTGAATGGCTTTGCTGCCAACCTGAACGTTTTAAAAAAATACCCTGCATTTGAATTTATTGAAGGCGATATCCGCAATGCAGCCACCTGCGTGCAGGCCTGTGAAGGAATAGATTATGTAAGCCACCAGGCTGCATTGGGCTCTGTACCCCGCAGCATTAAAGAACCTTTGTACTTTAACGAAGTAAATGTAACCGGCTTTGCCAATATGGTAAAAGCAGCTATTGACTGCAAGGTTAAAACATTTGTATACGCATCTTCATCATCTGTTTATGGCGACGAACTTACTTTACCTAAAACAGAAGATAAAGTGGGCAATTGTTTATCGCCTTATGCAGCCACCAAAAAAACCAACGAATTATACGCACAGGTTTTTGCAGATGTATATGGCATTAAATTGATGGGGTTCCGGTATTTTAATATTTTCGGATCAAGGCAGGACCCGGATGGTCCTTATGCAGCCGTGATACCCTTATTTGTAAAAGGCATCATTAACGAAACACCGGTGTATATCAATGGCGATGGCAACCAGACCAGGGATTTTACTTTTGTAGAAAACGCTGTGCAGGTAAATGTAAAAGGCATGCTGAGCGAAAATGAAGCAGCCTTTAATAAAGTTTACAATGTAGCAGTAGGCGAAAGGTTTACAGTGAATGACCTGTACAAAGCATGCCAGCAACAACTGGACAGCAATTTTCCACCTACTTACCGTGAACCCAGGAATGGAGATATCAGGGATTCGCTTGCCGATATTTCACTGGCAAAAAAACTACTGGGCTACCAGCCAACCAAAAGATTTGAAGACGGCCTTGTAGAAACCATCAATTATTTTAAAAAATTATACAGCAAGGAAGGTATCGTCAGCTGATCATTTATATTCTACAACCATAATACAATATGCCTTTCCTGAAAACAGATTTTCCCGGTTTAATGGTATTTGAACCACGGGTGTTTGAAGACAGTCGTGGTTATTTTTTTGAAAGCTATAATCAAAGTGTTTTCAACAGCGAAGGTATCAACATACAGTTTGTGCAGGATAACCAGGCGCTTTCTTCGTTTGGTGTAATTCGTGGTCTGCACTATCAGCTGGCGCCACATGCACAAACCAAACTGGTAAGGGTATTAAGCGGCAGCATACTGGATGTGGTGGTGGATATCCGCAAAGGCTCACCATCCTATGGTAAAGTATTTTCTGTTGAGCTTTCTGCAGCGAATAAAAAACAATTGTTCATCCCCAAAGGTTTTGCACATGGATACTCTGTATTGAGCGAAACAGCCGAAGTATTTTATAAATGCGATACATTCTATCACAAAGAAAGCGAAGGTGGTATCATGTACAATGATCCTGCACTGGCTATTAACTGGCAGGTACCTGCAGATAAAGCTATCATTTCAGAAAAAGATCTTAAACATCCCGCATTAAAAGATCACAGCAGTAACTTTACTTTTTAAAAACAGCAATGGGCAGTAATAAAACTATTTTAGTTACCGGGGCCAATGGCCAGTTAGGCCGGGAGCTAAGGGTATTGGCAGCTTCCTTTAGCCAATATAGTTTTTTATTTGTATCCAAAGAAGAACTGGCAATTGACGATGAAGTTGCAGTAAATACTTTTTTCGATTCGCATACCATTGATTACTGTGTTAACTGTGCAGCCTACACCGCTGTTGATAAAGCGGAAACCGAAAAAGAAAAAGCATTTTTGATCAATGCCACTGCTGTTGGAAATTTAGCTTCAATTTGCAGGCAGCATAATGTGCAGCTCATTCATATTTCCACCGATTATGTATTTGATGGCGCTGCACAAAAGCCCTATACCGAAACTGCTGCAGTAAAGCCATTGAATGTGTACGGACAAAGCAAATTAAAAGGCGAAGAGCTTGCTTTGCAGCAAAACCCTTCCGTCATTATTATACGCACTTCCTGGGTGTACTCTGCCTTTGGCAGCAATTTTGTAAAAACCATGTTGCGCCTGATGAAGGAAAAAGAAAGCATTGGTGTGGTGAACGACCAGTTTGGCTGCCCCACTTATGCGGCCGATCTGGCACTTGCTATTTTGAAGATCATTCAAAAACACGGCGAGTTCCATATCCCTTATCCACTGTTTCATTATTGCAACGAAGGGCTGATAAGCTGGTACCAGTTTGCTGCAGCAATAAAAGAGTTTACCAGCAGCAATTGTATGGTACGCTCCATCCCTACTACTGAATATCCCACACCGGCAAAACGTCCGCTCTATACTGCAATGGATACTGCAAGAATAAAAGAAGTATTTGCCTTGAGCATACCCAACTGGAAAGAGAGCCTGCAAAAATGTTTGGCATCCATACAATAAACTCATTTACATTTTTCTTCATTATTTTTTTTCTTTCATTAAACGATGATGCCTGCCTGTGGTCAATAGGTGAAATATACACTGATGAGGCTCCTGTTCTTCACCTGCTTAATTATATTTTCGCTTCAGCTTCATGCACAAAAAACAAGTACAGATAGTTTACCAGTTATAAGCAGTAAAGAACTGGCGCTAACACCTGAGCAAAAAATTGCCATAAAACAAATGATATGGGAATATAAAATGGAGGAAAGAAAAAGAAGAAGGGAATTGCGGCGGAGAATATTTATGATCTTAAACGTAAGACAGCGTATGCTGGTGCAGGGCTGGGGACGCAGGCGTTTTTTTAAATAAAAAAGCCACTTTAAAAAGTGGCTTCCCTAATTATTTTATACCCTTTATTGCATGGTAAATGTTTCCAGGAATTTAGTGGTAAAATTACCACTCCTGAAATCAGGATTCTTCATCAGTTGCAAATGAAAAGGAATGGTAGTTTTAACTCCTTCTATCACGTATTCACTTAATGCCCTGCTCATGGTATCAATCGCTTCTTCCCTTGTTTGCGCCACAGCGATCAGTTTACCGATCATGCTATCATAATAAGGCGGAATAACGTATCCTGCATAAGCATGACTGTCTACCCGCACACCATGACCTCCGGGCTGATGCAACACCGTGATCTTTCCGGGGCTTGGCCTGAAATCATTATATGGATCTTCGGCATTAATGCGGCATTCAATAGCGTGCATTACAGGAATATAATTTTTACCAGTCAGTTTATCACCCGCCGCGATCATGATCTGTTCTTTAATAAGATCGTAGTTGATCACTTCTTCTGTTACGCAATGCTCCACCTGTATCCTGGTGTTCATTTCCATAAAGTAGAAGTTGCGGTGTTTATCCACCAAAAATTCGATAGTGCCCACACCTTCGTAGTTAATGGATTTGGCAGCTTTAATAGCAGCCTCCCCCATGCGTTCCCTTAATTCAGGCGTCATGAATGGTGAAGGAGATTCTTCCACCAGTTTCTGGTGCCTTCTCTGTATAGAGCAATCCCTTTCACTCAAGTGGCAAACCTGTCCATACTGGTCGCCCACTACCTGTATCTCAATGTGGCGGGGCTCTTCCACAAATTTCTCCATATAAATGCCATCATTTTTAAAAGAAGCTGCTGCTTCTGTTTTGGCATTCTCAAAAGCTTTTTCAATTTCTTCTTCGCTCCATACCACCCGCATACCTTTACCACCACCACCGGCTGTAGCTTTTAATATAACGGGATAGCCTACCTCTTTTGCTGCAGTTTTTGCATGCTCCACTCCTTCCAGCAATCCTTCCACACCCGGCACCACCGGTACACCGGCAGCTATCATGGTTTGCTTGGCAGTTATTTTATCGCCCATTGCATTGATCATTTCCGGCGTTGGCCCGATGAACTTGATACCATGGTCGCCGCATATTTTCGCAAACTTGGCATTCTCTGCCAAAAAACCATAACCCGGGTGAATGGCATCTGCATTGGTAATTTCAGCAGCAGCCATAATATGAGCCATGTTCAGGTAGCTTTCGCTGCTGGCGGGTTTACCGATACAAACGGCTTCATCAGCAAATTTTACGTGTAAACTATCTTTATCAGCGGTAGAATACACCGCCACCGTTTTAATACCCATTTCGCGGCAGGTACGTATCACACGCAGTGCGATCTCGCCCCTGTTAGCAATCAATATCTTTTTAAACATCTTGTTCATTTCAAATAAATAATGGTGAGTTGTGAGTAGTGAATTGTGAGTAAAGCAGCATATAAGTACAAGCTATCTGGTAGAAAGCCCACTCACTGCTGACCACTCACCGCTCACTATGCTGGATCTACCAAAAACAAAGGCTGATCATATTCCACCGGGCTGGCATCTTCCACCAGCACCTTAACGATCTTACCTTTTACTTCACTTTCAATTTCATTAAAAAGCTTCATGGCTTCAATAATACAAACCACTTTGCCGGGGGTAACATCATCACCCACACCTGCCAATACAGGTTTGCCGGGGCCCGTTTGACGGTAGAAGGTACCGATCATCGGGCTTTTAATGGTCACTAAATTATCAGCTTTCGGTTCTGCAGCTTTTACGGGAGCAGCAGGAGTAGCCGCGGCGGCTACAGGAGCTGCTGCCGGTGCGGCGGCAGCCTGGTAAACAGGGGCGCCTGCATTAGCTACGATATGTTGTACGGGATCTTTTTTTTGCTTTACGGTTATTTTTACCCCTTCTTCTTCAATGGTAATTTCACCGATATTGGTTTTGTTGATGAGCTTTACAAGCTCCTGAATCTGTTTAATGTCCATGTGTAATTTTTAATTAGTTAATGGATAATTATAGGGGACTGCTAAGGTAGCAAATGATTATCCAAAAAACCAAGTTTTGTTAAAATAAAAAATTGGGGAATCTGCCATTTTTCGTCAAAAATGGGCTAAAAATGTGCAAAAAACCCTTAAAAAAGCCATAAAAATGCATAAAAATAAAAAATGGATAATGGGGCCGCCATTATCCATTTTTCATTATAAAACCAGGCATTATGCCTTTACTCTTTCTACGTATTCGCCTGTTTTGGTATTCACCCTTATCAACTCGCCTTCATTCACAAATAATGGAACGTTTACAGTAGCACCGGTTTCAACGGTAGCAGGTTTCAGTGTTTTGGTAGCTGTATCGCCCCTCATACCCGGTTCGCTATAAGTAACCAGCAAAACGATCTTATCAGGTAATTCCACACCCATTGGCTGTTCTGTTTCGCCATTGATCAATACAGAAACTTCCTGGCCATCTTTTAAAAACTTAGGAGCATCGATCATATTTTCCGCTACAGTGATCTGTTCAAAAGTTTCGGTATCCATAAAGCTGTAACCGGTATCGTCTTTATACAGGTACTGGTAAGCTTTTTTCTCTACTCTTACCGGGAAGATGGTCTCACCACTGTTCCAGGTCATTTCGATGGTACGTGCATTATCCACCCCTTTTAATTTTGCCCATACTTTTGCAGCTGCACGGGCTGTTTTATTTTGTCCGAATTCAATTACTGAATATAAACTACCATCTACTTTGATGATAAGGCCGGAACGCATATCTGCTGTAGTTGCCATGATACTTTGTTTTTAAGTGGGTGCAAAAGTAGACAAAAAATACTGTTTTCAGCTTTCTGCATAAGGTTTTCTGTGTTTGCTTAATCATACACCATGATTTATAAATACGGCCATATAGTTTACAACTATTGTACTTTTAACTTTAAACTTTGCACTTTACCCCTCTTAACATTTCATTCTCAATGAAAAAATATAGTTTTATAAAAAATTTCGCTTTGAAAAGATACATTGTACTACTGGTGCTGGCATTTTGTAGCAAGGCAGCTTTTTCGCAGGCTGAACCTGATACTTCCCTGCTCTATATCAAATTTCCTATTGTTCCATCTTTCAGGCTTATTAATGTGGCCGATAGCAGCATTTTTACCAAGAACGATCTTAAAAAGAAAAAGTTCACGATCATCATGATGTTCAGCCCCGATTGCGAACATTGCCAGGAAGAGACCAAACATCTTACCGCCAGTATCGACCTATTCAAAAAAGCGCAGATCATCATGGCATCGCCGCTGGATTACGGTTATATAAAAAAGTTTTACGAAGAATATAAAATAGCTGATTATCCCACCATCACCATGGGCAGGGACCCGGCTTATTTCCTGGGCACTTTTTATAAAGTGCGCTCCTTCCCTTCTATTTTTGTGTACGATAAAAAAGGTAAATACATTACTTCTTTTACCGGCAGCACACCGGTGGAAGAAATTGCAGCATCCATGAAATAATGTGTAATGCTTAAAATCAAATGGAATATGAAAACGATCCTTGGTTTATTGATAATACTCTTTTGCAGCACCGCCAGTTTTGCACAACAGTACGATACCACGCCGCCTTACCTGAAAAGTAAAGTACTGCCGGATTTCACTTTATTATCGAAGGATTCTGTTCCTTTTACACAAGCTGTATTGACAGAAGGTAAAAGCACTATTGTGATGCTGTTCAATCCTGAATGCGAACATTGCCAGCACCAGCTGGAGCTTTTACTGGATATGCCCGAAGTGGCCGCATCTGCCAACCTGGTTTTAACAGCTACAGAAACATTGAAAAAGATCAATGTTTTTTACGATAAATATCACCTGGAAAAATATCCCTGGATCAGCATCGGGAAAGACCATAAATATTTCTTTGGGGGATTTTATAAACCTAAGACAATACCCGTGCTGGCATTTTACAACAAAGAAAAACAGCTGGTATATTTTAACCAGGGCAGTGTAAAAAAGCAACAGATACTGGATGCTTTAAAGTAAGAGTTATTTTACAAAACGCTGGTTCCATACCACTTCATCTTCAATCACTATTCTTACATCATATACGCCTTTGCCCAGGTTATCTACCGGTATGCGTATAGTAGTGTTCAAAGAACCACTCCGTAAGCGGGTAATGATTCTGCCGGTCACATTCTGGATAAACACATTTACCACCCCGGCAATTTTTTCGGTGCCTTTGTACTGTAGCGTAAGCACATCGGTAACAGGCACGGGATACATTACCCAGTTACCCGCCCCCCCGCCGGTGATCACCATTACCGCCGCCGAATACTCTTCCTTTTCTTTTTCGGTAACACATTTCAACCGGTAATAATTTTGCCCGGTAACGGCTTTGTAGTCGTAATACTGGAATTCCCTGGCTGTGGTAAAACCCGGCGTGGCCTGCAGGGCAATATCCGTCCAGTTATTATTATCGCTGCTGCGCTGGATGATAAAGGTCTTGATGCCCGGCTCTTTATATTGCCAGCGGATATAAACGGCTTTCTTTTTGGCGTCGTATGCGGCGCTGATACCGGGTGTTGCTGCTGAAGAGTATACACACAGGGGTATGATAAAACACAGGGAAAGGAGTATTTTGTACATGGCTTATGGATAATTAACCGGCAAACGCAAAAACCAAACTTAAGTATCTTATCAAATCGTTAAAACGTCTTAAAAATAATTTCAACCCTGCAAACCTGCCAATTAACTAAACAACTACCTTTGCGGCGAAAATAATTTCCTCAAAAAATAAAAATATAAAACATGAAAGTAACTGTTGTAGGTGCCGGAGCCGTGGGTGCAACCTGTGCCGATAATATTGCCCGTAAAGAACTGTGTAACGAATTGGTTTTACTGGATATTAAGGAAGGCATTGCAGAAGGCAAGGCCCAGGACATGATGCAGACCGCAACACTTTTAGGTTTTGATACAAAGATCACCGGCAGCACCAACGATTACTCAAAAACTGCCGGCAGCGACGTAGTGGTAATTACCAGCGGTTTACCCCGCAAACCCGGTATGACCCGTGAAGAACTGATCGGTGTAAATGCAGGCATCGTAAAAGGTGTTTGTGAGAATATCTTAAAATTTTCTCCTAATGCGATCATCATCGTTATCAGCAACCCGATGGATACCATGACCTACCTCGCATTGAAATCCACCGGTTTACCCAAGAACAGGATCATTGGTATGGGTGGCACGCTGGACAGCAGCCGCTTTAAATATCAATTGAGCCAGCATCTGGGTTGCAGCCCATCGGACCTGAATGCAGTGGTAGTGGGCGGACACGGTGATACCACCATGATACCTTTGATAAGCAAAGCAACCTGGAACAGTGTACCGGTTACAGATTTCTTAACTGCTGAACAACAGGAAAAAATTGTAAAAGACACCATGGTGGGTGGTGCTACATTAACCGCACTGATCGGAACATCAGCCTGGTATGCACCCGGCGCTGCAGGAGCTGCACTGGTGGAAAGCATTTTACGCGACGAGAAAAAATTATTCACCTGCTGCGTGAGCCTGGAAGGTGAATACGGCCAGAAAGATATCTGCCTGGGTGTACCGGTTACCATCGGCCGCACTGGCTGGGAAAAGATCATTGATTTTAAGCTGAATGATGCAGAAAAAGCTGCTTTTGAAAAAAGCGCTGCTGCTGTACGCAGCATGAATGATGTGCTGGCTACTTTGTAAGAAGTATAACTAAAACATAATACTGCAAAACCCCGTCTTTGGCGGGGTTTTCTTGTGCCTGCCAGTTTTTTTTAATATCTTGGGCAACCTAACTGCATCTTTCATGAAGGGCCTTACTGCAACACTTATCCTTGTCATAAGCATATTCACATGCCATACTGCCGCGGGGCAATTGATCATTACACCGCAAAGTAACGGACAGGCGCTGGCACAAAAGCTGGTGGGCAATGGCGTGGTGATCAGTAATGTTTCATTAACTGCCGATCCAAGGGCTACCGGTTTCTTTAATAATGTAGGAGGTACCAAAATAGGTATTGACAGCGGGATATTATTGACAACCGGACGAGCCAAGACTGATGAGGTACCGGGCTGGGGTGTAAATGGTGATGCCAAGAAACAGGCCATCGAAGTTTTGGCCGATAATAATTTGAGTATGCCCGGCGATGGAGATCTTGCACGCCTGATCGGAGTACTTAAAACTGATATTCACGATGCTGCGGTGTTAGAATTTGATTTTGTTCCATTGGGAGATACGGTGAAATTCAATTACGTATTCGGGTCAGAAGAATACCCCGATTACGTCTGCCAGTTCAATGATGTATTTGCATTTTTTATTAACGGCCCCGGTTTTCCCGGACCAACCAATATTGCATTGATACCCGGTACCACCGATGCGGTAACCATCAATCATGTGAATGATGGTGCTGCCTGCAGCGTTTTTTACCCGCAGTACTATATCAGGAATTACACCAACACTTATTTTACTTACAACGGGCATACAACTGTACTTACTGCTGTTGCACAGGTGCAGCCCTGCCAAACCTATCATCTTAAATTGGCCATTGCAGATGCAGGTGATTTTGCATTTGACAGCGGTGTTTTCCTCGAAGCAAAAAGCCTTTCTTCCAATGTTGTTACCCTGACCAATACCACCCAGGTGGATGCACAGAACAATAGCTACCTTGTTGAAGGTTGTTCTGCCGGCTCATTTAAAGTAACAAGGCCGGAAGCAAGCATCGGCGGGCCTTTAGCTGTATCCCTTTTGTATAGCGGTACTGCTATTAACGGAGTTGATTACCAGCTACTGCCCAATACTGTTATAATACCTCCCAATCAAACAGAAACTGTGGTGAATATCATCCCGATCATAGATAACCTTCCCGAAGGAATTGAAACATTGAAAATATATGCACTGGCCGGATGTAACGGTAATCCATCAGACAGTACTATAATACAGATAAGAGATTACGATACGCTGGGCATTGCACCCGATACAGCAGTGATCTGCAAAAATGCTTCCATACAGCTGGTGGCAACCGCAGGTTATACAACTTACCAGTGGGATGCAAACCCAACACTAACGAATACGAGTATACGAAATCCGTTTGCCACACCTGTTAATCCTTCAACCACTTATTATTGCACAGCAACAGAAGGTACCTGTCATGGCCGTGATTCTGCATTCATCCGGTTCAAAGACCTGGATTTTGTTTCCAAAAAAGAGATCAATTGTAAGAATGACGCAACGGGTGAGATAAAGGTAGCAGGCGGTCCGGAGTGGACCAGGCCGGCGCAATATTCCATCAACAATAATCCTTACCAGGCCGACAGCACTTTCAGTAATTTGCCCGTGGGCACTTATACAGTAAGAATAAAAGATGCTGATGGCTGCATCGACAGCATGACGGTGGTGCTTACGCAATTATATCCCGACCTGGTGATCACGGATGCTAAAGTGGTATCTGCAACCTGCCTGGGTGGAGCTGACGGTACTATTACAGTAAGCGTAAGTGGTGGCAATAACCCTTATCTTTTTTCTTCGGATGGCATTAATTTCCAGACCTCCAATATTTTTAACCTGCTTACAGGTAATTATACCATCACTGTAAAAGACAATAACAATTGCAGCACCGATCGCCCTGTGGTATTGCCGTTGAATAATTCCGTAACACTCGATGCCGGTATCGACCTCACTATTTGCGAAGGAAAATCGGCGCAGCTTAAAGCAACCTCCAATGCCGATGCTTTATTATGGACGCCGGCTGCAACTCTCAACGATAATACTTTGCTGAACCCCGAGGCATCGCCGGTGGTAACCACCAAATATTTTGTAACAGCTACAACGGGTATCTGTACACGAAAAGATTCTGCGATCGTATTTGTTAACCCTGCACCCAAAGCCAATGCCGGTCCCGACCAGAAGATCTGTTATGGACAGAATGCGCAGTTGCAGGGAGCTGGTGGTTTAACTTATTTGTGGTCGCCCACTTCTTATTTAGATGATCATCGTTCTGCATCACCCGTAGCAGCAAAACTGCCGGGCTCTATCAGCTATTACCTGCATGTTACCGATATCAATGGTTGTGTATCGTTAAAGAAAGATACCGTACTGATCACCGTAGTAAGACCCGCAATACTGTTTGTTGGAAATGATACCACGCTGGCTGTTGGACAGCCAATGCAACTGCATTCAGTGGATGTAAACAATATTGGCCTGCAGCAATATACCTGGTCACCCGCTTATGGCCTGGATAATCCTTTCATCAATGACCCCATTACTGTATTAGATCATGATGTGGTATATACCGTTACCGCCAGCAATGCAATTGGCTGTACTGCTGTGGATGAGATAAAGATAAAAGTATACCGTGGCCCTGAAATATATGTACCGAATGCTTTTTCGCCCAATGGAGACGGTTTGAATGATCTTTTAAAAGCCATACCGGTGGGCATCAAAGATTTTCATTACTTCAGGATATTCAACCGCTGGGGCAATATTGTTTTTGCAACCCAGAATTATACAACCGGATGGGATGGAAAAATTAAAGGCGGGCTGCAAACACCCGGCACTACGTATGTATGGATCGCTGAAGGCGTGGATTACAAGGGCAATACCATTCAACGAAAAGGAACGGTGATCATCACCAATTAATCCTTATGAAAGGTTTGTTTGATCAGCAAGCCATCCTTGTATTCTTCTATATAATCTAAGATGCCATTGGGTTTGTAAATGTAGAGTGTGCCATTGCCTTCAAACAGGGTTCCCTTTTCTACAGGTTCGTCATATTTATTAAAATTGGAGAATACCGTATAGGAATTGTTGTTTTTGTATAAGCGTTGGCTCCACAACAAGCCATTCTGATGAAAAAAGGTCATCATTCCTTCGTACTTGCCATTAACAACATGACTGATTATTCGTATACTGCCATTCTCGTAAAAATCCTTGCGAATGAATACTTCCTCATCTTTTATTATTCCTATAGTTTGAGTAGGAGAGCTTGATTCTTTTTCCTGTGCCAGGTAGTTTTTCGATTGCCGGTAACATGCCTTTGCATCAGGACACAGAAATGCTTCCAGGGCATCATTATTTTCTCCGAAGCAATACTCATTAAGCAGTGCCAGCGAATAACCGTACATCCTGTGATTGAATACCCCAAACGATTTCACGCTCCATTCTGAGTACCTGAAATCATGTGATTGCCTGCTTACTATAAAATTATTGGTCTTCAATATTCCGAACCCTTCTATAAGCATTGCAAGATCCATCATGTACTTGTTTGGGAAATTAAACACAGTTTTGTGTACTAATTTCATAAAGACCAGCTGGTATGCTATTGAGTTGAAGGTAATATCAAAATTGTTCAGGTCTTTTGTATATATATCAATCCCATATTTTTTACTGATAGAGATATCATTCCCGATTTCTTCTGTAAAACCTTCAAGCTCGTCCTTATCCCATATTAAGGTGAAATCTACAAGCGAACGATCAAATTCAATAAAGTCACAGATATATGTAATAAAGTATTCAATAGCTTCCTGTGTATTAAAATCCGGGTAATTAAAATGGCAATGGGCAGGAATTAAATATTTTCTACTACGGATATAGTTGCTGCCAAGCTTCTGTTCAAACCATACCAATGCCTTCTCTATCCAATTTTTGTCGTAGCTGTCAACCGGGCATTCCCCTTTGGTATACTTCATACTATGTACTGTATTTAACTCACCCCGTTCACCTGCATTTCTTTATTGATCTTTTGCACCAGTCCCTGCAATACCTTGCCGGGCCCGGCTTCTGTAAAATGCGAAGCGCCATCAGCTACCATGGCTTGTACACTTTGCGTCCACCTAACGGCACCGGTTAGCTGCTCAATTAAATTCTTCTTTATTTCAGCAGCATCGGTTACTGCTTTGGCCACCACATTTTGATACACAGGGCACAAAGGCGTACTGAAAGCCGCGGCATTGATAGCTGCAGCTAATTCTTCTTTGGCAGGCAGCATCAACGGGCTGTGAAAAGCGCCGCCAACAGGCAATACCAATGCACGTTTGGCACCGGCTGCCTTCATTCTTTCGCAGGCAATTTCAATACCTTTTATAGAACCGCTGATCACCAGTTGCCCGGGACAATTGTAATTGGCAGCCACCACCACTTCGCCGGTCTCTGCGGCCACTGCGGCGCAAACTTCTTCTACTTTTTCATCCGCCAGCGCCAGCACTGCCGCCATAGTGGAGGGGTTTAACTCGCAGGCACGCTGCATGGCTTTTGCCCTGATGGAAACCAGTTTTAACGCATCCACAAAACTCAAAGTACCATTGGCTACCAGTGCCGAAAATTCACCCAGCGAATGACCGGCCACCATATCAGGTTTTACATCATTTAATGTTTTATAAGCTATTACAGAATGTAAAAAAACTGCGGGCTGTGTTACATTGGTTTGCTTAAGGTCTTCGTCGCTGCCGGTAAACATGATGTCCGAAATGCGGAAGCCCAATATATCGTTGGCCTGCTCAAACATTTCTTTTGCAAGCGGGTTACTGTCATATAAATTTTTTCCCATCCCGGAAAACTGCGATCCCTGCCCGGGAAATACATAAGCATGTGCCATCGTTGTTAGTTAATTAGTTTATTGGTTAAATAGTTTCATCACTCTTGCTGGTCAACAGCGCAAAGGTATACCGTGCGCCTGAAAAAATACCGGCATAAAAAAAGTTTATTTGAAGTTACCAATGCTGCTCCAAATAAACTAATAAACCAATTGACCAGTTAACTTAGTGTAACTGTGCACTGATGAGTTTTACAAATTCACTCCTTGTTTCATTCTTTTCAAATTCGCCCCAGAATGCCGAAGTGGTTGTAACAGAATTTTGCTTCTGCACGCCCCGCATCATCATACACAAATGCGATGCTTCAATCACCACTGCCACACCCAATGGCTGCAATGTTTCTTTAATAGAATTCAATATCTGGTGTGTTAAACGCTCCTGCACCTGCAGCCTGCGGCTGTATACATCCACCACTCTTGCAATCTTGCTCAGGCCCGTGATCCATCCATTGGGAATATAAGCCACATGCGCCTTTCCGTAAAATGGCAGCATGTGATGTTCGCACATACTGTACAGTTCTATGTCTTTCACAATGATCATCTCGCTTACCTCTTCATGAAATTTTGCAGAATTCAGTATAGCATTTGCATCCAGCTGGTAGCCATGGGTAAGAAACTGCATGGCCTTGGCCATACGTTCCGGTGTTTTCTGTAACCCTTCCCTCGAAGCATCTTCGCCCAACAGCGCAATACTTTCTTTATAATTTTTTATCAGCCCCGCAGTAACCTGTTCATCATACTGCTCTGTTTTTTTGTATGCCATTCCTTTAGTTTTAATATGCTTTTTTAATTAACAGGGTATTCAACAAAATTCCTTTCGGTTTCATAGAGGCGTATCTTAAGGTCGAACTTCGGATCTATCTTTTCTCTTAATATCCGGTAAATAACCACCGCAATGTTCTCTGCTGTTGGATTCAGGTCTTTAAACTCCACTGTGTCTTCATTCAGGTTTTTATGATCAAAGCGGGCATGTATGTTTTCCTGTATCAGGTCGCTCAGTAATTTCAGGTCGTACACATAACCTGTGGCCGGGTCGGGTTCACCGATCAGCTTTACCACCAGTTCGTAATTATGGCCATGATAATGCGGGTTATTGCATTTACCAAACACACGGTCATTCGTTGCTTCATCCCAGGCGGGATTGTGCAAGCGGTGCGCTGCATTAAAATGTTCCTTACGGTAAACGGCTACTTTATTACCCATACAAGTATTTTACACACAAAGGTTTTTATTGAAAAAATTTCATCAACAACCGTACTGAAAAATCGTGTGGAATGATTCAGGACCTTTTTTGCTGAAGGTTATAACAGAAGTCTGCTGTTCAAACACATCAACTATGTAAGTTAATTACAAATAAAGTTAGCAATTGTTTGCAGTAAACAAAACTTAATTTCCGTAGTACTCTACAAAGATGCGGGGAGTTTCGTACAATTTAAGGCAATGCAGCTGTACGCCCTGGGGCAGGTGCGGCTCCAGCTGGCCCCAGATAGCGGTCACCAGGTTTTCGATAGAACATATCTTACCGGCCATAAAATCTACATCCATGTTCAGGTTCTTATGGTCCAGCTTGTCTATAACATGCTCTTTTACAATTACGCTTAACTTTTTTACATCATACACAAAACCCGTCTCCGGATCGGGTTCGCCCTTTAAAGTAACATACAGCTCAAAATTGTGCCCATGCCAGTTCTCATTAGCGCATTTGCCAAATACCTCTTCGTTCTTTTCACGGCTCCAGCTGGGGTTAAACAGCTTGTGAGCAGCGTTAAAATGTTCTATCCGGGTGATGTAAACCATTAGCTATTTTCGAAAATTTCCGCAAAGGTAACCCCTAAATCCTGAAATATGAAGTGTAAATCCGAATTTTGCAGGATGCAGATCCTACTGATATCGGCAACACCCAATGAGATTGAGCTGTTTATCAACGCTTATACCAATGTTGATATCCTCATTACCGGCGTGGGCGCACCTGCCACACTCTACCATTTACAGCGCAGGCTGAATAAAAAAGAGTACGACATGGTGATACAGGCAGGTATTGCAGGCTCCTTTTCAAACGATCTGCAGTTAGGAGAAACAGTTTTGGTAAAGCAGGATACGTTTGGCGACCTGGGGGCTGAAGAAAAAAGAATATTTACACCATTTTTTAATACCGGCCTTATCAACGGCCACGAATTTCCTTATGCCAATGGCTGGCTCATTAACTCCACTGCTTTACCAAAAAACACGATGCTTAAATCTGTAAAAGGCGTTACGGTAAATAGGGTAAGCGATAGTTTTTTACAGAAAGTACAACTGCTGGATGCTTTTGACGCACAGGTGGAAAGCATGGAAGGCGCTGCATTGCATTATGTATGCCTGTTAGAACAAGTGCCCTTTCTGCAACTCCGTTCTATCAGCAATTATGTAGGAGAAAGAGATAAATCTAAATGGAAAATAAAAGACGCATTTGAAAATCTGAACACAGAATTAACCGGTTTGATAAAACAATTAAAGGACTTATAGATAATGAAACTGACACTTGGTTTTTCACCCTGCCCCAACGATACATTTATTTTTGATGCGCTGGTAAATAATAAAATTGATACAGAAGGAATACAATTTGAAACCGTGCTGGAAGATGTGCAGACACTGAACCAGTGGGCCATTGATGGTAAACTGGCCATTACAAAATTGAGTTACGGCGTATTGCCATTGGTACTGGAAAAATATGCAGTTTTAAACAGTGGCAGTGCATTGGGTAATGGTGTAGGACCATTACTGATATCGAATGGTGAATATACAATAGAGGATGTGAGTGAGCAGCTGATCGCTATTCCGGGAGAGAATACCACTGCACATTTATTGTTTTCACTCGCATTCCCTAATGCCACCAACAAAGTTTTTTTGCGTTATGATATGATAGAAGATTTTGTGCTGTCGGGCAAAGGCCTGGGGGTCATTATTCATGAGAACCGTTTTACCTATGCACAAAAAGGTTTGCATAAAATAATTGACCTGGGCGATTACTGGGAAAAAGAAACACAGAATCCAATTCCGCTGGGTGGCATTGTGATCAACCGCAATTTTGATACTGAGCTGCAGCAAAAAACCGACCGGCTCATTAAAAAAAGTATTGAGTACGCTTTTTCAAAATATCCCGAACTGAATGATTATATCCGCAGCCATTCACAGGAAATGAGTGAGGACGTGATGCGCAAACATATCGATCTATACGTAAATAAATTTTCGCTCGAGCTTGGCACAACCGGCCGCTCTGCCATTCAGAAACTGCTATCGGTATACAGTTCCCTGCACCCGGGAACTGCAATAGTAAACGATACTGTTTTTTGTAACTAAAAGATCAGAATTCTTTTTTCAGCGCTTTGGCATACACTTCCAGGCAGCGCTTTCTTGCAAATTCATGCTCCACTATCGGTTTAGGATACCCGAATTCCTGAAACTCTGGCACCCATTTTTTGATGTACTTTAATTGTGGATCAAATTTTTGCGTTTGCAGGTAAGGATTGAATACTCTAAAGTAAGGCGCAGCATCACAACCACTGCCCGCAGCCCATTGCCAGCCGCCGTTATTGGCTGCAAGATCAAAATCGAGTAATTTTTGTGCAAAATAACTTTCACCCAGCCGCCAGTCAAGCAATAAATGTTTGGTGAGAAAGGAGGCAACGATCATGCGTACACGATTATGCATAAAGCCGGTTTCGTTCAGCTCCCGCATACCGGCATCCACAATGGGGTAACCGGTTTGCCCATTGCACCACAATTCAAATTCACCATTGTCCCTGCGCCATTCAATAGTATCGTATTGCGATTTAAAAGCCTGCCCCTTGCCCACATGCGGAAAATGCCAGAGTATCATATGATAAAACTCCCGCCATATCAATTCATTCAGGTAGGTTTCGGAAAGTTCCCTGCTTTTTGCGGCCAGTTCCCGTATGCTGATGGTACCAAAACGCAGGTGCACCCCTAATTTTGAAGTACCTGCAATTGCCGGGAAATCTCTTTGCTTACCATATTTTTTTACCAGTTCTTCATCCAGTTGTTTGGAAGGAAAAGGCTTATCCACCGCTTTAAAACCTATTTGTTTTAAAGAAGGTATTGCAACAGCAGGCTGTTTGTAAAAATTGGAAAAATATTTTTTTACAGGATATTGCTTCAAATGAAATTCGGTGAGCACTGCTTTCCACTTGCGGCTGTAGGGAGTAAAAACAGTGTAAGGAGTACCATCATCTTTCAGCACTTCATTTTTTTCAAGTAAAACCTGGTCTTTATAAGTTTGTAAAGAAGCGCCCTGCTTTTTTAATAAGCCCGCAATTTTTTCTTCTCTTTCCTTTGCATAGGGCTCATAATCGTGGTTGGCAAAAACTGTTTCAATTTTATATTTACACAATAAGGATTGATAAACTTCCAGCGGGGTGCCGTGATACACTTCCAGCGATGCACCTATTTTTACCAGCTTTGTTTGTATCTCTTCCAAAGCCGCATGTATGAACTCCACCCTCCTGTCTTCCTTATCTTCCAGTTTGTTTAAGATATTGGTATCAAAAATAAAGATCGGTACAACAGGATGATCGCTTTTGAGTGCATGATACAATGCTGCATTGTCCTGCAGGCGCAGATCGCGGCGAAACCAGAAAATGTTTACAGTTGTCATTGAGGTTTACAACAAACAGATCACAAAATGGTTGGCGATAGCAGGCTGTAAATTTTTTGAGTGATCGTATTGCTATAGGTTTTATTACCGATACTTTTTACCCAGCGCATATTGTAAATAGAATTGCTTAAAAAAACTTCATCGGCCTGCAACAATGCTTCCACAGTAATTTCTTTTTCCCTACAGCTGATATGGTTTGCTTCGAGCTGTTGCAGGATATAGTTGCGCAATACGCCTTCAATACAACCTTCTGCGAGTGATGGTGTAAACACCACACCCTCTTTTATTAAAAAAATATTGGCGATCGTACTGTCGCAAACCCTGCCATGGTTATTCAGCAGCACCGCATCATTCCATTGTTGTTTTTTTACTTCCAGCGCTGCCATTGCATAGGGCAAAAAATTATTCGTCTTTAAATTACTGAGTATATCGCAGCTTTTTTTTGCATCATAATATATGCCCAGGTCCAGTCCATTGCTGTTGAGTGCAGCATTATCATCCGCCAGGGCCCATGTCTGAATAATGTAGTCGGGATGATGATGTGCAGCATCATACAAACCACCATCACCTCTAAAAACGGTGAGGCGTACCCGTGCTGCTTGTTCCTGTTTGTTCTTCGCAGCAAGCTGCAGTATTGCTTCCTGTAATTTTTGCGGGGTAAAATGTTTGGGTATATCAAACTGTAATACTTGCAGTCCTTTCCATAAGCGTGCAAAATGTTCATTGCCCAGGATCAATGCACCCTTCTTTATTTTCATGGTCTCAAACAGTCCATCGCCATAGCGCAGGCTGCGGTTACCTGTACCAATTACAGGTATGCCTTCCGTAAATATTTTTCCGTTGTAATTGAACCAGGTCATGCAACAAATATACCTTACTTGTAAATGTATTGTTTCATTAAAAGTAAAATCCCGTCATTGCTGACGGGATCTACTTCTTCATTACAGTTTTAGAGACTTCGTTCAAATATTGAATTTTAAATTTCTTCGTCCAGTATCTTATGCTTTACAGCATACATAATAAGCCCTGCAGTACTTTTAGCACCGGTCTTTACTTTCAGCTTATCACGAATGGCCTCCACGGTACGTGGGCTCAGGTCAACAATATCGGCTATCTCCTTGGTGCTTTTTTCTTCGCACATCAGTTTTAAGATAAGGGTCTCCTTATCGTTCAGTTGTGCTTCCTGCTGCATTAATTTTTGCGGGGTTACAAAATTTCTTTGTTTCAGGTTGGTAAGCAAGGCCTTATTGGTTAAGGAATTGAAATAGTACTCCTGTTCGAAGCAGGTTTTAATAGCTTCGTAAATAATTTCGCTGTCGCTGGTCTTGGTAAGATAGCTGTTGGCGCCCAGTTCCATCAGTTTAGTGATCATACTATGGTCGTCCATCATGGTAAGCATGATGATCTTGATGTTGGGATATAATTTTTTTACTTCGGGAAGTGTGGTGATACCATCCATTACAGGCATCTGGATATCCAGCAGGATCACATCGGTGGAAACATTTTTAAGCATATTCAGCAAGTGCATGCCGTTGTCGGCTTCTGCAATCACTTTAATATCTTTTTTAGCGCTCAAAGCAGTTTTAACACCGGCACGGTACAATACGTGATCATCAGCAATTATCACTCGTATCGGCTCTTCACTATCATTTTTCGGGATCATAATTAATTAGTCTTAATAGGTTAATAGTAGTTTTGCTATGTATTAACGCTAAGTGCAAGTTCAAATTATAATGAAATATAAGAAAGAGTGTAATTACCCTATGTTTTGGATGGGAATTTTACGATGGAAGCCCTGATCAGCTACTTATACAAATATTCCTGCAGCTGTAAATGCAATATACAGACCTCTGTACAAAATATTAAATAATATTTTAATTTGATTGCCTGTTGAGAGAAACCCAGCTTATTCTATCAGTTTATTGCGCATGCCGTACATGATCAACCCGCCGATGGTCTTGGCATCCACCTTTGTTTTCATGTTCTGGCGGATGGTCTCGATAGTACGGGGGCTCAGGAAGATGATCTTGGAGATCTCCTCCGTGGTTTTATCTTCGGCCAGGAGTTTGAGTATCTTCAGCTCTTTTTCGTTGAAATGAACGGGAGTATTGGTACCGTAGTGCTGGCGTACATTTTTCTTCTGCATCAGTTTACCCATCACAGCTTTATTCACCAGTTCGTTAAAGTAAAAATCATCGTTCATGCAGGTGAGTATGGCTTCGTATATCTCTTCGGGATCGGTGGTCTTGGTAAGATAAGCATTAGCGCCCATTTCCATCATTTTGCTGATCATCTGCTGATCGTCGTACATGGTAAGCACAATGATCTTGATCTCTTCGTATTCCTTGCGTATCAGCTGTATACCGTTGATGCCGTCTATCTCGGGCATGCGTATATCCATCAACAGTACTTCGGGTTTTTTAATAGCGATCTTATGCATCATATCCTTGCCATCTTCAGCTTCCCATAGCATTTTCAGATTCGCCTTGCCGGAAAGGGCCATTTTGATGCCGTCCCTGAAAATTTTGTGATCATCGGCAATAGCAATCTTGATCTGGTGGTCGTTACTCATAGTTTATATAAGGGGTTAGTATAAATCCGTTTAAAGTTACACTTTTCACGCAATAGTTATGCAGTAAACCGGTTAAAGCCTACCGTAAAAATTTTTCCACATGCTGTTGGTTATCATTAGGTTTTTGTAATATCTACCAAGTATTTTTACGATACCCTTTCCTGGTTATTTTACGATGTTTTATTGCGCTATTGCGCAATAAGCGGTAAATACTACAAAACAAAAAACGGGCAGTAATCCTCTTGTCCGGCCAGCTTACCAAAACTATTTTTGTTTCAGTTGATTGACATTAGTACACGAAAAAATTTTATCCAATTATCCTTACAGCTGAAAAGCTCTACCAATCTAATCCGAAGAAAAACCTGTCTGTGCTTGTGTTTCCAATGTCAATCAACTCTTTTTGCCCGTTTTAACTTCCAATACCTCTGATCCAGAAATTTATTATTCAACCCGGCTTACCTCTGAAGCCGGGTGAATTAATCCACATTTTCCGCGTTTGGCATCCTCTTTGCATTTTTAAAGGATAGCGATCCAACTATCCAGGTTTCTTGATGGGTTCTGGTTGAAATAGTAAAAAAACGTTGGTAAAGCTACGATTTTTTCCATAGTAATTTTACTATTTAAATTTCGTACATTTACCCCATATTTTACCGTCTTTTTACTTGGTATATCTACCGAAACCCTCTACCACAAAGGATTTGACAACTTTTCCACATATTAACAATTATGTGAGCCAGTTGCCCACGGAGTGGTTTTGGAGGAAGTTTACATCAAGAAATCGATTATAAACCACAAAAAAATTACTTATTACTATGGAACCTTGGAAATTAGTAGAAGAATTCATCGTTGAATGTTTTTGTTAATCAAAAACTTTTTATCCTGAGACGGCCCGATATTTCTTGTATAATTAGCTGTTGTTAGTTACTTTTGATTAAAACTAACGGCCATAGAAGATTATCTGCTCTACATATCGAACTTCTCAGGATTCATACCTTTAATTCTCTTTGCGCTTAACTATAAAAAGCTGAGCGGGAAAGGATTAAAGGTATTTTTTATATACACCAGTTACATCTTCGCCCATACCATGGCAACAATATTGTTGCGCTATTTTACCTGGTATTATACTTATACATTGCTGCTCCGCTTCTTTAATGTTATTGAACTGGGTTTTATCTCTTATTTTATATACCTGAATATAAAGAACGTAACCGCCAAAAAGATCATCCTGGTCATTCAGCCGCTTTTCTTTATTTATTGCCTTTTTGATTATTTAAGTTCCAAACAGCCTTCGGTTGGCTTCTACCCCGCTGCTGTTGAATGTATTATAATGATCGCCTTTATTATTTATTTTTTCTTCGAAATGATGCAGGAGATCATCCAGACGCCTTTGTACACAATTATGGAATTTTGGCTTGCAACAGCCCTTTTGTTGTACTTTTCGGGCAATTTCTTCTTATTTGTTTACTCAAAAACCATGATCAAAGCGGAGGGATTCCTGGTGACTTACAAATACATTTACAGCTCAATTATAATTTTAAAAAATATCTTCATCAGTATTTCCGTTATATTCCTAAACTCAACCCTTGCTAGTCTTAACCAACATAAAAAAAGTCTTTCGGAAGAATCTTTAGCATTTTTCCAGGAGCTCTAAACCCAACACCCAGAAAGTCATGTTTTTTTTACAAGCACCTAATAATCCGCAGGGAATAAACAGTATCATGTTTTTCGGCACGATAGGTATGCTTGTGTTGACCATGGGTATCATCATCTTCGTGATCTTTCACCAGCGTAAGGTAATGCGCTATAATTCGCAGCTTAAAAAGCTGGAGGAGGAAAAGCAGCAGATATTACTGAACGCCTCTATCCGTTTCCAGGAGGAAGAACGTAACCGTATAGCCGCCGACCTGCACGATGATGCCGGTCCGTTATTGGCCACGGCCCGCCTTTATTTGAACGAGAACCTGGTGAACCAGGAAAAGGCCCAGCAGTTGCAAAGCATTTACAGCGCCAAGCAAATCATTGATGATGCTATTTTACTGATCCGCAATATCAGCCACAGCCTGATGCCACCTACGCTGAAGAACTTTGGTTTGGAAAGCGCTGTGAACGACCTGTTCCAAAAGATCAGCGGCAGCGGCAGCATCAATGCCAGCGCCCGCTTTCACGATTACCGGGTACGCCTTAAAGTGGAACAGGAACTGCTGGTGTTCCGTATTGTGCAGGAGTTGGTGAACAATGTATTCAAACACAGTAATGCCGGCTTTATACATCTTACCCAAAACAACAGCGGCAGCAATATGTACTTCAGGCTGCACCACGATGGTACCGGTATTGTGCAGGCCGACTTTGAAAAACTGAACCAGAGCGCACTGGGGCTTGGTTTAAAAAATATTGCCAGCCGTATCAAAGTACTTAAGGGGCGCATCTATTTTGAGATAGACCCCAGCCACACCTACTATAAGGTTACCATCGAAGTGCCGATGGAGGCCATGATATAATATACCGGGTGGACAGATATCGGATATTAAATTTCCTGCATTTTTAACCGGGCCAGCTTTTTTTCGGTTTACCAGATTCGATATTACTCCATTCTATATTCAATATTTTATTTTGATATTTTTAATTGAAGATTGTTTTCCGTAATTTTATCGCATCACCTTATTTATGGAAGAAATAAAAGTAGCAATAGCTGACGATCACAAAATATTTCGTAAAGGAGTAATACTTTCAATGCGGGCTTATACAAATATCAAATTTGTAATGGAAGCCGAAAATGGAGAAGAACTGCTTGCCAAGATACCCGAATCGCAACCCGACGTAATATTATGCGATCTGAAAATGCCTGTTAAAGACGGCATTGATACTACCAAACTGATCACCAAGAATTTTCCCGGTATACGTGTTATTATACTCACCATGTACGAAGATGAGCGCTTTGTAGGCCACCTGATGGATTGCGGTGCTGCTGGTTATCTTTTAAAAAGTACCGAGCCTGCCGAGATAAGAAAAGCTATTATGGATGTGGTGCGTACCGGTTTTTACCTCAATCCTTTTGTGAATAAGGTACTCATCAAAAAAAATTATTCCAAGCAAAAATTCAATCCCAATCTTACTACCGAAGTGGTGTTAAGCGAAAGGGAAAAAGAAGTGCTTACGCTGGTGTGCATGGAATTTACTGCTGCTGAAATTGCTGCTAAAATGGATATCAGCTCCCGTACCGTAGAAGCCATCAAAGACAGGCTGATGGAACGTTTTGGCGTGAAGAACTCGGTGGGGCTGGTGTTTTATGCAATGAAGAACTCCCTGATAGATTAAAGAAAGTAGCAAGGGTGATAGCTGCAAGGGCAAAGCATATCATTTCAATATTATTAGTATAACAGCAATAAATAATCGCTTTGATCAACACGCTTATCCCTTGAAGCAAGTTACTTGCAACTTAAAAAAGTCCGAACAAAGTACCATCAATACTATTAATGATCTGGCCCAGGTGCTCTTCGTTTTCTGCAAACTTATTTTTGTCGGCATCAATGATCAGTAAGGGTCCCTCTTTGTAATTATCGATCCAGGTGTTGTAAAATTCATTCAGTTTTTTAAGATAATCCAGGCGGATATTTTCTTCATATTCCCTGCCGCGTTTTTGTATCTGCGCTACTAAAGTAGGCACAGATGCTTTTAAGTATATTAAAAGATCGGGCGGTTGCACCATGCTCTTTAACGTCTCGAAAAATTTATAGTAATTATCAAAATCACGTTTGCCCATCAGGCCCATATCGTGCAGGTTGGGTGCAAATATGTTAGCATCTTCGTAAATGGTCCGGTCCTGTATCACCGTTTCGGTACCGCGATGTATCTCCAGCAATTGATTCAGGCGACTGTTCAAAAAGAAGATCTGCAGGTTAAAACTCCAGCGGGGCATGTCCTCGTAAAAATCATTCAGGTAAGGGTTATGATCTACATCTTCAAACTGTGGTATCCACTTGTAATGCTTGCTCAGCATTTCGGTCAACGTTGTTTTGCCGGCGCCTATGTTACCCGCCACAGCAATATGTTTTGGTTTCTTTGTCTTTGCCATATACCCCCAACCCCTAAAGGGGCTTTTAAGATTATAAAAATTAAACTTCTTCTATTTATTTCAGCATTGAAAGTATGCAAACTTAACAACATCACAAATATAAAATACCTGTAAAGCCCCTTTAGGGGTTGGGGTATCAGAAATATTTTAGGCCCATTGCCTCCCTTACCAGCTGCATGGTTTTGCCGGCGCTTTCATTGGCTTTTTCGGCGCCTTGCTCCATCACTTTTTTAAGGTATGCTTTATCAGGTAAGATGGTATTGATCTTTTCCCTTATCGGGCTGATGAATTTCACCATATCCTCTCCCAGCTGCTTTTTAAGATCGCCATAACGGATACTGCAATTGTTATAGTCTGCTTTGTATTTAGCTATCACATCTGCTTCGCAAACCAGTTTCATCAAGTTGAATATATTTTCGATATAATCCGGTTTTGCAGCATTCATTTCTGTTGGGCCACTATCAGTTTTTGCCTTCATTACCTTCTTCCTGATCGCATCATCTTCATCCGATAAAAAAAGTGTGGACATCCCATTCTCACTCTTGCTCATTTTACCGGTACCATCCAGGCTGGGCACTTTTACCAGTTCTGCATTATAATTAAATGCCTGTGGTTCGGGAAACACTTCGCCATAGCGGTGATTGAAACGGTTCACGTAATTACGGGCCATTTCCAGGTGTTGTTCCTGGTCTTTACCAACAGGAACATATTTGGCACGGTGCAGGATGATATCTGCAGCCTGCAACACAGGATAGGTAAGCAATCCTGCATTCACATTTTCCGGATGCTGCCGTACTTTATCTTTAAAGGTCACTGTTTTTTCCAGTTCACCCATATAGGCCAGCATGTTCAGGTATAAATATAATTCTGCCGTTTCGTGCACATGGCTCTGGCAATAGAATGCGGCTTTATCGGGGTCTAATCCACAGGCTATATTTTCTGCCAGTACCCTTTCCACATTTGATCTTAATTCTGTTGTATCAGGATGCGTGGTAAGCGAATGCAAATCGGCCACCATGAAGTAACATTCAAAATCTTCCTGCATTCTTACATAATTACGAATTGCACCAAAATAATTGCCCAGGTGCAGGAAACCTGTAGGCCGGATGCCACTCATTACTATTTCTTTCTTAACTGCCATAAGGGGGCGAAGATAGCAAAAGTTATAAGTTATAAGTAATGAGTTACAAGTAATATTCTGCAAGCCTCTACTTGACCAGTGGTTCGGGAGTGTGTACTGTATTTACTATATTTGTTTCATGGAAGTAAATGATGCAATGGTGGATAAACTGGCCAACCTGGCCCGGCTGCAGTTCAACGATACTGAAAAAGAAGGTATTAAAAACGACCTGCAGCGCATGATACAGTTTGTTGAAAAACTGAACGAGGTAGACACCACGGGTGTTACCCCATTGCTGCACATGAGCGAGGAGGTGAATATTTTAAGGGAAGATGAAGTGCAGGGCAGCATCAGCCGGGCAGAAGGATTACAGAATGCACCGGTACATGATGAGCAGTTTTTTAAAGTGCCGAAAGTGATCAAGAAGTAATCAGTACAAAGTTTATAGTTTACAGTATAATGAGTACAATCAAAAAATCTGCAGATGAAATGCAGGGCATTATTCACCTGGAGAACATCCGCAAAAGCTATTACCTGGGCAAGCAGGAACTGCCGGTATTGAAAGGTATCAGCCTGGATGTGTTCAAAAATGAATATGTGGCATTGATGGGCCCCAGCGGTAGCGGCAAATCAACACTGATGAATATTTTGGGTTGTCTCGATTCGCCTACCGGTGGCAAGTATATTTTAAATGGCAAAGATGTAAGTCGTATGCCTGATAATGACCTTGCTGCTGTGCGCAACCAGGAAATAGGATTTGTATTTCAGCAATTTAATTTATTACCTCGCCTTACCGCGTTGGAAAATGTGGCCCTGCCGTTGATATACAGCGGCGCTGCAAAAAAAGAAAGATTGGAAAGGGCTGCCGATGCATTGTCCAAAGTAAAACTGGACGACCGCAGTCATCATAAACCCAACGAACTGAGTGGTGGCCAGTGCCAGCGTGTTGCTATTGCCCGTGCATTGATCAATAATCCCTCCATTATTTTAGCGGATGAACCCACCGGTAACCTGGACAGCAAGACCAGTTATGAAATAATGGATATACTGGGCAAGATACATGCTGATGGCAATACCGTGATACTGGTAACGCATGAAGAAGATATATCGATGTTTGCCCGCCGTGTGATCCGTTTAAGGGATGGTGTAATTGAAAGCGATAAGCTGAATGCGCATCCTGCAGTAAGCGCTTTGCCTGCAGAACCTGCCTAAACTTTCCTCAACTTATATTGATAATTTTTGTTGCTTTGTAATAGGCATAAACTATTATTATGGCATTTAAAATTTATACTAAAACAGGTGATCTAGGTAAAACAAGTTTGATCGGCGGTACCAAGGTGGCCAAGAGTCATATCCGTATTGAAAGTTATGGTACTGTTGATGAACTCAATTCTTATATCGGCCTGGTGAATGACCAGTTGACCGACGCACATTCCAGGATAATTTTAAAAGAGATACAGGATCGTTTGTTCACCATTGGTTCTTCGCTGGCCTGCGACCCCGATAAAGAGCCCTTGATGAAGATGCCCGATCTGAAAGAAGAAGATATTACGCTGCTGGAAAAAGAGATTGATACCATGAATGAAACATTGCCTGTAATGAAATCATTCATACTACCGGGTGGGCATGTAACCGTTTCCACCACGCATATTGCCCGTTGTGTATGCAGGCGTGCCGAAAGGATCTGTGTAAATATGCAGCAGCACGATTTGTTTGTTGATCCGCTGGTGATAAAATATCTGAACCGTTTAAGCGATTATCTTTTTGTACTGGCAAGATATGCAGGGCATTTGCTGGGAGCAGAAGAAATTCCCTGGAAACCGAGGGTTAAATGAATAATGAAATAATTTATAATGAATAATATTTTAGAGTTGCAGTGTATTCATTTTATTCCCCTGTCTTCATTATCCATTATTCATTACCCAATTATCCATTAATGATCTTCCCGTCTTTCATGTGCACAATGCGGTCGCTCATTTGCGCCAGTTCTTCATTGTGTGTTACAATTAAAAAAGTTTGATTGAATTGTTTGCGCAGGTCTATAAAAAGCTGGTGCAGGTCTTTGGCATTGGCGCTGTCCAGGTTGCCGGTGGGTTCGTCGGCCATTACTATAGAAGGGTTATTGATGAGCGCACGGGCTACGGCCACCCTTTGCTGCTCGCCACCGGAAAGTTGCTGGGGCTTGTTTTCCAGCCTGCCGGAAAGGCCCAGCGTACTTAAAAGCCCCTCGGCCCGGGAAATGATCTCTTTCTTTTTACCGCCTGCTATCCAGCCCGGTATACATACATTTTCCAGCGCAGTAAATTCCGGTAAAAGATGGTGAAACTGGAAAACAAAGCCTATTTCCCGGTTGCGGAAGGCAGCCAGTTTTTTGCCTGCCAGGTTTTCTACCCGGTGGTCATTCAGCTGTATATCACCGCTGTCGGCTTTATCCAATGTGCCCAGTATATGTAATAAAGTGCTTTTTCCGGCGCCCGAACTGCCCACAATACTCACAATTTCCCCTTTGTTGATATGGATGTCCACCCCCTTTAAAACCTGTAATTGCCCATATTTTTTCTGGATATTCCTCGCTGTTAACATGCTTTAAAAGTAAGTAATAATTATAAAACCTGCGCAATGCAACTTTTAACAGGGTTTACGCAATCTTCTATAAAAACATCCGTTAATAAAACACTTTTGGTTATTTCCACAGAACCTATACATTTGCGGAAAATTGGGGCATAGCAGCCCGTATTATTTACGAAAAAAATAAAGAAATAAGATATGTTTTGGACACTAGAATTAGCCTCCCACTTAGAAGACGCACCCTGGCCGGCCACTAAAGATGAACTGATCGATTACTCTATCCGCAGCGGTGCGCCGATTGAAGTAGTAGAAAACCTGCAGGAACTGGAAGATGAAGGTGAGATATATGAAAGCCTGGAAGACATCTGGCCTGATTATCCCAGCCACGAAGATTTCTTTTTTAATGAAGAAGAATATTAACCCCCTCCGCCCCCTGAAGGGGGAACCGGCAGCCTGAAATATTAAAAAGCCTCTTGATGATCAAGAGGCTTTTACTTTATGTACTTTGTACTTTTAACTCTGTACTTTTTTTATTCACTTGCAGGTACACCTAATTTCTCCATTACATAATTGCTTACGCCGGTTGTTGAATAACCACCATCGTGGAATAAATTCTGCATGGTAACCATTTTGGTAAGATCGCTGAAGAGTGTGATGCAATAGTTAGCACAATCTTCGGCAGTGGCGTTGCCCAATGGTGCAATGGCATTGGCATAATCGAAGAAATCGCCAAAGCCTTTGATACCGGTACCTGCTGTTGTTTTGGTAGGTGATTGTGAAACAGTATTGATACGTACTTTTTTCTCCAGCCCGTAATGATATCCAAAACTGCGTGCTATACTTTCCAGCATGGCTTTGATATCGGCCATATCGGTATAAAATGGATAAGTACGCTGTGCCGCCATATATGTAAGGGCCACTACACTACCCCATTCGTTGATGGCATCCAGTTTTTTTGCAACCGCCAGCATTTTATGAAAGCTCATGGCACTTACATCAATACCCTTCATAAAATAATCGTAATTACTTTCTGTATAAGGAATTTTTTTACGGATGTTCACACTCATACCAATCGAGTGTAACACAAAATCAATTTTACCGCCCAGTATTTCCTGGCTTTGGGTAAACAAAGTAGTGAGTTCATCTACATTGGTTGCATCTGCCGGAATGATCTTGCTGCCGGTCTTTTCCGCCAGTTTATTGATCTCGCCCATGCGCATGGCAATGGGTGCATTGGTTAATACAAATGTGGCGCCTTCTTCATGGGCTTTTTCTGCTACTTTCCATGCAATGGAGTTTTCGTCTAATGCGCCGGTGATGATACCGCGTTTTCCTTTTAGTAAGTTGTATGCCATGTTAAATGTTTTGAAGCGTAAAAATAAGATTCTATTTGCTAAAGAAAAACTCTTTAAAATGAATTATGATAAAGCCCGTAATAAATACAATTACAAATACGCTTGCAAGGTTTACCAGTATATAAATGATAAAATGCCGGAAGGATCTGCGGGGATCGATCTTTTTATTCCAGAATTGGTAGATAGTGTAGCCTGCAAAAACTGCAGCTGCAATAACAGCAAGCAATAATATTTTTTTCAGGAACATTGCAGTTTGTGATTTTAAAAAAGGCTGGAAGCTGGAGCTTCCAGGTACTAATTACCCACCATTTCCCTCGCATTCTGCAATGCAGCAGCCGTGGGTTTTTCGCCGCTCAGCATTTGCGCAATGGCGGTAATGCGTTCATCGTTGTTCAGCAGTTTAACCGAGGTCACTATCTTATCGCCTTTAATGGCTTTGAATACAAAATAATGCGCATTGGCTTTTGCAGCTATCTGCGGTTGGTGTGTAATGGATATGAGTTGATGGCCCTGCGACAGCTCCTTCATGATATTGCCCACCTGCTTGGCGGCTTCGCCACTGATGCCGGTATCGATCTCATCAAATATCAATGTGGGCAGCTGTAGTTTTTGTGCCACCAGCGATTTAATGCACAGCATCAGCCTGCTTAATTCACCACCGCTGGCTACTTTACGCAGGGGTTCAAAGCGGTTGCTTTTGTTGGCGTCAAATAAAAATTCGATGGTATCAGCGCCGGATTCATTCAGTGCTGTTGGGGTCAATTCAATTTTTATTTGTGCATTGGGCATACCTACCTGTTTCAGTAAGGCATTTACTTTTTCGGTAAATGGTTTTATGGCTTTGTTACGGTTGGTGGAAATACTTTTTGCCAGTTGTTCGCATTGCTGCAATAACTGCTGCGTTAATTTTTCTTTTGCAGCTATTGTTTCTCCAATATTCAATACATCATGCAGTTTCTCTTGCAATGTTTCCCGCAATGCGATCAGTTCGTTGGTGGAACCCACATTGTGCTTTTTCATCAGCTTATAGCCCAGCGATATTTTATCATTCACTTCCTGTATCCGTGCTGCATTGTACTGTACACTATCATTGATCTGCTCCAATTCCGAAGTAATATCTTTCAACTCTATCTGTGCACTTAATAAACGGTTATTCAGTCCCTCTATTGCCGGGTGAAATTGCTGCAACGCATGCAGTTTATGATTCAGCGATCTTAATTGCTGCACGATGGGTTGTTCGCTTTCATTCAATTCAAAACAAACAGCGCCCAATTGCTGCTTTATATTTTCTGCATTGCTCAATAATTTCAATTCTGCATCCAGCTCTTCCAGTTCATTTTCTTTCAGCGCCGCTTCATCCAGTTCGGTAAATAAAAATTTATTGTAATCGTAGCTGGCATTGGCAGTAGCCTGTTGCTGCTGCAGCTCCTGCAATTCTTTTTTTGTTTTGATATAATTGCTGAAACCGGCACTGTATTGCTGCAATAACTTACCATTATCTGCCAGCGCATCCAGTACTTCCCGTTGAAAATCTGCATCACCTAATTCGAGTGTATCAAATTGCTGGTGCAGGTCTACCAATAAAGAACTCAGTGCCTTTAGCTGGTTTACATTTACCGGTGTATCATTGATGAATGCCCTTGATTTGCCATTTACAGCGATCTCTCTTCTTATCACCAGTTCTTCTTCTGCATCCAGGTCGTTGCTGCTTAAAAACTGTTTGACCGCTTTTTTATTTTCACTATTGAAGAAACCTTCCACCACGGCTTTTTTTTCTTTGTTCTGCAGCACGCTGCTGTCGGCCCTGTCGCCCAGTATAAGGCCCAGGGCGCCCATTAAAATACTTTTACCGGCACCGGTCTCTCCTGTTATGATGTTGAGGTTATTGCTGAAGTCTACTGTAAGATCTTCTATGATGGCGTAATTCTGTATGTGTAATTTTGAAAGCATAATTGTACAGGCAAATTAGAGAATATCCAGCAGATTACGCGGATGTAACAGATGATTCTTTGCCTGCGGCAAAGATGTTGGCCACGGATTGCGCGGATTTTCACGGATGAAATACAATCAAAATTTGTTTATAAAAAAATCCGTGTTAATCTGTGTAATCCGTGGCAAAAAAAATCCCGGCATTGCCGGGATATAAAATTATTTGTTAGTGGGCCGAATAGGATATTCGGTTTACTTTACTTCTACTGAATCATTCAGGTCTGCATCTACCAGGATACGACCACAGTTTTCGCATACCATTACTTTTTTACGCAGCTTTATCTCGCTTTGTTTTTGAGGAGGTATTGCGTGGAAACAACCACCGCAGCTATCTCTTTCTACCGGTACTACTGCCAAACCATTGCGGTAATTTTTACGGATGCGGTCGTAGCTCAGTATCAGCCTTTCGTCTACATGTGTTCTTGCAGATGCTGCTTCTTTGTTGTAGTGTGTTTCTTCTTTTTCAGTTTCGCTGATGATCTTTTCCAGTTCGCCTTTTTTACCAGCAAGATTATTTTCTTTGGTGCTTACTGCTTTTTTAGCGATCTCCAGTTGCCTTGCTTTATCAGCAATTTCTTCTGTAGCATCTTTAATGTGTTTTTCGCACAATTTCACTTCCAGGGTTTGCATTTCGATCTCTTTGTTGATCGCTTCAAACTCACGGTTGTTCTTTACATTCTCACTTTGCTTTTCGTATTTTTTAATTAACGCTTCTGCTTCTTTGATGCCTTCTTTCTTTTGTTCGATGAACTCCTGGATACCATTGATCTCCTCTTCAACACGTGTTTGTCTTGCGTGTAATCCTTCAATCTCATCTTCCAGGTCTTTTACTTCCATTGGTAATTCACCTTTAAGGATCTGAATTTCGTCCAGCTTGCAATCAATTTTCTGCAGCAGAACAAGGGATTTTAATTTTTCTTCAACGGAGAAATCTTTTACTGAAGCCATATTTTTATTTTAGATTTTAGATTTGCGATTGCAGATTTTTTAAAACCTGTATTTCCTAAAAATACTGAACCGGGTTGGTGTTCAGGCTTGTTTTAAGGACGGCAAAGTTAAGGAATTTTTCGCTCAAAACCTCAAATAACAGGTCGATGGTGAACTGCTCGCTTTCGTAGTGCCCAATATCTGCGATCACCAGCCTGCCATTGGCGTCAAAAAACTCGTGGTATTTAATGTCGGCGCTGATGTAAAACCCTGCGCCAGAGGCAATTGCAGCGCCTGTTAAAAAACTGCCGGCACCCCCGCACAGGGCCACTTTCTTAACCGGTTTGCCCGTTAAGGCGGTGTGCCGCAGCACCGAAAGGTTAAAATGCGTTTTCAGGTTTTGTAAAAACTCTTTTTCTTCCACCGGCGCAGGCAGGTCGCCTACCAGGCCGCTGCCCACATTTTTGCTGGTATTATCCAGCGGTATTATGTCGTAAGCCACTTCTTCGTAAGGATGGGCAGCCGTCATGGCATTCAATACCGGCTTTTCCAGCCAGGCGGGAAAGATCACTTCTATCCTTGTTTCTTCTTCCGTATGCCTTTCGCCGATGTTGCCAACAAAAGGATCGGTACCGGCACCAGCCTTAAAAGTGCCGGAGCCATTGGTATTAAAACTGCACTCGCTGTAATTGCTGATCTGCCCGCCGCCTGCGGCGAATATGGCGCTGCGTACTTTTTCGGCATGCGCAGCAGGTACAAAAGTGAAGAGCTTTTTGAGCTGGTCTTTTTTAGGAGCCAGTACGCGGCGATTGATGAGCCCCAGTTTATCTGCAATCTTTCCGTTCACCCCTTCCAGTACATTATCCAAGTTGGTATGAATGGCATAAATGGCAATATCATTTTTAATGGCCGTAATGATCGTTCTTTCAACATAATTCCTGCCGGTTATTTTTTTCAATCCGCCGAATACAATGGGATGATGGGCTACGACGAGGTTACATTTTTTTTCGATGGCTTCCTGCACCACTGCTTCGGTGGCATCCAGGCTGATGATGATACCTGTGCAGGGGGATTGGGCGTTGCCGGTTATCAACCCCGCATTATCATAACTCTCCTGCAGGGATGGCGGAGCAATGGTCTCCAGATACTGAACTACTTCTGCTATTGTCATAGTTAAATATAGAAATATTTTATTTAAAAAGGCATTTCCGGGGCGTAGCAGGAAATTTTCGCCTTTCCATATAATAGCCCGGTTTTATGATTTAAATAGCGTGTACCCATAACTGTTATTGATTTTCTCCTGGGAATACTCAAAATTAACATCCAAAAACAAATAATATGTTATCTTTGGAATGAATAAAACTTGTATTCAGCCTTAATAATCAACTCGTGAAAATAAAAAATTGGATCCGTGGTATATTTTTTACCCTTGCAATTGGCTTAACTGCCTGCCAGAAAGAACTGAGTTTAGAAAACATTGGCCCTGCCAATCCTCCTGCTATTGTTGATGATACATCCACTTTGCTGAAGATAGTAAATGTTAACTATGACATCAATGGCATAGCTACCGACTCCACTATGAGAATCATAAAAAATGCCTACCAGAACGGTTTAAAAAAATCATTGCCAAACAATACGAATTGCCTTCCGGAACGGATACGGTATACACCATCTTTAATTATGATGCTCAAAATCATCTGTCTGTTATCACAGATTCTTCCGCAGTTCCCGGAAATGATTATATCTATCACGAAAATATCTTTTGGCAGGCTAACAGGGCGATAAAGGTAGTAAGCGATGATCATGGGGCGGCCTACAGGACCGACGATATTATTTACACTGCCAATGGCGCCAATACTTTGATCAGTACTAAAACAATGCCTTCGCAGGATTCAACCTTTATAGGAGGTGTATTGTTCAGTGTTTCAAAATATAACGCGTTTTTAGAAGTAGATAATTCGTTTAAGGCGCTATCCACCACTTATATCAATTATAGTTATCTCGTTAACGGAAGTGCGACAGGGTCTCCCGGCTATTCTTATGATACTACCAAAGCGATATTTTCATTTGATGCGAAAGCGAATTTAACCAGCGAGGTAGATTACCATAATGCCTCAGATACCAATTACCGCTCTCCGTTGGGTGTTGACCGCCATAAGGATACTGCTTCATTTACAGTTAGCAGAAACTTAAGCGAAGACCCGGCAATATTTAATTTACTGAAAGATATTTTCGGAAACGATCTTCTTGTGATCAGCAATCATTTTAATCTTGATTTTAACCTGGGAGAAGTTTTAGGCGATGTTTATAGTGCCAATACCACTAACAACGCATTTCTTCAGTATGATTATTATACACAGGCTATTAATAAGATCGTTTACAATTCTGTTTTCTGGACCAATGGAATACCAGATGCAAACAATTTTCCTGCAGTTAATGTTGTGATGTATAATGCAAGCAATAGTTTTGACAGCCAGAACAGAATCATAAAATCTATCATTTACAGTACAACTTCCAGTAGACCTTATTACCATATAAGATATATTTATCCATAAAAGGATATAAAGCAGTTTTACGGCATAGCCTTTGTAATTTTTTTTACAGTGCTGTTTATTTACATTTACAAAAAATGTAATCATGGCTGATACTGCATCACTCTATCAACAATACAAAACTGTTTTACAAAAAATTGCCGATGTAAAATATGCTTCGGCTGTTTTGCAATGGGACCAGGAAACTTACCTGCCGCCCAAGGGCAATGCCGCCAGGGGCAGGCAGATCGCTTCGCTGAACGAGATTGCCCACCAGCAATTCACCAATGAAAAAGTGGGTGCTTTACTGGCGGAATTAATGAGCACCAATGATCTTAGTGATAAAGAAAAAAGAAATGTGCAGCTGAGTACAGAGGATTATAAAAAAGCCACTAAATTTTCCAGCGATTTTGTGCGTAGGATGAGTGAGGCCACCAATAAAAGTTTTCATGCGTGGATAAAGGCCAAAAAAGAAAACCTGTTTGCAGCTTTTGAAGCTCCATTGGATGAATTGATACAATTAAAAAAACAGGAAGCGGATATACTGGGTTACCAGCAGCACCCTTACAATGCTTTGATGAATGATTATGATAAGGGCTTATCCGTTGCTATTGCAGATAAGGTATTTGCTGATCTGCGGCCGCAGCTGCTGGCCTTATTGAATGATATAAAAAACAAACCGCAAACCGACAGCAGTTTTTTACACGAGCATTATGATAAGGACAAACAGTGGCAGTTTGGTATGGAGATCTTAAAGCGCATGCAGTTTGACCTGGAAGCCGGCAGGCAGGATATCAGCGAACATCCTTTTACCATCAATTTTAATAATGCCGATGTAAGGGTTACCACAAGGATAGATGAGAACGACCTGGGCAATATGACCTGGAGCTGTATACACGAGGGAGGCCATGCTTTATACGAACAAGGCTTGCCAGGCGATGAATATGGTTTGCCCCTGGGAGAATACTGCAGCCTGAGCATTCATGAAAGCCAGAGCCGCCTGTGGGAGAACAATGTGGGCCGGGCTTTGCCCTTCTGGCAGCACAATTTTTCGCTTTTGCAAACGTTTTTTAATAAGCAGCTGGGGCATATTGATGTGCAGCAATTCTACAAAGCCATCAATAAGGTACAGCCCTCACTGATAAGGACCGAAGCGGATGAACTGACCTATCATTTCCATATCATGATCAGGTACGAGATAGAAAAGATGCTGATAGAAGGCAGCATTGTTACGAAAGATATACCGGCATACTGGAACGAGCATTACGAAAAATATTTAGGCATAAAAGTGCCGGACGATAAAAGGGGCTGCCTGCAGGATGTGCACTGGAGCCATGGCAGTTTTGGTTATTTTGCTACGTACAGCCTGGGCAGTTTATATGCCGCACAGTTGTATGCAGCGATTAGCAGGCAAAACACGTCTGTAGAAAAAGAGATCGCCGAAGGCAGCAACAGCAGTGTTTTAGGCTGGCTTGCAAAGCATATTTATCCGTACGGCAGGTATTATACTTCCGAAGAGTTATGCAAAAAGGCAACCGGCGAAACATTAAACAGTACCCATTTTATAAACTATGTCACAAAAAAATATTCCGCTATTTACAACACTTAAAACAGGTGGCGTTACCGGCTTCTTTTACCGGTGGAGGTTTATTATTGCCGTGGCAATTGCCGCTTTATTATTGCTGAGCGGCTGCAGCAAAGAGGCCCTGGCAGAAGCCAACAGGGGTTTGCTGGAACAATATTTTGAAGACAATATCCTGAATAAGGACTTTGATGTTGCGCTCGCCACCGACAATGGCACCAACCTTACCAGCCAGTTCAGCGGGTATACTTTTAAACTTTATAAAAGCACTTTACAAAATGGCCCTATGACCGCCACCGACGGCACCAATGTGTACAATGGCACCTGGAGCTCGAACGATGATTACAGCAAACTGGTGATCACTTTGCCCAATACTATTACCGCATTTACCTTTTTGACAAGGGAGTGGAAATTCACCAAAAAAGCCCTGCCTACCATGGAGCTCGCCCCCTGGGGAACCACCGAGCCAAAAGTTTTGCACATGCAAAGGTTGTAAATGTGGATAAATTATCATATCTTAGCTTTGAAAAGCAACCCTTTAGCTTAATTACCTTATTCTGATTGCCGTAAACCACAAAGAAGCCCGCCCCGGTTTTTTCTGTATTTGCACAATTTTTTTCAAGGTTTTAAGTTTAATTAATGTAGCGAAAGCTTCATTATCCAAGTATTCATATAAAAACAAGCACTTATCCCATGACTACCGCTTCTGGAGTCAAATACAGTTGTATTATTGTATTATTAGTACTTTTTAGTTTTTCGGCCAAAGCTCAACTAACTGCTAATTTTACAGCCACACCTTTATCAGGTTGTGCCCCGCTTGTTGTAAGTTTCACCAATCAATCTACTGGTTCACCTGTTCAATGGAAATGGGATCTTGGTAATGGCACTATCTCTTACCTGCAAAATCCTTCTGTTACTTATTTTAATCCCGGTCAATACAATATTAAGCTCGTCGTAAAAGATGCTGCGGGAGATTCCAGCGTACTTATCAAATCGCAATACATTACCGTTAATGCTGCACCTTCAGTGGCCTTTACCGGCGCTCCTTTAACAGGTTGTTTTCCTTTGCCCGTAAACTTTACCGATCAAAGCACACCCGGCAGTGGTACCATCAGTTCCTGGACCTGGGACCTGGGCGATGGTACTTCGAGCAATGTTCAAAATCCTTCGCATACTTATATGGGTGCGGGTAATTATAATATCACCCTGAAGCTGGTCAATAGTTTTGGCTGTATGAAAGTGTTGTCCAAAGCACAGTATGTTAAGATCAGCAGTGGTGTGCATGCGGATTTTTCCAATAATAATCCACCGGCCTGTAACCCGCCGGTGAATGTGAATTTTCAAAACCTTTCCACCGGTACCGGTGTGTTAAGTTATCACTGGAACTTTGGCGATGGTGGTACTTCCACTGCCGCTAATCCATCACACAGTTACAGTGCAGCAGGCAATTACACCGTACAGTTAATTACCACCAATGCCGCCGGTTGTACTGATACTATTACCAAAACAGGCCTCATCAATATCGGCAATATCAAAGCTTCTTTCAATACCGCTGATGGTGTTTGTGTGAATGAACCATTGGTGATCACCAATACTTCCACTCCTGCACCTGTTGCAGTGTCGTGGGATTTTGGCGATGGTACCACTTCCACCCAATTAAGTCCTGTAAAAGTATACAGTGTTGCCAATCCTTACCAGATAAGGCTGATCGCAGATTTTGGCGGTTGCTATGATACAGGATACAAAGTGATCACTGTTTACAGCAAACCTGTTGCTGCATTTACCGGTGTAAATACCAGTTCGTGCAAAGCGCCACTGACCGTTACTTTTACTAATGCCAGTACCGCAGGCGCTGTCAGCTATCAATGGAATTTTGGTGATGGCAATACTTCGCTGGTGCGTAATCCGGTGCATACTTATACCACCGAAGGATTCTTTACGGTTACTTTAATTGCAACAAATGCCAATGGCTGTTCCGACACATTGGTGAAACCGGATTTTGTGAAGATACAGCCACCGCATGCCAGCATTAATAACCTGCCGGTATCTGCCTGTGCACCTTTAACAAAAACATTTTCCGCTACTGTAAATTCTGTCGACCCAGTAGTGGGTTATCAATGGGACTTTGGTGATGGCGGTACATCCACTGCCGCCAATCCGTCGCATACTTTTAGTGCAGGCGTTTACGATATACAGCTTATTGTTACCACAGCCGGTGGCTGCACCGACACGGTAAAAGTGAATGGCGGTATCATTGCTTCTGTAAAACCAGTTCCGAATTTTGTTGCCACACCCCGTGATGTGTGCGCCCATATACCGGTTAACTTTACAGACCTCACCACCGGCACTGTTACCAACTGGCACTGGGATTTTGGCGATGGAAATATTTCCACCGACCAGAACCCGACACATATGTACGAAGACACCGGGTATTTTACGATTACACTGATCGTTTGCAATGCCGGTTGCTGCGATTCGATCAAATTCCATAATTACGTTCATATCAACCCGCCTATTGCTGCTTTTGATGTGGATTTTGTTTGCCGCTCTACTACAAGAACTTTTACCGATAAATCTATCGGCGCCGATGAATGGAACTGGGACTTTGGAGATGGCACCACTTCAACAGTACAAAGCCCGGTACATACTTATGCCGGTACAGGCACTTATACTATCACGTTGCTGGTACGCAATCATACTACCGGTTGCGAATACACTAAACAAACCACGATACAGATCATTGATGAGCGGGCCCACTTTACCGCATCCGATACGGTGATCTGTAAGAATAATAATATCATTTTTAATGCTACAGGTAATACTGCTGCCAACGTAGCTAATTACGAATGGGATTTTGGTGATGGTAATACCGGCGGCAGTGTGAGTACACAGCATGTGTATACCCAGGCCGGCAAGTATACGGTGCGCCTGATAGTGACAGATATTTTTGGTTGTAAGGATACTTTGATAAAACCACTTCATATAACTGTGGATGGCCCCACTGCAGGATTTGCCCCGGGAGTTTCGGGTAGTTGCCTGCTGAGCGCTATCCCTTTTAATGATAATTCTGTAAGCGATGGCACGCATCCTATCAGCACCTGGATATGGAATTACGGTGATGGTATCAGTGATACTTTAACTGCTCCGCCATTCCAGCATACTTATTCAGGCCCCGGCGTGTACAGTGTTGCATTGAAAGTGATCGACAGTAAAGGCTGTATCGATTCTATATTCAAACCGGATATATTGATCATCTCGAAACCTGTTGCAACTTTTGCAACCACGGATACTTTATCCTGTCCTACAAAAGCGATCAATTTTACCAACACTTCTACCGGGCCGGGCCTGGTGTACAGCTGGGATTTTGGTGACGGCACCACCAGTGCGGCTGCCACGCCGGTGCATAGTTATGCCGCCGATGGATTGTATACTGTTAAGCTGCATATCACCGATCAGTATGGTTGCGTCGATTCGATGATCCATCCCGATTATATCAGGATCGTATCTCCCCATGCCGCCTACACGCTGAGCGATTCTGTCGCCACCTGTCCGCCATTGTTTGTTTCATTCACCAATACTTCGCAGAACTATACTTCTCTCAACTGGGATTTTGGTGATGGTACTTCCACACAAAATGCAGATCCTTCTCATTTTTATACTGTGCCCGGTACGTATTATGCCAAACTTACGGTTACAAGCCCGGGTGGTTGTATCGATACCATTCAGAAAAAAATTGTGGTGCGTGGACCGCAGGGAACTTTTACTTATGGGCCAATCAATGGCTGTAAACCTTTAACGGTGAACTTTACTGCCAGCACACACGACAGGCTTTCCTTTATTTGGGATTTTAATGATGGCAGTACTTCGGCCACTACCGATTCGGTGATCTCTTATGCTTATACTATACCGGGTGTGTATGTTCCCAGGATGATACTCGTGGACCCGGGTGGTTGCGTGGTGCCTATACTTGGCCCTGATACCATTGTGGTAAATGGGGTGAATACTAATTTTGGTTTTACCAATACTACTTATTGCGATAATGCCACCGTTGCTTTTTCTGATTCATCGGTGAGCAATGATGTGATCATCAGCTATAACTGGAATTTTGGCGATGGCATTACTTCCACTGCACAAAACCCAACCCATCATTACAGCGCTCCGGGTCTTTATTACCCGCAACTGATCGTTAACACACAGGGCGGCTGTGCCGATACTGCCAAAAGCAGTGTACCTGTAAAGATCGTTGCTTCGCCGCAGGCAGGTATCAGCAGCACCGGTAATGGTTGTGCGCCACTAACGGTAACGTATAGCGGACAATTGCTTGTACCAGATACTTCGGCCATCAGCTGGAACTGGAGTTTTGCCAATGGTAATACTGCTGCTTTACAAAATCCTGCTGCACAGGTATACAATACTGCAGGAACTTATACTGCACAATTGATCGCCACCAACAGCAGCGGCTGTAAGGATACGGCCACCAAAACCATTGATGCTTACCTGGTACCCATTGTTAATGCCGGCGCAGACACTCTGGTGTGTAAAGGCAAAAGCGTATTGCTGAGCGCCACGGGTGCAGCATCTTACACCTGGAGCCCTGCTGCAGGATTAAGCTGTACCAATTGCGCCAAACCTTTGGCCCAACCAGATTCTGCCACCACTTATATTGTTAAAGGCACTACTGCACAGGGCTGCAGCAATACCGACAACGTATTTGTAAATGTGAAGCATCCTTTTAAAATGCTGAGCAGCCTGGGCGATACTTTATGTAAAGGAAGTTCCACCAGGTTATTTGCCAGTGGCGCTTACGCTTATGTATGGAGTCCTTCAACAGGATTAAGCAGCACTACTGTTGCCACCCCTGTTGCGAGCCCGCAAAATACCACCACTTATAAAGTAATAGGTATAGATGACAGGGGTTGTTTCAGGGATACCAACTTGGTTACAGTAAAAGTTTACCCTATCCCAACCGTGGAAGCAGGCAATGACAAGACCATCAATGTAGGCCAGACCGTTGACCTGGTACCTACTATTTCCAGCGACGTAAACAATGTGATATGGACACCTACGCAAAGCATTGTACGTTATAATAACCCGGGTGTAACAGTGCAGCCGAGAGAAACCACCGAATATACTGTGGAAGTAAGGAATGCGGGTGGTTGTAAAACAAGAGATCGTGTAACCGTATTCGTTATATGCAATGGCGCCAATGTATTTATACCTAATACCTTCTCCCCTAACGGTGATGGCGTGAATGATGTATTCTATCCAAGGGGCACCGGCTTATTCAGCATCAAGACCCTGCGTATTTTCAACCGCTGGGGAGAAGTGGTATATGAAAAGAACGGCTTTATGCCCAATGATGTAAATGCCGGCTGGAATGGTACCGTTAAAGGAATACGCCAAAACCCCGATGTATTTGTTTATACCGTGGATATTTTATGCGACAACAGCACGGTGCTTACACTGAAGGGTAATGTGGCGCTGATACAGTAGCTTTACAATCCATGTACCGGATCATTCTCTCTATATTTTTCCTCCTGGCTGTAATTTATTTTTGCCTGTTTTGGTATGCAGGTCAGCATGGTCATTTTTATATCAACCTTAGATACATGGAGGATCAGGTATTTTGTTTTCTTGTTATTTTATTTTTTTCTCTTACTGTTTTATTTTTTATAAAATTTCTTTCGTGGAGAAAAAAGCTGCGGAAAAAATGATCTTCGCCGCTCTTCGCCGCCGTCTTGGCTTAGACAAACGGCGTACGAAGCTTGCTATTACAGGCAACCTCAAAAATTGAAAGAAGCTATTTTGTGCAACAAATAAGAATGTTTTTTATACAAGAAAAGCCGTTGGCTAAAAGCCAGATGGCGGCGAAAAGGCAGCATACGCCGTTTGTCGAAGCCAAGACGGCGGCGAATTAAACGCCGTTGACTGAAAGCCAGGCGGCGGAGCATATTATTTTGCCTGAATATACTTTTAAAGGCAGCATACGCCGTTTGTCGAAGCCAAGACGGCGGCGAATGGAACGCCGTTGGCTGAAAGCCAGACGGCGGGGGAGTTTTACATATTACCTGGCGGAACAGGCAACGGTACATTATTTTTTACCGACTTGATACTTTGCAGGTATGCAAATATGGCCTGTATATCTTCGTCGTTCATTTTTGCATAATTCACCCAGGGCATGGGCGGCAATAACATGCGGCCACCTTCCTGCCCTTTGGATTTTCCTTTTGTCAATGCTGTTTTAAATTGCTGTTCTGTCCAGCTGCCGATACCACTGCTGCTATCAGGTGTAAGGTTGGCAGCATAGCTGGTGCCCCAGGGACCGGCGGCGGCTGTAAGATCGGGTGCGAAAGTACCGAAGCCGCTGCTTAAAGTTGCTTTATCTGGTTTGGGAACCGGTGTGCCTGCTGCATAACCGGACAATATTAATTCCGGAACCAATTCAGGACCTTGTGGTCCCATTTTTTTGGGAGAATGACAATCGTTACAACCGCTGATCTGTACAAGATAACTGCCACGTTTAACAAGATCTTCTTTTGTGGCCGGTGTTTTTTCTGCGGGTTTTGCCGCTGCAGCAGCATCGGAATTGGCGTTGCATGCTACAAGGGTAACAATAAAAACAGTTACCAAAACAATCAGCAGTTGTTTCATTTTATCAGTTTAAGGTTTAAAGAAAAGGTTATGTAGAAAAATACAATGAATTGTTGGATAATGCAAGAGGAAGTAGAATTTGAACAATTTTAACTTGATGGATAAAATAAGGTCGTCTTCAGGAGAAGAAATTTTATAGATTTACAAGATAGAAAATAGCTGGCTGGTCCTCAAAAAAACTAAATAAGGCAGAACTAAAACAAAAAATGAAAACTATAAATCCATATCTAACAATTTGCATTTTGTTCAACCTGATTTGTTGTTGCTTAAAAGGTCAAAACAATGAAAACGCATCAGGAGAAAGTTGGCTAAATACTAAGTACATCAAATGTATGGAATCGAAATTGCCTTGTGAATGTGAAAGATCGATACCTGGTTATTATGCATTTTCAATTGATACAAACAAACTTAGTAACACATTCGGAATGCAGGCATATTTTAAAAACAGTATTGAATATGATGTAATAGATTTACAAAAACTAAATACCCATCATTTTTTAGCTTACATAAAAAAAGAAGCAGCAACAGACACTGTTGGCTATATACAATATAAAAATGGCTTTATAATCTTTAAAGATAATACCGGGAGATCAACGGATTTCAAGCGGATTTCGGGCGAAATAACTGAATTAGATTTCGCTTATTTAAAGGATAATATCAAGTTGTTGAATCTTGCTTTGCAAAAAAGAGGTTACCCTGCAATTGAAAAAATATTATCGCAAGATTCTTTAAACTTTGGCTGCAATTACGAACTCGCCAGCTCTAATGCAATAACTATAGAAGGTAAATCCCGGGCATGGTTAGTAAAATTGGAGAAAGGCATTTTACTGATTTACGAGATTTTGGAAGGGAATGAAAATAAAACAATCACTTTTAAACCCAAATTAAAACTAATTAAAAGCTATAAGTGGTAGTAGTATTCTTTTAAAGCTTTTTTAAAACCTTTTCAATTTAAAAATACAGGTACCAGCGTTTAACCCGTAATATTCTTTGTTGCAAAAAATAACTTCTTTTAATTTCAAGAAACCTTAGCGATTGGAAAATTCCGTACGCCGTTTGTCGAAGCCAAGACGGCGGCAGACCAATCGAGTGAATTTATAATGAAGTAGAATTAATTACGTTATAAGAAGCTTTAATCAATTCTTCTATACCTTCTCTGTTTTTTCGTTTTATATAGATTATATCTGAATTGCGTTCTTTGTAAATAGAGTCACCAATTTTAACATCTAAGATACCATACCTGCCGCGATAAGAAATCGTAAATACCTGAGAGTTTCCTCTTACTTGTAGCTTATAAAAACCTTTTGTTTCTTTTAAAGAAGAGAATACTACCCCATTAAAGTTTGCTTTAAAATTATGCTTCTTATTATTTAAACAAAAAACAAGAATTAATACTAAAAAGGTTAACGGAATAAGAAGTACAAGGTATTTCATTTATAAAAAGCTAAAATAATTAACCGTTTATTATATACTGAACTTTTTAAAAAGGCTCTTTATGCTAGCTGGAATCAATCTCACAAGAGTTAAAAGAATATTTTTATTTTACCCTTTCAACTTCTCCACCAGCGTCACATACGCTTCCATGGCTGCTTCTTTTGTTTTTCCTTTCAGCGATGACCAGGCTTCGTACTTGGCCTTGCCTACAAAATCAAAAGGGTTGGAAGGGGCTTCTGTGTTGATATCACCTTCGGTGCCCTGTTTGTATAATGAGTACAATTGTAACAAGGTTTCGTTATCAGGTTTTGCAGGCAGGTTCTTGCTTTCAACTGCGGCTTTTTCAAATTGTTCTTTCAGTTCCATACATATTTTTAGTGAAGATAGTTTTTTTACCGCATAAAACTCCGGCGGTACCGGGCAATAAAAAGGGCAGTGATTAGAAAATCACTGCCGTGTTGTTTATATTCCATTATAACCAAAAATCCGAGTAAGGTCTTGCGAGAACGCTTACTCTTTCAAAATACTCTTTTGTAAAACATTATCTGCATTGCGCATTACCAGCATGTAAATACCTTTTGGTAATTTGCTTTGCAACATAATGGTGTGCACACCTTCGTAATTGATGTTGATGGTGGCAGCCTGTACCACCTGGCCGGCAGTATTGGTAAGGATATAAGTGTAAGTACCTTTTACTTTATCGCCGGCATAAATATCTATCCTGTCGGATACCGGGTTCCTTACCACATAAAGGTCTTTGTGATCGGCCTGTGCAGTTGCTATTAATACTATGCCGGAATATTTTACCTGGCCATTCATGTCCACACATTTCAGGCGATAGTATACTTTACTCTGCAAAGCAGCCACATCATCGTAGCTGTATTGTTCTGTACCGCTATTGTTCTTTGCATTCTGCACATTGATGGTACTGAAATTAGTGCCGTCATTGCTGCGCTGCAATTCGTAGTGCAGTACATTCACTTCATTGGCAATGGTCCAGTTCAACCTGTTGTAGTTACCATTTCTTGCCCCTGTAAAGCTGATGATATCCAATGGTAACACCCAGCTGGTACTTGCAATGGTGAAATTATTATTGAATGCAGATACACTGTTGGATGTAACCGAACCCGTTGCCAGGGTTGATCCTGTACCCGTACCGCCAATATTGGTCCAGTAAGAGCCGTTGTAATAACCTGCTCTTATGTTGGTAACCACCACATGCGGTACCGGTATCTTGGCATTATCCCAGTTCATCACCACTTTCGCACTACCGCCACTTATTTTATTGATCTTCCAGTATTCGTTGGTATCGACCAACACCAGCGGTGGTAATATATTGATGCGGTTAGGCGTGGGATGATCAAAATGTTTTACATTGAATTCACTGCTGGCTGTAAGATTGGTCAATGCTATTGTACGTTCGTAAGTATCATTGCCCACGGGGAAAATAAAATCGGTGTTACCGAATTTCTTTACCCAGCCATCCACGTGCCTCGTGTCATCGTCACCGGTATAAGATGATCCTGCTTCGTACACCAGGTAATTGGGTGTTGCAGAAGTTACGATCATTCCGTTAGTATAGGTGTGCAGGCCTGTTACACTCAGGTTATTATTCAATGTAAAACCCGCCGCATTATTGGTAACCAGGTTATAGGTCTTAAATGTTTGCGTACCCGAAATGGTCTGGGCACTGCTGCCATTCAGGTACAATGTACCTGTGCCTGCAGCCATTGCAGACTGGTTATTTGTAATATCCTGCCTTACATACATGCTGCCGTTATTGGTAAGCGCAGCACCGGAAGCATTTACGAGTGAGCCATTGATATACAGCACACCCGATGCCGGCACTCCCATCACACCATTATTCTGCACAGTTACCTGCGCCATCAAACAACAGTTCACGAACAGCAGCAGCAGGAAGACAAGAAGTGTTATTAATATTGTTCTCATAATTTATGGTATTAACTGTTTAGTAATTGGATATCCTGCTTAGCTGTTAGACAGGATAAACCAGCTTGTACCATTGGATTGTATCATTACACTTTCGTATTGTGATGTCAACACCCTTGTTGCACTACCATCGATCGTTTCTGCGCCGTTAGGGTCAACTGTTACGTTCAGGAACATACCCGAGATCTTTTTAATCACGTATACCCTTCCGGAACAACCTGCAGCTGCCGGTAAGTTGATGGTGATAGCACCACCTGTGTTATTGCAGATGATGGTATAATCACTTGATGTTGCAGTATAAGTAGCCGTTTTGGTAGTGATGGCCAAAGCCTGGCTACCATTCACTTCCAGCGTTGATGCAGGAGTAGTGGTACCCACACCTACGTTGCCGCCATTGGTAACTGCCATAGAGATCGGCTTACTGTAAAAGCCAAAGCCCAGGTAGTTGGAGTTGCTGTTGGCAGCTGTCCAGTTGTATACGATATCTGCCTGGTCGCCTGTGGTAAGCGATTTACCCAGTTTAAGATAAGTAGCATTGGTAGTGGTCAATCCCGGTTGTAAGAACTGTGCGATAGTAGTGTTGCCGGTTGCAGCAGATGCCACATGTAAATTGGCAGTAGGTGCGTTGGTACCGATACCTACGTTACCACTTCCGTCAACACGCATTCTTTCATTGGTTGATTGTGTAGTACCACCTGTCATAAAGATCAGGGACTTGGATGCATTGGCAGTACCGATCAGGAAGTTATTGCCCATCGTGTACATGTAACCGTCATTAGCTGCACCCATCACACCACCACTGTAGTTACCGCCATTGATACCCATATCGATATAGTTGCTGGTTTCATTACCGTTGTTGGCTGTTGCCACCACATCAGATGAAGCGCTGGTACCGGCAGAGTTGTTCTGGATATTCAACTGCAGGTAGCTGTCGATAGAACCTTTACCCACAATTGCATTTACAGATGAAGTGGTACCGGCATCCACCAGTAATTTTTCGCGGTTGGTACCGGAAAAACTTTCTGTACCAATACCTACTGATAAAGAAGTATTGCTGCGGTCGCCCAAAATTATTTCATTGGCCAGTGTTGCAGAAGCATTGTAGCCAATAGCTGTAGAGTTAGTACCGGTAGTGGTTACTGATGCGCCTGCACCGATTGCAGTAGCATTGGCCACTGTACCTACTGTAGCGCCATTACCTATTGCAATACCACTGTTACCATTTACCACTGCTGCGTTACCGATGGCAACTGCAGGTGTAATGCTGTAAGCTGTAGTGGCGTTGGTACCTATTGCGATTGAACTTGCACTGTTTGAAACGGCAGTTGTACCAATTGCAATGGCATTAGCTGCATTCGTTACCGTTTTATTAGCGGCAGTGGTATTGCTACCAATGGCAACAGAGTTAGATGCGTTTGCAGTTGCATTGGTACCCATTGCCAATGCATCGGTGATACCATAAGCTGTTGTTGCACCATAACCCAGGGCTGCTGAGTATGTGTTGTTGGCAGCTGCACTGTTACCTAATGCGATAGAGTTGCTTCCGTTGGTCACAGCGCTGTTACCTATTGCAAAAGCGTTATCTGTTGTTGCTGATGCACCATGGCCTATTGCATAAGATTGTGTTTTACCAAATGATATGCTGGAGTTGCTGCCCAGTGCATAAGAATGTGTGGCATTATTTACAGCCGCGCCGTTACCCAATGCAATTGAGTTGGCTTCAAATCTTGCCACCTGTGTATTATTTTCTTTTACCACCAATGCTTGCGCATCAGTTGTGCCGATGAAGTTAGTAGTTGGATTGGTTGATGCATTACCTGTTGTTGACCATGCATTGTTAGATGCGGCCAAGGCAGATGCAGCCAGTTTCCTCACCACGCCGTTGTTGATGGTGACTACACTATCAGAGCTGGCGCCTGTCTGTACACCACCCAGGTATAATGGGTTACTTGCAGCAGTTACATGTAATTTATAAGAAGGTGTACCTACGCCTATTCCCACATTTCCGTTACCATCTATCCTCATTCTTTCGTTGCTTGCCTGGTTGGTACCACCTGTCATAAAGATCAGGGATTTGTTAGCGGAGCCTGTACCTACCAATAGATCCTGGCCGATATTGTACAGGTAAGCATCATTTGCATCACCCATAATATTGTTGGTGTTGTTACCACCATTGATACCCATGTCAATATAGTTCGTGGTCTCGTCACCGTTATTGGCTGTGGCCACTACATCCGATGATGAGCTGGTTCCTGCAGACTGGTTCTGTATATTCAATTGTAAATAGCTGTCGATCGATCCTTTACCCACGATCGCATTCACAGAAGTGGTTGTACCTGCATCCACCACCAGTTTTTCCGGGTTAGTAGCGTTAAAGGTTGCTGTACCCACACCTACTTTACCGGTATTGGTCAGTACAAAACCATTGTTCCACGTAATAGGAGAACCGGGTGTGTTCACGTTGGCATATTGCCATAAATATTTACCCCCTTCTTTTCCTGCTACAAAGTTACCACCGGTAGAAGTACTGCTTCTCCAGGCGCCATCATAGTAAGAGTCGAATGTTTGATAAACGTTATCGTGCTGCCAGTTCAATAACTGGGCTAAAGGATAGTTATCAGATGAAGTGGTGAATTGCAAATGCGGACCATTGGCTGAAGCGTTGGTACCTTCCATTGCAAATTTTGCAATACCAATATTAGCCTTTGGAATAGCATTGAGACCAATACCTACTTTACCGTTACCATCAATACGCATTCTTTCGTTAGTGGCTTGTGAAGTACCGCCGGTCATGAACACCAGTGATTTGGAAGCCGAACCTGTACCAAGCAACATGTTCTGCCCGATATTGTATAAGTAAGCATCATTGGCTGCACCCATTACACCGCTGGTATTGCTGCCGCCATTGATACCCATATCCACATAGTTGGTGGTCTCATCACCGTTGTTGGCTGTTGCCACTACATCCGATGAGGAGTTAGCACCTGCAGACTGGTTCTGTATGTTCAATTGTAAATAGCTGTCAATAGATCCTTTACCTACAATAGCATTCACCGAAGTGGTTGTACCTGCATCCACCAGTAATTTTTCAGGATAAGTACCGTTGAAAGTTGATGTTCCCACACCCAAACTACCGGTATTGGTTAAACGCATTTTTTCGGTATTGTTGGTAATAAAGGGCAGTGAATAGTTGCTGGTGGTACCGATGGTCTTCATCGATGCTACCGCATTACCATTCTGCGTCCAGCTTACACCTGATCCGCCTGGTAAACTTTGTCCTGCTATATTCCAGTTAGCACCGTTACTGATCAAAGTAACAGTTTCAAAAGCCGAGGTCAGTGTCCATGATGCACTACCATCGATGGTTTGTGATGAAGTGGTGGCAATGGTCAGTACAGGTGTAGGGCCGGTAGTGCTCGCATTTTTTATCATGTAGCTTCGGCCATCACAACCTACTGCGGTGGGTAATGTTACGGTAGTTGCAGTTGTACCGGTAAACACCAGCAGGTTATCAGATGCTGTAGCAGTGGTAGCTGCTGTAAATCCCCTGTAATTGGTAGATACCGATCCACGCACATCAAAAGTAGAGTTAGGCGCTGTAGTGGCAATACCGAGGTTACCGGTATTGGTCAAACGCATCCATTCTGTATTGTTGGTTACAAAAGGCAAAGAATAGTTCGTAGTGGTTCCTAATGTTTTAATAGCAGATACTGCGTTGCCATTCTGTGCCCAGTTGGTATTGGCTGCGCCAGGTGTGCCTGCGGTTGAGATCTGCCAGTTGGCGCCATTACTTGTCAATGTAATTGATTCATTGGAAGTACTCAAGGCCCATGAAGCGGCACCATCAATAGTTTGAGATGAAGTAGTCGCTATCGTAAGCACGCTGCTTGCACTTGCATTCTTTACAACATAACTTCTACCATCACAACCCACAGCAGTTGGCAGCGTAAGGGTTGCCGGAGAAGATCCCGTAAATGTCAATAAATTATCTGTAGCAGTTGCTGTAGTGGCAGCTGTAAACGCCCTGTAATTAGTAGATACAGAACCACGCACATCAAAAGTAGAGTTAGGTGCTGTAGTGGCAATACCGAGGTTACCCGTATTGGTCAGGCGCATCCATTCTGTATTATTAGTTACAAAAGGTAAAGAATAATTTGAAGTGGTACCCAATGATTTCATTGAAGCAACACTGTTACCATTCTGGTTCCAGCTGTTGCTTACAGCACCGGGCGTACCCGCTGTTGTTATCTGCCAGTTGGCACCGTTGCTTATTAATGTAACTGTTTCGTTGGCATTTGATAATGCCCATGATGCAGCCCCTTCAATGGTTTGAGATGCGGTGGTGGCAATAGTAAGCACACTGCCTGCACTGGCGTTCTTAATTACATAACTTCTACCATCACAGCCCACTGCTGTTGGCAGTGTAACGGTGGTGGCAGATGAACCGGTAAATACTAATAAGTTATCAGATGCAGTAGCTGTGGTGGCAGCTGTAAATGCCCTGTAATTGGTAGATACAGATCCGCGTACATCAAAGGTAGAATTAGGCGCTGTTGTTCCAACACCCAAACTACCGGTATTGGTTAAACGCATCCATTCTGTATTATTTGTTATAAAAGGTAAAGAATAATTTGAAGTGGTACCCAGTGATTTCATGGAAGCAACGGCATTACCATTCTGCGTCCAGTTATTGCTGCTTGCGCTGGGCATACCCTGCGTAGTTACATGCCAGTTGGCGCCATTACTTACTAAGGTAATGCTTTCATTCGCAGTTGAAAGCGTCCACGATGCAGCGCCGTCAATGGTTTGCGACGATGTGGTGGCAATAGTGAGTACCGGTGTTGGCCCGGTGGTACTCGCATTTTTTATCATGTAGCTCCGGCCATCGCAACCCACTGCTGTAGGCAGTGTAACGGTAGCAGCACTGGTACCGGTAAATACCAGCAGGTTATCAGTAGCACCAGCGGAGGTGTTACCGGTAAATGCCCTGTAGCTGGTAGCTATGGAACCCCGCACATCCAGTGTTGAATTGGGAGTAGTGGTTCCCACCCCTACCTGGGCGAAACCACCAATGGCAAACAAGCATGCCAGGAGTGTAAAAAATTGTTTTTTCATAAATTGGATTTTTGGATTGGTTTATATTTAGTGGTTTTTATAACAGGCGAATTTTTTATCTCCTGTGGTTTTATTGAGTTTTTTATTGTTTACCATGTTGTGTTTACTCCAATTATAAAATTCCTGTTGCTGCTTAACGGGTTAAATACATACACGGGTATCGTGAATTTGTTTACTAAAAAGCCGATCAATACCCCGTAATCCGATTGCAGCCTGCAGTTGTAATTCTTTGTTTGCTGGGTGCTTAGTCCTGCATACATCCACTTTACCGGCTGGTAGGCCAGTTCTGTCCAGTTAAAAAAGAAATTACCATTCCTGTCATCTTTATTTACCGTATACTGTGTTTGCATTGACGCAAATATTTTTTCTTTTTCAATGTCGATATTCGCTGCCAGCGATCCGCCATTATAATCTCCCATTACTAAACCCATCATCGGCGTGATCGTGTATTTGGTTTTACTGCCGCTGGTAAAGCTTTTTCCCAAATACAGTGATGCAGTCTTCAGCGCTTCATAATTATACCGCAGCTCTGTATAAAAGCCCTTTTTACTTACATGATGTATCACCGGCATCCATACATACGCTTCCTTAGTACTGAGAAAATTATAATTCTCAATACCATTCTTCGTCTGTGCGGCAAGGTTATGCTGCATCAGAATGCTCCAGGTGATGATTAATAAGTTCTTCTTCACTTTCTACAATGGTTATTTTGCCGTTTTGCATTTTATCTAATAGCAATATCTCTTTCAGGTAAGGATTCCAGTAAAATATCAGCCTTTCTATAGGCTTCCACAATACCACCCAGCTGAATACGTCGATAGCATTGCTGAACATGGAATGTATGCGGTGGTCCTGGCCAAATAGATTGGGTAATACGCCCTGGCAAAACATTACCACGGCAATGCTGATCATCAGCAGTATGTAATTCTTCCTTTTGAATTTCCTGAATTCTGTTTCCTTCAGCATTTTCTTTATCTGGAAATGGCGGCGGATCGTTCTCATCAGCGGATCTACCATGAACCGCATGCTGCCGGATTCGGTGCAAAAAACTTTATAATCAATAATGGTATGCCTGCCTGCAGTGGCAATAGAAGCGTTGAGGTATTCCTGGAAATCGTGGCTGAGCTGGCGCCTGTCAAGACGCCCCGGGTCGTGGGGATTAAAGTAGTCAGTAATGCTATTCTCGTTTATCTTTAAATAGATACTGATCTTACGAGTGGAAGATTTACTCATAACGGTTCTTTTGTTAGGATATTGATATTACCGGTCTATTGGATGAAACCCGTAATATTTACAGCAGTAAAAGTCTCTATTTACCGGTGCAGAACCTGTAGCACCGAATGTTAAAAAAATGTAGAAAGCCTTCTATAATTTGTATAGTATTATAATGCAATCAAATACCTCTTTGTAAAATCACTAAGGTGTTGATGCGCCTGCGGGAGCAGTAAAGAAGGTATATATATTATTATATGCTTAAAGATTGTAGGCTACTGCAAGCTCTTTTAACTCCAGTATATTGGTGATGCTTAATTTTTCAAACAGCCTTGCTTTGTGTGTACCTACGGTAGAGGTTTGTATATTCAGCGATTGGGATATCTCGCTTACGGTTTGACCGTTCAGTAACAGTGATACTATTTCAAATTCCCGTGGAGATAATTTATTGAATGGGTTATCCGACCTGCCCGCAAATGAATCTTCGGCAATTTTATAGGCCAGCGATTCGCTGATATATTTACGGTCGTTCAGTACCAGGTTAATGGCTTTGATGATCTCTTCCAGCGGCGCTTCCTTGGATACAAATCCATAAGCCCCCGCCTTCATGAACCTGCGGGCATAGGTATTTTCCGCACTTACCGAAAAAACCAGCACTTTGGCCTGCGGATATTTGATATGTATATATTCCATCAACCCGAAAGAGTCCGTTTTAGGCATCTGAATGTCCAGCATGATCAGGTCGAAATGATGTTCTTTCAGTTTTTCTGTCGCACTGTCACCATCGGCGGCTTCATGTATTTCTGCAAGTTGATAAACTTCTGTCAGGAGGAACTTTATTCCGGAGCGTACAATTACGTGATCGTCCACAATCAGGAACTTTTTCAAGCTAGGAGGATTTAGAGTGATAAGGTTTATAATACTAAAGATAGAAATATTTCTACACAAAAATAAGTTTTCTCGGCATAACTTACAACCATTAGTTTTAAGCAGTTTCTTACCCTACAGGAAACCAGGTACCCCTAATATCTTAGCGCTTAAATCTGTTTGCGTTTATAAAATTAAAAACCAGCAAATCAATAAGGTACGCAATACCCGCTAAGGATTTATTATGAAAAATTCACCCCAAATGTATTACAGCATGGATAGCTTGTCCTATCCGGCACTTGCAGCTGATGAAAAGTATCATATCCTCATCCGCCACTCCCTGCATGCTTTTTTTGTGATACAGCCTGATGGCCGTTTTGAAGAATGTAATGATACTGCCTGCAACCTTTTTGGTTACAACAGCAGCGAATTTAAACACCTCAATGCGCAGGATATCATTCATACCGATCCCCCGCTGACAGCTTTGCGGCATGGTGGCGAAAGTGAATTTTTAAAACTGTCTGCCACAGCCGTAAAAAAGACCGGCGAACTTTTTACTGTTGCTGTTATTATTGCGGCTTTTATCAATACACAGGGCCATTTAAGGTACAGTATACTTGTAAACGACAATAATGACCAATATAATGCGGTAAAAGATATCAGGCAGGTGCTGGACAGCATCACTGATGGCTTTTTTACCCTGGACGATCAGCAGGTAGTGCAATACTGGAACAATGGTGCAGAAAAGATAACCGGCATTCATAAAGAAAATATCACGGGCCAGCCTTTCAGTAATTTTTATACGCATGCCAAAAGGATGGCTTCTTTTATACGATACAACCAGGGCCTGCATGATAAATTATCCGCTCATTTTGAAGAATATTATGAAGCCATCAATAAATGGCTGGATATAAATATTTATCCTTCGGGCACCGGATTGTCGGTTTTGTTCAAAGACATTACAGAAACCCGTCGGTTGAGGGAACTGGAGCGGATAGAAAAACAGGTGCTGGAGAATAATGCCCGTGCCAACAGCGAATTGCAGGTAACGCTGCATTATTATTTAAAGGAAATAGAAAAGATACATCCCGGTATGATCTGTTCGGTACTTCGCTTCAAAGACAACCGTTTGTACAATTGGGCTTCGCCTTCGTTGCCCGAAAGATATTGTACCGCCATTGAAGGGGTGGAAATAGGAGATAATGTCGGCTCCTGCGGAACGGCTGCCTTTAAAAAACAAAAAGTGATCGTAACAGATATTGAACATGATACCCGCTGGACCGATTTTAAAGCATTTGCTTTGCAGGAAGGATTAAAAGCCTGCTGGTCTTTCCCGGTACTGGATCTGAAAGACGAAGTGCTGGGTACTTTTGCCGTTTATTATAAAGAGATCAAAACGCCTACGAAAGAAGAGGAAAAAACGCTGGAACGTGCCAGGAACCTGTTGCTGGTGATAATGGAAAATAAAATTGCAGAAGCGTCTATGCGTAACAGTATAGTCGAAACACAGCGGACAGAATCCTTATTAAAAACATCGGTGGAAAATTACCGCTACCTTTTCAACAATAATCCTTCCAGCATTCTTATCTGGGATATTGAAACACTTGCCATTATTGAAGTGAATGAAACGGCTATTGCATTGTACGGTTATGCAAGAGAAGAATTTTTACAGTTATCCATCCTGGATATTTATCCCGAACCGGAAAGGAATATATTTTCGGAACTGGTATTGGAAAGCAGGGAACCCAATATTTTTAAAAGAAGCATGCGCTGGCAGCAGGTAAATAAACGCGGCGCTGTGCTGATAACAGAAACCACTTCGCATATCATTACTTATAATGGTAATAAAGTGGTGTTGTCACTTACCAGTAATGTTACAGAAAAAGTGCTTTTGGAAAACAGCCTTACCGAAGAAAGAAAGATACGGCAACAACAGATAACCGATGCGGTAATTACCGGCCAGGAAAAAGAAAGAACGGAACTGGGGCAGGAACTGCATGATAATATCAACCAGATACTGGCTACTGTAAAACTATACCTGGAGTGTGCGCTGGAACAAAAACAGTTTCGGCCACAACTAGTAAAAGAAAGTAAACTGCTCACCGAAAAAGCGATGCAGGAGATCCGTCATCTTTCCAATACCCTTATTCCCCCATCGCTGGAAGAGATAGGATTGCTGGAAGCGCTGAACGACCTTACGGGCACTTTACGATCGGCGCATCCTTTAAAGATCATTGATAACTGGAAGGGATTTCCGGAAATGCTGGTGCACAAAAAATTAAAACTCACCATTTTCCGCATTGTGCAGGAGCAGCTGAATAATATTGTAAAGCATGCAAAAGCTACGCAGGTAAAGATCAGCATCAGCCGTAAAGAAGGAAATGTGTACCTGGAAATTGAAGATAACGGTGTGGGCTTCGACACCACCCAAAAGCGGGGTGGTGTGGGCCTCAAAAACATAATAAGCAGATCAGAGGTAAACAATGGTAAAGTAAACATCCGTTCAAAACCAGGCCAGGGCTGCACGATAGCAGTTTGTTTTGCAGCACCCGGCGCTTAATATATTTATATACCATCCGGACCGGTGAGCCGGTGCCAGACAATTTCGCCAACCAGGTTCTTGTGATCGTCGATGACCAGGGTTGCCATGTAAGGTGTACGTTCCATCCGGTGCGCAATTTCCTTAACGGCAAATTTGTCGGTAGCCTTTAAAACCGGCAACCCGTTTGGCTGAAGGGCTGTATGCACCTGGATAAAAATGTTGTTACCGGCGCTATCAGCATGAATATCAATGGAGTCTTTTTGCCAAAACTCCTTTTTTACAGAGGTATATTCATTTTTGCTCAACCAATCTTCCACATGTTTTGCTCCTGCCAGTACGATTTCTGCGGTTTCGAGAGCCCCCATATTATACGTTTGATTTATGGTCAAATATATGTGGTTTTCCGATACAACCAAGTAATTTTACGTAAAAAAAATAGTAATTTCCACATTTAGTTTGATAGTCCGTAGGGTTATTTATTATTTTAACCACGTACCTACGGTATTATCCGTATAATTAGATTGCGGGTCTTTTATTTTGCCTGACATTTTTATTTATTTAATATTTTATAATTTTTATTTCAATCTTCACAAATACTTACCGGCCCATTTTTAAAGCAAAATATTTTTTAGGCTACATTTGCCATGGCTAAAAAAAGATAGCCGGTTTACTGCTTCAATGTTCAAAAAGATCGACCGTTATATACTCTCAAAATATCTTTCCACCTTTTTCTTTTGCATACTTTTAATGACTGCAATTGTGGTGGTGGTGGACATCAGTGAAAAAACCGATGATTTTGTAAAATCCAAACTGCCGGCTTCCCGTATCATTACCGATTATTATTTTGGTTTTATACCCCGTATTGATGCCATGCTTTTTCCGCTGTTTGTTTTTATTGCGGTGATCTTCTTTACTTCTAAAATGGCGTCCCGGTCCGAAGTAGTGGCCATACTGAGCAGCGGTGTAAGTTTTAAACGTTTTTTATTGCCCTATATAATGGGTGGTTTATTCCTTTCGGTATTATTATGGTTCGGCTACCAATACGTGGTGCCCAGGGCCAATAAAAAGTGGGGCGATTTTGAAGCAAAATATATCGATCCCAATTTTGGCAGCGTCAATGGCAGTAATACCTATAAGCAACACCTGTACTTCCGTAATGATTCCAATACTTATATCGGCATCAGGGCTTATGATACCATTTCAAAAACGGGCAATGGCTTTTTTGTGCAGCGCTTTGCCAACAACAAACTGCTGTATAATTTAAGAGCCGACAATTTTAGTTGGGATACCGCCACCCGCAAGTGGAAGCTGGATAATGTAATGGAGCGAAGCATCAACGGCATTACAGAAGATGTAAAACATTCTGTGAGCATGACGATGAATTATAATTTTAAACCGCTGGACCTGCGCAGGGACGAATACCTGAAAGACCAGATGCCCACGCCTGCACTGAACGAATACATTAAGATAGAACGCCTGCGTGGCTCGGAAGGATTGAGCACTTTGCTGGTGGAGCGTTATAACAGGGATGCCATCCCGGTATCGGTATTGATACTGACCATCATTGGTGCAGTACTGGCGTCTCGAAAAGTAAGGGGCGGCAGCGGCCTGCACCTGGCATTGGGTGTTATCATCAGCGTACTGTATATTTTATTCAGCCGCTTTACCATTGTATTTGCCACCAAGGGCAATCTCACTCCTTTTCTGGCCGCATGGACACCCAACTTTATCTTCGGGCTGCTGGCTTTTTACCTGTATAAAAAAGCGCCCAAATAGATTTTCTGCTTTATATCTCCCGGTATCGATTGCATTGTTATTAATCTGTAAAGTTTCTTTTAAAACTTTTGTTTAGCAGGGCCTTACATCGTAATTTTAAGGCATCTTTTCAATTTTTATTAAAAACATTGGATACAACATTATAAATTTTAACTGCGGTATGGGAATCATTAAAGACAAATTCAAGGCAAAGGCTGACGTTACAGGTGCGGAGATCAAAACACTGTTGAAGGAGCACGGCAATAAAAAGATCGGTGAAGTTACATTGAGCCAGATATACCAGGGTATGCGTGGCATTACAGGTTTGGTTACCGAAACCTCGTTGCTGGATGCACAGGAAGGTATCCGTTTTCGTGGTTATACCATTCCCGAACTGCAGCAGAAATTACCTAAAGCCCCCAATGGTTCCGAACCATTACCCGAAGGTTTGTTTTACCTGATGCTGGTGGGTGAACTGCCTACCGAAGAAGATGTGCAGCATGTTACCAGTGTTTGGCAACGCCGCAGCCATGTTCCCAACCATGTTTTTGATACCATTGAAGCATTGCCCGTAGGCACACATCCCATGACGCAGTTTGTGGTGGCCATTATGGCCCTGCAGACAGAAAGCCAGTTTGCAAAAAGATATGCTGCCGGCATGAACAAGAAAGATTACTGGGATGCTGTATTTGATGATGCTATGGACCTAATAGCACGCCTGCCAAGAGTAGCCGCTTACATCTACCGCCGTAAATATAAAAATGGGGATCATATTCAGCCAAATGGTTTGCTGGACTGGTCGGGCAACTTTGCCCACATGATGGGTTACGAAGATGAATCCTTTAAAGAACTGATGCGCCTGTACATGACCATTCATGCCGATCATGAAGGTGGTAATGTATCTGCACACTCCACCCACCTGGTGGGTTCTGCACTCAGCGATCCATATTTGAGCTTTGCTGCAGGTATGAACGGCCTTGCCGGTCCGCTGCACGGCCTCGCCAACCAGGAAGTGATCAAATGGATATATGAAATGAGGGAAGAACTGGGTACGGATACCCCTTCCAAAACACAGATAGAAGAATATGTAAAGAAGACCTTGACCGAAGGCAAAGTGGTACCGGGTTATGGCCATGCCGTATTGCGCAAGACCGATCCCCGCTTTAGTGCACAAATGGAATTTGGTAAAAAACACATGCCCGATGATCCATTGGTACAAACCGTTTGGAATATTTATGATGCAGTACCTCCTATCCTGCAATCGTTAGGTAAAATAAAAAATCCATGGCCGAATGTAGATGCACATAGTGGTGCTTTACTGGTACACTATGGTATGGTGGAATATGAATTCTACACTGTGCTGTTCGGTGTATCCCGTTCATTAGGTGTATTGGCCAGTCTTATCTGGGACAGGGCCCTCGCCTTCCCGCTGGAAAGACCAAAATCTGTGACCACCGACCTGGTAAAACAATGGCTCGATGGCAAAGACGAGATCTGGGGCGAATAATCAATCAAAACCTTCTAATAAAAAATATCCCGCATTCACTGCGGGATATTTTTTTCTCTTAATTTTCTTAATTCCTTAATGGTTTAAAAAAAGACTCATCGTAGATGAGCCTTAAATTTTTGTGGAGAGTATCGGAGTCGAACCGACGACCTCTTGCATGCCATGCAAGCGCTCTAGCCAGCTGAGCTAACCCCCCTTTATTGCAGGATTGCAAATATAGCGCATTTAGCCGTAACAATTTCAGCGCAACGTAAACATTTGTTAATGAATAAACATGGCACCGTGCCATTTTAAAGGCATGATATTAGTATAGTTAGGTAATGTAGGCCCAGGGCATAAAACCTCATTACTATGAAAAGAAATGCAAAAAAAAATGACAACACGATTTTTGAAATATTGCCCCATGCAGTGTCGGCTTTAAAGAAAACGGTGATAGCGCCGTTTTTTGGAGAAGATTCCAGTACCCGGTATTTGAATGAGCGGCCGCCGTTAAGGTCGGAATTGTATACCGAAGAGCAGTTGAAACAACACGCCAAAACCATCTCAAAGCGGCATGGGCTTATATCCGGCAGCCCTTCGGAGTTATTATTAAAGCGTTTATCAGAGAATGAGAAGATACTGGTGGAAGTACATGCCGTGCTTACAGCCGCTGTAAACAGGAATGAAAGAATTGTACCTGCAGCAGAGTGGTTGCTCGATAATTTTTACCTGATAGAAGAGCAGATATACATCGGCAAAAAACATTTACCCAAAGGATACAGTAAAGGATTACCACAATTGGCCAAGGGAGAATCGGCAGGATTGCCCCGTGTATATGATATTGCTGTGGAAATTATTTCCCATAGTGATGGGCATATTGACCTCAATAATCTCACCGGGTTTATCATGAGTTATCAGACCACCACTTTTTTAAAGATCGGTGAATTGTGGGCCTTCCCTATTATGTTAAGACTGGCACTGATAGAAAACCTGCGCCGTCTTTCTATACAGATATCTGCAGACATCAGTAATAAAACACTGGCAGATGAATGGGCAGATAAATTGATCAGCTCTGCAGAGAATGATCCCAAAAACCTGGTGTTGGTAATTGCAGACATGGCCCGTTCGGAACCACCCATGGTGAGTTCATTTGTTGCAGAGCTTGCAAGACGGCTGCAGGAAAAAGGCAGTAGTCTTTCATTGCCCATCAACTGGATAGAACAACAATTATCAGAACATGGCCTAACAAGCGAAGAACTGATACAACAGGAAAATCAAAAACAGGCAGCCGACCAGGTTTCTATCAGCAACAGCATCAGCAGTCTTCGTTTTTTAGGCAGCACCGACTGGCGGGAATTTGTTGAGAACACCAGCATTGTTGAACAGATACTGAGAGAAGACGTGAATGCTGTGTATGCAGGAATGGATTTTCATACCAGGGATCAATACCGTCATGCGGTTGAAAAAATTGCCAAATACAGTACACTTACCGAACAACAGGTAGCAGCGATGGCAATTGAAGCAGCAAAAGAAAGCGCTGCCAAAGAGGATGATCCAAGAAGATCGCATGTAGGTTATTATCTTACCGGTAAAGGATTGCTGAAGATGCAAAGGCAGGCAAAGATGAAACCATCCCAAATGGAAACCTGCCGCAAAATAACCAATCGTTTTCCTTTGTTCTTTTATCTCGGCGGTATTTTTCTTATCACTGCTTTATCTGCCTGGGGTCTTTTTGCCAAAGCGCATGTCGATGGTACTACCGGCTGGAAGCTGATCTCACTGTTACTGGTAGCCGCAGTTGCCTGCAGCCAGCCTGCGCTGAATATTGTGAACTGGCTGGTGACCTTATTTGCAAGACCGGCCGTATTGCCCAAGATGGATTTTTCCAAAGGCATACCGGATGAATACCGCACCATGGTGGTGATACCTACTTTATTATCGAGCGCTACGGGCATTGCAGACCTGATCGAAAATTTAGAAGTACGTTTTTTGGCCAACCGCGATGCCAATTTATGTTTTGCATTGCTCACCGATTTTAAAGATGCAGAGCACCAGTATTTGCCGGAAGATAAAACACTGCTGCAAACAGTAAAGAACAAGATCATTGAACTGAATAAAAAATATGGCCGCAGCAGCAACGATACATTTTTTCTTTTTCACCGGCCCCGTAAGCTGAATAAAAAAGAAAAAGCATGGATCGGACACGAACGCAAACGCGGTAAACTTTCTGAACTCAACAAACTTATTTTAGGCCGGGATGGTCATGATTTTATCACCATCATCGGTGATGAAAATATTTACACTGCTGTAAAATTCATCATCACCCTGGATACAGATACACAGTTGCCCCGTGATGCCGCCTGGAAGATGGTGGGCACACTGGCACATCCATTGAACCGGGCAGTATTCTCTGCTAAAAAACGCCGTGTTACTGAGGGATATACTATTTTACAACCCCGTGTATCCAATAGTTTACCGGCAGATAACAGTTCCGTGTATGCGAAAATACATGGCAATGAACCGGGCACCGATCCTTATACCCGTGCCGTATCCGATGTATACCAGGATCTTTTTGGCGAAGGTTCATTTATTGGCAAAGGCATTTATGATATTGCAGCATTTGAGCAGGTGCTGGACAACAGTTTTCCTGAGAACCGCATTTTAAGCCATGACCTGGTAGAAGGTTGTTATGCCCGCTCGGGATTGATCACTGATGTACAACTGTATGAAGAATATCCAACACAGTACACTGCTGATATGCAACGCCGCCACCGTTGGATAAGAGGCGACTGGCAGATTGCGAGCTGGATGTTTCCCTGGGTAAGGACCGCAACGAGAAGGATGCGGCGCAACCCCATTTCATTACTCTCCCGGTGGAAGATATTTGATAATGTAAGGCGCAGCCTCGTGCCCTTATCTTATTTATTGTTACTGATCTTTGGCTGGTCGCTGGCAGCATCGCCCTGGTTCTTTACCTTGTCTGTTTTGCTGCTTATTTTAATGCCTGCAGTAATTGGTTTTGTATGGGAGCTTTGTAATAAACCTGCAGACGTGATCTTTTCGCAGCATTTTATTTTTACGTACCGTACTGCAAAAGATCGGTTTATTCAATTGCTGATAGAGATCGCCACACTGCCTTACGAAGTTTATTTAAATGTACATGCCATTGTGATAACGTTGTGGCGTATGCTTATTTCCGGTAATAAATTATTGCAATGGAATCCTTATAACAGCCAGCAAAAACAAAGAACGGTAATTGACTTTTATAGAAAGATGTGGATAGCGCCGGTATTTGCTTCTGCATTGTTTATTTATATCAGCATGTATCAACCGGTGATACTGGTATTTGCGTATCCATTTTTGGGTTTATGGGCATTATCACCTGCACTGATGTGGTTGGCCAGTCGGCCCGGCGAATATAAAATGGAAGCAATGACCGCAGGACAAACTATTTACCTGCGCAGGCTGGCAAGAAAAACATGGGCCTTTTTTGAAACCTTTGTAACGGCAGAAGATAACTGGTTGCCACCTGATAATTACCAGGAACACCCGGTGGAAAGGATCGCACACCGCACTTCGCCTACCAATATCGGCATGGCATTGCTGGCGAATCTCACTGCACATGATTTTGGTTATGTTACCACCACCAAATTAGTGGAGCGTACATCCAATACCATTGATACCATACAACGTTTGGAAAAATACCGCGGGCATTTATACAACTGGTATGATACTGTTTCGCTGGTACCATTGGCGCCAAGATATATTTCTACAGTAGATAGTGGTAATATGGCGGGACACCTGTTAACACTAAAGCAGGGATTGCTTTCGTTGGCGGATGTAAAGATCATGGATGCTGTTTTTTTTGAAGGACTGGCAGATGCCATTGGTATTGTGACTGAAAAAAACATTCCTGCCGATGCATTGATCTCTTTCAAAAAATATGTAAAGGATATTAAAGAAAAATACCCGGAGGTTATTGACAATTTGCCGGTTGCCAAGGCATACGTAGATAACATACGGTCATCTTTTGAACACCTGTTGGTAATGGCCAGTATTGATGAAGAAAGTGAAGCGTGGTGGTGGGCGCAAAAAGCATTGACACAATTGAAAGAAGCCGGTGATGAAATAATGGCGTTGTGCCCCTGGCTGGCATTGCCTGCAGCGCCTGGAAAATTCAGTGCATTAATACCTTCACTGCCTTCTATACCAACATTGAAACAATTATCAAGGATAGAAGAAATTTTGTTGCACAAGATCATTGAAGCTGATGCCGAAGATAACAGTGTTGAAGAAACAGCATGGCTCAATGATTTCAGGCATATGATCACCGAATCGGGCAGGCGTGCAAAAGAAATGATCATTACGATTGAACAACTAGCCATACGTTGCGGTGAATTGAGTGTGATAGACTACGACTTTTTGTATTACCGTGCTCAGCACCTGCTTACCATTGGTTACAATGTGGATGAACACCGTAAGGACAATGGTTATTACGATCTCTTGGCTTCTGAAGCAAGGCTGGCCACATTTGTTGCCATTGCACAGGGAAAATTGCCACAGGAAAGCTGGTTTGCATTAGGCCGGCAGCTTACCAAAGTAGGCGCCACACCGGTGTTGCTTTCCTGGAGCGGCTCTATGTTCGAGTACCTGATGCCGTTATTGGTAATGCCAACCTACGAAAATACTTTGCTCAATCAAACCTATCGTGCCATTATACAAAAGCAGATTGAGTATGGTAAAAAAAGAGGGGTGCCCTGGGGTATTTCAGAATCGGGGTATAATATGGTGGATGCTAATTTAAATTATCAATACAAGGCATTCGGTGTGCCCGGCACCGGTTTTAAACGTGGCCTGGGCGAAGACCTGGTGATCGCTCCTTATGCCACTGTAATGGCACTGATGGTGAATGCCACGGATGCTTATGATAACCTGCAGGTTTTAAAAGCAGCAGGCTTTGAAGGTAAGTATGGTTTTTATGAAGCCGTTGATTATACCAATGCCCGGCTACAAAGGAAACAGCCTTTTAATATCATCCGCTCCTTTATGGTGCATCACCAGGGCATGTCGTTCTTATCGCTTGCATACCTGTTGCTGAACAGGCCCATGCAGCAGCGCTTTGCTGCAGATATACAGGTAAAATCCGCATTGCTGTTGCTGCAGGAAAGGATACCAAGGGTAAGTACTTTCTACTCTCCTGCCCTGCATGCCGGAGATACCGGCGCCGGTGGTGGTGGTGATATGGCCATGAGGGTGATCACTACACCGCATACACCGATACCGGAAGTACAATTGTTATCCAATGGCAGGTATCATGTAATGGTAACCAATTCCGGTGGTGGTTATACCAAATGGAAGAATATTGCGGTTACCCGTTGGCGTGAGGATGCCACTTGTGACAACTGGGGCACCTTCTGTTATATCCGTGACCTGGACAGTGATGTGTACTGGTCAGCGGCCTTTCAGCCTTCTTTACAGCAGGGCAGCAATTACGAAGCGGTATTCTTGCAGGGACGTGCCGAATTCAGGCGCAGTGATCTTGCACTGGAAACACATACCGAGATCGTGGTATCGCCGGAAGATGATATTGAACTGAGGAGGATACATATCACCAACCGCTCCCGGAAAAGGCGCACGATCGAGATCACCAGTTATGCTGAAGTGGTATTGGTGCCGCCGCTTGCAGAAGAGATGCACCCTGCTTTCAGCAATCTTTTTGTAGAAACAACCATTGATGAAAAACACCACGCCATCATCTGCACCCGCAGGCCCCGTGCTGCCGAAGAACAGGTGCCGTGGATGTTCCACCTGATGAAAGTAAATGATGTGGAGGTAAAAAGCCTTTCATACGAAACAGACCGCAGCAAATTCATTGGCCGTGGCCATACCATTCATAAACCTAAAGTAATGAGCGGCGATGCACCACTGCCCGGCAACCAGGGTGCGGTGCTCGATCCTATAGTAGCTATGCGTTACTGCATTGTGATAGAGCCGCATGCTTCTGCCACCATCGATGTAATAATGGGTATTGCAGAAACAAAGGATCAATGCAATATACTGGTGGATAAATACCAGGATCAGCACCTTACCAACCGTGTGCTGGAACTGGCATGGACACATAGCCAGGTGATATTAAGGCAGATCAATGCTACAGAACATGATGCACAATTGTATGCAAGGCTGGCGGGTTCCATCATATTCGCCAACGATTCGCTGCGTACAGACCATACCGTTATGATAAAAAATCAGCGGGGACAATCAGGGTTATGGGGTTATTCCATTTCAGGTGATCTGCCCATTGTATTACTGCAGGTGGAAGACTCTGCTAATATTGAGTTGGTAAAACAACTGATCCAGGCGCATACTTATTGGCGCATGAAGGGGCTGATGGTAGACCTGGTGATATGGAACGAAGATCATGGTGGGTACCGGCAGGCGCTGCAGAATCAAATATTAAGTTTGCTGGTGCCTGGCACAGCTGCTGATGTAAAAGATCAGCCGGGTGGTATTTTCATCCGTTCTTCTGACCAGATATCGAACGAAGACCGCATTCTTTTTCAAACAGTAGCGAGAGTGGTGATATCAGACAGGCTGGGCACGCTGGAAGAACAATTGACCAGGCGCAATAAACTAAAGACCACTATTCCATATTTCAGTCCTTCTAAATTTTATCCATCTATTTATACAACTGTAGATATACCGACAGGATTACAATTCTTTAATGGCACCGGTGGTTTTTCTGGCGATGGAAAAGAATACGTGATCACAACCACACCGGAGCAATCTACACCGGCTCCCTGGAGCAATGTGCTGGCCAATCCTGACTTCGGCAGCATCATTACAGAAAGCGGTCAATCTTATACCTGGATCGATAATGCACATGAATTCCGGCTTACACCGTGGAGCAACGATCCTGTTACCGATCTTAAAGGTGAAGCATTTTATTTAAGGGATGAAGAGAGTGGCAAATTCTGGTCGCCGGCACCACTGCCCTGCCGTGGCACTTCTCCTTATATCACCCGTCATGGTTTTGGCTACAGCATTTTTGAACACAGCGAAGATGGCATCAGTTCTAACATGACCATTTATACTGATATCGAATCGCCGGTGAAATTCATTGTTATAAAACTGCTCAATACCTCGCAGCGTTTAAGAAAATTATCGGTAACCGGCTATGTGGAATGGATACTGGGTGATCTTAAAGCAAGAACACAAATGCACGTAGTAACGGACCTGGATATACGAAGTGGTGCCATACTGGCCAGCAATGCTTACAATACAGAGTTTGATAACAGGGTGGCATTTTTTGATGCAGACGATGTAAATAAAACCATTACCGCCGACCGTACGGAATTCATTGGCCGCAATGGTACTGTTGCCAATCCTGATGGATTGAACAGGGCAAGGCTTTCAGGCAGAACAGGCGCCGGGCTTGATCCCTGTGCTGCTATACAGATAGCGGTTGAACTGGCAGAAGACCAGGAAAAACAAGTGGTATTCCGCCTGGGTGCAGGAAAGAATATTCATGATACGCTGAATATCATCCGGCGTTTTGAAGGCAGTGCTGCAGCGGGCGAAGCTTTGCAAAGGGTGCAGGATTTCTGGCAAAAAGCATTATCAGCTGTACAGGTCGCCACGCCGGATCCATCCATTAATATATTAATGAATGGCTGGCTCAATTATCAAACCCTTGCCTCCCGTATATGGGCACGCAGTGGCTTTTATCAATCCGGTGGTGCATTCGGTTACAGGGATCAATTACAGGATGTGCTCTCGCTTATACATTCCCAACCTTCATTGGTAAAAGAGCAGATCATTTTGTGCGCTTCAAGACAATTCAAAGAGGGCGATGTGCAGCATTGGTGGCATCCACCGATGGGGCGTGGTGTACGTACCACCTGCTCGGATGATTTTTTATGGTTGCCTTATGTTACCAGCCGGTACGTGGTGGCAACAGGTGATCACAGCATTCTTGATATTCCTGTTAATTTCCTGGAAGGAAGATTACTGAATGCAGGAGAAGAATCGTATTACGACCTGCCCATAAGATCGGATAAGCAGGCAACAGTGTATGAGCATTGTGTAAGGGCTATTGAACACGGATTAGATTTCGGCGAACACGGGTTACCGTTAATAGGCTCCGGCGACTGGAATGATGGTATGGATAAAGTGGGGCATCATGGTAAGGGCGAAAGTGTATGGCTGGCATTCTTCCTGTATGATATCATCATGAAGTTCATTGACATTGCCACTTTAAAGAACGACCAGTTCTTTATAGGTAAATGCAGGGAAGCTGCTACCACACTGCGCAGCAATATACAAACCCATGCATGGGATGGTGAATGGTACCGCCGTGCCTATTTTGATGATGGCACTCCATTGGGCAGTAAAGAAAATGAAGAATGTAAAATTGATTCTATTGCGCAAAGCTGGTCGGTGATATCGGGCGCCGGTACACCCGAGTACCAGGCGATGGCCATGAATGCTGCAGAAAAATATTTGGTTAAAAAAGAAGATGGCATTCTGCAGTTGTTCGATCCTCCATTCAATAGATCTGCTGTGTACCCCGGTTATATTAAAGGTTATGTGCCCGGTGTAAGAGAAAATGGCGGGCAGTATACACATGCTGCTGTATGGCTGATAATGGCATACGCCATTATGGGCGACAACAGGCGCACCTGGGAATTATTACAAATAGTGAACCCGTTGAATCATGGCAGAGATGCGGCATCCATTGATAAATATAAAACCGAGCCTTACGTGATCGCTGCAGATGTGTATGCAGAACCATTGCATAAGGGGCAAGGCGGCTGGACCTGGTATACCGGTTCTGCCGGATGGATGTATCAATTGTTGTGCGAATCGTTCATTGGTTTACAACGCAGGGGCGAGCGGCTTTATTTTGCGCCCTGTGTACCCAAAGAATGGGATACACTTAAAGTGCAATACCGTTACATCAGCACTTTGTACAATATAGAGTTATTGCTTAACCAGGATAACAATACACATATTGTTGTGAACGGGCACGATATTGGAGATGATTTTATTACACTGGTAGACGATGGCTTTACACATGAAGTAAAAGTTACAGTGGGCATTATTCAAAATTTAAACCAGCCCGGCAATGTTAAAAAAATATCCGTTTTATCTTAAAAGCACGGTCATTCTTTTTGGAATGACGCTGTTTGTTTATGCACTGGCAAATTTGCGGGACATTTTTGTTCCGCTGGCATTTGCATTATTACTGGCCATATTGCTCAATCCTTTGCAAAACTGGTTCATCAGTAAAAAGGTACCGCAGGTATTATCCATCGTTCTTTGTTTACTCATAGCCATGACGGCTATTCTATCGGTGGTTTATTTTCTTGCTTCGCAGATGATACACCTCGGTGATCAGCTGCCGGTGCTGAAAGAAAAATTCCTGAAACTTTTTGCACAGTTCCAGCAATGGGTGAATGACCATATTGGTCTTGATTATGAAAAGCAGGACCAACTGATCGCAGACGCAAAAAAATCGGTGAAGCCATTGATAGGCGAAACGATCGGCTCTGTTGCAGGCACTATTGCACTTACCGTGTTGCTGCCGGTATACACAGCGCTTTTTCTCTATTATAAAAAACTGATACTGAATTTTCTTTTTGAAGTATTTGCAGAAAAAGATTCCAAAGATGTGGGTACTATTCTGCAGGAAACAAGAAGCGCCGTACAACATTATATGCAGGGATTACTGATAGAGGCTTTAATAGTGGGCACCATGAATGTATTAGCGCTGTGGCTGCTGGGTGTGCAATATGCTTTGCTTTTAGGAATTATGGGCGCTATGCTCAACGTGGTGCCATACCTGGGTGGTATCATTGCCATTGCTTTGCCGGTGATGGTGGCTACTGTTACCAAAGAAGGCTACAACACGCAACTGGGTATTGTGGCTGCTTATGCCGTGATACAATTCATCGATAATCATTTTTTGATGCCGGTGATCGTTTCTTCCAAAGTACGTATCAATGCACTGATATCTATTATCGTGGTATTGCTGGGTAATGCTTTGTGGGGCATACCGGGTATGTTCCTTTCCATTCCTTTTATTGGTGTGTTAAAGATCATTCTCGACAGGGTGCCCAATCTCAAAGCATGGGGCAGGTTATTAGGAGATGAAGTACCGCTAAGACATAAGGGAGAAGTATGGTTCAACCGTTACCGGAAAAAGACCACTACTAAAAAAGTCACTGCAACTTAATCAAACAGTTCATTCAAAAAATTTCATTCTTGCAAACATCACCCAACATAAACTCGTCCTTCAGGCAATGGCCGTACAGTGCAAGGCTCTGTTTTAAATTGCTGTTGCTGGTACTTATTGCACTTATCATCATGGCCTGCAAACCAGTGCTGGTGCCATTGTATTTTTCTGTATTGCTTTCTATTCTTTTACTGCCGCTTACCAATTTGCTGGAGCAGTTAAGATTTCCGAGAGCATTGGCTGCCATCGTATCTGTATTGATCGCATTGCTGGTAATTGCCGTTATCATTTATTTATTATCGGCACAGATAGCTGCTTTTTTAAATGATATCCCTTCCATTAAAAAGAATTTAGGTGAGCATTACGAGACCATACAACGCTGGGTGGAACAGCGTTTCAACATCAGTACCGATCAACAAAAAAGTTTGGTGAATAATGCCGCTTCCAATATACAGGATTCGGGTATTGTGTATGTAAAGCAGACTTTTTTTACAGTTACTGAAACACTCGCATTCCTGATCTTCTCGCTTATCTATTCTTTCCTCATCTTATTTTACCGGCATACCATCCGCAGGTTTTTGTTTGCGGTATTCCAGTCGCCGCACAAAAAAAATGTGGACGCAGTTATTACCGGTACCAAGTTGGTGATCAAAAATTATATGACGGGATTATTGATCGAGATGGTGATCATCTCTGCCTGCAATACGCTTTTATTTACCATAGTTGGTATCAAATACGCGGTGTTCTTAGGTGTGTTCACCGGTATACTCAATATCATTCCGTACATCGGTATTTACACCGGCATTGTATTCACTGCGCTTATCACGCTCACCACACCGGCAAGCATGAGCCAGGTATTATGGGTGTCTATCGGTTTGCTGGTGATCCATTTTATCGATTCCAATTTTTTAATGCCCCGTATCGTGGGTTCTAAAGTAAAGATCAACGCACTCATTACTATACTGGGTGCTGTTACGGGAGGTTTTCTTATTGGCATACCGGGTGTATTCTTTGCTTTGCCTACCATTGCTATTCTTAAAATAATATTCGATCGTATTGAAGTAATGCGCCCCTGGAGCATATTAATGGGTGATGAACCCGACCTGCAATCGAAAAGGATGCGGCAGCAATTGCGTAAAAAACTGGCTGCTAAAAAAGCCATCCTTTCTTCGCCGGGTAATAAAGAAGCAGGGCCGGAAAAACCCAGCCCTGCTCACTGATTTTTTTACAAATGATATTTTATTCAATTGCCGATGCCGATGAATTAGCAATATACCCTTCGTAACTTCTTATTTTATTATAGAGGGTCTTCCTGTCAATATTCAGCATTTCAGCTGCCTTTGACTTATTGAAGTTCACCATTTCCAGTGCATTTAAAATAGCTTCGTATTCAGCTTTTGCAGCAGTGTCTTTAAGGTTCAGTTCTTTTTTTATTGCCCTGCTGTCGTTGAATATTTTACGTTGTTGCTCTGTAAATACCGGGTCATCATTCTCATTGCCCGAAACTATTTCAAAAGGCAGCGCTTGCCTGGATATTTTTGTTCCGGTTGATAACAATGCCGCACGCCTGATCACATTCCTTAATTCCCGCAGGTTACCCGGCCAGGAATAATTCACAAACAATTCCAGCACATCATCATCAAAACCTGTTAATGGTTTATCCAGCTCTGCCTTTGTTTTATTTAAAAAGAAGGCTGCAAACAATGGTATATCATCCCTGCGCTGGCTAAGCCTTGGAATATTAATGGTAAATTCATTAAAGCGATGATACAGGTTTTCGCGGAATTTACCCCTTCGATATGCTTCCTGTAAATTTTCGTTGGATGCAACAATGATCCTGATATCACATGCCAGTTCTTTGGTGCCTCCTACCCTTTTAAATCTTCTTTCCTGTATCACCCGCAGCAATGCAGCCTGTATATCGTAAGAAAGATTACCAACTTCATCTAAAAATAAAGTGCCCCCATTAGCCAGTTCAAAATGTCCTTCTTTATCAGCTACAGCGCCGGTAAAAGATCCTTTGATATGGCCAAACAATTCACTGCCGGCCAACTCTTTTGATAAGGTGCCACAATCCAGCGCCACGAAAGGTTTATTCCTGCGGCTGCTCATATTGTGTATCGTTCTTGCGATCACTTCTTTACCGGTACCGCTTTCGCCATACAATATCACGCTGTAATCGGTATTGGCAACAATACCTGCCTGGTGATACAATTCTCTTGATTGTGCAGAAACACCTTCTAAAAATTCGTCGCTCACCTTACTCGTATTTTTCTTTGTGGTTTCTTTCACCGTATTTTTTGCATCATCTTTATCCAGGCTGTTCAATATATTCAGTATCTCATCCGGCACCAGTGGTTTGGTAAGATAGTCGTAAGCGCCTGATTTAATTACTTCCACTGCTGTCTTGATATCAGAATACCCTGTAATGATCAATACAATGGCAGCCGGCTCAATTTTTTTTATTTCTTCCAGCACCTGTATGCCTTCCATATCGCCCAGGCGGTAATCGCAGATAACAATATCAAATTCCTCCTGTTTGAACTTTTCAATTCCTTTTGCTCCGGAACTGGCGCCTTCCACTTCATAATCATTCCGTTTTAAAAAGCGGGTCAGCAGCTGGCACATATCAAGGTCATCGTCGATCACTAAAATTTTTTTCTTCATAATTTTTATTTTTAAATCCTCCGTAAATAAATAAGTGGGGTACCCGGGTTAAGTACAGTTTTGCTGTCGGTTTTCAAAGTGCGGGTTGTTATGGAAAAGATTCATCAACCTGTGTAAGCAAATACTCCAAAAAATATGCCCCTTTTTTTAAAACAGCTGTTAAGCGCCGTGATCATTTATTGGCAGCATAATTGCCTCTGTTATAATTGAATGAAAATTTTGTTACCGTGGAAACGAAAGATAATAATACCACCCACCATGCCTTTATTATAGACGATGAGGCCGATATATGTTTTTTGCTCAGCAATGTGCTGAAGCAGCAACATATTGCATCGGAATACGCCTTCAGTTTAAAAGATGCGGGGCAGGCCATGAAGGGCAAAGAGCCAGAGATCATTTTCCTTGATAATCATTTACCTGACGGGCTGGGTATTAATTACATCAGCCGGTTAAAAGAAGAACATCCATCAAGTAAGATCGTAATGGTAACGGCCCACGACACAGATGCAGACCGGGAGAATGCTTTAAAAGCAGGCGCAGATTTTTTTATTGGTAAACCTTTTTCCAGGGATGCGATCTATAATGTTGTGAATACCTGTATTGCCTGAGTGGTGCAGGCGTGGATTTTATTCCGCAGTTTGTGCCGCAAAATGCAACGGTTATCAGGCAGTTAATGCATGCTGCTGTGGAAAACGACTTACCAGTGCACTTATCTTTTCAGTGATATAATTAATGTCGAATGGTTTTTCTATATAAGCATCAGCGCCACATTCACTGATGTCCAGCAGGTTCTCAGGTGTTGCCGACATCAGCACTACAGGAAAACTTCTTTGTTCATCTGCCTTTAACCGGTAACAGATATCCCTGCCGTTCACGCCATTCAAAAAAACATCCAGCAATAAGATATCAATATCATTATTATTCACACATGCAAAAACATCTTTTGCAGATGTTGCAGCAATAATATTGTATCCCTGTTTTTCAAAAACGATCCGGAATACTTCCAGCAGTTCAACGGAATCGTCCACTACGAGTATGGTTATTTTTTTATCGGGATGATGCTGCATGATATTTTTTTCGATGGGCTACCTGAAAGTAATAAAAGAAAACAAGCATTCAAACTAAAATCACTACTTCTTATTATCTTTTAATATTGTTTTAATATGGTTTTTTAAAACCTGCTGAACTGTAGCATATTAGAAAACCTGCAAAAAAACGCAGCGATCAACAGGCACAGTATGCAGCACAAAGAATGCTTTTAAAAGATGACATCACTGTGACAATGCACTTGCTACCACCCTCAGCATTTCACTCATTTCAAAAGGCTTTTCCAAAAAATGATCAGCACCTGCTGCAAGGCAGGTTTCTTTTGCTTCGGGATGTGCAGAGATCATAATTACCGGTATACGGGCGAATTGCTGGTGTGCTTTCAGGTGCACACATACCTCACGGCCATCAATACCCGATAATAGCATATCCATCAGGATCACATCAGGCGCCAGTTTCTCTATATCTTCATCCAGCGCTTTGATGTTCTTTTTTACGGATACTTTATATCCCTTTATTTTAAGCATTGCCTGCAGCATATACAGGATGTCTTCATTATCGTCAATTACCAATATGTGGTGCTGTTGCTCCATGCGTATTTACAATAGTTTTGAACAGGGAATGGAAAAATAGAAACGGGAACCTTTGCCGGGTTCGCTTTTTACGCCGATCTTTCCTTTATGCCTGTGTATGATCTCTGATGCTATGAACAAACCTATTCCAAAACCGGGGAAGGTCTTTTCACTTTTCCCTTCCACCCGGTAAAAACGTTCAAATATTTTTTCCTGGTCTTTAAGACTGATACCAATACCACTGTCTTCCACCGATACCACTACATTATCGCCTTCTACAACACTTTCAATTTTTATTTCGCTCGATCCGGGTGAGTATTTTATGGCATTGGTCAAAAAATTGATCAGCACCTGCCCGATCCTGTCCCTGTCTGCATAAATATTTACCGGCGCTTTGCAGTTAAAGGTGATAGTGTAGCCGGGATTTATATGTTTTACCTGGTCCATGATATCCTGCACCAGCTCATTCAACGAAAAATGTTCGCTGTTAAGTAATAGTTTACCGGATTTTATTTTCGAAAGATCCAGTAATTCGGAGATCAGTTTTGTAAGCGTGGTGATCTGCTTGTCCACTGTATCCAGTGAACTCTTGAGGAAACTGTCATTGCCATCTGCATACATTGCCTGCAGTATCTGCACAAAACCTTTGATGGATGTTACCGGTGTTTTTAATTCATGGCTGGCCATGCTGATGAAAAGATCTTTCTGCTGGTCTTTTTCCCGCAGCTCCTGTATATCTGTACTGGTGCCCACCCACATCTGTATCTTCCCGGTACCATCTTTTTGTGGTGTGGCCCGGCTCAGCTGCCAGCGGTATTCGCCATCATACCTGCGGAAACGGTGTTCAAAAATAAAATCCGTACCCGTTGCTATTGAGTGCAACCAAAGCCGCATATTCTCTGCTCTTTCATCCGGGTGAACGATCTGCAGCCATCCATCTTCCTCTACCTGTTTTGGCGTGAGACCTGAATAATCATATATCGATTGATTAAAATAATTTAGGTTACCTTTTTCATCGCTCGCCCATACAAACTCCGGCATGGAATCGCCCAGTAAACGGAATTTTCTCTCACTATCTATCAATTCCTGCTGGTGATTTTTTTCATCGGTAATATCTCTAAGTGTGCCCACTAACCGAATGGGTTCATTATTCTCATTATAAAAAACCTTGCCTTTACCTTCTATCCAATGAATGGATCCGTCTTTCCATATCAACCTGGATTCATAATACAATACGCCTGTTGAAAATGCATCTTTGAATGCTTTATCTCTTATGTGCATATCGCCAGGATGTAAATGACTGAGCAACTCTTCATGCGTAAGATCCACACGCTCCGCATATCCCAGTATCTCCAGGTACCTGTCGGAATAGTTCAGTGTTTTTTCTTTCAGGTTCAGCTCCCATGTGCCCAATTCACTTGCCTTGATGATAATATTCAGGCGCTCTTCATCTTCTTTTAATTTTTCCTGGTACACCACTCTTTCATGAATGTCCATGCAGGCACCGATATATCCCTCAAAAACACCGGTAGCAGTAAAACGCGGCACGGCCTTGGCCGACACCCAGCGGTACTCACCATCATGTCTTCTTAACCGGTATTCAAAGTAAAATTCCTGCCGCTTGTCAAACGATTCCATGTAATAATTGATGCAGCGTTCAAAATCGTCGGGATGAACACCCTCTGACCAGCCATTGCCCTTTTCCTGTTCCAGTGTACGGCCGGTAAATTTCAACCAGGCTGTATTGAAGAAATTACGCATCTTATTGGTGTCTGCTGTCCATATAAACACCGGTGCGCTATTGGCTACATTTCTAAAACGCAGCTCGCTTTCTTCAACAATTATTCTTGCCTCAACTTTTTCGGTTACATCATTTACTGTTATGATAATGCCCGATACCGTATTATCTTTTTCAAACAGTGGCGCATATTCGAAATCCAGGTAAAATTTCTTCAGATCATCATCCCCCTGAACATACGCTATTGATTCTTTTTCCCGGTGTATTTTGCCGGTGGAGAATACTTCGTTCAATAACTCCTCGTATTTCTGCTGGCGCAGCTCGGGGAATACTTCCAGTATTGGCCTGCCGATAATATCGGTATCTTTCTTGCGCCAGATCGTTTCAAACATTACCCTGTTGGCCGTTTCAATTACAAAATCCTTTCCCCGTAAAATGGTCATTGGTATGGGTGATTGCATCACCATATTGCGAAACTGGTTTTCGCTTTCGGCCAGTAAATGTTTCGCTTTTACAGATTCAGTTACATCTGTTACTGTTACAATAATGCCTGAAATATCCCCGTTATTTTCTCTTAAAGGATGGTATAAAAAATTAAAATAGGATATACCATGTTTGCCAAAACGATTGATAGGGATGGGATATTCTATCCCATGGAAGGGATTGCCTGTTTGCAATACCTCGTTCAGTAGTGGCAGAACGGTTTGCTTTACTTCCGGTAATGAATCAAATAAAGGTTTGTTTACAAAGTCCCGTTCCTTCCTGTCCACCAGTTCCAGGTAAGCATCATTCGCCATCTCAACAAAAAAATCAGGTCCCCGTAAGATCGTAATGCCAATAGGCGCCTGCCTAACGGTATTGCGGAAACGCTTATCTACTTCTTCAATCTTTTGCCTTGCTATTACCTGTGTTGTTACATCCTGTAATATCCCATTGATGCTGTATGCAATTTTATGTTCGTTAAAGAACGCTTTTCCCTTTGCCCGTACATACCTGATGGTATTGGTAACAGGGCTCTGTATTTCAAATTCAATATCCAGTATCCCTCCCGAAGAAAAATCCAATGCTCTTGTCAATTCGTTCCTTAATCTTTCCCTGTATTTTTCAACAACAGCCGCAAACCCATTATGCTCCAGGTCAAACTGATCGCCTGTTATCAATCCAAGCCAGTTCCTCAGTCTTTCATCACCTGTAAAAGTGCCGGCTGCGGGATCGATATCCCAGGTAGCCATTTCAGCTGCGTCTATGGCAAACTGTAACTGGTTCTTATTTTCTTCCAGTTTTTTATAGGTAAGTATCTTATCAGTAGTTTCTGTGCAGGTTACCAATATGCCTGCAACTGTTCCGCTATCATCATTGATAGGGCTGTAACTAAAGGTCCAGTATACATCTTCTATTTTTCCGTTCCTGAATATGGGTATCAACTGGTCTTCGCTCCAGGTAGCATCGCCACCTCCTAGCACCTGGTCTATCAATGGCTTGATGATATCCCATATCTCCGGCCATGCAGCTGCGCCGGGCATGCCGAGTATATGCGGGTGCTTACCGTTCTGCCCCAGGCTGGGTCGATAAGCATCATTGTAAAAACAGATCAATTCAGGTCCCCAGAATATGAACATGGGGAATTTTGAATGGAGAATAATGCCGATCGTGGTCTTTAAACTTTGCGGCCAGTTGGCAGGATCGCCCAATGCAGTATTAGCCCAATCTTTTGTACGGGTAAGCATGCCCATCTCGCCGCCTCCGGAAAGGAATTTATATTTTTTTGCCGTAAGAGGAGTACTGCTGGTATTATCCACCATTAATTGCTATGTAAGTAAATGTATTGAAAAATGCTGTTAGTTTGATCTTTTGGGTTTACCGGGTTTTGGCCCTGGGTAATGTAATGGCACAACAATCATACCCCGTTTATTTCAGCCGTTATTCAGCTTTTACAGAGTGGGGAAAACTGCAATTGGGGAAATAATTCCCCGGTGGTGAAAAAATTATGCTGCTTTTATGTTTTATCTCAGAAGGCTCCGAGAATATATCATTCTATATTGGCAATGGTACAATTTTGCCACACCGGCAATTCGTCCGGTGGCCTTATTGCCAGCTTTGTAAATGATCCGGCATCATATTTCAATGCGTTCCAGCACCAGCAGGGTTTCCATCAGTTTGGCCCATGCTACATCCCATTCCTTTTTCAACTGGTGCAATTTTTCATGATCTTCTTCCTCAGCTTTTTTGTTGATGAAATGCTCCACTTTTAAAAGTGAACGCTGATGCATTTCTTCCAGTTCTTCTTTGTAGCCCATGATAATTGATTTACGTTACTAAATTGAAATCAGCGCCGGCAGGAGTTACAAGTAAAAGGGTTTTGGCGTTTACCAAAACCCTCCTGTTTTCCTGATGTGCTACCGGAATACCCGTCAAGCATCACATCGTTGGTTTGATCAACCAGGAAAACCTTTCCAATAGTAACCGGACAAATTTTGTGCCACTGGAAATTAAGCTACAGGAAAGTATTGCACATTTTATTATAAAAGAAAAGGGTTTTGATGTTGATCAAAACCCTGTGTTTCTTTATATGTTCACCTGCAAGGCGCTGGCCAAACCAAGCTAGGCATTACTGCCGTTTTAAAGAAACTATTTGTTTAGTAAGTGACAAATACTGTGCCAATGCGGATCACAGCGGATCGTGGTTCATTATCAATGTTGCAGAAAAATAAACCAACAGGACCGCGGTAATAAAATACCCCGCATTCCCACTATGAGCGCAAAAAAATCCACGTAACAGGTTGCAGCCGCCTGTAAAATTAATGGCACAGTAAATGGGCGCTAGCTGGAATAATGTAATCGGGTGGCGGGTTAATTTGAGACCATACGGGTGAAGAAATAACCGCTGCTTAATTTTTCAACTTTAAAAAATTATTATCATGGAAAAAAATCAGAAAAAAACACCGGCAAAAAAGAACAACCCCGATCATACCAGTGAAGAAACACATTCGCAGCTGCGCAACTTTTTCATTGATGAGTTAAAGGACATTTACTGGGCAGAAAAGCACCTGCTGAAAGCACTGCCTAAAATGCAAAAAGAAGCCACTAATGAAGAATTGCAAAATGCTTTTGAAGATCACCTGCAACAAACAAAGAATCATGTAACCAGGCTGGAGCAGGTATTTGAACAACTGGGCGAAAGAGTGCAGGCAAAGAAATGTGAAGCCATGGAAGGACTTACCAAAGAGGCTGACACAATTATTGACGATACAAGAGCGGGCTCTTCCACCAGGGATGTGGGATTGATAATGGCAGCACAGAAAGTAGAGCATTACGAAATTGCTACCTACGGCAGTTTGGTACAATTGGCAGATACACTGGAACTGGATGAAATTGTTGACCTGCTGAAAGCCACACTGGATGAAGAAAAACAAGCGGATAAATACCTTACCGAAATTGCAGAAAGCAAGGTGAATCATTTATCGGTGGAAGAAGTGTAGTCAGTTAAAATAATTACGGAACAAAAAAAATAAACCCTTCGTGAATGAAGGGTTTATTAGTATATCACTTTTTGCCAATTCAATTCGTCTGACGGTTCTTAGTTCCGGTCTTGTAATAAATATTGTTTCAGTAAAAATTATAGGTCCTGTGTTGTGGTACAAACCAGTGATTGATCGCGGTGCGTATCTTTTGCTGCCAGGTACTTTCTTTTGCAAACTGGTTCTTTTCGTGCAAGTCATAAAATTCGGCGTGCATGATCTTCATCCTGATCAAAACAACTTCGTATTTAAATCCTTCGGAAGCTTGATTTTCAATTGCACAAAGATCATAACCGGCGTCGTTCACAATACTTCCTTCGCCACTGAGGTGCAGCCTGCAATCGGATCCTTTTTTGTAATAATCCAGTTGCGCAAAAAATGGTTTGTCTATCTGTCCCGGGCTGTAATTCTTTATGGTTGTAAAGAACCAGGCATTGCCTTCATCATCCACCTTTAATGTCTGCACCACGTTGTTGGGTAATTTTAATTCCGAATCGATCTCCGACTTAAATAAAGCTATTTTTATCTCCTGGATCTTTTCCCTGATAAAAAGCAGGTTTTCGTTTTGATGTTGTTGCATATTTACATTGTTTAAAATACTATGACAAAAGTTCAAAGGATATGTCTATGTATTTTTCAATGATAAAGGATAATATGCAGCGGATAAAAGGCCTTTTATTAAGAAAGCGGCTCTTTCAGAAAAACAGAATATAAAGCCGCTTCGATCTTGGAATACAGATCCCACTCTATTGGCATGCCCGACTCCCTGTCCGTATCAGACAATTCAAAACTCAACGCATCCTGCATGGTGGGGATCAGCGTGAAAACATACTCATCTTTATAAAAAACACGGAAAATAACGCCCTCATCGTCTTTAAACAGTTCTACTACATTGTATTTACGCAGTTCGTTGTGATGATAGATTTGCAGTTCTATATATTGTTCCAGCAGTATCATAACACAAGGTTTTATTTATGGGAGTATATATAGAAAATGCGTGCCAACTTTTCTTAAGCGTTTGTAAAGTGTGGAAAAGTGGATATCGAGATATATTTTCCTCAAAAAATGAAAGTTGCGCCACGCATTTTGGCCCTGCTGAAAGAAAAAATGGTCCGTATCAAGGGTTTCTGTTAGATAAAAGTTAAAAGCCAGTTACTTAATTGGCAGGTAATACCGGCTTTTACAACAATTGTCAGGGACTGACAAAATGTGGAAAAGGCTACACATCCATTTCGCACATTGTACAACTCATTATCCAATACCGCTTTACCCAACAGGCGAAAAAGGCGAAAAATAAAACTGGCAGCATTTTGGTATTATCTACCATGAAATCAATTTTTTCACTTTAAAAAATGTTTGTTATGACAACCGGAAAATTAGTTACAGGAATAATTGCAGGCGCAGCAGCCGGCGCCATACTGGGGATTTTGTTTGCACCTGATAAAGGGACAGAGACCAGGAAGAAGATCGCAAAAAAAGGCACTGACCTTACTGACGCCATCAAGAATGGTTTCAGCAGTATGGCAGATGCTATTTCCAGCAAGTATGAAAGTATAAAAGAAGATACTGCAGAGATACTGGAAAAAGGAAAAGAAAAAATGCAGTCTGCTAAAGAAGAAGGAAGAAGGCAGCAGCATGCACTTTAACTGCACTTACACAATAGTAAATCCATTATTGAAAATATGAACATCACAACAGCAGAAGAATTAAAACAAGCCATTACCGAATTAAAACAAAAACGTATTGAAGCGGAGATGGAACTGGTGTACGAGCTGGATGCTTATATGGGTGAACTAAAAAATACCCTGGTGGATATTTCTATAGGTGTAGGCAGTGGTGTATTGGCAAAAAAAATATTGCCGTTCAACAAAAACAATTTATTGGGTAAGGCAGCAGGTTTAGGTATACAGGGAGCGATCACCACAACAGTTATCAATAACGCTGATACAATAAAAGCGGTTGGTACTGCTATCTGGAAAAATCTTTTTAAAAGAAAGGAGAAAGTCTGATTTCCCCGTTTTAAATCTGCCTTAAAAAACCAGGAGAAGTAATAAAATATCATTACTTCTCCTTTTTTATACCCGTTATTTTTTTCCGGCAGCGGTTCTTTTCACGCCATCAAATACACTCTTCCATAAAAAATTGAAGAATGATTTGGTGATATCCCTTTCAAAATCGATCGTGCCTTTACGGGTATTGCCATTTTGCGGATTATTATTTTTAATAAGCAGGTTGGCAAAAAAACTTGGCAGGTCTTTTCCGATCAGTTCATCATTTTTATTTTTCTTCAGCACTTCTATTGCCAGATTGTTGTATAAAAACTGTGTTTCTCCTTTTGATGCATGATCAGTACCTGTAAAACTAAAGCGCAGGTTATTGATGATACCGCTTTTAATTGCGGTCATTGCGAGCGGTTCTGTTATTTGGTTAAGACTTTTGGCATCCATGGACCCTAGCTGTCCTATTACGGTAAAGCTGCTGTCTGTTTCATTCAATGGCAGGCGCCACTCTGTATTGATCCTGCTCAATCCCAAAAATGACGCTGCCACCACTACTTTGCAATCCCGTACAGCTTTTATTTTTTCAGGAATATTAGTAAGGTTATCAATGGTGGCATCGAGTTTATTAAAAAAAACGGTGCCTTTCAATTCTGATTGGCGTGCTCTTTCTTTATAAGCGATATACCCGTTGCTGATCCTGATACGATTGATGTACACCGGCGTTTTTAATTTTAAAAAAGCCTGGTGCGGATATTTGCCCACTTTACTGCGGGTATCATAAGGCAGCGTTCGGTCGTTGTAGATCTTCAATACAGGTTGTAACGATACATGCTCTATTTCCATCTTATTTTCCGCGATCAGTTTGCCGATATCCATGTGCTGCAGGCGTACATCATTGAATGTAAAATCGTAGCGGTCGCCTTGTACGGTACGGCGTTGCATAAATGCTTCTTCGGTAAGCTGTGGTGTAAGACTGATCTTTTTGATATCAATGGTGGAATTGGCATTGTTCACCGCAATATCGGCTGCGGAGAGCTTATACAATTTATCCGTAGTAAAAAATGAGAACCCAGAAGAGCGGAGTATCCATTCTCCATTACTCACCAGGTCGCTGAGTATATTGCCCTGCCCTACTTTTACAACTTTTGAAACAACAAATTCCACATCATTCAATACAAAGGGTTCGGATTGCGGTTCGAGTGTATTTACCACCACGAGTTTGGTTTTGCCCAGCTGTACCAAACCCACCTGCATCTCATCTATCAGCTCCGATGATAGCTGCATGCTTTTTATTTTATCCTTACCTGTTTTTTCTTTTTTATAAATGGTGATCAGGCCGCCATCGCAACTGATACTGCCGGCTCTCAATTGCTGTAATAATATGAATGCATCTGTGCTCAACTCTGTCAATGCAATATTCTTCAGATCGATGATGGGGTGCGAATCGTTGATTTTGTATTGCTGGATGCCTGCCACTTTTAATGTTTTACCAATGGCATCATAATCCAGTTTTTCAATGTTGATACGGGTATCATTGGCAGAAGGTGGCAGTTGTATATTTTCAACCGTGGCTCTTATATCCTTCACAAAATAACTGATGATGTTACTGTAATTACGGGTACTGTCCACTAAAAAATTATTGAGGTTGATATTGATATTCTCCAGGGTGGTGAGGAATTTACCGGCAATATTGGTTATGACCACGGTACCGGATGTTACCTGTATCGTATCCGCTTTGATGCTTTTAAAACGGCCGAGTATCTTCTGGTACAACTCCAGTGTATCCTGCGGACTATACAGGTTGGGTTTATCTTTTCCGGTATTGATGATGTGCACCACCGGTTTATCCAGTAATATTTTTTTTGCAGCTACATTCTGGTTCTCCAGTAATCCTGCCACATCAATGCCCGAGGCTTTTACTTCTTTAACTTTAATATTGAATAATGCATTGGGCAGGCTGTCGTTGCTTTTTAATAATTCTTTCTGCGCAGAATCTGATTGCAGTGATACGTTGTAAAAAGAAGCATTGCCATTGATCTCATCTATCCTTGAACTGTCGTAGTGAATATAATAAAGGCTGTCTGTTTTTTTCTTGATAGCGCTTTCAATCCCTTCCCGGATGATCCTTTTTTTATTCTGTTGCCAGTAGATATAACCGCCGATAAGCCCCAGTATCAATACCAGTAAAAAATATTTCAATGCCTTTTTCATCAGTTTCCTGTTTAGCTAGAAAGGAAAACCGATCGCAATATTTACGATCAGGTTATCTCTTCTCCATTGCCTGTCTCCGAAGTCGATTTTATTGAACACCCATCTTTGTCCTTCGGGATAATAAGGTTTACGGAATGGTATGCCAAGATCGAGCCGTATTACCAGTACATTGATATCAAAACGTAATCCAAGGCCGCCGTCCACTGCTATTTCCTTGTAAAAATTTTTAGTGAGTTGTCCTGCTTTGCCGAATATGGTGGTATCCTTTGTCCAAACATTTCCTGCATCGGCAAATAATGCCCCGCTTAATTTCCCCGCAATGGGAAAACGGTATTCCGTATTGGCCAGTAATTTAAAATCGCCACCAATGATCTGGAAGAAACGCTGATCATCTTTTGTTGGCTGGTAAGTGCCCGGCCCGATGGTACGTACAGGAAAACCACGCAATGAATTAGAGCCTCCGATCACATATTGCTTGGAGAAGGGCAGTATTGCCGAATTATTATAAGGTATGCCGATACCCACCTGTAAACGATTGGCCCATTCCGCCTTATTGCGATAGGTTCTTTTGTAACGCAGGTCTCCGTCTACTTTTACATACTGTGCAAAAGGTGTATTAAAGATGGTTTTCTCCCTTGTTCTTTTAGCCCCGGTTATCAATCCTGCAATATTGCCGGAGAGGTCGATACTGGTATTAAAATACAACTGCCTTTTTGCAAAAGAGCTCGCTGTATTAAAAGTGTAAGAATAGAAAGAACCGAGTATCGCTTCATTATATACAGTTAAAAGCAGTGAAGGATTTTGTTGTGCCTGTTTATAAAAACTATCCGTAACATTGATAGCGTTCAAATAAGTAATAGCAATGGGCGCCAGTGTATGTTCTTTATTATTGGCTTCCTTCCAGTTAAACTCGTATTGAAAACGGAAAATATTCTTGGTATAAAAACTCTCTTTTATAAAATATTCATAGCCCAGCAGCATTCTTGTACGGGGTGGGAATAAATTGCTTTCGTTGAACCGTACAAAAGGAATAACATAGCGGGGAAAGTTGATAGATGCCTCTGCACCCAAACGGAAATTATTATTCCGCTTGAGTGAATCGTTGGGAGAAAGTTCAAAACCTACATAGCCTTTTACCGTCAACAGTTCTGCACCACGAAAAGTATTGCGGTTCTTCCAGTTCAGGCTCAGCTGTGTGCCCAGGTATTTATTTTCCTTGGAAAAACCATCAATTTCCGCCTGTATCGATTTTTTCTTGGAGGGTGTGAGATAATAATACACATTGAGTTTATGGCCAGTATCCTTCACTTCATCAAACCGGTTCTTTACAAATTTAAAAACACCCAGGTTGATCATCCTGTTCAGTGTAGTGTTCTGTTGCCGGCTGCTGTAGATACTGCCCGGGCGATAAGTGATCGTACGCCGAAACAGTTCTGGCTTGAACCTTTTTACTGTATCCCTTATCAGCAATCCATCAATATTTACGGTAGCCCTCCTGCTGGTATCAGGCGGTGGTTCCAGTAAAGTATAATTGGGGAACACCATGATGCGATTGATGGTATAAGGGTATCGTGCATTTTGTGGCGTGGTTGATTTAATGTTCAGAAAAAGATTCACTTCGTGGTTACCAATGGTGCTATCGGCATAAGCCATGATGTAATCAGGGTTGAAATAATAATATCCCCTTGTTTTCAACCGCAGGTCCAGCCGGTCACGTTCAGCTTCTATATCACTCAACCGGTAAGGCTGGCCGGGTTTTAAAATACTTCGTCTCTGCCTTGCCGATAGTTCCTTTAATAATTGCGAACTATCGTTGACCCAGGTGATCTCCTTTATTTTATACTGGGGAAGGATACTGGCTTCATAGACCGCTTTCATAAAATAGCCCTTGCTCGTGGTATCCCCGCTTACAGTGGAATGGAAATAACCGATATTTTCCAGGAAGGCCTGCATATTTTCTGCAGTGGATTTAGCATGTACACTGCTGCTCAATACAGGCGGTTCGCCCAGTTTACTGCGCAACCAGGATTTAAACCCCTTGGGCTTTTTTGGTTCCCCGATCACGTACCACCACCATACTTTATAGGGTTGGCCTAATATATATTTATTTGCTTTGGGACGAACGGCCTGCTTCAGTTGTTTTTTTAAAGATTTTGAAGATGCAGTTACTTCTTTTTCCTTATTGACTTTTATGGTGGCGCCTTTGTACAACTTTTCACCCTGCGGCAAATACCGTTTTACCCCGCAGCCCGTAGCCAGCAACAGCAACAAATAATATACAAATACTCTTTTCTTCACGTACGGTCATTTATTTTTTTTGTGGAACAATTCTCCAAACTTGTCATAATCCAGTGTAAGGATGAAGGCCACCCCGGTTTCCACCACGTAACCATCCAGTATCACTTCAAACTGGTTTTTCTTATAGGCCCTTATCATATACTTGCCATCCTTGGTAAGTTTGTAATTCACTGTTACATCAGGAATAATGCTGTTGCTGCGCTGTTGCGTTTTTGCTGCAGCATCCTGTCCTTCAATCCCAAAGTTCTTTCCCACACTGATGCTCAACCTGTCGTCGAGAAAACTTTTTGTCACAGCAATATTCAGGTCGGTTCTCTGCTGTTCATCACCGGTGGTATAATCCTTATAGCTGTTCAGGTTCAGATCAATATCCACCCCTTTAAAAAGGTCCGAAGCTATCTGGTCGAGTGCAGAGGATAAGAATTTACTTACACTTTCCCTCGCCACATCATTAAAATTGCTGCCATTGCCTTTAAAGAAATCGGTGCTTTGCTCACCCACAAACCGGTTGAGCAACAGTAAAGAGAACACCTGTTTATTGGTAGCAGCAGCATCCCCTCTTAATTGCGTCAATTTATTTTCAATGGTGGTGCGTAATTCATTATTGATAGCAGTATTGCTGTTCTCATCCGGCAATTCAATATCAAAACTGATCTCCGGTTTTTTCATCGCTCCTTTCAGGTACAATAAAACACGGAAGGGGATTTTTTGATTGAAAGTGTTGGATACTTTTGGATCGGCTTCTCCCACTTCATTACCCAACAGGTCTTTTGCAGCCGTATTCACAATATATTCTGCGCTGATATTCACCTGCGCATCCATAGGTGTTCCACTGAAAGTAATAGTGCTACCCGGCAAAAGATTGAATTGTCTTTTCAGGAATTGATAATTCAATACATAGTAACCGCTGTTGAGTTCGTAATTACCCGCCAGTATGATATTGCCGCCGGGATCAACACCTGCATTCAGCTGTGCATCGCCCTGCACTTTCAGTTCATCACCGGTGGTTGGATCGATCACTATAGTGAGCGCTGCTTTTTTACTTACTTCTATATTAAGATTGTAATTGAGAAATTGTGCAAAACTGGAGCGTTGTTCTATCGCAGGAGCAAAAGTTACTTTTTCCGGCAATGCAAAAGTATCCCGGTCAATAAACCGCACTACAGAGCGTGCCGCATCTTTGTTGATATTGGATTCGGGTAGCACAATGGTCACATCACTTTTATCATCCAGCGATACATTACCCTCTATGCCGGGCGAAGAAGAATTGCCGGAAATATTCATCTCCGCATTCACCGCGGCAAAACCAAATACCTGGCTGTTCACCGCACGGGGTGTATTTACGAGGATGAAATCATTGGCATTGATGTGCAGTGCAAGATCGTAATCAGTGATAGAAGTTGTTTTTTTGATGCTGCCATCTATCACCATATCATGCCCGGTGGTATCTTTTATGGTGAATTTGTTCAGCACAACAGCAGGATAATCCAGTTCGATCTTTTGCTGATCGATGGTATAAGTAGTGCCGAGTTTTGATAGAGTGAACTTAGTAGTATCAAAACCCAGTTGCCCTTTCCAGCGGGGATCGGTGAATTTTCCATTGATCGCTATCTTACCATTCAGGCTGCCGGAAGAACGTACAAGATTGCCCTGCGAGAATGCCTGCACAGTGGCCATACTCAATCTGGTGATATTGATATCTGCATCAAACTGCTGCGCTTCATTATTGAGATAGTAATTTCCTTTAACCGCCATCATGTTGCCATTATCCGAAAGATCCACTGTAGCATTGATGGTATTATCATCCTGCTTGGCAGCAAATAATTTAATAGTGCCCACCGGTTGCTGCATCACAGCAACTTTACTCAATTCCATATTGCCGGTAAAGGCAGGTATCTTTTTATCAAATTCGCTCACAGAGAATTTACCATTCACCACACCTGCCGCGAACAATGTATCGTTATTGAACAAGGAAGTGATATCACGGATATCAAAACTATCAATGGTAACATCCACAGGACTGTTCAGCACATTATTCCTGCTGAGGATGGCAATTTTTTGTTCGCCGTTAGTGAGTATAAAATTTTCTGCCAGTACACCTCCTGCACCATACGTGATCTTGTTGTTGGGTGCAACATCCCATTTTTGATAATTGAGCAGCAGATCTTTTTTCATCGAAAAGGTATACACATCATCCCTTGATGTTGCCATGGTACCAAATGCAAAACGGTCTTTACCTTTTACATCTTTGGTGGCTACATCCACGCTGATGCTGTCGTTGGCCGCATAAGCCTGTACACTGGTTGCATACAGTGTATTGCTGCCCATCAGCAATTTTGCAAAATCCAGGTTAGCAGCAATGCTGCTGTTTTTCGATGACACAAGCAATTGTGCTTTGGTAACCGCATTATCCTTGTATTTTAATGAAGGTATATCTGCCGTCATATTCAAAGCACTGTCTCCTCCCTGCGATGCATAATTTCCTTTGAAGGTAATATCATCATAGAGTAGTCCCGGTACAAGCGCAGGTATCAGCGGGTGTTTTTTTATCACGCCTTCAAATGCTATTTGCTGTGGCTCGATCTGCTCAGCAGGTTTGCCTGTAATATTATAATGTGCATCGATATACTGTATCATGGATGCACCCACCTTATCATATTGAAATGCACCTTTTGCAGTAATATCAGCAAGCGGTGATCTGAATACAATATCATTGCTGCCATTGGAAGAATTGGCTTTTGTTATAATGCTGTCGAAAAAATAATGTTGTCCTTTCAGGTTCAATTGCATACTGTCTAATGCAACATAGGCATTCAGCTGATCGGGATTTGTGGCAGGTGCATCGATCAATATCTTTCCCGCAATATCCAATGTGTCGTTATACAGGTTCAGTTCCTTCAGCCGCAATGTATCGATATGTACCGTTCCTTTTACGGCAGCAGGATAATCGCCCTGCAGGTTGGCGGTAATATCGTATTGCAGCATAGCCGCGCTGTCGCTTACACTTCCTTTACTCTGTATCGTTCCGTTATTCAGCTGCGCCGATATCACGGCATTTTTGTAATCGTGTTTTTTAAACCCTGCGCTGGCTATTGTTGCATCAATATCCGTATGCATCGTTTTATAATCAAAGCCGGTACCTTTTATGTTCGATGATAAACTCACCCTACCGATCATTGTATCCTGTTTCAATAATTTACCCAGCTCAAAATGATCACTCTTTATCACCAGGTCGTACTGCGCACGCTGCTTATCTTTAAAATTGTTCACCGTACCTTTTACAGCAGCTATGCCATAACTGCCGTTTAATTTCAGATCAGTCCGCACATTATTCATATCTCCTTTTGCAGTACCTGTAAGCAATACCAGTTCGGGCAGGCTGATGGATTGCGGTACCGCATCTTTGGGTAATACCGAAAGCAGGAATTGTTTTTCCACCCTGCTTTCTCCAATGGTAACGTCATATTTTAAAGCGGCAGGCCGGTCAATGTTCTGCAGGTTGCCTTTGCCTTTTACTATAAAATTATTGCTGCTGATATCGATCAAAGCATTGGTATTTTTTAAATTCCCTTTCAGTTGTGTGGAAAGGTTCAGGTAAGGCGGCAATTTAGCTTTCGCATCTTCATTGCCCGCGGGCAAAAATTTAAGCATGTCTGCCTTTGGTATGCTGCTGTTAAAGATCACGATATCATAGCCCAGGTTATTGGTATCTGTAATATTGTACAGGGTTGCTTTTGCATTTATCACCGTTCCGGAAAGCCCGTTCAGTTGCAGCAGGGGGATATTCAGTTGCTGCAGGTTGCCGGTTATTTCCGTATTCAGTTTTACTACATTATCCCTGAATTTTTCAGGAGCCAATTGTTTTTTCACCGAAGGCATTAAACGATACAGGTCATTCACTGCAATAACGCTGTTATTCAGTTTTACAACTACGGAACTGTTTTGTGGTGCAGTTGTTATTTGTTTGATATCATCATACTTTAACTGTACCGTATTTTGCACCACACTTTCCGGTGTTTTCACATACAATTCTGTAGCGCTGATACCCGTTTTGCTGTACAGCAGTTTTGCATGCGTGGTATCAACGGTAAAACTGCTTTTATCTTTAAATGATAACTGATCAATTGCTGCCACCATACTATCGCTTGAGTAGTATATTTTTTTTGCATTCACCCGGATATTATCCATATCCAGGTGCGAAAAATCCAGGCCTTCTGTTGGTGCAACAGCATTATCATCTGATTGAAAACGATCGTTCTTTAATTGCAGTTCATTCACCGCAAACTTCCAGGGTGATGATGCAGTACTTTCACCGGCAATTTTTGTTACTGTATCTTTTTGCGGGGCAATAAAGCGGATGAAAGAACTATCGAGTGTTACGCTGTTGGCGGTGCCATTTGCTGTAGCCATATCAAATACAGCTTTGTCCAGCGAAAGATGTTTTACCGTATTGGTATAATATAATCCATTGGTCTTATCATCCAGTAACACATAGGTATTCCGCAGATCAAGCTGTGCGGCGTATATTAAAAGCGGATTTTTTTGTGTATCCGCTGCATTGCTTACACTGCTTTTACTTACAGTGTTTTTAGTGGTTATCATTGTAAAGGCAACACTGTCGCTGCTGAATTTATCTACATCAAACCACAATTTATCCGGTTGAAATTTATTGAGCGATACATCCAGCTTTGTAACATTTGCCGAAAAATCATTACCGCTGTATTTGTCATTGAAGTTGACCCTTACTTTATTCAGCAGCACCCTTTTAAGCGTAATATTCAAAGCGCTGGTATCTTTTACAGCGCCGGGTTTTGCAGGACTTGAAAAAGCATCTACAATAAACTGGAAATTGAAAGCACTATCTTTTTCATTGCGATAGATATTGGCATACATATTCTCCAGCTCCACTTTGCGTATATAGGTAACGCCGCGTATGAGTTTGAGCATATCCAGGTTTACCGCCAGTTTGCCGCCATAGAACAAAGTGTCTTTGTGCTGATCTTCGATATACACATCTTTCAGTTCCACCCATCTGGGCAGGCTGTAATCCACCGAGCCTATCACCACTTTGGTTTGTAATTTATGCTGCAGGTAAGCCGTTACTTTGTCTCTTACCAACCGCTTTCCATAAGGTGTATTAATGAAGATATAGGCAGCAATAACCAGTACCAACACGGTGGCCGTGAGGTATAAGAGGATCTTTCCGGTCTTTTTCAAAACTTTTTTGGTGGTCATGCCTGGTTTACATTTATACCGTAAACATTATGCTGCAAGCTATTATAAGGAAAACTATGCCCTTTTTTTACCAGCCTATTATTCGCTGTTTTTCCTTGTTTTCCTTGTAAACCAGCCACCAGTTGGGGAAAATGTTCCCCAACAGTTTTACTCCTTAACTGGCTTCAAGCAGGTGCACCAGTTTTTGTTCTTCAGGCGTCAGTGTTGTTTTTTCGTGTGGAACGGTCGCCGTATCATCCAGGTATTTTGCGGCGCTTTTATTTTCATAGATAGAAAGTACTGCCGGGTGCACATAATATTTTTTACAAACGTTCCGGGAATTGCCTAGGTGTTGCGCCACGGTATCCAGCATTTCGAGTGTTTTCTTTTTCTCCTCTTTTTTATTGCCCGGAAGGCCGAGTTCTTTAAAAGCTAAAAAAGCATCCAGCGTTCCCGCCCATGTACGGAAATCTTTGGCGCTGAAATCACCGCCACTGATCTTCTTGATATAGTCATTCACCATCCCGGAATCAACAGGCTTTCTTTCACCCGTTTCATTATAATATTGAAAAAGTTCTTTCCCCGGAATATCCATGCATTGTTTTACCAGCCTGGCAAGCCGCTTACTTTTTAAAGTGATATTATGTTCAATACCTTTCTTTCCTTTAAAGATGAATTGCAGCCGGGTGCCATTCACAGCCACATGACGGTTCTTTAAAGTGGTCAGCCCGAAGGAGCCGTATAGTTTTTCGTAAAAATTATTGCCTACCCTTATATGGGTCCTTTCCATCAGGCTGGTAATAAGCGCCAATACCTTCTCCACCGGCAGGCCCTGCAGCGCAAGATCTTTCTCCAGCTGCTGCCTGATGGCGGGCAATACCTTCGCAAATTCCAGCAAGCGGTAAAATTTGGTGTGATTGCGCAGTGAATTCCACAAAGGATGGTATTTATATTGTTTTCTTTTTCGTACATCCATCCCTGTTATCTGTAGATGGCCATTTTCCAGCAGGCAGATCCACACATTTTCCCAGGCAGGCGGTATCACCAGGCTCTTTATTCTTTGCAGGGTGGCTTTGTCTGTAACAGTTTTATTATGCAATGTATAGCTGAAGCCTTTACCTTTCCGTATACGTTTAATACCGGGTTGGGTATCGTGCACATATACCAGGTGAACAGCCGCAGCCGTTTTTTCAGGATCCTTGCTGATCGCCTTTATCTTTCGCCGGGGTATATTGATTACCGTTGCTGCTGTTTCCATTGTCTGTTGATAATTTACCTGCTCTTTTTGGCTGCCTTTTTCTTTGTTACTGTCTTCTTCACCGCACTTTTCTTAACCACCGTTTTTTTCTTCGGTACTTTTGCCCCTGCTGCCCTGGCTTCGGAAAGGCCGATAGCAATGGCCTGTTTGCGGCTGGTTACTTTTTTACCGCTGCGCCCGCTTCTGAGTTTACCCTCTTTCATTTCATGCATCACTTTTTCTACTTTCTCTGCTGCCTTTTTTGAATATTTTGCCATAAAGTATTGCTTTACTGATGAGTGATATTTTTAAGTTCTTCTTCTTTTGCACTGATATCTATCTTTTCTTTTTTGATCCCGAACCTTAACAATGAAAACAATGCCATGTACACATTGGCGATCCACACAATGGAAAAACCGGCAATTATATAACCCCTCCAGTCTGCAAACAATAATTTAAATCCTGTTAAGCATAAAACACCAACGGTTACATAGTGGCTGAAGCAATACTCGCAGGTAAACAGGTAAAAAAATTTGCGCCTTGCGATCGTCTTTCCTTCTTTGCTTTGCCTGATACAAAATTCTCTTGGTTCCCGGAACACTTCTTCGTGCGTTACCGTCCAGGCAATGCAGGCTACAGGTATTGCCAGGGTAAACAGCCATTCCACTTGCGTTATCCAGCTTGTTATTTCCATTACGAGGAATGTTGAAATTTTATGCCAGAAAAAAAGCGGCGTTCCCCTTAAGTCATAGTCACATAATGCGGTATGCTGTACCCATCCACGCCCCATCCTGTAGAAATGATTTCCTTCCGTTATTTATTAATACACCGTTTGGTATGGCTTGAATATTGTTTTATTCTAATAGTAATTGAACGGAAAATCTAAAATCAATCATTATGTCAACCAAAAGAGCGATACGCTACCTCATAAAAAAGAAAGGCAAGACCACGCCTATGCAAAAAAAAGAAGAAGTGGCACAGCATCCTGATAATAAGATCGACCAGGATTTTCCCGGTTTCCCGCACGGGCAATCCAGCGAAAAGATCATTCATCCTGTTACCCGTACAGAAAAAAAGACCGCAGGGGTTTACCCGGAACAGCAAAAGCATTAAAGCAGGTAACTGCATTTTACTCACTTAAAAAAATTATTTATGAAATCAAATATCACAGGCAGAACAACAACCGTTATCGATGCTCCAAGGGAAGAAGTATGGGAAGCATTGACCAACCCGGATATCATTAAACAATATTTTTTTGGCACCCATGCAATATCAGACTGGAAGAAAGGCAGTTCCCTTATTTTTAAAGGAGAATGGGAAGGAAAGACCTATGAAGATAAAGGTACCATCCTGGAAATTGACCCGGGCAGGTTATTGAAATATAATTACTGGGGTTCTATGTCGGGTATAGAAGATAAACCGGAAAATTATGCTGATATTACTTATTGGCTTACGGAAACGATCCATGGTACAAAGCTTACCATTACACAGGAAAATATTCCTGATGAAAAAATGAAAGCACATTCTGAACAGAACTGGAATAAGGTGCTCAATAACCTGAAGAACCTGCTGGAAAAGAAAGCAGCAACAGTATAAAATAAAAATATCTTCATGAACTGAAAATAAAAAGAAGCGCATGCGCTTCTTTTTATTTTTAAATTTCTTTACGGAAAAATTTCCTGCTCTTCTCTTTCCAGTACGGGTATCCTTCTTACAAAATCATCGTACCATTCTTCTTCATGGTTGCTATACGCACCATAAGCATCAATGCTGTATCCCATCAGCCCGTCGTTGGCTTCTATAAGATAAAGAACGGTATTATCCGATGGATCAGAATCACCTTCAAAACGATATGTTTTAACTATCTGCAATTCTTCAGGCTTATATATTTTACCTGCAGGACTTGCAAAACCATCCCCGGTGATCTGAAATTCATTGTCTTGTTTCCTAAGGCGTAATTTTTCCAGAACGCCGCTCAATGTTGTCATCATAGTTTAAATTTTTAAGGTAAAAAAATGTCCTCTCAATTACTGAGTTTCTAAATACATGCCAAAAAGAAAATGTGAATGTTAATTATATATTATCAACTGGCATGGTTTTGTAACTATTATCAGTGTATGATTTTATTAACCTAAAAATTAAACATCATGTCAATTAATCTTTTAGAAAAAATACAACAGAACTTAGGTTATCCGCCTTTACATAAGGTAGATCCTAATATGCACCATGATATTCCTGATAAAGCAGCACAATGCACATTAACAGGTGTGTTAACAGGGTTTTACAGGTATGTACAAACTGATGAAGGTGCAGAGCAGGTTTTACGTGGATATAATTCTACAAACTGGGCAGATGAGATATTTGAAGACCACAGTAATGAAGTGGTGAATACTATTGCAGATTGCTCGGGTAATTCGCCGCACGATACAAAAGAAAACATCAACGCGGTAGCAAGAGAAGTTGTGCGTGCAACCAAAGAAGTGTTGCCGGCAAACGCAACTATCAAAGATGTGAAATCATTTTTCACCAGTCAAAGGAATACTATCCTTACTTACCTGCCGCCATCATTGCACATGGGCGATTGGCTGCATGATACAGCACTGGATGATATGACGAATAAGATGGAGGGGCCTATATCCAACCTTATAAAAAACATCGGTTCAGCGTTTTCAAAACCTGTAACCGATGAAGAAGTTAAACAGCATCATTAAGTGCTTATGATTGCGAGTCTTCGTAACTCTTGATCTTATTGTAAAGGGTTTTGCGGTCGATGTTCAATACTTCGGCCGCTTTTGTTTTATTGAAATTCACTTCACGCAATACATGCATGATGGTCTCATATTCCGCCCTGGATGAAGCATCTTTTAGATCAGGAAAATTATTGGTGCGGCCCGCAGGCTCATGTGCTGTATTATTTTCGCCCGTCGCGGTATTGCTTATTTCCTGTGGCAATGCTGCAGCAGAAATATTTTTACCGGTGGTGAGCAATGCACAGCGACGGATCACGTTCCTGAACTCACGCAGGTTGCCCGGCCAGTTGTATTTTACAAACACATCCATTACATCCTCATCAAAGCCTTCAATATTATCCCTGTTCAGCTCGGCCTTTGTTTTATTTAAAAAGAAATCGGCAAACAATGGTATATCATGCTTCCTGTTGCGCAGCGGCGGCAGGTTGATCGAGAATTCATTGAAGCGGTAGTACAGATCTTCCCTGAATTTTCCTTTGCGGTATGCATCCTGTAAATTTTCATTCGATGCCACGATCACCCTTACATCCACATCTATTTCTTTATTGCCTCCTACCCTTTTGAATTTCCTTTCCTGTATCACCCTTAATAAAGAAGCCTGTATCTCTGCAGATAAATTCGCTACTTCATCTAAAAACAAAGTACCGCCATTGGCCAGTTCAAAATGTCCCTCCTTATCGGCCAGTGCGCCGGTAAACGATCCCTTCATGTGCCCGAATAATTCACTACCTGCCAGTTCTTTCGATAAGGTACCACAATCCATTGCAATAAAAGGTTTGCCTTTCCTGTTGCTTCTTTCATGAATGGTTTTAGCGATCACTTCTTTACCGGTACCGCTCTCTCCATATAATATAATGCTGAAGTTGGTGGGTGCCACCAGGTCTATCTGCCGGTACAATTGCTTAGAGGCAGGATCCTGTCCTTCTAAAAATTCTGAGGTCATGTCCGACCCGCCGCGGGAACTTTTAGTTTCTTTGGCAGGCGCCGCAGGTGCAGCCGCCACCGAGGGAGCAACACCATTGTTTTCCAATGCTTTGCTTAATACCGAAAGCACTTCATCGGGTATCAGTGGTTTGGTTATATAATCATAAGCCCCTGCTTTTATTACATCCACTGCAGTTTTAATATCGCTGTAGCCGGTAATGATCAATACAATAGCGTCGGGCTTATGCTGCTTGATCTCGATCAAAATATCCTTTCCATCCCTCTTATCGCCCAGCCTGTAATCGCACAACACGATATCAAAAGAGTCGTTCATGAATTTTTCAATGCCTTTACTGGCAGAATGTGCCGTATCAACCTGGTAACCATTCTTACTAAGGAACCTGCTTAATAATGCACACATGTCTGTATCATCGTCAATTATCAGGATTCTTTTTTTCATGCAATGTTCGTTTTATAATAAAGATACTAATAGTCGTTTATAAAGATTTTAAAAAACAGGTTTACAAATTCGGGCTGTCCTGCATTGTAAACCTATTATTCCAAAACCGAAACTGAAACTTATAATTTTAAATAACTTATAGCTTGTGCTGTAACAAATTATATGAAAAAAACCTGCCAGTTTGCAAAAAAGGCGTGCAATGGGCTTAAAAAGCCCAAAATGCCGTAAAATGGGGATAAAATTCCCCGGGTTGGGGAAAGTGGCGGTAAAAAATCATTGTTGCGACATCAGAATAATGCTGTTGGAAATGATTGAATAAATGGCAGATAAATTGCAGCATAAAAAATAATTAAACTAAAATTATTGTAGGTTTGTGAGCACCACCCCAAATCAATACCACGACACATTGAAGGCACTAATAATAGACGACGAGATAGATATTTGCTATTTACTGAGCAGTATCCTCCGTATTAAAAACATACCTTCCCGGTATGTTAATTCTATTAGTGATGCAGTGGAAGTTTTAAAAGGAGAACAGCCGGAAATTATTTTCCTGGATAATCACCTGCCTGATGGTATGGGTGTGGATTTTATCAGCCGCCTTAAAGAAAGCCATCCTGGTTCCAAAGTGATCATGATCACTGCATACGATACGCCTGCCGATCGCAAAAAAGCCTTATCTGTAGGCGCAGATGTGTTTATTGCAAAACCTTTTTCAAGAGATACCATCTACCAGACCGTAGATGAACTGGTTGTTTGACACAGCACTTTTTCAGCATCACAAAAATTTATTTTTAATTAAAGGCGGCCATCATAAAAATCTGGCAGCATTTTTAGTTATTAGTTAGTATTCACTAACAATTAAAAATTTATTATGGGAGGGTTATTATATCTTATCGCCGTTATTTTGGTTATTGCCTGGGCAATTGGTTTTTTAGGATACCATGCCGGTGGTGTCATACATATCTTATTGGTAATTGCTATTATAGCGGTATTGCTGAAGATCATCAGGAGGGCTGAATAAAATTATTCAGTTGTAAACCATCTATATTGCACCGGTGATGCCGGTGCAATAATTTTATATGCTTATACTGCGGCAGTAAGATCGAAGCGAATGATGAAAGTAGTGCCTACACCGGGTTTGCTTTTTACAGTAATAGTGCCGCGGTGATTCAGGATAATGTTTTGCGTATTGGTAAGCCCCAATCCATTACCATTTGTCTTGGTGGTAAAATAAGGTTCAAACAAATTATTCAATTGTTCCTCCGTCATACCCGAACCATTGTCGGTCACTTCCACCACGCAGCAGTTGCCTTCTTCTCTTGTGCTGATCTTTAATATACCTTTATCGGGTTCCATTGCTTCAATGGCGTTCACGATAAGATTTAAAAAAGCGATCTTTATTTTTTCGGGGTCCACAGTAACCTTACGTAAGCCATTGCTGTAATTTTTTTCAACGCCGATATGTTTTAGTTCAATACGATCTTTTGCCAGCAATAATGATTGATCCAACACTTCGTTGATGGAAACTTCCACATACACCAGTTCCGCAAAGCGGGTGGCATTCAGCAGTTCGCTGATAAGCTGGTTGATGCGTTTGCTGTTTCGGTCCACCATACTAAAAAGCATCAGGTCGCTGTCATCCAGGCCGGGCATTTCCGTTTTTATCTGCGATACTGCCAGGTCTATATTCGTAAGCGGGTTGCGCACCTCGTGTGCAATGGTACGGGCAATACGGCCGGTGGCAGCAAATTTTTCACTGCGCTTCATCAACACCAGTTCCTGGTTGGCCTTATCCAGTTCCACAATACGTTGCTGTAGTTCTTCCTGGTAATCGTTCACTCTTTTATCCGATTCTATCCTTGCTTTCAATTCCCTGCGGTAAGTATAAAAACCCACCACGGCAAATATCAAGGCCAGTATCAGCGATGTTACAATAATAATGTTAAGCGCCCGGTATCTTATATCAAGGCCCTTGGTACGGGAGTCGAGTATATTCCTTTCCAGCTGCTGCATTTCTCTTACAGCAGTTCTTATACGGTCCATCTTGGAGCGGCCCAGGTAAAAAGACTGCATCAGTGTATCATTGATAACATAGTGTGTTTGGGGATAATAATCAATAGCGAACTGCAGTTTATCATAGCGTTCGCGGATGAGTGATTTAAGCGTGAGCAGGTGATCCTGCTGTGTAGTGTTATCCTTTGTATCCTGCTGTAATACATTGAATACCGAATCCACCAATGGCCGGCTGTTCTTATAAGGCTCTAAAAAAATGGTATCGTTGGTGTTGATATAACCCCTCAATCCTGTTTCCGCATCCTTTATTCCCGAGATAAGCATTTCCAGTTCATTGATAGTTTTATTGGTATGGCTTACCCAGTTGGTTTGTATGATCAATTGCTTATTGGCATATAAGGTAAGAATATAGGATATGATCAATAGAATAAAAGCAGTGGAATAGCCCACTTTAAGCCGGAAGTCAAATGCCAGTTGCTTCAACGTTTTTATCATCTCAAGATTATTAGTTTGTAGAAAATCCTACCCGGTTCACTAAAGGTCAGCGGAATATTTACTCCTTTATAAGAAAAATTCAAGCCACAATTTATGGTATGCTAATTGTTTTTTAATACAAAGGTTTGGTAAATAAAGCTATGCAAAAAAATTATGGCTTTGGGGATATACCGTAACCACTGTATTTTTAACTCCCAAAAACAAAACATTATGAAACCAGACATTGGTATTAACGACAAAAATTTAAAAGGCCTCACCGACCTGCTTTCTGCAGTGCTGGCAGATGCAATGGTATTGTACACCAAAACCAGGAAATTTCACTGGAATGTAAAGGGCGAAAGTTTTATGGAATTGCACAAGCTGTTTGAATCACAGTATACGCAACTGGAAGAAGCCATTGATGAGATCGCGGAACGCATCAATAAACTGGGTGCTCCCACCATTGGTACATTAAAGGAATTTATACAACTGGCCAGCCTTAAAGAAGTACCGGGCAAGTATCCCCTGCAGCAGGATATGATAAAAGAATTACTCACCGATCACGAAACGGTGATAAAAGCGCTGCGTAAAGGAATTGATGAATCCGAAGATAAATTCAAGGATAAAGGCACGGCAGATTTCTTAACAGGTTTGCTGCGGGAGCACGAAACCATTGCATGGACATTGAGAAGATATTTTAAATAATATCCGGGCGGCTCTTTTTATACCGCCTTCTACGAATGGTTGCTGTAATGGCCGCTACGGTCATTATCAGCAATACCATACCCCAAAAACCGGCCTGGTAAATGGATCTTTCTGGAAAAATGTTGGAATAAAGTGCGCTGATCACGATCACATCAAATACAAAAGATAATTTTTTCATGTCCCGGTTTTGTTATTCTAACTCATAAATAGTGCCATCTTTTAACTTAATTTTTAAAAACCAGGTTTTTCTTATCCTGCAGGGTGTTTAAGGCACTGTGGAAATCTTTACACAGCTACAGGCCTTAAACGCCTCTCTGCACTATTAATAATAATTGGCATTATTTTATTATAGAGATATCAGGAACAAATGACCTCCAGGTCATTGACCAATAAAATCAGTAGTAATGGAAAATAACCCCACTTCCCTTAAAGCGTTGTTCGAAAAAACAGAGGATTACCTGGAAACAAGGATCGAGCTTTCCAAACTGCAGGCTGTTAGTAAAATATCTGATATCACTGCTTCTGCGGTTTCACGGATAATACTGGTGGCAGTACTGAATTTAGTGGTATTACTGTTGAGTGTAAGTATTGCTTTATGGATCGGGGATGCAATGGGAAAGATGTATTATGGTTTTTTTATCGTGAGCGGTTTTTACTGCCTGGTGATCTTATTCCTGTTCATTTTCAGAAGGCAGTGGATCAAAAGGCCTTTTCATGATAAGCTGATAAAAAAAATGCTCAATTAAACTTATGCCCATTACCAACAGCAGCCAGTTAACCGCCGCCATTGCACATTTAAAAACAAAGGCCGATCTGCAGCAGGAAGAACTGAGAGAACAGGTGAATGATATGTATGAAAGCATTAAACCTGCTAACCTGGTAAAAAGATTATTGAACAGGCACAACGACAGCCTGCATTTTACAGATGATCTGATCGATGCTTCGATTGGTGCGGCAGCTGGTTATTTATCTAAAAAAATAATTCCGGGAGGAAAACAAAATAAATTCAAAAAAGTAGTAGGCAATCTTGTTGAACTTTCCGTAGCAGGCATTGTTAACAAGAACGCCGGAAACATACGCTCCGCAGGCATTTCGTTGCTGGAACGTTTAATAAAACCGGGCAAACCACAGTGAAACTCTATACACTGTTATAGCAGTAATGCAGTGTTGCAATATCCTTAACAAAATATCCCACCTTTGCAAGTGGGATATTTGTTTTTTTGCGTTTTTGCTTATGGTGAAAGATCAGTTGCCACCAAGGCCCAGCTCTTTCAAAAAGTTGGCGATCGCTTTATTCACATCCGAATTCTTTTCTTTCGGAAATTTTCCATGCAGCCCACCTTCCACCGTCATGAACTGTGTTTTAACACCCGCATCCAAAAACTTTTTATGCAGCGCCACCGATTGCTGGTAAGGCACAGTGGGGTCAGCATCGCCATGCACGATAAATGTTGGTGGGCTATTCTTATTCACATAATAAATTGGTGAAACAGATTGTGCAAATTTTTCGTCTTTTGCATAAGCGCCCAGCCAGTTGGTGGCCGATTTGCTGGTGATATTTTTTCCATAACCCCAGTCCCATACATCGGTGATACCATATTTATCAATGATGGCTGCCACCTTTATATTTTCCACTCCGGGGCAATTGCCATCAAATCGATGATCATTGCCGAGCAAACCGCCCATCAGCGCCAAATGCCCGCCGGCACTGCCTCCCATGATCACGATCTTATTTACATCAATATTCAGCGCCTTGGCATTTTTGATGATATAGATGAGGGCGCAGCGGGTATCTTCCACTGCAGCAGGTGCGGTGGCCTGTGGTGTTAAACGATACTCCATATTAGCAACCGCATAACCCATTTTAAAAAAAGTACTGAAGCCGGTTTGTGATTCCTTGGTACCATGGTTCCATCCGCCACCATGTATATTGATCACAATTGCTGTAGGCTTTGCGGCCTTAGGAGCAATATAGAGGTCCATCTTTCCTTCCCAGTCTTTAACTTTTGTGTACACTACATTTAATTGTGCTTCATATCCCGCAGGATATTCCACCGGTTTTGCAGTAGTATCTGCATCCTGTGCAAATACATTTACCGACATCATCATCAATACAACAACAAATAGTTTTTTCATCATCAAATTATTAATTATTCATTATTCAATTATTCATTAATACCCGGGGTTTTGCGCAATCGTCAATTGCGAATTGGTATCAATTTCGTGCTGCGGAATAGGCAACAGCAATTTATTGGTGGTGATGTACGTAAGCAGTGTTGCCAACGGAACAACAGGACTGTATTGTGAGTAATGATTGGCAAACTCTTTTGTAAAATGATCCTTCATGGTTTGCTCGGCCGTAATGGTGGTCATCGTTTTATTAAAACGCACCAGGTCGAACCAGCGCTGGTTCTCGAAAGTAAATTCCAGTTTTCTTTCATCCGCTAATGCTTTTTCAAAACTGGCAACCGAATTTACAGAAGCCGGTAAGTCGCCCAGGCCGGTACGCACCCTTACCTGGTTGATCAACGCGATGCTGGCAGGTGTATAACCCTGCGCTTCGGCCATCATTAAGATAATATCTGCATAGCGCAATACAGGCCAGTCACTCTCTCCATCGTTGGCAGTAGCAACAGGTGTAAGGAATTTTTTTACATACAGCAGTTTGGAAGTACTATAAGATCCCATACTTACATTTTTGCGTGCATCCGCCACTGTTAGTGCAGTGTCAATATCGTTGGTAGGGTAATTGTATCCCAGGCCGGAACCATTTATAACTGCAGAACCACTGCCCAATGGCGCAAAGTAGTTACCAAAGGCGGAACCCAGGCCAAGGTTACCTGCTTTGTAACGCACCGCAAACATGATCTCGCTGTTCATTTCGTTACTGATGGAAAAAACATTGGCATAACTGGACTGTAATGAGTAGCCGCTGTTGGTGATCACATCCTGCAACAATGGAATAGCACTTGCTTTATCGCCCAGTGTAAGGAACACTTTTGCAAGTAATCCTTTTGCGGTCCACGCATTCACTTTGCCTGCACTGGCAGCCGGTACCTGTGCGTATTTTAAAGCGCTTAAATATCCTGAAGCGGTAGTAAGATCTGCTTTGATCAGTTTATAAATATCATCTACCGGGGAGCGGTTAATCGTTTTTGCTTCATCTGCTGTAACAGGTGTATGGATCAGGAACACACCGCCGAATAAACGGGCCAGGTTAAAATAACTGTTGGCCCTTAACACCATTGCTTCGCCTGCATATTGTTTTCTCAGCGAATCAGAAATGTTGATATTGATAGGGCTTAAAGTAAAAGAGCCATTGGCTGGATTATAAGCCACGCCCAGGTTTTGCAGAATGATATTACAGTTACGGATCACAAAATAAGTATTGATCCAGTAACTGTATACGGCTGCATGCCCGGTGGAGGGAATGAATTCATCCAGGTCGCTCAGGTCGCGGTTGGTGGTATTGTTACTCGAAGGAACGCCCATATCTGTATTGTCGCTGCGCAGCTCCGTTACCTGCCATTCGTACAGCATGGGTTTTTGCAAAGCATTGTAGCAACCGTTCAAACCTGTCTGCACTTCAGCAGCAGTGGTATAATAAGTGCCGCTGTTGAGGTTGGACTCAGGATACAGGTCAATTACCTTTTTACAGGAAACAAATACTGTAAGTGATAATAAGACGATGATATATTTCATAAAATAACTTTTTAAAATTAGAAATTCAGGTCAAGCCCTATTAATACAGAACGGTTAATGGGGAAGGCACCACGCTGGTAACCATCCAGTAACGGTGACGAGTAAGTGCCGGCTGTGCTCCTTGCTTCAGGATTCAGGCCCACATAACCCTTAGGGAAATGATAGTACAGGTTTTGTAAAGAAGCATAAAAACGTGCCGAAGTCAGCTTCATGCGTTTAATACCTTTTGTTGGAACAGTATAACCAACTATCACTTCACGCAATGCCCAGTAAGAAGCGCTGGTGATCAGGTAATCACTTTGCGTCCATGCATTGGTATAACCGTTGGTGAAATAAGGTGTCTTGCCATCGCCGGGATTGGCAGGACTTATCCAGCGGTTGTTATTAAAGGCCCTGTTGTATTTTCTTGCCTCATTATAAAATCCATCGCCATTCATCATCTGTCCACCCTGCACACCCTGGAAGGTGAAGCTCAGGTCCAGTCCATAAAAATTAAAGTTGTTGGTAATGCCCCAGGTAAAATCAGGATAAGGATTACCGATCACCGTTCTGTCATTCAGGTCAATTACATTGTCGCCATTGATGTCTTTAAATTTCAAAGCGCCGGGTGTAAAATATCCTGAAAGCGAACTGGTTTGTCCTTTAGCGATCGCTGCATTCACATCCGCTTGTGATAACCAGATGCCGTCTGTTTTTAAACCATAATATTGTATCAATGGTCCGCCTACCTGGTTCAGGTAACCATCCAGCCTTTCACCGGTATTGAGTAATTGTGTTTCGTTACCCAATTGCAGTAATTTATTTTTTACATGAGAGATGTTGGCAGATGTTGACCACCTGAAATTTTTAGAACGGTAGTTATTGGTGGAAATTTCCAGCTCGATACCATTGTTCTGCAACCTTCCGATATTATTGATCACCTGTGGAACACCCGTTATTCCCATTGCTGCCTGCAGTAATAATAAACGATCGGTTTTGGATTGATATACATCCAGGCCAATGGTAACAGCATTTTTAAACATGGTAAGATCGATACCGCCATTGTATGAAAAAGTTCTTTCCCAGCCGATATTGGGATTAGAAAGAATAGTTGTTGATGGCGCAACACCCAGTGTGGAGGTGCCGGTACCGGTGCCTGTTGGGTAATTAGCTAAAAACAGCTGATCAAGCCAGTAGTAATCTGCAATATTATTGTTACCCACTGCACCATAACTTCCTCTTAGTTTCAGGTTATCGATCCATCTTACATCCTGTAAGAATTTTTCTTTACTGGCTATCCAGCCTACAGATACAGAAGGGAAATAGCCCCATTTTTTGCCGGGTGCAAATTTAGAACTGCCATCCGCCCTGAAACTTGCAGACAATAAATATTTGCTCTCAAAACTGTAATTGATACGGCCGAGATAAGACAATAAGCCCACCTTGGTGATTGTATTATAAGTAAGCGAAGGATCCTGCGATATACTTAAAGCCGTGTTCAACGTAGTGATATTATCACTGATAAAATTCGTGGCAGTTATCTGCTGGTTATCGATCCTTGTTTTTTGTGCAGTAAAACCTGCTAGTACTTCTATTGAATGATCTTTGATCTGTTTATTGTAGGTGAATGTATTTTCATTCAGCAGGTCAAAATAATTTCTGTCTGTATAAATGCCTTTGCTGGGTGCACCGGCTGCACTGGAATTACTTTTGGAGAAATCAAGGCCCTTGGTATAATCCAGGTAAGCGCTCAATAAAGTTTTAAAGTTCAATCCCGGCAGGATCGTATAAGTAAGATCTGCCGATGTCATTATCCTGTAATCCTTAGTGGTTATTTTTTCTGTTTGTAAAATTGAATACGGCGAGTTGTTGGCGCTGCTGCTGATAGAGATGGCTGTACCTGCGGGGTTGGTGAAAACTGTACCATCCGGCATCAGTCCGCTGTACGGCAGATCATTGAATACCCTTGGTTGTGCAAAATCTCCCACTACTAATCCGGCGTTCGCAGGGTTTTGTGTAACAAAAGCGATCTGTGCTGCATTCAATGTTAAAGGCAGGTAAGATGACACCCTTGTAAAATCCGTAAAGTTGGTGGAAGGCCTTTCTCTTGTAAAATAAGATGGGTTGATATTCAGGTTGAGTTTCATTTTTTTACTCAACGTGATATTCACTTTACTTCGAACATTGAATCGCTCATACTCACTGTGTTTGATCATACCCTGGTCGTTTTGATAAGAACCGGAGAGATAATATTTAGTAGCCGCATTACCGCCCGAAACATTCAGTTCCACATTTTTCAATTGCGCTGTTCTCAAAGCAGCGTCCTGCCAGTCGGTTGCATAACCGCCATTCAAGCCGTTCTCTAATAAGTAAGCCGCTTTTTCTGCGCTCGAAGCAAGATTACCCTTTGCATTGATCTGTGCAGTGGTGGCATAATTTCTCCATCCTGTGTCTGCAAAGCGTAATGCAGCTTCATAATACAACAGGTTGGTGTATTCAGTGGTGGTCATAATATCGTACACTTTGTACGGGTTCTTTGTACCCCAGGAAGTTTTAAAATTGTATTTTGTTTTTTCCGATTTACCGCTCTTGGTGGTAATAAGTATCACACCGCTGCCGCCTCTTGAGCCATATATGGCAGCAGAAGCCGCATCTTTCAATACTTCCACCGATTCTACATCCGACATATTTACAAATGCCAATCCATCAGGAACAGGATGCCCATCCACTACCACTAATGGCGATTGCCCTGCATTTATTGAGCTCACACCACGCACCTGTACCCTGGGATCACTGCCCGCTTCTGATGAAGTGTTCTGTACCTGAACACCGGCGATCTTTCCCTGCAACGCCTGGTCCAAACGTGATACCGGCGATTCATCCATTTTTTCATTTTTATATTTTGATACGGCGCCGGTCACGCTCGATTTTTTCTGCGTACCATAACCGATCACCACCACTTCATCCGTTGTGGTAATGGAAGGAACCAATATTACATCAACAGCCGTTCTTTCTCCCACCAGCACATTCTGTGTTGCAAAACCAACATAAGAGAATATCAACACCGTTGCTTTTTTATTTACCGTAATGGAATAAGTGCCATCTGCCTTGGTAATGGCGCCGGTCTTTTGTTTATCGGCCAAAACGTTCACTCCCTCCATTGGCTTACCGGTGTCCTTATTGGTCACCTTACCGGTGATCACTTTATTTTGCGCCATGCCCTGGCCCGCCAGCAACAGCAGGGGCACAATCAGCAAGCAATACATTTTTTTCATAACAGTCGTTTATAGAATTTAAAAATTAATATCCGTTAATAATTTTATACGCAACCGGCCTGCTTTATCCGCAGCAATATTTTTTACAGCAGCAGTACATGTTTTGCAATTGAATTTTTTAGCTGCCGCGATCATCAATGGATACCCTTCTTCAAAATCAAAATCTTTTATCTGCGGGCCTGTCCATGCTTTTTCTTTAGAGATATAAGGGTAATACACATCAAATGCTCTTTTCAGCGATTTGCCCGATGGAGAAACATAATTCCAGAAATCAATATTCCTTGTCTCCGCCATCTGCGCAATATTGAAAAAAGCTTCAATGGCAAATCCGGTATAATGCAGCGAAGTGGTGCGTTCCATTTCCAGGGGGAACATGCCCGATTCATCCATTTGTTTGTCCAGTCTTCCTTCTGCATTCACAATGATCTTATCCGCCAGTGCAGTATTGCCTGTAAATAAAGCGAGTGATAAGCGTTGTGCATCGTACCAGTCGCCATGATTATTCTTGGCATTCATTTCATCCATCCCATTCTTACTGGTTTGCATCCAGTTCAAAAAATCGCTGAACCATTGTTGCATACCGCTGTTATCTTCTTTGCTCCAGGAAGATGACCCCTGTATCAAACCAATGGCATCCACCACTTTTATAAAATGCCTGGAATCGATCAAACCTGCTCCCCTGCCATCATTGCTGCCCTTCATGGCTTGTGAATAATTCAGGTTGGGATTCATCCGGGTCGCTTTATCTAAAAACCATACCCGCATTAATTTTGCTGCATGCGCTGCATATTTATTTTCGCCTGAATAATAATAAGCAAGTCCTAACGTGTTCACTACTTCACATAGTTTGGGCATATACTCTTTATCCTTATAGTCCTTCACTTCAGGATTCGTCTTGCCATCTTTGCGGATATAAGGCAAACCGTTCGGCTTTGCAGGATCAGGCCAGTAATAAGGCGCCAGGCTCATGTAATCATGTTTGTCTCCACTGGGTGGATCATTCTTTTTTTCCATCACACTTACAGGACCAAAATCCAACGCCTTGTCTGCATCTTTTATCAATTGCTTATAGGCTGGTATTATGGATGCATCCTTTGCATTGATCTTTCCTTTATTTTTTTCCAGGGCCTTCATATCAACCGAATAAGTGAAAGGCTGCTGCGCTTTTGCTATTGTATAGCACAACACAATGGCCGCAGTAAAACACAGGTATTTCTTCATGGCTTGATTATTTTAAAATAGTAATTGCTTTTCCAAGATCAATGGCAACAGTAATGCCTTTACCGATCACACGAACTGCATACACACCTGCAGGTAATAAGGTCACATCAATATCCGTGTTACTGAAGCCCACCGGCAGGAATACATTTTTCTTGCGCAGCGGCTGGCCAGACATATTGTACAGGATGATATCCGCCAATGCAGGTTCTGGAGAATACAACCGTACCGTTACCGCTGTTTTATTGCTCATGTATAAATTGATATACGGTGTTGCTGTACCCGAAGCAGGTAAAACAGTGAGTTTGCCATCAGTATTGGTAATAGCATAGTTGGAAGAAGTAGCTCCCTGCAATGAAAGGTTGTAATACCCCGGTGCTGAACTGATCGTTGCAATTGTGCTTACAGTAGCAGGTGTGGTAAGATTAGCCGCTGTTTCGCCCAGTACAAAACCGGTATACGTAATAGTGAATGCAGGATTGGCCGTGCCGAAATTACGGGTGGTATCACGCACTTTAATGGCCAGTGCAGCTTTATTCACCGTAAGTGTTCTTACAACGTCCGCCGCAGGGAAATAACCCACATTACCTGCCTGCGATGCAGTGATAGTGCTGGTACCAGCGCCCACAATATGAATATTATTACCCACAATGGTAGCCACCGCAGTATTGCTGCTTACCAGTGTAACAGGTATGGTGCTGTTGGTACTGCTAGCGTTGTGTGCAAAATCTGCGTTGCCATAGGTTTTGGTGGCTGGCGCTGCAAAAGTGATGGTCTGGTTTTGTTTAGCCTGCACAGTCAATACACCATTGGTTTGTGTAATGGTATAATTAGCTGCAGTAGCGCCTGTAACAGTGATGGGATAAGTGCCCGGCACAGATGCAGTGGTAGCAGTAGTGGTAACCGTTGGTTGCGTAAGCAGTACCGCATTTGTTTCGCTCAGCACAAATCCGGTATACGTTACCGTTAGTGTTGGGTTTACCTGCCCTTCAAATTTTACCAGGTCATTGGCCTTGATGGTCAAAGCAGCTTTATTCACTGTAAGTGTCCTGGTAACACTGGCTGCCGGGTAAAAACCATCGCTCGCCTGCGATGCAGTGATATCTGCTGTGCCTGCCCCGGTAATATGAATATTACCCGAAACAATGGTGGCCACTGCAGGATTACTGCTGCTGTACACAATTGGTTGTGTAGTGTTTAAACTGGTGGCGCCGCCATTAAAATCTGCATTGCCGTAAGTTTTAACAGGCAGCGCATTGAATATAAAAGGATTTACCTGTGGCACTGCACCCGCACTGAATGATCCAAAGCTGCTTACACTCGCCGTTACAGTATTGGCAGTATTATCACCGGTGCCAATGGGCGCATCCCAGGAAGTACCGTTATTTTTTATTAAGCCGATATCCGTATTCGCCAGCGTGGTAAAAGTAGAACCTTCCAAAGCAGCATTCCAGCCGAGTTGTACAGTTGCATTGCCGCTGCCATTAATACGGTTGATATTCCATACTGCATTCACCACCTGTTGCTTTTGTGTTGCAGTTAAAGCTGTGCCGGTAATAGTACCATTGGAAGTGATGCCTTCAAAAGCAGCCACGGCAAAATCAGATGCTGCAGCAGGATTTAAAGTAACCGGTAAATAATAATTAACAGTGCCAATAGGCAAGGTGGTGGATGCAGCCATCGCATCGTATTGTATAATGCTCTGCACACCGGTACCGGCATTGTAATCAGCCGCAATATATTTAGTGGCGCCAAATGCACCTGTAATGGCAGCGCCTGGTTTTATATGAACAGTATCTAATGGACGTAAAGTAACTTTTCCATTCACCAGCAGGTGATTGTAAATATTCATGCCGCGGTTAACAGTAACTGCTGCATTGATCTCAACAAAACCTGCATCGATCAATGTATTGGTGGAACCGGTGCTGATACCAAATGGTTTGCTGGTGGCGCCGTTGATGATATAATTCGTTCCCGCCTGGAAGCTTTTACTACCGGTAACGATTACACTACCTGTTAAAGTATCCATTCCATTAACATGTGCTGTTACCAGCGTGGCAGTATCACTGCTGAAAGTAAAAGTAGCACCCGTTACAGTAGCGGTGGCAGGTTTTGATAATAACACTACTGCATTGGCTACCGAAAACCCGGTTACATTGGTATTGGCAGCCAGGCCGTTGCCCGTAACTTTTAAACCGGTATTGCCTGTCAATGTTCCACTGGTAACAGTTATCCTGTAAGAACCTGCTACGGTATTACCTGTTACACTTGCGGCGGTTATATTTACTTTAGAAGTAAAAGTACCCGGCCCGGTGAGTTGATTGGTGGTACCAAAATTAATTTTACCCAAAACATCGGTACCGCTGCCTACAACGTTCACGGTTCTTGCAAGCGTTACATCGCTGTAATTGGCCACTGTCAATAAAGGCAGATCGATAGTGCCGGTGCCGGAAATAGTTTGTGCTGTATTGCCGCCCATCACGATGGCATTGGTACTGCCCGCAGGTCCGTTCAATGTACCATTCACTACCAGGTTACCTAATACAGGTGTAACGCCGCTGGTGTGTGTGATGAATGTACAGCCATTATCAATTGTTAAATTATCAATTCTGTCCGAAGGGCCATCTGCTGTAAACGTAGCGCCATTTTGTATATACACATTACCCAGGGCTTTACGGTTATTCCAGGAAGAGCTGGCATAAGCGGTTGCATCCAGGTAGCTGTTATTGGTGCGCATGAAATATAAATTACTGCCCGGTTCAAAATTGGTGAACTGCGTGGTAGAGTTACTGCCTATTGGACTGCGGCCGGTATAATAATACAATGATGCGCCAGATTTAAATAGCACACCATCTTGTACCGAAGCATTGAAACCCGATGTGGCGGTGGAATCCGTTATATGACATACAGCGCCGGAAGCAAATACCACGCTATTGGCAGCCGCAGCTGTTATATAACTGCGTGTATGCACCGACGTTGACAAGGGGCTTAAATAAACGGTACCACTGATAAGCGCAGTAGCGCCTGATGCCACCACCACGGATACATCATAATTATAGATGGCCGAACCTAAAGTAAGTGTACAGCCTGCACCCACAACAAGATCGTCTCCTGTAGTGGCATCGCCATTTACAGTGAGCGCCGCACTACCCGCAGCAGAACGGCCGATATTCACCACGGCACCGTTCTGTATCTTCAATTGCCCAAAGCTGGTAGAAGTAGCCGTGGCATTTACGGTACCGGTGGTAGGTACTGTGCCGCCGATATTAGCACCATCAATGATCAATATATCATTCGTAGCTACAGCAGCACGGGTAGTGCCGGTGCCATTCTGTAACGTATTCCAGTTAGCATTGGAAGTAAAGCTGGTGGAAGCAGTGCCACCCACCCAGTAATAAGTTGTCTGGCTATAACCTGCAACGGTTATCAATAACAGGCTGAAGAATAGAATTCTTTTCATATAACAACGTTTAGAGTAAAAATTTTAAAGCAATTGATCGTTTATATTTTCTTTTTAGATGCAATAAAGCTGATGCACAACCACGATGCCGGTACCATCACTGCCCCCAGTATAAAAAATGAACTGTAACCCGTTTTGGTGATCACAGGAACCAATAATGTGATGATTATAGTTCCTGCAACCGCCGCTGTTCCTCCCATGCCTGAGACTGTTCCTACATTCTTACCATTGAAATAATCAGATGGCAATGTTTGTAAATTATTTATGAGAAACTGGAAACCGAATAATGTGGTACCGATCAATACCAGCGCCAGGTCTACCTGTTCCTTCAAATGATCCAGGTAAAAAACGGTGGCGCACAAACTCAGTAACATCAGCACACAACCGATAGTGATCGCTCTCTTTCTTGCCTTTACCGCAGGCATGCCGTATTTGATCAATGTAGAGGAATAAAAACCTCCCAGTAATCCTCCTATCGCTGCAAACAAATAGGGCAGCCATGCAAATGCTCCTACCTGTTTAATATCAAATTGAAATTGTTCCTTTAAAAAAGTAGGCAACCACGTAAGGAACATCCACCACACAGGATCGATAAAGAACCGGGATGTAATGATGCCCCATGTATTTTTAAATTGTAATAATTCTGTCCAGCTGTATACCCTTGTATCCATAGCCACCACTTTTTCATCTGCTGCATCCAGTATATGGTCCTGTTCTTCTTTGGTGATCCAGGCATGTTTATCCGGTGTTGCTTTATTCACCCACAGCCAGGGAATGATCCATAAAAAACCCAGCACACCGATACCTACAAAAGTGCCGCGCCATCCAAACGACAGGTACAAGCCTGCAATGATAGGGGCCGCCACCACACCTCCCAGCGAAGCGCCGGCGCCAAATATGCCTTGTGCAATAGCTCTTTCCCTTGCCGGGAACCATTCTGCGTTGCTCTTGGTAGCGCCCGGCCAGTTACCCGCTTCACTAACGCCTAAGAGTGCACGGAATATACTGAATGATGTCAATGATCTTGCAACAGCATGCAATGCAATGGAAACACTCCAGCAGGCAATCGAAATACTCATACCCAGGCGTGTGCCGATCGCATCCATCATCTTACCGGTTACAGTCTGGCCAACGGCATAAGCGAACATGAAGAAAGTGGTGATATAAGCCAGTGCTTCTTTATTATTAGCATCGGCAATACCAAACTCTTTGTATATATAAGGCCACATGATATTGATGGCACTCCGGTCAATATAATTAATGACCGTTGATACACCGATCAGCCCTATGATCCACCATCTTAGTCCTTTAATTTTCATATGCAAGCCTGAACCATTGATTAATTACTTAACGGGATATTGGCCACACCGGCTGCTGCTCCCGTTACTGTATTATTGCTGTACACTTTATTACCTGTAGTGGTGCCGTTGCTACCGCTCAGCTGCACATTAAAACCATATCCTGTAGCATTCACCACGCAGTTGTTATTTTTAAATTCGTTGTAATTGCCCCAACCAGACACTGCGCAATGCACCTGGTACCCATCTTTAAAAATGCTGCCACCGGGGTTGGTGCCATGATTACTTTCTATCAAAGTATAATTACCTTTTACATCTATCCAGCTGTCACCACTGTTGGCGCCGGTAATACCTGTAGCGTTAAAACTATTTTCGCGGATGATACCACCGGTTGTGCCTTCTTTTACGTCAATACATTCTGCCGCTACATTGGGACCGATCGTATTTTTATAAATGAGATTGGAATCGCAGAGATCAGGATTGCCATTGGTATAAGTGGCCCAGTTATTTTTTGCAGAGCCGATATAGATACCTTCGCCATAATCAGGGGTCTTTAAACCTGTATTACTGATATCCGCATTTTGAATAGTGTTATGCGAACTGTATTTACGCAGGTGTATACCTTCTTCGCCAATATTAAATACCTTAATGCCATCTATTACACAATGATGAGCGCCATCGATCATCAAACCTTTTAAACCATTGGTGATCGTAAAACCTTTCAAGTTCCAGAAATCCGATTGCAGGTATAATACATAACCGGTATTGATATCACCTGCATCAAGAATTGCATTCCTGCTGCCCCTTAGAATAATGGATTTTGCAGCAGTACCATGCACGCCCGGTGCAATTACAAACTTGCCACTGTAAGTACCATCGGCCATCACGATCTCATCTCCTGCCTGTGCATTGGCCAAAGCAGTTTTTAATTCTGTCGACGTTTTCACATTCACCAGCCTGGTACTGGATGTTGCTGGTGCAACATCCACCGGTACAGATTTTTTACTACAGGCCAATAATGCTATGATGCAGATATGGAACAGGCTTTTCATTATTAATTATATTTCTTTTGCTGCTATAAAATCTTCTCTCATCGGGCTGAATACATCTATCAGTACACCCGCTTCAATACAAACAGCACCGTGCATTACATTAGGTGGAATGTAAAAAGCATCGCCGGCTTTCAATATTTTTTTCTCTCCGCCGATCTCCACTTCAAAAACACCGCTTTCAATATGCGTGATCTGTGTATGGTAATGCTGGTGCAGCGTACCGATGCCACCGCTTTCAAATTCCACCTTTACCACCATCAGCCTTTCATCATAAGCCATGATCTTTCTTCTTACGCCCTTTGCCATTTCCTGCCACTCTATATCGGCGTTCTCAATAAATACTTTTTGGGTTACTGTAGTTTCCATTTTCATTAATTTGATTTTCAATTTTTTTATTGCAGCGTTTTGCCATCATACCAAACGGCATAAGGTCCTGTCCAGTTAAATGTTGTATAACTATGTTTACTTTGTTTAGAAAAATCCTTGTTGCATTGCGCCACCAGCAATTGTTTACCTCCGATTGTTACAGCAGCAACAGTAATGTCATTGTCATTCTGTAACAACTCAATTTTTTGCACTGCTGAATAAGAATCGGCAGAGAACTCTGCTTTAGGATCAAAACTTCCATGTATCTCTATCACGTTCACAAAAGCCGTATTGGCCGCATTGGTACGAATGATATAAGCCGGTTCCCTGCGCAGGTTAAAATCTGCATCCCCGGCGCCGGTACGGGTAAAGAATATTTTTGCTTCACCCTTTATTAAAGAAGAGATAGAATAAAAAGTACGGTGATTTAAAAAAGTGAACTGCGCCATGCTGTCTTTAACACTGGCTTCTGCTTCTTTCCATAAATACTGGTAGCCATTATTCTTGCCCAATGCCTGCTGCTGGCTGCCGTTATAATTGTATTTAAAATTCGTGCTGATCAGGTTGCCGCTGTATTGAAAAGGCAGATCATACTGGTGTTCGCCTGCAGCATTTACATTAAATACATCCAGCACTATTTTTCTGCCACCGGGTATTTGTAAAAAATATTCGGTGCGCTGTAAATGAATATTCTTATACGCATTGTCTTCTTTAGCCGCAACCACCTGCACCTTGTCATTACTTACATCACTGAATAATTTATCGGCATGAAATTGCTCCCCCAATTTTTCATCTGCATTGAACTGGCTGGCTTCATCCACCACCAGTGTATTATGTGCAATGGTCTGCGAAGCATAAGCTGTGTTTTCCGGTAGGTAACGACCCCCATATTTTTGTTCCACACTGATGAAACGTGCAGAGCCATAATCGGTGAGTATCTCGTTGCCCTTATCAAACAAATTCAGGTTGAGTTTATCAAAATGCCCATGCGATAACCCATGTGCAGTATATTTAAACACCAGCGTGGAAAGATCCTTTCCTTTTCCATTGCGTAAAAAGCTTACACCACCTTCGTCGCCCTTATTACCATCCACATATTCCACCGTTTTGTAAGGATAATAGGCAGGTATATCTTTGGTTCCTGCTATCGCGGCTGCAATGGCAGCTCCACCTTTACTTAATAAAACTTTGTCCTGTTTTTTTGCAACGGTCAGCAAGCCTTTATCAGCGCCGTACACACTCCAGGCAATATCGATAGCAGTAACCAGTTCGTTGCTGGTAAAATCCTTTTCTTTCAACGCATCATTCAGCGGAAAGAAAGTACCGTCAATATTTGTTTGCTGCAAACCTGCCAGCAGGGCTTTTTGTAAGATACTGTTGCGGTGCTGGAATATTTTTAATTCAGGCCTTGCATGCTGTAATGCATTGGCAAAAAGATAATAAGGCAGAATGGCGTAGCGCACATAATATGGCCCTTCGGTATAATAACCATCCGGCGAGAACAGGCCATCCATCTGTGCCATAAAACCGCTCTTGCCATTTTTTTCCGAACCATACAGCGCCATGTCCACATAATCTTTATTGTTCGTGGCAATACCTACAATACCCACACCGGCACAGGCCCACACACCATGATTGTGTATCAGGTTGAACCAGTTCTTCAGGTCTTTGGTAAAATAATCCACTTCGGATTTAAAAGCGCCGTCTTCAATGGTCTTTCTTTCTGACGCCGAAAAGGAATTATACACCAGGTCGTAAGCCATGCCCGTGTACACGAGCCAGTTAGCATCGTTCAATGCCTGCCAGAAGATATGGCCCGGCGAACTGCTGGTAGCCTGCGGGTGCTTTTTTAAAGTAGGATTTAAAACAGCGTACTTCAGTAAAATATTTTTTACCAGGGTGGCGTATTTTGCATCACCGGTAATATTATACAATATACCGCTGTTGAACATCAATGTATAATTGGCTTTATGCCGCTCGTGTGTATAACCACCTGCCGGATCTTTCGGTTGAGGTACATCTACGTCCTTACCGATCCATGCATCTACCTGCGACCGTATCTCCTGGTAAGAATCTGTAAGCAGTGGATATTTATTGATACCGCTCTTAAGTTCGGCGGCTTCTGACCTGGTAAAAAAAGTAACGGGATGCTGTGCTGCAGCAAACAGGGGTAAACAAATTGAACACATTATTTTCAGCAATCGTAGCATTTGTCGCATCAGTTTTTTAGGATAAAGTTCCTTTTATACAGGAGATATTCCATTGCAGCAACACAATTTTAATCTCCTTTAAATCTTCGTACAGCAGCTTTAGCGATGTAATATTAGTTTCATTTTGCGATGCAGTTCCCGGAAGAGCATTTTTAAAATATCTATATTTTATCAAAATTCTTTAGACAATCATTAACGAAATGATCAAATCATTATACAGCACACAAATATTTTTTACGGGAACGCTACCGGTAACGCTACCGGTAATCCCGTAAATTTCTTTGTATTAGATTTACAAAAAGATTGCCTGTATGAACAAACCTGCAACTATCAAAGACATTGCAAGGATGTTGAAGATATCCACTTCCACCGTTTCAAGGGCGCTGCGTGATGCCACCGATGTAAGCAATGAAACAAAGAATGCCGTTAAAAAACTATCGGAAGAACTCAATTACCAGCCCAACAAATTTGCACTCAGCTTGCAGCAAAAACAAACGCATACTATTGGTGTATTGGTACCCAACCTTGATTATGTATTGGCCACCATGGTAAAAGGCATTGATGAAGTGGCGCTGGAAGCAGGTTACACTGTAATGGTTTGTCAAAGCAATGAATCATTCGGCAGGGAGATCGTAAACACCCGGCGGTTGATGGATAGTCTGGTGGATGGTTTTATTATTTCTGTAAGCAGTGAAACAAAAGTGTTCGATCACTTTAAAAAGATAGTGGACAAAGGCATGCCGATGGTGATGTTTGACCGCCTGATTGAAAATGTAAAAATGCCGAGTGTACGGCTGGACAATAAAGATGGAGGATTACAAGCTACAGAACACTTGCTGGAACAGGGTTACAGGCGCATTGCCATTTTAGCCGGTCCAAAAAATTTAGGTATCAGTAATGAAAGAATGGATGGCTATTTAGCCGCACTGAAAAAATATAAAATTAAAGTTGATCCAGATCTTATCATCCATTGTGATTTTAACCAGGATTACGCTTATATCGCCACCAAAGAATTACTGAATATGAAAAAGCGGCCTGATGCCATTTTTACCATCAGCGATCGTATGGCCATTGGCGCTATGCTGGCCATTAAAGAAAAAGGATTAAAAATGCCGACAGATATCGGCCTGGTTGGATTTAATAATGAACCGGTAACAAAGCTGGTAAGTCCGCAGATAAGCAGCGTGGACCAACCTGCATTTGAACTGGGAAAAGTTGCTGCCAAACTTTTTATAGAAAGCATGCACAACAACGAGGACATGAGCAATGTAGATGAAGTGCTGAAACCTAAATTACACATCAGGGAATCTTCATTAAGAAACGCCGCAAAGAACGGCAGAACAAAATAAAAAATATGATACGCTTGTTTGCACTGGGTTGTTGCCTGTTATTTACTGTAATAACAATGGGCGAAACCATTACCGTAAAAAATATCGATGAACTTAAAAAGGCCAATGCAGCAGCAAAGGCCGGTGATATCATCGTACTTAAAAATGGTATATGGAAAGATGTGAGTATTGAGCTGAATTGCAATGGCACAAAAGATGATCCTATCACTTTTAAAGCAGAGCAGGCCGGTAAAGTACAGATCAGTGGCCACTCGCAGTTGAAATTGGGTGGCAGCTATATTGTGGTGGAGGGGCTTTATTTTACAGAAGGATATGCTGGTGATGCCGTGATCGATTTCAGGATCGATAAAAAACAACTGGCCAATAATTGCCGCGTTACCAATACGGTGATCAATGATTTTAATAACCCAAAAAGACTGGATGAAAATTACTGGGTGGAGTTTTATGGCAAGAACAACCGGGTGGATCATTGCACTTTTCAGAATAAAAAAAATATGGGTGTATTAATGGCAATTATCCTGGATGATGACAGGAGCCGCGAAAATTTTCATTCTATTGATCATAACTATTTTGGTTTTCGTTTGCCGCTGGCATCTAATTCAGGGGAAATGATCCGCATCGGCGTTTCACAACACTGCGAGTTCAATTCCAATACACAGGTGGTAGATAATTATTTTGAACACTGCGATGGAGAAACAGAGATCATTTCTGTAAAATCATGCAGCAACGTAGTGCGCAATAATGTATTTAAAGAATGCCAGGGTGGTGTGGTGCTGCGCCATGGGCATTACAATGTAGTGGAGAATAATCTTTTTTTAGGCAATGACAAACCCGGCACCGGTGGTGTACGTATCATCAATCGTGGGCAATGGGTGGTGAACAATCTTTTTTATAAATGCCGTGGCGTTGGTTTCCGCTCCCCGCTTTCGTTGATGAACGGCGTACCCAATTCACCGGCATTCCGCTATGTGGCTGTAACGGAAGCAGTAGTGATGAACAACAGTTTTTATAATTGCACGCCTTTCAGTTTGTGCGAAGGAAGCGATACAGAAAGAACCGTAGTGCCCAGCCACGTGATCTTTGCAAAGAATATTTTTTATAACGACAGGGATAAAGTGATCTATAATAAATACGATGATATCAGTAAGATCTCCTTCAGCGAAAATGTTACCGGCAACCCTGTTACACAAAGCCTCGCCCCTGGTTTTACCAGGATGGCATTAACTGTTTCCAATGCAGGTAATTTTAAAATTCCGGAAGCCCGTATAGAAGTTGCCGACAGGATACCAGATTCGTTAACAGCGCTTGCCAAAGTAAAACTGGCCGGGCATCTTTCATCAGCGCCAGGCCTCTCAGATGAAAAAGCAATAAAAAATATTGAAGCGAACAATAAAAAAAATTCCGGTGCCAAATGGTTTGAAGAACCCACTATGCACATCATGCTGGAAGCGGTGGAAATAAATTGTGCAGATGGCAAGTCATTGACCGAAGCACTAAGCAACCCGGCCGCTAACCCAACACGGATACATTTAACAGGCAGCAATTACCAGGTCGATCAGCCCATTATCGTTGCAGGGAATATCACTATTACATCCGCAAAAAAATCAGTAAAAATTTCCACTCCATCAGGCGCAGGGTTCAATCTTTTACAGGTAAAAGCCGGCAGCAGGCTCACGATCACAGATACAAAATTTGACCTGGGAGGATTTCATGGAAGCAATTTCATCACTGCCGATCTTACCGGCAGCAGCAATCACAGTAACCTGGTGATAACCGGCAACACATTCACCAATTTAAATGGTACTTTATTCAACGCAGCAAAATCGACAGTTTTCGACAGTATCATTATAAAGAACAATGCTTTTAACAGCAATACCGGCACCCTGTTCAACTTTAATAACGAAACAGATAAGAAAGGTTATTATTCAGTAGAACAATTAAAGATCACTAACAATACCTTCTCCGGTAACAAAGGGCAATTACTCGGAATGATAAGAAGCGGTAATGATGAAAGTACGATGGGGCCGCTGTTATTATTTAAAAACAATGTCGTTGGCAATTGCAGCAGCGAAGCGCCGTTGATCAGTTTGTACGGCACACAGCTATCAACTATTGAATACAATCGTTTTATGGCCAGCAACACAGCCGGTACATTGGTGCAATACGAAGATGCGGTACGTGCTGTGCACAGCATCAACAATAATTCCATCACAAAATCCGGCAAGATCATCACCAACAAATTTGTAACCAGTAAAAACAATACCATCAAATAATCATGAAAATTTATCACCAGGTTCATCCTGAAGATTTCAGCCATTACAAAACAAAAGATATCCGCGAAAAATTCTTAGTAGAAAATTTATTATCGCCGGATAAAGTGGAATGTGTGTATACGCATTACGACCGCATGGTAGTAGGGGCCGCTTATCCAGTAAACAAGGCTTTAAAACTGGAAACATATGACCAGTTGAAAGCAGAATATTTTCTCAGCAGAAGAGAAATGGGTATACTGAATATTGCAGGCTACGGAAGCATAACCGTGGACGGAGAAAAATTTGCACTGGAAAAAATGGATTGCTTATACATTGGTATGGGTAAACAGGATATTGTTTTCAGCAGCAACGGTGCAGCAAGCCCAGCAAAATTTATTTTCTTCTCCTGCCCTGCGCATCAGTCTTATCCCACAAGATCAATGAAACCATCAGAAGCAATGCCTGCTGCAATGGGAAGTTTAGATAACAACAACGAACGCACCATCAATAAATACATTCACAATGATGGTATAAAAAGTTGCCAGTTGCTGTTAGGTGTAACCAGCTTTAAAAAAGGCAGCATCTGGAATACCATGCCACCGCACCTGCACGACAGGAGGATGGAATCTTATTTTTATTTCGATCTGCCCGAAGAGCAGCGCATCATTCATTTTATGGGCGAAGCGGATGAAACAAGGCATATCTTTTTAAACAACGAGCAGGCGATATTATCACCCAGCTGGAGCATTCACAGTGGTGTGGCCACGGCAAGTTATTCTTTCATCTGGGCAATGGCCGGTGAGAATATGGCCTTTACTGATATGGATGCAGTGCCATTAAAAACATTGCAATAAAATATTTACAACACATAAAACTAATGTTATGAAATTAAAAGGAAAGACAGCGATCGTAACCGGTGGAGCAAGGGATATTGGCAGGGCGGTATCGCTGAAGCTGGCAAGTGAAGGCGCCAACGTGGTGATCAATTACCTGAGCAACGAAGAAATGGCCAATGAAACGCTGGAACTGGTAAAGAAAACCGGTGGTAATGCCATTACTGTAAGAGGTGATGTTACACTGAATGCGGATGCAGCAAATATTGTGGCCGCAGCACAAAAAGCTTTTGGCAACGAGATACATATTTTAGTGAATGTAGCCGGCGGCCTGGTGGCAAGAAAATTACTGGCAGATATGGAAGAAGATTTTTGGGATTACGTGATGCGCCTGAATGTAAAATCTGCGTTCTTGATGACGAAACATGTGGCGCCATTAATGCCGGTTGGTTCAGCCATCGTTAATTTTTCATCACAGGCAGGCCGCGATGGCGGTGGCTTTGGTGCATCCGCCTATGCAACAGGCAAGGGCGCTGTCGCAACATTTACCCGTGCTATGGCAAAAGAATTAGGCCCCAAGGGCATTCGTGTAAACGCCGTGGATCCGGGTATGATCGCTACAGCCTTTCATGATAATTTTACCAAACCCGAAGTAAGGGCTAATGTAGCCAATGCCACTCCGCTAAAGAGAGAAGGAAAAGCTACGGAAGTTGCAGACCTGGTTTGCTACCTTGCCAGCGATGATAGCAGTTTTATCACCGGCGCCAATATTGATATCAACGGCGGTACTTATTTTTCTTAAAGCATTTATAAAGAGTGGGCAAGTTTTAAAACTTACCCACTCTTTTATCTATTCCAGTTCTTTCTTTCCCTCTACACTCGCCGCTGTATTCTGCAGCAGGTCGAACACTACAATATCATTGGCCCCTTTCTTTAACCAGCCTGCAGGGCAATACAAACGTTGCTGTGGACCTACGTTCCAGTAACGGCCCAGGTTGTGGCCATTCACGTATACTATGCCCCTGCTGTATTTACTCATGTCAAAATACGTATCACCGGTTTCCGTTAAGTTAAAATTTCCCTTATAAAAAACACCGTTCTGCAAACCTTCGGGGTATTTAGGTTTTATTGCAGCCACCGTTTTTTCATCCATCGGTAATAAATAAGTTTGCCAGTCCATCAGCGTCATACCGTTAAGGGTTACACGATCTGTGATACCCTTCCGGTCGATCATGTATTGGGCGAAATTAATGTGCCCCATGCCTTCCACTAAAATATCCAGTTGCGGATCTTTACTGTCCGAACGGGGTATCTTGATACTCCACCTGCCACCATCCCTGTGAATGGTATCAATTAATTTTCCATCAATGAATACCATCGCAAAATCATGTGGTTCGGTAATGGTAAGCGTGCCGCTTTTATGACCGATCAGTTTGGTACGGTATAATATTAAGCCCTGGTTCTGGTTATAATACTCCATCGGCTTGGGTTGTGGCGAAGCAATGGGCTGCGGCAATTCCTTCCACACAGCACTGATAGCGGATAATTGTATGGGTGCAATTGTAATTGTTTTTATAGGTGCAGGTACATCAGGAATTTTATAGCTTACATATTTGCTGATCAAATTACGCAGCATATAATATTTAGGTGTGGCATTGCCCTGTTCATTAATAGGCGCATCATAATCGTAGCTGGTAATATCCGGCTGAAATTGTGTTGGACTGAATGCATTGGCCCCCGCCGTAAATCCAAAATTGGTACCTCCATGAATTACGTACAGGTTGAATGATCGGTTATTCTTCAACAGGTATTCAATTTCTTTTTTTAATCCATTGGTATCAGGTCGCTGCCAGTTTTCCTTCCAGTGTGTAAGCCAGCCGGGATAAGTTTCGGAACTGAATGCAGGTACATTGGGATTGTGTTTCGTGGCCGCATCAAAATTCTCATCATTGCTGCCCGAATCCAGTCCTATAGCCGCTCCTTCTACATTCCCCGCATCCAGCATAAAATCGGTTGGCCCGTCGGCGGTATAAAAAGGGCCGGTAATGCCATTTTGTTCCCATAGTTTCTTTAAAGTTTTCAGGTACACTTTATCATTGGCATAACTGCCGTACTCATTCTCTACCTGTGTAAGAATTATGGGGCCGCCATTATTGCACAACAGTGGTTTTAATTCTTTACTGATCGCCGTTACATAGCGCTTCAGGGCAGCCATATAACGGTCATCCATACACCGTATTTTAATATCCGGTATCTTTAAAAGATAGGTAGGTAATCCACCCCAGTCCCATTCTGCACAAACATAAGGGCCCGGCCTGGCCATTACCCACATGCCTTCTTCCTGGCATATCTTTATAAATTCAGCAATATTGCGGTTGCCTGTTTTAAAATCAAAAACGCCTTCTTTTATTTCGTGGTAATTCCAGAAAAAATAAGCCGCAATGGTATTACAACCCATGGCCTTGGCCATTTGTATGCGGTGGCGCCAGTATTCCTTCGGTATACGTGCCGGGTGCATTTCGCCGCTGATGATGCGGAATGGTTTTCCATCCAGCATAAACTGCGTTTTGTCAAAAGAAAAAACATGCTTTTGCTGTGCCTGTAATTGTATAAGCCCTAATAAAAAGCAGCTTACCAGTAAGATCCGTTTCTGTAAAAACATATATGCTATTTAAAATTTAGTCTGATTTTTATTCTAACGTACTGATCGTTTTAGCAGCGATCCATCCTGTTGTCCACGCATTCTGAAAATTAAAGCCACCGGTAATACCATCCACATCCATCACTTCGCCGGCAAAGAACAAACCCGGCACCTTTTTACTCTGCATCGTATTATGATCGATCTCGCTCAGCAAAATGCCGCCTGCCGTTACAAACTCTTCTTTAAAAGTGGTCTTGCCCTTTACAGCGAATTCCTGCGCACATAAATTCTTGATCAGCTTATTCTGTTCTTTCCCCGGCAGGTCGGCCCAGCGGATATCTTTTACAACCCCCGATTGCTCCAGTAAATATTCCCACAATCTTGCAGGTAACTGAAAGGGATTGCGGTTGACGATCTTTTGTGTGGCAATTTCAAAACGTAATTGTTGTAATTTTTCCCGCAGCGTATTTTCGTTGAAAGATGATAACCAGTTGACAGTAATAGTGAACGCATAATTCTTTTGCTGCAATTCCCTTGCACCCCAGGCAGACAATTTTAATATCGCAGGCCCGCTCATACCCCAATGTGTAATTAGTAATGGCCCCTGCTCCTGCAGTTTAGTTCCGTTGATCTTTACTGAGACATTTTCCGCAACTACACCCATTAAAGCTGTAATAGCGTTGCCCGGCATGTTGAAGGTGAATAAAGAAGGTACTGGCTCTTCAATACTATGCCCAGGTTTGGTAAGCCAGTCAAACTGTATCGTTTTCGGGTAGCCGCCACCGGCACAGCAAATATAATTTGCTTCCAGTTTTCTTTCTCCCTGCAGCTCCAGTACAAACTTGCCGTTGTTATGGTTAATAGTTTTTACTTCGGCATTCATTAAGATATTCACCTGGTATTTGTTGGCTTCCTTCAGCAGGCTGTCAATAATGGTTTGTGATGAATCTGTAACGGGGAACATCCTTCCATCCGCTTCCGTTTTTAATGCGACGCCTCTTTGCCTGAACCATTCAATGGTATCCGTAGTAAAAAAATGATGAAATGCCTTTTTTAAAAAAGAAGCGCCACGGGGATATTTCTTTACCATATCCGCAATGCTGAAACAGGCATGGGTAACATTGCAACGGCCACCGCCGCTTACTTTTACCTTGCTCAATAACTTACCCGTTTTTTCGACAAGGGTCACCTGCAAAGCCGGGTTCATCCTTGCCGCATTTACTGCACAAAAAAATCCGGCTGCTCCACCGCCGATAACTACCAGGCTTTTTTGATTCATTGATCTATTTTGTATCTTAACGATTAAAATTACAACTAAACCCAAACAGTTCATCAATGGCAGGATCAATTACCAAAAAGGAGCTTAAAAAAATGCCGGTTATCCCTTATGATAAAATAAGGGACCAGTTAAAAACCGGTAATATCTTTTTCAGCAGTGGCAGTTATGCTTTTTCGGGGGTGATACAAAAGCTTACCAAAAGCACCTGGAGCCATGTAGCCGTGATTTATAAAGATGAGGAACTGGGCAGGGTGCTGGTGCTGGAAGCAGAACCCAATGTGGGCATACGGTTAATTCCTTTATCCAAATACCTGCACGATTATAAAGGCAAAAAGCGGCCTTACAAGGGACAGATCGCCATCGCACAGTTAAATATTAATTTAGATAAGGAACACCTGAACAGGGGTATCAGCTTTGGCCTGGATGAATTGACAAGACCCTATGATAATTACGAGATCGTACGCATCATGGTCCGTATATTATTTCATATCAGTAAAAGAGAACGGAATAAGAATTATATCTGCAGCGAATTAGTAAGAGACATCCTTGCAAAAAGCGGCGTCATCATGCAATACCAGGATACCTATATCAGCCCCGATAATATATGGAAAGATGCAAGGGTGGAAATGAAGTACAGGATCTTGTGAGCAGTCAGTGGTCAGTAGTGAGTAGTCAGTGATCAATAAATATTGAGGTCTTGAACTATACAATTATTCTTTGGTAAGTACGGTCCCCACTCACTATTCACCACTGACCACTCACGCCTCAATAGTCGGAGGAAAGATTAGCATTCGCTCTCTCCGCCGCTTCAATTTCTGCAAAAGAAGAAAGAATATCCGCCTTACCTCTTTGAATAGCAACATTGTGTTCGTAGTGCGCTGCGGGTTTGCCATCTTCGGTTCTGATGGTCCAGCCGTCTTTATCGTGGTAAATATTTTTAGTACCCATGTTGATCATCGGCTCAATAGCGATCACCATGCCTTCTTTTAATTTTTCACCCGTACCACGTTTGCCATAATTAGGCACCTGTGGCTCTTCGTGCAGTTTGCGGCCAAGGCCATGCCCCACCAGCTCCCGCACCACGCCATAGCCATGTTCTTTTTGTGTATAATGCTGAATGGCATAAGCAATATCACCTACACGATTGCCATGCACAGCCTTCTCTATGCCTTTATAAAGCGATTCCTTGGTTACACGCAGCAGTTGTTTTACCTCAGCACTCACCTCACCTACCGCGAACGTATATGCGCTGTCACCATGAAATCCATTTTTAAATACCCCTACATCCACCGAAACAATATCACCCTCCTTTAAAGCATCCTTTGTAGGAAAACCGTGTACCACTGCATCATTCACCGACATGCAGCAGGCATAAGGAAAATCCTGGTATCCTTTAAAAGAAGGAACAGCGCCGTTATCCTTTATAAAAGTATCAGCAAACTGGTCCAGCTCAAAGGTCGAGATACCCGGCCGTATGATCTTAGCCACTTCTGCCAGTGTTTTGCTTACCAGCAGGCTGCTCTCCCGCATCAATTCAATTTCCGCCTTAGATTTATAATGTACCATAACCCGGTCTTTAAGGATAATTATAGTTTGATCAAATGTTGTTAATTAGAACAAAACCCCGACAATTTAGTTGTCGGGGCCTGCGTATTTTTTAAGTCCCCAAACAGGGGATGTATCAATTACATGGTTGTAGCTGCCTGCCTTCCCTGTATCCTTCCACTGTTCATCAAACCATCGTACTGGCGCATCAGCAATTGTGTTTCTATCTGCTGTAAGGTATCTAAGATTACACCTACCATGATCAGTAATGAAGTACCACCGAAGAAGGTAGAGAAGCTCTGCTGCATATCTTTAAAACCTAACTGGCAAAGACCCGGTAAGATACCCACCAGTGCCAGTAATACAGCGCCCGGTAAAGTGATCCTGTCCATGATAGTACCAATATAATCTGCAGTAGGCTGGCCAGGTTTTACGCCGGGAATAAAGCCGTTGTTACGCTTTAATTCATCTGCCATTTGCTTCGGGTTAAAGATCAAAGCTGTGTATAAGAAGGTAAATGCAATTACTGCAACAGAGTAGATCAGCATGTACCATACATTGGTATGATCGTTCAGGAAGTTGTTCTGTCCTGTTTTACCCAAACCAGTGATAAAAGCGATCAGGAACAAGATAGCCTGTGCAAAGATGATCGGCATAACACCGGAAGCATTTACTTTCAGTGGTAAAAAGTTCCTGGCACCACCAAACTGGCGGTTGCCAACAATTTGTTTAGCGTAGTTAACAGGAACCCTTCTTGTACCTTGTATCAGCATGATCAGGCCCATGATAACAGCGATCAGGAACACGATCTCGATCATCATGATCAACAGACCACCTGCACCTCTAACAGTTCTTGCTGCCCATTCCTGTGCAATAGCCTGTGGTAAACGGTTCAGGATACCGATCATAATGATGATAGAAGTACCGTTACCCAAACCTTTATCAGTGATCTTTTCGCCCAGCCACATTACAAACAAAGTACCTACAGTTAAGATGATAACAGTAGAAGCCCAGAAGTAACCGGTATAAGCAGGGATCAATGCCTGGTTATAAGTAGAAGTTAAGAAGCTGATATAAGCGATGGCCTGGAAAGCAGTAACACCCACGGTTAGGTAACGGGTCCACTGGTTGATCTTCTTCCTGCCGCTTTCGCCTTCTTTCTGAATCTTGGCGATCTGCGGTACCAGGATGGTCATCAGCTGCATAAAGATAGATGCAGAGATATAAGGCATGATACCCAATGCAAAAATAGAAGCCCTGTTAAAAGAACCACCTACAAAAGTATCCAGCAGGCCAAGTAAGCCGCCAGATGATTTGGAGTTACCTTTCTGCAGTTCAACCAGTGTATTAGGATCGATACCAGGCAACACGATATGTGTACCGATGATATAAATGAGAATGAGCAATAACGTAAAAGTGATCTTACTACGCAACTCCTCAATACTCCAGATATTTTTAAGTGTTTTTATGAACTTCTTCACAGATTTAAAACGGTTTAAATGTTTTGCGCTAAATTAAAAATGACCCCGCGGGCGGGGTCTGCAAATATCGTGAAATTATTTTACTATCTCAACAGAACCTCCGGCAGCTTCAATAGCAGATTTTGCCTTTTCGCTCACCGCATTTACTTTGAAACTGAATTTGCCTTTAAGTTCCCCGTTTCCTAGAACCTTAACGCTGTCAAACTGGCTGATCAATCCGTTGATATATAAATTCTGTAAGTTAAACTCTGTGATACCGTATTTTTCAGAAAGATGATCGATCTGGCCGATATTGAACACTTTAAATTCAACACGGTTGTTGTTTTTAAAACCGCGTTTAGGGATACGGCGCTGAATAGGCATCTGGCCACCTTCATGAGCCATTTTGCTCTTATAACCGGCACGGCTCTGTCCACCTTTATTACCTTTGGTAGAAGTACCACCTTTACCGCTTGCTTCACCACGGCCAATCCTTTTTTCTTTGTGCGTTGCGCCTTTTGCAGGCCTCAGTGTGTGTAGTTTCATTTTATCTTGATTTTGTACTTACGGGGAATCACCCCTCGCTTTAGTAATTAATAATTGTATAATTAATAATTGATAATGTTCTCAGTGGATGCGTCAGACAGTTACTGAAATGAAATAATTATTCATTATCTCATTATCAATTATTCATTTTTACGCTAACTCTTCAACTTTTACAAGGTGGCTTACTTTAGTAACCATACCCAATATCTGTGGAGTAGCTTCCACTTCTACAGAAGCATTCATCTTTTTTAAGCCCAACGCTACCATTGTTCTTTTCTGGCGCTCCGGTCTGTCAATTACACTCTTAATTTGTGTTACTTTTATCTTTTTCATAATAAAGTCATTTGTCATTGGTCATTAAGTCATCGTCATCAAGATCAGCAAAATGACTTAATGACTATTGACTAAAATTTATCCGTTAAATACTTTCTTTAAAGAAACGTTACGTGTTTTTGCAACAGCAACAGGTTCACGCAAAGTAGCCAGTGCTTTAAAAGTTGCTTTAACCACGTTGTGTGGATTGGCAGAACCCAGGTTCTTAGCCAACACGTCGGTGATACCTGCAGCTTCCAGTACCGCCCTCATACTACCTCCTGCGATCACACCAGTACCATGGGCAGCTGGTTTGATATACACTTTAGCAGCGCCTTCTTTGGTCAGCTGATCGTGTGGAATAGTACCATGGCTCAAAGGAACTTTGATCAGGTTCTTCTTTGCATCTTCAATACCTTTTGTAATAGCTTCCTGCACTTCTTTTGCTTTACCTAAGCCATGTCCTACAACACCGGCTTCGTTACCTACCACTACTAAAGCAGAAAAACTAAAAGCACGTCCGCCTTTGGTTGTTTTAACAACACGGTTGATTGCAACCACTTTATCTTTTAACTCCAGGTCGCCGGCTTTTACTTTGTTTAAAATTACGTTTGACATTTATATCGATTTACGATTTTAGATTTACGATTTCAGATTTGTTTTGTTTGTGCAGATAAATCTAAAATCTGCAATCTGCAATCTTAAAATTGCAGTCCGCCTTCCCTTGCACCTTCAGCAACCGCCTTCACACGTCCATGATAGATATAACCACCACGATCAAAGATCACAGTGCTGATACCCAGTTCTTTTGCTTTAGATGCAATAGCAGCACCAACCAGTTTGCTTTTTTCAGTTTTAGGCGCTTTTTGAGCAGCGATATCTTTTTGCTTGGAAGAAGCAGCAGCTAATGTTACACCACTGGCATCATCAATTAATTGTGCATAGATATCAGTATTGCTCCTGAAAACGCTTAACCTTGGTTTTGCAGCAATACCACTCACCTTTTTACGGATGCGGTATTTGATTTTAATTCTTGCGCTACTTTTTGAGTTCATGATCTTTTATTTTAGTTGCTCCGATACTGCCGGAACTGTTTTGTTAATTGGTTTACTTGTTTATTAGTTTATTGGTTTTACTATTTATACTAATTAACTAATTAACTATTTTATTTACCTGCAGATTTACCAGCTTTTCTCCTCAACACTTCACCTGCAAATTTCACACCCTTACCTTTATATGGTTCTGGTTTACGTAAGCTCCTGATCTTTGCACAAACCTGTCCGATCAATTGTTTATCCAGGCTTTCAAAGTGAATCATCGGGTTCTGACCTTTTTCCTGGGAAGTGGTCACTTTTAATTCTTTAGGAATTTCAAACACGATGTTGTGAGAATAACCTAAAGCAAGGTCCAGCAGGTTGCCCTGGTTAGAAGCTTTATAACCCACACCCACCAGTTCCAGTTGTTTTTTGTAACCTTCAGTTACGCCGGTAACCATATTGTTGATCAAAGCACGATACAAACCATGCATTGCACGGTGACGGATCTGCTCAGTAGGACGGGTAATATCCACATTACCGTCTTTTACTTCAATTTTGATATCCCTGTCAACAGCTTGTTTCAATTCGCCTTTCGGACCTTTTACAGTTACGATATTATCGTTGCTAACTGTGATCGTTACACCTGAAGGGATAGTTACCGGTTTTTTACCTATACGAGACATAATTTTTATTTTTTGTTTCTGACCGGTCAGCCTGCTATAGGTTCGGCTTAATGTATCAGAAGTTAGTATTAATTTTTATTTGCTCCTTTTCCCCCTTTAGGGGATAGGGCTTAGTAGATGTTGCAAAGGATCTCTCCGCCTACATTCTGCGCTTTAGCTTCTTTATCGGTCATTACACCTTTAGAAGTAGAAACGATCGCCACACCCAAACCATTCTTCACACGTTTGAATTCTGCTGGTTTTGCATACGTACGCAAACCGGGGCGGCTCACCCTTTCCAGGCTCTGGATCACAGGTAATTTGGTAGAAGGATCGTACTTCAAAGCGATCTTGATGATGCCTTGTTTCTTATCTTCTTCAAATTTGTATTTTAAGATATAACCTTTATCGTATAAGATTTCAGTGATACGTTTTTTCAAATTGCTTGCAGGGATCTCCACAATACGGTGATTTGCCATTTGAGCGTTGCGTATCCTTGTTAAATAATCTGCTATAGGATCAGTAACCATTGTTATTTTAGTTAATTGATTAAATAAATTTTTTCAATGCGATATCCAGTATCGTTGTTCGGTTTCTGTTGATTGTTGTCCGTTAATATGTATACTTTCAACTATCAACTTTTAACTATCAACTGTATTTATTACCAGCTTGCTTTTGTTACACCCGGGATCTTACCCTGCAATGCCATATCACGGAACTGGTTCCTGGAGATACCAAAATGCCTCATATATCCCCTTGGTCTGCCGGTTAACTGGCAACGGTTCCTTAACCTTACAGGAGATGCATTTTTTGGTAACAGGTCCAAAGCTGAATAATCGCCTGCTGCTTTTAAAGCTGCTCTTTTTTCAGCATGCTTTGCAACCAATGCTTCACGTTTTCTCTGCCTGGCTTCAATTGATTTTTTTGCCATATTATTGATTTGGAGATTTGATGATTTGAAGATTTGGAGATAACGTTATCGTCACATTTCCAAATTTCAAAATTTTCAAATCGGTTTTATTTTTTAATGTTTTTAAAAGGCATACCCAATTCTTTCAACAGTTCATACGCTTCTTCATTTGTCTGGGCAGTAGTTACAAAAGTGATATCCAGGCCAGTGATCTTATTTACCTTATCGATATCGATCTCCGGGAAGATGATCTGTTCAGTAACACCTAAAGTATAGTTACCGCGGCCATCAAATGATTTATCATTGATACCTTTAAAATCACGTACACGTGGCAGTGATACAGAAACCAGCCTGTCCAGGAATTCGTACATCTTAACTCCACGCAGCGTAACCCTTGCACCAATTGGCATGTTCTTACGCAGCTTAAAGTTAGAGATATCCTTTTTAGACATCGTCGGTACCGCTTTCTGACCAGTAATGTTGGTTAACTCGTCAACAGCAATATCGATCAGTTTCTTATCAGTTACAGCGCCGTTCACACCACGATTCAAACAGATCTTGGTGAGCTTTGGAGCCTGCATAACAGTTTTATAACTGAATTTTTTCATTAAAGCAGGTACAACTTCTTTGCTGTACTTGTCTGCTAATCTCGGATGGTTGGTTGTTGTGCTCATTATTTGATTACCTCCCCTGATTTTTTAGAAATTCTAACTAATTTTCCGTTTTCGCGGGTGCGTTTTACTTTAGCCGGTGCACCTGCTTTCGCATCCCAAAGCATTACATTGCTGATAGCAATAGGCGCTTCTTTCTTTACGATACCACCTTTTGTATTCTGAGAAGTTGGTTTGGTATGTTTGGTAACGATGTTAACACCTTCCACCAACACACGGCCTTTCTCTAAAATAACTTCCAACACTTTGCGTGGCTTGTAATCATACACGCCCTTATCATTCTTCTGTGCTTTTCCTTCACCAGAAATAACGATAACCGAATCGCCTTTTTTAATGTTGTACTTTGGTTTAAATCTTGTGCTCATTTTTATTTAGCTTTTAGCTTTTGGCTGTTAGCCTTCAGCTGATTAACTTTTCTATTTAAATGCCCTCGCTAAAAGCTAAAAGCTAATAGCTAACGGCTCGCTTCTTACAATACTTCCGGTGCCAATGAAATGATCTTCATGTAACCTTTATCACGCAATTCACGGGCCACTGGGCCAAAGATACGTGTACCCCTTGGCTCGTCAGAAGCATTCAGCAATACCACTGCATTGTCATCAAAACGGATATAAGAACCATCTTTACGACGCAGTTTATTCGTTGTTCTTACGATAACAGCTTTACTAACTGTTCCTTTTTTAATACCACCGGCAGGCATAGCGTCCTTAACTGTCACTACAATCTTATCGCCAATTTTGGCATAGTCCTGACCGCTGTTTCCCAGCACACGGATGCACAATACTTCTTTTGCACCGCTGTTATCTGCTACGTTTAATCTGCTTTCTTGCTGTATCATTTTATTTTAGCTTTAAGCTATTGGCTTTTAGCCTTTAGCTGATTAACTTATTTGTATGCCTGGCTAATAGCTAAAAGCTAAAAGCTAAAGGCTTAAATTATTTTACTTTCTCAACCACTTCCACCAGCCTCCAGCGTTTTGTTTTGCTCATCGGCCTGGTTTCCATAATTTTCACGGTATCGCCAATGCTGCACTCATTCTTTTCATCATGAGCGTGGAACTTTGTACTTTTCTTTACAAACTTTCCATAAAGCGGATGCTTTACTTTCCTTTCAACATTAACAGTAATGGTCTTATCCATTTTATTACTGGATACCACTCCTAATTTTGTCTTTCTTAAATTTCTTTCAGCCATTGTATTACTTTTTATGGTTTAATTAAAAACCTAATTGTGTTTTTCTTAATGCGGTTTTCAGCCTGGCAACATCCCTTCTTAAAGAACGGATGCTCTGTGGATTCTCCAGTGGAGAAATTGCATGCGCAAATGTCAGCTTCTTCAAACGCAGCTCATCTTCCTGGATCTTTGCTTTCAGATCAGCTTCGCTTAATCCGCTAAGGCTTTTTACAAAATCAACTTTCTTCGCCATGGTATTATTAATTTGATAATTTGCTAATTCGATAATGTGCTAATTTTCTTAAACACCTACCTACTTATTTTTTCATCAGCACATCAGCACATCTGCTAATTGGCTAATTGTTTTTTATGCCTGGAAATCGTGACGCACTACAAATTTGGTCAGGATCGGTAATTTTTGTGCAGCTAAAGCAAATGCTTCTTTTGCCACCTGCTCTGGTACACCATCGCATTCAAAAATGATACGGCCTGGTTGTACTACAGCAGCCCATCCTTCAGGGTTACCTTTACCTTTACCCATCCTCACCTCAGCTGGCTTAGCAGTAACCACCTTGTCAGGAAATACCCTGATCCAAACATTACCTTCCCTCTTCATGTGACGGGTCAATGCCTGACGGGCACTTTCGATCTGGCGGTTTGTTAACCAAACACTGTCCAGTGCTTTTAAACCAAAAGTTCCAAAGGCTAAGGTAGCTCCACGCTTGGTTTCGCCCTTCATCATTCCCCTTTGTGTCTTCCTGAATTTTGTTCTTTTCGGTGATAACATCTTATTTCGATTTTTGATTTCCGATTGCAGATTTTAGATTTTTCTATACTGCAACCAGGTCTCTAATTCTTTAATTGTTTATTTTTTTAAATCTGAGATCGCAAATCTGCAATCTCAAATCCATTTTTATCTTCTTCCACCGCCACCACGGTTGCCACCGCCTCTCCTGTCTCCACCACCGCCCCTGCGGTCATCACCACCCCTGCGGTCGCCTCTTCCTTCAAATCCACCTTGTCTTTCGCCGGCACCACCTTCTTTACCACCACCTGCAACTACGTTAGGGTTCAGATCTCTTTTGCCTAATACTTCACCTTTACAGATCCATACTTTCACACCGATCTTACCATATACAGTCAAAGCAAATACATTAGCGTAATCGATATCCATACGCAGGGTATGCAATGGTGTACGGCCTTGTTTGATCTCTTCGCTACGGGCAATTTCAGCACCACCTAAACGGCCACCTACTTTTACCTTGATACCTTCTGCACCCATTCTTAAAGCAGATGCAATAGACATTTTGATCGCCCTTTTGTAGTTGATACGATTTTCCAATTGACGGGCAATAGTATCAGCAACAATATTTGCATCCAGCTCAGGACGACGGATCTCCAGGATGTTGATCTGTACATCATCTTTGCTGACTAATTTCTTCAACTCTTCTTTGATCCTGTCCACTTCTCCACCGCCTTTACCAATAATGATACCTGGCTTTGAAGTGTGGATAGTGATGATCAGTTTATTCAGCGTACGCTCAATAACGATCTTAGCAATACCACCCTTGTTGATACGGGCGTTCAGGTAGTTCCTGATCTTATGATCTTCAATCAGTTTTTTTGAGTAATCCGATTTATTAGCGTACCAGTTACTGTCCCAACCACGAATGATTCCTAACCTGGCACCTATTGGATTTGTTTTTTGACCCATATTACTTAGTTAAATCTTTTATTAATTTTTAGTTGCTTTAGTATCTACAATTACTGTTACATGGTTGCTGCGTTTGCGAACCCTGTAACCACGACCTTGTGGAGCAGGACGCATACGTTTGATAACTCTTGCACCATCCACCATGATAGTTTTTACTACCAGGCCGTTCTCATCACCACCTTCGTTCTTGGCTTTCCAGTTGCTGATGGCAGATACCACCAGTTTGCGTAAAGGAACTGCGGGATGCTTTGGATTATGTTCCAAAACTGCTAATGCTTTTTCCACTTCCATACCACGGATCAGGTCGGCCAGCAAACGCATTTTGCGGGGCGATGTGGGGTAATTGTTCAATTTTGCTACTGCTTCCATTTTTTTTATTATTTCGGGTTCCGGGTTCCGGGTTCCGAGTTTATTAAACCCGTAACTCGTAACTCGTAACTTTTTTATTAAGCTATTTTCTTACTTGAGTGACCTCTGAAATTCCTTGTTGGTGCAAATTCACCTAATTTATGACCTACCATAAATTCAGTTACATAAACAGGAATGAATTTGTTACCATTATGCACCGCGAAAGTCTGTCCAACAAAATCCGGGGTGATAGTGCTTCTCCTGCTCCAGGTTTTGATAACACCTTTCTTTGCTTTTCCGTCGATCATAGCAGCAACTTTAGCTTCCAGCTTTGCTTCTACGTAAGGACCTTTACTTAATGAACGAGCCATGTTTTATTAATTTGATAATTTGATGATTTGGTAATTTGATGATGAAGGCCATAATTTTCAAATCGGCTCATCAACAAATCTTCAAATTGTTTTACTTACTTAATTTTTTACCGTTCCTTCTCTGGATGATCATCTTATCAGATCCTTTACCACGTGTACGTGTGATCTCACCTTTAGCATATTTACCTTTACGGCTGCGTGGGTGACCACCTGAAGCCCTACCTTCACCACCACCCATCGGGTGATCTACTGGGTTCATCGCTACCGCCCTTGTACGTGGACGGATACCTTTCCACCTGTTACGGCCGGCTTTACCCATGCTTTCCAGACTGTGATCGCTGTTACTAACAACACCTACAGTAGCGTAGCAGTTGATCAATACTTTTCTTAATTCGCCGCTTGGCATTTTTAAGATCGCATATTTATCTTCCTTGTTGCTCAGCTGTGCAGAGGTACCAGCGCTTCTTACCAGGATACCACCCTGGCCAGGCTGCATTTCTATATTGTGTACGTTAGTACCTAAAGGCATGTTTTTAAAGATCAAAGCATTACCCAGTTCAGGAGCAACCTCATCACCGCTTATAACGGTCTGGCCTACCTGTAAACCCTGTGGCGCAATGATATAACGTTTTTCACCATCAGCATAGTTCAGCAAAGCGATGAATGCAGTACGGTTTGGATCGTACTCGATGGTTTTAACCACTGCAGGGATATTCTTCTTATCTCTCTTAAAATCAATTACACGGTACATGGTCTTGTTTCCACTGCCCATGTAGCGCATGCTCCTTCTACCCTGTGCGTTACGTCCTGCTGTGCTCTTTTGTTTTTCAACCAAAGATTTTTCCGGTACGTTCGTAGTTACCTCTTCGTATGCATTACCGATCCTCCATCTTGTACCGGCTGTTGTTGGTTTGTATTTCCTAAGTGCCATTTTTAATCAGTTTTTATTTTCAATTTTTGCGGTAATTGAATACCATTCTTTAATTAATGTTTTGCCTTTTCATTTAAGGGTGGGGCTTAAATGCCGCTGCCGTACAGGTCAATTGTTTCACCTTCTGCAACAGTAACGATCGCTTTCTTTTTAGAAGGCTTGCGGCCTACGATAAATCCGGCTTTTGTATACTTTGCTTTTGCTTTTGAAGGAACAACGATCGTGTTCACATCGCTCACCTGTACACCATAAAACTGTTCTACAGCTTTCTTGATCTCCAGTTTGTTCGCTTTCTTATCCACCACAAAAGAATAACGGTTTTGTTTTTCTGTTTGCTTATTGGCCTTTTCAGATAAGATCGGCTTTATTAAAACGTCAGACGGTTTCATGTCTTTTTAATTTGATAATTTGATGATTAGCTAATGTGCTAATTAAAAACAATTTTAAATTTTCTTCCTTTCAATTAGCTAATTATCACATCAGCTAATTATCACATTATTTATGCTTCTTCTGCTGTAAATACTTTCGCTGCATTTTCAGTCAGCACCAGTACGTTGGCATTTACAATATCGTAAGTGTTCACGTCCCTGATCAATGAACCATTTACATTGGCAACATTGCGCAGGCTTAAATACAGGTTGTCGTTGTTTTCAGGAATCACGAACAAAGACTTTTTACCGGCAACACCAATGTTCTTCAGCATAGTGGTAAATTGTTTTGTCTTAGGTGTTTCCATCTGTACATCTTCCACCACTACAATAGCATTTTCTTTTGCTTTATAAGCCAAAGCGCTCATCTTAGCCAGGGTCTTCACTTTCTGGTTCAGCTTAATATCATACTTGTGCGGTTTTGGGCCAAAGATGGTACCACCACCTTTGTACAAAGGGTTACGCAGGTTACCCTTACGAGCGCCACCGGTACCTTTTTGTTTGTGCAGTTTCTTAGAAGAACCATGCACTTCCATACGGGTCTTTACCTTGTGCGTACCCTGGCGTTGTGCGCCCTGGTATTGTTTTACTGCCAGGTAAATAACGTGGTCGTTAGGTTCGATACCAAAAATCTCTTCTGGTAACTCAACCGTTCTGCCGGTCTTTTTTCCTTCTATACTTAAAACGTCTACTTGCATCTTATTTAATTTGCTGATGAGTTGATTTGGAAATTTGCTGATTCAATCATCACATTTTCAAATCTTCAAATCAAGTTTTTATTTTTGAATTAAAACGATTGAACCGTTATGGCCCGGAACGGAACCACTTACCAGTATGTAATTTTTCTCAGCGAATATTTTTACAACTTTCAATCCTTTCATTGTAACCCTGTCCTGGCCCAAACGACCGGCCATGCGCATACCTTTGAATACACGGCTGGCATCAGATGAGTTACCGATAGAACCCGGTGCTCTCTGGCGATCGTGCTGACCGTGAGATTGTTCACCCACACCACTAAAGCCATGGCGTTTTACCACACCCTGGAAACCTTTACCTTTTGTAGTACCCACTACTTCAATTTTTTCACCTTCGGTAAAGATGTCGACAGTGATGGTTTCACCAACAGCTTTGTCAATTTCGCTATCGCGTATTTCCTGAACGAATTTTTTAGGAGCAGTCTGTGCTTTGGCGAAGTGCCCGGTTTCTGATTTAGAGGAGTGCTTTTCTTTCTTATCGCCGAATGCTATCTGGAGAGCATTATAACCGTCTGTTTCCACGGTTTTCTTTTGCGTTACAACGCAGGGACCAGCTTCGATAATAGTTACAGCAGTTTGCTTACCTGTTGTATCGAAGATACTGGTCATACCAATTTTCTTTCCAATAATACTTTTCATTGTATCTTGTTTTTATCCAGCGCTCCATTTATTTAAGGAGATGGATGTTCATACTTTTTTTCTTTTTAAGAACTTAGCCAATGCTTCCCGAACATTTTCGGGAGTCCATTATGCTTTGATCTCAACATCAACACCACTTGGTAAGTCTAACTTACTTAAAGCATCTACCGTACGGCTGCTGCTGGTGTAAATGTCTAATAAACGCTTGTGTGTACACAGTTGGAACTGTTCACGGGCCTTCTTGTTAACGTGAGGCGCACGCAATACAGTAAATATTTTCTTATGAGTAGGTAAAGGAATAGGACCTGTTACCACTGCACCTGTACTGCGAACAGTTTTTACAATCTTTTCGGCTGATTTATCAACTAAATTGTGGTCGTAAGACTGTAATTTGATTCTGATTCTCTGTGACATATGTAAAGAACTTTAAAATTTCCTTTTTTTAATTTGGAGTGCAAAGGTAATGCGTAAAATTGATATAGCAAAAGGAATGTGGAAAGTTTTTTTGGCGGTGGAAAAATTATTCCGCCCTGCTGGTGAGAGAAATGGCAGGCAAAGATACAAAATAATGATTATCAATAAATTAACGTAAAATAAAGCAAGCCACCGGTAATCATCCACAGGTGCAGGAGCTGGTATAAAAAACCTGTTTACCGGGCTGCAAAATACTTTTCAAACGAATAACAGTTGCTGATCAGGTCTTCAAAATCGCCGGGATATTTTTTCTTCAATTGTATATAATATTTATTGGTCTCCGGGCTGGGCCCATCCTCTATATCTATTTGCCGGTACTTTTCGCAACGCCCCGCCATGCGCAGGCAAAGCGCCGCAAATTGGGGTGTTTTGGCAACCGCCATCGCTTTTAAATAATACTGCTTGGCAAGGTTGGCCTGGTGGTATTCAGCATCATCCGGCAATTGCTCCCTCCCAATATAGCTCGACCATGCATACCGGCGCATCATCCAGGAATTGCCAAATCCCGTCATATTAAAATAACAATTGGCGGCTAAAAAATAATGCAGGTCCCTGTCCGGGTCTTTTGCATCAGCAGCTTTTTGTAAATGAGCAAGCAGTGTTGCCACCAGCGTAGTTTTGGTATAACGTACCGTATCTGCCTTGGTGGTTTTATGTTCAGCATAAAAATTGGTGTAAAAGGCATTGGCATCCATATAATCCCTGTAAATATATTTTGAAGAACTCCAGAGCGTATCATTCACATTTTTAAAAGCAACATAGGCATGCTGCAGGTTGTTCAGCCGCACATATTTTGTGCCGAGCAGGTCGTACAACACATTAATATCGCCGGCAATCTTAGCGTATAACCATTGCTCAAAATGGTCTTTATCTTCTGCCCGATGCTTTTGTACTGCATTGATAACTCCTTCCATTTGAGAAGTGGTATAAACAGCATCCAGGTAATCAAAATAATTATCATAAAAATCCCGTGCCCTGGTCTGGTGGTTTTTCCGGGTGCGCCAGTACACCGATCTTTCATCCCAATAATCTCCAGTCACATTCAGTTGGGTAAACAACAAGGCTGCTTCTGTTGCATATCCTTTATATTCCAGTTCGCGGCCAAAAGCAAAAACAAAACGGTTATTGTTAAGCGCCGCCTGCTCCATTAAAAGTTTTTTGGTATCAGCTGTAAAAGCAGTGCCGCTGCCGGGCATACTTGCCATACACAGCGCTTTTATCATTTGGGCAGTTGGCTCTTTAGCTGCAATGGTTTTAATGGTGGCCAGGCACAGGTCCTTGTCGCCGGTCATAAATGCCAGGTATGCTTTTACCGTTTTAACCAATACAGGGTTTTGTACTTTATTAAGGTTAATGGTATGTACAAACTGCAGCACCTCCTTTGCATAGGCCCTGTCCTTATCAATATGCCGCAATGCAAATTTTGAAGGATCAGGCATATCATCATACCAGTTATGTTCGCCATAAACATGCTGCCCATCCACCGAAGGAACAAAATAAGTGTAGTAAGGCGTGTAGATCCAGTCTTCCAGTTTATTGATCTCCCTAAGCAATAAAAAACTAAAGGCCTCACTGTTGGGTTGCAGCTGGTATATATTCATCAATCCTTTTAAACCCCTGCCGGCATTTTTAAGATTATCCATTAAAGAGATCGCCGCTTTTTCTTTATTGTTCCTGGCATAACCCAGCGTGCTGGTAATGGGTATATCAAGATTATAATGCTGCAGAATGCCCAGCCGCTTATCAGGTGCATTGGAAAATACCAATGCAAAAAAATAATTCTGCTTTGCACGGTCCGTTTCTGTCATAGCTTTAAAATACAGCGCCCAGTAATCAATGATATCCTTTGCATTTCCAGGGCTCACAAAATACCGGTCGTACAACCAGTTGATCACTTTTTCATCGCCGCTGTAAAAAGCCAGCCGCATAATTATAAAGGCGTAGCGCTTACGGATCATTTTATCGGGCGTGGCTGCCATTGCCTTCATCGCCTGCTGAATAAAAGAAAGGTTTAAATAATTTTTGGCATCCGTACTTCTTTCCCAGGGGTCATCCTGCCAGGTATTTAATTCACTGCTGTGCTTGGCAAATTTCAGGTAGTTGATGGCAGCGGTATCATTCACAGATAAAAGATATTTCAGCATTGCATTATCCGAAGTGGTCTTTTCCAGTTCAAATTCATCGATGTCATATACAGCGCTGTAAATACTCCCGATATCCACTTTATTTTTACAATACGCTCTCCACAGCTGTACATTCATGGCCCTTGCAGCTTCTTCATTCGGGTAAGTACTATCGCTATCATAAAAAATACTGGCGGTATAATTCATGCCGTAAAATCCGCCGCAGGCAAATGCTTTGGGATCCATTATAGAAAAACGGACAGCGTCGCCATAAGGATAATAAGGCCCGCAGGCAATTGCCCTGCTGCAAAAACTATTCAGCAGCACGATACAAACCATCCAGCGTTTCATTGTTATATTTTTTTAGTATTTGTTCATCTAAATGAAAAAAGCTTACAGTAGTGGTTCCTGTAAAACGAATGCGGTCCTTTAACAGCCCCAGTGTTTTCTCCAATTGATCCGGCGTTACTTCCTCATATTTTATCCGGTCGCCCGAACGTAAATAAATATTATTGATCACCGTATCAGTAGCCACCCGGTACCACAAAGGATTTTCCTTTATGGCAAAGTTCCTGATATCGCCCACATCGTGCAGTATGCCGGCAAACCGGTCGTTTTGAAAACAAAGCATCCAGGAGTTAACAGGCAGCGCAATATCCAGGTGCAGGGGATATACATTTTTGGTAAGGTATTTTTTTAACTCATCCGGATCAAGGATAGAATTCTTATCATCATGCGCCAAAGGATTATTCAGGTTATAACACATCAGCATCGCCTTATCAACCGGCGGCACCCCCATCAGGTTAGGATACTTATAAGGATACAATCTTAAAGTACAGGAAAGTGTTTTTTTGGTTTGCTTCCTCAGCGCTTTCAGCAAGTAAAAATATTTGTCCTTTGTACCAGCGGTCCAGTCGCAATCTATCTGTACTTCATTATACGTTCTGTCGGCAACCGTATGTTCTTTAAATTTCTTCTGTACTAAAAATAAAATATTGTCGGCCAGCGAATCCAGCCCCTCGTTGGTGGCCTGTACCAGTACCTCCGTTTTTACAAATACCACCGGTACTATCTCCAGCCGCGACAGCACCGAATCATCATGCGCTCCATAATAAAAATTAAAATGAATATTCGTTTTGGAAATGGGCCTGGCACCAAATAAACGGTGCTGTTCCACTTCAAAGAATTTTACGTACAGTTTTTTTACCTGTAAAGTATCCACCGCTTTTATTTCGCTTACTTTAAAGCCATCCTCATCGGCTTTCCAGTAATAAAAAGCCCGTTGCACCGTCATATTATACGAATGCGAACCCGTACGCTTACACGAAGTAAGAACGGCAGCAACAAAAAATAAACAAATAAAAATTTTGAAACCAGGGCGGGCAGTCATTGCAGGGCTGAGTATTACCTGTAAGTTATAATTGTTTTGGAATAGAAAACAGGCTTTAGAATATAATTAACAGCTTTTGATTTTTTGCGGAATGCCTCACCCCCCAACTCACTACTGACCACTGACTACTCACCACTCACGCAGTAAGCAACTCAATCCTTTCTTTCCACCGATCCCCCGCTGTTGGTGTTGGATTTTACGCTGGCCTGGCCGGTATACCTGATAGTGCCACCGCTGCTGGCATCGGCCTTTAAGCTTACACTGGCCTGCACCGAAGCCGAAGCGCCGCTGCTGGCATCCACATCTGCACTTTCGCAAAGCAGGTCGTGCACATCAGCACTACTGCCACTGCTGGCATCCACTTTAAGGTCGCGGGTTTTGCCACTGAGTTTTACCCTGCTGCCGCTGTTCACATCCACGCTTACAGACGGGGCATCCACTTCTCCTTCAATATCGCCCGAGCTGGAGGCGTCCATTTTTATCATCCCATCGTTTTTCAGCACATCGGTTAGCTTTATGCTGGCCGAAGAATTGGCTTCCAGTCTTTTTAAACCGGGCACGGTAACGGTAACTTTAATACTGGCATTGCTCAGGTTTACATTTTCCTTAAGCCCCACATGCAGGGTACCACCCGAAACATGCGTTTCCACGTATTGCATGATATTATCATCCGCCTGTACTTCCACCAGGGTTTCAGCGCCGCCTTTTACCTCTACATTAATGTCGTTGGAGGCCGTTAAACCACTAAAGCTGCCTGCCGTTCTTTTTTCAGTAATGATATTGCCGCTGCCGGTTACCGTACGGTAGTGGCAGGATAGAAAGGCAACGGAAATAACAAGGAGTAAGGCGAGCTTTTTCATGGCTGAATAATTTGTAACAAATATAAAAATCTAAACGGTTTGCCCATGCAACTATTTAATTTACCTTCGCAGCAATATGACAGAAAAGATACTGATACTGGATTTTGGATCGCAATATACCCAGCTGATAGCCCGTGCAGTGCGGGAAGCCAACGTATACTGCGAAATAGTTCCTTATAATAAAACCATCGAATACGAACCGGGATTAAAAGGCATTATCCTGGGCGGTTCGCCCTTTTCGGTAAATGAAGAAAAGGCATTGATGGTGGATGTAAAAGCCATGACTGAAAAGCTGCCGGTACTCGGCATTTGTTACGGCGCACAGCTTACCGCCAAACTTTTTGGCGGCAGGGTGGATAAGAGCGAAAAGAGGGAATACGGCCGCGCCATCTTTAAAAAAGAAAAGGAAGATGTGTTTTTAAAAGAAGTGCCTGCCACATCGCAGGTATGGATGAGCCACAGCGATACCATTAAAGTATTGCCCGAAGGTTTTGAATTACTGGGTACTACAGAAAGTATTCCTGTAGCAGCATTCAAAAGCAATGGCACTACCAAAAATCCTTTGTACGGTATCCAGTTCCACCCGGAAGTATATCATTCTGTAGAAGGTAAAAAGATCTTAAAGAATTTCCTGTTCAATATATGTGGTTGCACCGGCGACTGGACGCCTGAACATTTTATTACCGATACAGTGGCTGCGCTTAAAAAACAGATCGGCAACCGTAAAGTGATCATGGCATTGAGCGGCGGGGTAGACAGTACTGTTGCGGCCACATTGATACATAAAGCCATTGGCGATAACCTGTACGGCATTTTTGTAGATAACGGCGTATTGCGCAAAGACGAATTTGGCCAGGTGCTGGAAACCTACAAAACCATTGGCCTGAATGTAAAAGGTGTGGATGCCAAACAACTGTTCTATACCAAACTGGCCGGTAAGGTAGAGCCCGAAGAAAAAAGAAAGATCATCGGCAAAAGTTTTATAGAGATATTTGATGAAGAGGCCCATAAAATTGAAGGCGTGGAATTGCTGGGGCAGGGCACCATTTACCCGGATGTGATCGAATCGCTTTCGGTACATGGCCCGTCGGCAACCATCAAAAGCCATCACAATGTAGGCGGCCTGCCCGATACCATGAAGCTGGAACTGGTGGAACCATTGCGCTCCCTGTTTAAAGACGAGGTAAGAAAAGTGGGTACCGAACTGGGTATACCGGCAGATATGATCAACCGTCATCCTTTTCCCGGCCCGGGACTTGCGATAAGAATTTTAGGAGAAATTACAGAAGAAAAGGTACGGTTATTGCAAGAAGCAGATGCGGTTTATATAAATGGTTTAAAAAAATACAACCTCTATACAACTGTTTGGCAGGCCGGTACCATCTTATTGCCGGTAAAAAGCGTGGGGGTGATGGGCGACGAAAGAACATACGAATTTACAGTAGCTTTAAGGGCGGTAACATCTGTAGATGGTATGACAGCGGATTGGGCGCATTTGCCATACGAATTCCTGGCCGATATATCCAATGAAATTATCAATACCGTAAAAGGTATCAACCGTGTGGTTTACGACATCAGCAGTAAACCACCGGCAACTATTGAATGGGAATAAGCAGCACATCGAACTATTATGAATAAAAGGTTAATTACTGGTTTTTTATGGGCGGTTGCACTGGTGGTAACATTGAACGTGCAGGCACAAACAGATTCGGCAAAGCAAATGCCTACTTATAAAGTAGCCATATTTGCACCGCTTTACCTGGACTCTGTGTTCAGCGGTACCACTTTTAAATACAAACAGGCTTTGCCTAAATTCATAGTGCCTGCGGCAGAATTTGTACAGGGTGCAGAAATTGCACTGGATTCGATGAGGATGGGCAACGAAAATATTGAAGCCTATATATATGACTCCAGGGCGTACACGAAAACAATACCTTCCCTGATCAGTTCAAAAGCACTGGATGGTGTCGATCTTATCATCGGCGCAGTAAAAGACGCAGATTATAAACAACTGGCCGATTTTGCATTGGCGAAGAATGTACCGTTCATATCTGCCACTTATCCCAATGATGGTGGTGTTACCGGCAACCCGTTCACGGTTATCATCAACTCTACACTTAAAGCGCATTGCGAAGCCATTTACAGCTACCTGCTGCAGAACCATGGCACCGATCTTATTTTCCTTTGCCGTAAAAAAGGTACGCAGGAAGACAAGATAGCCGCTTATTTTAAAGCGCTGAATGAACAGGATGGCAAAGCCCTGCTGAACATTCAAACCATTAATGCCGACAGTTTGGTGATATCGGATATCTTTAAAAATAAACTGGACAGCAACCGCCACTCCGTGATACTGGGCGGCAGCCTGGATGAAGCATTTGCCACCGGCCTTACATCTGCCTGCTTCAACCTGCAAAAAAAATATCCCATGACGTTGATCGGTATGCCTAACTGGGATGGGTTTGCAGCGTTCCAGAAGAAAGATGAGTTCCAGGATTTCCCGGTGTATTTTACAACGCCTTATTTTAATATCAAGGCCGACAATTACAGCAAACTGTTAACCAGCGCCTACCTGAAAAAATTTAAAATAAAACCCAGCGATATGGCTTTTAAAGGGTTCGAGATAACGTATATGTTCACTAAACTGCTTACCCGCTATCCGAATGATTTTATGGCGCATATCAATGATAAAACAGACAAAGTATTCTGCGATTATAATTTCAGGCCGGTAATGCTGAAGAAGACGAATACCACGCCTGATTATTTCGAGAACAAACATTTATACTTCATTAAACTGTTGAACGGTTCCACCGTAAGGGCATTCCAGGATGGGCCGGGTTCCAGCAGTTCTAAAAAATAAAAAAGGCGGATCGTTTGATCCGCCTTTTTGTTATCGTGTAAGATATTTTCGTTGCGTGGTATACAGTATCACAAAAAGCACCGGCAGCGCAATGCCAGCTATAATGCCCGATACACTCTGGTATTGTTTTGTACCAATGATCGCCATGGTGGCGGCTATCGGCATCAGCTCTCCTATAACATACAGCAGGTAACCATCTTTTTTAAATTTGCGCATCCATAAAGCGCCCAAAAAGCAAAGCGCAATACCTACAATGCCGATGATCATGGCAGGCACCATGTGTTGCATACCAAACTCTATCTCTTCCCTCCTCTTAGCCATTTCTTCCAGCTCTTTGGCGGAAAATTCCTTGCCGGATTTTTGCGCTTTGTCCATCATCTTTAAACCAAGATCGTACAAAAACGGAGCAGCCAATGCAGCCAGTCCCAAAAGTGAACAACCGATAAATGTAAGAATGGTGAGTACGTTTAGTCCCGTAGGTAATTTTGCATTTCCCTGGTCATCATATTCCAGCAGATCTTTTGACAATTCCTGTTCCATAGTATATATATTTTAGAACAAGTTAGGACGTTTGTCAATTATTTCAAAACAGGTGATGATTTATTAACCGGTAGCATGGCTTTTCTTTTTCAGTTTCAGGTAATCAAGAAAGTATACCACTTTCACTGTAACCTCGTTGCTGTGCGGATTGTTGACCGACCTGCCGAAATTTTTAAGATAAGAAGTATTGCTGTAAGGATCTATCACCACATTATTGCCCAATGCATTCTTCCATGCAATGGTAATGCGGCTGCCCAGTAAAAAATCCCAGGTATAGAACATGTCAATATTAAAAGTATTGTAGTTGATATTCTTACCGGATATAAAAGCGATCTCATCCCAATAACCATCTGTTTTTAAATTGTAAAAATTGGTATTGTTGATGATAGACCAGTAATGTCGCATTCTAACGGTCCAGTTCATACGCTTGGTAAAATTATACTGGGCGCTCACAATACCGGTATTGCGTTTTACATTGCGCCTTGCAATAATGGGCGATCCATTGCTGTTGTTCATATACGACCAGCCCCAGTTGCCTTTATCCTGCTCAATGGTCATATCACCGCTCAGCTGAAATTTTTCGTTGAAGCGGTAACGCAAACCAACTTCGGTATTCCAATACGGATCGTTGGGTAAAGGCGATTCGGCGCCGCCGATATTATAGCTGAAATACAATTTCTTTCTGCTGTCGCTGCTGCCGTTGATATCAAAATAATAATACGGCGTTCTGCGCAGGAAGTAACTGTTATACGTACCCGAATTAATAAAATAATCTTTGTTCCACAACGGGCTGCTCTGGAAATTAAAACTGATATCCCAAAAATTCTTTAATAAAAAGAAAGCTTTGGCATTTACCGAAAGGCTGCTCCAATTGAATGGCTTGTATAAAAACGAATTGGTAAACCCTGCGCTGTACACCCGGTTGATAAAACGCTTGTAAGGCTTCAGCAGGTTGTAACTGATACTCCCGGTATAATCCACCGAGTTATTATTTACAATAAATCCAAGATCATTGGGATCGTAGGTATCACTTTCAATATTCACCAAACCGCGGTAACGCAGCAAGCCGCTTACTTTACCAAAACTGGCAGCGGTATTAAAACCATTCTTCGAAAGATTATTGCCCCAGATGGTACTGAACCTGCCGGTAAGCCCGAAATTGTACGTATTCTTTTTATCGAATAAAGAAAGATCCACGCTGCCCACATCGGCATTGCGGCTGTTGCCTTTGCGCAACACATTGGTATTGGTAAAGCTGATAAAAGAACGGTGCTTTAAAGCCTGGTCAAACACCACCACGCTGTAGTTGGTAAGCGGTTCAGTTAAAATACTGGAATCTTTACCGGTATTAACATTGGTGATCCTCGCATACATGGGCGCCGATACAGCATTGAATATACCCACACCCAGGTTGTCTTTGGTACGGCCCGAAATTTTAGTGGCGTTGTACAATCTTGTGATACCGGGGTTCTTATCGATCACGTAATTAGGATCGGCGCCATATTTTTTCAGCACTGCTGATGAGCCACCCGGTGCCGCACCAATACGGCGGGAGTAAAACAAACCAGCTTTATTGAACAACTCTGTTCCTTCGGTAAAAAAAGGCCGGTAATCATCAAACTTTACTTCAAAAGGGGTAAGGTTCAGCAACAGGTTATCACTTTGCACCTGCGCAAAATCGGGTATCAGCGTCATGTCCAGCGTAAAGCTTTCATTGATGCCATACTTCACATCCATACCACCGCTTTTCAACACTTCGGTAACATCGCCATTGGTAGTGGGCGAGTTTCTGAAACCGCCGGATATATACGGTTGAAAAGATAAACGTAAAGGCGGTTTGATATTCTTCAACCCTTCCCAGGTACCCCATTGATTGATGTCGCCGCTTTTGTTGGGATCTTCGGGGCTCCACAAACTGTTCTCGTTATCCTTTCTTGTAAAGCGGCCAAAGTTCAGGCCCCAGTCCTGCAAAGGATTTTTAGAAAGCCGTATGGCGCTGAAAGGGATCTTTATTTCCGCCACCCATCCATCATTCTTGATACTTACTTTACTTTCCCACACGGCATTCCAGCTGGCATCATATACCGGGCTGCTGTTCTGCGAACCCTTGGCATCGGCCTGCACACCCGCAGCGGTAACCTTGAATAAAAAAGCATTCTGGCGATCGAGATAAGTATCCAGCCCCACGGTAAAAACATCCACATCCTGCCGGTCGGATATATCCCTAGCCGTAAACTGGCGGCGTATATTGGCAGGATCGTCGTACATATAAGCGCCCACATATACGGCATCATTATCGTAGGCTATTTTAACAGCAGTTCTGTGAACGGAGGGTTTACCAAAATGAGGGGAGTAAGTGATAAAGTCGCCCACGGCAGGCACATTCTTCCACGAATCATCGTTAAGGTCACCGTCGATCGTTACCGGACGGTCTATTTTTACAGCTGGTAATTTTTTGGCCTGGGCACAGACAATCGTCACAAAAAAGCACAAGCACGCAGTAAATGTCGAACGCAAGTTTTATCAGTTAGTTTTCGCCGCAAAGTTAACCCATTAAATTCAAATTAAAATCTAATTAAAATGGGTCCCTTTTGAATGAAAACCGGTTCAGATGCCCCTCCTGGCCATTTCTTTTTTAATTAAAGCCAGTTCCCGGCCCGTTTGCCCGGCTACCGAACTGTTTTCCTGGGCACGGCGCATCAGGTAAGGCACCACGTCTTTTATAGGCCCGAAAGGCAGATATTTACTAACCGAACAGCCCGATTTTGCCAGGTTAAAAGTAATATTATCGCTCATACCGTACAGCTGCGAAAAGTGCATGTGCGGATGGCTGTGGGGCAACCCCTTTTTATCGAGCAATTGGGTGGCGTACAGGTTGCTGTATTCGTTGTGCGATGCCACTATCACCGAAATATGATCGATATGATCAATACTGAATTCCAGTGCCAGGTTATAATCCCGGTCGCTGGCTTCCTTATTGGGTTGTATGGGCGAAGGATAATTCATGGTGGCGGCCCTGTTGCGTTCCTTATCCATATAAGCGCCCCGTACCAGTTTGGCGCCCAAAATAAAATTGCGTTCCACAGCGGCTTCGTACGAATCTTTTAAGAACTGCAGTCTATCGTGCCGGTACAGCTGCAGGGTATTGAACACCACCACCTTGTTTTTGTTGAAAGTATCCATCATTAAAATGGTGAGCGCATCCACAGGGTCCTGTATCCAGGTCTCTTCTGCATCCACCAGTACACCCACATTTTTTGCAGCAGCTTCTTCGCATAGCTGCACCATGCGCAGGCGCACCCGGTGCCATTCTTCTTTCTCCGTTGCATCCAGCGATTCTATGGCATTCAGGTAACGTTTCATCAGTGTACCTGTTGCACTATTCATGGCGCTGTCTATTTTTTCCAATAATGAAAAGCGTGCAAAGCCCGTAACCTTAATACTCATAAAAGGTATATTGGCCTGCGTGGCAGCATAAGCGATCACTTTTTTAAACTCCTCTTTTGCATGATCAAAATTGTCTTCGCCCTCAATGCCTTCCACCCCATAATCCAGTATCACCTGCACTTTGTATTCTTCCAGCTTATCGGCCACTTTGGTGGTTTCTTCTAAAGTTTCGCCTCCAACAAATTGCTGAAAGATGGTATTGCGAATGATGGATTTTGTAAACGGTACATGCCATTTTATGGCATAGGGTGTAACTTTTAAACCCATGTTCACCAGCCAGGGCTTGCCCATGGAAGAAAAAGGAAATGCGCTTTTTTTAACTGTTTGTCGCTCTTATAAGCAAATGCAAATTCGGTATTATCAAAAGAAATTACTCCGGTAGGTTCGTTCATAAATTATAGTTCGTTATTCGAAATTCGAAAAATGGCGACGAACTACCAAATAAAAGGTGAGTGGTAAGTAGTGAGTGGTGAGTAACGAGATGTTTTAAAATTTTAGGGTATTACTCACTACTGACCACTCACCACTCACTATATTTGCAAAAATTTTTGAATGGAAAAGAAAGCAAGCGAATCGCTGGTGATAATGACCGAACTGGTATTACCCAACGACACCAATAATTTTGGCAACCTGATGGGCGGTCGTTTGATGTACTGGATGGATATTGCAGCAGCCCTGGCAGCTATGAAGCATTGCGGTGCACCCGTGGTAACTGCATCGGTGGATAATATTTCTTTTGAAAGCCCTATCAAGATCGGTAATGTGGTGCATATTGAAGCCAAGGTAACCCGTGCATTCACCAGCAGTATGGAAGTACACATGAAGGTATGGGGCGAAGATGCCATTCAGCAATACAAATACAAAAGCAACGAGGCTTATTATACATTTGTTTCACTGGATCCTACCGGCCGCCCAAGGCGGGTAAATACCTTGATCCCGGAATCGGAAGAAGAAAAAAAATTATTCGACGGCGCTTTAAGAAGAAGGCAGCTGCGCCTGGTACTGGGTGGTAAAATGAAAGCAGAAGATGCGGATGAACTGAAGGCGCTTTTTACCAAAGCATAATTATTCCGGCTGGTAATCGAAGGGCAACTGGTTGGCCAGTTTTTCGTATACCCAAAAGCCATCGTACACAATACCAAGCGGCGAATGTATGATGCCGTTATCATCCACTTCCACTTTATCATCCAGCAAAGTAATGTATGCGGTAAAGCCAAAACGGTCCAGCCCTCTTACCAGTATTTTGCGGGACAGGTAAAATTTGGCGTGCGGCTCTTCATCGTATTTTATCATCACCACTTTTTGCCCGGTAATATAATAGGCACCTGTTACAGTATCTTTTTGCAACATATCTTTTACGGTGATTGGATAAACCAGGTTAACAGGACCGCTGTTTTTTTTATTACTCTTCGTACTGTCTTTTACAGCCGGTATTTTCTTGATACCGGAAATAGTATAACCCGCTTTTTTAACATCGCCGGTAGTAAGTGTACGGTAAAAATGCATGGTGCTGCCAAAATAATTCTGCTTTCTTCTTTTTATCACTGCTTTTTTATCGCTGATGGATTCATAACGGCTGTAGCCTAAAAAATAAGTGCTGTTCTTTATTTTATCAAAGCTGAATTCCACCAGGTCGAATGATATCTTATACCCCAGTTGTTTATTGATGATCACCAGCGGGGTATCTGCATAGGCATACATCGAATTCTTATTCTCGCCCATTGCAAAATAAACCGCACCGGCATTTTCAATCACGCAATTATCCGCTTCTTCGGTAATACCCAGGAAATTTTCGATGAATATTTTCATCCATTGCTGCCGGGTGGCATCATTCATTATCAATACATCTTTGAGTGTATTTTCTTTTAAAGCCAGTTGAACGGTATAATAAAAATTCACGGAGTCTTTATCGATGTGCAGCGTATACAATTGGTATCCTACAGAAGAGATGATGAGTTCGGCAGTATAGGTGTTTTTCAGGTTCAAACTGAATTCGCCCGAAGCATTGGTGACTGTTCCGATAGAAGTATTGTTGATATACACACTGGCATTACCCACAGGCGTACCCGATCTTTCATCCAGCACTTTTCCTCTTACCAATACCTGCGCTTTTACAGCATTGCAAAAAATTAAAAGCAATAAAGTGGAGAAGAAAATACGCATGCCTTATTTGTCGGTTTTGTTCATCAGGTGATGGCGCCCCTTCAGCATAAATTGTTTGCTTTGCTCAATGGCGTCCATAACGGTGGCTAAGATATTTTCGGTACTGTCTTCATAATCGATCTGCAGGGGATCTTTAAAAGTTACGGATAACAATGTGCCCTTCTTTTTAAATTTCAATCCCTTTTTATTGAATGCCCTCCAGTAGCCGCTGATTACCACGGGTATCACAATAGGCTTATGTTGCTTGATGATAAAGGCGGTTCCTTTCCGGCCCGGCGCAAAGGGTTTGGTGGTGCCCTGCGGAAAAGTGATGACCCAGTTGCTTTGCAATGCCCTTTCAATTTTTCGTGTATCCGAAGTGTCGAGCCCACGCCTCACTTCCTGCCCGTCGGCTCTCCAGGTACGCTTTACCGTTATAGCCCCTGCAAGGCTGAACAATTTGCTGATCCAGTTGCTTTTCATCGTTTCTTCAGCAGCCACATATTTTACCCTTGTAAAAGGCCAGAGCAAATAATAAGGAACACCCAGTTTATGTTTTTTACGCCAGCTTACGGCGCAGAAAATGTGTAAAAAAGTGATCACATCCGCAAAATAAGTTTGATGATTGCTTACAAACAGTACGTTTTTTTTGGGCAGGTGGCCCAGTTTTTCCATTCCTTTAATTTCGAGGCGGTTAACGATATTTAAACCGGGATAGGAGATGAATCCCACAATGGCGTATACCAGCCCTTTTACAAATTTTGATTCCTTGAACCTGGCCCACCAGCTTTTCATCATAGAAGTTAATTTATGCCAATGCTGCAATTTATTGATCTGCTGCGGAATGATAAAATTATACCGTTAAATTACATGATATTGAAGTTAATATATTTGCGGCATGAAACTTAATACGGTAATATTCGATATGGATGGCCTGCTGATAGATTCTGAACCTTTGTGGAATGAAGCTGCCACCATCATTTTTCATCGTTATAATATTCATTTAACGCCCGAGCAGTATGCCACCACTACCGGTATGCGTACCAAAGAATTTGTGGAGCGCTGGTTTGCTTATTTTAAAATTCCCTTGCAGGATGCCCCGGCTGTTGAAAAAGAGATCATTGATAAAGTGATAGAACTGGTGTTGCAAAAAGGAAGGCCCATGCCTGGGCTGGAACATATTTTTAATTTTTTTAAAGAAAGGAATTTTAAGACCGGGCTGGCATCTTCATCGCCCATGGAGCTGATTGAAGTGGTGGTGGACCGCCTGGGAATAAGAGATCACCTGGGCAGTATCTGTTCTGCCGCACAAATGCCCTACGGCAAACCGCACCCGCAGGTATACCTTGATTGTGCTGCTGCATTAAAGGCGCCGGCCAATGAATGTATCGGTTTTGAAGATTCTTTTTTTGGTATGATAGCTGTAAAGGCTGCCGGCATGAAATGCGTGGTGGTACCGGATTACAAGAGCAGCAAGGAGCTGAAATGGCATGCTGCCGACCTTAAAATATCATCGCTGCAGAACTTTAATGAATTGCTGCTGCATTCCCTCTGATCCTCTCTTTTTACACCTGCATTTTTCCGCCCGGCCTCATAGAAAAGGCCGACATATATTCTTTTTTCTGCATAAATCTTACCGGACGCTGGTTGTATAAAAAAAGCGTTTGAAAATTACATAATATTAAGTTAAAGTTGTTACCTTTAATGCTGTACTACCTGAACTGCACTGCTTTATCCCCAAAACATGTCTCTCCAGGTTATTCTCAAGTACACAAACAAACTAAAACATTTTTTATGCAAAAAACAACTACACGAAAAGAGTTCAAGGTGTTTTTGCTCAGGATGGTACTCCCGGTACTCGTTTTGAGCATGTCGCTGCAGATCTCTTTTGCGCAGCAGCAGAAATCGAGAAAAACTGCTAGCGGCAAAGTGATCAAGGCGCCTGCCACCCCGGTGGCAAATGCTGTTCGTGTCACTGGACAAAACAGTAAGTTGGGTATCAGTAATGGCCCGACAGATGTTCCGGCAATGAACAAAATCATTGCTACCAAAATGGCAAAAAATCCCGGTATCCCTACCGAAAAGATTTTTTCCAATTCACTTCCTACATCAAACATTGTTGAAGACGTATGTACTTACAACGGTGGTTTGACTGCAAGTGACCTTACACTTACCAACGGACGTTTCTTCCGTGATGGTGTTCCGTCTACTTGCGCTGCTCCAAAAGGTGTTTGTCCTGGTATCTTTAACCCAGGTACCGGCCCTTATTATTACGACAAATACACCGTCCAGAATCTTACCTGCGCCAGTCAGTGCGTAACCGTAAGTTACATTGCAAATGCTGGTGGTGGTGACGTATTTGGTGTGGCTTACAACGGAAGCTTTGATCCAAACAACCTTTGCGCTAACTACATCGCAGATGGTGGTTCAAGCTCTCTGTCTCCAGGTGCAACAGTTACTTATTCTTTTACCCTGCCTGCTAACCAGACTGTGGTATTAGTTTTAATGGCTGCTTTGACCAGTACAGAATGTCCTTCTTACACTATGACTGTAACAGGATTGACCTGTACTCCTCCTCCTCCTTGCCAGGCTCCTACTTCATCTGTATTGAGCCAGGTACAGATCCCTGGTCCTGCATCTAACCTGTTCGCTGAAGGTTTTGATGGCACTATTCCTCCTGCAGGATGGCCTATCCAGAACCTGAGTAACCCAATTGGTCTTACCAACTGGTCTCAAACCAACTCTCTGGTATTTGCTCCTCAGAGTGGTGTTGGTTTTGCTTCTGCAAACTTCAACAACACTGCAGGTACAGGTACTATCAGTGACTGGATGTTTACTCCGGCGATCGCAACCATGAGAAACGGGGATAAATTCTCTTTCTATACTCGTACTACTACAGGTACTTTCCCTGACAGGTTGCAGTTATGGTTAAATACAACCAATACCGGCACCAACGTTGGTACCACCGAATCAAGCACAGGTGATTATACAACCTTACTGGTTGATATCAACCCGAACCTGACCGGAACCGGTTATCCAACTTCATGGACACAGTATACTGTTACTATGTCTGGTTTACCAGCAGCTGGTATCCCGGGCAGATTAGGTTTCAGGTATTATGTTACAGGTGGTGGCCCTACTGGTGCCAACTCTGATTTCATTGGTATTGATAACGCGGTGTATACTACATTCCCGCTCATCAATCCAAATACCTGTACAGGTTCTACAGCTAACTTAAAAGTTGATATGACTGGTGGGGATCCGTCATACACTTATAACGTTACTATCCATCCTTCAGTAGGTCCGGACTTTACAGTTCTTAATTATACCAGCGGTAACCAAATACCGGTTACTCCTGCTGTAACTACTACTTACAGCCTTGTTTCTGTGATCGTTGCCAGCAATCCTTGCTGTATCGGTACAGGTAACAGTGGTACACCTACTATTACTGTATCTCCAACTACTGTTGCAGGTATTACAGTAACGGCTAACCCAAGCACTCCTCTTTGTGCGGGTGACCCAACTTTATTAACTATTATTGGTGCTCCTACAAACGGAACTGCTACTGCAGCTTCTGGCCCTATATCGGTAGCAATACCCGATGCAAGTGCAACTGGTGTAAGCACTAATTTAAATATCACAACTGTTCCTGCAGGTGCTACCGGAACAAGTGCCAGCGTTAACTTCAATATCACCCACACATGGGATGGTGATCTTACGCTGTTCTTGAAATCTCCTAACGGCCAGGTACTGAACCTGGTGAACGCAAAAGGCGGTACAGGTGATAACTTTGTAAACACCACTATCAATTCTACTTCCACTACAGTAATTCCTGCTGCAGGCGCTCCATTTACCGGAACGTTTGCTCCGGATGGTGCATTAGGTGCTGCTCCTCCTACTGGTTTTATACCAACAGCAACCACCTTCTTGCCACTATACAATACCGGTACCGCTAACCTTAATGGCACATGGTCATTTGCTGCAAGGGATAATGCTGGTGGTGATGTTGGAACTATCACAAGCTGGAGCCTTGCTGTAGGTTGGACAGTACCTGCAGGACCTCCGGCAGGATATACTTTCCAATGGTCTCCTACTACAGGTATCAGCTCTTCTACCGGTAACCCGATCGCGGCTTCTCCAATGACAACCACTACGTACACAGTACTGGGTACGGCTCCAAATGGTTGCCAGACTACCGGAGCGGTTACTATCGTAGTTAACCAGTTACCGGCAGTTACTTCTCAGCCTACCAACTTAACGGTTTGCCAGGGAAGCACTGCTACCTTCAGCATTGTAGGTACAGGTGCAGGTATCAGTTATCAGTGGCAGGTAAGCACTAATAACGGTGCTACTTATACCAACATTCCTGCGGGTGCCCCTTACGGTGGTGTTACTACCAATACATTAACCATTACCAACGTACCGGCTTCGTTTAATACTTACCGTTACCGTTGTGTAGTGAGCGGCACATGTCCTCCGGCAGCTAACTCTGTTGGTGCGATACTGACCGTGAACCCACTGCCTGTTATTACAGTATCTCCTGCAAGCCCAATCTGCGGTGGTATAGCAGGTACCAATGGTACCCTGATCACTGCAAGTGGTGCTACAACATATACATGGTCTCCTGCAACTGGTTTATACACCAACGCTGCAGCTACCACTCCTTATGTTGCAGGTACTCCTACTGCTACTGTATACGCTGCTCCTGCAGTAAATACTACTTATACAATAACTGGTACCAACGGTACTACAGGTTGTATCGGTACACTTAAAATAGATGTGAATTACAAACCGGCAGCTCCGACAGTTAATCCTGCTTCGGTTACAACCTGCGTAGGTTTCCCTGCTGTTCCATTAACTATCACTTCGTCTCTGACACCAACTGCGTTCACAGACACTTATAGTTCTGGTACAGTGAGCATTCCGGTTCCGGATAACAGTGCTGTAGGTGCACACAGTGATATTACTGTGCCATTGCCTGCAACAGCTGCTATTACGAACGTAAGGGTTACTATCAACATGCCGCACACTTATTGCGGTGATATGATCTTTAACCTTAAAGCTCCAAACGGACAGATCCTTGCACTGGATAAATACCTGACAGGTACAGGTAACCAGGCGGGTACTTATCCTAACACTGGTTTTGTAAATACTGTTGTAAGCTCAGCAGGTACTGCAGCATTCAGCAGTGCAGCTTCTCAGCCAATCACCGGTACATTTAAAGCTGATATGATCAATGCAGCTATCGCTACTGTTAACAATCCTAACGGATATGTTTCTGCAGCTACTGCATGGAACCAGTTATACAGCACACCAAACGGCGTATGGACATTAGCTATGGCCGATGGTGGTGGTGGTGATGTGGGTACACTTACATCATGGTCAATTTCATTTGACTACCTGTATGGTGTTCCAGCTTCTGGTGTTTGGACTCCTGCTACAGGATTATATCTGAATGCTACAGGTACGCCGTATGTTGCAGGTACTGCTGTTAATACAGTATATGCACAGCCAGCTACCAGCACTACTTACAGTGTAACTGTTACAAGTGTTGGACCTGATGCAACTCCTACATTCTCTAACACAGCTTCAGTTTCTACTGGTGACGGTTCACCAGGTAGCCCATATCCTTCTAACATCAGTGTTACAGGATTACCAACTACCGGTGCATCTGTAACTTCAGTAACGCTGAATGGTTTGAGCCATACCTGGTCTGATGATATAGACATCCTGTTACAATCTCCTTCTGGTCAGAATGTGATCCTGATGTCTGATATCGGATTTGGTAATGCTTTGAACAATAACACCTTTGTATTTAACGATGCAGGTCCATTGTTAACTACTGGTGCTACTCCTTCAGGTACTTATCACCCAACTAACCTGGTTGATCCTAACTTTGGTGTTGAACCTGATAACTGGCCTGCTCCTGGTCCTGGTACTGTTGTACAGCCAAACCCTGCTTTAGCAATGTTTACAGGTAACTTTAACGGAACCTGGAAGTTGTTCATCGTGGATGACTTTGGTGGTGATACCGGTAACTTAGCCGGTGGTTACAGCATTAGTTTCAAATACCCAACTGTTGGTTGTGTATCTAATGCAACACAGGTACCTGTTACTGTTAACACTCCGATCACATTCCCAACTCAACCTGTGGATGCGGCGGTTTGTACAGATAAGGTAACCAGCTTTACTACTGTAGCAGCCGGATCTGTTATTGCTCACAACTGGAAAGTAAGTACTGATAACGGTAACACATGGGGTAATGTAAGTAACGGTGGTGTATATGCTGGTGCTCAAACCGGTACATTAACCATCTCTGCTCCTCCTGTTTCAATGAACGGATACCTGTACAAGGATTCTATTCATACCGCAGGTTGCCGTGATTCTATCTCCAGGATCGTTAAACTGACCGTTAACCCATTACCAACCATTATTCTGAATGCTTCACCGTTCACGAAACTGTTCCCTGGTTTAAGGACCACTGTATTCTCAACAGTTACGCCGGCAGCTTCTACTTATACATGGTTCAAGGATGGCGTTGCAGTTCCTAACCAGGCTGCAAGTTCTATCCTGGTGGATGTAAGCGGTATAGGTACATACACCCTGAGAGTAACGGACGTAAACGGTTGTACGAACAATTCAGTTAACTCTATCACCATTACTGACTCAGTAAGCGGCAGAGTATTCGTTTATCCTAACCCTAACAATGGTGTATTCCAGGTTAGGTACCACAGCGTGGCAAACAACGTTAACCTGCCACGTGGTCTGAACGTTTATGACGCAAGAGGCAAACGAGTATTTGCTAAAACATACTCTATTGCTGCTCCTTACGGAAGAATGGATGTAGATATCAGGAACCTTGGTACTGGTGTTTACTGGGTAGAAGTTGTTGATATTAATGGCAACAGGCTGGCCGTAGGCAGAGCCGAAGTCTTAAGATAAACAATTCGTTGATCTAATATAAGGCCCCCCGATACCGGGGGGCCTTTTTTATACCCTGCTGTTTTACAACCTGTTATACAAGTTGCCAGTTTACTGCAACCAGGCTGAATTTCATTATAAAAAAGGCTGATATTATCTTGACAAAAACGGGTATATTTTAGTAACTTTGCCGTCCCGTTCAAAAAACCACGGGGTTAATTTATGTCTTTCAATATTTTTAAACAATTAAACGCAGATGCACAGGAAGGGTCATCAGCTCCGGCTGCTGAAACTGCTGCGACAACAAACGTGCCTGTACAGGCCCCGGTTGCTGAAACTGTGGCTACCGCTCACGACGATTTTGACTGGAGCGTTGACAAAAGAAATGTAACCAGCTATTCTGCTGCTGAAAAAGCAAAGTATGATACTGTTTACGACAACACTTTCAAACAGATCAATGATGGTGAAATGATACAGGCAACTGTAGAATCATTAACCAAAACTGATGCTGTGGTGAACATTGGTTTTAAAAGCGATGGTTTGATCTCTCTGAACGAATTCAGGGATATTCCCGGTGGCGTTAAAGTAGGTGATGTGATTGAAGTAATGGTGGTGGAAAAAGAAGACAGGGAAGGAAACCTGCACCTGAGCCGCAAGAACGCACGCACTACAAGGGCTTGGGAAAGGATCATGGAAGTACACCGTACTGGTGAAATTGTTACCGGTTTGGTTACCAGCAAAACTAAAGGTGGTTTGATCGTTGATGTATTTGGTATGGAAACCTTCTTACCAGGTTCTCAGATCGACGTTAAACCTGTTACTGATTACGACCAGTTCGTAAACAAAACAATGGAATTTAAAGTGGTTAAGATCAACGAAGCCATTAAGAATGCTGTTGTTTCTCATAAAGCGCTTATTGAAAGTGATATCGAAGCACAACGTGCCGAGATCATGGGTAAACTGGAAAAAGGCCAGGTACTGGAAGGTACTATCAAGAACATCACTGACTTCGGTGCATTTCTTGACCTGGGCGGCTTAGATGGTTTACTGTACATCACTGATATTTCATGGGGACGTATCAACCACCCAAGCGAAGTATTGAAAATGGATCAGAAACTGAACGTGGTGGTACTGGATTTTGATGATGATAAAAAACGTATCAGCCTTGGCCTGAAACAATTGACTCCTCATCCTTGGGATACTTTATCTGAAGGCCTGAAAGAAGGTGAAATTGTAAAAGGTAAAGTGGTGAACATTGAAGACTACGGCGCATTCCTGGAAATCATGCCGGGCGTGGAAGGTTTGGTACACGTAAGTGAAATTACATGGGCCAACACTCCTATCAATGCAAAAGAATTCTTTAAACTGGGCGACGAATACGAAGCTAAAGTAGTTACCCTGGATAAAGATACCCGCAAAATGAGTCTTTCTATCAAACAAATGACTGAAGATCCATGGAGCAATATTGAAACTGTTTTCCCTGAAGGCAGTAAACATAAAGGTGTTGTTAAGAACATCACTCCTTATGGTGTGTTTGTGGAACTGGCTACCGGTATTGGTGGTATGATCCACATCAGCGACCTGAGCTGGTTAAAACGTTTCAATAACCCGAACGAATACACTAAAGTAGGCGAAACTATCGATGTGGTTATCATGAACATTGATAAAGAAGGACGCAAACTGCAGTTAGGTCACAAACAGATCGAAGAAGATCCATGGAACACCCTGGAATCTACCTTCCCTGTTGGCAGCATCCACGAAGGTACCGTTGTTAAAAAAGACGATAAAGGTGCTGTAGTACAATTGCCATATGGCCTTGAAGGATTTGCTCCAAGCCGTCACTTAGCTAAGGAAGATGGTAAAACTGTTGGTGCTGATGAAACTGCACAGTTCATGGTAATTGAGTTTGACCGTAACGACAAACGTATCGTGTTAAGCCATACCCGTATCTGGGAACAGGTGATCGAAGAAGAAAAACAAGCAATTGCAAAAGAAAAAAGAGCAGATGCTGAGATCACTAAAAAAGCAGTGAAGAACCTGCAAAGCAAAGTAGAAAAATCAACTTTAGGCGACCTGGGCGTTTTAGCTAACTTAAAAGCTAAGATGGAAAATGATGCAGCTGCATCTGAAGGTAAAGAAGAACCTAAAGGCGAATAATTTATAAGCGCTTTAAATAAAAGATCCCATTGCAATTGCAGTGGGATCTTTTTTTATGCAACCAAGCTAAGGCTACAGCTTTCTATTATTTTATAGAATGATTAAACGATCATATCCAGCAATAACACCCCTGCCAGGCCCACGAGCGAGATAATGGTTTCCATTACCGTCCACGAAAGGAAGGTTTGCTTTAAGGAGAGTTTGAAGAATTCTTTATACATCCAGAAACCTGAATCGTTGATATGCGAACCGAATACACTGCCCGCTCCTACTGCCAGCACCATCAGTTCCGGCGATGCTGCACCACTTACTACTAATGGTGATACCACTCCTGCTGCTGTAATACCTGCTACGGTTGCCGAGCCGATCATTACCCGCAGCAAGGCTGTGATGAGCCACCCGAATAATAAAGGCGGCATTTGCCATTTGCTGCTGAAGGAGGCGATATAATCACCGGTGCCGCTATCGATCAACACCTGTTTAAAAATACCGCCTGCTGTTATGATCAGTAATATCATGGCGATGCCGGAGACTGCATCACTTAGTGACCGCATCATGGTTTCCATTGGTTTGCCTGCCCGTATACCAAAATAATAAATGGCCAGCAATACTGCTATCAGTAATGCGATAGTGGAATCGCCGGTGAACAATAATATTTTTTGCAGGACTGTGTTGGCCGGTAAAAAATTAGCGGCTATTACTGCGAGTGTTATCAGTATCACCGGCAGCAATGCGATGATAAAACTGGGGAATGCTGCGGGTAATGTTTTGTTTGCATTTATTTCTTCGCCTGCAAATGAGGCCGTGGTATCTACTTTTATTTTTTGCAGAAATCTTCCCAACAACGGGCCTGCAATTATTACAGCAGGTATTGCCATTAGTATTCCATACAATAATACTTTGCCCATGTTGGCTTTAAAAGCATTTACTAACACAACGGGGCCGGGATGAGGCGGTAAAAAACAATGCGTAGTGGATAGTGCTGCGGCCATTGGTACGGCGATGTATAATAATGGTAAACCTGTTTTGCGTGCCAGTGTAAATACCAATGGCACGAGTATCACGAAACCTGCATTATAATACAATGGTATGCCTATTAAAAATCCGGTGACCATTACTGCCCACTGGATATTTTTTGTACCGAATGCATTGATCAATGTGGTGGATATTTTTTCTGTAGCGCCATTCTGTTCCAGTATCTTTCCCAGTATAGCACCCAGGCAGATCACGAGTGCCAAACCACCCAATGTGCTGCCAACACCTTTTTCTATTGACTTGAGTATTTCTTCCGGTTTTAATCCTAATAATAAACCGGCTGTGATGGAAACAATTATCAGGGATAAAAAAGGGCTCACCTTTTTTATGGTTAGAAAAACCTGCAGGGCAATCGCAAAAATGATGATGAGAAAAGTCATGCTGTTAACGCACGGTATTGGTTAATGTTCCGATATGATCGATGCTGATCTTAATGATATCACCACTTCGTAAAGTAAAATCACTGCCCGGTACAATACCTGTTCCGGTCATGATCAAACAGCCATACGGAAAACTGCATTCCCTGAATACAAAGCCCACCAGTTCTTCCGGCGTTCTTTTCATCTGGCTGATAGCAATGGTATCGCTGAACACTACCGCGTCTTCTCTTGATATCTCCAGTGTTATCATCGTACTGCTGTCAAGCGGTTGTTCTGTTACATAAATACAGGGACCTATTGCTGCACAGGCATCATAGGTTTTTGCCTGCGGCAGGTACAATGGATTTTCTCCTTCAATACTCCTGCTGCTCATATCGTTGCCAATAGTATAGCCGATGATCTTGCCGGATGATGTTACCACTAAAGTCAATTCCGGCTCCGGTACATCCCAGGTGGAATCTTTGCGGATATTTACTTTTGCCCCCTCGCCCACCACCCGGTGCGCTGTTGATTTAAAAAATACTTCCGGTCTTTCTGCTTCATACACTTTTGCATAAAAATCGGCACCGCCACTTGCTTTTGATTCTTCCTGCCTGCCCACTTTACTTCTTAAATAAGTTACACCACAGGCCCATAGTTCCTGCCCGCTGCCCATGGGTGCTGTTATTTCATTGATCAATTCTTTGCCTGCGGGTGATAATGACTGTGTAAGATTTTCGAGCTTTACATACAGGTCGTCATTATTCACAAACAACTCCCAGTTCTCTTCTTTGACCGGGTAAAATTTATTTTCTTTTTCTATTACAATGCCTGTCTTTGTTCTGTATAATTTCATGCGTAATTTATTTTAATCCCTCATTTTAAATCTCAATACGTACATATCATTGGTAATATACAAAGTTTTTTCGTCGCTGCTTAGGGCGCAATTAGATGCCTGTTCTGTCAAATGTAATTTGCCCAGCAATTTCGCATCTTTATTAAAAATCCATATTCCACCAGGGCCGGAGGCAAACACATTGCCTTTTGTATCTACTTTCAAACCATCCGGTGCACCTTTTACGCCTTTGGGTGCGCCCACGGTACTGTAAAATATTTTTCCGTTGGTGAGCGAATCCCCTTTTACATCATATACATACCAATTGGGTTTGCGTCCATCAGAACAGGCGACGATGAGTTTTTTATCGCCCGGTAAAAATGCAATGCCGTTGGGCCTTGGCAAAGTATCGATGAGTAAAATAACTGTGCCGTCTTTTTTTACTTTATATACGCCGTTGAATTTTATTTCTTTTTTTGGATCATCATCCCGTTGTGTTTCCAGCCCATACGGAGGATCGGTAAAAAACAATTCGCCATTGTGATTGTACACCGCATCATTCGGGCTGCTGAAACGCAGGCCTTTATACTTTGATGCAATGTGCACAAAATTGGGGGCTGGTTTTGCAAGCGGTGCATTCATCCATGCCATCTGCCGGTCGCCATCCTGGCATAATACCAGGCGGCCTTTATTATCCAACGTTAAACCATTGCTGCCCATTTCGCCTTTGCGTTTTATTACGGTATCTGTATAACCCGAAGGCATCAAATACAATTCCGTTCCTTTAGCAGCGGTCCATTTATAAATTTTATTTTCGGGAACATCAGAAAAGATGAGCGCATTTATTTTTTCCAGCCACAGCGGGCCTTCGCACCAGTTGAACCCTTCTGCAATTATTTCGGCCTGTGCCCCGGGTTTGATGATAGCATCCAGTGCAGGATCGATCCGTTCTACAGTGCCGATCATTTTGTTCTGCGCATGCAAGGAACAATGCATCGTAATTAAAAGAAGATGGAATGCAAGCAATTTTTTCATATCAACAATTTAGTGAGAATCCCTGGTAACTTCTGATCCGGAATTGCCTTGTAAAAAATCAAGGTCGGCTCCTTTATCGGCCTGCATCACATGTTTTACATATAAATTCACATAACCTCTTTCAGCTGCAGGCTTTGGTGCGGCCCATGCGGCTCTTCGTTTTTCCAGCTCCTCGTCTGTTACAGCTAAATTAATTTTTCTTGCTGATACATCCAGTTCAATGATATCACCATTTTTCACCAGCGCCAACGTCCCGCCAATAGCAGATTCGGGAGACACATGCAATACCACCGTTCCATAAGCGGTGCCGCTCATTCGTCCATCGGAGATACGTACCATATCGGTAATGCCTTTCTGCAGTAATTTTTTGGGCAATGCCATATTCCCCACTTCGGGCATACCGGGATAACCCACAGGGCCCACATATTTCAATACCATCACGCAGGTCTCATCAATATCCAGATCAGGATCGTCTATGCGTTTATGATAGTCTTCAATACTTTCAAACACTACTGCACGGCCTTTGTGCTTCATTAAAGCGGGCGTTGCGGCAGAAGGTTTCATCACTGCGCCATTTGTTGCCAGGTTTCCTTTCAGCACCACGCATCCGGCTTCTGCAATTAAAGGTTTATCGTAAGTAGCAATTACATTTTCATTATAACATTCCGTGAGTCCTTTAATATTTGCTTCGTGACCTTTTCCTGTAACTGTGATCACATTTTTATGTAAATGGTCTTTCAGTTCATTTAATATAACCGGTAATCCTCCTGCATAATAAAAATCTTCCATCAAATATTTTCCGGATGGCATCAGGTTCAATAAGAGCGGAATTTTACTTCCCAATGTATCAAAATCTTCCAGGTTCAGTTCTACTCCTATCCTTCCTGCAATAGCCGTTAAATGAATAATAAAATTAGAAGAACCTCCTACTGCTGCATTTACTTTGATGGCATTTTCAAATGCTTCGCGGGTGAGTATCTTTGATATGGTAAGATCTTCTTTTACCATCTCCACTATCCTCCTGCCACTTAACTGTGCCATTACTTTTTTCCTGGAGTCGGCTGCAGGTATAGCTGCGGCGCCGGGCAATGTTAATCCCAATGATTCCACCATACAGGCCATTGTAGAGGCCGTGCCCATCGTCATGCAATGGCCCACGCTGCGGCTCATGCAACTTTCGGCAATGGTGCATTCTTCCTGCGTCATCTTACCGGTCTTCATATCTTCATCAAACTTCCATACATGCGTACCCGAACCGATATCTGTGCCTTTATATTTTCCATTCAGCATCGGTCCACCCGGTACAACAATTGTAGGCAGGTTCACACTCGATGCACCCATTACAGTAGAAGGTGTTGTTTTATCACAACCGGTCAACAGCACCACACCATCAATAGGATTACCCCGGATGGATTCTTCTGCATCCATACTGGCGAGGTTCCTGAACAGCATGGCGGTTGGTTTCAGTAATGTTTCTCCTAACGACATGATAGGAAATTCTACCGGAAATCCGCCTGCTTCATACACGCCTCTTTTCACCATTTCGGCAAGGTCGCGTAAATGTGCATTGCAGGGCGTCAATTCGCTCCAGGTATTGCAGATACCAATTACCGGCCTGCCATCAAACAGGTCGGGCGGCATACCCTGGTTCTTCATCCAGCTGCGGTAAATGATCCCGTCTTTATCTTTTCTTCCAAACCAATCGTGGCTGCGCAATTTTTTTTTCATGACTGATGATTTGTAACACCTGCATTAACATTATCAACAGGAAAGTTAATGCAATGATCGTATATGGTCAATTTATCGGGTAAGAGTTTTTAAAATTTAAGAAGAGAAAAAATAAGACCTTATGTAGAAACAAAAGGCCTTTTTTGCCGCGTATATGAATCAACTGCTGTGCGTTTTTTATGGCTTGTCCCACCATATTTTGGTACTTAGTTTATCTGCTCCCTGCGCCGCGATCGCTGCATTTACATTGGTTGTATTTACAGATAGTTCTGAAGTGGGATAAGTAAGCCTCCTGATAAAAGTTCCATTGGGTACATCGGGATTATTGGGCTGTCCGTAAGGATTGGGGGTTAATGCAGGGAAACCGCTTCTCCTGAAATTTGCAAATGCTTCGGGCCCGTTCAAAAAAGATGCGATCCAGTATTGTGTATTGATCTGCTGCAGTTCGGTACCTACCACCAATGGATTGGCAGTAACATAAGTATCTCTTGCACCTGCTGCAACAGCCGTATTGGCATCGTAGGTGGCCATCTGGTCCATGTGCGCCCTTATGCCATCGCTGAAATATTGTGCTGCGGTGCCGGTTGTTACCCAGCCCCTGAACCTTGCTTCGGCCAGCAACAAATTGGTTTGTGCCGCACTTACTAAAAATACCGGGGAAGTTGTTTTTACAATTCTCCTGCGGTCGGCCTGGCTGTAATCGTAAAAAGAAGCCAGTCCGTCTGTTGTAGCCTGCGCTACAATGGTGCCATTATCTTTTCCCATAGGCATTCCTATCTGCTGTGCGGCATTGGTGGAGCCGGCTGCTGCAGTTTGCCCATTACCGGATGTGGCGCCTACATAACGGACGGCTATAGCGGAGAGGCGTGGGTCGTTGGTGTTTTTTAACTGGTCTACAAATGGCTTGGTCAGGTAGAAGTTAGCAGCTTCACTACCATTCAATATGCCACCAATGGGTTGATTGTAATTAGCATCGTGGCGGATATAGGCATTGTCTGCATTGGTCAATATCACCCCACCTGCAAATGCTGCTGCCACTGTTGTTTGCGCTTTGGCAGGATCGGCCTTACTTAGCCGCATGCCTGCACGTAACAGTAACGAATACCCGAATTTTTTCCATTTGGCAATATCGCCGCTGTACAATACATCCGAAGTTTCGATGGTGCCGGTGGCACTCAATGCAGCCGATGCTTCTGTCAGCTCCTGTATGATCTTGGTATAGATCCCCTGCTGGCCATCATATTTTGGCAGCAGCAACTGGTTACTATATCCCGTACCCGCTTCGGTAAAAGGTATATCGCCATATTCATCGGTCAATATCATAAAGGCATAGGCCTGGTATATCCTCGCCATATTATACAGGTTGCTCCTGGCAGTGTTACTCTTTGTATTCTGTATCACATCGTAATTGTATTTGATCACATTCTGGTAATACACAGCCCATATAGGCAATTGGGTAATGTCGCGACTGTCCTGGTTAAAATTGGCGCCGGCCAATACACCGCCATTGGGTGTAACCATTTGCTGTACGATACCCATATCGAACACCAGTGTTTTTACAGGAAAGGAAGAATTGATGATCGCATTGTTCAGCAAAAAAACAGGATCTACTGAAGTGGGACTGGTCTTGTTCTTATTCAGGTCGTCCAGGCCTTTATCGCAGGAACTTATCATCAATATGGTGAGCAGGAAACTATAATGCAATATTTTTTTCATGATCTTGAGTTTTAAAATTTAATGTTCAGGTTCAAACCGATACCTCTTGTTGTTGGCAGGCCGGGCGACTCCAGCCCTACCTGGTTATCCGAACTAAAGCCAAAGGTTTCAGGATCGATATTGTCCACCCATTTTTTAATGATCAAAACATTATTGGCCACGAGGTCAAGTCTTACCCCTTTGAAAGGCCATTTAACAGGAACGTATTTGGTGAGATCATATCCAATGCTCAGCTGGCGCAGTTTCCAGTAACCGCCATTATAAATAACCGGCTCAATGATCTGTTGCGAACGCAGGTGTTCCCAATAGGTTTGCACCGGTACTACAACTGTATTTACACCACCACTCTGGTTCACCCCTTGTCCTACCACGCCGGATGTTCTTCCTTCGAGTGTCATTTTATGCAGGCCTTCCCTTATAGCATTGAAATTGGTGCCCGACAACATTTTATTGCCCAGTTTATAATCAATGAAAACAGCAAGCGTAATGCCTTTATAATTGAATGAATTTAAAAACCCGCCGGTCCATTTAGGCAAAGCGCTTCCGAATAAAACCAGGTCGGAAGTACGCAGCGGTAAGCCATTTGCCTGGAAGATCCTTTGATTTCCTTTTGTTGCATCTGTGGCATATCCATAACCGGCTATCTGCCCCATTTCCTGGCCCACCACATGCCTTACTTCGCCATTGAATGTATGCGTGCCGATGGTTATCCTTTCACCGGGTGTATTGGTGATGATGCTCAGCACTTTTGTTTTATTATAAGAAGTATTGGCGGTAAAATTCCAGGTAAAATTTTTGTGCTGCACAATACCCAGCGTCAACATTGCTTCAAATCCTTTATTGCTGCTGGCGCCGCTGTTTATACGGGTATTTACAAAGCCGGAAGCATCGGACACCTGTACCTGTACGATCTGGTCACGGGTTGTTTTTTTATATACTGCCACATCCAGGTTTACCCTGCTTTTGAACATTTTTAATTCCATACCCAGTTCTGTTTCCGTAACACGGCTTGGTCTTAAATTAGGATTGGGTATAGAGTTGCCACTTGTACTAACGGGAACGGGTACACCAGAACTGTTATTGATCAGGTTGGCATTTACCGCGTAAAAAAGCTGGCCTGAATAAGGCGCTACATCACCATCACTGCCCACTTGCGCATAACCCACTCTTATTTTTCCAAAGTCAAGCCAGGTTTGTTTGGGCAGACTTTCGGAAAAAACATAGGAGCCTGAAACGGAAGGATAAGCGATGCTCCTGTTTTCGGGTGACAGTGTAGAGAACCAATCATTTCTTACTGTACCATTCAGGTACAGGGTTCTTTTCCAGGATACTTCACCCGAAGCATACAATGAATTTACACCCTGCTCTGTCAGCGTGTATACAGGATCCTTTGAGCGACCGTTCTGAACGGAGTACAATCCCCTTACAAAAAAGTCGGTTACCTGTACGTTGTTTATATCCAGCAGCCTTTTCATTTTATTACCCCCTGCTGTTAGCGTGGCTTCAAAATCTTTGAATTTTTTATTGGCAGATAGTAAGAAATCCAGGTTGGTTTCCCTGAAACGGCGTGATTCCTGTGTATAGATACCATTGGCAAAGCCTGTAACGAGTGGGCGTGATGCCTGCCCGGTGGGAAAATTATTTACGTCTTCATCACGACTGAAATAATCCTGCCCAAATCTTCCCTGTACAAATAACCAGGGAAGCAAATTGTATTTAGCAGAGATATTGCCGAATATCCTGTCGCGTTTGATATTGTGGAATTGTTCTACCATTACCCAGTAAGGATTGGTACGGTTGGTAAAGCGGGAATAAACATATTCATTCCCTTGTGCATTGTATTTATTATCATTCAGCACACTCAAAGGCATGGTATTGGCCATGGCCATTAATGTGGTAGGGATGGAATTATCCTGGTTGGCGATATTAGGTGGATTGGTGTTTTTTTCATTGGTATAATTCACATTACCCATAAAGCTGAACTTATCCGTTAAGTTATAACTAAAGCCAAGGTTCATGCCTTTACGGTTAAAAGTATTATTGGGAACAATGCCTTTGTTGTCGGTATTCACCAGCGAAAGATATAAGCCGCCTTTATCACCGCCTGTACTTAGTGTAACCGTATTCGTTAAGTTTTGTCCGTGCCTGTAAAATTCTTTTATACGGCTGCCCTGCGCTTCGTATGGAATATTGGAGGTGTTGAATAATGTTTGCGTCATACCGGGCTGTATCTTTTCGCCGAAAGACCATTGGCCAGATGTTGGATTTACGGTTGTTGGCCTTACACCATTTTCACCCTGCCCATACTCTTTTTGATAATCCGTATAGTCCAAAGGCGTTTCGTTGGTGTAATTGATGTTATAGCTTACACCAATACCTTTTCCCTTGCCTTTTGTTTTGGTGGTGATCATTATTACACCATCCTTTGCTCTTGATCCGTACAAAGCTGCAGCTGCGGCGCCTTTCAGCACGGTCATATTCTCAATATCATCGGGGTTGATGCTGGATAAACCATCACCTCCATCAGAATACACACCGCCGCCTTTTACGCCCACAGTACTTCCGTTAACATTACCGCCGGGTTCAGCATTGCTGTTGGAGTTGGAATTATCGATGGGTACGCCGTTGATAACGATCAGCGGGCTGTTCTGTCCCGAGATAGAAGATTGTCCACGGATGCGTATTTTGGAAGACCCTCCCGGGCCGGTACCCATGCCGGAAATATTAACGCCGGCTACTTTTCCCTGCAGGGCATTGATGGGATTGGGTGTTCTGTTGACAGAAAGTTCTTCGGGTTTTACACTCGAGGCAGCGTAACCAAGGCCTCTTGATTGTTTGCTGATACCCAGTGCAGTCACCACCACTTCATTCATATTGCGGCTGTCTGCTGTCAGTACCACATTTACCACGGTACGGCCAGCCACTTTTACTTCCTGGCTGGCAAAGCCAACAGAACTGAATATGAGTACAGCGTTGGATGCTGCGGTGATATTGTATTGACCGGCAGCATTGGTACTGGTACCGGTATTGCTGCCTTTTACCAATACGGAGATATTGGGCAGCTCTTTTCCGGCGGCGTCTGTTACTTTACCGGTAACCGTTTGAGCAACAGCACTAAAGGAGAAAAATACAAGAAGGAGGAATGTAAAGAACATTTCACGCATGGCCGGCATGGCTGCCCGCTGCAGTTTTTTCTTCATGATAGCAAGTTATTTGGTTAATGAATTTTGTAGCAATCCGTTTTACAGCTTACAAAATAGAAGTAAAAAATTCCGAAAAACTTCCAATAAAAAACTACGTTGAATTTTGAACATGTTTTGTGAAAGGAAAGTTGATATTGCATAAAATTCAGGATAGGTTTTAAACAGAATTGCAGTATTTTAGAACACTTAATAACGATTGCATGAACCAGTTCCTTTTTCAACAGGGCCATTCAAAAGAACTGGATTCGTTTTCGCATATCCTTGAATTTGCGATCAAGCGCAACACTGCTGTTCACCTCAATTCATTTACGGAAGATGCCACCAACAGCATCAGGATATTTTATGTGCTGGAAGGAAAATTTGAATGGACGATCAATGATCATCATCATATTCTATACCCAGGTGATCTGGCATTGATACAGCCAGGTCATAAATTGGGCGGACAAAAAGGCGTGCTGGATATTGGTAAGATCTGTTGGTTATGTATTGAAGTGAATAAACCCGAGCCTGCCGACAGGATGATGCTCGGTAAGTGGAGCAATATCCCAAAAAATGAATTACTGGCAATTGGAAAAATATTCAAGCTCTGTGATACGCCGATACTTTCTAAAATAAAAGAAGCAGGCAGGATATTAAACGAACTGCAGCAGGAATTATTCAATCAACAGATCGGTTACAGCACAAGGGTGAACCAGTTGATAGATGAATTATTTATTTTGATCGCACGCAAGCTTACGTTACAAAACAATACGCATCGCGATTTCCCGCAATCATTCATGAACCTGGAGCAGGCATTGCGTAAAAATTTATCGCATAACTGGACGGTGGAGGAAATGGCTGCCATGGTGGGATTAGGTACCACCACGTTCACAGAAAAAGTAAAAAGCTATTCCGGTTTTTCTCCTTTGAATTACCTCATTACTATCCGTATTTCGGAAGCTACCAAGTTATTAAAACAAAATAACCTGAGTGTAACAGATATCGCTTTGGATACAGGTTTTTATTCATCACAGCATTTTGCAACAACATTCAAAAAACTCACGGGCTATACGCCCAGTGATTTCAGGAAAAAAAATATTTCATATGGGCAAGACTAATACCACGCAGAAGGAATGCATTATTACCATTGAGCTCGGTACGAGTGCAGTAAGGGTTTTTGCTTTTGACATTGCAGGAAATGTTATTGGTTCTGCAAAAGGCATCTATCCTACTTTTCATCCGGAGCCCGATTACAGCGAACAGGATCCTGAACAATTGTTTATTACCATGCTGTATGTGCTCAAGAATTTTTTGACAGAAACCGTGCATGCTAAAAAATATAAAGTGCTGACCATCTGTTTCAGCGCTGCCATGCATAGTGTATTGCCTATTGATAAGAATGGCGTGCCTTTGGGCAATGTAATTACCTGGGCTGATAATCGTGGAAAAGACGAAGCAAAAAAATTAAAAGAAAGCACGCTGGGAAAAAATATTTATAAAGCAACCGGCACGCCTATTCATCCAATGTCGCCACTGGTAAAGATTACCTGGATGAAAAATAAGGACAAGGAACGCTTTAAAAAAACGAATAAATTCCTTTCCATTAAGTCCTATATCATTCAGCAGTTAACAGGAGAGTATATCATTGACTATAGCCTTGCTTCTGCAACCGGATTATTCAATATTCACAAATTAAAATGGGATGCTGATGCGCTGGACCATGCCGGTATTGCCGTAAATAAATTGCCGGCACTGGTGCCCGTTTTTCATGCTGAAGGCAAACTGCGCAAGGAGTATCAAACTTCATTGGGGCTTTCGGCTGACACGAAGATCATTACCGGCAGCAGCGATGGTTGCATGGCCACTTTGGGCGCAGGCGTATGGGAAGAAGGTAAAGCCACTATAACTATTGAAGACAGCGGCGCCATGAGAGTGGTAGGCAAAGAAATTTTAAAAGATGAGCAACAACGTTTTTTTAATTACGTATTGACTGAAGGCTATTACGTGAGCGGCGGACCTACTAACAACGGAGGGATCATCTTTGAATGGTTTACCAAGCAATTCGGTGATTTTAAGAATGCTTATGATATAGAAAGCAGCATGATGGAACTGATCAACGATGCTTCGCTGGTGGCAGCAGGATCAGATGGCCTATTATTTCTCCCTTATCTACTCGGCGAAAGAGCGCCGATATGGAATGCCAATGCAAGAGGTGTTTATTTTGGTTTGAACATTAACCATGAACAAAAACATTTTGTACGTGCTACCATTGAAGGCATTCTATATGAAATGTACAGTATTGGAAAAACACTGGAAGAACACCGCAGTATTAAAAGCCTTTCGGTGAACGGTAGCTTTGGTACCATTCCATTCTGCAGCCAGCTGATCGCCGATATCTTTAATAAGCCTGTAAGCGTGAGCAAAAATACCAGTAGTGTTGGTCTCGGTACTTTTTTATTAAGCGCTACCGCCATGGGTATTTATAAAAATTTGGACGCTGCGGCCAAAAGCGTGGAATTCAGCGAAACTTTTAAACCCAATAAACAACACAATGCCATCTATAAAAATTACACCGGCATATTTGAAAGGTTAAGCAAAAAATTCAATGCTGAGTTTGAAGCGATCGCCAACCTTCAATAACGCATTATTCCTGTTCACTAAATCATTGCATGTATGAAAAAGATCAGTCTTGTTTTTTATTTACTGTTAAGTTGCTTTTTAACAACAACTGCACAACAGGTCACTTTAACTCCCGAGCAAATAAAAGCGTATACGCCTGACTGGAAGGGTGAACGTTTTGCAGATGGCAGGCCCAAGGTCGCTGACAAGTGGCTGGAGCGATTGAAGAAAGTACACCTGGAAGAAGCCTGGGGCATTCTCCGTAACAAAGGTTTTCAAAACCAGTTTGAAGGCGACTGGATGGTGGAACATCCCGATTCGGTGATGACGGGAAGAGTGGTTACAGCGCAATACCTGCCGCTTAGACCTGATGTAGATAAGATCATCAAAGAAAAAGGTAAAGCAGAGGGGCGCATCGGTGCCACCAATTCGTGGCCCATTGATGTTTTGAAGAATGGGGACATTTATGTAGCTGACAGTTATGGAAAAATTATTGATGGCACTTTGATCGGCGATAACTTGGGCAATTCCATTTATGCCAAATCATTACGGGGCGTTATCTTTTATGGTTCGGTAAGGGATATTGAAGGACTGGATGAGATCAAAGGTTTTAATGCGTGGACAAAAGGATATGATCCTTCCTATATACAACAGATGATGTTGGGTGGCATTAATGTGCCGATACGTATTGGCCGTGCTACCGTATTGCCCGGTGATGTTGCACTCGCAAAAAAAGGAGGCGTTGTTTTTATTCCTGCTTACTTAGTGGAAGAAGTGGTGCTGAATGCAGAGTTCATTGCATTGCGGGATGCGTTTGGTCATCAGCGTTTGCGTGAACAGAAATATACACCCGGCCAGATCGATACACAATGGACAGAGGAGATCAAAAAAGATTTTTTAAAATGGCTCGATGATAACCCGGATAAATTACCGATGACAAGACAGGAGCTGGACCAGTTTATGAAGGACCGAACCTGGTAGATATTGGGTGCAGAATGTTCAATATTCAATTGGTGAAGAGTTTAAAATTTTAAAAGTATTCATTGTACTAAATAAAAAATTACTATTATGACAGCATCACAAAAATATTTACAAAAATTAGGTTTAAAAGACCAGGATGTAACTGAAGAAAATAATATACCGGCTGAACCCGAAAATCAGCGTCGTTCTTTTTTAAAAAAATCGATGCTGGGCGGTATCACGTTGGGTGGCGCTTTTGCATTTGCGCCGATTGAAGAATTGATCGCACAGAGCACACAAAAGGTGAGCCGTTATTCCAGCCCGTCAGAATTAAAAATAACGGATATGCGGTATGCCACCACTACAGTACTTGGCCGCACTTCCATTATCCGCATTGATACCAACCAGGGCATTTATGGTTTGGGCGAAGTAAGGGATGGCGCTGATGAACGTTATGCATTGATGTTGAAGAGCCGTTTGCTGGGGAAAAATCCCTGTAACGTAGAACAATTGTTTAAATCGATAAAACAGTTTGGTGGGCAAAGCCGACAGGCCGGTGGTGTATGTGGTGTGGAAATGGCCTTATGGGACATTGTTGGTAAAGCCTATAATGTGCCCTGCTGGCAATTATTGGGCGGCCGTTACCGTGATAAAATAAGATTGTATGCAGATACACCTGAAGCCGGTTCTCCTGAAGAACAAAAAAAATTAATGAACTACCGTATTAACGAGCAGGGGTACACGTGGTTAAAGATGGATCTCGGTATTGGTGAATTAAAAGGTATTCCCGGTGCATTAGTGAATGATAAATTCTGGCAAAATGACCAGGGTAATTTAGCGCAATGGGGCGATCAGAGTAATTACATGTCGTATGGTAATACACAACATCCATTTACACAGATACAGATCACCGATAAAGGTTTGGATGAACTGGCAAAGTTAGTGGACACTGTAAGAGGCATGCTGGGTTATGATATCCCGCTCTCCACCGATCATTATGGACATTTTGATTTTAATAATGGTATTCGCCTGGGACGTGCGGTTGAAAAATATCGTTTGGCCTGGCTGGAAGATGTAGTATCGTGGGAATTGACAGATCAATGGAAAATGATGTCGGATGCGTTGGAAACACCGTTGCTGACAGGAGAAGATATTTACCTGTTGAAAAATTTTAAGCCGCTCATCGATATCCATGCGGTGGATATTGTGCATCCCGATCTTGCTACATCGGGCGGCTTACTGGAAACAAAACGCATCGGTGATTATGCAGAAGAACATGGCATTGCGATGGCGATGCACCAGGCTGGCACGCCGGTCTCATTCATGGCGAATGTACATTGTGCTGCAGCCACACAAAATTTTTTAGCATTAGAACATCATTCCATTGACTTGCCCTGGTGGGAAAGCCTGGTGAAGACAACTGATGGTCGTCAACTGATCACAAAAGGTTTTGCCAATCTTCCATTAACAGCGCCTGGTTTAGGTATTGAGTTGAATGATGAAGTGGTAAAGCAACACCTACATGCATCTGATAAAACTTATTTTGCGCCAACACCGCAGTGGGATGAGAAGCGTTCGCATGACAGGATATTCAGTTAAGTAACTGTAGTTATCGATTCTTAAAAGGCTTATTGTGAGTGAGGTTGCGATCACTCACCGCAGAGAACGAGAGAAAAGGAGTCTTCGCAGAGATGCTCTGCGTGAACTCTGCCTCTCTTTTTCTCTGTCCAAAGGACTCCTTCGGAGCGGTAAAATATCGCCGCAAATTTTAAAACTTCTCAACATTAAAAATTGTCAACCATGAACACACGCCGTAATTTTTTACAGAAACTTACCGGTACGCTTATTGCCTTACCGCTCTTATCAAAAGATGGTTTTGCCAATATGGAAAAACACATCCGTGATAGTTTTTATGATGGACCTGTATTGCGTGTGGCCATTATGGGCCTGGGTAGTTACGGCAGCCGTGTGGCAGAAGCAATTCAATCCTGCACTAAAGTAAAACTGGTGGGTGTTATCAGCGGTACGCCTGCTAAAATAACAGCCTGGCAAACTAAATATAATATTCCTGGAAAGAACTGTTATAACTATGAAAACTTTGACGCCATTAAAGACAATCCTGATATTGATGCCGTGTACATCATTACTCCCAATGCACTTCATAAAGACCAGGCTATACGTGTTGCCAAAGCGGGCAAGCATGTTATTTGCGAAAAGCCCATGGCATTGAATGCAAAAGAAGGTAAAGCAATGATCGATACCTGTAAAAAGGCCAACGTAAAATTACTGGTGGGTTATCGCATGCACTTTGAACCAAAAACTTTGGAAGTGATCCGCATGCGGAAAGAAGGTGAAATGGGAAAAGTACTTTTCTTCCAGGGCTTATGTGGTTTCCGCATCGGCGATCCCACGCAGTGGCGGTTGAATAAAGCATTGGCCGGCGGTGGTTCTATGATGGATATTGGAATATATGCGGTTAATGGTTCCCGTTATATGATAGGCGAAGAACCGGTTTGGGTAACAGCGCAGGAAACAAAAACAGATGCTGAAAAATTCAAAGAAGGTGTGGATGAAACGATACAATTTCAACTCGGCTTTCCCAGCGGTGCGGTGGCTTCCTGTTTATCTACTTACATGATGAATGGATTAGATCGTTTTTATTTGAATGCAGAAAAAGGTTTTGCAGAAATGCAGCCTTCTACCGGTTATGGCCCTATTAAAGGCAAAACCAATAAAGGCGAACTGATGCAGGAACATAAGACACACCAAACTGTGCAGATGGATGAAATGGCGGCAATTATTTTAGAAGGAAAGCAACCCGTTGTGCCCATTGATGGTGAAGAAGGCTTGAGAGACCTGAAAATTATTGATGCTATTTATGCTGCTGTTAAATCGGGAAAGAAAATTGATTTATTACACTAATTACGACGAATTACACGAATGAAGTTTGCCACGGATTACACTAATTAACACGGATAAGAGAAATGATCAGTGAAAATCCGTGTAATTCGTGGCCAAAAATTAGTGTTTATTGGCTTGCCAGGTTGTAATGTATTCTGCCATTTCAAGCATAGGTGCTATGTAGATATCTTTTTCGTTTTGCTTGATATAGCTTAATATTTTACGATGATTATCCAGTGTAACATCCAGGCCATTGCCACCACCAACACCATGAAAAAGAATGATGAGTAGCGAATTAGTGGCCATCGCTTTATCCACCCATTGCTTCATATCTGCAAAGCTGTTATTATTTACCACATAGCAATCGGTATTGTACAGGTCTACTTTATCGATCGTATGCATATCGCCTCTTACACCTCTTGCCGCTACAAAATCTTTTTTCATACCATTCATAAATAAGGAATCGCCTATTTTCATATCACCGCAGGTATAAGCAAATGTTCTTTTTGTTTTGCCATCCAGCGAATACAAAAAAAGATTGGTCATGCGCACTTCATTTTCCATTCTCTTTACGGTGTACTTGCTCAGGTCATTTTCAGGTTGCACCCAGGTTCTTCCGGGCATTGATGCATCGCAGGGATGGTATAAGGTATGGTTACCCAGTTCATAACCCTTCGCAGCAAGTGCCTTCCATTCGGGCAAACGCTTTTGCATAGAAGCAGAAAAAGCAGTGAGATAAAATGTTGCTTTCAGTTTCAGCGAATCCAGTACGGGCAGCGCATTATCCAGGTGCTGATCGATCGCATCATCATAGGTCAATACTACGGCGCATTTTTTTCCATTCCATACTTTACCTGTCTGCGCCTGTGCCTGCAGCATAATGCAGGTTGTCATTATCACTAAAAGAAATTTCATCATGATCTGTTATTCGTTTACTGTTGTTTATTGTGTTCTGTTATAGTGCAAAAATTTACTCGCCCATGGAATAAAATATTTAAAGTTGGACGCATCGGTATGTCCGCCATCATGTTGCCGCCAGGCCAGTTCGCCGTCCAGCATATCCGTAAGCATCGGGGGCATTTTCTCTTTCATATAATCATTACTTACGCCAATATCTTTTGCTCCTAATAATTTAAATACCACGCCTGCCGCTACAGTGGCCATATAACTACCCGTTTGATCCAGCCATTTGGCATCACCCTTTTCAGGAATTCCATAACTGATAAAGGTCAATCTTGGTGCACACAATGCAATCAGTTCATGCGAATCTACAGTAAGATCACAACCCGTTTTTCTTCCGAATGAAGATTCTTCCGTTCCGTATTTTAAATAATTGCCAGCCATCCAGTGATATTCGCCGGAACTGGTCAAACTTTCCACGGCTTCGCCAAACACACGACGCTCCAGTGTGGCGCCGCCTTTACCGGATGAGCCGATGAGACCAACCGCAAAACGTGGTTCAAATGCCAGTGTGACCAATGCTGCTTTGCCATAGCGTGATACGCCTTCAATGCCCACTTTTTTGGCATCCACCATTGTATCTGTTTCAAGATAATCCAGGCCACGTGCAGCACCCCAGGCCCATGCACGCAATGATCCCCAATCATCAGGTTTACGCGGTTGCCCTTTATTCACCAATCCAATAATCCCTCTTGTAAGCCCGGCGCCGTTATCGGCCTGTATGCTGTTAGGATCGATCGTGGCATAACCCCAACCCGCAGCAAGTAATTGCTCTGTTGAAGATAAATTTTCTACCGCAGGTAATGCAAAAAAGTTGGGGCCTGGTAATCTTGTTACAGGATTATATGCAGGATATTTATCAAAAATAGCTTTCAGCGAAGGGTCGTATTGCAGCATCATCTGTTTAAACACTGCATTCAGTTTTTCCATTTCGGCAGGCGATGGCTGCGCCGGTGCCGGAAAAGACGGTACCCCAAACATCATCAGTACAGGAACAGGCCCTTTTACATTGGTAGGCAATACCACCATCATATTGATGTCCACATTTATCAGCGGGTATGCATCATTGTTAGCATGACCTACTAACTGTTTTACTATTGCAGGTGTACGGCCAATGAATTCACGATCGGTTATTTTAACAGTCCAGCTAACTGCAGGTACGTTAGCGGGAATACGGCCATACAATTCCTTTTCTACAGCTGCAGCAATTTCGGGGCGGCGTTGCTGCCACCAGGCTTCAGTTGTGGTAACTTTTTTACCGTTATTCAGTGTAAGTATATCCGGCAACTGCGGGCAGGGATTCGCTGCAGCTTCATCATAATTGGCATGATTAGGTGCCGATTCATTACCGCTCGGGCCAGGCCTTAATTTTTTGATACCCAGCTGCTGCATCATATTATCATGATCTTCCTGCGCTGTGAATGTTTGCAGTTTTGGATATTTGCTGCTGTCGATGGTTGTAACCTGCGCTTTGGATGCAGCATTGATACCCAATAGCAGCAATAACAAAAAGCTATATTGTTTCATCCTGTTTGAATATTTAAAGCGATCATATAATTGAACACATCAGTTGTCTGTCCGGAAAGGTGATGCAGGCAAGCCTTCTTTATTATACAAATTTACATCCGGGTTATCTGCCCAGGCATACCGCACATACAGCGGGTTAGTTACCACGTCGCTGGAAACAATGATCTTATCTCCTTCAATGATTGCCTTGGCCCAAACAAATTTTTTATCCGCTCCTGCAATGGCAAATTCTCTCAACGCTTCATTATCGTTGGCAATAAGTCCGCTGCCCGTGTTCGTAAACGAGATAGTTATCTTATTACCTTCAACAGTTGCTGATTGAAAGAGTGGTCCCGAATAAAGAATGTCTTTTCCATAAGCTATCTTATCGGCTATCAATGCCAACCTGTCTCCCACTGCTTTTTTATTATCGGGATGAATATCATTCCATTCACCCAGGTCAATAGCAACAGCCATCCCGGTATTATTGACAGATAATGACTTTAACTGCGCTTCTCTTAACTCAGCCCACTGGCTTTCGGATGGCAGGTAATTGGCATCCATAAAATTGGGCAGCTGCACATATAAAAATGGAATATCACCTTCTCCCCATTTATTGCGCCAGTCTGCGATCTGTGCAGGTTGCAGCTTTGCATACTCTGCACCCCTGCTGCTGTTAGCCTCACCTTGGTACCATACAAATCCTTTGATAGTGTAATTGATGGCCGGTGCCACCATTGCATTGTATAAAGCTGCAGGCTGATTTTGTGCAGCAATGGCCATTGGCGCTGCAGGTGCGGGAGTAAACACTTCTCCTACTTTATATTGCCAGTAACCTTTCAGATCTATGGTATCATTACCTGCAAATAAACAATAAGGCTTATCAGGAACAAATCCACCTTTGCCGGCATTATTGGTAACTTTTACCACGATAATATTTTTCCCCGCCTGTAAAATGCCTGCGGGTATTGCATATCTTCTTTGCGGGTATTGGTAACCGGTAGTACCGATCATTTTTCCATTCATATAAACTGCATCAGCATCAACAATTCTTCCGAGAAAAACTCTTGCAGGTTTGCCCGGCATGCTTGCAGGTACTTCAATTTCTTTCCTGTACCATACTATCCCGTCCAGGTTCTTTATGCCCTGGTCTTCCCAATAGCCCGGCACAGCAATGGTCTTCCATTCCTTTGGTTCATAAGTAATATCATACCAGGGTTTCGGCCCGGTTACGCCTTTATCTTGTACAGGTCTTACCATTTTTGCATTGTAAGCTGCTGCTTTTCTTGCAAGATCATTTATATAAGCCGTGTCTTTATTTTTTTGAAGTGTACTGTTCATTGCTGCAAAATCCTTCAATCCTTCTTCACTTGTCCATGCTTCAATAGGTGTACCTCCCCAGCTTGCATTAATGATGCCGATGGGGATATGGTATGTTTCATATAATTTCCTGGCAAAGAAAAAAGCCACGGCAGAAAACGGTCTTACTTCTTCGCCTATTGCAGCTTTCCACGAACCTCCAGGCAAATTATCCTGTGGCCCGTTCATGTTAGTGATGGTGGGAATTAAAAATTGCCTGATGGCCGGGTAATTGGCGGTAGCGATATCATTAGCATAGGTAACATCATGTATATTCATCTGGTGCACCATATTCGATTGACCAGAGCAAAACCAAACATCACCGATCAGAATTTCTTTCAGTGTTATTTCATTAGTACCTTTTATTTTCATTTGATAAGGGCCGCCTGATTTTTGAGGAGGAAGCGTTAATGCCCATTTGCCTTCGTTACCGGTAACTGTTTTATAAGTTTTGTTATTAAATGTTACTGCAACTTTTTCTTTGGCCGAAGCCCATCCCCATATTTTTAATTTTGCATCCCGCTGCAGTATCATACTGTCCCTGATCAATGCGGGTAATTTTACCTGTGCAAACACATTGCACAGTAACAAAAACATGCCTACTACCAATACAATTTTCTTCATCCTGTTATTTTTTTTCTTTTGTTCTTAACAATGCGCTGGCGCACCAAAGTACCGGTGCCTGTCCATGAAAATCTCCTGTTATTTTTTTTCTGTCAAGATAATATTGCCGGTCGTTCTTTGCACCTGTTCCTTCACAAACATCTGTTATCAGCCCCTCCTCATTAATGTAAGTGGTCAATGCCAGCCATCCTTTTAAAGCAGCATTTCCATAATCCTTTACACTTAGCCAGCCATTCTTTACTCCCGTTATCATTGCAAAACTAAACATTCCGGTGCAGGAAGTTTCTTTCCATGAAGCTGTATCATTCACCAATTGCCGCCACATGCCATCTGCAGCCTGGCATTGCAGTAAAGTTGACATCATTAATTGATACCCACTCAAAATTCTTTTATAATTTATATTTTTTTCCGGCAATACCCGCAGTAGTTCCGTCATACCTGCAGCCATCCAGCCATTGCCACGGCCCCAGTAAAACGGTACGTCTGCAGCATGATAGAAAAGCCCGTTGGGTTGCTGCAGTTTATCTAAATACAATACCATTTCCTTAGCTGCTCTTTCAATATACTTGATATCGCCGGTGGCCCGGTAAGCCTGCGCCTGCAGTAAAGTGATCATATACATATCATCTATCCACAGCCTCGTTTGCCACGTAAAACCATCCTTGTAATAATCGAAAGAAGCAGGAATTACCCGTGGCCCTTCAGGCGCCTGCCACTGCTTATCTGCGTAATATCTTCCTGTTACAAAATAAGTGCTATCCTTCGTTTGTAAAAAAAGCTCCAACGGCAAAGCGCCAAATACAGTATAGTCCACATGATCCGGCACCGGTAACAAAGCAGAGTCTTTATCCATTAAAGGAAGATATCTTTCCACTAATTTTTTTCTTAGCGCTTTATTATTAGTAAGCGCAGCGAAAGTTAGCGCACCATACCAGTTACATACTTCAAAATAAGGAATATGCGGCTTAGTGCCCGGCGCATTGTACACGCCATGCGGGGCGTTGATGAATGTTTGTGCTAATTTCATCCCAATCTCCTGCGGTGATCTTCCTTGTGGAAATTTTTTAAAGAGCCCTTGTGCAAACGGGCTGTTGTGCAACTGCAAATAAAACAACCATAATATCAGCAACCGTTTATTCATTTACTCTTTTATTTTATTTGCGAATTGCTGATGAATGCGATCTGTTTACTATCCGGCGACCAGGATGGCACATTGATCGTTCCCTGTCCGCCATATACATAAGCAATATTCTTCGGAACACCTCCGCTTAATGGCATTAAACGGATATAAGTCTTCTGGTAAAAAGGATGTGTAGTGGGATCGATCTCTTTGGAGAAAGAAATATAAACGATCCATTTACCATCGGGAGAAATATGCGGGAACCAATCATTGTACTCATCAAAGGTTACCTGCTCGGGATTACTGCCATCGGGCCGCATGCGCCATATCTTCATAGCGCCCGTTCTTACAGAATTAAAATAGATCCACTTACCATCCGGTGTATATTCCGAACCATCATCCAGCGTGATATCATTGGTCAATACGGTTTCTTTTTTGGTAGCGATATCAATGGCCCAGATATCCCATTGCTTATTGCGAAGGCCGGTAAAGATCAATCTTTTTTTATCTGGGCTCCAGCCATGCAGGTAAGAAGGGATGAGCGTATCGGATGTGATCTGCTCCGGCTTATCCGAGCCTGTTGTTGGTAAAATAAATATGGTGGACTTACCGCCCAAATGATTACTGATACCCAGCATTTTCCCATCCATGGATAATACATGATCGTTGTTAAGATCATCGGCTGTACCGGTATTTATTTTGCTCACTGCGCCCGTTTTCAGATCATATTTATACAGCAATCCTTCTGAACTATACAACAGGCTTTTGTTATCGGGTGTCCAGTTAGGCGCCTGCAACGAATTGGGTGCACTGTATAAAATTTTTCTAAGCCCCGTACTCACATCCATTACTTCCAAGTGGCTGCCGATATAATCCTTATAAGGTTTGTAATTCTTAAAAGGCGGGATGATGATCCTTACATTGCTGAAGACCGCTTTTTCCATTACAGTATCTGCATGTGAGCATAAAAAAATGCCAACATACAGCTCTTCATTCATGTTCATTTCTTTACTCACTACCCTGTAATTTTCACCAAAAGTAGCAGCAGAAAAAGTGAAGGTATTGCCATCACGTTCAAATTCAATTTCTGTAGGGTGAACGGGCGAGATGATCAGTTGCCCAGTAGTGTCGCCATCTATCTGCCGGTATTGCATTGAAGTGTTCAATGGCTGCCCGCCATGAAAAACACCATCAATATATTTTGAATCAGTGGTCAATTTATCCCTGGCCATTACTCCCAGTTTACGGTGCCCGTCTACACCCTTGCCAATAAACTGTACCGTGGCTTTAATAATAAAATCGCCTTTTATTTTTTGCCAGGCAAATTGAAACTGGTCCTGCTTGGCCCAGATATTTTTACCTCCTGCTGATAGCAGATAAGTTTGATCAGCAGCATTATAAACCGTATTGCCCTTTAAAATGGGGTTGCCCACATCCTGGTGTTCTTCAAAAACGCCGACAGCATTTTTTTGTGTCATTACAACATTCATAAAAAAAAGTGAGTAGCATATCAATGTGATGATCTTTTTCATACTACTTTGTTTTAGTGAATGATTGTGTTGATCCGTACTTTGCCAGGTCGAAGCCGGTTATTTTTCCATCGGTCTCTTTAAAATATACATTAAAGAATTCGTGCGTGGCATAGAAATGCTGACTGGTATTGGCAAACAGCGCAAACTTATTATCAGCAGCATTGTACCATACCAGTTGATCATTCTCATTCCTGATCTCAATTGTGTTATCACCCGCCTGGTAGGTACCCGTGTATTTTTTCAATTCTTCATTGCTGAATTTTAACCGGTTCTTTTCAAACACGTATTGCAATCCCCTGGAGTAAGTTTCACTTTTGGTACCCGAATGCCCGGTGTTCTCCAATACTTTTGAACGAAGGCTTACATTGCTATAATGCTGTGCCTGCATTGCAGCAGCAAATTTTTCGAATACCGGCCGGCTGCGCTCTACATCTCCAACTGTCATGTATACACGCAATTGTTTTTCCTGTTTTTTTGCTGTAAATATCTTTTCATATTTATACAACACTTCATTATCCCAACCTACTGCAGGGCTTGCTGCTGCATAACCGGTAAACATATCGGTATGTGTGAATAAGGTGTACAGCGTAAATAATCCGCCCAGCGAGCAACCCATCAGTGTCCGGTTACTTTCATCCACTTTATAATTGGTATTCATGAAGGGGAACAATTCCTTTTTCATAAAATCAAGGAACTTATCCGCTGCGCCGCTTTGGGGTAATCTTGCTTCATTAGTAGGTGTATAATCTCTTGCACGCAGGCTGTCAGGGTTGGGTTTTACACCACCCCATGTTACACCTACCACGATCAGTTCCGGGATAAAGCCATCAAAATATTGTTGCCCGTAGATCGATTTCACAACCGGGAAATCCCACTGCGAGTCCATTAAATAAACAACGGGATATTTTTTGGTGCTGTTGGCATAACCGCCCGGCAATAAAATGTGTAGTTCATATTGTTGCCCTGCAACAATATTCGATGTAATGGTTCTTACTTCAGAACCGGGAATATCTACACGGGGATATTGCTGTGCGTTTACTGCAAAACAGTGTAATACAAACAGCGTTACAATCATTTTTTTCATTAGCAAATTTTTATTGGTGGAGTATTGATGTTGCGTTGCGATCGTACAGGCAATTTAACATCTCATCCCTGAAAAAATTTACATAATTCCGCACCGTAGAATTTTGAACCCCTATTCAAACTGGATTGCGAAATAAGTGGCTAGTGTTGTTCCGGTATTCTTAATGGCATGCAATACATTACTCCCCAAATAATAAAACCCACCCGGGTTCACTTTTTTAAACTGATCGCCTACCTGCATTTCCGTGTCCCCGCTGATCATCAGCACGATCTCTTCTGCCTTGTGCGTATGAGGATCGTGACTGCGGATGCCTTCTTTTAAAGTACTCAGGTGTATCTCAAAACGTTTTTGCATTACTGTAGCGCATTCAAAAAAATCTCTTCTGCCGCCGCCAATTGTATTGGGTTTAAAAGGTATGTCTTTATCCATCTTTACAAACGACCTGGTCACCGGCGTCTTCCTTTCTTCACTGTAATTCTTTTTACGGTACTGCATGGTATAAAATTGAGTAGGCTCATTTATTGCATTTTGCAGTACATATTTTTGTCCCGGCATCAACACTGCTACACTATTGGGCGTTAATACAAAAACAGAATCACCTAAGTGAATACGTATAGCTCCCAATCTTACGATGATCACTTCCTCCAAGTCCACAGGCACTTTCAGCTTTACCGGCTTTGTTCCATAAATAGCATTGGAATTTAATTGCATCCATTCAAAATCGTGCGCTTTGCCCTGCACCAGGATAGTTGACGCGATCTTATTTTTCTGCATCACCGGCTGCTGCCATTCATACGCCCCGGAAACAATGGAATCCTGTTGTGCAAAAACCGCAAGCGGAAACAGGAATAGCAGGATAAGTATTTTTTTCATTTTCGATCCATTTAATATTGCATCAGTAGGCTTTATGCTTATAACACTTTTATCATTTTGGACAGTACATTGCTGGTTGTTTTATTTTTTACAGCTGGTTGTCCTCCTCCCACACTTACTTCCATCTGTCCTGTCGGCTGGTACAATTTTCCTTCTTCACTCACCAGCGAAATATCTGCAGGCTTCAAAGTGAATGTTATTGTTTTGCTCTCCCCCGCTTTTAAAGCAATGCGTTGAAAGCCTTTTAATGCTCTTACAGGCGCATGCAGCGCTTTATTTTGATTGGCAACATATAACTGCACTACTTCCTCTCCGTCTATTTTGCCTGTATTGGTAACCTGTACGCTCACCGTTGTATTTTTTCCTTTTGCAACAGTTGCGGGCAATTTTAAATTGCTGTATTTAAAAGTTGTATAACTCAACCCATAACCAAAGGGATACAATGCTTCACCCGTAAAATAGCGATAGGTTCTTCCTTTCATAGAATAATCGCTGAAGCCGGGCAGGTCTTTTTCTGTTTTATAAAATGTAACCGGCAATCTTCCTGCAGGATTATAATCGCCAAACAATACATCGGCTACTGCTGTACCTGCACTTTGCCCGCCATACCATGCATTTACAATGGCCGGAATATTCTCCTCTTCCCAGGTGGCTGCAATAGCGCTGCCGGTCATCATTACAAACACAACCGGTTTGCCCGTTGCATGCAATGCCTGCATCATTTTTGTCTGCACAGCGGGTAATGCAATAGTTGTTCGGTCGCCGCCATTAAAGCCCGGTGCATTCACCTGCATTTCTTCACCTTCCAGTTGTGGTGAAATGCCACCCACATACACAATTGCATCCGCATCTTTAACAGCATTTGCAACTGTTGTAAAATCAGAGCGCTCAAAATTGCCTGCCCTTAATTTTATATTTGCTTTGCCTGAACCCTGCCAGTACTCGAGCACCATTTTGTATACCGTATCTTTTTGTGTTTTTAACAAATAGGTTCTTGCACCATTACGGTTGCGTGTCCAGGTATTGATCACATCTTTTCCATTGATCATTAATTTATACCCATCATCTCCATCCACTTCAAATGTTATACTGCCATCGGTTGCAGCAGTATAGTTACTGGTATATCGTGCAGAAAAATTTGTTGCCATAATATTTCCTGTAACCGTTTCTCCTTCCTGCCAAAAATGATCGACATTGCTTTCTGTTGTTACGGCAACTGCAGCTCCATTCAGTTCTTTATTATTGAAATACTCCGCCTTAAAACCCTGTTTCCCTTCCCACGAAAATTGTTTGCTTACATCTGCATATACCAGTAATGTATCATTTACAAATGTTGTTCCTCTTTCATACACCACTTCTGCATTGTTGCCCAGCTTTGCTTTTATACCATCCAGCACGGTAACAATTTCCGATGGAATACCATTGTAATTTCCCAATACGGCCACACGGTTATCGGCATCAGGACCGATCACTGCAATTTTTTTGATCGTTTTTTTCAATGGTAAAGTATTGTTCGCATTCTTTAGCAGTACAATACTTTGCTGTGCCATTTTTAATGCCAGCGCTTTATGTTCCGGCGCTTCCAGTGTTGATGGCGGCGCATTGGTATATTTCACCATCGATGGCGGATCGAACATACCGAGGCGATAACGGATAGTAAATAAACGGCGCAGCGAAACATCTATCTGCGCTTCAGTGATCAGGCCCTGCTTTACTGCATTCACCAAAGTATAATATACTGAAGTACCGCACTCAATATCTGTTCCGTGCATTACACCATCCACTGCAGAAGTAATGGAATCCTTATGCGTTTTATGGTACTTGAAAAAATCATCAATGGCCCAGCAATCACTTGTAACATACCCGTTAAATTTCCATTGATTGCGTAAAATATCATTCATTAAAAGATCATTGGCGCAACAGGGTTGTGTATTCACTGCATTGTATGCACACATCACTCCGGCTACATTTGCCTTGGTGATCAGTTCCCTGAAGGCAGGTAAATACGTATCCCACAGATCGTAAGTGGAAGGATTAAAATTATCAACATGCCTGCTGGGTTCAGGTCCGCTGTGCACTGCAAAATGTTTGGCGCAGGCCGCAGCCTTTAAATATTTTAGATCCTCGCCTTGTAAGCCTCTTACAAAAGCCCTTGCCATCATCGCAGTTAAAAAAGGATCTTCACCGTAGGTTTCCTGTCCGCGGCCCCAGCGTGGGTCACGGAATATATTGATATTGGGTGTCCAATAGGTCAAACCTAAATAACGGTCCTTTGTTCTGCCCTGTTCGATCGCAATATTGTAGATCGCCCTTCCTTCCATTGCAGAATAATCGGCCATGCGGTACAGTGAGTTACTGTCCCAGGTTGCCGCCATTGCAATGGCTTGCGGATAGGAAGTTACACGGAAAGGTGTTCTTGCAACGCCATGCAATGTTTCGTTCCACCATTCGTAGGCCAAAATACCCAGCCTGGGTATGGCCGGTGTGGCATTCAGCATCTGGTGCACTTTTTCTTCCAGTGTTAAACGGCTTACCACATCATTTACCCGCTGCTCAATGGGCAGGTTATAATTCCACATAGGAAATGATTTATAATCCTGTGCGTTGCCTTTAACTGCAAAAAATAATAGTGCGATCGAAAATATCTTTTTCATCCGGCTTATTTTATATCCGTGATCATTTAAATGAATTCAGCGTTTGAATACTGCCATCGCTGTTGAATTTCATCTCTGTAACTTTTACATTACGCAAATGCGTTTTACCACTTAACTGTACATCGTGATAAAACAAATACCATTTACCACCAATTTCAACTATAGACTGGTGATTGGTCCAGCCATCAACAGGGTTTAAGATCACACCCTGGTAAGTAAATGGACCATAAGGACTGCTGCCTGTTGCATAGCAAATAAAATGTGTATCTCCCGTTGAATAGGTAAAATAATACTTACTGTCTTTTTTAAACATCCACGATGCTTCAAAAAAGCGTTTGTCATTATCTTTTTCCATAAATGGTTTTCCGTTTTTATCCAATAGCTGTATTTCTTTTACAGGCTCGGCAAATTCTTTCATATCCGCAGTAAGCTTTGCCATTCTTGGTTGAATAGCCGGTTCTTCCGGCTTACGGTTCTTCGCTGTGCTGTCGTATTTATTGTTATTCCATCTTTGTAATTGCCCGCCCCGGATGCCGCCGAAGTACATATAAAATTTACCGTCATCATCTTTAAATACGCATGGATCGATGCTGTAACTTCCTTTGATGGGTTCTTTTTCTGCAACGAATGGCCCTTCAGGTTTGTCACTGGTAGCAACGCCCACCTGGAAAAAGCCTTGTTTATTCTTTGCAGGAAAATACAAATAGTATTTATTATTGGCAAAAGCTGCATCGGGCGCCCACAGCTGCTTTGCAGCCCAGGGAATATCTTTTATGTGCAATGCAATACCATTATCGGTTACTTTATCTCCAACAGCATCCATAGAGAGAATATGATAATCCATCATATCAAAATGACTACCCTGTTCATCCTGCGGCACACCGGTAGCAGTATCGTGGGAAGGATAGATATAGATCTTTCCATTAAAAACATGTGCAGAGGGATCGGCAGTATAAATATCTGATACGAGTGGTTGTGAAAAATATTCCTTTGCCTGCGTTGCTTTTACAGTGGTGTCGTTCCTGCTTTCTTTAGCGTCGCTGTTGTTATTGCAACTGATAATTGTTACACAATTCAACGTTAATAAAGTCAATCGAAATTTTATGGTATACATTATCACCCTTTATTTTTCCTTATAAATTGTATCGTCATTCTTGCATTCAAACCAATTGAACTGCGCTTTATTTGTAGAAGCTATTCCGTTGGAGGTGGCGTACATTGCATACATACTACCCACAAATCCTCCTGCAACTTTTGTACTCAGGAATTTTCCATCCACATGATCTTTTAATAACTGCCATTTATTTTTTTGAGTGGCAAAATAAAAATCATATTGATCTCCATTGGCAGCTATTTTGAAAAACACCGTGGTATTTTTCACGTCTATCGATTTTGATGCCAGCACTTCCGGTTGTGTTGCTGTTTTATCAGCGCCTTTACCTTTCAGCAATTGTATCACAGGTTTGCCCTCCTGTACAGAGCGGCACAAAAAATAGAAATAATTTTCACTTTGAAAGATCATTAGACCGGCTTGTTCCTTTTCATTTGCTGCGGTAAAATTCATTTCGGTGGCTGCAGTTCCTTTTAAATGCGGTTGCCGGAAGCAAACCATGGAAGGATTCTCTTTTCCTGAACAGGTTTGCTGCTGCAGATCCACTGTAAGCATGCCCTTCTTTGCATCCAGGCTATACCATTGGTTTCTAACAGTACGTAAAAAACTATAGCGGTTATTTAAAGCAGTTTTATTAAAATCATCCCTGAAATAATAATTACCCGAAAACCGTTCACCAGTTTTTCTCCATCTTGAATCAATAGTATAATGGTATTGGACAGACGCATTTGCAGGGTTTATCACAGGCCATTCGTCTTTCCATTCTACAGGCGCCATAAAAGTTTCACGACCGGTATTATAAAAATCACCTTCGTAAGGGCGACAGCCTAAAAACACTGCCCACCATTTGCCATCCGTTGCCTGTACCAGGTCGGCGTGCCCCGTGGTTGTTACAGGATATTTTCTTGTGGGGTCTAAAGTTCGTTGTGTAAGGATGGGATTACCTTGGTAAGATACAAATGGCTCATCCAGGCTTTTAGTTCTGAAAATCACTTCGCTGTGATTATAACCCGTTCCCCCTTCTGCGCACATCAAATAATAATAAGCACCCACTTTATATAAATGCGGCCCTTCTATCCAGATAGGCTTCTTCGTGATATCCGTTCCGCCATTCACCAGCAATTTTTCTTCGCCGGTTACTTTTAAATTCCGGTAATCAAATGCATACATTCTTATGGTGCGGTGTCCGTCATACAATGATTTATTATCCGGTGGATCACTGTTGTAAACGATGTACGCTTTATCATCAATAAAATCAATAGAAGGGTCAATGCCTTTTACCTGCGGCAGCCAGGTGGGATCACTCCATGGCCCTGCAGGATCTTTTGCGGTGATAATAAAATTGCCGCCCTTATCTATTAACGTACAAAGAATATAAAAAACACCATCGTGGTAACGCATCGTTGGTGCAAACAATCCTCTTGAAACACCTGCACCATCCAGGTTCAATTGTTCCGGCCTGTTGAGTGCATAACCAAGTTGTTGCCAGTTCAGCAGGTCTTTGCTGTGAAATATGGGAAGCCCCGGATAATAGGCAAAAGAAGAATTGACAATATAATAATCATTGCCAGCCTTGCAGATACTGGGATCAGGATAAAAACCTGCCAGTATTGGATTAGTAAAATATTGCGCCTGCACTTTGCTGAAGAGCAACATTGAAGTTGTAACAATGATCAGCCGCAATAGCTTCATGATATTTTTATTTTATAGCGTTCTGCTTAAAGCATATTCCACCCCACGCAATTCTGCCAGCGCTTTTAATCTTCCTATGGCAGAATAACCGGGATAGGTTTTCTTTTGCAGGTCGTCCAGCATCTGGTGACCATGATCGGGGCGCATAGGCAACGAAATATTCCTGCGTTGCATTAACTCCAGTATTTCTTTTACTATCGCATACATATCTGCATCGCCTTCCAAATGATTGGCTTCAAAAAAATTACCATCACCATCTCTTTTGGTATTTCTTAAATGCAAAAAATGTACATGATCGCCAAAGCGGCGGATCATTTTTACCAAATCATTATCCGCCCTTGCACCGAACGAACCGGTGCAAAAACAAAGACCATTGGCTTTGGAAGGTACAGCAGCAATAAGATCTGCAGCATCCTGCTCCGTACTCATTATCCTGGGTAAACCCAGTACAGGATACGGCGGATCATCGGGATGTATAGCCATCGTTAAGCCGCATGCTTCTGCAACAGGCACTACCTGCTGCAGAAAATAAAATAAATGTTCTTTTAGTTTTTTAGCATCAATACCATCGTAGGATCTTAAAGCGGTCAATACCTGTTCGGGAGTAAAAGCATCATCGCTGCCGGGTAAACCAAGCATGGCGTTATGAAATACTTTTTTCTTTTTTTCTTCGGTCATGGAAGCAAAATGCTGTTTTGCTTTTTCAATTTCTTCAGCACTATAATCCTGCTCCGCATTAGGGCGCTGCAGCATAAAAAGATCGAAAGCCACAAATGATAACCTTTCAAAATAAAGCGCTGTGGCACCATTGGGCAATGCATAATTTACATCGGTACGCAACCAGTCCAACACCGGCATAAAATTATAGGTCACTACTTTTAAACCACAGGCAGCCACATTGCGCAGGCTGATCTTGTAGTTTTCTATATGTTGTAAATAATCGCCGCGTTGTTTTTTAATATCATCGCTCACCGGCAGGCTTTCAATCACCGTCCAGGTCATCCCTGCTTCTTCGATCATTTTTTTGCGTTGTTCAATTGCTGCCACTGTCCATACATCTCCTACGGGTACCTGGTGCAATGCCGTTACCACGCCTTTGCAGCCTGCCTGTGCAATATCTGCAAGCGATACCGGGTCATTGGGTCCATACCAGCGCATGGTCTGGTGCATTAATATTTTTTCCATGGTTTGATCTTTATTCTTTTCTGTTCAATAAATTATCAAACACAAAAATATAGGTAATCAATAAACATAATCTACATAAAAAATTAAAAAGGAAGGATGCAGAACATCCCTCCTACCAACTGCTAAAACGAGAAAAGGTTTTTATCAGTGTCCCGTCAAAGTATACCCTTTACGGTCAATTATCAATTTTTGCGGGGGAGTTATACAATTGTACTTTTTGAATTCCCCATTCGCCTACAGAGAAACGTACATGCCTTCCCTGGTGATCCTGGTCGCCGTTCATTCTGCGGCCTTTTATTTCTTTGCCATTCTCATAGCGCACTTCATCCACTGCTGCTATATTGGTGACCAGGTTTTTATCTGTATTTTCAAACGTAACCACTATGCCGGTGCCTGCTACTAAGAATTCGCCGGGAGCGGTCTGCAATATCATGCCACCGGTTGTACTCCATACTGAATCTTTTGCTTCAGATGACCAGGATAAAGTTGCTTCGTGTGATACCGTCAAATTGTATTGGTCCATTTTTACCGAAATACTTTTGTTCTGTTTATCCAGTAAAAAACCATCCATATCCATCCATTGCTTATTTACAATGAATGGTGTTAACTGCTGTAATACATCATAGCTTTTTGCAAGCGGTACGGAAGCATTATTTTCCGACTCAATAGAAAAAGGTGAAAATCCTAAAGCTTTATAATGACCGATGATAAAAAATGCTTTGGCCGCACAGGTTTTATCAAACTGCATTTCGGGTACAAACAATACATTGTTATTCCTTACATACAGGTCGCACCAGTATTTTGTGCTGGGATTATAAAAATCCGGCGACAACATATCAAGTGCCGGAGCGCCAGCCTGCCAGATATCCATTACCTGAGGCAATGGTCCCGCACTGGGATATTGTCCCGGCAGTTTACCCGGCCTTGGTAATGCAGCATTCACATACATCGGCAGGTCGTATTCTTTTTTTCCGGCAAGTGCTACTTCGTTGGTGTAACGGGCATAGTACCATGCCTGGAATATTTCATCGGTCCATACACCTTCGCCAAATGTATTCTTCCAGTTTTCGTTGGTTTTAAAATTTTGCTTCTCCCATTTTTCCTTCAGTTCGGGTACCAGGTTATTTTTATTTTTTTGAAGCCAGGACATCAGATCAGCGGGCAACTTGGTATTGAAATAACTATCTGCTGTTGCAGAAAATTCTCTTGATGTGGGTAGCATCCCGATCTCGTTTTCCACCTGCACCATGATAACGGTCTTGTCTGTTCCGTCAAATTCCTTTGTGTGGCGCATTAAAGCAGCGAAGGCTTTTTTATCCGCTTCAAGGGTTTGTTTGCCAAAAGCAGAAAATATTTCCTGGCTGCGGCTGGCAGTATCCAGTGTTCGCGGAAAACGTTTGGGATCTTTTTTCATCCAGAGCGGTGCATAACAACTCATGCTGTTCTTCCAGGTACCAAACCACAGAAAAACAATTTTCATATTATGCTGCCGGGCATCGGCAATCATGCCGTCCACCAATGTAAAATCAAATTTATTTTCTTCCGGTTCCAGCAATTCCCAGTACACAGGTACCAGTACGGTATTCAGGTGCATTTGCTGCAAATACTTCCAGCTGGGTTTTAAATAATCAATATTCGATGTACTTGAATTACCCAGCTCGCCGCCCAGCATTAAAAATGGTTTTCCATTAATAAGGAACTGCGGAAAGCCGGCTGTTTTTTTTATCGTGATACCAGCATTATTATTCTGTGCATGCATTGTGCATACACAGAATAACAATAATACTGTAAGGAGATTTTTAGATCGCATTAATATCAATTTCCTCTTAACGCATTCAGCACGCCAGAGTAAGCTATTTTCTTTGAAAAATCAGCATGGTACATCAATGGGAATTCTTTACCGCTATTGTACAACCAACTGGTGTTATCCGATACACCCCACACAGTGATACCATATTGCTGGGCGGCCGGCACATACTTCAGGTAAGACGCTACCACGTAATTATACATCTGTGCCTGGTAATTTTCTTCCATTGGTGTAAGTATATAACCAGGAACAACGTTTGGATTGATCTTAACATCCAGTTCCGATACATGTATCTTTAAACCCGTTGCAGCCAGTTTCTTGAACATCTGGTCAATACCATCATAGCTGGTGGTTCTTGAAATGTGCATCTGTGTACCGATACCATCAATTTTTGCACCCCTGCCTTTCAGTTCTTTTACCATAGCGATCAGTGAATCGAGTTTCACCGCTCTTGATTCCAGGTTATAATCATTGATAAACAATAATGCTGTTGGATCTGCAGCACTTGCATAGTTGAATGCTTTCAGCGCATAATCCCTTCCTAAATAGTTAGACCATACCAGCACATCAGATGGTGTGATATTGGTATTGCTGTTGTTACGCAGGTTACCATTATCATCCACCAGTTCATTCACCACATCCCATGCTTTTACTTTGCCTTTATAATGGTTCACCATTCCTGTAACGAACTGGCCCAATGCGGTATCCAGTTTGGCAGCAATTTGTGCACCACCGGGAACAGGTATTACTTCCTTTACACTGGCATCATCAATATAGTAAGTATTGGCTACCTGGCCCATATCAAATAAGAAAGTAGTGGAAGCTAATGTTGCAGTAATGGTCCATGATACCAACTGGTAAGTGGTACCAATGGTTTGATCGCCCTGGTATTGTGCAGCAGTAGGGCCGGTAGACAAACGGATAGAGCCGTTTGGAGACGCAGCCTTTACGTAATAAGATATCGTGTATTGCTTACCGGGAGTAGTGGCAAATGCAGAGCTTGATACCTGCACTTTCCATTGGTTACCGGTTTGCGCAGTAGGGTTGATCACTTTCATACAACCTGTACCGGTCCTGGCATCGCCGGCTGCAGTACTGGCTGCAATGGTGGCGCCATTGGTGTTAAAGATCGACCAGCCTGTCATACCCGACTCAAAACCCGGGTTGGTAGCCAGTTCTGTAGCCGCAGGCACCACTAAGCCTGAATAATTTTTCAGGTAAGTAGTATTTTGCTGCGAATGCCACCCCAACGTGTGTCCGAAAATATCCATAGAACCAACAGAAGCAACCAGTGCATCCGTATTGGTAAATACCAGGTTACCGTTATTATCCACGATCGAAGAATGTTTCATCAGGTTGCCGAAAGTAACCTGGCTGAAATCTCTTTTAACTACGCCCGCATAAGCAGAGTTGGTGATCATGGCAGGATAATCAATGGCAACACCTATATAACCACCCTTACCCACATCTTTTAAAGCAACAGTAGTATCAGTATAACCACCGGTGTTAAGTGTACCTGTATCCTTCATTTTGGTACAGCTGCTTACAGCCATTACCAGCAATGCGGCAGGCAATATGATTCGGTTTGATATATTTTTCATTGTACTCATTTTTAAGTTTACAATTTAGAATTTTATTTTAATAGCCCGGGTTTTGATACTGGGCAGGGTTTGTGATAGCAACTGATTTATCCAGCTGGCTTTGTGGTATCGGCCTCAACACGTGGAATGCCTGTACTTTTGGTGCCGCTATCAGGTTACGGTTCCTGGTCTTTACATATTCCACCAGTAAGTTCCTGCAGGCAAGATCTGTCCAGCGTAAACTTTCACCGCACAATTCACGTGATCTTTCTGTCATAATGAAATCCACGGTCATATCAGCAGCTGTATAAGGTGTTAATACAGGAATATTAGGCGTGCCGGTATTTTTGTTGGTCATTATCGCCTGGCGTTGAGCTAATACAGCTGCACTCAGGCCAGCACGATAAGCAGCCCTTTGTCTTAATGTCTGTATCAATGGTAACGCATCTCCCGGTCTTCCATCCAGTATAGCAGCTTCTGCAGCTTCCAAATATACTTCTGATAATTTAGCCACTACATAAGGCCTTCCGGAAGCATCATTGATACCTGCTCTTTTATTGTCATCGAATTTTTTAAGCGAAGGATATAACTGGTAAGCAGGACGTGATACCAGGTAAAACTGTGTAGGATCCAGGATCACATACTTTTTAGTACCCAATGCTCTTAAAGAATCACCATACACTTTGCTGGGTGCCAGGAAATACGCCGTATCGCCGGTGCTTACACCAGAGCTTGCTGCGTTATTATTGGTAGCCAGCCACACAGTTCTGAATGAGTTATCATACCTGCTGTCATTTTTCTTATCTGCAAATGCAGAGTCGTACAACCATTGGTTAGGGCAAAGCTGGCGTAATGGCCTCATATATTGCAATACCCTGTCGCAAGGAAATGCACCATTGATGGTTACATTGTTCTGGTAATTGGCATTGTACCAGTTACACGACATATTGGCTTTACCGGAAAATTCATTGGCCACATCGTTCACTTCATTATCAAATGGATCGGCCTGTATCCTTTCTACAGAATATAAAATTTCCGCATTGTAATCATTACCTTCTTTATGAATATCGCCATAGTCAGTCAAAAGCGCTGTACCCAATGCAGTTTGATTATCGATCACGTATTTGGAAGCATCCCATGAGCTTTTAAAATCGGTGCTCTGTTTTACACTGCTGTATCCCCTGAACAAATAGGCTTTTGCTAAAAAGTGATAAGCCGCAGCTTTGTAAATGTAAAAGCCGCCATTAACCGGCCTTTGAGTAGGCAGATTTTGCGATGCATAAGTAAAATCATCAATGATCACCTGGTAATCTTTTTTCAACAGGTCAGCCACCAGCCTGTTAAATCCCTGGAAGGGTTGCTGGTTAAACGCCAGGTCGCCACTGCCAAGGTCTAAAGGCACAGCACCGAATTGCTCTACAAGGGTGAGATAATACAAGCCCCTGAAGAAGTGTGCTTCTGCTACCAATTTTGCTTTGGCAGTACCATCCATCGATACATCCGGCGCAAAAGTAATGATACCGTTGGCCAGGTTGATATTATTATAACTCCTGTTCCACGGTGTCAGGATATCGCCATTGCTGGCATTTAAGTTATAAGCGCCGCAATCAAGACCACTGCTGGCGCCCTGGTCGCCCAGGCCCCATTCATCCGTACCGGAGTTCATAACATTCAGGCCGCCATTAGGGCCATAAATATAACGCATACCCGAATACAGGGCTACCACCCCACTCTGCAGACCTGCTGCTGTTTTAAGATACTCAGTGGTAAATACCGTATAAGGTTTTTCGATCAGCTTTTTTTGACACCCGCTGCCCAAAAGCAGTAAGCTACCAGCTATAACTGCGATCGTTGATTTATAAAATAGTCTTTTCATATCAATAATTTTTATTTGTTAGAATGTTACATTAAAACCTAAGTTAACCGTCATTGTTGGCGGCGTATTCAGGCCAATGGTCAATGCCCTGCTGGATAAGTTACCCGGGTTCTGTACACCCTGGTTACCGGTACCCGTTGCTTCAGGATCCACACCACCTGCTTCACGCATATAAGGAGAGTACAACACAAATGGATTTTGTACTGACACATAGCCCCTGAAAGACTGTATCTTCATCCTGCTTACCAGTTTTGAAGGGAAAGTATAGCCCAGGTTGATACTGCGTATTTTTATAAAGCTGGCATCATAATATCCCAATGTTGTCCAGTCGGTAGTAATAGGCCTTGCACGTGATGTGAAGTTCGCGATCGGGAAAGCATTGGTTGGATTGGTAGGTGTCCAGTAATCAGTTTTAATGGCATTTCTAACACCATCGGTCAGGTTGGTATAAGCTGCAAATGGCTGGTGCAACTGGCTTACCAGTATACCGCCAAAGCGTGCATAAGTCACAAAAGAGAAATCAAAATTCTTATACGCAAAACGGTTGGTCATACCGCCCTGTAATTTTGCCTGGCCGCTTCCAATGATCTTACGGTCATTGTTAGGATCGATCTTTCCATCACCATTCAGGTCCTGCAATTTGATATCACCAGGTTGGTTGCCATATTTTGCAGCTTCGGCAGCTTCGCTAATCTGCCAGATACCGATTTTATTATAATCATAGATAGCGCTTAATGGCTGACCAATGAACAGCTGGTTGGCGATATCATTCTTAAAGCCGTTATCTAATTTTAATAATTTGTTCCTGTTGGCAAAAAGGTTCAGATCAGTTGACCATGTAAAACCATTATTCAATCTTACATTAATGGTGCTCACTGTAAATTCCACCCCTTTATTTTCCATTTCACCAATATTGGTAGTAAAGCTGCCATTAACACCAGATGTAGCAGGCAATGCAATACCATACAGGATTTTGTTGGTATTGGATTTATACCATTCAATCGAACCTGCAATGCGGCCTTTTAAGAAACTGAAATCCAAACCGGCGTTGATAGTTTTGGTATATTCCCAATCTAAGTTTGGATTAGGTAATGTAACCAGGTTATAACCTGTAACAATTGTAGTTGGTCCGTAGTTATAACGGATAGTACCACCGGGAACTGCCGGAGAAGAATATCCATTATAGTTGTATGGAGATACAAGACCTAAAGAAGCATAAGGATTGATAGACTGGTTAGAAGTTTGTCCTACACCAACCCTTAATTTAAGATTATCCAGGAATTTAAAATCCTTCATGAAATTTTCATTGCTGATATTCCAGCCAGCTGAAGCTGCAGGATAATTTTTATACTTATTACCCGGAGCAAGGCGGGAAGAACCATCCACACGTTCAGTAAGAGTCAATAAGTACCTGTCATCATAACCATAGTTCAACCTGATCATATAAGATTCCAGTGCATAAGAAGTTTCGGAACCACTCACCACAGGTTTTACGTTGTTAGAAGCATTTGCCTGGCCTAAGTTATAAAACTGTATAAAGTCTTCGTCAATAGAATCTTTACTTACAGAAGTATTGTGGCTATGATCTTCCTGGTAGCTGTACAAACCTGTTACAGTAAATTTATGTTTGCCGATAGTTTTATCATAGGTCAATATATTTTCCAGCGTGTAGCCATAACCTTCAGCATTGTTCACGCTGGCAGTATTGCCTTTACCCGGTCTGAAATAACTGGGCGATAAAGCCTTATCAGATTTCTGGAACTGGTCGTTTTCCTGCTGGCGGTAATCCAGACCAACATTCAAACGGTATTTCAGTCCTGTGATAATCTGGTACTCACCATACAAACTATTGAAAGTACGCAGGCGGCGGATCTTATCCACCCAACTGCCTTCATTGCTCTTTAAATAAAGCGGGCTGTACTGGCTTACCCTGTCGGTAGTATTACCGGTAGGTGATTTTACAATATTTCCTGCAGAATCGTAAGGTGTCATCAGCGGGCTTAAAGTAAGGATCGGGAACATAGGGTTCACAAATTGCGAACCGTAGGTAAATGCCAGTGTATTCATGGTATTCAAACCAAACTTTAATCTCTTTCCCACTTTGCTATCAATAGTAGCCCTTAATGAATAACGGCTGAAATCCTGTCCGGGTAATACCGTGGTCTCTTTATAATAACCACCACCCAAAGAATATGTACTACCACCTGTACTACCACCCGATACAGAAAGGTTCTGATCGGTTACATAACCATTTTTATACATCAGGTCCTGCCAGTCAGTAGAAACACCTTTTGTTCTGTTGGTCAATTCTTCCGCCATATAAGGTGCACTGGCATTATTACCCAGGTCTCTCATGGCAACATATTCCTGTGCATTCTGTACATTATACTTGTTCCTTACGGATACACTGCCCACATAACCATTATAAGCGAGCCTTGCTTCTCCGGTTTTTCCTTTTTTGGTAGTGATCAGTATCACACCATTAGAACCCCTGGAACCATAAATAGCAGTTGCAGACGCGTCTTTCAACACATCCACCGAAGCTACTTCGTCAGGGTTGATATCATTTAAGTTACCGCCTTCAAACGGGATACCATCCAGGATGATCAGCGGGTCGTTAGAACCATTGATAGATCTTTCACCACGGATACGGATAACCGCTCCTGCGCCCGGCCTGGTGCCTACACGCTGTACCTCAAGCCCCGCCGCACGGCCCTGTAAAGCGCCCTGCAGGTTGGCAGCCGGTACTTCACGCAGCGCTTTTTCACCTACCGTAACAACCGAACCCGTTACGTCTTTCTTCTTTTGTGTACCGTATCCCACCACCACTACTTCCGAAAGGGCTTTATCCGCCCTCACCAATGTAGCGTTGATGATATTCCCCCTGCCCACAGTAAATTCCTGCGACACATATTCTGCAGCAGAAATCACCAGTTTTGCACCGGGAGCTGCACTGATCGAAAAATTACCATTGGCATCAGCAGTAGTACCGGTGCTGGTACCCTTTACCGTTACCGAAGCTGAAACCGGCGCCCCGCTTTCATTGGTAACATGCCCGGTAATTGTTTTTTGCTGTGCAAAAACAAAGGCCGGAACGCCTGTTAAAAGCAGCAGCATTAAAACCCCTCCCGAAAACGATCGAACTGCACGTGTTATCGCAGCAGGCAGGATCATTTTGTTTTTTTTGTGATTCTCTTTTTTCATAATTGTTGTTTTGGCGTATTAATAAATTGATATAGCGGCCTTATTGGTTGAATAATTACAAGCAATACAATAGAAAGGACAGGTGATAATAGAAGCAGTATAATAAAATAGAGGGAAGCGGTATCTTTTACCGGCACACAGCAACAATGCATCTGCAAAGCAGTAATGTAACAGCACAGCAAGCAGTTTTATGCAGTGCAGTTCAGCATAATTCTTTTTCATAACAGCAGCCTCCAATTTTATATACAACAAGCGTTTTTTTGACCTGCAAATCTTTATGCAATCGATTGCATAAAAGTTGCAAAAAAATAGCACTTACCCATCAATGCTATGCTCAAAAAAAATAAAGTTCTTCTTAAAATAAATCCGTTGCCAAGCAATCTGTAAATCAGCAAATCGTCCTAAAAGTGTTTGTCAGCAAGCGTTTCAAAGCAATCCATCCAAAAAAATTTAAAATCTTTTCAAGGATTTCTTACTTTTAAAATGCTAATGTAAATATTTTATTTTAAATTGCAATCGATTGCAAAAAAAATATTTTAAAAAGAAGACAGTTATTTGTTGCAATTCGCTGCTATATGCATAAAGATATTACCATTTACGACCTGGCAAGGGAACTGGACCTGTCTGCAGCTACTGTAAGCAGGGCACTGAAAGACCACCCGGCTATCAACAAAAATACTAAAAAGCGTATTGTTGAAAAAGCTGAGGAAATGGGCTACCGCTCCAATAATTTTGCCAGTAACCTCCGCAAACAAAAAAGCCATACCATTGGTGTTATTGTACACGAGCTGAATAGTAACTTCATTACTTCTGTATTGGCAGGCATCGAAAAAATAACCACCATCGCTAATTACGATCTTATCATTGGTCACTCCTCCGAATTGGCCAGCAAAGAAATTGCCAACGCCAATAACCTTTTTCATAAAAGAGTGGATGGGCTGATCGCCGCATTGGCTTTTGATACTGATAATATGGATCATTACGAGCCGTTTTTTGAAAGGAATATTCCCGTGGTATTTTTTGACCGTGTGGAAGAAGGCAGCAAAGGCACCAAAGTGATCATAGATAATTATAAGGCCGGTTTCCAGGCCACACAGCATTTGATCGACCAGGGCTGTAAAAGGATCATGCACATCACCTCCAACCTTAAAAGGAATGTGTATGCCCAGCGTTACAAAGGTTATCTCGCTGCATTAAAAGAAAATAATATCCCTTTTGATGAAAGTCTTTTAATAGTAAACGATCTTAAAAAAGAAACCTGTATCGCCAGTGCCCACGAAATAGCGAGTATGAAGCCGCTGCCCGACGGCATTTTCACTACCAACGATCTTACAGCCGCTCTTTCTATACAGGTGCTCAAGGAAAGAGGCATACGGGTGCCGGAAGATATTGCCGTAGTGGGTTTTAATAATGATACCATCAGTATCATCATCGAACCAAAACTCACCACTATTAATTACCCTGGTATGGATATTGGCGAAATGGCCGCCACGCACCTGGTAAAACAACTGCAGGGCAGTAATGGTACCAACAATACCAGTTCCATTGTATTAAAGTCTGAACTGATCATAAGAGAATCTTCGCTGAAAAAAGACAAGGCTAAAAAATAACTCATGCTCCACAGGAAATCATTGCTTGTACTATGCATCCTGCTTATAAGCCAATTTGCACTGGCAGAAGATGGCTACAGGCTTTGGCTGCGGTATGATAAGATCAGTAACGCATCGCTCCTGGGCAAATACAGGCAGCAACTGGCCGTACCGGTCATAACAGGCAATTCAGCTACCATTACTGCTGCAAAGGATGAATTAAAAAATGGCATCACCGGCTTGCTGAATATAAATTCGGGTATACTTAACAGTTATACATCTAAAGCAACATTCATAGCAGGTACTTTAGCAACTATCAGTAATCAATATAAATTGCCGGTTGAAAAAAATGCACTGCTCGGCCTGGGCGATGAAGGTTTTACCATTACTACTAAAGATCAAAAGATATTTATTATTGCCAATACCGATATAGGGGTGCTGTACGGCATATTTCATTTTTTACGCTTACTGCAAACACAGCAGGATATTACCGCCTTACACATTTCCACTTCGCCTAAAATAAAATACCGCCTGCTCAATCATTGGGATAATTTAAACAGAACAGTGGAAAGAGGTTATGCCGGCGCTTCTATCTGGGACTGGCATAAACTGCCCGACTATATTGATAAAAGATACATTGACTATGCAAGGGCCAATGCTTCTGTAGGTATCAATGGCACTGTGCTGACCAATGTAAATGCCAATGCCACCATTCTTACACCACAATATCTTGATAAGGTGGCGGCACTCGCCAATGTATTCAGGCCCTATGGCATAAAAGTATTTTTAACGGCCCGTTTCAGCGCACCCATCGAGATCGGTGGGTTGAAAACTGCAGACCCTTTAAATGATACCGTAAGGCAATGGTGGAAAGATAAAGTAAAAGAGATCTATAAGCTTATACCCGACTTCGGTGGTTTTTTAGTGAAAGCTAACAGTGAGGGACAACCGGGGCCGCAGGATTATCACCGTACCCATGCCGATGGCGCCAATATGTTTGCAGACGCACTGCAGCCTTTTAAAGGCATTGTAATGTGGCGGGCCTTTGTGTACAGTCAATTATCCAACGATCGTTTTAAACAGGCTTATGAAGAATTTAAACCGCTGGACGGACAGTTTAAAAGCAACGTGATATTACAGGTAAAGAATGGCCCGATAGATTTTCAACCAAGGGAACCATTTTCTCCCTTATTTGGCGCTATGCCACATACACCGCTTGCGATGGAGTTCCAGTTAACACAGGAATATTTAGGCCAGGGCACACACCTGGTATATGAAGCGCCGATGTTCAAAGAAACATTGGAATCAGATACGTACGAAAAAGGCAAAGGTTCCACTGTAGCTAAAGTAATTGATGGCAGCATCAACAATTTTTCTTTAACAGCTATTGCAGGTGTTAGTAATATCGGCAGCGACATCAACTGGTGCAGTCATCCCTTTGCGCAGGCCAACTGGTATGCGCTGGGCAGGTTGGCATGGGATCATACATTAAGCAGCGAACAGATCGCCAAAGAATGGTTGCAGCAAACTTTCAGCAACGATCCTGCATTTGTAAATATTGCACAAAAGATCATGCTGCAATCGCACGAAGCAATGGTGAATTATATGACACCGGTTGGTCTTGCACATATCATGTACAATGGTCATCACTACGGGCCCATGCCCTGGGGCAATACCTTACCCCGGCCCGACTGGAACCCAGTATATTATCATAAAGCAGATGCTGCAGGAATTGGTTTCAACAGAACAGCAACCGGCACCGATGCTTTATCGGAATATAAACAAGATGTAAGCAGTTTGTGGAGCGACAGCAACACCTGCGCCGATAAATATTTATTATGGTTTCACCATGTTTCATGGAATCATACCATGCATTCAGGAAGAAGCTTATGGAATGAGCTTTGTTATAAATACAATGCCGGTGTTGATACAGTAAAATACATGCAGCAACAATGGAACGGGTTGCAAAAATACGTGGATGCAGAACGTTTTACCGAAGTAAAACAATTGCTGAACATACAGGTAAAAGAAGCCACCTGGTGGCGCAACGCATGCCTGCTGTATTTTCAAACATTCAGTAAATTGCCCATCCCGGCAAATTATGAGCAGCCTGATAAAACACTGGAGTATTACCAATCCTTACGTTTTCCTTATGCGCCGGGAAATTAACCCCTGTCCCCTAAAGGGGAACTTAGATCGTTGCGTTATTAAATATTTTTAAAGTCATAAATAATAAACCCCTATTTTCATCTATAAAAAATCAAATTATGAGTTCTAAAAATACACCGGCAGATAGTGGAGATAGAAATAAAGTAGCAATAGTAACTGGTGGCGGTTCCGGGTTGGGATTTGCCATTGCAGAAAAATTTGTACAGAACGGTATTACCACAATAATTGTGGGAAGAGATGAACAAAAATTAAAGACCGCAAAAGAACAACTGGGCGAAAATTGTTTTTATAAAAGCTGCGATCTTTCCGCCCTCTCCACCATTCCCGCTTTGATAGAAAATATCATCGCCGAATTCGGGCAGGTAGATATACTGGTGAACAATGCCGGCATCAATATGAAAAAAGAATTCACGGAAGTTACAGATGAGGAATTTCAAAGCGTTATCAGTACCAATGTCAGTTCGGTATTTTCCATCAGCCGCGAAGTGGTAAAGAACATGCTGCAAAAAAAATCAGGCTGTATCATCAATATCAGCTCTATGGCGGCACAATATGGTCTGCCAAAAGTAATTGCTTACAGCGCCAGCAAAACTGCCATCGACGGCATGACGAGGGCAATGGCAGTGGAACTATCGCCCATGGGTATACGCGTAAATGCTATTGCGCCGGGCTTTATCTACAGCGCTATGACGGATAAAGCTTTGAACAGCGACCCGGAACGTAAGGCAAAAGTTTTTGGAAGAACACCTATGGGCCACATGGGCCAGCCGGCAGATATCGGCGAAGCAGCCTTATTTCTTGCAGGTGACGGAGCAAAATATATTACCGGTGTGGTGCTGCCTGTAGATGGCGGCAATAGTATTGGGTTCTGATACTTGAGCATTGAAAATTGAGCGTTGAAAATTGAGCATTTCTTTGCGGCGAAAAAAATGTTCAATGCGCAATGCTCAATTTTCAATGCTCAAGTAAAAAAGCCGGCAATGATCGCCGGCTTCAGTATTTTATCGAACACTAAGAAATCTATATTACAGTATCGTCACCTCCGTTCTCCTGTTTTGCGCCCTGCCCTCAGCAGTACCGTTGGAGGCAACCGGTTTTGTCATACCATATCCTTTGGCAGTTACCCTTGCAGGATCAATGCCTTTTGTAAGCAGGTAGGCTCTTACGGTATTAGCCCTGTCCTGCGATAATACCAGGTTTTTTGCGGCAGTGCCTACATTATCAGTATGCCCGCCCACTTCAATTTTTTCATCGTCTTTTCTTACCAGGTAGGCCACCAGTTCGTCCAGTACTGCATAAGAACTTTCTTCGAGTGTGGCTTTGCCGGTTTCAAAATTACAATCTTCCAGTACAAAGCTTTTGGCGGGCATGTGCTGAATGTCCACCACAAAAGGTTCTTTATAATAAGCATTGCCTTTTAATGCAGGTATCTCTAAAAAATTATAGCTGGAAGAATCCTTGAATCCCAGGATAAAGATCTCATAGGTATCACCTGATGGAAGACGCACGGTGAATTTTCCTTTATCATCTGTAAGCCCCTGGTATTCCTTACCATTCAGCTTACTTTTAAAAACAACAATTTCGTTGTTCAGTACATTGTTCTTAAAATCCGTCATGGTAACATTCACCGCTGCATCTTTTGGGATGGCTGCATTTTGCACATTGGAACCATTTTGGCTGGTGGCTGCAAAGGGAAGGGTGAGTGTAAGCAGTAAATAAAAAAAGTAATTTTTCATCATGTTTTTTGTTTGATCGGGTATTTAAAGATAAATAACTTCTGTAAGTTTTCAATTATTGTGCCAAGGGGTACGAAATTTGGTAGCTTAAAAAGTCATTAACAAATACAGCGTACTTTCGGCTGCCATATTGTAAAATATAATCTATCCCATATAAAATACTGTAATGCAACCGGTATTGGGCAGCCGGATATGGCCGGGCAGGCAGGTTGGCGGTTTAAAATCGTTTCAGTAAGTGTATCGAAATTTTATTTCGATCAAACCGAAATGAAATTTCGGTACACTACCACCTCGTTTGCAAACATACCACACTCTCTTCCTTCCAGCCTTTAAGATCATTTCGGCAAGTGCATCGAAATTCTATTTCGATCAAACCGAAATGAAATTTCGGTACACTACAGCCTTGTTTGCAACCTGACAACCATTTCATCTTTCCAGCTTTTAAAATCGCCGGCAATAATATGTTTGCGGGCTTCGGTCACCAGCCATAAATAAAAAGCAAGGTTATGTATACTCGCAATGGTAAGTCCTAAAAATTCTTTAGCCTTCATTAAATGCCGCAGGTAGGCTTTGCTGTAAAAATTACTTACAGCGCAATCAATGCCATCATCAATAACAGAAAAATCCCTTTCCCATTTTTTGTTATCGATATTTATAATGCCATTCGAAGTGAACAGCATGGCATTACGGCCGTTCCTGGTAGGCATCACGCAATCAAACATATCCACACCCAGGGCAATGCCTTCTAAAATATTCCAAGGTGTGCCCACGCCCATTAAATAACGTGGTTTGTCTTTGGGCAAAATATCGCAGCACAATTCGGTGTATTCATACATCATTTCAGTAGGTTCGCCTACGCTTAATCCACCAATGGCATTACCGGTAGCGTTCTGCGATGCCACAAACGCTGCCGATGCTGTTCTGAGATCTTTATAAGTACTGCCCTGCACTATCGGAAATAAATTCTGCGTATAACCATATTTATCCGGCGTTTCATTGAAGCGTTTAAAACAGCGCTGCAACCAGCGATGGGTCAGTTCCATTGAATCTTTAGCATATTTATAATCGCTGGGATAAGGCGGGCATTCATCAAAAGCCATAATGATATCGCCACCAATGATGCGCTGCGTATCCATGATATTTTCCGGCGTAAATAAATGTTTGCTGCCGTCAATATGGCTCTGGAACAAAGCGCCTTCTTCTGTAAGCTTGCGGTTATTGGCCAGCGAAAATACCTGGTAACCGCCGCTGTCGGTAAGGATGGGTTTGTTCCATCCATTAAATTGGTGCAGGCCACCTGCAGCTTCCAGGGTTTCGAGGCCCGGCCTTAGATACAGGTGATAGGTATTGCCTAAAATGATCTGCGCTTTTACATCGGTATGCAGTTGCTGCTGTGTCACCGCCTTTACACTGCCCACGGTGCCCACCGGCATAAAAATGGGCGTCAATATCTCGCCATGATCGGTGCTGATAGTGCCTGCCCTGGCCTTGGTTGCGGTATCGGTATGTTCGGTTTTAAATTGTAATGCTGCCATGTTTTCTGCCGCTCCGGCAATGTGTATTTGTATATAAATAATTCATTAATATAAAAAAGCCCTGCTTATTTTTGTCCCATGAATTTTACCCATTGGTGGCAATTGCTTTTTTATGGCTTTTGCCTCATCACCCTGATACAGCTTTTTTATTACGCTTTCTTTTTTATGCGGCTGGTAATGTACAAACCATCGCCTAAAACCACTTCGCAAACACACCCGGTCTCTGTTATCATCTGTTCAAGGGATGAAGCGGCAAATTTAGCGAAAAATCTGCCGGGTTCCTTAGTGCAGCAATACCGCACCACGCACGAGGTAATTGTAGTGAACGACAACTCTTACGACGATAGTAAATACCTGCTGGAAGAATTTCAAAAAACATTCAAGCAATTGCATGTGGTGGAGCTGAAACAGGAAGCCAAATTCATTCCCGGTAAAAAATTTCCATTGAGCGTAGGCATTAAGACTGCCAAATACGAAGTGGTGCTTTTAACGGATGCAGATTGTGTACCCGCCAGCGAATTCTGGATCGATAAAATGCAGGCATCGTATGACGAGGATACGGAGATCGTGTTAGGTTATGGTGCATACCATAAAAAAACAGGCTTACTGAATAAACTGGTGCGCTGGGAAACATTTCATACGGCTTTACAATACCTTTCTTACGCATTGGCCGGCAAACCCTATATGGGCGTGGGCAGGAACCTGAGTTATAAGAAAACGGTGTTTTTCAGGCACAAAGGCTTTAGTGCGCATAATAATGTTGCCAGCGGCGATGATGATCTTTTTATTACCACGGCTGCCACGCCTGCCAATACCAAGATCAATATTGATGCGGATACATTTACATTAAGCGAACCGGCTAAAACTTTTGGCCAGTGGATGAAGCAAAAAAAACGGCATTACAGTACGGCCAAATATTATAAGGGCATACATAAGTTCTTATTGGGCTTATATTCCTTTTCCCAGTTCTTGTTTTATCCTCTATTGGTGGCAAGTATTTTGTTTTATGGATGGCAGTTTGCGTTGATCGTATTTGGTGTTCGTTTTATAATGCAGGCCATCGTTTTTTATGTGTGCATGAAAAAATTGAATAAAAAGAATCTTTATCCATGGTTCTTGTTTTTTGATATCTGGATGTTCTTTTATTATTTGATTTTTTCGATGGCGTTGGTGAGAAAGCCGAAGAGAGCCTGGTAAGTGGGGAAGCAGAATTTTCAATATTCAATGCTCAACACACAATGTTCAACTAAAATACCTTGTTTTTTCCACTTGAGCATTGAACATTGAAAATTGATCATTGAGTATTTTCTTCAAACTTAACGTTGGGTATCAAAAATTACCCGGAATTTTGTTTTATGGAATTGATACAGGAATATTTTAATGATTTTAGTGCAACACAGCTGCAGCAACTGGCGGCATTGAAAGACCTGTATATAGAATGGAATGAAAAGATCAACGTGATCAGCCGCAAGGACATGGATAATTTTTATGAGCACCATGTTTTGCATTCGCTCACTATAGCCACACAGTTTGAATTTACTGAGGGCATGCAGGTAATGGACCTCGGTTGTGGCGGTGGCTTTCCCGGTATACCGATGGCCATATTCTTTCCCGGTACGCATTTTCACCTGGTGGACAGTATCAATAAAAAATTAAAAGTAGTGGCTGAAATTGCTGCTGCTATCGGTTTAAAGAACATAACAGTACAGCATACACGGGCAGAAGATATCAAGAACAGGAAATTTGATGTGGTCATCAGCCGTGCTGTGGCTCCTTTAAAAGACCTGTGGCGCTGGAGCAAACCCCTGCTGCAAAAGAATAAAAATACCCAATATGGTGTTAATACGCCCAACGGGCTGATATGCCTTAAAGGCGGCGACCTTACCCAGGAAATTTTTGAAAGCGGCTGTAAACCAATGGTATGGGAAATTGAAAAGATCTTTCCACGGGATTTTTTCAAAGAAAAGTACCTATTATATGTAAAATTACCTTAATAATTACCACTTTGTGGTATTGTTTTACACTTATTATTGCTTCAACTTTGTAATTAATATGAAGATACCAGTTGCAATAGTGGAAGATAATAACGACATCAGGTTTGCCCTGGAGCAGATCATCGAAATGTCTGAGTACTGCGAATTAGCAGGCTCCTGTGTAAGCGGCGAAGAAGCCATTTCCCGCATCCCCCTTTTAAACCCCAAAGTTGTGTTGACTGATATTGGCCTTGGCGGCATCAGCGGCATTGAAGTGGTAAGGGAATTAAAAGCCACCCATCCCGAGATCTTATTTATGATGTGTACGATCTATGAAGATGATGAGCAGATATTTGAAGCCCTGAGTGCAGGCGCCAGTGGTTATATTTTAAAGAAGACCCCTCCCGGTAAATTACTGGAAGGCATACAGGAGTTAATGGAAGGTGGTTCGCCTATGAGCAGCCAGATAGCAAGAAAAGTAGTGGCCGCTTTTCAAAATAAAAAATCGGATAAACACCCAGCCGAATCAGCGCTGGATATTTTATCTAAAAGGGAAAAAGAGATCCTGGAAATGCTGTCGAAAGGTATGCTGTATAAAGAAATTTCGGATGCTGTTTTCATCAGTACCGAAACTGTTCGCAAACATGTGTACCATATTTACGAAAAACTGCACGTTACCAACCGTATTGAAGCGGTGAATAAATATTTTGGACGGTAGCACTATGGTGCTGCCCGGATCAAGCACAGACAGTAAGCCCTGGTAATACCGGGGTTTATTGTTTTTGCAGGAATTTCCAGAACCAGATATCTGTCTGCGGTGTATTGCCAATCGGGAAATCGTGGGTATGGCCCGAACTTACAAAGCCATATTTTTCGTAGAACTTCTGTGCACGTAAATTATGTTCCCACACACCCAGCCAGATCACTTCGTACTTATTTTTTGTACACACATCTATCAAAAAATCCATCAGCTTTTGTGCAATGCCTTTGCCGTGAAATTCCTTGAGGATATAAATGCGTTTCAGTTCCATCGCCTTCCATTGCTTCATCAGCGGAAAGTTCCTGTAATCTTCCATATAGCGGAGATAGCCGGCTGGCTCACCGTCCACTTCAGCAAAATAAAACTGATCATCCGGGTTACTGAGCTCTCTTGCCACCTGCTCTTCATTAAAATATTCTTCCAGAAAATTTTCCATATCCTCTTCCGTGCAGGTACCCGTGAATGTATCGTAAAATGTTTGCCTTGCAATCGTTGATAAAGTGATCACATCATTTATTGTCGCACGTCTTATTGTTATCTCCATATCTCTTAGCTTAATTGGTGTCTCATGCCACACGGTCAGACGGGGGCGTCAGACCGTGTGGCATGATCTGACGCCCTCGTCTGATCATGCTTTTACATGGTCTGGCACCCTCGCCTGACCATACTTTTTACATGGTCTGACGCCCCCGTCTGACCATGTAAATTCCTACCATTTTAATTCCAGCAAATTATTTTTCCTTTCCACATCCGCCATCCGTTTGGATGGATCTATCTCCACTGCCGTCATATCCGTAAGCCGGTGTTTTACTTCCACTACATAAGTGGGATGTGTCCAGCGCCATTCTTCATGCACTTCCCTTTTCTGAGTAGGATTTTCGTTGGGCTTTTCTCCAAACATCAGGTTCAATGGAATATAATGCATCTCCGTAGTACCATCTTTAAAGGTCAGCTGCAGGTCTATCGGCATCGGCATCTGCCCGATCCTCTTCAAGCGTATCTTAGATACACCGCCTTCTTCCCATAAACTATCAATAGCATAATTGATGGTCTTGGTAGTGTTGCAGAAATATTCTTTATACCAGTCCAGTTTTATGCCACTTACTTTTTCTGCCACCTGTACCAGGTCGTTGCTGTTGGGATGTTTAAAGCGCCATTGGTTATAATATTCCAGCAGCATTTTATCTCTTACACCAGCGCCGATAATATACCCCAGCTGCTCCATGAACACTTCTCCTTTGGAATAAGCTGCTGCACTATAAGCAAAATTGGTATTGAAATGATCTGCATGCGTAGTTAACGGTTCCTCGTACCCGCTTTTTGCCAGCGAAAAATAACTTGCATAAGCATCAGCATGATCATTAGGCAAAGAAGGGATAAGATCCGCAAGACCCCTGTTCGGATTACGCTGTGCAGATTCCTTCATAGCATCCAGCGATGATCTTTTATAATAGAATTTGGATACCACATCTTCTGCATAACTGGTAAAGCCTTCATCCATCCATGCATACATGCTTTCGTTGGTGCCCAGCATCATCTGGTACCAGCTGTGCATCCATTCATGAAACACAGTGCCAAGACCGGGACCAACCAGCAGTGTACCCATCGGGTATTCCATGCCGCCATCGCCGCCCTGTATAAAAGAGTATTGCGGGTAAGGATATTTACCAAACTTGCTTTCCATGTAAGGCAATGCAACCACGGCTGCATCTGCCACCAATGTCCATGCGGAATCGTTCTTGGTATCGTTGGGTTTATAATTGTACAATACATTCAGTACAGGGCCGCCATTCGGCATTTTGCGTACGATATGTATATAATCAGGATCAGCAGCCCACATAAAATCGTGTACATTGTTGCCCACAAAATGCCAGGTACGTTTTGGTTTTGTAATGGGTTTTAAAGGCGAGTTGGGTACATCATATCCCCAGCCGATCTCTGCTGCATTCACTACTACACCGGTACCGCCCAGTTTATAATCCTTATCGATATTAATGGTCACATCATAGTCGCCCCATACGCCGTAAAATTCACGGGCAACATAAGGGGTGGGGTGCCATCCTTCATAATCATACTCGCATAATTTAGGATACCACTGGCTCATACTGTAGCGCACACCGGTGGTAGGATTGTCCCTTCCGCTCCTGCGGATCTGCAAGGGCACCTGCGCTTCAAACTGCATATCGATCACCAGTTTACTTTTAGGCGCCATTGGTTTTACCAGGTCCACTTCCAGTATGGTTTCGTGGTACTTGAAGGGTTGCGGCACACCGTTTATTTTCAGGCTGATGATCTTTTGATAACCGATCTCATCATCTTTTAATTTCGATATCCTGTCACGTACCCTGGCATCCCAGTCACCACGGCCGTTGATCACGTTCTTACCCAGCTCCTGGCTGCGTACATCCATGCTGCTGTTGGGCTGAAATGCATTGAAGTACAAATGATAAAATAATTTCGGCAGCACATCCGGCGAATTGTTGGTGTACTCCAGCTTTTGGGTACCGGTGAAGCGGTTGGTGGTTACATCCATATCAATATTCATGGTGTACTTCACCCGTTGCTGCCACCTGTCGGACTGTGCAAAACTTATCAAAGGAAAAAGGCCAACGATCAATACAAAAACTCTCATCATATTCATTTTCTTTTAGTATAATTTTTTATTGTAAAACGGGTCAATTACCCATCAGTTTTTTATTAAACCCAACGATCAGTTTAAACAGGTTTTCCTGATTATTCATAGGCAAAGTAGCTGCTTTGTCAAATACATCATGATACGCCTTGATGCCACCCAATGTGTAAAAGAAAAAAGAAGGCACGCCTTTTTCGGTAAAGAAATAATGATCACTGTTGGCAGCCTTACCTCTCGAATTGATCTTTACCAGCAATTTACTTTTATCATTCACCGCGTTCATCATGGCAAACTCTTTAGGAAATTCAGTGGCATTTACAACAGTGATACCTTCTTCTCCCGTGCCTGCAAGGTCGGTGTTTATTAAAAAGCGTATATGCTTTAACGGTACCAATGGGTTTTCTGTAAAATATTTTGATCCTATCAATCCTGCTTCTTCTCCGGCAAAACAAATAAATGCAATAGAATATTTTTGTGGATGCTTTACATAATAGTGCGCCAGTTTCAGCAACAATGAAACACCACTCGCATTATCATTGGCGCCGGGAAAATAAGTATCGGCACCCATGCCGCCTAAATGATCGTAATGCGCTGTGATGAAAATAAAAGAGTCGGGCTTTACAGTGCCTTTCACCATGCCGCATATATTCTCCGCTTTAAAATCCTTCACCAGTTCATTTTCAATATCCACTTTAAAAGAAACCGGTATTTTTGGAAGCGCTTTTTTATCTACCAGTATCAACGAGTAATTGGCTACACTTTTCGCAACATCCCAGGTTAGTTTATCCTGCATCTTTATCAGCACCATATCTTTACGGTTCACAAATTGATTGCCGTCCTGCATTTCCAGTTCGCCTTCCGCCTTTACACCTCTTGATTCGGGACTTACAATAAAATCCTCGCCGGGTACAAGATCTTTTCCATTTATGTTCACCTGCATTTTGCCGGGAAATGTGTTAACAGGATAACTGAAATGCTGCATGTAATTATCTGTCATAGCCTCCAGTCCGTAGCTCTTGAATTCATTTGCTAAAAAACCGGCAGCCTTTTGCATACCATCTTTAGTATAGCCACGGCCCCAAAAATAAGGAGCAGTAAGCGTGTCGAGCGTCTTTCTGTCAAATGCCCGGCCCTTCCGCCCTGCTGTACAGGATGCTGCGATGAATAGTAGCACCAGTATTTTCTTCATGCCTGTTGTATAAACGGTAAATGTCGGAAAAACTGAGGAAGTAAAAAATTGAAATGTGATGAGCAGCACCGGCCGTCAACGGCCCCATTTCCCCACTTATGCTATTGGCCCTGGCCTCTAAGAAAATCCTCCACCAATTTGTTAAAATTCCCAGGGTCTTCCGAAGGAAAATAATGCGTTGCCTTAGGTATGATCTTCAATACAGCACGGGGAATATTTGCCGCAATGGCTTTTGTATGCGCTTCTTTAATTACATCATTTTCTCCCGCCACTACCAGCACGGGGCATTGAATGTTTTTCAATTCTGCAAAACTATGTTGCGGTTCGGTGAGTAAAAGATCGATCAGCCGTATCCTGTTTTGCTCATTGGCAGCATTGCTGCTGCTTAGTGTTTTCTTTTCCTTATTAAGAGAAGTAAATACCGATTTATCAACCACCGTATTGTCAATAAATACATTGGCCCCCATGGTTACCAGTTTTTTAACTTTTGCAGGATATTTCATTGCCACAATAAGTCCCGTATTGCCACCATCACTCCAGCCCACAATATTCACACTGTCAAGATGCAGTTGATCGAGCAGCGCATTTACATCATCTGCAAAAAGATCGTAGGTGTATTTCTTCCCATCTTCTGTAGATTTCCCTTGCCCCCTGGTGTCTATCGCTATCACCTTATAGTGTTTGCTTAATTCCGGTATTTGTTTTTCAAAAGTTCTTATAGAAGAGGAATTACCGTGCAGCAATAACAAGGGCTGGCCTGCACCATAAGTTTCATAATATATTTTAATGCCGTTCACATGGGCGTAATTGCCAACAGAATCATTGCTGCCATAAGTTCTTGCAGCCAGCAACGAAGTACCATCCGCTTTAAATGCATGCTTGCCGGAATATACATCTTCAGTAGTAATGGAGAGGGTATAAAAATTTTTATTGCTGCCGGGCCACCAGGAATGTTTCGATTGCACACTGTCTTCTTCAAAACCATTATTGATCAAAGGCACTTCTTCCATTACTCCCGCATCATTCTCCACCAAAAATTTAAAATCGTCAAAATAAAAAATACCACGATCGCTGTAGCCCATACCCATGGTAAGATAGGCCGCTGTTTTATCCAGCCTGCCCGAAATACTATACACTTTCCATTGATTGTCTTTAATGGGTGCATCGGCCATATTCTTATAAAAGCCGTTCTTCTTATTCTCTTTCATTACAGAAACCCACATGCCGGCCTGCGCCGTTTTATCGGTGGCAATTACTTTGGCGGCAACCTGTATCGTGAAGTTTTTCCCCGCATAGGGTTGGGCATTGATGGCCCTTGAGATATTACCCCAGATATTACTGTCCTGTGCAAAGCAACAGGTATTGATTGCAATACAAAAAAGCAGTAGCAGCTTTCGTATCATCATAATATTATTCTTTTCCCTGTACCACGATCACGATCTCCCCCTTCACTGCTTTTTCATTAAAGTGATCATGCACTTCCTGCAAGGAACCTCTTTTATTTTCTTCAAACTTTTTAGTGAGTTCGCGACTTACACAGCATTGCCTTTCGGCCCCGAAATATTGTATGAATTCGTTCAGCGTTTTTACCAGCCGCATCGGGCTTTCATAAAACACCATCGTACGTTCTTCTTCCGCCAGCTTTTTCATCATCGTTTGTCTTCCTTTTTTTAGTGGAAAAAACCTTCAAAACAAAAACTGTTCATCGGCAACCCGCTGTTCACCAGTGCCGGCACAAAGGCAGTGGCGCCGGGCAGGCATTCCACTTTAATGTTGTGCTTCACGCATTCTCTTACCAGTAAAAAAGCAGGATCACTGATACCCGGTGTACCCGCATCCGTTAGCAATGCAATGGTCTTACCGGCTATCATTTGTTCGGCCAGGTGTGTTACAATTTTATGTTCGTTGTGCTGATGATAAGGTGAGATAGGTTTTTGCACCTGGTAATGCGCCAGCAGTACGCCCGAAGTACGGGTATCTTCTGCCAGGATAAGATCAACAGATTTTAATACCTCCACCGCTCTGAAAGTAAAATCGGCCAGGTTACCAATTGGAGTAGGAACGATATACAGCATGAATTATAATGAATAATTGATCAATGAACAATGTATAATTTTTTCTGTTTGAAGATCTCTTAGCAACTGAGTACCCCTTAAAACGAGTGTATTATCCATTATTCATTATAAAATTATCAATTATTACACAGCGGTTAGTTCAAAATATTCCATCACCGGGTTGGCAAGCAACTTCTTCGCGGCATTTTCTGCAGCGGCCAGTGCTTCTTCTTTGCTGCCGGCTTCCACCTGCAGGTCGATATGTTTACCGATCCTTACATCGCCTACATTCTTAATGCCTAAATTCTGCAAGCCGCCCATTACTGCTTTTCCCTGCGGGTCTAAAAGATCTTTCAGCGGCATCACTTTTACCTGTACTGTATATGTCATGATTGTTTTTGTTTGTAGAGCAAAGATAAAATAATATAGATAACGAATACCACCGGCACCGCCAGCCATTGCAAAAGAAGTGCGGCCACAACAGCAATTACCAGTAAAATTATCTTAGGCAGGTTATTCTTGATCGTAAAATCCTTGAACTTAAGCGTCATCAGGGGCAGCGTGGAAACCATCAGCACGCTTACCACCAATATTATTGCATACAGCACCCATTTATTGGTCAGCAGGTCGTTTACATTCACCAGGCTATTGCCAAAATGCAATATCAGCGGAAAAGAAGCGATCAGCAAACCGGCAGCAGGTATGGGTACCCCTTTAAAACCGTAGGATTGGGAGGTATCGATATTGAACCTTGCCAAACGGTAAGCGCCCGCACAAGCTACCAAAAAAGCCGGCAGCAGCCAGGTTATGGACACATCCAGCCCGCCTTCTTCTTTAATAAAACTGATCTTCAATAACTGGTACAATATCACCGAAGGCGCCACACCAAAACTCACCACATCGCTCAGCGAATCCAGTTGCTTGCCCATTTCGGAAGTGGCTTTTAATAACCTTGCCACAAAGCCATCCAAAAAATCAATAACAGCTGCTGCAAAAATAAAATACGAAGCTACCGATATTCTTTCAGGGATATTGTAGTGCGAACTCAGTTCATTATCCACGTAAATAGAAATGGTTTCTGTTTGCAGCGCAAAAACAATCGCAATGCAGCCAAGAAATAAGTTCAGCAGTGTAAAAACATTGGGGATGTGACGTTGCATAAAGTATTACCCGGTAGTACCAAACGGGGTTGTATTATTGGTTTGCACAAATGTAATACTTTATGGCATGCAAAAGGTTGTGAACCTTTGCTGTCCCCGTTCTAAAGAGCTGCAAAAGTTCACAACCTACCCGTCTTCGCTATTACAAGTTCACCCTGTTCTTTTCATCCTGCGAAGCCGAATTGTGCTGGCGGCTCGCCTTTACATTATTATTACCGAATTTATAATTAAAGCTGATGTTCACCCGGCGGCCTTCCCATTGATTGATCCATTTAATGTTCAGGTTATCGCTCACATACCTTGCCCGGTAAGCCGATGGCCCGATGATATTATTGAAATTGATCTTGAAAGAGGCTTTGTTATTCCACAACGACTTTTGTAAACCTGCACTTACACCATAGTAAGAACGTACCCTTGCAATGCCGCTGCGGGATGGTGTACCATAATAAGCACTGGTTTGTAATTTGATCTTTTTAGGCAATGTAAAAGAATGACTGGTGCTGAGATCCATACCAAAAAAGTTCTGATCAAATTCATAACCGGGATAAGTGGAATTGGAATTGCCCGTGTTGAAACTAACGTTATTATCCATGCTCCACCAGCTATAAGGTTGCAGGCTGGTGGTAATATCCAGCGCCAGGTAAGATGAATTGCCCACATTAGCGGTAATGTTATTTACCTTACCCGTTTGCTTATCCTGCAATATCACATTGGTACTTTGCGCTTTGGTGTAACTGTAACTTAATGTTGTAAAAAGAAAATCAGCATAACTGTGTTTCACTTCCACCGATTGAGAAAAACTGGGTTTTAAATTCGGGTTGCCTTCAAACTGTGTATAGGGATCAATAAAAGTGATAAAAGGATTCAACGATTGATAAGATGGCCGGTTGATGCGGCGGGAATAACTGATGTTCCAGGTATTCTTATCATTTTGATGGTAAGTAAAGAAGGCGCTGGGAAAAAGATTGCTGTAACTGCTGTCGTGCACCTGGTGCAGCGTAATACTGTTGCCGGAGTAATCGGTATTCTCAAAACGCAGGCCCATCTGCAGGCTTATCTTTTTCCATTCTTTGGTAAAATTAAAATACCCTGCTGCAATGCGTTCTTTGTAAATAAAAGTATTGGTGCGGCCATTATCGGTCATCCATTTATCACCACTCAACGAATCTACTTGCAGATAATTATTGTTTTCCACGCTGCTGTATTTAGCACCGGTCTCTATCTTCAAATTTTTATTGATCCATTTTGTAAGATCGAGTTTTGCCGACCTGATATTGATATCCGCAGGGCTTGCATTCCTGAAAATATAAGGATCGCGATAGCTGTTACCATTGGCATCATAAAAATGATTGTAATCATCATCGGCTGCCGTTCTTTTAAAAGTAACATAGTCGGCATCAAACAGTAACTCGCTGCCGGCGCTGTCAATTTCTGTTTTAAGGTTCACATTGTAGCTGATATTATTCGTCTTTTCATCATAATTTTTTTTGGTAAAAATGCTGTTAAACACTTTGCCATTCGCATCCCTGAAAAAAGTATTGTTATCGGTAATGGATTTTTCATGTTCTCCATTTCCTTTTATCAACACACCAATGACTGTTTTTTTGCTCAGGTTATAATCGGCACCTATCTTAAAAGAATTCCAGACTGTTTTAGGATGCCAGTAATTATCCCTGTCCTGGTAAGTGGTAGTAGTATTATTTACAATGATGCTGTTGTACGTAAGTTTATTAAAACTGTTGCTGTAGCCAATATAACCATCGCCAAAAACATTGATGTTCTTATTGCGGTGATTGAGCGAAAGCGCCGAGCTCACTTTTGGATAGCGGCCATAACCACTACCAAAAGTATAGTTGCCATTGGTGCCGAACAGTTTATTCTTTTTCAGTTTAATATTGATGATACCTGTTAAACCGGCAGCATCATATTTACTGCTGGGGTTGCCAATGATCTCTATTCTTGCTGATGGCATCTGCATCCAGGTTCTTCAGGTATTGCGTCAGCTGTTCGCCGGTTAAATAAAAAGGTTTACCATCTACATAAATGCTGGCAACGCTGCCCTTTAGTTTTAAATTATCATCTTTATCCACCGTAACAGCAGGCGCTTTTTTAATGAGTTCAAAAGCAGAGTTACCTACTGCCACCACACTGTTCTCAATATTCAGTACCGTTTTATCGGCCTGTATCTCAATAAATTTTTTCTTGGCTTGTACCACCACGGCTTTATTGGTCTCAAATTTTTCAGATAAAGTGATGGCCGGCATGTTTACTGCTGTATGAGCAGAGTCCAGCAAAAAGGGTGCGGAATGATAGGGTTCAAAACCTGTATTGGTTACCTGCAGTTTAAAATTACCGTTGGCCGCAACAGCAATAATAAAATTACCCAGGCTGTCGCTAAGGGTACCTTTTACTGTTTTACTGGTAGTAATATTCACCAGCGCAATATTGGCATAAGCAACAGGTTCATTTTTCCCGTTCAGCACTTTACCGCTGATGGTTTTCTGCTGGCCGAAAACAAGGGCGTTTAAAAGAATACAAAACACTGTAAATAATTTTTTCATGGCTATACTTTATTTGTTGCTGTAAAATTGCCTCCGATCTTCCCCGTATTTATTTTTATTATACCAACAGGCTTTAATCTGCGGCAAATGCCCGCCGCCGGTTCGTCGGATAAAAAGGGGTGTTGGCAGATACAGCACCACGGTATGCCGCCGGGCGCTTATTTTTACAGCATGAAAAAGTCTCAGAAAATACTGTTGCACGCCTTGTTCTGGTTCCACACCTTTGCGTGGGACGATACGGTGGGCCAGCTCTTCGTTTCAAAAGCGCCGAGGAGTTTGAGCTTTTATTTCAACCCCATCACTATCAGCCAGTACCTGCTTTTCCCTGCTATATTCTACTTCAATTATTTTTTTATACTGCCGCATTTTTATAAAAAGAGCCGCATTGTAAAAGCATGGGCCGGCTGGATATTATTGCTGGCAGCTTTTATCTTGCTTCGCTACAGCATACAGGAAGTATTGCTGTTAAAATGGTTCGGCATTACCAATTATAGCCGTGGCACCCCTGTTAGCTACTATATTTTCGACAATATTTATTTTGGCGGTGTATTGATCGTAATGAGTGTGTTACTGTGGGTGATAGATGACAACATAAAAACACAAAAAGAAAAATACCAGTTACTGGAAGAGAAGAGATCGGCAGAACTTTCTTTTTTAAAGAACCAGGTAAATCCGCATTTCCTTTTCAATACGCTCAATAATATTTACTCGCTGGTAAGCAGTAATTCTGATAAGGCATTGCCCAGCATTGAAAAACTATCCCTGTTGATGCGGTATATGTATAAGGACAGCAATGCAGAAAAAGTAAGCCTGCAACACGAAATTGAATACATCAGCAGCTTTATTGAACTGCAGACCATCCGTTTAAACAATAAAAATATTGTGGTATACCAGGTAAACGGGGCTATTGCCCAGCAAAAGATTGCTCCGTTGATATTGATACCGTTTATAGAAAACATGTTCAAGCATGGCATCATTAATAATGCTGATAAGCCCCTGCACATTACTATTGATGTGCAGGGTAATGATCTTTCATTGACCACTTCCAATTATATCAATCATAATAACAAGGATACTTCATCGGGTATCGGGCTGGAAAATGTAAAGAAACGTTTGGCATTATTATACCCTAACCGCTATACTTTAAATGTGCAGCAGGAGGAGAATATTTATCAATGTAAATTGCAGATAAACTTAGTAGACCAATGAAATGTGTAATACTGGATGATGAACCTTTGGCGGTGGAATTGCTGAGCAAGTATATCAGTGATACAGAAAATCTTTTCCTCAGCTTTGCAGGTACGGATGCATTTGAAGCCATTCAGTTTATCCAGAAAAATGAAGTGGATATTATTTTTTTAGATGTGCAGATGCCGGAATTGTCGGGCATACAGGTATTAAAAATACTGGGCAATAATTACCGTGTGATATTGACCACCGCTTATACCGATTATGCTTTGGAAGGCTATGAATACAACATCACCGATTATTTACTGAAACCTATTACCTACGAAAGATTTTTAAAAGCCATCCACAAGATCACCACCACCAATACCGCAAGCAACCAGAGAACCCCTGCTATAGATGATGGTTACATATTCATCAAAACAGATAGCAAGATGGTGAAAGTAAATTTGAACGAAATTCTTTTTGTAGAAGGATTGAAAGATTATATCAGCATACAAACCACCAAAGAAAAACTGATCACGCTGCAAAACCTAAAAACATTTGAGCAGCACCTGCCCGGTCAGCAATTTATGCGGGTGCACAAATCCTATATCATCGCTTTAAATAAAATTGATACCATCGAAAGAAACCGCATCTTCATCGGCACCGAAGTAATACCCATCGGCGAAACCTACCGCGATGTTTTCCTGAACCGTATAGAAGGCAACAAGATATAGCGTGTAACGAATTTCCTATTCGTTCTTTTCAATACGCACAACGAATTTCCTATTCGTTCCCTTCAATCCTCCAAGAGGATGAACGAATAAAAAATTCGTTGCACTAAATCATCCGTGTTAATCCGTGTAATCCGTGGCCAAAATTTATTCACTTCGTGAATAAAGGAACGAATAAAAAATTCGTTACACTTTCATCAACGCCTCAATCTCCTCCACCGTTATCGGTATATTCTTCATCAGGTCTTTATTACCACTCTTTGTGATCCAGAAATTATTCTCGATCCTCACCCCCATCTTTTCTTCTTCAATATAAATACCTGGCTCAATAGTAAACACCATGCCCGGTTTAATAGGTTCCGTTCTTGTACCCAGGTCGTGCACATCAATACCTAAATGGTGCGAAATACCATGGTACAAATATTTCCTATACGCCCTGTTTTCCGGGTCTTCATTCTTTACATCGCTTTTACGCAGCAAACCGATCTTTAAAAAAACCTGGGTGGCTTCTTCGCCCACTTTTTCGGTATAATCTAAAATGCTGATGCCCGGTTTTAAAATACTGGCAGCATAATGGTGCAAATGCAGGCAGGCATTGTACACTATTTTTTGCCTGCGGCCGAATTTACCATTCACAGGAATAGTTCTTGTAAGGTCGGCGCAATAATTACCATACTCCGCACCAAAGTCCATCAGTATCAGTTCGCCATCTTTGCATTCCTGGTTGTTCTCTACATAGTGCAAGGTTCTGGCCCTGTCGCCGCTGGCAATAATGCTGCCGTAAGCAGGTCCAGCGCTGCGTTGCTTCATAAACTGGTGATAGATCTCCGCTTCAATTTCATATTCCATCACACCGGGTTTGATGAACTGCAGTAAATGCCGGAAAGTATTGTCGGTAATATCAATGGCCTTCTGCAGCACTTCCACTTCTAGCGCCGATTTAATGCCCCGCAGTTCTTTCAATATTTGCGCACTGCGTTTATAGGTATGCAAAGGATAGCGGCGCTTCATTTGCTTTATATAACGGTAATCCCTAACCGGAACAAGATTGGCCTTGCGGTCGTTCTCGTTCGTGTTCAGGTAAATGCTGTCGGCCCAGTGTATCCAGGGTTGCAGCATACCATCCAGCGTATCCAGCCAAATGATGGTTTGAATACCCGAAATGGCTTTGGCCTCCTGCACCCTTAAACGGTGGCCGTCCCATTTTTCTTTCAGCTCGTTGGGGCGCACCAGTACCAGTACTTCGCGGTACTTGGGGTCGGGGTTATCGGGGTACAAAACCAGCATGCTGTCTTCCTGCTCAATACCCGTTAGCCAGAAAAGGTCGGTATTCTGTTTAAACTTAAATAAGGCGTCGCCATTGGTAGGCAATTCGTCGTTGCTGTTAAAGATGGCAATGGCATTTTTCTCCATTTTGCCGGCGAACCTTTTGCGGTTGTCGATGAAGATCTGGGGGTTAAGTGGAAGATATTTCATGCGTTATCGTTTAAACTGCAATATAAACAATTAAGAAAACCGGCCACGGATTACACGGATTTTCACAGATAAAACACAAAACCTTTAAAACCAGTACTCAAAATCCGTGTTAATTCGTGTAATCCGTGGCCAACCCAGTTTTGCGCCAGCAAAACCAAAAAATCCGTGTTAATCCGTGTAATCCGTGGCTAACCCCTTTTTGCGCCAGCAAAAACCTAAGCGAGTGGCCCAAACCTATTTTGGGCAAGCAAAATCCCCCGTTTTTCCGCGGTTTCAATTAAAAAATATTCAATGCATTCAACCTTTTTAGGCCAATATTTGAGGATTTTCAATAAAACACACAATAATTGAATTTACGCAATCGTTTGCGTACAGGCATTTCAAACTCATTCATTCCGCCGGCAGGCGCCTAAAAAGCGCATGATATACCTTTGCGGGAACGATTGCATAAAAAACTAAACCAAAAATTTGTTGCCATGTCAGTACCAACGATGATTGCCTTGCCTAAAAATGCATTGGTTAATTTAGGCTTAAATCCGTCAGGCGAAATTCACTACCAATTACACCCCGAAGAATTAACAGAACAAACCATACAACGCGGCGAAGGTGTTTTAAACGATACTGGCGCCTTAGTGATCAACACCGGTAAATTTACCGGCCGCAGCCCAAAAGACAAATTCACAGTAAAAGATGCGATCACCGAAAACACCGTTCACTGGAACGACTTCAACATCGCTATCGAAGAAAAATTTTTCTTTCAGCTGAAAGAAAAAATGCTGCAGTACCTAAGTACAAAAGATATCTGGGTACGGGATTGCTTTGCCTGCGCCGATGAAAATTACCGCCTCAGCTTAAGGGTGATCAACGAAAACCCATGGAGCAATTTGTTCTGCTACAATATGTTTATCCGTCCCGAAGAAAAGGACCTGGAAAATTTTGCCCCGCAATGGCATATTATACAGGCGCCGGGCTTTAAAGCCGACCCTGCTGTGGACGGAACAAGGGCCGAGAACTTTGCTGTGTTAAGCTTTACACACAAAACCATTTTGATCGGCGGCACCGGCTACACCGGCGAAATGAAGAAAGGCATCTTTACCATGCTGAATTATGTGCTGCCGCAAAAGGCCAATGTATTAAGCATGCACTGCAGCGCCAACATGGGCGCCAATGGCGATACCGCCATCTTTTTCGGCTTGAGCGGTACCGGCAAAACCACCTTAAGCGCCGACCCCAACCGTATGCTGATAGGCGATGATGAGCACGGCTGGACCAACAACGGCGTATTTAATTTTGAAGGCGGTTGCTACGCAAAATGTATCGACCTGAGTGAAGAGAAAGAACCGGAAATATACAATGCCATTAAACCGGGTGCACTGGTAGAGAACGTAACATTTATTGAAGGCACCAACAAGATCGACTTCAGCAGTAAAAAAATAACCGAGAACACGAGGGTAAGTTATCCGTTGGATTTTATCAGCAATGCGCTGGAACCATCTATTGGAAAAATACCGAAGAACATCTTCTTTTTAACCTGCGATGCGTATGGCGTATTGCCTCCCATCAGCAGGCTTACACCGGGGCAGACGATGTACCAGTTCATCAGTGGCTACACCGCCAAGGTAGCAGGTACCGAAGCCGGTGTTACCGAACCAAAATCAACCTTTAGTGCCTGCTTTGGTGCACCATTTTTACCACTGCACCCTGCACAGTATGCCGAAATGCTGGGTAAAAAAATGAAGGAGCACAATGTAAAAGTATGGCTTGTAAATACCGGCTGGAGCGGCGGCCCTTATGGTATTGGTAAAAGAATGAAGCTGGCCTATACAAGGGCTATGATTACAGCAGCGCTGGAAGGCCAGTTGGATAACGTGGAATACGATACCACGCCCTGGTTTAAACTGGCTATACCAAAAACCTGCCCCAATGTACCATCCGAAATTTTAAATGCACGCAATACATGGCCTACACCCGAAGCCTTTGATAAAAAAGCAAGGGAACTGGCTGCGGAATTTGTAAAGAATTTTGAAAAATACGCCAGCGGCGCCAGCGAAGAAATACTGGCCGCGGCACCAAGAGTTTAATTACCAACACAAACTAGGATTGCATGTCAGCATTAGTCCCCTTGAGTGATCAGGGGGATTTTTGTGCAGCGCAATTCCTTTGCGCCCTCTCCAATTGCATTGCGCTTCTCCCCGCATGTAATTTATCCGTGGCTGTGGGTGTTTTACACAACATCGTATCCTTTTAAAACTATTATATTTGTAACCACACAATCAAATACTATATGGAAAAAACAATACACCAGGGCCGCAATGTAAAACGCTTTAGGGAGATGCTGGGCATTAAGCAGGATGCACTGGCCATTGACATGGGCGATGACTGGAACCAGCAAAAGATATCGCTGCTGGAGCAGAAAGAAAACATAGATGATAAATTACTACAACAGATAGCAGGGTATTTGAAAGTACCGGTGGATGCGATCAGGAATTTTGATGAAGAAGCGGCGGTCAATATTATCTCCACTAATTATGATAATGCTATTGGTTATCAAAAGAACGAACACTGCAATTTCAATCCGCTTGATAAATTTGTAGAAGCAATGGAAGAAAATAAAAAACTCTACGAACGTTTGTTGCAGAGTGAAAAGGAGAAGGTGGAGTTGTTGCAAAAGGTGTTGGATGGGAAGAAATAATTGAAAACATATAAAAAGATAAAAGAGCCGTTTGGCTCTTTTATCTTTTTACACTCCCGGCTCCTTCTTCACTCGCACCACCTTCTTCCTGTCACTCTTTTTCTTCCCTCCCGCCTTCTCATACTCGTCGGAGTTTTTGCCAAACTTACTGGCTACACCGGCCAGCATGCGCTCGCTAAGGTCTCGCAGGGTTAGTTCGCTGGCTTCGGCCAGGTTGCGCTTTTCATCTACCTGGCTCAGGTAGGTGTTGTACGCATCAATTTTGTGGCGCAGGTCGTTTACGGCGCTGTCGTACACCGCAATGCTAAGGCCGTTACCAAGGTCCATATTGTTATCGATGGATCGTAAAGCAGCCAGCCGGGTAACGGCTTTATCATAATGGCTGGTGCTCTTTTTTTTAAATGCCATATTAACAAGGGTTTGATTAATTTAAAAGACGGCCTTGTGCAGCTACCCGTTGCAGTAAGTGAAAATTTTTGCAAAGCAGTAACACATCCTATAAAAAAGGCGAAAGCAACCAAACATTACAGTGTAGGCATAAGAGTTATTAAGTTAGCAATCTGAGTAATTTAATATCGCTGGTTAGGTACAAAGCAAGCAACCCTGCTTATTAAATAAGCAACGTAGCTTATCTAATTACACTCGTTGCCAATCAAATCAGCAAGGTTGCTTATTTAATTGGGTATGTTGCTTATCAAATAAGCAACGTAGCTTATCTAATTAGCATTGTAGCGTATTTAATCAGCAGGGTTTGTAATTCAATCAGCAGGGTTGCTTATCAAATAAGCAACCTGCATTTAAAGATGCCGTACCGTTATGGCAAGGTATTATTGTTGCTTTCTAAAGCAACTCAACGTATAGGTAAGATCCAGTTCCTTGTACAATTCAAAACCCATCTTTGTATACCAATCAATATTTTGTGCTGTGGAGGTTTCCAGGTAAATATCTTTATTAAGCGTGTTGGCATATTGCATTATTTCCTGCAAAAAAGCGGTGCCGATGCCTTTTTGCTGCTGCGTAGTATCAACAGCTATATACCATAGGTAAAAAATATTTTTATGTGGGTACAAGGCATTTACAGCAGCTTCTCTTTTTATTGCTTTATTGATGTTACCGATGCCAATATAGGTAAGTACCAGTTTAATATCCTTCGACAAGGTTGCAAAGTCGTTTTTCTTTTTATCAAGGTATAATATCAATGCACAAGCAGTTCTTTCATCATTTAAAAACACTTCGCCAAAGCGATGGCATACTTCAAAGGAGTAATCCATCAATGACTTAATCCTTTGCTGCTTATTACCGTTGGGTGCCATAATATAGTTAACGCTCTTATTATCTGCAAAGCAGGCGGCCAGCAGGTTTATTATAAAGGCTTTATCTTTTGCAGTGGCTTTTATCATGTGCGTAATGGTCTGTTTATAAAAAATGCCAACCGGTTGCTTCGGGTTGGCATATATAGCTTGTATAATTTTTGTTTAAAACTGCATTTCTTTTATATCACCCTCCACCACTAGCTTACCGGCGGTTTTAGCAACTATCTCTTCCACAGTTACACCCGGCGCCCTTTCCAGCAGTTTAAAGCCATTGGCCGTTACTTCCATCACCGCTATTTCGGTTACTATCTTTTTTACACAGCGCTTACCCGTAAGCGGTAGCGTACATTGGGGCAGCAGTTTGCTTTCGCCCTTGGGGTTGGTGTGCATCATGGCTACAATAATGTTTTTGGCGCTGGCCACCAGGTCCATCGCGCCGCCCATGCCCTTTACCATTTTACCGGGTATCTTCCAGTTGGCTATATCGCCCTTTTCGCTTACTTCCATGGCGCCCAGCACGGTAAGGTCTACCTTACCGGCACGTATCATCCCAAAACTCATGGCACTATCAAAAAATGCAGAGCCGGCAATGGTGGTAATGGTTTGTTTGCCGGCATTAATAAGGTCGGGGTTCTCCTTTCCCGCTTCAGGAAAGGGTCCCATACCCAGTAAACCGTTCTCACTCTGCAATACCACGTTTATACCTTTAGGTATATAATTGGCCACCAGTGTGGGTATGCCAATGCCCAGGTTTACATAATAACCATCCTGCAATTCCTGCGCAATGCGTTGTGCTATCTGTTCTTTAGTTAAACTCATGCCCCTGTCCCCTAAAGGGGGACTAAATTTTAAAGATTATAAATTATTTTCATCATTATTAAAAAGCTGGTTTACTAAAATACGCTCACAGGTTCCCCCTTTAGGGGGCGGAGGGGGTTTTCACTGTCCGCTGTTCTATTCTTTTCTCGTATTTCTCCCCCTTAAAAATCCTGTGCACATAAATCCCCGGTGTATGAATTTGATTGGGGTCCAGTTCGCCCGCAGGTACCAACTCCTCCACTTCTGCAATGGTGATCTTACCGGCCATCGCCATCAATGGATTAAAGTTTCTTGCAGTGGCGGCATATATCAAATTGCCATCGGTATCGCCTTTCCATGCTTTTACAATGGCATAGTCGGCATCAAATGCGTATTCCAATAAATATTCCTTGCCGTTGAAGTTTCGTGTTTCCTTGCCTGTTGCTACTTCGGTACCTACACCTGCCGGTGTAAAGATGGCGGGCATGCCATAGCCAGCGGCCATACAGCGGGTGGCCAATGTGCCCTGTGGTATCAGCTCCACTTCCAGCTCGCCACTCAGCAGCTGCCTTTCAAACTCTGCATTCTCTCCTACATAGCTGGAGATCATTTTTTTTACCTGCTTTTGCTGCAGCATTAATCCTATGCCAAAATCATCCACCCCTGCATTGTTAGAGATACAGGTCAATTCTTTTACCTTGCTTTTTACCAATGCGGCAATACAGTTTTCGGGTATGCCGCACAATCCAAAGCCACCCAGCATTATCACAGCACCATCTTTAATGCCATCGATCGCTTCTGTTGCATTATTAAATACCTTGTTCATTTTATCAGCTTTGATGTGTCTGAATCTTTTGGTTTGCCCATGGTGTTGGCAAACTTATCCCTTGTGGCCTTGCTGATGATACTGTCCAGCATGGGCTGCAATAGGTCGGGGCGTGTTTTATAAAATTCGTAGCTCCTGTAAAATTCTTCTTTCGATGTTTTGTGTACCGCAAATATCTGCAGCTGCATTTTTATACTCTCCGCTTCCGGTTTGCGTGTGGTGTCTTTTGTTACATAATCAAAAGTAAATGCATCGGCCCTCAATACATCCCACAATACCAGTTGCATTTTGGCAGGCTTTAATACATTACCCGGTATATTACTTTTATTTCCGCACGAAAATAAAAAGGTTGCACACAGCAATACGATCAGCTTCCGCATCATTTCAAACCATCTTTATATTTATTGGCATTGGTAACATCCATTCTTTGCAGCAATTCAGATGCTTTTTGTTTATCCTGTTGCGGCGCTTTGGAGAACAGGCTGATCAACTCGGCCGATTTTCCCTGGAAGAAAAACTGGTTGATCATTTTATTGGGATTGTCGTTATTAAAATTATTCAGCAGGTTCAGCACATTCATCACTTCGGCCCTGGCTGTATTTTCATCTTCGTATATTTTATCCATGCCCAGGCGATAGTAATTGTAATACACATCGTGCATGATATTGTAACGGCTGTTCAGCATATTTTCCACCAGCCAGTAACGGTTCCTGTTACCGTCAAAAGCCTTCCAGCCCGATATGCCCCTGCCATCGGGTGCATTATTCACAATGTTCTGTGCCTTTTGAAAATACAGGTCGCCGCCATGCAGGGAGAACGAATCATAATCAAAGCCCAGTATCATGTAAGCATAATAAGCGATCGCAGCTGTAAGGTTAGATGCCTGCGGATCTGTACCCGATACCCTGTTCTCATTAAAATCAAGCTGTTGAAATTCCACGTATTTAAAACTTACACTTTCATCCCTGTAATTGATAATGGGCGAAAGGTAAGAGGAATTATAGATGGGCCTGCCCGCCTGTACGGTGATAGTGGCATTGTATACGTTCGTTTCGGAAGTAGCTTCCAGGTTAAGGAAAAAACTGCACACGATCTTTTCGTTGGGTAAAAAATTATCAGTGGTCCATTTGCGGTTGTTCACAAAATTATTCAGCGCCGTTTGCAATGTGCGGAACACGCTTGGGTTTACCGAGTTGCCCACCTGGCTGGCCGAAATGGTGATAGTGGCTTTCAGCTCCTGTGCACGGCTTATAGCTGTTGTAAAAACAAGCAGCAATAAAAAAATAGTTTTACGCATGTATTGATCGGATAATAATGTTTACAATATCTTTCGCCACTTCCTTCTTCGGTTTTGTTTCAAATGTATATTCCTTTCCCTGCCTGTCAAAAATAGTGATTTTGTTAGTGTCGTGCCCAAAGCCGGCACCTGTATCGTTCAGCGAATTCAGTACGATCATGTCGGCGTTCTTGCTCTCCAGTTTCTTTAAGGCATATTCTTTTTCATTGGTGGTTTCCAGTGCAAAGCCCACCAGTAACTGGCCTGCTTTCTTTTTTTCTCCCAGCGATTTTAAAATGTCTTTTGTTTTGGTGAGTGCTATATTAAAACTGCCTTCGTTCTTTTTTATTTTTTCCGCAGCCACATTTACAGGTGTGTAATCGGCTACTGCGGCGCTCATCACTGCTATATCCATGCTATCAAAGCGATTGATACAGGCCTCGTACATTTCGTTCGCCGATCTTACTTTTATTACTTCAATACCTTCTGCCACTGTAATATTAGAAGGCCCTAAAACAAGGCTTACCGCTGCTCCCTGCCGCTGCATTTCTTCTGCAATAGCCACGCCCATCTTACCCGACGAGTGGTTGCCAATGAACCTAACGGGGTCAATGGCTTCGTAAGTAGGCCCTGCTGTTACCAATACTTTTTTGCCTTTTAATGCAGCCGTATCTGCAAAAAAATCTTGCAGCCAGGCAACAAGGTTTTCCGGTTCGGCCATGCGTCCATCACCCACCAGCCCGCTGGCTAGCTCGCCCTTTTCTACCGGAATAATGTGGTTATTAAAAGCTGCTATCGCAGCAAGATTGTTTTTAGTGGAAGCATGATGCCACATATCTTCATCCATTGCCGGCGCCACCACCACGGGGCAGGTGGCAGAGAGATAAACGGCCATCAGCAGGTTATCGCATAAACCATTGGCCATCTTTGCAAGAGTATTACAGCTCAGTGGTGCAATCAGCATCACATCGGCCCAGCGGCCCAGCATTACATGGTTGGCCCAGGTATCGTTACCGGCAATATCAACTAGTACATCGTTTTTAGAAAGCGTGGATAATGACAGTGGTGTTACAAAATCCTTTGCTGCAGGCGTCATAATAACTTTTACTTCGGCGCCCTGCTTTACCAGCAACCTCACCAGTATGGCCGATTTATAAGCAGCAATACTGCCTGTAACGCCCAGTAATATTCGTTTTCCTTTCAGCATAAAAAATCCCGTCTCGCTATAAGCGGGACGGGATAAAATTATAACTTCTTCTGTTAATAATATTGGTAAATATTGCTTTTAGCTGAACAGGTCTTCATCGTTTTTACGGAAGTAAACTTTGTCTTCCATAAATTCGGTGGTAGCTAAAAGTGCAGGGTTAGGCATACGCTCGTAAGCTTTCGAAATTTCAATCTGCTCTTTATTTTCATGAATTTCTTCCAGGCTGTCGGTATGGCTGGCAAATTCTTCCAGTTTATTATGCAGCTCTTCCTTTACGGTGATGTTGATCTGGTTGGCACGTTTTGCAACGATAGCAATAGATTCGTACACGTTACCGGTCTTTTGCTTTATATCATATAAACTTTTAGGTTCTACTACACTGCTGGTATTACCTGTTAACTGACGACGTAGCTTGCTCATTTTTTATGTCTTTAATGTGATTTTGACTTAAATTATTATAACTCTCTGCTTCTTTCAGCAGTTTACTTTCCGGAAAACGATCTGCAAAATCCTGGTACTCGGTGATCACTTTTTCATAACGCTCTATCTGCTTATCCTCGAAACTGAGTTTGGCAAATTTATAGTACGATTTTACGATCTTCAGTTTGTATTCATCTCCCTTGGTCGATTCGGGGTAATTGGTCATCAGGTTGGCAAAAGCCAGGCCCGCAGCCCTGTATTGACCCAGGTTATAATACAATTCCGCCGAGCGGTATTCTTTCTGCTCCAGCTTTATCCTGCATTTATCAATAATATCGATCGCCTCTTTGTTACGTTCCGAGCCCGGGTGCGTATTGATAAAGGTCTGCATCATACCTATCGCCTTGGTGGTGTTCACCTGTTCCAGTTCCAGCTTGGGCGATTGCTTGTAAAAGCAAAAAGCGTGTAAATAATCCACTTCTTCTGCCTTGGTACTGTTGGGGAATACTTCCAGAAAGCCTTTGAACAAAGCCTGCGCCTGCGGGTAATCCTTCATGTAATAAAAGCAATAAGCGTCTTTATAATACAACTCTTCAAACTTTACAGTGCCTTTAAACACCGGGAACAGTTCTTCGTACAATTGCTGGGCTACCTTGTACCTCTTTTTGGCATAGAATGAATCCGCCATCCGGAGTTTATACTCGTAGTCCTTGCTTTTATAGATCTTATTATAATTGGTACATGATGTTACTGCAATCAGTAATACCAGTGCCGCCAAAACAGTTTTAACTAATCTCATATAAAGGAATGCAAAATTAATGGAAATTACTCAAAAATGCCAGTAAATAAACGGCCGGCCAAAAAACAGTCGTTAATACTTTGATAAATAGTTAATTGCCTTAAAACCAGCCCCATAAAAAAGCCCTCCCGAAACCGGAAGGGCTTATCATTGAGCAAAAAGTGAAAGACTTAAAAATCTATATTAGTTAGATTTAATATCAACTGTGTTCTCAGTGTCAGGATTTACTTCGCAATTGGTAGTGATCCTGTCGTTAGAAATACCACCGGTTTCAACCAGGTATTTCCTGATAGCGTCAACTTTTTTGTTGCAGCTGTTCTGAGAAGCTTTAGAAGTACCTGAGTAACCAGTGATGGTGATGCTGCAGGTTGGGCTTGCTTTTAATTTAGCTGCTACTGTAGCCAGTAAAGCTTTGTTATCAGCGTTTAAAGAGATCGCACCTTTCTTGAAAGTAAGGCTAGGCAGATCAGTTGGGCAATTTCCTTTACCAGTTAAAGTACCATTGGCCAAACCATCTTTAATTTCTTTGCAGCATGCAGGTTCTGGGCAGTGACCTACGCCATCAGCGTCAACAGGCTGGCAAGAAGTTGGAGTGATCAGTTCTTTATCTTTACAATCAGGAACACCATCACCATCAGTATCTCTTGTTACACCGTGTGTATCAACCGGGCAACCAGCTGGAGTATTTGGCTCCCTGTCTAAGTGATCGCAAACTCCGTCACCATCAGCGTCTGGGCATTCAGGTTTAGGGATCTTAACATTGCGGTGGTGCATTAACTCGTCGTATGCATAATCCAGTGGGTTGTTCCACCACAGTGGTTCAACAGATTTAGCACCCAGGTTAAAGTTCAGGCCGATTGAAGCATAGTTATATGAATCGAAATCACCGGTCAATGATGCATCGCCCCATGCCTGCTCCTGCCATTGCTGACCATCTAACAGATCATCTTTGGTGAAGGTCCACCTGTCTTCGATAGCCAGGTTAATTCTTTTACCTAATTTAAATGCAACACCTGCCAATACAGTACCGGAAGGTTTCAATGTATTTTTACCGATTTTAGGACGACGATTTCCCTGGCTTTCTGCCGGAGTTTCGTAGGTTTTATCCATACCGTCTTTCAGTGCTTTCAGTATGTCTTTACGGTTTTTGTAAGTTATATTGTTAATACCGTTAAACAAAGACCTGTAATTGTTGCCGTTTCCATCTAGTGCATTTACATAAGTATTGTATAAAGTTGCACCTATACCACCACCACCATACAGAACGATGCCGGTTTTTTGTTTGTGGAAACGAATATTATTCAAAGTAACAATACCCTGTAAACCCAGGTCCTGCACTTTAGTTTTGTAGTTGTAAAAAACCTGGTCGGCAGTTGGAGAAGTTGTACCTGCACGATCTGTGTAGGAAATTACACCATTACCACCCCTTTCAGGAGAGAAATAGCGTTTACCTGCCGGCAGATTTAAATTCCAGGCTTCGTTCTTACCGAAGTTGTTGGAACCTACCCAGTTTAAACCTTTACCAACAGCATTTAAATATTGAAGACGCAGTGAAAATACGTATCCTAATGCTTTTCTTACATGAACGGCAAAATTAGGAGCCGTAAACGCTCTTGCAGCTACATCGCCACTTACAGTGAAGATACCGGTAGAAACACCGATCTCCCACATATTGCGTGGTTTAGCAGGGAAATTGTAAGATTTATTCCAGAATTCGTTCTGCTGAGGCATCCTTTTAGCAGGAATTACAGAGGAATCATAAACACTTCCACTTCCGCCTACCTGGGCAAAAGACCCAAGCGCCAGGAACATGAAAGCGCTTAATAATAATTTGTACTTTTTGCTTGTCATAACTTAATGATTAATAAAATTTCTAAATGTGTACGAGTTGATTTTACTGCAAAAATATCAAATGAGCGTTACAAACCAAATTTTTTAATATTTAATTTTGGTTACCAAAAACTCATAAGGTATTGTTTTTAAATAGCTAAAGACGTAGTATTCTCACAATTCGTTGCATTAAAGTTAAATTATTTCTTCTTACCCGAAATATTTATTTTCATCCTTTGTAACAGCACAAGCCTGATAAAATAATTTGACAGAGCTTTTTACTGGCTTATATTGCCTTCATTTTGTGTATGAAATTTGTAACTGATATCATTGGAGAGGAGCTGGGTATTTTTGAAAAAAAGTTTGCCGGTGCTGTTAAAAGCAGTACGCCTTTGCTGGACCGGATAATGAAATATATCATTAAGCGCAAGGGTAAACAACTGCGCCCCATGTTTGTTTTTTTAAGCGCCAAACTGCACGGGTCCATCAACGAAAGCACGTACAGGGCCGCCGCCCTGGTGGAATTACTCCATACAGCCACCCTGGTACACGACGATGTGGTGGATGAATCGCTGGAACGGAGGGGCTTTTTCTCTATCAATGCCATCTGGAAAAATAAGATCGCCGTACTGGTGGGTGATTACCTGCTTTCCAAAGGTTTGCTTTTATCCACGACCAATAATGATTTTGAGCACCTGCACATACTTTCTGATGCCGTTAAACAAATGAGCGAGGGTGAACTGTTACAGATAGAAAAATCACGCAAGCTGAATTTAGAAGAAGATATTTATTTCGAGATCATCCGCAATAAGACCGCTTCCCTCCTTTCGTCTGCCTGCTCCGTAGGCGCTTACAGTACCAGCAAGGATGAGCATATCACTGCCAAAATGAAATTATTTGGCGAAAAAGCCGGGATCGCCTTCCAGATAAAGGATGATCTTTTTGATTATGGGCAGGAAGATATCGGCAAACCTACCGGCAATGATATCAAAGAAAAAAAACTAACGTTGCCACTCATTTACACCCTCAATAAAATTGATGCAAAAAAAAGAAGGGAACTTATTTACATCATCAAGAATGAGAATAAGAATCCCGAAAAAGTAAAGCAGGTGATCAGCACGGTGGAGCAAAGCGGCGGCATTGCCTATGCAACAGAAAAAATGTACCAGTACAGGGACGAAGCGTTGAAAATATTGTATGAATTTAACGATGGCCCGGTACGCAAAGCATTGGAACAACTGGTAAGGTATACCACCGATAGAAAATACTGATATGATGGAGAAACGCTGGAAAATATTAGCTGCCGATGAAAACAAGGTAACTGCTCTGCAGCAGGAACTGAAGATCAACAAAACCATTTGCAACATTTTGGTGGAGAGAGGGATCGATGATTTTGAAAAAGCCAAAACCTATTTCCGGCCACAACTGCAAGGCCTGCACGATGCCTGGCTGATGAAGGATATGGACAAAGCCGTGCAGCGCATTGTTACTGCCTTTGAAAAAAAAGAAAAGATACTGGTGTTTGGCGATTATGATGTGGATGGTACCACCAGCGTGGCAACCATGTTCCAGTTCCTGTGCAAGATCTATGAACCTTCACTGCTGGATTTTTATATCCCCCACCGGTACCGCGAGGGTTATGGTGTAAGCAAGATGGGAATTGATTTTGCGAAGGAAAATAATTTTTCTCTCATCATTTCGCTGGATTGTGGTATTAAATCAGTTGACCTGATCGCTTATGCAAAAACACTAGGCATTGATTTTGTGGTGTGCGACCATCACCTGCCCGACAGCATTCTTCCCGATGCGGTGGCCATTTTAAATCCCAAACAAAAAGATTGCAATTATCCTTATAAAGAATTGTGCGGTTGTGGTGTTGGCTTTAAACTGATCACGGCACTGGCACAACATTTTAATATTGAAGCCGAACATTATTATTGTTACCTGGACCTTGTGGCAACCGCGATTGCTGCTGATATTGTGCCGATGACCGGTGAGAACCGCATCATGGCTTTTTACGGACTGCAAAGGATCAACAGTGATCCCAATCCCGGTATCAAGGCATTGATCGAGCTGGGAGGCATTCAAAAAAAATTATCCATCAATAATGTGGTGTTTGTGATTGCGCCAAGGGTGAATGCTGCCGGGCGTATGGACGATGCCCGCAAGGCAGTGCAGTTGTTCATTGAACCTGATTATAAAAAAGCACTGGAGTTTGCGGCTATGCTGCACAGTGATAACAGCGACCGCAAGGAAGCTGACAGCAGTATTACCGAAGAAGCCCTTGCGATCATTGATGCGGATGATGCATTGGTGAACAGGAAAACCACCGTGGTTTTTAAAGATCATTGGCATAAGGGTGTGGTGGGCATTGTAGCCAGCCGCATGATTGAAAAATATTACCGCCCCACGGTGGTGCTTACACAAAGCGGAGATGTGGTGGCAGGGAGTGCCCGAAGTGTGCCGGGTTTTAATTTATACGAAGCTGTGCATGCCTGCCGCGAATACCTGTTGGGTTATGGTGGGCATTTTGCTGCAGCCGGCCTTTCTCTACTGCCGGAAAATGTAGAAGCTTTCAGCAATAAATTTGAATCGGTGGTGGCTGCCACTATTGAGGAACATTTGCTGGTGCCCGAGATCATTATTGATGCACCGGTTTCATTTGCTTCGCTGAATAATTCCTTTTATAGTATCATCAGCCAGATGGAGCCTTTTGGCCCCGAGAATATGCGACCTGTTTTTGTTGCAAAAAATGTTTGGGATACGGGCTATTCTAAAATTGTGAAGGAACTGCATATTCGTTTTGTGGTAAAGCAGGACAATGTTACTTTAACCGGCATTGGTTTTAATATGGCCGAAAAATTTCACCTGCTGCAATTAAAAAAACCTGTAGACATTGTGTTTACCATTGATGAAAATGAATGGAACGGCACCACTAGCCTGCAACTGAAAGTAATTGATCTGCGCCTTTCGGAATAGCTGCCCTGTTATCAGCACTGGTTTTCTTTGCCTGTTGTTTGAATTTTTTATTGATCTCTTTTTCTATTTGCTGCAGCTTTCTCCCTTCTTTAAATGAAAGATAAGGTACCCCGTTTTTATGATTTGCAGCGGCGATGTTGTATAGCAATTTCCAATGTTGTAAAATGATCTTCCATGCCTGCCAGATAGTTTTCCGGGGATCGTATATATGCGTTGGCTCGCTGCCGCTACCATTTAATTCCACGATCATAAAATTTTTCCCTTCGTACAATTCTTCCCAGCTGTTGAACTTAATATCATACCTGCCAAAATAAAAAGTGTTATAGGCTTTGGATATGCTGTCTATCACAGTTTCCAGTTTTGCATTATTGTAATGCGTAAGATCAGTGAACAGGGAACCTCTTGCGTGATTACCGATCTCGCTCAGTAAAAATCTGTTGCCCGCTGCTGGTATGGTATGCAATTGCGCTTTATATTTTTCAAACAAAAAATGCCGCTGGTAATAATAGCGGGGCACGGCTTCTATCAATTCCTTTACGGTATGCGCACCATCACCTTTTATCTCCATAGTGCTTTTGCCAACAATTCCACTGATAAATCCTTTTGCTTCGCCAGGCAGCCGGCAATAAAAAACACCGATCTCGTTTTTGAAAGGTATCGCTGCCTGTATCAAATAATTTACGGGCGATTTTTTATGATAATTCCTTAACCCGTTTTCGTTCTCCACTTTTTCAACTCCTCTTCCTTTTCCGCCAATATCGGGTTTACAAAAAAATGGGTAGCTGATGCCGGATGTATGTAATTGCTCTTTTACCTGCTCATAATTTTCAACTTGTGCTATCAAAATAGTTTGCGCAACAGGCTGTTGCGCTAATTGATTATGAATGGTGAATTTTGATTCGGCCAGGTAACCTCCATTTTCCATTGAGGGATTTGCTGCTGTTACAAAAAATGGTGTACGTGCTTTTATTGTATAGTAAATATATACCGGCGTTACAGGAGCATATACCAGCCATTGCGGCCAGTACTCCCAATGTATCACTTTGTGCAACCAATATCTAAACCTGTTCTTTTTCAATTTAATAATATTTGCTGTTGATATTGCATACCTGTTTTAAGATCAACATGTTTTATTACCGTTGCCTGTTGCGTAATTACTGCCTGAGATATGCTTAATGTACTGCAGCCTCCCGGTCTTTCTATCACCATACCATTTTGCTTATCTGTATTTTTATAATTGCTGTGAAAGTGCAGTAATGCTTCGCTGTTAATGATTTGCTGCTGCATAAATTCCGCCAGCCATTCTTTTCGCAATTGCTGTATGTTTTCTTCATAAAGTGTTGCAGAAGAAAATATGTGGGCATTAGTTTCCTGCATGGGTAATACATGTTTGTTCATTCCATCCCATACCAGCCTGTATAAATTTTTATTTTCAAACAGTATTATAGAAAATGGTTCGATAGTATGCATGTTTTCGTTATCGAAATAATCCAACATATTTTGTGCTGCCACCAACTGCAATAGAATAACACCCCGGCTTTTTGCATAACCTGTCTTTTTTTGATGGCGGGTAAAGGCCCCATTGAATAACATGGCTGCATTTCCCAGGCTATCGGTTGCAAACCAGGTACCACCTGCTTTATTGTCTTTTGCATAAAAGATCTCTTTTTGCAAAAGTTTTTGCCGGGTGATAAAATGTGGCGTATACCTGTTGGGATCTTCATCACGGTTGAACGTAAATACATATCCATCTTTTATAGGCACATAACTTACTGTACACATAGTTTCCTGTATTTTAAGGTAGACGCCGCCACGCCAAATTCATCCGGCAGATCAATATTGAATGCCGATTTATAGCCGATCTTTATCAATGCCAGGTGATGCACGGTGTGCTCGATGTTATAAATAAATTCCCGGTAAAAGTTTGTTACTGTTGTAATGCATTCATCATCTTCGGTACTATAACCTGTACTGAGCAATAGCTTTTTATCCGGCCGGTTAAGCTCTTTAAGCAATACCTGCATTTGTTCGCCTGCAAATGTTTTATCGGTCTCTATTAAAAAATCACGCCTGCGGTTCTCATAATTAATATTGCCGCTGGAATATCCTGTCATCATTTCCTGGAACAATTCAATTATATGCCTCACATGCTGACCAATGGTTGCATTACCCAGCAGTGCGTTTTTAAAACTGTACTGTTCTGCCGTGATCAATTGCAGCGCCCTGTTTGTTTGTGTAAACAGGTCGTTTACTGTGTGCAATAAAGCGTGCATGGTTAAAATTTTAGTTTTAATAATGCAGGTATCTGCCTGCGGTAGATCAATACCAGCGTTGCGCAGCACAATAAAGTAATTACTGCATAGATGAAGAGCAACGGGTCCCCATCAAAATAAATACCTACCTGGCTATTGCTAAGATGAAAGAAAATAGCGCCGCACATTAAGCCTGCTCCCAGCAATGCACCGAGTAGCGCAGTGCGGTTGATCATCAATAATATACCGGCGATCAATTCAAATACACCTACGGTGATGCGTCCCCATGGTTCCATTCCCAGGATGGTGAATAATTTTACCGATTGCGGGTGTGCGGTAAATTTAAAATAGAGTGTCTGCAGCATTATTACGGCCGGCACTATTCTCAGTATCCAAATAAAAATCTTGTTCATGATCATTTAAAAATGTTTACCCAGTTTTTATCTGCTTTGGTTTTTAAATTAGTTTCGTCATTATTCCATTTGGTAAGTGTATTGTTTACCCAGCTGTGATAAAACAGGTACAGTTTACCATTTACTATCTTAAAAGTTTCAGGATCTATTTCCACTTTCTCTCCTTTAGCGCCCATTGCATAAGCACACCAGCCGCCATATTGTGGTTCATATTTTTTCCAGTCTTTTAGAAATAGTTCCTTGTTATCATTGTTGCTGAAATAATACACAACTCCTTCTGCGCTCGCCGAAAATTTTTTATCGCCTTTTATTGCTTTGCCCTGGTTAAAGTAGGCCACTACATCATAGCCATTCACTGCCACTGCATTCTTATCAATGTTGAATTGTGCTTTACGCACCGCCTGCTGGGCATTTGCAAAAAGACTCCCCATCAGCAACAGGGTTGCTGTTATTAACTGCTTCATGTTGGATTATTTTAAAATGAAATTTTGTATTCTATTCCTGCTGTAAATTCTCTCGTTAAGCCATCCGGCCTTATCTGCCTTACCACAAAAGGTGCTGCTATGGATAGTTCTATACTGTTAGACCTGTTGATGAAATATTTTCCAATAATATTTGCGTTAAGTGTTAATCCTTTTGAACCTGTAAGCTGCTGCCTGTTTGTATTGCCATCTTCGTAGCTATCATTACTTAAATGATAAACTGCCAGCAGGTTGGGTTTAAAAGAAAATTTACTCCCGGCTCTCTTAATATTATAAGCTGCACGCAGCAATACATCGCTTTTTCGCCTGAATTTATTGGTGGAAGAAAAATCGCCGGATGATGAATTTTCTTTTATGAATGTATTTTCATTCTGCCGTGTCAATGGTATTTGCCATGCATTGGTGAATTCCCATTTATTGATCTGTACATTGCCGCCCAGTAACAGATCGTACGTACCCAATGATGCCTGGTAAGCCATAGGTAATGGTTGTCCACCAGCTTTATCATTAGATTTTGTAAGAGGTATCTTTAACCCTGCCAATGCAGTAATACTTTTTTGCTGCGTACTGTTTTGCCAGGCTTTATAAGAAATATTCGTGAACACATCTCCTGCATTAAAATTATGGCCGAGTTTGCCCGATGCATAATTCGCAACCAGCTTTGTATCCCACAGCAGTTTTTTGTGCAACTGCATTGAATACGTGATATAGGTACTGTTAACAAAAGTATGTCCATCTGCAACACCACTTATATTACCTAGTGCAATACTGTTTTTATGAGCGCTTGTACCAGCATATTTCAGGGAGCAAAAGCCGGCATCGCTGCAACCCTGCGCCTGCGTTTTGGAACCAGCTGCTAGAACAAGTATAATAAAGCAATACCGTTTCATACTGTTATGGTATAAATAATGCAACAAAAAATAAATAATTATAGTGGTGATGGTACCTGTGTGCAGGCATATTCAGGAAAGCAGTATCCCTAAACGCTTATACACTGGTTTTGATTAAAAATATTCAAGCTATGTACAAGAAAAAAAGAATTCCGGTTTTTTGTAGGTAAAAAATTTTTTTACAACGACAGTTACCTATATTTTTATAACACACTTCGCCTTTTCCTTGAGTAATACAACATCATATACCGAAACAGACCTGGTAACGGCACTTCAAAAGCATAGTAAAAGCGCTTTTGAATACCTGTACCATAATTATAAAGGTGCGTTGCTGACTGTAATAAAACAATTGATTGATGATGAGGAAACTGCCAGTGATGTATTACAGGAAGTGTTTGTTACGGCCTGGAAAAATATCAACAAGTATGATGCGGCAAAAGGAAGGTTATTTACCTGGCTGTATAATGTTACCCGCAATTGCGCCATCAATACCACCCGGAGTAAAGCATATAAATCGCAGCAAAAAAACGATTCGCTGAGCAATTACGTTAATTATACCGACAACCTGCCGGGGCAGGAGTTGAACATTAACAAAATTGGCTTACGCAAACAGGTGCAGCAATTGAGGGAAGACTATAAAAATGTGCTGGAATTATCTTATTTTAATGGATATACGCACGAGGAAATTGCAAAGATCCTGGGCATTCCGGAAGGAACCGTAAAAACAAGATTACGAAATGCGCTGATCGAACTGCGAAAACAATTTTTGTAAATGAACAGTAATGAATTTATAACATCCGGTATTATTGAGACCTATGTAATGGGGCTTTGCACTGCGCAGGAAAAGGCGGAGGTGGAAAGCATGTGCCTGCAATACCCCGAAGTACAAAGTGCTGTTCTTGCTTTTGAAACAGCGTTGGAAAAACAATTTATGGATAACCCCAGTTCCACCACGGCTGCATTGGATGAAAAAATACTTTCCTCACTCAGCGAACTGAATACGCCTGTTATCCCGATCGCATCAAAAAAGATGAATTGGTGGAAGCCTGCTGTTGCAGCCAGCCTGGTATTGCTGATCGGCAGCACTGTCTTCAATTATACACTGTACGATAAAATAAAAAAGCAAGACCGCTTACTGGCAGAAAAAGAAACCGCCGCTGCAACATTGCCAACCGACGATTACAACATCCTTAAAAACCCCGCTATCACTCCTGTGGCCATGAACGGTGTGGGGCCTCATACTATTTGCAGATGCACTATGTTCTGGGATAAAAAGACCAACAAGGCTTATATCATGATCCATCACCTGGCCAAACAAAAGCCCGGTAATAATTACCAGTTGTGGGCCACTGTAAATGGGCAACCTGTGAGCGTTGGTATTATCGACGACACCATCCGCGACCGCTTTATAGCAGTATCCAACGTGCCCGGTGACGCGACCGGTTTTACCGTAACGCTGGAAAAAGCAGGCGGCGCTGCAACTCCCACTACAGATCAAACCTATCTTGTAGGAAGGATCTGATCTTTTGAAATTACACTCCTTACAATTTATTTATCAAGCATACAGCCTTCTGCTTATCTTTATCCATAGTGAACTTATTCAAATACATACGATACTTTTTTTACCTGGCGTATAACTGGAACTTTAAGATCGCTGCGCATATCACCAGGAAAGAGATCAAGGGAGAGAAAAAATACGGCATTGATACCACTGGCGCAGATGAGTTAGGATCGCTGCGTAAAAAAGGCATTGATACCGATCATTCCACGATCTATATGCCGGTGAGCTATGATGTGCTGGAAGATGTTTTTGACCGGGTAAAAGCAAACAATCATACTCATTTTTTAGATATCGGTTGTGGCAAGGGAAGAACATTGTGTGTAGCTGCTTATTATGATCTTAAAAAAGTTACCGGTATTGATTTTTCAAAAGCATTTTGTACAGCCGCAGAAAAAAATCTTTTACTTACAAAAAATAAATTTCCGCAACTGCAGTACAGGGTATTTAACAATGATGCTTTTTATTACGAAATACCTGCTGATGTGGATTGTATTTTTATGTTCAACCCCTTTGATGAAGTTATCATGAGTGGCGTGGCAGAAAATATATTGACCAGTTTTGAGGAACACCCCAGGAAGATCAGTTTGATCTATGCAAACCCATTGCATAAAGAAGAATTACTGAACATAGGATTTAAAGAAGTATACCATACTAAAAAAATGAATTACCTGGAAGCAGTGATATTAGAGCTACAATAAAAAAGGGTTACTGTTTCGTAACCCTTTTTCTATTTTAAATTCTTTTATCAATTATTCCCCATCAGTTCTACACTGCGGTTGATAAAGTTAGTGAGGCTGCTGCCTTTTAATAATCCCTGCGACAACAATGCAAGGTCGGCAAGATTGTGCACCAGTTTTTCCTGTTTTGTTTTTTCTCCTTCGGCAAGGATGTTTTTATAAACAGCATGGTTGCCATTTACTGTTAGTGTAACCTCGTCGGGCATGTTGGCATAAAAGGCGCCCATTCCGCCTGCTCCCTGCATGGCTGCCATATCTTTCATACGGCGCATGAACTCAGGTCGGGTTGCAACTACCGGTGGTGTATCATTGCTCAATCCTTTTACTTCCACGGTCACGTTCAGGTCAGGAATTTTTACGCCAAACAATTCTTTCAGTTTAGCTTCGTCATCTTTGCTCAGCACACTATCACCTCCCTCCTGTTTATCGATCAGGTTATCGGTAATATCACTGTCCACCCTTACAAACTGTACCTTATCCCATTTCATTTCCATCTGCTGTATAAAGCCATTGTCGATGATGGTTTCCATTTTCACCACTTTATAGCCTTTGGCTTCGGCCTGTTGTATATAAGCGTCCTGCTGCACCGGGTTGGTGGTGTATAAAATGATAAGATAACCGTCTTTATTTTTCTGCAGGGTTTCTGCTGCCAGCCTGTATTCTTCCAGCGTATAGAATGTATCATTCTTTGCATCCTGCAGGATATGGAATTTGTTGGCCTTTTCTAAAAATTTTTCGTCGGTCATCATACCATACTTAACAAACAGGCCCAGGCTTTCCCATTTCTCTTCAAACTGTTTGCGGTCGTTCTTAAATATCTCTTCTAGCTTATCGCCCACTTTTTTGGTGATATGACTGCTGATCCTTTTTACATTCTGATCACCCTGCAAATAACTGCGGCTTACATTGAGTGGTATATCCGGGCTGTCGATCACACCATGCATCAGCATTAAAAATTCCGGAACGATCTCTTTTACTTCGTCCGTTACAAATACCTGGTTGCTATACAGCTGTATCTTATCTTTCTGTATCTCGTAACTCTGTTTGATCTTGGGGAAGTAAAGAATACCGGTAAGATTGAATGGATAATCCACATTCAGATGGATCCAGAACAGCGGTGTTTCGCCGTAAGGATATAATTCTTTATAAAAATTGATATAATCTTCGTTCGTTAATTCTGATGGTTTCTTCGTCCAGGCCGGTGAAGGATTATTGATCGATTTTTCTTCCGGTGCTGTTTCGCCTTCTTTTAATTCTTCCGGCTTCTCATTCACATCTTTAAAATAAATCGGCACAGGCAAAAAGCGGCAGAATTTCTGCAGCATTGCTTCAATGCGGTATTTGTCTAAAAACTCTTTGCTTTCTTCATTGATGTGCAATACAATGTCCGTTCCCCTTGTATCTTTTTCCACTTCTTCCAAAGTAAATTCGGGGCTGCCATCACATTCCCATCTTACCGCTTTGGCACCTTCTTTAAAACTTTTACTGAACACTTCCACTTTATCGCTTACCATAAAGGCTGAATAGAAGCCCAACCCGAAATGACCAATGATATTATTCTCATTCTGGCCTTTGTATTTTTCCAAAAATTCTTCTGCACCACTAAATGCCAGCTGGTTCAGGTATTTGTCCACTTCTTCGTCTGTCATGCCCACACCACGGTCACTGATAGTGAGTGTCTTTTTTTCAGCATCCAGCTTTATATCGATCCTCAACTCGCCCAGGTCGCCTTTTGCTTCGCCTATCGAAGACAAGGTTTTCAGTTTCTGGGTAGCATCAATAGCATTACTTACCAGTTCCCTTATAAATATCTCGTGATCACTATATAAGAATTTTTTAATAATGGGAAAGATGTTCTCGGTCTGTACCCTGATATTTCCTTTTTGCATATGATTGATTGTTATTATTTATGGCCTTTTTGTCAAACTGAATGCCAGTTTTTTTTCGCTGACAGGATGGCAAATTGTTAATAAATTCTTTACACCAAAATTACTATTAAGAGCCTTTATGCACCTACATTTGACGCCTGATTTTTACTTACACAAACTAAAACTTGGATATGACCAAACTATCTACCTTAAAGTTGATATTGCTGTTTTTTTTCACGCTCACCGGAATCAGTAGTTTTTCACAAGTCACTATTTTATCAGAAAATGTAGGTTCCCCTTCGGCCACTACTACTATTGCCAGCTATACCGGTTGGCAAAATAACGGTGTATTCACATTTTCCAACGGTGGCGCTACTAACCCTGCCGACGTAAGGAATACGAGTGCTTCCAGTACTTATACAGGTGCTTCCGGAGCAGGTAATGTCTTTTTTACCACTACCAGTGGAAACTATGGTTTTTCAATTGAATCTATTAATGCTGCTACTTATAATACTTTAGTATTACAATTTGGTTATAGGAAAGAGTCAGCTTCACTGCAAGCAACTTTTTCTGTAGAATATTGGGATGGTACAGCTTGGGTGGTAATTGCCAATACAAGTGCAGCATTGTTCAATGAAGCCGCCAACGCATCTACCGGCTGGTATTTGTCCAAAGCGCTTTCTATACCAGCAGCTGGTCAGATCAATGGTTTGAAAATTAGATTTGTAAAAAGCGGAACAGCTTCTATAAGAGTAGATGATATCAAGTTAACCGGTGTACCGAATACTCCAACAACAACTTCAATTGCGCCTTCCTCCACTACAGCAGGTTCTGCAGGGTTTACATTAACTGTTAATGGAACCAATTTTATCAGTGGCAGTTCTACTGTAACATGGGCTGGCTCCAACAGAACAACCACTTTTGTAAATTCAAGTCAATTGACTGCTACCATTCCTGCAACAGACATCAGCGCTTCTGGAACAGCGCAGGTAGGTGTTACCACTACCGGTGCAGCAGCAGCATCCAATACACAAACATTTACTATCAATCCTGCGTCTGGAGGTACTGTAACATTAACTTCCGGCCTGGCTGATTTTGGTAATGTTTGTATCAACACCACTGCCGGTCCTAATTCTTTTACGCTGGATGGTAATAATCTTGATGGCAGTAATATAGATATTGCTGCACTTCCGGGCTTTACTTATTCCACTACATCCGGTGGTACTTATACTTCAACTTTAAGTTTTTCGTATACGGGTAATAGCTTTACAGGCCAGGTGATCTATGTAAAATTCACTCCTACAGTTGTTCAATCATATAATGGCACTATCAATTTAAGTGGTGGTGGCCTTGCTGCATCTTATCCTGTAAATGCAACCGGCTCAGGTATCAATACTGCACCTTCTGTAACTACAGGCGGCAGTTCGTCTATCACTGCTACCAGCGGTGTTGCCGCAGGTACTATTACCGGTTCGGGTTGTGCTACAGTAACTGTTTATGGTATTGAATACAGCACAAGTTCTGGCTTCCCTGACGGATCAGGTACACAGGTGGTTGCTTCTAATTTAGCAGGTGGTAATTTCTCTTCTACACTTACAGGTCTTACTCCTAATACACGTTACTATTATAAAGCTTATGCCACCAACAGCATCGGCACTACTTATGGCACACAGCAGGCATTTAACTGTACCGCGTTACCGGTAGTAATGTCTGCACAATCCGGTTTAAGCTATACAGAAACCTTTAGTGATATTGCCAACTGGAGCAACTTCTTCATCACCGGTACAGGCGCTAATCACTGGGGAGGCAACAGTGCCGGCGGTAGCGGTACTATTCCGAATGGTTTTAATATTACTGCATCCACACAATCATTCCAGACCGGTAACCCTGGTTTTTCGGGTGGTGTGCAAAGAGGTAGTGACCAGATAGCGCCTACACAATCCATTGTATTGTTATCTACAGGCTCTCCGGATAACTCCACTTCTTCCGCTATTGATTTTTACCTGGATTTTACCGGTGTAAATGCGGGTACTTTAAGTTTTGACTGGGCTTCCATCAATAACTCTACCGGTGACAGGAATGGTTCGATGAGGGTTTATACCAGCACAGATGGTGTAACTTTTACTGAACTGACCTTTGCTTCGGTACTCAACTTTACCAACAATGCCGCCACCAGCGGCACTAAAGCGAATATTGCTTTACCTGCTTCGTTCAATAACAGCGCTACTGCAAGATTGCGTTTCTATTATCATAACGGTACCGGTGGTACTACAGGATCAAGACCAAAGATCTCTATTGATAATATCAATGTAACTGCTGTTGCCACTACACCTTGTGCCAGTCCTACAGCACCGGCCACGGCTTTGGTTTTTGGAACCATTACGGATGTTTCAATTGCAGGAAGCTTTACTGCTTCAAGTCCTGCGGCTGATGAATACCTGGTGGTTGCCAGCGTTAACAGCAGCCTTACCGGTAACCCTACCGACGGCGTGATATACAATGTGGGTGATAACCTGGGCGATGGTACTGTTGTTGCAAGAGGCAGCAGCACCAGCTTTGTTGCTACAGGTTTAACCGCATCTACACAATATTATTTCTTTATTTTCCCGCTGAACAGTGTTTGTACCGGCGGTCCTTTATATTACACCACCACAGTATTGAATGGTACTGCAAGCACTATTGCAGGATTACCACCCTGCAGTGCCCCAACTGCTCAACCAACCAATCTTGTTTTTGGTACTGTGGGTGTTAATTCCATACAGGGTTCATTCACTGCGGCAAGCCCTGCAGCTGATGAATACCTGGTGTTAAGAAGTACTTCAGCATCACTAAGCAATAATCCTGTTAATACCACCGTATACAATGTAGGCGATATTTTGGGTAATGCCGTAGTGGTGGAAAGAAGTACTGCTACTTCCTTTACTGCAAATGGTTTGCAGGCAGGCACACAATATTATTTCTTTGTATTCAGCATCAACTCACTGTCATGCGTAAACGGACCGGTGTATAATATCACCAGTCCTTTAAATGGTACGCAGACAACACAACCACTTCCTCCATGTTCTGCACCAAGTGCGCAACCTACTGTACTGGCGCTTACTCCATCCAACACTGCGGTGGCAGGTACTTTTACAGGTGTAGCAAGTGCAGATGATTACCTGGTTGTTCAAAGCACATCTCCTACTTTATCTGCTTCACCGGTGGATAATACAGATTACAATGTGGGTGATGCATTTGGCGGTGGTACTGTAGTTGCCAACAGCAGTCTTACTACTTTCCTCAACACAGGTCTTACAGCCAATACCACTTATTACTATTTTGTATTTGCTGCTAATAAAAACTGTTCGGGCGGTACCAAGTATGCTGCAGGCGCATCGCTTTCCGGCAATATTGTTACCACCAATGTACTTACCAATAATTATTATTTTGGTACCCTGCACTCTCACTCTGATTATTCAGATGGTAACCAGGATCATCCTGGCTATACACCCACTGATGATTATACGTATGCTATGACAGCGCAGTGTATGGATTACCTGGGTATATCTGAACACAACCACTTCTCTTCGGTAAATAACCCTGGTAATACCATTCCGTTATTCCATTCCGGTTCTACCGAAGCCAACAACTTCACTTCCGCACATCCGGGCTTCCTGGCTTTGTATGGTATGGAATGGGGTGTTATCAGCGGCGGCGGCCACGTAGTGGTATACGGCGATGGTATGGATGATCTTTGGGGTTGGGAAAGTGGTGCCGGTGCATGGGGCGCTGCTAATAATTACGACGTGTATGTGCCGAAGAGTATTTATACCGGCAGCACCGGTTTATTTAAAACCGTGAATGATAATGTGGCGAAAAATACTTTTGCTACACTGGCGCATCCTAATCTTACTGACTATAATAACCTTGCCAATATTGCATACGACCCGGTTGCAGATAATGCCATCACCGGCTCTGCAGTAGAAAGCGGACCTGCAACTTCTACCAATACCACGTATTCAAATCCTGGTTCTTCATTGTCGTATCTGTTCTATTATCAAAAAATGTTGTCATTAGGTTATCACCTCGGCCCAACTATGGATCATGATAACCACAACACTACTTTTGGTCATACCACTTATTCAAGAACAGCGATCATTGCACCTGTGTTGACCAAGACAGCTATTGTGGGTGGTATGCGCAATATGAATTTCTATGCCACACAGGATTGTGATACCAAGGTGGATTTCACGATCAACACCAAGATAATGGGTTCTATACTTTTGGACAGGTTTGCTCCGAATATTGCAGTGCAATTAACTGATGCCACCACTTCTACTGCAGCAGCAGTTATCCGTGTGATGTTTGGTATACCGGGCAGCGGCGTGTCAGCGATCAAAATTGATTCTGCTATCGGCAGCAGTTTAAAATTCACTGATATCAATTTAGCCAACAATGCTACCGGTTACTATTACCTGGATATCACCAATGGTACCAGCAGGATCATTACTTCTCCTATCTGGTATACCAGGAACGATAATGCTTTACTGGCTGTTAAACTCAACTCCTTCAATGTGCAGAAAGTTGACAACACCGCAAAAATTACCTGGAGCACTGAGCAGGAGATCAACAGCAGCTATTTTGTGATCGAAAGGTCTATTGATGGCAGAACATGGAATGCTATTGCAACAGTTGCAGCAGCAGGTAACAGCAGCCATCGCATTGATTACAGCACCTACGATTATGCACCAATGAGGGGCGTGAATTATTACCGCCTGAAAGAAGTGGATAAGGACAATAAATATGATTATTCAGATATCAAGAAGGCATTGTTCAATTCCAACTACACTGCAGAAGTGGTACCTAATCCTGCAAAAGATGCAATCAATCTGTATATCAGCAAAACAGGTACACAGCAGTCAACTGTACAGGTGCTGAATGCTGCGGGCAAACTGGTTTATCAAACCACTACAGCGCAAACACATTTGCAGATCAATACTGCAACCATGAGCAAAGGGCTGTACTTTGTAAAAGTGATAGATGCAGATAATGTTACTACCTTAAAAGTGTTCGTAGAATAAAATTCACGGCACCATAAAATAAATGCCCCTGTCAGTTGACGGGGGCATTTTATTTTACAGCAACAGGCAATTCTTATTTTACTATCACCACCGCTTCATCTGTCAGCAGGTCCATATTCCTGAAACGCAGGATGATGTTAGCGGTGGTCAACACATCTTTTTGACAATAAGTTACAATACGCTCCAGGTCTTTTTGTTTCCAGTATACTTCTGCCACCATGCTGCCATCAATATCATCTTTGGGAGAGGGAACACCTAGCGCCGCAGCGAGTAATTTTAAAGAAGTATAATTTTTGTAATCGCCAAAACGCCAGTACTGGAATGTGTCTACAATATTGGTGTCCCATGGTTTCATGTGCTGAAAATCGAGATAAGCAGGTATATGCAACCTGTTTATTAAAAGCCTGCGGCAGATAAAGGGAATATCAAACTCTTTTATATTGTGCCCTGCAAAACTCCAGCGGTTATTCTTTGCTTCCATCTGGTTTACTGTTACAATAAGATCCTGCAGCAGTTTTTTTTCATCATCCCCATAAAATGATTTTACACGGAGTTGTAATGTATTCCCCTGTTTATTGAAATAACCGATACTGATACAAACAATCTTTGCAAACTCGGCCATTACACCGGCCCTTTGCGGATAGAACTCTCCGGCAGATGTATAATCGGGTAAACTGCGCTGGGTTTTTTCTTCCCATAGTTGTTTCCAGTCGGCTGTTAATTCATCAAATAAAGCAAACTGGGGTACAGTTTCTATATCTATCATTAATAAATGATCGAGCGGTATGTTTTGCATGGTGGGAGATTATACTTCTAATATACAAAGTACTCCGTACAAAAACAAAATCAATCTCCGTTGATACTAAAAGGTAACGCCAACGAATACCTGAATTGCCTGGCTTTTCCATGTCTGGCAATCGTCCACTGCATTGATATCGGTAAGGCCTAATTTATATCTTGCACCCAGGTTGATGAGGGGCAATTGTATCCACAGACCGCCTATAGCGCTCCACTCTGCATTCTTATAAATATTGCCATTGCTTTTAAGGCTGTCGGTAGTTTGTTTTAATAAACCTCCGTAAGATGGGCCTACCTGGAGTTTTATTCTTTTACTGGGACCAAGGTTCACATTCAGGAAAACAGGCACTTCCAGGTAATTCAAAGTAGATTTTTTCTGGCTGCCATCTCTGAACAGATCATCATAAATATCATTAGGATAGTTGCTGAATTCGGAAGAGGTTTGTACAAAATTCACTTCGGGCTGTATGCCAAATCTTCTCGAAAAATTAAATTGTACAAAACCGCCTACCTGGTAATTATAATTGTACCCGCTTTTATATGATTGACCGGTGATCTTATTTACATTAACACCACCCTTTGCACCAAAGCGGAAAAAGTTTTCATGATCTTCGCTCAACCTGTTGCGCTGAGCAGCAGTACAATAAGTAACGAAAAGCAATACGGCCGTGAGTATTTTTTTCATAATTGAATTTTACTGATAACGACAGTAGTACTGCTAACATTATGCCAAAGAAAAATTTAACAGTTGCCTGTAAATAAGCGGGCCTGCACTATGGCAGGCCCGGCTTAATTATAAGAACCCCGTTAAAACTATGCGTTATTTACCTTCTCCAGTGGCCGGGTACCCACACCCATCCACCACGGCGGTGTTGCCAATGGCCTTCCACCCATACAGCCCGGGCCCTGGGAGGTACGGCCCAATAACCTTCGGTGTACTCATATTTACCCCCACGCCAAACATAATTACCGCCTACCCATACATGCTTAGGCGAAGGCGCAACTGGCCTTGCTCTTACTACCGGCGGACCGGGCCGCACTTTTACTACAATCTGTGCATCGGCTGCTGTAATGGATGCAAATCCTACCAGCAGCAATAACATCATTTTTCCAAAATATTTTTTCATATGTATTATTTTCTAACGGTAAGACCAAATGGCTTGCCAATAGTTTAAAGCCCAAAAAATAAAAAGGGTCCCGCCATGACGGGACCCTTTTTATTGCAGCTGAAAAATTATCTTAAATTATTTAGCGCCTGGCTCGCAGTGTTGTTTTAAATAAGTGGTGTACAAAGTGGTCAAATGCTGCCAGGTTCCTTCTCCTTCCGAAATGCTGTGCGTGCGGTTGGGATAAGGCATAAACTGGAATTGTTTATTATATTTTATCAATTCATTCAGTAACTGTTCTGCATTATCATAGTGCACATTATCATCTCCTGTACCATGTATGTACAATAAATTACCTTTTAAATTTTTTGCGTAGGTAATGGGTAATCCTTTTACAAAATCTTCCCTGTTCTCCTGCGGCAATCCCATGTAGCGTTCCTGGTAGATATTATCATAGTTCAATTGGTTGCCCACAGCTGCGATGGAAATACCCGTTTTAAATATTTCGGGATACTGGAACATGAGGTTAAGTGTGGAAGATCCTCCACCACTCCATCCCCAAACTGCCACACGGTCCTTATCAAAATAAGGCCTTTCTTCCAGTAATTTCTTCATCGCCATGGCCTGGTCCCTGATATTGATGATACCGATCTTGCGATAAATTGACTTACGCCATTTAGCGCCTTTCAACATTGGCGTACCGCGGTTATCTACCGAAACCTGTATATATCCATCAGCCCTCATATCGCCATCGTATAAAAAATTACGCTGGCCGCCGTAACTGTTTTGCACCGTGCTGGATGCAGGTTCGCCATATACATACATTACTACCGGGTATTTTTTTGCAGGATTAAAATTGGCCGGTTTGTTTACCCATGCGTCTACCGTTACATTATCCTCGGTGGTGATCTGTATATACTCTACATCATTGCTGTTATCAGTTTTAATATTAGCAGCAATGCTTTTCGCTTCGCTGAATGGTTTGTTATCCGGCAGCGTAATCCATTCCGTTACCGGCCTGGTATTGTAGTTGGAAAAGGAATGCGTGGCAAATCTTTCCGTTGGGCGAAATATTGTAGTTGTGGGTACCTACTAAATTTTCTGCACTTAGCAACTCCGCTTCTTCTTTTGGTTTTTTGAATTTATCGAGGATGCTTGTTTTATTTTCTATACGTACACGATATAGATACAATTGTGTGGCATTGGAAGGTGATGCGGTAAAATAGATGTAATTATTGGCTTCATCAATACACTTGATATCACCGATATCATAATTGCCTTTTGTCAGCAAGGTTTCTGTTCTGCCATCGCGGCTGATCTTGTAAATATGGCGCCAGCCGTCTTTTCACTCACCCATATAAAACTCTGTCCTTTATTGATAAATGAAAATCCACCCGGCTCACCAAATATATCAGCAGAATTCAGGTCCACCCAGGCCTCATCATTCTCGGCCCAGAAAGTACGGCTGCTGCCATCGGATGTACTGCAATCGATCAGTTTACTTTCCTGTTGTTTCAATCGAGCTGTTGTACAATTAATTCATTGTAGCCACTCCATTCCATTCTTGGCAGGTAATGTTGTTGCGGATCGCCATCTATCTGCATCCAGTTGATAACACCTGATGTTACATCCACCACACCAAATCTTAACCGGCGACGGCGCTTCACTACTTTTGGGTATTCCACCGGTATCACTCTTGAATAATTGCTGTCGGTGGTATTGAGCATATAATAATCCCTGATCTTGTTGGCATACCACCTGCCCAGAAGGCGATCTTCTTGCCATCCAGGCTCCAGCGAAAACCATCGCGGCAGCCAAATCTTCTTCGTACACCCAGTCAAAAGTTCCGTTGATCAGTTTCCTGGTACCGTCGGCAGTAAGTTTTTTGATCACGTTGGTATTCGCATCTTCCACATACAAATTGTGTTCACTTACATAACCTACTTTTTTCCATCGGCAAAATTGACAACATGGCAGTGATTCGCCAGGACGCCCTTTACCGAGTTGTGTCAATTTATTGGCAGCAATATCCAGCACCCAGTAATCGCCACGGGTATTGTAGCGCCATACTTTGGCTGTGTTGGTAAATACCAGCAGCTTGCTGTTATGGGCACTAAAGCGTCCGGACTGCGGCATCAGTGCTTTGCCACCAGCGAGCGTGGCTCCTTTAATGAGCACAGTTTCCGCTTCTGTCCGGGCATCCACTCTTACAATGTTACCTTCCTTCATTTTGGTATAAGCGTATCCATCGGGTGTCCAGTTGATGCGGCCCCGCTGGGCTTGCAGCAACTGTCAAAAATAAGCAGCATAAACTGAGAGCAATGATCCTGAACTTCATAGATTTTATTTTTTAAGCACTAAAAATAAGCAAATCCCTTCTACAGCGGTTACCATTGGTATAAAAGCATTTATTGCAGCATGGAAAAGGAAAAGTTGCGGCTGGATAAATATTTATGGGCCATCCGTTTGTTCAAGACCCGCAGCCAGGCGGCAGATGCCTGCGACAAGGGCAAGGTGAAATATAATGGTGATAACTGTAAGGCTTCCAAAACTGTAAATATTGGAGATGAATATGAAGTAAAGACCGAGGCCAAACGCTGGGTGATAAAGTTACCGGCCTGCTCAATCACCGGGTGCAATACAGTGAGGCCATCCAATTTTATATTGACATCACCCCTGCTGAAGAACTGGACCGCATCAAATTCCAGGCGGCTGTTTTTCATACCGGTAAAAGAATGAGCAAACAGGGCAGGCCCACTAAAAAAGATAAAAGAGACCTGGATAAATTTGTTGCTAAATAATCTATTAAAACAAGTTGTATAAAATGAAATCGATATCATTTCGGTTGCTACCGAATATATTGCAAAGCCCCTTTGCACATTATATTTAAAAAGGGCAAAGGAAAAAGGTTTGCTGGAAGTGAACGTGATCAACCTGCGTGACCATACCACTTATGCAAGGGCGCAGGTGGATGATTATGCTTTGGCGGCGGCGCCGGCATGGTAATGATGATAGAACCATTGGTGAATGCAATTGAATCATTGCAAAAAGAAACGGTGTATGATGAAGTGATCTACTTAACACCCGACGGCGCAACCTTTAACCAGAAAATGGCCAATAGTTTTTCTTTAAAAAATAACGTGCTCCTAATCTGCGGACATTACAAAGGCATTGATGAAAGGGTGCGGCAACATTTTATTACCAAAGAAATTTCCATTGGCGATTATGTACTGAGCGGCGGCGAAATTGCTGCAGCCGTTTTGGTAGATGCCATTGGCCGGCTGATACCTGGTGTACTGAATGATGAAACCAGTGCCTTGACAGACTCTTTCCAGGATAATTTGCTGGCGCCGCCGGTATATACCAGACCCGAAGAATTCCGCGGCTGGAAAGTGCCGGAAATATTATTGAGCGGCAATCATAAACTGGTGGAAGAATGGAGGTACGAACAATCTTTATTAAGGACCAAAGAGAAAAGGCCCGACCTGCTGGATGAATAATTAATGATATTAAAAAAGCCCTTTTTAAAAGGGCTTTTTTATTGTGTGAGGTTGTGTTATTTATTTAAAAATCTTCTCGTCTACTTTTATGTTGGTTTCTATCTTATCAAAATCAGTTTGCCCTCTTGAATTGGTAGTGGTATAAGCGAACCAGTAGCCATCCGCATTTTGTTTATAATTACTGTAAATGGTATACACATCTACTTTTTCTCCGTTGGCAGAACCTTCAGTAGAAGTTTTTAATAACAGGTTGGTCTTTGCATCGTAAAAGTAAACAGTAACATTACCGTTCTTAAAAGTGGCTTTTACTTTATAGCAGTCCACACCATCCACCGCTTCTTTACCCAGCAATTCCAGCTGTGTTCCTTTTTCTTTATAGTTTACAAAAGTGCCATGCAGGTCCAATGCAGTCTGGGCAGACTTCAACTGATCGTCGGGCATTGGCTGTGGAGAGGCCTGGCCAAAAACTGGCATGAACACAGTACCGCCGGTTGGTGTGGCTATCTGGTAATTTTCGGTACTCATTACCGAAATATCATTGCGCATGCCCACATTGTGCAATTTGGTGATGACAATATTTACATCGGTGCCCTGTACAGATAAATTGCCCTCCATGCGTACGCTGTTGAGTGTGGCCAGTTTATCTTTACCACCCATGGCAGCAATATTTTTTTCTATCACATCATCAACTGTTTGAGCATTGGCAAACTGGGCAATCACCATGATCATTATAAAGAGGCAGAAAATAATTACACTTTTCATTTTAAAAAAATTTAGGATCGCAATATAAAGTAAAATTGTAAGCAAATATTTTTTGACTAAACCATTAACTTGCAGTTCGGGTGCAAAACTTATACCACTATTAAATCATCATGAATTCTTTTAAGATACACGGCAATGTTGTTGACATTTTCAACAAAGAGATATTTTACGGCGAAGTGCATGTAACAGATGGAAAGATAACTGCCATTAACCGCTTACCACATAAGAACCATCATCCTGAAACGGAGCATTTTATACTGCCGGGTTTTATCGACAGTCATGTGCATATTGAAAGCAGCATGCTGGTACCATCAGAATTTGCAAAGCTGGCCGTGGTGCATGGTACAGTTGGCACCATCAGCGATCCGCACGAGATCGCCAATGTATGCGGCATGGATGGAGTAAAATTCATGATCGCCAATGGAAAGACCGTTCCTTTTAAATTTCATTTTGGTGCGCCCAGCTGTGTGCCCGCCACTCAACTTCGGGTTCAATCTGCCGTGGTGGGATCGCATCTTCGGCACCTATAAGGCCCAGCCCGAAGCAGGACACGACGGCATGACGTTAGGGATCGGGCAGTTCAGGGATCCGGCGGAGCAACGTCTCGATCGGATGCTGACGCAGCCCTTCCGCGGGGATACGAGGCAATACCCTTTGGGGCGCTAAGTTTCAGATCGAAAATATTGCCTCTCAAGATGAGAACAAAGATTGAACTTACCGCCGAATCGGGGCATTGTTCTTTATATGTTCACGCCGCGACTCGCGGTGATGGACTTCCGCCCTCGGACCCTTCTCGCAGCCCACGAGATCATCCCATGCGCACTTTCCTCGTCTCCTACGACCTCGCCAAGCCCGACATGAACCAGCCCTATCTCACCGATGCCATCATGGCGCTCGGCGAGGCTTGGGCACGACCCCTTGAGAACGTCTGGTACATCCGGACAGAGCGTAGCGACGCCGAACTCGGATCGCGCCTCAACCGTCTGCTCGACGAGAATGATGGCCTGCTGATCCAGGAGACGCGCGGTGATGCGGTGCTGACCAACGCAGGTCTGCGCTGGTTCCGCCGCCGGCAGCAACAGCAGGGTGTGGCGTCCGATAACGTCGTTGCATTCCCCAGCCCAGCCACGGCGGACATCACTAAAGGCGACATCCCGCACCTCGATGTCGCGCTGAAAGCGGCAAGCTAAGACCCTTCCGCAAGGGTGGCATCGCGCAGAGTGCCCGCGCCCGAAACTGCCCAGCCTCCGATACGGCTATTGGCTATCGGAGGCTGGAGGTGTGGTCGGGCCCCGGTCGCCCTGATCGCCTTGTCAAACCCGTGTGTTCCCCGAGATTGTCCAATTGCATGAAGCTTCCCGAGATCCCCCTTCAGGCAAATGGACGGCGTTGGTGTGAGTCGTGTGGCGTTGTGTTGTTCTGTGTGCGTTGTTTCGCATTGCTTGTGCGGGTGTTTAGGGCGTGCGGACTCGGCGGCATTCCACGCGCCGGGGCCGCACGCTGCGCACCGTTGTGCTCTTGATCTTCACTGAGACGGAGAGGCGCGATGCCATCTGGCACCCGAGCTGCGATTTGAATGTCGCGACGTCAAGCTGCTGTGGCTTGCCGTTGATGATGAGCCATAGCGTCAAGACATAGCGCATGAGGCATCGGATCGTGATGAGCCCTGGGGCATCTGATCAGCCTCGCGAAAGGAGCGATATTGCGGCGAACAAGGACGATCGTCGTCTTGTGGTATCAGGGACCCTTGTGTCGGTCGAGCATAGCAAACTGACCGGGCGCAAGGTCCAATTTTTTCAGGAAGCCACCGGGGAGCTGCATCAACGTGGCGGCAACCGATGCGTGCCGCTTCAGGCGGCGGGCCACAATGCGTTCGGCCTCGTAGGGATCATCGATCGCGACCGCAAACAGCAGCGGCGCATTCGGTGGCGCCGAGACATCGAGATCTTGAACCAGCCAGCCACAGCGTGACATCGCAGCCGCCCTCCCCTTGCTGCATCGTTCGATTGCGATGCTAGCGGTGGTTCGGGCGTGGTCGCCGTGACTCCGACGCATTGTCCACATTTTTCTACGTGCCGCGGGCGGCTCCGCCCCTCCATCACCAGAATGCGCGAGATCCGTGGCCGTTCCGAGGCGGCACGCGCGGAAACTGGGTGTAGCCCGTTCGGGCGTGCGCGAACGATTTTCGAAATCGGCAGAGGAAGGGAGGCGAAGCTGTGTTGCGCCCGCTGCTTACGGCCGCCAGCTCAGAAAATTCGCGATCAAAGCAAGGCCGAGCGTCTGGCTCTTTTCGGGATGGAACTGAGTGCCCGCAATGTTATCGCGACCGACCATAGCGGTGACAGGCCCGCCGTAATCCGTTTCTGCAACGATCGTCGATCGGTCTTTCGTCACGAGCTGATAGGAGTGCACGAAGTAGGCGTGCAGTCCTTTGGGACCCGTCGGAATGCCGGCAAGCAGCGGGTGCTCGCTCCGCACCGTCAACGTATTCCAGCCCATGTGCGGAATCTTGAGCGCAGGATCGTTGGGCTCGATGATACGCACCTCACCCGGAATCCAGCCTAAGCCTTCCGTTACAACATGCTCGAGGCCACGGTCGGCGAGAAGCTGCATGCCGACGCAGATTCCAAGAAACGGTTTGCCTTTGCGCCGGACGCTTTCGACAAGCGCGGCTTCAAGGCCGGGCACGGAGACAAGACCACGCTTGCAATCGGCAAACGCGCCGACGCCCGGCAGGACAATCCTGTCCGCATTCGCGACATCCTCGGGATTGGACGAGACGATGATGCGGCTCTCAGGTGTGGCTGATCGCGCGGCGCGCTCAAACGCCTTGGCCGCCGAGTGCAAATTGCCGGAGCCGTAGTCGATGATGACGACGCGCTGCATGGGTATCCTTCAGGTGCGCCGCCAGAGGCCCGAGAGCCAGCCTGGATTGCGATCCGTGAATAGCGGGGCCGGTCCGGCGCCCAGCGGTACGGACTTGGCGAACATATCGCCGTCGAGCCATGCGTCGAAAAACCGGCGCTCGCACTCATCGCCATTGCGGCCGATGACGCTGCCGACGAGCCGCCAGCCCGCGCGATCGAGTGTCCAGCGCTGAAGGGTCGAGCCTTCCAGTCCCAGCAGAAGATGGAGTGCGGCAATGACCCAGCCGATGAATTTCTCGCCCACACCGGCGGCTTCGAACGCCAGAGAGATCACCGTAGCAAGCGCCATATAGACCACGAAGGCGAGCCACAGCCGTTTGGCCAGCAGCCAGATCGGCCCGAAGATCAGCGCAGCCCAGGAAAAACCGTCCTTCACGAACACCATATGCTCGGCGCGGTCGACCACATTTGCGGGAGCGTTCGGCGGCTCGTGCACGGTGTAGGTCTTCACGCGGCTTACTCCTTCGATGTGCGGGCTCTCGCTGCTTCGGTCAGATCGCCCGTCTTGTGGCTCGGCAGTTCCTTGAGATGCAATTGAGACTGCCCTTCAAATTGGGGACTGCCAGTTTAAAAGCCAAGTCACTCAAGAGTCCTTGCCTTTGATCAATCACCATAGACTTTCCAGTGTGATTCAGATCGAGAAATTCGCTTGTGAGCCCTGCTGCCAGGTATGACGGATTTCCCGATCATCACACTAACCGGCCAGTGTTCCCTTCGTCGAAGGCACGCGGCCGGCTTGGCGCTCGTCGATGGTGAGAGCCTGCCGCAAGGTGCGTGCCAGCGCCTTGAAGCACGTTTCGGCGATGTGGTGGTTGTTGTCGCCGGCCAGCGACTGGATATGCAACGTGATGCCGGCGTTTTGGGCGAAGGCCTGGAACCACTCGCGGAACAGTTCCGTATCCATGTCGCCGAGCTTCGGTCGGGTGAAGTCCACCTTCCAGACGAGATAGGGCCGGCCCGAGACGTCGATCGCCGCACGGGTCAGCGCCTCGTCCATGGCGAGATCGATCGAGGCGTAACGCGTGATGCCCTGCTTGTCGCCGAGCGCCTTCGCGATAGCTTGGCCGAGCACGATCCCGGAATCCTCGGTCGTGTGGTGGAAATCGATGTGCAGGTCGCCTTTGGCCTGCAACTCGATGTCGATCAGGGAATGGCGGGCGAGCTGCTCCAGCATATGGTCGAGAAAGCCGATGCCGGTCGCGATCTTGTACGCGCCGGTTCCGTCCAAATTAACAGTTGCCTTGATCTGGGTCTCTTTGGTCGACCGCTCGATGGTGGCTGTACGTGCCACGGAACCCTCGCTGGCTGCTCTTCTTCAGGATCTGCCCTACTTTACTTGCAGTTCCCTTCCGCAGCGTTTATCAGCTTGGCGCCTTGAGCGCCACGCCCTTACCCGGCGAAAAACGGCGCCCAAGCCTAGCAAACGGGGCTCATGGGACCTTGACGGCGCCCGATGATGCACCGACATCGCACAGAATGACACACGGTATGATTGCCTCATCGTCCGGAGGACGCCCTGGGACCTGGCACGGCACGACCATCCTGACGGTCCGCAAGGGCGGGCGCGTCGTGGTCGCGGGCGACGGACAGGTCAGCCTCGGCGCCACCGTCATCAAATCCAACGCCCGCAAGGTCAGGTCGCTCGGCAAGGGCGATGTGATCGGCGGTTTCGCCGGCGCGACGGCCGACGCCTTCACGCTGTTCGAGCGGCTGGAGAACAAACTGGAACAGTATCCAGGACAGTTGACGCGCGCCTGCGTCGAGCTCGCCAAGGACTGGCGTACCGACCGCTTCCTGCGCCGCCTCGAAGCCATGATGCTCGTGGCTGACAGTCAGCGCACGCTCGTCCTGACCGGCACGGGCGACGTGCTGGAGCCCGAGCGGGACGTCATGGGCATCGGCTCGGGCGGCAACTATGCGCTCGCCGCAGCCCGCGCCTTGCTCGACACCGAGATGAGCGCTGAAGATATCGCCCGGAAGGCCATGGCCATCGCTGCCGAGATTTGCGTCTACACCAACGGGAGTCTCGTGATTGAGAGTCTCGAGAGCAGTCGCTGAGGGGAGCACCGGTCGCCATGGGGTGGCTCACCCTGCTTCTCGCGGGACTGTTCGAGGTCGGGTTTACAACATCGATGCACATCAAGGACTGGTCGTTGCGCCCCTGGCCATCATCGCGTTCCTCATCTTCTCAACCGCGAGCTTCGGGTTCCTTGGCCGCCATGCAGAGCATTCCGATCGGGTTGGCCTACGCCGCGTGGAGTGGCATCGGCGCGGCGGGAACCGTGGTCCTGGGCGTTGCCTACTACGGCGAGCCGATGACGGCTTTGCGCGCTCTCTTTCTGATGCTGCTGGTCGGCGCGATCATCGGCCTCAAATTCGTCTTGGCATTCCTAGGACTGGACGGCTGATGACCAACTTCTCTCCGCGCGAGATCGTCTCCGAACTCGATCGCTACATCGTCGGCCAGAAGGACGCGAAGCGCGCCGTGGCGATCGCGCTCCGCAATCGCTGGCGGCGCCAGCAGCTCGACCGGCGATCTGCGCGAGGAGGTGCTGCCGAAGAACATCCTGATGATCGGCCCGACCGGCGTCGGCAAGACCGAGATCTCGCGGCGCCTGGCAAAGCTCGCAGGCGCGCCGTTCCTGAAGGTGGAGGCGACCAAGTTCACCGAGGTCGGCTACGTCGGCCGCGACGTGGATCAGCATCATCCGCGATCTCGTCGAAATCGGCATCACGCTGGTGCGCGAGGCAAGCGCCGCGAAGTCCAAGGCGCTGGCCGAGAAGACCGCCGAGGAGCGGGTGCTCGATGCGCTGGTCGGCGAGGATGTCCTCGCCGGCCACGCGCGAAAGCTTCCGCCGCCGGCTTCGCAACAACGAGCTCAACGACAAGGACATCGAGATCAAGGTCGCCGACACCGGCCCCGACGTTGCCGATGTTCGACATCCCGGCCAGCCCGGCGCTCAGATCGGCATGATCAACATCGGCGAGATGCTCGGCAAGGCGTTCGGCGGGCGCACGAAGCCGCGGCGCATGACCGTACGGACAGACTACGAGATGCTGATCGGCGGACGAGAGCGACAAGCTGATCGACAGCGACCAGATCACGCAGGAGGCCGTGAAGGCCGTCGAGAACGACGGCATCGTGTTTCTCGACGAGATCGACAAGATCTGCTCGCGCAGCGAGAGCGGCCGAGTCGGCGTCGATGTCTCGCCGCGAGGGCGTCCAGCGCGACCTGCTGCCGCTGATCGAGGGCACGACGGTGTCGACCAAGTACGGGCCGGTGAAGACGGACCATATTCTGTTCATCGCGTCCGGCGCATTCCACATCGCCAAGCCCGCCGACCTGCTGCCCGAGCTGCAGGGCCGCCTGCCGATCCGCGTCGAGCTGAAGCCGCTGACGCGAGAGGACTTCCGGCGCATTCTGACGGAGCCGGAGGCGAGCCTCATCAAGCAGTACGTGGCGCTGATGGAGACCGAGGGCGTCGACGCTCGACTTCACCGATGATGCCATCGATGCGCTGGCTGACATCGCGGTCGCAGGTCAATTCGACGGTCGAGAACATCGGCGCGCGCCGCCTGCAGACCGTCATGGAGCGGGTGCTCGACGAGATCTCGTTCGAGGCCTCGGATAAGAACGGCGACGACACCGTCGACGCAGCTTATGTGCGTGCCCGTGTCGGCGACCTCGCGAAGAACGCCGATCTCTCCAAGTTCATTCTCTGATCCGGAGCCTCTCGATGCGACTGCGCCGTTCGATGTTGATTACGCCTGGCAATCGACCGGAGCGGATCGCCAAGGCCGCGACGCTCGATGCCGATTGCGTGGTTCTCGATCTCGAGGACAGCATCGGACCGGAGCAGAAGCCCGAAGCCCGGCGCCTCGTTGCCGATGCTCTGCGCACCATCGACTTCGGCCGTCGCGAGCGTCTGGTGCGCACCAATGCCATCGGCACGGCCGAGCATGAGGCCGATCTGACGTCGCTGGACCTCGATCGCATCGATGCGTTGTTCGTGCCGAAGGTCGAGAGTGGCGCTGCGTTGCTCGGGCTCGCCAACTGGCTCGAGGGGAGGAGGCGCGGCGCGGCCTCAAGCACCGTATTGAGATTGTGGCGACCATCGAGACGCCGCGCGGCCTCTTCAACGCGCTTGAGATCGCGGAAGCGACGAAGCGTACGACGGCTCTGTTCTTCGGCTCGGGCGACTACACGGCCGCAACCGGAAGCGCCGTGACGGAGCGTGCACTCGCGGTGCCACGTGCGCTGATCGTGGCCGCTGCCGCGGCCGCCGGGATCGAGGGCGATCGACGCCGCGTTCTTCACCGCGGTCAAGGATGTGGATGCCGCTCGGGCAGATGCGAAGGTCGGGCGCGAGCTTGGTTTCAGCGGAAAACTCGTCTTCCATCCCGGCCAGATCGCGGCTGTGAACGAGGTCTTCACGCCCGACGCCAATGAGATCGTGCGGGCACGCCGTGTCGTAGAGGCATACAACGCTGCGAAAGCCGAAGGGCGTGGAACGGCCTATGTCGATGGCACATTCATCGCCATAGACATTGTCTTGATGGCCGACCGCGTGCTGGCGCGAGCCAAGGCCGCCGGCGCTGTTTAACGTGCTCTAATCGTCGCATCTCCTCACTTCGCCTCGCCCCCGGAGGGGGAGAGGCAGGCTCCCGAGAACATCGAGGGAGCCGGTGAGGGGGCGGTCGAAGCTGTCTCCACCTCTTCCTTATCGGCAAAGCCCCCTCACCCGCGCAGCTTGCGCTACGCGAACTCTCCCCGCCGGGCGGGGAGAGGTGAGAATTTGCGGCATTCTCAGTGTATATAATTGGAAGATGTTTTACGCCGAAGGCTTGGCGCGCTCCCGCCGTAGCTTCGCTTCGCGCAGCGTGATGTAGTAGGCGGACGCGAAGATGATCGCCGCGCCGATCCACGTCCATTTGTCGATCGTCTCGTTGAACATCACATAGCCGATCGTCACCGCAAACGGCAGGCGGATAAACTCCAGCGACATGATGAGTGAGGCATCCGCTGTCCGATACCCGCGCATCAAAGCCGCATGACCGAGCACGCCGGTGAGTGCAATGACGGTGAGCGCGGGCAGGATATCCAGGCCCGGCCATTTCCAAACGAACAGGGCCGGAACCAGCGATAGCGGCGTCAGCAGAAGCGCAGTCAGAAACACGATCTTGTCAGGATGGTCGACCGCGGCAAGGCGCTTCAGCAGAATGCCCATGACGCCGCCCGAAAGTGCCGTCACCAGCGCGCAGGCCTGACCGAAGCCGAACGCTGATGCGCCAGGACGCAGAATGATCATCGCGCCGATGAAGCCGATGATGATGGCCGTCCACCGACGCAGACGCACTTTCTCGCCGAGAAACACGTGGCGTAAGTGTTCCGAACAGCGGCGTGAGAAATCCGATCGCCGTCACTTCACCCAGTGGAATGAGCGAGAGCGCGTAGAACCACGCGATCATCGATACCAGGCTGATCGCCACGCGCACGCCGTAGAGATGCAGGGCGGATGAGCGGTAGAGTTCGGACCCGCGCCAGCCGAGCATCGGCAGCATGACGATGACAGCCGCGAAATTGCGCAGAAAGACGACCTCGAGCGGATGGTATCCGAGATCCGTCGCCGTGCGGGATGCTGCCGCCAGGATGGGAACAGGGCCATCGACAGGGCGACCCAAAGGATGCCGATCAGGGTCGGATTCCAGGGCTGCGCTGTCATGGAGGTTGCTCCAATAGGGACAGGCAGCGACGGAAGGGCCGCCGCAGCATTGCGTTTTTCGATCGAGGACACTGGAAAATCCCGTGGATTGGCGAATCGCGTCTCGCGCCCACGTCTTCTCCTTTGCTCCCATGACTGGAGCGTGGCAAGGCACAACCTCCTGCCGTGAAGCGGCTATGCGTGCATTGCAGAGCGCCTGACGACAATACCGCCGAAGTCTGACCGCCAACAGGTTCCTTTGCTTTATGCGCAGGATCAATAATGATGCGCGGGCTTTCGCGCCAAATGCCGCGGGAAAGCACGAGCTGTGACCAACGAGCAATGACAGGCTACACCATGACGGGCGACAGATCCGGTGCCATCCGCCGCGCGGAAACTTATGTGACAGGAGGTGCATTCGAGGCCGATCTGGCGCGTCGGGTGGCGATCCGCACGGAAAGCCAGAAGTTTCCCGATCCCGTAAGCATCGCCGAATGCCATCGCTATCTCGACGAGGAGATGAAGCCCGCGTTCGCCGCCATGGGCTTCACGTCGAAGGTCTATGACAACCCGTTCAAGGGCCAGGGTCCGGTTCTGCTTGCAACGCGCATCGAGGACCCGAAGCTGCCGACGGTTCTCGGCTATGGCCATGGCGACGTGGTGCGCGGGCTCGAAGATCAATGGACGAAAGGTGAGGGACCGTGGATCACCGCGCGTGACGGCGATCGCCTCTATGGCCGCGGCACTGCGGACAACAAGGGACAGCACACGCTCAACATGGCAGCGCTGGCATCGGTCCTCGCGGAGCGTGGCGGCACGCTCGGCTTCAACGCCAAGTTCATGATCGAGATGGGCGAAGAGGCGGGCTCGAAAGGGCTGAAGGAACTCGTCCAGGCGAACAAGGCGGATTTCGCGGCCGACGTCTCATCGCCTCCGATGGTCCGCGTGTGCGGCAGGACAGGCCAACTCTGGCGCTCGGCTGCCGCGGTGCACTCAATTTCGATCTCGTGGTGGATCTGCGCGAGGGCGGCCATCACTCCGGCAACTGGGGCGGTCTCATTGCCGATCCCGGGTTCCTGCTGGCGCACGCGCTGGCGTCGATTGTGGGACCGACGGGCGCGCTGCTGGTGGAGGAACTGAAGGCGCCGCCAATGACGGCCTCGGTGAAAGCCGCGCTGTCGGATGTGGAGATCGACGGCGGTGACAAGGGTCCGCAAATCGACAGGTGGTGGGGTGAGCCGGGGTTGTCGCCGGCCGAGCGCGTCTATGCGGCCAACACGTTCAACATCCTGACCTTCTGGACCGGAACGCCGGGCCGGCCCGTCAACGCCATTCCGCCGAAGGCCGTAGCGAATTGCCAGCTTCGCTTCATTGCAGGCACCGATGTCGACAACATCGTGCCGGCGCTGAAGCGTCACCTCGAAGCGAAAGGGCACCATCTTGTGAAGGTGATGCCGCCGCCCGCGGTCAATGACGGTGCGTTCCCGGCGACGCGCATCGAGCCGGATCATCCCTGGGCGGCGTTTGTCACGGCCTCCGTGCAGCGGTCATAGGTGCTGTTCGGATTCTATCGTGTTTCCCTATTAACCTTAGCAATACATA
>NZ_JASGIP010000003.1:0-2107885 GCF_049840995.1 Ferruginibacter sp. | reverse complement strand
ACTCTGCGACTTACCCAAAACTACAGTATCTTTTCCTTCTCTTTACGAATTTGTTACCGTATACTCGAAATAAATATAAAACTACAATATGCTATTCCCAGTTTTTGAGAATCATGATTGCAGTATCCCTTTCCTTCTGTATATACACACTCCAGAACTCTAGTACTTATCTCACAGCACCACTCTCCACCCACCTGTTGCTTGTTAGCAGCAACGTTTCTCTTCATGCCTTCGATCTCGTTCTCAGTATCCTGACGGATCTTCGCTTCGATGTCTTCCTTCGTGCCGAGGTACTTCTGAAATCAGCCCTTATCAGTACCAGGGACTGGACTATATCGACTTTGGAAAAAATTCCGACTCTTTCCTACTCAGTGCTGATAGCTTATAATCACTGATGAAAAAGTCAAATCAATGGAAATTTTGTAGAATTTCAGCATGGCTCATATACTAACCTGCTCGAACTCCTTGAACTGTTGCTCGCGCTGCTGAAAGCAGAAAATTTCATCAATATCTTCTCATTTTTATTAGTCCTCTATATAATTACTTGGGTTTATACCGTGTCGTTTATATCAATTAACATATCATTTTTGCAGTAGAACTGACCAGCTTGAACTTATCGACCTCAGCCTGCGCCTCCTGCTTAGCCTGCTTCATTCTCTGCAGCTTCCGCTTGCGGGCCTCATTGATCTTGTCAGCAGCTCGCTTTTCAGCCTTAAATGATCAATTATTGTTATACTTGAAAATGTCTTATCAACCTTATATCATTCCTTATCAAACTCTCCATCATCCCAAATCAATCTTTATTAGATATTATCAGGGCTGGACCCAAATGAAATCACGAGTTCGTAATTCGGAATTACGAACTCGTAAATTTTTACGATTTACGAGATCGTAATTTTACTTGGGTCCAACCCCAGCCCATTGCATCTCCTATTAACTCTTATCCAATATCCATATCACTAGGTATCCTCTCTTACTACCTACCTGCAGGAGTTGCTGGATGCCTTGCGTCTGGGAGGCCATGTCTCACTGAACGGGTTTACCTAGGCTCACAAATTATTATTATCTTATCCCTGATAAGAAAAATCGATATCAAAGGGCTTCCAAACCCAACAATAACTTTAAAATCAATGAAGAACTTTCAAATAAAAATTTTCTCTTTGATAAGGTTCATACCCATTTTCAAGTAAAATTACATCTTCAACGGAAATAAGTTAGAGGCTGCTGAAAAATTCACACATTCGCAAAAAAAACTTGCTAAATTTTCTCTTCTTTTCCAATACTATTTCATTCCAAAATTAAGTTAACTTTTCGAGAAGCCAATAAGTTAATAAATGCTAGAAAACGTACACGTATTTCAGAAGGCACGAAATCCATTAAATAGAAGGACACTCTCTTCTAAAACGAGGATTACTGCGTCGAAGTCAAGAATGCTAATGATCAATGTAAAGCGAAATATGACACTTACATTATTACAACAAAGATAGTAAATTAAATTGAGCTTTAAAAAACTTGAAAATTTCTCAGGTTTCCTTCATCCCTTACTCGTGTCGTTGACAACTAGGAGACAGGTGGACAACTTAAATCCAAGTTTGAGAATTTCCCTTAAAATCCAAAAGCTTACCTTTTGTGTGACTTTCTCCCCTCCGATCTCGGCTTCCATAATGAATTGGGCGCCTCCTAGCTCATAGACAGACGGTTGCCAGACTCTGAAAATGAATTTTATGATATCAAAGTGAAAAAGCAAAAGTAAACTCCTTGGGAAGTTCACTCAGATTTTTCTTCTTTCCCAACACTATCTCGTCTCAAAACTAGGCGAGTTTTCCAAATGAATGGTGAGGGGGCTTTATAAAAAAACTTTCGCACTTGACGATAAAGCACAGTTTCTCCGAAGCTCCCGCCTTGATTTCAGCTGTCAGCAATGAACGGTCGACCATGTACTGCTGTCGATTGTCTGGGGCCAGCTGGGCGAGGGATGAAACTTGTTCTCGGACCTGGAAATCACTGGTAAGAGTTTTAAAATATTATTTTTATTTTACAACCGATATTTTAAAAAAACTTATTTTTTAATGAATATCTTGTTTATATTATCAAACATTCTATCACTCATTACCACTAACCTTCGGCACAAATCGTACCATGACCTTCGCATCCCTCTGTAGTTCGTCTTTGTTGCTCACTACGAACGAGAATGGCACTTCGCAGATTCTAACAATTTCTTATTTTCTTCAAAACCCTGCCAAAAATAACCTTTTCGCTTTGAACGAATGATAGACTGGCGGTATCTTTCCACATGCGACGTGCAGCGGGATGTGCAAAGGTGTGTTCTCCTGCTCGAGCGCTTCCACTACATTTTTCGTATCTTGTTCCGCATTCATTTCCGCCTTCGGATCGCGGATCATCGTTTCACCGATCAGGTACATGTTCTGAAGACCAAAATTAAATTCCAGGGAACTTTATTCTTTTAACCTTCATCATATATTGAAGGAGTTTTTTTCTTGTAATCTTTACCTGCCCGTCACTGTTAATGATGTTTGCCTTCCAGAGCATAGCGAATAGATTCCCTTCGTTTTGTCTTCTCATCTCAGATTCGTTCCAGTTTGGTGAATCCACAGAAGGGAGAAATTGGAGAGTATCATTCGGCAGATTTGCTCCAAGGCTGGCGCAGAGCGCATACGACTGCCCGCTTTCGAGCACAACTACAAAGTGAATATATTGACATCATAACCTCATAGATTTTTCAAATTTCGATAATCAAAAGTAAGAAAGTAGGGCTGACTTATAGTTAACTTAAAATAGATAGATGAAATTCTATTCTTTCGTGTTTTCAAATAGCAGAATTGAAGCTTTGATATTCCAGCCTGTTTTTCACATTTTATCTTTAATCATAAAATTGGAGATTCTTGTGGAATCCCCAAAGACTAACTCACTCTGTTGATTTGACGACAGCTTCAGCCCTTTTCTGCTCTGATCAACGACACGAATTCTCTGTAGCTCGATTCTAGCTAAGACGTCGGCAGACAAACAGTTCTTCAGTGTGAGCGAGTACAATGAAAATTTGTCTGCAAAACGATTATTTTCCTCAAAATTTATTTGCAGATTTTTTCCGTAAAAATTAGGGTTTTTCTTTTATAATAATAGCTATTTTTCAATTACCCAAACTCGTCAACTCAGCCGCCAATAGGGACTGCACCGCAAATTTCAGCTGTAATCTCCAGTGTCGGACCTTAAAAATCCAGATTATTTGGATATATCAAATCCTTTTAGAACTTCAGCTCTGCTTCTGAAAGCGTAAGTTCGAGAAACGCGATTTGCAGATATTTGATTTCTAGAATCTTTATAAACCTGTCCACTCTGTCCTCCTTTGTATGCAAATATTAATGGCAAAGTATAGTTCTCGCATTCATTAGCAGGGGCCTTCATGTCGAACAGCATTCTGAACATTCTCAGAATTTTCAGAAAATTCCCGTTTTAAAACCTAATTTTCCCTCTGATTCCGATGGGGTTCAAATATTTGAATGTGGTGATACTTTGCGAGTTCGCTGAAACGGATTCGGGACATGGAATTCTGGAAAAGTATTTTTAAAAATTTTAGAAAAAAAGAAATTCAAAAATACCGATTGTCGCCTTCCATGACGTAGATCGACATTGTGTCAATGGCATTAACTGCGCACGCGAGCCCCGTGATGTCCTCGGAGCCGATATTTTCCATCTAAATAAAATTCTTATTTTTAATTAAATCTGTTACAGAGAAAATGATAAGATCGTCACTTTTTGGCCCTGATTCAAATATTGTTGTCATTAAAATTGCATCCCTGCTTTCTTTACTCTATTCTTCGCCATGAGATAAGTGGCTTAAGTTCGTTATTTAGAGTTCAAATAAGAACCATGGCAAATTACATTTTGGAAAATTTCAGAAAATCCTCACATCTATAGCCAACTTTATGGCTTGATCACAGAATACGCGCGCGGGGGCGGGGCGAAAGACGTGCATCCGAATGAGTGGCCAAGTCGTCGGAGCAACGCCGCAGCTCAGTCGCTCGTCCTTTGCATATGCCATTTGCTTGACCTGGAAAATTCTAGAATATTACTTCGTTCCAGAAAACTTATGCAATTTCACGAAAAAAAAAGATATTTGGAAAAATTCCAACTTCCTCTATAATAAGAATCTTCAAAAATTTAAATTTTTGATCCGCTAGTACAATACATTTCTTTAGGGTGCGTACATACTTCGGCTGACGTGAGCATCAGCAGAGAAATAGCGTGCGAAAGTGAGAGGCATGCTCTTTTCGTCTCCCACTTGCGCACACTATTTCTCTGCTGATGCTCACGTCAGCCGAAGTATGAACGCACCCTTAGAGGCTAAAAAGGAACATTTCTGATGCTTTCTTAATAAAATTTCAGAATACTATAGAAAATCTGCATTTCTTTTTTATCTCTGCAAAACTCGCAATAATTTTCCAATCTTAACCTCTTTCGGCGTGTTATTGAGTTTCTGTCCCTTGACTTTGACCGGTATCAGCCCTCGGATGTTTAACTTCTGCTGTCCTTGCGAATCATCGGATTCGATGTCGGCTTCGATACCATCGACTGCAAACTCCTTGCAATTCATCTGAGGGATAACGGACAATTCAGCCTGCAATTTTGACTAATATTTCCTCTTCTTTTTTTTTAATTTCCCCACTAAAATTGTCGAGTTTGGCTCAATTTTCAGTTTTTCTATGGTGAGGCATTGGACGGTTGAAGCAGTGAGGGCTGAGTCTGTAAATGTATTTTACAAATTTGGCTCATCACCAAAACTCAAATACCATCTATGGTAGCCGCATGCGCGATCCTCAGCTTCAAATTCCCCAAATTCATTGGAATGGCGAGAGGATTGTGCAATGGGCAGAGGACTCGATAGCGCTCTCCAACCGGGACGATCCGTTGACGTCGGTTGTTCGTTGCGGAAGAAGCAACGAGGGAAGGCAGAAGGAGGAAGGAAGTCGTTGGACCTGGAACTTGTCAATTTAAGATAGCTTATGAGGTATATATCAAGTTATCTGGCTAATGAAAATATTTTTCATAATTTAATCACTTGTAAAAGTGGTTTTTTATACCAAAGAAATTTTTAGTTTATCAATCAGGTTTATATTATTTCATCGTCAAAGTTGTCAAATTCATTTCATCGCCCCTATATACGATAGAAATTGGATCACTAATATCATATTCTTCACCTGCGACAGCATGGAACGCTGCTCTCTCCAAATTTTCTAAGTTTTCCGTATAGAATTTCGCCAACTCCGCGCTTGGCGTTTCTCCGAAAATCACTGTAATGTCCCCCTCGATCTGGGGACAAGGCAGAGTAAACCCGAGCTGAAACCCTCAATGTTTCAATGATCTTTTGTTTTTAAATCTCTACTTTTTTAGCATCATTATTCTGGAGCGCTCTTTGGACAATAATGATGAAGGTGCGGAGGGACTCCTTTTGGACGTCATCAGACAGACTGAAATGAAATCTTATAATGAAATACAGCAAAAATTACCAACAATGAAAAAGCTCATTTTGCAAATTCCAAGAGAAAATGAACTATGGCTCGTGGAAAAATGCAATTTTCTCTCGCTTTTTCAAATAATGTGGCATTATTTTCCATATGCAATCACCTGATCGATGAAGTCAACAATCGCCGCGAGAATTCGATCGCCGATGTGGCGTTCGACGCGTCATTGCACAGCGACGCGTAGAGCTGACGCTGAATGACGAACATTTGGAGAGTTTCAATTTCCAAGGAAAAACCTCGATTCCACCCCACTGTCGGTCGATGTAGACTGCGGTACAGGAGCGATAACATGCTGAAATTCTTTATTCTTTCCAAAAAAAATCTTCCGTGCCTCTCAAATATTTTAAAATCAATTAATTAACCATTTTATCTTTCAAGCATCGTTTTTTCTCTCAAATACGGATTCGCAACTAACCTATCGCCAAATGATTGATGTCCGATTTTAAGAATCTGTTGGCCGCGAGAATTGAGTAGAAAGACGCCTTCCTCTGCCTCTTAGCAATCGAGAAGCACCTGGCCGCCTCGGATTGAATGATTGCCACGCTGAGGTCGACTTCCTGAAAAATTCATTTTTTTAAATATACAATTAAAGTTACCGAGGAAGTGTTCAACTTCGTCAATAGCATCGCCGCCTCGCGAGGCATGTCCAATTCGGTTAGAATGCGACAAATGTTGACAGCACAGCGCAGAATGCTAGTGTATCTTCTGGAAATTGGGAAGTCTCAAGAAATTCTTTTTATTTTTTTCAGGAATACAGATTCATTTTCACTAATTCCTTACCCTCCATACTGAATCAGGTAGACGAACGCGTTTTCCAGGTAGTGGATCGGGAATTGCCGTGTTTGAGCGTGACTCAGGTACGTTGTAGACGCCATGTCCTGCAAATTAATTATTATTTCGAAAAAAATGACTTTATTTTTAACCAAAGCTGTGGCCTGATATAGATACGCTTCGTTATGTTCAAAGTCCTTTTTGACTGTTCAGTACTGTTGCTGAGCGAATCCGTGTAAGCCGAAGAGAAAGGAAATGTCCGCTAAGCGACGCAATTGCATTTCGTTCGACTCGGTGCTGTAGCTGAAATTATATCAGTTAGCATCGTACCACTGATAACCTGATAGACAGACCTGATACTGGTCTGCGGTTGAGTATTTGCTGCCTGTGATGACTGCAGCCATTTCTTGACTCCACTCGTCAGCGACCTTCCGATAATTCCTCGTCTCGCTGCTGTCTGCTCTGTCAGGGTCCTCATCAATTTCTCGACGTGGGCTGTCTGAATCATGATCGCTGAATAATGACAAGCTCGTTTGCTAATAAAGAATAAGACCTATCAGTTAAAGCTAACTAGCTCTTGCCACTTTCAAAGTGGTAGCTTATCATTTATAGGATCATTTTTTACAGAATGTAACATAATGCACCATAAGGCTTACCACAGATAGCCTATTATTTTACTAAACTCACTAAATTCTTCGTCGTGAACTTTTCAATGACACTCCGAATCGCTTCTCGGTCAGCTGTTGACAGTTGTCGATTTGAGTTTGCAGTAGCTGAAATATCAACCATTTTTTTCAGAAAATCTAGATGATCATACCTAAAAACGACGATGACACGGACGGAACTGAGCTGATCACGTAGGATGGCGAAATCGTAGAAACGGTTTGAGTCTGAAGTCATCAAGTTGTCGATTTATCATTAAAATTTCTGTCTTACCGTGGTTTGAGCTGATTCAGCTTCTGCCGCTTTCATAGCTGCGTGTTTTCTGCAAGAATAATCTTTATCATCACTCTTATGCTTCGTTACATCTCGCATCACTCATTTCATCTAGACCTTTCTCAATCTTTAAAATTTTATGATTTTCTAGAATTTCTCTTAACTTTTTATCGTCCTTATTACTCTTATTACCTACCTAGCTCTTTCCAGTCCTCTCTGCAGCAAATTCTCATACTGTTCCTGTTCAGCCCAGAGATCTTCTAGTCCTTCTCCTTCTCCAGTGCTAGTCGTTAATTTGATCATGTCGCAGGAATCCGGTCCGTAGAAGGAGCACATTTGCGTGAACACCGATTCGCATCTAAATTTGCGCTGATAAAACTGAAGACATCTCAGCCGAGTCTTCTTCACTCTTTTCTACTATTGGGTATGTATAGTGGACAAACTTACAATTGAGGATCATCTATAGTCGAGTCACAGAGGAGGATGTAGTGTTTCATCGTGTTTGGAGTCATCCATTTGGGTTGAGCGCAAAATGCTGGGGTCACTCCACGCTCGGTCGAGGAATGCTATAAATTCTTACCATTTTGTCAGCTCTTATAACTCCAGTTATAGCTCCTTATTAGTAAAGTTATCACTCAATTCATTATTAGTGCCAATAACTATTTTCTATTCAATTAATTTATCCAATTGTATAAAAAAATAGTTGCTTTAAGTTTCTATCGTAGTTATTATTCATCATCAATATTTATCGATCCTCATCGTCTCCTACTTGCATGGTGTGCTGGGTCTGGACCAGCTTGCTCAACTCGCTCATTGGATTCTCATCGTGTGGTGAAACAACAAAGACACATGCGATGAAGTGCCGCAGAGTCTCCTGAATATACCACCCAGTTTTTTCTGCATATTTTGACATTGAAATATACCTGCTCGACCGGCTCTGCCCATCTTTGGACACAAGAAAGGAATTGCTGTACGCCGATGTCAAGGGAATTCGCATTGGCGAGTGACTGAAATCGGGATACTTTTTTTTAGAATTCTAAACAAAATGCTAACCTCATGCAGGACGTGTGGCAGCACCGATAAAGAGAGTAGGTGACCTTCTCTTCGCAGATCTCTGAAGTCGAGCGAAACTGACGTTGAAGTGGGATGGGGAGAGGTTGGGTCCTGAAAGTTATCGGAATTTCAGAAGATGGAACAAAAAGCTTCGTTAATGCTACGCGCTCTTGAGTTATTGATCAAAAAGGCAATAAATTCAAAAAGTGAAGACAAAAAATCGAGCAAAATCAGTAAGTTTACAAATCATTGATCGAAAAAATCGGGAAATTCTAGAGACGAACCCTTAGTTGAATCTGCTGATTGGAGAACGCAGTGAAAAGCTGCGAGACGGAGGCGAATCCGCGTGACGTGACGCGACTCTCCGCGACTGAAGATGTCAGAAGAGCAACCAACGGTCGCTCCATCGACGATCCCCGAAAACCAACGATCAACTCTTCGGCCGTGGTATGAGACTAGAGAAGGCGGAGTCGCTGCAAATATTGCGCACAGTTTTCGAAATTTATAAGAGCCATGTTGGCATCTAGTAAAAGATGCGAATCACTTCTCTTTGTGAATTATATATTAAATCTTCATTCCTTTCAACTTCTCGAAGGAAATAGTTGAAAAAAGACATTAACGAGATCGAATGAGATAATTATGGTAACTGCATGTCAATATGCTGGTATGACGGGGCTTTATCTTAGCGAATACGCGAATAGTTCTTCCATAGATAAATGTTGCAGTGGGATTTCGTGAGTACATGTATTTGACTGCTCCGCCGAATTGAATTGAAATATCTAAGTTTACAGTATCATGATAGATCTATTAATGATGAAGTGAGTTATTGAATTAGTCATCTAGGTAAATTCTCATGCAGTTTATGATAGAATTATCATGTTTTCATTCAATGAATATGAAAGAGATGCACATTTTCTGTGAGACGAATCATCAACTGAATTGTGCAATTTTTTTGGCGTGCAGTATAGTTGAAACAGATCAAAAGCGAGCTAATTATATAACTAAATGTTAGTTGAAATCTCACTGCATTTTATGCGTATAAGGCTTGCAATATTTTTCCCAGACTTCATTGCGATAACAACGCAAACAATCAAAGCCCCGTGGTACCAGCATATGACATGCAGTTACCATAATTATCTCATTCGATCTCGTTAATGTCTTCTTTCGACTATTTTCCTTCGAGAAGTTGAAAGGAATGAAGATTTAAGATATAATTCACAAAGAGAAGTGATTTGCATCTTACTAGATGCCAACATGGCTCTTATAAATTTCGAAAACTGTGCGCAATATTTGCAGCGACTCCGCCTTCTTTAGTCTCATACCACAGCCGAAGAGTTGATCGTTGGTTTTCTGAGATCGTCGATGGAGCGACCGTTGACTTGTTTCTCTCTAACATCTTCAGTCGCGGAGAGTCGCGTCACGTCACGCGGATTCGCCTCCGTCTCGCAGCTTTTCACTGCGTTCTCCAATCAGCAGATTCAACTAAGGGTTCGTCTCTAGAATTTCCCGATTTTTTCGATCAATGATTTGTAAACTTACTGATTTTGCTCGATTTTTTGTCTTCACTTTTTGAATTTATTGCCTTTTTGATCAATAACTCAAGAGCGCGTAGCATTAACGAAACTTTTTGTTCCATCTTCTGAAATTCCGATAACTTTCAGGACCCAACCTCTCCCCATCCCACTTCAACGTCAGTTTCGCTCGACTTCAGAGATCTGCGAAGAGAAGGTCACCTACTCTCTTTATCGGTGCTGCCACACGTCCTGCATGAGGTTAGCATTTTGTTTAGAATTCTAAAAAAAAGTATCCCGATTTCAGTCACTCGCCAATGCGAATTCCCTTGACATCGGCGTACAGCAATTCCTTTCTTGTGTCCAAAGATGGGCAGAGCCGGTCGAGCAGGTATATTTCAATGTCAAAATATGCAGAAAAAACTGGGTGGTATATTCAGGAGACTCTGCGGCACTTCATCGCATGTGTCTTTGTTGTTTCACCACACGATGAGAATCCAATGAGCGAGTTGAGCAAGCTGGTCCAGACCCAGCACACCATGCAAGTAGGAGACGATGAGGATCGATAAATATTGATGATGAATAATAACTACGATAGAAACTTAAAGCAACTATTTTTTTATACAATTGGATAAATTAATTGAATAGAAAATAGTTATTGGCACTAATAATGAATTGAGTGATAACTTTACTAATAAGGAGCTGTAACTGGAGTTATAAGAACTGACAAAATGGTAAGAATTTATAGCATTCCTCGACCGAGCGTGGAGTGACCCCAGCATTCTGCGCTCAACCCAAATGGATGACTCCAAACACGATGAAACACTACATCCTCCTCTGTGACTCGACTATAGATGATCCTCAATTGTAAGTTTGTCCACTATACATACCCAATAGTAGAAAAGAGTAAAGAAGACTCGGCTGAGATGTCTTCAGTTTTATCAGCGCAAATTTAGATGCGAATCGGTGTTCACGCAAATGTGCTCCTTCTACGGACCGGATTCCTGCGACATGATCAAATTAACGACTAGCACTGGAGAAGGAGAAGGACTAGAAGATCTCTGGGCTGAACAGGAACAGTATGAGAAACTGCTGCAGAGAGGACTGGAAAGAGCTAGGTAGGTAATAAGAGTAATAAGGACGATAAAAAGTTAAGAGAAATTCTAGAAAATCATAAAATTTTAAAGATTGAGAAAGGCTAGATGAAATGAGTGATGCGAGATGTAACGAAGCATAAGAGTGATGATAAAGATTATTCTTTCAGAAAACACGCAGCTATGAAAGCGGCAGAAGCTGAATCAGCTCAAACCGCGGTAAGACTGCAATTTTAATGATAAATCGATAACTAGATGACTTCAGACTCAAACCGTTTCTACGATTTCGCCATCCTACGTGATCAGCTCAGTTCCGTCCGTGTCATCGTCGTTTTTAGGTATGATCATCTAGATTTTCTGAAAAAAAGGTTGATATTTCAGCTACTGCAAACTCAAATCGACAACTGTCAACAGCTGACCGAGAAGCGATTCGGAGTGTCATTGAAAAGTTCACGACGAAGAATTTAGTGAGTTTAGTAAAATAATAGGCTATCTGTGGTAAGCCTTATGGTGCATTATGTTACATTCTGTAAAAAAGTGATTCTATAAATGATAAGTACCACTTTGAAAATGGCAAGAGCTAGTTAGCTTTAACTGGTAGGTTCTTATTCTTATTAGCAAACGAGCTTGTCATTATTCAGCGATCATGATTCAGACAGCCCACGTCGAGAAATTGATGAGGACCCTGACAGAGCAGACAGCAGCGAGACGAGGAATCATCGGAAGGTCGCTGACGAGTGGAGTCAAGAAATGGCTGCAGTCATCACAGGCAACAAATACTCAACCGCAGACCAGTATCAGGTCTGTTATCAGGTTATCAGTGGTACGATGCTAACTGATATAATTTCAGCTACAGCACCGAGTCGAACGAAATGCAATTGCGTCGCTTAGCGGACATTTCCTTTCTCTTCGGCTTACACGGATTCGCTCAGCAACAGTACCGAACAGTCAAAAAGGACTTTGAACATAACGAAGCGTATCTATATCAGGCCACAGCTTTGGTTAAAAATAAGAATAATTTTTTTTCGAAATAATAATTAACTTGCAGGAAATGTGCGCTCTGACAACGTACCTGAGTCACGCTCAAACACGGCAATTCCCGATCCACTACCTGGAAAACGCGTTCGTCTACCTGATTCAGTATGGAGGGTAAGGAATTAGTGAAAATGAGTTCTGTATTCCTGAAAAAAAATAAAAAGAATTTCTTGAGACTTCCCAATTTCCAGAAGATACACTAGCATTCTGCGCTGTGCTGTCAACATTTGTCGCATTCTAACCGAATTGGACATGCCTCGCGAGGCGGCGATGCTATTGACGAAGTTGAACACTTCCTCGGTAACTTTAATTGTATATTTAAAAAAATTAATTTTTCAGGAAGTCGACCTCAGCGTGGCAATCATTCAATCCGAGGCGGCCAGGTGCTTCTCGATTGCTAAGAGGCAGAGGAAGGCGTCTTTCTACTCAATTCTCGCGGCCAACAGATTCTTAAAATCGGACATCAATCATTTGGCGATAGGTTAGTTGCGAATCCGTATTTGAGAGAAAAAACGATGCTTGAAAGATAAAATGGTTAATTAATTGATTTTAAAATATTTGAGAGGCACGGAAGATTTTTTTTGGAAAGAATAAAGAATTTCAGCATGTTATCGCTCCTGTACCGCAGTCTACATCGACCGACAGTGGGGTGGAATCGAGGTTTTTCCTTGGAAATTGAAACTCTCCAAATGTTCGTCATTCAGCGTCAGCTCTACGCGTCGCTGTGCAATGACGCGTCGAACGCCACATCGGCGATCGAATTCTCGCGGCGATTGTTGACTTCATCGATCAGGTGATTGCATATGGAAAATAATGCCACATTATTTGAAAAAGCGAGAGAAAATTGCATTTTTCCACGAGCCATAGTTCATTTTCTCTTGGAATTTGCAAAATGAGCTTTTTCATTGTTGGTAATTTTTGCTGTATTTCATTATAAGATTTCATTTCAGTCTGTCTGATGACGTCCAAAAGGAGTCCCTCCGCACCTTCATCATTATTGTCCAAATAGCGCTCCAGAATAATGATGCTAAAAAAGTAGAGATTTAAAAACAAAAGATCATTGAAACATTGAGGGTTTCAGCTCGGGTTTACTCTGCCTTGTCCCCAGATCGAGGGGGACATTACAGTGATTTTCGGAGAAACGCCAAGCGCGGAGTTGGCGAAATTCTATACGGAAAACTTAGAAAATTTGGAGAGAGCAGCGTTCCATGCTGTCGCAGGTGAAGAATATGATATTAGTGATCCAATTTCTATCGTATATAGGGGCGATGAAATGAATTTGACAACTTTGACGATGAAATAATATAAACCTGATTGATAAACTAAAAATTTCTTTGGTATAAAAAACCACTTTTACAAGTGATTAAATTATGAAAAATATTTTCATTAGCCAGATAACTTGATATCTACCTCATAAGCTATCTTAAATTGACAAGTTCCAGGTCCAACGACTTCCTTCCTCCTTCTGCCTTCCCTCGTTGCTTCTTCCGCAACGAACAACCGACGTCAACGGATCGTCCCGGTTGGAGAGCGCTATCGAGTCCTCTGCCCATTGCACAATCCTCTCGCCATTCCAATGAATTTGGGGAATTTGAAGCTGAGGATCGCGCATGCGGCTACCATAGATGGTATTTGAGTTTTGGTGATGAGCCAAATTTGTAAAATACATTTACAGACTCAGCCCTCACTGCTTCAACCGTCCAATGCCTCACCATAGAAAAACTGAAAATTGAGCCAAACTCGACAATTTTAGTGGGGAAATTAAAAAAAAAGAAGAGGAAATATTAGTCAAAATTGCAGGCTGAATTGTCCGTTATCCCTCAGATGAATTGCAAGGAGTTTGCAGTCGATGGTATCGAAGCCGACATCGAATCCGATGATTCGCAAGGACAGCAGAAGTTAAACATCCGAGGGCTGATACCGGTCAAAGTCAAGGGACAGAAACTCAATAACACGCCGAAAGAGGTTAAGATTGGAAAATTATTGCAAGTTTTGCAGAGATAAAAAAGAAATGCAGATTTTCTATAGTATTCTGAAATTTTATTAAGAAAGCATCAGAAATGTTCTTTTTAGCTTCTAATGGTTCGTTCATACTTCGGCTGACGTGAGCATAAGCAGAGAAATAATGTGCGCAATCACTCTGATTATTCAGATGGTAACCGAGATCATCCTGGCTATACACCCACTGATGATTATACGTATGCTATGACAGCGCAGTGTATGGATTACCTGGGTATATATGAACACATCCACTTCTCTTCGGTAAATAACCCTGGTAATACCATTCCGTTATTCCATTCCGGTTCTACCGAAGCCAACAACTTCACTTCCGCACATCCGGGCTTCCTGGCTTTGTATGGTATGGAATGGGGTGTTATCAGCGGCGGCGGCCACGTAGTGGTATACGGCGATGGTATGGATGATCTTTGGGGTTGGGAAAGTGGTGCCGGTGCATGGGGCGCTGCTAATAATTACGACGTGTATGTGCCGAAGAGTATTTATACCGGCAGCACCGGTTTATTTAAAACCGTGAATGATAATGTGGCGAAAAATACTTTTGCTACACTGGCGCATCCTAATCTTACTGACTATAATAACCTTGCCAATATTGCATACGACCCGGTTGCAGATAATGCCATCACCGGCTCTGCAGTAGAAAGCGGACCTGCAACTTCTACCAATACCACGTATTCAAATCCTGGTTCTTCATTGTCGTATCTGTTCTATTATCAAAAAATGTTGTCATTAGGTTATCACCTCGGCCCAACTATGGATCATGATAACCACAACACTACTTTTGGTCATACCACTTATTCAAGAACAGCGATCATTGCACCTGTGTTGACCAAGACAGCTATTGTGGTGGTATGCGCAATATGAATTTCTATGCCACACAGGATTGTGATACCAAGGTGGATTTCACGATCAACACCAAGATAATGGGTTCTATACTTTTGGACAGGTTTGCTCCGAATATTGCAGTGCAATTAACTGATGCCACCACTTCTACTGCAGCAGCAGTTATCCGTGTGATGTTTGGTATACCGGGCAGCGGCGTGTCAGCGATCAAAATTGATTCTGCTATCGGCAGCAGTTTAAAATTCACTGATATCAATTTAGCCAACAATGCTACCGGTTACTATTACCTGGATATCACCAATGGTACCAGCAGGATCATTACTTCTCCTATCTGGTATACCAGGAACGATAATGCTTTACTGGCTGTTAAACTCAACTCCTTCAATGTGCAGAAAGTTGACAACACCGCAAAAATTACCTGGAGCACTGAGCAGGAGATCAACAGCAGCTATTTTGTGATCGAAAGGTCTATTGATGGCAGAACATGGAATGCTATTGCAACAGTTGCAGCAGCAGGTAACAGCAGCCATCGCATTGATTACAGCACCTACGATTATGCACCAATGAGGGGCGTGAATTATTACCGCCTGAAAGAAGTGGATAAGGACAATAAATATGATTATTCAGATATCAAGAAGGCATTGTTCAATTCCAACTACACTGCAGAAGTGGTACCTAATCCTGCAAAAGATGCGATCAATCTGTATATCAGCAAAACAGGTACACAGCAGTCAACTGTACAGGTGCTGAATGCTGCGGGCAAACTGGTTTATCAAACCACTACAGCGCAAACACATTTGCAGATTAATACTGCAACCATGAGCAAAGGGCTGTACTTTGTAAAAGTGATAGATGCAGATAATGTTACTACCTTAAAAGTGTTCGTAGAATAAAATTCACGGCACCATAAAATAAATGCCCCTGTCAGTTGACGGGGGCATTTTATTTTACAGCAACAGGCAATTCTTATTTTACTATCACCACCGCTTCATCTGTCAGCAGGTCCATATTCCTGAAACGCAGGATGATGTTAGCGGTGGTCAACACATCTTTTTGACAATAAGTTACAATACGCTCCAGGTCTTTTTGTTTCCAGTATACTTCTGCCACCATGCTGCCATCAATATCATCTTTGGGAGAGGGAACACCTAGCGCCGCAGCGAGTAATTTTAAAGAAGTATAATTTTTGTAATCGCCAAAACGCCAGTACTGGAATGTGTCTACAATATTGGTGTCCCATGGTTTCATGTGCTGAAAATCGAGATAAGCAGGTATATGCAACCTGTTTATTAAAAGCCTGCGGCAGATAAAGGGAATATCAAACTCTTTTATATTGTGCCCTGCAAAACTCCAGCGGTTATTCTTTGCTTCCATCTGGTTTACTGTTACAATAAGATCCTGCAGCAGTTTTTTTTCATCATCCCCATAAAATGATTTTACACGGAGTTGTAATGTATTCCCCTGTTTATTGAAATAACCGATACTGATACAAACGATCTTTGCAAACTCGGCCATTACACCGGCCCTTTGCGGATAGAACTCTCCGGCAGATGTATAATCGGGTAAACTGCGCTGGGTTTTTTCTTCCCATAGTTGTTTCCAGTCGGCTGTTAATTCATCAAATAAAGCAAACTGGGGTACAGTTTCTATATCTATCATTAATAAATGATCGAGCGGTATGTTTTGCATGGTGGGAGATTATACTTCTAATATACAAAGTACTCCGTACAAAAACAAAATCAATCTCCGTTGATACTAAAAGGTAACGCCAACGAATACCTGAATTGCCTGGCTTTTCCATGTCTGGCGATCGTCCACTGCATTGATATCGGTAAGGCCTAATTTATATCTTGCACCCAGGTTGATGAGGGGCAATTGTATCCACAGACCGCCTATAGCGCTCCACTCTGCATTCTTATAAATATTGCCATTGCTTTTAAGGCTGTCGGTAGTTTGTTTTAATAAACCTCCGTAAGATGGGCCTACCTGGAGTTTTATTCTTTTACTGGGACCAAGGTTCACATTCAGGAAAACAGGCACTTCCAGGTAATTCAAAGTAGATTTTTTCTGGCTGCCATCTCTGAACAGATCATCATAAATATCATTAGGATCGTTGCTGAATTCGGAAGAGGTTTGTACAAAATTCACTTCGGGCTGTATGCCAAATCTTCTCGAAAAATTAAATTGTACAAAACCGCCTACCTGGTAATTATAATTGTACCCGCTTTTATATGATTGACCGGTGATCTTATTTACATTAACACCACCCTTTGCACCAAAGCGGAAAAAGTTTTCATGATCTTCGCTCAACCTGTTGCGCTGAGCAGCAGTACAATAAGTAACGAAAAGCAATACGGCCGTGAGTATTTTTTTCATAATTGAATTTTACTGATAACGACAGTAGTACTGCTAACATTATGCCAAAGAAAAATTTAACAGTTGCCTGTAAATAAGCGGGCCTGCACTATGGCAGGCCCGGCTTAATTATAAGAACCCCGTTAAAACTATGCGTTATTTACCTTCTCCAGTGGCCGGGTACCCACACCCATCCACCACGGCGGTGTTGCCAATGGCCTTCCACCCATACAGCCCGGGCCCTGGGAGGTACGGCCCAATAACCTTCGGTGTACTCATATTTACCCCCACGCCAAACATAATTACCGCCTACCCATACATGCTTAGGCGAAGGCGCAACTGGCCTTGCTCTTACTACCGGCGGACCGGGCCGCACTTTTACTACGATCTGTGCATCGGCTGCTGTAATGGATGCAAATCCTACCAGCAGCAATAACATCATTTTTCCAAAATATTTTTTCATATGTATTATTTTCTAACGGTAAGACCAAATGGCTTGCCAATAGTTTAAAGCCCAAAAAATAAAAAGGGTCCCGCCATGACGGGACCCTTTTTATTGCAGCTGAAAATTATTCTAAATTATTTAGCGCCTGGCTCGCAGTGTTGTTTTAAATAAGTGGTGTACAAAGTGGTCAAATGCTGCCAGGTTCCTTCTCCTTCCGAAATGCTGTGCGTGCGGTTGGGATAAGGCATAAACTGGAATTGTTTATTATATTTTATCAATTCATTCAGTAACTGTTCTGCATTATCATAGTGCACATTATCATCTCCTGTACCATGTATGTACAATAAATTACCTTTTAAATTTTTTGCGTAGGTAATGGGTGATCCTTTTACAAAATCTTCCCTGTTCTCCTGCGGCAATCCCATGTAGCGTTCCTGGTAGATATTATCATAGTTCAATTGGTTGCCCACAGCTGCGATGGAAATACCCGTTTTAAATATTTCGGGATACTGGAACATGAGGTTAAGTGTGGAAGATCCTCCACCACTCCATCCCCAAACTGCCACACGGTCCTTATCAAAATAAGGCCTTTCTTCCAGTAATTTCTTCATCGCCATGGCCTGGTCCCTGATATTGATGATACCGATCTTGCGATAAATTGACTTACGCCATTTAGCGCCTTTCAACATTGGCGTACCGCGGTTATCTACCGAAACCTGTATATATCCATCAGCCCTCATATCGCCATCGTATAAAAAATTACGCTGGCCGCCGTAACTGTTTTGCACCGTGCTGGATGCAGGTTCGCCATATACATACATTACTACCGGGTATTTTTTTGCAGGATTAAAATTGGCCGGTTTGTTTACCCATGCGTCTACCGTTACATTATCCTCGGTGGTGATCTGTATATACTCTACATCATTGCTGTTATCAGTTTTAATATTAGCAGCAATGCTTTTCGCTTCGCTGAATGGTTTGTTATCCGGCAGCGTGATCCATTCCGTTACCGGCCTGGTATTGTAGTTGGAAAAGGAATGCGTGGCAAATCTTCCGTTGGGCGAAATATTGTAGTTGTGGGTACCTACTAAATTTTCTGCACTTAGCAACTCCGCTTCTTCTTTTGGTTTTTTGAATTTATCGAGGATGCTTGTTTTATTTTCTATACGTACACGATATAGATACAATTGTGTGGCATTGGAAGGTGATGCGGTAAAATAGATGTAATTATTGGCTTCATCAATACACTTGATATCACCGATATCATAATTGCCTTTTGTCAGCAAGGTTTCTGTTCTGCCATCGCGGCTGATCTTGTAAATATGGCGCCAGCCGTCTTTTTCACTCACCCATATAAAACTCTGTCCTTTATTGATAAATGAAAATCCACCCGGCTCACCAAATATATCAGCAGAATTCAGGTCCACCCAGGCCTCATCATTCTCGGCCCAGAAAGTACGGCTGCTGCCATCGGATGTATTGCAATAGATCAGTTTACTTTCCTGTTGTTTGCGATCGAGCTGTTGTACAATTAATTCATTGTAGCCACTCCATTCCATTCTTGGCAGGTAATGTTGTTGCGGATCGCCATCTATCTGCATCCAGTTGATAACACCTGATGTTACATCCACCACACCGATCTTAACCGGCGACGGCGCTTCACCTACTTTTGGGTATTCCACCGGTATCACTCTTGAATAATTGCTGTCGGTGGTATTGAGCATATAATAATCCCTGATCTTGTTGGCATCCACCTGCCAGAAGGCGATCTTATTGCCATCCAGGCTCCAGCGAAAACCATCGCGGCAGCCAAATTCTTCTTCGTACACCCAGTCAAAAGTTCCGTTGATCAGTTTCCTGGTACCGTCGGCAGTAAGTTTTTTGATCACGTTGGTATTCACATCTTCCACATACAAATTGTGTTCACTTACATAACCTACTTTTTTTCCATCGGGCGAGAATTTGGCAAACATCAATGATTGCGCAGGACGCCCCTTACCGAGTTGTGTCAATTTATTGGCAGCAATATCCAGCACCCAGTAATCGCCACGGGTATTGTAGCGCCATACTTTGGCTGTGTTGGTAAATACCAGCAGCTTGCTGTTATCGGCACTAAAAGCATAGGACTGCGGCATCAGTGCTTTGCCACCAGCGGGCGTTAACTGTTCTTTTTTAATGAGCACAGTTTCCGCTTCTGTCCGGGCATCCACTCTTACAATGTTACCTTCCTTCATTTTGGTATAAGCGTATCCATCGGGTGTCCAGTTGATGCGGCCCCGCTGGGCTTGCAGCAACTGTAGGAAAAATAAGCAGCATAAACTGAGAGCAATGATCCTGAACTTCATAGATTTTATTTTTTAAGCACTAAAAATAAGCAAATCCCTTCTACAGCGGTTACCATTGGTATAAAAGCATTTATTTTTGCAGCATGGAAAAGGAAAAGTTGCGGCTGGATAAATATTTATGGGCCATCCGTTTGTTCAAGACCCGCAGCCAGGCGGCAGATGCCTGCGACAAGGGCAAGGTGAAATATAATGGTGATAACTGTAAGGCTTCCAAAACTGTAAATATTGGAGATGAATATGAAGTAAAGACCGAGGCCAAACGCTGGGTGATAAAAGTTACCGGCCTGCTCGATCACCGGGTGCAATACAGTGAGGCCATCCAATTTTATATTGACATCACCCCTGCTGAAGAACTGGACCGCATCAAATTCCAGGCGGCTGTTTTTCATACCGGTAAAAGAATGAGCAAACAGGGCAGGCCCACTAAAAAAGATAAAAGAGACCTGGATGAATTTCTTTCTGAATGATCTATTAAAACAAGTTGTATAAAATGAAGATCGATATCATTTCGGTTGTTCCGGATCTGTTGCAAAGCCCCTTTGCACATTCTATTTTAAAAAGGGCAAAGGAAAAAGGTTTGCTGGAAGTGAACGTGATCAACCTGCGTGACCATACCACTTATGCAAGGGCGCAGGTGGATGATTATGCTTTTGGCGGCGGCGCCGGCATGGTAATGATGATAGAACCATTGGTGAATGCAATTGAATCATTGCAAAAAGAAACGGTGTATGATGAAGTGATCTACTTAACACCCGACGGCGCAACCTTTAACCAGAAAATGGCCAATAGTTTTTCTTTAAAAAATAACCTGCTCCTGATCTGCGGACATTACAAAGGCATTGATGAAAGGGTGCGGCAACATTTTATTACCAAAGAAATTTCCATTGGCGATTATGTACTGAGCGGCGGCGAAATTGCTGCAGCCGTTTTGGTAGATGCCATTGGCCGGCTGATACCTGGTGTACTGAATGATGAAACCAGTGCCTTGACAGACTCTTTCCAGGATAATTTGCTGGCGCCGCCGGTATATACCAGACCCGAAGAATTCCGCGGCTGGAAAGTGCCGGAAATATTATTGAGCGGCAATCATAAACTGGTGGAAGAATGGAGGTACGAACAATCTTTATTAAGGACCAAAGAGAAAAGGCCCGACCTGCTGGATGAATAATTAATGATATTAAAAAAGCCCTTTTTAAAAGGGCTTTTTTATTGTGTGAGGTTGTGTTATTTATTTAAAAATCTTCTCGTCTACTTTTATGTTGGTTTCTATCTTATCAAAATCAGTTTGCCCTCTTGAATTGGTAGTGGTATAAGCGAACCAGTAGCCATCCGCATTTTGTTTATAATTACTGTAAATGGTATACACATCTACTTTTTCTCCGTTGGCAGAACCTTCAGTAGAAGTTTTTAATAACAGGTTGGTCTTTGCATCGTAAAAGTAAACAGTAACATTACCGTTCTTAAAAGTGGCTTTTACTTTATAGCAGTCCACACCATCCACCGCTTCTTTACCCAGCAATTCCAGCTGTGTTCCTTTTTCTTTATAGTTTACAAAAGTGCCATGCAGGTCCAATGCAGTCTGGGCAGACTTCAACTGATCGTCGGGCATTGGCTGTGGAGAGGCCTGGCCAAAAACTGGCATGAACACAGTACCGCCGGTTGGTGTGGCTATCTGGTAATTTTCGGTACTCATTACCGAAATATCATTGCGCATGCCCACATTGTGCAATTTGGTGATGACAATATTTACATCGGTGCCCTGTACAGATAAATTGCCCTCCATGCGTACGCTGTTGAGTGTGGCCAGTTTATCTTTACCACCCATGGCAGCAATATTTTTTTCTATCACATCATCAACTGTTTGAGCATTGGCAAACTGGGCAATCACCATGATCATTATAAAGAGGCAGAAAATAATTACACTTTTCATTTTAAAAAAATTTAGGATCGCAATATAAAGTAAAATTGTAAGCAAATATTTTTTGACTAAACCATTAACTTGCAGTTCGGGTGCAAAACTTATACCACTATTAAATCATCATGAATTCTTTTAAGATACACGGCAATGTTGTTGACATTTTCAACAAAGAGATATTTTACGGCGAAGTGCATGTAACAGATGGAAAGATAACTGCCATTAACCGCTTACCACATAAGAACCATCATCCTGAAACGGAGCATTTTATACTGCCGGGTTTTATCGACAGTCATGTGCATATTGAAAGCAGCATGCTGGTACCATCAGAATTTGCAAAGCTGGCCGTGGTGCATGGTACAGTTGGCACCATCAGCGATCCGCACGAGATCGCCAATGTATGCGGCATGGATGGAGTAAAATTCATGATCGCCAATGGAAAGACCGTTCCTTTTAAATTTCATTTTGGTGCGCCCAGCTGTGTGCCCGCCACTGTTTTTGAAACGGCCGGCGCCACATTAAATGTGGATGAAGTAGACAGTCTTTTGCAAAATGAGGATATTTTTTACCTGAGCGAGATGATGAATTTTCCGGGAGTATTGCACGCCGATACTGAAGTGATGCAAAAAATTGCCGCGGCAAAAAAATACCATAAGCCGGTGGATGGACATGCGCCCGGGCTGATGGGTGATGCAGCAAAAAAATATATTGATGCCGGTATCAGTACCGATCATGAATGCTTTACTGCTGCCGAGGCGCTGGATAAATTACGATACGGCATGAAGATTTTGATACGTGAAGGCAGCGCCGCAAAAAATTTTGCAGCATTGATAGAATTGATGCATGAACATTATGCGATGATGATGTTCTGCAGTGATGATAAACACCCCGATAGTTTAGAATTGGGGCATATCAACCAGTTGTGCGAACGTGCTGTTGCCGAAGGCGTGGATATTTTTAAAGTATTGCAGGCCGCCTGTGTAAACCCGGTATTGCATTATAAAATGCAAGTGGGTTTATTAAGGGTAAATGATGCCGCTGACTTTGTGGTGATGGAAAACCTGGAGAATTTTAAAGTGATACAAACTTATATCAACGGGCAACTGGTAGCCGAACATGGCCATTCATTCATTAAAACGCAACCTGCTGCGGTGCTCAATAATTTTAACTGCGAAAAGAAAACTGTTGAAGCACTTCGTTACCCTGTAAAAGATGCTGCGGAAACCATTTATGCTATTGAAGCATTAGATGGACAGTTGATCACCAACAAGATCGTTTGCAAACCGCTTATAACAGGCAATTGTTACGAAGCAGATATTACCAACGACATTTTAAAGATCGTGGTGGTGAACCGTTACAAGGATGCACCCGTTGCAATATCTTTCATTAAAAATTTTGGATTAAAACAAGGCGCTATGGCTTCGTCCGTAGCGCACGACAGCCATAATATTGTGGCCGTAGGTGTAGATGATGCAAGTCTATTAAAAGCCATTAACCTCGTCATCGATGCACAGGGTGGTGTAAGTGCTGTAAGCAACAGTAACCAAATGGTCTTACCGCTGCCAGTTGCCGGGTTGATGAGCAATGATGATGGCTACAAAGTAGCCGCTGCCTATACCGCTATTGATACCATGACAAAAGAAGAACTGGGTTCTACACTCGCTGCACCTTTTATGACGCTTTCTTTTATGGCGCTGCTGGTGATACCGCATTTAAAACTCAGTGATATGGGCTTATTTGATGGAGACAGTTTTAAATTTATATAGCGCTATTCGGTTTTGGCATTCATAACCTTTAGGGCTACACTATCTGTACCTTTGGGTGCAAAATATTTTGTTTTAAAATTCACCGATTTACCCGGCCCGATACTTTCAAATACAGTTTCCGCGTCTTCTTCCAGCAGGCTGCCGGTTTTGCTGTAAAAGGATAATCTTAATTCCACGTCTTTATAGCTGGCTACTTTTGCGCTGTTGGTAAGCGTACCTTTTACCACGGTCTGTCCTATCAGGTTGCGTTTATCATGACCGTCCACTTTTAAGAACAGCACAGGGTTTTTCTTTTCTGTATCTGCCAATGTTTCCTTGGTTTCTTCATATTTACTCTTTACCTCTGTGGCTTTTTTATCGGTATTGTTACTACTGCAGGCTGACAATACTATTATTCCGATAAATAATAAAGCGGGTATTCTTTTCATTGTGTGTTTTTTGATTACAATAAAAATACATTTTTCTGAAATGCAATGTTAAAGATTTATTACAAGGTCACACGGGGGCGCCAAAGCTTACATCTTACACGGTCAGACGAAGGCGTCAGACCGTGCATTTCACAAGGTCAGACGTGAGCGTCGGCCTTGTATTTCACATGATCTGACGCCCTCGTCTGATCATGCACCCTTGGTCTGACGCCCTCGTCTGACCATGTGAAAACTATGGATAAAAAAACTGCCCGAAAGGAAATTTTTAATTTAGTTTTGTTTCGCACTGCTATTCTTACTAACCTCAAAGCCAAAACTATCGATATGGTCATCAACTTAAGTCAGCAACACTCTTTGATCAGCAACTGGATCAGTGAACTACGCAATGTGGAGGTGCAGGGCGACCGTATGCGTTTCAGGCGCAACCTGGAGCGGATAGCCGAGATCATTGGCTATGAAATAAGCAAAAAGCTGGACTGGGAAGAAAAAGAGATCACTACCCCTTTGGGCACTTCCACCAGCAAGGTCTTGACCAGTCAACCGGTGCTGGCCACTATTCTGCGTGCCGGGCTGGCCATGCACAATGGCCTGCTGAATTATTTTGACAAGGCCGATAATGCTTTCATCAGCGCTTACCGCAAACATAATAATGACGGCTCTTTCGAGATCAGCCTGGAATACATGAGCTGCCCTGATATTGATGGCCGGGTTGTGATCATCAGCGATCCTATGATCGCCACCGGCGCTTCGCTGGTAAAGTCCATCCAGTTTTTAAAGGAAGAAGGCGATATTAAAGAGCTGCACATTGTTTGTGCCATTGCCTGTACCGTGGGTATTGAGTATGTAAAACGGGCTGAACCTAAAGCCACCATCTGGTGCGGCGATATTGATGATGAGATAACCGCCAAAGGGTATATTGTACCCGGCCTGGGCGATGCCGGCGACCTTGCTTTTGGCGCCAAATTACAAAGCTGATGTGCAGGTTAGAGGCTCAAAGCCAGTAAATTAGCGTTTTTAGCCATTTTTAGTACACAATAATGATCTTTTTAATGCAGCTTTTTGCTGTAAATCCTTATCTTTAAGCTTCTGAAAAGCACCTAATCTTAATTAGCAGAACAGTTACCGAAAATGAGAAAATCAATATTTTTTGCCGTTTCCCTTTTATTGTCTTCTATAATTGCCCATGCACAGGATCCGCATTTTTCGCAGTTCTTTGCATCGCCGTTAACTTTAAATCCTGCCTTCACAGGTAAGTTCAATGGCTTATGGCGCTTAGCTGCTAATCACAGGGATCAATGGCCTTCTATACCGAAAGCATATGTAACTTCAAGCGCTTCTCTCGATTTTCCAATACTGGCTAAACGCATTCCTGAAAATGATATTTTTGGTGTGGGTGTTTCCGGTTTAACAGATGCCAGTGCCAACAATATTTTAAAATTGAATTACGGATCTGTTTCTATGTCTTATCATAAATCGCTTGATGAGAATGGTTACAGTACCATCGGCGCCGGTTTCCAGGGTACTTACTCCAGCCTTAGCCTGGATGTTACCAAACTCACCTTCCAGGATATGCTTACGCAGAATGGTTTTACCGGTACTACTTCGGATATCATCACCAACGGTAACAACCAGAGTTATTTTGATATGAATGCCGGTGTGTTATACTCCGGTTCAAGCAATGGTATCAACAACTATTACCTGGGTGTTTCTATGTACCATATCAACAGGCCCAAAGTGAGTTTTAAAGATAAGAACTGGTACCTGAGTGGCCGTATCACGGTGCATGCCGGTGGCTCCTTTCCGGTAAGCGACCAGTTGACCTTACATACTTCTATCATTCACCAGGTGCAGAATAAGGCCAGCGAAACCACGTTGGGCGCTGCCATTGCTGCCAACCTGAACCAGGACCAGGACAAACCAACCAGTGTTTACCTGGGTAGCTGGATACGTTTTAATGATGCAATCGCACCCTATATTGGTTTGGAATTTGGCGGCCTCAGGATCGGCGCCAGCTACGATTTAAATATTTCCAGCTTAAAAGCTGCCACCAATACAAGAGGTGGTTCGGAAATATCTTTGATCTACATCAAACAACCTGCTGAAAACAAAGGCATTCCATGTCCTAAGTTTTAATCCCCTACTCCCCGCCGGTTAATCACCGGTTAAACGATGGCGGCAGCTTTGCCGTGTTGCACTTATTTTCTTTCTTTAAGAGAGGAGGCAACCGTAAAAAAAGCGCCTGCGATTTTATGAAAAAGTAAATGCAAATGCACAAGGGCTCCGGCTTTTGTAAAAAATATTTACTATTTCTGGTATTTTTTTATTGTCGGATTTTCAGGTCAAAAAAAAGTAATAAATTAGCAAAAACTAAACTAACAGTATGAAAAAAACTTTACTCCTAACACTCCTCCTTGCGTTTTTTACTACTTTAGGGTTTTCACAAACAGACAAATTCTGGTCTTCAAACAGTGAAAGCCGCAGTAGTATCATTACAGACAAAGCTGTAGCAAGATTAGCCTTTCCAAAAGTGTTCGAATTATTTAACCTTAACCTCGAACCATTAAGGCAGGAATTATTTACCATTGTTGATAACAAAGCCAAACACTCAACAGTGATCTCTTTACCGAATGCAGCAGGTAAGCTTGAGCAGTTTGAAGTAGTGGAAGCTTCTAACTTTGAACCAGCTTTACAGGCAAAATTTCCTGAGATCAGGGCATTTTCCGGAAGAGGTATCACTGACAAGGCTGCCAGCTTAAAACTGAGCATTTCTCCACAGGGCATTCAAACCATGGTTTTCAGAACTGAAAAAGACAATGAGTTCATTGAGCCGTATTCAAAAGATCATACTGTTTACGCAGTATACAATTCCCAGAGGGAAAAAGGCAAATTACCATGGACCTGTTCTACAGATGACAAGCAATTTGCAAGTACACTTAAAGGCCAACTCCCCTCTTCTAATGTTGTGGGAAGCTCTGCAGGTGAATTAAGAACTATGCGTTTAGCCCAGTCCGTTACTGCAGAATACTCTAACTATTTTGGTGCTACCAGTGCAGCACAGGTGAACCTGGTACTTGCTGCCATCAATAATACACTCGCACGTTGCAATGGTTGTTATGAAAAAGACCTTGCATTGCACCTGAACCTGATCGCGGCCAGCACCAACGTTATTTATTATAACCCTTCCACAGATCCATATTCTCCTGCAGGTACAGGAGCGGGTGGCGCATGGAATGGCGAACTGCAGAACACTTTAACTTCTGTGATTGGCGATGCCAACTACGATATCGGTCACTTATTCGGTGCTTCCGGTGGTGGTGGTAACGCAGGTTGTATCGGTTGCGTTTGCGGTTCCGGTAAAGGAAGTGGTTTTACTTCTCCTGCCGATGGTATCCCAATGGGCGACAACTTTGATATTGACTACGTGGTACACGAAGTAGGTCACCAGTTGGGTGCTAACCATACTTTCTCTTTTTCATTGGAAGGTACCGGTCAGAATAAAGAAGTAGGTTCCGGTATCACTATCATGGCGTATGCAGGTATCACTTCTTATGATGTGGCACCACACTCTATTGATATCTATCATGCAACTTCTATCAACCAGATCCAGAATAACCTGGCGGTGAAAACCTGCCCGGTTACTACTAATATTACTGCCAATAATGCTACACCGGTAGTAGGATCTCTTACCAACTATACTATTCCTATCAGCACACCATTTGCATTGACCGGTTCAGCAACTGATGCTAACCCGGGTGATGTGTTGACTTATTGCTGGGAACAAAATGATAATTCTACAGTTTCAGGTTCAAATAGTGTTGCTTCTCCAACAAAAGCATCTGGTCCAAACTGGTTATCTTTTTCACCTACTTTATCTCCAACAAGGTTATTCCCTAAATTATCAACCATACTGGCCGGTCTGAACGTAACACCACCATTACCCGGCGGTGATGCCATTGCAAACATTGAAGCATTAAGCTCTGTTGGCAGAACACTGAATTTCAGGTTAACTGTAAGGGATAACCATCCATACAGTTCAACTACTCCATTAGCTGTAGGCCAGACTGCTTTTGCTGATATGGTGGTTACCGTATCTGCAGCTGCCGGTCCATTTGCAGTAAGCAGTCCCAACAGTAATGTATCATGGTGCGGTGGTTCTACTCAAACTGTAACATGGGATGTAAATAATACTACGGCTGCACCTGTAAGCTGCGCCAACGTTAAGATATCTTTATCTACTGATGGTGGTAATACGTTCCCGACTGTACTGCTTGCCAGCACAGCTAACGATGGATCAGAAGTGGTTACATTACCTAATACACCCTCTGCTACTGCAAGGATAAAAGTAGAAGCGATCGGAAATATCTTCTTCGATATTTCCAACACTGATTTTGCAATTACTGCTGCAGTACCGATCGTTGTTACCACACAACCACTTTCTCCTGTAATATGTGCCGGATCCAACACCAGCTTTACAACAGCTGCTACCGGTCCTACTTTAACTTATCAATGGCAGGAAAGCACCAATGGCGGTACCAGCTGGACCAACATTACCAACGGTGGTATTTATGGCGGTGCCACCACCACCACATTGGCTCTTACAGGCGTTACTGCAGGTATGAACAATAACCAATACCGTGCAATTATAAGCGGTACCACTTCATGTGGCAGTGCTACTACATCTACAGCAACATTAACGGTTAATACTGCACCTGCTGTTACTACACAGCCTGCTGCAAGTACTATCTGTACAGGTTCTAATACATCATTTACTTCAGCTGCCACCGGTACCGGTATCAGCTACCAATGGCAGGTAAGCACCAATGGCGGTGGTACATGGACCAACATTGCAAATGGCGGTGTTTACAGCGGCGCTACAACGGCTACGCTTACACTAACTGGCGCAACAGTTGCGCTTACCACTTATCAATACCGTGTTGTAGTAAGCGGTACCTGCGCTCCTGCAGCTAATTCTACTGCAGTTACTTTAACAGTGATCGCTCCTGCAACGGTTACAACCAACCCTGCAGCTGCTACCGCAATATGCAGCACCGGTAATACCAGCTTTACTGTAGCAGGTTCTAGCACCGTGCCGCTTATTTACCAATGGCAGGTAAGCACCAATGGTGGTACCACATGGACCAACATCACCAATGCTGCTCCATATTCAGGTGCAACTTCAGCTACTTTAACTATCACCAATGTTCCTTTAAGCTTTAATAGCTACCGTTACCAGGCATTATTATCTAATGCAACCTGTGCTACACCTGCAGTTTCAACTGCATCTGTATTAACAGTAAATGTATTGCCAACTGCAACCATTACTGCTGATAAAACAGACCTGCAGGCTGGTCAGACTGCTACTATTACAGCAGCAACCACTCCGGCTACAGGATTGAATATTGCATGGTACAAGGATAACGTATTGATACCGGGTGCTACCAGCAATACCTACACTGTGAGTGTAAACAACCTGGGTGTTTATAAAGTAGTGGTTACCGACCAGGCTACCGGTACTTGTATCAACCAGTCTAACCTGATCACTATGGCTGCATTGCCAAGTAATAAACTCTTCGTCTTCCCTAACCCGAACGACGGACAATTTAAAGTTACTTACTATAACAGCCCTGGTACTACAACCACTCAAGGTATTACCGTATACGACAGGATGGGACGTAAAGTGTACGATAATGTATTCCCTGTAACACAGGAATATCAATTACACCAGATCGACCTGAGACGCTTCAGCAAAGGTTTATACTTTGTTGTTTTGAGAGACGCAAGTGGTAAGAAGATCAAGAGCGCTGAGGTATTTGTGAAATAATCTTTTAAACGGATATTTTTCAGGCCCCCTGATCAACAGGGGGCCTTTTTTATTATCTACTCAAAATTGAGTACGTGTTAACACAAACAAAATTTCAGTTCGTATCCAAAATTTGCTAATTTTATTCCACAACCTTACTGATTGAGAAAATCTCTAACAATACTTATTGTATCACTCCTGTTTTTTTCACAGATAGGTTACCGGTATATCTACCTCATTCAGCAATTTGAATTAAAAGAAGCAGCAGAACAGCAATTACTGGCTGGTTTGCGTGATGACCAGTTGGAAAAGATCGACGCTACTGCCAACGAACAATATATTGACTGGGAAGAAGAGGACAAGGAATTTTCCCTGCATGGCCAGATGTATGATGTGGCAAAGAAAAAGACGGTTAATGGCAGCACCATTTTATATTGCCTCAACGATAAAAAAGAAGAACAGTTACTCACCAATCTTGCTAAAACCGTAAGGTCTTCCACAGATGATAACAGCTCCAACAAAGACGGCAAACACACTGTAAAAGCTGATTTTCACGATTTTACATTGATCGCCCACAAAACAATTCCTGCACTTGGTTTTGTTGCCAACTTATATCCACCGTATACAGTTTCCTTACATACTGTTGTTAAAGAAATCAATACACCTCCTCCGGACGTGGATTATATACTTCAAATTTTAATTTTATGAAACATGTGTACAAAAGTTGTTTAGCTTTTTTAATGGCTATTTCAACCTGCGTTTTAATTTTAAGCAGCTGCCATAGTAATGGTGAGGCCATGGGCGAAGAAGAGGAAGATGAATATGATGGCCCTGATAAAGCTGCGCAGTTTGAGATTGAGCGTACAAAAGATCTTTCAACCGGTAGGGTTCCCTGGGAGAAACTCAGGATAGCTATTGAACAAACCGAACAATCCAAATCATCTTCATCCAATCTCATCAATGCCCTTTCGTGGATTGAAAGAGGCCCGAATGGTGATTTTGCCGGCCCGCAGGGTAACGGCCGTCAGAACAACGACCAGACCGGTGGCAGGATACGTGCTGCCATGGTTGACCTGACAGATGCCACTCAAAAAACAGTTTGGGTTGGTGGTGTGGATGGTGGACTCTGGAAGACCACCGACATTACTGCAACACCCGCCAACTGGACCCTTGTCAACGATTTTCTTGCAAATCTTGCTGTAGCCGCTATCTGCCAGGATCCACGTCCCGGCTTTCAGAATATCATGTACTTCTGTACCGGCGAATCTTACTTTAATGCCGACGCTGTAAGAGGTGTGGGCGTGTTTAAAAGTATTGACGGCGGTAATACCTGGAACTTCTTATCCAGCACTTCCACCTATCTTAACGGAACAAGGATACTCTGCGATTTCCAGGGTAATGTGTACCTGGGTACACGTGGCAGCGGTCTGCTTAGATCCACCGACGGAGGAACTTCCTGGACCAATATCACGCCTTCCGGGCTCACCAGCGATATATGCGATCTTGAAATAAGTTCCACCACTGCTGCAGGCCGCCTGCACGTAACCACAGGTATATTCAGTGGTTCCGGTTATCGTTATACAGATATTCCTTCTACCGTTACTTCCGCAGGATGGACATCTGCCACCACACCTTTCACTACTTTCAGTCAAAGAACAGAAATGGCCATTAGTGGCAACACACTGTATGCCTTACCCGCTAACGCCAGTTACCAGGTACCTACTATCTGGAAAACAACCGATGGTGGTGCTAACTGGGCGTCCACCACAGGCCAGCCTGCAAGCGGCTGGGCCAGCGGCCAGGGATGGTATTCTCTTTCTGCAGCTATCAATCCAGCCAATACCAACGAGTGTATTGTGGGAGGCCTGGATTGCTATAAAACATCCGACGGAGGCAGCACCTGGCCCAAGATATCTGCATGGGTAACAGGCGCCGGTTCCAGCCAGTATGTACATGCCGATCAGCATAATGTACAATGGTGGGATGGTGGTACAAAGCTCTTGTTCACCAATGATGGTGGCGCCTTCTTCTCATCTGATGGAGGAACCACCATACGCGACAGGAACAAAGGTCTAAGACTGAAACAATTTTATGCACTGGCTATACATCCTACCAATCTCAATTATTTTATTGGTGGTGCACAGGATAATGGCGTACACCGTTTGAACCATCCGGGCCTCGACAGTTCTATTGAGGTATATGGAGGTGATGGTTGTTTTGTTGCCATTGATCAGAACGAACCGCAATACCAGTTCGGCTCTTATGTATACAATGTTTACCGGCGCACTACCAACAACGGTGCAAGCTGGACCACTCCGGTGAACCTGGGTACCAGCGGTACCAACGGCCGCTTTGTGAATCCTTTTGATTATGATAATGTGGGTAATAAATTTTATGCCTGCTACACCAGCAATAACTATTTACGATGGGAAGATCCGCAAACGGGTGGTACCACTACGGTAGTGCCGCTTACGGCATTGGGTGGTAATATCTCTGCCGTACACGTATCGCCGTATACAGCCAACAGGGTGTATTTTGGTATAGGTACTGGAGGTATCATAAAAGTGGATGGTGCAGATGGCGCTACCCCGGTAGGTACCAGCATCAACACTGGTTCGGGTATGCCAGGGGGTTATGTTAACTGTGTGGTTACCGGATCTGACGATCAGCATATCATGGCCACCTTTACCAATTACGGTGTTCAGAATGTATGGGTTACCAGCAATGGCGGCACTTCATGGACTGCAGTGGATGGTAACCTGCCCGATATGCCGGTGCGCTGGGCTCTATTTCACCCGGATGATGATACCAAGGCATTTATTGCAACGGAAACAGGTGTGTGGGAAACCGACCTGCTGAACGGCGCTTCTACTGTATGGACCGCCAATGCCACTTTCCCCAATGTAAGAACGGATATGATCAAGTACAGGGCATCTGACCGTACCATTGCTGCGGCTACGCATGGCCGTGGTATATGGAGTTCGACGATACCTTCGGGTTGTACAACCGCTACCATCGGTTCACAGCCTTCCAACGCAACTGTTTGTGCCGGTAACAATGCCAGCTTCACTATCACCGGTACCGGTACAGGTTATCAATGGCAGGAAAGCACCAATGGCGGCGGATCGTGGGGTAACATCACCAATGGTGGTATCTATGGCGGCGCCACTACTTTAACCTTAACACTTACCGGTGTTACCGCTGGTATGAATAGTTACCAGTACCGTTGTGTTGCCACCGGCTCCTGTGCGCCTACATCAGCTACTTCTAATGCAGGTATCTTAACAGTGAATGCGGCTACCGTGGTAAATACGCAACCTACCAATAAAACGATCTGCGCAGGCGCCACTACTACCTTCAGTGTAGCGGCCACAGGCGCTTCTTTAACCTATCAATGGCAGGAAAGCACCAACGGTGGTGGTTCCTGGAACAATATTACCAACGGCGGTGTGTACAGTGGCGCTACAACGGTTACGCTTACACTAACTGGTGTAACTGCAGGTATGAACAATAATCAATACCGTTGTGTTATCGGCAGCGCCTGCAGCCCGCTCAATTCAGCAGCTGCAATACTCACTGTCAATACAGCTCCGGCCGTTACTGCACAACCGGGTAATACCTCCATCTGTGCCGGTAATTCGGCCAGCTTCAGCGTTACCGCTACGGGTGGTGGACTGACTTACCAATGGCAGGAAAGTACCAATGGCGGTGGTACCTGGAATAACCTCACCAACGTGGCGCCTTATTCCGGCGTATTAACAGCTACGCTTACCATCAACCCAACTGTTGTTGGTATGAATACTTATCAATACCGTTGTATCATTTCAGGCAACTGTCCTTCACCGGCCACTTCCAATGCTGCCACGCTTACTGTGGGAACGGCCTTGTCCATCACATCCCAACCGGCCAGTTCGGTAGTTTGTGCAGGCGCCACTACCAGCTTTACGGTGGCCACTTCGGGTACAGTGATCAGTTACCAATGGCAGGAAAGCACCAATGGTGGCGGTACCTGGAACAATATTACCAATGGTGGTGTGTATAGCGGTGCCACTACCGTTACACTTACTTTAACGGGTGTTACAGCCGGTATGAATAATAACCAGTACCGTTGCGTGGTAACAGGCAGCTGTCCTGCAATAAATTCTGCAGCAGCGATACTTACAGTTAATACAGCACCTAATATCACTGCACAGCCTGCAAGCAGTACCATCTGTTCTGCGCAGAATACTTCTTTCAGCACCACGGTAACGGGCACATCGCTCAGCTACCAGTGGCAGGTAAGCACTACAGGTTGCGGAGGCCCGTGGACAGATATTGCGAACGGTGGTGTTTATGCAGGTGCTACTACCAATACACTTACCATTACAGGCGCACCCACCACCATGAACGGCTACGCCTATCATTGTGTTATTTCCGGAACCTGCGCACCGGCAGCTACCACCAGCTGTGCTACCCTTACAGTTAATACACCTGTAGCCATTACAGCACAGCCTGCTGCTTCAGTAGTATGTGCCGGCGCTACCACCACATTCGGTGTTACCGTTACAGGCACTACCCCTACCTATCAATGGCAGGAAAGTACCAATGGTGGCGGTACCTGGAATAATATTACCAATGGCGGCATCTACAGCGGCGCTACAACGGCTACGCTTACACTAACAGGTGTAACAGCCGGTATGAGCAGTTACCAGTACCGTTGTATAGTAACCGGCGCCACTTCCTGCGGCGTAGTAAACTCTGCTGCCGCATTGTTAACTGTAAATACAGCTCCGGCTATTACCACACAGCCGGTTGCAGGTACTACAATCTGTGCCGGTCAAAACACTGCTTATACTGTAGGTGCTAACGGAACAGCGCTTACTTATCAATGGCAGGTAAGCACCGATGGCGGCGCCAATTACAGCAACCTTGCCAATGGCGGCGTTTACTCAGGCGTTACCACCAATACACTCAGCATTACTGCAGCAACAGTTACTATGAATACTTACCGCTACCGTTGTATAGTAAGCGGTACCTGTACACCATCGGTAACCAGCACGGCAGCAGTACTGACCGTTTATACACCTGTAAGTATTACCACAGCACCTGCAAATGCAGTGATCTGCGCTACAGGCACCACCAGCTTCAGCGTGGTTGCTGCGGGTACTACCCCTACCTATCAATGGCAGGAAAGCACCAACGGCGGTACCAGCTGGAATAATATCACCAATGGTGGTATTTACAGCGGTGCTACTACCACCACGCTTACTTTAACAGGTGTTACAGCAGGTATGAATAATTATCAATACCGCACTGTAGTGAGCGGTACGGCTCCATGCGGGGCAGTAAATACAGCAGCAGGCATTTTAACAGTAAGCGCACAGCCTACTGTAACGTTAACCGCTGCTCCTTATACCAAATTGTTACCGGGTATGACAACCACTATCACTGCTTCTGTAAATCCTCCTACAGGCTTTACTACGGTATGGACCAGGAATGGTGCGCCAATAAACGTTACCGGTAATTCAGTAACAGTAAGTGTAAATGAACTGGGTCTGTATACAGTGGTTGCTACCATTGGTTCCTGTATCTCGGTTCCTGCTAATATCACCATTAGTGATTCTGCAAGTAATAAGCTCTTTATTTATCCAAGTCCAAACGACGGATTGTTCACTGTTGCTTATTACAACCCGGGAGGTGGTGTCACCAAACAGATCGTGACCGTGTACAGCGCCAAAGGCGAAAGAGTATACACCAACGAATTCGCGGTTACACAGGCTTACCAGTTGCTTAAGATCGATATGAGGAAAGACGCCGCCGGCGTGTATTATGTAGTGCTGAGCGATGCAAATGGCAACGTAATTAAAAGGGGTGAAGTGTTAGTACGATAGTCGTACTGGTTTAGTTATAGTTTAACTCCCGTTTGTTTAAACGGGAGTTTTTTTATGCCTCCAAGATTATTTATTGGGATAACCGCTTACAAATTTGTTGCCTTTTACAAAAAAGCGGTAAGGATAATGGGCTGCTTCGCCGGCGCCTTCCACGCCAATGCGTTTGCTGGCGCCTATTGCTTCAGGTGCATACACAGTATCGTCATCGCAGATGAATATTTTACTGCCCAGCAAATTAAGCCCCGAATGCTCTTTAGAAATGCCCAGGGCCTTGCCTACATTGCCCGGTCCTTTGGTCAAGGTATTATCCAGCTTTGCCTTGCCCGTCCGTTTCAGCATGGTCTCAATACCGCTCAATGGCTCTACGGCCCTTACCAGCACTGCATCGGGGATATTCTTTTTATTGGTGGTTACATTGAATAAATGATGCATGCCATAGCAGATATACACGTAACTAATGCCTGCCACATCATACATATATTCGTTCCTCGCCGTACGTTTACCATTGTAAGAATGTGATGCCCTGTCGGTGATCGCAATATAGGCTTCGGTTTCTACAATTCGCCCCGAAGTGGTAACACCGTCGAACTTTGTAATTAATATTTTACCTAATAAGTCACGGGCAATCTGCAATACATCTTCCCTGTCGTAAAATTCACCGGTTAACTTCTTCATTATATCTTTAACTTTAAAGCTAAAATAATTAAACTATAGCCATTACCCCCGTTTCATGCTCAAAGAAATCATTATTGCTATACAGGCCTATTTTCAAACCCACCGCTTCATTATCAAGCACCGGTTATGGAAATGGATCCTGATCCCCGGCTTCATATATACCATACTCTTTTGTGTGGGGATGTACTTTTTCTGGAAATCGAGCAGTTATGCTATTGATTTCATGCTGTTAAAGACCGGTATAAAAGAATGGATCCAGAAAATGGAAAGCAGCTGGCTGAGCTGGCTGGTGATATTTGCACAGATAGTACTGAACCTTGTTTTAATGCTCTTTTATTTTTCACTGTTCAAATACCTGTTCCTTATTATCGGCTCGCCCTTATTTGCTTATTTAAGCGAAAAAACAGAAGCCATCATGGAAGGCAAGGACTTTCCTTTCAGTTTTTCTCAACTGTTGAAAGATATCATCAGGGGCATTAAGATCGCATTGCGCAATATGCTCTGGCAAACGGTGTATGCTATATCTATTTTCATACTGGCATTTGTGCCGGTAATAGGATGGATCACGCCTTTGATTGCACTGATGGTGGAATGTTATTATCTTGGTTTTTCTATGCTGGATTACAGCTGCGAAAGACATAAATTGTCCACCAGCCAAAGCATTGCCTTTATCGGTAAACACAAAGGGTTAGCCATCGGTAACGGGCTGGTATTTTCTGTAATGCACCTTTTACCCATTGTAGGTTGGGTACTGGCGCCCAGCTACGCAGTAATTGCAGCCACCATAAGTTTGTATGGCAATAAAGACGAAGGCACTGCACTCGTTGGGCCTGTAGCATAGCATAGAATACACTTAAAAATTTAAACAACAAAGCATGCCGGTAAGCACCGTATATTTAGTTCCCTGTGTGCTGGATGAAACAGCCACCCAAACCATTCCGCTTTATATAATTGATGCAGTAAAAGATTGTGCAGTGATATTTGCCGAAAATGAAAGAACAGCCCGGCGTTTTTTAAAAAGCATCTGCAAAGAAATTGTGATCGACGATTATGAATGGTTCACTATTCACAAAGCCGAAGATGAACTGGTGCATTCTTTTAAACAAAAAATAACAGTAGGAAAAAATATCGCCATCATCAGCGAAGCAGGCTGCCCTGGTGTTGCCGATCCGGGCCAGGTGTTGATCGGCGTTGCGCAACAAATGAATGCGGTAGTAAAACCCTTAGTGGGCCCCAGTTCCATCTTGCTCGCACTCATGGCAAGCGGTATGAACGGGCAGCAATTTGAATTTGTAGGTTACCTGCCGATTGATAATGCAGAAAGGACCAAATGTATAAAAGAGCTGGAAGCAGCATCAGCAAAAAACAACAGCACTAAAATTTTTATTGAAACACCTTACCGCAATAACCAGTTGATAGAAACTGTTTTAAAAACCTGCAAACCTTCCACCCGTTTTTGCATTGCAGCAGAACTTACTTCCGCAAATGAATCTGTAAAAACAAAAACAATCGCCGACTGGAGGCAACAAAAAACCGACTTTCATAAAAAGCCGGTCATATTTTTATTGCAGGGTTGATCCAATTACTGGTTGGGCATCTTTTCCATCTTGTACACAAAATACTTGGTATCGCCCCGGAAAAAAAGTTTGGTGTAATATTCCTTGTAATACAACTTTACTGCCACCCGCTGATCTAAATGAGTGATCTGGCTGGCAACACTATCATCCGCAACAGAAAAATTCCATTCTTCATTGGGCGTGGTGGTATTGCCAATATTTACAAATCCTGTTTTTAAAATGCCTTCATTGGTTTTAAAAATATAGCCCTTGTGCAAGAATTTATAAATGTATCCTATCCTGTCGCCTGAACTGTACACCAGTACAGCGGCCAGCAGGTAACTGATGCCAATGTATAATATGAAAGCGATCGCCGCAAATAAAAAGAACTTGCGCAAAAAGCGTTTGCCCCAACTTGTTTTTTGTACTGGTGTAACTGCTGGTTTTATGTCTTCCATTATTATTTTTTTTGCAAGATAATTATAATCCGTATTTATCAACCAAATATACCATGGCAGCCATTACAGCAGCACCCAAATGCAATTCCTGCTCATTCACATTTTCAAATACATCAATGGCCGAATGATGAAAATTAAAATACCGTTGACCGGTGGTACTTAAACCAAACTGTGCTGTTTTAAAATTTGTCTGCAACGGCCCTATATCGGCACCTTCTCCGCCGCCTTCGCTAAAAGAGAATTTATCTGCATCATAAGGTGTAAAATATTTTGCCCAGGGCGCCACTTTTGCAAATTGTTCTTTCGTCATACCACAGCCAAAACCGCGGGGATATTCCGAACCACCGTCGCTTTCCATCGCCATGATATGTTTTTCCTTTTGCAGTTTTGCATCATCAGCATATTTCGCACCGCCCCTGCCGCCATTTTCTTCATTGGCAAATAACACAATGCGTATCGTGCGTTTAGGTTTATAACCAATTGCTTTTAACACACGCAGCACTTCAATACTTTGTACCATGCCTGCACCATCATCATTAGCGCCTTCTGCAGGATCCCAGCTATCCAGGTGTCCGCCAATTGTGATCACTTCATCCGGGAATTCTGATCCTTTTATCTCTCCTATCACATTATGCCCTACAGTATCTGCTAACATTACGCAATTGGTACGTAAATAAAAATCCGCATTCTTATAACCGGTTTTTATATAATTGCTCAGCCTTGCTGCATCAATCGTACTGATAGCGGCCGCAGGAATTTTTGGAAAAGAATCATTGTAACGCAATGCACCAGTATGCGGATTATTATCAGTAGCCGCTGTAACCGAACGAACGATCACTGCGAGCGCACCATACCTTGCTGCTGCCGATGCGCCACCACTCCTGTAGCGTACCGCATCTCCATAAGCGCCCCTGAGCAATGTTTTATTAAAAGGATAATTAAAGAACACGATCTTACCTTTTACTTCATCCTTGCGTTGGTTCAGTTCATCAAAATTCTTTACCTCGATAATTTTAGCCAGCACACCTTTGTCGCCTGTGCCTGTAGCATTACCGATCGAAAGCACATTGAAAACCGGGTCGCCGTTTTTCTTTGCTGTACGGAAACCGGCTTCCTCTTTTTTCCCTCTTACCCAATGCGGTACCATGCATTCCTGAAGCCTGACATTTTCTGCGCCAGCTTCTTTCAACGTTTTTACACCCCATGCTTCTCCCTTGTACATACCGGCGCTGCCGCTCAGCCGCTGTCCCACTGTTTTACAAAGCACACGCAGGTTGCTATAAGCTGTACCATTGAACAATACTTCGTCCGATATCTTTTTGATCATCACAGAATCTTCATCCTGCGAAAACGCCATATTACTGATGAATACGAAGGCTGCAACAGCTGCAAATTTTATTTTTCTCATACTATTGGTTATTTAACAAACTTAATAATTTATCAGCAATGCCGGAAGGTTAATATACCCGATTTCGAAAACACACAATACATGAGTGGAGTGCAGGATGAAAGATAAAACCCTAACTTGCAGCCTGCCGTTTAAAACGGGTTCACTGTTAAACTCTCTTTGTATGAATATTGGAATTGTTTGCTACCCTACATTTGGCGGAAGCGGTGTGTTGGCTACAGAGCTTGGTAAAGCACTGGCGGATAAGGGGCATAATATTCATTTCATCACCTACCAGCAACCCGTAAGGCTGAGTGGTTTTCATGCCAATATTTTTTACCACGAGGTAAGGGTACCCACCTATCCTCTTTTTGATTATCCACCATACGAAACAGCACTCGCCAGTACCATGGTGGATGTTATCATCAATAATAATGTGGAGTTGCTGCATGTGCATTATGCCATACCGCATGCTGCTGCTGCATACATGGCCAAGCAGATATTACTGAAGCAGGGTAAAAAGATACCTGTCATCACCACGCTGCACGGTACTGATATCACTCTCGTGGGCAGGGATAAAACCTACAGCCCCGTAGTTACTTTTTCCATGAACGAAAGTGATATCCTAACTGCTGTATCGCAGAATTTAAAAGAAGAGACCTATAAAAATTTCGTGATAGAAAGCGATATTGAAGTGATACACAATTTTGTGGATGTAAAAAGGTTCAATAAAAAACCGGTGGATGCATTCAGGAAAATAGTGGCACCCAATGGAGAAAGGATTTTAGTACATGCCAGTAATTTCAGAAAAGTAAAACGGGTGGAAGATGTAGTGAAAGTGTTCATGAAAGTGATTGAAAAAATGCCCGCCAAATTATTATTACTGGGCGATGGACCTGAAAGGCCTTATGTAGAAAGCATTTGCAGGGATTGTGTACTCAGCGATAAAATTAAATTCCTGGGTAAGCAGGAACAGATGGAAGATATATTGCCCATTGCCGACCTGTTTTTACTCACCAGCGAATACGAAAGCTTTGGTTTGGCGGCGCTGGAAGCAATGGCTGCAGAAGTACCTGTCATTTCCACCAATGCAGGAGGTTTGCCCGAAATAAATATCAATGGCTATTGCGGTTATATGAGCAATGTAGGCGATGTGGATGATATGGCTGCTAACGCACTGGCCATTCTTAAAGATGATGCAACGCTTTTACAGTTCAAAGCAAATGCACTGGCGCAGGCTAAAAAATTTGATATTGATAATATAGTGCCAGTTTACGAGGCTTTGTATAAAAAAGTGATCTAACGGCGGCGCAGCCATCTTTCCGGGTCCTGAAAACCCTTTTCATCATTGATATAAAAATCAACAGATCCAACACCATCCAGGTTAGCAGCAGCTTTTCCAACTACCTGGCCACGTTGTATGGCCTGTCCGCGCTGTACCGATACATTCGACAAATTGCTATAGGTGCTGAAGTATTTACCATGCTGTACGATCACCACCTGCATCTCATCCACGTATACAATATTCGATACCGTACCATCAAATATGGCTTTTACAGGCGTGCCGATATCTGTAGCAACACTTATCCCGTTACTTACCAGTACAGTACCGCTGGGCAATGTATTTGAGCCAAAATGCATCAGGGTATAACCTTTATCCACCGGCCATGGAAGCGAACCCCTGTTATTGATAAAATTAGCATTCACTGCAATATTCTCCGGGTTCAGCAAAACACTTTCAGGCGCTTTTTTAGGCTCTGTTTTTTTAGGGGCATTGTTCGCTTTAGGTGTGGAAGCAACAGGGGCGGTCGGGTTATTCTTGGCTGCATTGGCCCTTTCGGCAGCCAGCCTTCTCTCTTCTTCTTCTCTTGCTTTTTTAGAAGCAAGGTTAGCAGCATCGATCGCTCTTTTAATAGCGGCAGCAATGGCATTATCCACTTTTTTAAGCTGCTTCCTGGTGGCCGCCATCTTATCGTTCAGTTGCTTGCCCTGTTTTTTTAATTCGCTCAATATCCTGTCTTTTTCTTTCTGCTCCTTTTCCAGCACCGCCATCTCTTTATCTTTCGATTCCAGCACCGTACTCTTTTTTTCTTTGGTGCTGCTCAGTTCTTCTATTCGTTTTTTCCTCAGTTCCTGTGTACGCAGAATATTCTGCCCCTGCATTTCCCTGTAATTGCGGTAGCTTTTTAAGTACGTGATCCTTTTTATAGCATCATTAAAACTGGAAGCGGAAAAAATAAAATTCAGGTAATCATAATTACTCCTGTTCTTATAAGCATATACCATGCTCTTTGCATATTCCTGCTTTAATGTATCGAGTAATTTGTCGTAGCGGTTGATATCACGCTGCGTCGTCACCAAATTATTATCCAGCAGGTTGATGTCACGGTTGATATTATCAATGATACGGTCCTGTATATTCACTTTATCATTGATCAGTTTCCACTGTACCAGGTTCTCTTTTGATTTTGCCTTGTTATCACTCAGCATTCTTTCAGTTTGCTCCAGTTCTTTTTTCAGTTCCTGCTTTTGCTTTTCAAGGTCTTCACGGGTTTGCGGTGGCTGTGCCATTACAACGCCGCCAAGCGTTACAAGTAGAAATGTGAAAAATGCTTTTACCATAATAGCTGAATGCGGGGTTTATCAAAAATAAATTGAAACAGGTAACTTATGCCGGCTTAATAACCCACACCTGTGTATAATTTAAAAGTAACGCTTACTTGCGTTTATAATTTTTTGGAACCTTGAATGTTATTGATAAATCTTTGTTAAACTCGTATTGCTTATAATTGAGCCTTATATCCAGTTTGTTTTTTTCTGATACCGTTATCTCCCTGTAAGTGGAGAATATCATACCGTTCTTATTTTCAAAATCATCGTAAGTAATATCTGCAGTACGGTTACGGTTCACATCCACATCATCCAGTTTACTATGCAGCAATACATTATTGTCGGACGAAAGCGTCAGCAGGTTTTTAAAATACTGCCCTAATGTTGATACCAGTATTTTGGAATCCAGTTTTTTGTATGAAACCACGCTGCTGTCGAGGAAGATGGGATTACCGATCAGCATATCCTGTATCGTTTGATAATCGAAAGGTATCTCTGTTACTTCCTGCAAATAATCCAGCGAGCGGTACTGCACTTCTTTATCTCTTATATTCATCAGTATCACACTATCTTTTGTTATCAGCAGGCGAAACACTTCCAGGTTAAAAATAGTGGCGGTTAACGACATCCAGATGGCGCTGTCCTTTACTACCCTAACCACTGCCGTTATATCGGGTTGTTTACCCTTACTATCTTCATACTCTACTTTTATTTTTGCATTAAAGGTCTTATAATCGATATAGTGACTCTTAAGGCCCGCCATCGTTTCTTTTATCTGTCTTACAGAATCTATTGAAGAAACACTGGGCGCTGTACTTACAACAGTGGTATCCCTTGTTGCAATAGCTTTATTAATGTGCTTGGTAGTGCGGCAACTCAATGTGAACAGCGTGGTGATAATGCCTATCGTTATAATGCTTATGTTTTTCATTAGTGCTTTATACTTTTATTTTACAGGATGAATTTATTTTACACCTGTGTGTCCAAACCCTCCGGCTCCTCTTACCGTTTCATTCAATTGCTGTACCAGAAATAATTCGGCCTTTTCTGTTTTTGCAATTACCATCTGGGCAATTCTGTCCCCGGCATTAATGGTTTGTTCCGTATTGCTCAGGTTGATCAGTATCACTTTTATCTTCGCCCCTGTAATCACTGTCGATGGTGCCGGGTGTATTTAAGCAGGTAATGCCCTGTTTAACTGCAAGGCCACTCCTGGGCCTTATCTGGGCCTCGTAGCCTGCAGGTAATTCAATATACAGTCCTGTGGGCACCAGGTTGCGTTCCAGCGGTTGTAACGTAACGGGTTGCTCTAAACTGGCCCGCAGGTCCATACCAGCCGATCCTTCGGTGGCATAAGTTGGTAAAGGATTATCAGAAGTGTTGACAATGTTGATGTTGATCGTTTGCATGAGCGCAAAGGTAGTGTTGTAGGTATAACGAAAATGGTAAACTGTGTTTTTTTAACTAAACAAACATAAAAAATCATCCGGGTTGTTTCGCAAGCAATACAGTGGCATAAGCCACCAAACCTTCTTCTCTTCCTACAAAGCCCATTTTTTCGGTAGTAGTGGCTTTTACAGAAACGTCTTCAGGTGTTACCTGCAGTATCGTAGCTATCACCTGCTGCATCTGCGCTACATAAGGTTTTATTTTAGGTTCCTGCAGGCACAAGGTACTGTCTACATTTACAATGTGGTACCCTTTTTCTTTTATGAGCGCAAAGCTTTTCTGCAGCAGTATCTTACTGTCAATATTTTTATACGCAGCATCCGAATCGGGAAAATGTGTACCGATATCACCCAGGCATAAAGCGCCCAGCATGGCATCGCAAACAGCATGCAGCAGCACATCGGCATCGCTGTGCCCCAATGCGCCTTTTGTATGAGGAATTTTAACCCCTCCTATCCAGAGATCCCTCCCGGTTACCAATTGATGAAAATCCACTCCTGAACCTATCCTGTAAGCCATTGATCGTTGTTTATCATTCAAATATCCTGCAATTTAGGATATGTACAAAACTAAAAGCGTCCTCAACAAGTTGAGGACGCTTTTAAAGTATATTTCAATGCTTATTATTTTGCTGCATCAAAGTCAAACACTAAACCAAAACGGTAAGTATTTGAAAGTGGGTTACGGTTAACACCACTGCCTGATGGGAATAAGTAAGCGAAGTTCAGTCCGAATACATTGTATTTTAAACCAGCACCTACTGAGAAGAATTTCCTGTTTCCTTTAGAAGGATTTTCGTAGAAATAACCAGCCCTGAAAGCAAACTGGTTGTTGTACCAGTATTCCATACCCAAAGCAAAGTTGATTTCCTGGATTTCTTCAGACAGACCATCAGGAGCATCGCCTAAAGATTTGATCCAGCTGCTAGGTACGCTCTGAGAACGGTATTTAGCAATAGCTGCTGCAGAAGTATCACCAGGAGTTGGAACCAGTAATTTGTGCAGGTCCAAAGCAAAAGTGATTCTTGTTGTCTTCGTCAAATACTTTTGTATATGCACCGCCGATACCTAAGTTGGCAGGGATATAATCTTTTTGAGTTGCATCGCTGGTGTAAGATATCTTAGCACCCAGGTTGCTTAAAGTAGCACCCCAGTTAAAACCTTCGCCATTTTCTTTAGCACCATGGTGGAAGAAGTGCAGGTCGCCTGCTACAGAACTACCGGCTTTATAGCTGGAACCGTTAACAGTACCGCTGGCCAGGTTAGAGTTGATATAACGTAAAGCAATACCTAAACTGTTTTTTGCAGAAAGTTTACGAGAGTAGCCCGCATCAAATGCAAATTCACGTGGACGGTAAGTTTGCAGGTCGTTACCGGCACCGTCAGTGAACTGGATACTACCTAGGCTGAAATACCTTAATGAAGCAGTGATTGCTTCGTTATCGCTTAATTTATAAAAACCTGCTAAAGAAGCCAGGTAAACATCATTTACAGATAAGTCCCTTAACCATGGAACATAGTTAATTGCAAGACCGTATTTGCTGCTGATATACGGAGTTTTAGCCAGGTTTGAAAAAGATGAGTTGGCATCCGGAGCTGTAGCAATAGCTGCATCACCCATACCACCACTGCGGGCATCTGGTGTAATACGTAAAAACGGAACTGCAGATGTTACAACGTTGATTTTTTTCTGGGCATTAGTTACAGTGATTGTTCCTCCCAGTAAAACAACTAAAGTAGTTAGTTTTAAAGTTACTCTTTTCATGCGTTTTGTTTTGTCTTGGTTAGGTAGAACTTACCTCAATAAGCGTTTAGTTTAATGGTTGTGTTATATTGTAAAAATAGTAGTTTTCTTGAAACGAACAACTAAATTATAAAATCTTGTTAAAAAAAACTGAAAAAACTGCAATTCAAAGGTAATGACTTTTGATTAAGCGGCAAAGCTGCCTGTTTCATTAAAAATGAGGTGCCTGGTTTTATCAGAGCGGACGTACCGGTTACAGGTACACCCTTTCAAACTAGCAAACGATATATGTTATCGATTATTGTTTGCAGAAAGATTAAAAAACAGTTTAAACCTGGTTTATTCAATCCAACAATAACCCAAATTTTGATTTCAGAGAACTAATATCGGAAAATAAATCTAATTAACCAGCCAATTGTGCAAAAATATTGATTTTTAACCCGTTTGACTGAAAATTCCGAACAGCAGACAGCCATTATTTCAAATTTGTTGCATCAACTAATTTATTATTCCATATTAGATTTAAAGTAATATTTTAATTTTTTCCATCCAGGCAATAAAAATGGCAACAAAACAGTTTCACTTGTATGATTTTTTAATAAACAGATTTTTTAAAATCATTTTAGTGGGTAAAAAAAAGGTGTTGGTAACCGGTATGTTGCATAAAATATTTATATTGCAGCCAGTACACCCCATATACAATAAAAAAGAAAACCTTTCGTTAAACAATTTGATAAACGAACGAACATGTTAAAACTACTTTCAGGTAAATCTCTCTTCCTAGTTACCGCAGCAGCACTTTCCTTGAGTGCCTGTAAAAACGGCGGTTTATTTAAAAAGAAACCTTCCAAATCATCTACCACCGGTTGGAATTATGATGATAAGAACATGGGTAATTTCCATGTGGCAAAGGTAAAGTATCCCAAAGCTGGTCCCGGCCTTGTTTTCGTACAGGGTGGTTCGTTTGTAATGGGTGCAAAAGATGAGGATGTAATGGGAGACTGGAATAATGTTCCGCGCCGTGTTACTGTTCCTTCCTTTTTCATCGACGAGACCGAAGTGGCCAACGTACATTACAGGGAGTACCTGTACTGGCTGGAAAACACTTTCTCAGGCGATACTTCTGTAATGAGAAAAGCACTGCCTGATACTTTGGTTTGGCGTGAAGAACTGGCTTATAACGAGCCTTACGTTGAATACTATTTCAGGTATCCATCTTATAACTACTACCCTGTTGTAGGTGTTAACTGGCAGCAGGCCCACGATTTCTGTATCTGGAGAACAGACAGGGTGAACGAACTGAACCTGATCCAGAAAGGCTACCTTAAAAAAGATGCCGCTAAAAAAGAAATGAAAGGCGCTGGTGCAGATGCCTTCAATACCGAAACATATTTAATGGCTCCAGATCTTATCCAGAGTAAGAATAAACCTAAAAAATCTGATCTGAAAGACGTGAACGGTAAACCAAGAGGTTTGGTGAAAATGGACGATGGTATCCTGAACATGGGCTACCGCCTGCCAACCGAAGCCGAATGGGAATATGCCGCTTATGGTATCTTCGCTCAGAACCCTTCTCCACGTAAAAAAGAAGGTAAATCCGGTGAAGAATTGTTGAGCAACCAGCAGATCTACTCCTGGAGCAACAACCCCAACGGGTTAAGGGATAACCGCCGCGGTAGCTGGCAGGGTAAATTCCTCGCTAACTTTAAACGTGGTAGTGGTGATAACATGGGTGTTGCCGGTGGTTTGAATGACCGTGCCGCTATCCCTGGCAATATCAAATCTTTCTATCCGAACGCTTTTGGCTTGTATAACATGAGTGGTAACGTAAGCGAATGGGTAGGTGATGTGTACAGGGCGCAAACTTCTTTGGACGGCCAGGATTTTAACTACTATCGTGGTAACAAATTCCAGCGTTACTATAAAAATTCTGCAGGCGAATACCAGAAAGACAGCGTAGGCGCTACAGAAGTAAACAGGCTTAAAAAAGTGGATATTTCTGATGATGAAGTTAAGAACCGCAGCAACTACCAGAAAAATAACGTGATCAACTACCTGGATGGCGACTCTGCCAGCGGTGTTTACTACGGATATGGTGTTTCTTCACTGGTGAACGATCAGTCAAGGGTAATTAAAGGTGGTAGCTGGAACGACAGGCCATACTGGTTATCTCCGGGCGCACGCCGCTTTATGCAGGAAGACCAGGCTTCAAGCACTGTTGGTTTCCGTTGCGCTCAAACTTATCTTGGACCACCGGAAGGACCTGGCTTTAAAGAAGGTAATATCTTCGGCAGCCGTAAACAGAATTCAAGAAAAAAGAAAAAATAATTTCGCTTACATAATTCAAAAGCGCTTCCATCTGGAAGCGCTTTTTTTATTGCGCTGTTAACCACATCTATAGTATTTTTGAAACATGCAAATAGAAGAACTATACAAGATATTTTTACAATACCCTTCGGTACAGACAGATACCAGGAAGTTAAAGACCAACGATCTGTACTTTGCTTTAAAGGGCCCTAATTTTAATGGTAACAGCTTTGCACAAAAAGCCCTGGATGCAGGCGCTGCATACGCAATTGTAGATGAACCCACCGATAGTATAAAAGAACGTACCATACAGGTAGAAGATGTGTTGACCACCATGCAGCTGCTTGCCAAACATCATCGTCAGCAATTCAATATTCCGTTCATTGCAATTACCGGTAGTAATGGTAAAACAACTACCAAGGAATTACTGCACGAGGTTTTGAACAGCACTTATAAAACCTATACCACCGAAGGCAATCTTAATAATCATATCGGTATTCCTTTAACCATTTTAAAAATAAAAGCCGATGCAGAAATGGCTTTGATAGAAATGGGCGCCAATCATCAAAAAGAAATAGAAAGCTATTGCAAGTTCACTTTACCTACGCATGGCCTCATCACCAATTGCGGTAAAGCCCACCTGGAAGGTTTTGGTGGTGAAGAAGGGGTAAGAAAAGGCAAAGGCGAATTGTTTGATTTTTTAAGAGCTAACAACGGCACTGCATTCATCATGCACGATTACGTGTACCTGCAGGAAATGAGTCATGACATTGCAGTTGTAAAAACATACGGAACCAGGGATGCAGAAATTACCGGCGAAGTAAAAAGCAGTACAGAATTTTTAGAAGTGGCTGTTACCAAAGGCGCTGCTATTAAAACCATCAAAACGCAATTGGTGGGAGAATATAATTTACCCAATGTGCTGGCCGCTATTGCAGTTGGAAAATATTTTAATGTTGCTGATGAAAAGATACAATCGGCGCTGGAACATTATACGCCCAGCAACAGCCGCTCGCAGCTGATACAAAAAGGAAGCAACAAGATCATCCTGGATGCTTACAATGCCAACCCCACCAGTATGAAAGCCGCCATAGAAAATTTTGCAAAGATGGAAGGCGGCAATAAAGTTTTATTACTTGGTGGTATGATGGAGCTGGGCAACGAAAGCCTTAAAGAACACGAAGGCATTATTCAAGTGATTGATGCGCATAAATGGAAAGCAGTTGTTTTAGTGGGTGGTGATTATCACAAACTGCAACACAGCTATATTAATTTTGCAAACAGCCTGCAGGCCAAGGAATGGTTCGCACAACAGCATTTCAGCGATGCTGAGATATTGATCAAAGGCAGCAGGAGTATGCAAATGGAAAAGGTATTGGAATAACTTTTTCCATCTGCAAAAAATATTTTTAGAAAGTATAACGTATACCTAATCCACCCCAGCTACCTGTAAAGCCCCTGCCGGTGCCAAATTCAAAAGACGGTTGCCAGTCCAGGGAAAGGTTGAGCGGTGCATTGTTCACCTTGTAATCAAGCCCCAGTACACCATCCACGCCGGCAAAACTACCACCGCCATATTTAGTATTGTAAAAACCGATATGAACACCGGGACCAATGTACCATTTTAAACCGGGTGCATCCGTTATATCAAAATGCAATTCGTACAAACCGGTGATACGGGTACCATGGCTCCAGAAATACCCGATACCTTCCAGCGCATCCCTGTCGTTTATAAAATGCTTGAGTGTGATACCGCCGCCATCCAGCACTTTAACACCCAGTGCGGTGCTGTAGCTGCGCCCCATACTTTGCGCATTTGAATAAGATGTAAAAAAGATGAAGGCAGCAATAGCCAGGATAAGGTGCTTTTTCATAATGCTGTTTGTTTATTGTTCAATTAGTTATAAAAAACAACACTTGGCAATAACTATACCAGTTTTACTATCACAATGATCCTGTCTACAGAAAAAAAATAAACGCCGCTGGGGATGCGGCGTTTCGGTAAGCTCTTTAAATTTTCTAAGGGGTATGGATCAAAGGGGTTTTCATATTATATTGGTTAAAAACGGGCGGCAGTTGTTGATGATATTTTTTGCTGGTATCACCGGCATTGATATTGTCAGTAACTGTGATACAAAAATGCGTAATGCCTGCAGTAAAATTGCCCCATGATATTATCGTCATCACCAGTAATTTTTTGGGGGATTGTTACCTTTATACATACCTGTAATAGCAAAATAAAAAAGGCCGGTAGAAACCAGCCTCGCTTTTCTGAAACAAACCTCAAATAGAGGTTAAACTATATTGATAAATTATTTTAGTCAGATCAGTATAATACTGTAATTACACCCTCAGTAAATACACTGTAAATTTGCGCCTATTGCCAGAAAGAGTTCCCAGTTAATTTGTTTAAACTCCCCCCCTAATTTAGGTGGGTGTTTAAATAAAGCTGGTTTAGTATCCGTATGTTTGATCTTTAGGATCATACTTAAAGGATATATAATGACGATTGTATTGATTGATGATCATATCCTGTTCATAGAGTGTTTAAAGAACTTATTAAAGCAGCATGGTTACAGTGATGTAACAATTTATTCAAGCGCCGAAATATTTATAAAGGAACACAGTACACAGGCGCCTGATATAATAATTGCCGACCTGATGATGCAGGGAATGAACGGCCTGGATTTCCTGGAAGCCTGTCGCACTATATACCAGGAAAATGCAAAGCGGATGATACTCTCCAGCATTACAGATGTGCAAACAATAAGACAGGCTATCAGGGCGGGCGCCCTTGCCTATTTATCCAAAAGAGTTTCGGTGGAAGAATTGCTGGATGCTGTAAATACCGTTTTCAGCGGTAAACAATACATTGAAAAAGCATTGCGCTTAAGCCTGCTTAACAGCATCTTTTCCGAAGAAAAGATCATCTTTCATCTTTCGCCAAGGGAAAAAGAAGTATTGAATAAAGTTTGCGGAGGATCAACTATTAAAGAGATCGCACAGGTACTGCATTTAAGTGTGCATACGGTACAGTACTATCACCGTTGCGTGATGAATAAACTGAAAGTAAAGAGAACGGCCGACCTTATTGTATTTGCCATGCAAAATGGCTTATATATACCAGAAGTAAAAAGCAGCTAAGCTGTAAAACCTCCCTTTGTTATAACCATGCATTCATAAGCATCGCCTTTTGCCGGCGTTATGCTGTATATTTTATTTGCCCCGGCCAATAGTACGATATACCGGGGTAGTAAACATTAACTTGCATTTTATCATTAGTTTTTTTAAATTAGTATTGCTTGCATCATATTCATTAACCGCTCAGTTTATACCGCTATGTTCATTGCCTTAGTAGATGATCACCCCCTTCTTACTGAATCAGTAAAAAGTATGTTGTTATTACAGCCGGGTATCGGCCAGGTTAAAACCTTCAATAACGCTGATATTTTTCTTTCTGAAAAAATGGTACCCCTGCCCGATATCATTATTTCGGACCTGATGATGCCTGGGTCCAATGGCATTAAGCTTATAGAAATTGTACGAAAGCTTTACCAGGATAAGATCAAGATACTGGTATTGAGCAGTATCACCGATGTGCAAACTGTAAAACAGGTAATACGTGCAGGAGCCAATGGCTATCTGTCAAAATCATCGCCGCTGGAAGAATTGCTGGAAGCCATCTATGAAGTGAAGGACGGGAAACAATACATTTCCAAAAGTCTAAGGGACAGTATGCTCAATACCATGTTCACCGAAGAGCAGGTGATCTATCATTTATCGCCCAGGGAAAAAGAAGTGCTGCACAAAGTATGCAGTGGCCTTACCATCAAAGAAATTGCTTACGATCTTAACCTGAGCGCTCACACCGTTCAGTATTATCACCGTTGTGTACTGAACAAATTAAAGGTAAAGCGCACGTCCGATCTGATCGTTTTTGCTATGCAGAACGGTTTGTACATTCCTGATATCAATACTAAAAAATAAAAAATCCGGTATAGAAATACCAGATTTTTTGTGACTTTGCTGTCACACAGTTTAAACCTTATCCTAATAAACCTTCTTTAGTTATGTTGCAGTATTGCTTTTTTTTAAAGCAACCTTACTATTATTTTCCTTTATTGTTTTCACAAAGATCAAGCGGTTGGCAGCTTATTCCCCACGTTATTTGCTGTGAACAAACCCCATAAATTTAGGGGGCTTCTTTACTTTTCTCTCCAGGATTTTATCGCTTTAAAAATTACCCGTTAAATAATTAGACGGCTTGTGTAAAGCAAGGGTTGCAGGTATAAAAAAATTATCTGCATATTTTTTTAACCGAAGTATTTTAAATTGTTTTTATTACATAACTATATAGTGTACACGAAATATGTAATTAAAAAAAAAGAGGGTTGAATATTCAACCCTCCTGCTTAACATTGCATAAGCTTTAACCTGTAAAGGTTGCGGATATTGGATCACCTCAAAAATGAAAAAACGATTTATCGGAGTTTGAAAACAAGATTCAGTATTGCCAGCAGGCCAACAGCGCCAATTGCTGCAGTAAGTATGTAACCTATTGGACCTCCACCGAAACTGATACCAAGCCTACCTAATAACCAATAGCCCAGCCAGCCACCGATGATACCCACCACTATATTTCCAATTATACCAAGGCCATTACCTTTAAAAAGCATACTGCCAAGCCAACCGGCTGCAGCGCCCAGGATCAAAGAAATGATAAACCCTTCCATAGTTTTAATTTTTAGTTTAAGAATAAGACAAGCATTGTTATATCGAATAAAATTTTAGCGGTTATTGGGTATGCTCACAGTTGTTTCCCGTACCGATTTATTCAGCAGTTTTTCGCTTTTTTTAATATCACTGTTATCAGGCTGGTTCTTATTAAGGATGAGCCAGCCGAAGAAGATCACCGATAGCAACATCATAGCTATACCGGATACCCAGCCTGCAGACAGCTTCTTTTTTTCTTCCTGCTCCAAATGCTCTTCTGCTATATGCTCCTCTTCTTCCACCAGTTTGATCCCTTCGGGCAGATCGTTTGCAAAACTGTTTTTGTTATAAGCCAGTAATGCTGCCAGCCAGGTGGAATTGGCATCGTTCTTTGTTTTTTGTTTGCCTATCAAGGCCAGAATAGCGGGCAATGCAGCTGAGATCAGTGCAGTAACTGATGGATATTTTATACCGGAGTAGGTTGCAATTGTTTCAATGATCTCGCCTGATTTTCTGCCGAACATATCGCTCAATAAAAACAGGTAGGATCCTGTGCCCTCAGCAAGCGCTGTTGCTGTATCATCCAGCATTCCCTGTTTATAGGCATCGGTGGCCCTTTGCGCAATATCTGAAGCGCCATACCAGGTAGCTGCTTTTTCAGCCAACCCATACAGCATGGTAGGTATAATTACATTCAATGCCTTTTGCAATCCCTGTTCTTCTTCATTTAACAGCAAGGATGCTCCCGCAATTTTTTCGCTTGTAAAAATGCTTTTTGATGATTGTAAAAGGTCGAATGATGGTTTCATTGTTACCGGGTTTTAAAATTACCGGGAACAGGCCCTTACCTCCTGCTCCCGGCCAGACATTACTTTCGCTTTGCCCGTATTGTATTTATGCAAAACACCTGGCAGGAACAGGCTTTCTTTTCAGAAGCCCTTTATAATAACCAGGGATCAGCCATGCCTATACTAAAATTCATTTTCTTGTTAAATACTCAAAACATTCCTGCAGTGTTTTGCTGTATACCTGGTTAAGATGTGGCTCAGTGTTTAAGCAGTACAAAATTGTAAGAAAGCGTTGTTCTATTTACCCGCAACTTGCAGGTGATAGTCCCCCTTATTTTAGGGGGATTTTATTGCAGTTGGTTTCTCATCATTAAAAAAATGCCAGAGATAAAGATCTCCGGCAAGTTACCTCTGAAACCACAAGAAATGGACCAGGTTCATCAAGAACTTGATCATACTTATATGACGATAATGAGTAAAAATGGTTGCATGAAAGGAGTAAAATAAAAAGTGAGACGAATATTCGTATATTCTACACCGTTACTTAACTGAAAAACTTTTAAATATTCTTATCGAGGTGGTCTAATAAAAAATCCTTCGACAAATGAAGGATGGAATGATAATATTTTGCGGAGATGACAAGATTTCCCGATGTATCGGGACGATAACGTTTTGTTATTTTGCGGAGACGGCGAGATTCGAACTCGCGATAGAGTTTCCCCTATACACACTTTCCAGGCGTGCTCCTTCAACCACTCGGACACGTCTCCTTTTGTAAATTTTCCCTAACCTCACTTTTGCCCCAAGGATCGAGACTAATTCAACCACTCGAAACAATTCCCTCTTTTTTTGGGAGGGCAAAAATACGGTTTCAGCTTTTAAATGCCGAATATTTTTTGGGCGTTGGTGGTGGTTATTGCGGCAAGTTCTTCGGTGGTAATGCCTTTTACCTGTGCCAGTTTTTCCACTACATATTTTAAGTAGCTGCTTTCGTTTCTTTTGCCTCGGAACGGCACCGGTGTAAGGTAGGGCGCATCGGTTTCCAGCACCAGGTATTGGGTATCTATCTTTTCTATTGCCTCTGCAAGGCCGGAATTTTTATAGGTTATCACCCCCCCGATGCCCAGGTAAAAGCCCATGGCAGTAATTTCCAGCGCATCCTGGTAATTGCCGCTAAAGCAGTGAAAGATGCCTTTAAGGCCACGACCGGTATATTCTTTTACCAGTGCAATGGTTTCGGGCATGGCATTGCGGGTATGTATCACTATGGGCAGGTTGTATTGCAGGGCCCATTCCGCCTGTATCCTGAACGCTTCGTATTGCTGTGCAGTAAATGTTTTATCCCAGTAAAAATCCAGGCCGATCTCCCCTACTGCCACAAAACTTCTTTTGTCCAGCCATTCTTCCACCTGCTGTAGTTCCTGCTTGTAGTTCTCTTTTACATAGCAGGGATGCAGGCCCATCATGGCGATACATTTGCCGGGATATTTTTCTTCCAGCGCTATCATGTCTTTATGTGCTGTACTATCTATTGCCGGTAAGTAGAATCTGCTCACACCTTCATGGGCGGCACGGTCCATTACCGCATCCAGGTCTTGCACAAACTCTTCCGAATACAGGTGGCAATGGGTATCTATTATGTTCATGCTGTTATTTGAACTGCAAATCTCTTTAAAAAACCTCAACAATGCTTTAAACTCTTTACTAAAGGCATGGTCATAGGCAGGTATTCATATTCACCTTTATTTTAAAACATTTGTTATCAAAAGCGATCTGCCATATAAGTGGCAGATTGCCTGTATGGCACCAGGGATAACGAAAGGCATATAGGCCCCTGCGACCCCGGTAGCCTGTAATTATGTAACCGCTCATCAAAAAAGTTTACTTCTTTAAGGGCAAGATACATTGAACAGCAGATCGGCTGAAAGCCTTGCTGGACTAAGCTAAGAGGGGTTGTAAGATGCTTACGTCCGTGTAAATTCATGGGGTTGAACATACAATTACTTTTTAATATCAAAAAAAATATTGCTTTTTTGAAAACAAGGTTGTACATTTATCCTAGTTTTCATAGGGTACGGATTAAAAACGGGCCAGGGTTTCTACCCAGGCCCAATTTTTTTTAAGGCATTTCCTCTTCGTAAACACCCTGTTTTTCCTTCTTTATACTTCGGAATTTACTATGATCTTTTTTAAAAACATAGCCCTTTGCAGAAAAGTGTTCCAGCAGTTTTGGCAGTGCATAACTCATACGGTCATTCGCTTTATCACTGTCGTGAAATACAATGATGCAACCGGGATACACGCTTTTTTTAACCTGCTCAAAACATTTTTCAGGCTTTAAAGTGGCTATCCAGTCGCCGGCAAGTACCGACCACATAATGGTTTTCAATACCGGTTTTTGAGGTTGCCCGGTTTCTTTTACAGAGAGTTTTTTTATCTGGCTTTTGGTGATCCTGCCATAAGGGGGACGAAATAAATTGGTGCTGATGTATTGGTCTGCTTCGGCTATATCATTGATATATTGTTCATCGGGTGTTTTCCAGCCATTAATATGGTGCATGGTGTGGTTGCCGATGGCATGGCCATCGTTGATGACCTGCTGATATACTTCCGGGTATTTTCTTACATTATCCCCAATACAAAAAAAGGTGGCCTTGGCATTGTATTTCTTCAGTTCGTTCAACACAAAGGGCGTAATGGTGGGATGCGGGCCATCATCAAAACTGATATAGATCTCTTTTTCTTTGGTCTTGATATCCCAGGTACAGCCGGGAAAAAGCCTGCGCAACCACCAGGGTGTGGTGATAAAAAAAAGGTCTTTTTTAAAGAATTTGGCTTTGGATTCTCGCCAGAAATGGGGGGCTATCATATCTATAAAATCAGGACAAATCTACAGCCTAAAAACTGGAAAAAACAGCCTTTTTTAGCGTTAAAAACCGGTACCGGGCACAATATTTACAATTTTGCGTCGTTACCAATACAGGTAAATGCCGGAAATCCACGTATATCCAATTAATCCGCCGGCACCATTAAATTACCGCCTATGAAACCAAATAGACTCCAATCTGTACTTGTAATTTTTACACTTACAATTTCGCTGTTTTCCTGTACCAAGGATAATGCGGGGCTTACCAACAGCACCGACAATACAGAAAATGAAACCACTTTTGAACTGAGTGGCGACCAGGCCATTGCTGATAACCTTGTTGAAGATGCCAGTAATGTGTTTATGGAAGCAGCTGCAGATAAAAACCTGCTGGGCAGCAACTTTACTGCACAACCGGTACAAACTTCGAATATACTTGCCTGTGCTGCTATCAGCGTAACACCTGCTACAGGTTTTCCTAAAACTATTGTGATTGATTTTGGTAATGGCAGCTGCACTTCATCTAATGGTATTGTGCATAAGGGAAAGATCAATATTGTATTGTCTGACTCTGTAAGAAAGGCCGGCAGCAAAGCGGTGATGACCTTTACAAATTATTCTGTAAATGGTTTTAAGAAAGAAGCTACTGTAACCTGGACCAATACCAGCACCCCCGCAGTACGCAGCTGGCAACGTAAAGTAGAAAATGGAAAGGTGACCGCACCCGGTGGTTTATACTGGACGCACAGTGGTGTAAGAGAAGTGGTGCAGATTGCCGGTGCCAATACACCCGGTACTTTGCTGGATGATGTATTTATGATAACCGGTAATTATAAAGTAACCAATGCGGCCGGTAAAACAAGGGATTGCTTTATCACCGAAGCTTTGCAAAAGAAAATTGCCTGCGATAATATCGGTACCGGCAAATTAAAAGTGGAAGGTGCACAGCACGATGCGGTGATAGATTTTGGTAATGGTGATTGTGATAAACTGGCCACCATTTCCATCGACGGACAAGCGCCCAGGACCATCGCCCTGAGATAAAAGATAATGATGATTGATATCTAAAAAGCCGTTCCTGCAAAACAGGGCGGTTTTTTTGTTGCTGTCATTCGTAATGGCATTGGCAGCGCTTATCTTTGCAGCATGAGTAATGTAAGAGTAAGATTTGCCCCCAGCCCTACGGGAGGCCTTCATTTAGGTGGTGTACGCACAGTGTTGTACAATTATTTATTTGCCAAACATCATGGCGGCACATTCATCGTTCGTATTGAAGATACGGACCAGACGCGGTTTGTGCCGGGTGCGGAGGAATATATTTTTGATTGCTTGAAATGGTGCGGTATTGAACCGGATGAAAGCCCGCTGCATGGTGGCGCTTACGGTCCGTATCGACAGAGCGAAAGAAAAGAACAAGGCATTTACCAGCAGTATGCCGATCAACTGGTGAAGGATGGACATGCTTATTACGCTTTTGATACACCGGAAGAGCTGGAAAAAATGCGCAATGATCATAAGACAGCTGAAAATCCTTCGCCGCAATACGATCACCTGCTGCGTATGAAGATGAAAAATTCTTTAACGCTTACAGCAGAGGAAACACAACAATTACTTGCTGCAGGCACAAGACATGTGATACGTATTAAAATGCCTGAAGGTGAAACCACTTCGTTCACTGATATGATACGTGGTGAAATTAAAAATGAGACCAGCCTGGTGGATGATAAAGTTTTGCTGAAAGCAGATGGTATGCCTACGTATCATTTGGCTGTGGTGGTGGATGATCATTTAATGCAGATCACGCATGCTTTTAGAGGTGAAGAATGGCTGCCCAGTGCGCCGGTGCATGTATTGCTTTGGAAATATTTATTTGGTTTGGATAAAATGCCGCAATGGGCTCACCTGCCGTTGATACTGGGCCCGAGTGGTAAATTAAGTAAGCGGGATGGCGCCAAATATGGCTTTCCTGTTTTTGCCATGAACTGGACCGATCCGAAGAACAATGAGTTGACAGAAGGTTTTAAAGAAAAAGGATTTTTACCCGAAGCTTTTATTAACCTGCTGGCTTTGCTGGGATGGAATGCGGGTACCGAACAGGAATTATTTACCAAGGAAGAACTGATCTCTCTTTTTAGTATGGACCGTGTGCATAGTGGCGGTGCCAAGTTTGATTATGAAAAAGCGAAATGGTTCAATCATGAATGGATAAAAAAGTTGAAAGTTGAAAGTTATAAGTTGAAAGTTAAAGAGCTATTTACTTCGAAAGGAATTTTAATAAACGACGATACAGCATTTGAAAAAATTTTAGAACTGGTGAAGGATCGTTGTACTTTGCTGCCGGATTTTTATGAGCAGTCTGTTTTCTTTTTTAAAGATCCGGAAACACTGGATGCTGATGCGGTAAAACCAAAATGGAATGCTGATAAGGCTGCTTTCTTCAGTGAGTTTGTTACGGTTTTATGTGTTATTGATGATTGGCAACTGCCTGTTATTGAAAATGCTTTTAAGGATCTTGCCACTGCAAAAAATATCAAGCCTGGTGAATTGCAATTGCCTTTGCGCATTATGCTGGTAGGCGGTAAGTTTGGCCCGCCGGTATTTGTTATTGCAGAAACCATCGGTAAGGATGCGACAATAAAGAGGATCAATACTGCGTTAGCTATTTTTGCGGCTTTTTAAACCTAAGCCGCAAAAATCTGTCTATAGCAAAACCTCTATAATGAAACACCTGCTTATTGCCGTTACCACACTTGTTCTTTTTTCCTGCAAAAAATCTTCTGACACTGGTACTGGTGTAACGCCTGTTACTACAGACAGCTTTACTGTTACCGTGAACAATGGTTATGGCGCCGGTAAATACAAGACCGGTGATACCGTGCATATTTTCAGCACAGCTTATACTGATGCGCAAGTATTTGATAAATGGAGCAGCAGCGATGTTTCGCTTTTAAATGCTTTTGAAGAGTGGCATACCTGGTTCATTATGCCTGCAAAAGATGTTTCATTTACAGGCAGTGTAAAAGCCATTACCGCTGTTACGCTGCAATACGAACAGATAAAAGGCCGCGACAGATTAAAACGGGTGTATTATTATTTTCCTTCCGGACATAAGGGCTTTGTTTATTTATTGCATGGCACGGGCGGCAGTGCTGCCAATGTTGCCAGCAGTTTTGAATTCAAACAATTATACAAGGAACTGGTGAATGATAATTTCGGCATCATCATTACCGAAGCGGAAGAGGCCACTACCGGTATTGATGCCAATGGCGATGGTAAATTAAGGTGGGGTTACAGCCCTTTTGATTCTGTTACCAATGTGGATTATGCCAATATCAAAGCTATTACGGATACGTTTTACGCAAGAGGTGTTACTAATCGCAGCAAACTACGTTACAGCATCGGCATGAGCAATGGCGGCGCTTTTTCTGCATCGTTGTCTTCGCTTTTTAAATACACTGCAGGTGTTAGTTATTGTGCACCGAGTGGTACACCGATTGCACAAACCTCTACAACGCCTTTTCAATTCTGCATGGCAAGGTTTGATAATAATGATGCGGTGGGGCCGCAGGGCAATGCGGATGCACTTAGTAATTCCGGCACTTTCAGCGGCCGTGGCATCTGCAGTAAATATTTCATTAAAGAACATTCGCCTTTGTATGCGGAACGATTTGCAAGAAGAGGTGATATCAGCATTGCGCAATCCACTGCTGTTTTCAACGAGTTAAAGAGCAAGGGTTATCTTACCGGTAAAAATTATTTTATTGGTTATTCGGATGCTTTTGTTACGGCTTATCAATCCAATCCTACTGCCTTTCCGCAGCTGAATAGTTTAAATGTTTTACAGAAAGCTTTTGTAGTGGAACAGATCGACCTGGCGGTTTCTGACCACCAGATGTACAGCGATTTTAATAAGGCCACGCTGAAGTTTTTAAATAAACAGTGCAATTAGTTTTCCGGTGCTGCGTACCATTTGCGGTATAATTTTCTGAAAACGGTTTCCAGTAATATCAATAGTATCACCGCGCCTGCAATTTCTGCAATAAATAAATAGAGGGCTGTATTGTGTGGCTTTTCTGTTTGTAAATAAGTATAATCATAATACCTGTACCTTGTTCTCGCCTCATTCAATGCTACAAACACCAGCGGCATAAACGGTGTCATAAATACAAAAAGGTTCAGACCTATGCCCTGCAATGCAGTTCTGACAGTTGCAGTATTGATGGTAAATGCAGTAATAGCAAATACGATGTAATACACTACCATAAATGATAGCACAGCCACTTCATCGCCCTGGCTCATTACCAGCATCAATCCCGTAAAAACGGAGAGAATGACGGCAGCCAGCAACGAAAGAAAAAAGGTTTTAGCAGTGCTGTGGCGGAATATAAACACCAATAGTGTAAACGTAAGCGTTATGTAGTAAAATACCCGCAGGTATTCTTTCCAGCTATCTACCCATGCATATTTTTTACCGGTAATATTAGCAAGGCCATAACCGACCTTTATAAGACCGTACTTCTTTTTGATCTTTGTTTCGTAGTTATCATTAATATTATAGCTTTCATCGTCATAATAAGGATACCTGTTGTCAGCTGCATATTTTTCTTTTAATGCATCCATGCGGTTTAGCAATGCAGCCCTGTCGGCAGGTTTGCTGTAATGCATTATTTCTTTCCGGTAAATATCGCCGGAGCTGAGTATTTTTTGAGTGCTGTGTTCCGCCACATCGTAAGTATATACAAACTGCAGGTCGGGACTGGTATAAAATACATAGATGGAGTCTTTGAGTTTTATCACACTATCTGTCTCCATCATTTTCCTGCTCATACCTGCACTATCTATTAATTGATACACCTGTTTTTCGTGTATTTCCGCCACGCTATCGTACGTTACATCAGCAACCGGCGCTTCAGTAACCTGTACTGTTGCAGGCCTGTCGATGAGTTTAACGGTATCTTTTGTCCATTCCAGGGGAATGAGATCGTGTTCCAGTTTTACGGCATTGGTATTTATTTCGTTGATATCATTCACGATCTCAGCAGTGCTGAATTTTTGGTTGGCCCTGAATGTTTCCACCATTGAAGGAACAAAACAAACTGCCACTATGCTGCCGATGCAGATGAAAAACAATAAAAATGTTTTTAGCCCATCCCATTGATACCAGTTGCCATAACGTTTGAACACATTGAAGCGGAGTAAAAATATCAACCAGAACACAAAGCCTATAAAAGCAATGAGCCCGGTAAAAGTCGCCCAGCTGCCGGTACTGCTGTATTCTTTGATATCAAAAAAAGCTAAAAATGCAAATGCGCCTACTGTTAATGCAAACAGGAAAGAGAACCAGATGACCAGGTGTACACGGGTAGACCAGGTGGCCGGTTTATTGCGCAGTAATTTATCATCTAACTTTTGTAAGAAGTATGGAACCAATGGGCGCTTGCTCATTTAAAATAGTTTCGGGTTAAAAAAAACGTTTGGTACTGTAAGTGATATCCCTGAAATAAGTAACGGGGATCTGTGCTGCAATTATTCTTCCGATCATTTCCTGTGCAGATAATGCAGCTGATATAATGGTGTAGGTACCACCATTGAACTGCAGTTCTATATTCGCTTCCCCGAATAACGCAACGATACTGTCCCTGCCGGAACTTGTTTCAAATTCCACCGCATTGCTGGTGATCTTTTCTTCCTTATCATTACTGCTGTATAAACAATTACCCTGTTTAATGAAGAGTACGGTATCGGCCACTTTCTCCACTTCGTGCAATTGCTGCGAACTCAGGATGATACCCATGGGATTGTGCGCTCCCTTTGCCATGAAGATGAGATCGGTCAAAATTGTTTGCTGTGCATTGATATCAAGATTGGCCAATGGTTCATCCAGTATCAGTAAGCGGGGCTTTTGCAGTAATATCCTGGCTATTTCAAAACGGGTGCGGTAGCCACTGCTGATCTGGTTCCAGGTAAGATGTGCATAGCTACCCAGGTTCAACCGCTCCAGCATAAAGTTCACCATCAGGTCGTTCTTGGCTCCGTGAATGCCTGCAATGGAAGCGCTGAAATGCAAATTATCTTTCAGCAGTCCATACCATTTTGGAATTCGTTGTGGTATGAATGCAATATGATTCTTTATCGCATAGGCGTCGGGCTTTTGCAATAAGTGATATTTTATTTGCCCATTATCCAATGCCAGTTGCCCGGCAAGGCAACGCAGTAATGTTGTTTTACCATTGCCGTTCTCTCCCACCACACCCAATACATTTCCTGTACCGATAGAGAGATCGATGGGTTTTAAACTGAAATTTCCCCCGCTGTATGTTTTGGATATTTTTTCTGCGCTGATCAATGGATAGCTTGCATAACTGCTGCTACCCTGTATCTTATCGGCCTGCTGTAAAATATTCTCTGCCCTGCTTACAAAATCAACCGGTATCGTGGTGGTGGTTTTTGCGTTTTCGTAAGCATGGTATTCCCTGCTCCAGCCGATAGCATTCTCTATCAGTGTATCATCGCCGGTATCCAAACAATAATCCAGCGTTCGCCGTACTGCAACGGAATAATCACCATGTTTTAAATACGAAGAAATTTCAGCAGCTACTGGTGTATTCATAAAATGGTATGAGGGTGAATTAGTGATATGCAAAATAGGAAAGTATTGCAGATATTTGATGAATAGATTTACTTTTACAGCAGTTTTTAACTTATTGCATATGGAAAAGAACAGGCCCATACGGGTTTTAGTGGCCAAAGTGGGGCTGGACGGGCATGACCGCGGCGCCAAAGTAATTGCCACCGCTCTGCGTGATGCCGGAATGGAAGTAATTTATACCGGTCTTCGCCAGACCCCTGAAATGGTGGTGAATGCTGCTTTACAGGAAGATGTGGATGCTATTGGTATCAGCATTTTAAGCGGCGCTCATAATACCGTTTTTCCAAAGATCATTGCGCTGATGAAAGAAAAACAAATGAATGATGTGTTGCTTACCGGTGGTGGTATTATCCCGGAAGATGATATGCAGTCGCTGCATGCATTGGGCGTTGGAAAATTGTTTGCGCCCGGTACTTCCACTACAGAAATTGCAGAGTATATTACCAACTGGGTAAAAGAGAACCGAAGTTTTTAGATCATTATAAACAAAAAGGGTAACAAAAATTGTTACCCTTTTTTATCATTGCCCCTCCCGTTCTATTTATTCACCTGCATATTTCAATGCCCCGCTAAAGCTTTCGCTTTTATAATTTGCCTGCTGTTCTGATAAGGTGCTGATATATTTTTTGATGGAATTTTGCGCCAGCTGTAAAATAAAAACCAGTCCTTCAAATGCGCCTTTGCCCAGCATTACCATGGCCCATCCTGTTAAAATAGTTTTGATAAAGATCACCCCGTCTTCCGCCAGTTCAATTGGCAAGGGATACATCATCATACGGATAAATGCAAAAGCGCTGGAAGAAAATAATGCGCCGATAATAAATGTCTGTTTTAAAAATCGCTTAAACTGTGCTTTGAATGTTGTGTTCATACAATAAGAATGTTTTGATATTTTGTGTTTGTTGTTTTAATCGAGTGCAAAGAAAAAAAGAAAATGATGCATGATCGTTGTGAACCTATTGAAAGGATGCAACGAATTAATAAACGGTAATTACTAATATGAAACGGCAATAAAAAACCGGCTCTTTGCGGGAGCCGGTTTTTTATTCAGATCTGTTTTATGATCAGTAATAAGTGTATGACATACTGAATACTGTTGCTCCCTGTGTGCCGGTCTCTTTAGTGATCCTTCCCTGTGCATCATAGTCATAAGTGTATACAACTACTTGCGTAGAAGTACCGTTAGGATATTTATACATTTCAGTTTTCAGCAGGTTCTTATTATCCTTGCCGTATATCTTCTCTCCGGTGGATTCCTGGGTCAGTACGTTTGGCTTATCGGTGTAATAAGTTTTTACAATAGTGGAATACCAGGTGCCGTCGTTGCCCCTGTAGCGGATACTGTCGCAGTTGCCATTGCTGTAAAAATAATCTGCCGTGTTGGTGATGCCATTTATTTTAGACACAGATTTGGCATGTGTATTATCCGGATTATACTGATCCAGTACTTCATAATCGGGAGCGTTGCTTAAAGTGGTGCGGATCACGAGGCCTGCTGCGTTCAATTCAAATTTATACGCATAATTAAATACGCCGCCGGTGGTATACACTTTTTTGTTGATGATACCGGGCAGGTATTCGCATTCCACTTTACTGCCATCAGGTATGGAATAATTTTGCAGGTTCCCGTCTGCAGTGTAAGCAAAAGTTGCAACGGCGCTGCCATCGTTCAGTGTTTTAACTTTTGGCACAGCCGATGTTGCTACAGGTTGTACATCGGTGTTGTTCTTTTTACAGGCAGCAAAAAATGCGGCTGCCATAATAATAGTTACTGTTTTTTTCATGATCATACTTTTTGTTTTGATTTGGTGCCGCAAAGAAAATCAATAGCTGCAGCAGGGCTGTTGCAATACCAGCCAAAGGATAGCCTTACTTATTATACGGTCGTTCTTGAAAATAAAAAAACTGCTCATTCGCATGAGCAGCCTGGATAAGGTTTACGGACTAAATCTTTAATTGAGCTTGTATTCCACTAACGCATGACTATCGCCGGCAGATGATGTAGTGAGCACCAGGCCCACCCCATCTGCATAATAATATTGTGTAAAAAAATTGAGGGGCATCAGGCTGTCGTTCACCATGATCTTGTTTTCAGCCTCTATCATCAGCACGCTGTTGTAGGTTTTTCCTTCCACTTCCTTGCTGATGCTGGTTTCTTTTACGGTCATCACCAGTAAACAATCCAGTCCATTGGCTTTGAATTTTACCACCCAGTTATCGCCCTTTTTCAGCTCGTTGGTAAGCCAGGGTTGAAAATTACCTGCTTCCAGGGCATCGGTGGTGATCAGTGTGCCATCTGTTTTTACAACAGATTTCGTGTTTGCGGCACTGTTATACATTGTAAACTCGTTGCCTGCCGCAGCAGTTACCTTATTGCTGTAAGTGGTTCCGTCTTTTTGTTTATACTGCCATTCGTTCTGGAGCGCCAGTGGGTAATAATTCGCCATCTTTTAAATATTTTTTGCAAAGAAAAGGTCTTTACAAAACCAGTGACGTTTAAAACCAGCAGGCGGTCATTACTGTTTAGTAAAAGGCAATCAGGATTTCAATGCCTCCATCACTTCTTCCTTTCTCCGGCGGCTCACTTCCACTTTGCTTTTATCTTTCAGTACGGCAAACCCGTCGTGATCGATGAACGAAATGAATTTTTTATTTACAAGATGACTTTTATGCGTACGTATAAAATTCTGTGGGGTTAACAGCAGGTCATACTCACCCAGTGTTTTTGAGATCAGGTAACTCTTGCCTCCTTCCACAAAAAATTTGGTATAGTTGCCTACGGCCTCGCAACGGATGATATCGGCGGGTTGCAGGTAGTGTACACCTTCCTTAGTTGGCAGCGCCAGCCGGAACTCATCTGCAGAAGGTGATTGTATATTATGCATGATATTTTTCAGCAGGTCGTATTGTTGTTTATAATCCTGCTGTGTTTGCAGAAAGCGTTGCACCGATAGTTGCAGTTCTTCCACATCGATCGGTTTGAGCAGGTAATCGAAAGCGCTGAAACGGATGGCCTGTATAGCGTATTCGTTATATGCAGTAGTAAAAATGAGTTTGAAATTTTTATTGGGCATTTTCTCCAGCATCTGGAAACCGTTCAGGTGTGGCATCTGTATATCCAGGAAAACAAGCCCCGGCTGAAATTCGTGTATGATCTCCGCAGCCTTGCGGGAATCGTTACAAACTTTTACCTGCACTATTTCAGGTACAGCTTTTTCTATCATCAATCGCAGGGAATCGGTTGCCCTTTCTTCGTCGTCAATTAAAAGCGCTTTCAACATAACGTTAGTTTTGAATTGGAAAATTTATTACTACTTTGGTACCCAGGCTTTCGCCATCTATATCTGTAAGGTCATTTATCTGTATCGATCCGTGTTTGCCCAGGCTGTTCTTTAAGGTCTTCAACCTTTCTTCGGATACCGCAATGCCTTTGCTGGTGTGTTTTTTATCGCTGCCGGTAAGGCTTTTTATGGCCGATGCTTTTCCCCTGCCCACGCCGTTATCTTCAATGATGCATTGCAGAAAATCTTTCATTTCCGTAAAACTCACCGTCAGCCGGCGGTTATTTTCTTTGTGCATCAATCCATGCCAGATGGCATTTTCCACAAATGGTTGTATCAGCAACGTGGGTATCTTTATTTCTTCTGTTTCAATTGCTTCATCACAGTGAATACTATACGAAAATGATTCTTTGAACCTTACGGATTCCAGTTCGATGTACATTTTCAATATCTCTATCTCTTCTCTTAATGTGATCGCTTCCTTATCACTGTGCAGTAATACCATGCGCAGCAGTTTGGAAAATCTTGACAGGTACCGGGTAGCCACCATTTCTTCGTTGGCAAGGATCATCTGCTGTATAGAGTTCAATGCATTGAACAGGAAATGCGGGTTCATCTGCAGGCGCAAACTCTGCAGGCGGCTTTCGGTTGCTTTCTGTTTATTCTCCCAGAGTTCTATGGTTGCTTTTTGTTTTTCCTCTTCAGCATTGGTTTTCTGTATCTGGTTGGCACACAGCGCAGCAATGGTTTGCAGTATGCTGAAATGTTTTTGTGTAAAGAAATTCTTCTGCCGGTGTTCACTATCTATCACGCCCACCACCTGTTCATCAATTATAATGGGCACGGCTATTTCGGAATAACGTCTGTCGTCATCAACAATATAGCGGTTGTCGCCTTCGGTATTGCTTATGATCTCCGCTATACCTGTTTTAGCCACCGTACCGGTAATGCCTTTACCCACCGGAATTTCTATCGGTGCATGAATGGTAAAATCTACAGGATTCTTAGGGCCGTACGCTGCTTTCTGCACCAGCATTTTTCCTGATTCATCCTTCATGTAAATAACGCAATCCTCAAAATTCAATTTGCTGATGCAGTTCTTGGCAACATCCCACAACAATTCATCTGTATTCTTATGGCTGTTGATCTGCGAAGCAAAATAAGTGATCACCAGTTCTGTTTCCAGGTGTGTTTGTCTTTCTTTCTGTTGTTTCCTGTAATAATTGATCACGTACACGATCAACAGTGTAGCCAGCAGGCTGCTGAGTATTTTAAACCATAGTGTTTTATAAAACGCGGTTGCGATCTCTATCGTTACTTCATTCTCTGCTTCCTGCCAGGTTTTATTATTATTGCTTACCCTTACTTTAAAAGTGTATTTACCGGGTGGCAATGAATTGTAGCGTACAAAATTCTGGTCGGCCACTTTTATCCAGTCTTTATCCACCCCGGTAAGTTTGTATTCGTAATAAGTGCGCAGGTGTGGTGTAAAATCCACTGAACTGAAATAAAATGTTACCTGGTTATCATTAGCGCCCAGGTCAAATTTATCGGAAGTGGTTATATTGGAGCTGATGGATTTGGTCTCTATCTTGCTGATGAGTGCATTGAGCACGATCTTCCTGTTGTACAGCGAATCGGGGTTAAAATACTGGAAGCCCTTGGGTGTTCCAAATGCAAATTCACCATTGGGCATCTGAAAATACGAACCTACCCTGAACCCGTACACGCTGAGGCCATGCCGCTCGTCGAAAGCGGTAATGGTACTGTCTTTGGGATTGTATACGGCAAGACCAATATCATTGCCGATCCACATACGGTTGTGTTTATCCAGCAGCAATCCTTCAACACGGTCTATCAATAAGCCATCTTTTTGTGTAATGGTCTTCACCCTTCCGTTAGGGTATATAATATTCAGCCCCTGCCTGGAACCGATATAAATGTTCTTATCATTATCTGCATTGATAGTAAATATACCGTTGGCAGAAAGCCCGTTGGTTGTGTTGTATATCTCCAGTTTTTTGGTGGTAAGATTATAATGATAGGCCCCTGAATTATAAGTTGCCACCCACAGGTTCTCATTGTCTGTGAAAGTAAAAGGTACACAATAGATCGAATCCAGTTTTGCAAGCGGCGTGTTCTCAAAATTATCCACTTCAAATGTTTCGGGGTTCACCCTGCAAAGGCCATTGCCACCGCACACCCAAATATAACCATCGGGCCCTTCGTTCAAAAAGGCAATGCGCTGCAGCTTGGTGCTGTATTTACTTCTTTCGTTGCATTTGATCAGCTTTACCAGTTTCAGGTTCCTGTCTATCACCAATATACCTTCATTTACACCGGTTACCCATACACGATCTTTTTTGTCCACGTAAATGGATGATACTTCCTTCTTCTTCAGAACAGGTTGCCCGTCTTCTCCCGTATAATTGATAAAAGTGGTGGAGTTGATATCCCGTTTCCACTGCAGCAGCCCTTCAGCTGTACCGATATAATAAGTATTGTTATCTTTTGTGGCAATACCTGCTATGTATCCATCGTAGCCTTTGCCTTTTCCATCAATAAATATATTCTGGTTGCTCACCACATCATTGCAGTTAAAATAACTTACACCATTCGGATTACAGGTCACAAATACCCAGCCTTTCGGTCCGGTGGATACATTGGTGGTGGCATCGTTGGGCAGTGATGTGGGGTCGGCAATATTGTGGATGTAATTGTATACTTTGTTGGTTTGCGCATCGTAAATATAGATGCCGGAATTGAGCGTGGTAAAAAGATATTCAGAACTATTGATCTTGATTGCAGAAGTGATCCATGCAGTAACTTTATTTCCCAACTGGTCTTTCAGGTCTTTGAACAGGAAAGTGAATTGCCCGGTGGCCAGGTCGTACGTTTTTACTTCATTATCCTGCCGGTCGAACAACAGTAACGTATGGGAATCGTATACCGCCAGGTAAGTACAATGAGCGATCTCGAATTTGCGTTCCACTTCCCGCTTTGTAAAATTCACTTCATAAAATGCATCTTCCTGCACCAGGAAACTGATATCGTCATTAAAGTATTTTATCTGGCGAAAGCCTTTGCGCAATAAAGAATCAAAACCCTTTACCGGCAGGTAGGTGAATTCTTTTTGCGTAAGGGAATCCAGTTGCCTGTAAGCGCTATTCTTATTAAAAAGATAATTTCCTTTGTTAGTGAACACGACTATATTACCACCCTGCGAATTCAGCAGCCAGCGGGCCCGCAGGTTCACACTGCTATCATAGATGGCGATGCGGTGCATGCGCCTTTTTTCATCCAGCATGGCCACATTACCGCCAGAGGTGAGTATCCATATCCTGTTACTGCTGTCGCAGGTTACGTAGGCGATATTATTGTTGACCAGTTGCGGGTATTCCGCAACAAAATATTTGTCAACGGTTTTTCCATTGAACATATTGAGCCCGTTACCGGTGGCGATCCATAAATTGCCCTTAAGATCGGAGCAGGTGTTATTTACGCCCAGGTACGACAGCCCGTTGGAAGTATTGAGGTGCTGAAATGCAATACCCTGCTGGGCATTGGCGGACGCACAGCAAAGACCAATGAGTACTATTACAAATATTCTTCTCACAAAATTTATCAGCAAAATATGGGTTTTGGGCCGAAAAAATTATGCCGCCTGCCTGAACACTTAATTTACGGCGGTTCGTTTATAAAACTGATTACCAGCTGCAAAATATTTATAAGGGGTTGATACGGATCACTGAAACTATCCTGCGGTTATTACTGGCAATTAAACGGTAAAGGGCCGGCCTGGGCCAACCCTTGACAATTTTTTAAAATAATATTGCTGCGTTTGGGTATTGCTACCCTGCAATCCAAAATATTATTGCTGCAACTGCTTAAATAGTGTCGCAGTATGTTTTCGTTTTAAGGTGGATCAAAAACCCTTGTTCAGTTCATATCTTTAAAACAGGTTTTCATGGCTATACTTAAAAGAAATCGACGAAACCCTGTTTGTTGTTATTTTTTATCGCTTTTCCCGCTTTCCTCATCTTCACGTACCAAAAGTAAAAAGCTTTGAACAAATTAGTTTTTTTTATTAGCCAACGGTCAATTCTGGTTAGTATGCGGCGACCGGTACGTTGACAATTAAAAAGGCCCTGCTGCGTACAGGGCCATAAAGAAAGGGCTAGTGGTAGCCTAACCGGTTTTTCCTTTTCATTAATAATAATTCCCCACCACTGGAAGGGCTGCCCCGTAAGTATATTGATAACCATCCTGTTCTTCAATTAATACTTCTTTGCAGATGCAACGGTTGCCTGTTTGTTCCGGCTCATTTGCCGGTAGCGGACAGGCTGCTTTATACAATTCGTTACAGCGGTTAGTTTTTGCTATATCACCGGTTACCACAGGCCCGTGTACACAGTTGAAAACGGTGAATGATACGAACAAAATAACCAGCTTTTGCATGTATAAAAATTTATTGTTTGCTGTTAAGAGCACAAAATTATTATACCTGCAGGCTTTATTACATATAATCTTAGTCAATGGGCTTTGCTGGTTAGTAAAAGGGGCTTTTATAAAAAATATTGTTGCAACATTGTTTTTTTTAACCAGTGAATAGCCGATAGATACCATTAAATAAATAAGCGCCGGTTGCCCCTGCCGCCAGGGTTATTTTTGTGGCATAATGAAGAAGCAGATAATTACTGACATATTAATGATCACTTTACTGGCACTGGGCATTGTATTGCTGGTGATCATTCTCTGATATCCTGTTTTACAGCATAGTTGCGGCTTTTGTTTTTATTGTTATTTTTGATAAAACATTTGCTATGTATCAAACTTTGCTCGCTACACTGGAGGATGGTATTTATACGGTCACCATCAATCGCCCCGATAAACTGAATGCGTTGAACAAACAGGTTTTTACCGACCTGGATGCTGCTATCGACGAGATCGGCAGCAATAATGCTATTAAAGCAGCTATTATCACAGGGTCCGGTGCCAAAGCCTTTGTTGCGGGTGCAGACATCACAGAATTTGGCGGTTTAAATAAAGAAGAAGCCATGGCTTTGGCCAAACGTGGGCAGGATGTTTTTTTTAAGATAGAGAACAGTAAAAAACCGGTGATCGCAGCCGTGAATGGTTTTGCACTGGGTGGAGGTTGCGAACTGGCAATGGCCTGTCATTTCCGCCTGTGCAGCGAGAACGCTAAATTCGGCCAACCCGAAGTGAACCTGGGCCTGATACCCGGCTACGGCGGCACACAAAGACTTACTCAATTGGTAGGTAAAGGAAAAAGTATGGAGCTGCAGATGACGGCGCAACTGGTAGATGCCAACGAAGCGCTGCAGCTGGGCCTGGTAAACCATGTTACCACTGCCGAAACTTTACTGGAAAGAACCCGGGATATTTTAAAAGTGATCATGACCAAGGCGCCTGTTGCTATTGGCAAACTGATAGAATGTATTAACGTGGCTGTTATCAACGACAGTTCTTTTACCAATGGCAAGACCGGTTATGATAAAGAAGTGGAAGCCTTTGGCGATTGCTTTGCTACGGAAGATATGAAAGAAGGCACTGCCGCTTTTTTAGAAAAACGCAAGGCCAACTTTACCGGTAAATAAAACCGCTTTTATTCGTGCAATAAAATACTGGCAGGCACTGGTATTTCTTTTTGCCCGCTCAGGTTATAACTTACCGTTAAACCGTTTTCGCCGCCTGCATCATAGTACACTACTTTTATTTTATGCAGTCCTTTTTCGAGGATCACTTTGCCATTCTCTTCTGTCCATGCCATGATCGCCGTTGTTATCCACCACCAATTCTTCATCTATGTATAAAAGGCTGCCATCATCGCTGGTGGTATAAAACTCGTAGATGCCGGTTTTATTGATATTGATATAACCATTGTACACAAATCCGATATTTTGATTTACGGTTCTTATTAACCGGTTACCCAGTTCATTTGCAATACCTGTTTTTACCGGTTGCAGTTCCTGCATTTTGGCTACATTCATTTCCTCTGCTTCGTAATAATTATAACTAATGCCGGCGATTGTAGTTTACCGGGCTTTAAAGCTTTATGCAGTTGATAAGCTTTTACTATTGCCTCCTGTATATCACTGTTTATAACGCCTTGCTGTATATTAACTGCTTTTACAGCAGTGGTGGCGGTAATTCCAAAAGGCTGGCTGTAAACAGGTGAGGTTGCTGTAGGCGTACTGCCGTCGGTTGTATAATGAATGATCCCTGCACCACTGTTGTTCTCAATAGTTACCACAGGTTTCATCGCAGCATTATAAGCCGTGTTTATTTTTGGTTTGGCTGCAAATTTTCCATAGTTGCTGATCTTTACTGCGTAAGCGTAAGGCGAATGAATGGTATTGGGATCATAAGCCGGTAGATCAATGATCACATCATTACCGCTTTGCTGCCAGTTGAGTTTTTTGCCGGTGGATAAAAAACTGATCGCTGTGCCTGCTGCAGGACTGAATATCTTTCAATACCAGTTTTTGATCGGATGGATAGCGTGGGAAAATAGCGTACAGCGAATTAGTATTACTGTTGTAGGTATAAAAAACTTCTTTTACTGCATAACCGGGATCGGGATCTATAGTGATCTTGAGCAGCATATCACCACTGCGATTTTTATATTCCCTGTTGCCGGCGCTCCATTGCGAATGTATTTTCCATCTTGTTGTATTGTAGATCGCTTCGCCATTTATTTTCAACCAGTCCCCTATCTGCAACAAACGTTCCTGCATAATGGGTGGAATTTTTCCATGTTCATCAGGACCAATATCCAGTAAAAAATTACCGCCACGGCTCACTTTATCTACCAATTGCAATACCAGTGATTGTGTGGAATTATAATCCCAGGCATCTTCTTCCCTGTTGTAACCGTAGCTGTATCCCATGCCGCGGCTTTCTTCCCAGGCATGGTCTTCAAAATCAAGATCAGGTTGATACTCGGGTGTATAAATACCGCCGTGTTTAAAACGCAATCCTGCACCCCAGCGGTCATTTACAATGATTTTATTCTTCACCGGGCTTTCATTGTACAGCCAGGTTAAAAATTCTTTGCTCTTCCATACAGAATCAGCGGCTTCCCAATCACCATCGGTCCAGAATACATCGGGTTGGTAATTATTGATCAGGTCTTTCATTTGTGGCCATACATGATCGGTGGCAAATTTTGCCTTATCTTTTTTCCATAATGGATTGAACCATTCGTACAATGAAAAATACATGCCTGCATGCACCGATGTTTTACGCACAGCAGTAAACAGGTCTGCTATCAGGTCTCGCTTAGGTCCTACATCCACTGCATTCCATTTAAAACCCCAGTCGCGGTCCGCTTCTTTGCTGGGCCATAAAGTAAATCCATCGTGATGCTTGGAAGTAAGTACAATATATTTTGCTCCGGATTGTTCAAATAATTTTGCCCATTCATCCGGCTTGAACAATTCTGCTTTAAAATCATTGGCAAGATCGTAGTAAGTACGGTTGCCGAATTTTTCTTTATGAAAACGCTGTCTTGCTGTATCGCCGCCCTGCAAACCATTCTGGTACCATTCGGCATACTGGCCTTTGCTGCTCCATCCCGGTACCGAGTACACGCCCCAGTGTATAAATATGCCGAATTTAGCATCAGTATACCAGGTGGGTGTGGGCCGCTTATCCAGGCTTTCCCAGGTGGGTTGATAAGTTTGCGCTGTTGCACTAACAGCATACAAAAACATAAACCCGGTAAGCAATCGTTTCATGAAATAAAGTTTTAGTATGAATATACCCAGCTGGTATTGGTCAATTCAGTTTATTGTATAGCAATGGTTGTTGTGGCCGGTTGCAAACCACCCGAACTTGCGGTAAATTTAAATTCGCCCGCATTGCCGGTGGATTGTACAATGACCTGGCATTTACCATTGAATAATTTTCTCTGCCAGTTGTTGTCAAAAAATTTATCCGGTTCATGACTGCTGGGGTCGCCATTGCCTACACCGATTATTTTTGCATTGCCTTCCACAACAAAACTGATATTGTTCATTGCTGTAGCGATCTCCCTTCCTTTATTATCTGTTACAGTCACATTCATTACACATACATCCTGTCCATCAGCTTTGATCGTTTTGCGGTCCGGTGTTAATATCAGCTGGTATGCGTTACCAGTAGTTTCAATTTTGGTATACAATTTTCTACCGTTTCTTTTACCGAATGCTTCCAGCTTGCCGGGTGCGTATTTTACTTTCCATTGCAAGTGGCCTTCTTTTTCCATCACTTTCTTTCCCAGGCTTTTCCCGTTCAGTTTCAGCTCCACTTCATCCGCATTGCTGTTCACCCATACATCAATACTATCACCTGTAGCCCAATTCCAGTGGGGGCTTAGCTGCAATACATCCTTATCGCTCCACCAGCTCTGGTAATAGTAATAATTGTTCTTGGGAAAGCCACACATATCCATGATACCAAAATGGCTGTTGATGCAGGGCCATCCATAAGGTGTAGGTTCGCCACGGTAATCAAAACCGGTCCATACAAAACCGCCCATGAACCAGTCCTTATGCGCATTGGGTTTCCACCATTGCTCTGCCGTGCTGGCCCAGTATGGGTAAGTGATATCATGATCGGGCACATAACCCGCTACGGAATCTTTTACATAAATACCCCTGGTGGTAACAGTGCTGCCTGTTTCGCTGCCGAATACGGGTTGTGTTGGCCAGGCAGCATGGTATTCATCTATTTTATTGATGCGGTAGTTGAATCCGCGTACAGGTATAACTTCGTTTATGCCCGGGTGATAGGTACCGTTATCTGCTGCATAGCTGCAGGTCCTTGTAGGGTCCAGTTCTTTTTGGCGTTCAATTAAGGTCATTGCCAATCTCTTGCCCACATCATTTCCGTGTATACCCTGTTCTTCGTTGCCGATGCTCCACATAAATACGCAGGGATGATTTTTATCCCTTTCTATCAGTCGTTCAAACTGGCTCATGTATTCGGTGGAAGTGCCGATCAAACGGTTCTCATCCAGCACCAGCATGCCTAATTCATCGCAGGCCTGCAGCAGTTCGGGTGTGGGCGGATTATGTGAAGTGCGGTAAGCGGTCACGCCCATTTCCTTTAATAATTTAATGCGGTAGTACTGTAAAGCATCCGGCAAAGCACTGCCTACACCTGCATGATCCTGGTGGCAGCATACGCCAAATATCTTGATCGGTTTTCCATTCAGGCTTAAACCTTTTACGGCGTCTATTACGATCGTTCTTACACCAAATACTGTACAGGTGCTGTCGATCACTTTATCATCCTGCTTTATTAATGTGATCAGTTTATACAGGTAAGGATTATTCAGGTCCCACAATACAGGATCTGTTATCTTGAATTGATATTGCACTTTGCGGGTATCACCATTCACTACACTTACACCTTCCACCATCGACCCGGTAACCGGTTTGTTATCCTTGTCCACTATATGATAGATCAATGTGGAAGCCGCTTTTGCAAAAGTATTATTGGTAACCTTCGTTTCCACTGCAACGGTAGCCACATTATCTTTAATCGTGCTGCTTACAAATGTGCCGTTATTGGCAATATGAAAGGGATTGAATTTTTCCAGCCACACGTGGCGGTAAATACCGGCGCCTTCATAAAACCATCCTTCAAATTGTGAAGCATCCACCCTTACCACCAAAACATTCCTGCGATGAAAATTGATATAATCGGTAATATCCAAAGTAAAGCCACTGTAACCACTTTCATTATTGCCCAGGTAATGGCCATTTAAATACACTTTACAATTGCGGAATACGCCATCAAACGTAATGTTGAATTTATTACCTGAATCTGCAGCAGCTATATTAAAACTTTTACGATACCAGCCAATGCTTGATTTGGGAAACTGCCCGCCTACTGCTTTAAAACCATGGTCCTGCAGTCCTTCATCATTCATGTTCACAAAATCCTGTTCCACGGCCCAATCGTGCGGCACATCCAGTGTACGCCAGGATGAATCGTTGAAGTTTGCCGCGATACAACCCTTGCCGGCGCCGGCTTTGGAAAGATTGTAATTGATATTATAGTTAAAATCATTCTTGGTATCCGAAGCATCACCAAAATGAAATTTCCAGTTTTTGTCAAGAGATATTTTTTCACGAACCGGTTTTTGAGCCAGTAAAACCAGGGGAAAGCAAAGGATGATAATGGAGATTATTTTTTTCATGTTGTAAAATAACAAAAAAAGGCTGCAATAAATGCAGCCTCTTTTTCTTTAAAGGGATAAGGTTTACTTCGCCACTACGATACGGGCTATTTCCACCTTGTCGTTGGTTTTGATCTGTACAAAATATACGCCGTTGGCCAGTGTGCTTACATCCAGTGGACGGATGTTGGTTCCGGCTGTTACGGTCATTGTCTGCGAAAGCACGGCTGCACCGGTTTCGCTGGTAACAGTTACTGTTGCCTTACCTGCAGTAGCTGCTTTAAATGACAGGTTTGCAGTTACAGCAACAGGGTTGGGGAATACCGACAATTTATCGGATGCAAACTCGATTGCTTCCGCATTTTTGCTCGCAGTACCCAACTGTACTTTTAAAGTGTAGCAAGAAGTGGCACTGGTAGCATTATTGTAGCCATATACTCTTACATAATAAGTACCGGCTGTATAAGTACGTGTAATGGTTTCGCTGGTAGTACCGCCATTTTGAGAAATAGCCAGCTGCGTGGTACCATTGCTGCTGTACAGGCGGATATCATAGTCACCCGGTAAAGTGGTGAGTGTGATGGTAGCTGAACCACCGGTGGTGATAACAAATTTATAATAATCATTATCGCCTACTGGGTCTATCAATCCTTTGATATCAGTATTGAATGGTATCAATGCTGCGCCGCTTGAACTGCCATTGGTGCTTACATCATAAGTACCGGGACAGGTGCTTGCTGCCGCAGTGGTGAATTGAGCCTGTGTATAACCGCTGCTGCCGCTGGTGCAGTTGGTACGCACTCTCCAGTCGTATAAAGATGCAGCAGTTAAACCGCTGATGCTGGCTGATGTAGAAGTGGTAGCTGTAACAGCGTTGGTCCAGGTAGAAGATGAATTGAGTTTATAATCCACATCGTAGCTGGCTGCACCGCTAACTGCCGACCAGCTTACGGTTGCACTGGTACTTGTAACAGAAGAAGCAAGGCCTGATGGTGCAGTACAAGGTGAAGTGGTGGTGAATTGTGCGCTCACAAAATTGCCGCTGCCTGCACTGCAGGTTGCTTTCACTCTCCAGTCGTATAAAGATCCCTGTGTTAAACCGGTAAGATTAGCCGAAGTTCCGGTTTGAGCAGTAGAGAAGCTTGTCCAGGTAGAAGAAGTATTCAGTTTATAATCTACTGCATAACTTACTGCGTTGGTCACAGCGGTCCAGCTTACAGTGGCACTGTTATTACCAATTGCAGAAGCTGTTAAACCACTTGCATCGCCGCAGGCAATAGCAGCGCCGATGGTAAAGTTGGTATTGCTGATATCAAAGAAGATATTGCCCACCGCTTCAATTTTTATCCTTGCAGTAGTGCTGGGAGTAGATGGTATCACCAATGCTTCGGAACCATCATTCGGTGTGCTGGCTGTTAATACTGTTGGGAATGTATTACCGCCATCAGTGCTCAATGAAATTTTTACATTGGCGCAGCTAACAGGGGAAGCGGTAGTGTTGGCCACGTTCCAGGTAATGGTTTGTGTGGAGCCGCCAGCCCATGTTACAGCCGTATTAGGCGCCGTTACATTAAATGGTCCTGAAGTATTGCTTACGGTTACCACTACATCGCTGAAAGCAGTTTGTCCAACTGAAACAGGTGCAGTAGAACTGTACACATGATTATCCCTTACAGTTAACCTGAAGTTGAGCGTACGGGATACAGAGCTCAATGCTTCAATATTGGTACCTGCATCACCACCAGTTATTACCGGTGTTACCAACAGGCCGGAAAGTATGGTAGATAATTTAGGGAATAATCGTGTACCCGATGCCGTTGGTGAGAACGATAACCAGTTGGGCCCTGTTGCCTTGGTAGGCGAAGCCACGCTGCTGGCACCGGTTTGAGAAGAAGAAGCATTATCATTCTGTTCCCAGCAATAGGTCAGTGCATCGCCGTTGGCATCCGTAGCAGTGCCTGTTAATGCAAATGGTGTGCTGATAGGGATGGTATAATTGCTCAATGCTCCAATTACAGGCGCTACATTGTTAGCCGTAATACTGGTGGATACCGGGCAGGTCTTGGTTGCAAGGTTCGCCTGTATCTGCGCAATGGATGCTTCATGATAAATATCAATAGAGTGCGGTGCCACGTCCTGGCTGGTGATACCTGCATATCCCATAATGGTGATACCGGAACCCACTTCTTTATTTGCACCGGTACCTTCATTGCTCATAGAGAAGGTATGATTGGCACCCAATTGGTGTCCCACTTCATGCACTACATAATCAATATCAAAATTATCTCCTTCAGGAATACCGTCTGCAGGAGAAGTGATGCCCGAACCTTTAGCCAGTGAATTATTATTGGCCGGGTTTACGCATACACAACCGATACAACCTGCATTACCACCACCACCGGATGCACCGAACATATGGCCGATATCATAATTGGCACTGCCGATAACAGAAGTCAATGTTTGCTGCAACTGCAGGTTCCATTGGCTTAATGTAGTTGAATAGGGATCCGTGGAAGTATTATAATAAATAACCGATGTGGTATTTGAAATAAGGTTGAGGTGCAAGGCAAGATCTTTTTCGTATACACCATTACAACGGGTGATGGTGGCATTGAATGCGGCCATTACCAGGCTTACCTGCGATGCGCTGGTGGCACCAAAATAATTGGCGTATTCTGCATTACAGGATTGTGCCAAACGCATGGTTTTTAATTGACCGGTAGAGCTTCCGGTAGCGCCTGCCACCTGTATCTCCTGCTTCAGCGAAGCATCTGCCTGCTGATCGATGGTGGAACAGGTCCAGGGCAGTTTGCCTATTTCCCTGTGCGACCTGAACACAGAATAAACAGTGTGGTCTTTAGAATAAGGTTCGATGAACTCGTTGTCCTTATCTGTTCTGAACACCATGGTTTGTATGCCCTGTGGCGAAATGCTCAGTTTTAAAGTGGCATATTTATCAGTGATGCCTTTACCGGAGTAAGCCCTTATCTCCGGGAACCTGGCTTGCAGGTCGGGTTCAAAGTTAGAGGCTTCCACCACTTCGTATTGTTCAAGATTGCCATCTGCATTCGGTAATGTAATAATTGTAGAAGTATTCGATGTTTTTTTATCAACTATAGAAAATAGTTGCTGTCTTAATGGTTCGGTGTTTAAGTTAAATAATTTAAATTCCTTTGGATAAGATAACCTCGCTACAGCCTTGTCGGTTACAATGTTGGTTCGACTTTCGCTGCTGGGAGACCAAAACCTGTCTGTTTGAGAGAACCCCCATGCCGTTATCGTTACCAGCACCAGGGTGAGGGATACTTTTAGTTTCATAATAGTTTAGTTTGATTGTGTGAAAAATAAAGCAGGCAATAAATCTAAACTATATCTCACAGGAAAAAAAGAGTGAATGTTCACATGTTAATATCTTTTTTTTGCACAGTTTACTTAGTATTTTTACGCACTGTGCTATATCATTATCTTTGCGGCACATTTTTTACCTAATCAATTTATATATGGAATACCGGATAGAAAAGGACACCATGGGCGAAGTAAAAGTGCCTGTGGATGCCTATTACGGCGCACAAACGCAACGCAGTATCGACAATTTTAAAATTGCGCAGGACATCAATAAAATGCCCCGCGAGATCATCCGCGCCTTTGCTTACTTAAAGCACGCCGCCGCATTGACCAACTACGATGCTAAAGTGTTACCCAAAAAGAAAGCCGACCTGATCGGTAAGGTTTGTAAGGAAATACTGGACGGAAAACTGGATGCTTATTTTCCCCTGGTGGTTTGGCAAACGGGCAGCGGCACACAAAGCAATATGAATGTGAATGAAGTGGTGGCATACCGTGGTCATGTGATCAATGGTGGTAAATTAGCCGACAAAGAAAAATACCTGCACCCTAACGATGATGTAAACAAAAGCCAGAGCAGTAACGATACTTTTCCAACAGCAATGCATATTGCAGCGTATAAAATTTTGATCGAAACCACGATACCAGGTATCACTTTGTTACGCAACACACTCGATAAAAAAGCTAAGGCTTTTAAAAAGGTAGTAAAGATCGGCCGTACGCATTTTATGGATGCAACACCTTTAACACTGGGCCAGGAATTCAGCGGGTACGTGTCACAGTTAGATCACGGTCTGAAAGCCATTAAGAACACGCTGGCGCATTTAAGCGAACTGGCGTTGGGTGGCACTGCGGTGGGTACCGGTATCAACACCCCTGCAGGTTATTCGGAAAATGTAGCAAAGCATATTGCCAAATTGACCAAACTGCCTTTTAAAACGGCTGATAATAAATTTGAAGCGCTGGCTGCACACGACGCCATCGTGGAAGCGCATGGCGCCTTAAAAACAGTAGCCGTAAGTTTAATGAAGATCGCCAATGATATCCGTATGTTATCCAGCGGACCAAGAAGCGGCATCGGCGAAATATTCATCCCTGATAATGAGCCGGGTTCTTCTATCATGCCCGGTAAAGTAAATCCTACACAGTGTGAGGCATTGACCATGATCGCTGCACAGGTAATGGGCAACGATGTGGCCATCAGCGTGGGTGGCAGCATGGGGCATTTTGAATTGAATGTGTTCAAACCTGTAATGATCTATAACTTTTTACACAGCGCACGCCTCATCGGTGATGGTTGTGTAAGCTTTAATGATAAATGTGCGGTGGGTATTGAACCACTTAAAGCCAATATCAAAAAACATGTGGACAACAGTTTGATGCTGGTAACTGCACTCAATACAAAAATTGGTTATTACAAAGCCGCAGAAATAGCACAGAAAGCGCACAAGGAAGGCACCACTTTAAAAGATATGGCTGTTAAGTTAGGTTATGTAACACCCAAAGAATTTGATGAATGGGTGATACCGGAAAACATGGTAGGAAAAATATAATCCTTATTCAGCTCTGCCTACTGCACCATTATGGTAAAGCTGCAGGCAGAGCTGATATACCTTGGCGTTAAACTATACATACCCGTTGCCAATGGTACACCACTCCCCCTCAGCAATACCTGCTGCAAACCTGTTGATGAAAATACACCACTTGCATTGAATGTGATACCATCTATTGTATTGCTTGAAATAGCATAAGAGCCAGGCGTGGCAACATCTACCTGTATCATTACTGTATTGGCCGCATCCAGCGGCTTTGATACAATATAAAAACCATTTACCGTTGCAGGTGTGCAGGCGCCCGGTGCGCCGCTTAAAGTAAATACTGCCGGTGGTGGTACCTGTTTTACATTCACATGAAAATAGCAACTCACAGTACCGGTGTTAGGAATAAATGCTGTTAATTCCACACGGGCAGGTGTACCCTTTGCTGCCAGTATAACGGTTTGCGGTCCAGTACTGGTAAAGGAACCGGAACAGCTGAAGGTCAAACCATTTTCTGTATTGGTGATGATATCATAAGTGCCGATCTTGATCACGTTCACATCCATTGTGATCGTATTGCTGATATCCGTTGCAATACCTGCATAATACGTTCCATTCACTTTAAAATTGATGCATTCCGTAGGCGAACCACTAAAAGTGAACATCGCTTTACCTGCTGTATCAGAAAGCACCGTGATGCCCAGCTTACAATTACTTACCACATTGCTCACGGTTACTTCGGATACTTCTGCTTTAACAGGTGTACCCTTCCCTTTTAAGACCACCGTCTGCAAACCCCGGTTGGTAAATACACCGGTATCAGCAAATGAAAAACCATTGGTGGTGGATGCTTTGATTGTATAAGTGCCCGGCGTATCCACAATGGCCTGCACCGTTAAAATATTAGAAGCCGTTAGTGCTTTATTGGTGATATAAGATCCATCAGCATAGATACCGGTACACAGGTTGGGAGCACCTGCCAGCGTAAACACCGCAGGCCGCGGCCCGTGAACTTTTATACAGGCGGTGCAAACATTGGCGCCATAAGTAAGGGTAAAGCAATTGCTGCCTTCTTTTTTAGGCATACCGGTAGCGTATACACGCAATACATGATCGCCGGCATCAATATTCCCGGACTGGTGAAAATAATAACCGTTCACTGTATCAGAACTGATGGTATAATTGCCTGCTGAAGTGATATGCAGGGGCACTTCAATAAAATCCTGGTTGTTTAAAGTGGAGTCCGTTTCAAAATTGCCATTTACTTTAAAAGGTAGGCAGTTGCCGGACAGGTCTTTCCGGAATACACCTTCGGAGCTCCCGTCAAAGAACAATTCTCTCTGGCAGGATGAAAAGAAAAAAGCGATCGTCAGGATAGTTATAAAGACCTTCATATCTTTTGTAATTCCCTTACTAAAGATACTGTTTTTATTGCACGCCTTTATATGTTACAATACTATCCTTTAAACAGCGCTATACGCTTAATATTTTATGATCTTTTCTACCTGCATTTCCACATCGTAGGCATTGTACAGTTTAAAAATATACATCCCTGCAGGCAGCGTACTCATATCAACTGTAAAATTGTTCTTGTAAGAATTCTGCGATAGCATCAGCCTGCCGTTGATATCGTACAATTGGGCCAGCAATGGTTTGTGCATGTCTTTTTTACCTTGTACATTCAGGATGTTGTATACAGGATTGGGATAGATCTTCACCAGGTCATTCACTACCGCAGGATTATCATTATGCTCTTCCGGCAAAGCCAGCAGCGGGCCGGTATACGTATATTCCATAATAGTACCGCCATTGGAAGTAGCGCCCACATCACGGGCCACATAAAATTTAAGGCCGTTCTCACTTACCCGTATCCTTCTTATCCTGTCTCCGTCACCTTTGAAGTATGTAGTGGTATCACCGGTAACAGCATCGCCATTCGCATTCAGTTTTACCCTTAATATCATATTGCGTTTTAAAGGGGTCACCAGTAAGGATGCCGGCCAGCCGGGTATCACATTCTGTCCGTAAAAATCAAGACTGGAGCAGGCCACCGTTGGCCAAAGGCTGTTATTGGTCTCCGCCATCAGTGCGGGCATATCGGCAGCACTGGCGGTAAATAAAGTAAAGATCGGCTCCTTATGCGTAGCCGTTGCATTGCAGAAAGTTGTTTCATCCGCACTCGTGTTCTGTCCTATCTTATAGCCATCCACATTACCATCGCAATAGCCGGATACTTTATCCCAACCATAATTCTTTCCCGCTTCAATGATGTTGATCTCATCATCAGTCCGGTCCATTTGCTCGGTACTGTATAAATAATAATTGCCATTCACATTACCCCAGGCCAGCCCCTGTGCATTGCGGTGGCCCAGTGTATATACATAATCCCTGGGCGTAATCGATCCCGTGGTAAAAAAAGGATTATCATCCGGTACCCAGTCATCAGCTCCCCCATCACCGTCCTGCTCCGTATTCATGCGCAGCACTTTACCTTCCATCACATTTACATTCTGTGCATTTTCGGTACGGGTGGTATTTAAGAACTGGCCGGCACCCATGTCACCCACGGTATAGTATAGACGATATTGTGTGTGGGCACTGTCTGCCCCCGGCTCAATGGTTGGACCGATCACGAGCCTGCCGGAATTATGATCGCTGCTGCCGGGTATGCTGCTGATGATGGTAACAGGATTCACCAGCGCATTGCCATCATATTCAAAACGCACGATCTTGGTGGTGAAAACGCAACTGGTATTGGTGCCCGGGCAGCTGCCCCTGTTGTACACATACGCAGCGTAAACCCAGGGTTTCGCAGCTCTTACTTCGGGATCGGATGAATAGAGATTGGGATGCAGGGCGAGGCCCATTAAACCACCCTGCGGCTGTGTGCCACTACCGGAAGTAAAATTGATGGATGGGTCGGTAGCTCTCAGGTCTACCAATACCGTTTTATTTCCGTTAGCAATATTCACCCTGCTGATGGTATAGCTCTTGTTTTCAGTAACCCATAATGAATCATTGGGACCGCATACCACTTCCCAGGCAGAATTAAAACCGGAAGCCACTACACGTTTGGTAAAATTGGTTTGCGCCTGTAATTGCTGTATCATTAAAATAAGGAAAAACGTGCAGTTTATTTTTCGTACACGGGTAAGCGTTGTTTTCATAGTTGGATACGGTTTAGTGATACGGATACACGCTACAGGTGCAAAAACCGAACCCATTTTTAAGAAAAATATTAAATGAACCTACTGGCCGTAAAAAAATATTTTTGCATGAAATAACCCTGCATCTTCTACCTGTAAAAACACTATAACGGGCTTCACATTTTACTATCAAGTGTTGTAAAAAAGAGAGTAGTAATCGTTTATTTTTAAGGTAAAATACCTGAATAATAGCTATTTATAAACAATTTTGTATTAATTCCTTTTTTTGCAAAATAAATACACTGTACTGCCGTTGTCAAAATAGATGTGTACACCTGAATATGCCTTAGTGTAATTAATTTTTATATAAAAAAAACTAAGGAAAGATCCGCCCTCGTATTTTCCCTTATGCATAGCAAACAGTGGTAAGGCCACTGCTATTTGATGAAACTAACTATTAATCCAATGATCATTTCAGAACCAAAACTGAGATCCCATGAAAAAAAATCTACTATGCATTTTTCTTACCTGTTTTTTTTCGATACACAACCTGCTCTATGATCCGCAATTATTTGCACAGGTTCAAACAGGAAAAAGTTATATCAACGTTTCTAAAAATACCACCGGTGGTACTTTTGAACCCGGCGATACACTTGAAATAAGGGCAGCCATTGCCGTGGGCAGCTTCTCTTCTTTTTCCATTACACAGGTAAGGTATAACGACACCATCAATTCCAATTTTACCTACATTCCAAAAACGCTCAAGATCATTACGAATGAAGGATTGGTATTCCGTTCCTATACCGATTCCACCAACGATGATCCGGCCATGTTCAACACAACGAACAATACGCTGCGTTTTAACCTGGGCAAAACCGCTGGTAAAGCTGCCAACACAGGCAACCTGGCAACCGGCGGTGGCACCATTGCTTATAATGATAAGCCTTCGTTTTACGGCGGCGTTTGCATTATGGTGGCTGCCTTCCGTGTAAGGATCAACAGCCTGCCATATAATACACTGGTGAGTTTGCCGGGTGGTGCTTTCCGTTATACACAGGGGGCATCCAATATAGTGGCCGGTTTTGCAGGTAATAATATAAAGTTATTCCAGAACCTGGGTGTTTGTCCCAACTATGTAGGTGGTAATGCGGTGATCGAGAACAACGGTACTTTCGGCAGTGGCACCACGCAGAACCGGAGCGCTTCCGCTATTGTGCCGGGTTACTCTTTTGTAACTTTTGCCTCCAACCAGCCCAACGATGGTAGTTATGGCATCAGCAACAACAGCAGCGCCACCGGGGCCACTAATAACGGTGTGGCATACCCTAACAGTACAAGAGTGTTTACAGTATGGGATATCATCGGCGATCATACCGGTGCCGTAAGCCCCACTGCGGGTAACCCCGCAACAGCGGTAGGTACCAATGGCGGTTACATGGCCGTGATCAATGCCAGCTATGCCACCAGCAGGGCCATACAGCAGGATATCACCAACCTCTGCCGTTCCACCTATTACGATTTCAGCGCCTGGTTCAGGAATATCTGTCCTAAATGCTCCTGCGACAGTAACGGGCATGGTGCGCTGGATGCACTGTTCAACGGGCCGTACCCGCCGGGCGTAAAACCCAATCTTACTTTCCAGCTGAATGGTATCGATTATTATACCACCGGCGATATTCCGTATGATGGCAACTGGGTAAAAAAAGGCTTTACTTATTTAACGGATACCAATCAAACTTCGTTTACACTATCCATCAGGAATAATTCACCGGGCGGCGGCGGTAACGACTGGGCGATAGATGATGTGAACCTTTCCACCTGTGTGCCCGACCTGTTTTTAAAATACAATCCTGAAATTAAAGTTTGTGTAGGTGGCCTGATCGATCTTTCTGCCAAAGTAAGGTGCTATTTCCCCAACTATACTTTTTATAAATGGCAGAAGAGCACCAATGGCGGCGCCAGCTGGTTCGATACCGGTATCAGTGGTACAGGCGCACCTGCCATGGTAAGCGGCCAGTGGGAATATTCCGCCACCTACCCTTTATTTATTGCCACTGCTGCGGATAGTGGTCACCGTTACCGTATCGTGGTGGCCACCACATCCAACAACCTGCTGAACACCAATTGTTCTTACAGTAATAATGCCAGCACTTTTTTAAACGTGATCAAATGCGGGCCGATACTGAACGTAAGCTTAAAAACTTTTGGCGGGGATGCACAACAATCTACTGCATCATTAAACTGGGATATCACTCCATCGGATAATATCACCGGTTTTGAAATAGAAAAAAGCGCCGATGGCAGCAGTTTTAATAAAGTAGGCAGCATAAAAGCCAATGCACCGGGGGGTAATGCCAATTACCAGTTTGATGACCCGGAACCGTTGGCGGGTATTACTTATTACCGGTTAAAACTGGTAGAACAGAATGGCCTGTATGCTTACAGCAATATTGTGGCATTGAGCAATAAAGAAATGGAGTTGGTGATAAGATCTGTTACCAACCCGGTAAGTGATCATACCATGGTGGATTATATCGCACCCAAGCAGGGAAAGGTCACCATCACCCTGCTGGATGTTTTTGGCCACCCGGCGCTGCAGCAATATGCAGATGCCAAAAAAGGCCCCAACAGGCAACAACTGAACCTGGGCAACCTGCAACAGGGCATGTATATCCTTACTATGACGATCGATAACCAGTCCGTGAATAAACGGATCATTAAAATAAAATAAAGATACTTCAGCCGTGAAGTTTGATTTACAAAAGAAAGCCCCCTGTTTCCACAGGGGGCTTCGCTATTTTATCTTTTTTATTAAGGTGTCAGTATCATTTGTTTTGAATCAATTAATTTACCATCCACTATTAATGTATAAATGTAAGAACCGGCAGATAGTTGGCCACCTTTAATTTCGATATTTTGATTCTCGTTATTTTTTAAATTAAACTCCCTGATCTTAGTGCCGCTTATTGAAGTAATAGTGATGAAAGCTTTTTGGGAAGTGGAAGGAATAGAATACCTGATTATCGTTGATTGATTAAAAGGGTTGGGTACATTTTGAAATAACTTTGCTGCGTCATTAGACTCATTGATTTTTATAGAACCTTCAATATTTCCACCTGCATTAGTTTTAATCAGTTGTTTTAATTCATCCATTTCTTTTCTAAGTAATTCGTTTTGATCACTTAATTCCTGTACAGCTTTTACAAGTGGTACTACAAATTGGCCATATGCAAGACTATAATTATCATTTTCATTATCGGGGGTATGAAGTCCACTAAAATTATAACCTGTTTCCTGCGCTACTTTTTCTACTTCCTGGGCAATAAATCCGCTCTGCCTGATAGATGTTGACCTCGTAAAATCTACATTATCAAAATACTGATGTTTAATACTATCAGGCATATTATGAGTTAAAAATTCTTGAAATTTTCTTGTATCAAAATTATAAACAACCGGATGCAAGCGATTTATGAATTCCAACCCTTTAACTTCATTATCCGTGATATTCTTTTTAAATCTTAAATCCGAAGTTGAAAAAACGACAGCGCCTTCTATTCTAAGAACTGACGCGTTTCCAACTCTAACTTCATCACTTGCATTTACTATTGCTTTTGCCCCGATTACTGTCGCATTTTTTAGGTTTGCTGCTGCAACATCTGCTAAATTTCCTAACCCTGTAACATTATCTCCCGTAGTATTTGACTGCAGAGACTGATATCCAACTGCAGTATTTTCAAAACCTGTGGTGTTAAATGCAAGTGCGCCACCACCCATTGCAGTATTCTTATCCCCGGAAGTATTATCCCGCAGGGATTCGACACCAGATGCAGTATTAAAACCTCCTGAAGTATTATAATACAGTGAATTAATTCCTACAGAAGTATTAAAGCCTCCTGAAGTATTACTAAACAGCGATGCTGGACCTATTGCTATATTTTGACTTCCGCTTGCATTATTTGCAAGACTGTAATACCCAAGTGAAGTATTATAAACCCCGGTTGTAATATTTCCAAGGCTATTGGCACCAACACCTGTATTACCCAATCCTGATGTGATAGTACTACCAGACAAAGCCCCAAAAAATGTATTGTATAAAGCTGCATCTATCCTTCCCGAAGGCCGGTTATTTACCCTGATATTAAATGGCTGCTTATCTGTTGTACCTATAAAATTGGTGCCGTCAACTGTACCTCCATTGCCTAATAAACTCCAGCCCCCACCTCCACCGGAAGGTGTTTGCCAGGTGGCTACACCGAATGCATCTGATGTAAGTACTTTACCGGCTGCTAAAGAACCGCCGGTAATTTGTAAACCGCCTGCTACTAACGTTGCGTTTGTTCCAGTTCCGGCATAAACTTGTGTTACAAAACTATTGCCTAATTGCATTGTGTTGCTGGCATTCACTATTGCACCATATCCAATGGCTGTTGAATTTGTCAAAGTTCCGCTGGCAACATCGGCTCCACTGCCTAGAGCCGTATTATAACTTCCATTTGTAAGATTATAAAGACTATTATAACCAAATGCTGAATTGTTTGTACCAAAAACATTATTGTAAAGAGATTTTGCACCCGTACCAGTATTGTAGCCTCCTCCACCAGTAAAAACTAAATAATCATTGCTATTCAAAGCTCCATATCCTGTGGCAGTACAATAAATACCATTATTTTGAAGTGCTGAATGGCCTATTGCAGTATTGTAATAAATAAGATTGCTACTTGTAAGTATATTTTTCCCAATTCCAACATTATAGGAAGATACAGGAGGAGGCGAAAATGGGACATTAGCCAATACATTTACTCCTAAAGCTGTATTGTCAATTCCATTTACAGGAATGGCATCACCATTATAAGAAACGTTTTGTGCGTTTAAACTAAAAAAAACTAAAGAAAATAGGGTTAAACTTAAAATTGATTTCATAAAATTAGTTTTAGGGTTAAAAAGCATTTTTCATATTAAATATAGTTAATATAAAACAAAAAGGTTGTCTTTCTAAAGACAACCTTTTAAATAATATTTATTTAATCTTATTTACACTTATAACTAAACGTCAGTTTCCCTTCTGCCGCCGGTATGCTCGACTGGTCATCGCCCAGCATATACGCACTAACAACATAATTATCACGGCTAAGAATATACGAATTAAAGGTAGATACTGCTGAATCCACAACCACGTTGCCCGGATCATAGTAACGCAGTTTTAAACTCTTTACTGCATTGGATGGTTTATTGCCAAAATTGAAGAACTGGTTGTATTCTGCATAAGTATCTTCATCAGGAAAAAGATACAGGTAATTTTTTGGTGAGATGTTACTGTAATAGGTCAGGTCCGCGTCTTTTATCTTATCGGTTGTAAAAGCGTCGATCACTTCCATGTGCGTTAGGTTGCTGCCGGTATAAGTATAATTCACCAGCTGGTAAGGAACCGTTGGTAAAGCTGAATTAGCATACGATTTATTGATCAGTAAACCAGCCGCGTCGTAAGTATAAGTAATATCAAATTCAGCAGAGCCGGGAACAGTAGGGTCTACCAGCCCGTGCAGCGATTTGATACGCTTATTGGCTGTTTCCATAATAAAATACTGGTCGGGGTCGATATACACGGTATCATTAAAATACTGTGGCTGAGAATTAAAATCGATGGTCAAAGTAAGGCTGTCGAATTTGGTGATATCGGTTACCACATCTGTTGCATCAATGGTGGCGCTGATAGAACCGATGCCCACGCCCGATGCACTGTCTGCATAAGCGATCTTGCTGATGCGGCAATCGGCACCGATAATAACACCTGCACCGCCTTCGCCACCGTTCTCTGTACTGTATTCTTTCTGGCAGGAGGCAAATGCTGCAATAATTATAATGGAATACAACAACCCTTTTTTCATGCTCAATTATTTATTTGATAGTTCCTTTTCTAAAACAAAAATGAAGCCATATCAATTGCTCTTACAATTATCTTTAAAATACTTTATAGTTTTTGATAGGATAATTTGGTCCGGTAATTCCGAATAAAGGATTAAAATTGACAACAATTTTAATAAGCCCTATACCTTTTGCATAATAATAATCATCTGTCTCTGTATCAAGATTAGAAATACCAAGGCCAGGTATAGTAAACATAGGGGTTACTGTCATATGGATCACATTGCTGAAAGTAACTGAGTTAACGGTAAGAGTCGTATTAGGATCAATTATTTTAAGATTATAATACATTGTTGCCGCATACAATGTTCCGCTTCCATCATCGACATTACCACTATAACTTCCGGTTGCAGGCATTCTCCAGGTAGTACCCGCTGTTGCATTTTCTTTTAAGAAATTAAAGTCGGTATAAACTGCGGGTGCTTCAAAATATATGCCGTATGAATAATAGTCAGTAGGCATCCATTCCCAGTAGTCGTTACCCGATTTCCTGTAATGTGCCGTATCGCCGGGTACATTAGCATAATTATCCTGCATCTCCGTGTAGGTGTTACTGTTATATGCCTTAGTGCCATATATTACATTATACAATGTATCGCTAGGTGCTGATGATTCTGAATCAAAATAACTCCACCAGCTGTTATTGGTCAAAGGGAAATAATCGTTATTCGGTACAGGTGGCGCTGCCACATAAGTTACTACAAAATCGCAACTGTTGGCAACATTGGGTTTAAAGGTACGTGTACCTGCTGCGCCCGTTGGTGTACCGGTGGCCGCTAATGTTATGGTTTGCCCGGTACCTACCGCAAGCGTTCCTGTTGCAGAAAAAGTAATACCATCCAGCGTGTTGGTGCTGATGGTATAAGTACCCGCAGTTGTTACATCTACTTTTAAAATCACGGTATTGGTAGCGCTACTTACTGCTGTACCGATGGTGTAGGTTCCGTTAATAGTAGGTGTGGTACAGTTGCCCGGGTTGCCCTGGAAAGTAAATACTGCTGCACCGCCGCCTGCTGCCTGCACGGGTATATCCACATTGCAGAAATTAACCAGGTCGGGCGTTACAGAAAATGGTATGTTACCTGCAGTGGTTGGTGTACCGGTACCCGTTAAGGTTACATTCTGTACACCAAGGCTGGTGAAAAGGCCCGTGCCTGAAAAAGAGAAACCAGCGGTGAGTGTGCTGTTGGTAGCCACAATATTATACGTACCTAAGGCTGTAACATTTACTTGTACGGTTAATGTATTGGCAGGCGTTAATGGAGTGTTCACTGTATACGTACCACCGGGTGTGGCAAGCGTACAGCCTCCGGGCGCACCGCTTAATGTAAAGATGGCTGGGCCCGCTGCAGGCCCTACCACGGTAATATCAAAAGTACAGGTGCTGCCACCTGCTCCTGTTCCGTATTTTACTGTAAAGGTATTAGTGCCGGACAGTACGGGTTTACCGCTGGCATACAGGCGGATGGTATTGGTGCCCAGCACTACACTGCCTGCTTTATTGAACCAGAAACCATTCACGGTATCTGTCCTGATATCGAATGTACCCGGGTAAGAAACATTTACCTGTACGTCCACATAATAATTACTGTTGAGCGTGGAATCCACTTTAAAAACGCCGTTCACCGTTACAGGTGCGCAATCGCCGGCCGCATCTTTCTTAAAAGTGCCGGTCGAAACACCATCATTGTCATATTTTAATTCTTTTTGACATGATATAAACACCGCAATTGCTGCAAAAATGAAGAGAGTAGATTTCAAAATTCTCATAACCCGGTTATTATTATTTGTTTTTTTATAAAGATAAGTCTTTTACGACACCTGCGACTCGTCATTTACCAACGCCCTGGTTTCTACTGTATGATTATTTTCATGGCTTTTCCGCTGCCTGAAAAAACGTTTTTGGAAAACTAAAATGGCAATTACACCCGTAGAAATGGCCGCATCGGCCAAATTGAAGATCGGCCGGAAGAATTCAAAGTCATCACCGCCCCAAAATGGCACCCAGGAAGGGAAATGTCCCCTTATCACCGGGAAATACAGCATATCCACCACGTTGCCGTGTAAAAAAGAGGCATAACCATGTTTTGAAAATACAGCCAGTCCTGCATACCCGGCATAATCCCTGGTAACAGGATCTGCCACCATTCCCTTATCAAAAATTAATCCATAAAATGCGGAATCGATCAAATTGCCCAGCGCACCGGCATAGATCAGGGCGGCGCAGATGATAAAACCTTTGTGGTATCGCTGTTTGATGATATTGCCCAGGTACCAGGTTCCAAACACCACGGCCACCAGCCGGAATACCGTTAACGCCAGCTTGCCCCAGTTGCCGCCAAACTTCCAGCCATAGGCCATGCCGGGGTTTTCTACAAAATACAGCTGGAACCAGTTGCCCGCCACATTGTGAGACTCGTTTAAAGCGTAATTTGTTTTGATGTAGAGTTTAAGGGCCTGGTCGGCTATTACCACCAGCGCAATAATAAATGCAACGTGTTTTGCTTTCATAATAGGGCGTAAAGATAAGACGTTGGGAGTTAAGAGGTATGAGTTATGAGTTATAAGTTGGGAGTTACGGGTTACGGGTTATGAGTTACAGGTTACGGGTTGCGGGTTAGGGATGTTTGGTATTTATGCAGGTTATTTGATCCATTTGCCTTCGCTAACGATCCAATAACCCGCAACCCGCAACTTGTATTTTATTCCTCATAGTACACCCGCTTCACCCTTTGCGATATGCCGGTGAGTATTTCGTAAGCGATAGTGCCCGACCATTGTGCCAGTTGAGCGACCGCCAGTTGTTCGCCAAAAACAATTACATCATCTCCCTCTTTTGCATCAATACCGGTAATGTCCAGCATCGTCATATCCATACACACATTACCAATGACAGGAGCCAGTTTACCCTCCACCCACATTTTACCTACGCCATTGCTCAGGTTTCTCGGGTAGCCGTCCGCATAGCCGATCCTTACTGTAGCGATCACGGAATCTTTTTCTGCAATGCCTTTGCGGCTATAGCCAACGCTCTCCCCTGCCTTTACATTTTTTACCTGCGAGATGGTGGTCTTTAAGGTGCTTACATTTTTAAGGCGCTGCTGCATTTTTTTATTGCCATCCACACCATACAATCCAATGCCCAGCCTTACCATATCCAGCTGCAGTTCTTTATGGCGGTGAATGGCAGAAGTATTGGCAATATGTTTTATGAAGGGATAGTTGATGTTTTGCTGAATTACCGCACAGCCTTTTGCAAACTGTTCTGCCTGGTAATGCGTAAAATCATCATGCGCTTCATTATCGCTGGAGGCCAGGTGCGAAAAAACAGATTGTATCTTGAACCGCGATGATGTACGCAGGTTTTCGCTGAGCGCTTCAATATCTTTTGGTTCAAAACCGAGGCGGTGCATGCCCGTATCCAATTTAATATGCACAGGATAATTGCTGATGCCCGACTGCAGTAAATAATTTTCAAATGCGGTCAATATGCCAAAAGAATACAGCTCCGGTTCCAGGTTGTGCTGCACCAGCATATCAAAAGTGGATTCTTCGGCATTCATTACCATAATGGGCAGGCTGATACCGGCGCGGCGCAGCTCCACTCCTTCATCGGCATAAGCCACGGCCAGGTAATCCACTTTATGGAATTGCAATAAATTGGCGATCTCAAAACTTCCGCTGCCATAGCTGAAAGCTTTTACCATGGCCATCATTTTCACACCCGGTTTTAAAAACTGCTGGTAGGCCTTCAGGTTATGTATCACGGCGCTCAGGTTTATTTCCAGCAGGGTCTGGTGCGTCTTCTGCTCCAGCAAATGACTGATCTGCTCAAATTCAAATATCCGGGCGCCTTTTAGTAAGATGGTTTCGTTATAAAAATGCAGCGCTGCAAACTGTTGTTTGAATTCGCTGGTGGAACTGAAGAAACTGGTTTCCTTTATTGCATTAAAGCTTTCGCTGTATTTGGAAATTTCTGTACCGATACCGATCAGCCGGCTGATATTTTTTTGCTGCAGTATATCTGCCACTTCTTCGTAAAGCGCCGCATTGTTCTTGCCACTTTGCAATATATCGCTCAATATCACCGTGCGCTTGGGGTGCTGCTGTTGTTGCTGTAAAAAATCCAGCGCTATGGAAAGCGATGTGATATCGGCGCTGTAACTATCATTGATAACAGAGCAATTATTGATACCCTGTTTTAATTCCAGCCGCATTTCCACCGGCTTCAGTTGCAGCATACGTTCCTGTATCAGTTCATCGGGTATGCGTAGGTGTAATAATATACACCAGCAGGTGATGGCGTTCTTTACCGCCGCATCGTTGGTGAATGGTATGGAGATGCTGATCTTTCTTTCGTTGAATACCGCTTTGATGACGGTGTTGAATGGCTGTACCTGTATGGTGTTGATGCAGAGCGTGGCATCTTCCTGCTGCCCCCAGCTGAATAAAGTGCTGTTATTTTTTTGCTGCAGTTGCAGCATAGCTTCATCTACCAGTTGTTCGTCTTTACAATACACAATGGATTGTGCATCGATAAATAAATTTATCTTCTCACTGATCTTGGCAGCAATGCTCTCAAATCCTTCGCTGTGCGCTTCGCCGATATTGGTAAAGATGCCAATGGTGGGCTGTATCACTTTCTGCAGCCGCTCCATTTCTCCCACCATAGAGATACCGGCTTCAAAAATGCCGAGTGTGTGCGAACTGTCTATCTGCCAAACACTGAGCGGTACACCGATCTGTGAGTTATAACTTTTAGGACTGCGTACAATATTATAATCGGCCTGCAGCAACTGGTACAGCCATTCTTTTACAATGGTCTTGCCATTACTGCCGGTGATACCAATTACCGGTATATAAAAACGGGAACGATGCTGTGCCGTTAATTGCTGTAAAGCACCCAGCACATTTTCAGAAAGTATGATATTGGCATCGGGATAATCTGAAGCCTTAAATACAAAAGAACTGTCTACAATAAAATTCCGTACGCCTTTCTGGTACAGGTCTTTTACAAAAGCATTGCCCTGCCGGCGTGGTCCGGCGATGGTAAAAAATAAAGTAGAAGCGGGGAATAATATTTTCCTGCTGTCGATCAGCAAGTGTTCAATAACGGCTTCGGGATTTTTATTGACTAAAAACCTGCCGGCGATTATTTGCTCTATTTCGTTGATCGTGTACATGACACATTGCAGTTTAGTGTTACGGACCGGGTAGTAAATAAAAACGTTTTTACCGGCGGCTTATTGCCCGCTCATATCCTCGGGGCAACCCTTTCTTTTATGATAAATGGAGTATAATATCGACCCTGTGATACATACCACTATCACCAGCAGTGATACCCATACCGGCATGTGCAGGTAATTATCATCCACACCAACATATTTCAGCAACGGTACCAGCATTTTGGCACCGATGAATAATAATACAATAGCAATACCCTGTTGTAAATAATCGAACCTGCTGGCAGCGCCCCGCAGCAAAAAGAATAAACTCCGCAGGCCCAGCACCGCAAAAATATTGGAGGAATAGATCAACAGTTTTTTGCTTGGGTCGGGTATAATGGAAAATACTGCAGGTATGGAATCTACGGCAAACACAATATCTATCAGCCCCAGCATGATCACCACCATGGATAATTTTGTAAAGAAGGTCTTGTTATCTTTTTTAATGATAAAGCGGCCTTCGGGCTCTTCATCAGTTGTACGTAAAAATTTACGCATGAATTTAAATGCCCAGTTGGTTTCGGGATCAAACTCTGCTTCTTCGCTGCTGGCAAACATTTTAAAACCTGTATACACCAGGAATACGCCGAATATATACATGATCCAGTTGAACTCCGCCACCAGCTTGCTGCCCACGGCGATAAAGATGATGCGGAATACAATGGCCATCAGTATACCCAGCAGCAATACCCTGGAGTAATTATTTTCTTTTACTTTAAAAAAGGAGAAGATGATGATGAACACAAAAATATTATCGATGGAGAGCGACCACTCCAGTAAATAAGCGGATATATAAGATATCGCGTCTGCCTTACCGTTACCTCCTTCATTTTCTATCCAGATAAAACCGCAAAAGGCCAGCGACAGCAATACCCAGAAAACGGTTTGCAGCAACGCCGTTCTTAAACTGATGGTCTTGTTCTTTTTACTGAGCAGGCCAAGATCCAGTACCAGCGCCACTATGATCACTGCACTGAATACGAGATATATCACCTGTGTTTTGTCCATTGTACTTATTTAGTGTATTTTCTTTTGCGCAGCCATTGGTAAATAATGGCAAATAAAAATACCAATAATACCGGCAACGCGATATTAATTAATTGCCAGGTGGTTTTTTCGGCTGTTACTTTTTTACTGTCCAGCAAACGCAATGTATAGTCCTTTGCTTTTGCTTCGGCCAGGCCTGATGGGTTCACCAGGTAATCGAGGCAGTTCTGCAAAAATTCTTTGTTGGCAAACTGGTACTCGTATTGTGTGCCTGCGGTATAGCGGTTAATGCCCATCGGTAAAGGACCGTCTTTATCCAACGCATTCAATACCATATCGCCATCGGCCACCACAATGATCTTGTTATCAACAACACTTTGCGGCACGAATAGTGTGCCGTATTGTTGCAGCGAATCATTCATCGCCTGCGTTAAGCGGTTCCTGTACATAGACTGGAACTTGCCTTCGAGCAAAACGGCAACGGGAATGCCAGACTTTTTAAATTTATCGCCTTCGGGTGCATTTACATTTTCTTTTCCGCTTATCAGCGCCGGTGTAGCAATGGTTCTTGAATTGGGAGAAGTTGCTAACAGGATCGTTTTTTTAATGCCGTCTGCTTCCACCGTATCAATAGAATTGACAAACTGGCCCGATACCAATCCAAGATTTTTATTGATCACGTGGTTGGATTGCGATTCGAACAAGGGAAAATAATTCCAGTGCAGGTATTCCATTTGCCCGCTGCCATTGGTTACAAAGGGCAGGTAATCGCATTGCAGGTCCATTACAAGATCGCTGTTGATCCTTACACCGTATTTGAACAGCAGGTCATCTAAACCAAGGTTGCGGTCGTAAGCCACTACTTCGTTGTTCGTGGTCTTTAAACTGTCCAGCTCTGCTTCCAGTTTATCAATGAACAGCAATAATTTTCCTCCACCCATTACAAACTGGTCGATCTTTAATTTTTCTATTTCTGTAAACTTTTGGGTGGGCTTTACCATCACCAGTAGTTTGAATGTATCGGGGTTGAGCGGGTGTACATTCAGGTCGAGCACCCGCAGGTTATAATCTTTCAGCAATACATTATTGGCAAGGTCGTAGCTTCTCATATTGCCCGTTTCGCCATTGCCGGCAGAATAGGCCACCATCGGTTTCTCTTTTTCGGTGAGCTTACTGATAGCGTCTGCGAATTTAAATTCCATCATTGCTTCGGCGCTGTTCAGTTCCGAATAAGATATCCTGCCATCCACATTGGAAGACCGGATGCCTTTTGCTTCAAACAACACTACAGGAAAAATATCTTCTTTATAATGCACTAGTGCCACGGGAAAAATCAGTTGCTGCTGCTCGCCCGATTTTATTTGTGCCTTGATATTGATAGGTGAAAAACCGGCGCCCATTAATGTGTCGCCCCATTTTACATTGGTGCCTTCCATCAGGTCGTCGGGACTCAGGAAATTATACTGGAATTTTTTGCCCGCTACTTCTTTAAACTCATTGAGTGTTTCTTCAGCGCTGTTGGCCAGTTTTTTAAACCCGCTGGGAAATTCTCCTTTTAAAAACACATCCACCTGCACTACATCGTCTAGCTGTTTCAATATTTTTTTAGTGGCGTGGGAAAGGGTGAATCTTTTTTCGTTGGTAAGGTCCATTCGTGTATGGTACACCGATGCCAGCCAGTTGATGGCCACCAGCAGTACGATCACCAATGGCAACCAGAGTTTGCTCTTCCATATTTTACCTGCTGCACTCATTTATTTTTTATGGAGATTTTTTACGGTGATCAATAAAAAAAGAAAGATTACACTGGCGGCATATACAATATCCCTGCTGTCGATAACGCCGCGGCTGATACTGCGGTAGTGAAAATCGATGCCGAGCATTTCGATATAATAATCCGGCCCGTTGGTAAGAAAAGGTAAACGGCTGAGTGCATTGAAACCAAAATACAATACCAGGCAGCAGAACACACTTATTAAAAATGCCACGACCGCATTGCCGGTAAAACCACTGCAGCATAAACTGATGGCTGCAAATACTGCGGCCAGTATGAACAAACCGATATAACTGCCCGTGATACCACCGCCGTCAATACCGCCCGATACGCTCAGGCTTTTGATGGTATATACATATATAAATGTGGGAACGATCACAAAAAGCAATACCAGCAGTACAGAAAAATATTTACCGAGCACTATTTGCCAGCGGGTAAGCGGTTTGGTTTGCAGTATCTCGAAAGTGCCGCCCCTGAATTCTTCCGAAAGGGTACGCATGGTAATGGCGGGCACCAGGAAAAGGAGGATCCAGGGAGCCAGTTCAAAAAATTTATCGAGGGTGGCATAGCCAAAATCAAAAATATTGCTGTCGTTCAGCACAAATAAGAACAGGCCGTTGACCAGCAAAAACAAAATAATGGCTATATAACCCGTAAGGTTGCTAAAAAATTGCTGTAATTCTTTTTTACAGATACTCCACATGAATTTTAAAATTGCTGCAATTTACTACTTAACCGGTTAATTTACAGTGATAAAATACTGCATATTAAGTTTTATATGAATTCATGAACCCCGCCGGCAGCACAAATATGCTTTGTTAAAAATAATTTTTAACTTTTTAAGCAGCACTTTCTAAAAAGCCTTTGTCATATTTCCCGGAAATACTGTTTAAACAACTGGCAGTTATATAATTCCAAAATTTTAAAGCCGGGTTAAGTTTTTTTTAAGTTTTAAGTGCCTGCAAACAATCGCTTTAAGATTTAAACTCATCAAGGTTGTTTACCCAAAACCAACTGCTGAAAAGTCCCCCGCAACCCGGGGGGCTTTTTTTTATGGAATACCGGCCGGTTGGCATCTCAGCAAAAAATTGTTTATGAAAAAACTGATCATTGTACTGGCTGCGGGTATGATCGCCAGTAACGGGATGGCACAAACCGGTCAAAAAGTTCCGCCGCCACCTCCGCCGGCCCCGCCCAAAACGGCCAAGTTTGCACCACCCAAGATCGTGAAAGACGAGCTGCCGGCGCCACCCCCGCCACCTGCACCACCAAAGGGTGCTAAGTTTACACCGCCTAAAATTGTAAAGGACGGACCACCTCCTCCACCGCCACCGCCAAAAAACAGGCCGGCATTTATGAGCAATAAAGGCTATGCCATGAAGATCGTACAAATCATGAACGAGCCGGTGATCATATTGACTAAAAAAGGCACTACCCAAAAAATAAGGATGAGTGTATGGAATGCCAAACCTGCTTATTTTGAAAGTAAGTATGGGCAATTACCACCACCTCCTCCACCGCCGCCTGCACCACCGAAAGAATAAATATATATACCACTGTGAAAGCAAAAACCCTCCGGACGGAGGGGTAGTTTAGTCAAGCTCCAGCTTGACTATAAGAAAAGAACTTTTGTTACAAAAGAAAACCCTCCACGATGTGGAGGGTTTAGTATCATGAAGTCAAGCTGGAGCTTGACTATACAGTTTGAAAATAAGTATGGGCAATTGCCGCCACCACCACCGCCGAAAGAGTAAACACTATATACCACTGTGAAAGCAAAAACCCTCAGGATGGAGGGGTAGTTTAGTCAAGCTCCAGCTTGACTACAAGAAAAGAATTTTTGTTACAAAAAACCCTCCACAATGTGGAGGGTTTAGTATCATGAAGTCAAGCTGGAGCTTGACTATACAGCAAAACTTTCGCCGCATCCGCAGCTCCTGCTGGCATTGGGATTGTTGAAGAAGAAACCTTTGCCATTCAACCCGTCGCTGAATTCCAGCTCGGTATTCACCAGGTATAAAAAACTTTTCAGGTCGCACACTATCTTTATACCCTTGTCTTCAAACTGCTGGTCCATTGGTTTTACCTCGTTATCAAAATCCATTTTATAACTCAGCCCGCTGCAGCCACCGCCCACCACGCCTACTCTTAAAAAGTAAGAGGGGTCTGCGGCAATACCTGCATCCGTCATCAAACTGATGACTTTGCTTTTTGCCTTATCGCTGATGTATATAGAATTATCTGTTGCTACCATTTTCTTAGCTTTTAGCTGTTAGTTTATAGCTTTTAGCCCCAGCACATTTTTGCTAACAGCTAATAGCTAAACACTAATGGCTTATTAGTGAACTACACTTTCTTCAAACTTAATAGCTTCCATACCATTTTTTACACGGTAATCGTTGATGGCGGCTTTAATAGCGTCTTCTGCCAAAACCGAACAGTGGATCTTTACCGGCGGAAGGTTCAGTTCTTCCACGATATCCATATTGTCGATCTTTAAAGCTTCGTCCACGCTTTTGCCTTTCAGCCATTCTGTTGCCAGTGATGAGGAAGCAATAGCCGATCCACAGCCAAATGTTTTGAATTTAGCATCGGTGATCATGCCTGTTGCATCATCTACCTGTATCTGCAGGCGCATTACGTCGCCACATTCAGGTGCACCTACCAGCCCGGTACCCACATTCTTGCTCGCTTTATCCAGTGTACCTACGTTCTTTGGGTTCTGGTAGTGATCTATTACTTTTTCTGAGTATGCCATGATTATTGATTTGAAGATTTGTAAATTAATTGATTTGGAGATGTAATACGGTTACTAATTTAAGACCATTTCCAAATCTTCAAATTAGGTAATTACCAAATTAATGAGCTGCCCACGCAATGGTGTTCAGGTCAATGCCTTCTTTATACATTTCCCAAAGCGGGCTCATTTCCCTTAATTTCAAAACCGTTTCACTGATCGCTTTGATGGTATATTCTATCTGTTCTTCTGTTGTAAATCTGCCTAAGCCAAAACGCAGCGAACTGTGTGCCAGGTCATCGCCCAGGCCCAATGCTTTCAATACATAACTCGGTTCCAGCGAAGCTGAAGTACAGGCAGAACCGGAGCTTAATGCAATATTCTTATTAAAGCCCATCAGCAGGCCCTCACCTTCTACGTGCTTGAACGAAATATTGGTTACATGCGGCAAACGGTGTTCCCTGCTGCCATTCACATAAGCTTCTTCCAGTTTCAGTAATTCTGTTTCCAGGTGATCACGCATTTTGCTGATGCGTTTGTTATCTTCTTCCATATCCAGCCTGCACAATTCGCATGCTTTACCAAAGCCCACAATACCGGGTACATTCAGTGTTCCGCTCCTCATGCCTCTTTCGTGGCCACCGCCGTCCATCTGTGCAGTTACTTTTACCCTTGGATTTTTACGGCGTACGTATAATGCACCCACACCTTTTGGTCCGTACATTTTGTGTGCGCTGAAAGCCATCAGGTCAATACCATCTTTATTTACATCCACGGGTATTTTACCCACGGCCTGTGTTCCATCCGTAAATACCAGCACACCATGTTTACGTGCAATGGTGCTGATTTCTTTAATAGGCATTACGGTACCAATTTCGTTATTGGCATACATAATAGCTATTAAAATGGTGGTTGGTTTTATCGCTGCTTCCAGTTCTTTCAGATCGATCAGTCCGTCTGGCTGCACCTGCAGGTAGGTTACCTCGCCGCCCAATTTTTCAATGTGCTTGCAGGTATCCAGCACCGCTTTGTGCTCGGTGGTGGCTGTGATGATGTGGTTGCCCTTGCTGGCATACATTTCATACACCCCCTTTATGGCCAGGTTATCACCTTCTGTGGCACCACTGGTAAAGATGATCTCTTTAGGATCAGCGCCTATTAATTTGGCTACCTGCTCACGGGCATAATCAACGGCCTCTTCCGCTTCCCATCCAAAGGGGTGGTTACGGCTGGCAGCATTGCCAAAATGCTCCAGGAAATATGGTGTCATTGCTTCCAGCACCCTTGGGTCCATGGGCGTGGTGGCATTATTATCTAAATAGATGGGTAACTTCAACATGTTGCTTATTTCTTATTTATACAGCAAATTTACTGCAAAAGGTTCTATTTTAGCTATTCCGTTTAAAAGGGGCTTTTCAAATTACGTATTTCGTAAACCTGCCCTCTAAAACACTGTAAAATATGCTTAAACCAGAACATATCGGCATTGCTGTTAAGGATCTGTCAATTTCCATTCCATTGTTCGAAAAACTGCTGAATAGTCAGTGTTACAAGACAGAACTGGTGGCTTCCGAACAGGTAAATACTGCTTTTTTCAGGGCCGGCGACACCAAAATTGAGCTTTTGGAAAGCATTGACCCGGATGGGGTGATCGCCAGATTCATAGAAAAAAAGGGCGAAGGCATGCACCATATTGCTTTTAATGTGGAAGATATTGAGGCCGAAATGAAAAGGCTGCAACAGGAAGGCTTTGTACTGCTGAACGAAAAACCAAAGGAAGGCGCCGATAATAAAATGGTTTGTTTTCTTCATCCCAAAAATACCAATGGCGTGCTGGTGGAATTATGCATGGAAAGAAAATAAACATCCCCTTGCTGAAAAAAAATTTTTATACCGCTTTATTTGTATGCTGCTTTTTTTTCGGCCCTGCACAAAATACCAGTAATCTTATTTTTTCGCAGATCAGGGAAGAGAATGGCCTGAGCGATAACCACGTTACCTGTGTGCTGAAAGATAAACAGGACCTGGTATGGATCGGTACACAGGATGGATTGAATTTAATGGATGGTTCTTCCATAAAAGTTTTTAAACACCGCGATAAGGACAGTACGAGTATCAGCAATAATTTTATCAATGCCATTAAGGAAGATGGTGAAGGCAATATCTGGATCGCTACAGCGCTTGGCCTGAATGTGTACAAAAAAAAACTGCAGCGCTTTTTTAATTATCCCCTTGCAGCAAGCCCTTACAGTACTACCGCCATTATTTTTTCTTTGGCCGTGGATAATGATGTGATATGGTGTGGTACCGATGGCGGCTTAGTTAAATTCAACCGCAATAATGGCAGCAGTATTTTCCTGGATTGTGGTAAAGAGGAAGCCATCGGCAACCGCAAATTCTGTAATAAGATCAATTATGTTTTGCAGGATGAAAATAAGATCTGCTGGCTTTGCACTGCCTCCGGCTTATGGTCGTTTGATACCAGGAACAATATTTTTAAAAAAGAAATTTCTGCAGACAATGATCCCAAATTCAACCCGCTTTTTTTAACTGCTTTAAATGAAAGTAATAACAGGTTGTGGGTCGGCTCCTGGCAATACGGTTTAAAACTGTTTGATAAAAAAACAAAACAGGTCACGGATTATGTAAACCCCGATTATCCTTTTGAAATTTCCAGCATCGTTAAAGTACCGCAGCCCGGCGGCAGCGAAGTGATCTGGCTGAATGGAAACCTGAATGCGTTCAATCCTTCAACGGGTACATTTTTCCAGTATAAAAAGCCCTTACTGTTACCCGCTTACCCGCTTGTAAAAGGCAATTATGTTTCGCCCGATAACTGGGTGTGGACCTTTACAGATAATGGCCTTTACGTGTACAATCCGCAGCGGCAGGTATTCAATAACCAGGTTTTTGATACGGCCATCACCACGCAGGAAGTGGTATTCGGCGCCATTAAAAACAATGTACTGGTTTGCGGGCAGGGCAGCAGTATCTGCAAAGAGTACAGCAGTGACCATAAGCTTGTCAATGATCTCAGCTCTTTAATATATAAAAACGGCGCCCCCGGTACCACTTCTGTTGCAGCCTTAACGCTCACCAAAGAAGATGATAACAGCTGGTGGATGGGCACCACAGAGGGCATTGTACACTTTAATACCGCTACCGGGTACACGAAATGGTTCAGGCATAAAGATGGCGACAGCAATTCTTTGCCAAGAAATTTTGTGAACCATATTTTTATCGACAGCAGGCAAAAGATGTGGGTATTTCCCTGGCGGCAGGGCATCTGGCAAATGGACCCCGTGAGTGGCAGATGCAGCAAGGTTTTTGAAGGTTTTGCTGCAACCGCGGAAGCAAGAAAAAAACTGGTGATTGCCGATGTTGCAGAAGATGACCAGGGCAATTTATGGCTGTGCGACCTGGATGAAGGCATTATTTTTTACGACCGGGCAACTAATAGTTTCAGTCAACCTTTTATTGCCCAAGTGGGCGCCGGTGTACATACAGCACGTATCTATAAACGGGGCGATTATTTTTACACCGTTGCCAACAGTACTATCATTAAATGGAAGAATAAGAGTAATTGCACCAAGATCAGTTTTCCGCCCGAAATGGATAAACCGGTATACGATTTTGTTGCCGACCAGCAGGGTAAATGGTGGTTCAGTACCAAGAGCGGGCTTATTTATTTTGATGAAGAAAAAAATATCTTCCGCAGGTTTACCACTGCAGATGGTTTGTATGGCAATGACCTGGACGGTACTATTTTTTGTGCGCCGGGTGGAAAGATCTTTGTCGGCACCGCTCCTTTCGTTACTTCATTCGATCCGCAGCAGATCGTGGCCGTATCACAATCGGTGCCCGGCCTCTTGCTCAGTAAATTCACAGCCAACGGCAATATCATTGACTACAGCAATGGCAATACTGTTAACCTGGATCATACCAATAACAATATTGTTTTTGAATGGGCTTTGCCCGATTATACCAATCCTTTCCGCAACCAGTATTACTGCCGGCTGCAGGGCATTGACAGCAGCTGGCGCTATGTGGGCAATAAAGGCGAAGTGCAATATGCCAATCTATCGCCGGGCAACTACACTATTTTATTAAGGGCCGCCAACAGCAATGGTGATTTTGCCAACGAGAATATCAGTATTCATTTCATTATTCATGCGCCTTTCTGGAAAACGGCCTGGTTCCTGTTTGCAGTGTTATTTTTTATAGTGGCGTTGCTGTATGGTTTATTTAAAAGAAGATTGAATACAGTAAAGAAAAAAATTGAACTGCAGCAGCAGATGAATGAACTGGAGATGAAAGCATTGAGGGCGCAGATGAACCCGCATTTTATTTTCAACAGCCTGAACAGTATACAGGAATGTATCGTTTCAAAAAATACCGATGCTGCTTATAATTATCTATCCCAGTTTTCCAAACTGGTAAGACGCATACTCGAAAATTCGGGTAAAGAAACGGTGCCTTTAAAAGAAGAGCAGGAATTGATGCAATGGTACCTGGGCCTGGAGCAGTTACGCTTTACCGATGAATTCAAATTCAGTATTGAAAATAATTGCAGCAATCCGCAAACGGAAATCCCCTCTATGATAATTCAGCCGTTTATTGAAAATGCTTTGTGGCATGGGCTGGTAACCAAGAAGGGAGAAAAATTCATCCGCCTGGTATTTAATGATGATGATAAAGGCATCAACATACAGATACATGATAATGGTATCGGCAGGAAAGCTGCTGCTTTATTACCTAAAAGCGCCGGCAAACAAAGTATGGGCTTAAGCATTACCAAAGAGCGGCTGCAACATTATTCGCATGCTTCTTCTATTGAAATAATCGACCTGCTGGATGAAGCAGGTAATGCAGAAGGTACAAAAGTTATCATACATTTACCGCACAATTAAAAAATGCTGAAGGCGATCATTATAGACGACGAACCGAAAGGCAGGAGCATCCTGCAACAGTTGCTTACGTTGCATGCCCCGCAATTACATATTGCCGGTATTGCCGCCAATGCGGATGAAGGGCTTCTATTAATTGACAGCCACAAACCCGATATTGTTTTTTTAGATGTTGAAATGCCCGGCAAGAGCGGCTTTGACCTGTTGCGTGAATTGAATAATATCGATTTTAAAGTAGTGTTTGTTTCGGCGCACAATCATTATTCTTTAAAAGCCATTAAATTTCATGCATTCGATTACCTGTTGAAGCCTATTGACCTGGATGAACTGAAACAGACCATTGCAAAATTATTGCAATCGGCACAATCGCGTTCGCAGGAACAATTGCAGGAAATGCTGACCGCTTCCAAACCCGGCAATACAGAGTTTGGAAAAATTGCCATCCCCTCCCTTTCTTCCATCGATCTTATTAATGTAGATGATATTTTATATTGCGAAGCCAGCTCCAACAACACGTTCGTTTATCTTGTTAATAATAAAAAAATTGTTGCCACAAAGAATCTAAAGGAATACGAAGACATTTTAGTCAATCACCGTTTCTTCCGCATTCATCATGCTTACCTGGTGAACCTTAAACATGTGGCCCGCTATATCAAGGGCGAAGGCGGCAGCGTTGTACTCAGCAACCAGAAGGAACTTGAAGTGAGCCGCAGAAAAAAACAGGATTTCCTGAATACCCTAAAGCAGTAATTCTTTCCACTTTTTCCCCACTTATTTTTTAAACCTGCCAGTTATTCATTGGCTGTTGTAATGGCTTTTGCCTTATGCTTTCTTTATGCCATGACAAAAGCTGAGGTGGAATTTATCAGGAAGGTGCAACAGGTTGTACTGAAACAGGAATTACCACTTAACACAGAAGTACATTATGAATTACTGAACAGCTCTAACCAGGTAGTAATGAGCAAGACCGTATTGAACTTTTTGGAAACCAATTTTACAGAAAAGATAGAAGTGAGTCACTTACCGCATGGATCTTATACACTTATAGTAAGCACGGGTAATCCGCATAAACATTTAGATACTATTGCTATTCATTTATAATCGCCAATACAATTTTAAAAAATAAAGATCATGAAAAAAATATGGGCTGTTTTGTTTGCGTGTACAATTTTGGGTTTTAACAGTCATGGGCAGTTAATAAAAAAACTGGGTAATAAAGTAAAGGATAAAGCTTCGCAACGGGCCGATCAAAAAGTAGATAAAGCCATTGATAAAGGACTGGATAAAACTGAAGAAGCTGCCAAAAATTCCACCAAGGCCGATGCCGGCAGCGGTACTACCACCACCACCACTACAGGAGCAACCGGCAGCGCTGCTAAAATTGATACCACGTTCACTCCTGCGTCTTTCACCGCTTACAATAATTATGATTTTGTACCGGGCGAAAAAATTTTGTTTGAAGATAATTTTATGGACGACCAATTGGGAGAATTTCCAGCGCACTGGCATTTAGGTGCAGGACAGGCTACTGTAAACACTGTTGCCGGCAAGAATGCACTTTTATTGACTGCAGGAAATTTTGCGCATGTTTCTCCTTTAATGAAATCAAAAACTTATTTACCCGATGCTTTTACTATTGAGTATGACAGTTACAGCACCGGTGGTTATGGTCCGCATATTTACTTATACGATAACAGTACCGATGCAGAAGGAGGCAACCGGGACAGAGCGCAGATAAATATGAATTCGGGAAATATATGGAATGCCGTGGGATATAAACTTACAGATAAAGATGAAGTTACGGGTGAGTATCCAAAAGACATTTTAGGAGACGCTTACCACAACAAATGGCACCATATTGCTATTGCATGCAAAGGACATTTAGTGAAAGTTTACATTGATCAATTCAGGGTATTGGTAATTCCTGATATTCAAATCACTCCCCGTGCATTTGACATTGAAGGTATTGGTGATCCAAAAGAACCTATCATAATGGCCAACTTTCGTATTGCCGATGGTGCCGGTATGAATATGCTGGGCAAAAAATTCACTGATACCAAGATCATTACCCACGGCATCAATTTCGATGTGAACAAGTCCAATATCAAACCTGAAAGCATGGGTACGCTGAACAGCATTGTGCAGATCATGAAGGACAATCCTGATATAAAATTTGAAGTGGGTGGCCATACCGACAGTGATGGCGATGATGCATTGAATTTAAAATTATCACAGGCAAGGGCAGACGCAGTTCGTGCCCAGCTGATCAGCATGGGTATTGATGCAGCAAGGCTGACTGCCAAAGGATTTGGAAAAACCAAGCCTATTAGCGACAATACTACTCCCGAAGGAAAAGCCAATAACAGGAGGGTGGAATTCGTAAAAAAATAATTTTTCTCTTTTTAAAACATTTGCGCATGAAAAAAATAACCGTTGTACTGCTTTTTATGTTTGCTGCATTCTTTACAAAGGCGCAGGTGAGCAAACTGGTGCTTTCGTTGGATTCGGTGAGCAATTCGGGCAAATGCCCACACCTGTTGAATTTTAAACTGCAGGTTACCTGTGCTGCTGCGCTTACTGCAGATATCATCTGGCGTAAGAGTGATAACAGCACGCAAACGGTTAAAAGTGTTGCTTTAAAATCCGGTATCAACAATTTTTTCTACGACTGGAAGATCAGTGCGGATATGTCGGGGCATATTTCTGTATTGGTCAATTCTTCTGACCATAAAGAATCGAACCAGGTATCATTTAAAGTAACCTGTAAATAAATTTTAATGAAAAATAAATTGCTTTTACTCAGCATACTTTGCTGTATTGTTATACAATTAAACGCTCAACTAAATACTATTCCTGCCAAGCCAACAATTGCAGTGCCTACAGCACCCGTAAGGCTACCGGGTGTAAGCAGCATTGTATTGGTACAGGATTCTGTTACTGCTTCTCACAAGCTTGATGGTACCCCTATGCATATCCATCATTTAAAAGCCACCATCAGTTCTTATGGGTTAACCACCATTAATTACAGGTGGGCCACCATGAATCTGAATTTACCTAACCAGCAGCCAGGCAATAAACCAGGCAGCATTACTACCAATGGCACTGGATCGGATATTGTACGTATTGATGTACCTGATAATGGCCTCACCAGTTTAAAGATCGTACTGGTTGTTGATGCTCCAACTACAGTTGTATCAAACAGCATTAACCTTTAAAGCAGATCAATTTAAAAACTATAAATAAAAAGATATGAAAAATAAAATGTTGCTGGTATTGATAATAGCTGTCGGCTATACCCTGCCTGCTCTTGCACAAAACAATACTATTCCGGCCAAGCCCAATATTACGGTACCGGTTGCTGCACCGCATATACAGAAAGTGTTTTCAGTAACCTTAACGCTGGATTCTGTAACAACTGCCGGTACCGGTAAAACGAAGTATATAACGGCTGTTTTTAAGTCGATCGGTACCGGTACAATTACTTATACGCTTACCGATAACAGCAGCAGTGCTAATGGTACTAATTCTTACACTTTTCCTCCAGAAACACTCACCCTTAGCGGTACCGGCACCGATGTTATTCACTTTGCAAAAGGTTTTTATATACGTTCCTCTCATGGGTATTTTATAACTACAATAGCACCTAACCAGGTGGAATCAAATCATATTTAAACGAAATCATTTTAAAATAAACATCATGAAAAAGTTCTTCACCTTATCCGTTTTACTTGCATTTATCTTTTCTCCAGCTGCACACGCCAAGATCTGGAGGGTCAATAATAATTTCGGCGTTGCTGCCGACTTCAGTAGTACTACTGCCTGTTTCAGCAGTGCAAGCGTACATGCAGGCGATACGGTTCACATCGAAGCATCCGCAACCGCCTACCAGGATTTTAATGTTACTAAAAGATTAACCATTATTGGTACCGGGTATTTTCTTACCGAGAATTCACCCTTAATTGCCAATCCCAAAACTCAGGCCAATACCAATGTGAGCTATGTATCCAATATTGGTTTTGCAGCGGGCAGCAAGGGCAGTTCTGTAAGCGGAATGTCCGGCTATGGAATATATTTAGATGACAGCCTTATTACGGTTCAAAGATGCAGGGTGAATAATATTCTTGTGAATATCAGCAGCAACATCTATGCTGATACTATTCGCCAGAATACAATCGGTGGATTAAGCTCCAACGGTGATAACAGCACCAAGGCAGAAAATCTTATTATATACAATAATGTTTTTTCGAACTTTTATGCAGTAAATTTTTTCAGTAACCCTATTCTTGTTAATACGGGCTATTTTATCAATAATCTTTTTTACGGCGGCACTTATTTTAATTGCACCAATTTTACTTTTCAGAACAATATTATGAGCGGTCCTTATTTCGGCGCCCTCCTCAGTTCCAATTCATTTTTTAATTGCATTGCCGATAATGCCGGTATCCCATCGGGCAGCGGGAACCAATTAAATGTAGGTTTTGACAATGTTTTTGTTGGATGGAGCAGTGCATCCGGTTACAGCAGTGATAGCCGCTTTGCATTGAAAGCAGGCTCGCCCGCTATTGCTGCAGGTGTATTAAATGGCAGCCCTGTTGATTGTGGCCCATTCGGCGGCCCGGCCCCTTATGTATTATCAGGTATGCCATCGGTGCCGAGTATTTATACATTTACTGCACCCACTACTATCAGCAGTGGTACCACTTCCATGAATATCACTATCAGTACGATCTCTCATTAATACAATGCCTGGTATACCCTTATGCTTAAAAGAATTTTTATGAACACGATCAATTTAAGATCCGGATCAGTTGCCTTGCTTTTACTGCTTTGCTGTAAAACCAATGCCCAGGTAAGTTTTAATATCCCTGCCAACGCTGCAGCTGGTAATATCAGCAGGATAGAATATTCCATTGATGCAGACCCGGGTTTTGGCAGCAGTAACACTATTGCGTTCACAGCTTCGCCTGATGTAACGGTAACGAATACTCCCATTTCTTTAACCGGTCTAAGCAATGGTGCACACCGGTTGTACCTGCGCAGCAGGAATGTAAATGGTGGCTGGAGCCATACCAATATCAGTACATTTTTTATTGCAAACCTGAATACGGCCCTGCCTGCCAATAGTTCTTTAAGCAATATTGTCAGGATGGAATATTTTATTGATACAGAGCCGGGATTTGGAAATGGCATTAATATTCCTTTTAGTGCCTCTACCGATGTAACGGTGTCTGGCTTTGCAGTGGTTACCACGGGACTTACAAACGGCATGCATCAATTGTATACCCGTTCAAAAGACAGCTATGGCAACTGGAGCCATACCAACAGCAAAAGTTTTTTCATTGTTAACCTCAGTACTACTTTTCCTGCCAACAGTGTTCCAGGTAATATCACACAAGTGGAATATTTTGTAGATACCGATCCTGGTTTTGGAAACGGTACTACTATCAGTTTTGCTGCTGCGAATGATGTTACTTTAAACAATTATCCAATCACTATCGGTACATTGAGCAATGGTGCACACCGGTTATATATAAGAAGTAAGGATGCAGCAGGTAAATGGGGACACACCAATGTGCAGAGTTTTGTGATCACCAATAATATCACTATCCCTTCCAACCCGGCACCAGGTGTTATCAGCAAGCTGGAATATTTTGTTGACACGGATCCTGGTTTTGGAAATGGTACTACTGTAAATGTCACACCCACCGGCGACCTGAATAATTATTCTTTTGCTGCCAATATCGGCACGCTTGCAAGTGGTGATCATGTATTCTATATCCGCAGCTTTGATACCTGGGGATTGACGTATGTGTATCCATTTACAGTGAACGGCACTTTACCACTGCACCTATTATCATTTAACGGGCAAAAACAAAATGCTATTGTAAAGCTCAACTGGCAAACCACCAACGAGATCAATACAAAATACTTTGATGTAGAAAGAAGTATTGACGGCGTGCACTTTGCTGCTATCGGCCAGGTTGCTGCGCAAACAGGTACAGCCAGTATCAAAGATTATAGTTTCGATGACAAGAATTTTCCCACAGGTGTTTTGTATTACCGGTTAAAAATGGTGGACATCAATGCTGCTTTCAGTTATTCTCCCATTATAAGGATCAACAATACTGCAAGCATGGTATTGAGTATTTATCCCAACCCAGCAAACGACATTGTAACTGTTGCACTGCCTGCTGGTACCGGCAAGAATATTGCCATCAATATCACGAATATGCAGGGGCAACTGGTTAAACAATTGCTGCAAGCTTCTGCGCCGCAAATTCAGCTGGATGTTACCACGTTGCCTGCAGGCATGTACACTGTTTTTATTACGGATGGTGTAAACAATTACACGCAAAAGATCACGATCACTCATTAATATACTATGACCCGTCAACAATCAGTAAAACGTTTTATCGCATTGATGTTATGCACTTATTGTTTATTAAAAAATGTGCATGCGCAAACAGGCAGTTTTACGGCAACTTTTACGCCGGCTGATGTTACCATCAAACCGGTTACACTGTCTATCAGCAAGCCGGCATTTAAATTTGATAATCCGCATGGGTACTGGTTTGTAAATCCGCATAATGGTTACAAACATTTTAATACACAGCCCGACCAGGGTTACAGCGACAGGAAGGAAGAGCAGACCGGGATCGCATTCATCAGCTTCAATCAAACTGAAAATGATTTTGATTTTTATGCCCTGAATGACAGCATTTCAATTTCGCTGCAAAAAAATAAATCGGTTATCAGCGCACCCAAATACGACCCCAAGATCGGTGACAAGAATAAACCTTTGCACATACATATTGCCAGCATCAATGCTGTAGAAATTACGTTTACATTAAGTGGTGCGGCCGAATTATCATCTACAGAAGGGTATGCCAAACCAAGCATGGGCACCATTAGCGGCACCGGTCATTTTTTTCGTGATCCGCAGTATGCAAAAAGCGATCCGTTACCGGGTTGTGATTGCGACCCCACCATCTATGCCAGCGTGATTGACGATGCCAACTGGGTACGCACCCCTTCTGCCTGCGAAAAAGCGTTCAACAACAAACTGTTTGACGCTGTGCAAAAAACAATGTCACCTTTATTTGACCATGTTGATCACAAAGACAATATCAGCATTACTATTTTACCCGGCAGCGCAAACATCAATGTGCCCGTGCAGGACCGACCTTATTGCAGCAGTGACTATTATCATAATGGCCTTACCGGGTTGGATGCAGAGAAAAAACTGTTCAGCAGTGATGACCGGTTCGGCGTACGTTTTATAAGAACGTTGAGTAACGAAGCGATGGGCATTACGCCTAATACGGGTGCCAGTTCAAAAGCCGGCCGTGCTAAAATGGATTCGTTGTACAAGCTGGCTGCTGCTAAAAAAATCTCCATGGAGGAATACAGCAGGCAAATACAGGCGGCTATGACGAATATGGCCGGTAATGAAAACATTGTGGATGTAAAAAAACTGGAAGCGGAGAATAATTTATACATCACTGTTATCATTAACCCCGGCAATAAAACACAAACAGAATTAAAGCTGGCTGATAAAAACAAAACAGTGGTTACGCATACTGTTAAAGGCGCTGCGTTTGAAATATTTTCCCCTATTGTGAAAGATGGTGATGGTACCTGGTTAAGAAGCCGTATGGCAGTGTACTTTGGAAAATTCTCTGCACCTGTGATGGGAAAATCAGGTGGTGGCTTTGCTGCCGAAACCACCAATGCAGCTTATCCGGCACGACAGAATAAATTATCTGTTTACAATATCATCATCAAAATGGAAGGCGGCAAGGACCTGATGGATAAAGCCCTTGCCAATATGGACCTGGATGCTTTACAAAATTTAATTACCAAACAATAAAATGTATTTGTATGAAGCTATTTTCCTTATCGCTCCTGGCTGCATTTATTTTTTATTGCAATACTACCCAGGCTCAATATACCACTACACAAAGCGGCCTGCTTAATGGCGCCAATATTTTTACAGTTGAGTTCTGGGTAAAAACAGCCGAAACAAAGAGCAATAATATTTTCTGGCAGCGTCCTTATCTTTTTGGCAATGAGACCAACGGTGATAATTCCGGTGACTTTGGCATCACTATCAATAATGGTTATATCGGTATGTTTGAAGGCATCTCTAATTTAAATACCGATCAGCAATTCCTGTCCAACAGCATTCGTGTGAATGATAATTTCTTTCATCATATTGCCGCGGTTAACAACGGGCAAACGATCAATTTGTATGTGGATGGTAATATTGTTGGCTCTCTCGTTTCGGGAAGAACTTTACAAACCATGAATGCGCCGTTGACCTTTGGCGCCGCTTCACTCGATCATACTTTTGCCGGTAACTTCAACAATACCAATTTTGCTTCGCAGTCTTCTTTTGGTGATGCAAGAATTTCCAACGTGGCAAGGTATACTACTAATTTTCAGCCGCCCACTACTTATTCTTCGGACGGTAATACGGTTGCCTTATATCATTTCGGCAGTGTTGGCAATTACAATAATAATAATACCGGTGGTAATGTTGCGATCAATATGGATCCCAACCGCCCGGTTGTTTTTGCACCGGACCAACCGATCAATAATGATTACGCACAACAGGCCACACTGTTCCTGAATGATTCAACTGTATTGTATGGCAGGTTGTTCCTGGCAAAGAAGAACTGGAGCTTTAATAATGATATCGGTATTCATTTTTTTGAGAACAATTCCAAGAAAGATAAATTTTTTAAGCCTGAAGAAATAAGAGGCTTTCAAATGGGTGACAGTTATTATGAACCCAAGTTCCTTTCTTCCGGCGGCTCTGTGAATACGCCGTTTAAAAAAACAATGGTAAAGCGGCTGACACCTAACGGCAGCAAAATGGCGATGTATGAGTATTACAGCCATACCGGTACCAAAACAGGTACGGGCTATACGGATTATAAAGATGTGGTGATTTATTTAGTGCAGTTGCCCAATACTACGGATGATAAAATCTACCAGTTCAGCGACAATAAATTCATGCCCAAATTTGATACGAAGGTGAGTGCCATTGTTGCCGCCAAGCCTGCGCTGGCTGATAAGATCAGGAACAAGGATAAAGATTTCTTTTACGCATTTGTAACACAGGATACACACCAGTTAAAAGTATGGTGGAATATTATTAACGAATACAATCAATAAAAATGAAAAGAATATTATTTCCTCTTGCTGCTATTTTATTTTTATCCGCCTGCAATAATAACCCGGATAAAAAAAATACCGAAGCTGTAACACCCGCTGCACCAGCTGTTGATAAGCCCGCCACAAGCAGCGCAGGCTCCAGCATTAAAGTAACACTTACAGGTGGCGCCAACGCCGGCAGTTATACTGCCAGCTCCGAAACTGCTACCTGCAGCATGGGAGCAACAGGCCCAAAATCGTTCGGTAATCAATATTCCGTAAGCGGGAAAGCTGCTAATGAATTCAGCAGCCTGCAATTAATTGTGGATGATTACGAAGCTGCAAAATCGGGTACGGATAAATTTTACATCAAAGTTGCTTTTGGAAAAGTGCTGGTGGGAAACAAATACGAGATCAATGGCAGTGATAACTCCCTTGCCGGTAAAAAACAGGGCAGTGGTAAACTGACCATTCATGAATCGGGCAGCACTAAAACAGCTACTATACAGGGTAAAACCGCTGATGGCGTTGCGCTCGATGCAACGTTGATCTGCAGCGAGGTGATAGCAATGCCGGGCAATTAATAAAACAAGGTTATTGATCATGAAATATTTTCTTTCTACTTTTTTGTTTGCCGGCATTATGTTGATGCAGCCACATCTTTTTTCCTTAAAAGAAAACGGCAACACATCATTTACAAATACGCTGAAAACTGATACCTCCTATGTAAGTATCCAGGTGTTTTACCAGCTTTCAAAAAAAGGCCGGCACATCAACACTACTGCATCTATTTCGGCCAGTACCAGCACGGCGCCTGTTATTGCCAATGGTATCAGCAAAGTATTAAAAGTAGAATCTCCAACTACAGCGAATAAGACATTGTTGAATACACTTTTAAAAGGTCGTGTTATCAGTAAAAAATACGCTGATGCCTATACTTCTCTTACAGGTGATATCAGTTATTCCCTTGCCTCGGATAATACAAAAGAAGTAGGTAATGGTATTGCGGAGTCAATGGGTTTAACTTTTATTGTACAGTTTAGTGATGATGATGCCGACCCAACTATTACAAGTATTGGTGGCGGCGTAAAAACAGTGATCACTATCGGTAATCCTGATGGCGAGCCCCCTACCATCAAAAAAGGTGAGCAAGGTGTTGGTTTTGGAGGCATGAATATTCCCGGTGACAGGATTGGAAATGCCGCGCCGGTAAATGCAAGTAATGGTGCTCACATCACTGTTGCTAAAAGTAATGGAAGCATCATCCTTAAAGGCGAAAAAAAATATACAGAAGATGGAGAAGATGGTGGTGTGACAACAGTTGAATCTTTTACTGCTGTGATCGGCACGTCACCGCAGCGATATGTGGCCATCATCAAACCGGTAGAAGAAGGTGATCTTAAATACCAGCAATGGTTGCCGGATGGCCCTGCTACGGATGGTGAAGATGATACGAAAGGAAATAATAAATTAAAATTCACCATCAGTGTTAGAGATAAGAATGATCCGTCGGCTATTTACCCCGGCAACTTTACAGTAAAATGGATATTGAAAGATGTTACCAGTTACCCGGGATTCTGTAATAATTATCCTGCTTATTCAGAAAATCCTGATGTAAGTAATGACCTGGTATTTGATCCTTCTTTAAAGAGTAATCCCAATTTTGAACCTGGTGATGACCCCTCTTCCATCAGCAGCAAACCCGGTAATGGCGCCGGCGCTGTTGTGCAGGTAATGTGCATGGATTATGCAGCATGGGGAAAGTTAACCGCCATTGTTACACTGGATGATAACAGTTTTCCTATTACGGCCAACCCGTATTACGATAACAAGTCCGCTTATCTTACTATTCCGTACGACAGGGATGAGAATAAACTGGCTGATGCATGGGAATCTGCCAACGCCGTTTTTCGTTCGGGCCATCCGCTTACTTGGGATGCGGATGATAATCCTAAGCAACAAAGAGATCAAGGTGACGGGTATACGCTTTTTGAAGAGTACCGGGGTTTTGCGGTATTTAATCCCAGTGATGCCACTCCGCTAAAACAGTTTATTCATATCCGTACCAACCCCAATTATAAAGATGCCTTCATCAATGACCCGGATAAATTATTCAAAGAAAATTATGAAGCAGATAATCCTTCCGATCTTAACTGGCATTACCTGTCGCTGGATAAAAATCAATTCTATTACCCTGACGAATTAGATATCGAAAAGCCTTTAAGCCGTTGGGTGAATTTTAATAAAGTGGCTGATTATTTCTACAGCGAGCAGTATTGTCTGATGATCATGTATTCGCACATCGTTTATCCCCGCGATAAAAAAATGACCGGCTGCAGTTATACCAAGCAGGAATGGGATGCTGTGCATATGGCGCAGCCACTTTCGGAGGGAGATGAGTTTGTATTCAACGAGGGTACGGCGCCTGATTATACCACCAAAAGCCCTGTGAAAAAGTTTTTAAAGATCGAGATCTACATTGATGCTATCCGGGCAAAATTTCAATTTGTAAAACAAGAGCGGGGTGATGCGGCATTTAAAGATGCTGTTGCGAAAAAGGTCAGCCGCACTGTTAAGCACGAGATCGGCCATTGCATTGGCATCCATCATCATTTACCACCTGCGGGTGCAACGGCTGCGCTGGATCATGATGAAATTGATATCAAGGAAAGTGATGGCCTTACCAGTTGCGTGATGCGCTATTTTACTGATAAAGAAAATAAAGACATTGATCTCCTGCTTTCTGACATCAAGACCTATTGTAAAAAAGAAGGAACAGGCCCTTTTTATTACCTGGTATTTGCTCCTACAGATACCGATAAACAAGGGCCTTACACGGAGAATTATGGCGGCACCAAGCAGGCTGATAATTGTTTTGGCCAGATCAGTATCAAATCAAGACCGGAGGATACATTGCTTCCATAGTGCTTATTTAAAATCATTTTTAAAATAAATTGTATGAAACGATACCGGGTTTTTTTATTATTGGCTGCGGGGTTATTCACCCAAACTGTTTTTGCACAACCGCATGGCAGCAATGCCAAGAAGCAACTGGAAGAAGCGTTGACTTTAAAAGGTGGCCGCGTTTCTTTAGAGAGCGATAAAGAATTATTAGAGCCCAATGAATCTGCTGCATTAAATATCATGCTCATTGTGCCGCCTACTATTAATGAACAAAGCGGTGAAGCCAATGGTGATGCTTACACCATCAATTTACCGACGGGCTCTGATCCAAATTTACCGGCGATCTATAAAACCAAGAACTGGAAAATAGTAGAAGGTGGGGGCTCACTCGTGCGCATTGATGATAATTCGTATACTTATAAAGGTCCTGCCACCAGGCCCGCCAATGGTGTAATGACGATATCGGTAGAACTGTATCCTGTCGGTAATACACTGCCCAAAGTGATCTTATTAAAGACATTGTATTTTGCAGATAATGAAACAGCCATCGTAGTGAACATGCCCGCTGCCGGTATCAATAGCCGCAAATACATAAACAAGATGAATACCGGTATGAAATTGCCCGCTACGGCTACGCAGGGAATGGCCCCCCGTGCGGCCAGCCGCATGCCAGCCGACATACAGGCTAAGCTGGCGGCCGCACAGCAACAGGTTAATGCAGCGCAACAAAACACCGGCCTTAATTTATCTGCTATTACCAGCAATGCAATGGAACTATATGATGTTAAAGATAATTTCACTACCGTAAAGTTTACAGCGCTTTCAATGGAAATGTATAACGGTAAGCCATACAAGCAGGAAGCTGGCAATGTAATGTATACTTTTCAATTTAGTGGAAAAGGTGTTGGAAATCACCCATTATTAAAAAATGAAAAAAGTGGCATGTCCATTATTATTGCTCCAACTAAAGTTTGTTTTTGCGGAAGCAATGCACCTTCTGCAGATGATAAAGTACTTTGTGATGGATCAGTAACAATCCTATCGATGGATGATAATTATATGACCGGGTATATTACTTCTAAAATTTACACTGCTGTGGGCAAAACGATTTACCAGGGTTTCATACACGGAAAATTCAAAGTAAGGGTAACCAGCATGGACCAGCATTAACAGTTTTTTATCGAAAAAGATCATAGCAAATAAAAAGCAGAATTCGCCGCTATTTATTTATTTTAGTACCAGGCTAAAATAATTCAGTGAAGCGATCACTTATCCTTATTGCTTTTTTACTCTACACTAGTATCGTTTTTTCGCAAAACAATGCTGCTGTATTATACAGCATCACCGAAAAAGACGGGCTTACAGATAATATTGCCAATTGTTTTTTCCAGGACAGCCGTGGTGTAATGTGGATCGGTACCAGTTATGGGCTCAACAGTTTTGATGGTTCGGTGATCACCAATTTTCATCACAGCAGCGATACCAATACTGTGGCGGATGATGTGATCAATGACATTATACAGGATGAAAAAGGGGTGTTATGGATCGCTACTGCCGGGGGCTTATCGGCTTACGATATTGCAGAAAAAAAGTTCTCGAGTTATTCTTATAATAAAACTTCGTCTGTCCTTAACCGTTACTATAGTATTACCCTTGTGGGAAATATTATTTTACTGGGTACAGAAGAAGGGTTGTTTGAATTTGACAGAGCCACCAAAAAATTCTCCCTGCACCAGCCGGAAAATAAAGACACCCGCTGGATCACCAAAATTTACCGCGATAGCAAACAGCAAATATGGCTGGCCACTTACAATGGTTTGTGGCAATATGATATGCAGCATAAGACCTTTACATGCTTTGACAGCCCGGCCAATGATGCCTTTTTTGATGGCCTGGTCACTACCATTGCAGAAGATCACAGCGGGCAGCTTTGGTTTGGTAGTTGGAATAAGGGTTTAAAAAAACTCCATACTGATGGACGCATTGAAAGTTTTTTAGATTTTAAGAACAGCAACGGCAATATTACCAGTCTTGCCGAACAAAAAAAGCCTGATGGCAGTTACTGTTTGTGGCAAACCAGCAACCTCAGCTGGCCCGATACTGCCGCCCGCTCTTTTATAAGTTTATACAATAATAACAAACCCGTTTCCGGTAACCGCATCTATTGCGACAGCAAAAATCTTTTATGGATCTCCACAAATGAAGGCATCAAAATATACAATCCTGCCAAACAGTATTTTCAAACCACGATCTTATCATCTTATGTTCCGATCACTTCGCAGGGCACAGCAGTTTTTCCATTAAAAAATAATTTCCTGGTCGGGGGCGAAGGCGGTACTTCCCTGCTGCTTTTTTCTGACTCTGTAAAGCTGTTGAAGAATCTTTCTTCGCAGGTGACCAATGGCGCTGCCATTATGAATATTCAACAGGATAAGGATGGTACATTCTGGATGTGCACCTCGAATGGCTTATATCTTTTTGATTCTTTGCTGCATAAAAAACAAATGTTCCTGCACAATGATAAAGACAGCAATTCGCTGCCCAAGAATTTTTTGAATTATACCTTATTGAAAAAAGATGGCAGTAAATGGCTGCTGCCCTGGCGCAAGGGCGTGTGGCGTGCAGATGCAGTACATAAAAAATTCTTCCGGGTGCTTACCCCTGCAGGTGATACGCTGCTGCCGGGCAACAATCTTTCCAAAGCCCTGGAAGATAATTATGGCAATGTATGGATAACTGATTACACCGGTGGCTTGCATAAGTATGATCCTGTAAAAGGTGCATTGAAGAATATCATTGAAAGCCGCAGGTTTACCAATGAATATATTCTGGGAGATAAATTATGGACACTCAGCTCCACGCAGGTCTTCGCTGTTGATATTAAAACCGACCAGGTTGAAACGTATAATTTGCCGGAAGGTAAAAACAAGTATGAATATGATTTTATACCCGATGATAAGGGCTGGTTGTGGATCGCTACTAAAACGGGTTTGCTGGCTTTTAATATGCAGACAAAACAATTCAAGAGTTTTAATGAAGATGATGGTTTATATGATAACAACCTGGACATTACTTTTGGTAAACTTTACAATGGAAATATCCTGATGGTGGCCGGCAGTTATGCTATTGCCTTCTCTCCTTCTATTGTACAACAGAATATTGTTTCTGCTGCATTGCTTTTTACCGGCGCTGCCGCCGAAGGCGCACCCAAAAAGATCAGCAGTGATGTGATCGATATTTCATGGGGCGAAAAAAATATTGAACTGAACTGGGCTTTACTGAATTATTCAAACCCGCTGGGCAATACCTATTATTATAAACTGGATGGCATCAACAGCAACTGGCAAACTGCCGGCAATAAAGGACAGGCCATCTACAACAGCCTTGAACCCGGTACTTATTATTTTCATTTTAAAGCTGCTTTGTCAGAAGGCGCTATGAGCGAAGAGAAGACCGTTCGTATTGTGGTGCATCCTCCTTTCTGGAAAACCTGGTGGTTCATTATTATGACGGCTTTGCTTACCGCCATACTTTTTTATGCCGTTGTTAAATATGTTTCGCAAAGAAATTTAAAAGAAAAATTACTGCAGCTGGAAAAACAACAGGCGGTTGAAAAAGAACGCAACCGTATCAGCAGGGATATGCACGATGACTTGGGAAGCGGTCTTACTAAAATTGCCATCCTGTCGGAAGTAATAAAAACACAGCCTTCTTCTGCAGTGGGCAATATTGATAAAATCAGTGAAACGGCAAGAACCCTGGTGGATAATTTAGATGAGATGGTTTGGGCATTGAACCCACGCAATGATTCGCTGGATAAACTGGTGGCTTATATTGCCGAATATATGCACCAGTTTTTGGAAAGCACCCCTATAGTGCCCTTTATAGCATTGCCGGATGATATTCATCCGCATCATATCGGTGAAGAAAAACGGCGCAATATCTTTATGGCCATCAAGGAATTTTTGAACAACAGTGTAAAGCACAGCGGGGCTAAAACGATCTCATTCCAACTGTTGCAGCATGCCAATAGTTTTGAAATGATCTTAAAAGACGATGGCAGGGGCATTGATAAAGCCATGCTCAACGATCTTGGTAACGGCCTGCAAAATATGCAGCACCGTATTGAAGATATCGGCGGCAAGGCTAGTATTGAGTCTTCCGCTGCCGGCACCAGTTTTGTGATCGTATGCCCGGTTTAATGTTATTTATTTTAAATTCCCCTGGTAAAAATCCAGCACTTTTGTACGCAGCAGGTATTCGTAGCGTGCAATGGTGAAATTAACATTTGCCCTGTCCAGGTTATTTTTTATTACCAGATAATCCACCGAATTCATTGCGCCTAGATTAAAGCGTATCTCTGCGGCACGGAATGATTCTTTAAATGCAGTTACCTGCCCGTCAAGCAATTTGTATTTGTCAAATGAAGTGAGCATATTCAGGTGTGCCTGTTCTACCGCCTGCCTTAATAATATCTTAGTATTATCAGCAACGTATTTTGTATTCTTTTCGTCTATGCGTGCCAGTTTTATACGGCTGCGGGTTTGAAATGCGCTGAAGATGGGTACCTGCATGCTCACACCAAAATATGTATTCAGGTTATTATTCAGCTGGCTGAAGTAGCCGATCTTTTGTGAATTGTAATTGGTCTGTTTGGTAATTACGGGTATGTTGTTACCGTTTACCACTACATAATCTGTGGTAGCTATATCTGTTACACCTGTTGCCAGCGATGTTCTTGCTGCACTGGAATAATTGCTGTTAAGCTGGCCGAACAATGAAATGGTTGGGTATAATGCCGACTTTGCCACCTGCACTGCTTTACCTGCTGCCTGCATTCTTAAGTCAGCGGCTTTTACCATCGATAGTTTTTGCAGCGCAGTGTTATAAATTTCATCTGCTGTGCCTGCATATTCCTGTACGGACATATCCAGCCCTTCCCTGCTTAATTCCATTTGTTTACTGTAAGGAATATTCATCAGCTGCGACAAACTCAGTTTGGATAGTTCCAGTGCATTGGCAGCATTTACCACACCCAACTGATCAGCTGCATACTGTCCCTGCATATCCGATAAAGTAGCGGGAGCAATAGCGCCTTCCGTATTCATGGTGGTTAAACGCTCTACCTGTTTTTGTGTTACACCGGCCTGTTTTTTTGTAAGGTCCAGTACGTCTTCATTATTCAATACCTGCAGGTAGGCCAGTATCACACTTAATGTAAGATTATCTTTTTCCTGCTGGTTCTCCTGCTTTGCAGCCTGGTAGTTCAATGAATTCTGTTCGATGGTGCGCTGTGTCTGCAATCCCTTAAATACCGGCACCGATGCTGTAAGGTTGGCGCTTGAAGAGGACAACTGCTGGTTGATATAGCCGTTGGTATAAGGATCGATACTGCGGCCGTTGTTGATACCGTAGTTAATACCTGCCGAAACATTGGGCAGCCGGTCGTATTTTGCCTGGTTAAAATTAATGGCAGCTGCGTCTTCTTTCAACTGGTTCTGTTTTGCCGCAATATTATTGGCCAGCGCCATATCGATACAACTCTTAAGGTTATACGAAGTGATGGTTTGTGAAAAAACACGGTTATTCAAAATGGCCGTCAGCACTATACCCGCCACCAATACTTTCATTTTCATCTTCATTGTTTTTATAAATATTTTACGACACTATACGTCCGTCCAGCAGGTTGATGATCCTGTTGCCATAGGCCGCATTTTTTTCTGAATGGGTTACCTGTATAATGGCCACGCCATCGTTATTCAGTTCTTTAAATAATTCCATGATCTCCTCTCCCTGTTTGGAATTGAGGTTGCCGGTCGGTTCATCGGCCAGCAATAATTTCGGTTTGGCTATCAATGCTCTTGCTATGCCCACCAGTTGCTGTTGCCCGCCGGAAAGTTGTGTTGGAAAAAGATCTTTCTTACCCACGATATTAAAGCGGTCGAGTATATCCGCCACCATTGCTTTTCTTTCCGCAGCTTTTACATCCTGGTATATCAGGGGCGTTTCAATATTTTCATACACGGTCAGTTCATCTATCAGGTGATAAGCCTGGAATACAAAACCGATATATTGTTTGTACAAAGCCGCTCTTTGCTTTTCTTTTAATTTATGTACCGGCTCACTGAGGAAGTTGTATTCTCCTTCGTTGAATTCATCGAGCATTCCGATCACGTTGAGCAAAGTTGATTTGCCGGAACCCGATGGTCCCATGATGGAAATGAACTCTCCTTCTTTAACGGAAAGGTTCACATCTTTCAACAAAAATGTTCGGTTGTTGCCGGTATTGACCCATTTGTAAATGCCTTTTAAGTCTAACATATTTCTTTTATTTATGCTGTTTTTGTTTGTAATGAAACAGCAAGGTAACACTATTCACCAACCCCTGTGCCAATGGCGGAAGTAATTGCTTAACAGGCTTTTAGAAGTAAAATTATTTATGAGGTGTGCGAAAACGGACACCTGCCGTTCGTAATCGTACAGGCATTTTGCAATGCCTGTACTGTTTGCAGTGTTTGAATTTTGAAATGGTTTACTCGGTTCGCAGCGACTTTACGGGATTGGCTGTGCCTGCCTTGAGGGTTTGCAGCATTATTAAAATGGTGGTGATCATTACCAGGCCGGTAATAGCCGCCAGGAATGGTAAGGGCGACATGGATATCCTGTAGGCATAATCGTTCAGCCATCCGTGCATGATATACCAGGCAATGGGGCAGGCTACCGCACCGGCGATCAGTATCACCGTTAAAAATTCTTTCATGAACAATGCAATGATGCCGCTGACTGACGAGCCAAGCACTTTGCGTATGCCAATTTCTTTGGTGCGTTTTTGAATACTTAATGATACCAATCCCAATACACCTATTAAAACTATGATGAGTGATAAACCTGCAGCAGTATAAGCGGCTTTTTGTAATTGTATCTCGGCCCTGTATACTTTTTTCAATGTTTCATCAATGAATTTATATTCAAATGAACTACCGGGCATCAGGTTGTTCCATTTTTTTTCGATGGCAGCTACGGCACTGCTGATATTACCGGGTTTTATTTTAAAAGACAGGTAGCGATATTGCGTGGCAAAGTTTACGTTGAAGGACATGCAGGGTGCAATGTTCTGTTGCATGGAGCCGAAATGAAAATCTTTGCACACAGCTTTTATCGTAAATACTGTTGGGTCACCAGGAATGCGCAGTTGTCCATTTACTGCTTCAGTTGCATTCGTGAATCCTAGTGTATGCGCTGCCGTTTCATTGATGATCACTTTACCGGAATCCAGTCCGCCACCGTTGAAATTAGTGCCCGCCACCAGGGGCACCTGGTAAGTATCCAGGTATTTTTCATCTGATATCAGTACCTGCAGGCTTGTTGCCGTAGTGGAATCTGCGCCGGCTTTATACACCGGTGCCTGTCCGCCATTATTGCCATCGGGTATTTCATACGAAAGTGTTACATTGGCTACCTGCGGCATGGCTGAAAATTCGTTGCGGATCGTGGTCATTTTTTGCACACCTGCCTGCGACCAGTCGCGGGGCACTTGTGATGCCACTACAAATTCTTTGTTATATCCAAGATTCTTACTGAAGAAATAATCCAGTTGCTGCGTTACAATTACAGATGCTACCAATACGATCAATGCAATGGCAAACTGAACGCCTACGAGTGATTTGCGCAGGCCGATATTTTCTTTTACCGATTTTAATTTCCCTTTTAATGAATCCACCGATTTAAGCGCCGTTAATACAAAGGCTGGATATAAGCCTGCCAGTATACCGACTAAAAAAACGAATACTGCCAGTATAAAAACAAAATAGACCGGGAAGGATGATAGTGCAGGAATATTTTTTCCCACCAGCTGGCTGAAAAGCGGCCGCAGCAAGGGATAAGCGCCTACTGCCAAAGCTGTGGCTATCAAAACAAAGATCACAGATTCAGTAAGGAACTGGAATACCAGTTGTTGTTTGGTGCCGCCCGATACTTTGCGTATACCGATCTCTTTCATTCTTGCAGATGACCGGCTGATGGCGATATTGATAAAGTTGATAACAGCCATCAGCAAAATGAACAATCCTACAAAGGATAAAGCATATAACATGCGTTTTACGATGGCATTCTCTTTCTGCAAATGATACTCCGTTAAAGCAACCGGTACCACGCTGATATTTTCTTTTATATAACCGGAGGTATTTTTTGCTACCAGTTGGTCCACTGCTGATTGCAGGTCCTTAATTGTTTTGCCTTTTTGCAGTTCCACATAAGATGCCACATATAAATTGCTCCACATTTCAATATCCTGCCTGCCAAAATAAGTGAGGGCGCTTGCGGAGATAAAAATACCATTGTTATTATCCACGCTTAAATGCGTTACCGAATTCTCGGGCAGTTCTTTTAATACACCTGCTACAGCAAAATCACGTTTATTGCCGTTGAGGTTTTGTATATTGATCGTCTCCCCCACCACGTTTGTCTTACCAAAATATTTTTCTGCCACTTCTTTTGTGAGCACTACATTGTAAGGATCGTTCAATGCGGTGGCTGCATTTCCGTACAGCAATTCAAAGCCATACATTTTCAGCAGGGTGCTGTCACCTATCTGTATATTTTCCCGTAAATGTTTTTCGCCTTTAGAAACAATCGAAGTAATGCCATCAAAACGGTAATAATTATTTACGATGGCAGGGTAATCTTCTTTTAATCTTTTTGCCAATGGGCCAAAAGTGGCCAGTGAATAACCAAGGTTGGCATCTTTTGATTTGGTAGTTAAAATATATTGCTGTGAAGCATGATCGAGCTTTTTATTTACTTCCAATTCCCCGTATACATAGGCTGTTATCAGTAAGGTAAATGTAATTCCGGCGAATAAGCCCAGCACATTTACAAAGGAATAAAAGGGATGCCGGCTGATATTGCGCCAAGCGATCTTGAAATAATTTTTTATCATAACAACTGTTTTATTCTGTACGTAAACTATTGACAGGATTTACCGATGCTGCTTTAATAGTTTTTATAACGATGGTTAAAAGCGCCACTAAAAAGATACCTGCAAAAAGCAGCAGCATCAGCGGCAGGTTCACACCATTATTAAAAGCAAAAAGTTTTACAAAAAAGTAACCGGATAGATAGCCCAGCGGTATACATATCGCTGCGGCGATCACGATCAGTTTTACAAAACCTGCGGATAGTTGCCGCACAATCGCTGCTACTGAAGCGCCCATTACTTTACGGATACCGATCTCTTTTATTCTTTTTTCTGTATTATAAGTCACCATGCCAATTAATCCCATTATAGCAATTATAAAAACAATAAAACCTACCATTCCCATAAACTTCATGTCAGCCCCTGGATAATATCTTTCATACAGGTCTTTTTCATAATTGGCAAATGCAAAATCTGCATATGGGCTGTATTTTTTCCATATCGCACCCATATCAGCTTTAAAGTCTTTTTCATTTACAGCTGTTTTTGTTTTGATACTTAAAACATGAAACTGGGCAGGGTTATATTGTATCACCAGCGGTTGCGGCGCAAACTGGTACATGTAATAACAAAAACTTTTTAGCACACCATATACTATCACCGGTTTAGTATCATTTAAAATGATCTGTTTACCAATAGCTTCCTGTGGCTTACCCAAACCTGTTGCAAAAAGCGCTTCTTCATTTACAAGAACAAAGGCGGAGGCTGAATCACCGGTATTTTGCGGCAGGTTCTTTCCTGCAATGATCTGCAGGTTCATATTGCTGATGAAACCGGCATCAGCAGCATAATAACTGGCCGCTACATTATCATTTTGCTGATCATTTTTTATACCGCAGCTTGCAGCTGTACCGCCAAATGCTGTTGACACCATGCCTACAGTTGCTACGTCTTTATGCTTTTCAATATCGTTTTTCAGCAAGGCATAATTATTTACAGCAGAAATGTTATAGATATTTTTCCGGTTGAAATTGGTATTGTCTGTAGCCATATAGTTCAACTGGCTGTACATATTGGCCATCAAAAAAATAAAGCAGGCTGTAACAACAAACTGCAATACCACCAATCCTTTTCTAAAGCCGATCTTTCCAAACGAAGCCGGGCTGATAGTGCCTTTTAATACTTTTATCGGTTGAAAGCCCGACAATATTTTTGCAGGGATGACACCCGCCAGCGCCCCGACAAAAACAGCAAACAAAATAAAGCAACTCCATAAAACAACATTGTGCTTCACCTCCCATATAACCCATCTTACGTGAATGAATTCCTTCATCAGTTGCAGGATAAAAAAGCCGGTCAGCAATGAAAGTATAGCGATCAAAATGGCTTCGCAGATGAATTGCCCGAATACCTGGTACCGTAATGCACCGGACACTTTGCGTATCCCTACTTCTTTTGCACGGCTTAAGGATCTTGCCAAAGTAAGATTGATGTAATTAAATACTGCCAGTAAGATGATGCCTAATGCTATTACAAAATTCACACTCAGGTCGGTGAGGGATTCGATATAGGGATTATCTCTTAACCCCTGGAAATCCGGGGAAATGGAAGACAATGTTTGCTGGCGGAAGTGCAATGTTTGCGTTGCTTTTATTGCATCGCCATTTATTGCAGCCGTAATCGAATTCAATGCAGCATCAAAACTACTCGCTTTAGTACCAGGTTTTACAAGAACGTAGGTAAATCCACTCAACTCTTTTGTAGAAGCGGCTTTTGAAAAATGCTTAAAGGTTTCCATAGAAACCATCACGTCACTTTTAAAATGCGTACTGCCCATATAAGGCTTTAATACACCTGTAATGGTAAAGGTACCGTAATCGGGGTGGGTAAGTGTTTTGCCGATCACGTCGGTATCCCCAAAAAAGATCTCCGCCATTTCGTGTGTTATTGCCAGTGTATTGGGCAATGTGGGCACTGTTCCTTTTTCGAGCGGAAAACCGAATATCCCAAAAAATGCAGGTTCTACATACAATGTATTTACCCGGATCGTTTTTAGTTTATTATTTAATTCCCATCCAAAATCCCTTGCCACATAAGTTGCTTTTTCTACAAATGGATAATCCGTTTTTAATTTATCCGAAACGGCAAAGGGTGTTGTTGCATATTTGGTTTTTGATCCGTTGGCATCTGTTACGTCTGTAATAACACGGTAGGTCCTGTCGGTATAAGGATGAAAGCTGTCGTATTCATATACGTTGATCACCTGGATAAGCGCCAGCAATGCAAAAGGAATTGCCAGGCCCAGGCTCATAATATTGATAAAGGAAAAGAGTTTATGTTTCCATAAATTTCTCCAGGCTATTTTGAAATAATTCTTTATCATTTTACTCTGTTCTGAGTGATTTAACAGGATTAGCGATAGCGGCTTTAATGGTTTGTATGGCCAACGTAAGCAATGCCACCAATATCATTAATGCTCCGGCGAGTGCAAAGATCCATAGGCTGATATCGGTACGGTATGCAAAATTCTGCAACCATTTATGCATGCCTATCCATGCCAATGGCGCTGCAATTATAAATGCCAGTAATACCAGCAATATAAAATCCTTTGCTATCAGTTGTATGATCTGCAGTACCGAAGCGCCGAGTACTTTTCTTACACCAATTTCTTTGGTGCGCTGTGTAGTGGTATACATTACCAGGCCCAGCAATCCCAGGCAACTGATGAATACAGCCAAACCAGTTGACCATTTTAAAAGGCCAGATATATTTTTTTCCTGGTCATAAAATTTGGCAATTTCTGCATCGAGGAAACTATATTCAAAATCGTCTTCGGGGTACACTTCTTTCCATGCAGTTTCTATCTTGCTGATGGCCGTTTTCCAGTTATCACCGCCTGCTGTTCTTGGTTGCAATAATATGTTGATCGTTCTTTCTGTGCCGCTCCAACTACCCATTGCCAATGGTTTGATGGGTTCGTGCAGGGACCGTTGGTGAAAATTTGCCAGTACGCCGGTTATGGGTACCTGCCGGTCGCTCCATTCCAGCATTTTACCAATGGCCTGCTGCGGTTGCTGAAAGCCAAGTATTTTTGCATACGCTTCGTTGATCACAAATGAATTTACCGTATCTGTTTGTGCCACTCCTTTGCCTGCCAGTAGTTTGAGGTTGAACAATTTTATATAATTACTGTCTGTATATTTAAACTGTACATCCGCTTCCACTTCTTTTTTACCATCTTTATATTTTACTGTACCGCTCCAGGTATTGCCCGATGATGGCGGTGCAGTGGACATACTCACCATTTTTATTTCCGGTATTGCTTTTAATTTTTCCATCAATACTGTTTTATGACTGGCGACAGTATCGTAATAGTTAGTATTTAAATAAACGATCGCATCTTTTTTAAAACCAAGATCTTTATTGAGTGTGTAATGTATCTGTTTACCTACCAGTATGGTTGCCATAATAAAAACCTGGGCTATCACAAACTGCGAAATGGTAAGCGATCTTCTTAACCATACCTGCCTTGTTTTTCCGGAGCCGCTGTACAGCTGGTTCTTCAATACCAGCACCGGTTTGTATCCTGACAAAACCATGGCAGGATAAAAACCTGATAAAACGGTTACCACTATCATCAGCAATAATAAAAACACTACTATGGAAGGTTGCTCGAGTATATTAAAATGCAGTTCTTTCGGTATAAAGTCGGAGAAGGATTGCAGTATCAGTGGTGTTAACAGAACGGATACAATGGTTGCTATAAAGGTCAATAAAAAAGTTTCGCTGAGAAATTGAAAGATCAATTGCCCTTTTGTACTGCCCATTGTTTTACGTACACCGATCTCTTTGGCCCGTTGTGTTGCCTGTGCAGTTGTAAGATTTATAAAATTGATACACCCCAGCAACAAAAGGAATAAAGCTACCGCCAGCAAACTATACAATATCGGCTTGTTGGCCAAAGGTTTACTATAGCCTCCATAATCGCTGTTGAAATGAATATCGTTCAAAGGCTGCAGCAGCAATTCCACTTTGCTGTGATCATCTGCTTCTTTATGCCTGTATTTATCATACAAGTCATACATGCCTTTTTCGATCTGTGTTGTTGATGTGCCGGGCGCTAATTTCAACAATAATTGTGATGCGCCGTTCGTATTGTTCCATTGATCAAAATCATGTGGCTTCAGGCTTGTTTTTTCCAATGTCGCCATTGATACAAATGCCTGGAAACTGAAGTCGGTATTTTGCCGGATGCTTTTTACAATACCAGAAACAGTTGTAAGCACCGTATCATTAAAACGCACCTGTTCGCCGATGATCTCTGCAGGTGTTAAATGAGGAAAATATAATTTGGCTCTTTCTTCTGTCAGTACGGTCTGATAAGGTTCGCTCACTGCATTCTTCACTGATCCTGCCAACCATTGATATCCCATTAAGTTAAAATAATCATCGCCTGCGAATATGATCTCTTCCTGTTTTTTAAATACCTGCAGCTCGCTGCTGTTGTGCTTTGGTATGCTCACTTTTGCACTACCATCCCAGGTACGAAAAGGCACAACTGCATCCAACCCGGTCAATTCTTTTTTTACAGCTCCAGCCATAGGGGAAGTTATGCCTGAGTTATAATACACTTCTCCTGAAAAACTGAATTTTGATACGGCACGATAGATACGGGCATTATCATCTTCAAACTTATCAAATGTAAAATGATAATTCACCAATAGATAGATCACCAGCGATGAACTGATACCAATGGCCAGGCCCAGCACATTGATTAATGAAAATACTTTGTTCTTCAGCAACGCTCTTAATGCAACCCTGAAATAATTTTTTATCATAGCTGTAATTTTATTCTGTACGTAATGATCTTACCGGGTTGGCAATGGCGGCTTTTATTGCCTGGAAACTTACCGTGAACAAAGCGATAAGCATTGCAACGGTACCCGCCAGTATAAACACCCACCAGCTGATGCTGATGCGGTATTGATAGTTCTGCAGCCAGCTGTTCATAGCCCACCATGCAATGGGAAATGCCACGAGACTGGCAATGGCCACCAGTTTTAAAAACTCTTTCGATAATAAACCGGTCACACTGGCCACACTGGCGCCCAGTACTTTTCTTACGCCGATCTCTTTGGTGCGGCGTTCGGCGGTATAAGCTGCCAAACCAAATAAGCCTAAGCAGGAAATAATTATTGCCAGCAATGCAAATACCCTGGAGAATTTACTGATCAGCATTTCGCTTACAAACATTGCATTGAAACGATCGTCTACAAACCTGTATTCAAAAGGATAAGCAGGATTATCAGCTTTCATCACTGCACCTAATTTTGCGATCACTTGTTCTGCAGGCACGCTGGGTTTTGTGCGTACCAGCATCAGGTCTGCCAGTTGTGGTATGCAGTAAAACATTACCGGGTCGGCTTTGCCATACATATTTCCATAAACATAATCATTCACTACGCCCGCTACTTTTAATTGCAGGGCGCCGCCATCCATCTGCCTGCGTATGATCTTGCCGACTGCAGTTCCTTTGCCCATTAATTTTTCCAGCGATTCTGTGATAATAATGTTGAAGGTTTGAGAAAGATCAGCAGGCCTTGTACCATCTGGCGTAAATGCAACTGTATCGGTGGAAACAAAGTCCCTTCCTTCTTTAATTTTTAAACCGTTCACCTGCATAAATTCCTGGCTTACCAGGCGCTGCGATATTACCACCATGCTGTTTGGATCTTTTCCATCCCATTCCACGCTGGTGGTATTATTACCTGCAGTAATGGTTTCATGATCGGCAAGTGCTACATTTTCTGCAATGCCTGTATTGAGGATATCCTGTTTGATGGATGCATAATTTTTCAGCATGTTGCCCCTTATATTCATCTGCACCAGGTTGTCTTTGTTAAACCCGAGATTGCGGCTTTTTACATGCTGTATCTGCTGATAAATAATAATAGTACCAATAATAAGTATGATGGATACGGAGAACTGCACTATCACTAGTCCTTTACGTATAAAAGCAGCGCTGCCCGATCTGATTCTTATTCCTTTAAGTACCGATACGGGATTAAAAGATGAGAGGTACAATGATGGGTAACTGCCGGCCACCAGTCCGCAGATGATCGTCAACAATACCAACAGCAATATATGCGATGGCTTTTCAAAACCTATAGAAAGATCTTTCTGCACCAATGTATTGAACAATGGCATCGCAAGGGTAATAATTATAACTGCGGCTATGGCTGCCAGTGAGGCCATGATCATTGCTTCGCCGATGAATTGCAGTACCAGTCGCTTTTTCCCGGAGCCTAATACTTTTCTTACGCCTACTTCCCTGGCCCTTTTTTCGCTGCGGGCAGTGGCAAGGTTCATAAAATTGATGCAGGCAATGAACAAAATGATCCATGCTATTACTGCAAACAAACGCACATATTGTATGCGGCCGCCGCCGGTCATTTTTCCATTGTCAAATTCATCATACAGCCGCCAGTCTTTCATGGCAAATAAAAAGCTGTGTATCACTGAAACTTCAGCCTGTTCTTTTATTTTGATATAATCATACAATTGCTGGTCGATCTTTGCAGGATCTACACCGGGTTTCAATTCCACATAAGTAGTAGTGTTTGCATTGCCCCATTTTTGCAGGTTCTCGTATTTTTTTACCAGGGGTTCAAAAGCCATCACCCATTCAAAATGGATACTGGAATTTTCCGGCATGTCTTTTACCACACCGGTTATCATATGGGTCTCTTTATTATTGGCTACAATTGTTTTACCTACATAACTGTTCTGCACGCCAAATATTTTTTTTGCTGCGCTTTCCGTTATCACCATTGCATCCGGTTGTTGTAAGGCAGTTTTGGCATCTCCTTCTGTAAATGGTATCGTGAACATGCTGAAGATAGAAGGATCGGCGTAATTGCCTGCGGAATAAACTGCTTTTTCTCCTGTGCCCAACAACAGGTTGTCGTGCCCTTCTGTTGTTCGGCAGCTGTTGGCAATACCCGGCAGATCGGCAATAAATGCAGGCCCCATTATTGCGGGTGTGGAAGAATGTGTGAATACACCTGCATCAACCTTGGCATTTGTTTTTACGAGGTAGATATTATTTTTCTTCACATGGTTATTGTCGAAATTCCTTTCGTCTTCCACCCATAAAAAGATCAGTGCTGCGCAGGCAATACCAATGGCCAAACCGGCAATGTTTAAAAAACTGTAGCCTTTGTTTTTCCAGAGGCTGCGGAAAGTTGTTTTAAAAAAATTCTTCAACATAAAAATTATTTTTCTATTCTGTTCTTAATGATTTAACCGGGTTAGCTATCGCGGCTTTTATTGCTTTATATCCCACCGTTATCCATGCAATGATCATGGATGAGCAAATGGCTATCACAAAAACTGCCCAGCCTATATTGGTGTGAGCATAAAAACCGGATAACCATTCGTGCATAAAATAATAACCCAACGGAGCTGCAATTAAAAAAGCAATGCCTATTAATAGTGTAAATTCTTTTGAGAAAAGATATATGATGCTTTGTGCAGAAGCCCCTAATACTTTTCGTATACCTACTTCTTTTGTTTTTTGCACTGCCATAAAGGACACTAATCCAAATAAGCCCAGGCAGGAAATGAATATCGCCAATGCAGCAAATATTTTGAACAGCTGTGCAGTGATGGCTTCGCTCCTGTAAAATCTGTCGATCTTCTGATCAAAAAAAACAGGGTCGAACATATAGGTGGGATAAATGTTGCTGAATAACTGGTGCACATTTTCCATAGTATGGCCCATATTTTTTTTATCCATCCTTACCGCCAGCCATTCATAAGTACCGTATTCGGTAGTGATAGCAGTAGGTTCAGCAGCTTCCCGCAATGACTTGTTATTATAATCTTTTATCACACCAACTACCGGCATTTTTCTTGTCCAGCCCGTATAGGTCAATGTTTTTCCTATTATTTCTTCGGGAGCATGCAATCCCAATTTTTTAACCAGCGTTTCATTTACTATCATTTCCATGGTACTATCGCTGTTGAAAGGTAATCGGCCTGCTATTAATGTAAGGCCAAATGTTTTAAAATAGCCGGTATCTGCAAATTGGCTGGTAAGAAAGAAATCTTTTTTTACCGGATCATTGTCATATACAAAATCTGTTGTCCACGACCAGCCGCTGGAAGGTGAATCCATACAAAGGCTTGCCGATACCACACCCGGCACTGCTTCCATACGGCTTTTCAATAAATGATACTTTGTTTTCAAGGTACTGTCACTGGGTAAATTAATAAGCACTATTCCATCTTTATCAAAGCCCATGGATTGGCTGCGGAAAAAATTCATTTGTTTAACTACTACCACCGTACTTATAATAAGCAACTGTGCTATTACAAATTGAAATACCACCAGGCCACGGCGTAAGGAGATACCACCGGTTGATACGGCATTGATCTTACTACGAAATACCGAAATGGGATTGAAGCCCGATAAAATAATCGCCGGGTAAATTCCTGCAAGTAGTGTAACTATAATGCCGATCAATAACAGGTAAAAAATTATAGCAGGGTTATTGAACAAATTAAGCGAAAGATCTTTATGCATCAGTTCATTCAGCAATGGCAGGCCTGCAAAGGCCAGCATGCAACCCAATATGATGGAGAGTAAAGTGATCAATGCAGTTTCCAGTAAAAACTGCCTTACCAGTTGTGAACGGTTACCACCCAACACTTTCCGCACACCAATTTCTTTTGCACGGTTCACCGATTGTGCAGTAGCCAGGTTAATAAAATTGATACAGGCAACGAGCAATAAAAAAATACCGATCAACGTCATCGACCATAATTCTTTCTTTGATAGCGTATCATGTTTATAGGTACTGTAATCCTGGTTAAGGTGCATATCGGCCAGGGGCTGAAAATTCAGTTGCCATTTAAAAGCCGGATCATTTGGGTAATATTTTTTTACAAAAGGAACCAATTGCGATTGCAGGGCTGCTACCTTATGTCCTTCGTTGGCCAATACAAAACACTGGTGATCATCATTTGCATAATTCCATCCATCGGGATTTGCAAACATATTTTTGTTCAGTATTTTAACGGTAGGCAATGACCCAGCCATTCTAACGGGCAGGTCCGAATTATCGGGTACTTTTTTAAATACACCTGTAACAGTAAGGGGTATACGAAATGACCATAGCTGGATTGTTTTTCCAATGGCGTTCTGTGCATTGTCGAAAAATTTAGCTGCCAGTTCATCATCCAGTACAACGGTGTTGGGTGCAGCTAATCCATCAGCATTGCCTGCCAGCCACGTAAAATCGAATATTTTAAATAATGTAGCGTCGGCCCAAAACAATCCCCTGTTCTCTTTAAATCTTTTTTCTTCTTCCAGTCCTTTTCCGGGAATGTACACCTGCGATTGCCCCAGTCCGAAGGCATTCGCCACCTGCAGCTGCGGAAAATCAAGTCGCATGGCATCCGGCAATTGAGGAGGTACGCCACTGCTCCTTGATTTTACTTCGTTATTGCTTTTATTTAATTGTGTACTGACTACCCTGTATATCCTGTTTTTTTTGGTATTAAAATCATTGTAGCTGAATTCATTTTTTATTACCAGGAAGATGAGCAGGCTTGCTGCAATACCTACGGCGAGTCCCGTAATGTTCAACAAAGAAAAAGACCCGTTCCTTTTTATCGTACGAAATGTTGTTTTTAAAAAATGAGTAGCCATATATACGTATTGTACTTTTTTTATTTTATTCAGTCCTGAGTGATTTTACCGGGTTGGCAACTGCTGCTTTTATTGCCTGGAAACTGATCGTTGCAACCGCGATAACAACAGCCGCCAATCCTGCTAATGCAAATACCATCCAGCCAATGTTTGTTTTATAGGCAAAATCCTGCAGCCATTTATTCATCAGGTACCATGCAACAGGTGTAGCGATCGTTATAGCGATCAGTACCAGTTTAATAAAATCCCCTGCCAGTAATTTAATGATGCCCGGAACGCTTGCACCCAATACTTTTCTTACACCGATCTCTTTGGTACGTACCTGTGCGGTATAAGTTGCAAGGCCGAACAGGCCCAGGCAGGAAATGATTATTGCCATTAAAGCAAACACATTAAAGAGTGAACCCGTACGTTGTTCGGAGCGATAGAGATTATTAAAAATATTATCCAGGAAAAAATATTCAAAAGGAAAATCTGCGTTATACTGCTTCCATTTCTTTTCCGTTGCCGCGATGGCTTTAGGCGCATCTTTACCGGTTGTTTTAATATAGATGGCGCCCATATTTTTCGGATCATAGAAAAATACCACCGGTTCAATCTTATTCTTCATAGAGGCAAGATGAAAATCTTTTACGACTCCAGTGATCGTTCCTTCTCTTTCCCAGAGTTTGAATTTTTTTCCGATAGGATCTTTTATTCTGGCAGTCTGCACCGCAGTTTCATTTAAAATAAAATGTGCAGAATCTAACACAGCTCCGGTAAAAGCATTGCCTTCTTTCATCTGCATATTAAAAAAAGACATGAAATCCTTATCGATCGTCATGGGTCGCACCATCATTGTTTCATCCTTTCCTTTTCCTTCCCACCAGTTACTGCCCGTTTGCGCCCCTATACGAACAATATTGGCACTGGCCCTTGTTACATTCACGATACCTGGTTGCTTTAACAATTCGGTTTTTACTGCGTCATAGTGTTTACCCATATCACGCATAAAAAAAGCCAGTACATTTTCCCTGTCATATCCTAATTGTTTTGAGCGGATATAATGCAATTGTTTACTGATGATGAATGTACCCGCTATCAGTACTATTGAAAAACTAAATTGCACCACTACCAATACTTTACGGAATATGGCATCGCTGATCTTTGCAGAGATCTTTCCTTTCAATGCTTTCAGCGGTTCAAATGATGATAATAACAATGCAGGATAAATACTGGAAATTGCCAGTGTGCCTAACATTGTGATCCAGATCACCTGCCAGATATGATAGTTAGTAAGGTCGAATGACAATTCCTTTCCTGACAGGCCGTTGAATAAAGGCATGAGAAAATGTATAGACACTATTGCAAGTAAGGTTGCAGAGCACGAACAGCAATGCCGTTTCCACAATAAATTGCAAGAAGAGTTGCAGTCTGGCGGCACCGGCAATTTTACGCAGGCTGATCTCTTTGGCCCGCAGCATGGAACGTGCCGTGGAAAGGTTCACATAGTTGATACAGGCAATAGCCAGTATCAGTAAAGCGATGATAAAGAACATTCGCACCGTTTCCATACCGGCATCCGTACCATCTGCTTTATACAAGTGCATTTGCGGCAGCGCCTGCAGCAGGTATAATATATCTGTATCATCCGATTTATTGTGCAGGTGTATATTCCTTATCTTGTCTGCAAGGCCTGCTGTAGTAATACCTGGCTTCAGCAAAAGATAGGTCTCAAAACTGAACTGGTTAAAATCGTTGTTGATATTCTGGCCGGTTTTTCCTTCGTACATATTTTTGGCCAGTAGGGAAATGGGCAGAAAAATATCACTGTTAATGGAAGAGTTTTTCGGAAAATCTTTTATCACACCGGTTACCGTAAAGTTTATTTTGTCTTCTGCATTGATCACTTTTCCTATAGCATCTTCATCACCAAAATATCTTTTAGCTGTTGCTGCTGTTATCACGATCGAATTATCATCTTTGAAAGGTTTTTCATTATTCCCCCTTATCAATTTAAAATCAAATACCGAAAAAAGTGATGGGTCGGTGTAAGCCGTCCTTTCTTCTTTGAATACTTTGTCTTTATATTTAAACAACTCATAATTATAATTGCCTGTCAACCGTACTACATCTTTTATTTCCGGCAACTCTTCTTTAGCCATTACACCAATAGGCGCTACTGTTTTTTCCCATATCTGGGTGCTGGCGCCGGTGCCCACCCTATTCTCTAAACGATATATAGATGCCGCCTGTTTATGAAAACTGTCAAATGAATTTTCGTCCTGCACCCACAGCAATATCAATATACCCATGGTTAAACCTGCGGTCAAGCCTAAAATATTGATCAGCGTATAAAATTTATTCTTCAATAAATTTCTCCAGGCCGTCTTTACATAATTTTTAAACATAGTGATAGCTTTATTCGGAACGTAATGATTTTACAGGATTGGTCAATGCCGCTTTAACACTCTGGAAGCTTACCGTTATTAATGTGATCAGCAATGCTCCCGCAAACGACACGAGGAATATCCACCAGCTTACAGGTGTACGGTAGGTATATTTCTGTAACCAACCGTGCAGGAAATAATAAGCGAGTGGCGCTGCAACCAGGCAGGATATCAACACCAGCAGTACAAAATCCTTCGACAGCATACCCCACAGGTTCATTACCGATGCGCCCAAAACTTTTCTTACGCCTATTTCTTTGGTGCGTTGTTCCGCAACAAAAGAAGCCAATCCAAAAAGCCCCAGGCAACTGATCAGCACCGCCAGCATCGCAAAAAAGCCGGCAAGCTTGCCAATGCGTTCTTCAGCCAGAAATTTCCTGTCGTAATCATCATCCGCAAATTGGTATTCGAATGGTGCCGCCGGTACATTTTTTTTAAAGAATGCTTCGATCTTTGCAATAGATGTTGCAGCGCTTTGTGCCGGATTCAATTTCAATACAATGAAATTCGCATCTTCTCTTTTATTCAGGAAAAAGATCGATTGGTTTACAGGTTCATAAGGCGATTCCATTACCATATCTTTTATTACACCAACAATGGTAAAACTCTGTGCATGCTCCCCCTCGCCCCATTTTATCATTGTGCCCACCGGGTTTTTAATGTTCATGAATTTTACCGCCGCTTCATTTACCACGATGGATGCAGAATCAGTAAGTAAGTCCCTCGAAAGGTCCCTGCCTGCTGTAAATTGCCAGCCTACTGTTTTACCAAATTCGTGGCTTACCCAAATAGTAGCGAAGCCACCATCCAGGTTGGGATCTTTACCGGGCCATGATATGCCACCATTGTTGGACCATACCTCTGTAAGCGGACCTGATGTTTCCGCTGCTTCGATGATTGCACCTTCATTCTTTAATTGCGTGCGTACCAGCTCCAGCTTGTTTTTAAAATCTGGCGAGCTCATGTGTATCGACATCAATGCATTCCTGTCATAACCAACAGGGCGGTCTTTGCTGTATTGTATTTGCTTATACACGATAATGGTTCCGATTATCAGACTTACCGAAACGGTGAACTGCACCACCACCAGGGCTTTGCGGGGCAAGGATGCAAGGCGGCCTGCCTTAAAAGTTCCTTTCAAAACCTTTACCGGTTTGAACGAGGAAAGGTATAAGGCCGGATAACTGCTGGCAATAATACCTGCAAATAATGCAAAGCCTACACCAATGATCCAGAATAAAGGTTGACTCCAGAGTATATCCATATTTTTACCAGACATGCTGTTAAATAATGGCATCAGGGCTTTTGCTAACAGTAACGATAACACGAAAGCTAGCAGTACAACCACCAATGATTCGGTAAAGAATTGTTTGATCAGCTGGATGCGCAATGAACCGATGGCTTTGCGGATACCCACTTCTTTCGCTCTTTTTTCGGAACGGGCGGTGCTGAGGTTCATAAAATTGATGCAGGCCAGTAACAGTACAAAAATGCCGATCATTAAAAACATGTTCACGTACTCTATAAAACCGCCGGTGTTTATACCATTCTCCCATTTAGCCCTTAAATGCCAGTCATCCATCGGGTGCAGCAATATCCTTGCATTGTATTTTTTATCTTCCGGGCGCACATTATTCTGCTTGGCATTAATGATATGCCTGTTCACCGTATTAAAATTGGTGTTATCTGCAATCTGCACAAATACCTGGAAGGAATTATTGCCCCATTGCGCTTGTTCCACCGAGCGCTTCACCCAGGGTTCTGATGCTACAAACAGGCTCCAGGGTGCAATGAAATACAGTTCTTTAAAATCTGCATTCTCCGCAATATCTTCATATACTCCGGTAACTTTTACATCTTGTTTGTTGTCAATTTTTATCAGTTCATTCAAAGGATCTTTATCCCCAAAAACAGCTTTGGCTGCCGAGGCAGAGAGCAGGATGGAATTGGGGTCCTTCAATCCCTCATTGGTGCCACGGAGCATTTTAAGCGAAAGCAGTTTGGCTGCATCCACATCCATATAATTACCATTCTTCAGCACTTTTTGATCCCCATAACTTAAAATATGCTTTCCTCCCCACGAAGACATGACCACGTATTTAAAATCACCGCCATATTTTTCTTTCAACTCATTGCCCATCGGGGCCGGTAAAGACCGCTGTGTACCTACCTTTCCATTAAAGGTTTGGTGCTGCAATACCCTGGCAATGCGTTTATAATTTTTAAAAGAATGATTATAGGTCACTTCATCATATATCCACAAGCCAATAAGCATGGCTACCGCCATGCCTATTGCCAAACCACTGATGTTGATAAATGCAGATGACCTGTTCTTAAAAAGATTGCGCCAGGCTACTTTAAAATAATTCTTTATCATGGCTTTGGTTTTATTCGGTTCTTAAACTTTTTACAGGATTCATCAATGCCGCTTTGATGGCCTGGAAACTCACAGTAGCCAGTGCTATCAGCACAGCAATACTGCCCGCCAGCGCAAATACCGTCCAGCCGATATTTACCCGGTAAGCAAATTCTTCCAGCCATTTATGCATGGCGAACCAGGTAACGGGAACGGATAACGCAAATGCGATGACCACCATGTATAGAAAATCCTTTGCCAGCAAAACCACTACCTGGCCAATGTTGGCACCCAATACTTTGCGTACACCAATTTCTTTGGTGCGTTGTGCAATAGAAAAAGCCGACAAGCCCAGCAAACCAAGTGCTGCAATGATGATGGAGATCAATGCAAAAGAGGAAAATATTTTTCCCGTTCTTACTTCAGCGCTGTATACGGCTGCAAACCTGTCGTCGATAAAATTATACGTAAATGGTCCTTTGGGATTAAAGCTGTTCCATTGATCTTTGATAGTGGACAATAGACCTTCTACGCCTGCAGTTTTGATCTTTACGATCAGGCCGCCATTATTATCGCCCAGCATCATTACCAGCGGTGCTATTTTTTCTTTTACAGATGTGTAATGAAAATCTTTTACCACGCCAATGATATTATATTCATGCTGGCCGGAGGAAATGATAGATTTACCGATCGGGTCGCCTTTAAAACCAAATTCCTTTACTGCAGATTCGTTCAATACCACCGCAGCTGAATCCGCGTATTCCGGCGAAAAATATCTCCCGCTCACCATCTGCATGCCCAGTGTTTTCAGGTAATCATAATCCACATGGTATTTATTGATGTGTATCTCCGAATGCGATTCGTTGGCCAGGTTATCTTTTGCATAAGCCTGTGTGCCATCGATGGAAGGTGCGCCTACGGGCACATCTTTTGATAAAGTGGCGCTTACCACACGGCTGTCTTTTAATAATTGTTCTTTAAATGCCTGCTGATCTTTACCCAGTAAATAACTGTCGTTAATGATCAGGGCCTGCGTTTTATCATAACCCAATGATTTGTTCTGCATAAAATGCAATTGCCGGTATACCACAATGGTGGAGATGATGAGCGCAATAGAAACCGCGAACTGGAAAACCACCAGGCCACTGCGTAATTGGTTGCTGGTTTTGGGCGTGGCGTTCTTCTTTCCTTTCAGTATGCTGATGATATTGAATGATGAAAGAAAAAATGCAGGATAAGTGCCGGCCAGCAAACCTGTTACTATTACAAATGCCAGCGATGCCAATACGGCTTTGTAATTAATAAAGCTGGTAAATACAATATGCTTACCGGAAAGGTCATTAAAGAAAGGAAGCGCCAGGTATACAAAACCCAATGAAATGATATAGGAGAAGAATGTAAGCAATAATGATTCCGACAGGAATTGCAATATGAGTTGCTTTTTACCCGAGCCCATCACTTTTCGTATGCCTACTTCTTTAGAACGTTTGATAGAAGCAGCCGTAGAGAGATTGGTAAAATTTACAGCCGCCAGTAAAATGATGAAAAATGCGAGTGCGGCAAATATGTACACATATTTTATACTACCATTCACTTCCATTTCATCTTTGTTGGAAGAATAGAGATGGATCTTTTCGATGGGTTTTAAATAAAAGATAAAAGTGTTCACCGATTTTTGTGCTTCCGCAAGGCTTACGCCCATATCATGCTGCACCTCGGGCACCACATGCTTTGCCACCAGTTCAGGAAATTTTGCTTCCAGTTTTTTAGGATCGGTACCGGGCCTCAGGCGTACATAAGTATAATTGCCCACATTGCTCCAGGTTTGAACATTAGGATTATCCCTGTAACCTGTATAAATATCAAAATTAAAATGCAGGTGGCCCGGCATATCCCCCAATATACCTGTTACTTTAAATGGATTGGCCGCATTATTATTGATCACCAGCATTTTTCCCATCGGGTCGGCTGTGCCAAAATATTTTGTTGCCATGGCCTGCGATAATACCACGGTGTGCGGTTCCCTCAATGCAGTGGCTACATCGCCTTTTTGCAATGTGATAGAGAACATTTGTAAAAAATTCGAATCCACAATACCGATCGCAGGTTCTTTGAATTGCTGGTTATCGTATTTTACAAATACATTTTTCCAGTTAAGTACTCTTGCAAAATCCATTATTTCAGGATAAGCATCTTTCATACCCCTGCCCACGGCTACATCCGGAGCAGAATAAAAATCCTTGTTCTCCAGGTTGATCTCTACACGATAAATATCTTTTGATCCCGGAAATTGATCATAGCTCAGTTCATTGTATAAAAATGCACTGATCAACAGGCAGCAGGCAAAACCTATTGCCAGCCCGAAAATATTGATGGAAGCAAATGCTTTGTTCTTAAGCAAATTGCGGAAGGCGATCTTGAAATAGTTCTTTATCATGGCTAATGGTTTATTCTGTTCGTAAACTTTTAACAGGGTTGGCAATGCCTGCTTTGATCGCCTGGAAACTTACCGTTAACAAAGTGATCAGTAATGCACCTGCTGCTGCTGCACCAAATATCCTCCACGAAAGGTTTGTGCGGTACGAATAGCTTTGCAGCCAACTGTGCATAAAATAATACGATGCCGGTATGGCGATCAAAAGTGCAATGCCTACCAGCAGTACAAAATCTTTCGAGAGCAAACCCCATACATTCAATACGGATGCACCTAATACTTTTCTTACACCAATTTCTTTTGTTCTTTGTTCAGCAATGAATGATGCCATACCGAACAATCCAAGGCAACTGATAAAAATAGCAAGCAATGCAAAAAAGCCTGCAAGCTTACCAATGCGTTCTTCACTGCCGAATTTTTTGGCATAAGCTTCATCCGAAAACGTATAGGTAAAAGGTTGACTGGGGTTGAATTTTCTAAATACTGATTCTATTGCTGCAATGGATTGATGGGCGCTTTGTACAGGATTGAGTTTTATCGATACAAAAGATTCATAGCCCCCGGATAAAACAAAGATCGTTGGCTTTACCGGTTCGTAAGGCGATTGCATCACCATATCTTTTGATACACCTATCACGGTAACGGTTTCATCAAACCAGCGTACCTTCTCTCCAACAGGATCTTTGAACCCCATAAATTTTACGGCCGATTCGTTCAGTATTATTCCTGATGAATCCGATGGAAAATCTTTGGAAAAATTTCTTCCCGCAACGATCTGCCACCCTACCAGTTTTGGATAATCAAGCGATATATTCTCTCTTAAAAAATCAACTGCAAGATTGGGATCTTTTCCTTGCCAGCTGATGCCGCTGGTGGATGACCATATGCCGGTAAGCGGGCTGCCTGATTCTGCAACAGCCATCACAGCGCCAGTTTTTTCCAGCTCAGATTTTACTGTTTCAAAGTGATCGTGAATTTCGGAAGTATTCATCGGCATAGTAATGATGCCATTATTGGTAAAGCCTAATGGCCTGCTCTTACTGAATTGTACCTGACGGAACACCACCAGTGTACCAATGATCATGGCTGCAGAAATAGAAAATTGTAATACCACCAAAACCCTCCGGGGTAATGCAGCATATCGCCCTGCTTTGAAAGTGCCTTTCAAAACTTTTACCGGTTGAAATGAAGAGAGATACAATGCAGGATAACTTCCTGCAATGATGCCGGTGAATAAAGTGAAACCGATACCCATTGCCCAGAAATAAAAATTATTCCAGGGTATCTGCATGCTCTTATCGGAAATGCTGTTAAAGAAGGGCAGTATCAGTAAGGCAAGTAGAATGGCAATTGCAAATGATAAGAAAACCATCGTCATCGATTCCATAAAGAACTGGTAGATGAGCTGGCTGCGTACCGAACCAATAGCTTTACGTATGCCTACTTCCTTGGCACGTTTTTCACTTCGTGCGGTACTCAGGTTCATAAAATTGATGCAGGCCAGCAATAACACAAAAATGCCAATGATACCAAACATCCATACATATTTAATAGCGCCACCCACATTTACACCGTTTTTAAAATCGGCATACAAATGCCACTTGTTCATTGGCTGTAAAAATATTTCGGGTTTCTTTTTGGCCAGCTCTTTATTAACGTTGTTTAATTTGGCATCTTTAATTCTTGCTGATACAGTTGCTGCATCTGTATTTTCTGCCAGCTGTGTAAAAATATTAAATGCATTGGGCCTCCAGGGATCACTGGCTGTTCTTATCCACTCTGTGTTGTTCAGGAACAATTGCCAGGGTGAAATAACCTGCAGTCCTGCCAACATACTGTTAGCCGGCAGATCTTCGTATACACCCACTACCTGTACATCGATCTTATTATTCATCTTCATGGGCTTATTCATCGGATCTTCATCACCAAAAAAAGCTTTGGCCGCAGATTGCGACAGCATTACAGAAGATAATTCCTTTAATCCATCCCTGCTGCCCCTGATCATCTTCAATGAAAAAAGTTCAGGACCTTCCGGTTCCATATATATACCGCTCTCCATTAATTTTTTATCTCCCGCACTCATGATGCGGTCACCAAGGTTGGTACTTAATACCACGTATTTGAAATTGCTGCCGTATTTATTGCGCAGCTCAGCAGCCAGCGGGTAAGGTATGGCCGACTGTGTGGTGGTTTCGCCGTTGTTGGTAAGATTTTGTTTTACCATTGCAATACGATCGTAATGCTGGTGGTATTTATTATAAGACAGTTCATCCCATATCCACAATCCTATCACCATTGCAACCGCCATGCCCGCAGAAAGGCCGGCAATATTGATAAAGGAATAGGCTTTGTTATTCCGCAGGTTCCTGAAAACGATCTTCAAATAATTTTTTATCATGGGGTTACTTTTATTCTGTTCGTAAACTTTTAACCGGGTTGGCCAATGCGGCTTTTATTGCCTGGAAGCTGACCGTAAAAAATGCGATCAGTAATGCAGCTGCTGCTGCCAATATGAATACCCACGCACTTATATGTATCCTGTAAGCAAAATCTTTCAGCCAGCTATTCATAATCAGCCAGGCTATGGGAGATGCAATAACAATAGCGATCAATACCAGCCTTAAAAAATCTTTCGACAATAACTCCGTGATATTGTATATGCTGGCACCCATTACTTTCCTGATCCCGATTTCTTTTTTACGGCTTTCGATAGTGTAAGTTGTTAACCCAAACAGGCCGAGGCAGGCAATGAAAATAGCCCATATTGAAGCCACGGTAAATAAATGGCCGTATTGCGCTTCTGTTACGTATTGCCTGTTAAAATTCTCATCAGCAAAAAAATATTCAAAAGGGTTGCCGCTGAAATAACTATTATAAATTGTATGCAGGGAAGCGATATTATTCTTCAGGTTGCTTGTAGAAAGGCGCAAAGAAAAATAAGCGCTGCTGTTCTTCGGAAAAAACACAATAGGATTCTATCGCATTCTGCAAACCGGTATGATGATAGTTTTGTATCACTCCAACCACTTGCAACACTTTGCCATCTTTTTGAATTTTAGTTTGCAACGCATCCTGTGCAGATGCAAACCCCATCATTTCAACCGCTCTTTCATTCAGTATCACTTTATCATTATCGCTGGCTTTTACAAGACATTCAGCACTGGAAAAATTTCTGCCTGCTTTTAATTGAGCCTGGTAGGTATTTACATACTTATCATCAATATCCATAATGGAATAAGATCTCTTTTCATCCCCTTTTTTAGAATTTGGTTGCGTAAAGCCGTCTGTTCCATAATTATATCCATTACCGGGTACATTACCAGTTTGCGTGTACGCATTAACGTAACTTTGTTGCGCAATACTGTTCAAAAATGCGGTCTTGCGGTTTTTAAAACTGCTGTCCCTCCCTATTTCCGGTCCCCGTATCACCATTACCTGTTCTGTATTAATGCCCAGCTTTTCTGTTTGCATATATTGCAATTGCTGGTATATAAGCGCCGTGCAGAGTATCAAAGCAATGGAAATGGTGAATTGCCCCACCACCAATGATTTGCGCAGGGTTGCGCCTTTTATTGACCTGGTTAGTTTTGCTTTTATGGTATCGATCGGTTTAAAGCCGGATAGCGCAAATGCGGTATAAGCGCCTGATAAAACTGATCCTGATAACAGTAAGGCCAGTCCAACTACCCACACATAACTATCGCCCAATGTGCTCAATGAAAGTTGCTTATCGATGATACTGTTGAATAATGGCTGCATGAGCTGAATGATGAACAATGCCATTATAAAACCAATGATATTGACCAGAATAGACTCCGTTAAAAACTGGAATACCAATGTGCTTCTCGATGCACCTATTACTTTTCTTACACCAACTTCACCGGCCCGTTTCAAGGCATTGGCGGTAGATAAATTAATATAGTTGAACCAGGCGATAGAGAGTATCAGCAATGCAATTACACTGATGATATACACATATTTTAAATTGCCCGTGGTTTGATAATTATCCTGCAGGGATGCCGCCAGGTGAATATTGGTTAATGGTTGCAGCCGGAACCGGATGCCGTCTTTATCGGGCTTTACTTTATCCCTGAATGCGGTGAGTGTATTTTCAAAAGCTTTATGATCAACACCGTTATTTAAAAGAAAATAAGTTTGTATGAATTGCGACCCGATATTATCCAAAGCGGCCCAGCTGTTATCATTCAGGTTGGCAGGATTTTTAAGTGTCTCTAACGAAAACACCATATCATACTTTATATCCGAATTTTCAGGAATGCTGTAAATACCGCCGACAGTGAAATTTCTTTTTCCGAATTGATTGAACAGCACCAATGATCTTCCCAGTGGATCTTCTTTTCCGAAATATTTTATGGCGGCAGGTTGAGATACGAACACCACATCCGGTTGTTTAAAAGCGCTGGCCTGTCCACGCTTTACCGGGAAGCTGAAAATTCAAAAAAATTGCCTTCTGCGTATCCAATTTTTTCTTCGTGAAATGGTTCGATTCTTATTATCCGCTCTTCCCACTACACCCTGGCCAATGCCATCTTCAAAACGGCAATAGTCCTTTATCTCCGGGAATTTATCTTTTGCCATGGCAGCCCAGCCTGGTTCCACCAGTGGCCATGTTTGGTTTTTGGCATCTTCGTTCAGTAAACGGTAAATATTTTTTTTATCCTTGTGAAAAGCATTCACACTTTTTTCAAAACTAACATACTCCAGTATCAATATAAAAGCAGCGATGCCCATTGCAAGGCCCATTATATTAATAAAGCTGTACAGCTTATTATGCCGGATGCTTCTGAAAGCAATTTTTAGATAATTTACTAACATACCGTTTGGTTTATTCTGTACGTAAACTTTTTACCGGGTTCATCAATGCAGCTTTTACAGCCTGGTAGCTTACTGTTACTGCTGCAACAATAAAGCTGGCGCTGATGGCAGTTACAAAATACCACGCACTGATATTGATGCGGAATTTATAATCCTGTAACCAGGTATGCATGGCCCACCATGCCAATGGCGCAGCTACTAAAAATGCAATGATGATCAAACGTGAGAATTCTTTTCCAAACAACCACAGTATCTGCGCCACACTGCTGCCCAATACTTTTCTTATACCGATCTCTTTTGTTTTTTGTGCAGCCATAAACGATACCAGTCCGTATAAACCAAGGCAGCCAATAAAAATGGCGATGAAAGAAAATACCTGCACCAGTTTCAGCATCAGGTCCTCCGTTTCATAAAAGGCCGCAACATTTGCATCCAGGAATTTAGATTCATAGATACCATTGGGGCTCATTTCACTCCAGGTTTTTTCCAATGCAGCCTGAGTGGCTTTTGCATTCGCCATGTTAATTTTTACAGCAAAAGTTTGATAGAGATTTGAATAAGAAGAGATACAAACTGCGTTGATATCTTCATGGAAAGATTTATCATGAAAATCTTTTACCACACCCACTACCGGGGCCGGGTTGCCATCCACACGCAATGTTTTGCCGATGATCTCACCAGGAGAACGCAGCCCGAGTTTAGCAAGCATTGTTTCATTCACCAGGTATTCTCTTACCGTATCAGAAGGAAAAAAGTTTCTTCCGGCAACCAGCTTCAGGTCAAATGTTGAAAGATAGTTATCATCACCTGCTTTAAAATTTACCCTTGCCGCTTCCGTTTCGGTGCGGTTATCAAATTGCATACTGGTAGACCAGCCACTATTATCGAGCGGTGCTGTAAAACAAAGCGATACTTTTTCTACGCCTGGTATTGTTGCAAAGCGGTTGCGCAAGGGCTCTATTACTGAAGAATCTGCACCCGATGCAAAAGGAATCATCACAATACCATCCTTATTAAAACCAAGGTCAGATTGTTTGGCATATTTCATCTGTCCCATTACTACGATCATACCAATGATCAGTACCTGCGAGATAGCGAATTGTGTTACGATCAGGCTTCTTCTTGTATTCAATCCGCCAACTGATTGCTGTGATAATTTTCCTTTAATGGCCTGCACCGGTTTAAAGCCAGATAAAATAATGCCGGGATAAGAACCCGAAAAGAAAGTTACCAGCACCGCCAGCAATATCATGAATAAGGGCAATTGCCAGCTGCTTAGGATATTCAGGCTTATATGTATGCCGAACCATTCATTTACATAAGGCAATGCCAGCCACGACAGACCATAAGCAATAACAGTGGCAATGATGGTGATCAATCCTGTTTCTGTAATGAACTGCCAGAACAATTGCAATCTTAAACTGCCCAGTGTTTTTCTTACGCCTACTTCTTTGGAACGGTTCAGCGCCTGCGCTGTAGCAAGGTTCACAAAATTTACGCAGGCAGTGATAACAAGGAACAATGCAATGAATGACAGTACCCACAAATTTCTTTTTTCCATGGCGCCGCCATAGTGCGGGTTAAAATGTACATCTGCTAATGGTTGTAATTTATAGTGGTGTACATTCTTGCTGTTGGGGCGGTATTTTTTTACATACGCAGGTAACACATTTTCTACTGATGCAGGAGACACGCCTTTTTTCAATAACGTATAACAATGCATGGCGCTTTGTATACCTCCCCAGGAATCATCTTTTGCCAACCATTCATCATAAGATTTCAATGAAGCATAAGAAACAAATATCTCTGCTTTCTGATCGGTGTTGTCGGGAAGGTCTTTTAAAATACCGGTGATCTTACAATCCACTTTATTATCCAGCCGGAACACTTTATTGATAGGATCTTCATTGCCGAAATATTTTTTTGCAATGCGTTCTGTTACGATCGCGGTATTCGGTTCGTTCAGTGCAGTAGTGATATTTCCTTTTACGAGTGGAAAATTAAAAATGGAAAAATATTCCGGCTCCGTAAAAGCGGCGCCTTCTTTTTCTTTGAATTTCTTTACATCCTTATCATTAGTAATAGTGATCAGTTGCTGATCGAAAGTGGCGATCCTTGCAATTTTTTCTGTGAAGGTGTAATCATTGCGAATGGCATTGCCCAAAGGTGCAGGCACACCATCTGTATAGCTGATATTATCGCGGTGCTGCTCTGTTACAATGCGGTAGATGCGGTTGGCATTGTCATGGAAATTGTCAAAAGAAAGATGGTACTTTACAAGCGAAAAAATAAGTATACCGCAGGTAATGCTCAATGCAAGCCCCATTACGTTGATAAAAGCATAGCTCTTATTCTTTAAAAGATTCCTCCAGGCGATCTTGAAATAATTCTTTATCATGGCGGTAATAATTATTTTATTCTGTTCGTAATGATTTTACAGGATTTGCTATTGCGGCCTTTATAGCCTGGAAGCTTACCGTAAGCAATGCAATGATGATTGCAACAGCTCCTGCAATTAAAAATATAGTCCAGCTGATAGATACCCGGTACGTATAATTTTCCAACCATTTATTCATGGCATACCAGGCAAGCGGCGATGCGATCAGTAATGCAATGAACACCAGCTTTACAAAATCGAGTGATAATAATTGAGTGATATTAAATGCAGAAGCTCCGAGCACTTTTCGTACGCCAATTTCTTTGACCCTGCTTTCTGCCACGTAGGCAGATAAACCAAATAAACCCAGGCAGGATATAATGATCGCTAATGCAGAAAATAATCCTGCAAGGGTTTTGGTTTTTTGTTCATCATTAAACTTAATTGCATATTCCTCGTCCACAAAATGATACTCGAATGGATATGCCGCATTGTAGGTTTTAAATATTTTCTCTGCCTTAGCTAAATTATCAGTTGTACTGTTTGCAGCATTTAATTTTATATGCATCGTATTGAACCAGGCATTGGGCCCCTCTATCACCACCGGTGGAATTTCTTCGTAAGGTGAGCCCGTGATATAATCTTTTACCACACCCACTACAGTCATATTCAGATTTGCATAAGGCCGTTCTATAATTGCCCCGATGGGGTCTTTAAAGCCCATCAGTTTTACAGCAGTTTCATTCAGTATTACCGAAAGACTATCCCCCGGGTATTTATTGATGTCGATATCCCTGCCGGCAATTAATTTTAACCCGGCTGTTTTTACAAAGTCAGCATCCGAGCTGAATATAGTGATCGTGGTATTGGTATCTTTCGGCATTTCTCCTTTCCATCTTAAGCCCCAGGTATGGGTACCGCCTTGTGTAATACCTGTCATGGTTTTAGTTACAGAAGCAGCCACGCCTGCATTCATCAATTCCTGTTTTATCAGCGGGTAATTCTTTTCAATGTCGCCTGCAAAATTTACATGGATAAGATCGTTGCGTGAAAAACCGGTGTCCCTGCTTTGTGCAAATACTACCTGGTTGCGGATAACAATGGTAGAGATGATCAGTACCACAGCAAAAGTGAACTGCAGTACCACCAATACTCTCCTCGGTGTTAATACCGCCTGTGTACTTTTAAATTGTTTTTTAAATATGCTTACCGGTTTAAAAGAAGATAAGTAGAACGCCGGGTAACTACCTGCCAGCAAACTGGTAAACACCACGAAGCCCGATGCAGCCAGCCAGAAATACAAACTGTTATAAGGAACAACCAGCTCTGTATTGATGAGCGTATTAAAATAAGGCAATGTTAATTGTACGATCAATAATCCAATTACACCGGCTAACAATGCTGTTAAAAATGCTTCGGTGATGAACTGGCCGATCAATAAATTCTTCCCGGCACCTGCCACTTTTCTTATGCCTACTTCTTTGGCCCTTTTTTCACTTCTGGCTGTACTCAGGTTCATAAAATTGATACAGGCGATCAGCAGAATGAACGCTGCAATTATCGCAAAGATGCGTACGCTTTCAATACGGCCGGTTACCGGTTTACCATTCTCAAATTCGCTGTACAAATGCCATTGTTTTAAAGGAAACAGGAAATGCGTCCATATTTGTGTACGACCGGTATTGCGCCTGGTAAGGTCTTTTATTTTTTCATTGAATGCTGCTACATTGGTGTTTGGTTTCAGCAATACATACGTAGGTGTATTATTGCTCATCCAGCTGTCGTTGCTATATCCTTCACCTAACTTTTTTAAATAATCCCAGGGCAGCAAGCAATCAAATTCAAAACGGGTATTCGACGGCAGGTCTTTTAAAATCCCTGTAACAGTAAAATTGTCAACGCTGTCAATACGGATCGTTTTTCCCATTGCATCCGTAGTGCCAAATAATTTTTTTGCGAATTTTTCTGTGATCGTGATGGAATAGATATTTGTTAATTGCGCTGCGGTATTACCTTTTACAAGTGGAAAATCGAACATTTGTAAAAATGAGGGATCCACAATACTCGCAGCTACGTTGGTAAAACTTTTATTATCTGCTGTAAAAAGAAAATGCCCCAGATCCTTTACTCTTGTGGCTGCTGCCACTTCAGGATAATTTTGTTTCAGCGCCGGTGCAAGCGGTTGAGATACTACTGGAATTGCAAACGGGTGTCCATCGGTATTACTGGTAAGCCCGTATACTTCATAAAGGTCATCTTTCTTACTGTGAAACTTATCAAAACTTATCTCATGCTGCAACCATAGTAAAATCAGTATAGCCCCTGCCATACCTGCAGCTAACCCAGCAATGTTGATAAAAGAAAAGCTTTTCCCTCTTACCAGGCTTCGCCAGGCTGTTTTGAAATAGTTTTTGAGCATGTTTGTATTTTATTCTGTTCGTAATGATTTTACAGGATTCACCAATGCCGCTTTGATGGCCTGCACACTTACCGTTACAATCGCGATGATCACTGCCACTGCGCCGGCCATTGCAAATAACCACCAGTGCACAGTAGTCCTGTAAGCAAAACCCTGCAGCCACTTATCCATAGCCCAGTAACCAACCGGTACCGCAATGAGTGTACCCAGTAACACAGGTTTCATCAGGTCTTTAGACAACAGGAACACAATATTCTGTATCGATGAACCTAATACTTTCCTCACACCGATCTCTTTGGTTCTTTTAATAGCGGTATAAGATGCCAGGCCAAACAGGCCAAGACATGCAATTGCAATGGCGATCATGGAAAAAACAGTTAACAACGATTCCTGTTTTATCTCTGATTTATATAATTGTCCGAATTTCTCATCCAGGAAAGCATATTCAAATGGATAATCGGGTGCATCAGCCGTGTACAGTTTTTTAATACGCTCAACCGCCGGCGCTACCTGTCCCTGTTTTAATTTGATCAATGCCAGCCGCCTGTCTTCCCTACCGGGAGAAATTACCAGTTCGCCGATCGATTCTTTCAGTGATTTGTAGTGATAGTCTTCCACTACGCCCACAACGGTACGGGGTACACTATCCCACATGGCATTTTTAACCCAGGTACCTACGGCTTGCTCCGGCGTATAGCCTAGTTTTTTTGCAGCAGATCGGTTGATCAACACCGCATTATTGGTATCAGTAGGAAATGACGCAGAGAGATCTCTGCCTGCAATTATTTTTACGCCCAGTGTTTTTACATATTCAAAATCTGCAAATTCTGTATTGAATAACATTTTCTCACCCGGCTTGCCCTGCACTTCAAATCCATATCCATCATGAAAGCCGCCCGGCTCACCACTCATCAGCGATACACTCTGCACCGCAGGATCAGCCTGCAACTGGTTCTTGAATAAAATTTTATTCTCCCATATTTTATTATTGTCCAGCCGTACTATCATGGATTGTTGTTGATCGAAGCCAAGATCGGTACTGCGTACATAGTGCATCTGCGTGGTAACCACTGTTACACTGATAATAAGCAATACTGATATCGCAAACTGGAATACCACCAGCGTTTTGCGGAAGAAGGCGCCGCCCTTGCCGGCTTTTAATTTTCCTTTCAATGATTCAATGGGAGAAAAAGATGATAGCAGCAATGCAGGATAACTGCCGGCAATTAGCCCTACCACAATGATGATGCCCACCACAAAAAGATAGAACCATGACCTGTTCCAGTAAGAAGGTAATTTATAACCGAGGAAGGCGGTATAAGAAGGCATGAACAGCTGCAGCAATCCTAAAGCCAGTATGGTTGCTATTGTTGCAAACAAAAGCGATTCCAGTACAAATTGCCAGGTGAGTTGTTTGCGTACAGCGCCTAATACTTTTCTCAATCCTACTTCTTTAGACCGGTCGGTTGCACGGGCGGTAGCAAGGTTCATAAAATTGATGCAGGCGATCACCAGTATCAATATGGCGATGCTCATAAAAATATAGACCGTTTTTTTGCTGCCGTGCTTCACACTGTCAAAACCTGATTCGCCTTCAAAATAAATTCCTTTCAGCGGGTTGATGGTAAGATCCATTTTAAAACCGCTTTCTTTATAAAACTTTCCCATATACTTATCCATAAAGGCCGGGAATTGTTTTTTCAGTTGTTCAGGGTTTACTTTGGGATTGAGTTGTACATAGGCGAACATGCCGTTGTTCGGCCATTGGTTCATCCACGGTGTGGTACGCCAGTTGCTCAATGGCACTACCATATCAAATTCTAAATGAGAATTTACGGGTACATCTGCAGCGATGCCCGTTACTTTCAAACGCAGGTCTTTATTAAAATCCACTACTTTGCCAATAGGATCCTCGTTGCCAAAATATTTTTTTGCTGCCGAAGCAGTCATCACAATGCTGGTAGGTTCATTCAGTACTGTTGCCGGATCGCCCTTTAACAGGGGGAAGCTAAAAAAGGTAAAAAAATTACTGTCTACCAGGCATATCTTCTTTTCATTGAAAGAAACATTGTTGTAACTCACCAGGTCGTTATCAGGATTTACCCTTACCGTTTGCAGCACTGCATCAGGATAATCATTCTTTAATGCCGTGGCATAAGGTGCAGACACATAAGGTATTTCCCTTTGCTGGCCACTTACCTGTCCCACACGCATCACCCGGTAAATATCCTTCCCGTTCTTATGAAAATCGTCGTAACTGAACTCATTCATAATGAACAGGAAGATCATTAAACAGCAGGTAATGCCCACCGTTAGCCCCAGTATATTGATAAGGGAGAACATTTTCTGTTTCCGGAAATGCTTTACTGCTAATAAAAGATAATTCCTGATCATGGCTTGGTTTATTTATTCTGTACGTAAACTTTTAACGGGATTTGCAATGGCCGCTTTAATGGCATGGAAACTTACCGTGAGTATGGCAATGGCCGTGGCCACCAGGCCTGCCCCGATAAATATCCACCAGTCGATACTGATGCGGTAAGAAAAATCTTCCAGCCATTTATACATGGCCCACCATGCAATGGGTGTTGCTATGATCAGCGCAATGATCACCGGCTTGATAAATTCCCTGGTAATTAAAGTGGCAATACCACCGGTAGTTGCGCCCAGCACTTTGCGGATGCCGATCTCTTTTACTCTTTGACGGATGATGATAAATGCCATACCGAATAACCCCATACAGGAAAGCACAATGGCCACAAATGATGCGATGGAGAACATATCCGACAATCTTTTTTCATTGGTATACCAGCGGTCGATATTTTCTGTAACATAAGAGCCTTTGAATTCTTCACCCGGTTGCACTTCTGCAAAAGCCTTCTTCACAACATCCATCGTGGTGGTGGGATTTTGTGTATTCACCCTTACCAATACGTAACTTACCGGTGAAGTGCTCGTCATACTGATCGTAAGTGGTTCCGCTTTTTCATACATGGAGTATAAATGAAAATCCGGTATCACACCTACAATGGTCCATTTAGGTGAGCTGCTGTCCGCATAAAAACTAAGACCCACTACATCTTTTTCGCCCAGCTGTTTGGCCATGCTTTCCGTTACGATCACGGAGTTGGTGGTATCTGCCACATAGCTGGTGGAAAAATCGCGACCGGCCTTTACCGGTATGTCCAGTGTTTTTAAAATATCATAATCGGCTGACATAAAATCTGTACCGATCGATTTTCCATTATAATCAAAACCATAACTGGTCCTGCTGGTGCTGTTGTCCTGTCCCACACCAAAATTCACATCCGAACCACTCACACTTACCACGCCTGATTGCGAAGCCAGCATAGTACGCATTTTACCAACGATGGCTTTACCCTGTTCGTATTTTTTGATGGGAATGCTGATCATAGATGCGGTATTGTACCCCAGCGGCGCCTTGCGTAAATGCTGGAACTGCTGGTAAATAATAGCAGTGGTACAGATCAGCACGATAGCAATCACAAATTGTGCAACGATCAATGAATTATGGAAAATGCCGGGTTTCTTCAATGATATTTTTCCTTTCAGTATCTCCACCGTTTTTAATTTACCCATAATGAAAGATGGATAACCCGATGCAATGAATGATACCAATACCAGCATTAACAGTACACATAAAATAATAGAAGGCTGGTAAAGCACTGCAATATCAAATTTGGATTGCATCAGTTTATTAAAGCCGCTCATTAAAATAATAGTAGCTGCTACAGCAATGATCATCGAAACAAAAACTGTTACAAAACTTTCACCCCATACCTGCAGCCATACCTGGCGTTTGCCTGCGCCGAGGCATTTGCGTATGCCGATCTCTTTTGTACGGGTAAAGGATAGACCAATATTGAGATTCACAAAATTGAAACAGGCAATAAGGATAATTACAAACGCCACCAGCAATAAAATATACAGGAATGATTCACTTACCGAATTACCGGTTCCCAGTTGTGCACTGAAGTGCAGGTCTTTCAGCGGCAGTATTTTCATACCGGTATAATCACCATTTGCATCCTGGTGATATCCTTTCTTTTTTAAGAACTCAACATCGGTAGGATTGTATTTTTTAGTGAAGTTGCGTAGTTGTTTTTCCACCTGTGCCTGCGTGGTGTTGGCAGAAAGCTGCACGTATACACTATGATGCTGGCTGTTCCACTCATTCTTTAATTCTGTATAACTGGGATCTACTTCTGTACGTACCAATGAGGAAAAACGGATAGAAGAATTATCCGGTGCATCTTTTAATACGGCTGATACCGTAAGGCCGATCCATTTACCGGCTATCTTTACTTCAATATTTTTTCCGATGGGTTCTTCGCTGCCGAATAAATTACCGGCCATTTTTTCACTCAGTACAATACTGCCCACATCAGCCAGCGGATGTTCCTTTGCCCCTTTTACAACAGGAAAACTGAACATGCTGAAAAAATCATCATCTACCAAACTGGTTGTCTGATCCAGCGATTTTTCTTTATACCGCAATTCTCCACCACGGTTTCGGATACGGGTCGATCTTTCGATACCAATGTTTTCACTTTTTACTGTGGATGCTGCAGGATATCCCATCGACGAACTCAGGTTAATACCTTCGGGTGTATTGCCGAAAGTATACAGTTTATAAATCCTGTCCTTATTCGCATGAAACCTGTCAAACGAAAATTCGTTGTACACCATCATGATCAGCAAAATACTGCAGGTAAAAGCTACCGACATTCCGATAACATTAATGGCGGTATGCAGTTTGTTCTTCTGCATATTGCGCCACAATGTTTTTAAATAATTCTTAAACATATTTTCTATTATTCAGTTCTTAAAGATTTTACAGGGTTAGCCAGCGCCGCTTTTATTGCCTGGAAGCTTACGGTAAATAATGCGATCAATAGTGCAATAACAGCCGCAGCTATAAATACCCAGGCGTTGATGTTTATACGATAGGCAAAATCTTCCAGCCATTTATTCATGGCCCACCAGGCCACCGGGAAGGCCAGTATGGATGCAACACCCACCAGTAACAAAAACTCTTTCGACAACATAGCAACCACGTTGCCTACTGAAGCGCCCAGCACTTTACGTATACCAATTTCTTTATTGCGTTGTTCGGCCATATAAGTGGCCAGCCCAAACAAACCCAGGCAGGCTATAACAATTGCCAGCACTGCAAATACAATGGCCAGTGTACCGGCACGCTGTTCACTACGGTACATCTCGTCAAAAGAGTCGCTCATGAACCTATAACTGAAAGGCATAGACGGAGCCAGTTCTTTCCACTTGCTTTCGATCATAGTTATAAGCCCCTTTGTATCGGCTGTATTTATTTTGAAAGATGCCAGCCCCACACTGTTGCGCAGGCGCATACACAAGGGTCCCATTTTCTGCCGCATCGATTCAAAATGAAAATCCTTTACCACGCCAATGATCTGCAAAGCAGTTAACTTACCGTTGTTACCGGTTGGCATGTAAATATTTTTTCCTATCGGATCATCATAACCCAAAAGTTTAGCAGTGGTTTCAGTTATCAGCAATGCGCTGGAATCGCCCCCGAAGTCTTTCGAAAAATTTCTGCCCTTCGCAATTTCCATTCCCATTGTTTTCAGGTAATCATAATCCACCCTCCAGGTCTGCATGTCGATGCTGTTCTTGGTATCCATCACCGCTTCTTTGGAATAAGAATTATCGCTGCGGGAAGAATTGCTTACCGGCAGGTACAATCCAACAGTACCACTCACTACACCCGGCATGGCCAGTACATCATTCTTAAAAGCCTGTATATTATTGTTCAAAGCATAAGCGCCGTCTATCACCAGCACCCTGTCTTTATTGAAACCCAGTTTTTTTGTTTGTATAAAATGCAGCTGGTTATAAACTATAATGGTACCCGTGATCAACATGATAGAGGTGGCAAACTGGAACACCACCAGGCCATTGCGCAGGTTACTTTTTTTAAAGCCCGCTTTGCTGCCTTTTAAAACAACAATGGGTTTGAATTTTGAAAGATACAATGCAGGATAACTGCCCGCCAGCAAACCCACTACAATGGGCAATGCAATAATATAAGGAAGTGTATTACTGCCCAGCAGGTTATTGATATGCAGCGATTTTGCAGCCACATTATTGAACAAAGGCAATACAGCATAAGCGATCAGCACCGCGATACATAATGCGATCATCGCGGTAACAGTTGATTCCACCAGGAATTGTGCGATCAATGTTTTTCTTTCGGTGCCCAGTACTTTTCTTATGCCTACTTCTTTGGCACGCTTGGCACTACGTGCTGTGCTCAGGTTCATAAAATTAATGCAGGCAATAATGAGTATGAACAATGCCACAGCGCCGAAAATATACACGTACTGTATGCTTCCGGCCGGCGTTATTTCAAATGAATAATCGCTGTACAAGTGCAGCTTTGTTAAAGGCAGTAATGAATAGTTGATCTTGTTGCCCAATCTTTCCAGCTCCTCAATACTGCTTACTTTAATGAACTGCTGTGCATAAGGCAGCACATATTTGTTGATGTATGCAGGAAAATTCTTTTCAAAGGCTTTGTAATCGGTGCCGGGTTTCAGTAAAAGATACGTATGAAAATTATGGCTGGTCAACTGTCCCCATTGGTAATTCGCATTCTTCATGGAGAACATCAGGTCGAAATTGAAATGCAAGGTTTGCGGTATGTCTTTTATTATCGCTGTTACTTTATAAGGAGTGGTGTTAGCTGTAGCGTCGTTTTTTACTTCAATGATCTTGCCGATCACATTCACTGCATCAAAATATTTTTTGGCAGTGCTTTCGGTTATCACAACAGTATTCGGTTCGTTCAGTGCAGTTTTTGTATCGCCTTCAATGGCAGGCAATGTAAATACATTAAAAAAAGTAGAATCCACGTACGCTGCACGTGGTTCATTGATGAACTCATTACCTTTTTTTACCAGCTTTGCGCCTTCGTTATTGTATATACGGGTGTATTCTTCTACCTGCGGATAATCTTTTTTCAGCAAACTTCCCATCATGTCAGAAGTCTGCGTCATGTGCATATCGCCACCACCAAAACGCAGATCCGAATTGATCCGGTAGATCCTGTCTGCTTTTTCATTGTACCTGTCGTAACTCAGTTCATTGGTGATATATAAAGTAAGCAATAAACAAGTGGCCAGGCCGATTGCCAGGCCAAAAATGTTTATGGCACTGTACCCTTTATTGTTCCAGAGATTACGCAGGGCGATCTTCAAATAATTTTTAATCATGGCTATACTTTATATAATTAATGAAGCGTTCTGTGTAAAGTGTAAGTTCCGGGGTTGTCTGTCATGGCGTGATAACAACCCCGGGTGTTTACACCATAATATTTTCCACCACGGCCTGTCCATCCAGCATACGGATGATGCGGTGGCTGTACCTTGCATCATGTTCGCTGTGCGTAACCATCACCACGGTAGTACCCTGTTCATTCAGGTCAGTAAGCATCTGCATTACTTCATTACCATTAGATGAATCGAGGTTACCGGTAGGCTCATCGGCCAGGATCAATTTCGGATTATTCACAACCGCCCTTGCTACGGCTACACGTTGCTGTTGTCCGCCCGAAAGCTGTTGCGGGTAGTGATTGCGGCGGTGCATGATCTGCACTTTATCCAATACCTCTTCCACCCTTTTCTTCCTGTCGGCTGCTTTTACACCGGTGTATATCAATGGCAGTTCCACATTTTCAAAAACGGTCAGTTCATCTATCAGGTTAAAACTCTGGAACACAAAACCAATATTGCGCTTGCGCAGGTCGGCCCTTTTTCTTTCATTGAATTTTGCCACTTCTATACCGTTAAAAATAAAACTGCCGGCATCAGGATCATCCAGTAAACCTAAAATATTCAGCAAGGTGGATTTACCACAACCCGAAGGGCCCATGATCGCTACAAACTCGCCTTCTTTTACTTCGATGGAAAGTTTATTGAGCGCCACGGTTTCCACTTCTTCAGTGCGGTAGATCTTTTCGAGGTTAGAGATCTTTATCATAGTTATACTTTTGCTTTTAAGATTTATATAGTTGGCAAACTGTTTTAAATAAGGGTGAAAGGAAAAGGTCTTAAACCACTGTCCCCCTCCTGCTCAAATTCTGTTTCTGATGGCTGTGCCACCTGTTTCTTTTTTTGAAAAGAAGGCATGCTGCATTTGGTATCGCAGGCACTCGCAACATTACTTTTTAGTGTGGGCAAACACACCTGCAATGCTACCAGCAATGACAGTAAAAGAAGATGCTTTTTCATAACAATAGTTTTAAAATTTTCTGTTCGTTTTCAATATCATACCAATCATCCGCTTCGGTAATTCCCCCCTTCGGTAATTCTCCCGGAATTTATCCCGCCCCAGGCGGGAGGGGGCTAGGGGGTTACTCCTTCTTCAACACCAACTCCTGCATATTACCATAATTCTCATAGCTGGATGTCACCACTTTATCACCCGGTTGCAATCCCTGCAATACCTGGAAGTAATCCGGGCTTTGTAATCCCAATTGTATATCCACTTTATAAGCGGTCTTTCCATCTTCACTTACTTTAAATATCCAGTTACCGCCTGTTTGTTGAAAGAAACCACCTTTAGGTAATAACAACGCCTGCATCTCATCGCTTAATGCCAGTCTTATCTGCAAAGTCTGTCCGCGGCGGATGCCCTGCGGAATAGAATCATCAAATGCCATATCCACCTGGAAACTTCCATTGGTGATCTGTGCAAATATTTTCTTGATCGTGAGTTTATAATCTTTACCCGCAAGATTAGCAGTGCCTTTCAAACCAATAAAGATCCTGTTGCTGTAATGCTCATCCACATTCACCCTTACTTTAAAACCACCCATTACATCTATCTGTCCCAAACGTTCGCCTTTATTTTTTGATTGACCTATTTCTGCATCCAGCGATGTCAACTGTCCATCCACCGGTGCCCGTACAATCAGGTCGCCTACTTTTTTACGCATTACCTGCAAAGCATTTTGTGTGCGGCTGTAAGTTTGTCCGGCCTGGCCTGCTTCCTGCTTTACCGATGCAGAATCTTTTTTAAGGATCTCCTGCGCCAGCATTTTCTTTTGCAGTTGATAATTATAATTATTTTCCGATTGCCTGAATTCCTGCGAACCGATCACTTTTTCTTCGTACAGTTTTTTATTCAGTTTATAAGTACGCTCTGCTTCTTTCAACTGGTTATCTACATCGGTCATTTGATTCAGCTTACCAATGGTATTTTGTTGCGCCGCATTTTTACTGATTTGCATTTGCGTTAACAGGTTGAACACCGATGTTTCCTGGTTGATCAAACTCAGCTCCAGGTCGGTATTGCTCAATCTTAAAATGGGCTGGTCTTTTTTCATCATCGCACCATCTTCCACGTATCTTTCTTCCACCCGGCCGCCTTCCAGCGCATCCAGGTAAATAGTGGTAACCGGCATCACCACACCATTAACAGGTATATTTTCCTGGAAAGGCCCTTTTTTAATTTCACTGATGGTGATACGATCCGTGTTCACATTCAGTTTGGATTTACCAGAAGTGAAGTACCAGCTAAAGAACACCAGTGCCACCAGCGCCACTATCCCGGCTATCATCAGTACCCGTTTTTTGGTCCACGTCTTTTTTTCAATTACTCTGTCCATATTGATTTTCCAAAATTTAATTGCCTGTATCGTTTCCGCAGGCTGTTTTGCCGCTATACAATAAGCAATGCTGTGCCAAAAGGTTTTGATTTGGTTATCAGCCAATTATACAGGTATAGTTTTATGCCTTGTCCGCTTTTGTTACAACAAGTGTACGGTTTTGATACAGTTTGGTTTTGCCTGTTTTTTTTATAAAAAATTCATTACCAAATGCTTCCAAATATGGTATAATTGTGGAAGAAATGAGGTAACAGAAAAAATTACCTTGCAACAGATAACCGATAACATGATTTTAAAGAACGCCTCAATATTAATTGTTGATGATGATACAGATGTACTGACCGCTGTTAAATTATTGCTGAAAAGAGAAGTAAAGGAAGTGGTGACCGAAAAGAACCCGGAAATGATCCGCTCGCTGGTATCGCAAAAAAAATTCGATGTGATCCTGCTCGACATGAATTTCAACAGCAGCATCAACACCGGCAACGAAGGCATCTTCTGGCTAAAAAAGATACGGGAGCTGGATGAACAGGTGGGCGTGATCATGATCACGGCTTACGGTGATATAGATCTTGCAGTGCGTTCATTAAAAGAAGGCGCTTCTGATTTTATCATCAAACCCTGGCACAACGAAAAACTGGTATCCACCATTACCGAGATACTGGCCAAAAAAGGCAGTGGTAAATCCGGCACCGCAAAAGTAAACGGTGATGCTATCATCGGCAAAAAATTACTGGGCGAGTCGGAATTGATGCAGGATATATTTTACAAGATCGACAAGATTGCTCCCACCGATGCCAATGTATTGATACTGGGCGAAAATGGCACCGGTAAAGAACTGATAGCACAGGCCATTTACCAAAAATCATTGCGTGCTGATAAACCTTTTGTAAGGGTGGATGTAGGCGCACTCACCGAATCGCTTTTTGAAAGTGAATTATTTGGTCATAAAAAAGGTGCGTTTACGGACGCCCGTGATGACAGGATGGGAAGATTTGAAGCAGCGAATGATGGTACCTTGTTTCTGGATGAGATCGGCAATATTTCCCTGCAGCAGCAGGCCAAATTATTATCTGCTTTGCAGAACCGGCAGGTAACCCGCCTGGGCAGTAACCAGCCCATACCGGTAAACATCCGCCTGATATGCGCCACCAACCTGCCTTTGAGCGAACTGGCCAATGAGAACCGCTTTCGTAAAGATTTAGTGTATCGCATCAATACTGTAGAGATCACCATACCACCGTTAAGAAGAAGGATCGATGATATTCCATTACTGGCAGCACATTATGCAAAGATCTATGCAGATAAATATATTAAGCCTGTACCCGAGTTTGATGCAAAATGTATTGAAAAACTGCAACGCTATCATTACCCCGGTAATGTGCGGGAACTGCAGTACAGTATTGAAAGAGCGGTGATAATGGCAGAAGGGAGTTTATTACAGGCCGATGATATCATCTTCTCCCCGCTGGAATCGGCAGAAGCTACCAGCGAAGAAGACCGTGATCTTAAATTGAGCACGATCGAAAAGAACACTATTCTTCGTGTGATAGAAAAACATAACGGCAACATTTCAAAAGCGGCCAAGGAACTGGGCATTACCCGTACAGCACTGTACCGCAGATTAAGCAAATATGACCTATAAAAAATACGACTGGACCTTACTACTGAGGATATTTTTGTTGTTTGCAACATTAAGCGGTACTGCTTTTTTACTCAGCAGCGGGTTATACATTTATATGGTAGTGCCTGTACTGGTTATTATCATACAGGTGGTAGATCTTTTCCGTTTTACCAACAAAAGCAACGAAGAGCTGGACCAGTTTGTAGAGTCTATCCATTACCGTGACTTCTCCCGCCACTTCGACGAAAAGAATGCACCTGTCGCAGTGCAGCCATTACGCAAGGGTTTTAACGAGATCAACAGTACTTTCAAGATCATCAGTAAGGAAAGAGAAACACAATACCAATACCTGCAAAAGATACTGGAACTGGTGGACACCGGCATACTTTCTTACGAACACCAGTCGGGCGAAGTGATGTGGATGAATGAATCGTTAAAAAGATTGCTTAACATTCCTTATCTCAAAACTATTCACTCGCTGCAAAAGCGGGAACCGCAGGTATATGAAGAGATCGTATCACTGAAACCGGCGGAACCCAAGATCGCCACCATCGTTTCTGACAAGAATAACCTGAAGGTATTGTTATCAGCCACCGCATTTCAAACCGACGGCAGGTTGTATAAACTGGTGGCATTTCAAAACATCAACGAAGCGCTGGATGAAACAGAATCCAAGGCATGGCAAAAATTACTGAGCGTGATGACACACGAGATCATGAATTCCGTAGCGCCTATTTCATCACTTGCAGACACCTTAAAGAACCGCCTGCAGTTATCATTAAAAGACCTCAACAACAATTCCGGTTCGGTGGAAGATCTTGAATTGGGTATTGAGACCATCAAACGCCGCAGCGAAGGGTTATTAAAATTCACTGAAACGTACCGCAATCTGAATAAGATCACCACGCCCAATGTAAAAAAGATACTGGTAAGGGATATGTTCGAAAATCTTCATCACCTGATGGAACCCACGCTGGAACAGAAACACATCGAACTGGAAATTATTTTAAAAGATCCTGACCTGGTGCTGGAGGCAGATGCCAACCTGATTGAACAGGTGCTCATCAATTTAATTGTAAACGCCACCGATGCGGTAAAGGAATCTGCCAACCCCCGCATCCTGCTATCCGCTTACATTACACCCAACAATAAAGTAGTGATAAAAGTGGCTGACAATGGTATCGGCATAGCGCCCGATGTGATGGATAAAATATTTGTACCCTTCTTCAGCACCCGTAAATCGGGCAGTGGTATTGGTTTAAGCCTTTGCAAGCAGATCATGATGCTGCACAAGGGCACCATCAAAGTACAAAGCACCGAAGGTGAGGGCACGGCGTTCTTCCTTTTCTTTTAAAGCCTTTGCAAAACACGCATTTACCACAACAGTAGTATTTTTTACAACCCATAAAAAACTACATTTGCAATACCATGCCAATAAAAGTTGCCATAGCAGAAGATATAGATGATATCCGTAACGGGCTGCAATTGATCATTAACAGCACCGAAGGTTACAGCTGCGATTGTGTTTGCAAAAATGGCAATGAAGCAATAGAAAAAATTGCGCAGAACAAACCAGATGTGGTATTAATGGATATCAATATGCCGGGCATCAATGGTGTGGAAGCCGTAAGGATATTGAAACAGCAGTTACCTGCCACGCAGTTCCTGATGTGTACGGTGTATGAAGAAGATGAACATATTTTTGATTCATTAAAAGCCGGCGCCACCGGTTATATCCTCAAAAAAACACAGCCCGCAAAATTGCTGGAAGCCATTACAGAGATTTACAACGGCGGCAGCCCCATGAGCAGCACCATTGCACGCAAGGTAATGGTATCTTTTGCCGATAATAAAGTAAAACAACCCATCGACGATCTTACCGAAAGGGAAAAAGAGATTCTCAATCAACTCGCCCGTGGCATGCAGTACAAAGCCATTGCCGCACAACTCTCCTTAAGCGTTGAAACCGTGCGTACCCACATACGCAACATTTACGAAAAATTACAGGTGCACAATAAGCAGGAAGCAATACAGAAAGCGTACAGTAATGAATAATTAATAATGAACAATTAATAATTTTTAAGGGGAATAGCTGCAAGCTACAAGGGATAAGCAGGTTGTTTGTTATCTCGTGCTTCTCCCTTGAAGCTTTTCCACTTGTGGCTTCCCCCCTTGCAGCTTCTCCCCTTGCAGCTCCTCCCTTACTACTCTTTTACTACTCCTGCGGTATTACTATCCCCATAATGTACAACTAGGTTTGTGGTATAAAACCTATTACAATGAAATGGCTTCTTTCCACCCTTTTACTTGCTCCCGTATTTTTATTTGCACAGGAATTTAAAGCGTATAACAATTACGACTTTGTGCCCGGTAACAAAATATTATTTGAAGATGATTTCCGCAGCGACCAGGACGGTGAATTTCCTACACACTGGAAGCTGGAAGGCGGCCAGGGCGTGGTGAATAAAATGGATGATGATGAGGTACTTGCCATTACCAAATATTCCAGCATCTATTCGCCCAATATAAAAAACAAAACTTACCTGCCTGCCCAATACACTATTGAATTTGATACCTGGCTGGATGCCGGTTACGACAGCAATGAAGGCATATTCCTGGAGTTCAGGAAAGGAAAAGATAAACTGGGCGGCATTTATACCAACCACAGTTATTTTGAATGCTATTTCGGTACTGATAAATTACAAGGCGACCTGCCTGCTGCTATCGCCAATGAAGCTTATCACAACAAATGGCATCATATTGCCATTGCAGTAAAAGATGCACAGATAAAAGTGTACTGCGATCAGTACCGTGTGTTAGTGGTACCCGATTGCGGCTTTAAGGCAACCAATATTGGCATTGGTGGTAATGCCAGCGAAGGCATGGCATTATTATTTAAAAACTTCCGCCTGGCAGAAGGTGGCGGCATGAATATGCTGGGCAAAAAATTCACCGATACAAAAATTGTAACGCACGGTATCAATTTCGATTACAATAAAGCTTCCATCAAACCCGAAAGCATGGGCACATTGAACGGCATCGTGCAGATACTGAAAGATAATCCCGATCTGAAATTTGAAGTGGGGGGGCATACCGATAGTGATGGTGAGGATGCGTACAATTTAAAACTATCACAGCAACGGGCAGACGCAGTTAAAGCACAATTGATAAAAATGGGTATTGATGCTGCAAGGCTTACCAGCAAAGGTTATGGCGAGACCAAACCCATCGGCGATAATAAAACACCGGAAGGCAAGGCTAATAACCGTCGTGTTGAATTTGTGAAACTAACCAAATAGTTTTCGTAACCACTCAACAATTCAATATGAGTACAAAAATAGTTTGCGCCCTTTTGCAAATGATTGTGCTGTTCAGCATAACAACCACTGCACAGGCGCAGCAATTCCCTAATAACGAATTTAAAAAATGGGGCGAATACGGTTGCCCCGAAAGCTGGAGTTGCAATAACGATGCGGATTGCAGGGGCAAGGTGACCAAAGCGGATAAAATTAAAGGCGGCGCAAAATTGACCGTGATGCATTGCTTCGATCCTGCAAAAGAAGACCGCAGCAATAATGTGAATATGAGTTATGATGAACTATCTGCAAAAATTTCCAAGGGTAAAAAAGTAAAGATCAGTTTTGATTATTCTTACACACCCGTAGGGAATGATGAAGCGTATATAAAAATTGATGCTGATTTTGACGAAGAGGTGAACAACGCTTTCCCTATGTTTACTTACAACGACAGTGATAACGGTACATTGAAGCCCGGCACCAATGTACATGCAGAATGTTTTCTCAATTTCAATCCCTCCGGCGCAAAACAACTGGTGAGTCCGCAGGCCTGCAATGCCAATTCCATACGTACCGCCTTTGGCATTATGCCTGCAGCCAATACAACCGATGTACATAAGGGAAGTACCCTGGTCATTTACCGCATTAAAATCGAAATCATTTAAAATGAGAACAACGATACTCTGCCTTTATTGTATCTTCTTTGCATGCACCTTTTGCATTGCACAGGATAATAATTATGGTGTAAAAGGGTTTAATCCAAAAACTTTTACCGTTACTGATTCACTGCCTGTAACCTATAATGGTTTAACGGCGGGCTATACTATTAAAGATGAATCAGAGAAATCCGTGGGAAAGAAAGGAGACTTCAGCCGTTTTAAGATCTATTTCTACTTAACCAATACCGGCACCGAAGCAAAGATCATGTACCGCAATATGGATTTTGGCGGGCATGCCGGTCCTATCAACAATAATATAGCCTTATTCAAATGCCTGAATGCTACCGGCGCAAGGTTCACCAATAAAATGGCTACCATGGAACTGCAGCCTTGCAAAATAGAAGCCAATGTAGAAGATAAGGATTGCAGCAGCGGTAAGGTCATTACCAGCAAAAGAGTGGTGGACCTGGGCTACTGGATAAAGCCCGGTGAAACGGTTTCAAAAACCTACCCGATGATCGTTCCGCTGAATGAAAAACCAAAAGTTACGGTTACTTTTTATGCAGAAGTGGGCAATCAAACCGGCACTTTCATCTATCAAACCAATGCCACACCACAACAGGCCGAGCAGGTTTTTGTCCGCATAAAGAATGCTACCGGTAACGCATACCTGCATAATCAAAACGGGCCACTCAGCTGCACCGGGATCGACAATGACTGGTGGAGTGCGCAATGGGAGATATTACCTGTTGGGAGCACCGGCAATTTCCAAATACGTAACCGCTGGAAAGGGAACTATCTCAGCAGCAGCAATGCGCAATTGTTATCGGATGATGGCCAGTCGCCGGGCTCTGTATGGATCGTACAGGAAACAAGTACGGCCGATGTATACTATATTAAAAATGCTGTGGATAATGCCCGGTTGTATATCGACAATGGCGTATTGAAATTGTCTTCCAGTTTTATCAGTAATGATGCATCATCAAAATGGATCATTGAAAAATAAGATCATTATGAAATTACTACCTCTTTTTACAATCTTATGCTGCAGTGTTGCATTACATGCACAACGCCCCGCCACCAAAGCAGAAAAAGAAGAAGATGCAAGGGTGATAAAAATATTATCGGCTGCTATGCCACATGAGATGGAAGGGGCTGAAGATCCTGCTGAACGTAGTTTTGCGGGCAGTGATCTTTCAGGCGTTTCAGGTTATTACAATGATATGAATTTTGCAACCCGTGATGTATTTGAACACCAGTACACCATCAGCTATCAATTTACAAAAGCGCCTGAACCATTAAAAGAAAAAGTGGCAGCTGCCCAGGCCAGGAACGATCTCGACTATTTAATGGCTGTTACCAGCTGCGATGTACAGGTATACGTGAACAGCAGTATGCCCATGCCTTATTCGTTAACTGCCATGAAAAAGATCACCCGACCGTATTGCAGCAATATTTATAGGGATACCAAAGAAACAGACGGCACTTTTTTATTTTTTGGTAATAACTGGAACGTGAAACCAACCGTAACAGATGGTGAGGGTGATAATGGCAAAACTCAAAAACGTTATTCACTCAATACAAAACTGAATACACATCCCGGTACAGATATACAGGGTATACTGGTATATGTAAAAGGCCATGCAGATATTGCAGACCTGGTAATGAAGCAGATCAACTGGCAGTCCATCAGTGATCTTATCGGCACCGGTAAAATAAAGGATGATGAAAGCGAAAGCGATCTGAAAAAATACTTTGCAGAAAAACCGGTAACACCGGTACCCGGCAATAACAGTCTTTCTTTTATTTACGTGGATAAAGATGGAAAAGAAAAAACATTTTCGCTCTCTTCTTCAAAACATGATCTTACCAATTGTGCATTACTGCGCAACCGCAACGAGAATCCCAAAATAATGCAGGATGCGAATATCGATTTCAGGATACAGGATGATAAAGACGCCAACAGGTTATTCCATATGTCGTTGCCCATTATAAGAACCACGGGAAAAGTTACCGCCACTTATCAAAGCGATTATGATTACAAAATAATGTGGCGGGGCAATACAGATCCTGATCATTCCTTTACAGCCGTATCAATAGATATCAAGTTAACAAAGTGGGCAGCAGTAGGCGATTTTTTAGAAGGTACTTTCTCGGGTACTGCTACTATAAATGATCACAATGATCCTTCAACAGAAAAACCCGCTTTTGTTATTAAAAATGGAAAGTTCAGGATAAGAAGGATCGCTGACCAGATGCGGTAGTTCATTACAGCAAATACCCTTTATAAAAATAAACAATGAAAAAGCTATTCCTACTTCAATTGCTGCTGTGCCCGTTCTTTTTAAACGCACAGCAACCGGATGCCAAACAACTGGAAGCGATGATGAAAAAAGCGCAGCAGCAAATGGAAGCGGCTAAAAAAGCGCATCCCGAAATGCAGGAGGCGCTGGATGCCTACAAAAAACAAATGCCTGATGCACAGCGGAAGATAGATTCTATAAAAAAAACAAAGGACGGAGCTGCACTAAAGGATTACAAAATGCCCGAGCTGGACAATTTTACACAAACACCTGACCTTGAAGGCATATTACAGCAGCAAAAAAAAGGAATGGCGCAACTGGCCACTATGAAGCAGGGGTTGCAGAAAAGTTTATCGCAGGGCCTGCCGCAAAAAAATACCAATGCCAATGCAAATGCCTTTACTGTGATCGGGCAAAATGAAATTGTTCAGTTTGCCAATGATATGTTGCCCAAAGCCGCCGAAGGCATGCGCTTTATTGATCTGAATTTAAAACAACAGGTAGATAAAATTGCCAACGATACCACTACGAATGTGCATGGCACCGGCATGCTTTTAATGGGTATGGGTTTTCCTAAATACGTGGTGCAATACCTGGTATGCAAAGGTGTATTGCGCAATCCTGCCAATCCCTGGGCAATAAATGACCTGGGTATTATTTTCAGGAACGAAAAACAATATAAACAGGCCATACAATGTTTTAAATATGCAGCCAGTTTTAATGATTCTTTTTTGATCATCAGAACAAATCTTGCATGGGCAACAGCCTACTACGGCGATTTTACAACTGCCAATAAATATTTTGATGAAGTGCTGAAAATGGATGACAATTTTGGACCGGCATTGGAAGGCCAGGCCATGATAGCTTACCAGCAGGGTAACACGCAGGCTTTGTTTGCCGCACTGGCCAAACAGATAAAATATGTTGGCGGCGGAGGTTCGGGCCCATCGCCTGAAATGACCAATTTTTGCGGCGGTGTGATAATGGATGAACAGACCAAAGATATGGGCATGGGTAAAAAACAAAACCAGCAGGACCCAACAAAGAATAACACGTATGATAACAATAATGGTGAGGAAGAAGAAAACCAGGACCCTCCTCCCACTGCCAGCAGCGAACCACCGTTGATCCCTTCGCTGGATATCATCTTTGCACACAATGTAAACGAGGTGCCGCAAAAAGCAGCCAAAACAAAAACCTATTACGATCTGATCACTGAAAAAATAAATGCTTCATTAAGTAATGTAAAAAATCTCGGCTCTCACCTCAGCAGGCTGGCGCCGCCTCCTTATCTGGATGACCAGGGTAACCAGGTAATTCCTTATAGTTATGAAAAATATTACAACCTTTTTCACCAGGTACACCAGGAGTTTGAAAAAAGGGCCAGTTGGGTATATAAAAATTTCAATGATGAATTCAAAAGCCTGAGTGATGGCGATGCGGCACAGGCAAAATCTTTCTGGAATGGTTATTATGCTGAATTCAGTTCTGTAAAAGATGAACCATCATTGCAGGCTTTTTTATGCAAATGGGTACCAAAAGCCAAAGGCACCTGCAACGAATTCTTTACCGGCGGATCCGATCTTTGGGCGAAACATTTTAAAAAATTAGCAGAGCAGATCAACTGGTATATCAGCGCCAGCACACCTTTTATAAAAAGAGTGCACAAACCCGACTGGAATGATTATATGAACGCCATAAGAATGGATGATGTAAAGCATGCCGTATTGATGCTTCATTACGACTGGATCGCCCTGCAGAACTTTATAGGTGGTGCAATGCCCCTAAGTATTGCGCAAATGCCTGTTGAATGTAAGACAGAAGTAAGGGAAATAGAAGCTACCGGCCCCGATCCTAAAAATGTGCCTTTAAAAAAATTACATACCTATCCCGACTATTGCGATAAAAATGAACCGGCATCCGGTTTTGATGCAGGCTTTATGGGATATGAAAGCAATTGCGACCATGCTAAAATGTATTTTAAATTACCGCTCACCGGCACTCCCTTCAGCACAGGCGTTTTTGCTGAAAAGATCTTTAATAAAAAATTTAAAGAAGGTGATGTATACCGTTATGGTGTTACCCTGGGTGTAAGTAGCGATTTTGGTTTAAGAGGCAGTGTGTTGAATAATGCCGGCGCAGGAATGGTAAAAGGCATTACCAACGATATGCCCCTGCCCAGTTTTGGTGCCAGTGTTGATATTGGCGTACAGTTTGATGCCAATGGCAATATGAACGGGAAATACATTGCCGGTACCTTACAGGCTGCCACTGATGGTAACAATAACAACGCTGTAGTGAATCACATGACCAAGGACGCTAAATTAAGTGTTACCTCGGAAGTATTTGCCGGCAGGAACAGTGATGGATCATGGACCAGTTGGGGTGTACAGAACACCGGAACCACCACACCGAAGTTTTAAAACATATTTCATTTTAAACACTGTTCGTAAAAAATTTATACCAGGTAAGGATTTTCCCTTTTCTCTTCTCCAATAGTGGTGGTGGGGCCATGACCGCTGTACACCACGGTTTCGTCGGGCAGAACAAATAATTTTTCCCGGATGCTCTTTATCAGCTGTTCATGGTTGCCGCCCGGCAGGTCGGTACGGCCAATGCTGCGGTTGAACAGCACATCGCCGCCAATAATAAAATTTTGCGCCTTGCAGTAAAAGCAGATATGCCCCGGCGAATGTCCCGGCGCTTCTATCACACCCAACTCATCCGCTCCAATAAGCATCTTATCTCCTTGTTGCAGGTACTGCAACTCGCCGGTGTAGTTATCAAAAGGCAGGTTGTACATCAGGCCGCTGGTAGGGGCAAAATCCAGTACAGGCTTTTCTTTTTCGTGTGTCTGAACAACCAGGCCATAAGTTTCTGCGATATATTTATTGCCGAATACATGGTCCAGGTGGCAGTGTGTATTGAGCAGCATTTTGGGTTGCAGCCCCATCTGTTGTATAAATTGTGTAAGCTCGTCCTTTTCGGCATCAAAGTAGCAGCCGGGGTCAATAATAGCGCAGTTTTTAAACTCATCGTACAGTAAATACGTATTTTCCTGTATAGGGCTGAAAACAAAGGACCTTATTTTTAACATTCAGGTATAATTTTGATTGGAATAATTTATTACAAAACAACTAATTTTAAGGTATAAATCATACTTTTCATAAAATAAACCAGGTTTATCCAGGCCGCATGAAATAACCGGAATAAGCAATAACCATTTTTAGAAAAAATTTCAGATAAGATCAATCAAGAAGATATGAAAATACCGACGAATGCTTCACCCGTAACCGCTTCGATAAGAGCTGAGGAAAGGTATGCTGTAAAAGTAAGTCCCGCTTTGACCGCAACAATGCCCCATAGTATTACTCCAGCCGGTTATAAAAAAATATTCCTGCTCTTTTTTGCTCTTTGTGCTGTTGCGCTCGCCTCAAAAGCACAGGTAAATGCTGTGGAATTTGGTAAGAACAGGGTACAATACAAAAAGTTCAAATGGCAATACTATCAAACCAAGAATTTTAATGTTTACTTTAACCAGGGCGGGCTTGAACTGGCCAAATTTGTAGCCCAGAGCGCCGAAAAAGAATTGCCCCAGATAGAAACAGCCGCTGAATACAGTTTACAGAGACGTGCCAATATCATTGTGTACAACAGCTATGCAGATATGGCGCAAAGCAATATCGGCCTGGGCATTGACTGGCAGAATACCAGCGGCGGCACCAAGCTGGTGAACAATAAGATGGTGGTGTATTTTGATGCCGATCACTACAAACTCCGCCACCAGATACGCCAGGGCATTGCACAGGTATTGACCGATAACGTACTGTTTGGAGACGACCTGGGCGAATTTGCCGGCAACCAGGCCCTGCTGGACCTTCCCAAATGGCTCACCGATGGCTACGTGGCTTACCTGGCCGAAAACTGGAGCACCGATCTGGATGATGAACTGAAAAGCGAGATACTGAGCGGCGATTATAAAAATTTCAACCGTTTTGTATATGCCCGTCCCGAAATTGCCGGTCATGGTTTTTGGTACTACATCGAAGAAAAGTATAAAAAAGAAAACGTAACCTATCTCTTATACCTGGCTCGTGTTTATAAAAATTTGAACAAAGCCTGCCTGCAGGTTTGCAAAAAGAAATTCAAAGATGTGCTGGCCGATTTTATGGAGTACGAGGATGATAAGTACTACAAAGACATTTCTAAAAGAAAAGCATATCCTAAAGGAAGTTATGTGGAAGGATTTGACATCAACAAACGCCTGGATTATTTCCGCTTTAATGTAAATCCCAATAAAAAGAACAATTCTTATGTGGTAATGCAATACAAAAAAGGTATTGTAAGGGTTATCTACAACGATGAAGAAACCAATAAAACACTTTTAAAATACGGTACCCGTAGCTATAAGAACGAGATCAATCCCAATTATCCATTGATGGCCTGGGATCCCCGCGGTACAAGGATAGCCGTATTGTATACACTGGAAGGCAAGATCAATCTTTTTGTATACGACCTGGTTACTAAAATAAAACAAACCAAGCTGGACCTTACCAATGATTTTGACCTGGTGCAGGATTTTTCGTACCTGGGCAATGCCAACACATTACTGATCACGGCTGTTAAAAATGGGCATACAGATATCTTTACTTTAGACATGCAGAAGGAAAAAGTAAAACAGATCACTAATGATGTGTACGATGACCGTGATGCATCTGCAGCAGCTTTCCCGAATAAAACAGGTATTATATTCGTAAGCAACCGCCCCAATGCAAGTGCAAAAGGTGGCGATACTTCTTTACCCAGCGATAATCATTACAATGTTTTTCTCATCACCAATTTTGGAGATAAACCTGAGTTGAACCAGCTATCGCAGTTGTCGAATTTAAAATATGGCAATGCACGTTCACCCATGCAGTACAACCAGAATCACTTTACGTTTGTGAGTGATGAAAATGGTGTGGCCAACCGCTATGCCGGTTTCTTTACCACCAAGGCCGAAGGGTTGGACACACTGGTATTGATCGGTGGCGATATTTTACGCAATCCATCACCTAAGGAAGTGGACAGTACCTTAAGGGTGTATAAAAAAACAGATGTGGATTCTATTGCAGTAGTGGCTGTATCATCTGATTCGGCGTATACTTTCCCGCTTACCAACTACGAAAGTAAATTGTACGAAACAAGGATCGCCGGCGATCTTAACCAGGTAAGTGAAGTGACCCGCCAGAGCGATGAAAAAGTGTTGTATAAACTCAAGATCAATGAAGATGCATTGCGCCGTCGCAATATTACTGTGCCGCCTACGGAATACATGAAGAAGAAAATGACGGAGTATAAAGTTGTTGGAGCAGATAAGGGATTACCGGTACCTGCTTCTGCTGATACGGCTAAAAAGCAGGACGACTTTTTCCAGAGTGAATTTGCAAAAGATAAACCCGACAGTAGTTTACTGGGTAAGATATTTACCGTACCGGAAACAGAGAATGAATCGGTGTTGAAATCGATGAAACTCTATCCTTACAAGCCACCTAAATTTTATGTGGAAACAGGATCGGCAGGTTTCAGCAATTCGGTACTGGTAAACAGGTACCAGCCTTTTGGTGGTGCCAATCAATCAGGTCCTATCAGGATCGGTTCCTCAACACCATTGAATGGTTTAACAAGGATCGGTACATCCGAATTGATGGAAGACATCAAGATAACCGGCGCTTATAAAATATCCACCAACTTAAAGGACAATGAATGGTACGCCAATTTCCAGAACCTGCGTAAAAGGATTGATTGGGGCCTGTCTTATTACAGGAATGTAGAGCAGGTGAATTTTGGTTTTTCATCAGGTGCAACATACCCCGGCAGGATATTCACCAATTTGTACCAGGGCAATATTGCCTATCCGTTCGATGTTCATAAAAGCATCCGCTTCAGCAGTGGTATACGTTCTGATAAATTCGTGATCAGCGGAACAGATCCCGGCTCACTGGCCGCCGAAGACAGCAGGACAATGTACTCTGTTTCGCATTTAGAATATGTGTACGATAATACGTTGAACCCTACCATGAATATCTGGAATGGTTTAAGGTACAAGGCTTATTTAGACTGGAACTACCAGGTAAATAAAGTGGTGAATTCAGATGGGCCGCAAACATTCAATCTGGGTTTTGATGCAAGGTATTATTATCCCATCTTCCAGAATTTTATATGGGCAGGCCGTGCGGCAGGCGACTTTAGCTGGGGTAATCAAAAGATCATTTATTATTTAGGTGGTGTGGATGGCTGGCTGATGTTTGGTTCCAATCAAAAGATCGATCCTACAACCGGTTCTGTGATTAAAGAAAGATATTATAACAGCAGCACACCGGTTGCTACAGACCAGGACTACGCTTTCCAGAGCCTTACGGTGAATATGAGAGGCTTTTTGCAGAATGTGGCCAATGGTAACAACGCCGTGGTAATGAACAGTGAATTCCGTTTACCGGTTTTCAGCACCTTGATCAAACGCCCCATCAACAATGCCTTCCTGCGCAACTTCCAGGTGGTACAATTCATCGACCTGGGTACGGCATGGAATGGTGGTTATAATAAAATAGGACGTCCTTCCATCTCCTATAACACACCAATTGCTCCCGGGGTACCCGGTCCCGTTACTGTAACGGTAAAAGCAGGTGGTGTAGGACCATTTGCAGGTGGTTATGGTTTTGGAGCAAGAAGCACCCTGCTGGGTTATTTCTTAAAATTTGATGCCGGCTGGCCTATGAACGGTTTCTTCAGGGGCAAACCCATATTGTATTTTGCAATGGGGCTGGATTTTTAAAATAAAAGAATTTGTTATTGAATTGCCTGGTTTACATGACCGGGCAATTTTTTTATAGCCAGGTATAAAAGATAAAAAATACAGGTAAGCATCAACGTTATGCCCCATGCCTGTGCATATTTTACAGGAAAGATCAAAAGCCGGGCAATGGAATACAGCAGGTTCAGCGGATCGCTGATGATATCCCAACTATTCCATCGCTGAAACCTGCCGAGATACACTCCGAAAGACGACAGGAAAAAAATAGCAGGCATCATCAGTTGTACGGTCCTGGTTTCGAACTTTTGCTGTAGGTACACTTCAGTTCTCAATAACGAAACAAAAGCCATTAGCAGGCCTGCACTCAGGCAGGAAAATAATAACAGCGCATCAAACCATTTAGGAATGGATGTTTCCAGGTCGAGATGAATAAGATCGGTAACAAGATAAAAAGCATTGGGAAAAAAGGCCAGCCATATCGCAAACAGCAAACCCTGTTTCCATTTTGGAGCGTTGGTCATTTTATTGAACATGGCACTGATCACCAGCGGCACCCATGCCAGGAATAAATTCCATACCAAAAAAACAAAAGCATATTGGCCCGAATAAAGAAACCTTACGGTGATCATCAATGCAATAAAGGCAAAGAATGCCCATAATATTTTTTGAAAAGAAAGTTTTGTATACATGCTATGTTATTTTAAAAGCAAAATTATTTTGGGCAGAAAAATCAATACGCCTGTAATTGCACTGCCTACTGCTGCCAGTAATACTGCGCCGGCGCTGATATCTTTTACCATTTTAATTACCGGGTGTATTTCTTTGTGTACCATATCGCATAATTTTTCAATGGCCGTATTGATCATTTCCAGCACGGTCACAAAAGCGATGCAGCCGGTAACTGCTATCCACTCTGTTGCAGAAAGCCCCGTAATGCAACCCAGTACAATAGCAGTTACCCCACACAGTACATGTATACGAAAGTTGTGCTCCCCCGTAAAACATATCCTGAAACCATTCAGCGCAAAACCAAAAGACCGCATCCATTTCATATATTCTGTTTTAAAAAAAAAATTACTCCCAGAACTCGTGCATCTTCACTACTTTTTTAGTGAGTTTTGTTACAAAGAAAAACTGGTACAATTCGTAAAACCATACACGGCGACCGATACGGGTGTACCAGCGCATAGCGCTGCGCAACCTTGCTTCCTTATGAAACAATAAACGCAGTACCGCTTTCGGTCTTGTCTGCATAATGATCTCTATCAGCTTCACATATAATATCACCAGGGCAGGTTTTAAATATTTAGTGGCGATCACCTGGTGTTTATAATCCCATTTACGCTGATCAGTTAAAATAATTTCTTTGTCTTTTACGTCTTCGTAATAAGGCGTCCATTTATGTGGTGTTACATACAGCAGCTGCACCTGGTCGGGATCGTAAGACAAAAGCTGTTTCAGGCTGTTATAAAAATCCCTGGTTTTTTCTTCTCCAAAACCCACTACATAAGTTGCCATTGATAAAATACCGTGTTTGCGCAGCAACTGTATGGCTTCTTTATCTTTTGAAATAGTACCTGCTTTTTTAATTTTTTCCAGCACCACTTCATCATAATTTTCAATGCCCAGTAAAAATCTTTCAAAGCCCGCTTTTTTATAGAGGTGTAAAAAATCCGCATCCCTCACAATATTATCTGCACGGATAGAACCCACCAGTATCAGTTTTAAATTTTTAGCGATCAGCGCTTCTAAAAATTCCCGCCATGCTTTAGGATTGGAAGAAGGATTCTCATCTGCAAAATTGATCACTTCAATGCCGTATTGATGATGCAGCATTTCAATTTCATCAGCGAGTAATTGCGGATCGCGGTGCCGCCATTTTTTCCAGAATAAACTCTGCCCGCAATAAGTGCAGGGATAAGGGCAGCCGCGGGAGAATTGTATCACCACTGCTTTTCTTTTTCCCCAGTAAGTGTAATGATAATTGCCCATCAGCTCCCAGCCGATCCTGTATTGATCCAGGTTCTTGATATTTTCCGGTGCAGCTGTTTTTAAAGCGATGCCATTGGCACGGAATGCCAAACCTTTGATCAGTTCCGGCGAAGTATGTTGTACCAGTGCAGTAATTAAATGCAGTGTGATCTCCTCTCCTTCTCCACAAACAATATAATCTATCTGTGGGTTCTTATCCAGTATCTCCTTCCAGTGATAAGTAGGAAATACGCCGCCAATGATAACGGTAACAGCCGGCATTTTTTCTTTTACCAGTTGGGTAATGCTGTTAATGATGGGCTGCGCCGAAGTGGAACCTGAGTGACCCAGCAATACCGCATCAGGCGCATATTGCAGCACTTCATCAACGATAGTACTGAATTTTAAGGGCCCGAATTCTGCATCCAGTAATTTCACTTCATGCCCTGCATCTATCAACGGACCGCCGATCGATAACAAGCCCAGTGGTGGCAGGTGTTCATTCGGCATCCTGCTGCCGATAGATAAATGCGGCGGGTTGATGATGAGAATTTTCATTTGGTTGTTGATTAAATGGTTTGTTCTTTATCGGTAAATGGAGCATTTAATTTGGTACGGTTAATGATCACTGAACTTACAGTAGATACCACGATGGACACACACAAGGGAATATTGTTACGGTCTACAAAAGATAAAAAGCCATTATACCCCCAAGCGCCCGCTATCGAAACAAAAAATGTTACAACCAATACAACCTGGAAAATATTTTGCCATCTGCCCGTTGATAAAATAAATATGGAGAACAGCATTGCCGCTATTTGTATAGGAACGGAAAGCACCAGCGAAAAAACAAATGCCAGGAAAAAGAATAAAACAAATCCCCCAGGCGCCAATTGCATTTCCAGTATTAATATGAGGCTGCATATTATGGCATTGATCAATGCTGCAATGAGCCATATACGGCTGTAAACATTGGTTATTCTTGAAGAAGTATCCATAACTAAACGGTTTACTGTACTGTTGAATAATGTTGTTACTGTGTACTGGTGTTGAACTTAAAATAGCCGGCCCATTCCTGCTGGGTCTTCATTTTTATTTATTTAAAGATGAGGTAACAACTGTCGCAGGCAAATGATCTTTTACATAAGCATCTGCTCTATTCCACGACAACCAGGAATAATCTTTCTGCTGTTGCAAAAATTCCTCTTTTCTTTTCTCGAACAATTGTTTTGTACTGATAGTGGCAGGCGATTGGTAATCGCCTTTAACTATCACAGTTTCCACTTTTTCATCCAGTATCTCAGGATGCTTTTCAATAAGCGGCAATGTTTTATCTGAGAGCGTAAGCAGGAATGGTACATCCAGCGGCACTGTATTTTTGTGCGCAATATTATAATCTGCTATAGCTTCATCCCAGTGAATACAGGAAGCAGCCACCAATAATACAATAGCAAACCATCCGTTTACCCTCAAAAGATAATAGCTCGTTTTGCGCTGGCTGATCTTGATGAACACGGTGATCAATCCCATCAGCACCATTGATAAAAATACCAGTACACCAATGCGCTTGTAGGCAAGGCCCATGTGCTGTATATAATAAGTATCTCTCAGCAATACCGATATCACCAGCACAGCATTCTGCAGTATCCATCCGTAAGCGCCATAGCGCAGCCATTTATTATTTTTATAAAAATTTAAATTGCCGCGGAAGAAAAATAATAGCACCGCCATTGCCAGCACAATAGAAAAGATCAGCATACCGGCGCCTTCATGCACATATTCCTTCAGGTTAAGATCGGGTGAGTAAGTAAAACCGAACCATACATAAATGATATCGATAACATTGATAAAGAGCAGCAATATATTCAGCATCACAAGACTGATGATGCCCACGGTATTTTCATTACGCAATGCCATCACCCCATTGGCGAAACGTCCCATAAAAACCGATAAAATATCGAACAGCGCACTTTCCTTCCAGCGCAACAGGTTATTTTTCTTCCGGGAGAGATCATTATGCTGAGCAGTATCTTTTTCTGCAAAATAGTTGCTGTGCATTTTCAGCAGCAGTCCGCCGGTAACAAACAGGCCCAGCAATAAAAATCCAAAACGGTCCCAGTTGAACCAGGTAAAAATGCGGTTAAAAAAATTACCGATCGCAATGCCCATATCATTCACCACGTTTTGAAAAACTGCATTGGAAAATGAGTACAGCAAAAAGAAGACTCCAGCGATCAGTAAAGGAATGATCAAAAAGCGCACTGCTTTTCGGATACCGGAAGAGCGCAGTCCTGCAAATTTTACCTGTTTTACATTCTCTAAAAAAGAAAAAAGGAACAGGAGATAATTGCCTGCTGCAGATGCTGCGGCATACCAAACCGAGCGATGAAGGTATTGCGTGAACACTACCACGAGTAACAGTGTAACACTAAATGCAATTTTACTCAGCATAGTGTTGTGTACAAGTACAGTAAGCAAGGCCACTGCATGTGCCAGCAACAACCACTTCATTGCAGGTTTGGTAAAAGCAGCAGGGTACAAATAAAAAACGGACCATAAAACAAAGGCATCAAAGAATAAGGCATTCAACGCAAGTTTTTCGTGCCAGAAAATGATATTGAACAATACTGCACCGGCAGTAACTAAAAGAATTTTAAGTGAAGCTGCTTTCATATTTTTATGTTTTATAAGAATAAGTTTTATGTTGTTTTAAGCTGTTGCCGGAAAACCATCACACCGGTAACCGACGAAATAATAATACTCACAGCACCGGCCCAGGATGCCGTTTTAAGATCGTGTCCAAATGTGTTGAAGAAAAAAATAGCACCCACCGATCCAAAAAAGAGGGTAAGCTTAAGCACCAGTTGAAAAAGATCATGCCCTTCCCTGCCATGCGCCTGCGCCAGCATAGTAATGAACCATACCAGGCCTACAAAAGGCACACTGCATATAAATGAAAAAATGATGGCTAAAAAGATCGCTCCTTCACTGTCGGCAAACCATGCACCACCATTGATCATAATGCAGGCGCCGGTTATAAAACCATTCAGCAGGGAGCTGATAAACCATACTCCCATAAAGATCACAAACGTTCTGGCTGCTTTTCCCATAATTTTAAAAGCACTTTGAAATTCAAAGTAAAAGTATAAAAAAATTTATTTTACTGATCCGATCATTTTTTCCAATGCTGTTAAATGTAACTTAAAAGCTTTTTCACCTGCCTTGGTAACAGAGTAAGTGGTGTTGGTTTTACGGCCGATAAAACCTTTCTGAATTTTTACATAACCGCTTTCTTCCAATGTTTTTAGATGACTGGCCAGGTTACCATCGGTTATGTCGAGCAGTTCTTTCAATTCATTAAAATTTACTTCCGCATTCACCATCAGGGCGCTCATGATGCCCAGGCGTATACGACTGTCAAAGATTTTATTTAAGTTTTCGATAAGATTCATGCAGGTAAATTAATTCATTTCCTTTCGTACTTGTTCCACATTACAATACCATAAATGATATGTAATACACCAAAACCCATTGCCCAAAAATGCAAACCATATCCAACAAACCACAAGTTAACGATACCCAGTAATAAAATACCATAACCGAGGTACCTTATCTCGCCCAATGTATATTTACTGCCATTGATCAATGCAAGTCCATAAAATATCAGGCAGCCCGGTGCAATCAGGTCGTATTGCCCCAGCTGCAGCATGCGGAATAAAAAAATAGCACCTGCCATCAAGGGTAAGGCGGTATTCCATAATAAACGTACCGTAGTGGTACCCCACATAGGAGTTCCTGTTTTTTTACTGCGCAAAAAAGTAAATAAGAAAGCCAGCGTAAATGCAGCTACAAAAGTTAAAGTAGCTATCCAGAACAATTCGTTCATCAGTTGCCTGCCACCCGAATCGATGAGGTGACTCAGCTGGCAATCGCCTTTTACCCAGCAATTGATCTTTTGGCTGGCAAACCAGGCGCCGGCCAATGCACAAATGCCGGCAGCAATACCGCTTAAGCCACTCAGGCTGATGAAACGGCTGCTCCGTTCCATCATTTTTTTAATGTGTTGCAGGTCTTCTAATGACTGTTGTGGGCTGTTCATACAAAAGCACTTTGAGATACAAAGTAAATGATTGATCCTGATAAATGCAAATTATTTGCGGGAAATATTATGCAGCGGGAATAAAGCTTACATTTAATACCCAAACCCATCATCAGCTACATGAAAAAATTCCTTTTCTGTTGTATATATTCCTTTATTTCTGTCGGCATAACCGCCCAGGTAACCATTAATCCTTCTGCGATAGATATTGTAAGAGATAGTTTTGGAGTGCCCCATATTTTTGCAAAAACAGATGCCGAAGTGGCTTATGGCCTTGCATGGGCAGAAGCGGAAGATGATTTTGAAAGCATGCAGCAGGTGGTATTGCCGGCCAAAGGTTTAATGGGCCGGGTATTGGGTAAGGCCGGCGCCGCGGGTGATTATGCTTTTGCTCTATTCCGCTGCAGGGAAGTGACCGAAGAAAAATGGAACACACTATCGCCTGCGTTTTTAAAACTGGTGGATGGTTATGTACAGGCCATTAATAAATATGCTGCCACCCATCCCCGCGAAGTGCTGCATAAAAAATTATTTCCCATAACTGCTAAAGAATATATTGCCTCCTCTGTATTGGCATTGGCCGTATTTAACGGCGCCGATGCTGCATTGCAAAGAATTTTCAATAATGCTGAATGGGAAGCGCCGGAGTTGAATAAAAAAGGCAGTAACTCGGCAGCAGTAAGCGCTGAAAAAACCACTACCGGTGAAGCATTTTTGTTGATCAACGCACACCAACCCAATACAGGACCGCAGGCTTTTTACGAAGCGCATATCTGCAGTGAAGAAGGATTGAATGTATTGGGTGGACTGCTGGCAGGGGGCCCCTGCATACTGCATGGTGTAAACGAACATTTAGGATGGGCGCACACTGTTAATTATTGCGACCGCATGGATGAATACCAACTGGAGATGAACCCCGACAATAACCTGCAATATAAATTTGATGGCGAATGGGTGAACCTGGAAGTAAAAACAATAAAGCTTAAAATAAAAAGCATCCCCATCAATATTAAAAGAAAAGTATACTGGAGCAAATACGGCGCTACCATGAAAAACAAGCAGGGATTTTTTTCGGTACGGCTGGGCGCCAATATGAGGATCGGTGCATTGGAACAGTGGTACCTAATGAACAAGGCCAGCAACTTTACAGATTTTTATGCAGCATTAAGTAAACAGGAATTAAGCATGTTCAACATTATGTATGCCGATAAGCAGGATACTATTTTTTACCTGAATAACGCATTGGTACCGGTAAGAAAGGCTGGCTACAATTGGCGCAGAACTGTTCCGGGCAATACTTCAAACACATTGTGGACCAGTTTCAGAGGTATAAAAGAATTACCACAGTATATTAATCCTAAAAGTGGTTTTTTATTCAATACCAATCACTCTCCTTTTTTAGCCACCGGCACTGCTGATAATTTAAAAGCGTCGGCTTTTGCAAAGGAAGATGGCTGGGAGCAATATCATTTAAACAGGAGTGTGCGTTTTTTAGAACTGTTTCCTCAAACAGAAAAACTCAGTTATGAAAAATTCAAGCAGATAAAATTTGATATGCAGCTGCCTGCTACAATGCAATACCCTTATAAAATTGACAGCATGTTCACATTGAGTGAAACCCAGTACCCGGAATATGCTTCGTTGATCACCACATTTAAAAAATGGGATAAAAGCGGCGCTGCTGATAGCAAAGGTGCCGCCATATTTTTATTGACCTACGAATACCTTAAAAAAGAGTTGCGTGGCCAGGATGCGAGAGCGATCACAAAAGTGGAAGCTATTGCAACATTTAAATATGTGCACGATTATATGCAAACTAATTTTGGCCGCACTGATATTGCATTGGGCGATCTGCAGAAACTGGTACGGGGCGATAAGGATTGGCCGCTGGGAGGTTTCCCCGATCTTTTGTCGCCGCAATGGACAACGCCCTATAAGAATGGTGAATTAAGATCCATCGGTGGTGATGGGCTGATCATGTTTGTACGCTTTGCGAAAGATGGTTTGCCAAAAATTGAGACCATTAACATGTACGGCGCCAGTGCAAAACCCGGCAGCAAGCATTTCGACGACCAGGTGCCTTTATACCTGAAACACCAAACAAAAACGATGACGCTGGATAAAGCGGTAGTGTATAAGAATGCGGAGAGCGTATATCATCCGCAATAAAACAAGTTCATAATAGCAGCGGTTAATCGCTTTGCATATTATATTTTTTTAAGAACAGGTTTATATTGACAGGATTACCATAAATGTACATCGAAGTCTGGTCACCCGAGTTTATTGAAACGAATTTCTTTTGCGTATTGCAGTCTTCCAGTATTTTTTCAAGAAGGCTCTTTACCAAAGCCATATTATACCAATCAGCAGAGTCCACAAATTTTGAAATATAAGCCCGCTTATTGGTAACAACAGTGATGGTATACTTACTTTCCGTATCTTCTTCCTTTACATCCATATACACCAAAACATCTTTGAATTCTCCGTTTGCTATAGCAGCAAATTTTCCGAGTAGTACATTATAATCTACAGGGATCATGTCCGTTTCTGTATCAAAAGACAATAGCACCTGTTGCTTTTCCAATATAGAAATGGCAACAGCGTCGGGATGATTGTCGCTTTCCCTGGCTATTTCCTTCAACATATTTTCTGAAGGCCTGTTTACAATCAGCCCCCAGTCAAGCAATTCCTGTACCACTGTTTCGGGGGAGATCAAACTAAATTTATAAAGAGCCGCAACCCTGTTTACCAGGTTTTCATCTTTAATTACCAAATGGGGATCTTTAAGATATTTTTCAGCGCCATTTTTCTTGTATAGTTTAATTATCCTTTCAATTCCCATATCGTCATTGGCCTTATCTTTTGCTTTTTGTATCAGCACTTCTCTCAACAGCTTATCACTGATAAATTTTGCGTCCAACGATTCCACTATACCCAGGCCGGTATAAAAATCCTCTTCAGATGAAAGATACTTATACACCTTATCAAGATGCTTTTCACCTTCCAGCCTGATAAGTGCCAGTACAGGTCTTTCTATCCTGATCTTCCTTTGTATGATATCCTTTGCTATCGGTATTACCCGTTCATCGCCACATTCAAAAAGACAAGAGAGAACAGATTCAGCCGCACCTGAAGAAAAGCCTGATTCTTTTAATTCTTCGTACTCTTCATCGGCAATCAGTTTATTCTGATAAATGAATAAAGCAAGATCACCCACTCTTTTTCTTATAACATTATCACTTGATGATTTATATTCCTCCAGGCCTATAATAACCTTTTCCAGTTCTCCAGGAGCCATTGTTCGCCTTCTTATCTTCGTATCTATATAATCGAAAGCGATCTTGCTTTTTCCATTTTGCGCCAACCAGAATAATATACGGCCTTCGTCTGTTGACTTACCGGATAATAATCTTTTTTCAAATTGTTCTTCGGCTCCCTTCAGTTTCGTTATCCCTGCACATTGCACTGCTGCTTCTTCATCTGTTGCATTAGTAATTCCGTTTAATAATTGTGTTACCAAAGCAGGTTCGCTGATCTCGTACGAATCCGGATCCTCGAAGTCTTTCGCAAGTTCAGCATAGATTGTATGTCTTGCTTCAGCATCATTACTTTGCAGTATTTTTAATATTGCCGGCACTACAGTTTTATCTCCATTTTTATATCTTTTGGAAATAGTAAAATTTTTTACTTCCCTTACAGCTTCTATTTTCTTTTTTTCAACAATTTTCTGTTGTATAAGAGCTCGCAGATCTGCAACCTTTTTGGCCTCTGTTATTATTTCAATTGGTGGAATATTCTGGCCATACTTTGCATTTTTTTGTGCCGCTAATTCTTTTTCTAAAAGCTCGTCTTCAGGTATCGTATTTTTTTTCTGGCTAACGCTTGTACAGGCAGACAATATAAAAACACATACAAGGATAGCTGGCTGATGAATCATCGTCTTAATAAGGGTTGTGGTTAAATAAATATGTTGAAACTTCATCAGGATAGTATTGCTGTTATTTTGTTACAAGCTGTAGTTATCTCTTCTTCGCTGATCACCAACGGCGGCACGATCCTCAAACAATTCGATGCAAACAAAAACCAGTCGGTAAAAACTCCCTGTGTTATCAAAGCATCAATTATTTTTTTATTGGTCTCGAAATCTTCAAACTCCACCGATATCATCAACCCACAACTGCGTACTGCTTTTATTTTTGGATGTTGCAGTAAAGACATGAATAATTGTTCTTTTGCTTTTACTGCGTCTATTAATTTCTCTTCAAGCAGTACTTCAAAAGCTGCGAGCCCTGCAGCGCAGCAAACCGGGTGGCCACCAAAAGTATTGATATGCCCCAGCACAGGATCATGCGATAAAGCGTCCATCATCTTTTTATCTGCTACAAAAGCACCCAGCGGCATACCGCCGCCCAATGCTTTACCCAGCAATAAAATATCCGGGATCACATCAAATTGTTCAAATGCCCACAGGCTGCCATTACGGCCAAAGCCGCATTGTATCTCGTCCAGCACCAGCAGTGTACCGGTTGCGGTACATTTTTCCCGCAATGCTTTTAACCAGTTGTTCAGAGGTGTAATAACACCTGCTTCTGCCTGTACTGTTTCAGCGATCACACAGGCTGTTCTTTCAGTGATATTTTCCAGGTCTTCAAAAGAATTATACCGCAGCTGCATAATATCCGGCAGCAACGGGCGAAAGGCATTGCGCCAGTATTCATCTCCCATAATACTTAATGCGCCCTGCGTGCTGCCATGGTAACTGTTTTTAAAAGAGATGATCTGCGTGCGGCCGGTGAAACGCTTGGATAATTTCATAGCACCCTCGGTAGCTTCGCTGCCACTGGCAGTAAAAAAAACTGAGTTGAGTGAAGCTGGTAGCTGTTGTGTGAGCAATTTTGCATATTGCACCTGCGGACTCTGCACCAGTTCGCCATACACCATGATATGCAGGTAATCATCCAGCTGTTTTTTAATGGCTGCAATAACTTTAGGATGCCGGTGCCCAACATTGCAAACACTGATGCCACCGATCAGGTCAATATATTCCTTCCCATCTGCATCAAATAATTTTGCTCCTTCGGCCCTTATCATTTCCAATGCCAGTGGTGCTTCGGAAGTTTGGCCTACATGATTTAAAAAAAGCTGGCGATTATTCATCATTACTTATTGAAATATTTCACGAAATTAGTGGTTTGTTAAATCAAACCGGCAATACCAAATGAAGATCACCCAACGAAAATACAATCAGCTGATAAAAAATATTGGTATCACAATTAGCAATGCCAGGCAGCAGGCAGTACATGCTGTAAATATTTCTTTATTAAAAAGCAATTGGGAAATTGGCAGGCACATAGTAGAATTCGAGCAGGAAGGTAATGAAAGGGCCGAATACGGAAGTGAGCTACTGGAGCGGATTTCAAAGGATCTGCAGCAAAATTATGGCAAGGGATTTGGCAGGCGCAATGTACTGGATATGCGTCGGTTTTATCTTACCTATCAAAAATGGCAGGCAGTGCCTGCCAAATTAGGATGGACACATATCGTTACATTACTGGGTGTATCAAATGAATTAGCAAGAAAATTTTATGAAATTGAATGTGCAAGATCTAACTGGGGATACAGAGAATTACAACGGCAGGTTAATGCTTCTCTTTTTGAAAGGCTTGCATTAAGTAAAGATAAAAAGGGCATTTTACAACTCGCCAAAAAAGGACATATTATCACCGACGCCACCGAAGCAATTAAAGATCCGTATATTCTTGATTTTTTAAAAATACCGCAAAGTAATAAAGTAACGGAAAAGCACCTGGAACAAAAGATAATTGACAATCTCCAGATGTTCTTACTCGAACTGGGTAAGGGATTTACTTTTGTTGCAAGGCAATATAAGCTATCATTACGTAATAAACATTTTTATATAGACCTGGTGTTTTATCACCGTATACTACGATGTTTTATTTTAATTGACCTCAAAATAAAAGAAGTAGAACACAATGATATTGGGCAGATGAACATGTACCTGAACTATTTTAAAAAGGAAGAAAATGTAGCAGGCGATGCTGAACCAATTGGAATAATACTTTCTACCGATAACGACGAAGTAATGGTAGAATTCGCAATGGGCGGTTTATCGAACAAAATATTTATTTCAAAATACCAATTATACCTGCCGGATAAAAAACTATTGCAACGAAAAGTAAAATCGCTGTTGCATAGTATTAAGTAATTTGTTATTCTGCATGGAAAAAATCAGTATAAATTACTGCGCAGATTATTTCCAGCACATCGGGTAAACAAAATAAAAGTCAGCTAAAAATAAATCTACAATGAGCAACAAAAAAAATACAGGATCGCCCAATAATTTCTCTTCCGGAACTGGTGGTGACCCATTAATTCTTCCCGTAAAAGGAGTATGGCCCGAAATGGGCAATAATTGTTTTGTAGCGCCCAATGCCACCATTGTGGGGGATGTAAAAATGGGCAATGATTGCAGCGTTTGGTTCAATGCCGTGCTGCGGGGCGACGTGAATTTTATCCATATGGGCAACAAGGTAAACGTGCAGGATGGCGCTGTAATTCACTGTACTTACCAAAAAACAGGCACCAGTATCGGAAATAATGTTAGCATCGGACACAATGCAATTGTACATGGATGCGTTATTGATGATAATGTGCTGGTGGGCATGGGCGCCATCGTAATGGATAATGCCCATATCGGCAGCAACAGTATCATTGCCGCCGGCGCTGTGGTTCTGGAAAATACGATTGTGGAGCCGGGCACCATTTACGCAGGCATCCCTGCAAAAAAAGTAAAAGATATCAGCCAGGAAAAGATCAGCGGCGAAATTGACCGGATCGCTAATAATTACCTGATGTACAGCAGTTGGTTCAAAGAACCGGAGAAATAGCTGCAAGGGGAAGAGCCGCAAGGGAGAAGCAAAATATAACAAACCGTATGCTCATCCCTTGAAGCTGATGGCTTGAAGCTTTTCACTCCGGGCTTTTAAAACTGCGGAGAAAAATTTATCTTTAAAAAATGAAAAAGTTAATCATAGCTGTTTTTTTATCCTCTTTCCTGCTGAGCGGATGCTTTATCGCCAACCTGTTTCATAAAAAACAAAAATATGGTTGCCCCAGCGATGGCAGGAATGTAGGTGCAGAAAAAATACTCGCCGGTGAAAAAGTAAAGAAAGCAAAGTACAGGGGCGGCAAAAAAGCTGTGGGAGAGTAAGAAGCAGCAAGAGAAGAGTGGCAAGGGGAATAGCCGCAAGGGAGAAGGAAAATGTACTAAACCATATGCTTATCCCTTGAAGCTTGCAGCTTGAAACTAAAATAAAACCTAAATCCTATATTTATGTGCTACCAATTGAAAACTATCAACGGCGCTACCGAAGCAGTTATAGATGACAACTGCGGTATTTCAAAATTCTATGCAATTGCAACTGCACTGGCAGATGAATTACAGGTGAAATTTTTAAACCAGGTAGATGATGCCGAAACCCTCGACTGGGACTTTCAGTACAAAGACAATTACCTCACCCTGCACTACAGCATCTTTAATGGTGTAAGCATTTTACCGCAGCATTTAAAAAGCGTAAAGAAAGATCATAATGCAGTGATGGAAGTAGCCAATTACCTTCAACGCATGGCTTACTAGCAATTGACGATTGTAGACTGGCGATTGTAGATTTGTTAAACAATATTTGATTTGCTCCCTGCATTTTAAATCTAAAATCGCAAATCCGAAATCTAAAATTGTTCTTCGATGCTATCGAGAATATTACAGTAACTAACATACCTGTCCGTGGCGATGCTATTATCGGCCACGGCTTTTTTTATAGCACAGTTGGGTTCATTAATATGTAAGCAGTTGTTGAACTGGCAATCGTTGATGAGGTTTTTCATTTCTGGAAAATAATGCGACAGTTCCTGTTTGCTGATATCCACCAGCCCCAGTTCCCTGATACCGGGCGTATCAATGATCTTTCCTCCAAATGGTATATCAAACATTTCAGCAAAAGTGGTGGTATGCATCCCCTTGCCGCTCCAGCCACTCACGTCCTGCGTTTTTAATTTCATGTCAGGAAAAAGCCTGTTTAAAAAAGAGGATTTACCCACACCACTATGACCACTCAGCAGCGTAACCTTATCTTTTAATAATTCTTTTACTTCATCTACCCCTTCGCCTGTTTCCACACTTATCTTTTTTACGGTATAGCCAATGCCTTCATAAATGTCTTTCAGCATTGCAAATTTTTCTTCTTCCTTCTTTTTAAAAATATCTGCTTTATTAAAAACAATAATAGCAGGTATATGAAAAGCTTCGCAGGAGACCAGGAAGCGGTCGATAAACCCCTGTGATGTTTTGGGATCTTTCAACGTGGCAAATAAAAGCGACTGATCTAAATTGGAAGCAATGATATGGTGCTGGTGTTTATTGGAAGGCGATATACGGGTAATATAATTCCTGCGGTCGTTGATCTTTGTAATGGTCACACCCGCTTCCAGTTCGTTTTCCATCACAATTTCCACGGTATCTCCCACTGCAATAGGATTGGTGCTGGTAAGTCCGTCTATCTTGAATTTACCCAATATACGTGCATTGAATTGTTTACCTGTGTCGTTTTTAACCACGTACCAGCTGCCGGTGGATTTGTATACTGTTGCGTTCATTGGAGGCAAATTTCACGAATTAAAACGAATTACACGAATTTCACATGATCTGACGCCCCGTCTGATAATGTTTGGTCTGACGCCCCCGTCTGATCATGTTGCCCTCATGGTCCGACGCCCTCGTCTGACCATGTTGCGCAATTAATAAAATTTCTTGAAAAAAGTAAAACGCCGCTCCCTCATGGTCCGACGCCCCCGTCTGACCATGTTCCATAATCAAGGAAATTTTTTGAAAACAGTAAAACGCAGCAGCACTTCCACCAACAGCAACGCCAGCGCCGCCATCACAAAAGGAAAGAATTTTTCAGTAGATCTTGTAAGCGTAGATATTTCAACCTTCGATTTTTCCAGTTTATCGATCTCGTTGTAGATCCTTACCAGCCCATCATTATCCCGCGCCCTGAAATAACGGCCACCCGTTTCTCCAGCAATCTCCTGCAGCAATTTTTCGTCAATGGTAACCTTCTGGTTCTGCATCTGCACGCCTAAAGGTGTATTCACCGGTTGAGGTGCATAACCATCCGTACCCACACCAATAGTATACACCTTCACACCAAAAGATTTGGCAATTTCTTTCGCCGTTTTGGGATCGATGAGCCCGCCATTATTTTCTCCATCAGTAAGCAGTATCACCACCTTGCTCTTGGATTTGCTGGTGCGTAAGCGGTCAACACTGGTGCCAAGCCCACTGCCAATAGCAGTACCATCCACCAGCAAACCATTATGAATATTATCAATCGCAGAAAGCAATACCGCATGATCCGTAGTGATAGGACATTGCGTAAAACTTTCACCAGCAAATATCACCACACCGATCCTGTCCGCAGCTCTCCGGTTCACAAAATCAGAAGCCACTGCCTTGGCGGCTTCCAGCCGGTTAGGTTGAAAATCCTGCGCCGTCATACTACCGCTTACATCAATACACAAAACAATATCCACACCTTCTCCATCAGTTTGTTGCAGTTCATATTTTGTCTGCGGCCTTGCCAGTGCAATAATAATGCAGCTCAATGCCAGCAGTCGTAATATAAAAGGCAAATGCCGCAGGCTGTTCTTCCAGGATGAAAGTCCTTTTGCACTGGTATCCGAAATAATAAAACTTCCCTGCTGCTGGTTATTTTTTAAGATATACCATACAATAAGCACGGGCAGCAGGGCGAACAATGCAAAAAACCAGGGCTGGCTGAATTTAATATCGTTGAAATAATTAAAAAGCAAAATTATTGTGGGTTAACCGTTTTACTGTTATTGATATGATCGATGGTTTGTTTAATGGCCAGCAGGCATTGCTCGCTCTCGTACACAGGCGGCAAAAATTTAGCAAACTTTACTGCATCACCGCAGCGTAAAGCCGTAGCAGTGGCCGCAATATCATCCTTCGATAAATTATTTTCGCTTAACTGTACCAGTACATCACCGGTGGTTTTGTTCATTGCACTTGCCTGCTGCCTCCGGCTGATATACCATTTAAATATCTCCGAAAGCCGTATATGGTATTGCTTCACCTCTTCCTCACGGGAAAGGTTAAACGCTTTTAGTTTCTCCAGCTGCTGCATAGCTTCATCATAAGGCGATAATTTGGAATTGTATACAGGATCGGGAGCAAACTTATCTTTCTTAAGCATCCTGCGCAGCACTAAAAGAAGAATAATGATCAGTAAAACACCGATGGTAATATACAGCCACAAATAACTCTTTACTTCCACCTCCATGATCGGTTTGATATCCCTTAAATTGTTGCTCGTATCAGCCGGTGCATAAACCACGCTGACCGCAATAGAATCTGTAAAAAGATTAACCGTGGTATCGTCCTTAACCGGGTCAAAATTCACCATGAATGCAGGCGTGTTCCACCTGCCCGAGTCAAAACTGGTAAGTGTAATGGTTTGCTCCATCACCGTATTATTATTGTCTGCCGTAGTATCTATTTTGGATTTGTCAACCAGTTCAAAATGCGCTGCAGAATCTGCCGGTAAAAACCAATGCACTTTGTAAACGCCGGTTGGAAAAGTAGCGGTTACTTTGTATTGAATGGGTTCACCTATCAGGATGCTTCTTTTATCAACCGTTGTTTTTAATTGTTGTGAAAAACAGTGTTGCACGACAAAAGAAAAACAAATCACTGCTATTGTAATGATCAACCTGTTGTTTATTTTTCTTTTACCCATCATCAAATATCCTTAACCCGTTAGAATTAGGTCATTAATTTCTTTTTATAAAAAACTGCTGCAAGATCTTTACATAATCATCATCCGTACGTACATGCAGTAATTCAGCGCCCGCCTTTCTAAAATAAGTTTTGCTCATTTCACTCTGCTGCATAAAATGCTGCTGGTAATTGTAGCGCACCAGCGGGTTGCTGCTGTCGATCCATTTGCTTTTGCCGCTCTCTGCATCCTGCACCTGTATCAATCCTGCATCGGGCAACTGCATATCCATTTTATCATACACCCTTATGCCTATTACATCATGTTTACTGCCGATCACTTTCAGATCGTTATCATAACCCTGGTCTAAAAAATCACTCAATATGAACGCAATGCTTTTTTGCTTTACCGAAGTGGTGAAATATTTCACCGCCTGGTCAATATCCGTAGCCTTTGTTTGCGGGCGAACTGTAAGTAACTCACGCACTATATACAAAGCATGCTGCCTCCCTTTTTTGGGCGCAATGTATTTTTCAATTTTATTGCTGAAAAAGATCACACCCACTTTATCATTATTGCTCACAGCGCTGAAAGTAAGTACCGCCGCCATTTCCACTATCAGGTCTTTCTTTTGCCGCGTAACGGTGCCAAACAAATTACTTGCACTGGTATCAATCAGCAGCATTACGGTCAATTCCCGTTCTTCTTCAAATACTTTTGTAAAAGGATGATTGAACCTTGCACTTACATTCCAGTCAATGAACCGCACATCATCACCCGCATAATATTCCCGCACTTCCCTGAAGCTCATCCCCTTTCCTTTAAAAGCAGAATGATACTCCCCCGTAAATAAATGCGTGGTGATCTTCTTGCTCTTGATCTCAAGCTCCCGAACTTTTTTTTGTATCTCTTCAGTGGTCAACATATTTCCAACCTCAAAGTGTTTTATATGATACTCATTTATACTTTTAAAATAATAAAAGAGTCTGTAAATACTATGCTCTTCCAAAGCCCCCGGAATTTATCCCGCCCCAGGCGGGAGGGGGTTGGGGGTATACTATGGCACATTCACCATCTTCAATATTTCATTGATGATCTGTTCCACATCCACATTCTCTGCTTCTGCCTCATACGTTAAACCGATCCTGTGACGCAATACATCTTTACAGATACTTCTTACATCTTCAGGAATTACATACCCTCTCTTATTTAAGAAGGCATAAGCTTTTGCTGCCAGCGCCAGGTTAATACTCGCACGTGGACTTCCGCCAAAGCCTATCAATGGTTTTAATTTCTGTAAATTATATTTCTCCGGAAAGCGGGTGGCAAAAACAATATCCAGAATATAATTCTCCACCTTTTCGTCTACGTATACCTGTCGTACCAGTTCCTTCGCCGTTAATATCTCGCTGGTGGATGCCACCGGGTTAATGGCCCGCGAACTCAATCCCAATGTATTTTGCCGCACGATCATCTGCTCCTCTGTTTTGGTAGGATAACCCACGATTACTTTCAGCATAAATCGGTCCACCTGTGCTTCAGGCAGTGGGTAAGTGCCTTCCTGCTCAATGGGATTTTGTGTAGCCAGTACCAAAAAAGGTTCGGGCAGTTTATAAGTGGTATCGCCAATAGTAACCTGGCGTTCCTGCATGGCTTCCAGCAGGGCGCTCTGCACTTTTGCCGGGGCACGGTTGATCTCATCTGCCAGAATAAAATTAGAGAAGATAGGCCCTTTGCGCACCACGAATTCATTCTTTGCCTGGTTGTAGATCATCGTACCCACCACATCTGCAGGCAACAGGTCGGGCGTGAACTGTATACGGCTGAAATTGGCCTGCACCGTTTGTGCCAGCGATTTGATCGAAAGCGTTTTTGCAAGGCCCGGCACCCCTTCCAGCAGCACATGCCCGTTGCTCAGCAGGCCTATCAGCAGGCGTTCTATCATGCCCTGCTGCCCCACAATTATTTTACCTAGTTCGTCATTGATCCTGGTAACAAATCCCGCTGCATGGTTGATCTTTTCGTTCAGCAAACGGATATCTTCGGCTGTTTGTAACATATATTATTTTTTGCCTCCCGACCCGGCTGCAATGTAGTAACTGGTAAAGGAGTAGATGATGTTTTATTATTACTTATTTATTGAAAAGGCAATATACATACTCTGCCTAAACAAAAATTTTGCCATCTTGATGAGCGGGGCAAAAATCTGTTAAAATCCGGTTATCTTTAAAAAAACTTTTTTATGGTAGATCAGCAACTCATTACTGCATCCAACCAGCTGGAAGGATACCGTATCACAAAGCACCTGGGCATTGTGCGGGGCATTACTGTACGCAGCCGCAGCCTGCTGGGCAATATTGCCGGTGGCTTTCAAACCCTCTTTGGCGGAAAGATATCCATCTACGTGGAGTTGTGCGAAAAGACCCGGGAAGAAGCATTTCAATTGATGTTGCAACACGCAGCCGAACGCGGCGCCAATGCCATTGTAAATATGCGTTACGACGCCAACGAAGTAATGAACGGTGTTACCGAAGTGCTGGCCTATGGCACTGCTGTGGTGGTGGAAAAAGCATAATTATTTATGGATTAAAATACAGCAGGCATCTTGTAAGTATGAGATATACTGCTGCCATGATCCTTACACTTCTTTGCCTTTACGGGCAATCACAAAAAAAAGCAACAAGCAATAGTGAAGAGAATATCTTCCACTGTATATTTCCTGTTCTTGCTGAATTTCCCGGAGGCGATGCTGCGTTACGAAAGTTTATAATGAATGAATTTAATCAGCCTGCCGAAGTGCCTGATAGTTCCTTTGAAAAAAAAGGGATCGTACAATTTACCATCAGTAAAAACGGGAAAGTTAGTAGCTGTGAGATAATTGATACGCTGGGTTATTGTTGTGACGAAGAAATAATAAGGCTATTACAACTCACCCGGTGGAAACCTGCTGTATACGAAGGCAAACGCATAGATGATCACAGAAGATTACCTTACACCATCATTTTTGAAAAGTCGACAGCTGATAACCCGGACAGCTCCACATTACCGGCACCTTATGCCACAATAAAAAATGCTTCAGGCGAAATAGAAATGATAAAGCAAAACTGACCGGCCTTTCTTACATTCATTGATGTTCACAATTCAGTTATCATGTTAATTTCCATGGAGGATCGATCCTGTTCCCTCCCGCAAAATATAAGATCAGTTGATTATTATCCGGGTCTTTTAAGCGGCATTCCCGCCACAGCCAGGTCTTATCATTGGGCATTTCTTCAAACACAAATCCTTTTCTTACAAGTTCCTCCACCTGCTCGTCTAATTTTTCTATCTCGAAATAGATCCATATTCCATCACCCGAAGGCAATTGATCCACTTGGTGCAAAGAGAACGTGGCGCCGTTTTTACAGACAAATCTTGCATAATGAGGCAATGCCTTTACAATAAGCTCCAGCCCCAGTTGCTGGTAAAATAATATCGAACGCTCCACATCAATAACCGGAACCGTGATTTGATTTAAATTCATCACAACATTATTTATTCCAACAATTAAGCAAGGTATTTGCCCACGATTGGCACCCTCCGCCCTACTCCAAACGCTTTGGGAGAAATGCGGATAATAGGACAAAACTGGTTGCGTTTATATTCATTGATATTGACCATTCGCAATACACGATCTACCAATGCTGCATCAAAGCCCTGCGCCTTTATCTCCTTCGGTCCCTGCCTTCTTTCAATATACTGGAACAATAATTTATCCAGTATGCTGTAATCAGGTAATGAATCCGCATCTTTTTGTCCCGGTCTCAACTCTGCACTCGGCGCCTTGGTAATAATATTTTCAGGAATGATCTCGCCGTTGCGGTTAATATACCTCGCCAGCGCATACACCTGCAGCTTGTAACAATCGCCCAGCACACCTAATCCACCGGCCATATCGCCATACAGTGTACCGTAGCCGGTAGCCAGTTCGCTTTTATTGGAAGTGTTGAGTAAAATATAACCGAACTTATTGGCAATGGCCATCAGCAGGTTGCCGCGGCTGCGGCTTTGTATATTCTCTTCTGCAATACTAAAGGGAAGGTCTTTAAAAATGGGTTGCAGTTCTTGTATAAAACAATCGTAAATATTTTTTATCGGAACTATATCGTAAGGGTTGCCCAGGTTTTTACTCAATATAACGGCATCGTTTACACTATGATCAGTAGAAAACTCCGATGGCATTAAAACCGCCCTCACATGCTCCGCACCCAATGCTTCACAGGCCAGTGCCAGTGTAACAGCGCTGTCGATACCGCCACTGCTGCCCAATATGGCCTTGGTAAAACCCATCTTGGTAAAATAATCCTTGATGCCCATCACAATGGCATCATGCACCTGTTCAATATTCAGGTTTTCTTCCAATGCTAATGGATTCAATTCTTTATCCGGTACACGGCTGGCCGGCTCTATCACCGGTGCATCAATAGTACCATCATCATTTAAAATAAAAGACTGCAGGGAGGATTGGAACGACGGCAGTTTACCACAAAGGTTCGCATCTTTATCAAATACATAAGATGTGCCATCAAACACTACTTCCGTCTGGCTCCCTACTGCATTACAATAGAACAACGGCAATTTATATTTGGTAACATTGGCTTTAATGGTGGCCTTGCGGTCTTCATCATGCGTATAATCAAAGGGAGATGCAGACAGGTTCAGCATAAGGTCCGGCTGCTGTTTCATCAGCTCATCCATCGGGCAAATACGGTACATGGGGTTATCGCCCAGGTTCCAGATATCTTCGCAAATAGTGATCGCAAGTTTTTTGCCTTTAAACTCCACCACCTTCCAGTCGTACGCCGGTTCAAAATAACGGTATTCATCAAACACATCGTAATTAGGCAAACAGGTTTTATGCGCCACAGCCTTCACTTCTTTTTCGTACAGGAAGTAAGCGGCATTAAAAAGATCTTTCCCTTCTCTTACAGGATTTCTGTCCGGAGCCCCCACCAGCACCGCAATGGTATCCGCATGCTGCCTGATCTCGTCGATGGCCTGGTAACATTTATTGATAAAGTCGTCGAACTCTAAAAAATCCTTGGGCGCATAACCACACACACTCAGTTCGCTGAAAAGAATGATATCGCCACCCTGCTTCTTCGCTTCCTCAATAGCGCAGATGATCTTTTGCGTATTGCTTTCAAAATTGCCGATGTGATAGTTCTGCTGTGCTAAAAAGATCTTCATACCCGCTACAAATGAATTATTTATGATTCCGTTAAAAAATGATTCTTTTACTTTGCAAAGTTAAATTATTCAGCAATGCGGTTATTATTTGGTTTGCTTATTATCAGCACAGTATTGTATTCCTGCAATGGAGGAGATAAAATTCCCGATGTATCAGGCGAAAAAGTAACAGTGACCACCCAACACTTTGAAAAAGATTTCTTTGCAATAGATACCAACAATATCGATGCAGGGTTGACGCAGCTGCGCAATAAATATCCTTCCTTCTTCCCCGACTTTTTGGAAAAATTATTGGGTGTTGATGCCAAGATGATAGAGACCGGCGAAGCAAATAATATCATCAGATCCTTCTATCACTCTTACCTGCCGGTATACGACAGTACAAAAATGCTGTTTGCCGATTTTTCAGCAACAGAAAAAGAGATCACGCAGGGATTGCGTTTTGTAAAACATTATTTTCCCAACTATAAATTACCTGGAGAGATCATCACTTTTATTGCGCCCATGGATGCTTCCTTTAAAACATCTTTTGGTTTGCAGGGCGATATACTCAGCAACAATTACATTGGTGCAGGGTTGCAACTGCACATGGGCAGCGGCTTTTCTTTTTACCAGTCCGAGCAGGGACAACAACTATACCCCACTTATATTTCCAGCCGTTTTGAACCCGGCACCATTGCCATCAATTCTATAAAAAATATTGTGGACGACCTGTTTCCCGAAAAGCTGGAAGATAGATCGCTGGCCGAACAGATGGTGGAAAAAGGGAAACGTTTGTATGTATTAAGTAAACTGATGCCCTACGCAGAAGAATATAGACTGATCGGCTATACTGCAAAGCAGGTAAAAGATTGTTATGAGCACGAAGCAAATATCTGGGACCTTTTTGTGCAGAATAATTTATTGCAGACGGTAGATGAGAATATCATCAAGAATTATATCGGGGAATCTCCCAAAACACAGGAGCTCGGCGATGCATCACCGGGTAATATCGGTGCATTTGCCGGATGGCAGATCGTAAAAAAGTTCATGAGCAAAAATAATGAAACAACCTTGCAGCAATTAATGGCAATGGAAGATGATGCTTTGTTTCAACAGGCAAAATACAAACCCTGATCAGGCAGCCTGCACCTGTTGCTGTACCGCCACAGGTTTTTTTCCTAAATACTTCATCACCCTGAAATGGGATGCAATGGCCTGCATCATGGAAGGGTATTGATTGTAAGGCAAATTATACTCCGCACATTTTTCCTGCACGATCTTGCTGATAGCGGGATAATGCACATGGCTTATTCTTGGAAAAAGATGGTGTTCTATCTGGTAATTCAATCCACCCACAAACCAGGAGATCACTTTGTTGCCCATCGCAAAATTTGCAGTGGTCTTTATCTGGTGTTCTGCCCAGGCAGTTTCAATATGCTTGGTCTCATCCAGGGCAATGGTTTCAAACTCCGTATTCTCCACCACATGCGCCAACTGGAACACAATGGAAAGCGTTAATCCCATAAAAGCATGCATCACAAAAAAGCCTGCCAGCCATGGTAAAAAGCCCCAAACCATTATCGGGATCACCATGTAAAAAGCAACATATAAAATTTTGGTGGCCCAGAATATGATATGATTCTTGGTGGTCATCTTCCACGCATCGGTGGTATAGATCTTATGCGTAAAGTATTTTGTAAAATCCATGATGAACAACCAGAAGATGGTAGAAAGTGCATAGATAGGTACCAGGTACAGGTGCTGTACTTTATGCGCCGGCACCCAGCGTTGCGATTCGCACTGGCGGATGATGGGGCTTTTAGCAATATCATCATCAATACCATCTACATTGGTGTACGTATGATGAATGATATTGTGTTTCTGTTTCCAGAAAAAAGAACTGGCGCCCATAAAGTTCATGCTAAGGCCTAAAAAATCATTCAGCAATGGCTTTGTACTGTAACTGCCATGGTTGGCATCGTGCATTACGCTAAAACCTATACAGGCTAAGGTATAGCCTAATAATCCGCATAAAGCCAGTGCAGCCAGTGCCGGCAGCGATGCAAACATCAGCAGGCAATAAGCAACCACAGCCGCACTTATCAAAATAATGGTTTTGCTGAAAAGCCTCCAGTCGCCCGTTTTTTTAACATGTTTTTTTTCAAAATATTCATCAACTGCTGATTTCAGGCTTTGATAAAACTCGTTATTACGGTTGCTGAAAGTGATCTTTGGCATAGCAAATGGTTAATTTGACAAGATGGTTTTTACCTGGGTTTATTATAATGCTTTGTATAACAGTTACTAATATAGATCTTGCCGCCCTTATTCGTTTCGGTCGGCAATTAAAGATACAGCTAAAATGAATATAAATGCCGGGCTGTTTAATGAGGTACAAACAGCAATTACAGGCTAAGCCGCTCAGTTAAGTTTAAAGGGGGTGTTCATCTGGAAAGAAGGGATATCAACCGTAAAGGTTTTTTTATTGTTGATATTCTCCATCAGGTAAGTACCATACATCTTGCCGATCTCGGTGCGCAGGTTGCAACCGCTGATGTATTGATAAGATTCGTTGGGGTTTATTTGAGGCTGTACACCTACCACGCCTTCGCCTTCCACTTCCCGCAGGCTGCCATTACTGTCGCAGATATACCAGTGACGGCTTAAAAGCTTTACAGGAAAGGAATTATTATTTTCAATGGTGATCTTATAGGCAAACATAAATTCATTGTTCACCGGGTTACTGTAATCCGGCTGGTAGTACGTTTCCACGCTGATCCTGATGCCTTCGGAAATTTTAGATACCATGAGTGAATTTACTGTAAATATACACATTAATCGGCTCCTGCCTGCAGGCAGGGCCATCGTTAACTAACCTTAACTAACCGCTTTTTTTACTGTTGCCGTACCCGTTCTTCTGCAGCCATTGCAGCACTTTATCGCGGTTATCGCCCTGCACCAGTATTTCGCCATCCTTTACCGAGCCGCCTGTACCACAAAAAGCTTTTAATTTCCGGCCCAGCTCTTCCCTGTCGGCGTCATTACCAATAAAACCTTCTATCAAAGTAACCATTTTACCGGCCCTTTGTTTTTTATCCAGCATTATCCGCAGCTTCTGCTGTGCAGGCGCCAGCGTTTCAGCCTGTTCGTTGTTTTCTTCATCCAGTTTTACATCCGGGTTGGTGGAATACACCAGCCCGCCAAAGGAATTCAAACTGCTTTTCTTTTTACTCATGGTCGTTAAATGATCTTTGCTTTTAAACTCAGGTCAAGGCTTTTGGCCTGGTGTATCACGGCGCCGCTGCTGATATAATCCACACCCGTGGCCGCATAGGCTTCCAGGTTATCTAAATTAATACCGCCGCTGGCTTCTGTTTCATATGCACCATTGATCAGCTGCAATGCTTCAACGATCTGTGCAGGTGTAAAATTGTCCAGCATTATCCTGTTTACCTTACCGGTGGCCATTACTTTTTTTACATCTTCCATATTCCTTGTCTCCACTTCTATTTTCAGTCCCGGCTTTTTTTGCTGCACATACGCATAAGCGCTTTCAATGGCTTTTTCAATACCACCGCAATAATCAATATGATTGTCCTTCAACATGATCATATCGTACAACCCAAACCGGTGGTTAACGCCGCCGCCGATCTTTACCGCTTCTTTTTCCAACAGGCGAAAATTGGGCGTGGTTTTTCTTGTATCCAGCAGGCGGGTTTTGTATCCTTTCAGTTTATCGGTGTATTGCCTGGTTAAAGTGGCAATGCCGCTCATGCGCTGCATACTGTTCAGCACCAGCCTTTCGCATTGCAATATGGTATGCACTTTTGCTTCCACATCAAAAGCAGTTTCGCCATACTGCATGGTATCGCCGTCTTTTTTATACGCAGTAAAAACAATGCCCGGCTCCATATAGCGGAATATCTTTTCGGCCACTGCAACACCGGCCAGCACGCCTTCCTGTTTTATCTTTAATACCGCCTTGCCTTTTGCAGCAGCGTCAATGCAGCTTAATGTAGAGTGATCGCCATCGCCGATATCTTCGGCCAAAGCATTTTTTATCAAAAAGTTCAGTTGATCATCGTAGTTCATACACGCAAAGCTAAGGAGTAAGCAAAAGAAAACCCCGGAAAAATCCGGGGCCTTTCATTATATCGAGTCAGACATTACCTGTTTTCAAAACGTATCTCCTGCAATAATTGTTTATCGCTTTTTTGTTTCATAAAAACGGTGGTGCGGTAAGAAGCATTTTTAGTAACCAGTGTACCAATGCAATATTGTGATCCGGAATTCTCTCCTTTATGTATCACATCAAAGCTTTTTACGCCATTGGTGCTGAAGAAATCCCTTAATACAATTTCGGCCTGGTTCTTACTGTAATTATTGCTTTTATCCGGCATGGTTATTTCAACCGTATTGTCAAAATACCGGGCTACCTGCGAGGCATCCCCGTTTTTCAGGGCGCTTACCACTTCATCAATACTGATAAAATAAGTAAAGGATGAAAGGAGTAAAACGGAACCTAAAAGTGTAAAAAATCGTTTCATATGTAAGGTGGTTTTAGCGCTAACAATTTTGCTAAAAGTATGCCAACCTGTGTTAAAATCATAAATATTGGGGCAAATTTTCCACTTAATTAATACACAGGGCAGTTATTAACCGAAATAATCTAGTTTTACGCAATGAAAAATAAGAAAACAGCACTGATAATCATGGATGGATGGGGCCTGGGACAGGTTAAAAGCAGCGATGCTATCCAACATGCAAAAACTCCCTTTATTAGTTCATTATATTCAAAATATCCTAATACAACACTGGTTACCTGTGGCGAGGATGTAGGCCTGCCGGAAGGGCAGATGGGCAACAGCGAAGTAGGTCACCTAAACCTGGGCGCCGGTCGTATTGTATACCAGGAATTACAGCGCATCAATGTAGCAATAAGATCGGGCGAATTTGCCTCCAACCCCACCCTGCTGGCAGCTATTGATACTGCGTTACAGCAGCATAAACCTTTGCACCTGATGGGCCTGGTAAGTGATGGCGGTGTGCATTCGCATATCAATCATTTAAAAGCATTGACCTCGCTGTGCAAACAAAAAGGATTGACCAATGTGTTGATACACGCTTTTACCGATGGCAGGGATACCGACCCCAAAAGTGGCCTTGGATTTTTAAAAGACCTGCAGGCACACCTGGATAACAGCACGGGTAAGATCGCCACCATTACGGGCAGGTATTATGCTATGGACAGGGATAAAAGATGGGAAAGGGTAAAACTGGCTTACGATGCACTGGTACATGGCACCGGTACCAAAGCAGCCGATGTATTAGCTGCGGTAAAAAAATCGTACGAAGAAAATGTTACGGATGAATTCATTAAACCCATCATCAATGAACAGCTACCACAAACCACTATTCAGAATGGAGATGTGGTGATCTGCTTCAACTTCCGCACCGATCGTTGCAGGGAGATCACGCAGGCGCTTACACAAACTGATTTCCCGGATTTTAATATGCAAAAACTCAGCCCGGATTATACTACTATGACGCAGTATGATCACACGTATAAAAATGTACACGTGGTTTTTGAAAATGATGACCTTAAAAATACGTTGGGCGAAATATTAGAGCAGAACAATAAATCACAGGTACGCATAGCCGAAACGGAGAAATACCCGCATGTAAGTTTCTTCTTCAGCGGTGGCAGGGAAAAAGAATTTGCAGGGGAAAAACGCATCATGATCCCCTCACCAAAAGTAGCCACTTACGACCTGCAGCCCGAAATGAGCGCTTACGAAGTAACAGATGCCATTGTAAAAGAGATCAAAGAAAACCCGGTGGATTTTATCTGCCTCAATTTTGCCAATGCCGATATGGTGGGCCATACCGGTGTATGGGAAGCCGTTATAAAAGCAGTGGAAACCGTGGATACATGTGTTGAAAAAGTAGTGGCTGCTGCACTGGAACAAGATTATGCTGTTTTTATCCTTGCCGACCATGGCAATGCCGATTACGAAATAAATGAAGATGGTACTCCCAATACTGCACACACTTTAAACCCTGTTCCGTTTTTTATTGTGGACAAGGAATGGAAAGGCAGCATTAAAAATGGTAAGCTGGGCGATATTGCGCCCACTATCTTAACCATGATGGAATTGCCGATACCGAAGGAAATGAGCGGGAATGTATTGATCTGAGCAAACAATGTTTTAAAAGTTAATACGATCGACCATGAAAAAATTTTTCAAACGGCTCTTCCTGCTGTTACTGCTGGTATTTATTGTGATCCAGTTTTTCAGGCCCGCTAAAAATCAATCCGAAGGCATTGGTGCCAATGATATTACAACCAAATACAATGTACCGGCCGATGTATTGGCAGCGCTTAAAACCAGTTGTTACGACTGCCATAGCAATAATACCCGCTATCCCTGGTACAATAATATTCAGCCCGTGGCCTGGTGGTTGAGCAATCATATAACAGAAGGTAAAAGGGCATTGAATTTTTCTGAGTTTACCAGCTATCCCATTGGCCGCCAGTACCGTAAGCTGGAGGGTATCAATGGCGAGATCAAGGAAGGCGAAATGCCATTGGGTTCTTATACGCTCATTCATAAAGATGCGGTACTGACGGATCAGCAAAAATCAAGTATTGCCAACTGGGTCACTACACTAAGGGACAGCATCAAGGCACAATACCCCGAAGACAGTTTAAAACGCCCCCAGAGGCCGCCAACGAAATAAAATTGATTAACTTTGTAAGGAATGTTCGTCGCAAGAAATAAAATATCTGCTTTGGGAATGTTGGTGGTGGTGTCTGCCCCCCTGCTTTTCTTTGCCTTTTTTTTGGTACGCCAGAAAATGATAGAGCACGATATGGAAGAAGAACTGGAAAATTCTTCCTTGCAAACGGTAGTAGTGAACCATTGTGATGTGGTATGGCTTAAAAAAAATAAAGAGGTAAGCATCAATGGAAAATTATTTGATGTAAGAACATTTACAGTTACCGGCAACAAGATCACTTTTACAGGTTTATTTGATAATGAAGAAGATGCATTGCGTGAGCAATTGAGGGATTTTATACATCAGAAAAATAATTCCGGCCCCCTGGCACAGTTATTTACCAGTTTTATGTTTCCGCCCCTGTACAACCAGGCTGCAACTTCACTTTGTTATAATACCTGGGAGTTAGTTCCGGGCAAAATATTTCCTTACCAGGAGCATATCATTTTTAATAAATATTCCTCTCTTGTAGGCCCGCCTCCCAAGTATGCTTAACATTTATTTCATTCAACGGTCATGCCGTTTGTAAATCCCATTTGCTTTAACAGCAATGGGTATCCCTCATTTATTTTTACCAAACTGATTTAATATGAAACGTATAATTCTATCTATTTTATTACTTGTATTTTCAATAGCCACATTTGCTCAATCCACCTTAAAGGGTAAAGTGGTGGATGCCGCTACCGGCAACCCTGTAACCGGCGCCAGCATCAGCTTTGCCGGCAAAACCGTTACCAGCTCCGATAATGGCAGCTTTTCTGTAGACTGCAGCAAATCATCTATCATCACAGTATCGCATATTGGTTTTGAAACCCGCAAAGTAGCGGTCAGCAATTGCAAAGATGAGCTCACCATCAGCCTGGTACCTACAGCCAACACATTGGGCGAAGTGGAAGTAACAGCAACATCTTCTCAAAACAAATCCATTTTATATCAACCCTCTTCTATCGCTAAAATATCCACTACCGAATTAAAAAGGGCTGATGGTTTATTTTTAGATGATGCCATCAACACCAATATACCCGGCGTATCTATGAACAGGCGTGCGGTTTCTTCCGGCCAGCAGATCAATATCCGCGGCTACGGAAACGGTTCCCGCGGTACCCGTGGTGTAAGCAGCAACTTTGATGGACAGGGCTATAAAGTTTACCTGAATGGTATTCCTGTAACGGATGCAGAAGGTATCACCACACTGGATGATATTGATTATGGCTCTATCGGTAATGCAGAGATCGTAAAAGGCCCTGCGGGTACGCTTTACGGTTTGGCTATTGCTGGTGCAGTAAACTTAAATACGGTAAAACCACAGGCTGGTAAAACCAGCATCGGCCAGGATGTGCTGGTAGGCAATTATGGCCTGCGTCGCTATACCACGCAATTCCAGATGGGAAGCGAAAAATCATCTTTGCTGATGAACTATGGTCACCAGACAAGCGATGGTTATACTATTCACAATAAATCGCATAAAGACTTTATCAATATTGCCGGCAGTTTTCAGCCAAGTGCAAAACAAAGTATCAATGTGTATGGTGGCTATACCAACAGCTACGATGAAAGAAGCGGTGAGCTGACCATTGATCAATACGAATCAAAGAACTTTGTAGGTAACCTGGATTATATCAAAAGAAATGGTCACAGCCAGGTGTACACAGCAAGAGTAGGCTTTGGACACAATTACAATTTCAACAACTGGTTATCCAATTACACTACTGTATATGGTGCAGGGTTCAACAGCAATGCAAGTTCTGCAGGTGGCTGGACAGATAAAGCTGCCACCAACCTGGGTTTGCGTTCAACCTTTACCACTAAATTCAATTTAAAAAACAATGTTGCATTGAATGGTCTTACCGGTGTGGAAACACAGCGCCAGAATGCCACTACTATTGGTTATGGTATGGGTAAAGATCCACGTGATACTGCCACTAACTGGTACTGGGGCAATCCTTACTACTGGGTGATCAATGCAATGACCTCGAATATTTACACCACCACATCCACCACATCATTGTTCACTGAATGGACATTGAGCCTGCCACAGGATCTTTCCATCACAGCAGGTGTTGGCTTAAGCAATATGAAACTGGTGCTGGATGACAGGTTCTATGTTGCAGGTAAACCAACGCATTTCGATACTTCTTACAAAGGCATGTTTTCTCCGCATTTAGCGATCAATAAAGTATTCAACAAACAGTTCTCTGCTTATGTATCTTACAGCAAAGGCTACAAAGCGCCGGTTACATCTTATATGTACATTCCTTATTCAGCAACCAACTCTGCTACAGGTATCATCAACAATCACCTGAAACCTGAAACAGGCAACCAGTTTGAGATCGGTACAAAAGGTGCATTGCTGAAAAACAAACTGATCTACCAGCTGGCATTCTTCGATGCAATATTCTCTAACAAAATGACCACGATCGCAGTCCCCAATCCAAGCAACAGCGCTACTTTATATACTTACGTAGTAAATGGCGGCAAGCAGGATGATAAAGGAATTGAAGCAGCTGTAAAATACACAGCGTATGAATCTGAAAAAGGATTCTTCAGCAATGTATCTCCGTTTGTAAACTTCACTTATTCTGATTATACCTATAAGAATTTTGTGTTCCAGTCAACTGTTAAGAGTGTGGTAACTCCTACTAAAGACTCTGCAGTAAACAAAGATTACAGTGGTCACAATGTTCCGGGTGTTCCTAAATATGTATTTAACATTGGTGTGGACGTTAATACAAAAGTAGGTTTGTATGCCAATGCAACTTGGTCTTACAAAGACAAACAGGAGATCAGTTCATTGGGAACCAACACAGGCGAAACCGTTGGTACAAAAACCACTTACACATCCAACTATACCACTTATACCACTACTGCAGCTATGTACCATATCGGCAGCTACAGCCTGCTGAATGCTAAACTGGGCTACAGGCACAGCTTTGGTAAAGTAGACCTGGATATGTATGTTGCAGGCAATAACATTGCCAATGTAAAATATCCCATCATGGTATTTGTGAACCAGTTCCCCGACAGCTTTATTGCAGGCCCGAACACTGCAACTGTTTTTGGAGGAGTAAGCCTCAAATACAACCTCAAATAAGTTCATACATTTTACAAGAGACAGCCCCGGTGCTGTCTCTTGTCTTTTAAAAACACAACATGAAAAAAATACTTTTACTGGCTTTGCCATTAGCGATCCTGGCATCTTCCTGCGGCCGCTTTGGCAACAAAGAAATTGACGGCAAAAAAGATATGCGCATTGTTTGTTTATCCAAACAGCTTACCGAATATGTTTTTGCATTGGGCAAAGGGCACAACATTGTGGCCGTTGATCTCAGCAGCACTTATCCTGATAGTGCGAAACTGTTGAAAACAGTAGGTTATCACCGGGCGCTGGCTCCTGAACCGATCATTGCCATGAATCCCGATCTTGTAATACACAGTAACGATATCGGCCCTGAAAATGTATTACCGCAAATAACCAAGGCCGGTTTAAATATCAAGGCTTTCGGTGGCGCCAACACGATAGACAGCGCCAAATTATTATTGAAAGAACTGGGTAAATTTTTCGGAACAGAAAACAAAGCAGATTCATTGGTGAAAGTGCTGGATGCCGGCATCGCAAAAGCGGCAGATACTTTAAAAGCAATGGGCATCAAGGATTCATTAAGGGTAATGATCATCCATTTCGGCTTGCGTAACAACAACTATTTTGTAATGAGCGGCAGGAATGGTGTAGGCGATAAAATGATCCGCCTGGCCGGTTGCACGCCTGCCACTTATGATGGTAAAGGCTCCCGTGAAATGAGCGCAGAAGCTGTTGCATTATCCAATCCCGATGTGATCATTGCCACCGATTATGGTTATGATAAAATGGGCAGCATGGATAAATTCATTGCAACTGTTCCGGGGGTGGCGCTCACCAATGCCGGCAAAAACAGGCGTGTGGTAAGATTTGAAGAACATGACCTGATCTATTTTGGACCACGCAGCGGCGACAACATTATTAAATTGATCAACCTGCTTCATAACCCTGCCAGTGCTCCGACAAAGTAAATTTCTTTTTCCTATACTGATTATCCTGTTGATAACAGTAGTATTATGTTCTATAGCATTTGGCGCTGTTCAGATAATCCCATCTGATATGGCGTCTGCTTTAAAGCATTTTTTTCAGCATAAAGACCCGGCAACAATTTACGAAGGTGTATTTATTCAGCTGCGTTTACCACGGGTACTATTATGCGCTGTTACAGGCGCTGTGCTGGCGGTAAGCGGTGTATTGATGCAGGGTTTATTCCGCAATCCCATCGTAGAGCCCGGACTGATAGGAACCAGTTCGGGCGCTGCATTGGGCGCAGCGATCGTTTTTGTAATGGCCGGTAATTTTAATGTGGCCATGAAGAATTTCGTTGGCCCCTTTCTTACACCACTGGCTGCATTTGCCGGCTCACTGGCAGCCACTTACCTGGTATATTCATTGGCAAAAAATGCCAAGCGGGTTTCCATCATGTCGTTACTGCTTACAGGTATTGCTGTAAATGCGGTGTGCCTGAGCGGTACAGGATTTATGAGTTATATCGCCAGGGATCCACAGGCAAGAAGTATCACCTTCTGGAACCTTGGTACATTTTCAGGTGCCTCCTGGCTGCAGTTATTTATAGTAGGCACCGTAGCGCTCACCTGTTTTATTTTATCCTTGCGCTATTCAAAACAACTGAATGCGTTATTGTTGGGAGAAGAAGAAGCTACTTATTTAGGTGTGGATACCAACAAGCTGAAAAGAAAAATAATGTTGCTGAATACAGCGATGGTTTCAGTAGCCACGGCATTTGTAGGCGTCATCAGTTTTATGGGCCTGATAGTACCGCATGTATTACGTTTGCTCATTGGCAGTGATAACAAAAAACTGTTGCCAGCCTCTATGTTGCTGGGCGCCGCCTTACTAACGTTGGCGGATATGTGCTCCCGCTTATTGCTTGCCCCTGCCGAAGTGCCTATCGGTATCATTACATCATTGGTGGGTGCGCCGATATTTATTGTACTGCTTAAAAAATTTAATTTACTGCAACAGAAAGGAGGGTACAATGCTTAAAGCACACAACATCCGGTATGCCATAGGTAAAAAAGAAATACTCAATGATATATCCGCCGAGTTCAAGGCTGGAGCATTCAATATGATCCTCGGTCCGAACGGATCGGGCAAATCCACTTTTTTAAAAGTTTTTAGTGGGGAGATCAGCAACTACAACGGAACTGTTTTATACAACAGCAAGCAACTCATCACGCAGAAAAAAGAAGAGCTTGCTAAATACAGGGCGGTAATGAGCCAGCAGCCGGAGTTAAGTTTCCCTTTGCTGGTGGATGAAGTGGTGATGATGGGCCGTTACCCGCATTTTAATTTCAGCCCCAATAAAAAAGATTTCAGGATATGCGACGAAGTGATAGAACGGTTGAACCTTTTCTCTTTTAAACAAAGAAATTATTTGACCCTGAGCGGCGGAGAAAAACAAAGGGTACAGTTTGCAAGGGTGCTTGCACAAATATGGGAAAGGCCGCAGGAAGGAACCCGTTATCTTTTTTTAGATGAACCGCTTACCAGTCTCGACATCAATTACCAGCAGGAATTTTTGCAGGTGGCCCGTGAATTTGCCAAAAATGATACGGTGCTCATAGCTGTAATGCACGACCTGAACCTAGCCACCCAGTACGGTGATCAGTTGTTTTTTTTAAAACAAGGCAGCCTGGTGGCCCATGGCAGCCCAAAGCAAGTGCTCACCGAAGAGCTGGTGCAGTCGGTGTTTTCGGTAAAGGCCCATATTATCCAAAACCCCGTAACCAACACCCCGTTGGTTGTTTTCGGCTGATAATCTGTGTGTTAGAAATTCCCTGCCGCTAAAATTATTTCGTCTTATCCCTACATTCATTTTTCAATTTCTTTCCTTCCGGTAAAAGAGTTGCACATCCTGCTTTTATTTTCAGCCTCCGGTACGTTAAAATTTCGCTGTTTTAACACACAATGCAGCAATTAATTACAATATTTTGTCCTAAATTTATAGGGTAAACCAAAGCACTTAGTATGACAGAAGAGCTAATGTTAGCTGGATGTCTCAAAAATAATGCTGCAGCGCAGGAAGCGTTGTATAATCGTTTTAGCCCAAGAATGCTGGGCGTATGCTATCGTTTTGCCAAAAACCGTGAAGATGCGGAGGATATGTTGCAGGAAGGTTTTATAAAAGTGTTTACCCAAATGCACCAGTACCGTAATGAAGGTGCGCTGGAAGGTTGGATCAGGAGGATCATCGTTCACACCTGTATCAATAACCTTAAAAAGAATAAAAAGTTCTCTGACAGTTTAGATATCATTCATGCACACAGCGTGCATATCAATGAAGAACTGATACCATCGATCATGCAGGCCAAGCAGGTGGTGGAATGTATCAGGATGCTGCCATTGGGATATCGTACCGTATTGAACCTTTATGCAGTGGAAGGATTTCCGCATAAAGAAATTGCTACCATGCTGGATATTGAAGAAAGTACAAGCCGGAGTCAATATACAAGGGCAAAAGCTATGCTGGAAGAAATACTGGTACGGAAGAAAATCATTCAAAAACCAAAAGAACGAATAAGATTTATAGCAGGTGGACAAGGGTAAAATACATTTTGTAATCCCCAATATGTACATTACCAATAACTAATAGCTTTTTGTGAAAGATGGAACGAAATTTTTATACGGACAATTTTGAGCAACTGTTAAAGGAGAAGTCGGACGAGTTCAGGATGTATCCTTCTAAACGGGTTTGGCACAGCATCTACAACGATTTGCACCCAGGGCGTAAATGGCCTTCTGTTGCTGTAAGTATGATGATGGTCATTATTTTATTACTGGGTGGATACTGGAATAATAATGCTACTGATAAAACGATCGCTGCTAAACAAAATATTGCGCCTGCTGGTAACAGCACCGCTTCTTCCAATATAATTCCTGCATTTAATTTAAATACCGCTGTTGCATTTAACAGCAAGCAATCATCAGCTGTTGCTACACATATACCCGGCAATCATAACGACGTTAATGGCAGGAGTGCGACTTCGGTTATGCTTAACCGCCCGGCCACCAATAAAATAACCGTTACCATACCGGGATCTATCACCGATCCTGCTGTTGATGGTACAGAAAGCAACAACGCTGTTGCAGGTAGTGATCTGCCGGCAACCGCACCTGCAAATGCTATTGCCCCTGGCGACCCGGTTACTGCTTTTATTATTCCTTCATCAGTTTTTTCACTGCAGGCACAGGATAACAAAAATTCATCCAGCCAAACTACAGCAGCTGTTACCGGCCAGGATAAGAATGATATTACTTACTTACCGTCCACTGTTAGTCCTGCTGCAGATCAGAAATTCAATACTACTTCCTTTAGCGGTATCAATAACTTAGATCCGGCTGTAACTGCAAAGGCAGCTATTCAAAATAAGAATAGTAATACCGGTTCTGTAAATACCAACACAACACCGGATAAAGCTGTAGCAAAAAACACCAATGTGCCGAACAGGCCGGTTAATAAAACTGCAACTACTTCCGCGATCAATAAAACAGGTGGAGTTGCTGATGTTGCCGCCGGCTTTGCCGATGCACAAAAAACAACCGGCAGCAATGCAGACGCTGATAAAGATCAACAGGCAACTGATATTGCTGGTACAGATAAAAATTCAACTACAGCAACTACGCAGCAAAAAGAAAATACAACAGATGCATCTTTAACCTCCAATGGTAAAAAGATAATGACCGCTGATGATAAAGCATGGATAGAAAATTACGCATTTCAAAACAGGTCTAAACGTAAAAAATGGCAGGATCGTACTGCATTCAATATTTACATCACACCCAATGTTGGTTACCGTCATATCAGCAACGATCCTAAATACAACCTGTCTGCCGCCACGCCCAGCAACTCTTTTGTATTTGCAGGTGGAGGTGATGCCAGCAGCGCAATGGATCATAAACCAGGCCTGGGTTTTGAAATGGGTGTAGGCCTGAATTATTCACTGGCCAAGAACCTGGTGGTGAAAGGCGGTTTGCAGGTGAATTTTACCAGCTATGGTATCAATGCAGAAGTTACCAATCACCCGGTGCAATCATCTTTAATGTTGATCGATCCTAATACCGGTTTCCCTAACCTGCATGCAACAAGCTCTTCACTGGCCAATGGTTCCAACGGTATATCAGGTAACGACAAGATAACTGTTTACAGCACTACTTACCAATTATCCGTGCCGCTTGGTTTTGCTTTAAAAATATCGGGCAATAATAAACTGGAATGGTATGCCGGTGCCACCGTTCAGCCATCATTCATTATGGGTGGTAAAGATTACCTGATCTCTGCCGACAGGAAGAATTATATAGAAGATCACTCCCTGTTAAGCAAATGGAATATGAATGCAGGCTTTGAAACTTATCTCAATTATAAACTGGATGCATTTACATTGCAGTTTGGTCCGCAGTTCCGTTACCAGTTAATGTCTACTTACTACAGGAGGTACACTGTTAATGAGAACCTTTACAATGTGGGTATCAAGTTCGGTATCTTAAAGAATTTTTAATTTTTACAACTTCTTATAAAATGCAGCAACTATAACAGTTTGCTGCATTTCTATTTATACCCGCTTTTTGTTTTACCATTGATTAGGTTTATTTTTGAACTATGAGATCATACTTATTTGCTGCGGCCATTCTTTTTTTAAGCGCCTGTAATAATGCGGCCGAAAAACCTGCTGCACCACCAGTAACAGCCGCCCAGGAAAAACCGGATTTCTTTCCTGTAACATCTTATATCAAAGGGCAGATAAAAGGGATCTACGATAAAAAACTCAACCCTATCAAGTATATCACTGTTAATGATAAAACAGATTCCGTTTTCCTTAAGTTTGAAGGACTGGAACAGGAGATGACAGAATTCTTACACCCGGAGATCGACTCTGCGAGTCTTGCCAGTCTTTTTACAGAAACAAAATTCCTGGATCAAACCATCAATGCTTTTACATTTACGTACGATCCCAAAATAAAATTACCGGATACAATGCAATTGAACCACTGGGATGTGTATATAGAGCCCGAAACCGGCACTGTACGACGCATTTATCTTACCAAGAGAGTTGCCCCGGATAAAACGCTTCAGTTGACCTGGCAAAACAATGAGTGGTGTAAAATTGTTACTATTGTCAGTGACAAGGAAGGTTCCTCTAAGGTTGAAAAAGAAGAAAAAATTTCCTGGGATTACTAATCAACATGACACAGAAAGAATTTGCCGAAATTGCAGTTACCATACCAACCCAGCCAGGCATCTATAAGTACTACGATGCTTCGGACGAATTACTGTATGTAGGCAAAGCAAAGCACCTGCGTAAAAGGATCAGCTCCTATTTTTCCAAAACATTTACCAGCTATAAAACGCACGAGCTGGTGCAACGCATCCATCACATCGAGTTTACAATAGTGAACAGTGAGCAGGACGCTTTTTTGCTGGAGAATACATTGATAAAAGAGTTTCAACCAAAGTTCAACATCAATTTAAAAGACGATAAGAGTTATCCTTTCATCGTAATAAAAAAAGAACCTTTTCCCCGAGTATTTTTTACCCGTAAAAGAGTGGAGGATGGTTCCAGGTATTTTGGCCCTTACACATCGGTGGTTAAAGTAAAGGAGTTGCTGGATTTTATCAAGCAGAATATTTTATTGCGCACTTGTAAGCTGAACCTTACAGAAAACAATATCAAAAAAGGTAAGTTCAAAGTTTGCCTGGAATATCATTTAGGTAATTGTAAAGGCCCTTGCGAAGGTTTGCAAACCCCCGAAGATTACAACGAAGAACTGAACCAGTTGGCCAATTTATTAAAGGGTAATCTTTCTTCCGTAATTCAGCATTTTAAAACAGAAATGAAACAGCATGCTGAAAAGATGGAATTTGAAAAAGCCATGATCTTTCAAAAAAAGATAGAGCACCTGCAGAGTTACCAGTCCAGGTCAACAGTAGTAAATACCAAAATAGGTAATGTAGATGTTTTTTCTATCTTGGAAGATGGCAATATTGCTTACATCAATTACCTGGCCGTTAGTAATGGCGCCGTAGTGCAAACCAAAACCATCACCCTGCAAAAAAACCTGGAAGAAACAGCAGCAGAAGTACTGGCCTTTGGTATAGCACAACTCCGTACCGTTTTTGAAAGCGATGCAAAAGAGATCATTGTACCTTTTGCAATTGAATATCCCGAAGGCGATACAGTGATCACAATACCTAAGGGCGGTGATAAAAAAAAGCTGCTGGAATTATCGGAGAAGAATGTGAACTTTTTTACTGAGGACCTGAAGCGGAAGAAAATGCTGAACCTGGAGCAAAAGACCAGTGATGAAAAATTAAAGGTATTGCAACTGATGCAGCACGACCTGCATTTACCCGCCTTACCGGTGCATATCGAGTGTTTTGATAATTCCAATTTCCAGGGCAGCTATCCCGTATCAGCAATGGTATGTTTCTTAAACGGCGAGCCGGCCCGGGCTGAATACCGGAGGTTCAAAGTAAAAACGGTAACAGGTATCAACGACTTTGCATCGATGAAAGAAGTGGTTTACAGGCGTTATAAGCGCTTGCTGGATGAAGCCAAGCCTTTACCGCAGTTAGTGATCATTGATGGTGGTAAAGGCCAGTTAAGCGCTGCTATGGAAAGCGTGGCGGAGCTGAACCTGCCTGCATCAGTTACCGTGGTAGGACTTGCAAAAAATGAAGAAGAGATATTCTTTCCCGGCGATACGGAATCTATAAAATTACCCTGGGACAGTGAAAGCCTGAAACTGATCAGGCGTATAAGGGATGAAGTGCACAACCATGGTATCACTTATCACCGCAACCTGCGCAGCAAGGGCACATTTAAAAATGAACTGGCACAGATAAAAGGCATTGGTGATGCTACTGCCGACCAGCTTTTAAAAGAATTCAAGTCAGTAAAAAATGTACAATCAAAAACAGCGGAAGAACTTGAAAAGATAGTAGGTAAAGCTAAAGCGAGGATCGTGGTGGATTATTTTAAAGAGCAGCAACCTTCTTAAAAAAAACAGGGGGCTGGATGGAAATCCTGCCCCGTTTTAAAATCCAATATCCTATGAAAAACCGAGACAAATATACACACAGGGACCGCTACAAAAAATACCCTTAAAGTGGTATTTTTTAAACGGCAAGTTCTATTTAGCATACGGCAGCAACTTATTACAAACAAAAAACCCCGGGATATCCGGGGCTTTTATCAAAATACATTTTCCTGTTATATTAGTAACTCCACAGGTCCTGTTCGTAGTTGAATATTTTTTCTTTGATATTCTCACCTTCCAGTAACTGAAGGATGGGTTTATCTTCCAGGCCTTTATAGCTTTTAATGGCCAGGTCATAAGGATTATCAATGGTACTCTTAATGATACGTCCATAGAACATCCTGCTTTCAAATAATTCTTCCCAGCTCATACGGGCGCCAAAGTTTTTACCATTGTACACTTCGTATTTGGCAAATACCGGCCTCATATCAGGATAATATACCCAGAACATAGGTGTTTCGCCTAAATCAAGACCTTGAGTGGTAACAATCCTTTTAAGCGGAGCGATACCTAAGATACGCCAGAATAAACGGGAGCTTTCTTTATCAAAGATCACTTCTTCTTTAACCTGGAATTTATAGAATGAATCCAAGTTTACATCATTGCGTTTGTATACAACAGATACTGGGTTACCCAAAGAATCGTATGTTGTAACAGGTATAGAGTCACCAGCAATTTTTGTTGCCACCTGAGATATGGTCATAGGTGTTGTAAACCTGTCATCCACCGCATCAAAAACTGTTACGGCGCTATCCTGGATAGCTTTGAACAGGATGGAAACGAAACGCTGGTTACCATTATTTTCGTCAGCAGAGTAACGGAAAGGAAGGTTGATCTTTTCCCTTGCATCTATCTCACGCCATATTTTATGCCTGAACAAAGCGTCATCGCTTCTTAAATTTTCGTAAGGCAGCGGGGTCTTATCCCTCAATGCATCGTCATCCACTGCAGCATCCCTGCGCAAAGAAGGCAGTACCACTTTAATTGGTAAGCTGTCAATTTTGGGAGCAGCAGCCACCGGTGGAGGGGCAGGTATACTGTCAACAACAGCTGCAGTAGGTTTTACTTTTGCATTGGTTTTGCCTTTTGCAGTTTTGCTGGAAGAGCGCTTTTGAGCTGCTCTTGGCTTTGGTTTAGCCTTTCCCTTTTGGGCTTCTGCAACGTGTACAAAAAGGCCCATGCAAACTACCAACAAAAAATACTTAACAAATTGCTTTTTCATAGCTTTTATAATTAGTGCGATTAAAATAGTGTAATGCCTTTACCTTCAATTGTTCTCTGTCCATCAGGGCCGCTCACTTTTACGTTATCAAAAGTAATGGTTGAACCTGGGCCGCATCTCTGCATCAGGGCTTTTATCGGAGCAAGGCTGTTGCTTGTAATTGCTCCCTGTTGCAGTGTTGGGAAGTTTGCTCCGGTAAAGTATACAGTTGCACTTACAACGGAATAATTTAAAGCGAAGTCAAAATTTTCCAGTTCTGCACGGCAAAAATCCTGTGATTTAAATACAACTGAAGCCATCCTTATTTTACCATCACCTACTTTGAATACAGGATCAGGTATTCTTTTAATACGGAAATCGAATTTGCTCGATTTACCGTCAGCAACTACATTGATACTTGCTGTACCAGGTGCGGATACCCTTACTGTTCTGTTAGAACCTGTACCGGAAATAGTACAACCAGTACCAGTTACGGTTGTTTTATCCCAACCAGATCCTGAAGAAATAGTTACAGGATTATCAACACCAATGTAGAACACGTTCATTTTATCCAGCATCACAGCTGCACCACCTGGTACACCAACCACATATTCAACTTTCTCATTAATTGGAACAGGCTTTCCATCTTCTCCTGTAAATGTTCCAGTAATCTGTATGGTGTGAGGGCCTGAACCACTAACAGTTGTTTTATATTCAGTTTGTCCGTTTACCAAAGACTGTGGAGAACCATTGATAGTTAATGTTCCCTTAGATGCAGAGCTATATGCACCAACACCAGCCTTTACAACTAATTCTTGACCGGGCATTAAATAATTTGAATTTTGTCCAACCAATACACCAACCTGGTCCATGTGTACTTTAACCTCGCCTACTTTATTATGGCAAAAAGTTACTACCTGGTTCTCTGCATTTTTAACATTATTCTGAAACTTACTCAGCATAGTTAAAGCGGCAATGGTAGGTGTCATGTGAAAGTAAGAAGAAGTAAAATCTTTCTGATGACCTTCCTGGCTTAATGGTGGCGTTACATCAATAGGTAATGTTTTTTCAAATTGAGCTCTGATTGTTGGATCGATATTCAGCATTGCTTCTTTATAAGCAACCAATTTAGCTTCAAATTCTTTTCCTTTACCATTGGTTTCAAAAATGCGTGTAGATGCATCAAGCCCATCAAGTTTAAAATCTTCTACACCATCAACAATTCTTAAACCAGAACCTTCTTTTAATTCCTTTTTCAATGCTTCGATATAAGTGATCATTTCATCAGACAATTTTTTTGCGGACTCCGCCTTTGGCGCCCAGACATTTGCCTGAGCTGCTGAAGCTGCCTCGCTTTTCTTTTCTTCCAATGATTTGTATAAAGTTGCGTTCGATGCAGAGATATTACTATTTGAAGTCTGCAAACTGCTGTCCACAGTTCTAAACGCATTGATTACTTCGGCTGACACGTTAAGTGCCAAGATCGCGGTCAATACCAGGTACATGATATTGATCATCTTCTGCCGGGGCTCTTTAGGTAAAGCCATAATATTTTAGATTTACGGGTTGTTTAAATTTTTATGTTTTCTTTTACTTTGGGGGTTTTGATGTTTAGTGGTTAGTGCGAGAATAACGTCAACTATTAACCGTAAACAACAAACCGTAAATTATTTCTTATCTGCCCTGCATTGCATTCAGCATGTTACCATACACTGAATTCAGTTTGCCCAGGTTGTTGGCCAATGCACCAATTTGTTCTTTAGCTTTTGATGCATCATCCACACTGGCCATCATGGTAGCACTTGCTTCGTTCAGTTTACCATAGAAGTTGTTCAGTGATTTCAAATGGTTGTTAGCTTCTTTCAGTTCCAGCTCATAAATAGTATTTAAAGAGCTCAGGTTTTTGGTAAGACCCTGTACCTGCTCGTGGAAACCTTTAGCAGATTCAGAAGCGTTATTAAATGAAGCCATAGTAGCTGCACTTGAAGTAAAAGCGGCGCTCATGCTTCCGATAGCTGCAGTAGCTTCTTTTGTTTTAGCTCCAAAATCGCTGGTGCTTTTCACAACATCACTAACGTCGGCAATGTTAGCTACAGTACCACCTAATTTGTTAAAACTATCACCTAATTTTTTCAGGTTAGCTGGAGTGATGTCTGCTTCCTGCATCATTTTATCCATAGATAACAGCGGGTTGGTACCGGCAACTGCAACTTCTGGAATATCGTCATCTTCTTCGTGGTGTTTTGGTTTGATCCACTCAATAGCAGCGTACACTAAAAATATCGCTGTTTCCGTCCACATACCCGTTGTAAGCATTACATCCGCGTAAGATTTGTGGGTTAATTTTGCCCATGCAGCAAAAATGATAACTGCCGCACCCGCACTCACCAATACATCGATCACTGTTAAGAAGGTTCTTTTTTTGTACTTAGCCATGACGTTTTAAATTTTAAAAGTTTTAACTGGGGGTTATTGTTTTAGTTTGAATGATACAAAAGTTTGTGACTTGCCCGTAATATTATTAGTATCACGGGCAGCCTCAATAAGTTTTTAGTTCTGGAAGTGTTTTATTATTTTTTGCCTTTCTTAGGTGCAGGCGGCAAGTCAATCACACAGCGGAAACCGATATAAGATTTTGCTGTATCCTGGTATTCGTAGCTGCGGGTTCCGCATCTTAATAATGCACCTACATCTTTCCAGCTACCACCGCGTAATACTTTACGTTTATCACGTGGTTTATCTGTTTCTTTAGCATTGTACCTGATATCAGGGTTCAGATCGTGCTGGAAGTTATAAGCACCTTCGTAGTATAAAGATGAGGTCCATTCTGCAACATTACCTGCCATGTTATACAAACCAAAATCATTCGGCCAGTATGCATCAGCCCTTACAGTATACAAACCACCATCTTCAGGATAGTTACCGCGGCCTGGTTTAAAGTTAGCCAGCAAACAACCTTTTTTGTTCCTTAAATAATATCCGCCCCATGGATAAGCTGCCTGGCTTCTGCCGCCACGTGCTGCATATTCCCACTGAGCTTCGGTTGGTAAACGGAAATCTGATTCTGTATTCCTTCTTTTGCTTTCCAGGAATGCATTCAGGTAGTGGGTCCTCCATTCGCAGAATGCAGTAGCCTGTTTCCAGTTAACACCTACAACAGGATAATTTCCAAATGCAGGGTGACTGTAGTATTGTTTAGACATTGGCTCGTTGTAAGAGTAAGAGAAATCCCTTATCCAGCAAAGAGTGTCAGGATAGATCTTGATCGCTTTTTTGATAATGAATTTTGAACGGGGAACAGTTGCATCCCTGTTCTGGGCTGCAGCTTTGTAATCAAAAGTTTCAGATTGGTATTCCAGCTTATTGGCATCAATTTCTTTTTTGCCAAAAATGCGGTTATCAGGAGTAACGATCATGGCATCAATTTTTTCCAGTGTTGCCTTGTCACCCCATTTGATCGTTTTTATTCTTTTCCAGTCAAGGTAGGTATTTCCATCAGGAGCCTGCTTTTCGTAACCCATCAGGTGACCACCGATCGAATCCCTTACCCAGTTGGTGAACTGACGGTATTCGTTGTTGGTGATCTCAGTGGCATCCATCCAGAAGCCGCTGATAGAAACAGCTTTGTTACGGGCAGTAAATGCATAACTCACATCCTCGTCACTTGGGCCCATGTGGAAAGTTCCAGGGTTGATGTAAACCATTCCCGGAGGTTTTGGTAAACTCCACCTTGGAGCAGGCGCAACGCCGTATAACTGGCCATCATTGGGAAGAGACCCGCCCGATTTGTTTTTTCCACCGAGCATTTTACAGCTAGTAGCAGTAGTGGCGATAGCAGCGATAGCTATCATGCAGAACAACTTGTTCTTCATTGTTTTTAACTTTGAGGGTGATAAGCAAATGTAACGATTATTTTGAATTAACGTCATTTTGTGAATTTTTCCCGGATTAAATTTTTTAACAAAAAAATGATGTCCAAAGATGATAAACGACGGAAAAATCCATTTATTGTGACTAATCTTCAAATTTTATTCTTCTTTAATCTGTTTCATCAGCTCTTCTATTGTATTAACTGGCACTTTGCAATTATATTGCCTGCACAGGTAAATAAATGTTTCGGCCCCGGCTTTTTTTCCTGATAACATGGGAAATTTTGTATTCTCCGTGCCGGTGGCTTGTACCACTTTGCCGGGTATATAACGCTGCAGCAACCCGTTAAGTACCGCTTTAAAATCTTTGCCGGCCACTACAATCTCATTTATCCCAAACGTGCTTTTCAGGAACAAGGATGCCCAAATACCAAAAGAAGTTGGGTACCGCAGGGTGGCTGTTGCCAGCGAAGTGCTTATTTTTTCGGCCCGGGAATGCCATTCGGGCAAATTGTACACGATAGAAAGATAAAAAAGGTTCTCTGCCATGATGCTGTTGCCCGATGCAGTGGCACCGTCATACACTTCTTTTTTCCTGAAAATAATATCAGCCTGGTTGCGGTGTGTAAAGAAGAAAAAGCCGGTCTCATCATCCGTAAAATGTTGCAATACCTGTTCGGTAATGGCCTTCGCCGTATCCAGGTAAAAACTGTTCGCAGTGATCTCCTGTAAGTGAATACAGGCCTGGATCAAATAAGCGTGATCATCTAAAAATGCCGGGTATTTTGCAATGCCATCTTTGTAGGTATGATAGTACTCTAAACCCGCCTCTTTATTACTGAATTTTTCGAGTAAAAACTGCATGGTCTCAACCGCCCTGTTGCGGTATTTTTCTTCCTGCAATGCTGCCGATGCTTTACACAGCGCCGTTACCATCAGCGCATTCCAGCCCAGCAATATTTTATCGTCTGTTGCAGGTCTTACCCGCTTGCTGCGTTCGTTCAATAATTTTTGCAGGCAATCATTCATAGTGCTGTTGAAAACATCTGCCTGGAGTTTGTTTGCAGTGGTAAATGCTTCTTCATTTTGCAATATGCGCAGGATGTTCTTCCCTTCCCAGTTACCGTTTTCCGTTACATCAAAAAATGCGTTGAAAAGGGGTGCATCTTCCTGCAATATCCTGCCCGTTTCTTCCTTGCTCCATACGTAAAACTTCCCCTCCTCTCCTTCGCTGTCGGCATCCAGCGCTGCGTAAAAACCACCTGCTTCGTGTAGCAGTTCCCGTTCGGTGAATGCAATGGTTTTCCGTATCACCGCTTCATATTTTTTATGGCCGGTTATGGCATAGGCATCGCTGATGATGTTCAGTAAAAGGGCATTGTCGTACAGCATTTTTTCGAAGTGCGGGGCCAGCCATTCGTTGTCGGTGCTGTACCGCGAAAAACCGCCCCCTGCATGATCGTAAATACCGCCTTCCATCATCTTATCTATCGACAGCAGTGCCTGTTGTAATGCAGGGGCATCGTTGGTGTAATAATGATATTGCAGCAGGTATTGTATGATAAATGTTTGCGGGAATTTGGGGGCTTTTCCAAATCCTCCCCATTCAGTATCGGCCTGTTTTAAAATGTTCTCCGTAATAGTGCGGCAGTTATCTTTTGTGAACACAGTGTCGCTTACCGGCGCCAGTGTTTGCCCAAAATTATTGGCCTGCTCCAGGTGTGCCAGCAGGTTATCGGCCTGGGCCTCTATTTCATGCTTTTTTTCTTTCCATGATAAGGCGATCGCTTCCAGTACTTCGGGCCACGAAGAGCGGTTAAATGCCCTTACGGGAGGAAAATAAGTGCCGCCATAGAAGGGCCTTGCATCGGGTGTTAAAAACACATTCAGGGGCCAGCCACCACTGCCGCTGATGGCCTGCACGGCATCCATGTAAATATGGTCCAGGTCGGGCCTTTCTTCGCGGTCTATTTTGATGTTGATGAAGTGCTCATTCATTTGCCTGGCCACTGTTTCATTCTCAAAACTCTCCCTTTCCATTACGTGGCACCAATGGCATGCCGCATAGCCGATGCTTACCAGTATGATCTTGTTCTCGGCTTTCGCTTTCTCCAGTGCTTCTTCTCCCCATGCATACCAGTTTACAGGATTGTGTGCATGCTGCAGCAGGTAGGGGCTGCTTTCGTTTATGAGCCTGTTGGTGAACCGGTGTGCCATGGATGATTTTTTTAGATGCCAAATATCCGTATAAATCGCTAATGACGTCAATGCAAAAGAGACCCGGTGGGTCTCTTTACTTTTTATAAAAATTCAGTTATTTCTTTTTGTAGGTGGAGAGGTATAATTCCAGGGCGCTTACCATACTGGGCGCTTTGGGTTGCGGCGCTTTTATATCCAGCGTTAAACCCGCTTCTTCAGCTGCTTTAAGAGTGTTGGCGCCAAATGCCCCGATCCTGGTTCCGTTCTGTTTAAAATGCGGGAAATTCTCCATCAGGCTTTTTACACCACCGGGGGTGAAAAAGCAGATGACATCATAATTTCTTTCCACTACTTCCTTTACATCGTTGCTGATGATGCGGTACAATACCGGTGTGGCATACTCGCAGTTATTTCCCTTGAGCCAGTTGGTTATTTCGCTATCGAAAGATTCGGAGCAGGGATAAAGGAATTTCTCGTTATCCTTATGTTTATTGATCACATCAAAAAGGCTTTTATTGCTGCCATCGGCACCGTAAAACACTTTTCTTTTGCGGTATAGAATGAATTTTTGCAGGTACAGGGCAACAGCTTCAGTAATGCAGAAATACTTGGTATCCTGGGAGATACTCACCTTCATCTCGTTGCAGATGCGGAAGAAGTGATCGATCGCATGCCTGCTGGTGAATATCACCGCGGAGTAGTTGACAATGTCGATCTTTTGTTTGCGGAAATCTTTGGCTGCAATACCATCCACCACTATAAACGGGTGAAAATCAAGGGTTATGCTGTGCTTTTTTGCCAGGTCAAAATACGGAGACTTTTCGCCCTCGGGCTTTGGCTGGGTTATAAGTATCTTCTTTACTATTTTATTAGCTGAAGTTTCAGCCTTAGTGGCGCCGTTTTTAACCATACTATTCGGGAAAATGGTTTTGCAAAATTACAGATTTTTACTCAATAAAATCAACAAGGTCTTGTAAATGAGCAAAAGGGGGATTATTTCCACCCCGGCTATGTACAAAAAGAAGTGAAACCTGCTGATTTTCAATTGGTTTTGTATCAGGCCATAGGACCGGAAAAACCGCATCAGCAGCAAAAAACACACCATCAGCAGCGAAATAAGGGCACAGGTGGCCGCAATGGGTTTATCGGAGAAGGCGATGAAGATGGTAAAAGGTAACAGCATGATGCCCATGATCTTGCTGATGAGGAAGATGACAAAGATATAGGTGTCGGTGGCTTCGGCGTAGCCGGTAACCCAACCGGTGAATTTGAGGGTGCTGAACTTACCCAGGTAAATAAGGGCAAGCAGGGCAATGCAGGCGCCCAGCAATATCCATTTGTTCTGCATGGTTATCAGCTGGTATTGCAGCAGGATGAAGTAAATGTAAAAACCACCGCTGATAATAAAGAACAGGTTGAAGAACAGGGAGGGCAGTTTTGCCTGCAGCAACTGATCGGCCAGCTGGCTTTGCCGCAGCGATGTGTTGAAGAACACCCGGAACAGGTTGGTAAAATATTTTGCAAAGAACACCCTGATCAATGCCATGAAAAGCACCAGTGCCGCCACCAGGTAAAAATATACATCGGTGGAACTTGCTCCCCGTGGCTTTACGATCATGTTTACCGGCGTGCTGTTCTTTTTAAAGAAGATATTGTTGCCCAACAGTTCTTTAAGTGCCTGCTGGTAATGATCGATGGTATCGGTGGGGTGTGCAACCTGCAGGCTATCCTTAATAATAGTTTGCGTGGTATCTTTTAATGCGGCCGTGGTATCATGCAATACATGGGCAGTATCTTTTACAGGCGGAATGGTATCGTTGTTTTGTGCAGCAAGCCATACAACCATACCCATCATTAATGCCAGTAATAAGACTACTCTTTTTATCAAACCGTTTTTTTGCAAATGTAAATGCTGTACAGCAGATTTCTTTAAAAGTAATTCACATAACCAAAATGAATTTTGGAGGCTTCCCTGATATTGAATTTAACATCATCTCTTTTACCAATGGCGTAACTGATATTGAGCAAGCCCAGTTTTGTTTCCAGCGCCATACCAATACCGGTTGAGATAAAACTGTTGTTGAGGTTTACATTCTGATATTTATTTTTTACCATACCATAATCAACAAAGCTGAAAAAATAAGAATTCAAACTTGCCCGTATGCGGTACTCAGCCGTGGCCACTGCATATTGTGTGGCATAAATGCTTTCTTCATCAAAACCACGCAGCAGTTTGTAACCACCTATCTGGAATAATTCATTCCGGAATATGCTCTGGCTATTATACACAGCTGCATTTATGGCTGTTTTAAAAGTGGATTGCTTGCCGGTGGGAAAATAATGTGCGGCCATCAATTTTACCCTTAGCTGGTACGATCTTTCTTTGAGTGAATCGTACAGGCTGGCATAATTAAAGGTGGGGTCTTTTATCGAGAGGATATCATTATTGCGTTTGATGTTTTTGATACCCACCGATGTGGTCAGTTTTATTTCGTTACCGGTTCTTGGGTTCAGGCGGTAATCAGTTTTTATCCATTCGTAATCGATACCAAAGTTGGCAGCGCTTACATCAATATTCTGCGGCAGTGTTTTGGTAAGTTTTACCTGGTTGGTGTCTACACCATTGGCCAGTAAAAAACTGTTTTGTAATTGCACAAAAAATTTACCCGATTGATTGGCCGATAAAAGATATTGTATACCGAACTGTCCGTTGACCTGTAAAAAAGTAGAATCTTTTTTAAACAAATCGAATGCGAAGGTCAAAACCAAAATCGGAATTAAAAATATAGGGTTGCTGGTAACCGAGGTTCAGCCGTGGCGATTTTTTTTGCAGTTGCTGCCAGTTGAAGATGATCGATTCTCCCCCGCTCAATGCGTTCTTAAGGTTTAAATTCACATCGGCAGTCAGCTGAAATTTATTATCCAGCCCGCTTGAAGGCTGCAGCCCTATTAAAAAGTTGAACTGGCTGCTTTTTTTAGGCAGCAGGTACAGGTTGAGCACAGCACCGGTGCCCGTCATCGTTACATCGCTTGGTTGCGCCTCCTGCAGGTAGGGTAACTCCAGCATTTTTTTGCCTACCTGTTCCAGTTTTTCTTTATTGTACGGGCTTTGTTTGGGTATGCTTAGATAGTGGTTCAAAAAATTCCTGGATATTTTAACCTTACCAAATACCCTTATGCTGTCGATATGATACAGCGGTCCCTTATTCACTTTCAGCAATGCGTTGACCTTATCTTCCTGCAGGCGGATACTGTCCAGGAAGACCTGTGCAAAGGGATAACCATTTTTTTCGTAGTAATTTAAAATGCGCAGCTGTACAGTTTGCAGTTGCTGCATATTGAGCAGTTTGTCGGAAAAATTCTTTTCGTAATAACCGCTTTCATCCATTGCTTTTTTTTCAATATCGTTGGGCAATAGTTTTATCCAGTAATATTGGCGGCCTAAAAAAAGTTTTATGTTGGCAGCCGTGGTATCGGTCCATACACTATCCACCGATGCTGTTGGATAACCTTTAGAACTTAAGATAGTTGTAAGGTTATTGATATACAGCTGGCATTGTATACAATCCACAAAAGCAGTTTGTAATTGCAGTGCCTGCAGGTTAAAGCTGCTATCTTTGTCTACCAATTGAATTTTTAATGGAAAGCTCAGCTTACCGGAGGATGCGATAGTGGTGGTGCCGGGTACAGGAGGCTGGGCAAAGGTGGCGGGCAAAAAAACAGTATTGCAAACAACTATTGCCAGCAACAAAAAAATATGGAGTGTAACCCTACATTTGTTCATTAATAATTCAAATCTAAAATATTATCCCGATAGTTGCGGGATGTAAATTAAAATCTTTGGCAGGCATTTATATACATATCCCATTTTGCAAACAGGCTTGTAATTATTGCAATTTTCATTTCTCCACTTCCCTACAGCAAAAGAGTGCACTGGTAAACGCTTTGCTGCATGAGATACAACTTACTGCGGGCGGTACGGAAGTTAAAGAGACCATTTCAACACTTTATTTTGGCGGTGGTACACCCAGCCTGCTTACTGCGGATGAGTTACAGATGATAATGGATGTGTTGCAACAGCACTTTGTTTTTACACCCGGCATGGAAGTTACACTGGAAGCCAATCCTGATGATATTACTGATGATAAGCTGCAGCAATGGAAAACACTGGGCATTAACCGGCTGAGTGTAGGCATACAAAGTTTTTTAGAAGCAGAATTGCAATGGATGAACCGGGCGCATACTGCAGCAGAATCGCTGGTATGTATTGACAGGATTAAGGTTGCGGGCTTCACTAATTTTTCTGTCGACCTGATCTATGGTTCTCCTTTACTGAATGATGCAGACTGGAAAAAAAATGTGCAGACGGTTATTGATAAAGATATTCCGCATATCAGCTGTTATGCATTAACAGTGGAACCGAAGACGGCACTCGATAAAATGATCGCACAGAAAAAGAAAGCCCCGGTAGATGCGGAAAGACAGGCGCAACAATTTTTATTGCTGATGCAGTGGATGCAGGAGGCCGGTTATGAACATTACGAGATCAGCAATTTTGCGAAGCCGGGTTTAAGAAGCAAACACAACAGCAGCTATTGGAGCGGCGAAAAATATTTTGGCTTCGGGCCATCGGCACATTCTTTTAATGGCAGGAGCAGGAAGTGGAATGTTGCGAATAATGCTTTATATATTCAATCCCTGCAAAAAGACACGATCCCTTTTGAAGAAGAAGTTTTGACCCCTGTACAACAATTGAACGAATATATTATGACGGCATTGAGGACGATGGAGGGGATCAGTACAAAGTATATCAGTACAAAGTTTGGAGAAGAGAAAGCTGCAAGGGTAATAGCTGCAAGCTACAAGTATGAAAGTACGGGTAAGTTGAAAATGGTGAATGGCCGTATTGTTTTAACTGCTGAAGGAAAATTATTTGCCGATGGTATTGCGGCGGATCTATTTTTTTGATCGCCATGGCTGGAGTTTTTACAAGGCATATTACTGGGCAGCATTTCGTTCGGTGAAGACACCGACCGAGGTGCACCGACAGGGGAATGAATAAAAGATTTTGGGAATTAAGAATGCGACTGCTTCCTGATATATTTCACCAACTCTCCTATTGATAAACAAGCTATCATTAAAAGAATTGTTGTTGCGCCGATATTTGAAAATGAGAAAGGCATCGTTGTATTTTCTTCCTTAAAGTTACAGCATATTTACACCAATGTTGTTTCTATTTCGTTAAAACCCTGTGCTGCGGGCAGGTTTTCCCACAATATTTTATAAATGGTTTCTGCTATAGGCATATCGGCATTTACCTTTTTGTTAATCAGGTACATACATTTGCTGGCATTGTATCCTTCGGCCACCATGCTCATTTCCAGCTGGGCGGCTTTTACGGAATAGCCTTTACCGATCATATTACCAAAGGAGCGGTTGCGGCTGTGCAGCGAGTAACAGGTTACCAGCAGGTCGCCAAGATAAACGGATGCTGCATAATTGGCGGGGCGGTGTTCTTCTTTTACCGGCCAGTGTTCTGCATGGCCCACTTCAATGTTTTTGATACCCGATTTAATGAGGAAGCTTGCCATTTCATCGGCGCTGTTGGCTATCAATACGCTTAAAAAATTATCGCCGTAATCCAGCCCGTGTGCAATACCCGATCCTACTGCATAAATATTTTTCAAGATGGCTGCATACTGCACGCCGTAAATATCATTGTTATCAATGGTGTTCAGGTATTCCGTTTTAAAACTCGCTGCCAGCTGCCTCGTCATACGGTCATCAATACCCGAAAAGGTAAGGTAAGATAATTTTTCTGCCGCCACTTCTTCTGCATGGCAGGGACCGAGGACTGCAAAATAATCTTTCAGTTCCACTCCAAATTCCTGCTGCAGGTAATCGTTCAGCAATAAATTCTGCTCGGGTAAAATGCCTTTAATGGCAGAGATGATCTTTTTGCCTTCGAATATTTTTTTGGGCAATGCCTGTAATATATCTGCTGCATAAGCGCTTGGCACTGCTATGATAATGCAATCGGAATGTTGTACCAGGTCGGCAGCATTGGTGGTGAGTGTAAGTTTACTGATATCAAATTGTGCCGAAGGTAAATAATGCAGGTTGTGATGCCTGGCCTGTATATGTTTGATGGCTGCTTCGCTGCGGTGCCACCAGTAAATACTGTTGCCATTGTCGGTCAAGATCTTTGCAAGCGCCGTTCCCCAGCTGCCACTTCCTAATATTCCAAAGTTCATCGTTACGAGTTGTTTTTGTTGCGGGTTACGGAATACAAGTTACGAGTTTCGGGTTATTTGATTGTTTGCAGAGGTTAGACTATCGTGTAAAGAAATATCAATTAACCCGTAACTTTTTAACCGGCAACTCAAAGCCCTAATTTTTCCACTGCCAGTTGTGCTGCTATCTGGCTGGCATCTTTTTTATTGTAGCCTTTTGCTTCGGCGATCAGTTCACCGTCTACAGTAGCGCCGATGGTGAAGAGGCGGCGGCCATTCTCAAATTTTTCCTCCAGTGTTTCAAATTCCAGTGCTTTGCCGTTCTTGTTGGCCCAGCCGTACAGGCGGTTCTTGATATTGATCTCGATGATCTCCAGGTCGTCGATGAACAAATGGGGCATGATGATATATTTCTCCACCCATTTTTGTGTACCGGGATAACCTTTGTCGAGGTATACCGCACCGATCAATGCTTCGAGGGTGTTGCCAAATATCTGTGATATTTTAAGGGAGTTGTCGTATTTATTATAAAAGGTGATCTTTTTAAGGCCCATTTTCAATGCAATATCATTCAGCATCTGGCGGTTCACCATTTTGCTGCGCATTTCGGTTAAAAAGCCTTCTCCTTTGTAGGGATATTTTCTGAATAGGTAATGTGCTATGATGGAACTTAATACTGCATCGCCCAAAAATTCCAATCGCTCATTGTTCTCATCTGCGCCTTCTCTCACACTACGGTGGCTGAGTGCCGTTTTATACAACGCAATATCTCCCGGTGTAAAGCCAAGAATATTATTGAGTTGTTTTTTAAACTCCCGGTTCTTGTTTTGACTTTTGAAAAAATCTTTAATGAATTGCAAAGTTGCTAGAAATATATTTAATTGAAATTATTCTTATGCTTTAACTCAGTTATAAAGTTAAGATTTTTGTTACAGATACACAGCGGCCAGCCTTACGTTTAGTTTTGTATAGGATGGATTTTTTTGTAGTACTAACCACTACATAATTACTGGTACTATTTACCTGTACTTACGCTTTATACTTTTTTACTATCACTGAGGCATTGTGCCCTCCAAAGCCAAAAGTATTGCTGAGTGCAGCATTTACAGTTCGCTGCTGGGCTTTATTAAAAGTGAAGTTGAGCTTAGGGTCGAGTTCCGGATCGTCGGTAAAATGGTTAATGGTTGGAGGAACAGTATCTTTTGTTACTGCCATGATACAGGCCAGTGCTTCCAGGGCGCCTGCTGCACCCAGGCAGTGGCCGGTCATGCTTTTGCTGGAACTGATATTGAGTTTATAAGCGTGCTCATTGAACACACTCAATATGGCTTTTGTTTCGGCAATATCTCCCAGCGGAGTGGATGTGCCGTGTACATTGATGTAATCAATATCTTCCGGCTGCATACCGGCATCTTTCAATGCGGCCAGCATTACATTTTTTGCACCCAGCCCTTCGGGGTGGGGCGCTGTAATATGGTGTGCGTCGGCTGTGGCGCCGCCGCCTGCTATTTCGCAATAAATTTTGGCGCCTCTTGCCAAAGCATGATCCAGGCTTTCCAGCACCAGTACGCCGGCGCCTTCGCCCATTACAAATCCATCTCTGTCCTTATCAAAGGGGCGGCTGGCTGTAGCGGGACTGTCATTTCTTTCGCTGAGGGCTTTCATGGCGTTAAAACCACCTACACCTGCGGCGCTTACCACGGCCTCACTTCCGCCGGTTACAATAATATCGGCCTTACCCAGGCGGATATTATCAAAGGCATCGATGATGGCATTGGTGGAAGAGGCACATGCTGATACCACGGCAAAATTGGGACCGCGGAATCCATGGCGCATGGATATCTGCCCTGCGGCAATATCCAGTATCATTTTGGGAATAAAGAAAGGATTGAATCGTGGTGTACCATCACCCAAGGCATAATTGGTCACTTCTTCCTGGAAGGTGATGAGGCCACCGATACCGCTGGCGAAGATCACTCCCACCCTGTCGGCATCCACATTTTCTTTGGTGATACCGGCATCTTTTACTGCTTCATCGCTGGCAATCAATGCAAACTGGCAGTAGCGGTCTATTTTACGTGCTTCTTTACGGTCTAAATACGCTGTGGGGTCAAAGTCCTTAACTTCACAGGCAAACCTTGTTTTAAACTTGCTGCAATCGAATTGCTTAATAAAATCACAGCCACTTACGCCATCAGCCAAACCCTGCCAATATTCTTCAACAGTTTTACCCAACGGTGTAAGGGCACCTAATCCGGTTACTACTACACGTTTAAAAGCCATAAAGTTTACCTGTGATAGTTAAATGAAAATTACTTAGCATGCTCTTCTAAGTAAGCAACAGCCTGTCCAACAGTAGTGATGGTTTCGGCCTGCTCATCCGGAATAGAAATGTTGAATTCTTTTTCAAATTCCATAATAAGTTCAACGGTGTCCAAGCTATCGGCACCTAAATCATTGGTGAAAGAAGCTTCTGTGGTTACTTCTGCTTCATCAACTCCCAACTTGTCAACAATTATTTTGTTCACCCTTGTTGCAATGTCTGACATAATTTTAAAATTTAGTTTGTCTAGGCTGCAAAAATATACATTTTGCAATAATTACAAAGAAATATAAATAAGGGCAAAATTGGGGGTTTTTATGTTGTCTGCCAAGTGTTTCGGGGGTATATAATTTTATTGAAAACTAACGGGAATATCATTTTTTATTTGTATAAGGCGGCCGGTTTTATACTTTATGCGGCTGAATAAAAAATCATTTACCGTTACTGCTGTAACTGCCGCCTGCCCTATACCGCGATTATAAAAAAAATTGTATATTGTAATTACTTCCGCTACACTGACAGCAGTATACTAAAACACAAACTGATATGGCTTTAAAACAAATAGATCATGGCTCTCCGGAATACAGGCAAATGATAGCTTTGCGGATGGAAATATTGCGCAAACCCCTGGGACTTACTTTTACGGATGATGAACTGGCAAAAGAAAAAGATGATATCCTGATCGGCGCTTTTGACGAGGATAAGATACTGGCCTGTTGCCTGCTTACCAAGGTGGATAGCAGTACTATAAAATTGCGTCAGATGGCCGTACACAATAATTTACAAGGCAAGGGCATTGGCGCCAGTATGATGAGCTTTGCCGAAACTGTAGCCAGGGATAAAGGCTATAAAAAATTAATGATGCATGCCCGCAATACCGCGATCGGCTTTTACGAAAAATTTGACTTTAAAGTAAAGGGCACAGAATTCATTGAAGTGAATGTACCGCACCATGTGATGGAGAAGAGGTTGTGAGAGGAGTTGCGGGTTAGGGGTTGCGGGTTACGAGTTAAAAAAGTTACGGGTTAGGATGTTAATTTGTTGTGCCTGTAACCTTATTATAATATATTATATACCCAATTCTTCGCAAACGATCCACTAACCCGCAACTCGTTACCCGTAACCCGTAAATTCTAACTTGAGGCGATCTTCTCCCTGAACAACTTCCTCGCTTCGTGTACATCATCATCGGTGAAGGCATCTTTGGGCACTATAAAAAAGGAGCGGCTATTGAAGTAGAGGTGAAAAAAATAAGGGCTTTCTATCCAGGTGCTGAAATCGCTCCAGGGCCAGCTGCGGCTCCCTCTTTCATTTTCTATACGGAATTCATCGTTGGTTAATGTTGCTTTCAGCCGGTCGCGGAAGGTGGCGGCCTTTTTGTATACCATATTGGGCAACAGGTACCAGAAGGTGATCATCAGCACAAACCACAATACTGAACTTACCAAAAAAGGCAGCGGCAATATTTTTTTAAAGAAGAACAGGCCTGCAGTGATGATGGCAAAAACATTTACCAGTATGATCATTATTTTTATTTCCCTGCGGCTGATGAAGTGATAGCGGAGCGCCTGTATAACCTTTTGTTTGTTGTAGGTAAAGAATTGTGATGTCATGCCGCAAAGATACTGGATAGCGTTTATTGATTGCAAATATCACCGGCAACTTTGCCTCCTCCATCGGCAGGCATACCACCGATCAAATGGCCCCGCAATGCGGCGTTGAAAAAACTGGTCCTGCGGTTGGCCGCTTTTCCTTCGGGTGTACTGTTATCCTGTACCGGTTTGGTGCCGCCAAATCCCACCGCGATCAACCGTTTGCAATCCACACCCATTTTTACCAGTGCGGCACATACCGCCAATGCTCTTTTTTCTGACAGGTCCTGCGCTGCATTTGCATCACCACTGTTATCTGTATGGCATTCTATACGCAACAAGCTGATGTAGGATTTATCATCGAGGTATTTTTTTATGATCTCCAGCGCTGCCGTACTTTCCGGTTTTAATTTGGCGCTGCCCGCTTCGAACAATACCTGTTTTTCGATCTTTACCTCGTTGCCTTCCAGTTTATAATCCTGTGCAGTTGCAGTACCGCAGAATAATAAAGACAGGCCGCATACAAAACAGCTGATGACGGCGATTTTAATTTGTTTTATTTTTGGTTTCATCTTTCAACATGTTTGTAAACAAATATAAGTACAAAGCCGGCATTGCTGTAATATTATTACCTGCACTTGTTGCGGCTTTTTTTTCGTGCAAACAAAATAAAGCACCCCGTACCGTAGATCGCAGTTTTTATTACTGGAAATCTGTTTTTAAACTCAATGATCTTGAACAAAAGCAACTGGATGCATTACAGGTAAAGACGCTGTACATAAAATTTTTTGATGTGGGCTGGGACCCGGCCACACATGCCGCAATTCCTATTGCAAAACTGCAAAGCACGGGTTATAAATTGGCCGCCGGTATAGAGGTGATCCCTACTGTTTTTATTACCAATGAATGTATACAGCAAATTGACAGTGCACAGGTGGAAGGAGTTGCAGCTAAAATTGTTTTGCTTACAGAGCAACTCGTTGCCGCCAACCAGTTTGCCACAATTGAAGAGTTGCAGATTGATTGCGACTGGACCGCCGGCACCAGGGATAAATATTTTTTACTGTTATCGCATATTAAAAAATTAAAGCCTGCTTTAAAATTATCCGCCACCATCCGTTTGCACCAGGTAAAGTTTATTGCCAAAACGGGTGTACCGCCTGTTGACCAGGGCCTGCTGATGTGCTATAATATGGGCAACCTGAAAAATATTGCCACTAAAAATTCGATCATTGAAACGGCAGAGCTGAAAAAATATATTGGCAATCTTGCCGCTTATCCTTTACCGCTGGATGTGGCGCTTCCTTTGTTCAGTTGGAAGGTGCTGTTCCGTAATAATATTTATACCGGGTTGATACAGGACCTGCCCGATACTGTTTTGAATAATGCTTTTACCATTAGAAAAGATAACCGTTTTGAAATACTGAAAGATACTTTGCTGCAGGGTTATGATCTTAAAAAAGGAGACCTGATAAGAAATGAAGCAAGCGATTACAAGGAGATCATTGCCGCGGCGGCGGCCATAAACGATCAACTTAAAAATACCCGGCTTAAGGTATCACTCTACCATCTTGATTCTGTAATTTTAAATAAATATTCCCTTCATGAACTGGAAGCAATTTACAATAGCCTTCGTTAGCATTGCCATGATCTCTTTTCCGCAGAATATTATTGGCTGCGGCCCCGATGCTGACCCTTATGATTATTATACTTCCTTTTTTCACCAGAACCTGCCCGATGCGAAAGGTTATAAACCGTTCTATTATACCGGTTATAATTTTTTGTACGACGAGAATGAGCCCTTGTTACCTGCCGATGCATTGGCAAAAGAATGGAGTAACTACTGCGGCAATAATGTAAGCGATGCAGATGCAAAAAAATTCGTGAACAAATTTGCCTGGAAAGACCTGAACAATCTTTATTTCAATATTGAAAAAAACCAGCCTTTAAAAATACCCGACAGTGTTGCGCACAACAGCATGACGGATTATTTTATCAAGCAAAAAGACCTGGAGGGCCTGGGTTATATCATGTATGCCAAACAGGTGGAACCTTATGTGTATGGTGGCGAAACCAGTTGGGATGTTCCGCAGCGGGATAGTTTAAAAATGGCCAAATTGATCAAGAACGGGCAGCAATTATACACGGTTGCCAAGAAAGATATTTTCAAACTGAAGTTTGCGTACCAGGTATTGCGACTGGCACATTACAGCGGCCGTTATTTTGATGTAATTAAATGGTATGATGAATATGCACCCAGCATTACCGGTAATAGTGTATTACAACCCATGTGTGTTGCATTAAAGGCCGGCGCATTATTCCGTACCGGTGAAAGTAAAGAAGCAGCCTATTTATTCAGTAAGGCTTTTAATGCATCGGTTGTAAAACGGATCTCCAATTACCTGGGTTTTAAATGGAGCGTGAATTCGCAAACAGAACGCAGTGAATATTTGCAGCGCTGTTCGGGCAATGCAGAAAAAGCTGCGATGCTGGGGCTTTTTGCCATTGGCAGCTCGGGCAATGAGATAGCCGCAATGAAAGAAGTTTATAAACTGGATGCCGGTGCTGATATACTGGAAGTGCTGGCTGTAAGGGAGATCAATAAACTGGAAGAAAAATATTTCTCCCCTTTATTACAACATGAAAAAGGTGGCAAGGCCTTGTATCTTTCCTGGAATGATGATGCTTCGGACAGTTCTTTAAATGAAAACAGCAAAGCGGTAAAAGAACTCAGTGGCTTTTTACATGATGTAGCTGCAAAGAATACTGTTAAGAACCCCGGCCTGTTTGAGACCGGTGCCGCCTATACAGCCTACATGCTGAAAGATTACAGCACTGCAAAAAAATATTTGGCTGCTGCAGAAAAGATGAAGCTTTCTGAAAAAGTAAAAGATCAATGGGCGCTCACTAACTTATTAGTGACCATTAATGAAAAAGAAAAGATAGATGCTGCTTTTGAAGAACAATTATTGCCATCGATATTATGGTTGTATGACAAGGCGAAAAAAGAAAAAGCAGAAGAAACCGGCTACTATAGTATTCAGCAATGGAAAACTTTTTACCGTAACCTGATGAGCGAGATAATGGCACAGCGCTATCACCAGCAAGGCGACCTGCACAAAGAAGCATTGGCTATTGGCGCTGCCGATGCAATCATAAATAATTATACCGGTTATGCTGCAGGCGTTAATTTTTTAAGAAATAAACTGGTAAGTAAAGATGTTGAAAAGCTGTATGCATTAATAGACAATAAACAAGCCAATAAACTCGAACGCTTTATTATTGATCACAGTTCGGTAACGAGAACAACTGTGATCGATTTTGCCGGCACGGCGTACTTAAGGGATTATAATTATGCCAATGCCATCAGCTGGTTTAAAAGATCCACTGATAAAAAGAACAGCAGCATTAATACCAATCCTTTTATTGATCTTTTATATGACCAGGAAGAAGCATTGCCTAATGAAGTAAAATACAGTACCACTAAACTGGCTTTTGCGGAAGAAATGTTAAGGCTGGAAAAGTCTTTAACAACCGATAAAGCTAACCTTGCAAAGAATCTCTACAAAATGGCCAATGGTTTTTATAATATGACCTATTATGGTCACGCCTGGTTGCTGGTACAATACGACCGCAGCGGCAGCGATGGTTATTATATGCCCAAAGATGCCACCGCTTTTGAAAGAGAATACTATGGCTGCTTTAAAGCTCAGGAATATTTTGAAAAAGCTATGAATGCCAGCACGGATAAAAATTTTAAAGCCCGGTGTTTGTTCATGATGGCCAAATGCAGCCAGAAGCAGTTATCCCGTCCGCAATACGACGACTACCAGGATAATTACCAGAAAATGGAAGTTGCTGAGAAAAAATATTTTGAAGATTTTATGAACAGCAAGTATTTCCCTCAACTGGTGAAAGAATATGGCAATACTGCTTTTTACAAACAGGCCTGGAACAGCTGCAGTTACCTGAGAGATTTTGTTCAGAAAAAATAACCGGGATATTATTTACCGGGGCAATCCAGCATGCGTCTTTGCCGTTTGGTCAACTTCGGTTGTTCCTGACCGTAAGTCTTCTCTTTATATGCCCTGTAACCAAATATGGGTACCCGGAGAATAAAATAAAAGTCCACGCCTTTCGTTTTGGCCATTCTTGCATTGATGAGTGATGCAAATCCCACTACCAATGGACCCAGGCGCAATGCGGCCCCCATATTAAAGCCCGAGATGGAATTATAGCTTATTGGCATGTACAATCCCCCTAAAGGTATCTCGGCCCTGGGTGTTACATACAAAGAGGTGGGTGTGTAATTGCCATTATAATAATTGAACTTAGAAAATACCAGCGGTACATTCAGTTGTGCAGCCACACCCAGCCATTTATTAAAATAACGGTCGTAGGCCAAATGCAACGTAGTAGGCAGTTGCATAGTAACTGCAGAAGGCTCTGTACGTGCATTAAAAAGATTTTTATAATAGTTGGCCTTTTGGTACGGTTCCGATGAATCGGATGGTGTATTGAATTGTTCTGTAAAATAGTTATTGCCGGAAAATCTTGTATTGATGGTCTTCATTTCCTGCTTCGGGTATTTGATGAACCCGATATCGGTAATGGATGCACCTACACGCCAGATATAATTGGCTGTTTTTTCGCTGTAGGAATTCTCATACACCTGCATATCTTCCCGGTACTCATAATTCACCCCGATATCCAAACCGATGCCCGGGTTTTTAAATGAGACAATATCTTTACCGGCTATCGAATCAATTGTTTTGGTATAATCCAGCGCAAAAGTTCCTCTGGCGTTAAGGATGGCTTCTTTCATTTTTCCATCAGCCGGGTCGATGAGTGAGTCATAGGTGTAGCCGAGGTTATTGGTGTGAAAAGAAAGTGCCGCTATACCGCCTAGGTATTTTACAGAAGCGCCTACTTTCCATACGCCGAAATCGCTGTTGGCAATCTGCCGACTGTAGGTCAACGCTATTTCCTTCCATCCATGCACACCGGCAAACATGTCGCTGATGGATAATTGGTGATTGATCAGGAAAGAGCTGATAGTGTCCTGCAGCAATGAGTTGAGCATGGGTGTTCCAACGCCATATACATTGGTATATAACCTTGCACGGGTAGTAATGGCAAAGGCGTGTTTATCCGATAATCTTATTAATAGAGAGGGGCCAAATACATCTGTATTAAAATTCATTTTCCCTCTTTTGGTAATCGGGTCGGGATAGAAAAAGCCTGACCGGTCATTATTGCGCTGGCTGAACTTAAATGCCACTACGTTATTACCGCCTCCTACAGAAATGCCTACCAGGTTAACGTCGGCCCGTACACGATGATTTAAAATATCAGCAGGATTGTTCAACATGCTGTATACACCGGCATAGGCCGAAGTTTGGTAGCCCATATAGGATTGTGCTCCTGCTGCATAGCATACCAATTGCATAGCTGCAAAAAGGCCGATGCTTTTCAGGTACGCACGGATAAATGAAAGAAAATTCTTTCGCATAGCTGGTCGTTAATATCGGGTATTTACAGGGTCGTTTATTTTTTCTCCAGTACCAGTACTACTTTATTAAAGTCGGCGCTGGCGTTGATTATCTTTTTAAACTCGTCGAACATGCTGATAGGATAATCCGTTACAGAATAAAATTCATGCACTTTTATCTTCAGGTCGTTGCCTTCAATTTTATAAGTGGATACAAAGCCCATGGTTTCTTTTCCCATTTCCTTATCAGTGATATTCATGGCAAGGTCATTCAGGTTCTTAACCTGGTAACCAGCAGGAATAGTGAAGGTGATATCCCTGTCCAGTACATGCGGGTATTGCATGCTGATGGGTAACTGCCTTGCTTTTTCCTGGTACATCTGCTCTTGTGGTCCTATCACTTCGCCCAATTTCACCAATATTCTTTTGCCTGCAATTTCTAAAAGGTCGGCGCTTACAATATCTGCTTCAATGGTCAAAGGTTTTTTATAAAAGCCATCGGTAAAGGCTGTGTTCTGTACTTTAATGTTTTTTATATTATCGCTTTTGGCAACCGATTTAATGATGTCCTTGCTCAGGTCTTCCAGTTTATCTTTTGCAATAAAGTTATAAGCGGGCCTGTAAATGGTAGCGCCATATCCCAGCAATATCTGCTTGCTATGCAGTTCCAGCGAATCCATATCGCTGTTGAATTTTAAACTCACTTCCATATTATGAGCGCTTTCTTCAATAGGCTGAATTGGGATGTCATTGAAAGATGCCAATGCCGTTTTAAAATTACCGATGGTAGTTCCCTGCAGGAATAAACCTTTGGTATTTGCCCAGAAGGGATTAAAGTAAGGATACCTGTACGAGCTATTCACCGGTTCTAAAAAATGGCCTGTTGACGGGAAATAAAAAAGCATCTCATCAATCAACCGGTAATTTTCCAGCTCTTCATCCAAAGGAATATCATCTCTCTTGCTCGGGAAAACAATCTGCCAGTTAATACCCAGTTTGTCCATACAGATAATGAAAAGTTTATTCAAACCATCATTACTGGACACTTTCGTTTTTACAATCTTTTCAATTTTATCCGCATCTTCACCAATACCTTCTTTGTCGCTGTTGATATTTGTTTTTATATAATCTTCCAGCGTGATTATCTTCTGTTCTTCGCTGGCAGTGGCGGGAATATTCACTTGTTTTAAAAATCCTTCTACTGCTTTTGCTTCCTTGTCGGTATAACTTGTATAACCATTGTACACATTCTTTGCCAGTTCGTTCCAGGTAAACACCCTTACGTTCTTATCCTTGCTCAGGTTATAGGAAAATTTATACTGCACGTTCTTCGCATGTGCATCTTTATTGCCATATTTTTCATCATCAATGGCCAGTATATCTTTACAGGTGGCGGTAGTTACTCTTTTGGCACCAATAACAGTATCCCTGCTTACTGAAAACCCGTTGTACCCTTTTACAGTAAATGAAAGATAATCGGGTGTAACCAATATAAAATCTGCTTCTTCATAAGGCGTGGTGCTGGACTGAAAAATTTCGAGTCCGAAAAATGAAGAAGGTCTTTTTACCTGGTAATAATATTCGATCTCACTTCCTTTTTCCACACCTTCCAATGCAAATTTTTTGTAGGCCCTTCCTTCTTCTTCCACATCCAGTATCTTTTCAGCAGGCAGGTTCACTATTTTACCGCTGGGTAATATTGTTCTTGCTTTTACTTCTATCAGTTCGCTGCCGTTGTACACAGGCAGGTATATTTTATTGAACATTTCCACACCTTTGTCATCCATCACTTTTACCAGCTTTTTGGTAGTGGTAATGATCATCAGTCCTTTTTTATCTTCCTGCACATATTCCTGCATGCGCATATCCGACAATATCACGGCGCTTTCTGCATTGTACACAGCCTTCACTTTATGGGGTACCGGGTTGGGGTCCCATTTTATTGAAGGGCTCTGTGCTTTTGTGTGCAATGCCAGTACCAGCATCAACCCTGTTACCGAAAAAACTGTTTTCATATGTATCTTTTAATTTAAAATTATGTTTTGTTAACTGTTATAATTTTTTCTCCAGCACCACCTGTTCTTTATATTGTGCGGCTACTGCTTTGGTTGTTTTGTTCCACTCGTCAAACTTATCAGGCTGTACCATCAGGTTCTTATTCTGCAGTTCCTGGTAGGCAATTATCTTTCCGTCTTTTAATTCATACTGTATCTTTAAAGATATCAGGTCGTTGTCCACACTAAAGTTCTGTGGTTTGTAAGTTACCGTATATCCTTCAGGTATATTCAGTATGTGGTATTGCTTCAATATGTATTTATATTCCTGCTCGATAGGTACTTTTCGTTTAGCGGTATCTATTACCGTTGTGCCGAATAACTTTTCAAGGTTCAGGTTGATATAGTATTCATTGCCCACTTTTTTTCCGATACCCGGTATCTCGAAGTCAGCGGTGATATTCACCATATTCTCATCAGGGTTCACTTCTGTGATCTTGTAATTACCCAATATGAATTTATTACTTGCTTTACCCATCCTTGATTTTACATAATCCTTGGTCTCCTTTTCATCGCGGTATAATAATGCATTGTAAGTATCCTCTCCAAAATAACCATTGTAATTCACATTCTCCGTGCCTTTAATGCCATTATCGGTAAAGCTGATCACGGTACTATCTACAATGGTACTTTGCTGCGCCGCTGTAACGGGTATGGTAAGCACTTTGTATTCTTTTTCGGAGATGGCCACCAGCGCTTCCTTATTCTGAATAGCCGAAGGTGGTATACCGTATTTGGCATGCGGATCTGTACCATCCAGGAATACCCATTCGTTGTTGATGTTCGCAGCAGATATCATGTGGTTATCAACTATGGGTAAAGGCAGTTCGGTATAATTGTAAGGAATGTCCCTTGTACCGATCCAGGTGTAATAAGCTTTGATGTTGGCCATGCGCAGCATTTGTGTAATGATGCTGCTCATATCCTTACAATCGCCGTAACGTTTGCTGCATACTTCGGCTGCCTGGCGGGGTTTAAATCCTTCCAGCCCGTTCTCAAATGCCACATATTTAATATGCTGCTGCACCCATTTGTAAATACTTTTGGCTTTGTCTGTTTCTGTTTTTTTTCCGGTTACCAGGGAGTCCACGATCTTTTTTAAAGCGGGATCAGGTGTAAGATTCAGTTCCTTTGTAAAATCCACATTCCATTTATACAGGTCATCCAGGTTATTTAAAAATGGATGTGTGCCAGCATTGTCCTCGAAGCTGGCCACGTAAATAATGATATGCGGTACATAATAACTGTCATCCGGCGCATTACTGAAGTCATCTTCTCCTTTGTATTTTGATATCGTCCATTTATAAATAGTTTCCTTTTTCTTTTTGTCTTCGGTAAACTGGAACAACCCTTTACTATCATTCTTTACTACATACTTGATGGTAATATCATTAGGAACTATTACTGTATAGGAAGCCGACATTACCGGCACTGAACCCGGCAGGTAAAATGGCACCAGTAAATGTGCATCTTTATGGTACTGGCTGTATTCCATGTGCTGTATGGCGTTCTGCACCATTCCCGGAAAATCGAACGTGGTTTCTTTTACATCGTCGTAAAAAACATTGTTGCGCCTGCTGCTGGTGGTCTTTTGTTCGCCGATCTTGATCTTTTTATATTTGTCTCCATCAGGCACTTTCGTGTAGGCGTCCAGGTCATGCAGTTCATTATACCCGCTATGATATATTTTGGACCTGCTGTATGCAGCAGCATTCTTTTCGCTCAGCACCATCAGGTCTTTCTGGTAATTACTTTCCGCCACCACGGTGCCGTCTTTCACCATCAGCTTTAATTCCTGGCTGTAATTAGAAAATACGGCTTCCTGACCCGGAAAGGCCGCATTTACTTCGGCGGGTGTTTGCGCCAGGCCGCAATTGCAGTACAATAAAGCAATTGCTGCAATAAGTTTGATCTTTTTCTGTTTCATGTTACTGTACACTTAATAAGATGTCGTAATAAAAGGTACGGGTTTGTTTCAGCTTGCCCTGTTCGTCATAGTATTTGCAGGTACCATGCAGGTCGCTGTTATAATAATTTTCTTCTCTTTCCAGTTTGCCGTTTGGATAATACCATTTAGAGATACCGTGCTGGTTACCCAGTACATAATGTTCTTCTTTCCAAAGAGTGCCACTGGGATAATAAATTTTCTTTACACCGTCGTCATATCCAAACTGCCTTGTGCCATCCACAAATGGTTTGCCGTTGGAATAATAGAATTTTCTTACCCCTTCCACATCATTGTTCAGGTAATTGATCTCAGCACTCGGGTTACCGTTTTTATAAAAGCCATTTATTTTACCGGTGCTCCCTTTTAGCATAACCGGCGGCACTTTGTTACCTGCTTTGTCTTCGTAGGTATAACTTTTCAGGTCACCTTTTTTGTAATTCAGCACCACCGCAACCTGGCCGTTCTCTCCATAGAATGTGTACTCACCTTCCAGTTGATTGTTTTTGTAATTACCCACTTTATCCAGGCTGCCATCACGGTTGTATATTTTATCCACGCCTTCCAGTTTGCCATCTTTGTACATTTCTTCCTCACTCAGCTTGCCATTATCAAAGTAATACTTCCACGATCCTTGCTTTTCGCCATTCACATAGCGTCCTTCTGATTGTACCAATCCGCCATAAAAATAACTTTTGAAAACACTGTCCCTTTCGTCATTCTTATAAAAAGACTGCGAATGGAGTGTGCCATCAAAAAAGAATGTTTTATAACTGCCATTCAGCATATAATTATTGTAATTGCCTTCCACCATGTTCTTACCATTGTGGTGTTTAAAGATCAGCTGTCCCCTTCCTTTTTCAAACTTACTGGTGTATAATTCTTTACCGGTTGAATCGTATTGTACGATCTCTTCCAGCCAGCCATTGTGATAACGGTAATCGCAATCTTTAACATTACCGGGATAATAATATTCCGAGTAACCATCCAGTTCATTATTCAGGTAATATTCTTTGCTTTTGATATTGCCCATCTGGTTGTAAAAAATAATATCCTGTTGCTTATCGTTCTCTACGATCCAGCCTTCGTAATTCAGTTTACCGTTATAGAAATACCCTTTGGTATAACCATCTTCATCGCCGCTTTTAAAAGTATTCTCCACATTCTTCTGCCCGTTTGAAAAATACGATACATGCTCCCCTTCTTTTATACCGTCTTTAAAATTGGTTCTTTCACTTACCTTTCCGGATGCATAGAACTCTGTGAATTCTCCATCTTTATTACCATCCCTGTTAAAATAGCCTTGTGATGATTTTATGCCTTCCGGTGTAAAGAAAGTGATATCTGCAGCGCCTTTTCGTGTAGACGTTGTAGATATGTTATTGCCTTTGGCGTCGTAAAAATTAATTTCTCTCAGCTTACCTTTTTCGTAAGTGGCATCGCTGTACAGCTTTCCTTCATCGGTATAGTCTTCCAGTTTACCATCGATCTTCTTTTTGGTGTAATTCCCTTTTCTTTCCAGTTTGCCATTCTCGTAATACTCAGTGAACTCACCGGTAATTTCGCCGCCGCTGTACGTGGTTTTTTCTTTTACTGCACCACTGTTGTACCAGGTGGTCCACAATCCTTCTTTTTTATCGTCGGTAAATTCTCCCTGTGTTTCGGGTTTACCATCTTTGTAATAACTTTTGTAAACACCCTGTGCTTTTCCTTTGGCATACGATACTTCATCCTGCTTATTACCATTGGAATAATAATAGGTGAGCATGCCTTCCTGTTCATCGTCAGCATAATTGCCAACGTATTGCAGGTAACCGGTGCTGCTGTATCCTTTTTCCACGCCGTTCTTTTTATCCTCTTTATAAGTGCTGGTCTTGCGCAACAGCCCGTTATAAAAATATCCCGTTGAAACACCATTCATTTTACCATCGGTATAATTATAGGTGTACCATTTATTGCCATTGGTAAACCAGCCTTCCAGTTGGCCATTGAGTTTACCATTTTTGTAAAACGCTTTTTCTTTTATTTTACCGGTATTGTAATAATAAGTCCACTCTCCTTCTTTTTCAAAAGAACTGTTGAAGTTGCCTTTTGCTTTCACCAACCCGTTCAGCGGAAAATAGAATTCCCAGGGCCCTGTCATATCCACCGTTTTATCATGTACATTATAATTGCCTTTACCCAGGTATACCCCATTCTCATAATAATATCTTACCGCAGCATTTTTTCTGTCGGGTTCATTCAATACACGGGTATATTTTATTTCATTTAAATAAGCAATGGCTTTTTCTGCAAAAGCTTCCACTTTCTTTTTGTTCTTTTTTACCCAGCTGTCCACTTCTTTGATACCTAAACCGGAAAAGACAGAGAATACCATGGGTTCAAAATCATCTTCTTTAAACAACCTGCTGTAAAGTGGTACATAGAACTGCATGGCAAAGCCTTTGTCGTTGGCCCTGTATTCCAGTTTTTCATCCACCACCTGTACCTGGCGTACAATTTTATCTTCCAGGTCGGCTTTTAATTTGTATTGCTGATCCAATGCTATTTTAGATAATAATATCTGCTGCAGCATATCAAAATTATCTTCTTTGCCAGCCTTCTTTCCTTTTACGATCTCAAGTACATCATCCGATACTTTTGCAATAGCACTCAGGTTGTTCACACACTTGCTCATATACTTACCGGTAGGTGCTACCAGCAGGTAGGTTTTATAGGCCAGCATGGCCGGTACCAGGTTACCCTGGTTAAGATATATATTACCTAAAAAGTAATGCGCCGAACTGTAGTATGGATTGATCAATAAACATTGCTGGAAATTCAGTTTGGCATCATCCAGTTTTTCCATGCGCAGTTGTGTTACACCCTTATTAAAATACAGTATGTAAGATTGCGGATCTTTTTTCAAAGCCTCATCATACAAATTGATCGCTTCTTCCTGCTTGCCCATATCGTCCAGTGCATTGGCCGCCTGCATACTGAATTTAGGAAATTCTTCGGGAAATAACCGAAGGCCCTGCATAGCATACTGGTGTGCTGCCTGCAACTGGCTGTCGGCCTCGCAGCTCATACTCAGTTCGTATAATGCGCTGGAATAGTTGGTATCACTGCGGCTGATCTGTTTATACAAAGCAATGGCTTCTTTATATTTTTTCTGATCGTGCAGTTCATTGCCTTTTTGCAGCAGATCGCCACTATTTACAAGCGGGTTATTTTGCTGGGCGGTGGAACACTTAAAAATAAACAGGAAACATAGCACGGCAATAACAGCTTTGCCGCTGGTTTCAAAAGGGTGGCGCATAATGTTTAGATTAAGGTAAATAGCTTTGTTTTAGTAAAAATATTGCATTTTGTTTTAAAGCAATACTAAAAAGAACGGTTTTTTATGGCTGAAAAAGCCACAAAAGGGGCGTTTTGGCTTTTGAAGACCACCCTTAAAAGCGGGCATTTAAAAGGTCTATCTCAGGCTAGCGGGCAGCTTTTATTGCATAAGGCCATAAAAATCATGGCTTATCTCATGCAAGCTTCCCTTTAAAATGTTCCAGTATCTTTTCAGCAGCCTCCAGCTCTTCCTTCGGCACGGGTATACTCACCGTGTAACTGAACGGCTTCTTCCCGGCCTTTGTTTCGGTGCCTTTAAATTCCAGCAGCTCTTTTTTGGGGGAGTCAAATTTTACCATGGTTAATTGCCTGCAGTCATCATTCAATATCCATGTTTTATAGGTGCTGGTTATTTTATTATCTGTAAATAAGATCTCTTCTTCTTTTATTCCTTTTATTTTCTGATAAAGATCAAAAATGCTCCCCACGATAATTTTTAATATCCAGTAAATGATAATGATCAAAATGCACATCCCAAGCAGTGTGAAGGAACTGCTGACCTTGCTGGTGAATGGAATATTTGTTTTAAGCGTTGGACCTATCACTACAACGGTAAGCACGATAGAGCAGATGGCAGTAATACCTGCGATCCAGTTATCCAGTTGCTGCTGCGCCAGTTCGCCTTTTTTATATACCCATCCTATGATCAGTCTTGTACTCATAAACAGTTGGGTAAATCTATACCGGATCTGTAAAGCATGCTATACCCTGCTGATGGTATTTCGATGAGTGGAGGCAATAAAAAACCACCAGCTTTTACACTGATGGCTTTTATGTGCTTGTGATCCTTTTTTAAATTTTAACTGCACCCCATGCTGTTACCGCAGTTCAGGCATTTGTAACAGGTGCCGCTGCGTACAGTGATGTGTCCGCAGGTATTGCAGGCCGGTGCATCGCTCTGCATACTTTTAGCCGCTGCATTTACAGCATCCAGTGCATTGTGTACTCTTGGCGCTGCTGCAGTGCGGTGAGCCGCTTTTACAGGTTGCGGGGCAGTACCACCCAACACCCTTACTTCGCTCAGCTCTGGTTTGCGTTCGCCGATAGTGGGTGTGCTTTCATCCCATTCTTCATTGCCATTATTCTGTACTTCGGGTTTATCCAGTACATGAACCAGGTCGTTCCTGCCCAGGTATTCATAAGCCAGTGAGCGGAACATGAAGTCGATGATAGAAGTAGTGGTCTTGATATTCGGATGCTCCACCATTCCACTTGGTTCAAAACGGGTGAACACAAATTTTTCTACAAATTCTTCCAGTGGTACGCCATATTGTAAACCTATTGAAACTGCAATGGCAAAACAGTTGAGCATACTGCGCATGGTGGCGCCTTCTTTCGCCATATCAATAAATATCTCTCCTAAAGTACCATCGCTGTATTCGCCGGTGCGGAGGAACAATGCCTGGCCGTTGATCTTTGCTTTTTGTGTAAAGCCCCTGCGCTTGGCCGGTAATGCCCTGCGTTCCACGATCATGGCCAGCTGGCGTTTTAAAGTGGTATCGGCACTGTTCTGTACCCTTTTGTTCATTTCATCCAGCAGGTCGTCAATGGTCAGTTTACCCATATCCACCATAGTAGAAATATCCTGCGCCAGTGCAGCTGCATTTTCTTCGCTGATATTTTCGTCGAGCTTTTTCTTTTTGTCGGATTTATTGCTCAGCGGTTGAGACAACTTAGAACCATCACGGTAAAGCGCACACGCTTTTAAACCTAACTCCCAGCTCATACGGTATGCATCAGCAATTTCTTCCTGCGTGGCTTCGTTAGGCAGGTTGATGGTTTTAGAAATAGCGCCACTTAAGAAGGGTTGTGCTGCTCCCATCATGCGGATGTGCCCGTGTGCATGAATATAACGCTGACCTATCTGGCCGCATTTATTGGCGCAATCAAAAACGGGTAAGTGTTCTTCTTTCAAATAAGGGGCGCCTTCCACGGTCATGGTACCGCATACATAAATATTGGCTGCTTCAATTTCTGCTTCACTAAAGCCCAATGCTTCCAGCAGGTTCCAGCCAAAATCGTTGTATTGCTCCGGCTTAAATCCAAGGCGTTGCAAACAATCTTCACCCAGTGTATATACATTGAATACAAAGCCTATTTCAAAAGCAGCACCCAATGCTTTATTTACTTTTTCCACTTCAGCAGCAGTAAAGCCTTTTTCCATCAATGATTTGATATTGATGAAAGGCGCATTGTTCAGTGATGCATGTCCTTTAGCATAATTTACGATCGCTTCAATTTCTGCTTCGCTGTATTTTAAATTGCGTAATGCTGCAGGCACACTCTGGTTGATGATCTTGAAATAACCACCACCACTTAATTTTTTAAATTTCACTAAAGCAAAATCAGGTTCCACACCGGTGGTATCGCAATCCATTACCAGGCCAATGGTACCGGTTGGTGCTATCACAGTTGTTTGTGCATTGCGGTAACCGTATTTTTCACCCAGCTGTACTGCATCATCCCATGCTTTGGTAGCAGCTTTCAATAAATAATCCGGGCAGTATTTTGCCTGTATGCCCTGTGGTTTTATTTCAATACCTTCAAAAGCATCCTGTGCATCATACGCAGCAGCACGGTGATTGCGCATTACACGCAGCATGTGCTTTTTATTTTCTTCGTATTTGTCAAAGGCACCCAAAAAGCCCGCCATCTCTGCCGATGTTTTATAAGCAACACCGGTCATGATAGCAGTGATAGCACCTGCAATACCTCTTGCTTCTTCACTGTCGTAAGCAATTCCGCTTACCATTAACATGCTACCCAGGTTAGCATAGCCTAATCCCAATGTTCTGTAATCATAACTTAATTGTGCTACTTCTTTGCTGGGAAACTGCGCCATTAATACAGATATTTCCAGTACCACGGTCCATAAGCGGCAGGTATATTCAAAACCCGGTACATTGAAAGTGCTGCTGGCTTCATCAAAGAACTGGCGCAGGTTAACACTGGCCAGGTTACAGGCAGTGTTATCCAGGAACATATATTCACTGCAGGGGTTGGAAGCCCTTATCGGTCCACCTTCAGGGCAGGTATGCCATTCATTGATCGTAGTATCATATTGTGTACCGGGATCTGCACAGCGCCATGCTGCATAGTTGATCTGGTTCCACAATTCTCTTGCCTTTACTTTTTTCATCACACGGCCATCACTTCTTGCTTTCAGTTCCCAGTCACCATCTTCGTCCAGCACATTAAAGAAAGCATTGGGGATACGAACAGAGTTGTTACTGTTCTGCCCGCTCACTGTACGATAAGCCTCACCTTCATAATCATTAGAATAACCCGCAGCGATCAATGCCGCTACTTTATCTTCTTCTTTTGTTTTCCAGTTTACAAATTCTACAATTTCTGGATGATCCAGGTCGAGGCACACCATCTTGGCAGCCCTTCTAGTGGTACCACCGCTTTTAATAGCACCGGCTGCACGGTCACCGATCTTTAAAAAACTCATCAAACCACTCGAGGTTCCGCCGCCGCTTAATTTTTCTCCTTCGCCGCGGATGCTGGAAAAATTGGTACCCACGCCGCTGCCATATTTAAATATCCTGGCTTCACGCACCCACAGGTCCATGATACCGCCATCATTCACCAGGTCGTCACTCACACTTAAAATAAAGCAGGCATGTGGTTGCGGACGTTCGTAAGCATTGGCCGATTTTTTTAACTGGCCGTCAATTGCATCTACATAATAATGTCCCTGTGGTTTACCGGTAATACCATACACTTCGTGCAAACCGGTATTGAACCATTGTGGGCTGTTGGGCACGCAGGCCTGGTTCAAAATAGAGTACACTAATTCATCATAAAAAATAGCTGCATCCTTGGGGGTTGCAAAATAATTATATCTTTCGCCCCACACACGCCAGCAATGTGCCATGCGGTGGGCAACCTGTTTAACGGTGGTCTCTCTTCCTGTAGTACCATCTTGTAGTGGTACACCAGCTTTCCTGAAATATTTTTGTGCAAGGATATCGGTTGCTATCTGGCTCCACTGTTTCGGTACTTCCACATTGTCCATTTGAAATACAACTTCTCCTGTAGGATTTTTGATCACAGATGTACGGTAATCATATTCAAACATATCGTAAGGACTTACACCTTCCTTTGTAAACTGGCGACTGAATTGCAGCGCCTTAGCGGATGTTGGTTTTTTAGTTGGCATATAAGTGCTTGATTGGTGGGTTAAGTAAATGTTAAGCAAACGAAAATATTTGTTACCAACGAACAAACAAACTTTTTAATATTAACACTTGTGGACAATTGAGGTGGATAATTTTACAGATGCAACACTGTATTGACTTTGCTCACTTTTCCCCATTTTTTTCAAAAAAATGTTCGTTTAAAATCTTGTTTTTTTCCGCAAAATTTCATTGTGGAGTTTCGGGCTGTTCTAAGCCCTTTGTCATCAATTTACTACAAACGGGATGCCGGTAATTGCAGCCTGTTTGTTTTTTAAAAATTTTTAATAATTGGAATTAAGCTATTTCTTTGATAAAATATTTTACATGGACACCAAAAAAATATATACTGTAATTGCACTTGTTTTTATAGTAAGCAATGGTTATAATTTATTCTGGTTCTTAAAGAATTTTTTTGATTTCCACGACGGGCTGCCACTGAATTTTTATATACGGTACCTGCCTGTTTTCCTGGGCATTACCGGTGTCATCATTTTCCTCACATCAGGATTTAAGCGAAGCAATCTTTTAAGAATGATCATGTGCATGGAAGTGATCTCATTTCCTTTTATGCTGGCCTGGTACATAGAACTTTTCACCCGCTCTTACGGACCTTATGATGTACCCTTCAGGCCCAACTGGACCTTTTATGTAGGCTGCATCATGAATATTTCCTTATTGATCAGCAGCGTGGTTGGCCTGCGTTTATTATCGCATAATAAAGTGGCGAAACTCAATTACATTGAATACGGCGCTCATCGTTCCGTAGAGTTCTTTTTTGCACCGGCAGGCACCCGTTTCATCAACTGGCTGGTGGATGTAATTATCCTGGCTTTTGTTTTGAATATCAATAAAGATATATTCAAATACCTTTTCAAAGTGCCAGAAGAAATGATATGGCAGGTTGTTTCCATCATTGAAATATGCTACCTGCTTTTTTATTTTATTTTACTGGAAGGCGTATTTAATACCAGTGCTGGCAAATGTGTAACCGGTACCACTATTGTAAATGAAAAGGGCAACCGGCCTGATTTCGGGCAGGTGCTTGCACGCAGCTTCAGCCGTTTAATACCTTTTGAAGCATTTAGTTTTTTTGCCAACAATGGGAGAGGCTGGCACGATACCATCAGCAAAACTTATGTTACTGCCAGTATTAATAAAGAAGAACAGGATGCAGGTGAAATTACTTTTGATGCAGAATTAAATCAAACTACCGTATGAGAACAGTGATACAAAGAGTAGCGAACGCTTCAGTAACCATCGATGGTGATACCACAGCAGCAATACAGCAGGGTTTGCTGGTACTGATCGGTATTGAAGATGCAGATACCGCGGAAGATATTGAATGGTTAAGTAACAAGATCGTGAACCTCCGCGTATTTGATGATGAAAATAAAGTACCGAATATTTCAGTAAAAGATAGTGGAGGAGATATTTTATTGGTCAGCCAGTTTACATTGCATGCCGCTACTAAAAAAGGCAACCGCCCTTCATACATTAAAGCTAGCAAACCGGATATTGCTATTCCACTGTATGAAGCAATGATAATACAGTTGGAAAAAGATCTTGGGAAAAAAATATTTACGGGAGTATTCGGTGCAGATATGAAAGTGGCCTTATTAAACGACGGCCCAGTGACTATTTGGATAGACACTAAAAACAAAGAATAATTTTTACAAAAATTTATTATGAGTGACATTACTTTAAAGCAGGCACAGGAACAAGTAGACACCTGGATCAAAACTATTGGCGTAAAATATTTTAACGAACTCACCAATCTTGGCATATTAATGGAAGAAGTAGGTGAACTGTCGCGGCTGATGGTTCGGACTTATGGTGAACAATCATTCAAAGAAAGCGATAAAGGAAAAGAATTAGGCGATGAAATGGCAGACGTTTTGTGGGTATTGATATGCCTGGCCAATCAAACAGGTGTGGACCTGACCAGCGCCCTGCAAAAAAATTTTGAAAAGAAAAATATACGGGATGCCAACAGGCACCGGGATAATGATAAACTAAAATAAAGCAATGAAACTTTCGGTAAAAGATATATGGACCATCATCAAAAGATCTTTTACTGATTTTTTTGCCAACAAGGTATTGAAGCTGAGTGCAGCGCTCGCTTATTACACCATCTTCTCCTTACCGGCCATGCTCATCATTATTATTTCTGTGAGCAATATTTTTTATGGCCGTGCTGCTGTTGAAGGAACCTTGTATCACCAGATCGCTGATTTTGTAGGCACTGATGCAGCATTGCAGATACAGCAAACCATCCGCAGCGCTTCCTTATCCACCAGCAGCAGTTTTGCAACCATAGTTGGTATCGTTACGCTGGTATTCGGCGCCACCAGTGTATTTGGAGAGATACAGGATTCCATCAATCTTATCTGGAAATTAAAAGCCAAACCACGTAAAGGAAAAGGCTTTTTAAAAATGCTTATCAACAGGCTGCTTTCTTTTTCCATTGTGGTAAGCCTGGGTTTTTTATTACTGGTATCACTGGTGGTGAACGGATTGATGGATGCACTCATTACACGCCTCACAAATTTGTTTCCGCAGCTCACCGTTGTATTGGTATATGCACTCAACCTGGTATTAACCTTCGGCATTACTTCGCTGTTATTTGCTTTGATATTTAAAGTGCTGCCCGATGCAAGGATACAATGGAAGCACGTAAGAGCAGGCGCATTTACCACGGCCGCACTTTTTATGATCGGCAAATTTTTGATCAGCTATTATTTGGGCCATAGTAAACTTTCCAACAGTTATGGTGCAGCAGGTTCCCTGATCGTATTATTGCTTTGGGTATATTATTCAGCAGCCATACTGTATTTTGGTGCGGTTTTTACCCATGTATATGCGGTGTATACCGGTTCTGCCATACTTCCCAATAATTATGCGGTATGGGTACAGCAGGTAGAAGTGGAATCGGTGAAGCCGGTGCATGAGCAACCTGCTGAAAAAAAAGTTATCAAGACTTCGGAAACGCCGCCACAGGCATAAAATATCTCCTGTATAAATTATTCGGTTTGTATATTTACAGCAACAGGCTATAGCTACCAATGCTATCTATACCCAATAAAATATCAAGATGAATTATGCCGAACTGCCTTTGCATGAAAGAATTCAGCATGCGGCAAACTATGCTTTAATATTGAAAGATGATCCATTAAAAACCCCTGAGCAGGTAATAGAAGAACTTTCGGCAACCTTCTTTTTGTCTCAAACCGAAGCAACAACAGCTTACCAGCTAAGCAAAAAAGATTTTCCGGGGGAATACAAAGCGGCTAAAAAAGCCAAGACATGGCATTACATTGTGCTTATACTTACAAGCCTGTTAGCTGGTGGCTACTATTTATTCTTTTCCCGTCAACCTGGCTTCGGTTTTATGATCGCTTTTGCCATTTTTTTCTTTTTATCTGTATTAGCGATCATAAATATCGCATTCAAAAATCTTTCGGAAAATACTCTTATCAGGTACCCGGTTTTAAAACATTATAAAAAGAATTTTTTCTTCCAGCTTTTCCCGGGTACTTTATTTTTTTTCGCTGCGTGTTTTTGTCAGTTTCAATTTCAAGGTATTATTAAGCAGCAGGACCTCGCTGTAAAAAAATTGGTGCTTGCTGAAAAGATCACACATCTTGAATCAGGAGGTAAGTCTTCTTATTGGTATTACAATTTTCAATTTCGCGGTTATACAAAAGCCTTTCACTTTGATAGTTACGATTATAAATATGCAGATACTTTACCTGCTTTTAAAAACTATGAAATTGGTGACAGCATTACAATAGAAATATTAAAAAATGATATAGAAGACCTGAACACAAAAAGTTTTTTTTCTAAATATAATCGTATTGTAAGTACCTGGGTAAATGGTAAAAGCATCATTAATTACGATAAAAGATACCAGCGCATTATAAATGAAAGAAAAAAACGGCTTACTATTTCATTTTGGGCCTTTCTTATCAATATTACTATCATCGGTCTTATTCTCAGATTTCCAAATACGAAGAGGGAAGGTTAAGCAAGGCGCATTTCAGGATATTCGCTCCTTATTGTTTTATCCACGTGGTAGCCACTAAATAGTCAGCATAATAGGAAAAATTTGTAACTTAATATTTCCCGCACGTTTAAGTTTTACCGTATTTTACAGTCATAAAACAGCAAAAAAACCGAAATGAAAAATAGCCTGATTTACTGCTCTTGTTTATTGCTATTGTTGTTTTCCTTCCACTATTCAGGTCAATGCCAGGTAAAGAAAAAAATACCTTCCCTCAGCCACACTAAAAAAAAGCCTGCTACAGGTGAAAAAAGATTCTTTTTTAAAACCGAGGAAGAAGCACGTAAATGGATATATGATGATTCAATAAAACGCAGGACAGTTTATATCAGTGATTCCATAAAACAAGCTTTTCAGGATAGCGTCAATTATATTAAAGATTCTATTGCTGGCGAGATTGAACTTAAAAAAAGAAAAGAAGCATTTTATGAAGTGCACGAACAATTTCTGTTTCCAAAAGATTCATTAAATTATGTAGATGTACTCACTGCTTCTCTCATTAAAGCCAATAGTACAGTAGATGTTGACAGTGCTTGTATAATAATTGCAAAACATTTTTCAACATCATTGCAAAAAGCAAGAGCTGTATTTTATTGGGTAGCTTCAACGGTGCAATACGATTGGTTGGGGTTTAGAAATAATTTCATCTTGCCTATCTTTAACGAAGACGAAAATGCTGCCGTTACTTTCAAAAACAAAAGAGGTGTTTGCCAGAATTACAGTAATCTTTATAAATACATGTGCAAAAAGATCGGGGTAGAATGCAAGACAATACTGGGATGGGGTAAAAATTTTCCGATATGTATAACCGGCGATATTGATAAAGACCCAAATCATGCGTGGAATGCTGTTAAAACAAATAAAGGATGGATGCTCCTGGATGCAACCTGGGCATGCAGGGATACCACAGGAAAAGTAGATAGCTATTGGTTCAATACAGCACCGGAAGAATTTATATACAATCATTTTCCCGAGGACTCATCCAATCAGTTTTTAAAATCGAGGGTTAGCAAAACCGAATTTTCAAATTTCCCGATAGTATCTGATGATTTTTTTAAATCGAAGTTTGATTTTGATGTTCCGCAAAATGGAAGTTTACTTGCTACCGGTAAAAAATTTTCTATCTCTAAACCATTATCACAAACGAATTATTCCATTACCTACAGCCTTATACCTTACAAGGGAACCCGCATGAGTAACTATAGTGGAGATGATGAAACTCCAGATGTTGAAACAACCGCAGTGATAGATAAAAAAAACAAGTCTGTTGATTATGAAATGGATTTCCCTTCAAAGGGCGTGTGGTGGCTCTGCATAACGATTGATAAAAAAATAAAGAATCAATATATAGACAACGTTTCATTTTACAGGGCATTGATGCTTAAAGTAACTTATCGCTAAGTGTGGTTTTGCCTTTTGTGCAAACCCTGCAGATTTCAAAATCAGCCATTTATTTCATAATTTTGCACCCTTATGGCAAACGAACAGAACAATTTCCAGGAATTGATAGCACACTGCAAGGAATATGGTTATATATTTCAGAGCAGTGAAATTTATGATGGTCTTGCAGCGGTGTACGACTACGGGCAGAATGGCGCCCAGCTGAAAAAGAATATCCGTGATTACTGGTGGAAAAGTATGACGCAACTGCACGACAATATCGTGGGCATTGACGCAGCGATCTTTATGCATCCTACTACTTGGAAAGCGAGCGGCCACGTGGATAATTTCAGCGACCCAATGATCGATAATAAGGACAGCAAGAAAAGATACCGTGTGGATCACCTGATAGAAGGCTTTGCCGAAGAGCTGAAAGCTGCCGGTAAAGAGCAGGAAGCAGAAAAAGTATTGGCCGATATGGATGCATTGCTGGCGAAGGATGATTATGCAGGATTAAAAACTTTAATTGACGACAATAAAATAAAATGCGGCATCAGCAAAACCAGCAACTGGACCGATGTGCGCCAGTTCAACCTGATGTTCTCTACAGAATTTGGTGCCGTGGCATCTGATAATCCTGATGAGAATAAAGTGTACCTGCGCCCCGAAACAGCACAGGGTATTTTCGTTAATTTTTTGAATGTGCAAAAGACCGGCCGTATGAAGATACCATTTGGTATTGCACAAACCGGTAAGGCATTCCGTAATGAAATTGTTGCAAGACAATTCATTTTCCGTATGCGGGAATTTGAACAAATGGAAATGCAGTTCTTCATCCGTCCTGGTACACAAATGGAATGGTACAATTACTGGAAAGACGAAAGAAAAAAATGGCACGAGAGCATTGGTATACCGGCTGAAAAACTACGTTACCATAACCACGTAAAACTGGCGCACTACGCAGATGCAGCATTGGATATTGAATTTGAATTCCCATTTGGCTGGAAAGAACTGGAAGGTATTCACAGCCGTACAGATTTTGATCTTACACAACACCAGACTTTCAGCAAAAAGAAAATGCAGTACTTCGATAATGATATCGATCCTGCAACCGGTAAGGCATACGGCAATTATGTACCGTACGTGCTGGAAACATCCGTAGGTCTCGACCGGCTGTTCTTAACCATTATCAGCCTGGCTTATGCAGAAGAAAAATGGACGAAAGAAGATGGTACAGAAGACAGCCGCGTGGTATTGCGCATCCCTGCAAAGATCGCTCCCACCAAACTGGCTATTCTTCCATTGGTTAAAAAAGATGGGCTGCCCGAAATAGCAAGGGAATTGATGGATGATTGCAAAAGCAGCTTCATGTGTTTTTACGAAGAAAAAGATGCTATTGGTAAACGTTACCGCCGCATGGATGCCATCGGCACACCATTCTGCGTAACCATCGATCACCAGACAAAAGAAGACAACACCGTTACCATCCGTTACAGGGATACCATGGTGCAGGAAAGAATTGCAATGGCCGATGTAAAAAAACTGGTGCTGGAAAAAATTAACTGAGCGTTTTAATTATAATAGAAAAAGGAGCATTACCATGCTCCTTTTTTATTTTTATTTCTTCTTCAACACCACCGGTTCTTTCAAATAATCAAACAGTTTTTTAAACACCTCTTTCAGTATATCATATTCATCAACGGCATAAAGGCTCTTTTTAAAATCAAACTCCAGCATACAGGTCAGTGTATTGTTTGCTTTATCAAAAGTTACCGAACGGCTGAACACAATATCCTTGTCCAGCGTGGTCATTTTGATGCTTTTGGGCATAGCATCCAGGTTGTAATTGGCAGGCAATGCAACAGATACATAGGTATGTATATTGCGTATATAACCAAAATTCACATTACTGAAACGGTTGTCATTGATAAAAGGGTTTTTATCAAAGCCCGTAAAAAGGTTCAACGGCACATATAGGTAATCGCCGGCGGCAGAAAGATTAGTACGGAAGTCAAAACGCTGTTCTGCATTCAGTGAATCATTATCCTGGTTCATAAACTGGAAGTCGCTGACGCTGATACCATTTTTCTGGTACATGCGTTTGATATATTGCTCTTTGCCCTCTTCTTTATAGCTGCTTATTTTTTTTATCCTGGAGTAACCGCTGCTGCTTACAAAAGCTTCGCCAGATAATACTCCTTCGCTACTAACCGTATCCTGTACATTTATAAAATCACTGTACTGCAACGAATCATTGGTGATATTTACAATACCACCTCTTTTACGGTTTACGATCAGCGCATTGGTGTTCAGTATATCATTGGGTATGATATGCGCCGGTGTAAAAAGATCGGTGGCATCCAGGTAATATTTCCGTTCTTTTATTATCACGCAGGCAAATACCGAATTGAACTGATCGATAAAGGGTGTTTTAACATCCACTTTGCCATGAAAACGTTCACTTACCAGCACAGGATAAGTTTCCAGATCCACTTCTTTTAAAAGGTTCACGAGTATCAGGTTGATCTCGCCGCTTGTGCCCTTCTTTTTCTCCCAGGCATCTTTTACCCCATCGCCGGCAAATTTGCTGTACACATCATTCCAGCTCATATTGTTTCTTACATAATTGTACACGGCCTTCATCTTATCTTCTTCTACCGGCATTTTTTTTACTTCGTCGGTAAAAGCGCTGGTGCCGGCAATATTCTTTCCCAACTGGTTGCCGAATTCTTTGGCACTCAGCAATTCCCTGATCACTTCATCCCACGAGGTCATATAATTGGTTCGGCCCATTCCGTTGTTATAACCGCTCAGCTGAAAAACCACTTTTTGTACATAATCTTCCCGGGCATCCATATAAGGTTCATCCGTAAGCGAAGGAATATTATTCATCTCAAACATCACCCTGCCATTATCCTTGTCTAATTTTACATTTGCCGGCAGGTCATCCCGCTTATGCAGTTTGTAAGTAAATTCAGCCCTCGGCAAAACAGTGAGGATATATTTACTTTTTACCACGGGCAGGTCTTTTTGAAAATCCCAGTCATCGAGACCGCCATAATTTTTCATAATGCTGCGATAGCTGTATTCAATAATACTACCCACTCTTATATTGGGAAAAGTAAAAGTTACCACTCCAATACGTTCATTGATATCTTTTGTGTAAAATGCTTTTTTAGGTAGTTTTTCTTTTACCAGTTGCCCGATATCATCCGTATTGATCACCATTGCTTCTAGCACATTAATAAATTCAAAATCGTCCTTACGCCAGAAGCGCAATGATATATTGGCTTCATCAAAGCCTTTTTCTTTGAGTATTTTTATACGCACATGATGATTGGTGATCAGGTGGTATTGATCATCATGATCCGATACCGCTTCATTCAAAAGTATCACGGCATTCGCATCTTTGTCAAAACTGCATTCTTTTAAATTCAGTTCATCGCCGCTTACAATACCAAATTCAGAAAGATCCTGTGCAAAGGAAATAAAAGGGATCAATAGTATGATCACTGAAAGTAGCAGGTACTGTTTCATAGTACAAATCATGAGGGTTTTATGATGGGTGTTTGCTTATACGCCAAACTGCTGCAGGTGATGGTCCAGGTGCTTCCACGTGCCCTTGCTCCATTGCTCCTTGGTCATGCGCCCGAAAATAGGATGCGGTTGATCCGTCATACTGTTTTCATTAAAGCGTTGCACCATATCCACCAGTTTTTGTTGTTCGCTTGTAAAATCTTTTTGCTGCCCTGTCATCACAAAAGATCTGTCTGTACCCAGGTTGCGTTTAAAAGGCTTTTCATTATACAGCAGGTGTTTGAACATGGGGCCTACCAGTTTAAAGAAAAAACTGCCTTTTAATTGATGGTCGCCGGTGGCAACACCTAAAGGCATCTGGCAATGCGCCAGCATTTGCGCCACATTCATTTTACCCCACAGCGCCGGGCTCTGCGGCGTTAACCGGTTGATCCGTTGAATGATCTCCTGCTTCGCAGCGTTGTCAAACAGGTCTTTTACTTCCATAAACTTTTCATTGGGTTTTATAGATCAGTGCATACAACCTACATATACTTCGCATTGTTTGCTGTAAGCATCTTTAAATATTCGTTTCGCTTTTTTTAATGCAGTTGCTGTTTCTTCCGTTGAGCCGCTCGCTACCACTACTATATAATATCCTTTGGTAAATCCATCAAAAGCATCACTCCATTCAATACTGATGTAATCGCCGCTGTCATATCTTCCCCTGGAAATATAACAGGGGTAACCACCTTCATTTTCACAATCCTTTTCAGAATAAGTAAGGCCATTCTTTTTATTGGGTTTCAGGTCACGAAGGTCCAGTTTCTGTTGTAGTTGCTGCGCAGCCTTTTCTGCAGTTGCTTTTGCAGCATTATAATTCTTTGTTGACTGTATAATAACAAAACTTGTTTTCACGTAAGGGCGTTCGTCCTGCCCATTGCACATGCCGGCAATAAAAAATAAATGGATAACAAGAAGATATTTTTTCATATTACTCAGCCATAAATTTCCTGGTGAATTGCTTTTCGGTCATAGCCCATCGCAGTGATGGTTTCCTTTGCTTCATCGATCATATTCTTCCAGCCGCATAAATAAAAATGTGCAGGAGGTAATTCATCACCGTTCTTTTTTTTGCTGATCAGTTCTTTATACACCTGGTGCACATAACCTTTCACGCCATCCCAGTCTTCTCTTGAAAGTACCGGTATATAATGAATGCCTTCATTGGCAGCAGCCAGAGCATTCAGTTCTTCGAAGTATAAAAGATTTTCCACTTTGCGTGTACCAAAGATCAGGTACACATTCTTATGGGGTATACTATGCCTGGTGATACCGTGCAGCATACTCCTGAATGGTGCTATACCTGTACCGGTGCAGATAAGATAATAATCTGTTTCCATTACTTCAGGCAGGGTAAATACGCCCTGTGCACCACGGAATAATATCTCGCTGCCCACCGTTACTTCGTTGAATAGATAGGTAGTGCCTGCTCCTTCTTCCATCAGCACGATCACCAGCTCAAAAACATTGCTGCCATCGGGCCAGCTGGCAATGGAATAGCTGCGCCAGCGTTTATTCTTTTTTTCATGAATGGGCAGGTCCAGCGTAACAAACTGCCCGGGTTTAAAATCAAAACGCTCCAGTTCAGGTACTTCCATCCAGAAGCGGCGGGTATTGGCGGTCTCATTTTCTATCTTGATCACTTTAGCAATGCGCCAGGGTTCAATAGCCATATCGTTATTTTTCAGAAAGATAATAAAAACTAAGTAATAAAAAACCAAAGCATAACGGCTAAACAAAATGAAATTTTGTTATACCTCCGTATCTTTGCAGCCGCATGAACCTGGAAGTGTTGCTGAAAGAATATGCCAACGACCCCCGCTGTTTTAAAATAGTGGATGGCATCACATTGTCTCAACCGCAGCGATTACACTTATCCGGCCTGCATGGCAGTGCTTCCCAATTCATTATTTCGGCAGTTTTTAATCATCCCGCAGCTGCACAGCTCAACCATCTCATCGTTTTACGGGATGCAGAAGAGGCCGTTTATTTTCATAATACCTTAGAGAATCTTACCGGAGCTTTAAACCTCTTTTACTTCCCTGCTTCTTTTAAAAATAAAAAGAATTACAGCCTGCTCAATCCCAGTCACGTAATGCTGCGTACCGAAGCGCTCACCCGCTTAAGTGGTGGCAGTAATAAGAACATCGTGATCACTTATCCCGAAGCATTGTTCGAAAAAGTGGTGCTGTCAAAAACACTGGCAGAAAACATCATCTCCATCAAACAGAGTGATACGATAGATGTAAATGGCATACTGGGAAAGTTTGTGGACTATGGTTTTGAAAGAACAGATTTTGTATACGAACCCGGGCAGTTTGCCATCCGTGGTGGTATACTCGACATCTATTCCTTTGGTAATGAAAAACCTTACCGTATAGAATTATTCGGTAACGAAGTGGATAGTATCCGCATATTCGATCCCGAATCGCAATTGAGCGAAAGAAAATTATTACAGGTAAATATCATACCCAATGTAGATATACTGCAGAATGAAGCAGGAGAAAAAATTTCTTTCCTCGAATTTCTCCCGGAAAATACAGCACTGTGGCTGGAAGACTGGCACTTCATCAAAGAAAAAATTGAACAGCAGGAAGAAGATTTTGGAATATGGCAATCGGAATTCAGCAGCCGACCAAAAAGTACCGATACAGAAGACACACTCAGCACCAAAGAATTTACAGCAGAAGATATAGTAACCGCCACTGCAGTGGAACAACAGTTGCAGTCAAGGCATATCATTGAGTTTGGCAACAAAGCTTATTTGCAGGATAACAGCGCTGCCAGCCGTACCCTGCAGTATGCTATCAAAGAACAACCGGCATTCAATCGCCAGTTTGATATACTCATCAGGAACCTGAAAGAATACGAAGCAAAGAAGTACAATATTTATTTGTTTGCCGAAAACCCCAAGCAGCTTGAAAGGCTGTACACCATTTTCCAGGATCTGAAAGCAGAGATCAATGTGGTGCCTGTACCCACTTCTATTCATGAAGGTTTTATTGACGACGACCTGAAAGCAGTTTGTTATACCGATCACCAGATATTTCAGCGCTACCATAAATACAAGGTAAAACAGGCATTCAGTAAAAACAAAGCGCTTACATTAAAAACCCTGCGTGAATTACAACCGGGAGATTATGTAACGCATATCGATCATGGGGTAGGTGTATACAGCGGCTTGCAAAAAATTGAAGCCAATGGCAAATTACAGGAAGCCGTACGCATACAATATAAAGATGGCGACCTGCTGTATGTAAACATTTCATCGCTGCATAAAATAAGCAAGTACAGTGGTAAAGAAGGCAGCATACCCAAGATGAATAAACTGGGCAGTGATGTATGGAGTAAATTAAAAGACAAGACCAAGAAACAGGTAAAAGATATTGCCACCGACCTGATAAAATTATACGCACAGCGCAAAAGCCAGGAAGGATACGCTTTTAGCCCCGATAATTATATGCAGGCCGAGCTGGAAGCAAGTTTTATTTATGAAGATACCCCCGACCAGAATAAAGCCACTGTAGATGTAAAACGGGATATGGAAAAACCATCGCCAATGGACAGGTTAGTGTGCGGCGATGTGGGTTTTGGTAAAACAGAAATTGCCATCCGTGCTGCATTCAAAAGCTGCTGTGATGGCAAACAGGCTGCCGTATTGGTGCCTACCACCATTCTTGCTTACCAGCATTATAAAACCTTCAGCGACCGTTTAAAAGATTTTCCTGTTACGGTGGATTATGTAAACCGCTTTAAATCTTCCAAAGAAAAAAAAGAGACCCTGCAAAAATTATCCGAAGGAAAGATCGATATCATCATTGGTACACACGCATTGCTCAGTAAAGACGTTAAGTTCAAAGACCTGGGTGTGATGATCATAGATGAAGAACAGAAATTTGGTGTAGCCGCAAAGGAAAAATTAAAACAGTTAAGGGCAACAGTAGATTCATTAACACTAACGGCAACGCCTATACCCAGAACACTGCAGTTCAGTTTAATGGGCGCACGGGACCTGAGCATCATCAACACACCGCCGCCCAACCGCCAGCCTATACAAACAGAAGTAACGGTATTTAATGAAGATGCCATCCGCGATATGATCTATTACGAAACGGAAAGAGGCGGACAGGTATTCTTTATACACAACCGGGTGAACGGCCTTTCGGAAATGAAAGGATTGATACAGGGCCTTTGCCCCGACCTGAGCATTGCATTTGCTCACGGGCAAATGGATGGCGACGAACTGGAAGACACCATCCTCGACTTCATGGATAAGAAATACGATGTGCTGGTTTGTACCAACATTGTAGAAAGCGGCGTGGACATACCGAATGTAAATACCATCATTGTAAACAATGCCCACCAGTTTGGCCTGAGCGACCTGCACCAGTTAAGAGGCCGTGTAGGCAGAAGCAACAAAAAAGCTTTCTGTTATTTACTGGCGCCGCCCATGAGCACACTACCACCCGACAGCCGTAAACGCTTGTCAACATTAGAACAATACAGCGACCTCGGTAGTGGTTTCCAGATAGCAATGAGAGATCTTGATATACGTGGCGCAGGTAATTTATTGGGTGGCGAGCAAAGTGGATTCATCGCAGAGATCGGTTTTGAAATGTACCAAAAGATATTAGACGAAGCCATCCGCGAATTAAAACGCACCCAATTCCGTGACCTGTACAAAGAAGAGATACAGCAGCAGGATGATTTTGTAAGTGACTGTAGCATTGATACCGACCTGGAGATACTGATACCCGACAGTTATGTGGAAAGCATTACTGAAAGACTGAGTTTGTACAGCCGCCTGGATAATTGTGAAACCGAAAAAGACCTGCAGGATTTTCATACCGAAATGACGGATCGTTTCGGGCCCATACCGCCACAGGTAGAAGATCTTTTTACAACTGTCCGTTGCCGTAAACTAGCTGTGGAACTGGGTTTTGAAAAAATGTTCATAAAAGACGAAGTGCTCAAATGCTTTTTTGTAAGCAACCCCGAATCGCCTTATTTTACCAGTGCTACCTTTAATGGCATTTTACTATTTTTACAAAAAGGCACCAATAAAGCTAAACTGAAACAGGTGGGCAAGAATGGTATACTCGTGGTGCAGGACATAAAGACCATGAGCGACCTGCATGAGTTTTTACAAAGAATGACGAATAGCATTGCTGCTTAAATTTGTTGGCATTCATTCCTTGCTATAATTTTCTTTCATGAATAAAAAAGAATACGGCCTTCTCTCACTGCCCGTAATAGTTGCGGCGCTGGGTTTTTATGTAGATATATTCGACCTGTTGTTATTCGGCGTGGTACGCATCAAAAGCCTCAAGTCGTTGGGTTTGCCGGAAGATGCCGTATTATCAAAAGGAGAATTGATAGTAAGTATACAATTGATCGGCATGGTGGTAGGCGGTGTACTGTGGGGTATAATAGGTGATAAGTTCGGACGTTTGAAAGTATTATTTGGTTCCATCCTCCTCTATTCCCTCGCCAATATTACCAATGGTTTTATTACCGATTTGAACCAGTATATCATCGTTCGCTTTATTGCCGGTGTAGGCCTTGCAGGCGAACTGGGTGCAGGCATTACACTTACTGCCGAAATATTACCGAAGGAAAAACGGGGCCTTGCAGGCACCATCATCGCCAGTTGTGGTGTGCTCGGTGGTATCTCTGCCGCCCTGTTATCCAAATTCATCACCGATTGGCGAACCCTTTATTTTATAGGTGGTGGTATCGGCCTTGCATTACTGGCATTGCGTGTATCCGTAGCCGAAAGTGAAATGTTCACATCATTGGGTAATAGTAAAGTACAACGCGGCAATTATCTTCTATTCTTCAACAATAAGAACCGTTTTCTTCGGTTTGCCAAAGGCATGCTGATAGGGATGCCGGTATGGTATTGCATCGGGCTGCTCATGTTTTTTGCCAATGAATTTGCCACCCGTATGGGTGTACAGGGTATTACGCCCGGCGATGCGATCCTCTATCAATATATCGGCCTGGGCTTTGGAGATGTAAGCGCGGGTTTGATCAGCCAGCGTTTGCAAAGCAGGAAAAAGGCGCTCTACTTTTTCTATTTTGTATTTGCCATTTTTATGGTGCTGTTCTTTACACAGCACAACAGTTCGCCCGCATGGTTTTATTTTATTTGTGCAGGGCTCGGTTTTGGTTCCGGAATTTCAGTATTGTATATCATTACCAGTGCAGAACAATTTGGCACTAACTTAAGAGCATCAGCCTCTTCCTCCATCACCAATATTGTAAGAGGATTTACGCCATTATTGTTATTTATTTTTGCGCAATTGAGAGAGAATAAAGCAATAGGATATATCAAGGGCGCCTGGTTACTTGGCATCGGCGTAATGATCATCTCCTTCACAGCACTCTATTTCACCAAAGAAAGTTTCGGCAAAGACCTCGACTTCATCGAAGAATGATCCATAAACCTTAATCCCCTTAACTTCTTAATGTTTAAAAATCGATCGCAGATCGGTTTCCAAACTCCTCCATGTTCTCCAATCGACCAGCGGTCGATTCCCTACCGAATCAGCATCACCGTCTGCTTCTTCTCAATCGTATTCCCCTTAAAGTCGATACCATTCGCCATTACAACATATACGCCACCGGGCTGTTTGTCGCCCTTCCATTTCCCATCCCAGGCCTTATTGTAATCAGAAGAAGAGAAGATCAATTGTCCCCAGCGGTTAAATACCTTCAGGTAATTGAATTGCTTGATGCCGACAGGCGTGCCTTTAAAATCATCATTCAGCCCATCACCATTAGGCGTAAACGCAGTGGGCAGGTAAATATCCGGCCCCTTGTAGATCTTCACTTCCACATCATCATAGCTTTCGCAGCCTTCGGGCGTAGAAGCCTTTAGAGTAAATACCTGTGTGGAAGTAAGAATAGTAACCGGGTTGGGTATAGTAGGATCGCTTAAAAGATAAGCAGGTGTCCAGCTATAACTCAAACCACCGCTGGCACTCAGTTGCACCGGCTGGCCTGCGGCAGCAATAGTATCATTGCCGGCAAAAGCATTGGTGCCATATATATTGATCGTTTTTTCCAGCGAATCAGAATAACAGCCGTTGGAAGCCGTAGCATACAATTTTACTTTATACGCACCATTGGCAGTATACATATGCTGTGCATTTTGAGTAAGCGCCGTACCACCATCACCAAACACCCATTTCCATTGTGTTACAGTGGCGGAATTATCTACCGCACTAAAATCCACCAGCGCAAACTTACAGGCATCTTTAAAATTAATGCTCACACTCGGACTGGGGTTTACATAAAACGTCTTGCTGGCAGTATCACTCACACAACCCAGGTTGCTGGTAGCCACCAGCTTCACCGTTTGCGAACCTGCAGTAAATGTATTGGAAGGATTTTGCGCTGTACTGAACTGCGTACCGTTATATACCCACGACCATTGCGTAACCGTGCCGCCATTTACTTTCGACGAATCCGAGAACTGCACCGGCAAGCCATTACATACCGGTGTACTGTACCCGAAATTAGCGGTGGGTTTACTATTGATCACAATAGGTTTCTTAAGCGTGTCTGAAGCACAGCCTTTGGCATTGTGCACCACAAGCAGTACCGTATCATTACCCGTAGCAGTATTGAATACAGTGGAAGGGTTTTGCTGGTTCGATATGCCACCGCTGGCGCCTAAGGTCCACCACCATTGATTAATGGGAACACCATCTGTTGTAGTGGAAGCATCAGTAAGCGTAACACTGGTTGCCTGGCAAATTGTTCCATAATTAAAATTTGCAGTTGGTTTGTTTACTACAAAAACAGCTTTCGTTTGTATTCCAGTGCATCCTCCCGGGCCCGGACTTACATAAAGCGGATAAGCGAAAAGCGATACACCATGGCTTCCTGGTGTTAGATAAGTGTATGTAGGATTTAATGTATTGTAAACAATATTATTATCAATTTGCCAGTTCCATGTAACCGTAGCAGTATCCCCCACCGCAGGAACAGCATTACCTGAAAATAAGGTGGGTTGACCTAAACAAACAGAATCCGTAAAAGTAAAATCTGGAATCGGTGGCCCATAAATATGTACAACTTTATACAACGTATCTGATTCGCAACCCTCCTGGCTTTTTACCACATGTTTTATGAATTTATCGCCCGGTGTTGTATATATAACCGGCACGGAAAACGTAGTGCCTGTTTGTCCATTATTATCCAAATCCCAATAATAAGACTGTAAGGTGCCAACTGTTACAGTGGAAGTGCTTGTAAAAGCCAGCGGATTATTCTGTGGTCTGAACATGCAATTGCCATTAGTAGTAAAACTTGCAATTGGCTTAGACCCAATAGTAATGGTCTGCGTATTCGTAGCTTCACAGCCATCTGCACCAATTACTCTTTGTATAACAGTATATAGCCCTGCCGTAGTATAAGTATGCACCGGGTTCAGGTTCACAGAATCAATTGGGCTGCCATCTCCAAAGTCCCAGTAAAATTTTGCAATAGTGGAGAATGCCACCGTCGCATCTAAAAATGTAATGGGTTCATTCACACATTTTTTTTGCGTGGTACTGAAATTAAAAGCGGGGCTCAAAGCGGTTTTGAATCTTTGTAAATTAAATTCTCCGCCTGTGCTTCCGGTGAATCCCCAATAAACCATTGGATTTCCTGCAAATACGGTATTTACAAGATCCCTCACAGCACTTACTCTTAAACTTCCGTCTATATAAATTGAAAGCGTCGTTGTAGCGGCGTCCCATTGAACACGCATGGTATGCCAGGCTGCATCCTCGATATCATTACTTCCGTTTACAGCAGTAACAGGACCGGCAATATTATTAGCGCTGTTATGATTGATATCTCCGTTCAACTGGATGGCGATATGATCATAAGATGGGTCATTATCCGGCGAGCTGTTCTGGTACGTATCAATAGTTACACCAACAGCAGGTGTAATGCCTGAATAACCCATACCATTACCGCTGCTGCCTACACTGGTACTTATGGGCTGCAACACAAATGCAATACCATCTGCACCGGCTCCGCCAGGCTGGGGGCTTCCCAGCCAAACGTCGAACTTAAAGTCAAAAGATTGTGTAAGATTGATCTTGTTATTGTTCCACACCGAGCCGCTTTGTCCGCCGGCGGCAGGTGTTAAAGTATAAGCATTGCAGGCAGTTTGTGTGGCACTTCCGTTAACAGTGTATTGTTGTGCAAAAAGGATTTGACTGCAGCAGCTAAAAAAGAACAGTAGGAAATAATTGATGGTAAGCTGAACTCTCATGCTATAAAAATAGATTTTTATTGTTATTGTTATAGCAGGCAGTTAATAAATAAGGCTATCCCAAATATAGGATAGCCTCCGCATTTTTTAAAAAGATTTATTAATCCCAGCCTTTCTTAGCAACGCCGTCTGCCACAGCTTTCAGGGCAGCCGCTTCTCCAAGCATGGTGGTCATTTTATTGCCTTTACCATCGTGGCCCTGCGCCATATAACCGCCACGGGATGTTTTTGTAATAACTGCATCCTGCATAGGAACGTTCTTTTCCTTGGTTTTCATGCAGTAAGCTGTGATCATGTTACTCATTTTCTTTGAATTTATTGTTAGTAATTATGGATGAATAAAAGCCTTCGGGGTACAAGCTACAGAAAATAGGGGATTTACCAAAACAACCCCACAGGCACCCCAGTTCCTTTTCCACAGCAAAGATTGCAAACGCATTGCAGTATAAAAGATATTCATCAACTGTATAGGCTATATTATAAGGGCAAAGGCTTATCCCTAAAGCAGCTTTTTGACCGTAAACCCTTTTGCTTACAGGCTTTTATAAAAAAATCCGCCTCCTAAGATCCGCCCACGATACACTGGTCAATTAAAATGGGAGCCGATGGCTCCCATTCAATTTTATCTAATTATGTGATTTAAAATCTTAATAACTTTTCTGCCCACAGGGCCTTAAAAAGCCGTTTTGTATTGCCCGGATTATTTTTCCTGGTCAGCAGTACCGGTTACTTCGTAACGGATGGTATTGCCATCGATCACTTCCTGGTAATAAACACCGGCAGGTGATACAAAATATTTCTCCTTTTTCAGGATCACGGTTTTAGAGCCTTCCGGCAACCTGTCGAACCTGGTACCCACTTCTGGAGTAGTGTTGGTGGGTTGCGGCGCTGGAATCACTTTATCATTAGTGGTGGCCTGGCTGTTATCATTATCGTTATCAATTACAGGAGGAGGAGGAGGAGCAGGTGCATCTTCTTCGGTACCGGCGCCGGTATTCAGCACGCCATCCGTACCCACCACCCTGTAGCTCAGCTTATTTTTTGCACTGATCTCTTCCTGGTAAAAAGTCCCGCCCAGTTCATAATACTTCACACCATCTATCACGGTTACTTTAGCGCCGGAAGGCAGGTGCTTAACAGTAGCGCCCAGTGGCGGAGCTGTTACTTCGTATCCACCACCGCTGTAAGGGCGATAGTACACACCATCGTAATAGTAATAAGGATTAGCGCCAATATAGAAAGGATAATAACCCACGGGCAGGATATTGATCCTGAAACCGAATGCAGGGCCAAAATGCACATAGGAATAAGAGTAAGGTGCCCTGTATACCGGCCTGCTGTAATAAGGCCTTGCATAATGATACACCGGCGGCCTGCCAATGTTAATAGAAACAGACGGACGAACCGGCCTGTAATTGTAAGAATAATAACCACCGTAATGGCGGCCACGGTCATTGTAACGGCGCTGTGCCGAAACACTGGTACTGATAGCCAAAGCCAATACGAGTACGAAGATCGTTAAGGGTAGTTTTGTATTGCGTTTCATAAAATTGTTTTTTTCTAGACGATAAATTTACCTAAAAGTTACATGGCTTTTTTAAAACAGAAACTATTTAACAAATAGATTAAAATTCAATAAAAAGTCCCGCCGGTGGGCGGGACTGCTTCATAAATAGCTTTGTCCATTATGCGTCTATCTTGGCATATTTCGCATGCGTTTCAATAAATTCCCTGCGGGGTGGCACCTCGTCGCCCATTAACATACTGAAAACACGGTCTGCTTCTGCAGCACTTTCAATAGTAACCTGTTTCAATGTTCTTGTTAAAGGGTTCATAGTGGTTTCCCATAATTGCTCGGCATTCATCTCTCCCAAACCTTTATAGCGCTGAGTATTCACACTCTCGTCTTTGCCCTGGCCAAACAATTGTATCAGTCCTTTGCGTTCTTCATCTGTCCATGCGTATTCCTGTTCTTTTCCTTTTTTAACCAGGTATAGGGGTGGTTGTGCAATGAATACATAACCCTGTTCCACCAGCTCCTTCATGTAGCGGAAAATAAAGGTCAGTATCAATGTGGCGATATGGCTACCGTCCACATCCGCATCCGTCATGATGATCAGTTTATGATAACGCAGTTTGGAAGTATCCAGTGCCTTGGGGTCTTCCGGCGTACCGATCTTAACACCCAGTGCGGTGAACATATTCCTGATCTCTTCATTATCATAGATCTTATGTTCCATTGCTTTTTCCACGTTCAATATCTTACCACGCAAAGGCAAGATAGCCTGGAAGCTCCTGTCCCTGCCCTGTTTGGCGGTACCACCCGCCGAGTCTCCTTCCACCAGGAACAGTTCGCATCTTCCGGGATCTTTATCACTGCAATCGGCCAGCTTACCGGGTAAGCCACCGCCCGTTAATACACTTTTGCGCTGCACCATTTCCCTTGCCTTACGTGCTGCGGCCCTTGCCTGTGCAGCCAGTATCACTTTCTGTATAATGGTCTTGGCCTCTTTAGGATTTTCTTCCAGGTAAGCATCCAGCACACGGCTTAAAGTGGCATCCACCACACCCATTACCTCGTTATTACCCAGCTTGGTCTTGGTTTGTCCTTCAAACTGCGGCTCGGGAACTTTTACCGATATAATTGCGGTTAGCCCTTCCCGGAAGTCATCCCCTTCAATTTCTACTTTTGCTTTTTCAAACAGTCCCTGTTTTTCGCCGTAGCTTTTAAACACCCTGGTGATACTTCTGCGGAAACCAGCCACATGCGTACCCCCTTCAATGGTGTTGATATTGTTTACATAGCTGAAGATATGTTCCTGGTAACCGGCATTGTACACCATCGCTACTTCCACAGCCACATTGGTACCGGCATCATGCCCTTCGCAATTGATCACCCTTGGTATCAGTGACAAACGGTTGGCATTCTTATCGATCATTTCCACAAATTCAGAAATACCACCTTCGCTGTAAAAAGTTTTGGTATAAGTGCTGCCATCATCTTCTTTTTCCCTCAGGTCGTTAATGGTGATGGTGATCTTACGGTTCAGGTAAGCCAGTTCTCTTAAACGGCCTTCTAAAATATCTTTGTTATAAATACCGGATGAAAAAATAGTAAGGTCGGGCCAGAACTGTACCTTGGTACCATGCGTATCAGAAGTACCAATTTCACGAACCGGGTATTTTGGGATACCGATACCATATTCCTGTTCAAATATTTTACCATCGCGGTTTACGGTTACATGCAGTTTGGTGCTCAATGCGTTCACGCAACTTACACCCACACCATGCAAACCACCCGATACTTTATACGAATCCTTATCGAATTTACCACCGGCATGCAGCACGGTCATTACCACTTCCAGCGCACTTCTTTTTTCCTTGGTGTGCATGGCGGTTGGGATACCACGTCCGTCATCTTCTACAGTGATAGAATTATCTTCATTGATAGTTACTGTAATGTTCTTGCAATGGCCGGCAAGGGCTTCATCAATGGAGTTGTCCACCACCTCGTACACCAGGTGATGCAAACCCTTGATACCAATGTCTCCGATATACATGGCAGGCCGCTTGCGCACCGCCTCCAGTCCTTCTAAAACCTGTATACTGTCGGCGCCATAACTGGCTTTTTGTGCGGCGGTGATTTCTGCTGTTTCTGTGCTCATAAATGGGGGGATATCTCCTTATTTTTTTATAAAAACGATTATCGGCAAATATACTGAAAATAAGGCGTTTTTCCCAGTATAAAATACCTTCCAAAACGTTAATTACTTATAATTTTTCCACAGCTTTTTCAATTACCGAAAAGCGGAAAAAAAGGGCGCATCTTTTTCCCGATTTGACAAAGAATGTAATAAGTACTATATTTGCATATACAAAGATGCCGGAACACATTGACATATTAGAATTGGCCTACAAACAGCCCCTGATGCACAGCCAGTTGCAACAACTGATGCATAAGGAAAAGCAGGTACCGGGCAGTGTCACCTATTCCATCAAGCGCTACGCAAAGGAACCGCAGTGGAATATGGATGATATTGGTATGATCAATTATCATGTAGAAAAGAACAACCCCGATGAAAATTACCTGCAGCTGCGCTTTTGCGTAAGCGGCAATGTATACTGTCGTGAAAAGAAGACCGAGTGCGATTTCTGTAAGTTCAGCGCCTCTAAATCCTGCGTTGAAAAAGTGGACAGTGTGGATGTGCTCAGTTTTACTTTCTCACCTTCCTATTTAAAACAGTTTGCCAGCGGTAAAAAGAACGCCACCTTATCTGATAATGTGCTTTCATTTCAGCATACTACCTCCTTCAGCAAAACGCTTCCTTTGTGCGGTAAAACACGCCTGGCAATAGAAGCGCTGTTGAACCATACTTACACCGACAGCCTGGAAAATATCTTCCTGAATGCTCAAACACAGATCCTGCTGCTGTACAGCATGGATTGTATGATGGGCGACCCCGAAGAAAAATTCACCTGTAAGTTCCTGGCAAATTCTGATGACAGGGAAAAGATCACCCGTGCCAGGGAAATATTATTGCAGCATATCGGCGAACCACTCACCATCAAGGCGCTGAGCCGTAAAGTGGCCATCAACGAATGTTATCTTAAAAAAGGATTCAAGGAATTATTTGGTACCACCATCTTTGATTTTTATCAGACACAAAGAATGGAACACGCTAAATATTTATTGTACGATAAAGGTTTGAGTGTAACAGAAGTTTCCTCCTTACTGGGTTATTCCTCCATCTCCCACTTCAGCACTGCTTTTAAAAAGCATACCGGCATTAAGCCCTGCGAATTATTATTGCATTAAGAAACCAGGAGGGAGATGTAGACACAACTCCCGGATGGATATCTTCCACATATTTTATACGTTAAACAATTTCAGTAGACCTGCGGCCTTCATTTCAGTATCGGCATACTCTATCATTTGCTGCAGGCCCGCCAGTTCATCCTCGCTCAGTAAAAAACTGATACCTTCCGAAGGCGTGCGGATAACAATGGATTTTATTTTCCGGTCTGCAGATGGCTGCCGGTGCTCCACTGCCGTGAGCAGGTAATTCCTGAAGTTCTCAAAATCTTCTGTTGTAAAAGTGATCATCAGGTTGCCAAAACCCGTTTGAATTTTATTGCATTGATTACATTCCACCACGTAGCCCACTGTATCATCATGAAACCAGGTTTGGTAATTGCACATAATTGTAAATTTTACCAAAAATGATAAAAACAAAACAGCCTTGCTTTCACTATCAGGAAATCGGTTTACGCAAAAAGGAAACTGACAATACTATTACAAATGCATGGTCCGACGCCCCTGTCTGACCATGCACATGGTCTGACGCCCCCGTCTGACCATGTACCTTCGGATCATAATGAAGAAGCGATTTTTTTAAACCCGCCCGCGCCCCATCCTTTCACAGCTTTCGAAGCAAAGACAAATTACTTTTAGCTAATCTCCGTGCTTTTTTTACATGGTCAGACGGGGGCGTCAGACCATGTAAAAAAAAAGCAGTCAACTAAAAGTTGACTGCTTTAAAACGTTGCGTAATTATCTTAAGAACCGCAGCTGATACAGCCATCCTGCATCGTACAAACCGGTCCGTCTGCTTCAGTAGCTTCCACATCAATCACCGTGTTGCCTTTTGTCTGCTCCACATTCGGTATCACAGGTTCCACTTCATTGCTACCCTGTTTTTCCACCGTAAACTGTACCGCCTGTGTAGCCGCCTGCGAACGCAGGTAATACATACCGGTCTTCAAACCTTTTTTCCAGGCGTAAAAATGCATGGACGTTAATTTGGAAGAAGTAGGACTATCAACAAACAAATTCAGCGATTGTGATTGACAGATATAAGCACCCCTGTCTGCAGCCATATCGATCAGGTTACGTTGCTTGATCTCCCAAACTGTTTTGTACAGTTCTTTGATATGCGCAGGGATCTCGTCAATATTTTGTACCGAACCATTGGCAGCAATGATCTTATTCTTCATGCTGTTGTTCCACAAACCTAAATGCACCAGGTCTTTCAGCAAATGTTTGTTCACAATAATGAATTCGCCGCTCAGTACACGCCTGGTGTAGATGTTGCTGGTATAAGGCTCAAAACATTCGTTATTGCCCAATATCTGCGAAGTGGATGCGGTAGGCATCGGCGCAACTAATAAAGAATTTCTAACACCATATTGCTTCACTTCTTCTTTTAAAGCAGCCCAGTCCCAGCGATCGGTAGGTGTTACACCCCACATATCAAACTGGAAGATACCTTTTGAAACCGGTGAACCTTCGTAGGTTTCGTAAGCGCCATGTTCTTTAGCAAGGTCCTTGCTGGCAGTCATGGCAGCAAAGTAGATGGTTTCAAAAATATTCTTGTTCAGCATTTTTGCCAGGTCGCTTTCAAAAGGCAGGCGCAGCATAATGAACACATCTGCCAGTCCCTGCACACCCAAACCTACCGGGCGGTGCCGCAGGTTAGAGGTTTTAGATTCCTCTACTGGGTAATAGTTATTATCAATAACAGCGTTCAGGTTTTTGGTAACCTGGTAAGTTACTTCATATAATTTCTGGTGATCAAAACTATTGTTGATCACATAACGGGGAAGCGCAAGCGAAGCTAAGTTACAAACCGCTACTTCTTCAGGACTGGTATATTCCATGATCTCGGTGCACAGGTTGCTGCTCTTGATCGTTCCCAAATTCTGCTGGTTGCTCTTGCTGTTGGCAGCATCTTTATACAGCATATAAGGTGTGCCGGTCTCAATCTGCGATTCCAGTATCTTGAACCAAAGGTCTTGTGCTTTGATCGTTTTCCTGGCCCTTCCTTCTGTTTCGTACTGCGCATATAATTTTTCAAATTCAGGTCCCCAGCATTCGCTCAGGCCCGGTGCTTCGTTGGGGCAGAATAAACTCCATTGTTCATTGGCTTCCACACGTTTCATGAACAGGTCACTGTTCCATAAAGCAAAGAACAGGTCCCTGGCACGCATCTCTTCTTTACCATGGTTCTTTCTCAGGTCCAGGAATTCAAAGATATCAGCATGCCAAGGTTCTAAGTAAATAGCAAAAGCGCCTTTGCGTTTGCCACCACCCTGGTCTACATATCTCGCTGTATCATTGAATACACGCAGCATCGGGATGATACCATTGCTGGTACCATTGGTACCGCCAATATAGCTTCCGGTTGCACGGATATTGTGTATAGCTAAACCAATACCGCCTGCACTCTGCGAAATCTTAGCGGTTTGTTTCAGTGTGTCGTAAATACCATCAATGCTGTCTTCCTTCATGGTCAACAAGAAGCAGGAACTCATTTGTGGCTTAGGCGTACCGGCATTGAACAAAGTAGGTGTAGCATGGGTGAACCATCTTTCACTCATTAAGTGATAGGTTTTGATCACGCTTTCAATATCGTTCTTGTGAATACCGACAGCCACACGCATGTACATGTGTTGCGGACGCTCTGCAATTTTGCCGTTTACCTTCAGCAGGTAAGATTTTTCCAGTGTTTTAAAACCAAAATAATCAAAAGCAAAATCACGGTCATAAATAATGGTACTGTCCAGCAGGTCAGCATTGTCGTCAATGATCTGCATCACATCATCGGCGATCAGCGGTAATTTTTTTCCGGTTGTAGCATCTACATAATGGTAGAGTTTTTTCATCGTGGCAGAAAAACTCTTTACCGTGTTCTTATGCAGGTTGCTTACAGCGATCCTGGATGCAAGGATGGCGTAATCAGGATGTGTAATGGTTAACGAAGCGGCGGTTTCAGCAGCCAGGTTATCCAGTTCTGTGGTAGGTACACCGGCATAGATACCTTCAATGGTCTTTTTAGCCACGTCTATTACGTTCACGATCGGGCTGAGGCCATAGGATAATTTTTCTATTCTTGCGGTTACCTTATCAAACTTAACGGATTCTTCTTTTCCGTTTCTCTTTATAACATACATCGTTATTATATTTAAGTGGTTAGTGCGTTGTCTTGTCAGTTGTGAGTTGTCAGTAGTGAGTGAAGAACCCTGTAATGCAGCGCTCTTGATAATACTCACCATTCACTACTCACCACTCACTTTTAAAAGTCTTCTTCCAATGAAAACGACTGCGTTTCCTTCGTTCCCATCACCCCTGCTTTCTGGTAATCGCCTACTCTTTTTTCAAAGAAGTTGGTTTTGCCCTGCAGCGAGATCATCTCCATAAAATCAAATGGATTGGTGGTGTTGTACACCGTAGCATAGCCCAGTTCGCTCAACCACCTGTCGGCAACAAACTCAATGTATTGCTGCATCAGTTTGGCGTTCATACCTATCAAAGCCACCGGCAATGCTTCTGTAATGAATTCTTTTTCTATCGTTACAGCATCGGTAATAATTTTATGTACCTGTTCCTGTGTTAATTGGTTTTTCAGCATTTTGTACAGCAGGCAGGCAAATTCGCAGTGCAAACCTTCATCGCGGCTGATAAGCTCGTTGCTGAAAGTAAGGCCCGGCATCAGTCCTCTTTTCTTTAACCAGAAAATGGAGCAGAAGCTGCCGCTGAAGAATATACCTTCCACAGCTGCAAAAGCCACCAGCCTTTCGGCAAAATTGCCGTTGTCGATCCAGCGCAAGGCCCACTCTGCTTTTTTCTTTACCGCAGGAATGGTATCAATGGCATGGAACAGTTTATATTTTTCGTCAGGATTTTTAATGTACGTGTCTATCAGCAAAGCATAGGTTTCGCTGTGGATATTCTCCATCATGATCTGGAAACCGTAAAAGCACCTTGCTTCGGGCAGTTGCACTTCGCTCATAAAGTTCACCGCCAGGTTCTCGTTCACGATACCATCGCTTGCAGCAAAAAACGCCAGCACATGACTGATGAAATGGCGCTCGCCATCATTCAGGCTGTCCCAGTCCTTCATATCGCCGCTCAGGTCAATTTCCTCGGCGGTCCAGAAGCTGGCCTCGTGTCTTTTATATTGTTCCCATATTTTGGGATAATTGATCGGCAGGATCACAAAACGGTCCTTGTTCTCTTTCAATAGTATTTCATCTGTATGATCCATAGCGAAAAAAGGTTTTCTGCCGGGAGAGAAGTAGGGCGCTGAAGGGATGAGCCGTTTTAAACAGCTGAACCATCAGTATCTTGCCTTTCTCCCGAAAGCGTTGTTACTAAAATTGATAATGGCAGGTCTTCTGACTTACTTCATTGTTTAAGGCCTTCCCGTCTTTGCGAGGCGAGACAGTGGCTCGAAGATCAAACAACTTATTGAAGCTCACAGCTACGGGGATAGTCCGGGATTCCATTTTTTTGAAAAGATGTACACCTGGTTCCCTTTTAATGCCCCGCAAAAAATACTACGGGGTCAACCAAAATCTTTTGTAAAATAATAACCTAAAATTAAAATACGGCGAAGTTGTTATTCACCGCATGTTGAAAACATTTTCGTCATATATCAGAACCCTTTGGCAGCAATATTTTGCGGCCGGGCAGCTGCATTTTGTAGTTGGCTTTGCATTTAAATTATAGTAATCAGGTAAATCTTTTTACTTTTATCCCGTTCATTTCCTCATCCTTAATTATTCGAACCATGTTATCAAAATCAATGCAGGATGCCCTCAACAGGCAGGTATTAATGGAAGCACAATCCTCGCAGGCATACCTGGCCATGGCCAGCTGGGCCGAGATACAGCCGGGGCTGAAAGGCGTTACAGAATTCTTTTTCCGCCACAGCGACGAAGAGCGTATGCACATGCTTAAACTGATGCACTTTATCAATGAAAGGGGCGGTTTTGCCATCATCCCACAGCTGGAGCAACCTACACTTACTTTTGTATCGTTGAAAAAAGCTTTTGAAGAATTAATGAAGCACGAACTGGCGGTAAGCGCCAGCATCAACGAGCTGGTGGATCTGGCCCTGAAAGAAAAAGATTATGCCACCCATAATTTCCTGCAATGGTATGTAATGGAACAAATGGAAGAAGAAAGGCTGGGCAGGGAATGCAATGATAAGCTGGAAATGATCGGCGATGATAAAAGCGGCCTTTACCTTTTTGATCGTGATATTATGACGATGGACGCCGGGGGCAGTAAGAAAAGATAGTCAAACACTTTATTTTTTATAGCACCAAATGCACGCCCTGTACTGTGGTTATTATACGCCCCGGTACAGGGTTTTACTTAACGGCAATGCAGCAGCAACCTGTTTCATCCTTCGGTTATCCTTCGGACTGCGTTCGGTCTACTTCCGGTCATGATCTGGTCATCTCTTCTTCGATCATAACATCTACTGCAGGCAATAGTATGCTTCCCCACCCTATCATATAGTTTTCGTATTGTCACACCCCCGTCAGTTTTCTTTTTCCGTAAATCATTTTCCCGATTATTATAATGAATTAAATACGATTGCAATTTCTTTACATTGCAAACAGGCGACACCGTTATACAACAACAATTATTATCTTATTGTTTATTTTTTATTTTAACAATTTGGTTCAACAATTACTGTTTTAATTTGTATTCAGTTTGTAAGTATCGCCTTTAAAAAATATTAAGCCCGGTCAAACAATATAATTTATTTGGTATCTGGCAGCAGTTGGTTATAAAGTATAATTATACATAAGATTGTTTGCACCGGCACCAATTGATCCACTGAAAGGTTTTCGCAACAACAGCGAAAACCTTTTCATTTTCCTTTTGCGTAAATCATTTTCCCTCTACAGCAGCAGTAAATACTGTTACTGCAATTACTTTCGCCGCAAAAGAAAGCAGCAAAGCGATTGTCACAAAATTGTCAAATAGGTTTATTGAATTCTTCTTTACAATTCTGTGATAAAACTCCTTCTTCCGTAGAGGAACTTTGCAGCCGCAACAGAAGAACATGAAAAAAAACTACACTGTATTATTAGCCTTATTTGTTTCACAAGGCTTATTGGCGCAGGATACTGCAAATAGCAAACAACTTGAACAGGTAATTGTTACCGGCCAGTTTAAAGCACAATCTTTAAAAAAATCTGTTTACCAGGTACGTGTTGTAAACCAACAACGCATTGCGTTAAGTGGCGCAACCAATGTTCAACAGGTATTGAATAATCAACTTGGCTTCAGGTTTAATAATGATAATACATTAGGTACAAGCAGCGTTCAGCTTTTGGCAATGAGTGGCAGAAATGTGAAGATACTACTGGATGGTGTGCCTATGCCAGATAGAGGAGATACAAGAGAAAGTCTTAACCAGGTAGATGTTAACAGCATTGAACGTATAGAAATAGTTGAAGGTCCTATGTCCGTATCCTATGGTTCCGATGCTTTGGCCGGTGTGATCAATATCATTACCAAAAAAGGTAACGGGCACTCGCTTTCTGTAACTGCAAAAGCACAGGAAGAAACTGCGGGTAGCGAATATTATCCATTCAGTTATAAAGGCGCCCATATTCAGAACATCGGTATCACTTCTTCTGTAAAAAAATGGAATTTTTCTGCAGCCGGTACACACAATGATTTTGATGGTTTTGGTGGTGATGATTATGGAAGAGGTAAATTATGGAGACCTAAAGAACAATGGTTTGGTAATGGCAGAGTGGGTTACAATAATGGAAAGATCAATTTATATTACAGATTGGATGGATTACATGAAGACATATCAGACAGGCAGGCTATTAATTTCGCTAATTACAGGGCTATTGATAAATATTACATCACTAACCGCTACATGCACCAGTTGCAAAACCAGTGGCATATCAGTGATAAAGCACAGTTAAGCTCCGTTCTTTCTTATACCGATTATGAACGCCGTACAAAAACATTGCGCCACGATTTTCAGGCGGGCACAGAAGTGCTTACTACGGGTGCCGGAGAACAGGATATTTCCAAATTGAAAAGTTTTGTATTCCGCAATACATTAAGCTACCAGTTCTCTGATAAATTTTCAATACAACCCGGCATTGATATCAACTACGAAAAAGTAAGTGGCGACAGGGTTGCAGGTTCACCTTCCATAACAGATTATGCTTTGTTTATAGCAGCAGAAATTGCACCAACCGACAAGATCAATATCCGTCCGGGAGTGCGTTTCATCAAAAATTCTGTTTATGATGCGCCGCCAGCCATTCCTTCAATCAATACTAAATTCAAATTAAGCAATACGCTGGATTTTCGCGCCGCTTATGCTTATGGCTTCCGTGCTCCTGCGTTGCGTGAGTTATATTTTTCTTTTCATGATGCCAACCATGATATTGATGGCAACCCCAATTTAAAAGCAGAGCACTCCAACAGCTTTAATGCTTCTTTCAACTGGGCGCCTGCACAAAAAAATGAGGTTCGTTTTGGTGCTGTGCTGGGTGGTTTCTATAATATTTTCAATAACCAGATAGATCTTGCAAGCAGCACTGTAAATGGTGCAACTGTATACACTTACTTTAATGTACTTCGCTCTAAATCTGCAGGTGCTACATTGGAAAATACCATCAACTGGAAAAATCTTGAAGCTACCGTTGGGTTCTCATACATAGGTTTTTACAATGGGTTGTATGATGACAAGAGTTATATCAAAGATGACAGCCGCGATTTTTTATGGACGCCGGAGGTCAACAGCAATATCATTTACAACATCACAAAGCTTAAGACCAGGTTGGGCTTATTCTATAAATATTCAGGCAAAAAACCTGCTTTTGCTTTCGGCACCAACAGCAGCAACCAGGATATTATATATGTAGCAAAAACTGATGCTTATAACCTGGCAGATTTTACCATCACTACTACCGTTAATAAATTCATTACTGCAACTGGTGGAATAAAGAATCTTTTTGATGTTACTAACGTAAACAATACTGCAGTAAGCACAGGTGTACATAGCTCCAACGGCCCGTTGGCATTGAACTACGGCCGCTCTTACTTTTTAGGACTCACTTTTCAATGGAATAGAAAATAAACAATCACCATAATAACTAAAACAAACGAATAATTTTATGAAGCATTTACAGAAATTGATGGCAGCGGCTGTGATAGCCGGAACTTTTACGGCTTGCAAAAAAGATAAAGACCCCATTATAGTAGTACCGCCATCCAGCGGTGCACAGGTGCAGCTTGACGGTGGTACCGGAGGAGCATCAGCAGTGAACTCAGTTTTTCTTGATCTGAGCACCGATAAACAAACTGCATTGGCCCGTGCCAGCTGGGATCTTGGCTTTTACTGTGGCAGCGATTTCAGGGTGATCTTAAACAATACTGCAAGTGCGGGTGCAAAAGTGTTGACAAAAAATGATCTGACTGCTGTGGTAGCTGCAGATACTATTGGCTTAACATTGGCAACCAGCCAAACTGCTCCGGCTCCCGGCGACCTGGCTTATTTTGATGATATCGCAGGTGATCTTACCAAAACTGTTATTCCTGCTGTTTCAGCAACCGATGCAGATAACAAAGTGATCATCTTAAACCGAGGTATAGGTGGCGCTATCCCTGCCCGTGCATGGGTTAAACTGAGGGTATTACGTAATACCAGCGGTGGCTACACTTTGCAATACGCCGGTATACAGGAAACAACTTTTAAAACTTTACAGATCTCTAAAGATGATATCTATCATTTTAAATTAGTATCAATTGAAAATGGTGTTTTATCAAGTGGCTTCCCTGAAAAAGATAAATGGGATATTACCTGGGGATACTCTGTTTATCAAACCGATTTCGGTGGCGGCATGGTTCCTTACAACTTCTCCGACCTGATAGCAGTAAACTATTTAGCCGGTGTAACTGTTGGTACTAAAACTTATGCTGATGCTACAGTAGCCGGTAATGCTTTTACTGCATTCAATAAAGATAGTGTAGCCAACACAACAATGGTAAGCGGCCGCTGGACCATCGGCAGCACCTGGAGGAGCACACAACCTGCAACAGGCGCTATCCTCAATAGGTTCTATATCATTAAGGACGCTGCCGGCAATTATTACAAATTACGTTGCCTTGCTATGGGCGTAGGCTCTGACGGTGGTACAAGGGGTAAACCTGATTTCAAATACACCCTCATCAACTAAGTCTCTTTTCACTCTGATATAAAGCTGTCCTCCAACCTGTTGGAGGGCAGCTTTTTCTTTTTGCGTAAACCCAATTACCGATACCGTAATCTATTGTCATCATTCTGTCATTGTTTTGCGATACAAAAACTATAACAGATGAAAAAAACCTTCTTCGTAATAAGCCTGTGCATCAGTCTTGCCTCTTTTGGTCAGCAACAGGCCGGTAAAAAAAATGTAGAATCCCTTTGCGGCTGCTTTGATGTGGAATTTAAATATGCCGAAACATTTTCGCCCGACCCTAATTATAAATACCACGACAGGGAAACTATCAGTGGCGGTACCGAATATATTTTTCCTGTTGTAAATACCGACAAACGTTTGGTGTTACAACATTTACTGGTGGTTACCGATTCTATTATTGTAAAACACTGGCGGGAAGAATGGACCTACGAAAACCCGGTGCTCTATAATTTTAAAGGCGATAAAACATGGGTAAAGGAACAATTAAAACCAGAACAGGTAAAAGGCAAATGGACACAAACTGTATGGGAAGTAAGTGATGCGCCACGTTACCAGGGCTTTGGCGACTGGGTGAATATTGAAGGCAAACCCACCTGGCAAAACACTGCTTTTGCTCCACTACCACGTCGTGAGTATTCTGTAAGAAGCGATTATAATATTTTAAAAAGACAGAACCGCATCATCATCGATACCGATGGCTGGATACACGACCAGAACAATCAAAAGATCATCCGTGCAACAGATGGTACCGATAAACTGCTTACCGAAGAAAAAGGCTTGAACACCTATAAAAAGATCAATGAATCGGCCTGCCAGGCAGCCAAAGACTATTGGGAAAAAAATAAAGTGTACTGGACCAAAGTGCGTACCGCATGGGAAGACTATATCAAAACACACGCGGTAATAAAATTAAAAGAAGATGCCGGTGGCAAACCTATGCACGATCTACTATTTGCCATTGCAAAAGACTTTGCTGATAAAAAGATCACCGATGTACAGGTAGATGAAAAAATAAAAGCAACGTTTGATAAATATCTCTCAGAAGAAAAAACAGCAGCTGTAAAATAACTGCTGCAACATATTCCATAAATGAAAGAGCATCCATATAGGATGCTCTTTTCACGTACTAATTTTAAACTTGAACTAAGGCGTGTTCTTCTTTGGAATGATTTTAACGTGGTTTCACCGATATTGATTGGTTGATCTGGATATTGAATCGCAATTTTTTGTCTTTTCCTGGATATGGATTGCTAAAAACGGAACCATGTGTAAGTTTTATTAGAATAAAAAAATGTGACGGGAGCAAGACTACCCCCGTCTTTACCCTAATAAAACCCTAAACCAGCAAAAAATTAAAACGCATTCGTGTTAAATATTTTTTATTCAACGGTATTGGAAAAAAGTTACTTTCAATGGAATTGGAAACTACTATTCTGTTTTTTAAAGGTTTGTGATGCCGGCCTTTGATCAGCCCTCTTTCACAAATCCTTCGCTTGAATAATTACCAATATTATGCCAATAGCCCAAAATGTGGATAACTCACCGGACTTGTGTACTTTTCTCGAATTTTTACTACAACCCCTTGTTTAGCAAATAAGTACGACCGTATTTTTACTATCCATTTTGCTTAAAAACTACGGCGTAAAAGCCGTGTGCACGGGTCATCGCAAAAAACGCTGTAGCCTTTAGTTCTTAATTAGTAACGCGGCGCACCGCCTATTTTAACTACCTTTGCAGCCTTATTTTTTAACAGGGTCGGGCGCCCCCGTCTGACCAAGACCGGATTTTTTTATGGCAGGCAAATACAAAGAATACAACCAGTTGAATTTACCCTCTATAGGCGAGGAGATCCTGGCAAAATGGAACCAGGCCCATGCTTTTGAGAAAAGCGTGGAATTGCGGGAAGGAAAGACCCCGTTTGTTTTTTACGAAGGCCCCCCGAGCGCCAATGGTATGCCCGGTATTCACCACGTTATCAGCCGTACTTTAAAAGACCTGGTATGCCGTTATAAAACCATGCAGGGCTTCCAGGTACAGCGCAAGGGCGGATGGGATACCCATGGCCTGCCGATAGAACTGGGCGTTGAAAAAGAACTGGGTATCACCAAAGAAGATATCGGCAAGAAAATAAGCGTGGAGGATTATAATAAAAAGTGCCGCGAAGTGGTGATGCGCTTTAAAGATAAATGGGACAGCATTACCCAGCAGATGGGTTATTGGGTGGACCTGAACAATCCTTATATCACGTTTGAAAATAATTATATCGAAACACTGTGGTGGTGCTTAAGTGAGTTATATAAAAAAGGTTACCTGTACGAGAGTGTGAGCATACAACCTTATTCTCCTGCTGCGGGCACCGGTTTATCATCGCACGAGTTGAACCAGCCGGGCACCTATAAAGATGTGAAGGATACGAGTGCTACGGTGATGTTCAAAGCTATACAGAATGCAAAATTCAAAATAAAGAATGTTGATGGCGATGTATACCTGATGGCATGGACCACCACACCATGGACACTGCCTTCTAACCTTGGATTAACGGTAGGGCCGAATATTGATTATGTGCTGGTAAAAACTTTCAATCCTTACACTCATCTTCCTGTTAATGTAATTCTTGCGAAAGCATTATTACATAAATACTTTAAAGCAGAGGGCGAGAATGGTGACCTGGAGAATTATTCTGCCGAAGTAAAATTAATACCCTGGAAAATTCTTTCGGAATTTAAAGGAAGCGAACTGGATGGTGTAGAGTATGAACAGCTGCTCCCTTCCGAAGCAAATACTTTAGATAAGATACACGAAATAACGCCAGGCGCACAACCATTCCGCGTTATATTGGGCGATTTTGTTACCACCGAAGATGGTACTGGTATCGTGCACACTGCACCTGCATTTGGTGCGGATGACTATAAAGTGGGAAAGAAGAACAACCTCGGTATCTTAACCTTAGTTGATAAGCAGGGAAAATTTGTAGAGGGCGTGGGCGAATTCAGCGGCCGCTATGTAAAAGATTATAAAGATGAAGCAGGTTATGTGGATGTGAATGTTGACATCTCCGTTAAATTAAAATTAGAGAACCGTGCTTTTAAAGTAGAAAAATACGAACATACTTACCCGCATTGCTGGCGTACCGATAAGCCGGTAATCTATTACCCGCTGGATGCATGGTTCATCAAGACCACCGCTGTTAAAGACCGCATGGTGGAACTGAACAAGACCATCAACTGGAAACCTGCTGCCACCGGCACCGGCCGCTTTGGCAACTGGCTGGAAAATATGGTGGACTGGAACCTGAGCCGCTCCCGCTTTTGGGGTACTCCCCTGCCCATCTGGAAAACGGAAGATGGCGAGGAAGAAAAATGTATCGGCAGCATTGAAGAACTGAACAGCGAAATAAGAAAAGCTGCCGAAGTACTGGGCGGTGAGACCAATAAGCATTACTTACACGATGGCATACTCGATCTGCATAAACCTTATGTGGATGATATTACATTGGTATCTGCCGCCGGCAAACCCATGAAGCGGGTGCCCGACCTGATAGATGTATGGTTCGACAGTGGCGCCATGCCTTATGCGCAATGGCATTTCCCTTTTGAAAATAAAGAACAGTTCAAAAAATCATTCCCTGCAGATTTTATTGCCGAAGGTGTTGATCAAACGAGAGGATGGTTCTATACTTTGCATGCGCTGGGTGTTTTATTATTTGATTCTGTTGCTTACAAAACTGTAGTGAGTAATGGTTTGGTACTGGATAAAAATGGTAACAAGATGAGCAAACGCCTCGGCAACGTGGTGGATCCTTTTGAGACCATTAATAAATACGGCGCCGATGCCACCCGCTGGTACCTTATCACCAATGCGTCCCCATGGGACAGCTTGAAATTTGATATTGGTGGTATACAGGAAGTGCAACGCAAATTCTTTGGTACATTATATAATACCTACCAGTTCTTTGCGCTGTATGCCAATGTGGATGGTTTTGCTTTTAAAGAAGCGTATATCCCCGTTAAAGAAAGGCCGGAGATCGATCAATGGATATTATCTTCTTTAAACACTTTAATAAAAACGGTACAGCAGTACATGGACGATTACGAGCCCACACAGGCGGGCCGTGCGATAGAAGAATTTGTGGACGCTCATTTAAGTAACTGGTACGTGCGCTTATGCCGCCGCCGTTTCTGGAAGGGTGAATATGAGCAGGATAAGATATGCGCTTATCAAACTTTGTACGAATGCCTGGAAACCATTGCTGCACTGATCGCTCCTGTTGCGCCTTTCTTTGCCGACTGGTTGTTTGTTAATTTAAATGAAGTAAGCAACCGCTTTGCAAACGAATCGGTGCATCATATATCATTCCCGCAGGCAGATGCAGCGGTGATGAATGCAGAACTGGAAAAAAGAATGCAGCTGGCACAGGATGCCTCTTCACTGATATTATCGCTGCGCAAAAAAGTAAATATCAAAGTACGCCAGCCACTGCAGAAAGTTTCTATCCCCGCTATCGATAAAGAAATGGTGGAAAGGATAAAACTGGTGGAAGATATCATTAAGGCAGAAACGAATATCAAGGAGATAGAAATGCTGGCCGATGATAATAATTTCATCCGCAAAAAAGCAAAGGCCAATTTTAAGACCCTGGGTAAAAAACTGGGGCCAAAAATGAAATGGGCGGCCGAAGAGATAGCAAAATTTGATAATGCGATGATCGAAAAGGTACAGGAGGGCGAGTACCTGCTGAATGCGGATGAAGTGGCAAAGGGCGGGGCGCCGGTGTATATCACGGCCGAAGACATGGAAATTTCCACCGACGAGATACCGGGTTTTGAAGTGGCGGCAAAAGGTCCGCTTACTGTGGCCCTGGATATCGTGATCAGCGACAGCCTGAAAAAAGAGGGCGATGCCCGTGAATTTGTGAACAGATTGCAGAATATCCGTAAGGAAAGTGGCTTTAATCTTACTGACAGAATAATTGTAAAAGTATCTGCAAATGCAGACCTGCAGGCATCTTTTAGTGAATATAAATCTTATATTTGCGCCGAAATTTTGGCAGATTCCCTCGAGTTTTTGCCTCAAATTAACGATGGTAACGCTATTGAAATTAACGAATCCATTGTAAATGTGAACGTTATAAAAAAAGGATCATAACATGGCAACTAAAAAGAAAGCTGCAAAACCTGCAGCAAAAAAGCCTGCTAAACCTGTTAAAGCGGCCACTAAAAAGGCTGCACCTGCAAAAAAGCCCGTTAAACCTGCTCCAAAAAAAGCGGTAAAACCTGTTGCAAAGGCCAAGCCGGCAGCAGCAAAGGCTAAAAAGCCGGCTCCTAAACCAGTAGCCAAAAAAGCGGTTCCTGTAAAAAAGGCCGCCAAACCAATAGTTAAACCAGTATCAAAAAAACCGGTTCCTGTTAAAACACCGGCACAAAAACCTATGGCAAAAAAAGTTGAAGCACCGAAACCGGAAGTGAAACCGGCCGCAGCAAAATCCGCTACTCCTGTAAAATCTGAAGCAGCAATAAAAGCAAAAGATATTAAAGTAGCGCCACCCAAACCAGTAGTAATACCAAAAATAACTACTAAAACCACCCGTAAATACCAGCCTGATTTTACCAAATCGGTACTGGACCAGCCTAAGAACGACCCGGGAGCTCCGATCGTAAGGTACAGCGATGCTGACCTGGCAGAGTTCAGGGAACTGATACAGCGCAAGCTGGAATCGGCTAAAAAAGAACTGGCTTATTTACAGGGACTGATCACCCGCAAGGATGAAATGGGTGGTGATAATGATGATGCCCGTTACATGACCATGGAAGATGGCAGTATGAGCATGGAAAGGGAGCAACTGAGCCAGATGGCCAGCCGCCAGATCACTTTCATCGATCACCTGGAAAAAGCATTGATGCGTATTGAGAACAAAACCTATGGTATTTGCCGTGTAACCGGTAAACTGATCGATAAGGCCCGTTTACGTGCCGTACCGCATGCCACCCTTAGCATTGAAGCTAAAATGGGTTCCGCAAAATAACCAGGTAAAATATTCATGAATAAGTAAAGGAGAACAGATCATTGTTCTCCTTTTTTAATTTTACCTTGGCATACTTTCATTCATTCAACTGAAAATCTTTCCTCATGTTCAATAAGCTCCGCACAGTAATTTATTATGTGCCCGATATGCAGCAGGCAAAAGAATGGTATGTAGCCGTTACCGGTATACAACCCTATTTTGATGAACCTTTTTATATTGGTTTTGATATCAATGGCCACGAACTGGGCCTGCATCCCGTGGAAGGAGAGCAGACAAAAGGCAATCAAACTGTTGCTTACTGGGCGGTGAATGATATTAAAGCAGTTGTTGCAGCATTGCTTGCAAAAGGCGCTGCATTATACGAACAGGTAACCGATACCGGTGGTGGTATTAAAGTGGCCACTGTTACAGACCCCTGGGGTAATGCTGTGGGCCTTATTGAAGGCGCTTAAACAAAATACCCGCTTAACGGTATTGCCCTGCCTGCATTTCAGCTGTTCTTTTACATAAAAAAGATGAAGTACCTTTTACTGATCTGCCTGCTGTTCTCACTATCGCTTACTGCACAGGTAAACGAAAAAGAATTAAAGGAGAACATGGCAAAGCTCGACAGCTCTACTGCAGCACTCAACGAATCCATTGCCAGGAGTATGCACGCCGCCGATTCTATCGAAATGGCCCGTACCAACGAACAGATGGCCCGCAACATGAGTTCGTTTATGGCTGCCCGTAAGGAACAGGAACGTAAACAAACACAGCAAATGTATTTTCGCCTGGCATTTGGCGGCGCCATGCTGGTGGTGTTGGTAGTGGGCTTATTGAGAAAGAAAAAGCCGAAGGCCTGATCGTCCTTATGGCTTAAGGATGATATAGGGCTGTTTTAAAATACCGGGCGCATCGTCTGCATGCACTTTAAAATGCCTGCTATGATCGGATGCATAATATGTTTCCCTGGAAACAGTTCCTTTAAAACTGGTATTGCCCGATCCCACATATATTACTGCCACTCCTCCCGCTACTTTTGGATTAGGTAATGCAGGGATCTTTTCTGCTGCTATCCGGCGCCTTACTACGGCGCCGCAACACATAGTTTTATTGCTCATGATCTGTATCTTGTTTGATTGTTGAAAAATAAAGTGTGATCTTTTCTATAATGGAAGCGCCGCCTGCAACAGCGAAAATCAAAAAAATGCTTTTCCACTCCATATGGTACACCGTAATGATTGTAAGCATGGAAAGCCATACTGCAGCACAATGAAAACATTCTATCAAACTTCCCATTTTAAGTTTATAAAATAACCAACGCAGTTTGGTAATGCAATTAAAAGGCCCGGCTTCATAGCAGATCAATGTAGTGAGCCGCCATACCACCAGTATGGAAATCAACAACCAGAGTGCATTACCGGGATCTATTTTTAAAAGCATGACCTTAGATTAAATAAACAGGATGAAAATGGGTTAACACGTTCACCCTGCTTTGTGTGAACATTTACTAACCAGTCATTAAGAACAGAAACCGGCAGGTGGGCATGGACCAGTTACGTTGAAGCCAAATGGCGCCTGCAGGTTGAGTACGGTGATACCGCCAAAAGTGCATTTCAGCTGTGCATTGATACCGATACCATAGGTACAGTTGCTGCCCGATGTGGTTCTGCCCACACCAGCCACACCGGTGATAGTAGCGGTACAGCCAGCACAGAAAGTAATCCCCACCAGGGTGGCGCAGGCCTGTGCACTTGCCCTGCCCCATGCAGTGGCACCGCAGCAGGTAACCCTGTACCCAACGCTTACGTCTACACTAAAACTGGCGCCCGCCAGTACCACATTCTTGTGGCATACCCTGAATGGATTGGTCCAGCTGGGGCACCAGTAAGGGATACGTACGGTAAGGCTGAAGGATTTACTGAAATGCTTGGTAAAGGTTCCTTCTTTAAAAGGTACAGAACACAGGTTGGCAATAGATGTAGCCACAACGGAGTTGTCGATCAATACACCTGTTTGAGGAACAAAGCCGCCTTTTAAAACAGTTTGCCCGGTAAGCGTTGCGGCAGGTACACCTGCTACCGCCACACCGGAGTTGGCGATCTTTACAATGGCATTAAAGTTGGGTTTACTTGCCACCAGCTCCTGCGAAAATTTACGCAGGTCGGATTCTTTTACATTCTTTAATCCTGCTGAAGCAAATACCTGGCTGCCCGCTTTTACAACATTATCCCACTCGCCCTGCACTTTTGCTTTTGCAGCAGCGGTGGTGGCAGCTGCCATACGTGTTTTGAATTCGGATTCCATTTTGGTGAATTCAAGCGTGCTTACAGAGGAGAACAAAGTGCCGATCACTTTTGAGGGATCCATTTTTTGGCCGGCCAGCGCTTCTGCCGTTGGTGTGGTACTTTCATTGATGGCACGGATCTTTGCCACCGCGGCAGCATTCAGGCTTACAGCAGTAATGTTTTCCAGCTTTACTGTATCTGTGGGTGCCGCCTGCTTGCCCTGGAAGTCTTTAAGTTTTGATTTGAGTGCTGCTGTTGTAACAGCAGTTTTTGGCTGATCTGCTTTAAAGAGTTTTACCTTACCGAATTCTTTGGTAAGTTCAGCATCGCTTAACAGTTTAAAATCGATTGAGTTTGGCATAATTTACCGTTTTGATTTTGAAAAAATGGGATGTTATACTGCAACAGTGACCCAGGTTACCGGAGCATTACAATCTTTCAACAGGAGTTTTAAGTTGAGTGTATTTTTGGCCTGGAACCGCCTGCAGCAGCAGGCTTATCTTATCAAATTGTCATGCATGATTGATTTGAAAAGCACAACACAAAGATGAAAAACGGGCAACGTGAAATCAATGTGCCATCAAACATAACTGCAGCATTTGCAACGGAAATCAAAACCCGTTAAATAACGGATATACGCTGTTCTTTACACGGAAAATAAGTGTTCAATTTTTTTATAACGGCTCCTTTATCAGGTAGTTACTGGGCAGGAAAGAAAAATGCCCTTTTCAGGCTATTGCAGCAGGAAGTGTTTTGCTATACATTTGAAAGCAATATTCTTTCACTTAAAAAAATCAAACATGAAAAAGATACTGATCTTATGCAACCTGCTTTTATTGGCAGTTATTTTCTTCCTGTCCTGCAATCACGACGATATCAAAAAAGCGGATGAGGCCTTATGGGAGAAACAATGTAAGAATAAACTATGCGGAGATTATGAGGCCGGTTCGTGGAGTGGTAAGATCAATGCGGTATTTGCAAGGCAGATTGCAGATAATTACCAGAAAGATATTGCCAAGAATTTTATCTGGCGAGATGGTAACAATACCGGTAGTGAAGATGCCAGGTCGATCTGGTTCTCGCTGGAAACCATCAAGAAATTCATCTGGATCATAGAATCCAATCAATGTAAAAAGAATTGTAGGGACAGCCTGGGCATCCGTATATATTATGCCCGCTACCCCGAAGCAAAAGACCCGATCTGGAAAACGCCGGGATTAGCACCGGAAGCAAGGTATGCAGGGCATCATACCGTGTTCATGATACCAACCTATTGGGACCCAAGAGACAGTATGCATCACGACTTTGATCCCATGAGCCGTATTTGCCGTGGCCCTTTCGATACTTCCGCCACAGCCAAACCTACTACTATATTCTTTGAGTTCACCGGCGATCCTGATGGACAAAATCATGGCAACCTGATACCCCCTGATCTTAACAGTGGCAATGCTTTTTAAAATGTACCGATGAAACAGCGGCTTATCTTTTTACAGGAACTACTGAACTACAGCGAGATGGTTGCGCTGGTGGCGGGGCTTATTGCGTGGATATTCATTACAGATAAAAGGGTGAGGTACTTTGTTGTGTACCTCGCCTTTATTGTTGCCTGCGAACAGTTGGGCCATTACTTTGCAAAGTCGCAGCTAAAAACGGAAAATGTGATACTGTACAATTACCTGGTGATACCGGTAGAATTTTTATTCAATATCTGGTTCTTATACAGTTTCATGCCTTCCAAAAAAAGGTGGCAGCTATGTTTTGTTTTTTCAATCACCGGTATACTGGCACAGGTAATTGAGCTGACGTTCTTAAAAGATGAACGTTTTTTCTTTTCTTCTCTCTCGTATATCGTCAATACTTTTTTATTACTGGTGGTGATCCTTATGTTCTTATTGCAGTTCATCAAGACGGATCAACTGCTGCAGTATTACCGGCATTTTTCATTCTGGGCAGCCATTGCATTACTGATCTATTACCTGGGATCATTTCCCTTGTTTGCATTTTATAACTACTTATACCAATCAGACAAAAGCAGTTTTTATGTATATTGGCAGATACAGATATGCCTCAACATACTGATGTATCTTTTGTTTGCAGCCGGATTATTATGGACAAATATAAAATACAGATCTTCATCACCCTGACACTGGTTGTAGTGCTGGCACTTATAACCGGTATCATTATTTACATATTCCAATATCGTAAAAGAAGATTGCTGAATATCAAAGAACAACAGGAAATGAAAAGAGAACATCAACAGGAACTTTTATCCACCCAGCTGGAAATGCAAACGCAAACGATGCAGCATATCGGCCGGGAGATACACGACAATGTGGGCCAGAAACTTACCCTTGCCAGCCTGTATACGCAACAGCTTGCTTATGAAAACAAAGCGCCGCAGATCAATGATAAGATCGAAAGCATCAGCCATATCATCAACGAATCGCTGGCTGAACTGAGACAGTTATCAAAATCACTCACTGACGACAGTATTGATAATAACAGCATCACGGAATTGCTGCAGCAGGAATGCGATAAGATCAATAACCTGAAAAAATGTAATGCCCATTTTACCTGCAGCCGGGATAATATTGCTTTACCTTACCAGACAAAAAGTATACTGGTAAGGATAGTGCAGGAATTTTTGCAGAACAGTATCAAACATGCCGATTGCAGGAACATCTATGTTGTATTAAAAACAGGTGATACTACTTTAGAACTTGACCTTAATGATGATGGTAAAGGATTTGAAACAACCAGTACTGAAGGCAAGGGGATCGGGCTGGCAAATATAAAAAAGAGGACCGCATTGATAGGCGGCAGCTGCCGGCTGGAAAGTGAAATTGGTAAAGGCACAGCGTTAAACATAATCATACCTTTATAGCATGCAACACTCCATTGTAATAGTTGATGATCATATTCTCATTGCAAAAGCGCTTGCAGGTATCATTGAAAATTTTAAACAATTCAATGTATTGTATGAATGCGAGAATGGTAAAGTGCTGCAGGATAAATTAAAGGTAAAGAAGAACATTCCTGATATAGTGCTATTGGATATCAGTATGCCGGTAATGGATGGTTTTGCCACAGCGCAGTGGCTTAAGGAAGCGCACCCCGAAGTACTTACCATTGCACTGAGCATGCAGGATGACGAACAAAGTCTTATAAAAATGATCCGCTATGGCGCCAAAGGATATTTATTGAAGAATGTACACCCCGCAGAGCTGGAGAAAGCATTGGATTCATTGGTAAAAAATGGATCTTACTATCCTGAGTGGGTAACCAGCAAAGTATTCATGAGCCTTAGCTCCGAGAGTGCTGTACATAGCAGCAGGATCGACATTACAGCTAGGGAAAAAGAGTTTTTGCAGTATTCCGTTACCGAAATGAATTATAAAGAGATAGCCGAAAAAATGTTCTGCAGTCCCCGTACAGTAGAAAGCTACCGGGATAGCCTATTCGAAAAACTGGGATTGAAAACAAGAGTGGGATTAGCCGTATATGCTATGAAAAATGGTTATAACTGATACCGGGCCTGTTATTTCACTTCCTGCATATCCACCAGCCTTTTATAAAAACCATTTTGTAACAACAGGCTGTCGTGTGTTCCTCTTTCCACTATTTCCCCTTTTTGCAACACAATGATCTCATCTGCATGGCGGATGGTAGATAAGCGGTGTGCAATTACAATAGAAGTACGGTTGGTCATTAAATTATTAATGGCATCCTGCACCAGGCGTTCGCTTTCTGTATCCAGCGAAGAAGTGGCTTCATCTAAAATGAGGATGGGCGGGTTTTTTAAAACTGCTCTTGCAATGGTCATGCGTTGTCTTTCTCCACCACTCAATTTAGTACCCCTGTCGCCGATATTGGTATTGTATCCTTCTTCTTTTGTAATGATAAAATTATGTGCATTGGCTACTTTAGCTGCCTGCTCAATTTCCGCAGCGTTGGCGTTGTTCATGCCCAAAGCAATATTATTGGCAATGGTATCATTAAACAAAATAGGTTCTTGTGTAACAATGCTGATCAAACTTCTTACCGATTCCAGCGAATAATCTTTGATATTGATACCATCAATTAATATCTCTCCGCTGCCAGCATCATGAAAGCGGGGTACCAGGTCGGCCAGCGTGGATTTACCAGCCCCGCTGCTGCCTACCAACGCTACTGTTTTTCCTTTCGGGATCTTTAAATTGATATTCTTTAATATCACAGCATCCTCATACATGAATCCTACATTCTTAAATTCAATGCAATCTGTAAATGTTTCAATTTTTTTCCCGTTAGGATTATCTTCTACTGTAACAGGTGCATTCATGATCTCTTCTATCCTGTCGATAGCAGCTGCTCCTTTGCGCATATTACTGAACGCAGTGGAGATGGATTTTGCAGGATCGATAATGTTATAGAACAATCCCATATAGGTTAAAAACAAAGCGCCATCCAGGCCAAGACTCGCACTTTTACTCAATACCAGTCTTCCGCCAAACCATAGTATTCCTGCAAAGATGGCCACGCCCATCATTTCGCTTGCAGGTGATGCAAGATCCCTGCGAAAGCCCACATTGTTTCTTGCTTTTTCCCAATCGTAACTGATGTTGGAAAATTTGTTGCGCAGTATTCTTTCTACATTGAATGCTTTTATCACTCTTAAACCACCCAGCGTTTCTTCAATGGTGGAAATGGTTTCACCGGCTTTTACCGCAATGATACCTGATTGTTTTCTTAGCGACCTGCTGATACGGCCTATTACAAAACCCATAACAGGAATACACAACAATATAACACCTGTGAGTAAAGGGCTGATATAAAATAAAAAGAACAGGTTGATGATGATCGTCAGCGGATCTCTTACCCAACCTTCCAGTGTGCCTACCACAGATGCTTCCACTTCGCCTACGTCAGTGGTAATGCGGCTCATCATATCGCCTTTGCGGCGTTCGGTAAAATACCCGATCGGCAGTTCCAGTATCTTATTAAAAATATCTACACGAAAACGGGTTACAATACCATTCTTGATAGGTCCCATTGCCCTGTAGGATAGATAAAGAAAGAAATTCTTGAGAAAAATAGATATCACAATGAGGATACATACCACACCCAATGCATGAAATTTATCGCCCCCATTGATAAGCCCATTCAACTGGTCGGTCATGAATCTTGTAATGGGATTATTAGAGGTGGTTTTTGGAATGCCTGCCTGTTCTACATTAAATATCAGTTGCATAAAAGGCAATAACATACCTATTGATAAAATTGCAAAAACTATGGAAAGAAGAATGCTCACAAAATACCATGCTATGCCGGCTTTGTACTGTTTCAGATAATTAAAGACCCTGGAATATTGCCTCATTTGTAATAAATAGAAATATAAACGGCAAAGTAACTAATTTTACAGCGATTAAAGCGTAAACAATATGTTAGAAGGTAAAAGGCAGAAGCAGGTTGCCGGCCTGTTGAACAAGGAGCTGAGCGATATTTTTCAGCGCCTGGGTTTGAATATGATCGATGGGGGCATGGTTTCAATAGCCGGTGTAAAGATCACACCCGATCTTTTTGATGCCCGCATTTACCTTAGTTTTTTTAAAGTAAAGGATAATGATCTTGCGCTCAAAAAAATTGAAGAGCATGCGCACGAAATAAAAAAAGAATTGACTGCAAGGGTAAGGCACCAGCTGCGGAGCATGCCCAAACTGAGTTTTTATATTGATGATACGCTGGAGTATGTTGATAAGATAGAAAAGCTTTTTAAAGAGATCAAAGAAACCCCGCATCCTTCGGAAGACAAGGAAAAAAGTGCAGAAGACTAACCGGCCAACCTGAACCACCAACTTTGATATATTCATGTATTTAGCCTTTGCCTGGAGATATTTTAAAGCAAAAAAAAGCGCTAATGCCATCAACATCATTGCATGGGTTACCGTGGGCGCTATTGCGCTGGCCACCTGCTGCCAGGTGCTGGTGCTGAGTGTATTCAACGGGTTTGAAGGACTGGTAAAATCCTTATACGCTTCTTTTTATACCGATATTAAAATTGTACCTGCCACCGGAAAAACTTTCCTGCTTTCACCTCAGCAACTTGCACAAATAAAACAACAACCTTTTGTACAGCAATATTCTTTAATTGCCGAAGAAAAAGCGCTGTTGCAAAACACCGGCGCCGATGAATCGCAAACAGTGATCTACCTGAAAGGTGTGGATGATAATTATGATAAAGTGTGTGGTGTGGCTGCAAAAACCAATAAAGGTAAATTCAATACCGGTACGCTGGATGAACCGGGACTGATAGTTGGTTCGGGTATACAATATGCCGCAGGCATCAGCCTCAATCCTGCTTTTGACACGGAGAAACTTACGGTGATATTACCCAAAAAGAACAGCGGCAGCAGTGACCCATTGCAATCACTCAGCGAAGGCAATGTAGCACCCACCGGCATCTTTACCATACAGCAGGATTTTGATAACAAATACGCCATCACCAATATTGATTTTGTAAAACAGCAAATGGGGCTGGACAGTAATGAATACAGCGCCCTGGAATTAAAGCTTACTGCCAAGGCTGATATTGAACAGGCAAAGGAAAAATTGTCTGTATTAATGGGCAGCAAATACAAAGTGCAAACACTTTACCAGCAGAATATGAGCCTGTACAATACCATGAAGCTGGAGCGCTGGTTCATCTTTGCAGTGTTTACACTCATCCTTATTGTATCGGCATTTACCATGGTAAGTGCTCTCACCATGCTGGTGCTGGAAAAACAAAAAGACATTAATGTGTTGCAGAGTATGGGCGCCAGCCGCACGGCTGTTCTAAAAATATTTTTGAGCGAAGGATTGTTGCTGGGAAGTATTGGTGCTGCAGGTGGTATTTTATTGGCTACCATCCTTTGTTTATTGCAACTGAAATTTAAATTGATAAAGATCGGTGGCGGTTCTTTTTTGGTGGATTATTATCCTGTGCAATTAATAGCAACCGATTTTATATTAGTGGCCGTAACTGCCCTGCTCATTGCTTTCTGCGCTTCCTGGTTCCCGGCACGCAAAGCTGCACAGCAACCTTTTGAATTAAGATAGAATTTTAATCCAGCATTTTTAAAATATCCAGGCCCTGTTGCCATTGCCAGTGCCCCGATGCCGCATTGATATGCCCTGCTTTGCCGATATTGATCAGTTCGCTGCCCCAGTTGTTAGCAAAGAATTTTGCCCTTTCCAGTGTAACCCATTGGTCATCTTCACTTGCTACTACAATGGTCTTAAAATCTATTTTCTGTAATGGTATGGGCGTAAAACCTGTTGCAGGAAATGTATAAGCCGGATTTTCCACATCGCTCGGTGCTACCAGCAATGCCGCTTTGATCTTTCTTTTATAAGTAGCTGCCCAATGTGCAATAGTGGAGCAGCCCAGGCTATGCCCTATCAAAACCACCGTTGCCGGATCGTAGCCCGATAAAGCATCGTCTATAGTTGCTATCCAATCCTTACAGGCAGGTGCATCCCATTCCTGCTGCTGGATGCGGCGGAAATTGTTACCGGTGCTTTCAAAAAAAGTTTGCCAGTGCTGCGGGCCGGAATTGCCCAGGCCGGGTACAATAAAATAATTGGTCATGGTCATAAATTAAAAAGAGTTGGTGTAAACCAACTCTTACTATTTTTTAAGACTTAATAATCTCCCAGGGTTTCCGGCAACTGCGCCAGCGCTTTTGCCAGCTGCTCATCGTTGGGGGCAATACCGTGCCATTCGTGGCTGCCTTCCATAAAGTCGATGCCTTTACCCATTATAGTACTCATCAGTATCACAATAGGCCTTCCTTTACCTACAAAGCTTTTAGCATGGTTTAAACCGGCCACCACGGCATCCATATCATTACCGTTCATTTCCAGTACTTCCCAATTAAAGGCTTCAAATTTGGCCCGCAGGTTATCCAGTCCCATTATTTTTTTGGTAGGGCCATCAATCTGCTGACCGTTCCAGTCGATGGTGGCAATAAGATTATCCACATTTTTGTGGGCGGCAAACATAATGGCTTCCCAGTTCTGTCCTTCGTCCAGCTCTCCATCGCCATGCAGGGAGAATACTACGTGATGATCGTTATTGAGTTTTTTAGCCAAAGCCGCACCAATAGCCACACTCATACCCTGCCCCAGCGATCCGCTGGCAACACGTACACCCGGCAGGTGTTCGTGCGTAGTAGGATGGCCCTGCAGCCTCGAATTCAGCTTTCTGAAAGTAGCCAGTTCCTTTACAGGAAAATAACCGCTGCGGGCCAGTGCACTGTAAAATACAGGCGAAATATGCCCATTGCTCAGGAAGAAAACATCTTCTCCCACCCCATCCATCTTAAAGTCGGGGTTATGCTTCATTACATTAAAGTAAAGCGCAGTAAAAAATTCTGTGCAGCCTAAAGAGCCGCCGGGGTGACCGCTTTGAACGGCATGTACCATACGTACAATATCCCTCCTGATCTGTGATGCTATTTCCGGTAATGTATTCATCTGGAATATTAATTTATTGTCAACAATCGCAAGTTTTTATACCTAATTTTCGATGCAAACCTACTTAAATCAGTCGATAGAAAAACTAAAAAATTGATTCCTGTTTAAATAGTTAATAATAAGTTTATAATTTCTTCGTTATTTCATTAAAGAAAACCGGCTGAAATCATTTTTGTCTAAAAAATCCGGAATTAATTTAACAGGCAACTTTTTGGTTTAAAGCAGCGTCTTACTTAAATATTATAAGTATTTCTATAAAATATTAGGTTTACTTAAAACATATTTAATACTTTTGTACCATAATGATTGCCATTAAATAATTTGAATGGAACATATCTTACTTAGTGCGTCCCTGGCTTTTTTGATAACTTTTTTTGCCATACCTATCGTAATACAGGTTGCTAAAGACAAAAAGTTATTTGACGAGCCCGACGAGCGTAAAGTTCACAAAACTGTTATCCCCACTTTAGGAGGTTTAGGCATTTTTGCCGGGTTCATTATCGCCACTTTAATGTGCGTTCCCTCAGGCATCACTTCCGAACTACAGTATTTTGCAGCTGCCACTACCGTTATCTTCTTTTTGGGGCTTAAGGATGATATTCTTATCCTGTCTGCCAGCAAAAAATTCATCGGCCAGTTGGTTGCAGCAGGTATTGTGATCAGGTTTGGAGGCGTACAGTTGACCAATATGCATGGCTTTTTAGGTATTTACGAAATACCCCATATTGCCAGCGTGGTATTGACCATATTTACCATCATTGTTATCACCAATTCATTCAACCTGATAGATGGAGTGGATGGACTGGCAGGCAGCCTGGGTGTATTGACCACTTTGGTATTCGGTATCTATTTCTTTTATGCAGGACAATTGACCTACGCTGTAATGGCACTTGCTCTTACCGGTAGTATCGTTGCCTTCCTGATCTATAATTTTTCGCCTGCAAAAATATTTATGGGAGATACCGGTTCGCTGTTGCTGGGCCTTGTAAACTCCATACTGGTGATCAAGTTCATTAATGTTGCAGGTAACCCTGCTGCCAATAAATTTGCACTGGAAGCTTCTCCTGCCATCGGTTTCGCTATCTTAATGATCCCTTTGTTTGATACTTTAAGGGTGTTCACACTGCGTATCTTAGACCGCAGGTCTCCATTCAGCCCCGACAGGACGCATATTCACCATTTCTTGCTGGACCTTGGTTTCAATCACAGGATGGTAACTTTAACCTGCGTTACTGCCAATATCGGTTTTATAGTGCTGGCTTACTTTATCCGTGGCCTGGGCGCTACCACCGCTATCGGAATTTTGCTGATCTCTGCTTTTACTTTTATTGGTGTGATCTATTACAGCCGCCCCAAAAACAAAAGCGTATCCAATATTCCGCCGGTTAATAACAACAATATCATTAAACCCCGTAAGATACTTTCGCTTGCACCTGAAAGCGTGGAAGCTGATTAATAAACCGTTCACCTCTTTTAAAGCCTTAATATTCAATGATATTAAGGCTTTTTTATGCTTTTAATTGAGCGGCAAATACCAAATAACGCTTCTTTTTTATAGCTTTGCACCCACTTAATACATACATATGTCTGCAGAATTAGATAAAATACTCAGCGATACAGAATCATCCATGACAAAAGCGATCAGCCACCTGGAGGCAGAGCTGGTTAAGATACGTGCCGGTAAGGCCAATCCCAATATGCTGGACGGTATAATGGCCGATTATTATGGCAACCCTACCGCCATTAACCAGGTAGCCAATATTTCTGTATTAGATGCCCGTACCATTTCGGTACAGCCCTGGGAAAAGAATATGCTGCAGGTGATAGAAAGAGCTATTATTATGGCCAATATCGGCATCAATCCTCAAAATGATGGATCGGTGATACGCCTGTTTTTACCACCCCTTACCGAAGAAAGGAGAAAGGAATTGGTAAAAAGGTGTAACGGCGAAGGTGAGCATGCTAAAGTGGCTATCAGGAACATCCGCCGCGATAGTATTGAAGCCATTAAAAAACTGCAGAAGGATGGTTTGAGTGAAGATGTTGGCAAGGATGGCGAAAAAAGGATACAGGATACTACTGATAAATACATTGCCCTGGTTGAAAAACATCTTGCCGCCAAAGAGAAAGAGATAATGGCAGTATAATTGCGAATGTAAAATATACAATGTCGAATGTAGAAAACAGTTTGATCAATTGTAATTACCTTCTTTCTATAAATATTCGATATTCAACATTATAAAATTCAACATTCATTATGCAATATGCAAGGGAAACATGGTTCTTATTGCTTTCTACTCCCCTGTATGCAATGCTGATAGGATTGGAGATCTTACTCAGTAACTGGCAGCATAAAAAATTCTATACTTTAAAAGAGACCTTACAAAATGTTTACCTCACTTTAGTGAATGCGGGGCTGGACCTGCTGTTGCGCTGGGCATTTTATATCAGTGTACTGCAATGGAGTTTCGATCATCATTTTTTTGCCATTGAAAATCCTTTTCTCTACTGGTTTCTTTTATTTATACTGGAAGATCTGGCTTTTTATGTGGAGCATCGTATAGATCATTACTGTCGCATTTTCTGGGCCGTGCATGTTACGCATCATTCGTCTGAAGAATTTAATCTTACCACCGGTTTCCGTTCGTCGGTATTACAGCCGGTATATCGTTTTGTATATTTTATTCCGCTGGCATTGGCAGGGTTCAGGCCCGTGGATATTGTGTTTATGTATTCGCTTACTCAAACCTATGGCATACTGGTGCATACGCAATACATTCATAAAATGCCCCGCTGGTTCGAAGCTGTTTTTGTAAGTCCCAGTCATCACCGGGTACATCATGCCAGCAATGTCATTTACCTGGATAAGAATATGGGCATGTGCCTCATCATCTGGGATAAACTGTTTGGCAGTTTCCAGGAAGAAGTGGAGAGTGAGCCTGTAAAATATGGCCTTACCAAACCGGTGCCCAACCATGGCCATCCTTTAAAACTCATTTTTCACGAATGGCAGAATATCGGCAGGGATATTTCCAAAAAATTGCCGCTGGGCACAAGGCTCAAATACCTTTTTATGCCCCCGGGCTGGAGCCATGATGGCAGCACTAAAACTGCAAAAGAAATGAGGCAGGAACGTTGATGCAGTAAGTTATTGTTTTACTTTACGGTTGGCAAAATATACCCCGAACAAAATGATAGCCAGGCAGAGTACCTGTTTCCATCCTACTTTTTCGCCGTAAATAACACCCCAGATGATGGCAATTACCGGTATACCATAAGTAACCATTGATGCAAATACCGCCCCTGCTCTTTTTACCAGCATATAGAAAATAATGGAAGCTACTGCGGTGCCAAAAACACCCAGTATAGCAGCAGCGGTTGTTGACCATAAAACTGTTTTACTGGTAAGTTCCAGGTTGAAGTAGCCGGTGAACGCCAGCACGATCAATGCGGGTATGGCATTTAGTGTAAGCGCCACCGCAGCTATCTGCAATGATCCTATATCTTTTAAATGCTTGTGCACCATATTTACATTAAAGCCATAAAATATTGTGGCGAGTACCACGTAAAAAACATAGAGCAGGTTTTGCCCTTCCTTTAAATGGCCCTTACTAAGCAGCAATAAAATACTACCCGTAAACGAAATGAGTATGCCAATTACCTTATTGGTGTTGGTATTGCTTTTAAAGAATAATGCGCCGGTGATGATAACAAAGATGGGCGTAAGGCTGTTGAGTGTGCCTGCCAGTGCACTTTCTATACCATCACTGCTTTCGGCAATGCAGAATAAATAAGCCGGTAATAAACTGCCCAGCACACCGCTCATAAAAATGGTGAATATTTTATTGAGTGGTATCAAGGGTGCATGCCTTATAGCCACCGGCAATAAAACAATACCGGAGAATATGATGCGCAATGATGCCACCTGGTAAGCAGATAAACTTACCAATCCTTCTTTCATTAAAATAAAACTGCTGCCCCAGATGATGGAGAGTATTACAAAAATGAACCAGTTAAAAAATCCTTGTTTCAAAAATTTAAAATTTCAGGTTGCAAAGTTGTAGTTTTTAAATGGAATTAAGAACAATATTTAGCAGATGCTGATATGCATACTGTAAGATGTACTACAGGATCTTGTAGTACTGCATTTACAAAAGCAACCGTTAAGTTTAGTTTAACCAACATTGTTTGCAATCCTGCTTTTTTTTATATAGCTTTATTTTCCGCTGTTACCCTTTGCAAGCTTATCATTCTATTTTTAAACTACAAAAATTACACTTATGGGATTCATGAAAGAATTTAAAGAGTTTGCAATGAAGGGCAATATTGTTGACCTTGCAGTTGCAGTTATTATCGGTGGCGCTTTTGGAAAGATCGTTACAGCTTTGACTGATTCGATCATTATGCCAATAATCAGTCTTGTAATGGGCAAAGGAGGAATGTCTGAAGTTACTTTTACGGTAGGGCATACTGTATTCCCGGTTGGGATCCTCATCCAGGCCATTATTGATTTTATATTGATAGCCCTGGTGTTATTTGTAATGATAAAAGCTATGAACAGTGCGATGAAGAAAAAAGAAGAAGCTCCCGCACCTCCTGCAGGTCCTTCTTCCACCGATGCATTACTGATGGAAATAAGAGATGCATTGAAAAAATAAGTAGTTTTATACAACCTTAATAAAGCATTGTTTGTCTAACGACTGCAATGCTTTTTATTTTTAATTAAACTAACAGTATGAAACAGATCATCCTTTCCCTTACATTTTCAGGTTTTGCATTCGGAGCACTGGCACAGGATGCCACGGTTAAGCAATTACAGAAAGACGCCGGCAAAGATGTAAAGAGCGCCGAAAAAGACGGCTGGAAAAAATCCGGCACATTGGTATTGAACTTAAACCAGGGCAGCCTGAGCAACTGGGCTGCGGGTGGCGAGCAAAACACGCTTGGTGTTAATGGTATCTTTAATTATGGCATCAATTACCGCAAGGGAAAGAATACCTGGGACAATTATTTTAACCTGGCACTGGGCTTTCAGAATGCCACCAGTTATAATAAGTTCCGTAAAACAGACGACCTGATCGATATTACCAGCAAATACGGTTACCAGGTGGCTAAAAAATGGTATGCGGCCGCATTGGTCAATTTCAACAGCCAGTCGCTGGAAGGTTTTGCGTATACGGATACGGTGAACACCAAAATATCCAACTTTTTAGCGCCCGGCAAGCTGCTGGTTTCGCTGGGTATGGATTACCGGCCCAATGCCGATCTTTCGGTATTCATTTCGCCCATTACCAGCCGCTGGATATTCAAGCAGGACCCTGATTTTTTTGCCCTGGATAAATTTGGCGTGCCTGCCTTTAAGAAAACTTACAACGAAATCGGCGCCTATCTTACCGCCAAATACACTAAAGCGCTGGCAAAATGGGCCACTTATGCCGGCCGCCTGGATCTTTTCAGCAATTACAAACGCAACCCGCAGAATGTGGATGTGTATTGTACCAACCTGTTAACCATGAAGTTCAATACCTGGCTGGGCACCACCATCAGCCTGGATATGATCTACGACGATGATATCATACAAAAAACGCAATTGAAAGAGATTTTAGGTATCGGGCTTACCCTAAAACTGTAGAAGAATTGTGGAATAGTTATGGCCCGAATTCAGCCAGTAATCAATACATTTGCCCTCTTCCCAAGGGGGCTTATTTTATAATATAATTTTGATATGGTGACCAACGCTTCTTACCAGATAAAACTACAGGATTTTGAAGGGCCTTTCGATCTGTTGCTTTTCTTTATTGAAAGGGATGAACTGGATATTTACAATATTCCCATTACCAAGATAACCAACGACTTTTTGGAGTTTATTCACCAGGGAGAAAAACTGAATATTGAGCTGAGCAGTGAATTCATTTTATTCATCAGCACATTAATGCGCATTAAAGCTAAAATGTTGCTGCCCCGCAAAGAAGTGGATGCACAGGGTAATGAAATAGATCCTAGGCAGGAACTGGTGAACAAGATACTGGAGTACAAAAAATTCAAGGAGGCCGCTGCGCAGATGGCAGAAATGGAAGCTGCCCGTATGATGATCGTAAAGCGTGGTAATGCGCAAAAAGAAATTGCACAGATCGGTGAAGAAGCGGGAGAAGGCACCGAAATTCAGGCCGTGACCCTGTTCAAGCTGATGAAGGCTTTTGAAAGAGTGGCGCAGAAATTACAGGAACGCAATAACAAACCGGTGCATACCGTGGTGCAGTATAACTATACCATGGAAGGCAGCCGCGAATACATGCACAATCTTTGCCGCAGGGAAAAAACTTTATCCTTCGAAAAGATATTTGATGTGTGCAGAGAACCGCATCCATGCGCTCTTTTTATTCCTGAATATGCTGGAAATGGCCCAGGGCCGATACATTACCTTATTGATAGGTGAAGGACGCAATAATTTTATTGTGGAATGGAATGAGAACCGCGAAGAAGATGTGGTAGGTTTGATACCGGATAATAATCCTACGATCTGGAATTAAAATAGTGAATCCCCTCTTGCGAGGGGATTTTTTTTGGCCACGGATTACACGAATTTTCACGGATTGTATAAAGTGATTTCTTAAATTTTAATAATAGATATTCAGCAGTATCGGTTTGTCTGCATCATCGATATAAGTTTTTAGTGCTGTTAAAAATGCAGGTGCTACTGTGGGGCAGCCCCAGCTTTCGCAGATAGGGAATGGTGCCGTTTCTTCGTTGGGCACGCAGGAATGTGAGTGCAATACCACGAAACGCTCGAATGCCTTGCTGTTACTGGCATCCAGCCCATATAGTTTAAAAGCCAGCCCGAATTTTCCTGTATAAGAATTGCCGATCTTGTATTTACCCAGCGAAGTACATAAACTATTGGGGGTATTGGAAAATTTTATTTGTCCCTCATCTGTTTTGCCGCTGCCATGTGTTACCAGGCCGGATAATTCAATGGAATCTTTTTTAAGGTTGTACACGAAAAAACGTTTTTTGCCGGATTCGATCTTCATGTCCACCATAAAACAATACTCACTGTTATAAGCATGTTCTTTGGCGTAAGCAGCAATATCATTGGCTTTTTGCTTCAGCCTTAGCAATATCGCTTTAGCTGCTTCATTTTTTGCAGGGGTGAAAGCGCTTTTTTTAGCCGTGCTGGCAAACTTTGGTTTGTACCAAAAGAAATAGCCTAATGCAGAAATGCTGGCTAGCGACAACAATACTGTTGCAGTGAGTTTCATAAAAAATTTCATGGAAGTTTTGTTAGAGTTCTGATGCGTAACGAAACTATTTCCACAAAAATTTTTCTGCGGCTGTTAAAGAAAATAAAATATGCGGTCAGCGGTCGCTCCGCTCTTCCATTTTAAGATCGGTATCGAAAGGGCTTTTTGTAAATGGATAAATGCTTTGTTTGATAAAACCTTTGGGGTATTGCGCCTCGTGTACGCCTGTTCCTTCGGGCCATACTTTGCCGGGCAGGTAATAGGTGCCGAATATCATGTCGATGAACGGGAAGATGGAAGCGAAATTCTTACCATAGTGTTTCGGGTCTTCGCAATGATGCCAGTGATGGTATTGCGGCGTGGTGAAAATGTATTTTAAAAAACCGAAGTTGATCCTGGTGTTGGCGTGTATCAATACGGCGTGTATGGCGATGAAGATGATATAGGTATTGAATACGGCGTGGGAAAAGCCCAGCACATACAGTGGAATAAAGGTCATAGCCCTTGTAAAAAAGATATCGATAAAATGCGTACGGCTGCCGGCCAGCCAGTCCATATGCTGTGTTGAATGATGCACCGAATGAAAACGCCACAAATAAACATGGTTATGAAATATGCGGTGCGCCCAGTATTGAAACAGATCAGTGGTGAAAAATGCCAGGAACAATGCTGCTATAAATGGCAGGTTCTGTACCCAGGTATGTATACCATCCAGCCCTATCCAACTAAAGAATACAATGGCGGGTTTTTGTGTAATGATACCAAAGAACTGTATGAACAAATGGCTGATGACAAAATACACCAGGTCGGTACGCCACTCTTCGTGAAATTTTGTTTGGTTAGTATTTTTAGGCAGGAATAATTCTATTGGTATAAAGATCACTGTCATTAATAAAAGGTCCAGCAACATCCAGTCGAGCCCAAAATACCAGTCCGATTTTTGTACGTTGCTGCCCTGCACACTGAAGGCACCCAGTAAAATGGCCACGCCGGCAATACCGGCGCCAATAGCAGCCAGTTGTATTTTTTTGCTCAAGATCAAACTGAGCAAGGAAAAAAAGAAAGCTGCAACGATCACCACTTTTATCAGCGTTTGCATAGAAGCAGCGGTGTATATTTCTCTGAACTCGGGTGTAGTGAGTTTTTCAGGAAAAATAAAACACAGTATGCTTACCAATGCTAAAATGGAAAGAAAGATGGAGATATAACCACTGATGGTTCCATTACCAATTTTTAAACGCTGCGGTTTGGCCTGGTTCATTTTTAAAATAGTTTATTCAGTTAGTTTAAAAGCGATCTTATCGTCAAATGTAAAGCATTTTCGGCCGATGATGTGTACCGGTTACTAACCAGGCACCACCTTTAATTAATTTTACCGCCAAGGCATAAAATAAAAAAGCAGCAGTAAAAACTGCTGCGGGTATTTTAAGAATAATTAATCCATTATTTTATCAACTGTGCTACGCTTACACTGCTCATTTCCCTTAACACAGCTGCAATGCCATTGGCATCTATACCAATCTCATCATACAATTGTTTGGGCGATCCGTGTTCCACCAGCCTGTCGGGTATACCTAATATTTTTACTTCGGCTTTATAACCATGTGCGTTCATAAATTCCAGTACAGCGCTGCCAAAGCCACCTACCACGGTGCCGTCTTCTACCGTGATCACTTTATTGAATTTTGCAAATACTTCATGCAGCATTGCTTCATCCAGTGGTTTTGCAAAACGCATATCGTAATGAGCAGGATTGATGCCATCTGCTTTTACATCCCTTATGGCCGCAGCAGCAAAATTGCCCGGGTGACCAAATGAAAGTACCGCTATATGCTCTCCGTCTTTTAATTTTCTTCCCTTACCGATCTGTATCTCTTCAAATGGATATTTTTCGGCCATGGTATCTTTCTGCAGATCAGGTAATACCCCTTCTCCTCTTGGATAGCGAATTACTAATGGCAGCTGCAGGCTATCTAACTGTGACGTGTACATGATATTCCGCAATTCCTTTTCATTCATCGGCGCAGCTATCACCAGGTTGGGTATACAACGCATGAAGGCAATGTCATAACAACCGTGATGGGTTGGCCCGTCTTCTCCTACCAGTCCTGCCCTGTCTAAGCAAAACACCACCGGTAATTTCTGAATAGCCACATCATGCACCACCATATCATAAGCCCTTTGCATAAAGGATGAGTAAATGTTACAGAACACTTTCATGCCCTGTGTGGCCATACCAGCACTTACTGTTACCGCATGCTGTTCGGCAATGCCCACGTCAAAAGCACGGTCGGGCATTTCGGCCATCATGTATTTGAGTGATGAACCGCTGGGCATTGCAGGTGTGATCGCAAATATTTTTTCGTTCTGCTTTGCCAGTTCTATCATGGTAAAACCAAATACATCCTGGTATTTCATTGGTTGCGGTAGATCGAATTGCTTCTTCTGTATCTTACCCGTTGTTTTATCAAACAGGCCCGGCGCATGCCAGAGTGTTTGATCTTTTTCTGCCAGGTCGTATCCTTTACCCTTTACCGTTACTATGTGTAATATTTTGGGTCCGGGTATATTTTTAAGATCCTGTAATGTATCCACCAGTTTGGTGATATTATGCCCATCGATCGGGCCAAAATAGCGCAGCTTCAATGCTTCAAACAAATTACTGCGGCTGTTCACCATTCCTTTCACCCCTTCCGTTAATTTATGCGCCATATTGCGGCTGAAGGTTTTACCCACCGGTAATTTACCCAGCAGCTTCCATACATCGTCTTTTACTTTATTATAGGTTTGAGAAGTGGTGATGTCAGTCAAATATTCTTTCAAGGCGCCCACATTGGGGTCGATGCTCATGCAGTTATCGTTCAGGATAATAAGCATATCTGCATCTGCAACGCCTGCATGGTTCATGGCTTCAAAAGCCAGGCCGGCCGTCATGGCGCCATCACCGATCACGGCAATGCTCTTACGGTTCTCGCCTTTGTATTTTGCGGCCATGGCCATACCCAGTGCTGCACTGATGGAGGTGGAGGAATGGCCTACGCCAAATGTATCATATTCGCTTTCGCTGCGCTTGGGAAAGCCGCTGAGGCCTTTATATTTCCTGTTGGTGGGGAAATTGTCCCTGCGGCCGGTCAGTATCTTATGGCCGTAAGCCTGGTGGCCCACATCCCATACCAGCTGGTCGTAAGGGGTATTGTATACGTAATGCAGGGCTACGCTTAGTTCCACCACGCCTAGGCTGGCGCCGAAGTGCCCGCCGTGAACACTTACAATATCAACGATATATTGTCTTAATTCGTTGCAAAGCTGGTGCAACTGCTCCTTGCTGAGTTTTTTAAGGTCGTCAGGGGAATCGATAGTTTTCAGTAATGCGCCGGGCGTAAGCTCCATGCTGTATAGATTTATTAAGCGAAGTTAGGTTATTATTTTGGAGAGATATAGCTATTAAACATACTTTAACGTCAAAAGTTGAGTGAAATTGCGGGTTAGTGCAGGTATCTGTCCAGGTGTAACAGCAGGTCGGGATCGGGGCAGTTGGCGAGATAATAATCCCGATCTTTTTCGGCGCAAACGCCGGGATAGTCGCCCCGGTAGAGCCGCATATCGCTGATGACCTGGAAATGCAGGTGCGGCGGCCAGTTGCCGTTTTCTGACGGCCTGCCGAAATGGGCCAGCAGTTGCCCCCTGCTCAAAAAGCTGCCTTCTTTTAAATGGTCAATATCTGCCAGGCTTAAATGACCGTATAAAGTATGGAACACCACGGTATCCAGCTGATGCTGTAAAATAATGGTAGCGCCATAATCGCCAAAGTTGTTATTGAATGCAAAACTATGCACTGTTCCGCCGAGTGGTACATATACCGGTGTGCCTGCCGCTCCCCAGATGTCGGTTCCGATATGCAGGCGGCGGGGTTGTTCGGCAGGTTTTTCAATATCATATTTCTTTTCTTCATTAAAAAGAAAACTGCGTTTATACATTTCCCTTAATTCACCATAACCACCGATCAGGAACTTAGCCCGTTGTGCTGCTCTTTCATGATCGATATAGATTGAAAATCTTTCTGTATCGCTGTATATCTCTTCGGTAAGTGCCGTATTGTTCTTTGAAAGATCGATTGCAGCGATCTTTTCCCTGGTCGGGTCAAGATCCACCACACACCTGAAGCCTGCCTGGTCCTTCAGCAACAATTTTTCCAGTAACGTTTTCATGCAATGAAGTTAAATAAAAAAGCTGCCCCTCGCAGGGGCAGCTGTATATTATTGGTTTTCTCATGTGACTTACAATACTTCGATCTTGGTTTCCACCAGTTTCTTACCCTTATCATCACCTACGATCACCAGGTATAAGCCTTTGCCTACACTCTTGATATCGATATCCATAGTGCTGTAAGGACCTGTTACCGGTATGGACTTCGCATACACTTTAGCACCTTTCAGATCGTAGATCGTTACAGTGCGCAGGAATCCGAAGCTGCGGTAGCTGGTGTAGTACCTCAACTTGAACTGACCGTTATTTGGATTTGGTGCAACATATAATTTATCTGTTGCAGAATCCTTGATCACCACCGGTGCAGATAAAGCGGTACAACCTGCCGCTGTGGTTACTCTTGCAGTGTAGCTGCCTAACTGGTCAACTGTGATACCGCTTAAAGAACTGTTGGTAGCGCCTGTTATTGTTACCCCGTCTTTGAACCATACAATGGTGTTGCCGGTTGCTGTAGGCGTGATAGTAGCAGTGATACCGGTAGTCAATAATGGTGTAAGGCTGGTATAAGGTGATGCGCTTAAAGTGATCACCGGTACAGGGTTAACGGTAACGGTTACACTGGCACAGCTAGTGGTATTACATGTACCTTCTGCCCTTACGTAGTAAGTAGTGGTACCGGTTACTGCCACACTTAAAGTAGCGCCGGTTCCCACCGCTGTGCCACCGCAACTTACGGTATACCATTTCCATGATGCGCCGGTACCTAACGCTCCGCCTTGTACGCTGAGTGTAACGGAACCAGGTCCGCAGATAGCAGCAGCGCTTGAAGTAGCTCCGGTTGGTGCCACAGACTGGCCGTTCACGGTAATAGTGAATGTTTTGGCTGTGCCCGGACAACCGCCTGCTGTTGGTGTAACAGTAATGGTAGCTGTTACAGCGTTCGGTGTATTGTTCACTGCGGTAAATGCAGCGATATTACCGGTGCCGCTGGCTGCTAAACCAATTGATGGTGTGTTGTTGGTCCAGTTATAAGTAGTACCGGTTACGCCACCTGTAAAGGTTACTGCAGTTGTTGAAGCGCCTGTACACAATGTCTGGTTAGTGATTGCATTTACAGATGCAGTTGGATTAACTGTGATAATAAATGTTTTAGCAGTACCGGTGCAACCATTCAGTGATGGAGTTACTGTGATGGTGGCTGTTACAGCTGTAGTGCCAGCGTTCACAGCAGCGAATGCAGGGATATTTCCTGTACCGCTGGCTGCCAGTCCTATTGAAGTGGTATTGTTCGTCCAGCTGTAAGTAGTACCGGCTATACCACCGGCAAATGTTACTGCTGCTGTATTGGCGCCATTACATACTGTTTGGTTAGATGGCTGTGTTACCACCGGTGTTGGGTTTACGGTAACCGTAGCTGTTATAGCAGGGCCGGGACAACCAGCATAAGAAGGCGTAATAGTAAAGGTTACTGTTACAGCTGCTGTACCGGTGGTAGTTAAAGTACCGGCGATATTACCTGTACCTGATGCTGCAATACCGGTAGCGGTTGCAGTGTTATCCCTTGTCCAGCTGTAAGTGGTACCGGTTACATTGCTGCTTAAAGCAATAGTAGTGATCGGCTGACCAGAACATGCTGTTTGGGTAGCTGGTGTAGCTGTTGCACTTGCAAATGGATTCACCACAACTGTTGCAGTTATTGGTGTGCCTGGGCAACCATTGGCTGTTGGTGTAATGGTAAAGGTTACTGTAATTGGTGCAGTGGTGGTATTTACCATAAAGCCACTGATTGTGCTGCCCGAACCGCTGGCTGGTATACCACCCGGTGCAGTAGTAGCAGAACTGTTATTCCTTGTCCAGGTAAAGGTGGTACCTGCAACACCTGTAAGTGTTATTGGTGTGATATTACCCGCTGAACAGATGGTTTGAGATGCCGGTGTTGCCACTGCTGTTGTTGCCGGATTAACCAGTACAGTTGCTGTAACCGGTGTACCGGAACAGCCATTGGCAACAGGAGTGATAGTGAAAGTTACTGTTACAGCTGCTGCTGTTGTATTGGTTAATGTACCGCTGATATTACCTGTACCGCTGGCGGCAATACCGGTTACAGAGGCAGTATTATTCCTTGTCCAGTTATATGTAGTACCAGTTACGGCACTTCCTGAATTCACGATCGTAGTGATTGCAGTACCAGAGCAGATGGTCTGCGATGCCGGTGTAGCCGTTACTGTTGGGCTTGGGTTAACCAGTACAGTTGCTGTGATTGGTATACCCGAACAGCCATTGGCAACAGGCGTGATAGTAAATGTTACTGTTATGGCAGCAGCAGTGGTATTGATCAATGTACCAGTGATATTACCGGTGCCGCTGGCAGTAATGCTACCAGTTACAGTTGCTGTATTGTTCCTGGTCCAGTTATAGCTGGTACCTGCAACTGTTCCGCTGAATGCAATGGGTGTTATTGCAGCACCTGAGCAGGCTGTTTGTGATGCCGGTGTTGCTGTTGCATCAGGTGTTGGGTTAATAACAAAGTTAGTTACGCTGCTTGGCCTGCACGTTGGATCCAGTGGTGTAGGCGTAAGTATTGCATAAATAAAGTAATTATTGGCTGCAGCAAAGCTGGTACTTGCAGTAGCTGTTGTGCCACCACCTGTCAGGGTTCCGTTAGATACGGTTGCCAGTACAGTTCCACCAGTATATGGATTAGCAGTAGCTGCAGTAAATGATTTAAATACGATACCATAAGTAACACCCATAGATGTAAGACCTGATGCAGTAAGTGTTATTGGAGCACCAATACATCCTGAAGGTGTTGGGTTGGTAGCTACGCTTCCTATTACAGGACATACAGAGCAACCGCCAGGTCCAACCAATCCTAATATAGTGGTGGTAGAACAGCCATTGCCATCTGTTACAGTAACAGAATAGTTACCTGCTATCAGGTTGGTTTGATTCTGTGCATTTGGAACTACACCAGGACCTGTCCATGCAAATAGATATGGGCCGGGAGCGCCACTTAATGCGATTGATATGGCTCCATCTGCTGTTACGCAGGTGGTAGGTTGCGTATAAGTTGGGGTAACCGTAACCGTTGGGAAAACAAATACTGTTACAGAACCAGACATATTGCTGGTACACAGGTAGGTAGTATTAGTAGCAACCACAGTATATGTACCTACTGTTGTTTGTAATCCAAAACTGATGGCAGCGCCTGTTCCCGCTACTGGTGCACCAATGTTGGTGGTACCATTTAATACCAGTTGGTAGTTAACGCCTGTTTGAGAATTAGCAAGACCAACTGAAGCACCAGCTCCTGAAGGGCAATAGCCGCCGCCGCCTGTTACAGCATAAGCAGTTGGGTTATTAACTGTTACTGTAACAGAGCCGGTTGCAGGGCAACTGTAGCCGTTGGTTACTGTAAAGTTATATGTAGTGGTTACAGACGCTGTAACACCTGTTGGATTTTGTACATTGGATGTAAAACCTGCCGGAGTTGAGGTCCATGCATAGGCATCCGGAGCTGCCGGAGATGTGATAGAGATATCATCCACATCCAGGTAGAATTCGTTGGCAGCAGAATAACAGTTCCATGCAAAATAGTAGGTACCACTTGCACCCGGTGTAAACGTAGCAGTTTGCAGGGTATAAGTAGTAGTGGTAATAGTACCCACATCCTGAACAGTGGTAGTTTGTGCAGCAATGGTTTGAGCTGTACCCACTGTTACTTTTAATTTTTCAGGGAAAGTAGTACCACTGCTCCTGTACCATGAAGAAACCGTATAGGTTACACCTGCTGTAAGGTTAACACCGGAAGTGATCAGGTAGGTGTTAGCCGCATTGGTAGAGTTCCAGTTGTATTCAGCACATTTTGTACCGGTTCTCGCAGCACCATTTACTGGCCCGATGGTCCAGTTATTACCGGTACCACCATTCTGAATAGACCATGCTGCAGGGATACCGCCTTCGAAGCCTTCAGATAAAACGCTTATTGGCGCAGAATTGGAAGTAACCACAGTATTAAGGTTAACCGGCGTACCCGCACAGATATTGGTGCTGGAGGCCGTTACACTGGTAACAACCGGTGCCGGGTTAACCGTTACCACTACGGAATTTACACCCGGGCAACCTGCAGCACTTGTGCCGGTTACAGTGTAAGTTGTTGTAGAAGCGGGGTTTGCAATTACTGTAGCAGTAGTAGTACTGTTTAACCCTGTTGCAGGCGACCATGAATAGGTAGCCGCACCTGATGCAGTAATTGAAGTACCGGTTGTATTATTACAAATAGTGGCCGAAGTTGGTGTAAGGCCAATAGTTGGTGTTGCATTAGATGTAACTGCAAACTGTGCAGTGGTGGCAGTTGCACCGCCGTTGGCACAGGTAACCACTACAACATAATATACAGTAGTTCCTGTAGGGATCACGCCTGTATTAAGTGTAGCACCATTGGCACAGTTAATATTGGTGTAAGGGCCACCGGAAGTAGTGGACGATTGCCATTGCAGGCCAATACCACTGGTAGAAGAATATCCTGTAAGTGTAAGGACAGTTGAGCTACCCTGGCAGATATTTACGTTACCGCTGATAACACCCGCAACAGGAGTACCTGCACAGGCAGCAGGTGCTGTACCTGCAAATTCATCTGCACCCAGGTCAGGTGTAGTTGCATTACGTACATCACCATCAATATCATCAGTGATACCAGAAACACTGATACCGGCAGATTCTGTTACAGTTGGTGTAGCGACATTAATGTGCAGGAAGCTGGCACCTGTACCGGTAGTAGCAGTAAATGGTGTGCTTATCTCAGACACTGATGCTGATTCCCTGGTGCTCACTGCTGTTTTAAATGTAGCCAGTGTTACATATGCAGTGGTACCATCGTAGAAAAATGCATTATTGGTACAACCGGAACCAGGATAAAACAGGTTATTATTAGAAGCTGTATTATAGTTGGTCAGCGTTGTACTCGATTCTTCTGTAAGCAGAAGTGTAACCTGTACCGTTAGGGGTAGAGGTATTGATGAAAATATTATTTTTTATTGTTAAAGAAGCAGATGTTGCTGTAGCACTGGTTGTAGCAAACAAGGCCGATGATGAAAAGTTGGCACCTGATGATGTAGCAGCAATATTTACTGTATTGTACGACAGGTTCAGGTTGGAAGTGGCCGTGGTTGCAGTGATATTAATACCCCTTACAGCGTCTGTTGTGCTGGATGTTAACGGTGCTTTAAGATCACCAATGGTATTATTATAAAAATTCAACGAGGTGGTGGCGGCAGCAATAGTAACACCGTTTACCACACCTGCGGCATTAGATGATGTAAGGCCGGAGATTTTATTTTTGAACACATTGCCATTGGTACCTCCTGAATACAGGAGACCTGTAACAGTAGATGCACCGGTGGTAGATAAATTGCTAACCGTATTACCCGAAACCGTGATACCCAGTGAAGCAGTACTTCCGACCTGAAATCCATTAATGGTGGAAGCGCCTGTTAAACCGGTTACGGTATTGTTGTTGAACTGGCTTCCCACAGCGCCATAGCTATGATAAAAACCAAATATGGTTGCCGCACCGGTTGTTACGTTACTAACGGTGTTATTATTAATGATCACCACCTGTGCTGTAGCTGTATTGGAAAATGTTCCATAAAAACCAGTGGCACCGGTAAGGTTGACATTGGAAAAATTGTTATTGGTAATAGTTGAAGTACCGGAAGTAGGACTACCATTGTTATAATAACCGTAAACTGTACCACCTGCACCTGTTTTAGTGAATGCGCCTGATATAGCGTTATTCGTTACTGTAACAGCTGGTGTGGCGTTACTTGCGTAAACCAGGTAAACACTAGCAGTTGTATTGATATTACTATTATTGAAAACGTTATTATTAACGGTTTCTGAAACAGCAGCATTAGGCAGATAAATATGATAGTAAGTACTGGTATTGGCAGCAGTAGTAAGTTCCTGGATAGTGTTGTTGTTCACTACAGTTGTTCCTGTATTGCCCGGGTATATACCATAGATGGAGAAAGCGCCACTTGCCTGCGTAAGTGTAACATTATTGAATGTTGCATTGGCGCTGGCTGTAGTACCAAAAAAGTAGATACCGTAAGTATTGGTATTATTACCTACACCACCGCTGGCATTATTAATGGTATTATAAGATGCATTACCGCCATTCTGGTAGGCCATATAAACACCAAAAAAGTTGTAAGAGGCATTACCGCCACCATTGGTAACAGTGTTACCGGTAGCTGCACTGGTACCACCCACATCATTGTTCTGATCATATAAAGTGTAAGGCGATGCAGCAGCAAAACCGGCTACCCAGATACCTTCATTGATATTACTGATAGTATTGCCATAGAACTTATTATTACTGTGCAGGTCTCCTGTTGCAGTAATTGTTAATGCTGTACTGCTTGTCGCAATATTATGACCGGAATAGATACCGAAAGATCCATTGGGATTCGTTCTGTCCAGTGTTATCGTACAATTCTGGATAGTTACATTCTGGCAACCATCAAAAGGAGCAGCTCCATTTAAGTTAACCATTGCATAACCCCATTCCATAAACGCAGCAGCAGTATTGGCGGCATTTTCTTTAATATCAATGGCGCTGATGGTTACATAGTCAGTTCCCAATAATTTAAACACACCATCCGATGTAGTGGAGGTACCGCCTGTAAATGCCGTTAATACAGGGTTGGCGCCTGCACCGCTTTTCTGGAACACCAATGGATTGGTGGCAGATAAAGACGCATTTAAAAGCGTGGTACCTAAAACAAGACCACCTGAAGGAACTGTTTCAGTATAGCCTGCAGGTACGTTAATGGTAGCACCACCGGCACCTACGCCGGTTGTGTTCAATGCAGTAACAGCAGCAGCCATCGTGGCGTAATCCACCCCGATAGTTTTTGTACCTGTTACCTGTGCATGGGAAAAGATTGTGCATAGCATTACGCACAAGAGAAGATAGAGCTTCCTCATAAAGTTTAGTTTGGTTTTATTATTGCGGGTGTTGCAGTTTTTTCAAACTACAGCGTCTAAAGTAATTCGTTTTATCGGAACGAACAAATACTCGGCAGTATTTTTACGGTTTTATTTTTGGGGCTTGCTGCAAAAATGCATTTCTTTAAAGCCTTTGCCAGTACTGGATTTCAGAAGAATTTATAAAAATCAAAAAATAATCAGGGGAGTATATTTTAAAGAGTATTTGTATTTGTAGCCGGATTACTACAGTTGCAGGGTTTATTTCTTTTTTAAAAAAATAAACCCTGCACCATAAAAATTTTTGCCTGTTAGATCACTACGTTGATCATTTTGTTCTTTACATACACGATCCGTTTTGGCGCCTTGCCTTCCAGCCATTTTTGTACCACTTCATTCTGCAGCACCAGTTCTTCCACCTGTTTCTGATCAATATCCAGCGCAAGGTTGATATTCGTTCTTACCTTACCATTAATGGATACAGGGTATTCTTTACTGCTTTCCACCAAAAGGGCTGCATTCAGTACGGGATAAGTTGCGTCCAGCACAGAGCCTTTGTTGTCCAGCTGCTGCCACAATTCTTCTGCGATGTGCGGTGCATACGGTGTAAGCAATACCAACAGTTGTTCCAGTATTTCTTTCTTGCTGCACTTTGCATCCGACAATTCATTCACACAGATCATGAATGTACTAACGGCCGTATTGAAACTAAAGCGTTCTGTATCTTCTTCAATCTTTTTAATGGTCTTGTGCAATATCTTCAATTCTGCTTCAGTTGCTTTTTCCTCCTTCCATATCTTTCCTTTCAGTTCATCATTGAACAGGCGCCATAATTTTTTTAAGAAGCGGTGTACACCTTCAATCCCTTTTGTATCCCAGGGTTTGCTGGCTTCTACCGGGCCTAAGAACATTTCGTACATGCGGAAAGTATCAGCACCGTATTGTAAGCACAAATCTGTCGGGTCAACAGTATTGTATTTTGATTTAGACATTTTTTCTGTTTCCACACCACAGATGTATTTGCCATCATCTTCTAAAATAAATTCTGCGTCTGCAAATTCACCGTTCTTCCACTTTTTAAATTCATCTATGTCCAGTTCAACGCCATCCACAAAATTCACATCTACATGTAATGCATCGGTTGGTTCTGCAAAGCCTGCTTGATTCTTTTTATTAAAGGAGATGAATTTTTTTGTGCCTGATATCCTGTACACAAACCTGCTGCTTCCCTGTATCATTCCCTGGTTCACCAGTTTCCGGTAAGGTTCATCAAAGCCTACCAGGTCCAGGTCAAACAATACTTTCGTCCACATACGGCTGTATAGTAAATGGCCTACTGCATGTTCGGTACCGCCGATATAAATATCCACCTGGTTCCAGTAATCGCTGGCTTTACGGTCGCAGAATACGGCATCATTGTGCGGATCCATATAGCGTAAAAAATACCAGGAAGAGCCTGCATAACCGGGCATGGTATTCGTTTCCAGTTCTTTGGCCACCCACTCCGGTATATTGGCCAGCGGGCCCTGTGCATCGGGACCAGGGCTGTAACTATCCACATGCGGCAGTTCCAGCGGCAGATCACCTTCCCATACCCTGGCAACATTATCCTTCCAGGTTATAGGGAATGGTTCGCCCCAATAACGTTGGCGGCTAAACGCAGCATCCCGCATTTTATAATTCACCTTGTGTTTGCCGATGCCCATCTCTTCCAGTTTTTTTATCACTATCTCCATGGCATCCTTCATCACCACACCATTTAAAAAACCACTGTTCTCTAATTTTGCTTCTTTGGTGGCATTGGCTTCTTCTCCATTATAGTGGCTGCCAATGATATTGGTAATGGGTATATTAAAATGTTGTGCAAATTTAAAATCACGTTCATCACCACAGGGCACGGCCATGATAGCGCCGGTGCCGTAGCCCGCCAGTACATATTCGCTGATCCAGATCGGTATCTTCCTGCCGTCGAAAGGATTTACGGCATACGCCCCTGTAAAACAGCCACTGATCTTTTTTTCTGCCATGCGCTCCACATCGCTGCGGCTTTTTACATATGCAATGTATTCATCCACCGCTGCGGCCTGTTCTGCAGATTTTATTTCGTTGATCAGTTCCAGTTCCGGCGCCACTACCATAAAATCCACGCCGAAGATGGTATCGGGGCGGGTAGTGTACACTGTGAGTGGTGAGTGGTGAGTAGTGAGTGGTGCATTACTCACAACTGACAACTCACTACTGACTTGAAAAGTTATTTCTGCTCCCGAGCTCTTACCGATCCAGTTGGTCTGCATATCCTTCATAGCATCGCTGAAATCCACACGGGTAAGCCCTTCCAGCAGCCTGTCGGCATAATCGGTAATGCGCAGATACCACTGGCGCAGTTTCTTTTTTACCACGGGATGACCACCGCGTTCGCTTACGCCATTCACTACTTCATCATTGGCCAGTACAGTACCCAGCGCTTCGCACCAGTTCACTTCGCCATAGCCGCAATAAGCCAGGCGATAGTTCATCAGTATGTTCAGCTGCGTGGCTTCATCATAGTCCTTCCACTCTTCGGGAGTGAATGGTGAATGGTGAGTGGTGAGTGGTGAGCCTGAAGTTGCAAACTGTTTCACCAGCTCTGCAATGGGTTTTGCTTTATTTTCTTCTTTATTATAATAGGAATTGAAGAGTTGTAAAAATATCCACTGCGTCCATTTGTAATAAGATGGATCACTGGTACGCACTTCTCTTTCCCAGTCGTAACAAAAACCAATTTTATCCAGTTGGCTTTTAAAAGTGGCGATATTATTTTTAGTGGTCACGGCAGGGTGCTGCCCTGTTTCCAGTGCATACTGTTCGGCAGGCAAACCAAAACTATCGAAACCCATCGGGTGCAGTACATTAAAACCTTTCAGCCTTTTATACCGGCTAAAGATATCGCTGGCAATATAGCCCAGCGGGTGCCCCACATGAAGGCCTGCCCCACTTGGGTATGGGAACATATCCAGTACATAATATTTTGGCTTAGCAGAGTTGTTGGAAACCTGGTATGCTTTGTTTGCTTTCCAGTACTCCTGCCATTTTTTTTCTATCTCGGTAAACTTGTATTCCATTTGTCTTTTTTCTTTTTGAGCCTGCCAGTCGATCCTGTTGAATTTCATTGGCAGCACACTCCTAAACAGTATGTATTTATTGGTTTTTTCTTTTTATATTTTCTCTCAAAAATGTGAAAGAAAAGTTATTTAACCCCCGTTCACCCCATATCCGCTCCATCCATAAAAATAAATAAGGCAGGCAGTCGTTTTGTGGACAGCAAAAATAACGCAATACAGTCAAATTGAATTAATTTGCGTTCTGCTGATCAACTGTACAGGCGGCTGCCGGGTACTTACAACCATTAAATAAACTAAAAGCAAGTATGTCTCAATTCGGAAAAGCAAGCAGCAAAAGAGGTAAACCAACTTATGCCTATGCCATTATTGGTGTGTCGCTGGTATTGTTTTTATTTGGTCTTGTGGGCTGGTTTTTCCTGAACCTGCGTAAAACAGGCGACTATTTTAAAGAAAATATACAGGTGCAGTGCTTCCTGAACAGGGACGCCACGCCAAAAAAGATCGATAGTGTAAAGAATTATATTGCAGCCCTACCTTACGTAAAAAGTACGGAATATGTTACCCGGGAAAAGGCCATCCAGAAATTTGAGGCTGATAATGATACTACCTGGCGCCAGTTCATCAAAAGCAACCCGCTGCCGGAAAGCATTGACTTTTTTGTTACGGCCGATCATGTGCAGCGAGACAGTTTAAGGGCCATTTCTTCCACCATAGAAAGCAATTTTCCCGGTGCTATCTCGGAATATAAATTCCCCGACGAAATTGTGACCAAGGTGGGCGATTTTGTAAAATATGTGTTCATAGGCACTTTGGTGGCGGCCATCATACTTACCATACTGGTGATATTCTCCATCGATAATACCATCCGCCTGGCCATGTACAGCAACCGTTTTTTAATAAAGACCATGCAGATGGTGGGGGCCACCCGGTGGTTCATTGCCAAACCCATCAATGTAAGGGCTATCATCAATGGTTTGATCGCTTCGTGCATTGCCATAGCAATGATATGGGCCGTGGTGATACTGGTGGAATCCTTCCAGCCCCAGTTCAAGGTTTTAAGGGATAACAAAAGCCTTATCCTGCTGTTCCTCAGCATTATTGCGCTGGGCATTACCATTACGCTGGTAAGCACCCACAGGGCGGTGATCAAATACCTGCGAATGAAATTGGATGATTTATACTAATATTGCACTTCAATAACCAATTATGGCAACTACAAAAAAAACGGCAGAAGCAACAGCAGCCACTACTAATACAAAAAACAGTACCAGCAATGTGAACCTGTTCACTAAAGATAATTATATGTGGATGGTGATCGGCCTGGTGGTAATGGCGCTAGGATTTCTTTTAATGTCGGGAGGTAAAAGCGCTGATCCAAAAGTTTTTAATCCTGATGAAGTATACAGCACCAGGAGGATCACGATTGCCCCGATACTCATTATTGGCGGATTGCTGATAGAAATATTTGCGATCATGAAAAAACCGAAGAGTAATTAATAACTGATAGTTAATAATGAATAGTTTTTGCGAAGTTTTGCTTCGCATTTTTTATTTTACGTTTTCAAAACCAATTGCATGGATACTTTACAATCAATCATTATTGCGATAGTGGAAGGACTCACCGAGTTCCTGCCCATTTCTTCTACAGGCCACATGATCATTACCGAAAAAGCGCTGGGTATGACCGAAACAGATTTTGTAAAAGTGTTTACGGTAGCCATACAGTTAGGTGCCATACTGGCGGTGGTGGTGCTGTATTATAAAAAGTTCTTCGATTTTAAAAGATGGCAGTTCTATATAAAACTTGCCGCGGCAGTGATACCGGCGCTGGTACTGGGTAAATTATTCTCCGATAAAATTGACACCCTGCTGGAAAGTTCTTTGACCGTAGCTATTTCTATGCTGGTGGGTGGCATCATCTTATTATTCATAGATAAGGCATTTAAAAATCCCGTGGTGGATACAGAAGAAAAAGTTTCTTACAGCAAAGCAGTTACAATAGGTGTTTGGCAATGTATTGCTATGATACCCGGTGTAAGCCGCAGCGCCGCTTCTATCGTTGGCGGTATGCAGCAAAAGCTGACCCGCAGCGCCGCAGCAGAATTCTCTTTCTTTTTAGCCGTGCCTACTATGTTGGCAGCTACCGGTTATAAGCTATTCAAGTATTACAAACAAAGTGGTGGATTTACCGGTAGCGAAATAAAGCAACTGGCCATTGGTAATATAGTGGCATTTGTGGTGGCCATGCTCGCCATTAAATTCTTTATAGGATTTGTAAAAAAATACGGCTTTACCATCTGGGGCTGGTACCGCATTATAGTAGGTGCCGTTTTGCTGCTGCTGATATGGAAAGGCATCATACAATAAGCTTACGGTAAATTTCCGTTGCGATTTAATTTTTAATGATTAATTTTTCATCCTTAATTAATCAGCATGCAAACAGCTTCCAAAAAAGTGATCAATGGCTGGGCTATGTTCGACTGGGCCAACAGCGTTTATAATTTAGTGATCACCACCACCTTCTTTCCTATATACTTTACATCGGCAACCAAGGCGGCATTTAAAAGCGAACAGATCAGTTTCCTGGGCAGAAAGTTCGAGAACTCTGCATTATACGATTATACCCTTGGCGTTGCTTATTTCATCATAGCGTTAAGTTATCCAATACTTACATCTATTGCCGATATAAAAGGCAATAAGAAAAATTTCACGCGCTTTTTTACCTACATGGGTTCTATTGGTTGCAGCGGGTTGTTTTTATTCCAGGGCGAAAATGTAGGGTACGGTATTGTATGCTTTATGCTGGCAGCAATGGGTTATGTAGGTAGTCTCGTTTTTTATAACGCTTACCTGCCCGAATTAGCTGCACCTGAAGACAGGGACAGGATCAGCGCAAAAGGATATACCTATGGATATATCGGGAGCGTATTGCTGCAGATCATTGGTTTTGCACTCGTCATCATCATGAGCGAAAACCAGGGACTTGCTTCCCGTATCACTTTTTTACTGGTTGGCTTGTGGTGGTTTGGCTTTGCACAAATAACTTTCAGCAGGTTACCTAGCGGCCAGGCATCAGCACATAAAAAAGGCGCCAGCATATTTACGGAAGGTTTTTCAGAAATGAAAAAAATATACCAGCAGGTAAAGCTGATGCCGGTGCTGAAAAGATATTTAAGAGGTTTCTTTTTTTACAGCATGGGTGTACAAACCGTAATGCTTGCCGCTACTTTATTTGGCAGTAAACTGTTGCACCTGGATGATACCAAGCTGATCATTACGGTAGTGATCATTCAGCTGGTAGCTATCATTGGTGCTATAATGATGTCGAAGCTTTCTTCAAAATTCGGTAACCTGAAAGTGTTGATGGGTGTGGTATTGTTCTGGATATTGATCTGTGTGGCCGCTTTTACCATTGCTGGCAAAGCCGAACCGTTAAAAGTTTATTTTGACAAGATAGATGTAATAAAGAACGAAGAAACCACTTTAAAAGATGCGGATGCTTCTTTAACAGCCAACTCCCCGGTAATAAAAGAAAAAGAAGCTGCAATGGAGGTGATAAAAAAAGAAGTGGCTCCATTGCAGGCGCCTATTGAGTATGGTTTTTACGGGTTGGCGGTAGCCGTGGGATTAGTAATGGGCGGTATACAATCATTAAGCCGTTCCACTTATTCCAAACTCATGCCCGAAACAACTGATACCGCTTCTTATTTCAGCTATTATGATCTTACAGAAAAGATCGCAATTGTGATCGGCATGTTCTCTTTCGGTTTCATTGAAGAGTTAACCGGCAGTATGAAAAATTCAGTATTGTCACTGATCATATTTTTTGGATTGGGCCTTGTTTGGTTACTGGCTGCATCGTCTAAACAAAAACAGCTGAGTACACAGGCATGATCGTTTCCTTTTCATAAAACTTTACCCATGAAAAAACATTTTCTTTATACTATTTTATTTTGCCTGCTTGCTGTTGCAGTAAATGCACAACAAAACAATACTTTTTTATGGCGTATCAGCAACCCTGCCAATAAACAGGTATCTTATCTTTTTGGCACCATTCATTTGCCCCAGGAAAAATTTATGCCGGTTACTGATTCTGTGTACAGGGCCATTATGAACACCGATTATTTTTATGGCGAACTCGATTACCAGAATATGTACAAGGAGATGAGTAAGAACAACGATTTCTTTGACTCGAAACTCCACTACATGGATTCGGTGAAGACCACTGCGGGCTGGAAAAGGATGATCAATGCCATCAACAGGAAATACGATAAACACCTCAATCCCGAAAATGTAGATGAATTCAGTCAATTCGGGCAAAGTCTCCTGGATGATTATATGAAACCCGACCCCGGCGTAAAACCGCTGGATATTGCATTGGCTGCTTATGCAGTTAACCTGGGCAAACAGGGACGTGGGCTGGAAACTTTTGTATTGCAGGTAGACATGTTGTATAAAATTATTGATGCCCGCCTGCGGGATACTACTTTATTATTTGATGAAGACATCAGGCTTACCGCTGACCTCACTAATTTTTATATTCACCGGCAATTTGATTCTTTGAGCAATCTTATCGAAGGATTGAATGCGAACTACCGTAAAGTATTATTCGATGACCGCAATATCGGTATGGCAGATTCGATGTACAATATCACGAAAAACAAGACCGCCTTTTTTGCAGTGGGTTGTGGCCACCTGCTGGGCAGCCATGGTATCATTGCGCTTTTAAGAGCAAAAGGATTAACACTTACACCGGTTTTCTCCAATAAAACTTATTCTGTTACCATAGTAACAAAAATGCTGAAGGGCACAATGAATAAGCTCGACAAGAGTATGAACTGGAATGATGCGCCCAAAGAAAGAATGGAAGAAATAAAAGAGGACGTGCAGATAAAACCCGGCGCACTTATAGGCGCACCGGCAAAATCTAAAACAAAAAACTAACAGGCTATGAAATTATATACGGTAAACGCAGGCTATTTTAAACTGGATGGCGGCGCCATGTTCGGCGTGGTGCCCAAAAGCATCTGGAACAAACTGAACCCTGCCGATGAGAATAATATGTGCAGCTGGGCCCTGCGTTGTTTGCTGATTGAAGACGGTAACAAATTGATACTGGTGGATAATGGTATGGGCGATAAGCAGGATGCAAAATTCTTTGGACATTATTACCTGCATGGTGATGATACATTAGAAAGATCATTGGCAAAACATGGTTTCAGCAAAGATGATGTTACGGATGTTTTTTTAACGCACTTACATTTTGATCATTGCGGTGGCAGTATTGTTCGTGAAGGCGATAAATTAGTACCTGCATTTAAGAATGCGGTTTACTGGAGCAATCCAATACACTGGCAATGGGCCACACAACCCAACGAAAGAGAGAAAGCAAGTTTTTTAAAAGAGAATATCTTACCGATAGAAGCAAGCGGGCAATTGCAATTCTTTAACGTGAGTGGTGAGTCGTCAGTCGTGAGTAGCAACCTGGAAGCAGCAGGGTCCTCCACTCACCATTCACCACTCACCACTCACGATTCACGACTCACGTCTCACGTTTCCTTCCTCACCGTAAACGGCCATACGGGCGCTATGATGCTGCCTAAAATAACTTATAAGGATAAAACCATCGTATACATGGCAGATCTGTTGCCTTCCACTGCACATATACCACTGCCTTATGTAATGGGATACGATATGTTTCCGCTAACCACGCTGAATGAAAAAAAGGTCTTCTTTGACGAAGCAATGGCCAATAATTATATCCTGTTCTTTGAACACGATCCCGTAAATGAATGCTGCAATTTACAAATGACCGAAAAGGGCATTCGCCACAAAGATGTTTTTAAGTTGAGTGAAGTGTGATTATTTTACACTGATGAGCGAACTTAATGGATAACGCAAATTGCGGTAGCCCATCATATCCACTTTAATACTGCCCACGGCAATAGGGCTTTCCACCCTCAATAATAAATGATTGGGATCGTCGCTGATCCATGCGTTCATTTTTTCGCCGCCTTCAAAAATGGTTCCTTTTATCAGCAGCGGTTTTATTTTTATAGCGTTGAATTTTCCGTAGCGAGTTTTGATCTTTTCCTTGCCCATATAGCGGATGTATAAATGAAATACCTCATCATCCAGGAACATATCAAAAGGTATCTTATCATCCACCTTGTATTTATTGAAATCAATATTGCGGGCATAATACACAGCGCTCACCACATCCTGTATGCAATTGGTAACTTTAAAAACACCATTGGTACTTACGGCTGTACCGGCGCTCTGGTTAAAAGTTACATTGTTGTATTTTTTATATCCACCTTCATCTACGTTGCGGATGAATTTGTAAGGCACCAGGTTATTGGTATCAATATAACTTTCATAACGGTCCCTCACCTTAAAAAAATTATCAAAGAAAGAATAGGTCTTGCCATCTCCCACGCAGTGATACACCGGTTTGCCATTATACCGTTCCAGTGTAGTGGTAAACGTTGCTTCGCCGGCGCCGATATAAGCGCCCAGCGCACTGTAATATACTTTCATCACCACCACTTCATCTTCTTTAAAAGCAGTATTCTTTGTGCCGCAAAAATCGTCGTTACCCGACGTAAAGCCCAGCCCGCAAATACTTAAAATCAGTAAACCCAATTTAAAGTGATTGATCATTTTTCTTTTACTATTTTAATACCTAAAATTAATAAACTCCCGATTAATGCCGGTACTACCAGGTTGATGAGCCATATTGCCAGCGCTGCCGACTCTATACCCAGCGTATTGGTGCTGTACAGTTTCATCAGTTCCACACTCGCCTTTGCCCTTACCGGCAGTTCTAAAAACCCTATCGTGGGCGCCACTGCCATCAGCAGGTAAAAAACTGATATCAGCCAAAAACTCAACCCTGCTTCAATATGCACCTCCATTACCCGCAATAACAACACGTATTGTAATACAAACACCAGGTAACGCAACAACGACAGTGACAGTATCCTAAGCAATTGGCTTGCCGAAAATTCGTCCAGCACCTGTATGTGTTTTACAATTTTATTAAATGCTGTTAATTTTTCCATTAAGCTTACCAACCAGCCCAGGCGTATGTAAAATAAAAAGAGCAATACTGTTCCGCTAATGCTGAAATAGATCAGTATGTTGTTCCAAAAGTCTGGTAAAACGCTTAATGCGCTGCGTCCGCTGTGTGAAAAAAACCTTAAAAAAATCAAACCGGCGCAACCCATTATCATGGTTACCAGCAATTGACTGATGCTGCCTACAATATTCAGCGAAATAGCTTTGATGCGGTGCTCTTCTTTTATAAACAATATCCTGCCGCCATATTCGCCAATGCGGTTGGGCGTAAGCATGGTAATACTGCAACCTGATAAAACCGATTTGAATGCCCGCCCGAAAGAAAAATCCTGTACATGCAATACCAGCACCTGCCACTTTCTTGCTTCAATGCCCCAGTTTACCAACATCAGTAAACACACTACAAAAAAAAGAGGCTGTTGCCAGCTGTGTTTTACCTGTTGCCAGCGTATGGCCAGGTCCTGCTGCTGCAGCAACTGCCTGTATAAACTGTAACAAAGTACAATTAATAATACAGGTCCTAAAAAATAGTTGATTAATATTTTAATATTTTTGTTCAATACACAATGTTAGTTCAATTATCAAACTCAAAAAACTTTTAGTGTGCCACAGGCAAAACCATCCATTATTTTAGGTATCGATCCCGGCACAATTATCATGGGCTATGGTTTGATAAAAGTGGAGCATAATAAAGTATCCCTACTGGAAATGGGGGTATTGCAACCCGGTAAAGTAAAGGATACCTACAAAAAATTGCAGCTGATCTTTGATAATGTAAGCGGGTTGATTACGAAGTACAAGCCTGATACATTTGCCATTGAAGCGCCCTTTTTTGGCAAGAACGTACAGAGTATGCTCAAGCTGGGCCGGGCGCAGGGTGTGGCTATTGCAGCAGCTATGCGCCATGGTATCGAAGTAACAGAATATTCGCCCAAAAAAGTAAAACAATCTGTAACAGGCAATGGTAATGCAGGCAAAGAACAGGTAATGAAAATGCTGCAGCAGTTATTAAGTTTTAAAGACGATCCCAAACATTTTGATGCCACTGATGCGCTGGCCGTTGCAGTCTGTCATCATTTTCAGCAGAAAACTCCTAAAGCCGTTGCCGGTAAAAAATTAAAAGACTGGGAGGCGTTCATCGCACAGAATCCGGGAAGGGTTAAGAAAATATAAGTTACGGGTTGTTTTTGTTGCGAGTTGCGGGTTACGGGTTTTTGATCGTTAGCGGAAAGCATTTCTAATACTCGCAAACGATCAAAAACCCGCAACAAAAACAACCCGCAACTCTTACGTGTAAACAATCTGTTAACCCCATTCTCTTTAAATCTATAACTTTTGCCAAACCCGTAACTTTGCCAGATGGTCATTCGTTCAAAAACACTGCGGTTCGTGATCCTGATCAGTACGGTGCTGGTAACCATCATTATTGGCGTACAGTTGTTCTGGTTGCAGAAGGTATACCTGCTGGAAGAAAAGCAATTCAACATCAATGTATCCAAAAGCATCCGTAACCTTTACCGCGACATGCAGCTGGTGAATGATGTAAGTGATAATGTGCAGAAAGTAGTGGAAAATCCCAAACCTGATCTTTATATACTTCGCATAGACTGCACACCCAATCTGGATAGTCTTTGGCTGAACCTGAAAGCGGAATTCACCGATTTTGATGTGTACACCGATTGCGAAGCTGCTATCTACAGCCACGAAAAGAATGCCTACATATACGAGCAATATATCGACCTGCCGGATGCTTATCACACGGTTGACAAAAAAACTTCCAACCCTGTTTTAAAAAGAGATTATTCCTATATCGCTTTATATTTTCCGCACCGCGGCGAGTATATTTTAAAACAGATGTATTTCTGGATGGCATCAGGTGGATTATTGCTGCTGGTATTGATCGCATTCGGCGCCAGTATATTTTACCTGTACCGGCAAAAATTCCTCAATGAAACACAAAAGGATTTTGTAAATAATTTTACGCATGAATTTAAAACACCATTGGCGGTTATTAAGATAGCAGCCGAAGTGTTACAGCAACCCAACATTTCAGAAAAGCCGGATAAGCTGAAAAACTATGCGGCTATCATTGATGAACAGACCACGCATTTGCAATCACAAACACAAAGGCTTTTGGAAATTGCCTATACCGATAGCAATACACTGCCGCTGGAAAAAGAAAGATTTGATGTAACGGTTTTACTACAGCAAGCTATTGCCGACCTGCATCCATTGGTGGAACAAAAGAATGCGGTCATCACTACTTCTTTTGCAGAAGGAAACAATATCATCAATGCCGACAGGTATTACATGCTGCTCACCTTTATCAACCTTATTGAAAATGCCATTAAGTATGCCTCCCAGCCGCAGATACAAATATCTACTTATACTGAAGCAAATGATTGCTGCATTTCCATAAAAGATAATGGTATCGGCATCAGCGCAGAAAACCAGAAAAAAATATTCGACCGGTTTTTTCGTGTTACCGAAGGCGAATTACATACTGCCAAAGGTTTTGGACTGGGCCTGAATTTTGTAAAGAAAGTGATCGACGCACACAATGGAAAAATTGAAGTAAAGAGCCTGCCCGGTACCGGCAGTATCTTTACCATAAAAATAGCAATGAATTAAAATTTTTATAATGAGCAAGGCAAAAGTACTACTGGCAGAAGATGATCTTTCACTCAGCTTTGTTATTAAAGACAACCTGCAGGATGCAGGCTTTGAAGTTACACACTGCACCGACGGAGAAAGCGCCTGGCAAAAATTTCAGAAAAAAGAATTTGATATCTGTTTGCTCGACATCAATATGCCGGTAAGGGATGGTTTTTCGCTGGCAAAAAAGATACGGCAGCAAAGTGATGTGATACCCGTGATATTCCTTACTGCCAAAAGCCTGGAAGAAGATAAACTGAAAGGATTTCAAACCGGTGCTGATGATTATATCACCAAGCCATTCAGCATGCAGGAATTACTGATGCGCATGGATGTTTTTTTACGCCGCACCAAAAAATTAAAATCAGATGCGGTGGAAGAATACAAGTTGGGTGCTTTACGTTTTGCTTACAACGAATTAAAAATATACAGTGACAGCGGCACCACATCGCTTACACAGCGGGAAGCCGACCTGCTGAAATTTTTTGTACTGCACTTAAATAAGATATTAAAAAGAGAAGAATTACTGCGCAACGTATGGGGCAAGGATGATTATTTTTTAGGCAGGAGTATGGATGTGTTCATTACCAAATTGCGTAAGTATTTAAAACCCGATCCTTCTATATCATTAGAAACTATTCACGGGGTTGGTTTTCGCCTGCAGATAAATTAGATACAGTATTACACGAATTTTTACGAATTACACTAATAAAAGCAATTCGTGTAATTCGCAAGAATTCGTGCCATTAAAGATTGCTTAATATTTTTTCCTGTACTGCTTTTAGCTCTTCGGGTGTTGTTTTTGTTTTGCCCTTTGTAAAGTTCAGATCGTTGGCCGAATTGATGGGCAGCAGGTGCACATGTGCGTGCGGCACTTCCAGCCCCACCACGCTGATGCCGCAACGGTTGCAGTTAAACGACTTTTCAATAGCATGTGCAATGGGTTTTGCAAACACCAGCATGCCCGCCAGGTAATCATCCGGCACATCAAATAGTTTGTCCACTTCAATTTTAGGTACCACCAGTACATGCCCTTTCACCAATGGTTCTATATCTAAAAAGGCAAAGAATTTTTCATCTTCTGCAATTTTATAACAAGGTATCTGGCCTGCAATGATTCTTGAAAAAATGGTCATACAAATGTTTTGCTAAAGGTACAATAGAAAAAGCCCATTCAACAATGAATGGGCTTCAAAAAAATATCGTGAACACTTAGATAGAAATATCCTCGATCTTGAATTTTAAAGTTCCTGCAGGTACCTGCACATCCACGAGGTCGCCCACCACTTTGCCCAGCAAACCTTTGCCGATTGGCGAAGTAACGGAGATCTTGCCCAGTTTAAGATCGGCTTCTTTTTCAGAAACGATCTGGTAGGTCACTTGCTTTTTAGTGCCCAGGTTGGTAAGCGATACCTTGGTAAGAATACTTACTTTGCTGGTATCAATATTGGTCTCATCCAGTATACGTGCAGTGGCAATAACGCCTTCCAGGTATTTTATTTTTGCTTCCAGCATGCCCTGTGCTTCCTTGGCCGCATCATACTCTGCGTTTTCTTTCAAGTCACCTTTTTCACGGGCTTCTGCAATAGCCTTACTTGCTGCAGGTCTTTCCACGCTCTTCATCACGTGCAGCTCTTCCTTCATTTTTTCAAAGGTTTCTTTTGTTACATAATTAGTGGTACTCATACATTTCTTTTTAGTAAAGAGAAAAAAAATACAACGCCCCAGGTCGACTAAGGCGTTGCATATATTGCAAAAATAGTAAAAATTTTAAATACCCAGTTTTTCCAGTATCACGGCGCTCATTTTGTAAAAAGCTTCGTGCGAATAACCTGCAATGTGTGGTGTTACGATCACGTTGAGCTGGCTGGTCAAAAAACGCAGTTGTTCCTGCTCTGCGGGTGAAAGTTGGGGTATCTTTTCATTCTCCAGTACATCTAGTGCAGCGCCTGATATGCGGTTATTTTGCAGGGCCCTTATCAATGCGGCAGTATCCACCACCTTGCCACGGGAAGTATTAATGATGATGGGTTTTTGCTGCAGGCTGTTAAAGAAATCATCATTGGCAATATGCCTTGTTTCTTCTGTTAAAGGCAAATGAAAACTGATCACATCTGCATAGCGGCCGATCTGTTCCAGGTTGGCTTCCTTGATATAATCTTTACCAAAACCAAATTTATATTTATCGTACGCCAGCACCGTTACATTGAACGACGATAATATTTTTGCAAAGCTGCTGCCGGTATTACCATAGCCAACAATGCCCACCGTTTTGCCGCTCAACTCTGTGCCACGGTTGGCATCTCTTATCCACTCGCCGTTTTTTACTTCATTAAAGCTGGAAGGTATTTTATTCAGCAGGCCCAGCAGCATACCGGTAGCATGTTCAGCCACTGCATTACGGTTGCCCTCAGGACTGCTTACACATTGTATGTTTTTGGATGCAGCATACTCCACATCAATTAATTCCATACCACTGCCCAGGCGGCCGATCCATTTTAACCGGCCCGCTTTATCGAGTATATTTTTATCGATCGATAATCTTGTGGTAACCACCAGCCCTTCTGCTTCACCTATCTGCGCTGCCAGTTCATCATAAGTAACAGCAGGCTGGTACAATACCCTGTACCCTCTTTTTTCGAGTGTATCAATAAGGTATTGATGTACTTTAGCGGTTATTATCACCTTTTTTTCGTGCTCCATTCTGCTGAATTGTTTTTATCTTACCTGTAAAATTAAAGCGCCATCATGTTTACCAAAACTTCTTTTTTAACAGCAGCGATCCTGTTTTGTTCGCTGTGTTCCTTTGCACAAATAACCGACCTGGAAGAAAAAAAGCCGGAAACTGTTGACGGCATGGAATATGGTTATTATATAAAAAATGAACAGGTAAAAAGTGTAAAGGAGGAAGAATACAACCGTTTCGAGATCACCCTCTACGTTACCAATAAAAGCGGCTGTACCAAATTGTATACCGACCGGACTTCAGTATTATCTTCCGAACAAAATAACTTACTCGCCAGCTTTAACTGCACCAACGCCAATGGTAAAAGATTGACCGCCAAAAGCGGCAGTGTAAAAGCACGTGACTTTTATATCAATGCTAAAGTGCAGGAAAACGGAAAGGATGTGACCAAAGCTGTAAAGGCCGGTTATATTTTCCGCAATGGCGAAACACTTAAAACCAATATCATTGTACTGGTGCCCAAAGATCAAAGGCCGGTGATGCAATGCACCATCAATACATTACCTGAATTATAGCAATCCTTATACTGCAGCGATCATACTTATCTCCACGTTCACATTTTTAGGCAATGTTTTTACAGCCACGGTTTCCCTTGCAGGGAAGTCGCTGCTGAAATACTGTCCATAGATCTCGTTCACCTGTGCAAACAGGTTCATATCGCTTAAAAAAATGGTGGTCTTCACCACGTTGCTGAAATCCGCCGAAGCTTCTGTAAGTATGGCCTGGAGGTTTTTCATTACCTGGTGTGTTTCTTCAGCAATAGAAGCCATTGCCAGGTCATTGGTGCCCGGTATCAAAGCCACCTGGCCGGAAATAAAAAGCAGGTTGCCCGTTTGCACAGCCTGGTTATACGGACCAATAGGCGCCGGAGCATTCGTAGTATTGATTATTTTTTTAGCCATATCCTATTTTATTTATTGGAATGCAAATATATCTTTTTGTAACCACCTATTTTTGCAAAAAATCGTACATGCAGATCGTTGTAGTTGATAAGGGTAATGAATGGGAAGTATTGAATACTGCCGATACCGGTATTGAATGGATAAAAGCCGGGGCGCCTTTTTCATTTACAGATCATCCCGGCGCAGCTGCTTTTTTATTACTGGATGAAAACCCGGAGTATGATCTTACAGGCACTACTAAACCCGTATTCATCAACAGTGTTATCAAAACGTTGCAGCAATTAAATGCACCATCGAATGTATTGCGCATCAATGGCTGGAGTGGATTTTTACAAAGACCCGTTTGGGAAATTGCCGGTTCACCCGATGATAACAGCAGGCTAATACTGGAAAAAATGAATAAACGTATCAGCCCTGTAAAAGATGAACCGGGATTTATAGCGGCCCGTATCATAGCCATGATCATCAACGAAGCTTATTTTGCATTGGGCGATGCCGTAAGCACCAAAGCCGATATTGATACCGCTATGAAGCTGGGCACCAATTATCCTTACGGCCCTTTTGAATGGGCAGAAAAGATCGGTATAAAAAATATTTTTTTGCTTTTGCAACAACTAACAATTACGGACACACGCTATTTACCTGCGCCTGCACTGGCGGCAACACAAAATAATTCATGAGCCTTTTATTAAATATCGACACCGCAACAGAAACCGCCTTTGTAAGCATTGCAGACAAAGGGTTGATCATTGCGTCGCAAAGCAACGCATCGCAAAAAGACCATGCAGCATTTTTGCAGGTGGCTGTGCGGCAGTTGGCACAGGAAACAGGCATTCATCTAAGTGATATTGCCGCTGTAGCAGTTGCTGCAGGCCCGGGATCGTATACCGGTTTGCGTGTAGGCATGTCCGGTGCAAAAGGTATCTGTTATGCATTGAATAAACCATTGATCACGCTTAATACTTTAGAGATATTGGCTAACGGTATCTTACTGCAGAACGATACTCCGGGTACGTTACTATGCCCCATGATAGACGCCAGGAGAATGGAAGTATTTACAGCAGTTTACGACCATTCGTTGAATGCAGTATTGGATCCCTGTGCAATGGTACTGACGGAAGATTCATTCAAACAATTGCTGCAGGAACACAGTATTGTATTCTTCGGCAACGGTGCCGCTAAGTGGCAGCAGGTATGTCAACATCAAAATGCTTCATTTGCAACAGTTTCCAATGCAGCGGCGGCCATGGCTCATTTATCCCATCAATATTTTACCCGGCAGCAGTTTGCCGATCTCGCTTACAGCGAACCGTTCTATCTTAAAGAATTCCAGGATAAAATATAAAAGATTGCTTTTACCTGTAAAAGGCATTTTTTTAGTTAAAATATGGCTATAAATTAGTTGCATAAGCAATAATTTGTATATTTATGCGTTCAAATATTGTTCAAGCATAATTAAAATTTAAAGTCTTATGATGGTTGCAACCCAATCAGCGGAGTCTGTTTTGCCGACTTCCAAACCCTCGTCCGAATCTTCTATTAATGTGGATTATCATGCCCTGAAAAAAGCGGCCCTCGTTTTAAGAGCATTAAATCACAAACTTCGCCAGCAATTATTGAAACTGATCGAAGAAGAGAAAAAGATTACTGTTACAGAGATTTATGTACGCTTACGTTTAGAACAATCCGTTGCATCGCAACACCTGGCTATTTTAAGAAAAGCCGGTATTGTTTCTACCCAGCGTGATGGTAAATTTATTTACTATGCAGTTAATTTTAAACGTATAGAAGAAATAGACACTTTTGTTAAACAATTAGTTGGTTAACATGTTATAAGTGTCAAGTGAAGCGTCCCGTCAATTTCGGGACGCTTTTTTATTTTACCTTTGTACTAAATAATTATTCTATGTTCATTAAGCAATTATATACCGGGTGCCTCAGCGAGGCGGCTTATTATATTGAAAGTGAGGGAGAAGTAGCCATTATTGACCCTTTGAGAGATACCGAAGATTATATTGCTTTGGCCAAAGAAAGAAATGCCGGCATCAAATATATTTTTGAAACGCATTTTCATGCCGACTTTGTAAGCGGGCATTTAGACCTTGCCAAACAAACCGGCGCTCCCATCATTTACGGACCCAATGCCGTTACCGATTTTAAAAGTTATACCGCCAAAGACGGTGAGCGTTTTAAGCTGGGTAAAATAAGTTTTGAAGTGTTGCATACACCAGGTCATACGCTGGAAAGCACTTGTTATTTATTAAGCGATGAGAACGATAAACCGCACGCCATCTTTACCGGCGATACGTTATTTGTTGGCGATGTGGGTCGTCCCGACCTGAGCAGCGGCAACATGACCAGCGAAGAACTGGCGGGTATCATGTACGATACTATTCAAAATAAAATATTGCCGTTGGCCGATGATATCATTGTGTATCCTGCGCACGGCGCCGGCAGCAGCTGCGGAAAAAATTTAAGTCCGAACACTTACAGCACCATTGCCGAAGAAAAGCAAGGTAACTATGCACTGCAACCACAAACCCGGGAGGATTTTATTAAAGCGGTAACCGATGGTTTAACGGAAGCACCCAAATATTTTGCAGTAAACGCAGAAATAAACATGAAGGGTTACGACAGCCTGGATGATGTAAAGCAAAAAGGACTTACAGCTTTAAGCATTGCTGATTTTAAAAAATTAATAGAGGAAGATGTATTAGTATTGGATACCCGTCATGCTGATATTTTCACGCAGGGTTTTGTACCCGGCAGCATTTTCATTGGCCTGGAAGGCCGCTTTGCAGAATGGGCCGGCAGTTTATTGCCTTTTGATAAACCCATGATACTGGTAACCGAACCCGGTATGGAAGAAGAAACGGTGATCCGTTTATCCAGGGTAGGCTTCGATAAGATGCAGGGCTATTTAAAAGGCGGTTACGAAGCCTGGAAAGCAATCGGCGAAAAGACCGACATGATCATCAATATTGAAGCCGATGAACTGGCCATGGATATTCCGCACGACGATCATTTAGTAGTAGTGGATGTAAGAAGGGAAACAGAATTTGCTGATGGCCATGTTAAAGGCGCCCAGAATATTCCTTTGAATGAAATGACCGATATCGCCAACATTGCCGGCTTTGAAGACAATCAGAATCTCTACATCCATTGCGCCGGTGGTTACCGTAGCGTGATCGCTTCTTCGTTAATCAAACGCCAGGGCGTACATAACCTGCGCAATGTACTGGGCGGCTGGGGCAAGATCAAAGAAGAGAAAGGAATTGTGATTGATAAGGATGCGAGTGTGTTGAATTGATTGGAATTGATGAATTGTTTTATTGATAAATTGATCCCCGGTAATTGCCGGGGATTTTTTATGCGCCAGATTCAAATCAGCTGTTATCCCTTCCCTGCTTTCACTTTGTACTATTTGCAGTCACTTCTCTTTAAAATTTTTAAAAATATCTCACTTGGTATTGCTTTTACAAAAGCAGTTTATTATTTTGGGAGAGTAAAAATCGTATCATACTATACCCGTTTTGATTTTCTCCTTTAACCTTAAACCAATTTTATGAGAATCCTTCTACGGCCTTATCATCACCTGCTTTATACTATCCTGCAGCGTCAGTATGTTTGCCCAGGGCAAGATCACAGACGAGGACTATCTAAAAGGAAAAGAAAACGATACCGAGGTATTCGTTATAACAAGTGACAGTGTAAAACATAGCGGGACCAAATTAAAATTCCCTCCCCGTTATTTTAAAACGTCAGAGTACATTGCTATTGATGGTGTAAGATATTCACGCAAAAAGAAACAGGATATTATTACTTTTCAAACAGAAGATTGGTATTGTGTTTATTTTCCAACAATTGGAGATGATATCACAAGGATAAGAAAAGGAAAAGTGAATTTGTATTTCTATTATGTCGATACCTATACTCCCGGCCATGCTACCGCTGATTACGCCCGTCACTATGTAATTGAAAAAGAAAAAAATACTTTTGTGATCGCCCGTTATGAAGTACTGGAAAATGCATTTGCTGATAACAGCGCTGTACTGGAAAAATTTCATGAACTTTTTCCTGATAAAGAAAAAGCGGATAAGATATTCCTTAAAATCAATATTCCTTTTAAGGTTGAAGCTGAAACATTAAAAAGTATGCTGTTGTTGATGGATATGTATAATGGAAATTGATATCCCTTTCCACGCTGCATTATTCTCCGATGTATTTTTATGCAGCATTTTTTACACTTACCCTATTCCCCGGTAATTTTTTAAACCCAGGGATGCAAAAGCAGCAAAAAAGCACGCTTTACTCATAGAAATAAACAATGAGATTTTACACCCTTCTGGTTTTGACGCTTTGCCTGGCAAATTTTGCAGATGGGCAAAGTAATATTAACACGAACAATCGTTTGCTGTTTGTAGACAGCAATTTTATAACTCAAATGTGTATTGGAAAGAGTTTGTCTTACTATCGAAAAGTATTTGCAACAAATGATCATTCAATATTACAACTTAAAGTGTATGATCACAAAAACGTTTTAATTGTTGGCGGTTATTTAATTGAAGGTAAAAAAGATAAATATTTAGCTCACGGGCAGTGGCGTTTTTATACAGCCTCTGGAAAGCTCAGGAAAACCGGGTCTTTTGACAGTGGCTTTAAGACTGATTACTGGTTAGATTTCAATTCAGATCAGGAAGAGTTTTATAAAACACATTATAGAAAAGAAGACAAAATTGGAAATGAGCAAATAGCAATTTTAGACGCCGGAGTTAATTTAGAAATTTATTTCGACATTAAACAGTTACTAACCGGTATAAAGCTCCCGAATCAAAAGGATAATGGCAACAACATTAAGAATCATTACCGTTAATGTTGATATAGTAGCATCAAGTAAGTCACTAGAATCGCAATATTCCAAAGCTGAAAACGAATCATTCTTTATAGTGATTACACTCGAAAATACACAAGACACTACCGTTCATTTTACAACGATGACATGCTCCTGGGAAGATAGCTTTGTATTTAATAATGATTCCATGTATTTGTATTACCCTGGTTGTGACAGTAACTACCCGACATCACTTGATATTATACCACATGGGAAAGTAAAATTTTTTGCTGAATTAGCGGGAATAGGAAAAAACTATGACTGGCAAAATCCACCATCTTTTAAAATAGGCTTTGCTGATTTGCCGTCAAAGTTTTTTTGGGAAAACCATTCCCGAAGAGACAAAATGAAATACCCTATTTTCTGGAGTGACAATACTAATTTAATCAGTAGCCTTTATGACTATAAAGAAGAGAAGATACCTGGGAGCAAGTAGTAAAAAACGATCTTTTATTACCTAATAACTCAAACCTGTAAAAATGGATGCAGAAACTACCAAGGCATATTTAGCAGGGCTTAAGCTTAAAAATTCCGGCTTAAGCGAAGAAATTATCTATGCACGTTTAGAGAAACAAGGGTTTCCGGAAGAATTAGCCAGGCGTGTAGCCAGGGATGTGATCAGAGAAAATGAAAAAGAAAGTTTAAAAGACAGCATACATTATGGGTTAATAATTGCGGTAATGGGGTTTTTAGTTTCAGTAGGTTCGTTCTTTATTTTTGAAGACCACATTTATATATTTCCGGGGCTCATCATTGCAGGAATTGGTAGTGCAATTTGGTTACTGAATAAACGGAAAGATTGATAAAGCAATGTGTGTTTTTATCCTCATCTGGCGGTTTATAACCGCTGCATTCTACCCAATAAAAGAATAGTATTGAGACTCTTACCCCAACACATTCCCATACTCCGGCTTCCAGTCAAATTTAAATCTGCGGTGGCTCCATAAATAATTGGCGGGATCTTCGCGGATCGTTCTTTCCAGTGCATCGCGGTATAAGCAGGTAAGTTCGCCTGTGGCTGTACCGGCGCTTTTTTCGGCTAAAAGTGTAGTGGTGAATTTATAACAGCCTCTTGTAATTTTTTTAAACCCTACATATACCACGGCTGCATTGTTTAGTACAGCGCCTTTTTCAGGTCCTGTAACAAAAGGCGTTGGTCTGTTAAAAAAACGGATCCAGTAAGCGCAGCTTGCATCGCCGGGATTTTGATCGGCAGCTAAAGCAAGCAGGTATTGCTTTTTAAAAACATCGCACTTTTCTTTTTTAAAATCGCAGGCGCTTATCAATATCGTTCCATAACGGTTACGGATATCCAAAAATATTTTATTGAAAATTTTATTTTTAATGGGCATATACACACCCACAAATGGTATTTTTAAATTCATTGCATACAACAGGTTGGCATACTCCCAATTGAACTGGTGCCCCGCCATGATGTTGATGTTATAGCCTTTATCGATCAGTTCGTTGATCAGGTCAAAAGAACCGGTGCTTCTTTTTAATAATTGCTTTTTTGAAATGGAGATGAACTTGAGGGTTTCAATAAAAGTATCAGTGAAGTATTGGTAGAATTTTTTGGCAATGGCATTTCTTTCTTCCATAGTTTTTTCCGGGAATGCGATAGCCAGGTTATTAAGTATAACTGCTCTCCGGTATTTAATTACGTTTGACAATAAAAAAGCTGCGAAGTCGCTGATGCGGTAGAGAATAAAAAAAGGTAACAGGGAAATGAGGTATAATAAGGGGTAAACGATATAATACATTAGCTGAATTTAGGATGCATGCAATTGTTGAGGTGAAGATAAGGTTTAGTTGGAAGTAAACCACCCCGTTAACATTTATATTGCATCTAAAACCCGGCTATCCTGTTTTTATTGTGTTACTACAACGCCGTACTACAAGTATTTTTAAACCATCTATATTGATTGGTTGTCCACCCACATTTTTCGATACTCTTCCTGCCATTCAAATTTAAACTTACGGTGGCTCCACAGGTAATTGGCAGGATCACTTTGCACCGCCTGCTCCAATGCATCCCTGTACAGGCAAATGAGCTGCCCACGTTTATCCGTTTTGGATGCGTCATCTGTTAACAGCACCGATTCAAAATGATAATAGCCTCTTTTAGTTCTTTTAAAACCAACAAATACCACCGCCGCTTTTTTTCTTACTGCACTTTTTTCTGGCCCTATTAAAAAAGGGGTGGGATGATGGAAGAAATTCAACCAGTAACCTGATTTCGGTGCGGCAGGTGATTGATCGGCCGCCAGCACCAGTGCATGTTGTGCATTGAATACATGATGCAGCTTGCTGCCGAATTCTGCAGGGCTTACCAGTATGGCATTAAAGCGGGTGCGTATCTTAAACATCAGCCGGTTGAAGACTTTATTTTTTACCGGCAGATACACCGTTACAAAAGGCACTTTCAATTCAGAAGAATATAACAGGTTGGCATACTCCCAGTTGAACTGGTGCCCACACAACAGGTTGATACTTTTTCCTTCGCTCAATAATTGATTGATGATATCATAAGTGCCACTCGTTCGTTTGCGCATTTGCTTTTTAGAAATGGAAAGAAATTTAATGGTCTCTACAAATGAATCTGCAAAATATTGATAGAATTGTTTGGCGATTTTTTCTCTCTCTTCAGCTAATCTTCAGGGAATGCAATTTTTAAATTATGCAGCACAACATCTCTTCTGTACTTAATAACTCGCCGCAGCAAGAAAGCAAAAAAATCACTGATACCATACAGTATAAAGAATGGTAACAATGAGATAAGGTACATCAAACCATAAACTAAATAATACATTACGAGTACAGAGTTTTAAGTACAAAGTTAAGAAGCATAATATTTGAAATTACTTTTTGAATTTATAACCTCGTGAGTTTGACTGATGAATAGTTCTTATTAATGCTGATATCATCTTGCATATTTCATCTGCAAGATGATACATCTGATTTTGTTCCTCCGCTGTTATGTAGCTCTTGTCGAATGCACGATAGAGCTGGGATTGATATTCTCTTGCCGAGGCAGCAGCTATAGTTAAAAAATGAACAAATTCGCCGTTACCCATTCTTCCAAATCCTTCAGCAATATTATCCATCACAGAACCCGAGGAAGCATCCATTTGCGCACTGAATTTAAAGTTAGCTGCCAGAGCAGGATATTTTTTATGACACACATCAAACAGTTTACACAATTCTCTTGCCTTCTGCCATGCAATAATATCTTCAAACCTGGTAAAGCTTGCCATATTTATCTTAGGGTTAGAATTGAACAAATTTGTACTCTGTACTTTGTATTTTTTTACTTTGTACTCTGTACTCCTACAACACAATATTCTGTATCATATCTGATTTACCCGGGTAATCCGTATTAAAATGCAGTCCCCTGCTCTCATGCCTGAACTCTGCACTTTTAACTATTAAGAAAGCTACCGTGATCATATTTCTTAACTCACATAATTGCGGCGATACATTGGTTTTCTTATACAGGTCTTCTGTTTCTGCAAATAAAAGATCGAGGCGCTTCATCGCTCTCTGCAAACGCTCATTATTCCTTACAATACCCACATAATCGCTCATCAGCAATTTCAGTTCTTTTACACTTTGCGTTATCAGGATCATTTCTTTGGGATGCGATGTACCATCTGCTTTCCAGTCGGGTACATTCTTATTGTATTGTTGCTGATCAATATTCTTAACCGCATCAATATAGGCCCGGTGTGCAAACACCATGGCTTCCAAAAGCGAATTGCTGGCTAGGCGGTTGGCCCCATGTAAACCGGTACTGGCGCATTCGCCGGCAGCATATAAATTATTGATGGAAGTTCTACCATGCTCATCCGTTTTAATTCCACCGCAACTGTAATGCGCTGCAGGTGCAACAGGGATGAGGTGTTGCGTGATATCTATTCCTATACTCAAACATTTATTATAGATATTCGGAAAATGCTCCACGAATTTTTCTTTGGTAAAATGACGGCAGTCTAAATAAACGTTTTCCGTACCGGCCACTTTCATTTCATTATCAATTGCACGGGCAACAATATCACGGGGTGCAAGATCTTTTCTTTCATCATAACGTTCCATAAAGGCATCGCCGTTATGATTGCGCAAAATACCTCCATCACCACGTACCGCTTCGGTAATTAAAAAACTTTGTCCGCGTACGCCCGGCTCGTACAATGCTGTTGGATGGAATTGTATGAATTCCATATTCTCGATCCTTCCCTTTGCCCTGTATACCATGGCCACACCATCTCCCGTTGCAATGGCAGGATTGGTAGTGGTACGGTATACCTGCCCGTTACCACCTGTTGCCAGCAAAGTTATTTTGGCAAGTATCTTTTCTATTTTATTGGTGGCAAGGTTCAATACATACACACCATAGCATTCAATATCCGGTGTGGATTTGGTTACCAGGTAACCCATGTGGTGCTGCGTAATAAGATCGAGTACAAAACAATGGCTGATCAATTCAATATTCGTTCTTCTTTTGATCGCTTCCAGCAATGCCCTTTCCATTTCCTTGCCCGTAACATCTTTATGATGCAATATCCTGAACTCGCTGTGCCCTCCTTCTTTACCTAATTTAAAATCACCATCCGGTTCCTTGTCAAACTGCGCCCCCCATCCAATCAGTTCCTGTATCCTCTCCACGCCTTCTTTTACCACTATCTCCACCACATGCCTGTTGCACAACCCATCACCGGCGATCAGGGTATCTTCAATATGTTTTTCAAAACTGTCGTTATTAAAATCCATTACACCTGCAATACCACCCTGGGCGTACTTGGTGTTGGTCTCATCGCTTTGCGTTTTGGTGAGAATGGTTATCTTTTTATCGGGGCATTCCTGCGCCACTTTTAAAGCATACGTAAGGCCCGCAATACCGCTGCCGATCACTAAAAAATCTGTTTCCATATTCTGCTATAAATATTAAGACAGTAAAATTAATTTTTCTACCTTGTAATTAAATCATTGTGACCAAAATAAATATACTGCACATGAGAAAGCTATTTTTTACATTCACCGCTATAACTCTTTTTAATTCCGCCATGAGCTAGGTAAAATTCAATCCTCCCGTCACACCCGTTATCCCTGTAACTGACACCCTGCATGGCACTTTGCTTACAGATAATTACCGCTGGCTGGAAGATAAGGATAATGAGCAGGTAAAAGCCTGGACAAAGGCCCAGCACGATTATACGCTCCAATACATGAGTGAAACACAGAAAACGATAAAAGGTTTACGGGAAGAGATCGCCGCTATTGTGGATATGGATTACGAAGGGCCTGTTTCCACTGTGGGAAAATATAAATTCCAATCCATCAAAAGAAAGGGCGATAAGCAAAATAAGATCTACCGGGTGCTGGAAGATGGCAGTAAACAATTGCTTTTTGACCCGGTTGCCTATGATACTTCGGGTAAAACTGCTTTGTCAGGATCCAATTATTCTTACAATGGCGAAGTATGTGCTTTTAGTATACAAAAAAGCGGGTCGGAGATCAATACCGTATATTTTATTGATACCCGAACCGGCAAAGAATTGTACCCGCCGCTGGATGGTGTGTTTGGTTTTGACTGGACAAAAGATCAGCAACATGGCTATATTACATTGCGCAATAAAGAACTGATCGATAAACAACTGCCGCTGCCCACCTACCTGCACAAGCTGGGCGATGACAGGAAGAACGATGTTTTTTTAGGAGAACCCAAAGATGCGAAGAACAGCTTTTACATTTACGACAACCGCTACAGCGATGTAAGTTTTTTAGGTGAAAGTGATTTTTACAGTAATACACTACGTATAAAAAAGACGGGTACACCGGACAGTGGTAAAGTAATTTACAGCAGTACCAAATACAGGGCTTATCCCGAAGCGATCGGTGATAGAATGTATATCATGACCAATGATAATGCACCCAATTTTAAACTGCTGATCGGCAACACCAAAAATCCCGATAGCAAGAACTGGAAAGTATTGATCCCCGAAAGCAAAACAGTAATGGAAAACTACAGTGTTACCAAACACAACATTATTGTACAGGATAAAAAAGATATTGTAAGCCGGTTACGGATATTTGATTTTGCAGGCAAATATGTAAAAGATGTACCTATGCCTGAGCCGGGCAATATCAGCAGTTTCAGTTACGACAGGGAGGAAGACCTGGTATACCTTACCATCACTTCCTTTACCACTCCTGCAAAAACTTTTGTGGCCAATGCTGCGGATTTTAAATGGAAACTGTATTTCTTCCGGGAATTACCGGTGGATACAAAGAATATTACCGGCAGCATACAATTCTATATTTCCAAAGACGGAACAAGGATACCTATAAAAGTGATCCATCGTAAAGACTTGAAACTGGACGGCAATAATCCTGTATTGCTGACGGGGTATGGAGGTTTTAATTCCGGTATCAGCATTGGCTTTGTGGGCAGCTATGCTTCCTTTATCAATCGTGGCGGCGTGATACTGGAACCCGGTATAAGAGGCGGTGATGAGTACGGCGAAAAATGGCACGAAGGCGCTATGCTCCAGAATAAACAGAATTGCTTTGATGATTTTATTGCCGCAGCAGAATGGGCCATTAAAGAAAAGTACACCAATAAAAATAAATTAGCAATCTGGGGCGGCAGCAATGGTGGTTTATTAATGGGCGCCATGGTTACACAAAGGCCCGATCTTTTTAAAGCGGTGATATGTGGCGTTCCGCTGCTGGATATGGTACGGTACCATAAATTTTTGATCGCACGGTACTGGATACCCGAATATGGCAGTGCAGACAATGAAGCTGATTTTGGATGGCTGTTAAAATATTCTCCTTATCATAATATCAGGGCGGGTGTGAACATTCCGAATATGCTGGTAACCGCCGGCGCTTACGACAGCAGGGTGGATCCACTACATGCCAAAAAATTTGTGGCCGCCATACAGAATAATGTGGGTCAGAAAAGCCCGGTAATGCTCTGGATCGATTTCAACAGTGGTCATGGCACCGGCCAGCAAACACAGCAAAGGATCGATAATGCCACCATGCAGTTCAGCTACCTGATGAACCAGCTGGGGATGGAATAGAATGATAAATACAACCCGCCAGGGCGGAAGAAAACAGAACACAGATTATCATGATCAAGCGGATAGATCATGATCTTATAAAAAACGAGTGACCTCATCATCTGATGAACCATTTGCGAATGAAGTAAGAGCTTTAAGAGATCGTCTTTCTTTTTTGTAGGGTTCTTTTATTCGAACAGCACCAGGCGTTCCTACGGAACGCCGCGGCTTTTTGTTGCACTTTGTTACCAATGAAATGTCCCTACGGGACAGCAAAACTGCACCTCGTATTTCGTTCCGGCAGTATCTCTCGTTTCTCAAAAATCTGGTAATGTGAATGTATGTTTTACAAGAGTATTTCCTCGTCTCTCAAAAAAATCAGCTACTATATTTTTGTCCGGCAGGGGTATTTTCTCATTTCTCAAAAAATTAAATGATGTACTTTTGTTCCGTAGGAACATCTCATCGGTAGCCCAGGCAATGTGGGAGGGTTTCGTTCCGTAGGAACGTTTTGCGCAAAGCAGGTTGTAACAGATAAAAGCAAACCGGGCATTATGATTTATCCCGTCAATAAAATGGCAGATTAATTCTCCACCCAGGCCTCGTTTTCCTTTAATAGGTTGATCAGTTCATCCACGGCAATAGCGCTGTCGATATTTCTTTTTACCACCTCTTTGCCTTTGTACAAGGTTATTTTACCAACACCACTGCCCACATAACCAAAATCGGCATCCGCCATTTCGCCGGGACCATTTACGATGCAACCCATGATAGCGATCTTAACACCTTTCAAATGATTGGTCACTGCACGGATCTTTGCCGTTGTTTCCTGCAGATCGAATAAAGTGCGGCCACAACTGGGGCAGCTGATGTATTCTGTTTTGGAGATACGGGTACGTACCGCCTGTAAAATAGAAAAAGAAGTATTGTTTAAAAATTGGTGGTTGTTCTTTGTTTGCAGGTAAGTTCTGCCCGAAACTTTTGCATTCACGATCTTTGAAGGATCATTGATCAGCCAGATACCATCACCCATACCATCTAAGAACAAAGCGCCGCTTTCTGTAGCAAAATGTATCAGTTGTTCATCAATAGAAGTATGATGACTTTCAACAGCAAGAATTACCGGTGTTTGCAAGGGCATCAATCCATTGATAAAACTCCGGACCGATTGCATACTGTTTTCAGCAGAAGAATACACACAAAGTACGGTTGTATTATCATTGCTGATCTTTTCTATCAGTTGCTTCTCATCCTTTGCAGTATCAAAGGCAATAAAATTCATGGCAGCAGATCTTTTTTCTGCTGTGCTGAATTCTGCAACAGTAAATAATGGAAAATATTTTGGGCTATCCGCAACTGCAAGCCAGGTATTATAATTACAGATCACTTTTACGGTGCCTGGTAAAGCAAAGTCAATGGTTTTATCGGCCGTATAAATATAATCCGCTGCCGCATCCGCAATATTCCATTTATCACTAGGCACATCGTAGCTATAACCTATTGCCTGCAGGTCGGTATGGCCGATCACTTTATCAAGCATAAAATCAGCAATAACTATAGGAACATGTTTAGCGCCAACATTACCCAGTTCGTACGTTTCTCTTCTTTTATATTCAAAAGGAGAATAAGAAAGTTTACTTTCTGCAGTTAATGCATTATCATTTACTTTAGATTGATAACGCTTTACAATATCCTTACAAACCGGTATCTCAAATTCCGGATCTTCTGTCAACGAAACCCTGATCGTATCACCAATACCATCTTCCAAAAGCGTACCGATACCGATCGCAGATTTTATCCTGCCGTCTTCCCCATCACCTGCTTCGGTTACGCCTAAGTGTAAGGGATAGCATTCACCAAACTCTTCCATCATGTGTACCACCAGCAGCCGATAAGCCTGTACCATCACCAGCGGGTTACTGCTCTTCATGCTGAGGATGATCTCGTGATAATCCTCGCTTCTTGCGATACGCAAAAATTCCATAGCACTTTCCACCATACCAATAGCAGTATCACCATAGCGGCTCATGATACGGTCGCTTAAGCTGCCATGATTGGTACCAATACGCATAGCAGTACCATGCTCCTTACAGATCAAAACCAGTGGTGTAAAACGTTCCCTGATCCTTTCAATTTCTTCTGCATATTCTTCATCGGTATATTCCAGTTGCTCAAACTTTTTCTTATCAACATAGTTGCCGGGGTTCACCCTTACCTTCTCTACAATTTTTGCAGCGATCTCTGCTGCATTGGGTGTAAAATGAATATCAGCCACGAGCGGTGTATCGTAACCACGCTTTCTTAATTCATCCTTGATGTTCTGTAAATTCTCCGCTTCTTTTTTAGAAGGCGCCGTGATACGCACCAGCTCTGCTCCTGCCTCAATGCAACGGATAGATTGTTCTACTGTAGCCATCGTATCCATGGTATCAGTAGTGGTCATGGTTTGAATACGGATGGGATTATTACCGCCCAACACAAGGTTGCCGATCTTTACTTCTCTTGTCTTAAGGCGTTTATACGAAGTGAGTGATTCGCTGTAGCGTTGCATGGTGCAAAATTAACGTAAAATGGCGGTTCCACATTGTCTGACGCCCCGTCTGACCATGTGATTGATCTGACGCCCTCGTCTGATCATGTTTTTACCAATCCTTATCTGGTTTATTAGGTGATGCAGTATTTACTTTTCTTAATTTATCCTGCAGGTTCTTTTCCTGCTGCAGCAATGCCTTCAGCTTTTCCTCTGCATCTTTTTTACTTATTTTAGGTTGTTGCTGCTGTTGTTGTTTTTGCTCTTCTTTTTTCTTTTGTTCATCTTTTTTCTGTTCATCTTCCTTCGGTTTTTTCTTCTGCTTGTTGTCTTTTGGCTGTTGCTGTTCCTGCTGTTGTTGTTGCTGTTTTAGTTGTTTTAACGCTTTTTGCAAATTCTGCCGGGTATCATCATCATCAGGATTCAGCTTTAAAGCATTTTTATAAGCCTCGATACATTCCTGCAGTTTATCAGATTTTTGCAATACAACACCTTTGTTATACAACGCTTTCGCCTTTTCCTGTTTCGATTGCAGGCTGGAAGCCGCATTGTCATAGGCTTTTACAGCCTCTTCCTTCTTATCGTTTTTATACAATGCATTGCCCAGGTTAAATTGTGCGGTGGCATTGGTAGGTGTTTTAGTGATCACTTTCTGGTACTGCTCTGCCGCCTTGCCATATTCATTCTTCTTATACTCCTCGTTGCCTTTTTTGATCTCTTTTTCATCCTGCGCAAAACTAAAAGCCGGCAATATTAAACACAGCACAGTGGCAAATGCAGCCGCCTTTGTCATTTTACTTTTATCCGTCTTCGGCCTGATCCTTTCCGGCAATACCATTTCTATCAGCAGCAGTAAAACAGCAAACAATAAAAAATACTGGTAAAAACTTTCATAATTCACCAGCGAATCTTCTGTAACCGCACGCTGGTCCATATTCCCCAGCTGTGTATCCAGCTTAGCCACCACATCATCTGTGTTGTTATATAATTGATAGATGCCGTTGCCTTTTTCTGCAATGGTTCTCAATTCTGCTTCATTCAGTTTAGTGATCACGGTATTGCCTTCATTATCTTTTTTAGTCTCATTGGTAGAAGGATCAAAAATAGGAGAACCATCGGGCGAACCAATACCGATCGTATTGATCACAACACCATCCGAAGCCATCTGTGTGGCTACTTTTGCAGCTTCTTCATCATGATCTTCACCATCACTGATAAGGATAACCGATTTATATTTTTTTTCTTTGGTATTAAAAGAGGCATTGCTCATTCTCAACGCATCTGCGATCACCGTGCCCTGCGTAGGCACAATATCAGGCGTGGCAGAAGAGAGATACATTTTTGCAGCGCCATGATCACCGGTAAGCGGCATCTGCAGGTAAGCCTTGCCTGCAAAAACAATAATGCCGATCCTGTCGTTGCCCAGTTTATCGATCAGTTTGCTGATCACCTGTTTGGCCCGGTCCAAACGGCTGGGCTTGATATCCTGCGCCAGCATACTCTTGCTTACATCCAGCGCCACCATTACATCAATACCATTACGGCTTACTTTTTCGGAGCCCCTGGGCGTACGCAGGTTGGCCAGTGCCAAAGCGCCGGATGCAAAAGCAACAATGATAAGTATGAATTTGATAGCAAAGCGTTGGGCAGAATAGTTTTTCGTCATTTCCTTCACCAGCCTTTCATCCCCGATCTTTTTAATGGTCCTCTTTTTCCAGCGCAACACAAAAAAATACAGCAATGCCAGTAAAGGTATTGCTGCCAATGCGAGTAAATATTCGTTATGTTGAAATGTATACAAAACCAGATCGATGCTTTGTGTTTATTAATGATCAACAGGGTAAAATAAGCACATTCAGGGCAAACAATTCTGTTAAAAAATTATTTCTTCCCTTCAAAAAAGCCCAGTTGCTTTAATATACCGGTGGTAATATTTTTACGGATGGTACGCATATCTATATCTCCCGGGGCGCCTTTAATAAAAGTTACAAAGAAATATACATGGTTATTCTCCTCGATCCAGCCCACCTGCCAGCCAATATTATTTTTCTGCTCATCAAAGCCCCAGCCCGTTTTATAACTCAATTTGTATGCCGTATTATCTTCCTGCAGCATTACATTCTTAACCTGTTCGTGCACACCTTTTCTAAAGGGCAACTGGTCAAAATACAGTTTTTTTACCAGGCCCAGCTGTTCATCCGGTGATATTTTTAAATGATTGTTCAGCCAGAACGAATCAACAGGACCACCGATATTTTTATTGCCATAACCAATACTGTCTATCCAGTGCTGCATGGTATCTTTTCCAATACGGCGGGCCACTTCCTGGTAATAAGCCACATTGCTTACTTTAAACGCCTCCGTCATGCCCATATCTTTGTTCCAGTCCTTTGCAGTATCGCCACCGGGAAAAATGCGCACCTTACCATCCCATTTTATCATCATCGTATCATTGGTAATAGCACCTGTTTGCAGGCCAATGAGAGAGTTAACAATTTTAAAAGTAGAGGCCGGTAAAAAACGCTGTGTATCCAATGCCATATTGTACACTGTTATCTGTCCGTCGGCATTGTTGAGTAAAGTAAAACAACCATCCACTTTATTTTCATCAAAATATTTTTTTAAGCTGTTATCGATCTTTGCCTTGTTTACGCTGCAGGAATTAAAAAGAAAGATACTGGCAATTACAAGGGATACAAAGCCGGTAATGCGAAATGATCTCATAAAAAATAACGGGGATTTTGTCTTTAAGGTTTCGGGGATTTATTCAAATGTTTTGCAGTGGCATCCAGGGCATCATAAAATTCCTGCCCGAACTTGCGTACCAGCGATTCTTTTAAAAATACATACACGGGCACTTTTAATTTCTTACCCAGGCTGCAGGCAGCTTTGCAGTTATCTTCCCTTGGTTCGTAATTAACGTATACATTGGCGCTGCGCTTGCTCTCTTTGGTTATTACAGGGAAAAGATGGCAGCTGATCGGTTTTTTCCATTTTACTTTTCCATCCAGGTAAGCCTGCTCAATGCCGCATTTAACAATGCCCTGTTTATCGGTAATACCGTATACACATATCTTGCTGTTGATGGTAGGTGTAACCCAGCCAAACTCTTTATCGTATACATAACGGCCCTGCCTGTCGATCTCCGCTTTGCTTTCCTCGTTCAGGTAAGGCAGCACGGCATCAAACACTTCGTTGATCTTTTCCAGTTCAGCTTTTTCAAGTGGTGCACCGGCATCGCCATCCACGCAGCAGGCGCCCTTGCACTTGGTAAGGTCGCACACAAACTGCTCCTTCACCACTTCTTCGCTGATCAAAATATTGTCTATTGCAATCATGCTGCAAAGGTACAGCAAACAGGCAGGCTAATAAAATTTGTGATGAATGGTCTGGCACATGGTCTGACGCCCTCGTCTGACCATGTGCAGCACTGACCATGAAATGGTCAGACGAGGGCGGCAGGCCATAGGGTGATCGCGGTCAACATGGTCAGACGAGGGCGTCAGACCATGTTAGCTATGCACCCACCGGAACGTATTGATCATGTGCTCAATATCCTTCTGCAAAAAATCCTGCACCGGCTTTAAGGAATCTGAGTTGGGCGTTACATCAAAATACAGGGCGCCGCGGATAAAGTTTTTGGTTGTATCGCTTAAAAAGAATTGTTTGGCCGTGGCCGCATTGCCGCCCACTTTAAAAAAGATGCCGGTAACACCATTCGGCGTATGCATCACACTGTCTTTAATGGCATTGGTAATGGCCTGGTTCTTATTGGTAAGATTATATGCATCCGTTACCATATTATCAAAAGCGTTGATACCCGTAGAGTCTTTATAAGCTCCGTTGGGTTGTTTTACTTTATAAATAGCCTTGCCACCAATGATCTTGTAACTCAAAAATATCCTGCCGCCAAATTGCGGAAAATCAAGGTTGATCCAGTAAGGGTTTTCAGGATTGCTGTCAAAATAAGTGCTGTCTTTTACCACCTGTGCATAAGCCGGGTATTCAAAAGTATAAGGGAAGCCGGGTTGCTGAAAGGCAACGTATTTTCTTTCAGGAAAATCCACTTTAAAGTAACCTCTTTTTTTTGAGGTATAAGTAGAGTTGCAGGAGAACAGGAGCAAAGTACAAAGTACGAAGTACAAACCCAGGCTGATCCAATTACGTTTAGATATCATGCTGCAAAAATAATTATCCTCTATCAACTCCATACTTAAAATTTTGTACTCAAACTTTACACTTTTAACTCTCAACTTTTAACTCTGTACTCTCAACTTTTCCCTTCCGCTTCTTTTAAAATAACTTTCACCTTATCGATCCTGTTCTTTTTTATCTCCAGCGGGATGAATATAAAATCGCCGCTCACCACTTCTTCATCCACCTGCGGAAATTCGCCGGCTATTTCCAGCACCAGCCCTGCAAGCGAATCACTGTCGCCCCGCACATTTTCAAAAGTATCTACCGGCAAACCCAGTGCCTTGCACACATCATTGATCATTGTTTTACCTTCAAAAATATAAGTATGGTCATCTATTTTTTTATTTACGCTTTCTTCATCATCAAATTCATCCTTGATATCACCAATGATCTCTTCCATGATATCTTCCAGCGTTACAATACCCGAGGTGCCGCCAAACTCATCCACCACCACGGCAAAATGATTGCGGCGGTTGCGGAATTCCTGCAACAGGTCTTCGATCAGTTTTTGTTCATGCACAAAAAAAGGCTGGCGCATCAGGGTATGCCAGTCGTAACCGGGGCCTTCGTTCAGGTGCGGCAGCAGGTCCTTGGTATGCAGCATACCCACCACTTCGTCCAGGTTGTTCTTATACACCGGCAGGCGGGAGTAATGCAGTTCTTCCACTTTCCTGATCGTGTCTTCAAAACTGCTGTTCACATCAATGCCACTAACGTCCAGGCGTGTACGCATGATCTGCTTTACCGTGGTATCACCAAATTTGCGGATGCCTTTCAGTATCTGTTTTTCTTCCACCGTAGCTTCATGCTCGGGCAAAAGGTCAATGGCATAATCCAGGTGGCTGCTGTCCATAGCAGCAGTATTATCCGAAGAGAATTTCTTTTCAATACCATCGCTCCACCTTACCATGCGTTTGCTGAAGCGGTAAAAAACACTGTTGAATATTTCTACAATCAGCGATGCTGTTGCAGCAAACCATATTTTATGATGTGTGGCCCAAACCTTCGGTAACACTTCGGCCACCAGTACCAGTAAGATGGTTACCGCTACTACTTTTATTAAAAAGATACTGAGGAAATTAAAATGCAGTCCGCCGATCCATCCATCGATCAGGATATTAAAAATGAGAATGATACCGATATTGACAAAGCTGTTGGTGATAAGCATGGATGCCAGCAATGTTTTGGGCTGCTCCAGTAAATTAACAATGCGGCGGTAAGCAGGCTGCTGCTTGGTTTTAAGTATGTTGATATCCTTATAAGTAAGCGAAAAAAAAGCTACTTCCGAACCCGCCAGTAAGAAGGAAATGATAAGCAGCAAAAATACCAGGAACATCAGTACAGCATTTGCCGCAAGTGTTATTGCCAGTAAAGGAAATGGGAATGAGTGAATAAAGCTGTTAGCCGAATGGTAATCCAAAATATAGATTTTATATAAACAATGGTAAAGCCAAAAACCGCTTTACGAATTCAATGGGTTAAACTTATTAAAATGGCAGGCGTTCTGCTCCATCGTCAATTGGTGGAATATCGGGACCACCCAAACCTTCCATACCTTCAACACCTGCAGCAGGATGACTGCCATCGCTTCTTTTTTCCAGCATGATAAGATTATCGCCCACTATCTCAGTAGCAAATTTTTTATTGCCGTCCTTATCTTCCCAGCTGCGTGTTTTTAATCTTCCTTCTATATAAACAAGGCTACCCTTGTGCAGGTATTTTTGTGCCAGGTCGGCAAGCCCACGCCACAATACCACGGTATGCCATTCTGTTTGAGAAATTAATTTGCCGCTCCTGTCCTTAAAAGTTTCTGTTGTTGCCAGCGAAAATTTTGCCACACCAATATTGCCTTCTAAAAATTGTATATCGGGATCCTTACCCAGATTTCCTATTAACATTACCCTGTTTACGCCTCTCATAAAATTTTTATTTTAAGAATGTAGACTCATGGTTCCCCTCTATAACAAATTTAAAGATACATTTTTATCTTTCAAATAGGATGTTATCAATTTTGGGAAAGGCAGCAGCTCCAGCTCTTTTTCTGTAACTGCCTCGTAGCCTTCCAGTTCGGGTGCATTTTTAAGGTGCAGCCTTGCAAACTGGCCATGTATGGTTTGGTGGGTCAGTTTCTGGCTGTATATTTTAGAAATGGGCCCCGCGGTATAAGCGTTCTTTGTCAGCATCTTTTTAAATCCGGGCGAACGCTTTACTTCTTCCATATCCGTTGGGGCGGGCGATTCCAGCAACACAAATTCGTACAGGTTTTCCCATATATCCTTCGCACCCCGTTTGCGCACATACAGCCTGCCCTTATATTCCATTACAAAATAAAAGAACCACCTTGTTCGCTGCACAATGGTCTTTTCTTTAACAGGCAAATTGCTTACCATTCCGGTTAAATAAGCGCCACATTTTTTTTGCAGCGGGCATTGTGTACACAAAGGCAATTGTGGTTTGCATACCACGGCGCCAAAATCCATCAATGCCTGGTTATAGATACCGGGCTGTTTTTTATCCAGTAATTCATTGGCCAGTGCTGTAAAAAAACGTTTGCCTTCGGTGCTGTCTACCGGTGTGTTGTTAGCAAAAAAACGTGATAGTACCCTGAACACATTTCCATCCACCACCGCATGAGGCAGGTTATAGGCAAAGGATGCAATGGCAGCGGCCGTGTATGGCCCCACGCCTTTCAGTGCAAGAATGTCTTCATACTGATCGGGGAATTGGCCCCTGCATTCATCTGCAATATAGCGGGCAGTGGCCAGCAGGTTCTTGCAGCGGGTATAATAGCCCAGGCCTTCCCATAATTTAAACACCTGTGTATCGGGCGCCTTGGCAAGATCCATAATAGTAGGAAAAGCAGCCACAAAACGATTGTAATATTCCCAACCCTGCTCCACCCTGGTCTGCTGCAATATCACCTCACTCAACCATATTTTATAGGGATTTTTTTCCCCTTTCCAGGGCATGTGCCGGTCGTTAACGTCTGTATTCCACTGCAAAAGCCGGCTGGTAAAATATTTTTTTGAAGCATCCATATTGCCAAAACTGTTTTTTATAAAGATATTATGCCAACATATTTATACATATCAAATAAAGCACATACCGTTGATTATCAATCAATTAGAGCCGTTTTTCATCTTGCGTTAAATGATTTCTTTGCAACAAAGTAGCTGATAATCACTAACTTATTTGGATTTTTGGAGCAAATTTTGTATTTTACTCAAAGAATTCTAAAAATCATTTTATGAGAAAAGCAGACCTTATTAATCAAATTTCCGAAAAAACCGGTATTCCTAAAGTGGATGTACTGGTAACTCTTGAAACTATGTTTAAAGAAGTTAAAAAGTCATTATCTGAAGGCGAAAATATTTATATACGCGGATTCGGCAGCTTTATTACCAAAAAAAGAGCGGCCAAGATCGGCCGTAATATCAAGAAGAATATCGCTGTTGAAATACCCGAACATTTCATTCCCGCATTTAAGCCTGCCAAAGAGTTTATGCAGGAGATCAAATCTTCCAAAAACATTAAAGAGAGCACCGATAACCATGATGATGAAAGCGAAGACTGATGTAACTTTGCCTTCTAAATTTTTACGGTGAATAAACAATTATTACTTGCTGCAACAGGTTTGACCCTGGTAGCGGCATTGTTCTTTTTTGGACGTACCACGGCAGAAAAAAAACCGGCTGCTCCTAAAGCCATGCCGGCAGCGCAGGTTCCTTCCTTTAATATAGATGGTTTTATTGCCCAGGCAAAACAGCAACTCACTGCCGGGCAGATAGTTACGCTGGATAAACTGGAGAACAGCGTAAAACGCGGCGACGTGCTGCACCAGCAGATAGAGGCCAGTAAACAGCTGGCAGACTTCTGGAAGGACAGCGCCCATGCGTTTGAACCCTACATTTATTATTTATCAAAGGCTGCTAAGTTGGAGAATTCAGAAAAAAACCTCACCTTTGCTGCCCAATTAATTTTGGACGATCTGAGAGGTGAGCAGGACGAGGCTAAACTGAACTGGAAAGCCACAGAAGCGATCGGGTTATTTGAACAGGCTATTAAGCTGAACCCGGACAACGATGATCTGAAAATTGGTTTGGGCAGTTGTTATATATATGGTAAGGGCCGTGGCGGTAACCCGCAGGAAACCATGACCGGCATACAGCAGTTGCTGGCCGTGGTAAGAAAAGACTCCACCAATATGAAAGCACAACTGGTGCTGGGAGTAGGTGGTTTTGTTTCGGGGCAATATGATAAAGCTATTGACCGTTTAACAAAAGTGATAAAGGCCGAGCCGAAGAATGTGGAAGCCGTGGCATTTTTAGCCGACAGCTACGCAGCAAAGGGAGATAAAGCCTCCGCCATTAAATGGTACCAGGCTTTAAAAGGATTGACCAATAACCCGGAGCATAGCAAAGAGATAGACCAGCGGATAAAGATGCTGCAATAAAACGCAAAGAAGACCTGAAAAATATTATTTTAAAACATAAAAAAGACTAGTTATGCCTTGTGGTAAAAAGAGAAAACGTCATAAAATTGCAACTCACAAGCGTAAAAAACGTTTAAGAAAGAACCGTCATAAGAAAAGATAAGTAGCTTTTCTTAAGATGCCGGGAATCCTCATCCCGGCACATTTATCTGTATGCACTGCAGTAAACGCTGAATATAACAGCGATACCGGTGCATGCAGGTATGTTTGCTTTCCACGATGTATGGTCTTATAAAATTTTACGCTTGACCAAGGAACTTATTATAAATGCTGCACCGCAGGGTGTTGAGATTGCCCTGCTTGAAGACAAAAGACTGGTGGAGCTGCATAGCGAAAAAGCTGACGCCAGTTTTGGTGTGGGGGACCTTTATCTTGGAAAAGTAAAAAAATTGATCCCCGGTTTAAATGCGGCTTTTGTAGATGTGGGTTTTGAAAAAGATGCCTTTTTACATTATACCGACCTTAGCCCCTATGTACGTTCGATATTAAAATTCACCAACGAAGCCATTAACGACAAGACCGAAGGCGGTTTTGATTTTGGCAAATTCAAGGTGGAGCCCGAGATCGTTAAGACCGGCAAGATCACCGAGATACTCAGCGGACGCCCCAATATACTGGTACAGATATTAAAGGAACCTATTGCTGCCAAAGGCCCGCGCCTCAGCTGCGAATTATCGCTGCCCGGCCGCTTTGTGGTGGTTACTCCTTTTAATGATATTGTGGCAGTATCCCGCAAAATTCATTCTTCCGACGAAAGGAAACGTTTACAGAAGATCATAGAAGCGATCAAACCCAAGAACCTGGGTGTGATAGTACGTACTGCTGCAGAAGGCAAGCATACTGCCGAACTGCACGAAGACCTGCTGAGCCTGATCGCTACCTGGAAGACCATTCAGAATAACCTGAAAGGCGCCACACCTCCTGCAAGGATATTGAATGAACTGGGCAAGACCACCAGTATACTGCGTGACCTGCTGAATGAAGATTTCAATAAGATCGTGGTGAATGACAAGAATATCTTCAGTGATACAAAAACTTATATCCAGCGTATAGCGCCCGATAAAACAGATATCGTTTCTTATTACAATAACGGCTCTCCTATCTTCGATAGTTTTGGTATTACCAAGCAGGTAAAAGCTGCTTTTGGTAAAACTGTGAACCTGCCCAGCGGCGCTTATTTAATTGTTGAACACACCGAAGCATTGCATGTGATAGATGTGAACAGCGGTTATAAAAGCGTAAGCAATAACCAGGAGCAGAACGCACTGGAAACAAACCTGGAAGCAGCAGAAGAAATAGCAAGGCAATTGAGGTTAAGGGATCTTGGTGGCATCATCGTGGTAGACTTCATTGATATGAAGCTGATGGAGAACAAGAAGAAGCTGGCCGATGCCATGGAGCAACTGATGCGTACCGACAGGGCCAAGCATGCCGTATTGCCGATCAGTAAATTTGGTTTGATGCAGATCACCCGCCAGCGCATGAAGCCGGAGATGACGATCAACACCACCGAGATCTGCCCAAGTTGCGAAGGCACCGGAAAAATATCTTCTACTTTAATTCTTGAAGACGAAATAGAAAAGAACCTGAATTACCTCATCATGCAAAAGCATAAAGGTTTAACAGTGGAAGTACATCCTATTTTGTACGCTTATCTTACCAAAGGTTTCTTTACCTCCAAACTGGGTAAATGGAAACGCAAGTTCAAACAAAAGATCAAACTGAAAGAGAACACCAACTATCATTTAACTGAATTCCATTTTTTTGATGACAGCGATGAAGAGATAAAACTCTGACACAAATAATTAAAAAAAGATCCCTGGCTAATTACCAGGGATTTTTATTTTACAAATGGTTTCAAAAACTATTGTTTTGCAGCCTGCCTCCTCGCTTTTTGCCTTGCCACACGGCCGCTTTTTTTATCTCTTGATCTGCCGATCGCATAACCGGTACCTGCGCCCAACACTGCACCTATCACAGCGCCCTTGGCTTTATCTTTACTTACCACAGCACCTAATATAGCCCCGGAACCTGCACCAATCGCGGTACCTTTTGCAGCATCACTCCAGCCTTTATCCTGCTTTACAGGAGCTGCAGCAGCATTATTACCACCACCACCTGTACCTGTATTGGAATTATTATTGGCCGTATTTGCTGCGTTATAATTGCGTATCACGGCAGTTTTTTGTTTTACACCCACTGCCACCACATCTTTACCTATATCGGTGCTGGCATTGTTCTGATAAAGTCCGGTGGTATCGGTCATCACCATATCTCTTTTATCATCTGTTGCGGATTTGTTTTTACAGGCAGCCATTGCTGTAATAAATGCTGCCATTAAAAGTGCTTTTTTCATAAACTTAAATTTTAGTTTTAAAAGAGTCGAGCAGATCTTCACGCTCACAGACACACTTGTAAAAAACCATGCCAAAGTATTTTTTTTATATATAACAGTATTGTCATACGGAGGCAGTATTTTTATATATGCAGCAGCATTTCAAGGGTTAACGTTGGTTGGTACAAATTGTAAAGCAGGCAATTGTTTAATACCTTAGATGATATTTTCAAACCTGTTCCCCCGTTCACCAACGGATCAGCAGTTTAAACCGGGAGCAGGATACTGACCTCTAAAAATAACTTTACAATGATGAATTTTAATGAACTGACCGGCAAGGTGGAATTGTATGTAAAGCAACTGGCCAACAGCGATAACAGCGGCGTATTGCATTATCACAACATGGAGCATACCAAAATGGTGGTGGCTGCAGCCAGGCAGATCGGTGATCATTACCAGTTGAATGAAAGAGATTTTTTTGTGGTGGTAACAGCAGCATGGTTCCATGATATCGCCTATTGCAAAGGCATTCGCCAGCAGCACGAAGAAAAGGGTGCAGAGCTGGCCCGTACCTTTTTAGCAGAAAATAATGCACCGGATGATATCATTAGTGCCGTGGGGAATTGCATACTTGCTACAAAAATTCCACAGGTGGCGAATAATTTACTGGAGATGATCATTTGCGATGCCGATATGTTTCACCTGGGCACAGATGATTTCAGTGAGCGCAATAAACTGATGCGCAAGGAAATGGAAGCCGTGCTGCACAAGGATCTTGATAAAGGTGAATGGCGCACCGGCACCATTCAGCTGATGCAGCAGCACCATTATTTTACTGATTATTGTCAGTTGCTTTTGAACGATAAAAAACAACAGAACCTGGATAAACTTTTAAAAAAACAGGAAACAAAAATGAATACAGAAAATATTATCCCTGCTGAAACGTCTGTAAAAGAAAAGAGCAAGGAGCCCAGCCGCGGTATTGAAACGATGTTCCGCATCACATCATCCAACAACCAGCGGCTGAGTGATATGGCCGATAATAAGGCGCATATATTGATCACGGTGAACTCGATCATATTGTCGGCCATTATCAGCTTGGTATTGCGCAGGCTGGATGAGACAAATTATTTTACCTATCCAACCTTCTTTTTACTCATTGTAAGCGTGGTTACCATCATTGTGTGCATACTGGCTACAAGACCATCGCTGCCCAATGGTGTGTTCAGTGCAGAAGACATTGATAAAAAAAGGACCAACCTGCTTTTCTTTGGCAACTTTTATAAAATGAGCCTGGATGATTACAGCAGTGGCATGCTGAAGGTAATGAAGGATAAGGATTTTTTATACGGTACATTGATCAGGGATGTATACTCGCAGGGAGTGGTGCTGGGTAAAAAATACCAGTTGCTGAGAAAAGCCTATAACATTTTTATGGTGGGGTTAACGCTTTCCATATTGAGTTATATCGTTGCGGTAATGATGTCACGCTAATTTTTTTGAAAAGGATCACATGGCAGAATACAGGTATTTCGACAGGGATATAAGCTGGCTTTATTTTAATGAAAGGGTTTTGGAAGAAGCCGCCGACAGCAGCGTGCCATTGATAGAACGGATCAGGTTCCTCGGTATCTATTCTTCCAACCTGGATGAATTTTATCGTGTACGCATGCCTGTTTTAATGGCATTGCACGAAATAAAGATACCCGGCAACGATCAACAGAGTTATTATAGCGAAGCCAGTACGCTCATCAGCAAACAACTGGATTTTTTTGGCAGTACTTTGCGGCAGCAGATCATTCCTGCGCTTAAAGAAAACAATATCTGCCTGGTATACAACGAACCTGTTCCCACCGCCATCAAAGCAGCTACTGATGAATATTTTTACAATGTACTGGCTGCTTATACCGAGATCATTGATCTTGAAAAAGACAGTTCTTTCTTTCCGGAAAACAATAAACTGTACATCGCCGTTGCTTTTAATAAAGCAGGCAAGGCCGGTATCCGCATTGTAAATATTCCTTCTGCGCAGGTATCCAGGTTCTTTACCATTACCGCAGCAGAAAAGACCTATATCGTTTTCATTGACGATATTATCAAGAACAATCTTTCGTTTATTTTTCCCGGTGGTGAAATTACCGGGGCTTATAGCATCAAGGTCACACGGGATGCAGAACTGGACCTGCAGGATGAATTTGAAGGAGATATTGCAGAAAAAATAGAAACACAGATCAGCCGCAGGGATTATGGTCTGGCTACAAGATTTCTTTACCAGCCCGATATGCCCGAAGCTATTTTAGCTGCTATTATTCAGCAGTTCAAATTATCGGGTGCAGGCATTGTGCAGGGTGGTTTTTATCACAACCTGAAAGACCTTTCCGCTTTTCCGTTAAGCACACCTGCATTACTGTATACCAAACAACCGCCTGTCAATATTAAGATCGCAGCGCCTTCATTATTAGCTGCTATACAGCAAAAGGATATACTGGTACACCCGCCTTACCAGTCGTACGATACAGTGCTGCGTTTTTTTAACGAGGCAGCTATTAACGAAAACGTGGAAGAAATTTATACCACCATGTATCGTGTGGCCAATGATTCCCGCATTGTGCATGCTTTGATAAGCGCCGCAAAGAATGGTAAAAAAGTGACGGCCTTTGTGGAATTAAAAGCAAGGTTCGACGAAGCCAATAATATAAAATGGGCCAAAGTGATGAAGGCCGCAGGTGTAAAGATCATTTACAGCATACCTAAATTAAAAGTGCATGCAAAAGTTGCATTGGTAAAAAAGAAAGACCAGGAACGCATGCAGTATATTGGTTTGCTGGCCACCGGCAACCTGAATGAGAGCACTGCAAAATTTTACACCGATCATATTTTATTGACGGCTAACGGCGCTATGTTGCGGGAGCTGGAACTGCTGTTCATTTTTTTAAGCCAGCGTAAAAAAACTGATGATACCAATAAGATAAAATTTGAACACTTACTGGTAGCACAATTCAACCTGCAGAAAAAATTCCTTTCGTTGATCGATAACGAGATCAGCAATGCGCAAAAAGGATTGCCGGCCGGCATTACCATCAAGCTGAACAACCTGGAAGAAGAAGTGCTGATCAATAAATTATACGAAGCAAGCAATGCCGGTGTAAAGATCAACCTGGTGGTACGGAGTATTTGCCGCATAGTACCGGGCATGCAAAACATGAGTGACAATATTACAGTTAAACGCATTGTGGACAGGTATTTGGAACATGGCAGGATATTCATTTTTACCAATGGTGGTTCGGAATTATATTTTTTAGGCTCCTCCGACTGGATGAACAGGAATATCTACAGGCGCATAGAAGTATGTTTCCCGTTGTACAATAAGCAATTGCAGCAACAGGTCAGGGAGATCATCAACCTGCAGTTGAATGATAATGCTGCGGCTGTGATGATTGATGAGCATCTTAAAAATGTACGGCAGCCGGCAACCGGTACTATCATACGTTCGCAGCTGGAGATATATAAGCTGCTGCAAAAAAACAATCATGAAAATTAAACTCTTTTTCCTGGCAATTGTTATGTATTGCGTTTCCTGCAATAACAACAGTGGTCAATACAAAAGCCCGGAAGGTTATGACCTTACGAAACCGGAAAAATTTGCCATGCCAATAGTGCTGGACGAAATTTCAGGTATCACTTTCAGCAAGGGAAGTAACGATACTATATATGCCGAACAGGATGAAGAAGGCAAGCTCTTTCATTTTAAGTTGGGCGATAAAAATATCAGCAGCACAAAATTTGGCAAAAGAGGAGATTATGAAGATCTGGCCATCAGTGATAATACCGTGATAATGTTACGCAGCGATGGCACTTTATTTTCTTTTCCTTTAAGTGAAACATCCAATAAGGAAACCGACAGTGTACAGGAATGGAAAGGGTTGGTGCCGGAAGGAGAATATGAAGGTTTGTATGCAGATGACAGCAGTAATATCTATGTTTTATGTAAAAACTGCGGCAAACAAACCAATGTGTATGTTTTAAAATTAACAGCAGGAACTATTACAGCAGCAGGCAATTTTACTATTGATGTAAAACCAATAGAAGAACTTACCGGCGATAAAAAAATAAAGTTCCACCCTTCTGCTTTGACAAAAAACCCATTAACGCACGAATGGTATATACTTTCTTCTGTAAATAAATTACTGGTAACTGCAGATAATAACTGGAACATAAAAAATGTGTATCCCCTGGATGGTTTGCTTTTCGATCAACCGGAAGGCATTGCATTCGACAAACAGGGAAATCTTTATATAAGCAATGAAAAAGGAGAAACGATAGAAGGAACAATATTGAAATTTAACTATAACAAAAAATAATGCCGCTGAAAAAACTATACCTGCTATTTTTTACTGCGCTTTTAACACAGCAACTTTCCGCACAAACAGATTCTGTGCGCAGCCGTATTATTTTTATTGGTGATGCCGGAGAAAAAAATCCACACCAGCAAAAACTGATCGATGATGCTGCATCAAAAATAATCGCCGGCAAAACAACCGTAATGTACCTGGGTGATAATATTTATCCGCAGGGCATGGGCCTGCCCGGCAGCAGCGATGAAGCGGCAACACAACAGATACTCCGCTCGCAATTTGCCCCCATGCGTAGCAAAGGCGCCATGGTGTATTTTACCCCTGGCAACCACGATTGGGACAGGATGGGCGTACATGGCCTCGAAAAGATCATTGCACAAAATAATTTCATCAAAGCGCAGCACGATCCCATGCTGAAAATGGCCCCCGAAAATGGTTGTGTGGGCCCAACTGAAATTAGCGTAGGCGACAGCATTACCATTATTGCATTTGATAGTGAGTGGTGGCTCTTCCAGCACAATAAAAAAAATCCTGCTGCAGATTGCGAGTGTGATACCCGGAAAGAATTCACCGATAAATTAGCGGAGTTATTATACAAGAACCGTTACAAAATAATTTTACTGGCAGCGCATCATCCTTTCCAGAGTTACGGGCATCATGGCGGTTATTTTTCATTTGCCGATCACCTGTTCCCATTAACGGCCATCAATAAAAATCTATACATTCCTTTACCAGTTATCGGTTCTCTGTATCCCTTATTAAGAAGCACACTGGTGAACCCGGAAGATAAAAAGCACCCGTTGTACAAAGACATGATCAAAGAGATCGATGATGTATTTGCAGGCTTCCCTAACCTGGTGCATGTAGCGGGCCATGAACATGGTTTGCAATTCATCAAATCCGATCAAACACAGGTGGTGAGCGGCGCCGGCGCAAAGAATGCTTTTGTAAAGAAAGGAAAGAATGCATTGTTTGCCGAAAAGAACAGCGGCTATGTAGTGGCCGACCTGCTTGCAGGCAACCAGTTAAGATTTACTTATTACGTAATAGGATCAACAGGTAATATTGATGCAGGCTTTAGTTACCTGCAACCTTACACCAGCGTAAAACAAATAGAAGATTCATTATACAATGCAGCTGCGGCAAGTAATAACGACAGCGCACTGGTGCAGGCAAACGCTTCGTACGATAAAGTAAGTGGTTTACACCGCTGGATGTTCGGTAATAATTACCGTAAGGAATGGGCTGCCAAAGTAAAACTGCCTGTCATAAAATTATCTACCATTAAAGGTGGTCTTACGCCTTTGCAAAGGGGCGGTGGTCACCAGTCCATGTCGCTGCGCCTGCAGGACAGTACCGGTAAAGAATGGGTATTGAGAAGCGTGAACAAATATCCCGAGGTATTATTACCCGAAGCATTGCGGGAAACATTTGCAAAAGATATCATTACCGATGCCATGAGCGCACAGCACCCCTACTCAGCTTTAACAGTGCCGGTATTGGCAGATGCTGCGGGTGTACCACACAGTAATCCCATAATTGGATTGGTAGCACCTGATAAACAACTGGGCATTTACCAGAAAGATTTTATGAATACCGTTTGTTTGCTGGAAGAACGGGAACCATTAGGAAAATCGGACAATTCGCCAAAAATGTACAAAGAGTTGTTAAAGGATAATGACAACAGCCTCGACAGTACTTTATTGCTGAAAGCAAAATTGCTGGATCTTTTATTGGGCGACTGGGACCGCCATGAAGACCAATGGCGCTGGGCCTATGAAAAAGATGGCAAGGGTAAAAAATACCTGGCCGTTCCCCGCGACCGCGACCAGGTATATCATATTATGGATGGCGTATTGCCTTCTTTTATCAACCGGCCATGGGTATTGCCGCTGCTGCACGATTTTGATGGAAAGATCAAACAGGTGAATGCCTTCTTTACCGAAAGTGATTCTATGAGCAGGCGCCTGCTCAACCAGTTCAGCTACGAACAATGGATGGCGGTGACCAATGAGTTTGTATCAAAAATAACAGATGATGTTTTAGAAAAAGCCATCGCAAAACTGCCCCCGGTCAACGGCCCTAACAGCACTGCAAAGATCCTGCAGCAATTGAAGCAAAGAAGGAGTAATATTCCTGCTGCCATGAGCAAATATTATCACTTCATCAATAAGATCGTGGATATACAAACTACTGATAAAAATGAAATGATAACCATTACGGATGCCCCCAATAAAGGATTGGAAATTGTGATCCGTAAAATAAACAAGGATGGCAAAATAAAAGAACAATTGTACAGGAGGGTATTCGATCCATCCATTACAAAAGAGATACGGTTATATGTACACGAAGGAGATGATAGCGTGATCGTGAACAACCATGCATCGATCAAACTCAGGATCATTGGAACAGAAGGCGCAAAAAAATACAGTATCATCAACAGCAGCCGCAAACTGCAATTATATGGCAAGACAAATGGTGTAAGCATCAATAATACTGGTGGTAAACTGAAACAGCATTTATCAGATGATCCCGCCAATACCGCTTATATGCCCACCAATTCGTACAACAAGATCATACCTATGTTGAATGTGGGTTATAATTTAGATGATGGCCCGATGCTGGGTGCTTCTGTAAAATTCATCAACCAGGGTTTCAGAAAGAAGCCTTATGCAAGTATGCAGATCATATCATTCACCCATGCATTTTCCTCAAAGGCATACAAGATAAATTTCCACAGCGAATGGTTGAATGCTATTGGTAAAACTGACATCATTACCAATGTAAAATTGCTGGCGCCGGATAATACACAAAACTTTTTCGGCATCGGCAACAACACCGTTTATAACAAAAGCGCTACACCTATCAAATATTACAGGGCCAGGTTCTCTATTTACCAGGCCGATGCCTTGCTGCGCAAAAGGTTTGATAAAAAGAATACTTTATCATTTGGTCCCTCCTTCCAGTACTATCACTTTGATACTGATGATAATACGGGCAGGTTTATCACCAACAGTTCGTTGATCGGCTCTTACGACAGCAGCACCATCGCCAGTGATAAGGCATTTGCCGGAATTGTTGTTAACTTTGTAAGAGATAACAGGGCCAATAAGATAATGCCGGTACGTGGCAGTTACCTGTCGTTAAAAACACAGGCTTATGCAGGCGTGAATGACCACTCAAAAAACTTCGTACAGGTAATTCCTGAATTTGCCTTTTACAAAAAACTGAGCCGCAAAGGAAATATTGTATTCGCCAACCGAACAGGCGCCGGTATCACATTTGGCAAAACCACTTTTTACCAGGCGCAGTTCCTGGGCGGGCACGAGAATTTATATGGTTACAGGCAATACCGCTTTGCCGGTGATCAGATGCTTTATAACAATGCAGAGTTGCGCATCAAGCTGGCACAGGCAGGCAGTTATATACTGCCCGGTCAATTGGGTTTGGTAGGTTTTTATGATGCAGGAAAAGTGTGGGCCGATGGGCACGACAGTAAAAAGATACACCAGGGTGTAGGAGGTGGCATCTATTTTGCGCCTGCACAAATAGCGGTATTGCAATTGGTAATGGGGCACTCACCGGAAGGCTGGTACCCTTATTTTTCACTCGGATTTAGATTTTAATTTTATGAAGACAACATTACTTGACATAACCAATGGCAGGAAAACTGCAGCAGACAATCTTGATGTAAGTATTTCCTTCAATGGTTTTATTAAACACCTGCAACAACGCATACAGGAAGAAGATGGCATTAAAAGAGAATTCTTTGAATACGTTTTATCCAAATTACATGCAGATAAGAATGCCACCGGAGATATCAGCCTCGATGAAACAGAAAAGCACAAAGAAGCGCTGTACCTCATTTACAATTTACTGGTACCTGTAATTACTGATGAAGCACAGCAGCTGTGGGGATTAAGCGTGCCCTTAAAGCCGCATATATTTTTTGGCACCAACGCCTTTTACGATCTGCTCACCAATATGGATACCGGCGCCGTAAAATGCCAGATACTGAACAATGCGGACAATGATATGCACGACAAAATGAAGATCCAATTGTTGTGCTCGCTGGTATTGGAAAAACTGTATCGTTTTCCTGCATTGCATAAAAATGAATTATCGTATTCAGTAGAAGATGAAACGACCGGGCTCATGAACTTCTTCAAAATAAATATTGATACAAGGTTTGTGGAAGTAACGGCCAAAGAAGAATTGCCCGAACTGAACCTGTTTGAACTGGCCGCAGAAATGGAGAATGCAGATTTTGACTGGAGTAATTTAGCTGCACGATTACCATTGACCTCACTCAAATTTTCCGGCTTCTCCATCATCACTGCAAAAGATATTACATCCATGCAGGCCATCGAAAATATTAAAAGCGCTATTATTAACCGGCACCCCGGAGATGAAGGCGATTATTACAAAGGCGTGGTGAGTTCGCTTAAAACCATCGTGGGCAGCAATGATATTGAATTTGGCTTACTGCCTGTTTTTAAACTTAACAATAAGCTGGTGATCACCCGTGAGAACAGAACGCATAATATGATGGTAAGAGTGTTTGGCACTATGGATCAGCAGGATGATTTTTACCAGCGCACTGAGGCCTATCTTGAAAACCCTAGAGTGATACTGTACAGCAATATCAATACCGATAATAAAGAACATAAATACCTGAGTTATCTTTACCAGAATGGCATTGTATCCTACGCATTGTTCCCGGTGTATTCCGGCACCCATTTGGCAGGTGTGGTAGAAATATTTTCTAAAAAAGAAAACCTGCTTACTGCAACCACGCTCACCAAGCTGGAACCTGCATTGCCTTTATTATCACAATTGTTCCAGCACCATATCGATGAATTCAGCAGGAATATTGAAAACATCATCAAGGAAAAATTCACTTCGCTGCAACCTGCTGTGGAATGGAAGTTCAGGGATATTGCATTGAGTTATTACGACAGCAATGAAGACAGCGGTAAAAAGAAGACAGATGAAAAGATCATCTTTAAAGAAGTGTATCCTTTATACGGCGCCGTTGATATCCGCAACTCCACAGTAGAAAGGAACAACGCCCAATCTGCCGATCTTATCGTTCAGTTCAAACTCATCATCACCACTTTAAAAGAAATAAAAAAGCAGGTGAATATCACGTTGGCCGATGAGCTGATATTTAAATGCAATACCTGGTTAAAAGCCATTGAAACAAAAAATATCAACGAGGATAATTTAAAGATCACGGAGTTCCTGGATGAAGAGATCAATCCTTTCCTGGATTATTTTAAGAACAATAATCCATTGGTAGAGCCTGTTATCACGCAATACTATCAATCCGTTAATGAAGAGAACGGCATAGTGCATCATAACCGCAGGGTGCTGGAAAAATCCATGCAAACCATCAATGCGGCCATCAATCAATACCTGGAATTATTCAGGGATGAAGTGCAGTTATCTTATCCCTGCTATTTCGAAAAATTCCGTACGGATGGTATTGAGTACGATATTTATATCGGGCAATCAATAACACCGCAAAAGCCTTTCAATAATTTGTATTTAAAAAACATCCGTTTGTGGCAACTGAATTCGATGGTGGCCATAGCACGCATTACGCAGGCATTGCAACCCGAGCTGGAAAAGAAACTGGAAACAACACAACTCATCTTTATCCGTTCATCTGCCATTGATATTGCTTTCCGCAATGATGAACGCCGCTTTGATGTGGAAGGGTCCTACAATATCCGTTACCAGATCATTAAAAAACGTATTGATAAAGTACATGTAAGAATTACCGGCGAAAGGCTTACACAACCCGGTAAAATTGCATTGGTATATTTCAATAAAAAAGAAGCGGACGAATACCTGGAATACATTAAATACCTGCAGAGTAAAAACCTATTGAAAAAAGAAGTGGAATTTTTAGAGCTGGAAGAGTTGCAGGGTGTATCGGGCTTAAAAGCCATCCGCGTAAGCGTGGTGCTGCACGAAACAACGGTTGCAGAAAGAAAGACCATTGCTGCATTAGAAGGAAAATTAAATTAAGTACAATAATAAAAAGTCCGTCAAGCCTGAGGCTTGACGGACTTTTTTATTTTATATCCTTACATTCTTTCCAAACATTGCTTTCATTTCATCTTCCGAAATATTTTTAAACTCAGGTTTTATGGACTGTTGTTTACCGATCACAAAATCTTCCTTGCATTGCATGATCTGCCCGTTACTTTTTGTAAAAGCAACAAACGTCACTTCCTGGCCCACTGGTAATCCCTGCAGTATATAGCGCATGCCGCTGCTCTTGCCTAAGCTGCCATTCATCAGCCCATTGAATGATTTGTAAATAATAAAATATTGTATATCCGGTTTATCCAGTGTGATGGGCAATTCCAGCGGCACTTCTGTTTTTTGAGGGTTATCATAAAAACGATCGCAGTTGATCCACCCCAGCCTGTTGATGGATGAAGGTGCATAATAACGTTGCACCTGCCCGGTCAAAGAATTTTCTTCTGTCACCCTGTTCCATTCTTCGGTATATTTTTGATTGGCTTCGCGGTAAATGGCTAATCTTTTCTCTTCTTCGCATACAGAATCTTTTTCTTTAGCCAGTTCAGTGCTCGATATCATGCGATACATTTTATACCAGCGGTCATGTTCTCTAAAATAAAACGGACTCCTTTTATAGCCGACTGTTTTTGTCAGGTCTATCGTCATTGTATCAATAATCTTATCAATACCCCTGCTTTGCAAAGTTGCCACCATTTCTTTCAGGCTCATCGTTTTGTTATCAAATATCACTTTGCTTTCTATAGAATTGTAAAGCTGGTATTTATTGTTTTTATAGGTTTTGTTGAACACACTGTCCGGGTAAGGGGGCTCGTATATTCTCAGATCAACATGCTGGCTAAAACTCAACGGTTGTTCCATCGGCAGCCAGTTCATATTACCTTCATCATCTCTTTTGCCATAAAACAATTCCATATCACTATCCTTCAGTTTAGGAAAATCTACCTGCAGGTGAGCGCCTTTTTTGATCTGTATCTTTTTACTGCCACTTTCCATACCGATAAAATAACTGCCGCCCGAAGCCAGCAAGCGGCCATTGCTCATAGTGGCAGCATTGCTGCGGAAAAGGTCGGCACTGTTGGTCAGTTCAACAATGCTGATCGCGATCTCACTATTAACAGGGCTGCCATCTTCATACTGCAGCGATGCAGGATTCACCGTGACCTTTAAACCTCCTTTTGCAGTTACAACAGACACACGGCTGGCAGCAACTACAAAATGCTGTGCACAGTTCGCAATAAACTGGTCGTTATAAGATAAGATACGCAGCGCATCTACAGCAGGAGCCATAGCAGCGCTGTTTTTTTCCGGGCTAACTGTACTTGCCGTATCCGGAACTGTTTTTCTTTCATTGCAGGAAAATAAAATGGCAGCGCATAGCGCTAATGCTGCATAAACACGTTGTGTTGGCATAAAAGGGCAGTTTTGATGGTTATAAAATGGAGGGAGACAACCAAACAACGACCACTGTTAAAATTATTGTATAAATGGAGTGCTAAGAATTTGTTAAAGGAAAATAGTGGTAGGTGAATTTGAAGTGAACTGCTCGCTTATGATTTCTTCTTAAATTTTATTTTCCAACCAGCACCGATGCCGATCCAGCTATAACTTGATCTGTTCAGATCATTTAAATAAGAAAATTTTGCTGACAGATCAATGTTGAAGCCTTCTGAAATTTTTACAAGATAACCTGCGCCAATATCAAGATTAATACCTGTCCCTTTAGCAATCGCTCCCGTTAATATCGTCAGTCCGGACCTGGCTTCCACGTAAAAATTTGAATAAATAGTATAATTGAATCCCAGTTGGATAGGGATCATTTCAGCCTTTGGAGATTTCGGAAGTGTATCTTTTTTATTCCAGTAAGCATAACCAAGACCGGCTAACAGGCTGCCCTTTTTTGAAATGGAGCGATAGCCTGTTACATACAGACCATTGCCGGATTTAAAGTTCCTGGCAAAACTTCCCAATGGCATTTCAATTGCTCCCTGCATTTTTAAATAGGTATTTTGTTTTTGTGCAGAACAAAAACCGGTGCCTATAAAAACAAATAAGATCGATAAGATATTTTTTTTCATCCAGGAAATTAATGCCCGATATCAAAGAAGTAAAATTTTTTTTATTCCAGCAAGTCAAACTTTACAACTGTGTTGTTTTAGGCATAAATCGTGTTGTTTTGCCGATAACTGTGCCAGGGCGATACAGCACTTATACTGTAGCTATACTGTAACACACCTGCTTTAACCTTGCCATATATCCGCATCAGAAGTATAGCTACCTCAGGCTGACTTTACACCATCCCGATAGCATCTCCGCGGCAATAGTAAGGCTACTCCGGCGTAAATTGGATGCAAGCCGCTTGCGAAGTGCTGGCTTCACCACTCACCAAACGGTTCAGGTCGCTTAAAGCGCCCCGACCCTCAATTCACGACTCACCACTCACGCCGCACGTCTAACGAAACGGTTCAGGCCGCGGGGAGCGTCCCGACCCGGCAACAAAAAAGCGGCAGTCTTTTACAACTGCCGCCTTAACTATCTTAAACAATTTGTATTAATGATGATGATTGTGCATCATACCATTCAACTCTTCACCGGTCACTTCTTTTTCTTTTGCCTTTACCTGTGTTTCTATAAAGTTGAATAATTTATCGGTGATCAAACGACGGTAGCTGGCATCCACTTGCTTTTCGTCTTTCATCATGCGGTCGATATAGCTTTCTATCCAGCTGGTATCGTCGCCCAGTTGCACCGCACCAAAATAACGCATGATCTCTGCCTTCATACTATCCCTCAATTCTTCATTGGTAACCTGCAGTTTGTTATCCTGTACCAGTTTATCACTGATCAGCGTCCATTTTAACTGGTTGCTGAAACCAGGAAATTCAGCTTCCGCTTCTTCGGCAGTTTTAGGATTTTCGCCACCGGTCTGTAACCAGCGCTTTAAAAAATCTTCCGGAAAAGACATGGTTGTTTCATCGATCAGGTAATGATACAATTGATCCTGTAATTGATTCTTACTTTGTGCATCCCAGTATTGCTGTATCTCTTCTTTGATAGAAGCTTTTAATTCATCCGCTGTTTTAATATCCTTTGCGGGATAAATCTCTTTAAAGAAAGTTTCATCCAGTTCTCTTTTTTCAACCAAACCAATTTTTACAATTTCAAGATTGAAATATTTTTTGGCGGCATCCTTATCAGCTGCATCAAAGCCCAGGTCCTGCAGCATCATTGCCAGTTTATCATCATCAAAAGCTTTGCTCAATTGAGCGGTTACCACTTCACCTACTTTTTTACCGGTGAATTTTTTCTGTATCGCTGCGGTAAAATATTTCAGTATCACCGAATTTTCTTTTGATACACCACCTTCCACTACTGTACCTTCTTTATCGGCTTCGGTAAATAAAATGTTCAGTACATTTTCTTCGTTATCCACTGTTTCAGGTTCGGTCATTTTACCGCCCTTTATCTGCATACGGGTAATTTCTTCATCCACCATGGCATCGGTAGCCGCTACTTTATGCAGGGTAACTTTTGCCTTGCTTACATCGGCCAGGGTATAATCAGGTTTCAATCCCATTTCAAAACCAAATTCATAATCGCCGGGATTGTTGATGTCCAGCTTTGTTACATCATTGGTCAAAGGTAGTGGCTGCGCAAAAATTTCCGGCTTTTCAGTATTCAGGTAATTGTACAATTCCTTCTCCACTGTTCTTAAAACCTCGTCGGTAAAAATAGAGCTGCCGTACATTTTTTTGATCATGCCTGCAGGCACCATTCCTTTTCTGAAACCGGGAATATTGGCGGTTTTGCTGTATTCTTTCAGCTTTTTATCAAAGGCGGGAAAATAATCGTCTTTACTTACTTTAACAGTTAATTTGTCGTGCAACAAACCAATGTTTTCTCTTACTACTGTAGCCATTTAAAAATGTTGATTGGTTAATTTGTTTATTAGTTAATTAGTTATAGCCTTCTTCCCTGAGTACCAATTAACTAATTAACCAGTTAACTTTAAAAAAGTCCGGATGATAGGGGTCGAACCTACATGGATTGCTCCGCCAGATCCTAAGTCTGGTGCGTCTGCCAATTTCGCCACATCCGGTTATTAAATATTCTTTTTACCTGGTGCTTCTGCTCCCGCCTTAGGCAGGACCACATCCGGTTATTTAATACTCTTTATTAATGCTGGTGTGTCTGCTCCCGCCCCAGGCGGGACCACATCCAAGTATTAAATATTCTTTCTTACCTGGTGCTTCTGCTCCCGCCTTAGGCAGGACCACACCCGGTTAAGGGGTGCAAAAGTAAGGGATTTATGCAAAACAGGAAAGGGAAATTATGCTAAAAATGGGTGGGCCGGGTGTTTAAAACCAGGTCAGTATATTTTTTTACTTTTCACTTAATTGAACCACATAGACACATAGGATACGTAATAAAAACTGTGTTTTGGCACTCCTATGTCCTCTACGTGCCTATGTGGTAGAAAAAAAGGCAGCGGGTGTTAAACCAGCTCAGTATGATTTTTCATTTTTTGTGCAATTGAACCACATAGGCACATAGTACACATAGTTAAAACTGTGCTTTAGCACATTTATGTTCCCTATGTGCCTATGTGGTAAAATCCTCCATAGTGTTTAAAAATCATTGTGTTTCAATCCTTAATCTTCCTGGTGTACCTTTTCACCAAAAACCACTTTTTAATCTTAAATTCGTAAGTACTGATATGGAAACAACGATCGACATACCCAAATACAACCTCACCGAGGAGGAAGAGAAAAAAGAGATACTACGCCAGTACCGGGGCCTTTTACGTGTTTTAAAGCCCAAGCTTAAGCCGGGAGATAAAGAACTGGTAAGGATAGCATTTGAAATGGCTGCCGAAGCCCATAAAACCATGCGGCGCAAAAGCGGTGAACCCTATATACTGCATCCGCTGGCCGTGGCCAAGATATGCGTGGAAGAGATCGGCCTGGGCGTACGCAGCACCATTTGCGCCTTGCTGCACGATACCGTGGAAGATACGGACATCACCCTCGATGATATCAAAAGGGAATTCGGCACCGAGATAGCAAAGATAGTGGACGGGCTTACCAAGATAAGCACGGTGATGGATACCAATACCTCGCAGCAGGCAGAGAATTTTAAAAAGATACTGCTCACCCTTACCGATGACCCGAGAGTGATACTGATAAAACTGGCCGACCGCCTGCACAATATGCGTACCATGGACAGCATGAAGCGGGAAAAGCAGTTAAAGATCAGCAGCGAAACGGTATATGTATATGCTCCGCTGGCCCACCGTATGGGCTTGTACAATATCAAAACAGAGATGGAAGACCTGTCCATGAAATACATGGAGCCGGATACGTACCGCTACATTGCCCAAAAACTCAACGATACAAAAAGAGAAAGGACCAAATACATCAATGATTTTATAAGGCCATTAAAAGAAAAACTGGAAAAAGCGCATTTTGATTTCGAGATATACGGAAGGCCTAAAAGCATCCACTCTATCTGGACCAAGATGAAAAAGAAGGGCGTATCCTTTGAAGAAGTGTATGACCTTTTTGCCATTCGTATTTTGGTAAACGCTTCCCTGGAAAAAGAAAAAGAAGAATGCTGGAAAGTGTACAGCATCATTACCGATGCCTACAATCCTTCGCCGGAAAGATTAAGGGACTGGTTGAGCAATCCTAAAAGCAATGGATATGAAGCATTGCATACTACTGTAATGGGCCCGCAGGGTAAATGGGTGGAAGTGCAGATACGCACCAAGCGCATGAACGAAATTGCTGAAAAAGGTTTGGCGGCGCATTGGAAATACAAAGAGGGTAAGGATGATGAAAGCCGCTTTGATAAATGGTTTCACCAGATAAGGGAAGCGCTGGGCAACCAGGATACCAACTCGCTGGATTTTTTACAGGATTTTAAAACCTCTTTTCTTGCCGAAGAAATTTATGTATACACACCCAAGGGTGAGATACGTATGCTGCCTGTAGGCGCCACCGCACTGGATTTTGCTTTTAGTGTACACACGGCCGTTGGTAGCCGTTGTATTGGCGCCAAAGTGAATCATAAACTGGTGCCCATTGGTACCAAGCTGCGCAGTGGCGACCAGATTGAAATTATTACCAGCGCCAAGCAAAAGCCCAGCCAGGAATGGTTGAATCTTGTTGTTACCACCAAAGCAAAAACAAAGATCAAGGATACTTTAAAAGAAGAAAAAAGAAAAGTGGCCGAGGATGGCAAACATATACTGCAGAAAAAACTGGAAGCCATCGGCGGTATGATGACGCAGCACAATATGGAAGAGCTGGCTTCATTTTACAAACTCAATTCATCGCTGGACCTGCTGTACGAGATCGCTATTAAAAAGATCGATCTGAAAGAATTGAAAGATTTCACCGCTTCCGGCGACAGGCTGTTCTTTCCCAAACCGGCTGTAAAACCAGAAGAAGAAAAAACAGAAACCGAAACGAAGCACAGCGGTAAAAAAGACAAGGATGCCGAGCTGATCATCTTTGGCGAAAGCAGCGATAAGATACAATACACGCTGGCCAATTGCTGCAAACCCATTCCCGGCGATGATGTGTTTGGTTTTGTAACCACCGGTGAAGGTTTAAAGATACACCGCACCAACTGCCCCAATGCCGCCAGGCTGCTGGCCAATTACGGCCACCGGGTGGTAAAAACAAAATGGGCGAAGAATAAAGAGATCTCTTTCCTTACCGGTTTAAAGATCATCGGGCTGGACGATGTGGGTGTGATACACAAGATCACCAACCTGATCAGCGGCGAAATGAAATTCAATATTGCTGCTATGACCATTGAAGCTGCCGAAGGGATCTTTAAAGGCAATATCAAAATATTTGTACACGATAAAGACGAACTGGATGAGCTGGTAAGAAGGCTTACAGACCTGCCGGGTATTGAAAGGGTGGACAGGTATGATACTGAATAACGATCCAGGCCGCTTAAAGCGTCCCGGCTCGAATTAACATTAGGTTTACCATTCAATACAACCATTCCGGCGAAAAACGCATCATATTTGTACTTCAAATTTTAAAACGAAATTTTATGCAGGAACTCATTACCCGCCTTACTGAAAAAGCAGGCATCAGCGCAGATCAGGCCACCAAGAGCCTGGAAACAATAAAGGATTTTGTAAAAGAAAAATTTCCTATGCTGGCAGGCGCAGTAGACAATATGTTTACCCCTTCGCCCGAAGCAACAGCCGCAGCTACTGCAGCAACAGCAAAAAAAGATGAATCAATGATGGATAAGATCAGCGATGTGATCCCGGGCCAGGCAGGAGAAAAAGTAGAAGAATTTGCAAAGAACGCCGCACATAAAGCCGAAGAGGTTTTTGACAATGTAAAAGACAAGATCAGCGGCATGTTCGGAAATGATAAAAAATAATTGCAGCTGAATGTAAAAAGCCCCAACAATTGTTGGGGCTTTTTTATGTTTACGTTCTCAGTAATTTAAAAGCATGCGTCCATTCGTTCTTTAAAAAGCCCGGTATACACCACAGTATACAAAGCGATTCGATAGTACCCGCCGCTTCTGCTTTGCCCAGGTCTTCTGTTTCCCAGCCAAAAATATCCAGTATACCCGTTACCGTTTGCTTTGCCGCAGCATCATTGCCACAAATAAACATCGTGGGTTTTATATCACCGTACGAAGGTTTGTACATAACGTTATTGCCTACACTATTAAATGCCTTTACAATTTTTGCTTCGGGTAATGCTGCCTGTACCTGCTGTAATAAAGAGTCGTTTTGCGTTGTAAAAAACTGCAGCACGCCATTTACTGGTGGTGCGGCAGCAATGGGGTTGGTGGTGTCGATCACGGTCTTTCCTGTAAAATTTTCTTTCCCTGCCAACTCTATCGCATTCAGCGCAACAGCACCATTCGTACACAGTAGTATTATTTCGCCAAACGCAGCCGCTTCTTTAAAGCTGCCCGTTTGTGCGCCTGCATTGGTAGCTTTCCATTTTTGCACTTCGGGTTTTTCCGTATCTCTTGTACCCAGCATTACCTGGTGGCCTTCTTTTAAAAAACCGGCTCCTAGTACCTGGCCAACAATACCGCTGCCGATGATGCCTATTTTCATAACAGTGCTTTTAATTTTTCTTCAAATTACTGCGCATTGAATGCAGCTGCAAATTCTTTTGCAAAATCTTCCAGTTTTACTTTGCCTAACACCGGCTTGTGCTTCCAGTAATCTTCCTGCATCCTGCCTTCTCGTAAAGATCTGCCCATGGTTGTATACCCTTCTGCCATGGTTTCTTTTAATCCTGCCTGCCTCATTCCTTCCAGTGATTGTTCATCTGAAAACACTACCCAGGGAATGCCGGGTTTATTGATGGTATTACTTAGTAAAGTGGCGATCTCGGTACCAGTTTTTTCATCGCTGGAAATATACCTCACAGAAATACCCGTAAAGTTCAGTGCCAGTAATTCTTCTGCGGCTACATCTGCAATATCACTGGTATGCACTAACACCAGCTTTTCATCACCACCGCCAAAATTACTCCCCATAATATTCATTCCTTTTATCAGCGGTATCATGTTAAAAAGGTTGTACATAAAATAAGAAGGCCTTAAAAATTTTGCATTGATATCCTTTTGTTTTTTCAGCAGGTCTTCCAGGTCAGCGAGGCCATCCACAGGACCAACCCCGTTACCAACGTGTGCACCAATGCTGCTAAGCAGCACTACATTTTTAACAGCGTTCGCTGCAATTGCTTCCACATAATTTCTTGCCACCGTGTTTTGATAATGGCGGAAATTTTCTGCTGCAAAATTGGGTGGTATCATCAGGTATACCGCATCCGCTCCTGCAAATGCCTGCTGCACAAATGCAGCATCTTCTATAGAGCCTATCGCAGCTGTAGCGCCTTTATCCACTAAGGGTTGCAGTTTTTTTGCATCGCGGCCAATAACGGTTACATCGTGGCCTGCGTTTAATAATTTTTGTGTGAGGGGTGAAGAGATATGTCCTGCACCACCGGTAATTACGTACTTCATGATCATTGATTTTTGTTGGTTAAACAATATTTGTATATACAAATATTGTGATAAAAAAATTTTATAGCTTATCCGTCAGTTTGTTAATGTTTTGTACCATACGCATACTTTCATCCGCACCCAGTATGTCCGTATAGGTTTTGGTGAATTCCCCCATGCACACTTTCATCTTGGGCAATAATTCTTTTCCTTTCGGGGTAGGATATACATTGGTGATCTTTCCCTCAGTAGTGCGTATCACCAGTTTTTTTTCTTCCAGTTTTTCTATCAGCCGGGTAATGGTACTGGGCGTCAGCTGCATTTCATCTGCAATGCAACCAGGCTGGGCACCAGGGTTTTCCAGCACCATCATCAATAAATAAGCATGGCTGGGGGAAAGGCCTACCTTCTTCCAGTTTTCCACTGCAATTTTCTCTACTTTCCTTGCCAGTGCATTGGTGGAAAAATAAAGACATTTATTAAAACGGCTGTTAGATGATTTCATTTATACCACAAAGAAAAGCATTTTATTTGTACATACAAATAAAATGGTCATTTATTTTTCCACCATTCTTTTTTACCGGCCCTAAATATTAACAGCGCTTAGCCATCAATTCGTTAATTTTACTTATGGCAAATCCCAATTTAAATAACCAGTCAGCATTTGCAGATAAGGAATTTGAGAATACCATCCGGCCGGCTGCTATCAACGATTTCAGCGGGCAGGGGCAGATCATAGAGAATATTACCATTTTTATAAAAGCAGCCAAGCTGCGTGGCGAAGCCCTGGATCATATTTTATTTCATGGCCCGCCAGGATTGGGCAAAACAACATTGAGCCGCATTGTGGCCAACGAATTGGGCGTTAGCATTAAAGAAACCAGCGGGCCTGTTATTGAAAAGCCCGGCGACCTTGCGGGATTGCTTACCAATTTAGAACCCAATGATGTTTTATTCATTGATGAGATACACCGCCTGAGCACCGTGGTGGAAGAATACCTGTACGCAGCGATGGAAGATTACCGCATCGACATCATGATCGACAGCGGGCCCAATGCAAGAAGTGTGCAGCTGAATTTGAATCCTTTTACTTTGATCGGCGCCACTACCAGAAGCGGTTTGCTTACAGCGCCCTTGCTCAGCAGGTTTGGCATAAAATCAAGACTGGAATATTACGAAGCAGGCACTTTAAAGAATATCATTCTGCGCTCTTCCAAAATACTCACCACCAAGATCACCAGTGATGCTGCAGCAGAGATAGCCGGCAGAAGCCGCGGCACGCCCCGTATTGCCAATGGATTATTAAGAAGGGTAAGGGATTTTGCGCAGGTGATCGGCAATGGTGTGATTGACCTGGGCATTACACAGCATGCTTTAAAAGCGTTGAATGTGGATGCTTACGGACTGGATGAAATGGACAACCGCATACTGGCCACTATCATAGAAAAATTCAAAGGCGGTCCGGTGGGCATTACCACCATAGCAACTGCTGTGGGCGAAGAGCCGGGCACCCTGGAAGAAGTGTATGAACCATTTTTGATACAGGAAGGCTTTTTACAACGCACCGCAAGAGGCCGGGAGGTTACTGAAAAAGCTTACCGGCATTTAGGAAAAATGCCACCCATGTCGGGAGGCACTCAAAATAATCTGTTCAGCCAGTAATTATTCCGAAACCACTAAACGGAAACCGTTACCGTGGATATTTACAATTTCGATAGAAGGATCTTCTTTTAAATACTTACGCAGTTTTGCAATGTACACATCCATACTGCGGCCGTTGAAATAAGTATCGCTGCCCCATATTTTCTTTAAAGCCACTTCACGGCTCAGCAGGTCGTTCTTGTATTCGCTCAGCATTTTAAGTAATTCATTTTCCTTTGGAGAAAGCACCTGCACTTTACCATTGATGCCCAGTTCACGCAGGCGTGGATTGAAGTGGTATTTGCCCAGGTCAAACTCGGCATTCACTTCTTCCTTGTGCATTTCTTCATTGCGTTTTAAGATCGCTTTTATCTTATGCAGCAATACTTCGCTGTCGAATGGTTTGGTGATATAATCATCGGCACCCAGTTTGTATCCCTGGATGATATCATCCTTCATCGTTTTTGCACTCAAAAAGAACAAAGGCACATCCGGGTTTACATCCCTGATCTCTTCGCCCAATGTAAAACCATCCATATTGGGCATCATTACATCCAGTAAACAGATGTCAAATTTTTCCCGCTGAAAAGCTGCCAGTCCCAAGCGTCCGTCCCTTTCCAGTGTTACATCATAATCGTTCAGCTCTAAATAATTCTTTAATACCAGGCCCAGGTTGGCGTCGTCTTCGCAAAGTAATATTTTAGGTTTCACTGCTTCCATGTTTTATTAGTTTAAGAGCAAATAAAATTAATTCATTTTTGGTACAGCGAATATAGTGCCTAATTTTTTGTTAAACATGAAAATTAGTCATTAAGTCATTTGTCATTGGGTTTAGCAGTTCCAATGCTTTTGATATACTTATTCAGCAGGAGATGGCATTCGGTAAGTTTACCAAGTATACTATTGAATTCTTCTTCTGTAATTAATTTACGGTTATAGGCTTTTTGATTGGCTGTTTTAGTTTCATACAGCGAGCCCCGGGCATACCAGCAAAAATTCTTGTTCTCTTTATAATGGAATCTTCCGTAACCTTCGGAAATATTTAAGGCAATAGAATCAGCAGCTCTCATATATTGATCACCCAGGTTCTTCTTATTGAAGATGTCCCATTTCACTGTTATTTCATGAACCAGTTCACCAATTTGCATAGCAAGCTTGTAAACAATTAAGTCTTCGAGGAGGATCATAGATTTTATTTTGGCAGCTAAAAGTAAAGAAAAAATCTTTCATCCCTTCAATGACTTAATGACCAATGACCCTTCATTAATGACCTTTGAGGTACTTTTTATCCGTCAATGTTTTCAGAAATGCAATAAGATCTTTCTTCTCGTTTGGTGTTAGTCCTAAAGGCTTTTTAAGATCATCATCAATGTTGATGGCATCGGGTACAAATTTTTTAGGATCGTTATAATAGTCTACTACTTCTTCCAGGGTTTTAAACATGCCATTGTGCATATAAGGCGCCGTTACTGCAATATTGCGCAGACCGGGAATTTTGAACTTGCCTTTGTCGCTTTCTTTTTGGGTGATGTTGTACAGGCCTGCATCATTCAGTTCCTTGCCATTGTACAAACCAATGTTCTTAAATTCATCGGTGGTAAAATCTTCCTGGCTGTGGCAATTAAAACATTTTGCCTTATCTCCAATGAAAAGTTGCCGGCCCCGCTCCTCCTGTGCTGTCAATTTTTTAAGATCGTTGCTCCAGTCATCAAACTTACTGTCTACTGTTTCCAGTGTACTTTCATAAGCAGCCAGTGCCTCGGAGAGGTTTTTTGCAGAAGGGTTTTGCTTAAATATCTTTTGAAAAAGCAAGCGGTATTCTTTTGAAGCATTCAATCGTTGAACAGCTTCGTCAATGGGCAGCCCCATTTCATCAGGGTTTTGTACCGGCATCAGCGATTGCTCCTGTAACGATGCCGCCCTTCCGTCCCAGAAATAATAAGGGCGGTTCTTCATATTCAAAACAGAAGGTGCATTGCGTAAAGTGAGCTTACCATGTATACCAATACTGAAAGCGGTGGTATCTGCAAATGCATAAGCGGGTTTATGACAGGAAGCGCAGCTTACAGAAGTATCTTTGGATAATAGTTTTTCAGTGAACAGTTTTTTACCCAATGCCGCTTTGGTATTGATCCATTCTTTTTGCTGCTGTATAAAAGCAGTAAAACAAAGCACCGGTATAAAAAGCAATACAGTAAACAGCCACTTCATAAGCGCAAATTAAAAAAGGTTTTATTAATTGCTGCAGTTATTACACCGTTGCAATTAATAAAACCTCTTATTGTAATGATCCGATTCTGTGATCTATTTAAAATCGTCTTCAGTCACACCCTGGTTGATCTTGATATTGCTCAGGTTCAGGGTCAGCTCCTGTCCGTTACTGTTCCTTACGATCTGCGTAGGCAGCATGATGGTGCCTACTTTCTGGTAATTCTTGTAATCGATCGTTACAGGAATATCTTCTGTACCCTGTTTGCTGGTGGTTTCTTCCTGCAGCAGCAAACCTGTTTTTAAAGAGAACTGCTGTACAGAAGTTCTGCCGCTCGGCATTACTATTTTAAGGCGGTAAGTATCTTCATCCCCTACTTTTCCTTTACCCATATACTCGGTTTTGTAATCCGCAGTGTTGTAATACAGTTGCGGAATAACACCTTTATCATCCTGTTGTTCTTTGATCTCTTCCGGAACCATATCCTGCTTTTGTGGCCCCTGTTGCTGGTAGCCGGTAAGGCCATTGAACACGGCTTTAAAAACGGTCATCGATCCCATCTGCAATTCCGTAAGCATTTTATTAGGGTTCATGTGCAGGTCCCTGCCGGTAAAATCGCGGCCCATCATCTGCATACTTACGGTAGAAGAAATAGTAGTTACTTTTTTCACTTCATCTTTTCCGCCGATCGCTTTTAAGTAATCTTCAATAATGCTGTACCCGGAAATCGCATCCGATGTTTTACCGGTTTCATTCACCTTGGTGTCTTTCACTTCTTCCACAACCGGCTCAGCATATTTATCATACTTTTTAATAGGATAACCCAGCCTTGCCAGGTTAGGCAATATTTTTTTGCCATTACCTACTATCACGATCCTGCTCCTGCTTTCACTGAAAAAGTGTTGTGATACCCTTTTAATATCTTCTACTGTAACTGCGTTTATCCGTTGCAGGTAGGTACGGTAAAAATCCTTGGGTAAATTATTGATCAAAATATTGGTGGCATAAGTGGCTGCTGTGGCCGGATTTTCCATACCCAATGCAAAAGAGCCATTGTACACCGCTTTGGCCATGCTCAGTTCATCAGGTGTTATTTTACCATCCCGCATGTTCAATATCTCACCGATCAGTTCCGCAACAGCACTGTCCACTTTATCGGTACGTACCGCAGCGGATGCTGTAAAAGTGCTCTGGAACCTTCCACTACCAAGCCTTGAATAACTGCCGTAAGTAAAGCCGTGCTTTTCACGCAGGTTCATGAATAATTTACTTTCTGCACCGCCACCTAAAATATGGTTGGCCATCAGTAAAGGAAAATAATCACTGCCATTCATCGGGTTATTGATCAGGTTGCCCACTCGCATTTCTCCCTGCACTGCAGTAGGCAGATCCACAAAATCAATTTCAGTTTTGGCAGGATTTTCTGCATCGGCAATTACCGGCAGGGTCAGTTTTTTTCCGGTCCATTTACCAAAAACTTTTTCTGCCAGCGCTTTTGCAACAGCAGGCGTGATATCTCCCACAAAAGTTAAATAACTGCGGGAAGGTGTTATATAATTATCATACGCTTCTTTTACATCTGCCAGCGTTAATGCCTTTACCGTTTCTTCCGTAGTGAATTCGCCCTGTGCAGTATTTTTTCCATATACCAATGCAGCATTCACTCTTCCTGCAATGGCAGGTGCACTCTTTTCGTTCGATTTTAAACCGGTAAGGGTTTGCGATTTTAATTTATCAAATGATTCCTGTGGAAAAGAAGGGCTTTTTAAAGCATCCCCCATCAGTGAAAAAGCCTTGTCAAAATATCTTGTAAGCGCTGATGCAGAACCGCCGTTATAATTGAGTGATACATCCGCACCGATCATATCCACCGCCTCATCAAATACGGCTTTATCCATTGTGGTGGTGCCTTCGCTCAGCATGCCGCCCATCAGGTCCATCACGCCGGCTTTTTTACCTTCTTTTACAGGACCCATATCAATATTCAATGTGGCACTTACTTTAGGTAATTTATGATTTTCCACCACCAGTATGGTCATGCCATTGGGCATATTAAAGATCACGGGGTCTTTAATGGTGATGGTTGGTGCAGGGCCTGCAACCGGTCTTTTACTGCGGTCTACTTTTACCTGTGCAAAACTGTATTGCAATAAACAAACAGCAACTGCAAGTATGATTGTTTTTTTCATTCCGAATATTTTTGAAAAATGAATTGAAATTATTTTTTAGGAAGATAATACAGCAATACCCTTTGATTCTTGTTCAGGTATTTTTTAGCAACATTCTGTATATCCTGCCGGGTGATCTTCTTAACTCTTCCAGTTCTGTATTGATGTTATTGGTATTCTTAAAAAAAGTATACCCATCTGCTAAGTTTTCTGCAACACCCAGCATACGGTTGTTCTTATCTACATACTGGTTCTCAAACTGGTTCAGCAGTTTGGTGAATTCTTTTTCGCTGATCAGTTCATTCTGCAGTTTTACTATTTCATCATCCATGTCTTTTACCAATGTATCCAGTGGCGTATCATTGTTGGGCAAGGCATACATAAAATAAGCGCCATAATCTTCCAGTGCATAACTGAATGATCCCACCTGCAACGAATTCTTTTTATCATCCACCATTTTTTTAAACATACGGCTGCTGCTGCCCTGGCTCAATACTGCCGAAGCCATTTCCAGTATCTTGGATTCTTTGCTCGTCATACCCGGTACACGGTAAGCAGTGATCACTGCGGGTATCTGTATATTACTATCGAAGGCAGAATCAATGATTTCTTTGGTGATAGGCGTTTCGGTATATTTTGTTTTTACCACCGGTGCATTGCCCGGTATAGGGCCGAAATAAGCATCCACCAGTTGCTTGGTTTTGGCAATATCAATATCGCCTGCAATCACCAGCACTGCATTGGAAGGGCCATAATATTTTTTATTAAAGGCTTTGAATTCATCCAGTGTAGCAGCATCTAAATGCTCCATGCTACCAATGGGCACCCAGGTGTACGGATGTTTGGTAAAAAGCCTTTTCATTACTTCCGGCAAAAAATTACCATAAGGCTGGTTATCCACCCGTAATCTTTTTTCTTCCTTCACCACTTCGTTCTGGGTTTTAACACCGATCTCATTAATTACAGGGTGCATCATCCTTTCGCTTTCCAGCCACAGGCCTGTTTCCAGCTGGTTGCTGGGAAAGGTCTCGTAGTAAAAAGTTCTGTCCTGGCTGGTATTGGCATTGGCCTGGCCACCGCTGGAGCTTACGATCTTATCGAATTCTCCTCTTTTGATATTATCAGATCCTTCAAATAAAAGGTGTTCAAAAAAATGGGCAAAGCCGGTACGGTTGGGCTGCTCGTCTTTACTGCCCACATGGTACATTACCGATACGGCCACCACGGGTGCAGTTTTATCCTGGTGCAGTACCACCCCCAGGCCATTTTTAAGTTTGTACTCGGTGTAGGCCACTTTTTGTGCCTGTACCGAAGCCGTTGCTGCAACCAGCACAAGGCCAAGAATGCTTCTTTTCATGTTTATAAGTTAAGGCAACAAAAATAGGCAGTTATTGACCGCAGCAAAAAGAAATAACAGTTTTTTGATAAGTGGCAAACACCCCTTTTTATTTTTAACCAGCGATAAACAACCTGTTTCAATAACCTTCGTACCTTCCCGAAAATTTTATATCATGCCCAGCAAAGAAGCATTTATACAGGCCATCAATAATGGCTATACTTTTAAAGGCGAATCTGTAAAGATCGGCTGTGCCGTTCTGGATGGTGAAGTGGTGGCCGAAGCTGCTATTAATCTTCCCTTAAAAACGATGAACCGTCACGGCCTGATAGCCGGTGCCACCGGAACGGGTAAGACCAAGACGCTGCAGATGATCAGCGAATTTTTGAGTGATAACAGTGTGCCGGTTTTATTGATGGACATCAAGGGCGACCTGAGCGGTATTGCAGCCGAAGGCACCACCAACGATAAGGTAAAAGAACGTTACACCAAGTTAAATTTCGAATACAAACCGGCGTTATTTCCATCAGAGTTAATGACGCTTACCGGACAAAAAGGGGTACACCTGCGTGCCACCGTGAGTGAGTTTGGCCCGGTATTGCTTACAAAAATATTAGGACTGAATGATACACAAGGCGGCGTAGTGGCCATGATATTCAAATATTGTGACGACTCTCAATTACCGTTGCTGGACCTGAAGGATTTTATAAAAGTATTGCAATACATTGGTGATGAAGGCAAGGCTGAAATAGAAAAAACTTACGGTAAGATCTCCACTACCAGCACCGGCACTATTTTACGTAAAGTGATAGAATTACAGCAGCAGGGTGCTGATATTTTCTTTGGCGAAAAAAGTTTTGAAGTGGACGACCTGATGCGCATGAGCGATGATGGCCGTGGTATGATCAATGTACTGCGTGTTACCGACCTGCAGGATAAACCCAAACTCTTTTCAACATTCATGTTGCAGATGCTGGCCGAATTATATGCCAGCTGCCCTGAGGAAGGCGATCTTGAAAAACCCAAACTGGTAATGTTCATCGACGAAGCGCATTTGATATTCAATGAAGCCAGCGAAGCATTATTGCAGCAGATAGAAACGATCGTAAAACTCATCCGTTCCAAAGGCATTGGTATTTTCTTTTGTACGCAAAACCCGATGGATGTGCCTGCAAGTGTACTGGCGCAATTAGGTTTAAAAGTGCAGCATGCTTTAAGGGCTTTCACGGCTGCTGATAGAAAAGTAATTAAACAAACAGCAGAGAACTATCCTGAAACAGAATTTTATAAAACTGAAGACCTGATCACACAACTGGGTATTGGTGAAGCACTGGTAACCATGCTGAACGAAAAAGGTATACCCACGCCGCTGGCGCATGTAATGTTGTGTTCACCCCGCAGCCGTATGGATGTATTGACCGATGGCGAGATCGATGCGATCAATGCCAAATCGAAACTGGTGGCTAAATACAATCAAACCATCGACAGCAAGAGCGCATACGAAATATTAACCGCCAAGCTGCAGGAAGCGGCCGATAAAGGCCAGGATGAAACGGATAATGCCAAGCCTAAAAAGGAAGAAAAATCCACGTTGGAAAAAGTGGCTGACAATACTATTGTAAAGAGCATGGTGCGTACTGCAGGCAATACCATTGTGCGCTCCTTACTGGGCGCACTGGGCCTGGGCGGCAGAAGCAAAAGCTCGAAAAGCAAAGGATGGTTTTAACATGATCTGACGTCCCCGTCTGATCATGTTGGGAAGGTCAGACCTTCCCAAATTCGCACAAGGTCAGACGGGGGCGTCAGACCTTGTGCGAATTTTTGTTTCCTATCTTTGCCCATGCTTAAGAAAATCTTTCATCATCGTTTTGGCCCCGTAGCACTGGTAGCTGTTTTGGTTTGCTCCATCAGTTGTATCACCCGGCTCATTCTATTAATTAAAAGCTGGTCTTCGCTCGAGTTAAATCCGCTAAGCTTTATTGGTATTTTTTTGATCGGTTTTTTTTACGACCTGGTGGTGAGCAGTTTTTTTGCTATACCCGTAGCATTGTATTGCTGGCTGATGAAAGACAGCATTTACCGTAAACGCTGGCATCGTATTCCATTGTTCCTACTTTTTTTTCTCATCAGTTTTATTTTATTGCTGAATGCAGGTGCAGAGATCACTTTCTGGGATGAGTTCAGTGTGCGCTTTAATTTTATTGCGGTTGATTATTTGATATACACTACTGAAGTATTAGGTAATATCTGGGAATCCTACAATATCCCCTTAATAGGTGCCGGCGTAGTATTGGCAACTATTGCAGTTGTTTTCCTCATTCGGAAAAAGATCATTGCATCACAACTGGTAAGCATGCGTTTTGCAAAGCGCAGTATTTTTTTCGGGTTGTTTTTATTGGTGCCGGCTGCTGCTTATTTTTTGGTGAACAATCGTTTTAAAAATATCAGCAGTAATAATTACGTGAACGAACTGGGCGGCAATGGCATTTATGAATTTGGTACCGCTTACTGGAACAATGAAATTGATTACAACCGTTTTTATGCCACACAAAATGATACGGCCAATTTTAAGATACTGAAAGCAATGCTGCAGGCGCCCAACGCCACATTCACCAACGATCCTTTAAGCATCGAAAGAGTAATTAAGAACGACAGCCCCGAACATAAATGGAATATTGTACTGGTAAGCGTGGAAAGCCTAAGCGGTGATTATTTAAAATACTTTGGCAACAAACAAAACATCACGCCTTTCCTGGATTCATTGATACCGCACAGTTTATTCTTCGAAAATTTTTATGCCAGCGGTACCAGGACGGTAAGAGGTCTGGAAGCATTGTCGTTAGCTATACCACCCACACCAGGCCAATCCATTGTGCGCAGGCCCGATAATGCGGACATGTTTACCATGGGCAACGTTCTAAAAACAAAAGGTTATGATGTGAATTACATCTATGGCGGCAATGCCTTCTTTGATAATATGGGAAAATATTTTGGCGCCAATGGTTATACCGTGCTGGATAAAAGAGACATTCCTGAAAAAATGGTGCACCATACCACGGCATGGGGAATAGATGACGAAGGCGCTTTTGAATACACACTCGAGCAATGCGATAAAAGTTTTGCAGCAGGCAAACTTTTTTTCAATCATATCATGACCGTGAGCAATCACCGGCCCTATACCTATCCCGATGGCAGGATCGATATCCCCTCTTCCACGCAGTCTATCGAAGGAGGTGTGAAGTATACGGACTATGCCATCAATAAATTTTTAAAAGATGCGCAGCACAAACCCTGGTTCAATAATACGTTGTTTGTAATTGTTGCCGACCATTGTTCTAAAAGCGCCGGTAAAACAGACCTGCCGGTGAACCGTTATCATATCCCCTGCTTAATTTATTCGCCGGCTTTGGTAACGCCCGCAATTGAAAAAAGATTGACGAGCCAGATAGACTTGGTACCAACAGTGCTGGGTATGCTAAAACTAAATTACACCAGTCGTTTTTTGGGTTATGACATTTCTATGACAAAGCCCGGCAATGAAAGGATCTTCATCAGCACCTACCAGGATATGGGTTATATCAGGGATGGAAAGCTCATAATTTTGTCGCCGCAGAAGAAAATTACCAGCTTTTCGCCCGACTTTATTTCGGGTACCAACAGCAAAATACCCCCCGAAAAGGCCCTTACCGACGAGGCAATTGCCTGGTACCAGGGGGCAAATTTCCTCTATAAATCGGGTGGTTATAAAATAATAAAATAGAGCTATTTTTACTGCATATTTAATTGATTATCAATTAATATAGAAGTTATACTGTGTACTTCCCACATGATTATGCAACTGATTGCATTAGAAAATATTTTAAAAATACTTCATTAAAATGTTGTGTAATCGTAAATTCCGCATTATCTTCGTCTCGGTTTTTCATAGGATATTGGATTTTAAAGCGGGACTAGATTTCTATCTTGGTCCCTTTTTTATTTTATGGACTTTCCGTTCCAAATTTGATGTCGAAACATCGGTATAAGCCCTGGTTTTAAAAAAGTTTTTAACAATACAGCCTCCCCTCCTTATCTGTTGCAATTTTATTTTCGGCCTGCAGAAAGCTGATCACCTTCCACAATTTCTCTTTTTTAATTATTTTAAGTTGCTGTTGAATTTCGTTCAAGTGAAGTTTATTTTCTTTTACCAATTGTAAAAGCGCAATCGATATCGTTTGGAATTCTTCCTTTGTTATCACCAATTCTTTTTGATTGATGCAATTATCACAAATGCCACATGGTTTTTCAAGGGCCGCATTAAAATAACCGGATATGAATTTGCTCCGGCAGCTCAATGTATCACCCGTATATTCCAGCATAGCTTTCACCCTTTGCTCAAAATTCTTTTTGCGTTCCAGGTGAGCGGTAATATTAATGGCATAACTGTCGGTATACATCCTGTTCTTGAGTAAGGTTATTTGTGGCTTTTCTTTTTGCGGTGAATAAGCGATCATGCCATGATCGTTCAATTGCTGCAAACCTTTTTTAACAGCAACAATATCCTGCTTTAAAAATTTAGCCAACCTGCTTTCGAAGATGATAACAGGAAGATCAAATACGCCTTCATAAGAACGCAGCAGTCCTTTGATCAGCGGTTCCAGTTGCGGCTGCATCTTTTCAAACTCTGTAAGGTCATCGCGGTTAGCAATTACCTGCACCGTGGCCGGTTTAAAAACGATCTCGTTAAAACTTACAATATCATCCTGCTCCAGCGCTTTGATGGCATAAGTGGCCTGCAATACATCCAGTTTAAACGCAGCTGTAAAAGTGGCAATATCAAGATCATAACTCACCCCTTCGCCACTGCCTGCCGCCACCTGCAGGTGGTTCATTAATGCGATATAAGTTTTTTTGATCTCGTCCGGTGAAGGAAAGCGGGTATTACTTTGCTGTTGCAGATCGTTCACATCCTTATTCTGGTATAATAAAACAGCATAGGCCCTTCTTCCATCTCTTCCTGCACGCCCTGCTTCCTGGTAATAATTTTCCAGGCAGTCGGGCACATCGTAATGCACCACCACCCTTACATCGGGTTTATCAATGCCCATCCCGAATGCATTGGTACAAACGATCACCCTTGTTTTATTCTGTATCCAGCTTTCCTGTTTATTCGTTCGCTCTTCGCTACTAAGACCGGCATGATAATGATCTGCATTGATCTTATTCATGCGCAGCAGCTCCGCAATTTCCTGTGTATGCTTCCTGCTTTTGCAATACACAATGGCAGTGCCCGGTACATTCTTTAATATCTTCAGTAATTTATTTTGTTTGGAAGCCACATTAAAAACACTGTACGAAAGATTCGGCCTTTCAAATGATTGCTGAAAGCGTTGTTGGTTTTTACCGAACAATAATTTCTCGCAGATATCATCCTGCACATTTTTAGTGGCCGATGCTGTTAATGCCAGTACCGGCACCTGTGGCAATAATTCCCGCAGCGCAGCAATGCGTAAATAAGGCGGTCGGAAATCGTAGCCCCATTGCGATACACAATGCGCCTCATCTATAGCCAGCAGGTTGACATTGATGGCAGGCAGGTATTCTAAAAATAATCTCGTTTCCAGCCTTTCCGGCGATACGTACAGGAATTTATAATTACCAAAGGCGGCATTCTGCAATGTTTTTTTTACTTCAAAAAAACTCATGCCACTGTATACCGCCAATGCATTGATGCCACGGCGTTTCAGGTTTTCCACCTGGTCTTTCATTAAAGCTATCAGCGGACTAACCACCAGGCATACACCGTCTTTTGCCAATGCAGGTACCTGGAAGCAAATGGATTTTCCTCCACCCGTAGGTAGCAATGCCAGCACGTCTCTGCCTTCCAGCACTGCATTGATGATATCTTCCTGCAAAGGACGGAAATCATCATACCCCCAATATGCTTTAAGAATTTCTTTTGGCGCCAACAGAATTAATTTAGCCTCAAATTAAATTACTTTCCTGTAATTAAGGCGTATAGAATTTATGGCCAGCACCACATCGCTGAAACCCATTGCCAGTGCGGCAACCCCGGGATGCAGTAAGCCTATTGCTGCGATGGGTATCGCTACGATATTATAAATAAAGGCCCAGAACAGGTTGCCTTTGATAGTTAAAAAAGTATACCTGCCCAAGCCCAGCGCCAGGGGTAAATGTTTAATACCATTATTGGTAAGCACCACCTGCGCCGTTTGCATAGCCAGTTGCGATGCATCGGATATGGAAATACCAATGGTTGCTTTAGCCAGCGCAGGCGCATCATTGATGCCGTCGCCTACCATCGCTACCGGCGATACTTTATTCAGTTGTTCAATGATCTGTAATTTTTCTTCCGGCGTTTTTTCCGCATATACTTCGTCTATGCCTACGGTTTGTGCAAGGCGGTTGGTCTTTTCAAAACTATCACCGCTTAAAAGCACGGTCTTTATATTTTTTGAATGCAGGTAGCTGATGATATCTTTTGTTTCTTCCCTTATTTCATCTTCCATATCAAAGCCACCCAATAAAACATCGTTCTTTAAAAGTACAGCCTGCCGTTTTCCAGCGCCGGTCTTTCCCAATTGATAAATATTGCCTTCATTATCTTCTGCCTTCATGCCCACACCTTTTACTTCTTCTATCTTTTTCCAGCTGATGGGGTCATTCACTTTCCACTCGGCAGTAATTGTTTTTGCAATGGGGTGATTAGAATATTTTTCTATGGAGAAAACGATGCGTTTAAATGTTGCTTCGTCAATATTTACATATTCAACATTCGATATTTTCAATTTGCCTTTAGTCAGTGTTCCTGTTTTATCAAATACCACTGTGCTGATGTTCTTAAACAACTCCAGGCTTTTTGCATTGCGGAACAGGATGCCTTTTTTAGTGGCCCTGCCCAATCCCACGGCAATAGCTGCAGGTGTTGCCAGGCCCATGGCGCAAGGGCAACTGATGACGAGTACTGCAATGCTGCGCATTAATGATGGCGTCAGCGCAATATTGAATGCAAAATAATTCAGTAAAAAGGTAAGCACAGCTATGCCCAATACCACGGGTACAAAAATGGCGCTGATCTTATCGGCCAATTGCTGAATAGGCGGCTTTTCGCCCTGCGCCTGTTTTACAAGGTTCAGGATATTACTTAATACCGTATCCTTGCCTACTGCCGTTACCTGCGCTTTTACCGTACCCTCTGTAAACAAACTTCCCCCTATCAAGGTGTCCTTCTTTTGTTTATGAATGGGTTTACTTTCGCCGGTAAGCAGTGCTTCGCTTACATAGGCTTCGCCCCATAGTATCTTACAATCTGCCGGCACCTGTTCCCCCGTTTTTATCAGCACTAAATCGCCGGTATGTAATTGTGTATTTTCTACAGGAAAGATCAGTTCTTTATGTTCTTCATCAAATGCGATCATATTGGCCATTACTTTTTGATGGCCTGCCAGTTTGTTCAGTTCTTTTTGCGTGGTGGATACTGATTTATGTTCTACCCATTCGCCTAAAAATACCAGTGTGATAATGGTAGCAGTAGTTTCATAAAAAATATAATCAGGTCCGTAATTGTTCAACGTGCCAATGAAACTGTAGATAAATGCAGCCAACGCACCCACCGCTATCAATACATTCATATTGGGTATGCCGCGGCGCAGGCTTTTTACAGCGCTTACCCCAAAATATCCCATACCAACTATGAATACCGGTAAGCAGATCGCCAGCTGTATCCAGGGGTTCATTAAAAAATGAATATGCCAGGGCAGCATGTGCAGCATCAGTACCAATGTAAAAGGCAGACAGAAGAGAAATCGTTGTAAGTGGTTGCTGAAGAGATGTTGAAGGTTGAAAGTTGAACGTTGAAGGTTAGTGGCAATATGTTCATCCACTACTTTGTAGCCCAGGTCGGCAATGCCTTTGGTGAGTGTTTCTTTAGATCGGGTACCGTCTGTTTCAAAGTTCACATCGCCGCCAATAAAATTCACTTTCACCTCCTTCATACCTTCTTTTTGCAGGTACCTGGTGATGGTTAATGCACAATTGGTGCAATCCATGCCCTCTACTTTCCATTCAACTTTTTCCATACTGCAAAATTATTTATTGCATTTGTGGGCCAATTACTAATGAAGGAAAATATATTTGCAACATGGAGGTAATTTTTAAACTGGAAGATATACAACAGGCTGCTGCTGAGTTTATAAAGCATGCCCCCGGGGCAAAGGTATTTGCCTTTTATGCGCCCATGGGCGCCGGTAAAACCACCTTTATACAGGCATTGTGCAGGGCCCTGGGTGTTAAGGACAATACTTCCAGTCCTACTTTTTCTATTATCAATCAATATAAGGCGGGTAACGACATCATTTACCACATGGACCTGTACCGTGTAAGGGATGAAAATGAAGCCATTAATGCCGGTGTGGAAGATTGCCTGTATTCGGGCAGCATTTGCTTTGTGGAATGGCCCGAAAAAGCCCCCGGTATCTTACCCGATAATACCCTGCAAGTATCGATTACAATCATCGATTCCCATACCAGGAAACTGAGTACTCTTTAAGGTATATGGAGAATTGCAGCTTTTAGAATTTAACCCTCCTGGTTTTTAAAAGGTTGCAAAAAAAAATGTAATTTGAGAAGCTTATTTATTATTCACTAATCAATTATTAATTAAAAAGTGGCTACTTCAAAACCCTTTGTATCTCCTTCCTTTTCGTACGAAACATTAGAAGAAACACTGGATGTAAAACCCAAAGGCGCTGAATTGTTCATTGGCATCCCCAAAGAAACTTCTTTCAGCGAAAACCGTATTGCCCTTACCCCCGAAGCAGTAGGTGTAATGGTGGCCAACGGGCATCGTGTGGTGGTGGAAACCAGGGCAGGCCTGGGCGCCAGCTATACCGATAAGGATTACAGCGAAGCAGGCGCCAAGATCGCCTACGACCGAAAGGAAGTGTACGAATGTGATATACTGGTTAAAAGCGCCCCTGTAAGTGAGTCTGAATGTGAATTATTAAAATATGGACAATACATCATCTCTCCTATTCACCTGGCAGTAATGCAGCGGGAGATATTGCAGAAGATGATGGATAAAAAGATCACGGCTTTAAGTTTTGAGAATTTAAAAGACGACAGCGGTCACAATCCCATTGTACGCAGCATGAGCGAGATTGCCGGGAGTGCTGTTATGTTGATCGCCGGGCAATATCTAAGCAATGCCAACAATGGTAAAGGTGTATTGGTGGGAGGTATCAGTGGTATTCCGCCTACAAAAGTTATCATCATTGGCGCCGGTATTGTGGGCGAATATGCTGCAAGAACAGCATTGGCCATGGGCGCCAGCGTAAAAATATTCGACAACAGCATTTACCGTTTAAAACGTTTACAGAATAATATCGGTGGTCGTCTATGGACATCCGTTATAGAGCCCAAAATACTGGCCAAGCAGTTAAAGACCTGCGATGTGGCAGTGGGCGCTTTAAGCAGCACCGGAGGCCGCACACCTATTGTGGTAATGGAAGAAACCGTGAGCAGCATGCGGCCCGGCAGCGTGATAGTGGATGTGAGTATTGACCGGGGCGGTTGTTTCGAGACCAGCAAGGTTACCACGCATGAGAACCCGGTGTTTAAAAAATACGATGTGATCCATTACTGCGTACCCAATATTCCCAGTGGTTTTGCACGCACTGCTTCCCAGGCCATCAGTAACGTATTGATGCCTTTATTGCTGGAGACCGGTGAAGATGGCGGTATTGATAATGTGATCTGGTATAAAATAAATATCCGCAGTGGTATTTATTTATTCAAGGGAAGTCTTACTAATTTTTATTTAAGTGAAAGATTTGATCTGAAATATACAGATCTGAATTTGCTGATTGCCAGTAAGCGTTAATAACGGTTACTTGTAATCGCTTATTTTGATCACTTGCTCACAAAAAGCATATTCCTGCTGGTCATTGCTGCTTACGATCACCAACCTGTTGTTGACATGATCGGCAACAAGCTGCTGGTATAAAGCGATCCCTTCTGCATCTAAATTAGTGGTGGGTTCATCCAGCAACAAAACAGCCGTATCGCTGAAGAATGCCTGCGCCAGTTTCAGCCGCTGTTTCATACCGCTGCTGTAATAGCGTATCTGCTTATTGGTTGCACTTTTTAATCCTACCGTTTGCAATATAGTTTCGATAGAAACCGAACTGATCAGCGGCTTGAATTGTGCATGAAAATGCAGCATTTCCTTTGCGGTCATTTCTTCCACCAGTTCTAAATAAGGGGCTGCAATAGCAATATGGGTGTATAATTTTTCTGCAGTAATGGGCTGATATGCGTTTTTGATCTCGATGCTGCCTTCGTTGTGTGTAAGGGAACCTGATATTACCTGTAATAATGTTGATTTGCCGGAACCATTGGAGCCCGTGATGGCATAAGAAGTGCCGCTTTTAAACTGGTAACTGCAGTTGCGGAAGATCCACTCCCGGTTGTATCGTTTACCAACATTATTTAAATTGATCTGCATTGGAATTTACCTGTAAAAAGATAAACTTAATAAGTTTTTATATGCTTTGATAAAAGTTCAACAATGGTATGCAGTACAAGAATACGACGCAACAATGCAGCATTGAATTACAAAAGTTGGTCTCAAAAAACTGGTACAATTTAAGTACCTGAACAAAAAGCGATGCCGTAACAATCTTAGTTCCCCTTTAGGGGACAGGGGTTATTCGTCGTCGCTGTTGCCTTTCGTAAATCTTTTTATGATCCCCCTGCCGCTTTCTCTTACAAAAGTTACGATCTCATCTCTTTCATCAGTTGCAGGAAATTCTTCTTCAACAAAATTCAGCGCCTGCGAGGTGTTCATGCCCTTGTTATAGATAATGCGGTAAATATCCAGTATGGAATTGATCCTTTCCAGCGAAAAGCCACGGCGTTTTAAACCTACAGAATTTACACCGGCATAGCTTAATGGCGTACGGCCTGCTTTAATATATGGTGGCACATCTTTGCTTACCAAACTACCGCCTGCAATAAAAGCGTGCTGGCCTATCTGCACAAACTGGTGTACGGCACACATACCGGCCAATATTGCATTATCGCCCATTATCACGTGCCCGGCCATTTGCGTGTTATTGCTCATGATGCAGTTATTGCCCACAATGCAATCGTGCGCAATATGGCTGTAGGCCATTATCAGGCAGTTGTTACCTACTCTCGTGGTCCATTTATCTTTACTGCCGCGGTTAACGGTCACAAATTCACGGATGGTGGTATTGTCGCCTATCTCAACGGTGGTTTGTTCGCCATCGTATTTAAGGTCCTGCGGTATGGCTGCAATTACAGCACCGGGAAAAATGCGGCAGTTCTTGCCGATCCTGGCGCCTTCCATAATAGTTACATTACTGCCTATCCAGGTGCCTTCTCCAATTTCTACATTGGGATGTATCACGCTGAAGGGGTCGATCTTTACATTGGTAGCAAGCTTTGCGCTGGGGTGTATGTATGTGTGCGGATGAATCATTCTCTTTGGTTAATTCGTTAATTAGTTGATCAGTTTATCCGTTAACTGGTGTATTGGTTAGCAGCAAACGAATTTACTACTTAACCAGTTAACCAATAAACTATTTAACTGCGTTTTACAAGTTGTGCGGTAAGATCTGCTTCGGTGCAAAGTTTATTGCCCACGTATACACTTCCCCGCATGATGCATATACCACGGCGGATGGGTTCAATCAGTTCCATCTTCAACAGCATCGTATCTCCTGGCACTACTTTTTGTTTGAACTTACAATTCTCAATCTTTAAAAAATAAGTATCATATTGTCCTTCGGGCATGGCATTGATACATAGCAGGCCGCCTGTTTGCGCCAATGCTTCAATCTGTAACACACCCGGCATTACAGGATTACCGGGAAAATGTCCCTGGAAGAAAAATTCGTTGAAGGTCACGTTCTTGATACCTACAATTTGTTTATCGCTCAACTCAATGATCTTATCTACAAACAAAAAAGGGAAACGGTGCGGCAACGTTTTTTCTATCTGCTGCTGCGTATATACCGGTTGCTGGTTGGGATTGTAAATGGGTATATCCTTGGTGTGTTTGTTCTTTTTGATGTATTGTTTGATCTTACGGGCAAACTCCACGTTGCTGCTGTGGCCCGGCCTGTTGGCAATGATATGCGCCTTGATAGGATAACCAATCAATGCCAGGTCACCAATTACATCCAACAGTTTATGCCTTGCAGGTTCATTGGGGAAACGCAGTTCTAAATTATTGAGGTAGCCTTCGCTTTTTACTTCCACTTTAGCACGGCCAAAGGCTTTTGCCAGGCGGCTCATCTCTTCATCCGTAACAGGCTTGTCCACCACCACAATGGCGTTATTGATATCACCACCTTTCACCAGGTTATTGTCCAGCAGCATTTCCAGCTCGTGCAAAAAGCAAAATGTGCGGCAGGGTGCGATCTCGGTTTTAAATTCCTTGATGGTTTTTAAACTGGCATGCTGTGTACCCAATACCGGGCTGTTAAAATCTATCAGCGTGGTAATTTGATAATTAGTGGCCGGCAAAGCGGTCATGTCCACCCTTTTTACATCATCATAATGCGTGATATTGGTATCGATGGTGTACCATGCTTTGGCAGCATCCTGTTCCAGCACACCGGTTTCTTCAATGATCTCTACAAATGGTTCGCTGCTGCCGTCGATAATGGGTATTTCCGGCCCGTTGATCTCGATAAGGCAGTTATCGATGCCCATACCCACCAGTGCGGCCAGTATGTGCTCTACAGTGCTTACTTTAATGTCCCCCTGTTCCAGCGTGGTGCCCCTGGAAGTATCGGTAACCAAGTCGCAATCGGCCTTTATCACCGGCATTCCCGGCAAGTCGATACGCTGAAACTGGAAGCCAAAGCCCGGGTTGGCCGGTTTCAGTGTCATATCCACATTTACACCCGTATGCAGGCCCGTGCCCGAAATACTTACTGAAGCCGCCAGCGTATGCTGCTTATCAGGATTAAAATTGTTATCCATCAGAGTTGAAAATTTTGGGTGCAAAGATATTTCATTTAATGAACAATGGATAATGAATAATGTATAGTAATAACACTACAAAATAGGCTGCAACCCGGTTTAAATGAGCCAATTATCCATTTTTCATTATTAATTATTCATTGTTAAAACTGGAACTGGAAGCTGCCGAAAACACCAAAACGGGATATTTTATTGGCAGGCAATGGCCGTGGCAGCACCCGCCATACAAAATCAAGCCGGAGTACCTTCAGGATATTATCGATACCCGTGCCCACTTCCAGGTAAGTACTGCCATTGAGTGTTTTAAAGCTGCCCGATTTATTATTCAGCGTGGTATTGGCATCGCTCAGCGAACCCCACAATGCTTTCGCATTCCAGAACTGGCGCAGTTTTAATTTGCGGGTAAAAGGCACAAAGCGGAATAATCCCGAACCAATATTATGCTCCACATTTACCCCGGCATACTGATCACTTAAATATTCAAAGCGGTTCATCAGGTTAAAGCTGTTGGGATTGTAATAATAGATATCGTTACCGGGATGATTTTCAAGGAACGCAAAGGGCAGTGTACCATTGATCTTACCGGCGTATACTTTATAAGAAAATGAACCGTAGGGCGATATCTTCATATAATCTTTTACCGAAAGACCGATCTTGGTATAGTTATAAGCGCTGTTCAAAATGCCGGAAAAACCTTTGGCCAGCATCAGTTCGGCAATGGGATACTTGGTGCCCAATGAATAACGGAAATAATCCCCCTCTATGAATTGCTCCAGGTAGGCGAAACGCAGTTTCATGGCCACTTCAAAATTGCTCAGGGGCAAGCCTTCACTTACCGGGAAAGTTTCTTTAAAAGGCAGGTTCTTAAGTGGTGTGTATTGGCGGTGAGAAATGAACCATTCGGTGGAAAATCCTTTGCCCAGTTCGTTAAACACCTCAAAGCGTACATCCTGCAATTGAATGAACTTACGGGTGGTATTGGGTTTGCGGATGGCAAGCGAAAATATATTATCCTGTCCCACATCGCCCACCTGGCTGATGCCATTATCAATATCATTGGAATAAGAAGCGTGTAGGCGGAACCGTTTGGGATCCCTTTTCACGATCCAGAATGCTTCGGCTTTGCCTTTGAATTTTTTATCTGCAAAGCCATAAGCAAGATAAGTATGCAGATAAATATGTTTATTGAAACCTGTAGTGGTACCCAGGTCGAAACGCAGGCGGAGGCCTTCCCAGCTGTTGGTACTGATCCAGTTGAACCAGGGCCCGATCTCGTAATTAGTTAGTTGTTTATACCCTGTGCCAATGAACTTCAGCGTATTCTGCAGGCGTTGGAATTTGGGCATCTGCAACAGTTTGTCCACCGTGGCATAGATGGCTTTTTCATTGGTCGATAAGGTATCGTGCCGCAAGGCATTCCATACAGAATCTGATTTTAAATTGCTGCCCGGTTCTGTTTTTACCACTTCTTCTATAGGTTGCTGTTTGAACAATGCGGTAATAGAATCGCTGTTGATGATGATATTGCGGTACGAAGTGGTTTTACGTCCGATGAATGTCAACGATTGCTTGCCGAGAATTTTAAAATCAGCAAAGAATTTATCCCTGTTCAAAAAATATACGGTGTCATTCAGCGGAATGAATTCCTGGAACACACTTACGCGGTCAATGTAATTGATATTGGCGTCTTTGCCCAGGTAAAGGTTTATTTTTTGTATCTGGTAGGTTTGTGCGGTTACCCATGCATCGCCTTCAAAAGTATTTTGCCCCGCATGCTTGGGTGAAAAAACAAAATGGAATATTTTTTTTCCATTCACCACCTGTGTATCGGGCACCTGGAAATTGTAATACACATCTGCATTATCATTAAAAGGACCAATAAAATCCTTGTCCATCACGTTCACATAATTACCATATACATTCACATTCTGGTTCATCACACCCATCAGCTTGGTAATGCTCTCGTTGGAAAAACCCTTGGTATTACTGGCTTTTACGTTCTCAAAATATTTTTTGGTGTTCTTTTGAAAAGCATAATCACTTACACTTTCTACCAGGTAAGCCGGTAAAAAAGGTTCTTTTTCCGAAGTGCTGTCGATATTATCAAACACAAAAGAAAATGGTTTGAGCAGGAAATTCCTTTTTGCCTTTTCGGGTTTAAAATTCTTCAGGTCTATTTCCAGTTTATTGTAAGCTTCGTATCCAAAATTGGGCAGGTTATAGCGGTTGTATTGTTTCTTTTTACTCATGATCTTTTTCCACAAATACAATCCTTTATTGATCTTTGATTTTACCAATACACCATTAGTGGCAGCACCCCGCTGCAATTGCACCACAATGGTTTGATTGTTCATAGAATCGGTGATGGGCAGCTTGTAGGTTTCGTAACCAACAAAGGTTACCACCATGGTATCTTTTGAAAATTTGCTGATGTAAAAAGAAAAATTACCGGCGCTGTCGGATGTTTTACCAATAGAGGAGCGGGTAAAATACACCGAGGCATAGCTTACCGGTTCTTTGGTATGTGCATCCTGTATAATGCCTTTAAAGCTGATGCTTTGAGCATGCAGCTGCGCCGCCAGGATAATTGCACCAATAAATAAAAAATAACGTAAAAAACTCAATGTAATATCTGTTGATACCGATTAAAAATTACAAGTCATTTGTCTTTAAGTCAACTGGCAACTTTTGACGTAACTAACCTGTTCTTAATTTGTAAATTTTGTTGCATACAAAATAAGAAGATTACAATAACAGCAAAATCGTTGGCAGGTAATAAAAGCTTTACAGAAATTATATCTTTTCTTTTAAAGCAGCTATCTGTTTTTCCAGTTCCTGGATACGTTTTTCCATATCAGGCAGTTTGCGGCTGGCAGCCTGGCTGCGCAATGCCGCTGTATAATCATGTGCCGGCAAGCCGGTAACGGCCTTGCCCGGATCGAGCGATTTACTTACGCCGCTTTGTGCATTGATCTTGGCGCCATCACCAATGGTGATATGGCCCACAATGCCCGCCTGGCCACCTATCATTACATTATTACCAATTTTTGTACTACCGCTTACGCCACTTTGTGCAGCAATAACGGTATTATTACCCACTTCCACATTATGCGCTATCTGCAATAAATTATCCAGTTTGGCGCCCGATCGTATAATGGTGCTGCCGATAGTAGCCCTGTCAATAGTTGAATTGGCACCTATCTCCACGCCGTCTTCCACAATCACATTGCCTATCTGCGGTACTTTTTTAAATGTGCCATCGGCCTGTGGCGCAAAACCAAATCCATCGCTGCCGATAACAGTGCCTGCATGTATGGTAACATTTTTACCAATGATACAATCATGATAAATCTTTACCCCGGGATGTATGGTAGAGTTTGTTCCAATCTTTACATTATCGCCTATAAAAGCATGTGGATAAATCTTTGCACCATCAGCCACCACTACATTTTCACCGATATAAGCAAAGGCGCCGATAAAAACATTGTCGCCGGTTTTTGCAGTAGCGTGTATATAAACCGGCTGCTGAATGCCGCTCAACTGCTGGCGTTGTATCTGTTGGTATTTATCCAGTAACACCGCAAATGCCGTATAAGCATCGGGTACTTTTATCAATGTTGCACCAATGGGTTCTTTCAACTCCTGCGATTCATTTACAATAATGATGGAAGCCTTGGTGCTGTATAAATGTTCTTCGTATTTGGGATTGGCCAAAAAAGCCAGCTGGCCATTTTGCGCTTCTTCAATTTTTCCAAAAGAAGCAACGGCAACATCGGGGTTGCCTTCCACTTTTCCGCCAATGATCATGGCTATTTGTGTTGCAGAGAATTGCATATGTGGTTAATGGTTGATAGTTGATGGTTGATAGTCAATAGTACAGTAGATTAAACGCAATCCTATGAACCATTAACCATGAGCCATTATCTTAAGTAACAAATGTAATATTTTTTAACCTTACCCCTCATATTTTGATTGATCAGTGCATTGTCCACTTCGGATATATCTTTTACAGTACCATCCTTGAATAAAATATAAATATGTTCATCTTCAAAATTATAGGTGCTGCTGGCTGCTTCGCCGGTAAATACCAGCCAGCCTGCTTCTTCTTCGGTAATGTTTAATTTTTCGCAGGCCATTTTTGTTTTTTCCTGCAACAGGTTATTATCTACCGGCTCACCAAAGTATTTTGTTTTTAACAGCTGGCGGTTAATAATGCCTTTGCATAATACTGACAGTATCTTATCCTCGTGGTTGCTCCATGATTTTATTACCGTATGCAGGTCAAAATCATCCAGCCCGCAGAATTCTTCAATGGTGATCTTTGTACCAGGTTCATTGATCAGTTTATGAATGGTGCCCGGCGCCGGCGCTTTTACCTGTCGGGCCCTTTTAATGATGCGCCGCAACATCTGCTCTGCACAGTTAACCGTTTTATGCAGGTATACCTGCCAGTACATAAGGCGACGTGCCACTAAAAATTTTTCGATGGAATAAATGCCTTTTTCTTCCACCATCAGTTCGCCGTTTTGTACTGTCAGCATTTTTAATATCCGGTCATATGCGATCACACCTTCATTTACACCGCTGAAAAAACTATCCCGGGTAAGATAATCCATACGGTCTACATCCAACTGACCGCTGATCAACTGGTGCAGGAATTTTTTATGGTATTTAGCAGTAAAAATATCCAATGTCAACTGCAGCTTTCCCTCAAATTGACGGTTCAACTCCTCCATAATGAGCAATGATATTTCTTCATGGTGCATGCCTTCTATCAGTATATGCTCCAGTGCATGGCTGAAGGGCCCGTGGCCTACATCGTGCAGCAGTATGGCGATCTTAGCAGCCCGTTCTTCTTCGTAGGTTATTTCGATGCCTTTGCTTTTTAGTTCATTCAATGCATTGCACATTAAATGATAGGCCCCCAGCGAATGGTGCAGCCTGGTATGCACAGCCCCGGGATACACCAGGTAAGCCATTGCCATTTGATTAATGCGGCGCAGGCGCTGGTAATAAGGGTGCGCAATAACCTGGTATACCAGTTCATCATCTATTGTAATAAATCCATAAACCGGGTCGTTGATTATTTTGCGGAAATACATTATTTGTTATTGGTTAATTATTTGCCTGATAACTGCAACATCAGCCTATTTGTTAAAAGATGTACAAAGCTAAATAAAGCCCTTCATCATTGATATAAAAAATTAAATTTGTAAAAATGGTCAGACGAGGGCGTCAGACCATGTAAAAAACAACTATGAGCATAGCAAAAATACTTTGGGTAGACGACGAGATAGACAGTCTTACATCGCAGATCATGTTTTTAGAAAATAAAGGGTACGAAGTACAAACCAAGACCAATGGTTTTGATGCCGTGGAATTTGTAAAGGACAATTTTGTGGATGTGGTGTTGATGGACGAAAGCATGCCCGGACTTACCGGTCTGCAAACACTGCAACAGATAAAGGAAGTGAACAGCAACCTGCCCGTTGTTTTAATTACCAAGAATGAAGCAGAGAATTTAATGGACGAAGCTATCGGCTCGCCAGATAAGCGATTACCTGATCAAACCCGTTAACCCCAACCAGGTATGGCTGAGCTTAAAAAAACTGATCGATAATAAAAGGCTGGTGGCGGAAAAAACCACTTCGGCTTACCAGCAGGAGTTCCGCAGTTTGTTCATGGCGTTGAGCAATAATCCTGATTATAATGAATGGATGGATATCTATAAAAAACTGGTGTTTTGGGAACTGGAGATGAAAAAGAGTGACAGCCCGGAAATGCAGGAAGTTTTTCAAACGCAAAAGAATGAAGCGAATACGGAGTTCTTTAAATTCATTTCCAAGAATTATGCTTCGTGGGTGGGACCCAAAAGCAGTGCCGCCGCTCCCATTATGAGCAATACACTGATGAAGTTCAAGGTATTTCCGCATCTTGAAAAAGGCACACCGTTATTTTTTGTACTGATCGATAACCTGCGTTACGACCAGTGGAAGACTATCCAACCCATTTTTGCAGATAGTTTCCGCATTCATGAAGAGGAAACCTTCTATTCTATATTGCCCACTGCTACACAATATGCCCGTAATTCCATTTTTGCAGGTTTGCTGCCGGTGGATATTGAAAAACAATTTCCAGTACAATGGAAAAATGATGATGAAGAGGGAGGCAAGAATTTATTTGAAGAAGAGTTTTTTAAGGCGCAGTTAAAAAGACTGGGTAAAGCGGATCTTAAATATTCCTACACCAAGGTTACGAATAATAACGACGGGCAAAAGCTGGTGGATAATATCCATAATTTTTTGCAGAACGATATCAATATCATTGTATACAATTTTGTGGATATGCTGAGCCATGCACGTACCGAAATGGAAGTGTTGAAAGAGCTGGCCGGCGACGAAACCAGTTACCGCAGTATAACTGAAAGCTGGTTCACACATTCTCCCTTACATGCCGCACTTAAAAGAATTGCCGATAAAAAATTAACGATGATCGTGGCAACGGATCATGGCAGTGTGCGGGTAAAAACGCCGGCAAAAGTGATCGGCGATAAACAAACCACCGCCAATCTGCGTTATAAACATGGGCGCAACCTGAATTACGAAGCCAAGGAAGTGCTGGCATTCAGGGATCCGCGGGAAGCAGGGTTGCCGGTACCGAACGTGAATTCTTCTTTTATTTTTGCCAAGGGAGACCTGTTCCTTTGCTATCCCAATAACTACAATCATTTTGTGAATTATTACCGCAACACGTTTCAGCATGGCGGGGTAAGTTTAGAAGAAATGATAGTGCCGGTAGTGAGAATGACCAATAAATAAAGCCCCCTCCGCCCCCTGAAGGGGGGACTGCAGGAGCTTCTAGTTTTGTATAGTATGTTGAAAAGCAACTGATTTATATGTTTTTATCAACGTTTGTTGAAAACGTTTTTTTTTAATCCACTGCTATTGCAGCAGATTGCATTAAAATTAGAAGTGAAAAGACCCGCCTGGCGGGTTGAGGTACTATGAAATACACATCGAGCATATTAGATAAAATTGAGCGAATTGCGGAAGAGGCTGGTTATGTGATCCGTTACGAAAGAGGCAATTTCCAAAGTGGCTACTGCATTTTACAGTCAAAAAAAGTGATCGTACTCAATAAATTCTTTCAAACAGAGGGCAGGATCAATACCCTGATCGACCTGATGCCCCAGCTGGATATCCATTTTGACGCACTTACACATGAAAGCCAGAAGATGTATGAGGAAGTGATGAGCGCAGAGGCGAACAAATAATAACTGGTTTTAGATTTCGGATCTGCGATTTTAGATTGCCAGACAGTTGACTAATCACTATATCGTATAAGCCCTTTAAAAATTAAGGAATGCTTCCTTGAAGCTTGAGGCTTGAAACTGTTCCCCTAATGCTTATTTTTGCAATGTGCAGTCTCCCCCTTTAACAATAACGTTTCTTGGTACCGGTACCAGCAGCGGTGTGCCGATGGTTGGTTGCAGTTGCTATGTATGTACTTCTCCCGATAAAAAAGACAAGCGCCTGCGCAGCAGTATACTGGTGGAAAGTTATACCACTACTATTGTGGTGGACACCACGCCCGATTTCAGGTACCAGATGCTGCGGGCCCATGTAAAAAAACTGGATGCGGTGATCTTTACTCATCCGCACAAAGATCATATTGCGGGGCTGGATGATGTGAGGGCCTATAATTTTCTGCAAAAAAAGCCCATGGAGATATATGCCAATTCGTTAACGGAAGAGGCTATCAAGCGGGAATTCTCCTACGCGTTTTCAGATAAAAAATATCCCGGAGTACCGGAGCTGAATTTAAATACGCTTAACGGTGAGCCTTTTTATATTGGTGATATACCTGTAATGCCCATTGAAGTATGGCACCATAAAATGCCGGTGCTGGGCTTTCGTTTTGGTACTTTTACTTATATAACGGATGCCAACAGAATTGAAGACGCTGAAAAAGAAAAAATAAAAGGCAGCGAAGCTATTGTGTTGAACGCTTTACGAAGAGAAAAACACATTTCCCATTATACCCTTGATGAAGCCATTGCCGAAGTGCAGGGCCTGCATATCCCCCATGCTTATTTTACGCATATCAGCCACCAGCTGGGCCGGCACGAAGAGATCAGTGCGGAATTGCCCGCAGGTATACAACTGGCGTATGATGGCATGCAACTCTTTTTCAAATAAATTCCACTTACTAATAACAGCAGTTCTAATGCTGTTTACTTATGTGGAAGCAAATTGTATCCTCTTACTTTTCCTTTACTAAAAAAGAACGCACCGGTATTTTTATACTATTGATCTTAATAGTACTATTTACCCTGCTGCCTTTTTTATACCCGCTCTTTTCAAAGCCAAAAGCCACCAATGCCGATGATTTTAAAAAAGAGATCGCTGCATTAAAGATACAGGAACAGGATACTGCTCACCGTTATGTACAAAGAAATTACAATGAAGATAATGAGCAGCCTTACAACCAGCCTTCTGAAAAAAATTATTACAATAAACCGTCTAAAGGTGAATTATTTTATTTCGACCCCAACACTGCTTCTGCGGCCGACTGGCAAAGATTAGGGGTGCGGGAGAAAACGATCGCCACGATTCAAAACTATTTGGCCAAAGGCGGACATTTTTATAAGCCGGAAGATATTGGCAAAATATGGGGCCTGCATCCTGATGAAGTGCAACGCCTGCAACCTTATGTGCAGATAGCAGCAAGAGAAAATAATATCCCTGCAAAGAATTACAACAACCCTCCTTTTGAAAAAAATAAGCCTGCCATTTCCATGATTGATATCAATACAACTGATACCAGCGCTCTCATTGCTTTGCCGGGCATTGGCAGCAAACTGGCGCAACGCATCATTAATTTCAGGGATAAGCTGGGCGGCTTTTATAAGGTGGAGCAGGTAGGTGAAACCTTTGGCCTGCCTGACAGTACTTTTCAAAAGATCAAGACAAGGTTATCTGCGGGTAGCGGCAACGTGAAGCAGTTCAATATCAATACAGCTACCCTGGATGAAATGAAGGCGCATCCTTATTTGCGCTATAATATTGCTAATGCCATTGTGCAGTACAGGGCGCAGCATGGCAATTTTTCATCGGTGGATGAAATCAAAAAGATCATGACGGTGACGGATGAAATATACAGTAAAGTAGCAGCCTATCTTACCGTTCAGTGAAATTTGCCCGCAGATGCCGCGGATGGCGCAGAGATCAATTGACAGACTTTTTTCTGCGATATTTCCGCAATCTGCGGGCCATTGGGGTTTTCTAAAAACTAACAGCCGTTAGCATCAAAAATTCCTTATGTTTGTAACTTAAAGATTGTATTACTATGAATTTTCAACAAAGCGAATTAACCCAGCAGGTGGCACAAACAGCAAAGGATTTTGCGGTACAGCATATCAAGCCCCATTTAATGGAATGGGATGAAAGCCAGGAGTTTCCCCTGCACATTTTTAAAGCAATGGGACAACTGGGACTGATGGGTGTATTTGTACCGGAACAATATGGCGGCAGCGGCATGGGTTATTTTGAATATAGTGTGGTGATACAGGAGATTGCAAAAGTATGCGGTTCTATAGGTTTGTCTTTGGCGGCGCATAATTCCCTGTGTACCGGTCATATTTTAACCTTTTGCAGCGAAGAGCAAAAGAAAAAATACCTGCCCAAATTAGCCAGTTGCGAACATTTGGGCGCCTGGGGCTTAACAGAAGCTAATACCGGCAGTGATGCAGGTAATATGAAAACGACTGCGGTAAAAGATGGTGATCATTGGGTGATTAACGGAACAAAAAACTGGATCACCCATGGTAAAACAGGTGATATTGCCGTAGTGGTATGCCGCACCGGTGAGCCTAGGACAAAAGACAATGCCACCGCATTTATTGTGGAAAGAGGTACACCCGGTTTCAGCGGAGGCAAAAAAGAAAATAAACTGGGCATGCGTGCCAGCGAGACTGCCGAAATGATCTTTGATAATTGCCGTATACCTGATGCCAACCGTATTGGCGAAGTGGGCGCCGGTTTTAAACAAAGTATGAAAGTGCTCGATGGAGGAAGGATATCTATTGCGGCATTAAGCTTAGGCATTGCCAAAGGTGCTTATGAAGCAGCCGTACAATATTCCAAAGAAAGATACCAGTTCGATCAACCGATCGCTAACTTCCAGGGTATTAGTTTTAAACTGGCAGATATGGCCACCGAGATCACTGCAGCTGAATTGCTCATTAACCAGGCCTGCCATTTAAAAATGAGCGGACTGCCGATGACAAAAGAAGCAGCGATGGCAAAATATTATGCCAGTGAAGTGGCGGTAAAAGTAAGTACAGATGCCGTACAGGTATTTGGCGGTTACGGGTACACGAAAGATTTTCCGGTGGAAAAATTTTACCGCGACAGTAAACTGTGTACTATTGGAGAAGGCACCAGCGAGATACAAAAACTGGTGATCAGCAGGGAAGTATTGAGATAATATGCTGCAAAATAATTTCAAATAAAAAGCCCACAACAATGTGGGCTTTTATTTAGTATCAAAAAATATCTATGCAATATGCTCAATGATCCCCGCAATACCCTGACCACCGCCTACACAGGCTGTAACAATACCATACTTCTTATCCAGGCGTTTCATATCATTCACCAGTTGTATGGTAAGTTTGGCGCCGGTACAACCTAATGGATGGCCCAATGCAATAGCACCACCATTGATGTTCACGATATCAGGATTCAATTCCAGTTTTCGTATCACTGCCAGCGATTGAGAGGCAAAGGCTTCGTTTAGTTCAAACATGTCAATATCACCCAGGTTCATGCCGGCTTGTTTCAACACTTTGGGCACTGCTTCCACTGGGCCGATACCCATAATGCGGGGATGCACTCCGGCACTGGCGCAATTCACCAGGCGTGCAATAGGTTTTAATCCCAGTTCGTTGATCATTCTTTCGCTCATAACAATTACAAACGCAGCGCCATCGCTGGTTTGCGAGCTGTTACCTGCTGTAACACAACCATTGGCTGCAAATGCCGGTTTTAATTTAGCCAGTCCTTCCAGCGAAGTATCTGCACGTACACCTTCATCAGTATCGATCACGTGTGTACGCTTTTGCTTTTTACCTTTTTCATCCAGGTAAACTTCTTCTACATTAATAGGCAGAATGCCGTTTTTAAAAAACCCATTCTTAATGGCGTTACCAGCTTTTAAATGACTGCCGTAACTGAAAGCATCCTGGTCTTCTCTCGATACATTGTATTCCTTTGCTACTGCTTCGGCAGTAAGGCCCATGCTTAAATAATAATCGGGTTCTTCTACTGCAATTTTATAGGATGGCACCGTCTTCCATCCGGCAGTAGGCACCATCGTCATACTTTCGGTACCGCCGGCAATGATACATTCGGCCATGCCGGTACGGATTTTAGCGGTAGCCATGGCAATACTTTCCAAACCGCTGGCGCAATAGCGGTTGATGGTGATGCCCGGAGCATGTATGCCCACGGCTTTGGCAGAGATCATCCTGCCCACCTGCAATCCCTGCTCGGCTTCCGGTACGGCATTGCCTACGATCACATCATCCACTCTTTTTACATCCAGTTGCGGCACACTGGCCAGCAATCCTTTAATTACGTCTACAGCGAGGTCATCGGGCCTGGTAAACCTGAACCCGCCTTTTTTACTTTTTGTTACCGCAGTTCTGTAGCCTGCTACTATATATGCTTCCTGCATTTTAAAAAAATTGATAATTGATGGTTCATAGTTCAAAGTTGAAAGCCAAAATATAGTTACCCAGAACTATGAACCATTAGCTATCAACCGAATTAGTTGTTTATGCAACTTTATATATCAAAGGTATAATTTCTGCATGAAAACAAAAAACTGAAAAAGCTACCCTATTTTTGCGCCGCATGTATAAAATTCTCCGTTCAATTTTATTCTTTTTTGATCCTGAATGGGTTCATTATTTTTCGATGAACAGCCTGAAGCTGCTTTGCAGGATACCGGGCGTAAAGGCGCTGATTACCAGCTGCTTTAAGCCCAAAAGCAATGTTCAATATTCAATGTTCAATATTCAATTCTCCAATCCGGTGGGCCTCGGGGCTGGTTTTGATAAAAATGCCCGCTACCTGAATGAACTGGAAGCGCTGGGTTTTGGTTTTGTGGAAACCGGTACCGTAACACCCAAGCCACAGGCGGGCAATGATAAACCCAGGTTATTCCGTTTACCGAAAGATAAAGCCCTCATCAACCGTATGGGTTTTAATAATGATGGCGTGGAAGTGGTTGCTGCCAGGTTAAGAGCATGGCACAATAAACAATCTGCAATCGCCAATCTAAAATCTAAAATTGTAATTGGTGGAAACATCGGCAAAAACAAAGTCACCCCCAACGAAGATGCCTGGAAAGATTACGAGATCTGCTTCACCGCTTTGCATGATTATGTAGATTATTTTGTAGTGAATGTAAGCAGCCCCAATACACCCGGCTTAAGAGAATTGCAGGAGAAAGATTCTTTGAAAAAAATTCTTACAAATCTTCAGATACTAAACACTCAACATCTAAACCCTAAACCCATTCTCTTAAAGATCGCACCTGATCTTACCAATGAACAACTGGATGATGTGGTGGAGCTGGCAATAGAAATAAAACTGGACGGCCTAGTTGCTTCCAACACGACCATCAGCCGCTCCAACCTCACGACTCACGACTCACGACTCACGCAGATAGGAGCCGGTGGCCTCAGTGGGTTGCCCGTAAAACAAAGAAGCACCGAAGTGGTACAATACATTCATAAAAAAACCAACGGAACAATTCCTATCATTGCAAGCGGTGGTATTTTTAACGCAGCAGATGCTAAGGAAAAGATGGAAGCAGGAGCTTCCCTGGTACAGGTATGGACCGGTTTTATTTATGAAGGCCCCGCTATAGTAAAAAATATTTGTAAAGGATTATAAACTCAAAGCAATGGAACAACAACTGCAGCAATTATTTACAACGAATGGTTTGAGCGGATTACTGGCATTGACCTTAATGGAAATAATGCTGGGTATCGATAATGTGATCTTTGTGTCCATTATTTTAGGCAAATTAAAAACAGATGATGAGAAGAAAAGAGCCAGCACTACCTGGATGATAGCAGGCATCATTATCCGCATCATTTTATTATATGTATTAGGTTCATTACTCAACGGCGAAAAAGAATTATTCCCTATCTGGGGCCATCCTGTAACACTGAAAGATATTATCATGGTGGCAGGTGGATTGTTCTTAATGGTGAACACCACTTTGGAAATTCATAATAAACTGGAAGGCGAAGATCCTAACGAAACAATTCAGAAAAAAAAATCGGGCATTGGTTTTGGCGCTATTGTAAGGCAGATAATTTTAGTGGATTTTATATTCAGTGTAGATGGTATCATTACTTCCATCGGTATGAGCGAACTGCAGCTGGTACGTTATGCAGCGGTAATTATTTCTATGATCGTGATGTTTCTTTTTGCCCGTAAAATAAGTAAGTTCATCAACCAGCACCCCACTTTTAAAATGCTGGCTTTATCATTCCTGTTACTGATCGCCTTTACTTTAATTGTGGATGGTGTGCATGTTGAAAAATTCGAGATACCACACGGTTATGTATATTTTGCCATGGCATTCTCCCTGGGTGTGGAGATACTCAATCTGCAATTGCGCAAGCGCAGTAAAAAACCGGTTGAGTTACGCACTCCTACTATCGACAAAGAAGAAGATAATAATTTATAAAACCAAGGGCTTCCAAATGGAAGCCCTTATTATTGATACATGAGAAAAAAGTATTTTACTGTTTGATGATCTTTTGCGTGCTTATCACTCCATCATTGTTGCTGTACTGTAATACATAAGTACCGGCATTCAGTTTACCCAGGTCCAGCGTAAGGGTTTGTGACCGTACTACCTGCTGCTGTATCAATTTACCATCCACAGCAAATAAGCGCAACATCCCTTTTTGTTGCAGGCCGCTGATAGTTACCACATCCTTTACCGGGTTAGGGAATATATTCAGTGCATTAACCTTCGTAGCTAATTTTATAATGGGTGAATAGGTGAACCTTGCGTCAATATCCACCGATCTTAACCGGTAATATACCAACGCCCTGCTGCTGAAAACATTGGCATCCGTAAATGAATACGTAGTATTGCCCGGATTCACTGATCCAATGGCAATAAAATTGCGGCCATCATCACTGCGTTCCACTTCATAGCGCTTGATATTAATTTCGTTGGCAGTGATCCATTGCAGCTGTGCATCATTATTTTGTTTGCTGCCATAAAAACTCACCAGCGTTACCGGCAATGCAGTAAATACAAATTCATGTGCACCAATATCCGGCGTGGACGTATTGCGCACTATATTTAAAAAATCAAATGGCACCATAGCACTCAGTGCCATTCCTTTATTGCTTGCCTTAACCGGTTCTGTAAGATTGGCTGTATTTACAAAAAGATCTGCGGTTGTTTTATTGGTAAAAAGATCTGCAGCATTGGTATTCACACCGCTTTGTCCTTCCTGCGTTGCAGCATCCTGCCCTGTTGCAGCCTGCCAACTGGAAAGTGTATGCGAAGCTGCATCTACCTGTGCAAGCGATGCTGGTGTGGGGCTTACAAAATAATTATTATTGCCGGTATAACCACCGGTACCACCCAACAGTCCTAGAGAAAATGCAGTGCCTGTGCCGCCGGTGGCATTGTACAATATATTGTTCTTTATATCTATTACTGGTGTGGCGGCGTCTTTCAATAGAGCATAGCTGTTAGTACTGCTGCTGCCTTCCATTAAAATACTGTTGTGGTATATATTCGCTTTAACGGTACCATCCATTGTGCGTATACCGGCCAGCTGTGCGGTAGTATTAGTATTTATCGCCACCATGTTATTGCGCCATATAGAAACATTATTATCATCGGGGCGGCTGCGCAGCAGCAATGGTGCCAGTGAGGCAGTTGCCGAAGTGGCGGCATTTTGCATATTGTATACTTTATTCCTTTCCACAATTACTGCATTGCCAAATACTGATATGGCATGCGCTTTTACCGGTGCGTTATTTGTTGCAGTGGCATTGATGTCGTGAAGAATATTATCGCGGATGATGGCCGTACCATTGATGGCGCTGTTAGGCATCAGTACGGTAAGGCCACTGCTGTTGCCAAAACTGCTGAGCGTTGGATCGGTAAGTACTGTAGCACTTGCATCTGTAATATTATTGATGGCATTATTGGCAAACACCATGCTGTCGCCGGTTACAATATCATTATTAAAACTTATGCCCCTTGTAATACCAGCAGTACTGGGATCGCTGCTCACTAAATTGGTAATGGTATTATCTTCCACCCGGCCCTTTGCCCGGTTAACAGCCGTAGATAAATTACTCATAATAATACCTCTTATAGACATACCACTTCCCAATGGCGCAATAATATTATTCACCAGGTTGCCCTTTACCGTTACTGTTTGCTCCAGGTTGGTTACTGCAGCTGATACCGAATAAGAAATACCATTGGCTACACTGGCGGCCCCCGTAATACGCAGGTTGGTAATGGAGTTACCGGTTATACTGGCGGTTACAGCGGTGGCAGCAGTTGTGCTATTGCTATGTACTATCCCTGCTAGGGAAGTATGCAGTGCATTAATATTCCTTACCGTATTGCTGTCTACATTTACCGTTGATACTGTAGCAGGAGCACTGCTGCTAATAGCCTGGAAGTTAAACACACCCGTTGCACTATTGCTAATGCTGATATTATCTGCAGTAGCAGAGCCAATAATATTATTTTTGATATTATTGCCCGAACCGCTTCTTGTATCCATCCCAACAAAAAAAGGACTAACAGCGCTGCCGCTTAATGCCGAAGCTGTAATGTTGATACCGCCAACAAAATTATTAGCTACAGGCGTTGCACAACCTGTTTGCAAAAGAAAACCAAAGCCACCGATGCTGCCTGTACTGGCCGGTTTAAGATTAAGAGATACGGAATTATTCGTTACATCACCCACAGTATTATTATTAAATGCCTGCAGCTTGGCAAAGGGTACAAAAATACCCACAAAAGGATTGGTGGTACCGGTGGTTGGGTTGGCAACTTCCACATCAATATTCCTGATTACATTTCGTGTAACCGAACTTGTTTGGTCATTAGTATTATCCGATAACCCGATCGCAAAAAAAGCAATGTTGTTATTGGGAGAACTGATCACCATTTTGCTTCCGCCGCAGCCAGGGGCTGAGCCACCAATAAAATTACTGTCAATAACAGCACCGCTGCCGAGCAGGGTGCTCCTTGCTGATACTATAATAGCATTAATACTAATTCCGTTCAAGGTATTATTAATGGGTAAAGTATTATAAATGGAGTTGCCTTTAATGAATGTGTTGACACAACCGTTTTGTACCGATATCCCAAACGAGTTCAGGTTAGTGATAAAAACATTTTCTATACTATTATTGGTGATCTGGGTATTACTCACCACGCTGGTTGCTGAAGTATTGGTACCGCTTATCATTATACCAATACCAGCACCGCCGGCTCCTGCCCTGCGGATGATATTGCTGTCGATGATATTACCAACACTATTGCCAATAGTTGTTACATTGATCACAAGAATACCTTGTGTAACGGTGCTGCCGCTGTTGCTGCCTTCCAGTATACATTTTTTGACAGTATTATTTGATGCTGCATCCAGCAGTTTTATTACGCTTGCTGTTGTCGTTCCTGTATTGCGTAAGGTAAGTGTATTGGCGCCTGTTAAACTTTGTCCGTCAAAAATTACATTGTCTGCTCCATTCAGTAATATCATGGCCGTGTTAAGATTACCTTCTATCGTACGGTTGCCGGAAGGCACAACTGATACCGTGTAATTGGTTTCATTCAATAAAGCCTGCACCGTTTCAGTGGTGTTATTATTTACAGTAGCTGTTACTGCACCGCTTCCGCCACCTGCATTGATCGCATCAAATGCTTCTTTCAACGTAGCATATTCTCCCGTGAGTGCGCCGCTTAAACTGATATTACCAATGGCCAATGTACCTACCATATACTCGGTATTCTGCCCCGTTGCAGTGAGTGTATTAGCTGTGGTATTCAACAGCGCCGATGCATTATTCCACACCGTTGTGGCATTATCAGCTCTCTTATACAGCGTAAATGTATTTTCATTACCGGTTATGCCGGTGTAATTGTAAGTGGCCGTGTATTGATTGCCCGTTCCATTGATAGGGAACACACCAAAATATCCATCATTTCCTGCAAGGACTACCTGTCCATTGGTGGTATTCGGCGCTTCCGTTACGCAGTATACCTGTATACCAGCTGCGTTGCCTGCAGTAAGCGTTGCTGTAAGTGCATCGTTACGTACCGGGTTAGCAAGTGTTGCACTACTCGTTGCACCTGTATAACTATGTGCACTGGTATTACCTATATGAGCGCCGCTGGTAACCCATACAGGTCCATTGGCCAATGCGCCGTTATTATTATTGATAGTGCCATCAAAAGCTGTATTGCCACTACCTTCATCGAAATTGTAATAGGCTACCAGGTTGGCATATAACGGATCTGCAGCAGTAATTTTATGACACATTCTGTCACGTACTTCTGATTGTGATAATCCTGTATTCCAGATACGAATTTCGTCTATACTTCCGGTTAAGTTGTTGGGGCTGACTGCTATCGGCCCTCTTGTGCCGATATTCAGGTTTTGGGTATTATTCACATTACTGAGATCGCTAAAATCCGTATCAGTTCCCTGTAATACACCATCAATATAAAAACTCAGCAAAGAGCCCGATTTGGTAGCCATTAAATGATGCCATTTATTATCGTCAACAATAGTTACACCATCCACGCCTCTGCTTGATATACCATTATATCTTGCAAAAGCTACAGAATGACTTACCCTCATCAACCTCAATACAAAAGGATAGCCGATCCCTGCATTATTGCCACCCCATTTTTCTAAAACAGAATTATCGGGATTTACAGTATTATTTTGCGATGCAGCAATTTTAACCCAGCATTCAACTGATAAGTCGCCGGGGAATTGTAAAGCAGCGTTGCTGGTCACTTCAATACCATCATCAGCACCATCAAAGCTGATGGCATTACCGCTACCGGGTTTTTGTACCTGTGCACTCGATGCGTACTCCGCCTGTATTTGTTGAATGGTTAATGCCTCATTGAATATTTTCATCTCATCCAGGTTACCTTTGTAATGACGTATCAGATTATTATTGATGTCCCTTAATCTCCCGAATTCAATTACAGGACTTGCATTAATATTTATAACAGCAGCATCTGTAACACTATTTACCAATGTTCCATCAATATAAATCCGTAACGTAGTATTCTCTTTTATACAGGTAATAAAATGCCATTGGTTTGGCGAAACCGCAGAAGAAATCTCAACGCCACCTGCTCCACCAGATGGGTTACGGTGTAAAAAGCGGATATTGCCTGTATTATATTCCACTGCTACATAAGTTCTGGTAATATCAGAAGGATCCGCGGCACTGAAAATCGTATTATCCGTGCTATTATCAATAGCATTCATCCAGAAAGAAATTGTATAATTATTGCCGACAAAATTTATTTGACCCACAGTAATAAAGTCATTAATCCCATCGAAGCTATAAGCTCTACTGTTATTGCTGAACCGATCTGCAGTAAGTGTAGCACCATTTACAGTTCCGTTATTATTTCCAATTATATCATTGGCGTTTCCACTAAAAGGATAATACGCAATCGGCGTTTGTGCATTTATAAAAAAAGCAAGCAATAATGAAATGGAGAATAAAACTGCTTTCATGATAGATAAATTTTGATGTTTCAAAACTATCTATTGGTAGAAATGTTGCAATCGCTAATTGTAGTGAAACGGTTTACTGGTGCAGGTTCTTGTAATAATAGGCTATGGCTTCGCCGAGAGAAGAAACGTGCAGTTTTTCGTAAATGCGCTTGGCGTGTGAATTAACAGTATGAAAACTAAGGAATAATTTATCGGCCACCATTTTATAACTCAGCCCTTGTGCCAACAATTGCAATACCTGTTGCTCCCTTTCGGACAAAGGACTTTTTTGTTCCTGCGGTTTAAAATATTCCAGCACTTTTAATGCAATACTGGGATTCATTACCGCACCGCCTTCATACACTTCCTGTATGGCTTGTAAAATTCTTTGCGGCGGATCTTTCTTTAAAATATAACCGCTGGCGCCATTCTTGATACATTCAAAAATCTTATCGCTGTCATCAAACACTGTCTGCATCAATACTTTAATATGCGGAAAATTTTGTTTGATCGTCTTTAATCCTTCAATTCCATCCACCACCGGCATATTGATATCCATCAATACCACATCCGGAAAACAGGTCTCCATATCCTGCACCGCCGCACTGCAGTTGATGGCCTCTCCCGCAAACTCCAGCTCAGGACTCAGTTCCAGCAGGGCTTTCAGGCTGTCCCTGCGGGAAAGATTATCATCGTAAATAAAAACTTTAATGTTCACTATTCAAATTTAACTGCTAATACCATAAAGTGGTTAACTAATATTAGTGAAAGCGCTACACCGTTTCTTTTACTGCTGCTATCGGCACGATCACCGAAATGGTAGTGCCTGCACCGGTTGCAGTAATAATATCCATTGCGCCGCTCAGTTCATTCACCCTGTACTGCATATTTTTTAATCCATTACCTGTGGTTGCTGCAGTATTATTAAAACCAATACCATCATCGCTGATACAGCAAAACAACGTATCACTATTAATGCCCATTACAATTTTGGCTTCTCTTGCCTGGCTGTATTTGGCAATATTATTCATACCTTCTTTTATCAGCAGTAAAATATTTTTCCGTGCATAAATATTCTGCAACACATTTTCTGCTGCCGTGCTGATCTCGTAGGTTAAATTGATATCCCTGTCAGTAAGTAATTCCACACCAAAATTCTTGATCTTGTCTTCAAGCGTGGTGCTGCTGTCAGCCGCTGTTTTCATGCTCCACACAATATCATTCATATTCTCTAAAAGCTGTTTGCTTTGTTTGCCGATCCGCTGCACCATCTCTTCTGTCTTCGCAGGATTTGCAACAATGTTCTTTTCAGCAATGGCGCTGTATATCTGCAGGCTGCTTAACGAAGCACCGATATCATCATGCAGATCGTTCGCAATACGCAATCTTTCTTCTTCCTTTGTTTTATAAATGGTCTGAATTTTTTCGATCTCTTTTTGTTGCAGTACTTCATTTTGCCTAATGAGATCACTCAATGCCGCTTCCTTTTCCAATGCATCTGTTTTTATCTTATACCCAATAGCAGAAGAAAAAAGTAATACATCAACAAAAAAGCCCATCATGATCCAGGATATGGCATTAAAGAAAAAATCATGCTTTACATTAACGATATATACCACCGTAGATATGATACCTGATGCAATAATAACAATGGCCCCTGCAGCAAGATAATTATAGTACACCTTTTTACGCTTTAATATCACTGCCAGCAGCATGAACAATCCTGTGAATAATAAATAAATCCTTATCAATACTTTTAAAGACAGGTAAACAATATGCGGCAGCGTAACATTAACAACGGCCACCTGTATTGCTATATAGCACAATGTGATATAGAAAGAATAACGTACAAAGCGCCACGCATTCTTATCCCTTTGCTGATCAAGATCCAACGCTGTGCCCATAAAACGTATATACATGGCAAAGGCAAACATTTGCAAAGTTTCATCTGTGTTTAAAAAGTTTAAAAACGGGTTATTGCTTTCGCTGGAAGGATTTATCAACCGGTAAAAAGTGAAAAGTGCAGTGGCCCACAGGTACATGCTGTAATGAGCGAGTATGGTGGTACGACGGTGTATAAACAACACCGTATGGTAAACAGCAGCCAGCAGTACAGCTCCTGTTACCATTATAATAACCAGGTAATTGATATCGATCCCGTTGATCATAATTATTTCCTGCAAAAGATTTTACATATAGCTCACCAGCCTTTATTATTAGCGATCGCCAACGGAATAGTAATATTTATCGATGTTCCGTTGCCGGAAGAGGTCATTTCAAAACTGCCTTTCAGTTCTTCTGTCCGCATTTTCATATTGTCCAACCCGTTCCCGCGTTTAGCGGCAGTATTTTCAAAACCTTTCCCATTATCTGCAATAATAAGATGCAACTGTTTGTCCTTAACCCCTAATTGTAGGGTGGCTTCCGTAGCCTTGCTGTGCTTGGCAATATTATTGATCGATTCTTTGATGATCAGCAAAATGTTTTTCCTTGCCTGCATACTTTGCAATACGGTTTCTGTTTCGGCAGCAATATCGCAGGAAAAATGAATGTCCTTGTCCTGGAGCAGCTCTACTGCAAAGTTCTTGATCTTTGCTTCCAGCGTAATGCCTGTTCCACTCGCAGAGCGCATACTCCATACAATATCATTCATATTCTCCATTACCGATTTGCTCTGGCGTGAAATTTTCTGCACCATCTCAATCGCTTTGCCGGGATCATTGCCAATCGTTTTTTCTGCAATAGCGCCATATATCTGCAAACTGCTCAGTGAAGCGCCGATATCATCGTGCAGGTCCTGGCTGATCTTTTGTCTAACATTGGCCAGCTGCATTTTTTGCTTTTGGAAATAGCGGTACCAGAAAAAAGCAACCAGCAGCAAAGCAAAAGCCACGATCACAACTATAAGCCGCGTATTGGCCAGGTTCTGCTTTTGCTGTGCATCGATCACTTCCATCGAAAGCAAACGCTTTTCATTTTCAACACCGGCATTTAATATGGTTTGAATTTGCGCACTATTGCTTTTTACATTCTCTGCTTCAATATGCGATTTTATTTCCAACGCTCTCGCCATCATTGCAGGGTCATTTCTTTGTTTATAGATAGCAGTGGCAGCGCTTAAAAACTGCAAAGCAAAAAAACGGTTCAGTGTAGGGTTGGTTTTTAAAATACTGAATGCTGTATCAAGGTATTTTTTTGCTTCTTGGTATTTATTAACTGCATTCAAACATTTGGCAACACCTCCGTAACACAATAATTCCACATCAATATCTTTTGAATTTTTAGCTGCCTGTTTACCTAACTGATAATTATACAATGCACTGTCCATACTATTAGTAGCAAAGAATATATCGCCGGCACTGGTATGCCCCACAGCAATACCCCTGCCCCAATCTATCTCGCTGGCTTTTTGCAATGAAAGCCGGATATTGATCAAGGCACTGTCGTAACGGCCCAGCTTATAATAGGCCTCCGACATATTACCGTATAAATGATGTGGTTTGCTTAAGCTGAAATATTGTAGTGGGTAAGGTGGTTGCCTTGTAAACTGTAACCCATTCTTATAAAAAACGATCGCCTTTTCGCTGCTGTCGATGTTCATGTAAAACAACCCTAAAAAATTATAACTGTCTGCAAGTAATAAACTATCATTCAGATCTTTTGCAACCCGCAGGCCTTTAAAACTTTCCTGCAGGCCCAGTTGCTGCAGGTTGTTATAATAATACACTTCGGCCTGCCGGGTAATTAAAAAATAATTGAAGAGCGATGATTTTTTTACCGGCAGCTTATTGTGGATCTTGTTCAGCCATATCTGCGCAGAATCATACTGTTCAATATCCATATAATTATCCGCAATAAAAAAACAGGTTCTTACATACAGTGAATCATTGCCCTGCTGCTGTACAAATACCTGCTTGGCAGAATCGAGTAATAAAGATTGTGCAGCTACCCGGCACAAAAAGAATGGTGCGCAAAAAACAATTATGAAAACATACCAACGGTAGCTTTTATTCATAAATGAAAGATAAGAAAAAGCGGGAGAATTTTTATGCTATGCAAAGTAAGGTGGCAGCCACCACTGCAGCAGTTTCTGTGCGCAACCTCGTATTGCCCAGGCTCACCGGCATAAAGCCACTTTTAAGCGCTGCTTCAATTTCTGCTTTTGTAAAATCGCCTTCAGGCCCCACCAGGATGAGTTTAGAGGTGGAAGAGTTGAGGAGTTGAGCGCTGAGAGGCGTTTTATTATTTTCATCTATACAATGCGCAATGAATTTTTGCGATGCAGATGCATGACCCATAAGTGTGGTGAATTTTACCGGTTCTTTTAATTCGGGTATCCATGCCTGTTGGCTTTGCAGCATAGCGCTCACCAAAATACTTTTCATGCGCTCGTACTTAAATGCCGTTTTTTCGGTGCGTTCACACAGTAATGGAATAATAGTGGCCACTCCGATCTCGGTGGCCTTTTCCAGGAACCATTCAAAGCGGGTATTGTTCTTTATTAAAGAAACAGCAATAGCAATTTCAGATTTACGATTTACGATTTCAGATTTATCTATAGCTGTTACGGTACATTTTTTACGGTTATTATCTGCTATTTCACAAGTTAGCAGTACGCCTTTACCATTCGTTAATTGCAACTGTTCTCCATTCTCCATGCGCAATACCTGCACAATATGTTTGCTCGTATCCTCATCCAGCACAACCTGTGTCGTGTTCAGATCAATATCTTTTGTATAAAAAAAAGGCAACGACATGAGGGGTTGTAGATTTGAGATTGGCGATTTTAGATTTATTATTAAGTCAAACTTAGTAAAATTAAAAATGGAGAATGAATTTTTACCATCACTCTCCATTATTAATTATTCATTTAAAAATTATTCATTATCAGAAAGGTGCTTCATCATCAAATTCCCCATCATTCATCTTACTACCCTTTTGTATATACAGTTTAGCACCACCGTCACCGCCATCTAATCCCGCCACGGGCTTCCAGTTACCGCCACCACCGGGAGAACTGAATCCACCACCACCAAAGTCACCACCACCCGGATCATCTTCCACAAATTTCTGAATATGCAGCATCGCCCTCAGCTTCACCGTATCCAGGCTACCATTACGGTGCTTGGCTATCTTTACATAAGTCTCGCCTTTATTGCTTTCGCCCATTTCATTGCTGGTAATATCATAATATTCGGGTCGGTACAGGAACATTACCATATCCGCATCCTGCTCAATAGCACCCGATTCCCTCAGATCCGATAACTGCGGTATCTTATTACCCTCTTTCCTTTTTTCTACTTCACGACTTAACTGCGATAGCGCAATGATCGGCACCTGCAGTTCTTTCGCCAAACCTTTCAGGTCCCTCGATATTTTACTGATCTCCTGCTCACGGTTGCTGTTGCGGTTATCACCGGCGCCACTCATCAGCTGCAGGTAGTCAATAATGATCAGTCCAAGATTATGTTTATTCTTTAAACGGCGGCATTTTGCCCTCAGTTCAAAAATATTCAAGGCCGCAGTATCATCAATAAATATCGGCGCCTTGCTTAATTTTTCAATACCTTTTTTATACAGCTGCTTCATTTCATGCTCCTCCAGTTTACCACGGGATATCTTCTCCAGCCATATCTCGCTCTCGGCACTTAATATACGTTGCACCAACTGGCTGCTGCTCATTTCCAAACTGAAAAAAGCAACGGGCACTGCCTTGGATGGATCTTCGGGCACAGCCGCACTGCGGGCAAGGTTCAATGCAAAAGCCGTTTTACCCACAGATGGCCTTGCTGCCAAAATGATCAGATCCGTAGGCTGCCAGCCGTACGTGATCTTATCCATGGTAGGGAAACCTGTAGGCACACCCGTAATATCATCATTACGGTTACGCATATCCTCAATACGCTGAATGGTTTTTACCAGCACCGTATCAATGGTATCAAAATTCTTACGCAGGTGATTATTGGTGATCTCGAACAGTTTTCCTTCAGCCTCATCCAGCATATCAAATACATCCGTACTATCTTCATAAGCATCACCCAATATCTCCCCGCTGATCCTGATCAGCTCCCGCTGAATGAATTTCTGTAAAACGATACGGCTGTGTGCATCAATATTGGCCGATGATACCACCGCATTCGTCAACTTGGTAACATAATACGGGCCACCCACCAGGTCCAGCTCTTCCCTGAATTTCAGTTCTTCCACCACCGTCAGCAGATCAATAGGCAGGCTTTTAATAGCCAGGCCCTGCATGGCCCTGAAGATGCGCTGGTTGGCATCCACATAAAAACATTCGGGTTTTAGTATCTCGATAACGGTGTCAAATGCACTCTTTTCAAGCATAATGGCGCCAAGTACGGCTTCTTCCAGTTCTTTTGCCTGTGGGGGTACTTTACCGTATATCATACCGCTCAGATCGGGTATGGCTTTACGGCGGGTCTTTTTATCTTTATTATAATTAGTAAGTTCCATATAGTTCTTGCTGGCCTGGGTTATTTTTTGGCAGGGCGGCTAAGATAAAATGAAATCAACATTATAGTCCTTATCATTTTTATGCACAACAGGCCATAAAACGGATTTATACATGTTTTCCACGCTTCATTCACAACAAAGTTAGCTTATCCACGGCTTATTAACAGCAAACCCACAATTTAAAAATCAACAAAATTGCCCCGCCACCTGCTTTTATTAACAATTTGGTAATCTCCAAATTTCTTTTTCTGCACCTTAAAAAATGCCGGTGTCGGTATTTTTTTTAAAACATTTCGGCAATTATCTGTATGCCCTATTTCATAGCCAAACAATTATCTTTGCTGCCGGTAAAAGAAAACAATTTATAGCAATGACGATCAGTTACAATTGGCTCAGTGAATACCTGCCGGAGAAGGTGGAACCGGAAAAATTAAGCAGAATTTTGACTTCAATAGGGCTTGAAGTGGAGACGATGGAAGCCTTTGAAGAAGTAAAAGGCGGGTTGAAGGGCCTCGTGATCGGCGAAGTACTGGAATGCCAGAAACATCCTGATGCAGATAAATTATCGCTCACCAAAGTAACAATTGGCAGCGGCGATCCCCTGCAGATCGTTTGCGGGGCGCCCAATGTGGCAGCCGGTCAAAAAGTGGTGGTGGCCACCATTGGCACCACTATTTACCCCAGCACCGGGGAACCGCTTACCATGAAAAAAGCAAAGATCCGCGGCGCTGAAAGTCATGGTATGATCTGTGCCGAAGATGAGATAGGACTAGGGCAAAGCCATGACGGCATTCTGGTGTTACCTGCCGATGCAAAAGTGGGTACCCCTGCGGCAGAATATTTCAATACTTATACTGATATCATTTACGAAATTGGCCTTACCCCCAACCGTATGGATGCCATGAGCCATTTGGGAGTAGCCAAAGACGTGTGTGCTTATCTTTCGCACCACAATAAAAAAGATACTTCGGTAAGATCTCCTTTTAAAAATAATTTTAAAGCCGATAACCATACATTGCCGGTAGAAGTGGTAATTGAAAACACCACTGCCTGCCAGCGTTACAGCGGCGTAAGCATACAAGGGGTAACCATTGCCGAAAGCCCGAAATGGCTGCAGCAAAAATTAAAAAGCATCGGCCTGCGCCCGATCAATAATATTGTAGACATCACCAACTTTATATTGCACGAAACCGGACAGCCACTGCACGCCTTTGATGCAGATGCTATCACCGGTAAAAAAGTGATCGTGAAAAATGTTGCGGAAGGCACACCATTCATAACCCTGGACAGTAAAGAAAGAAAACTGTCTGCCGAAGACCTGCTCATCTGCAATACCGAAGCGCCTATGTGCATTGCCGGTGTATTTGGTGGTTTAAAAAGCGGTGTAACAGCCACCACAAAAAATATTTTTTTAGAAAGCGCCTGGTTCGATCCCTCCACCACCCGTAAAACATCTTTCCGTCATGGCCTTCGTACCGATGCAGCTGCAAGATTTGAAAAAGGTGTGGACATCAGTAATACCGTAAACGTATTAAAGCGGGCTGCCATCATGATCAAAGAGATCGGAGGCGGACAGATAGCCAGCGATGTGGTGGATGTATATCCCGATCCCAAACCAAAAACAGAAGTGGCGCTTAAATACCATTACCTTAAAAAGTTAAGTGGTAAAAATTATCATGGCGATACAGTAAAGAATATACTCACCAGTCTTGGTTTTGAAATGATAAAAGAAGGGATGGATGAAATGTGGGTGAAAGTACCCTTCAGCAAACCCGATATTTCCATTGGAGCCGACCTGGTGGAAGAGATCATGCGGATAGACGGGCTGGATAATGTGGAGATACCACAAATGATCTCTATAGCGCCTGCCGTGGAAACCATGGCGCATACCACCGCTTACCAGGAAAAGACAGCGGCTTATTTAGTAGGCCTTGGCTTCAACGAGATATTTACCAACAGCATTACCAACAGCGCTTATTTTTCCGAAACGGTTTTGCAGAGCACAGTTAAAATGATCAATAACCTGAGTGAAGAGCTGAACGTAATGCGTCCCTCCATGCTGGAAACAGGGCTGGAAACTATTGCGCATAATCTTAACCGTAAGAACAATAATATCCGCTTTTTTGAATTTGGCAGAACCTATTCCACCAGTGGTGTGGGCACTTACGCCGAAGATAATCACTTGTGCTTATTTGTAACCGGCACCAAAATTGAAGGCAACTGGAACAGCAAAGCGCAAAAGGCCGACCTGTATTTTGTAAAAGCCGCCGTGGAAAAAATAGCAGCACTTTCTGGTTTAACTATCAGTGAATTTACAGCGGTTGAAAACGAAAAACTGGCAAATGCCATCGAGGTAAAAAGCAGGAATGAAGTAGTGGCGGTAATCGGCGAGATAAATAAAAAAACGCTGGATAAGTTCGATTGCAGGCAGCCGGTATTCTTTGCAGATATCAACTGGGATAAACTGATGCAGCTGAATAAAAAAAACAGCATCAGCTTTAAAGAGATACCGAAATTCCCTTCGGTACAGCGGGACCTTGCCATAGTGGTGGATAAAAATATCGCTTACCAGCAGATAGAAAAAACCACCTTTGCAGTAAAGCTGAACAAGTTGAAGAGCATTAACCTGTTCGATGTGTTTGAAAGCGAAAAACTGGGCGCAGGAAAAAAATCAATGGCGGTAAGCTTTACCTTTTCTGATGAAGAGAAGACCATGACCGATGCAGAGATAGATACGATGATGAACAAGATCATCGGCGCTTATGAAAAGGAACTGAATGCAGAGATCAGGAAATAGCAGTACATTGTTTTATTAAAGAAACATACATCTAAATACTATTTTAAAATCTCCGGTCGAAAGGGAGATGCAGAACGATGTCAGAATTGCAAACAAATATCAAACGCATCAACGATAAGCTGCAAAAACTGCTGCGGCAGTACAACCAGCTATTGAAGGACAACGAGCGCCAGAGCAAACTGATAAAAGAATTGCAGGAAACAAAAGAAAAGAATACCCAAACCATCAGCGAACTGCAGCAACAGGCAGGCATACTCAAGGCTTCAACAGGTCAAATGAATGCTGCTGAAAAAAAGGCTTTTGAAAAACACATCAACCAGTACATTAAAGAAATAGACAAATGTATTGGCCTGCTGGGCGGGTAAAATTTACACCCTCTTCACCAATTTCAATAACTGGTCGCCTTCGGTACCGCTCAGTTCTAAAAAATACCGGCCATAAGGCAGGTCATTAAGACCCCTCCAGTTAAAATATTTCTGGTTGTGAGATGGGGTGGTTTCTAAAGTGGTGCACACCTCTCCCTTGTCGTTCTTTAAAACAAATTTCAATGGATCAGGCGTGATCCTGTCCCATTCAATGGTAAGCGAATCGGTGAAGAATGCTTGTTTAATTTTGGCAAACATGGTTTAAACTGGTTAAAATTCTTAAATGGTAATGAGGGTTGCGTTTTGGATAAGGTAAAGATGTCAATCCATTACCATAAAAGTAATGGGTAAACGACGGCGGTGATTTTGAGATAGGAAAATTGGTGCTTTCTTTGGTAAGGGTTACAAGATAAAACATTAATTTTAATTATGCAAGAGCTGATACCGGTAAATATTGTAATTGGTGATAGAACATACCGCATAAAAACCAATCCTGCAGACGAGGAATCGGTACGCCGTACACTAAAAATCATAAATGATAAGATAATTGAATTTAAAACCCAGTTTGCCGGTAAGGATATGCAGGATTATATTTCGATGGTGCTGATATGGTTTGCCACCCAGGCTGCCACAGCCGGCAACAGCCCTGTAATGGAAAAAGAATTTACCGATGCCCTGCTTAAATTAGAAGAACAGCTGGATAAAGCCCTGTAAACCTGCACTGGCAACACATTTTTTTATAATGCTTCGCTAAATCGAAGCGCCGGCCACCAAAAACTCCAAACAATTTTACTATCTTCGCCTACTAACTATCTCATTTATTTATATGGGTTTAGAGAGGATATATCAGATTGTGAACCGTTTTAAAACAAAAACATTCAATGGAACCGACCATAATTTACATCATCATTGGTATTGCCGCCCTTGTAGTTGGGGTAATACTGGGTAAGCTGATTTTTGCCAAAAACACGCAAAAAAGGCTGGAAGAAGCTGAGCAACAGGCACAAAAAATAGTTGCAGATGGCCAGTTACAGGCTGAAAATCTTAAAAAAGAAAAGCTTTTAGAAGCCAAAGAACAAATGGTGGTATTAAAAGCCGAACATGATAAAGAGGTGTTGCAGCGCAACCAGAAGATCATTGAGGGAGAAAGCCGCATTAAACAAAAAGAACAATCGCTGAACCAGAAAGACCAGAACCTGGAAAAGCAGATCAAAGAAAATGAAGGCATTAAGCAAACGCTTAACCGCCAGATAGAGGTGGTGAACACCAAGCGTACCGAGCTGGAAAAACACCAGGAAGAGCATATCCGCCGCCTGGAAAAAGTGGCCGGTCTTACCGCCGAAGACGCAAAAACCCAACTGATAGAAAGCCTGAAACAGGAGGCCCAGACAAAAGCCATTGCCATACAGCAGGAAATTATTGAAGATGCCAAGCAAAAGGCTGGTAAAGAAGCCCGTAAGATCGTAATTCAAACCATACAGCGTACTGCTGCAGAAGTAGCCATCGAAAATTCCATCACTGTATTCAACCTGGAAAGTGACGAAATAAAAGGTTCTATCATTGGCCGCGAGGGCAGGAATATCCGTGCTATTGAAGCCGCAACAGGTGTGGACCTGATAGTGGACGATACTCCCGAAGCGATCGTACTTTCTTCCTTCGATCCATTACGCCGCGAAATAGCCCGTTTATCATTACAGCGCCTGGTGGCCGACGGCCGTATTCACCCTGCCCGCATTGAGGAAGTGGTGGAAAAAACCAAAAGGCAACTGGACGACCAGGTAATGGAAATTGGTGAACGCACTGCTATGGAACTGGGTGTGCATGGCCTGCATAAAGAACTGATAAGAATGGTGGGCCGCATGCGCTTCCGCTCTTCTTATGGCCAGAACCTGCTGATGCACAGCCGTGAAACCGCCAATCTTTGTGCTATCATGGCCGGCGAGCTGGGCATGAACCCCAAACTGGCCAAACGTGCTGGTCTATTACACGATATTGGTAAAGTGCCCGACGAAGAAACAGAATTGAGCCACGCCTTATTAGGTGCTAAACTGGCGGAAAAATATGGTGAAAACCCTGCCGTGGTAAATGCCATTGGCGCTCACCATGATGAAATGGAAATGCAATACGTGATCTCCCCCATCATACAGGCCTGCGATGCCATCAGCGGTGCAAGGCCGGGTGCAAGGCGCGAGATCATGCAGCAATATATACAGCGTATCAAAGACCTGGAAAATATGGCTATGGGCTATACCGGCGTGGAAAAAGCCTATGCAATACAGGCCGGCCGTGAATTAAGGGTGATTGTGGAAGCTGATAAAGTAACCGATGGTGACAGCGATAAACTGAGTTTTGAGATAGCCCAGAAGATCCAGACCGAAATGACCTTCCCCGGCCAGATCAAAGTAACCGTTATCCGCGAAAAAAGATCGGTGAACGTAGCAAGATAAAGTTCAAAATTCATGGTTAAAAGTTGAAAGTTAACTGCTTTTATACCAGTAGATAATATTAAATCCGGCGAACCTATCGCCGGATTTTTGTTTTGCAAGAAAAAAGAAAAGCTATTGAATTTAAAAAACTTTCAACTTTGCACTTTCAACTATCAACTTTTTCCCCTACCTTTGCCGTCCGTAAAAAATAAGATTATGAACGCAGTAGCATTTGTTCATGAGCAGTTGACCTCAAAACCAACGCTCCCAAAGTTTAAAGCAGGTGATAACATCACTGTTAACTATAAGATCATTGAAGGTACCAAAGAACGTATCCAGAGCTTTAAAGGCGATGTGATCAAACGCCAGGGTACCGGTGCCACAGCTTCTTTTACAGTACGTAAAATGAGCGATGGTGTAGGTGTAGAACGTTTGTTCCCTGTATTTTCTCCAAATATCGAGAGCATCGTGCTGAACAAAGTAGGTAAAGTAAGCCGTGCCAAGCTGTACTACCTGCGTGACAGGAGCGGTAAAAGCGCCCGTATCAGGGAAAAAAGAATGGCTGTCGCCAAATAAGTTACACATTTTCAAATATTTACATGCAAGAATTCTGCCCGGATTCTTGCATTTTTGTTTTTTACAGCGTATATTTGGTACAGTAATTGAATGAATCAGTTACCAAATACAATACCTCTGAACGAACTTTTACCCCTTAAGATTTACTGTTTTATTTTTTAACCGTTAAACCCTTTTTTACCATGAGAAGAAGTATTGTATTTTCCCTGATCGTAATTTTCACTGTTTCTTTCTTAGTTTCCTGCTCCAGGAGTATTACTGTAGAACAAGCCGCCAATGGCCGTGCCAGGTGTGGTAAGAACTATCTTCGTTAATCATTCTTTAAAGCCGTACAAAGCATGTTAACCACAGGTTAATAATATTGCTGTATTTACTACAACAAGTAAATATTTGGTTTATCTTTGCTGTCTAAATATTTATTATGATAGTATCACTTATGAATGCCATTTTCTTATTCTCCCTGCCAGGCGGGGGTGAATGGATATTGATAATTGTTGTGGTTTTACTGATGTTTGGCGGCAAAAAAATTCCTGAATTAATGAGGGGTATCGGTAAAGGTATGCGTGAATTCAACGACGCAAAAGCCAATGTGAAAAGCGAAATTGAGGAAGGAATGAAAGAAAAAGATAAAGACGAAGAGATCAGGCAACTGAAACAGCAACTGGAACAACAGAAGCAGACATCGTAACCAGTACGGTTAGCTTCCGGTAGTAATATTTTCGGCTGAAGTGGTGTACAATTCTATGTGTCATCGCTTCAGCCGATTTGCATAATATTTATTCAACCCCACCCCGCCATTGATATGTTTACGTTTGGCAATATTCAGCAATACCATAAAGATCTTTTGCAGAACAACGGTACCTGTACCGATGCTGTTACCCATTACCTGCTGCAGATAGAACAGCAACAACAACTCAATGCCTTTGTGGAAGTGTACGCGGCAGAAGCCCTGCAAAAAGCGATGGAGCTGGATAAAAAAAGGCAGGAAGGCGAGCCGTTGAAGAAACTGCACGGCGTTGTAATAGCCATCAAGGATGTTATCTGCTATAAGGATCACAAAGTAACCGCCGCTTCAAAGATACTGGAAGGCTTTACCAGCCTTTATTCTGCCACTGCCGTACAACGATTGCTGGATGAAGATGCCATCATTATCGGCAGCTGCAATTGCGATGAATTTGCTATGGGCAGCACCAACGAAAATTCGGTATACGGCAATGTGCTCAATGCAGCGGATAACGGCAAAGTGCCCGGCGGTTCTTCCGGCGGTAGTGCTGTAGCGGTGCAGGCTGGGTTATGTATGGTAAGCCTCGGCAGCGATACAGGCGGCTCTGTAAGGCAACCTGCAGACTTCTGTGGCATTGTTGGATTAAAGCCCTCCTATGGCCGTATATCGCGTTATGGGCTTATTGCCTACGCTTCCTCCTTCGACCAGATAGGTATCTTCAGCAACAATGTGCAGGATGCTGCCCTTTTGCTGGATATCATGGAAGGCGCCGATGCATTTGACAGCACAGCCCTGCCTACGGCATCTCTTACAGAAAGCAATACGGACTATGCAGGATCATTGCAGCAATTACCTGCTAAAAAATACAGGATCGCATTTTTTAAAGAAGCGCTTTACCATCCTTCTCTCGATAAAGAAATAAAAGAAAAGATACTGGCGTTAACAGAGCAGTTAAAAGCCGAAGGCCATACCGTTGCCGAAATTGACTTTGAACTGCTGGATTACGTGGTGCCGGCTTATTATGTTTTAACCACCGCCGAAGCCAGCAGTAACCTCAGCAGGTTCGACGGGGTGCGTTTTGGGTACCGCAGCCAGGCCCCGGTAGCAGATTTAACAGAGTTTTACAAGCGCACCCGCAGTGAGGGTTTTGGCAAAGAAGTGCAGCGCAGGATACTGCTGGGCACCTTTGTTTTAAGCGCCGGTTACTATGATGCCTACTTCAGCAAGGCACAGCAGGTACGCCGCTTGCTGGTTGACAAGACCAAGGCCGTTTTTACTGAATATGATGCAGTTATACTGCCTACCAGCCCCACCACCGCCTTTAGTTTTGGTGAAAAAACCGGCGACCCTATTGCCATGTACCTGGCCGATATCTATACCGTATTTGCCAATTTAACGGGCATACCGGGCATTTCTGTACCACTGTTCAAACACAGCAACCAAATGCCTTTTGGGCTGCAGATTATGACAGCTAAGGCAGATGAATTAACTTTGCTGCAGTTTTCGGAGTACCTGGTGCAGTACCATAAAAGCTACACAGCCCAAAATAATTAATGAAACGAATTATACAAATACTGTTGATCTTATTGCTTGCTTTACCAAAAGTAAAAGCGGGCAATATTGATTTTTATCAACAGCAGGATCCGGCTTTAAACGATACCACCACCGAAGATAAAAAGAAGGAAGACGAGCTGATAGATGAAGTGATAAAGACTAAGGCTGCGCCTACAAAAGAAAAGGTGGAATACTTCAGCCAGGTTACCAAGTACGGTTTTAAGAACCTGTTCTCCAAATACAGTTACAATCCAACGCTTTCTTATTCATCGCAGGTAAACCCCAGCGCCAATCTTTTTATACAGGATTATATGAAGGCGCATGGTACTTATCTCACCAAAATGAAGGGATGGGGCCAGCCTTATTTCAACCTGATCGAAAATATCCTGGTACAATACGGCCTGCCCAGGGAATTGAAATACATTGCTGTAATTGAATCTAATTTAAGCACCGGCGCCACCAGCTATAAAGGCGCAGGCGGCCCCTGGCAGTTTATGCCTTATACTGCACGGGATTACGGCCTGGTGGTAAATGGTTACTACGATGAGCGGAGGGATTATTTTAAAAGTACGCATGCGGCATCCAGGTATTTGTTGACCTTATACCGCCAGTTACACGATTGGTTATTGGTAATGGCAGCCTATAACGGTGGCCCCGGCAGGGTGTACAGCGCTATTAAAAAAAGCGGCAGCAGGAATTTCTGGGAGCTGCAGTATTATTTGCCTGAAGAGTCCCGCACGTATGTAAAACGTTTTATTGCTACCCATTTTATCATGGAAGGCGGTGGAGGTGTTACTACTTCGGTTAACCCTAACAGTGGTAACGGCCTTGTTGATATCAACGGCGGCGCCAACCCTTTTGATAACAAACCACAGCTTACCGCTGAAGAGCTGGAAACAACTTCCACACAAACCATTTCGGGTAAATACAATTCATTGATCATTGCCAAGAACCTGGCAATGGATATCATACAGTTCAACCGCTTTAATCCTGAGTTTGATAATATGATGGTGAACAATGGTAACTACGACCTGCGTTTGCCACAGGATAAGATGCAGCTTTTTCTTACCAATAAATACAGCATTTTAAATGAATGTGTGCAGGTATTACTGGGCGATGCGGATATACAGAACAACCAGACCTTTTACCCCGAAGTAAAAAAAGAAAAAGCGCCTGCTCCCAAAAAGAAAAAGGGATAATTATTCCAGCACTTTCATCATTGCCGCTGCTTTAAGCAAACTTTCTTCGTATTCTTTTTCCGGCTCGCTGTAAAAGGTAATGCCACCACCCGCCTGGAAGGAAAGATATTTTGTGCCGGCGTTATAAAAAATACTGCGTATCACTACATTAAAATCAAAATCGCCCTGTGGGTTGATATAACCGATAGAACCGGCAAACAATCCTCTTTTAGTTTGCTCGTATTGTTCTATCAGCTCCATCACTCTTTTTTTAGGAGCACCTGTCATAGAACCCATCGGGAAAGTTGCTTTGATGATATCGATCCAGTGTACCTCCTCTTTTAATTCGCCGCTGATGGTGCTGATCATCTGGTGTACCTGCGGAAAGCTGTATACGCCAAACAGTTCATCTACTTTTACAGTACCTTCTTTACATACTTTGCTCAGGTCATTTCTTACAAGGTCCACCACCATTACGTTCTCACTTTTTTCCTTCTGGTTGCTGGTCAAATAATTTTTATTTGCAGCGTCTGCCTTTTCATCCTGCAGGTTTCTTTTGCTGGTACCTTTAATGGGCTGCGAAATGATCCTGCTACCTTCTTTCTTCAGGTATCTTTCGGGGCTGGCGCAAATACAATAGCGGTCGTTTACTTTATACAATGCCGCAAAGGGATTGGGAGAAAGGGTGGTGAGTTTATGATACAATGCTACAGCGTCAAGCGATATTGCTTCGGCATAAAATTCCTGGCAAAAATTGATCTCGTAGCAATCGCCCCTGAGTATATGACGGCGCAATTGTTCAATGATGTCAATATAAGTTTCTTTATTGATCCTGCTGTCGATAGCAGTGTGCAGGTTTTTATTTTCGTGTATATATGACTGTTGGTTTTCTATTTCGTTGAACACCTGCTGTGCATTCCCTTCACTACTGATCATTACTTTGTTCTCTGAAAGCTGTACAACTATTTCCGGTTCAAAAAAATGCAGGTCGTCAAATCCAATGCCGTCAAAATGTTTGGACTCTAATTGTTCTGTCTCGTTTTTAAGATCATAACCAAAGTGGCCAAAGAGCCAGCCTTTATTTTGTGCAGTGAATGCCCGGAGTGTTTCAAATGCATTGCCTGCCTGTGCGCTGATATTCCTCCTGCATCCCGCAGCCAGCAGGCATTCAAATGCAGGAGCAGAGAAGTTATAGTGCTGGTTATCCAGCAAACAAAAAATGTTGAACCGGTTGGCCCAGTTCAACATTTTTATTCTGAATTCGGTAAAATTACTTATCGAAAAAGTTATTGAATTTGTATTCACTACTTTTTTTGAATATCCTAAAAATCATCATCGTCATCAAAGCCGCCGCCGCCCAGGTCATCCAATCCGAGGTCTTTAAAATCATCATCTAATTTAAAGTCGTCATCATCTTTACCCGGTTTTTTACTACCGCCGCCGCCTTTTTTAGATTTGGATTTAGGAACATCAAACTCATCAAAATCAGGATCCCAGTTATCATCTTCTTCCGGTTTATCCCAATCATCTTCTACTTCCACATCATCATCGTCATCATCATCGTCATCATCGCTTGATTTTTTCTTTGATGCGCCTTTGCCTTTTGCAGGTTTTACATCTTCCTCATCATCAAAATCATCATCGTCATCATCATCTTCGTCTTTTTTCTTAGGAGCAGACTTTTTTGCAGATGTAATTTCTGTTACTGCGTTCTTAGCAGTTGTCTTTTTTTCTTTTTCGGATTTTATTGCCATAAATTGAACAGGTTGTTACTGTAAAATTTCCACGAGTTTTTTAAATTGCCAAAAATATTTACAACTTTTTTTTATTTTTTTTACGCTACAATGATCTGGTCTCTTCCCGGTCCGTTACTGATATATTTCACGGGTACTTTCAGGAATTTATTGAGGTAATCGATGTAGGTTTTCATTTGCTGCGGAAGTTGTTCAAAATCTGTCAGCTGGCTGATATTGGTCTTCCATCCCTCAAAGCTTTTGTACTTTGGTTCTATGTTCACCCTGTTCATCTGGAAAGGAACGAAGCTCTTTTCTTCGCCATTCACATTGTAGGCATTACATACTTTCAATTCGTCCAGGTTGTCCAGGATATCTGCTTTGGTCATGATTATCTGGGTTACACCATTTACCATGCAGGCAAACTGTAATGCCACCAGGTCTATCCATCCGCAACGCCTTGGCCTGCCGGTAGTGGCGCCAAATTCGCTACCCGTTTTGCGTATCAGCTCGCCCGTCTCGTCATTCAGTTCGGTAGGGAAAGGCCCGCTGCCCACCCTGGTACAATAGGCTTTGGATACACCAAAAACCTCCTTGATCTTTTGCGGCGCAATGCCCAAACCAGTACAGACACCAGCGGATATTGTATTGCTGCTTGTTACAAAAGGGAATGTACCAAAATCCACATCCAGCATGCTGCCCTGTGCGCCTTCGGCCAACACTTTCTGCCCTTGTTGTATCTTTTCGTTGATAAAATATTCGCCGTTCACAATTTTAAAATCACGCAGAAAATCGATGGCCTCAAAAAATTCTTCTTCCCATGCGCTGATGTCTTCCTGGAAATTAAAACTGTCCAGCAGCTTCTGGTGCTTTAAACGCAGTTTGATGTATTCTGTTGTAAAACTCTTGTCTAATAAATTACCCACCCTTAAACCGTTACGGCCGGTCTTGTCCATATAAGCCGGGCCAATACCTTTTAAAGTGCTGCCGATCTTTTCATTGCCTTTGCTCAGTTCGCTGGCTTTGTCAATGGCACGGTGCGTGGGCAGTATCAGGTGTGCACGTTCGCTGATGTACAGGTTCTTTTTATAATTCACGCCAAAAGCCGCTACATTATCGCATTCTCTTTTAAGCGTTACTGCATCCAATACCACGCCATTACCGATCAGGTTGGTCTTTTGTTCGTGAAAGATACCGCTGGGTATCTGGTGCAGTACAATTTTTTTACCATCTACATACAATGTATGCCCTGCATTGGGCCCACCCTGGAACCTGGCCACCACATCGTAGTTATGTGCAAAATAATCCACTATTTTTCCCTTGCCTTCGTCGCCCCACTGCAGGCCTAATATTACATCAACCATTATTGATTTGTGATTTTAGATTTATGATTTTAGATTTACCGGAAGTACAAGGCGTAAAAATAAATTGAAAATCAACAACCACCTAAAATGAATTGGTTTTGTTTGAAAGTTGGGGAGAAATGAATAGTTAAATGGTTTATTAGTTTAATTGTTGAATGGTTATGAGCATTAAAAAAACCCGAGGTTATACCCGGGCTTTCAATTATTAATTACTCATTATTAATTATTCATTTCTTATGCTACTTTCAGCATACTCAATTTACTGCTGCTGAATTTGCGTTCTGCATATTCCAGTGTTATCTCGAAAGTTTTTACTTTTTGAGAAGGCAGTTCGTACATAGCATCGGTGAGAATGCTTTCGCAGATGCTTCTTAGGCCACGGGCACCCAGTTTATATTCGAGTGCTTTTTCCACCATAAAGTCATATACAGCAGGCTCAAATTTCAATTCAATACCTTCTATATCAAACAGGCGGGTAAACTGTTTTATTAAAGCATTTTTAGGCTCTGTTAAAATGCTGCGCAGTGTTTTTGCATCCAGTGGATTTAAATAGGTAACCACAGGTAAACGGCCCAGCAATTCGGGTATCAATCCAAAATGCTTCAGGTCTACCGCGTTCACAAAATGCAGCAGGTTATCGTGCTGGTATTCCTGCAATTCTTTATTTACATTAAAACCTATCGCATTGGTATTTACCCTGCGGGCAATTATTTTATCCACCCCATCAAATGCGCCACCGCAAATGAACAGGATGTTCTGTGTATTTACTTTGATCAGTTTTTGTTCGGGATGTTTTCTTCCTCCCTGTGGCGGTACCAGTACTTCGGTACCTTCCAGCAGTTTTAAAAGGCCCTGCTGCACACCTTCGCCACTTACATCTCTTGTAATAGATGGATTATCGCTTTTGCGTGCTATCTTGTCTATTTCATCAATGAAAACAATTCCTTTTTCTGCTGCATTCACATCGTAATTACAGGCCTGTAATAAACGGCTGAGCATGCTTTCCACATCTTCTCCTACATAACCTGCTTCGGTGAACACCGTGGCATCTACAATGGCAAAAGGTACATTCAGCATGCGTGCGATGGATTTTGCCAGTAATGTTTTACCGGTACCGGTCTCTCCCACCATAATGATATTACTCTTTTCTATCTCAACATCATTCTCCACTTTCTGGTTCAGCCTTTTGTAGTGATTATATACTGCTACGGATAATATCTTCTTCGCATCATCCTGTCCTATTACATATTCATCCAGGAAGTTTTTTATTTCGATCGGCTTTTTTACGATCAGTTTATGTGTGGGGCTGTGTGGTTGTTTGCTGTCGTTGCTGCTGCCCAGTTCCTGTTCAATGATCTCTTCTGCATGTTCAACACAGTTTTCGCAAATATGGCCATCCTGGCCGGCAATTAATATCTTGACCTCATCGCGGCTGCGACCACAAAAGGAGCAATGTAATGTTTGTTGTTTTGCCATTATAAGCTGGTATTAGTTGCCCTGTTTATTACACGGTTGTGCAAAGATACAAAGCATTCATGAGAACGTTTATGAGAGGACAATATTATGCTGAAAAATGTTGCTTATGGCTGGTTAAAGCCCTGTTAGTGGCCGGTTTCATTTAGCAGGTGGCGATAACCGGTTGATAAAAAGCAGGTTGCCAAAAATTGCCGCAACCCTTTAAATACCCTGCACCTGTTTAAGATGTTTCTGCAGCATTTGTTTTAACTGCCTTTTTACAATTGCACCCATGGTTTTGCATTTGGAAAAATAGGTGGAATTAAAATGTGCATTCAGTTCTTCCCGCAATATTTTCACTTTATAATTTTCAGAAAGTTCATCCTGCATCATAATATTCAACAATTCCATTAATTGTTTGCGGCTGGCAATTACACGGTAGGCCATAGTGGTCCTTTCTTCGGTTTGATATTGCTCAATCACTTCGGGGCTCAGGCTTTTTAATACCAGGTCCACATACTCAAAATTCTCTTTGTAAAACTGGGGCAGGTACAGGTTCTTTTTTCCTTCGTAGCATTGCTGGTCAAAATCAATAGCTCTAATCCTGTACTGGTAATCTTCTATATCCGGTGTTATGTCCACCACAAAATTGTAACTACGCATATCGCCCAGTAATCGTGCAAAGCAACGTTCGTTGAACTTCACAAATTCTTTTGCTATGCGGATCTTGTTCGTTTCAGGCAGGTGCATATAATCTTGTAAAAAAAGATCGCCGGGTATACCGGGTATATGTTCTTCCACCAATGTGTTCTTGTGATGCAGGAATGTAATGCGGTTGGGCGACAATAGATGTTCCAACTCCAATCCATAAATGCGGGAAGCGTCTGCTGCCTTTACATAGTAGTGATCGTAGTTATCATTTACCTTATTTCTTATTCTTATACGGAAGGGAACGCTGTTGCCGAATTCGCAGAAATCTATTCTTTCTACATCCAGATGCTTAATGAAATTGAGATTGCCTTCTGTTTTAAGAATGGCGTATGTTTTTATCAATCCTTCTTTTAAAAACTCCATTTCCTTCAGGTCGTACACGGCATTTTCCCAATGGGTGAATTTGCCATTCTTATCTTTTAGGGAAGTGGCATAGCGGTAATTTAACAGGTCTTTATATACAATGGGTAGTTTAATATCCCTGCCATAATTGCGCAGGTATTTTTGCAGGCCTTCGCTTACAGGAAAAATATCTTTCTTCATTAAAGGCCGGTCCACTTCCTGGCTTAGTTTTGCATTGATGATATCATTGAACTGCATGCTGTAAAAATACAATTAAGCTGTTACTGTTTTGTAATTAAACGCAAACTGCCCCAATTAAGGAGCAGCCTGCTGTATCAATTTATTACTATTACAATTTGTCTATCGTGCCATCCACGATTCCGTATGCTACTGATTCTTTGGCATCCATCCAGTAATCCCTGTCAAAATCCTGCATGATCTTTTCTACTGTCTGGCCGCAATTCTTTGCCAATAATTCTGCACCCATCAGTTTTGTTTTTCTTATCTGTTCTGCCATTATCTCCAGGTCGGCGCTGGTACCCTGTCCGCCGCCGCTGGGCTGGTGTATCATTACTTCGCCATGCGGAAATATAAAGCGCCTGCCTTTGGCACCACCGCTTAATAAAATGCTTCCCATGCTGGCAGCCATTCCCATACATACGGTACTTACCGGCGAGCTGATCATCTGCATAGTATCATAGATCACCATACCACTGGTTACCACACCGCCCGGGCTGTTGATATAAAAAGTGATCTCTTTGCCCGGGTCAAGCGCTTCGAGGTACAGTAATCTTGCTGTAATGTCTTTTGCGCTTTTATCATCTACAACGCCCCATAAAAATATCTTGCGCTGCTCAATAAATTTCTTGTCAAACTGCCAGCCGCTCATCATCTTTTCCATGGCACTCTCCGGCAGATCCTTTGGGTTTTCTTCTTCGTCTTCGTTCCTGGTTGTTCTGTTGTATAAATTCATTTTAAGAAAGTTTAGATGTTTAGTGTTTATAGGTTTAGGAGTTTAGTGTTTAGAAGTTTAGTCTGTAACACATATAACACAGACTTTGTACTTACCACTTTGTACTGTTTTATTTATCCTTTTTTACTTTTCTTGGATTCATTACCAGTACTTCATCCACCATACCGTATTCTTTGGCTTCGGTACTTGTCATCCAGTAATCCCTGTTACTATCGATCGCTACTTTGTCAACCGGCTGGCCTGTATGAAAAGCAGTTATTTCGTATAGTTCCCTCTTTATTTTTTTTACTTCGTTCACAGTAATTTCTATATCTGTGGCTTGTCCGCCGGCACCGGCGCTGGGTTGGTGCATCATGATGCGGCTATGCTTTAGTGCGGTACGTTTTCCTTTTGCACCGGCACAAAGTAATACCTGGCCCATACTGGCTGCCATTCCTGTGCAGATGGTAGCAATATCCGGGGTGATGAACTGCATGGTGTCATACATTCCAAGGCCTGCATATACACTTCCGCCCGGGCTGTTGATGTACATCTGTATATCACGGGTTCTGTCGGTGCTTTCTAAAAACAGCAATTGCGCCGTTACAATGTTTGCCACTTCATCACTGATGGGATAACCCAGGAAAATGATCCTGTCCATCATCAGCCTGCTGTACACGTCCATTACCGCCACGTTCATGGGCCGCTCTTCGATGATATTGGGTGTAAGGTTAGTTACGTTGTGTTTGATATATCCATCCAGTGTATTGCTGCTGATGCCCTTGTGCTTAACAGCAAACTTTTCAAATTCTTTTCCAAAATTCATATGCTATAAGATTAATGTTGTTACAAATATAGTTGATAGTGATAAAGATGAAATCAACTTTCTGTTTACGGTAAGTGGCAAAAAGCATTCCTGTTTAAATAACTGCCAAAATTGCAAAAAAAGTCCCCTCCAGGTAATGGAGGGGACTTGCATTTATTGAAATCAATACTATTTATCTCAACACTTCGGTTCTGCCTACGGCTAACCTGTTTCCATTTATATCAACAACTTCCACCCAGTAAACACCCGATCCGTGTCTTCTCAGATCCACATCCATTCTTGCGTATGGTGCAGAGATCGAGTAGGTTTGAGTTTGCACCCTTTTACCCCTGGCATCGTATACATTGATACCGCGAGGCAGGCCGCCGTTGTTAATGATACTGTAGTATCTCACCTGGAATCTTCCGTCGTTAGGAGTAGGATAGATGAATACCTTTCCGCTTGCAGAATCTTTCAGTGATATCAGGTTGGATGTATTGGTACAACCGTTTACATCATTCACCCTGAGTGTGTAATCTCCTAATCCATCTACATCAACCAGCAGCGAGCTTCCGCTTGCATTTGGAACTACCGCACCATTCTTGAACCAGGTGTAGCTGGCTGCAGGAGGAGCAACAGTTGAGAAGATGGTGGTTTTTAATCCAGGGAACAGTTTGGTATAAGGCGATGCCGCAATTACCACTGTTGGTAATGGATTAACTGTTAATTTAACCACGTTAGATGCTTTAGGAGCACAAGGTGTAGTGCTTACAGAATCCCTGTACAGGTATCCGTTCATTGAAACCGGAGGAGCAGATATGGTCAGTGTGCCTGTATTTGCACCTGCATAGATACCGCCGTTGGCTACGTTGGTCCATGTGTTACCATTATTGATACTTACCTGCCAGTTGTGTGTTATTGAAGAACCGGTAGCCACAGCTGTAAAGCTTGCCACTTTGTCTGTACAAACAGCCACATCAGTTGGCTGAGTTGTGAATGCTATTGGTTGGTTAACAGTAACCACTACAGTTTTACCCGGAGAAGTACAAGCTGTTACCGCTGGTACCACACTTACACTTCCTATAAAGTAGTATGGAGTAAATGTAGGAGCGCCTGGTACTGCAGGACCTGCATAACCGATATTGGCACCAGTGATGATGTCCACACCGGCATTGGTTGCTATCAGCTGTGTACCTGCGTTGCTGAATACAAGGTTTGGAGTAGCTCCAAGCAATGCACTCACCAGGATACCATAGGTACCACCCGGAGGTATCACAATGTTCAGGTTAGACAGGAACGGCTGAACGTTAGGGAAACCAATGGATGTAATGGTTGCGTTTCCGGCCAGGGTCCATCCGTTTGCAGTGGTGATTGCACCCGGTAAACCGTTTACAGCACTTGTTTTGTAATAAGCCGCCACATCAGTAGCACCAGTAAGGTTACACATACTGGAGATATTGGTTAATGTAACAGCGTAGTTGTTATTGTTCCTTACATTGAATGTAAGGGTTGTAAAGAATGTAGTTGCTGTATTGGTCATTGTTACAGTAGAAGGTGTAGGCGGCAGACTTTTTACAGTTGCTACATAAGGATATACACCTGATGGCGTAGGCCTTGCCCATACTGAATCTACTGCTGTACCCGCTACATATGCGTTAAGAGCAGCTGCATCAGAGAATAATCCGGCAGCAGGAGTCCACACTGCTGGAGTAGCAGGAACACCCACTACATAGTCAATATCCAGTGACCAGCTATTCAAAGTACCACCGTCCGGAGCACCTGCATCATACATTGCGAGAGTCCATGTACCGTTTGGTACAGAGTACAGACCACCGATGGTTGGAGTGTTTGGAATATATCCAACAGGACCACCAGGGAATGTGAAGCCAAATGCTGCAAAAGTAGCACCGGCACCATCTGCTTTAAATGTTTCGCTGAACGGAGCAGTACCTGCACTCAACAGTTTAGTACCTGCAGAGCTGATGACAGTATTTGTAAAGTTAGCTCCAGGATTGTTGGTGTAAGAAAGCATCGCATCCAGGTTATATACATTACCGTTAGGCGCTTTCAATACCATTACCAGATCACCTACATACGCATGCGTAATGTTTGATTTAACCCTGATGTTAGTGATAGTACCATTGGTTGGGATACCAGATACAGTGATGTTAGAGCTGGTAGCTGGATAAGTTGTTGGAACCGGTGGAATAGTTGGACCATCCGGTATGGTGATATTCACAGCACCTGAGTTAAAGGTAGCAGTGTAAGACTGGGATGTTGAGCTCTTCAGTTTAACTGCAGCATCGCCTAAGCACATCAGCACTGAAGCCGGTGTAATAGTAGGCGCTGGTGGAGTATAATTTACAAGTGCTACTGCAGTACCGATACAACCAGTTGTGCTGTTGGTACCGGATACAGTGTAAGCTGTAAACGCTGTTGGAGCCGCATATACTGTTGCTGTCTGTGTACCTGCGATATATGGTGCAGTTGCAACTGCATCTGTGAACAGACCAGCTACAGGAGACCATGTATAAGTGTTGGCACCACTTGCAGTCAGCAATGTTCCGCTTACACCCTGGATACCACCGCAAGTTGAAGTTGGTGTAACTGTTACGGTTGGTAAACCGGTAATGGTCAGTATCGCTCCGTTTGACACTGCATTTGGAGGACATGTACCACTAACAACGCAACGGTAACGGTAGTTATTCATTGCAGCAGTTGTAGGACTAACTGTTAAAGTAGTTGTGGTTACACCAGTATATGGAGTACCATTGGTTAAGTTGGTCCAGGTAGTTCCACCGTTGGTGCTTACCTGCCATTGATATGAAATACCAGCACCGCTTGCACCTACAGTGAATGTTGCAGGTAAACCAGAACATACATTCAGGTTAGCTGGCTGTGAGGTGATAGCAGGACGAGGATTTACAGTTAATGTAATAGAAGCCTGCCTTACGCAACCTGCACCGTTATCTGCAAATACTGTGTAAGTAGTTGTAGTTGCAGGTGAAGCTGCAACAGGGTTACCTGTTGACTGGTTAAGACCAGTGGTTGGTGTCCAGGTATAAGTTAAACCCGGAACGATACCAGTTGAGCTGAATGTGATGCTGAAACCACCACTTAGTGTACCAACGTCTCCGCCGGCATCATCTACTATGTACAATCCCCAGTTACCATTCGGGTTACCGGTAAATGTAGACAGCGGGAATGAACCTACAGGAGTTGTAGGGCCACCAGGGAATGGATCTGCAACACCACCCAGGTCAGTTGGTTTATAAATACCGGTAGCATTCAGACCTGTGGTCATATTGCCACCAGCTGCGTCATCAAAAGTATAGTTTACACCACTAATAGCGTTACCACCACCTGCGTCAGACATCAGCATTACCACCTGGCCCGTTGGAGAAACCAGTGCAATATCCATATCTGCAGGGAAGGTGTGTGTAAGACCGGTTAAAGTAACCGATTTAACTGTTACACCTGTAGTTGGTAAACCGCTTACAGCAATTGTTGACGGATATGGGTTAGCAGGAGAACCTGTTCCGGCTCCTGTACCTGTACCTGGTATTGTAATGCTGGTGGTTGATGTAAATGAATTGGTAGTAACACCCACAACAGTCAGTAACGCAGGATCTCCTTGGCATAATGTTGTAGCTACATCAGAAATGATGGCCAATGGTGAACTTGCAGTAAATGTTACTGTACCCATTGAAGAATATACTGCTGTACAACCTGAAACCTGTACAAGCGCACGGTATAAAGTTGTAGTTGCAGCATTTGCAAATGTCAAAGTATTGGTTGTGTTGGCAATATTGGTCCATGTGGTACCGCCATCAGTTGATGATTCCCAACGAACGATAGCGCCGTTTTGACCTGATAAAGTGAATGTACCACCATTAGGTAATCCGCACACCGGAATATTAGCCGGAGATATGGTACCGCCAATTGTTGCAGCTGCAACAGTTAAAGTTGCAGAAAGACTGGTAGCCGTCGGGTTACAAGAACCTGTAACCACGCAATGGAACAGGTTACCATTTTGCGCCAGTGCAGCAGTAAATGAATACGTGCTGGCTGTTGCACCTGGTATATCTGTCCAGGTAGTACCGCCATTGGTACTTACCTGCCATTGGTAGGTAACACCGCCTGTAGCTGTTGCAACACAGGTAAAGCTTGCTGTAGAAGCGTTACAAACTGTAGTGCTGGTTGGCTGTGTAACAATATTTGGAGAACACAGGATCAAAGGAGTGATCAAGGTAACAGTATCTTTATAAGACACCCTTACGTTTGATGCATTGAATAAGCTGGTGCGCATGTTAACTGCAGCAGCATAATCAAGCACGATATCATCCACCCACCATCCTGTAGGTGAACCGGTACCGGCTGTATTATCATCAGATGCGAATCTGAATCTTATTTTAACTGACTGACCTGCATAAGCTGCCAGGCTGATCACGGTATTTACAGGTAAACCTGCACCGGTGCTCTGGCCGGTAAATGCTGCTCTTCCTGCAAGGTTGTTACCAACACCTGCGCCTAAGCCACCATTGTATCCACCAGTAGTCATGTTAGGACCAAGATCTGTCCATGATGCACCACCGTTAGTGCTGATCTCTACAACACCACCATCCCATCCGGCTTCAGTATTGTACCTGTGCCAGAAGCTTAATTTTGGATAAGAGTTCAATGGCAATGCAATTGCATTGGTCAGTTCTAATTTCTGATCAGCTGCAATAGTAAGGTTCTCTACAAAGAAAGCATTAGGAGCACTATGGCTTTGTGTTGATACCACCGACCATACGTTACCCGGTGTAGCAGTGGTTGTCCATGTTGATGGAATAGTTGCACCTGCCACCGTTTCGTTCAGTAAAGTAACCGGAGGGAAATAAGAACCGGCATTAACAGTAACACTGAATGGATAGTTAGTAGTACCACCGTTTTGAGAAACAGGGAAGCTAACTACTCTTGTAGCATTATTATAAGTACCTCCACTTGCCCATGTTACGTTGGTAGGCAATGTATCTGTTAAAGTGTAGCCTGTAATTGCAGAGCAGGTAGTTACTTTATTAGAGTAGAAGATAGTTTGACCTTCTGCAACACTTGTCATACCGTTCTGTGTTAAAGACAGGCTGATCGGAGGTGTAAAGTCAGGCGTCTGGTCAGTTACACTGTTGGTAGAACCTTCAGATGCAAATGCACCCATACCCCTTCTTCTGAATGCTTCCCAGATAGAGCAATAGTACTGACCACCGTACAGGTTCTGATCTGCCTGCAGGATCGCATTTCTACCGCTGATGAAACCCGGGCTACACTGCTGCAACCTTAAACCTTCTGTTACCAGCTTCATGGCAATGGTATTACCACCACCACCTGCAAGGTCGTAAAGGTTAGGGTTGATGGTACCTACCTGGTTAATGATATTCCAGGTCATGTCCCATAAGGTAGCACACCATATCTCACCCCTGTCATGTGGCAGGGCCGGGATAGTAGCTGCGTACACTTTATTGTTCACAGTAAAGTCTGTGCAATATTTTTGAGAACGTATACCTAAACCGGTGATTGGCTGGTTCAGTGCATAAGTTCCGATACCTCTTGGAGAGTTGAAACCGGTATTCAGGTTAGAAGTTGACCAGTCCTGTGTGAACATCAGGCAGTAGTAGTCACTCCATCCTTCACCCATTTGTTCAGCATTACCCAAACAGCTGGCGATACCACCACCGGTAAAACGGTTACTGATACCATGCCCATGTTCGTGGGTGATGATACCGTTATCCACGTCACCATCACGCTGAGGGCTTGATAAGGTCCACAGGTACATCTGCATTCTACCGCTACCACCATCTGCCGGTGTAGCAAAGTTGGCATTGTTGGTACCGCTACCATCCTGCGCTTCTGCATTTACGTGGTCATTACCAACACCACCCCTTCCAAGGTTATCATCCTGGAAGTTGGCACTTGGTTCGTTGAAACCATATATATACATAACGTCATGTACGATATTGTTCCAGTAAAACAGGTTGGTGATATTGAACTGCTGGTTCTGCACCGGCGTAGTTTGTGTTGGTGCTACCGTAAAGTTCGGTGCAAAGTTGAAAGTAAGATCCGGTAAAGCAGTGGTTGAGCTTGCTGAAGTTGCAATAGAACCAGCATTGGCATTACCCTGATCCTGGTATGCCCATACGTTGTTACCACGGGTATAGTTGTAATCAGTTGATCCGGCACCGGTATGCCATTTTAATGTAGTAGCGTTACCAGGTGCATTTGTCCATGGACTTGTCCTGGTTGCAGGCGTACCACCCGGGTGGATAGGACTTTCTGCAGGGAAAGGAATTACATTATAGATCGCAGAGTTCACAGCATTAGGGCTGGTCTCGTCGGTCAGTTTATTCAGTTGTTGAAAATCGAAAGGATTGTTGCCCGCAACATTTTTAGCTACCGGGTCTTTGGTGAATTCTGGGTAATTGATATTGGTTTCACCAGGCAATTCTGGTTTACCCCAGTTATCATATACCGTAAGGTTGCTGGAGTTGATGATACTGTTGTCAGTTGCATCCACCCTTACCAGCCAGTAATCGGAATTGGCTTTAGGTATAAAATATACCTGCCAGCCTAATGACATACCAACAACAGAAGTTACATTGTTGGTTGTTTTTTCAATGGGCACCCACATTAAGTTGGCCGTGATGTTCTCACGGGTTACACCCATGTTGCCAAATTCCACTTTATTACCATTGTCTTTTCTGCTGATGGCAATGGCCATTTGTGTTGGCACCAGTTTTTTGTCTGATAAAGCAGACTGTACCGCTGCTTCCGCTGTAACGGAGGGCAAGCCTGTTTTACTGTTGGCCAGTTTTTCCATGCTGTGGTTAAAAGTACCCGCATTGGAAAGCAGCCTGTTGTTTTTAAAAGCAAGAACCAGCATCTGGTTATAAACAGGTATACCCTTGTACGTCTGTTGCAGGTATACCATCCTTATACCGGAGGCATTGTCGAGATAGGTTCTTGAGACCATAACATTGTCCAGTTCTGTTTGCGACAAACCCAGCGTGGCTTTGTTTGCGCTAACCAACTGCAATGCTACGTTGTCGTCTGCATTGTTTGATTGTGCACTTGCGATAAATACACTAAACAATAACGGAAAAATCAAGAGGAGAATTCTTCTCATAAGTAATTGTGTTAGTTTGTAATTAGTGACCGTTTAGTTATAATAGTTATAGTTGTAAAAAAAGCCTGGTTTTGCAAAAAACGGATACTGGAGATTCTATAAAGTCTGTACTGATTGTAGTTAAACAATTGTTATCAAACAGAAATAGAGGTGGAAAATTACATCATTTTGCATATTGAACCAATATTTTTTAAGGGTTTTGAGATAAAAAAGCCCCAAAGCCTTTACAGGCCTGAAAAATATTTTTTTAACCCCAAAATCTTTTGGCTGGCAACCGCTACCGGCGCATTTGGAAAGGCTTTTATCACTGGCTTATAAATTATATAGCATCTTTTTATCAGGCATATATTTATTGTACCATTTTTTTTGACATTCCCAGTCCGTAACCCTACCTTTGCAGCCTGAAAAAATAAGCCTTTATAAAATTAATTGATATTTTATGGTAGAAATTAAACCGGATGAAATTTCGGCGATCCTTCGCCAGCAGTTGAGCAATTTTAATGCTTCTGCAAGCCTGGAAGAAGTAGGTACCGTATTACAGGTGGGTGATGGTATTGCCCGTGTATATGGCCTTAATAATGTACGCAGTGGTGAACTGGTGGAATTTGACAATGGTGTAAAAGCCATCGCTCTGAACCTGGAAGAAGATAATGTGGGTGTGGTATTGATGGGCGACAGCAGCGAGATCAAAGAAGGTGATAAAGTAAAACGTACCGGCCAGATCGCTTCTATTAAAGTGGGTGAAGGTATGAGCGGCAGGGTTATCAATACCCTGGGTGAACCGATCGACGGTAAAGGTCCTATCAAAGGTGAATTATACGAAATGCCGCTGGAGCGTAAAGCACCCGGTGTTATCTTCAGGGAGCCTGTAAAAGAACCCCTGCAAACAGGTATCAAGGCTATTGATGCGATGATCCCTATCGGCCGCGGACAGCGTGAGCTGATTATTGGTGACCGCCAGACCGGTAAAACGGCTATCGCTATTGATACCATCATCAACCAGAAAGAATTTTATGCAGCAGGCAAGCCTGTTTACTGTATATATGTTGCTATCGGGCAAAAAGCTTCTACCATTGCGGGTATCATGAAGACTTTGGAAGAGAACGGCGCTATAGCTTATACTACTATCGTAGCGGCTTCTGCTTCTGATCCTGCTCCTTTACAGTTCTACGCTCCGTTTGCGGGTGCTGCCATTGGTGAGTTCTTCCGTGATACCGGTCGTCCTGCATTGATCATTTATGATGATCTGTCAAAACAGGCGGTGGCTTACCGTGAAGTTTCTTTGTTACTGCGTCGTCCACCGGGCCGTGAGGCTTACCCAGGTGACGTATTCTATCTGCATAGCCGCTTACTGGAAAGGGCTGCAAAAGTTATTGCAAAAGATGATATCGCCAAACAGATGAACGATCTGCCGGAATCTATCAAGCACTTGGTAAAAGGTGGAGGTTCTTTAACAGCATTACCGATCATCGAAACACAGGCAGGTGACGTATCTGCTTATATTCCTACCAACGTTATCTCTATCACCGACGGACAGATCTTCCTGGAAGGTAACCTGTTCAACGCCGGTATACGCCCTGCTATCAACGTAGGTATCTCGGTAAGCCGTGTGGGTGGTAACGCTCAGATCAAATCCATGAAAAAAGTGGCTGGTACACTTAAACTGGACCAGGCGCAATACAGGGAACTGGAAGCCTTCTCTAAATTTGGTGGCGACCTGGATGCTGCTACCAAATACGTGATCGATAAAGGTGCCCGTAACGTGGAGATCCTGAAACAACCACAGTACAGCCCGTTCAGCGTGGAAAAACAGGTAGCGATCATTTACCTGGGTACACAAGGTTTACTGAGGGATGTGGCAGTTAAAAATGTAAAAGCATTTGAAGACCACTTCCTGATGGAAATGGAAAATAAATATCCTGAGATCCTGGCTGAATTTAAGAAAGGCAATCTTGCTGACGAGTCATTGAAGAAAATGACCGAACTGGCAAAAGGATTAACAGCGCAGTATAAATAACCTGCTTTGCAGTTAAAATAAATAAAAAAGCTTCCACTAAGTGGAAGCTTTTTTATTGGCTGTTATCTTTTACTTAACGATGATCTTGTGTGTTGTCTTTGTTCCGTCATTTAATATCTCCAGCAGGTACATACCAGCAGGTTGTTCTTTAACCAGGCCCAGCTGCAGCGATTGCCTGCCCGCACTCAATGTATATTTTTCCTCTGCTATCAATTTACCCGACATGTCCATCAGTTTAAACGATGTAACACCGGCAGCAGTTTTAAAGAAGGTAGCAGTTACCGCGCCAACTGTTGGATTAGGCGATACAATAATATCTGTTGTCTTCAGGTTTTGTTTCAGTATGATGATATTGGAATATTCAACAGCACCTGACCTGTTCACCACTTTAAGCCGGTAATATTTTACTGCAGCAATATCAATATCGTCATAGCTGCCATCCAGCGCGGCAAGATTGCTGTTTATTTTTTGTGTATTCAGTTCTGTAAATACGGTTCCGTCTGCACTGCCTTCTAAAATGATCTTCTCTACAGAAATGATATTCTCCAGGCGCCAGTTGATATAATTCTTTGTCGGGTACGCAGTACCGTTAAAGTTGGTAATTTTTACCGGCAGGGCTGCACCTGTAAATGTCATTGAAAAAAGAGCCCTTGTATTACTGATACCATCTACATGCAATAAATAAGTGGTATTGGCTGCAAGCCCGGTGAATGCAGAGAGCGGGCCGTTACCGTTAAATGTATTGCAGAATATGGGTGCAGGGAATGCCTGTGCTGTTGGGCAGGTGGATACCTGGTATAAAGCCAGCTCCACTCCTGCGCCAGAACAGGCTGCCTGTGCAGTGGGATTTGTTCTGTAGCTTGATATAGTTGCCACTACCGATCCTCCCGAAGCATTTGTTTTAAAAGCATAATAGGCATTATTGGTAATGCCGGCCCCGGTTGCGGTACAATTAATATCGTTGTATTGCGGATCAACTGTTTTATCGCTGGTGGCATGGTCCAGGTCAAATGCCACCGTTGTACCCGAACTGATAGATGTGGTAGGGAATGTGATCGGGCAATTATCTTTCGATTCTGTTGTGGTAGCTAAAGGCGTCATTTCTGCAATGGCACCGCAGGAAGCATAACTGAATGATTTTGGATTGATGCAATACAATGCACCTGTATAGCACGACCAGTCGGGGCTTCGTCTATCCACCCCGTTTACAATGGCGTAATTCATCAGCTTACCCGGGTCTACATTGGGCCATGGGCCAATATAACTATCATTGATATGCCCTAAGCCGAGCGAATGTCCCAGCTCGTGCAGCAATACCGATTCCATATCGTACTCCGCAATGGCAGTAGACGTTTTACAGGGACCGTTATTAAAATTTACAGAGCCGGTTGATACCCCTGCATTTCTTATAAGAATATCGAAACCGGGGCTGGGTGTGGTAAGGTTACCTGCGCAGCTGCTGCCGGTATAATAACAGGATGCCAATACGCCAGTGGGCAATACCGGTACGCCTGTTACTGTATTATCCAGCATGATCACATTAACTGCATTGCCCGGGCTAATGGTTTGCGAAGTAGTGGTACCCGCATAAGTATAATTCAAGCCGCAAACTTCTTTCCAGGTGGTGATGGCTCTTTCAAAAGGATCCTTTTGTGCAGAAGTGGTAAAATCTACACCACCACCATTGGTACCAGTGCTGTATAAATAATTGTATCCGCCGGCGCCGTTGTTGTTGATCAGCGTCAGCATTCTTTCAGTAGGTGAGCTGCCGAAGGTTAAATTTAAAATAGAGTAGTTTACCGTTAATGGTGTTGGAGATACCGCGGCCGTGCTGCCGATATTATCCTGCACGCTGAAATAACCTGTTCCGGCCCTTGATGGTACTCTTACCTGTATTTGTGTATTGGTCCAGCTTACAATAAGATCGCTGGTGGCTGATACAAACCAGGAGGTACCGCCGGTGCCGTTATTGGCATCATCAAAATTGATACCTGCCGGTGACGCCTGTACGCCGAAATCAGTTCCGTTAATGGTTAAAAGATTAGTGGCCGGATCGGCCAGTTTACCTGCATTTACCGAAGCCGGCGAAAAAGAGGTAACGCCTAATACAGAATTGGTGGTGGGTTCTTTAAAAAAGGTAGATACTTTAAACCCGGGTACTTTATTTTTTAATGGCCTGCCGGTTTTCTTTTCCAGTTCGGGATAGATCTCTTTTTCTATATTACCATATCTTACAAATGGTGCACTGGCTGTTTGATGCGGCAGATCATAACTAAAAAAACCCTGGCTGCTGCTGTACACATCAAATAATACGTTCTTGGTTACCGGTGATACAAGGTTAATGCTGTTGGGAAAACAAAAGAATACACCGATATATCCTTTGTCCAGTTCCAGCAGGTCGGTGGCGCCCATGGCCATATCGCCTATCGATCCCCCCTGTGTTAATACTTCAATATAATCCGGACTGGCATCTCCTTTAAAATTCTTATACACTTTTACTTTATTGGAAGTGAAGATCATGGTGTGACCGGGATTCCAGAATGCTGTTTGTTCCACCACTTCTCCTTCTACTATCAGGGAAGAAGCCTGTACTTTTTCATCGATGGAAACAGGATAAAGCGCCTGCGAAAAACATTGGTTGTGAATACAGATAACAGTAGCTAAAAGCAGTAGCCGGATGTTTTTTTTCATGGAGGGGGTTTTAAAACCAAATATAAACAATAATTGATGGAAGCAGCAATAAGTTAACTGCGGAGTTACTACGCTTTATCTCTGTATCTGCCACAGTATAAGTACAGTATAGTGGCAGTATAGTTTTCTGGTACTATTATCAATTATTCACTAATAAAAAAACTCCCGCATGCGAGAGTTCTAAAATTATAATTATAAAAAACTATCAGATACCTCTTCTTAATTTAGGCCTTTGTATATTGGGGTTTTGCTTGCGTATACGTTCGAGCAATTTCTTTTTAAAGTCCCGATCGATTGTATAAAACTGTTCGCAACGGTTTGACCCGAGTATTTTAGTAAAGCCGGCCTGGTATTTCTTTTTGATATTCAGTACCGCCTGTTGTTTATCCAGTTCCGGCTGATCCTGTTTTACAGCTTTCAGTTCGTTGGTGAACTGGGTATGCATTGGCCAGAACTCTTTTGCTTCATCGGGTGTCAGTTGCAGTTGCTGCGTTATATATGCCACATATAAAGCCTGTATCTTTTCCTGCCTTTGCGTTTCTTCGCCCGGCTGTGTATCCTGTGCCCTGGCGGCAAAAAAGCCACCTAAGCAAAGGGTTACTATGAGTATAAATTTTTTCATGATCGGTTTAGTTTTTTAGGTCCTTCAGGTCAATATTATCCAGGTATTTATCCAGTGCTTTATCATCGGTCAGGTAATCTTCCTGCGCTGGTAATTCTTTTTCGTCAACTGTATTAGCTACTTGTGCTACATCCACATCGGTACCGTTTACCTGCAGGTATTTAATGATATCGTCGTCCGAAACTTTTGCCAGTTCCGCATCCACATCTTTTATCTCCTGGTTGATCTTTTTATAATCTGGTATTGGGAGGTCAGCCACCTGAACTCCATCTGTAGTTTTATTACCCGCAAATTTATACACGCCCAATGCCATTGCACCGGTAAATACTGCCGCCACTGCATATTTTAATACTGCAGCAATACGCCTGCTGCCCATGCTTACAACCTTGGCCTGTTGTGGCTGTACTTTGTTGAGTATGGTATCTGCGAGTGATGCAAAGTATCCCTGTGGTACCGTAAATACATTTTCGTTCTGTACGCTGTACAACATAGGCGATAACTGCCTTAATTCTGTTGCCGCATTATCTTGTTCAGCAGCATTGAGCACATTGGTTACAAATGATTCAAAATATCCCTGCGGTACTGTAAACACATTTTGTTTTGATATACCATGCAACAATGGAGAAAGTTCTTTCAACTCTGCTGCTGAATTATCATTTGCTTTAGCCAGTATATTATCCGCCAGCGAGTCAAAATAACCTGCAGGCACTGTAAATGTTTCTTTATGCGCCAGGTTTTGCAATACCACTGGTAATGCTTCTTCCTCTGTATTGCTGCTTTCCTGTGCTTTTATTTTATTAAGGATGTTACCTGCCAGCGAATCGAAATATCCCTGCGGCACTTCCATAGAGGATGCAGGCATGCTTTCAGGAGCTGTACCTGCTTCTTCTTTTACACACATCAAAACCACTGCTGCAATGCTGTTAAAGTATCCATCAGGAACTGTAAAAACATTTGCATTGCCGATGCCTGCCAGCATTGGGCTGATGTCGTTTAATTCATTCAATATGTCGATTCTTTTTTTCCATCCGGCTTTAAGACCTTCTTATTTGTTAAAAGTTTAATTATTCAGTATAAATTCCTCTATTTTCTTTACCGCATGATGATAGCTTGCTTTCAAAGCGCCTTCGCTGGTTTCCAGTATGCGGCTCATTTCTTCGTAAGGCATTTCATCGTAGTATCTTAAATTAAATACAACTTTCTGTTTTTCAGGCAGTTGCTGTATTGCTAGCTGTAATTTCCACTCCAGTTTATTGGCATCAAAATTATCACTGGCCTTCAGTTTATTGCTCAGCCCGTTCTCTACATCGCCCAGCGAAACAGAAGATCTTTTTTTCTGCTGTTCTAAAAAAGTAAGCGATTCGTTGGTGGCTATGCGGTACAGCCAGGTGTACAGCTGGCTGTCTTCGCGGAAGTTTTCCAGCCCCTTCCATACTTTAATGAACATATTCTGCAATACGTCGTTGGCATCTTCGTGCTCCACCACCATACGGCGTATATGCCAGTACAGCTTTTCCTGGTATTTTTTTATAATAGCCGTAAATGCCCGCTCCCTGGTAGCCGGCTCGGCGAACTGCAACAGCAGTTCTTTATCATCTAAATGTGTTGCCATATAAGGTTTGAGGCAGTAAAAATAAAAAAACCAATCGTAAGATTGGTTTTAATTCAAAAAGTTTAATGTTTTACTTGCGTGACATGGCTTTTTCGGCTGCTGCCACTATGTGTGGTGTGTCCAGTCCGTACTTGGTAAGCAGTTCGGTTGGTTTACCGCTTTCGCCAAAAGTATCATTCGTTCCTACGTATTCGATCGGTATTGGCAAATGTTTGGATGCCACCTGTGCAATACTGTCGCCCAGGCCGCCAATGATATTATGTTCTTCGGCTGTTACAGCGCATTTTGTTTTTTGGATAGAGGCCAGCACTGCTTCTGTATCCAGCGGTTTGATAGTATGTATATTGATCACTTCCACACTGATGCCTTTTTCTTCGAGTATTTTACCGGCTTCCACTGCTTTCCACACCAGGTGGCCGCAGGCAAATATGCTCACATCTTTTCCGTCGGATAATTTTTGTGCTTTACCCAGTACAAAATCTTCTTCTTTTGTGAATATGGGCCAAACGGGGCGGCCAAAACGAAGATAAACGGGCCCTTCGTGATCGGCAATGGCTTTGGTGGCGGCCTTGGTTTGATTATAATCTGCTGGCACCACTACGGTCATGCCCGGCAGCATTTTCATCAGGCCGATATCTTCTAAGATCTGGTGTGTAGCGCCATCTTCACCAAGGGTAAGGCCGGCATGCGATGCACAGATCTTTACATTTTTACCGCTGTAAGCCACGCTCTGGCGTATCTGGTCGTACACCCTACCGGTAGAAAAGTTGGCAAAAGTGGTGGTATAAGGAATTTTGCCGCCGATGGTCAAGCCGGCTGCAATACCGATCATATTGGCTTCGGCAATACCGCACTGTACAAAGCGTTCAGGAAATTCTTTTATAAAACCATTCAGCTTCATCGATCCTAACAGATCGGCTGTTAATGCAATGATGTTGGGGTTGGTTCTTGCTGCTTCCAGGATACCATCTCCAAAACCACTGCGGGTATCCTTATTACCTGTTACCTGAATTTGACTGAGCATATAAGTTTGCCTTTTGTTTTTTTAACAATGAAGTGCAAAGTAAAGAAAGATTTGATTGAAAAAATGGGCAACTTAAAAAGTTGCCCACATTAGCTGTTAGTTCTAATAGAATAAATTTTATTCGGAGATCTCTGCGGCAGTGTAATATTTTAAATTATTTTCTTTTACAAATTTGAATATTTCCTGTAAGCGGTGCAGTGTTACACTGTATTTGCTGCCCGAATTGATATCGTGTGCCACAAATACCACGCAGCCGTTATTATTTTTTGCCGATTGCAGTATGCTGATCACATCCTGGTCGCGGCGGTTGCTGCTTTTATCTATACCCAGGCCATACAATACATCGTTGTGCTGGGTGGGTACCACACTTTTCGAAAAATCCTGTGTACCGTTCAACGCCCTTACGCTTTTAAAATAGCGCATCAGTATTTTATCAAACAGGCCATTGTGTGCACCGTAAGGATAAGCAAAGGTGGTGGGATAATACCCATCCTGGTTCATCATCTTTAACCCTGCTTCTATTTCGCAGCGCATCAGGTCGTCGATGGTATGTTTATTTTTATAAACATAGTCCTGCATATTATAATGATTCAGGCTATGGAAAGCAATTTCGTGACCGTGATTTTTGATCTCGTTCAGCTTTCTTTTTTGTTCGGGTGTAAACCGGTTGTATTTGCAGATATAAAAGGTAGCCCGTACGTTGGCGCTATCCAGCAAGGGCAGGTAATTGTACCAGTTATCGATCCTGTCATCGTCGAAGGTGAGTACTATCCCGGGGTCCTGCAAATGACCCACTTTTTCAAATTTTTTACAGCCTGAGAATAGGCAAGCAATAATTACGAGGGCAAATGATGCCACAACAACTTTTTTAGCCATGTTTAAGGTTTTATAGCTGCTCTTTTATAGGATATAGGCTTCTTCCTGGGTTAAGGACTTTGGGAGAGGAGGCGAAGATAAAGCAAAAAAAAGCTGGTTTTTGTAGTATTTTCTACAATTATATTTTTTCTGTTTTTAGTTTCAGTTCCCATTTCCAGGCAGAATCCATCATTTCGTCGAGGGTATAGCGGGGGTCCCAGCCCAGGCCTGTCCTGGCTTTGCTGTTATTGGCATATATGGCCACCACGTCGCCGGGCCTGCGGGGGCCCAGTTGATAGTTGAGTTTTACGCCGCTCACCTTTTCAAAAGAGGCTATTGCTTCCAGCACGGTGTAGCCATTCCCGCTGCCCAGGTTAAATACCTCGCATTTTGCAGTGTTTTTGGCTTCGACCAGGTAATTCAGGGCCAGGGTATGTGCATGGGCAATATCGCATACATGTATATAATCCCTTACGCAGCTGCCATCACGGGTATCGTAGTCGGTACCAAATACATTCATCATGGGGATTTTGCCTATAGCTGTCTGTGTAATGGCAGGCACCAGGTTGGCCGGTTTGCCCAATGGCAGTTCGCCGATATGGATGGAAGGGTGCGCCCCTACCGGGTTAAAATAGCGGAGCAATATGGCGCTGAGTGATATGTTCTTCACGGTTTCGTTCACTATCAGCTCGCCCATTTGTTTGGTGGCGCCGTAAGGTGATTCGGCAGGCTTTTGCGGGGTCTCTTCTGTTACAATTACCGTATCGGGGTTACCATATACCGTACACGAAGAAGAGAAAACAAAATGCGGTACTTTAAATTCTTCGGCGCATTTTAAAATATTAATGAGGGAATCGAGATTGTTCTGAAAATATAGCAGCGGCTTTTCTACCGATTCGCCTACTGCCTTATAAGCTGCAAAATGTATGATGCCTTTGATATCCGGGTTTTCCTGGAAGATGGCATAGGTATCATCATAGATACATAGATCTACTTTATAGTTCTTGATCTTTTTACTGATGATCTTTTCAACGCCGTTCAATATGGCTTCGTTGCTGCGGGAATTATTATCGGCACAGATCACTTCATAGCCGTTCTGTACAAGGTCAACGATGGTATGCGATCCTATATAGCCGCAACCGCCGGTTACTAATATTTTGTCCATGTTACAAAGAAAATAAAAAAATCACTCATTTGCGTGAGTGATTTTTAATATACAATGCTTTAAAAATTATTTAGTAAAGAAGGAGATGCCGTAATACACGATGGCTGCCAGCAGGCCGCTTACAGGTATGGTGAGTATCCATGCCCATATAAGGTTGATGGTGACGCCCCAGCGTACCGCACTGAGCCTTTTGGTTGCACCCACACCAATGATAGAACCGGTGATGGTATGCGTAGTACTAACGGGCGCCCCTAAGTTAGCCGCTGTAAACAAGGTAATGGCGCCGGCTGTTTCGGCACATACACCTTCCAGCGGGGTTACCTTGGTAATCTTGGTGCCCATGGTCTTTACGATCTTCCATCCACCACTCATGGTGCCTAATGCTATGGCAGAATAACATACCAGTGGTACCCAGTTGGGCATTTCTTCAAACTTATGGATGTAACCTGTTGCCACCAGCGCCGCGGTAATGATACCCATTACTTTTTGTGCATCCGATCCGCCATGGCCCAGGCTGAATGCGGCTGATGAAACGAGCTGCAGTTTTTTATACATATTCTGTGTGCGGAAGGCATTTTCCCCTTTGATATAATTGATGGTATAAGCAATGGAGAATACCACGCCCAAGCCGATCAGCATCCATCTTTCTATCTCTCCTTTTGCACCGGAGAACGGTACAAAGATGGCGCAGACTGATACCAGTATCACAATAATGCTCATCTTCATAAAGAAATTGCGCTGCACGGTTACCAGTGTAATGAATATGGCGATCACCATACCTATCAGTGGCGCCAACACGATAAAGAAAACTGTCTTTAATATCATAGCGCTGTCGATGCTGTTAAAGCCGGCATGCGCTATGGCCGCACCGGCAAAACCGCCGATCAATGTATGAGAAGAGGAAGAAGGGATACCGTACCACCAGGTTAAAAGGTTCCAGAAAATAGCTGCAATAAGTCCCGATAAAATGATGATAAGCCCTTTGCTGCCAACAATCACTTCGGGGTGTACTGTTTTAGCTACAGTATTGGCAATGGCATGTTCTTTAAAGATAAAAAAGGCCACAAAGTTGAAGAAGGCTGCCCAAACCACGGCCTGGTAGGGCGTTAATACTTTTGTGGAAACTATTGTAGCGATTGAATTGGCGGCGTCATGAAAGCCGTTAATAAAATCAAATACTATAGCAAGAAATATAATGGCTATAAGTAAAGTTGTCATAAATTAGTTTTGATAGATCACTGCTGCTGCCCGGCTTAGGCGTACTTCACAATGATTGATTCTATTACATTCGCAGCATCTTCGCATTTATCTGTTACGATCTCCATTACCTGGTAGATCTCTCTTTTCTTGATCACTTCTTTGGCGTCGTTTTCTTCGGCAAACAGTTTTTCAATGCTCATGTCGAATATATCATCACCCTGATTCTCGATACTGTTGATGGCCACCAGTGCATCCGTGATCTGGCGCATATTCTTCATATTGCGCAATTCTTTTACGGCATCATGTACTGCCACACAACCCTGTGCTATGATCTCGGACATTTTATGTATACCGGTATCATTGGGGTTTACCCTGTAAAAGTTGATCTTTTTGGCAGATGCCTGGATGTAATCCGCAATATCATCGAGTGCAGATGCGAGGTAGTGAATATCTTCCCTGTCGAATGGTGTAATGAAGTTCTTGCCCAGCTCGGTAAATATCTGGTGGGTATAGTCATCATTCACGTGCTCCATATCTTCAATCTGTTTGATCAGTTTTGCCCTTTCATCAAAGTCGGGTTCTTTTACCACTTCCTTTAATTTCTCGCCCATTTTTACCAACACATCCACAACATTTTCAAATAGTTGAAAGAAAACCCTGTCTTTTGGTAAAAAGATCTTTAACACTGAATTTAAGCCTGACATAATTATTTAAATTTTGTGGGCAAAGGTTATTTATTAGCGGAAAAAAATAAAGGGCTTTTCAAATGGTAATGATTTGTTAACACAGGGGTAACATTAAATTGTTATTCCTTTGCGCCAAATTTTGTATATGCTTAAGAAAAAGCTGCCTTTACTGGCTGTGGGAATGCTATTTTGTCAACTGTTGCAGGCCCAGTACCTGATGGACATGGTAGATACCACGAAGGATATGGGTAAGGGCATGCTGGCATTATTTAACCGGCTGGATAAAATAAGATTGAGCGGCTATATTCAGCCACAGTTCCAGGCAACACAAACCAAGGGGGCAAAGAATTTTTCAGGAGGAGATTTTGCTCCCAACAGCACCAATCGCTTTATGCTGCGCCGGGCCAGGGTACGTTTTGACTATGTGCATTATTCCGAAACGCCGCATGGTTTATCGCTGCAGTTTGCTTTTCAATACGATATTACGGAGCGGGGCGCCAATGTAAGGGATGTATGGGGCAGGCTTTTTGAGAATAAGTACGAACTTTTTGCTTTTACCATCGGGTTGTTTGCAAGGCCCATCAGTTACGACCTTAATTTATCCAGCGCCGACCGTGAAAGCCCCGAACGTGGCCGCATGAGCCAGGTATTGATGAAGACTGAAAGGGACCTGGGCGCCATGGTTAGTTTTGAGCCAAGAAAAAAAGACAGCAAGCTGAAATTTTTAAAAGTGGACCTGGGTGTTTTTAATGGCCCGGGACTTTCTTCGCTTACTGATTACGATAGTCATAAGGATCTTATCAGCAGGATCACCATTAAACCACGCCGGCTTACGCCAAAGATCAGTTTAGGGATGGCGGCTTCCATTTTATATGGCGGGCTTTCTCAAAACACCAAATATGTCTATAATATTCAGGATGTGGCCGGTGTTAAAAAATTTGTGGTGGACTCTTCTGTCAATAATATCAACCAGGTTGCTCCCCGGAAATATTATGGTGCTGATGCACAGCTGAAAATAAAAAACAAAGTGGGTTATACCGAACTGAGGGGCGAATTTATGATGGGTAAACAAACGGCTTCGGTTAACAGCAGCGAAACGCCGGGTGCACTGTTTACCGGCACGGAAGGTTATTATACCAGGAAATTCAATGGCGCTTATTTTTATTTTTTACAGCATCTTGGCAGTACGCATCACCAACTGGGTATCAAGTACGACTGGTACGACCCGAATACTTCCGTTAAGAAAGAAGAGATCGGCAAAACAGGCAACAACGATAATGTTGCCGATATTAAATTCAGCACATTGGGTTTTGGTTATATTTATTACATGACCGATAATGTTAAACTCACATTGTGGTACGATAAGATAACCAATGAAAAAACATCATTGACGGGCTATACCAGCGATGTAAAGGATGATGTGTTTACCTGCCGCTTACAGTTCCGCTTTTAATGAGCTGACTGTAATGTTTACTTAACAATTAGTTGCCGATTAGGTAACGCCCCTTTTTTCTTTTATCAGTTTACCCCTTACATCTTTGCAGTACAATATTTGAACATTGCATACCGGCTTTCACTTTCTCTGGCCCGTATTGCAGCAAGGCTTGCATTTGTTTTGGTAGTAGTACATAGCAACTCTTTCTCTTATTGCGTTTGGCAGGGCTTTTTTAAGCCCTGTTTTTTTGAAAAGGCAAAACAAGTGCAGAGTTACCGGCCCGTTTTTATTCGTACATTTTAAAACAGATTATTAGTGGAACCGCCGATTTTTTAGTAAATTTGTTTTATGTCTACCCTCGATATAACAAGTAAAAAAGGTACAGATGCTGTAAAAAAATTGCGTGAGCAAAAACTCAGGAACGGTTTGCCGTTCATGATCAATACCAGCGAATTGTCTACCAATCAATGTTATCTTGAATATCCTGACGGAAGTATCCAGTTGATCACTGTTGTTCGGTCTACAAGAGACCTCAATGTTGTGAGAGAATTAACTTCTGTAGAAGCTGATCGCTTAAGAAGAAGGTTCAATTTTTCATTAATCAAATAAATGCCGGTTTTATACATTGTAACCGGTTCAAATGGAGCAGGTAAATCATCTGTAGGGCCTGACTATATTCCAATCCACTTAAGGAATGTTGTTTTTGATGGTGATAAGTTGTTTATGCAGAAAAGAACAGAACTGTGGCTCAATGGTCTTAAATCTCATAAAGAGTGTAAAAAACTTGCCGGGGAATTTGTTGAAACAGCTTTTGATAATTTAGTAACTACCTCTTTGAGTTCCAATAAGGACTTTGCTTATGAGGGCCATTTTACAACAGACGCAACATGGAATATTCCCAAAAGATTTAAAGATGCAGGTTATAAAACGCACCTGATTTTTTTCGGCTTAACGGATACCGATCTGTCAGAGACACGGGTTGTTGCAAGAGCAAAAGAAGGAGGTCATTATGTAGATCCATTGTCATTGGTTACTAATTTTTATGGTAACCTTGAAAAACTCGATAAATACTTTTCAATTTTCAACTCAATCACAATTGTTGATACATCCGGTATAGAACATGTTGGCCTGGTCGAATTAAAGAATGGTCGATGTCATTCTGCGCTTTCTGTAAAGCAACTGCCTTATTGGTTCACAAACAACCTTCCTCAAATTACCGCGATAATAATGGATGCTGAAAACAAAGATGACTGATCCTGTTAAAAACAATTTCTTCGTTTATTATCGAGTTATTACAATAAAATATTCCTTCCATTCGAATATCTAATTGCAAGATGAACTAATTTTGCGGCGGAAACTACCCTTCAACAGTAGTAGTATCATGGAAACCGAAATATTAGCCCGGATACAATTTGCCTTCACTATCGCATTTCATTATATCTATCCTCCTTTAAGCATTGGCCTTGGTTTGATCCTGGTGATCATGGAAGGTATGTACCTGAAGACCGGCAACAAATTATACGAACAGATGACGCGGTTCTGGATCAAGATCTTTGCACTCATCTTTGGTATTGGTGTGGCTACCGGCATTATCATGGAATTTGAGTTTGGTACCAACTGGGCCACTTATTCTAAGTATGTGGGTGATATTTTTGGCAGTGCCCTTGCTGCCGAAGGCATTTTTGCTTTTGCATTAGAGAGCGGTTTCCTCGGCATTTTATTGTTTGGATGGAACCGTGTGGGCGCCGAAAGTGCATTTCTTTTCCACCATCATGGTTTTTTTAGGTTCGATGTTCAGCGCCGTGTGGATCGTGGTGGCCAACAGCTGGCAGCAAACACCGGCCGGTTATCATATTGTAGGCGAGGGCATGCATGCAAGAGCGGAGATCACGGATTTCTGGGCCATGGTATTCAATCCTTCCAGCGTTGAAAGATTGACGCATGTTTGGATCGGGGCATTTTTAGCCGGTGCATTTTTGGTGATCAGTGTGAATGCTTATTATATTTTAAAGAAGAAACACCTGGAGATCGCAAAGCCTGCTTTTAAAATTGCGTTGGTGGTAGCTACTTTTTTTTCGCTGGCGCAATTATTTACCGGCAGTAAAAGTGCAGATGGTGTTGCAAAAAACCAACCTGCAAAACTGGCTGCAATGGAGGGACATTATGATAGCAGCGCTGCAGCAGATATGTTTTTAGTGGGTTGGGTAAATAATAAAACACAAACGACTAATGGTATTAAAATCCCCGGCGGATTGAGCTTTTTAATTCACCAGGATATTAAAGCGCCAGTTACCGGCTTAAATGCTTTTAAAAAAGAAGACCGCCCTTCGCAGGTGAATACGGTCTTCCAGATGTACCATTTAATGATCGCTATTGGTATGGCTTTAATAGCGCTCACTTTATATTCCTGCTGGCAATGGAAAAAAGGAAAGCTGTTTGAGAAACGTTGGTTGCTCATCGTTTTAGCATGGTCGGTGCTGTTGCCCCAACTTGCCAACCAGGCGGGATGGTTCACTGCCGAAATGGGGCGACAGCCCTGGGTAGTATATGGTTTACTGAGAACTTCGGATGCTTTATCAAGGTCGGTGGCGGCCAACCAAGTGGTGTTTTCATTGATACTTTTTACTTTAGTGTACACGACACTGTTTGTTTTGTTCATTTACCTGATGAATAAAAAAATAAAGCATGGCCCTGTTTACGATGCACCGCAGGAGCTTATTGAAGAAGGCAGCAAAAGGGATAATCCCTTGCTGGATCATAAATGATCTTTTATGGAACATACTGCAGAATTGTTTTTAGGTATTGAATACAATGTATGGTGGTTCCTGATTTTTGGCGCCGTTATTACCGGTTACGCCATACTGGATGGTTTTGACCTGGGCGCCGGTGCCCTGCATTTATTCTTAAAAAAAGAAACCAGCAGAAGGATCGCACTCAATGCCATTGGCCCGGTATGGGATGGTAATGAAGTGTGGCTGGTAATTGGCGGTGGCGCTTTGTTTGCGGGCTTTCCTGTTGCTTATGCGGCAATCTTTTCTGCATTCTATATTCCCTTCATGATATTTATGGTGGGGTTGATATGGCGGGCTGTTGCCATTGAGTTCCGCAGTAAAGAACCCGGTACCACGTGGCGGCTGGTATGGGATTTTGTGTATTCTTTTGCCTGTATTGTTATTGCTTTATCGCTAGGATTGATGCTGGGCAATGTGGCCCTGGGCCTGCCTTTGAATGAGCAGCATGAATTTTCTGGGCACTGGTTATCTTTCTTTAATCCATTTAGTCTAATGGTTGCCGTTACCACGCTGGCTTTGTTCATGCTGCATGGCGCTATTTATTTAGCCATGAAAACAGAGAACAGGCTGTACACCAAATTATCTTTATTGGCTAAAAGTTTTACCGTATTCTTTTTAGTGGCTTTTGGTATCACCACTTTGTATACTTTATTATACATCCCTCACCTGAGTGATAAAATAAGAAGCAGCCCAGCGTATTTTATTTTGCCGCTGATCATGTTCCTGGCCATTGCCAATATTCCGCGTCAATTAAATAAAGGTAAATGGCGCTATGCTTTTATCAGTTCATCCGTTACCATTGCTTCGCTGCTGATAATGGTGGCGGTAGAAGTTTTTCCCAATCTTTTATTTGCCACCAATGATGTCCGCAACAGCATTACGGTCAGCAATGCGGCTTCTTCTGTAAAAACAATGAAGACGCTTTTAATAATCGCCCTCATCGGCACACCGCTGGTGGGTGTTTATACCGGTTTTGTTTTCTGGACGTTTAAGGGAAAGGTGAAACTGGATGAAATGAGCTATTAGAAAGCTGCAAGGGGGAAGTATACACTAAGAAAGGTATTCCATTTCATCATGCTTATCCCTTGCAGCTGCACCCCTGCTCCCCTTGTTACTATTTATAGTCTTCCCGCACTGGTGTAAACACATCAACCAGTTTACAATCGGTAATGGCGGTGGCGCTGTGTACCTGGTTGGGTGCAATGGTAATGACCATGCCTGCTTCCAGGATGAATTCTTTGCCTTCTATTATAAAAAGCAATTTGCCTTCCTGCACATAACTCACCTGTTCGTGTACATGCGAATGTAAGGGTACGGTATGACCGGCCACTGCATCCAGCCAGCCGATACTGATGCCTTCGGCATGGTAATAATGGCCGGTAAATCCTTTTACCACTTCTCTTAATTTAATGTCGTTGATATTAACTGGTTGCATGTTATAAGTTTTTGTATAGCAAGATAGTTTATTTGTGCGGTAACAATTTCGTAACATTAAAGACATAATTCGTTAATGCTGGGATAACATTGCAGTAATCTTAAAAGCATCACTTTGCGGCATGAAAATAACAGTTATGAGACGCTTAGTAGCCCTGATCGCATGTATCATTATATCTCTCTCATCAATAGCTCAAAAAGGAAAAATAGAAGGAAAAATAACCGATGCAAAAACAGGCACACCCATTTCCGGTGTTTCTGTGGTGGTGAAAGAAACCGGCAAAGGTGTTGCTTCTAATGTAGACGGAAACTTTGTACTGAATGCAGAACCCGGAAAAAAATATACACTCATCATCACCTCTACCAACTACGAAAATAAAGAAGTGACCGAAGTGGAAACCGGTGCGGATGGTATTGCCCATATTGATATTGCGTTGAATGCAAGAGCAAAAACAGGTGAAGAGGTGGTCGTTCGTTCCACCAGCACGGCCCGCAAGGAAAGTGTGAATGCGTTGATCAGTTTTCAAAAAAATACCAATACAGTTGCTTCTGTAATTTCTGCTGAAGCCATCCGCAGAAGTCCTGATAAAAATACCGGTGAAGTGTTGAAACGTACACCCGGCGCCAGTATACAGGAAGGTAGGTTTATCGTGATCAGGGGTTTGGCCGACCGTTACAACCAGGCCATGCTGAATGGTATCCTGTTAACCAGCACTGAGCCTGACCGTAAAACTTTTTCGTTTGATATGATCCCTGCTTCGATGATCGATAATATCATCATCAACAAAGCTTTTGTTCCGGAATATCCCGGCGAATGGGCGGGTGGTTTGATACAGGTGAATACCAAAGATATCCCTACAAAAAATTTCTTCAACATACAATTAGGTACCGGCTTTAATGCACAAACCATTGGTAAAGATTTTTACAAAGACGGTCAGGGCGGTAAAACAGATTGGTTAGGCATTGATGATGGCACCAGGGCTTTACCTGCTTCTTATACAAGAAAAGCGGAGTTTGATACTTTATCACCTGCTGCAAAAACAGCGATCGGCAAACAGATGCGTAATTCTTGGGCGCCTGTAAAAAGTTCTGCTCCTTTAAATGTTTCTTTTCAGGCCAATGGCGGTTTTACCACCAAAGTATTTGGTAAGAACCTGGGTGGTATACTGGGTGTAACGTATAGCAGGAGCAGCAAATACCAGCAACTACTGAACAGGTATAACAATATTGACGAGTTCACTTATAAAGTGGATACGATCAATAACTATAATGATGGTAAGTACCTGCAGGAAGTTTCGCTGGGCGCTTTGGGAAGTATTAGCCTGCAGCTGAACCCTCGCAATAAAATCTCTGTAAAAAGTATTGTGAATGTAAACAATTCCAATTCTGTTTTACAAAGGCAGGGTAACGATTTTTCAAGAGATGATAATACCATCAAAGGATCTGAATTTGTTTTTAAACAGAATACCTTCTTTACTGTACAGGCCAATGGCGAGCATAGCATCAGCACACCATTGAAGTTTAAATGGTATGGCGCTTTCAATATCCTGGATGGATTTGTACCTGATCAGCGTCGTTTATTGTATACAAAGAAACCAGCTGAAGTTAATTACCTCGCACTTATTTCTAACTCTTTATCTCAACAAAGCGGCAGCCGTATCTATCAAAGCCTGAGCGATTATATTTATACAGGCGGTGGTGATCTTACTTACAGCTTTAAATGGTTGGGTTTGAACCAGGCTGTTAAAGGTGGTTATATGCTGCAGATAAAGGACCGCTTGTATGATGCACAACTTTTTGCCAACTACCTGCCTTCTACCGGTGACCAGTCTTTAAGATTATTACCTGCCGACCAGATATTTGCTCCTGATAATTTTGGTAATGGCACCGATAATAAATTTGGCTTTGATGCCATCAAAGGAAATACTTTCCGCTACATGGCCAACACTATCCTGAATGCCGGTTATGTACAATTCGACAATCAATTCACCAGCTCATTAAGAGTGGTATGGGGTTTAAGGGTGGAAGATTATGATCAGCTGGTGGGTAGCGTTAAAAAGTGGGACAAACGTCATTTCAATTCAAAGGTTACCGACTTTTTACCTGGCTTGAACGCTACTTATAAACTCGATTCAAAAACCAACCTGCGTTTATCTGCTTCTCAAACGGTTATCCGTCCTGAGCTGCGTGAGTTGTCTTTCCTGAACCTGTACGATTTTGAATTGAATGCTTCTGTACAGGGCGACCCAACATTAAAAAGAACAAAAGTTACCAATGCCGACCTGAGGTATGAGATTTATCCAAGGGCTGGTGAAGTGATCAACGCCGGTATCTTTTATAAAGATTTCGTAAATCCTATCGAACAATATTTTAATGGTAGCGGTACAGGTTCCAGCACTATCAACTATATCAATGCTGCCAAAGCAGAATCGTATGGTATAGAAGTGGAAGCCCGTAAAAAACTGGATTTTGTACATGCGTTAAAGAATTTCACCTTCCAGGCCAACGCTGCGTATATCCATAGCCGTGTGAAAGACAATACTAAAAAGATCGATCGTTCTATGCAGGGTCAGTCGCCTTATATTCTTAACCTGGGTTTATTGTATGATATCGAAAAATATGGTTTGAATGCAACCTTGCTGTTCAACCAGATCGGTGAAAGGATCTACCTGGTGGGTGATATACAGGGTGGCGCTCCGGATATCTATGAAGCCCCAAGACCTGTACTGGATTTTCAGTTAGCTAAAAAATTGCTGGAAAAGAAAGCGGAACTGAGACTGAACATTGCAGACATCCTGAACCAGAAACAATATTTCTACCAGAACACCAGCAGCACCACCAGCTTCCAGAAAGGTTCTGATGCTTACAGGTTCACCAGGAAATACGGCACTACTTACAGCTTAACATTCAATTATTCATTCTAAAATAAAATTCTTAAAATAAAAAACAAGCAATGAAAAAGTACATTTTATACCTGGCTGCACTGGCGGGTTTAGCAATTACCAGCTGTCGTAAAATTGAGACAGACGGGGAAATACAGGTTGTTGTAGTAAATGGTGGCGGCAGTGGCGGTACCACTACAGGTCAAACCATTATCCTGCAGGGACGTATCAATGCAGATACGATGCTGCGTAAAGCAAATACTTATATCCTTAAAGGATTAGTTTATATGGTGGGCAACCACACTATGACCATTGAAGCAGGTACTACTGTTAAAGGTTCTTACAGTGGTTCGGATGTGGCAGCACTGGTTATTACCCGTGGTTCTAAACTGGTGGCTACCGGTACTGCAACCGATCCGATCGTGTTTACTTCTGCTGCTCCTAACCCGCAATCGGGCGACTGGGGTGGTATTGTATTGTGTGGTAAAGCTGGTTACAACCTCAGCTACAATGGTATCAATGGTTTGTACCAGGTAGAAGGTGGTATTGATAACGCCAATGGTGATGGCCTTGCAGGTTCCGGTGATGCAGTTGCTCCTACTCCTGTTGATAACGACAGCTCCGGTGTGTTGCAATACATGCGTATTGAATATGCAGGTTATGCTTACCAACCTGATAAAGAGATCAACAGTCTTACTTTAGCTGCTGTGGGAAGCCGCACTGTTATTGATCATATTGAAGTGACTTATGCAAAAGATGATGCTTATGAATGGTTTGGTGGCAGTGTGAACTGCAAATACCTGATCGCTTATAAAACACAGGATGATGATTTTGATACAGATAATGGTTTCAGTGGTAAAGTACAGTTCGGTTTGATCATGAGGGATTCTTTGATCGCTGATATCTCTACTTCTGAAGCTTTTGAAAGTGATAACAATGCCAGCGGTACTACTGCTACGCCTAAAACAAAAGCTATTTTCAGTAACGTAACTGCCATCGGTCCAAGGGCTACTTTAACCAACGTTGGTAACAGCCTGTTCCGTTGCGCTGCACAGATCAGGAGAAATTCTGCTATCTCTATCTTCAACTCTATCATCATTGGATGGCCACAGGGTTTATTGATCGATGCCAGCACCGGTACACCAACCGATCTTAACATCAACGATAGTTCTTTACGCATCCGCAACGTAACTTTTGCAGGTAACAATGTGAACTTTAAATATTCAGCAAGCGGCAGTGCTCCAACCGGTGCTACTGATGCCAGCATCACTACCTGGTTCACCAATTCTTACTACAACAATGATATATTGACCAATGTAAGCGATGCCAAACTGATACAGCCTTATAACTATGCTGCACCAGATCCTACACCTTTCGGCAGCCCTACAGCGGGTAACGTAAAAATTATTTCCGGTGGTGATTTTTCTGATCCTAAATTCACCGGTGATACTTTCTTTGATAAAACAGCTACTTTCCGTGGTGGTATTGCTCCTGCAGGTGCACTATCTACCTGGTGGAAAGGATGGACAAAATTTAATTAATATCATTATACCCTATCTAAAGGCATCCTGTTTAAAAGCAGGGTGCTTTTTTTTACTTTTGCATTTTACTGATCGTATGAAATTTTTTAGCTTTTTTATTGCAGCCTGTTTTTTTATTGCCGGTTGCACTCAACCCAAACAAACTTATACCAAACTGGATCATGCGTGGCTGGACTCCATTATCAAGCACAGCGACAGCAGTTATACCAAACCTTATTTCCGCACCGATTTTGTAACGGCTGCTTATTATCTCAACAGGAAAGATTCTGCTGTTTGCCAGCTGATGAAAGACTCTGCCGGTACTATTGTACAGGTGATAACCACGAAGAATGATACCCGTACTTTTTACGGACAATATTATACCAATGGCCAGTTAAAAGCGCTGCTGCCGCTGGATAAGGAAGGCAAATTTGATGGCGAGTCCGTTTCTTTTTATAAAGACAGCGTGGTGGAAAGCCGCGGCAAATATGTACACGGCCTGAAAAACGGCAGCTGGAAATATTATGACAGCACCGGTAAATTCCGTTCTGCAGAAGAATTTAATAACAATGGCCAGGTGATAAAAACCAGCACCAACTAATAACATTTAGATAATTATTGAGTAACCTTTAGGTAAGACAGCCTGCCGACCTTGCAGCCAGAATCATAGCATTAAAAAGTTTAGTTTAATTTTTCTTAAGCAATAAGCAAATATTCTCATGCTTGTAACCACCTGTTAGTCTTATCTGGGTGGCTTTTTTTCTACACTGTGTTAAGCCAATGTTACCAAATTGTTACTATGCACATTTAAATCACATTCTTGTTCACAGCTTTAAAATCAGCGATTTAGAAATTATATTCACATCCGTTTTGCCCCTCCCGAAAACAACGGCCTGTTTATTGCAGGCTACAATTAAACCACTTAAACTTAACACAATGAAATGGGTTAGCGTAAACAATGGTACTTCCGGAGAGAATTTTGAATTATGGAAAGATGATGCCACTAAACTGGCAGATATGTCCTTTAGCAAAGGCACCCGTATTGCAAGGTTTGTAAGCAATCTTACCAGGCGTTTGTTCTTTTTTGAAAAGAGAGGGCTTTTTTCCCGCAAGGCGGTGATCAAGAACGAATATGGTATTAAAATGGGTAATCTGGAAGAAGAAAAAGCCGGTGCCAATAAAGGGTTTGTGGAACTGGATGGCAGGAGATATTATTTTGTTTACAACCAGAATAACTCGGGCGAACTGGAATTGTATGATGAATCGATGGAGAAGAGTTTATTACGCTGCAGTTTTGATACGATCGCAAGCGGTTTCAATAAAACAAAATCATTACTGGATTCAAAGTTCCCCAGCCTGCTGATGGTACTTTGCTGGTATGCTTTTCAGCCACACAGCGCCAATACAGCGCCGGAACTGGCGGCCTAATTAATATTGTAATAATACCCCGTTAATATTCAGTTTATACTGCAGGTGTTTCTTTGTAAAACATCTGTAAAATGAAAAATTGTCTTCCTCTTAACCTTTTGTCTCCTTACCGGGCAGGTTTTTGCACAGCAGGACAGCACCCCCAACATTTTTATTATTACTACCGATGGCTTTCGCTGGCAGGAAATTTTTAATGGTGCCGATTCTGCTATTATCAATAATCCCGGTTATGTAAAAGATACCGGCTTGCTGAAACAGATCTACTGGGATACCAACCTGGAAGAGAGACGTAAGATGCTGTTGCCTTTTATCTGGAATACTTTGGCAAAGCAGGGCGCTATTTATGGCAACCGCAATTTTGATAATAAAGTAACTGTTGCCAACGCCTACCGTTTTTCGTATGCGGGGTATAATGAAATATTGACGGGTTATCCCGATCCTTCCGTGATCGCCAACCGCAAGCGGTACAATTACAATGAGAATGTGCTGGAGTTTTTAAATGGTCAACCGGCGTATAAAAATAAAGTGGCAGCTTTTGCAAGCTGGAATTTATTTGAATACATTCTGAACAGGCCTGCCAATAGTTTTTACCTCAACAGCGGTTATCAAAATATTGCACATGATTCGTTGACCGATACTGAATTACTGGCGAATGGTATTCAACAGAACGTAATGAACAATACGGATGCTACAAGAAACGACATGCTCACTTTTGTTGCAGCCAAAGAATATATACGCAATAAACATCCTAAAGTAGTATATATCGGTTTTGGTGAAACGGATGAATATGCACACAGCGGTAATTATGATGGTTACCTGCAAAGCGCTCATTTATTTGATGAATATGTAAAACAACTCTGGTGTCTTGTTAACCAGGATCCTTTTTATAAGAACAATACCAGTTTTATCATCACCACCGATCATGGCCGCGGGCAAAAAAATAATACATGGGTAAGGCACGATATGTTTACCGCAGGCAGCAAGAATACCTGGTTGATGACTTTGGGCAACGCTTTTGAAGCCAAAGGGGAAGTAAAAACAAAAGACGAAATATTCAATGAACAGATAGCGCAGACGGTTGCGCATTTGCTGGGTTTTGATTTTACAGCCGATCACCCGGTAGCGGATGCATTATCGCTTAACCAATTGCATTAATTGTGGTAGAAAGATCAATGTGCAGCGGCATCTCTTCCTTCATCCTTTACATCTTTATTTTCTTTGAGGTAATCGTTCTTGATCTTTTTCTCCAGGTCTTTTTCATCTTTCATATTTTTTTTTACCAGGAAAATAATTAATGCAACAAGCACCACAGCAATACTGATAATAATGGGCCAGTTCATAATGAATAGTTTTTACTAAAGTAAAAATATTTTCAGCCCTTGTATGTTAAGTTTTGTTTACACTGCTGTGCATAATTCATATAGTAACCTTGCCTTAATACTGCCGTAATAATTTGGTAAAACATCCACGGTAATTTGCCGTATAAAAATTTGCTGATGCAAACTAACCCATCTGTATTCCGCCAGAACAGGATCTATTTTTCCGGGCTGTTGTTTATTATTCTTGCTGGTATGTTGTACCTCGCTGTCAATGGAAAATCAGCCGCTTTTATTGCCCTGAATGCTTACCATCCCTTTGCATTAAATGTGTTCTTTATCAATTACACTTTTATGGGTGATGGTATTTTTGCCCTTTGCCTTATTGCTGCAATATTGTTCTATTACAAACGCAAACAACAGGGATTGGCTTTGTTATACTCCTTTTTAATTTCGGGACTTATAGTACAGCTTATAAAGAATCTGGTAAATGCACCAAGGCCTAAACTGTTTTTTGAAGCAGGACAATACCTTCATTTTATTGATGGGGTAAGCCTGGCCAACAATTCCAGTTTTCCATCGGGGCATACGGCGACTGCCTTTGCATTGGCTACTGTAATGGTAATGATGATGAAAGATAAATCATGGCAGCTGCTGATATTGATCGGCGCCATGCTGGTGGGTTATTCAAGAATTTACCTGGCGCAGCATTTTTTACTGGATGTAGTGATCGGTGCTGTTATCGGCAGCGCTTCGGCAGTGGTGGCGGTATATATTGCCACCAATATCAAAGGCATTAAAAGGTCTATCAAAAAAATGCACCGCTTGCCATCGGGCAATCCTGCTGCATCACCTTCAGCCATACAGCCGGTATGAGTAAATTATTCGATGCCCGTTTTTTTAAATTCGGCATTGTGGGCGTAAGCGGTATGCTGCTGGATTTTTCGGTTACCTGGCTTTGTAAAGAAAAACTGAGGCTCAATAAATACCTATCCAATTCACTGGGTGTAGCATGTGCGGTGGTCAGCAATTTTTTACTCAACCGTTACTGGACCTTTGATCAGCATGCCCAACCCTTTGCAGCACAGTTCTCAAAATTTGTATGCATTTCTTTACTGGGTATTGCCATCAACAACTTACTCCTGTACTTTTTAGTGAAAAATTTTAAAGCCAATTTTTATGTATTAAAACTGGTTGTCATCGGCCTTGTTTTTTTCTGGAACTATATACTCAATACGCTCTTTACTTTTAATTGACCCGGTTGAATTATAAAAAGAGAACAATATGGTTGATCATCATTGCTACTTTGATACGCTGCATTACTGCAGGCAGTATTGAACTGGGCAATGATGAAGTGTATTACCGCCTGTATGCCCAGCACCTGCAGTGGAATTATTTTGATCATCCACCCATGGTGGGCTGGCTGATAAGACTGACCACTTTTAATCTTTTTGCAGATAATGAATTCTTCATCCGGCTGGGCGCCATTATTGCTGCAGCCGGCAGCACCTGGTTTTTATTTCTTTCTGGTAAAAAGTTACAGGATGAACGCACCGGTTTTTTAGCGGCCTTTATTTATACCTGCACTATTTACGGCAGCATCATTGCCGGCACATTTATTTTACCCGATTCGCCACAAATGCTCTGCTGGACGGCCGGGCTTTACTTACTCATTGGCATCACTGCGAATAAAACTATTGATAAAACCGCCAAAAACAAGCTGCTGCTTTTTGGACTGGTGGCTGGTATTGGTATGCTGTGCAAGATCCATACGGTGTTTTTATGGCTGGCGTTTTTATTATACATCATCTTTTACAACCGTCAATGGTGGAAGACCTGGGCACTGTATGCAGCAGGTATTATAAGCCTGTTGCTGTTCTATCCTGTGATACAATGGAATATTGACAACCATTTTGTTACTTACCTGTATCACAGTAATCGGGTAACCGTTACTGATAGCGGATTCAATATCAATTCATTTTTAACTTTTGCCACTGGGCAATTCTTTTATTACAACCCGGTGATATTTGTATTGATGATACCCGCTGTAATGGCAGCCTTCAGCAATAAACTTTCTGTTTCCAATGCGCACAAAAGACTATTGTTATTAGGCGCCTTGCCATTGATATTACTGGCAACGGCTATTGCTTTTTTCAGGGATGTGCTACCGCACTGGACAGGACCGGGTTATTGCGGCCTGGTATTGCTAACCGCCTGTTATTTTTCCAGGAAAAATGTTTCTGCTGCAAAAAGCCCTTCTTTACCCAGGCCTTTAATATTCGCCGCTGCATTGATAACAACCATTACCATTGCCGGCATTTTTGTTGTTGATCTTTTACCCGGCAGGCTCGGTAAAAAAGATAAGGAAGTTTATGGAGAGGGTGATTTTACACTTGATATGTATGGATGGAAAGGTTTCAAAAAAATATTCAGTGAAATAGCACAGCAGGATGTAAAAAACGGTGTGATGAAGCGTGATGCAGTGATCGTTTGCAACAAATGGTTTCCCGCAGCGCATATTGACCAGTATATTGCGATGCCTTTAAAAAAAGATGTAGTGGCGATTGGTGACACGAATGATATTCATCAATACGCATGGATCAATTCCGAAAGAAAAAAACTGCAACCCGGCGATGATGCATATTGCATCGTGCCTTCCAATTATCCTGTTGATGTAAAAGCTGTATATAAAGATCATTTTGCCGTGATCGACAACCCGGTTATTATTGAACAGAAAAGAAATGGGAGCACCTGCCGTTACTTCAGTATATGGCGGCTTCATAATTACCTTTTAAAACAAAACCCTCCTGCTTATTGACAGGAGGGTTTTTCTTACTATCCCAATACACCAAAGAGAAAGATTGCGAGTAATAAAAGTAATGCAGTAAAAATAATAGCCTGTTAAGCTGTTATTAAGCAATTGTTATATCAGCCGGGCGGCTTCTTTCTGCCAGTCTTCCATAGAGGCGGCCACCGTATTTTTAAGGAACTGGCAATACCAGCGACCCGAATTCTTGATCACTCTTTTCTGTGTTTTAAAATCCACGTGCACCAGGCCGAACCTTGGATAGAAACCTTCGGCCCATTCAAAATTATCCATCAACGTCCAAACAAAATAGCCGTTCACTTTGGCGCCTTCTTTTTTGGCCAGCAATACCTGTGCAATATGGTCCTGTAAATACTTTACGCGGTGCCCGTCATCCACAATACCTTCTTCGCAATTGTCATCAAATGCGGCACCATTTTCTGTTACAATAATTTCCTTTACCTGTTTATAGCTGCTGTATCTTTTCAGTGCATTGTAAATGGAAGGCGGATGTACTTCCCAATCCATTTGTGTACGTTGTACATTGCGTGCACTGGCCTTTATGATCTTTGCTTTTACAAATGGCATTAAAGGCGCATAACTCACCAGCTCCCTTGTATAATTCTGCAGGCCTACAAAATCCATATCAAAGGCCAGTTTCTTTTCATCGTGTGGATACATAAAACGTTCTATGCGTTCCATGATCCTGATATCATTTACAGGATAACCCAGGCCCAGCAATGGTTCAATAAAAGTGCGGTTCAGCAGTGCATCTACTTTTACTGCAGCTCTTATATCCCGTTCGTCATTGGCACGATAGGGTTCTACATGCGAATAAGAAAAGGTGGTGCCTATTTTACAATCGCCTCTTAAAGAACGTATCAATCTCCCCCCTTCTGCCTGGCACAACGCTGCATGATGCGCCGCTGCCAAAAAACTACTCAGTCCTTTTTTACCGGGCGCATGCACACCCAAAAAATATCCTGCACCGGTAAATACCATTGGCTCGTTCAATACCATCCAGTGTTTTACCCGATCACCAAAATTTTTTATGCAGCAGTCTACAAAATAACTGAACCAGTGTATCACTTCCCGGTTGATCCAGCCACCTTTGCGCTGCAATTCTTCCGGCAGGTCCCAGTGATATAGAGTGATCCAGGGTTGTATACCCAGTTCCAAACAAAAATCAATCACCCTGTTATAAAAATCAATGCCTTTATGATTGATGGCTCCTACGCCATGCGGCAGTATACGGCTCCAGGAAATAGAAAAGCGGTAATGGGGAATATTTAATTTGTAGATGAGCGCAATATCATCGGCATAATGATGATAAAAATCACAGGCTATATTGCCGTTATCGTTGTTGAATATCTTTTTCTTTTTTTGCGAGAAACTATCCCATATTGATGGGCCTTTGCCATCAATATTATGAGCGCCTTCTATCTGGTAAGCTGCAGTAGAAACACCCCAGTTAAAATCATCTCCAAAATCATTCCTCGTAAACAGCATACCCTATCCTGTGATTTGATTTAAAATTTCTCCTAAGCTTTTATCCTTTAGTTTTTTTGCAGAATAAATACCCTCCCCCGGCTCCACTGTTTTTTTAGCAACTGCCGCACCATGTTTTTTTATGATCATGCTGATGATCCTTTCTGTGCTGTTGGGATAATTGACTGTTATTGCCTGCTTACTTTCCACCCATGCCTTTATTTTTTCCAGGTGCTTTTTCTTCAAACTTTTAATTACCGGCACCGACATTGTTTTTAATGCTGCTGCATTACACTGCTGCTCATATTGCCCCTTCATGGGTATGGCCATCAGCTTTTTTTTCATGTACAATGCTTCTGCCGGTGTTTCAAAACCTGCGCCGCACAAAATACCGGTGCAGCTGATAAAGCTTTCTATAAAATCGTCATTATTCACCGGTCTTATATGCACATTCTTTTCGCTGTATTCTTTTTTGGAATGCTTGCTGAATACCTGCCAGTTGATCTCTTTTATCTGCCCTAATATCTTGATGATCTTTTTATCGCTGTATGCCGGCAGATAAACGGTATAATGTTCCAGGCGCTGTTGCTTTGCCTCTCTTACCTGGCTTCTTATTACCGGTGTAAAAATATTTTTATCGTAAGCGCCAAAATGAAAACCATAAGCCGTGGTTACCGGTGCATAGTTGTGCAGTATGGCTTTACCAACAGGATCTTTCTTTTTTGGTTTGGGCGATTTTTTATTGATCACAGCAGCCTGGTGACTCAGCCCGATACATTCTTTATGTTTCATCCTGCAGGCCCAGGCGCTTACCGGTTCAAAATCATTTATCACCAGGTCATATTCTTCCACCGGCAGGCTTTTGATCTCTTTGTACAATTGTTTAAGATTACTTTTCTTATAAGTTGCAATGAGATCGACACCTCCGTTCTTTCCAAAAATAAAACTCAGCCCTTTGAATTTATACTTTACTTCATAAGGCAATTCCACATCAGCCTGTATACCACTCACCAGGATATCCAGTTCGCCTTTTTGCTGCAGCAGGGGAATAATATCCCTTGCCCTGCTTAAATGGCCATTACCTGTTCCCTGTATCGCATAAAGTATTTTCATTGATTCCGGCGGTTAGCCCGGCAACTATTGTTTGCTGGTTGGTTATTGTTTTAGCAGGTTAAATTCTTCCATCATGTTATCGAACAACTGCGAGTTATTCAGTTCTTCTTCTTCATGGTCGTCAATATGTTCCACATCTGCTTCATCAAATCGGTATATCTTCCACTCTTCGTTTACATATTCCAGTGATGTTAAATTTTCGATCCAGTCGCCACTGTTCAGGTACATGATCTTTCCATGCGGATTGCTGATCTCTCTCATTTCGGGCTGGTGAATATGCCCGCAAACCACGTAATCGTAATTATTACTGATGCCTATATCTGCCGCCGTTTGTTCAAAACTGTTGATGAATTTCACCGCACTCTTCACACTGTTCTTTATTTTTTTAGATAGTGACAACTTACCTTTTTTAAATATCCTCTCCGAAATAAAATTGGCCAGCCGGTTGATCAGTATCAGTGTGTCATACCCTACAGCACCGAGTTTTGCCAGCCATTTACTATGTTGCATGGTCACGTCAAACACATCACCGTGAAAGAACCATGCTTTTTTTCCGTTGTCCAGGTCCAGTATCACTTTATTCACTACTTTCAGCGATCCCATTTTAAAACCTACAAACTTCCGCAGCATTTCATCATGGTTACCGGTGATGTAATAGATCTTCACCCCCTTACTCATCCAGCCCATCAGGTGTTTGATCACCTTCATGTGCGCTTTGGGCCAGTAGCGTTTACTGAACTGCCAGATATCGATGATATCTCCATTAAGGATCACTGTTTTAGGCTTAACGGTTTTAAGGTAGCGCAGTAATTCTTTGGCATGGCAGCCATAAGTGCCCAGGTGCACATCCGACAAGACCAGGATATCCAGCTTTCTTCTTTTTATTTTATCCATCAATGGATCTTATAAAATTTTAGTGCCGGGTAAAATGCAGACAGCATTGGAAGAAATATCCTTACAGAAAGTTGCAGAAAAAAATATGGTACATTTTTCATAATGTAAGAAATTGGGATAAGTAATAAACAAAATAACCAAAAGCGTTTAACCAAATGTTTAAGCCAATGTTACCCCACTGTTAAATTATAGTGCATAAGTAGCCGCTGCATTACCAAATTGTTAAGAAAAGATTACCGCAGTTTTATAAAAATGTAAACTCTTTGCGGGCTGCATCCCGATAAAAATTACTGTGCAACATTTGCAGCAAATATCAAAACCTGCTTATTATGCACTATTTCTCTAAACTTATCCTAAGAAGTTTTTCTATTGTTCTATTCCTGTTATTTACGGCTGCGGCATCTGCACAAACCATTCGTGGTAAGGTTACCGACGCAGCAACCGGCGAACCGTTGGTAGGCGCCACCGTAACACTGGAAGACACCAAATTTGCCACGGTGGTAAACCTGGATGGCAGTTATGTTTTTAAAAATGTTCCTGCGGGTAAATACGATATCAAAGTAAAATACGTAGGCTATGAAAAAGAAGAAATAAAAAATGTGGAAGTAAAAGCGGGGCAGGATGTGAAGGGGATGGATGTAAAATTAAAAGCAGCCTCGAAAGAGCTGACCGGTGTTGTAATGACCTCTTCAAAAAATACAGAGTCTGATAAATATGCAAGAAGCCTGGAAAGAAAATCGGATGTGGTGCAAAACCTGCTTTCTGCAAAAGCGATCGAATTATCACCGGATGTAACCGTTGCTAACTCTTTACAAAGGGTAAGTGGTGTTACCGTACAGCGCAGCAGCAGCGGCGAAGGCCGTTATGCCATTATACGTGGTATGGACCAACGCTATAACAGCACCTTGGTAAATGGTATTAAAATACCCAGCCCCGATGATAAATTCAGGTATGTACCACTCGATATTTTTCCGAGTGATATATTAGAGCGCCTGGAAGTAATAAAAGCGCTTACACCCAATATGGAAGCAGATGCTATTGGCGGTGTAATGAACCTGGTAATGAAAAGTGCGCCTGCTAAACAAACATTCACTGTGTTTGCAGCTACTGGAGAAAATATGTTATTCAACGATCGCCCTTTTGCTACATTCGATCACAGTGTGATCAGCAAAAAAGATCCCGCTGAAATCAATGGCAATTCTTATATCGCTACCGACAAAGATTTTCCAAGGGCTAATTTAGATCAACATAAAAAATCAAACCCACTCAATCTTCAAACCGGTATCACTTACAGCAACAGGTTCTTAAAAAAGAAACTGGGCTTTTTGATCGCCGGAAGTTACCAGAACAATTACCGCGGTTCGGATGCGATATTTAATGTGCAGGATGCACAGCCAACTTATCGCCGTAATCTTACCGTAAATGGTGTACCGGGTCAGAACTATGATAACAATGCCAAGTTTGGCGATGCCAATATCCGCCAGTATTCAACACAAAATACAAGGATAGCTATCAATAACAAATGGGATTACGTATTTAACCAGAGCAACAAAATATCATTGTACAACTTGTACGTTAGAATGGATGAGTTCCAGGCAAGGTATACGGTTGATACGAACGTGGCTACCAATCCCGGTCAGATCACTTATAATACCCGCAGCAGGTGGCAGATACAAAGTATTTACAATTCCACTTTACAGGGCGATCATAGTTTAAGATCCAATTTTAAAATTAATTGGAGTGCTGTTTACTCACTGGCAAAGCAGCAGGTACCCGACCAGGCAGATTTTAATACCACCAATGTTGCCGTAAATGGTGTATTGCAACAGCAACAGAATTTAGTAAAAGGTATGAACAGGATATGGTCGCATAATACGGATAAGGATTATGCCGGTTACCTCAATTTTATCTACACTCCAAAAATTCATGAAACCAATGTAGAGTTCAGTGTTGGTGGATTGTACAGGCACAAGAACCGCGATAACTATTACAACTCTTATTCATTATCTGCCGATGGCGCCACACAAAACTATACAGACATCTACCACGCTGCTTATAGCTTTAATCCTTCCAGTGCAGGTGCTCCTAACTTAACTACACCCAATACTTATACTTTAAAGGAAGAAATAACTGCAGGTTATGGCCAGTTTAAATTTATGGCCAGTCCTAAACTGCAGATACTGGGCGGTGCAAGGATAGAATATACCAATGTGCATTATAATACTGCCGCGCCAAAAACCTATAATCTTAAAGACGGAAGGATCTGGTACACGGATGTATTACCCAGTCTGCATTTAAAATATGATATCAACAAAAAGCAAAGCATGCGGCTTTCTTACTTCAATAGTTTGGTAAGGCCGGGTTATTTTGAGATGACACCGTATTACCTGGATGCAACAGAAGATCAGTATGCGGCACAGGGTAATCCAACTTTAAAACACACTACTGCCGATAACTTTGATCTGCGTTACGAATTATTCCCCGGCGGATCTGACCAGGTATTAGCTGGCGTTTTTTATAAAAATATACACAACCCTATTGAGACTGCATTTTACAACAAGCTGATCACCGGTGGTAATTCCGGCACCAGCACGGCTATATTAACACCACAGAATTTTGGCGACGCTACTAACTATGGTTTTGAACTGGTGGCCACCAAATACTTTGGCAAGTTTGGTATCAATGCCAACTACACTTATACACACTCTGCAATCACTACCGATAAGAACTACTTCTACTATGATACTACTTTAGTGCCTGCAAGAGGTAACACCAAGGTATTATCACAAACAAGGCCGATGCAGGGACAGGCCAATCACGTAGCCAATGTATCACTGCTGGTAAAAGATCCTAAAATTGGTTTGGATGTACAGCTGGCATTTGTATACACCGGCGAAAGAATTGCATTGGTGTCCAGCTATTATCAATTGGATACCTGGCAGGCGCCTTACAGCCAGCTGGATTTTTCTTTCGAGAAAAGGATCGTGAAGCACCTTTCATTATATGGTAAAGTAAATAACCTTACCAATTCTAAAACCCGGTTCTTCATTAAGCAACCTTATGTTTTAGAAAACACATTGAACCGTATCCCCGGCCAGGATGACCCGATGAATTCCATTTTTGTACAAAGGGATATTTACAAATTATCATTCTTATTCGGCTTACGCTTTAAACTATAATCATCAAAATATTATTCGTTATGAAAAATTCTATCGTCTTAATAATTATTTGTACCAGCCTGGTGGCAATACTCAATGGCTGTAAAAAAAATCATCTCGATCAGTATGATCTTTACCAGTATGTACCGCCACCAGCAAAACCCATCAGCGATGCCACGCCTCTTTGCGGCAGCATATCAGGCACTATGTTATCTGGTAAAACCTATACCGTTAGTTGTGATGTATACGTAAATCCCGGCGACAGCCTTATAATTGAACCGGGTGTAAGAGTGAACTTTCAAAACCAGGCAGGCATTATTGTGCAGGGTAACCTGTTCTCGTTAGGTACTGCAGAAAAACCAATTTATTTAAGTGTGGATGGTCTTACCAAAACAGATGCACCGTCGGCTAATTACAACGCCGCTAAAGACTCTGCTTTTGCAGGCAGGTGGAAAGGTGTGATAGGAGATAAAACCTGTAAATACCTGGTATTAAAATGGACACATATTGAATACGCAGGTGCATTACTGGGCAACAGTGTAGCACCACTGTTAGGGCTAGCCGCAACTGACAATTCATATGGTGTTTTCTTTTCTAATGCAGATGGTTATTTTGTTTTTGAAGATTCCTGGATATATGGCACCGTGGACGATGCGATCCGTGTTGCAGGTTCAGGTGGTAAGTTTGCGATCTTCAGAAGCACTTTTGAAAAATGTGGTAAAAGCGGTGGTGATGTATTGAATGTAAAAGCAGGTGGTATTGGCGATATGGCTTATAATTTCTTTATGGGCAATGCCACTAACGCTTTAAAAGCATCCAATGCGGGTAGTGGCCCGGGCATTGCAAACTGCGAAGTGCATATTTATAACAATACATTGATCAATGGCGGCTGGAGGCAAACAAAATCCGGTCGTGGGGGTTCTATTAATTTTGAAAAACTTGCTTACGGACAGGCATTCAATAATTTAATGGTCAACTGCAGGTGGGGCTTGCGCTTAAGCAGCGATATCCCTGATACTACTTACATGTACAATAAAAATTACGGTTATAATTTTTACTGGGCAGACAGTTTATCGGTAGCCAACCAGATATTCCCTTATACACCCGGTGCAGTAACCAAACCAGTTTCTACCGATATTCCTAACCCGCTTACTTATTTACCTGCAAATTATCAATATGCCCCTTGCGTGGCTTATAACGGTGCAGCAGCGGTACAGGCAGTTGATCCGCAATTTTATAATTATACCTTGCCAGTTACCGGTGGTTACAGGATGCAGGACATTACTGCTATCGGTAATTTTAAATTCACCCTTAAATCAACATCGCCCTGCATTGGTAAAGGATATACCAATTTCAGCCCGATGAAAGTGGTACCGGTTGATCCTAAATATGGTGTAACCTATTATCCTGCTCCGGGTAAAGACATTGGCTGTTACCAATTTGACGGTTCCGGCAACCTTCATTATTAAATTTCATTGCCAAGTATTATTTTAGCCATATGAAAAGGATTCTTACAGCAAGCTGCTTTATTGTTTTGTCCCCGCTCTTTTCCAAAGCACAGACCTGTAAGGATCCTTTTTTAGGTTCTAAAGCTTTATATCAAAGCCAGCAATCAAAATATGCTCCTCCTCCACCCGGCTATCAACCGGTGTTCATCGATCATGCCGGCCGCCATGGCGCCAGGCATCTTACCAAAGATGTAAGCAGCTACCCCTTGTACACTTTACTTGCAGCAGCCGATAAGGCAAACGCATTAACAAAGGCAGGAAAAGTATTAAAAGAAAAAGTAGATAAGCTGCAGATCGTAGAAGCCCAGTATTTAAAAAGCATCAGCATTGAAGGACAGGATGAACAACATGCGCTGGCCGACCGCACTTTTACCAATTACGGCAATGTGTTTAGAACACCCCAACTGGTATTGCATATTGATTATACCAAAGAAATAAGAACACTGCAAACCTGCAATGCTTTTGTAGATGAACTGAAAGCAAAGATCAATAATAACGATACGCTCATCACCAAAAAGATCAATGATACCACGCTGCGTTTTTATGACCTGTCAGCTGCTTATACAGCATATAAAGACAGTGGTTACTGGCATAAATATTTAACCCAGCTAAAAGGTTTGGTGAATTATACAGCTATCGCCAATAAAATTGCCAACACTATTTTTACAGCTTCATTTTTAAAACCGGGCGATGCGGATAAAGTTGCATCAGACCTGTATGGTTTCATCACCATTTTTTATTCCATACAGGGCGAGATCATTAAGGCGGGTTATACTCCTGCACAGGTAGATATGCAGGAATTTGTGGATTGCAACAGCCTGCACATTTTATCGGTGATAGATGATGCAGAAGGATTTTACGAAAAAGGGCCCGGCGATAATGTGAACGGTATACAGGTAACTATTGCCACACCGTTGCTGGCAGATTTTATTAAAGCAGCAGATGAATATACCAGCACTCAATCAATGAATGCCAAACTGCGTTTTTGCCATGCAGAGACCATTGCACCTTTTGCAGCTTTACTGGGATTGGAAAATGCCAGCAAACCCACCAATAAAGTAAAAGATGTGTACGGTATATGGAGAGATGATAAAATTATTCCCCTCAGCGCCAATATTCAATGGATATTTTATAAAAAACAAGGATCAAACAATTACCTCGTAAAATTTTTACTGAACGAAAAAGAAGTAACCGTAAAAGGTATCCCCACCACAGCATACCGCAATTATTATAACTGGACTGATGTAAGAGCTTTTTATATAAAAAAATTGCAACGCTATACAGCGAATATCCATCCTTGATAGTCTTTCCCCCGTGTTTATCAGCCAGGCCAAATAAAAAACTGCATTACACTTTGTTGCTACACAAATGCTGAAAATTTACTATATTAGTAGATCGCCGGCTTCGTGTGCACAGATCAATTACCAATACAGCACTCATCACAACCAATAACTTAACTTATGAGAACAGTTTTCAGCATCCTGCTATGCTTTGTTATTACAGGCCCTTGTTTTGCTCAAACCGGGTGGAAGGTCTGCAACTCGCCAGCTTTTACAAGAAGGGTGGACGACCTTTTTATGGTGAATACACAGGTGGGTTATGCGGTATGTGGTGATGGCAAGATCGTTAAAACCACTGATGGTGGCGATAACTGGACGCTGGTAGCGGAAAACAAAATGTATTATCGTTCGGTAGAGTTTATCAATCCTTTAAAAGGATTTGTCGGTGGGTTTTCCAATATCAGCGATACCAATGTATTGAAGCGAACAACTGACGGCGGCGCCACCTGGACAGACCTGAGCCCTTTACTGCCCCGCAAAGCAAAACGGGGTATCTGCGGCCTTGCTGTAGCGGATGCCAATACAATTTACGGATGTGGAAATTGGTACCAGGATAGTGGGTATATCATAAAATCGGTGGATGGCGGAGATAGCTGGAGTCTTATTGATATGTCGCTCTACGCCACCTCTATTATTGATCTCTGTTTTATAAATAAAGATGTTGGTTTTGCAACCGGTCGCGGACCATTGCCATTGCGTTCCGGTGTTATACTGTATACCACCGACGGTGGTGCAACCTGGACCTATAAGTTTCAAAACAATGTAGCCAGCGAGTATTGCTGGAAGATACAGCGGCTGACAGACAAATTATATTTTGCATCGCTGGAAGACCTGTCCAGTGTATCGCCCAAGGTATTATCTTCCACCGATGGAGGGATGACGTGGCGTATCCACCAGGTAGCTAATACCACAAATTATGATATTGAAGGCATCGGCTTTATTGATGCAAACAAAGGATGGACCGGTGGAGGTGCCGCTTATTCGTTTCAAACAAATGACGGAGGTGTAACATGGGATACCATTCATGTATGTCCCTATATGAACCGGGTGTTCAAAGTAAATGATACCTTATTACTGGCCAGTGGCGACCGTATCTGGAAATATAAAAGCGGTGGCTACATCCCTGCCATTCCGGCTAATCATTACGCATGGATGAAATGCAACCCCAACCCTGTAAAAGATAAACTGAATATCAATATTGCGGTTTCGGTACCTACCCGTGTAATGCTGATGGTGCTCGATAATTCCGGTAAACAGGTAGCGCTTGTTGAGAATGCAGATAAATCAGCAGGTTCTTATCAATATAAATTTGATACCCGGCAATTGGCGGCAGGCATCTATTACGTGGTATTAAAAACACACGATGATAAAGTAACTGTAAAGGTGATGGTGAACCGTTAATCTTTTTTGCTTTGCAGTGTAAAACCAAATGTAGTGCCTACATCAATTTTACTGCGTACATGAATGGTTTGCCCGTGCGCTTCCACAATATGTTTGCAGATGGATAGGCCTAACCCGCTGCCACCTACTTTACGGCTTCTTGCCAGGTCGGTGCGGTAAAAACGTTCAAATATGCGGTGCAGGTGCTCTTCGGAAATACCGGAACCATCATCGCTTATCTCGATCAAAATGGTTTTACCATCTATCTTGTAAAAACTGCTTTCAATAGTACCATCCTGCTTGCCGTATTTAATACCATTATCCACCAGGTTGATCAACACCTGCCGTATCTTTTCCTTATCTGCGTATACGGTTAAGGGTTGTTCGCAACCTTTTTTAATAAAGCACCTGATCTCTTTCTGTTCGGCTTTAATGGCCAATGATTCGTATACTTCTTTTAACAGGTCCTGTATCACAAAGTTTTGCTGGTACAATAACTGCTCGCCGCTTTCCAGTCTCGATATCTCATCCAGGTCATCTACCAGGTTCACCAGGCGGTCAATATTGCGGGAAGTGCTGCTTAAAAATTTCCTGTTTACGTCAGGGTTTTCCAGCGCCCCGTTCAGTAATGTATCCACATAGCCCTGTATGGCAAAAATGGGGGTCTTTAATTCATGGCTCAGGTTCTGCAAAAATTCTTTGCGGTAGGTCTCATTCTGCTGCAGTACTTCTATCTCTGCTTTTCTTTGCTCTGCCCATTTTTCCACGTCTTCCCTTACTTCGTCAATACTTTTTTGCGGCAGTATATTCTTATAATAAAACTCCTCCCGTTTACTCGCCTTGGTTTGATAAATGAGTTTGTATATGAGTTTTATTTTACGGTAAATGAAAGTTTGAAGTGTATACGATATCAGCGCAAAGCTGCACAAAAAAATAACTGCCAGCCATATCAAAGCCAGCCACCACACAGGGTAGGAAATAAATATGCCCACTGCTATCGGTACCGATAATGCCAGTGCAGTAAGTGCAGATAACTGTTGCGGTGAAAAATTTTTTTGAGAAAGCATGTGAACAGGCCATTGGTCATTTGTCATTGGTCATTAAAGCCTGCTGACTGTAACCGTATTTTATACAAATGTAACAAATGCCTTGATGCCTCCAATGACTAATGACTTAATGACTGGAATTACATTTCAAACTTATACCCCACGCCCTTAACCGTGCTGATGCAGTCCAGGTTAAGCTTCTGGCGTATTTTGCGGATATGCACATCAATGGTGCGGTCGCCTACTATCACTTCGGTGCCCCAGATGGTATTCAGTATTTCGTTGCGTAAAAAAACCTTGCCCGGTTTACCGGCCAGTAATGCCAGTAGTTCAAATTCCTTGCGGGCCAGTACAATATCGCTTCCCTGGTAATTGATCAGGTATTTTTCGCGGTCAATTTCAAAATCACCCACTTTTAACACCTTGGGTTCGTCTTTGGATAAACGCCTGAAGAGTGCATTCACCTTGCTTACCAGCACTTTAGGGCTCACTGGTTTCGTCAAATAATCATCTGCGCCATTCTCTAGTCCTTTTACTTCCGTGGTCTCATCGCTCAGCGCTGTTAAAAATATGATGATGGTGTTTTTAAAGGCCGGTTGCTGCCGCAGCAGGTTGCACACTTCCATCCCTGTTTTGCCCGGCATCATAATATCCAGGATGATCAGGTCGGGCATGCTGCGTTTGGCTTTTTCAATAGCCTCGTTACCATTTTTTGCAGTGATCACCTCAAATCCTTCAGCCTGCAAATTGTATTGGATGATCTCCAGGATGTCTGGTTCATCATCGGCAATTAATATTTTTTTAACAGTGCTCATACGTAAAATGCTGTGCAAAAGTACTCTTAATCAAGTATCAATAAATCAGTTTTATCCTGCCGCTATATTATCAAATTGTTAACGCAAAAAGCATTGGCATACAACCCTAAACAAATTTTCAGCATCTTTGCAGTATAACAATATGATAAAGCACGTTTTTTTAATCCTGATACTGTTTGTTTGCACGGCTGATGCCTTTGCGCAATGCGATTCCGTTAAACCGCCTTTACAGCGGCAGCGTTTTCATGATAAGATAAATGAAGAACAGAAATTACTGGATAAGACCGATGGAAAAGCCGACGGTTTCATTAAAGCTTCGGCTAATGACGATATCAATATCGCGGTAACCGATGCTATGATAAGAAGGATCTACCAGTTGCGCAATTGCATTGAACAAAACGCCAAGCTGCCTACCAATAACGAAAAAGTGCGCTACCTCACCTATGTAGAAAACCTGGTAAGAAGCTTCCGGATAAACTGGAAACTGAATAAAATAAAGCCTGTATTTGCCCCCGTTTTACTGGATAATTTTGAAAAGATAATGGCTGCCACCATCGACAGTGCCAGCATGGTGCCTTATATACAGGCTGCGCCTTACGAAGTAGCCCTGATCAACGCCGATATTTTTGTAAATAATAAAGGATACAACGACAGTAAGAATATTGTTTACTTAAAATACTGCGCCCTTAACCCCGATAAGATACTGGCCACCATTGGCCCTTACGGCAAGGAAAGTTTTGTAGACAGCCTTTTGGGTCTTGCCTGCAAAAATGATCCGGCCCAGATGTACAAGTATGCACAGGATGTATACTCCCCTACCGGTAAGCTTATACATAACAGCGGCAATGCTGCTGTAAGAGCAGTTGCTACCTTGAGCAAAACGCCGGGAGCGCTGCTGTACTTCCCTTTCCTGGATGATATTGTGTCGGGCAGAAAGCAAACCGACAGCCTGAAAAAAATAATCGGCGATGGCGAAATTGGTTATGATAGTGTGGCCTATTACAAATTATTGGTACAAACAGAGATCGAGTACAGCAAAAGAATGAGCAAAGGCGATACTGCCATTGCATTTTTTGGCGCCAATGGTTTAAGGGATATGTTGCAGCGCAAAGCCATTGAACACTTCATTAAACCCATCAACGAGCTGCACGAAAAGCCTGAGAACATTAGGATGAAAGCCATTGATTCCTTAACGCCGAGGGAAATTTATTACATGCTTGTAATGGGTGAGTCGGATATTTTTACCAGCAGCTACAAACACAGTTTTAACCGCATGCTGCAACGCATGGGTAAAAAACCTGCCACCGATTCTTTATTGCTTACGGTAAACTTCGATTACTTTAAGAAGTTCATTAAAATGGCGGCCAACTTTAATAAGCTGGATACATTTTTAAACCTGATGCCCGGCAGCAGTTCCGAATCGCTGATGAAAGCATTCGTGGCAAGGCTGGAAGCTACCTCCACGCTGGAAGATGCGGTGGATGTGGCAGACAGTTACAGCAGCATCAATAATAAGAACCTGCAGGCAAATATTTTAAGCTATGTGAATGAGAATGAAAAACGCTGTATCAATAGCAATAATACAAGGGGCAAGATCATTTACGATCTTTTAAAGACCATTTTTCTTTCGGCCGACAGTACCAATAAGATAAACCTCAGCGAAGCCATTGGCATACCGCCTATTTATACGGTGGATAATAAATCGTTGATGGACGACAGCGGCCGCATTGTGCAGCAGGTTTTCTTTTATGGCGATGAAGATGGTAAAACATATTTTCCGCAATTCATCGGATCCTTTTCGCCAAAGGAATGGAGCATCAACAACAATAATAAAGAATGGGTGGAGATAAAATCCTTAAAGGGTCAAAAGATCTGGATATACGTTAACCGCCCATTGAACAGTGATAAAAATCTTGACGATACCGCACAGGTACACCTGAATAATTATCTTGAAAAGAACGGGCTTCGCCCATCCGTGGTCACCCACCGTGGGCACAGTTACTGGCTGCCCGGCACCATTAAAAGAATGGCGGGTGATGCAAAGATCATTGTACTGGGTAGCTGCGGCGGTTATAAAAACCTGAGCAAGCTCATCGAGATCAATCCTGATGCACATATCATTTCCACCAAAGAAATAGGCACCGGCAGTATCAACCAGGTGATCACCAATAATCTTAACCAGGTGCTGTTATCGGGCAAACAACTGGTATGGAAATCAATGTGGGAAAATATCAGTACCGCATTTGCAAAGCAGCCAAAAGATACCAAGGAAGCCTGGGATGATTATATACCACCCTACAAAAACCTGGGCGCTATTTTCATAAAAGCATACAATAAAAAAACAGAGACCGAGTAGTCCTCACCGCTTAACAAAAACCGGCAGCAAGAAACTTAAAAGCGGTTAACTTTGTTGCATGAGCGATACGGGTGCTAAAAAAAAGCTGTTCAATTTTTCCTTACTGCGCAGGATATTTTACTTTGCCAAACCATACAAGAACAAATTTTATGGTTCATTGTTCCTGTCCGTAGTGCTCGCCATCATGGCACCCATCCGGCCATTTTTGATACAGCTTACCATCAACGACGGTATTAAAGAAAGTACAGCGGGTCATTTTATGAAAGGCCCCGGCGGTTTTATCATAGAAATTACCATTATACAAATTGTATTGCTGTTGATTGAAACCATCTGCCGGTTTTATTTCACATTCAGCACAGCCTCCCTCGGGCAAAGCGTGGTAAAAGACCTGCGGGTAACCACTTACAATAAGATACTGCATTTAAATCTCGGGCAATTTGATAAAACGCCTATCGGTACATTGACCACCCGTACCATTAATGATATCGAATCCATCAACGATGTTTTCAGCGATGGGTTGATACCGATCATTGCCGATCTTTTATCTATCATTTCGGTGTTGGTATATATGTTCACCGTAAGCGTACCGCTCACCCTGGTTTGCCTGGCGCCCTTTCCATTGCTGATGGTGGCCACTTATTTTTTTAAAGAAAGTGTGAACAAGTCTTTTATAAGAGTGCGCAATGCAGTGGCCAGCCTCAATGCCTTTGTACAGGAACATATTACCGGCATGAGCGTGGTACAGGCATTTGCAGCAGAGAAAAGAGAATACGAAAAATTCAATGCCATTAATAAAGAACACCGCAATGCCAACATCAAAGCTATTTTTGCTTACTCGGTGTTTTTCCCGGTGGTGGAGCTGGTGATGGCGGTATCTATAGGGTTGCTGGTATGGTGGGCAGCCAAAGATTCCATTCACCTGGACGAGCAAAGCAGGAGTAAGATCGCAGGTATCATTACTTCGTTTATCATCTGTCTCAATTTATTGTTCCGCCCGTTACGGGTGATCGCCGATAAGTTCAACGTATTGCAGATGGGCATGATAGCCAGCGAAAGGGTATTTAAAGTACTGGATAATGAAGACAGTGCTGTGAATGATGGGAAATATGCACCCGCCGCCATGCAGGGCAAAGTGGAATTTAGCAAAGTATGGTTTGCTTACATTGAGGAGCAATATGTTTTAAAAGATATTTCCTTTACCATCAGCCCGGGGCAAACCCTTGCTATTGTGGGCCATACCGGTAGTGGCAAAACATCTATCATCAGTCTGCTTAATCGTTTATACCATATACAGAAAGGCAGCATAAAGATCGACGATACCAACATAGAAGATTATTCGCTGGACACTTTGCGCAGCAGGATCGGTGTGGTGCTGCAGGATGTTTTTTTATTCAGCGGATCGGTGATGGACAATGTAACACTGCGCAACCCTGCCATATCAAAAGAAGAAGTGATAAAAGCAGCCCAACTGATAGGCATACACGATTTTATTATGCAGCTGCCCGGCAATTACGATTATAATGTGATGGAAAGGGGTGCCACGCTGTCACTAGGTCAGCGCCAGCTATTATCTTTTGTAAGGGCATTATTATACGATCCTTCCATTTTGATACTGGATGAAGCCACTTCATCGGTAGATACTGAAAGTGAGAACCTGATACAGCATGCCATTGATACACTGATCACAGGGCGTACTTCCATCGTGATTGCCCACCGCCTCAGCACCATCCGCAAGGCCGATAAAATAATGGTGCTGGATAAGGGAGAGATCAAAGAGATCGGCAGTCACGACGAACTGCTGGCCAAAGAAGGGTTTTACTACCAGCTGCACAAGATGCAGTTTGAAAAAAAGGTAAAAATGGTGTAAATCCTCAAAAGCAGCCCTCTTCTTGGGTTAAAAGCTGGTAGCGCATAAAATGTACCCTAAAGTACTTTTTGGCTTGTTTTTTAATTGGTTACAGACAATTATTTGTAGTGTGGGCAATTACACCGGGTTTATCGCTAATTTCTCCCTCTTCAATTTTTAATTTCCCCCCTCCCGCCTTATCTTTGCGGCAAAATTAGGGATTTGTATGCTTGAAAAGTGTTTAAAATCGTTACTGGTACTGGCTTTCAGCCTTTTTTTGACTGTTTCTTCCACTTCAGTTTTTGCGCAGCATAAAGAAGAGGTTAAAACCGAAGAACAAGGTAAAGAGCCGAAAGAAGGTTTGAATATGAAGGAAGTGATCTTCGGCCATATCATGGACGGTCACGAATTCCACTTTTTTGGCTATTCCCTGCCTTTACCGGTACTATTATACTCCCCGGAAAGAGGTTTTTCCAGCTTCATGTCTTCTAACTTAAAGCACGGCCATGAAGAATATAATGGTTATTTACTACTGAACGAGCACAATATAAAGGAGTTAGGGCTGGATGCTAAAAAGTTTACTGCCGGTAAGATCGTTGCAGTTAAAGATGGTAAACTGGACGAAGCTACAAAAGTGTACGATTTTTCTTTGACCCGTAACGTAGTGCAGATGTTGCTGGCCCTCATTATTTTAGTATGGATAATGACCAGCATCGCTAAAAAATACAAAAGCGGACAGGGTGTTACTTCAGCCCCTAAAGGCATGCAGAGTTTGATTGAACCGGTGGTTGCATTTGTAAGAGATGAAGTAGCCAATCCCAACCTCGGTTATAAAGCCAATAAATACCTTCCCTACCTGCTTACAATTTTCTTTTTTATCCTGATCAACAACATTTTCGGGTTGATCCCGGGCTCGGCCAATGTAACCGGCAATATTGCCTTTACACTGGTGCTGGGTGTTATTTCATTTATTGTAACTATTGCCAGCAGTAACAAACATTACTGGGGCCATATCTTTAACCCGCCGGGCGTTCCATTGGGTGTAAAATTCATCCTGGTGCCGGTGGAATTTTTAAGTATGTTCTTAAAGCCATTCTCTTTGATCATACGTTTGTTCGCCAACATGGTGGCAGGCCACATCATCATTATCTGCCTGGTAGCATTGATATTTATTTTTGGAGAAAAAATGGGACCAGTTGCTGGTTGGGGCGCTTCTCCTTTGTCATTGGCATTTACCATTTTCATTTATTTTATAGAAGTATTGGTAGCGTTCTTACAGGCTTTCATCTTTACTACTTTAACAGCAGTTCTGGTGGGCAGCGCTATCGAAGGCGATCATCATCACGAAGGGCACAACAGCCACGACAACGAGAATGGTTTGTATGATGATGCAGTGATCGTTTTATAATCCGGAATTATTAATTAACATAAACCAAGTAACATGAACTTAGGAACAATTTTACTGGAAGGTATTGCAAACGCAGGTGGTGCTGTAGGTGCTGGTCTTGCTGCAATGGGTGCTGGTATCGGTATCGGTCAAATTGGTAAAGGCGCTGTTGAGGGTATTGCCCGTCAGCCAGAAGCTACCAACGATATCCGCGCTAACATGATCCTTTCTGCTGCGCTTGTAGAAGGTGCTGCACTGTTTGCGATCATCGTAGGCTTCCTTGCAATGGTTTTATAATCGTTGCCAACTTTTTACTGCATCTGATGCACAGGGCGGAGGATGCAGTATTTTTTCTCTTTGAATTTGAGTAGTTAGTTGCGGGTTACGGGTTAAAATTGTTTTTATCGTTTGCGAAGCAAATCTCCGCTAACAATAAATCAACTCGTAACTTTTCTAACCCGTAACCAATAAATAAGATTTTTAATTATCGAACTTTTATAACATGGAACTTTTATTACCGGAGATCGGTCTATTATTCTGGACGCTTTTAGCTTTCCTCGTAGTATTTTTTATTTTAAGAAAGTATGGCTGGCCTGCTATCATTAAAGGACTGCACGACAGGGAAAAGTCTATTGCTGATGCTTTGTCAACTGCCGAAAAAGTGAAACTGGAAATGGCACAGTTAAAGAATGACAACGAAGCTTTACTGGCCAAAGCCCGTGAAGAAAGAGCTGCATTGCTGAAAGAAGCTAAAGAAACTAAAGACAAGATCATCAACGATGCTAAAGATGAAGCAAAAGTACAGGCTGCAAAGATCATTGCAGATGCACAGGCTTCTATACAGCAACAGAAAATGGCTGCTTTAACGGATCTTAAGAACCAGATCGGTAACCTGGTAATCGAAACCAGCGAAAAAGTATTACGCAAAGAATTAAGCAATAAAGCAGAACAGGAAAATTACATTAAGACCCTGGCTGCAGAAGTAAAATTGAATTAAGACCCCCTAACCCCCTAAAGGGGGAATAGCGGAGATCGAATTAAATAACCATCAGCATTTTGATACCATTTTAAGTGCTGATACAAATCAAGTTCCCCTTTAGGGGACAGGGGTATGAATAATCCACGTTTAGCAGGCAGATACGCCAAAAGTTTACTGGACCTGGCTACCGAACAAAACCAGGTAGAAGCGGTATATGCTGATATGAAATGGTTAAGCGCCATCTGCAAAAGCAATCCTGATTTTGCAGCAGTACTGGGCAGCCCTGTTATTAAGGCTGATAAAAAACAGGTGATCTTAAAAGCAGTGACCGACGGAAAAGTTACACCTACCACTGCCGGCTTCATCGACCTGCTGGTAAAAAAGACCAGGGAAAGCAACCTGAATGAAATTGTGAATGCTTATATCGATCAGTACAATGCGTTGAATCATATTCAAAAGGTAAAGATCACTACTGCAGCGCCGTTAACGGATGACCTGAAAGATGCGATCATGACCAATGTAAAAGCAGCCGTTCCTACACAGAAATTTGAAATAGAAACCTCTGTTAAAGATGAACTGATCGGTGGTTTTATTGTAGAAACCGGTGGCCAACTGGTGGATGCAAGCATTTTAAGAGACCTGAAAGATATCCAGAAACAATTCATGGACAACGAGTTCATTCATAAGATCCGTTAATTTTTTCCAATAAAATATAATTGCAAAAGCTGTTACAGATGTAACAGCTTTTTTATTGCCGGTTTGCCGTTCATAGAAATAAATTTGCAAAGTTGTGCAAGTATTTAGATATTTGCCTAAATATTTAATTACAGGAGCCGGTGGACACTTTATTTAAAGCTTTGAACGACCCTACACGCAGGGCCATACTGGAAATGTTGCGGAAGAAAGATATGACCGCCGGGGAAATTGCCGACCAGTTCAATATCTCCAAGCCCAGCATATCGCATCACCTCGATCTGTTGAAGCAGGCCAAGCTGGTGGTGTCGGTAAAAGAAGGGCAGTTCATCTTTTACTCTATCAATACCACCGTAATGGATGAAATGCTGAAATGGTTAATGCAATTATCTTCTAAAAAGAAAAAATAAGCTCATGAAAAAAAATTGGGTAACCCTTGCTGTGTTTATAATATGGCTGTTACCGGCTCTTTACTTTATTAAAATATACAACAACCTGCCTCCGCAGGTGCCCCTGCATTTTGGATTAAATGGTAAACCCGACCGTTATGGCAGCAAGGATGAATTAATGGGTGTAATGGCATTGCTGAGCGTTATTTCGCTGGGTGTATATTTCCTGGTGAAATACCTTCCTAAAATAGATCCTAAAAAAACGGCCAGCTACTCTTCCAATACATTCAGCAGTATCGCATTGGTGGTGGTGGTATTCCTGGCGGCACTGCAGTTATTGATCATCAATGCATCGGTAAATGGCAGCTTTGCATTAAGCAAATTCCTCTTCCCTTTACTCGGTTTGTTCTTTACATTCCTGGGCAACCTCATGTTCAGCGTAAAGCCCAATTATTTTGTGGGTATCCGTACACCGTGGACGCTGGAAAATGCAAACACCTGGAGGGTTACGCATCAACTGGCAGGTAAAATGTGGTTTGCGGGGGGTATCGCAATTGCGGTGATTTGTTTATTGCTGCCCTTTACTGTGGCAACGATTGTTTTTATCAGCATAACGTTGATCATTACACTAATCCCGGTGATCTATTCTTATACCTATTATAAAAAACACCAGCATCAATAACCGTATCAAAACTCCATCACCGGTGTTTTAATATCGTGATAAAACAGGAAGGTCCATTTTTCCTGCTGACCCTGCTGCCACCATAGTTGCCGCAGTTCCATACATTTACGGCCATCGTAATCGTACTTGGCAACAAATTTATTTTTCATCTGCTGGAGTTGTGGTGCCACATCGCCACCAAAAAATACTTTCTTTCCTTCTTCTTCAATCCAGAACACCTGGTGAAAAGGTGAATGGGCGCCGGTTACTTCGTAACGGATATAATCATCAATAACACCATCGCCTTTTGTAAATATCACCCGGTCGTTGTGACCGAGTATCTCAAATTCATCGGGCGTATAGGATGGTTTGCCCTTTGCCATTGCGGAATCAAATTCATCCCGGTTCACATAATACTGTGCATTGGGAAAACTGATGAATTTCTGCCCGAGTATCTTATCCTCCTTACTTACACCGCCGCTATGATCTTTGTGTAAATGACTCATCAGTACCTTTGTTACATCGAGCGGGTTAATGCCATTATCCAATAGATTTTGATGTATCTGCAAACTGCCATCTTTATTAGTAAAACCAAGGCCGGTATCAATCACTAAAATATCTTTGGAAGTAATGATGGCAAAAGGTTGTACCTCCACCAGTAAGCTGCCTACGGGTCTTTTCTGCAGGTCATCTTTTTCTACATCAAAAGGAATGAATTGCTTGGTGGTATCTATTGTAAAAGCGCCTTCGCTTAAAGGAATTATTTTCAAATTAAAGCTATTATGATAAAAAGAATGGAATGCAAAAATAAATGAAAAGCTCTAAACCCTGCGTTAAGCCACTATAGGGCTTGAAGATTATTAACGCAGTATCATATGCCTGTCTGCATCCAGCTTAATGGAAATGAACAGCAATATGGTAAATGTTATCAGGGAGGAACCTCCATAGCTTAACAACGGCAGCGTGATACCGGGCGATGGGGCAAGCCCCAGCGTCATACAAACATTTAACGCCACATGAAAGAACAATATGCCCACCACGCAATACATGTATACGCGGCTGAAAGTACTTCGTTGCCGCTCCGCTAAAAATACCAGGCGCAGCATTAATCCAAAATAGAATAACATCAGCACGGCGCATCCCCAGAATCCAAAATTCTCTCCTACGGATGAAAAAATAAAATCGGTGTTTTGTGCCGGTACAAATTCACCCCGGGTTTGCGTACCCTGCAAAAAGCCCTTACCCCAGAAGCCACCGCTACCGATAGCTATTTTAGATTGCTTTACATTATAGCTTTCCACTTTTTCGCCTGGCTTCTTTTTGGTGGTACCCAGCTTGGCAAATTCTTTTTGTATCTCTGCTTCCCTTTCCGGGCTTTTAAATTTGTAATCATCAATACCAAAGGTGGAGAATATACGTACCACCTGGTGCGGTTTCAGCACACTGTTAAAGAGCGCCGGTACCACAAATAATTTTACGCCGATACACAGTACCCAGATACCAATGATAAAGAACAGCCGTATAAAATCTCTTTTTATTTTACGCCAGTGAAACAAAATGAACAACACCGCGATAATGGTAATGATGATAAAGAATACTTCCGATGCCAATACGATACTTGCAATAACCAAAATAGCGAATGAGAAGATGATGATGAGATACAATGTAGGTAAGCCTTCCCTGTAAAATGCAATTGCAAATGAAAAATAAACAACCGCTGCACCCGGTTCTTTCTGCAGTACGGATAAAATAGCGGGCGAAAAAGCAATGGCCGCCGCGATCAACTGTGTTTGTGTTTTATGAAAATTGGTTTCCGGCATGGAAAGATACTTAGCCAGCGCCAGCGAGGTAAATATCTTACATACTTCCACCGGTTGTATATTCATAAACCCGAGTGGTATCCAGCTTTTAGATCCTCCCACTTCCTTACCCACCACAAAAGTGGCCAGTATCAACAGTATGCCGCCGGCATAGGAGAGATTGGCAGTAGCTGTAAAGAATTTACTGTCGGTCAACAAAATGAATACGGCTACTATAATACTTGCACCAAAAAAGAACAACTGCTTGCTGTATTCTTTTTTAAAACCCAAAAAGGTTTGCACCACATTATCACCCGCTTTATATTCCACTGAAAAAATACACAGCAGCCCGATGATCACCAACGCGGTGTACAGGAATACTGTAAGCCAGTCGATACCTTTTGATATGGAGGGATTTTTTTGATACATTTTGTGAGTGGTGAGTGGTGAGTGGTGAGTGGTGAGTAGTGAGTAGGAGCTACTCACAATTCACGTCTCACGTTACCTGTTTACAGAGTCTTTTGTTTCCGGTTTCTTTTTTTGCTCGGGCAAAATAGCTTCGGTATTTATTTTAATTTTATTATCGTTGCTGTCTTTTTTTGGCTGCGGATTTTTGGGATCGTCTTTCCCTTTTTTAAGTTCATCCAGTTCTTCATCGTTTCCTTCATCCATACCAATAGTGTCTTTTATCACTTTGATATATCCTTTGGAAATAAGGTAAGCAGAATCTTTGGAATGCCTTAATGAATCCTGCCTTTTCATCTCCACATAGATCCTTGAAGGTATCAGGTTTAAATTGGATAACTGTTCCACTCTTGCTAACCTTGCTTTATCAGTAATAGAATCCTTTAAATATTTTTCTATCATAAACCCTACAATGGGCGCTGCATAAGTACCGCCAAAGCGTCCGCTGTTCTCCACCACGCACATAATAGCGATCTTGGGATCTTCCCTGGGAGCAAAGCCTGCAAAGAAAGCATGGTTGGGTTGTTTTACACCGCGGTAATAGTTTTCTACCGTACCGGTTTTACCGCAGATATTAATGCCTGCAATTTTAGCTGCAATACCCGTACCACGGTCCACCACACCCTGCATGCCATCATGCACCGCTTCAAACACACTGTCAGGAATATCGATGGTGCTGTGCTTTTCTTTAAAAGCCGACAGCATATCAAATTTATCGCCGCCTTCAATCGAGTCAACGAGATGTGGTATTTTATACCAGCCTTTATTGGCAATATAGGCCATTTCATTCGCCACCTGTATGGGTGTAACATCCACTTCACCCTGGCCGATACTCACCGAACGGAAGGAACAGTAATTCCATTTTCCCTTGCCATAAGCTTTATCATAAAATGCGGTGCTGGGTATCAGTCCTCTTTTCTCTGAGGGTACATCCACACCCAGCCTGTGCCCAAGCCCAAACGCCTGCATATACCTGTTCCATACATCCAGGCTGCTGTCAATGTTGGGATATTTAGGGTTGTTGATCACCCTTTGCATTACGGTAGCGAAATAGGTATTGTCCGAAATAGTGATGGCGCTGCGCAGATCGAATGTACCACGGTCCAGGCATTTCATGGGTTTGCCCGTTCCGCAACCGTAGAATGCACCGGAGCAGGAAACACGGAATCTCGTATCGATCACACCTTCGTGTAGCCCTACCAGTGCCTGTAGTGTTTTAAATGTAGAACCGGGTGAGTAGGTTGCGCCAACTGTTCGGTTCAGCAATGGAAGCGCAGGGTCTAACAACAGCTCGGCGATATGTTTTTTTCTTTCCGCACCAGTCAGTAATTTAGGTTTAAATGTAGGGCTGCTCACCATACATAATATACCACCGGTTTTAGGATCGATGGCAACAATTGAACCCAGCTTATTGGCCATTAATTTTTCACCCAGCATCTGTAATTCTATATCAATGGAGCTGTGCATGTTCTGCCCCGCAACAGCCATGGTATCAAAGCGCCCTTTTTCCAGCCTTTCGGTGAGTTTACCTACTTTATCTCTTTTCCAGAATTCAATACCCCGTTGCCCCAGCATCACATTCTCATAAGTTTTTTCCAGGCCCGTTTTACCAATATAATCCCCCATCACATAGCCCGTATATTTGGGGTTCTTCAAAATGCTGGAATCCACCTCACTTAAATAGCCGAGGATATTACCTGCCGCATCATAAGGATAATCCCTTACCGATCTTTCCTGTAAATAATAAGCCGGAGCAAACTTGCGCATATTCTCTGTAAGCTTGGCCATCTTTTCGTTGCTGAGCAAAGCTTCAAAAATAGAAGGGCGCTGGCTCTTGAATTTGAAAACAATATTCTCCATCCTTTTCCTGAACTCCGCTGTATCAATACCAAGAATATTACACAAGGCTGCAGTATCGGTACCCTTTATCTTACTGGGTATTACCATCAGGTCGAAGATGGTGGTGTTCTGTAAAATGGACCTGCCTTTGCGGTCGTATACAATTCCCCTGTCCGGGTAAACCACTTTACGAAAAATACCCTGGTCATCCGCCGCCAGTTTGTACTTGGAAGAGAACAACTGCAGGTTCATCAGCTGTACAATGATAATGAGCAGTACGCCGATAAACATCAGCATAATTACATTTTTCCGGGACTGATTGAAGACAGACAAGGGGATTTATGATTTTAGATTTGTGATTGCAGATTTGAGATTTTTATGAAGGACTGTCTATTAGCTTACATTATCCACTATTCATTATTCAATTATTCATTAAGCAGTATTCGTGCGGTATTTTTGTTTACGTACAAATAACAACTCTGTAATTATTATCAGCAATAAACTGATGGCAGTTGATAAAAGTGTTTTCACCAAAAAATACCAGATATTACCAAACTGCCATGCCTCTAATAAAAACAACCAACTGTGATGAATTATTGTGAGTACCAGCACATAAATAAAATACTGCATCGGGCCGCCCATACTTTTGATCGATGGCTCATCATAGTTGCCATCCGCACCTTCCTGCGGAATTAAAATATTGATCAGAAACGGGCGTACATAAGCGATCAATACGCAGGCTGCTGCGTGAAAACCCGGGTTGTGCCGGAAACTGTCGAGTATAAACCCGTAGGCAAAAGCCGTTAACAAAGCCCAGTTGCGGTTCATATTAAAAGGCAGCCACAATACAAATAAAAAATACAGGTAAGGTGTAACCATCTGGTGCAGGTGTATCTTATCCAGTACAAAAACCTGTATCAGTATAAAAAGCATGATGCGGATGATATTTTTTACAAAATTGCTCATGTTATCCCTGCATAATTTTATTTGTTCTGCTGTTTGGCTTTATCCAGTAATTGCTGAATAGCTTCCTGTTGTTTATTATCAATAGCAAATACATATTGCAGGCTGTAAAAGTCTGCTGCCGACCTGATCTTTATCAAAAAGTTATTGGTGCTTTTTTCAGGTATTACTTCAGTTACATATCCAATTACCATTCCTTTTGGAAAATAAGTACTGTTACCACTGGTAATGATAGTATCACCTTTTTCCACTTTGGCGCTCTTGGGTATCCTCGTCATAGTAAGTATGTTGGGTGTCACACCATCCCAGGCAACTGTACCTGTTTCGCCGCCTTTCAGCAGTTTACCATCTATTTTACTGTCTTTATGTAAAAGACTCATGGCTACAGAATAATCGCTGCTGGCGGCTGTAATTACACCTACCACTGCATTATTGATATCCACGAGGCCCATGTCTTCTTTCAGTTGCTGTGATCTGCCACGGTTCAGCACAATAAAATTGCTTTGTGTATTCACCGAATTCTCAATTACAGCAGCCTGCATATAAGTATACCGGCGGTACTCTGTCAGCGAATCTACTTTAATAGTATCCAGCACGGTTTTACTTACTGTATCTGGTATTTGAAAATCGGCCCTTAATTTATTGTACAATCTTTCGTTGGCCTTTACCAGGGAGTCGTTGGTTCTTTTAAGATGGAAATAGTCCTCTATCTTATTGTACTGTTCATTTACTTTACCCGTAAGCTGGTTGGCGGTATTGGAAAACACCGCATTGTGATAGGTATTGTAATGAACAATCAAATAGATACAAAACCCCTGCAGCAGCAGGAAGAAAATAAAAGTGAAATAACGGCGGACGAAAAGAAAAATATTACGCACCGAAGGGAGTGTTATTATTATTTGAAGTTCCTGAAAGGGCTTCAAGATGCAAGCTACAAGGGATAAGTATTCAATGCCAATTTACTTTGCTTCTCCCTTGCAACTCATGGCTTGTAGCTTATTTTTATCTCATCACAAACGGGTACCTGTCGTAATGCTTTAAGGCAATACCAGTACCACGCACCACGCTCTTCAGCGGATCGTCGGCAACATGCACCGGCAATTTGATCTTGGCCTGCAGCCTTTTATCAAGTCCCCTCAGCAAAGCACCGCCACCAGTAATGTACAGGCCCCTGCGGTAAATATCCGAAGCCAGTTCCGGCGGTGTTGTTTCCAGCGCTTTCAATATTGCTTCTTCAATTTTAAAGATGCTTTTATCCAGCGCTTCGGCTACTTCCTGGAAGCTTACCATTACCTGCTTAGGAATACCAGTCACAAGGTCACGGCCGTTAACAGGAATATCATCCGGTGGATTGTCCAGGTCTTTCATGGCAGCACCCACCTGTATCTTGATCTGCTCTGCAGTACGTTCGCCGATCAGTAAGCTATGATAACGGCGCAGGGCTTCCATGATATCTGCGGTAAATTCATCTCCCGCAATACGGATACTCTGGTCGCACACAATACCCGCCAAAGCAATTACGGTAATACCCGTGGTACCACCGCCTATATCAATGATCATGTTACCAACAGGTTCTTCTACGTCGATACCAATACCCAGCGCAGCAGCCATCGGTTCGTGTATCAGGTAAACTTCTTTGGCGCCTGCCTGCTCCGCACTGTCACGCACCGCCCTTTTTTCCACCTCGGTAATACTGCTCGGTATGCAGATCATCATTCTCCAGCTGGGTGCAAACAATGGTTTTTTGGGATAGATCATTTTGATCATTTCCCTTATCATCAACTCGGCAGCATTAAAGTCTGCTATCACACCATCCTTCAAAGGACGAACAGTGCGTATACTTTCGTGGGTCTTTTCATGCATCATCAATGCTTTTTTACCCACGGCTAAAATGTTCTTCGGATTATTTCGGTCCAGTGCAACAATAGAAGGCTCATTTACCACAACTTCATCGTTGTGAATGATGAGGGTATTGGCAGTACCCAGGTCAATCGCTATTTCCTGTGTAAAAAAATTAAAGAGGCCCATATTTTGTCAAGTGAAAACGTAATGTAAATTAATGCCAGCAAAGTTGAAGTAAATTATTTGAATTAACAACGCTAAATATTTTATTTTTCAAAGATTTATTTAAAAAATGCTTTGACCCCAAACAAGGCAAAATTTAAGCCAGAAAAGGGTTTGCTAAATATTTTAGTTGTTATTTTTTCTCCAAACTGCTTACTTCGTTTATGCGGCAGTGTTAGTTATCACTCAGGGAAATTCGTAACCGATATCACTGCGGCAATACATGCCTTCAAAATACAGTTGCTCCATCATGTAATTGGATTGTTCGGCAGCTTCAGAAATGCTGTCGCCAAATGATGTAACCACCAGCACCCGGCCGCCATTGGTAAATACCTCCCGGCCCTGCTGCTTGGTACCCGCCTGGAACACCAGGCTGTTCTCCAGCACTTCATTTTCCAGGCCCTGTATAGGTATGCCCGTCTTGTGTTCGCCGGGGTAACCGCCGCTTACCGCCACAACGGCTGCAGCACAGCGGTTGTCGGTCTCGATCGTTATTTCGTTCAAAGTTTGCCTGGCAGTAGCAGCCAGCAATTCCACCAGGTCGTTCTTGATACGGGGTATCACCACTTCCGTTTCAGGGTCGCCCATACGGCAATTGTATTCAATCACTTTGGGTTCGCCATCGTCATTCATCAAACCAAAAAAGATGAACCCTTTATAATCCAGCTGATCTTTCTGCAATCCTGCAACAGTTGGTTCAATGATCTTTTCTTTTACTTTCTGTAAAAACTCGTCTGTAACAAACGGCAACGGGCTTACTGCACCCATACCACCGGTGTTGAGCCCGGTATCTCCTTCTCCCACTCTTTTATAATCCTTTGCTTCGGGCAGTAATACATAGTTCTTGCCATCGGTCAAAACAAAAACGCTCAGTTCAATACCTTTTAAAAATTCTTCCACCACTACTTTCTTTCCGGCATCACCAAATTTAGAGCGGTGCAGCATCAATTCAAATTCCGAAAGCGCTTCCAGGCTGTTCTGGCATATCAACACACCTTTACCTGCTGCAAGTCCATCGGCCTTGAGCACTACCGGTAATGAATGTCCCTTGATATATTCCACACCAGCTGCATAGTTATCGGCTGTAAACTCCCCGTAAGCTGCAGTGGGAATATTGTGCCGCTGCATAAAAGCTTTGGCAAATGCCTTGCTGCCTTCCAGCTGTGAAGCAGCTTTTGAAGGGCCTATAACGGTGATATGCTTAGTGGCTGCATTATTTTTAAAATAGTCGTAAATACCTTTCACCAGCGGCTCTTCGGGGCCTACCAGCACCAGGTCCACCTCGTTGGAAACACAGGCCGAAGCCAGCAATTCAAAATCGTTGATGGCCACGGGCAGGTTGCTGCCGCACAAACCAGTACCGGCATTACCGGGCGCAATAAATAATTTGTTACATAATGTACTTTGGGTAAGCTTCCAGGCAAAAGCATGTTCTCTGCCGCCCGAACCAATTAAGAGAATATTCATGGATTTCAATGCAATTATTAAAAGGTTTATACTTTAAGCTTGCGAATTTAAAATTATAAGAGCGCATTTCCAGAATATTTTTACGAACGGGCATTTTATATGAAAATATCTTAATGCCGCGAAAACGGCACAAGCCGCCTTGTTTTAAAAATTGGCCTGTTTAAATTGATGGTTACTAAAAAGAAAATCACTATTTTGAGACACTAAACTAACTATACAAGCATAAAAAAACCACTTACTATGACTGATTCTATCATTAATGAACAAGAGGCGATAAAACAAACCGGCCACCCCAAGGGCCTATGGGTACTATTTGGTACCGAAATGTGGGAGCGCTTTAACTTTTACGGCATGCGGGCCCTGCTTTCGCTTTTTATTGCCCAGGCATTATTGATGGGAGAAACTGATGCCTCTATTATCTATGGTGGCTTTTTGGGTTTATGTTATCTCACGCCCATGCTCGGCGGTTATATATCCGATAAGTTTTTAGGCAACAGGAACTGTATCTTATTGGGCGGTACCATTATGGGTATTGGCCAGTTATTACTTTTCTTCAGTGGCAGCATATTCTCTACTAATTTAGGCCTGGCGCAAAATATTATGTGGCTGGCATTGCTGGCCATTATTTTTGGTAATGGCTTTTTTAAGCCCAATATCTCTTCCATGGTGGGCAGCCTTTATCCACCTGCACAAAAAAACAAACTCGATTCGGCCTTTACATTGTTTTACCTGGGTATCAACGTAGGTGCTACTTTGGGTCAGATACTTTGCCCGATCGTGGGTGATGTTACCAATAATGGTGTAAGAGACCTGAGCGCTTTTAAATGGGGCTTCCTGGTGGCGGCATTGGCCATGTTTACCGGAACGCTTACTTTTTTATTCCTGAAAAATAAATATGTTGTTACTCCCGAAGGAAAAGCGATCGGCGGCAAACCACAAAAATCGGATATTCCCGAAGGTGAATCTGCCAGTGCGCACTTTACCATGACGAGCATCATGATTTCCGTGGTATTGCTGGTAGCTGCTACATTTGGTTTGCACCTTGTATTCGACAGCCCGGGCGCTTCACTTATAAAAACATGGTTGTATCCTTTCATCTTTGCCGCCGGTATCAGCCTTGGCTATCTTATTCTTTCGGATAAGACCATTACCAAAGTAGAGCGTGACAGGATATGGGTACTGTATATTGTATGCTTTTTTGTGATGTTCTTCTGGGGTGCGTTTGAGCAGGCAGGTTCTTCATTAACTTTTATTGCGGATAACCAAACCGACACCAACTTCCTGGGATGGAAAATGCCTTCCAGCATGGTGCAAAGCTTCAATGGTATTTTTGTAATGGCATTTGCAATCCCTTTCAGTATTCTTTGGGTGTGGATGAGCAAACGAAAACTGGAACCTATATCTCCTGTAAAACAGGCCTGGGGTTTATTGCTGATAGCATTGGGCTATCTCATTATTGCCACGCAGGTAAAAGGGCTGGGCATGACCGGAAAGATCGGTATCATCTGGTTCATTGTTTTATACTTACTGCATACCTGGGGCGAATTGTGTTTATCACCGATCGGTTTATCACTGGTGGCAAAGCTGGCGCCAAAAAGATTTGCTTCGCTTTTGATGGGTGTATGGTTCCTGGGTAATGCCGGTGGTTATGTATTGACCGGTGTACTGGGTGCATTATTACCACCTTCGCCTGATAAATATGTAGCGATGGAAAAGGAACATGTAGACCTCAGATCTATTTTAGAAGGGCAGAAAGAAGCATCGGGAAGAGAATTATATATCCTGGGGCATGAAAAGATCGCAGCTGCTGTAGATACTAAAAAAGCGAAGGAAAATGGTATTGACCTGGATAAAGCTTTTGAAAAATCGAATGCCATGATCAAGAAAGCGCATGAATCAAAAGACAGTACTTATGGTTTAAGTAATACACTCGATGAGGTTTTAACACCGGCGCAGTTTGAAACCATCAAATCGCAGAAACTGGTTGCACCGGCCTATCCTTCCTTTGCAGGATTCAAATTAAAGGATGTGTATGATTTCTTTATGCTGTTCGTGGTATTGTGCGGCCTTGCAGGCATAGTGTTGTATGCTCTTTCGCCAATGATGAAGAAGATGATGCATGGTGTGCGGTAAAAGAAAATGATTCTTTTAAAATACAAAGGCTGCCCGTAACGGACAGCCTTTTTTATATAGCGGAATAAATATTACTCAAATAAAATTCAGGTAGTCAAATTTATTACCCAGTACCATTTTATCATCTGCGCCCAGCCATTTATTCAATACAGTGGCATATACATTTTTAAAATCCACTTTGTACTTCAGGTCGCCTTCATTCAGGTCGGCAAGGTCGGGCATGGCATTCAGCACACCCTTCTGTTTTAAACCACCGCCGATGAAGAACATATTATTGGCCGTGCCATGATCGGTACCACCACTTGCATTCTGCGATACCCTGCGGCCAAATTCGCTGAAGGTCATCATCAGCACATCATCAAAGCGGTTGTTCTTTTTAAGATCGCTGGTGAATGCTTTTACTGCGTCATTCAATTCGGTGAACAATCTTTTTTGTTGACCTTCCTGGTTCACATGCGTATCAAAACTGCCCAGCGAAACATAATACACTTTGGTATTGATATCAGAAAAGATCAACGACGCAATGGTTTTAAGGTCCCGGCCCAGTTCGGTGGCAGGATAAGTTTCACTGGTGGGGTGCACTTTGCTTTGCTGGTAAATATAATGAGCGCTGCTGATGGTCTCACTCATGGTCTTATACAGGTAGTCGATCGTTTCTTCTCCCTTCTGGTGATCGGCATTTACTTCTTTAAAATATTTTCCATTACTGGTATTGTATAATTTTCCCGGGTCTTTAAATGCCAGACCTTTACTTTCTTCTCCTTTTAATGCAAGGCTCAGCACATCATCCAGCTCCATGGCCTGTGTAGGTTTATCGCAGCCCTTGCACTGCGCATCCAGGTAGCGGCCTATCCATCCCGTATTTACATATTCGTTACTGGCGCTGGCGCTGTGCCATATATCCATGCTGCGGAAATGGCTCCTGTCCGGGTTCGGGTAGCCTACACTGTTCAATATACTCAAACTGCCATCATCATACAATCCTTTAAATGCTTCCAGCGCAGGGTTCAGGCCCACTTCATCGGTTATCAGCAATGATTTATCTTTTTCAATACCCAGCCTCGGCCTTTCTTTATAATAAATATCATTGCGTACCGGTATCACGGTATTCAGTCCATCATTGCCGCCGCTGAACTGGATGACCACCACCACTTTATTGCCTGCCGGCACCATGGCTGGTTTTTCAAATGCCTTTAAAAATTTAGGCAGCATAAAAGATGCTGTGGCGAGGGAACCTACCTGGAGAAATTCTTTTCTTTTAATAAGCATAGAAAATAAATTGATAATGATAAAATGAATAATGAATAATTTGTCTGGCTGGCGATTATTATTAATTATTCATTATTAAATTTTAAATTAACATAGCTGGTATTCCGGCGTGCTCATCAAATTCACAATGGCGCTTTTAATGAAGTTTTCCCTGCTGGCGCTGTTCAGGTATTTTTCCAGCAGGCTATCATTTACATGGCTTTTTGTTTGCAGCACCGTAGCAGTGATGTTGGGCAATAATTGCTCCCGCGGTACCTGTTCAAAAACCTTTGAAACCAGCGCCCAGTCTATCTTTGCGGTACCACCTTTAGTAACTTCTCTTACTTTTTTGGCGGTCATCTCCATCATGCCGCCCTGCAGATCATCATCTGCTTTGGGCAGAATATCCATGATATCGTTGGCCGTTAATATTTGTGGTATGCGTAAGCGCAGCATCAGGCTGCTGCTGTCTATCCAGCTTCTGCCACCGGGCCAGCCGGCAACGTTAGGCGGGTAAAATAATATCTGCCCCAGTGTTTTTTGAAATAATAATTGCGCCTGGTCATTTTCCATTTCCATGGGCATCAGGCGGCGGATGCCTGCCAGCAGTTCCACCGGCGATTTGATCTTGGTGCCCACATTCTTCTCTTCATAAAACCAATCGCTGGTAAAAATATCTTCCATCAGTTTTTTAATATCATAACCACTTTGATAAAAGCGGCCTGCCAGCCATTCCACTTTGGCATCATCCACCTGGTCGTTCACAAAATACCGGTATATTTTTTTCGTGATGTACTTCGCCGTTTGCTTTTGCTCCAGCAAAATATCCAGCACATCATCCCCATCAAACCTGCCGGTTTTACCCAATACCGTCTTACTATCATCATCATGCTGAAACTTCCTGAACTCAAACTCACCTTTTAAATTAAAGCCCCAGCCGGTAAATGCCCTTGCAGCTTCCTTTACATCTGTTTCCGTATAATTGCCACGGCCCATGGTAAACAGTTCCATCACTTCCCGTGCAAAATTTTCGTTGGGATGCTTTTTCTTATTCTGCTGGTTGTTTAAAAAAGAAAGCATGGCACCGCTTTTACTCACTTCCCGCAACAGGTCTTTAAAATTACCCAATGCGTTTTCCCTCACCACCTGTAACAGCTCCTGCTGAAAATAACTGTTGATGATGCGGCATGCAAAATGTCCGTGCCAGAACAGGCTCATCTTTTCTCTTAACTGCGCTTCGCTGTCGATCATTTCTTCCAGCCAGCGGATGTTCAGGTTCTTGATATCTTCCCGCGACTGTTCCCGCATCTGCTTGCGCTGCTCTTTTACCTGTTCAGGATTTTGCTGCATTTGCGCCACATCCTTGATGCCCTTGTACAAGCCATCCACCAGGCCTTGCGCCACTTCGATCTTCTCAGGCTTTTTTGCAGAGGTTTTTAAAAGCAGGGCCCATAATTCTTTTTGGGAAACCTTGTCGAGTTCGGCTGCATTTTCGGCCATGGGGCCAAAGCCTGCCCGCCATAATAGATGTTGATTTTTTAAACGGTTGGAAGCTGCCATAAAAGAAATGTTAAATACTGACGAATAACGGTGCTCTGACTATCCAAATTATTAAAGGTTTAATCTTTAATAACTATTTAATACGGGCCTTTTGTAAGCATAAAAAAAGGCCGCCCAAGGGCAGCCTTTTATGTAAGAATCGATCAATTATTTTTTAGCATTGGCTTTTACATAAGCCAGTACATTGTCTTTTTCAGTGTCATCCAGGTGTGCTTTTGGTGCCATTACCTGCATAATGCTTACCCAACGGTCGGCAGTATAATCACTTACCACTTTCAGGCCGTGGCATTTGCCGCATTTGGCATTGTAAGTAGACTGGCCCTGCATTTCCGGAGTTTTGGTGGTAGAACCTTCAGCCGGTGTGCGGGTGCCTGCCGGTGTGGAAGGGGTACTGGGTACAGCCGCCGGTGTTGTTGTTGCTGCAGTAGTAGCCGGAGCCGTAGTTGCAGTGGTAGCTGGTGTGCTCACTACGCTGCCATTGTTAGAAGAAGTAGCGCCGGTGGCCGGTGCCGTTATTTTTTTTGCACAGCCAAATACTAATACCGTCAAGGTCAATAAGGTAAACGTTCTTTTCATGATTTATTTTTAGGAATGATAAATATAGGATGTTTCACTAAAAATATGACGGTAATTTTACAGTTTTTGTTAATGAATGGTTGTAGCACCAAAATAACCATGCAATGCTTTCGGCAGGTTGATACCCGTTTCGGTTTGATGGTTTTCCAGGATGGCCGCCATAATGCGCGGCAAAGCCAAAGATGATCCGTTCAAAGAATGCACCAGTTGGGTCTTATTATTCTCATCCCTGAACCGGATCTTCATCCTGTTGGCCTGGAAGGTTTCAAAATTGGTGACAGAACTTACTTCCAGCCATTTTTGCTGCGCCGCACTGTATACTTCAAAATCGTAAGTGAGGGCACCGGTAAAACTCATGTCGCCACCGCACAACCTTAAAATGCGGTAAGGCAGTTCGAGCGATTGCAATAATTTTTCAATGTGCAATACCATCTCTTCATGTACCGCATAGCTTTTTTCGGGATGTACCAGCTGCACCACTTCTACTTTATCAAACTGGTGTACCCGGTTCAATCCCCTTACATCACTTCCAAAACTGCCTGCTTCTCTTCTAAAGCAAGGAGTGTAAGCGGTCATTTTTATAGGCAATTCATTTTCTTTTACAATTTCATCGCGGTAAATATTCGTTACCGGAACTTCGGCCGTAGGTATCAGGTAAAATCCATCTGCAGTTACATGATACATCTGCCCTTCCTTATCCGGCAGTTGTCCTGTACCGTAAGCCGTGGCTTCATTTACCATGTGTGGTGGAAGATATTCCGTATAACCGGCCGCAGTATTGTAATCCAAAAAATATTGTATCAATGCCCTTTGCAGTTTAGCACCCTTGCCTTTGTACAAAGGGAAGCCGCTGCCGGTGATCTTGGCACCGGTCTCAAAATCCACCAGGTCGTATTTCTTTATTAACTCCCAGTGTGGCACTGCGTTGGTCAATGTTGGTTTGGTACCTATTTCCCTCACCACTTCATTTTCTTCGGGCGTTTTGCCTTTGGGCACAGATACATGCGGCAGGTTAGGTAACACGACCAGTGTTTGATACAATAATTCTTCCGCATCCGCTAATTGTTGTGACTGATGCTGATGGGTAGCCTTAAACTTAGTTACCTCTTCTCTTTTAATATCCGCCAGGCTTTTATCACCTTTAGCCATCAGCATACCGATCTCTTTACTATTCGCATTGATGGAGGCCTGCAGGCTTTCGCTTTCCACTTTTAATTTACGTACCTGTTCATCCAGTTCCACCACTTTGTCCACCAGCGACAGGTCACCGAAATTCTTTACCGCCAGTCTTTCTTTAACCAATTCAACATTTTGCCTGATAAAATTTACCTGTAACATCTTATTAAAAAATTTTGAGCAAAGGTAAGAAAGTGGCCCGCAGATTTCGTGGAAGATTCCCGCAGATTTCGCGGATTACGCAGAAAAAAGGGTTTCATCAGTAATATCTGCGTCATCTGCGGGCTTATTAGTAAAGGAATCTGTCAGCGACATCTTCGCAATCTCCAGGTCTACTCGAAAAAGATTCCCGCAGATTTCGCAGAATACGCAGAAAAAAGATTTTCTTTCAGCGACATCCGCGCAATCTGCGGGCTCATTAATAAAAAAGAATCCATCAGCGACATCCGCGTAATCCGCGGGCCCTATGTTATATTTGCATTATGCAGCACGTTAAAGACGACTTACAGGTAAGGTGGCTGAAGCTACGCATTAAAATAAAAGAACGCTTTGGCATCAAGCCGGAAATGGATGGTATATTATTTCTCATTGGCATACAGGAACTGGGCAGCGGCAAACAGGATTTTACCAAAGAACAGAAGCAGGACCTGATGCATATTGCCGTTTGCACCGTACTGGCCCCCAGCGGTTATTACGCTTTATCAGGTTATGATGAAGATAACTGGCCCCACTTTGAACAACTGAAACCCCTGCCTCCTTTTATTATGATGGAGCAGGAAAACTTTTTAAAAGACCATATACTCTTGTATTTTCAAAACCAAAAATTTATTGACTGATCATTTATGAAGACACTTAAACACATGCTGGCCTTTGTGCTGTTATTTACCGTTGTAACCCATACCAACGGGCAGGTTAAAAAATTACCGGTAAAAAAACCTGTGGCTGTTAAAAAAGCTACCCGGGTAAAAGTGACCACCGATATGGGTGTCATTATTATCAGGCTATACGATTCCACTCCATTGCACCGCGATAATTTTGTAAAGCTGGTGAAAGCGCACTTCTTCGACAGTCTTTTATTTCATCGTGTGATACAGGGCTTTATGATACAGGGCGGCGATCCATTAAGTAAAAATGCACAACCCGGCGAAGCCTTGGGTATGGGCGGTGGTGATATGGCAAGAATCCCTGCTGAATTCCGCCCGGGCATATTACATAAAAAAGGTGTGTTGGCAGCCGCAAGAGACGGTAATCCTGAAAAGGCCAGCAGCGCCTGCCAGTTTTACCTGGTACAGGGAAGGATCTCCACCGATGCTGAATTGAACCAGGTGGAATGCAGTATCCGCCAGACCAACCCTGAATTTTATTACACCGACGAACAAAGAAAAATCTATAAGACCATTGGCGGTACACCCATGCTGGATATGAACTACACCGTGTTTGGCGAAATAGAGAAAGGCCTTGATGTGGTGGACAAAATTGCAGCCACACCAACCGCTCCCGGCGACAGGCCGCTTAAAGACGTAAGAATGAAAATGGAATTGCTGCCGTAGGGGTTGCGGGTTGAAAAAAGTTACGGGTTAGAGAAGTTACGGGTTAGAGAAGTTACGGGTTACGGGTTAATTTGTTGCAGCCGTTTTAAATAAACGCAAACAAATTAACCCGTAACTCTTTTAACCCGTAACTTTTCTAACCCGTAACGCTTTAGCTCCTAACTTTTTTAACCCGTAACTCTTTTTTTTAAACCCATAACTTTCTCTATTTTGCACCCGAATTATTTAAAAATCTTTAACTGATACAAAATGACTTTCCCAAGCAACCTGCGCTACACCAAAGACCACGAATGGATATCATTAGAAGGAAATGTTGCCACTATTGGCATTACCGAATTTGCCCAGGGCGAGTTAGGTGATATTGTATACGTGGATATCAGCACAAAAGGTAAAAGCCTTGCAGCAGAAGAGGTTTTTGGCACCGTGGAAGCTGTAAAAACGGTAAGCGATTCTTTTTTTACCGGTAAGCGGCACCATTACAGAAGTAAATCCTGCACTGGAAGCACAACCCGAACTGGTGAATACAGATCCGTATGGCCAGGGCTGGATGATAAAAATGACCGTTGATAACGAAGCCACTGTAGAAGCCCTGCTGGATGCAGCTGCTTACAGCGCATTGGTTTCTTAATTACCATCCATGACCTCTTCGTCTGCCTCATCAAAAGCGATCGGTATAAAAAAATTTATTCCAGGCATTGCCTGGTTTTTTGTGGTGCTCACACTGGTGTGCATACCCGGCGAAGACCTGCCCAAGCCGGATAACTGGATGATCCAGATAGATTATGATAAACTGATACATGTGGGTATATTCGGCTTCCTCGCCTTCCTCTTCATGTTTCCGGTGGGTCAATCCGCTGCTTTTTCCAATAAAGCAAAATGGTATTATTTTATTAAGATAGCCCTCGCTACTATTGTGTGGGGCTACACTACCGAAGTACTGCAGAAATTCTTCATTCCCGGCAGAAGCTACGACCTTACTGACTGGTTAGCAGACAGTATTGGTGGCGTACTGGCGATGATCTTTTGTCGTTTTTATTACTTAAGAAAACGCAAAAGCCAGGCATAATACCACCCGCTTGCTGCTACAGCCTTAACTTTGTATATTTGTATCACGTAAAATGTAGATGAAATGGAATATAATACAGGCCGCAACCATTTAATAATGAAAGAATATGGACGGCACATCCAGAAGATGGTGGAATTTTTGCTCACCATCCAGGATAAAGAAGAGCGCCAGCGCAATGCTTATGCAGTGATAGAACTGATGGGTTTTTTAAACCCTCACTTAAAGAATGTGGAGGATTTCCGTCATAAATTATGGGATCATCTTTTTTTGATCAGTGATTTTACACTGGACGTGGAAAGCCCCTACCCCATACCCACCAGGGAAACCTTAAAAGCAAAACCTGACGTTCTCGCCTACCCGAAAAAATATCCCAAGTTCAATCACCTGGGCAAGAATATAGAAGTGATCATTGATAAGGCGTTGAGAGAAGAGAATCCTGAAAAGAAACAGGGCTTTGCCAATGCCATTGCCTATTACATGAAACTTACTTACAGCAACTGGCATAAAGAACTGGTACATGATGATAATATCCAGAACGAATTATCGGCCATTACCCATGGCGAACTGGAATTCAACAGCCGTCCTTTTGTAAAACACCGCACCGATAACCGCAACGAAGATGATTATGGCGGGGGTGGCCGTAATAATGGCGGACAATACCGTAAAAATTTTGGTGGCCGCAATAACAACTCCGGCGGCGGCAATAACAGGAACAACAATAACCGCGGCGGTGGTAATAACAGGAATAATAATAACCGGAATTTTAAGAAGCGGTATTAATTGATCGCACGAATTAGAGCGAATTACACGAATAAAGAAATATTAACCTGGTGCTTTAAACATCAGGTTTTTTTATTTACGTTTGCTTAATTCGTGTAATTCGTTTTTAATTAGTGTAATAAAAAATAACTATGGGTTCATTTGAAGTTAGAGGCGGCAAAAAATTATCGGGAGAGATCACGCCACAGGGCGCCAAGAATGAGGCGTTGCAGATCATTTCGGCAGTATTATTGACGGCCGAAAAAGTTACCATTAAAAATATTCCCGACATCATTGATGTGAACCTGCTGATAGACCTGTTGGGCGAGATGAATGTAAAGGTGAACCGGGTGAGCAGGGATACCTGCATCTTCCAGGCAGATGAGGTGGATGTGGAATACCTGCACAGCGAGGCCTATCACAAAAAAAGCGGCAAGCTGCGTGGCTCTGTAATGCTGGCGGGCCCTATGTTATCAAGGTTTAAAAAAGCGTATATCCCCAAACCCGGTGGCGATAAGATCGGCCGCAGAAGGCTGGATACCCATATCATTGGTTTTGAAAAACTGGGGGCGCAGTTTGCTTATCATGAAGATGGCTTTTTTCACCTGGAAGCAAAAGAACTGAAAGGCATGCAGATGCAACTGGACGAACCCAGTGTAACCGGTACCGCTAATATTTTAATGGCAGCCGTATTGGCCAAAGGTACCACCACTATTTACAATGCCGCCTGCGAGCCTTACCTGCAGCAGCTATGCCGCATGCTGAACCAGATGGGTGCAAAGATCAGTGGTATTGGCAGCAACTTATTGATCATTGAAGGTGTGGATGTGCTGGGCGGCACCGAGCACAGCATGCTGCCCGACATGATCGAAGTAGGCAGCTTTATCGGCCTTGCAGCTATGACGCAAAGCGAGATCACGATTAAGAATGCAGGCATACAACACCTGGGTATCATTCCCGAAAAATTTCAGCAACTGGGTATACAAATGGAATTCAGGGGCGATGATATTTATATCCCTTCGCAGGAAATGTACGAGATACAGAAATACATGGATGGCGGTGTACTCACCATCTACGATCATCCCTGGCCGGGCTTTACACCCGACCTGTTGAGTATTGTATTGGTAACCGCAATTCAGGCAAAGGGCAGCGTGTTGATTCATCAAAAGATGTTTGAAAGCCGTTTGTTCTTTGTAGATAAACTGATAGATATGGGCGCCCAGATCATTTTGTGCGATCCGCACCGTGCTGTGGTGATCGGTTTAGAGCGGGAACAAAAATTGCGGGGCATTACCATGAGCAGCCCGGATATACGTGCAGGTGTGGCCCTGCTGATAGCTGCTTTGAGCGCACAGGGCAAAAGCACCATTCAGAATATTGAACAGATAGACAGAGGCTATCAGAATATTGATGACCGCTTAATGCGTTTAGGTGCCGATATTAAAAGAGTCAACTAAAACTGAATGAAAAAGTTTTTCTTTTTTGTACTGGTTGTTATTGTATCGCAGGGTTTTGTATCCTGCAGCAAAACAAAAGAATACCTGGTAAAAAAATGGGATTGTGTGCAGGTGGATAACCTGGCACCACTCGATAAACATTTTATCAGCAAAGAAGATTCTGCCATTGCAGTACAAATGGAAGCTGCTTTAAAAACCCTTAGCTGGACCTTTAATAAGGACAATACTTATTTCTGCAGCACCATGGGTAATAAAATAACGGTACAGGGCACTTACGATATATCAGGTGATGAAAAGACCCTTACACTCACTTCCAGCTCGGGTAATGTTACCAATACTTACCTCATTACTTCGATATCTGCCATTGAAATGACACTGACCAGCACAGGCACCACGGTACCCCTGGTGCTACATTTCAGCCCATCCTGATAAAAAAACCTTTTCTTTGCACATGGCTTTATACCTGAATAAACTTATCATCATCACGGCACCATCGGGTGCAGGCAAAACTTCTATCACCCGACATTTGATGCGGCATTTTCCACAACTGGAATTTTCTGTATCTGCTGCCACCCGGCAGGCAAGGGGAACGGAGAAAGATGGCGTGGACTATCACTTCATGAGCACGGAAACTTTTCAGCAAAAGATACAGCAGAATGAATTTGTAGAGTGGGAAATGGTATATGAAGGTAAATATTACGGCACCCTGCGTTCCGAACTGGAAAAGATATGGGCCGAGGACAAGATACCCGTACTGGATATTGATGTAAAGGGCGCCATCCATGTGCAGCAGCAATTTCCGCAAACATCCCTCAGCATTTTTATTGAACCGCCTTCCGTGGACGAATTAAAAAAACGTTTGCAAAGCCGCGGTACCGAAACCGCCGAATCGCTGGCAGCAAGGGTTAACAAAGCTTCTTACGAACTTTCTTTTAAAGATCATTTCAATAAGATAATTGTGAACGACGATCTGCAGAAGGCCTGCATCGAAGCAGAAATGATCATCTTTGGCTTTCTTAATAAACGTTAGCCGTTGGTATACAGGCTGCAACGCAAGGTTTTAAATACAACAGCCTTAAAGGGTGTATTACCCAAATCTTTCCTATTTTTATAACATGGACTGGACGGCGCTCATAGCAATCATAGTATCCCTTTTGCTTATCGGTTTTTTTTCCGGTATTGAAATAGCATTTGTTTCTGCCAATAAATTATCTATTGAGCTCAACCGCAAACAGGGTACATACAGCGGCCGGATATGGGGCGCCTATTCTGATAAGCCCACCCGTTTTATCGGTACCACGCTGGTGGGCATGAACGTGGTTTTGGTGGTGTATGGCCTGCTGATCGGCAATATGCTCTCCCCCGCCTGGAATTTACTGGCCACCAAGCTCCCTCCTTCCGCATCGGAATATGTAAAGTATATCAAGCTCATTTTCGAAACGGTGCTCTCTACCCTCATCCTGCTTTTTATCGAGTTCATGTTCAAAGCATTTTTCCGGGCAAGGAATAATGAGATACTCAGCAACGGCATCATCAGTTATGTGGCCAGTTTTTTTTACTGGTTGCTGTCTTCTTTTGCAAGATTTTTTGTGACGGTGGCCGAATGGATGCTGAAACATTTATTTGACGTAAAACTGAACGAGAAAAAAGAAGTATTCAGCAAGATAGACCTGGAACATTTTGTACAGCAAAGCAAGGGACACGAGGAAGAAGATACGAAAGAGATCAACAAGGAATTATTTGAGAATGCCTTATCACTGAGTGAAGTTAAATTAAGAGAATGCCTGATACCCCGCCGCGAAATTGAAGGGGTTGACAGTACTACTTCTATTGAAATTGTAAAAGAAAAATTCATTCAGACACAGCTGAGCAAACTGGTGGTGTACGAAAACAATATTGATAATATTACCGGTTATATTCACCAGCTGGACCTTTTCAAAAATCCCGCTTCGGTAAAAGATGTTTTGTTGCCCATACCTACTGTACCCGAAAGCATGAGCGCCACCGACCTGATGAACAAATTCAGCAAGGAAAGAAAAAGCATTGCATGGGTGATAGATGAATTTGGCGGTACGGCCGGTATTGTTACTATGGAAGATATACTGGAAGAGATCTTTGGTGATATCAAAGATGAATATGACACTGAGGAGTTTGTAGAAAAACAATTATCGGCCAACGAATTCATCTTCAGCGGCAGGCTGGAACTGGATTATATCACGGAAAAATACAAACTTGAATTTCCCGACCAGGAAAATGCGGAAACCCTCTCCGGCTACATCATACAGAACAACGAAGCTATCCCCAAACAAAAAGAGCGCATCATTTTCGGCCACTACGAATTTGATATCTTAAATGTAAGCGACACCCGCATTGAAACGGTGAAAGTAAAAGTGCTGATATGATATTCGCTTAGTAGCTTTGCAGCTCACTACTTCTTATTTATTTTAAATGGTCATTGCAGTTAATCTCCAGGTTGTACAGGGTTCTATTTTAAACAGTGATAACAGTTTTATTACAGCCTGTTTCAATCAACTGGCAAAACAACATCCAAAGCATTCATTCATTTATATTGTTGATAAAGGTTTTGATGAAAAGAATATCCAGTCTCAAAACATAACCGTTGTTGTAGCAGGTCCGCCCGTTAAAAGCACACTGGCATTGCAATACCGCCTGCAGTATAAAATACCTGCTTTACTGCGTAAGCACAAAGCTGACATTTTTATAAGCGAAATGATATGCAGCCTGCGCACTAAAATACCTCAATGCATTATTATAAACGACCTGTCTTTTTTACAACGATCTTCTTATTTAACTGCAGGCTGGGCAAGGTTTTATAAAAACAACACTGCAAAATATGTAGATAAAGCAGCGGCTGTTATCACTACATCTTTGTTTTTACAGCAGCAGTTAATGACGCATTATAAAACAGCGGCAGAAAAAATCAAGGTTATCCCTGCCGGTATTGATGAAAGATTTGTTGCTGCAGGATGGGAACTAAAAGAATCCATCAAAGAAAAATATGCCGGCGGAAAAGAATACTTTTTATACGCAGGCCTCATTCATCCCGCACAGGAGCTCACTAATTTTTTAAAGGCTTTCTCCTTTTTTAAAAAGCGGCAGAAAAGTAATATGCAGTTAGTGATCGCATCTTCTACGGCAACAACTGATAGCGGTTTTATTAAAAGCCTTGATTCTTTTAAATACCGCGATGAGGTAAAAGTTTTTGAAAATATACCTGTTGATGAACTGGTAGCGCTCACAGCAGGCGCTTATGCGTTGGTATATCCTTCGCAGCATGCACTGTTTGCCACATCTGTAACACAGGCCATGCAGGCAGCCGTGCCGGTAATTGCGGGTAACAGCGCTGCGCTTAGGGAAATTTGCGGCGAAGCAGCAGCAGGTATCAATCCCTCCGATTTTAATGATATCGCCACCAAAATGATGTGGTTGTTCAAGGATGAGGATGAACGCAACAGCCTGATCATTAAAGGCCAGCAAAAAGAGTTGCTTTATTGGGATGCCGTTGCAGGTAAAGTATGGAAAGAGATCACGTTTATTTTACAATAATTTAATAGCCTGCCCTTTTGCCGAAGTTTTATTTACGCTAATTTCATTTTTAGGAGATCCCCTTTATGAAACAGTGTTTACTTATTTTCCTTACCGGCCTTTGTTTATACGCATGTAATAAAACAAAAGATGCAATAGTTGCTCCACATCCTGTATCAGATTCTACAAAACCCCGGATCATTATTACCGAAAACATTGAAGGTTCTTTTTTAGATACTGTTTCCAATACCGAAAGAGGTATTGATACAACTATCGAGGATAACAGCTTTGTTATATACCAGCAACCAGCGAATAATAATTATATTCCTGTTACACTCCAATTTAAGATCAATCTTCCGGCATCGCAATTAGGTGAATTATCGTGGAAGATAGGCAATGATACCACCAGGAGAACAGGGACTCAATTTCATCTTGATTTCTATCACCCAACCAATACGCTTACGGCTACCCTGGTACTAAAATGGCATTATCCAAACCAGTTAACTTTTTATACAGATACTATTTCCAGGGTATTTGAGGTAAGTACAGTAAATAAATTATTTGGCTCTTTTACAGGATCGGACAAAGAAACACCGGCTGACAGGTACAGTATTGCGATCGGTAATTTTATAGATTCTTCTTTTGAATACTCCATCAACCCTATCCATGTATTGGGTATCAAAAATCTATGGAAAGGTTACCCGTATATCATGTATATCGGCGAACCCAAAACAAATGGTTTTACAACATTTGTTACTGGGTACGAAAGACAAAAAATAAATGTAAATGGCATCTATTATTCCAACCCTTATACATTAGCCTACCTGAACAGGAATAAAGACTCCATTTATATCAGGTATTCTTATTACAAATTTGTTGCCGGTTCAAATTCATTGATCGATAAGGTGATATCGAGGACTTTCCAGGGCAAAAAAGATTAAACCCGGGCAACTTCCCATTTGAAAAATGGCGGATCTGATCGGATCCGCCATTTTTTTATTTATGCTATCCATTTTAATAAACCCGCTAACTTCGCACTGGTTTTTAATATCTTAAATTCTTTATTTTAATTATGAATCAATCAAGTATAAAAATTGATGTATTGCTGGATCCTAATAAAGTACCGGAGCAGATAAGCTGGACGGCCAGCGACAGCTCTGCTGATATGGCGCAAAAAGCAAAAGCCATGTGCATTGCTTTTTGGGATAGCGTGGATAAGACCGCCCTGCGTATCGACCTTTGGACAAAAGATATGATGGTGGATGAAATGGCCGACTTTTATTACCAGATGCTGATGAGCATGGCCGATACTTTTAAAAGAGCCACGCAGCAGCAGGAAATGAGCGACGACATGAAAAAATTTGCCAAACTGTTTTTTGAAAAATTCAGGGCAACACAGATCAAGGAAAACAAATAACAGCCTCAAGGGATGAGTGGCAAGGGGAATAGCTTCAAGGGAGAAGCAAAGAGATTTGATACAGCATGCTTATCCCTTGCAACTTGTAGCTTGCAGCTTCCCCTCGCTTGCATTTTAAAAATTAGAAAACAAGTAAAAGCCTTAAGGGAAGAGTGGCAAGGGGAATAGCTTCAAGGGAGAAGCAAAGAGATTTGATACAGCATGCTTATCCCTTGCAACTTGTAGCTTGCAGCTTCCCCTCGCTTGCATTTTAAAAATTTAAACTGATACATATATGGCACTTGAACAACAAATAATGGCCGAAATGAAAGACGCCATGAAAGCAAAGGATGAAGCCACTTTGCGTGGATTGCGGGCAATTAAAGCCGAGATCATCAAAGCAAAAACAGAGCCTGGTGCAAATGGCGAAATTGATGAAGCCACCGAACAAAAGTTCTTACAGAAAATGATGAAGCAGCGCAGGGATTCGCTGGATATTTTTGAAAAGCAGGGCCGTGCCGATCTTGCTGCGAAGGAAAAAGAAGAAATGGCGGTGATAGAAAAATTTCTGCCCAAGCAGTTAGGCGAAGCCGAAATAAAAGCGGCGGTTGAAAAGATCATTGCCGAAACCGGCGCCAGTTCTGCTGCCGATATGGGTAAGGTAATGGGCGTTGCCAGCAAACAACTGGCCGGCCAGGCCGATGGAAAAACCATCAGCGCTATTGTAAAGGAATTATTAGCTAAGTAGGGATTGTAGATTTTAGATTGGCGATTGCAGATTGATAAATACATTGCTGAATAGATCGCTCATAAATCTAAAATCTGCAATCTAAAATCTAAAATATGCTTGATATTGTTTTTGCTATATTGGTCATCATCGCCTGCATCAAGGGTTTTCAACGGGGGTTGATCATTGCTGTATTTTCCATCATTGCTTATATCATCGGGTTGGCGGCAGCGTTAAAACTGTCGTCGGTGGTGGCGGGCTGGCTCAGTAACAGTACCAATGTTTCGGCAAAATGGCTGCCTTTTTTATCTTTTGCCATTGTGTTCTTTGCGGTGGTGGTGCTGGTGCATTTCGGGGCAAAACTGATCGAAAAAACTTTCCAGATGGCATTGCTGGGATGGGTGAACCGGTTGGGTGGTATCATATTTTACCTGGCCATTTATATCCTGATATACAGTGTGTTTTTGTTCTATGCAGAAAAAGTGCACCTGCTAAAACCCGAAACAATTCAATCGTCAAAAACCTATGCTTTTGTACAGCCCTGGGGGCCGGTTGTAATAGATGGCTTTGGAAAAATAATCCCCATTTTTAAAGATATGTTCACCCAGCTGGAAAGTTTTTTTGATGCCGCAGGTAACAAAATGCAGCATTAATTTTAAAGCTTATTTTATTTAACGTATTTTGCAGTTCCTGATTAAAACATAACAATCAGAAAACCATTTAACTAACCAATGAGTTACGAAATAAAGCAGGACGGTAAGTTTAAATTTATTGAAGAGGGCACAGGAGAACCACTGGTATTGCTGCACGGCTTATTTGGGGCACTGAGTAACTTTAATGATCTTATTCAGCATTTCAGTAAAACACATAAGGTGGTGGTACCCTTACTGCCCCTGCTGGAGCTGGATCTTTTACATACATCGGTTGGCGGTTTACAAAAATTTGTACAGCGTTTTATTGAGCACCGCAATTACAGCAATATTCACCTGCTGGGAAATTCGCTGGGCGGGCATGTAGGGCTGGTATACATTTTAAAACACCCCGAAAGGATCAAATCACTCATACTTACCGGTAGCTCCGGCCTTTTTGAAAACGGCATGGGCGATAGCTATCCTAAACGTGGTGATAAAGAATATATTCGAAAAAAAACACAACTGACTTTTTACGACCCGGCACTGGCTACGGAAGAACTGGTGAACGAAGTTTTTGAGATCACCAATAACCGCCTGAAAGTGATCAAGATCATTGCATTGGCAAAAAGCGCCATACGTAATAACCTGGGCGAAGAGCTAAGCCAGATAAAACAACCTACCTGCCTTATCTGGGGAAATAATGATACCATCACACCCCCATTTGTAGGTAAAGAGTTCAACCGCTTAATTCCCAACAGCGAATTGCATTTTGTAGACAAATGCGGCCATGCCCCTATGATGGAAGTTCCGGAAGAGTTCAACAGGATCCTGGATACCTTTCTGAATAAATTACCGGCATCTGCTGCAACAGTTTAACTAAATTTTGTGTCTGTATACTATTAACTTACCGGTGTTCGTTACATCTAAGAGGAGGACACGTTAATAAACCACAAATACAGCAATGTTAACCGTAGAGCTCATCAATAATAATATACCCCGTTTAAAGCTGCAGGACAGTGTAGGTAAAGCGCTGCAACTGGTGAACGATTTCCGCGTTACGCACCTTCCCGTAGTTGCCGATGATAAATTCCTGGGACTGATAAGTGAAGAAGACCTGCTGGATGCAGAAGAAGAGAAAATGCCGATACAGCTGATACAGGAAAATTTTATTTACGCCGCGGTAAAAGACAATGAACATTTTTTGAATGCAGTGAACTGCAGCAATCAATTTGATACTTCGGTAGTGCCTGTTGTGAACGAAGAAAATGAACTGGCAGGCGTTATCACCACCACCGATCTTTTAAAAGCGCTGGGCAATTTTGCAGGCACCAACGAAATTGGCGGCATCATTGTACTGGAAATGGAACGCAGCCAGTTTGCCATTTCCGAGATCAGCCGTATTGTGGAAAGCAATGATGCCACTGTACTGCATCTTAATACTACAGTACATCCCGAAACCGGCATGCTCACTGTAACACTGCATATCAATAAAAAAGAGATCGCGGCCATTGTAGCCACTTTTGAAAGATATGATTATGATGTGATCTATTATTTTGGCAACGAGAATTTTGAGAACGAGATACACACCAATTATCGCCATTTGATGAACTACCTGGATATTTAAGGCGTTCATTCTTTACTTACAACATCTTTATGCACTAACGAAGCAATGCTGAGCTACCCAAAAATATGTATGGGCGTTTTGCTGCTGCTTGCTGTTGTATCCGTTAAAGCCCAGGATCAAACTATCATCCCCACTCCTGTTATCGACTCTGCTGCAAAGTTCAATATAAAGGAGATCATTATCACAGGCAATCATAAAACCAAGGAGTATATCATACTGCGGGAGATGCAGTTCAAAAAAGGCGATTCTATCATCATTGCCAATGCAACCAAGGAACTGGAGCAGGCTAAACACCAGATATACAACACCACTTTGTTCAGCGAAATAAATGTAGGCATGACAGTGTTGAATGCCTTTGACATTATTGTAACGGTAGATGTAAAGGAACGTTGGTATATCTTTCCCGTGCCGCAGTTTAAACTGGTGGACAGGAATTTTAATGAATGGATCAAAACTTATAATGCCAGTTTAAAAAGAGCCAATTACGGATTAAAGTTCGTGCACTATAATTTAAGCGGCCGGAGAGACCAGTTAAGGCTTTATTTACTCACGGGTTTCAGCAGGGATTTTTCTTTCAGTTATAATGCTCCTTACAGCAATTCCAAATTGACAGAAGGTTTTGTAGTGAGTGCAGGTTATTCGCAAAAAAAAGAAGTGCCTTATAAAACCACTTATACCGACAGCCTTTTATTTTATACTTCCGATTCGCTGCGGAGCAAATTTGTGGGCAGCACTTTTTATGTAACGGCCGGCTATGCTATGCGCAAAGGTTTTTTTAACAAGCATATTTTTAATGTGGGTTATTACCGGCTTACAATCAGCGACAGCATCTTATTGCCCAAATACAATCCATACTATTTCAACAACGTAAGATCTGTAGCCAATGTGCTGGACCTTACTTACACCTATCAACATGCCAATGTAAACAATGTGCTGTATGCCACTAAAGGGCGCACTTCTTTTATATCGGTATTAAAAAGAGGCCTGGGCTTTACCGGCGGCATCAATGCGTTAACAGTAGAAGCAGGTTTGAATAAATACTACGATCTCGGCAGCAAATGGTACAGCAGCATACAATTAAATGGCAAGGTAACATTGCCCCTGCGGCAGGCCTACATCAACCAGCGTGGCCTGGGTTATGGCGAAAGTTACCTGCGGGGTATGGAGTACCTCGTTATTGATGGTACAGCGTCTGCCCTCGTACGTTCTACCCTTAAAAAGAAAGTGGTGGAATTTAAACTGCCGGTACCTTTTAAAATAAAATCGCTGACGCATATCCCCTTCACCATTTTTGCAAAAACCTATGCTGACCTGGGCTATGTGTATAATACAAAAGAATTTTCCACCAACCTCAATAATACCCTGTTGTATACCGGCGGGTTTGGCATAGATGTGCTTACCTTTTACGATGTAAATATCCGGTTTGAATACAGTTTTAACCAATTAAACCAAAAGGGGTTATTTTTACATACGCAGGGCGGATTTTAAATCGTTCTGTGTTACCGGCAAAAGCTTAAACTTTAAACAAACCAACAATTCCTTTAAAACCAGGGATATGAAAATAGCAATTTACAGCAGGGGATTAGAAGAGAACCAGCATGGCGAAATCAACCTTTTATTGAAGGAGCTGGTGGCCAATGAAGTGGAACCTGTTTTTTACCAGGATTTTTTTAATAAGTTTTATTCCGCGGTTGATTTTAAAACCAAATACTCCACCTTCAATTCCTCCGACGACCTGGACGAAAGTATTGATTGCCTGATAAGCCTGGGTGGTGATGGCACTTTGCTGGATACGGTTACACTTGTAAGAGATAAAGGCACGCCTGTACTGGGGGTAAATTACGGTCGCTTAGGCTTTTTGGCCAATATTGGTAAAGATGAATTGAAGACGGCTGTGAAAGCCCTGGTGAACGGCACTTACGTGATCGACAAAAGAACGCTGATCCATTTAGATGCGAATGTGCCTTTGTTTGGCGAAGTGCCGTATGCACTGAATGAATTTTCTTTATTGAAAAAAGATTCCACTTCGATGATAAAAATTCACACCTACCTGAATGGTGAATTTTTAAATACCTACTGGGCCGATGGTTTAATCGTTGCCACACCAACAGGCTCTACCGGTTATTCGCTCAGTTGCAATGGCCCCGTAGTATTCCCGGATAGTGGCAGCTTTGTGATCACACCCGTAGCGCCGCATAATCTAAACATCCGTCCCATTGTGGTGCCGGATGATACCATCATCTCTTTTGAAGTGGAAGGAAGAACAGATGGTTTTTTATGCACGCTCGACAGCCGCCGGGAAATTGTTACCAAAGAAATTCAACTGGCGGTACGCAAGGAAGCATTTGGCATCAACCTCATCCGGTTGAATGAAAATAATTTTTTACAAACTTTGAGGAACAAACTGAGCTGGGGGCTGGATGTAAGGAATTGATCCGGCAGCAAATTCAATATTACCCGGCTTGGGGCATTTAAATTATGTTCAGCAAAACAAAAAAGATCCGGTCAATCTTTATTCTCTACTGGTTTTTATTAACCTATATCATCGCCGCATTGATATGGTGGTTCATTGCCCTGAATCAGCAAAATGAACAGGCCACTATTTTTAAATTACAACAATTAAAACCCGATCAGCCGGGATATATAGAACAGGTAGACAGGATACAGGAAGCTGAACACCGCAAAGCTGCGCAGTATATTGGTGAGGGCGCCACTTTCTTTTTACTGATCGCTGCCGGTGCTGTATTTGTTTTCAGGGCAGTAAGGCGGCAGTTAAAATTCAGCCAGGAGCAGCAACATTTTATGATGGCCCTTACACACGAATTAAAAACACCTATTGCGGTTGCCAAACTGAATTTAGAGACTTTGCAGAAAAGAAAGCTGGATGAAACCCAGCAGCAACGTTTGATACAAACGACGCTGCAGGAAGCCAACCGTTTGAATTCTTTATGCAATAATATGCTGCTGTCTTCCCAGATAGAATCGGTGAACTTTAAAATGAGCAGCGAGGAGATCAACTTCAGTGAAATTGTGAGCGAATGTGTGCAGGATTTCAAAATTAGATTTCCGCAACGGAATATTTTGATGCAGGTGCAGGAAGATATTTTTTGTAATGGCGACCGGCTTTTGTTACAGATAGCAACCAACAATCTTATTGATAATGCCATTAAATATTCTCCCAAAGAAGCAACAGTGACCGTAGTATTGGAGGAAGACAAAAACCATATTATTTTACAGGTGAAAGATGAGGGAAAAGGCATTGCAGATGAAGAGAAGAAAAAAGTGTTTGCCAAGTTTTACCGGGTGGGCAATGCGGCCACCAAAGGCGCCAAGGGCACGGGTTTGGGCTTATATCTTACCCGCAGGATACTGGAACAGCATAATGCAAACATTTCTGTGACAGATAATGTTCCATCCGGAAGTATTTTTACAGTTTCATTACAATCAGCTACGCAAAAAAATTAAAGCATTGGATAAAAAATTTTCGATACTGTTGGTGGAAGATGAGGAAAACCTGCAGGAAGCGCTCAAACTGAATCTTGAACTGGAAGGATATGATGTTACCGGTGTGTACGACGGCGCCGAAGCACTGAAGATAGTACAGCAGGAATATTTTAACCTGATCATCCTGGATGTGATGCTGCCCGAAATTGATGGTATCACCGTTTGTGAGACCATACGCCTGCAAAATCCTGATATTCCCATTTTAATATTAAGCGCCAAGAACAGCAGCGCCGACAGGATACTGGGTTTAAAAAAAGGCGCCGATGATTATCTTACCAAACCTTTTAACCTGGAAGAACTGTTATTACGAGTAAGCAAACTCATTAAAAAAAGCGAGCGTTTAAATACCAAGGAGCCATTGCCCGAAGTATACGAGTTCGGCAAAAACAAGATCGACTTTAAAGCACTGGAAGGATTTTCAAAGACCCAGCAAAAGATAACGTTGACCAAAAAAGAAGTGATGTTATTGAAACTGCTGATAGAAAACAAGAATGAAGTGGTGACCAGGGAAAAGATATTACAGGCTGTATGGGGTTATAATGTTTACCCCACCACCCGTACCATTGATAATTTCATTCTCAACTTCCGCAAGTATTTTGAAGACGACAGCCGCAACCCCAAATACTTTCATTCGGTAAGGGGCATTGGCTATAAATTCACCGAATAACCAGTATTGCATCGTTTTGCGCCGCCAGCTTACCAAATCCCGCAATACAATAAGTGCACCTATGCCTGTTCAGTAATAAGCTGCAATTTGGCTGCCTAAACAGGTAATCATGCACAGAACTTTACGTCCTAAGAAAATTTTATTGTTTTCCTTCATTACTATTGTTGCTTCTTTTTATTGCACCGTAAATGCACAATCCCCTGCTATTGAATGGCAAAAAACCATTGGTGGTTCTTCAACTGATGGGGCCTTTTCTTTTAATTCGCCCCCTACCATTATTAAACCTACAGCTGATGGTGGTTATATTGTAGGTGGCAGCTCTCAATCCTCCATATCAGGGTTAAAAACAGAGAACAGCCGCGGCAATTTTGATTACTGGATCGTAAAATTAGACGCAGCAAGAAATATCCTGTGGCAAAAAACATTTGGTGGTGATGTGGGTGATTACCTGGAAGACATGGAACAAACTGCTGATGGTGGTTATATTATTGCAGGCTATTCACAATCAGGTGTTTCGGGAGATAAAACGTCGCCGAGTTTTGACGGCGGTGCATTTGCAGATGCATGGATCATTAAAACGGATGCAACAGGAAATATTGTATGGCAAAAAACCTATGGCGGCAGTATGAGTGATGTACCTAAAAGCATTAAACAAACCAGCGATGGTGGTTATATTTTAGCCTGCTGGTCAGGTTCAGAATCAAATATTATTACCAGTATAGGTAATAAAACATCTTTTCAAAAAGGAGGGAGCGCCGATTACTGGGTGGTAAAATTAGATGCATCGGGCAATGACCAATGGCAGGCAGATTATGGTGGTGCAACAGGATCTGCAGCCACCCTTAACAACATGAAGTTAACAGCCGATGGTGGTTGCATTTTATGCGGTGGTTTTTTCGGTTTTGCTGTTGGTAATGATAAAACAGAAGCTTCAAGAGGCGGCAATGATTTCTGGTTGGTAAAAATCACCAGCGGCGGAATTGTGCAATGGGATAAAACCTTAGGAGGCAGTATGTCTGATATTGGGCAGAACGTTACACCAACTGCAGATGGAGGTTATATTGTAACGGGCGAATCCGAATCCAATATTTCCGGTGATAAAACGGAGAATGCTATTGGCGGCAGTACCAATTTTGATTACTGGGTACTAAAATTAAACAGCACGGGTGGTATTGTATGGCAGAACACTATCGGCAGCTACGAGGATGATCGGCCAAGATGCGTTGAACAGACTGCAGATGGCGGTTATGTGATCGGTGGTTTTTCGCAGTCTCCTAAGTGGGCAGATAAATCTGTTATCTCACAATTCAATGATTACTGGTTTATAAAGATGAATGCCGATGGTACTATTGAATGGAACAAAACGATCAGTGCGGCAGGCGATGATTACAGTATGCAGATGACGTTAGCTACAGATGGCGGCATTCTTATTGCCGGGGGTTCTTCCGGCGGTATACAATATGATAAAACAGAAAACAGTTATGGCGGCCTGGATTACTGGATCGTAAAATTAAGTGGTACCATTACTGCACCATTGATATCTGCGGGTATTGGTAACAGTTGTGAAACCGTGGCGCCGATCAGTATCAATGAATCAAACGGAAATTATTCCAGCTATAATGTATTTACCAATGGCTCGGGCGAAGTGGTGGCAAAAATAAATGCCCATACCAACAATCTTAATAATGTTGACGTGAGTGCGTATGTGAACACGGGTGCAATACGACAAACAACCGGTGGCAGTTATTATTTAAACCGGAATATTACCATTACTCCTGCTGCACAACCTACGTCTCCTGTAAGCATACGCTTGTATATTCTGCAAAGCGAGCTGGATGCTTTGATCGCACAGCCCGGCTCTGGTATTACATCTGTAAACGATCTGCACTTATATAAAAACAGCGATCCCTGCCAGGGTACCGTATCCGCTGTATTTACCGAAGTACCTGTGTTATCAAGAACTGCATTTGCTAATGGATGGCAGCTGGAAGCAACGGTTTCATCTTTCTCCAGTTTCTATTTTGGCAGTTCTTCTTTTGTACTGCCATTACACCTGCTTTCTTTTAATGCTTACAAAACAGCAGGCGTGGTAACGCTGCAATGGAAAACAGATAATGAAATAAACACCGATAATTTTGAAATAGAATACAGCACTACCGGCATTTCATTTGAAAAAATTGTTACGGTAAAAGCAAAGAACAATAATGCATTGAATGAATATACCGCAACTGATAACTGTTCATTAACCGCCGAAAAATTATATTACCGTTTAAAGATGATCGATAAAGATGGCCGCTTCGTTTATTCTCCTATTGCGATCATCAACAACAAAACCAACGATGATATAGTGACCGTTTACCCCAATCCATCTGATGGCCATTTTACAGTTGCTGCATCGGCCGGGTTAAAGGAAATAACTTTAACCGATCTTTCGGGTAAACTGGTATGGAGCAGGCAAACTGCAATGGAGCGGAGTTACCTGGCAACAGCAGATGTACCGGCAGGTATGTATGTTTTAAAGATCACCACGGCAAGGTCGATCACATACCAGAAGATAGTTTTTAAATAAAGAGAGTAGTGATAACACTTTAAACCTGCAGGGAAACACTACACTTTGTAGGTGTCCAGCAATTGAATAATAGCTGCTGTATCATCATACAATTGCTGCATTTTTTCCTGCTCGGCAAAAGGTGTGTACAATTGCAGTTCAATATCAGCCATTAATTGTTGCAGTTGAACAGATGTGCCTACCGCAATATTGCTTTTATCCAGCTCTTCTATGATATTCTTTTTGTTGATGGTCTCAACAGGCAGTTGCAGTTTATGCCCCAAAAAATTCTTTAAAGCAAAATTCAGTTCGTTATAGAATGCAGGGCCATCACCTTGCAGCAAAGCATACGCTTTTTCCAGCCAGTTGGTATTCTTCAGTGCAATAGCTGCCGCCATTTCCTGGTCCGCAGCTATTTTCTCTTCAGCCTTTGCTTTTTCCTGCAGTTCACGCTCTTCTTTTTTCTTGTCTTTCTTTAACCATAAAAGCAACCCTAAAATAATGAGTACTGCTACCGTACTGATGACCAGGCGGCGGTTGGCAATAAATTTATTGAAGATATTTTCATCCGCAGGTTTGTTCAATTCTGCTGCAGGCTTAGCCGGTTTGCCGGTACCCTTGGTTACCGTTAAACTGATAGGTTTGGTAGAATCAGTTTTATAACGTCCCGTTTTCGGATCAAAATAACTGAACCTGATAACAGGTATAGTATAGTTGCCCGGCTCTGCTATCGTGAACGGGTACTCGATCATTTTTTTCCCTCTTACGGGCACCGTCGTTTTTTCAAGATCATCTGTCGCGGTCGGGTCAAAGGCTTCAAAGCCCTGTGGCCATTGTATCTCGGGATTATTCACCAGTTGCAGGTTACCGGCACCGGAAACGATCACCCGCAGTTTACCGGCATCATCGGTTGTAAAATTATTTTTCTCCAGTGCAGCTTCAATAGTAAACTCTCCTACTGCTCCTTTAAAAGCTGCCGGAACGCCTGTTTCGGGCAATGCTTTTACCAACACACTGGCGGGCTTGCTCTGCAAAGTAACTTTATGTGTTTCCAAACCTTCGGCCGGAATATTGGCTTCATCAAACTGCTGGAACATATCTCCGAGCATGTTGTTCTGCCTGCTGGCATACGCTTCTTTAATGAAGGTGACATTGTTTTCCATTTCTACAGGATCCAGCTCCAGGTTGCCGGCCTGCAAGGGGTACAGCTGTGCCCTGCGGATCACATATACATTGTATTCCTTTCCATTGATCTTTTCTCTTCTGTAATTCAGGTTATCCGGTTGTTGCAGGTCGATCACGGAAAAACCATTGAAGGAAGGATTTTTTACAAGATTGCTTTCGCTTTTTAAGCGGGTATACAGTTTATAGGTTGCTATCACGGGATCGCCGATAAAACAGGAAGTTTTATCCAGGTCCAGTTTCAGGAACATATTCTTATTTACTTTATCAGCAGCATGTTCTCCTTTTTTTAAAACATTATCGCCAAATGCTGCCTCCGGGTCTGCATCAGCAAAGGGATTCATACCACCACTAAAGCCCGGCATAAGGCCGCTGGAAGCTGAGTTGTTTGCGTTGTTGGCTGCAAGTGTATTATCCACCTGTACCGGCAACGGATCACTTCTTAACTCCTTGCCATCCACTTTGGCAGTGGCAGCAGCAATACTGAACTTACCCGGTGTTTTGGGTTTCAGCATATAGCTTAAGGAAATATATTGCTTCACATCACCATTGATCATCGACATGCCGCTCTCCTGGTTGGGGCCGCTTATTACTATAAAATTGGCAAGATTGGGAGGTGTGATCTGCTGTACCTGCTTGGCATTCTCTACAGTAAACTTTAGTTCCAGCAGTTCGTTCTTACTTATTTTAGGAGATGATACCGTTGCATAAAATTTTGTTTGCGCCATGGCTGTATAAGCGGCGCAGCAAAAAAGCAGTAAGGTTATTTTTCGTAAAAATGGGTGCATACTACAATACACAAATTTAGCCTATATAAAACGGATGTATTGGAAGAATAAGATGAATGGTTTTAAAAAACTGTTAATAAACAACTTCGTTGTTTATTAAGCCACGGATTGCACGGATTTTCACGGATCAATATTGGGTATTTGATAAAGTTAATCAGTGCAAATTCGTGTAATCCGTGGCTCATTTTTAAGATGACCGAGCTGTAAACGCATTTCAATTTGGCCGCGGATTGCCGTGTTTTCATGAACCAATAATGTCTTATTGGGTAAATCTAATCAGTGCAAATTCGTGTAATCCGTGGCTCATTTTTAAGATGACCGAGCTGTAAACGCATTTCAATTTGGCCGCGGATCGCTGGGTTTTCATGAACCAATAATTTCTTATTGTATAAATCTAATCAGTGCAAATTCGTGTAATCCGTGGCTCAAAGATCGCCGAGGAGGGGACGCATAACAATTTCTTCCACGCAGGCGCCTGCACTAAGTTGCGATGCAGCATAGATCATTTTTGCCACATCTTCTGCTTCCATGATGCGGTGCCGGCTATTATCGAAACCGGCCCAGGAATCCGTTAATACAGCTCCGGGATAAACTGCGGTAACTTTTATGCCGTGGGCCTTCATCTCTTCTCTTAAATTCCTGCTGAAACCATCCAACGCAAATTTGCTGATACTGTAAGCGCCGCCGTTTTTATAGGCCTGCAATGATGCTATAGAACAGATATTGAAGATATGCCTGCCCGTTGTGTTGCTTTTCATCATACCCGGCAATAAAGTCCTGGTAAGATGATAAGCGCTGTACAGGTTAGTGCTCAGCTGGCTTTCCAGTACCCCTTCAGCTTCGTTGTTCACACTGCCGGGTTCAAAAGAACCTGCATTATTTACCAGTACATCCACATCAATACCCAAAGCATTGATCCATTCACCGAATGCGCCGGCATCTTTAGCAAGATCAAACGCTTTTGCTTTTACAGTAATACCGGGAAATCTTGTCTGCAATTCTTCTGTGGCTTTATACAATGCCACTTCATTGCGGCTGCTTAAAAAAAGCTGGTGCCCGTTGGCAGCAAAGATCGCTGCAATGGCTTTTCCGATACCTCTTGATGCGCCTGTGATAACTACATTCATAATTACTGATATTTGCTTTTCTTTGCAAATCTACAATCGTAAAGCTACAACAGCTAATGAAGTACAAGCACGTTTTTTTTGATCTCGATCATACCCTCTGGGATTTTAACTCCAACGCAAGATCTGCCCTTACCGACCTGTATGCTTTTTTTGAACTGGAAAAAAGAATAGCAGTACCCTTTGATGATTTTTACAACAAATATTTATACCACAACGAAATACTGTGGGAAAGGTATCACAACGGGTTGATCACGGCAGATGAACTGAAATGGAAACGCATGTGGCGCACCCTGCTGGATTTTAAGATCGGCGATGAGGAGTTGGCCAGGCAACTGAGCGGAAAATTTTTAGAATTACTGCCTACTAAAAAAATATTGTTCCCTTATACTATTGAACTGCTCGATTATCTGCTTGAAAAAAAATACGTGCTGCACCTCATCACCAATGGTTTTGAAAAAACACAATGGAGCAAACTCAGCAGCAGCGGGCTGGATAAATATTTTACGCATGTCATCACTTCCGAGGCCAGCAACAGTTTGAAACCCAAAAAAGAAATTTTTGATTATGCCATGGAAAAGGCCGGCGCCACGCTGCGGGAAAGTATCATGATCGGCGATAACCTGGAAGCCGATATCCAGGGCGCCATCAATGCCGGTATGGATTCTGTTTTTGTGAATCATATCAATGCTACATCGCATTTACCTGCCACCTATACCATTTATCATTTAAAGGAACTGGAAGCGATTTTATAGGCACAAAAAAACCGCCTCACAGCGGTTTCAATAATTTATACAGCAATCAAATTACATTGATGCGGTCTTTGCTTTGTCTTTGCAGCAAGCTTTAGTTGTTGCAGCAGACTTGGTGCAGCAGGTTTTGCCTTTAGCACATTTCTTGGTTTTCTTTTTACCGTTATCGGCAAAAGTAACGCCTGTAACCAGCAAAGCTGCAGTAGCTAATAAGAAGAATTTTTTCATATTGTTTATTTGATTAATCATTGTAAATATACCCAAGGGCCGCTAAATGGCCAAGGCAGAATTGTTAAAACTTATAAAGTGGCCACTACGGTAACACCGCCCTGCACCACCTGGTTCAGCTCCACGTTTATTTTAGTGCCCACGGGCAGCAGCAGGTCTACCCGGCTGCCGAATTTGATAAAGCCCATCTCATCGGTCTGGTTCACTTTCTGGCCCACCTGCAAGTAATTCACAATGCGTTTGGCCAGTGCGCCGGCAATCTGTTTTACCAGTATCTCGGTACCGTCTTTTTTAATTACAGCACTATGTCTTTCATTTTCAGTGGAAGATTTGGGGTTCCAGGCCACCAGGTATTTGCCCTTGTGGTATTGATTGTAAACCACTTCGCCGCTGATGGGATTGCGGTTCACATGTACATTGGCCGGGCTCATAAAAATAGATACTTGCAGTCTTTTGGCATTAAAATATTCCACATCGATCACTTCTTCAATCACCACTACTTTACCGTCGGCAGGCGCTACCACCAGGTTATCACCGGTGGTGAGTTTACGTGCAGGTATGCGAAAAAATGAAATGAGGAACAGCAATAAAAAAAGTGTTACCAGGAATATAGCCCAGCAAAGCGCCGGCAGCGAAGCGCTGAAAAAGTACAGCACTGCAAAATTGATCGCTCCAAAAATTAAGGTGCCGATAGCTATGGATTTATATCCCTCCCGGTGAATTGTCATGCCCATGAATTGAACCGCAAATATAGGTTGGAAAATTTACATCAGCAGTTTTACATAGATCCATACTGCGGGTGCAGCAAATAATAAACTGTCAAAACGGTCTAAAAAACCACCATGGCCGGGCATGATAGCGCCGCTGTCTTTTACATTGGCCATACGTTTCAGCTTGCTTTCAAAAAGATCCCCGATAGTACCGAAAATGGCGCAGAGGGCGGCGATCACAGCGGCATCTTTTACCGGCAGTACTTTTGAAAAATAAGCAATAGTTGCGATCACTATTACGCAAAGTAATGCGCCGCCAATAGTACCTTCCCATGTTTTTTTGGGAGATATTTTGGAAAAAGGTGTTTTACCTATCAAGGAACCAACTATGTATGCCATGGTATCATTTATCCAGATGGAAAAAATTATGGCACAGGGAAGCAGGTAAGAGTTTACATAACTAACTGAAATCCCGGTTTCGCTCACACCATTAAAATTTTCTATTTCAATTTTAAGTCCAAGATCCAGTAACATTATAATAGGCATAGTGATATAAAAAAAACCACCAAAGCACATTTGTTTTGCTTTTACGGAAAGCTCTTTATTTTGAAGAATAAAGGCTAATAAAAAAATCATCATTAAACCCCACAATAGCAGCTTAAAACTGATTGATACCCCAAAAATGTTTATACCAACATCAAAAGTATATCGGGATATTCCCAGCACAACCATTAATGTAAAACCACAAATGGCAAAAAACCATTTAATAATACTATCAATTGTAACAGCGCAAATTTTTTCAACCAATTTTAAGAATTCCAGCCAGCATCCAAAATGTATAACACTAAACAGTATAAAAAAACTCCAAAAATTCCATAACAATCCAGCCAGCATCACCACTACAAAAACAGCAGCGGTAAGTGAACGGGTCCTGAGTGTTGCAAGGTTCAATGCCATATATTAAGCCTGGTTTTTATTGCCTATTGAATTGAGATCATCTGTAAATGGATCACGGGGATTAGTATAGCCCGGCAACATGATTTCTTCCCCGGGTGTTGCTGCATTCCTGCTTTTATTGAGTTTATAAAAATAATAAGCCAGTAATAAAAGTATAGCTACAGCGCCTGCAGTAAAATAAATATTAAAATGGTCTTCGACATCTTTGGTATCCAGTTTGCCACCAGATCGTAATGAAAGATACAGACCCGTAACCGACAGCCCGTTGAATGCCGCATGCATGCAGATATTCAGCCATAGGTTTCCGGTAAGATAAAATACCCAGCCCAGCACAATGCCTAAAAAGAACCGGCCGATAAAATCAGAATATTCAAAATGAAAAAGGCTGAAGATAAATGCGGATAAAAGGATGGCTGCAGCAGGATTTTTAAACCATCTTGTAAAAAGATTTTGCACAGCGCCCCTGAAAAATAATTCTTCTGCAAAGCCCGGTAATATCGCCACTATGAATAGTGTAAGCAGGTATTCGCCAAAGCTGCGCATTACTGCAATGGCCATGATGGTTTTTGAATATTCTTCTTTGGAAGCTGCTATTTTTTTCCTGATATAATCGCCCAGTGGTAAATGTTGTGTCAGTTCCCTGAAAGCGCCTACCAATGGCAGTGCGGCCAGTATTAAAAAAACAGCGATCACCACCTGCGGTATAAATACATTTTTGGCAAGGCCCAGGTGCACCAGCGGTTTACGATGACAGATACGCCCATATATTATAGCCGGTGCAACAAACATCAGCAGCACAGCTATCAGTTGTGTCAGCCGCAGGATATCCGCATTTTCGGGCACCAGTATTTGATTCATTGTTTTTTCCGGATCTGAAAGAAGAGCGGGAAATTTAGATACCAGTATCAGCAGGTCAATACCCTGCCCCACCAACAGCCCTACTCCCATCAGCAGCATTAAAATACCCAGCTGGCCCCAGTAAGTGAACCGCCTTGTTGCCACATGCGCCATATATGTTGTAAATTTGCAGCAAAAATAAGGGAATTGCCATAGCCATGCACTTCCCGCCTGTTATAGCTTTCAGGTGAATGATTGATAATGAACAATTAACGATGATCAAAATAGGTGAACATATTGAATTGCCCGACTTTCCGCTGTTGCTGGCGCCCATGGAGGACGTAAGCGATCCCCCTTTTCGTGCAGTTTGTAAAGACCATGGTGCCGACCTGATGTATACCGAGTTCATCAGCAGTGAAGGCCTTATAAGGGATGCGATCAAGAGCCGTAAAAAGCTCGACATTTTTGATTACGAAAAACCCATTGGCATCCAGATATTCGGGGGAGATGAGGACAGCTTATCGCTGGCGGCAAAAATTGTGGATGTTACCAATCCCGATCTGTTGGATATTAATTTTGGTTGCCCGGTAAAAAAAGTGGCGTTGAAAGGTGCAGGTGCAGGCGTATTAAAAGATATTGACCTGATGGTGCGTCTAACCGATGCCGTTGTAAAGTCAACTACTTTACCGGTAACCGTTAAAACAAGGCTTGGCTGGGATGACAATACCAAAAATATTGAGGAAGTGGCAGAGCGCCTGCAGGATGTAGGCATCAAAGCCCTGGCCATTCACGGCCGCACCCGCTCGCAAATGTATAAAGGTGAGGCCGACTGGACGTTGATCGCTAAAGTGAAAGAGAATCCCCGTATCAAGATTCCCATTTTTGGTAATGGAGATATTGACAGTCCAGAAAAAGCATTGCAGTATAAAAACAAATACGGTGTGGATGGTATCATGATCGGCCGTGCTGCAATTGGCTATCCCTGGATATTCGATGAAATAAAACATTTTGTAAAGACCGGCGAACATTTACCGCCACCCACCATTGAAGACCGTGTGGCGGTATGTAAAAAACACCTGCATAAATCCTACGAATGGAAAGGCCCTAAAGTAGGCATCTTTGAAATGCGCCGGCATTATACCAATTACTTAAAAGGCATGCCTGGTATAAAAGATTACCGCCTTAAACTGGTAACACTCGATACAGTGGAAGAGATCGATGCCGTACTGGACGAGATCGCTGTAAAATACCAGGGCTTTGAATTTGAAAAAACGCCTATTGAGTTGATCAATTACCACGAAAAGTGCCCGGTGTAAAATTGGCCGGGACGCTTTCAGCGGCCTGAACAATTTTCCCTCCGGTCGGGGCGCTCCAAGCGACCTGAACAATTTACCTGCTGATCGAAACGCCCTAAAAACCTGGGCAATTTTAAACCTTCTCCTGAAATATCACTATCGGTCGGGACGCTTCAAGCGGCCTGAACGATTTTCCCATTGGTCGGGGCGCTACCAGCGACCTGAACAATTTTCTTTTGGTCGGGGCGCTTTATGCGACCTGAACAACTTGCATGCTGATCAAGATGACCTGAACAATATTAAACACTTAAAACAATAATCATGTACCTGATACAAGACGAATTTTATCATGTTTATAACCGGGGCAATCAGCAAAAACCTATTTTCTTTAATCAAAACAATTATCTCTTTTTCATAAAAAAGATACGGGATCAATTACTACCCTGCGCAGATATAATTTGCTATTGTTTAATGCCCAATCATTTTCATTTGCTCATAAAAGCAAATGAAAGAAGCATCAAAGAACGAATATCATTTGGCGGTAAACCAATGCAGGAATTTGCATATCGTACAGGCATATTACTAAGCAGCTATTCGCAAGCGATAAACAAGCAACAAAAAACCACCGGCTCCTTATTTCAACAAAAAACAAAAGCGAAAATATTATCGGAGACAGTCAGAGGAAAAAAGCAGAGCTATTTAGAGAATTGCTTTTTTTATATACATAATAATCCTGTGGCCGCCAGCCTGGTGAAAGAACTTGCTGATTGGTCTTATTCATCCTATCCAGACTATGTAGGGATAAGAAATGGCAGTTTATGTAATAAAGAGATTTTTCTCAATCTTGTGGATCTTGAATTGACAGATATAAAAAGAAGGTTGTTGGAAAATGTATCGGCACAAATTATTGAGCGGTTGTATTAAATAAGAAGCGACCTGCGGAGAGAAGGTTCAGGCCGCTGAAAGCGTCCCGACCCTTGCCGACCCTTTTTATTTTGCCTTTTGCAGCAGGCCGATAACAGACACCAGGAACCAGGTGCCTTCTAAAATTACAAAAGGCCAATAGTTGATCAGCAGCGAGGCATAACAGGCAAGACCTGCACCGATAATATTCAGCAGGAAAAATTGTTTGCTCTTATTGTTGATCCATCCAAAAGTATTGCAAAAATAGGCCAGCAGTATCAGGCCAACACCAATAGTACCTATGATATCGTTGTAGTTCATCAGTGATTTTGTTGTACAAAAGATTCCAGTCCATTTACATAAACCTTGCCGCGTTGTGCTGCAAAATAATCAGCAGTTAATGCCAGCAGGGCCATTATGGCAAGCGTTGACCCTAATCCTTTCCAGAATACTTTGTCTGCAACATCTTTAAAATACCAGTACAAAAATATACCGGCAAGCAGCAATGCTATTTCAATATAGCGGTATACTGTAAAATGCTGCATTACTTTTTGCATACGGGGCAATTCTTTATTTTTCAATTCGCCGGGGTTCATGCCATAGGCATAAACATTTCTTACCCTGTCGCCATCGCTTCTTTTATAAACAGTATAACCAATAACACCCAGCATTACACCGATCAATAGTAAAGGCACAGCAGCGCCTTTGTAAAAACTGGTTTTGCAGGCAAAGAAAAAGATCAACGCTGTAACAATACCTGCAATACCTATGAAAAGGAACAAGAGGCTTTCCTGCTTTTCGCCGTTAAAATATTTTTCAATATCGGAGGTGGTGAACATAGCTTTCGTTTTATTTAATGGCGCTGCTGTCTTCAACAGCAGCTTTTACTGCGTCGCTCAAAGGAGAAACGGAAGGATCGAAATAATGCGTCAGTACACCTTTCTCATTGACCAGGTATTTGGAAAAGTTCCAGGTAGGCGCTTTATCATTCCATCCATTTTTAGATGACTGCGTTAACCATTGAAAGGTTGTATTCTGTGCCGGGGATTTTATCACCACGCTTTTTTGCATCAAAGGAAAAGTTACGCCAAAGTTCAGCCGGCAGAATTCCGCGATCTCAGCATTACTGCCTTTTTCCTGTTCTTTAAAATCATTGGCCGGAAAACCCAGTATCACCAGTTGATCTTTATAGGTTTGGGAAAGTTGCTGCAGATCGTCGTATTGGCGGGTATAGCCACACTCGCTGGCAGTATTTACCAGCAACACTTTTTTCCCTTTCAAACTGCCAAAATCGATCGTATCGCCATTGATAAGCACATCTTTTTGCGTATAGAAAGAAACAGGTGGCTCTTTAGTACCAGCAAGGGCTTCGGTATTTTTGCCCGTAAGTTTCGTCCACCACATCCAGGCCGGGTACACAGCTTTTAAAAATTTCTGTCGGTAGTTCATATTTTTTGAATTTCGGTTTACAACTTCTACATAAGTAAAGAAGGTAGTGATCAATATTGCAAGAACAATTAAAAATCGTTTTGGTTTTTTATTTATAGTCATTATTAATAAAGTTATCCAGATATTTTCTTTTCACTCTTTTTACTTCTCCTATTGGGTTGCCGAGATCGCCAAACATGTCAAAATAGAAATAAATATGGTCTTTATCGAATGAAAAATTGATCTCATTGCCTAAGCTAATAAAATTAAAATCCGGGTTGCCTACCTCGCTGTAAATTATCGATCTTACCAATGCGGAATCATCATGTCCTGATATTTTAAAGTAATCATCAAAAAGAATAAACTTCTTTTTAGCCGTATCATAGTTTACAGAAAAATATTTCCGGAAGGGTCGCATTTGGTGAGGTTCACTGGATTCGCTTAAGAACCCATAACTCACCAATTTTCCCTTAGCGTACATTTGCAACAAGATATTATCTATTTCCACACCCAACACTTCTTCACTTGTGTCAACAGGCTGGGTATCTGTTGAGTCAACATAACAAAGCGCTGCTTTTCTTTCTATCTCATTTTTCAATATCCCATTTACTTTCTTATAAGCCTTTTCGGTTAAATAAGGATATATAAGTCTTTCGGTATAATCAGTTGCTTTATCATATTTTTTCAGTGAGTCTACCGCAAATCCTGCAACGATCGGAATATTATATTCATCATAAAAAAAATCAAATGTATCGTTCTTTGCTATGGGTGTATCTGCAACAGTTTTTTTACTTGCCTGCTTACAAGCAAAAAAACCGCACAATAAAATTAATGCTGCAACAATTTTCCCCATTATCAATTATCCATTTTTAATTATTCATTACCTGATCACCCACTTAAACAATTTCAACTTCCCTTTAAATGGCGGGTATTTTATTGCCGGGTCGAACCAGGTAGGCGTTTTCATCACTGCTTTTTTGTGGCTGAATGTATCAAAGGAATTTTTACCATGGTAATTACCGGTACCACTAAAACCCCTGCCGCCAAAGGGCAAATGATGATTGGTCAAATGCCAGCTGGCATTGTTCACGCAGCCGCCACCAAAAGCTACACTGTTCAGCCAGTCTTTTTCTTTTGCATTGCTGGAAGTAAAAACATAAAAAGCCAGTGGGTTTTTATGCTGCGCAATTATCTTTAACGCTTCTTCTTTGGTATTAAATGCAATCACCGGCAGTATCGGCCCGAATATCTCATCGTTCATTACCGGTGCAGCAAGATCAACATTATCGATAATGGTCGGCTCAATAAATAATTTCTGCCGGTCTGTTCTTCCACCATGCAACATATTCCCTTGCGGTAAATAATTCACCAGCCGGTCAAATTGCCTTTCATTAATGATCTTGCTGTAGTTGTAGCTCTCTTCTGCTTTAGTGCCAAAGAATTTTGTAATGGTGTTTTTTAACGCAGCGATCAGCTCTTCTTTTTTACTTTCATGCACCAGCACATAATCCGGCGCTACACACATTTGCCCGGCATTGCTGTACTTGGTCATAGCAATGCGCTTAGCCGTTACAGTTATATTTGCATCGCTTTCCACCACGCAGGGGCTTTTGCCGCCCAGCTCCAGCGTAACGGGTACCAGTTTTTCGGCCGCCATTTTATAAATTATTTTTCCTACAGCGATGCTGCCGGTATAAAACACATGGTCAAAATCAAAATTGTTCATCATGGCCGGTATCACAGCCGCGCCATCGCCTTCGGTAAACAAAATATATTCTTCGGGAAAAGTTTCTTTGACCAGTCGCTGCATCACTGCTGCTGTTGCCGGCGCAAATTCGGATGCTTTTAATACACAGCAGTTGCCGGCTGCAATGGCGCCCACCAGTGGTGTGAACAGTAATTGCAAGGGGTAATTCCACGGACCAATGATCAGCACCACACCCAATGGTTCTTTCATCACAAAACTTTTGGAAGGTACATTCAGCAGGTTGGTGGATACTTCTTCCCGGTGCATCCATTTTTTAAAATGCTTCAGCGTGGCATTGATCTCGCTTAATAAAAAACCGGTTTCTGTTACCCAGCATTCTTCGGGACTTTTTTTAAGATCGGTATACAAGGCTTCGTAAAAAGCGCTTTCGTATTGCTGCAACGCAGTCCTTAATTTCAATAATTGTTGCCGGCGAAAATCGTAGGGCTTTGTTGCACCGCTTTCAAAATACCGGCGCATGGCCGAAAGTTGATGTATGTTTGCCATTACAACTAAATTTGCAGCAAGGTAATAAATAGGTTGGTATGAATGATGAACAATACATGCAGCAGGCTTTAAAGGAAGCGCAGAAAGCTTTTGATGCAGGCGAAGTGCCCGTAGGCGCCATTGTGGTAATGAGCAATAAGATCATTGCCCGTGCCCACAACCAGGTGGAGCTGTTAAACGACAGTACTGCTCATGCAGAGATACTGGCCCTTACTACAGCTTATAATTTTTTAGGCAGCAAATATTTACCCGAAGCTACTTTGTACGTTACCGTAGAGCCCTGCCTGATGTGCAGCGGTGCTTTGTACTGGAGTAAGATCGGCCGCATAGTATATGGTGCCGATGATGATAAGAACAGTTACCGCAGAAGCACCGGCAACAACAATCCTTTTCATCCTAAAACTGTATTGGAAGGAGGTATTTTAAAAGAAGAATGCGCTACACTGATGAAAGATTTTTTCAAAGCAAGAAGGTGATCACTGTATCACCAGTTTTTTCTTTACCAGCTTATCTTTTTGCCTGATCACGATAAAATAAATACCCGCCTGCAACGAGAACATCAGTGTTATATTTTCATTACCACTTACCAGCAGGCGTTCGTCATCCCGCAGTTTATTACCGCTGATATCGATGATCTGCAGTTTGATGATACCGGGTTCAAAACCTGTAACCTCCAGCTCCGCCTTGTTCTTAGCAGGATTGGGGAACAGTTTCACCTTTGCGGTTTCCTTAACTGCCAAAGAATCCGGCGCCATTTTTTTCACGGTTTTTACCACACTATCGGTTACAATAGCGGCAGCAGGGAGCTGTGTAAAGCCCTCATAAATTCCCAAAAACGCAACCACCAGTATTATAATTTTTTTCATTTTATAACCGAATAGGAAACCAATAACGTAAATTTGTAACCTTATATTTCATAACAGTATCATAAAAAATTTTAAGACTATGGCATTTACACTACCGGCTCTGCCTTACGCACACGAAGCATTAGAGCCACATATCGACACCACCACCATGCAGATACACCACGGCAAGCACCACCAGGCCTATGTAGATAATTTGAATAAAGCGATTGCCGGAACCGAAAACGAAAATAAAAGCCTGGCCGAACTGGTAAAGAATGCCGGCGCTATTTCTCCTGCTGTTCGCAATAACGGTGGCGGGCACTGGAACCACAGCTTTTTCTGGGAAAGCCTTGCACCTAATTCGGGTGGCGCTCCTTCGGGCAAACTGGCCGATGCCATCAACGCAGCTTTCGGCAGCTTTGATGCATTTAAAGAAAAATTTGCCGCAGCTGGTATGACAAGGTTTGGAAGTGGCTGGGCATGGCTGATCGTTAAGGACGGCAAACTGGAAGTATCTTCCACTCCCAACCAGGATAATCCTTTAATGGAAATTGCAGATGTAAAAGGTACGCCTGTACTGGGTTGCGACGTATGGGAACATGCGTATTACCTGAAATACCAGAACCGCCGTGCAGATTATTTAGCTGCCTTCTGGAGCGTGGTAAACTGGAATAAAGTAGCTGAACGTTTTGCTGCTGCATAAGTTTAAACACATACTGATATTAAAAGCTGCAACTAACTGTTGCAGCTTTTTTAGTTTTATAATATCTTGTAGTAAACTATGCTGATGATCAAAAGAAGCCTTGCAGTATGCTCCATCTTACTTTGCAATATTTATGCGTTTGCAGATACGCCCGGTAAAGCCGAAATGCACAGCAGTAAAATAAGTTTCCAGGGCATAAAAGACATGACCGGTTATACTTTTTACTGGAGCGGTAAGAACATGGATAATGCAGAAGCCATTACTGCCGATACTTCTTTGGATATGATGTCCAGCCATGGCGCTCCTTTCAGTTATTGGTTCTGGGCGGTCAACAGCAGTACAAAAAAGTCAACAGACACCGTTTTATTCTCCAATTATTACTCGCCTGATTATGTGATCATCTTACACGCAATAAAAAATGATTCGTTGTATTTTTCAAAGCAGGAATTATCCAACGCCAACAAAATTGTAAGCGAAGGCAATACCGACAGCATTAGCAACAAGCAACTGGTTGCAGATGCCAAAGCTGCAAAGCGGGGGCATTATACCAATATCATTTTATATTCCGTTGCAGGGCTGGCCGGCCTTGCAGGCATTATATGGTTCTTTGTAAGAAGAAGGAAAAAGAAACAGGAGGAGCAAATTCAGGGTACCGGATCGTAACCATGACCGCCCCAGGGATGGCAGCGTGCAATGCGTTTTGCAGTAAGCCAGAAACCTTTGATGGGTCCGTATTTTTTAAATGCTTCAATGCCGTAATGCGAACAGGTGGGTGTATAACGGCATTTGCTGCCCAGCCAGGGCGAAATGATCCATTGATACAGCTTTATCAGCAGTATAAAAGGGAAACTAAGTATTTGCAATAGTAATTTCATGTTGGATCTTTATCAGCCGCCTGATCACTGCGTTTGTTTTTTCAAAAACCAGTTCGTATTGCGGCAGTTCATTACCGGTGTAAATTATAAACACATTCAGCCCTTTATTTGTTGACTGCAATTTTTCCGACAGTTCATTTTTTTGCAGGCGCCATGCTTCCCTCATCAATCTTTTAACACGGTTCCTGTCCACTGCCTTTTTAAAATATTTTTTGCTTACGCTGAAGGCGGTTTGCAGGTACCCGGAAGCTCCAGCTTCCGGAAAAGGGTTGGAAGCTGGAGCTTCCAGGTACAACACTCTGAAGGGAAATAACGAAAAAGACTTTCCTTCTTTGAACAACTGCTCAATGAGTTTTTTGCTTTTCAGCTTATCTCCCTTTTGTAAAGTATATCGTTGCTGTACTGCCAATGTATCAAAATTAAAAAGTCCCCCGATAAATCGGGGGACTAATTTATTTTACCGGGTTTCATTTAAGAAACGGCCGTTATCTTATTTTTTATCACCACGTTCGCTGGAAACAGTCAGTTTATGACGTCCTTTCTTTCTGCGGCTTGCTAATACTTTACGTCCGTTAGCAGTTTCCATACGTTTACGGAAACCGTGTACTGATTTTCTGCGGCGTTTATGAGGCTGGTAGGTTCTTTTTTTACCTGGCATTGTTTTAAAATTTTTCCTTTAAAAAATAATTTTTACACTATACAGCAGGGCACCATCCCCATTGCTTGTGAAAGGACGGCGAAGGTACAGTAAAATTTTAGATTTTAGCTAGCTGATCGCAGATTTTTTGCGCTCAATGCTGTAAATGGCTTGACTTTACGGGCTTTCCGTAGAATGTAGTGGCATGGTTATCAAAATCTTCAGTAGAGTCGGTGGTAAAAAACGTGATCTGCCCGCCGGTACTGCATTTTCCGGCAATTTCCGGGTGTCGGTCCAGGTAATCCTGCAGGCTTTCGGCCACTATCTTTCCCTGCGACAGTAATTGTATATCAGCAGGAATGAACTGCTTTATCTTATCAGCCAGCAAAGGATAATGGGTGCAGGCCAGCAAAATGGTGTCAATGCCCTCCGATTGGGCGAGCAAATGGTCGATATGCTTTCGTACAAAATAATCCGCCCCGGGGCCCTGGTGTTCGTTATTCTCTATAAGGGGCACCCACATAGGGCATGCTTCCTGGTATACTTTTACTTCGGGATAGAATTTAGCGATCTCGATGGGGTAAGAGCCGGACTGCACCGTACCATGGGTGCCTAAAATGCCTACCGTTTTATTTTTCGATAAACTGCCGATCACTTCCGTGGTGGGCCTTATCACGCCCAGGACTCTCTTGCCCGGCGCTATTTTTTCAAGATCGTTTTGCTGAATAGTACGCAATGCTTTGGCCGAGGCGGTATTGCAGGCCAGCACCACCAGCGAACAGCCCTGGCTGAAGAACCATTCCACGCATTGCAAAGTGTACTGGTACACGGTATCAAAACTGCGGGGGCCATAAGGCGCACGGGCATTATCGCCCAGGTACAGGTAATCGTATTGCGGCAACTGCGCTACTATTTCTTTTAAAACAGTTAAACCGCCGTAACCGCTGTCGAATACACCAATGGGGCCTTTAATCATGTATCAAAAATAAGCATTTGAATAGTAGAAGGAAAATCAGCCTTTCTCCCCCGGAGCAACTGTGTTGGTATTGAGTGGTATGCCCAGTACTTTCATCACCAATGGCAGTACATTATCAGCAGGCAGGGCAAATTTTACCGAGTTAATATCCAGTATATAATTGTAATTATTTTCCTGCGCTGCTTTACGGATCGCATCCATAGCTTTTTCTTTTATAGGCTTGAACATGTCTTCCGCTTTTTGCTTTGTAAGGTCCTGCGCAAATTGGTTGAAGTTTTGTATCTGCTGTATTATCCTGATCATGGTCTCCCTACGTAAAGGTTTAGCGCTGTCTGGAACATAACAAAAGTGGCAATTGATCCAGCTTTTAGTTATGCTATCCTGTAAATGTTCCAGCTTACCCAACTCTCCCGTTAATGAATCCTGGAATTTTATCAAAATAAGATTTGCCTGTGCTGTTTCGGGCATTAGGCTTATCAAACTATCTATATCAATAACACCGATCTTGTTCTGAGCGGTCATCGCTTCAAAACTTACCAGCAATAAAATAATAAGGAATAGTTTTTTCAGCATACCGGTTGTTTATAAAATCACAAAAGCCATTTCGTTTTATTGAAATGGCTTTTGAAATATAGTGTTACTGTAAGTATTAGTTACCGCCTGTTTTTGCAGGAGTTTTTGTAGCAGGTGATGTTGCAGCTGGTTTTTCAACAATACCCATTTCTTTTTTAACCAATGGTAAAATATCATCGCCTGGAGGGCCTACTAACACTGAATTGATATCCAGTATATAAGCATAACCGCTTTTTTTAGCTACCGATTTAATGGCTTCCATTGCTTTTTGCTGAATAGGTGCAAATTTTGTTTGTGCAGCCTGTTTAGCTTTATCCTGCGCTTCCTGGTTGTAGTTCTGAACCCTCTGTATTAATTTAATGATCTCCGTCTCTTTTTATTTCTTTCATGCTTGCAGACATGGTAGCAGAATCTTTAATGAACTGTGCACTTTTATCGTTGGCTTCTTTTTCCAGTTCTTCACCCTGTTTAACCAGTGATTCCTGGTATTCCTGCAATTCTTTATTGGCTTTTTCGGTTTCGGGCATAGCAGCAATTACTTCATCCGTGTTCACGTAACCAATTTTTGTTTGGGCTGATGCACCTAAAAACGATAATGCCATTACACCAGCTACGATTAATTTTTTCATTTTTTGTTTAAAGTTTACTTTTTATAGTTTGTTTTTTTATGGTTTTAGCTGCGTGGCAGCCAGTAATTAACAGTTTATTTAACACCCAGATTCCTCAGTACCTCGTCGCTTTTGTCCAGTTTGGGGTCGGCAAAGATAACGGTAATTCCTTCACTTTTATCCAATATAAAATCATATTGTCTGTCTACCGCCATTTTTTGTATGGCGTTGTATACCTTGTCCTGTATGGGTTTTATCAGTTCCTGCCTTTTTTTGAACAAATCTCCCTCAAAACCAAAGCGTTTCTTTTGCAGGTCCCGCAGTTCTTTTTGTTTATTGAATAATTCGTCCTCTCTTTTCTTCTTCAATTCGTCGCTCAGCATAACCTGTTCTGCATCATAGTCTTTTATCATTTTATCCACCATGGCCTGCTTCTGGTCTATTTCCTGCTGCCATTGTTCGCTGTACTGGTCCAGTTTTTTCTGTGCATCTTTATAATCCGTCATTTTTTCCAGTATGTATTTGGAATCGATAACAGCATAGCGTTGCGCCTGCGAAGCGGTAGCCAGTAACAAAGTGCAGGCTGCAAGGAAAAATATCTTCTTCATAATTTTCAATTTTTTAATACGGCTTTAAAAATATGTTTTTTAAATCCAAAATCGCATATCGCAAATCAAAAATCTTATTCCGGTTCCTGGCCCAGCATAAAGGTGAATTTAGCTGCACCTTTTAAGCCACCCGAAGGGGTATACCTGTCAAAGCCGATACCGTAGTCAAATCCTAACAAGCCAAACATAGGCAGGAAGAAACGCATACCTAAACCTGCCGAACGGCGCAGTTTGAACGGATTATAGCTCTTAAAGTCGTACCAGCCATTGGCCGCTTCAAAGAATGCCAATCCATAAATAGTACTGCTTGCACTGGTACTGAATGGATAACGCAATTCCACGGTGTATTTATTAAAAATGGTAAAGTACTGGCTCGGTGTACCACCATCAGGATTCACTTTTGGATCGGATGATGAATAAACCGGGTAACCACGGTGTGCAATAATATCGTACCCCAGCAATGCAAAGTTGTTGCTCAGGCCCGCATCTCCCAACTGGAAGCGCTCGAACGGTGAAATATTCAGCTTGCTGGTATAGCGGCCGATAAAGCCGTATTTGGCAGCAGCCTTTAAGATAAATTGTTTGTTATGCTCAGCGCCCCTGGCCCTGCCGATAGGCACATACCATTCGCCATTGAAACGCCATTTATGGAACTCCGGTAATTTATACTGGTTTTCCGCACCCGAAGTAATACCCAATGCATAATAAGGCAGCGTGAACTGTCCGCTCAGCATAAAGTTAGATCCGCTGGTAGGGAATATCGGGTTAGGGCCCGCTGAGTTACGCACCAATGCGATCTTTAAACTGATGTTGGTGGATGTACCATTACTTAAGCCCGCAAATATGTTGGGATAGTTCTTCAACTTATACTGCTGCACATTCAATGCATAGATCAGGTTAAAATAATCATCCGGCCATTTTAACTGCTTACCCAGCGATATGCTGAAGCTGCTTGTTTTTACATACGAAGTATCACCGCACGATTTACAGTAGGTTCCTGTATACGAATCGTATGCATTGGCATATTTCGTGTTGGAGTAACCGATAGTAAATGAATTACGTTTTTTTCCGCCCAGCCATGGCTCAGTAAACGAGAAGTTATAAGAGCGGAAAGCCTTACCATTGGATTGCACCCTGGCGCTCAGCTTTTGACCGTCACCAGAAGGCAATGGATCCCAGGTAGATTTTTTGGTGATATTTTTTATCGAGAAGTTATTGAACGTAATACCCAATGTACCCGTTAAGCCGATACCGCCACCAAAGCCCGCCGAAAGTTCCAGCTGGTCGGCCGATTTTTCCTCTATCTCCCAGTTAATGTCCACCGTTCCGTTATCAGCATTCGGTACCACTACCGGGTTGATCTTTTCTGCATTGATAAAGCCCAATTGACCCAATTCCCTTTGTGTACGGATGATATCTGAACGGCTGAATTTTTCGCCCGGTATGGTCCTTAATTCACGACGGATAACATAGTCCTTTGTTTTATCGTTACCGGAAATAGTGATATTGCCGTAAGTGGCCTGCGGACCTTCGGTCATGCGTATCTCAAAATCAATGGTATCGTTGTATACTTTTGTTTCTACAGGGTCTATCCGGAAGAACAGGTAACCATCATCCATATAGTAGCTCTGTATATCACCGCCTTCTGCAGATACCTGTTTACCCAGGCGTTTGTTCAGCAGTTCCATATTATATACATCGCCTTTTTTAATACCCAATACCAGGTTCAGTAAAGAATCCGAATACTTGGTATTACCCTTCCACACTATGTCGCCAAAATAATATTTGCTGCCTTCATTCACTTTTACAAAAAGGTTCAGGTTGCCTTTTACATCGTAGATAGAGGTATCGCCTTCTATCACCACATCCCTGTAACCTTGTGAGTTATAAAAGTCCAGCACCCTTTCCTTATCTTCTATATATTTTTTATCGCTGAATTTACCCGAGCTTAATTTGATACGTGCATAAGGGTCCAGCAGTTCTTTTGTTTTGGATAAAGAAAGGTAGCCGTATTGCTTTAAATATTCTTTGAAAGTTAACTTTTGAGAACTGTCGCTGTAAGGATTTTTTACCGTGATGGGATACAGTGTAAGGCGTGGCATTTCCTTGGTACCCTTCATTTGCTTTTTAAGCTTTTGCTCGGTAACTGTTTCGTTGCCGCTGAAGTTTACAGAGTTTACTTTTACTTTATTGCCTTTAATAACGGTAAATGTAAGCGATACCGAGTTGTTCACGTTGGGCAGCATTTCTTCCTTCAATTGCACATCCACGTTGCGGTATCCTTTTTCTGAATAGAATTTTTTGATGGCCTCCACAGCGCTCAGCTTCATATTTTCTGTAACCACCCTTTCTTTTGCCAATGCCACCTTGCTTTGCAGGTCGTCTTTCTCTCCTTTCTTAACACCTATGAATTCAAATTTTGCCAGCCTGGGCCTTTCTGTAATTTCAAAATGCACAAACAGGTTCCTGTCTTCCAGCTTGGTGAAGGAGATCACGATATTGGAGATAAGGCTCTGTTTCCACAGTTTTAAAATGGCTTTGGAAAACACGTCGGTACCGGGTATCATCACCTTGTCGCCAACGGCCAGGCCAGATATAGAAATAATGAGGTTTTCGTCGAAGGCCTTGGTACCACTCACTGTGATACCTGCAATAGTATATTCTTTCGGAGTTTTTGATTCAAATATTCTCTGCAGTTCGGGATCAACAGACACCGGGGTTTCAACCTGCCCAATCACAAACTGGCTGCTGAATAGAATGGTAACAATAAAAAAAATCCTTTTGTAGATCAGGTGCATCAATTGGTATTTTATGGGCGGCAAATTAAGCCCATTAATTAAAACTATTTGTTAAACCTGACTGCAAAAACCGGCAAAATAACAGTACCGGGCGCCGGTATGATAAATATTACTTATTTGCAGCGGTTTCGTTCTTGATCTGTTCCCCGGTTTTTCCAAAACGCCGCTCCCTGCCCTGGTAATCCAGTATCGCCTCGTATAAATTCTCTTTTCTGAAATCGGGCCAGAGGGTGTTGGTAAAATACAATTCGGCATACGCCAGCTGGTACAGTAAAAAATTGCTGATCCGGAATTCACCACTGGTCCTTATCATCAGTTCCGGGTCGGGAAAGTTGGCTGTACAAAGGTATTTTTGTATGGTTTCGGTAGAAATGTCCTGCGGTTGCAGCTTGTTGTCCTTTACATCTTCGGCTATTTTTTTAATAGCCCTGTTTATTTCCCACCTGCTGCTGTAGCTTAAGGCCATAATAAGGTTGAGGCCTGTATTGGCGCCGGTTTCGCGGATGGCTTCATCCAGTTCCTTCCGGGCTTGCGGGGGTAACATATCAATATCGCCGATCACGTGCAGTCGGATATTGTTCTTATTAAGCGTGGGCACTTCCTTGCGGATGGTATCCACCAGCAATTCCATCAGGCCGCTTACTTCGTAAGCAGGGCGGTCCCAGTTTTCGGTGCTAAAGGCATACAGCGTAAGGTATTGAACACCCAGTTCGGCAGCGCCTTCCACCACATCCCGCACACTTTCCACCCCGTTCCAATGGCCAAACAGGCGGTCTTCGCCTTTTTCTTTTGCCCAACGGCCATTTCCATCCATGATAATGGCAATGTGTTTTGGCAGCAGCTGTTTGTTTATTTTATCCTTCAGGCTCATAAAACGCTTAAAACTATTAGTCAGGCACGGGGCCTGACTTTGGGCTGCAAAAGTAATAAAATTTAGTTGCAATAAGCGTTTTGGGGGAAATCTTATGGCCTGCCCGGGCCGGTTTTTGGCCCATTAAAGCTTAACGATCTTACCATCAAATACTTCCTTATCCACCACCATGCGGTACAGGTACATGCCGGCAGCCAGTTTGCTGATGTTGAACTGGGTGGCATCGGTAAAGCTGCCCACCACGTTGCCCTGCGTATTGTAAACCACTACCTGGCTGGCTTTTACCGGGCTGCCGTTCTTGGCACAGTTAAAAATACCGGTGGAAGGATTAGGAAAAACAGCCGCTGTGCCTTTGGGCGCAGTACTTTCTTCCACATGCTGCGATGGCTTACTGGTAAGCACCCGCTGTGCGTACCACAATTGGTTGCTGATGGTAATGAACTGCAGCGTGTACTGGGCCATGTTAGCAGCCTGCCAGAAAGTGCCGCCGGCGCCTTCGGGAATTTCCAGTACCATTAAGGAAGAATCTTTGGGGGTTACAAAACGCAGCTGAACTGATTTGCCGTTATTATCTTTCAGGTCAAAGCTTTTGCTGATGGTTTCTGCACTGGCGTATTTACCACCAGAAAAACTGTTGACATTACAATATACTTTGCTCACGGCTTCCGGAATGTAAAAATAACCGGGCAGGCTGTTAAGATCCGAACGGTAGCTTTCGGTCTTGTTGCCGAGGAAAGCACCATTCTTATAAAAATAATTACCGTTGGTGGTGATAGCCAGCTCTACCGATGATTTGTATTTTGAAACGATGGTCAAAACATAATTACCGGCTTTTGGCAGGTCTACTTTTAATGTACCGGCCTTGCTGTTATTATCTATGGTAAAATCTTTTACCACCTGCAGGCTGGTGCCCGCTACTTCCACTTCAAAATTGATATAGCCCTTGCCCTGCATTTCGAAAGTAGGTGTATATTTTATGCTGAAGCTGCCCGCAGCTGATGCAATGATATTGTACGATGTTTTATTATAGTAATTGATACCATTGGTGTACAGCAGTTTGGTATTGATGGTTGCCAATGGCGCCACTGCAGCTTTTGTAAACTGGCTTTTTACAGCAGTTGCTTCCAGTTGTTTAAACTGGTCGAACTGGTTGGCATACAGGCTTACATCCTGCAAAAAGTACTGGTCAATTTCTGCAGCGGTGATCAAAGGCAGGTTACCGTTCGCATAAGCGGTACCGTTAACCACGTTGTATTTTACATAAAAATCACTGGTGGTGGCGTATTTGCCCACCAGGTTGGCAATAATATAATAACTGTTCACCAGCTGCATTTTGTTGGTCTTGGCCAGGTACATACAAATGGCGGCGTCTTTATCAGCTTTTGTGATCGTTTTGTTTTGATCGTCATTAGCCATATCAAAATACAATACCATGTAGTGCAGGTATGCCTTAAGCTCCCGCAATCTTTCTTTTACCACATCAGGTGCATTGGCAGTTTGCTGTGCAGCAGTGTGCAGCAGCTGCAGGTATATCTGCATAGTATATTTATCTGCACCGGTTTCTTCTCCACCCCATAATTGAAACAATTGATAGATGGTATTGGCAGCGGCGCCAAACATATTATTGCAGAACTCATGCAGGGTACTGTCTACTTCAATATTATCTTTTAAGTAACTGTTGCTGGCCAGTAAAAAGGGCAGGCTACCGAATTTTGCAGGCGATGCTTCCCACATCACACCCTGTGTTTTTTTATCTTTTGCTATCTGCAAAGTGGTCTTCAGGTCATCCCATTTAAAAGAAGGTGTTTCACCACTCCAGCCCGAAAGATTGAGGTACTGGTATTCCGAAACATTTTTAGAACGGTTGTACCAGCGGTTCCTTAAACCATTGGTGCTGCTTTCCATTTGATATACGGTTGGTATCAGCTGTATATCTATATTGTTGTTGATGGCAATGGATGCAGAAGGCACATCGGCATGGCCGGAATAGGCATATAATTGAAAACGTTTGCCCGGGTATTTTGCAGCTATCTTTTGTACGGTAGCATTCGCCAGCGAAAAATGCTGATCACTTTCAGATGGATAATCTACTGCGCTGCACACATCATTATCTTTTGAGTTACCCCATTTAGCGCCATCCGGTACTTCAATACCTATATAATCATTGTTATAACGGTAGTTCCTGTAAATATTCGTGTACAGGTTGGTGTTACCAAAGATGGTGGTTTGATATTGTGTGTATTTCTGTTCCAGCGTGTTGGCCCATAATTCTTTGGCGCTGTTATTAAAAATATCTGGTACCGACTGGCTGCCTGCTACTCTTGAACCATTGTAATTGGCTACATAGCAGGGATTGTTCTGCAAGGTGGTAAGATAGGTGCCGGTCATTACATCATCGCGGTGACCTTTAAAGATAGAGCTGCCCAGCATACCATTGCGGCGCTGGTACAATGCCCAGTTATGGCCATTGTCGCCAAAATAAGTATCCCATCCGTAAGCGGAGTTATTATCCATTATCCAGCGGTTGTGCCCGCCACTGATGAACCATGTTTTGTATTTATAACTGCAGGTATACACAGTATCCATTTTTTTATAGGCCGAGGCAAGCACAGGAGTAACTTCCCAGATGCTGCCGGGCTGGTAAAAACGGAAACCACGCTGGTAGAGATATTGATAAATACCGTAGTGCAGACCATTATCGCCGGCCGCAGTAAACTTAATATAGCTGCTGCCATCGCTCTGTGTTTTACAGGCCTGGTTATCGGTAATGCTGGTATCGTATATTAATATGATGCCACTTAACGGGTTGCTGGTATATGCAGCTGTATTGAACTTGCTGCCCGGTATGGCTTTTTGTAAAAGCATAGCTGCATCTTCTGCAGTTGCTTTAAGCAATTGAGAGGAGCGGTCCGGATAGTATATCGTTTGGGCACTTGTATTTACTGAAATACAAAATACCATTACTGCTGTAAAAAAGCAGTTGCGAATGAACGCCATAGTTAACTTGTTAGTGGTGAGATAAACTATGGTTTCATCACAGAAATAAAAGGATTTGCGGTATTATTCGCAGGATTGGTGCTTGATCTGTATTCTCTGGTTGGGAATATAAACTGATGTTTCAAAACATCAATTATTTATTTGGAGGAGATGTAAATATACTCAATATTATTGAACGGCAAAAGAAAAGCCCCGGAAAATTCCGGGGCCCTGCTTTAAATATATTTAGTTGCGTAATTAATTGGCACTAGGGCATTTATAACTGCTGATATTAAAAGAAATACCAATTTCAGCAAAGATATACTGGTCTCTTTGTTTACTGAAACCACGTTGCCTTCCTTCCACACCCAATACATTATTAGGGTCTAATTCGTAAGAGCGGTCCTGTAATAATGCTGCTGTGGACGGATCGCCATTGGGCAGGGTGGGAAACCTGGAAGCGCCGATATAAGTTGTGCTCACATCATCCAGGTAATCGGTGGTGGTAAAGCGTTGCGATACTTCAAAAGAAAGGTTCATGCGCTCGTTGATATTATACTTGATACCAACGCCTAATGGAATACAGATGGCCATGGTGCTGTATTGCTTACGGCCTTTGTACCCGATCGTCTGGCCTTCGGTACCCAGTGGACGCAAAAATTCTTTTTTACCATTTAAGTAAGCATAAGGATCGTAAGTAAATGCACCTACACCCAATGTTACGTAAGGCGTAAATAAATAATCCGGGTCGCCGGGTATAAATTTAAAGAAATTGAAATCGCCCTGCAGCGCCACTTCCCAGATATTGGTATTGAAGCTCAGGTTCCTGGTTTTTTGATAATCATTCTTACTATATACATCACTGTAGCCGAGCTGTGCATAATGTGCACCCAGGCGCAGCCCTATATAATTACCGAATTGTTTCCTGAAATACAGTCCCAGTGCAGGTTTAGGCCTGTTGAGCGCAGCCCTGGTATTGATATCACCAAAATAGTGGGCGGCACCTGCAGTAATACCAAATTCCCCCTGCTGCACGTATTCGTAACGTTGTGCACGGGTGTTATTGGCCAATATAATAATGAACAGGGTGGTAAGGACTGTTAGTTTCTTCATAATATGCAAAATAAAGAATTGTTTTGTTAAAACGAGCAGGAGGGCCGCTGGGAAGCGGATGTTTTTTAATTTTAGCAGTTTATTGCTTTTCCAGGCGGAAACCGGCGCTCATGATACCGGGCAGCGGGTCGTCCCGCATTATCTGGGTGATAATAAAGTTATAACGCCCCGGTTTTTTAAAGTGTGCGCCTTTAAAATGCAGCTGCCGCAGTTCCCATATATCATTCATACCGGTTCCCAGCCAACCGTTGGCATCGGTGCCCAGCGGCATATCAATTTTTTGATGGTGCATGGTATCGCCGGGCGGCTGTATGGCCAGGTCGAGCCATATATTATTGTATTTATAAGCATCGGTGTGCCGTAACACCAGGTAGCTGTCGTAAGCGGCCGCACTGTCGGTAACATCAAAGCTGCCTTTTACTTCAAAGCTGCTTTTCCACTGGTACTGGGGTATGCTGGTATCTTTTTCAAAAACAGCCAGCTGTGTACAGGAGGTCAATGACAATACTATCATTAATGTGCAGCCGGTTAAAAAACTAAACGTCCATTTCATAATTCAGTTCAAAAATATATTTTATTACCCATAGCATACTATGCGGCCGGTATAATATTATAGTGCATTCAAAACCTGTTCCTTTGCCTTTTCCAGTTCGTCTTTCATTTTTACTACGCATTTTTGTATATCGGCATCATAAGCTTTACTGCCCGTGGTATTTATTTCCCTGCCTATTTCCTGTAAAATAAAGGACAGCTTTTTTCCTTTGCCTTCTTCCGGCTCCTGCAAAATAGATTTAAAATATTCGCAGTGTTGGCGCAGGCGTATCTGCTCTTCATGAATATCTATCTTTTCCATATAGTAGATCAGTTCCTGCTCCATCCGGTTATTATCAATATTTTCCTTGCCCACATTTTTTTCCAGCAGCTGGTTGATCTCTTCCACAATTCTTTTTTTACGGTTGGGTTCCAGTATTAAAATAGCTTCTTCCTGTTCTCTTATATTATCTATTCTTTGTACCAGGTCTTTTTCCAGTCCGGCACCTTCTTCAATACGATGCTGGTTAAGATCGTTCAAAGCAGCTTTCAGTACTTTATTGAATTCGGTAAAATCATTTTCATCCAGTATATCGGTTGCAGGCGTTACCACTTCGGGCAGGCGCAGCAGGGCGCTCAATACAGAATTGGTATCGATGTTCAGTTCGCCGGCCAGTTCTTCAATCTGCCGGTAATAGGCTTTTATAAGATCTGTATTAATAGTAACCGGTTTGGCCGTACCATTTTGTTTGATGGTGATATAGCAATCGATGGTGCCTCGCACCAGGTGCTCCTGTAATGTGTTCCTTATTTCAAACTCGTACGACTTCAGCAATGCCGGAAGTTTCAACTGCAGTTCCAGTTGTTTTCCGTTCAGCGCTTTTATTTCAACCAAAAAGGTTTTATCATTCACTGTTTGCTCTGCCCTTCCAAAGCCTGTCATTGATTTAAGCATGTGATATTTTTATTTTTTGCAAGATAACAATTTCAAATTTGAAATGCCGGGTTATTGCACGGCAGCATTGGTAGCGGTTGTATTCCTGCGCATCAGCCGCTCCGAACTTTGCACCCTGTTAAAACCAAATTGTTCGTACAATCCATGTGCATCCCTGGTGGAAAGCATCCAGCCTTTTAATGTGGCCAGGTCCGGGTGTGTTGTTATTTCCTCCATCAGCCATTTACTTAAACCCCTGCCACGATATGCCGGTAAAATAAAAACATCGGCCAGGTAACCAAAAGTGGCTTTATCAGTGATCACTCGTGCAAATCCAACCTGGCAGAGTTGATCATTATCTTCTTTTTTAAATACTGCAAAACAAAATGATCCTGCAATAGCACGTTGCACCAGCTGCAATGAAATATCTTTTGCCCAATAACTTTCATTGCATAAATAATCGTGCACTGCATTAATATCTATCATGGATGGATCGGTGCTGATGATAAAATCATCTTTAAGTGTTGCGTTCATCTGCATAAAAATTAATTGCAGTAAAAGTAAAAAGAGGAGTTGATAAAAATAATAAAGCCCGACATTTGACAGCCAGGCTTTGTTATATAGATGGGTTAGTAAGTACCGGGAACCAAATTCCCTGCACAATATTAAAAAGAATTTTTGCTAACGTAAAATTATTTCCAAAAAATTTTATTAACATTTTTAATGTTGCTGTGGATAATAGACAGCATTAAATGATGCATTTTAATGATCAAAAATGTTGTTGTTTATTTTTACTGTTATAAATAATTATGCTGCCATAAAAAATCAAATCCTTTGAAAGTATTGATTTTACTATAGTTTCAGCGGATCGCATTTTTATAATTATAAAATCCTGTTTTATTTTTTTACATACTATCATTGCTTCGATCCATTTTTTACAGCCTGCATTTATGGGCTTTTTGGGCGCTTTTTTGTGGTAAAAAAATTTTTTATAAAAATGCCCGTAAAGCCGCATTTTGTAGTTTTTTTACTGCAAGCAGGATAAAACCAAAGCGCATTACCTTTGTAAAAAAATTACAGGTATGCAATTCCCTTCACCGGTTTCTTTAAAATGGATAGCTGAATTTATTGGTGCCGAACTCTCCGGCAATACTACTGCTGATGCAACCGGCATTAACGAGATACATAAAGTAGAACATGGAGATCTTGTGTTTGTTGATCATCCCAAGTACTATGATAAATGCATTAACAGCGCTGCAAGTTTTATCATCATCAATAAACAAACTGCTGTTCCCGATGGTAAGGCATTGCTGGTAGTGGACAATCCTTTTGAAGCGTTCTGTAAAATTGTAAATCATTTCCGGCCTTTTGAACCTGCATCAAAAATGCAGAGTGATTCAGCAGTTATAGGGGCGGGCACTTTTATTTATCCTTCCGCATTCATCGGCAATCATGTAACTATCGGGAAAAACTGTATCATTCATCCGAATGTAAGTATCCTGGATCATTGTGTTATTGGCGATAACGTGATCATTCAAAGCGGCACTGTTATCGGCAGCGATGCATTTTATTACAATACAAAAAAAGACAGGGAGTTTTGGTATAAAAAAATGCCCAGCTGCGGCAGGGTCGTTATAGAAGATAATGTGGAGATCGGTGCTAATTGCACTATCGACCGCGGTGTGAGTCATGATACCAGGATCGGTGCAGGTACCAAATTTGATAACCTGATACATATAGGACACGATACCGTTCTTGGTAAGAACTGTTTGTTTGCAGGCAATGTGGTGGTGGGCGGCTGCAGTACCATAGAAGACGGTGTGGTGGCATGGGGTGGGGTCATCATTAATAAAACGCTTACCATTGGAGCCAATGCCGTATTGCTGGCACGTACCGGTGTTGGCAGCAGCCTGGAAGGTAATAAAACTTACTGGGGCGCTCCTGCAAAAGAAGCGGGCGCTGCACAAAAAGATCTGGTATGGATAAAGCGGATACCGGAACTATGGGACAAGGTGATGAAAAAAAACAATGCTATTTAAAGCGTTCAAAGAAATCTGTTTTACGGCGGGATGATATTTCAAAGCTAGTATCATCCTGCATCTGTACATAACCGCCGCGGCCTTTAAAATACTTCTTCACAAAGTTGATGTTAACTATTGTTGCATGATGGATACGGCAGAACAGTGCAGGTGGTAATATCTCTTCAAACTCTTTCAGGTTTTTTGATACCAGTAATTTGGGCCTGTCTTTGATGTAAAAAAATGTATAGCTGCCTTCAGCCTGTACGTACATGATATTATCCACGTTCTCAAAATGATAACCATCTGCAGTGGGCAATGCAATGCGTTTGGTGGTGCCCTCCCCTGTTTTAAGATTGGTAAGCAGCGAGTTGATGCGCAGGTTGGTGTCTTTTTCTTCCAGCCGCTTTGCTGCACGTTCCACGGCTTCTTTCAGTTCATGGATATTCACCGGTTTTAAAATATAATCCAGTGCTGCATATTTAAATGCTTTTACCGCATAATTATTAAATGCGGTAATAAATATCACTTCAAAAGAAATGGGTTCCAGTTTATCCAGCAGGTCGAATGCATTGCCATAAGGCATTTCAATATCCAGGAATACAAGATCGGGTTCGGTTTCCTCTATCAGGTCGTAACCTTTTAGCGGGTCCGGCGCAGTTCCTTTAATGATCACATTGGGGCAATATTGTTTTATCAGTTCCGAAAGCGTAACAATATTACCTGCTTCATCATCAATTATTACGGCTGAGATTGTCTGCATAATTAAATAGGTATATTTATTTCCACCAATGTACCGGCAGCACTTCCATCATCATTCAGCATATCTGTAACGGCTACATTGATCTTATTATCATTAACGGTGTTCAGTAATTCAATTCTTTTACTGGTAAGGCTCATACCTTTACTTTGGTATTCGATATGCTGCTTGCTTTTATACTCTGCTGCTTTTTCGCGGCCAATGCCATTATCCCTGATAGCGCAATACAGGCAGGTTCCTTTTACAGAAAATAATATATCCACTTTACCGGTGCCTTCTTTTTTATAACGAATACCATGCCTGAGACAATTCTCTACATACGGTTGCAGTAATAATGCAGGCAGTTCTGTTTGATCTGCATTAACAGCAGGGTCGATGGTAATATTATATTCAAAACTATCACCAAAGCGCATGCGTTCCATATCCAGGTATTTTTTAAGATAGGATGCTTCTTCCGAAACAGAGATGGCCTTTTGCGCAGAGATATCAAGCGTTTGCCGGATCAATGCAGCAAAGCCGGTAAGGTATTCGTTGGCCTTTTCTTTTTCGTTGATAAGAATATACTGTTGAATGGAATTAAGGCAGTTGAAAATAAAATGCGGGTTCATTTGTGTCTGCAGCGCCTGTTGTTCCAGCTGTGCAAATTGTTTTTGAAAGCGGTTCTTTTCCTCCAGGCGTTGCCGGGTTATTTTATTGCGCCTGTTGAATATCATAATAGTGCCGCCGATGGTAATAACCGACAACAGGATATAAAACCAGGCCGTTTTCCAAAAAGGTGTTTCCACTACAAAACGGATCGTGATCGTTTTGCTTTTGACACCGTATTTATTTACTGCATACAATTCCAATACATAATCGTTTGGCGGCAGCGATTTATAATCAATATTATCCTGTGTGGTGGTTTGCCAGTTATCATTAAGACCGGTAAGTTTATAATAATAAGTGATCTCCCCGCCCGACCTGAGTGATATGCCGGCATATTGAAAATTGATATTATTGTCTTTGTAGGATAACTGATATACTGAATCCATTGCCAGTTGCCTGCCCGATACATATACACCCAGCATTTTTAAATTGCACATGGAAGAATTGGAGAGACTGTTTTCCTTAAAATAAGTAAGTCCTGCAGGAGTGCCGATCCAGATAGTACTATCTTTTACGTACAGCGCATTGATCACATTGGAAGGCAAGCCATCCGAAGTACTGTATTTAATGATCTCGTAGGTATTATCAGTGATATCAATTTTATTGATCCCTTTATCAGTACCGATCCATAGATTTTTACCTTTTATGAAAAGGGTCTTGCAGATATTACTACTCAACCCGCTGCTATCAGTAATTACAGCAACCACCTTGCCATCCTTAAAAGCAACGATACCATTATCGCTTGTGCCGATCCATAAAACACTGTCCCCGCTGTTTTTGATGCCTGTGATCCTCCTGGTAAGTGCATGATGCAGGTCGCCCAAATAATTGACCTTTTTGTTTTCGCCGATCTCATACAATCCGTGCAAAGTGCCGATATAATACTTATTATTTTGATAAAATACTTTTGTACAGCGCTCCCGCCAGAGCGTATCAGTGATCTGCATATCTTTTATCCGTACTACAAATGCATAAAAAGAAGTGCCCACTATGGCATGATCATCATCAATCTTTTCAATGGATTTGATAGTGTAAATGGGTACTATCGAAGGTAGGTCATTATCCAGCTTCATCATAAAAAGATCGAAGCCCAGTAGTGCAGCCGAATCGGATAAACTGCACATGGAATATAAGCGGTTGGTTTGTGCGTCTTTGTCTTTTTTTAATTGATCTTTGGGATATTCGAGTTCGTGCATTTTAAAGTCAGTATCATCAATAACCAATGCCTTTCCATAATCGCCTCCGGCAATAATGCCCTTGCGGTAGCCTGTAATAGAAAATACTTCATTGGAATTACTTTTTGTTTGCGCCGCAAAAGAAACCGTCTTTACAATTTCTGAAGGCAATTTAAATACCCCTTCGCCCAGGCTGGCAAACCAGATATTTTTCTCGCTGTCTCTCCTGGCATGGCTTATTTTTTTTCCGGGAAGAAAGTGGGATTTAATTTCATGGGTACTATCATCGATCAACCAGCATCCATTGGTACTGTTTACAAACTCGACGACTCCATTTTTATCATCTGCGTGGATAAATCTTCCGGGAAAATATTTTCTTATAGTTATCTGCTTTACACTATCATAACCGGCAGCATAAGAATCCATTATCCCACGTTCATAAGTGTTTTGGTAAACCCCTTCCTTTTGCGGAAGTGCGAATTTTTTTTTCCAGCCAAGTGTGCTGCTCATAAATTGATATTGCCCGTTTCCTGCGGAGCACATTATTTTTTTGTTGGCAGTATATATAGCGGTAAGATTCTCTTCGGCAGCACTATCGATCTTTTTAGGATCGAACAGCAGTACTCTATTATCCGGTGTGACAATTTTTATTACATTTCTAAAATTAAAAGCAATAAAGTTGTCATCATCTTCAACTATACCATCAATATTCCTACCTGACCATAGTTTTTTAACCAGGCTGTCATTGTCCTTATTATGGAACTTGCCATTAAAATAATAACAGATCTCCCTGCTGAAAGCACCGATCCAAACCCTTCCTTTACTATCTGCATTTACTATAAGCACCTCATTATCCGGCAATCCATCTTTTACCGTAAAGTTTTTAAAATGGGTACCGTCAAAGCGGCTCAATCCATTATCTGTAGCAAACCACATAAACCCATCCCTGTCCTGGCACAAACTGTAAACGGTTGAACCGGCCAACCCTTCTTTTGTATCATAATGCACATAATTAAGATCCTGGGCCGCAACACAGCAATAAAGGCAACTAAAAAATATAATTAAAAAGTATTTTTTCAAATCAACAGCAGCTTGTGTGGTGAATTTAATAAAAAAACCCTGATGAAATTATCAGGGCCGTTTGTAGTGTACGGATGTTCAAGCAAAAAAATTTCATGTAAAGAAAAATGTAATTGATAACCTACCTCTCCTTTAAAAGCAAGGTAAAGAAGCACCCTTTATCCCGATTTTCCTAGTTGAACTTGATAACTGTGTCAATTTTGCCAAAAATCGTGTCAAATCAGGGCTTTTTGTAATCGTACGGCAGCATGTCGGCCATCTTTTTCCAGGATAAATACTGGTTCCGGGTGATGTCTGCCTGGTCGTAATAATAGCCGTTCTCTTCAATCACCACCGATTCGCCGGGTGTAAAGCTTAAAATGGTCAACTGGAATTTGGAAGGTTCATCGGGGTTGGCATCGATATAAGCCTGCTCCGGTTTTTCTTTATTGTAAATAAGTACCACGTTATTTTGATTGGGTTGTATCTCCACCGTATTCGTGCTGTCCTCTTTTGTATAGTTTACCGCACCATACTGGTTGGGCAGCGGCACCGCTTCATCCTTGCCATTATTCTTTACCAGGAACTGTAATTCAAATCCTTCTTCTTTCAACCGCTTATTAAAAAGGCTGCGCATAAAATGCAGCATAGAACCATTGTAGGCATTCAGCCGGTTGGTTTGCCACTGGCGCTGCTGTGCAGTATCATCTGTATGCAGTTCTTCAAACAAAGGATAGCCGGTATACAACGTTGTTTCGGTACTGTAGTTATAAGTAAAAGAGTCGATGGTGTATTTGATATTATATCCCAAAGCATTGTTCACGATCTGCAGAGGTTCGGTGGCGGTTATTTTAAGGCGGTTGCGTTTTTTTGAAAAAAAGAATTTCAGCACCTCTTTATTTTTAATACTGCACTGCTTGCTGTTGGCTGTTTCTCCAATAAAATTCTCCAGGAAAAAGCTGCCATATTTTTCCCATCCGTCTTTTACTTCGCTGCTGGATGTGATCACCACATCTTCCAGGGCTTTTTCTTTCAGCTTTAATTCGATCACAATATTCTTATCATTGGCATCAGCGGTGGTAACACGCCTTGTTTCGGTTTGGTAACCGGTAAAAGTTATCACCAGGTCATATCCACCATTCATCAATGCTATTTTAAAATTACCTTCTGCATCTGTAGCAGTACCCTGCGTGGTATTTTGTGCAAATACCGAAGCTGCCTGCAGCGGCGCCTTGGTTACAGCATCCACCACTTTGCCTGATACATAATAAAAATTGTTTTGTGCAATTGCAATACTGCTTAAAGTAATAGAGGCCAGTACAAAAAAAAGTTTTTTCATTATTGATATAGATAAGTGATACAAATGTATACGAACGGGCAGGAACCATTGCCAAATTTGTGCCGTTAACTGTTAAGTTTACGGGAAAAAGCGGCGCAGGTTTCTGTAATGGTTTCTTCAATAGTACGGTAAGAAAAATCCGGCAGGTATTTTTTTAACTTGCTGTTATCAAAATGCACGGTGGCCAGCGCTGTTTTTGCCGTTTCTTTTGTCACCAGCGGGTCATTGCCCGTGAACCTGCTTTTCAACGCTTCCAGCCGCCATACTATCTTTGCAATAAACGGAGTTACACTTTTGTGTGGCGGTTTTTTATGAAATGCTTTTGCCATCAGCGTCAATACATCTTTATAACTCCTGTCGGCAGCGCTGAGTATAAAACGCTGTGCGCTGATATCACTTTCCATTAACTGTATCATCGCTTTTGCCACATCCCTTACATCCACAAATCCTGTAACGCCATTGCTGTACCAGGGAAATTCGTTGTACACATTTTTAAATATCTGCGAGCTGCCTGCATTCCAGTCGCCAGCACCGAGTATGATCACAGGGTTTACCATCACTGCATTCAATCCTTCGCCAATGCCCCTCCACACTTCCAGTTCGGCCATGTATTTACTTTGCCCGTAACTGCTGTTGCTTGTCTCTTCGGTCCAGTTCATCGTTTCATTAATAGGCCCGTCTTCTCTTATCCTGCCCAGTGCGGCCACACTGCTTACGTATACCATTTTTCTAATGCCGGCATCCAGCGCCGCATTCACAATATTGGCCGTACCCTCCACATTTATTTTAAACATGTCGGCCTTGCGCCTGGGATTAAAAGTTACAATGGCGGCACAATGATATACTTCCTCAATGCCCTGCATCGCTTCTTCCAGTCCCATCACATCCAGTATATCGCATTGCTGTTGCTGCAGGTTATTGGAATTAAATGCTGCTAAAGGCGTTTTATTATAGATCGCCCTTACCCGTTTTCCCTGTGCAAGCAATTGTGTTATCAATTCCTTTCCCAATAAACCGGCGCCGCCTGTAACCAATATCATAATGGATGATTGAATAATGGATAATGAAAAATGTAATTAAGCTTTGAAGTTTTAATTTTTATAATCATAAAATCCTTTGCCTGTTTTTTTTCCCAGTTCATTTTTCGCCACTTTATCTATTTGCAGGGGGGATGGTTTAAAGCGTTCTTCTTTATTAAAAGCTTCGTACACACTTTGCGAAACTGCCAGGTTCACATCCATACCGATCAGGTCCATCAGTTTAAAAGGGCCCATCTTAAAACCGCTTGCTTCCATTATCGCATCTACATTTTCAAAACTCGCATTCCCCTGTTCCACCAGTTTCATGGCCTCTAAATAATAATGTCTTGCCACCCGGTTCACAATAAAGCCGGGCGCATCTTTACAAAGCACCGGTGTTTTATGCAGCTGTTTGCACAATGCATAAATGGTTTGTGTTACTTCATCGGATGTTTGATCGCCCTGCACCACTTCCACCAGTTTCATTAAAGGGGCGGGGTTAAAAAAGTGCATGCCCACTACTCTTGCCGGGCAAGGTATACCCGACTGTATAGACGAAATGGAAAGTGAGGAGGTATTGCTGGCAAAAATAGTTGTGTTGTTATTTACTTGCGCCAGTTTATTGAACAGGTCGATCTTCGCTTCCGGCTTTTCTACAATGGCTTCTATTATAACTTCTGCAATACAATCCTTTATATCATTGATAAAACGGATGCGGTTGAAAATGATCTCTTTTTCTGCTGCTGTGATCTTTTGTTTGTCCAGCAAAAATTGCAGGTTCTTTTGGATACCTGCCTTGGCTTTCTGCAGCATATCATCATTGATATCCAGCAATAAGGTATCGAATCCGCCTTGTGCAGCCACCTGTGCAATGCCGCTGCCCATTGTTCCTGCACCAATTACGCCGATAGTAGTGATCATATGCAATGAAATATTTTACCGCTGTAAAGATATTCAATCTGCACTTACTTTAAATAAAACGGCTGTGTTAGTTGAACAGCAGCCTGTTGGAACCAGGTTATTTTTTTACAAAATTGTAAATGATGGCAGCAGGGTGCCCGTCAAAAGTTATTTCCGATCTTAACTTCATAGCGGTCGCATCCAGCTGTACTATTTTCAACCTGAAGGCCTCATTATCGTCCATCGGGTTCTTATTATCATCCAGTCTTGTAAACTCAAATTCTTTCGGCAGTTCTTTCGGTTCATGAACCGACCAGCGGATGAGGCGTTTTATATAAGGACATTCTTTTTTAGTATCCACAATAGTATAGCTGCCCATGCTGTTATTGGCAATAAAATTCCATTCACTGCCTATAAAGCAGCCAAAATCTGCTTCGTTGAATATTTTTGTTTTGGCCACACCGGTAATACCTTCGGTGGTGATGGTTTGCAATACCCAGTTGCCATGGATATTTCTTTTGATGCCCTTCGCATCTTTTGATGCAGCGCAGGAATACAAGAGAGCACCTGTAAAAAATATTATACAGATTTTAAAGAGGAGTTTGCTGTTCATACTGCCAGATTTTGGTTGATATTATACAGCACATTTTCAATTATAATGCCAAAGGGAATAAAGCCATCATTTTAAAAAACAACCGCACTGTTTTACACCATACTAATGCCGGTAAACAATAAGAGATATGTCGAAGTGAGGTTATTTTTACCCATATAAAAAATATACCACTTATGTTTTGCACAAGTGGTATACTATCTATGAAATAAAAATAAAATAATTACTGGATGCTCATTCGGGCGATCGCGATCTTAGTTTTGCCCAGCATACGGTCTTCTTTGCCGATCATGTAAAGGTCTTTACCTAATACGGAACTCAGTCGTGGCATTGCAGTAGGCACGCTCTTATTATTGAACAATACAGCGCGGCTGTATTTACCCGTCATAGTATTCAGGTTCACTGCAAAGCAATCGGATTTTCCATAAGCGCTGATCTTCTTTACTTTTTGACCCAGCTGCAAAACGTTGTCATTTTTCTTATTGTCGTTAAAAATAAGATTGAGTGAACCTGCTGCAGGTAATACACCAAAACCAGCATAGAATGGCCAGTTAAAGCCGCCCTGGAAATAATTAAAACTAAAGCTGATGCCACTCGGGCTGCTGCCGGAACCGGTTTGTATCACTTCCCGCTGCTGTTTAGGCAATACGTTCAGCCACTTGATATTGCCGTCTCCATCTATCTTGCTCATCATAATATCGCCACATTCGTATACCTGGTATGTAGTGCTGGTCCACCTGCCGCCACCGGTAACACCACCTGCCTGGTAAGTAGTGGTCGTGTACGAGTAACTGTTATATTTCTCTGCCAGTATCACCAGGCCTTTATCGGGGGTATAAATAAAATTGCGGAAACGCATGTATCTCGAAAATCCGTCTTCTTCATTCTGTATCTTTTCCAGCTTTTCTCTTTCCTTTCTTTCCTTGCGGCTTTCATCATCATCGTCATCATCACCATTATCATCTTCAATAGTACTGATCATAGAAGTGTTCAGGTCTTTCTGGCTGGTGGTAAGTATATCGCCTGTTTGCGGGTTGATCCTTTGTACCAGCATACCATTGATCTCCTTGCCTCTTTTTTCATCACTGTAAAAGGCCGCCAGTACCAGTTCTTTCGAAGGCAACTGCATTACCTTAGTGCTTACCAGCCATTTGGCATTGATAGTGGTATTGATCTCTTTTACCTGTTTGCCTGTTGCATCATAAATGCGGATGCTGTAATTCTTAAAATCCAGGTATTTTGCTTTTTTCTTTTTGCCCTCCTGGTATTCGTATTCCCTGCCGATCATTACCACGTTGCCATTGGTAGTGTACACCACATCTTCCAGTTGAAATGTTTTGGGATCAAATTCATTGGTAATAGCAATGGGTTTATCCACCGGCTGCAGCTTATCGTTGAACTGTCTTATCTCGTAATTATTCTTATCGCTGCCTTCTATAGTGCTTACCAGCACCATCCGCGAACTGTCGGCATTATAAGCTGCTTTAAAATTAATGTCGTCTTTCTTATCATCTTTTTGCCAGCTGGTGATCTCTGCCCATTCACCTGCCAGTTCACCCGAAGCCTTGTCTATCTCTGCACCAAACAGCGTAAGTGTTTTTTCTTTTTTACTATAATCTGTGGCCAGTAAAAAAAGTTTGCCTTTTAAAAAGAAAAAACTTTCGTACTCTTTCCCTTTTAATTCTTTGTTGAAATTGTTGCTGTATTGTTCCTTCAGGTCCTTATCCAGCTTGGTCAGCGTGGCCGATTCACGGGTGGTGGCGCCGATCACAAAATAACTCTTCAGCGCAAAATGCGATTCCTTTACATATACACCGGTATTATCGGTAAAGATCACTTCCAGGTCGGTACTGCCTTTTTTAAGTTTATATTCATCTCCCCAGGTGATATTGGCTTTTTGTGCATAGATTAGCGGGGACAGCATGATGAGCAATGCTGCAGCAAGAAGAGTTTTCATTATTGATGGTTTTAGTTTAATGGAGTATTTATACAGCGCTGGTGAACTGCTTCAGGAACCGTTGGTCATTCTCACTGAACAAACGCAGGTCCTTTATCTGGTATTTCAACATGGTGATCCTTTCTATACCCATACCAAAAGCAAAGCCGGTGTATTTGTTGCTGTCAATACCGCAATTGTCCAGCACATTGGGGTGTACCATACCACAGCCCAGTATCTCTACCCAGCCGGTATGTTTACACACATTGCAGCCACTGCCGCCACATATCAGGCAACTGATATCCATTTCGGCGCTGGGCTCGGTAAAAGGAAAATAGCTGGGTCGGAAGCGTACCTTCACAGTGGCACCGAACATTTCCTGTACAAAAAAGTATAAAGTTTGTTTAAGGTCGGCAAACGAAACATTTTCGGCAATATACAATCCCTCCACCTGGTGAAAGAAGCAATGCGCCCTTGCACTGATGGTCTCATTCCGGTACACCCTTCCCGGGCAAATGATACGGATGGGCAGTTTGCCTTTTTCCATTTCCCGTACCTGCACGCTGGAAGTATGTGTTCGCAATAACCAGTCGGGATTTTGCGAAATATAAAATGTATCCTGCATGTCCCTTGCCGGGTGATTTTCGGGCAGGTTCAGTGCAGAGAAATTATGAAAATCATCTTCTATCTCCGGTCCTTCGGCCACGGCAAAGCCCAGGCGTTGGAATATGGAAATGATGCGGTTCTTTACCAAACTGATGGGATGACGGCTGCCGAGGGGCAGGGCATCGCCGGGAAGCGTAAGGTCGATTGCATCGTGAGTCGTGAGTGGTGAGTCGTGAGTAGCAGCTTTCAGCTCTTCAAACTTAGCTTCTGTAAATATTTTGAAATCATTGAGCAGTTGGCCGGCTTCTTTTTTGTTTTCGGGAGCCACGTTCTTCATTTCGCCCATAATAGTTTTAACAAGGCCCTTGGTGCCCAGGTATTTGATACGGAAGGTTTCTGCATCGCCGCCATTCCAGGCTGTAATTTCTTCTTTCAGTGCTGTTATTTGCTGTACCAACTGTTCCATGCGGCAAATATACAAAGTTTAGGTCTTTGAAGCCGGTACCTGGCAATAGGTACAACGCTTTTGGCTAATCTTTTACTTTTCAAAACTTTATCCCTTCATAAAAACGAAAAAGACCACGTTTCCATGGCCTTCTTCTTGTTCTGCTATATGATAAAAACTGCTTACAGGTTAATATCCATTGGTTCCGAATTCACTGGCATTATTGATCTGGTTAAGGAACGCAAATGGAATAGGACGGTTATAATGCTTGGCCGGTACAAAATTTACAAAGGCTGTTCTGTTGTAAGTTTGCAGGCGGCTCTCAAATGCTTTTTCACGTTTTAAAATTGCCCAGCGGTTGTATTCGCCGCACAATTCACGGGCATACTCATCAAACACATCATTCATGCTGGCAGTGGTAAGCTGCATACCGGTAGCAGTATTAAAGTCGGCAGCGTTGCGGCAGGCCCGTTTGCGCAATTCGTTCAAATACACTGCAGCATCTGCCCCGCTGCCGCCCGATTTCAAGGTGGCTTCTGCAGCCAGCAGGTACACTTCCGCCATACGCATTACCATAATATTGCCCAGCTTTTGCTGAAAGTTACCGCCCAGCCAGCTGCCATCGAAATTGTGGTTGAATTTGTTCATGGCAGGAAAGAGGTTGGCAAGGCTGTTGGGTGTTAACCCGTTGGTGGTGGTAACTGCTTTATACGTGCTGCCTGTAGGATCGGAAGGATCGAACAGGTCATCAATATTTACCGTAACATATTTCCTTAATTGTTTGTCAGCTGTAGTAAGCGGGTCTTTACTCAGGTAACAAAAGAATCTGTCTTCGTCTACGGCTAAGGGATAGGGATGAATATTTGCATTGGCAAGTGTGCTCAATGCTGTAGCAGTATTGCCGGTATAGTCTCCCTTGTTCCAAATCATCGGTATGTACTGCCAGGTAGCATTGGGGCTGGCATTCTTGGCATTCACATCAGCATATGGATATATCTTCTGGCCCGCAAAAGCTGGATTGATGCCATACTTGGTACACATGGCCGTAGTAAGTGTAACCTGTGCTGCTGCATAAGTAACATTGGCAGGCGCCGGTACACCACTGCCCAGGCTTGCAATAGCCTGCACACCGGAATAATTGGTAAAGGCAGTTGTAAAAGTGTTTTCCCAACGCTTATCATATTTTGCATTAAAGCAGTTGATCAGGTACTTGGTGGGTGCAATGAACTGCTGGTTAAGACGGCCATAATACGCATTGGATGTATTGGCATTCACGCCTCTTTTAAAAATGTCAGCCGTACCAAACGCATCATCCAGTTTGGGATAGTAATGCAGGTAAATATTGGGCTTGCTGTTACCGGTAAATACATCATAAGATGCATTGTAAGGATTCAGCCCGTATGCAGTAAACAATACTTCGCTGTTGGTTCTGTTGTTGGCAGATGCAAATACTTTTGCAAAATCATCATACAAAGCGGCGCCATAAATGGCTCTTTGGTTAATTAAACTATCCGCTACTTCTTTTGCCCTTAACCAATAAGATTTTCCTCCTTCACTTAAACCTTCGCCTGCGCCCTGTGCATACACACGGGCCAGCAAACCAAAGGCGGCTTTTTTAGTGGCCCGCTGCAGGTTGCCTTCGTAAGGTGTTACAGGCAGGTCATTAAAAGCAGCCCGCAGGTCGCTTACGATCTGTGCATACACAACGGATACACTGTCCCGCTTGGGTGTAAGGCTGATAGGATCATCCCCCACCAGCAAAGGCACACTGCCCCATTGCGCAACAATTACCGAGTAGTAATAAGCTCTCAGGAACTTTGCTTCTGCTACCAGTGTTTTAATATCTGCAGCATTGCCATTGGTAAGTTTGGTGGAAAGAGAAATGGTCTTATTACAATCCCTGATAGAGCCCCAGGCAAAGGTCCACACATTATTTACCAGGCCCGAGCTGGTGGTGAATTCTTCGTATGCCATCACATCCTTGTATTGATTGTGATTATTGTAAGAGAAGGTCCACAGATCGGTGCCCACTTCGGAAATGATACCATACTGCAAACCGATCAAAGAACCCCATACACCGGTATAGCAATTGGATTGATAGGCTTTCCATCCGTCGAAGGTGGAAAGCGCCCCTTCTTCCGAAAGAGAAGTAGGGTTGAATTCTTTTAAGCTGCACGATCCGTACAGGATACCGAAAAGAACCAGGCTGTATATATATAATGACTTTTTCATGATGCTGTTTTTAAAACTTTAATTAAAAGGTGAGGTTCACTCCTGCCACGATCTGTTTGGTCAACGGGTAACCCAGCTCGCCATTCATTTCAGGATCATAATCTTTTATCAGGTGGCTTTTGGCCACAATAAGCGGGTTGGTAACAGTAGCGTATATGCGAAACCGTTGAATGGCCGCTTTTTTCACCAGCCTTTCTGGCAGCGTATAGCCAAGGCTGATGTTTTTGATCTTAAAGAAAGAACCATCTACATAGTTAAGCCCTGTAAAACCCGGGAAGTTGGAAGGCCCCAGCTGGTAATTCATTACCGGGAAATCGTTGGATGGATTTTCCGGAGTCCAGTAATTAAAATAGGTGGGGAAGGTCCTGGAAGGGCTTGCATTGGTAGCAAAAGCGCTTGGCTGGTACCAGCCCATCATATTATAACTGATCATCTGTCCCCAACGGAAGAAAGCATAAATGGTCAGGTCAAAATCTTTATACCGGAACCTGTTCTGGAAACCCAAAGTCCAGTTGGGTGTATTGTGCCCCAATATCTGGTAATCCGTAGTGGCATTATAGGTATATTTCGAACTGGCAGCAGTAAGCCCCGGTGCATATTTGATCACATCTGCCAATGCATTATAATAATAGGTAGGCGTTCCATCTGCAGCCGTTCTTACATATACACCCTGTTGCAGGCGGGTCATACCGGGCACATTCACTTTCAGATCGCCGGGGCGTTTGTTGAATACCAGTGCATCCTGTTCTTCACCAATTTGCCATACACCATCCAGTTTATAATTGCGGTAGGAGTTCACGGCCTCACCTAACGTAAGCGTATAGTTGCCGTTGGCTATATTATTTGCCTGGCCGCCAATTAAAGCCAAAATCTTTTCGCTGTTGGTGGAATAAGCAATATTGGTACTCCACTCAAAATCCCTGCGTACGATATTCCTTGTATTCAAGGTAAGTTCAAACCCTTTGTTCTTGGTTTCAGCAATATTCAAAAAGGTTTGGTAAGGCGAACCGGGGCGGTACGTTCCATATATTACAGGAGAAGTAACGCTGTAAATAACACCCGTTGTCTTGGTGATATAATATTCAGCCGTTAAGTCGATACGGTTTTTAAAAAGCGACGCTTCCAAACCAATATTGGTATTGTGCGATTTTTCCCAACCCAGCTCAGGATTGGTAATGTATTGCGAATTGCGGAAGATAGCCTGTGTTACCCCACCCAGCGACATGTTGGAACTTTCCACCACAGCAACAGAACTGTAAGGATCTATCTTGGCCGAACCCGTGATACCCCAGCCGGCACGGAGTTTCAGGCTGCTGAGCCAGTTCTTGGTGCCTGCCATAAAATTCTCTTCAGAAATTCTCCAGCCCGCAGAAGCAGCTGGAAAATTATCCCAGCGGTTCTTCTCGTACAATACCGAAGAACCATCCCTGCGTACCGAACCGGATAAAAGGTATTTACCCTTATAAGAATAATTCAGCCTTGCCAAAAAGCCAAAGGTTTTGGCCATGGTATAAGAGGAAGAAGAAAGCGTGTTGGCATCACCGGTAAATTTGTACCATTTAAAATTATTGGATACAATATTACTCTGGTTCATAGTGGTATTATTGTTCTGCGTATAGAACCAGGAACTTACACCGGTAAATCCAAATTCATGTTCCTTCAGCTTATAATTGTAGTTAAGGATGTTTTCCCATTGGTAACCCCAGGCACGGTTTTGATTGACCTGCGCCTTGGCCACATTAGCATTGGCATAGGTATAACTTACCGAACCTATTCCATCAAAGCGGTAGCTATTTGAAAAACTCATTTGCACGCCTACACGGGATAAGATGCTTAATCCTTTAATGGGTTTGAACTCTACATAAGGATTGAAAAAAAGCTTGAGATTATTATCTACATTTCCATACACACCGGGCTGGTAATCGAGCAACAGGTTATATACATTATTACCCAGGTCGGTCTGCAATGTACCATCTGCTTTATAAGGTTGTATCAGTGGATCGGTGGTGAGCATATTCTCCAGTTTATCCTGCGCCTTGTTCCTGTCTACATACGATCCCTGCAGGCTGCTGCCGATGGTGAGCCATTTCCTCGGGCTATGATCGATACGCATGGTGGTAGCATACAGTTTATACCGGTCGCCGCTGTACTGGCCTACTTCATCTGTATAATTAAAAGAAATGTATCCCTTGGTTTTTTCACTACCGCCCGAAATACCCAGGCTGTAGTTTTGCGTGGCCGCATCATCCCGCAATATAGTGCCGGCCCAGTCTACAAACTGGCCCTGTTTATACAAGTTCCATCTTGCCGTACCAAATATCACCGAATCATCTGCCGGCGATTGCCATAAAGCACCGGTAGTGGTCCATTTATTATTGGTGGCATCGTATACATATTTATAGGCATCCCGCTTTGCCTGCAGGTACGAATCGTAGGACCGCATTTTAGGTGTTATTCCCGAACCATTATGACCATAGTAAGCATTAAAATCAATGGACATCTTTCCGGCTTTTGCAGATTTGGTGGTGATGATGATAACACCGTTGGAACCTGCAGAACCATACACCGCGGTGGAAGACGCATCTTTCAATACTTCGATCGATTCAATATCGTAGGGGTTCAGCGTGGCATAATCGCCGGGCAAACCATTGATGATAAATAAAGGTGTACCGCTGGCAGTAAACGACCTGGTACCACGCAACTGTATATTTACCCCGGTACCCGGCTGGCCGGATGTACGGGTAATATCCAGGCCGGCTACCCGTCCCTGTAAGGATTCCATGGCATTGGGGCCCGGCCTTGCCGTGATCTCTGCCGGTTTCACCGACACAATAGATCCTGTAAGATCCCTTCGTTTAGTGGTACCATAACCAATTACCACCACATCGTTCAGGTTTACACTGGCCGCAGTGCGCAGTACAAACATCGCACTGGTTTTGCCGGACAATTTCAATTCCTGGTTTTCGTACCCTACAAAAGATACCTGCAGTACGGGATTTTTGGTAGATACTTTAATGGAAAAATTACCCTGTGCATCGGTAACCACAGAATTGCTGGTACCTTTTTCCTGCACGGTGGCGCCGGCCAATGGCTCGCCGGAAGCATTTTTGATACTGCCCGTAACCGGCCCTGTTTGGCCAAAAGCGGTGAGCAATGCTAAGCAGCAGCAAAGAAACAGTTGGAGCTTTTTTTTCATATAGCTGATTTAAATGTGAACATGCGGAACGCCGGTTAGCAGCAAAACCCGGTACATGGGCAGGGAAAATTAGCAGTCCTGTTTGGTATTACCTGGTTACAACGCAGCAGTTACGCATCGGAAAATAACAGTACAAACCTATCGGTAAACCGCCCTAAAAAAGTTCACTTTTCGGACAAATAGGTTTAAAGATTGGACAAAAACAGCCTTTTTTGTGTTAACCATTAAGAAGTTAAGAGAGTTAAGGCTTAATGCCCTTAGTTTCTTAATGGTTTACTTCGTGATTGGTCGGGAGACCAACCAGGGAACGAAAAACTTAATTCCCTTAACTTCTTAATGTTTGAACCTGCCGGGACTTAATATACTCCGAAGGTGAGACCTGGTATTTTTCTTTAAAACAGGTGCTGAAATATTTAGGACTGGCAAAGCCCACCATATAAGCCACATCCGACACATTATTGCCCGGCACATCCAGGTACTCTTTGGCTTTTTGTAAACGGATATCCCTTACAAGATCCGCCGGGGTTAAACCGGTAAGACTTTTAAATTTCCTGTAAAAGGTCTTTTGGCTCATGGCCATGGCTTCGGCCACTGTTTCTATCCTGAAGTAAGGGTCGGTCATTTTATCTTCCACTGCCACGATCACATTTTTAATAAAAGTCTCATCCTTGGAAGTGATCATAACAGGTTCCGGCGCTAAAGGTGCAGGCCGTTTGCGCTGCAGTAGCAATTCAAACAGCTTCCGCCGCTGGCGCAGGATATTATCCACCGAAGCCACCAGGAATTCGTTGTTGAAAGGTTTGGTGATATAATAATCGGCACCATACTTCAAACCCTCTATCTGGCTTTCGATGGAGTATTTTGCCGAAAGCAGCACCACGGGAATATGACTGGTATTGATATCATTCTTTACCTTATCCAGTAACTGTATACCATCCATTACCGGCATCATGATATCGCTCAGTATCAGGTCGGGTAATAAGTGCTGCGTTTTTTCCCAGCCTTCTTTGCCATCCGCCGCCACTTCCACCCGGTAAAACTCACTCAGCTGTTTGCTTAAAAACTGGCTGAGATCGGTATTATCTTCCACCAGTAACAACAATGCTTTTTCTGAATGCAATGCAGAATGAGTGGCAGGCGCAACCGGTTCCTCCAACGCCTCGCTCACCGGTATACCGGGTTGCAACTCGTCCACGCTGGTAGTATCAGCAAATGGAATAGCCATGTCATTATACAGCTCCTGCTCTTTTTTCATTCGCACGGTCATGATCAATCCACCCGCTGCGCTGTTGGCTGCACTGATAGTGCCTTTGTGCAGGCTCACAAATTCCTTACACAGTGCCAGCCCAATGCCGATGCTCTTCATAGCATGATCGTTGCCATGATCCCCTTCCTGGAATAATTCAAAGATATTGCTCAGCCTGCCGGCGGGCACGCCCGGCCCATGATCGTGTACAGCAATGGTAAAATCATTATCGTGTACGGATGACTGTATCAATACCCTGATCAGTTTGCCTTCGGGTGTAAACTTAATGGCATTGCTGAGTAGATTATAAATGATCACATCAAACTTTTCTACATCCACCACGGCAAATATTTCTTTTTGCGCCGGAACGATCTCTAGTGTGATGCGTTTGCTCTTGATCGCTTCAGCAAAATGATCCCTGATCTTGCACACAAAACTTACTACCTCCACTCTTGATAAAGTAAGCGTGGCTTTTTCGCTTTGAATCTTACGCAGGTCCAGCAGCTGGTTAATAAAGCGGATCATCCTGTCGGCATTTTTCCTGGCTACATCCACGTAGGCGGCGCCTTCGGCAGAAAGTTTTTCCTTTCTTGCAATGGCTTCCAGCGGGTTAACGATAAGCGTAAGCGGTGTTCTTAATTCGTGCGAAACCCCGGTAAAAAAACTCAGTTTAAGATCGGCCACTTTTTGCTCCACAATAATTTTATGCTTAAGCCGCACCATCTTTAATGCATAATGCCTGATAACGGCCAGCACCAATACCAACACAATAGCATAGCAGGTATAGGCCCACCAGGTTTTCCAGGGCGGTGGCAGAATGGTTATCTCCAGTCTTTTATAAGGCCTGTTGCTGTAAAGGTCGGTATACAGGCTTTGTACTTCCAGCACATAATCGCCGGGTGGCAGGTTGGTATAAGAAACGCCTTTTATTTCCCTGTCGGTATGCCAGGTGGTATCAAAACCAATTAAGCGGTAGGCAAAAGCCTGGCGGTTACCGGCACGGGGGTCGAGTATAGCATAGTCAATGCCGATGATATTTTCATTATACGCCAGCTTGAGTTTTTGCGTGTAATTGATATCAGTGGTGGCCCAGTCATGTTTATTGCCCGGCCAGTTATCTTCATTATTGATCTGCAGGTTGGTAAACACAATATTGGCTGCCACCGGTTTCATACTTACATGCTCGGGATCAAAGCTGATGTAACCACCCGAAGTACCAAACACCAGGTTGCCATTGGCCAGTTCGCTGCAGGCAGCCGCTTCCGAAAAACTGGTCCTGGGCAGGCCATCGTACGAATCGTAATTGCGGAAGATCTGTTTTTCGGGATTGAACCTGGACAAAATATTTTCTGTAGCGATCCAGATATTACCCTGCTTATCACCTGCACAGCTCAGCACATAATCATTGGGCAGCCCGTCCTTTTTATTGTAGATACGAAAACTCAGTTGCTGAAAAGGGTCGCCCGAAGCCAGCGCCAGCCCTGCACCCGAAGTGGCGATCCACATACGGCCCTTCCAGTCGGCATATACAAACTGAATATCACTGCTACCCATACCCGTAATTTTATCGGCCACCCGGTTATAGGTTTTATAAGTATACACAGTAGAATGATTGTCGTTGGCATCAATCACCATCAGCCCGTCGGTGGCCGCCACCCAGATATTGCCCGCCTGGTCCAGCGCCATATGCCGCACCCGGTAAAATCCATCTTTGGGATAATTTTTAAATGCAGCACCATCATGTATAAATTGCACCGAATCACTTTTTTCTTCCGCCAGCATCATACCGGTGGCAAACGTACCGATCCATACCCTGCGTTGCTTATCTTCTATAATGGCATAGATATTATTACTGGTAAGGCTGGTGGTATTCTTTTCATCTACAGTAAAATGCTGCAGCCGGTAGCGGGTAGCCTTACTATCTATCGGGGTTGCACGAAATAATCCATTGCCCTTAGTACCCAGCCAGATATTATCGCGGCTATCCTGGTATATCACGTATACATTGCCCAATCCCTCTTTAGGTTCGTTCACAAAAAAACCTTTTACCCATTGGTCGTTCTGCCGCAGGTACAGCTTACTGCTTTTAGAGGCCAGCCATAAACGGTTTTTATTATCGCATAAAATACCCCGCACTTCATTGTCCACCAGGTCGGCGCCTTTTTCCACCAATAGTTGTTGCTTAAAATTCTCTTCCTGGAAAATGATGCGTACCAGTATGCCACCATGTATACGCAGCCATAATACGCCGGTACTATCATAATAACTGTGGTAATCAGCTTGCGGCAATTCAAAAGCTGGCATATTCACCGCATCCAGTGTATATTTTATGGTAGCCGTTGCAATATCGTAATAGCCAAAGCCACCGCTCTTCATATTCACCCATACCATGCCGTTCATATCTTCAAACACCTTGAAGCGGTTGCCCAGTATATTTTTCGGGTCTTTGATCTTCCTCGAAAAAAAAGAAAAAGTTGCTGCCGCAGGATCAAAGCGCACCACCCCCGAATCGCCGGGTTCAATCCACAAGGCGCCTGTTCTGTCTTCGTACAACGACCCGAGGTTTTCCTTACGGTACTGCGCAACCGAAATTTTACCATCCGCTAAATGTAAGCTGATGACCTTGCCGGTAGCGGTGGTAGCATACAAAGTATTATCCCGGTGCGAACGCAGTATCACATTGATCCTGCCTTCGGTAATTTTTTGAATGCTGAAGGCCAGCAATCTTTTATTGAAACTGATGATATAGCCATCTTCGCTGCTGAAATAAATAGTTGATTCATCCTCCGCAGCGCCGGTGAGTTTTTTATTGAGTATATTATTGGGAATGATATTTACCGGCTTGTAAGTACCCGAAGCAGCAGGCGCCAGGCATATCACCCCATTGGCGGTCGACATCCATACCCGGTGTTGCTGGTCTTCATGAAAAACATATAAATAGTTAGCTGATTCATACGATTTTTCTTCATGATCATTGCCAAACCGCATCACATGATCCTTATCCACTTTATTTTGCTGCAAACAATAAATGCCGTGCACCCTCGACTGCAGCCATACCATACCATTCCGCACCGAAATAATACTGTCAAAATCAACATGCTTTTTTGCTTCGGGCTCTATTACAGCAGAGATAGGTAAGAACTGCTTTGTTTTTTTATCAAAGCGGTACACATGATCGTACCGGGTCCGGATCCATAAATAACCCAGTTGATCTTCCACCAGTTGTGCAATACGGTAATCGCCGCGTTGGGCCATTTCGCCGGTGCTGGATTTAAAGGAGGCAAAATTGCGGCCATCAAAGCGGTTGATGCCATCCCAGGTACCAAACCACATGAACCCTTCCCTGTCTTTCAAAATTTCGCTGATGGTGCCATGCGAAAGCCCCTGTTCGGTACTGAAATACTCCACCTTGCATTTAGGAGGCTGTGCCAAAGTATATACTGCCGGTACAGCAATAATTATAAGCAGGAGATACAACCGTTTTAAAGCAGTGTTCATTAGCAGCAGGTGATCGTTGTAAGTAAAGCAAAATGCCAACTTTAAATTACTCTAATACCCCGCCCCGGCAAATGGCAGATTAAGTTGCAATGATGGATTATTTTGTTGAGGGGAAAAAGCAAATGTTCAATGTACAATGCTCAGGTAAAGTCGGTAGCTATGCTCCGGTTTTCTTCCTTTGCTTATCTTGTTTGTTTACGGGAAATCTTCTCTGCGTCCTCAGCCCCTCTGCGTGCCACCTTTTCTTCTCCCCTCCAAAAAATTCTACCCCAAAAACGTACCCCTCCTACAGCCCAAACCCACAGCAATCCTCAATTTTGCGGCATTAATAAACAATCCATATCCCGGCACCAAAAGCCTTCGTATCCATCCTATGAAAAAAATTTACTTCCTGGTAATCACCGCATTATTTTGTTCTTACAGTGCTTTCTCGCAGCTCTATGCCACATCGGTAGTAAGCTGTGGCGCATCGGGCGTATGCCTGGGCGGCAGCAGTTGCGATAATGCGCAAAACACGGTGGATATGTTAGACCTGGGCAATTTTGGCACTCTTTCCACCGGCATTGGTGTGGCCTGTACCCGTACCATGGTACTGGCCCTACCCGCCACGCAACCCAATGGCAGCTATGCCGGTTTTTATATCAATACAGGCAACGTGGTTACCGTGCTGGGCAATATCGCCATCAGTACGTACAACGATAATACATTGGTGGAAACAGTAAGCGGCGCATCGCTCACCAATATGCTCAATGCAGCAGGCAAAGGCATACTGCAGTTTAAAAGCACGGCCGGCGCCTTTAACCGCATTGCCATACATTTAACGGCCGTACTGGCCATAGCGCAATCGGTAGATGTATATTATGGCTTTACCAATGCCACCTTGTTGCCCCTGCAGTTTGGCAATGTTAATTACCAACGGCGCCAAAGCGATCTGCTGCTGCAATGGACCACGCAAAACGAGATCAATACTACGCAGTTTGCAATAGAAGCCAGTACAGATGGTACTGCATTTACACAGGCAGGCACCACCGCCGCAACCGGCACGGGCCAGTACCAGTACAGCCTGCCGCTCAGCGACCAGGTAATGTATTACAGGATAAAGCAGGTAGATAACAATGGCAAATACACTTACAGCCATATACTGGTGGTAAGGCCGGTAAACAACAGTTTTTCTGCCTGGGTATATCCTAACCCCGTTACCAACAACGGCCTGCAGCTGAATGTATACTCCGCCACCACCCAACCCGTAAGCATACACGTAACCGACCAGGCAGGCAAATTGCTGCAAACCCTGCGGGTAAAATTAAGCGCCGGTAATAATGTGCTGGCAATTGATGCTAAAAATCTTACCCCCGGCATGTACCTGCTGCGCACACTCAATGAAAAGAAAGAAGTATTAGGCAATTGTAAGTTTATGAAAGTAAACTAAGTGCCCCGAAATTCCTTTTCGGCACCCCCGCACCAAAGCCGTGGCATATCCATAGCAATACCGTACTTACCCCGTAGCATACCCGTACTTAAAGCATACCAACCTTATTCCAACCCCGTCCTCACCCTGGTAATCCTTCGGACATTCTTCGGTCTTGCTTCGGATATCCTTCGGTGATATTCCGGTTATCCTTGCCAGCTATTTCGCCTGGCAATGGCTTGTATAGCAAAATAAAATGCAGCAGCAGATCAACAACCCCTCCCCTACTCTACTACCCTATTCGGTTATTCTTTACCGGTAGTATCATCTAATATTTTCTTAGAAAAAAGAGGGCGTTAAAATCAAGTATATATCACTATGTGCTCTATATGCCTATGTGGTAAGCCTTTGCTGCATGGTTCAGGTCGCCCAGAGCGTCCCGACCCACACTCACATTCCCTGGTTCATGCCCCTGTAACGTTCTTCGTCTTAATTAAAACCTCCGAAGCGCACACCCGGGGAATAAGGTTATTGGTAATATTTTTAAGATTAGTAAATCCTGCCTGCTCACGCTTACCCATCTTCATTAAATAGAGATCAAAAAATAGCCGGTTTAGTTGGCTCCATAGTGTTTTCACCTTTTTTAATCAGTTAAACCCTCCTTGTAGGCCTTTAGATGCAAACTTATCTTGTATGAAAACATAACCCATCGCTGCTTATGACGGATATCATTTCAATAGTAACCATGCTTTTCCTATTAAGTATGTTACAGGAACGGATAGCAGAGTTCTTCAAAACATATTTATCCTGTAAAAAGATGTGGGGCCGGGATATTGTGGGTGATACCACTACTAAGTTTTTACCAGGAGATCCCCGTGAACAGCGGCGGCATTACCGTATACTTAAGCTAAATATATGGATAGGCTTTTTAACGGCATTTTTATGCCATGCAAGCCTCTTCGATATTCTTAAAGTAAACACTACTGATAGATCAATAGGCTGGCCTGATCATATCAGCTTTAATTTTTGTTTTACACCGACTTGCATTCTTAATGGACTGTCGTTTATTGTGGGATGTTTGTTAACCGGTATACTTATCAGCCTGGGCTCTAAATTCTGGCATGATGTGCTGGATATACTATTAGAGGTAAAGAACGTAAAAAAAAGTATCAGTCAACAGATTGCTGTAAATACGGGGCAACCATCCGAGTTGGCTTTTACTTCGCTTACAGAAAAACAACAGGTATTGCAGATACAGGCAGCTATAAAACTTAACCGCCAAACCTGGCTGCAAACAATCCCCAACGTTACAGGCGTTGGTATTGGTAATAAAATAAAAGGTGGCGACACGATCGTACGTAAAGTCATCCGGTTTGAAGTAAGTACCAAAGAAGATATGGCAAGTGCAGCCGAATCCATTCCTCCGACGATAACTTTTAATCAATTCCTCATTCCTACCGACGTGGTTCCTGCTGATAAATTCAACACCCAATATGCCCACCCGGGCGATGATGATCCCCGTAAATGTGGAGCAAGTATTTCCCGTGTCAACGACAATTCTACCGGAACGATCTCACTTAAAGTAAGCCGTAAAGAAAATGGTCAGCTAAAACACTTCCTGCTTACCTGTGCACATGTTGTTATGCAGGAACAATTTAAAAACGGGATCACGGAAATAAACAGGGGAGATAATATCTCCAAACCGGGAGTTATATCACCTGGGTTAGACGCCAAAACGGGGGGAAAGCAATTGGGAAAACTGGTGGAAGCAAAACTTACTGAATTTACAGATTCAGCGCTGGTGGAGCTGGATAATGAAAAAGTGCTGGAACCACAGATTTATGATATAGGCGATCCCGGCAATAAAACCAGGGCAATTGACGAAACAGATGTTGATACCACAAAGGTAAAATTCTGTGGTGCTTTTAGTGGGCTTAAGACTGATATTACAATACGGGGTTACGGATTGAGTAAGCAGGGGAACTATCCTGCTGAACTGGGCGAGGTAACCATTAACGAACTTATCTCTATAGATAAATCCTCACACGATGGTGATTCGGGTGCCGCAGTAATAGACGAAAAGGGTATGGTAATAGGTATTATAGTAGGCAGCAGTGAAACATTTACTTATGTTATTCCTATACAAAGTATAAAATCCGCTCACAAACAATTTATAATTATTTAAATCATGCGTACATTACTCATTGCCCTTGGCTGCATAGTTTGCACCATTGCCGGCGCACAGACTTTTTCATTAGACTACAAAGCCGATATTTCAAAAGTAGACAAACCCCCTTTTAAGAAGTCATTTGAGTATGACATGAGTAAAGCAAAGAATGCAAAGCTGGTAATAACCAATACTCCTGCCACTGGCTTATTCTTTTACCTGGATGGTGAATTTGATAACCCAATAGATTCAATATTAAAACCTGGTACGGCTACAGTGGACCTTTCTCAATTTGAGGATAAAAAAGAACATATCATTAGTGTAAAGACAACAGTAACAAAAAAATTGGCCCTGGTTGCAGAAATTACTATTACTCCAAAAAAGGTAACAGAGTCGGAGTCCACCTCCAAACCCAAACCCCAGGATCTTTGGAAAATTGTAAAAGACTGTAAGATCAAATTTAGCCTGAGGCAATTTTATATCGATGAAAGCTGCTGTAACCAATGCCCCGGTTGCGAGGACACTTTACTTTGGACAACAGACCGTATCATTTATGATGCACTTACCGGGAAGACTTATTTTTCAAAAGCTACTGCAGCTAATGATAATTGTGGTAATTGTTTAGGAAAGGATGCAAATAAGAGCCTGGCGCCCCCAACTTGTATACTTGTTAATAATAAACATCTTATAAAACTAAAAGCAAACGACCCTTTCATTTTCCAGGTAAAAAATGTAAACCCGGAGTTGTATGATGTAGAATTAGTGGATTCTTCTTTTTTTATGTTCAATCAATCTAATGATATGCTGGAAAAGCTTTTGCTGGGAAAATCGGAGAATTTTAATACTGAGTCTGGCGGCGATAAGCAAAAAGATACTGTTCTTGTTATTAAGCCTGAGTGTGTAAAGGCCGGGTTGATTTTACTGAATGAAGAAATGATCGCTCTATTGGAAAATTTACGTGTACATAACCGTTTTGCCAATAATTGCCTTGCACAAAAAAGGAAGGAAGCTTTACAGGCAATCAATCGGTTCATTTATGAAGACCTGGGGCAACGTCAATATAGTGAATTGGCACTCCCTGCTTTTGCTGGCATGTTCCTGGAGCCTACTGAAGATTCATCCCTTTTAAGTTCACTTGTGAATAATTATAAACAATTACTGATAGGCAAATACGAGCTCGCTTATCGTTTTGCAAGTGTTCCCGAAAGTGACCAAATAAATTTTACGCTGAAGATATTACGCAAAGCTAATTCACCCTACCCTTCTATGCTCAATCCCAAAACACCCACACAGGTAGCGTATGTAAGAAACTTCTTTAAAGTAGATGTAAGCAGCGGGCTTTATTACAGCAACTTCAGCGATGATAATTATACTGTAAGAGCCGACAGCCTAAGGCGGGTTGGTAATCCCAATGGACCAAAAGATTCATTAGGGAACCGCCTTGTGCCCGAAAAAATGTCAAATGGTGAGATCGGCTTTGCATCATACCTGCATTTCTATTATAAATTCGGAACTACAGTAAATGTTGGTGGTGTAATTGGTGCAGGTGTAAATTTTGCTGATAATCCGCAACCAAGATATTTTGCAGGTTTGAGTTTTATGATTGGAAGAAATAACCGGCTTTGTGTAAATGCAGGGGCTGCATGGGGTTACCGGCAAAAATTAAGCGACCAATATTATAATGGCAAATATCCTATTGTCAACGATTGGTTACCAAGTAGTGAGACAACTGTGAAGTATGTAAAGAAATTCGAATGCAGGAGTTTTGTTTCCATAAGTTATAACCTGCCATTTCTTAAACGTGCGCCATCTAATGTAAGCTCGGACAAAAGCTCTACGCCTGCCAAAAGTGATAATGAAAAATCCACACAAGATACTCCCAAGACCAACACTCAAACAGGTAAAACAACAAATTAAAAAAATGACCCGAAAGAGTAGCAGCTAACAAAAAAACTTTCAAATGTAAATCACTCTTTTAAAAAGAGTGATTTACATTTCATATATTGTCTTTTTGCCCAAACAGTCTGCACACACGATTCTAGGTCGTAAACTTGTCCAGTCCCCGGCGGAAGCGCCCCGACCAACAACAAGCAAACAAAAACGATGGTCGTTAAAATCAATCACACATCACTATATGCCCTATGTGTCTATGTGGTAAATCTTTGCTGCATGGTTCAGGTCCCACCCATCATTCAATACTCACATCACCCACCACATGGTTCAGGTCGCGAACCTGTTCCGACCCATACTCACCACTGACAACTCACTACTCACTATTCCACCCTCAAATTTTTTACCGGGTTGGCCATGGCCGCCTTAATGGTACGCAGGCTTACCGAAAGCAATGCGATCACCATTGCCGCCCCACCCGCCAGCACAAATATCCACCAGGGCATCGATGCACGGTAAGCAAAGTTCTGCAGCCACTGATGCGCCATCCAGCCTGCCAGCGGTGCCGCAATAATGGTGGCAATGGCTACCAGTATCATAAATTCTTTAGAAAGCATGGATATCAGTTGCGGCACACCGGCGCCCAACACTTTGCGGATGCCGATCTCCCGCATGCGTTGGTTGGCAGTAAAAGTAGCCAGGCCAAACAAACCCATACACGAAATAAAAATGGCCATGCCCATGGCAACATTCAGTATCTGCGAGGTCTGGCGCTCCTGTGTATACAATTGCTCTAGCGATTCATCAAAAAAGCGGGACTGGAAGGCCCTGCCGGGATATATTTTTTTAAACACCGATTCCATGCTGGCCAACAGCGTACTTACTTTACCAGCCGAAACACCGGCACTGGAAAGCTTTACACTCAGTTGCATACTGGTGCCTGCATCCATCGAAAAAATAAAGGGGCGGATCTTTTCCCGCATATCATCTAAATGAAAATCTTTCACCACACCAATAACCGGTCCCGTTAGTCCACCCAATCCACTCCATACCTGTTTATTGATGGCATCTGCCGGGTTGGCAAAACCAAGATCTCTTGCGGCTGTTTCATTCAATATATAAGCACGGTAACCCGCCTCTGCCGGGCCTTCTGCCGAAGCAGGCTTTTTTAGTCTTGCCGTATCTGCAGCAGTAAAATTTCTGCCGGCCACTAAAGTCATTCCGTACAGGGAAATATAGGCGGTATCAATATCATCTGCGCCGGGCTGGATCTTTGTTTTCTGCACGCCTGTATATTCAAGCGAAGTGCCGAACATATAATGGTTCCTCGATTCAGGGTCGGCTGTATTCAGGCTTACCTGCTGCACACCCGACAGTTTGCTGATCTCACCCGCCAATACCTCTTTTTGATTGTTGGGCAGGCCCTGTGGAATATCGATGCTAACAATGGCATCTTTCTTAAATCCCAGATCGGTATTCAGCATATAATGTATCTGCCGCCCCACCATCATGGTGCCGATGATGAAGAATGAGCTGACTGTAAACTGGAAAACAATAAGCCCCTTGCGCAGGTAACTTTTTGAATTGAACTGCTGTGCGCCCTGGCCTTTAAGGCTTATCACCGGAATAAAAGAAGAGAGTGCCCGGCCCGGGTACCAGCCGGCAATAAGGCTGGTAACAAAAATGGTGGTGCCGATAAAGACCCAGGTACCGGGATCGCTTATACGAAAATGTACCCCATCAGGAATAAAACCATGCAGCGCTTTAATAACAGGGTCGGTCAGCAGCAATGCAATAGCCATAGCAACCACCACAATGATACCTGTTTCAATAAGAAACTGCCGCACAATACCCCCTGCGCTGCTGCCCATTACTTTGCGTATGCCTACTTCTTTGGAGCGTAATATCGATTGTGCGGTACTGAGGTTGATGAAGTTGATAGCGCCGATGACCAGTATAAAAAGCGCAATGCCTGCCAGTGCAAACAAAGTAGGCTTATGCGCCTTGCGACTATAGCTGTCCTGGTAGGCCCCATTAAAATGTACATCTGCCAATGGCTGCAATGCCAGCGTGGCTTTGGAGCCGGGCATGTGGCGTTTTACAAAAGCAGGCAGTTGTTGTTCTGCTTTAGCTACAGTAGTGCCCGGCGCCAGCTTTACATATACATTGATACCACTCGACACCATGTTCCAGCTATTTCCGCCCGACCTGAGAAAACTGCTTTCGAGTGTACTGTACGAGATCAGGTCTTTAAATCCAAAATCTGTATTTTGATCCCAGTTTTTTACAATACCCGTAACAGCAACTGTCAGCGAGTCTTTATATATTACGGAACGGCCCATCCATTCATCGGGTGTACCCTGCAGAAAATAGCGCTTTGCTTCCGATTCTGTCAACACCACCGAAAAGGGTTGCTGCAAAGCTGTAGCGGGGTTGCCCGCCAGCCACTGGTAATGAAAAAGTTTCAGGTAATCCTGGTCAGCATAAGTGATATGATAAGGCTCGTCGTTGTTTACGCCATTAATAATGCGTGGCTGTTGCCCCGGTATGGGTATCAGCACCCGGCTGTCTTCGGTAAAAAGCGTGGTAACAGCGCTGAAACCGGAAGTTTCATTCCGCAACGCAGCACCGGCAGGCTCCGGCATTCCTGCATCATTTTCCTGTATACCATCATCGCCGCTTTTGGTAACCAGCCTGTAAATCTGGCCGGCTTCGGGATGAAACTTATCATAGCTGAATTCAAAAGCCACATACAGGTAGATCACCACGCAACTCAGTATCCCGAAGCTGAGCCCGAGGATATTGATAGTGGTGGTCAACTTATGACGACCCAGGTGGCGGAGAGCAAAGAGCAGTTGTTTTTTTATCATGGCGCAGAATGATTTGCCAATATACTGCTAAAAAGAGGCCATTTTTAAAACCGGCTGACAACCTGCTGGTTATAGTTGAACCTGCTTCAACTTTGTTCGCTTTCGATACAGTGGGTGTACGGTTATGCAACGCTATTGACTACACTACAGCGGTGCATATTTTAGTTCAACCATTCTGTGGGCGTTTTTCCAAACTTCTTTTTGAATGAGTAGGAGAAATGAGAAAGGCTTTCAAAGCCCAGGTCGAGGTAGATGGCGGATGGCTTTTTGTGTTGTTTTTCTATCAGGTGTTTTGCTTCGGAAAGTCTTTTTTCCTGCAGCCATTGCCGGGGCGGTATGCCGAATGTTTTTTGAAAATCACGTTTAAAACCGGCAAGGCTTCTTCCTGTAAGTACGGCAAATTTTTCAACCGGTAAGTTGTAATGAAAATTACTCAGCATAAAGGCTTCCAGGTCTATTTTATAAGGCTCCGAAAAATCGAATAACAATTCTTTCAGTTGCGGCATTACCTGCAGTAACAGGTTCACAGCTTCTCTTACTTTCAGCATGCCCATATTAGGAGCTATTTTTTCAGCAGGGTTGCGTACATAAGGCACTACCGATTGAAAGTAGCCTTTTAAAAAGTCGCTGGATGGAATTAATACATTGAGCGGCCCGGTATATTTTTGTTTTACTTCAATAGCTTCTTCCAGCGCTATCTGCCGCAGCAGGTCTTCCTGCAATGATATAACAATGGTTTCGTACTGCTCTTCACCGGGTAATGGTGTTTTAGTAATGGTGCCCAATTGATTTTTACCGATCAGTATCATCTGGCCTTTCGTCATCGTGATCTTCTCGTCTGCAGTTTCCAAAGTAAAATGGCCCGACACCTGCAGCACCAATGTATTGTGCCGCAGAAAACCTACTTTATCCTTCCTGGTTTTTGACAGGTAAGCGTAAAACAATACGCCCGGTATAATTTCATTTGGATTTGTCATATTGCAAATTTATGAAACAGTAAGGCTTTCGCCCTACTGTTATCGTTGCAGGTAAGTGCCGCCTAGTATGGCACCGGGTGCAAAGGCGGTGTTTAATGTTTGCAGCTCCGCTGCAGAAAATGTTATTTCCATTGCCTGCATGTTTTCCGGCAGTCGCTGCCTGCGGCTCATACTTACCAATGGCATGATATGATCGCCCTGCACATTTACCCAGGCAATAGCCAATTGTGTGGGGGTATAACCTTTATCTTTTGCAAGCTGTTTTAATACTTCCACTTTGGCCAGGTTCTTTACCAGGTTATCTCCCTGGAAACGGGTAAAATGACTGTGATAAGTGTTAGCAGCAAGCGGTGCTTTCATGTCGCCGGTAAGCAACCCTTCGGCGGTGTTGGCAAAAGCCACCACTCCGATACCCAGCTCTTTTGCTGTTGGTAACAACTCCGCTTCTATCTGGCGGTCGGCTAAAGAATAACCAATTTCCAAAGCGGCTATGGGATGAACACTGTTGGCTTTACGCAATTGATCGGCCGTTATTTCAGACACACCGATATGGCGTACTTTACCATCTTTAATAAGATCGGCAATGGTGCCAATAATATCTTCAATGGGTACACTGCCATCCATGCGGCAGGGCTGATACAGGTCAATGGTATCAATACCCAAGCGCACCAAAGAATAATTGATAAAATTTTTAATAGCTACAGGGCGAAGATCCAATCCTATCCACTGGCTGTTGTAAAAGATACCGCCAAATTTTACGCTGATAAAAGCCTCGTCCCTCCTGCCTTTTATTGCTTTACCCACCAGCATTTCATTATGGCCGGAGCCATAAAAATCGCCGGTATTTAAAAAGTTGATGCCATTATCCAGTGCCTGTTGTATGGTGGCAATACTTTCATGCTCATCGTTGGTGGGGCCGCCCCAAACAGGCGACATACGCATACAGCCCAACCCCAGTTTTGAAACTAACGGGCCATTGTGGCCCAGGTTTATTTTTGTTATCGTTTTCATTGTTGTTGTTTTAATGATTGAACGATACAAAGGTCTGCTGTTTTAAAAACGGTGTATGTCTTTAATGGCTCAAATTAGTTGCGCAGGTGGCTCAGTTTAGGTATATAATTGATGGAACTGTGGTAAGGGACAATCAATGGGAATCCTCTAATCAAGATTGAACTATTACCAATTACTTTCAGCATCAGCTTTTATTATCACAAATACACCTTCGTTATTGATGTAACCTTCCCTGTAAATATTTTTGCCGTTTTTTTCATCATACCTAAGCAGTAAAGCTGCATAAGCAAGGCCTGCCATTTCATCAAAATAACCAATATGGCAAAATACAGGTGGTATAAAACTATGATCCCTGAAATTATACAGCCCTACCCTGTCGCCCTTTTGATTGGTTAGCAGCATCTGGTCATGTTTTATGTTTTCAGTATGCATTACCACTGAATCCGGTAGTGCAAGCAACTTCCTGAATTCATTATCTGTATAAAACTTGCCGGTAGTATCCATATTACGATCATTACCTAAAAAAAGCCATCCATTTTTGAATGGCTCGTTTGAAATATTGTCATTAACCGCAAATTTAAACTTCACTGCACCAGTTTTATCTATAAATGCTGAGCTGAAATCTGTAATTGTTTTGGGTATCACCTTGGCTAAACCGTTAGAGAAAGGACCAGGCTTGTTCGAATACATCAGGGGTATCAACAGTTTTCCTTTTTTGTCGATGAATCCCCATTTCAATTCGTGCATTCCATCATATTTTGCTACTGCAGCCATTCCTTCAGAAAAAGGTTCTGCCGCATCATATGAAAAAGGCACTGCCATCTTGCCCTGTTTATCAAGGTATCCGTAAATAAGTTCATTCTTCGATTTTCTAAGTGGCAACATCCCTTCACTCCACTCCTGTTGCCTTATGCAGGTTACGCTGGTGCGTTTTAAAGATGCTTTTGCGCCATCTGAAAAAATAAATTCATAATCCAGGTAGAGTGTTGGCGCTTCTACAGGGTTATGCGTAAGCGTTACCGGGAAACCTGTTCTTTCGCTAAAAGCATCCTCTCCGCCTACATAGTTTTCTTTACTGTTGCCGGGATAGGTATATAATACATTTCCTTTTGCATTGACCAAAACATAAGTCGCAGCATTGCTATAACTATTAAAAATGCCTGTTTGCGGAAAAATCAAATTACTTTCCAATCCACATCTGTAGCTCAGGTTACTTACTACATTTCTTCCAAGAATGGGGAAATTGAATTTTCCGGGGGCTGTAATAAAATTTCCTTTATTATCCATAAGAGCCGATTGATTGCCAATTTCAATAATGGCCGCCCCCTGGTTAAAGCCGGTCATACCGGTTGCTTTTATTTTTTTTGCATCTGCGCTGATATTCCCAGCCTTCAGGGTTGTATGTTGAGCAAAACAGGGATAAAAAAATAACAGGAAAAGTACTTGCAGCAATAGCTTCATGATAATTAATTTACTTTCAAATGTACAGGGAATTTAATATAATATCACGGCCGCATTGTTTAATTACAGTTTATAATATCAAAAAGAGGGTTATCTTTTTCCAGGATCACCCTTTATATTCTAAATGGAATACAATAAAAAGCCCTCCTTTCCTGGAGGGCTTTTTCGTAACGCCGGTAGTAATCTACCCGCAAAGCTTTTAAGGTTAACAGTTATGAAACTTAATATTATCTGTATTTATAGGTTGCATAATACCTGTTATGATAACTCACGTTATATGGGGTACCGGAAGAGTCAGCAAAATCTTTTTGGATGATGCGATTTTTAGTATCGTAGGTCTCCCCTTCTCCAGACTGAATATGTATATAATTATAGCCCCCTGTAGCGTAATCATTCAACCAATATCTTCTTTGATTATTCTGAAAAACAAAATCTTTAATGATATCACTCTGCCACATATTCCCTTCTACCTTGTACCCTAGCTGCAGGTAAGGGGCGAGGAACAAGGCAGGAAAAATATTCATTTTCGAAAAAGGATTGGGCTGATAATCCACTCCTGTATAATAATTGTCGAACCATTCATAGGTAACAGGAATATTTCCCGACCAGCTTATTTGCTTGGAATAGATCGTGTTGCAGTTGTAGTTTGTGAAAGTTGCAGAATCCTGCAATGTGGATTTCAGGCTGCCTTTATAATAAAGATTTGCTACTGCAAAATGAAAAGCGGAATCATATGTATACCTCCGAACTGCCTGTATCGATGGATCAGTTGTGCTTACCAGCGAATCCCTGTTCTTTGAGCCATTGGCATTGTAAAAGAAGTATACCCGGAAATTGTTATAGGATTGCTGATCCATACTTTCAGGATTATTGTTACTTCCCTGGTAGTTGAATGTCCAGGTACCGCGGTTATATAAGGGCACATTGTAGATATACTCGTAGTATTTTATTTTGGTAACACGGTTCAGGTTGTCGTAAGTAAAAAAATAGCCGTAAATAGTTTCTTTCGTTAGCCGTACACTCACCGTTAAAGTATCTAAGATATAGTTAGGGTCTGTTACTGCAGTAAAAATATTGCTGTTGTCGGGGCTCTGTGGCCTCACAGGGTCTTTTATACATTGCGAAAACCCAATAATAACAAACAGGCACGGAAGGAAGTATTTCATTAAATAATTTTGATGCTGCAAAATAATTGTTTTTATCAATGCATACAAACTTATGCTTTGTTGGTACCACATCTATGCATCCTCGCTCATTCCAAAATGTTCCTGAATAAGTCTGTTTCACCGTTTATCAATTCCGTTTGAAGGCACAGAAAAAATATCGTTCCTTTAATCAGTAGTAGCATATTCAGACAGTAAGCAACGCATAAATAAAGATCTCATGAACATCACACGCCGTAAATTCTTACAAGGGTTTTTCATCGTCTCTGCAATGACAGTGGATAAAAGCTGGGCCAGCAAGACTACACGATTGCTGGCAGAACGCCGCGACCTCTTTCCACAAGGTGTGGCATCAGGCGACCCAACGGCCAACAGCGTGATATTGTGGACGAGGCGCCCGCCGGTAAACGGCAGCAGTAGTAATAAGCTGGTGGTTGAGATCTCAGCCAGCCCGGAATTTAAAAAGGTTCTTGCAAGGGGTACGGCGCATATCAATGCCGGGGCGGATTGGACCTGTCGCTTTCTCGCCAAAGACCTTAAGCCTAACCGGGAGTACTGGTACCGTTTTGTAGATGAACATGGTTTTGCAAGCAGGGTCGGCCGTACCATCACAGCGCCTGCCAACAATTCAGACGCAGCTGTCCGGTTTACTTTTGTATGTTGCCAATGCCCTAACGAGGGTGCACTGAATGCTTACCGTAAAATGATCTTTGAAGATGAGGCACACCCGAAAGATGAGCGGCTCAATTTTGTATTACACCTCGGCGATTTTATTTATGAAGTTACCTGGTATGGCGAAGACAATCCGAAAGGAAACCGCGGCCGCCGCATCAGGGACCTGTACAAATTTCCGCAAGGCAGAAAGGTGAGTAATTTTCATCTGCCTGTTACGCTGGAAGATTACCGTACACTCTATCGTGCCTACCTGCAGGATCCCGACCTACAGGATGCCCGTGCCCGCTGGCCATTTGTGTGCATCTGGGATAACCACGAATTTGCATGGGCAGGATACCAGAGCCAATATGTTGCAGGCGGGGGGTACCATGCCCCGGCACAAAACCAGAAAGTGGCAGCCAACCAGGCCTGGTGGGAATTCATTCCGGCACAGGTGCAGCAACCGGGCAATCCTAAGCTGGAGCAGTTTAAAGCTCCCGCAGTGGTGGATACCGACCTGGGAAATTTTAACGAAGACGGACTTAGCGAAGAGCCCAATAACCTTAAGGCTATCAACAGCCTTAAGATACAGCGGGTACTGCGTTGGGGTAAAAATGTTGACCTGCTGCTCACCGATAACTGGTCGTTCCGCTCTCCTGATATGTCGAGCGACGATTTTGACGCACCCGATTATCCCAGGGTATCCCCGCAACTGCCTTTTGAAATTATGAACTACGGCCGTCATTATAATAACGACAATCCGCCCGATACCATCCGGTTTAACGGTAAGGACTACCCGAATCCTACAAAAAACACGCATGCGCAAACACACCTGGGCAGTGATCAACGGCATTGGTTCCTGCAACAACTGGGCGCTTCTGGTGCACGCTGGAAAATATGGGGACACGGTTTTGGCACCATGCAGGTGCGGAGCGATTATCAAAACCTGCCCGCAGAACTGGGCAGTACCTGGCCCAAAGATGCCGGCTATGCAGTAATAGACAACCGGTTCCTCCGGGATAAAGACGAGATATTTGATTTTATAAAAGAGCAAAAGATCACCGGCTTTTGTGTGGTGGGTGGCGACCGGCATGCGTTTCATGCAGGCCTGGTTTCAAAAGCATTGCCGCCAAAAAAATATGAACCGCTCGGCGTGGAATTCATTACCGGCTCTGTATCGCAGCAAACACTTTTTGAAGTACTGGAAGTAACGATGAAGAAAGATCATCCCAAGCGTGTGCTGCACCTCATTGACCAGCCAGATGGCACTGTGATACCTGCGATGAACGTTACCCCCATGCACGGCGTACTTTCCACTTTAAAATTGAAAGAAACAGGAGATATGCAACAGGCACGTGCAGTGCGTAATGCCGAGGTGGCGCCGCATTTGTCGTTCCTCGATTTTGGCGGACATGGCTATGGTTTGGTAACCGCTACTGTTGATCAGCTTTCCACAGAGTTTGTATGTATACCGCGGCCGCTGGAACGCAGCGAAGGCGCGGATGGCGGCCCTTTGCTGTACCGCGTAGTCCATCGCACACAGTTATGGAAGGCGGGTGAAGCACCCAAGCTGGAGCAGGAGATACTGGAAGGCAACCCGCAGTATTGCATCTGATTGATCGCTGCTATATAAAACAGGCCCGCCCAAACGTACTATTCAGTACGGGCGGGCCTTTATAAAATTCGGGTAACTGAAAATACTCTTAACAGCCCTTTGCCATTCGGCATCAATAATGGCCTGACCGTTTATTACTACCTGTAATCTCTTCCACCCCCCTATTCTATCATTTCAGAACATTTTTAGCGTAGTTGAGAACATTTACAAAACACTGCTGTGCCAAATACATTTATTTGTAGCGCATACTAAACTCAGTTACACTAAACTAAAAAAAATGAAGCGCTCCACTAATTTATTATTTATTGTTTTATTGTTTATAGGCTGCTCCAATGCCGGCGATAATACCGCCAAGGCGCAGGGACAACAAAAAATATCCCAGTTTGAAAGGGCCGGTCTCTGCGATTTTTTAATAGATAAGAATGGTACTTACCATGTGGTGTTCCAGGAAAGCCCTGCTATCGGGAAACCCGTATTTATTTATTATTCCAGTTCTTCCAATAAAGGCGTAAGCTGGAGCAAGCCGGTGACGCTCAGTAATGATAACAGTGGTAACGGCTCCGGGTATGCGAGAATATTGCAGGATGCCACAGGTAATATTTATGCCATCTGGAAGCGCTATGGCAATACCGAAAGCCAGTATCCCGAAGGGGATGCCACGCTCGATGGACCCGGGGGTTATTTATGCGGCACCTTATTTTACAAAGTGCTCAGCGGTGGTACATGGAGCGCACAGGTACAGCTGAATGAAAATCAAAAAATGCAGAACTCCTGGTTTGCTACCCTTACACCACAAGGTACTATAGCTGTTTTCTGGAGCCAGGGCAACCCGGAATCCAATTCCAAAACCAGTAATATCATGTGGTATTATTGCGATTACCTGCGCTATACTATCTTGAGCGGCACTTCGCATACTGCTTATGTCGATCTTAATAAACCGGCACCGCTGGTAGGGGGCATGTTTCCTAATGTACAAAATGGCCTCATGAACCTGGATGGATATGTGGACAGCAAAGGAACGCCGCATATTATTTATGAAGATAAAACCGATAATGTACAGCAGATGAAATACTATGATGGCAAATCACAACGTGTTATTTACAGCTTTGCTAAATATTCCACCAACAATACTTTTAATCACCCGCCTAAATTATTGGTGGATGAAAAAGGCATTGACCATGTCATCTTTTTACCATCGCCCACTACTTTGGAAAGCGAGCAGGTATGGGATATCAACCTGGGCACCAATCAAACCAATGTGCTTACTTCCATACAAAAACCAAGTGTTACTATTTCCGGGTTGCAGGCAAAGCAGGGCCCTAATGGCGCCATGGCTATCACTATTGAAGCGGGTGCTTATGCTTCCAATACGGAAGCCTACGGCTTATTTTATAAAAATGGTACTTGGACAAATATCGGTCTGACCAACAATGCTGCTAAAGAAAAATTCTTTTCCAGAGAGTTTGAAGTATATGGCGGCTACCATACCATACTGGCATCCATCACAAGGTATAATAGTGTGTACAGCAGTGTTGCCTATGATGCACAGGGTAAAAAAAGTATGGTGATGGATATTTCTGCCTACTGGACAAGTGGCGGATATAGTACCAGCAGCCCTTCTATTGTTTTTTCTCCAATAGATAAATAATAACCGGTAAACAATCATCATCCATACCAATGAGCAATACCCGGTATAAAATTCTTGCCTATGCCTTATGGCTGCTGTTGCCTGTAACAGCGGTTGCGCAAACCGTGGGCACAAAGGTTGCTGTATTGGGTGTAGATGGTAAAACATATACAGGTGTAGTGCAGCAGGTAAACGGCAATTGGTATACCATAAAATACGACCGGTATAATTATACTGCACAGCTCACCAAAAACCAATTTACCATAACGGATAATAACCAGGGTGGCCCTCCAACTAACAACCTTGTGGGAGCAAGGGTAAGTATAACGGGTACTAACGGTGTTGTATACACTGGCGTAGTAAAAGAAGTTAATGGCAGCAGGTACAGGGTTAAGTATGATGGGTATGGTAACGAAGAGTGGCTATCTGCAACACAGTTCTCTGTTATTAATAACAGCACTACAGTAAACACCAATACACCCATTACATCAAATACAGGTGCTGCACCGGCCAATGTTAGTGCTGATATGAGCGGGCTGAAAGCTATTTTTGAATTTGGTCATCAAAAAGGCTGGGCGCAACAACCGCATGTAAATAAATTCAATGCCTTTGCCAATAAGCTTAGCGCAGAGGAAGCTAAAAAAGTAGTGACGTTTCTTCAGCAGGCTACTACAGCATCTGCCCGTTTTTTTGCATTAAAATCTCTATTGACAGGTGACAGTTACCCGGTGGTACAAAAATTCATTGAGCAACTCAACCAACACCCCGAAGCCTACCAGCAGGAGAACTGTTTGGCTACCACCCATCGTTCCATCATTCAGCAATGGGAATATAGTTGCTCGGTTACCGCAGTACAAACCTACCTGGCCGATCTTTCTCCCCGATACGCCTGGGAAGTAAAGCAAATTGTAGATTATGATAAGGCGGATAATAATCCACACAACCCTATGGCAGAGCAGCAAAAAGAATTGCTGGAAAAATATGGTGGTGGCGCATCGCCACGGGGTAATTACAGTGGCAAAGCTATCGGCATCACTACTGCACTGAATGAACTGGTAGGCCCGATACTGGGTGTAAGGTATACTGCGGTGCAGGTAACAGAACCATTACCGGTCATTTTTGGAAAAGTGCGCAGCCTGATAGACAGGGGCATTGATGTACCGCTGCTGATTGGTTTTGCAGGCACACAGGTGCGTCATTTTATTTTAACGATGCGTTACAGGCAAACAGCTAATGGTTACCAATACCTTATTTACGATCCCTGGGATGGCGTATGTGATTATGTGAATGAATCCGGCATTTTGCAGGGTTCTTTATCGCCCTTGCTTACCCAGTGGAAGATCACGATTGATTATTATTATCCGGTTCAATAAATTTATCCCAGCCTTAACCGGCTTAATAATTCCTCCTGGTAAGTTTTGCCAATGGGCAGTGCAATCCCGTTTATCAGTACCTCATCAGCGCTGATACTTTGTACATGATCCAGGTTTACCACGTAACTGCGGTGTATGCGAAAGAATTTTTTCTCATCAAAGTTTTCCAGGTATTGCTGCATAGAAGTGCGCACTAAAAATTTTTTATCAGCAGTATATACCTGTACATACACATGTTCACTTTCCAGGTATAAGATATCGGCAAATTTTACTTTGTGAAAATAATGCCCGTCTTTTATGAACAACGCATCATTGATAACGTAGTGAGCCCCCGCTGTTTCAGCCTTTTCTTTTTTATGGGTAGATGAATTGTGCAAACAGATCTCTATAGAGCTGTACAGATCGTCTTTGGTAAAAGGCTTTACCAAATAAGCCGGCGGCGATACCTGCTTGGCCCGCTGCACCGTAGCGGCATCTGCATTGGCCGTAAGAAAAATAAATGGGAGCTGGTAAGTTTCTTTGATCTTCCATGCCAGGTCGATGCCATCCTTTTTTCCTTTCAGCTGAATATCCAATAATAACAGGTCGGGCTTTTCATTATCTATCATCGTAAGGGCTTCGTTATAAGATGCGGCGGGCTCAGCAACATCGTATCCTAAATGGATCAGCGTATTACTTAAATTATCTGCTATGATGGCCTCATCTTCTACAATACCGATTTTTATTGTACTCATGCGTCGTTATTTCTGGTGAATGCGTCTTTAAAATGGATGATGAATTTACAGCCCTCTCCTGCTACATATTGTGCACTGCCACCGATCTGTGAACTTAACCGGTGGATCAACCGCAGGCCCAGTGATCTGCTTTTTTTAAGATCGAAACCTGCGGGCATGCCCGGCCCGTTATCAAAATAAGTAACTGTATAATTACCTGCTTCATCAGTAGCGGCTAAACGAATGTCTATCATACCAGTTGCTGCTGTTGTAAAAGCGTATTTAAAAGAATTAGTGAGCAGTTCGTTCATGATCAACCCCAATGGTACCGCGGTATCAATATCCAGTAATGTGTGCGGCACATTTACATTTGGTGTTATTTTTTGACCCGGTATTTTAAATACGCTGGATACATCCTTTATCATATCGTTTATAAATCCACCCAATTCAATGGCCGCTAAATTTTCGTGCTGGTACAACCGTTGGTGTATCAAAGCAATGGCGTGCACCCGGCTTTGCCCTTCGGTAATAGCAGCTTTGGCTTTTTCATCTTCCATGCCGCTGGATTGCAGTTCGAGCAGACTGCCAATAACCGATAAATTATTTTTTACCCGGTGATGAATTTCTCTTAACAGTATATCTTTTTCCTGCAATGATTGTTCCAGTTCCTGCCGCTGCGTTTGTATAATGCTGTGCTGCAATGCCAGCTTTTTTTTGGAGCGGTTTTGAAATAGATAGGCCATTGCAGCCATCACCAATAAAACCGCTACACCACCAATGATCCACTCCAGTTGTAAACTCCTCTTTTTTTCCTGCACCACCAGTAATTCTTTTTCAGAGGTTTTTAGTTTGGCTTCGTACCCGCTCAATTGATCCTGGTTGCGGTATAAAAAATCTGCAGTGGCCCAATTCAGCGCTTTGGAATACATGGTAGCCGCAGCTTTATAATTTCCCATATCATTATAAAAATCTCCCTTCATCCACCAGATATTTGAGATCAATGAATCCACACCGGCAACCGATCCTGCAAGATCTGCATACACCAATGCAGAATCGTATTGATGCACATTTTCCAAAGTGCCGGCTATCGCAAAATATGAGTGTTGTATATCATAAGGAAAATTTTGTTGCAAAGAAAGTTGCAGCGACCTGCGGTATAATACCAGCGCTTCATTATTATAATTCTGTTTGGCCAACGGAAATCCCAGCCCGCTGTATAAAATACAGGTAACATGTACATTTTTAGTATTGAGCGCTATCGCTACCGCTCTTTTAAAATAAGGCATGCCTGCATCCCATTGCTCGTTTTCAAAATTATCATCGGCTAAAAATATATTGGCGCTGAAAAGGGTGGCACTGTCGCCGCTTTTTTCTGCCATTTCACTGGCCTGCAAATAATAAGGAAATGCCCGGTGTAAGGAAGATGTAAAATTTCTTCTTGCACAAAAAGCCATTTGCAGCAAGGCCTGTCCCTGCAGCCGGTCGTTATTGTCTTTGCGTGAAAGCTGTAATGCAGAATCGGCCCAGGCATACGAGGCCGAAATATTCCTGCGTTTTAATGCGCCGGAAGAAAGGATGAGCAATGCTTTCGTTTCTTCTGCCAGCCAATTGTTTTTTGCAGCCACTTCATTGGCTTGTGTGGCCAGCGCCTGTGCCGAATCGAATGACTGGTGGCTGTTGTAATAATCTGCACGGGCCAGCAGCAGGTGCAGGTTTTCTTTCAGGGATAATTTATTTGCTTTTGCCTGCAGGGCCTGCAGCATTTGCAGGCAGCATTGCCAGTTGCCGGTACTATTATTTTGCAGTGCCTGCTGAATATTTTCTTCTACACTGGCTTTCTCATTGATCGTGCAGGCGGTAGCCGGTGGAATTATATAACCATTCTTTAATTGTTCGTAGGCATCCAGCAATACTTTGGCATGATCGTTTTGAGCGATACAAACGCTACTGATAAATGATAGCAGGCAAAATAAAAGGCAATAGTATTTTTTGCAGAGTATCTTATTACACATCGGGATAAGGTGCACCTGTAGCTTGCTGGTTTACTAAAACGAATGTACTGAAATAGGGAGAGGTAAATAGCTGATGGGGCTGAAACTGTGCATTCTTTTTTTCAACATACTTAATAATGCATAAAAAGAACGTACCCCCGGCTGGTCGGAGGTACGTTCTTTTATAAATAATAATGTCCTTCTTTTACTGTATCACTACTTTACTCTGTGCTAATTGATTTCCTTTAAAATCAAACACCACCACAGTATAAATACCTTTTCCATTCTTTCTCATATCCACATCCATGCTGCTGTACGGAGCCGTGATAGGGATATTTTTATTGAATACAAGAGCGCCTTTGGCATCATATATCAATAATCTGCGTAAGAAACCAAAGCTGGTATTGTTGGTATAATACCTTACTTTAAATACGCCATTGTTTGGATTAGGTGAAATAAACAGTTTGCCTGTTGCAGAATCTTTAATTACCAGCGGCGCAGACAATGCTGATGCACAACCGAAAGGTGATGTTACACTGGCAGTGTAAGAACCTAAGTCGTCCACTGATACAGCAAGTGTAGTACCGGTAGCATTATTTACAACAGTATTGTTCTTGTACCACACTATGGTATTACCTGCCACCACCGGCGAAATGTTTGCAGTAAGGGTGGTGAACATGCCCGGCATTAAACTGGTAAATGGTGCTGCTGTTAATGAAACGGTTGGTATGGGGTTAATTGTTACCGTAACACTCGCACAGGCCGTGCTGTTGCAGGTGCCTTCTGCTCTTACATAATAAGTGGTGGTTGCCGCAACGTTTACTGTTATGGATGCACCCGTACCTACTGCTGTACCACCGCAACTGGTGCTGTACCATTTCCACGAAGCACCCGTACCTAAAGAACCGCCTGTTACATTAAGCGTGGCACTAACCGGTCCGCAGGATGTAGCAACACTTGTTGTTGCGCCTGTTGCTGCAACCGAAAGTGTATTTACAACAATTGGCGACGTAGTGGTAAATACTGCACAACCACCTGCTGCCGCAACTGTATAGGTAACGGTATAAGAACCGGGTGTACTTGCGGCAAGGTTTACATCTCCCGTAGCAGCATTGATACTTAAACCGGTAGTGGATGAATAAGTACCGCCTGTGGTACCCGTACGGGTAACGGTAGCCGTACCAGTTGGACAATATGGCGAACCTGCATAGCTAATGGTTGCATTAGGTGTAGCAGTTATAGTTATAGATGTAGTGGTGGTATAAACGGCACAACCGCCTGCTGCAGCAACCGTATAGGTAACCGTGTAGGTACCTGCTGTACTGCTGGTAGTGGTAACTGCGCCAGTTGAAGCATTAATAGTTAAACCGGTGGTGGATGAATAAGTACCACCCGTGGTACCGGTTTGTGTAACCGTTGCTGTACCTGCATTCTGGCAATAAGGTGAACCTGCATAGCTGATAGTTGCAGCAGGTGCAGCAGTTATTGTTATAGAAGCAGTGGTAGTAAATACTGCACAACCGCCTGCCGCTGCAACTGTATAGGTAACTGTGTAGGTACCCGGTGTACTGCTGGTAGTAGTAACAGCACCAGTTGAAGCATTAATAGTTAAACCGGTAGTAGATGAATAAGTACCACCCGTAGTGCCGGTTTGTGTAACCGTTGCTGTACCTGCATTCTGGCAATAAGGCGAACCTGCATAACTGATAGTTGCGTTAGGCGTTGCCGTTATAGTTACAGATGTAGTGGTGGTATATACTGCACAACCACCTGCTGCAGCAACCGTGTAAGTAACTGTATAAGTACCCGGTGTACTGCTGGTAGTGGTAACTGCGCCGGTGGATGCATTGATGGTTAAGCCGGTAGTGGATGAGTAAGTACCGCCGGTTGTACCCGTTTGTGTAATGGTTGCTGTACCTGCATTCTGGCAGTAAGGCGAACCTGTATAAGAAATGGTTGCGTTAGGCGCTGCGGTGATAGTTACCGTTGTGGTAAAGTTAGCTGCAGGACAGCTGCCGCCCGCAACAAAACCGTAGTTCACTGTATAAGTACCCGGTGTACTGCTGCCTAAAGTAATATCGCCGGTTGTTGCGTTTATAACCAACCCTGTGGTAGAAGAATAAGTACCGCCTGCTGTACCTGTCCTGGTAACAGTAGCCGTACCCGCATTTTGACAATAAGGAGAACCTGTATAGGAGATGGTAGCGCTTGCTGATACACCGATCGATACGACTACCGGTTTAACATCCGAACAACCGATACCATTATCAGACTTAATGTAATAAGTGCCCGATGTGGTGATAGCATTTGGTGTACCATTACCGGCAGGGATAGCAACTGTTGCAGCCGCATCCATCCAATAAGATAATGTACCTGCAGAAGAACCTGCAGTTACTGCCGCAGCCGTAATATCAACTGTGGAAGGCGCACATACAGAAGGCGGATTGGTAATAGTAAGCACGAATGTGTTTACAAATTCATCTGCTCCAATATCCGGTGTGCTGGCATTACGGGTATCGCCATCAAAATCTGTTGTATAAGAGGCAATAGGTGTAGCCTTACCGTCAATAGCGCAATTAGCCAAACCGGTAAGGTGAAGATCGGTTGCAGATACAAAATTAGGCTGCACGCTTATGGATGCAGCATCTGCAGGCGTAACCCTTGCCTGGTAAGCAGCTAATGTCTGATCAAAATTGGTTCCGTCAGCATAAATCAATTTTGCTGCAGAGGGTGTACCACAATAGAAAAGGTTATTATTGGAAGAGCTGCTGTAATTAGCTAAAGCAGTACCCGACCTCCTGAAAGCGGCACTGGTACCTGTACCATTTGCAGTGGAAGTATTTACAATGATATTGTTCCTCATATCCAATGCAGCCGTGGTGGCTGTGGCACTTGCCGCATGATAAATACCCGAAGTGGAAAAATTAGTGCCCACAGATGTTGCATTCAGGCTGATAGTATTGTAATATACATTAATGGCCGATGATGCTGTGTTACTGGTAAGGCTGATACCACGAACGCCGTCGGCTGCAGCATTTGCATTAGCAGCCTGCAGGTTACGGATAAAATTATTATGGATAGTAGTAGTTGCACCTGATGCCACTGTAACACCCGAAGCTGCAGTTGCTGTACCGGTAGTGGATAAACCATTTACCTGGTTTTTATAAATGTTGGCAGTTACAGTATTGGGAGTAGTTTGGTATATGCCAAATACGTTGCCCGCAGATGTGATACCGGAAATATTATTTTGATAAATATTAGCCGTATTACCCGCTGCAAAATAAACCGGCGCTACAGTGGCCCCGCCACTGATGTTAGAGAAGGTATTATCATGAAAATCATAATTCTGCAGGGTAGACGCTACCGTTGGCGCATAATAAATACCATACAAACCGCCTGTGCCTGTTTTAGTAATACCCGAAAAATTATTATTGGCAATAGTAGCTGTACCGGCACCTGCTGCTGCAGCAGGGTTTGCAAGTATACAATAAAGATCGGATGAAGAAGTGTGGGTTACTGTACCGCTGATGATATTGCCGGTAATGGTTTTATTACCGGTTCCGTTACTGGTATATATCAATGCTAAGTAACCAAGTGTACCCGCCGTGGATACATTGGTGTTAAGAAAAATATTGTTCTGAATACTTTCTGATACACCTGTGCCACCGGAAACAATGGAATAAAATTGAGAACTGGTTGCAACAGAAGCAGTTTGCGTTAAGGTATTACTGTTAACTGAAGCAGTACCGGTTGAAGTGATATAAATACCATAAGTAGTACCACTTACTCCCATCGTTTGCTTAACAATATTTCCTGTTATACTGGTATTATTTCCGTTGGGCAGAAAAATAGCGATATCATTAACTGCGCTTGACCCAGTTGTTTCTGTAATATCAACTGAGTTGTTTTGTGCAGTAATATTGGCAAGGGCCGCGTTTCCGTAAATACCATATATGGCATAAGCAGTGGAAATGGACGATTCAACTAATGTGATATTGTTGTTATTGACCGTATAAGTACAGCTGGGTCCATAAGCATAAATGGCCCAGGCAGTAGCTATTGCATTAGTGCCACCATTGCTGGTATTATTAATAGTATTGTAAGAAATATTAGTATTGGTTTGATAAGTACAGGTAATTGCACCCACAGAGCTGTAAAGCGCACCAATAACATTGGTGATCGAGTTTCCTGTTGCTGCGCTGGTACCACCGATATCATTATTGGTATCGTTCATGGAGGTTGCCCCGCCCAGGTAAAAAGCTGTAATTACATTCGATATAGTATTACTGTAAAAACTATTATTGCTATGCAGGTCGCCGGCAATGGCAGGTAGTAAAGCCGTGGTGCTGGCGGCAACCTGGTGCGCCACAAATACTGCCTTACTGGGAGTAGCTATTGTTCTGTTTAATGTAATAGTGCAGTTCTTAATGGTATTATTCTGGCAACCATCCAGTGGCGCAGTACTGTTAAGATTAAACATTGCAATGGCATATTCCATTGCAGTAGTGGCCGTGGTATTTGCGGCGGCTTCTTTAAAAGTAAGGCCATCAAGGGTAACATAATCTGTTCCTTTGATAATAAAGATACCATCCAGTGTGGTGCTGGTTCCTGTTTGTGCGGTTATAATATTGTTGCCTAAACCAACAAATTTAAGCGGGTTGGTGCTGGAGGTAGATGCGTTCAACAAAGTGTTGCCCAATTGAAACCCTCCCGCAGGAGCTGTTTCTGCATAACCTGCAGTAAGGTTAATGGTAGCGCCACCTGCACCAACACCTGTTGTATTGAGCGCTGTGATGGCTGCACTTAAACTGGCATAGTCGCCCGGAATGTTCTTAACACCCGTTACCTGTGCATGGGAGTTAAAACAATAAATAAGCGGCAAAAGTAAAAAGTAGACTTTTTTCATGCGGTTAGTTGTTTTATTTATAGGTAAAAAAATAGACTGAGTTGCAGCAACCTAACCATTTCTAAGTTTTTTGAAATGTTTTGGCTTGCCGGTTTCTTTGACTCAAAAACATTCCTAAACGCTGCCGACAGCAAAAAAATTTTCTTACCGGCATTATTTTCTAATACTTTAATCTCATTTTAATGTGCCGGCAATTATTTGTGGAAAATACGGTAGATAGTTACTTAGAACGTAGGGTTATTAAGTAATTCTTAAATAAAAAGGGGCAAACCTTATTGCCTGCAACGTTTGTATTTGTCGGAGACGTAACAATAAAGGCTACACGCTTACTTTTGGAAGCGCTAAAAGTCCGGTTCAGACAAATATCTGGCCACTAATTGTAGTAAGCCATGTGTTGCATTGGCAGTACTGATTATTCGCTGATTTAATTTCCTGCCAGTACCTGGTTAATAGCTGATGCCTTACTGGCAAAAGCATTGGGGGTGAAGCCGGTAAATTGTTTGAATTCCCTGATAAAATGAGATTGATCGAAATAGCCGGATTCATAAGCTACCCCGGTAAGTTTTTCTTTATTTTTATTGATCCTGCTCAAACTGTTTTGAAACCGGTTGATCTTACAAAATAACTTTGGAGCGAGGCCGGTATATTGCGTGAACAACATGTTGAGGTACCTTGGAGATACATTCGCCTGCATTGATATATCCATGACCTTATTGGTGTCAATATTCTTTCCCAGGCCGTTTACAATCTGGCCAATAAACCGGATCTTATCATGTCTTTTTTCAGTCAGCTGCAATCTTTTAAGCAAATAGGTTTCTATAAGGTTCACCCGATCGTTAAGGTCATCGGTATTCAGTAGTTGTTGATACAGGTTTTTTAATGAAGACCCAAACAGGTCTGCTGCATCCTGTACCTGGTTGTTTAATGCTGCAACATTTTCATTAAAAAAATAAGCCGCTGAATAAGTGAAGAACCGCACTCCCATCATGGTGTTTTTACCGGCCGACTTAATCGCAAGCGGCTCTGTGATCTGTCCCCACAATTCAATTTGCGGCGTGGTGACGAAACTGTCACCCTGGTTGCTTAGCCAGTTACCGCTACCGAGATTAAAAACCACTTCCATATTTCCGCTTGGAAATACAACATCATCATAATTCATATCCGAGCTGGCCTCATAAAAATAAAATTCCTTTATATAAGGCCTTAATGCAACCGAAGGAAGTATTTCTTTAAATATCATTTGCTACCATTGATTCAGTATTCAAAATTCCATATAATTTTTCATTTCCCATTGTACAAATCGGAAATAGTAAACCGTTATTTTTTTACAAAAGGTCTTCCTTTCCGATTTGTACTATTCCCCGCTTTTTGTGCAGCATAGTTTTGTGTAATTAAAAACAAAAAAGCAAACAGATGAACTTATTTGAAAAATTCACGCAGCTGCACCAGCAATCATCACCCTTACTACTTGCAAATATCTGGGATGTAAACAGTGCAAAAATATTTGAAGCAGCCAATTACCAGGCCATTGGCATTTCTAGTGCAGCTATTTCCAATGCATTTGGGTATGAGGATGGCGAGCATCTCCCATTTGATCTGCTCTGTCAAATCACAAAAAGCGTAACAAAAGCTGTAACGATACCATTAACAGTGGATATGGAAGGCGGATACAGCAGGAATGTAAATGAGATCATTACTAATATCGAAAAACTGCACGATGCCGGGGCAGTGGGCATTAACCTGGAAGATACCGTAGCAGGCGAAAAGAGAACATTGTTGCCTGCCGATCAATTCACAAAAACACTTTCAGTAATCACCAATTATTTAAGCCGGAAAAATATCAATATGTTTTTAAACATCCGGACTGACGGATTTTTGTTAGCACTGCCTGGTGCGCTGGAAGAGACCACCAGCCGTATCAAAAAATATGAGGAAACTGGCATCCATGGAATTTTTGTACCCTGCATAACAGCGATCAACGATATCAAGCATATTGTTAGTGCTACCAAACTCCCCGTAAATGTTATGTGTATGCCCAACCTGCCCAATTTCGGAACTTTACAATCGCTCGGCGTAAAAAGGATCAGCATGGGGACTTTCTTTTTCAACAAAGTTTACCAGCATGCCGGCAGCCTTGCAGCAACTATCATCCGTGATAACAATTTTTCAGCTGTTATCTGATCAAATATTTTACTCACTATTCAAAAATTCATTCAAAATGAACCTACCAAAAAGAGCAGAAGATGCTCACACAACATTAGCGGCAGCTTTTAACACAGGTGATGTAGCCACAGTGATGAGTATGTATGATGTAAACGGCATTATCGTACCCGAACCGGGCAAACCTGTATCCGGAACGGAACAATTTGCGGCAGCTATCAAAGCTATTTTATCCATTAAAGGAAAGATGGAGATCAAAACTGTTTATTGTCTCCAAACCGGCGACATTGCTGTAGGCAGATCTGAATGGAGCATTACCGACGGCGATGATGTGAAGATCAGCGCAAAAGGAGTAGAGGTAATGAAGCGCCAAACAGATGGCACCTGGAAGATCGTGATCGATCATGCATTTGGTGCCGAAGCGGGGCTGATAGCTTAAGCATTTTGCTACGCTTATAACCAGGCCCGCCACTTTATTGTTGGCGAGGCCTGTTTATTTGCTCAGTTTTATTTTTTATCTTTTTCCTTTGTCCGTGAGACACGAACCAAGGAAAAAGACTTTAAAATGTAATGGCTATACCTTTTATTACTGAATGATGATCTTTTGTACCACGTCCTTATTTTCGGCCAGGCGTAGTATATATGTTCCGGGAGCAAGATTGGTTAATTGTGCCTGTAAATTGTTTTGTATAGCCTGTTGCTTCAGCAGCCTGCCGCTTACATCAAATACCTGCAACATATCCGGTTTTCCTAAACCATTCACCACTACACTTATCGGGCCGGTACTTGGCACTGGCCAAACCTGCATGGTCAATTGTTTGTTTACATCTCCTTTTACCACACTTATAACTGAGTAAGTGTTTCGACCGTCTTTATCTTCCTGTTTTAAGCGGTAGTAAGTATTACCGGAAAAATTATTGGTATCAGTTGTTGTATAACTTAAAGGAAAACTGCTGTTGCCATCAATTGTATTGCTGGCAACAAAACCAATTGCTGCATAATTACTTTCATTCTCTTTTCGTCTTTCTATGTGAAAACCTTTATTGTTTATTTCCTGTATGGTTTTCCAGGTTAGTTTTACTTCGTTTTTGTTTAATCGTGTGGCAGTAAAGTCTAAACCTAAAACAGGCAATGCAGTACCTGCTATTTTGTTTTGCTGAAAGCCCTGGTTAATAGTTAAACCCGGTACACTTAGCTTTTTAGTAATGGCTTCACCTACAGTTGAGCATAGTTTGTATGAGGCATTACTTTGTACCGTTCCTGCACTTCCAATTACACTACGCTGTATTGTTTGTGCATTTGCCTGCAGTGCAATAAAACATAAGGCCGTTATAATATACTTTTTCATTTTGTATTTTATTAAGGTGGATTAATCGGCATATACCAGGTATCCTGAGAATTTCAAGTGAGATATTTCAGCAGCTGCTGAAGCCCAGTTAAACTGCCTAACCTGAAGCTTCACCTTATCTCCTGCATTCAAATGAACAATTTCAGTGAATTCCAGGTTCATCCAATAACCTGGATTTTGATTTGCGTCGTGTTCAAACAGAGTTGTGTTGTTGACAACTAACATACCGTGTACTGAAATGAGGTTATAAACTGAACTATAATAATAATAGATGCCGCTAAATGAGAAAGTATATAAGCCGGATACTGGTGCAATAAAAGTGCTTGGATTAGTTGCAGCAGCACTATTATTAAAACCATTACCTTGATTGTAGGTGTCGGTCATTATTGCATTGGTCCAGGTATTGAATGCTAAATTTTGTCCTGAACTGGATGTTAGCCCGGCAATAAAACCTACCTTATTATTTTTCCAAACCGCATTGCCGCTGGCGTCACTGGTTAATACTGCACCCTGGCTGGGGTTGGTATTACCGCCTGCTATTTTCAATTTGCCATCTACTTCCAAAGCGTTACCCGTAAAGCTATAGGCTTTTACACCGGTACCTGCCAAAGCGCTTCCAAATACGGCTACACTTCCTGCATTATTTCCATATCCTTTTACACCCGTACCGCTTAAAGATTCGCCATAAACACCTGTAGCGGTTGCACCATCCGAATAGCCTGCAACACCTATGCCCGTTGTACCTGTACATTCACCCCGTACAGCCGGTGTACCCGATGTAGTGGGTGCAGCTATTCCGCTTATTGCTATGCCCGTTGTATTTTGTCCGTACACGCCGTAGCCTGTTGACGAAGACGCTTCTCCAAACACGCCTTTCCCATTACTATAGGTTGTTCCCTTTACTGCCGTACTATTTGTGCCGAATGCTTGCCCCTCAATAGCTTTACTATCATTACCTACATTATTAATATAGAATGAAATGCTAGTGGTATCTGTACCTCCATAGGGCAAACTAAAAGTTGAAGTATTAATGGTAGCCGGGGCCCAGTTTGTTCCGTTATATTTTAATACCTGGTTTGCACTTGCACCACTTGTACTGATATTACTTAGGTTAACGATCGCATCGGGTGTAAGCGATGAAGCGCTCTTGGCATTGAGCGCATACGGTACACTTACTAATTGCTGTGTTCCCATATCAGTAAAGGTATTACCACCGGCAGGGTCCATTTCTATTTGTAAATACTTAGCAGCAGCCGACCAGGTTGCACTAGCCAAACTACCAGTTACGGCGCTTGCCCCGGCACTTCCTATTTGAAAATCGAACAGGCCTGTAGCATCTGTTGTTACGGTTCGCACTTCACTATATTGAGTAGTACCATTGGCGGTGCCCGTATGAATAGTAGCCCTGATACTAATCGGTTTATTGGCAATCGGGCTGCCGGCAGCATTAAGAGCCACACCTTGATAGTTGATTAAGTTGGGTGCCTGAGCCATGGTAATACTAACAGAGACGCCTAGAAGAAATGTAAAGAGTAACTTTTTCATAATACAGTTATTTGTTTTGATTTTTTTGTTTGACGCTGTAAAAATGAAAACAAATGGCAGCTGTACATAACTTCAATCAACCACAGTTCTTACTTATTAAATAAACGGGGGTAAATCTCAAACGAACCGTTGGCGCCTGGGTTATTGCAGCAACAGTTGTTTACATCGTCATTCCTTTACCCTTTATCAGCAGTAATGCACGATTCGTTTAAAATATAAAGCAGTACAGCATAATAAAATTTTAAACCAATTATTGGTGGTGCAATTTTGAATGATGAAACTGGCCAGGTATATATCACTGCTTGCATTCTTAACCGTAAGCACAGAAAAAAAAGAGTTGCGGCAACTGTTGCGGCAACAACGCCATGTATTGCATACCGGGCTGGAAGGGCATGCAGAAGTAATACATGCTACCCCCTTTAACCGTTATATTGGCAGGTTACAACAGGTACAACTGTGGTTGAAGTTGAAAAAAACAGATGGCAACTATATGTATACGCACAGTAATACATTGGTTAATGGTGCCTGCATACCGCAATGCGGTCATGTAGTGCGCATTCGTTATGTACCGGGTAAACCTGAAGTAGTAATTATAATGTAATACTGTGTTTTGTTGCAGCTGCACTTTTTACACTGGTAGGTTTTTTAGAAAGAACCAATTTTTAAAAACGGTTCATTTGAAATTTACCACGATTCGTTAGAATTTTCCACCTATTCATTAGTACGGTTTTGTGTGCAGGAGAATTATTTTTATTTTACAGCAATGCAAAGGAGTTGTGTGATAATCTTTTTCCTGTTATGCTGGTTTAAAGCACAAAGCCAGGATAATCCCTATATTTTTTCTCACCTGGATGAAGAAAATGGTTTGAGTAACAATATTGTCAATTGTTTTCTGAAAGACAGTAAAGGAAGGTTCTGGATTGGTACTTATAATGGCCTGAACAGGTTTGATGGTTCAAACTTTTATTCCTATAAAAAAAAGAAAAACAGCAACTCTATATTAAACGAAGTGGTACAGCAGCTTTGCGAAGATAAAAATGGTAATCTCTGGGGCGCTACTGATGCAGGCCTGTTTTGTTACCAGCCAGGTAAAGATAATTTTATCAACTATCCTATCAGGCAGGGCGATTCTGTTACTTATTTTGGAAACATTGCTTGTGATTCGTCGGGTAATATCTGGGCCACCAATCATTATTTTGTTTTCAGGTACGACCCGGTAAAAAACCAGTTTGATAATGTTTTTAAAACAGTAGTCTATTCCAATCAGCGGGAGGGATTTCGTATTACAAAGAACGGGTTGATCGTTGATGCTTCGGGAAAAGGATTATGGCTGGCCACCGAAGGTGGGATCATGTATTATGATATCAGTAAAAATGAGCTGTTGAATTTTGCAACCAGGAATACCGACTCCCTTTTTGCAAAAAGAGCTACATCAGCAATGAGCATGGCACCGGATGGAAACATCTGGTTTTCGGATAATAGCCGAAAAGCACTGGTCTCATTTAACCCCTCAACAAAAAAAATCGTCCGGGAAATAGGCCTCAGTAAAGAATTACCGCCATTAAAGGGCACTGCAACTTTTGAAGACAAGGATCATCGCTTGTGGTATTCCAACTGGGAGCGAAGAGTGCTGGTGGTAGATCTATCAAAGGGAAACAAGATAGAAGAAATAGTACATGATCCCCAGGACAAGGGATCTATTACTGCTCAATTTTTTTGGGCTGTTTACCAGGATGATGATGGTACCATCTGGCTGGGCACCCATTCCGGTATATCCTTATGCAATCCTTATGCAATTATGTATAAAAGATTTCACCTGAAGGATAAAGTGAAAGAACTGAACGGCAGTTCAATTTATATGGCGGAAGAGAATGCTGTTGATAAAAGCATCTGGATAATGACAAGTACAGCAGTTATTATCCATTATTTTCCTGAAACCGGTAAATACACAACTTATGATTTTAAGCAGGCAGCTGCCCGAAGCGATGGAACAAAACCAGGGATAGTTAATATGGTGCGGTTTTTAAAAGATAGAATAATTATTACTACAGAAACAGGTGCCTGGCAGATCTTAAATAACACCAATAAGATAACTCCTTATAATTTCTTACCCGCTTCATTTAGGGATTTTAAATGCTGCGAATTTGCAAATGATGCAGACTCCCTACTTTATTTTAATGATGGCAGGCAGGTGCTTCAGTGGAACTGCATAACCGGAACAACACACTTGTTACAATTTTCACCCGAACCTGATTTGCCCAAAGACGGCACTCTTATATCTGGCATTATGGTTTCGCCTGATCGCACATTGTGGTGTAAAACATTGAATGGAGCAATAGCTTTTAAAAATAACAATTACAGTTTTACAACACGAAAGCTGACCAGTTTCACTCCCAATGAAATAGGCTACTTCACCGGCATGACGGCTGACGTCAATAAAAATGTTTGGGTGATTAAACATGGTATAGGAATTATCCAATATAATGCCGTCAATAATAAAATACAAGTGCTGGATGAAGAAGATGGCTTGCTGGTAAACAGGATGCAGCATATTAATACGGATCGTTACGGCAGGTTATGGAGTGTCTATTTCAACAAGGTATCTGTGTACATCCCCGAAACAAATCGTTTCCTGAATTTTATACTCAAGGCAGAAGATGGAGAGTTAAACTATAACAGCTATTTGTCAAAATTGGCTAATGGCAACCTGCTTGCTGCTGCTGATAAAGAATTATTTGAGCTTATACCTGGCAGGATCAATGTAAGTCCGGTCAGCCGGGCCCCACAGATCAGTCAAATGAAAGTTGGGTCCACTGAAATTAATGTGTTCGCCAGTAATAAAATTGTTTTAAAGCCTGATGAAAATACTATTCGATTTCGTTTTGGCTATAACGTTAGTAAAGAAATATTTCCGTACGATCTATTATATAAACTGGAAGGCGCAGAAACAGCATGGACAACTGCCGGTGAAAATCATGAAGCATTGTATAATAACCTTCCGCCCGGGGATTATAAGTTCATGGTTGAGGTAAGAGGCAGGAATAAAACATGGAAAACAGAAGATGCTGTATTAAGTTTTACAATTGCAACGCCGTATTATAAGTCCAGCTGGTTTTTGATCGGTATACTGCTTTTCTCCGGAGGCCTGTTGTTTTTTATTTACCGCTACCGCGTTGCTCAAAAAGAAAAACTACTATTGCTGGAAAGCAAGACGCAATTACTGGAAAAGGAAAAAGCATTAGTAATGTATGAAAACCTGAAGCAGCACCTGAATCCCCATTTCTTATTTAATTCACTTACTTCTCTCAGCAGCCTTATCAGGCTTGACCAGCGAATGGCAGGCGATTTTTTAGATAAGATGAGTAAAGTATATCGTTATATTTTAAAGAACAGGGATAATGAAGTGGTGCCCATAAGTGAAGAGCTGAAGTTTGTACAAATGTATATCGACCTGCAGCAAACAAGGTTTGAAAAAGGTTTGCAGGTGCACATGCGGATAGACGAAGAGTATCTGCATAGAAAAATTGCACCGGTCACACTTCAAAACCTGGTGGAAAATGCCATTAAACATAACACGGTCAATGCAGATTCGCCATTGATCATTGAATTATTTGTAGAAGATAACTGCCTGGTGGTGCAGAACAACCTGCAAAAGAAAAAATTTGTGGAAACCAGTAACCGGCAGGGATTGGCCAATATGCAATCACTATACAGGTACCTGGGCCCCCGGCCAATGGAGATCCTTGAAACGGATAAATATTTTATTGTTAAAATACCTTTGATATGAATGCTGTAATAATAGAAGATGAAACCCTGATAGCAAAAGAGCTGCAGTATAAAATTGCAACAGTGGCGCCGGATGTAAAAATAGTATATGTATTGCCCAGCATTAAAACCGCTTATAAGTGGTTTATGGAAAATGCCGAACCTGACCTGCTTTTTGCTGATATACAGTTGAGTGACGGAGTGAGTTTTGAAATATTTGAGCGGTATAAATTCAAATGCCCGGTAATTTTTACCACCGCTTATGATGAATATGCCATTAAAGCCTTTAAGGTAAATGGTATTGATTACCTGCTTAAACCTATTGACGAGGAAAACCTGAAAACTGCCATAGACAAGGCAAGGGAAATTGTTAAGAGCAGAGCAGAGTACCCGAAAGATATACAACAGTTACTGACCATGATGACCAATCCGCAGGCTACAGTTAACCGTTATAAAGAAAAATTTATAGTAAAACAGCGCAACAACTGGATCCCGGTATTTACAAAAGACATCGCCTGTTTTTACAGGGAAAACCTCAACTACCTGGTAACATTCGGCGGGGAGAAGTACATTATTGATTTTACTACATTAGAAGAAGTGGAAGAACTGCTGGATCCCCAGCTTTATTACCGGGCAAACAGGCAAAGCCTTGTACACATTGATGCGATCCAAAGCATAAAACCACACGAAAATCAAAAATTAACGCTCACTTTAAAAGCTCCATTAAAGATGGAGCAGGATATAAGCCGCGACAAAGCACCCTCGTTTAAAAAGTGGTTTGAAAGATAGATCACCAATTCCGGATTCTTCTTATGCAACTGACAAAAGAGCAAATACAATTGGTAAAGCAGTCCTGGAAATCGCTTCGCGGAATCAATCCGGATTTGATAGCAGATATTTTTTACACCAAGTTATTCAACGATAGCCCCAGGTTGCGAAAGCTGTTTCCCGACAATATGCAATTGCAGTACAGCAAATTAATGGATATGCTTACTGCTATCATCACCCAACTGGACAGATTTGAAGCAATCAGCGAAGAGATCACCGCCATGGGCAAACGACACGATGGCTATGGTATAAAGCCTCACCATTATGAATTGGTTGGAAATGCCTTACTCTGGACCTTAAAGCAGGTATTAGATGTTTCCTGGACAACAGCAACAAGCGAAGCATGGGCTCAATGTTATAATGACCTTGTACTGATTATGACAAAAAGGTAATGGGTTTTATCACAATTCAGTTTGAGCAGAGCCCTGGTATGTAGCATGAAAAAAACTGATCACCCGGTTAATTAAAGCAGCAGGCCTTTCGGCCAAAAAAAAAGCCGGAAACATTACTGTTTCCGGTTGTGTAGCCCCGACAAGAATCGAACTTGTATCTAAAGTTTAGGAAACTTCTATTCTATCCATTGAACTACAGGGCCAGCATTCTATATTTCAGAATTTTGGAGGGCAAAAGTAATTATTTCTTGCCACCTGTTCATAAAAACCAGCATTTATTTAATTACATTTAGGCTCAAACAGCTTAAATATGAAAAAAATCAGGGTTGCCCCGATAATTGGCCTCTTAATATTGCTCCAGACCGCCTCTTTTGCCCAAAATAAAGCCAGCCTTAACCATATTGCCCATTACGTAGTAAACCTTAAAACCAGTACCGATTTTTATATGCATATTGTGGGGCTCGACAGTATCCCGGAGCCCTTCCATGATGGTAAACATACCTGGCTCAGTGTGGGTTACAAAAGCCATTTACATTTAATACAGGGTGCCGCGGCAGCTTACGATCTGCCGAAGAACAGCCATCTCTGCTTTACCGTTCCTTCTGTTACAGACTTTATCAAAGTACTCGAAAAAAACAAGATCGGGTACGAGAACTGGGCGGGAGAAAAAAATGCGGTTACCCTGCGGGTGGATGGGGTAAAACAGATCTATTTTAAAGACCCCGACGGCTACTGGCTCGAAATAAATGATGCAAAAGAGTAATGGGCATTTTGGCGGCAAACCGTATCTTTGCCCTCCAAAATTTTAGCGATCATGAAGTGGTTGAACCTTTTAATTAAGTACCGCCTTTGGCTGGGACTGGTTTTTTTAGCCCTTGCCATTTATACCAATATGCAGGCCGGTTTCTGGCCCTCTTTTATTTTATATTTAATTGCTGTTATTGCCATCGTGGGTCATTTCCTGGTGGGTCCATTGCGTTTATTGCAGGAGCCTATGGAGAACGGCGATATGGAAACAGCCAAAAAAATACTGGACAGTGTATGGTTTCCCGGCCTTTTATTAAAGCCCGTACGTTCTCAATATTATACACTTAAAGGCAACCTGGCCATGGTAGACCAGGATTATGAAGGCGCCGAAGAGATGATGAAAAAAGGTCTTTCGCTGGGTGGCAGCATGACCAAACAGGCTGAAGGTCCCAACAAGCTGCAGCTGGGCATGCTTTGCATACAGCGTGGCGATATGAAGCAGGGCGAGAGCTATATCCGCCAGGCCATACGGGCAGGGCTACCCGATAATGAAAATAATGCAGCTGCCTATTTACAACTTTGCTCTATCATGATGAATAAAAGGGAATTCAGGGCTGCCAAAGATTATTTCAGGAAGGCAAAAAGCTATAAGCCTACCACTCCGCAAATTGTTGACCAGATAAAACAACTGGAAAAATATATTACCAGGATGCCGGGATAAATGTCGCGGCTACTTTCGTAAAAATAACTGTGCCCTTGCGTTTTGCGCCACTTCCATTGGATTGGTGCCGGCATTAAATGGTCGCCTGTTGCCAAAGCTTTCCACCGATACAATACGCCTTACCGGTATATTACGCGATAAAAAATAATTCTTTACTATTGAAGCCCGGTCCATTGCCAGCTTTTCACATACGGCATTGATCCCTTCTGCAGGATACGCATGGCCTTCGATGGCAACATTCAACGCAGGATTTTCCTTCAACACATTGATCACACTGTCCAGCGCTTTATAAGTATACGCCGCCAGCGATGATACCTGGAATTCGAAAGGAATAATAATGGCATCTTTATCAGGGCAACCTTTATTCTCTTTATAGCCATACGATTCGGGACAGGCATCATCTGCATCTGCAATGCCGTCATTGTCCTTGTCGGATATCACTACAGGTTTGGGCGGCGACGGGTACTGCATGTGCAGCTCTGCCTTACAGTTAAGTATATGCCCGTCTTTATTTACATCGCTGTTCTTGGATTTTAATTTGCCCATGCCACGTACCAGTGTAATGCGGGCAGGGTCTACCCCGCGGCCCAGCATATAATCTTTTACAAACAACGCCCTGTTCAGCGAAAGATATTTGCAAATGGTATCGCTGCCTTCATCCTGGTGGGCATAGCCATCAATGGAAACCTTGATAGCAGTATCTTTCAGCATCAGTTTTACCACGCTGTCAATCACTTCAAAAGTAAACTGGTGATAAAGTGCAGATTGTTTATAATCAAAAGGGATGAGGATGAGCGTGGAATCGCTGCCGGTGGGCCGGTTGTTATTAACCGGTTTCAATGCAGGGTGCGCATTTGCAATAGCAAAACTCATCAAAAACATTATCAATAAAGGATATACAAACTTTCTCATCCGCTAAAATCAATTAAAAGATACGACTATTAAGCAATAATGATACCGATTAGGGTCAACGGGTTGCACGGGCACTGTTATTTTAGAAATATTTACCATTATTTAAATTTTTCTGCAACTGTTTTGTACCGGTAATCAAATATCTTTTTTAATTGTCGTTTTACAAATAAAGCATGTGCAATATCGCCCAAAAACCAAAAGGGTAATTTATAATGCACAATATCGGTCATTTCCACGCCGCCATCCACCACTTTAAAATGGTGCTGGTGATGCCACAGGCTGTAAGGTCCAAAGCGCTGTTCATCCACAAAATAGTTTTTGTCTTCCACATGCGTTATCTCCGTCATCCAATAAAGCGGAATGCCCAGTACCGGGCTCACTTTGTATTCTATCAGCTGGCCGGGGTACATTTTATTGCCATGATGTTTAGAGATGGTCCGGAAGTTCATATCATTCGGTGTTATCTCCTGTAAATTATCAGGACTGCTGAAAAAATCCCAGGCGGTTTGCAGCGAAACGGGGATCAATTGCGTGGTTTTGATACTATACACCTTGCTCATAACGTAGCAACAAACATAAGGTATTTTTGTTCTTTATCAGGTATCTTTGGTACATGCCCGATTACAGAGATCATTTACAGAAAAAATTCAACGAAGAATATCAACGGCTCAACACACAGCAGCAAAAAGCGGTGGATACTATTGATGGGCCCGTGATGGTAATTGCCGGGCCCGGCACCGGTAAAACGCAGATACTCGCTGCACGGATTGGTAAAATATTGCTTGACACTGATGCCCTGCCCGAAAATATTTTATGCCTTACCTATACCGATGCCGGTACCATTGCCATGCGCAAAAGGTTGCTGCAGTTCATTGGTGCCGATGCCTATAAAGTAAACATCTACACCTTTCATGCTTTTTGTAATGATGTGATACAGGATAACCTGTCACTGTTTGAAAAAACATCGCTCGATGCAGTGTCGGAACTGGAAAGCATCCAGCTTTTTAAAACATTGATCGATTCCTTTCCAAAAAATCATGCTTTAAAAAGATACCGGGGCGATGTGTATTACGAGATCAATAATTTAAAAGGCCTGTTCTCTGCCATGAAGAGAGAGGGCTGGACACCGGTTTATATCAACGAAAAGATCGACGAATACATCAACGACCTGCCCTTGCGGGATGAATATATTGCCAAGCGTGCTGTAAAAGATTTTAAGAAAGGCGATGTGCGTACAGATAAGATAGCGGAAGAAAAAGAAAAACTGGAAAAGCTGCGGGCAGCTGTAAATGAGTTTGATAATTATCAAAACCTGATGCGCAAAAGGAACCGCTACGATTTTGATGACATGATCAACTGGGTGATAAAAGTATTTGAAGAAAATGCCGCTGTGCTGCTGAATTACCAGGAAAAATTTCAATACATACTGGTGGATGAATACCAGGATACCAGTGGTATACAGAACAGGCTGGTACAACTGCTCATCAGTTATTGGGATAAACCCAATGTGTTTGTGGTGGGGGATGATGACCAGAGCATCTACCGCTTCCAGGGCGCCAACGTGGAGAACATGCTGAACTTTGCCAGCACCTATACAAAAGACTTACTAACGGTGGTGCTTACCAGCAATTACCGCAGCACACAACCCATACTGGATATTTCAAAAACGCTGATCAATAAGAACGAAGAGCGCCTTGTAAAAAAGATCGATGGATTGAGCAAGGAACTGATCGCATCCAATACAAAGATCAATACACTTACAAACCCTCCGGTCATCAACGAATACAATTCTGTAAAGGAAGAGATGGCGGGTATTACCCTACAGGTTACAGAACTGTTACAGCAAAAAACTGAACCGGGCAGGATAGCCGTGATCTACAAGGAAAATAAATACGGTGAGGAGCTGGCCAGGTATTTTCGTTTAAAAGGTATACCGGTATACAGTAAACGAAGCATCAATATCCTGGAAAATGCCTTTGTAAAAAAATTGATCCAGCTGTTGCGCTACTTAAATGCCGAGCACGATATACCTTATGGTGGTGATGAAATGTTGTTTGAGATATTGCATTTTGATTTTTACAACATCCCTCCTATCGAAATTGCAAAACTTACAGTAGAAGTGAACCAGCGCCGCTACAATAGTGAGCCTACTTCAATCCGCAAATTGTTATACGATAAGGCCAACCAACCGGCACGGGATCTTTTTGATACGGGCATTAATCCTCAGCTAAAAAATGTAAGCGGCATTATTGAGCAACTGATCGTCGACGTATCGAATGTTACACTGCAGCAATTGTTTGCCAATATCATACAGCATGCGGGTATACTCCCTTACATGATGCAGAGCGATGACAGGTTAACATTGATCCAGTTACTGAGCGCCTTGTTTGATTTTATTAAAGAAGAAACCAGCCGTAATCCTTTACTGGGCCTGGAGGGTTTGATCGCCATCATCGACCTGATGGAAAAAGAAAACCTGCCCCTGCCCATGATACAGGTGGCGGGCAACGAAAAAGCCGTGAACCTGCTTACGGCGCATGGCAGTAAGGGGCTGGAGTTTGAGCAGGTATTTTTTGCAGGCGTTAATGCCTCTTCGTGGGAAAAGAAAAGGAAACCCGGCGGTGGTTATAAATTCCCCGATACCATGTTCTCTTCCCAGCCGGTTTCATCTGATGAAGAAGAATTGCGTCGCTTATTTTATGTAGCGCTTACGAGGGCGGAAAAACATTTGCACCTTTCTTATGCAAAATTCAAGAACGATGGCAAGCAAATGGAACCATCCATGTTTGTAGCCGAAATATTGCAGCAACACCAGTTGCCCGTTGAAAAAATTGAGTTGCCGGCAATAACTGTTGCCGATTTTGAAATGCTGCAGTTCAATGCACAGGCGCCCGAAATTGAAAAGGCCGAAGAAGATTTTATCAGCGCTTTGCTGGATAAATTTGTAATGAACGTAACTGCGCTCAATAATTATTTAAAATGCCCGCTGCAGTTCTATTACCAGAATTTGATACGCATACCCACCGGTAAAAGCGAGGCTACTGAATTTGGTAGTGCGATTCATTATGCGCTGGAAAAATTATTCCGCAAGATGCAGGATGGTAAGCAGGAAACCTTTGCTTCCAAAGATGAGATGATGGCCGATTTTAACTGGTACATGCACCGCCACCGCGAAAACTTTACCAAAGAAGCATTTGAAAGAAGAATGGAATACGGAGATGAAGTGTTGCGCAATTATTACGATAAATACATTAACAGCTGGAACAGGGTGGTGGCTGTGGAAAGAAATATAAAAGGTGTGGTGGTGAATGGGGTACCCTTAAAAGGTAAACTGGATAAATTGGAGTTTGATGGTAAGAATGTAAATGTGGTGGATTACAAAAGCGGTGATATTGATAAAGCCCTGCCCAAATTAAAAGCGCCGCACGATAAAGAACCCAATGGCGGCGATTACTGGCGGCAGGCTGTTTTTTATAAGTTACTTGTGGATAATTACCAGCAAAAAGATTGGAAAGTGATCAGCACTGAGTTTGATTTTGTGGAGCCTGATAAAAAGAAAGAATACCGCAAGGAAAAGATCGTGATATCACCTGCCGATACCGAAACAGTAAAACAACAACTCACCGATACCTGGCAAAAGATACAGGCCCGTGAATTTTATACCGGCTGCGGAAAAGAGGATTGCCACTGGTGCAATTTTGTAAAAGATAACCAGCTGGCAGTGGCTTTGCACGACCTGGAGGAGGAAGAAGAGGAAGTATAATTAGCCATACAATTTGTATATTTGAATACAATTTTTATATGTCAGCAATAAGAAAAAAATTAATTGAAGAAATAAACAAAGCCCCTGAAAGTACGGTCAAGGAATTGTATAAACTGCATTCTTTGGTTAAGCAGGAGAAGATGGATAAAACTGCCTGGCAAACTTTAACTGAACCGCAAAAAGTTAAAATATCAACTGGTCTGCGTCAATTGAAAGAAGGGAAAGGTATTACTGCAAAAAAGGCAATGTCTGCATTAACGAAAAAATATGGCCTTGCCTAAACAGGTTATAATTTCCCCCGAGGCTTTAAATGACCTGGATGAAACCTATGCCTGGATCTTATATAAGTTTGGCAAACCGACTTTAATTAACTTTCATGAAAGATGGGCTGCTTTTTTAAACCTGATCTCTTTACATCCAACTATTTTTCCTTACTTAAACAAATGAAAAGGGCTGTGGAAATACACTTTATATAAAAGAAACCTGGTGGTTTATAAAAACAAACGCGATCACATTGAAATTATAGCCATTTTTAACACCTGGCAAAATCCCAAAAAGCTAAATAAATTTTAAATACGGTTTTTACACCTGCTATGCTGATTAAACCCTTTAAGTTTGCAGTTCAATACCAATTAATGAGAGCGACGGGCCTTTTATATTCACTGCTTATTATTGCGCTTTGCGGCATTATCACCATCGGCAGCAATGGCTGCGGGCAGATTGGCGCCATATCGGGCGGTGCAAAAGATACTTTACCACCGGTATTGGTAGATGCAAAACCGGAACCGGCCACCACCAATTTTACAGGCAATAAGATCAGCTTTAGTTTTGATGAATACATTGATGAACTGCAGGATATACAGGCCAACATCATTGTTTCGCCTTATCCAAAACAAACTCCGGAATTCAGGACTAAACTTAAAACTGTTTCCATAAAATTAAAAGACAGTTTGCTGCCTAACACTACTTACTCTATCAATTTTGGCAGTGCTATTAAAGATGTGAATGAAGGCAATGTGTTGAAGAATTTTACCTATGTTTTTTCAACCGGGCCGGTGATCGATTCTATGCGATTATCCGGTAAGGTGGAGTTGGCTGAAACCGGTAAAACAGACAGCACGATGATAGTGATGCTGTACCGCAATGCAGTTGATTCCACCGTTGAAAAAATAAAACCCAACTATATTGCTTTTGTAAAAGGCGATGGCAGTTTTAGTTTTTATAACCTGCCGCCGGGCAATTTTAATATCTATGCATTAAAAGATGGTGATGGCGGCAAGACCTATAATTCCAAATCGGAATTGTTTGCCTTTTTAGATAAGCCTGTTACTTCAGAAAAAGACAGTACCAGCCCGGTAACTTTATATGCTTACGCCGAAGAAAAAGATATCAAGCAGCAACCCCAGGCCAGTACTACCACCAAACCCAAAACCGCTGCACAAAAGAAATTAAAATACACCCTTTCCAATGGTGGTGAGGGGCAGGATCTGCGTAAAGATCTGGTGTTGCAATACACCAGTGCCATTAAAAAATTCGACAGTTCAAAGATCATTTTAACAGACACTAATTATGTTCCCATTTCCGGTGTGCATTATTTGCTGGACAGTAATAAGATCGTTTTGAAGCAGGCCTGGAAGGAAGAAACAGATTACAGGCTCATCATCAATAAAACTGCGGTTACGGACAGTACCGACAGCACTATTGCCAAAACAGATACCATCCGTTTTAAAACAAAGCGGGAAGCTGACTATGGCAACGTGGTATTGCGTTTCAACAATATCGATCTAAAAAAACACCCGGTGATACAGTTTGTACAACAGGGCGATATAAAGGAATCTTTTGCCATCACCAGCCAGGAATGGCGCTACAAATTATTTCCGCCCGGCGAATACGAGATAAGGATATTGTTCGATGATAATAACAATGGCCGCTGGGACCCCGGCAGTTATTCCAAAAAACTGCAACCCGAAAAAGTGATCGCCCTGCCTAAAAAAATATCTATCCGCGAAAGCTGGGATAATGAAAGTGAGATCAACCTGTAATGAATAATTTTTCATATTGCAGTAACTGCATTTCTTGTAAAGAGCAATCATTTTAAGGCATTATCAATTATTCATTATTTCATTATCCATTATCTTTGCCTCATGGTCTTCTCCTCCTCTCTTTTAGAAAATGCGGTGAACGAATTTGCAAAACTGCCCGGCATTGGTAAAAAAACTGCCCTGCGCCTGGTATTGCATCTTATTAAACAGGATGTGAATGATGTGACCGGTTTTAGCAATGCAGTGGCTACTTTAAGACAGCAGATAAAATTCTGCAGCCGCTGCCATAATATTTCTGATAAAGAGTTGTGCAATATCTGCAGCAATAATCTACGCAAGCAGGAAATGATCTGCGTGGTGGAAAATATCCGGGATGTGATCGCTATTGAAAGCACCCAGCAATTCAACGGTGTATATCATGTTTTGGGTGGCATCATCTCTCCGCTGGATGGTATTGGCCCCGAGCAGTTACAGATAGAATCGCTGATAGACCGCGTGAACAAAGAAAACACCACCGAGATCATATTTGCACTTAATCCCAATATCCAAGGCGACACCACTATTTATTATATCGGCAAAAAACTCAAATCCCTGCCGGTAAAGATCACCACCATTGCCCGGGGCATTGCCTTTGGCGGCGAATTGGAATATGCTGATGAAATGACCCTTGCCAAAAGTATCAGCAACCGCATTCCTGTAGAGAATTATATTACTGCCGGTAATTAAACAGCGCATTTTTTTCTTCAAAGCAACCCTTCCGCTTATTTCATCGTTGTAATGATTACACCTGGTTGATGTAATTATTATGACACGCAAAACAAAAAAAACTATCCTCTTAACCATCCTGGTTTTAATACTGGGCGCTGCTGCCGTGGGGTATTATCTCTATAACAAAAAGCATTTTAGCGTACAGGATAGTACACCGGTGGCAGACATTGCAGCTACTGATCTGCACCGATCTTTCATGACTGATTCTGCTGCAGCAAAAAATAAATTCATCGGCGATGAAGTGAATCATAAAGTAATAAAAGTACAAGGTGAGGTAAGTGAAGTAAAAAAAGATCAGCAGGGTACTTTTATTGTTTTGTTAAAAACCTCTACCGGCGGGGCTTTCATCAACTGCAGTATGGAAGGTAAAGTAGAGAACATCAATACCGGCAGCAAAATTGCAGTAAAAGGAATTTGTACAGGATACAATTTTGATGCAGATATGGGCATTCCCGGCGACGTGATATTAACACGTTGTTTTATTGTACAATAAAAAAAATCAATGATAAAATGAAACGTATAATCTTGTTGGTATTGGTTGCAACAACCGCTTACTATGCTGATGCACAAAAATATTTTACCAAGAATGGCAGCATCTCTTTCTTTTCCAAAACAGCATTGGAAGATATCAAGGCAGATAACAACCAGGTAATGGCTGTTATCAATACGCAGAGTGGCGAATTGCAGTTCTCGCTTTTAACCAAGGGCTTTCATTTTAAAAAAGCATTGATGGAAGAACATTTTAATGCCGATTATATGGAAAGCGATAAATTTCCCAAAGCAACATTTAAAGGCAACATCACCGACCTGTCGAAAGTTGATTTTACAAAAGATGGCACTTATCCTGTAACTGTTTCCGGCGACCTTACCATTCACGGAGTAACCAAAAAACAAACGGCCAGCAGTTCTGTTACTGTTAAAAACGGGCAAATAACCGGCACTTCAAAGTTTATGGTTACCGTTGCCGATTATAATATCAGCATCCCCAAAGTATACCAGGATAATATCGCCAAAACTGTAGAGGTAACGGTAGCCTGCAATTTCGACCAGAAGATGTAGTACAGGCGTGCCTTTTAACACGATCTTACAAAAGCCATAACATTTTGTGTTATGGCTTTTCTATTGTATTTTTGCAGCAGAATAACAGGCAGATTTGTTTATTGTTCAGCCTTTAAAAGAACTAATAAACGTCCAAGAAACTCCAACTGAGCTTTTCCAGCGTTTAATAGTTCAAACTTATTTTATTGTGAACTGGGCTTTTACAACTATGGTCATCATCGTTGTGTCACTCACTTGTACTGTATACCAGTGATGAGCCTCTAAATTTGTAATAGTATGCAAACGATCAAAGAAGCATTAAAAGAAAGGATATTAATTATTGATGGCGCCATGGGCACCATGATACAGCGCCATAAATTACAGGAAGCCGATTACCGTGGTGAAAGGTTTAAAGACTGGCATACCGATGTAAAGGGTAATAATGACTTACTGAGCATTACCCAGCCAGAGATCATCATTGGTATTCATAAACAATACCTCGATGCCGGTGCCGACATTATTGAAACCAATACTTTCAGCAGCACCGTTATTGCACAGGCTGATTATGACATGCAGTCGGTGGCTTATGAAATGAATGTGGCCAGTGCACAATGCGCCAGGGAAGCCATTAAGCGTTCAGGTAAAACAGCCTGGGTGGCGGGTGCTATCGGGCCCTTGAATAAAACCCTGAGTTTATCGCCTGATGTGAACAACCCTGGTTTTCGTGCAGTAACTTTTGATGAAGTGGCTGCCGCCTATACCGAACAGATAAAAGGTTTGGTGGAAGGGGGCGTGGATATTCTTTTAATTGAAACCATTTTTGATACGCTGAATGCAAAAGCCGCTATTTACGCTGCCAAGCATTTTTTCAGGAAAAACAATTTGCCCGAACTGCCCATCATGATCAGCGGTACTATTACCGATGCCAGCGGAAGAACACTGAGCGGACAAACACTGGAAGCATTTTACACCTCCGTGGCACATGCCAACCCATTAAGTGTAGGATTGAATTGTGCGCTGGGCGCTTCGGAAATGCGGCCGCATATTGAAGAGTTATCGCAGATAGCCGGTTGTTATGTATCGGCTTATCCCAATGCCGGTTTGCCCAATGCATTTGGCGAATACGATGAACAGCCGCACGAAACTGCTCATATCATTGAAGAATGGGCTGCCAATGGCTGGCTGAATATTGTGGGTGGCTGCTGCGGCACCACGCCTGATCATATCAAACATATAGCAGATGAAGTAAGGGAATTTAAGCCAAGGCAATTACCGGTATTAGAGGAAGCATTATAAACGGATTTTTTGAAGTCACAAATTGTGACTTCAAGTTGAAGATAAACCTGGTCCTTAGAAAAGTCAATAATTAATCATTTAAAAAATTAATTGTATGACGAAAGCTAAGTCAGCCGTAACTAAAGTAACGGAAGAAAAAATTGTAGAGAAAGTGTATTGGATCCGTGGGATGAAAGTGATGCTGGATAAGGATTTGGCGGAAATGTATGGAGTGGAAGTAAAAGTATTGAACCAGGCTGTTAAGCGTAGAATTCAACGCTTCCCGGATGATTTTATGTTTCAACTAACTGAAGAAGAATGGAATTCTTTGAGGTCACAATTTGTGACCTCAAAGAAAGGGCGAGGCGGAACAAGGTATTTCCCCTTTGCTTTTACAGAACAGGGTGTTGCCATGCTTTCATCCGTGCTTAATTCTGATACGGCAATTGAGGTAAATATCCAGATCATAAGGGTGTTTACCAAAATGAAAGCCCTGCTGTTTGACAATAAAGAACTTTGGCATAAAATAGAAAAGATAGAGCGGCACCTGGTACAGCATGACGAAGAAATAAAAACAATTTTTGAATACCTTAAGAAATTATTGATACAAGAGAATAAACCAAGAAAAGCGATCGGGTTTCCGTACCCCAACAAAAAATAATTATGAGCGAGACGATACATATAAAACCATTCTTACGCCTTAGCGGCCTGGAGCCTTTGGTGATACGCCCCGAAACCAATTTTGTGAATGTGGGTGAACGTACCAATGTAACCGGTAGTAAAAAATTTGCACGCCTTATCAGGGAGGGGCAATATGAAGAAGCATTATCTGTTGCAAGGCAGCAGGTGGAAAGCGGTGCGCAGGTAATTGACGTGAACATGGATGACGCCCTGTTGGATGGCGTACAGGCCATGACCACTTTTTTAAACCTGGTGCAGGCTGAGCCGGATATCGCCAAGATACCCATCATGATCGACTCTTCTAAATTTGAAATTATAGAAGCCGGTTTAAAATGTGTGCAGGGTAAGTGTATTGTAAACTCCATTTCGATGAAGGAAGGAGAAGCCAAATTTATTGAGCAGGCCTTTGTTTGTAAAAGCTATGGTGCTGCAGTAATTGTAATGGCTTTTGATGAAGTAGGCCAGGCTGATACCAAGGCACGAAAAGTAGAAATATGTCACAGGGCTTACAAGATACTTACAGAACAGGTGGGTTATCATCCGCAGGATATCATTTTCGATCCCAACATTTTTGCGGTGGCTACCGGTATTGAAGAGCACAATAACTATGCAGTAGATTTTATTGAAGCCACCAGGGAAATAAAACAACTGATGCCTTTAACAAAGGTGAGCGGTGGTGTAAGTAATGTATCTTTTTCATTCCGTGGTAACGACCATGTAAGGGAAGCGATACACAGTGTATTCCTGTACTATGCCATTAAAGCCGGTATGGATATGGGCATTGTAAATGCCGGGCAATTGGTGGTGTATGATGAAATTGAGCCAACATTAAGAAATCTTTGCGAGGATGTATTACTGAACAGGAATAATGATGATAACGGCGCTACTGAAAAGCTGATCGCTTTTGCTGAAACAGTAAAAGCAAAAGGCAAGGTTGAAGTAAAGGATGAAAAATGGCGTGCAGATGAAGTGGAAAAAAGATTAACGCATTCTCTTGTGAATGGCATCACCGATTATATTGATTCCGATACGGAAGAAGCCCGTTTAAAATATCCCAAACCTTTGGATGTGATCGAAGGACCATTGATGGACGGAATGAATGTGGTGGGTGACCTGTTTGGTGCAGGTAAAATGTTTTTACCGCAGGTGGTTAAAAGCGCCCGTGTAATGAAAAAAGCAGTAGCCGTGCTTACGCCATTTATTGAGTTGGAAAAAGAAGAACGCAAAAAAGCAAATTTGGCGAACGGTAATGATACCGAAGAAGCAGCGGGTGCTGCAAAAATTTTGCTGGCTACCGTAAAAGGTGATGTACATGATATTGGTAAAAATATTGTAGGCGTGGTACTCGGATGTAACGGATACGATATTATCGACCTGGGTGTAATGGTGCCCACTGATAAAATTTTAGATACCGCCGTAAAAGAAAAAGTAGATATTATTGGCCTCAGCGGATTGATCACTCCTTCGCTGGATGAAATGGTGCATGTGGCACACGAAATGAAACGTAAAGGGCTGAAGCTGCCGTTGCTGATCGGCGGAGCTACTACCAGTCGTATGCATACTGCTGTTAAGATTGCCCCGCAATACGATGAAGGTGTAGTGCATGTGTTGGATGCCAGTCGTAGTGTAACCGTTGCCGGTAGTTTATTAAGCAAAGAACAAAAGCCGGATTTTTTACAGGGTATTAAAAAAGAATACGAAAAACTGGCCGAAGATTTTGGAAATAAAAAGTCTGTAAAATCATTTTTAACTTTTGCTGAAGCGCAGAAAAACCCTGCTGCTGTTAACTGGGATAAATTTGTGCCTGTAAAACCCAGTTTTATTGGTACCAAAACCTTTAATAACTACAGCCTGGAAGAAGTGGCTAAATACATTGACTGGCAACCCTTCTTTATTGCCTGGGAAATGCATGGTAAATTTCCCGCAATATTAACCGATAGTGTTATTGGTGTTGCTGCCACCAACCTGTACAATGATGCTAAAAAATTATTGCAAAAGATCATTGATGAAAAATGGCTGAACGCAAGAGGAGCGATTGGTTTTTGGCCCGCCAATAAAACTGCCCCGGATTCAGTTGATGTATTAAGCGATAGCGGAACTGTGCAGCTGGAATTTTTAAGACAGCAGATAAAAAAAGCAGAAGGTCAACCTAATTTATCACTGGCTGATTTTATTGCACCTGGAGAAAAAAACTACCAGGATCATATGGGTGCATTTGCTGTAACTATCGAAGGTATCGAGCCACATATCAAAAAATTTGAAGTTGCACTGGATGATTATAACAAGATCATTCTGCAGGCACTGGCCGACAGGCTGGCAGAAGCTTTTGCAGAATTGCTGCATGAAAAAACCCGTAAAGAATTCTGGGGTTATGCAACAGATGAGCATCTTAGCAATGAGCAATTGATCAAAGAAGAATACTTAGGCATCCGCCCGGCGCCGGGTTACCCTGCATGTCCTGATCATACAGAAAAGTATAAACTGTTTGACCTGTTAGGGGGCAAAGAAGCTACCGGTATTGAATTAACTGAATCTTTAGCCATGTATCCTGCATCATCTGTATCAGGCTGGTATTTTGCCAATCCTGAAAGTAAATATTTTGGTGTGGGTAAGATCAGCGAAGACCAACTGCATGATTATGCTGCAAGAAAAAATATGAGTATAGAAGAAGCCACTAAATGGTTAAGGCCAATATTGGAATAGTTTATTGAAGCCCTTCCAGGTTCAATTGATTGATGATATTCAGTATGAGCAGAATGGTGTAAAAATATTTTTTTACTTCTTCCCGGTCGCCTGCTGGTGTGTTGGGTTCCAGCAGGTCTTCACTGATAGGAATGGCCACGTAGCATTTTCCTGCTACAACCGAAAACACAACCTTTCGTTTGATCTGTTGCCTGAATTGTAACAGTTTACCGGGTATCCCGTTGTCAATTATTTTTTTGGCATCAGGTGGCATAGTAGTGCACATTGAATAATACTGATCAAACAATGGATCGCCAATCGCTACTCCGCTCACCTGTGGTAAGGGCAATAACCTGTAACGTTCATCAGCAATACTGCTCGCTAATTGTTCATCATCCTTACTCCATATATAAGTACCTCCCCTAAAACCTGCATTAACTGCAGCAGCAAAAAAAAGCCCTTTAAAGATCGTGATATCACTGGTAGAAGAGCGGCCGCCTGTTTTATAGGTATGCAGCTCCGAACAATGAAAATGAACATTTTTGTAGGTTCCTTCAATAAAATCATCTCCATCAATGTAATCGTAGCGCTTGCGAAAAAGCCCGCTGGAAACATATTCTCTCGAAGGCACCATATTGCCCGGCTTATATGCAAATTCCGGGTCAATATATTTTATGATGGTTGCAATTACATTGTCTTTAAAATTGTCGGTATAGTTATCGTCTTTTTGTGTGTATTTATAAATACTGAAAACTGCAAATGCGCCCAGTAAAAAAGTGATCAGGCCCCCGTTCCACGATGCCTCAACAGCAAACATCAGTATGAAAGAAGCCGCCGCCGCCAATATTGCAAATATCATGATGGTACCCCAATGGTCAGCATCTTTATCCTGTCTGTTCAGCTCTTCCAGCTGCGGCTCAATATAAGTGCTGTAAAAATTATCAAAGGTTTTTGCTCTTTCCATAATTAATCGCCGTTTTTATTTTTACTTGCTGTTCCCACCAGGATAATAAAGGGGGCTAGTTTTTTGCCGAATAATTTAATGGCTGTATTTGCTATATTCATCAGCAATGCTTTAGCACCTGGTGCATAGGAATTATAAAATCCATTGTATACAGTCAGCTTATAACCTGCTCCATTATAAATTGTTTTATATTCTTCAACCGTCAGTAAATGTTCGGTCCAACTGCCGGTCAGTGGATCGCAGGTATTGGTTGGATGGCTGATCAATGCAGGTAGTTTTTTATCGGTTGTGTATTTTGTAACTGCATTTATTATACTTTCTTTATTTAAACCCCGTGTATGTGTTGCAAGTTCTTCTATTTCTGTTTCACTCAATAGCGGAAAATATTCCTTAATAATTCTTTTCCTCATGATAAAGAAAGGCGCTAAAGGTGCTGAACCAAATAGTGTATAATCGCCCGGTTGTCCTCCTTCGTACTCATCCTTCAGCTGCAATTTTTTTATATGCCTTGTTTTAAACCAGTTGGCAGTATTGGCTGCCGTTGTAAAAACAGTTACCAGCTGCGGGTTCAGCACCTGTAGTTTTTTAAAAAAATTATCCAGGTCATAAATATGTTCTATAACATCGGTACCAACAACGGCCTGTGGCGGCTGTTGCGATAGTTCATGTGCCACTGCTTCAATATCACCCGCTATAAATCCATCTACAGGTATTTGCAGTAAAGCTGATAAATTCTCCGCAGCTTTCAAGAAATTCTGTTCAATATCATTGATATAAACCCGGCCAAAACCACAGTGTTTGGCAAACAAGCCCAGCAACCCATTACCGGCTCCGTAATCAACCAATGTTACCGCAGCCGGCGCCAGGGAAATTTTTTTAATTGTAAGTTGTAGTACTTCCGCATATATATGCAGGTAATAGCGCAGGTTTTGCTGCAGGTGTACAAAATAATCCCGGCCGTATGTATGATTTGTTACTTCCCCTGCCTTTACAGCCAATACCTTTTTTTCGAAAGAGAAAATAAACTGATCAATGTTTTGCATATTGTTTATAAGTAAATTGCAGCAACAAAATAAAACAAAAATGGCTACGCTCCGCATTATTTCCTACAACGTTAATGGCATACGTGCCGCTTTAAAAAAAGGTTTTATCGATTGGCTTAAAACCAACCCTGCCGATATCATTTGTTTACAGGAAACCAAGGCAACCAAGGATGATGTAGATGTGAAACAACTGGAAGCACTGGGTTTTCATCACCACTGGTTCAGTGCACAAAAAAAAGGCTACAGCGGCGTTGCCATATTCACTAAAATAAAGCCCGATAATATTTGCATTGGCTGCGGCATTGAAAGCAGCGATAATGAAGGACGTGTGATACAGCTGGATTTTGGAGATATACGTCTCATCAATGCTTATTTTCCCAGCGGCACCAGCGGCGATGAGCGGCAGGCTTTTAAATATGTATGGCTGGATGAATTTCACGACTATCTTACCAAACTAAAAAAGAAATTTCCCAAAATTGTTTTGGTGGGAGATTATAATATTGCCCACAACGAAATTGATATACACGATCCCAAAGGAAATAAAAATTCATCCGGATTTTTACCTGAAGAAAGGGCATGGATGACCAAATTTTTAGCCAGCGGCTGGATCGATACTTTCCGCGAATTTCATAAAGAACCGCACCGCTACAGCTGGTGGAGCCAGCGTTTTCCTTCGGTAAGGCTGAATAATAAGGGCTGGCGTATTGATTATATCACTGTAACCGAGCCATTAAAAAAACAATTGAAAGACGCCGATATTTTTCCTGATGTTAAACACAGCGATCACTGCCCTATTTATGTCGAACTGAAGGTTTAACAACTTTCATTTGTTAAAATCGCAGTCATTTGCCCAGTAATAATTGTTAAACGAAGGTTTTCCTAAATATTCCTTTAACAAATTATTCGGGAAAGCTATGCAATAGCATTGTATCTTGGTTTGCAGTAACTAAACTTTATACTGCTATGGAGTTTTTAATTTTTCTCGGGCTTGTTGTGATCTTCATTATTGTATTGAATATTCAAAGCAGGCAGCAGAGTAACAGCGACGACCTTCGCAAAAACATTAATTCCCTCAAAAATCAAATACAGGAACTTAAGCATGAACTATCTAACCTGCAGCCGCCTGCTCCTAAACCAGCTATAACCGAACAACAGCAAAAAGAAAAAGAAGCGGCCGAATTAAAAGCGCAGGAAGAATACAAACAGAAACTGGCTGCACTGGAAGCTTCGCGGCAGGAGCGGGAAGCTAAGAGAAAGGAAGTCATCGAACAACAAAAAGAGGAACTGCAGCGTCCTGCTGTAACAGTTGAGGTAAAAGAAACGATCGATGCCCCACAAAAGCAACAACAGCTCATCCGCCCGGCTATACTTGAAAAAGAAAGCGGCATTGCCAAATGGTCGAAAAATAATCCAGATCTTGAAAAGTTCATTGGTGAGAATCTTATCAGTAAGATCGGTATTGCCATTTTAGTATTGGCCATTGGATTTTTCGTGAACTATGCTATCGAACAAAACTGGATCGGCCCGGTTGGCCGTGTGGCCATTGGTATTTTGTGTGGTGCTATATTGATCGGGCTGGCCCACAGGTTGCGGAGTAGTTATAAAAATTTCAGTTCGGTATTGGCAGGCGGCGGGCTGGCTGTTTTCTATTTTACTATTACACTCGCTTTCCAGAAATTTAATTTATTCGGGCAAACAACGGCATTTATAATTATGCTGGTGATCACTGCTTTTGCCGTTGTGCTTTCATTGCTGTATAATAAACAGGAGCTGGCCATTATTGCATTAGTAGGTGGTTTTGTAGCACCTTTTTTAGTAAGCACTGGTAATGGCAATTATAAAGTGCTGTTCACTTATCTTATTATTTTAAACAGTGGCCTTTTAGTAATTGCGTACAACAAAGCCTGGCGCATTTTAAATTTACTCAGTTTTATTTTTACGGTCATACTATTCGGCTCCTGGATATTTTTATTGCCTTTGGAAGAAAGCGTCACGACGTATAAAAATGCCTTTTTATTTGCAGGCATATTTTACCTGCTATTTTTCATCATCAATATTGCACACAACGTTAAAGAGAAAAAGAAATTCATTGCTTCCGATTTTGGTATCCTGCTGATCAATACCTGCCTGTTCTTTGGCACGGGTATTTATTGTTTAAGCAAGATGAATGCGGACGACTTCAGGGGATTATTCAGCGCATCGATGGGTATATTTAATTTAGCAGTTTCTTATTTTCTTTTCCGTAAACAAAAAGTGGATACCAACATACTGTACCTGCTCATCGGCATCACACTTAGTTTTGTTTCAATTACTGCACCTATACAGCTGCACGGCAATTATATCACTTTGTTCTGGGCCAGCGAAGCAGTGTTGCTGTACTGGTTGTTTATGAAATCGGGCATTCGTCTTATACAATATGCTTCCATGCTGGTGTGGTTGCTGATGCTGGTAAGCCTTGCCATGGACTGTATGCAGTTGTATACCAATTATGAAAAAGCGTTTGCTATTATTACCAATAAAGGATTTGTAACCACGGTATTTGCAGCGCTTGCCACCGGTCTGTTGTTCCTATTGCGCCGCAAAGAAGATAGTAGCAGTAGTGCAACAGCGAATGGTCTTGTACCGGGTAAATATCTTTTTTATACTGCCTCGGTGGTATTATTATTTGCCGCTGGTGCTTTAGAGATCAATTACCAGTTCCATCATTATTATCCCAGTACCGGTTTACATACGCTTTACCTGCTTTTATATACCATTGGTTTTATCAGCCTGTTGGCCTTTATTGCGCAAAAGATCAAAGCGCTGCAATTGCAATGGCAGGTTATTGCAACAGTACTCGCCGTATGTATTGTTATTTATTTTGCTTGCCTGCCCAAGATCATGGAGATACAACAAACCATGCTGGAAACACAAAAAAATAACGCTCACTTCCTGGCCCATTGGTTAAGCGCTTTGCTGACTGCGGTCATTTTCTATTGGCTGATAAAATTATTACGCAATGCGAGGGAGGATTTAAAAGAGGGCCTGGGTTCTGTAACATGGTTATTATGTATTGCCCTGGTCACTTATTTAAGCTTTGAAATAGTCTTTATCAGCAACCATATTTTTTATGCAGCCGACAATTCACTGGCTAATATCCAGCGCATTTATATTAAGACCGGCTTGCCCATTTTGTGGGGATTGTGTTCTTTTGTATTTATGTGGCTGGGCATGCACCATAAATACCGCACGCTGCGCATTATTTCGCTCAGCCTGTTTGCGCTTACCCTCTTAAAATTATTTATATTCGATATCAGGGATATATCCGCAGGCGGCAAGATCGCTGCTTTCTTTTGCCTGGGTGTGTTATTGCTGGTGGTTTCCTTTATGTACCAGCGCCTGAAAAAAATAATTATTGATGATGAGAAAAAAGATCAGTAGTTTTTTATGTGCTCTTATACTTACTGTTTGCTGCAATGCACAAACAACAGGGTATAAATTTTATGCACCGTTGGATAGTGTAAAAATATCCGGCTTCTATAATATCGAGATCACTCCGGAATTATCGGCTCATTTAAAAACGGATTACAGCGACCTGAGGATCGTGAATGATTCGGGGAAATGGGTGCCGCATGTACTTCACTATCCCGCAAACGAAATCACCAATGATGCGATATCCATAGATATGAATTTTACAAAAACTGAAAATTCAAAAACAAGCACGGTATTGATCATTGAAAATGGAAAGGTTGCAACCTCAAACATTTATCTTACCTTAAGAAATACTGCTGCTGAAAGATTTTGTACATTAAGCGGTAGTGATGACAAGAAAAACTGGTACTTGATAAATGACAGCATTTTATTAAGTCCGGCTGCAGACGAAGGTTCTGCAACAGCCCATTTTAGCATTCGTTTTCCTGCAAGTAATTATAGTTTTTTTAAACTCACTATTTATAACAACAACAAAGACCCCTTTGATATACAAGGAATTCGAAAAATAAGCACCGCTACCATTGGTCTACCAGCACATCTTCAGCCTAAAATAATTGAAAACCCCAAGCCACTTGTTGAACAAAAAGATAGTGGTTCAATTTCTTACATAAAGATCACCCAGCAACAGCCTTTCCAATTCGATATGCTTAGCTTACAGTTAAGTGGCGTAAAGTATTTTTCCCGTAGTGTTGATCTGTACATTCCTAACTCATCAAACTATTCTTTTTCCGATCCCGGAAAATTGTTGCAGCACTTTACCATTTCCAACAACAGCTCTCTGCAATTTTATATCCCTCTTATTAATGCTACTGAATTTTACCTGTTTATACATAATGAAGATAATTTACCATTAAAGGTTTCGTCCGTTAATACTTCCCTCGGTTACCGTTATATCACTTCCTACCTGGAAAAACACAATAATTACAAATTGATACTGGACAATGCGTCTGCTATTAACCCCAACTATGATTTGTCGAAGATTTATACAAAAATATTTGACAGCACTCCCTTTTTGTCTTTCCAAAAAATAGCTGCATTTGATATTCCATCACCTAAGATAACTGTCAAAAAAAATTACAACTGGATATTATGGGTTTCCATCGCCGCTGCATTATTTATTTTACTTTTGTTTACCAGAAAAATGATCGCAGAAGTAGATAAAAGAAAAAATAATGATAGTATATAACGTTACCACCAAAGTTACAGAAGCCATACACAACGAATGGTTGCAATGGATGCAGCAGGAACATATACCGGAAATAATTGCCACCGGTTGTTTTACACATGCTACTTTATTACGTTTGCTGGAAGTGGATGATACTGATGGGCCCACTTACGCTGTGCAGTTTTTTGCAGAAAGTAAATCGCTGTACAATCATTACATCGAAAAATTTGCGACGGCCCTGCGCCAAAAGGTTTTTGACAAATGGGGCAACCAGTTCATTTCGTTCCGGTCGCTGATGCAGGTTATCAACTGATGTGCATTATTTTGTTGAATAGTTTTTTAATTTTTCCACAACAATTTCTTAATACTGCCGTTCCGCCGCAAGCTGCTTTGGCAAAGGATTTTATCAACCATTTACCCAAACCCTTACTGGCAGGCCGTTTCAGCGAATTCAACCATATCTGCAACCTGAAATCTAAAATGTCAAATCCCGCCAAATCCTTATTCCTTGCGGTTTACAGCTGTTTTTACGGAAAAAATATTTCAATAAAAAATTTTCCTGCAATTGCAAAACCGTCTATATTTGTCGCTCAATAAAATTCAAAAAAAATTATCATGAACAAAGCTGAATTAATTACAAAAATTGCTGACGATGCTGGTGTTACAAAAACTCAGGCTAATGCAGCTTTAGATTCTTTTGTGGAAGCAGTAACTGTTACCTTGAAAAAAGGTGGTAAAGTTACTTTAGTTGGTTTTGGTACTTTCTCTGTATCAAAAAGAGCTGCACGTAATGGCCGTAACCCTCAAACAGGTGCTGTTATTAAAATAAAAGCCAAGAAGGTTGCTAAATTTAAAGCAGGTAAAGAATTGTCTGCTAAAATGTAATTTATTAAATGTACGCACCTGCCTGCGGCAGGCAGGTTCAAAAGCAAGGGGCCTTTGCACCTTGCTTTTTTTATAAAGCTTATTAAAAAAACAAAACACTTTCAATTATGGGACGTGGTGATATCAAAACAAAAAAAGGAAAAACATTTGCAGGTTCATTTGGTAAATCAAGGCCAGCAAAACCTGCTAAGAAAAATGTTGCGCCAAAGAAAAAAGCGTAAGCCTTTTCTTAATGAATAATGAGATAATGAATAATTAATAGCGTTTAAAATAATTATTCATTATCCATTAAACAATTATTCATTACTACGGTGCAAGGCGTTCAATAAGCCATGTACCATCTGTTTGTAGTGTGTATCGTATCCTGTCGTGCAGGCGGCTGGGGCGTCCCTGCCAGAATTCTATCTCCGTAGGTTTTACAATATAACCTCCCCAATGCGGCGGGCGGGGAATATTTCCATCACTGAATTTTTGTGTTAATTCTTTCGAACGTTCTTCGATCACTTCTCTTTTTTCAATCACAGTACTTTGTGGCGATGCCCATGCGCCGATGCGGCTGCCCGGCGGGCGGGAATTAAAATAAGCATCACTGTCTGCTGCGCTTACTTTTGCAACAGTGCCTGTTATCCTTACCTGGCGCTCCAGTTCTTTCCAGAAAAATACCAGGCAGGCATGTGCATTTTGTTCCATTTCTTTTCCCTTATGGCTTTCATAATTGGTAAAGAACACAAACCCATTTTCATCATAGCCTTTCAGTAATACAATTCTTGCAGCAGGTAAACTGGTAGCAGTAACTGTGGCCAGTGTCATGGCATTGACTTCATCAATTTCGCTTTTAACGGCATCGTCCCACCATTTGTCAAACTGGGCGATGGCCCCGGTTGCAACATCTTTTTCGGAAAGTGTCTGCAGTTTATAATCCTTACGTATATCGGCAATATTCATACTCAAAATTAAATACAAAATGCTTCTGTTGCCACAAATAAAAATACCCGGTTCAATAAACCGGGTACTTTGTAAAAAATACTTTTTTATGATTGTGGAGGTGTTGGCGGATTGTTACTTTTTGTTTTTTCTTCTATATCATTCTTTAAACTGTCGAAGCCACTTTTGATACTATCGGTTGGGCTGCGGAACAGGTAGGCCGATGCCAGCACTGCTATTGAAGCAGCCACAGCCAGGTAAAATCCAACACTTAAGAAAGACATACCTGCACCTGAAGCATCTATAAAATTCCATACCATGATCAATGAAGCCAGCGCTCCGCATGCAAGTGCTACAAACCAAAAGGTCTTATCAAGATTCTTTGTCTGATCTCCCAAGTAGGAAACAACCCCTGCACCAACAAAACAAAAGAAAACCAATATACCACTGCCGTGCATACCATTAACGCTGCTGGACATGCCAAAGATGGAAATGGATACCCAGGGTAAAAACATTGAGATTACCCCAACAACTGCTGCGATCAAAACAAACTTTCTTTGTTTGTTCATTGTCTGAAAATTCATAAGTTTTAAGTTTTAGATATGTAATGTAAAAAATTGATAGCAGCTTTACAATTATTGCAGCTGTTATTTATGAACAGGAATTAAACAATTTAGTATTTCGTAACAGGGTCAACAGCTTTTATTTAGCTTTCATGCAACCTTTCAAGTTCGGCTACCCGTGCTTTTAATTCATCTCTCTCAAGGGTAATGATCTCCATATTGCTTTCCATTTCGCCGATCTTTACGGCTATCTGTTGCAGCATGGCATTGCGTTTTTTTAGTTTCGCAATTTCCTGTTGCAGGTCTTCCAGCTGGGTACTGGCATAAGTGTATTGTTGAAAAAGTTCGCTGTATTGCTGCTGAAACCGGGCGGCTTCCGTTAACTCCTGTTGCAGCTCCAGTTCCCTTTCCTCTGCCCCTGCGGCCTGGCGCTGCTGCTTGCCGATGCGGTTCTGCATCAGCTGCAGTTCTTCCAGGTGTATATCCAGCAGGCTGCGCAGCTCGGTGTCTTCGGCTTTGTTTTTTTTAAATTCCGCAATTTCCTGCTCCCTTTCGGCCAGTATATAATTCAGCTCCTGCAATTGTATCTGCAGGCGCTCATTTTCTATTACCAGTACCTGTATCTCTTCGTTGGGCAGCATATACCCTTCAAATTATACGATTTGGGCGCCAAAAACAAAAAATAGTCCCTTTTTTTGTATCTTAAGAACAATAAATGCCCCCGGGCAGCGTAATCTCCCCCGGGGGTATCTTTATCACTAAACACCCCGTGTAAACCTATTGTAAAATTTTGACGGAAGAGGAACTCATACGAGGATGCATCAGGGAGGAAGCCACCTGCCAGCGGGAGGTTTTTAACCGTTACGCCAGCCGTATGCTGGGTGTTTGCAACCGCTATGCCCGTAATGCAGCAGATGCGGAGGATATACTACAGGACGCATTTATTAAAGTTTTTGATAAGATACACCAGTTTAAGTTTGAAGGGTCTTTTGAAGGTTGGATCAGGAAAATAATGGTAAACACGGCCTTGAAAAAATATTCACTGCGCCGGTACGAGAAAGAAGTGGTTGGCTATGAGATAAAGGATAAGGATGAGAGTGCACTGGAGCCTTCGGCCTACGCCCATCTTACCCAAAAAGATATCCTGGACCTGGTAAACAACCTGCCGGATGGCTACCGGCTGATATTCAACCTTTACGTAATTGAAGGTTACCAGCACGATGAAATAGCCGAAATGCTGCATATACAACCTGGTACCAGCCGCAGCCAGCTGGTAAAAGCCCGGATGATGCTGCAGAAACAAATTTTAGAACAACAAAAAGTTGCGGTATGAGCGACAACCAGCGATTTGATGAACATATAAAAGACCAGTTCCGGGATTACAGTCCGGATGTGCACCCGCGCATTTGGGACAATATCATGAAGGAGCGTGAAAAACGCAGGCCTGCCGGTTTCTGGTATAATATTTTAAACGGGCGTAATATACTGATCGCCGCGGCCCTGCTGCTGGCTGGCGGCAGCGGCGCATTCTTCCTTTCGCAAAAGCATGAAGCTGGTGATGAAAAAATTGCAACAATAAACGGCAACAGCAATCAACAGAATGGTCAACAGAATGCTGCAGCAACTGATGGTAATAACAACAATAACACCGGCACTGATAAAAATGATACTAATCCAGTTGCCGGCGCAGCCAATAACAATAAAGAGGCAACAACAAATACCAGCACTTCACAGCAGCAAGCATCCATCCCTACCCAGCAGGGTAATGACAATACCAACTCCGGCATATTAACCAATGATAACAATGGTAATGACGGCAATGTCAATACCAAAAACAGCAGCCGCCTAGATAATAGAGGCAAAAATAAATTCAATATATATAGCCCGTTTGCCACAGCAGATAACGAAGGAAATGGAAATAGTAATAGCAAAACTAAAAAAAGCAAATTGACAGGTGTTGAAGATGGATACGATATGACAGATGCCGCTATTACCTATGATGATCCTGCAGCAAAGGATTATTACTTAAAGCGTCTACTCTTTGCCGGTATGCAAAGGATAGAGATAAGCAAAGGCCCTGCATCTTCTTTACAAAAAAGAAACGTGCCTAATGTGAATTTACCGGGCTGCCCTACCATCGAAAAAAATGCAGCAGGTAACAAAACCTATATTGAAGTATATGCAGGTCCGGATATGGCTTTCCGCAATTTTACAGATACCGGCAATTCTGCTTACCTGCAAAAAAGAAAAGAAAGTACCAAGATCACTTCTGCATACAGCGCCGGCATACGATATACCAAGGTATTCAGTAATGGTGTAAGCCTGCGCACGGGCATCAATTACAGCCAGGTGAATGAAAAATTCACTTATGTGCAGGGTAACCTGGTGCAGATCACTTATATCATCAATGCCAATGGCGATACCACGGGCAGCTACATTACCACCGGTACCCGTTATAAAACCACGTACAATAAATACCGCACTATTGATGTGCCTTTGCTGATAGGTTACGAAATGGGCAATGGAAAGTTTCATGCCAACATCAATGCCGGTGTAATTGTAAATGCCTACAGCTGGCAAAAAGGCGAAGTGCTGGATACCGCATTCAAGCCCGTAAGCATTACTACCGGTAAGGGTAACTCGCCGTACCAGTATAAAACCAATATTGGTGTAGGTTTTATGGTAGGTTCCTCATTCTATTATAAGCTGAATGATAAACTGCATATACTGGCAGAGCCTTATTTCCGCTATAGCCTGCAATCGATGAGCAATGAAAAATTAACTTTTAAACAAAAGAATAATACCGCCGGTATACGTATCGGCTTAAGGCTGGATCTTGGAAAAGAATAATTTTTTCCAGGCAGCACAAAAAAAACTTACAGCATCTTACCCTTGCTAACTATATTAAAAATGAACAAGAAGATAGCAACCATATTATTGATCTGCACAGCATTTTACTTCAGTGCCTGTCAAAAGAATATCGACGTTTTTGTTCCTGATGCAGGATCATCTAACGGGCTCGATACTACCTGGACGGCAAGTATTGCTGCAACAGCTCCCGTACTTTCATTGCAAAGCAACCTGGTATTACTGAACGAATCTGCTGCTAAAGACAGTTTTGAAACAAACACCAATACTGCGATAGTAACTGCATCCAATGGTTTACAGGTAACCATACCACCCCATTCCTGCGTAAACAGCAACGGCCAGTTTGTTACAGGAAAGATATTTATTGAAACACGTTTGATCAGGTCAAAGGGCGATATGGTGCAATTGAATAAACCAACATCCTCCAATGGCAGGTTGCTGGTAAGCGGCGGCGAATTATTCATCAGCCTTAGAAAAGATACCCAACTCATTTCCATTGCACCGGGTGCAAAAATTTATGTAAAGTATGCTGATGCCGCAACCAACCAGGCTATGAAATTATTTTTTGGAGATGAATCTGATCCAGCCCAGTTCAATTGGGTCCCTAATACTTCCACTGATACATTGTCGGTAGGTTCGCAGAATTACGAAATGGCTATCAGTCACCTGCGCTGGATCAACTGCGATTATTTTTATGATACGGCCAATATCACCCGCACTGCCGTAGCGGCTGTATTGCCCAACAATTATACCAATGCCAACACATCTTCGTTCGTGGTGTTCAAAGAGATCCGTTCGGTAATGGGTATGTATGCTGATGTGCCTGAAAGAAGGTTCCTGAGCAGTAAATTGCCGAATGGTAAAACGGCTACCGTTGTAGTGCTTTCCAAACAGGGCAATGATTATTTTTCTGGAAAAGAATCGATCACCATTGGTTTAAATACAACTCCCGGTGTTATACAAAAAGTAAATATCACCCCGATCAAAAAATCTTTAGCTGATATAAAAGCCTACCTGGCCACATTATAAACTTTATGGAAACAGCTATATAAAAAATTGTCCCGGTGCACAAAGCCCGGGACAATTTGTATGTAATAAGTTGTATTACCATTCTAGCTTACCAGCGTACCCACTTTTTCTCCATTCACTACTTTTAAAAGATTACCCTGTTGATTCATATCAAAAACAATGATGGGTAATTTATTTTCCATGCAAAGTGTGAAAGCCGTCATATCCATTACTTTCAGGTTCTTCTGTATACAATCGGCAAAAGAAATGGTTTCGTATTTGGTGGCAGCAGGATCTTTTTCAGGATCTGCAGTGTAGATACCATCCACCCTGGTGCCTTTTAAAATTACGTCGGCTTTAATTTCAATAGCTCTTAAAGAACCGGCAGTATCTGTAGTAAAATAAGGGTTACCGGTACCGGCGCCGAATATCACCACCCTTCCTTTTTCCAGGTGGCGGATGGCCCTGCGGCGGATATAAGGTTCAGCGATCTGTTCCATTTTTATAGCGCTTTGCAGGCGGGTATATACACCGGCTTTTTCCAGCCCGGCCTGCAATGCCATACCATTGATAACGGTGGCCAGCATACCCATATAATCCCCGTGCGCCCTTTCAATACCTGTTTCGGCTTCGTTCATACCGCGGTAAATATTACCACCGCCAATCACTATTGCCACTTCGGCCCCTGCTGCAATCAGTTCTTTTACATCTTTAGCATACTGTGCAATGATGCTGATATCAAGCGGTTCGTAACCATCATTGCTTTTCCCCATCAATGCCTCTCCCGAAAGTTTTAACAGAATTCTTTTATACTTTAAAGCCATTACGCAAAAATTTATGCGAAGATATATTTTTATACCTTTTCAGCCATTCTTATTTAAATTAATAGCAATGCTTTGATCCAATAGCGTATTGCTGCTAGTATTCCACTGTTTTTAAAGTGATCGACCAGCCCAGGTCCATCTTTATGATCACGGGGTTTTGCTGGTTATTCAGTATCCATAACTGCCTGCTGCCATCCGCATTTTTTACATGCAGTGTGGTAACTGTTTTTTCAACTCCTTTCACTTTGATCGCGTCTTTAAAAGATTCTTTTTCCGCTTCGCCTTCTTTATCGGTAACAACGGTAAATTCTTCAGCACCGTTACCTACATCCATCGTGGCCTTGCCTTTTTTAGCAAGATCGGTATATACCTGCTGGCTTACCCATACCGTGGTTTTATCGGTGAGCGTGGCATTTTTTAAACGGGGGCCAAAATAATTGTTTTGCGCCATAGCTGTTGCCATAGCAGCTTTGGTAAGTTTAATATGGCCATTCATATCAGTGCCGGTGGTCATGGCCCAGTCAAATTCAAAATCGGTGGTGGTGCTGCCTTTGGGATTGCTTACTATAAAATCATACACATCTCCATTGTTATTTACCTGCCAGGTGGCTTTTTTAAAATCGGCAATAGCAAATGGCTTTGCGGTTTGCGAAAAAGCGGTACTGCTTACCAACAGCAGCAGTACAGCGGTTATAGACTGTAACAGTTTTTGCATAAAGTTTAATTTTAGTACTGTAAATATGCATATTTAAAACAAAAGCTGCACTACCCAAAGCAAGGTATTTATTACTGCTTAAAGTATATTTGCAATCCTTAAACTTTAATAATGACGGAGGCGCTGCAGCAACTGGGCAAACAACTGGAAGGAGATCTTTTTTTGATACCACCATGCGTACTTTATACGCTACAGATGCCAGCGCTTACCGGGAGCTGCCCCTGGCAGTTGCCATCCCTAAAAGCAGCCAGGATCTTAAAAAGCTGATCGCATTTGCACTGCAGCATAAAACCTCGCTGATACCCCGCACTGCCGGTACTTCGCTGGCAGGCCAGGTGGTGGGCAATGGTATTGTGGTGGATGTTTCCAAATATTTTACGGGTATCATTGAACTGAATGCTGCCGAAAAATGGGTACGGGTACAGCCCGGCGTGATACGGGACGAACTGAATATGTTTTTAAAACCGCATGGCCTGTTCTTTGGGCCCGAAACCTCCACAGCTAACCGTGCGATGATCGGTGGTATGGTGGGTAATAATAGTTGTGGCAGTAATTCGGTGGTGTACCGCAGTACGCGGGAGCACCTGCTGGAAGTAACAGCATTATTAAGCGATGGCAGCGAAGCGGAGTTTAAAACACTCAGCCTGGATGAATTTCATGCAAAATGTGAGGGTGATGGGTTGGAAGCTGCGATCTATAAAAAAACAAGAAACCTGTTAAGCAATTACGATAACCAGGTTGAGATAAAAAAAGAATTTCCTAAAAGATCTGTTGAAAGAAGGAATACGGGTTATGCAGTAGATATCCTGGTTGATGCGGCACCTTTTACTGCCGGTGGAGAAGATTTTAATTTCTGCAAACTGGTGGCAGGTTCCGAAGGTACCCTGGCTTTTATTACCGAAATAAAACTGAACGTGGTGCCACTGCCGCCCAAAGAAGTGGGATTGCTTTGTGTACATTTCAATTCGATTGATGAAAGTTTAAGAGCCAATTTAATTGCATTAAAATATAAGCCCAGCGCCAGCGAGTTGATCGATCATTATATTTTGGAATGTACCAAGGATAATATTGAGCAAAGCAAGAACCGTTTTTTTGTACAGGGCGATCCCGGTGCCATACTGGTAATTGAATTCTGCCGCGAAACCCGGGAAGAGATCACGGCCATTGCACAACAGGTGGAAGCGGATATGCGGGCTGCTAATTTAGGGTATCACTTCCCGTTATTATTTGGCGCCGACAGTAAAAAGATATGGACCTTGCGCAAAGCTGGTCTTGGCCTGTTAAGTAACTTACCTGGTGATGAAAAAGCGGTGCCGGTGATTGAAGATACAGCAGTGGATGTGAATGACCTGCCGGATTTTATCCGTGATTTTAACGAGATACTGAAAAAGCACGACCTGTATTCTGTACACTATGCACATGCAGGCAGCGGTGAGATACATTTGCGCCCGATCATTAATTTAAAGACGGTGGAAGGCAACCAGCTGTTCAGGACCATTGCTGAAGAAATTGCCACGCTGGTGAAAAAATACAATGGTTCCTTGAGTGGCGAACATGGTGATGGCAGGCTGCGGGGCGAGTTCATTAAACAAATGGTGGGTGAAAAAAATTATGCGCTTTTAAAAGAGATCAAAAAAGCCTGGGATCCCAATAATATTTTCAATCCCAATAAAATTGTGGATACACCGAGCATGAACACCATGTTGCGCTATGTGCCCGGTCAGCAAACACCAGACTTTCCAACCCATTTCCGTTTCAACAATCAAAATGTATTGCAGCATGCCGAGCAATGCAATGGCAGCGGCGATTGCAGGAAGACGGCTTTAAGTGGTGGCACGATGTGTCCTTCTTTCATGGCAACAAAAAATGAAAAGGATACCACCCGTGCAAGAGCAAATATTCTGAGAGAGTTTTTAACCAACAGCGATAAGCTCAACCGATTTGATCATAAAGAAATTTATGAGGTGATGGATCTGTGTTTGAGTTGTAAAGGTTGTAAAAGCGAATGTCCCAGCAATGTGGATGTTGCTAAATTAAAAGCAGAATTCTTACAGCATTATTACGATGCTAATGGAGTGCCGTTCCGCAGTAAACTGATCGCCAATTTTACAGCCTCAGCAAAGTTGGGCGCTATGGCTCCGTCGCTGTATAATTTTGCTGTTGGTAATAAACTGATCGGTGGCGCTATTAAAAGTTTATCGGGTTTTGCCGCCAAACGCAGCATGCCAACCATGTACAAAACAACTTTACATAGCTGGTTTGCAAAACACCAAAAAGTAAATCCATTCACATCCGGTAAAAAGATATTTTTATTCTGTGATGAATTCACGAACTATAACGATACGGAGATCGGTATCAAAGCAATACAGTTATTAGAGAAATCTGGTTACGAAGTAACTATTCCCACTCATTTGGAAAGCAGCCGTACCTGGCTCAGCAAAGGTTTGGTGCGTAAGGCAAAAGAGATCATCAATAAAAATATCGATCTGTTGTATCCTGTAATAAATGAAAACAATCCGTTGATCGGTATTGAGCCTTCTGCAATACTTACGTTAAGAGACGAATATATTGACCTGGCAACGGATGATAATTTATCCAAAGCAAAAGAGCTGGCTAGGCATGTATACACCATCGAAGAATTTATAGCCAAAGAATTTGCTGCAGGAAACATTGATGCTGCTTTATTCTCCACCGCAACTAAAAAAATAAAACTGCACGGGCATTGCCAGCAAAAAGCATTAAGTGGTACTGCTGCTACTGTAAGCATGTTATCCATTCCCGCTAACTACAGTGTCGAAACCATCCCCAGCGGCTGTTGCGGCATGGCTGGTTCTTTCGGTTACGAAAAAGAACATTACGATCTGAGTATGCAGATCGGTGAACTGGTTTTATTTCCTGCGGTGCGCAATGCTGCTGCAGATACTATCATTGCTGCGCCGGGCACCAGTTGCCGGCATCAAATAAAGGATGGTACGGGTGCAAAAGCAAAACACCCGGTGGAGATTTTATACGAAGCTTTATTGTGATACCAGTTTAGTGATACTACCCGAACCACTGCAACGGTAGCAGGTTTCAGTATAAAACCCTTCACTGACACCAAACTCATTGTATAATTTTTTTCCGCTGCTGTAATCCACTACTTTAATGTAACCGGTATGCCTTCCAAACTTTTCTATTTTTCCACTGCCGCCACACTTGGGACAGGTAACGGTTATTAATTGGTTGGGTGAATTCTTAATAATTTTATTTGCCGCATTGTTTTCAGTTTGTATTTGTTGTACCGCAGCCCGTTCATCATTGGTAAGTGGTTGCTTATCTGCATAGGGCCGCCACTCGCTTATATTTTGATTGGCCTGGTATCGTAATGCTGCACTTTGTTGTGCTACCAGCTCCATATCTTTTACCGCAAGCCGGTACATTCCAAAATGCTGGTAAATTCTTCCTCTCAAAAAAATACCGTTGGCTAAATTGGGATGAAGGCGGATGGCAGCATTGCAATAAACTAATGAAGCTTCATAGTGTCCCAAATTGGCTTCTTTGTTAGCAGAATCGCAAAGATCGCTGTACAATGCAGTTTGCTTTGTCCAGTCTGTAACCGTTGCATCGGGCGTGGTGGCTGCGGCACGCTCTGTAATATTTTTATTGGTTGAAGCAACAGTATTTACAGCAGGCTGTTCATCTTTTTTAACCGGTATGTTTTCAATGGACAGACTGTTTAAAAAATCACTTTGTTGTGGTGCAGTTGCAGGGCGGTTTTTCTCTTTTATATAATCGGGTATAGCCAACCCTGTTAAAAACTCATCCGTTTTCCATTCCTCGATAGTTTTGGAAATAAATGGTGGCGGATCGCCGGGTACCTTTTGCAGTTGCGCTTTATATAAATACACCTGTTGCCCAGCTTTCATTTCAGCAATACCACTGTATAAACCTTTTGCAGGCATTTGTAGAAATTCGCTGATCACTACCACCGTTTTTCCTTTGATGTCTTTAAAAACATGGTCATCGGTTTTATCGGCAAAGGAGAGCACTTTTACATAGCTTCCTTTAAAAACTGAGTCGGTAATTATAGCAGCTTTTACTTTCAGCTGCTGTGCTGTTACCACAGCTGCAATACCTGTTATTAAGCCCGTTAAAATAAATTTTACTTGCATTGTGCTCAATGTTATATCATTATTGAATAACGATCTTTTCAGTTTGCAATATGTTTTCATTCATCAGCCTTAACAGGTAAACACCACTACTTATTCCTGTTATATTGTATTGCTGATCAATTGCAGGTTTCCATGTTCTTACCAGTTGCCCATTCATATTTACCAATTGTAATTCTTTTATCGCTCCGGATGTATGGATCACCACTTTGTCTTTTGCCGGGTTGGGTGTAATGCTGACATCTATACTTTTGCTGAAGTTCACTTTTACTGTACTGCTGTATTTATAAGCGCCGTTGTTATCTACCTGTTTAATACGGTAGTACCATATTTTTTGATCGGGCAGCAGGTTATTCAAAAAATCCGTAAATGTGTAATTATTTTGTGCCTGGTTTTTTGCATTTACTATTGCAAATGATCTGAAAGTGGCGCCATCCGCACTTTTTTCCAATTCAAAATGTTGTACATCTATTTCATTGGCGGTGTTCCAGTTTATTTCAACCGCATTTGTTTTTTTAGTTGCGGATATATTGATGAACTGCAATGGCAAAGCTCCAAAACCCGTGTGTATCCAAAATTCGCTGAAGCCGTTTACATCAAACTCCAGGTAATTATTAGCATACAAGCTACCCGTGGTTACCTGGGATGCAGGAATGAATGTAACCGTTCCACCAGAAGGATCATACACGCCATCTTCGTTGCTGCCGCTGTATTTTGTTACCACCAACTGGCCCGCCGATATTAATGAAGGTATATAAGTTTGCAGGTCGGCAAAATCTGCATTAGTATAATACAACCTTACCCGTTTTGTGCCGGCAGGGTTAAGGGATGGTTTTATTACATAATGCCTGCGCATGTATCGCTGCCCGTTGTACAGGCCCGCAGTTGCATCTTCATACACCACATCATTCCTTGTACCCAGGTTCAGGCAATAATCTTTTACCGATGCGATCACTTTGGAATTGTCTGCACTATTGTAACTATGTTTCCATAAACCATCATCCAGCAAACTATTGCTGCTGGTTTGCACTGCGGGTAATGCTGTAAATGGTGCAGATGAGCCGGTGTTATATTTGTTCTTTAAATAACCCTCCACCTGTGCAATTTCAATGCCTGTAAGTGTTCGGTTGTATACGATCACTTCATAGATCCATCCGCTCCAGTCAAGATCGGGTTGGTCTTCTCGGTCGCCAACAGTAAAACCGGTTACGCCCGTTTCTGTTGTAACCGAACCGCTGCCCTGGTTAACGGTTTGTGCAATACTGTTGATATTGCATTGCAGCTGGCTGCCTGCTGCCGGAATTTTATACGTTACTACCACGGGATTCAGTACGGTATCAATTGTATTGCTGCCGATCGTTGCGTTATTATTGCCTACGCCATTATTATCCGAATAAATATATACTGGAGTGCCATAGCTGTTAGCACCATAAATAAGATTATTGATAAGACCACTTCGCCTGAAAGTGAATAATGTTCCACCCACAACGCCACCGGCATGTATATTGCAATCTCTCCGTGCCGCAATAAAAACTGTGCGTGCAGCACCTGCCGTTACCAGGTTACTGGTTGTATTATTTAAAAAATTCTTTCCATTCACGCCATCAAAATATAATGCAGGCTGGCCGGTAGCATCGGGTAATTTAAAAGTGGGTTTATTAGCTGCAGTGGTTTGCGTAACGTGGTTTCCGTTACTGCTCTGGTCGTTCCATTGCTGCACCGTTTGCCCATTGCCGGCTGATGTAACACCTGCATCGGTATACACACCGGCATCTGCCTTTAACCACAGCACGGGATCGCAGGGAACAAAATAACCCTGTGGCTGTGCCGTATTATAAGCAGGCTCTGTGGCAGTACCCTGGCTGGTTCCATTAAGAACAGCACCTGTGTTGGTGCAGTTGTTAATTATCGTCTGCCCAGTACCGTTACTGGAAGTATTAAAATTATAATAAGCTATTAGCGATGTTTCATTTCCTGCAAGTTCGCCGTCTTTTTGTGTAATGATCTCGGTTACGGTTTTAGCCTTGCTCCACACCCTTACTTCATCCATATCGCCGTAATAATTACAAACAGAACCACATATGGTTCTGCGGCCTATCCAGTTGTTGGAGTTTATAGTAGATAATGATGTAGTGCTATTATCCAATACCTGCGCCTGCAATACACCATCAGTATAAATGTACAGGCTGTCTGTTACCGTATTTCTTACTGCTGCAATATGGTGCCATTTGTTATCTGCCACCGAACAGGATGAAGTTGCATAAGTAAGGTTACAATAAAACCAGGCTTTGCCGCCGGATATATAGAGCATGGTACCGGGAGAGCCGGATGCGGGACAGTCCTGGTGGGCAAATACCATCATACAATTCACGTTATCGCCGGTTTTTACCCATGCTTCTACCGTAAGGCTTTGCGATACACCGAAAGTAAGTGCACTATTATAAGGAATGGCAATACCCTCATCTGCAGCATTGGTTAAATGCAGCACTTTGTTGGCGTTGGTAAACTGGGCTGTAGCAGCGGCGCCGGTTAAAAGAAATAAAAGGGAAAATAATTGTTTCATTGCACCTGGTTTAAATGATTGCGGTCAGGATGCAAAAATGTTCTCAAATATTTCCGTAATCAATACCCCCTGTGCGGCATTTGATAGATGAGTGGCAGGGATCTATATCCATTTATTTTTCAGGCTTATCTGCAGCGCCTCTATTTTACTGCTTACATGCAGTTTGCTGTAAATATTTTTCATGTGCTGGCGCACTGTATGTTTGCTCAGGAACAGTTCAGCAGCTATTTGCGTGTACTCCTTTCCTTCCATGCTGCATTTCAATATCTCTTTTTCTCTTTCAGAAAGTGGTTCCAGTTGGTCTTTTGCAGATTGATTTTGAACTGCGGGTGTTGCCGGTAGTGCTGTAAGCCATTTCCATGCTTTACGGGCTATGCCGGGGCTCATCGGTGCACCTTCATCCTGGTGAACCTGGTAAATGGCATCAATAATATTCTGTGCAGTTTCTTCTTTTAAAAGATAACCGTGTGCCCCCGCTTTAATGGCGTTGAATATCCTGTCGTCATCATCAAAAACTGTCAGCATGATAAATTTTACAGATGGGTAGACCGGTGCAGCTCTTTGCACCGTTTCAATTCCATTCAGCTCGTGCATCTCGATATCCATCAATACCACATCAGGTTGAGGAGAAGTGGTTTTTATAAGTTTGAGGAATTCAGTACCGTCGCTTGCTTCTATCACAACTTTAATATCATTCTCAACAGAAGCCAGCTTTTCCTTCAGTGAATTCCTTAAATACAATTTATCATCTACAATACCTATAAGCATGATACAAAAATAAAATTACATCATAGATCAGCAATACCCCCTGTGCGGCATTTGTGATCTTATATGGTTATGGTTATTGAAACGCCTTTATCTTTTTCAGCAGCAATTTTTATTGCAGCATGTATGGACGCTGCCCGCTGCTGCATATTTTTTAAACCGTAATGAACACCAGTGTCAATGGCCGTGTTGTCAAAGCCTTTTCCTGTATCAGCGATCTTTACCGTAAAAATTTCAGCGGTACTATCTGCCTGCAGCAGCAGGATTTCACTGCCCGAATATTTACAGGCATTGGTGATAGCTTCCTGGCATATCCGGAACAACTGCAATGCTTCGTTCGAATTAAGCAGTTTATCCCCCCTGCATTCTCCTGCAGTTTTTAATTTCATCAAGGGATAAGACAGCATATAACGTTGTGCATAATCGATCAGTTTGTCGAAAAATTCCTGTGCAGTCACCTGTTCTTTATTCAGTATCCAGATGGTCTCTCTTAATGTTTGCAGTAATTGCTTGGCAGTATTTTTTACTTTTTCAATATGGGTATCAACATCCTGTTGCTTTTTAAAATTTATATCCAACGTTTCAATATTGTTGGAAAGCAACGCCATTTGAGAACCAAGGTTATCATGCAGGTCGCGGCTTAGTCTTTCTTTTTCTTCCTGCAATTGTAGTTGCAGTTGCGCCTTTTGCTTTGCATTACGCTTTTGAGTAAAATTATACAACAATAAAGCGCTTATTGCGAATAAGCCCACCAGGCCCAGTATATATAGTTGTTGCTGCTTTTTGGCTGCAATTACAGCAAGCGCTTTTTCATGCTCTGCTTCGGCCGTTTTAAATTTTGCTTCTGCTTCAGATATTTTATTACTCAGGTCTCCTTTATACCTTGTCGCGATCAAAGCATTCAGGGTATCCTGGTATTCGTATGCTGCTTTATAATTTCCGGCGGCATATAAATTCCTCGAGTAAAATTCCAGCGCCGTCTGCACCATATCAAGCTTATTCACCATTCTTGAGATATGCAATGCTTCTTCATTCAGTTCCAGTGCCTCTTTATATTTTTTTTGCTTTACCAATACGTTCGAGCAAAACATCAATGCTTCTGAAAGATTGGCCGAATCATGTGCAATTCGGCTTTGCGTGATGACGGTATCGTACAGTTGTGCCGCTTTTATAAGCTGGTCAGTTCTTTCATACAACGTTGCCAGCAGGCGGTAATGCAACCTGCCTAATACAGTTGCAGCAGTGTTGCCTGCAATACTCAGGCCGATCGCTTTCAGTAGATACGTTTCCGCAATATCCATCCTGTAGTTCCTTTCAATATATACCGACGCAATATTATGGTAACTGTGCTCCAGCAAAACATTAAAACGGTTTGGCTCACTTAAAGCGATACATTTTTCCCAATACGTGATCGCTTTGTCCTTATCAGGAATATGATAATAAGTATTGCCGATGAGTTTGTAAAAACTGGCTTCTGCCAAAGTATTGTTTTGCAGGTGTGCCGCTGCAACCTGTTGCTGGCAGTATTCAAGACAGGTATCCCATTGCTGCAGTTCCTGGTATTTATGCACCAGCGATGTTTGTATGGCCAGCTTATCTTCTGTTGATGGCGTTGCTTTTTTTAAAATAACATTGATCTCGGCAATAACGGCTTTACTGTCATTATTTTTTTCCAGTCTTGCCACCAACCGGGCAACACTATCGCTTTGCGCTTTTACAAAAAAGCAGCGCAATAGCAACATACCTATTAAAATAATTTTCCGCATCGATCCTGTTATTACCGAAAGATAATTGTTTCGGTGAATAAGCAAAAGCAGATCGGTGGTTGTTTTATAAAATACCCAGTGGCGGGTATTACCCTGGTGCACATCGCACATTACTTTTACTACATACAATCACCCTAAACTTATTTTATGAACAATGTTTCAAAATGGATGAGCTGGGAAGGCGGTATTGACCTGGTGGCAGTAACTTCCCCCGACCTGCAAATGCCCAATGTAATTGTACATCTTGGCCGAATGGTAAATACGCCTGTGGGCAATGCCGCCAGCGGTATGATACTCTGGCAGCCCGACCCCAATGCAATGCCCGCAGTAATGGGTTTTGTAAGCACCGATGAAACTGTTGGAAAATACTTTGGCCCCAATATTTTTGCAGGCACACCTTTTGAACAGGCGCCCGTATTAAATGCCAACTTTGAAATTACTATTACAGCAGATAAGGCTTACAGCAAATGCGTTGTAGCCGGCCATACATTTGAAGTGGAGATGAGCGACTTTACTGCGCCCTACTTAATTAACCGCGAGCCTTCGGCCATGCCACCATTTTACCAGCAGGGTGTTGAGATACATGCCCGCAAAGTTGTTTTAAAAGTAAATGGCGAATCTATCAATATCATTGTACCGCCTGTAGGCATTACCGGCGGACCAGCAAGCGTGGTAAGCCCCAATGGCGTATACGCCCGTTAAGTTTTTTTGTGCTTTGAACCTTGATAAAGCCGTTGCAGTCAAGTGCAGCGGTTTTTTATTTATCGCATATTAGATTAACTTACACAGGCGCGACAGTTGCAATATCATTCACAAACCACTTTATTGTTACTTATCCATGCAGTTATTCAAACGGTTATTTTTTCTTCTTTTTCTATTATGCTGCTTTACCTGTTTCAGCCAGCAAACCAGTTTTGATCCTGCACAAAAATTTTCCGTTGAACAATTACGAAAAGACTTTAACTTCCTGAGAACAAAACTCGAAAAGAAACATCCCGCACTTTACCTCTATACTCCAAAAGCAAGGCTGGATACGGTTTTCGACAGTCTTTATAAAAACATTACAAGCCCCTTGACTGCCGAAGCATTTTACTACCATATCAGCTTCCTGCATTCCATCATAAAAGACGGGCATACCATGTTGCTGCCCGGCGAAGAGCTGACCAATTATTATAACCAGCACGAAAAATTTCTCCCTTATTTCTTTTTATTAACAGGCGATAAGCTGTATATCCGTATGAATTGTGCTGCCGACAGTATTATAAAAGAAGGAACTGAGATAATAAGTATTAATGGAATAAAGACAACGGATCTTTTAGCACAACTTACTGCTAGGCAGATAAGGGATGGTTACAGCAATACTTATCCCGCCTGGATATTGACCAATTATTTTAAAGAGTATTATGGTTTCTCCTTCGGCCACCCGGAAGTATATACCATCCGTTATAAAAATAAGGGCGCCGAACAAAAAGCGATCATCAATGCACTCAGTAAGGACAGTATTGCTTTTTATAAAAAACTGCGTTATCCTGCACAGGCTGCACTTACAAAACAAGGAAAAGGAATTGTACTGGATATCAGCAAGCCGCAACATACAGCAGTACTTACCATCAAAAGCTTTGACAATGATATTTTAAAAGATGTGTACCAGCAGGATTTCAATAACAGCATCAGCAAGGCTTTTACAGAAATACGCAACAACAATATCGACAACCTTATTCTTGATCTGCGGGACAACCAGGGCGGTGATTTTAAACCGGGCGTTACCCTGTTGTCGCATTTGTTAAAACAACCCATTCATTTCCTGCCGGGCAGCACTCAATCCCGGGTGATCAATCCTGTTAAAAGTGCTTATAACGGTAATGTATACGTGCTGATCAATGGTGGCAGTTTTTCCAATTCGGGTATAATATGTTCGTACCTGGAATTTACCAAGAGGGCCGTGTTCATTGGTGAAGAAAGCGCCGGCGGGCATATACTTATCAATGGCGAGCCAAGGGATTTTATTTTGCCAGGCACAAAGATCATTGCAGAGATATCCACTCAACCATTCCGCATCCGGCAGCAGGAAAATGATGGGCGGGGCATTATTCCTGCGTACACTATCATGCCTTCCATAGAAGATATTATCAATGGCAAGGATCCGGTAAAGGAATTTGCATTCAGTCTTATAGCAAAGTAAAGCAACAGCAAATAAAAAAGCGAAGCAATAATTGCTTCGCTCTCTATAATGTGATAGTTAAAACAATATTAACCTAAGGCCACCCTTATAAATGCTGAAACTTTCAATTCAGGATCAACACTCTTTAAGAATTCAGCAACAGATTTGCTGTTATCTTTTACGTAAGGCTGTGCCAGTAAAGTATTTTCTTTAAAGAATTTATTTACTTTACCGATAGCGATCTTTTCAGCCATTTCAGCTGGTTTGCCTTCAGCTTTGATCTGTTCGATGGCGATCTCTTTTTCCCTTGCGATAGTTTCAGGAGCAATAGATGTTTCATCAACAGCCAGCGGGTTCATAGCGGCGATCTGCATTGCCACATCTTTACCAGCTTCGTATTCGTGTTTGTTCATAGCTACCAGTACACCCATACGGTTTGCACCGTGAATGTAAGAAGCTACGTAATCTGCGTTCAGTCTTTCAAAACGGGTGATACCGATCTTTTCACCGATAGCAGCCAGTTTATCATTGATCAGTTCAGATACTTTTTCGTTACCGATCATCACTTCACTCAATTCTTCAACAGTCTGTGCATTGCGGTCGATCGCTGCGTTGGCGATGCTTTGTACAAAAGCCACAAACTCAGGGTTACGGCTTACAAAATCAGTTTCGGCGCTGATGCATAATACGATACCGCTTTTATGATCGGCAGTAGTTTGTGCAATGATCACACCTTCTTTGGCTTCACGGTCGCTGCGTTTAGCCGCTACCTTCTGGCCCTGTTTACGCAACCAGTCGATGGCTGCTTCAAAATCGCCATTGCTTTCAGTTAAAGCTTTACGGCAATCCAGCATTCCTGCACCGGTTGCCTGGCGTAATTTATTGATATCTGCTGCTGTTATAGTAACACTCATTGTAATTAGTAATTAAAAATTAATAATGGATAATGTTTCAAATTATAAACTGCCTTAGTAATAGCATCATTTACAATATTATCAAAACATCATCTTCGCTTCAATCTCCTCCATTTCCCTCCCCTTCAGGGGAGGATAGGTGGGGTCTCTTATCTTGCTCCACCCGCTGGCTTCCTGCCACCCTGGCCTGGTCCTGCAACACGGCGCTTAGGTTGACCGCCTGGTCCGCCCTGGCCTCTGCCACCACCACGTTTGTTCCTGTCATCACCACCATCCGCTTTCTGCTCAAACCTTGCAGCTTTTGCTTCTGCAGATTCTTCCACATCGCCGTGATCATCTTCGCTGTCCTTATCTGCCTGGCGCTCCTGTAAACCTTCTACAATAGCAGCAGTTAAATAGTTTACGATGATAGAGATCGATTTGGTAGCATCATCATTTGCAGGAATAGCAAAGTCAACTTTATTAGGATCGCAGTTGGTATCAACCATACCAAAAGTGCTGATGCCTAATTTTTTTGCTTCTGCCATTGCAATATGTTCGTGGCCAATATCCACCAGGAATAAAGCAGCTGGTACACGGCTGATCTGTGCGATACCGCCCAATACTTTTTCCAGTTTTTCTTTATCACGTGCCAGTGTTAAACGTTCTTTTTTAGTAAGGCTTTCAGCACTGCCGTCATTCAGCATTTTTTCGATGCTCTGCATCTTTTTAACGCTTTTACGTACGGTGTTGAAGTTGGTTAACATACCACCCAACCAGCGTTCAGTAACGTAAGGCATGTTCACCCTTCTTGCGCATTCGCTTACGATCTCTTTAGCTTGTTTTTTAGTAGCTACAAACATTATTTTTTTACCGCTGCGGGCAATAGCTTTTAAAGCTGCAGCCGACTCCTGTAAACCTTCAACAGTTTTGTTAAGGTCGATAATGTGAATACCTTTTTTTTCTGCGAAGATGTAAGGCAGCATTTTTGGATTCCATTTCTTTTTTAAATGGCCAAAGTGAACGCCTGCTTCCAGAAGTTGCTGTTGTAATGATGTTGTATTTTCCATCTTGTATTATTAAAGTAGTTATTATTATTGTTAAGCTGTAAGCTTCAAGCCGCAAGGGAAATAGTACATAAATACTGCACCCTTGTTTCTTGCAGCTTGTGGCTGTTGATTAACGTTTGCTGAACTGGTAGCTCCTTCTTGCTTTTTTGCGACCTGGTTTTTTACGCTCAACAGAACGTGGATCACGTTTCAGCAAGCCGGCTGCTTTTAAAGCAGGACGATAGTCAAGGCTCACTTCCAGCAATGCACGGGAAATACCCAGCTTTGCAGCTTCTGCCTGACCTTTAACACCACCACCGGTAGCATTAATAACCACATCATATTTATCAGCAGCCTCAATAGTTTTTAAAGGCGCTTCTACCTGGTTTTGTAAGTATACCAACGGGAAATAGGCTTTATAGTCTTTACCGTTCACTGTAATTTTTCCCTCTCCTTTGCTCAGGAAAACACGGGTTACAGCTTCTTTTCTGCGGCCGACTGCGTTTTTTTGCTTTTCCATTTATTATTTTTTTTAGACTCAAGTTTCAAGCTTCAAGGGGCAGTGTTTTTGCTTGCGGCTTGTAGCTGATGGCTTGAAGCTGTTTTTAGAATTTAAGTTCTTTTGGTTGTTGTGCTCCATGAGGATGTGCTGCACCCTGGTACACAAATAATTTTTTATACAACTGGCGGCCTAAGCGGTTTTTAGGTAACATACCTTTTACTGCTCTTTCGATGATCACTTCAGGCCTGCGTTTTAAAAGGTCTTTAGCGATTTCTTCTTTACGTCCACCAGGATAACCGGTAAAGCTGTCGTAAATTTTTTCTTCCATTTTATTACCGGTCAGTTTAACCTTATCACAGTTAATAACGATAATAAAATCACCACAGTCAACGTGTGGAGTGTAATAGGCTTTGTTCTTACCACGAAGAACAGCCGCAATCTTTGCGCACATACGTCCAACGGTTTGATTAGTACCATCAACAACATACCAGTTGTGTTTTACGGTAGCCGCGTTAGCATGCTTGGTTGTGAAATGTAATTTGCTCATTGTTATTTTTTTTACCTCCCGCTTTGTTTTTAGCAGGGAAGTGGTTTATACTATCAGGCCTTTCGCCATCCCGACCGGCCCGCCCTTCCACTGCAGGAATTTGCCCGCAGCTTTTTTGGGACCGCGAAGGTACGCCCCTTTCATCCTATTTTCCAAGGAAATCGGGAACAATTTTGCAACACACCTTTATAATTAATTGATTTTCAGTAAAATTTTTGAATTAAAATTTTAATAGCCGGTAAACCCCTGCCTTAAAAATGAAGAAAAACTGGCCCAACGCCGGGCTTGTGGAATAAAATACCCATTATAAAAAAATCTATTTTATTGGCAACTCCTGGCAGCATCAGCCCGATAGTATAATTATAATTCAATTGATCACCTGGAATATTGCTTTATAAAAGCAACCAGCTTAAGGCAATATTCCATAAACTTTTGTATATGAAAAATATTCGTTTATTCCTTACCGTTATTATCATTTCTGTGACCCTTTATTATTCCTGCAATAAAAATGATTCCGGTGCCGCAGCCCGTACCGATATTCACCTGGATTCCAATGCCACCGTGGGCAAACATATTGTAGATAAAGATGGCAGGTCGCTCTATTATTTCTCCAACGATGCCAATGGCAAATCCAACTGCACCGGTGGTTGCCTTACCAACTGGACCGTTTACCTGGCCGATAGCACCAACACCACTTTCAGCGATGGCCTTTTATCAACCGATTTCAAGATCATCACCAATACCAGCGGCGCTAAACAAACCACTTACAAAGGCTGGCCCTTATATTATTATACTCCAAGCGGTGTGGCCGAAACATCGGGACAGGTAACAGGTGAAGCTGTGGGCGGTATCTGGTTTGTAGCAAAAACAAATTATTCCATTACCGTAGCTAACTTTCAACTTACCGGGCAAAATGGTACAAATTATCTAAGCAACTATACTCCGGGCAACGGGCTTACTGCTTATTTATGTGATGAAAAAGGCAACGCATTGTATTTCTTTACCAAAGACAGTGCGTATAAAAACAAATTCACCAAGCCCGATTTTTCTAACAATGCCACCTTCCCTATTTACGAAACAGATAATATCACAGTGCCTTCCACATTCGATAAAACATTGTTTGTGGTAACTACTTTCAATGGCAGAAAACAACTGACGTATAAAGGCTGGCCGCTGTATTATTTTGGTGCAGATAGTTTGGTACGAGGTTCTAATAAAGGCGTGAGTTTTCCTGCAGCACAACCTGCAGGTTCTATATGGCCTGTTGCAACAAAAGATGCAGCTCTTGCACCGAGATAACTATACCAGTATGGATCCTGATCAAAAAAATCGTGGTGACGCCTGTAAGCGTCACCACGATTTTAATATTTACAATGCAATTGTTTACCAGATATGTATCCTGTCTTTTTGCGGTATAAACAGTTTGTCGCCTTCCTTTATACCGAAGGCTGTATAAAACGGATCGAAATTCGTTAACGGGCCACGTATACGGTACATGGCCGGCGAATGCGGATCGGTATTGATCTGTTGGCGCATGGCTTCGTCTTTTATTTTTTTGCGCCAGCTTTGTGCAAAGGCTAAAAAGAAACGCTGGTCGGGTGTAAGGCCCTGTATCTTCACGGTATCTTTTCCCTGTTGGGTCATTTTAAATGCATCGTATGCAATGGCCACACCACCAATATCGGCCGTATTCTCTCCCTGTGTAAGGCTGCCGTTTACATGCACCGAATCCAGCACCACAAAACTGTTGTAGAGTTTTACCACTTGTTCGCCTTTGGCTTTGAATTTTGCAAAATCTTCGGGCGCCCACCAGTTCTTTAAATTACCATCCTTATCAAATTGTGCACCCTGGTCATCAAAACCATGTGTCATTTCGTGACCTATCACTACGCCAATGCCTCCATAATTCATTGCATCATCGGAGTTGATATCAAACATCGGGTATAGTAATATGCCCGCAGGAAAAACAATTTCGTTGAAACCGGGATTGTAATATGCATTGTTGGTGGGTGGCGTCATGCCCCACTCTGTTTTGTCAACCGGCTGGCCGATCTTGCTGATATCATGCTCGTAAGCATTCTTGCTGCTGGATACAATGTTGCCAAAATAATCATTGCGCTGTATAGTTACTTTGCTGTAATCCCTCCACTTATCCGGGAAAGCAATTTTCTTGATGAACGTATGCAGTTTTGCAATAGCTTTTTGTTTAGTGCTATCACTCATCCAATCCAGCTTTGTAATGCGGTTCTCAAATGCCACCTGCAGGTTATTCACCAGCTCCAGCATTTTTTTCTTGGCCGCTTCGCTGAAATATTTTTTTACATACAGTTGCCCCAATGCTTCACCAATACTTCCATCAATAGCCTGGTATATTCTTTCCCAACGGTCTTTTAGTTTTTTCTGGCCGCTCAATGCTTTGCCATTGTAATTAAAAGAGGCCATTACAAAATCACTGCTCAGTATCCACGCTGTATTGGTAAGCAGGTGCAAACGCATATACGTTTTCCAGTTTTCCAGCGGAACAGTTTTTAATAACTCATTCAGCTTTGCATAATAACCCGGTTGACCCACATTCACAGAATCGGCTTTTACATGCAGGTCATTTAAAAGGTTGTTCCATCCTATTGCCGGCATTTTTTTATCGAGGTCTGCTACAGCCATTTTATTGTAATTGGTTTGCGGATCCCTTAGCTCCACATTGGTACGGTGGCTGGTGGCCATTTGTTTTTCTATATCGTAAACGATAGCGGTGTTTTTTGCCGCAGTGGCAGAATCATCGCCTGTTAATTTAAACAGGGTATTTACAAAAGTTTTATAGGCATTCACTACATCCTGTGTGGCCGGGTCGGTCTTAAAATAATAATCCCTGTCGGGCAAACCAAGACCAGCCTGGTAATACACCGCTATATTCTGTGTGCTGTTTTTTTCATCGGTGCCGATATACTGCCCGATGATGGAAGGGTTTTGCATCGTTTGCTGCTCTGCTTCATATTGCAGCAGCCCCCTGGTATCTTTTATAGCAGCGATCTTATCAATCCATGGTTTTAATGGTGTGTAACCTGCTTTTTCAATAGCAGTGGTATCCATGCCCGATGCAAACATGTCGCCCACTTTCTGTTCAATGCTTCCGGCAGTGTTGGTAGCTGCGGCGCTTTCTTCCAAAATACTTTTTATATGTGCCTTGGTTACATAGTCCATTTCCAGCCTGGCGCCTGCACGTGATTCGGTAGGAAGAATAGTGGCGGTATCGTACCATTTACCGTTGGCATACATGTAAAAATCATCGCCGGGTCTTTTAGATGAATCAATGTTCTGCATGGATAAGCCTTTTATCTGTTGTGCTGTATCAGGTGTTTCGTTATTGCATGCAAAAAAAATTGCGGAGACTGCGCAAAGCAGCAAAGAAGAATACTTGCTCATAAGACTGTTTATATTTCAGGTGCTGAATTTAAAACAAAAAAAGCGGGGTTGCAAGTAGTATTGATAAGCGGTGTACTTAATGCAGGATGAGTTGTAAAAAAGGCTGCATTAATTGCAGCCTTTAAGTGTTATTCAAATATTTTCTCTTCGTGGGTGAACTGTCCGTTCCTGTTAACCCCCTCTATAATGACCCTTATTTTTTTACAGTTATCACTGTTATAAAAAGGTATTTTTATCCTTCTTGTTTTGTTATCCATTATCAGGAATGGATTCCAGTAAAGCGTACTGCGGTAATCCGGTTCGTCGGTATTGGTCTTTTCGTAATCGGGCATATAAAACTCTTTAATGGGAGAATAGCCGTAGATATTGGTAAAGTCAAGACCTTTTACATTTGAATTATCGCCGCCACCTTTTTTAGTGTACACGGCTATTGCACCACCGGCGCCTCCACCCATGGCACCAAAAAATGGTGGACGAAATACTTTTATCATTGCCACATCCGACATGGTAATGGTTTGCAACTGGCTGGCATCCGAACTGGTTTCGTTCAGGAATATGCTGGTCTCACTGCCGCGCCATGTTGCACTCTGCCCATCACTGGCAATCTGCAGGCCTGCCACTTTTCCACGCAGGTATTCTAATACGCTGGTGGCAGTTTTGGCAAAGGGATCATCTTCGGTGGTAAATGTATAACCATCATCGCCGGTGAAGAAACCGGAAGTATACTGTTCATTCATTTTTTCCTTCAGCGATTTTTGCCTGCCCACCACTTTTACCACATCCAGTGTTTTTACCCTGCTTTCAAATAAAGAGCGTTGAAAAGCGGCCACTTTTGCATTCTTTACTTGTGTGGCACTGTCAATTTTCATATTCAGGTAAGCCGAAGCAAGAAATGCAGCTGCGGGTGATGGTGCATTTGCTACTTCATTCTTGAAATTAAATGTGGCAATAGAAGTAAGCCGTTTATCCTTATCCGCATTGATCTGGTAATACAGTTTTGCGGTATCGAATAAGAACATGCCGGTAAGCCTGAACTGTCCGTCCGTATTCAGCGGTATCATTATAAAATCGCTGGTATTGCTCTTGGTCTTTATATAACCGATCAGTTCTTTTTTGGTAAGCTGTGTTTTAGATAAGCCGTATACATTTCCCCTGATGGAAATATAATTATCTATAGGAAAAGTCAATTTAGGCCATTGCTTTGTCAGCAGCATTTCCCATTTAAACCTTCTCCAGCCATTGGTCATCATCACCAGGTCCAGTTGTTGTTTTACAGAATCTGCATCGCTGGAAAAATAATAGGCCGGGTTATATACATATCCTTTCAGGTCGCTGGTAAGTAAAAAGTTGGAGAAGATATTTTCTTCGTTGGGCGTAACCGGGTTAAGTCCTGCATCAGTAACAGCAATGGATAAATTACTGAATATAGTATCGCCCACATCTACCTGCAGGGTATTGTGGCCGCGTTTTACAATATTCTTTTCAATGGCATGCAGGTCGGTAACAAACGAAAAGCTATTGTGATTTAAAAATGCGAGGCGTTCGGCAACGGGTACCTGTGCTGCATTAAAAACGGTGATCTGCATGATACCATCCGGAAAATTCTCCGTGAGTATCGGGGCGCTTACCTGTTTTTTGGCCGCCATATTCACTCTTGCATTGTACACCATCTGGTGTTGCATTTGTGCCACTACTGTAAATGAAGTAAAATCTTCCGGTACATCGTCGGGCCTTTTTAAAGTAAAGCGTACCGTATCGGCACTATTGGTTATGTTCAGTACCAGTCCCGTTTTTTTGGCCGCCGGTAAAGCCGTTTCGTGTGCTACTCCTTTTTTATCTTTCCAGGTGGCCCGGTATTTTTCGCCTGCCGCCGGGGTGAATAAAAAATAGCCCATACCGTTATGGATAGACGAAAATGCGGTTATTTTCTTTCCAGCCCCATCTACAATATTGCCGCTGATGCTGATGGGTATACCATCCTGGTCGTTGGCTTTAAATGCCAGCCTTGATTCAATACCTTCCACCATATCTCCCCCTTCGGGAAAAAATGTAACGCTGTAGGAGGGTGCAGGAGCTACTGTAGCTATTTTCTTTGCTGCATTGTACGGCACTATCTGTATCGCTTTCAGGTACATGAGTGAAGAATCGAAATTCAGCATCCATGATGTGTAAGCCCTTACATACAGGCTGGTATTATTGAGTGTGTCGGGCAGTTCAAAATGTGAAGCCCCGCCGGATTCATACACAGGCATCATTTTCTTTTGCAGCACGGTGCCTTTATTGTCTATCAGTTCGGCATAAACGGTTTTGCTTAATGTGCTAGCAAGATTATCGGTAGTGAGATAAGCCTTGAACCAGATGGTCTCTCCGGCATTGTAATAACTTTTGTCGAAATGCAGGTATATCTTTTCCTGCGGGTATTTCTGCCCCAGCTGGTTTACCAGCGAATCAATGGGCACCTGGCTAAAGGCCCAATTAGTGGTGGCAGAGAGAAATACAAGCAGTACAATTTTTTTGCAAAAACTTTGTATGGTCATTGTTCAATGATTGCTGGTTCTTTAAACGTAATTGATCTGTCTTTGGTTAAAACAAAACTCGCCAATAATAGGCAGTATTATTACTTATGGCAACCCTTTAACAATTTCTTTAGTTTTTATTTCTGTCGGGATACAGGTCGTCAACCCTAGTTCTGGTGTTATCGGTATCGTCATTGTTTACAAAAGGCTTTTTAAGTAAGATATCCCTTATCACAAAATAGCCCATTACAGCGCTGGCAATTGCCAGCAGGTAAATAGAGAGCATATCAGAGGGCCCAAATAAAATCATTCCTATCAATGCCCCTGCAAACTCAAAACCTATCCAGGCCAGTACTGTATACCTTATCCATGTTCCGGACTTTAATCCTTTTGATTCTGCAAGAAAACCATTCTTTCTTGAGAGGAATATAATTGCGATGATCTCCAGCATAATTTAATCTAATGTCTAAATAAATCCGGTTATACCAGGTCAATATCAAAATTCACCAACTGTACAAATTCGCTGAGGCGGTTGTCGATATCTTCTTTGGTGATCTCCTTTAATCTTTCCGGTCCAAATTTTTCCACGCAAAAGCTCGCCATGGCGCTGCCGATGATAATGGCCGTTTTCATGTTCTCAAAACTGATGTCCTTTGTTTTTGCCAGGTGGCCGATAAAACCTCCGGCAAAAGTATCACCTGCACCAGTGGGGTCAAATACTTCTTCCAGCGGTAATGCAGGTGCAAAGAAAACATGATTCTCATGAAACAATAAAGCCCCGTGTTCACCTTTTTTTATGATCAGGAATTTAGGTCCCATCTTCATTATTTCACGGGCTGCTTTCACCAGAGATAATTCGCCGCTCAGCTGCCTTGCTTCGCCATCATTTACCAGCAATACATCCACTTTTTTCAATACTTCTTTCAGGTCGTCCATAGCAATGTCCATCCAGAAATTCATGGTATCCATCACGATCAGTTTAGGACGCACTTTTAACTGGTTGATCACGCTCAGCTGCAGCTTGGGCATCAGGTTGCCCAGCATTAAAAATTCTGCACCCTGGAATGCGTCCGGAACGATGGGATTAAAATCGGCCAGTACATTCAGGTCGGTCACCAGTGTATCACGGGTGTTCATATCAATATGGTATTTACCACTCCAGAAAAATGATTTTTTATCAGGCACTATCTCTACACCATCCAGCTGTATGCCGCGTTTTTTCATTTCGTCCATTTCTTCCTGCGGAAAATCGTATCCTACAATGGATATCTGCTGAACCGGAGTAACAAAATTACTTGCAGCATAGGCTACATACGTTGCCGATCCGCCAATGATCTTATCGGTTTTGCCAAAAGGAGTTTCAATAGCATCAAAAGCCATGGTGCCTACGGTAATAACTGCCATAAATTAAATGTTAGATGTTTTTTTGTACAATGTGATGTGGGTAAAATTATTTTAAGTGCAAAAGTAATAGATTAATATAAGACGATTGGTGGTAATTTTATACATTATTATTAAGGGCCATGCTTATACAAATACATCCCGAAGATCCGCAACCCAGGCTGATAAAACAGGTGGTGGAAGCGTTGAAGGACGGTGGCATCATCATCTACCCCACCGATACCATTTATGGGCTGGGCTGCGATATCATGCAGCACAAAGCAGTGGAACGCATCAGCAAAATAAAAAATATCGATCCTCAAAAAGCGCAGCTGAGCTTTATCTGCAAGGACCTGAGCCATTTAAGCGACTATACCAAAAGCATTGACACCCCGCTGTACAGGATGCTGAAGAACTACCTGCCCGGCCCTTATACATTTATTCTGCCCGCCAGCAAACAGGTGCCCAAAATTTTACAGAGTAAAAAAAGTACCGTGGGCCTGAGGGTACCCGATAATAATATCTGTCATCATATTTTAGAGGCCCTGGGCAACCCGCTTTTGAGTGCATCTTTGCCCGGCGAAATGGTGGAAGAATATACCGACCCCGAAGTGATGTACGAAAAATTCGGCCACCTGGTGGATTTTGTGATCGATGGCGGCATCGGTGGCATGATACCTTCCACCATCATCGATTGCACCACCGATAACTGGCAGATCACCCGACAGGGCCTGGGCGAATGGGAGGCATAAAAAATCCCGCCATAAAAATGGCAGGATTGAATCTTAAATCTTAATTATTTTGAGCACTTGTATTAATTCCTGTCTCTCCTGTTGTGTTTTTTGCGATAAGATCTTACGGCTTTCCTGCCTTTGATCCTGCTTAATATCTTTTCTTTCTTCTTTGGTCACCACACCATCTGCTTTTGCATCTTTTACTTCCTGGTGAATTTCTTTCTGGTCTTTTGCAAGGTTCACTGTTTCTGCTTTTGTCAACTCACCGCTTTTTACACCTTGTGCAATACGGTGGCGTTGGTTTCTTCCTTTTTGTCTAACTGTTTGGGCATCGGCATTGGTGTAAGCCACACTCAATAGCAAAACTGCTGCGGCTAATACTGTTGATTTCATACTGTTTGGTTTTAAATGTTGTAAAAGGTGAATAAATCCGTTGTAAATACATAGACCGGGAATGGTCTTCCGGGTTTAAATGCACCGTTTTTATTTTTTTGGAACAGTATAATAACGTGTGATCAAAGCCTTTAGTGTTCGGCACTACTCAAATATGCTGATCTGCGCAGGAAGGATATTAAAACTTTTGCGGTGATAATCGCATAAGCCGTAAGTTTCGATGGCTTTGCGGTGTTGGGCTGTGCCATAACCTTTATTCTTGTTCCAGCCGTATTGCGGGTATTGCTGGTGGGCCTTTTGCATAAATTCATCGCGGTAGGTCTTTGCCAGTATGCTGGCAGCGGCGATAGATGCATATTTACCGTCACCTTTAATGATGCAGTGATGCGGTATGGAACCGTATTTTTTAAAACGGTTGCCATCTACCAATAATAATTCGGGAATAGTTTGTAACTGATCCAGCGAAAGATGCATGGCTTTATAACTGGCCTGCAGGATATTTATTTTATCGATCTCGTTATTATCCACCGATGCTACTGCAAATGCAATACTTTCTTTTTCTATAACAGGTCTTAATTCGTCGCGTTGTTTTTCTTTCAGCTGTTTACTATCGTTCAGCAGGGGATGAAAAAAATCTGCCGGTAATATCACTGCTGCTGCAAATACAGGACCGGCATAGCAACCACGGCCTGCCTCGTCCAGGCCCGCTTCGGTGTATTGTGTTTGATAGTGTGATAACAGCATGTGGTCACAAATATCTTATAAAAGAATAAATATTGGTTTGTTTGGTGGATAACAATATTGCTGCTGTAAATTTGCGGCATCTTTATGCGGTCGATCAAAAACTGGGCATTTGCCACTTTCATCCTTTGCTTTCTTGTAATTATTGCAGGCGGCGTGGTACGCACCACGCAAAGCGGTATGGGTTGCCCCGACTGGCCTAAATGTTTTGGCAGGTGGATACCACCCACCAATGCCAGCGAACTGCCACCCGATTTTGAAAAATACCTGCACAAACAGGATATCGATCACAGCTTTAACGCCTTACATACCTGGATAGAATATTTCAACCGCTTACTGGGCACTTTACTGGGTGTATTTGGTATTATACAGGTATTACTGTTATTTAAAAAAAGAGAAGAGCTGCGAAAAGCTTACAGACTTGCGTGGGCTTTTTTGCTTACGGTTATACTCACTGGTTTGTTTGGCGCCATCGTGGTGAAGCTAAACCTTGCACACCTGAGTATTTCGGTACATCTTTTATTTGCCATTGCATTGGTACAATTGCAATTGGCTTTATTACTTTCGCTGCGATCAAAATTAGCTGCTGTTACTATTGACCGCAGAACAAGGAACCTGATCTTCATTTTTTTGCTGCTGCTGTTTTGCCAAAGCGCTTTAGGCACAATGGTGCGCATGTACGTGGATGATGTTTCTAAAATATTACATTACGAACAGAGAGAGACATGGCTGGCGGATAGTCCCGTAGCATTTTTGATACACCGCAGTTTTTCGTGGCTGGTGCTGCTAACAGCTATATTCCTTGCATGGCATTGCAGGAATATGGCGGCGATAAAAAAGAACGTCTTCATCCTTACTTCTATTATTGTAATGAGCATGATCGTGGGCATTGTGTTGGTGTATGCCAATATGCCTGCGGTGGCGCAGCCTTTACATCTTTTGTTGGCATCATTTGCCATTACGCAAACTTTTAACCTGTTGTTGCAGATCAAGCCTGCGGCTTAATTTTTTAGCTATTAAGAAATTAAGACAATTAAGGTGTTTTATTAAAGGCTTTAATCTTTTATTTACTCTCGTAAATCAGTATATTTGATAACGCAGCTTTGCTATCAATCCCACAATTTTGTTTTATGATCCATAATGATGAAAAAGAATTGCAGTTGGGTAATTCCCGGCGCAGTTTTTTAAAACGTTCCGCCGCATTAACGGCTGTAGCGGTTATTCCTGCTGCTGTTGATAGCGCCGCAAAAAACAGGCTGGATGAAAAATATGCTTACCAACTGGAGCAGATACCGGTTTCGATGGAGATCAATGGTGTGCAAAAAAATCTTGCGGTTGATCCACGCACTACATTGCTGGATCTTTTAAGAGAGGAACTGCATATGACCGGCACCAAAAAAGGCTGCGACCACGGGCAATGTGGCGCCTGCACGGTGCATGTGAACGGGCACAGGATAAATTCATGTCTTACACTGGCAGTAATGCAGCAGGGCAATAAGATCACCACCATTGAGGGGCTTGCCAATGGCGATGAACTGCATCCTATGCAAAAGGCTTTTATTAAGTGTGACGGATTTCAATGTGGCTATTGTACACCGGGGCAGATCATGTCGGCAATAGGATGTGTAAATGAAGGGCATACTAAAAATGAAGAAGAGATAAGGGAATTCATGAGCGGTAATCTTTGCCGCTGCGGCGCATATAACGGTATTGCTAACGCTATAAAAGAAATTGCAAAATGAAGACCTTCCAATTTTCAAGACCGGCGGATATCAAGACTGCGCAATCCGCTTATAAAGCAAATAGCGCTTCGCAGTTCATTGCAGGCGGCACCAACCTGCTCGACCTGATGAAGAAAGAGATCGCAACACCTGCCAGTCTTATTGATATCAACCAGGTGGCTCTAAAAGAAATTACAACTAACAACAATGGTATCAGCATTGGTGCCCTGGCGATCAACAGCGTGGTGGCGGAGCAGGTGGATATTGTAAAAGATTATCCATTGATTTCAAAAGCCTTGCTGGCGGGTGCTTCGCCGCAGATACGCAATATGGCGACTGTGGGTGGCAATATGCTGCAGCGCACCAGGTGCCCCTATTTTTATGATACCGCAATGCCCTGCAATAAAAGAAAACCGGGTACGGGTTGTGGTGCAAAGAACGGGTTGAACCGCATGTCTGCTATATTCGGCGCTTCGGAAAATTGTGTGGCGGTGCATCCCAGCGATCTTTGTATTGCATTGGCTGCACTGGATGCAACCGTATTGGTGCAAACGGATGGTAAAGAAACAGCCATTCCTTTTAAAGATTTTCACCGCTTGCCGGGTACCACACCTGATAGGGATAATAATCTTGCAAAAGGCAGCATCATCACCAAAGTGACGGTATCAAAAAATAATTTCAATACGCATTTTCATTATTTAAAAATAAGGGACCGGGCTTCGTATGCTTTTGCATTGGTATCGGTGGCGGCAGCTTTGCATATAGAGGATGGAAAGATAAAAGCCGCCCGGCTGGCAGCAGGTGGTGTGGCACACAAACCCTGGCGCCTGTACGAAGCGGAGCAATTTTTGGCTGGTAAACAGGCAGAAGAGTCCGTATTCAAACAGGCAGCTGCCATTGCGGTAAAGGATGCAAAACCTTTGCAGCACAACGGCTTTAAAGTAAAGCTGCTGCAGAATGGTATTGAACTGGCATTGAAAAATGCGCTGGTATAAAATTATTCATGGATAAATCATTTACAATGGGATTTTTTGATGATAATAAATTGCTCACACCACCTGATGACAGGGTGGATGGTAAACAAAAAGTAACCGGCACTGCAAAATATGCTGCGGAATATATTGTTGACAATCTTGTTTATGGTGTATTGGTAGGCAGTACCATTGCAAAAGGCAGCATTCAATCGATCGATATTACGGCAGCAAAAAAGGCGCCCGGTGTGATCGACATCATTTCGCACCAGAATAATATACCGCTGGAAAAATTCAGCGATGCAAAAAAAGCAAAAGATGCCGGTGCCGGTTTAAGGATATTTTACAGCAATGAAATATTTTCCAGCGGACAACCGATAGCGTTAGTAGTGGCCGATCACTTTGAACAGGCGCAATATGCAGCCGGGCTGGTAAAAGTTACCTATACAGAAGCGCCTGCCGAAACTGATTTTTTAGCAAAAGCTGCCGCCGAAAAAAATAATAAATTCGGTGATGATAAAATAAGGGGCGACAAGGATGCGTGGAACAATGCAACCGTAAAAATAGAAGCCGAATACAGCCAGCCGGCAGAAGTGCACAGCCCGATGGAAATGCACGCTACGATTGCAGTATGGACGGCAGATGATAAACTTACCGTTTATGATAAGAACCATGCGGTAAAAGATGTGCAGGGTACAATTGCCAATATGTTCGGGCTTAAAAAAGAAAATGTATTGGTACAGGCTGAATTTGTAGGCGGTGGTTTTGGAAGTGGATTGCGCAGCTGGCCACATAGTTTTGCAGCCATCATTGCAGCAAAAAAATTAAACCGTCCGGTTAAAGTAGTGGTAAGCAGGCCGCAAATGTTTACCATGGTAGGCTACCGGCCGCACGCATGGCAAAGAGTGGCTCTTGGCGCCAATGCTGATGGTACTATTACCGGTGCTGTACATGAATCGATCACCAATACTTCCACCTACGAAAATTTTAATGAGAATAGTACGGGCATTACCAAAGTGCTGTACAATTTTCAAAACCTGCATACAAGGTATAAGACTGTTCCATTGAATTTTGCAACACCGATATGGATGCGGGCACCCGGCGAAGCCACAGGTTCATTTGCGTTGGAGTCGGCCATGGATGAGCTTGCCTATGCATTAAAAATGGATCCACTGGAATTACGTTTGAAAAATTTTGCTGAAAAAGACCTGGACAGTGGATTGCCATGGTCCAGTAACTTTTTAAAGGATTGCTATGATACTGCTGCTGCAAAATTTGGCTGGGCCAACAGGAAGGCAACACCGCGTTCAACACGCTTGGGCGACTGGTGGGTGGGCCATGGAATGGGCGTGGGCACCTGGGGCGCCTGGCGTTTAAAAGCAACTGCAAGAGGCAGGCTGGATATCAATGGCAACCTGTTATTACAAAGTGCCACCAGCGATATGGGCCCCGGTACAGGCACCGCGATGGTTGCTATTGCAAATAATGTATTGGGTGTGCCGAAAGAAAAAATAAAATTCGAGTTGGGCAATTCTTCTTTCCCGGATTCGCCGGCGCAGGGTGGCAGTTTTACGGTGGCTTCGGTTGGTTCTGCGGTGAATGATGTGTGCTCTGCTATTAAAGAAAAATTATTGCAGGTTGCAAATGAAACAGACAACAATTTTAAAGATGCAAAAGCTGCCGATGTGATTTTTAAAGATGGCAGCATTGCATTGGCTGCAAATCCTGCTGCTTCGGTAAGCTATACACAGCTGCTGCACAATAAAGGGCTTAAAGATATTGATATCACCAAGTCTTCGGCAAGCGGTGAAGAAACAAAAAAATATTCTTTCAACTCTTACGCGGTGCATTTTGCAGAAGTGCATGTGCATGCTTATACCGGTGTGGTTCGTGTAAAACGTTTTGTAAGCTGTGTGGATGCCGGAAAAATTGTGAGTGAAAAAACGGCTGCCAGCCAGATAAAGGGTGCTGTGGTGTGGGGCATTGGTATGGCATTGATGGAAGAACAACAGGTGGATCATCGTTACGGAAGAATACTGGGTAATGATTTTGCAGGTTACCATATACCCGTTAATGCCGATGTACCGGAAATAGATGTGCTGTTTGTAAATAAACCCGATCCTTATTTAAATGCCATGGGTTCAAAAGGTTTGGGAGAAGTGGGTTTGATCGGTTCGGCAGCGGCCATTGCCAATGCGGTGTTTAATGCCACCGGTAAAAGGATAAGACAGTTGCCTGTTACACCCGATAAGCTGATATAATTTATAATAATCATTTACGCTTACCGTTACTATAAAATAAGAAAGCTGTTTTACCTGCTGCCGTTTTTTGCAGTATTTTTAAATAACAGCCGCAATTATGAAACAGTTGTTAAAAGATATTTTTTATTCCTTTCCTATACAGTTATTCATCCTTCACTTTAGAAAGTACCAGGTGTTGCTCGTATTCTGGTATGTATTGGCCAGCACTATCAACAGTGGTTTTATGAAAACCTTTGGCGCCGATGCGCTGTTTTTTGCTCCTGAATATTTAGGCAATGTAAATGCAGTGGGCGCCGCTATTACCGGTATTGCTATGGGCGTTTTTATGATGAGCTGGAATGTAACTACGTTTATACTGCATAGTAAGCGCTGTAAATTTTTAGCCACAGCAGCCAAGCCTTTTTTAAAATACTGCATCAACAACGCCATTCTGCCGATCATCTTCATCATCTTTTATTTTGTACGGCTGGTACCGTTCAACGAGCATAAAGAATTAATGACGGGTACCGAGATATTGATCGTAATGGGCGGCATTATTGGTGGGTTTATTTTATTGCTGTTCATATCCTTTGTTTATTTTTTTGGTGCTGAAAAAACGATCATCCGCAGCGTGGCGCCTGTTATCAGCGATCCGCAACGTTTTAAACAAAGCTATAATCCTGCGGTAAAGGCACAGCCGGATGGCTATGGCATGAAGGTGAGTTATTTTTTTACCACCCGTTTCCGTTTGGTAAAGGCCCGGAACGTATCGCATTACAGCCAGGATTTTTTAGACATGATCTTCAAGCGGCATCACTTCTCTGCCATCATCAGCATTGTACTGGCTTTTATTTTTTTAACCGTGATCGGTTTTTTTCTTGATGATAAAGTATTCCAGGTACCCGCAGCAGCCAGCATTTTTGTTTTTTTTGCGGTGATGACGGCTGTGATCGGTGCCCTTACTTATTTCCTGCAAAGCTGGAGCCTGCCTTTTATCATTGTGCTGATATTTGGCGTAAATCTTTTATATACGCATGATATCATCGATCCGAGGAATAAAGCATACGGATTGAATTATACGAATCAATCTGAAAGACCTGCTTACAGCAAACAATCTTTACTGCAGCTGTGCAGGCCTGCACAGGTTGATGCCGACAGGGCTAATATGCTGCAGATATTGAATAACTGGAAAAAGAAACAAAACAGCGAAAAGCCGGTAATGGTGTTCATCAATGTAAGTGGCGGTGGCCTGCGCAGCGGCACTTTTGTAATGAATACTTTGCAGCAGCTGGATAGTATCACCAATGGGCAATTAATGAAACATACCATGCTCATCAGTGGCGCCAGCGGTGGCATGTTAGCGGCTACGTATTACCGTGAGCTATACCGCAGTAACCTGGCAGATACCACTAAACTGAACCTGCATCACAGTAATCTTACCAATAATATTGCGCAGGATCTTTTAAACCCGGTATTCTCTTCCATGATAGCGAGGGATATTTTTGCGCCGGCACAAAAATTTTCGGTTGGCGATTATAAATATGTAAAGGACCGTGGTTATGCTTTTGAGCAAAAACTGAATGAAAATACTTTTGGCTTACTGGATGTACATTTAAAAGATATGGCAGCCGATGAAAAAGCCGCCAGGGTGCCCATGATCATTTTCAACAACACCATTTCCAGGGACGGCAGAAAGATGATGATCAGCACACAGCCATTGAGCTTTATGATGAAGCCGTTGCTGTATGCGAATGATACTACAGCAAGCCCCGATGCGGTTGATTACAGCGCATTTTTTGAAAAGCAAGATCCCGGTAATACCCGCCTGCTGACCATTTTAAGGATGAATGCCACTTTTCCTTATGTATTGCCGAATGTCTGGTTACCCACCAATCCAGTAATTGATGTGATGGATGCCGGTTTAAAAGATAATTTCGGGCAGGAGACCTCGCTGCGTTTTATAGAAAATTTTAAAGACTGGATACAACAGAATACAGGCGGCGTTATCATCCTGCAGTTACGCGACCGCATGAAAGATAACTGGCAACAACCTTTTGAAAGTGGCGACATTACTGATGTGCTGATAAAACCTGCCACCATGCTGCAGCATAACTGGTACAAACTGCAGGATTATGCTGAAACAGACCAGTACAGCTATATACATGATGGACTGGACTCTGTGCTGCACCGCATTACTTTTATGTATGTACCCGAAAAAGAAGAACAGGGTGCGGCGCTCAATTTTCATTTAACTGCAAGGGAAAAAAGAGATATCATCGCTTCTTTTTATAATAGTTATAACCAGCAATCTGTAAAGCATATATTAAAGCTGTTGCAGTAAATATCATTGCGGCATTAATAAACGGAAAGCTTTTTTTATGACCCCTATCTCGAATTCTTTTGCAGTTTCGGCGGGATCGCCATCAATATGCAGGGGAGCTTTTTTGGGGTTCTTTATTATCAATTTCTCTGTTTGAAAATATCCTATATCTGTGCGCTGGTATTTTTTATCTTCATAAGGCCGCACTTCTCCTTTTCTAATCTGCTTCATTACATTCCACAACATGCGGAGTTTACTCATTTTGTTCACGATCACTATATCGAGCAACCCATCGTATAAGCTGGCCCGTGGGGCAATGGTGAAATTATTACCAAACTGGTTGCTGTTGGCGATGCTGATAAAAAATGCTTCTGTACTGATAGTGTCGTCGTTCACGGCAATTGTAAAGGGATACGCATCCGCTTTCATGAAGTTTTTGGTGGATTGTTTTACATAAGTTGCCAGTCCGCGTTTTTTTTGTTTGGCAAAATCATGCGCCACCTGTGCATCAAAGCCGATACCGCAGAGCATGCAGCTGAATTTTTTATTGATGTAAAAACTATCGATGGCGACTGCGTTACCGTTAAAGATCACGTCCAGCGCTTTATCCGCCTGCTTGGGGATCTTTGCTGCAAAGGCCAGCCCGTTGCCGCTGCCCATGGGTATTATGCCTATGTTCACATTGCTGCCTGTAAGCGCACAGGCTATTTGATTCACCGTACCATCGCCTCCGCAGATAATGATATCGGTGATGTTTTCATCCGCAATTTTTTGATGCAGGTAAGTATAATCACCTGCTGCATTGGTATGCAGTATCTCGAATGGAATATTTTTTTCTGTAGTGGTTTTTTTTATGGTCGATAACAGGGCTTCCTTGCCCTTTGTACCCGAAATAGGATTGATAAAGTAAATGAATCTTCGCTGCATGGCTGCAAAGTTCAGGGAAAGCGTTTACATTTAACCATCATTTTTACCAGCGCAGCAATGCACTGGCCCAGGTAAAGCCACTGCCGAATGCAGCCAGGCATACCAGGTCGCCTTCTTTTATTTTTCCTGCCTCCCATGCCTCGCACAATGCAATGGGTACTGATGCTGCCGTAGTGTTGCCGTATTTCTGAATATTATTGAACACCTGGTCGTCTCTTAATTGTAATTTTTGCTGTACAAATTGTGCTATGCGCAGATTGGCCTGGTGCGGTATCAGCACGCCAATATCTGATGGCTTAAGATCATTGGCTGCAAGCGCTTCCATGATGACTTCCGGAAATTTTACCACGGCTTTTTTAAATACGGCCGGTCCATCCATATTGGGAAAATTCTGCGCCTTATCGATCATGTTATGACTCATGAACATTTCTCCCATTTCAGCTTCATCAAAATCGGCCAGTTTATTTTCCATCCAGTGGTTGGCATGTGTACCGGGATTGTACATGGCCAGTATTTCTGCACTCTCTCCATCGCTGTGCAAATGTGTACTTAAAATGCCCTGTCCCTCTTTATTTGTTGGCTGCAGTACCACAGCGCCTGCGCCATCACCAAATATCACGGAAATATTTCTTCCCCTTGTGCTGAAGTCCAGCCCGAAAGAATGCTTTTCGCTCCCTATCACTAATATATTTTTGTACATCCCGGTCTTTATGAACTGGTCTGCTACCGATAATGCATACACGAATCCGCTGCATTGATTCCTTACATCCAGTGCGCCGATCTCTTTCATCTTCATGGCTCGTTGCAACAACACACCACAACCGGGGAAATAATAATCGGGGCTTAGTGTGGCAAACACAATAAAATCAATATCCTGTGCAGTTATGCCTGCTCTTTCGATGGCAATAGTAGCAGCTTTTACGGCCATTGTAGTAGTAGTCTCTCCCGTGCGGTGGGCATAGCGGCGTTCCTGTATACCGGTGCGTTCCTGTATCCATTCATCACTGGTTTCCATAAATTTTGTGAGATCCTGGTTGGTATATACGTTTTCGGGAACGTAATAACCTATACCGGCAATTTTACTTAGTGCCATACAATCGTTGTTTAGTAGGGCAATTTACAAAATTGGGAGAAGAAGTGAAACATTAAGAAGAGTTAACCATTAAGAAGTTAAGGGTAGTTAAGGTTTAGTGTCAGTTTATTTTAACCATGTCTTTTAAACAGAAATCATCATCGTAGAGGGCATGTACACGGGTTTTGTAATGAAACTCCACACTGTTCCTTAGTTCGGAATTATTCTGGATCATTTTACCGGTAAAATGTTCTACCAATGGTAACAGGGAAAGATTGCCATCTTTAAATTTTAATTCAGCAATGTAGTTCAATCCTTTTACGGAGATATTTAAAAACTGGCGCCCTGCAACGGTACTCATGAATGCGGTGCCGCTGATAGAATCCTGCTTGATGAGTTTAAATGGTTTCAATTCTTCTATGTTGCCGGTAAAAACAATATTGTACTCGGTATCTGTTTTTTTGGAAAGAATGAGTTTAACGGTTTCTTCCCTGCCGCTAACCGGTTTTTTTACAAAGGTGGCCCAACTACCCAGCAGGTCTTCTTCTACATAAATATTCGGTGTTTCGTCTAACTGGTAAGGAGAACTGTAGGGACAGGAGCAGAGGAGGGTACTTAATAAGAACAAGACCGATATGGTGAAAATTGTTTTCATCCAGTAATGTAAAAATAAGGTTCTGTTGCCGTACCTGCAAGCGTAAAAGCACCCAAAGATGCGCAAGTTTTTTCGCAGGCAGCTAAAGCAAAGAGGCTTTTTCTATTGGTAAAGTTGCTTTGTTGTGGACAGAAAACCGATCTTTTCCGTTTACAATACACGCTGTACATGCCTGTAAAGCCTGCCCGGTTGCTGCGCAAAATCTTTAAGAGTTCATCATTTTTTAAACAAAGCGCCCAGCCAGCCACCCATTTCCATGAGCCATGCAATACCAAGGTGTACGATCAATCCGCCCCAGATGCTGCCCGTATTATAACTTACAATACCCAGTAAAAGTCCTCCCCAAAAGCTGCTGATGGCTTCTCCCGCCGGCTTGCCCAGGTGAATAGCGCAGTAAAAGCAGGCCATGGGAATTATACAATGCTGTCCGCAGATCTTCAGCAGCGACAAAATTAAAAATCCGCGAAAGAAAAATTCGATGCTGATAAAATCAAAACCATAACATAACTCGTACACGATGTAGCGCCATGGCTGATGGCTCATCTGCAGTTGTGCCAGCACTTTTGCCTTGGGGTACATGTTTAAAAAATCTTTTTGTGTACTGGCCAGCGCCAGTAATGGCAGCATGATGAGCACCATGGTAATATATGGTTTCACATCTTCCAGCGGCCTGGTACCATAAAATGGCTGATCGCTGCTATCTTTTATCCACCAGGTAATATATACGGGGATGAGCAATACAAAAACCTTTACCACCCAGTTGATACAGGTTCTCCAGTATTTCAATTCAAAGCCGTTCCATATTTTTCCGAGCGCCGCTTCGTGCCAGTCGAAGTTTACACGAAAAGAAAAAAAAGCAGGCGCCAGTAATAAGATGATCCAGAACCAGTGGTTCTTATAATAACTGCAGTCTTTATAGAAAAATAATTGTAAAAAAAACGCTGCCGCAAAGGGAATAAAATACAGTAAGTAATACCCTGCAAAATTACTCCACTTTGTTTTACCGGCTGCTGCATACCGCCGCTCCAGTGAAAAATGCGAGTAATTCAAATAGATGATCGTGCCCATCAGCAACACGATCAATAAAAAATAATACGGGTTAAATTCCTTAAGATAGTACTCTTTGATATATTTAAAAACCGAAGACAAATAGTTTGTTTTTATAAAGATAGCCGCAAAATGATATATAAAACAAAAGCCCCCGCAATGCAGGGGCCTTATGAAATATAAAGAAATGAATTTTATTTATAGCCGTACCATACCCGGTTCTCCATATCAAACAACCAGTAAATGCCATTTGCAAATGCAAAATTGAAAGAACCCTCTGTCGGTGCATCTTCGGGCAGTGTTAATTTTTGTGCCAAAAAGCCGGTTTTGATATTATACAATTCCACCTGTTTGTCTACAATATTCAGTACACCTGCTTCTGCGCCCGGCACATTGCTGGAAATTACAGATGTATAATTATAACCCTGCGGCGCTTCTTCCACATCTTCATCCTCTGCAATACCATCTTTGGAGGTAAGGCCCCAGTGTATCGCCGTTTTGGTTGCATCCAATGCTGCACCTGCATTATAAAACCACAATTGAGATCCTTTCAGGAACATCACTTTTTTCTTTGCAGCAAGATAAGTACCTACGGATTGTGCATCGGGTTGATACATGCCTTCAAAATCAACTTTATGATCGGTTGGTAATCCTTTTGCATCCAGTGTGTAACTGAACCAGCCGAATTCGGAATAGGCATTACCGCATATTTTTTTGGTGTCTGCATTATACCAGATGCCACGGGTATCCATCATCGCTTCTGCATCATCGCCGGATATTCTTTTACCCAATGCATTAAATACCGCCAGCGGGTATTCGGCATTGCCGGCCATTACAGCATAGTATTTTTTTTGTATAGGATGCCATGCCACACTTGCCCCCCTTGTACCGGGCTTATCGTCATCTGCTGTTTTAGGCATTTTAAGTTCCATTACTTTTTTAAGGGCACGGGTAGTTTGGGCTGAGGTTGCCACCGTACATGCAAGGGCAACCGTAAATAACAAAAGATATCTCTTCATTGTAGAATTTTTGTACAAGAAACGAATAAAGTGAAAAAGCAGCAATACCGTATATTGGGTATTTTACCTTTTTACGATTGCGGTGTATTCAGCGTTTTCCATAACAGGTCTTTCAGCTCCTGCAGGCCCTGCATGGTTACCGATGAAATAAATACATGCGGGATATTTTTGGGCAATTCTTTTTTGATGGCCGCTTTTAATTCATCGTCCAGCATATCGCTTTTGCTTACTGCTATCACAAAATCCTTTTGCAGCATTTCAGGATTGTATTCTTCCAGTTCTTTATGCAGTATGTCGAACTCTTTTTTATGGTCTTTACTATCGGCCGGTATCAGGAACAGCAAAATAGAGTTGCGTTCAATATGTCGTAAAAAACGATGACCCAATCCTTTTCCTTCGGCAGCGCCTTCAATGATACCGGGCAGATCGGCTATGCAAAAGCTTTTGCCATCGCGGTATTCCACCATGCCCAGTTGAGGTACCAATGTGGTAAAAGCATAATCCGCAATTTTTGGCTTGGCCGCGGTAACGCTGCTGAGCAAAGTAGATTTGCCGGCATTGGGAAAACCCACCAATCCCACATCGGCCAGCACTTTCAGTTCCAATATCTTCCAGCCTTCTTCGCCGGGTTCTCCCGGTTGCGCATAATCGGGCGCCTGGTTGGTGGCGGTTTTAAAATTGCTGTTGCCCAATCCGCCACGGCCGCCTTTCAGCATGATTATTTCCTGGCCGTCTTCCAGTATCTCTGCTACTACTTTACCGCTTTCTTCATCTTTTGCAATGGTTCCCAGCGGCACTTCAATAATGATATCCTTGCCGAACCTGCCGGTACTGTTATTCTTACTACCATTCTCCCCATTTTCGGCCAGTACGTTTTTAAAATAACGTAAATGCAGTAAGGTCCACAACTGGCTGTTGCCTTTTAAAATAATATGAGCGCCGCGGCCGCCATCGCCGCCATCGGGGCCGCCCATTGCCGTAAGCTTATTACGCATAAAATGTTTACTGCCGGCGCCACCATGGCCACTGCGGCAGAAAACCCGTATCTGGTCTACAAAATTTGATTTTTCCATTTGTGCTGCAAAGGTCTGTAAAATTTAAAGATTATTTGTGATCGGCGTATGATAATATGAAATTAGTTTTGGTACTACATTTGCAACACTTTAATAAAACTGAGCATGAAAAAACTTTTCTTTCTTTTGGCCATTATCGCTGTTTGTTGTTCTTTTCAAAAAAAGAAACCTACGCAGTCGGTGCCTAAATGTATTTTAGATAAAATTGAAGTGTATAAAAAGAAAGAAAAGCACGAACAGCCACAAAATGTGATTGAATACGAATACAAAGGCAAGAAAGTGTATTATGTGACCATGCCCTGCTGTGATTTCTTTAATGAATTGTATGATGCCAAGGGTAATTTAATGGGGCATCCGGATGGTGGCTTTACCGGTAAGGGTGATGGTAAATTGCCTGATTTTACAGAAACGAAAAAGAAGGAAAGGATCATCTGGCAGGCGCAGAAGTAGGACAACATGGTCAGACGGGGCGTCAGACCATGTGAGCGTCAGACTATCTCCTACTTGGTTTCGTTCCAGGTTTTATAAACTGCTGATTGCACAGCAAGGTTTGCAGGTATTTCCCTCAATGGCTCGCAGGGTTTAAAATATTCCATCATCTCTTTAGGCAGTTGCTGGTACAGTTGGGTGCCTTCCGTTTTCCAGCTCATCATTGCATCACTTACCTCTTTTATTTTTTTTGCAGGATTGCCTACGATCAAACTCCTGGCTTCAAATAGGGTATCTGCTTTAATAAAACTCAATGCGCCTACAATACATTCATCGCCCAGCACTACGTTGTCCATTATCACCGCATTGATGCCCACCAGGCAATTCTTACCAATGGTGGCGCCGTGCACCACCGCGCCATGACCGATATGTGCGCCTTCTTTTAACAGCACTGTTACACCGGGGAACATATGAACTGTGCAATGCTCTTGCACATTACAGCCATCTTCCAGTATGATCTGCCCCCAATCGCCCCGCAATGCGGCACCGGGGCCGATATAACAATCCTTACCGATAATGACATTGCCTGTAACGGCCGCCTGCGGATGAATAAATGATGATTCGTGTATTACAGGAATAAATTCTTTGAACTGGTAGATCATAATACAATCAATGCCCTGTAAAAATACATGCTTTAGCCAGCTTTAGTTGTTTTAGGGCCACGTTTTATATGTTTTATCAGTACCACCAGCCCCCATATCAATCCCACCGTGCCCAATAAAGCCACAATGATAGCAGCAGTATCTGAGCCACTGCAGGAAAGGCTGCAAACCAAAGCGCCCAACAGGTAGGCTACACCCAATGCAGCAACAATGGCAAGCATGATCTTCCATGCATCATCACCAGCTTTTTTATCGCCTTTTACCTTTGCTGCTGCAAACATTTTTAACTGTTTTACAAATTCCTTTTTTAAAACTTTTTTCTCTTTTTTTGATAAGGCGTCTTTTGTTTTGCCGGAGGCAAGTATCTCCAGCGCTGCTGTTCTCTTTATAATAGCGCTTCCCTGCGATGTGGAGTAGAGCGCACTGTTATCGCCATTATTCACCATGGTGGCAATCACCACGAATGAGCAGACCGGTAAAATAAAATCGCAGGTTTTTTGTTTGATATACGCCAGCCGTGTTGATGAGCGTCTTTTTTGTTTGGAAGGATAAAATACAATGGCTGTTACCAGCAAACTTAATGCAATGCAATAAACAGTGCCTGCCGGTAACAGTACCTGTAAACGGTATAAAGCAATACCGGTATAGTAGGCCAGTGCCAGCAATATAATTTTCAGTAAAACAATGAGGATCCTTGCAGGTATAATATTGGCGCCTGCCCAGTAAGATATCTTTTTCATAAACAGGGGTTTTATTTTGAGCAATATTATTATGCGAAAAATAAAGCTTCTGTTCATCAAATGCAAGGGGTTTATTTAAACCAGTGGTTTACCCGTTCGGTAACAGGTGCCTTTGAACATTGCTACCACATGATCTTTCTGATTGGTAATACTGATATGATATAAGCCAGTGGAGCGGCCATTATGCAATTCCTTTGCTTCGGCGGTGAGTACATCGCCTACATGAACGGGTTTTATAAAATTGATGGAAGTATCCAATGCCACGGATAATACATTGCGGTTATTGCAGGCAAATGCAAAAGCGCTGTCGCCGAGCGAAAAAGCCACACCGCCGTGCACAATGCCAAAACCATTGATCATTTCCTTGCGTACCGTCATCTTTATTTTACTGTATCCTTCATTTACTTCCAGTACTTCAATGCCCAGCCATTGGCTGAAGAGGTCCTGCTCCATCATGTGTGATACTACTGCAGCGGGTGTTGTATTCATTGCGGTGATTTTATGGTATGATCTATTCGCCTTTGAATTGCGGCGCTCTTTTTTCTAAAAAAGAATTGATGCCTTCTGTATAATCAAAAGTCAATGCAGCTTTTTGCTGGTACTCATCTTCCAGCAGCAGTTGTTCTTCCCAACTGTTGCCAAATGCATTGTTTAAAGCGTGCTTGGTATAGGCCAGTCCCTTGGTGGGCATTTGCGCCAGTGTCGCAGCGATCTTTTTACTCTCTGTTTCAAAAGCAGCATCGGCAAAAACTTTATACAGCATGCCCATGCGTTCAGCTTCGGTGGCGCTTACTTTATCACCTGTCATCATCAATGCACTTGCTTTTTGCCAGCCTATCAAACGGGGTAGTGTAAATGTGCCGCCGCTATCCGGTATCAAACCAATTTTACTGAATGCCTGTATAAAGGAAGAGGATGCTGCAGCCACCACCACATCGCAACACAATGCAATATTGGCGCCAGCGCCGGCAGCTACACCATTTATTGCAGCAACCACCGGCTTGGGCAAATTGCGGATGCGTTTTACAATGGGATTATAATGTTCGGATAGGATCTGTTTCAGTTCCATTTTATTTTCGCCTACCAGCTCACTGATATCCTGCCCGGCGCAAAATGCTTTGCCGGCACCGGTGATGTATACGCAACGTATATCGGGCACGCTAGCACATTCATCCAGGCGGGCCTGTAAGCTCAGCGCCATATCACGGTTAAATGAATTGAATTTTTCGGGGCGGTTTAAAGTGATGTAAGCAATGCTGTTCTTTATTTCAAATAGTATAGCGCTCATAAAATAAATTTATAAGCGAAGATAAATAGAGCCTGCTATTCGTCAGCGTTTTGTTTCAGGATAGGTATTTGAAAGCGGGTCCCAGCCGGCTAAAATATTTTTAACGGTATATTCTTTTGCTTCTTCATCCGTTAACTGGTGGCTCCAGGGTACACGGTTTGCAACAGCACCCACACCATAGTTTTTATATTCTGCGTAATATGCGGTTTTTTCATTCTGTACATTGCCCCAGTTGTTCCATCCATCGGCTTTTACCTGTTTATCCAAATTGCATTGTATGTAAACTACTTTTGCAAAAGGACGCCAGGGCCTGCCGAGGTAAAAAGAACTGTCCGGTGCGCTGCCGGTAATATTGCAGTGTAAAAAAACATAGCCGAATTTTTTCCCTTCGGCGGTGGAAGCTGCTGTGTAATAACCGGCTGTTTTTCCAAAAATGGTACAGCTGTCAAATACTGCTGTTGACCAGCCAAAGATAAAATCAACCGTACCTTCTATATAACAGTGATTGTAATATTGCCTGCTGTTCATACCATAAGTATACAGCGTATCCTGGAAGCCGAGAAATTTACAGTTTTTAAATTTAGCCAGGTCGCCCGCTACAAATACAGCTACGGCCTGCCCTACCGGCCCAGCGGTGTTGGAGAACGTGATATTTTCTGCTGAAAAGGAATGCCCGTAAATATAAAAACCGGAGGAACCGGATGTACCTTTCTCTTCTCCAAAAATATTTTTCTTCTGGCTGTAATCATCATACGTGATGATGGTATTCTCCACGCTCTCCCCAATAAAACATACCAGGTTCTTCGATTCTGCCAGCACCAGTTTTTCTTTATACACTCCGTTTTTTATAAATATCACCGTTTGTTTTTTCCTGAAATCCGGAACTGCATTGATAGCTTCCTGTATGGTTGTAAAATTACCACGGCCATCTTTTGCTACAATAAAGTCTGCTTTAGGTTGCTGACATTTTGCTCCTGTACAATAAAAAAAGATACATGCGATCACTAAACTCAATCCTTTCATCTTATAAATATTTTTTCATGTAAGTGATAAACAGTTTCCAGTCTTCGGGCAATACGGTATGTGGCCCTGCGTGCATGTAGTAGCCCAATGGGTTCATCAAGAATGATTGATCATTGGCAGCAGGCATGGTTGCTGTTGCATCGGGGCCTTTTAATCCAAACAATTGATAAGCGGGTGCAGCTGCCTGCGCAGAAAGAAATTCTCCTTTGGGGTCCGACCAATAATCTGTATCGCCGGTTTGCAACAGTAATGGCCTGGGTGCCATCAATGCCACCAGCATGTGTGCATCAAAGGGGAGTGTATTCACTTTATCGGCATAAGTATGGTAATTGGCAGCAAACTGGTAGTTGTAGCGGGAGGTGTCGGTTATGTGCTGAATAGTTTCTCCGTAATTGCGCCTTGCAATAGCGGCGCCACCTTCACCGGAAATACTGGCGATGACCATTTTAAACCGGCCGTCGTGCACACCTGCCCACAACACCGTTTTGCCCAGGCGGGATGCGCCCTGCAATGCAATACGCTTTGCATCTACCTGTTTGTCTGTTTCAAAATAATCCATCGCACGGCTTAAGCCCCAGGCCCAGGCAGAGATGGCGCCCCATTCGTCTGCAGCAGGTACCGTTTGCCCCGGTTTAAGATAATGCCCCCTGATACCATATTTAATGCCGCCTTTAAAATCGGGTTCTATATCCACGTAATTAATGGTTGCAAAGCCGATACCTGCATCCATGAATTGCTCTATATTCATTTTAGGAAAACGGGAAGGCTGATCGGCCAGCATTTTTTTGCCTTCTTTCGTCCACGTGTACCCGATCTTTACACCGGGATCGTCCGTAAGCTGGTTGTTGGCTGCAAAAGAAACATTCAGCAGCAAGGGCACCGGTTTTGCGGCATTGGCAGGGATATAGATCAGTATGTTCATTTTATACTGCGCAGTATCGCTGGTAAAATAAACCGTTACCTGTTTGCGGGTGGCTTTACCATTAAAGGCAGGTGTGCCTTTATCGAATACATCAAAATGCAGCTCGGCAGGTTTGCCGGGCATTTTACCATATTGTATGGTTTCAAAAAGTTGTAATAATTCCGGGCGCCTTTTTTCCTTCCATATTTTGGCCGTGGTAACCGGCTGCCCGTTCTGCAGAGTAAGTAATGCAGGCAATGTATAAGTGCCCACAGAATCTTCTTCATAATTAACAGGAAAACCGGCCGATGTTTTTGGCAAATTTTCTTTTTGTGCGGTGCAAATAGTGCAGGCAAAAAGAAAGGCGGATGCAAGCGCTGTTTTTTTCATATCGTAAAGTGTAATACCGGCAATCGTTGCTGCCTGCATTAAATTTACAATAACTAACTGTATCCCATTTATAATTTACCGGAAACGATTGCGTAAAAAATACCAGCAATAAATTTGTAGAACAACTTCATTCTTTATTGGATCGCAAATTTTATTTTTACCTCGTACCTTAGTTTGATAGCGGTTACATTCTTAATGCCGTTTTCTGCATAACCGCCCGGCATTGATACATTGGAATTGCTTACAAGATTTACGGGCCTGTACCAATAATTGTAATCATTGTTTGCCTCGGGTACTTCTTCAATGGATAATACGCCACCCAGTTCTTCACCAAGACTTTCGAGCAGGTAAGTAGCTTTTGCTTTAGCCGCTTTGGCTGCTTCTGTTTTTACCTGTTTACGATACTCCGTGATCTTTGAATTTTCCGATTTTGAGATACGTATACTCTGCACCCATTTTTCGTTCAGTTCTTCCACCAGGTTGATAATGTTGGTCGACTTCTGCAGTTTAATAGTAATGGTCTTGGTTTGATAATAATCACCGCGGTGCTCCCACCAGTACAACCAATACCAATCGTGATTCTGCAGGTCAATAAATTTTAAAGAATCGGTATTCACTTTGTTCTTTTGCAACACTTTTACAAAGCCATCATTCACATCATCCAGCCGTACTTTTTTACCGGCGCGGTCATATTCCTGTATCACAACTTCCAGTTCAATTTCATCAGGCTGTACCTGCATTTCGGCACTGCCGGTTACTTCAATATATTTCCTGGTGTCGATAGTACTTTGGGGCTTTGCAAGCATACACAACAGCAGGGCTGCTGTTAATACAGTTAATTTTTTCATTGTTATAATTTTTCTCAAAACTATTTTTGAAAAAAGATCATAACTGTGCTACTTGACGAAATGCAGGTATGACTTGGTGAAGCAGCTGTACAGAAAATTTTTACACTTCAAAGCTTTTTACTTCCTTATGTTTCAGTAAAAAGAGATTTACAGCATCGTAATTCTTATCGGGCGAACTGATGCGGTAGAGGTAAACAGCATCATTTTTTTCTTTTACGGTTTTTATACAACGGAATGTCATATCGTTGTGGGCAAAAAAAGTATCCAGCTCTGTTTTAAAATTGGTACCCACGCCGTCCAGTGTTATCCGGTAATCCTTCACCCGGTGGAATTTATTGATAAAACGCTGTACCGGTTCCAGCACAAATAATGCTATCACCACCATCACCGTTACCACAATGGCCAGCGGGTAATTATGAAAGCCAATGGCCATGCCCAATGCAGCTGTAACCCATATCAGTGCCGCGGTCGTCAACCCGTTCACAGAAATACCTTCTTTAAATATCACACCGGCGCCGATAAAACCAATACCCGTAACAATATTGCTGGCGATCCTGTCGGAGCTGTTGCTTTCCTTAGAGAGAATAGTGTATAAACAGGAGCCTACACAGATAATGATCATGGTGCGGAACCCGGCCGGCTTGCTGCGGAATTCCCTTTCCAGCCCGATGATGGCGCCGATGATAAAGGCTGCAGATACCTGTGCAGCTTCTTCAAAATAGATGGAGAGATCCATAAAACAAAATTTTGCAATCACCTAAAGATAATAATTACTTAACGGTATTGGTTTTAAAAACTGCTGTTTTAAATGCAGCCGAAATGATTTATTTTTAAACTCCTTCTTCATCAATATTTTAAAATATGCGTCCTGTAAGATTATGTTATGCTGTTATGCTGGTATGTTCATTAAGCAGTTGCGAATTCCATTGCTCTGTTGGTAGCAGCGGATCTGTAAATACCAAACCTGTTACTTCCAATGACAGCAGCCCGGTAAGCGGCGCTGTTATTAAAAATGATATTGAGCTGGAAGCAAATGATGTTAAATTGAAAGAGGCTTATTTATATGATGATAATGATGCCGTGTTAACCAAAAACGAAACCGGCTTGGGCCAAAAGATCCACCTGGCATTACGCACCGATACCGGTTGGGTAAAAGAAAACGGCCTGTCTTTCATTGGCGCTTCCGAAAGAATATCCACGAGTGGAGGCAAAGTGATCGTGGATGCTCCTGATATCTTTAAAGATTATGAGACCACCGGTTTGCCTGCAGATAAAGCTGTAGATATCACACTATCGGCACGTATCACCGAAGCAGCCGGGGATGATAATAATTACCTGGTACAGTTTCGTGTATGGGATAAAAAAGGTAAGGGCGAAATAAAAGGCAAGTACAAGTTCAGCCTGAAAAAATAAATGCTTAGTGACATTTAAAATGATCGAAAGGCTCTTTGCAATCGTTGCATTGATATAATGCTTTGCAGGCCGTGCTGCCAAACTCGCTGATGAGACGGGTGTTGGTGGAGTGGCATTGCGGGCATTCCACATGGTCAGGCGGGGCACCGCCACGAACATGGTCAGACGAGGCGTCAGACCATGTTGGCGGCGCAATACCATACGCTTTCAATTTTTCTTTTCCCGATGCGCTCATCCAGTCGGTGGTCCATGCGGGTGAGAGTATATGAGTGATCTTTATTTTATGGAAACCATTTTCAATTAAAGCAAGCCGGATATTCATGGCAATCATATCCATGGCCGGGCAACCGGTATAAGTGGGTGTGATAACAATTTCTACTTCATCATTATTGATCTTTACCTCTCTTACAATTCCCAGGTCTAATATGGATAGTATAGGAATTTCCGGGTCGCAAACGGTTTGCAGCAGCTGCCATATTTTTTTTATTGCCTGCTCCATTATTTTGTTTGGCGTTTAAAAAGTACAATATACCTGAAGCCAATACCACCATCCTGAGTAGCAGGATCATAAAACTGGTTAACACCGGGTTGTATATAAAAAACACTGCTCTTCCAGCTCCCTCCTTTTACAATTTTGGTTCCCTGCATCTTGTTCAAAAAACTTTCTACTGTTTCTTTAAGTATCAATGCCGCAGGATTTGATTTTTTTAAACTGTCTGTAAACTGTTGCCATGCAGCAGCCTTTGCTTTTAATGCGGTGTAAGATACATCTCCATTGGTGGCGGTCCACTCTGCAACATTACCCCTCATATTATAAAGCCCGTTATCATTAGGTGAATAGGCATTGACCGGCATCGTAAAGTCTTCACCATCATCGCCGGTATTTTTAAGCTGGTATCCATTAACATCTACAATAGTAGAGAAATTGCAATCGTAATCGATGCCGTTTTTTCTATTCGCTTTTACTGGTTTGTTTAAAAACCTGCGGTGCCCATTTATGCCTATGATCCTCCTGTTATCCAATGCTGTATCATTAACCGGTACATAGCCCGTAGTAGCTGCTGCTTCCCACTGGTATAAAGTTGGCAAAGCAACCACTACTTCAATATCAGTATCATTGCCCATAGCTTTTTGTATCTGCAGTGTTTTCCAGTTGCAATAGGCCACGGCCTGGTAATAATTAATGCCGGTTACAGGGTAATTATTAAAGGCTGGATGTATAAACCGATCAACCAGCACCGGTTCATTATAAGTGTAAGGATAATCTTTTATCCAGGCATCTACATCAGGCATTACAGCAACCTGTTTTGCTTTTTTGTTTTCGTCTTTATAACTGTATACCAGGTATTTTGGAAGTAAACGTGGTTTACCGGGAATGGTATGATCTATCCGGTCCGGTGGAAAATCAGCCTGTTTAATATCCACTTTTTTACTCCAGTCAATATAAACATCGCCCTCAGCTGTTTGTTTTTCGTAACCTGATAAGTGCCTGACAATAGAATCCTGTACATAATCAATAAAATCCCGGTACTGTTTATTGGTCACTTCAAATTGTGAAATATAAAAACTATCAACGCTGATCTTTTCGGGAAAATAAAAGCTTAAAGAATCATACCCTTCATATTCCTGCAGCATAATTGTTTTACCTGCAACAAATTTAATGGCAGCAAATTCTTCAGCGAGTGCTTTGTTTGTTTTACTGATCGTTTTTTCAATTGATCTTAAATTGAAAAGCCCCTGTGATAAGGCGGGAAGCGAGGATATAAGCAATAAAAAAAAGAAAAGGCAGTTTATTGTCCTTTGTTTATTCATATTGATTACCATTTACTGTCTGGGTAGGTTCTTTGCATATACTGCAATTCTGTCAAAATATAACCTAACTGTTCCGTGTGTACGCCATTTTTTCCGCCGCTTTGCATAAAAGTTTTTTCGGGAACGGGTAAAGTTGCTTCTCCAAAAACAGTTTTTACTTTCTCCTGCCACGCTTCTTTTAACGACTCATTATCAACTCCTATCCCAACTGCTGTGCTTTGTACTTCGTACTTTGTACTCATAAACATTTCTCCAGTATATCGCCACAACTCATCAATAGCTTTCAATATTCTTGCTTTACTTTCTTCCGTGCCATCGCCCAGGCGTATCACCCATTCGCTGCTCCAGCGTACATGGTATTTTATTTCTTTTAAAGCTTTTGCGGTAATAGCGCTTAACTGATCGTCTTTGCTTTGCTGCAGTTTTTCAAATAATAAATACTGGAACTGGCTGAAGAGGTACTGGCGCAAAATGGTTTGTCCCCAATCACCATTGGGTTGTTCAACCAATAACAGGTTTTTAAACTCCCTTTCTTTTCGCAGGTAAGCCAGTTTATCTTCGTCCATATCTCCGCCCATTAAAGTGGCTGCGTACTGGTAAAAATTTCTTGATTGTCCCAGTAAGTCGAGCGAAATATTGGTAATAGCAATATCTTGTTCCAGTATAGGTCCATGTCCACACCATTCCGCATTCCGCTGCGCCAATATCAAAGTGGTATCCGCTAAATGAAGTATGTAATCAACCAAATAATTACTCATTATCAATTATTCATTATTAATTAATTCCTACATGTGCCCCACTTCATCCGGCAGATCATAAAATGTAGGATGACGATATACTTTGTCTACAGCCGGTTCGTATAATTCGCCGGCTTCTTCAGGATTGGAAGCCGTGATGAATTTACTTTCCACCACCCAGATGCTTACACCTTCCTGGCGGCGGGTGTACACATCCCGGGCATTTTCAATGGCCATTTGTGCATCAGTAGCATGCAGGCTGCCTACATGCTTATGATCCAGGCCCTGTTTGCTGCGAACGAATACTTCCCAGAGAGGCCAAGAGCCCCCTCCGCCCCCTAAAGGGGGAATTTTGGAGCTTTTTACTTCGTTGCTTCCGGCACTTTCGTCGGGTATATCTCCGTAATAAAATTTTCTTACCTGTATATTCATTATTGAAAAGATATTTAAATTATTTAAGCTGCTTTTTCGTTAATAGCGGCGGCTTTTTTCTCTGCATGTACTTTTGCTGCTGCTCTCACCCATTCACCTTCTTCATGCGCCTTTTTTCTGGCTTCCAGCCTTTGTTTATTGCAGGGCCCGTTGCCTTTTACAACAGCCCAGAATTCATCCCAGTTTATTTCACCAAAATCATAATGCCTCCTGGCTTCATTCCATTGCAGTTGATCATCGGGTAAGGTCATGCCCAGTACTTTTACCTGCTCTGCAGCCATGTCCACAAATTGCTGGCGCAGTTCATCGTTGGTCTTTCTTTTTATTTTCCATTTCATGCTCTGGTCGCTGTTGGTGCTTTCGCTGTCCCGTGGGCCAAACATCATTAAACTCGGCCACCACCAGCGGTTGATCGCATCCTGGCACATGGCTTTCTGTTCCTCCGTTCCTTTAGATAATACCAGCAACGATTCAAAACCCTGGCGCTGGTGAAAACTTTCTTCCTTACATATACGCACCATGGCCCTTGCATAAGGCCCGTAACTGGTGCGGCACAGCATTACCTGGTTCAAGATGGCAGCGCCATCCACCAGCCAGCCTACAGCGCCCATATCGGCCCATGTAAGGGTGGGATAATTGAAAATGGAAGAATATTTTGCCTTACCGCTGTGCAGGTCTGCGATCATTTCATCGCGGGAAGTGCCCAGTGTTTCTGCAGCGCTGTACAGGTACAAACCATGACCGGCCTCGTCCTGCACTTTTGCCAGTAAGATGGCTTTGCGTTTTAATGAAGGCGCCCGCGATATCCAGTTGCCTTCGGGCAGCATACCCACAATTTCGCTGTGCGCATGCTGACTTATCTGCCGCACATTTGTTTTGCGGTAAGCATCCGGCATCCAGTCCTTTGGCTCTATCTTTATTTCCTTGTCTACTTTTTCCTGGAAGATCTTTTCAAAATCGGGTAATGCCATAAAAGCGGGTTTATGGTGCAAAAATAACACAAAAAACTAACAAGCGTTAGTTTCGGGAGCTGTTTTATATAATTATCGCCTGAACAGCCGCTTTTCCACCAGTTCCATCACCTGTTCTTTATAGTTTTTACTTACCGGCAACACAATACCGGGTAATACCACTTCTTCGGCAGTAACAGAACGGATAGCATTTACCGCAACCAGGTAAGAACGGTGGATGCGGATAAAAAGATGGGCAGGCAATTGTTCTTCAATACCTTTAAAGGTTAAGTAGGCAATATATTTCTGCCCCGTTGTATGAATGATGATATAATTCGCCATGCCTTCTATATAAACAATATCATTGATAAATATCTTTTCGATCTGCTGGTTGCACTTAATAAAAAAGTAATCAGCATCTGTTACATATTTGCTGCTGGTTGTCAGGTCGATGAATTCTTTGGCTTTTAAGGCAGACCTGTAAAAGCGGTTAAAACTGATCGGTTTTAAAAGATAGTCCAGTATATCCAGTTCGTATCCTTCAATCGCATATTCGGAATAAGCGGTAGTAAAAATAACGGGAGGCAGTTGCGGATTATTTTTTAAAAAATCGATCCCTGTCATTTTCGGCATCTGTATGTCGAGGTATAAAAGATCTACTTTGTTTTGCATCAAAAAAGTAGTTGCCTCAATCGGGCTTTTGCATTCGCCAACAGCAAATAAAAAATCTATCTGCCTGATATGCTCCAGCAAACCGGTACGTGCAATGGGCTCGTCATCTATTACAAGGCAGTTGATCATGATAATTGCAGGTTTAATACGGATTCAAAAATGCTGTTATTACTATGAACGGATAATTGCGCTTTATCGGGATAAAGCAATTCTAACCGGCGTTTAAGATTTTGTATACCCAACCCGCCTGATTGTACAAGGTGTTCTACTTTTTCGCTTTTATCATAGGTATTGGTGGCTTTTACAATAAGCAACTGTTCCTTTTTTTCGATATCGATATGTATGCTGTTTTCTGCTGCATTTTTAAAATGAGAAATATGTTTAAATGCATTCTCCACCAGGGTTAAGATCATAAAAGGTGCAATGGCAAAACCTTCCAAACCACCCGTGGTATGCAATTGTATATCCGTGCCGGTTTCAAGCCGCTGGCTCTGCAGCGCTACATAGCTTTGTATATAATCGATCTCTTTTTTTATTTCAATCTTATCCGTATTGCAGTCATACAATTGGTACCGCAGCATTTCCGAAAATTTTTCTACCGATCCCCTTGCAGCTAAATTAGATCTGTCGATCTGGAAATAAATGGTATTAAGGATATTAAAAAGAAAATGCGGGTTGATCTGTGATCGTAAAAAATTCAATTCTGTTGTTATTTTTTCTTTTTCACTTTCATGCAAACGCTCCTCCAGGCCATACCTGTCGGCAATGATTTTTACGCCACAACTGATAGAAATAAATATCAGGTTAACAAAAAGCTGTAAAAAAATGATCATCAGCATTACAAAAACGGGCCTGATAACGGGCTTCCCGGTAAGGCTATAGTAAACTGTGGCTGTAATAAAATAGACAACCAGTACATTCATCACCGTGAGGTAAGTTAAACGCCAGATAAAACGACGTATTTTCTTTTGATATAAATATCGTGGTACCATTACTGTGGCAGCATACCAGCTTAATGGTAAAGAAAGCGTAGTGCCTAAAAATGTGCCCAGTAATTGAGGGGCCACACTTACGCTCAGGTCGAGGTATATCAATAACATCACCATTGATACAAACAGCCACAGCAATACAAATGGCAGGTAATTAAAGATCTTGTTCCTATAAAAAGCAGGCATAACGCAACAGGTTTTATTAGAACAAAGAAAAGGTAAATAGCAAAGCAAAGCATTTTCATTCATGAAGAATGATGACCATTTCGTCAAGAAAAAAGGTCAACTCATGTAAAGTAGGTTTTAAGGGTGGTGTTTGCTTTTACTTTTGGCGGGATCAATCAATTAAAAAAAGAAACTACATGAAACTAAGAGACCATTTTAAGTATGTATTTATTATCCCTGTAATGGCATTATCAATGACAGCCTGTAAAAAAAGTTCTCATACAGATACTCCTGCAGCAAGCAGTAATTTCTGGCATGGTTATATCGGAAGCAGCAGCTCAACAGGGCCGGGCAATGCCATTCTATTAAGAACTGATGGCACCATGCGGGAGTATGCCAACAACTATTATTCAGCAGGCACAACTATGACAGCCAGTGATACAGCAAGCGCTTTGATAAAATTAGATGGCACATACACCACCACTACTACAACCAACACCATCGTTACAGCTACCTGGTATCAAGCCGCCAGCAGCCCTGCACTTACTTATACACTTACCGGTACAATAAGCGGCAATACAATGACGGGTACACTTAAAAGCGTAGGTACAGGTATCAGCACTGTGGCAAATTTTTCATTTACCAATACGCCATAAAAATTTGAAAACATTATTTAATACAGGAATAAAGAATAACATACCATTAAAAGCGCTCTGCCTTTGTGTGCTGCTTGTAATTACAGCAGGAGCGTTGAATAGTGGTAACAGAAAAGGTACTACAGCACCCCCGTCATTGGGCGGGGGCAATAAACCGCCGGGTGTTGCCGATTCAATAGTAAGCAGCACCAATAGTTTACAGGGCATTTCTTTTGGAGGCAATGCCAGTAATTGATCCCTGCAAAGTGGTGGTTAAAATGAGTGTTTTACTTGCCGGTTATTTTATACCCAGTTATTCTTATGCGCCAGGCTGATCACCTGCGCCTTGCTGTTCACATGCAGCTTTTGGTACACATTGGCAATATGTTTACGGATGGTAAGTACGCTGATGTCGAGTAAAGCGGCAATGCGTTTGGCATCCAGCCCATTAATGGTATGCAGCAATATTTCTTTCTCCCTTTCGGTCACCAGGCTGTCTAGCAGGCTGGGTTCACTGGCCTTTGTTTCGGTTTGCAGTTGTGCCTTGCTCAGCATCTCCAGCGCTTTACGTGCAATGGCCGCACTCATGGGCGCCCCGCCATTTTCCCGCACATTGGTAATAGCATTGTGCAATGCAATAGCGCCTTCGTCTTTCAACAGGTAACCATGGGCACCTGCTTTTATTGCTTCAAATATCTTGTCGTCGTCGTCAAAAACGGTGAGCACAATAAAATATATTTCAGGATACAAAGCCCTTGCAATACTAATGGTTTGTACACCATCCAGCTCCGGCATCTCCATATCCATAAAGATCACCTGTGGCATTTTTTCTAATGGCAGGCCTTTTAATTGCTCCAGGCAATCGTTACCATTTACTGCCGTAAAACAAAGATCCAGGTCTTCAAATTGCTTTATTTTATCTGCAATACTGCTGCGGTTCACAGCTTTATCATCTACCAATCCAATTCTTACAGGTTTACTCATTGCATGCTTCTTTTCAAAGTGTAAAATCATTTTTTTTCCAGCCGAACGCAATACCTAATTTGTAGTATTGCTAAGTAACTCAAGCACTGTGCCATGGTTCTTTTCCGAACTGATCAGCAATTCCATTCCTGTTTGTTTTGCCCTTGCTTTCATATTGATCATACCATTTCCTCCCGAAGCAATAGCCGCTTCCAGCCCTTTACCATTATCCGTAATATTGATACGAATATTTTCCCTGCTGCTGATGGTTACCGTTATAAGATTGGCGCCGCTGTGCTTTAATGCATTGTGTATCGCCTCCTGTATGATGCGGAAAATATTCAACGCATTCTGCGAACTCAGCCTTGTATCATGCTCAATATCTTCATTCAGCACCAAATGGATCGCATCATAGGTAGGCTGCAGTTTATTGATATAATTCTTTAAACGGTCGCTGATACCGGTGATCGTGATATTTTCTTTATTCAATACCCAGATGGTATCACGCAAAGAATTAATGATCTCCTGCGAATGTTGCTGCAGGTTGTTCAATGCATGATTACTTTTTTCAAAACCGGCAGTACTTATCTTTTCCACATCGGCCCTTATTGCGGATGCGTAAGCCCCGATATTATCATGCAGGTCGGCAGCGATCCTTTTGCGTTCCTGTTCTTCCGCATCAATGATAGATTGCGTTGCTATCCGTTTTTCTTCTGCCAGCGCCAATTCCATTTTAATATTCTGCTTCCGGTTATAATTTTTAAAACCAAGCCATACTATCATTGCTGCCATTACTGCAAAAAGCGCCGAACCAAAAAGCCAGTAATTCTTTACCGTAAGGTTCAGTTTCTGTTCCACAATTGTCTTTTCCTTTTTTTGTGCCTCGCTGCTGAACTGCATATCTGCCAATAGTTTGGAGGAATTGATATTGTTGAAAGAATCTTTCAGCGCAATGATCGATTCCAGCGTGGTACTGTATTCGGCGATCTTCCCTGCAGCTTTATAATTCTCCGCCAGCGACCGGTAGATCATCAGTAGTTGTGATGATAAGCCGCTTTGCTTGGCAAGCTGTATACCTTCCTTGCACAATTCGATCCCTTTTTCTGTTTGGTTATTGGTGGCATAATAACTGGCAAGGCTGCTCATGTCGTACACCGTATAAAAAGGGTCGTTCAACTTTTTTCTTATCTCCACCGCTTCGTGTAAAGGCGCTTCGGCAAGATGCGCCTGCCCGTTGTCAATAAATATTTTTGCCTCCATACTTAAAGCCGTGGCTAAAAAAAGCAAATTGTTATTTTCCCTGGCATCATTAATGGCGATATTAATATACAGCATTGCCGAATCTGCTTTACCCAACGCATTATAAGTGGAAGCAATATTGCTGTACAGCGCCCCGTAATTTTTATAATATTTTTTATTGGCAGAAGTATATAATGCTTTATACAACCAGGGCAATGCTTCATGGTATTGCTCCATTTCCATCTGCACCCAACCGATACCAGTTTTGGCCTGTATTAGTATAAGTGTATCCTTCAGGGTTTCCGCCGTTTCTAATACTTCGTACAGCTGCGTCAAAGCCAGTGTATAACGGTTACCCCTGTCCAGTATCTTCGATTTAAGAAAAAGTATGTTCACATAAAAATCCTGGTGCTGCTGATCATTTTTATAAAGAGGGATAATGCGGTCTACGATCAGTAACGCACTGTCAATATAATTTTTACGTACATAATAATTCGCCCTTACTGCAGCTACCCTGTCCCTGTCGAATTTATTTTTAGATCTTTCCGTGATCGTTTCCGCCATCATCACGTAAGGTAAAAGTGTATCGGGGTTCACCGTCTGGCCCGAAAAGATCAATATATGCTCCAGCTTCTCCTGGTCGTTGGCAGATGTTTCAATGATCTGCCGGATGCTGTCAATATATTTTGTTTGCGCCTGCGTATATAAAGCAATGCACGAAACAAAACAGGAAAATAAAAAACGTTTTATTTCTTTTTTCATACTCCCGGCAGCTTTGTGGTATTACTTTGCAACAACAATACAGTGCCTTCATTCTTTGTGGATTCAATGGTCAGTTCCATTCCCGTTTCTTTCGCCCTTGTTTTCATATTGATCAACCCGTTACCTTCCACTCCATCTATCTTTTCCATTCCTTTACCATCATCAGCAACGGCGATCATAATATTACCATTACTGCTGATGCTGATAGCGATCTTTCCTGCACCGCTATGCCTTAACGCATTGTGCATGGCTTCCTGTATGATCCTGAAAATGTTCAGTGCATTCTGGGAGCTGAGCCTCGTATCATGTAATATTTTTTCCTGTACCGAGATCTGTATCTTATCATACGTAGGCTGCAGTTTGCTGATGTAATTCTTTATACGGTCACTCAACCCGGTAATAGTGATGTACTCTTTATTCAATACCCAGATGGTATCCCGCAATGAATTGATGATCTCCTGCGAGTGCTGCTGCAGATTTTGCAGCGTATTGCTGTTATCTGCCAGTCCATTGTCGGCGATCTTTTCCACATCAGCACGAATGGCCGATGCATAAGCGCCGATATTATCATGCAGGTCGGTGGCAATTCGCTTGCGTTCATTTTCTTCTGCTGCTGCAATAGCCTGTTCCGAAAGATATTTCTCTTCCTTGCGCAGCATCTCATTCTTCAACGTTTGTTTTTTACGGTAAATGGTAAATACAGAATAAAATACAATGATCACCAATATAGATAACCCTACCAGGCCATACAGCCAGTAATTCTTTTCAATCAGCGCCAGTTTTTGCTGCGCAATGATATTGTTGTTCTTTTCCGTTTCGTATTTTGTCTGCATCTCCGCCAATGCCTGCGCCGAATTTTTCTGGTATACCGAATCTTTCAGGCTGATGATGGTTTGCAGTACATCGGCATATTTTTCCATGTTACCCATGGCCTTATAATTATCCGCCAGGCTGCCATACAGGAAAAAAAGTTTGGTATCCAGTTTATATTTTTTCGCAATAGCAATGCCTTCATTACATATTGCAATACCTTTTTCGGGCTGTCCGTAATGCGCATAATAAAAACCCAGTTGCGACATATCCGATGCGATGTAAAAAGGGTCCCCAATCTTTTTCCTTATTTCCACCACTTCCTGTAAAATGGGTTCGGATAATTTTGCCTGCCCCGATTTTACATACAATTCCGATTGTATGGCCAGTGAATTGGACAACGCAAATAAATTTTCGTGCCTGCGGGAATACAGGATGCCTTTATCGATATAGTAAAATGCAGAATCCGTTCTACCCAGCCCATTGTAATTGGTGGCCAGGTTGGCAAAAAGTATGGCATACTTTTCCAATAATAGTGTATCCGTTGTAGTATGTAAGGCCTTCAAATGCCAGGACAATGCTTCTTTCAATTGTCCCATTTCAAGATATGCCCAGCCGATCAGCGTCTTACCTTTTACCTGCAGCAGTACAGCATTATTTTTTTCGGCAAGCGAGATCGTTTGATAGCCCATATCGATCGCTTCCTTGTATTGGTTCTTTCTTACATAGCAGCGGCCCTTCTGGTTATAGCAATTGGCTTCCAGCACCGGGTCGCTTACTTTGCCATTCAGTACTGCTAAACATTGGTCGGCCATGTTTAAGGAAGAATCGATCAGTCCCTTGGTGGTCAATGCACCTGATTCATAATACATACTTTGTATCTCATCGTGCAGGTTACCAGATCGTTTGGTGATCTCTTTTGCCTGTTCTGCATATACCATTAATGTATCCGGGTGCAATGTGTAGCCCAGTTCGCAAAGATCAAATATCGCAGCCACCTTATCTTTTTCAGTTTTGGCTAACCATACCCGGGCTTTAAGGCTGTCGATGATCTTTGTTTGCGCAGCACAGCAAAGTGCTGTCATGCAGCAACATAGCAATAAGGTTCTTTTGATAAGGTTCATTTTATATGCAGTAAAGCCGGTGTCGGTTATTTAAAAATATTCAATTATTGCTTGCCGGACAAGCTTTATTTACCATTACTAAAAATTAAGTATTTACAAACCAAAAAAATATTGCTATATAGCTGATACTGCTACTATAAATTCAGTATTGCAATCCCTTTTTATTGCTGTAATATTTGTACCTGTAATTTGGCATTTCAATATACCGGTAATGCATACACGATATACTTAAAATGTAGTACTAAAAATTAAGTATTGTACCGGTGGTTTTTTAAAAGCATTTTTACATACTTCCAATTTCCTTCGATATCACCAGCATTTCCGGCTTTTAATTTCAGCATTACAACTTACACAATATGAAAAAAATTGTAGCTACAGGATTCCTGTTGGTGGTACTTATATTGCCCCGGCTCAATGCACAGGGCGTTTCAAAAATGTTTGGCCTGGTAGGTGGTTATCCGCAAAGCGATAATTCCTCTAATGGTTTTCTTTTCAGTACCGACAGCAGCGGGCAAGGCTTCCAGCTGCAATACCCGTTTCCCGTTGCGGTTGATGGCGGCAATCCTGCAAACCTGGAAATGGTTCCTTTCAATGGAAAATTATACGGTACCACCCGTATCGGCGGAACAGGCAACTACGGTGTACTGTTTCAATATGACCCCGTTACCAATATCTACACTAAAAAATTTGACTTTGGCGCTAATCCCAACGTATACGGCTACAATCCGTTTGGAAGCCTTTTATTGTACAATAATAAGTTTTATGGCCTTAACTATTCCGGCGGCACCAGTGGCTATGGTACCCTATTTGAGTGGGACCCTACCACCAATATCTATACTAAAAAAATCGATTTTAATGGCAGCACCGGTGGCTATCCCCAAAATTCATTAAGACTGATGAACGGTAAAATGTATGGTGGTACAACCGGTGGCGGTTCTGCGGGCCTGGGTGTTGTATTTGAATGGGACCCTGCCACCAATACCTATACTGACATACTGGATATGACCGGACCGGGTGCCGGCAATGGATGGTCGATCAACACCAACATTACTCCGTACAACAATAAATTGTACTGCGCCAGCTGGCGGGGTGCGGCCAATGATGCAGGCGCCCTGTATGTAATAGATCCCAGTTTACCCAACGGTTCAAATACCACTGTCATTAAAGTTTTTGGCGGTGCCAATGCTTCGGATGGCACCAGTTGCAATAACAATGAAATGATCGTATACAATAACAAATTATACGGTACACTTTATTATGGTGGTACTTCCGGGGAAGGAACATTATTTGAATTGAACCCCATTGGAAATGTGTTTACCAAACTGGTTGATTTTAGCTATACAGCCAGGGGAAGCCAGCCATTAGGAAAACTGGTTGCTAACGGTTCTAAATTCCTGGGCATGTGCAGTAGTGGCGGCACTAACGGAAAAGGAACCATTTACGAATGGGATCCTGCAAACCCCACTACGGTTGTAAAAAAGTATGATTTTGGCGTAAGCAATAATGATAACCCTATTAGTCCCGGCAGTACATTGGCATTGTTCAATTCAAAATTTTATGCCGTTACTTATAGTGGAGGATTTAACGACCAGGGCGCATTGTTTGAGTATGACAATACAGCCGGTAGTGTAACAAAAAAACTAAACTTTAATACTGCCGAAAATGGCCGCATACCTTTTGGCAGGCCCACTTTACTCAACGGAAAAATTTATGGCACCTGTTACACGGGCCCTCAGCCAGATGCTGGTTGTATATGGGAATACGATCCTTCCACAACAATCTATTCCCGCAAATTTAATTTTGATATGGCAACAGGTTCGGGTAATGGTAACCGCCCTGCTGCCGCTCCCATTGCTTACAATGGAAAATTATATGGTACCACATCCGGTGGTGGTACAAGCGGCTATGGTGTTTTTTATGAGTATGATCCTGCTACAAATAATTATACAAAACAGGATTTTCAACCCATCGGCGGTCTATTTCCCATTGGCGAACCCACGTTGTACAACAACAAGTTTTATGGAATGACCAGTGCTGGAGGAGGAGGTAATTGGGGTATTATTTACAGCTACGATCCTGCAACGGGTACATTAACCAACCTGTATGATGTACAGAACTCGGGCAGTAAACAGCCCAGTGGTGGATTTAATGTATACAACAATAAACTGTATGGCACAACCAATAACGGTGGTACTAATAATGTAGGAGGAATAATTATGTACGACCCAATTGCCAATACAGCCAGTACAGTGTTCAGTCTCAATATTCCTGTTACAGGTTCAACCATACAAAATACAATGACGGTTTATAACGACAAGCTTTATGGAAATACTACTGCCGGCGGCACAATGGGCGCTGGTGTATTATTTCAATTTGACCCCGCTACAAATAATTATACAGCGCTGTATAATTACGAGCCGTATGGCAGCTATGGCGCTTACCCCAGCGGAATATTGACTTTAAGCGGTAATAAACTGTACACCATTACAAGAGATGGTAACAGTGTGATACGTGTAGTACAACTGGACCCTGCCACCAACACCGTTTCCACCCGTTCTACCTATACACCGGCAAGCTCTTATAACATGCCCGGTTACCATAATGCACTTACTGTGGTACCTGCTTTTATTGCTAACGGCATTGCCAACAGTTGCGAAACCTATCCTGTGGTTGTTATCAATGCATCCAATACCAATCAATGGGTACCGATATTGAATACCGCAGGAGATGTGGTAGCCGAGATAAAAGCCAATGGTAATTTATTAGGAAATGTTACCGCTTCCAGCTATATCAACAGCGGCGCTGTAAGAGAAGATGCGCTGAAGCAATTATATATGGACCGCAATCTTACCATCAGCACACAAAATCCTGTTACAGGTTCCAATGTGGATATTAGATTGTACGTTAAAACATCCGAGTATCTCGCTTTAAAAAATGCCACCAACTCATTGGGTCAACCCTCCGGCATTACCAGTATCAACGACATTGCTGTGTTCAAGAACAGCCAGCCTTGTGCCACATCTGCCACCATTACGCTCAATGCCGACAAACAAACAACTGTTGCAAGCGCTTACGAGTACGGCTATGTGCTCACGGCCAGTATCAACTCTTTCTCTACTTTTTATTTTGCAAAAAATACTTTTACAACGTTGCCGCTTAATTTGATCAGCTTTGATGGTATCAAACAGGACCAAACTGTAAAACTGAACTGGGTTACCGAGAACGAGATCAATACACAAAATTTTGAAGTGGAAAAAAGCAGCAACGCCAGCAGCTTTACAAAAATTGCAACTGTTGCAGCCAAAGGCAACAGCATACAAACCAGCTATACTGCTACCGATAACCAGCCATTTGCAGGCATCAACTATTACCGCCTCAAATTACTGGATAAGAACGGTCAGTTCAGTTACAGCAATATTGTAAAGATCGATTTCAGTAAAAAATACAGCATCACTATTTTACCTAACCCGGCAAAAGATTATATCACCATCAATGGCGCCGGCGCCTTTACACAGGTGCAGGTGATAGATGCCGCCGGTAAAGTTGTAAAACAAATGAATAAAACTTCGAACAACCGTTACAGTGTGTCCAGCCTGGAAAGGGGGTTGTATTTCATCAGGCTGGTGGGTGCTGATGAAACCGTGGTAAGCAAGATCATGGTGGAGTAAAAGAGTTGTTGATGGTTTAATGTTTAATGCCCTGTTGCTTCAGCAGCAGGGTATTATTAAACAGTTGTATGCTTAAAAAAGATATCATCATAATATTGCTATTAATGGCACTCATCATTTTTAGCTAAGGAACTGGATAAATAGTGTAAGTATTCTATCAAGTGGAAGTCCCTGTTGCTTTTGCAACGGGGCTTTTTTTATTTGATATCAAAATCCACCACCACTTTTTCTGTAACAGGATGGCTCTGGCAGGTAAGTATAAAACCTTCATCCAATTCTTCCTGTTCCAGTCCCCAGTTCACGTCCATTTTTACTTCGCCTTCCAGCAGCTTGGCCCTGCAGGTGCAGCATACACCACCTTTACACGCAAACGGCAGATCGGCGCCCTGTTTCAATGCAGCATCTAAAATAGTATCGTTATTAAAGCCCAGGTCAAAATCAAAACTCCTGCCATCCAGCTTCACGGTTATTTTACTTTTAGGCCCGCTGTCTGTATTCTCTGTACTTTTTACTTTGTTCTTGCTTTGTCCTGGTGTTGTAAACAATTCAAAATGTATCTTCTTTTTATCAATGCCCTGCTGCTCTAAAAAATCCTTTACACAAAATATCATTGCTTCGGGCCCGCAGATAAAATGATCGTCAATATTCTTATAATCGATCAGCCTGCTTAATTCAGCCAGTTTATCTTTATCTATCCTGCCATAATTAACCGGCGCATCCGTTCTTTCCCTGCTGAGTATATTGATAAAATTAAAGCGCTGCAGGTATTTATTCTTGATCGCTTCCAGCTCTTCAAAAAAGATAATGGAGCCGCGGCTGCGGTTGCCAAATACCAATGTAAAGCTGCTTTGCGGCTCGGTTTGTAATGTTGTTTTAATAATGGAAAGCACAGGTGTAATACCGCTGCCTGCTGCAAAAGCAAGATATTGCTTGCGGTTAGCCGCCAGCAGCTGTGTATTGAATTTGCCGGTGGGCGGCAATACTTCTATTTCATCACCTTCTCTTAAAATATCATTGGCATAGCAGGAAAATAAACCGCCTTCCACTTTTTTTACTGCCACCTTTAATTCGTTCTCGAAAGGCGCACTACAAATGGAATAGGAGCGACGCACTTCTTCGCCCGCTATTGTTTTTTTAAGCGTGATATTCTGTCCATGCGCAAATGCAAATACAGTCTGCAATTGCTCCGGCACATCAAATGCTATGGAAACACAATCGGGTGTTTCTTTTTTAACTGATCTTACTTTGAGTGTATGAAAATGAACTGCCATAATTTTTTATTGGGTATTTAGCGGGCTGTTACCAAACCATTCAGCAAATGGGTTACCATATCATCTTCCAGCACTTTGGCGCTGATATTTTTTTTATGCCGTTGCCAGAACTCCAGTCCACGCACCGCGGATAATAGTGTAAGCACGGCCACATAGGCATTGATATTTTTCAATTCCTTTTTTTTGATCCCTTCTTCAATAATGGCCACCAGGCGTTTTTCGTAACTGCGGCGCTGGTTCAAAAAATTACTGAGAAAGGGTTCCTGCAAATGCTTCCACTCGTGGTTGGCTACAAACACTTCATCAAATTCATGCTGCATCATGCTGATATGAAAACGGATGATCTTTTCTATTTTGGCGGTAGAATTAATATCCAGTTGTTCGGCCTCATTCAACTGGCTGGTAAATTCGTTGGCTATCTTAAAACAAATGGTTTGCAGTAATTCGCTTTTGCTGCCGATATGATTGTAAAGACTGGGCGCTTCCACTCCCACTGCTTCCGCCAGTTCCCGCATAGACGCCGCATTGAACCCCCTGGTGCGGAACAGTGCAGAGGCATTGCGCATGATCACCTCTTTTTTACTGGCATTTCTGCCCGGTTTTATTTTGGCCATTGCATCTTTTTTACAAAACTAACGCTTATTAGTTTTGCTGTTTTACTTTTTATATATTTTCTGCCGGTATAAAATGCTAATTTTGCTGCGCTAAAGAATTAAACTATGCAACTACAAGCTGTTGACACAGTAGATACCATTTCTGCCGAAGACTTTAAGAACAAGTACTACAAGACCATGAAACCGGTGGTGATCAAAAACCTGTCGAAAGACTGGCCGGCGTATAAAAAATGGACCTGGGATTATTTCATCGATATAGTGGGCGATAAAGAAGTGGGCGTTTACAACAACGTAAAAAGCGATGCTTATACACCGATCAACACTGCAGATGCATATATGAAGTTTGGCGATTACCTGAAAAAGGTAAAACAAGGACCATTGGATCTGAGGATATTTTTGTTCAATATATTTCAGCATGCACCACAGGTGGTAAAGGATTTTACCTGGCCCGAAGAACTGATGAAGGGCTTTGTAAAGAAGTATCCCATGCTTTTTGTAGGTGGCGAAGGTTCTATTACCCATATTCATTTTGATATTGATATGAGCCATATCCTGCACACCCAGTTCATTGGCCGTAAAAGGGTGTTACTGTTCCCTTTTGAAGAAAAACATAAGCTGTACCGCAAGCCCTGGGAAGTATTGAGCCTGGCCAATTTTGCCAATTATAATAAAGATTTTGACTATGAAAGCTTCCCGGCCGTTAAACTGGCCAAAGGGTACGAAGTGATCCTGGAACACGGCGATACGCTTTTTATGCCCGCCGGTTATTTTCACCACATGGAGTATATCGACAGTGGTTTTGCAATGAGCCTCAGGGCTTTACAATCCGATCTGGGGGGTAAGCTGGATGGGTTGTGGAAGCTGTTCGGTATGCGCAACATCGATACCCTGATGAAGAAAACGGCCCCTAAATGGTGGTACGAGCGCAAAAGGCGTAAGCTGTATGAACTGGCCAACCAGGAACTTAAAACGGCCGGAAAAATTTAGCAAAATAAATTACGTAAAGTCAAAAAAAACACTATTTTTACATCCTGCTAGGTTATTTAATCCACTCCAATCTTATTTAAAGCTTAGGGCAATTGTACAAACAACGCCCGGATTATTATCCAATTACATTTTACTGAATATTCCAATTACTATTAAATTTATTAATAAAAGATATTTTATTACCTATTTTTCTTGTGGTTTCAGAGGTAAGCAAGGCCGGAGATTTTTATCTCTGGCCATTTTGTTTATAGGAAGTAATGAGGGGAATAGCTACAAGCCGCAAGGGATAAGCAGGTATTTCGTGTAACCATGCTTATCCCTTGCGGCTATCCCCCTTGTGGCTCTATTCCACGGCTGCATTTAAAAAATCTATCAGCGGCTTCATGGTTTTAAAAGTGGCAGCCACATCTTTTACAAAATTCTTGCTCTGCACTTCTGCATCGGTAAAGGGCCTGGTTACAATAAAACTTTTTTGCTTAATGAATGCAATGGCAGGATTGCTGTCGTCGTAGCCCTTGGGTGGCCTTACCAGCGCATCGCCTTTGATACCTTCGGTAAAGGTTTTTTTAAAAGCGCTGTTGCCCATGATCTTTTTCCATTCATCAAAACTGTAGTCGATCTCCTGCCTTATTTTGGCAAGGTCCTTTGGTTCGGGCATCCATATACCACCGGCTGCAAAACTGCCACCCGGTTCAATATGCAGGTAGTACCCGCTGCCGTTAGCTTTTTTACCATTGCGGTTAAAGTAGCCGGCAATATTGGTTTTGTAAGGGCTTTTATCTTTACTGAACCTCACATCCCTGTTGATACGAAAAGTACAATCCTTTGCTTTCAACGCAGCAATGGGCGCATCAAACGATCCCATGGCAGCGATCAGCTTTTCCAGCATTGCAAGAAAATCTTCTTTCGTTGCTTCGTATTGTTTACGGTGTCCTTCAAACCAGGGGCGATTATTATTTTTTTTAAGGTCTTTTAAAAATTTCAATGTAGTTGCCTGCAGCATAAAATAATTTTTAGAAAGCGAATGTACATAAAACAAAAAGGAACCGGTAATTACCGGTTCCCCTATTTAATAAGTTGTATAAGTAGTGTTTTGTACTATTTTACTTTGCCCCAGTTCTCGCCGCTTTTAATGCGGTACAGCGTCATTTCACTTACTTTGTATTTAGTAGCAATCTGCTTGTAGGTCATTTTTCTCTTAGGGTTTTTGATCATATCCTTAATGGTCTTTACCTGTGAAGCATTTAATTTTAAACCTTCCGTACGGTTGGCCTGGCGTTTTTTATAAGCGATTCTTTCGGGGCTGGATTGCTGATGGCTGCTCACTTCTTCCAGTGTGGCCCATTTTAAATTCTTATAGCTGTTGTCTTTCTTTTTATGATTTACGTGTATCACATATTTGTGCTTGGGCGATGCTTTCTTACAAAACTGGCGGGCTATTTCCCTGTGAATATAGATCGTTCCGTTGCCACCATTCACGTGCAGGTTCAATGTTCTGTAGCCCGATGTGATGGAGCCGGTCAATAATTTACCGTCTTCACTAACGTCTTCGCCATAGCTAGCAGCACGGCCTAAAGATGATACAGCATACTTTTTACGAAGTGATTTGTGGCCGCTGAATTGAATGGGTTTCCAAACTTCGCCGGGAATTTTTTTAATCATCGTAATATGATTTTAAGTGTGGTATCCGGGCTTTAGCCTTATCCCCGGAAGAAATGTGTTTAAAAGAAATTAAGGTCTGGCTATAAATATAAATAGTTTTTTTTCAAGATGAAAGCATTTTTATAAAATCTTCTTCGGTTATTATTTGAACGGTGGTTATCTTCTTAGCCTTTTCCAGCTTGCTTCCTGCGTCTTCGCCTACTACAAGATAGTTCAATTTACTGCTTACACCACTTACAATTTTTCCACCGTTAGTTTCCACCATTGCTTCGGCATCACTTCGTTTAAGCTTGCTGAGTGTACCCGTAAATAAAAACGTTTTACCGCCCAGGTTACCATCCGTTACCGTTGTTTTATGCTCGTTCTTTAACTGCACACCCAGCTCTTCAAGCCTTTGTATCATTTTTAAATTACCTGCATCAGCAAAAAAAGCGTGTATGCTTTTAGCCACTTTTACACCTACATCTTCCAGCTGCTGTAACTGTTCTTCGCTGTAGTTTACAAAATCAAGCAGGTGCTGTACCGATGCAGCCAGGGTTTTTGCCGTTGTTTCTCCTACATAACGTATGCCAAGACCATAAATAATGCGGTGCAATGGTTGTGTTTTGCTCGATTCTATGGCAGCCTGCAGGTTGGTGATAGACTTTTCGCCAAAGCCTTCCATCTTCCTGATAGCATCAAACGGTAAGGTGTACACACCGGGCACATCCTGTAAAAAACCCAGCTCGTAAAACTTGCGCACATTGGCTTCGCCAAAGCTTCGTATATCCATGGCATCCTTGCTCACAAAATGTATGATCCTTTCCACCACCTGTGCTTTACAACTAATGTTGGTACAACGCCATACCGCTTCATCTTCTGTTTTAAATAACGGGTGATCGCATACCGGGCAACTGGTAGGGAAAACGATCTTTTTTTCATCACCCTTACGCAATTCGGCAAACGATTTTACAATTTGCGGTATCACATCGCCTGCTCTTTCTATCAGCACGGTATCACCCAGCATCAGGTCTTTTTCTTTGATGTATTCTTCATTATGAATGGAGATACTGCTAACGGTTACCCCGCCTACCTGCACCGGCTCCAGTTTGGCAACTGGTGTAACAGCGCCCGTTCTGCCTACCTGGTATTCCACATCCAGCAGTTTTGTAGTACCCTGCCTGGCTTTAAATTTAAATGCAATGGCCCAGCGGGGATGGTGAGAGGTCATGCCTAAACGCTCCTGCAATTGCAGGTCGTTCACTTTTATCACCATACCATCGATCTCATACGGAAGGTTGTCTCTTTTAGTTTCAAATTCCTCCACGTATTTTATAATGCCATCGATGCCCTTTACCACTTTCATTTCTTTTTGCGGGCTGCGGAAACCCAGGTCCCACAACATTTGCAGCATGCCACTATGTGTCAAAGGTTCCTTGTGGCTTGCTACTTGTGGCTTGCCCGTTAAAACGTAACTCACATGATACAGGAAAGCTTCCAAATTCCTTCTGCCCACTTCTGCCGTATCTTTTATACGCAGGCTTCCGGCGGCGGCATTGCGTGGATTGGCCAGTGGCGGAATACCTTCTTCTATCAGTTTATCGTTGTAGGCCTTAAAATTATTTTTATTCATCAGCACTTCGCCGCGTATCTCTATCTGCTGTATACCATATTCAGAAAATTTTGCTGACAGCGGTACTGATTTTATCTGTTTGGTGTTGATCGTAATTTCATCTCCTACAGTTCCATCGCCTCTTGTAGCCCCTCTTGTAAACAGATCGTTGTCGTAGATCAAAGAGATGCTTGCACCATCAAATTTTGGTTCTACACAATATTCAATCGTATCCAGCCCGCTCAGTTCCCTTGCCTTTCGGTCCCAGTCCAGCAGGTCATCCGCATTATAACTGTTCTCCAGGCTCAGCATCGGTACCAGGTGCTGTACTTTGGGAAAATCCTTTATCAAACCTGCGCCCACCCGCTGCGTAGGCGAATCGGCAGTGATGGACCCCGGGTTTTCATTTTCAAATTTTTCCAGTTGCTTGTACAGTTTATCATATTCAGCATCGCTGATCAATGGATCGTTCTGTACATAATAACGGTATTCGTGAAAGCGGAGGATATCCCTGAAAGTATCAACATTGGATGCAGTACAACCATTGGTGAGTTTTAACGCATCGGTGGTCTGTTGCTGCAATCGTTTGGTTTGTTCCGTACTATACATGATAAAACAGTTGACACCAAAGATAAAGTTGTACCGCCTGTTTTAGTAATTTTGAAAAAACTTTTTATGCCATTGAAAAAACTGCTCGTGTATGCAGTGGTAGCCACCACTTTTTTTTCCTGTAAGTTCCGTCAAAAAATATCCCTTGTAGTACATCATGCAAAGATCTATACGGCAGATGCTGATTTTTCTGTTGCCGAAGCTATGGCCATCAGGGATGGTAAGATCATTGCCGTTGGCACTAATGACGATATACTGAAAGAATATGAAGGAGAAGAAGAACTGAACGCCGGGGGTAAAACGATCTTCCCGGGTTTTATTGATGCTCATTGTCATTTTACCGGCTATGCCACCGACCTGTGGAAGTGCGACCTGGTAGGCACCAGTTCATTTGATGAGATCGTTGCCAAAATAACAGCCTATAGTAAAACAGCCCCCATGCAATGGTTGTATGGCCGTGGCTGGGACCAGAACGACTGGGAGATAAAGGAATTCCCTTCCAAAGAAAAACTGGATACATTGTTCCCGGACAGGCCGGTATTTTTAAAACGCATTGATGGCCATGCTGCGCTTGCCAATCAAAAAGCGCTGGACCTTGCTGCTATTACTGCTGCCACCACTATCACCGGCGGCAGTGTGGAGTTAAAGAATGGAAAGCCCACCGGTATTTTAATTGATAATGCGATGGACCTGGTGGAAAATGTGATTCCCCCGATCAGCGATTCGCTGGCAAAAAAATATTTAAGCGAAGCACAGATGACCTGTTTTGCTTTAGGACTTACGGGTGTGCATGACTGTGGTATCAGCGAGCATACGGTAGACCTGGTGGATGCCGAACAAAAAGCAGGACATTTAAAAATGAAGATATATGCCATGCTTACCGATAGTGCTCAATACTACGATAAATGGATAGCAAAGGGCATTTATAAAACCGACCTGCTGAATGTGGGCGGCTTTAAACTGTATGGCGATGGCGCTTTGGGCAGCCGTGGCGCCTGCCTGCTGCAGGACTATACGGATAAACCGGGCTGGAAAGGATTTTTACTCAGCGATCCTAAACATTTCAGAGAGGTAGCAGCAAAACTGGCCAATACCAAATTCCAGATGTGCACCCATGCCATTGGCGACAGCGGCAACAGGGAAATATTGAAAATATATGCAGCAGCGCTGAAAGGAAAGAATGATAAACGCTGGCGTATTGAACATGCGCAGGTGGTGGATTCTGCCGATATTACCCTGTTTGGTAATTATAATATCATCCCTTCTGTACAACCCACCCATGCCACCAGCGATATGTACTGGGCCGATAAAAGGCTGGGACCTGTAAGAATAAAACATGCTTATGCTTACGAAGAATTGCTGCGCCAGAATGGGTGGATGCCATTGGGCACCGACTTCCCGGTGGAAGATATCTCTCCTTTTAAAACATTTTTTGCAGCCGTTGCAAGGCAGGACAGTAAAGGCTTTCCCGATGGCGGTTTCCAGGTGGAGAATGCACTGAGCAGGGAAAATACCCTGCGGGGAATGACCATCTGGGCAGCCAAAGCAGCTTTTGAAGAGAAGGAAAAAGGCAGCCTGGAAAAAGGCAAGGCCGCCGATTTTATAATAGTGGACACCGACCTAATGCAATGCGAAGCAAAAGATATTTTAAAAGCCGTTGTTAATCAAACTTATATCAACGGAAAACTGGTGTTTAAAAAATAGGCCCGCAAGAATTATTTTGCAATTTGAATTAATGTGTTAGTTTTACACATTAATTCAAATTTGCTTGTTTATGAAGAAATACCTGCTTGCGCTGGTGCTGTTTTGTGTAGCAACTGCGGCTAATGCTCAACGCCTGTTGAGCTGGACTCCCGAATTTCCTGTAGATAATTCTAACCTGAGTATTACGGTGGATTGCTCCAAAGGCAACCAGGGCCTCTATAATTTTGAAAGCGGCAACTCCAGTAATGTGTATGTGCATGTGGGAGTGATCACTAACTTAAGTACCGGCCCATCTGACTGGAAATATGTAAAATTTACCTGGGGCACGGCCGACCCTGCGGCGCATGCTACACCACTCGGAGGTAACAAGTACCAGTACACGATAAATAATATCCGCAGCTTTTTTGGCGTACCTGCCGGCGAAACCATTCTTAAAGTAACCGTTATCTTCCGCAATGCTTCGGGTTCTTTAAAGCAGGTAAACTCTGATAACAGTGATATGTACCTGCCGGTGTATGGCAGTTCGGAATACGCAGTGCGCCTCAATCTCCCGCCTTTTGAACCCCGCTATATTCCCTGGGTGGAACCGATCAGTGTGGCGGTGGGTGGTAATATCAATATCACCGGTGTGGCATCTGCAAACTCGGCATTAACGTTAAAATTGAACGGCAACAGCATTGGTACAGCAGCTGCTGCCACCACTATTTCTGCCAATCCCACTATTACTACCGCCTGCAATCAAAAAGTAGTGCTGGAAGGTGATAATGGTTCCGGTATCAAAAAAGATTCTTTTGAATTTTATATAGCACCTTCCACAACAGTGGCCCCCGTACCTGCAGGTATGCAGGAAGGTATTAATTATGCGGCCAACAATACTTCGGCTACGCTGGTATTGTATGCACCCGGTAAAAACTCTGTGGTGGTGGTAGGCGATTTTACCAGCTGGTCGGTCAATTGCAGTTACCAGATGAATAAAACTGCAGATGGTAATTATTTCTGGATCACACTTACCGGCCTTACACCAGGTACCGAATATGCTTACCAATACCTGATAGATAACAGTATTAAAGTAGCCGATCCTTATGCGCAAAAAGTACTGGATCCGGATAACGATCCTTTTATCAGCAATGTTACCTATCCTAACCTTAAGCCCTACCCGACAGGGCTTACCACCGGCATTGTTAGTATACTGCAAACTGCGGAGCCTGCGTATAACTGGCAGGTAACCAACTTCAGCAGGCCCGATAAAAAGAACCTGATGATCTATGAATTACTCATAAGAGATTTTACCGCTCAGCACAGTTACCAGTCGCTGATAGACTCTTTGCAGTATTTTAAAAATTTAGGTATCAACGCTATTGAACTGATGCCCATCAATGAATTTACAGGCAACGAAAGCTGGGGTTACAATCCTACTTTCTACTTTGCGCCTGATAAATATTATGGTACAAAAAATAAACTGAAAGAATTTATTGATAAATGTCACCTGAGCGGCATTGCCGTGTTACTCGACGTGGTATATAATCAATGTGATAATAATGCACCACAGGCAAAAATGTACTGGAACAGCAGTACCAACCAGCCTGCCAATAACAATCCCTGGCTGAATGTAACGGCACCGCATCCATACAGCGTGTTCAACGATTTCAATCACACTTCTACAGCAACACAATATTTAGTGCAGCGTGCGCTCAATCACTGGCTGGATGAATATAAAGTGGATGGTTTCCGTTTTGACCTTGCCAAAGGTTTTACACAAACCCCCACCAATACCACCACGGTAGAAAATTACGATGCCACAAGGGTGGCTAACCTTAACCGTTATTACGATGGTACCATTCTTAACCACCCCAATACGTACATGATCCTCGAATTCCTGGGTACTTTACCTTGCCAGGAAGAACAGGAATATGCAGCCAAAGGTTTTATGCTTTGGGGCAATAACAACTATGCGTATAACCAATGCACCATGGGCTATACCACCGGTGCCGATATTGCACCGATTGTGTACAGTGATCCTAAAAAAGCTTATAACAATCCTGCCGAAGTGGGCTATATGGAAAGTCATGATGAAGAACGCACCATGTATAAAAACATCAACAACGGCAACTCTTCCGGCTCCTACAATGTTAAAACTTTATCAACTGCGCTGGCAAGGGAAGAAGCGGCTGCGGCTGTATTCTTTACCGTGCCCGGTCCTAAAATGATCTGGCAGTTTGAAGAAAGGGGTTATGATATACCGCTTACTTTCGGCGGTTCCAATGTGGCCAATAAGCCGCCGCACTGGGAATATATGGATGATCCCAACCGCAAACACCTGTACGATGTTTATAAGAGTATTATACAACTGCGTTTAGCCAATACCGGTATATTCAATAATACCAGCTTTACCTACGATCTCAGCAGTGGTTTGGTAAAAGTATTCCAGATAGCCGACCCGAATATCGGTGGTAAAAAAGTAACGGTGGTGGTAAACCTCGATGTGGTGTCACAAACCAAATCGGTAACTTTTCAATCTACCGGCGACTGGACCAATTATATCAGCAATGGAACCGGTACCGCATTAAATGGCGCTACCGGCAGCAATTTTAACCTGGCTGCTGCTGCGCAAAGCATTACGCTGCAGCCCGGCGAATATCATATTTATGTAAGCGTACCGGCTTGCGCCACACTGGCGCCCACAGCCACCAGCCCTATAAATTATTGTCAGAATGCAACTGCAACGCCGTTAACAGCAACCGGCACGGCACTGCTATGGTATACCGCTGCTACCGGCGGTACCGGCAGCAGTACAGCGCCTACACCTTCTACGGCTACTGCGGGTACTGTTACTTATTATGTAACACAAACAGTTGGCTGCGAGAGTGTACGCCTTCCCGTTACTGTTAACGTTACCGCCACACTGGGAGCACCTACTGTTACCAGTCCGCTTACTTATTGCCAGAATTCAACAGCAGCAGTACTTACCGCTACCGGCAGTAACTTAACATGGTATACCGTTGCAAGTGGTGGTACGGGCAGCAACACTGCACCTACGCCTTCTACTACAGCAGGTGGCACATTTAATTATTATGTAAGCCAGAAGAATAATTGTGGCGAAAGCCCCCGTGCCAATATCAGCGTGGTGGTTACGCCGGCACCGGCTGCACCAACAGGTTTAGCTGCTGCTGCCGGATCTAATTCGGTGGTATTGACGTGGAATGCAACAGCGGGTAATTATTATTCTGTAGATTATAAACCAACTAATTCCACTACCTGGATAAATGTGGCCAGTGCCGTTACTACAGGCACGGTTAGCATTCCTAATCTTGCAGCTGCTACTTCGTACGACTGGAGGGTGAGTGCTAATTGCTCCGCCACTCCTGTAAGCACTTATACAACTGCACAGTTTGCCACTATTTCCCGCAACAGTACCATTACCCGAATGAAGGATGGACTGGGTATCAGGATAACACCTGACCCTGTGGTTGGTAATGCGGTGATCGATTATATCGTTCCGGGCAATGGTAATACCGTCATTACATTGATGACCGTGCTGGGCCAGTCTTTGCAAACCCTGTGCAATGCGCCATTGGCAAGGGGGCAATATATGATACCAGTTACCTACCAGTTCAAGGCTTTGATAACCGGCGTATACTTTTTAAGGATCGAGCAAAACGGCAAGACCTTTTATACCCAGTTCTTAAAGCAATAAAATTGATTTACTTTTAAACCTTATTAACTTATGTCAACCGAACTCAATACCGATAAGGTAAAAAATATTAAAACCCTTTTAGGCATTAAAACCGAAGTGGAGAGCAGCAACAAGATTGCCCTCTCTGTTGATTGCGTGATCTTTGGATTTGATGAAAATAAACTGAAAGTATTATTGATACGAAGCGATCTGAAAAAATACCTGGGCAAATGGTCGCTGCTGGGCGACCTGGTATTACCTACCGAAGACCTGGACGCTGCCGCTTACCGTATTTTAAAACAACGTACGGGCCTGAGTGATGTATACCTGGAGCAGGTGCATACATTTGGCGCTGTTAACCGTCACCCGGCCGGCAGGGTGGTAACGGTTACTTACTGTTCGCTTATTAATGTGCAGCATCATAAGCTGAACATACTGGACAACGAGCTGCACTGGCATGATATAAAAAATGTTACCGACCTGGCTTTTGATCACCAGCAGATATTTGACACCTGCTACAGGCGCTTGCAAAAAAGGATACAGGAGCATCCGCTGGGCTTTAACCTGCTGCCTAAAAAATTCTCATTACGTGATCTGCAGAATTTATACGAAGCCATACTGGATACCAAGATGGACCGCAGGAACTTCCGCAAAAAATTCTTCTCCATGGATTTTTTAATTGATATTGACGAAATGGAACAGGACGTACCGCACCGCCCCGGCAAGCTCTATAAGTTCAATTATGAGAAGTATGAAAAGAAAAAGAAAAAATGGGTGGGGATCGATTTTTAGTACTGCTGTTTAACCCTTTGTTGTAAAAATGATTTTATTATAGCCCGGCCGTTTACCAGCCGGGCATTTTTTTACAAAAGACAGTTATTTACACTCAATCTATTGATTATCAATATTAAAATACTAATGCCTGTTAACTAAACTCCTGTTGCATTGATGCAGCGTTTTGCTTTTTAGTACTGCCTTTTATACTTTCCCTGTAAGTTTTACCCGGCAAAAAACGGCTCAAAAAAATATTTAACAAAATGTTTGTTATCTAAAATAAAGCCTTACTTTGCGTAAAATTTACACATACTTGTTTGTGTACTTTTTACACATCTGCAATTGCTTCTTAAATTTTAAAAACGATAAAGTTTGCGTGTATGAAAAAAAACATCCAACTATTTTTCCGTGTTTTTTTGCAAACGTTTGCATTACTGATTCTGTCAGTGGCAGCGTGGGCACAAACCGCCGTTACTGGTAAAGTAACGGACAGCAAAGACGGTTCGCCATTACCCGGTGTAACCGTAACTGTTAAAGGAACTGCAACCGCCACAAGAACTGGTGCCGATGGCAGTTTTTCTATTAATGCACCTGCCAATGCCACATTGATCTTTTCTTCTGTAGGCTTTGCAAGAATAGAGATGCCTGTTAACAGCAGGTCATCCATTGCTATTTCCCTGGTGCAGACCAACCAGCAGTTGAACGAAATTGTTGTGGTGGGATATGGTACCACCCGTAAAAAAGATCTTACCGGTGTAGTGAATGTGGTAGGTGCAAAAGATTTTCAAAAAGGAAGTATCACCACACCTGAGCAAATGCTGGCAGGTAAGGTACCGGGTGTTTCTATTGTTTCCAATGGTGGCCAGCCTGGTTCTGGAAGTACCATCCGTATACGTGGCGGTTCTTCCTTGAATGCCAGTAACAATCCTCTGATCGTGATCGATGGTGTGCCGCTGGATAACGATGGTATCAATGGCGCCAGCAACCCTTTAAGTTTTATCAATCCGAACGATATTGAAACTTTTACCGTGTTGAAAGATGCATCCGCTGCAGCTATCTACGGTACAAGGGCTGCCAACGGTGTAATCATCATCACCACTAAAAAAGGAAAATCCGGTGGTTTAAAAATGAACTTAAGCACTGTTACTTCTTTTGCCAGCAGAACCGGTGAAGTGGATGTACTGAATGGCGACCAGGTAAGGGCCATTGTTGCACAGCTCGGCAATGCCAAGCAAAAAAGCCAGGTTGGTACCGCAAACACCGACTGGCAGGATGCGATCTATCATACAGCAGTATCAACTGATAATAATCTCAGCTTCAGCGGTGGTATCAAAAAACTGCCTTACCGTGTATCGCTGGGTTACTCTTACCTGAATGGTATTTTACAGACAGATCATTTACAAAAAACATCACTTGCACTGGTATTGAATCCTACTTTCTTTCATAATACCTTAAAGGTGGATATCAACCTGAAAGGAGCGCTTGAAAAAACAAGGTTTGCTAACCAGGGCGCTATTGGTGGTGCGGTTAGTTTTGATCCAACACAAAATATCCGCTCCAACAGCCCCCGTTACAATGGTTACTACGAATGGCTGGAATCGAACGGCGACCTGATATTGAACCGTCCGAATAACCCGGTGGGTATGTTAAAAGAAACTTTTGACGAGCAATCTCCTAAAAGAAGTATTGGTAATATACAATTTGATTACAGCATTCCTTATGTAAAAGGATTGCGTGCAAACCTTAACCTTGCTTATGATGTAAGCAAAAGCACCGGTACTTATTTTGTGAATGATAGTGCAGCACAGGCTTATGTGATCGGTAAACCAGGTATCGGTGGTTCTAAAAGTTCCAGCAAATCCACCAAACAAAATACCGTGGTTGATTTCTATCTTAATTATGTAAGGGAGTTTCCTTCTATCCATAGCAGGATAGATGTTACAGCCGGTTATACCTATAACAATTACCTGGCTACTTATTACAACTATCGTGGCTACAATGCAAAGGGCGATACTATTGCAGGTACCACCAACCCTACTTTCCCTTTCAACAAACCAGAAAATACTTTGATCGGCGTTTTTGGAAGGCTGAACTATTCTTTAAGCGACAAATACTATTTAACGGCCACTTTCAGGCGTGATGGTTCTTCCCGCTTTGGCCCGTCTTATAAATATGCCAACTTCCCTTCTGTTGCCTTATCATGGAAATTGAAGAACGAAGCTTTTTTAACCAACAGCAAAACGATCTCTGAAATGAGACTGCGTTTAGGCTATGGCGTTACCGGCCAGCAGGATGGTATTGACAATTACAGCTACCTGGCTTATTACAGCTTAAGTGGCTCTAATTCACTCACGCAGTTTGGTAACAGCTATTATTACACTTATGCACCGGCAGGGTTTTATCCTAACCGTAAATGGGAAGAAACCACCGGTTACAACGTTGGACTGGATTATGGTTTCCTGAATAACAAGATCACCGGTAGTGTTGATTTTTACCTGAAGAGGACCAAGGATCTGCTGAATAAAGTTTCGCAACCTGCTGGTACCAACTTCTCTGCGTATATACTCGCTAACGTTGGTAATATGGATAACAAAGGGGTGGAATTCAACATCAATGTTGCGGCTGTAAGAAACAAAACATTTACCTGGGATGCCAACTTTAACGCCACTTATAATAAAAACACCATTACTAATTTAACCATTGTGCCAAAAGATGCGAATTATGTAGGTGCTCCGGGCGGTGGTGCTGATGGTGTTAACGGTCCTATACAATATAGCCAGGTAGGTTATGCAAAAAACACTTTTGAATTATACCACCAGGTGTATGATATCAATGGCAAACCAATTGAAGGTTTGTTTGAAGATGTGAACCGTGATGGTATCATCAATGAAAAAGATAAATACCTGGGCAAGGCACCGGATGCTAACCTGTACTTTGGTTTCAGTTCTAATTTCTCTTATAAAAAATGGACTGCTTCATTTGTGTTAAGGTCCAGCTTCAACAATTATGTATACAACAATATTTACAGCAACCTGGGTAAATCCACCCAGATACTGGATGCTTATACCATCCACAACGGTTCTGTAAATTACCTGGAAACACAGTTTACCGGTAAAACCGACATACAGGGTTTCAGTGATTATTACCTGGAAAATGCTTCCTTTTTAAGGATGGACAACCTTGCATTTGGTTACAACTTTGGTATGCTGGCAAAAAGCAGGTATTCATTAAGGCTGAGCGCTACTGCGCAGAATGTTTTTGTGATCACTAAGTACAAAGGACTGGATCCGGAAGTGAACGGCGGTATTGATAAGAATCTTTACCCACGTCCAAGGATCATTTCTATTGGCGCCAACCTTGATTTTTAATTAATAAAACTGAAAAATAATTGTATGAAATATAATTCTTTTAAATCACTATTGATCGTTCCGGTACTGGCTTTTACAGTACTGGCCGGCTGTAAGGATAAACTAAATCTTTCGCCTACCAACGATCTTACGAACGATAAAGTTTTTGCAACCCCATTAGGTTACAAACAGGCTTTGGCCAAAGTATATGGCGTAATGCTTACTACGGGCAGCCAGGGCGCCGGCAGCGGCGATCTTCCTGCGGAGATCATCAGCGATGCCGGTAACTCCGATTTTTTCCGTAACCTCTGGTACCTGGAATGCCTGAGTACGGATGAAGCCGGCTGGACCTATCATGGTAATACCGACCCGATCGGTATTCACCAGATGAACTGGACCTCGGTGAACTTTTCTGTAAAATGTAGTTATTACAGGTCTTACTATGCTATCACGCTGGCAAATAATTTTATCACGGAGTCTGCTGATTCAAAAGTTGCAGAACGTGGTATCAGTGGTAAAGATGCGGCTGATATTAAAGTGTATAAAGATGAAGCCCGTTTTTTAAGAGCGTATCATTACTGGTTATTAATGGATCTGTTTGGTAATCCTCCATTGGTTACAGATTCTGTTCCTATTGGTTCTAAAACTTTTCCAAAACAGGTGGGCCGTCCGGCGCTGTTCAATTATATCGAAAGCGAACTGAAAGATCTTGCCAACACTTTGCCTGCACCTAAAGCCAATGAATATGGCAGGGTTGACCAGGCTGCTGCATGGTCGTTACTGGCCCGCCTTTACCTGAATGCCGAAGTATATACCGGCGCTGCAAGGTATACGGATGCGCTTACTTATTGTAACAAAGTTATCGGTGCCGGCTACACGCTGCACCCTGTGTATAAAGAACTGATGCTGGCAGATAATCATTTAAATACAGATGAATTTATCTGGACAGCTCCTTATGATGGTATTGCTACGCAAACTTATGGTGGCACTACGTTTTTGATCCATGGCCCTGCAGGCGTTACCGGCGACACTACCGGGTGCAGCGGTACCTGGGGTTGTATCAGGATCACACAGCAGTTTGTGGATATGTTCGATCCTGCAGATATCCGTGGCCAGTTCTGGACCAGCGGACAAAGCAAGATCATGACGCAGTTGCTGGATGTTGCTACTGATGGTTATTCTTCTACCAAGTTCAGGAATAAAACAAGGGCGGGTGTTATCGCTCCTAATATTGATAATGGTAAAACATTCTCCAGCATCGATATGCCTTTGTTCCGTTTGGCTGAAATTTATTTGATCTATGCTGAAGCCGTATTAAGAGGTGGAACCGGTGGTTCAAACGCAACTGCTTTAGGTTACTTAAAACAACTCGCAGTAAGGGCAAGGCCATCTGATGCCAATGCAGCGAATTATCCAACACTTACGCTGCCTTATATCATTGCTGAAAGAGGCCGTGAGTTGATGTGGGAAGGCCATCGCCGTACCGACCTGATCCGTTTTGGTCAGTTCACTACCGGCGCTTACCTGTGGGCATGGAAAGGTGGTGTGGCATCCGGTACTGCTGTGGACAGCAAGTATAACCTGTACCCGCTGCCTTCAGATGATCTTTCTGCAAACCCATCCCTGGTACAAACTACAGGCTATTAATCATACTATTTAAAATTGTTTGAAATGAAAAAAATGATAAAAAATATAAGCGTTGTTTTAGTAGCGGTGATCTTATTCTCTGCCTGCAAAAAGCAAATTGCCGAAGTGCAGTACTTAGGTGGTACAGCGCCGGTACTGACCGCTTCTTCTACCAGCGCCACGGTGCTTAATATTGCCGATAAATTAAAAACGGCCATTACATTTACCTGGACCAATCCTAATTACCAGTTCACTACCGGTATCAGCTCGCAGGATGTAGTGTACACGTTACAGGTAGACACCACCGGCGCCAATTTTAAAAGCGCCAATTTAAAAGAGATGGTGATCTCTAAAGACCTGTCTGTTACACTTACAGTAGGTGATTACAATAACCTGTTTGCCAGCTGGGCAGAAAATATGCCGCATAATTTTGAATTCAGGATCAGGTCTACACTGGGCAATGGTGCAGTTCCGCTTTATTCCAATGTAGTGAAGATCGTAGTTACGCCTTATCTTGATGTTGCCGTACCATTGCCTGTTACTGGTGTTGGTAACCTGTACCTGATCGGCAGCGCCACACCAGGTGGTGATGCACATGGATGGGACAATCCTGTACCGGCTCCGCCAAATTTGCCGGTTGGTACAGTATCACAGCAGTTCACTAAAACAAGTTCCACCACTTTTGAAATAACCATTCCTTTGATCGGTGGTAAAGAATATTTAGTGATCCCTGATAATGGTTCTTGGGCCAACAAATATGCGGTTAAAAAGGCTGATGTTACATCAGACGGCGGGCCTTTTGGTTACAACTATGGAGATAATTTCCCTGGCCCAAGCGCTTCGGGCAATTATAAGATTGTTCTGAATTTTAAAACAGGCAAATTCACTGTAACCAAAATATAAATACAGCACCAATACTTTTATCAAAACAAATAAGTCTATATGAAATATATTTTAAAACTTTTGCCGGTACTGATGGGAATGATCTTAGTGATCAGCGGCTGCGATAAATTAGACAAGATGGATCCTTTGCCTGTTTATCAACTGGGCGTTTCTCCTGTACTGAGCAGTTCTACCACCACGGTGGCTCCCCTGCTTGCAGACAGCAATAAAGCAGTGGTGAATTTTTCCTGGACCAATCCTCACTACTCCAACGATTCAGCTACCACCAAATACATACTGGAGATAGATACTACCGGGAGGAATTTTGCAAAAGAAGGTACCAGGATCGTGATAGGTAATTTAAGCACTTCTTTAACCGGTCGTGAGCTGAATGCCTATCTACTGACACTGGGCTTTAAACTGAATGTGGCGCAAACCATCGATGTACGTTTAATGTCTTCTTACAACAATAACAATGAAAGATACATTTCCAATGTACTGAAATTAACGGTAACGCCTTTTGCTGATCCTTCTGTACTGGTAACTGCCAATAGTGCTGTTACGGTTACGCTGGCCAATGCATCACAGCCATCCAATACTTTCAGCTGGACCGCTTCTTTTAAAGGTTTTGCAGATTCAGTTACTTACTCTTTGCAATACGATTCGGCCGGTAAGAATTTTGTGGCGCCATTGGAAATTGCGGTAGGCAAATCTATTTTAACCAAGGGCCTTACACAGGGCGAAATGAACACCACTGCATTAACTTCGGGTATCCCCGGGGGTAATACCGGTAAAGTGGAATACCGCGTTAAAGCAGTAACACCATTGGGTGCAATTGCTTACTCCAACGTGGTTACAGTTACCATTCAAAGCTATGTGCCTATTTTAAGAATGTACCTGCCGGGCAGCTACCAGGCCGCTACAGGCAATGGCAGCGACTGGGATCCGGGCAGCGCTCCGGAACTGATCCGTGACCTGCGTTCCAGCGTTTTCAACGATATGTATTATATCTACATTTATTTACCTGCCAATACCGAATTTAAAGTTACCACCGGCCGCACCTGGGATGTTAACTATGGTGGTACCGGGGGTAACCTGGTACAGAACAGCCCGAATAATTTAAAAGTTACCACTGCGGGTGTGTACAGGATATCTGTTAACCGCACTACTTTAAAATATGATATCCGTGCAGGAAGAATGGGCTTTGTAGGTGGCGCTACCGGTGCAGGCTGGAATCCGCCGGGCGTATTCCCTACTTATGCAATGGGCGCTCCTGCCACCAATCTTTTTGTAGGCATCAACAGTTTTGTTGCAAACGATGCCTGGAAACTGATCGATAACGATAGCTGGAATAACGGCAGCAATGCAGTGGATGAAACAAGAAGCTATGGATCAACCGGCGGCGATGGCAGCACGATGGAAGTGAACGGTGCCAACTTCCCGAATATCACGGATGCCACTTCCCGCAAAAGGGTGATCTGGGATGGCCGTGATGTGAACAATATCAAATACTTCATCAGCCCTGCTACTGAAATGAGGGTGGTAGGTGATGGTATCAACCAGGCTGGTGTGAACGATTGGGATCCTCCTACATCTCCTCAAATGACCTATACCGGTAATGGCATCTGGACCATCACCATTACTTTAAAAGCCGGTAAGGATATTAAATTCTTAGCAGGCAATGCATGGGGTGCTTTTGATTATGAAGATAACAGCGGTCAAAGCCAGGCTACCGGTGTAGATAAAAAGATCAAATGGGAAGGCGGCGACAATTTTAAAACGCCTGCCACAGCTGGTACTTATACCATTACATTGAATGAAAATAACCAAACCATGAAGATCAATTAATGGATGGTTATATAAATTATCATAAGGGCCGGCGCAATACCGGCCCTTTTTATTAAAAGAATTATTGCAAACAGTTGTAAATTCAACATCCGTAATTTAAATAACATTTTATGTTTAAAGGATTGCTTCTTTCCTGCCTGCTGATAGGTGGTTTTTGTTGTTCGTGCAGTAAAAAAAATAACCCTGCTGCTAACCCTGCGCCGCCTGCCAAAGTATTTTATAATTACAATACTTTCGTAATGGGCTCCGACCTTTCGTATGTGAATGAAGTGCAGGATTATGGTGGTGTTTACAAAGATTCCGGTGTGGTTAAAGATCCGTTCGTGATCTTTAAAAATCATGGCAATAACACGGTAAGGGTTCGCTTATGGCATAATCCTGATTGGATGAAAGCATTGAACGGCGGTAAAATGTACAGCGACCTGTATGATGTAGAAAAAACAATTCAACGGGCAAAAGCTGCAGGCATGGCAGTGAACCTGGATATACATTATTCTGATACCTGGGCCGACCCGGATCATCAATCTATACCGGCGGCATGGGCGGGTTTGAGTTTAAGTGTTTTAAAAGATTCTGTTTACAACTACACAATGGCCGTGTTGAATTATTTAAAAACAAAGAACCTGGTGCCTGAAATGATACAGGTGGGCAATGAAACCAATAGCGGTATGTTGTGGCCGGTTGGCAAAACTTCGGGCAGCGACTTCACTGCTTTTTGCACCTTATTAAAAAGTGGTATCAAGGCAGTACGTGATTTTTCAACTACCTCCACTATAAAGCCACAAATAATTTTACACGTGGCGCAATTACAAAATGCTGCTTTCTGGTGCAGCAAGGTTATTACCAATGGCGGTGTTACAGATTTTGATATCATTGGTCTTTCGCATTACAGCAAATGGGGCACCATTAATGCAATGGCGGATATTACCGCCAATATCAAAAGCCTTAAAACCACTTATGGAAAAAAAGTAATGCTGGTGGAAACGGGTTATGCTTTTACCACAGCAGGTGCAGACAGTTATAATAATTTGATCGATGCCAGTTCTATGGTGGCAGGTTATCCTATTACGCAGGAAGGTCAATTGGCTTATATGAAAGAGCTTACACAGGCAGTGATCAATGGTGGTGGCAGTGGTGTGATGTATTGGGAGCCTGCATGGATCACCTCTTCATTAAAAATATCTTTGGGGTACCGGCAGCAGTTGGGAAAATATGTGCTTATTCGATTTTGGTGGCAATACTTTACCGGCAATAGATTATATGACCTGGGCGTATAAATTTTAAACCCTTTTACAAAGTAACGATACCATTTTTAATAGCATACATTACTAAACCCACCCTTGTTTTTAATTGTAGTTTTTCAAACAGCGCATCCCTGTAGCCATCAATGGTGCGGGGGCTTACAAACATTTTATCGGCAATTTCTTTATAGGTCAGTTCGGTGCAGGCGTATTTTAAAAAGTCGGTTTCCCGTTCATTCAGGTTGCTGATGATATTGACGTCGCTTCCTTCATCATCAATTTTGTTAATGGCGTGGATGAGCTTACCGCTTACCAGGTCGCTGTAATAATAACCCTTTGCCATTAATGCATCAATAGCTGCTTTCAGCTCCGCCGGTTCACTGTCTTTTAAAATATAGCCTTTGGCGCCGCATTTCAGCATGCGTATAATAGAATTCTCATTGTCGTACATACTCAGTGCAAGCACTTTGATATCCGGGTGATTTGTTTTAAGCCATTGTGTAGCCTGGAACCCGTCCATTACCGGCATATTTATATCCATCAATACCACATCGGGTAAAGTCGCCCCATTTAATTTTTCAATGAATTCCTGGCCATCATCTGCTTCAAAAACTACCGTATAGCCAATGCTTTCCAGCAACTGGGCAAGCCCCATGCGGAGGAGGGAGTGATCATCTACGAGTACAATGGAAGGCATGGTTAAGGTTTAAGAATTCTGGATGAAAATAGTGAATTTACCGGAAAAAATAAGGTGAAAAGACGGGAGCGGTATTTTGCAGTGTCCATTAGTTTTGGTTTTGTGAGGAAAGGCTTGGATTTATGGAATACATGTTTTATAATTACTGAAGCAAATATTTTTTAACCTGATAAAATTTTAAATTTATGGGAAATCAAATTCCTGCAAATAACCTAGCGCTTATTACCAGCAATCCGAAAAGTTGTTCCGGAAAGTGTTCTGCAACTATTACACATAAAAGCGGTAATACTTATACCGTTGCATTTACTATTACTGATGTTGATTTTGACCTAGAATTGGATGCGTCTTTTTCCAAAGATGATAATAACACTTCAGGAAGTCCAATTAATCCACACAATGCTGACACAACAAAAATTTACGGCGCCTTTCCCAATACAGGAACAGCAAATTTAATCGACCCAAATACTCCTATAGATTTAAATTTCCAGGTAGTTACGCATGGAGCAATTGACGTAGTTTATCTCAATTTTCAAACAAGAGATATAAAAAGTTCAGGGATTAAAGTAAGAAGTGGTGTTTGATTTCATCTAACCACTTCATCCATTAGCAAAAGCCAGTTTTTGCAAGCATTGAAAAATCCTGCACTAGAAGATTGGTCAATTTCCTGTAGAATAATATCAGAAAAAATATCAGACTTGCGAAAAGCAGAAACAGGCCAATAAATACTAAGTGCTGTAGGTGTAACGTTGCAGTTATTATAAATTTGATTATTATTCCATCTATCACCCTTATGACTTCTAAGGGTGATAGCTTGAATATAATTTGATAAGTCTCTTTCAAATTCAGACATCTTTAATCTATCGAATAAAAGTCCGTCATGAAATTTTCCAATATTAGAAAGTACATGCAATAGATCATATTGCTGATATCCTGCTTCAACATCAAAGTTATAAGCCAAGCGTGTACAAAACTCAATCAGGTTCTTTCTTTTAAGAGCATCTTTTTCAGTAGTTGTAATTACTGTCAAAAGATAACCTGCAAACTCATTTATTTTTTCAACAAGCAGATCAATCAAAGTCGACCGTGATAATTTATCTTCACTACTTAATTTTACCGCAAAAATCGCCCATCTTCCAATAGCTTCTCTCGTAGCAGCTCTTTTGCCCGTCTCATCTTTTATGGTATCAATAATACTGTCCGTGAGTGATTCAGGTAATAAAACTTCCCCTTTTTTAGCACTATCATAGAAGCATTCCATTATTGATTTATAATTATATGCAGGGAATTCTATGCCGGTTTGAGGTGCGATTAAAATATCTACGGAATCCTTCAACCAACACATTGTATCAATATTCATCATCCAGCAATTCATCATTACGACTACATCAATTTTTTTTGTCTCGAATCCCATTTTAATCGATTCGGCTAATTCCTTGTTTGAGAGTAGTTCTACTTTATACTCAACGCCATTTTCTAATGACATTTGCATTAGAAGCTTTGTTATATTTATCCCACTTTTTTTGTCCTCAACAGGAAATTCATATAATTTATTTCCCTGCAACCTGAATTCCTTTTTACTATTCACCAGTTCTCTTATATCTGAAAATTCCATCGTCCCTTCTTTGGCATTATTCTTAATCACCGCTTGAACCGCCTTTGCAAATTCCTTAAGATAGAAACAGTAGCTTTCATTTACAACCGTACTCCATTCAATCATTTTTTCAATTTTTGTTTGGTTGTTCTTAAATATACCAAACACAGATCCATGATCAAAAGTATTTAGCAATATCTTATACTCTGTATTTTTTTCCCTTTCGTTAATTTCTTTAAATATTTTACCAAGATCTTCAACTTTACTAATTGTAATCTCTTTTTCAGTTTTTTTTACTGACTCAAATTCCTGGCACAGGATCACATTTTTATTATTTACTCCCTCCTTAATTTGAAAAAGGAAGGTGCTGCTAACTCCCTTACTGTTTTTTTTATAATTTAGTGTACTGAAAATTGCGTAAACGGAAATACGGTTTTCGAATAACTTGCTTTTAAGGATATCTTCGCACAGACTATCCAATGTTTGAAGAAGTTCGACATTAATTACAGATTTTGATTGTTGGGTTTCTTCATTAACAAAATCAGCGTATATTAGATAAACAATCACCCATTTTCCATTAATTTGTACAGGTACATTTTCCATATTTTTGTTGGTTTGGTTTTAACTACAAATGCTTATGGTCAAAAATCAGAGTTTAAATCATTTACCAAATACGCACAGCAGCAGGGCTTGAGTAGTTACAATATAAAAAAAATTTTCAAAGATCATAGAGGTTTTTTATGGGTGGCAACCCAAGATGGCATTAATAAATTTGATGGCAACAGTTTCATAAAATATACTCACAATTCAGAAGCAAAGCACCAAATAAACGGAGCTGATATAAGAGAGATCATCGAAGATTCAGTTCATGAAAAACTCTGGATAATCCCTACCCAAGGCAATATTAATAGCATAAGTTTACTCACCGGAAATGTTATTGACAACATTGTTATTCCGTACAATGACCCGGAAGGCTGGAGCCTTACAATGCTCTTGCAAAAGCAAAAAATATGGATAGGCACTTTTACCGGTGTTAAAATCTATGATATTTCTACTGGAAAGTTTGAAGAAGATATTAAGCCTCCCGTAAATAATACCAAAAATTCAACTTCCTTTGAAGTAGGTAAAATGTTTGAAGACAGTCACAATAATATTTGGGTTTTTTATTGTGGTTACGGAATCGTTGTATATAAAGCTGATTCTAAAAAAATAATTAAGGAAATTACCCTTACAGATTTAAATGACATTTTAAAAACCGGAAATTTCAGGTTCAACGACTTTCTATTTAACTCCCCTAATGAGATATTATTGGCAACAAGCCAAGGTTTGCGTAAAATAAAATTCGACGAAAATTATAATTGCACAGTCATTAACAACCCTTGCGATGGTTTTGACAAAATAAATACAGAGTCAGTAGAGGCAATAGGCAGAACAAAAAATAAAGTAGTCCTTGTGTCTGCGCAAAGTAACCTGTATGCTTTTGATAACAATTCTTTCAAAATACACTACTATAAAGGAAACTACAAGCGGTTCAGAGGGAAATTGGTTGAGTTCCGTTCATTATATATATACAGACTATACCGACAATATTGTATGGCTAGGTTCCGAGCAGGGAGTCAGTTTTTTTAAAGACGGGCCTTCGTTATTTACTTCTTATTATTTTGATGAATCAAGTTACAATAAGCTTGAGCATGTCAGAAGCATTTTGCCTGTCGAAAACGACAAGATTTTAATTGGCTTACTAAACGGTTTGGGAGAAGTCGAAGGGTCAAATAAAAAAACTACTATTAAAGATCAGGTTAATACTTATCATCATGTTTATAAAGATCCATTCAGCAGGATAAATGTATCAAGGTCTGATGGCATGTTTGTATATGATGGCGGGAAAATAAATTCCATTTCGAAGTTTTACCCTGAATTTATCTCTTTAGGTAGAAATCCGACCAATAGTCATATTTTCCTTGGAGATTCACTCGTAATTCTCGGTTCTGAGAATGAGGTTGGGATATTATTATGGAATTATAAAACGCATAAAGTCTCTTCAATCAATAAAGATACAAGCAGTATTAAACTTGCATCAAATATTGTAAATAATATTTACTTGGATGAGAGAAGGAACTTATGGATTCTGTCTGACAAAGTAATAACAATTATAAATAGCAATTTCACTAAAACGAAATTTATTACACTAAAAAATGATCTTGATAAAACAGCTTATACATTTTTCTTTGATATATGCGAAGCCAATGGGTATTATTGGATCGCTTCCTATAGCAATGGTATAATACAATTGGATTCATCACTAAATATTAAACAAGTTTTCAGTACAAAGAGTGGACTTAGTGATGATGGCGTTTATCAGGTATTTCATTTTAGTAACAATTTAATAATAACGACTAATAATGGCCTCTCTGTTTTTGATCTTACAACTCATAGTTTTAAAAATTATTACGAAACCGATGGGCTACATTCTAACGCTTTTGAAGAGGTAGCTGCAGTAATAAAAGACAGCCTGATATATGCAGGGGGGTTAAAGGGATTTACTATTATTAACCCTGGTTTATTTTCTATCAATAAACAGATGCCTATTTTATATCTCGATAAAATATCCTTAGAGACTTCCAGCGGCAAAATGGATACAGCCAATCTGAATTTTAAATCATTTGCTATTGCAAATTACATTCTACAAACTACCGTATCATTTTCAGCCCTTAATTATAACAACCCTAATCGTACAACATATTCATACCGGATACTTGAACGATCCTATGACTGGATTAACCTCTCCACTCAAAACTTCATTACTCTTATCGGCCTCTCCCCCGGCACTTACCACCTCCAGGTAAAAGCCGCCAACGAAGATGGCGTATGGAGCGAACCAAAAGAACTCATTTTGATCTTCCTTCCCAAATGGTACCAAACCTGGTGGTTTTACCTGTTAGTAGCATTGTCCATTGCTGCCATCCTGTACGCATTGTATCGTTACCGCATTGCGCAGATAAAAAAACAACACCAGATAAGAAAGAACATTGCTACGGATCTGCATGATGACCTCGGCAGCACGCTCAACAGTGTAAAGGTATTTACCAATCTTGCCATCAGTGGTGTAAAGCAGGAAGAAAGCCTGCAGCAGGTAAAAGATAATTTAACGGAAGCAACGATGAGCCTGCGGGATATGATATGGGTGCTGGACGATTCTTTGGATACAGTAGACGAGCTGGTTACAAGGTTGAAACAATTTGCAATACCTGTTGCAGCGGCCAGCAATATAGAAGCGATCATAAAAGCAGATAGTGAAGTTAGTAACCGGCAACTTACCAAGGAAGAAAAGCGTAACCTGTTTTTAATATGCAAAGAAGCCGTCAATAACAGTATCAAATATTCCGGCGCAACTGTAATAAGTGTAAATATAACTCCTGCTGCCAAAAAAATACAGGTAACTATAAAAGACGACGGAAAAGGTTTTGATATCGGATCTGTAAAAAAAGGTTACGGGTTGAAGAATATGCAATACAGGGCCAGCCAGATCAAATATACAGTGTCACTGGATTCTGCAACGGGTAAAGGAACCACAGTCAACATAATGCCTGCATAGGCTTACTACCGTATTTACCCCTGTTGTTTTTTCCGTTATTTTACTATTGTATTTCAGCATATTTTTTCTCAATTTTACCAAAGCACCAAATGATGCTTATGGCTGCTGTCAACAACTTGTTTTACATTCCACTCCGTTGAAAGATCTACACCCAATTATCTGCAACTGGCAAAACTCCCGCAATAATTATTGCAATTCATTATTTCAACAAACCCGGTCAGCCGAAAACGGAATCAAGAGTAGGCAATAAAAATATTTTATGGCAGTAAAAGACAACCAGCTGGTTATTAACCTGGGCAATTTTAATCTCACCGATGACCAACGCAAAACTTTACAGGATGCAATACATGCTACGATGGCCAAACAAATCAAAGCCATTGGAAAAAAGAAGAAGCAGGCTCCTGCGCCTGTAGCTGCGCCTCCACCCAAGGCCTTAACAGGGAATGCTGCAGTGGCTGCAGTAGCCCCCGTGGCTGCTACAAAGACCGCCAACTTAACCGTTTCATTTACTTCTGTTGCTATTGGTAAAAGCAAGCTTACTGCCAGTTTTGGCAATCAATCAAAAACGATCACGCAAAGTGATACGATCACTTTCACCGGTCTTAGTCGTGGAGATAGTATCAGCATTGACGGCACCAGCCTTGGCAGCACCACTATCACAATTGATATCAACGCCAATCCCGCTCAAATGAATTTTACACCGGGAAATTTTGATGATAATTTTTTGATCAGGTAATTAAAAACAGTACCATGAAATACAAACTACAAAAGATATGCTTTACCCTGTTATTAAGCATGGCTATGCTCAGTAGCATTGCGCAGACCAAAGCTCCGGCAGCTACGATATTTACTGCAGACTCTTTAGTAAGCGGTAACACCAAAGATGTGTTGACCAGTTTTTTCCAGCTGGCTTTTGATAACCTGATCGGTCAAAAGAAAGAACTGAATTTTAATTCCAACCCGTTTGCAGTAATGTTGAAGAGCAATCCCAATTTAAATCTTGATAAATACTATACTAAATACAGACCCTGGAGAAAACTCAATTTTGGTTTTGGTTTAAAGCTGGATACTTCTTATCGTTTCAATGGTTTTTCTTCCAGTATTAAATATTCCATCATTGACGAAAGGGATCCGACAACTTCCAACCTGCTTTTTACAAGATTACAGATTGCCGGCTTTGCCGATGAAAGGGAAATACTGAACAAGGCATTGATGGATTCTGCACAAAAGATATTCAAAGCCAGTGCGCAAACAGATGCAGACTTTGATCAACTATCTAATTTCAGGGATACCGTATCTATTTTCTTTAACCAGAAAATTGCCTTTAAAGACCTGGGCAAGAATTTTCAGCAAATGGTGTTAAGCCTTGCTGCAAAAAATAAACTGGTACAAATACAAAAACTACTCACAGAAAATCCGGCCACCAGCCTCAAGAGTAATGATCTTAAAATTTACGACAGTCTTAAAAATGCGATCAAAAAATGTTTGTTGTGGACGGTCAGTATCAACGATACCACTTATCAAAAGCAATTCTTCTTTTCCAATGTTGTCATCAACAGCGAGCTATCCAAAGGGATATTTGAGCCCAGACCCGGTGCCAATAATGTAGAACTGAATTTAAAAGCCGCCTGCAATTTTTTAACAGATACCCTCCGTTCTGCAAAAAATTTAAAAAGGGTACTCTTTAGTTTTGAACCGGGTGTTAACTGGGTCATCAGGGATAAAAACAGCGATCGCTCTTACTTTGAATTAAAGCTCAGTGGCAGTTACTATCATAATTTCAGCAGCCTTTACGCAAAAGAAAGAAGGGACAGCCTTACACTCAATACCGTCATGCGTATCCGGGTCATCAACGATATCTGGATACCACTCGAAGTAAAATACGATCCCAAAACGGGCAATGTATTTGGCTTTCTCAACATAAAAGCAAATTTTACAGCATTGGGTAATTTATTCAAGAAAGATTCATAGGCAAGCAGTCTTTAACTTTTAAACCTATACAATAAAAAGTTATGTCACGCCAGTCAATCATCGATACAGCCGCTTCGCAAAACGGCGTGGTGGAATCTCCGCCTAATTCCAATAAAACAAAATACGGCAAGTGGTATGGGCTGGATGGTGTAAAGTGGTGCGCCATTTTTGTAAGCTGGGTGTACGACCAGGCCGGTCATCACCTGGAACGTGTGGACACTGCCAATGGTTATCAATCCTGCCAGTCGGGGTATAATTTCTGGAAGCGCAATGGCTGCTTTGTAAAAGATCCGCAACCCGGCGATATTGTTTTGTACGACTGGGGCGGCGATGGTGTTTGTGACCATACCGGCATTTTTGTAAAATGGATGGATGCCGAAAAAACCATACTGCAGGCATGGGAAGGCAATACCGAGAAAGGCAACGACAGCGATGGTGGTAAGGTAATGATGCGGGAAAGAAAACGCTCGCTGGTAAAAGCTTTTGTAACACCAAAAGTGTTGGGTGGCGTTGCGGTACCTTTTACGGATGATCTATTACAAAAGGGCGATTCCGGCAGTGATGTGGCCAGCTTGCAGAAAATGTTATTTGATCTCAATTACAACATCCGGGTGAATGGTATTTTTGGTACTGATACTGAAGCTGCAGTAAAAGAATTTCAGCAAAAAAATAAATTACAGGTAACCGGCATCGTTAGTCCGGAAGTTGCAGGTGCCATAGCAGAGGAACACAGCCTGCCCAAAGTACCAGGTAAAAAATTCAGTACCGGCTCATACCTGCGTAAGGGCGACAGTGGCACAGCAGTTTTATTAGTGCAGCAGGCATTGAATGCAAAAGGCATTGTACCTAAAATAGATGAAGATGGTGTATTTGGCAGCAATACACTCAAATCGGTAAAAACATTTCAGCAGCAGCTGGCGCTGGAAGTGGATGGTATTGTTGGCCCGATCACCTTACAGGCGCTGGGTATAACGGATATCTGACCTGTTACCTTCTCGCCAGTACAATAGTATGCTTAAACTGCTTTTTCTTTCCCTGCAGGTTAAATATCTCTGTATAGATGATGTAAATACCAACCGGTAGTTTTTGATCCTTCTCTCCCAACCCATCCCAGCGGTACTGGCCACTGGTGCCACACAATGCATTGCGCTGCAGGTAGCGCACCACTCTTCCGGTTGCGTCAAAAATGGTGATGGATGCCACATATCCCGGCGAAGGGAAATTATAACTTATGGTGGCAAAATCATCCAGCCCATCATTATCGGGCGAAACAATTTCCGGTGTTACCGTGATCGTGCCCTGTACGCCATCATTTACCTTGTACTGCGAATTTTTATAAGTGGGTGTGCCATAACCCACGCTGCTGGCGGCACTGTGCCAGTTATCCTGTTGCTGTGTGGGGGCATTGTAATCTATCCTTTCCAGCGCAACACCTTCGTCATTATCGATCAGTTTAAAATGCCATTTCTCATCATACTGCAGCTCATCTGTAATACTGCCTTGCGCATTTAAAATGATCACATCGCCTTTATCATCATTATAAGATGGCATTGCGGGCACTGTAACAAAAGCATCCCGGTTGAGTGTAATAAAATCCCTCTTGATCATATCAGGGTCTTCTGTTATCACCATAAAATCTCCCGGAAAGAATAAATAATTATCCGCACTTAATTGTTTGATGTTACTGATAACATTTGTACTGTTGCGGTTGGCAATAAACAATTGCTTCAGGTCAATGATCTTTTTACTGCGGTTATAAATTTCCACATAGTCGGTACCGTTAGTTTTTGGATTGAACAGTATCTCATTTACAACAATGTCCACGCTGTCTGCCACTTCACTGATACCCAGCCTTGCCGTATTATTTGCCGCAATTATATTGCCGGCACAATCTGTAATGGCCGATGCTGTAACTGTATAAACCTTGTTCCTGCTGAGTGCAGTATTCAGTTTCAAACTCACTTTATCAAATACAGGCGCCGTAGTAATGGCTGATTGCGGCGTTCCGATACCATCGCTGATGCTGTAATTATTTACAAGCGCCGCTTTAGCACTATCCAGTGATTCGTCAAATACCAATACAATATTTACACTGTCAGTTGCATAGGCTCTTAATAATTGCGGTGCATTTACATCTGCATTTGCAGCATCTGCCGAATTCTTTTTACCCGGTGTGCCGCCGTTAAGGTCAATACTTGCTTTCCAGTTATTAAAACCTGTACAGGGATTTTTTGTATCGATCATTTCCAGGGTCCAGCCACCATCTTTCTTTAATTCATTGCCATACCAGGCATCGGTATAATTCACCGCATGAATGATCTTGTTTTGCGGACTGCGTAAATACAGCTGGTCGCCGGTATTATCCAGCGAAGGAAAACTGGTAACGGTGATCACGGGCCCATAAACACTCATGGCCGTTGCTGCACTGGCAGTGCAAATGATCACCACGCTGTCGGGTTTTAAATTATAGGCAGGCATGGTACCACTCTGGCCTGTGGCATCGCCAATGCGCCAGCCCAGTAAATTAAAAGTGATGGTGGAAGTGTTTCGCAACTCGATCCATTCATTATTAGGCAGGCCCACCTGCGGCGAAGGATCGGCCATTATCTCATCTATTACAATATCAAAACGGTTGGCAGTTTGTGCAGCAGCACAAAGAGAATTGATGATAAAAGCAACCAGCAAATAGTACTTACCAGGCATACATTCCTTTTTAAAATGAATAAAATGTTTTACAAAAGGAAGTAAGGTGGTACTGCAAGTGCCTGGCAGGCAGGGATTACGGCTCCGGCATCGTTTGCATAATGTAAATATAAATAATTTGGAGAAACTAATTGTTTGCATTTACTTTGTGTCACAAATGCAAACAATAAAACACATAAAACATTCTAAGAAATCTTTTCCCGCAGAGAAGGTGTGATTTGTTTTATGTTTAAAATAAGTACAGGCCTTCCTAAACGGGAAGGCTTTTTTTTAACCATTAAAAACCTCTTTAAAAAGAGAACGGGGGGAAACAAATTATGAAAGTTGCAGTAGTAGGCGCCACTGGTTTAGTAGGCAGCAAAATGTTACAGGTATTGGCAGAAAGAAATTTTCCGGTAGATGAACTGATACCGGTGGCTTCTGAAAGATCCATTGGTAAAGAAGTGGAATTCAAGGGAAAAAAGTATAAGGTGGTAAGTTATGCCGATGCCATTGCAGCCAAACCTGCTGTAGCTATATTTTCTGCAGGCGGCAGCACTTCGCTGGAACTGGCTCCTCAATTTGCCGAAGCCGGCATTACAGTTATTGATAACTCCAGTGCATGGCGTATGGACCCTACCAAAAAATTAGTGGTGCCCGAAGTAAATGCCAACGTATTGACTGCAGCTGATAAGATCATTGCCAACCCTAACTGTTCTACCATACAGATGGTGGTGGTATTAAAACCATTGCACGAAAAATATAAAATTAAAAGAGTAGTAGTAAGTACTTACCAGAGCGTGACAGGTACCGGCGTAAAAGCGGTGGACCAGCTGATGAACGAAAGAAACGGCATTACTGATGGTGCAATGGCGTATAAATATCCTATCGACCTGAATGCAATACCTCAAATAGATGTGTTTTTGGACAATGGTTATACCAAAGAAGAAATGAAAATGACTAATGAGACCAAGAAGATCATTGGTGATGACAGTATTAAAGTAACCGCTACCACCGTGCGTATACCGGTAATGGGCGGGCACAGTGAAAGTGTGAATATTGAGTTTGAGAACGATTTTGACCTGGCCGAAGTTAGAAATTTGTTAAGTAATGCACCGGGTGTTGTAGTGCAGGATGATATTGCGAACTTTGTATATCCTATGCCTTTGACCGCTCACGAAAAAGATGAAACCTTTGTGGGCAGGATAAGAAGGGACGAAACACAACCTAACACTTTAAACTGCTGGATAGTGAGTGATAACCTGCGTAAGGGCGCTGCTACCAATGCCGTACAGATCGCAGAATATTTACTGGCTAACAGCCTTTTGTAAACAATGACAAAACTGGTTTTAATACTGGGCAGTTTTTTTCTGTTCAATACAATTAGTGCACAGCAAACTATTGCTGTGCACTTTTTATATGGTTCCAAACCTGCAAAGGGTTACAAGGGCACCGAAAAAAAATGGTTCGGCGGCATCAAGGGTGGCCATGTAACTATTGAAACCGGCGACAGCATCATCGGCTTTCAACCCGGAGGCAATTGCCATGTGTTTGGTAAAAAAGAAAAAGCCAATGGTTATTTCCGTGCCGATCAAAAGTCAAAATGGATCAAAGACACCGTTTCATTAAAATACGCCACAGTATTGATACCTGTGGATGATGTCCACTACAACAAACTGAAAGCCACCGTAAACAGTTACCTGCAAAAAAGCCCTTACGATTATGCTGTATTCGGCATGCGCTGCGCTGCCGCCACTTATGATGTACTGGAAGATGCCGGCATTGTAAAACAAAGGACCCGTATGGGTAAATGGGTCTCCTTTTTTTACCCGCAATTACTGCGCAGGCGTATTTTAAAACTGGCCAGCGAAAATAGTTATGCCGTAGTGCGAACTAATGGAAGGGTAAGCAGGATTTGGGAGAAAGAATAAGCATAACAATTATTGCCACAGCACCAGTTTTCCACTCTCCGCTGCATAGCTGCGTCCATTGCTGTAAATGATATATTTAAAACGATGCGCTTTTGCAGGCATATTGCCGGGCTGTGTAAATAAGTTGATGTTATCGTAATGTGGATTGGCATTTAAACTGTCTATCAATTGAGGCACCGTTGGATAACTTATAGTAGTGCTGCCATTGTAATAAGCCGCATAGCCCGTCTTAAAAAAACTGCTGATATTCTGCCCTGCTGATATCCCTTTAAAATCATTGTTGCTGGTTATTACCAGCGAATCTATTTTGTACCGGTAACCCGAATCGGTATAATTGCCACAATTGCACCGGGTGGCATAAGCGGCGTTTACAAACTGCGCCATGGGATTAACCGTGCGTTTTGCAATAAGCGTATAATTGAACTGTATGCTGGCAAAAAAAGTATCCATCACTTTCACCGTATCTTTTACATCCTGGCCTGAGTGGCTGTATTCCAACGCCCTTGTAGAAGAAAGCTCCCGGTGAAAATTTCCTTCCACGCATTTGCAGCACCCGATGTATAATACATGGATGAGTATAAAACCTATGGGTAGTATCAATATCTTTTTCAAACTCATTTTAATAAGGATGCCTTTATGCAATAAAATGCTGCTTAAAGATAAAAGAGGCTTATTGAAAGCATGGTATACCACTACGTTTAAAATTAGTTAAGGCCCATTACTGAATATCCATTATAATTGATATCTTTAATTAAGCTTCGAAAGTTTCGCTTCTTAATAAGAAAACTGAAGTCATATTTTCCGTAACCTTCCTGTTAAAAACAACACAGCTGTTGAAATGCTGTTGCTTAAATCCTTTAGTTTATAGAACATTAAAAGAGAGAAAACAATGAAAACAAAATTCATCATTTTATTTTTAGTAGTATCATCATGCATGTATGGGCAGACAGGTATTTTAGAAAAATACAAAGTCGCAGCAAGTTCATTAAGAGAAGACAACTTTTCAAATGCCTATAAAATACTAAAAGAAATAGAGCCCCAATGCGATTTAAGCGACACCATTTATAATTACATTCTGTGGGACTATGTAAATGCAACAACTCAGGTAGAGAAAATATTTAGGGATAAGGAAATATTTGACAGCTCTTTAGCTTATGGACTGGAAGCATTGAAGCTAATAGAAAAGGGGAAACCGGTTTTTGATGAAAAATTCGGTGAGAGAGAATACTGGATGGTAAAAAATATCATTGTGTCATACTATGGTTTAGGGCAAATTGACAAGGCGCAAAAGTATAAGGATATTTTATACACTGCCTATAAAGAAAAGAAATTACCTCAAAGCACTATAGGTAAATATTTTAATTTCTCCTTTTTCAAGTGGGATGGCAAAAATGTTTGGGGGTACGAATGGTATGCAGATCTACCTCAGAATCGAAATGAAAGCAGTTTTTCAAAAGTGGTTTACTATGTTTATAGTACAAACGCTGACGGCACTGATAAAGAACAGCTTTTCAGGCTGCATGTTTTAATGTTCCATAAAATTGATCCTTCAATTAAATTTGATTACGTATTAACAAAGCGCCTCGAAACAGCAAAAAATGAAGTAAGTGGTACCTTATATGCATACACTTATAATGAAAACATAGACTTCAAAAAATTGCAAAATGATATTAAAGAAGTTTTAAAAGGGAATTACCAGCCGGAAGCCCAGACAATAATAAAAAAAGAGTAAAACAAAAACAGCAACCCAAAATTATTGTTCCTTTAATTGTTGCTTTTTTGCCCAGGATGCTTCCGTTACTTCTTTAAACCAAAATAAAAAATCTATAAAGTCATTGGGTATCAACATCGCATTTCGTTTCTTTTAACTTCAGCTTCTTATTTTTTATACAACTGGTAGGTCGACCACAGATCATGATACTCTTCGGCAACAGCGCCATCAAAAGGTCCGAATTTCTTTTCAAAACTATCCAGGTATCTTCCTGCTCTCTGGCTACCCGATACATAGGCCCAGAACAACCTGTGTGCGGTCAGTAAAATACTATCGCCGGCAGTTTGCTTTGTCAGTTTATTATAACTGTTCAGTATTCTGCGTATCACAGTTGTGGTGTATTTTGGCAGGTCTCTTTTAAAAAAAGAGGTATGCTTTATTGCAGCACTGTCAAAATAATACCTGGTAATATAAAATGGCACCCACTTGATCTGCTGCTGCTTATTAATTGCAAGGCCGTATAGTTCCTGCACCGTTAAGGTATCATTCTTCATTAATATATTACAGGTTTCAGTTGCATCCCATTCTTGAAGTATCTTATTCTTACCGCACTGGAACAAAATAAATTCCGAATAAGCAACATCTTTTTTGCCTGCCTCAACGGTACCACAAAGCCCGATCGTTTTTCCATTCTTAAAAGAATATACTTTATTCGCCTTGCCTGTTGCACCCAGGTTATTTTCGGGGCAATTGCAGTTTTTATTTTGTGCAAAAGAAAACTGTGTGAAGGAAATTGACATAATAAAAAATAAAAATTGTCGCATAGTTATATTTATTTCCAGTTCTGATTATCACGCAAGTCAAAGAATAATTGGTAAAGCCGTATTAATCCAAAACTTCCTGCTTCACCGTAATCAAATATCGCCTTACTACTGCCGTCGGCGAAAACCACTTTTAGTTTACAGGCAGGAAGATTGTTGCCTGGGTGGCATATAAGTTATCGAGGCTTAAAATATTAAGATAATTGATTAATCCCATCAGGCTGTCCATTTTGTCTTTACTAATCGTCGCTTTAAAATCCCCTGTCTTGCTGTTATATCCAATTGCTGCATATTTTGCCGAGCCATCATCATAAACGCTCATATTGAATACAGGGCATTGCCCAAAACAAATCCCGGTTTCAAAAAATATTGACTTGATCTTTTGGTTCTTTAAATCCCGATTTAACTCAATAAAACTTTCATATTTGTATACCAGTGTGTCAATATATTTTACTGCATTGTGCGGAGGGTCGTTCGCATAAGGTGTATCTATGTCGAAAAGGCTGTCTGTAGTATATCGTGTTCTGTAATGCCCAAAAACAATTGCCGGTTGCTCATCAATATAAATCAGCTTTACTATATTACATGAGGTTGGAGGGAAATTATCTATTTCGTGAACAATAAACTGCCCCCGGCCATTATCAACAATGGCAAAGCATTTATAAAAGGGTTCGGCATTGTTTTTATATTCCAGGCTTACTATTGCAAACAGGTCAGTTAAGTTGTCCCGGTTAAAATCTGCCTTTTCCCAGTTTTTATTATCACTTTTAAAAAAAGTTTTCTCGCATTGAACTTCATCAGGGGATGACCCTTTTTTTCTAAATGAAATAGTATAAATTTCAGAGTTGTAATCTTTCAATGCAAGCTCTGACACAAATGCTATAACTTCTCTGTCAGACTTTAACGAATCTATCCTGTTAGCATGCAAGGTATTTACCAGGCACAATAAAACTATAGTAACAAAGAGTTTCATAATTATATCCATCTATATAGCTTGATTTAAGTTTTGGCTTCATCGGCCTCACTCGCATTAACATACCTTCACCCATAGCAAAGGCCATTGTCATCGTCAATAAAAGCTTTGAAAAACCGGTTACAAAGAATATACGGATCTTTTCGGGCTATCTCAAAATAATACTTTTTTATTAAAAGAAAATACAAAAGCGCACAGCAATCGTCAACACAAACAAAAACAGCAACCCAAAAGTTGCTGTTCATTTATCATTTCAAATTACTTAACTGATCACCCAGGTCTCATTGCCCTTTAATAATTTATCCAGGTCGCCCTTACCTCTTTTGGCAATGATATCATCTATCTGCAGCTGCATCACATCTTCGTAGCAGGCCCTTTCCGTTTCATAGAACACACCAAATGGTCTTGGTAAATGCCCTTCCAGCCTCGGATCATCAAACATGCGGATCAGTATCTGTGCTTTATAAAAATCTTTTTCATCATGCACCCATAGATCATCGGTGCTGGCGCCTGCGGCAAGATCAACGATCACCGGTTTAAAACCATCCAGTTTGATACCTTTATTTTGTGTGGCGCCAAATACTAACGGTTTCCCCTGCTCTAAAAACAACACTTCATCTGCCTTGGTGCTTTTTTCGGTAAATATTTCAAAAGCGCCATCATTAAAGATGTTGCAGTTTTGATAGATCTCTAAAAACGAAGCGCCCTTATGTGCCTGCGAACGGAGCAACATGGCCTGCAGGTGTTTGGGATCCCTGTCCATAGTACGTGCAATAAAGCTGGCATCTGCACCCATGGCAAGCGCCAGTGGATTGAACGGATGATCGATACTGCCGTAAGGGGTGCTCTTGGTAATTTTATTTTCTTCTGATGTGGGCGAATACTGGCCCTTGGTCAGTCCATATATCTGGTTGTTGAACAACAGAATGTTGATATCAAAATTCCTGCGCAGCAAATGGATGGTATGGTTACCACCAATGCTTAAACTGTCGCCATCACCGGTCACCACCCACACACTCAGTTCGGGCCGGGCAGCTTTTAAACCACTGGCAACTGCTGTGGCACGGCCATGGATACTGTGCATACCATAGGTATTCATGTAATACGGAAAACGGCTGCTGCAGCCGATACCGCTTACAATTACAATATTCTCTTTAGGAATACCCAGCGTGGGCATTACTTTTTGTACCTGTGCTAAAATGGAATAATCACCGCAACCGGGGCACCAGCGCACTTCCTGGTCGGTTACAAAATCTTTTGAGGTTAAGGGTGTAGCAACCGTTGCTGTTTCTGCCATAATATTCTTTTCAATTGAGTATGGGCTAAGTTCCGAATTAATTTTTAAATAACCTTTTATAATTAAAAAATTAACGGTATTTGCAACCCCGTAGCCCGCTTTATAGTCTTCTGGGTAAAACTTTATGGATCTTTTACAAATACCCCCTTCAGTTACCAGTGCTTCTTTAGATTACCTGGGCCGATTGAAAGAAATGGCCTTTACCTGGGGCCCTAAACTGGCTGCTGCCGTATTGATCTACCTGGTGGGCAGCTGGATCATCCGCCGCATCACCCGTATGATATCCAGGGTGCTGATGGCCAAACATTATGAACCCTCCCTGCAAACCTTTTTGGCCAGCCTGGTAAAAGTAGTGCTTACCATACTGCTGCTGGTAACCGTGCTGGGCGTGGTAGGTGTGGAAACCAGCGCTTTTGCTGCATTGATAGCTGGTGCCGGCCTGGCCATTGGCGCCGCACTCAACGGCTCGCTGGGCAACCTGGCGGGTGGCGTAATGATGCTGGTATTCAAACCTTTTAAAGTGGGTGATCTTATTGAAGCACAGGGGCAGATCGGCACCGTAAAAGAACAGGCCATTTTTAATACCATATTACTGAGCCCGGATAATAAAACCGTGATACTGCCCAATGGCCCTTTAAGCACGGGTGCCATTATCAACTACAGCACACATGGCAATTTAAGGGTAGACCTTGTGATGGCTATCGACCCAACCATGAATATTGAAAAAGCAAGGCAGGTGGCGATCGGCGCCATGCTTACGCATCCAAAAGTTTTACAAACACCGCCGCCCGAAGTAAGTGTATTAAAAGTAGGCGATGGTATGATAACCCTTGCCATAAGGCCTTACACAGCACAATCCGATTACTGGGACGTATATTTTGGTGTGCAGGAAATTGTAAAGAATGCTTTTGATGCCAATGGTATCAACGGGCCCGTGCCGCATCGTGTTATCATCAATAAATAAATATCTTATCATAACAGGCAGCATTCAAACTGCCTGTTATTTTTTACATACTTACCAGTTCTTCCCAATACTCTGCTGCCCTGCGGGTATGCGGTATCACAATAGTGCCGCCTACAATATTGGCCACTGCAAATACTTCATACATTTCGTCGGTGGTCACGTTCAACTCATGTGCTTTGCCCAGGTGATATTTGATGCAATCGTCGCAGCGCAGCACCATGCTTGCCACTAAGCCCATCAGCTCTTTTGTTTTTACATCCAGTGCACCGGCGGCATAGGTGTTGGTATCTAAATTCCACAGGCGTTTTATCACCAGGTTATCTTTACTTAAAATAACCTCGTTCATTTTAGTGCGGTAGTCGTTGAATTCTTGTACTAAGCTCATTTTTTATAATTGTTTTTAGAAATAGGCTTTTATAATTTCCATTTTAAAGTTAGGTTTAAAATTCAAGATCCTCCTTTCCCCATTTCCGGCATTACATTTCCCCGCCCTCCAAAAAAGCGTTATTTTTACCCGGTAAATAATGGCCATGAGCAATAATACCCTGCAGATCATCAATCAACTGTTTGAAATTCAGTACAAAATAAAAGAACTGGGACAAGCCCAGGGTTTTGAAAGGAATTTTAACCGGCTTTCTGCTATATTTGAGGAAGATGGCTTTATTATACAAGACCCTACCAATGAAACTTACAACGACTCCCGCACGGATTGCGAAGCAAGCATTGTGGGCAGTGTGGCCGCTAAAATGAAAATTACCAAAACCCTCAAGCCCATTATTTATAAAAAGGCCGACAGCGCTGTTCAGTTAGTGCAAAAAGCTGTGGTACTTGTAGAAAAAAATTAAACCGGCAAAATGAAATCCGTAAACTTCGGTATTGACTTAGGTACCACCAATTCTTTAATAGCCAGGTATGAAAACAGTAAGGTGCATGTCTATAAAAATCCTATCGGGCAAAAAGAAACACTGGCTTCGGTTGTGGCGTATCGCCCCGACAGGATATTAGTGGGCGATAAAGCAAGAGAATATTTGGCTAAAGATGCAGTGAATGTATTCGGCGGTTTTAAACGCAAGATGGGTACCGATGAAAAATATTACGTAGTAAATATTGATGATAATGTAACCCCCGTAGAACTTTCCGCACTGGTATTGAAAGAACTGAAAAAGTTTGTACCTCCTTCCGAACCGGTAGATGCAGCCGTGATCACCATCCCTGCTTCGTTCGACAGTATGCAAAGCAACGCCACCTTAAAAGCCGGACAGGAAGCGGGTTTTAAAGAAGTATTCCTTTTACAGGAACCCATTGCTGCCTGCCTCGCCTTTTTTAACGAGAACACGAAAGAAAAATCGGATGGCCACTGGCTGGTATACGACCTGGGCGGCGGCACTTTTGATGTGGCCTTGATACGCTCCAACCAGGATGAGCTGAAGATAGTGGATCATGAAGGCAATAATTTTTTAGGTGGTCTTGATTTTGATTTTGCCATCATCGATCATATCATCATTCCCGAAATAATCAAACAAACCGGTATTGCAAATTTTGAAGAAGAGTTCCGGGTAAAATATGGTAAATACGAAATGCTGTATTACCAGGTGATGTATTATGCGGAAGAAGCGAAAAAAGAATTATCCTCCGCTCCTTCCACCAGCATTGAATTTTCTGCGGTATTGAATGATAAGCCTTACGATTTTAATATCACCATTACCCGTGAAGCAGTAGACAGGATATTTGCACCGCTGGTAAATGAAACTATTTTATTGCTTAACAAAGTTTTGCAGAACAACCAGCTTGCTGCAAAAGATATCAACGAAATTATTTTAGTAGGCGGCAGTACTTTTTTACCACAGGTAAGGGAGCAGCTGGCAACACAAACCGGCATTACATTAAATTATTCGGTCGATCCCACTACTTCAGTTGCAGTGGGCGCTGCCTATTATGCAGGCAATAAATATTACGAGCCGGCAGTTGCTGCAACTCCGGGAGTGGAAGAAAAAATTGCAGACGATATACTGGCCAGTGTTGATTTCAGCACACCGGTAGATATGCAGATAGACATCAATTACAGCCGTTCTTCCCGCGATAAGGAAGAAGTGCTGCTGATCAGCTGCACCGGCGACCTGGAGAATAAGACCTACCGTGTAACAAGAGCGGATGGTGGATTTGATACAGGCTTTGTAACATTAAAGCCAAAGAAGACAGAATTTCTGCCCTTGATACCCGGCATGAATAATTTATTTACGCTGCAGGTTTACGACAACAATAACAACGAGATAGCCGCTTTAAAACAGGAGATCAGCATTACGCAGGGCATGTATAACATCGACGGACAACCGCTGCCGCATGATATCTGCATTGAAGTGGATGATGTGGAAAATAAGACTACCAAGCTGGAAGCCATCTTTGAACGTAATTCATTGTTGCCGCAAAAAAGAACTTTGTACAGGGAAATATCGAAGACCATCAAAAAGGGCAGCAAGGATTCGATCATCATCAATATACTGGAAGGAGATAAAAACTCCCGTGCTTCCTCCAACCTTACCATTGGCTGCATCGAAATATCGGGTAAGGACCTGCAGTCGGATCTCATCAAAGGTTCTGATATCGAGATACAGATACACCTTACCGATTCAAGGGTATTGAACACCGTTGTTTTCCTGGTGATGACACAACAGGAATTCAAAAATGTTTTTTCTATTTCTGAAAAACAGATCAACATACCTCGCTTAAAGGAACAATATGCACAACTGGAATCGGAACTGGCTGATACGGTAAGAGGATTTCAATACAATTCTGATACAGTGTGGGAGATAAAAGCCACTGCATTGCTGGATGAGTTGCAATCGGTAAAAACAAAGCTGTTCAAATTAAAAGAAAAGGATAAGTCGGATGAGAAATACATTATTGCCGAAAAGATAACCCGTATCTCCAAAGAGTACGATAAGCTGGGTGGTAATGAAAGGATTGCCGGGATGATAGAAGAATATTTCCAGGCAAAAGAAGTAGTGCAGCAGGCCATCAATACAGCCGATTTTGAAAAAGAAGAATTGAAAAAACAGTTCACCAAAATTGAACAGTCAGAGAATTCATTCATCCATTCCAAGAACGTTTCTGTTGTAGAAAATAAGATCCGCCAGCTGAACGATCTGTACCGGCAGGCATTGAGCAACACCACCAGTTTTTTAATTGCACGCTTTATCGAATACAAGGGCTACGAACCGGAAGTGTTCAAAGATTATAACGGCGCCCGTTCCATCATGAAGATGGCCGATGCAGCTTTGGAAAAAGAAAAATATGCAGAGTTCAGGAGACATGTATTCAGCATTTCTGCATTGATAAAAGTAGTACGCACCAACCATCATATTGATTTTAAAGGAACCGGCATTGGCTAGTAAACAGTATATATCACCCATAAGGTTATTTCAACACTGTTCCGTAGAGATCAGCGACGGAGTAATAAATGTATCCAGGATAAAAAAACAACTGGTGGCAGAATTTGATTTTGCCAAAACAGGTTTTATCGAGATCGACGGTTATACCTATAATAAGACCGATGTTTTAGAAGAGATCGAAAGGCCGGATTTCGGGGATCGTTTAAAATACCACCAGCGCATCTGGGAATGCCCCACTATTCTTTCTGTTATTGAAAAAAATACCGGCAATCTCAATTACCTTAAAACAGAATTTGATAAATTCCAGAACGATAAAGCATTCGACGAATTCTTCTCGCCTTATTTTGCAGCACCTTTCAATCACTTGTCAAGAGGCATGCTCAACGAAGGAAAATTATACGAAGCATCCACACTGTTGTTGTTTGAAGATTTTTTACAGCCTATGGAAAGAGAAGAAGGCTTTCGTTCCTTGCGTGTATTCCTGGAAGAAAATGTGCGGCTGTTCCGAAATATCAGCAAAGAAAATTACGGCACTTTCCGTACAAGGGTGCAACCCTGGAGAACTTCTGGCTGGGATGACTTTTTAAACAATCTTCCGGCAGAGCTGGATCATTTCCGTACGGATATTGCGATCGATCTGATTAACCTTACAGTAAAAATCCAAAAAACACATAAGGCCGATTGCTGGACGATCAGCCAGGGACTGGTGCGTTTGCGGGAGTTGCCATCGCACCTGCGGGATACAATTTTGAACAATGATAAAGTATTCAACCCCAAAGTAAGCTCGGGCAGCAATTACGGCTGGATCATTTGGGTGGCCATTATATTGCTAAGAGTTATTGCATCGGGTGGTTGTAATTAGTCCCCTCATTTTTTTTCTTTACAACTTTCTAAAAAATCTTTTATACCCAGCACGATCTTATCGGCTATCTGCTGCTGAAAGCCTTCATCCAGTATCTTCATCTCATCTTCCGGGTTACTGATGAACAATGTTTCCACCAACGCATTGGGGTATTCTATCGGGCTGTTGAGCATAAAATTAAAGCTGCCGGTATTGCCATATTCTTTCAAACCCAGTTCCAGCATGCGTTTATAAATATCCTGGCTCAGGTTGCGGAAGCCAACATAACGGTAATACGTACTCGTACCGCTTATCCTTATCGGGTCGGCAGAAGAATTTAAGTGAATACTGATCAAAAGATCGGGCACGCTGTCACGGTAAAATAAAATGCGTTCTTTATTGTCCACAAATTTTTCGGTGGTCCTGGTCATGATCACTTTTGCACCCAGCTGTTGCAATGTTTTCTGCAGTTTTAAAGATACAGCCAGCGCCAGTGCCTTTTCTGATGAACCGGTGGGCCCGCCTGCACCGGTGTTGCTGCCGCCATGCCCGGCATCCACCGCAATGGTCAAATGATCCAGCGACAGGTTTTGCGGCTGTGGTTTTATTTTTATCACCAGCATATTGCCTTTATAAAAAACCTGGTGGCCCCAGTGCTGCGGGTTCCTTAACTCAACGGTTACACGAAATATTTCATCTTCCACCTGTTCGTAATACACATTTTTAATCTCCCGTACATTTTCCAGTTGGGTTATCCAATTGGTATTATTGGTGGCGCCAAATACATCCACTACTATCTTTGAAGGGTCGATAAGCTGAAAGGATTGATAAGGCAATCTTGCAGTAAGCCCCACAGTTACATAATCACCTGAAGAATCACCATACGCTCTTAAATTTCCGGTAAGTGATTCCGGTGTAAAATTACCTTTGGGTAAAAACTCCACCGCATCATCATCAATAAAAGCAGTGCGGTATTTTGATAACTGCAGTTTGTATTTAGTACCTACTTTTCCAATTACATGCAGCAACACCATCGAATCCAGGTAGCCGATCTTGGCGCCTCCCAGTCGGTCTTCACCCAGGCCAAATAACAAATGCGCCAATCTTCCTTTGGTAACAGCAATGGTAGGATTATAAGGCGAGAACATCGTTACAGTTGCAGCAGTTTCTTTAGTGATACTGTTGCCGCTTTTATCGGTAATGGTGATGGGTAATTTGCTGACTAAAAAACTGTCGGTTTCCTTAACGGTATACTCCCCCTGGTAAATACCCGGCATACCAACCGGCATTTCGAACAGTTGGATCTTTTTTGCTGCGGTTACCGTACAACCTGTTAAAGCTTTTACTTTAAATTTTATTTTATCTCCCGGTTGTACCATCAGGTTACCTTCCGGAAAAGTTTCTATGCTGGCAATGCCGAGCGTTTTAACGGTATCCGGCGGCTCGGGCAGCGCATAATGATAACTGATACTTTTGGAAGTACGGCTGTTTTCGTTAACGCCTGCGGCAAGATTGAAAACAGTATCGCCGGGCACCAAATTAACTTCAATCGCAAAAGCGCCTGTTGGATATACCGTAACAGGTTTACCATTCATTACCAGCGCACAGGTTTTACAGGTACTGCCAATTAAAAAATTACGGGAAGCCCTTACATTGTTCTTTTCCTTTAAAGGCTCTACCAGTTTAATAAAAGGCCTTTCGCCGTTTTGGCCAACTGCTACCATGCCAATAAAAAAACAGGTTATAAAGATGATATATCTCATGTTATTCTTAAATAGCTATAAAATTATCGCATTTATTTCTTTACGAAGGGTTAAAATATATTTTAGATTTTTAACTATTAATACTACCTGCGAAATGGGAAACACATTATATTTGTTTTAACCCAATTTGCACTAATAAACCATGCGCAAACTGCTTTCCACCCTTTGTATCATCTTTAGTACTGTGTCTTTTATTCATGCCCAGCAACCGGCATCTTATACTCCTTTTAAAGACGATTCGCTGCAACTGGATGTAATAAAAAAAGCCATCCGCGATAACTATCTTAAAGACAGTGTTTCTATACAGGGCGAAAATAAAAAATACACCGTGGGCATGTACCGGGAGCGGATTGCTTTCATCAACCAGATGTTTACCGATAAAGAATTCATCTTTACCGAAGAAACCAATAAATACCTTACCTCACTGGTAAACGAAATTTTCAAAGCCAACCCGCAATTAAGAACACTGGGCACACATTTTCTTTTTTCCCGGGCTTACTGGCCCAATGCATTCAGCACCGGCGAAGGCACCATTGTTTTTAATATTGGCCTGTTCATAAAACTGCAGAACGAAAGCCAGGTAGTATTTACTTTATGTCACGAGCTGGCACATCTTTATTTGAATCACAGCAACAAAGCCATCGATCATTATATCAGTACATTATATTCCGAAGAGTTCCAGGCCCGTTTAAAAGAACTGAAAAAGCAACAATACGAAAGAAACAAGGAGCTTGCCAAACTGGAAAAAGGTGTGGTATTTTCGGGGAGAAGACATGGCCGCCAGCATGAATCAGAAGCAGATTCCATGGGGCTGGTGTTTATGAAGAGCACGGGATTTGATGTTACAGAATCGCTGGCTTGCCTGGCCATTTTAGATAATATCGACAAGGATACTTACAATGCAGAAGAAGGCATGCGCACACTTTTTAATTTTCCCGAGTATCCATTTCAAAACAAATGGATAAAAAAAGAAGAAGCGTTTTTTGGTATCTCTGCTGATAATAAGCCGGTGGATAAGGACGAAGATTCATTAAAGACACATCCCGATTGTAAAGTAAGGATTGCAAGGCTGGAGCCATCCGTAAAAATGATCAGCAATGCGGCTGCCAAAAAATTCATGGTGGATGAAGCAGAGTTTAAAAAACTGCAGCGCCTTTTTGCACTGGAAACACTTCCTTATTGCATCAACAGCAAGCGTATAAGCCGATGCCTTTACCTTGCCATGGAATTGTACAAGCAGGATCCTTCCAATGCTTACGTGGTGACCACAATTGGCAAATGCTTCAATCTTTTATACGAACATCAGAAAGATCATACACTGAATAATATTGTAAGCCTTCCATCTCCGATGGGAGAAAAGAATTATAACAGCTTACTGGAATTTATTCAGAAGCTCAACCTGCAGGATATGGCTTCTATAGGCTATTATTTTTTAAAACAGCATGAAGCAACTTTTGCAGCTGATAAGGATTTTGCAGCTGCCTATAATCAAAGTAAAATCAATTTTAAAAACCCATAATTAATCATTTCATTAAAACCACCACCAAAATGAAAAGAGCTATTTTAAAACCCATTTTACTACTGGGGCTTTTGTTTGCAAGCAAAAGCAATTTTGCCCAGGGAAAACTCAGCATTGAAAATGTAAAGCAGATCTATATCCGCAACTCCGGCGAAATCATGGACGGCGAGGAGCTGAAAGGATATTTTACTTTTTACATTTCTGATAAGGTTGATAGAAAAACAAATGAATACACCGTTCAGATACTGGATAATAATCTGAATAAGGTAAAGGATATTGTTTTTGAAGATGATAAGAACGTGGAGATATTGGAGTCGAGCTACAATGGCAATTCCATCATGTTCTTGTTTTTTAATGACAAAGAAAAAACCCTGGAATACAGGGCCTATGGCTTTGACGGCAAAATAAAATCAACTTACACAAAAGAGCTTACCAAGCGCAGCCGTAATTTAATTGAACAAACCTATGGCGAAAAAAGCGAAGAAGGTTCCAATGAAGCATTGTTCAGTGTGGGTGACAAAGGTTTTACCACCGTATTTCCTGTTAAAGAAGGAAAATATTACAGTTACGAAGTGAATTTCTTTTTTACTGATCAAAAAAAGCAATGGTCATACGAAGCTGCGGAAGAACAGGATGACAAATTCTGTAATGCCATTTACCTCGGCGCTAACGAAACTACCATTTTATTTGAAGTGGTAAAACAAAAAAAGCTGCTTTCCAACCAGGCACATTCCTGGTTGTTGGGATTAGATATTGCCACCGGTAAAAAGAAATTTGAAATATCCACCGAAGCAGAGGATTATAAATTTTACCCGATGAATATCTCTACAATCGCCGGCTCATCGGATGTATTGTTACTGGGCACTTATTACGAACCCGATGGAAAAGTAATGAAAGATGCCAGCCTGGGCCTTGCTGCATGGACGATTGATGGCGACGGAAAGATCACCAACAAAAAATACAATTCATGGGAAAATGAAATTGGTAAATATCTTTCTTTAGATAAAAAAGGAAGGGTGGCAGATGTAGGCTATATCTATTTCCACAAAGTATTACAAACCAGCGACGGCAATTTTTTTGCCATTGGTGAAGGTTATAAAAAAGTAGTGAGTGGTTTAGGTATGGCGTCTAATATCTTAAGCGGACTCGGCGGAGGACGATCCAATATAAGTGCTTTTAAAATAAAGATCACGGACCTCATCACCATCCAGTTCAACAACAAATTTGAAGTAAAGGGTGCACAGATATACGACAAGAACAATAACAGTGTTGAATTACCGGGTGGTGCAGGCTATCTTTCACCACATACCATGGCATTAATGATAAAAGCATGGAGAGATTTTGATTATGATTTTACACAAACCAATAAAGAACATTCCCGCTTTTCAGTAGGCTACCACGATTACGAAAAAAGCAAGGACTTTAAAGGGCAAACCTTTAATTCCATTACCTACGATGGCGGCAAAACCACCACCGACCGTATTGAATTAAGTTCCAAAGCAAAATGGTTAAGGGTGTTTCCTGCAAAAACAGGCTCTATCATGATCATGGAGTATTTCAAAAAAGACAAACGTCTTGAGATGAGATTGGAAAAAATGAACTAGGCTATAAAATATTTCACCAATAAAAAAATCTCGCTTAAAGCGAGATTTTTTTATTTTACTCAAACCATTATTACCAAGGGTATTTATTGGCCTCAATCATTTTATCTGCAATTCTTCTGCGGGCATCCTTACTGTTAAAAGGTTCTGCTTTTGTAAAGCGTTTTAAGCCCAGCAGCATCATACGTTGTTCGTCACCGCCGGCAAATGCATTGATAGCTTCTTTACCTGCTTTATTTACTTTATCCACTGCATCATTCAGGTAGCAGCGCATCATATCTATCTGCGTTTGTACGGCAGCTTCGCCTTGTTTATCCACCATTTTCATTACACGCAGCAGTGTGCTTTCTGCTTCAAACGTTTCAATGGCCATATCTGCAATATTCATCAGTATTTCCTGTTCATCACTGATTTTCATCATCAGTTTTTGTACTGCTGCTCCGGCAACCATTAATATTGCCTTCTTCATGTTCACAATGGCCTTGCGTTCTTTTGCAAATGCTGTATCATCGTCATTACCAAATTCAGGAATGCTCATCAGTTCTTTACTAACTGCCATTGCCGGCCCCATCAGGTCTAGTTTACCTTTCATCGCTCTTTTCAATATCATATCCACTGTAAGCAGGCGGTTGATCTCATTGGTGCCTTCATATATGCGGTTAATACGGCTGTCCCTGTAGCCACGGCTGGCAGCATATTCATCACTAAAGCCGTTACCACCGTGTATCTGCACACTTTCGTCCACCACGTAATCCAGCACTTCACTGCCATGCACTTTTAAAATAGCGCATTCCACGGCGTATTCTTCTGCACCACCCAGCAGCGCTTCGTTAAAAGGTTTACCCGCTGCAGCCAGTTCCACTTCTTTGTCATCCACCCATTTGCTGGTGCGGTACAATGCGCTTTCACTTGCAAAAATGCGTATAGCCATTTCCGCTAGTTTGTACTTGATAGCGCCAAAATTTGCGATCGGTGTTTTAAACTGCTCCCGGGTTTTGGCATAATCCACCGCAATACCCGCCGACATTTTGCTGGCGCCTACTGCAGCTGCACATAATTTAAGTCTGCCGATATTTAAAATATTAAATGCGATCACATGGCCCTTACCAATTTCACCTAAAAGATTTTCTGCAGGCACTTTGCAATCCTGGAAATACAATTGTACGGTTGAAGAACCTTTGATACCCATTTTATGTTCCTCTGGTCCCTGTGTAAAACCTTCAAAACCCCTTTCAACAATAAAGGCAGAAAATTTATCACCGTCTATCTTTGCAAAAACTGTGTACACATCTGCAAAACCTCCATTAGTGATCCAGCATTTTTGCCCGTTCAGTATATAATGTTTGCCATCATCGCTCAGTTTTGCGGTGGTCTTTGCACCCAATGCATCACTGCCGCTATTCGGCTCCGTTAGTCCGTAAGCGCCTTTCCATTCGCCGGTGGCTAACTTGGGAATGTATTTTTCTTTTTGTGCCTCAGTACCAAAATATAAAATAGGCAAAGTGCCAATACCCGTATGCGCTGCCACTGCCACGCTAAAAGAATAGCCACCACCCAATCCTTCATTCACCAGGGTGGAAGTAATAAAATCTTTTCCCAAACCACCCAATGCTTCCGGCACCGAAGCGCCCAACAGGCCCTGTTCTCCGGCCTTTACCATTAAAGAAGGCATCAAACCTTCCTCCATCTTATCTAGGCGATCAACTATCGGCAACACTTCCGACCCCAGGAACTGCAGGCACATATCTTTTACCATCAGTTGCTCCTCGTTAAAATCTTCGGGAGTGTAGGTTTCAAAAGCATTGCTTTCCTTAATTAACCATTCACCACCTTTTAGTGATGCTGTGGTTGCTGTTGTTGTATTCATAATAGAAAGTTTTTTCTTTTTAAGAAGTTACGAGTTAAAGGAGTTGCGGGTTGTTGGATCGTTTGCGAATATTTTGAATGTCAATTATCAAACCAACGATCCAATAACCCGCAACCCGTAACTTTTTTAACCCGTAACTATTTTAAATTATCATACACCATCTGCAATACTTCCTTTGCAATTTCTATCTGCCCGTTGGTCACACCTTCCAGCGCTTCATTTAAAGTGGTATTGGCGATCGCCATGCATTTTTCTTCCAGCTCTCTGCCTTCATCCGTCAGCACGATCATGTTTATCCTCCGGTCTTCTTTGGAAGCATTGCGTTTTACCAGCTTTACTTTTTCAAGATTATCCACCAGTCTTGTAATGCTGGGCTTATCCCTGAAGGTAGCATCGCATAATTGCTGCTGGCTTAATCCATCCTCTTTCCACAAATGATATAGTACACTCCATTGTTCGATCGTTATTTCAATATTGGCCTGTTTAAAATTCTTCTGCAATCGTCTGCCTATGGCCGTGCTGGCTTTGCCTGTTATAAAGCTGTAGAGTTCGCCTTTCTTAAATTGGTTGTTGGGCATATAGTTGTTTATGCAACTAAACAAAGATAATAATTCATTTGAGAATTTAAAATTTATTTTTGCGTAAACGTTCAGGGAGTAGGAGACCGGTAAGTTATTAATTTATAGCCTGCTGAATCCCCGTTGATATTTCACGGTATCACTCTGATGCACAGCTAACTATGCACCAGGGGATACTTATTATTCTATTGTTTTTATTATTACTTTACTGCCTGTTCATACTTTTTTACTGGAAAAGCTGGATTGCTATACCTGAATTTAAGGCAGCGTCCATATACAACGAACCTCAACCCTTTATTTCAATTATTATCCCTGCGCGGAATGAAGAAAGAAATATAAAATCTGTACTCAATTCCGTTCTCAACCAATCATATCCTGCAACATTATTTCAAATAATAGTTGTGGACGATCACTCAACTGATAATACTGCTGCCATTGTATCATCCATGAACAATCCTTGTATTCGCCTGCTTTCATTAAAAGATTTTATTACTACAGGTACGATCGCTTATAAAAAAAAGGCCATTGAAGTGGCGGTAAAACAATCTACAGGCGAATTGATCGTAGCTACCGATGCAGATTGCATTGTGCCACCCAACTGGTTGCAAACCATTGCTGCATTTTACAAAAAAACAAACGCAGCATTCATTGTGATGCCTGTTGCGATCAATAACAGCAGCCGTTTTATCGAAGTATTCCAGTCACTCGATTTTATGACGTTACAGGGAATTACAGGTGCTTCGGTGTACAAAAAATTTCACAGCATGTGCAACGGCGCCAACCTGGCTTATACCAAAAAAGCCTTTACAGCAGTAAATGGTTTTGAAGGCATCGATAATATTGCAAGTGGCGACGATATGCTGCTGATGCACAAAATATTTAAAGCATATCCATCGGGTGTTTTATTTTTAAGATCTAAAGAAGTAATAGTACAAACAGCACCAGTGCATACTATTAAAGAATTTTTTAACCAGCGTATCCGCTGGGCCAGCAAGGCAGATAAGTATGACGACAAGAGGATCTTTTGGGTATTATTGCTGGTATATCTATTGAATGTTGCTTTATTATTATGGCCTTTTTCTGCTTTGGCTGTCAGTAGTACGTACACATTGGCCGGGTTACAATTTTCCATGATCGAAATATGGTTGTGGATGCTGGCAATAAAAACAATTGCAGAACTTTTATTTTTGTGGCCCGTGGCAAGGTTTTTCAACAAAGCAAAATTGTTGCTGTGGTTTCCGTTGATGCAGCCTTTTCATATTGTATACACGGTTATTGCAGGATGGCTCGGTAAATTTGGATCGTATAACTGGAAGAACAGGAACGTTAAATAACAAACATGACGATAAATAAAAACACCAATATCGTTTTGATCGGCGCCGGTATCATGAGCGCCACGCTGGCCGTGCTGCTGAAAGAACTGATGCCGGATGTTGCCATTACCATTTTTGAAAGGCTGGATAAAACTGCCGGCGAAAGTTCCGATGCATGGAACAATGCAGGTACAGGCCATTCCGCATTCTGCGAATTGAATTACAGTCCTGAAAAAGAAGATGGTAATGTCGATATTTCCAAAGCCATTAAAATTGCAGCGCAATTCGAGATATCCAAGCAATTCTGGGCTTACCTGGTGCAGCAAAAATATATTGCATCACCCAAAAGTTTTATCAATCATGTGCCCCATTTAAGTTTTGTGTGGGGAGCAGAAAATGTGGCGTATTTAAAAAAACGTTTTGACGCCATGAGCGCCAATAAATTATTCAGTGGTATGCAATTCTCTGATAAACCGGAAGAATTAAAAAAATGGATGCCGTTGGTAATGGAAGGAAGAGATCCCGGCGAAAAATGTGCGGCTACAAAAATGGATATCGGCACCGATGTAAATTTTGGTGCACTCACTCATGTAATGTTTGAGCATGTACAAAATTTACCGGACGTAACATTGTACCTGCATCACGAAGTGAGAGACCTGGAAAAGGATGACAATGGCAAATGGCAGCTTACTATTGAAAATTTAAAAGAAGATGATACCATTGAAACAACCGCTGATTTTGTTTTTATAGGAGCCGGTGGTGGAGCATTAGCGCTTTTAGAGAAATCGGATATTGAAGAAGCAAAAGGTTATGGTGGTTTCCCGGTGAGCGGTCAATGGCTAAAATGTATCAACCCTTATATCATTCAGCAGCATGCTGTAAAAGTATATGGTAAGGCAAGCGTTGGTTCGCCACCCATGAGCGTGCCACACCTGGATACAAGGATCATTGATGGTAAAAAAGAATTACTGTTTGGGCCCTTTGCAGGTTTCAGCACTAAATTTTTAAAGAACGGTTCTTATTTCGATCTGCCCAAAAGTATTGAATGGCACAATATGGTGCCCATGCTGGCAGCAGGCTGGCACAATCTGCCGCTTACAAAATATTTGATACAGCAGGTAACGCAATCGGATGATGACAGGATCGATGCACTGAAAGAATATTACCCCAATGCTAAAAAAGGAGATTGGGAACTGGAGATAGCAGGTCAGCGGGTGCAGGTAATTAAAAAAGATGAAAAAGAAGGTGGTGTGCTGGAATTTGGTACCGAGTTGGTTTGTGCTGCGGATGGTTCTGTGGCTGCTTTGCTGGGCGCTTCCCCGGGAGCTTCAACCGCAGTACCCATTATGATGAATATTCTAAAAACCTGTTTCAAAGAAAATTACGAATCAGCCGAATGGCAATCGAAATTAAAAACCATGATCCCCACCTTTGGAAAAAAATGGGAGGAGTATGAATTACTTTGCCAGGAAATAAGGGAATGGACGGGAGATGTTTTGCAGCTGAATTCGTGAATAATGAGTGTTGGTAATCATTTATGCTTTTTTTCCCTTGCAGCTTGTTACTTGTAGCTTATTTTTAAACATGCAGCCATCTTTTTCATTTAAACAACAAACCTGGAAGCGCCTTAAAAAAAATAAAGGCGCTCTTATCGGCTTGTTCATCATCTGCATAGCTTTCCTGCTCGCAATATTTGGTTATTTAATAGCGCCGGACAATTCTTCCAATGCCGACCTGCAAACAGTAGAGATACAGGCCAAAAAACCGGGCTATACCCAAAAGTTCCTGAAGCTGTATGATGGTGAAAAGGAGGAAGGCAACTGGTTTACTGTATTATTGAATGGAAAAAAACTGAATTACCGTCTTATCCCCGTTTCCGGCAACCCTAAGGATAATGCTTCCACCGATTCGATAGTGATCAATAAATACATCGATGAAGATACTTCGGTAAGAATGGCCTATGCAGTAAAGTCATTAATGCAGAATCACGCTGCTGAAGCATTACCTGAATTATTCGTAACAAAAAAATACTGGCTGGGCACCGATAAATTCGGAAGGGATATTTTAAGCCGCTTAATAATTGGTACTCGTGTAAGCCTTGCCGTTGGGTTGATCGCGGTGCTTATTTCTTTAACGCTGGGTATTATACTCGGTGCATTGGCAGGTTATTTTAAAGGCTGGGTGGATGAAGTGGTGATGTGGCTGGTAAATGTTACCTGGAGCATACCTACCCTACTGTTGGTATTTGCCATTACACTGGCCATGGGCAAAGGTTTCTGGCAGATATTTATTGCGGTAGGGTTGACCATGTGGGTGAGCGTAGCCCGCCTGGTGCGTGGACAGGTAATGGCTGTAAAAGAACTGGAGTTTGTACAGGCTGCCAAAGCATTGGGCTTTACCAATACCAGGATCATTGCCAAGCATATTTTACCCAATATACTTGGGCCGATACTGGTGATTGCTGCCAGCAATTTTGCAACAGCCATCATTGTGGAAGCCGGGCTTAGTTTTTTGGGCATCGGTGTACAGCCACCACAACCCAGCTGGGGGTTAATGATAAAAGAGAATTACAATTTTATTATTACACACAATCCTATGCTGGCGCTGGTGCCGGGTTTTGCCATTATGCTGCTGGTATTGGCCTTTAATTTACTGGGCAATGGTTTAAGAGATGCAGTGGATGTAAAAACAACTTCAATTTAACCGAACAATATTCTTTCAGTGATGTTTATGTTTTAAAACTAAATAAAATGAACGATCAGCAGGCCTTAATAGTAAAAATGATCCTCGATTCCTGGAATGCCCATATCGGCAGAACCCATAAATTATTTGAAGCGCTTTCGGATGAGCAGTTGCAGAAAGAAGTTTCGCCGGGAAGGAACACGGGTGTTTATCTTTTGGGGCATCTTGCTGCAGTACATGATGCTATGTTGCCGTTACTAGGTTTAGGTGAGAGATTATATCCGCAACTGGAAGAAGTTTTTATAAAGAACCCCGACAAATCGGGCCTGCAAAAACCAACTGTAAAAGAATTAAGGAGCTATTGGTCAACAGTAAATGAAGCATTGGCCAAACAATTTGCCCAACTTGCACCGGCCGAATGGCTACAAAAACATACTGCAGTAAGCGAAGAGGCTTTTAAGAACGAGCCACACCGCAACCGCTTAAATGTGATGCTCAGCCGCACCAGTCATTTGGCAGGCCATCACAATCAACTTATTTTTCTGCAATAAAATTTGTTATTCCCCGGGTGCTACCTGCACGTTGCGGTTAAAACCTTCTTCCAGCGAAATAAAGGTTTCGGTACGTTCAATACCTTTTATCTTTTGCAGCTCGTCGTGCAGTACAAAACGAAGCTGGTTGATATCCTTGGTAACAATCTCGATGAACATGCTGTAATTACCGGTAATATAATTCAGGCGTACGATCTCGGGTATCTTCATCAGGTCCTTTGCAACACTATCGTACAAGGAGCTTTTTTCCAGGTAAATGCCCACAAAAGCAGTAATATCATAGCCCAATTGTTTTAAATCAACGTTTAACCTTGTACCTTTGACGATACCGAATTCCTGTAGTTTTTTGATACGCACATGTATGGTACCGCCGCTCACAAACAGTTTTTTTCCCAGGTCGGCGTAAGAGATTTCAGCGGTCTCCATCATCTCGTGAATGATCTGCAGATCCAGCTTGTCAAGATTTAATTTTGTTGCCATTTTAGATATTTTATTAGCATTATTGCAATCGATACTGCAAATATTTGAACAATTTCTATATTTTCAAAATTTTTATTGAATTATTTTTAAATTAGATTTTCCTGCTCTATTTTTGTGTTCTATTAGTTCTTAATTACACTGTGGGGTGATGAAATTTTTGGCAGACATGCCCTCTTGTCTCGAGGGTGGGGATAACAGGATAAACGAAGCATAGAGCCGTTTTTGCAGCAATGTAAGAGCGACCGGGGTCGACCACCGAACTTTGTGCTTTAGCTAACTGCCTCGTGGAGGTTCGATCCCTCCCCCTACAGCATCAAAAGCCTTCGTTTAACGACGAAGGCTTTTTTATTTTGGTGATGAAATTTTTGGCAGCGGCCCTCTTGTCTCGAGGGTGGGGATAACAGGATAAACGAAGCATAGAGCCGTTTTTACAGTCTCGCCTTAGGCGAGACGACCGGGGCCGACCAACGAACTTTATGTCCCGATGCATCGGGACTAACTGTCCGCCGCGGCGGATCCGATTCCTCCCCCTACAACTTTTAAAAGCCGCCTTTTTTAACCAAGGCTTTTTATTTCTTAAACCCGATCCTTTCTCTTGTTTTCCAGTTTTCCTTTGCTTCATTTTCTTCCTGCTTTTTATCCAATAGGCTTTCAAGTGCATCATAAATTGCTGCCAGTTGCGTATCATGTTCCCCTAAACGCACCTGCATTTCTTTTCGCAGATCATTGATCTGTTCAAACAGGTCTTTGTGGTTATTGGCAAAATGCCGCATGGCAATAAATGCACGGACAATTGCGATGTTCATGTCAATTGCTTTTTTGCTTTTTAATACACTTGCCAGCATGGTTACCCCATGTTCTGTAAAGACGTAAGGAAGGTATTTTCCTGTACGGTTTTTAGGAAATTCCATCATCACAATTTGTGATGATGGAATTTTATGCTTTACTAAAGAATCAATCTGCTCCCGGATAGCCTCCCATTCACCTGTCGTTAGCCTAAACATAAAATCCTCTGGGAACTTACCTGCATTACGTTTAATAGATTGGTTAAGGGCTCTTGTTTCTACTTCGTATAGTTCGGCTAGGTCAAAATCCAGCATCACCTTTTGCCCTCTTATTTCAAATATTTTGGGATGTATTATCTCCAGGTTCATTTTTATCATTTATTAGTTTTAAGTTGAAAATCCTGTGACAAAAGGTTGCATGTACCATACGAATTGATTCGTTTAACATTCCTCTACCATTTATCCATTTTATCAACGGGCTGTGCTGATTTTTTGCATAATGTTTACATTTTCCTTAGTTTCTTTGCATCTCTGTTAAACCCTGTTCAATACATGAGATTAGCAATCGTTGGTTTCCTTTTTCTTTTGCCATGTTTTATTGCCGCACAGGATAAGGCCATTCAAACCATGCAGTTTGAATCAGGTACCATTGTTCCAAAGGTGCCGGCGCCGGATACTTCGCATAAAGCATGGAAAAGGGGCGGCATGTACCGCTTCAATCTCGGCCAGGGTACTTTAAGCAACTGGGCAGCTGGTGGTGATGATTTTTCGATCAATATTAATACCACCTTAAATCTTTATGCCAGTCATAAAAAAAATAAGTTCAACTGGGATAATTCACTCGATCTTGCATTGGGTTTTTTAAAGACCACTACGCTGGGTACACGAAAAAATGACGATCGTATTGACCTGGTTTCAAAATATACTTATTCTATCAATAAAAAAACCACGGTTGGTGTACTGGGTAATGTCCGCACTCAATTTTTCAACGGTTACTCCTATTCCACTACTGCTCCAAAGGTTTTTTCTTCGGGTTTTATGTCTCCGGGTTATGTACTCACCAGCTTAGGTATGGATTATAAACCCAAAAAAGAAATATCCATGTTCGTTTCACCGCTTACTTCCCGCTGGATCATTGTAAAGAACGATAGCCTTGCGGGTAAAGCTTCTTATGGTGTGGATACAGGAAAAAACGTGATCAACCAATTAGGTGCTTTTGCAACCGTCAATTATCAAAAAGAACTGGTTAAGAATATTACCTATAAGTCACGCCTGGATATGTTCTCGAATTATAAGCGTAATCCCTGGAATGTGGATGTGTACATGACCAATATATTGGCGGTAAAAATATTCAAGATGCTTTCCTTTAACTGGAGTTTCGATCTTATTTATGATGATGATACCAGGATATTCGGGCCGGATAAAGATGCGCCTGCACTGCAGTTAAAGTCGATCATTGGGGCAGGTTTCCAGTTAAGGATATAGGAGCATCTCATTTTACAAAACCAATCCTGTCCCTTTCATCCCATTTTCTCTGTGCGGCTTTTTCGTCCAGTAAATTTTCCATTGCGTCATAGATCTGGTTTAGTTGGGCGTCATGCTCTCCCAGCCTCTCTTTTATTTCCTTCAGTTGCAGTTTCATATCATTTTGTTGTAATAATGCTTTTTTGATCGCAATAAAAGCCCTCATAATGGCAATATTCATTTCAATAGCCCTGTCGGAATTTATGATACCGCTTAGCATGGCAACACCTTGTTCTGTAAATACATATGGGAGATATTTAATATTATAACCTCTCCCGGTGTTCAAGGTCACAATTTGTGACCTTGAACGTTCATTCATTTCAGAGCTTTCAATTTGAAACCTCAAAAGTTCGTATTCCTCCGTTGTCAGTTGGAACATAAAATCGGGTGGAAATCTTTTGATATTCCTTTTTACCGCCTGGTTCAATTGTTTAGTTTCCACATCATAAAGAGCGGCCAGGTCTTTATCCAGCATTACCCTTTCACCTCTTATCTCGTAGATCCTGTTTTGGATATGTGCTATTATCTGCATTAGTTGATGGATTATCTATTGCAGTCTTAAAAACCGTTGAATTGGTTGCGTTATTAATGTAATTAATTTACTGTTTTTACCCGGATTCCTTAATACAGGTTTACCTTTGCGCCAATGGCACAAAAAAAATTACAGCGTTTTGCAGATATAAAAACCTTTGCCAACGTTTTGGAGTATCCCCAGGGCATGCAGGGTAAATGGCACGCCTTTTTTAACAACAATAATCCCTTAATACTGGAACTTGCCTGTGGCAGGGGCGAATACACTGTTGGTCTTTCAAGATTATTTCCGCAGCAGAATTTTATTGGTGTGGATATCAAAGGCAACCGCATGTACATCGGTGCTAAAAGATGCCTGGAAGAAAAACTCAGCAACGCTGCTTTTTTACGTACACAGATAGAAAAACTGACGGATTATTTTGCAGCAGGTGAGGTGGATGAAATATGGATCACATTTCCCGATCCGCAGCTGCGGGTATCTAAAGCAAAAAAAAGATTAACCCATCCCAGGTTTTTAAGGTTGTATAAAAACATATTAAAGTCAGGTGGTGTTATTCATCTTAAAACAGATTCGCCGGATCTATATTTTTTTACAAAAAAAGTAATTGAGTTGTGCGAACTGCAACTGCTGGAAGATTGCGATGATGTATACAAACAGGAAATGGTAAGTGATACTTTACAGATAAAGACCCATTACGAAAGCCTGGATATTGCACAAAGCAAAAAGATACATTACCTGCAGTTCAGCCTGCCTGGCGATATAAAAGATATTGATGAACAATTACAGGAAGCTTTAAGAAATGAACAGGTTGATTGAAGGAGAAGATTTTTATTATAACGAGCAGGGGTTAATGGTGTTAACCGCCAAATACCACCTGCAACGGGGTCATTGCTGTGGTAATGGCTGCAAACACTGTCCTTACGAATACAAAAATGTACCCGAGCCGAAACGCAGCGAATTATTATCTTTAATACAAGATGGCAAAAAAAATAATTAAACCGGTTGCAAAAAAAGCCGCTAAAAAAAAGGCGGAAGAAAAACCCCGCAGTACCATTAAGGAATACAGTTTTTTCCAGGATGTATACGAAGTGGTAAGGCAGATACCTAAGGGCAGGGTTACTTCGTATGGGGCTATTGCTAACTACCTGGGCACAAAACTTTCGGCACGTATGGTGGGTTGGGCTATGAACGCGGCTGGTACTGCAAAACCAAAAGTGCCTGCACAAAGAGTAGTTAACCGCCTGGGCATACTCAGCGGCAAACATCATTTTGGTACACCTACATTAATGGAAGAGCTATTAAAAAAAGATGGAGTGGCGGTAAAAAATGACACTGTGGTGGATTTTAAAAAAATATTCTGGGATCCTTCAACTGAACTGGGATTATGAGCAACACTATTTTACAAGGCACAGTTTCTTTTGTAAATCACGAAAAAAAATACGTGATGATAGAGTATGAGGCTAATGGAAAAAAGAAAAAATATCAATGGTATTGTGGATGATAAAACCCAGGAGGAATTAATTAAAAAAAAGCTGGTTAAAAAGAAGCACAATTTTCATATTGGCGATGTAGTGAATTTTAATGCAGGTTTATCAGGTAAGGGAGATAAAATGGTAGCTACTAACATTCAATATTTATACAACCCCGCATTGGATGTATTGATCAATAAAGCAAAAACAGAAAACAATTTTATTGGTTATTTAAAAATGATCGATGATAATATCTATGTAAAAGAAATAGATAGTTATCTTTTTTTTCCGGTAGCGCCTTCGCCCTGGCAAATGATACCAACCGAGAAAGAACTGAATGAAGCGGTGACTTTTTCGCTGGAAAACACCGGCAATAAAGAAAAGGTAACTGCAAAGCTCTTCAACAATAATTATATCCCCGAGTTTTATACTGCTGTAAAATTATTCAAATCCAAAACACCAGTTGACGCCAAAGTTTATAAAGTTTCGCCGCATGGTATTTACCTGAATATTGTGAGTGATAAAGTGCAGGCAAAAATTCCTGTGACAGATCCCAATGTAAAAATTGGTGATGCAATAAAAGTGCAGATCACTTATTTAAGCCCGGCCAAGATCGTAGTGGAAGCATTATAACTGGTCAATATCTTCTACGGATATCCCCAACTGTAAGGCAGTCTTTAATTTAACAGGTGCCAGCATTGCCAGTGCGATCATCAACATGCCGCCCAATGCAATAAAAGCATAATTACCCGTAAGAAAGAAGCAGATACCACAAAATAAAGCAGGGCCTTCTATCAATGCCCAATGTATAATGCAGGCAATGCGGTATTGCTCAAATTTTTGTTTGGGGTCTGTAGCAGTATCGTCTCTTAGTTGCAGCAGTTTCTTTTTAAATAAATTGGTTCCGGCAAAAAAAGCAGCAGCACCAATAAGTACTGCCACAACCTGCAGCGTTCTGTCAAGTTGCGGTAATGCCGGCGTAATGGATTTGCTGTAAGCAAGAAAAAGCATAACGCTAAAAAACAGCAACAACCCCGCTACCAGGGCACGATGCATTATTTTCAATGCTGCAAAAGCGCCGGAATTTTTCATAAACAGGCTATTTATAATAAGGGCTTATCATGATGTACACAATTACACCGGTAACTGCCACATACAACCATACCGGATAAATGATCCGCACCAGTTTTTTATGCTTTTCATAATCGCCTGTCAACGCACGGTAAGCTGCAAACAATATAAAAGGCAATGCAAGGCCCGCCAATGGAATATGTGTGATCAATATAGCCAGGTAAACCGTACGCATACTGCCTGCTGTTGCTTTTTCTGCATCACTCAATCCTTTTACACCATCGGTATCGCCATAAATAGCTTCGCCGGCAAACAGGTGATGGCAGATATACGAAAGCAGGAATAACACCGACAATGCCATTGCGAATAACATGATGTTCTTATGCAGCAAATAGCTTTTCTTTTTTACTGCCAGCAAGCCTGCTATCAGCAACACCGATACTGCCGAATTAATGAGCGCATTGGTAAATGCAAAAATATGTACGTCAAAAGGCAATGTTGCTTTGCCTGCAAGATTGTACTTGCCGAGTATGGTCACAGCTGCAAATACGATCACTGAAAAGATACCGATCAGCCATTTAGCTTTTTTATCGTTTTGCTGTAAGGATGGTTGTAGCATAGTTATAAGGTCTTATTCTTTTTGCGGCTTAATAAAATTGTAACAATAAATACTACGCCAATTCCAATAAAGATCAATGGCAGTATGGGTATAAAATCTCTCAGTACCGAAGGCGAGGTCTTATCTCTTTCCAGCATCAGCAGGGGAATATCTTCCACCAGTCTTGCCTGTTTAACAGTATCAAACCCATTATAAAATCCTCGCACTATTTTATTACTGTCCAGTAAAAAGAAGTTCTCTGTATGGATAAATGCTGTGTCAACTCCCGGATCGGCAACATTGGCCCTTATTTCATGCAGGGCAAAATCGTAAATATCTTTTTTATCGCCGGTTACCATCCACCAGGTATCATGATTGATATTGTACCTGTCGGCAAATTTACGCAGCTGCGGTACCGAGTCGTGTTCAGGATCGATGCTGATAGATATGAACTGCACAATGCTGTCGTTCTTTACAAATGAATCCTGCAGGCGCTTCATACTACGGGCAAGGCCGGGGCAGATAGATGGGCAGCGGGTGAAAAAAAAGTCGATCACAATTATTTTTCCATGCAGGTCGTACAGGTTTACTTTTTTGCCCAATTGATTGGTAAACTGTATATCCCTTACTTTATGCCAGATAGTGTCATTATAGCTTTTGCCATTCTTTTCTTTCACTACCACCTTCGCATCGATTGGATAATATTTTCCCGGCATGTGCACGGCGTCTTTGCTGTAATACTTCACCAGCAGGTAGCCGGTCAAAGGCAACAGGATGGCCAGCATTAAAGAAAGTACCGATTGCTTTTTCATCAATTATTTATCAGTGTGCAAATTTACGTCAACCAAAAGCAAATTGCGGGTTTTATTGCATTTAGTATAGATAAAATAAAAGCCACCGCAAATGCGATGGCTTATTATCAACTATATTAAAATATTATTAGTCTTTTGCTCCTTTTTCAGGTATGTGTTTTTCATGCTGTTCCACTTTATACTCCCTGCTGCCGGCGTTGGTATTCCTTAAATTCTTCCAGCTGGTACCATCCCATAAAAACGCGATAATGAACCAGATGAACAGGCAAAGCGGCACTACAATGGTCATCATAAAATTCCTGATCTCATCGCCCAGGTGCATGAATATAGAAACGATGTAATATGCCTTGGCAAGGGTTAAGATACAAACCATGCCTTTAAAGAATAATACCAGGGTTGCATTAGGATTAGCGCCTTTATGAATATTATAAATGGCCAAACCGATACCCAGTTCTATAATTGTAATTACAGATAATAACCAGAATGTTTTCCAGATCTTTTTAGTACCCCCGGTATGCTCGGGGTGAAAGGTGATTTCTGATGATGCTGAATGTGCTGACATAATTATTTTTAAAGTTCGTTTATAAAAGTTTAGAGGTTTAGATGGTGTAGAGGTTTAGACTAAACTGTCTAAACTCCTCAACTTCTAAACTAGATAAGATAAAAGCAAAGGAATACAAACACCCATACAAGATCCACAAAGTGCCAGTATAAACCTGCTTTTTCGATCATTTCATAATGTCCTCTCTGATCAAAATGCCCCATTTTAGTTTTGATATACATTACAATGTTGATAACAACACCGCTGAATACGTGGAAACCGTGGAAACCGGTGATCTCGAAGAAATAACTTCCGAAAGAGATCGGGCCTGGTGTCGCATATTCGTGCCCGTTAACTGTTATCTCCGGTCCGAAAGGATTGTGCGATACAGTAGTGTTCCATAATTCTACGTGCCCCGGTGCACCATTGATACCATTGATCCAAACTTCATGTTCGTGCGTTAACAAGTGCGTCCATTCCCATGCCTGGCAGCTTAAGAAGGCAAGACCGCCAATGATGGTAAGGATCATATATTTTTCTACACCTGCCCTGTTCATTTTATGCCCTTCGTGCACCGCCAGCACCATGGTAACAGAGCTGAAGATGAGGATAAAGGTCATTAAGCTCACAAATGCCAATGGGAGGTTTGCGCTGCCCGCTAACGGAAAGGAATTAAATACATGGTTAGGGTCAACCCAATCGTTCAGACTGAAACGTAAAGTGGCATAGCTGATAAGGAAGGCACCAAATGTAAAGGCATCACTCATTAAAAAGTACCACATCATCACTTTACCATAGCTTGCATTGAACGGGCTTCTTCCCCCGTTCCACCATTTGGTATTTGTTGGCATTGCTGTTGTTGACATCTATATAACTTTTATTTTCTACTTATTTTAATTCTAACTATGTACGCTAAACTTTGTACCCTTATCTTATCATAATTAAAAAGATCAAAAGGTATATCCAGAGCCCGTCTACAAAATGCCAGTAAGTACTGGCCACTTCCACCGGCACTGCATTGTAAATTCTTGTTTTGGAGCTGAATGCTTTTGCAAAAAGCACCAGCAAAGCAATGATCCCGCCGATCACATGCACCGCATGCACACCCACAATAACATACAGGAAAGAGAAAGAAACGTTTCCATATAATGTTATCCCGTTATCCCACAACTGCTTAAACCCGATCACCTGCAACACAACAAAAAGAACTCCCAGTATAATCGTCGACGTCATCAGGCTCCTGTAACGCAACATCTCCCTTTGTTTAAAAGCCTTTGCAGCCAGGAACAGGGTTATACTGCTTAACACAATAGTTGCTGTACTGTACCAAAACACATGCGGCAGGTTAAAACTGATCCAGTTTGGCTGGTTACGTTTTACTATATACGCACTCGTTAATCCTGCAAACATCATTAAAATACTCCCGATACCAACCCAAAGGGTAAACTTATGCGGATGTATTTTTTTTCTTTGTTCCATTACCACTGTACTCATTCAAAAATATTTTGCAACAATCTATTGTTTACTACTGTTTTAATTCAATGTATAGGTTCTGTTGGCAAACAATGCCAGCAATACTATCATCAAATAAAAATAAGAACTGAACATTACCCTTCTTGCACTTTTTGCATCCATCCTTATAAATAAAAGAACACTTGCAAATACCATCCAAAGGTTACAACCCAGCAATATCCACATACTTACTTTGCCACTCATGCCGCTATAATAAGGCATAAAACCTACCGGTATCATCAGGGCGCTGTACACAATGCTTTGCATGGCTGTAAATTTTGTAGGGCCTTTATCAGCCGGTAATAATTTAAAACCTGCATTGGTATAATCCTTATGCGCCAGCCAGGCAATAGCCCAAAAATGCGGGAACTGCCACAGGAACTGTATCGCAAACAGGATCCATCCGCCGGCACTGAAACTGTCTGTTGCCGCTACCCAACCAATCAGGCAGGGCAATGCACCGGGCACCGCACCCACCAGTACTGAAATAGAATTGATCTTTTTCAGTGGTGTGTATACATAACCATACAGCAACAGGCTTACCAGGCTCACCATGGCACTCTGAAAATTAAAGTAGTACCACATGATGAAAACACCCAGAGCACCGGCAATGAATGCAAAGCCATTGGCTTCTGCTTTACTCATTCTGCCGCTGGCCACGGGCCTTTTGGCGGTCCGCTTCATCAGTGCATCAGAATCTTTTTCCAATACCTGGTTGATAGCGTTGGCCGAGCCGGTTATCAGCATTCCTGCCACAAAAAGTAAAAGAACTGATACTAACTTATTGGTATAAACTACCTGTCCGTTATAATTATAGCCGATCAAAAAACTCACCACCGTACTAAACACCACCATAAAACTTAAAGTGAACTTGATCAACTGAAAGTAATCCTTCACTTTACTGGCCAAACCAAATGATGTTGATTTGTTTATGTCTGTATTTTGGTTCATGGTTGATGGTTCATGGTTCATAGTTAAAACAGTAACCGATCTCCATTCCCCTTTTAATTAATTAAACACTTCAATTATCACGTGCCTCGTTATCAATTATCCATTATTAATTATCCATTATTAATTATTCATTATTAATGGTGTGTTTCATCATCCCCTACAGGTTTATCCTGCGGAATGAATTCGTGTCCGTCTTTTGCATAATCATAAGCACCACGGTATACTTCCGGTATTTCGCCAGGCCAGTTGCCGTGACCAGGGTTGATAGGAGTTGTCCATTCCAGGGTATTGGATCCCCATGGATTGGGCGTAGTAACTTTTCTTCCTTTGTATATGCTGTAAAAGAAGTTGAATACAAATAACAGCTGTACCGCAAATACGATCATTGCTATAAAGCTGATGAATTCGTTCAGTCCGCCAAAATGTTTGAATGATTCCCAGCTGGAGAAATCATAGTAACGGCGTGGCATACCCGCCAAACCTTCGTAGTGCATTGGCCAGAAGATGAGGTAAGCACCTATAATGGTTACCCAGAAGTGGATATAGGCCATTGTGTTGTTAAGGTAACGACCAAACATTTTTGGATACCAGTGGTATATACCGGCAAACATACCAAAGAAGGATGCCACACCCATTACAATATGGAAGTGAGCGATCACAAAATAAGTATCGTGCAGGTGAAGATCGAGCGCAGAGTTACCCAGGAAGATACCTGTTAAACCACCGCTGATGAATAAGCTTACAAAACCAATGGCGAACAACATACCCGGCGTAAAGCGTATGCTTCCACGCCATAAAGTGGTTAACCAGTTAAATACTTTAATGGCCGAAGGCACAGCGATCAATAAGGTCAGTAACACGAATACCGATCCGAGGAAAGGATTCAAACCTGTTACAAACATATGGTGCGCCCAAACCAGGAAGGCAAGGATAGCGATCGCAAACAGCGAACCCACCATGGCCATATAACCGAAGATCGGTTTGCGGCTGTTCACACTGATGATCTCCGAGCTCATACCCATGGCCGGTAATAAGATGATATATACTTCGGGGTGGCCCAGGAACCAGAACAAGTGCTGGAACAGGATGGCACTACCACCTTCGTTCGGTAATATTTTTCCCTGTACAACGATATCGCTCAAAAAGAAGCTGGTACCCATGTTCCTGTCGAATAACAGCAGGATGGCGCCAGATAATAATACAGGGAAGCTCAATACACCCAGTACAGCGGTAAAGAACAGCGCCCATACGGTTAATGGTAACCTGGTCATGCTCATACCTTTGGTACGCAGGTTCAGGATAGTACTGATATAGTTCAAACCGCCCAATAAAGAACTTACAATGAACATGGCCATACTCACCAGCCACAGGTCCATACCTATTTTACTTCCTTCAGATGCATCGCCCAGGGCGCTCAATGGCGGATAGATCGTCCAGCCACCGCTTGCAGGACCTGTTTGTACAAACAGGGAAGAGAACATGATGATAGATGCAGTAAAGAAGAACCAGTAGCTGAGCATATTCAGCATTGGAGAAGCCATATCCCTTGCACCGATCTGTAATGGAATTAAAAAGTTGGCGAAAGTACCGCTCAAACCTGCGGTCAATACAAAGAATACAAGGATGGTTCCGTGCATGGTAACCAAAGCATAGTAAAACTCAGGTTCCAGTTTACCACCTTTTGCCCAATGGCCCAGGAAATCTTCCAGCCATGGAAAAGTAGTTTCGGGATAGCCCAGCTGCAAACGGAAGATCACAGAAAACAAACCACCAATGATAGCCCAGATGATACCTGTTACCAAAAACTGTTTGGCAATCATTTTATGATCCTGGCTAAAAACGTATTTGGTTATAAACGTTTCGTGGTGGTGATGTTCATGATGTGTATCATGTCCTCCGTGAACATCTGCTCCGTGTAATGTTGCTACGCTGCTCATATTCTTATAGTTTATTCAAGAGTCTTTTAAAATTATTTTTTACCCGCCATTACTGCTGCTACCGGTGGGGTTGCCACTGGCGCTGCTGCTGTTGGTGTTGCTGGTTTTGCTACCGTATCAGCTGCGGCTTTTGTTTCAACCTTTGGCGCTGTTTCCGGGCGAACGGTCCACATTTCAGGTTTCTGCTGTGCCAACCATGCCTGGTATTCTGCCATTGTTTCTACAATTATTATACCTCTCATAGAAAAGTGGCCTTTTCCGCACATCTGGTCGCAGCTTATTTCATAAGTAAAATCAGGATTGTGCGTTTTTTCTTTCATTTGAGCGGTGGTGTACAGCGGGGTGAACCATTCAGTGGTTGGTATACCCGGTACAGCATCCATTTTTAACCTGAAGTGAGGCAGACCCACATCATGTATCACATCCTGTGCATTGATAACCAGTTTTACCGGTACCCCTACAGGGATATGCATGGTTTGAGATACGTGGATATCATCATGGCTGGCCTCGTCGTTAAAATCAACGCCCAGGCTGTTGCTGCCCTTTGTTAATTTAAAATCTTTTTTACCTAATACTTTATCGGCGCCCGGGTACCTGAACTCCCATCCAAACTGGTGACCGGTAACTTCCACCACGATAGCATCTTTTGGTGCATCACCGGTGATCTTGAACCAGAATTTTAAACCAAATGCCACCAGTACGCATAAAGTGATAGCAGGGATAGTGGTCCATATCAATTCCAGCCTGGTGCTGTGTGCAAAGTAGTATGCTTTTGTATTGTCTTTTTCCTGGTATTTAAAGCAGAACCAGAATAATGCTACCTGGGTCAACACAAATACCAACCCCGTAACGCCGGTGGTGATCATGAACATCAGGTCGATATTCTTTCCTTCTTCGGATGAAGAGCCTTGCGGGAATAAGGTTTTGCCGTAGTACAGTTCGTTGCAATACCAGGCGCCTATCAAACCAAATATCAGCATACCCAGCAGCAAGAACGCATTGATCTTATTGTTTTGCCTGCGGGTTTTTTCCTCGCCTTTTAATACACTTACGTACTCACTTGCTTTCGCAATCTGGAAAATGACAACGAAAACCAAAGCACCTAAAGCAACTAATAAAAACTCTTTCATATAATTTTTTATTTTTCGCCCAAACCCCTGGCGGGACTTTTACACCCTTTCCAGGCAAGGAATTTTTAAACTACTTCTTTTATTTTAAACAATATCTCTGTCCGCAATGCTTATGTATGATGTATCATACTTTCTTTTAAGAAAGGATGATTTTTTACCAGCAATGAATGGCTGCTGATATACCTTCCGGTGCCCCACATGATCAAACCAACAAACAAACAGCCGATACCGATTTCAAATGGCGCAATGTGCCAGTTTTCGTGTACAGTGCCCGGCATTACCATCTGGAAGAAATCCACCCAGTGGCCCACAATGATCAGTACGGCCATAAAGGTTACCATCGTCCAGCTTCTCTTTACACCTTTCTTCATCAATATTAATAATGGACAGATGAAATTCACTGCCAGGTTAAAGAAGAATATAACGTGGTACGGTCCTGATTTTTGAGCAGTTCCGATCCTTTCTACAAAATACTTGGTTTCTTCCGGCTGGTTACTGTACCAGATCAGCATGTATTGAGAGAACCATAAGTAGGTCCAGAAAATAGAGAATGCAAACATGAATTTACCCAGGTCATGCAAATGTTCTTCCGTTACATAAGCCAGCTGGCCCTGGTTCTTAAGATAGATCACAAATAATGCGATGAAGGAGATACCGGAAACAAATGAACTGGCAAAAGTGTACCAGCTGAACATGGTGCTGTACCAGTGAGCATCAATACTCATGAACCATAACCATGGAATGGTGGAAGCTACTGTTAATGCAAACCATACACAGAACAGGGACGCATACACGGTATTTTTAAAGATCCATTTTTTACCGGTCTCATAATCCATTGGGCCGTTCTTATCGCTTTCCAGGCTGATGCTGCGCATTTTTTTACCTAAGAACCACCACAGGAATATTGTAAGAGCAGACCATATCAGGTAGAATTTAGGATTTAAGAAACCGCTCTTACCATTCAGTATCGGGTCTTTTGCCACTGCTTCGCTATCCAGCCAGTGGTAAATATCAGTACGGTGTAAGCCTACCAGTGCCAGCAATATCAAAAAGTTGATGATACCCAGGATAGGCACCACGCTTGAAATAGCTTCAGAAACACGGCGGAAAGCAATTACCCAACCGGCCATTGCCATAGTGGTAACACAAATAAAGAACATAACCGCATTCACCACTAATAAAAAGAATACGCTGTTCTGCAGCAGCACCGCCCAAAAACGGGTGCTTTCGCTACCGCCATGTGCTCCTCCTTCGCCATGCGTTACAGGCGCAAAGGGATGGTAGGCGATCATGCCGTACAGTAATGCAATCACACCAGCGGCGATGAGACCATACGTCCACTTTTTATAATTTCCCGGCAATTCGAATTGATGATTCATCTAAACTTTATTTTGTGTTATTACTTTTAGGTTTTGTTGCTGCGGCAGTATCAGCTTTAGGCGCTGTAGCTGTAGCAGGTGCAGCGGCTGCTTCCGTTTTTGGTTGCAGCGACCTGATATACTGTACGATCATCCAGCGTTGTTTCCTGTCTAACTGCGAAGCATAGCTTCCCATGTTACCCTGTCCGTAGGTCATGATATAAAATATCCTGCCATCGCTGTAAGGCGCTGCAGTTGCCGAACCGGTTGCTGCTGCAATAATACTTTTTACACCACCGATCTTTGGAGCTACCGGGCCATTCGCTTCTGCCTTGGCACCATGGCATACTGCACAGTTAATGTTGAATAACCTTCCGGCTTCCAGGCTGTCGGCAGTAGTTAATGGTGGTAAAGGATTTTTTACCAAAGCGCTCAGGTTGATCAAACCATTGCTGTCGTTAGGCACTGTAAAAGGAAACAATTCGCCTCTTTTTATAGTTCCGTTCACGGGTTGTGCATTGTAAAATATCTTATGGCCGGCATCACCTGCATTCATCGAAAATTTTGCAGAGTCACGCAATGCATAACTTTCATACGCACGGCTGTAAGCCATATCAGGCATATACACTTTACCCGGCTGACGCTTGCTGTCGCAGCTTATAAAAACAACTGTTGTTGTTAAGATAAGTGCTGATATAATTGCAATTTTTTTCATTTCGTTCTTATAATATCTTTAATCAGTTTTCTTTTCGCTTTGGTCTTCTCCTTTTATCCGCGGTTGTCGGAGATAGGGGCTTAATAGCCTTTCTCTTCTTTATACAGTTTTTGTTCTTTATGATACCTGCCTATCCACCAGCCTGTTTCTGCCATTTGCACGTTCACTTCTTTAGCGCCGGCTTTATTTAAAAAATCCTGTACTTCTGCATCATTGGTCTTATCAGTACATTCAATGGCCATTACAAAAAGATCGTCGGTGGCCCTTGGATGAAAATGGTGTTTTTTTACAAATGGCGCCAGGTTGCACAGGTAGCAAAATGTAAGCACCATACCTACCGCTGCAAACAATACCGTCAACTCGAAAGTAATGGGTATCCAGGCCGGTAATGCAAAGTGCGGTTTACCACCAATATTCAGTTTCCAGTCGTGTACCAGTATATAACTGATACCGCTCAATGCCGTGGTGGTACCTGTAATGGCGTATACAAACCCTGCAGTGTGCAGGCTTGTTTCCCGCAGGCCCATTGCGTGGTCCAGGCCATGCACGGGGTATGGGGTGTACACATCATGTATCTTGTATCCTGCTTTGCGAACATTCTTCACCGCAGGGAACAATACCGCCTCATCATCAAAACAACCCACAACAAATTTTTTAATTCCTCCAGCCATAAAATCGATTTATGATTTTAGATTTAAGATTTCGGATTTAAGGAAATCGTAATCTTACTTTTAAATAATTTCTTTCTTATCACCAGACCCGGTTCCCCTTTAGGGGCGGAGGGGTTAGTGTGCTACCGCATGATCATGCCCATGCCCGTGTCCCACTTCTTCAATATAGAATTTCTCTGCATCCTGTTTTTCAATATCCGTCATCTTCGCCTTGTAATTCTCACCGCTCGTTTTCAATACCGATTTGATCTCGGCAATAGCAATTACCGGGAAGTACTTAGCGAACAGGAAGAAGCAGGTAAAGAACAACCCGAATGTACCGAGATAGAAACCGATCTCGTAGATACTGGGGCTGTAATAAGTACTCCAGCTGGATGGCAGGAAGTCCCTGTAGATAGAAGTAACAATGATCACGAAACGCTCGAACCACATACCGATGTTCACAATGATACTCATGAAGAAAGTAACCGTGATATTCCTTCTTAATTTACGGCTCCAGAATAACTGTGGCGATACCACGTTACAGAACATCATCAGCCAGTAGCTCCATCCATAAGGGCTGAAAAGATTGGCCCTGTTCTGGCTGAATGCATACCATTCGTATTTGTTCTGTCCGTACCATGCAATGAACAACTCGGTAAGGTAAGCGCAACCCACAATACTACCCGTCAATACAATTACCTTGTTCATGGCCTCAATATGGCCCATGGTGATATAATCTTCTAGATATAAAACTTTACGTACCACGATCATCAGTGTTTGCACCATCGCAAACCCGCTGAATACCGCACCCGCCACAAAGTAAGGAGGGAAGATGGTGGTATGCCAGCCCGGAACTACTGAAGTGGCAAAGTCAAAAGATACGATGGTGTGTACCGAAAGTACCAGTGGTGTACTTAAACCTGCCAGTACCAACGATAAAGATTCGTGGCGCTGCCAGTGTTTGGTACTACCCGTCCAGCCGAAAGCCGCAATACCGTACAGCATTTTGCGCAGCTTTGTTTTAGCCCTGTCACGTACAGTAGCCATATCAGGCAATAAACCCGAATACCAGAATAATAAAGAAACAGTGAAATAAGTTGATATCGCAAATACGTCCCACAACAGTGGTGAGTTAAAGTTCACCCATAAAGGTCCACGGCTGTTAGGATAAGGCATTACAAAGAAAGCCATCCATACACGGCCCATGTGCCAGATAGGGAACTGACCGGCGCACATTACCGCAAAAATGGTCATCGCTTCTGCAGCACGGTTCACACCTGTTCTCCATCCCTGGCGGAACAGTAGCAGGATAGCGGAGATCAACGTACCGGCGTGACCGATACCTACCCACCATACGAAGTTGGTGATATCCCAGCCCCAACCGATTGTCTTGTTCAGGTTCCACTGACCGATACCGTAGGTAACCTCGCGGTATACACTGTACACCCCGAATAACAGCAGTCCAACACTGATCCAGAAACCAATATACCAAAGGCGGCTTGGCTTCATTTCAATCGGACGTACTATGTCTTCCGTTACCTGGTGGTAATCTTTGTCACCATCTACCAGTGGTTCCCTGATTTGTGATTCGTACTTTAATAATGACATATCTCTTTATCTAAGCTTTTTGCCGTACCGGTTTTTTGATGCGGCTTTAATTTTGTTTTATGTCGAATGGTTGAATGTCGAATTTCGAATGTTCCTCAGTTTGAAAAATATTCACTATTCGATATTCGCCATCAATTAAGCGTGTTCTTTTACTGCTTGTTTTTCGCCTTCTTTCTTCTCTTCTACCACGGCAGTTACTTCTCTTTCTGTGTTCCTTACTTTTACCATGTAGCTCACATTCGGTAACACGTGCAGTTGCTCCATTACATAGAAAGTACGGTTCTTATCACCTCTTGCTTTGCTTACTTCACTTTCAGGATCGTTCACATTACCAAAAGTGATACAGTCTGAAGGACAAGCCTGTGCACAAGCCACTTTTACGTTGCGGATCAATGTTGGATCCTGTGCTTTTTTAGCATTCAGCTTGCTTTCCTGTAAACGCTGTACGCAGAAAGAACATTTTTCGATCACACCACGGCTACGCACAGTAACATCGGGGTTCAGTACCATCCTGGTAAGATCGTCGTTCATCTGCATTACAGATTCGTTCATATCAACACCCACCAATGGTTGCTGGTTATCAGGGAAGCTGTCTGCACCGGTATAATCCAGCCAGTTAAAACGACGTACTTTATAAGGACAGTTGTTGGCACAATATCTTGTACCGATACAACGGTTATAGGTCATCTGGTTCAAACCTTCGCTGCTGTGGTTGGTTGCTGCAACCGGGCAAACGTTTTCGCAAGGTGCGTTATCGCAGTGCTGGCAAAGCATGGGCTGGAACACCACATCCGGGTTGGTTGGATCTTCGCCGGTAAAATAGCGGTCGATACGCAGCCAGTGCATTTCGTGCGCCCTTTGTACCTGTATCTTGCCTACCACGCTCACGTTATTTTCAGCTGTACAAGCCACTACGCAGGCGCTGCAACCGGTACAGGTATTCAGGTCAATGCTCATACCCCATTTGATACCCGGTTTTTCCTTCATCAGGTCGGGATAAATAGTAGCGTCTTTCCTGAAATCAGTGCTGCCGTTGGCAGTGATATTTAATTTTTCTTCTCTTATTTCTTCTAAAACAGCTTCCGGGTTGGCAACAAAGCTGGAAAGACTGGTTTCGTAGATCACAGGCCTGTTCTCGTTGGAACCGTGTACCTGCGTTTGTGCCAGCGGGTAAGTGTCCGTTGTTTTATCCAGTGTGGCTTTTGAACTGTACAGGTTGCTGACACCATCAAAAGTTACCAAAGGATAAACGTTCTTACCGGCGCCTGCTGCAGACCTTCCGATATTTTCAGAAGTTTTGGTTTTATCAGCACTTTCTCTACCATATCCAACAGCTATTGCAACCGTGTTTTTCTGTACACCTGGGATCAGCAATACCGGTAATTCTACCGATTTACCATTCACGGTGATCTTCACCACAGGTTTTTCAGGATGTACTTCATAAGCATCCGAAGCGCCTTTATCTGTAATTACATCTTTTCCGTACAGTGATTTGTACATTTCTGTACCCATCATTACATAGTTATCCCAGGTTACTTTCGTAATGGGATCAGGTAATTCCTGCAGCCATGGGTTATTGGCCTGGCCGCCGTTACCAATAGATATTTTTTGATACAGCACCACTTCCACATCACCGCCGTTCACTGCTGCAGCTTTTGTTTTGGCTTCTTCCACTTTTGTTGCTACAAACGGAGCACCGGCAGCAGCCACCGCTTCAGCAGGTTCTATCACGCCATCCTGTAATGCTTTATCGTAATTATCAGGCGTAGCCAGTTTGGTACCCCAATAGTTCCTGAAATAAGTTTCGTAATCCGTAGCACCCACGCCTGTAGCTGTGGTACTGGCACCGCCCCATTTTAATAAAGAGGTCTGGAAGGCCCTTGTTTTAAACAGTGGGTTGATGGTCGGTTGCAGTAAGCTGGTATAACCGGTTTTCAATTCTGCATCGCCCCAGCTTTCCAGCCAGTGGTGTGCAGGTATCACGTATTTACAATTCTCGGTGGTTTCGTCCATGCTGGCATTGAATGAAATGCCCACGGCTTTCTTTAAACCATCCGTGAATAGTTTGCTGTCCCTGTAAGTATAAGAAGGGTTTACACCATACACCAGCAATGCCCCTACAGCGCCGCTGTTCAGGTCTTTTACCAGCGTATCCATATCAGCGTCTACACCCTTACGATAGTTGGAAGTAGCTGCCCAGTTGATGGTTTTACCCACAGCGCCGATCGCTTCGTTGATAGCATTTACCACTATCTGTACATTTACATCGTTGCTGCCGCAAACTACCAATGCATTTCCACCGGCAGCTTTTAATTTATCAGCAGCCAGCACAACACCCTTATTTAATTTCTCGTCTTTGAAAGAAGGAGCTGTTCCATTCAGTTTATTCAGGATGGCTACTGCAACCGCACCGGTTTCTGATGGTTTGTGCATATAGCGGTCATCCGCGTTACTACCGGTCATGCTCATCATACTTTCAAAATGAATATGACGGCTGATCTCGGGCTTTTCGCCGCTGATCTTTCTGCCCAGTGAATATTGTTTGCTGAATTCGGTAGGGCTCAACCAGGTACCGAGGAAGTCGGCGCCCAGGCTCACTATTACTTTAGCATTATCGAAGTGGTAAGATGGAATGGCTTTTTTACCATAAGTGGCTTCGTTGGCCAGTATCATACCGCTGTAGCTGATCGCATCGTATTGTACGTGGCGGCTACCGGGATTCTTCGCTAAAAATTCGTTGATTATTTCCTGTGTTGTAGCAGAGTTAACTGTGGCAGTCAATAAAGCGATGGTCTTGCCGGCTATTGCTGCAGCCACCATTTTATCAAACGCATCAAAAGTGGTTACTTCTTTAAACCCGTTGCCATCTTTCTGCATCGGGTAACGCAGGCGGGTGGTATCGTACAGGTCCAGAACGGAAGCCTGTGATTGTGCACTGGTACCGCCTTTGGTAATGCTGGATAGTTCGTTACCTTCTATTTTGATAGGACGGCCATCCCTTTGTTTTACCACTACCGGTATGGCATCGCCGCCATTGATATACGTAGAAGCATAGTAATTGGCAACACCCGGTATCACGTTATCGGGCCTTTGTAAATAAGGCACCGCCTTACGAACGGGCATTTCGCAACTGGCAGCCAAAGTAGCAGCAGCGGTACTAAAGCCCAGGTATTTTAAGAAATCCCTGCGGGGAGTTTTAGCATCCAATATGCCTTTATCATCCAGGTCTGCCAGGGGCAGCAACTCTTCTTTAAATTCTTTTTCGGCAGATTGCTGATAACTTTCTGTTTGGTTGAGTTCTCCGAAACTTTGCCAGTACTTTTTGTTACTCATAGTATTCTAATGTGCAAATGATAATAAATTTTTAAACCGCTCTCCATTTCCCCTTCGGGATTGGGGTTTAATAGTGACATTTCTGACATTCCGTTCCACCAATGTTCTCCACGGTTACGCTGTCCATTTTAGCTTTCCTGATCTCCTTGATATTACCATATTTATCTTTAATGGTATCAGGTTTCAGGTCGTTATGGAATTTTTCGTAAATGCTGTAGAATTTGTTGCCGGTGCCGTTTTCTTTATTGTAGAAATCAACTTTGGTTTCCCTGTGGCAATTGATACACCAGCCCATGCTCAGGTCGGCAAACTGGTACACTTCAGGCATTTCCTGTATGTTGCCATGGCAGGTCTGGCACTGTTGTTTACCCACTTTTACGTGCTGGCTGTGGTTAAAGTACACATGGTCGGGCAGGTTATGGATCTTGGTCCATTCAATTTCGTGTGCGCCATCGGGTTTGCCGTCGCCGTTGTTATCGGGATTGTAAGTTTTGGTAGCGGCGTTAAATCCGGCGTAAGCGTATAATTTTTGTATTTCGGCAGTACCATCTACAGCGGTACCGTCTTCTCTTACCAGTTTATCTTCCCCTTCATAATGGTTAATTCCTTTATGACAGTTCATACAAACATTCACCGAAGGAATGCTGGCCTGTTTGCTATCCTGTGCACCACCATGGCAGTACAAACAGCTGATCTGGTTGGTACCGGCATGCACCTGGTGAGAATAGAAAATGGGTTGTTCCGGCTGGTAGCCTTTCATACGGCCCAGGCCGATAGCTGCATTGGTGAAGAAGTAACCTGAGATGCAGAACAGCACCAGGATACCCACCATTAAATAAGTTTTGTTTTTATAAGCAGGAACCGGTTCACCACGAACCACGCCTTCTTTATCATCGGATAATTTGCGGAGGTTGCTGTTAACCTGTAATAAGATGAATGCTATAAGTGCAAGTACCAGTGTGAGGATTCCGAATAAGAGAGAATTGTCTTCAGTTCCCGGAGTTTTAGTAGGATCAACAACTGTAACCGGGGGAGCATCAGCATAATCAAGAATGGCTTTGATCTCGTCTTTTTTCAGGTTAAACTGCTGCATGTTGGACTTGAACTTTTCTTTCAGTCCTTTAGCATAAGCATCAGTTTCCAGCATCGTGTTCACATTGTTCACCCACCTGTAAGCCCAGTCAGCATCCGGCTCCCTGTCCCTTGCTCCTTTAAGTGCCGGACCGGTAAAGTCCTTGTCCACTTTGTGACAGCTGGCACAATTAGCCTTAAAAAGCGCTTCGCCGTTCTGAGCAAAAATATTACTGGTAGATGAAAGTAGTGCAATGAAGAATAGAGATGCAAATACTTTGTTAAAGATTTTTCTATACCGACTCATACAGTTGTTACGGGGCTAATGTGGAAAAATATCCGGTTTCGGGTGCAAATTTAAGTCACGATGCTGACATAATATCAACATTGTTAAAATTTTTTTTCGCTGATTGGGCGTGGGTTTCAGCCGATTGTACCATATTTTCTACAGCCATTGTCACATATATGTAAACAATATTTAAGGCCCGATTTTTTTCGTTGGGCGTTGTTAATTCACAAAATTTTCCTTCACTTTTGCCAAATGTTTCAAAAACTTAAACAGCGCTGGAAGGTGAACGGGCTCAACCTGGCCCTCATTATCACCACCTTTGCACTGGGCGGCAGCCTTTGTGCCTATGCAGGCCGCAAACTGCTGTTATTAATGGCTATTGATAAGACCACTTTCTGGGGTATTATACTTTATATATTATTAATAACTTTACTATGGCCGCTGGCTGTTCTGCTGGTGAGCATACCCCTGGGCCAGTTTCCCTTTTTTAAAAGATATATTACCCGCATCTTCAGCAGGTTTGGCTCCAAAAAAACGGGCAACAACCCTGCAGGTCCATCTACCAGGATCGCCATTTTTGCCAGCGGCGCCGGCAGCAATGCCAGGCAGGTGATCGACCATTTTTCAGCTTCTTCCACCGTTGAAATTGCATTACTGGTGTGCAATAACCCCCATGCCGGGGCAATTGCCATAGCAAAAGCAGCCGGTATACCGGTATTGCTCATTGAAAAAGAACGTTTTTTAAATGGGGATGCCTACTTGCCCGAGTTAAAGCAATATGACATTGATCTTATAGTGCTTGCTGGTTTTTTATGGAAAGTACCTGCACAACTCATCCGCTGCTATCCGCAAAAAATAGTGAATATACACCCCGCCCTGCTGCCGGCCTATGGCGGCAAAGGCATGTACGGCCATCATGTACACGAGGCTGTTATCCTGCATAAAGAAACCGAAAGCGGTATCACCATTCATTACGTGGATGAGATCTACGATCATGGCGCCATCATCTTCCAGGCCAGGTGCCCGGTTGATGCAGCCGATACTGCCGCCAGCCTTGCCAAAAAAGTGCATGCGCTGGAACACCGGCATTATCCCACCGTAATAGAAGGGCTGATAAAAAAGTAAAAGTGCAGTTAAAACAATGCAGTATTGCTTTTGTATAAATTTGTTGGCGTAATATTATGCCTTTAAAATATCGTTGTTGAGGTCTTCTTTAAAAATATCTTTACTGCTGCTTTGTTGTATCGTACTGGGAAAACTATCCCATGCACAACAGTTTGTGCTCAGCGGTACGGTATACGATTCCTCCAAGATAAATTATGTGCCCGGTGTTACAGTGTCCAATAAAGCAGGCCAGTTCACCATTACAGATTCCATGGGGCGTTACAGCCTTACGGTAACAGAAAAAGATTCTGTCACTTTCATCTTCCGCAATAAAGCCACCCAAAGGTTTTCGGTGCACAGCATACCCGATCCTTCGCGTTTTGATATTTCATTAAGAGTGCCCTACAAAGGCAAGTACAGCACCTTAAAAGAAGTGGTGGTTTTTGGTAAGACCTACAGGGAAGATTCCCTTGAGAACAGGGAAACCTTTGCCAAAGCGTTCAATTACCAAAAGCCCACGGTACGCAGTACCATTTCGCCCGATGGTGTTGCCGGCGCCGACCTGGATGAGATCATCAATATGTTCCGTTTTAAAAGGAATAAGCGCATGAAAGCCTTCCAGGTAAGGCTGGAGCAGGAAGAGCAGGACAAGTATGTAAACTTTCGCTTCAACAAAACACTCGTGAAAAAACTCACCCACCTGGAAGGTACGCAGCTGGATGTTTTTATGGCCCGCTACCGCCCCGGTTATGATTTTGTAAGCAATGCCGGCGAACTGGAACTGAGCCAGTACATACTCAATTGCAGTTATAAATACAAAATAGAATTATTGCAGAACGACGCCAAGCAGTAATAAACCGCCGTTTTCTTTTTATCTCCCCTTATTAAAAATTGGACTGTTTGATTATTTTTATGCAACAGCAGGTTTTCTGCAAGTTCCCATTTTAAAATAAGCTTATGGCCCAGCAACTGCACAACGAATTAAAAAAAGAATTCCAGATCGAACGCATGATCCTTTTCAGCGATGCCATTTTTGCCATTGCTATTACATTGATGGTCATCGAGATCAAAGTGCCCGTGATTGAACAGGATGTTACGGACAAAGCATTGCTGAAAGCGTTGGGCCATCTTGTTTTTAAGTTCACTGGCTTTCTCATCAGCTTTTTTATCATTGGTTTATACTGGACGGTGCACCACCGCATGTTTAGTTTCGTAGAAAATTACAACGGCCGCTTGCTCTGGCTGAATTTATTATTCCTTTTATCTATTGTATTAATGCCTTTCAGCTCGGGCCTGTACGGCGAATACTCCAATCATATCGACGTGGTGGTGCCTTATGCCTTTTATGTTTTTAATATCTGCCTTACCGGTTATTTGAATTACCGTTTGTGGAAATATATCGGCGATCCAAAGCATCAAATTGCCAGCCATGCGCTTACGCCCGACCTGCTATCGATGTCGGTTAAACGCTCTTTAGTTACGCCAGCCATGTTCCTGCTGTCGCTTACTGCCGCCTTCTTTGCATCAGTCAGTTTATGGATACCGGTGCTGGGCAGGTATCTGCCCATGTTCATTCCCGTTATCATGCGCATCATCAAGAAAAAACACGACCGCAAAACAACCCCAACAACATCGGAATAAATAGTAATTTGCAGCGCAAAAACCACCACCATGGAAGCAGAACAATTAACCTTAGGCATTGGCACCCGTTTACAGCACACCCAGTTTGGCCCCGGCGTAATTGTGGGCGTACGCTATGCCACCTACCTCATCTCTTTTATTCATCATGGCATTAAAGAAATAGACAAGACCGATAACAACCTCGACGAGATCATTGCCGAAAATGTAACCGTGGAAGTGGAAACCGTTTCCGCCACCGAAAGATCTTTATTAAAAATTTTACGCCAGTGGAGCGATGTTACCGAACTGGTTCCCCTCGGCGATAAATGGATCGGCGGTACCCTGCTGTTGCAAGCTGCCGATAAAAGTTTAAAGCCAAAAGAAATTCCTATCGACGACTTCTTCCATAAAATTGTGATGCTCCGTGACCGGTTACGGGTACTGGAACAAAACATCAACAGCAATAAAAAACTCAGCGACGAAGAAAAAGTGAATATCCAGCAATACATCACCCGCTGCTATGGCTCACTTACCACTTTTAATGTGTTGTTTAAAAATAAAGAGCATTGGTTTGTGGGGGAGAAGGGTGGGAAGGAGGAGTGATTTTTTCCTCTGCTATCTTTTGTGATCTGGTACAATTTTTTAGACATATCGACCCTTCAAAGTTGAAGAGGTAAAGTGATTTAAGATGGCCTTGCTGATTTCTTAATCCTTATTCCTTTTCTTCTAATATAATTAAACCAATAAACTAATTCCGGTTTTCTCTGCTGCTTATACCATTTACTTTTATTTTTAAATACTTCATATCCTGAAGCATCTCTTTGAGTGAATTGGTACAATAATAAATTAGTTGCGTAAGAAAACGTAGAATCATTTAATAATTTTAACCAGTCATTTTTTTCGAATTTTGCCAGGCTATCAACTACTAATAAAGGTGTATTTGTTAATATTATATTATTGCCACTAACAACAAACTGTTTTTGTTTATCAAATTTACTTGAGATTCTAACCTCAAAATTTATAGAACCTTTCAGGAAAGAAGTGAGCATTTGTCCTTTAGATGGCTGATGAATTGCCAGCATGAAAAATAGCAAAATACTTTTCATACTAAAGCAAGATTACAAATATATTTTGCCATTATTATTACTTTTCTTATCGTTATCATATTTATTTTAGACCAATAAATTATTAATAATTCAATTTTCCAATACTCAATGATCCACATACAAGATACCTGTTAGAAAAATAGATCTTTTTAATCTCATTTGCATTAAGCGAAATATTAAAATTGCCTTTATCATCAGTTTCATAAAGCTGCTTTTTCACAACTAAACGAAGGCTTTCTATATACCCTGCCTTAATTAAGGCAGAGTCTGTAACTTCTCCAATATTTTCACAAATACAAATCTTTGTTTTTAAACTGGAATAATTGCGAATTCTATTGTTGTTACTTACCTTACCTTTTAGATTTATTATATGTGTAGAATCATTATAACAAGCTTCAAAAAAATCGAGCTTAACTGCTCCTTCCACCATATGTTCTGCTCCAATCATATAAGTGATGCTATCAATGGGCGAATATTGTTCATTCCTGAAAATTTTTATCAATTCTGCTTTTTCAATTTTTTTTGACTGCGATTTAACGCTCAATGAAATACAGAATATAATGCTCAAAATAATTATTGAAATATACTTACTCATTTTTTTAATAACTAGTTGTTCTGAATCTTTAAAAAGGTCCATATGGTTGTTGCTATATTTGCACCATTATTCCAAAGCACCCATGAAATCCCACTTATGGTTTTGAAAGGCTTATCTTACTTACATTTAAGGAACCGCATACCAGGTATTTATTAAAAAAATAGATCTTCTCAATTTCACTCACATTAACAGATATATCAAAATTACCCTTATCATCTGTTTCATAGAGTTGGGTGAGTATTTTTAGCGTATCGCTTTCCGGGCGCCAGGCCCTTATACTTTTAAGAAGTTCCTCGTCTTTTACTATGTCAATATTTTCACAAACACATATCCTTGTTTTCTTACTATTTGTACTTTTATGTCCCGCATTGCTGTTAATAATTTTGCCACGAATGGATAGATTATTGCTTGAATCATTGAAACAGCTGGAGAGAATAACGATTTTTATCGCTCCTTCATACATATCGCAATCGAGCCCGACAACGTAATTCATACTGTCACGTGGACTATATTGTTCATTCTTAAATTGTTTTTCTATTTCCCGCTTATTAATTTCTCTGCATTGAGAAATGCTGTTTTCGGAAAAGAAAAACAAAAAGCTTATAATTATTAAAGTATGTTTTTCCGTTTTTCTTTTTGTCTTTATCCATCTTGAAATATTACCTGCTTCTCTTTTGAAGGCGAAGCATTTATTATAACGACACAGAAAATCTGGTTTTAGATATCTCATACTATTTTAGCAAAGCTTTTATATTTAAAGAGCTGGGCAAGATGTGATTTTGAGGATGGTCGTATAAAAAATATATTTTCTCGATATCTTTGGTAGAAAGCTTAAAATCAAAATTCCCTAATGAATCCGTTACATATATTTTCTGATTAAGATGCAAATCTTTATTTGCTAATAAATCACAAGTCCATATTGAAACTGTAATTGGAGAGAGTTTATAGTTTATATCTGAGCTCTTTACATTTCCAATTAAATAAATGCTATCTTTTGCCTTATTTATCAGCACCCTACTAAATTTAATATCGAGAACTTCGAGATAGTACTCCATTTCGATTCCTATATGCATATTTGCACTATCAATATCATAAGTATAACGAACGTATTCTAATGCCCTTTTTACTCTGGCGGGTTTAATTTCTCTAAAATTCTGGCCTTTAGCTATACTATTTAAAAATATAATAAGTAACAATACTAAATTTACCTGTTTCATAATCATTATTAAGATTTAGTAATTTTCGCCAGGGTGATTGCTGGGTTGGTAAAAATTTTGCTCCTGTAATTCTGCTAATTCTCAATCACGCTTTCCGTTACCATAATCATTAAGTGGCTTCAATTATAGCTGTAGGATATTGGTTTCCCTACTGTACTTCTGTCAGCACTATTGGTACATTTCCCATGTCATCTTGCAGCATATAATCGTATTTAAAATTCTATTGCTTAAGCTTTAACCACCCTTTAAATGATCTCAATTTTTTAAATAATAGTGATGTTTTAAACTCTGGGTAATTAAACATTAATGGAGATAAACTGTTGCTGAAAAAATAAATAGGATGCTTTGTAATTAAATGTATCGCTAAAATAAAATCACCTTTGCTTTTAGATTTGCCATAATACTTGGCAAGTTTATACTCCTTATGTTTTTTTATTGTATCAATTGTCCAAAATTCTGTAGATAGATCTCTATTGCTACTCACTTCACAAGCATTTATAATCATCCCCTTAACGTAAATTGTATCAGTTACAATCTTAAAATAAATATTTTTAGACAATTGCATTACACATGAATAGTAATCCAAGGGTAACCCATATCTAACTATGCTATCCTTTTGCATAATAGCATAGTCTAATACTACAGGCGTAAAAAAAGGATTATCGCTTTTTTGCTTTTTTGATTGTGCCATTAAGTTATTACTCAAAAAAAAGAGGGCCACAACTAGTGCTCTTTTCATAAATGCTTTTATTGAATTGGTACAAAGATTTGAGGCAGAATATTACCTGGCTTTTTTCTTTTTATACTTGCATTTCTTGTCAACTTTTCTCTCATTTTTAATTTTACTTGTTTCAATAATTGAATGAAAAATAATTTTTTTCGAAATTTTCAACTCATAAATTATATCTTACCCACCCTTTTGATTGCTGCACTCTTCTAAAAAAAACAGATTTTTTAAACGCAGGATAATCGAATGAGAGAGGGAACATGCTATTGGAAAAAAAGTAGACTGACTTTTCTAACGTAGCTGGTATTTTTAAAATAAAGCTCCCGTCTTTCTTTGATTGCCCATAATATTCCTTTAATTTGAATTCATTTTTTTGTTTTGCAGTGTGTCGAAAGTCCAAAAATAAACTACTAAATCATGTACGTTTATTTTATACTTATAGCCTACGTTGATTTTTCCTTTTATATAAAAGCAATCATTTTGGTATTTGATAGAAATATGGTCAATTAAGTCAACATAAGCTAAATAAAAGCCTTCTCCAGCATCGTTTACTACTGAACTATCAATCTTTCCTAAGTCCAACTTGTGATAGTAAAGATTCTTGTTTGTAAAATAAGAAGGAAATAATTTTTTTTGTGTGTTTTGCCCATAGCTTATAGTATTGATTATGCAAAAAAATATAAGGCAAATTGATTTCATACGGACTTTCTTTTGTTACCTGAATATAAAGTCTATGTTACGGGGTACTGACATTTTTTGTAAAATATTTCCCTTTCATTAGCTTCTACATATGTTCTACTAGGTAAATCTCTGCCCTGTCCTTCTTCATAATCATTTCTTCGAATCTCTATTCCCTTATGCTCGCCAGTTATACGTAGAAGCTATTTATCTCTGAATTACTTGAGTTTACAATAAATATTTCACCCATCCTTTTGATTGCCGTATTTTTCTAAAAATAGCCGACTGCTTGAACGCTGGATAATTAAATACTATCGGCACTAAGCCCTCACTAAAAAAGTAAAGAGGATGTTTTGTATTTACCGGTATTGCTAAAGTAAAATTTCCGTCTGGTAAAGATGTGCTATAATATTTCGCTATTTTATATATCTCCTGTTTAAACTCATCTTCCTTAAAATCTGATCTTTTCTTAATCGTATCTAGTGAGCAAATCGCAGTTGGCAATTTAACTATTAAGTGAGTTTCATTTTTTACTTTTGATTTTATATAAAGAGTATCATCCCTGTATTTGAAATTTGCTTCCTTATTTAACATTAGCCAACCAACATATCGGCCAGCAGCATAATACTCTTCTATTGTTGTATCTTTCCCATATATTGAAAATGTCATATTAGCACCCGGTTTAAAGTAATTCGATAAACGCCCGCTTTTCATGTTTTGACCATTTGCATTTACACAAAATAGCAGGAATGGAATAAGTAAAGTTTTCATAGTTATTGTTTTATAAGTATAGGAATAAGATTTCCTGGATTTTTACTTTTTTTATAAAACTTCCTTTCATCAGCTTTAGACTCCTCATGCGCTCCATCTGCCTGCCTATATCCATAATCTTTACCGTCAATTTCAATCTTTCCTGCCTCATCGATTTCATGGAATACTGCTGCTTCTCTATTCTTGAGTTCTGCTTTATTTGTTTCTGGATTCGTCTCTGACATTTGACCTGATGTAACACTAATTTGAACATCATACCCACCTTTGGGAGCATAATCGTTTCTATTTCCATCAGCTGGATGATTCTGATTTCACTACATTAGTAGCGCCGCCATAGCTCATCGCTGACTCTGTTATGCTTTTTCCTGTTGCTTTTTCTATATGGGTTACTTTTTCGGTAACTTCATACAGTATTTTTTTTGTGTCAGCAACAAGTTTATTTAGCTTATCTAAACCAATGTCTGTTTTTCCATCCAGTTGCTTTTTTGCTCCTGCATAGTCTACCTTTACATGCGTCAGCCCCTTTTTGTCAGTAGAGAAGGAAATAAATTTTCTTAACTCTTTGGGCACCTGGTTTTGCATATCGAGTTTAGCTTGTTTTATATTGCCGCCAAGTATTATATCTTTACCGTCAGGATCTATATATTTAATAGGGTTATTGGCAACATAACTATATGGAGATAAATGAAAGTATTTTTCAGCCAATGGGTCACAAACGTACCATCTTCCTATTTGTGGATCATAAAATCTTGCCCCAAAGTCGTATTCTTCTAACCCGCTACCATCACTAAATTCGTGTGATTGTAACTCTTTTCCGTTTAACCCCTTCTTATTGGCCATAGTATTCGCAGCTTTAGAAGAAATCCCCGCCATCGTCAGTCCAAAAGGATAATAACGTATTTGTGTCAAGGTTGGTGTTTTGCAATTTATTTATAGAGATTAGCAAAACAATATGTTTTATGAATTCCTATTGTGGGTTCCTTTGTTTGCTTAAAGTTGATAATTGGTATGCATTTTAGCAAAAATTGTTGTACTTTTTGTCGTTGTTCTTTTAAGAGGTCAGGAAATTTATAACCGGCACTCTTCTTATTATTATACAATGCGCATTCAATTAATTCTATTCCGCGAATTACTTTGTTTTGGTCTATTAGTACATAAAATTCCACACCGCCTTTAATTTTTCCTTTTAAAATACTATCTGGCAGCTTTAAATATATATTTTTCTGCAATACCTCGTAATCAAATGTTGTATCAAGCTTATTCTTTTCTAATGCCAAATAAGGTAATATTGGCATGTCGCCGTGAGTAGACGTCGATTTTTTTGTTATCTCACGGCTTGCGCTCAAGCATGATTGCAAAATAAAAGCTATCACCAAAATAATGGAGAATAACCGCATAATAGTTTAATTGGTTTTTATGAGTGGATATAATCTTATTAAAGCATTTACTTCATTCTTTGATTTAGTAGATAAATCATTGTAAATGCCCGTCATATTCATTACTGAGCCTTTCTTGAAAGTTTTTACAGCGTTATTATAAGCATCTTGATCAAAAGTTGGCGAGTATAAGGCTTTTTGAAAACTTGCTACGAATTCTCCACCTTTTTTTGCCTGTTGCCCTGCTCTATTAAAAGAACCTAAGGAATGCGAAATGTCTTCGCCATATACTTTATTTAAAACTGCTTGCGCAAATAATTCTGCACCAACCTCACGACTTATATCGTCTTTCCCCTCTCCATTATTTTGCTGATAACCGTGAAATGTATCATGTGAAAAAGCATCTAATTTTTTTGCTTCAGATTTATCACTCATTATAAAACCTGCTTTTATTGTTCCTCCCTTATTGTCTTTATTCGCCGCAAATGCTACTACATCTATTGCTTTCCCTTTATCATTTTTCACAACTTCATTCGTATATGTATAAACGTTTTCAGAACCAGTCAAATTGCTGACAACTTCTTTTCCTACATCACTTTCATTCATCATTCCTAAATATTGAACAACTGCGTTTGCAAATTTATCATCAGTCTTAACTTCTTTTCCGTCTGTTCCATAGAGTTTGCCGTCTTTGTATTGTGCTCTTTGATTGTCCCCGTAGTTTATCCAAATTTCCTGTCCGTTCGGGTCGATAAATAATATAGGATTGTTTGCAGCGTAAGTATAAGGAGTTGTGGAATTGAATTTTTCAGCAAGCGGATCTATTATATTCCATCTTCCAATTTGTGGGTCTTGGAATCTTGAACCATAATCATATTCTTCTAACCCACTACCATCAGAGAACTCTGCAAATTGTAATTCCTTTCCGTTGTATTTGATTTTGTTTGAAGTAATGTTTGCCACTTTCGAACTAATACCACTCATTGTTAACCCAAACGGATAATAATGCGTCTCCTCTAATATCGCCCCCCTTGTATGCACCACCTGCAAATTATCAAAGAACACATTCACGGGTGTTTCATTGCTGCAATAAATGTACACAAACCCATTTTTAGGCACGGTTAAATTCTGCAGATCGGCAGCATGGTCTTTCAACTGACTGTTACTACCCACCATACTTATTTTATAATCCACTGCTTTAAATTGTTCATCAAAAAAGATAATATTAATAAAAGCACGGGGTGCGCTGCTGTTGGTATTGTTTTGGGTAGTTTGTGCATTCATCATACTGTTGATACCACTGGTGCCTACAGCTGTATTGATATCTGCCGGCATAAGGCTGCCGTGTACACTGGTAGCACCTGCCCCCGGACTGCCTAAAAATCCATTCAGCAGGTCGATGATGGGTACAGTATTGTTATAGCTGCTGCCGGGGTTATTGGTAAAATAATAACTTTTTCCATACACATTCAGCCTGTCGCCGGCCATCACCTTTAAGGTCATACCCAATCCAGTTTTGTTACTATTGCTGTTAAGCATATACATATTCTCACTATAGTCGGTAGTGCATATTGAACCGGTTGCACAGCCAGGATTATTATTAGGGATTATATTATTATTGGTATAATTAATATTACTCATACCTGTAATACTGATCTTCGGAACAATTTTGTTAGCATCAATTGTATAAAAGCTATTTTCGGTTGTTACCAATGATGGCTCAAGGGTGGCAGCAGGATAAATATCTTGTTGTTGCTCCTCCGTCAATACCATCCTTACATTCCCTAAATGATCTTTCAGCATATAGTCATATTGCAGGCTGGCAGCTACAGTTATATTATTATTGTCATCTAATACTGCGGGCTTAAACCTTATCCTACCCTCTTCATGAGGGATGAATTGTAATACATCTGTATAATTCTCTTTGGGGTCATAATCGCCACCGGCATTGGTGGTTTTGCTTTCGTACACAAAGCCATTCATATAAGTGGTGGTAACATTCCTGTTGGTACCGGGGCCCGAAGTTTCCGAAACGATCTTCTGCAGTTTATTGCCCGCTGCATCATACACATAGCTGATCGACCTGGCGGCGCCGAATGGCCAACCCGGGGGTGTTTGAAAAGTAATGGTTTCCGGCAGGTTTAAATAATTGTAGCTGATAGAAGCAATGTCTTTATTATTATCTGCATTTAGGTTACCATTATCATCATAACTATAATCCGTTATAGCATCAAACTGTGCCGGCGAGCTGAATGGGGTAAGTGCCGATTTGGTGCCACTTTGCGGGTGATTGGCGCTGGTTTTAAAATCGCCCAAAGCAGTGTTTTCATCATTATTAAAATCAGTTACGCTTTTTAGCTTATTACTACCTGCTATATAAGTGTATTTAAGATTGTCGATCTGTGCGCTTGCATTCAGCTTTAGTCCCCATTGCTGCATTTGCTTAATGTTGCCATTGTCGTCATAAGCAGTGGCCGGGTCTATGGTACCGTCAGACAATAGGCTGCCGTCTCCCATTTTCATATTAAAGTTCAGTCCTGCAGACTGATTGAACGCAGTTCCTGTATATTGTGTAAAATCAGCCTTCAGCAAGCGGTTGGCAGCATCGTAAGCAAAATCGTACCGGCGCTTCTCCCCGTCTCCTTTACTTTTCCATACCATACCTTCTATATTACCATTGTATTGGGGCGTAGTATAGTTTTGGTTGCCGATGATATTATTGTTGGCTTTATCATATCCAAGGTCAAACCCAAAGTAGCTTCCGCCGGTTCCGCCTGAAGCAGGAGGGATATCTTTTGCATAATCACGGTTCATCCCCAACAGCCAGCCGCGGATATTATAATCATACGCAAGTGTTTCCAGGTTATTATTACCCAGTGTTTTTGTTTTTACTTGTCCCAGTGCATTGTATTGATTTTGCACGATCAACTGTTCGGGTTTGTTGATGGCAACACCATTTACAGTACTATTGATCGTTTTCTTTACATTCAATACACGCCCCAACTCATCGTACTGCATTTTGGTTATCACGATATGTTGCTGAGGGTTATCGCCACTTTTCTCCTGTCGCACTACAGTTATTAGTGGCTGGCCTGCCCAGGTATATTGCGTAGTAGCTATATCTGTGCCACCGGAAATGTTGGTGCTTTGTGTTTGTATCACCCTGCCTTTATCATCGTAAAAATTTGCAGTGTATAAATACGTTGCTGCTGTTCCCAATACCTTTATCCTGCTGCCCGTGATCATGCCTTTGATGAGTGATGAAGCTGCGTTTGCCTGCGGGTAAGGCCATGTATTAGAGGCAGTTTGTAAGTAGCTATTGTATGCACTGCTGTAAACTGATGATAAAGGATTGCCATAGTTATTAAGCCAGCTATAATCATTATAAAAAGTATGCGTTAGCTCTTCATTACTGTAAAGGGTAACTGAGGGGTATACACTGCTGTAGTAAGCAGCGCTTAAATGATAATTGTGATTAGAATAATTAGCAGGGTCATAAATCAAGCCTGTAGCTACAGGCCTGTCCAGGTTGTCATATTGCGTATACAGCCATTTTTGCTGGTTGCGCATGTTAGCATCCTGGCTCATTACCAGCCTGTCGCGGTTATCATATACCATCCATACTTCGCCGGCCCCCGGTACTTTTTTAGTTATCATACGGTTGCGCTGGTCGTATTCATATCGGAAGCATTGTTCATCTGCAAGGCCCCCTGCTGCATAATTGAGCACCCATCCGTTTGTATTAAGCGCCTTCACGCCTTCCGGCTGTACTACGCAGCGCAGGTTATCCCAGTTATCATATATATAATAAGTACATAGCCATCCGGGGTAGCCGCTGCCGTTACCATCGTCGGTTGCGGTGCTGCCAAGCTGTACCTTCTTTAAAATCACTTTTCCGTCCTTATCCTTAAATTCAATCACCTGCTTTTTATGTTCATCGGTGGTAATGGTTTTATATAACACATCAGCCGCGTAGGTGGCTACGGTGCTATAAGTTGCAAACACCCCAGGCGTACTATTATCATTTACCGTCCAGATGCGAACAGCATCTGTTACAGTATTAGCAGCATACTTTACCTGTACGTTTCTTCTTGTTGCCACATCAGGATTGCCTTCGCTGCCAACCCAGCTATTACCTGTTGCATAAGTATCGGATACACGATTTAAAGGAGAGGATTCAAAATTGGTTTTACTGTAAAAATAAGTTTCACCCTGCCCTGCCAACTGCGTGTTATAAAAAGATTGCTGCTGCTGAAATGCATCATACTTAAAAAATCCGCTTTGCCTGCTGGCATCATTAGCTGTTGATGCAAAGGGCATAAATTTTAATGACTCACGGCCAAATTCATCATATATAGCCGGCATTACAAAATCAGCTTTCAAATTACCGGAAGTAACCAGCGATCCTTCTTTTGCAACAGTTTGTATGGGTCTGCCAAGGCCATCAAAAAAAGCGGCTGTTTGTTTTACCTCACTGAGTTGCTTACCCGAAATAGTACCCGCATCCGTTTGTGGCGATGTGGCATCCCAGGTACGGATACAGTTTATAGGAGATCCATACCAATAGGAAGATGGCAACACTTGTGCCTGTAGGGCACAGCTTGCAAATATTAAAATGATCCAACAGCAACCGGTTTTGTATTGTAACATACTAAGTGTTTTAAAAGATTAATTTTTGCCGGAGTTTTGCATTTGCTTACTCCGTTCTGAAAGCTTATCCTTAAATTTTCTTGCCTGCTCTTCCATACCGCTCCTGTATATTTTATACTGGTCAACCGTCAATATTTTTTTCATCGCATCTTCCTTTTTTTGCACCGCTTCGTTTATTGATTTCGCTCGGTTTTCGGGTGACAGGTTCGGGCTTATTTTTTGCAGATCCTCTTTAAGGTCATTGTTAACCTTGTTTATCTTATCCACCTGGGCAGTTGTTAACTGCAGGCGGGGAGTGCCTGTTGTTGTCTGGGCTTTAAGTGCAAACAGGCTTACAGAAAAAAGAATGCTTAAAAAAAATGATCTGGCTATTTTCATGGTGTCTTTTTTATTGATTAATAAACAATGGTGTAGCCGGCATTGGCTTGTAAATAAAGATATCGTTCGGTACACTGCCCCGCTGTTTCGCAGCCTGTAGTTAAAATACCGGGATACAATACAATAGCATTTGCATTTACATTAAACGATGGATAAGTGTAAGTATATTGGTTGGTGGCGCAGCTGTATTCCTGTTTTTGAATATTAAAACTGCCTGCAAAATTTACAGGAATGGTACAGCTGTAATCCTGGTAGAATCTTACAACTATATCAGCATAATAATTATAGCAGCCTGTTCCCGGATCATAATAACTGGCTACATTTTCGTATTGAAGTTTTGCATAAGGCAAGCCTGTAACAATACACTGACCGTTTTGGTTGGCATAATTTTGCCCGTTGGAAGCAATATCTGCAAGGGCCATCTGGTTGGCATCTGCAACACTGATGGGTGAATGGTATGAACCTGCGGGTACGCCATAGGTTATACCGGTACCAAAATATCCTGATCCGCAATTGTTCCTTGTAAATGTTTGAGATTGATACGTATTTGAATAGATACCTATACACAGCCCATTTTGATTAGCATAAGCCTGGGCATTGGTATTGATGTCGTTAACAGCTTTGGCATTGGCATCTGCTGCGCTGATCGTTGAATTGTACCTGCCTGGTGGTACCGTATATGTTACATTCGTTCCACTATAACCTGTACCACAATTATTTCTTGCCAGGTTGATACTCTGCAGGTCGTTATAAAATAAACCGGAACAATTTTCGACCTGTCCTGCATAATTGTAACAGATCTTTTTAATGATATTATTGTCCTTATCTCTTATAAGTGTAAGCCGGTTAGCAAAATCATATTCATAATAGATCGTTTTGCCATTGGCATCTGTCTCGCTGGTTACCCCTGTAAGTGGTTTATAGGTGTACGTATAGATCAATGCATCAGCCGGCAGAACAGTACGGAGCGTATTCAGGTGGCTACGTAGTGCAGCATCATTAGCAGGATTATTTAATATTGGTTGATTCAGGTACTGTGCCGCTGTAGTTGCCATTGATCCATAAGGGCTCACAATTTTTACAACTGGTAATGTTGAATTATAACCGTAGATATATGCCTCATGTATATCACCTTCTTTAGATACATCTGTTATATTTCCATATGCATCGTAACTGTTGTAATGCAATCTTATTTCTGCATTATTGTTACCCTTTTTTGTCTGCACAAAGTCAGGCACGATCATTCCATTGGTGCCTGGTACTATAGTATAATTTGTTTTAACTGAATTTAGAAAGCTGGTACCTGCAAAATTTTTCATTTCTATCACCGGCGAAACCATATTTGCCTGTTGCATGTACCAGGCAAAACCATCGGTAGTATTATCAGGCGCATACTGGTAAGTTGTTTTCATCGTTTGCCCATCGCTGCCCGTTACTGTCTTTTCAGTGGGGAATAAATGATTGCTGTTTCCATAAGTATAATTGGTAGTGGCAGCCAGGTATGATGCACCATCAGGGTTATAATGTTTTTCAACAGATTGTGTTAATTGATAGGTTTTTTCTGAAGCCTTTTCATCAGTATATTCAAAGCTTTTTACATAGCCGGGATATATATTACCATTACCATCTGTTATACTGGTGGCTGGGGCTTGTATAAAGTCAAGATTGTAGGGTGCAGAGACCGGGCTGCCGGAAACAGTTTCAGTAAAAGTTTTAACCACATTTACACCTGTTGAAAATTCATTGTTCCGGAATAGACTGTAACTATTATCGGTTTCACTTACTGGCTTATAAACACCGTTGTCATTTTTGAAGGTCTTTTTATAGACCAAAAGCGGTTGATACCTGCCGTTATCTCTCCAATCATTTGTGAAAAAGCGGTTCCAGGTTTCGGGTTGTGGTTCATCGGGCCCGCTAAACAAATATTCATTTTTTCCTGTGTTGGCGGTGGGTGATCCAATGATCTCTGTTACATTGGTATACACTACAGGGGCACCGTTGCTTAAACTTACCGGGGAAAATGAAGAGGACTGAGTTAGGTAACTATTAACTATCAGGCTTTGGTTAGATAGCCCGTTATAGCCATTACCACAATCAACAGTAGGATAGTAGTAAAGATATTTTTGTATATAGCTGAACTGGTCCCAGTTAATACTTTTTACTGTACCCGTTCCATAAATATAGTTTTTCTCAGTAGTGTTATTTACCCAATCATTGTTCACAATTCTTTTTACCCGGAAGCCACCTACATTACCATCTACATAGCCATAAGGATTATTGGAAGCCGGGTAAACCAATCTTCCGTAATTAGGTTCAAATTCAAAACTGGTAGTGCCTCCTGTTGGATATGTGATCTGGTTAAGTAAATAAGCCCTCGCAAAATTATGATCAGGTCTTCTGCTGCCACCATAGGATGATCCCCAGCCTTGTGAAGCAGACATTCCGGGAGAAGGGATCAATTCGGTGGGTATCAACCCTCCGTTAATGCTTCCATTATAATATCCCCAATAATCCTCACTGAAAGTGGGTGTGACACCCATTTTATTATAGGCCGGCAATGCAGTAAAACCCGGGTCATAATTAAAACTATAGTTTTGATCAGTAGTACCGTTGTTTCCTTTAATGGTTACCCCGCTTAGTTTAAGCCTTTGGGCATCGAAATAGGCATTATTGTTCAATACTATTTCTTTAACAAGCTGGTTGTTCAGTTTGTCGTACACTTTTATAGAAGAAAGCCGGTACGGCGCAGTTGACCAATCTGTCCTGTCTGCTGCATATACGAATTCAACAATAGTGGTGGCTGTGATGATCTTATCTAAAAGCGGTTCGTAAGTGGTAATAAAATTTACAGCCTGGTTATTCTCCACAAAATTATTATCTCCGAACAGGCCGCAGATACCTAAAAAATATTCCGGCTTCGCCTGCAGGTGGCGTACGCTGTGACTATAATAACCAAGGGTAAACGTATTTTCTTCTGTACGGTATAAATACTGTATCTGGTCACTACCATCGGCAGTTTCAATACCGGTAATGTACCACGAGGTAGTAGGGTTAACTGCATATCCATTACAATTGGGGTTAGTACTGGATTGAGTGGAACTCACCATGGCTTTGGCAAAGCTGTATTTTACCCCGTTTTCGTCAGTAATTGAAAAAGCTTGTATAGGGGTACTGGATGAATAATTGTTTTTATAATTGGTAATTATAATTGGTTTGTAGGGAGTCTGGATACAATTACCAGAATTAAAATCATACCGGAAAGCGCCGCTGCCACCGGCTGGCAATGAGTAATTGAACCGATCAGATTTTTTATCTCTGAACATAAGATCATTATTGATCGCTGTTCCCATAGTGATCTGATCCGCCCGGTTTTGCGCAAGGGCCAAAGCGTCTGTAAATACCTGTTTAGAAGAATAGGTAGCTTTACCTCCGCAATAATTAGATGATCCAGATAATTCATCGGGCAGGTCCAATACCGTACGGCTCACTATTCCCATACCACTTAATACCCAGCCCAGGCCAACAGGTGTAGAAATATCATTTACCTTAATGCCGGATGCATGATAGCTTAGCGAAAGAGGTACCGATAGTTTGCGGGAAGTAACTGTGTATACGGGTATCTCAATAGAAGGCACTCCTGTACTAATATCTACAGGTATTTCACCATACCTTGCAAATGCAGCAGCCGTTGGAGATGGAGGTGTGATCTTTGGCATCGCATAATCCGGGTTGGGTAATGAAGGTTGTGCATACATCGTTACAGATGACAAAACCAACATCGTAAAAAATAAATACTTGTTTAATACTTTACACATCTTAAAATGTTTTTTAAAAATTATATCCTACTCTAAATACCACCGGCTGGCTCACCGGCACATGCCTCCCCGCCAGCATATCATACAGCAAACTCAGCTTGGTGCCTTTCGTAAATTTTGTTTTGATATTTAGCTTCTTACTCAATCCTATCAACCCGCTTTGCTGCCAGTTATCATATCTTTTCGGCTGATCAATATTTTTAAACGCGGCATTGTAATTCATTTCGTAGCCGCCGCTGATATAGAATTGTTTTTTCAATTGCCAGTCAATAAAGCTGCGCAGGCCTACGCCCTGGTGGCTGAAGCTGATGCGTTGAATGCTGCCAAGCCCAGCCTTATAGCTGGCACCAATACCCGCAATGCCTTTGCTGTTGAGCTTATAGCCCAGGCTCAGCCCGATATCGGCCGTGGTGGGTACCAGGCTGTTGTTCTTGGCAAACTGCAGGTTGCTGCCAAATTCCAGCCTTTGCAAAAAGGTTTTTGTTTTTTGTTCGTTGGGTTTAAAGTCGGGCATTTGCAGGTCGCTGTTACTACCGCCGGCTTTCAGTACTTTGTCTTTTAATTGGGAGAGTTGCGCCTGTGCAGCCTGTATGTTCTGCATGATCTGCGCCTGTGCATTGGGACCACCGGCTGCGATCTGGTTTTGTATCAATGCGGTTACACTGGCACGGGTTTGCAATCCTGCAAGATTGGCCGTAGAGCCTGCTCCACCAGCACCGCCAAACAGTGCTGCCAGCATACTGTTCTGCTGAGAGAATTTTTTAAATGCAGGAATTTTATTCAGCAGCGTAAGCGCAGTTTGTTCTGCCTTCTTTTTATCGTGAAAGAGTTCTTTGTAATTACGGATAGTCTCCACATAATAATATGCTTCCTTATCCATCTTTGCCAGCCATTTGCTGTTGCCTAAATATTTCAAAGATTGGTCGATGAGTTGCTTTTTTCTTTCTTTAATAAAAGCTTCCATCGCCTGCTGTTGCTGTTCATCATCTTCCAGCTCCGCCAGTTTTTTATTGGCCTTGCTTACAGGTTGTACCAGCTTATCATCAATGTTTTGCTTTTGTGTTTCCAGGTATTTAATACTTGTACTTAGCTTATCGCGGTATTCATCATAGCGGGCTCTTTGCGCAGCAATAACCGCTTCCCCCTTTTTATATTTCTCTAATGCTGCAGTAAAGGTTAATTGGTTGGCGCCGAATAATTGTTGTGCAGTGGCAGGGCTTGCTTTTTCTAAAATGGCTTTGATCTTGTTCTCCCACCTGCTGAGTTTGGTGAGTGTCTTTTCTGTTTTGCTCGTAATGCGGTTAGTATAAGTGCTGATCTTTTTATTAGTCTGGTCAATATATTTTACCGGCACCTGTTGCAGGGCCTGCAAAGTGGAGTCTGTTTGTGCATCGCTGGTATAGCAGGCACTTAGCAGCAGTAATAATATAAAGAGCCGGGTACAGCTCATAACAGGAAATTTTATCCGCCTGCAATGCTGCAGCCGGGGTTGATAATTTAATACCGTCCTGTTTTAGTTAGGTTGTATCGTTTTGTATAACCGCTTATAATTGCCGGTATACAAATACCTGCTGTAAATTGCCTTTTTAACAGTTACCCGTAAACGCAATACAATAAAATGGTTTATGTAAAATAAAGGAGAAGGTGCTGTGGTATTATCGGGTACTCATTAACGTGCTGCACTTGGTAGAACAAACCTAAAACAAGTTTTTGAATTCTGCAAAAAAATTATGGCGCATTTTTTATTGGTATAACGGCCCGCAGTTACTATACTGTACTTATACTGTGCTATGTGGCAGCATACGCCGCAGTAAACTACCTTCAGCTTGCAGGCTAAAGCATACTTACTCCGTTGCTGTTCCATACTAACCTTATAGCATACCCGTAGTATCGCCCTGCCATACCCGTAACACCTGCGTAGCATACCCGTTACAACCTTATCAATACCCCGGTCATCCTTCGGTCTCCCTTCGGACGTGGTTCGGACATTATTCGGTCTGACGTCGGTATTGCTGTGCATAAAATATTTACTGCAGCATCGTGCAGCCCCTCCCCTACCCCAACTCTTATTAATTACCCGCAACATCAAAACCATGCCGGTAAGCAGGCCCTCAAAATAACACCCATAGCCCCTTACATTTTAAATATTATAGTTTATATTGCAGTACAAGAGTATGGGTTGCAGTTATTAAACTATATCCCCTGCTGTTGTAAGCAGTTTAAACCTGGCCCGCAGCTGATGCTGTACTGACCTGTTAAGTATTTTAGCAATACTCCATCCTGCTTTATTACCCCTCAAAAAAACAATGCTTTAACCGGCAAAAGCATTTCGTTTAAACCTGATAAGCTAAATATAATTTCTGCATGAAAGTGAGTTTAAGCCAGAAGATCCTGACAGGGTTTATTGCCTGCGCTATTGTGTTGGCCGTAGTGGCATTCTTTTCGTTCCGCAACAGCGAAAGATTTATTGATACCAACAAATGGGTGAACCATACCTACGAAGTGATCGACGAATTCAACCAGGTATTGGCCGCCAGCGTGGATGCCGAAACAGGTGTAAGAGGTTTTGTGATCAGCGGCAATGAAGAATTTCTCAAGCCCTTTAACGATGCACAATTAAGCATCAACAACCACCTGGACAGGGTTAGAAAACTCACGGCCGATAATGCTGCCCAGCAAAAAAATATCGACCTGCTGCAGCAGCAGCTGGCCGTACACCTGAAGTATTTTACCGAACTGATCACTGTACGCAGAACAGATTTTGAAAAAGCCAAACAGATGATCAGTGAAGGGCAGGGCAAAAGGATACAGGATGAGATAAGAAGAATGGTGAACAGCGATAAGGAAGTGGAGAACAATTTATTGGTAGAGCGCAAAAGAACCAGCGAGGAAGATGCCCGCAATTTCAACATGATCTTCCTGCTGCTGCTGGCGGTGATAGCGGTGGTACTCATCAGCGTTTATTTTATCATCAATACCAACCTGCGGGCACTCAGAAAAGCCGAGCAGGAAAGCAGTAATAAGAACTGGCTTTTATCGGGCAGTTTTGAGCTGAACGAAAAAACAAGGGGCGAAAGGGATGCGGTGGAACTATCGCAGGCCGTGATAGAACAGCTGTGCAATTATATCAAAGCACCTATTGGGGCCTTGTATCTTTTTGAGAACGGGCAGCTATTGCTTTCCGGCGCTTATGCGTTCCCGTTCGATAAGAATAATGCACCGGCCATTAAACCCGGCGAGGGCCTTGCGGGCCAGGCCGCAGCAGAAGGAAAGATGATCGTTTTTAATGATGTACCGGCCGATTATACCCGTATCAGTTCGGCATTGGGCAGCGCAACACCCAAAAATATTGTAATGCTGCCGCTGCTACTGGATGATACGGTGAAAGCAGTAGTGGAAATTGGTAAGGTCACCCCATTTTCAGAACTGGATATACAGTTCCTGCAAACGGTGGCAGAAAATTTAGCCATTGTATTGAATGCTGCACAATCCAGGACCAAACTGAAAGAATTGTTGGAAGAAACCCAGCGCCAGGCCGAAGAACTGGAAACGCAACAGGAAGAATTGAAACAATCCAACGAAGAGCTGCAGGAAAAAACAGAGCTGCTGGAAAACTCCGAATCGGAATTAAAAGCACAGCAGGAAGAATTACAGCAAACCAATGAAGAGCTGGAAGAAAAGGCCAACCTGTTGGAAGAACAGAAAGAAAAACTGGAAGTGGCCAAAATGGATATTGAGAACAAAGCAAGAGAGCTGGAAGTTACCGGTAAATACAAATCGGAGTTTTTGGCCAATATGTCGCACGAACTGCGTACGCCTTTGAACAGTATTCTTATCCTGTCGCAATTACTGGCCGAGAACAAGAACCGTTCGCTGGGCGAAAAAGAAGTGGAGTTCTCGAAAAATATTTATAATTCAGGCGCCGACCTGTTAAGCCTGATCAACGAGATTCTTGATCTTTCGAAAGTGGAATCGGGTAAAATGGAGCTGGATGTGTATGAATTTAAACTGGCAGAGATCAGTGCAGAAATGACCGCGATGTTCTCCGAAGTGGCTAAAAACAAATCCATCGATTTTACCATTCAGCATAACGAGCAGGATGCCAACAGCATCAGCTCCGACAAAGAAAGGCTGGAGCAGGTGTTGCGCAATCTTTTATCCAATGCTTTTAAGTTCACCCCCAAGGGTGGCAAAGTAAATTTGAGCATTCAAAAAGTGATACCCGGTACCGTTAGTTTCAGGAACAGTAAACTGAATGCTGTTACCAACATGATCGCTATTGCTGTAAAAGACAATGGTATTGGCATTGCGGCCGATAAGCTCGGCATTGTGTTTGAAGCTTTTCAGCAGGCAGATGGTTCCACCAAAAGAAAATATGGCGGCACCGGTTTGGGGCTTTCTATCAGCCGCGAACTTTCGGGTGCTTTGGGGGGCGAGATACAGGTGGAAAGCCAGGAAGGTACCGGCAGCACTTTTACATTGTACCTGCCGCAGTACTTCAACGCTGCCACTATCACCGAACTGGAACGCTCAGTAGAAGTGAAAGAACGTACCGTTGCCGAAGTAAGCAGGCAGCAACAGGCGGTTGAGAAATTTGCGGTGGAAGAAACCGAAACGGATGACGACCGGTACAGCCTACACGAAAATGACAAGATCATTTTAATAATGGAAGATGATGCCGAATTTTCCCGTATTCTTTTAGATTTTGTAAGAGAAAGGGATTATAAAGGTATTGTGGCCACGCAGGGTAATACCGGGCTCAGTTACGCACGGCATTACAAACCCGATGCGATATTGCTGGATATGAAACTGCCGGTGATGGATGGCTCGGAAGTGCTGAAGCATTTAAAGAATGATCCCGGCCTGCGGCATATTCCGGTGCAGATCATTTCCGGCTACGATAAACGTAAGGAAAGTATGGAGCTAGGCGCTTTTGATTTTATCCGTAAACCCGTGATAAAAGAAGACCTGCGCAGCGCTTTTGATAAGATCGAGGATTTTGTAAATAAGAAATTAAAGAAGCTGTTGATCGTTGAAGACAATGAACTGCAGAATAATGCCATCCGCGAATTAATAGGCAATGGTGATGTAAAAACAAGTTCTGCTTATTCGGGTAAGGAAGCATTTGATATCATGAGCCGGGAGAATTTTGATTGCGTGATCATTGATCTTGGCCTGCCGGATATGCCGGGTTTTGACCTGTTGGAAAAAATAAAAACGGATGAAAAGCTGAATAAAGTGCCCATCATTATCTACACGGGCAAAGATCTTAGCAGGGAAGAAAATTCCCGCCTGATGCGCTTTGCCAATACGGTGGTGCTTAAAACGGTGGATTCGCAGGAACGCCTGCTGGATGAGACCATGCTGTTCCTGCACCGGGTGGAATCGCGGCTGCCAAAGGAAAAACAGCATATCATCCGCAAGCTGCATAAAACGGATGAAGTATTGAAGAACAGGAAGGTATTACTGGTGGATGATGATATACGCAATATCTATTCGCTTACCAATGTGTTGGAAGAGGAAGGCATTGAATGCCTTACTGCCGAGAATGGCAAGATTGCGGTGAAAACACTGATGGAGAATGATGGCATTGAATTGGTACTGATGGATATTATGATGCCGGAGATGGATGGATATGAAGCCACCCGGGAGATCAGGACCATGAAGAAATTTGATAAAGTGCCCATCATTGCATTAACTGCCAAAGCCATGAAGGGCGACCGGGAAAAATGCCTTAATGCAGGCATGTCGGATTATATTGCCAAGCCCGTGAATGTGGACCAGCTTTTATCGCTGATGAGGGTATGGTTGTACCAATAGATAGCAGATTGCTTTTCATTATTTAACGGCTTGTTTAAATGCATGTTGAAAAATGAACTTTGATAATAAAGAATTCAGGGACTTGCTGGAATCCATACGTTTTGTGTATGGATACGACTTTACTGATTATGCCGAAGCTTCGGTAAAGCGGCGCATCACCCAGTTCATGACCACCAGGAAGATACCCGCATTGGAAAAACTGGGCAAGATGATATTGCAGGATGAAAAGATATTTGAAGAGTTCATCCAGGAAGTATCGGTTACCGTTACCGAAATGTTCCGCGATCCCATTTTTTACAAAAGCCTCCGCGATAATGTAATGAAGCGGCTGGCCACTTATCCTTTTATTAAAGTATGGATAGCGGGTTGTGCCACGGGCGAAGAGATCTATTCCATTGCAGTGCTGCTGCAGGAAGAAGGTTTGCTCAACCGCTCTGTTATTTATGCCACCGATATCAACCAGCGTTCTTTGCAGATAGCCAAAGATGCAGTGTATCCCTTGCAGCACATGAAGGCCTATACCGCCAATTATCAAAAAGCCGGTGGCACCCGTTCTTTCTCGGAGTATTATAAAGCCAAATACAATTCGGTGATATTTGATAAATCGTTAAAACAGAATATTGTTTTTTCGGCGCACAACCTTGCGGTGGATAAATCTTTCAACGAATTCCAGCTCATCATCTGCCGCAATGTATTGATCTATTTTAACCAGCAGTTGCAGAATAAAGTGATCGATCTTTTTTACGAAAGCCTCTGCACTTTTGGTTTCCTGGGCCTGGGCAATAAAGAATCCTTATTGTTTTCCGCCAAAAGAAAACACTTTGAAGATGTGGACCGCAAGGAAAAGATATTCATGAAAAAATAAAACATTGAGCGAAGCTGCATCATATAAAGCCATCGTGATCGGTACATCCGCAGGTGGTTTATATGCGTTGATCGCTATTTTAAGAGACCTGCCCGCTACTTTTCCGCTGCCCATCATTGTGGTGCAGCACCGCTCTAAAGATCAGCGGGAGCTGTTGGAAGAAGTGTTGCAAACCAGGTGCAGGCTGGCTATTAAGCAGGCAGACGAAAAGGAAGCAATTGAAGGCGGTGTGGTTTATATTGCCCCGCCCGATTATCACCTGCTGGTGGAAAATGATCATACACTTTCTTTATCAGCCGATGAGCCGGTGCGTTTCAGCCGGCCTTCTATTGATGTATTGTTTGAAACCGCGGCTGCTGCATTTTCGGGTAGCCTTATAGGTATGGTGCTTACCGGCGCCAGTAATGATGGTGCTGCCGGCATCAGCGCTATAAAAAAAGCGGGCGGCCTTACCATTGCGCAGGACCCCAACGAGGCCCTGTTTGCAGTAATGCCTTCGGCAGCTATTGAAACAAAAAACATAACTTTTGTAAAAACCTTGCAGCAGATACACGATTTTCTGCTGCAGCTTACCAATACCTCGTATGAAAAAAAATAACAAACCGGTTATCCTCATTGTGGATGATAAACCCGCCAATATCCTGGCGCTGGAAAGCCTGTTGGCCGATAAGGAAAGAATATTACTGAACGCCACCAGTGGCGAAGCGGCATTGAAGATCATACTGGAAAAAAATATCGACCTTATTATACTGGATGTGCAGATGCCCGATATTGATGGCTTTGAAGTGGCGCAGATATTAAAATCGAACAAGCGCACTAAAAACATCCCCATCATTTTTGCCACTGCCGAAAGCAAGGAGCGGCACATGATGATGAAGGGATATGATGAAGGCGCGGTGGATTATCTTTTTAAACCGCTCGACCCCGAAATTGTAAAAGCAAAAGTAAAAGTGTTGTTGCAGATACAATTGCAACAAAAGGAACTGCTGGAAAAAAATCTTTCTTTACAAAAAAGCGAATTGCTGATCAATAATTCTGCGGATATCATCGGCATTATTGATGCCACCAGTTTTAAAATAGAGGAGATCAATTATGCTTTTACTGCCATACTGGGTTATTCTTCCGAAGAGATAAAAGGAACAGCACTGCCTTTCTTTTTAGCCAATGAAGACAGGGTACTGGTAAATGAACTTGCCAAAGAAAAAAAGGAACGATTGGTTTTTGAAACAAGAATATACTGTAAGGATAGGAGCATTAAATGGCTGCAATGGAACGTAGTGGTAAAAGATGGAAAATGGTTTGCCAATGCCAGGGATATCACCGAAGTAAAACAGGTGGAAACGATCCGTAAATATCTTTCTACCGTAGTAAAACAATCCAGCGATGCCATTTATATTTACGACCGGCAGGGAAAGATCATTTCGTGGAATGACGGCGCAGAAAAAATTTATGGTTACAGCGAACAGGAAGCGCTGCGTATGAATATCCGCAATATCATTCCGCCTTACCTGGAGCATGAAATGGAAGATACCACCAGCAATGTACTTAATGGTATACGGGTGGAAGCCATGGAAAGCAGGCGCATTACCAAACACGGTAAGCTGATAGACGTGGTCTTCTCTGCCGCAATCATTACCGACAGCAACCGGGAGATCACTTCTGTTGCAATCACCGAAAGAGATATCACCGAACAGAAGCTGGCAGATGAACAGATCAAACTGCTGCACGCCAATTTGGAAGCCAATATCCTGCAGCTGGAATCGAGCAATAAAGAGCTGGAATCTTTTTCTTATTCTGTATCGCACGATCTGCGGGCGCCTTTGCGTGCATTGAATGCTTACTCCAGCATTATTGAAACAGATTATATGCAGGAAATGAATGATGAAGCAAGAGAACTAATGAAAAAGATACAGGCCAATACTTTAAAAATGGGCGTGCTGATAGATGACCTGCTGGAGTTTTCGAGGTTAGGGCGCAAGGAAGTGCGGCGCACAAGGATCAATATGCAGGCCATGGCAGAAGGTATACTAAGAGAGATCGAAAAAACAAACCAACACCATGCTGCTATTAAAATAACCGACATGCCCGATGCCAATGCCGACCCTGCATTGATAGAACAGGTGTGGATCAATCTTATTTCCAACGCCATAAAATACTCCGCAAAAAAACAACAACCAGAAATACATATCGGCGCCAATACTTCCATTAACGAAACGGTGTATTTTGTAAAAGATAATGGAGCCGGTTTTGATATGAAATATGTACACAAACTGTTTGGTGTTTTTCAACGCCTGCACGCCGTGGATGAGTTTGAAGGTACCGGCGTGGGCCTTGCTATTGTATACCGCATCATTACCAAACACGGCGGTAAAATATGGGCCGATGCAAAGTCTGGTGAAGGCGCTGCATTTTATTTTACCCTGCCCGGTTAAAATAATTGCACAATAAACCCTGTTCGCCGGTTATTTCCTGCAAATTCATCGGTATAGTTTATTATCTTACAAGGGCTTTCCAATCTCCTGTCAATTCCCTGTCTGCAGCCCGTCAATCATTACAACCCCGTCAATATGCAAAATTTAGCGCCTGTACAATCAAGCGAAAGGGAGATCTTTATGGATGTATTGCGTGGCTTTGCCGTGCTGGGCATTTTTATTGCCAACCTGGGCAGTGGTTTCACTTGGTACAACGAAAGTGCTCATTTAACCGGGCCCATGCTGCTGCCGGAATGGGATCATAAAATGAAGTACCTGCACGAAATGTTCATTGAAGGAAAGTTCTATTCCATCTTCAGCCTTTTATTTGGATGGGGTATAGCATTGCAGGTTAAAAGAGGTATGGACAAAGGAACCGATGCCATACCCACGGTAAAGAGAAGATTGGTGTTCATGCTATTGCTGGGCGCTTTTCATTTACTCATCTGGCCCGGCGATATTGTTTTCTTTTACGCCATGCTGGGTTTTTTATTATTGCCCTTTCGCAAATTCTCCAATAAAACACTGCTTATCATCGGCGGTATACTGATCTTATCACCTATCGTTCTGTATGCTGCCAAAATGCAATGGCCGGTACTGAATGCACCGGCAGGATTTTTATATGATACCGGCGCTAAAGTAGATCATTACCTGAACCATATCAACTCCGAGGAAGATTTTAAAAACCTGCTGCGCCATGGCAGCTGGTGGGATCTTTTTAAAGGCGACCTTGCCGGTTTCTTTATGCGGTATGGCTACCTGTTTTTTGTAAGCAGGATACCCAAGGTACTGGGTATGTTCCTGATAGGCTATGTAGTAGGCCGCTCTGATTTTTATAAAAACATCCTGCAGTATAAAAAAGTATTGTACGGCATTATTGCAGTGGGCCTGGTGGTCGGGCTGCCTGCTAATTATTTTTTGGCCCGTTACATGTCCTGGTACGAAGCTGATTATTATATGCTCAAGCAAAACGGGTTGTATCAAACCATTGCCTATGCATTGGGCGTGGTGCCACTGGCAATGACCTATGTAGCTTTGTTCATGCTGGCTTTTCAAACCGGTACCGGCAAAAAAATATTATCGGTATTTGCGCCCGTGGGCAAAATGGCTTTTTCCAACTATATTTTACAATCCATCACGGGCAATTTTGTTTTCCTGGGCACCGGCCTGGGCTATATGGAAAAAGTAGGGCCTGTGTATTTCACCCTGTTTGGTATTGGTTTTTTTATCATCCAGGTATTACTCAGCACCGCCTGGTTAAAATATTTTAATTACGGCCCATTGGAATGGCTGTGGCGCAGCGCCACTTATAAAAAATGGCAGCCGATGAAAAGAACCACTCAAAACTGATCACTATGCAGGCATCACTAACGATAAAGAATAAACGAATTGAGTCGATCGATCTGCTGCGGGGTATTATCATGATCATTATGGCGCTGGACCATACCCGTGATTTTTTTCATAAAGGCGCTCTCACCGGCGATCCGCTGAATGCTGAAAGCACCACCTCCATCCTGTATTTTACCCGCTGGGTAACACATTTTTGTGCGCCTACTTTTGTGTTCTTGTCAGGGCTTTCGGCCTGGTTGCAGAGTGGCCGTAAATCAAAAAAAGAGCTGAGTTTGTTTTTGATCACCCGTGGGCTCTGGCTGATATTCATTGATCTTACCATCATGTCGTTGGTGTTCAGCGCCGATATTCATTTCAGCATTTTTACTTTGGAAACCTTATGGTCCATTGGTGCAGGCATGATATTACTGGGCATTGTGTTATACCTGCCCTACTCTATGATCCTTGCACTGGGTCTGCTGATAGTTTTTGGTCACAACCTGATGGATTACGGCGAACAAGCCAGGAATGGTGCGGTGCCGCTTTGGTGGAGTTTTTTACACCGGCCCACCTTTCAGCCTTTGTGGGGCGATCACAATCTTTTTATTTTTTATCCATTCCTGCCCTGGGCGGGCCTTACCCTGCTGGGCTATTGCTGTGGCAAGCTGTTTACTGATATGGATTTTGAAAAAAGAAAAAAGATCTTATTAAGTATGGGTATCGGTGCTATTGTATTTTTTGTGGCATTGCGTTTCAGCAACAGTTATGGTAACCCAACTCAATGGGTACCGCAAAAAAATGCACTCCGTACTTTCTTTAGTTTTATGAATGTGCAGAAATATCCGCCTTCCCTGCTTTTTATGTGCGCCACCATTGGCCCCATACTGGTATTTTTAGCGTTCATTAAAAATACCGGCAGTGTATGGGTAAAGCGGGTAAGTGTATATGGCAGGGTGCCGCTGTTTTATTTTATCGTGCATTTTTTTGTGCTGCATGTAGCGGCTATCATCGTGTACCTGCTGCGTGGGCACAGTGTAAGCGAGGGTATGGCGGGCGCACCAGGGGTACCTTTTAAATTTGCTGCGCCGGGAGAAGGTGTGCGCTTACTGGCCGTGTACGGTATATGGATAGTACTGGTATTGCTGATGTACCCTATCTGTAAATGGTACGATGCTTATAAGACCAGCCACAAAGAAAAAAAATGGCTGAGTTATTTATAGGTTGCCTTAACATGCGCTTCGTAAATCATTCCCCCGAAAATCAAAATAGAGTGCTAACTTACAAGCACAAATAAACCGTTTTTGTTATAATGAACAGGAAGCATAAAAATGACCGGGTGGAGTGGAAGCATGTGAAGGATCCTAAAAACCTTTTTTTAATATTACTGGGCACTTCGCTGGCGGTACTGGCCATGAAGGGTTTTATGATACCCAATAGTTTTATGGATGGTGGCATTACCGGAATCTCTATCCTGCTGTACGAGTTATTTCATTTCAATATCAGCTTTCTTGTTATCATCCTCAACGTACTTTTTATTTATTTAGGTTATAAAAGAATTGGTAAAACCTTTGCGGTGCAAACCACCATTGCGGTGATATTGTTATCCATTGGTTTGCTTTTTATCGATATCCCAGCCATTACCAAAGACAAATTACTGATCGCCACTTTTGGTGGCATATTAATGGGTACCGGTGTGGGCCTTGTGATACGTGGCGGCGCAGTGATTGACGGCGCCGAAGTGATCGCTGTATTCACCGGCAGAAAAAGTGGTTTTTCCAACAGCGAGATCATTATGCTCATCAATACCATCATTTTTGCGGTGGCGGCATTTGAGCTGGGTATTGAAACTGCTATGTATTCCATCATTACTTATTTTACGGCCACCCGTGCCATTAATTATGTAGTGGATGGTATTGAAGAATATACGGCCATGAACATCATCTGCTCCCAGCAGGAAGAAGTAAAGAGTTACCTGGTGAATGAACTGGGCAAGGGTATTACCGTGTACAAAGGAGAACGGGGTTACCTGCCCGGCAGTTTTGAGGTAAGAACGGAGGCCGACATTATTGTAACCATTATAACGAGGCTTGAAATAAAACAGATACAGGAAGCTATTATGGAAATAGACCCTAAGGCATTTATTTATGTACAAAGTATAAAAGAAGCTAGCGGCGGCATCTTAAAAGCAAAAGCCCATGCCAAATAAACTGTACATGAAAGATTTTGTGGTGGCACTTTTAAAAGATAATATCCCCACCGGGTATTATTATCACAACCACGAACATACTTTGTATGTACTGGCCAAGGCCATACAGATAGGCAGACACGAGAATTGCAATGAAAAAGAAATAGAACTGATGAGCGCTGCCGCACTATGGCACGACACCGGTTTTATACGCACTTATGCCGGGCACGAAGAAGTAAGCTGCAGTTTTGCAGCAAGATACCTGCCGGAGTTTGGTTTTACAGATGAAGAGATCGCCGTTGTTTGCGGTATGATAAGGGCCACCAAAATTCCGCAATCGCCTAAGAACAAACTGGAAGCCATTGTTGCCGATGCCGACCTCGAATACCTGGGCACCACACTGGCTGCAGACAATGCCGAACTGTTATTTAAAGAATTACAATCCCTTACCCCATCATTATCGAAAGCTGCGTGGAACAGGATGCAGGTAGCGTTTTTACAACAGCATCATTACTTCACCCATTTTTGTAAGCAATACAGGGAACCTGTAAAACAGGCTTACCTGGATGAATTGCTGAAAGCTGGCGAAGAAGTGTAGGGATGGTATTGCAAATACGTCTTAAGCACCTGCAATAAAATAGCAGCGCAAGCTGAAAACCGGCTGCAGTATCGATATCCACCAAAAGCCACTACCCCTTACCGTAAGTATCCCAAATAAAATGGCAGTGAAATTAAAATTATTACTGGCAGGTATCATAGCTGTGGTGCAGTTAAATGCACAGCAATATAAACGTATACACCGCAAAGCCATTGTAGTGGATACCCACAATGATATATTGATGAAAACGGTGGAGAAAGGGATGGTATTTGACCAGGACCTTACCGGTAAAACGCACAGCGACCTGCGCAGGTGGAAAAAGGGCGGACTGGATGTACAGTTGTTTTCCGTGTACTGCGATGGTGATAAAAAAAATGCTTTTGCTTTTGCCAACCGCGAAATGGATAGCCTGGATGCCGTGATAGCACGCAATCCTTCAAAAATTATCAAGGTAAAAAATTATGCTGCGTTGATGGCCGCAGTAAAGCAGCATGCCATTGCTGCTATGTTTGGTGTGGAAGGCGGCCACATGATAGAAGATGATCTTGGTAAACTGGATGCCTTGTACCAGCGGGGCGCCCGCTACCTTACACTTACGCACAATATTGCCCCCTCCTGGGCCAGCAGCGCTGCCGACGAAACCAGCGGGAAAGTATTACCGCATAAAGGCCTTACAGATTTTGGCAAACTAGTAGTGCAGCGCATGAACCAGCTGGGCATGCTGATTGACGTGAGCCATGCAGGTGACCAGACTTTTTGGGATGTAATTAATTTAAGTACCAAGCCCATCATTGCCTCTCACAGTTCCGTATACACGCTGGTGCACAGCAGGCGCAATTTAAAAGACGACCAGATAAAAGCCATTGCTAAAAATGGCGGTGTGATACAGGTGAACTTTAATCCCGGTTTTATCGACAGCAGTGTAAATGCAAAAGAAGCTGCTTTTTTAAAAAGGCACCAGGCCGAGTATGACAATATGATAAAGAACGGCATCGGCGATTTTTATGCCATGGATTCGCTGTATGGTAAATATGTTGCGGAAAGAGACAGTATCCGTCCACCCATGGAAATGCTGATCGATCACATCGATTATATCGTTCGGCTGGTGGGTGCAGATTATGCAGGACTTGGCTCCGACTTTGATGGTATCAACATCACCCCCCTGCAATTGAATGATGTAACCACTTACCCTTTAATAACAAAAGCTTTATTGAAAAGAGGCTACAGCAAAGTAGATATTGATAAAATTTTAGGGGGTAATTTTTTACGGGTATTAAAAGCCAACGAAACACCATAACACTTTTAAAGAGCAGATAAAAAATCAATCATGAAAAAGATCTTAAAAACCATTCCATTCCTGCTGCTTACGGGTAGTTTGTTATTCACTGCCTGCCGTCATTTTGAAAAAATGGCAGGTGACAACTCAAAACCTGCAGACCTTGAGGCAGAGCGTACACAGATCAACACAATGCTCGATTCACTTAACATAGCGGCGGGTAAGGCTGATTACAACAAGTACTTTAGTTATTATGCCGATGATGCCATCTTTACCGGTACTGATGCTACTGAACGTTGGGATAAAAAAGCATTTATGGCCTGGGCCAAACCCATTTTTGATAAAGGCAAGGCCTGGAATTTTACTTCCCTGGAACGCCATATATATTTTGGTAAAGATGGCGGCCTGGCCTGGTTTGATGAAATGCTGAATACGCAAATGAAGGTCTGCCGCGGATCGGGCGTTGTGGTAAAGGAGGGTGATAACTGGAAACTGAAGCAATATATTTTATCCACCACAGTGCCCAATGATCAACTGGATGCGGTGATCAAACTGAAAACGGTGCAGGAAGATTCTATCATCCACACACTGCAAAAAAAATAAGGTGAAAAAAAGCTTTGTAAAAATACCTGTTGCAGCCTTACTGTTATTATTTACAGTACAGGTAAAAGCGCAAAGCTCTTCCGATTATTATGTGCAGGGTAACGGCAACAGGATGGCTGCTGAATGGGAGCCTGCACTGGGCACCCTTATTACCTGGCCGCTGTGTATACCATATAAACTTGCGGTGGAGCTGGCAAAAGATGATCACCTGTATGTATTGGTGGATAATGACAGTACTAAAAAAGATGCCCGGCAATGGTTCCACAAATGGGGCATCAAAGAAAATACAGTCACATTCATATTTGCACGACAGGGTATAGATGCCTGGTGGGTAAGAGACTGGGGGCCCGGCGCCATATTCAATAAAAGTAAAAAAATGCAGCTGGCAGATGGAAAGTATATCTATTCCACACCGGTAAGCAATATGGGTTGCAGCGATACATTGATGTTCCTGTATACAACAACTGACAATAAAATTATCAAAACAGAAACCGACGATAGTTTAACCCTTGCTGTTGGTAAAGGATTGAATATTCCTGTATTGGACCTGCCTTTTATAACCACGGGGGGTAATGTTATCAGCGATGGTTTGGGCAATGCCTTTTCCACCTGCATCTTACTGAATGAAAATAAATTTTATGGTGTGGGGGAAGACCGTTTCTTTAAACTCAACAATGAATTAGCGGGGCTAAGAAACTATCATATCATTTCAAATTTTGAGCACCGCGGTATCCAGCATATCGATTGCTACATGAAACTGCTGGATGAAGAACGTTTACTGGTATGTGAGCCTCCGGCTGATCATGCTTTATACCCGGTTTATCAAAATATCATCGATAATGAATTATCAAAATTAACCAGCGCTTATGGCCGGCCTTACGAAATACTGCGGATCAAAAGCGATCGCTACAAAGGACAGGCATTAGCTGCTTACACCAATTCCATCATCATTAATAAAACCATTTACGTGCCGCTGTTTCACATCAGGCAGGATAGCCTTGCATTAGAAAGATGGCGGGAAGTGATGCCGGGTTATACCATAAAAGGTTTTGAATATGCCTTGGCAGACGAGCCGGTGGTTTCGGAAAAAATAAAAGAGCAGTATAAAGTATATGGCTGGAATAATGGCGATGCATTGCATTGCCGCACCCGGGCAATATGGGATGATGCGATGCTGTTCATGTCTGTAAAAAGAATAGATAAAGAAGTGGATGAAAAGAACAGTAATACGGTACATGCCAGCATCATTGATTACAGTAATAAAGGACTTGTAAAAAATAAAGCGGCCGTACTGTGGAGAATAGCCGGTGAAAAAAACTGGAAGCGGATCGCATTGCAACAGGATGGCAATGAAAATAATTTTTCAGCCACGATCCCTTTTCATAAAAAAGGGGCAGTTGTGGAATATTATGTTACAGCCAGTTCACGATCGGGAAAAACAGCAACCATGCCCCGTACGGCTCCGCTGGGTGTTTATACATTTTCAATAAAGTAAATCTTTTATCATACAAAATGAAAGCAAGATCGATCAGTACAATAAATTAAAGATAATCTTATGACAAAAGTGGCACAACTTGTACAAAATGTAGCGGCAGTACGAAATGAATTTATTGATAGCATTAAAAATATTAATGAGGGACAGGCTGCAACAAAACTATCGACGGAAGAATGGAGCATTATTGATATTACCGAACATTTGTTCTGGGCAGAACAGGGCGCTTTGTTTGGTATGTGGAAGATTTTATATGCCATGCGGGAAGGAAAAGCGGCCAAAACATTTGAATCGGAACACAAGAACTGGACGATAGAAAAACTTATTGAACAAACCTGGAAAGAAAAAGAGATCGTTCCTCCCATGGCAGCACCAAGATTGGGCGGCACTTTGATCTTCTGGCGTTCTTCATTGGCAGGACTGCAGTCATTATTAGAAAAATTTGGTAATGACCTGCAGGAAGATGAGCTGCGTTTACTGGCACACCCCCATCCTATTTCGGGTGATATGGATTTTCAGCAGCGGTTGGAGTTTCTTTCTTTTCATATAAAAAGGCACCAGGCGCAGGTGCAAAACATTATTGATTCTTTTAACGGGCATGCATGAACATTTACCTGGAAAATATAAAAAGATTATTGCAGGATGCAACATTAACTGAAAACGAAAAACAGTTATTGCTGAAAGCCGTAACCGATGCCGATAAGCAGTGGAGCATTACCGATTTTAAACTGGACCGTACCGAAAAAGTAAAAAAGACAACCGCTATTCTTTTGGAAGAGACGATCGAGGAACTGGAGCAGAAGAGAAAAGCAGTGGAAGCACAGAACCGGGAGCTGGAAATTGAATCATCGCTGGAAAGGGTAAGAACCGTGGCCATGGGCATGAGCAAACCGGATGACATGCTGGATGTTTGCAAAACGATTGCTGAACAATTGGCTTTGCTGCATGTAAAAGAGATACGCAATGTTCAAACGGCCATTTTTTATGCGGAAAAGAGCACTTACATCAACTATGAATTTTATGTAAAGCATCATCAGCCGCTGGTAACCGAGGTGAGTTATAAAACGCACGATGTGCAAAAAGAATTTGCAGAGCGGATGATGAAGGGCCTCAATGAATTTTATTCACGTGAGTTTTTCGGTAAAGAAGTACAGGACTGGTATGAGTATCAGAAAACAACCAATGTTTTTCTTGATTCGTACCTGGAGCATGCCGATTCGCTAACTTATTACTGGTTTTCGTTGGGGCCGGTTGCATTGGGTATGTCTACTTATAAACCATTGCAGGAAGAACAACTGAATTTATTCAGGCGGTTTAGAAATGTATTTGAACTTTCCTACCGGCGTTATCTTGATATTGAAAAAGCTGCAGCGCAGGCAAAAGAAGCACAGCTCGAATCCTCACTGGAACGGGTACGTGCACAAGCGTTGGGTATGCGTACCCCGGGCGACCTTCCGGATATTTGTGAAGTATTGTATGCTGAATTACAAACGCTCGGCTTTGCCGAACTGCGCAATACCATGATCAATATTTTTGATGATGATAAAAGGTCTTTTCTGAATTATGATTATGCTCCGCATGCAGGCAAAACCATCAGCAATCTTTTTTATAATACACACCCGGTAATTGAAAAACAGGTACAGCAGGCAAGAAGTGCAGCAGATGCATTTTCCGAAGCTGTTTTTGCAGGCAAAGACCTGGAAGAATGGAAAGCTTTTAGAAAAAAGGGTGGCGAAGCTGATGACCCCAAAGTAGATACTATTGAAGCGTTGTATTATTATTTTTATTCCATCGATACCGGTGTAATTGGTATTTCAACGTATGCTTCTATCCCTGAAGAAAAGCGGGAGGTACTAAAACGCTTCCGCAATGTATTTGATTTTGCGTACCGCCGCTATATTGATGTGGCGCAGGCAGAGGCGCAGGCACGTGAAGCAAGAATTGAAACAGCGCTTGAAAGGGTTCGTGCAGTTGCTATGGCCATGAGGGCTTCGGATGACCTGCTGAGTATCTGCGAAGTATTATTTAAAGAATTGAGTAGTCTTGGTTTTAGTGAACTAAGAAACGCGTTGATAGTTTCTTTCGGAGAAGGAAAAGATCACTTTGATGATTATGATTATGCTGATGCAACAGGTGGAAGTATTACCTATGTACCTTATAACTCCCATCCCATTGTTGAAGGATTTGTAAAAAGGATCAGGTGTACTCCTGGTATGTTTTCAGAATTAGTAGTTGACGAAAGCGAACTCAATAGCTGGAAAGAATACAGGAAAAGAAATGGGCAGCCGGAAGATCCAAGTCTTAACAATTGCTCCTCCTTATACTATTACATGTATTCCATCGGCATCAGCTCTATTGGTATCTCTGCATTCAGGCCACTTGCTAAAGATAAAATAGCAGTTTTAGAAAGGTTTGCCAACGTATTTAAATTGGCTTACCAGCGGTATACTGATATTACATTTGCCGAAGCACAAACAAGAGAAAGCCAAATTCAATTAGCATTGGAACGTGCCCGTGCACAAAGCATGATGATGCAGCATTCTACAGAGCTGGGCGATACTTTGCGTGTGTTTCATCAGCAGTTACAATTGCTGGGCATCAATTCAGCATTTTCTTTTTTGTGGTTGCCTGATGAAGAAAAAGAGCAGCATATATTCTGGGCCATTTGGGAAGAAGATAAAAATGGGGTTACCGATTTTGAAAATAAAGCCATCAAATATCCGCTCGATAGAAATGAACCTGCCACTGCACAATGTTTGATTGACTGGAAAGGCGATGAACCTGTTGTTTCCTATGCAGTGCCACCCGAAGGAGTAAAAAATTATTTTGCCGCATGGCAGGAATTGATTGATGGTGTTGAAAAATTAACGCCGGAGCATTTTAGCAACGGATTATATTATGTGGAAGCCTTTATGAAATATGGTTGCTTTGGTGTGATGTTTGAAAATGATCTTACTGCAGATGAAAAGAAAATATTGGGCCGCTTTGCTGTTGAATTTGAAAGAACGTACACCCGCTTTTTAGACCTCCAAAAAGCAGAAGCACAGGCAAGAGAGGCTTTAATAGAATCCACATTGGAACGAGTTCGTGCCAAAACAATGGCCATGCACAGAACTTCTGAATTGCAGGAGGTGATCCACACCGTTCATAAGGAGTTGCTTATTTTGAACCTTTCGGTTGACGGAGGATCGTTTGTTGTGATTAACGATGATGTTGGGCCGGAGCTGCGTTGCTGGGGGTCGGGTGGTACAGCTAATACATCAGAAGAAGTGTTGGTACCGCATTTTGATATGCCTTTTTGTACAAACCTTATTAAAGGTATTAAAGAAGGGCCAGGATTTTTTACAGAAGAATTTTCTGAAAAGGAAAAAAGAGCATACTTCGTAAAATTATTTGAATGTAAGCCCTGGTCAAATCTTAGTAGTGAACAAAAACATGAGACCCTTTCAGATTCGAATGGGTATACCCGGTCTGTAGCTGTTTCAAAACATACCAGCATTTTTATCATTAACCATCACGGAAGAAAGTTTACTGAAGCTGAAAATGATGTTTTAAAACGTTTTGCTAAAGTATTTGAACAAACCTATACCCGGTTTCTCGATCTGCAAAAAGCAGAAGCGCAGGCCAAAGAAGCACAGATAGAAACTTCGCTGGAAAGAGTGCGGGCCAAAACAATGGCCATGCATAATAGTACTGAACTGGCGACTGTGGTAAACGTATTGTTCCGTGAACTCCGCGATCTGCAAACCGCAGATGAATTGAAGATCATGAGCCGGGGATTTATTACCACTGTTAATGAAGAGGCAAAACTTTTTGAGTTGTGGATCACAGAGATTGATGGCAGCGAAATTAAACAACAATTTGTAATCGCTTTTGATGAACCAACAACAGGCCGGATGATCTATGATGCATGGCTTAACCGCAAACCATATATCATCAGCGATCTCAGCGGAAAAGAGCTGGATCAATGGCTTGATTATCTTGAAAGCCTCAACTTTAAAGTGGCCCCGGGTATCAGGGGCAGCAGAAGGGTGAATTCTTTTATTTATTATTCCAGGGGCTTTATTGGCGTTACTTCTTCCTCCCCGCTTTCAGAGGGTAATATCCAGCTTTTACAACGTTTTGCAAAAGTATTTGAACAAACCTATACCCGTTTTCTTGATCTGCAAAAAGCAGAAGCACAATCAAGGGAAGCACAAATTGAAGCCGCATTGGAACGTGTAAGAAGCCGCACACTCGCCATGCAAAAAAGTGATGAACTGGCAGAAACCGCTGCTGTTTTGTTCCAGCAATTAATAACACTGGGTATGGAACCCAACCGCCTGTATATCGGCATTGTTAATGGTGAAACCAGGGATATGGAAATGTGGGCCACCGATGAAGATGGCAGTGGTGTGGGGAAAAAATTCACCTTTAATGCCGCGGATAACGAGTCTGTAAAAAAATTGTATGATGGGTGGGCAAATAAAATAGGCTCGGTGACTGTTGACATGCAGGGAGCTGAACTTGATAGCTATATCGCCTACCTGCAAAAATTACAAATTCCCCTAACCTATGCCCTTAGTCAAAAGAGAAGAGTACAAAGTGTAGCTTATTTTGATAAAGGCTTTATTGGTATGGCATCCCCTGATGATCAATCGGCAGCCAGCATTAATTTGCTCGAACGTTTTGCAGCAGTATTCAATCTCACTTTCACACGTTTTAACGATCTGAAGATTGCTGAAGCACACGCATTGCAGGCAGAGCAGGATCTTATTGCCATTAAAGAAGCCAAACAAAAAGCAGAAGATACCTTAACAGAATTGCAGGCCACTCAAAAGCAATTGATACAATCCGAAAAAATGGCTTCGCTGGGTGAACTGACTGCAGGCATTGCACATGAAATTCAAAACCCGTTGAACTTTGTAAACAACTTTAGTGAAGTAAGTAAAGAGCTGCTGGATGAAATGAAGGAAGCTGTAGAAAAAGGCGATACAGAAGAAGCCAGAGAAATAATGAACGATGTTATTCAGAATTTAGAAAAAATCAATCATCATGGCAAGCGGGCCGATGCCATAGTAAAGGGGATGCTCCAGCATTCCCGCAGCAGCAGCGGGCAAAAAGAATCGGCAGATATCAATGCTTTGTGTGATGAATATCTACGCCTCGCTTATCATGGCTTACGTGCCAAAGACAAATCATTTAATGCTACACTGAAAACTGATTTTGACCAAAACATCGGCAATATCCATATCATTCCGCAGGATATGGGAAGAGTGATCTTAAATCTTATTACCAATTCGTTTTATGCTGTTGATGAAAAAAAGAAGCTAATAGCTAATGGCCAACAGTCATTAGCTATTTACGAACCAACCGTTGCTGTAAGCACAAAAACAATTAGTGGTAAAGTAGAAATAAAAGTGGCCGATAACGGCAATGGTATTCCGCAAAATATCATTGATAAAATATTTCAACCTTTCTTCACCACTAAGCCAACGGGGCAGGGAACGGGGTTGGGATTATCGTTGGCGTATGATATTGTAAAAGTGCATGGTGGAGAATTGAAAGTAGAAACGAAAGAGAACGAAGGCTCAACATTTATTATTCAATTACCAATTTAAAACAATGCAGTACAAAAAATTGCTTTGGAAATTATTGTTTGCGTTTCTGTGGTGCTTGTCTATACACACTACAACTGCCCAGCAAAGCACTGTAGATTCTATAGTAGTCATATTGAATACAATGCATGTTTCAAAAGGAATTGATACCAATAGGTTGGATGCTTTAATGGTAACGCTTGAAAAAACGACAATAAATGATGCCAACATTTCTGCGTTGGAAAAAGCTGCCGATAATTTAATAAATGGAAATGATGTTTTTTTGATGTACCGGGTAAGGTATAGCATCATGACCAGTTTGATTGCTACCGATAAAAAAAAGGCTATCGATTATGGTAAGTATAATTATGAAACAGTAAAGAAAAGTAAAATACCGAATACCTCATTTATAAGCTATAGTTTTTTAAAGCAGTTAAGATTACCTTATCGCAACTCTAATTTTCTTTCAGAGGGCTTTCAATATTTCAATGAAAAATTAAAAGCATTTAAACTTACTAAAGACTCCGCTGGCCTTGCCAGTTGTTATTATGTATTAGGTGGATTTTACAGAACTACAGGTTTGCTTGACTTTGCTATTTATAACATGAAAAAGTCAATAAGTTATATGGATAGTACAGGAAAAAATGATAAGATGCCTTATCCTTTTGCAAACCCTGTAGGAAAAGGTTTCTGGTTGAATAATATGGGTGTATTGGGTTTATACTATTTACAAAAGGGTGATAATGAAGAAGCACTAAAATATTCGAGAATTGTATTTAATGAGATGGAGAATACCAAAATAACATCGCTTGGTAATACACCTATATACATTGCCCAGGTAAAAATACAGATGAGGCAGTTTGATAGCGTAGAGTATTTTATTAATTATGTGTTTAATTATAAATACAACCTAAATCAGTTTGACTTTATTACCAATGCCTTTCTGGTAAAAGCCCAGTACAAAATTGCTACAGATTCTTTAGCTGCTGCCGAAGCGCTGATTAATAAAGCCTGGCAATTGATTAATGAATATAAAGTAACTGCCAATGCCAGGGCAGGTACTATATCTCCTGATTATTATTTAGCATTGGTAAGATTTAAGCAAAACAAAAAAGCGGAAGCTGTGGCGTTGTTACAAAAAGATATAGAGCGAATTAAAGGTATTCGTTTAGATGTATTGAGAGATTATAAATTAATGGCAACATTGTATGAGCAATTAGGCAATTATGAAAAAGCGGCACAAGCTTATACATCTTATATAAGCTTGCAAGATAGTTTACAGGCCGACCAAAGTAACTACCGCTCTTTAAGTTTTGAAACCGAACAGGAAATGAATGACAAAGAAATTTCCATTACAAAATTGCAGGGTGAAAATAAAATATCCTCCCTCACCCGAAATTTTTCTTTTGGTATTGTAGCGTTGGTGTTACTCTTGGCTGGTGGTGTTTATTATCGTTTTAAAGCAAAACAAAAAGCCAATGCAGCATTAGAAAAAACATTGTCTGATTTAAAAAATACGCAATCGCAATTGATTCAGTCAGAAAAAATGGCTTCGTTGGGTGAACTCACCGCAGGCATTGCACATGAAATTCAAAACCCTTTGAATTTTGTCAATAATTTTTCTGAAGTAAACAGAGAGTTATTGACAGAAATGAATGAAGAAATGGAGAAAGGGAATTATGATGAAGCAAAAGCGATTGCAAAAGATATTACTGATAACGAAGAAAAAATAAATCATCATGGCAAGCGTGCCGATGCCATAGTAAAGGGAATGCTCCAGCATTCCCGCAGCAGCAGCGGCCAAAAAGAACCAACAGATATCAATGTGCTGTGCGATGAATACCTACGCCTCGCCTATCACGGCTTGCGGGCAAAAGATAAATCATTTAATGCTACTTTAAAAACAGATTTTGATACAAGCATTGGTAACATTAATATCATTCCGCAGGATATGGGAAGAGTGATTTTGAATTTAATTACGAATGCGTTTTATGCTGTTGCGGAAAAGAAAAAGTTAATAGCTGGCATCCAACAGCTATCAGCTATATACGACCCAACTGTTTCAGTAAGTACCAAAAAACTCCAGAACAAAGTTGAGATCAGGGTAACAGACAACGGCAATGGCATTCCGCAAAACATCATTGATAAAATATTTCAGCCCTTCTTTACTACTAAGCCAACGGGCCAGGGAACAGGTTTAGGTTTATCGCTGGCCTATGATATTGTAAAAGTACATGGTGGAGAATTAAAGGTGGAGACCAAAGAAGGGGAAGGAACAACATTCATCATTCAATTACCGGGCTAACCTAGCAAAAGGTTGTACGATCAGATATTTTTTTTATGCAAAGACTTTTTATATTGTTTTTTTTCCTGCTGTTGCAACATTCCTCTTTTTCACAAAGCAGGGTGATCGACTCTCTTACTGCATTATTGAATACAGCAAAAGAAGATACTAAAAAGCTGGATATTTATAATGCACTGATCGATGCCTGCGATGCAAAGGATAATCTTTTGTACGCGGATCCCGGTCTTGATATTGCCAATAAGCTTTTTGTAAAAACAAATAACGAAAAAGAAAGAGAAGCGTTGTTTTTTAAAGAACAACAACTGTTATCTTCCATACCGCTGTATTTTAAATACAACGACACTACAGACTGGAAAAAAGTATTTAATTATACCGGTAAACGGTTAAAAGCTATTGAACAAACAGGCAATCAAAAAAGAACTGCTGAATTTCTTTTACAAATAGCCTATATATCGCTGGATCTTAAAAAGGACTCTGCCCTTTTTTTCATTAACATACAAAAGAGCGCCGACATGGCTACAAAGATCAAAGACAGCGCTTTGATAGTAAGCTCCTACAAATATCTCTTTTCGTTCAGCAGGTCGGCAGGAAATTATGCCAAAGCTTTTGAGGTGGTTCAATCTATCATCAGCATTTCAAAGCAGCTTGGCTATTCAAAAGGTGTTACCAGCGGGTTACTTTTCCTGGGGGATCTGTACAGGGACTTTGGCGAATATAACCAGGCAAAAGAAAACTACCAGGCTGCACTGGATATTGCACAACAATCAAAAGATACCAACGGGATCTTTAATGTATTAGCTGCTTTGGGTGGATTTTATTATAAACAACACAACACTGCCAAAGCACTTGAATATTATAATAACCTCATTGAAATATATAAAAAACAAAAAGACCCCGAACATAATATTGGATCGGTTTATAAGTGGATAGGCAAAACTTACACTGATGCGGGTGATTATGTTACTGCACTACAAAATTTTCAGCAAAGCAGGTTGGCGTTTGATTCAGCCGGTGATATTTCTGAAACAGCTGATGTGCTGAATGAAATAGGTTCGATGTATAATAAACAGAAAAATTTTGCACAGGCCCTTGCTTATCATGAACGTACCGTAAAAATTGCGGACTCATTAAAATGGTATACCGGTAAACCCATGTGGTTGTATTTATTGGCGCTGGATCATTATGGATTAAAAAATTATGATAAAGCAAAAGAAATAAATGCCGTGGCGCTTATCAATTTTAAGAAATTCTGGTACGACGCAAAGATCACCAGCGACATGGAGCTGCTGGCATTTCAGATAGATTCAGCAAGAGGCGATTGGTATAGTGCTTTTGGACATTACAAAGAATTTAGTTCACTGAACGAAACCCTTAAAGGAGACGAGATAAAAAAACAGGCGCAAAAGGAAAAGTTTGAAGCTGAAATTGACAAACAAAAACTGGAACAGGAAAAGAAAGATGCTGTTGCCACACGTACAAGAAACCTGCAGTATGCAGTGATCGGTGCATTTTTATTGTTAGGTATATTTCTTTTTTGGGGTTATCAAAGCAAGAACAAGGATAAGCGAAGGATCGAAAAAGCTTATGCCGAACTAAAAGCAACCCAGGCACAATTAATACAAAGTGAGAAGATGGCTTCACTCGGCGAATTAACTGCAGGCATTGCACACGAAATTCAAAACCCATTGAATTTTGTCAATAATTTTAGTGAAGTGAGCAATGAACTGATCGATGAATTGCAGGAAGAAAGGAGTAAGCCGCAAGCCGCAAGGGACGAGGCTTTGGAAACTGATATCTTAAACGACATCAAACAAAACCTGGAAAAGATCAATCATCATGGCAAACGGGCCGATGCCATTGTAAAGGGAATGCTCCAGCATTCCCGCAGCAGCAGCGGCCAAAAAGAACCAACAGGTATCAATGCTTTGTGTGATGAATATCTGCGCCTTGCTTATCATGGCTTGCGGGCAAAAGACAAATCATTTAATGCTACACTGAAAACTGATTTTGACCAAAACATTGGCAATATCAATATCATACCACAGGATATGGGAAGGGTGATCTTAAATCTTATCACCAATTCGTTTTATGCTGTTGCCGAAAAAGGAAAGCTATTAGCTAATAGCCAACAGCTATCAGCTAATTATGAACCGGCTGTTTCTGTAAGTACCAAAAAACTACATGATAAGATTGAGATAAAAGTAAGCGACAACGGCAACGGCATTCCGCAAAACATCATTGATAAAATATTTCAGCCCTTTTTCACTACCAAGCCAACGGGACAGGGAACGGGTCTTGGTTTATCATTGGCCTATGATATTGTAAAAGCACATGGCGGAGAATTGAAAGTGGAAACCAAAGACAAAGAAAGTACAACATTCATTATACAATTACCTTTTAATGTGTAGTATTTTAAAAACAATAATAACACTGGTTTGCACGGCATTGGTTTTATCGAGCCGTGCACAATATACCAACAACGACAGCTTTCAAAAAGCATTGGCAGCGGCACCTCCGCTTCAAAAATTTGATTTGCTTAGAAAACAAATGGAATATCAAATTTTAGAAGTGAATGGTAATACTGATTCTGCTTCATGCATTCAAATGTTAAGCATTGCACAGCAATTAAAAAATGATTCTTTATTAGCTATCAGTTACAATTGGATCGGTGCTTATTTTTCATTTACTAAGGGCGATGATCTGGCCGGTATTGAATATTATTACAAAGCCATTCCACTTGCAGAAAAAGCAAAAGACAAACGACGCATCAGTTCACTATATTTTGATATGGCTTTTGTATATGCCAACAGTAAAAATTATACTGCCGCTTTTGATAACACCATTAAAGGCGGAGAGAATTTACCCGATCCATCATCGCCGCAATACGATTTTATGCTGGTACAGTACCAGCGTAACCTTGCCAATTATTATTTAGCCATAAAAAATGCTGATTCAGCGATATACTATTCCCAATTAGCTTCTGTAACGGCCCAAAGAACAGGCATCAGCAATTTTATTGCATCTGCTACTTTTTTTTCTGGCGCATCTTATGCTTTGGCTAAAGATACCGCGAAGGCAGACAGTATATTTAAAAAAGCCATTCCTTTGATCCCCACCATAAAACTCAATTCATTAAGAACATTGTTCTACACAACTTATATCCAGTTCTTACTAAACACGTCCAACATACAGCAGGCAAAAATATTTGCCCGTCAATTTTTAGAGGTGGGTAATACTTATCAAAACAATCAAATAAAGTTAGAAGGCGCAAGTTTTATGCAGCAAGTGTTTGATTCGTTGCATCAAACAGACAGCGCATATTATTATTCCAAAATGATGGCGAAAATTAATACGGATATTTTTGATGAAGGGAATATGAATAAAATTGAGGCGCTCTCCTTTCATGAAAAATTGCGTAACATAGAGGAAGCAACCAAACAAACAGCTTACAAAAATCAACTTAGGCAATACGCCCTGGCGGCCGGGTTGCTTTTTTTTATATTGATAGGAATATTGCTGTATAGAAATAACAGGCAAAGGAAAAAAACCAATACCATATTGGAAACAACATTGGCCAATTTAAAATCCACACAATCACAACTCATCCAATCCGAAAAAATGGCTTCGCTGGGAGAACTCACTGCAGGCATTGCACACGAAATTCAAAACCCGTTGAATTTTGTAAATAACTTTTCTGAGGTAAACAAAGAGTTATTGACAGAAATGAATGAAGAAATGGAGAAAGGAAATATAGAAGAAGTAAAAGCTATTGCAAAAGATATTAGCGATAACGAAGAAAAGATCAATCATCACGGAAAACGTGCAGATGCTATTGTAAAGGGAATGCTCCAGCATTCCCGCAGCAGCAGCGGTACCAAAGAACCCACGGATATCAATGCGCTGGCAGATGAATACCTGCGCCTTGCTTATCATGGGCTGCGTGCAAAAGACAAATCTTTTAATGCTACTTTAAAAACCGACTTTGATGACAGCATTGGCAACATCAATATTATTCCGCAGGATATGGGAAGGGTGTTGCTGAATTTAATTACCAATGCTTTTCATGCAGTGCAAGGCAAGGCAAGTCTTAAAGACCCTCTTTCCCCGTACGAACCTGTTGTTGCTGTAGCTACAAAAAAAATGTATGATACAATTCAGATCAGGGTAAGCGACAACGGCACCGGTATTCCGCAAGATATCGTCGATAAAATATTTCAGCCTTTCTTTACCACCAAACCTACAGGGCAGGGAACGGGCTTAGGATTATCATTGGCCTATGATATTGTAAAAGCACATGGCGGAGAATTAAAAGTAGAAACAAAGAAAAATGAAGGGTCAACATTTATAATACAAATACCCATCAATTAAAATAAATATGAAACGCCTGGTTAAACTATTGCTGTTTTTATTTTTACCTGTATTGGTGCATGCACAACAGTCACTTGATAGTTTACGAAATGCGTATCTGAATGCAACCAGCGATTCGGCACGCTATACAACCGGCAAATACATATATGATTACTACGAAGAATCCAACAAGGATTCTGCCCTTTATTACGCACAGCAGTCGCTGTTGCTTGCCAGCAGAAACAATGAGATACTTGCCAAAGCTTATTATATGGATAATACTGCCTATCAATTAATTGGATTGGGCAAAGATGCTGAAGCGCTTAAGTACGTACTGGAAGCATTTAATATTGTGGAAGATCCCAAAAATGAAAGACCATTAACATGGATATTATTCTCTACCTCATTTAATGGAAGTCACAGGCTTTTATTACAGGCATACACACATCACATGTTTGCTATATTAATGCGGGAAACACAAAATACAGAGCAGGAGATCTTTCATTACAAAGAAGCCAGGAGGATAGCTTCAGAGATCAGTCACCCGATAAGACAAATGCTTGCTTCTATGAACCTGGGAAGGAGTTATATGACCATTAACAAACTGGATTCTGCCATGATGTACGAAAAAGAAGCCGAGCAAATGAATCTGCAATCCAACTTTAGAAAATACCTCGGACAAATTTATCTCACACTGGGAAATATTTATTTCGAAAAGCATGACCTTTCGCAAACGTTGGAAAATTATTATAAAAGTATGGAAGTGTCTAAAAAAGAAAATAACCTGAATGGATTAAACAACAGTTACTTTTTTCTTGCGAAATATTACCTGGCCGCCGAGAATAAAGATTCGGCACTTTATTATTCTATGCTGAGCCTGAAAACCATTCAGCAACTGGGCGTTGTAAGATGGTTCAGAGTAAACCTGGGAACTGTGTACGAGAACGTGTACCTGTCTTATAAGATGGGTAACCAAACAGACAGTATATTAAAATACCAGGGGCTTACTTTGATTGTTAAAGACAGTTTGTATAAGGCCCGTATCAAAAATCTCTCCGACTTCCAGGCAGTAACGTTGAATGAGCAACTGCGTTTGCAGAATGTAGAAAAAGACAAGATCAATTACCAGAATAAAGTAAAAACCTATTTTTTCCTGGGAGGCATTGCTGTATTATTGTTGCTTGCTATTATCTTTTACAGGAACAACAGGCAAAAACAAAAAGCCAATATTGTATTGCAAAAAACATTGGGCGATCTTAAAGCTACCCAATCCCAACTTATTCAATCCGAAAAAATGGCTTCGCTGGGCGAACTCACTGCAGGCATTGCACACGAAATTCAAAACCCATTGAATTTTGTCAATAATTTTAGTGAAGTGAGTAATGAGTTGATAGACGAATTACAGGAAGAGAGAGGCAAGCCACAAGCTGCAAGGGATGAGTCTTTGCAGGATGATATTCTAAATGATATCAAACAGAATCTTGAAAAAATAAATCACCATGGCAAGCGTGCTGATGCGATTGTAAAGGGCATGCTCCAGCATTCCCGCAGCAGCAGCGGCACCAAAGAGCCTACCGATATCAATGCGCTGGCGGATGAATACCTGCGCCTCGCTTATCATGGCTTGCGGGCAAAAGACAAATCTTTCAATGCTACTTTAAAAACAGACTTTGACAACAGCATTGGCAACATCCATATCATTCCGCAGGATATAGGAAGGGTTTTGTTGAACCTGATCACCAATGCCTTTTATGCAGTTGGAGAAAAGAAAAAGCTAATAGCTGACAATCAACAGCTATCAGCCACATACGATCCCACTGTTTCTGTAAGTACAAAAAAAATGCACGATATTATTGAGATCAGGGTAAGCGACAACGGTACCGGCATTCCGCAAAATATAGTCGATAAAATATTTCAACCCTTTTTTACCACCAAACCCACCGGGCAGGGTACGGGCTTAGGCTTATCGTTGGCTTATGACATTGTAAAGGCACACGGTGGTACATTAAAAATTGAAACGAAGGAGGGTGAGGGAACAACTTTTTTAATACTATTGAATGTATAAGCTGCTATGAAAAAAATACTCATTTTATTTTACCTGTTATGTTCCGGCATCTTCGCTAAAAGCCAGAACACGCAGGAGCAGGTAATAAGGGCAAGACTGGATTCGATCATTTCATTGATCGTAAAAGAAAACAACGAGGAAAATAAAGTGGACCTGGTATTGTCTATCTACACCATATCAATAGATGGTTATCCCGTATTGTTACTGGAAGCCTATAAAAAATTATACTCCTTAAGCCAGGAAAAGAAAGACATCATTTTAGAATCCAGCGCATGGAGCCTTGCAGGGCAGGCCTATCGCTTATCGGGTAGTTATGTAAAGGCATTGGAATGCCATTATAAGGCCATTGGTTTAGCAGAAAAATCGGGCAACATGCGCTTACTGAGTTATGCAAGAAACCAGAACGCACATATTTATAAAGACCGGCAGGAAAATGAAAAAGCCCTTGAGTTGTACCGGCAGGCCAGTTTGTATGATAATAAAACCACGGACCGTTTTCACCACAGCTGGTGGGCCTACATGAATATTGGCGCTGTTTATTTGAATATGGGTATGCTGGATTCTTCATTGTTTTATTCGTTAAAAGCACAGTCGCTGTTGCCGCCGCATAGCAGCGAAACAAGCTATACGTATATACTTGCCAATATTGGCAGTGTGTACAGCCAGCAGGGAAACCTGGTAAAGGCAAGAGAATATTTTTCCAATGCATTACAAAAGGCTGAAGAATTTCAATCGGAACGTTTTATCAGCAATGTATGCCTGGCAATGGCCGAACATTTTAACCGTATACACCAGGTTGATTCCAGCATTTACTTTGCAAAAAGGGCTGTTACGCTGGTACAGGGCAGCATGATCGCTAACCTGGCGCTTAAGCCTGCTAAATTACTGGCAGGGATATACGAAAACAGCAATGCAGACAGTGCGCTTAAATACTGGAAAGTGTATATGGCAGCCAACGACAGCCTTAACAGCATCCGCACCAGCCAGCAAATGATGGTGATGGCTTTTGATGAGGATCAGCGCAAACTGAATATTGAAAGAGAGCAGGCCAGTTACAGGAATACCGTAAGAACCAATTTATTAATAACAGGCCTGGGATTATTTTGTATTGTGGCTTTGATACTGTACCGCAATAACAAACAAAAACAAAAAGCCAATGTGCAACTGGAAAAAACATTGACAGAATTAAAAGCAACCCAACAGCAGTTGGTACATGCAGAAAAAATGGCTTCACTCGGTGAACTTACTGCCGGTATTGCACATGAGATACAAAACCCACTGAATTTCGTCAACAATTTTTCAGAGGTAAGCAATGAGCTGATCGATGAAATGAATACAGAACTCAATAAAGGCGATATAGAAGAAGCAAAAGCCATTGGCAATGATATCAGGCAAAACCTCGAAAAAATAAATCACCATGGCAAGCGGGCCGATGCCATAGTAAAGGGCATGCTCCAGCATTCCCGCACATCTTCCGGCCAGAAAGAGTCCACCGATATCAATGCATTATGCGATGAATATTTAAGGTTGAGTTATCATGGTTTAAGAGCAAAAGATAAAAGCTTTAATGCAACTTTAAAGACAGACTTCGATCCGTCCCTTGGAAAAATAAATATCATTCCGCAGGATATGGGCAGGGTGATCATGAATTTACTGACCAATGCCTTTTACGCTGTTGCTGAAAAGAAAAAGCTGTTAGCTGACAGCCAACAGCTATCCGCTGATTACGAACCTACGGTTTCTATCAGTACCAAAAAGCAACTCAATAAAGTAGTCATAACGGTAACGGATAACGGCAACGGAGTTCCGAAAAACATCATCGATAAGATATTCCAGCCCTTCTTCACTACCAAACCAACCGGCCAGGGAACGGGTTTAGGATTATCGCTGGCTTATGATATAATAAAAGCGCATTCAGGAGAATTACAGCTCGAAACAAAAGAAAAGGAAGGAACCACCTTTATTATTCAATTACCAATAGTGTAAAGCAATGAAGCTGATCATAAAAATATTATGGCTGTTTTTACCTGTGTTTGCAAAAGCCCAATCCGATCCCAGCTGGGGCTATGTAACATTACAACAGGCAGATAGTTTGCGGCATGCCATTACAACCGAAAAAAATGACACTGTCTTAATGGCTGCATACCGGAGCCTGGGTTTTTATTACCAGGATGGCAAGCAGGACAGCTCCGTTTACTTTCACCATTTACAACTTGAGCTTGCAAAAAAATTAGGCCTTAAAATGTGGGAAGCAGATGCTTATTCGCAATTAGGTTATATGTACGAGGAAAATGTTTCAAAGTCGTATGATATGATCCGTGAAGCGATCCGTTTGGCAGATAACGATAAAAACGAAACCAGCAACTGGCATCCCTGGGTATTTTCAAATGCAAAAGATCTTCATGATGCAAGAATTGCCATCCAGGCCATTAACAGCCATGCGTTAGGAAATCTTTATGGCGCAGTAAATGAAGTGGCAAAGCAAAGGCAGGCCTATTATGAAACGATCCGGCTGGGAAAGATGATCAATAATGGAAAGATCGTTTCACTGGGTTATGGAAACCTCTCGGATACTTATAACAATGATTCGGCGATCCTGTTTACAAATGAAGCCATCAATTATTCTGCTGAGGCCGGGTATAAAAAATATGTAGGCAGAAGGATCATGGGATTGGCCAGGCTGTTTTTCTTAAAAGGGGCTATGCCTTCTGTCAAGCAATATGCTTATGCTGCCATCCCTGCCAGCGTTGCAGAAAATGATCTTTTCGGTATCATGCAAGCTTATTATGCATTGTCTTTTGTGTACGGTTCCGAAAACCAAAAAGACTCTGCATTATATTATGCAAAAAAGTCGCTGCAGGTTTCTGATCTTACACAATCGATGAGAGACAGGGTGGTTGTACTTAGAAATATGTCCAATGCATATATACTGTTTCAAAACAAGGACAGTGCTTACAAATATGAAAAGCTATCTAACATACTCAACGACAGCCTGAAGAACCTGAAAATAAAACAACTCAGCGATTATCAAAAGTTTGCTTTTAATGAACAGCTGCGGTTAAAAAAGATAAACGATGATAAAACGGCTGCGGAGAATACACTAAAATTGTATGTTGCCATCGGCGTATTAACCGTTATTGGTATTGTTGCATTGATATTATATAAAAGCAATCGGCAAAAAAATAAAACGAATAAAATACTCGAAAGCACATTGACCGATCTTAAAGCCACGCAAAGCCAGTTGATACAATCCGAAAAAATGGCATCATTGGGCGAACTCACCGCAGGTATTGCACACGAGATACAAAACCCGTTGAACTTCGTTAATAATTTCAGCGAAGTAAGTAACGAGCTGATCGATGAGCTGAAGGAAGAAAGAAGCAAACCTCCAACTGCAAGGGATGAAGGTTTGGAAAATGATATCCTGGATGATATCAGCCAAAATTTGGAAAAAATAAATCATCATGGTAAACGGGCTGATGCTATTGTAAAAGGCATGCTGCAGCATTCCCGCAGCAGCAGCGGGCAAAAAGAGCCCACAGATATCAATGCCTTGTGTGATGAATATTTGCGACTGGCCTATCATGGTTTGCGGGCAAAGGATAATTCTTTCAATGCCACGCTAAAAACTGACTTCGATGCCAGTATCGGCAACATCAATATTGTGCCGCAGGATATGGGCAGGGTGATCCTGAATCTTATTACCAATGCATTTTATTCGGTTGGGGAAAAGAAAAAGCTAACGGCTGACAGTCAACAACTATCGGCTATATACGAGCCAACGGTTTCAGTAAGTACAAAAAAGGTCGGTAGCCAGGTAGAGATAAGAATAAAGGATAACGGTAACGGCATTCCGCAAAATGTTATTGACAAAGTGTTTCAGCCATTTTTTACCACCAAACCCACGGGGCAGGGCACCGGGCTGGGGCTTTCGCTGGCGTATGATATCATTAAAGCACACGGCGGCCAGCTGAAAGTGGAAACTAAAGAAGGGGAATTTGCCGAGTTTATTATTACTTTGCCGGTGTGATGCTAATCTTTGAATTTATATGATCTTACAACCCATACTGGCCATTATACTTTTAAGTAATATCCGCAAATCTTTAAAGGATACGGAGCAGTATGCTAAGTGGAATAAACTTATCATCGGCGCCATTGTGCTGTCGGCCTTTTTTTTATTGGTGTACGCCGGCTTTAAAGATTACCGCGCCATTGGCATCTGGGGATCGCATGCCGTTACAGCGGTATTAGTTTATTTTATTTTTACCCAAAAGGAATTCGGTATTGCCAGGTCTATTTTATACGCTTTTATTCCGTTACTCATTATTGATTTTATAGAAGATACCACCCGGCTGATCGATCCTTCTTTTTACAAAAACTGGGAGGATTATTTTGAAGTAGGTGGCCTTTTTGGTTTTGTGTGGATGATAGCCATGTTGTTCATCGGCAGAAAGCAGAGAAAGGCGCTGGAAAAAGAACGGCAGCTGGCCATTGAAAAAGAAAAAGAATACCAGCTGAGCGAAAAAATAAAGGCCGAACTGGAAGTGCAGGTAAAAGAACGTACGGCCGAACTGCAGCAGCAAAAAGAAGAACTGCAGCAAACACTCAACGAATTAAAATCGGCACAATCGCAACTGGTACATTCGGAAAAAATGGCTTCGCTGGGTGAGCTTACTGCAGGTATTGCACACGAGATACAAAACCCGTTGAACTTTGTGAACAATTTCAGTGAAGTAAGCAATGAGCTGATCGATGAAATGAATGATGCTATCGGTAAAGGCGATACAGAAGAAGTAAAAGCCATTGCCAATGATCTTAAACAGAACCTGGAAAAAATAAATCACCATGGCAAGCGTGCAGATGGTATTGTAAAAGGCATGCTGCAGCACAGCCGCAGCAGCACGGGCCAGAAAGAACCGACCGATATCAATAAGCTGGCCGATGAATATTTCCGCCTGGCTTATCATGGATTGCGTGCAAAGGATAAAACCTTTAATGCCACCATGAAAAGCAATTTTGATGAAGCCGTTGGCAATGTAAATGTTATTCCGCAGGATATGGGCAGGGTTATTTTAAACCTGATCACCAATGCGTTTTATGCAGTTACAGAAAAACAGAAAATAATAAAAGGGAAGGCAGCTGTTGGAGGCTTACCGGCTGCGTATGAGCCAACAGTTACCGTTAGTACTAAAAAGGCAGGCAATAAAACCATCATAACGGTGGCGGATAACGGCAATGGCGTTCCACAAAAGGTACTGGACAAGATATTCCAGCCTTTTTTTACCACCAAGCCTACCGGCGAGGGCACGGGCCTGGGATTGAGCATGAGTTACGATATTGTTACCAAGGGCCACGGCGGCGAGTTGAAAGTGGATACGAAAGAGAACGAAGGCGCTACATTCAGTATTATTATTCCATCATAAACCTTATACTATGCAGGCAAAAAAAATTTTAGTGGTAGACGATGAAACAGATGTGCAGGTATTGTTTGAACAACGTTTTAGAAAAGAGATCCGCAGCGGCGAAATGAATTTTGCCTTTGCATTTTCCGGCGAAGATGCACTGGCTTATCTTACCGAGCACGAGCACGAAGCTGTGCTTATTCTTTCGGACATTAATATGCCGGGCATGAGCGGGTTGGAATTGCTGGGGCATATCAAGCAGAAATACCATAAGCCGCCGCCCGTGGTAATGATGATCACTGCCTATGGAGATGCAGAAAACTACAACAGCGCCAAACAACTGGGTGCAGATGATTTTTTAACCAAGCCTGTTGACTTCACCTTATTAAAAGAAAAACTTAAACCTGTAAACTGATGGCAAAGATACTGGTAGCTGATGATGAGGCCGACCTGGAAGTATTGATCAAACAAAAGTTCCGGCAAAAGATCCGCGACCGGCAATATGAATTCATATTTGCCATTAACGGTAATGATGCGCTGGAAAAAATAAAGGAGCACCCCGATGTGGATATTGTACTCAGTGATATCAACATGCCCGAAATGGATGGCCTTACCTTACTGAGCCGCCTGTCCGAAAACAACCCGCTGATCAAAGCAGTGATCGTTTCTGCCTACGGCGATATGGATAATATACGCACGGCGATGAACCGCGGTGCTTTTGACTTTGTTACCAAGCCCATCAATTTTGAAGACCTTACGGTTACCATGGAAAAAACTTTGAAGCATGTGGAGCAGATAAGGGATACACTCAAGGCTGTAAAAGAAAATAATATCCTGCGCATGTACGTGGATGAGACCGTGCTGAATTTTATGGGCAGCAGGGAATTTGAAACTTCACTAATGGCCAACGAAACCGTGGAAGCTTCGGTGGTGTTCATCGACATCTGCAGCTTTACTTCCATCAGCGAAACCGAAGCGCCTGATACCGTGGTGAAATTATTGAACACGTATTTTGATGTAATGGTAAAAGAGATCATTGCGCAGGGTGGTTATGTAGATAAATTTATTGGCGATGCCATCATGGCGGTGTTCCGTGGCGATTATCATTTAGATCGTGCCATTGATGCCTGCCTTGCTGTAAGGGCGCAGATAGAAAAAATGCCTTCCATAACAATGCACACGGAGTTTTCGCCCAGGGTTTCTGTGGGTATCAATTGCGGCGAAATGATCTCGGGCAATATCGGTTCAGCCAATCTTAAAAGGCTGGATTATACCGTGATCGGCGACACAGTGAACACCGCACAGCGCTTACAGGCCGCTGCCAAAGCCAGCCAGATCATCATCAACGAAACGGCTTACCAAAAAGTAAAAGAATCTTTCAATTGCCAGAAAGTGGGCGAAGTAAGTTTAAAGAACAAGGCCAACCCTGTAAGCATTTACGAAGTAATGGATTGATCATCATTTATAACCAGTAGCCGTTACATGAAAAATACAGTTGTACGGATCTTTAGCAGGTTAACAGCCACTGTTGCACTGTGCAGCGCTGTATTTATTTTGCAGGCACAGTTCACTGCAGAAAAAATAAGAAAAGACCTGCAACAATTATTGCAACGTCCCGCTGTTGAACCCCGCCCCTCTTTTACCACGCTTACAACCGATTCTGTTATTATCGAAAAAGGATCCTTTTACAGCGAAGCTACCGAAAAAGTACCCGTACTTATTTATAAGCCTTTGAACAGTACCGGTAAAAAACTGCCGGTTGTTATCTGCCTGCACGGCACCGGCGGCACTAAAGATGAAGCCACCATCAAGTCATTGCTGTACGAATGCTCTAAACTGGGTTTTATGAGCGTGGCCATTGATGCCCGCTTTCATGGAGAAAGAGTTAGCAAAACTGCCGGCCGCAACTTTTATGTAGAAGCTATTATTAACGCCTGGCATAATGAAGACCCTGCAAAACAAACGCATCCCTTCTTCTTCGATACCGTTTATGACCTGTGGCGATTGGTGGATTACCTGGATACCCGGCCCGATGTGGACAGCAGCCGCATCGGCATGACGGGCATTTCAATGGGGGGTATTGAAACCTGGATGGCTGCTTCGGTAGATACCAGGATCAAGGTAGCCGTTCCCGTTATAAGTGCACAAAGCTTTAAATGGTCGCTGCAAAACGACCGCTGGCAAGGCAGGGCAAAAACCATCTGGGGCGCTCATGTGCAGGCGGCCAAAGACCTGGGCGATACTGGTGTGAACCAGCAGAATGTAAAAGCGGTATGGAATAAAATACTACCGGGCATTTTGGATGAATTTGATTGCCCCTCCATGATACAGCTTTTTGCACCAAGGCCCCTGCTTTTATTGAGCAACGAAAAAGACCAGAACTGCCCCCTGCCCGGTGCACAAATAGCATTTGATGCTGCCAGCAAAGCTTACAATGCCGCGAATGCAGGTAATAAATTCAAGTTCAATATCACGCCCAATGAACCACATCGTTTTTTGCCCAAGCATGCCACATTGCTGTTGGCCTGGTTTAAAGAATGGTTGTAACTATACCGGCTTTTAAAAGAAACTTATGCAATTACAAAAAAGATACTTTTTACAAATATTTTTATGTTTCGTGTTGCCGCTGCAGTTAGTAGCTCAGGATTTTTCGCAGGCAGAAATTGCCAGCTGGCAAAAGCGTGCCAAGCAGGTCAATATCATCCGTGACAATTATGGCGTGCCGCATATTTATGGTAAAACTGATGCGGATGCGGTATTTGGTTTGATGTACGCACAATGCGAGGATGATTTTAAAAGAGTGGAACTGAATTATATTGAAAAGCTGGGGCGTATGGCAGAGGTAAAAGGTAAGGAAGAATTGTACAACGACCTGATGATAAAAATGCTGATCGATACCACCGATGCAGTGAATGATTATAATAAAGCGCCGGCCTGGCTGCAGCATTTATGCAATGCTTTTGCCGATGGTATCAACTTTTATTTGTACAACAATCCCGGCAAAGCTGTTTTACTGAAACGATTTCAACCCTGGTATCCCTTGTTGTGGACCGATGGCAGCATCGGCGCTATTAATACCGCCGGCATCAGTGCTGCAGAATTAAAGAACTTTTATTCCGGCGAGCCGCCGGTTGCTGTAAACAAACCCGATGAAGAAATGCTGACCGGCTCTAATGGTTTTGCCTTTGCACCTAAGATCACCGAATCGGGCCATGCTATTTTATACATCAACCCGCATGTAACTTTTTACTTCAGGCCCGAAGCGCATATGGTAAGCGATGAGGGCTTGAATGTGTATGGCGCTGTAACCTGGGGACAGTTTTTTATTTACCAGGGCTTTAATGAACATTGCGGCTGGATGCATACTTCCAGTGGTGTGGATGCCGCCGACCTGTATGTTGAAAAACTATCCAAACAAAATGATGGTTGGGTGTATGAATACGATAAAAAGAAAAGACCGGTGATCACAAAAGATATATTTATCAATTACAAAATTGGTGATTCCATACTGTCAACAGAACACGTTAAAGCATTGTACACACTTCATGGGCCCATTATGGCTAACCGCAATGGCAAAGTACTAAGCATGCGTGCCGATAACCGCCTGCTGGAAGGACTGGAGCAATGCTGGCTGCGTACCAAGGCCAATAGTTTTAAGGAATTTAAAAATACACTCAGCTTAAGGGGCAATATCTCCAACAACACCGTGTATGCCGATGCCGAAGGCAATATTGCTTACTGGCATGGCAATCGTATACCGGTAAGGGATACCCTGTTTAACTGGAACCAGCCCGTGGATGGTACTATCAAAGCCACCGAATGGAAAGGCTATCATACTATCAGCAGTATTGTACAAAGTATTAACCCCACCAATGGCTGGCTGCAGAATTGTAATTCCACGCCTTATACTGTGGCAGGCGCCGCCAGTCCTAAGCAAAAGAATTATCCTGTATACATGGCGCCGGATGCAGAGAATTTCCGGGGCATTAATGCGGTACAGGTATTGGCAGCAGAAAAAAAGTACACGCTTGATAAAGTGATCAAGGCCGGTTATGATACAAGATTATCTGCATTTGAATTACTGGTACCAGCTTTGATCGATCGTTTTGAAAAAAGTACAGACACCGCATTTGTCAATTGCAAGGATGCCATTGCCGTTTTAAAAAACTGGGATTACCGTTGCGGCGAAAACTCTGTTGCCACTACCCTTGCGGTGGAATGGGGTTATCGTATAGTACCCGTTATCAACCGCATTAAATTCAATACCGATCACAATGTAGGTTTTGTGGAGCAGGTAAAACAATTTATCAGTACTGCATCAGCAAACGATCTGCTGTTGCCTTTTTTACAAACCCTGCGGGAGCTGGAAACCAAATTTGGTTCCTGGCAAATTGCATGGGGACAGGTGAATCGCTTTCAACGCGTCAGCAGTGATATCGATAATAAGTTTGATGATAATAAGGAAAGTATTCCCGTAGGTTTTGCTTCTTCCACCTGGGGCATGTTGCCTTCTTATACCAGCCGCAGTTTTGCAGGCACCAAAAAAAGATATGGTGTTAATGGCAATAGTTTTATCTGTGCCGTGGAGTTTGGAAAGACCGTTAAAGCAAGATCTTTACTGGCCGGTGGCGAAAGCGGCGATGAAAAATCTCCTCACTTCTTCGACCAGGGCGCTATGTATGCCAAAGGTGTTTTTAAAGACGTATGGTTTTACAAGCCCGATGTGGTGCAGCATGCGGAGCGCTGGTACCACCCGGGTGAATGATGCACCGGCCTGTTAAATTATATGCTCTTCCAGTTTATTAAAACTGGATTGCCAGCCTTTGATACAATCTTCGTACATTTCTTCGGGTATGCCTTCATGTTGTAACCACATCTGCGTCTTGCCGTCTACTTCTTCCAGCGTTACCGTTACCAGCAATTCCAGCGGCATTTCAGGCATTTTATAAAAAGTACTTTCTACTATTTTACCTGTGCTGTCGGCAAAGCTGTCGGTGTATACTATCTTGTGCTGCGGTACTATGTCTGTATAAGTTCCGGTACCCCATACATCTGTCCCATCAGGGTTTCGCATGGCATTCAAAAACCTGCCGCCTATTTTAAAATCAATGGTGCAATAGGGGCAACTGAAGCCTTCGGGCCCCCACCATTTAATGAAATACTCGGGTTCGCTCCAGGCCTTCCATACTTTGTACAAGGGCAGATTGAATACCCTGTTGATGGAAATGGTCTTTTGTTCTGCTGCTATTATGCTGTGTGCTGACATGATTGTTGTTTTTAAATGGCAGAAAATAATTGCTTTAAAAAAGCAGCGCATTTATTCCCTATCCGTGCAACGGATGTTTGGGGTGCCGTCCGCATCCTGATGATCCTGGCTTTTCCATCGCTTATTTTTTGTTTCTTTTCCTGCTGCCTGTTTTTTCCGGCAACCAGGTAAACCAATTTGCCACCCTGTTGAATCTCTTCCGGTATTTGTTGTTGTAATTGCATGCTGCGTTCTTTATTATTATTATTATTGGTACTGCAAAGTGTGCGCCAGTATATAAACACATCAAAATCAGCTTTGTTTGCGCAAACTGGGGAAAGATTTACCGGGTTTGCTGCGTGTTTGCGTACGGTTTTTTAAGATGTTTTATTAAATTTATACAAGGTTACCATCCTCCCCCTGATCACTGTTGCTGTACTCCCCACTTATTTAACCAGCTTCACTGCATTTACAGTCATTCAAAATATTTTTATGGCAAAAGAATCCATCTTCGGTGTGTTTGAAAAGATCATCAGCCCTTTTCATCACATGACCATTGCACTTACTTCTATTGCAGCTTTATCGGTGCATGCTTTTTTTACGCAATTGTTCGAACCGCTTACACACATGTATTACAGCGTGCTGCTCACTTTTCCTTTAACGGCTACGCTGCTGGTCATCTTTTTGGTATTGTACAATACCAACTGGAAGAAGGTGGGGTTTTTTCATGTGATATTATCGGTAATGCCTATTGCCCTGCTATTGATGCTGTTTACTTTTATTTCGGAAAAATATGGTTTGGAAAAAATGGGGGCTGAAGGTTTGCACGAAAAGGGCGAAGTGGCAGAGCCGGTTAAAAAAGATACGCCTGTTTATAAGATCGATCCTTTGGCTACGCCTTCTTCAGCCTTTGACCCTACGGGTATCCAGAAATTACTGGCGGCTGATTCGCTGCGGCGGTATAATGAAGCGCATCCTGCATGGTACGAGAAGATCGCTATTACTAAAAGCATTGCTTCGGCTATTGGTTTTTTGTGGGAGCAGGGCAAAACCATGTATGCGAATTATGGGCGCATCCGTTTTATTTCGGGTATACTGGTGGCGCTTTTTTTAGCCTGGTATATACAGGTAAAGGGGATCAATAAATTATCGCGGCCTAAGAATAGTGATAAAGAATAGATCTTTTGTTGAAGGAGCTTCGCTCTTCAAGACGGGAAAGCAGATTATTAAGATGATTATGATTTGATAAGATTTTGATGAAAGAGCTGCGCTCTTCACAGGGAACACGGATTGGACTGATGAAAAGGATTGAATAGGGATCTTGTTAAAATAATAACAGCATCTGGTGATTAGGGTTTGAATGCGTGGCGGATACTTTAAAGTCGTAGCTGCCGATGATCTGGAAGCCGTTTTTGCCATAGAAGTTTACAGCCCGGTTATTTTCTTTCCATACATACAGCCACATGCCTGCCTGCTGCTGTTGCTTTGCCAGGTTGATATTGTACTGCAGTAATGGCTGGCCGAGTTTGTGTTCGAAATAGGTGTTGAGTATATAAATGCGTTCCAGTTTGCAGATATTATTTGCAGTACTGCCGGTAAAGGGATGATCGTATATGATCTTGGAAAAACCCGCGGGTGTTTGGTTGTAATACAGGATATGGTAGATATTGGCGGACTCGTTTAATTCCTCCTGCATTTTTTCTTCGGTGTATTTTTCGGCAATGTAGCTGTTGATATCGGCTTGGGGTGCACTATGGCCGTGCGACTGGAGGAAGGTTTGGATGGCAAGGGGGGATAATACTGCGGCATCATTGAGGGAGGCTTTTTGTATCTGATACATGGGAGGTATTTAGGAACAAAATTAAGAAAGCGGAGGGAAATTGAACCACATAGGCACATAGAGAACATAGGGTTTATAGAGAAGAAAAAAATGTTCAACATTCAATGTTCAACACTCAATTCTCAAGTGTAAAATACACTTGCCTTTAAAAATTGTCTTACTTGAACATTTCTTTCTGCGTATTCTGCGTCATCTGCGGGCTTATTTTGAGTATAATAATCCACGGGTTGTAGTTTTTTGCATACAGATATTTGTAAAATTGCGCTGTTTTTTTCTGGCAGGATTTTAGAATTATGGTTGCTAAAATGTCAATCATGAAAAAGATAATCAGTAACCTGGCCATCTCAATCTTCGTTTTGCTGGGTGTAGGCTTTGGGCTTTCAGGCTGTTACGAAACGCATTATTACCACCAGTACAATCACCACACCAGGGGCTGGTACGAACACCGGCACAGAACCCCTCCTGCTAATGTAAATTTTGAAGTGGATATTGAAACGAGGCGCCACAGGCATTAATAATGAATAATGGGATAATGAATAATTGATAATTAGTAATGGCCTGGTTATAAAAATAGCTGCGGCTTTAACGGGGGTTAGGGTTGCAGCTATTTACTTGTACTTTTTATATTTCTTTTCTGCATCGGCGGCTGCGGTGGTGTTGCCTGCTTTCAGGTAGAGTTTTTCCAGGTTCTTCCAAAAATAAGGTTCTCTTAGTTTTCCAACCCGGTCGGCATAGGTAGCGGCTATTGTTATTACTTTTTGTAATAAAGCGGCATCTTCCATGGCAATAATACTGTCTACCACCGGGTGATCATTATATTTCATCGACTCCAGTAATTCCGATGCGTTGGAATGTAAGGTTAAGCATTGCATGGACCGCTTTAATATGTTACTTCTTATTGCTGCTGTAAAAAACTCATCCGGGTGAAACTGCAGGTACTGGTATATTTTGTACAGATCATTGGACCGGTCGTCAATGCTGCTATCCGCCATTACGGGATCGCCCAATGCTATTAATACATAGGGCATTTTCAGCAACGTGGTATCGTAGCTGTAATTATCCTTGTACAAATGCAGCATATCGGTTGCTATGTTGAATATACTGGTATAATTATCGTGCTTTGCTATTTCCAGGCGTATCAATGCCGAAGCTATAAGATAGCGATTAGGCGAAGTAACCCCCACAGAAAACCGCTGCTGTTTTACATGCGCATATAATGCCTCCGCTTCTTCCCGTTTATCCAGCTGGCAGCATACCAGCATATATATCTTATAATAGTCCAGCGCCACCGTTTCATATTGGGTGTAATTGGTAATATTATGTGTTCCGTTTGCTTTATCGCAGATGATGTAAAAGGTTTCTTTTAAAAGCGCACTGTCCAGCGTGTAAGCTATATTTTTTACCGGCTGTACTATATCGTACAATTGCTGGTAAGAGGGTGCGATACTGTACCAGGCTATATATGCTGCCAGTTGCTCTTTAATATATACGGTACAATACTGGTATTGCAGTTGCGTGGTTTTATCCGTGTTGCCGGCAATCAGCCTGTCCAGTTGCGTGGCTGTTTCTTTAAATATGCCCACCAAGTAATCCTGGTCTGCCTGGCTGATCTTTTTTTTATCTTTTACAATGGCGGCGGTTTTATCTGCCAGCCCTTCCACCACCTCCTGCATTTTTTCACATATCGTTTGTGCGTGTACGTTACTTATCAGCAGCAATGCCACTATGCAGCATACTACCCGTTTTATTATCGCTTTGCTTTTATACAATTTGTTTTCCATCGGTTTATAATATAAAAAACACGGCTATTAAAAATGCAGCAAATACAATTAAAAAATACTGCAGCGACTTTTTGATGGTGGCTTTTAATACCTCTTCCGGCAACTGCTCCCACTGGGCTATCATTTTGAATATAATTCTTTTCGCTGCCAATGGTAAAATTGATGACACCACCTACTACTGCAATGCCAACTAAGCCCAGCACCTGGCCCACGGCTTTGCCGGATATGCCGGTATGCGAGGGTAATTGCCAGGGTATATACTTTCGCCCCAGTATCACCACTACGGCCAATAGCAGCAGCAGCATTACGGCTGTTAACAAAGTACCGTTCAGCCGGGCCTTCATGGGGTCGCGGCCTTTTTGTTTCAGCTCGTACCACTGGCTGCAGTAAATGGTTTGTATCCAGTTCATTAATATATTGATGATCGGCTGTAATGATAGCGATAAAAAAACATCCGGGTGTACCCGTAGCAGGGTATTTTACCCGCTGCTGTAAAGATGCTGTGCCGTGAGTAGGCTTTGTACAGGATACGGCGGTGGTGCAAACGGTGCCCGTTGATATATTGAATTTGCAAAGGCTTTCATTTTTTGTTATTATCTTCATGCCTCTTGATCCCTTTAATAGTTTAAATCCCTTTTAATGAAACAGCTTTTATTTTTTCCGTTCGCCCTTTTATTTTTTTGCTTAAATACCTTTGCCCAAACAAAAGAAGTCCGTTACAAAAATGCCTCCGCCCTGTATGATAAGGGAGATTATGCCAGTTCTATAAGAGAGAATCAATGCCGCATTAAGACTTGATTCCACCAATGCACAGTATCTTTTTTTAAAAGCCAATGCATTGGAAAAATTAAAAGATTACCAGGAAGCATTCAATACTTACACCAAACTGATACAGTTTTATCCTAAAAGTTCTTACGCTTACAGTCAGCGGGGGATACTGCTTACCAGTATACAGGAGCCGGAATACGCCATTAAGGATTTTTCTGAAGCGCTGGGCTTTGAAACGGTGGATACCGTAAGGCTCACCCTGTATATTAACCGCGGCGCCGCTAAGGTGAATATACGGGATTTTCAAGGCGCTTATGATGATTTTTTTGCTGCTTATAAGATCGACTCATTGAATGTAGGTACGCTTAATAACCTGGCGGCCGTTTGTGATGAAGTGGGCAAGGGCGACCAAACACTGGATTACCTGTACCGGATTTTAAAGATCGATCCTACTTTTGTGGGTACTTATGCCAATATTGGTTTTAAATACCAGGAAATGGGCGACTATAAAAAGGCCATTGGTTTTTTTGATAAAGTAATTTCCATGGACCCCAAAGAGGCGCTGAGTTATAACAACCGTGCTTTTAATAAATACAAACTGGGCGACCTGCAGTCTGCACTCACCGATGTAAACACTTCTATTAAATTATACCCCGCTAATTCCTACGCTTTCCGCAACCGGGCACTTATCTATATTGCTATGAAAAAAACCGGGCAGGCCTGCAATGATATCAAAGAAGCGCTGCGCCTCGGTTATACTAAAATGTATGGCGAAGAGGTGGAGGAGCTGCAAACGAAAAACTGTAAGGCTGCGGGGATGTGATAGCTCCGGGTTCTCTTTTAATATATAGACTCTCTTGTAAAAACATGCCTGCACATTGCTGGTACTGCTGCTGGTAATAGGGCTTTGCATAACAGATGCACCAGTGATATATTGGAGTTGCTATAGGGTTGGTACAGGGATGGTATTGGTTTGGTATTGAGTTGCCCTGGCTTAGCGGTAAGTTGCTGTCGGTATCTGCGTATATGCTGCGGCAAGTTCTGTCCCGCATGGGTCCCGTTAGTGTCCCGTAATGGTCCTGTTAATGTCCCGTAAGTGTCCTGTAATGTTCCTGCAATTGTTCCGCGGGGATGGGTGGTGCGGGGGCAGGTTTTTTTGTGTTGTGGCTTGTAGTGTGAAGATAAGGAAAAAAGGTGAGTGGTGAGTAGTGAATGGTGAGTTTGTAATTGGGAGGGTTGTACATTTAAACCACTAAGGCGCGGAGGCAGGAAGGAACACTAAGGGGTCTTTGTACGGCTTTGTGGCTTAGTGCCTTTGTGGTAAAGAAAACCGCTGTTGATACCACATTAGTTTCCGATCATTTTCGTGGCGTCACGAAAATGATAACATTAGTCAAGGGTGCTCAGCGGGAAGTGGAAGATATTGCGCTTACAAGGTATGCCTGCTACCTGGTAGCGCAAAATGGCGATCCCAATTTTAGCCACAAAGACACTAAGGCACGAAGTAACACTAAGTTTTCTTTGTGCAGCTTTGTCCAAAGGACTCCTTAGGAGTGGCTTAGTGCCTTTGTGGTAAAGAAAATCGCTGTTGATACCACTTTTGATCATTTTGTTAACGCCACCGAAATGATCCCTGTTGTAAATATCTTTTTAGCCCTGCTGCAATCTTTCTTTCCGAAAAAACCTCTTTTCTTATACAACCATTTACCCTTTATTTGTTACTATATTTGTAAGCACGCAACACTACTTGTTATGGAAAAAAACAATACACCAGGGCCGCAATGTAAAAACGTCCCGATTGCTATCGGGAAGAAATGATGGGCATTAAGCAGGAAGGCCTTGCCTTTGAACTGGGTGATGACTGGAACCAGCAAAAAGTTTCGCTGCTGGAAGCTAAAGAAGTGATTGATGATAAATTACTGGTGCAGATTGCGGGGTATTTGAAGGTGCCGGTGAAGAGCATTAAGAACTTTGATGAAGAAGCTGCAATAAATATTATCTCTAATACTTTTACCGATTTTAAGGATAATGCAATTGCAAACGCCAATCATTACAATTTTAACCCGCTGGATAAGTTTGTAGAGGCGATGGAGGAGAATAAGAAATTGTATGAAAGGTTGTTGGAGAGTGAGAAGGAGAAGGTGACGTTGTTGGAGCGGATATTAAAAAGTACTAGTTAAAGCAACTACATTCCTTATAGGCTTTAAAATACAAAACTAATGCAAGTAATTTAAGGCATTTTATTTTTTAGCTTTATGTCCTCTTTAACACCTTTAGGATTATTAGAATAGACTTAGATAAAGAGATTTTTATCAAAGGCTGTAGCCGATAATGTCTAAATTGACCAATCTAATTCCCATTGCCTTAGGGTTAACATCAAATTCCACAGATAGCTTACGAATTAAAGTTTTATTATCTCGTTCACTCAATTCATTTATTTTTTTTATCACAAGTTTTCTCGGCATTAGTAAGGCTGCTGCAAAGGCATTTGCTTCTCTTTCCTTTATCAATTCTCCTGTACTAGAGTTGTAATCCCTATTTAATCTACTTTCTTCTTTGTCTATAAATAATGGCGTTTCTTTAGCATGCAAAATATAATGCCCTAATTCATGCCCGATTGTAAAGCGAATCCTTTGGGCGTTATTTGCTTTGTTAACACCTATATGTGCCTTTTTATTCTTGATAGCAAAAAAGCCAGATATATCATCTTCTAAATCTAATGATGTTATCTCCACGCCTAAATATTCAGCACACTTGTAAACATCAATTGGTATATTAAAGCAATTTGAATCTAATAAAATCTTTTCTGCTTTTTCTTCGACATAACTATTGATCATAATTCTACTTTATTAAATTTAGAATTTGTTGTCTGGTTTCGTCATTAATATCAGAGCTTTTAAGATGTTCATTAAATTTATTATCTCCTTCTTCCAGATAGTGATTTAATTCTTGAACTGTTGGAAGCAATGAAAAAATTTCAGATTGATATACTTGTGAGATTTCATATAATAAACTCAATGAAGCTGCCTGTCTACCAGCTTCAATATTGGAGATTGATGATCTACTAATTTTAATTTTTTCAGAAAGATTTACCTGACTATCCTCATTTAATTTTCTAAGATTACATATTTTTCCTCCAATTATTTCATTGAGAATTGAAGTGTTATCAATCATATATGGTTTGTTTATTTATAGTTCCTTAGTAGAATTTTCAATTACCGGGGCAAGGAATACTGCGAATTTGAGTGATTAACTTTGTGATTAATCACAAAGTTAAAAAGTTTTTCACAAAGAAAAGCAACAATGTGGATAAATTGTTTACTTTTATGCGCTATGCTTGTTTTGCAAACATGCTTGTTATTTAAACAATATCATTATATTTGTACTGACACTAGTTCTTTAAATAAAAAACCAAGCAAGGAAAATCCTCACCTGGCTTTTGTTTTAAAAAAGTTAAACAGGTTAGCGCCCTGTTTCCCTAATTTGTTTCTGGAAATTCAAATATAGCGACTCATTTTTAAAACGTAAAGCCTTTACTAAGTTTTTTTGATTTTTCCTCTTGGGTATTCTTAACCTATTTAACTGTATTAAGGCTAAATCAATTCTTCAACAATAATGTAATCAGCAAACTCATAATGCTGAGTTTTTTTCATGTTTAACATGAGTAGGGATTTTATTTTAAAAATTTTAAATTATTAAAAATGTTAGTTGAAAATTCATACAAGTTTATTTTAGATGGAAGGACCATCGAATGGAACAAGTTTATCACAGGAGCTGAAATAAGAAAGGCAGCTTCAATCAATGAAGATTTTTTAATCTTTTTAAAAGTAGAAGGATTGGACGAAGAGATTAAAAATGATGATAAAATTGATTTGGCAAGGTTTGGTATTGAACACTTTTATACAGTAAGTCGTCACCCCACTTTTAAATTGACAATTGACGGAAAAGATTACAAGTGGACAAAGTTCATCACCGGCAAAGAGTTGAGAAAACTTGGAGATATCCCTCCGGATTCTTTAGTCTTTTTGAAAGTGCAGGGAAAAGATGAAGAGATAGCAGACAATGAAAAAGTAGATCTGGCAAGAATAGGCATTGAACACTTTTATTCAAAGCATAAGCAACCTAAATTAGTTGAAATTAAAATCAACAATAAAGGCTACGAAGTAAAGCCAGGGATTTATACTGTTGCAGAATTGAAGAAACAAGGAAATATTCCAGCTACGCATGAGCTTGAACAGCTTGTTGATGGAAAATTGGTGCCGTTGGCCGATGATGCAAAAGTTGAAATTAAAGGATGTGAACAGTTTTTTAGCCACGTAAGAGACGGCGCTTCATCCTAAAATTTACTGCTATGCAATTTCCTCAAGATCAGATTGATGAACTAAAGCAGATTGCCCCTATCCTCAGTTTTATTGAGGATGGGGGTCATTCTTACTTTTTAATTAAGCAACATCAATTACCCGAAGGGTGTAATCCATCGGAAATGGATTTGCTTCTTTGTCCTACTACTCATACAGGTTACAATTCAAGGTTATTTTTTAGTCAAATAGTTACTGGATGCCCTGCTCGCAATTGGAATGGAAACTTACGTTTATTAGATAAAAATTGGGTTGCAATTTCCTGGAATGTCCCAGCAGGATTAAGGTTGGCCGAAACACTTCTTGTTCACTTAAAAGCTTTTAGAAAATGAAAAATCCAAAAATAAAAGTCAGAATACCGAAGGCTATTTATGAGCAAGCTTTTCGAGACCTTTTGAGACCCCACGAATTTGCATTTGAGCGTATTGGTTTCTTTTGCTCTAAGAGTAAACGATTGAAAAACGAAACTATTTTAATAACCATTACAAAGTATTTAATCATAGATGATAAGAATTATATTGAAGATGGTAGTGTTGGTGCTAGAATTAACTCCGCAGCAATAAGATCTGCTATGCAAAGTGCTTTAGATAGCAGTTCTGGGATATTCCATGTACATATGCATGATCATACAGGCAAGCCCGGGTTAAGCTATACAGACAGGAAAGAAATACCTGATGTAATTGATAGCTTTTATAATGTTGTTCCGAATCAGGCTCATGGATTAATAATCCTAAGTCAAAATTCTGCGATAGCAGAAGTAAAACTTCATGAGAAAAGGCATAGAATAATTCCTGAATCAATAAGTATAGTAGGATATCCAATGAAATCAATTTTCCTTTTTCCTATAAAACATGTAAAAAGCAATCTTTATGATAGACAATCTTTTTTAGGCCCAGATTCTCAAATGTTTTTTGAAAACGTAAAAGTAGGTATTGTAGGTTTTGGCGGTGGTGGTTCTCATGTTGGTCAGCAGCTAGCTCATATAGGAATTAAGAATGTTACTGTTTTTGATGATGATAAAATCGAGCATACAAATATGAATCGTCTAATTGGTGGATGGTTTAGTGATATTAAAAACAAGATGCTTAAAACTTCCATAGCAAAAAGGCTTTTCAAAAAAATACTCCCTTCCTCTAATATTAAATGTATAAATGATAAATGGCAAAATAAACCAGAAGATCTGCAAGAATGTGATTTCATAGTTGGTGGTGTTGACACTTTTATTGGGCGTGAACAGTTAGAAGCAGAATGCAGGAGGTATCTAATCCCTTATTTAGATATTGGAATGGATGTTTATCAAATACTTGAAGAAGCGCCATCAATACATGGGCAGGTAATTCTATCAATGCCAGGAATGCCATGTATGAAGTGCATTGGGTTTTTAACGGATGAGAAATTAAAAAAGGAAGCAGCTAAGTATGGCGATGTAGGTGGTCATCCACAAGTTGTTTGGTCAAATGGTGTATTAGCTTCTACAGCCGTAGGTATTTTGATCGATTTAATTACCGGATGGACAAAGCAAAAAGATAGGCTTATTTATCTTTCATACGATGGAAATTCTGGAAGTGTTCAAGACCATGTAAGAATTGGTTTCGTCGAAAAAACTTGTGTGCATTATAATTTGGGAAATACAGGTGAGCCACAATTTATTTCTTTATAAAATTATTTTATAACAATTAAAAAAGGAGGATATAATGGCAGATGATTTAACAAAACGTCGGCCTCAAGATTCAAGTAAAGTTAATGTACATGAACCTTGGGAAGTTAACTGGTGGTGCGGAGAATTAAATTGCACCAAAGCTCAATTAGTAGCGGCAGTTAATGCAGTAGGTGTTTCAGCAGCTGCAGTCAGGAGGTATTTAGGTAAATGATACTTCTGCAATCTTAAACAGCATAGTTGTTACTATGCTGTTTAATTTTTCTCCCTACCTTTGAATTTCGCAAACACACGCAATCATGAAAACTTCCACACTCGAAGATTTTTATAAAGAAGTAGCACCGCATCTTACCGCAGGTATCAATAAGGAGATCGGGCATTTTAATGTGTTCAATATTGCCGATACTATTGCGATGGTAAAAAGCAAAAACCAGATGCCGTATAACCGGCGCAGCTATTATAAAATAAGCCTTATCAAAGGCCGCAATAAGGCGGAGTATGCCGATAAGGTGATAGATATTGAAAAGCATGCGCTGCTGTTTGCCACGCCCAAAGTGCCTTACCACTATGTGCCGCAGGATGATAAACAGGGCGGGGTTTTCTGCATTTTTACCGGTGAGTTTTTAAGCCGCAATATCAGTGGCCTGCAGCTGGATGAACTGCCTATTTTTAAGCCGGGCGGCTACCCGGTGTTCCAGTTAAGTGCCAGGGAAGCGGCGGAGCTGAGCGTGATTTTTGATAAGATGCAAAAAGAAATTGCCGGCGACTATGCTTTTAAGTACGACCTGCTGCGCAACTATGTAATGGAGCTGATACATTATGGGCAAAAGCTGCAGCCTGTGGCCGCCATGCCCAGCACACATACGACTTCGGCCAGGGTAAGTTCGCTGTTTATTGAATTGCTGGAGCGGCAGTTCCCCATCGATTCGCCCCGGCAGCAACTGCAGCTGCGCACAGCCAAAGACTATGCCGGCCGCCTGGCGGTGCATGTAAACCATTTAAATAAGGTACTGAAAGAAACCACGGGCAAAACCACTACTGAATTGATCAGTGCCAGGGTTACACAGGAGGCCAAGATTTTACTAAAGCAAACCGACTGGAATGTATCGGAGATCAGCAGCAGCCTGGGCTTTGAGGAGGTGGCGCATTTTTCTAATTTTTTCAGGAAGCAGAGCGGGGTGGCGCCGGGGGTGTTTAGGGCTTAGAAGAGAGTTGCGGGTTATGAGTTACGGGTTGCGGGTTACGGGTTACGGGTTGAGGGGGGATATTTGAATTTTGCAAAGAAGGGATTGATGAGCGCAACAGTGGGGTGGGATTGTTGTTGCAACTTTGTGTTTGAAATTTAAATTCAAATACACAATGACAACAACTAACAAAATTGCCCTGGTTACCGGTGGCAGCCGTGGGCTGGGCAAAAACATGGCGCTGCAACTGGCGCAAAAGGGCACCGATATTATTATTACCTACAACAGCAATAAAACTGCTGCCGACGAAGTGGTGGCTGCTGTACAGCAACTGGGCCGCAAAGCCGCTGCGTTACAATTAAACACAGGCGATATTAAAAGCTTTGATGCTTTCTGCACGGCGCTTTCCAGCACTTTACAATCTACTTTTAATGCCAGCCGCTTTGATTTTTTGATCAACAATGCCGGCATTGGTATGCACGCTTTAATTGCCGATACCAGCGAGGAGGTTTTTGATGAACTGAACAATATCCATTTTAAAGGCGTGTTCTTTTTAACACAAAAAACGCTGCCGCTGATGAATGATGGCGGCCGCATTATCAATCTTTCCAGCGGACTGGCCAGGTTCAGTATGCCGGGCTTTGCTGCGTATGGCGCTATGAAGGCCGGTATTGAAACATTGACCCGCTATATGGCTAAAGAACTGGGCAGCCGTGGTATTGCAGCCAATGTGGTAGCCCCCGGCGCTATTGAAACCGATTTTGGTGGCGGCCGCGTAAGGGATAATGCCGATATGAATAAAATGGTGGCCAGCATTACCGCACTCGGACGGGCAGGCGTACCCGATGATATCGGCGGCGTGGTAGCATTTTTGTGCAGCGAAGAAGGCAGATGGGTGAATGGGCAGAGGATTGAGGTATCGGGAGGAATGAATTTGTAGGCAGGAGCCCGCAGATAGCGCGGATGACGCAGAAAGGCAAAAAAGAAGAATGCTCAATTTTCAATATTCAACACTCAATGCTCAAGTGGAAAATGCACCCAAATTTATTGGTTCCTTTACTTGAATATTGAACACTGAGCATTGAATATTGAACATTTGTATTTTTCATCAGCGCAATTTGCGTGATCTGCGGGCTACTTCTTTGCGAGGATGAGTGTGGATGGTATATCAGCTAGCCACTCTGCTTTTGATTCCACCAGTTTGCGCCAGCTTTCTTCGCTGATGAGCATGAGGTGCTGGCCCTGTAGAAATGTTTTTTCTATTTTGCCTTCGGTAATGAACTGCACGGCGTTGCCTTTGTTTTTGGCAGCATCGATAGGTATGGGTAGTTTTTTAAAGATGGTTTTTGTATCGGCCACAGTTATGGTGGCGCCATTGTTTACCCGCAGCTTTTCCATGTAGGGCAGCAGCCAGCCATCATTTTCGGACAGGCCCGGCACAAATACCTGCTGCACTTCTTTTAATCCCTTATCTATATACACCCCCACCGGTATATTGGTGCGGGATAATATCATCCGGGTATGCTCATCAAATGGTGCATCTTCAAAAATATTTTCTTTACCAGTTACTTTATCCAGCAGCCACTCGGGGTTGATGATCTTTGCTGTAAAACCGAGTATGCGTCCCAGTAAGCTGCCTTCGTATATAGAGCGGGCCACGCCAATGAGTAACAGATCGAAATGCCCTTCGTTGGCCACTTCCACTATTTCGGTATCCACATCGGCGGCAGCTTTAAAGTAAGGCCTTATAGGCTGGCCGATATTTTTACTTTCATCTATAATGGGTGCAAAACTGTCTTTTTTATATTCATCCACATTGTACAGGTGCAGGTCGTTCACCCGGGCCAGGTGCATGGCTGTTACGCTGGCATTGCCCCTTGTTTTCCTGATAAAGCTTTGCGCCACCCGCAACAGGGCACGTGCCCGCTCGGCATTATTAAAGGAGATCAAAATATTGTATTGCCCTACTGCCTTTATCTTTTTTTCTGCTGCCAGTTTATTGCGGAAGAACCAGCCGATAATATTCAGCGCAGGGCCCGTCATAAAAGTGGTTACCAGTGCCATGATCACCATCATGGCAAACAGTTCGGGTTTTAATACACCCAGGTCGTAACCAATGTTCAGTACCACCAGTTCCATCAGCCCGCGGGTATTCATCAATGCGCCAATGATCAGGCTGTTCTTCCAGTTTTGCCCTACAAACCGTGCCGCCAGTGTACTGCCCAAAAATTTACCGGTTACGGCTACCAGTATGATCAATCCTGTTATCTTCCACAGGTAAATATCATTCAGCAATCCGATTTGCGTACGCAGGCCGGTAAATACAAAAAACAGCGGCAGCAGCAGTACCAGTGCAATATCTTCCACCTTTTCGGTGAACATGCTTCTGAACCTTGCTTCCTGCGGCATGATAGCACCGGCCATAAAGGCGCCAAACAAGGCGTGTATGCCTATTACTTCTGTGGTATAGGCAGAGATGATGAGTGTTAAAAAGAAGAGGGCAATGATACCCTTGCTTAAGTGTTCTTTGGATGTATACAGGTCGCCCACCCGTTTTAAAAATGGGCGAACGATCTTTATCATCAGCAGCACATAAGCCGCCGCCAGTGCAATGGTGTACAATGCGCTTATGAACGAGCCTGCTTTTACAATGGCTATTACGGCTGCCAGTATACACCATGCCGTTATATCGTCGGCCGCTGCGCAGGTAATTACAATAGTGCCCAGCCGGGTTTTATGTATACCCCGCTCCTGTATAATGCGTGCCAGCACCGGGAATGCAGTAATGCTTAATGATATACCGGTGAAGAGTGCAAAGGAGGCAAAGTTGATACCCGCCGGTGCAAAGCCGGGATAAATAAAATAGGCAAGCCCTACGCCCAATGCAAAGGGAATGATGATGCTGGCATGACTGATAACTACAGCTTCGTGCGCTTTATTCTTGAGCACTTTCAGGTCCAGCTCCATACCTATCACAAACATAAAAAGTATCAATCCTATCTGGCTGAGGAATTGCAAATTGCCCAACGATTGCGGTGGAAATAAAAATGCACTGAAGCCCGGGAAATATAAACCTACCAATGAGGGGCCGAGTACTATACCTGCCACTATCTCACCTATCACCGACGGCTGCCCGATCTTTTTACAGATCCATCCAAACAAGCGGGCCACCAGTATAATGGTGATGATCTGCGCCAGCAGCAATGCCAGCGGGTGTTGCAGGTTGTGTACAAGTGCATCCAGGAAGTCGTGCCACCTGCTGGTATTTGCCGAAGGTGTAACCGTCTTTACATTTTTTTGCAATGTTGCACCCAGCAGCAGCCCCCAATAAATGAGCGCCGAAAATCCCCCGATGACGAGGAAATAAAATATGCTGTTCTTTAATTTTTTCATTTTGCTGCTTGCGGAAACAAATTATAAGCCACGTTTGCAACATAATAAAAAATTAATGGACTGCTACCGATTATTTCGGTAATCGTTTGTGAAAATGGAAAATTATGCTGTACAAATGCAATAAAAAAAGATCGTTCACCCTGCAGCTTTGTAAATACATTACCCGGGTGAACGATCGCTGGTTTTTACAATTATATTTTTTCAAATGTCAGGTAGTCTGTTCCGCTGCCGCCGCCACTCACATCTTCCAGTTTTATCAGCGTGCTGGTTTGCTGTGTTACATGCCAGTCGTCGTTGAGTTCGGAAAAAACGGCGGTTGCGCCAAAGCTTAATACCAACTTGAGTGTGTGATCGTCGTTGCCACTGCTCCAGGTACCGGAAATGGTACTGCCGGTTTTAGCAGCAGTTACGGTACCATTGCTGCTGAACTGGAATTCGTAGCCGGTATAGTGATTGGTTTGATCGGTACCATTATCATTATACAGGGTTACTTTCCATTTGCCCTGCACGGCCGCAGCATTCAATGCGCTGGCCTGTGCCGAAACGGAGTTATCATCTTTTTTACAGGATACAAAAATGGACAGGATGAGGATGGATAAAGCGGGAATATTTACAATCTTTTTCATTTTATTTGTTTTTGGCGGATAGGTATATAATGCTGCTGCAAACGCAAACGTTTGGCTCATCACCGGTTAAGGGCATACCATGCAATGGAAGGCACTTACCAACAGTTGCAGTTAACCAACTGTTGCGGTGCAGCATTTAAAATTAAAGCGGGGTTGAAAAGGGCAACCTGGGAGGGTTCCATACAGCGCCATAATAATGAGAAAGGATGGCGGGGTTACTGTAACAGTACAGTTTATCTTGTTGTTCAATAAAGGGTTTTAAGGTAAACTCTTCGGTGCGCTGCAGGATAAACGGCGCCGAAGCGGCGGCGGCTACACTGGTAGCCGATTTAAAGGGCAACTGTTCATCGCGGTCATTATCGTTCTTGTTGCCATCATCAGTTACGTAATGCATCACCAAAAAATCAACAAAGGAAATATTGCCCTGCCGGGCTTTTGTTTCTTTATAATGTTCCAGCAGCACATCCACCTTCAGCAGCTCGTACAGCTCGGCTGTGGATACCAGGTAAATACTGAACAATAAAATGGCGGCTGCTTTTCTCACGCCTGCAAAATAAGCAAATATTGTGCTGGGTTTTGTTAATTAATGGATGAAAGGCTTTACTGCACTGCCATTGGGCGCATCAGTTGCTGAACTCCTGCACCACCATCATTCCTTTTGACTGGCTTACCAGTACTGCAATGCCTGCTTTACCAAAATGGCCATTGAGTATATTGGCACGATGGCCGGGCGAGTTCATCAATCCGTTGTGCGCCGAATCGAGGTTGTAAGAATGTGCCAGGTTCTCGCCTGCACTGGTATAGGTAATACCCAGTTTTTTCATGCGCTGAAAGGGATCGATGCCTTCGGGTGTGTTGTGCGCAAAATATCCTTTGCTGAACATATCGGCTGCATGATTGTAGGCTGCAAGGTATAAAGTGGCGTCGGGCACCAGTGGTTTTAATCCGCGTTTGGTTCTTTCTGCATTTACCATGCTCAGCATTTGTTGTTCCAGTTCATGTACGGGCTGGTAATTATCACTTTTAAATTCGTCGGAGAATACGTAATCTATCTCGTGTGCACCAGATATTTTTTGCGGCTGCGGCGGGTTGAACACCCGGCTCATTTTACTATCCAGCCAGTTGCTGGAGTTTACAATGGATGACAGCAGGAAACTTTTATTTTCTTTTTCGGGTGTGGCAAACCATACAGATGCGGCTAATATATTGGCCATTATCACTGCTATGCCAATGCCGGTTAAAAAGCCCGGTATTATTCCTGTAAGTTTGTTGGCATAAGAATACCTGGCCTCAGGCGGAATGAGTTTTTTAAGACTGGTAAACAGGAACAGCAGTAATAAAAAGCCCAGTAAAAAAACCAGTGCAAATGCCAGTGGCCGCTGCCAGCCTTCTTCTATTAAAAAATACCGGTTGAGCAAAGCGGTAACGGGCTGGTAAAATAATACTGCCATTGTTAATGCGCCGCCCCATTGCAGCAGGCCCAGGAAGCTATTGATAAACCCGCTTTTGTAACCCAGCCAGGTAAACAGCACAATGGTTACGATCAATATTATATCAGCAAAATTCAATTGGTTTGTTTTTAAACAGCTTATAGTAAAAAGCGGAACCCGTTTAAAGGTTCCGCAATAATGTACAATTTTTATCTGCCATCTTTTTTATCCTGGCTCCTTCCTATTCCATATCCAATACCACCGCCCAGTACACCACCGATGACTGCACCCACGGCCCTGTTCTTTTTATTGATGATGGCGCCAGCTATGGCTCCTGCCCCGGCACCTATCACAGTACCTTTTGCAGCTTTGCTCCATCCTTTCTTTTTAGGGGCGCTTGCTACTGCAGGTGCTGCAGCGGTTGCTTTTGCAGGCACGTATACTACTTTGGTAATGGTTTTTGTTTCGGCAGCTTTTTCTTTTGCTTCGTTGGCTGCTTTCCATTTTACAAATTCATTGTAGTCTGCCTGCTCTGTGGCTGATAATACCTGTGTTTGATCCGGTTGTTTGTTTTTGCACGACACCATAATAGTAGCCGCTGCAATAATGAGTAATAAGTGTTTCATGTTTGTAAGTTTTTCAAAATGATAAAATATAATTTCTACTACCCTGTTTACAATACCGTGCCAGCTTTGCCATAAACTGTTAAAGAAATGTATAAACAAAAAGGGGCCTTGAATAAAGATGCATAACCGCTTATAAATCATAAGCGGTTATTATCATTTTAACAAACTGTTGATAGAGTTGTAGCGGGTGTTATTGAGTAGTTGTAAGCTGCATGCCATTGCTGTATGCAGTAATGTCGGGGCGGTACATGCACTGTAATTGTGCTATGCCATTGGTAAATACGCCTTCGTGGGCCACTTTCATTTCGTATTCAATTTGGTGCTTGCCCGAGGGGATAAGATCAATAAAGAATTGTGTGCCTGCATCCCTTACAGAACGGTAAAAGCCAATGCCATCATTGTAATCATAACCACTGCTGTTGTCTATTGGCTCCAGCGCTGCGGCCCGTTTATCGTTGATAAAAACATAGCGCAATGGTTTTGCCGATTGTATGCTGATGACCACTTTTATTTTATCGGCTATTTTTAAACTGCTGCCTGTGGTTATTGGTTCCCAGGCACCGGTACTGCTTAATTTATACCATTGCTTTGTCAGTTCCACCTGGTGGTTCAGGTAGCTTAAATTATTGGCCGCCGTAAAATAGTACCGGTACAGGTTACCCGAAATTGCTGCTTCATTTTCTTTTTTAAGTTGTACGCTTGTTATGTTTGTTGCAGTGGCCGCATAGCCAAAGGTGCTGCCCTGCAGCAGGTCGTCGGATACGGATAGTGCAGCGGTGCCGGTTGTTGCTTTTATTGTTTGCGTGGGGCCGCTCACGGTTTTATTTTCATTGGCCAGTACATTTATTACGGCTGCAGTGGCCTTGGTACTGCTCCAGCTGTGTTCGTTCTTTGCGGTAAGCAGCCATTTAATGATGCCTTTGTTCACCTTGCTGTTATTATCCAGTGCAAATGCTTCGGCCAATAGTGCAATGGTTTCTTCGGCACTATTGGTAAGGTCGTCATCATCGGCCAGTTCTTTCCAGCGCAGGCCGTTTTGTTCATCTTCAATCGCCAGTTGTTCTATCGATTGTAATTGTGCCACTGCATTGCTGTACAGACTATCCTGTTGGTTATTGGCAAATTTGATGGATGCTATTATCAGCAGCGCCCGGTTGTACAGCGATAGGTTCAGGTGCCTGGCGTTGCTTTGTTTGTTCCATTGGCTCAGCAGCATGTTGTGTACCCGTTGCTGCAGGCTGTCTTTTAATGGATACTGCGCAAGCGTATAACTGCGGCTGTAAGCATAGTACAAGCCATTGTACCAGGGATTGTTCTCTTTAAGCGAAGCGGCAAAGGCGGCATCGCAGTAGCCGGACAGTTTATTTAAAAACGGAACGGCTGTGTTATTAAATACTTCGGCCGGGAAGTTTTGTTTTTCTGCATACAGTTTACCCATTCCCTTTAAAACATAACTGGAGATATAGTCGTTGCTTTTGCCATTCTCGAACCAGGTGATACCGCCATCGGCATTCTGCAGTTTTTGCAGCCTGTCCATCAATGTTATTATCATAGCGCCGGCATGGGCCGTGTCCAGCAGGTTGAATAATTTTTTCTGTTGCTGTGCTGTTTGGTTGCCCAGGTTCAGCCAGGGCATTGCTTCCTGGTTCAGCTCATCAGGCAGTTTTTCTATTATGGCATTCTGTTTTTCCACGTACTGCTTTGCCGAGTCGTACGATGTTCGTGTATCCTTATCCGTACGCATCAGTTTATAAGCCGTGGTATAGGCAAATAATTTATTCATGGTTTGCTCGGCACAGTCGTAAGGGTAATTTGCCAGTTCAGGCAGCGAATAGAGTAAGGCCGCCTGCGGTCTGGAAGGCATGGATACGCCTATACCATACATGGCAGCATCGGCAGGCAATGCGGCCAGCTGCAGGCTGGTATCTTTGTGTTGCTTAAAATAAAAGGCCGTATTATCTCTTACAAATACTTTGGGGCTCAGCACCGGTATGGTATGTTCTTCGCCATCGGCAAAGTTTTGTGTGCGTACAGTAATACTGATCTTTAACGGGTTTACCTGCGTGGATGGAACGGTGAGCACAAATGCAGCAGCGGTATTTGCTTTTGCCGCTACTGTAAAATTATTTTGCGTGGCTGCTAATAATTTTGCTGTAATGTCTTCGCCGGTTACGGCGTCTTCTATTTTGCATTGTATCTTACCGCTTGCATTGCTGCTGTCCAGGTTACTGATGCGGCTTTGCAATACCATCTTATCGCCCTGGTACAGCAACCGCGGCATATTGGGTTGTACCATCAGCGGCAATTGTGTATTCAGTTTTCTTTCGGCGTAGGCAAACACTGCATTTTTAGTGTGTGCCAGCAATTTCCAGTTCCATTCCGTTACCGATTCGGGCATAGTGAAATTAAAACTATAATACCCTTTTTTATCGGCGTATATGGCCGGGAAGAAGAAAGCGGTTTCATTGAAATTTTTACGCGGCACTATTACGGGCTCGGGTTCTTTTGGTAAAATCACCGGGCCTTTTGTACTCAATACCAATACACCTGTTGCTCCCCTGGCGCCATACACAGCAGATCCATCAGCGCCTTTCAATATAAGGCCATCAGTAAGGGTCTTCGGGTCCAGTTTTGAAAGATCGCCTTCGTAAATAACACCGTCTACTATTATCAGTGGCTGGCTGTTGGCCAGTAAACCTGCTGTTGAAAAACCTCTTATACGTACACTGCTCATAGCCCCGGTATATTCACTTCTCTTACTGGTGCCATAACCCACTACCACCACCTGGTCCAGCCCCTGTGTGGTAGCAAGGCTGAGGCCGGGCAATTTTTTCAGTACATCTTCCACGCCATCATCATTACTATTGTTTGACCAGTTGTAAATATAATTGTTATCGGGTCCAAAATTTGCAGAAAAAGACCTCGCAAAATATTGTGTATTATTCCTTGTATTCCCAGCATTCCAGTCGCCCATTACATCTTCTTCGCTATAGTCCAGCGGGTTTATCCACCACAAAGGCGCTGTACGTCCTTTTTTTGCTTTCGGGCTATAGGACAGCTGCGGAAAATAAGGCACATTGTAACTATAGCTTTCATTATTGATACTGCTGGTCCAGTCTGCATAAATATACCCCCCACGGTCGTCCTTTTTATTCGGAAAATCCCATTTGTGTTTTTCCAGTTTATCCAGCGATGCGTCGTACATCGTGGTCATCAGTTGTGCTGCGGTATTTACATTTTTTGTTTTGATGGATACGGTAAAGGTTTCTTTACTGCCCGGCGTAAGCTGCTTGCGGTATTTTTCTATAATGATCTCAGGCTGGTCTTTCGGTGGCTCTGGTATATACATGGTTTCCGTGTGGGTAAACAGCTGGTTATTTAGTATATACATTTGCGTTAGTTTCACTTCGCCGGTTATATTGGCGGGCAGCTGCAGGTTGTACTGCTGCAATCCTTTTGCATACAGTTGTTCTTCGTAAACAGAGCGGATCGTTTTTTTCTTACCGCCGGAATAATACAACAGCTGAAAAACAGTATAGGCTTCGCTCCACGAATTGCCGAAATAATATTTTACTTTTTCGCCTGCAGCGGGTGCGTTGTTGGGCAGTTGTGTAAATGACCAGCCGGTGCCGGGCAGTTTATTATTTTGTGCATCAAATACTAAGAAACCCCGTTTCCATTCGCCGGTAATTTTCCCGTTCTCAGTACAGTTTGCTTCTATGGTATAATCGCCTGCAGTCAACAGGTCTTTATCCAGCAGCAGCTTTTCTTTTGCCGCGGTATTGATACTCTTTTCATATACCAGTTCTTTCTTTTCCTGCGGTTCTTCTTTCAGCAGGTTATCATACGGAAATTGTTGCTGCAGGTTGTTCTTATCATACAGCCAGGTATCGGCGCCGGTGAAATCCCTGTTGTTGAACAGTTTTGTTTCTTTGGTAACACGATACACTTTTACACTCACCTTTTTACCTACTTCACCGGCATTATCATCAATAGTGGATACAAGCAGGGCAGCCAGGTTGCTGCGCTCGTAGCTGTTGTTCAATGGTATTTTTATTAAAATGGGCTTAGCCCTTACCGTTATATCAGCGGATTTATCGTACGATTCACCGGTGGCATCAACCGCTTCCACATCCACGTCGTAACCCATACGCCAGCTGTCTTTCGGGCTGATGGACTTTCGCAATACTGCCGTATCATATACAACTATCTGCAGTTCGCCATTGCTGCCGGTAAAGCCGGTGGTGTCGATGATCGTTTCGTGCGATGGCTGGCTGGTAATGGCGGCGGCGGCTGAATCATATTCAAAAAAATCGGCGGCCCGGGTTACGGTATAATTGATCTTTACATTATTTAAAGCGGCACCGGCAAAGGAGCGCAGCTTTACTTTAAACACTATGCTGTCGCCCATTTTCAATTCTTTCTGTGGTTTTTCCACCTGCACTTCGTAAGAGGGCCGCTTATATTCTTCCACCTTAAAGCTGCCGGTATTCATTTCCACATCTATATAATCGGGCTCTATATTCCATTCGCCGGTGGCTGCTGTTTTGGGTATTTTAAATGAACCGGATACGGCGCCATATTCATCCGGGCTTATTTTTACCGAATCCATTTCTTTATCAAATGCATCTTTGATATAGAGCAGTGGTTCTTCTTCCTTCAGTAGTTTTTTAAATACACTGCCCAGCAGTTTGCCCTTCAGGTTCTCTTTATTCATCACCAATGGTTCGCCGGTATTTTTATCTTTAGTGATAAAGATGGCTTTATAAAAAACCGTCTGGCCCGGCCGGTAAATACTCCTGTCGGTATAAATATAAGCAACTGCATTTGTCATATAAAAGTCCACCAGGTCGTCGTATTCATCTTTCGAGTACACGTCATCGTCATCATCGCTGCCATTGGAATGGTATTGTACATTTTCCACCAGTGTATCATTGCCATATACCACAGTAAGATCTTTGTAGTTGGCATCTTTTACTTTAAAAAAGCCCTTGTCGTTCACCGTATATTTTTCTTCGTGGCGGATGTAGGTGCTTGCGCCGTTCTTCCATACCGATTCGTTATAAATGGCCGTTACGGCTGCCCCGCTCAGTGGTTTACCTGTTTTGCGGTGCAGCACATATACCTGTTGTTCATTATTCACTACGGCTATATTGGTAATGTTAAAGTACAGGTTGCTTCTCCATACCGAAGAGTCCTGCAATTGCCTTGGCGAAAGAATGATACAGTAATTGCCCGGCAGCATTGCATCCATAGGGATGTATACATTGTGATAATTACGATCATCCTGCCGGGGCAGTATTATAAAACTGTCTTTTACCAGCGGCATTTTCAGCAGCACATCGGTCCATTGGTTTTTTGTGGGATATGTGCCAAAGCTGGGGTACCTGCCCGAGGGCCTTACGATCCTGTAATAAAAGGTATCGGTATTCTTGAATTTCAGTTCGGCCAAAAAAGTTTCGCCGGGTAAATTGTGCTGTTGCAGGGTGAGTGTAATGTCGGGGTTCTTTATTTTTTCCTCCATTCCTGTCAATATATTTTTCAGGTACACAAAGCTGTCCATCACCTGCCGGTTGGCATTGAATAGTTGCAATGCTTTTACCGGATGATAGCGGTAAGTGGTATCAAAACCCTCCGTAGTGTACGACGCTGTTTGATAATTGTAAACAGGCCTGTTGGATGCGGGAAAATAACGGGCTGCCTGGCTGTTCCACAACAGGCACAACTGGTATACACTATAAGCTTTTACAATATTGTACCGTGAATTTGTCAATTGCTGCAGGTACGATTCGTATAATGGTTCAGCTTCTTTATTTTGCAGCCTTACCAGTTCGTACAGGTACTTGCGCAATATGGTTTCTACAAAATAATAGTTGGGGCGGTTGTTTTGATAATAGCTCAGCCATTCCTTATACAGTTTTATATCCCGCAATGGCCATTCCTGCTGGCTGTTGAGCGTATCCAGTTTTGTAATAAAATCATCTGCCGAAAGGCCCATCCATTTTGCTGCACGGGTGCCATAAGGCAGCTGGTAATAATATTTCCATTTTACCGAAGCCAGTTGTTCTGTTATGGCTATATCGTACAGGCCGGGCTGGTACAAGAACTGCAAAGCGTCGGATGACAACCATAGTGCATCGGCTACTTTATAACTGCTGATCGTTTTTGCGATTGTTTTGGCCGTTTCAAAATGCAGTTGCACCATACTGTCCAGCGAAATATTTTTATAGCTGGCGTAATTGACAGGGATATCCTTCCGGTAATAGGTATTTTGCTGAAAGCGGTTGTAGCGGGTAATAAAATTTTTGAGTCTTGCCGCCTGCATCAAATGCAATGCATACTGCATTTGCGGGTGCTGTGGCTGCTGCAGCAGGCTGTCTATAAATGCGGAGTTCTTAAAATAAAGACTGTCCTCATTCTTCAGGTCATCTATCCTGAGCCGGTAGTTGAGGCAGCGGGCGGCGTGCAGGTACTGGTTGTTCAGCAATGCCTGCAGGTAAAGGCCTGTTACCCTTAGCCGCAGCGTGGTAAGGTTGCTTTTTCTGGCAAGGGAACTGTCGATCTCAAACCATGTTTTTGCGTTCAGTTCTGTCTGGGCATGAATATTTAATGAAAAAAGAATAGCAAGGGAAAGAATTACATACCGTTTTGTAGACATAAGCAGCTCTTTTAAGCCTGATGATGCGTTGCGGTTGTAAAATACACAACTTCTTCGTGTGCCGAAATTTCTTTTCGGCTTTGCTCGAAATGAAATTTCGAGATACCGATCGAAATGAAATTTCGATGTACTGATCGAAATGAAATTTCGATACACTATCGAAAAGAATTTTCGATGCACTACCGAAAAGAATTTTCGGTGCACTAATACTTCGCCTTGCCTTTCAGTACGATCTTCTTCTTTTGTGTCTGCTGCTGAATTTTGGAGAATATGATGCCGTTAAAACTGTTCTCCACTTCTGTTTTATTTCTTTTGGAGAGTTCGGCTTCCACGTAGCTGTTCCTTTTGGCAATAACGGCGTTCAGTTCTTTCTGCAGGCTGTCGCGTAACAGTGTTTTTTGTTTGATCACAATGGCAAGTGAGTCTTTGCTGAGGTTTTTAAATTCATCCGGCAGTTCCTCCTGTTTCAATGAATCAAGGCGTACGTTTTTTGATGCAATGTCGCCCAACAATTCATTTTGCTTTACACTGCTTTTTTTAAGGTTGTAATAACTGTTGTATTCGGCCCTTTGTGCTTTTACGTTTACTTTAGATACCAATGCCGTTTGTTTGCTTTTTATTTTATACGTATTGGCATACGTTTTTGCAGCAGTGCTGCCATAGTAGTAGCGCATATCATCCAGCTTATCGCTGATAAGGGCTATTGCTGAATCGTACGGCGTTTCCACTGTGATATCATTCACGTTCATGTCTACATTTACATAAGCCCCTTCGTTGCAGGCGGCTATTTCCCGCCATACTCTTTCTGCATTTTTATTACTGCCCATCAATATGGTGTTTAAAACAATGTCGCGGCTTTTGGCAATTTTGCAGCTTTCGTAATAGGGTACATCGTTTTTATAATTCATGTGCGGTTCAAAATCGCCCACTAAAAAAATAGCTTTGTAAGTACTGGTATCCTGGTCCCATTTAAATAATTCCACCGCTTCATTCAATCCCTGGTTCACACTTTCGGGGCCGTCGCCGCCGCCTTCTGCTCTTATCTTCATCAGCTCGTTGTATACCATGTCCATACTATCGGTAAGCTGTACACGCTTTGTTATAAAGGCATCGCCCCTGTCGCGGTAAAATACCAGGCCCACTTCAATATCGGGTGTGGTTTGGGTTTGGGTAAGGCTGCTTACTATGCTCCATATCTTATCTTTTGCGGCATGTATCAGCCCGCTCATACTGCCGGTGGCGTCCAGCGCAAATACCACCTGCATTTTGGGCTTTTTTAAATTGTTCGAGTCTACAATGTTTTCTTGTATCTGTGCCCCGGCGCCCAGCGCCAGCAGCAATAACAGGCTTAATAGAGGAAGTTTTGTTTTCACCGTCAGTAAAGTTTTAATAAAACTACTGCTGCTGCCCGTTCTGATCCGGCCTACATGGTGAAACCGCGTTTTGACTTGGTGAGTTTTACATTTTGGCACTTCCCGAAATAAAAAAGTGCTTTGCCCTTATTTAAAAAGGCAAAGCACTCCTGGTTATTTTAAACTTATTGTTTTATGATCTTCTCATTCAGCACAAATGCTTCCGATGTTACCTGCAGGTAATAGACGCCTGCCGCAAGCTTTTCAATGGGTAAAGTAATAACAGTGGTTCCTGCAGCAAACTGTTTATTATCCTGGAATACCAGCCTTCCGCTTTCGTCGGTAATGCGGTATTCTGCCTTTACTGCTTTGGTTACAGCCAGGCTCATGCTGGCGGTTGTTTTAGCAGGGTTAGGATATACGCTGAACAGCACAGCAGCACTGGTATTGCGCAGTTTTAAGATATCGCTGTAGCTGATATTACCATTCTTATCTGTTTGTTTAATGCGGTAATACTGCAGGTCGGTTGCCACGCTGCTTTCTGTAAAGGAATAACTGTGCTCGCCATCTCCACTGCTGTTCACAGTACCGGATGCGGTAAAGTGTATGCCATCGGCCGAACGCTGCACTTCATAGTTCACGATATTCTGCTCCTGCACCCTCCAGCTGATCACCGCCTGTTTTTGTACATTCAATTGCGCCTGCACCAGCAACCACTTAACAGGTAAAGTAGTGGTAGCATTTACGACCATATCATCGGTGCTGGATGCACAAGGGGAGTTGCTGATCGTCCATCTGAATGTGTAATTACCGGGGGTTGTCATACCACTTATTGCGGTAGTAGGCGAAGAGGGTGATGCTATGGTTGCTGTAACAGGACCACCTACCTGCGACCAGGTACCTGTTCCTACGGTAGGTGTATTACCTGTCATGTATGCACGACCAGACAGGTAACTTGCCTGTTGGTCGGCACCGGCATTGGCTGTAGTAGGTGCTGCTGTTACCGCTACAGTTGTAGTAACGGTGGCGGTTACACAGCTGCCCAATGTGTAATTAAGATTGTATGTACCCGCTGCTGCTGCTGTAACACTTGCTATGGAAGGATTTTGTGAAGCACTGCTGAAAGAGTTAGGCCCTGTCCATGCGTAAGTAGCACCTGTAACTGTTGGTGTGCCTGTAAGGTTAAGCGTTGAGCCCACACATACCGGTGAGCCGGAGCCGGCAACCGGCGCACTCAGCGCAGGTAATGTGATGGCTGCTGCAGCCTGGTTTTTTACGCCACCGCCACCCGAAGTGGCGCTGAATGCCAGGTTGGATGTAGTGGTGATACCATTGGCACCACCGGCTACAGAGCTGGCTGCTGCCACAGCTGCATTGGTATAGATCATACCACCGGCACCACCGCCGCCAGGACCATGCTCCGGGTTACCGTCATTTGCTGATCCTGCGTCGGCCTGTGTTGCCCAAGCATTTCCACCACCGCCTCCTATTGCGTTTAATACTAAAGTTGCTATAGAGGCTGTTGTTGTTGCACTGATATAAATTGTTCCCCCGGCGCCACCACCACCACCACCATCATTATCCACGCTGCCGCCTGCAGTGCCATTGGCGCTTATACTACCAGGGTTGGTCATTGTACCTAATTTTATAAAAATAATACCGCCGCCTAACCCACCGCTGGAACTTAAACCACTGGCCAATGCACCGGTACCATCATTGGATGATCCTGCACCGCCGCCGCCGCCCATAATGATGCGGCTGGTTGCTAAAAAACCCGGCGCTACGCCACCATAACCACCTATATTCTGTGCGCTGTTCCATGATCTTCCCCCGCGGCCACCCGAGCCACCATTGGCACCACCGCCACCACCGGCATTTTCGTCGTTATTTGCCGGGTCAGCATCCGTAGCGCCACCGCCGGCATTGCCCGGCGCACCGTTACCATTACTTCCGTTGGGATAGCCTTCCACCGCTGTGTTTACCAGGGCGGTACCGCTAAAAACATACCTTGGTGTACCGCAGATACCTTCGCCTTTTGCGCCATTGGTATTTACAGTGGCATTGGTGCGTATATCTGTATTGGCGCCACCGCCGCCGCCCAACTGGCGACCGCCACCACCACGAAAACCAGCAGCATTTGCACTGATCGTACCCGTGGTATTCATATTTAAAGTACCATTCACGTCCAGGGCAATTATACCGCCACTGGTGCCATTCCATGCACTTGCAATTATACTGGTGGCAGCATTAATAGTAAGATTATTAAAACGTGCCACCCTTACCACCTGGAAGCTTGACTTTCCCTGGGTGGCTGTAGCAGCTGAGGTCGTGTAGGCGTTAGTGGTACCACTGTAAAGTGTTAGTGTACCCCCGGCAACTGCAACAGCGCTGGTTGCCAGCGCAAATTCGTAAGTGCCCGCGGCGGATGTAAGCAGGCCCGAAGCAGGCGCACCTGCTACACCATCTCCATAAGAAGTGGTATTAGTGGAATTAAGTGTTGCATCCTGCATTTGTATTATAAGTACAAGATCCCCTATTGCAATAGGCGTTGTAGAACCGCTTGCTGCACTCAGTGTAATAGATGTGGCACCCGAAGCTATACTTGCACTGCCGGGATAATAGGTATTTAATACCGTATTGGCGGCAGCTACCGTTTGATTGGAAAAAGTACAGCTCTGTGCTTTTGATTGAAGTGAATACAGGAATAGAAATAGTGTTGCCGACGCAACAAGTAAGGTGTGCTTAAACATGTGTAGATTTATTACTATAAGGTGTAGAAAACTGTCGACGCAAAGGTAACAAAAATAATATTTCTGTAATGTATTGGCGTCGCTCTTTTAACCTATAACTTTTCCACTACCTGTTGAAAGCCAAGGATTTTGTAGTATATATACTACAAAAATGCCTGTTTGCGTAGATCACAAACAGGCATTAAGGTTAATTATTATGTTACTTTCTTGCAGATCAGAAGTTGATCCTTGCAGAAAGGTTGATCACCCTTCCATCAATTGGCGCCCATAATTGTTTGAATACCGGGTTTACAGGAGAGCCGGATACGATCGATTCCTTACGGGTTTGCCGGTAGTCGAATAAATTCTCGCAGTTCAATACCAGGGCTACATTTTTTATATCATACCGCATCATTGCTGCTGCGAATAAATAGCCCTGCGTGGTGCTGCCATCATCCAGGTATTGTTTACCGGTATAGGATGCTTCCACACCTGCACGAAAATGCTCTGAGAATTCGTAGGCTATTACTGTGGCAAATTTATTTTTTGCGCTCAGGCTTACATGTGGATGTGTTGCATCATATTTCTGACGGGCATCGGTATACGTATAACCAAAGTACAATTCCAGTTCATCATGCGTGGCGGCTATATAGGTTTCAAAACCTTTTGTATCAAGCGGCTTAGTAGCGCTGGAATAAGTGTAGATGCTATTAGGCAGTACCGTTTCCACCAGCGGGTCTTTGATATTGGTGATATAGAACATCTGGTTTACGGTAAGATGCCAGCCATTGCTTACTGTTTTATAATTGATATCCCAGTTCAATCCTATGGAGCGTTCGGCTTTAATATTGGTTGCAGGATAATACTTCATGTAATCCCGTTCATCCACATCGCCGGAGAATTGTGATGGTATCTTGTAACCATATCCGCCGCCCAGCCTCGATGTAAAGTGATTGCTGATCTTATACAATAAGGAAAGCCGGGGCAAAACAAAATTGCCATATACATTATGATGATCCCAACGCAGGCCTGCTTCTGCAATAAAGCGGGGCGCCAGTTTCCAGTCATCCTGTATAAATACACCTGCAGTATTGTAGCGGTAATTGCTGAACTGTGTGGAGTCGGGTTGTTTTTTAGTAAAGTTCTCACCGGTAAAATTAATACCGGTCACCAGGTCGTGGTGCGGTAGTTTTTTAAAGTAAGACAGTTCGGAATAATACGACAATTGGTTTGCCTTCATCCCAAATACATTGCTGGTAATATCCCGGTTAAAAAAGCTGGTAGTACCTTTTAGTGTAAGCCTGTCTGTTGTATTGAGTTTTGTTTCCAGTTGCCCGTCGATGGTATTTCTTATTGACTTGTTTTGAATAAAGAACTGGTGACTGGCATCTGCTGTATGATGCAGTACCTGCATATCGCCCCCATTCCTGTCTTCGTACATAAGGTTATACCCCAGCGTAATGGTTTGCTTTTGATTGGGATAAATGAATAACCTTGGATGGAAGAACACGGTCTTAAGATCAGGTACATCGCTGTAATTGTCTTTATTTACATCCACCGCCCGTTGATAAGTACCGCCTGCAAATAATGTGTAACCCGCTTTTTTATTACGGTTGCTTAAAAATAAGTTCAGGTTGCTTTCTTTTAAAGTAGACTGGTTGATGGTAATGCTTCTTTCCGGTTTGCCCAGTTGCGGCGATTTGGAAACCAGGTTCAGCATACCCGCAATGGCACCGCCACCGTAAAGTGTGGAAACAGATCCTTTTACGATCTCTATCTGTTTCAGATCGAGCGGTGGTATCTGTAATATGCTGAAGCTGCCGCTGTAGCCGCCAAACAGTGGCAATCCATCCCGTAATATCTGTGAGTATTTGCCGGGCAGGCCCTGTATCCTCGCGTCTGCGTTACCGGTAGTAGCCGATGTTTGCTGAATCTGTATACCGGCCACATCGCCCAGCAGGCTGGCGATATTACCGGGCTTGATGCCATTTTCCTCTCCCACTTCTTCACTGCCCAGCACTTCTACTTTGGTAGGCAGGTCTTCAATGCGGCTGTTGGTACGGGACGAGGTTACGATCACTTCCTCTTCTTTTACTTCTGCTTTTTTTAAAAACACGGTATCCACTGTGCTTGCAGGAATTTGAAATGTTACTGACTGGTTCTCATAGCCAGCCATCGAGAAGTTGATCTTTATTGTGCCTGCTGGAATATTCTGGAATACTACTTTGCCATCCTTATCGGATGCAATTGCTTTAATGCTGTTCTCTATTTTTGCGGATACGCTTTGTAATAGTTCTTTACTGTCGGCATCTTTTACATAACAACTGAAGTTGTATTGCGCAAAAATGTTTGCCGACAGGAATAATAATATAATGGTGCTTACGATCTTCATGGTACAAATTGCTTATTTACTGATCACTAAAACCTGGAAGGTGCCGGGTTTCATTTTAGGTCTTCCTTTCTGTCCTGCTTCCATGGGTTCAAACTCTGCGGTAGGCAGGTACAGCTGGTGCGATGCTGCATCGAGTGTAATAGTACGGGCGCCTTTTTTTGTTACGGCAGTTTCTACTATGGTGAACTTGCCTGCATTTTCTTCGTGCACTACGGTCATGGTTCCTTCGCCGTTGGCGGTATAGATATTTTTTGTTGCTGCATCAAATGCCACACCATCACAATCTGCGCCGATAGTTATTTTATCCACGATCTTTCCTGTTACCGCATCCAGCACTATCAGTAATTTATCGCAGCCTGCAAATAATCTTTTGGTGGTTTTATCCATTGCCAGCCCTGTAGGCCCATCGCCGGGGGCAATGCTCCAGTGCTGCAATACTTTAAATGTTTTGGTATCCACCACCACTATCTCGTTCTTATCTTCTATGTTCACATATAATTTTCCTTCGCCATCGCTTACGGCTGTTTCGGGTTTGCCGCCTACATCCACACTGTCCAGCAGTTTATTATTTACCGGGTCGATGATGCTGAGATTTTTACTGCGTCCATTACAGGTGACCAGTTTTTTAGAATAGGTTTCATAAATGATGGCATCGGGGTTTTGCCCTGTTGGGATCTGCGCCAGCACTTTATTGGTATTCATATCAAACACGGTCACGCTATTCAGGCGGCCATTGCTGGTAAAGCCTTTTTTCTCCTCCACATCAAAGGCAATACCGTGTACGCCGGTGGTGTTCTCAATTACTGCTACAGAGTCACCCGTTTTTTTATTCAGCACATTCACCTGCGTGCCATGACTTACATACAGCCAGTCGTTTATCGGTCCAACGGCAAGATAATCCCAGCCGCCGGCGCTGGCAATATGAAAAGTGTTGGTAACATGATAACCCTGCTGTGCCCTGGTTATAATTGCAGTGAGCGCAACAATAACAATAAGTGTTAGTTTTTTCATTCCTGTTTTTTTATTGGTTTAAAGCGGAAGAATGTTAATCTTTTACTTCTTTTAAAAATTTACCGGCAGCATCAAATATCACATCCATACTGTTCACTTCGGCTTCGTAATTAACGGTGCCGTCGGTCTTGGTGATCTTTGCAGCTTCTTTTATAGTCTTGCCTTTGTAATGTTCTTTTACATAACTCAATACCGTTGCAGGTAATTCAGTTACAGCAATATCCATTTCCACTTCCATTTTAGTGCCATCGGTATTGTACAATACAGAAAGCGTTTTGCCATTTTGCTTAAACCCGGCTTCTATCATACCATCTTCTTTTTCCCATTTAGCTGTAATACCGGGATATTGTTTTGCGAAAGCTTCTTTTACAGCCTGCGGAACTTTTGATGCGGCTATTTTTTGTGCATTGGCCATGGTTGCAATACCTGCAACGCATACAGCAATAAGGATGAGCTTTTTCATTGTATATGGTTTTGTGATGAATGAAAAGCAAACCTAAAAACCGATTCTGAAGCGAATTTGAAGTTGTATGTTATTAAATTATGAACCGGTAAAAAGAATGGTTACTATATGCTGGTTGCCGGCATAATGATAGGTGGCGGTAAAATTATATTGTTCGCAGATCTTTTTTACAATCGATAACCCCAGGCCTAATGATTCCGACTGCACTTTGTCTTTTTTAAATCTTTCAAACAATTGCTGTGGATCGGTGTTTAATGGCTGCCCTGTATTGCTGATCTGCAGCTGCTGTTCATTCAGCGTAATATCGATACTGCCTTTTTCAATATTATGTTTGATGGCATTGGTAATTAAATTGGTTACCAGTACGGCGGCCATGGTTTCGTTCATGTACACCAGTACTGCATCATCGATGTTTTTTGTAAGTGTGATGTGCTTGGCTGCCACCAGTTCTTCATAATTACTCAACTGGTTACTGATGATCTTTGCCAGTGATACCGCCTCTTTACCGGTAAACTGCTGGTTGTCTATCTTGGTTAGCAGCAGCAGGGATTGGTTGAGTTTCGACAGCCGGTTCACTTCGCCCTGTATGGACTGGATATATTGCATTTGTGTTTCGGTAAAATTCTCCGATTGCATCAGTAACTCCAGTTTGGAGTTTACAACGGCCAGTGGTGTTTGAATTTCGTGCGAAGCGTTTTCGGTAAAGCTTTTTAAAGCATCATAATCTTTTATCACCCGGTTACTCATGCTGGTCACCGCTGTGTTGAGTTGTGTGAACTCGTTGATATCGCTGCCGCTTAATTCCATATGCTTCCGATTGCTGAGATTGAACTGCTGCAGTTTTTGTAGTGTATCATTAAAGGGATGCCAAAGTTTGTTCAATACAAACCTGTTGATGATAAAGAGCACCAGCAGCAACAACACTACTATGGCCAGTGTTATCTTTACGATCAACTCTACCATGTCTTCTGTTTCCTGCTGCGACTTTGTGATGGATACTTTGTAATTATTTTCTTTTACCAATATTGAAAAACTGAGTTGCCGGCTCGGTATCATTTCTTCTTCTGCATCATTGTACATGCTGATGCTTTTGATGCTTGCTTTTTCAATTACTTCGGCTGATGGCGTAAAACTGATCTTAAGATCTTTATAGTTGGATGCTTCGGGTAAACTATTGTTGGTCTTTACATAATCTTTTATTTCCTGTTGTTCTATTTTCAGGTCTTTATCCAGCTGGTGAATGAGCACCGATTTTAAAATAAAATAATAACCCAGCCCGCTTACCAGCAGCACCAGCACCGTTGCAGCAATATTTACGCGGTTGTATTTTGCTATCAGCTTCATGCGTCGGTAAATTTGTAACCCATGCCGTATACCGACTTTATGTAATCGGCATCGCCGGCTTCCTGCAGTTTTTTGCGCAGGTTTTTAATATGCGTATAAATAAAATCCAGGTTGCCTTCCATTTCATCGCCCCATAAATGTTGTGCTATAGCATCTTTGGATATCACCCTGCGTTTATTACTGATGAAATATAGCAGCAATTCAAATTCTTTTTTGGTAAGGTCTAATGTTTTGTTGTTGACCGTGGCGGTCTTTGCCTGCACATCTACCGTGATACTGCCAAATTGTATTGTACTGTTGCCATCAAATCTTTTTCTTCGTATAATAGCGGCTATTCTTGCACTCAGCTCGGAAAGATGAAAGGGTTTGGCCAGGTAATCATCGGCGCCCAGTGTAAGCCCGTCCACTTTATCATCAATGGAGTTTTTTGCAGAAATAATGAGCACGCCATCGGTTTTATTATCTGCCCGCAGTTCCTTTAAAATGGCCAGGCCGTTACCACCGGGCAGGGTTATATCCAGTAAGATGCAATCGTAATCGTACAATTCTGTTTTTTCCCTGGCTGTAGCAAAATCAGGGGCCACTTCGCAAATATAATCCTGTGCTTTTAAGTAGGTGGCAATGCTTTCGCTCAGCGCCTTTTCATCTTCTATGATCAGTATCTTCAAGCGTAAAATTTGCAGTAAAATACGAAATGAATTTTGAAGAGAAACTGTAGTAAATGATAAAATAGCCGCTAAACAGATTCTCTTCAGATTTAACCAGTAGGTTTGCAGCAACTTTTAAAGACCCTCATGCAAAAGTACCTGTTAGTCATTTTATTAGTAATTGTTTCCACCGGCCTGTATGCGCAGGATAAGGGTGCCAAAAGCGGCGGTATCTCCATCAATGGCCGGATAATCGATTCTCTTTCTCAAAAACCTGTTGAATATGTTACCATCAGTTTATACAAAAACGGGGATGTAAAACCTGTAAACGGAACTGTTACCAATACGGCAGGGCATTTTTCCGTTACTGCTACCGATAGTGGCAGCTATAAAATAGTGGCTGAATTTATTGGTTACCGCAGTTACACCATCAATAATATTGCGGTGGGCAAAAAAGCGGCGGCCATTAACCTGCCGGATATTCTGCTATTCAAAAATCCGGTTACCATGCAGGCGGTTACGGTAACTTCTTCTGCCGGTTTGATAGAGAACAAGATCGATAAAATGGTTTTTAATGCAGAAAAAGACCTGACCAGCCAGGGCGGCGCTGCTACTGATATTCTTAAAAAAGTGCCGCAGGTAAATGTAGATGTGGATGGCAATGTGGAACTGGCGGGCACCAGCAGTATCCGCTTTTTAATTAACGGTAAACCTTCCACTGCTTTTGGCAGTAATGTTACAGATGTTTTGCAATCCATTCCCGCCAGCCAGGTAAAAAGTATTGAAGTGATCACCAATCCCGGTGCCAAATACGATGCACAGGGTTTGGGTGGTATCATCAATATTATTTTAAAACAAAGCAAGGTAAAGGGTATCAATGGAAATATTTCTTTAACTGCCGGTTCGCTCAACGAAAATGGTTCGCTCAATTTTAATGCACGGAAAGGTGAGCTGGGTTTTAATGCATTTGTAAGTGGCAATGCAAGGCTTACTACTTCCATCTATAATACTTCGCAACGATCATCTGCTGATACTGCAGCTAAAAAGAATTTATCCTTATTGCAGGATGGCAGCAGCCGATATAAAAGACATGGTTCTGAATCGGGCGCCGGCTTTGACTGGACCTATAAAAAGAATAATAATTTTACCGGTTCATTCCGTTATGGCAGTTCTTACAGTGGTGGTATCGGCAGCAGCAGCCAGTTGCAAACCATTAATGATGCAGTCAATGGCGCTCTTCTTTCCAGCATTGCTGCAGCTAATAATACCAGCAGCAGTAACAAGTCGTACAATACAGATGTAAATCTTAGTTACAGAAGAACTTTTGCCAAAGAAGACCAGGAGTTGGAAATTTCCGTCAACTCCAGTTATGAGCATAACAAAACGCTTGCTGAAAATTACCAGCGGCAGCTTCCTTTAGATTCGTTGGTGTATGGCATTAACAGTGCTAACCCCGGTGAGCAAAAAGAAAAAGAATTGCAGGTGGATTATACACAACCTTTAACCGGTGATATGATACTGGGTGTGGGTGGTAAGATCAATCGTACCGAAGTGATCAGTGATGCCGGCATTTACAGTTATAAGACCCTTGATAAAAAATATTTTTATGATACGGCTTTATCCAACAACCTGGATTATAAGCAGGATGTATATGCTTTGTATGGTGAGTTGAGTTTTCCATTAGGCAAGATATTGGACGTAAAGCTTGGCAGCCGTTACGAGCGTACCGAGATCAATTCTTATTATTCCAATGCACAAAAGCAGGTGGGCAAACATGGATACAATACAGTAGTTCCTTCTATCTTTTTTTCCAGGAAGATCAATGATAATGAGACCATCAAACTCAGTTATTCCAAACGCATTGAAAGGCCTGACTATGGCGACCTGAATCCATTTATCAATACTACGGATCCTAAAAATGTGTCTGCAGGTAATCCTTATCTCAAACCCGAAGTAGGGCACCGCTTTGAACTGGGCTATACCCATAATTTTGAAAAGGCCGGCTCATTTATGGTCACTGCTTTTTACCGGAGGAACGAACAGGATATTCAACCCTTTATTGTTTTTTATCCTTCTATCAAGATCGGCGATTCTGTGTATAATAATGTAGCAGTAAGCACCCGGCAGAACATTGGTACAGAAAACAATATGGGCATGAATTTTTTTGTTGATCTCCGGCCCACTTCAAAATTAACGGTGCGTTCCAATCTGTTTGCTTTTAAAAGGCATACCATTAATGCTATTGACCCCGGTTATAATTCCAACAGTTTTAATTACCGTTTTAATATCAATACCGCTTACCAGTTCAGCAATACACTGGCGGGGGAATTTTTTGGCAATTTCAGTTCGGCAAGAAATGAGGCGCAGGGAAAATATCCTTCTTTGATCACGTACAGTATTGCACTGCGTAAACAATTCTGGAATAAAAAAGGCAGCCTTGCTTTTGGCGCCACCAACCCGTTGAGTAAATATGTTGACCAGCGTACTATTTTGTTTGGGCCCAACTTCACTACTAACAGTACACGAAGTATTCCCTTTCGTTCGTTTACGCTCAATTTCAGCTGGAAGTTTGGTAAACTGGAATTCAAGAAAAAGAAAGAAGAAAATAAAGACGCCGGTGCATCAGATAACCTGTAAGGCATCCAAAACATTACTATGAACCTGAAAAAAATATACTGTTGTTTTTTATTGCTGGTAGCAGTAAGATCCAATGCTCAAAACCTGGATATCAACCTGCTGAAAGCGGCCAACCCTTCCGATCCACACAACAATTACTGGAAAGGTATGAGTGGTTCCGCGTATTTTGTAAGTGCGGCTGTACCCGTTTTTATATTAAGTGAAGGCATTATTAAGAACGATGTTTCGCTGAGGCAAAAGGCCCGTAATATTTTCGGTTCTATTTTTATTGAACTGGTGGTTTCTGAATCCATGAAGTCTGCGATCAACCGCAAACGCCCTGCAGAAACTTATCCCGGTGTTATTTTTCCTTATCATGAAGTTACAGGCAGGTCATTTCCATCAGGCCATACTTCACTGGTATTTGCAACAGCGGCCAGTTTATCCATTCAATATAAAAAATGGTACGTGGTGGTGCCGGCTTATGCATGGGCTACCAGTGTAGGCTACTCGAGAATGTACCTGGGTGTACATTATCCTTCTGATGTATTGGGCGGCGCAGCAGTGGGTATTGGCAGCGCCTATTTAAGCCAGTGGCTGAATAAAAAATTATTCCCCGCAAAGAAAACAGTGCAGCAGCGAACTTCTTTTTAAGTTATCCTTTCTGTTCTGCGATCGATTCCTTTATAAATTGCTCGATGGATTTTTCATCGGCCCTGCATTCCATGTGCGCCAGCTCCATCAGTTCAATATCTTCCGGTAATTGAAGACCGTTGGCTGCATATTGCTTTTTTACAATAGCGTACCATTCGTCAAAAGGCATTTCTTTATACATAGCATAGTTGTTGGGTGATACAAATTACCAGCCGCCTCCACCACCTCCTCCACCGCCACCGCCGCTGCTGCCGCCACCAAAAGAGGAACCACCACCCGATGAACTGGAAGGAGGTGTGCTTGCTGATGAAATAGCGCCACTGAAAGAAGATGCAAATGAGGAGCCGATATCATTACTCATGCTGCTGCTGGTAAAGCTGTGGGCAAATGAGGAACTGCTGCCGGGATCGAGTGATGCGGAATCGATGATGTCTTTGAACTTTTGCCCCCATGCAATTTCACAACCTAATGCAATGGCAAAGGGTAAATATTTTTCGTACAGCTCCAGCGATCTTTCCGGCGGGTTCATCATATCAAACCTTTTTTCATCGGCCGTTGCCAAAAACATCCTGAAGCCTTCAATCTTATCCCGCAGCTGTTGCCCTTCGGGACTGTAAGCGGTTAATAGTTTTGAAAATATTCTTAACACCACGATACAAAGTATTGCTCCGATTATAAAATATCCTACCTGCCAAAAATTCCTCATCATAAAGGCCTTGGTTATACCACCAAAAAAGCCCCAGCCTGCAGCCACCAGGCAAACCAATATGGGTAACGCAGTGTACTTACTGTTGAGCGCAAAAAAGCCGCGGTAACTTTTTTCAACCCTGCCGTCTTTGTTTTTATAATTGCTCTCGCAGTAGCGCTGTATAGTGGTATTCAAACCGGCAAGTGTACTGTTGTAAGTTCCTTTTTCTATACTGGTGCCGATAAGGCCTTCTATGTCACTTTCAAATGCTTCGTAATTACTGGTGGCAGGTTTAATGTCTTTATCGCTGCCCATAATATTATACGCATTGTGTTTTATGATCCAGCCTTCCCGCTCCACATCTATTTTGATCACATTTCTAACACCTGCATCCACAATACTTGCAGCGGTTAATTGCTTTTCAAATTTTTGATTGAATATATAACCGAGTGCTGCAGGCGAAAATCCTGCAGGTGGTTGAAACTGCGGGTAGATGGTTCCTTTTTGGGGATCACGACCATACCTGAACCAGAATATAAAACAGAATATCGCACTGAACAATGCAGCAATGGGCAAAAAGAAAACGCCTTTGTTATCCCATATATAGGCTTTCAATTCCTGCCAGCGGGATACACTATTCACTATTCCTTTAGGCCAAGAGCTGGCAATGGTGAGGCCATTAAAAGGGGGCAGTGATTTCGTGGACCTGAACACGATGCTGTTGCTGCCTTCTATAGTGCTGGCAATGATATTGCAATCCGTAGCGCTTTGGCCCTCTTCGCCCGTATAGCATTTACTTGATAATGCTTTTGTACCCTCCGGTAATATCACGGTACATTTTGCAGAATCAATGGCGAATGACCAGCCATTGCCGGTTACATTCCAGTACAGCTCATCAAAATCCTTTAATGATTTTAATTGCCGGTCTGTTTCGTAAGTGATCGTATAAGTATAGTCGCCTTCTTTTAAATACACATCGCTGCTGCCGGTGTACACCAAAATACCATTCTCATGATTTTCAGTATGGTAATTTTCTCTTTGTCCATCTCTCAACACTTCTTTCAATTCAAAAGTGGTATTTTGGAAAAGATGATAACGATTGGTATAATATACAGGGAAGGCTCTTATGATGCCTCTTTTAATGGCATTATTAGGCTCCGTATTCAGGGTACTGTTGCCATACAATGGATTAGTCTGCCCGTTACCGTTATGCACCGATATTTCTTCTTTTACCAGTAATTTCCCGTTTTTTTGTATGCGTACGGTACTGTTGAAAAAAGTAATGCGGTCGCTGTTATCAACAGTAAGATACTGCTTCAGCAACCGGTTCGTTTCAAAGGTTCTTTTTATTTCTTTTGTAAATGCGTTTACATACAGCAATTTATAGGAAGCATAGAGCAGGGTTCCTTTCGGTGCATTTTTTTTAACCTGCAGGTCGGCCGTTTTAAAAGATTGTGTAATGCCGTTCTTACTTAAAGAGATCACGATCGCTTTTACATAAGGATACTTCTGTTCAAAAAGTTCGTGCGGCACCAGGTGATTGGCAAACAGTTGTTCTACAGTGTTGTATAAAAGGGAATCCGTTTCCACATCGCTCAAATACTGCTCCGCCGCCTGCGTATAAAAATATACAGGCGGTTTTGTCTTTTGTGCATTGGCAGCAAAAACAAATATGCAAAGCATCCAAATTATTAAACTCTTACGCATAAGGAGGCGCCGGCTTTTCAGCAGTTAAAAAATATTACCGGCTTAATTATTGAAATTTACTTTGGGCGCCACTCTTGCGGCTTCATCTTCTGCAAAGAACACAGCAGGCTTAAATCCAAAGCTGTTGCCCACTATATTTTTAGGAAATACCGCAAGACTCTGGTTGTATTCCCTCACTGTACCATTATAATAGCGGCGGGCATCATTGATCTTTTCTTCCAGGCGGCCCAGCTCGGCAGAAAGTTGCTGGAACTGTGTATCTGCTTTCAGTTGCGGGTACGATTCTGTTATTGATAACATATTGATCAATGCCTGGCTCAATCCTTTTGAAGCAGTATTCTGTTCTTCCACAGTTGTTGCGGCAGCGCTCTGGTTGCGCCATTTGGTTACTTCTGTAAGCGTTTTGTTTTCATGACCGGCATAACCTTTTACTGTTTCAACCAGGTTGGGTATAAGATCGTTGCGCTGCTGCAGGCAGGTGCCAACACCACTGGAGCCCTCTTGTGTAAGAATGCGTTCTTTAGACAGTTCGTTATAAATACTGATAAGACCAAAAATAACCAGCAGTACGCCCACGCCGATTGCGATCAAAAGAATGGTTGAAACAGACATAATGTAATTGTTGGTTGAAGAAATAAATAATGAGTGAAAATAAAGTTTAATTCTTAAAAACCAAATACGCAATTAGCGGGCAACCCTTTTGGATGAGCGAACGGCAATCGCTTAATAACTCAGTAATTTATATACCGCATCTTCCAGCCTTGAATAAGCCATAAAATTCTTTTCCAGTTCCAGGTTGAAGGGGATCGGCGTATCCAGGCTGGCACAACGCATCACCGGGGCATCTAAGTACTTAAAACAATGCTCGGCTATCCATGCTGCCACTTCGCCGCCAATGCCGCCGGTTAATGTGTCTTCGTGCAGTATCAATACTTTTCCCGTTGCTGCCACTGCTTCTTCAATTGCTTCATAATCCAGGGGCAATAAGGTACGCAGGTCCAGCAGCTCGATACTGATGTCTTTATTTTTATGAGCAAAATCGAGCGCCCAATGCACGGCAGCGCCATAGCTAATGATGGTGATATCATCGCCATGCTGCACCGTTCTCGCCTTGCCTATTTCGATTTCATAATACTCGTCCGGTACGGTACCGCTTACACTACGATACAATGCTTTATGTTCAAAGTATAAAACAGGATTGGGATCGTTGATAGCAGCGATCAATAATCCTTTTGCATCCATCGGTGTAGAGGGATACACTACTTTCAATCCCGGCGTATGCACAAACCACGCTTCGTTACTCTGGCTATGAAAAGGCCCCGCACCCACACCGCCACCGGTTGGCATGCGTATCACCACATCCGCATGCTGTCCCCAGCGGTAATGAATTTTTGCAAGATTATTAATGATCTGGTTAAAGCCTACCGTTACAAAATCAGCGAACTGCATTTCCATCATACTTTTATATCCTTCCAGGCTTAAGCCCAATGCGGCGCCCACAATTGCGCTTTCGCACAAAGGCGTGTTGCGTACCCTTGCTTTGCCAAACTCCTGTACAAAACCTTCGGTTATTTTAAATGCCCCACCGTATTCTGCAATATCCTGGCCCATCAGTACCAGGTTAGGGTGTTGCTGCATGGATTGGTAGAGGGCTTCTTTGATACCGTCGATAAATCGCCGTTCATGAGTTACGGGTTGCGGGTTTGTTGATTGTTTGTTTTCAATCAACAACGATTCATAACCCGTAGCCCGTAACTTATAGACATCTTCCACCTCCTCTTCCGTATCCACTTCCATCGGCGCTGCGTTGTAGGCTATTTGTAATTCGCTTTCAATATGTGCTTTTATTTCCTGTTGAATACTTTCTATATCGGCTGCTGTTAAAATGTTTTCGCTTACAAGATATTCCTCATAGTTTTTTACCGGGTCTTTTTTGGCCCACAATTCAAACAGTTCGGGTGGTACATATTTTACGCCACTGGCTTCTTCGTGTCCCCGCATACGAAAGGTCATACATTCCACCAGGTAAGGTTTTTGATTGGTGATGCAATATTCTCTTATGCCTTTGATCGTATCATACACTTCCAGCAGGTTATTACCATCAATGCGTACACCTTCCATGCCGTATCCTTTGGCTTTATCCACCAGGCTGAAGCAGCGGTATTGTTCATTTACCGGTGTGCTTAATCCATAACCGTTGTTCTCAATAATAAATATCACGGGCAGGTCCCATACCGCAGCTGTATTCAGCGCTTCATGAAAATCACCTTCGCTGGTGCCGCCATCGCCACTGAAGGCCAGCGATACTTTATTTTCCCCTTTTAATTTATGCGCCAGCGCCACACCATCAGCAATAGCCAGTTGCGGGCCCAGGTGAGAGATCATGCCACAGATATGATGTTCCTTATTACCAAAATGAAAACTTCTTTCACGTCCTTTACTATAACCTTCTTTATTGCCCTGCCATTGCATGAACAGTTTGTGTAATGGCATATTACGATTAGTGAACACACCCAGGTTGCGATGCAGCGGCATTATCCATTCATCCTGCTGTAACGCAAGTGTTGCACCTGCGGCAATAGCTTCCTGGCCAATACCACTGAACCATTTGGAAATTTTTCCCTGGCGCAGCAATACCAGCATTTTTTCTTCTATCATTCTTGGTAAAAGAATAGAGCGGTAAAACTGTATGAGCTGTGTATTGGAGAGGTCTTTTTTATCGAACTGCATATCGTTGTTTGAGTAACACAAATGTAAAGATGTGCCCGCAGATGACGCAGATTTCATAGAGGATATTTTAAAACAGGGATTATCCCCGCAGATTACGCGGAGTTCGCAGAAAAAATCAGAAAATGGTTAATGTAGAGACCTAATTTAAATGGCTACATTCAAAAAAAAAATCAGCGCAATCCGCGTCATCTGCGGGACCTGCCTTAATACCCGGATGATCTTTTTTCCTCTTCGGGAAATGCTTTTTTATGCACCAGCGAGTTGAAGAATGAAAGCAGTATGCTGAATAATAAAGCGTGCCAGAAACTTTCCACTTTAAAGCCACCCACAAAATGATCGTCGATCAGAATAATACAGGCGTTTATTACAAACAGGAATAAACCCAGCGTAATGATGGTTGCCGGCAAGGTAAGCAGCACCAGCAATGGTTTAATAAATGCATCCAGGAAGGATAATACCACTGCTACTATCAGTGCAGTGAACATATCCTTGATCTCTATACCCGGTAAAATATAGGCCAGTATAAAAACATTCACCGCACACACCAGTATTTTGATCAGCCATTTTTTCATATTCCTAAATTACAATTAGTTCGTAAAAATCCTCCGGATTCAGGTATTTTTTTGCCAGTTCCCTTATTTCTTCTGCGGGAATGGTTTTTATGGTATTCACGGAATCGTAAAAATATTTTTCATCCAGCCCGTTCAGGATAATATTCTTCCAGCGGCCCATTAACTGGAAAGGCCCATCCAGGTCGCCCAGTATGGTTCCGATCAAATAGTTACGTACCAGCAATAATTCTTCTTCATCCACCAGTTCTTCCCTTAGCAATTTCATTTCTTTATATACTTCTTCCACCGTTGCTTCACTTACATCTTTACCGGCTTCGGTGCTTATCATCCAGGCCGTTTGCTGCAAATGGTTTTGTACATAACTATGTATGCCATAAGTATAGCCTTTGTCTTCGCGTATATTGCTCATCAGCCTGCTGCCGAAATAGCCGCCAAACAAGGTATTCAGCACCATCACCTTCATAAAATCCGGATGATGACGGTCGGGGAAATGCCTTGCTAACCTGATAGCGCCCTGCACACCTTCCGTATCATTCTGTATACGATATTTTTTTTCTGTTGCAGGAGCCATTTCAATTACCGGTAAGGATCCCGTATGTGCTTTTAAGCTAAGTGCGCCAAAGTTTGTATTCAGTTGCTGCTGCAGGTCGGCAGGTAATTTTCCGCTTACAAAAAGCACACAGCTGCCGTTTAAATAATACTGTTTGTAAAATTCTTTCAGCAAACCTGTATTCAATGCGTCAATATCTTCAGGATTGGTATAAGTGCCATAAGGATGTTTTTCGCCGTATAAATAAGCATCTATCAAACGGGCAGCAACAAATTCGCTTTTCTTTAAATTCACACTCAGTCTTTGTTTGCTGTTCTGCTTATAAGTTGCCAGTTCTTCTTCTAAAAAAACCGAATCGGTTATCATTTCTTTAATTACCGGCAACAGTTTATCCATGTGTTTGCTCAGCGATGAAAGACTGATCACAGATGTTTCGTTATAGCAGGCCCTGCTGCAGTGGGCGCCGTAATATTCAAACGATTCGTTTATTTCAAAAGCGGTTTTGGTACTGGTGCCGTTCTTTAATAAAAAATTGGTGGCGCCTGCAACGGCTTTTTGTTTTTCAAAAAAGTTACCGGCATAAAAAACCAGCTCCAGTTGAAATACTTCCTGTGTGCCTGCATCGAGTGTATATACGGGCACTCCATTATCCAGTTCAAAAAAAGTATAAGGTTTTAAAGTAAGATCAAACTCTATTGCATCTTTTATCGGCGGCGCTATTGTTCTGTTCAGCATGGGTGGTAATAATATCTTTTAATTGGCCAGGTAGTATAGTGTGTTGGAGTTGTTGTTGTCAAATATCAGTTTGCATTCGCTACTGATGGCAGCTTCGGTTACGGCCTGGTACAACTGCAGTTCTTTATTGATAAGGTCTGCATCGCCCAGCAATTCGTACATGGCAATGCTGGTGGCTTTGTTCATCACGCTCATGTCTTCAAAAGCCATCATGCTTTCTGTTTTATTCTTTACTTTTTCCAGTTCTTTGGTGGTAACACCTTCGTCCTGCATTTTTTGTATCTCTTCGTTCAACGCAGCTTCTGCCTGCTGCATACTTACGCCTTTTACCAGTTTGCCTTCAATGGTCAGCAACCCGGCATCGGTACTGCCCATGTGATAGCATTCAATATTGCTGAAAAGTTTTTTTTCTTTCACCAGCGACTGGAACAATCTTGATGAGGCGCCTCCGCCCAGTATTTCGCTGATCAGGTCAGCCACATAGTAACGTTTATCCGTACGCGAATATATATGCCAGCATTTATACAGTGCATCCAGCGGTACATTGGCTTTTACTTCCATAGTGCGTGGGGCTGTTTGCTTAGGTTCTACCGGAATATTGCGTACATATTTTTCGCCGGCGGCAATTGGGCCAAACCATTTTTCTGCAAGCGCTTTCACCTGTTCTGTTGTAACATTTCCTGCAACCACCAATATGGCATTGTTGGGCGTATAATGTTTAAAGAAAAACGATTTCACATCCTGCAGGGTGGCATTTTCAATATGGCTCAGTTCTTTACCGATCGTCATCCAGCGGTAGGGGTGCGTGGTATAGGCTAGTTCCCGCATTTTATGCCACACATCACCGTAAGGTTTATTGATGTAATGCTCTTTAAATTCTTCCGATACCACTTTGCGTTGCGTATCCAGGCTTTTTTTACCAAATGCCAGCGACAGCATACGGTCGCTTTCCAGCCAGAAAGCGGTTTCAATATTTTCGGCCGGTAACTGGCAGTAATAGTTGGTAAGATCGTTGGTAGTAAAGGCGTTGTTCTCTCCACCGGCTACCTGCAGCGGCTCATCGTAAGAAGGTATATTGATGCTGCCGCCAAACATCAGGTGTTCAAATAAATGGGCAAAACCGGTCTTTTGGGGGTCTTCGTCCCGGGCGCCTACATCGTACAAAACATTCACCACAGCCATCGGGGTGCTTTTATCTTCATGCACCAGCACTTTTAATCCATTGGGTAATACAAATCTTTCAAATTGAATCATGCTGCAAAGGTAAGCAGGGTGGAACGGTATTTACAAATCCATTATTTTATACTGGCGGGGCGCAGGTTCAGCATTATAAAAGTTTCTCCTCTTTTTACGATCACTTTTATATCATCGTTAGGGGTTTGCAGTATATTCTTATAGGTCATGATGTTGTGCGACAAATTATTATTCACCGAAAACAATTCATCGCCTACTTTGATCTTTGCCTTTGCACCGGGAGAACCTTCGATCACATCGCCAACAATGATCTTACCGTTCTCGTAAAATATACCCAGGCCGGTATAGGCATAATCAAAGTTATCCCTGAAGTGCCCGTTGGGAGAAAGATTGATCTCCCGCTGCGGGTAATTGATCACCATGTTGAAGCGGCGCAACAGGTCGTTGCCGATCAGTCCACCGGTGAAAGGAAAAGAAGTAACATTATACAGGTCTTCGTATAAATGCGTGGGCACCTGCCGGAATTTGTAGGGCCCTATCTTCAACTCTTTTATCACGGTAAGCCGCATTTGCAGTTTACCACCAAAACCCTGCGCCTGTGTAACCACCGGTTTGCGCCTGCTCAGCAATACGGCGCTGTCTTCAGCAAATTGTTCGCTCATTAAAAAACAAAGGCCGGCACCGGTATCAAAATAATAATTGTACCCAATCTTTTTACGGTCTTTAATATCGGCCCATTGTATAGGTAATGCGGTAAACACCGGCCGCAGCGTGGTACTGTTCCTGGGATATTTTATTTTGCCGGGTGTGTACACTTCAATGATACTGCTGTCGAAGTTTACACTCACTATATACCGGCTGAAGAAACTGTACCCGATGATGCCATCCACTTTTTCGCCATACACACTGGTCAGTACCTCGTAATTGTTCACATGAAAATTAAGGTGCTTTATTTCCAGGCCGGTCAGGTGCAGGGATTGATCAAAAACAAACGGCACTTTTCTTATCCCGCCAATGCCGGTAATAGTAGTATCGCTGGCTACAGTATGTATATTGAATTCGGCACAGGTGGATGAATCGAGGGAGATACCGCCGCTGCCTGTATCCAGTATAAAATTAAGACTGTCCGGCAGGTTACCTATCCGGGCCTGTATCACCATTACGCCACCATTGAACTGTTTAAAGGGGAAACTGGTCACCAGCTTTGCTTCGGGCTGGGGCATTGAAAGGATCTCCTGCCCCTTACAAAAAAAAGTGGATAAAAGGCTGTAAGTAAGAGCGAATAATATGCAAAATAATTTTCTCATGCAAGCGCTTGCTAATATACAACCTAATGGATGTACTTTTGTTGTTAATTACACAAAAGGCAGTTATGGAATTGAATGATTTATACCAGAAAGCGCTGGGCTTTGCGTTTCTTTCAGTAGAAGAAGGTATGTACCTGTTTGAGCATGCGCCACTTACAGAATTGATGTATGTGGCAGATGAATTGCGAAAAAAACAGGTGCCGCACGGAAAAGTTACCTGGCAGATAGACCGCAATGTGAACACCACCAACGTGTGCATTGCCAATTGCAAGTTTTGCAATTTTTACCGCATACCCGGTCATGCAGACGCCTATATCACCGATATAGCAACTTATAAAAGAAAGATCGACGAAACGATCAAATACGGTGGCGACCAGCTATTGCTGCAGGGCGGCCATCACCCCGAACTGGGATTGCGTTTTTACGTAGATCTTTTTAAGGAACTGAAGAGCCTGTATCCCAATATTAAACTGCATACGCTGGGCCCGCCGGAAATTGCCCACATCACCAAACTGGAAAAAAGCACTCACCGCGAAGTGCTGGTGGCATTAAAAGAAGCCGGCATGGACAGCCTGCCGGGAGCCGGTGCCGAAATACTGACGGATAGGGTGAGAAGGCTGATCAGCAAGGGCAAATGCGGCGCACAGGAATGGCTGGATATCATGCACGAGGCGCATAAACTAAATATCACCACATCGGCCACCATGATGTTTGGCCACGTGGAAACTTTGCAGGAACGCTTTGAGCACCTGGTAAAATTAAGGGAAGTGCAGAGCCGCAAACCCGAAGAGGCGAAGGGCTTTTTAGCATTCATTCCATGGACCTTCCAGGATGTGGATACATTGCTGGCCAAGATACGTGGCGTGCATAATCTTACTACTGCCGAAGAATACATCCGTATGATCGCCATCAGCCGCATTATGCTGCCGAATGTAAAGAACATACAGGCCAGCTGGCTCACCGTGGGCAAGCAGGTGGCGCAACTCTGTTTAAATGCAGGCGCCAACGATTTCGGCAGCATTATGATAGAGGAAAATGTAGTGAGTGCAGCCGGTGCACCGCATCGCTTTACCAGCACCACTATACAGCAATCCATCAGGGAAGCAGGCTTTGAACCACAGCTGCGCAACCAGCAATACGAATGGAGAAAAATTCCTGAAAGTATTATAGAACAGGTTATAGACTATTAAAAAATATACGATACATGAGCAACAAAGAAGAGCTGGTAAAAACATTGCGCCGCTTTAGAATGATCGCTATTGCAGAAGGCATTTCATTTTTAGTATTACTGCTGGTGGCCATGCCACTGAAATACATGCTGGATATACCCATAGCAGTAAAAGTATGTGGCTGGATACACGGCGCCCTGTTTGTAGCCTTTATTTATTTTGCCTTTGAAGTATTTACATCTTTCAAAAAAAGTTTTGGCTGGCTGGCAAAAGCATTCTTAGCATCCATTCTTCCGTTCGGCACTTTTGTGCTGGACAGGGAATTGAAAATGGAAGAACAGATATTGATCAGGAAATAATTCATCTCCATGGCAGAAGACCTTACCATAATTGAAGGCACCAAGGCCGAAGTATATGATTCGTTGGTGCCGCAGATAAAAGCATTGATCGATGGCGAGCCAGACCTGGTGGCCAACCTGGCCAATATTGCTGCTGCATTAAAAGAGCAGTTTAAATGGTTGTGGGTGGGCTTTTATATGGTAAAGCCGTTGGCAAACGGCGCAGCAGGTGAAGAACTGGTGCTGGGGCCCTTCCAGGGACCGGTGGCGTGTACACGAATTAAAAAAGGCAGGGGTGTATGCGGCAGCGCCTGGCAAAATGCCACTACATTGATAGTGCCTGATGTTGAAAAATTTCCCGGCCATATCGCCTGCAGCAGTTTATCCCGTTCAGAAATTGTAGTGCCGATTTTTAAAGGCGATCAAGTGATCGGTGTACTGGATGTTGACAGTGAACTGCTGGACCAGTTTGATGAAACGGATAAAAGATACCTGGAGGAGATCGTAGCAACTATAGCCCCTGTCCCCTAAAGGGGAACTTAGATTGTTGCTTTATTTTTTTATTACAGCAGCTTAAGAATTGTTATTTTCCAATAATAATAAATAGGCTTCGATCATTGAGCCTCAGTTCCCCCGGAATTTATCCCGATTTTATCGGGAGGGGGCGGAGGGGGTGTGACATCTTTCCAACCCCACAAATATTTACATGCGTACGTACGATACGGGCTCCACTTTTTACTGATCTGCAGCATTTTTTCTTTCATCGCTTTTTTATCAGTGTTGTCGATCTTATATATTTTGCACATGGCCTGCTGTATACCCAGGTCATCCACCGCAAACACATCTTCCCTGCCCAGTGTAAACATCAGTATCATTTCCACCGTCCATTGGCCCACGCCTTTTATTTGTGTAAGGTATTTGATCAGCGCTTCATTGCTCATTTTGTGCAGCATTGCATCAGTAATATTTTCTGCAATAAAAAAATTGCAAACATTCAGCACATAATTGGCCTTGGCATTACTGAGGCCGATGGCCCGCAATGTTTCAAAAGGTGTTGCAACAATTTGCGCTGCAGTAGGGCTCTTACCGCCATAAAGATCCAGGAAGCGCTGCTGAAAAACATCTGCCACCTTAGTGCTCAGTTGCTGGCTCATAATAGAATTGCAGAGGTGCAGGTGAATATTTTTGCGTTTCACCATTACATGCGGATTTTCAGCCGGTAATATCTTTTGTAATTTTTTGTCTTTACTTAAATGGACAATATGCGACATGAAGAAGATTTAGGGGCCTAATTTCAGTATTTTTTTGCATTTGACGCTTATTAAAAGCGGTATTAATAACCATTAAAAATGCCCTCGCAACAGGCCGTTGCGGCAATATTTTAACGGTTCATTAAATTATTTGCCGTTATTTTGCAGCTTCAAAATTAATTATGAAGAAAATAGTACTTGTTGTTGTTGCTTTTGTGTCTGCTGCTGCTGCGATTGCCCAGGACAAAAACAAAACCACCTCTAAAACTGACCTTATAAACCGTGCCGGAGACCATATTATGCTGCAACTGAGCACCGATCACTGGGCCGGTACCTTACCTGATAGTATTAAAGACCATACAAAAGGCTTATCCCGGGGCGCCAATATTTATGTAATGATGAATAAGCCCTTCAAAAACAACCCACAGTTCAGCGCTGCATTTGGTGTGGGTATCGGTTCTACCAATATGTATTTTAAAAATATTAATATAGATGTTAAGTCAACAGCCACCAAGCTGCCCTTTACATCACTCGACTCTACCAGCCACTTTAAAAAATACAAGCTTACTACTGCTTACCTTGAAATTCCTGTGGAATTAAGGTTTGTGAAAGATCCGTCCAGGATGAACAAAAGCCTTAAAGCAGCTATCGGCATTAAAGTAGGTACCTTATTAAGCGTGCATACCAAGGGAAAAACACTGCAGAACAAAAGCGGCAGCACCATTAATTCTTATACTGAAAAAGAATACAACAAACGCTTTTTCAACTCCACCAGGCTGGCAGCCACCGGCCGTGTGGGTTTAGGCAATTATTCTATATTCGGCAGCTACCAGATCACCACCCTGTTAAAGGATGGTGTGGGACCTGAGATCCATCCTTTCGAGATCGGTTTTTGCCTCAGCGGCCTGTAAATACATCACTACCAGGTTTTTGAAAACGACCTGTTAATATACTCAAACCCGATGTTGCAACATCGGGTTTTTTGTTTGAAATAACCTAACTTTGCGCCTCACTCCTTAACATGAGCGACGAAATCAAACATGAGTGCGGATTGGCTTTTATCCGGCTCCGCAAACCTTTCAGTTATTTTCAACAACAATACGGCACAGTATTGTATGGCCTTAACAAGCTGTACCTGCTGATGGAAAAACAACACAACCGTGGCCAGGATGGCGCCGGTATTGCCACTATTAAGCTGAATACAGAGCCGGGTTACCCCTTTATGCACCGTATACGCAGTTGCGCCAACCAGCCTATTGCAGATATTTTCAGCCAGGTGGGTAAAGAGATATCCGAACTGGAAAAATACCAGCCCGATATCAAGAACCATCCCGGGTTGATGAAAGGTAATGTGAGTTTTTTGGGCGAAGTGCTGCTGGGTCATTTAAGGTATGGTACGCAGGGTAAGAACAACGTGGAGTTTTGTCACCCGTTCATTAAAAGGCATACTATCCCTGCAAGGAATTTAGCGCTGGCCGGTAATTTCAACCTCGTAAATACAGAAGAACTTTTTGGCCTCGTGAATATTGATCCGGGAGAGTTTCAGCGCCAGAGTGATTTGGCTGCGATGATGGAAGTTCTCCATCATTTCCTGGTAAAAGCAGATGAAGCAGCGCCGGGCCATATGGATATTGCCAAAGTGCTGAAAAAAGCCGTGCCTTTATTTGATGGTGGTTTTAACTTCAGCGGACTGGTAGGCAATGGCGATGCTTTTGTAATGCGGGATGCACATGGTATACGGCCTTCTTATTATTATATCAACGATGATGTAATTGTTGCAGCCAGTGAAAGGGCCGCTATCAGGACCGCTTTTAATGTGGGCGAGAATGAAGTGCAGGAACTGATGCCGGGCAATGCCATTATTGTAAAAGCAGACGGCAGTTTTTCAATAGAAGAAATCGTGCCGGCCAAAGAAAGAAGGGCCTGTAGCTTTGAACGTATTTATTTCAGTCGTGGCAGTGATGAAAAGATCTACCGCGAAAGGATACAGCTGGGTTATAACCTGAGCAATGTTATTTTAAAAGTGATCAAGTACGATCTGAAGAACACGATCTTTTCTTTTATACCCAATACAGCAGAAACTGCTTTTTATGGTTTATTGAAAGGCGCAGAAGATTACCTGAATAAAATAAAGATAGAACGTATTGCCAGCTGGGGTAAAGATATTGACGAGGAAAAGCTTACCGAAATGATCACCCGTAAAATACGTTTTGAAAAGATCGCTATCAAAGACGTAAAACTGCGTACATTCATTACCGAAGATGCCAGCCGCAACGAAATGGTGCAGCACGTATATGATATTACGTATGGCACAGTTCGCAAGAACGAGGATACGCTTGTAGTAATTGATGATAGTATTGTACGAGGCACCACGTTGAAGGAAAGTATCATCCGTATGCTGGCCCGCCTGCAACCTAAAAAGATCATCATTGTTTCTTCGGCTCCGCAGATACGTTACCCCGATTGTTACGGTATCGATATGAGCAAGCTGGGCGATTTTATTGCCTTCCGTGCTGCTATTGAATTACTGCATGATACCAGGCAGGAACATATTTTAACCGAAACACTGGAAAAGTGTAAGGAGTTGCAGCGCAATAACCAGCTGCATACGCAAAACCTGGTATGTGATATTTACAAACCTTTTTCATTAAAGGAGATCTCCAAAAAGATCGCGGAACTGGTTACACCTAAAGGGCTGGATATTCCGATACAGGTAATTTATCAAACCATCGAAAGCCTGCACGAAGCCTGTCCCACCAATACCGGCGACTGGTATTTTACCGGTAACTATCCCACACCTGGTGGTAACCGTGTTTGTAACAAAGCCTTTATGAATTACATGGAAGGGAAGAATGTGCGGGGGTATTAACGTAAGAATGCGCCTGTGGCGCATTCAGAAAAGCATGCCAAAGGCATGATTACCCAAAAATCTCATTCAGCAAGCCCGCCAGCCTTACACCACCTTTCAACAGCTGGCTGTTCAATGTATCTACGTACTGGAAATTATAATTATAGCTTAATTTCTGATCGGGTTCTTTTATATCGCCATATACTTTATCTGCAATTTTATAGGATTCCACGATCCAGTCGGCTACTGTATTTGCCTGCAGCGCTTTGCGCATTTCTTTGGTGGTAAAGTTGATAGCGGTTGCATATTCTGTATAGCTCAGCTCCTGGAAGTTTACCAGCTGCGTATCCCAAACAGTGTGCAGGTTGCTCGGCGCATTGAACCATAACACTTTTACTTTATTACCACCCTGGTCATCTGCATGACCTACGTGCAAAGGCTGGTGCACATCACCTACAATATGTATCAGCAGGCGCAGGTACAACACTTTTTTAGTATGGTCCAGGTCTTTATTCTTTAACTGTTCGGTCAAAAAATTAATTTTCGTGTAGGCGTCAGTGGCAGTATCACTGGCCAGGTAATTCCGGATGCTGTCTTCAGTCAATCCACCTTTGATATTGATAAAATGCCAGTTGTATAAATAATTATAATTGGGATCAGATTTTATAAAATCGGGCCAGTTGCTCGCCATTGCTACCGATTCGTTGCCCAGTATGTCAAAAATGGCTCTTTTGGTTTTTTTAGTAAGATAGCTGTCTGCGATCTGGCCAACAATACGGTGACCCAACACACCCCATGCCATACTGCTGAAAGGGATATACAACAGTGCACAGCACAATACGATCTTTTTTACCAGTTTTAGTTTCATATAAAGTGTTTAATGGTTAAAGTTATTGGTTATACCTTTTACAACAGGTGCCGTTGATAAAATTTTCAGAAAGATAACCTGTTTTGTTTACTCTGTTATTTCAAATAATAATAATTGCGCTTTTTCAGCCTTTTCAAAATTATTATCGGCAACAAATACCAGTGTTTTATGCCCATTGGGCAATACCGGTCCAAAAGTTACGCCTTCCACATTATCAATATAAATACCCAGGTCGTCCATATTCAGCAACAGCTTTTTTGTGGCAGGCACAAAGCTGCTGTTACCCTTCAGCGAAGCAATATTTTTTATATCCGTGGCATTGTGCAGATCAGTAATAAATACCCTTATGGTGCAGGCAGCACGGCCTGTTGAAAAAGAGCGTTCGATCACTAAAAATTTATCAGTACCTATATTTAAAATATCCGGTATACCATTTATTTTAAAAGCATTGGCGGGGTTTGCAGGATAAGCAACCGGCTCCAGCTTATAAGCATATTGGGCAGTGTTCTTCCTGCTGGCCACATCAAATTTTAAAATGCGGATAAAGGCGTTGTTCTCAGTTATATCAGCTCTTGGCCCATCTTCATACAGGGGTTCCTCTACATTTACAAAAAGTGTTTTGTAATTATTGGCAAAGCTCATGCCTTCCAGCACCCCGTTTTGCCTGGGCCCGTTTTCGGTAGCATGCATTGTTAAATTAGCGGGCAATTCAAAACTGTGTTTAAAACTGCCATCCAGCCCAATGCTTGTAACAGCGGGGTTGGCCAGTATGGTATCTTTTTCCTTTACAATTCTTTCGCCTTCGCTGCTCCAGATCAACTGGTTCAATACCGGGCTATAGCGGATGGCTTCCGGGTCGGGTACATGCAGGCGGTCCTGTTTTTTATTGGGATATACCGTGTTATCGGGTTGCAGCAGGCTCCTGGTATCTGTAAAAACTGCACTGTCGATGCCATGTGGAGTGATGAATATTTTCGCTTTATAAAAACGTGCGGGGTTATTATCGCTCCTGTCGTCGCAGATAAAATAATAGCAATCATTTTTTTTATCATAATCAATACCTGATAAGCCACCCACCACGGTATTTTTATACAAAAGATTATAAGGAATATCATACTCGCCTAAAAACTTTACAGCGCTGATATTTTCTGCCGAAGGCATTACAAAAGACTTTTTGGAAGTACCGCAGGAGATAAGGAATAGAACAGTACAACCAATTAAAGAAGAGAGCCTGAACATGCTTTTTTATTTAGGGTACAAATTTGCTAAAAGAACCGATATCTTTTGTTAATTACCCGTTTATCTGGAAATTATTTTATTTTTATACAAACATGTATTGTGAAAACATTGCTTATTATACGCCATGCAAAAAGCGACCAGGGCTTTTTCGGCAACGACTTTGAGCGCCCACTGAATGATCGGGGCAAAAGAGACGCTCCTGAAATGGCCAAAAGAATACGCAGCCGCAATATTGCGATCGACGCATTTGTATCAAGCCCTGCAGTACGGGCTAAAAAAACAGCCGAGTTTTTTTGCGAAGTGTATAATCAAAAGTTATCGGATATTATTTTCATCAGCAGCCTTTACCATGCACCGGCCCCTGAGTTTTACGAAGTCATCAGGTCGCTGGATGATAAGTATGATACCATCGCCATTTTTGCACACAATCCCGGCATTACTTATTTTGTAAACGAACTGGTGGCCAATACCAGGGTGGATAATATGCCTACTGCTGCGGTATTTGCGATACAGATGCCTTCAGGCCAATGGAAAGATTTTGCAAGCTCCAAAAAAGAATTCCTGTTCTTTGATTATCCCAAGAATAATTAAGCTTATAATTTCTTTTCAAAATATACTGCTGTATCCTGCGGATTATGGTAATAAGCGGGTATTTCGTAAAAGCCATATTTTTTATACAGGTTAATGGCGGGCAGCATGTGATTGAGTGTATCCAGCCGTATGAATTTATAATTACAACGCCGGGCCAGTACAATTGCCTGCTCCAGCAGTTCTTTGCCGATACCTTTATGCTGCTGCGCTGTTTGCACAAACATGCGTTTGAGTTCGGCAATATCAGCAGCATTTCTTCTTAACGCAACACAGGCAATAAAAGCATTATTTTCCCTGCAAAGAATGATGCCACCATCCTTGTCATTATACATTACCGGCAGTTCCTTCAGTTCATCATCAAAATGCTGAAAGCCCAGGTCGATGCCCAGCCATGCAGCATATTCTTTAAACAATTGTGCCGCCGCTTTATATTCTTCTTCTTTAGATGCCAGTATATACTCAATCATTTTTAATGGGTTTATTAGCAAGATAAACTCCCGTAAATATCAATACTGCCGCTGCAATTTTATACAGTTCCAGTTGTTCGTGTAAAAATATCATGGCGATGATGGTTGCAAAAAAAGGTTGTGTGTAAATATAAAAGCCCGCTGCAGAAGCACCCAGCACTTTTATGCCATATACATTGAACAGGTAAGCCAAAAATGTTCCGGTAAATGCTACCAGTGCCATAGTGGTAATATCAACAGCATTAAAGTTGCTCCATTCTATGGCCGTAAACTCATTCCAGCCAAAGGGCAGCACCATCAGCAAGCCCAGGGTAAATATCCAGCGGGTGATCATTACGGGATTGTACTGTTGCATCAATGGCTTTACGATGATGAAATAAATGGTGTAAGAAACCGCATTGATCACGATGAGCAGGTCGCCCCACAACGCTTCATTGCCAGTGGTGCCGCTGCCCCTGGCCAGTATCAATACTACTGCGCCGGTAATGCCCAGCACCAGGCCGGCTATCTTTAATATCCCTAGTCTTTCTTTTAACACCCATGCCGCGATGAACACAATTAAAATAGGCGTGGTAAGCATTAGCAGCGAAGCGTGGATGGGATAGGTCAATGAAAGGCCTTTTAAAAACAATAACTGGTTAATAGCAATGCCCGTTAAGGCGCACCATATAAAACGGGGCCAGTCTTTTTTTTCGATCCGCTTTTCTGCAGGGGCATTTTTTTGTAACGGTCGCAGCAGGTACAGTATCCAGAACAATATAACACTTACGGCTACACGTACTACATTTATACCAAATGGTTTTGCCACCCCGGTACTGGTAAGGTGTTTTACCGCACTCAGGTTAATGGCGAAAAAAAGATTGGTGAACAGCAGTGCTAAATGGGCCGTTGTTTTTTTGTTGATGGGCATAATGATGCTGCAAATGTAGTTCGCCGAAAATTCTTTTCGGCTAAAGCTGAAAAATTTAGCCACGGATTACACAGATTGGCACGGATTTTCAATAACAAAGGTGGGTATTTTGATCCGTGAAAATTCGTGTCATCCGTGGCCAACCTTTCGGTTGTGTGCCGAAAATTCTTTTCGGCGAAAGTGAGCCCGAAATAGAATTTCGGGGCACAAAAAAGCCATTACGCTTTTACACATAATGGCCTTATACTTACTAACCCCTAATAAGTGAAAAAGATCTATGATGCCTGCATCTCTTTTACCTTTTCTCTTATCTTGGTTTCTATTTCTGTAGCCAGTTCCGGGTTGTCCAGCATCAGTTGCTTTACCGATTCTCTTCCCTGGCCTAATTTATCGTTGTTGTAGCTGAACCAGCTGCCGCTTTTTTGTACAATGCCCAGTTCCACACCCATATCAATGATCTCGCCGGTCTTGGAGATACCTTCACCAAAGATGATATCAAATTCTGCCTGGCGGAATGGCGGCGCCACTTTATTTTTTACCACTTTCACTTTTACATGGTTACCTACTGCTTCATCACCATCTTTTATCTGCGTCATGCGGCGAATATCCAACCTTACGGAAGCATAGAACTTCAATGCATTACCACCGGTGGTTGTTTCGGGGTTACCGAACATTACACCGATCTTTTCCCGCAGCTGGTTGATGAATATGCAAACGGTATTTGTTTTATGAATAGTTGCCGTTAATTTTCTTAAAGCCTGGCTCATCAACCTTGCCTGCAGCCCCATTTTGCTGTCGCCCATTTCACCTTCCAGTTCTCCTTTGGGTACCAATGCTGCTACAGAATCTATCACCACTACATCCAGCGCTCCTGAAAGTATCAGGCGGTCTGCAATTTCCAAAGCCTGCTCACCATAATCCGGTTGAGAGATCAGCAGGTTATCTATATCCACGCCCAGTTTTTTTGCATATATGCTGTCGAAAGCATGTTCCGCATCAATGATAGCACACATGCCACCTTTTTTCTGCGCTTCTGCAATTACATGCGTGGCCAGGGTTGTTTTACCACTGCTTTCCGGTCCATAGATCTCGATCACCCTGCCCCTTGGCAAACCGCCAATGCCTAATGCCACATCAAGACCAATAGAGCCCGTGGAGATAACATCTATTTCCAGGTTACTCTTCTCATTCATCATCATTACCGATCCTTTGCCAAAATCTTTATCGATCTTATCAATAGTTAATTTCAGCGCCTTAAATTTTTCTGATTTTTCCAATTTTTCTGTTGCGTTGCTCATGTCTTTTGATTTTATGTTGATGTACCTGATTTTACGATTGTAAATGTAATCGGTGCACCAAAGATAATGACTTTATTTTATCAACACTAATTATTTTAGTATTTTTTTGATAATTTTTTTAGCCGGGTAATTTTCCCGCAGATTACGCGGAATGCGCAGGAATAGAATTGGGCTAAAGCCCAATAGGGTTAGCCACGGATTACACGGATCGACACGGAATTTTTTTGCCTGCGGCAAAAACCATCATTATAAACAGGAAGAATAAATGTAGCTGGTTGGTGTGGTCTGCGGCCAATTTTTTCGCATTTCTGCGCCTTCTGCGAAATCTGCGGGAAATAAAAAAACCCATCCCGGGGAACCGGGACAGGTTGTGTTCAAGCATGAGAAAAATCTACTATTGTAATTTCTCGAGTTTTCAGGTTGGGCTTAAAATACGGGCCTCTACCATAAAATGTATATATAGTTTGTAAAGGGTCTTTCTATTTAATAAAGTTCTCTACAAAGAGAAGTTAGTTTTGTGATGTAAACAATACCACAAAGTGGTAATTTTTTGGGCGAAAATACCGTTTTTTGGTCATTATATGTTTTTTTGTTTTAATACCGGGGCATAATATTAGAATTTATCTATTCGTGTTTGGTTGAATTACACCCGAAGGTTTTGGCCCAAACCAACGTCTAAATACCAGCTGTTTTGCTTAAAAGCACCCGTTTCTCATTGCTATACTTTAATAAAACCCTGACCAATGCATTTTAAAAAACCCTTTGTTATTACCAGCCTTTGCCTGCTGGTATTCCTGTTTCAGCAATGTTCCAAAAAAGATGACGGGACAACAACTACTTCAGAAACGGTTGCAGCGCCTAACCTGCCTGCAACCGCTTTTAATTACATCAACACTTACCCGGCATTTATACAGGCATCTTTAAATGTAAATGATAACACACCTGCAGATAATGCTATTACCAACGATGGCGCCACATTGGGCAGGGTATTGTTTTATGACAAACATTTTTCCAAGAACAATACCATCAGCTGCGGCAGCTGTCATAAACCCGAAAATTCTTTTAGTGATAACGCGGTGTTAAGCAAAGGATTTAATGATGGCCTCACCAGCAGGCATTCGATGGCTTTGCTGAATGTGCGTTTTTACAAATCCGGCAAAATGTTCTGGGACGAAAGAGCGCCTACGCTGGAAAAACAAATATTACAACCCATTCAAAACACGGTGGAAATGGGGCTTACTTTAGCAGAGCTGGAAACCAAGGTGAAATCGTTGAGTTATTATCCTGCCTTATTTCAAAAAGCATTCGGCAGCACACAGATCGATTCTGTAAGGATCGCAAAAGCGGTATCACAGTTCCTGCGCTCTATTGTTACTTTTCAAAGCAAGTACGACCAGGTAAAACAGGGCCTTGCTGCTTTTACTGCCGATGAAGCTGCAGGCGAACAGCTTTTTTTAGCGCCTGCACCCGGCGGTGGCGCGGCATGTGCCGGTTGCCATACACCACCTATGTTCCTCACTTCATCACCGGCGGGACCTTTTGCCTTTCCCGATCCGGATGATGCAGGTATCAATAATCAAAACCGTTTTAAATCGGGCAGCCTGCGCAATATTGCTTTAACGGCCCCTTACTTTCATAACGGTAAGGTATCCACGCTGAATGCGATGCTGAATGGCGGCCCCCCGGGCAGCCCCGCTAATATACCGGCGCATAGTGTTGCTCCTGCAGATGTGGCTAAATTTTTGGCCTTTCTGCAAACACTTACCGACAACAGTGTAACTACTGAGGCAAGGTTTTCTGATCCTTTTAAATAGTGATCAACCCCGCATTAATTTAATGCGGCCCAGGATAAAGTTCTTTCCATTGTTGTAAAAGAAATCATCCAAAAACTGGTTGATGTTAATGGCTGCCAAACCATTGGCGTTGAAGAGTGGCGGCAGTTCGTTCTTCATGTCCTGCTTCAGTTGCTCCAGCCCGTCGGCAGTTTTGCAGCAGTCAATGGCATTGATGAGGCCATCAAAATCGGTGCCCATGCAAATTTGCTTCACTGCTTTTTGCAGATCGATGGAAGCATGCTGGCTGGCCACCCATAAAATGTGCACGATATTATTGAGCAGGAATTTGCGGTGCATCTTTACATACAGCGAAGGATCAAGATCCTCAAAATCCTCGCTGGCCCATACATCCGTATCATCGGGCCATACGGGTAATACAGTGGGGTTAGGGCCTAAAAAGAAATCAGCTTCCATGTGGCTGATATATTCCACATCATGCGGCACTGTTACATTCAGTAATACGTTTTCATCGGCAAAGCCCAGTATGCGCTGGTCGAACGATAGCCCGATGATACCGCCGGATAAGAATATATTGGCAATGTCTTCATCGTATAAATTAATGCTGCTGCAATTATGATAGCAATCACCTGCATGTTTGCTTTTAGGTTTTACATAAGCCACTTCGTACACCAGCCCTTTATCCACCGGTTGTTTCAATAAAAATTTTGCACGGTCTTTTATCGACAACCCCGTGGTACCTGCATGCGTGCAGATAATAGGCTGGCTGAATTTTGTATCATCATTTTCATCTTTGAACCAGCTGTACAGTTCCCATCTTGTTTTCAGGCTCATGTGTTTGATATCGGCCAGTATCTTTTTATCTATCATCAGCTGTATCACTTCGCGGCCCCATTGTGTAATGCCCGTGCGGGTGGGATAAAAATAGGCCGGGTTAATGAACTGTATACCGTGTGCATGATTGCAAAAAGGATTCTGCTGCATGTGGCATACATTAATGGCCACCACCGTATGTGCATCGGTAAAACTGCTGAAGTTGGCCAGGAATTTTTCTTTTGCATCCAGCGCATTGGGATCGTTGAAAAAGCAATGCAGGCCTTCTACTATGATGGCGCCAAAAACAGTGTTATTATCTGCTTCATCAAAATCAGTTGACTTACTTACTATTTTAAATTTTGCTCCGGCAACTTCGGGTACGGCTTCCTGTAACCATCGCAGTTCTTCTGTTATCAATTCAAAACTATGCACGCCCGATGCCAGAACGGCGAGCTGTGTTTTATCTATCAGGTTCACACTGCCTTTGTTCACGATCTTTTTTTCGCTGAGGCCCTGGCCGATCTTCTGTTCCGGCGCATGCAGTATCACCCCTATCAGCTTTACCTGGTTTTGCAGCAGCTGCGTAAGGTTGGATTGTGAGTTGAGTGTTTCGTTGAACAGTTTATTAATGCTGAGGTTGATATCTCTCGATAAAGCAAGTTTGGCATTGATAAAATCCCATGGAGAGGGCTTTTTAGCGGGATCAGAAAACTGGGGCTTCAGCCCGGGATGGCAATGAAAATCGAAGAATGGCATACAGGAATCGTTTTAAGATATTAAATATACTCATTATATTTTGGATTCCTATTTTAAGTTTCTGTTAGGGGTAAAACAAAAAGACCCTTGTTGCCAAAGGTCTTTTGCTCTATTAAAATGAACAATAAGTTAGAACGGTTATAAAGCCAGTTGCTTTTCTTCCATCATTTTGCGCAGGTTCAGCAGTGCGTAGCGCATGCGGCCCAGGGCTGTGTTCACGCTGCAGGTAAGTATGTCTGCGATCTCTTTAAAACGCAGGTTGGCAAAATGGCGCAGTATGATCACTTCCTGCTGTTCTTTGGGCAGCAATGCCAGCATCTGCATAACCGTGCTGTGGCTTTGCCTTTTCATGATGTTTTCTTCTGCATTGCCTTCTTCAAACTGCAATACTTCAAATACATCCCTGCCTTCGATGGTGGCAATGGCGGGCCTTGTTTTTGCCCTTCTGAAATGATCGATGCAGAGGTTATGTGCTATGCGCATGGCCCATTGCACAAATTTGTTCTCTTCGTTGTAACCACCTGATTTTAATTTTTCGATGATCTTGATGAAAACATCCTGGAAAATATCTTCGGCAACATACTTGTCTTTTACCAAAAGATAGATAGAGGTGTAAATGCGGTTCTTGTGGCGTTCAACAAGTAATTCAAGGCCGTTGGAATCGCCGTTGATAAATGCCTGAACGGCTTCCTGGTCAGTTAAAGTAGTAGTGCTTTTCATAATTTTGGATTTTTTTATTTTTAGTTAGGATAACACAAATGTCTGAAAACCTTTTATGGGTTGCTGTAGGCTGGTTGATAGAGTTGTTGTAGCAATACTACTAGAACGTTATCAATAAAAGCGGTACAGGGTTGGGTAAATTTTATCTTAATACGATCTCTTTTTCGTTCATTAATTTTTTAAGGTTGGTAAGGCCAAACTTCATAGTATCCAGCGCTGTGGTAAGGCTGCATTTCATTATCTCGGCTATCTCTTTAAAGCTCAGTCCTGCATAATGGTTCAATGCAATCACTTCCCGCTGTTCGTCCGGCAGCATGGAGATCATACTTTTTATTTTGCTGTGGCTTTCGTAATAATTGGTATTGGGCAATGCCACCGGTACAGAAAAATTAATGGCATCTTCTGCAGTCTCTTTTTCTTCTCCCACTATAAAAGCCAGTTTTGTTTTACGGGTATGTTCAATACACAGCTGGTGTGCTATCTGTGTGGCCCATTGTAAAAAATTTCCTTCTTCGGTTGCTTTACCGGCCATCAGGTTATTGATGATATTAATAAACACATCGCGGAAGATCTCTTCTGCTACATATTTATCCTGCACCATCGAAAAAATTGAACTGTAAATTCTGTCTTTGTAAAGTTCTACCAGGGTTGCCATGGCGCTGGGGTTGCCATTTAGATAGAACTGGATGAGTTTCTCATCAGACATTTCTGTTTGGTATTTCATAGGACTTATGTTTTAAAAACTGGACTTGGATATTTGGTTTGATAAAGATTTATTAAAAATAAGGAAAAATATGTAGGATTCAAACCTTTTATTTATCGAAAGAATTCTATGAGAAAAAAACTTTAAGTATAAAATATGATCTAATTAAGCTGTTGGCAAAATGTAAAAATCTGACAGCATTAATTTTTCTTTATCCCACTCATCTTTTTACAGTTACTGCTGGTATAAAACTAAAACGAAAGCATTCGTTTAATATACATTTTTGCAGCAAAGTAAGCAGTCATGAAAATTTTGATCACTATTTTATTATCGGCAACTGTGTTGTTTGCTGCTGCGCAGGACAATGGGCGGGCCAAGATAACGGCCCTTGTAAACAGTAACCAGCAGGCCGCAGAAAACGCCACCGTGGAATTGCGGAAGGCAAAAGATTCTTCACTGGTAAAAATTGCACTTACAGATAAAAGTGGTGCGGCAGTGTTTGAGCATATCCGCTTTGACCAGTACATTATTAAAGTAAGCGGCGTGAATTTTGTACCGCAATATTCCAAAGCATTTGTATTGTCTGCCGACCTGCAATTGCCTGCAATGAACCTGCAACCGGCAGCTACGCAATTATCAGGCGTTACCGTGAGCAGCCGCAAACCTTTTATTCAAAAATTATCCGACCGTATTGTGGTGAACGTGGAGAACAGCATTGTAAGCGCCGGAAGCAGCGCTATGGATGTGCTGGAGCGTTCGCCGGGTGTGAATGTGGATCAGAATGATAATATCACCCTGCGGGGTAAATCGGGAGTGATTGTAATGGTGGATGGTAAACCTACACCTATGACGGGCAGCGACCTTGCCAATTACCTGAAAGGCCTGCCTTCTTCGGCAATTGAACGCATTGATATCATTACCAATCCTTCGGCAAAATATGATGCAGCGGGTAATTCAGGCATTATTGATATCCGAATGAAAAAAGATCAGCGTTTAGGCGTTAACGGTACCTTTACAACTGGTTATGGACAGGGTGTGTATCCAAAGGCCAATATCGGTTCTACTTTTAATTACCGGAATAAGAAAGTGAATATTTTCGGTAATTATAATTATGCTTACCGTATAGGATTAAATCATTTGTTGCTGGACAGGAATTTTTATGAGAACGGCACGTATAACGGTGGCGACCTGAAGGATAATTATTCCAAATCTCCGGTCAGTTCCAATACGGCCCGGCTGGGTATGGATTTTTTTCCTTCTAAAAAAACCATCATCGGCTTTGTGGTGAATGGTAACTTCAATCATTACACCCGGGATAATGATAACAGTTCTATTGTGCTCAATCCGCAAAAGCAGGCCACCAGTACTTTCAGATCGTATGCCACCAATAACGATCATGCGAATAACAGTGTTGCGAATATCAACTTCAAACATCGTTTCGACAGTACCGGTAAAGAATTGACTGCCGATGCGGATTATGGGGTATACAATTCCACTTCGCTTACTGTGAATGCCACCAGCTATTATAAGCTCGATGGCACATTGCTGCAGCCTGCATATATCCTGGATGGCGATCAGAATGGTAAACTGAGTTTTAAGACCGCTAAAGTGGATTATGTAAATCCCTTGAGCAAAGGCAGTAAATGGGAGACCGGTTTAAAAACCAGTTATGTTTCATCGGATAATGATGCCAAATTTTTTGATGTAAGCAATGGCACTCCGCAGAACGATGTAAACAAGACCAATCATTTTTTATACAAGGAATACAATAATGCAGGTTATATCAACTTCAGTAAGGAGTTTAAGCAATTTGATGTGCAGCTGGGTTTAAGAGGAGAACATACCAAGATCAGCACCGAGCAAAAAGTAGGGAATGTAAAATTTGATTCTTCTTATTTTCAGTTATTCCCCAGTGCATTCTTTAATTATAAGCTGAAAGAAGATCAGACACTCGGTTTATCCGTAAGCCGCCGTATAGACAGGCCGGGTTATTCGCAACTGAATCCCTTTTTATTTTTAATTGATGTTACCACTTATGCTACCGGTAATACTTATTTATTACCGCAGCTTACCTGGTCGTACGAATTGAGTTATACGTTGAAGAATTTAAACTTCAGTGTAAGTTACAGCCACACCAAAGATGATCAGAATATAACACTGGCAAGATTTAAGGAAGTGTTCCCGAATATTCCTTCGGCAGATAATGTTACGGTGCAGATACCGATCAATTTAAAATCGTCTGATTATTTTGGCCTGTCACTTTCCACACCTATCAAGATCACTAAATGGTGGAACATGGTAAACAACGGCAATATCTATTATCAGAAGTATAATGGTAATTTCAGCGGTACTACTTTGAACAATGGTAAGCCGGCAGCTGATATACGCACCAACAATACTTTCACTTTTAAAAAAGGCTGGACGGCTGAACTGAATGCCAACCTGAATACCGGTGGTCAATATGGTTTTATGGTACTCGATCCGCAATGGGGTATTGCTACCGGTGTGCAAAAGCTGATCCTTAAAAACAAGGGTACGCTTCGTTTTAATATCACCGATATTTTCTGGACCAATTTGCCTAAGGCTGTGATCACTTATAACAATTACGTTGAAAAATGGCATGCGTATAGGGAAACGAGGGTCGCCAATCTTACGTTCTCGTATCGTTTTGGTAATAACAAGGTGCAGGCGGCAAGAAGAAGAACAACTGCATCGGAAGAGGAAAGGCAGCGGGCGGGGAATTAAGCCCCTCCGCCCCTAAAGGGGAACTTATTATGGAGAAGATCTGTGCGAAAATGATGTAAAAATTATTGTACTTAAACATTTATTATGAGAATATTATTGATCGTTGCAGTTTGTTTTTCATTGGGTGCTGCTGCACAAACGCCACCGCGGAAAGCAGTTATGGGCATTGTACCTAAGCCGGTAAGCAATGGCATTCTGGTAGACAGCGTTGTAGCCAGTACCACTTCTGCGGCCTTGGGTTTACAGAAGGGTGATATCTTAACCAATGTGAATGGCGCAGCGATCAGCTCAACAGATACTTACAGCAAGGCGGTTGCCGGTATAAGAACAGGCGATAAAGTAACGGTTCAGTATATACGCAATAATAAAACTCTTTCTGCCAATGCCAATGCAGTAATGCGACCCTACGAAAAATCGGATATTGCTGATGTACAATACGATTGGGTGAAATTCCGCAATGGGTATTTAAGGGCGATCACAAGAAAACCCAAAGGCAAAACAGGTCTTCCTGCTATTTTACTGATACCCGGTTATGGTTGCGGCAGCGTGGAGAATTATATGAGCAGTTACAACGGTAAAATATTGACCGAATGGCTGAAGGCAGGCTATGCCGTGGTGACCATTGAGAAATCCGGTTTGGGCGACAGCTATAATTGTGTGCCCTGCAGCGAGGTGGATCTTGCCACCGATATTGAAAGTTTTGATGCCGGTTACAATTACATGGAGCAATTGCCCTTTGTTGATAAAAGCAGGTTGTATATCTGGGGGCATTCCATGGGTGGCATTATTGCGCCTGAAATTGCAAAACGTCATCAACCCAAAGGTGTAATGGTTTTTGGCACCACTTTTCGCCCGTGGAGTGAGTTTTTATTAGAGATGCACCGCATACAAAAACCATTGCTGGAAAAACAAACGTATTTACAGACGGAAGATTTTATGCGTACCATACAAAAGATTTATTATGAATTCTTTATTCTTAAAAAAACAAGGGAAGAATTATTAAAGAACCCGCAATACAAGGATCTTGTTGTAAGCGAACTGGGTTATAAAGAAGGCAGCAATGATATGTGGGGAAGGCACTGGGCTTTCTGGCCGCAGATAGATTCGCTGAACCTGGCGCAGAGCTGGGAAAAAATTAGTTGCCCGGTTTTGATATTGCATGGCGCTGCTGATTATGAATCCTGCAGTATAGTAGAACCGCAACTGATCACAAGAACGGTGAATGAAGGGCACCCCGGCAATGCCACAATGGAAGTGATACCGGAACTGGATCATTTTATGATGAAGAGTAAGAACTGGGAAGAAGCAAGGGACAACTTTAATACACAGCAATATGCCAAGGGCAATTTTAATTATGCTATTGCAGAAGCCACGGTGAACTGGTTAAAGAGTCATTAGGAGTTTAAAGTTATGAGTTGAATGCACTTACCTTATATTACTTTATTTGAAATAGAAGTAAGTATTTCTTTCACTATATCTTTTAAAGATTGCGGGCTTACGATCTCTGCATGATCACCAAAGAGCATGTACCATCTTGCAAAACCATTTAGTGAAGCAGACAAGAATGTCATTTCTATGGTATCGCCCAGGTCTTTTTGCGAAACAAAACCATTGTAATATTTCTGATCGCCGAAATAAGGGATGATATCTTTGTTGATTTGCAGTATCACCGTCTGCAGGTTTTTTTCTTTGGATTCTTTTGATAAGAATGTTTTTAAAGAGGGGTGTTCTTTTTTAAACTGTTCGTCCAAAATGGTGAGCTTATTAATGCTGCTGAATTTAAAAGTGCGGTAATCTTTGCGCAGGCGGCAGTAAGCCACCATATACCAGTTCTCGCCCAGGTAATAAATACCCACCGGTTCCACATCGCGGATGCTTTTTTGTTGATTGTGATTGGCAAAATAATCCAGCTGAATGATATTTTTCTGTGCAATGCTTTGCAACACATGCTGCAGGTGAATGGTATCATTGCTGCGTTTGGGCACATACTGGTTCTCTATCACTTCAATGTGCTGCTCCATATCTTCCAGGTAATCTTTTTCTGTAAGCCGCAATACCGCTTTTATTTTCAGCATGGCCGTGCCGTAATTTTTTTTAGTGGATTCATCGGTTAGTTTCTCCACCAGTTTTTCGGCAGTTAAGAATGCAGTGGCTTCTTCTTTAGTGAACATTACCGGTGGCAGGCGGTAACCCTCCATAATGGAATAACCAATACCAGCCTCGCCTATGATAGGCACACCGGCTTCATCCAGCGCTTTTATATCGCGGTATACGGTGCGCAAACTCAATTGATAAGTGTCGGCTATTTCCTGTGCCTTTACCACCCGTTTGGATTGCAGCTGTACCAGTATGGCAGTAAGGCGGTCGATGCGGTTCATAAAGTTTATTTCGTTTCAAAAATATCACATTCGCTGCTTAGTTCGCTATTATGCTTTAGGGGCGAAAAATATTTTTATGCCTATTCAAAAAAATATGTATAATATGCAGCACAAAACTGCCCTGATAAAAAGTATCGTTATGGAAATACAGATCCTGCGTTCTCTCACGGATGAATACAAACCAAGTCCTGAACTGCTCGCTGCAATAAACACCGCACTCTTTTTACAAAGGCCACTGCTTTTATCCGGTGATCCCGGAACAGGAAAAACGGCCTGTGCCGATTTTGTTGCCCGGCAGTTAAGTTCCTTGTACCCCTATGTTTTTCTTACACCTAAAGCATTGCGCTTCGATACCAAATCCGGGTCGCAGTCCAGCGACCTGTTCTATTCTTACGATGCGGTTTCCCATTTTGGTGATAAAACGAACCGGTCAAAAGAATCATTTATCTCCTTCAACAGTTTTGGTATTGCATTGTTAGGCACCAACAGTTTTAATGCAAGTCTTAACCGTTTTATGAATTATGAAAAAGAAGTGTTCACTAAAAGATCCTGTTTTGGTTCTGTGGTATTGATTGATGAGATCGATAAAGCTCCGAGGGATTTTCCCAATGATCTTTTAGCAGAACTGGAAAGGCCGCCTTTTAAATTCCATATAAAGGAATTACCTGACTTTACGGTGGAGCAGGATACCCGCTTTCCTGTTTTTACCATTATTACCAGTAACAATGAAAAGGGTTTACCCGATGCTTTTTTAAGAAGATGTGTATTTCATCACATCCGTTTCCCTGATACAAAAGAACTTTTAGAAATTGTAAAATCCAATCTTAAAACAGAGAGCCCCTATTTTGAAACGGTGATAGAAAAATTTACCGAGCTGCGTAATAAGAACCTCGTAAAAAAACCTGCAACAGCAGAGCTCATCGACTGGATCGCCTGCCTGCAACAGAAACGCCTTTTAAACAGTAACATGGCCAACTGGAAAGGCGCCGATGATGATTATAAAACAAAGCTTATTGAAACCCTCGGTATCATTACCAAATCGCAGGTGGATTTTGACACGGTAAGAAAAGAGATCAGTGGATAATCTCAACGACATTATAGCCGAAACTATCGCCGATGGTAACGAATCATTACCATTGCGTTCCTTTTTTGCCACACTAAAGGAAAATGGTTTTACGGTAACACCATTACAGGTCATTCATGCCCATAAAATAATCATACAGTATGCAAATTGGGTAAAGAATGAGAATGAACTATGCATGTACCTGGCGCCTGTTTTTGTTACCAGTGAAGATGAACAGGAACTTTTCAAAAAACTTTTTACCCGTCATTTTAAAACAGTACACACTGGAAGGGTCCTCACAAAACCTGCAGCCGTTTCAATTGAAAATAAATTAAAACAACACTGGAAAAAATTCCTCATACTTTATGTAGTGATCGCGTTATTGGTCATACTTTTTATCATCAAAGCTGCGCTGCATGAAAAACATTTTGATCCTGCAAAAATTGAGGTCCTGGTAAGTGATAAAAACGACCCTGCCGCGATACTTGGTGATACAATAGCTTTTCAAACAGCTGTAAATAATAAACTTGAAATTATAACCACTTGCCGGTACAATAAAAGAGTTACAGATCTTGAAACAAAGGTATCTTATGAATGGGGGGACAGTAGCTATGCCGGCAGTCTGCCTTCACATATTTACTCCCGGCCCGGGCAATATAATTTTACTGCTTATATAGATGTACTTTATAAGAACACCAGTTTGAAAAAAGATACGGTACACCGCATCGTAAACGTTTGTTCATCCGGTAATAGTTTAACGGTATTGGTTTCACCCAATATAGATTCTTTGATCGTAAGCAAAAAAATAAGACTGGTTCCTGTTGTTTCTGGCCCCAAAAAGCCCATTAAAATATCATGGCAACTTGATAATACCGAATTTAATTTTGCTGAAAAAAAAGAATTCTTATTTACCAAGGCGGGATTTCATACAGTTACTTGTACAGCATATTATGACAGTATCGTTTCTCCTTGCAACATTCAAAAACACATTGAGCTTAAAGTCCACGATACGGGTTTTAAAAAGCCGACCATTACTCCTGTTGATGCTGCAACAGATCCGCAAGAGGAAGCCACTGTAACTGAGCAATACGATTACAGGTCGCTGGTTCATTTATACAAAGTGTTAGCTGCTATCTTTCTTGTATTATCTGCATTTTTTATTTTTTTATGGTTGAAAGAACTGCAGAAAACAGGAAGGATCAAAACCAAGGTGCTGGATAAATATAAAAAACTGGTCTCCTCATTTACTTCGTCAAAAGCACCTGCGATATTACCTTTTAAGAACAGGAACTATATACCGGTACAGGAATCGGAGATCAATGATATTGCAAAGCTGTTGCGTAAGCGGGTGAAGGATTCCATCAGTTTTATGCATGTGAAAAAGACAATTAACAGGGCAATTGAAAGGGGTGGTTTTTTTGAGCCGGTAAAAGAAGCCCGTACAAGACAAAGCGAATACCTGGTATTGATAGATGAATCGAATGACAACAGCCAGCAGGTAAAATTATTTGAATACCTGGTAGTAATGTTAAAGAAGCAAAATGTACTGGTAGAAAAATATTATTACAAAAAGCACCCGGGGTTCTGTTATAATATTCATGAGCCTAAGGGCATCAGCCTGGAAAAGTTGCATGGAAAATACCAGCGGTATGTTTTATTGATATTAGGGGATGCATATCAATTGATCGATAAAAACACCCATGAAATAGCGGCATCATTTGCTGCACAATTAAATCACTGGCAACATAAAGCGATCATTACACCTGTTTCATTTATCGACTGGCAGAAGACAGAAAGAAGTATTTTATTGCCCCACATCCCGATTGTACCGGCTGATATGGAAGGTTTGATACTACTGGCAGAAATGCTTACAGAAAAAGAGAACGCATTTGATATTATCTCGAGGCTTAACAGGCAGAAAGCTGTTTTTTATTCTGCTGCGGCAATTGATTTTAATAATGTACGGGCATTGGAAAAATATTGCAGCATTCCGGGCTGGGCAAGAAAAAACGAGAATGATGAAACGGTCAATGTGTTGTTTGAGTGGGTTGCTGCATTGGCCATTTATCCAAAACTCCGCTGGGAAATAACACTGGCCATTGGTAAAGACATTTTGGAAAAATATGGGTTGCACCGGCAATTGAATTATACCATTCTTTTACGTATTGCACGCATCAGCTGGATGAAGCAGGGCGTCATACCGGATCAGCTACGTTTGCAATTGTTGCAACAACTTACTCTTGAAAGTGAAAAGACAGCAAGGCAAACCCTCCTGGTTCTTTTAAAAGAAATTCCACAGCAGGAAGTAGAAGGCAGCAGTGATTTTGAAGAAAAAGAAGTGCAACAGGTCATTAATGAATTCAGTTTATATGCACATGATCCTGTTTTGTACAACAGTTACAGCGAATCCAAATTTATTTTTGAAAAACTATGGCATGACAACCTGTTGAAAGATGCTCCTGCCACATTGTACCTGAAAAACGAGCAGCACCAATGGAAGACGCTTATTAATCAACCCGGCGATAACCATAAAGCCAACTATAATGCCAGTGCTGAAGAATACCTGCAGACCAAGGAAAAAGAAGAAACGATTTTAAGTAAAGTATACCTGGCATTGGGTTTAATAAGTATAGTGGTATTGCTCACCTCTCTTGCCGCTTTGCGGGTCTTATACATCTGGCAAAACTTCCTGTAACGGTAAATTCAATTACTAATACTTTTTCAACGTATCCGCATACGTAGTAAAATCTGCAAACTGGCTGTTCCAGGTATTGATGGAAAATTCATAATCCCATGCTTCAATATATCTTGCCCTTATCTCTTTTGCCTGTGCAAACACTTTCGTGTAGTCGCCACCGGGAAAACTGGTAGTATTATCCGACCGGTCGATGACCTGGCAATAAATATCGCCGGGAAAATTTTTTAGCAGTGTAATGATATTCGGTTGATACGTGGTGCCGCCCGATATCCACCACATAGCAGCGCCCACCCGTTGGCCCAATGTATTATCATTCCACAAACTGTTGATGATGGACGAAGCCGGGGTAGAAGAATTAAAAAGATCATGCACTTCAAAGGCCAGTGCTTTTTTACTAAAAGCTGTTGCAAACTTTTTTGCATTCTGAACAGATGCATTGATCCATTTTGTTTCGGTATATCCCGCATTAGTAAAATTGGTTTGATTAAAACCATTCAGGTGGCCTTCAATACCGTTGGCCGTCATCTGCGGAATATATACCAGTACCAGTGATGTATCATTGTTATAATGTTCCGCCAGTTTATCGGCCAGCTTACCAAGATAAGTCAACACGGTATCGCTCCATATCAACGGCAGTTTATATGGTTGGCCCTGGAAGGTATAATCAAAATAAGGTGCATTTTTTTGCGTAATAAGCCAGGCAGGGCTGCCAATGCCGCCAGCGAGTACGCCCAGTGAATATTTTTTATTCTTTGCCTTTATTGCATTTACTTGGTTATCCAGCGCAGTAAAATTAAAATTACCCTCGCTGGTTTCAATATCTTTCCAATAGGCTCTTATTAAAACACCGCGATTGTTATTGTTATTTAAAACTGTGGCGGCAGTACTGCCCGAGGCAGAAAAAACACCGGAAGGCTTTACGGTTGTGGCTGCAGGTGTAACAGGAGATGTATCGCTGGAACTGCCCGAATTTTTTTTACAGGACAGGAAAGAAACAAACAGCAGTAAATAAAGCAGGCGTGGCATAAGCAGTTTTTTTGTAAGACGGTGTTGGCCCGCAAGGGTTTAAACGCCCTGTTATAACGCTTTTGCCGCGGGAATATTTTCCAGCAACACTTCATTGCCCGTCTTATCAAAATAAGTGCAGGTCATTTTGTGGATATCCACCACCCATTTTTCTACACCCGCCGCAGCGCATTGGTTGCAGAAGGTAGGGTAATCGCTTTTACCCTTCTGGTGCTCCTTCAGTTCTTTTTTAAATTGTGTGGCATTGCATTCCGCTTCAATGGTCAAGGTTGCATACTTAGCGGGTGATGTCTCAGAAAAATTATTTTTTCCAAAATACACTGTATGTCCATCTGCTACAAATGTTTCGTAAGCTGTAACGCCCAGCTGTACCAGGTCCTGGATATAAGCCGGGAAATCGGCGCCTGATCTTACTTTTGCGTGTGCTGATTTGATCTGTTCTATTGTAAACATGTATTTATTTTTATACCGTAAAATTAAAGCAGCATTGCGGTATGTAGCTGTAAAAAAATTGATCTACAAACGGGGGTTGGCAGGGCGGCTGGGTTTATCAAAATTATTAGCGCCCCGGGTCTTTAATTTTCTTTTAAAAACTTTATCACCCGCTGTGATATACAATATATTAAAATCGGGGCCGCCAAAATACAGGTTGGATGGCTGCCCTGCCGGTATGGGAATGATGGCATTCACTCTTCCCAACTGGTCCATTACCTGTATACCCATCCTGCTGGCTACAAACACTCTTCCAGCGGTATCACATTTTACACCATCGCTCCAGGCATTATCATCTATATCGGGTGTATGCAGCCAGCCATAGCGTTGCTTATAAGCCAGTGTGCCGTCGGGCATTATCCTGTATATCCAAACCCAATGCGTAGAAGATTCTGTGATATACAATTGCGTTTGATCGGGTGATAGCGTAATGCCATTGGCATATTTCAATCCTTCATCCACCACTATCCTTTCTCCATTGGGGCGAATCAAATATATTTTCGATGGCTTGCTTACACCATCCGGTGCAGTAACATACATATTGCCGTTAATAGCTATCACCAGGTCGTTGCCGGCAATAGTATCGGCTATCACTTTCATTTTTTCATTCTTGTCGTAACTCAAAATTTGTTTTGTCCCTGTGGCTACGGTATACATCATACCATCCGCACCAAAGCAGGTGGCGTCTGCTCTTTTTGAATCCATATTCAGCGCTACCGGTTTACCATCGCTGTTGATCTTATAGGTCTTTGAATTGGGTATATCCTGGAAATACGTGTACCCTTCAGCGTTAGTCGCAATACCTTCGGTAAATTTATACCCTTCGCCTACCAGCTGCCAATCTTCGCCAGGTATTACAAGATCGCTCAAAAACTGGTTCTTTGTTTTACCGCCAGTTACTGCCGCAGGCCAGCCTTTCCACAACCAGCGCATAGCATCGGGAAATACCGCTGTGCCCTGGTTACCATTATGTCCATACTCTCCCCAAATATGGTTTACTTCATAGCCTGCAAAACTCAATGCCCTTTCCATACTTTCGTTGGCCTTCCACCAATCACCTGCATATATGTTCAGATCATTGGCGCCATCCTGTAAAAAAATGCGGATGGGTTTGGGTTCATATTTGCGGACCAGGATGGGATAACGGTCGGCGCCCCGTAAACCGGTATAAGTTCCTATGGCGCTGAATACTCTTGAAAATGCCTCCGGGTGTTCCCACGCTGCAGTAAATGCACAAACAGCACCGCTGCTGCTGCCACCAATCGCCCTATCATTGCCATTTTTAGAAAGATGTATGGCCCGGCCATCACTTGCTTTTTGTCTTTCCACTTCGGGCAATATCTCTGTCAATAAAAACCTGGCATAGGCATCACCCAAACCATCGTATTCAAAGCTGCGGTTAAACCGGTCCTGCGCTGTTGCATTATTATCTGCCAGCACTTTTCCCGGCGTAATAAATACTCCAATTGTTACGGGCATTTCCTTGTTGTAGATCAGGTTATCAAAAACTGTGGGTGCTTTCCATTGAATACCATCCTGGTTTACATACACACAGGCCGGTTGTTCTGGTTTGTATTGTGCCGGAATGTATATCCAGTAATCTCTTGTGGTGCCGGGAAATATTTTGGATTGATTAAAACTGAATTTTAAGATTTCTCCTTTCGGTACACCGGCGTGTTCCACGCTGGCAGAATCGATGGGATATTTTTCGGCGGGTTGTTGTGCGGATAGAGTTGTTGCAAATAAAATGCAGCTGAAAAGAACGAGTTTTTTCATGATCAATCGTTATTGGTGATAAGGTTTATTTACCTGGTAGAAACTGATGAAAACTTCAACAAGTCAATTTTCTATTCTGATAGTTTTTAAAAAATAAAGCGAATTATCCAGAAATTTATCTTTTAAAGAATCTTTTTGTTTTGTCAGCAATTCAAAATTAAATTCTACACTGTTGTTTTTTATATATGTACCTGCCAACACCTTTTTTGAATATTGCAATTTTGTTGAATCATATAAATCGATCAGGAAGATTGAAAAATAATAATCGTCTATTTTTTCAATGGTATCAGATTTTATTTTATAGGAGTTTGCCTCTATTAACAACTCCGCTTTCTTCTTTGCATGCTGTTTTCGAAGATATGCAGTATCGGAGTTTGGGTTAAAAGGATAGACGTAAGCCGAATGCACGATGGTAAAACGTTCAATTGAATCCTTTAGATCAGACCACATCCAACCATTTTCTTCTATAATAGGTAAAGATTTAGGTTGGAATCTATACTTTATTTTATCGCACGGCGAACCACAATCAGAATGATGTGTCCATGAAAAATTGGTATCATAACGCAATGGTAAAGAAATACTAACTGTACCAAAACTGTCTGCAAGTTTAATAACATTGATCTTTGATTTTTCCGGGGGCTGTATTGTAGTGTTCTCGGTTTTTGAAAAATTATTACAACTAATAAAAAGCAGGATCGTAGTTATTGATAGAAGCATTTTCATTGCTCATAAATATACAATTCTCTTTTTTAAATTCATTGTTATAAGATATCTGCACAAAAAAACCGAAACTTTTCAGCTTCGGTTTCAAATATCAATAGTTCCCCTTTAGGGGTTAGGGGTTTAAAACTCCGCACTCTTCGGATACCTCGGGAAAGGAATAACATCTCTTATATTACCCATGCCGGTCACAAACTGCACCAAACGTTCAAAGCCCAAACCAAAACCCGCATGCGGGCAGGCGCCGAATTTACGGGTATCCAAATACCACCATAATTCTTCAGCAGGTATGTGCATTTCTTCCATACGCTTCAGCAATTTGTCCATACGCTCTTCTCTTTGCGAGCCTCCCACAATTTCGCCAATGCCCGGTGCAAGTATATCCATTGCAGCAACAGTTTGCCTGCCCGGTTCGCAATTATCATTCTGGCGCATATAAAACGCTTTGATATCCGCAGGGTAATCTGTTAAGATCACCGGTTTTTTAAAATGCTTCTCCACTAAATATCTTTCATGTTCGCTCTGCAGATCAACACCCCATTTATCTACCAGGTATTGAAATTTTTTCTTCTTATTGTGGTTACTCTCTCTTAAAATTTCAATGGCTTCGGTATAGGTTAAACGCTGAAAATCGTTGTTCACCACAAAATTCAGTTTGTCCATCAAACCAAACTCACTTCTTTCTGTTTGTGGTTTTTGTTTTTCTTCTTCATCCAGGCGCTGCGCCAAAAACTCCAGGTCTTCTTTATTATGTTCCATCGCATGCTGTATCACATACTTGATGAATTCTTCTGCAAGGTTCATATTATCTTCCAGGTCGTTGAACGCCACTTCGGGTTCAATCATCCAGAATTCCGCCAGGTGCCTGGTGGTGTTACTGTTCTCTGCACGGAACGTAGGTCCAAAAGTATAGATATCACTAAAGGCCATCGCTGCCAGTTCGCCTTCCAGCTGGCCACTCACCGTAAGATTGGTGCTGCGGCCAAAAAAATCTTCTTTAAAATTGATCGTGCCATCATCATTTTTTGGTGCGGTGCCATCAACAGGCAGTGTTGTTACCCGAAACATTTCCCCGGCGCCTTCTGCATCACTTGCTGTAATGATGGGTGTGTGTAAATACACAAATCCTTTATCGTTAAAGAATTTATGAATGGCAAATGCCAGTGCATGACGCACACGGAATACCGCACTGAATGTATTGGTACGAAAACGCAGGTGAGCGATCTCTCTTAAAAATTCAAGACTGTGTTTTTTAGGTTGCAGTGGAAATTTTTCCGCATCACTATCGCCCAGTATTTCTATATCGGTTGCTTTCAGTTCTACTTTTTGTCCTTTACCCAATGAAGGAATTATTTCGCCGGTGGCTTTTATGCAGGCGCCGGTGGTAAGGCGTTTCAACAACGCTTCATCAAACTTACCCAGTTCGGCCACTACCTGTATATTATTATTGGTGCTGCCATCATTTAAAGCTATAAACTGGTTGTTGCGGAAGGTACGCACCCATCCCATCACTGTTGCCTGGTAATTGGCTGTATCACTGGCCAATAATTCTTTGATCCTGGTTCTTTTATTAAACATAAATTCTATTTGTGGACTGCAAATATAAGCCAAGAAGAAGTTTTGCCACGGATTACACGAATTTTCACGGAACAGATATTCTTACGATAGAATATGGGTGCATTTTTCATTTGCACAACAGCCCATAAAATTAAAAGCTGATTAAAAAGAATCTGCATTAATCAGTGAAAATCTGTGCAATCCGTGGCCAACCCAAAAAAAATTGCTTTTTCAATAAAAACAACGTAATATTGCGCTGGAATCCAACTGATAAGGTCTATCCAATCGTTTGCTTCATCAGCTACTCATATTCCATCAATTATAAATTCTCAATTTCATTTTTCAGATTTAAGACGGTTTTTGAAGACATTATTTTCAACTTTTTATGTACGATATTTCACAACTGAACGATCTGCTCGTTCCTGAATTGCTTGACATAGCAGATCAACTCACTATTTCTAATGCAAAAAAATTAAATAAGCAGGATTTGATAAACCAGATCCTCGATAAACAATCCCTTATGAGCACAGCAAAAAACGAAGAAGAAAAGCCCAAGCGTAAACGCATTCCCAAAGCTGCTGCCAGTGTGGCCCCTGCTGCGGCTGCAGACAGTCCTGAGCCCAAAAGAGAGGCTGCTCCCAAAGCAAAAAGGCATGAGCCTGTTGAAAAAAAGCAACCGGTAAAAAAAGCGGCTGATGATGAAGAGGAAGAAGAACTGCAACCCATAACGAGTGAGCAAAGCACTATTCCCGCTGCCATTGCACAAATGCTGCAGGCCGAAGATGGTGATATACAATTGCCCGAAATGACACTGGAGGAAGAAAAACCACAGTTCAACAACAGGCAGCACCAGCAAAGAAAAGAACCACCTGCTTTTAATATTGAATTTGATGGCGTGATACTGGGCGAAGGTGTGCTGGAAATGATGCCCGATGGATATGGTTTTTTACGCAGCAGCGATTATAACTACCTTTCTTCTCCCGATGATATTTATGTTTCTCCTTCCCAGATAAAATTATTCGGTTTAAAAACCGGTGATACAGTGTACGGCAGCGTTCGCCCTCCGAAAGAAGGCGAAAAGTATTTTGCCCTGTTAAAAGTGGATACTATCAACGGTAAAAAACCAGAGGAAGTAAGGGACCGTGTTCCTTTCGACTACCTGACACCGTTATTCCCCTTCGAAAAATTAAATCTTTGCACCAAGGCGGATAATTACAGCACCAGGATCATGGACCTGTTTACTCCTATTGGTAAAGGCCAGCGTGGATTGATCGTTGCGCAGCCAAAGACCGGTAAGACCATGTTGTTGAAAGAACTGGCCAATGCCATTGCAGAAAATCACCCGGAATGCTACCTCATGATCGTGCTGGTGGATGAAAGGCCGGAAGAGGTGACCGATATGGAACGTAGTGTACGCGCCGAGGTTATAGCTTCTACTTTTGATGAACCTGCGGAAAAACATGTAAAGGTGAGCACCATTGCTTTGCAAAAAGCAAAACGTTTGGTGGAATGCGGTCATGATGTGGTGATATTACTGGATAGTATTACCCGTTTGGCCAGGGCGCACAATACCGTGGCACCTTCCAGCGGTAAAGTATTGAGTGGTGGTGTGGAAGCCAATGCAATGCAGAAACCAAAACAGTTTTTTGGTGCGGCACGTAAAATTGAAAATGGCGGATCACTGACCATTATTGCCACTGCACTGGTGGATACCGGAAGTAAAATGGACGAAGTGATCTTTGAAGAATTTAAAGGTACCGGTAACATGGAGTTGCAGCTGGAACGTAAATTATCTAACCGCAGGATCTATCCTGCTATCGATATCGTTTCTTCATCTACCAGGCGTGATGACCTGTTGCTGGACAGGGATACCTTCCAGCGTATGTGGATACTGCGTAAACACATGGCAGATATGAACCCCGAAGAAGCGATCAATACTTTATTGAAGAATATGAAGGGTACGAAGGATAATGCGGAGTTCCTGACTTCAATGAATGGATAATTAAAAATTAAGAATTAATAATTGAGCCGTCCCATTTAGTTGGTGACGGCTTTTTCTTTGGTAACTTAGAGTATAATGGCTGTACAGAAATTAACCATAGAAGATTTTTTGTTACTGGCTAAGCAACATCCTGTATTTGATGTACGCAGCCCCGGCGAATATGTTCATGCACATATTCCAAATGCCATCAGCCTGCCTTTATTTACCGATGAAGAAAGAAAAGTAGTGGGCACTGCTTACAAACAACAAAGCAAACAAACCGCCATCAAGATCGGCCTCGATTATTTCGGCACCAAAATGCGCAGTATGGTGGAAGAGGTAGAAAAAATAACGGCGCCTTTTTCAAAAGAAAATAACAAATCAAATGCTTCGGTTCCCCCTTTAGGGGGCGGAGGGGGCACAGTCCTCGTCCACTGCTGGCGCGGCGGCATGCGCAGCGCAGGTGTGGCCTGGTTGCTGGATCTGTATGGATTTAAAGTGTACACACTGGTAGGCGGATACAAAGCCTACCGCAAATGGGTGCTGGCGCAGTTTGAAAAAGAATATGCGTTCAGGATCATTGGCGGCTATACCGGCAGTGGAAAGACAGGCGTGTTACAGCAACTGGCACAAAAGCATACCATTATCGACCTGGAGGCGCTGGCCAATCACAAAGGCTCTGCATTTGGCGGACTGGATGGAGAAAGTCAACCCCGCCAGGAAATGTTTGAGAACCTGCTGGCGCAACAATTGGCTGATGCTTCACCTGAAGGAGGTATTTGGCTGGAAGATGAAAGCCAGCGCATTGGCAACCTGCAGATACCGATGCCATTATGGTATACTATGCGCAAAAGCCCGGTTTATTTCATCGATGTGCCTTTTGAGGAGCGGTTGGACCATATTACTGCCGGGTACGGCCAATACAGCAAGGAAAAGCTGGTAAATGCCATCATCCGCATACAAAAAAGGCTGGGCGGCCTGGATACCAAAAACGCCGTCAATTACCTTTTGGAAGATAATTACCGCGAATGTTTCCGCCTATTACTGTCGTATTACGATAAACAGTACAATAAAGCCCTCGCCAACAGGGAAAATCTTGCAGCTCAACTAAATAAAATAGCCTGTTCGGGCGTTGATACTGTAACCAATACACAAAATATTTTAGCATGCCTTACCGTAACCGCATAAAGTTTGTTTTTTGTTTACTCATCCTTTCGCTGAAACTATCGGCGCAGCAGGATGTGACCGGGCTTTGGACCGGCTTTATGTACAACGATACCACGCAGCAGAATTACCGTTACGAGATTGCCATCAGCGAGAACAAGGGCAAATTATTCGGGTATTCACATACTTACTTTATTGTGGATGACAAACAATACCATGGCGTAAAAAAACTGAAAATAAAAAGAGACGGTGATAAGATCATTACCGAAGATGATGAACTGATCGTAAACAATTATCCCATTCCACCGGCCAAAGGCGTACACCAGGAAAACAGGCTGGTATTGGAAATAAAAGACACCGTGATGATACTGAGCGGGCTTTACAGCACCAACCGCACCAGGGATTACCGGCCACTTACAGGCTATGTGCACGTGGAAAGAAAAAAAGATTACCAGCAAAGCGCACTGGTGCCGCATTTGCAGGAACTGGGCCTTGCAAAAAACCTTACTTTCCTGAACGATGCCGGCACTCCTGCCCCGGCCGAACCTACGCTGGCGGTATTAAAACCCATGCGTTCGGATGAAGAAGAAAAACTGATACAATCGGAAGCCAAAAGACGGGAGCAGGATAATACCATCAGGCCCGCTACTGCCAAAGTGGTGGTTAAGAATGATGTGCCCAAACCTCCTGCCGAAACTGTGGTTGCCAAACCCGTGCCTGCAAAAACAGAACCGCCGGTAGTAAAAGCGCCGCCGGTTAAAACTCCGGAACCTGTTGTTACCAAGCCAGCACCTGTAAAAGCCAGCGAGCCTGTTGCGGTAAGCAAACCGGCACCCGCAAAAACAGAACCACCTGCTGTTGTAAAAGCTACTCCTCCACCGGTTAAAGCACCGGAACCAGCTGCCCCAAAACCTGCCGTGGTTAAACCAGCCATACCGGTCGATCCTACCGCTGCTGTTGATGCCGGTAAACGCAAAGTGGAAAATATACAGGCCCTGTATTTTAAATCGGATAGTTTACAATTGATACTGTATGATAATGGTGAGGTGGATGGTGATACCGTAAGTGTGATCATGAACGGTGAAGTGATAATGCCTAAAGTGGGCCTAAGTACCAATGCGGTTAAAAAAACCATCGACACCAGGGACATCGGCGACAGTATACAGTTAGTGATGTATGCAGAATCGCTGGGAACATTACCGCCCAACACCGGTCTTTTGATCGTGTATGATGGCAACGACCGCTACGAAATAAGGTTCAGCGGCGATATGCAAAAAAGTTCCGGTATAGTTTTTAGAAGAAGAAAGGAGTAGCCACGGATTACACGAATTTTCAGAGATTATTTTATTGAATAAAAGAGGAATCAAATATTGATTCCTCTTGTTTTATCCGTGAAAATCTGTGTAATCCGTGGCAAAAAAAATCTTAAGCCGCAGGCTTATGAAAAACACTTTCCTAACTTAGTGGAATGAATGCTGTTAAACTTACTCAATACTCCCACGGCGCCGGTTGTGGCTGCAAGATATCACCCAAAATTCTCGACGAAATATTAACGAGCAATTTTGCAATGCCCGACAATGATAAACTCATAGTGGGTAATCACAGCAAAGACGATGCAGCCGTATACGACCTGGGCAATGGCAACGCCTTAATTACCACCACCGATTTTTTTATGCCCATTGTAGATGATCCATTTGAGTTTGGCAGGATCGCTTCGGCTAATGCTATCAGTGACGTGTATGCGATGGGTGGCAGGCCAATCGTGGCCATTGCTATTTTGGGCTGGCCCATCAATGTATTGCCGCCTGCAGTGGCACAAAAAGTAATTGAAGGCAGCAGGAGTATTTGTAAAGAAGCAGGTATTCCACTGGCCGGTGGCCACAGCATCGATTCGCCTGAACCAATTTTTGGATTGGCTGTTAATGGATTGGTTTCTGTTGAAAACATCAAACAGAACAACCAGGCCCAAGAAGGCGATGTATTATTTTTAACCAAACCTTTGGGCGTGGGCATTTTAACCACCGCCGAAAAAAAGGGCATTTTAAAAGCAGCACACACCGGCCTTGCCGCCAAACAAATGATGCAGCTGAATAAAGTAGGCGAAACACTGAGTAAACTAAAGGGTGTTACCGCCATGACGGATGTGACTGGTTTTGGTTTGTTAGGGCATTTGGTGGAAATGGCTGAAGGCAGCGGGCTAAGCGCCACTGTTGATTTTAAAAATATACCATTGATCATTGAGGATATTAAAGAGTATGTGGATCAAAAGTCAGTGCCCGGTGGCACCAACCGCAACTGGGATAGTTATGGTGATAAGATCGGCGCCATTACCGATTACCAGAAAGCCATACTGGCCGATCCGCAAACCAGCGGAGGATTACTGGTAGCCGTGAATAAAGATGCAGTTGCCGATGTGCAGGAAATGTTGCGGCAAAATGGTTTGGAAAAATTTACAACACCGATCGGTATTTTACAACAGCAGCAACAAACCATTGTTGCTATTAATTAAGTTTACTTATCGCTTATCAAAACAAATTTATGAGAAGCATTTTTACATTTGTATTACTGGTATTGATTGCAGCAGCAGTCGCATTATCGCTTTGGGTATCGCCTTTTTTCTGGTGGATAGCAGGCTTTTTTATTGCCTTACTTGGAGTAGGTGTATTCGATATGATACAGACAAAGCACAGTGTAATGCGCAACTTCCCCTTACTGGGCAGGGCCCGCTGGCTGATGGAATATTTGCGTCCCAAGCTGTACCAGTATTTTATTGAAAGCGATACGGATGGAAGGCCTATCAACCGTATAGACCGCAGCACTATTTACCAGCGTGCAAAAAAACAAACCGATTCCATGCCTTTTGGTACGCAGCTGGATGTGTATGCCGAAGGTTACGAATGGATGACGCACAGTATTGCACCGCTTAATTTTGATAAGATCAACCACGATCCAAGAGTATTGATCGGTAATAAGGATTGCAAACAACCTTATAGCGCCAGTATTTTTAACGTAAGTGCCATGAGTTTTGGTAGCCTGAGTTATGCCGCTATTGAAGCCTTGAATTCCGGTGCAAAGATCGGCGGCTTTGCACACAATACCGGCGAAGGGGGATTAAGCCCCTATCATTTAAAACATGGCGGCGATATCATCTGGCAGATCGGTACCGGTTATTTTTCTGCCCGTACACCCGAAGGAAATTTTTCGCCCGAGGCATTTGCAAAAAATGCAATCCTGCCACAGGTAAAAATGATCGAATTAAAATTATCGCAGGGTGCTAAACCCGGTCATGGTGGTATTTTACCTGCTGCCAAAAACACACCCGAGATCGCTGCCATCCGTTTGGTAACACCTAACACCACCGTGTACTCGCCGCCGTATCATTCTGCATTCGGTTCTCCCAAAGGTTTAATAGAATTCATTCAAAAGTTGCGGGAGTTGAGTGGTGGCAAGCCCGTGGGTTTTAAATTATGTATCGGCCACAAAAGCGAATTCATTGCCATTTGCAAAGCCATGATCGAACTGGATATTTATCCTGACTTTATCACCGTGGATGGTGGCGAAGGCGGTACAGGCGCCGCACCGCAGGAATTCAGTAATTATGTTGGTGCTCCATTGATGGACGGATTAGCTTTTGTACATAACATGCTGGTGGGCTTCAACATCAGGCAGCATATAAAACTAATTGCCAGCGGAAAAGTATTGAGCGGCTTTCACCTGGTAAGGGCAATGGCACTGGGTGCTGACACCTGCAATTCAGCAAGGGCCATGATGATGGCGCTGGGCTGCATACAGGCTTTGGAATGCAATACCAACAAATGCCCCACCGGTGTGGCCACGCAGGATAAGGGTTTGGTAAAAGGTTTGGTGATAGCCGATAAAAAACAAAGGGTGGCTAACTATCACGAAGACACGATAAAAACTTTTGTGGAATTGCTGGGTGCGGCAGGTATTGCCGACAGCGCCCATCTTACCCGCAGTCATATCTACCGCAGGGTGTTTATGAACGAAGTGCGTACGTTTGAAGATATTTACCCTAGCCTTGAGCCGGGTTGTATGGTAAATGGTAATGTACCGGAAAAATACCAGCACGATGTGCTTAAAGCGTCTCCGGAAAAATGGAACTGATCAGCTATGGATCGCATCGATCTTTGCTGCCAGTTTTTTGTCCTTATCTGTTACCACATCGCCTGCGTCGTGTGTGCTCAGCCATATTTCCACTTTATTATACACATTGGTCCATAAAGGATGATGGTCCATTCTTTCTGCTTCAATGGCAACCCTTGTCATAAATGCAAAGGCTTCAGAAAAATTTTTGAACTCAAATTTTTTATAGAGCGTATTGTTTTTTTCTTCCCACATAACAAATAATTGATAATGATGTAATGAATAATGAATAATTTTTTAAGGCTGAATAACATTACTGTTTTGAAAAGACCTCACAATCGAAAACATTATCCATTATTCATTATTGAATTATTCATTCTAAAAAATAAGGTGTTGCTTGTTCTTGATCTTCTCATTCGTCATTTCATTCACCAACTGCACGCCGGGTAATGAGCGGATGGATTGCATCAATGCCTTTAATTCTTCCGGCAAAACACTTTCTCCCTTCAGCAGCCATAAAAAATCCAGGTGCTTGAATTCGGGTAAAAGATATTCCCCGTCAAACTGGTTGTTGTACAAATAATGCACCAAACAGGTAGAGGGAACCGCATACTCGTAAATAGAGAAAAAATATTTGCGTTGCTTTTTGGTCAACTGTATCTCGAAATCGTTATTTATCCTGAAATCAAAACCCAGTATCTGGTTCAGCTGCCAGCTGAACTGGTAGTCTTTAATAGGAGCAACAATGCCCAGCAACAGGGAATCTTCAAAGAATTCCTGCGCCAGTGTCTCATTGTCGATCTTTAATTTCATATCAGTGCTATACGAACATCTTTTTGTAAAGTAAACTTGTGGGTAAAAGTGGATGTGATCAGATCACCTATGGTCAGGTCTTTTTTAGTCCTGCTCTCATTTTCATTCTCAAGATCAAACCGCATCATCTCTTTAAAATTTTTGAAAGAATACAGTAATTCAAAAAGAGCAAAAGGGAGTATTAATAATTTTATAAGCACTTGTACCAAAAATATTGGAAGATGATTATTCAATTCCCCTTCGCTGTAAAAGTGCTTGTTAAAATCCATACTACTCATATCCACATGGAACTGCATGGAAAATTTTTCGATCAATTCCGCAGCATCATCACCCGTAATTCCTAACCCGTTTTCAATTGTTGTTTTTGAGTTGGTCCCTTTCTCCAGCCAGTAGTTCTCCTCCAGGAAATCCAGTACATCTTTTCTTCTTTGCCTGATCCACCTGTATCTCAGTCGAATTACCTTTTGCATATAAAGGGGGTTTTAAAATACAATATCAAACACCAGCTCTTCCTTACCCCTCATCACTTTTACCTTCGTTGCATCGCCTTTATTGAATTTGCTCAGTGCTTCCATATAAGTTTGTACATCCGAAAATTTATGATCGCCCAACTGTACAATAACATCACCGGTTTTAATGCCCACCTTCTGTGCTGTTTTTCCTTCGCTTACGCCATCCACTCTTACCCCGCCCCCGCTGAAAGTATAATCCGGCATAATGCCCAGGCTTACTTTAAAACTGCTCTTGCCGCTCATGGCCACTTCCCTTGTTTTGGTAAAAGCAAATTTGCCTTTTTTATTGGCCACATCAATCACATTGTACACATACTTTATCACCTGCAACTCACCGGTATAATTGATCTTATCCGCATCATCAGTTGGTTTATGATAATCGCTGTGCGTACCGGTAAAGAAAAAAAGCACCGGTATATCTTTCCTGTAAAATGAAGTATGATCGCTGGGACCCGTACCGCTGCTGTCGAATTTAATAGTAAAGAATTTATCTTTTTCTGTCAGCAGTTGTCCCCACATGGGCGATGTACCATAACCACCAATGCTCAAGCCATGCGTACTGTCGTTCAAACGGCCCACCATATCCATATTGATCATATAATTGGCATTGCCCAGGTCAACTGTGGGATGTTCTGTAAAATATTTACTGCCAAACAAACCCAGCTCTTCTCCCGAAAATGAAACGAACAGGTAATTGTTGTTCTTAAATTTAGATGCTTTTAAAAGTTTACTTAATTCTATCAAAGCCGCGGTACCGCTAGCATTATCATCGGCGCCATTGTGTATCTGCGGAGTAGTGCCTGCATACAGCGAGTTATGGTCTTCTCCATAGCCCAGGTGATCGTAATGAGCACCTAAAATAACAGTGGTCGAGGCGCCATTATCAATATAACCCACCACATTATGCCCCATTCTTTTTTTATCGCTGATATCCACTTTCAGTTTTATATCCAGTGTAGCGGTCTCGTCGTATAAATATTTTTTCTTGATGTTTTGTGTTACATACAATACAGGGATCTTCACCAGTTCGCTTTTAGCCTTTGGTTCAAATTTCAGTTCGTCTTTAATAGTGGAAGTATTGTAAATGATCAATCCTGTGGCACCTTTGCCCGCCACATCATTCACTTTTGTTTTTATAGCATCCGTAAGATCAAAATGCGGGTTGTTCTTATTTTCTTCCAGCTTATCTTTCAGGTCCCAGAACCAAACCGTACCACTTTCGCGTAATGCAATAGACGGAGCGGCTTCCAGCGAAGCATTCGGAGAAAAAATAAAGGGAAAATATTCTTTATCCAGGTCAAGGTCAAAGCCATTAATGATCAAATGCGTAGAGGGATTCACCTGTTTGCCTTCGTTCACTTCAAATTCCTGCATATAAGTGCCGTTATCGCCTTTTGCCTGCAGACCATTTTTTGCAAATTCGCCGCTGATGTATTCGTAAGCCAGTTTTTCGCCATTGGTACCGGTCCTTCTGCCTTCCAGTTTATCATCGGCCAGGTAGCCAATATGAGCCTGCAGACCGGCAACGATCGCTTTATCTGCTTTCTTCAATTTTTGTGCGGGGGCAAGCTGGGCACTTAATAACACAAGCCAAACAAGATGTTTCATGATTATATTTTGGTGAGATGTTGCAAAGGTAATTCAGCAAAGGGCTTGTTGGGTAAATTGAATGTCAAATTTGTTTTAAAAGCCATGTTTCTTATTTCGTAACGATATACCATCTATTGCCATTATTTTTGTGCCGCTGAAAATTTTGACAAAAAAACTAAACATAGCATTGGTTGGTAACCCCAACAGCGGAAAGAGTTCTCTTTTTAATGTGCTTACCGGGCTCAATCAAAAGGTAGGCAACTTTCCCGGGGTTACGGTAGATAAAAAGACCGGTACCAGCACTATTGCTCCCGGCTTTGATGCCAATATCATCGACCTGCCGGGCACTTACAGCCTGTACCCTAAAAGGGCCGATGAGTGGGTGGCCTACAAAGTGCTGCTGAACCAGGACGAACTGGTAAAGCCCGATATGATCGTTCTGGTGGCCGACGCCAGTAACCTCAAACGCAATCTTTTATTCTGTTCACAGATCATCGATCTTAAAGTGCCCGTAGTGGTGGCTTTAACCATGATGGACCTTGCCAAAAGCAAGGGCACACAGATAGATATACCGGGCCTGGAAAGAGAATTGGGTGTAACGATCGTAGCGGTGAACCCAAGAAAAAATAAAGGCATTCCGCAACTTAAAAAAGCCATTGAACTGGCAGCTGAAAAACTGCAGCAGGCAGCACCCAGGGATTTTATTGATATGACTGCCATTGCGGGTGAACCTATTGCAGGGTTGAAAAAGATCTTTCCCGCTGTGAGCAATTACAGGGCCGTCCATTTTTTGATCAACCACGAAAATTTTGAACTGGATGCTGCCACACAAGTGGCGATAGAGCAGGTGGAAAAGGATCATAAGTTCAACCCCACCAAAACGCAGGCGGAAGAGATCATGCAGCGTTACGGCCGCATCAAGCATATCATGCAGCAGACCGTAGTGGAAAGTGACCCGCTGCAAAAATCATTGTTTACCGAAAGGCTGGATAATATTTTAATGCACCGCTACTGGGGTTATATCATTTTACTGGCCGTGCTTTTTCTTTTATTTCAAAGTGTGTTCTGGGTGGCGCAGTACCCGATGGATGGTATTGAATGGGTGTTTGGAAAACTCGGTGGCTTTTTAGGCAGCAGTTTACCCGATACCTGGTGGAGCGATCTTTTAATTAACGGCGTGATAGCAGGTTTGAGTGGTATACTGGTATTTATTCCACAGATAATGATATTGTTTGGCCTCATTACATTATTGGAAGATACCGGTTATATGGCCCGTATCAGTTTTTTAACCGATAAACTGATGCGTAAAGTAGGCCTGAATGGTAAAAGTGTGATGCCTATGATCAGCGGTTTTGCCTGTGCCGTACCGGCCATAATGAGTGCCCGCAATATCGAGAACAAAAAAGAACGTTTACTAACGATCATGGTTACACCGTTAATGAGCTGCAGCGCAAGGCTGCCGGTATATACCATTTTGATCGCATTGATCATTCCTTCCAAATTATACTTTGGCTTTTTAAGTTTACAGGGGCTGGTGATGATGGGATTGTATTTACTGGGTACGGTAATGGCATTGATCGTGGCCTGGGTGTTAAAATGGTTCATCAAAACCACCGAACGCAGTTTTTTTATTTTAGAATTGCCGGTTTACCGTGGACCAAGGTGGAAGAATGCATTGACCACCATGATAGAAAAGGCAAAGATATTTGTGTTTGATGCCGGTAAGGTCATCATGGTCATCAGTTTATTATTGTGGGCTTTAAGCACCTACGGCCCCAAAGCAAAAATGCACGCCGTTACAACCACTTATAATGAACAGGCTGCAGCAAACGAGCAGCTGAAAGAAAATATCATAAAAGAAAAAACGGCTGCTCTTACTACAGCAGCCATCAGTGATACGGCCAGGCTTACAGCTAAATACGACAGTCTTATTGCTAAAAACGATGAACAGGGCAGCCTGATAGAAAAAGAAAGAAAAACCGCTTTACTGCAAAGCTCTTATGCCGGATCGCTGGGCGGTTTTATAGAGCCTGCTATCAGGCCATTGGGCTACGACTGGAAGATCGGTATTGCATTGATCACTTCTTTTGCAGCAAGGGAAGTTTTTGTGGGCACGATGGCAACTTTATACAGTGTTGGCGATGATGCAGATGAAAATAACACTACGCTCCGGCAAAAAATGTCAGCAGCCGTAAGGCCCAACGGCAGCAAGGTATACGATCTTGCCACCGGTTTATCATTACTGGTATTTTATGTACTCGCTATGCAATGTATGAGCACGCTGGCGGTGGTAAAAAGAGAGACCCGCAGCTGGAAATGGCCGGTGATACAATTGTTCTACATGACCGGGCTGGCTTATTTTTTAAGCTGGCTGGTGTATGAAATTGCAAAATAAAACCCCGGTAAACGGGGCCTTATTCATTTAGTTTACCAATCCACCGTATAAGTGATCCTGTTCTTTACCTGCGGATATAATTTTTTATATAACTCATTCAGCACATCTTCCCGTCTTGGATCGCTGATGTAATTTTTATTGTTGATAAGCGCCCAATCCTGGTTGGTCAGGGCCCGGCTGTCGCCGGTATAAGTAGCACGTTCATCCTGCCAGTCGTAACTGGCGGTATAAGTTGTATAGCTGATATTTTTGCGTCTATACGCATCCGTTATATTTACGTCCATTTGCGCACGGGCGGTAAAATAACGGCGGGCAATATTAATGGTGGCATATACAGTTTTATACCTGGGTTTACCGCTGGTGTCTTTACCATCCTGCACCTGCGCACTTACGTTGCGGGTGTTATTGCTCACCGATGGCCTGGGCAGATCCATATTCCTTAATGTCAGGTCGATCACCCAGTCAACTTCCACATTATCGCTCCTGGCTTCCACATCCGTATAAAAATCTGCAGGGTATTGGCTGCTGTACTTTCCTCCCAGTTCTCTCACCAATGTTTGCTGAAAATACTGGTTGCTGTAATTATAACCATAATTACCCCAGCTGGCATTAAAGAAAGAGTTATCCTGTATCGGGTTGATGACCACATTTATTATGGCACTCCGGTAGGCTTCATTCATCTTTGATTTGGCTTCTTTATAACCGGGTACCAGTGCATCTGTTTTTTTGAAATAGCTGTACGCAAGTTTGGCATCGGCCTTATCGCCGCTTTGCAAAAGCGAATTGCCCAGCTGATAATAATCTGCTGCAGCCAGTTCCCTGTTCTCATAAATATCATTCTGGTAATTATCGGCTATCACCAGCAGGCTTGCAGGGGCCGACGCCATGATGGCATCGTACATGCTTTGCAATGTTTCATATTCATTAATGATCTTGTCCCAACGGCCAAGGTCGGTAGCGCTTTTATAGCTGGCGATCCTGTTAAGGTGTATCTGTTTTACCTGGTCGTATACAATGGGCAGGGCCTTGATGGCGTTGGTGTCGGTGCTTTTTTTGTTGAGTGTTTTAATTACATCAAACAAAGTGCGGTCTTCAGTGCTTCTCGATAAAAAATCCTTGCTGGTGCGGCAGGCTGCAAACAATAGTATGGTTACAGCAATTAGTAAAGTTTGTTTCATCTGTTGATTTTATTGATTAAGGTCTATTGTTATTGTAGCGTAAATACAAAGCCGGTGCCACCAGCCAAAACATGATAATTGTTGTAAATATATTAACAAATAATAAGCAGGCCTGATGCAACCATTTTAAAATATTGTTAGCCGGTTATTGACTTTCCGGGCTGTAAACGACTTTTTCAGGCTGCCTATTGCCTATACTGTAGGCCAAAAAAACAGCGAAAAAGAGCAGGATCGGCCCAAAATCCCGCCGTTCAGCCCGCAAAATCTGCCATTTATCCCTTCCTGAAATTTTTCTTAATTCCCCAAAATCGGCTGAAACCCTTTACTGTATTGATTTCTGTGCAAAACAGACTAATTGCCACCGCCAGCTACTGTAAAAAATATGGTATTATGTGTTGCATAGTACTGAAATTGTATTATCTTTGTGATGTGATAGGGAGAAAACCGGTACTATCCCGTTCACAAGATCTTACAACTGCCCCAAAAATCATTTAGCCATGAAAACGGGCAGAGGAACTTAAAGTATAGCCATGATTAAATTATTTATTTCTCAAAACCCTCCGCAAAGCCTTTTTCAAAGAACTGCAGCAAGCGCCGGGTTTAAAAAATTGAAGCCATGAATATTGATAACACAGCAAGCCAGATGCGGAAAGGGGTCCTGGAGTTTTGTATCCTTTCTGTGATCAAGCAGGGGGAAGCCTACCCTTCGGATATCATTGATAAGATGAAGGCGGCCAATTTCAACCTTTTGGAGGGTACGCTTTACCCTTTGCTAACAAGGCTTAAGAACGCCGAATTTTTAACCTACCGCTGGGTAGAAAGCAACAGCGGGCCGCCGCGGAAATATTTTTCGCTTACAGAAAAAGGAGCAGACTTTTATAAAGAGCTGGAAGCTACGTGGAATGAACTTTCCAATGCTGTAAAAGCTGTAACCGAAACCAACCATTTTGACAACAACAACTTCAACACCCCTTAATAAACAAAGAGTATAGCCATGATTTGTTTTTTAAGCCCAATCAACTAACGAAACAAAAAAATTTTAGCCATGAAACAAGTAATCAATATAAATTTCCAGGGAAGGGTGGTACCAATAGAAACCACCGCCTTTGAAATATTAAAAGACTATACCGGCAGCCTGAACCGGCACTTTGCAAACGAAGAGGGTAAAGAAGAGATCATCAATGATATTGAAAGCCGTATCGGCGAGCTTTTCCAGGAAAGACTGACCAAAGGCGCCACCTGTATTACCGATGATGATATCAACGCCATCATCAACAGCATCGGCCGTCCAGAAGATTTTGAACCCATGGAAGATGCGCAAACATCCGGCACTTCATCTTCTTCATCTGCATCATCGTCTTCTTCTTCATCTTCGCACCAGCAGCAACAGGGCAGCAGCACTTTTACAGGGCACAAAAGATTATACCGTAATGAAAACGATAAAGTACTGGGTGGTGTGTGCAGCGGCCTGGCCAACTATTTTAATATTGATGTAGTGGTTGCCAGGATCATTTTTGTGATACTGTTATTCTCTGGTGTTGGGTTTTTAACCTATATCATTATGTGGATAGCAGTACCCAGTACCGCCAGTGCAGAAATTGGCGGCACCAGGAAAAAATTATTCCGCGATCCCGATGAAAAATTACTGGCAGGTGTGTGCAGTGGTATCGGTAATTATTTTGGTATCAATCCATGGATACCAAGGGTATTGTTCCTGTTACCATTTCTTTCTTTTCTTTCCCGCTGGGGGCACTGGGGTGGCTTTTGGGACTTTGGTGATGTGATCCGCTTTACATTCAGCCCTACTTCTTTGATTGTATACATTATTTTATGGATCGTGATACCAGAAGCTTTGACCACTTCGGAAAAACTGGAAATGAAAGGTGAAAAAGTGGATATGAACTCTATCAAGAATTCTGTAATGGAAGAAATGAGGGGTGTGGGTAAAAAAGCAGAAAAATTCAGCAAGGAAGCATCCGGTATGATCAATGAAAAAGCAAAGACCATGGCGGGAGATATGCAGGGGTTTACAAGAAGAAACCGCGGTGGATTGGGTAATGTGATCGCCATGATAGCCAAGATATTTGCTTACTTTATTATCGGCTGCGTATGCTTTGGCCTGGTAATGGGTTTGTTTGGCCTCGGTATTTTCTCTATCGGTGTTTTTCCTTTAAAGGATTATATACTTAAAGGTACCTGGCAAAATTTTTACGCATGGGGTACATTGGTATTATTCATTGCAGTGCCTATCATCGGTATCATTACCTGGTTAATAAGAAGGCTGGCAAAAATGAGGAGCAACAGCAAGATACTGCGCCTTACTTTCGGCAGCTTGTGGACGCTGGGCTGGGTTTGCATCATCATGCTGATCGTTACTGTTACCCGTGATTTTAAATCTTCCAGCCGTTTGGACGAACAGCCTGTTGCGTTAACCAATCCTTCTGTAAGTAAACTGGTGGTTACTTCATCCATGCCATTCACCAAAAAATATTACGGCCGCAACTGGATACGTTTTGAACCTTTCGAAAACCTGGTAGACGATGATACTGCCTATGTAAGGAATGTATATGTTGAGCTGGCAAAATCTGCCACCGACAGTTTCCAGGTAACCATTAAAAAAATGTCAAGGGGATACGATAAGGCAGATGCCAATCACCTCGCAAGCCTGGTACAGTTTGATGTAACACAAAAAGATTCCATCCTGTTACTGGATAAAGGTATCGCCATCAATAAAACTGATAAGTTCCGCAACCAGATGGTGATCATTACAGTGTATGTTCCGGTAGGTAAACAGATACGTGTTAATAAAGGAATCGGATGGCCTGTACACTTTGGATCAAGGAACTGGGATGACGACTGGGATAATGATTATTATGATTCCGAAGAAGATATCAGGTGGCAGAGCGATGTGGATTATATAATGAAAGCGGATGGTCTTTACACCGTTACCGGTAAAAGGGCAGATGGCTGGCACGATAAAGATGAAAAGAAAAAGAATAATAACAAGAACTACCGTTACGATAACGTGGATGATTCTATCCAGCACAGAAGAGATTCTATTGAGAACAGGAAGGAACTGCGCAAAGATTCCATCGAAAGAAATCACCAGCGTATAAAAGATTCGCTGGACAACCAGGAAGAAAGAGAAAAAGCAAAGATCGAGAATGGTAATGCGGTTATTGTTAACGATGCTGAAAGTTTAAGTGCAGTGGTACCGGGATTCAATATTGTTACTAATGTCAACTAAATATTTTTAACAGGTAATACCAAACAACATGAAAGCTTATTATTTTCTTATTGCCGGTTGTTTACTTGCGTTCGCTTCCTGTCATAATCGTAATTATTACAGGCACCACGATAATAATATTTCCATATCTGTGGAAGAATCGGATGATGAATACCAGATGATCGCTTTTTTTGATGAGGACAAAACCAAACAGGTGCAGAGTCGCATTGATGAATACACGGGACACAATGGTATTTTCCGATCGGGAAATGTAGAGATCGACGCCACCACCACGCTGGAAGATAATGTAAGAGTATATATAAGATCCCGCCCGGGAAGATTAAAAATAAAATTTGATAAAGAAGATAATTCAGAGGCTGCGTGTGAAAAAGTAAAAGAGATGTGCGAAGAGATAAAAGAATACTTAACAAACGGGCAGCCTTAAAATAGTTTCGATAGTTGAGTTGAAGTTGAAACACAAAAAGTCCTGCCATTTTTGGCGGGACTCTTTTTTTAAAAACAAAAATCAAGCGCCATGAAAAAGAAACATCCTTTACTGTATGCAATATTATTAGGGTTACTGCTTTCTGTTGCCTGCAACCTGGGCAGTGGTACAAGAGTGGTAAGCGTAAACAACGGTAACGAAACACTTAAAATAGAATACAAAGGTGAGCTGTTCTTTAATACAGCAGGCACTGCCATCGACGAGATATCGCCGGGTGGCCGTGTAAAATACCGCAGGAATGATAAAGAACTGGTTGCCGAACCCGGCGACAGCGGCAATGTAGTGTACAAGATATATTTTGATGATAAGAAGATGAATAATAATGACAGCGCCGTTAAAACTTTTTTTGCAGCTGCCCTGCAGGAGATAGCAGAGAACTACGAAAGATAAACACTGCAAATAAAATTATCTTTATACCATGAAAGATAATTTTTCGCAACAGGCGGCAGCTTATGCTGTTTACAGGCCGCAGTATCCTGCCGAATTGTTTGACTATATAACCGGCTTTGTAAAAGAAAAACAGCATGCCTGGGATTGTGGTACCGGCAATGGGCAAACAGCCAGGGAACTCAGTAAATATTTCAACACGGTCTTTGCAACAGAAATCAGCCAGAAGCAGATTGATAATGCTTATCGCTGCGATAATATCATTTATTCATTGCAGCCGGCTGAAAAAACCGGCCTCGCTGATAAAAGCATTGATCTTGTAACGGTGTCGCAGGCCTTGCACTGGTTTGATTTTGAAAAATTTTATGCCGAAGTTAATCGTGTGGCAAAGCCCGGTGCTGTAATTGCGGTGTGGACCTACAGTTTGTTGCGCATTACTCCCGTTATCGATGCATTGGTGGAAGATTATCATTTTAATACCCTGGGTAATTATTGGGATGCAGAAAGAAAATATGTGGATGATCATTATACCGGTATCCCGTTTCCTTTTGATGAAATAACAACACCTTCTTTTGAAATAAAATTATACTGGACACTGGCAGAACTGGAAGGATATTTTTATACCTGGAGTGCGTTACAAAAGTTTACAGCTGCTAATAATTACAGCCCGGTTGATGCATTGATGGAACAAATAAAAAATGTTTGGGGTGCGGACGAAGAGAAGGCAATCATATTTCCGGTTCATCTTCGGCTAGGCAGGATATAACTAAATTCTTTTGGCAGCTTCGCTGCAAAAGGCAGCCACTCCAAGGGAGTCCTTTGGACAAAGGCTCAAAGTAAAAAAATGCGGTGCACTTTTTGTGTCTTGGCGGCTTTGTGGCTACATTTGCCATCTATTATTAAAATCAATTCACGTTACATGAAGAATACCCCTTTTACACAAAAACATATTGGCCTGGGCGCAAAGATGGTTGAGTTTGCAGGATATAATATGCCCATTTCGTACACCGGTATCAACGATGAGCATGCAGCAGTACGCAATAACGCCGGTGTGTTTGATGTAAGCCATATGGGCGAGTTTATTTTAAAAGGAGCCAATGCGCTGGACCTGATACAGCGTGTTACCAGTAACGATGCTTCCAAATTAACAGCTGGCAAAGCGCAATACAGTTGCCTGCCTAATAAAGAGGGCGGTATCGTGGATGATCTGCTGGTATACTGCCTGGAAGAAAATAACGCTTATATGTTGGTGGTAAATGCCAGCAATATTGAAAAAGACTGGAACTGGATCAGCAGTTTTAATGACAAAGAGGTAGAGATGCACAACATTTCTGATAAGACCTGCCTGCTGGCCATACAGGGCCCGAATGCAACAAAAATTTTGCAGCCCCTTACCAGCATGGATATCATGAACCTGAAATATTACACTTTTACAAAAGGCACTTTTGCTGGTGTTGACAATGTTGTGATCAGCGCAACAGGTTATACCGGTGCCGGTGGTGTGGAAATATATTTTGAAGATGCAGGCGATAATGCCAATAAAATATGGGATGCCATTTTTGAAGCAGGTAAAGCTGCCGGTATCAAACCTATCGGGCTGGGTGCCAGGGATACTTTACGACTGGAAATGGGATTTTGCCTATATGGTAATGATATTGATGATACCACTTCGCCGCTGGAAGCCGGGCTGGGTTGGATCACCAAATTCTCGAAAGAATTTACCAACAGCGCTTATTTTGCCAAACAAAAAACAGATGGTGTTACTAAAAAACTGGTGGGTTTTGAAATGCTGGAAAGAGGTATTGCAAGGCACGATCACGAGATCAAGGATTTTGAAGGTACGGTGATCGGTAAAGTAACATCGGGTACACAATCTCCCTCGCTGGGTAAGGCCATTGGCCTGGGTTATGTAGATGTACAATATGCAGCTATCGACAGCGAGATCTTCATCAGTATAAGGAATACTTTATTGAAAGCCAAAGTGGTAAAAATACCCTTTGTATAGTGAATAATGAATTAATTAATAGTGAATAATTTTTTCGGATCGCAACACGTTTTATTTCTAAAAGATATTGCTGTTGCAGGGCATTATTAATTATTCATTGATCAATTATCCATTATGAGCAAGATCCATTTAACTACATTTATAGCTGCGCCGGTAGAAAGGGTATTTAATTTAAGCCGCAGCATCAGCCTGCATAAAATTTCTACTGCACATACACAGGAAGAAGCGGTAGCCGGTGTAACCACGGGTCTTATCAATATGGGGGAATCGGTAACATGGCGGGCCAAACATCTTTTTAAAAAAAGGATGTTCACTTCCAAAATAACTGCCATGAAGATACCGGATAGCTTTACTGATGAAATGCAGCAGGGGGATTTTAAAAGTTTTAAACACGAGCATCATTTTAAACCGATAGAGAACGGCACGATCATGATTGATGTAATAGAATTTGAAAGTCCGTATGGAAAACTCGGTAGTTTTTTCAATGCAGTTTATTTAAAGCGCTACATCGAAAAAATGCTGTTGAAAAGAAATGAAGTAATAAAAGAATACGCACAAACTGAAAAGTGGAAAGCAATACTGTAACAATGAATAATGCATTAATTAATAATGAATAATTCCTTCAGGCCGAAGAGAGTTTCAGATACAGAAAAAACCTGCTGACTTAAGACATTATTAATTATTCACTATTTCATTATTAATTAAAACACCGATGGAACAAACAAAACCTACTTTATATACCTGTCTCTCTCCTGCTATGCTGCATTTATACGATCTTAAAAATGCCGTGGTGGTGATCATAGATGTATTCAGGGCTACTTCCACCATTGCATCTGTTTTAAAGAATGGCGCCAAATGTATCATCCCGGTTGATACCGTTGCAAAAGCAATTGATATCAGCAAACAGATAGATGCCATTGCAGCAGGCGAAAGAGATGGCCAGATAGCAGAAGGTTTACAACATGGTAATTCTCCATTGGAATACAGCAGGGAATTCATTGAAGGAAAAACTTTAGTACTTACCACCACCAACGGCACCAAGCTGCTGCAGATGGCGCTGGATAATAATGCCGATACCATCATCAGTGGTTCTTTTCCTAATCTTTCATCAGTTTGTAAATACCTGGTAGCACAAAATAAAAATGTAGTGCTGGGCTGTGCCGGCTGGAAGGACCGTTATAATATTGAAGACACTTTATTCGCCGGTGCGGTGATCAGTAAAATAAAAGAACACTTTACCATTCACTGCGACAGTTCTTTCACAGCAGAATTACTGTACGAAAATAATAAAAACGACCTGGCAGGTTTTGCACCCAATCTTACACATTACCACCGCCTGGTAGAACGTTTTGGATTGATTGAAGACATCAACTTTTGTTTAACACCCGATGTGGCAGACGTATTGGTAATATACAAAGACGGCAAACTGGTCACAACCTGATAAATAGCTGCCTTTGTTTATATTTTAACATCTATTTTCCAATAAACTTTGCTTTTTAAGCCAAAAGCTCGGTTATTTTCCGTTACTTTTGCAAATTGCCCTTTTCAGACTGGTTGGTGGTAAAAATCTACATCCCTGCTTATATCTGGAATCCAAAATCGGCAATCCAAAATCGTACATGGCATTATCCCACCTTATCAAATACGTATACAACAATGGTTCTGATGAAGTGATCCGTCGTGGAAAGAAGATCCAGGCAATGGGTTTTGTGGAGTTGGTGGAACACGATCAGCTGATGGGCAGTGTTGTATTCCGCGTTAAAGACGACAGCTACAGTACCTTTTACAAAGTATATATTCAAAAATACGCCGACGCAAAAAGCATCTCTATCCGTTGCGGCTGTCCGTATAACCTGGGCGATATCTGCCGCCACGAAGCGGCCGCTTTATTGCGCCTGCAGGAAATGATCGATAAGAACATGCTGGGCAATGCTGCTATTCGTTATAACCAGCGGCATACTGTTGCCAAAATGAAGCATATCGATCTGAAGATGATCAAATTATTTTCATCGCCGGGTATTTACGAACAGGCAGAAGATATTTTACGCACCACTAAAGCCACCATTTTAAAAGCCGGTGACGAAAGGGTGGAAGCCGAGCTGGAATACGACGGGCAAACCTTCCCGTTAGTGATACAGAAAAATGATGAACGCAATTTTGATACTTCGTGTAAATGCGATGAGGCCGAACACCCGCTTTGCGAACATAAGACTATGCTGTTTCTGCAATTGCTGAACGCTTATGGTCCTTATTATTTCGATACCATCCGCAACTGGGATAAAGAAAAGAATAAATTATTACAGATATACGGCTACAGTTTGGATGATGATCTTACCGGCAAATTTGAATTTACTTATAAAGACGGCAAGCCATTTTTAAAAGTGCTGGACACTTCTATTAAACGGGTGGCCGCACCGGCAGCAAGTGTAAGTGTACCCAAACCTGTGGAAGTGATCGCAAGCCCGGTAGAAGTACCCGAAAAAGAAACAATAGTACAAACACAACCAGAAAAGAAGCTGGGTGTTGTTTTTAATTTTAATGCCAGCAGTTATCCGTATTTTTTGGTGGAAGCCATACAGGGCGACGCAGATGATGATAATAAAAAATACACCGGCAAGGTGGAAAAACTGGATCTTGCAAAATTTGTAAATGCCGAACTGTTCAGCGAAGATGATAAACAACTGCTGCAGCAGGTACGTAAACTACAGGCCACGGAGATCAATAAATACTTAGACCGCAATTCTCCTTTCAGCGGTATATGGGAGAACATCATTCAGAATGAGGGCGACGAATTACCGGAAGAAACAAGGAGCCTGATCGCCGAATATCTTCAACCCAAATTAAGAAAGCTGTTTGAAGAGCAGGCCGCCAATAATTTTATTTTTTACCTCCCGGAAAAAAAGCCTTTTAAAACTGAAAATTTAAAAGAGCTGGAAATAAGTGACCAGTTCATTACACCGGTATTTAAAGTGCTTTCCAAAGGCGATCATTTCGAAATTGCCTGTACAGTAAAAACGCCCGGACAGTCGGTACCGCTTTCAGAAAATGAATGCAGCAGCAGTCTTGTATTTTTATACGACAACACTTTATATCTCTGGCAAAAGCCCGAAGATGTGATGCAGGCAGAGAAATTTGTAAAAGAAGGCAACATACAGTTAAGTAAAGAGAACTGGAGCGAAAAAATGCAGAAGGTGATCATGCCGCTTACAAGGGAATACCATGTGGAGTTTGATAAAAACCTGGTAAGAGAGGTAAAGAGCGGCGAACCCGAAGTAAAACTGCAGTTGCAGGAAAAGGGCGATTACCTCGTGTTTCAACCCATATTTACCTACCAGGGTTTTGAAACCAAGACGACCGATAAAGAAACCATCACTATACCTGATGGTGATAAGATACTGATCGTACACCGCAATAAAGAAGCGGAGGAAGCATTCATAAAAAAACTGGAAGCGCTGCACTCACAATTCATGCGGCCCAGCGAAAGCAACAGCCTGGTGCTGAAAGGTGTGGATGTGTTGCGCAACAACTGGTTCTTTTTATTTGTGGATGCCATGAAGGAAATGAAAGTGCCGGTATATGGTTTTGAAGCGTTGAAGAATTTCAGGTTCAACACCGCAAGGCCCAGCACCCATATTCATGTAAGCAGCGGGCTGGACTGGTTTGATGCCAAAGTGGAAATTGAATTTGGTGAGCAACGGGTAGGCATAGACGATATTAAGAAAGCATTGGTGAATAAGCAGTCTTTTGTACAATTGGGCGATGGCACCCTGGGTATCTTGCCCGACGAGTGGCTGCGCCGTTATTCGTTGCTGTTCAAGGTTGGTGATGATCGCAGCAACCGCCTGCGCTTATCCAAATACCACATGAGTGTGATAGATGAGCTGTACGAGAACAGGGATGAAAGTGAATTGAGTTTTGAACTGGATGAAAAATTTGAACGCCTCCGCGAATTCAAGAATATTCCTGAGATCCCGGCACCGGCACACCTGCAGCCTATCCTGCGGCCTTATCAAACATCGGGCTTTCAGTGGCTCAGTTACCTGAACGATGTAAGCTGGGGCGGCATACTGGCCGATGATATGGGTCTCGGTAAAACCATCCAGGCCCTTACCATGCTGCATCATTACAAAGAATCTACAGGCAGCCTAAAAGCCATTGTTATCTGCCCCACCACGCTTATTTATAACTGGAAGAACGAGGTGGATAAATTCACCCCAACACTCACCTGGCATATACATCATGGCAGCATGCGCAGCCGCAGTGCGGAAGAATTACAAAATTTCAACATCATCATCACCACTTACGGAACTTTAAGGAGTGATATACAATTGTTATTAAAAACCAATTTCGACTACGTTATACTGGATGAAAGCCAGGCTATTAAAAACCCTTCATCAAAAGTTACCAAGGCGGCCTGTTTGCTGAATGCAAAAAATCGTCTATGCATGAGCGGTACCCCGTTGCAGAATAATACGTTTGATATTTTTGCACAGATGAATTTCCTCAATCCAGGCCTGTTGGGCAGCATGGAATTCTTCCGGAATGAATTTGCAACACCTATCGATAAATTCGGTGAACAGGATCAGAAAGATCATCTCCGCAAATTATTATATCCCTTCATCTTACGTCGTACTAAAGAACAGGTGGCCAAAGACCTGCCCGATAAGATAGAGACCATTCTATTTTGTGAAATGGAAAAAGAACAGCGGGATATTTACGAAGCCTACCGCGATACCTATCGCAGCAAGATATTGGGTGAGATCGATCAACAGGGCATCAGCAAATCACAACTCACCATCCTGCAGGGGCTGATGAAACTGCGCCAGATATGCGACAGCCCGGCTATTTTGAACGAAGAAGATAAATATCCGAATCATTCTATCAAGCTGGATGAACTGGCCCGTGAGATCACGGAAAATATCGGTGAGCACAAGGCGCTCATTTTCTCGCAGTTCCTGGGTATGCTGGCATTGATAAAACAAAAGCTGAAAGAACAGGAAATTCCTTTTGAATATTTTGATGGCAGCACTTCTGCCACCGACAGGGAAAAAGCGATCCAGAATTTCCAGAACAACGATGAGTGCCGCGTATTCCTCATCTCGCTGAAAGCGGGTGGTGTGGGTTTGAACTTAACTGCAGCCGATTATGTATACATTGTGGATCCCTGGTGGAACCCCGCCGTGGAGCAACAGGCCATTGACCGTACCCACCGTATCGGGCAAACGAAAAATATTTTTGCCTATCGCATGATCTGTATCGATACCATCGAGGATAAAATATTACAACTACAGGAGCGCAAGCGCAAACTCGCCAGCGAACTGATCGCTGATGATGCCAGCTTTGTGAAGGCGCTTACTAAGGCGGATGTGGAGTATTTGTTTAGTTAGGTTGTATAATTTCTGATATTATTGATGGGGTGGATAAAAATTATCCGCCCCTTTTTATTACAGTGAATTTACTATGCTGAATGGAATAAAAGCACCATAAAATGAAATAAAGTCTCTTTAAAAAATTTTGCACTTCCATTTTTTGAATACACATTACGCATCAAAAAATGAAGCTGCACAGTTTTTTGTTTTACTTTTCATGCGTAATAGTTCTTTTAAATTGTATAGTGTCCTGTACTACAGATAGAAATAATTCCAGAAACCATATCAGGAGGGTTAAGGTAAGCATTATAAATCCGGAGGAGATCTATAATGGAAAAACTTATTCTTTAGATATAGATATTTACATCAACTATTATAAAGAATATGTTGTTTATGAATTGCCTTATCACACACTTAACTGGTTCTCGGATGGAAGCCACACAGACTCTTTGGGCTATGAGTTTTTTATTTGTGAGGAAAGTACGAGAAAAGGTTACTTACTCAAAAATATTGGAGACTCGTTACTTAAAAAAATACCCGGAGATTCTATAATATACAGTAGAGCATATGATGGGGGAAAGGGCGATAAAGATATGCTTGCAGGATTCAAAATTAACTCATTGATCAAAATTGCTGATACTCCATTCGTCACTTACCGTTATGTATTTGATCACCATTTTTATGATTCAGCATATTTTCAGTACGATATATCCTTAAAGGATGTTACATTTTCATTTTCAAGAAAACTGGATAGCGTACAGGATTCTAAATTATCAAAGATAATGCTCTTTATAAAGCATGATAAAGAGTTGGTGCCTCCCGGAATCAAAGAAGATTTTTTTATTGCCCGTTTTGAAATGAAAGATGCAACAAGAGCCGATGAATCTGCATTAAGAAACCTGTTTGAAAGATTTATCAAAAAGGAAAACGAAAACAACCGGTGACAGCGATGCTTATTTAAGAGTTCAACCCAGCTTCATTGACCCGATATCAACTCCCCGGGATCTTTAAAGAGCTGTGTAGCATTAATTTTAAGGCAGATGGCTATTTTCTGCAGGCGGGGTATGCTTACAGTCTGTTTATTATTTTCTATCCTACTGAGGGTGGCTTTGGATATGCCCACCAATGCCGCAAAAGTTACCTGTTTATATCCCCTTAATTCCCTCCATTTGCGGATATTTTCTCCAATAAGCAATTGATCGTTTGGCATACGGTCAGGGTTATACGTAAACCAGTAAGATTAGATAATCCAATTATTGGTTGCATTGCATAAAGTTTATTTGAAATTGCTTTACAGTGAATTTACTATGCAGTGTGAAACAAATACATCATAAAATGAAACTTTGTTTCAGGTATATATTTTGAATTGCCTGTTTTGATTATTTCCTTTACGGAGATAATAATAATTAACGCCTGTAAAATTAAAATGATGAGCACGCTGTTAAAGCTACCAGTATTCGTATCAATTATAGTATTGATCATTGTTAGCTGCAAAAAGATCTCACCTATAGAAAATAGTATTACAGATAATCACTCCGCTTGTGATCCTTCACTCGTTTCACCACAGGAAGTTGAATTCAATAATTATGTATTAATGCAAGCTCCTGTACAGGTTTCTATTACCGCACCTGTCTCTTCCTGCAAGGTTGATACAATAAGGGATCTTATTAGCTATAAGGCAGTCTGGATCGCTAGCGCAGATTGGGACAAAACAACATACAATTACAAACACTATGGGTTTTTCTCTATGCCATAAGCCGGGGTAAATATCAAGATCAAAATAAGCTCTAGACCTTATGAGGACAGCAATAAAAAATCATAGCATAATTGCCTTTTTCTTTATATGCCTTTTCATTGCAATTACTCCTGAATTTTTCTTTTTTTACCTGGCAGCCCTGGTACTTTGTACAAAACTGTTTATTGTAATATGCATCATCGACTTTTTTACCAAAAGTCAATGGAGAAAAAACAGTGGCCTGATACTCGCAGTAATGTTTATTGCAGCCATTATTGCTTTGACAATATTGGGCATTGCAAAATTTTAGCCGGTACTATACTTGCCGCTAGTACACTTTAATTGCCGTGAAGATTATGGAAGGGTTATACCGCTTTGTTGCTACAGGTCAGCAGCATTTATTCAGAACAAGCAGTATTCAGTGTGCATGGTTATGGTGATAACCACGAGGATCGCAAAAACAAGAGGATCTCTATCCAAAGGATCGGATCAGTTGAGCCGGGTTGTAAATAGTAATGCTGTTAAGAAGCAATAAAATTCTTCAACCTCTTAAAGTCCCTGTTTGAGCTTGACTGGAAGAAACTGTTGATCATAACAGTTAACGACTTTACAATTGCAGCGAATGCAGTGGTTTGAGATGATTGGATTGGTTGTTTCATTTTTATCGGATTTAGAACTTAAAGTTACCATTCAATATAACTCCTGTCAAGAGTGGTTTTGCTGATTTACAGGGTCCGGTAATTTCCGAAAGCTTATCGTTATTTTACAAGGGGCGTTTGCCATTTACGCCTGAATTGCTTGCCTTTTTTGTAGTAACGGATAGGATAAACATCGGGGTTCTGGCGCAGTTTGCCAATAATGTTCTTAAATGCCTGCAGCAATGGATTACTGTTCATGGGGTCATTGTTAGGTTTGTTCATAGTATAAAATATTGTCTTGTATGTAACGGGGGTCGTGGAAAAAATATTGCATAAATATTGCCGGAATGTGGAAATAGTTTGTTAAATGGCCCCTTTTCGGGCTTTTAAGCCCCATTATCGACCTGATACTACCCGTAAACCTCTATTTTTGCTACATGAAACTGGCCGCCCTCCTCTTTTCCTTTTACCTGTTATTGCTGCCTGCCCTGCCCTGTATGGACAGGAGCGAATGCAGTGAGGCCCGGCAAACCACCCTTACTGCCGGTTCCGCACACCAGCAGCACCATCACGAGGAAGAAGCCTGCAGCCCTTTGTGCAGCTGCGCCTGCTGCGGCCAGGTACTGGCGCCGGTATGGCCCTTTAAAGCAACAACCTGTAAAGTTCTCTTTCAAAAACAACCCTATTTTAATCCCGATCCTTCTTTTGCCTCTTCTTACAATGGTACTATCTGGCAACCGCCCCGGCTAGGTTAATAAAACGGGCATTAGCAGCCCATAGCTATTTTATTTTCCTTACCAACTCAATCGCATCAATGCAAAAGATATTCTTATTGCTGGGAGCCTGTACAATTATTACGGCTGCCCAGGCACAACATACATTCAGCACAATTATTAAAGAAGCCGGCAGCAATGCGCCGGTTACCAGCGCTACCATTCTTTTAAAAAGCAAACAGGTGGCCACTGTTAGTGACAGCAATGGCTATGCTGTATTAAAAAATATCCCGGGCGGTAAACAAACCATCGTCATCAGCCGTGTGGGATACGAGACCAAACAAGTCCACTTCAATTTTCCATTAAGCGATACCTCGCCCATAGTAATATTGCTGAAGGTTTTGGAAGACGACCTGGAAGAAGTAGTGATACAAAGCACCCGGACCAGCCGCACCATTAAAAACACTCCCACCAGGGTGGAAACCATTGATGGCGAAGAACTCGACGAGAAGAATAATATGCGGCCGGCCAATGTATCAATGCTGCTGCACGAAAGCACGGGCATGCAGGTACAGCAAACATCGGCCACCAGCGGCAATGCCAGCATCCGTGTGCAGGGGCTCGATGGCCGGTACACCCAATTATTAAAAGATGGTTATCCCAACTTCGGCAATTTTGCCAGCGGCTTAAGCGTACTCGAAATTCCGCCGCTCGATCTGAAACAGGTTGAAGTGATCAAGGGCCCGGCTTCTACCTTGTATGGTGGAGGGGCTATTGCCGGCGTGGTGAATTTCATCAGCAAACTGCCGCAGGAAAAATTTGAGGGTGATATGATCTTTAATCAATCGCATATCGGGCAAACCAACCTGGGCGCTTACTTTTCTCAAAAGAAAAACAAACTGGGTTATACTATTTTAGGTTCGCTTAATTTTCAAAAAGCTTACGACGTGGATAAGGATGAGTTTTCGGAAATACCTAAGAGCAACAACTTTACCATTGCACCGGTATTGTTTTATTATCCCAATGCATCCACCAGCATTAAGCTGGGCAACAGTTTTACCCGTGGTACCAATACCGGCGGCGATATGGTGGTGATAAAAAGCGGCGCCAATGCCAACCATGTTTATTTTGAAGAAAATAAAACCACCCGGAATACAAGTACGCTGGAGCTGGATAAAAAGTGGGGTACTGCAATGAGTTTAAAACTCAAGCAGAGCCTCGCTATTTTCGACCGTCATATTACTATTCCAAACTATAATTTTTCCGGTACCAGCACCAATAGTTTTACTGATCTTTCTTTAAGCGCCAACAGGCAAAAACATTTTATCATTGGTGGTATCAATATTGTTTTTGATAAATTTAAACAGGAGAACAGCAGCAGCCTCAATGCACAATCTTTTACTGCCGGTGTTTATTTGCAGGATACCTGGGATGTTACGGATGCTATCAAGATAGAGAGCGGTGTACGTATTGATAATGTGCAATACAAAAATATCAATTACAACAAAAACCAAACTTTTGTATTGCCCAGGGCATCCGTACTTTTTAGAGATCAACAACAAAATAAGTTCGAGGGTAGGTGCAGGATTAGGTTATAAGATACCTACCATTTTTACTGAACAAACTGAGAGTTTGCAATATCAAAATGTGTTAGCGCTGAATAATGTAAAAGCCGAGCAAAGTGTGGGCGGTACGGCCGATGTGAATTATAAAACCAATATAGGCAGCGACCTGGTGTTCAGCATCAATCAAATGTTTTTTTATACCAGCATCAGTAAGCCATTGATATTGCAAACAGATAACCTGGGCAACCGCTTTTTCAGCAATGCAGGTAAAGCTGTTATCAGCAAAGGTTTTGAGACCAATGTAAAACTCATCTTTAAAAAAGACCTGAAATTATTTGCCGGTTATACTTATACCGATGCAAGGGCAACGTATTTAAGCAGTAATTCTTTTTTACCTCTATTGCCCAAGGGCAAACTCAATCTTACTTTGATGTATGAAAAGGAAGATAATTTTAAACTGGGGCTGGAAAGTTATTTTACCGGTGCACAATACCTGTACAATGGCAGCCGCACACCTTCCTATATAGAGATGGGTTTTATGGCGCAAAAGACCTTTGGTAAAGTTTCGCTGTTTGTTAATTTTGAGAACTTTACCGATCAGCGGCAGAGCAAATACAAAACGGTTGTAAATCCACCACATACCAATCCTACATTTGATGATATCTGGAACCATATGGAAGGCTTTGTGGTAAATGGTGGTATCAAGCTGAAGCTTTAACGACACCTTAAGTATAATAACAGTAACTTTGTATCATTAAATCATAATAACATGAACAGGACAAATTGCTGGAAATGTGTTTTACTGATAGCATCTATTTTAGGCATGGCCGGCGCATTTGCTGCGTAAGCTATCATCATATTTTAAAAGAGGCCCGCAATGTTTGCGGGCCTCTTTATTTTAATACTATTGATACAATTGTTCTAGTTAACTGAGAACACCTGTGCTGCTGCACTGTTCTTCAACACCACCAAAAGTTTATTGTCTTTCAGGTAAACCATTTTACGGCTTTCGCCTCTTACTTTTAATCCGTCTGTTGTATGCAGCACTTCGGTAAACGATCCTTTACCATTACCTTTTAATAATAAGATAGATGATGCATCAATATTGCCCACCATTACGGCTGCATCGTTGCTGTTGCCACATACCAGTATATCTTTTATGCCATCTTTATCAAAGTCTTCTATAATTACATCATTGATGTTGGCGAACTGTGCTTTTTCAGGGAAAGGCATAAATCGGAATGCGCCATTGCCTTCATTGATCAGCACACCAGATTCAAAAAAGTTGGTCTTGTATATATCCATTCCTTTCTTTTGTTCTTCGGTAAAAAGTTTATCCAGCGTGGTGCCGGAGTAATCTTTGTAGCGGATGAATTTTTTCCGCATGGATGGCATCTGGTCTATCAGTTGATCGCGGCTGAACAGCGGGTAGCACTTGCCCTGTATATAATAACCCAGTACAGCATCATAACTTCCGTTGCCGTCAAAATCTTTTCCATACACTGTGCAGGGATTATAGTAATTGCCTTTTATTGAACAGTTGGTGCCCCTGTTGCCAATTACAATATCCAGGTCGCCATCGCCGTCTATATCTTCTGTTTTTATACAATACCACCAGCCGGTAAATTCATCCATGCTTATGGTGCTGTCTTTTTGTGTTGCCGGCGAAACAAAACTTACGGTCTGCTGCATCTTTTTAAATACGCCCTCCTGCAGTTTAAAAGAGGTGGGCGCCATCCACTCTCCTGTAACGGTCAGTTCGTTTTTTCCATCGCCATCTATATCGCTCCATACAGCACAGTTTATAATGCCAGCCTTGCTTAATGCTGGCGCCACGGTTTTGGTTACATCAGTAAATATGCCTTTGTTATTCTGCAACAGCATACTGTTTTCTGCCTGCGGAAATTTTCCGGGTAATACATGTCCGCCTACAAACAGGTCAAGATCTCCATCATTATCATAATCCAGCGCTGTTACACTTGATCCATTAAAACCCTCTGCGGGCAATGCTTTGGTGGCTTTTGTAAAATTACCTTTGCCATCGTTGATGTATAACCTGTCCTGGTATAAATTACTGCCGGCATCAAACTCTGCACCACCGCTTACTACGTACAGGTCCAGGTCTTTATCGCCATCTGCATCAAAGAACAGAGCATTCATATCCTCACAGGCTTTATCGGCAGTAAAGGCAGCCTGTCTTTTTTCTGTAAAAGAACCATCAGCGTTTTGTAACATCAGTTTGCCTTCGGTGCCTGCAGAGCCGCCAATATAGATATCCGCCCTGCCATCTCCATTTACATCAGCAGTAGCGTAATAAGGCCCTTTACGGCTGCACCTGTATGGTATCAATGGTTCTCTTTTAAAGTCTATATAGTCATTCTCTACCTGTGTATATTTTAGTTTACCCTGTACCGTTATGTCGTTGAAAATGGTGGGCTTTTTTTCTGCAGCTGTTTCCGGTTGCGCTTTGGCGTCCGACTCTGCAATGGTAAGCACCTGGTTGCTGTTTACATTTTCCAGTATTACTTTTTTAAGCGACGGAAAAGTGATCTCCACTTTTGGTATCACTGTTGCTGCTCCTACGCCAAAGTGTAAAAAGTGTTCGGAGGTTGATAAAAAGCCACGCTGCGGGCTGTAATGCAGCAACTGCAGTTTTCCATTTTCATCCACCAGTTTTACAGTTACGCCATATACTTCTTCTTTGGAAGTAGGTGTTTTTAAAAAACGGAGCCGCAGGTAATTGGATGTAGCGGGGCTGCTTTCCCTGCTGTTATTTTTAAATACAAATGCTTCATCATCCACATTGTTTACGATCAGGTCCAGGTCGCCATCATTATCCAGGTCTGCGTAAGCGGCACCACTGGAAAGGGATGGCGGTTCATCCATCCATACATCGGTATACTTATCAAATTTTAATGTGCCGTTATTATGGTACAGGTAATTTTTGATCTTTACCGAAGGAATACTTTGCAGCCATTGATCCAGGTTCACATTCTGGCCGCGGTTCATGGTATTGATAATGGAATCGAGAATAAAAACTTTGTAATCCCAGTCGGTAATATCCCGTTTGATACCATTGGTTACATAAATATCTTTCCAGCCATCATTATCCAGGTCGGCTATCAAGGGGGTCCAGCTCCATTCTGTTTCGGCTACGCCGGAGTAATTGGCAATTTCGCTGAATGTGCCGTCGCTGTTGCGCAGCTGCAAACTGTTACGTGGGTATTGATAATATAAATTGAACTGCAGCATCAGGTTGAACTTATCATAGTTCTGGTTCAATGCAAATAACTGCTTTTGCCTTTTAGGATCTTCCACTGCCATATCCACTACATATATATCTTCCATGCCATCGTTATTGATATCGCTGATCTCGGAACCCATGGCCGAAAAACTGGTATGGTTGATATACTCCCGGAGCCGTTCGGTAAAAGTGCCGTTCTTATTATTGATGAAACAGTAATCAGGTTTATTAAAATCGTTGGCAACATATATATCCGGCCATCCGTCACCGTTATAATCAAATATGGAAGCGCTTAAACCAAACGCATGCGTGATCAAGCCGGCTTTTTTAGTAACATCCACAAATTTGCCTCCCCTGTTCTCGTACAGCCTGTCGCTCACATATACAGTGGTGGTATCTTCTATATACACCAGCTTGCCGTTTTCCATTCTTGCAGGAATGGTCATTGATTTACTGAAGTCGTCCATGTGATCGATAAAAAAAACATCTTTATCTCCATCATTATCGTAATCGAAAAAATAAGCCTGTATAGTAAAGCTGGCATCATCCAATCCGTATTCTGCTGCTTTATTGGTAAAAGTGAGGTTACCATTGTTGATGTACAGCATTTTTTTGCGCAGCTTGGGATCTTTAAAGCCCGATTTGCAAACAAAAATATCGAGTAGTCCATCATTATTAACGTCCACCATATTCACACCGGTCTTAATGCCATCGCCACCATCCACGCCTGCCGAGGCGGTGATATCACGGAATTTAAAGTTGCCCAGGTTCAGGTATAATTTATTGCGGCCCCTGGTGGAAGAAAAATAAATATCCTGCAGGCCATCATTGTTAATATCACCCACACTTACACCGCCGCCCACATACAGGTTCTCGTACATATACATGAACATGGTGGGGTCTTCAATAATATCGTTGCGGAAGTTAACACCGGTTTGTGAAGAGGGTAAAAGCGTGAACTTTTTTTCCTGCGCAGCTGCAGTAAGGGTAAGCAACTGTAAGCATAGTAAAAAATAAAAGCAGCGGTTTGTTAGCATAATGGTTATTTAATTGCGGCCTGTGGATAAAGCAGGTTGATGATGTATTTGCCAATAGTTCTTCCATGTTGTACACTTATACGGGCAGTTTCGGGATAGTGTATACCGCCATACACACGACTGGTGGACGATTGCAGGGATGCTTCGTAAAACGAATTGAAGTTTCTTGTACCCTGGCCAAAAGGAATTTCAATGCGGTCGGTAAAACTGAAATTATCTCCCAGCAATGAAGTCAGTATTTCTGATGCGGCATTAGATACCACGGAATGCCCGCTGGTAGATTCCGGAAACGGCGGCGTTTGTATAAAAGGGGTCCAGTCACGGTCCACCACACGGTTAATGATCGTTATGGGGCGTATTAGGTTGGTACGGTATTTCTCGTCCCAGCAACTGATAAAAGCATCAAAGATGCCAATGGCTGTAAACGCATATACCTGTGCTGTTTTGGTAAGTGGTATATTTTTTTGCTGGCAGGCCTGTTGTGCTATCAGCACCCAGTGGCCGCCCGGCGATATTTTGTGTATGAAAAAATTAAGGTGACCAATGTTCTTGGATACATTGGGATTATCGTCCCAGTAAAGGGCAGTTGCCTTTTGTGCACTGTCTAAATTTTTACCAATGTTATATTCGTCCATCATGGTTTTATAAAAAACCGATTTCTTATCCATGCTGAACACCAGTTTTTCTTTAGGCGAAAATTGTGCAGCAGTTTTTAAGGTCAATGGCCGGATGGTGTTCCAGTGTGGTTCAAGCCCCTGTGCGTAATCCAGTGGTGTGGGTTGCCAGTCGCCGGGCTTATGGCCAATCACGTAGCGCATCATGCCCCTCGATTTAAGATAATTATCTCTTTTTGTCCAGGCAACAATGCTATCGCCCACAATATGCCCCTGTTGAATAGAGTTTTTTACCAATACGGTATCTGGGCCTTTCATCACAGAATCAATAAATGACTTCCTCCAGTTTTCTATTTTATATTCTGAGCCTACCAGCGCCTGCGCTACGTAAGAGAAAGATATACTGGCTGCAATAAAATTATCAACGGCTACTCCTTTTGCTGCAACGGGTATGGGTTTAAGGCCATTCAGTTTTCCAGCCAGGTCAGGCAGCGATGGATCATCGAGCCGGATACATTCATAAAAAGCGATATTGGGATATACATAGATACGGCTTGCAACAGGCGGGCTGAAGAGGTCTTCCATCACCGTATTTACCAATAATGTATTGAGGTTGTGCAGTACCTGTTCTTTCTGCTGGGCGAAGCTGCCGGTGGTGGTAAACAAAAAAAAGAAGGGCAAAGAGATGCGGATGATCCCTTTACGTAATTTGATAAGGTTCATTAGTAGAAAGTTTGGTAACGCTTTGAACAAATTTAAACTAAAAAGTTGGTGTTTTCTTTTTTTGCGAGTGCCGGTGACTATTGTTTTACAATAAAAAACCGGCGTATTATGTACGCCGGTTATAAATAAATGCTGCTGAACTGTTTATCGTGCCAGCTTTAATTCGTTGATGATATTGGTGGCGCCGCCTAACTTATCAATACACCATAATACATACCGTACATCTACACAGATCGTACGGTTCAGATCTTTATCAAAAGCAATTTTATGGCTCAATGCTTCGTAGTTGCCGTCAAATGCAAGACCGATCAGGTTGCCGTTGGCATCAATTACCGGCGAGCCGGAGTTACCACCCGTGATATCGTTGGTGGTGATAAAAGTTACCACCAGGTCGTTCTTTGCCTTATCTATATATTGACCGAAATCCCTTTTCTTCAACAGCTCTATCTGTTTGGTAGGCAGGTCAAATTCATAATCTCCCGGTACATATTTTTCCAATATACCTTTTGATGTACATACATAATCATAGTGTACGGCATCCCGTGGGTTATAACTTTTTACATTACCAAAGCTTACCCGCATGCTGAAGTTGGCATCGGGATACATTTTTTTAACTTCCGCAGGTTTCATTTCCATAATGCCTTTCATATAAGCCCGGCCCAGTTCATTGTTCTTATTTACAAAGGCTGCGTATAAGGATGCGTACTTGGAAAGATAGTTACCTACGAATGCATTGGCAAAACCAAATGCAGGGTCTGCTTCCAGGTCGGCCGCTGTAGGTGTTGCAGTAAAAGCATTCCATTTGGCGTCGTCCAGTAACATGGTTTTTTCAAATACATTTTTGGCCCAGCTTTTAAACGTCGCTTCTTCTTTAAGGCTGCCGAATGAACCCTTCATGCTTTCGTAATATCCAATAGGGTGCTGGTTCTTATCAATATCGTTATAATACATCATGGCCACAGCTGCCAGTATCTTTTCATCACTCGGCAGGTCTTCACTTTCTAAAAATGCTTTGCGGCCCGCGCTGGCTGCTTCTATTGCTTTCTTCAATTCGGCTGCCGGTGTGTTGGTCTTTTGGAGTTTATCATCCAGCGCTCTTAATGATGTAGCAAATGCGATCAGTGGTGAGCCGGTCACTCCTTCGTTGATATATTGGCGCATTTTGCTGTACGGCGTCCAGGTAGCGTAATTCTTTGCGTAGTCAGCCATTATGTTTTCATACTCCGGTTTGCCTTTTGCCCATGCTTCAAACTGCTGTTCGTATGCAGCTTTCTGTTCCTGTGTATGAAATTTTATCAGCTGCTTTGTTTCGCCGTCAAAAAATTTCCAGTAGTTGGCAACAGTAGCGTAGTTATTGGCCAGTTTTAATTTTACAGCCGGGCTTTTGATCATCTGTTCGTGCATGTATTTCAAACGCATGTCACGCAGGTTTACCAATGAAGGGTTTTCTATTTCATTTTTTAATTTGATGCCGTAGCTGGTCTCATAACGGTTGGTACCGCCTGGATAGCCATAGATCATTGCATAATCTCCATCTTTAATACCCTTGATGCTTACCGGTAAAAAGTGTTTAGGTTTTAAAGGCACATTGTCCTGGCTGTAATCAGCGGGTTTGCCATCTTTGGTAGCATACACACGAAAAATGCTGAAATCGCCGGTATGACGTGGCCACTCCCAGTTATCGGTGTCGCCGCCAAATTTACCCACGCTTTCAGGAGGCGCTCCCACCAGCCTGATATCGCGGTAAGTTTTATACACATACATAATGTACTGGTTGCCCTTGAACATGCTGTAGATCCTCCCACTTAAGCCATTCTCTTTATCCAGCACTTTATCGGTAATAGTTTTATATACATCCTGCAGTTTTTTTACCCTGTCATCCCAGCTCAATCCTTTTACGCCGTCTTCCACATCTTTGGTCACATCTACGATCCTGTCCAGGAACTGCACCGTTAATTCACTTTTTATTTCCTGGCCTTTATTATAAGCATAAAAACCATCAGCCAGGTAATTGTGCTCCACTGTACTGGCATTGGCAATGGCTGCATAGCCGCAATGGTGATTGGTGAAGATGAGGCCCTGGTCGCTCACTATTTCGCCGGTGCAACCGCCACCAAAAATTAAAATAGCGTCTTTAATAGACGATTTGTTGATGGAGTACAATTGTTCTTTGGTGAGTTTTAAACCCCTTTTAACCATATCATTATACACCTGTTCGCCCAGTAACATGGGCAGCCACATGCCTTCGTCGGCACTGGCTTTAAAAAGCGAGGTTGATAATATAACCGCCAGCAAGATCTTTTTCATATCGTTTTTTAGTTTAGAGGAACAAACTTAGTTATTATTTCATTTACAGAACCCCTTGCCCCCATTCATTTACAGCATTTTTAGGTGTATAACCTGCACGGGTTTTGTATTGGTTATTCAGTATATTTGTATACTTAACTTTGCAAGCATAGATGGCCATATTCGAAATTAAACTACCGGCTTCCATAGCCAGGGCACTTAATTTGCCCGTAAGAGATGCCCGTCATCAGCAGTTAAAAGTGCTGAAAAAATTATTAAGAAAAGCAAGGTTTACAGAATTTGGCCAGCGGTACCGCTTTGACGATATTTTACTCAGCCGTCATCCCGGGAAGAAATTTCAGCAACTGGTCCCCACTTACAATTACAATAAAATTTACGATGCCTGGTGGCACAAGGCAAAAGACGGTATACCCGATGTTTGCTGGCCCGGCGTTATCAAATACTTTGCTTTAAGCAGCGGCACCAGCGATGCTACCAGCAAGTTCATTCCTATTACCAAGGAACTGATCAGGAGCAATGTGGTTACCAGTTTTAAACAGTTATTAAGTTTAACCAAGTACCAGCATGTGCCCAAAAGCGCTGTGGGCAAGGGCTGGATGATACTGGGCGGCAGCACACAATTACAAAAAGGGCCTACTTATTATGCCGGCGACCTGAGTGGTATCCAGCAAAAGAATATCCCCTTCTGGTTCCAGGGCCTGGGCCTGTACAAGCCGGGCAAAAAAATTGCCAAGCAAAAAGACTGGGGCAAAAAACTGGAAGAGATCGTGGAGAATGCCCCCAACTGGGATATTGGTTTTATTGTGGGTGTGCCCGCATGGCTGCAGTTGTGCATGGAAAAGATCATTGAAAGATATAAGCTCAATAATATCCACGAGATATGGCCCAATCTTTCTTTTTATGTGCATGGCGGCGTTGCAATGGAGCCCTATCGCAAAGGTTTTGAAAAACTAATGGGTAAGCCTATTACTTATATAGAAACCTACCTGGCCAGTGAAGGTTTTTTAGCTTACCAGAACAGGCAGGATTCCAAAGGGATGCACCTGGCGCTGAACAACAATATCTTTTTTGAATTTGTTCCTTTCGATGATCGCAATTTTGACAGCGAGGGCAATATGGTGGAAGACCCGGAAACATTCATGATACACGAGATAGAAGAGAACAAGGATTATGCTATTTTAATAAGTACCAATGCCGGTGCATGGCGTTATGCCATCGGCGATACTATACGGTTGGTAGACCCGGAAAGAAGCGAGATCATCATTACCGGCAGAACCAAACATTTCTTAAGCCTGGTGGGTGAGCACTTAAGTGTGGATAATATGAACAAGGCCATTGAAATGGTAAGTGAAGAATTGAATATCTCTATTCCTGAATTTACTGTTGCCGGTGTACCACATGGTACCTTTTTTGCGCACCACTGGTTTGTTGCAACCGATGATAAAGTAAATGCACTTACATTAGCCACGCTTATCGACAACAAGTTGAAAGAACTGAATGATGATTATGAAGTGGAACGCAAACACGCTTTGAAACAGGTGGTTGTGGATGTAATGCCCGAAAGCCGCTTTATGGATTTTATGAAAGCAAAAGGCAAGGAAGGCGGCCAACATAAATTTCCCCGTGTATTAAAAGGCAAAATGCTGGAAGACTGGCAGAAGTTCCTGAATGGTGAATTAGTGCATTCACAGGGGCACCTCAAATAATAGCAGTATCGCCTCATTCGATAAAGCCTCAAAATCAATTTCATCCACATTCCATATTGCCAGTCCGTCTTTGGGATGCAATAAACGGTCCTGTACTTCAAATACGCCGTCAATTACAAAAGCATACACGCCGTTGTTTTTATTCTGCAAGCTGTAAGCGCCTTTCTTCCTGCCATTGTACTGGCCAATAAAGCAATGGGCCGGTTGGTGCAGGTCGGCAGGGGCAATAATATTATACAGCTGGTTTTTTTCTGTAAGATCAATATTGAGTTGTCTTGATCCAGCCCTGAACTCCCCCTCATTCTTATTGAGCCATACCTGTATAAAATTCACCAGTTCATCCTTTTCAAAAGGGTTGGTGATGGCATAACGGTATTGATTATGCGCAGAAATGAGTTGTAGTTTTCCTGGTTCGATATAGGTTTCAGTGCCCTCATCATCTGTAAAAAGCAAGGTACCCACCAGCGGAATGATCATTACTTCAGTGTTTTCTTCCAGCTGCATGTGCAGGCTTTTACCGGCAGCAAGGGTATCTTCGTTCAATACCTGCAGGGTACCAAAGGGTTCACGGCTTTCGGCTTTGTAATTACCAAAGTTAAAGGTCATCAGGCTCCGCATCCATTCGCCTTCCAGGTGGCCGCGGTTATCTGCCAGGTATATAATGGCTTGTGATGTATCTTTCATATTATAAGGATGGGTTGATGAATGAATGAATACTGAGCCCGGTTACAGATGGTAACAAGATCGTTTCCACTTCTTTTCCTTCGTTCAGTTCCATTTGCCGGTCGCCAGGGGCAATTAAATAACTGTTATTGAAAACATCTATCAGCGTTAAAGGTTCAGAAATAAAAATAAGCTCTACTTTGTGCTGTTTACTATCCGCCATATCCGACTGCAGGATGCTGAATTTAAAATTCTTAAACGGTATCAAGGTTTTACCGTGCATATCTTCCAGTCCCGGGATGATTTCATTCAACTGCTGGATATAGCCGATGGCCGCCATACTCACGGAAGCGTGTATACGCTTTGTGGCCGGGTTTTGATGCAGTATGTTGGTGAACAAGGTGGCTTTGCTTTGCTGGTTGTAATTGGCTGCCTGCATCTTAAATTCCATCCAGGTATCATCAAATACATATTTATCCCACAACGAGGTGGATCCCTCATCAATGATCTTTTGAAAGCCCAGCCTTATAATTCCTTTTACCATAGTATAAAATTAAACATTGCGGAAGAAAAAGGCCTTAAGTGGAAACTTAAAGCCTTCTCATCATTATACCATAAAACAAAACTAAAAAGCCGCGTTGATCACTTTTGTAAGTGTATATCCTCCCGAAACACTGCCTGTAACCGAGTCGGCCATCTCCTGTGCAAGATCTGTTGAAGGTGTGCCAAATACATTATCATTGGCATTCAGCGTATCAGCAACTCCTTTGGCAGAGTAATAAGAAGATGTAGTGTACACCGTATCACACACATCTTTGGGAAAAGCGATTTGCGTAATGAGCTTGCTTACACCCGATGCGTTATAAACATGCACATGTATATGCGGCGCACGGCCGCTGTACCAGCCCGGGAAAATAGAAGTAAATGAAACAAGCCCATTCGCATCCGTTACCTGCCTGCCTCTTAAAAAGTGATAGGTCGATCCGGTATAATCCGTAGCCTGCATAGAGGTGCCGCCATACTCGGAATAATTGCCCTGCCTGTCGCAATGCCATATATCCACAATGGCGCCGGCAATGGCTGCACAGCTGCCATTGGTATTTTTTACAGTAAGATTAATAGTAAATGGAACGCCGGTCCTGTCTTCCACAATATTGGAACGGACATAGCCCGATGGATTTTTTATGGGAAAAGGCCCTTCCGTTTCTGTAGGCATTACTGTGCAGGAGCTGGTACCACCGCCACTGCTGCCACTGCCGCTGTCTGCAACAGTATCTGTTTTTTTACAGGCTTTCATTAATGGGGCCACTGCTACAAGGCCCAATGCCGTTAAACCATTTTTTAAAAAATCTTTGCGTTCCATAGTAATTGTTTTTGGGTGAAATATGTGGGTTTTTCTTTTGTAAATATGATAGCACAACAGCTTTACAGCACATAGATACTTCAATTTGCAATTTGGTTGGGCGGGGAGAAATAATGTACCGATGAACGGGAATATTGTACCGATTAAACGGGAAAAAGGTCAGTTTCTTAACTTTTCTTTATAGGCTTTTATTACAGCGCTGTAGCTGTTGCTTACGGGTAACTGTACACCATTTACCAGCTCTATATTCTTTTGCTGTAGTGATCTTATTTTATCCAGCGCAACAATATAGCTGCGGTGCACTTGCTGAAATTTTTCGGGAGGTAACTGTTCGGTTATCCTTTTTAATGTTTGCAGGGTCATTACGGGCTTTTCATCCTGCAGGTGGATCTTTACATAATCCTGCATGCTTTCTATGTAAAGTATATTATTGAAAACGATCTTCACCAGTTTATACTCTGCGTATACAAGAAAGGAATCATTATCTGCCGCCTTACTGATGCCTTTAAAGATCACCATCGCTTTTTCCACCGCCTTATCAAAGCGCTCCGGCTGAATGGGTTTTAATAAATAATCCACAGCTTCCAGGTCAAATGCCTGCAATGCAAATTTTTTATGTGCGGTGGTGAATACGATGAGTGGTTTTATTGCAAGGGAAGCGATCAGTTCTATGCCTGTTTTGTCGGGCATATCAATATCTACAAAAAGCAGGTCAACCTTGTGTTGCTGCAAATATTTTTCGGCTTCTATCACATTATCAAATACCTGCTGCAGTAATAAATGCTCATTCTTATACGCATACTTTTTTATCACTTCCAGCGCCAGTGGTTCATCATCTATTGCAATACAGGACAATTTCATGGCTCAGGTATTAATGATTAAATGTACCTCAAAAATATTTCCACTCTCTTCGGTCTTTAAAAAATGTTTACCGGGATAAAGATTTTCCAATCGTTTTTTTACATTGGCAATACCCGTGCCCTGGCGGCTGCTGTTTTTGGTGCTGTTAAAAATACTGTTGCTGCAATTAAATAATATTTCTCTTTCCTTTACTGCGATCCTGATATTTATGGTGCTGCTTTCGTTGTTGCTGATGCCATGTTTAAAAATGTTCTCCACAAAGGGTAATAATATCAGCGGCGCAATGGGAATGTTGCGGCCGGTTGCTCCTGCTTCAAATACAACCGCCGTCTTACTGTTCAACCGTAATTTTTGCAGTTCTATAAAATCGCTGATGCACTGTATCTCGTCGCCCAGCGTAACAAAATCGTTGTTCACTTCGTCGGTTACATAGCGCATGATGTTGGAGAGGCGCATAATACTCTCCGGTGTTTTTTCGCTGTTGGTAAGCGATAGCGAATACAGGTTGTTTAATGTGTTAAATAAAAAATGCGGGTTGATCTGCGCCTTTAAAAAATACAGTTCGGCATTTATTTTGTCCTTTTGTGCAAGGAGGTATTGTTGCTGGGCCTGTTGCCATTGCTTTGCCAGTGGTATCACAAAACTCAGGCCCATGATGATAAAGAAAAGGAATACGCTTACAAAATCCACGTTTCTTTGCCTGCCGCCGGGCATGGGCGCAGGCGCTGCATTTACCGGAGGCTGGTTGGGTGGGGGAGCAAGGCTGATGATATGATCGAATGGTTCCAGGAAGTATACAAATGCCAGCAGCAGGATCAATACCAGGGCGTACAACAGGTATTGCTTTTCGAGATATAAACGGGGAAAAAGAATGTAGGCATTTAAATAAAAGATGCTGATGTACAACAGCGAAAATATCCAGAACCAGCTGTTGGTGGCTACCAGCAGTATGCTTTTATGTTCGGGCCCGTTGCTTAAAAACAATACAGGCAGGCATAAAAAAATAATTATGCCCAGCGCATGAAAAATAAAAAGCTGTTTTTTGCCCGTAGCCATTTGTCAAAATAAGTACTATAAAATTACAATTATATTATTGTGCCGATGAACTGCATAAAAGAACAGATAAATGACCGTTGGTGTTGATAATTAACTTGGGTTTCTTATTTTTATTTAATGATTGATGCATTTGTAAAAGGGCTTGCTATTAGTTTACTGCTGATATTTTCGGTAGGCCCGGTAATATTTACCATCATCAAGCAAAGCGTTAATCATGGCAGGCGCGGGGGTTTTAGTTTTGTAACCGGTGTCTGGCTAAGCGATATCATCTGGGTAGTACTGAGTGTAAGCTTTAGTGAAGCCGTTAAAACCGTATTGAATTTCAAGATACCCATCGGCATTGCCGGTTGCTGTTTTTTAATAGGCATGGGCATTTATTTTGCCTTTTTAAAAAAGATGGAACCCCGCCGTAAACAGGAGCCGGTGGAAATTGCAGGGGACGAAATAACCCCGACGGGCAAAAAAAAGACCAATTACCTCGCCATTTTTACTTCCGGTTTTATCATCAACACACTCAATCCCGGCGTGATCGCATTCTGGATAGGCATTGCCGTTTCACTGGCCACCGATTATAATTTTAACCAGCGCATCCTCATTTTCGTAACCTGCCTGGCGGTGAATATGATGGCAGATGTGGGTAAGGTTTTGGGAGCCGGCAGCCTGGGCAAAAAATTAAGCGACCGGAATATTTTACTCATCAACCGCATATCGGGTTTTTTATACCTGGCTTTTGGCCTGGCCATTATGATCGGTATTATTTACACATTGATAAAAAATTAACAATTAAAATGCTGAAGGGTGCACTGCATTTTTTATTTTGAAAGATGAAGTTTTTATTACCTCTCCTGCTTTTGTGTACAGTTTCCTGTTATTCCCAATCGGCTGATTTTGTTGTTTTAAAAAAACACGGTAAAACCATCCGCAGCATTTATGCCGGCACCAATCTTGATTTTACCACCACCAGCGGGGCTTATATCAACGCTTACATCAATGGTATTAAAAACGATACGCTTTTTATGCAGGAATTCATCATTCATTACCTGCCCACCACCATCGGCACTTACATTATTGATACAGCCGGAAGCTATCATTATAAATTTCATTACAACCAGATCGCGGCCATTGGTCGTGTAAAGAAAAGAGGCTTCGACCGCAAAAGCAGCGGTGCCAGTTTATTTGGCGGCGGTGTGGTGTTGACTGTTGCCAGTGGTGTGGTGTATTTGGTGGACAGGAAAAAGTTCAGCCTCCCTTTAATGCTGGCATCGGCAGGATTAGGCGCATTGGGTTATTTATGGGCTACCAGCGGTAATAATGCTTTGAGCATTGGAAAAAAATACAAGCTGGTGTATATGAACATGAGCAATAACAAGAACTAAACTTTATATTGCAGCTGCAAATTTTAACCCAACAAAAAATTGTCCTGCATTGAAAACCGTTTGGCCTGTTGTAAAAAAGAATCTTCCTGGTTGTTTTTATTATCCATGTATGTTGGTTCCTCTATTTTGTTTTCACCAATTTTTCTGACGCTATTGCCATTAAAGATTTCAAAAACACATTTTTGATCTTTGCGGGTATCATCGCAGTTGCTATCATCGTTTATTTTGCCTGGCTAAGAAAGAATGTGGTTATTAAAAAAGTGGTGAGCACTACCTGGAAGGTTTTTTTCACGCTCTATATTTTTTTCTTTCTCTATTTTTTATGTGGTTATATTTTCAACCCTCCCATTACCCTTACACAAGTGGGCAGTTTGATAGGGGGCAATGGTTTATCCCGTGATTACGTTAGTTATGATGATATGGGCCCTAATATAAAGCTGGCCGTTATTGCAAGCGAGGACCAGTTATTTCCTGATCATGATGGTTTTGATCTGAAGGCGATCAAATTGGCGATGAAATATAACAAGCGCCATCCCGGCAAACCACAGAGAGGCGGCAGCACTATCAGTCAGCAAACAGCAAAAAATATTTTCCTTTTCCAGGGTGGTGGCTTTATACGCAAGGGCCCCGAAGTATTCTTTACTTTCACTATTGAAACGGGATGGAGTAAACGCACTATACTGGAGCGCTATTTAAACATTGCCGAAATGGGGCGTGGGATTTTTGGTGTACAAGCCGCAGCAAAAAAGTATTTTAATAAAGATGCTAAAGATCTAACAAGAATTGAAGCCGCACAAATTGCAGCATGCCTGCCCAATCCCAAAAAATACAGTGTAAAACCGCTCAGCGCTTATGTTGCTGGCAGGGCCAGCGCCATTGTAAGGCAAATGGGATTTTTAGATGGCGACCCGGATGTGCAGGCCATCATCAAATAATGCGGTCGATCGCAGTAATGGCTTTTTGCAATCGTTCATCATAGTTACCGCTGATATCTATCCAGGGCACTTGCTGATTCAATATAATGTCTTTGTAATGATGGTATAATTTTTCTCTCGTAACAAGATCAGGATATTCCCTTAATTCATCCTTTACCCAGGGCAGGTCGATATTACACAACAGGTACAAATCGTATTTACGCTCCACGATCCGGTTCAGTATCCAGTGATGGCATTTTTCAAAAACAAATTCGCACCATACTTTCATTACGTACATGTCCGTATCAATGAAGATCGGGGGGATTGTAGATTTTAGATGGGCGATTGCAGATTGATGAGCAGTTTTATCCCTTGCATTCTCTACAGCCAACTCTTCTGCCGCAACCTGGCCTTGGGCTATATCTAATAAGTTTTCAAATGTATAATCAGTACCGTTCTTTAAAAGATACTCTCTTGCATACTCTTTTACCCACACGGTTTTATAGTGCGCCGCCAATAGCTCACACAGTGTACTCTTGCCAGTACTCTCCGGTCCTATAATTACAACCTTTTTAATCATTGGTTTTAATTCGTGTAATTCGCTTAATCCGTGGCTGCCTTTTTCTTCCACATGGGTTTTGCCTTGATCACTTTTTTATACACCGGGCAATCTTCATCATGTGCACCGGGCAGATAACCGGCGCTCATTAAAAATTCGTTCACAATTTCACCACCCGTAAATTTAAAGGTCTGCTTGAATAATTTCATCCATTCTTCTTTTGTTTTTGGATGATGATGTTCCAGCCAGTTCTTGAAAGACCCAAATTCTTTTTGTAACCTTAAAATCGTTTTTGCATTTTCAATTGCAGCATTCACTTTTAATTTATTGCGGATGATACCGGCATCATTCAGTAAACGTTCAATGTCTTTTTCTTTATATGCCGCTACTTTTTTTATACTGAAGTTGTGATAGGCTTTTCTGAATCCTTCCTGTTTATTCAAAATAGTTTCCCAGCTAAGCCCCGCCTGGTTGATCTCCAGTATCAACCGGCAGAATAATTCATCATCGCTTTCAATAGGAAAGCCGTAATGATTATCGTGGTAAGCTTTGTGTATCGAAAGCCGGTGGTCCTTCATTCCCTTAATTGCTGTACAGTAACTCATGTTCTATTTTTTTATTTCTTTTTTCCAGGTAATATAGCCCATCCAGGCCATCGCTAAAAACAACACGTACATCAGCGTAAACAACATAAAGCCTTTATAAAAGTTTAAAGGAATGGCTACAATATTGCTCACTATCCATGCCAGCCAGTTCTCAATCTTTCTTTTAGCCATCCACCACATGGCGGTTACTGCTGATGCTGATACCAGCGAATCGAGAAAAGGTGTATTGCTGTTGGTATAAAACCGCAATGCAAAATAAAGCACCACCCACGAAATCAAAAAGAAGCCGGTACCAATACCCAGTTCCGTTTTATCGCACCAGCTGATGGGATATTCCAGATCGCTGCCTTTTTTCTTTACCCAGTTATACCAACCATATACGCTCATTGCAAAATAATAAATGTTTAAAGAAGCATCGGCGTACAGGGGTGGATCAGAAATAATAAAATAAACATAAGCCGCCAGCAGCACGCCTACAATACCGGTAGGATACACCAGTACATTATTTTTTCGTGCATACCACACGCTTGCTATCTGTGTAATGGTGCTGCCCCACTCCTGCCAGCGGGTGAGCTTGATATCATTGATGAACTGGTGGTATAGTTGCTGTATATCCAATTATTATTTTACTGATTCGTTAATAGTGTTCGTATAGCGCCGCATTGGCCGTAAATATTTTATCCCCTTGCCCGTTTCAAACCGGGTGCCCACCTGTTGCCATTGTCCCTTACCATCAAAGCGCCATACAATAAAATGCAGGTGCGGAAATAATGTATAGCCCGTTTTACCACTCAGGCCAATGGGCTGGCCCTGCTTTACTGTATCGCCCACATTTACCATTGCACCGTTGTATTGTAAATGCCAGTAGCCCGCTCTTGAACTATCTGCATGCTGTACCACGATCACGTTGCCATAAGGCCGGTATTTTTTATTCCAGCCGCCTTTGTTGCCGTCTTCCTTTACACGTACCACCACACCATCACGTGCGGCGCAAACAGTAGTACCTCTTTTCATTTTAAAATCCAGCGCCGCCCTGTTCTTATGCGAATAGCGGCTGAAATAACCCTGCACCAGCAAATGGGTCTTTCCCGTTTCGTAAGGCAGGCGGTACACAAAACTGGTATCATCTTTAAGAATGCCTTTTTGCAGGTCTCTTAATTGTTTGCGCTGCGGATTGTTACTTACTGCACAGCTGCACAAATAAATAACTGCCGTAAACAAAATAAGGTATAGCCTGTTGCTGTTGATCATCACTTGCTGTAAAGATAAAGCGAAGTACGATCAACCAAACCTGTTAAATTAGCGTATATTGATAAAACCGATTTTCTTTTAACAGGGATATGTTTAAAAAGATAAGCTATATACTCATCCCGCTGCTGTACATTGCTGCAGGCATCAATCATTTTCGTAAACCCGAAGGTTATTACCAAATAATTCCCGCTTATTTACCCAACCCCGTTTTAATAAACGTAGCCGCCGGTATTGCGGAGATCGTGTTGGGCCTGCTGTTCCTGTTTCCTAAAACAAGAACATTGGCGGCTTACGGTATTATAGTGTTGCTTATTGCATTTATTCCGGCGCATATTGTTATGATACAAAATGGATTTTGTTTCAGCAATGGCTGGTGCCTGCCCGTATGGGCAACATGGGTAAGATTATTTCCCCTGCAATTTTTATTGATGTACTGGGCCTGGGTTTGCCGTAAATAATTTTAATCGATCAGTTTATAAATCAAAACCGCATTGCAGTAAAAAAGGTTGGAAGCCCTTTCTGATAAAGATGGATTATTGGGCACGGTAATAATGTTCTGCGGTAATACATAGCCCGGTGTTACATTCACAATAAATCTTTTATAGGCGTATATCAGCGACAGATTCACATCATAACTCAGCAGCGAAAATTTTTTACTGTCTTCGGTTACCAGTTGTTCTGTTGTAGGAAAGAACAGGAAATTATTTTTCTTGTAATAACTCTTTGTAAAATTCTGTGTACCCGCATTGGCAGCAACAGTAGGTGTTATTAAAAAAACATTATTACCCTTTGTTTTTTTAAAGGGGTGGTCGAGTGATGCCGTTGCAAAATAATCGGTGTTGGATGGCGCAAAAGCTGCGCTGGCGCCACTGTTGATATTGATCACCTTATTAAGATAAGATAATGTAAAACCGCCCTGGCCCTGCTGTACAGAACGTACCAGTTCGCTGTTCTGTTTGTAAAAGAACTTATCTGCATACACCGTTCCTGCAATGCCTTTCTTTTTTCCAAAACTATAGGTGGCATTAATGGTGGAAGCCGCATAGCTGAAAGACGCCTGGCTGTTATTAATAAAGATGAGTGATGGAGTTACGGAAAAATGTTTGCCAGCCTGTATCACAACGGTAGGCACCAATGCACTGCTGTTCAAACTATCTGTTCTGCCATAATAATGCAGCCGGGAGGAATACGCTATTGCGGGAGAAACTTTGAATTTACTTTCTTTGGTTGCTGTTGCAGCAGTGTCAGTTACCGGCGTTGTTTGTGCATGGCTTGTAGCGGCACAAAAAACCGTAAGCAATATTGTAAAACCATAGCGGGATAAGATCTTTTTCATAAAGGGAATTTTCGGGATAAGATAACAATGTGGCTGCTGGTGAGCAGCCACATTGTTGTAATTACAGTACACTCAATTTATTTATTGCCTGTTTTTGTTTCTGTAGTTGCTTTTGTGGCAGCTTCTACTTTTACATCACTCTTTGCATCTGCTTTTACTTCTTTAGCTGCACTAGCGGTTTGTTTTGCCTTTTCTGTTACTTCAGCTTTTGTTTCTTTTGCTTTTTCCACCACTACAGTTTTTGCTTTATCTGTTGCTGCATTCGCATCGGCTTTTGGCTGAATGGAAACATTTGCATCCACTGCTGTTGATGATGACTGGCTTGCAGCAGCATTGCTGTTGTTGGCAGCAGCTGCACCATTAGCCTGCGTATTTACATTAACAGATGTACCCGCATTTACACTGGTATTGCCAGCAGATTGTACCGCCGACTTTGTTGCACCGGTAGTAGCTGCAGTTGCCTGTTTTGTTTTTGTAACGGCAGCGCCTGCTACATTCTTTGTAGTAGCCGTGGTGGTTTGCGCAACTGATTTAACTGCATTGGTACTTGCAGTTGTACTTACTGCTGCTTTTGTTGTTGAACTTAAAGCAGTGCTTACTTGTGCGGTTGCAGATAATGAGGTAATAGCTGCAATGGCAACGGATAAAAATTTGATCGTTGTTTTCATAAAAACATTTTAGGTGATTAAATAGTTCACTTCAATATTTTCAAACAACATGCCAAAAAGAAAAAGGATTGTTAAAATAACTAATGCGTATAGCGGGAGCGATTTAATGAGACATTTCTTTTTCTGCAAAGTTTAAAGCAGGTAAATAAATAACTTTTTTATAGCTTAAAACTGGTTTTAATTTTACATGCAGCTGACAAAAAAAACTTTCAACTTTTTTTATCAGCTCACCCTGCGGTACCATTTTCCCGGCCGCAGGTATATAATTCCCCGCCTGGTATTAAATCTTGTTGCAATGTTTTTGCCGTCTTTATCATATACCTGGAAGTGCAGGTGCGGAAAAGCTGTATAACCGGTGTTGCCACTATAGCCTATATGCTGGCCCATTTTAACCGTATCACCAACATTAACGAGTACACCGTCTTTTTTTAAATGCCAGTACATGGCTTCGCTGCCATCTTCCTGTTTTATAATAATGTGATTGCCCTGGCTCATGTATTCATCTTTCAATCCACCCACATCACTGTCTTCTTTTACTGCTGTTACTACACCGCCTCTTGCAGCGCATACCTTGCTGCCCCTTTTCATTTTAAAATCCAGGCTCAGTTCATTCTTGTGGCTCAGCTTACTGTTATAAGCCTGTATCAATAAAAATTTACTGCCCTTGCTGAAAGGTAAATTGTACACCGGGCTGTTATCGGGTTTTACACGGCCGCTTTTAAGGTCGTATATTTCTTTATCTGGAAGTTGTGCTGCAGCGCCGCCTATGGCACTATTAACAATTAAGTAAATTACCAATAAAGCTGTTCTCATGATGGTGAAGTTATTGGGCAAATAATTTTTAATACAATGAATACACCCGCTGCTCAATTGTAATGATCTCTCCATTAGGTTTTTTGATCTTAATATTTTCAAAAGACACAATCGTGCCTGGTGCACATTGCTGAATAAGTTGGTCAATCGGTTGAAGAGGAGCATTTTCAAGTGCTGTTTTAACTGCTTTGGGAAATGCTGCGCCTGCAAAATATACTGTAGCACTTATAAATTCGCATCCTGCTGAAACAAATATCTCTTTTTGTTTTTTAAAAATAGCCGCCTCACACCTGGTAAAATGTACATAGCCATATTGAAAATCAGGCTCAGTTCCCTGCGCTACTTTTCCTACTTTAACAACAAGCCAATTACCATGCATTAATTTAGCCGCAGGGGTTTTCAGCAATGTTCTAAATTCTATAACATCATTTCCCCTGCAGGAATCCAATAACCCTTTCACCGGGGAAAGATCTTCGCTAAATATAGTACGCTCTATCGGAACTTTAAAACTCGGGCCACTGAAGTAAACTACAGCACTAACAAGGCTATATCCCCCGGTAATTTTTAATTGTTGTTGTTGTCTTAATAATGGAGGGGTAACCAATTTTCCTTTCAGGTCGCCCAAACTAATTTCAGGTTGCGTGGTTTCTTTTTGGGGAAGTCGTAGAACAACCTTTTTGCATATCCCTATTGTATCTTTTGTTGTCTTATTTATTGCATAAAAAACCGCACTGTCCTTAGCTGTAAGATAAATTTCTATTTCATAGTTACCCGTTCTTTCATTAAAAGAAACCGATGAAACATCAGAAACAATTTTTGTATCCGTGTCAAATCCTTTGATCTCAACTGTATTGATTATATCGTGATAGAGCGGTACAGTGATCGAAAAGTTTTTTGCTTTTTGTAACTGCTGTGTAATGCCAGCAAATGGAAAAATTAAGATTGGCAAAAAAGACAATATTATGTGCAGGGTTTTCATTATCCTAATATAATAAAAAAGCACTCAAAAATGAGTGCTTCCCAATAAACTAATAAACCAGTTAACCAAATTATTCCGCTTCCGCCACCACTTCCTTTACTTCGGGTATCATTCTTTTCATCATACCTTCAATACCGGCTTTTAATGTAATGGTGGATGATGGGCAACCGCTGCAGCTTCCCTGCATGGCCAGGTTAACCGTTCCGTTTTCGTAACTTTTAAATTGTATAGCGCCACCGTCCATTTCAACAGCAGGCTTTACATAATTCTCCAGCAATTCCTTGATGCGTTTTACCACATCATCGTCATCTGCATTCACTTCATTGCTGTTGGGCGTTTTCATGGTGGCTACTTCATCTTCATTCACTACTGCCTTACCTTCTTCCAGGTAATCTTTCAGGAATTGTTTGATGGTAGGGATCACATCCTGCCAGTCTTCCATATCGCTTGTTTTTGTAAGCGTTACAAAATTGCTGGCTATAAATACGGCTTTAATGAACGGGAAAGTGAATAATTCCTGTGCCAATGGCGATGGGCCAGCGCTTGCTTCGTCTGCAAAATCAATGCTCTTGCCGGGGTATAATAATTTGTTGGCTACAAACTTCATGGTCTCCGGGTTGGGAGTCATTTCGGTGTAGATACTTACAACGGTGTTTCCTGTCTTTATCATAAAATGATATTTTAATACAATACAAATTTAGCCAAAATTGGGCTGTATTGGGGTTAAAAGGGCATATTTTTCGGATTTCGGAAGTGTGTGGCCCGCAGATAGCGCTGAATACGCAGACTATTACAATTAGCTTTATTTTCTGCGAGATCCCCGTTATCTGCGGGAAAATTCTACTCTATGATCCTAAGTTTGGCATAATTCAGCATGATCTTCTTTTCCCCGTTCAGCTCAAAATTTACGGTAGCAATGGGGTTATGGGCCGAGCCTTCCATTTTCATTACTTCGCCAAAGCCAAATTTCTGGTGCTCCACTTTCTGGCCGGCCTGTAAATTACTGGTGTCGCTGGCCACAAAATCGGCCGAAGGCGTATGTTCCACCGTTTTATTGGCGGGCTTGGGTGCTATATAACCAGGAGTGGACGGTTTGCTCGGGGGTGCACCATATTTTTTTTCGGCCTGGGCTGCTGCTGAGGACCGGCCCCATGCATTGCCGCCGCCGCCCATACCGCGGTTCATTCTTTCAAAAGCAACACCGCTGTTGCCTGTATTTCTTACACCGCCGCCGGCATAGCTTTTATCTAGGTATTGTTCCGGTATCTCTTCCAAAAAGCGGCTGCTATCGTTTTGCTGCAGCTGCCCAAAGCGATAGCGTGCATTCGCATACGTTAGCCACAGTTTATGTTTGGCCCTTGTTATGGCCACGTAAAACAAGCGGCGTTCTTCTTCCAGTTCTTCCCGGGTATTAATGCTCATGGCGTTGGGAAAAAGCGTTTCTTCCAGTCCGCCAACAAATACCACCGGGAACTCCAACCCTTTTGCCGCATGTATCGTCATCAGTTTTACCACATCGCTTTCGCCTTTATCGTCATCATCTGCATCGGTCAGTAAAACGATCTGTTGTAAATATCCACCCAGGCTTTTATCGCCCACTTCGCCGTCTTCTTCGTTCATTGGTGTTTCGGTAAACTCTTTTATAGAGTTCAGCAATTCCTGTACGTTCTCGTAACGGGCAAGGCCCTCGGTGGTTTTATCGTTGAATAATTCTTTTACAATATTGGTGCTTTTGCCCACCAGCACGGCTACATCATACGCATTCTTTTTCGTGAGTTCACTTTGAAACATCTGTATCATCGTTACAAAGTTGTCGATAGCTTCCAGCGTACCGGATTTATAACCATACATGGCTGCATTGCGAAAGATATCCCACAATGTCAGGTTGCTTTCATTGGCATATAATACAGCTTTATCCACTGTTGTTTTACCAATGCCACGTACCGGGTAATTGATAATACGCTTCAATGCTTCTTCATCTCTAGGGTTTACCACCACTCTTAAGTAAGCAATAAAATCCTTTACCTCTTTGCGTTGGTAAAAGCTCATGCCGCCATAAATACGATAGGCAATACCCATTCTTCTCAACGCTTCTTCAAAACTTCGGCTCTGTGCATTGGTGCGGTAGAGGATCGCAAAATCTTTATTGAAATAATGATTGCGCAGTTTTTGTTCCTGTATGGTATCGGCCACCGTTTTGCCTTCGTCGTTATCCGTCATGGTACGCACCAGGCGAATCTTTTCCCCTTCACTGTTATCGGTGAATAATCTTTTTTCTATCTGGTTCTTATTATTGGCAATTACTTCGTTGGCCACATGCAGTATGCTTTTGGTACTGCGGTAATTCTGCTCCAGCTTCACCACTTTCACTTCGTCATAATCTTTTTGAAACTGCAGAATATTTTCGATAGTAGCGCCGCGGAAGCTGTAAATACTTTGCGCATCATCACCCACCACGCAAACATTTTCGTGCATGGCGCCCAATAACTTTATGATCTCGTACTGCGCCGTATTCGTATCCTGGTACTCATCTATCATGATGTATTTGAACTTGCGCTGGTATTTGCTTAAACTATCCGGGTTGTTCTTTAAAAGGATATACATTTTAAACAACAGGTCGTCAAAATCCATCGCACCGTTCTTAAAACAACGTTTTACATACGCATCATAAATTTGCCCAATGGCAGGGCGGTTGGCCCTTGCGTCTTCCTGTTGCAGGGCCCAGTCGTTGATATATTCTGCCGGGCCAATCAAAGCGTTTTTAGCCGCCGATATACGGTTGTACACCACGTTGGGCTTATAATGCTTATCATCCAGGTCCATTTCGTTGATCACCGTTTTCACCACGCTTTTGGCATCGTCGGTATCGTAAATCGTAAAGTTGTTGGGGTAGCCGATCTTATTGGCTTCGGCCCTTAATATCCTGGCAAATACACTGTGAAAAGTGCCGATGTATAAATTCCTTGCTTCGGTATTGCCCAGCACTTTTTCCACTCTCTCCTTCATTTCGGCGGCGGCTTTGTTCGTAAACGTAAGCGCCAGTATATTAAAGCTGTCGATATGATGATAGCCCATCAGGTGGGCAATACGTGTGGTAAGCACTTTTGTTTTTCCGCTGCCGGCTCCGGCAATGATCATAATGGGGCCGTCTTTGTGTTCAACCGCTTCCCGCTGGGGACCGTTCAGTTCGTCTAAATATTTGGGCATGGTACAAAGTTACGAAAGGGAAAATTGGGGCGGAGGGGTGTGAGGAAATAAATAAATTTTGTACCCTTTCAACCATTTTCCCCGAGCAGAGAAAATGGTCAGGAAAAAGCTGAATGCAAAATAAATACCTTTATTGCATGGAACATTTATTGTTATTGCACGGTGCCATTGGCACCAAAGACCAGTTATCACCACTGGCCGATGCACTGAAAGATCGATACACCGTTCATACCATCAGCTTCTGTGGTCATGGTGGTGCTCCTTTTGCGGAAGAACCTTTTTCAATGGAGCTGTTTGCAAATGATGTACTGCAATACCTGCAACGCAATAAAATTGAGCAGGTGAATATATTTGGTTACAGCATGGGTGGTTATGTAGCCTTGTATCTTGCCAAACATCATCCACACTTGATCAACAAAGTGATAACGCTTGCCACTAAATTTTACTGGGATGAAAACATTGCTGCCAAAGAAATTAAAATGCTGGATGCAGCAACCATCGAAGAAAAGATACCGGCATTTGCTGCACAGTTACAACAACGACACGGCCTGCAAAACTGGAAACCGCTCTTAGAAAAGACCGCCGCACTTTTAACTTCGCTGGGAAAAAATAATGTGCTTAATGCTGAAGATTACAGCACCATCAATAATCCTGCTTTAGTATTACTGGGCGACAGGGATAAAATGATCACACTCGAAGAAACCATTGCCGTATATACTGCATTGCCCAATGCCCGCATGGGTATGTTGCCCAACACCGCACATCCTATTGAAAAAGTGCATGTGGAACTGTTGTCGTTTTTAATTACACAATTCCTGGGTGGTTAGCAGCAACCATTGGTGTAAAATTTGTTGGGGCAACATGCTGGCTTTTTATCTTAGCAGCATAAAATAAAGCTTTGCAGCACATCGAATTCTTTCATATCGATCATTTTGAGCACAACTACCATCGTGTAAAGCCTGCAAAGGAACTGGAGGGTTTCATCGATTTTTTTTGGGAAACAAAATTTGACGAACTATTGAAAGATCATCCAAAGGGGTTTTCGGATGCGCTGTTTCCCAATATCGGTTATACTTACCTTATCAACCTGGGCACGCCGTTCATCATGCAGGTGGATGAAAAGAAGTTCAGCATGAAGACCGATGGCTTTTTGCCCCGTAATAAAGCCATTGAATGTTATCACCGCAGTGGTAATAAATTATTTGGCATCAAGTTTAAAATATCACCTATTATTTTTAAAACAAAGGTCAACTTTGCCGAGTACCGGGAATATATTTACCCTTTAAGTTACCTGATGGAGCAGCCGGTGATCGACAAGGTAAAAAGAGCCGCTACTTTTGAAGAACGCATTGATATTTTAAACCATTATTTTCTTTCCCTCATTAAAACCTATTCCGGCAGCTGGGAAGCCATCCGCATTGTTTCTGAAATTCTGCAGCATTGTGATACCCATAATGATTTTACCACTTCCATTGAAGATTTTGCTGCACGCTACAACATTTCTGCACGAACCCTGCACCGGTATTTTGAAGCCACTACCAGCCTCAGCAGTAAAAAGGCTTTGCAGGTGTTACGCATCCGCAAGGCCGTGCAGCAGCTGGCGCATGCGCCCCAAAGTTTTCATTTTGAGCAATATGGTTATTACGATTACAGCCATTTTTGCAAACACTTAAAACAATTCTTACAAAAGAATACCATTGCCGGTTTAAAACCACATTTGCAGTTGCTGCAAAAAATGCATGCTTTAAAATAATTTTTTTCCTGCTGACATAGGGCTGTCACTACCCCAAAGTTTCTTTGTATCACAAATCAAAAAAACTTACAACTATGTCACAGATCGCAGCATTTCAAAAAGAACTGGAAAGAGAAGCATTGACCGCACGGAAAATGCTTTCCATTATTCCCAATGACAAATACGATTGGAAACCGCACGAAAAAAGCATGACCATCAAAGCTTTGTCTACTCACCTGGCAGATATTTTTTCCTGGTTCAATATGGTATTGAACAGCAGTGAACTGGATTTTGCTAAAAACCCGTACCAGCCGGATGATATCAATGATACCGCGGCATTAATGAACCTTTTTGAAAAGAAACTGGTGGAAGGCCGCACCGCTCTTGCTAATGGTAAAGACAGTCAGTTGACTGATAACTGGACGCTCCGCAACGGCGAAACCATTTACAGCACCGAGCCTAAGTATGAGGTGATAAGAATGTGTTTCGGGCAGATGATCCATCACCGGGCGCAACTGGGTGTATACCTGCGCCTGCTGAATGTGCCTATTCCCGGCAGTTACGGGCCCAGCGCAGATGATATGAATTTTTAAACCAACCGCAGTCGTTAAAGTATAGCGACTGTGATTTACAAGCCGGAACCTCCGGGTTTCGGTTTGTTTTTTGTTACTTTATTTTGTTGAACTAAAAATCATTGTATGCAACAGCACCTGGTAGTATCTCAATCCGTTAATGTAAAGGCTTCGGTGGAGCAGGTATGGAAAGTATTGACCGAGCCCGCCTTTATTGCAGAATATCTTTTTGGCACCGAAACCGTTACCGACTGGAAAGTGGGCAGCGACATTATTTTCCAGGGCGCTTATGGCGATAATAAAGAATTCTCTTACCGCGATAAAGGCGTTATTCTTGAAAATGTGCCTTATAAAAAACTGAGTTATAGTTATTGGAGTGGCTTTTCGGGATTAGAAGACAAACCGGAGAATTATGCCACCGTAACTTATACCATCGATAAAATTGATGCAGATAACAGCATATTCACCTGGACACAAAAGGGCTATGCCACCGAAGAAGGTTACCAGCATTCGCTCCAGGGTATGACCTCCTTCCTCGAACAAATAAAAACCATTATGGAGCGATAATATGCAGAACGATGATCTGTCGGTGTAAATCATCCTCTTCCTAAAGATCTGCGTTCCCCTGCTCCGCCGCAGGCGGCTCACATTTTATTCATCATATCTCGTATGTATTCCTGTTCAAACCCTCTCTGTAACAGGAAATCCTGCAGCTTTCTTTTTTTAATAAAAATGTTCTTCTCGCTTTTTAAGGTTTTCAGTTTATCATCAAGAAGCTTTTGCAGTGTTGCAAAATAGTCGGTATCATTAATTTGCTGCAGGGCTTTTTTTATACAATAGGCCGATACCTGCTTTTGCTTTAAAGCATGGGCGATCTTTACCTTGCCCCATTTTTTGGTGCGGAAATGCCCGCCTGCAAACTGCGTGGCAAAGCGCTCTTCATTCAGGTAATTCTCTTCTATCAATGTGCTGATGATTCTGTTCCACTTCGGCCTTGTTCAGCCCGAAACCATATAGCTTATCCTTTACATCGCTGTGGCTGCGCTCCTGGTAGCTGCAGTAATGTTTTGCACGGGGTAATGCCTGTAGAGGGGTAAGTTTTGGAGGGTTCATTGCAGTGCAAAAATAGCCAGCTAAACACAAAATGCCGCTTTAATAACAATATTGATTAGTTATTCACAACCCCGTTAATTTTTATTCTCTTCATTACAATCAATCTTTTATCTTTGAAGCTATAATATATACAATTTATGAAGTTTATCGTTTCCTCAGCGGCCTTGCTTAAACAGTTGCAGCAGATCAGTGGTGTTATTAATGCCAACACGGTTTTACCCATCCTGGAAGACTTTTTGTTTGAAATAGAAAAAAATAAACTCACTGTTGTGGCCACCGACCTGGAAACGGTTATGAAAGTGCACCTGGATATTGAAGCGAAAGACAGCGGTAAGGTTTGTATACCTGCCAAGATATTGATGGACTCATTAAAAAATATTCCTGAGCAGCCTTTGACTTTTAATATCGACAAGAATTTTGGCGTAGAGATCACCAGCGATAATGGTAAGTACAAAGTAATGGGCGAAAACCCCGATAACTTTCCTAAAGAACCCGCTGCTGATGATGCCAACAACTTTACCATGACCTCCACAGCACTGGTAACTGCTATCAACAAAGCCATCTTCGCGGTAAGTAATGATGATCTGCGTCCTGCAATGACCGGTGTGTTCTTTGAACTGGATAAAAAAGGCATCACATTCGTGGCCACCGATGCTCACCGTTTGGTGCGCTTTACACGTACAGATGTAAGCTGCCCTAAAAAAGATTCTTTCATCGTTCCTAAAAAGCCATTGAGCCTGCTTAAAGGTTCGTTGCCTGATAATGAAGATGAACTGAGCATCAGCTATAACAGCAATCATCTTTTTGTAAAGCATGGCGGTACCGAACTGGTGTGCCGTTTGATAGATGCCCGTTTCCCTGATTATAAAGTGGTGATACCTGCGGACAATCCTTATAAAATGACCATCAGCAAATCCGATTTTCAAAATGCCCTGCGTCGTGTAAGTGTGTTCAGTAACAAAAGCACTAACCAGGTGGCATTAAGCATCAGCGGCAGCGAACTGCAGCTGGCTGCACAGGATGTGGATTTTAGTTTTGAAGGTAACGAACGCATGGCCTGCCAGTACGATGGTGAAGACCTGCAGATCGCTTTCAACGCTAAATTCCTGATTGAAATGCTGAATGGCGCCGATACACCCGAGGTGAATATGGAATTGAGCACCCCCACCAAGGCCGGTATCATTAAACCAACCGAGCAGGCAGATAACGAACAGTTATTGATGCTGGTAATGCCATTGATGTTGAATAATTAAAACCCTCTCTAAAGGAGTCCTGCGGACCGCCCCTCAAGGGGAACTTTTGCGGAGAGTAAAATAATATTTTTGAAACCGAGGTATAAAACCTCGGTTTTTCATTTTAATACTAACTCCGTAATCCTGCCTTTCTTCTTTTTTATATAGCGGTAAATGATCCATTCTGCAATCAGTAAATTAAGCGTCCAGCCCAGCCACGCAATAATGCGGTAGCGATCCATCGGGTGAATATCGGTGAAGGCTGCCAGCAACACTTTCCAAATCCTTAAACTTATTGCAGATAGTGTGAGCGCAAAACTGCGGATCATAAAAATGCGGTGCTGCGCAAATTGTTTTTTGATGGCTTTGTATAAAGCAAGGGCTGTAAACAATATCCATAATACGGAAAGCATTACAAAACCAATTCTTGAACTAATGCCGCCATTGGCATAAAAGCTCATGAGTAAACCTGCCGGGCCCGTTACCATTAAAATATCAATAACGTATACATAACCGAGTGTGCGGTGAAGTCTGGGCTTTTGTCTTAATAATTTTTTAGAGAACTGTGTAAAGCCTGCCAATAAAACCAGCAGGCTACTGAATACGTGTACAAAAAAAGCAATGCGCCAGGATGTAATGTGAATGTATTGCTGCTTCAGTTGTAAAAACGCTACATCTGTTTGCATAGGGATATAAACATAAATGATCCGCAGCATCAGGAACGAAAAAAATGCCAGTACCAGCAATAGTAAACCCGGTAATATGTTTTTGTGTGTTGCGATCAAAAATTGTATTTTACATAAAATAAGCTACCATGAAAATTAAAGTTCTTTTCCCGGTTTTACTGCTTTGCATTGCAGCATCCTGCAATTCATCCGGGGGTAAAGATAAAAAAAGCGATGCCTCCAATATTGCAGATGCGTTACTTGCACCCACTTTAAAGATACTGGGTTCTTTTGTAGGCGATTTTGGCGATAATAAAATTACACTGCTCATTACCAAAGCAAGCGGCGATACTATTGAAGGCAGGAGCGTGGTAGGCGGCAACGACAGACCCTTCAGCGGCACGTTTAAGAACACCGGCGATGTATACGCCATTACTGCCAGCGAACCCGGCGATGATAAATACGACGGCGTTTTCAACATCAGCATAGATGTTACTAAACCCGATGTAATTACCGGCAGCTGGACACCCAATAAACCCGGCGAAAACCTGGCGGCAAAAAGATTTACCCTGGAACGAAAAGCCTTCCGTTACCTGCAGGATGTAGGCATGTATCCCGATGCCAGTAAAAGATTACTGAAAGAAGCAGACGTGGAAAATTTAATGAAGCCCGAACTGCAGCAGATGCGCAACGAGATATTTGCCCGCCATGGCTATTGCTTTAAAAAGAAAGACCTCCGCGAAGAATTTGAAAATAAAGACTGGTATATCCCCAATACAGTTGATGTAAAAAAAGATCTGACTGAAATAGAAAAGAAAAACATCGCCCTCATTAAAAAATACGAAAAGTATGCCGAGGATTATGGAGATGATTTTGGAAGATAAAAGGAAATAGTATGGCATTTAAACAAATTGCTTCTTTCGATAATTATATGTTGGCTAATATCACCCTCGGCATGCTCGAGGAAAATTATATCAATTGTCATTTAAAAGATGAGAACATTGTTACCATCAATCCTTTGCTGAACCCTGCTGTTGGCGGAATAAAACTGATGGTGGAAGAATCGCAGGCAGAAAGGGCTGTAAGCCTGATAAAAGAAGCCGAAGCCGCTTATCTTAATGAAATTATTTGTCCTTATTGTAAACAAGCGGGTTTAGTTGCCGAAGAAGAGATCAACAATCCGCAAAGCTTCTGGGGTAAATTAAAGAACCAGGTAGCTTACGGTCAAACATCCACTTACAGTAAAAAATACCGTTGCCAACATTGTAAAAGCCTGATGGATGAATTGCCTGCAAGCTTTTAAAATCCTTTAACTATCCACCAATAACCGCACACTCATTCACTATTCTCCGTATCATTTCTTTTTTCCATCTTGCACAGCAAAATAAAAAACCGTGCAAAAATTATTCTTCCTGTTCCTTGTTGCCTGTTCATTAACAGTACAATCGCAATCTGTTTATTATGCTGCTGCAAAAACCGGTATCAGCTTGCGGGAGGCGCCCAATGCCAACGCAAAAGTGCTGGAAAAGATCGCTTATGGCGAAAAGTTGGTAACAGTTGCCGATACCAGTTCTTCCAAACCGATAGTTACCGAAGGCTTCAATGGTTTTTGGTGGAAGGTAAAATACAATAACAAAGAAGGCTACGTGGTAAGCACGTATTTATTAAGCATGGCGCCGCCCAAGGCAGGTGTAAAAACATTGAAGGATTATTTCAAGCAGGTTTCCGCTCCGTTGGGCGCTCCGCTGGTAATAAAAAAATCGGATGCTGCATTGAACGAAATGGGTGAATCATCTATCACCAAGCAATTATTTAAAAACGGTATGGAATGGCATGATGCGCAGGGTTACGAAACCGGCAGTGAAGTATATATGCTGCCCGACTTTACAATAGAACAATGTTTTTTATTACTCCGCATACTCAATCAGTATCCCGGTTTGATCGGCGAAAAAGATGCTTTCCCCACCAAAAAAACAAAAACAACCAGTGCCACCGGCGAAAAGATCATGGATGTTGAAAAAGGAGATAATTTTCCCGGTGAAATTAAAAGAGTAAAGATCAGCAGCTCCGATGCGGTGATCACCGACTTTGAGATCTTTATGCTGGATAACCAGGCGGTTATTTATTATAATGCAGGGGTGTAGTTCATCGAAATTTTATTTCGATCACAGTACATCGAAATTACAATTTCGATATACTACTGCTGTTGTTGCTGCTGCACTTTTTGCATATACCTCCTGAACGAATTGCCATTATCTTCATTGGTAAGCAAGGCCTCATTCACAGCCTGTGGTGTAAGTATGGCAGCTTCTTCGCTGGCCACCAACCCATCTTCGTACGAAACAGAAACGCCCACTTCCAGTGTTTGTTTAGCCGTGCCTTTATAAGTGCCTTTTACAGGTGAGCAATCATTAAAATTTCTGCCAATCGCCAGGCGCACATGCAGGTCGTTCACTATGCAGTTGTTGGTAGGGTCAATACCCAGCCAGCCATAAAAAGGAATATAAGCTTCTACCCAGGCATGCGTAGCACCTACACCACGCAGGCTGTTATCGTGCGGGCACACATAACCACTAACATAACGGGCAGGGATACACAGTAATCGCAACATCACCAGCAGCATGTGTGCAAAATCCTGGCACACGCCGGCTTTCAGCTCCCATATCTCGTCCAGCGTGGTTTCTACGGTAGTAATACCCTTTATGTATTTAAAGTTATTGTATACATATTCGTTCAATTGTTGTACCGCGGTAAACACCGAAACGGTTTTATAAAAACCGGCGTCTGCAATTTTTTTCACCCCAGGTAATGCTTTAAAACTTTCCTGTTTTAAAAAATCAATAAAGGGTACTACAAATTTTATTTCATCCAGGTGTGCCCATTGTGCAGCAGTAGGCTGATCGTCTGTTGGCAGCGGCCTTGGCCTCGTAACAACAGAGATGGTGGAATCGATCCGCATTTCCGTATGCGGTGCAATATTCATGAACGAACCAATTTCATTGCCATAGTAATCCTTGAACACTTCCATAAAAGGTTCGCCGGTAATAAATATTTTCTGGCTCAGTACATCCTGGTAACCATCTTTTAATGGATACAGCATTACCTGGTTGGCGCTGTCCCTCACCGGTTCGGGATAAGTGTACTTAGTGGCGTGGTGTATAATGAATTTGGGCATATGCGATTTTTTGCGTGAGTCGTGAGACGTCAGTCGTGAGTAAAAACCTTCCTGTTAATAGACCCACTCAGGTTTTAGCTGTGTGCAAAATAATTTTCGTTCAATGTATTTCCTATCTGGAAAAGGGCCGATTTTGTTTCTGTTAAAAAATGATGCAGTCCTTCGTATATGATCGCATCCGGTGTAGAGAATTTTATTTTGCTCTGCAACTTGCCGATCATAAAATCCACCTGGTTAAAAGCAACAATACTGCTTTCATTTTTCAACCGGCCAAAATAAGTGTGCAAGCGGTTCACCGAATAGATCACCGAGCGGGGAAAATTTTCATTCAGAATGATCTGCTCCATCACGTTCTTGGCACCAAAACCACTGCGGTAAGTCTTTAAATACAATTCGTACCCGGAAATAGACATCAGCAGGTACTTCCAGTACGTGGTATCCGCCGGTTTATCCAGTTCGTAATTCAGATCGCTGAATTTGATATCCAGTATATCGGCCGATTGTATGGCCCGTTCCAGGAATTTGCCGATATTGATAAAAGAGTTGCCTTCGCCCCTGGCCATGGTAACATCTGTGGTGCCAAAGTATAAAAGCCCTTGCTTAATCAGTGTATCCAGTACCGTTATAGGGTCTTCCCTTTGTAAAAGTTCCACCAGTTTTTCCTGCCGCATAATGTGGTAGAATTCGTTCAGGCACTGCCACATTTCTTTGGTGATATGATCCTGTACACTACGCCCGTTTTCCCGGGCCTGTGTTACAATATTCAATACCGAATTGGGATTGTCCTTATCCGTAACCATAAACTGCAGCACAGCCCTGGTATTATTGGCCAGCGCAGCCGCTTCATCATCTTTTAAAAAAGTAAAGATGCGCAGCACCGGCTTCCACGAAAACTCCTGTATATCATCCTGTGATGAGGCATAGTTGATCTTAAGCATCCTTAAAATACCATCCGCTCTTTCCATGTAGCGGCTCATCCAGTATAAACTATCGGCAACTCTACTTAGCATCTTTTTATTGGGCCCGCAGATTTCGCTGAAGGCGCTGATTGGGTTTTATTTTTACTTAATTATATTTATTGATTCGCTTCTGCGATATCCGCGTAATCTGTGGGTATCACTCCGCTTAATGAGTCCGTAGATTTTACTAAAGACACTGATTGGGTTTTAATTTTAGTTACTTAGTTATGTTTTTTAGATTCGCTTCTGCGATATCCGCGTAATCTGCGGGCATCACTCCGCCAGCACCCAAGTGTCCTTACTGCCGCCACCCTGCGATGAATTCACCACCAGCGAACCTTCCTTCAATGCCACCCTGGTTAAACCTCCGGGCACAATTTCAATACCTCCCGGGCCGCACAAAGCATAAGGCCGCAGGTCAACACGGCGTGCTTTCAGCGTACCATTCATGTAGCAGGGGCTGCTCGATAAACTGATAATGGGCTGCGCAATGAATTCCCTCGGGTTGCTCATCACTTCCTTTTTATACTCCTCAATTTCTTTTTCGGTAGATGCATTGCCCATCAGCATACCATAGCCACCGCTGGCGTTGGTTTTTTTGATCACCATGCGTTCAATATTTTTAAACACATGTTCTCTTTCTTCGTCTTTGCCTAACTGGTAGGTGGGCACATTTTTAAGCAGAGGTTCTTCATTCAAGTAATAGCGTATCATGGCAGGCACAAATGTGTAAATGGCTTTATCATCGGCCACACCATTGCCCACTGCATTTACTATAGCCACATTGCCCTTACGGTAAGCGCTCATTATACCCGCCACACCCAATACGCTGGAAGGATCAAATACCAGCGGATCCAGGAAATCATCATCCACCCTGCGGTAAATAACATCCACCTGCTGCAGGCCCGCCGTGGTCTTCATATACACTTTGTGATTATCCACCACCAGGTCCCTCCCTTCCACCAGCTCCACACCCATCAGCCTTGCCAGCGTGGTATGCTCAAAATAAGCAGAGTTATAGATGCCCGGTGTTAATAATACTATTGTTGGGTTATAGATCTGCCTGGGCGAAAGTGATACCAGGTTGCGGTGCAGTATATTGGGGTATTCCGTAACTGTACGCACATTGTTCTGCGGTAACAGATCCGGGAAAATGCGTTTGGTGATCTCCCTGTTCTCCAGCATATAACTAACGCCACTGGGTGTACGCAGGTTATCTTCCAAAATATAAAAAGAGCCATCGCTGTCCCTTATCAGGTCAATACCCGAAATGTGCACGTAAATATCATAAGGCACAGGAAAGTTATGCATCTCTCTTAAATAATGCGGACAGCTGTAGATCATTTGCGCCGGTATCACACCATCTTTAAGGATGAACTGGTTGCTGTAAATATCCTTTAAAAAAAGGTTCAGCGCTCTCAGCCTTTGCTTGATGCCTTTTTCAATAAAATCCCATTCGGGTGCAGTAATAATGCGGGGAATGATATCAAAGGGGAATATCTTTTCAATACCTTCTCCACTGCTGTATACGGTAAAAGTAATACCCTGGCTCATAAAAAGCCTTTTGGCCAGTTCTTCTTTTTTGTTCAGCTCATCAATGGAAAGTTGCTGCAGAAAGTCCAGTGCCTTTTTATACTGTTCCCTTACAGATGCATCTTTGTACATCTCATCCCAGGTATTGGCATCTACCAAATACGATTGCACCAGTTCGCTTGCTTGCATAACAGTTAGTTAGTTTAATAAAATAAAGGCTTGCAATCGGAAAAATAGTCAGGTATTCAAATATAGGGAATTCAGTTTGTTTTAAAAAGAATTGTCACACCCAAAGGAGTCTCTTATGCACGTGTAATATTTATCTACCTTTGCCTCCCAATAATTTTATCAATGAGAACAATCGCTATGATCCCCGCCCGCTATGCGGCCACCCGCTTTCCGGCAAAGCTGATGCAGTTATTAAAAGATAAAACGGTGATCCGTCATACTTACGACAATACCGTAGCTACCGGCCTGTTTGATGAAGTGATGGTGGTAACCGACAGCAAGATCATTTTTGATGAAATAACACAACATGGCGGTAAGGCCAAAATGAGCATTAAAGAACACGAGAGCGGAAGCGACCGCATTGCCGAAGCCGTGGCTGATATGGACGTGGAAATTGTAGTGAACGTACAGGGCGACGAGCCCTTTGTACAAAAAGAACCCCTGCAAAAACTGCTGGAAACATTTAAAGACCCTGCTGTACAGGTAGCATCGCTGATGCAGGTATTGTACGACGAAAAATTCATTAAAGACCCCAATTACGTAAAAGTGGCCGTGGATAAAAACATGAACTCCTTAATGTTCAGCCGCAGCGTAATACCCTACCAGCGGGATAAAAATGTAGCTGTAACCTATTACGAGCATATCGGCGTATATGCATTCCGTAAGCAGGCGTTGATCAATTTTACCAACTGGCCGATGACGCCACTCGAGGCTGCCGAAAAAGTAGAATGCCTCCGTTACCTGGAGCACGGCGTTCCTTTAAAAATGGTGGTTACAAAATATATGGGTGTGGAGATCGATACGCCCGAGGACCTGGAAAGAGCTGCAGGCCTTTTATAATTGCTGCAATTGCAGCATCAGGGCGCTTACGCTGTCGTTTATTTGTTTTAAAGCAGGTACAAAATTATCAGCGCTGCCCGGTTCACCCATCTTATTGTACAGGTCCAGTTGTTTGCGGCGCCATTGTATATAATTCAGCAACAGGGCCGTTTTCTGTTTCATTTTATCCGGCACATCATAGCGCTGCATTTGCTGCAGGTTAGTTGTTGCCATTGCCAGCATGGGAAAACTGGTTTGGCTGATCTTTACTTTAAGTGCCGCACTATTCAATGCGGTATCCTGTAGCGGCGCCATGGCTTCATCCACCATTTGCGCTACCTCGCCCAGCTTTGTATTAAATTGCTCAACGTCTTTAAAGCCCAGTGTTTCCGCTTCTTTCAGCGCCCGGCTTCTTTGTATTTCGGGCACTTCATTTTGCTGCAGGTAAGCATAGGCGGCACCTGCCGTTATCACCAATACCAGCGATGTGATCCATAATAGCCGCTGGCCCTCTCTTTCTCTCAGCAAAGCAAACACATAGATGTAACCAATTATCAAACCCGCCAGCAAACCACCAATATTGCCTGCATGATCCACGTGGCTTTTAAGACCATAGGCCACATTGTACACCACAAAAATGCCAAAGCTCTGCAGCGCCGGTTGCCTCGTTAATTTGGGGAACAGGCCCATACTCAGCAGCGCCAGCAACACTCCATACAGTCCGAATATAGCGGGGGCAGCTCCGGCGCTGTTTACCAGGCCCTCCTGCCACCACAGGCTTATAATGCTGCCTGCAACACCGGCACTGATATATGCACCGGCCAATTTTACTTTTCCTGTTAAAGGTTCCAGGCACCGACCGGCCATGTACAGACAATACATATTTACACCAAGGTGTATCACACCAAAATGAACAAATATATTACTGGCCAGCCGCCACCAGTCGCCACTTAAAGTAAGCGGGCTGAAATTGCTGCCCCAGTCGATATAAGTGATATTAAGCCCGGCTTTTTCAAAAACAGTTGCACCGTTTAGCAGCATCGCAACAAACACTCCAATATTGGCAGCAATAAGCAGCCAGGTCATTAAAATTTTTGCTGGCGGTACGCGGCGGGCCTCCGCAGTGGCGGTGTTCTTTTGATCTTCTTCAATAGCATTATCAGTGGTAAATTCCCGGAGGATGCTGATGGCCTGTAAATTTTCAGCAATCGTTTTGCGGCCCATCTTTTTTTCGGCCGATTGATAAGCCTTGATAAAGGCAGCTGTATTTTTTTCGTTGACAGTATCCGAACCATTGTCGCCGCTTTCGCTGGCTACGGTCAGCTGTTGTCCGGTCACAGCGATGGTGATCTGTTGTCCGGCCCTCCAGCCACCTGCTGTATTGCCCAAAAGCGTATCGGCTGTAGCGAACTTTACCGGCCAGTTAAGGTTTTGCATAGCCTGGTAACTGGTGGCAAGGGCAGTATCCTTATCTATATCGTGCAGTTCAAAAGAAGCTTCGTGACCCGGCATGCTGTTTATTTGCCGCCAAATTGCTCTATTTTTTCTGTATTGCCAACATCTTTTTTTGAGTGGCCACGGATTACACAGATTAACACGGATTTTTATTCACAACAGCCGCAATAGTATTTCATCTGTGAAAATTCATGTAATCCGTGGCCAAACTTCCTGCCGCAGGCAAAAACCATTCTCTGCGGAATCCGCGTCATCAGCGGGAATATTTTCACTAATTTCGCAGCGGCTTAAATTCACTTTATGGCATTCAGAAATTTTAAGATGGTTGGCTACGTTATTTATGGTCGTGGCAGTTTTAACCAGTTAGACGAGATCATTGCACCACACCGCAAAACAGGCGCTCCCATGGTATTCCTCGTGGATCATTTTTTCCAGGGAAAAGCGCTTGCCAACCGGGTGCCCGTACGTGGTAATGATAAGATCATTTTTGTGGATGTGACCCACGAACCAAAGACCACTTATGTTGACAGTCTTGCCACACAGCTAAAAGACGAGTTTGGAAAAGTGAGCGGTATCATTGGTATCGGGGGTGGCTCGGCAATGGACCTTGCAAAAGCTGTATCATTAATGATGAATAATCCCGGTTCTTCTGCCGACTACCAGGGCTGGGACCTGGTAAAGCAACCGGGTGTTTATAAAGTAGGTATTCCTACACTGAGTGGTACTGGTGCCGAAGTAAGCCGCACCACCGTGCTCACCGGCCCTACAAAAAAGCTGGGCATGAACTCCGACTTTACACCATTCGACCAGATCGTCCTGGATCCTGAATTAACAGCCGATGCACCGGCCAACCAGCGCTTTTATACCGGGATGGATTGCTACATTCATTGCATAGAAAGTTTAACCGGTACCTACCTCAACGAATTCAGCAAAAGCTATGGCGAAAAAGCCCTGCAGCTTTGCCGCGAAGTATATGTGAACAAGACCGGCTGGGATGCTGACAGCGATGATAAACTGATGATGGCTTCCTACGCTGGTGGTATGAGTATTGCTTACAGCCAGGTGGGGGTAGCCCATGCCGTTAGTTACGGTTTAAGTTACCTGCTGGGCACTAAGCATGGTGTGGGCAACTGCATCGTGTTCGACAAACTGGAAGAATACTATCCCGAAGGTGTGCAGGAATTTAAACTGATGGTGGAGAAGAACAACATCGATATACCACAACATATCTGCGCCGGTTTAAGTGATGAAGATTTTGATAAAATGATCAATGTATCATTGGGTATGAAACCCCTTTGGGAAAATGCATTGGGCAAGGATTGGGAAAAGATCATTACCCGGGATAAGCTGAGGGCATTGTATGAGCAGTTGTAGGGTGTAAAGAGGATCACAAGCATATATCTTCCACCTCTCTTAATATTTTGGCAGCTAATTCAAATGAACCGACCTGCACAATTTTACAACGCAGCAAAAGCAAACAACTGGTTTCGCTGGTTTACGGTTTTTTGTCGTATAGCCCTTGCCGTTGGTTTTGTACCGTCGGGTATTGTAAAGATCATGGGCGAACGCTTTACCGGTTTACCCGCCAGTCATCCATTGGGTCATTATTTTGATGCCTTATTTCAAACCGGTTACTATTACACATTTATCGGTGTTGCACAATTATTAATAGCCCTGTTATTGATCATTCCGCGAACGGCGTTGTTGGGTGCTATCCTTTATTTACCCGTTATACTCAATATTTGTGTGCTGGCTTATGCCACACGTTTTGAGGGCACCCGTATCACCACATTGATGCTGCTCGCAAATCTATATTTGCTGTGGTGGGATTATGACCGGTTGAAAATACATCTTGCCATTTAAGCAGCCGGTTACCGAAATACCTGTAACAAAGAAAATATTCAGCAACAAATTCCCCTTCGTGTTTTTTGGTGCTGTGTTGGCAGCTGCAGTTGCAGTAATTGTGATCAACATCTTTATCTTCGAGATACGCCCCGGCAATTCTTATATTGAGTGCACCAATGGATGTAAAGACAGTAAGTATCCTAAAGCAGCTGCAGCATTTTGTAATTGCATTTATAATGAGGCACAGCCACTCGACAGTTGTTTAAAAGAATATGAAAAAGTAAAAGAACGGGAGCAGAAGGATACCCTTGTTACTGCCATCAATAGATAGGCATTTCGTGCTTTTTACTATACTGTACTTATACTATACATATACTGCCACTATACTGTAGTTATACTGTACCCAACCCGGAGTATCTGCAAGGATACTCCTGTATATTACCGTTCATACATTTATCGCACCCCGGTTATCAATTGGCTTTTTACTTTTAATAAAATTATCTTTCTTTAATCATCACCTTTATTAAAACACTGGTATGAAAAATTTTTCCCGCCGCTCTTTTTTACAAACTGCAGGCATCGCTGCCGGCGCAACGGCAGTTGCTGCTGTATTGCCTGCTTTTAAAACAGGTACTGATAAAAAAGATATTCCTTATGATGGTAAAAAACTCAACATTGCCCTGTGTGGCCTGGGCCGCTATGCCGGCTATCTTGCAGATGGTTTGCAGGAATCGAAATACTGCAAATTGGTGGGCCTGGTAACAGGTACACCCGAAAAAGCGGAATCATGGGGAAAGAAATACAATATCCCTGCAAAGAACATTTACAACTATCAGAATTTTGATAGCATCAGCAGCAATAAAGATATTGATGTGGTGTATATCGTATTGCCCAATGCCATGCACAAGGAATATGTTTTACGCACAGCAAAGGCAGGTAAACATGTATTTGTTGAAAAACCCATGGCATTGAACGAACAGGATTGCATTGAAATGACCGAAGCCTGCAAAAAAGCAGGCGTGCAGTTGGCCATTGGTTACCGCCTGCATTTTGAACCGCATCATCTTGAAATAAAAAGAATGGGGCAGGAAAAAGTTTTTGGGCAGGTAAGGCTGATAGAAGTATCACTAGGATATAAAACAAGCGATCCTAAAGAATGGCGCCTCAATAAAGCAATGGCCGGTGGTGGCCCGTTGATGAATATTGGCCTGTACTGTGTGCAGGCAAGCCGTTATGTACTGGGCGAAGAGCCCTTGTCTGTAACCGCACAGTTTGGCCCGGTAACCAACCCCGCATTATTTTCGCAGGTGGAAGAATCCATTACCTGGCAGCTGGATTTTCCAAGTGGTGCGGTAGCTACATCCAGCAGTTCGTACAATTGCCAGGTAGATCGTTTTTTTGCTGCAGCCGATAATGGTTTCTTTGAAATGAGTCCTGCTGTTAGTTACGGGCCCTTCCGGGGAAGATCTACAAACGGCGAAATGAATTTTCCCGATATCAACCAGCAGGCCACGCAATGCGACGAGATAGCAAAATTAATACTGCAGGGAAAACCGTTCCCGGCCCATATTACAGGCGAAGAAGGCATAAAGGACATGAAGATACTCGATGCTATTTACAGGTCGGCATCCACCGGTAAAAAAGTTTCGCTGGTATGATCAGGCGCCCCAGTTTACGGGGATATTATTTTTTGCAGCATAAGCCTTGCCCATACCGATCAGTTTATTATACAGGTCGTTAAAGCCTTTATTGTATTTATCATAAATGGCTTTCGATTGCGCTTCAATTTTATCATTGGCAGCGCCATTATCGTATAGCCCTGCCAGTTGGGTATACTCATTCTTTAAAATAGGCAATATATATTCATACATGGCCTGAGAGGCCTGCAGCATTTCCTTGGTGGATTCGGTTGCAGATAATCCTTTTACTTTTTTCAATCCTTCTTCCGCATTATCTATCATAGCAGCAACCACTTCGGCACGTTTCATACTGGCAGTGCCACCGTTTGCAGTCATTTTTACCGAAGGCGATTGCAACTGGCGAAAAAAACCATCATCTGCAAAACCCACAAAAAGGTTACTGTTCAACACAGCTACATCAAAATATTTTTCAGGTGTGGCCGTATTGCACGAGCTGAAGATGCCAGCAAAAGCAAGCAAAATAAATATACTGTTGATACAATTTTTCATCTTTTATATTTTGCTGCAAGATAAAAACCTGCAGGTCGCAGCATTTTATAAATCTTGCAAAAGGCGGTTCATTTTTAGCGAACGGGCAACCGTATGTTAAGTGTGTGCTAAATGAAATTTGTATAGAAAATATTCTGTAAATTGTTTTTTCAATTCGCCGTATGTTTGAACAGAGTAAAAAATATTTCTCTTATTTATTTAACCCGCTCGATCTGCTGCGTACTAAAAAAGTACTGCAGGTAAATCCCACTGTACCCGCTGCCAGAACAGAGCCGGAAGAAATAAAATTGTTTGTATACGATTTCGATGCTGCCAATGTTGTTACTAAAGAACTGGAAACAGTACCGGAGTGCTTTGGCTATCTCGATACACCCCGTACCACCTGGATGAATGTGGATGGCCTGCGCAAGGCCGATGTAGAAAAGATCTGCAACCACTATGGCATTCATTACCTGATCACCGAAGATATATTAAGTATAGGCCAGCGGCCGAAGATGGACGAAATGGATGGCATCGTGTTCTGCCTGCTCAATATGCTTTACTTCAATGAAAAAGATTCATCCGTAGAGGCAGAGCAGATCAGCATTGTGTTGGGTAAGAATTTCGTGATCAGCTTCCAGGAAGATGCGGCTAAAGATGTATTCAATCCGTTAAGGGAAAAACTGAAAGCTGCCGGCAGTAAGGTAAGGCAGAACAAAGCGGATTTTCTATTCTATTCACTCATCGATATGATAGTGGACAATTACTTTATTGTAATGGAAAAGCTGGGCGAAAAAATAGAAGGACTGGAAGAAGATATTGTACGCAATGCCAACACCCGCAGCCTTTCTAAAATAAATATGCTGCGCAAGGAAATGATATTATTAAAACGCAGTGTGGGCCCGGTAAGGGAACTCGTGAATGGTATACTGCGCAGCGACAGCGAACTGATAGACGACCGCACCGAAAAATATTTTAAGGATGTATACGATCATATCATACAGGCCAATGACCTTGCAGAGAACTACCGCGATATGATGATGAACCTGCATGACCTGTACCTGAGCAATGTGAACCTTAAAATGAACGAGGTGATGAAAGTGATGGCCGTGGTTACCTGTTTACTGGCGCCGGCCACTGTAATAGGCGGCATCTTCGGTATGAACTTTGAAAATATGCGCTGGCTGCATACCAACACCACATTCATAGTTGCAGCATCTTCTATGGTGCTCATCCCACTTTTAATGATCAGGATCTTCCGTAAGCGGGGCTGGTTTTAAAACGTGAGACGTGAATCGTAAGACGTGAGAAAAGAAATACTAACGTCAAAGGCTTTACTCACAATTCACCACTCACTACTCAGCTATTTCTTCTTATAAATTGGCACCGTGCTGCAGGGCTCACCATACATAATGCTCTTGGCAACAGGCCTTAAAATATTGGTGATCTCCACGTAAGCCGATTCAGAAACCGGCAATTCCCCGCAACCTTTTACCACCACTCTTTTATCGGTAAAATCTGCCGGGTTTATCTGGGAAAGATTTTTAAGGAATAATGTTTTTTGTAACAGTTCTTCATTGCCAAATACTACCTGTTTGGCAACAGGCTGTAGGTAACTCGCTGCAAGCATATAGGCCCACATAGGTATAATAGCATCGGCAGAGCAGGTAAGTGCAATGTTTTTATCTGAGTAAGGCGTAAGATCAAGATTTTTCAAAGCCTCCCTGAAATCCTTTTCCTTCAGTATCAAACCCATAAAAAGATAGTCCTTCAGGTCGAACACAGCTGTTGCTTCCTTTGGATAATAATCCTCCAGGTTAAGGGTGATGATACCGCTTTCCGCAACTTTATTGATCATTACATCTTCCATACTGCAAAGTTATACTAATCCGGCAGCGCAGGGCAGGGCCCGCTAAAAAATTCTTTTTCTCGTAAATAAAAAGCCCCACGTTTGTGGGGCTTTAAAATTATAATAACTTAATTATCAATAGTATTTACTGCGGCCATCTTTAATGTTTGCCTGGTTCTTCAAACCTTCAAACCAGCCGGAAGTAGTCTGGCTGCGCAGGTTATCGGTCTGTTGTTTTTTCTGTAAAGCTGCTGCTTCTGGTGTGTCAGCAGGTTTGGTACCAATGCTGTTCACTTTCACTATGTATACACCCAGTCCACCTTCAATTGGAGCAGAAACTTTGGTTTGATTGTCTTTATTAAAGCTGGCGCCGATCACTTTGGCTTCTTCACCAAGGTTAGGCACAGCAAAGCTGTTAAAGGTAATAGAGCTGTCAGCACCCGCATTTACGATCTGTTGTTTATAATCAGCAGCAGCTTTATCCAGTGTTGGGTTAGCGCCCAGCTGCTTAATGATCATTTCTGCTTTTTTATGATTTCTCACAACACCTTGTACCATCTGGCGGGCTGTCTTGGCATCCTGTGTTCCTTCGCTTTGTACCTTTTCCAGCATGGCAACAATAAACTGGTTGCCGATATTGAATGGTTCGCTCACATCACCAACATTGGCTTCAAATGCCCACCTGATCAGTAACCTGGCATCCTGCAGTTCGTAACCTATCATGTAATCATTTTCTTTGATCATAGGAGGTAAACTTTTTTGCAGGCCATTTTTTGCAACATAAGCTTCAAAATCTTTTCCGCCTTTTTGACCGGATAATTTAGTGGCATTTAAATTAGCATTGCTCATGGTAGCTTCACTTGGTGTGATCTCTTTAGCTAAAAAAGCAATTTTATATTTGTTACTGCTGCCTTTCTGGCCCATCGCCTCAATTACGTGGTAACCATACGGAGTTTTTACAATACCTCTTGTGCCTGCAGGTTTATCAAAGGCAAAATCATTAAAGGTCGGCATCATCTGGCCATAAGGGAAGTAATCATAAAAACCGCCTTTGTCCTTGCTGCCCTGGTCGCTGGAGTATTGTTTTGCCAAAGCCGCAAAATCTGCGCCTGCATTAACAGCTGCCAGTATACTGTCGGCTTTGCTTTTTGCAGCGCTGTCGGTATTCACCATCTGGCCACTTTGTGGATCTACAGTTGGTATTAATATATGTCTTGCTTTAGCACTGTCCGGTGTGGTTTTAATAGCCACCACTTTTGCCAGCACATAATCCGTTTTATCCAGGTAAGGTCCGTAAACTGTACCTACCGGTAATTTCGCGATCGTATCGATCATCGAAGTACCTATAGAGGCTTTGGCTTTAAAAGAAGTATCAAAAGGAATAGCTGATGCATTCTTTGCTAAAAAAGCGCTCATATTGGTTTCAGTTTCCATTGCCGATTTTTGAGCGGCTACCAGGTCCTTTGTGCTGGCGCTGTCGGCAGCACTGGGTAACTGGCTAAAGGCAACATAAGAAATGATACGGCCGGCTTCCTGTTTAAATTGGTTTTTATGTTTGGCAACATAACTGTCAATTTCCTGGTCGGTAACATTAATAGTACTATCATTAATAACAGCATAAGGCACCTGTACATAAGTAATGCTGGCAAAATTCTTAGCTTCTGCATTATCTTTTTCCTGCATCCAGCTGGGGTAATAAGCGCTGGCGCTCAGCAGGCCATTGTATTTTGCAAACATATTCTGCATACGCACCTGGTCGGTGATCTGCTTATAATTATCTGCATCATCACCCTTTGCCCTTTTCATTTCGGCCAGTTTCTGTGTTACTTTATCACGATCCAGTTTACCGGTAGCAGAATCGGTAAAAGCACCGTTGCTGCCCTGTAAAAAAGGATTTTCCTGGTCATTACTATAAAATAAGCTGCTCAATTCTTTTGCACTGAAATCAATGCCCAGCTTTTTAGCTTCATCAGAAAATACCACCTGGGTAACAAAGTTGTCCCAAACCTGCTGCCTTATCTGGCCGGCATCTGGTTTCCTGCCATATTGTTGCGATTGCCTGGTGGCAATTTCATCCGCCTGTTTGAATTTCTGTTCAAAATCGGCTCTTTCAAAAGCTTCACCATTAACTTTGCCTACATTGCTGGAAAGAGAATTGAAAAAATTACTGCTTCCCTGCTTGGCATCCATTAATAAAAAGCCAATTAAACTTAAAGCAATCACTGCTATTACAATGGCAGCCCCCTTGTCACGGATTGTCTGAATTACTTGCATATTTTTCCTGTAATTAAAATGGAGGGCAAAAATAGGGGAAAATAAGATATTAACATTTAAATTTTGGCCCTATATAAGGCTAAAATTGAGTATCCACAGGGGTTTTTGGGCTAAAGTGCAGTACTGGCTTGCCTTATTTTATTAACATTGAAAACCCGGGGCGTTTTTAACAAGTCTTTGTTAATAAGCCCGGGTTCATGTTAATAACTGCAGTTTTGTTCAGCAGAAAATCTTTGCAAAATGGGTTTAAAAACTTTTGGAACGGATTTTTAAAATAAGGCTGTGGGCATTTGCCAATTTATACAATGGATATTAACAGTCAAAAAATGAAATAGCTGTTTTTAATTTCCCCCAACATTTTTTATTAACGGCTGTTTATATGTTGGATCGTAAAAAATGATAAAACAGTGCCAGTACTGCTTTATCAAACCATATCAGTTAAATTTTGTATGTTAATTAACTGTGGATGAAGGTGAATAAGTAAAAGGTTTTAATTTTACATCAGCATACAAAATAATTCTTTACACTTATTAACACACATAATAGTAATAGGTGATTATATAAATAATAAGTATTAATACATATTATGACAGATATCAACAGCGCAAAAATAAATTTAGAAGCCACCGGTTTTTTAGATGTGAACATCAACCCGGAGATTGATCTTTTTGCAGAAATTGAAAGATTGAAAAAAGAAAAGAACGCAATTGTACTTGCGCACTATTACCAGGAACCGGATATACAGGATGTGGCGGATTTTATCGGCGATAGTTTGGGGCTGGCCCAGGCCGCAGAAAAAACAGAAGCAGATATGATTGTATTTGCCGGCGTACACTTTATGGCCGAAACAGCCAAGATCCTTAATCCCACCAAAAAAGTATTATTGCCCGATCTTAAAGCAGGTTGTTCATTAAGCGACAGCGCACCACCGGCATTATTTAAATTATTCAGGGAAAAACATCCCGATCACATCGTGATCACCTACATCAATTGCTCCGCAGGTATGAAGGCCCTCAGCGATATCATCTGCACGTCTTCTAATGCCCAAAAGATCATCGAAAGCCTGCCGGCTGACCAGAAGATCATTTTTGCGCCAGACCGCAACCTGGGGGCTTATATCAACAAACAGACGGGTAGAGATATGTTGCTATGGAACGGCGCCTGTATGGTACACGAAATATTCAGCCTGGAAAAGATCACCAAACTGAAAGTACGCCATCCAAAGGCTAAAGTAATTGCACACCCGGAATGTGAGGCACCGGTGCTTGCTGTTGCAGATTATATCGGCAGCACCACCGGCTTATTGAAGTATACGCAAAAAGATGATGCGCAGGAATACATCGTGGTTACAGAAACCGGTATCCTACACCAGATGCAGAAGAATAACCCCGGTAAAACATTTATACCTGCACCCCCCAATAACAGCTGTGCCTGCAACGATTGCCCGCACATGAAACTCAATACACTCGAAAAACTATACCTGTGTATGGAATACGAGTTGCCGGAGATCACTATGGATGAAGCGTTAAGAGTGGCCGCAAAAAAACCGATCGACCGGATGCTGCAGATCAGTGCACAATATGGTTTGTAATGATCATTGTTTCCAGAAAGCAGCGATCCTTGTTTTTACATTGTGGCGGATATTCATGTAAAAAAGGTTGATATCACCAATATGATAATTCTTTTTGGTGAAAAATATTCTTGCCAAACACATTCGGTTTGCTGGTCCATAAAACATTGTGATGGATATTGGCATTTACTGCATGAGGCACCAGTTTATTAAAGTTGAGTAAAATGGCTCCTTCATTTTTTGCAGCAGGAACAAGGAGCGTATCTGTTGTCCAGCTAAGGGGGTTAATAACAACCGCTTTAAAATTTTCTGTAGCAATAAACCTGGGTTCTGTATAACCTCTTTTAAAAGTGCGCCAGCTTACAATACAACCGGTGGATGATGAATCTTTGCACGAAGGAATAGAGGCAAAATAATCTTCCGGTACAGGCAAACCAATAATATAAGCACATACCAATTTATTTTGTAAAGGCTTGTTCTCAAAAAACTCTTTTAAAAGTCTTGCAGCATGTAATGTGCCCTGGCTATGTGATGCAATGATAATGGGTCTTCCGCCATTCAGGTGTTCTAAATAATACACAAAAGCATTTTTAATATCCTCATAGGCAGTATCAAAATACGGTTGCGCAGTTTCCTTATCAATAAAAAAAGCCCTCAAATGAGCTTGACGATAGCGGGGTGCAAACACACGGCATTGTTCATTAAAAACACTGGCCTGGTATAAAATAGAAGAACGGTCTGTTTTTGAATTGATCGTGGCATCATCTATAGCTGCATTCCATTCAACTGCATCGGTACCGGTTAAAGTAGTGGGATGAATAAAGAAAACGTCAACAGTAGAATCAGGTGTATAAGAAGCACGTAAAGGTTTTGGTACGCTGTCCGATGCATCTTTTTTCCAGGGATGCGCTGCCCAGTCATTCAAATTACTGTAATCAGGCTTCCTGTTCACCTTATTAATTGGTTGAACAGCATTGTATGAATAAGTTCTTTTACTGCAGGAGTTGAGTAAAATAAAAATGATACAAAACAAAAAACAGGCAGTAATAATTCGCTTTGAAAAATAAGTTTTGTAAATTTTCATAAACAAATCTACATTCGTAAATCTTAAATGTAAAATATATGGCAATTCCATCAGTAGACCTTGCAGAATTTTTAAGTGGCGATGCCACACGTAAGGCAGCATTTGTACAGGAATTGGGTAAAGCTTATGAGGAAGTAGGCTTTGTAGCAGTAAAAAATCACGGTGTTCCCGACGAACTGATAGCCGACCTGTATAAATATGTACAGGAGTTTTTTTCGCTCCCTTCCGATCAAAAAAGAAAATATGAGATACCCGACCTGGCGGGGCAAAGAGGCTATACCAGCTTTGGTAAAGAACATGCAAAAGGCAGCGATGCACCGGATCTTAAAGAGTTTTTCCAGTATGGCCAAATACCAAGGGATAATTATAAAGAAGAAGAATATCCGCCGAATGTGCAGGTAAAGGAAATCAAGGAATTCAATCCTACATTTGATCATGCGTACCGAGAGTTTGAAAAATCAGGCACCGCATTATTGCAGGCCATTGCATTATACCTGGGCCTGGATGAACACTATTTTGATAATTATGTGTATAACGGCAATTCCATTTTACGCTCCATACATTATCCACCTATTACCAGTGAACCTAAGAGCGCTATCCGTGCAGAACAACACGAAGATATCAACCTGATCACCTTACTGGTAGGCGCTTCTGCAGATGGGTTACAGATCCTTACCAAACAGGGAGACTGGGTAGGTGTAACATCTTTACCTGAACAGATCGTTGTGAATGTAGGCGATATGCTGCAACGCTTAACTAATAATAAATTAAGGAGCACTACACACCGTGTTGTGAATCCTGCAAGGGAACTATGGCATACATCACGCTTTTCAATACCATTTTTCCTGCATCCAAAAAGCAGTATGAGCCTGCAATGCCTGGACGGCTGCATAGATGGGTTGCATCCTAAAGCATATCCTGATGCAACAGCAGGAGAATACCTGGATGAAAGATTAAGAGAAATAGGATTAAAAAAATAAAACACGAAAATATGTCTACAATCAACATCTCGAAGATCATTGCAAGCGCTGCAGTGCTGATCATGCTGGTTTCGTGCGGTGCAAAAAACGCACAGGAATTCAATAACAAACTGGTGGGTGCACAACGAAGTTTGATGAGCGAAGTGAACAAGGCAAAAACAGATTCAATGGATGCTCTTGCTAAACTGAAGCATATACAGGATATTACAAAAACCAAGCTGAAAGAGATCAATGATCTTAAAACTCCCGAAGGTGGTGAAGGTTTTAAAGACGCCATGGTAAAAGATTTTGAAGGCATCGTTGATACCTACGACATTCTTATTAAAATGGTAGAGAAAAAAGATGACGCTACTGAAGTGGAAGCACTAAAAATAAAACTCGATGAAAAGCAGGTGAAAATTGAGGACCTGGATCAGAAAGTAATTGATGAACAAAAGAAGTTTGCTGATAAATATCATATCAAGCTGCAATAGCACTTATATGAATAATTAACGCTTGCGACTTACTCCTGATTTTTTATCTATTTTCATGATGTGAAATTGCTTCGTCATATCCCGTTTTTAAGATCGGTGTTCCTGCATAGTGTAACGGCTTTTGGCGGCCCGCAGGGTCATATGGGTATGATGATGAAAACCTTTGTAGACAGGCGGAGGGATGTAACAAAGGAAGAACTGATGGAATACAATTCGTTCTGTCAATTACTACCGGGAGCCTCTTCCACACAAACGCTCACCCTGATAGGATACAAACGGGGAGGCGTACCCTTAGCTGTTCTTACACTGATCGTTTGGATACTGCCGGCTTGCATACTCATGGGTGGCCTTTCATTTCTCATCACAGGCCTGCACCGCGAAGATCTCAATACCACGCTCTTCCAGTTCATACAACCCATGGCCATTGGCTTCCTGGCTTATGCGGCATTCAAGGCATTTAAGATCTCTGTTAATAATCTCATTACTCAAATAATTATGCTGGTGGCCATGGGTGCCACCTATTTTTTATTTAAAACTCCCTGGGTATTTCCAAGCCTCATTGTTTTGGGAGGATCTGTAACCAATATCAGCAGCAAGCGTATCCCGGAAAAAACAGTCATTAAACCGCGGCATATCCGCTGGACCAATATCTGGGTTTTTGTTTTGATATTTATAATAGCGGGTATATTGAGCGAAACTGCCCGTAAGCAACAATGGCCTAATCGCAAGGCCTATAACTTATTTGAGAACTTTTATCGTTTCGGAAGTTTTGTTTTTGGAGGGGGCGATGTACTGATCCCATTAATGCTGGACCAATATGTGGCACGCCCTAATTCCGAAAGGATCATTCAGAAAAATGACCCTAATATTATCCGTATAGAAAGAGAAGAATTATTGACCGGCGCCGGAATGGTGAGGGCGATCCCCGGGCCCGTTTTTTCCATTGCATCTTTCACTGGTGGAGTAGCCATGAAAAAAGAAGGAAAGGAAATGCAATTGCTGGGATGTATCATTGGATCCATTGCAATATTTTTACCCAGTGCATTATTGGTTTTATTTTTCTTTCCGGTCTGGCAATACCTTAAAAAATATGTCGTCGTATACCGGGCCCTCGAAGGTATCAATGCTGTGGTGGTGGGCATCATGTGGGCAGCCACATTGTACCTCTTAAAAGATGTATCAATTATTTCTTTACGACCGGTGAGTTTTATAAATATCGGTGTTATCAGCGGTACATTTTTAATACTGCAGCTTACTAAAATACCAGCCCCCTTTATTGTATTGTTTTGTTTACTGCTTGGATGGGTGTTCTGATCTTACCCCCTGTAATATGAATTACTTTCAATTTCTTCTTTCACACTATCGGGTACTAAAAAGCGGATCGATTTTTTTTCTTTTATCAAAGCCCGGATAGCCGTACTGGAAATATCGAGCAGGGGAGCATTTAAAATTTCTATAGCAGCGCCAAAAGTTTGCGTGACTTCAAAGCCTGGTCTTTTGTAAATAAAAAAAGTCCTGTCTTTAATCAGTGCTTGGTAGTTCTTCCACTTATCCAGGTTTTGAAAACCATCACTGCCCATGATAATGGAAAAAGCATGATCGGGATATTTTTCTTCCAGGTAAGTGATCGTGTCGATAGTATAAGATGGCTTCGGTAATTTGAACTCCACATTACTTGCCCGCAGCCTGCTTTCACCTTCAATGGCAAGATTCACCAGGTGCAACCGGTGGTATTCATTTAGCAGAGAAGAAGATTGTTTAAAGGGATTTTGGGGAGATACCACGAACCATACCTGGTCCAGCGCAGTATTATTTATAAGATGGTTGGCAATGATGAGGTGGCCAACATGCACCGGGTTAAAAGAACCAAAATATAGACCAATTTTCATTAATTAATTGATAATCAATAATTTATGAGTTATTTTGTTAAAACGGGCAATTCTTCCACCCAAATATTTTCGGCTTCATTCAGGCGAAGGCTTAAAGTATAGCCCGCCACCATAATTGAAATAGGGTCACCTAAAGGAGCCACCTGGTCCACAATTATTTTCTCTCCTGGAACACAGCCCATTTCCATCAGCTTTAAAAAAATATCATCGCTTTCAAAATGCTTGATAACAACAGCCTTTCCTACAGCAACCTCAGATAAACGCCTCTCCATGTATATCGTTTTATGATGCAAAAATATTCATTCGCAATTGTTTAATAATTTCGATTTCAGAAAATGTGCAGAATAATTTATGCAGGCACTTTGCATCGCTATTCTGCAATTCCAAGTAAGGAAGTAAAAACCCCGAGTCACTATGCAGGTACAATTCTTTTTTTTAGTTGATAATATTTCACTTGTTTCCAGGACTGCTCTTAAGCAATATATCCCTGGTATCTTTAAAAAGGAAAAAAAGAAACTGCAAAGCCTTACCTACATCTTTTGCTCCGATGATTATCTACTCGAGATCAACCGCACTCATCTAAAGCACGACTTCTATACTGATATCATCACTTTCGATCTGTCAGAAACTAAGGACAACATCATCGGTGAGATCTATATCAGTACCGACAGAGTGAGGGATAATGCCGCTACGCTGGGTACCAGCATTAAGGAAGAACTCCACCGGGTGATTTTTCACGGCGCCTTGCACCTTTGTGGTTATAAGGATAAAACCCCCAAAGAGGCTAAGACAATGAGAACAGCTGAAGATCGCTGCTTAAAGCTCTACTTCAAGTAGGCTTGTTTCACGACGAACAGTTCCACCATGGAACTGTTCGTCGTGAAACAGTATCTTTGTCGAAAATACCGACATGCCCAACCCAAATAATATAGAAACCCCGGAATCTTTAAACCGGAAGCGGGAAAAGAGAAGGTGGCAAATGGCCCTCCGCCGCTATGTAATAGAAAAGAACCCAAGCAGCGCTTACGCAAAGTATTTCGGCCTTGACATTGAATTTTTCAGGGAATGGATAGCGATTCAGTTTAAAGGAGGCCTTTCATGGGAAAATTTTGCCGAAAAGTGGCAGTTCGATCATATAGTGCCGGTTGCCTACTTCGATTATTCTAAAGAAGAGGACCTCTTTTTATGCTGGAATTTCATCAATATCAGGGTTGAGGCTATAGAGTTTAATATAGAAAAGGGAAACAGGGTGGATGTTATGGCAGTAAGAACCTACTTTGAAGACCTGTATAGCAAAACTAACTACCCATTTTGCTTGAAAATGCTGGAAAAGATAAAGGCCATCGAGGCATCTAATATAGAAAGCAACCCGGAGCTGGAAGGGTTTATCATAAAGAATAGCACCTATTTTGAGCAGTTGGCCAGCTTTGATCAACATGATTTTCGCCGCTTAAATGATGGGGTGTCGTATAAAAACATACTAGCTGAAAAAGAAATTGCCAGAAAATTCGGCGGTTGATTAATCCGCTCTAAACTACCTTTGCAAAATGTTTCCGGAATATGATGTTATAGTGGTAGGCGCAGGCCATGCCGGTTGTGAAGCAGCCGCAGCTGCAGCCAATATGGGCAGTAAAGTGCTGCTGATCACCATGAATATGCAGACCATTGCCCAAATGAGCTGTAATCCTGCTATGGGCGGTATTGCCAAAGGCCAGATTGTGAGGGAAATAGATGCCATGGGTGGCTACAGTGGCATTGTTAGTGATGAAAGTATGATCCAGTTCAGGATGCTGAACAGGAGCAAGGGACCTGCCATGTGGAGCCCGAGAGTGCAAAGCGACCGCATGCTTTTTGCCGCAAAATGGAGGGAAATGCTGGAAAAGACCCCGAATGTGGAGTTTTACCAGGATATGGTGAATGGTTTACTGGAAAAAAATGGCCGTGTTTACGGGGTTGTAACAGGTTTAGGCCACCAGATAAAGGCAAAGTCGGTGGTATTGACCAATGGCACCTTCTTGAACGGCATTATACATATAGGAGAGAAACAATTGGGCGGAGGCCGTATGGCAGAGAAAGCTGCTACAGGTATTACTGAACAATTGGTTGCTATGGGCTTTGAAAGCGACCGACTGAAGACGGGAACACCTCCCAGGATCGACGGCAGAAGCCTGGACTATTCTAAAATGGAAGAACAGAAGGGCGACGATGAGATCGTCGGCTTCAGTTATACTAATACCAATAAGATTAAACCACAGCAGCAAAGAAGTTGCTGGATCACTTATACCAGTCAGGAAGTACACGATATATTAAAGATCGGTTTTGAAAAAAGCCCCATGTTCCAGGGAAGGATACAGGGCACGGGCCCAAGATATTGCCCCAGCATTGAGGACAAGATCAACCGCTTTGCTGAAAGGGACCGCCACCAGCTGTTTGTAGAACCGGAGGGTTTTAATACGGTAGAGATATATGTGAACGGTTTCTCTTCTTCATTACCGGAAGAGGTTCAATATCAAGCACTTAGATTGGTGCCAGGCTTTGAGAACTGCAGGATGTTCCGCCCCGGCTACGCCATTGAATACGATTTTTTCCCACCCACACAGCTCAAATTCAGCCTGGAGACCAAACTGGTGGAGAACCTCTTCTTTGCCGGACAGATCAACGGTACCACCGGGTATGAAGAAGCCGCCTGCCAGGGCCTGATGGCCGGGATAAATGCTCATCAAAAAGCACGGAACCTTGAACCTGTGGTATTAAAGAGAAGTGAAGCCTATATCGGTGTGTTGATAGACGACCTGATCAACAAAGGAACAGACGAACCTTACCGCATGTTCACCAGCAGGGCAGAGTTCCGCACTTTGCTGCGCCAGGATAATGCCGACCTACGGTTGACTGAAAAAAGCTACCGTCTTGGCCTTGCCTCGCAGGAAAGAATGGAAGCGGTGAAACTGAAAAAAGAAAACGTAGAACGCCTGAAAGAAATACTCAATGCCACCAGCCTGGAGCCAACAGAAGCGAATGGATTTTTAGAAAGCGTACAATCATCACCGTTAGTTGTTAAGCAAAAAGCATCGCAGGTAATACTAAGGCCTGGCGTGGGTTTGCAGGATATGATGAAAGGCATTCCATCTTTGCAAACAACATTAGAAGGTTTTGATGCAGCAACCATTGAGCAGGCAGAGATACAGTTAAAGTATGATACTTATATAGAAAAAGAAAAAGAACTGGTGGCGAAAATGAGCCAGCTGGAAGACCTGGTGATACCCGATAATTTTGACTATGAAAAACTGGTATCGTTGGGAACGGAGGCCAAGCAGAAATTTAAAAAGATCAGGCCGCGTACTTTGGGCCAGGCTTCACGCATCAGTGGTGTAAACCCCAGCGATGTGCAGATACTGATGGTGTTCATGGGAAGATAATAAATGCTATAAAATATTTTTCAAAAACAGTCGTTATATACAAAATTTTTAAAATGCAACTAAATTTCAATGTTGAAACACCGAAAGAATTGATCTTTGAAGAAGTGGCAGCTTACCTGCACCAGCAACATTTAAAGATACATAAACAGGATAGCTCAAGACCCTGGGGTGGCTTTTTTGTGATAGAAGAAGATGAAGCAGAAAAATTCATACAATTATACTTTCCGCATCTTACCAAAGAAGAACTGAATATTTCAGGTAAGTTAAGCCCGAAGATATTAGTGGTGGCGCCGAATAAAAGATTGAGCTGGCAATACCATCACCGCCGTGCGGAAATATGGAAACTGATCGGCGGTACTGCCGGTGTGGTTACCAGTGATACCGATGAAGAAAAAGAAACAAAGGATCTGCAGATCGGTGATATCATTCAATTAAAACAGGGTGAACGCCACCGCCTGCTGGGCACAAAAGGTTGGGGCATTATTGCCGAGATCTGGCGCCATACAGATGCCACTAACCCCAGCGATGAAGATGATATTGTAAGGGTGCAGGATGATTTTGGAAGATAGGGGTAGCCACGGATTACACAGATTTTCACGGATAAGATTTCCTCAAAATATTTTAAAGGCAGCTGATTTTATTGGCTGTCTTTTAGTATAGAAAAAATCTGTGTTAATTCGTGTAATCCGAGGCCCGGTTCATTTTAATCCAAGCTTTCTCAATCTTGACCGGATGGCCCCGGCATTTCTGTCCAATTGTTTTATCATTACCGATTCGGAGGTATTGGTGTTGAACATCCGGGTTAATTTATCATCCTGCTCCTGCGTCCAGGGCTTATAACTCTCGTCTCCTTTTGTTCTTACTAATTCAACAGAAAAAGTTTTTCCGATTGTGCTGCCATACTTTGAAATATACTTGCTTTTTTGAGTGGTATCTGCAACCGTACTAACAACCTGCTCTTCTTTTTTAATGACCTTTATAGAGGGGAATTGCAGAAAATCTTTGGGCAATAATTCTTCCGGGATGTGTAAGATATTTTTTGAACGGGTGGCAGCAACATACAATAAATTTATTTCTTCATTGAGCTTGCTCATCTTTTTTGCATCTTTACCCGCTTCCAGTGCCTGTCGTTCTATTTTTTCTTCGGTAATAAAATCCTTCACCAGGTGAACAGTATCGTACTCCATTCCTTTACAACGATGAACAGTGGAGAATATCATATCTGCCTTTGCCTTATCATCACCTTCAATATGTTTTTCCTTTAAATTTTTAATGATGCCGTAAATATCGTTACCATATTTTTTTACAATATCCACCATCATGCTCAACTGGGCATCTTCTGTTTTTTCGATATAATCTTCCAGGTCTTCCATGGTGGCCATCGAACGTATCAGTTCATCTTTTATCTGCGATCGCTTGCCGTTGTGCAGGTTTAAAACATCATAGAGCGAAGCGCCTTCATCTGCATAAGTATATGAATTGATATTGCCTTCAAAATAAATACGGTTGATATTTTTTCTTTCGGTGCTGTATTCGATTGCTTTTAACAACAGGCCCAAATTTGTACGACCGATCACTGCTGTACTTTTAATATCTGCACTTGTACCTAAACCTTTTATGGTTTGCGTTCTTGTTTCGGCAATAGTGTTTTTCCAGGATAATATTTGTGTGGCCAGTTGCGCAATGGGGTCGCCAAAGCGGAAACTGTGGCTAAGATCAAAATCTTTAAAATTTGTTTTTTCCAGCGAATTGACGGCATAGCGCCAGCTGTATATCTGCTGATGTGTATCACCAACAACTACTTTTACTGCCGGTTGTTTTAAAAAAATATCCAGCATGGCCGGTGAAGCATCCTGGCCTTCATCAAACAAAATATAATCGAAAGGAAGGACCGGGTTTTGCAACTGGAATTTCTTTAAATAAAAATCATGCGTGCAATCAATTTCGCCGCTATCCATTTTGGCTAAAAACATTCTTGTCTTTGCCTCTAAATATTTATAAAAATTTTTTACAAATGCTCTTGCCTTGGTATCGGAGATCGTATCCAGGTAATTTACATCCTGCACCTTTGCCTTATCGCTGTTACAAAAAAGCGACACAAATTTATTTACATGATTGGCAATGATGAATTCATGGTGTTTTTCACCGTTGCTTGTCAGCTCCAGCCGCTGCGCCAGTTCGTGTGTTTTGTAGCCCAACGAATTGACCTTGTAATTATATTTTGACACGATTCTTTTATAGGCCAGTGAATGCGCTGTTTCCACCACTACATTGTTAAGTCCCTTTTGTTCAAACTTTTTTATGGCCTCCAATTTTACCGACCTGTTGAAGGCAAGGTATAATATGCGGGAGTTTTTAGGCCTTGTTTTAGCATACTCAATAATGGTGGTTGTTTTACCTGAGCCTGCAACTGCGTTGATCTTGATGTCTCCTTCCGAGCTGATGATCGCTTCCTGTTCTGCTGTTAGTTTCATTTTTCCTCTTTTATTTTTCCTGATGCCAATACCAGTTTTATTTCTCCATAGCTTATACCTTCGGGCAGGTTTTTTATAATGGTTGAGTGACTTTCTGTGCCGTGTATTGCTGCCGCTTCTATTATTAATTGCTGTTTGTTTTCCGGAACCAGTTCATCAATATTTATCGTTCCATCAATAATAAAAGGAACCAAGTGGTTTTCTATAGAACCAACCGTGAGGTTTCTTTCTGCGGCAATTTCTGCAATGCTTTTTCCCTGTTTATACAGATCGTAAGACAATGTTTTAGTATCTGTTTTTGTAACCGCGTTCTTTTCCCGTTGCCCTTTTTCTTTCTCTGCTTTTGAAGGCAATGCGGCCATATTGCTTTCAATACCGTTGCGACTGCAATATTCTTCCACCGCATCTAAAACCTCGTCCCCATATTTCTCTACTTTGGCTTTTCCAAAACCAGCGATCAGCAAAAGATCTTTTTTGGTTAAAGGAAGATAAGTGGCGATCTCTTTCAGAGTTTCCTGCTTTGCAACATAGTAAATGGCCACATTTTCTTCCTGCACTTTTATGTCCCGCCAGCGCTTTAAAGTGTTGTATAGTTCTGTATTGGCAACATCTATACTACTTGTTTTTTTGCTGCTGGCATAACAGCTGATATTGAATTTGGGCTGCGCAAATTTTAATTTATGCTGCAGGAACGTAGTTACCGAAAACGGTTGCTTGCAATACTGCAGGTAATAAACCGTACTGTAAATTGCCAGCGCCAACTGGTTCAGCTGCTCATTGATAAGGTTGGCCGTTTCTTTATGCTCTGTTATCAATGGATGTTTTTTCAGCGCATTCAGATATGCAGAAAATTTAGGTTCAAAATGATTGGCAGCATCGCTGATGCGCTTTTGTGCAGCCACATTATTTTCTATCACCGGTTCTTCTTTCATTATGCCACTTACTACATCGATGAATTTTAAGCCCACAGACTTATCGGCGATAAAGTGTTGTTTGATATTGTCTATCCACTCCATACTTCCGGCATTTAGTTTATCCTGCTGCTGTGTTATTTGATGCTGCAGCAATGTAATGCCCGTACCGGTATCATTAAAGCTGAACAGCTCGCTGATCAACTGCTGGGTAAACACTTGTCTTGCTCCCGTAAAGCGATCGGCTAGCGATCCTTTATGTGTGAGCGATTGCTGGCCTTTGATCACATGATCATTGCTGAACAATGTTGCGGCGGATAATTTAGACAACAGTACAATGCCCTCTAAACTGGTACAGCGGCTTAGCGCCACATATACCTGCCCACTGCTGAAGGAGGCGCCGGCATCTATCATTACTTTTTCAAACGTAAGGCCCTGGCTTTTGTGGATGGTAATAGCCCAGGCCAAACGCAAAGGGTATTGTGTAAATGTGCCCAGGGTTTCCTGCTCCAGTTTGCCATCTGTACGGTTCAATGTATAACGGCTGTTTTCCCAGGTTTCCTTTGCCACTTCAATATCCGTTCCATCGCAATCCACTATAATTTTATCTGCTTCCAGTTTTTTTACCACGCCGATCTTTCCATTAAAATACCTCCTGGATACGGCATCATTTTTTAAGAACATTACCTGTGCACCTTCTTTTAATATCAATGCCGCTTCTGCAGGATAATTGTTCTCCGGGAAATCACTTTCGATAACAGCATTATAAGTAAAGGCCGGCGTTAACAGGCTTTGTATCTTTCTTTCATTAATATCGTTGGCCTGGCGATTGTGCGAGGTGAGAGTGATGTATTTTTCGCCAGGCATTGGAGAGAACAAAGGATCGTAGCGCAGGTGCAGGTCTTCAAAATCATCTGCATCCATTTGATTGTTGCGCACTTTATTCAACAGCCTTACAAAGGAACCTTCTTTTTGCCGGTAAATTTTATCGAGTTCGATCAGCAATGGCATTTGCTCTTTAATGGCCATACTGTCGAAAAAGAAGGGCGTGGTATAATACTCCTGTAAAATGCCCCACTCCTGGTTTTGCGCCACCGGCGGCAACTGGTGCAGGTCGCCTATGCAAAGCAATTGCACACCACCGAACGGCATATCGTAATTGCGGCGGATACTTCTTAATATGGTATCAATCGCATCCATCACATCACACCGCACCATACTGATCTCATCTATTACCAGCAATTCCATTTTGCGCAACAATTGTTGCCGCTGTTTATTATACCTGATGGTGGATAACAGATGTTCTTTATTATTCCTGGTTGGTAAAAAAGGATGAAATGGTAACTGGAACAAACTGTGCAGCGTTACTCCGCCGGCATTAATAGCTGCCACGCCTGTGGGCGCCGCCACTACAATATTTTTAGTGGCATTATCCTTTAAGTATTTTAAAAAAGTTGTTTTACCTGTACCCGCTTTACCGGTAAGGAAAATATTCTCTGATGTTTCTGTTACGAAGCGATAAGCTAAGTCGAATATTTCGTTGCGTTCTATTATTGCCATTTTTTGAAGTTTGCCCGCAGATTACGCAGATATCGCAGAAAAATTATAGATTATTTACTTTTCTAAAGATATTGTTCGCAATATTATCGGAATTAAAGTTAACCAAGATGCCCAATTTTAATCCTGTTAATCTTAAATAAGTTATAGTTTGTTTATGGTGAACTTCAGCAAGTTTTTCTACCGACTTTATTTCAATGATGACCTTATCATTTACAAGCAGATCAATCCTAAACCCGATATCAAATTTGATAGAATTATAAATAACAGGCAAAGGTACTTCCATTGCAACAGTCAACCCCCTTTTCTCTAATTCGTATTTTAAGATATGTTTGTACACATTTTCAAATAAACCAGGGCCTAATTTTTTATGGATTTCAAAAATAGCACCCCTTATTAAATATGATATTTCGTTTCAGACATAATATTTTGATTGACCCGCAACCGCTGAATCCGCAGCATTGTATTTATCTGCGAATTCAGCGAAATCTGCGGGAGTTTAAAAATTAAGCTGCAGGCTTGTGATCCATCATCAATATTTCACTCACCTGTATTTCGGTAACGGATCTTTTGATACCGTCTTTATCGGTATAGCTGCGGTTGATGAGTTTGCCTTCAATGGCGATTTCTTTGCCTTTGGATAAATACTTTTCGGCTATCTCGGCTACTTTGCCCCAGGCCACTACATTGTGCCAGGTGGTTTCGGTGATCTTTTCGCCGGTGCGGCCACGGTAGGTTTCGTTGGTGGCCATACTGAAGCGGGCCAGCTTTTTACCGTTTTCGGTGTTCTTTACTTCTGGTGCGTTGCCCAGGTTACCAATCAATTGAACTTTGTTTTTTAATGCGTACATGTCTTTACGTTTTGTGCCGTGCTGATGTTTTAAAGCCGTGCGGTGATTAATTTATTTCAACCAACCAGGTTATTGTTTTGTTCCGGTTGACATTGCAAAGATGGGGTTGCGAAAAAGCCATAGCCGGAATTTATACTTTTACTTACCTTTATAAGCGTATGTAAACGGGTGCATACTCCAAAAACCTTCTCCTTTTTTTCATCAAACCCTTGCTGGTACTATGTTAAAGGAAAAAGAAGGTAAAACCTGCCTCAGCTGCGGAAAAACTGTAAAAGGCCGCAGCGACAAAAAATTCTGCGATGATTATTGCCGCGCCGCCTACAATAACGACCTCAAAGGCGCCGTTAATAACTATATCCGAAACGTAAATAATGCGCTGGGAAAGAACAGAAGGATCTTAGAAAGCTTGCTGCCTGCGGGAGAAACGACCGCCAAAGCCAGCCAGGACAAACTGGTGGAAAAAGGTTTCCAGTTCAAATACCATACGCAGCTATACCAAACAAAAAACGGCAACACCTATTTTTACTGCTACGAATATGGCTATTTACCGCTGGAGCATAACTGGTATTTAATTGTAAAGAGAGAAGCCGAAAATTAAATTCATTATCCATGTTGCAGGAAACCTTTATTGCACTTGCAGAAAAATATACTACCGATAAAAGAAGAGCAGCAGAATTGTGGAACGAAATAGCCACCAACTACTCCGGTAAAAAAAGATACTATCATACATTACAGCATCTTGAAAATTTATTGCGTTGCCTGCAGGAAGTTAAGCCTGTAATTAAAGACTGGGATACGGTTTTGTTTTCGCTGTATTACCACGATATTATTTACAACCCGCTTAAAACCGTGAATGAAGAAAAAAGTGCGGAGTTTGCCTCCAACCGCATGCAATCGATCGGTATATCTGCAGGGATGATACAAAATTGTGTGCAACAGGTACTGGCCACAAAAAAACACGTTGCATCAACTGACGATGATACCAATTATTTTACCGATGCCGACCTCAGCATTTTAGGACAGGATTGGGAAGTATATGCGGCGTATTACCAAAATGTAAGAAAAGAATATTCTCTCTACCCCGATATTATTTACGTACCCGGCAGAAAAAAAGTACTGGAGCATTTTTTAGAAATGGACCGCATTTTTAAAACCGATCATTTCTTTCATAAATTTGAATTGCAGGCAAAGGAAAACCTGCAAAGAGAACTGGATGCTCTTTAAATATTTAGTACAGGTAAATTAACAATATGCTTACAGCGATACACCCCAAACTGCCCATGCGCAACAAGGCAGCTACAAGGGATTATTATGTCAATCAACTGGGTTTCCGGCAGCTGGGGAGTGTTGATTATGATGGTTATTTAATGCTGGAGAAAGACAATATTCAAATTCATTTTTTTGAATTCAAAGAGTTGGACCCCAAGGAAAATTACGGGCAGGTTTATATACGAACAAATGATATTGACAATCTTTATCAATCCTTATTGAACAATAAAGTAAAAATACACCCCAACGGGCCTTTGCAAACAAAACCCTGGCAGCAAAGAGAATTCAGTTTGCTGGATCCGGATAATAACCTGCTCACCTTTGGGCAGGCGGTATAAAAAAATCCCACGGAAATATTCCGTGGGACGAATAGTATCATAGAGAAAAAACTTATGCCGCCATCTCTCCTACTTTCAAGCGCTTGCTTTTTCTTACCGGCTTTAATGGGTTGTTATCTTCAGGAAAGTCTTCTGCCTGCAGTTCGATCCTTCTTGTAATATCGCTGAGCGAAGTAAGGCGCTGCACCATGTAAGGAATTGTTTCCAACCCTTTTGCAAAATTGGTAACGTAAAAAAAGATACCTACTACATTACCCGCCAGTATTGCCTGCCCGGATGTTTTGTAGGTCAATAATAAACTGGCTCCTAAAACGATCATTACCAAAAACTCCATAAAACCAAAATTCCATGCTTCCTGGTTGGATATTTTTATCTGCCAGCGGCGCAGGTTATTGTAATGTGTGTGCACAGCTTTTTTATCAAAACTGCTGATCACATCCACCTGCTGCTCCAGTTCATCATTCTTAAATTTATTCAGGCGGTTCATTCTTTTACCGTATACATAACTAACGCCCATAACGGGAATGAGTACCAGTAAACAAAGCGTAACAACAGAAGCATCGTAAAAGAACATCAGTATCAATGAACCCAGTAAATTATAAATAGCCTCAATTACATACACCAGGTCAAACTCGAGGAAGTCAACAAATTCTCTTGCCAATGTTGAATGCGCACTTAACTTGCTTACATCAGCTTTATAGGTTCGGCGGCTTAAGAATTTTGTTACCAGTGATACATAAATAGCGGAGTAAGTACGGGTATCGTACATATGGCGCAGGGTACCCACAATTAATGTAATAAAATGTACACCAGAAAGAATTATAAGACCTTTATAACTACCCTTCATCAGGTCGTTAATGGCCCAGCCTAAAAAGAAGGGTCGCAACAGGCCACCGATCATTTCAAGTGAAAATAGTATGTAAGTAAGCACGAGTTGTCCCTTGTGCTTGTTCATTAAGCTTTTTAATATCTGAAAACGTGACATAGGTTTTGGGCGTTTAATCGTTATTTAAATTACTGTCTGCCGTTTTTGAACAAAGGAGGTTTACCCGGCTCCTGAATACAATAAAGCAGTTGCGAGCAGCACGTTTAAAAAGAAACGTGGCACAGCGCCAGAATTTAATGGGCTTGCAATAAGACCGAAAGACGTGGGGTTAGTTTAAAGCGTGGTGATCTTTCTCTCTCGGTAACCGAATTATGGGTAATTCCGGTTATTAAACCACGGCAGTTGGGAGCGCCACAGCGACAATTAAAAGGCTCCATTGTTTCATCCAGGAAGGATGCGTAGTTGAGGGTTAGTTCTTCGCCTTTTTTAATGTTCCTTAAGGCGACAACATTGAGGCCGGAGTAACCGGTATTTGCATTGCAACTGTGATTTTGAGGAGCCCAGCCGCTGGGATTGTCATCCCACAGCAAATATACTTCATTGCTGAGAGGGTAAGCGTATTTTGCAAAAATTTCTTTTTCCTTAACATTCCATTTTTCTTCCACATGCCGGCGGGTAACAATGCGCTGGTTCATTTCTTCTCCCTTGAAAATCACATCGTTAGCTGCAATATCCTGCGTAGCATAAATGCCGTAACCGGCTATGGAATTGCCCTTCATCACATATTTTTTCTGCCGGCGGGCATGCCTCATAATACCTTCTTTTATAATATGATGCAGGAAATTTTCCTGGCCAAAACCATCGTGTTTGAGGATATAATCGGCGCTGCCTTCGTACCCGTCTTTATAAAAAACGGAGCAGGTAAAATTAATTTCGAGGAAGAAGATCTCGTTGTTCTTATCCACCCTGAAATCCAGCCGTGCATAACCCACGCCGCCAAAACTGCGGAAGATCTGCGTGGCGGCATCCTTTAATTTCTTTTCGAGCAACGGATCGTTGCAGGGTATGTTGGCATTGGGATGCAGCTCAGATGTTTTTAAAGCGTAGGTCTTAAACTGGTTGCCTTCGGGAAAAATGTATTCCACAGGCTTAAACACGGTCACTGTTTTACCATCGGCATTTGCTGCCAGCATTACAGTAAATTCTCTTCCGCTGATATATTCTTCCACTAGCAAGGGCCCGTATTCATCAATGATAGAATGTATCTTTTGTTTCAGCTCTTCAAGATTGTGCACTAAACTTTTATCATCCACACCCAGGCTGTCGCCTGCTTTTGCCGGTTTTACAAACAAGGGGTATTTTAAATGGCTGCATTCTTTTTCAATATTTTCTTCATCTTCTATCAGCGCATAAGCCGGTGTGCCGATACCTTCGGTATAGGCCACGTATTTCATCAGTTCTTTAGGAGGATCGTATAATAAAGTGGTGGGCCCTGTGAATGGAAGGTTCAGTAATTCCATTGTATAGATCACATCAATGCTGGGCACTTCCCATTCTAAATAACCTTCGCAGAGGTTAACAAAGATGTCGAAATTCTTTTTCTTTAATTCTTTCAGCTGTTTGTAGGTAGTGAGTTTGTTTAACAGCACATGTGTAAAGTTTGCCTCGGGCATTAAATGCGAAAGATCTCTTGCGGGATCGTAATACTGGTAATCCACACCGGATGTAGAGTAGTCGGGTTGCAACACACAAATATTCAAGCCCCCTCCGCCCCCTAAAGGGGGAACCACAGAACCATTTACTTTAGATCCATTTTTATATTGAGAATGTTCCATTATTATTTGGCTGAAGCTGCGGGTGTTTTTTCTTCTGTACGAACGAATGCATCATTGATGATCTCGGTTACCAGGTCGGCAAAGGTTTTATTGCTCATCCTCAATATAGCGCCAATAGAAGTATAATTTTCATCTTCGCTTAAACCACATTGTGCATTTACTTCCAGCACGTATAGTTTTTTGGTGGCGCTGTCCATTCTTATATCCACCCTCGTGTATCCCTTACCTTTAGTAGCCACATAGGCATCCCAGCTTATTTTTTTTATTGCATCTATCAATGCAGCATCGGGCATTTCGTATTCGTAAAAATTGCCTTCGTTGGGCATGGCATCTTCTTCTTCATAAATTTCCCATAGGCGGTCGAAGGAGAGGAATTTTTCTTTATCGGGCAAAGAGGGATGAAAGATGCGTTCCACCGGTGTGTAGATCTTTGCTTCAGCAGGTTTATCATAACTGCCCACGATCAGTACGGTGAACTCGGGCCCGGTTATGAACGATTCGGCAATGATACCATCGGTGGCCAGATTCCAGCCGCGGTAACCATCGAACATTTTGCCGATCTGTTCGTTCAGTTCGGCTTTATTTTCCACCACGTTCTTTACACCCACGCCCATACTGCCACCGCTTACGGATGGCTTTACAATAATGGGTGTGCCCAGGCGGCCAAATATGCCATTGGTATATTGATCCCGCAGCTTTATCGGTTCCCATTTTGCATTGGGCACCTGGTGCTGATCAAAAGCCTCCTTCATGGGAATTTTAGAAGTGGTGATATTGTAAAAGTATTCGTCGGAGCCGGTGTAGGTGAGGCCTTTTTCTTCGAGCAGTTTTACTACTGAAACGCCGGGTGTTCCGTTGATCTCGTCGCCATCGCAGATGTTGAATACGAGAGGTGTAACAATGCCAGCTTCCTTTTCGGCAACAATGGTATCTATCACAGATGAATAATCATCCATGGTAACCGGTTGCCATTGCCAGTTAATTCCTAATGCAGCAAAAGTTTTGGTGTATTCTTCAATGCTCTGGCTGAAGTCGTAATAGTAATCGATATTAGCGTCATTGGTAACAAGATGCGGTGCCAGCACCCAAACCTTAAGATTTTCAAGAGGAACTATTGGTAAAAAGGAAGAAGATGACGACATATAATTTTTATAATCCTTTATACTGCGGCTTTTGTTCTGCTTGCTGTTTTATAAAATCAGTTAAGCGGTATTTAGCCAATGTTGACTTATCCAGGTGAGCGGCGCCATTGATCAGTTGCAGGCAGCTGCTGGTTTTGCAGTTGCATACAAAGGGCTGGCTCATATCCCATTCTGTACTTGGGTAAAAGAAAGTGAGTTCATCACCCGGTTGCAGCGGTGTTAAGCAAACCAGTTCAAATGTGGTAGTGTCGAAAAACACATTGGGTTCGCAACTGTGGTTGATGTACTGTAAAAATTCAGGCTGCAGTGTGATATGTGTATCCACACCCGTTTGCACCGTTAAATAGGTGGCATACGATTGCGTAACGCCTGCATGAAACTTACTGATGACCTGCCCCGGCTGAATAGCAACAGTGGCATGCAATGATCTTTGGTTGGTTGAAGTGTTTAGCAAAACATCACCAAATGCATGATTGCTGACTACTTCAAAATTTTGGGTAGTAATAGTAGTGGTGTTCATGTGAATTTAGAATGGGTTAGTAAGAAAAAGTTTAATAAAGAAATAATTTTGTTTAATGGGATTATTGATTATAGTAAATGTATAAATACATTGATTAATAAAAAAGATAATTAACCATTATTATTGAATAAGTGGATTAATTGGTTAATAATGTGAATAACCACGGCATTAACATCTGCTTTAGTTTTACTTTTAACAATAAAGCTTATAATGTTATTGAATTAATATGATGGTAAATGATAACGATCCCTCGGCAAACAGTGCATTACTGCTGGAGTTGGTAAAGATGCCGATGCCTTTTGGAAAGTATAAAGGAACCTTGCTTTGCAACCTGCCGGTATCTTACCTGGAATGGTTTAACAGAAAGGGATTTCCCAAGGGAAAACTGGGTGTTTTATTGCAAACGATGTATGAAATAAAACTGAATGGACTGGGCTACCTCCTGGATCCATTAAAAACATAAAGGCATCATGCGATCGGTTTTTACGCTTATACTTTTCATTATTAGTTTACATGGTTTTGCCCAGCAAAGCTTAACCAATATACCGGTACATGATCCTGTGATCATTCAACAGGATAGTGTGTATTATATATTCTGTACAGGTCGTGGTATCAGCGTATGGTCATCCACCGATCTTACAAACTGGAAAAAAGAACAACCGGTATTTGATACATTGCCCTGGGCTGTAAATACTATCAAGGGGTTTACCAATCATATCTGGGCGCCGGATATTTCGTTTTATAATGGGCAATACTACCTGTATTATTCTATATCCGTTTTTGGAAAAAACAGCTCCTGCATTGGCGTTGCCACCAATAAAACATTGCACAGATCATCTCCTGGTTTTAAATGGGTAGATCATGGAAGAGTGCTGCAATCCTATCCTGGTATCACCAACTGGAATGCAATTGATCCCAATGTTGTTGCTGATAACAATGGTGATGCATGGCTGAACTTTGGTTCGTTTTGGGGAGGTATAAAACAAATACCATTAACTAGAGACCGCTTACATGTAAAAGGCGATACGATTAACGTAGCTACTATTGCCAGCCGTAAAACACCCGAAGCAATAAAAGATACCGGTAATAATGCAATAGAGGCGCCCTTTGTTTTTTATAAGAATGGTTACTATTATTTATTTGCTTCTATTGATTATTGCTGCAGGGGTGCAAAGAGCACTTATAAAATGATCGTTGGCCGATCGAAAAACATCAATGGACCTTTTGTGGACAAAACAGGCATTGATATGGACAAAGGCGGTGGTAGCATTTTATTGCGGGGCGACAGTAACTGGTATGGAGTGGGGCATAATGCCGTGGCCAGTTTTGATGGTGTTGATTATATTGTTTTTCATGGATACTCAGCAGCGGATGGTGGCCGATCTAAATTAAGGATAGAAAAACTGCAGTGGCAAGATGGGTGGCCGGTGGTTGCTCATTAAAGAACTGATAACCTATTACAACACATTCCACCAGGGTTTATCGGAATCCTCTTTTTCTCCAGGTTTATTTTCGGTTGGTGATTTTTCTTCTTTTTTAGTAGTAGCCGGCGAAATATTTTTTACTGGCAACGGTAGATTATTATTCTGAATTAATGCAATGATCGACTGTTGAATTTTACCACCTTTAACCGGGTTTACCATTTTTACAAAATTGGCGTAGCCTAAAATACTGTTGGTTAATCCACCATTGCCCCATTTCACGTCGGCTCCATTCTTTGTTTTTAAATGATGCAGTAAAGCACGGAATTCCCTGAGTTTTTTCCTGTTTACATTCAGTTGTTTATTAACTACCACACCCGTTACCTCCTGCTGTGCACCCTTGCGCATGATGCGTATCTTTTCGGGATGTGGAGTAAAACCTTCGTCCTGTAAAATTCTTTTGATACGCCATACCAGCTGTTGCGCATCCACATTTTCGCCCCCGGAAAAAGTAATATCATCAGCATAGCGGGTATAATTACAATTGAGCTTATTGGCCAATCCCTGCAAACGCTTGTCTAACTTAAAACATAAAATATTGGTTATGGCCGGGCTTGTTGGTGCGCCTTGTGGTAATACACGGTTGCCTTTTTGCACAAAATAATTTTTACCATCAATAGCTACCTCATCAGTAACAGCTTCTGTACAAATAAGAGAAAGTATAGTGGCTATTTTTTCGGAATAGCCTAATTGTTGTAATAAACCTTTTACTCTTTTAAAATGAACAAAAGGAAAAAAATCTTTTACATCCATATTTACCACCAACTCTTTGCCTACATGTGGTTGGGCGTTGGTTACAATAGACCTGTTTACAACAAAACCATTGGCGGCAGTATGTAAGGCTACCTTATTAAGTATATGCTCCAATATCCAGTACTGTACTTTTTTGAGCCTGGGCATGGGAGCAGAGATCATTCTTTTGCCCCCCGATTTTTTGGGCATGTAAAATTTTCGGTAGTGACTAACAGTAGATACCTTTCTGTTGAAAGCTAAAAAACGTAATTCCTTTAATTCAATACCTATGGCTACAGCAAGCGCTGTTTCATTGGCAAATACGGGGAGGTTATTTTTTTGTAGCAGCTCTGTTTTGTGCTCCAGGTTGTTTAATCCAAGAGAAACAGCTTCTCCTAAATATATGATCTCCGTATTTTTTTTGTTTTTCCATGCTTCAGCTTTTTCAAAACGGTGCTGTTCTCTTTTCTTCTTATTCTCCTCCCGTTTTAGTTTTGCTTCAGCCATGCGCTTCATGCGCATTTCTTTAAGCACGGCTTCCCTGTTCTGGTATTTTCTTTTTTCTTCCCAGAGTTTATTTAATTCTTTCTGAAGATCGGCTTCTTTTTTTATAAGCAGTTCCGGCACGCTGGGTTCTCCATCCTTTTTGCCCCAAAAGCCAAGGCGTTTCATTTCTTCCAATACAAATTCTTCTTTGGAAGTTTCCCTGATGCGGTCGTAGATCTGTTGACGGGTTAGTCTAATGTCTGCCATAAATGAAGAGAGGGGTCATGCCCATTAACAGAGGGAGAAAAGTAGCGGCTGCCTTCGTGCCCGCCGGCGACCAGATTAATCAACGCCAGGCATACGGGTCCTGTATCAATATTTGGGCACACGGTGCCTGCACTGTAAATATTGATACAGGACCCGTATGCCATAGTAAAGATTACATTTGGTGATGCATGATAAACTCATGTTGCATGAACGACGAAACATCGTTCTTTCCTTTTCAGGAAGCAAGGTGCACACTTTACTTTTTCCCTCTGTCAAAGAACATGAAATGCGGTTAACAAATATAGTTTGCTGTTTTTAAATTTATTGATTTATACTATTTTATTTTTTGTATTCAATCACTTTACAACACCGGCCTGTACCCTTGTTTTATTAAAAGCCTGGCGTATGGCCAGCATGTGTTCGCAAGGGCCCTTGTACAATTTATTTTCTACATAATAACTGCAATCGCAATGTGCGGACTTAATTTTTTCATCTGCATCAATTACCATAGCCGGGTTGAACGTTTTTCTTTTTTCCTTTTACTGTGCCGCTTAGTTGCAGGGTTTTATCGGGCAGCTCCTGTGCAGTAAATTTCACTTCCTGCTTTTCTAAAATTTCTGCGGCCAACTCTTCTTGCGGATTGCTAAAGCGTAATTTATCAAAAGGTAGTGGCTCCCGGCTTAATTCACGCAGGCGATAGAGATTACTGTTAAGATCGTAAATAACCCTGCCCGCCTGTGTATAAGCGCTTAATGCACCAGCCACCTGTGCATTGTCAATGCTTAGATCGGCTGCAATTTTTTGCGAAGTACTTAACCAGTCTTTTTGTAAGGCGCCAAACACTTTTTGTTTGATAGCATCATCAACAGCCAGCCGTGGTGCCAACAGGTCGAAATTGCCAGCGTGGCTCCAGTCGTTGCTGGTCCACCCGCTAAGGCCCAATGTAAAATTCATATCGCCCAGGTCGGCTATATAAAATGCAGGTAAACCTGTGCCCAATAAATGCACGGTGAATTTTTTTGCCACAGGTATCAATCTTTCCAACACCATCAATCGCCTTCTGCCCCATGTTCTTATTTCGTGTTTACTATTACCGGTGTACACGCTTCTTGCGCAAACAATTTCCTTGCCCCATGGTTCTAAAACAATCTTTACCGGATGGCCAGGTTCTAAAATATATCGCAATGAACGTGGGCCTCTTTTTTCTTTGAAGCGGCGCAGTAACAAACAAATGCTGTAAATATCCATCGGGTGCAGGTCGAACTGAATGGTGGGCAAGGTCATAGCGCTGCTTACCTGCAAAAAGCCACGTACCCAGCTTTCCGGCAGATCGATCTTCACTTCTTTGTATTGCTCTTCATCGGTGGTTTGCACAGTAAAGCCCGATGGGTCCACTTTCAATTCCGTTTCTTTATAGTCACGTATCTTTTGAAACTCTTCGTATAACTCTCTTGAATAATCAACATTGGTGGTACCGCATTTATAATCGTCAATAGCGGTGAATACATTATAGTTGCAACCCAGTTTTCCATAAGTACTTTCATCCTGGCTAAAGCATTCAAAAAATAATTCATCGGGGTGAATGGTGATAACAGGATCAAGAACGATCCATGCTTCACGATCGTTACTGTAGAGGTAATTGAAATATTGCTGACGGGCTTTGTAAAACGGACCCATGATCTTATCTTTTTCTGATCTTACCTCTGTAAGCGCAGTTTTGATACTTTCTATTTTTGCATCAGCTACATTTACGTCATATCCATTCATATGTTCTGCTAAAAACAAGGCTTCGTTTTGTGCCACCCATTCTTTATAAGCTGTTTTGTCTTTGGGCTTAAAGCGCAGATCGCTTACCACTACATCGTGCAATGCAGAAATAGCTTCACGAAAAGCAATTTTTTTATTGAGCTTGCCCACAAACCAGGCACTCTCCCGCAAGGTATCCGGTGCAAAGCTCATGGCCGTTTGGTAAGACGAACTGCTGACATTTGTATTTCCTGCAAAACGATAATTAAATAACATACTGATTATTTTTAGCTGGCCTTTGATGCCACACGTATTTCTGTTTCTTTTATTGTTACCGGTGTCGCCACATCATACAAAGCTTTTAACTGCAGTAATATATCTATGCACTTTGCTTTGTCGCCAATGGCTGCTATGGCAGATACATCAGATAAAATATTGCTTACCACCTTTGCTACGGCTTCCGATCTTCTGCCTTCTTCCAATAAAAATTGATAGATCCTGTTTTTGGCCACACGGCTTTTGTTTACCCTTGTTAATACCGACCGGAAATAAAAATCGAGTGACTGGATCTTTTCTGCGTCATCAGTTGCAAAGCGTTGCAGGTAATTGGTAGCAAACAGCTGCATTTTTTCGCTGGGGTGCTGGCTTAGCTTTAATAAGTATTGCACCCCATTTTCGTTAGTAAAGAATTTAGTGATCAGTTCCCTGCCAAATGCCTCTACATCAGGTTTTATAGAATCAGCTAAAGTGATCAGCGTTTCAGGGTTCCAGTCGTTTTCTGCAAACTGCTCCCTGAAATATTGCATTGCAAATTGCCTGCTATCCTGCCATTTGCTTTCCAGCAATTTAATACTGCTTTCCTTTTCGTATTTGATACGGGAAGATTGTTCTTTATAAAATTTCCAACACCATTCCCGCACATTTAAATTTTCGTGCCCACCCAAAGCCACCACCTGGGCAATAGTTAATTGCGATGGGTCGGTATATTTCTCTAAAATAATAACCCCTACGTTTTGCGCAGCACTGTAATTAGAGTATAATAAATTCAACGCCGTTTCTTTATTGGCATTTTGCAGGTAATTGCTCAGCTCATTGCATAGGAGCCTGCTCACATCTGCATGTACACCTTCGGTAGTTTCTTTTCTTAATAAAAACGGCATCAGGTTTTCGGTAGCTTTTATTCCAAAGGCATTTTGCTTAAGCGCCATGCGCTCAATAATGGGAGGTAAACCTTTTCTTACATTTTCATAAGGCGATAAACAGGAGCCAATGATATTATCCTGGTGGCGCAACAAAGCATCGTCGCTCATACTGGTTAACAATCCAATGCCTTCTGCCCTTACCAATTCCTGCTGATGTTGTAATAAACCAAACAAAAATGCCGGGGATAAACTATCAATATCCAGCTGCTGCTTCTGTGCTTTCAGCAATCTTAAACCAAATAAAAGCACCGATGCATTGGGGTGCTGCAGCATATCTGCAACTATACCAATGTTTAACTGTTTTAATTCTTCACCGAATAATTCGAATAAAGTTTCGCCTGCATCCTTTATGATCAATTCGTTGGCTGTTGTTTGTTCTGTATAACTCATCAATTCAGCAATAGATTTGCCCACCACAGTATTTCTTACTTCGGCAGCCAGGGAGTTATTTTTTATAAGTGATTTTGACCAGCTTCTAATTGCCGCATGTTTTGCAAATATCAATGCTGTAATAAAGTGGCTTTGCTGAAAGTAGGTTGAGAGGTATGTTTCTGTCCATTGTTTTCCTTTATTGCGGGCTTCTTCATTAATACTGTTAAGCATAGCCAGGGCAAGGTCATCATCGGGTATAGTATTGGAGTATTTTTCTGCCGCCAGTGTATAACCAAACCTTGCAGGTATTTTAAATGCTGATAACAGTAATTGTTTATAAGCCTCCTTGTCTAATCGATGCTTTATTGTATTGTATTCAGGGTGTATAGTGAGATTTTCTTCTGCAAACTTATGCACCTCGTTCATTTCGGCCTCCATCATCAATTGCAGGTAAGCCTGCGGCATCTTATTCCATAAATGCAGGAACGGCGTACCGTTTGTATTGACAGCTGCAGCAGCCTGCTTAACAGGGGTTGCTTCAACCGGGGGCGCCTCTTTTTTCTTACCAAATAGTTTTTTTATAAAACCACCCAGTCCCCCGCTTTCAGTGGTGGTTGTTTTTTGCTGGCTTGTTGCTACCACCGTATTTTCATTACCGGTGCGCAAACGCCACAAATGATTTGGTTGTAAAATTATATCAGGATTATTGCCGCTTAATACCTGGTGCAAATAAACAGCCTGCGCATTTTCAATAAACCTCGTTTCCATCCTCTCGTAACGCCCTCTTGCATACACATAACTAAACGTAGAATAATGCTCTTTAAAATCTTTGGAAAATTTATAGCTGATCAATAAAGCGGTGGCCAGCTTTACATAATCGTTATCCTCTGTTTTACCTTTTAGCAACAGCTGCCTTAAAACCCTGCCATGAAAATACCAACGGGTTTTTTGCGAATAGGCCAGGCGACTGGTACTCTTTTTAAATTCCTTTTGCGGCTTTACCCATTCTTCTATTTCGGGAATGTATATTTCTTCATCCCCGGCATTTTCAAAAGAAATATTATGACGGAACATTTCTTCTTCTCTTTCAAACCTGGTGGCCAGCAGCCCAACAATTTCATGATCATCCAGCAGCTCTGCCAGTTTGAAAATGGCCCTTATGTGTTTAAAATAATTAGGCCGAAGTGGTATTTGCTCCAATAATTTTTTCAGGCAATTCCGCACCGCTCTTTTTTCTACAGCTATAATATAAAGATCTTCCAACCATTTATAATTGGGCTGTTGCTGCAGTATTCTCAATTGCAGTAATTCATTCAGTGCTGTTTCGCTTTCTGCTTCCACCACTTTTTTTACATCTTCGGGAAGGCGGTTGATATAATAGGTTAACTGCGTTTCTTTTTCAACACCTGTTGAGTGCTTGACCAAGCCAGCCCCCGCAATTTTTGAAATACCTGCCACAGGGTGTGTGTTGTAAATTGACCTTAATGCATCTGCTGCTGCACTGCTGCCATCGTAGCAGCGCACAAGGGCCCAGGCAGCACAGTATTGATGCAATTGGTTTCCGTTGCTGAACAATTTAATGATATACGGTGCCGCTTCTTTTATTTTATACTCGCCGGCCTTCCATATAACCCGGGAAAGTTTCCATTGAAACCTTGCGTTTGCGGCTGTACCATTTACTGCACTGTGCAGTCTTTGCAAAATAGACCTGTTGCGGCTTGGTGGAAGAATATTCCAGCCAGTATTGATGAGCACATTGGTATCTAAAGTAAAAGATGCTCTTAAAGGTGCCACAGGCTCCCCCGACTCTGAAGTGGTGTAGCCCTTACTTAGCTTTTCGGTTTCTATTGTATCATAGATCTTTTCGGCTTCTGCAAGGCCAACGGGTACAGGGGTTTTGCTGCCTTCTTTTAACTGCGCTCCCCTTCTGCCATAGCGAAAATTAACCACGTATTTATCATTGCCCACATCGCACAGATCGATCTCATATACCTTATCAGAATTGCCTTCTTTAAAATAGAGAAAGGATTGTTTTATCAACCGCATAGCTGGTAATTGATTAAAGTAGTAAGTTAAAGAAAAGAAGGAAACAAACTAATTTATAGTGAAAATTTAAAGTGATATTGTTTTCACCGCTGTTTTGGTATGAAGCTTTGGCGAAGTACGACGCCACATGGTCTGACCCCCCGGTCTGACCATGTGATGCGCTGCCGCCAAAGGCGGAAGCAACCAGGGCGCACAGTTTTAAAACCATATAGGCACATAGAAAATACATTTCTTCGCTGTCGCCTTGATTTTTATCAATTACAAACATGCGATACCGTTACCTATGCTCCCTGCAACAAATCATCATCATCCACCACACGGTCAGATACCTGATCAATAAAATGCTGTTGCAATATGGCTTCTCTAACTCTCTTTAAAATGTATGATTCTGTATCGGCCAATCCACCGAGTATTTGGATTCATACATTTTCATGAATATTAAAAAGCCTTCGGTATGGATAGTGCCCGTGGCAGGGTCGGCATAAATGATGGTGGTGTGCAGCCCTGTATTGGCGCCATATACCGCCAGTATCAAAATAGCATGCATGGTGCCAAAAGGTGGGTGGGCGTCAATAGTAACCGAAAGGGGGCCATACCTGTCTATCATTTCGCACCAGCCCTGTATGGTAGGGTTTTGCTGGCGTTCGATGGCAAGGCCCAGGGAATCGTATAAGGCTATTTCCTCTTCTACCCTTATACCATTGGCAGCGCCGGTACTAAACAGGTTTGCATAATGCGGGTAAGGGCTCAGCACTTCTTTTTCGGAAATGAAGGATTGCTGCTTCCAGGAATACATCATGGCCAATACAGTAGCCCAGCAGCAATTGGCCGTAGGCTGTTTTACAATATAAAAATTGCCTTTAACACCACTGCTTACACAGGTATCGGCTGCACAGGGTGGCAGGGCCAATATCTCCTGCTGTATACTACGGGTGTTGCATGAGGCGAGTAGCAGCCAGCTTAATATTGATATTCTTATTTTTTTGCACGGCCTCATCTAGTTTTATAATTGATTTTATCAGGTTGCCGGTGTCCTTAAGCAATTTATATTTTGGCACTGCAGTACTTGCAGTGTCTACCGGGGTATCGGTGGTGCTGGTACCCTTCTCCGTTACAGAGGTTACCTGGGCGGTGATGGTACGCAGCTCGAGCATACGGCGGCTCATCTCTTCAGTAAATGATGCATAACGAAGGCGCAATGAATCATTGCACGGATCGGAGTTGAGCAGGAAAAAATAACTTCTCAGCCCGGTAGAGAAAGTAATATTATCCTGGTTTAATTTTTCCTGCAATTCCTTTACCTGGTTCTTTACATTTACACCAATACCTACTTCGCTTGCTGAGTCTACTATCTTTTGAAGTACATCAGATGTAAACCTTATTTCGGCATTATAATCATTGGCCACAATAGGGAAAGCATTGGAGGCATTTTTGTACCGGTACACCGTTTTGTTTTGGCAGGTAACTTTCTCCTGCTCATCAGGCCTGGAAGGAGAAGTAACCTGGCGTACAATAAAGTAAATGATGATGCCGACTAAAATAACGACTACCCCGTAGATGAGTGCTTTATTTTTCATGATAATAAGGTTTAGCAAATGGATGCCAAATAAAGATTGGAAAAAAACAGCGGATATCCCACAGTAAAAACACGCTTTTTTAAAGAACATGAATGCCGGGGGAGAAAAATAATATTCAGTTTAAATAATGATAATACTGGCGCAAGCCATACCCGGCGCAATAATTCAACAGCCATTTTTTCATTTAAACCATCCACACCGGGAAGCGCAAGAACTGCTTCCTGTTTCTTCCATTCCACTGCCTTTGCTGTTCCAATCCTGCCTAACATAAAATAAACTCATTGCATCTTGTATATTTATGTTCCCTATGTGCCTATGTGGTTTTAATAGTGTGCTCGGTGCCTACGCCGTTTGTCGAAGCCAAGACGGCGGCGAAGAGAACATTTATCTATATTCCCTATGTGCCTATGTGGTTTTAAAAGTGTGCTCCGTGCCTACGCCGTTTGTCAAAGCCAAGACGGCGGCGAAGAGAACATTCATCTATATTCCCTATGTGCCTATGTGGTTTTAAAAGTGTGCTCCGTGCCTACGCCGTTTGTCAAAGCCAAGACGGCGGCGGCAAGGCGGCAGCGCACCACATGGTCAGACCCGGGGTCAGACCATGTGGTGCTCCTCTTCCGGTATTCTCCCCTAAGTGTATATAATTCAATTGTTTATAATACTCCTGCCAACAAATACAAAAAAACTTTCCAAAATACTTGCGCAACCGAATGGCTTCGCATATATTTGCAACCGAACGGCTTCTTAATTTGACCTTTTATGAGACGAGACATTTTCCAGGCCATTGCCGACCCCACCCGCAGGGCCATACTTGTTTTAATTGCAGTGCACGCCATGACGCCCAATGCCATTGCCGAGCACTTCAGCATTACCCGCCAATCTATCTCCAAGCACCTGCGCATTCTATCCGAGTGCGACCTGCTGGCGCAAAAACAGGATGGCAGGGAAATATTTTATGAACTTAAAATTGATAGGATGAACGAAGTAGATACCTGGCTGGAGCAGTTCCGCCAAATCATGCAACAGAAATTTATGCAACTGGATGAAGTATTAAACACACTAAAAAATACAAAACAATGACAAACGATCTGCTATTTGATTTTACGGTTGATAAAGCAGCCAAAACGGTATACATCACACGGGAGTTTGATGCCAACCAGGCGCTGGTATGGGATGCATTTACCAAAGCCGAGCTACTCGATAAATGGGTAGCGCCCAAGCCACTGGTGGCCAAAACAAAATACCAGGACTTTAAAGTGGGTGGCAAAAGATTTTATGCCATGATAATGCCAGATGGGCAGGAGCGCTGGGCAATGCAGGAATACACTTCCATCAGCCCGATAACGAATTTTAAAATGTACAATGCTTTTGCCGATAAGGATGAGAACCTGGAACTACCCGGCTCCGAATGGGATCATAGCTTCAGCGAAAAAGATGGAAGAACAATAGTGCACATCAGCATTTACAACGAATCGCTGGAAAGGCTGGAAAGAATACTGGATGGATTTACACAGGGCATGAAGATGTCGCTTGTAAACCTGGAAAGCCTGTTGGCAGATTTGTCCAATAAATAAACGGGCAAGATAACGATGACGCAAACACGCTATTGGCGGCAACTACATAAAACAATTATAAAAAATAAAAATTACATCAATCATGGCAAGTATCAATCCTTACATTCACTTTAACGGCAATGCCGAAGAAGCATTTACATTTTACAAATCAGTATTCGGTGGATCATTCGGCATGATCGTTCGCTTCAAAGATTTTTCAAGCGCCGAACATCCTATACCCGAAAAAGAAGCCGATAAGATCATGCACATCTCTCTCCCCATTGGTAAAAACAGTGTGCTGATGGGCAGCGACACGCCCGAATTTATGGGCAGGCATAATGAGAACGAGAACAGGAGCAAGATCTCGATCAATGCAGATAGCAGGGAAGAAGCAGATAAAATTTTCAACGGCCTTTCGGCAGGCGGCACAGTTGAAATGCCTATTGGCGATAGCCCCTGGGGTTCTTACTTCGGTATGTTCAGGGATAAATATGGTTTTGAATGGATGGTGAGCTACGAAACACCCAAGAGTTGATCAGCCTGCGCCTGCTTAGATTGGAACGCGGATTTTTAAGATGATTATGATAAGTTATGATTTATCCTGTGCAGATCTTGATCATCATAAAAATCCGCGTTCCCTCTTAAGCGCTGCAAGCGCTTATAAAAACAAAACCCCATCTTACCCAGATGAGGTTTTATCTTACTAAAAATATCCTACTTAGTTACTGATACACTTTTTGCAGCTTCAATAATTACTGCGGCCACTTTTGCGGGTTGAGACATAAATACCACGTGGCTGCCTTTTATCTCTGTTACTTTGGTGTTGGAACGTTTGTACATATTGCGCTGAATATCGGGGGCAATACTTTTATCATCTGTGGCCACAATACCAAAAGCGGGCTTCACTCTCCAGGCAGCATCAGTAATAGGTGTTACAAACCCTTTGGCATAAAAAGCACCCTGGGAGGCATACATAAAGTCGGCTTCTTCCTTGCTGATATCGGCACAAAAACCTGCATGGTATTTATCTTTTGCATAGTATACAATGCCTTTATCATCGGGAGGCAATACACCATTTTCGGGAGCGGGTGGCATGGTCTGCAACCATTGCAATGCAGATTCGCCATTATCGGGTTGAAATGCGGCAATGTATACCAGTGCCGCTACTTTAGGATGGTTGCCGGCCTGGGTAATTACAGCGCCACCCCAGGAGTGACCAACCAATATGGTAGGGCCATCCTGCTTATCCAGCGCCACTTTTACAGCAGCCACATCATCTTCCAGCGATGTTAAAGGGTTTTGCACTACTGTTACATTGTATCCTTTTTTGGTCAACTCGGTATACAGGCCTTTGTATCCTGATCCATCGGCAAAAGCGCCGTGTACCAATACTACGTTTTTAACGGTTTGCGCATTTGCTTCTGTGCTAATGCCGGTTGCAGCAGTAAGTGCGATAGTTGCAGCTACTACGCCGCTTTTCAATTTGTTTTTTAAAGTTTGCTTTTCCATTGTATTTGTTGTTGAAGTTTTTGTTTGAATCAACAGTACAAAATTGCGATGGAAACAGGGGGAGGTTGATGAGCGTATTGCCCGTTTACTTGTAATTATTTCCCTTCTTTTATTACAGGGCGGTTATTGCGGAAATCAACGGGGGATTGGCCGGTATGTTTTTTAAAAAAGTTGGAGAAATAAGCCAGGTCTTCAAAACCCAGCTCGTAAGTAACCTGCTTTACAGGCCGGTCGGTGTAGGAGAGCAGGCGTTTGGCTTCTATCAGTATTCTTTCCTGTATCACCTGCGAAGGGCTTTTGTGGCCATTGCCCGAAAAAAGATTGGAGAGTGTTTTGGGCGATTTGCAAAGCTGCTGCGCATAAAAGCTTACCGAGTGTTCTGTTTTAAAATGCTTTTCTACCAGTAAATGAAATTTGCGGTAAGTATGATACTTTTCTTCCTGCATTTTTTTAACCGGGGCATAGCCGGCCTTTGCCAGCTGGGTAACGTATATGATCAAACGCTTCAGCAGCACCAGCAGTACTTCGTTCTGTATAGTGTCGGTGGTTTTAAATTCTTCCGCAAACATATCCATCAGCAGCTGCAGCTTTTGCTGTGCGCTTTCATCCAATGATATAAATAAGTGTTCGGTGCTACCAAATAAAAAACCCACGCAGCTTACTTCGCTATCATGATCAATAATGCAATAGAACTCCCGGTTAAACTGCCAGGCGATAATATCCTGCGGTTTTTCAAAACTAAACGACTGGTTGAATAATAATGTAAGCAGGCTTTGTGCAGGAAATGCATGATCGGTTCCATCAATAGTAACCGTTTGCGCCTGCCCCGGGTTCCATGCTATGGTAAAATATTTATTAAAGCGGTCGCGGCCAAAGTACTGCCTGTCAAAGCTGTCTTCGGTTTTAAAAAGCAGCAGGTCGCCGCCTGTTTTACTGTCCGTGAATTTAAGTTTCATTGCGCTTTAAGATGCACTAAGATAGTGCATTGTTGGTATGCCGCAGGGATTGCAGTATTGCCATAAAAGCAAAACTCCTGCAATTGCAGGAGTTAATTTCTTGATTGTGGTGTGGTATTCTGGCTTTAAATGGATATCAGTAAAAACAGCAATTGACTGATATTGAATTTTTCGATCTTTAAATGGGATATTGGAAAACTTTTTGGACTTTAACAGGATTTGGATTTGGATTGATAAACATATCAATCAATTGCTGACTCAAAGATGGGGCAAACTTTCCACGCACACAACCGCATTATTGCCCTTTTATTGATGTGTTGTATTTACGCAAACAATGATTTTTCTTCGTAGATCTACGATAATAATTCAGGTAGTAATACGGGTTTTTGTTTCAATAATTGGTCATATATTGCACCCGGTTTTTCATAGGATATTGGATTTTAAACGGGGCAGGATTTCTATCCAGCCCTTCTTTTTTTTATCACGGTAAATAAAAAAGCAGTTATAAAATGATTCATAACTGCCTGGTTTACACATTAAAATATGCTGCTAAAAGAAAAACCCGGTACGTACCGTAAATACGTTCGCTTCATCCGACCTGCCGTAAGCAACATTTAAAGCAATGGTATTGTAAGGGATAAAATAAATGCCGCCGCCGTAACCCGTGTGCAGTTTATTGAAGTCTTCGTTTTTCACCCACACTCTTCCATCATCAAAAAATCCGTACACACCAATAATACCTCTGAAAACATAGCCGTTCAGTTTTAATACCCGACACCTCAATTCTGTATTCTGGTACAGGGTGCTTTTACCGGTAAACCGGGAGCGCCAGTAACCCCGCAGGTAATCCAATCCTCCAATACTGTTGGCCTGGTAAAATGCATAATCACCGATATTGGTGGCAGCTCCTGTGCGGTGTGCAAGGGTCAGTCCCTTTGCTACCGGTATATAAACCGAAATATTGCTGTGCAGGTTTACATGGTCACTTTTAGTTTCTTTTAAGTTGACCAGGTAAGCAGCTGCGGCATGAAAACGAATGCCAAATGAAGGATCTTTCCTGTTAACGATGCGCTTGATAGTATAGGCAATATTGGCGCCGCCGAATTGCTGTGTTGTAAATACTGATGGATCGATACCGGTATTGGGCTGGGTAATGAATTTATTATTCGTTGATTCTATTTTTACAGATTGATAGATCAGTCCGGTCTTCAGTTCTGCTGCTTTCCAACTGCGGCTTACAGATGGGTTAATATAAAAACCCTGCGAACGTACCCTGTAGTAAGCCTTTTCATTGCCGGATAGTTTTGTTTCATTACCGTAGCCATAAAAGTTCAGCACATAGTTGGGCGCTTTGTAATTGGCTACCATATCTATATCCCATTTACCCAGGGCCTGCTTAAAAACACCGGAATAGAAAAAACTAAACGCGGAGGTAAGAGATGCATAATTTATACCGGCTGTTTGCTGCCAACCGAAAGGATACTTATGCCATTGCTGTTTTTTGTAGGAAATACCCAGCCCGATACTGAAACCATCATCCGGGTTGTATCCCGGCTGTATCAATGGTTTCCACCAGTCGTATTTAAAAGCCTTTTTATTGTAATTCGTGTACGAGGTATCGTTAGTTATGGTAGCTTTATATGCATTGGTTGATTGAATGCGGTTATCTGTACTGTCGTATATCCTTGTTCTTTTACCATTGCCGGAACTGCCGGTTTGGTTGAGAAATTCATCCACCCCTGCACCGCCAAATACCCGGAGCAATATTTTATTCTTTGCCTGCCCTTTAAAAACAAAGCGGTCATTGCTGCCCAAACCATATAAATAGATCTCTTTCGTGATAGCATGTGTAAATACGCGGTGGAACAAGGTATCGGTAGCAACAAGATTTTTATTCAGTTGCTGAATAGTGATCGCAATATCATCATCAGTTATTTTATCAATGGTAAACTGTTCGTCCTTATCAGAGCCAGTAATGGTTACTTTTTTATTGATCACTTTATAATAATGCATGCCGAATTGCAGCATATTATCTCTCCGTTGCCGCAGACGTTTTTCAACAAATGCTCCTGAAATAGCAACACTGGATGCCGGCATTTGCAATACTGCTTTATGAATGGCCGAATCAGTGATCAGTGATTGTAAAGCCTGTATGGTATTTACCCAATCTTCTTTTTTAAGTCCATTCATAAATTCTTTATCCAGGCTTGTTGCCGAAAGGTTTACACCGATCACATCGTGTATATGGGCATTCATATTCCGCAGGCTTCTTAATACCCATGGCAACGAGATGAGGAAGAGATTCACTCCATCTGTTTTAGAAAATGCCTGGTCGCGGTCGCGGGCAAAGGGGATATAGGTTGTCTTCCCTTTGTTCTTATACGCAGCCCATGTCCATTGATCGGGATGGCGGTCCCAATCATTCACCAGCATATCGAGTAAGCGGATCTTTAAAAATTCTTTTTGGTCCACCTGTTTATCATTATCCGCCTGCAGCTTTGCAAATAATTTTTCGGAGTTGATAATATCTGTTGCATAATTGGTGAGCGCAGTATTATCCCAACCTTCACCAGAAGGGCGCTCTTCAAAAAGACAAAGCTTATTGGCAAAATCTTTCCGGTATTCGCCCAGTCGGGGATTATCGGGTACAAATACAATCACAGGATTTGTGTGCATGGCGCCCGCACTCGCAGTTAAACTGGCAATTGCCAAAGGCCCGTAAGGATGTGCCGTGGATATCTGGTCATTCACAATATCATGCACGATAGAATTTTTAAATTCATCCGGTATCAGCAGCCGCAGGTCTTTATCAATGGTGCGTAAAAGATATTCTTTGCCTTTTTTATTCAGTAAACGCAGTGATTTGGTCTGGTGTCCGCCGCCTTCTTTGGTGGGTGTTAATCCTCCTGCGGTGGTATCCATATCAAATACAATGAATTGTGCTGGTTGCAACCATTCTTTGCGCCAGTGCCTGCCCCACCAGAACTGTTTAAAACCGGTGGCTTTAAATTGCGGGCCCGCAGGCATGGTAACTGTTTTAATACCTGCAGAATCCTTAATGTTTTGCGCAGCACATTCAGTACCATTCAGCAAAATGATAAAACAGGCGCAAACGCAGCAGATTTTAAAGTATACTGCCCTGTTCAACATATTTTTCCGAAGGCTTTTGTTCATGATAATATAGTGTTGGTCGCTGCAGTAACTAAAGGCTGGCTGGTGGAGTTTTCTAAAGGTGGTGTTGCTTGCGTAATTTTTTTCAGCTGCTTTTTGCTCAATAAATTTAAATAATAATCAGCAATACTGTTCATGCTGCGCCCGAGATACTTATCCAGTTTCTTTTGCCGTGATTTTTTCAGGTTACCTAAATGTATCATTGCATCAGCTGTGAGTTTTTGTTTCAGTTCTTTTTTAATCGCCTTTTTCATTGTTTTAGTTTTATTATACGCTGCTTTTGCAGGTTACTTTTAATTTGGCATTGGTCTCCAAATATGAGCAAAAGAATAGGGAGCGGCAATGCATGAAACGCTTATTTTATTGCACATTTCATTCATCCATGGATTTTACAACTAGGCCTGTTTTATCAATTGTATCTCGCCATGTATCTTTACCTCATCACTTACCACTACATTGCCGGCTTCTGTAACGGCGCCCCATGTTAATCCAAATTCTTTGCGGTTGATCTTACCGCTGATGGTAAAACCTGCTTTTGTTTGCCCATAGCCATCAGTAACAATGCCACCGAATTCCACATTGATCACAACAGGTTTTGTAGTGCCGCCAATGGTAAGGCTGCCGTACAGTTTGCTTTCGCCGCTTAATGTTTCATACTTTGTGCCCAGGAATTTTATCCATTTCTGTTCTGCCGCATTAAAAAAATCAGCTGATCTTAAGTGTTCATCTCTTTGCGCATTGTTGGTATCTACCGAATCTATTTCTGCCGCAAAATCAATGCTATCCACTGTATCAAAAGTATCACCGTCTGTAATAGCCGTTACCGTAAACTTCCGGAAATACCCTGTTACAGTAGTGATCATTAAATGTTTTACTTTAAAAAAGATCTCGCTGTGTGCTGGATCCAGCAGCCATGTTGTTTTTTTCATTTGTTGGTATTTATGTAGTGTATAGTTTTTAGAATTTTAATTGCGCCGTAATACAGGTAAATACAATGTTCTTCCCTGTACCGGCTGTTTTAAGATATTCACCCGCTTTGAACCAGGTGAGTTCGCCACGGAAGTACAAAAAATTATTCGGTGTATAAACAAGATCGGTGGCCAGCTGGTCGCCAATAAATTTATAGGGATTGTTCTTGCCGCTATAGATCAATGCAACACCGGGTGTATAGATACCATCGTTGGTGCTGTACCGCCAGAAAAGATCATAGTCCACATTCATTACTAATTTTTTTTGTAGCTCAAACGATACCGAGGGATGAATATCAAAAAGATTGGCCGGGCCTATTATAGATGCAAGGCCAAAATAACTTCCACGGGGAAAAAGCGGGCTGAAGCTTTGCAGTTTGTTATCGCCGTAATGGGCATCGCCGCTGATGAATTCTGTTTTTAAACCAGGCTCCGGTTTTAACGGGATATGTTTTAATTTATACGAAGTATTAAAAGATAATGTCCAGGCACGAATATCTTTCTCTGCAAATGTGCCGAACTGGTACAATCCTTCAATATCATATTTCAACCTGCTTTTGCTGCTCCATATCCTGCTGCCGATCGAATGACGCAATTCTTCACCCGTACCATCATCAAATGTTGCTTTTGATTTCCAGAGGCCTAAATAATACACATCGATGTTCTGTAAAAAAGAAAAGTTATTCCTTGTTACATAAGCGCCCCAGAATTCAGCGTCTTTATTAAACCCATCGTTGAATATTTCTTTCTTTGCTTTTACATAATGCGTAAAAAAAACATCCAGCTTGTAATTACCACTGGTAAAAATGCTTTTCACGCCATCAAAAGATTGCCGGTTATTGGGCCCATCTCTTACCGCAACCAGTCTTTGAGAACCATAGGAAAGTTCCTGCCGGCCAATACGCAGCAGCCATTTACTTTTTTTGTTTTGTAACAGGTTGGCATCAATAAATGCCTGGTGTGCTTCCAGTGCATCTTCTTCTACCGGGCTGGTATTCGGTCTTCCGTTTGCAAGACTGCTTTGCAACTGTACAAAGGCACGGAAAACTTTTCCGAAATGAACATCAGTATGTAAAAGAAAGCGTGAAAGTATGTAACCATCCTTGTCTCTTGGAGCATCTCCCCAATCCTCATTCCGGATATTGAAATACTGGTACCGTATCTCTCCGCCAAAACTTATATAGCTGTTACCATCTTTTGATAATGCGGTGTACTTGGTTTTTGCATACCAGCTGCTGTCATGCTTAAGATATGTATAATCCTCATCGTAGCGGAGCGATTTAAAAGCCGTTATTTTTTGTGCATAATTACAAATGTATATTACAAGCAGTACAACAATCAATATCAGCTTTTTCATTATTAAAATTTTCGGATGATGATCACCCCCGCAACAATCAATACAATGCCCAGCAGTTTCCAGATATTAACGGGATGCTGTTGTGTAACGAGGATATTAAAATGGTCGAGTAAAACAGATATCGTCATTTGTCCTGCCACCACAAGACCAAATGTCAATGCAGGCCCTATTTTTGGGAATGCCAGTATAATAGCGGTTACATAAAATGCTCCCAGTAAACCGCCCAGCCATGCATAGGCAGGCACCTGCTTTACGCCTGCCCACGAAACATGCTGCTTTGTAATAAAGCTGTACAGTATCACCGTACATGCGCCAATAATAAAAGATATCATTGATGCATGCACAGGGCTTTCAATGGCTTTACCCAATTTAGTGTTCAACCCTGCCTGTATCGGTAAAAATGCTCCGGAGAGTAATGCGATGATGATCCACGTGATTTTCATTGTAGTAATTTTTTGTGGACAATATAATCAAAAGAGTATTTACCGGGACCAACAAAAAGTATCAGCATAAAAACAACACTGTATATAAAGGGTGTATCTTTTACTAAAGCCGCATCATTCCAGTGCAATACAAAATAACCTGTTAGTGTAACCGCCAGCGTTGGTAAGGTAGCCAACCTTGTACACAAGCCTATCAGCACTAAAAAAGGGAAGAAGATATTGGCAGCAATGGCGAATGCGCTGTTAAAAGCTTCCGGCAGGTGCAGTGGGTTGGGAATACTTTCCGCTGCTGCAACACCGATACCCAGTTTTTTAAATCCATGCACAAAGATCATCTCCAGCGATACGGCTATGCGAAAGAACAGCATGGCTGCATTGAATATTCTTTGCGTGGGAAGCGGGCCTGAAAAATTGATAAATAGTTTTTTCATTTTTATTGATTTTGATAACCACCAAAATATTTTACCGGGCTCCAGGAAGGGATCACTTCGGGTTGTGCAGGTGCAAGCTCCTGGTATTTCCCTTCGGCATATACCACTTTACCGTTTACCATTGTCAGTGCAGCATGTATGCTCCTGATATCATCAACGGGAATGGTGAAATAATCCTTGTCCAATATCACCACATCCGCATATTGACCGGTTGTGATCTTTCCTTTAACTGCTTCATCGCCACTGCACCAGGCACTGCCGATGGTATATAGTTGCAATGCTTCAAACCTGGTAAGCACATCTTTTACCGGCCAGAATTGATACCCGCCGATTGTTTTACCCGTAACCGCCCAATGCAAACTCATCCATGGATTGAAGGTGGATATCCTGGTAGCATCGGTTCCCATGCCCACCGGTATTTTCATTGCCAGCATTTTCTTTATGGGTGGCAATTGATGGTCGGGGTGTCCATACATTTTTTTATACAGCTCTCCCTGGTAATACATCCTGAACTGCACTGCAATACCACCACCTAAATTTTTCACTCTTTGCAATTCAGCATCTGTAATCGTTTCGGCATGATCGAAGAACCAGCGCAAACCATTAAAAGGAATTTCTTTATTCACTTTTTCAAAAATGTTCAGCATACGATCGATCGATTCTCCATACGTGGCATGCAGGCGGAATGGCCAGCGGTTCTTCACCAATAATCTGATGATGGGTTCAAGATCTGTTTCCATTTCCGGCGATAATTCAATGCGTGGTTCTAAAAAATTCTCAAAGTCTGCTGCACTCGCTACAATATTTTCACCAGCACCTTCGGCAGTGTAACCATTGGCCACAAACATGTGATCATTTTTATTCAGCGATGTGGTTTTTATCCAGTCTTCGTAATCCTTATACTCCCTGCCTTTTACCTGCGCAAACAAATAGTAAGCAGTACGAAGGGTGAGTTTGCCCTCTTTGGCCAGTTGTAATGCAACACCGTAATCATCAGGATAATTTTGTCCGCCACCTGCCGCATCCACCGCACTCGTTAATCCATATTTATTCAGCTCGTGATAATACTGAATGGTGGAATTCAATCTTTCTTCCCTGGTAAGTTTAGTGGTCAAGCCCAGTGTGCTGTAAATAGCTTTGGGAGTTTGTTTGGCATACAACATACCGGTGGGTACGCCTTTATCATCTAACTCTACAAGACTGCCTTCATATTTTGTATCCTTGTTGTATCCCAATACCTCAATACCTTTTTTATTTACAAATGCTTTTCCATAGAGATAGGTTATAAAAACGGGTTTATCAGGCACTGCTTCATTGATCTCATCGATCGTTGGCTGTCGTTTTTCTTCAAACTGGTATTCGTTCCAGCCGCCCACTACTTTTATCCATACGCCTTCGGGTGTGCGTGCGGCCTGTTCTTTCAGCATCTCCATTGCACGTTTCAGTGTTTTCACGCCATCCCATCTTAACTCTGCATTGTAATTAAGTCCTTCCCGTATAATATGAATATGACTATCGTTCAAACCCGGTACCACAGTTTTGCCAGCAGCATCAATCAGTTTTGTTGTGGCATTTTTATATACAGACAGTATCTTTTCAGAGCTGCCGGCTGCTATTATAATGCCGTCTTTAACCGCCAATGCCTGTACAAACTCTCCCGGCTTATTCATGGTAGCTATTTTACCATTATAGATGATGACATCTGCGTTTTGCTGCGCCTTTACCGTTGTTGCTAATAACCATACAAACGATAACACCAATATTTTTTTCATCGCGTTTTTATTTGATCGCTAAAGCTAAATGGATGAGTGATGTACAACAATTGATAGTGTTTATCAATTGTTGTACATATCATTTACCCTTTCGATAGTTGTTGATTTATTATTTGCTTACAAAAAAATCCAGCAAGCCTTTTTGTACCTGTTCGGTTTGCTCCTGCACTATCCAGTGGCCTGAGCCTGCTATCTTTACTTCCGAAACATTATTGGCCACCAGCCTGCAATGCGTAGCTAAAAAAGGTGCGCTGAAATGTTCGCCACCCATTGCAAGCAATGGCATGGTGAGTTTCTTTTTCATGAACTCGTGATTATCTTTTACATCCTGCGGAAATTCTCCAAACCAATGGAAACAGCCGGTGGTAGAGCCTTTTACAGCAAAGGCCCTGATGAATTCATCGCTTTCTTCTTTGGTAAAAGAATCTTTTACAAATCCTACCTGCGGCCAGAAGTCGGTGAGGAACTCTCTTTCATGCCCTGCAACAATATTGCCTGCAACAGGCCTTGAAAAAAAGCCGAAATGCCATACAGTGGTGGATATCTGTTGCCATACGGGTTCAACACCTGGTATCAATGCATCCAGCAAAGCCATCTTCTTAACTTCATCACCAAATTGTGCTGCGTATGCATAGGCTACCATCAAGCCAATATCATGACCAACCAGGTTGATGCTTTTATAACCCAATTGCTTTACCAGTTCGTGTATATCTGTTGCCATAGTTTTTTTATCATATCCACCGGCAGGTTTATCCGATTCGCCTGATCCACGCAGATCGGGCGCTATCACTGTAAAATGTTTGGATAATTCCGGCAACAGGCGGTTCCACATAAACCAGTTTTGCCCAAAGCCATGCACCAATACCAAAGGCTCGCCTTCACCACCGATCACGTAATGGATATTGATGCCATTTACATTGGCGGTTTGATGTTTAAAATTGGATGGTGGTGCTGCCGGTTTGGCCGCATCTGTTGCTGCAGGAGCAGCTGTAGTAGCGGTATCTTTATTGGCTGCGGTTTTACTATCGGCATTGTTACAGGAGAACATCAATGGTAATGCGCTTGATAGTGAAATGAATAACAGCAATTTTATTGTATTGATCTTTTTGCTGAACGAAATAGTTGTAATACTCATAATTAAATTTTTAAGTAGTTATAGTGTAATTGTTTTGGTGTGTTCTATTTTTCCTTCCTTGCTTTAATGTCTTTATAAGCATTAGGAATATTGAAATTGAAATGAAGCCAGTTGAACAACACATATCCTTTATTGAATTCATCCATTTTTACAGATTGCACGGTTTGCTCCAGCGTCAATCCTTTCGCTACGGCTTCTTCTACATTTTTCTTTAAAGCCTTTACATAATCAATGGTGAATTTTATCCCTGCTTTATTCGTGATCCTTCCATGTCCCGGAATTACAGTTGCATCCGCGGGTAAAAAATCATAGATCTTTTCCAGGTTGGCAGCAGGCTCTAAAAAATAACCATCAAACAACCAGGGGATACAGGGACTTTCTGCAATAAATGGATTACCGGCCCAGAATACTTTTGCAGCGGGCAGCCAGATAAAAAGATCGGCTGGAGATTGTGCAGTACCTGTATTGATAAACTCCACGATCTTTCCTTTACCCATATCGATGGTGAGATTATTGTTTTTAGGAATGGTGATATCTGCAGCACGGTAAACGGTTTGCTCAATGCCCCTGTCTTTTCCAAACAGTGTTATCATGAACTGTTTGATGATCTCGTAATTCTTAGCCAGGTTCTCTTTGGCAAATTCATTCTGGATAATGATCGTAGCTGCCGGCAGTAAATAATTGGAAAAACAATGATCACCATGATCGCTGGTATTTACAGCATACAGGATAGGTTTGTCTGTAATTGAACGTACCAGTTTTATTTCCTGGTCGTACAGGCGTTTTGTTAACATCACTTCAATTAACAACACCCCTTTTTCGCCTACAATGAATCCACCTGTTGTTGCCTGCGGAATTCCCTGCGTGGTTTCTGTTGCTGCAGTGGTTGGCAGGATGGCATACACATCTTCTGCTACTTTTTGCAATTTCAGTTCCACTTTATTGGCATCCCATATCGGCACCTGCGGCGGCAACGGTACCTGTGCAAATGTTGTAATGAACAAGAGCATAGCTCCGCCCGCCAGTAGTATTTTTTTCATAAACAGTTATTTTATGGACTTTTTACGGGGAATTATTTAGCAGTTGCTTTTGCAGCAGCTTCAATTACGTCAGCCACTTCTTTTGCTTTGGGGATGAACAGTACATGGCTGCCTTTCATTTCTGTAACAGTAGCGCCGCCTCTTTTGTACATCATGCGTTCTATATCAGGGTTAATGCTTTTATCATCCGTAGCAACAATAGCGAAAGATGGTTTGGTTTTCCATGCTGCCTGCGATAAAGGCGTTATAAATGCTTTTACGTTTATGGGTGCCTGTGAGGCGTACATGAATTCCGCTTTTTCTTTACTTACATCAGCAGCAAAGCCTGCATGAAATTTATCTTTATCGTACCAGATCAGGCCTTTATCATCAGGAGGCAGGATGCCATTTTCAGGTGCAGGTGGCGCTGTCTTCACCAGGTCGAGCGTAGACTCTCCCACCTGCGGCATAAATGCAGCTACATATACCAGGCTGGATACTTTGCTGTGCATACCTGCCTGTGTGATAACGCTGCCACCCCATGAATGGCCTACTAATACAACAGGACCATCCTGTTTGTCCAGCACTCTTTCAGTAGTTGCCACATCATCTTCTAAAGAGGTCAAAGGATTTTGTACCATGGTTACATGGTAGCCACGACCGGTCAGTATCTTATAAACATTTTCCCAGCCGGAGCCATCGGCAAATGCGCCGTGTACGATAACGATGTTTTTTGTTGTTGCCATTGTTTTGATTTTATTTTTAACAGGTGTAAAGGCGGTGATGGTTGCAAGCGTTGCTGTTGCCAGTAGCAGCAAGCCATTGCGTAAAAGGTTTTTTTGTTTCATTGTTTTGCTTTTAAGTTTGTTGAATAAAAATTTATATACAGGTTCATTGTTTTGTTATCCATTCCAGTATGTAATCCGCGTCTTCCTTCCAGGTGGGCTGTCCTAATACAAAATGGTTGCGCCCTTTGAATTCCTTGTAATCCGTAACAGAACTATTCTTTTTGTACTTTTTATAGTTCGCATAATTCAGCGAAGCAGGAATACTGTGATCAACACTGCCGGAAGTGATCAGTAAGGGCGCATGCGGGTTCTCAAAATTGATCTTAGCTGCTTTTGATATCGTATCCCTCACCACCAGTTTGGATTCGGGGATCGCAAATTTGTAATAGGCTTCTTTCTGTGCATCGCAGTCCATACCATTGGTAAATGCATATTGCCAGTTTTTGAACGACATTAAATAACTCTTTTTTACAGGTGTAAAAAAACCCAACGCTCCCCAGCCGGCTTTAAGAAAAGAGAATTTGAAAGTGATAATGCCTTGTGGTGGCACAGGGTGAATGGCCACGCCACAAACACCCAACCCACGTTGTAATAACAACTGCACGATCAACCCACCTATGGAATGCCCGATAAGAATTGGCTTCTCGGTAAAGCTTTGTGCAATTCGTGCATAGTGCTCCGTTAGTGCGGCCAACCTGTTAGATGCAATGCCTGCATCCGGCTGCCGGTTCCTTAGTTCTTCCGGCGAAGCATCTTTGTGTGGCCAGGCCGGTGCCATTGTTTTGTAGCCTTTGCTTTCAAAATATGTTCTCCATTCATCCCAGCAGTTATTGCCTACAAATGCGCCGGTTATAAATAAAATTGTTTTGGTAGAAGTGATCATGTTGTTTTTGTTTTCTAGGATTTAACCAAGGCTGTGCCAACAATGCAAAAGGTTGTAAACCAATGATTCTGTAAAAACGGATTTTTCCTCGACCACGACATTTCGTGGTATTGTTAAAAAATACTACGATATACAATTGTTATTTATATTGCTGCAAAAAAACACGCTGCCTGAAAACCTTTACCAGTTCGGTTTACAGTAGTTTCAATAAAAACAGCAGGGTTTTTGAAAGATTATAAAGTAATTTGTTTTTATTATACCAAACTAGAAATGGATAGATGATTCGTAAACTGATCTTATTGTATTTTTTCTGCACACTGGTAACAATCTGCCTAGGCCAACCACCAAAGATGGAAACAAAGCAGGATGCACTGAATGCATTAAAACAAAACCTGAGCGATAGTAACCGCCAGTTCACTTACAATTTTTTAAGCTCTTTTTATTTCAAGTATTATGACACCAAAACACTTGACAGTGCTTTCTATTACCTGCGAAAGGCTATTTATTTAGTAGATTCTGCAAATCGCAACAATACCGATATCACCAACGAAAGCCTTAGCCTGCTTGCACAAGCCTATTTGTGGAGTAATGATACTGCTACAGGAAAAAAAATTTTCCGCCAGGTGATCGCCGGTTATCACAATAGCCGCCAGCGATTAAAAGAAGCGAGGGCATGGCGCAGGATGGGAAAAGACTGCTGGTATAGCTATGGCCAGTTTGATGTTTCGGAAATACCTGCCTTTTTTGACAGGGCCGCCGCTCTTTTTGAGCAGGAAAAAAGCTTTGATGAAAAGGCCGAAGCGATGTTTGATAAAATGAATTACCTGGCATCGATCAACATGAAGGCTGCTTCCGAAGAAATAGTGCAACAATTGATCGCACAGGCCAACGCCAATAATTTTGAGAACTTCTCCTATATCTATTATTTGCTGGCGCGGCAAAACAGGTATTCCGGCAGCTTAAATAAGGCGCTGGAATATGCACTGGAAATGATAAAATATATTCCACTGTCTACGAACAAAAAAGCCCTGTCGATTTTTTATGGAGAGCTTGCCGAGATATACCAGGGACTGGGTGATGCAGAGCAGAGTGTGGTATGGTACAAAAAATGTATTGATGAAAGAGAGCGTCTTGGTTTTTCAAGATATATACTCTACAGAACCACTTCGATGATGGTAGTGCAAATGATCATCGCAAAAAAAGAAAAAGAAGCCCTTTTGCTGTTGCAACAATTAGCAAAAAGAAAACCTCCTTTAGCACATGCCGAAAAGGGATCCTTAGCACAAAGCTTCGCTTATTGCTATACTGCATTAAAAGAATATAAACTGGCTGAACCCAAATTCATTGAGATGCTGAATGAGTTCAACCAGGGCGAAACGCAAAACGAGATATTGTATATTGCCCGCTATGATATTGCTAAATTCTACGCCGACCTGGATCAATACACAAAGGCGCAATCATACCTTGAAAATCCTTCTTACAGTCCCGTATCATTGCCGGAATATAAAGATTATTACCTGTTAAGGTTCCGGATAGATTCTGCCAATGGTAAACTGCTTTCGGCCATAAAATATTATCAATTGTACAAAGGCCTGAATGATACCATTTTTAATGAAGCAAAAAGCAGGCAGATCAATGAACTGATGATTAAGTACGAATCGGAGAAAAAAGACAACAATATTAAATCGCTGGAAAAAGAAAGTACGGTGCAGCAGGGTAAATTACTGCAGGCTAATCAAACCCGTAACTGGATACTGGGTGTTGCAATATTATTATTCGTTATTACAGGGTTGCTTATCAATACTGCCCGTATCAGGCGGCAGGCCAATAAAAAACTGCAGTTGCAGCAAAAAGAGATACAGGCACAGAATGATTCACTGCAGCACCTGCTGAAAGAAAAAGACTGGCTGGTAAAAGAAATCCATCACCGGGTAAAAAATAACCTGCACACCATTATCGGTTTGCTGCATACACAATCGGGTTACCTGAAATCTGAAGAAGCTTTATTGGCCATCAATGAAAGCCAGCACCGTATTCAAACCATGTCGCTCATCCACGAAAAATTATTCCAGAGCAATGATCTTTCCACCATCGATATGCCTGCATATATACACGAACTGGTCAATTACCTGAAACATAGTTTTGATACCGGGCAACGCATCCAGTTCCGGTTGGATACTGATGACCTGCAGTTCCGGCTTTCACACACTTTACCACTGGGGCTGATATTGAACGAAGCCATTACCAATGCTATAAAATATGCGTTCCCGTCAAACAGCAATGGTATAATTTCTGTTTCGCTAAAACATATTACAGACCATCAATACCAGCTTTGCATTGCAGATAATGGTAAAGGATTACCGGCAGGCCTGGATGTTGAAAAAAGCGGCACTATGGGTATGAGCCTGATGAAAGGATTGAGTGAAGATATGCATGGCAGCTTTTCTATAAAAAACGACCATGGTACCGTGATAAATATTTTATTTTTATACGACCCGTTCATTATTGAGAACCGTTCTGTTTAAACCTGTTCATATACCTGAAATAACCTGATCATGAAAAAAAGTGTACTGATAGTGGAAGACCAGTTTGTAGAAGCCAATTACCTGCGCTCTATGCTGGAAAAAGCCGGCTATACTGTTACCGGTATTGCCCGCTCTGTAACCACCGCAAAAGAAATGATCAGTAAAGAAAGGCCCAGCCTGGTGTTACTGGATATTTTTTTGTCGGGAAAACTTACCGGCGTTGATCTTGCCAAAGAATTAAAAGAAGAGCATATTGCTTTTATTTATTTATCCGCAAACTCCAACGAAGACGTATTAACGGCGGCCAAAGCCACACAGCCTTATGGCTTTTTGGTAAAACCTTTTCGCGAAAAAGACCTGCTGATCACTTTAGAAATTGCAGAGTACCGGCACGAACAAAGCCAGGACGCCAGGTGGCGAATAGAAATGCAGACGCAGAAAGAGCTGAACAATATCCAGCAGGCGGGTGGAGACTGGATACACAAACTGGTAAGCATGGCCAAAACACTGCAACGTTATGTTCCTTTCGATGTGCTGGCAGTAAAGTTCAGGCAACTGCAGCAGGATCATTTAGCAGGCTTTGCTTTTGTACGCACCGGCTTTGAAGAATACCAGGCCATCGGCATACCGGAGCTTTCCATGATATCGGGTTTAACAGCTGCCAACATAAAAGCACTGCTGCAGCAAACCAAAGATGATCCGGCAGCAGGATATTATAATGGGGATGATTTTAAACAGGTAGCAATGATGCATCCCATGAAAAAACTCTTTGCAAAAAAATTCGACCTGGCTTCTAATCTTGTATTTCCTTTTTTATCATCGGGTAATAATATTTTCACGCTTAGTTTTTTCAGAAAGATACCGGATGGATATAATGCAGAAAAAATGGACTGGCTCTTCAGGTTCCAGCAACCTTTGGCTGCTATCATGAACAGTGTTTCTATCGAAGAGCAGGATAATATTTTCTCCACCATCGAAAAACCTAATCTTGCATTAAAAGAAAATGCTGCGGCAGCTCAACCGGCTTTCAATAATATCATCGGCAATAGTTTTGCAATGCTGAATGTAATGGACCTGATAAACCAGGTGGCAGCAACCGACACTTCCGTATTGCTGTTGGGAGAAAGCGGTACCGGTAAAGAAAAGATCGCCGATTGCATCCACAACCGCTCCTTACGGAAAGGCAGGCCGTTCATTAAAATAAATTGCGCAGCATTGCCGCCCTCCTTAATAGAATCCGAATTGTTTGGGCACGAAAAAGGGGCTTTTACCGGCGCCCTGGAGAAAAAAACGGGTAAGTTTGAACAGGCCCATACCGGCACCATATTTTTAGATGAAGTGGGTGAGCTGCCTTTAGAAATGCAGGTAAAACTGTTGCGGGTGTTGCAGGAAAAAGAAATAGAAAGACTGGGTGCAGCCACCACGATAAAATTAAACATCCGCATTATTGCAGCCACCAACCGCAACCTTGAAAAAGAAGTGGCCACGGGTAAATTCCGCCTGGACCTTTACTACAGGCTCAATGTTTTTCCTATACTACTACCACCATTACGGGAACGGAGAGACGATATAGCTGCCTTAACAACCTACTTTATTGAACAGTTTAACCGAAAAGCGGGCAAAAGAATTACCGGCATTTCCGAAAAAGTGGCACAAAAATTTGCGGCGTACAGCTGGCCGGGCAATATCAGGGAACTGGAGCATTTAATAGAGCGCAGTGTACTGCTATCCAAAGGCAATATGATTGAAGACGTGAACCTGCCCCTGTTCGATCATTTGCTGACAGATGAGCTGCCTTTAGAAGCACCCACAAAAACTATGGAAGAGAACGAACGGCATCACATATTGTCGGTATTAAAAAAAGCCAATGGAAAAATATGGGGCGCCGGCGGTGCAGCAGCCATATTGAATATTCCACCTACCACGCTGGCATCTAAAATGAAGAAACTGGGTATTAAGAGAACGTTCAGTGAATAAAAGAAGCGGAAGTACATGGCCTGACCCCGGGTCTGACCATGTGTGCCGGAAGTTGAAGTGCGTGCGGCGGTTACAAACCGCTGGAATTAATAGACACCAGTCGCCTTGCTTCGCAAGAAGACTGGCGCCAGTGGAGTTTAATCATAGCTGCTTTTTTATGGCCCACCTAGGCACGACCCTTGAACATTTCCATACCCGCAACCTTCTATCTCAGCCAGCACAGCAAATACCTGATCCGGGTATTGAACGCTATTTTATTATTGAAAAATAATTTCTAATTTACTAGAGCTAATGCTATTATTATATGCGCAAAAGAATAATATGTATTCTGCTATCCACCTCATTTATTCTTAGCCTGGCAAATGTAAATGCCCAATTAAGTAATGAGTTTCTGTCATCCTTACCCAAGGAAGCCGGCACTGCTCTTTCCGGCAAAAAAATATTATCTGTAAAGGAAAAAATAACGGTAATCAATAATTTCCGCTCCAGTAATACTATCCCCAAAGAATTCATCCCGGTGTATGACTCTATCGCCGGTTTGCTTTGTATTGATTTTAAAGCAGAAAAAAATCCTCATGCAAAAATAGCAATCGGCATCCGCCTTACTGCCTATTATAATCTTATTGGCGATTATCAAAAAAGCCTTTCTTACACTGATGAAATGCTGGAATTAGCCAGTAAGTATGACACCACCAAAGTACTAAAAGTAGGCCATCAACGGTTAAAAGGCGCACTTTTATCAAAGCTGAGAAGGCAGGAAGAAGCGGTTAATTTTATTAATAAATGTCTTGATGAAGCCAAAGCTGTTAAAGACACCTTTGGCACGGGATTACTTTTTTATGCTTTGGCAGTTACCTATTCCACTATCAATTTGTCGGAAACTACGATACAATTTATAGACAGCAGTTTTTACTATTACGACATTTTAAAAAACAGGCCAGAGGAATATGCGAAAGCATATAGTGAATCTGTAGGTGTAAAGTATATGCAGACTTTTACCCTGTTTGAACAAACCAATGATACTGCCTATTTAAAAAAACTACGGGATATTATTTCATTTGGTCAAAGCAAAAAAATTAACCGGCCCTTTTTTATAGTATACCCAATTATTGAAGCCTATAGCAGGAAACAATACCCGGTGGCAATAGAGCGCTGCGATACCTTTCTTAAAAAAAGCAACCAGGTAAAAATATCTATCAATGATTATATAGCGCTTGTAGTTACAAAATACAAAGCACTAAGCCTGTACCAGATGGGCAAACAAAATGAAGGGGTTCAATTATTAGAAAAACCAATACAGGAGATCATTGATTCGCCTGGTAAAGACGAAGCTGTTATCCGGTTAAGGCTTCCTTTTTTATACAGTACCACCCAGCTATTGCAGGGTTTTTATAAAGCCAATGGTAACTGGCAAAAAGCCTACTATTTTCTTGCCATTCACCAATCTGTAAGCGACACTTTAGACTTTATATCGAACCAGGGAAAAATATTTGAAGCAACGCAGAAATATAATTTCGCAAAAAAAGAAATAAAAGTACAGGAGCTGGAAAAAGACAATGCCATCAAAATAAAAGAAAGAAACTTTGCCCTGTTTGCTACGGCTCTTTCATTGCTGTTCTTACTTGTGATTGTTTCCCTGCTGTATAACAGCTATCGCAGGGTGAAGCTGAAAAATAAAATTGCAGAGCAAGAGGCTCAAAATAAGATAGACCGGTTGAATGTTGCCATTCAAATACAGGTTGCCGAACTGGAAGATAAAAATACGATGGCCAAGCAGGAAGAACAAAAGCGATTGGGTATGGAATTGCACGACAGCCTGGTGGGAGATCTTGCATTTTTAAAATCAAGGATTGAATTCGAGCTGTTAAAAACACAGGAAACTGAAGTTAAAAAAAGCTTGGGCGAGATCAATAAGTATACGATCGATCTTTATGAAAAGATCCGGAATAAAAGCCACGCATGGTACAATACTTCCATGGAGGAATTAGATTCATCCTTCAAAAAAAAGATAGAATTATTAATCGATAGCGGACTTCCGGATGATAAATACCAAAAGAACATTACTATAGATGATTACGCATTGCAGTTATTACCGCTGAATATTAAAATAGAGATCTTGTACATTATAAAAGAAGCTTTGGCAAATATTCTAAAACATGCCAAGGCAAGCCTGGTTGAAATACTTGTGTATGAAGATACTTCGGGCTTTGTTTTAGACATCAATGATAATGGAAAAGGATTTGATACAGGAACTGTAAAAAAAGGTATCGGGCTAAAATCGATAGAAAACAGGGTAAACCAGGTACAGGGAAAACTTGCTATCGAATCAGGAAAAAAAGGTACAGCAATAAGCATTACAATACCCCATGATAACCTTGTTGCTGAAACCTGATCGTTGTAAATATTATATCACTTTGAATATGCTGCCTACTACGTTTGCTTCAAAAGTGAATAAAAGAAGCGGAGGTACATGGTCTGACCCCGGGTCTGACCATGTAGTTGATGATGCAGCAATATGGAGCGGATAGTACACCACATAGGCACATAGAGAACATAGACAAACAGTTCAATCAATTTTGAATTTGTTACTGCCCGAAGCTCATTATACGAAAAATTTCGTAATATTTGCAGGAAGTATAAGATACCGGCTGCTTCAATGCCGGAGCTTGTATTGTTTAGGTTACCTGCGAAAGGATGGAGAAACGCAATCACTTAATAACCGGATGATTTAAATATACATGGAACACTATACATTCCAGATAACAGTTTATAACGCCGCCTGCTTTGCAGCACTGTTTGTAGGGCTCACTTTTGCTTTACAGCTATGGTTTACCAAAAACGCCAACACCCCAGCAAATCGCTTGCTTGCCCTTGCCTTGGTGGCTATGGCCTTATGTATGGTGTGGATATTGCTGATTGACTTTCGCCCGGAAAACCACCTGCCCGGATGGGCCCAATTGCCAACGCAATGGTTGGTCGGCGTAGGCCCTTTTATCTATTTTTTTGTACGTAAAACCGTCCGCCCGGAGAATACATTTCAGCAGAAAGACCTGCTTCATTTCATGCCCGTTTTACTGCAACAGGTGCTAGTGATTTTTATGAAATGGAACCCGGTAACAGCATTATTAGCTTTTCTTTCTGTCAGCATCTATCTGTACCTGTGTTACCGGCTGATAGAACAATTTTACCGGCAACTAACATTTACGGGCATTGACCGGTACCGTTACCAGTTCCTGTGGTTGCAGCGTTTACTGAAACGTTTCGGTTGGCTATGGTTATTGTGGGTGCCATATATAATGGCCGGTTATTTTTATTATCACCAGTTAAGCATCCAGGCTTATTATCCCTTGTATCTTTTTTTAGCAGGAATGGTGATCTGGCTGGCGGCAGTGGTTCAACAAAGAACACAGGTTGATATGCCCCCCTCAAACTTTTCTTCACCTAAGTCTACCATTCCGGCGGAATTGAAGCAAAAGGGTGCAGCATTGAAAAAAACCATGCAGGAAGGCCAATATTACCTGGACCCCGAGCTAAACGTGAGCTCATTGGCAGAACAGCTGGGTATGCCATCCCATGAATTATCCCGGATCATCAACATAGCACTCAAAAAAAACTTCACTGATTTCATCAACGAATTCCGCATCCGGGAAGTAGTGCGTAAAATGGATGACCCGGCTTATGACCGGATGACCCTGCTGGGTATTGCATTTGAATCCGGTTTCAATTCAAAAACCACTTTTAACAGGGTATTCAGGCAAATGACGGGGAAGAGCCCCGTGGAATACAAAGCTTATTTAAAAAAAGAGCGACCATTTTCTAATATGGTACCTTCTTCTGAAGGCCAAACAATAGCCAGGCCGGTAGTTTTACACCGGGAAACTGCAGTTACGCAGTCTCCTGAAAAACTCAACCGAATGACTATGTTGCACATTTATTTTAAAACCGCATGGCGAAACATCCTGCGGGGCATTTCTTTCAGTGCTGTTAACATGACCGGGCTGGCTGCCGGCTTGTGCAGTTTTATCGTTATCCTGCTGTACATGAACTATGAATTGGGCTACGACAAATGGCATCCCGGGCTGGATAAAGTGTACCGCGTTTCATTACGCCAGGATGGGGATTATTTAAAAACCACGCCGGCGGCACTCGCCGGTTTCCTGGCGCAGCAATACCCGAATGCCGAAGCCGCTACCAGCCTGCAATCGGGAGGCGACAATGAATCGCTGCTGACTGCCGGTGAAAACAAAATATACCAGAAAAACATTGTTTCCGTAGACTCCAATTTCTTAAAAGTATTCCCCTATAAACTTGCGGTTGGCAACACAGCTACTGCACTGAACGACCCCCAAACAACCATCCTTACACGGGACCTGGGAAGAAAACTATTCGGAAAAGCTGACCCGCTTGGCAAAACCATCCGGTTAAATGACCGCACCGACCTGGTGGTAACAGGCATACTGGAAGATCAGCCGGGCGCCACCCATCTGCCGGTTGACATGCTGATCCATGATGCCTTTGGCCGCCGTGCAGCTACCTGGGACAATTATTCCAGCCAAACCTATATCCGGCTCAGGCAGCCGGGAAACGATACTGTTATCGAGACATCTATCAACCGGCTCTATTTCAATGAGCGCCTGAAGGACGAAGGAACATCTTTTGAAAACTATACCAAAAGCGGTGCAAAAACCAACCTGTACATTGAAAACGTGCCGCAAATCCATAATTTCCCGAAACACGGCAGCAGTAATTATCCTACCGTAACCGTTTTGTTGCTGCTGGCCATGCTGCTGCTGCTGGCAGGGGTGATTAATTTCAGTAACCTGAGTATTGCCCAATCCATTACCAGGGCCAAGGAGGTGGGAATACATAAACTGATGGGGTCGGGCAGAAAACAACTGATCCTGCAATTCATGCTGGAAGCAGCCTTGCAATGCCTGGTGAGCCTGGTGCTGGCAGTTGGCCTCCTGGCTTTTATACTTCCTTATATCAACCAATTCTTCAATATCCATCTTGGATTTCTGCAAAAAAACCAAATGTGGAAGACGGCCCTTCAGTTAGCGGGCTGCTTATTGCTCACCATCCTGCTTTCGGGATCTTACCCGGCGCTGTACCTGTCAAAATTCAACGCTGTAAAAGTGCTCAAGGGTGATTACTCAACGGGCAGCAAAGGAAAGTTTTTCCGCAACAGCCTCATCGTGGTCCAGTTCATGGTATCTGTATTTTTTATTACCGGCATTATTGTTATCAAAAGCCAGTTGAGCTTTATGCAGGCCAAAGACAAGGGATTTTCTGATGAACAGCTGATACGCATACCAAGCCGGCAGGAAACACGGGAGCAGAATTTTGATAATACCCGCAGCGCATTACTATCGGTGCCGGGTGTACTAAGTGTTGCCAAAACAACCAAGGTACCCGGCGACAATTCCTTTGCTGATACTGCCACTTTTTCTTTCACTAATAATGGTCAATCCCATCGCATGTCGTGGGTTAAAGTGAGCGCCGATTATTTTCAAACGCTGCGGGTGCCGCTAAAAAAAGGAAGGTCTTTTACCGGTGATGTGCAGGATCAACAAACACGTACGGCGATCATCAACGAATCTGCTGCCAGGGAATTAGGCCTGCCCGACCCTGTAGGCCAGGAGCTCTCTTTCCGCGGATGCGACAGCATACCCATCCGGATAATTGGTGTAGTACAGGATTTTAATACCCAGGGATTTGAGACCGCCGTACAACCCGAAGTATTTACCGTCGGCAACCAGGCCTGTATGATGCAGTTCAGCCGTGCTATTGTAGTTAAATTAGAAAGCAGCCATGCGCAGCAATCCATTGCGGGCATTACGCAGGCCTGGAAAAAAATAGAACCAGCTTTCCCTTTCCGCTATTCTTTTGTTGATCAGAATTTTGAGCAATTGTTTATTTCTTATGTACGGCTGGAAAAGATCATTACGTTTTTTGGATCCGTTGCCATCCTGATCTCCGTAATGGGATTATTTGCATTGACCGCTTTCTTTACCCGTAAGCGCACCAAGGAAGTAGGTATAAGAAAAGTATTAGGCGCCAGTGTACTGCAGCTTACACTTTTGCTGAGCAGGGATTTTATACGACTGGTGCTTTTGTCGGTGCTTATCATAACTCCTTTCAGCTGGTGGATGGCGCAGCAATGGTTGCAAAGCTTTGCGTACCGTATTGCTATCAGCTGGTGGATGTTTGCAGCTGCGGGCATTGCTGCCCTGGTCATTGCAATGATAACACTCAGCTTTCAATCCATCAGGGCTGCGTTGACCAACCCTGTGAATAGTTTGCGCACTGAATAGCGTAAAAGTTACCGTTTGCAGCACATGGTCTGACCCCCGGTCTGACCATGTAGTGCATGATGCAGCAATGTGGAGCAAATAGTACACCACATAGGCACATAGAGCACATAGGATACATAGGGTTTGCTATGAGTTTATTAACCGGGAAGCAGTTAAGGCCATTTTGTTTCATCATCGGGTTGTGCACGCTTTAAAAAGCTGTGATAGCGGCATCTTATTTATAGTTCTCATATTTTTTCCTCCGCACCTCTATGTTTGCTATGTGCCTATGTGGTTAAAGGCATTTGTGCTCCGGTTGCTTCCGCCAAAGGCGGCAGTGCATCACATGGTCAGACCGGGAGGTCAGACCATGTGCGTACGCCGTTTGTCATACTTCGACAAAGCTCAGTACCAAGACGGCGGCGAAGGGCCGCTGGTGATTAATAAAAACTATATAATCTTCGTGTAAGCTTTGTGCCTCCGTGTCTTTGTGGTTAAAAGCATAAAAAAAGCAGCTATGAATCATCATAACTGCTTTTTTGTGTGGGCCCACCAGGGCACGATCCTGGGACCCCCTGATTATGAGTCAGGTGCTCTAACCAACTGAGCTATAGGCCCTTTCTGTTTTGCTTACAAGCAAAAAGAAATTATTTTAAAAGATCCTCTACTGGTTAATTAAAGGATGGTTGATTGCAAGAACTATTGCCTCAAATTTTAGTTTGAGGCTGCAAATATAGTTAAAGCTGTTTAATTTTTTGCTTGTTTTAGTAGCAGTTTAAGAAAGATACAGTAACACACCTCTTATAACGGGACAGATCATTATCCGTCCAACTGACTGCTGCTACCTGATCCTCATCATATTATATTTTTTTAAGCATGGTGTTTTCACCCTGTACAAATGCCGTCATAACGCCCTGTTTATAAAAAGCCGGGCAGTGCATTTTTACAGCCTAAATCCACCGTAGAAAAGCTGTTCATCCCCTTCCCTTAATTGTTTTACCTAACTAAACATTCAAGTATGAAGCAGTTTAAACTTCTTTTCGCGGTTCTTTTTTTCCTGGGCAGTTATGCAGTGGCGCAGCCTGTTACCGGCCTGGTAAGTTATTTTAAGTTCAATAATAACCTCAGCAATTCCGGTTCCGGTACACTCAGCGCCACCAGTTCTAATACCTCCTTCAGCACCAATGCTTCAGGATCGGCCAACCTGGCCTTAATGTTTGGCGGTACCACTACTTCCTACGTAAGTATTGTTGACAATGGCAATATGGACTTTTCCGGCGATTTTTCTGTTTGTTTCGGCCTTTATATGACCAATGTTACCATTAACCAGGGCTTCCTGGATAACTGCCTGAACTATGGCGGTTACGGTATCTGGTATTTTAATGCAGATAATACCGTGCGCTTTAATTACAGGAACGCATCTGTGGGCGTACCCGCTTCTTTGCTTAACCAGTGGAGGGTGGTTTGTGCAGTAAAAAACGGCAGCACAATGGAGTTGTATATCGATGGCGTGCTGTTGGGTTCCACCACCATTGGCACACAAACGCTTACCTATCCTTACCCACCCGTATTAGGCCAGATGTATTACAATGGTACGGGGGGTAATTATAACCCTGCGCCCAACGGCACCAAGATAGATGAGCTGCGCTGCTACAACAGGGCATTATCTGCCGCTGAAGTAGCACAGCTGGTGGGCTTTACCCTGCCATTAACGATGGGTGATTTTAGTGCCCTTAAAACCCCTGCAGGTAATAAACTGGAATGGGAAACCTTCAGCGAACAACACACGGCTTATTTTGAAATTGAAAGAAGCAGCAACGGCACCGATTTTACTGCTATTGGTAAAGTAACTGCCAGCGGTAATTCCAGCACCAGGATAGGTTACAGCTTTATGGATAATAATCCGGCAGCAGGCACTAACTATTATCGTTTAAAACAAATGGATATCGACAGCCGCTTTACTTACAGCAACACTGTGGTGGTTAAAAACAACAGCCAGCTGGTATCAATAGAAATATTCCCCAACCCTGTTGCTTCTTTACTGCAGGTGCAATTGCCTGCCACACAAAAAGAACTGGCTAATATACTCATCACAGATGCTGCGGGCAAAACAGTGTATACCAAAAAGCTGCAATTGAGCGAGGGCGTAAACGCATCCAGCATACCGGTCAATAATTTACCATCGGGCACCTATGCGTTTACGCTAGATATAAACGGCGTTAAACAAACCAAAACCTTCATCAAGCAATAACACCCTGTTCCAAAGTAAAAGAAAAGAGCAGGTTCTACACCTGCTCTTTCTTTTTAAAAACAATATTATTATGCCGACCAGCTTACGCCACCATCTTTTTCATCTTTCAGGCTGATGCCTATTGCCGACAGTTGGTTGCGGATCTTATCGCTGGTTACAAAATCTTTTTTAGCCTTTGCTTCTTTCCTGATATCTATCAACAGTTCCATTACGCTGCTGAGTGCATTGTTATTGGCGGCGCCTGTTTGTTGCAAACCAAAAACGTCTTCCAGGTATGCTTTGAATTTTTGCTGCATCAGTGCCAGCGTTGAAGCTGCAATAGCATCGGCTTTTATAATGCCGTCTTTTATAGAATTGATGATGGGCACCAGCTCGAACATACTGGCCAGTACTTTAGCCGTGTTAAAATCATCGTTCATATTCTCATCAAAATCGGCTACCAGCTTATTTACTTTAGCATCCAGCTCCGCATCGGCGGCTTTTTCGGTGGTGCTGCTGAGTTTATTCAGGGTCTCAAAAGCATCCCACAATCTTTTAAGCCCCTTTTCGCTGGCCTGTAATGCTTCGTTGCTGAAATCGAGCGTGCTCCTGTAATGCGTTTGCAGCATAAAAAAGCGTACCGTCATGGGTGCATAGGCTTTTTCCAGCAAAGGGTGATTACCGGTAAACAGTTGTTCCGGTAAAAAGCCATTGCCCAGGCTTTTGCTCATGCGGGTACCGTTCACCGTTAGCATGTTGGTATGCATCCAGTAATTGGCAGGCCCTGTATGATAGCAACCCTGGTTCTGGGCAATCTCGTTGGTATGATGGGTGGCAGCCAGGTCCATACCACCACCGTGTATGTCAAACTTTTTGCCCAGGTATTTTTTACTCATGGCCGAGCACTCAATATGCCAGCCGGGAAATCCCATACCCCAGGGGCTGGGCCATTGCATCAGGTGCTCGGGCTTGGCCTTTATCCATAAGGCAAAATCCAGGCGGCCACGTTTTTCATCCTGCCCGTCCAGGTCGCGGGTGCCTTCTAAAAGATCTTCCAGTTTCCTGTTGGTGAGTATGCCATAATTCTGTTCCTTACTGTACTTCTCCACGTCAAAATAAATGGTGCCGTTCACTTCATAGGCATAACCATTGTCCAGCAACTGTTGGGTCATTTGTATCTGCTCGGCAATATGGCCCGTAGCAGTAGGTTCAATAGAAGGTGGCAGGTTGTTCAGCAACTGCATCACGTGCCGGAAACCCAGCGTGTATTTCTGTACTATCTCCATTGGCTCCACCTGTTGCAGTTTGGCCATTTTGCTGAATTTATCATCGCCTTCATCGCGGTCGCCTTCCAGGTGGCCGGCATCGGTGATGTTGCGCACATAGCGCACTTTATAGCCTAAATAAGTAAGATAGCGGTAGATGATATCGAACGAAATAAAAGTACGGCAGTTGCCCAGGTGCACATCGCTGTACACAGTGGGTCCGCACACATACATGCCCACGTACCCGGGTGTAATGGGGGTGAATAATTCCTTCTCCCTTGATAATGTATTATAGATCTTTAATGCCATTATTGATATTTTGGTCAGCATATACCAATGGTATGGTTTGCTGCGATTTTAAAAGATTGTATTCTGAAAAGCGGGCCGTAACGGCGCAAAGATATTATACTATGCCGCAAGGGCAACACAAAAAATGATATGGGGCAATTACTTTCATCTGCGATGACAAAAATACAGCTATTTTTTAAATTTCACATCGGTCAGTACCGGAAAATGATCACTCAGCTTTTTACTGATCCTTACATACTGTTCCACTTCAAATTGTTGGGCCACAAAAATATTATCAATGCGCAGGGTGGGCGAAATACTGCTGAAAGTGCGGCCAATACCACGGCCTTTTTCTGCAAAAGCGTTTTGCAATCCTTTACCGATCGTGTTATAAGCATAACTGTTGGGTACATCATTAAAATCGCCGCACACAATTACCGGGTAAGGGCTTTTGTTCATTTCTTCTTTGATCCTTTCAGATTGCGTCATTCTTTTTAAGAACCCGATCTTGAGTTTATAGAGAAGTTTTTTGGATTCCTTTACATCTTCCTGCGTTTTCATTTCAGGATTATCGATGAATTTAAGATTGTTGGAACTGAACTTTAATGATTGCAGGTGGATATTGAATACTCGGAATGTATCCCCGTCCTTTACAATATCAGTGTATTGAAAAATGGAATTGTAATCGTAGGGATAATAGCTGATGGTTTGTTTATTGATGATCGGGTATTTTGAAAAAGTGATGATGCCGAAATGATGTTTGCCATCAAAATCCACCTTTGGGTTGTAGGAATAATGATAGTATTTAAAGGATGCTTTCTCCATCATGTCGGGAATATAGTTGATCGCTTCAGGTATACTGTCGCTGCCCACCATTTCCTGGTAGCAGGCAATGTCCGGCTGGTATTCTGCAATAAGGTCCAGCATGGCGGTTTTTGTTTCGGGATGTGTTTTATGTTCCAGTATATCAAAATGCTCCACGTTCCAGCTCATGATGCGCAGGTTTTCGGCCTGTTTTTGCTTTTCAAATGGAGCAGTAAACCGTAAGGGTATGATATGAATGATGGGCTTGAATGCCAGCAGCATGGCAATGATTGAAATAAGCGACCATTTGGGCTTTACAAAAAACCAGAACAGGATAAAAAGGAATAATGCCAGCAGCAGGTAAAAGCAGGCCAGCGTTAAAAAGCCCAGCGGCCACCAGTATTGTGGATTGAAATTACCACCATAGGCGCCCAGCAAAAACAACAACGCTACAATGATGTTGCTGATGATGAAGAATTTTTTTGTTATTCTGCGAAACAGGCCTGGCATTGCATAAAGATAACTCTTTGCATTATTGCAGTAAAACTGTAGTTGTTAAAAGATAATGAACAGGATCAGAGATCTTCTTCGCTGGCTCTTTTTAAAATATTCTTTTCTTCGTCGGTGAGAAAATGATAACCCTGCAGGCTTATTTTATCCAGTATCTCATCAATGCGCTGCTGCGTTACATTAGGTACCTTATTGAAGGGTTTGCGGTTGCCGGTGTTATAAAATACTTTTTCCTTTACCGGATTGCGTTGCGGTACTTTTTTATCGGGGTTAAAAAGATTGGTGATCCAGTCGTACAGGTTCAGCATCCATGCACCCGCATCTTTTCCTCTTCTTAACTGCAGTACATATAAAAAGCCCGCCAGTGCGCCGCCCAAAATAGCAAAGCTATTGGCGTTGGTAAGCGAAAATGCGTAAATAAAATTAATGAGTAGGAACAGTGCGGTCAATATCCATACCGGTATGCCATTGCCGATATTACGGAATATGCGGTACTGGGGCGATAAAGTGGTAACTGCCACCGCAAGGCCCGCCGTGCCGGTTTGTGCACCAAACAAAAAGCCATTGTAACTGTATTGCCTTAACGGCGGCACCAGGTACATTACCAGCATAAAAACCACCGCACCCAGCCAACTGGCGTAAATGTAAATGGGAAAAATATATTTATTGCCCGAAAGGTCCTGCAGTATATATCCGAATGCCCATAGCCACAGCATGGTGCTCAGCATGGTCAGCATCAGCTGAAAGCCCTGCAGGCCGCCCTGCGAGAACATAAAAGTGATCAGCGTCCACGGTCTTTCGCTCAATGCGGTAAGGTTGGAGGGTACACCAAACCATTCAATGGCATCAAATACCGGCGCCTGTTCGCCAATACCCTGGTGGCTGTATAAATAAAACACCCTTGAAATAAGGATCAGGAAAAAGAAAACGATATTAATGGCAAACAAGGCAAAAAGCGCATTGCCCGGTTGCCCGATTGTAAACCTGCGGGTTGTTGTTCTTTTATAATCCTGGTACCGATCCGACTCACCCATGAAAAGCTATTTTATACAGTAAATTTACTAAGAGTTCGTCCAAAAGCGTGTTAAGAGTTAGTAGAAAGTTTTTTTATTGGTCTTGTTCCAGATAATGACAATGATAAAGCCCATTACCAGCCCGCTTAAGTGGGCATAGTGCGCTACATTATCCGCTTTTCCGGGGTGCAGGCCGCCAAAAAGGTCGATGGCTGCATAAATACCCACCATAAATTTTGCTTTTATAGGGAAGGGAACGGGAAAAAGAAAGAATTCGGTATTGGGAAACAGGTAGGCAAAACCTGCCAGTAAGCCCATTACTGCGCCTGATGCACCCACTGTAATGGAATCTGCAACAAACATTTGTGTTATACCTGCAGCCAATCCACAGGCCAGGTAAAATATAAGGAAACGTTTAGGGCCCCATACTCTTTCCAGTGCAGTACCAAACATCCACAAAGCATACATGTTGAAAAGGATATGAAAAAAAACAACATTGCCAGTGATACTATAAGAAGAATGCGCAAACATATAGGTTACCAGCTGGTAGGGTTTGAACTCCCCGCTATCCAAAGGAAAAAGACCAATTTTACTGGTAAGCCAGAAAGAGTAACTGTCGGATTTATCCATCACCACCTGTGCCAGCCAAACCAATACATTTATGATGATCAAGTTTAGCACTATCGGTGTAATGCGCTGGTAACTGTTGCCTGAGTTATATGCCATTGTATAAAGTTAGTTGTAAAAATTTATTTGAGTTTTAAAAGCGCCACGCACTCTATATGGTGCGTATGCGGGAACATATCTACGGGTTGCACCTTTTCCACGGTATATTTTTCGGCCAGCAAAGCTATATCCCTTGCCTGTGTGGCGGTATTGCAGCTTACATACACAATTTTAGGCGCCGCTATTTCTAAAAGTTTGTGCACCAGTTTATCGTGCATGCCTGCCCTGGGTGGGTCGGTAATTACCACATCCGGTTTGCCGTGCTTTGCAAAAAAATCATCGTTGCAGATCTTTATTACATCGCCTGCAAAAAATTCCGCATGGTTGATATTGTTCAGCGCTGCATTTTCCTTTGCATCCACTATCGCTTCTTCTATCACTTCCACCCCAATGATCTTTTTAGCCAGCTTACTTACAAAAATGCCAATGCTGCCGGTGCCGCAATACAGGTCGTACACTGTTTCGCTGCCGGTTAGTTCCGCAAAATCCCTCGTGATGCTGTATAGTTTTTCCGCCTGTTTAGTATTGGTTTGAAAGAATGATTTGGGCGATACTTTAAAAACAAATGCTTCGCTGCCGGTGGATAATTTTTCCAGCGCATAGCCTTTACCGTGATACACCTGCGGGGTAAGATCGTAAATACTGTCGTTCCATTTGGGATTGATGGTATACAGCAGCGTGGTAATGGAAGGCACAGCGCTTAAAATATGATCGAGCAGTTTTTTACGTGGCGCTTCATCTTCGTAATTCAACACCATGTTCACCATCAGTTCGCCGGTAGTGCAGTTGCGTATCACAATATTGCGTAGCCAGCCGGTATGCTGGCGGATATCGTAAAAGGTATAACCATTCTGCAAAGCAAATTCACGCACGGTATTGCGGATGAGGTTGTTCACATCATCCATCAAATAACACTCATCTATGTTGATGATCTTATCAAAAATGCGGGGCGCATGGTAACCCAGTGCGCCGGCAGTATCTGCCGATGCATCTTCGGTACCGATCTCTTCGGGCAGCAGGTAGCGTTTATTGCTGAAGGTGAACTCCAGTTTATTGCGGTAATAGCGGTCGGCATCGGCGCCCACAATGGGGAGTATCTGCGGCAGTTCTACTTTGCCAATGCGACGCAGGTTCTGTTCTGCCTCCTGCTGTTTATATTGTAATTGTTTGCTATAAGGCAGCATCTGCCATTTGCAGCCGCCGCATACGCCAAAGTGTTTGCAAAAGGGCTGTACCCGTTCTTTGGAGTATTCCTTTATTTCCTGCACCCTGCCTTCGGCCCAGTCTTTTTTGTTTTTGGTAATGAAAATATCGGCCACATCACCCGGTACTGCACCCGAAATAAAGATCACTTTTCCATCCTGTTTGGCCAGCGCCTTACCTTCTGCAGCATAATCGCTCACCAGCACATTTTGCAGTATTATTTTACTTTTTTGCTTTTTCACGGCAGCAAAAATACCTTATTAATCGTCAATATCGGTTTGTTAACGATTTGTAATTGTTAAAACTTGCAACTATAGGCCGTTACTGTTTAATCACCGATTTTAAATACATTTGCTATCCTTAAATAATATGAAAAAACTTATCATTTTCCTTACAGGATTAGTTGCCGGCGGCCATTTAATGGCACAGCAGGGTTACCAGGTTACGTTACAGGCGCCCCAGTTTAAAAGTGGCATCACCTATCTTACTTACTATATGGGGGCCAACTTAAATGTGGCCGATTCTGCCGCAGTGAGCAATACAGGCACCGCTGTATTCAAAGGCAATACCAAGTTGCCCGGCGGTATTTACGTGATTGTTTTGCCCGGTAAACGTTTAAGGACCGATTTTTTGATCGACAAAGAACAAAGGATCAGCGTAAAAGTAGATACCACCGACCTGATGAATAAAACTGTGGTAACAGGTTCAAAAGAAAATGCCCTGTATGTGCAGTATCAAAAATATGTTGCGCAAAAAAGCGTACTGCTGGAAAGTGAAAGAAAATCGTATGCCACTTCCATGTCTAAAACAGATTCGCTGCTGCACGAGATGAATTACAACATGTACAATGCAGAGCTGAACACCTACAGGGATAATATCATTAAAACCCAGCCCACCTCCATGATGGCAGTGCTGCTGAAGGCAATGAAAGACCCCGTGGTACCGATACTGATGCCGCAGACAAAAGATGATTCGGTAAAGAATTACAACTACTATAAATCTCATTACTGGGATGGAGTGACTTTTATGGACGAGCGGATCATCCGCACGCCTTTCTTTTTAAGAAGACTGGAGCGTTATTATACCGAAGTGATGCCGCAATCTTCTGACAGCCTTATTAAGGATATCGACTATAAATTGCTGCTGGCAAGAAGCAACCCGGAAATGTATAAGTTTTTACTGAACTGGTTTACGGATGAATACATTAACCCGAAGTATATGGGCCAGGATGCAGTGTTTGTACACCTTTTTGAAAAATATCACAGCAAGGGCGTAAGCAGCTGGCTGAACGAAAAACAAATGGAAACGATCAGCCGCAGGGCCTATATGCTGATGGCTAATCTGATCGGTGAAAAAGCGGCCAACCTGGAAATGATCGACAGTGCCGGCAAATCTGCGGCGCTGTACGACCTGGCTGCTGATTACACCATTGTTTGTTTCTGGGACCCTAATTGCGGCCATTGTAAGGAAGAAGTGCCGAGGCTGGATTCGATATACCAGGCCAGCTGGAAAAGCCATGGTGTAAAGATATATGCGGTACTTACTCCAGATGATAAGGAAAATTCAAAACCGGAATGGGTAAAGTTCATTAAAGAGCATAAACTGGGCGAATGGACCAATGTATATAAGACCAAGGCCATGGAAGATGCAGACTTTGCTGCGCAGAAACCCAGCTTCAGGCAACTATACGATGTAACCTTAACGCCTACACTATACCTGCTGGATAAAAACAAGAATATCATTGGTAAAAAACTTACCATCTTTCAGCTGAACGACCTGCTTGAAGTAAAATGGAAAACCAAACTTTAAAACTTTAACCACTGATGAAAAGAATTTTCCTGCTGTTTGTATGCGCCTTTAATTGCTCTTTGCTTTTTTCCCAAACACTTTTTACCTATGGTAACAGCAGTGTGGATAAGGAAGAGTTTTTAAGAGCTTACAACAAAAACAAAACAGCTGTCGATAACAAAGAAACGGCGCTGAAGGATTACCTTGAACTGTACACGAAATTTAAATTAAAGGTAAAAGCCGCCAAAGATGCCAAGCTGGACACATTACCGCAGTTGCAGAATGACCTGCAGAATTTTCGCAGCCAGATAGAAGAAACTTATCTTAACAACGAAGATGCGCTGAACCAGTTGGTGAACGAAGCTTTTGTACGTGCCCAGAAAGACCTGCACGTGATCCATTTTTTTGTGCCGGTGGATGCCAATGCAGCCCCTGCAGATACCATAAAAGCAGCGAAGGCAATACAGGAAATATACAGTGGCCTTACACCGGGCAATAAAGATTACAATGCGCTGGCTGCTGCTGTTGGTAACAAATATATTGTGGCGGCCAGGTATTCAGACCTTGGTTTCATCACCGTGTTTTCTGTTCCTTATGAATATGAGAATTTGATATATGGTATAAAAGCTGGTGAAGCGAGTAAGCCTTACCGTGCTAAAAATGGCTGGCATGTTTTTAAGGTGATTGAAGAAAGAAAGGGGGTGGGTAAATGGAGAGTAGCACAAATATTACTGGCCGTACCGCCTGGTGGCGATGCTGGTATCAACTCCAGGAGTATTGAACAAAGGGCAGATTCAATTTATAAGCAATTGCAGGCTGGTGCCGATTTTGAAGAGCTGGCTAAAAAATACAGCGATGATAAACTCACCTATACCACCGGTGGTGTGATGCCGGAATTTTCTGTAGGCAAATACGAACAGACCTTTGAGCAGGAAGTATTTAAACTTACCAAAGACGGAGAGATATCAAAGCCATTCCCAACGCAGTATGGTTTTCATATTGTAAAAAGATTGGGCAATACACCGGTGCAGACAGTTAAGACGGATGCGGTTTATATGTACGATCTTAAACAAAAAGTATTGCAGGATAGCAGGGTGAGCATTGCAAAAGATATTTTTACCCGCTCAGTAGAAAAACTGGTGGGCTACAAAAGAAATGTGGCAGTAAAAGATGCCGAACTTTTTCGCTATGCCGACAGCGTGGTGGCTAATCCGGCATTGAATGGTGCCAGGCAGTTCCCGGTAAGTAATAAAATAATATTCAGTTCTTCTAAAGAAAATATCAAGGGCGCAGAATGGCTGAACTTTGTAAGGGAATATAAAACCAATCCCGAGATATATAAAGGAGAAAGCAATACTGCATTGCTGCAAAAATTCATCACTTTAAAATCGAATCGATTATTATAAAACACACCTGGAAGATTATAATCCTGAATTCCGTTACCAGGTAGAAGAATTTAAAGAAGGTAACCTGTTATTTGAAATAATGGAAAGAAAAGTATGGGGCAGTGCTGCAAATGACAGCGTTGGTTTATTAGCCTATTACAACCAGCATAAATCTAAATACCTGTGGGGCGCAAGTGCAGATGTAATTATTTTTAACTGCAACAGTAAAAAAGCCGCTACACAATCACTGGAAGCATTGCAGCAGGGAAAAAGCTGGAAGAAGATAGCAGAAGAAAGTAATACGACCATACAGGCTGATTCCGGAAGATACGAGATAGCGCAACTTGCATTGGAAAGCGGAAGCGAAATTAAAGCCGGTACCGTTACACCTATTGTAGTAAACCCCGCTGATGGCGCTGCAGGATTTATAAAGATCATTAAAGTATACCCTGCTAATGAGCAACGCAGTTTTGATGCAGCAAGGGGATTAGTGATAAATGATTACCAACTTATATTAGAAGAAAAATGGATTGATGAATTGAGAAAAAAATACCCCGTAACAGTAAACGAAGGGGTATTTCAATCCCTTTTGAAGTAGTAAAATATTATTGCCAGTTGCAAAGCCTGCCCGTTAAACCCGTTGGCAGGCTTTTTGCGTATATGCCCTTTGGAACAACTATTCGCTAATCTAAAACTAAGAAAATGAAAAGAATGCTTACAGTGATCGCTGTACTATTTATTGGCTCTAACGTGCATGCGCAACTTGTATATGTACAAGGCGGACTAAACCTGGCAAACATTACTAAAACAAATGATGGACACACGGAAAAGAACAATATCCTTCCCACTTTTAACGCAGGTTTTATGGGAAGATTTGGCTTATCTAAAACAGTAGACCTTGAAAGTGGTGTACTGCTTACCGGTCGCGGCGCAAAAGCTGAATCTTATTTTAATGGGGGTAACGATTACGTTAAATCGAAATTTAATCCGTTATATGTTGAAGTGCCTTTGAACCTGGTGATACTGGCACCGCTTGACAAACAATCCGGCATATTTTTTAATGCGGGTCCTTACATTGCTATTGGTGTTGGTGGTAAATCAAAAACAGATTCCAAGATCGGGCCGGTTACATCTTCTTCCAGCAGCTCCATCAAATTCAGTAATGATGATCCTTTTACATCCCAGCAGGATGATGCAGCGTACGATAAATTAAAGAGATTTGATTTTGGTATCAACCTGGGTGGCGGTTTTCAATTTGAACACCTGCTGCTGAAAGTAAATTATGGTTTGGGGCTGGCTAAAATAAATTCAACAGAAAGCAATAACACCGCTAACGATAAAAATAAGTACCGCACACTGAGTTTTTCAGTAGGTATTCCTTTGGGCAAATAGCGTTTTGTTGTGTTCTCTATAAAAAAATGGTCCGGAATTCCGGACCATTTTTTTATACGTGCTTTTAGTAAGATTTATACCAGTTCTTTCACCACATCCGCAATTATATTCGGGCGGCCCAGTGTGTAATAATGCAATACAGGTACACCGAATTTCTTCAGTTCACGAGATTGCTGTAATAACCATTCGGTACCTACTTTTTCCACTTCTTCATCCGATTTACATTTCAGTATCTCATTGCTTAATGCTGTTGGCAGATCGATATGAAAAACCTTGGGCAGCATGGTTAGCTGCTTTTTGGTGTAAATAGGTTTAAGCCCCGGTATGATAGGTACGTTGATACCCGCTTCGCGGCATGCTTTTACAAAGGCATAATATTTTTCATTATCAAAGAACATTTGTGTCACGATGTAATCAGCACCCATATCTACCTTCTGCTTCAGGTATTTGAGATCACTGTCCATATTGGGTGCTTCAAAATGTTTTTCGGGGTAACCAGCAACACCAATACAGAATTTAGTGTTGGAAGAATTCTTCAAATCTTCTTCCAGGTAAACACCGGCATTTAAATTTACTACCTGTTTTAAAAGATCGCTGGCATAGCGATGGCCGCCGGCTTCTGCTTCAAATGTGCTCTCGTTCTTAGCGGCGTCGCCCCTTAGTACCAGTACATTATCAATGCCCAGGTAGTGCAGGTTGATGAGTGCATCTTCTGTTTCGCTGATATTAAAACCGCCGCAGATAAGGTGTGGTACCGTATCCACGCTGTATTTGTTCATAATGGCGGCACAAATGCTTTCGGTGCCGGGGCGTTTGCGTACTACCACCTTGGTAAAGCTACCGTCGGCATTTTTCTTAAATACATGTTCGCTGCGGTGATAAGTAACATTTATAAAAGATGGTTTAAACTCCATCAAAGGGTCTAAATGTTTGTACAGGGACTGGATGCCTTTTCCTTTTAAAGGAGGCAGGATTTCAAAAGAAACCAGGGTACCTTTTGCCTGGTTGATGTGATCTATAACTTTCATTATTCAAAATATTCTGCAAACATAGTTAAGTATGTATAAAGCACAAACTGCTGTTAAATAAAATATGATATTACCTTATTTATCGCTTTGCGTTATTTTTGCGCAAAACTCAACCATTTGAGCCTTACAATTCAAACAAAGAACCTGGTAAAAATTTACGGCAGCCGCACTGTTGTAAATAATGTTTCCTTTAATGTAAAGCAGGGGGAGATCGTTGGACTGCTTGGGCCCAATGGCGCCGGTAAAACCACATCATTCTACCAGGTGGTGGGTTTGGTAAAGCCGGATGAAGGCGAGGTTTTTTTAAATGATATCAATATCACCAAGCTGCCCATGTACAAAAGGGCGCAAATGGGTATTGGTTATTTGCCGCAGGAAGCCAGTGTGTTCCGTAAATTAAGCGTGGAAGATAATATCAGCGCTGTGCTTGAAATGACGAAGCTGAGCAAGGCCGAACAAAAAGAAAAACTGGAAAGCCTGCTGGACGAATTCCGTTTGCAGAAAGTAAGAAAGAACAATGGTGATACATTGAGCGGTGGTGAAAGAAGAAGAACAGAGATCGCTCGTGCCCTGGCGGTAGATCCTAAATTTATTTTACTGGATGAACCCTTTGCCGGTGTGGACCCGATAGCCGTGGAAGATATACAGGCTATTGTTGCCAAACTGAAGTATAAGAATATCGGCATACTCATAACCGACCACAACGTAAATGAAACACTCAGCATTTGCGACAGGGCTTATTTACTGATCGATGGTAAGATATTTGAACACGGCACTGCAGAAGAACTGGCAGGTAATGAACAGGTACGTCGTTTATATCTGGGAAGAAATTTTGAACTGAAGAGAAAGGATTATTTGCATGATGAAGCTGCGGAAGAAAGCAATAATATGGCTGTTGAGAATAAGCAGGTTGCTTTAGAAAACTTACTGGAACGGTTTATTGCAGATACAGAAAATAAGATACGGGTACTGGATAAGATCGGTTTATATAAATTCAATTTTACCTACGCAGAAGATATAAAGCTGGATGATTATAGCAAATATTATAAAGATATCAGGTCGGCTCTTTTTCAAAAAACAACGCCTGCAGATACAGAGATAAATACACTCATCAACTCACTTCCTCCACTAGAATACTCAGAATTCAAACGCAGCTTTTCATTTTACGATAATTTTTTATTTATCTTATTCTTCTTTGGTTTTATAGGTGTAGGAATTCCTCTTTTAATAGTTTATTTGATATATGGCCCCATCTTTAAACGGGCGAAAGAAAAAATGCTGCATATCCGTTCTGTTTTGAGCGAGATCAATCTTTTGCTTCATGCAAAAAACAATGACTGATCCTGATCATAAAATAAGCAAGACTTACTTTATTTGTTTTTCTTTTTTTATCTTGCTTTTGCATGAAACTCCTCTCTCCCATAATCTCCAAGCTTGCAAGAAACCGTTTCTGGCGTATACAAAACTGGACCAACCACCCGGTAGCTGCACAAAGACAGGTATTGCAGGATATTGTAACAGCGGGGCAGTACACGGAGTTTGGGAGAAAATACAATTTTGCAAAATTATTTACAGTAAAAGAGTTCAAGAAAAAAGTACCCATACAGGAATACAATGATGTAAAGCCTTATATCAACCGCATGATGCAGGGCGAAGAAAATGTTTTATGGAACACCCCTGTAAAATGGTTTGCCAAATCATCGGGTACCACCAGCGATAAAAGCAAGTTCATCCCCATCAGCGAAGAAAGCCTTACGGATAATCATTTTAAAGCCAGTAAGGATGTACTCACCAATTACTACAACAATTTCCCCGGCAGTCATTTGCTTACGGGTAAAAGTTTGGTGGTGGGCGGCTCTCACCAGTTAAGCAAAGTAAATGAAGAGATACAGTTTGGCGACCTGAGCGCTGTGCTGATGCAGAATTCTCCTTTTTGGGGACAATGGTTGCGTACCCCCGAACTAAGCGTGGCTTTATTAGATGAATGGGAAAATAAAATTGAACAACTGGCACAAACCACCGCTAACGAAAATGTAACTTCTCTTGCCGGTGTGCCTACCTGGACGCTTATTTTACTGAAAAGGATACTGGAGATAAAGAATAAACAAACCATTAAAGAAGTATGGCCCAACCTGGAGTTATACATCAATGGTGGTGTATCCTTTGTTCCTTATAAAGAACAATTTGACAGGATATTTGGTGAAAAGATCAATTACCTGGAAATATATAATGCCAGCGAAGGTTTTATTGCAGGCCAGGTAAAACCGGATGATGATGGTTTATTATTATTTACTGAACACGGCATTTTTTACGAATTTATGCCCGTGGAAGAATATGGTAAGGAAAAGCCGCATACTATAGGCTTAAAGGATGTACAACTCAATAAAAACTATGCGCTGGTAATAAGCACCACCGGTGGTTTGTACCGTTACCTGATCGGTGATACAGTGATCTTTACAGCTATCAATCCGTATAAAATAAAAGTAAGCGGCCGTTTAAAACATTACATGAATGCTTTTGGCGAAGAAGTGATCGTTGATAATACCGATAAGGCAATTGCCATTGCCTGCGAAAAGACCAATGCACAGGTTTGTGATTATACGGCTGCGCCGGTTTACTTCAGCGAAAATAATAATGGCGCACACGAATGGCTGATAGAATTTGAAAAAGAACCGGACAATATCACTGCATTTACGTACGAACTGGATAATGCTTTAAAAGACATCAACAGCGACTACGAAGCCAAACGCCATAAAGATATTGCATTGGGCCTGCCCATTGTGCATGTATTGCCTAAAGGAAGTTTTAATGAATGGCTGAAAAGAAAAGGCAAGTTGGGTGGGCAGCATAAAGTGCCGAGATTAAGTAATGAGAGAACGATTCTCGAAGAGATTCTTGCCCTTGAAAACAAATAGAATTATTTTTGCTGGCTATAAAACAAAACACATCAAGATAATAATCCCTTAAATTTTTATACTCATGACTAAATTACTCGAAGGAAAGAATGCTATTGTTACAGGCGCCGCCCGTGGTATTGGCGAAGCCATTGCAATAAAATTTGCAGAACATGGCGCCAATGTCGCTTTTACCTATGTTAGCGACAGCAGTAAAGATAAAGCCACAGCGCTGGAAGCCAAACTGGTTGCGTTAGGTGTAAAAGCAAAAGCCTATCAAAGCAATGCCGGCGATTTTGCTGCCTGCGAAAGTTTTGTAAATGATATGCTGAAAGAATTTGGCAGCGTGGATATCTGCGTGAACAATGCAGGCATCTCGAAAGATAATTTATTGCTGCGCATGAGCCCGGAACAGTTTGAAGAAGTAATAAAAGTAAACCTGAATAGTGTTTTTTATATGACCAAGCAGGTGATAAAGCCGATGATGAAAGCAAGGAACGGCAGTATTATCAATATGAGCAGTATCATTGGCGAAATGGGCAATGCAGGCCAAAGCAGTTATGCAGCCAGTAAAGCAGGCGTGATCGGTTTTACAAAAAGCGTGGCCAAAGAACTGGGCAGCCGTAATATTCGTTGCAACGCTATCGCCCCCGGTTTTGTAGAAACAGATATGACGAGTTATTTAAAAGAAGGTGAAGCTGCGGATAAATACAAAGCAGGTATTCCATTGGGTCGCTTTGCAAGTGCAGAGGATATTGCAAATGTTACTTTGTTTTTGGCCAGCGATCTCAGCAGTTATGTTACAGGTCAAACCATCAGCGCCTGCGGCGGATTGAATATTTAAGCAACATTTGATTGATAAAAAAATCCCGTGAACGAACGTCACGGGATTTTCATTTTGATAGTGAACTAGTGGACGGATTGTACATTCAGTTCGTTTTCTATCTGGTACTTATCTTTAAAACCCCGAAGCTGTAGGTTGATGTTCTTAAGCGGCGCTTTAATATCCCTGAATTCTTTTATTAATTCAAGCACATCAAAGTCGATATAAGTGGTGCTGCCTGCATCAATTACCACGCTGGTATTGGCAGGCATATTATCAAGCGTTTGCCTGATAGCCGCTTTATTTAAAAAAGAAACTTCTTCAGAAAGATGGATCTTGATACCATCACCTTCTTTATGTTTTGCCTGGTGAAAGAAATAAGAGTTCTTAAGATTACCATGTAAAATGGCCCCGAACGCAGCAAAAATGCCGGCACCTACACCGATCACCAATCCCTTTCCGCTAACCGGCGGATAGATCTTGAACAGGTCGATGGCCAGTATAACGATCACGGTTACCGCAAAAGGGATGAACTGGTATTTGCCATTGCTGAACATTAGTTTAAAGAAAGAAGGTTTGGCCAGTTTATACCCGGTAAGCAATAAAATAGCTGCCAGTGCCGATAATGGTATCTTATTAAGCAATACCGGAATTGAAATGATACAGATCAGCAAAAGCAATCCATGTATGATCGCAGAAAGTTTTGATTTGGCACCTGCATTCACATTGGCACTACTTCTTACAATTACACTGGTAATGGGCAAACCGCCGATAAGCCCTGCAGCAGCATTACCAATGCCTTGTGCAAACAGTTCGCGGTTGGTATTGGTAACACGTCTTTGCGGATCGATATTATCAATGGCCTCAATACTCAGCAATGTTTCCAGAGATGCAATGATGGCAATGAATACACCATACATGATCACTTTACCATTTAAAAAACCGCTGAAATCCGGCAAAGTAAAAAAGCCGAAGAACTCACCTGCACTTTTTGCAACCGGTATCTTTACCAGGTGCTCATTATTTACTGCCAGCCTGCTGCCGGTTGCCACCCATACCTGGTTAATGACCACAGCAGCAATTACTGCCACCAATGCGCCCGGCACAAAAGGCAAACGTTTTTTAATAAATGGTTTTTCCCAAAGCAGCATGATGATGATGGAGATGATACAGATGATGGTTACACCCACTTCAATATGCTGTAAAGGCTGCAACAGCTCGTGCATATCTTCACTGCCATAATCTATCAGTTCGGTCAATAAACCTTTTTCATCTTTATCATATCCAAAAGCATGTGGTATCTGCTTTGCAATAATTAATATGCCGATGCTCGTCAACATGCCTTTTATCACACTGCTTGGAATGTAGTTGGCAATGCCGCCCAGTTTTGCAAGGCCCAGTAATACCTGCAGTATGCCCGCCACCAGTACAGCACATAAAAACAATTCGTAATTACCTATAGCTGTAATGGCGCCAAAAACCAATGCTGCCAGGCCTGCTGCCGGTCCGCTTACGCTCAATGCCGAATTGCTGAGTGCGCCAATAACGATACCACCAACAATGCCCGATATTAAACCACTAAAAAGTGGTGCGCCCGATGCCAGTGCAATACCAAGACATAAGGGTAACGCCACTAAAAAAACCACCAGCCCCGAAGGCAGGTCATATTTAAAATTCTTTACGCTGATCTGCATTTGTTGATATTGGTTTTAGATGGTTGCGAGTTTTTTTTGCTCTTTCTTTGCCTTGGTAAGATTTTTAAAGAAATCCACTTCGCCGTTCTCGATATCATACACACCGCCTACCAGGCCGATCTGGCCGGTTGAGAACATTTCTCTTACTATATCACTCTGGTGCAGTATCTCTTCCAGGCTGTTCTCTACATTGGCATAAGCCACTTTATCATTGCATTTGTGTTCTTCGTCGATCAGCATTGCTTTGCTGATGGCGGGTGTAATGCGTTTAAGCAATCCCGTTATATGCCCGTCGGTCACACCTTTTTTAGCGCTTTTAATAGCACCGCATTCGGTATGGCCCAGCACCACCAGTAATTTGGAGCCCACATATTTTACTGCGTATTCAATGCTGGCAATAATGTCATCGTTCACAATATTGCCTGCTATCCTGATGCTGAACAGATCGCCCAGTCCCTGGTCAAAGATCAATTCTACTGATGTGCGGGAATCCATACAGCTTAATATTACTGCAAAGGGATATTGACCGTCCCTTGTCTGGTTGATCACTTCCAGGTGATCGTGATCGCTGTTGAGGTTATTTACAAAGCGTTTGTTTCCTTCAACCAATATTTCGTAGGCCTGTTGGGGCGTTAAATTCTCTAAGAATTCTTTTGAATGCTTTCTCATTGTATAAATAATTGATGGCCCTTTACCGTTGCTGGTAAATTGATGCCGGATGAATAAAATAAATTGTGTAATACTGCAGTGTAACAATGGAATTAAACCTGTTACTGCATAAAAGTGTAGCTGCTTATATTAAGCCGCGTTGGGGGGAGGAACGAGTAATTCGCCATGGAAAGCAGTGTAGCTGTCTGCATTTTCCAGTTTATGGTATAATGATCTTACTGAAAAGAAATGATGATCAACATGGTGTTCGTGCAAAAACTCTTCTGCAAAATTGATGCTGGAAGGCGCTTTTTCTTCTACATTGTTACTGTTGCTGCCGTCTTCATTAGTGCAGTCTTCGCAATCGGCCTTACCGGTATCAGCCACCGTGGACTTTTGCTGTTTAGCCTGTTGCTGCTGGGCAGTAAGCACAAAAGGAGTACTCGCTGTAAGCCATAGTAATGTAAGTATCAAAAAGATGGCCGACAGGTTTTGAAAAAATGTATATGTTTTTCTCCTTTTATTCATTTTAGAGCTGCAAAATACTACAATACTTGCTGGAAACCAAACCAGCCGCCGCTTCGGATAGAAAATTTCTACCCTTTCGGCGGCGCAGCCTACTGCTAAACAACAGTTTTACATGCTGTTAAAAAAACTTTAAATAAAAAATTGGCAGCGCTTTTATTAACCAATAAATATTCCTGCAATAAGTTCACTAAGCATTAATTTTGGGCAAAAGCACTTTCATGAAATCCTACGAATTATTACTGGAAAACAATAAAGACTGGGCTGCCGGCCAGGTAAATGCCGACCCTGAATTTTTTAAGCGTTTATCGTCCCTGCAAACACCTGAATTTTTATGGATCGGTTGCAGCGACAGCCGTGTGCCGGCCGATAAAATTACGGGTACGCAACCTGGTGAGATATTTGTGCACCGCAATATTGCCAATATGGTGGTACACACCGATGTGAACCTGCTGAGTGTACTGGACTATGCAGTAAACCATCTTAAAGTAAGGCATGTGATCGTTTGCGGGCATTATGGATGCGGTGGTGTAAAAGCAGCGATGGGCAACCAGGATTTTAAGCCTGTGTTGAATATGTGGTTAAGAAATATCAAGGATGTATACCATGTTTATAAAGATGAACTGAATGCCATTGGCAATGAAGAGCAGCGCACTGACCGGTTGGTGGAACTGAATGTGATAGAACAGGTAAGCCATCTTGCACAAACCTCCATTATACAGCGTGCCTGGAAGAATGATAACCTGCCACACCTGCACGGTTGGGTATATGGATTAAAAGATGGTCTTATAAAGCCGGTGATGGAAATGGCACCGAATTCATCGATCGATCCTTTGTATCAGTATAATGATCTTTAATAAAAAAACGGGGCAGGCCCCGTTTTTTTATTTTATGCTTTGGCCTTAAATTTTTCGATCGCATTTTTAGTAAAGCTGCTTAGTACCAGGCGGCCGCTGATGGCCGCTCTTTCTTTCAGCAATACATCCCAGTGTTCGGTCCCTTGCCAGAATACTTTTTTCATTTCGGCCATTGCTGCAAGCGAAGAGTTTGATAAAGTATTGGATAAACGTTGTATAGAATCGTCCATATTTTCAATGCTCTCGTGCACTTCGGCAAACATGCCTTTGCGTTTGGCCCAGTCGGCATTGCGCCACATGCTGGCATCAATGGCCAGTGCAGTAAAAGCAGCGGTGCCGATCTTTCTTTCCACAGCCGGGCCCACTACAAAGGGCCCGATACCAACGGCCAGTTCGCTTAGTTTTAATTCGGCCTTATCGGTTGCAATGGCATAATCCACGGCCGATGCAAGGCCCACACCACCGCCCACACATTTACCCTGTATGCGCCCGATAATGAACTTGGGGCATTTGCGCATGGCATTGATCACATTGGCAAAACCACTGAAGAATTTCAACCCTTCTGCTTCTGTAGTAATAGAAGCCAGTTCATCAAAGCTGGCACCGGAACAAAATGTTTTATCACCGGCGCTTTTTAATATGATCACCTTGGTATCATCATGTGTTCCTGCAAAATGAATTTCATGTGCCAGCGCTTCCAGTATCTTCCCCGGCAGCGAATTGCTTTGCGGGTGAAAAAATTCTATCGTATTGATGCCATGTTCTATATGGCTTTTTACATATCCCTGCTGCATAAATATCTTTTATAAAAGTTACTGATTTTTTTTCTTTACCATTGTTAAAATTGTGGCTACGCCGGTAATTTCATCGGTCTCATCCAAAAATTCCACCAGCCATTTAACGATCCCTTTTTCAATATCATCACCTCTTTTAAAATCTTCCGGTTTTTCTATCACCCGTTTATCATTCGGTAATTTTTCTTTGCAGGTAAAACGGATGTACACTTCTGCACCAGGGTAAACCGGTTTGGTAAACCGCAACTCATCAATACCATAGTTCAGCAGAACGGGATTGATCTCGTAACTGTCCACAAACAAACCAGCAGCAATGCTCATGATAAAATAACCATGTGCCACCTGTTGCTCAAACATGGTACCGGTAAAGTCGGTGGTTTTGATATGCGCATAAAAATGATCGCCACTCAGGTCGGCAAACCTATCAATATCTTCACTGGTAATGGTTCTTTTATCTGTAATGATCTGGTCTCCGATCTGTAATTCTTCAAAATATTTTTTAAAAGGATGTTTGCCGGGATCTTTTCCTGCTGCATTGGGCTGGTACACATTGGTAATGGCAGTAATGCTGGTAGGCGAACCCTGCAAAGCTGTTCTTTGCAGGTAATGTTTTACGCCGCGTATGCCGCCCATTTCTTCGCCGCCGCCCGCCCGCCCGGGGCCGCCATGCACCAGTAACGGTAACGGTGAGCCGTGGCCGGTACTCTCTTTAGCACATTCATTATTCAGCACTAAAATTCTTCCATGATGCGAAGCAGCGCCTACAACATATTGACGGGCTGTTTTATGATCGGCAGTAACAATGGTAGAAACAAGGCTTCCTTTGCCCAGTTTACTTAACACAATTGCTTCTTCCATATTTTTATAGGGCATGATGGTACTTACCGGCCCGAATGCTTCTATTTCATGCGCTTCTTTAGCTGCAAAGGGTTTTTCATTCATCAATAAGATGGGAGAAAGGAAGGCGCCTTTCTTTGCATCTGCATCAATCACCTCCACACTATCCAGGCTGCCATATACTATTTGCGAAGAAGCCAACAATTTCTGTACCTGCTGCTTTACTTCACTGCGTTGTGTTTCGCCTGCAAGGCTGCCCATTCTTACTTTATCGTTCAATGGGTTGCCGATAGTTGTTTGCGCAAGAGAAGTGGCAATGGCCTTCCACATGTCTTCCATTTTATTTTCGGGTACAAATATGCGCCGTATGCCGGTACATCGTTGTCCCGCTTTTAATGTCATCTCCCTTCTTACTTCCTTTACAAAAATATCCCACTCTGCTGTGCCCGGCGCTGCATCATCACCCAGTACAATGCAGTTCAGGCTATCGGCCTCCATTGTAAAAGGTGTATTCTCTCTTAAAATATTAGGATTGGCTTTCAGCATTAAACCCGTTGATGCACTGCCTGTAAATGTCACCACATCCTGCGATGTTACATGATCCAGCAGGTCGCCGGCGCTGCCGCAGATAAGTTGCAATGCACCTTCGGGCAATATCTTACTGGCAATGATCTCCCTTACCACGGCTTCGGTTAAATAACTGGTAACGGTCGCAGGTTTTACAATACAGGGTATACCTGCCAGTAAGTTCACCGCAATTTTTTCCAGCATACCCCACACGGGAAAATTGAATGCGTTGATATGAATGGCCACGCCCTCTTTAGGTGTAAGGATATGCGTTCCCATAAAAGTATTGTTCTTACTGAGATTGTGGCTTTCGCCATCTATACAAAAAACATCGTCCGGAAATTTTCTTCGCAAAGAAGCATTGGCAAAAAGATTACCAATACCGCCTTCAATATCCACCCAGCTATCGGCTTTGGTGGCGCCGGTCTGGTAACTGATGGCATAAAATTTATCCAGGTGTTTTCTTAAATGCATAGCCAGCGCCTTCAGCATATTGCCTCTTTCATAAAAGGTCATTTTGCGCAGGGCAGGGTTGCCCACGGTCCTGGCGTATGCAGCTATCGAATTAAAGTCCAGTCCTTTGGTAGTGGCAGCAGCAACTGCTTCGGCAGTAACTGCATTGTATAATAACTGGCCATCGCCATCGCCGGTGATCCAGTTGCCTGTAATATAATTGCCTAATTTGTTCATATTGCAATGCCGTTTGATAAGGCAAATCTACAAATCTAATATGGGATGGATTTTGTAAATTTGAAATAATAAAATTGTAAAGTTATGAGTGTTGCAGAAATGAAATTAGCAGCTATCAATGAAATTAGTAAGTTAAACAATGAAGCTGCGGTAAAAGAAATACTAGAGCATCTAGTTAAAATTTCAAAAGCTGAGAACGCAAAATTTGATACTGAGGCTTTTTTTGAAAAAGCGTCTAAAAAATATGATGATATATTGCAAAAATTAGCGCAGTAATGATTACTAAAGAAGTAATTTTAAAATTACACGAGCTTTCTATTATTAAATATGGAGGTTCTCAGGGAATAAGAGACGAAGGTTTAATGGAAAGTGCAATTTCAAGACCGTACCAAACTTTCGGTGGTGAAGATTTATATCCGACTGAAATAGAAAAGGCCGCTGCAATTGCGGAAAGCATTATCATAAATCATCCTTTTGTAGATGGCAACAAGCGTACAGGCTACTTAGCTATGTTAGCAATCTTAGAAGAGGGTAAATTGGAGCTTTCGCCATCTAATGACACCATCTATTCATTTGTAATTAAAATTTCTACAGGCGAAATAAAATTTGAGCAGATAGTTGAATGGCTTAAACAAAACACTGCATCTTTTTAAATCACACTACCCCAAACTGCCTTCCATGATGCATCAAATGCTTATAATGCAATAACACCCACTCTTCAAAATTCAGCTCGCCAAATACGGGATGTAAAGTTGTTTTATACGGATCGCCTTTAAAATAAGCTATAAAGCCATCAATGCTGTATTGCAGTTTGGCAACTGCTTCTTCCATATTATTGGTACGTACCGGAAGTGGCTCTTCTCCAATTACCGATGTAGGCGCCTTGGTGTTTTCCCTGAATTGTTTATCGCTTAATAAAAATGCCTTCAGCTTGGGCATATGCTCCGAAGGAGAAACCAGTGGAAAATGAATTTTACCAGCCGATACGGCAAAAAAACCTGCTACATGTTCCAGCATTTGCTGCGCATTCATCTTGCCCCAGTTGCCCGCAGTATCAGCTTTTAAACCCTTTACAAGTGGTACAAAGCCGGTTTGAATAAATTCCAGTTTAGCAGCATCCATATCGTTATTTTACACAATGTAAATAAAAAAAGAATCCCGCCGGTTGGCGGGATGTTTAAAAAATATCGTTGTCATTTACATTCTTTCATCTATTTCTTTACAAAGAGAACTAAAGATATCATCAATGGTTCCTTCGCCTTTTACCATTACCACTTTATCAAAATTGCGGTAGTAATCTGCCACCATTTCTGTTTTGTTGCGGTATTCAGTGATCCTTGCCCTTATCACATTTTCGTTGGTATCATCGCTGCGGCCGCTGGTCTCTCCACGTTTCATCAATCTTTTTACCAACTCTTCTTCACCCACATTCAAAGCCAGCATTACAGCAATACCCGTTTTTTTAAGCTCCAGTAATTTATCCAGTGCTTCGGCCTGTGCAGATGTGCGGGGAAAACCATCAAATAAAAACCCTTTGGCGCCGGGATTGGCATCCAGTGCAGAACTGATCATGCCTATCACCACTTCATCGGGTACCAGTTGCCCCTTATCCATAATCTTTTTTGCTTCCACACCCAAAGCTGTCTGGTTAGCAATTTCGCTGCGTAACAGGTCGCCGGTGCTCAGGTGTTTTAACCCGTACCTGGCAATCAGTTTTTCACTTTGTGTTCCCTTACCGCTGCCGGGCGGGCCAAATAATATTAAATTAAACATAGTTATTTGCTAACCTTATGATGTAAGCAAATATAATATACGAACTTTAAATATCCTTTAACAATAGCAAGAAACTGTTGAAAAACTTTAAGACATCGTTTTTTGTATATAATAATGCTTCAATAAAAAGTAAAACTGCAGTTCATGATAAAATTAATTTACATACCATTTCTTTTTATTATGATGGGTTGTAATTTCAATAATAAAACTAAAACAACTAATATGGACAACAACAAGGATAAAAACCCCGTGTATTCAAAAACAGACAGCAGCCAGGTAAATGTAAGCGACAGCGAATGGAAAAAGATATTACCCCGCGACGTATACGATATTGCCCGTGAAAAAGGCACCGAAAGGGCTTTTACCGGTAAATACTGGAACACCTACGAAGTAGGCACTTACTATTGTGCCGTATGCGGTAACCCGCTTTTCCGCAGCAATGGCAAGTTTGAAAGCAGTTGCGGATGGCCCAGCTTTTTTGAACCTGTTACCAAGGGCAGCCTGATATACGCACCCGACAACAGTTATGGAATGAAACGTACCGAAGTAATGTGCGGCAGGTGTAAAAGCCACCTGGGCCATGTATTTGAAGATGGTCCGCCACCAACCGGTTTAAGGTATTGTATCAATGGTACTGTGCTGGATTTTGAAAAGAAAGAAGAAACAAAATAAGATACCGATACAATAATAAAGCCCCTGTAAAAAGCAGGGGCTTTATATTTTAATACAGTGCCAATGGTTTTGTTATACCCCTATTAAAATTTACTTTTGCGGTCAAATAATGTATGTTATGGGGTCAGATAAGTTAAGCCAGCTTGCCGAAACGCTGATAGGTTCTGAAATTGTTAGTTTAGGTGCAGCCATTAAGGAAAAAATAAAACAGGGCAATAAAATTTACAACTATACCATCGGGGATTTCGACGCATCCATATTTCCTATTCCGCAACAGCTGGAAGACGCGATCATCAACTCTTATAACAAACGCAACACTACCTATCCGCCTGCCGATGGCATTGCGGAGTTACGCGAAGCGGTATCTCAATTTATTGCAACAAGGGAAGGTATTGATTATGGTACTAATGAGATTCTGATCGCTGCAGGCGGAAGGCCGCTGATCTATGCGGCCTTCAGGGCTATTGTAGATAAAGGCGATAAAGTGATCTACCCCGTACCCAGCTGGAACAATAATCACTATGTACACTTTACCGAAGGCGAGCATGTGCTGATAGAAAGCAAGCTGGAAAATAATTTTATGCCTACGGCAGAGCAGATAAAGCCGCATATCAAAGGCGCCACATTGCTGGCATTGTGTTCCCCGCTCAACCCAACCGGTACCACATTTACTAAAAAAGAATTAAGCGCTATCTGCGACCTGGTGATCGCTGAGAACGAACAACGCGGTGCGGATGAAAAGAAATTATACCTGCTGTACGACCAGATATACTGGACGCTGACCTTTGGAGATACTGTGCATTACAACCCCGTTTCGCTGAACCCCAAGATGAAAGCTTATACCGTTTTTATTGATGGTATCAGCAAAGCCTTTGCTGCCACCGGTGTAAGGGTGGGCTGGAGCCTGGGCCCGGCGCATGTTATCAACAAAATGAAAGCCATCAACAGTCATGTGGGTGCGTGGGCGCCCATGGCCGAACAGAAAGCAGTGGCGGATTATTTAATACAGGGAGATAAGATTGATACCTATTTTACCGGCTTTAAAGCGGCAATTGAAGAACGCCTGCACAGGATATACAACGGCTTTATACAATTGAAGAAGGAAGGATTTACGGTAGATGCGGTAGCACCACAGGCGGCCATCTATCTTACCATACAAATAAACCTGGTGGGCAAAAAAACCACGGATGGAAAACTGCTGGCAACACAGGCCGATGTAACGGGGTATATCCTGGATGAAGCAAAAATTGCGATCGTACCGTTCTATGCATTTGGAGCAAGCAAGAACAGCAATTGGTACCGGCTAAGCGTGGGTACCTGCAAAACAGAAGAGATTGATGAAATGCTGGAAAAGTTAAAGGCAGCCTTAAGCAAACTGCAATAAGCTTAATTCTTACAATTCAAAAACACAAAGGGTTTTAGTTCTCTCTGGCGAATGATACTGCGGAGTTGTTGTGGAGAATTGGTGATCTTGTACTTGTTGATGTCGATCACTTCGTGGGCTGCAACAATGTTGTCAGGGCTTTCAACCATGTACAAAATACCATGAAGCATTTCTACTTCATGCTCGATTGCTTGGGGAGTCATCAGCTCCTGGTTGAACAATACCAGTAAATCCCGGTTAGAGTTGTTCATAAGTGAAATTGGGTTCTATACTACAATCATTATTACCTCAATAACCTATCATCCCTGTTTTGCTTGGGCAACCACATTGTCCTTTTTTGGCAGAAGAACAACCGGTAACTATCAAACTAACAATCAATGTTAATAGTATTGTGATTTTAAATAGTTTTTTCATCAGCTTAGATTATTAAAGTTAAACTATTTTCACAATAATTTATTGTTTTCTTAAAATGAAATATGAAGGAATTAACATAAGTAGGCAATGCAGGCGGGTGTTGGTGGCACCACTGGACTGGGGGCTGGGGCATGCCACCCGTTGTATTCCAATTATTTACGAGTTAATAAAGCAGGATATTGAGGTGGTAATTGCAGCTGACGGAGGCATAAAAAATTTATTAAAAAAAGAGTTTCCGGATGTGGTTTTTACGGTGCTGGAAGGCTATCAAATCCGCTACAGCAGCCGCGGGGCGTGGTTGCCACTGAAACTTTTTTTACAGTTTCCTGCCTTGATAAAAACAGTTCGTGCAGAAAATAAATGGCTGCATAATATCATTGATGAATATAAAATTGATGCGGTTATTTCCGACAACCGTTTGGGTTTATATACAAAAGCTATTCCCTGTATTTACATTACGCACCAGCTGCAGATCAAAACAGGCAGCAAACTAACGGAATGGTTTACACGAAAGATACACTACCGCTTTATCAATAAATATAATGCCTGCTGGATACCGGATAACAGCACAGGTGATGATCTTGCAGGAGACCTGTCGCACCCGAAAAAAATGCCGCAGGTACCGGTAAAATATTTAGGTCCTTTGTCCCGCTTTGAAAAAAGCAGTGTTGAAAAAAAGATCGACCTTCTTGTTTTATTATCGGGGCCAGAACCACAGCGTACCTTATTTGAAAATATATTGATAGCTCAATTAAAAGATTTTACTGGAACTGCTGTATTGGTAAAAGGTTTACCCGGAGAAGCAAATGAAAAAACACCGCTGTTGTATTCCAATCAAAAACTAACCGTTATCAATCATCTTGATGCAACAGCATTAAACCAGCTGATACAGCAATCACAAATGATCATCAGCAGGAGCGGTTATACCACCATTATGGACCTGGTAAAGCTGCAGCAAAAAGCCATACTGGTGCCTACTCCCGGCCAAACGGAACAGGAATACCTGGCCAATTATTTAATGCAGCGCCATTTATTTTTCAGTGTACCGCAGGCAGATTTTTTATTGCAGGATGCGTTGCAGAAAGCAGCTGCATTTTCTTATACTATTCCCACTATCAACCAGGATAATTACAAAGAAGTGATCCGTGAATTTATAAAAACCACTTTCCCGTTTAGTAACACAGGTAGCGATACCCCCTGATGACCTTTTTAAGATCTCTTGATGCAGAATAGAAGGTGGCATACCATTCATCTGAAAGATAAAGACTTTCCAGCGGCAGGTCATTCACCGATTGCGGCAGCGTGGTGGAAGTGATGATACCTTTTTTTATAGGCGGCAGTTTTGCAGCAGGAGCCGAATAGCCCACCCAGGTTCGTTGACGTGATAAAACCAGCGCCAGGTTTTTAAAGAACTGCAGGCGGTTTTTCTGCAGTATAAGGTGCAGGGGAAAAGTAAGCAGGAAGACGATGCACAAAACAACATCCAGCAGGTTCTTGTTCCGTTTATTGATGGGGTCGTTGATCGTATAGTGATCGTTGATACTTACATATTCACCGCTTATATCCTTATCGTTGCTGCCCACTATGCTGCTGCTGCCCGATGCATGAAATTTATTGTTTACCCCCGCAGGCAGTTGCTGTACAATGGCAATTATTTCTTTAAAACTTAAAATGTCTTCGCAAAAAACGATCTCTTTTACCGGGTACTTTTTGATGAGATGTGGCAGCTGCTGGATACTGCCCAGTGCTTTACTGCTGCTGGTATTGCTGTCGTTTACCCTGCCTAATACTTTTTCAGGCATGCCTGCCCGTTGTATCAGCGCAGTTACACCGGCAAAATCTTTTTCGCCGGCCACCACAATGGTTTGCCGGTAACTATTTTCATCTTCCACACGGCTTAATAAATTCCATTGCAAAAACAACCAGCGCAGCATACTCATAATAACAAAGGCCAGCACAATACCAAACAATAGTATACCCCTCGAAAAGCGCATACTGTCGGGCAACAATGCATAACCACTCAGCAATACCAACCCCGCCATGATGGTGGACCGGTTAAGCTGTGCCTGTTTATAACCTTTATCGTACAAACCAGAATAATACGAGGCAATTAAAAAGATAACTGTAAAGACCGGGAAGGCGATAACAAGCACATTGGGAGAATAGTTCACTTCTTTTTTTACATACATGCTCCAGAAGCCTTTTACACAAAGAAAGCTGGTGAATATAACGGCTGCATCGATCAATGGCAGGCCGATCATTTTTAAAAACTTGCCAATGACAGAGAGAAGTGCCCGCAAAAAAATACCGGTTTGTATCAACAGGTTAAATACACCTGCACGACTACCACTGTAATGCTTTTTTACAAACAGGCTCATGGCGCTGTAGAATATCCGCACATAGTTAAGGCTGCCTTTTTTAGTACTCTCCCCTTTAAAATGTATAATGGTGCTTTGCGCAAAATAAAAATTCCTGTATCCTGCTTTTTGTATGCGGTAACTCAGGTCTACATCTTCGCCGTACATAAAAAAGGTTTCATCAAAACTGCCCGTTTGCTGCAATACGGCAGCAGGTATCATCATAAATGCACCGGCCAGCACATCCACTTCGTGATCTTCATGCTCGGGTAAATGCCCCAGGTGATAGCGTGCAAATGTTTTGGAATGGGGAAAAAGCCTGGTAAGGCCCGATAGTTTATACAACGATGTAAGCGGCGATGGAAAAGCCCGCTTGCTTTCTTTTAAAAATTTACCGGTACCATCTATCATCCGTATGCCCAATGCGCCGGCCTCCGGGTGCTGCTGAAAGAACTGCAGGCAACTTTCAAAACAATCTTCGGGTACAATAGTATCAGGATTTAAAAAAAGAATATGATCGCCTTTTGCAATGGCTACCGCCTGGTTATTGGCTTTTGCAAAGCCTACGTTCACACTGTTCCAGATAAAATTAACAGAAGGAAATTTTGAAGGCAGCAGGTCTTTACTGTTGTCGGTTGAATTATTATCCACCACAATGATCTCCGCATTAATATGCTTAACAGCTTTTAATACCGAATAAAGGCATTGCTCTAAAAAATATTTTACATTGTAGTTTACTATAATGACCGATAAATGCAACAACAGTAAGTTTTAGTATCAAACAGGTAAATTGATCGCATTGCGAATGTAACAATTACTTAAAACATATACCATTAAAGCTTTATTAAAAGGCATTTATACTCAACCATTCTGTATACTTTGTTCGTGCCGTATGATGTTGTCAGGGTCGTATTTGGATTTTATTTTTTGCAGCCGGTTGTAATTACTGCCATAGTACAATGCATCCCAGTTTTTAAAATTGATGTCAGGATAATTCCTGTACTGCGCATGTATACCATTGCCCGTAAAAATTTCCTGTACCTGTTCAAATTGCTTTAATAACCGGGCGCTTTGCTTTTCGGTTTGCCAATAAGTTTGTAATTCCGAAAAATAAGGGAAGGCCCTGTGTGCAAACGCAGCGCCGCTTTCAAATGCTGCATTTTGAATATTGCCGCCCAATGTATTCACCTGGTAGATCATGCCCGGCGTTGCCAGTACGGTGTCGAGCACTTTATCGATATAGTTTTCTATGTCTGCAAAATTCTTATACAATCCTGCTGAAGCATTTTTAAAATACAATGGTTCTTTTTGCCCGTAAAAAACTTTTAATGCAGTAGCCAATGGTTGTGGTTTGGTTTTGGTATTCTTGCCCGAAACTGCACTTAGTTCATTGATCACCTTTTGTACAGCAGCACTATGTTTACCGGCATTGGTCAATAAAATGTATATGGTCTTACCATTCAGCAGGCAGGCCGAAAAGCAATCCACCGGCAATGCTGCTGTTACGCTGAACCATTTTTCAAAGATTGCTTTGGCTTTTGCTATATTTACCTTATAGGTTTTAAAACGAAAACTTTGTAAAGTGGCCGGCGCTTTATAGGTTTTGAATTTTAATTCCGTTACCACGCCGAAATTACCGTTACCGCCACCTTTGCAGGCCCACAGCAGTTCTTTGTCGCTTGCAGAATTGATCACTTTGCCATTACCATCCACCATGGTCACCTCCAGCAGGCTGTCGCAGGTAAGCCCGAATTTGCGGGCCAGCAAGCCATAGCCGCCGCCCAGTACAAGGCCACCAATGCCCACACTGGCGCAGGATCCGCCCGGCAGAATTCTTCCTTTGGGCAAAATGTTATCATATAATTCTGACAAAGTACAGCCGGGTTGTACACTGATCGTTTCTTTATCCACCCAGTTCACTGCTTTCATCTGGCTGAGGTTGATCACCATGCCATTGTTATTGCAGCTAAAGCCTTCCATGCAATGGCCACCGCTTTTTACGGCCACCGGCAAATTATTCTGCCGGGCATACTGCATCGCTTCGGCCACACCTGCAGTGTTTTTGCACAAGGCGATCACCTGCGGATATTTATCAATGCGCTTATTGAATCCTTTGCGCAATTGCTCATATTCCGGTGTGCCTTTTTTGTAATAGAGCACATTATCGCTGCTGTGCCCGCTTGCGGGAAGTAATAAATTTTTTGCAAAACTGTTACCAGGCTTCAGCAGCAGGCCGATATTGCCAAGCAATGCCAGTTTTAAAAAGTGTTTCCGTTGCATAACCAAATCTAAATTCATAAATCCAAATTCCGAAATCGAAGTTATCTTTGTGTGATGATGAAAACCATTCTGCTAAACGCCGTGGAAGCCGGCGGAAAAGAACTACAACGCTTCTTCAACGGCGAATTCAAGATCACCAACAAAGAAGGTATCAACAACCCGGTTACTGAGGCAGATCATGCTGCTGAAAAAGCCATCATTGATATCATTCAGAAAAACTATCCCGATCATTTTATTTTAAGTGAAGAGACCGGTGAGATCGTTACCACCAGCGAATACAAATGGATCATTGATCCTATTGACGGCACTATCAATTTCGCCAATGGCATACCCATTTGCTGTGTAAGTATCGGACTGGAAAAGAATGGTGAGATGATCATGGGCGCTGTTTATGCACCGGTGCTGAACGAGCTGTATTTTGCCGAAAAAGGACAGGGCGCCACACTGAACAGTAAAAAAATAAAAGTGGGCAACAAGGCGGAAGTAATAAAAAGCTGCCTGGTTACCGGTTTCCCGTACACGTACTTAGATGCGCCGAACGGGCCTTTACAAACCTTTGAAAAGCTGATCCGCAAAGGTGTGCCTGTACGCAGGCTGGGCAGTGCCGCTATTGATCTTTGCTGGGTGGCCGCCGGCCGCTTTGATGGGTTTTACGAGCACAAACTCTCTGCATGGGACAGCGCCGCTGGTTTTTTAATGGTGCAGGAAGCTGGTGGTAGGGTAACTGATTTTGAAGGCAATCATTACTCCCCTTATCAACCCCACATCTTAGCAACGAATGGTTTGATACATGATGAAATGCTCGAAATAATCAACGGCAGGAAGGGATTGTAGATTGCAGATTGGCGATTGTAGATTTATTACGTGACGTTGAACCTTGTCTTTTATTGAAATTATTTGTAACAAAATTTTTTTAAAAGATTAATGTATGATCAAATCCGAAATCGACAATCTAAAATCACCAATAAAGGTAGCGGTCAGTAAGTTTGATATCATGAAAAGGCTAAAACGCTGGCTGTAGATACAGGAAAGCTTTGTTTGATCTTTCCTTATTCTGTTGTAAATAAAACTTATATAGCACAAATAGTAAGATGCTCCAGTTCTGCTTCTGCCAATTACAGGGCGGCCTGCAGGGCCAAATCAAAAGCAGACTTTGTAAATAAACTACGGATCGTAGAAGAAGAGTTGGACGAGACCATGCATTTTTATGAATTGCTTGCTGAGTTTAACGAAGATTTTAAAAAAGAATTAAGAGTGTTGTACCGGGAGGCAAATGAGTTACTTGCTATTATTGTAAGATCAATTAATACAACACTGAGAAATATGAACGCCGAAAGAGAAAAGGGTAACAAGCTGAAAGTAAATCCGAAACTGGCAATCTAAAATCTGAAATTGAAATTTATGGAAAGAACTGAAATAGCTTCTCTTGGCGAATTTGGGTTAATAGATCATTTGACTCAGAACAATGAAATCAAAAACGCTTCCACTATTTTAAGTGTGGGAGATGATGGTGCTGTGATCGATCATTTTGGAAGACAAACAGTGATCAGCACCGACCTGTTGCTGGAAGGCATTCATTTCGACCTTGGCTACACGCCATTGAAACACCTGGGTTATAAAAGCGTTGTGGTGAACCTGAGTGATATCTATGCCATGAATGCAACACCTACGCAAATTGTTATCAGCATCGGTATCAGCAATAAATTCAGTGTGGAAGCGCTGGATGAATTTTACGAAGGTGTATATGCAGCCTGTAAAAAATATGAAGTGGACCTGGTAGGTGGCGATACCACTACCAGCCAACGGGGCTTTATCATCAGCATTACCGCTATTGGCGAAGTGGCGCCCGATAGTTATGTAACCCGCAGCGGCGCTAAAGCAAACGATCTTATCTGCGTAAGCGGCGACCTGGGTGGCGCTTTTTTAGGATTGACCATTTTAGAAAGAGAGAAAAAAATATTCGAACAAACCGGCGCCCAACCCGACCTGGAGAACCAGGCCTATATTGTAGGCCGTTTATTAAAGCCCGAGGCAAGAAAAGATGTGATTGAATATTTTGCCGCACAAAATATTATGCCTACCAGTATGATGGACATCAGCGATGGGCTTAGCAGTGAAATGCTGCACATCTGCAAACAAAGCAATGTAGGTTGTGTATTGTACGAAGATAAATTGCCATTGAATGAAGACAGTAAGGCCTTTGCTTATAAGCTGGAGCTGGACCCAACAGCCTGCGCTTTAAGTGGTGGTGAAGATTATGAACTGTTGTTTACCGTATCACAATCTGATTACGAAAAAATAAATGCCAACAACGGCCTGAGCATTATTGGGTATATTACAGACAAGTCTGAAGGGCAACACATCATTACCCGTGGTGGAAACAAGTATGAGTTGGTTGCACAGGGCTGGAATCACCTGAAGAAATGAACCGCTTAACCCTGACCATATATTTATTCTTGCTGGTTGTACTGGGCAGTTGTTCAGCAACCAAAAAAAATTATACTCCTTATAAAAAATACTCCCGGCAAAAGCTGCAGCAGGATTTTACGCTCTTAAGAAATATCCTGGAAAAAAAACATCCCTCTCTTTACTGGTACACAAGCAAAGACAGTATGGATATGTATTTTGACCGCTATTACAATGCCATTGAAGACAGCATGACGGAGCAGCAGTTTGGCTGGAAGATCATTGCCCCGCTAACTGATAAGATACATTGCGGGCATACCAGTTTTGGCATGAGCAAAGCCTATAATAAATGGGTGAACAACAGGATCATTCCTTCCTTTCCCTTGTTCCTGAAGGTATGGAATGATACCATGGTGATAACGGGTAACCTTAACCGAAAAGATTCTGTTTTAAAAAGAGGCATGTTTATTACAGCTATCAATGGCTTAAGTACTACGGCGCTTACCGAAAAGATGTTCACTTATATGACGGAGGATGGCAATGCCAACAATGTGAACTACCTGAGGCTGAGCAATAATTTTCCTTATTACCACCGCAATATTTTTGGCTTGACCAGGGAATACACTGTAACTTACCTGGATGCTAACAACCAGCAGCAAACTATAAAAGTGCCTCTATTCGATCCACCGAGGGATACCAGCAAAAGGCCGAAGAATATTCCACCGCCGCCGCCCTTTTCAAAAAAAGAAAGAAGGCAGCAGATGATGGCGAATACCCGTTCGCTGGCAGTAGACACCGCCAATAACACAGCCGTGATCACACTAAACACTTTTGCAACGGGGAAACTGCGCAAATTCTTTCGCCAAACCTTCCGGTACATCAAAAAAACAGGGATCAAAGATGTGGTGCTCGATATCAGGAGCAATGGGGGTGGCAAGATCAACCTGTCAACACTACTAACGAAATACGTTACACGAAGACCCTTTAAAGTAGCTGATTCTTCATTTGCTGTAGCAAGATCTTTGCACCCTTATTCAAAATACATCAAGGAAAGATTTATCAATAACCTCGGGCTGATATTCCTGACGCATAAAAAGAAGGACGGCATGTATCATTTTGGCATGTGGGAGCGGAAATTATATCATGCCAAACATCACAATCATTTTGATGGTGATCTTTATGTACTTATCAATGGGCAAACGTTTTCTGCCTCTGCATTATTCTGCAATGCCGTTAAAGGCCAACCCGGTATTAAAATAATTGGCGAAGAAGCCGGTGGCGGCTGGTATGGCAATAGCGGTATCATGATACCCGATATTACTTTACCCAATACACATTTAAGGGTGCGCCTCCCATTGTTCCGCCTGGTGCAATACCATCATGTTGCAAAAGATGGCCGCGGCGTAATGCCGGATATTTATATCGGCACCAGCTATGATGCATTGATAAAAGGATACGATAAAAAAATGCAGGTGGTGATGGATATGATAAAAGGTAAAAAGGCCGGCAATAGCCCAACCGGAACAACAAACTAAATATCCGCTTCTACTTCGTGGCCGATACTGGTAAAAAATTCCCTCAGCAGTTCGTAGGTTGTATGATCGGCATTTATATAGTGAAACATTTGGGTTTCCATATAGCTGCAACTTAAACAAACATTCAGCGTTGCTACAATTTCGTGTGCTTTGTTATAAAATACCACAGCATCGCGGTACATTGGCGAACACAGCCACATAGGTATCTCCGTGATCTTAGTGAGCAGTATATCTTTTAACCTTGCAACCTGCGGATCATTAATACTAAAGCGGTTGGTCATTATACAACCGGAGTGAAAATGGCCTTCTTCATTCAGCAGGTATTGAGTTTTTGCCAACTGCTCCAGTTCATCCAACCGCTTTTCTTCTTGTGCTGTAAGATCATCGAATATATTTTTTCTTGTATCCAGCCTGCTGTACTCCAGGTGATTTAGCCGTTTGCGCTCTTCAAATTGCGGGCCCCGTTGAAACGAATAAGTTTCAATATGATCAAATGAAAGATCATTGATAAAATCAATAGAAGAAGTGTAAGTGTATGCTGGCATGTTCAGAAAAGAGATTACAAGATAGTAAAATCATCCGCATCATTCAAAAAAGGGAATTTTGTTCTTACTTCTTCCAGCTTTTCCTTCGATAAAGTGATGGTGTTCACATCTTCTTCATCGGCCATGTGGTAGAGCACCTGGCCCATAGGGTCTATTACCAATGTGTTGCCGCTGTAATGAATATTCTTGGCATCGTCGCCTACGCGGTTCACGCCAATTACATAGCACTGGTTCTCGATGGCCCTTGCACAAAGCAACGTCTTCCATGCATGGCTGCGGCGTTCGGGCCAATTGGCCACATAGATCAATACGTCGTACTCTGATTTGTCCTGAGCGGAGTCGAAGGATTGTCTTGCCCACACCGGAAACCGCAGATCATAACAGATCAGTAAATTGATCTTCCAGCCTTTTACAGATGCGATCAATCTTTTATTGCCGGCACTGTAATGCTGGTCTTCTTCGCCATACGCAAATAAATGGCGTTTATCGTAATACCCGTATTCGCCATTGGGCAGCATCCATACCAGGCGGTTGAAATATTTGTCCTGCTCTTTTATCATCACGCTGCCGGTAAGTACAATATTGTTTTTGTTGCTTACCATCTTCATCCACTCAATTGTTTCGCCCTTCATGGTTTCTGCAAGTGCGGCCGCATTCATACTAAAGCCCGTGGTAAACATTTCCGGTAATATCACGATCTCTGTTTTTTCGGCAATACTGTCGATCTTTTGCTGCAGCTGCTGCATATTACCGGTCTTATCTTCCCAGATCAGGTTGCTTTGTATGGTAGTGATAGTGAGTGTAGACATTACGGTTAATTGTACCCAAATTTAAGCAATATACCGCCTGCGGCGGTATATTTTTGGAACGCAGATTTTTATGATAAGTTATGACCTATCTGTGTAAATCATAACCATCATAAAAATCCGCGTTCCCCTCTAAAGCGCCGCAGGCGCTTTATTAAAAAAGTTGCGTTATCTAAAACGGATCAGCCTGTTCACCGCTTCCTCTAATGTGCTTTCTTTTTTGGCAAAGCAAAAGCGCAGTACTTTATTATCGGTGGGTTGTTTATAAAAAACGGAGACCGGTATGCTGGCCACGCCATACTCTTTGGTGATGCGTATGGCAAGCTCTCTTTCATTTTCATCGCTTAAGCCTTCATAACTGTACAATTGAAAATAACTGCCGTAAGAAGGTAATGCTTTGAATTTCGTTTGTTGCATCAGGCTGGCAAAATAATCTCTTTTCTGTTGTATAAAAGGGCCCAGCTCCAGGTATTTTTCTTTTTGCTGTAAAAACTCTGCCAGTGCAAACTGTACCGTGCTGTTGGTGCTGAAGCAATTGAACTGGTGTATCTTCCTGAACTCACTCATCAATGCTGCAGGTGCCACACAATAACCGATCTTCCAGCCGGTGCAATGGTAAGTTTTGCCGAACGAAAAGCAAACAAAACTTCTTTCCAAAAGATCGGGATACCGCAACATGCTCTGATGCTGCAGCCCGTCAAATATCAAATGCTCATACACTTCATCGCTTAAGATGAAGATGCCGGTATCTTTTACAATGCTCCTCAATTGTGTAATATCATCTTCGCTTAACACGCTGCCGGTAGGATTATGCGGACTGTTAAGCATGATCATTTTTGTTTTGGGAGTGATCTTTTGCTTTACCAGTTCCCAGTCAATTTTATAAGAAGGAAAAGTAAGTGGGATCAAAACCGGTACGGCGCCGTTTATTTCTATCGTGGGAATGTAGCTGTCGTAAGCTGGTTCAAAAACAATTACCTCATCACCGGGTTGTAATACAGTGGTAAGTGCCGTAAAAATGGCGTAGGTACCGCCGGGTGTAATGGTGATCTCTTTTTCAGCATCTACCTTGCAGTTGTATAAAAACCGGATCTTTTCCGCCAGTTGCTCCCGCAACGCTGCCAAGCCATTCATATGCACATACTGGTTGTAACCCTTACGCATAGCTGCGGTAACCAGCCCGGTCAATTCTTCATCCATTGCAAAGTCCGGGAAACCCTGCCCTAAATTAATGGCATTATGCTCGGCCGCGAGCACGCTCATTACTGTAAAAATGGTGGTGCCTGAATTGGGCTGCTTGCTATTAATGATCGGTAACAATTAAAGTTATTTTATTCTAAAATAATTGGCCACGGATTGCACAGATTTTCACAGATATTATCCGTGTTAATTCGTGTAATCCGTGGCTAAACTTTTCGCCACAGGCGAATAATCCTTTTTTCTGCGGGCTATAAGTTCGTGTAATTCGCTTTATTCGTGCAATCAAAGAAATTTATCGCCTTTACTTCTCTTTATCTCTGCCACATATTCCTTGATCTGCTGCTCTTTTTCTTTTTTGCAGATCATCAGCACATCCTTGGTATCTACCACTATAAAATCATCCAGGCCCTGCAGCATCACCAGCTTTTTATTATCGGCATGCACCATATTCCTGGTAGCATCTATCACCACAACATTATCACCCGCCACGGCGTTTTCCAAATAATCTTTTCCAAGATTTTCGTAAGCGCTGCCCCAGGTACCCAGGTCGCTCCAGCCAAATGAAGATGGAATGATATAAACATTATCCGCTTTTTCCATAATGCCGTAATCAATAGAAATATTTACGCATAGCGGGTATATCCTGTCGATGGCTTCTTTTTCAGCAGCTGTATTGAACTTGGTTTTTTCTGCTTCAAATAATTCGTTGAGCTCGGGCAGTAATTTTTCAAAAGCAGTCACAATATTTTTTACCTGCCATACAAATATGCCCGCATTCCATAAAAAGTCGCCGCTGGCAATAAAGGTCTTGGCCAGTTCCAGGTCGGGCTTTTCGGTAAAGGTTTTCACCTTGTACACATTATCGCTTACTGCATGGGGTTCGTATTGAATGTAGCCATAACCGGTATTGGGATGCGTAGGTTTAATACCCAATGTTACCAAGGCTTTGATGTTGGCGGTAAAATTCAATGCATCCAGGCAGATCTTCTCAAAATTTTCCGGCTCCAGGATAATATGATCGGCAGGTGCACAGATCAGGTTGGCTTCGGGATTTAACTGCAGCAATTTATGCGAAACATACGCTACGCAGGGCGCAGTGTTCTTTCGGGATGGTTCGCACAAAATATTCTCTACCGGCATTTCGGGCAATTGTGCTGCCACAATATCTTTATACTGTTCAGAAGTAACCACGTAAATATTCTCTACCGGAACAAATCTTGCAAAACGGTCAAATGTACCCTGTATCAATGTTCTGCCTGTATTTAAAATATCCAAAAACTGCTTGGGATAATCGGTGCGGCTCATGGGCCAAAACCTGCTGCCAATGCCGCCGGCCATTATTGCTACGTAATTGTTTTTATTCATTGTATTACTGCTGATTTTTTTTTAAAATTAGGCTATCTACTATAAAACTAAACTGCCTGTCATCATTTTTTTTAAACGATTCATAACTGTCCGGCATATAATAATCCGGCCGCAGGCCATTGCCCGCATTTTTTTCATCGCCAAAGCTATAGGTAATATGTGCAAATGCAAACTCCAGGCTGATGCCAGAATGCGGCAAAATATATTTTAAAGAATTAAAACCATTGCCCGAAGAAGATCCGCCGGTGGTTTCTTCACCGATCACCTTGCCTCGGCCACTGTTCTTTACCATAGTGGCAAAATACGAGGCCGATGATACCACGCTACTGCCGGTGATCACGTACACATCGCCTTTAAAGCGCAAACTGTCCGGTTCCCAACTGTTCACGAGCGAATCGGGCATATAAAAAAAGTGGTTGCTCATTTTAGAAGAGAACTCTTCCTGCAGCTGATCGTTGATACCCGTTTCATCATCATTAATAAAATTGGTATCCAGGTAGGTTTCATAAGGCACTTTCCTGATCTTGGTACTTACTGCTACGTATTCATTAAAAGGTTGCGTGGCCAGGTAAGAATACAGCAAAAAGCAATTGTATAATTTTCCACCATGGTTTTCCCGCAGGTCGATGATAAGCGAATGGATATTTTTTTTGTGCTGCAGCAACTCAAAACTGTTGTAACAAAAATTTGAAAAAGCGTTCTGCCGCTGCTCACCTTCAAAATGAAATGTGGATAGTTTTAAATAAGCCCATTGTTGCGCATCATTAAAGGTAAGGTCATAGTCCACTTCTGTACGATCGTAATAATATTTGGCATTATTGTTACGGTCGTTCCATTCCGACAGCGTGACCGCCTTTTCTTCCACGATCCTGTTCCTGCCCATTGTGTCTTTTATAACCAGGCTAAAAGCATCTTTTTTTCCATACTGCAGATAATATTCAAAACTAAAATCATCACCGGCAAGGTTCAGCTGCGTATTCCTGTGATGGCCTTCTACTGAATTATATTGTGCCATGCCCTGCAGCAGTTTTTTTACCGGTTGTGTATTAATGTTTTGTATCTCTGTGCCTTCGGGCAGATCGTAGCCCGAAACATTCACCAAAAGCCTGCCTTCCACCCATTTTACAGGATAAGGAAAAAAATAAGCCCGGTCCTGTAAAGTATCGTATACGTAAGCAGGCAGTGTGGCATAAGTATGCGAGCAGCCAATTTCGTTCACAATAAAATTTACCTTGGTAAACAATTCGCCCAACGAAACAGGCGCTTTTATGGACTGCTTTACACTATCGATCAAACTAAAAAATCGTTCTTTTGAAATATACAGGTTCAGTGAGGGATGAGCACTTCTTAAAATATCACTCATGGTTTCCAGGTCGGCCTGTGCATGTGCAATGGGTATCTCTTTAATGGCAGGATCATCCATTGATCTGTCCCTGCAGCCTGCAGCTATAACAATCAGCCATAAAAAAGCAGTTACCCGGTTTCTCATATGATCCCTTCCCTTATAAGGTCGTGCAGGTGAATAATGCCGGCATAGCAATCGTTCTCTGTTACCACCAGCTGGCTGATATCATGTGCCCTTAACAGGTCCAGCGCCTCGGTAGCCAATGCATCGGCAACAATGGTTTTGGGGCTTTTGCTCATAATGTCTTTAGCAGTAAGTTTACCCAGGTCTGCGGTACTTTCCAACATACGGCGCAGATCACCATCGGTAACAATACCCAGCACCTGGTTGCTGCCGTTGATCACAACGGCGGTGCCTAGACGCTTTTTGGTCATCTCCACGATCACTTCTTTCAGCGTTGCTTCGGGTTGTACCGCAGGTTTTTCGTTCTGTACCGAAAGATCGTTTACCCGCAGGTACAGTTTTTTGCCCAGCATGCCGCCGGGGTGGTACCTTGCAAAATCGGCGCTGTTAAAGCCTTTCAGCTCCATCAGGCACACGGCCAGGGCATCGCCCATTACCATTTGTGCCGTGGTACTGGTGGTAGGCGCCAGGTTGTTGGGGCAGGCTTCTTGCTCCACAGTGGTATTTAAAATAATATGACTGTGCTGTGCCAGGTACGAAGGTATTTTGCCCACCATACCAATAATGGTGTTGCCAAAATTTTTTACCAGCGATACCAATACTTTTATCTCCGGGCTGTCACCACTTTTGCTGATGATCATCACCACATCATCCTGCTGTATCATACCCAGGTCGCCATGTATGGCATCGGCAGCGTGCATAAAAAGGGCCGGGGTGCCTGTACTGTTCAGCGTAGCCACTATCTTTTGGGCTACAATGGCGCTTTTGCCAATGCCGCTGATCACCAGCCTGCCCCTTGCTGCTGCAATATCTTCCACCGCTTTAATAAAATCGTTGTTGATAAAGGCTTTCAGGCCGGTTACAGACTGTGCTTCCAGCTCAATGGTACGCTGTGCGGATGCTATGATAGAGGAATGGCTCATTTGGTGGCGCAAACCTACTTTAAATAGGCCATAATGCAAAGGGTTAGGGCACTGCACGTCATGTTTGGGTAATCAAACACCGGCTGGTTTTGTTAAAGGCTTGCATTTTGGATTTTTTTGAGTATCTTAAATGATTATAACGATTATTTATCAGTTATACTATATAAAGGGTTTGATTTTGCAGCCCATGTGCGTTAACTTCGCTGCCCCTTTAAAAAAAACTGTTTTCACTCATAAAACAACACCAGAAATAGTGTGATGGAAAATTGATATGGCTACTACTGTAAAATCTAAAGCTTCAAAACCCAAAGCCGATACAAAGAAAACGACTAAGCCCGCCGGCGATAAAACTGCTGCGCCTGTAAAGCCTGCACAGTACGACCTTACAGCCGAGCTGCAGCAGCATTTTGGCCTGGACAGTTTTCGCGGCCCGCAGGAAGCCATCATCAACAACCTGCTTTCCGGTAAAGATACTTTTGTGATTATGCCCACCGGCGGCGGTAAAAGCCTTTGCTACCAGTTGCCCGCCATCATCAGCGAAGGGGTGGCCATCATCGTTTCTCCTTTGATCGCTTTGATGAAGAACCAGGTGGACCTGGTACGCAGCTACAGCAGCAAAGACCATGTGGCGCATTTTTTAAACAGCACACTGAATAAAGGACAACAGAAAATAGTTAAGGATGACCTGAGTACCGGCCGCACCAAAATGCTGTACGTGGCACCGGAAACCATGACCAAAGAAGAAAATGTTTCCTTTTTTAAAGACCTGAAGATCTCTTTTTTTGCGGTGGATGAGGCCCACTGTATCTCTGAATGGGGCCACGATTTTCGCCCCGAATACAGGCGCCTGCGGGAAATAATGGACATGATAGATGAAAAGATACCCGTGATCGCCCTTACCGCTACAGCTACGCCCAAAGTGCAAAGTGATATTGTAAAGAACCTTGGCCTGCGCAACCCCGAAGTATTCATCTCTTCTTTTAACCGGGCCAACCTGTATTACGAGATCCAGCCTAAAATAAATAAAGATCAGACCAATAAAAGCATTGTGCGCTTTATTCAGCAGCACAAGGGCAAAAGCGGTATCATTTACACGCTCAACCGCAAAACCACCGAAGAACTGGCGCAGATGCTGATGGCCAATGGCATTAAAGCCGTAGCCTACCATGCGGGGCTGGATAGTAAACTGCGTGCCGAACGCCAGGACCAGTTTTTAAATGAAGATGTGGAAGTGATCGTTGCCACCATTGCCTTTGGTATGGGCATCGATAAGCCCGATGTGCGTTTTGTGATACATTACAACATTCCTAAATCGATAGAGAATTATTACCAGGAAACCGGCCGCGCCGGCCGCGATGGCATGGAGGGCAAGTGCATCCTGTATTATTCGCACAAAGATGTGGCCAAGCTGGAGCATTTTATGCGGGATAAACCCCTAAGCGAACGCGAAGTGGGCGCCCAACTGATCAACGAAACCGTGAGCTACGCCGAAAGCAGCGTATGCCGCCGCAAAACCTTGCTGCATTATTTTGGTGAGGATTACGACGACAGCAAAAGCTGTGGCCAGTGTGATAACTGCCTGAACCCCAAAGAAAAAATTGAGGCCAAGGCCGAAACGGTAACTGTGCTGAAAGTGATAAAAGCGCTGGAAGAACGCTTCCCGATAGATTATATACAACTGATACTGGCGGGCAAAGCCACACCGGCGGTAAAAATGTACCGCCACGAAGAGCTGGATGTGTTTGCCAGCGGCAACGATAAAGAACCTCATTTCTGGAACAGCCTGATACGGCAGTTGCTGCTGAGCGGCCTGATAGCCAAGGATATTGTAGAATATGGCCTGCTGAAATTCACCAAAAAAGGTGAAGCCTTCCTGAAAAAGCCTACTTCTTTCAAAATAGTGCTGAATAACTTATTTGAGGATGCCAATGCCGACGATGAGGAAAGCGACCCAACGGCTAGCACCGAAAGCACTATGGACAGCAAGCTGGTGGAAATGCTGAAGGACCTGCGCAAAAAAGTGGCCAAGGAAAAAAACCTGCCGCCTTTTGTAATATTCCTGGAAAGCAGCCTGGAAGACATGGCAACAATGTACCCCACCAGCATGGCCGAACTGGAAAAGATAAGCGGTGTAAGTAAAGGTAAGGCCCTGCGCTATGGCAAGCCCTTTATTGATATGGTAGCTAAATACGTGGAAGAAAATGACATTATACGCCCCGACGATTTTGTGATGAAAAGCGTGGCCAATAGAAATAACAACAAGATCTTCATCATACAGAACATTGATAAAAAGATACCGCTGGAAACCGTGGCCAAGAACCGCGGCCTGCGCATAGACGAGCTGTTGGAAGAAATGGAAACCATTGTAGCCAGCGGCACCAAGCTGAACCTGGACTATGCCATTGACGAAATGGTGGACGAATACGAGCAGGACGAGATCATCGACTATTTTAAAGGCTGCGAAACCTCCTCACTGCAGGTAGCCCAGGAAGAGCTGGCAGACAGCAACTTTAACTGGGAGCAGCTGAAGCTGATGCGGATCAAGTTCCTCTGCGAATACGGCAATTAATTTCGGATTTCAGATTGGCGATTTTAGATTTTTGGTATGAATGATGTAACTTCTAAATCCGAAATCGCCAATCTAAAATCTCAAATCGTCTTCAAACTTTCTTTATTTTGGTGCATTATTTGGGGATAATCCCTTATTTTTGCAACCCCAATTATTAATTATTCATTTTTAATTAGTAATTGATCAGGCGGTGCGGCGGTAGTTTTTCATAACGACGAAGGAGTTATAGAAAAACAACGTCCCGCTGAGGAAACGAAAGCGGGATAGCTTGCAGCAATGGTGCGGTAGCTCAGTTGGTAGAGCAAAGGACTGAAAATCCTTGTGTCGCCGGTTCAATCCCGGCCCACACCACTAGACAGGTAAGGCTTTCAGCGAAAAACTGAAAGCCTTTTTTATTTTGGGTACAACATAGGTACAACAAACAGTATATATGGCGAGACTTGAAAAACTTGCAGTGAACATTTTCGCTGCGTTTTAGAAAATCTCCTTGAACCCTACAAACGGAAATTATCCGATACAACTAACCTTTCATATCCTCCATCAAGAAAAACTTGCTGGAAAATTTCCAGTTTAGTTTCTGGATGAAGCGTTGTATTGTTTTCCCTTTCCATGCTGATGATATACATTTTCCAATCGTCTAATGAAACGCTGTCCTGGTTATCGAATAATAACTTTGCGAGTTCCAGTTCCGGCTCGGAAGCTTTTATCAGTTCTGTCCATTTGTTAAATCCAACCATATCCGCAATGATATGCTGGGCGTTCATTAAGCTAAAATTTTCTTCGTCAATATCAAAGTAAAGTATGACTCCCTCAATATCAAAGTATTTTGGGTCGTACTCGTAATCACCAATTGCTGCATCCGGTGATTTCTTTTTTGTCTGAAAATCCCTGAAAAGGTTTTTTGCCTGGAGTTTGAAAAATTCAGTGTGGGTCATAATATAATCTTTTTATGTTACCCAGACTTCTTATCTAAATATTTTGCGTTCGTAATCTTTGATTAGATAAAAAGCCTGGAAAAAGGTTATATTATCTATTGGCTGATGAAATCTTTGCACGAACGAGCAGGCTTGCCAATAAGCACTTTGATATAAAGGTATAAAATGTACAGAATAAAACAATAGGTTGGTTAATTAAATTCAAGGTGTTACTCAATATTTGTATTTCAAATCCTTGCGTCCCACACCCTCATCACGAACAAAACGGAGTGATTATAACAAAAGAGTTATGATCATTTTTTTGGAACAAAACTGTGGGGATATGTCCCATACAATAAACTTATTATTCCAAATCATCGAGGGTTAATTTCAGTTTTCTTTTCTTCTCGGAGTTTAAAAGCGCCTTCTGGTATTTGTCGACCAAGTATGTTTCAATTTCAATTCTTCCGAAATTAACCTCAATAAAAGCCAGATGTAATTGTTCCTTAAAAAAGTTATCAAGTTTAATCTCGATATCTGCATCAAATTTTTTCTTTGTCTTCTCTACTCCATACCTTTTATTAGCGAATTGACGACGAAAAGTATGGTTAACAGTTCTGCAGATATCATTCATTCTTTCTCGTAGATTTCCTGTTTCTCCGATATAAATTAAATTATCCAGCCCTTCAAACAGGGCATAGATTCCTGGATAGTCCGGCACATGCTGATTTCTCCAAGTAGATGACAATTCAAATTTTATACGACTCTTCGAAAGAAGGTCCTTTTCAGCCGTCTTTAACACTTTGGTTAATTCGCTATTTTCAAGATTGTAATTCATGACGCTGTATCGTTAGACAATTAATCAAACCAGATTAGACTAATGACGAAACCGTAGCTATCAGAATAATAACATTGCTCATGCATTTGTGTACTTGCTGTCCATCCTGGGATAAACCAGCTATCAGGATCAACATCTTCAACACCGGTGTATTTAGCATTGCGCTTGGTAAAATATTCACCTGCTACAGTATTTGAAGGTAGTGGGTTTCCCGGTTTAAAGCGGTATGTCCATTTTGGAAATCCATTACTCCTTGCACGCCATCGCACAATATTATTCTCTGATACAACAACACAGATATCATGTGAGCCTATTTCGACAAACCTTAGTATAGTTGCAAGAATACTGGTTTGAAACTCTTTCGCAATGCCTATGATCGTATCAAATGAAAACTTCTTTGGTCGTGGAATTTTTCTAAAAAGTTTTTCCGGCATGAGAAGGCAGCTTGCAAAATAATCTGCTTCTTCTTCAACAATATCATTATGCTTAAAGTCGTGCAGTGATCCGTGTGGCGCCACATCACCTTTCATCAATGGTATTCGATGTTCGTCTATAATGAGATGGGCCAGTTCGTGTGCAAAACTGAAGCGACCGCGGGGACGATCAGGATTATTGCCTCTGTATGTGTTTAAGTGGATATGAAATTTTTCATCCTCGTCGTAAACCAGCAACCCATCAAAGCTATTATCATACTGATCAATATATACTTCTGCCTCTTCAGCGGCGGCTAATTTTCCCAAATCGGTTATATATCCAGATGAATAATCCTCCGCAATGAGACCCGCCAATTCATTAAGTGTTTTTTTCCTGAGATCCGTCAACATCTTTTTTTCTTTGATCCTGGTTCTTTTTTATTTTGTCTAAAATATTCTGAGGGAGATTTGAATCTCCTTTTCTTGCCGCCATTTTAAACCGCAATGCTTCTTTCTTTTCTTCTTCTGGCAACTGAATGATCTGAGCGTTGCCTTTTCTTCCCAATATTTTTTCAGGATCGATCCGGCTGCCTTCAAGATTGATTTCAACCTCACTATATAACTTTTCAAACCGCAGCAATTCCTTCAACGTTCGTGGAAATATGTAGCCCGTGGAAGCCATCCACTCCGTTATATTATCTGGGGTGATATGTGATTTATTTTGAGCCATAAATTTCTAGGTATTCATTTATTTTTTCGTAAGCCTGATTTTTGTAAACACGGATTGTCGATTGACTAAGACCCAGTTTCTCTTGCAACTGTTTCAGTAAATGTCGGGGCAAATAATGTTCACCCTTGTTAAGCTTGATCTCATAGGGCTTGTAAGTAAGATAGATAATCTTATGTGCAGGTGAAAGCCTTTCTAGTGCATGTTTGATAATTTCATCGATTCTTCTTAGCTCCGCCTTTTTTTCTTCTGGAAGCTCTTCTTCCGCCATATCAATAAACTCTTCAACATCTGGAAATTCCGTGATGATCTTTGCATCTTTAAAGGGATTTTTGAGGGCCGTTTCAAAATTGCTCAAACCTGTCTGAGCAATTTTATAAAGGTAAAGTTCGACACATCTATCACGGTCTCTCAGCTTACATATCTTAGGATTGTATTTTCTATATTTTAAAACCCGACCAAATACATATTCGGTTATTTGATCGCCGACAGTATAATCATAGCCCCTTTTCTCCGCGATAATCCTGCACATCCGTTGCACCCTGTCCCGAAACCTTAAGCAAAAGACAATAAAAGCATTGTCAGCCAGATCTTTATATTCTGGTTGATTACCCCATTTAATGAACTCAATAAGGTCTTCTGTTGGCTCATTCTCCAATTCTTCAATCGTCATCACACAAGCTGTTATTTATATACCTGAAGGCGTTATATCGGTTTCCATGTATTCAAAATGGGAGGTCATGCAATATTAATATGTTGACCCCTTTTTCAGTTCTTTAACCATTATCACACAAGCCCCATTTTATATACCTGAAAGCGTTATATCGGTTCCAAGTATTGCTATTGGAGGCCATCCAAGGTAGCGCCAATATATATAAAAATAATAACCGAACCTACAGTAGAAATACCTGAGGTTCATTTTAAAAATAAAAATTAAAGCACAATGTTATCCTTCGATCAAAACAAACAGTTCCATGAGATCCTGGAAGAACTCTCAAGAAACCTAGACATCACACCCGCTCAATATGAAGCGGCAGTAAAAAGTTATCAATTTGTCGGCGACTGGTTATCAAGACCCGAATCTCCGTTGGCTCCCTATCTCCCTGAAATCGAACCGCAGGGTTCTTTTCTTTTGGGGACTATGACAAGGCCTATTCACGAAGAAGATGATTTAGATGTAGACTTGGTTTGCCGCTTGACCGGCAAACGTGTTACATGGACCCAATACGACGTTAAAAAAATTGTAGGAGATCGGTTAAAGCAACACGATACTCTTAAAAGAATGTTGGATAAAGAAGGCAGAAGGTGTTGGACCCTCCTGCATCGTGATGAAGCAAGGTTCCATCTAGACATCCTTCCTGCCATTGTCAGTTCCGGCTACAAGCTCTTATTTGAACAAAAGTTATATGCAGACAACGTTCAAGATGTCGAAAAATTAGCCATCAGGATCACTGATAACACGATGGCGAATTACCGCACATCAACCGACCTAATTACCTGGCTGAAGAGTAATCCATTTGGTTACGCCCTGTGGTTTAAACTTCGTTGCCAGGTTGAGATGACCAGATTGCTATCATTAAATGAAGCCATTAAACCACTTCCGCCGCAAAAGCAGAAAAAGCTGCCGCTACAGACCATCGTTCAAATCCTGAAAAGGCACAGGGACGTCATGTTCAATGGCGAAGAGGATAAACCAATTTCAATCATCATCACAACGCTTGCTGCTAGAGCGTACAAACAACAAACGAATGTTATTCAGGGGCTGATTGATGTTATCAACACGATGGAGAACTTTATAGAGGAGCGTATAGATGCAAAGGGGCGCAAAATCAAATGGATTGGCAATCCGGTGAACACCGCTGAAAATTTCGCAGATAAGTGGCCTGATGCACCTAACAAGCAGGCGAACTTCTACAAATGGCTCACGAAGGTCAAGAGGGATCTCGCTTATATCACCACGCAGAAGGGTTACGACATTCAGTTAACTATGGCGGAGGTGTTCGGCAAACGTGATGTTAACAAAACCTTCTCAAATATCGCTGACGCTGTTCTCGCACAGCGCGAAAGTGGAACGATGAAGATGGCCGCAGGATCCGGCATCATCGGCTCTCTTGGCCGCACAATTATTGCACCTCACACAAACTTTGGAGCCAATGAATAGGATTTCCCTGCTTCACCAAGAGGGTGCATTAAAATCATATTTCCCCACATCAAGGGTCATCCGAAACGGCGAAAACGAACTGAAATGGGTTGGCGAATTAACGCCAACCCCTCTTAGTCGAACATACCGGGTGAGATTACACTACAAGCGTGGTGAGTTTATAAGGGTTTTTGTGATTGGTGAGAAATTAAAACTGGCTGAAGGAAAGGATAAATTACCGCATGTATACTCAACACCGTTGCAACAGCTCTGCCTTTACTATCCACCGAACAATGAATGGCACCCAGGTAAATTTTACGTCCATACGCTCATCCCTTGGGCAAGCGAATGGCTATTCCATTACGAAACTTGGGTGGCAACAGGTGAATGGCATGGTGGTGGGATTGAACACGATCAAGAACCGATGGTAGATTAATAATAAAAAATAAAATTGAATAACGATGAATAGTCAAAAGAAAATGCAGATCATTATTGCACATTATGGCCTCAACAGAAAGATAACACAAGACGAATGTGAAGCTGTCCTCGAAATGAAGGATGCTGAAAACATATTTGTAGACTTTGAAGCAGGGCAGGCAGAACTCGGTGAACTGTATGATCTGCCTTTCGAAAATATTGCGCTTATGCAGCAACGTAAGTTTGCCGAAATTTTAAAGCCGGTATTGGAAAAGCATCCAAACGCTCACATTGCCTACTTTGGGCTTGTCCCTATTTCCGTGGGATTTCATCTTGGTTACCTAGTTGGCAATACGCATACTTATACCATTTACCAATGGCATCATCAAAGGAACGAATGGTTTTATCAGATCGATCCACCCTCAACGGAGTTCAAATTTAAAATCACCCCACCTATACTGCCTACCGAAACGCAGAAGGGCAAGGGTGATGTCATTATCAGAATTTCGACATCATTCAACATAGATGCGCAATCAACATATCAGGCTGTCAGCAATCCAGCAAACGAATTTAACATCGCGTTAGCAGCGCCACATGTTGATTCATTGTTCAATCAGGATAACATCCAGGCCGTTGTCAAGGAGTTTCAAAATGTGTTGGACGCCTATGCTAATAAGCTGCCTAATCATGATCAAATACATCTTTTCATTTCATCATCTGCTGGCCTTCCCTTTGCTTTAGGAACAAGGATCAATACAAATATTTATCCCTATGTTCAAACCTACCAGTTTGACAGGAAACAAACACCGCCTCATCGTGAAGCAATTTTGGTGTCCAAAGAAGTAAGCGACCGTATCATCTTAACGGACGAGGATCGCAAAGTTGCAGATAAAATCAGAAGTAGCTGGGAAGATCAGTTGCAGGATAAAATCAAACCTTTTATCAAAACAGTTACCGGCATGAAACCTGAAAACTGGCTTCAAAGCATCTGCGAAAATTTAGAAGATTATAAAACCATAGAAAAACATCTCTGTTCTCCATGGAATAAGGTTACAGACCTTAACGGCACTTCCTTAAAGGATGATGCTATTGATCTTACAAAGACCAACGTCGACAATGGGTTTGAATACAATGAAAAAACAAATTCCTGGACACTGGACGATGGGTTCTTATCAGGTTTAAAAAAGAGGTTGGATAAGGATGCCAACACAGACCTGATGCAAGCAGGAAGACTATTTTTCTTTCATGAAGCTTTGCATTACAGCAAAAATGGTCACCGCCTGGTCAGAGAAACCGCAACAGGCATTGGACAGTTTCCGAAGGTTATTGAAGAAGCCGATTACCAAGCGGATGCCTGGGCGCTGTTAAATGAATATCGTTATTGCTGCGTGCATGAACCGCAGAAACTAAAAAATGGACTTAAACAATTTTTCTGCAATGCCATTGATACAGCGGTTGAAACCATGTGGAGCTTTGTGGATAATGGAGCAATTATTAATATGGTTCAGATACGCTCGATGAACAGGTTTCTAAACTGGTATTGGCAATGGATATGTATTGAGGACCTAGACGGCAAAGGAACGTTGGATGAAATTGTCTGCATCCTTTTTAATAAACCCGTCATCGAGTTTGCTGGTGCACCAATGGAATTGAGAGCGCACAGAACATATTTTAGACTGAACAGCAAAGATCAAGCGACGTACCAGTTAGCCGCATTCGTGAAAAACAAGGTGCATCGTTTTGCGCCAACAGCCATTCTCGATATTGTGGATGGATTCAGAAAGCTAAAAGGGCAAATGATCAAGGATGGCCTCAAAAGCTTTCAGGTAAATATAAACTAAACGAACAACTTTTAGTGCAATCCTCACCGATGATTTTGCATAGAGCAAAATCATCGTCATAGACATTGCTTTATTCTATTAGATTTATATTATTGGATTAAAAAATTAATCGCCTTTACTTTTTACGGGGCGAATGAATTAAAAGGCATAGGTCATCATCATAAATCTCACCAGTGCTTTCCATTCCAAACTTTTGAAGAATGTGAATCATGGACGGCTTTCTAGAAGTCGCAAAAAAATTCAAGTGATTTATATGCGGGAAGAATGCTTTAAACAAGCCCTGGCAAAATCCCTTTCTTTCGAATTTGCGGTTCGTTGCAATATATCCAAGTTCATATCTATAATTTAAAGCACCGTCAACTTTTGCCTTCCTGAAAACTTTATCGGTATATGAAGCCAAAGGATTTTTAAAAACAGCAGATGAAATAATTTCGTCGCCTGAAAGCATAAGGCCGACCAATTGTGATCGTGGCAAGCCTATCTCAACGTAATCCTTGTTTACTTCTTCACCTGCTGCAATGTGGTCAATAAGCTTTGACCTTTGAACAGATGAAAGTCCACTTGGTGGTATAATTAGAATTCGCTCACTCATTTTACAAAGCTACATTTAATGCATCATAGTCACTCTATCTAATACAGGTTGATGTTTTTGTTATTCAGTTCATCGTCTCTCCTAAAATTTATCTACTCCTATCATCAATATCATTATTATCTCTCAGTTTTTTTAGCTCAAAAAGTAAAGACTTCATCCTTTCTCTTTCAAACAGTTCTTTTCCAGCGAAAAAACCTTCAAGATAATTATTCTTAAAATGAAAGCTTTTACAAATAGTACTTAATAATACTGGTTTATACTGAGCTAATACATAGCCATTATTAAAAGCCTTTTGATATTCTTTTTCTGTGTCCATAATATTAAAGGTTTAAAAGGTATTTTGAGCATGCTTTTCTATATATTCATTTATAGAATCCAGATCATAAAGTATGATCTTTTTCTCTGGCTGGCTAAACCGTATCTTACCCTGATCGCGAAATTTTTGCAGGGTTGTCTTACTGGTAATACGGAGTTTATGCATGGCCTCCGTGTCCGAAATCCATTTGTCATGGGTTATGCCATTTTTCTCTTTTACTCGCTCTACAACCTCTTCCAGCAGCTTATAGAAGGCTTCATCCTGAAGACATATGACTTCCATATTTTTAATTTTTAGTTTTATTTAATTGAGCCTCCGGCGGCTTATTTTTTTCTTTGCAAGATTGCAATTCACCATGCCCAAATCATAAACGGCATGGTTAAAATTGCATCTTGACGGGGAATCCCCGTACCCCTAAACCGCATTTAACTACCTCTATAATTACATCTCTCACTTCGTTACTAATGCAATGGGTTTAATCAATTTTCCTATTGATCTTGTTATTGATGTATCTATATCATTAACAGCTACGTCTTCTTCAATTGTAGGCAACTGTTCATTAACCTCTCTTTCTAATTCTTCGTTAATGCAATCCTTTAAATGCTCGTTACTTGCCCTGTTCTCTCTTATGGAAAATAATTCATCAAGAGTTTTATTCTTACTATTTGTACCCTTAATTGTATCAGCTTCTGTTTTAATAATGTCTCGCCTGTCCTGTGTCCTGTTCCTGTCACGCAGTTGCTGCAAAAGTTGCAATGAATTATCTGGTATGCTCTGTTTTTGATCAAGTGCGTGTAATTTCTCGTCATCAAATCCTAAACGGCTAAAACGAAATTTCTTTTCATTAAATGTTACGCCTTGAACTCTTCCATTCCTTAGATATACACTATGGCCTGCTGTTTTCAGTTGCTCTAAAAAATGTTCCTTGGACTTTGAGCTTGCATAAATTTTTTCAAGACTTCCCAACAAAGCAAGCTTATCCGTTTGTCTATTCGCTTTTACCTGTTCAATGAGGTTTTCTTTGATTATCTTTTTGCCTTTACCGTGTTCTGGTAAAGAATGAATAAGTTCAGGATACTTCTCTTGCTGATATTTTTGCAATGCCAGCTTAATGGAATGGAATTTTTGTTTGCTGATCCTGCTTGAACGTCCATTAAGTTGCGTACCCGACACAATAAGATGCATGTGAATGTGATCAACACCTTCTTCATGTTTTGTGCCAAGATATAGGTTGTTACTTCCACGTAACTCGATAAATTTCTGTGCCAGGTCTTTTAACATTTCATCTGACACATAAGACTTATCCTTATTTGATATAGATAAAATGGTATGGAAAAGCTTTACCGAATTCTTACGCTTTACTAACCTGTACTTCTCATTTTCCTGGAATTCTTTTATAAAGTTTTTTAGTACCGTTTTCGAGCGAAGGTTGTGTCGTATAATAAATGAAGCCTGTTGCTCTTTTGGCTTTATTCTTTCTTGTGCAGCATCTTCCTGCTCTTTAAAGACATACCGCATTACATAATTTACCAGTTGCCCGGTGCTATCTGACTTACGCGAAAGGCTTTTTAAAATCATAACTATAGCTTTCGTGGTGCGAGGATCGCAAATGTTTTCTTTTCGATCTCTGCTACATCTTCCATCATTTTATGTCCAAGAGATTCTGGTAATATTTTTTTATCAATATAAGCTTGCAGGCTGTTGTAATGCGCATATAGTAATTCTCTTAATTTCCCGATTGCAACCGGATCAGCAATTTGCTTACCGGCAAGTGCGGTTCCTTTTATATATTGTGTTGGACTGGCGTGATACTTTTTAGCCTCGTTGATAACCTGCTTTGCTTCATCATAGTTAAGTAGGATTGTGTACGACTTGTTTTGATGGCGTTTATTTTTCCTCCATTCTCTTCTATAGTTTTTCCAATATTCGTCTTTAGCTCGTTGTATCAGATCACTATCTTCCGTATGGAGAACTCCTTTTTGTTCAAGGAAAGCATACAATAAGTTTATACTTTTTCTTTTCATCTAATCAAGAGGTATAATCGGTGGTTCATCAAATGGTATTTTCTTTATTGCTTGGTATGGTGTGATTTTAGTTCTGTTATTAAAAACAAAATGGTTATAGTATGGGTGCATCTTTTCTTTCAGTGGTAATTCTGCTCCTAAAAAAATGATTGCCTCCTTGCTCATTCTTATTGCAGGTGCCTCCATAAGATGTACCCTTTTCTCTATTCCTTTTTCATTAATTACAATCCGTTGTCCTAATGCTTCCTGTAATTGCAGGCTAGTACCCAACGGTTGACCCTGTAGGTATACTTTGCTGAATGAATTTGTTTTTATTGCATGTGCTTCTGCTGAACTATAGTTCATCTCCAACATACGTTCATCCTGTATCAAGCCCATGCAGCCGCAGCGGTATTTTCTACAGTTGCTATATACTATGCCTAAATTTTGGAAGCGCATTGTAACGAGTTCATCAAGCAGAAAGAAACATGCACATTCATTCTTGTCTGGTATTCGTGAAAGCATTTCCTGAAACAGTGATTCAAACAACAGCGCACTTATGGGCGCTAAGAAATTCACCTGGTTAACAGGGATACAAATAAATAATGCCGTTTTTTCCATTCGCATGCTTGGGATATTAATGGTATTAAAAGCAGTGCATCTTGCTACAGCAGGGTTTTTAAATATTTTAAGCGTGGCAATAGCTGTAGAGATAATGCTTTGTAGCGTTCTGTCGGGTGTTGCTACCAGCGCTTTATAACTACGTAATAATTTTTCATCGACCTTAACAAACAACTTATCTATTTTTTCTGGCTCTGCTGCAAAGGTTTCTATCATAGCAAGTACATTAGCCATCGAGTGATATTGCGGTTCAGCATAAAAAAGTAAGTACTGCATAAATGTTGAAAGCATCATTTCCCCCGCAGTAGACCAAAACTGATCTGATTTGGATTCTACATTAGAGTTTTTTACAAGTATTTGTGCTACCCGTTGTATATCATTTGGTGTTTTACAGGTTGATAATGGATTAAAGCCATCAGAGTTTTCTCCAAAATCAATACAGATAATTTTATACCCTTGGCTAGCAAGATATCCGCTGGTTAATTGAAAAATTTCACCTGATACGTCCATTATCGCTACTGAGTTATTTCCGCGTGAAAGTGTAAAAACAGAGCCTATTAGGACAGTACTTGTTTTTCCTGAACCAGATTGCCCAATGATTAAGGCATTTTTGTAGCTCACTTCTCTTGTAAGCGCTCGCATTCCACCTGTAATTGCAAACCCCATATTAAATGTCGATAAGTGATCTCCTGCGTTTCCAAACGCTGCGTTAAAACTATCTGTGTCTTCTTGCCTGACAGAAAATAGCCCTAACAAAATGATCCCCGCTATAATTATTGCATACATCATTTTCCTGCAAACTTTAAAATTTCATCGCCAATTTTATCAGCCACCCGGCTTATTAATTTAAAGCACCAGCCAAGAAAAAATAAAACAATTCGTAGCAATGCGCCGCTGATCTTTTGTACCCCTATCAACAGAACATTACCAAGTTGTTTAATCATAATTCAACAGGTTTATTTGTGGCCTGTATAATAACCGTAGCGCCACGTTTTTCTAGCATATTTTTATATAGCTGTACTATTAAATTAAAGCGCTGATCATCATCCCGGTCTTGGGGTAAGTAAGAAAACACCACTATAATTTTGTTTAGATTTTCGGGTAGCAGTCCTGTATGTTCAAAGATTCTTTCTATGGAATCTGCATTTGTAATTAAACGTTTCTTAATGCTGCTGTTAAATACACTTAGGATTGATGAATTTTCCTGCAGATTGCTAAACACCCATAATACTTTATGTATGCTTTGTTGTTGATTTAAGCGATTTAATTCTGTACTGATAATTTTAAAGCATTCGGAATGCTTTAGTGTTGCTGTAGTATCTTTTTTTGATACCGGTATTGCAAGTGTTTTTCTTATGGTATCCATAAATTTTAAAATAACCCTCTCGCGGTACATCGGCGCATTATCCTTGTTCTTTCTTTCGCCTGTAGCTGCATCCGGTAAGTATATATCTATAGCTGGTACAAGCATTTTATCTGTAATCTCGGTGTACCTGTAACTCGCTGCCTGGTCTTTATTATTAGCCAGATCAAACAGAGAAAGGGTTGCATTGGCATCAGGTAACAATGTATGGTAATCGGTAACATCACGAACAGTTGTACAGCTTACATAGTAGTCTTTATTTATAGAACTGTTTTTGCAAGAGGTTATTACAATAATATATAGTATCGACAGTATAACTTTCATTTTTTTTGCTTTAAGTGAGTAAATAAATTGTTGAAGTATAATTTAAACTCTTTGCTTATTGATTCACCAAAAAAGGGCGGGCAGGTATTATCAAGCCTGTGTTCAATATTTGAAGATTCATAATAATTTTGTATTTGCTGTGCAAGAGTAATCAATCGGCATTCATTCGAATATGCATATTCTTGTATTACCAATGCTTCTCCCGATGCAGCACTTACGTTCTCTTTAGCAATTTTGATCTTGTTATTAATTACATGGCTTTCCAGTTCAATTTTTTTGCCTTCTGCTACCTTTTCCTTATATAATTTTATCCTTGCTTTTTGCTCATCTGTTTGCCAGTGCTTTAACTCGAAAGCCAACGCAACTAAAAAAGAAATAAAGGATATTAATATAAAGGGTAAGCTGGAGAAGCTGGTAGTTTGATTGCCACTGCTGGTTAAATCAATTTGAGAATTGATAGTTACACTGCCACTATACAGACCGGCGCGCCATACTCCTAACCCGGCTGCAACTGCAAAGGCAAGCGTAATAACTACTGCAAACCTTTTTTTCCAGCTTTTTTTATTAACTGCTTTACTAATAAAATTTGCCCCGAGGTTTACACCGTAGGTACCAGTAAGGCCAATAACAAAAGATAAAAAGAACCTTACTATTAAAGGGAAACCTGCACTTTGTAAAATGGTATAAACCAATATCCCTTCGGCTAAGCCAAACAAAGCAGGTATTATGATCTTAAGTTTGGCAGCAATGTAATTGATACTTCCTCTCAATTCAGCCTGTTCGCTTTTTAAAGAAAGTAATTTTTTTTCTTTTGCATTTTTATCTTTTTCCAAAAGCAAAATATTCTCCGCTTCAGTAGTACGCATCTCTTTAGTGATAGCGATTGCGCTTACCGGCTTAAACAGGCTGTAATTAAAATCAATTGCTTTTTGAATAGCAGCTTTGATCGAACTTACTACCTGTATATTGTAATGACGGGCGCTGGTAGGCTTATTTGCCAGGCCATCTTGCCTCCCTGCAATACCTGCAAGGTCTAACTGTTCCCTTTCTAATTTTTTAAAAAAGGCTTCAAATTCAGGATTTACAAATACCTGTTGATGTTTTAAAAGTTTTGTCTCCATGTTTATTGTTTTAGTAAATAAATAATTTATGACCTTGCCAGTTCTAAAAAAAGATTCCCTTGTTGTCTCCATTTTTAAGTTCAATCAATATTAGGTCACGACCTTTTTTATAAAAATTTAGCTCTTCGTACTCATAAAACTTATCAGGCTCGGATAATGTGCGGTATCTGCCGCCTGGCGCGGATACATATAGTTGGCGGTAACCATTTCTTAGTGCTTCAGCCCTCTCATTTGTTAAAGGGCCTGTACACCACCAGTAATCTTGTTCTTGCATTGAGTTCATAAGTGTTTCTTTTTATAAGATGAGCAATTAGTTATAGTTGCAAGTCCATAAAACGCAAAAAGCCAGACCTACCTTTGGTAGCGCCTGGCTTGAATTGACACGTCAAAAAAACTATTTCCTAATGTAATTTCACCATCTGCCGTATGCTAAACTTTTGACGTGGCGTTGTCTGCTAAACTGGCGCCACAAAAAAAGCCTATCGCAGTAATGCGGTAGGCTTAATTTCTTAAGATCTTAAATGATAATCCGTAAATAAATTTCAAAATTGTTTCCATAAAATCGTTTATGGAAAACAAATAAGCGGCGTGGTTTTAAAATTTCTTCTTACATTTGATTTGTTCGGTAACCGCTTACTCGGTTTCCTTTTGGGAGCTACTGTGTCACCAGTAGCTCTTACTTTATTAATACGTTTATATACCGAAATTAGAGGTAAAAAATCGGTTGCTGCTGTAGTTGAGGATGTTTCTTTTTCTTGCAGTTTTCTTGCATTTGGTTTGCGTTTTATTTGCTTTGAATTTGCAAAAACTCTTTAAGTATTGATTTGTTAGTAGAGTATTTATTAATATATTAGAGAAAGTTTTGCTACATGCATTTTGATAAACAGGCACATATTAACGCTTCCAGGGGTAGATTATCTATAAGGCTTTGTAAGGCTATCGTTGTATTAAGAGAAAAGTATTCTGAGCCTCAAATACGGGAGATAGCAAGCACTAGTTTATCATTTCGTTTATCAAATGATTTATTTAGTAAAATGCAAGGCGCTCACTCTAATGAGGAATATAGAAAATCCGTTGCTGAGCCGAGATATTCTGAGGTATTAACTATTCTTGATGAAAGAATTTTGGAGGAATTTGGATTGGTGTGGGATGGTGAGGATTATGGAAAAATAGAGGCTACTATAAATGATCCGAGAATAGATGCCCTAATCGGAAGGTGGCAATGTTATTCTTGGGATTACAAAGCATCTAATAATCCAGAAAAAATAGAATATATCCATCATTTTAAGGTTGATATTATTTCCAGAAACAAAATCATTTGCAATACACAAAAGGGAGCATTTATTGGAACTAATATTATATCAATTAGTGATAATCGAGTTGCGGTAGAAATTTCAGAGATACGTAGAAAAGTTTTCTTTGTTATAGATATAGGAAATGGCAGTTTTGAATCCTTACTAAAGGAAACAATATTTTATGTGGTTTATGCTGATAGCGCAAGAGATATACCAAAAGCAGGTGTTGCCATATTCCAACGAAGTCAAGAAGAGTATAGTAACCTCATTGTCGGAAGTAAAGATGTTTCTTCAATGGAGCAAAAAGACTTCGTTAGGCAGTTAAGAGGAAAACAAGTAATGGCTGTGAGGGAATAATAAAATAAATATTATTCATCCCCACCATGATTGCCATATCCACCGTCATCATCTCCGTCGCAACAAAACATTGAAATAACTATACTGCCATCTTTTTTTCTATTCCAAGCTGTAGCAAGAGGTAATTTTTTGAAGTCGCTAATCTTTACCGTGTTTACCTGCAGAGACCTGTTTTGCTTATTGTGAGTCTCGAACAATGTTTCATTTTGGTTTATTTTAAAATGAGAATGTACGAGCTGAAGCCCAAATGTTCTGGAATTTTTATATTTACTCATTACTTCAAATACTTCTTCAAACATCTTTAGTTCTATATCTGAAAGTTGCAAAGACTGGTTCATTTTTAATTAATTTTAGACCAGTAAATCTAATACTCTTATTTCAGAAAATGTATAGAAAGTTTTATGTTGCTTTCTAAGTAAAAAGTAGATCTTATTTAATTAACGGGAAGATTATCTGACTATAATTCAATAGAAGTAAGTTCTTTTCCTAATTGATGCATAGCTGTTTCAATCTTTTTTACTTGCGCCGGTCTAGGTTTTTTTAACCCTGTAGCATAATGTTGAAACTGCTTTTGATTTATCCCTGTCATTCGTTCCAAGGCTGCATTAGTAAATATTTTTTTGTAGAAGTTTAAAAAACTTTCTACATCAAACTTAAATACTACTTCGTATTCGCCTTTAAGAATATCGGGTACATTAATATCCTCGTTATATTTTACTAATAACTCTAACCCTTTTAAGGCCGAGTCTTTCGCATCATCAACTGTATCACCTTGTCCATATATACCGGGTACATTCTGGGCATAAGAACTATACGAGTCATCACTTTTTTCTATGATGATTTTAATTTTTTTACTTTTTGTCGACTTTTTGCTATTTCCTGCTTTGTGTTGTGTGTTGTTGTTCATGTGTTTTATTCCTTTCATGTTTAGTGCTCCCTAAAACAGATGGACAATTTCGCATTCCCATCTGCTTTAGTAAGCGACCTGAGATATAATCCTTTTATATCTCGATTCTGGAAAAGGTGCTATTTAAGTCCCATTTCCTTTTTCATTTTCATTTCTAAACCCTTTCCAAGCTCTTTTGGCCCGTGAAAAGGAACGGGGTAACTCTTCCCGTTTTTCTCATAAATGTAATGGCTACCTTCTACCCTCAGTAACGTCCAGCCATTCTTTTTAACTAATCGATGAAACTCCGAACTTTTCATTTGTATCTAATTTTTGATCCATACTTTTATTCCCTCCTGATTTTTATTTGGTTAAGAAAAATTGTGAACCACAAAGGTAGTAAAAATGGTACCTTTTATCCAAATTTATTTTGTTAAAATTTTACTTTGGTACGTTAAAATCCGGTAAAAGAGCCTTCAGCCAAAGAAGCCAGGCAACCCGGCAAACTTGCCCGGTTGAGCGCTGAGCGAGCCGTTAAGCCACGGGAGTGAGGTACGAATGGACGTGGCTGCGAGTGCCACCGGCTGGGGCGGACAGGTTAATGACTGCAAGGAATGTGGACGCACAGTGAGGGGCTGTCATCAAGCATACCGAAGGTATATGCCAGGGTTTGTGACGACAGCCCTTAACGCAGCAGGTGGCCGCCGGCTCGCATAATAATATAGGTAGCGGATGAATGAAAAGATACTGCTGTTATGGTTTATGGTATGGGCAGTTTCTTTTCAGGCATAGTAGCTGCCCTTACAAAAGCATGCTGAGCTGCAAAGTTTATGACAAACTTGTATAAGCAACCCGAAGGGCAAAATAGGTCTTGTGATTCCTTCTAAGTATGTAAAGGATTTCACAAGTCCTGTTTTGGTTTGGCGGAGGCTTTGCCGAGGTATGGTTTTGAAAGTCCTATTTACCGGATTTTCTGTAAATACATTTTGCTCAAGTAAGATCAAAATTAATTGACCTTAGTTGTACCTTTCCTCTATGAATTCTGTGAATTTTCAGGAACTCCTTGACAAACTGCCTCCTGCGGACAGGCAAATAATGATTGACCATTTCGTTAATTACATTCTGGGAAAAAACGATGGCCAAACAGACATTGTTTTTAGGAGAACTGCAAAAATATCAACCCTTGCAACAGAGGAAGAAATGGTAAAAGAAATTGCGGCTGCTTTTGGTCAATCTGAAGATGATATCAGGAGTCAAAATGTTCCCCAAAAGTTAAGAGAAATTACGACAAAATACAAGAGTGCGGAAGCACTTACAACTGATTTTAAGAACTTTCTGACACAGAACAATGCGCGTAAAGATAAATTTGAAGAATTGTTTGATTTAGGAAATTTTTTGGTCGCCACTAACCTTAATTATAAAATTCAAATTCCAGATAAGATTGAAAGTGTTCCGGATTTTATTCTCTTAGATGAAGATAAAAAAATTGGTGTTGAGCATACTAGGATAATGGACAAAGAATCCAAATCTTTAATACAAGAAACAAAAAGTATTTTAAAGCGGGCTGAACATATTTTGCTTGCTAGGGATAACCAACGAAAGCAATTAATTAATATCAGTATTAGTTATTGGTTGATGAATACTGCAAATAAAAGTGTAGTAAACAATAGGTTTAGCATTGCTGAAAAAAATCAGCTTGCAATTACAATTGCTGATTACATCGAGAGTATTCTTTTAAACAAAGAAATTGTAAAGCCGTCATTTATAGATAATGTAAGTGTTTCTGATCGTTCCCTGCATCCTTTGTGTATTGAGATTAATGAGAATTATGTTGGTAAAACCGAATATGAAAGCTTGATTTTACCTGTACTTAGTGCTAAGGAAGAAAAATATGCGTCGTATTCAGAAGATAAAACGCTCACCGAACTATGGTTATTGGTTGTGCTTAATGGTGTAAGCGCACCTTCAAGCTATATACTTTCTAGTGATATATTAAACAATCCCTTTTCATCGCAATTTGATAAAATATTCTTCTTCGATGGGTTTTCACATGAGAGCTTTCTCTTCTATTCAAAAGAAAAAACTGCAACTTAATCTAATAATAAGAATTCTAATTATTGTAAAGGTGTTTTCGGCAGGGCGAAAAAAATTATTCGATTGCGTAGACGGTAAATTCAAATTAGTAGCAATCGAATAGTTTTTTTTGCAAGTCAAAGCCGCAATAAAAGACTTTCATATTAATATCTTTCCCTGCGGCTGCGACAGTCTCAAAAGCCAAATTATCTTTTCACAAATGTTTCCTCGGCTTCACCTGGATGTGGAACACCAGCACCATCAAATACAATGCTTGGCTGAAGAGTGCGTAATGTATCAATAGTTAATTTGGATAAAAAACGCCCTTGGCCTGCCCAGTATAATGAATCCGACAAAGAAAACTGTGCTGCTAATGAAGTTATAAGTGGATCACACAAATTTGCTCCCATATTGGTGGTTGCAATCCATGTATAAGGATTAAACGTTGTTGCGTCATCAAGGTAACAAGGGCTGAAAGTAAAAGTTGTCCATGTAGGATTACCAACCTGGTGACTTCTCGCCGAAATTTTATACCATGCTTTAGGGCCTTTACATAAATACTCAATCTGAGTTGACCAATTGTCCAATACTACAGAAATTGGGTCTGATAAAACACCTGCTGCGTTCTTTGACTGGAACACGAATGTTGTTTTACCCGTGAAAGATGCAATGTAAGTGCCGGAAGCAAGATTTTGCCATACTCCATTTATCGACACATTTGTTCCATCTGTATTGTATGCAATCTTAATTGGATCTCCTGAATACGCTATTGTTTTTTCTGGAGTGGCAGTTATAACTGGTTTTATAACTGCGGGTGGAGTAGAGCTGCCGCCTTCATCTTTAGGTTTTGAGCAGGAAAATAGCAACATAGAGGCCAAAGCGCTCATCACCCCCATGATGGTTAAAGTCTTTTTCATACATACATTTTTTGATTAAGAAGCTTAATGGGAATAAGATCAGACGGTCACTTGTTGTCTATGGGACAAACATAAGGAAAAAAACTATGTAAACCGATGCGTTTACAATAAATTTTTTAAAATACTCACCTTGTGCCAATAAAGTGGCAATGACTAAGGAAGTATTTCAAAAAAAGTTAGGTAAAAACATAGCCCGGTTACGGGAGGAGGCTGGTTTAAGCCAAACTGAATTAGCATTGCGCTGCGATAAAGACCGGCAAAGCCTGAACCGGTTAGAAAAAGGACGAATTAACCCCTCTGCATACTACCTGCTGCAGTTATCTGAAGAATTGGAGGTTCCAGTAAAAGAATTGCTTAATTTTAAGGACTAAATTCTTTTCACCATAAAACTATCATCATGGATATTAAATCCTGTTTAGCATTTTTGATGGCTTATTTGGGGCTGAAGTTTGTAGATAAGTTCGTTGAAGACAATATACCCAATCTTCATTATAAGAGAATTATAAAGACCTGGAACAATATTAAACTGCCTCTTTTTTTAACAGCCTATATTGGTTTTTTATACGTTATTGTAAAAGTATTGGGCAATAAACAAATGGAAAAGAACCTTAACAATGCTTTGTTAGTGGCTGCCCTGGCAATAATTGCTGATAAGGTAATTGGAAAAAATATAAAAGAAGTTTCATTACGAGAATAAAGAATTCTGTTCTTGCCCAAAAGGTTTGCTAAAGGCAATGCTGTTTACATTTATTGCTCTTTCTACATCTTCTTTTAAGGTACCAAATTGCTCTCTCGAATATTCAATAATCTCTTGTTTAAAGGACTGCCTAGTTGGTTGGATCGTATTAGTTGTAGCACTAAATGGTTTAGACGTTGCTCCGTCAATCATAAGTTTTAAATACATTGAATACCTGGGCAGATTAATTAAATCTTCTTCATTGAAAACAGGATATACTTCCTGTGCTAATTGTTTTGCATCTTCTGCACCTACTCTAAATATGATCATGGTACCTACATTCCCAAAGATAGCATACCGGATTTTTTCATTTACCTGCTCAACGTATTGGTGCGCCATAAACAAAGAGAGTTTATACTTTCGTGCTTCGGCTAAAATATCAGCAAAGGATAGTGATACGAAAGAGTGCATTTCATCAACATACAGATAAAACGGTTTACGGTGTTCTTCCTGTTGTGACGCCCGGGCTAATGCAGCCAATTGAATTGCATTTACCAGCATACTGCCAAGCAAGGTACTGGCATCTTCACCTAATTGCCCTTTGGATAAGTTGCAGATAAGTATTTTCTTGTTGTCCATAATTTGCTGTACCTGAAAACTGCTCTTGCTTTGTCCAATAACATTTCGCAGTTTCGTAATAGCTACAAATAATCCTGTTTTATTCAATATCGGACTAATTGCTTCCGATTTTAATTGAGGAGGATATTTATCAAACTCATTGTACCAAAATGATAACAGGTACTGATCAGGGCAATAGGATAATACCTTTCTTCTGAAATCATAATTAGTGAGCAACGGCTGAATATCTAATAACGTTGCTTCGGGATATGTACAAAGGGTAAGAAGAGTAAAACGCAAAATATATTCGAGGCGTGGCCCCCAGGAATCAATCCATATCTTTTTAAAAGTTGCTATTAACCCTGCAACAACCAAATGACATTGATCTTTGGGTATATTGTCTAACGGGTTAAATCCTATAACATATAATTCATCAGCAGGATTAAAATATAGTACATCCGTAAATCTTTCATCAGGTATATAATCCAATATCTTCTCCGCTATATCGCCGTGTGGATCAATTAAACAAATACCGTTACCCCGCTGAATGTCTGAGATAGCCATATTTAATAACAAGGTGCTTTTTCCTGTTCCTGTTTTTCCAATAACATAAATATGATTCAGCCGGTCCGCGTCTTTAATACCAAAAGGTTGTTCGTTGTTTCTAAAGTTTGTTTTACCAATAGGAGTTATATCAGGCATGCAGATACTGTACTGATTGAACTAGTATTTTGTAAGGAAGAAAAATTTGACCATTTGCTCTGCACGCAAATCTCCCTCCATTATATACAGACATTGCATTTGTAATACTGCTTGTCAGTATGAGAAAAACGATAAAACATCTTTTTGAAGAATTCATGTATGAATGTGAATTTGCAAGAAGAATAAAGCCAAAAACCCTGACCGCGTATTCCACTATTTTTAGCCTGTTTATGCGGATAAATCCCGATTGTTCGCTTGATACTATTACCCACCGACATGCAACAGTGTTCTTCAAAACGCTCCATGAACGAAAAAGAATTGTTGGAAAAGGTATTGTGAAGACAGGTGTTAAAAAGTCTACGGTGGCAACCTATTTTATCAAGTTAAATGTATTCTTCGACTGGCTTGCTGCAAGGAAATATATTCAAATAAACCCTCTTAGTGAGATGCGCTATCCATCACCACAATACGACAATAAAAAGTATTTACGTAAGGAAGACATAGAGAAACTTATAACTGGTATTCATTCACTGCATAACAATAATATTCTTGTATTAAAAAGAAATCTTGTTGTTTTTTATATCCTGCTTTTTTGTGGATTAAGGCGAGAAGAATTACTGTTATTACAACTCCGAGATATTGATTTTTCAAGAAAGATTTTAACAGTACGAGGTGGTATTTCAAAATCTAGCAACAGCAGAGATATTCCTCTTCATTCAACTTTGTTAATGCATCTAAAAGATTACCTGGACTCTCGCAGAAGTTATACAACCCCTTTCCTTATTGTTTCAAGTTCACGAGATCAAGGATTATCTGATTTCGGTTTAAAGCATTTTATCGACAATTTGAAAGAACAAGCAGGTGTTGAATTTCACATGCACCAGTTGCGACACACCTTTGCAGTAAACTTCCTTAAGTCAAGTAACAATGTAGTTAAATTAAAACAGCTAATGGGGCATAAAAATATCTCAATGACAGCAATCTATCTAAGATGTATGCCAACAACAGAATTTCGTGGCGACATTGAGAATATGAATATTGATAGCTTTATATAATAGGTATATACTTATTACAGGCCATCTTATTATTACATTAATAACATACTTTCTCATTTTTTCTCCTCTTTTTTATTCAAAAATAGAGAGGAGTAGTCCCAGATAATTGTAAGGATATATTTCCTTCAATTCCAAAATACCATTGTGTGATAACGCTTTTTTATTCATTATGAGTTAAAAAGGTCTATTTATTCCCTTTTAAGGAGACGGTCGCTGGTTCGAATCCAGCTAAGCGCACAAACAAAGGATATTTTAGAAAAACAAGCATTTGGGTGACTACCTCCGCTAGAGATTAGGCCCAGGGGAAATATGGAGTGATTTATCCGTGGAAATACAAATTATCGCAAAGGAGTTCTACGATTATTCAGTTTATTTTAAAGGATATTCCAAACAAACCATTAAACGATATAAGTATGTCATTGACTTGTATTGTAAATTAAGTGGGGTGCAATTTATTACCGATGTCTCAGTAGAAAATGTGCGTTCAATATTTTTTATAGGAAGAACTGAACGAAATTGGACAACTAATACTTCTGTTGTTCATCATAAATCGCTCTTGGTTTTTTTTAGATGGTGCAAGACTAAAGGCTATATGGAATTTAATCCCATTGAAAGTATAGACAGGCCACGTATTGAACAAAAACTTCCCAAAAAGCTTACAAAGCAAGATGCATTGCGTCTGCTCGAAATTGTTTACAATTACCCGTACACGAATAAGTTTTTACGGTACAGAAATCACGCAATATTCTCCACCTTTGTTTTTGCGGGATTGCGAAAAAATGAGCTTTTACATCTTAAGTATGCCGATGTAGACCTAGATAACATGACGTTATTTATCAATCAAGGAAAAGGAGCAAAGGACAGATTTGTACCTATTTCACAAACATTAGCTAAAAGCTTAAGATTCTACCTTGAAGAAAGAAGACGGTGCAATAAGTCATGCCCAGAGTTTTTTACTTCATTTGTACAAAACAAGGGCTTTACCGAAAATGGGCTAAAGCATTTTGTTGATATCATACAACCAATATTTGGAATGCCATTCACTGTACATAAGCTTAGGCACACATTCGCTACTCTTATGCTTGAGGGTGGGTGCGACATATATAGCTTGTCAAAAATGATGGGTCATAGTGATATTAAAGTAACAACCGTGTACCTATATGCAAGTGCAGAGCATTTGAGAAGTCAGATAGTTAAACATCCCATGAATGAATTTTGATTGTGCAACATATTGTGATCTGATTGAAGATTAGTTTATGAAGTTGATGAGTTAGTAAATTAATACTTAGGAGATAAAATGGCGGAAGTACTGAAAACAATTAGCCTTTTACTTGCTCTAGTTAACGCAACATATAAATTTTTGGGACACTCAAAGTCATGAGCATTTAAAATTACAACCGTTTCAAACTCCAGACCTTTTGTAAGCAGTGTTGTACCTATACAGCGACCAAATACTTTCTTCCCTATTTTTCGTACATGGTTTCGTGTTTCGATCATAGATTCTGAAACAGTGAGTGTGCTTGTAGACGATGCCCTAAGGGTACTACATAAAGAGCGCAATAATTCTTTTCTAAAACACCGAATACCTTTTATTTGATTTATAAATTCTAACAAATTGGCGTAATCCGAAAAATTATTTGATACTGTTGCATCCGCAAACATTTTCCGTAACGCATCAGATGTCGATTTCCATTCACCAGTACGCCTTTTAGCACCACTATTATTAAGCCATTTATTAACTTCTACTTTATTAAATAATGATAGTGAAACTTCATAAATCGCATTTCCAATAGTGCTAGAAGCAACATCATCAAATATTTTTGATAGTTTATAAAAGTCTTTATCGTCAATGGATTCAATGAGAATAATAGGAATTTTAAAAGACGCTATGATTTTTTTTCTGGGATGAATACTTGATGATTCGGGATGAATAATCAAAAGGTTTCGATTAGAAAGTAGTTTATTTAAAGATTTATAATATGGCAATGTTGGATTATATAAATCACTAGAAGAAGAAATCTTTATATACTCAACTGAAGGATATGCGGATAAATCAATTGGGTTTTTTAATTCAATATCTGCTCTAATCTTTTTTAGAGCATCCCCTAATGGTTCGTTTATGCCTTTCCACCTCCACGGTTCTTCTAACTTATGAGAATTAGATAGAAAACCACCCATTTGAGCGGCGTCTCCCAAATCAACCATTGGTATTGATCCTCCAAAATTAAAAATACCTTGTAACGGATCGCCAAGTATACGTGTGGGTAAAAGTTTTGCTAAAACCTGAATTAGCTCATGTTGCTTTATCGTGCAATCCTGATATTCATCGACAAATAATCCTGTGTATGTGGTTTTAATCGAATGACTAATAATAGGTGAAGCTATAATTGATTTAGCTTTTTCTAGAATGAAAGAATAATAGATATCAGTATTATCTCGATCTGGCACACTTGCTTTTTTGCAATATGCTTGAACATACTTTTGTGCGTAACCTGCAATTGTTTCAACATGGTATTTTTGGGGACTTAATTTATTCTTTTTAATCTTTTCATTTATGGAAGCTACTCCTGCATGAGTATGTGTTAGAATTAATTGCTTCCCTTCTGTATGTAAAAGACATTCGGTAATAGAGTGAGTTTTACCGTGGCCGGCCGGAGCAATGAGCATGCTTTTATCTACCGATATAAACTGCTTATGATTCATTGTCTATCCAATCAGATAAGTCTGTTAAAAGTTTCTTTATAGGGTTTTCTGTAGCGAGTTCATCAAAGTGTTCGAATATGATATTGCCGAGTCTTTAGAGCTTTATCTTGGCGTTTGAACCATTCTTTATCTTTCTTTGTAGAGGCTTTTGCAATAGCTAAACGAAGCGGTTCGGTATCGGTAGCACCAGCCAGATTACCTGGACACCCACTACCAAATGATGAGGTGACTGATGCCCACATATTTGTTTTGTATTGATCAACTGTTGAAGTATGATCTTCTTCATTTTTAATCAGAGCAGCTAATTCAAAAACTTCTAATATTAATGGAAATGGGAGGTATTTAAAAATTGCCATTTCAAACGAATCTGTATCTGGCCAATCAAATATTTTAACACCGGCGATTCTTAAAGATGGTTTTTTTGAGTGTGGAATAGGAGCGTCTGAATCACAAAACAGTGCTGTTGGAAACCCTGCATTCAAAAATCCTTGTGCATATTCTATCATTGCGTCACCACCACCATCAGCAGTACGCACACCACGAAATGTGGCATTTGGCAATCCTTTTTTAACACGGTAATTATTAAGAGCGCGGCATACGCCAAGTTCAGTTGCTCCTTCTCCGATTAATACTTTTTTGGCAAAAAACGCCTCGGGATTTCTTCTAACTGAACCCTGTATCGCTGGCGATAAATTAAAGAGTTCCTTTGATGTTTTCCGAGCTATATAAATATCTTTAGCTTCTACTTCTACTAATACATCTCGCGAGTGTGTTGTTATGAATATTTGACCATGATTATGTTCTTTAAGTATATGAATTAGATTTTGAACCCTATCTGCTTCTAAGCCTTGTTCAATCTCATCAATTAAGACAATTCCGCCAACTTCGGCTATAGATGCTTGGATAGACATGGAAATAATACGCTTTGAGCCTTTCCCTTTTAACCGAAAGGGTATTAATTGATCGTGTAATCCTACCTTTCCATCTTTGATTACGATGTCTCTAAAATCGATAGTAGTTTTAACTTTAGAGATATCAATCCCGAATTGAGCTGCACTTGCTTTTACCTTTGCAATAACCGAATCAAATTTGTTAAATTCACTCGCATCAATTTTTGTTTTTGCTTCACGCAAAGCATTGATCATTGCATCGTCATTTTCTTCCTCATCTGATTCTTGTTTTAATAATGAGTATAATGGGCTTCCTTTAGTCCAAGAGAAATGCCGCTCTGCATAGTCGGCTACTAAAAATGCATTAAGCTTTGATCTATCATTTGCGGATATTTTCTTTATCCCAATCTCACGCTCCGTAATAACATTCCACTGTGGCTCTAAATCTTTATGTACTTCTAATCTTATTGTGATTGCTGATTTTTCAGCTTCTTCAATTTCTTCCGTTATCTTACCCGTTGCGTCTATACCCCGTAAATACATTCCAAACTTTTCTTCTTCTATAAGACCATCTGGAAGATCTGTTATTGTTGCTTCAATTACAATCGGAGTAGAAATATCACAATTATGAAAATCATTGTCAAAGAATTGAGTACTCCAATTTGTTGAAAGTACCATTGCAATTGCGTCTAGAATCGTGGATTTCCCTGAATCACCCCTTCCAATTAAACAGATAAAATCACTTTTGAAATGCTGTTCAAAATCTCTAATGCCGCGGAAATTTTTGATTACAAGAGAATGAATATGTGGCATATGTTAATGATGGTTCATTGAAGGTAAGAATTTCGTCTAATATTTTTGATCCCCTTAAATATCCCTATCCTATAACATTTATGAAGCGCAATAGCAAATTGCAATTTAAACTCTATTTATCCGGTTCTATATAACTCCCATCTGAATCAAAGGCATCCCAAAACCATCCATTAAATATAAGTTTTATGTCCGGAGTTGCTGTGCCAGGGCCACCTGACCATGATCGAGTTTCTCCTTTCCATTTCAATAGTCCATTGTCTGCATTAGTTGCATAATCCAATTCTGTAACATGAAATGTCATATCGTCTGTAATTTTATCAATTCTATATAGACCGCAATTACTAAATCGCAGATTAGAATCAACAAATTCTTTTTTAATAGCCAAATTATGACTAGTGTTTTTTTCAATTACTGAAGGATAAATTATCCCACCAATCTCTTTACCAGATAATAAATAATTGGCAATCTTTGAGCTATACGGATACGTATTAGGGTCTGTCGAAGAAAAAATATCATGACAAATCTTTTCTACTTCAGATAGAGTTTGATTTTCATTAATTCCAACCATCTGGAAGATTATGTCTTTAATTATAAGCCATTCAGACATTACTATAAATTGCCCTTCGGCCACTCTAGCTTCTCTTATTGTTAAAGGTGTATTTGCAGAAGCATAAAATATTTGTTCGCCTATATCGTTTGCTCTACCAACTTTTATTTTATCAACAGGAGGATAAGATAGATTTAAAATTGTTTTTGGCCGTTCTTCGTGTTTAAAAGTACGTGTTCTATATATTCTTTGTACTGCTCGGATAATTGCACCTTTTCTTTTTAAGCCTTCCGAAAGTTTCCATAACTCCGATAAAAAATCACTTGGAGAAATTTTTTCTTCTTTAATTTTTAATAGTAAGTCCATAGTAGAAAAGGTTGGGTTTTGATGAAAGTATATTTTTGCATTTATCAGTAGTCAAAATAGATAAAAAATCTTAATAATTACTTTTCCCCAGTTTTGTAAAATATTCAAATTTCCCTCCCTTATAAGGCTTTTGATTTTTGTCTAAACTAACTGCATGGAAATTGGTCATTTTCCTAATAAATTAAAAATGTTCAGACGTGCCTGCGGATATTCTCAAAAGAAAGTAGCTAAACTTCTTGGCCTTTCTTGTACAAGCGCACTTTCCCGGTGGGAGCAAGGCTTTAGCTTGCCAAGCATCATGCAATTATTTCGCCTTGCGCATATATATAAAATACAGCCTAATGAACTGTTTGATGAGCTTTGGCAGCAGCTTGGCGAACCTTTTAATTTATTGGCTCAAGATTCGGAGCCAATTAATTCTAGTGAATCTTTTCATCTATGAATACATAGCATCCTGTGTCGCTATGCGACATAAAGCGAAAAGGACATTTCAGTGTCCTTTTCAATTACTATCAAGAAAAAATTATTTAAGTCTTTATTTAAATTTTATTTTTTAGCTCTTATAAAAACGAACGATAACGAATGATAAAAAGAACGATCGCCTAACCAGTATTCAATTATTAATAATCATGAGTCAATTATATGAATCAAGAATATGATCCATATGAAATTAAACTAGCCAATGAAATTGCAGATACGTTGAAAGACAGAGATTCCATAACGCTTCATCTACAATATGTACGAAAATATAAAGAAGAATTTCTTCGAAAAATATTGGCTAAAGTAATGTCAATGGATGAAAGTAAAATCAGGAAAAACAGAGCCGCCCTCTACACGTTTCTAATTAACCAGAGTACCAAGCATGGTGACGTTGGGTATTAGTACGAACACACGGCTCCTTGCGGTGGGTATTATCAAACAGAACTCTTTATTAGATTACTCAATTCATCTACATAAATCGTCCTGGTCGCCTACAAAAGCAATCGATATGATAACAACCAGCTTAGAGCCGTGTGTCCGCAAATATTGTATTACCAGAGTTGTTTTGTCAATACCGTATGTCTATCATCAAACAGAAGCCTACAAACAGCTTATCTATAAAATTCGCGAGTTCTTTGAGGCAAAAGGCGTCCCCGTTTTCGCAGAGACACCGGAAGCGCTCTATCCTTTATACCAGTCGCAACAAAAGAAAACCAAAAAAGAACTTATGAAAGCACTCTGCATAAAATTTCCTCAATTGCTTTACTGCTATCAACGAGAGCTACGTAATAAGAACAAGTACTACACAAAAGTTTTTGAAGCGGTGGCAGTAGCGGCCTTGTATGCTGAAAAATAGAACTTAAGAAAAACAGGATTAGCGTCCTGTTTTTTGATTACAAATGCATTTGAGTAACATGCAAATAATACTTACTTACGGTATAGCATAGATGTAAGTATTCTTAGAAGAAATCGTTCTTCTCATCACTAAAAATATACACATGGAAGACCAAAATAATTCGGTACCTATTGTTGCCGAAATTGAAATTAGGTATACGCCTAAAATAAAACCTTCAGAACGTCCAAAAATCGTTTCTCCCGAGGACGCCTATCTTATTTTGCTGCAAACCTGGGACAAAGCAAAAATTGAGCTTGTAGAGCAATTTAGGGTGATCCTGCTTAATAGAAATCGCCGGGTATTAGGTATCACTACCTTAACTTCTGGAACAAGTACAGGAACGATTGCTGATCCAAAACAGGTATTCGGCCTTGCGCTTAAGGCAAATGCTACTGAAATTATGATTTCACACAATCATCCATCAGGTAGTGTATTACCAAGTAAAAGCGACCAAGAGCTTACCCGTAAAATGAAAATTGTTGGTCAGTTTTTGGAATTAAAAGTAATTGATCACATTATCGTATCTGTCGAAGGTTTTTATTCATTTGCAAAAGAAGGATGTATATAATCCTTCTTTTTTATTGAAACAATATTTGCGCAATACGCAAATACCCCTCTCTTATGTGACTTTGTGTGCTTCTATAAACTGAAAGCAAATATTATTCTTTCACAATTAAATTAATGAATTATGGATTCACAAAACACCTCATCCGAAAAATTGGATGTGTATCAAATGGTAACTGATCGAGTTGTTGAATTACTTGAAGCCGGTACTATTCCCTGGCAAAAACCTTGGTCTGAATCTGGACTTCCGATGAATGTCATCAGCAAACGGCCTTATCGTGGTATTAATCTTTGGTTATTGCTTTCATTAAACTATGAACGTAATTTTTTCTTGACTTGGGATCAATTAAAAAAGGTTGGTGGCTCAGTCAAGCAGGGGCAACATGGGCACATAGTTGTTTTTTGGAAACAGGTTAAAAAGTTTCCTGAAGAATTGGATGAAAACAACAAGCCCAAAATGGTTCCAATGCTTCGTTATTACAAAGTTTTTAACGTGGAGCAATGCCGGGATATTCCTAAAGACTTAGTACCTGAATTGGCTAAAGATGAGATTGATCCTGTGCTTGAATGCGAAGCTATTATTAATGGAATGCCTGATTGCCCGGTAATAAAGTATAAGGAGCAAAAAGCGTATTACCACATAGCACAGGATTACATCAATATGCCCAAAAAGAAAAGCTTTGCGACAAATGGAAGCTATTATTCCACGCTTTTTCACGAGCTGGTGCACAGCACCGGCGCAGAAAAACGTTTGGGTAGAAAATCAATTATTGAAATGGCTGAGTTTGGTAGCGAGCCTTACAGCATTGAAGAATTGATTGCTGAACTTGGTTCGTCATATCTAAATTCATTTACTGGTCTTCTTGAAAAAGAGATCGAAAACTCTGCAGCATATATCGCAGGGTGGTTGGGAAAATTAAAAAATGATAAACGTTTTATTATTCAAGCCAGTGGTCAAGCACAGAGAGCTGTTGATTTCATACTTAACCAAGTGGAAAAAGAATCAAAGGATGATTTGAATGAAGTAATTGAAGAATCTATGGTTAGTTAGTATGTTAAAGCCTGTTTGGATTATATCCTACAGGCTTTTTTCTTTAAATTATTCTATTGAGGAATCAATTTTGAAATTTACAGCGGCTTTTATTATAGCTTTACCAGCATGTATTATAGGGTTTATATTTCTTTTATTATAGAGAGCCCAATTAGCATATTTATGAGTAAGCGTTTCCAATTCTTCTAAATCTTTATTAGTTGCAAATGGAGTTTTTGCAATTGAAGAATCTCCCTGATGTAATAACTGATTTCTTATCTTATAAAATCTTTCAAAATCTACTATGTCATTCTCCCAGCCATCCAACTGTATTTGTTTGGCCCAATTTTCAAATCTTTTCGAAAGTGAAATAGGAAGATGAATACGATTAATAAACAAGGTTAAGTCTTTGTCTTCTTTTTCTTGAGATTTTAGCATTTCCAATAGTTTGGCTTTTGCTATTTTATATTTCTTTTTTTCCTCTCTATCAAAAAGAGGAATTATTGGCTCTAAAGCGGTGAAAAACGACACAAATTTTAAAACGTAGTCTTCTGTTCCCCAAGCTCTAAGAAACCAAGTAAGGCATTCTATTGATTTTTTAAGAGGATCTTTATCTTCTAATTTTAAAGACTCCATTTTTAGACTTAATTTTTCTTTACCGGGAGCTAAAAAATTAATGTCCTTTTTTACTTGTATTGCAAGGCTTGATTCTAAAGAAAATAATTTATTACTTATAAAGACATACTTATGTTCTATATCAAAAATTGGGAGTTTTACAAGTTCAGGGCTTAACCGCAATCCCAACATTCCAGCAGCATAATTTAAAGCAGATATAAGACTTTCTTCATGAACCAGTATTTCTTTATACACTTTTTCTCTTGCTTCCAGATTATGATTAGAAAGCTCCGATGCAATGACATCGTTAACATCAATTAACTTATAAGCTATAACCTCAAAATAAAGTTCTGCTGGATATTTTTCAGAACTGGTATTGGCTAGCTTTTCATTCTCATCATGAAATACATACGTGTTGAGGCTTGTACCATTTCCCAAACGACACATAATTTCAATATCCCGAAAATCCAATGTCCATATAATTTCTTTTGCCTTTTCTATTGTGCAAAATTTTGCATTGTAAAAACGCCCCAACGCAACTTTAATTTTTGCCATAAGTGGAAATTAAAAATTAATAACAGAATCTAAAGCAGAATCTGCATCTTTATGAATGAAGTTTGCCTGATAGCCGATAGTTGTAGTAACCGATGAATGCCTATACAGTTTTTGCAGCATTTGAATTGGTATTTTATCACCCGAAATATTACCGAATGTATGACGTGCAATATGCATTGTTAGTTTTTTATTAATTCCAGCAACCGGCGCAACATTGTTTCTTAAAAATTTATCAAGCCTGCTTGTTGCAAATGCAATTGTTCTTTGAATGATGAATTTGGTCGCATCTTTATCTAACCTTTTTAATTCAGGAAAAATATAATCATTTTTTCCTTCTCTATCCCCTTCATATTGTGCAATGATTTTAATTGCTTTCTCTGGCATTTTTAATGATCCCCCTTTATCATTCTTCCCCATAGAATAATGTAATCTCCCGTCATGTATATCAGACCAACGTAATCTCAATACATCTGATATACGCATTCCTGCAAGGTAAAAAGAGAATAGCCAAAGGTTGCGGGCGTGATGTTCTGTTTGTTTTCCTGTTAGATCAACTGTTTCAAGTTTAGTTACTTCTTCTGGTGATAAGCCCAGTTTAACAGAATCAGGAAACTTTATTTTTATTTTATCCTTGCCAAAGGGATAAAACTTTGAATCTATAATCTCGGCTTTAATTGCCTGGCTAAAAACAGAACGAATTACAACAAGATGGTTTATGGTTGTTCTTTCGCTCAAGCCCGTTCCTCTCAGATAAATTTTAAATTGTTCTAACAATCCTGTCGAAATATCGGCAAATGCAATCTCTCTTTCCTTCAAAAATTCTTTAAAATGTTTTACCCGTGGTTTATCTGCGGTGTAACGGTTATACTTTCCGGCTTTCTTTAAGTTTTCTAAATACAATTCAGCCTGTGGAAAGAAGGTTATAGCCCTTGATGGTTTGATTTTTTGCTTAACTGCATTTGAGGAAACATCCGTTTTTTGTGTTTCCAATTCAAGCGAGCTGTTATTTGCGTCAGCTAATTTTTTAATAAGAAAATTGTTGAGACGTGTAGAGTTAACGTGAGACTTTTTTACACGTTGGTTTAACCCATCCCAATCTGTTTCTTTTATGCTGTGCCCTACGTGAATAAATGACGTTCTCCGGTCTTTAGTTATACGTATTGCTAGAGGATAAGTGTTATCTTTGTTTTGTTTCTTCCTGAGTACAATTTTTACAGTAGCCATAATGTAATTCTCCCTATGTAAAGATACAAATTTTGGTACAACATAGGTACAACAAATGGCGGATTTTTATGGTTTTTTATGTTTCGACTTAAAGTCACAATGCAGTAAAATCAATACTTTTAGCACACATCAATTCAGTTTAAACCATATTTCCAAGGACTGAAAATCCTTGTGTCGCCGGTTCAATCCCGGCCCACACCACGAAAGGACCTCAACAGAAATGTTGGGGTTTTTTATTTTATGCCGTCGTCTGGGTACTGAGCTTTGTCGAAGTACGACCAACAGCGTATACACATGGTCTGACCCCGGGTCTGACCATGTGTATTGCTGCTGCAGGCGGAGACAACCGTACTAATAAAACCACATAGGCACATAGAAAACATAGATGAATACATTAGTATGTCATGTACTGGATACTATAACTATCCTGAAAAATTATTAATTGACAGTTGTACAATTATTCATTACTCCTCACCGCCGCATGGGTTTTTACCAATGGCGTATTGAATCCTTAGCATTTTTCTATATGCCTATGTGGTTCAAATTTCTTCTTCTATAATTTTTACTTATTACCCCAAACAAAATACTGCTGCAGATCGATCAACACAGTAACAATTCAACACAACTATCTTTGCATTGTAATCAATAACGCATGCAACAACTTCTGCAACAGGTAAGGCATTGTACCTTATGCGAAAAACACCTGGAAGCAGGTGTAAACCCAATTATTGCAGCAAGTGCGCAAAGTAAAATTGTAATAATAGGCCAGGCACCCGGCCGCATTGTACATCAAACGGGTATTCCGTGGAATGATAAAAGCGGGGATAATCTTAGAAAATGGCTTGGAGTAAATGCAGGCATATTTTATGACCCGAAAATTTTTGCACTAATGCCGATGGGCTTTTGCTATCCCGGCAAAGGCGCTTCCGGCGACCTGCCGCCCCGGCCCGAATGCGCCCCGCAATGGCACCAAAAATTATTACAAAGTATGAAACAGGTGCAGCTCATCATTTTGGTGGGGCAATATGCACAGCAGTATTATTTAAAAGAAGCCACCAGCCTTACCGATACCGTTAAAAACTTCCGACATTGCCCGGCACCCTATTTTCCCCTGCCGCATCCTTCGCCCAGGAATAATATCTGGCAGGCAAAAAATAAATGGTTCGAAAAAGAAGTGTTGCCGGAGTTGAGGGAAAGAGTGGAGCAGATAATAAAGTAAACCACTAAGGCAGGGAGACACTAAGATTCACCAAGATTATTGGGCGCTACTTCGTGTCCTGGTGCCTTTTTGGTTTACCCAGTCTTCTTTTTTAAGTGATCACGTAAGAAGTACTTCTTCCTCCGCCTACTTCTTTTGCCAGTATCTTTTTGTTCATCAACTCCTGTATATCTCTCAACGCTGTATCCTGCGATGTTTTGGTGATCTTGGCCCATTTAGAGGTGTTGAGCTTTCCTTCAAATCCATCCAGCAATTTATTCAGCATTAACTGCTGCCTTTTGTTTAAAATAGTGCTGGCATGCTGTTCCCAAAACCGCGCCTTCGCAAGTACTCTTTCCAGTGTTTCGCCGGTAGCATCCAATGCCCTGCCCAGGCATTGTAAAAACCAGTTAAGCCAGGCCGTTATGTCCATCGATCCTTTTTGTGTGCTTTCCAATATATCGTAATACGTCGTTCTTTCTTTACGTATCTGTGTACTCATGCTGTAAAAGCGTTGTGCCGATGCATCGGCACGGCTAAGCTGCATATCGGCAATGGCACGGGCAATGCGTCCATTACCATCATCAAACGGGTGGATGGTAACAAACCAAAGATGTGCAATGGCTGCTTTTATAATGCTGTCCATTGTACTGTCTTCATTGAACCAGTTGATAAAATGATTCATTTCATCCGGCAACAATTCTGCATCCGGCGCCTGGTAATGCACTCTTTCTCTGCCTATCGGGCCCGAAACCACCTGCATAGGATCATCTTTTTTATTATTGCGCCAGGCGCCGGTAACTATCCTGTGCATGCCGCTGGTACCGGCAGGAAAAAGGGCTGCCTGCCAGGCATACAATCTTTCTGCCGACAGGCGTTGTTGATATTCCTGGGTGGCATTCAGCATCATCTCCACCACACCTTCTGTATGCCTGTCTGCAGGTACCATACCTGCTATTTCTATACCCAGCCTGCGGGCAATTGACGAACGAACTTCCCCCGAATCCAGCACTTCTCCTTCAATTTCGCTCGATTTCAATACATCCAAAGTAAGGGTTTGCAGGTTGGCTTCGGCCTGTAATTTAAATCCCAGCGCCTCCATGCGGCCCAATACACGCCCTTGCCGGGTACGTATGTCCACCAGCAGGGCCGTAAGCTGCTCCTGGTTCCAGGTAAATTTTGGCCAATGGGGTAATTGATGAATATATGTTGCCATTCTCCGCATATTTTGCGGTGAATATACAAAATATTCACCGCATTTACTCTATTCTCCGTATATTTTGCGGAGAATAAGGTCCATAATCTCCGCATGGATCATAATAAAGCCGGGTTATCAAACCCGGCTCTATACAATAAACTGTTATTTATTTTACCATACATGCACCCTTTTATCTACCGGCAGCCACATTTTATCGCCTTCTTTTATACCAAAGGCGTCGTAAAACTCCTGCATTTGCTGTGGCGGTATCAGCGCCCGGTATTGTGCGGGAGAATGCGGATCGGTGAGTAAAAGGTTGGCCGCAGTTTCTGGCAGAGCAATACCACGCCATACCTGCGCCCAGCTTAAAAAGAAACGCTGGTCGGCAGTAAAGCCATCGATCACGGTATTGTTTTTACCCTGGGGTGTTTTTTTAAAGGCTTCGTAAGCCATGGATAGCCCACCAAAGTCGGCCAGGTTCTCGCCCAGGGTAAGTTTACCATTTACATGCAATGTATCCAGCACCACGGCTGCATCATATTGTTTGGTAACGGCATCGGCCAGTAGTTTGAATTTATCAGCATCATCCTTCGTCCACCAGTCACGCAGGCTGCCATCGGCATCGCTCTGGCGGCCCTGGTCGTCAAAACCGTGCGTCATCTCGTGGCCTATCACGGCTACAATGCCGCCATAGTTCACCGCATCATCTGCTCCAAAATCAAAGAAGGGGAACTGCAATATACCCGCCGGGAAAGTAATGGTATTCTGTATCGGGTTGTAAGAAGCATTTACAGTTGGGGTAGAATAGTTGAACTCGTTGCGGTTGATAGGCTGGCCTAATTTGCTGATGTTATAATTATACGCCCACTTACTGGCATTGCGCACATTATCCAGCAAAGCAGTTTTGCTTATCACTACGCCTTCATATTCTTTCCATTTATCGGGATAAGCGATCTTTTTGGTAATGGCCATCAGTTTGGCGAGTGCCTTGGTCTTGGTTTCTTCGCTCATCCAGCTAAGGCGTTTTATGCGGTCGGCAAATGTTTGCTGCAGGTTGTTCACCATTTCCAGCATGCGCTGTTTGGCCTCGGGTTTAAAGTAGCGGTTCACGTACAGCTGGCCCAGCATATCGCCAATGCTGCCGTCTATTAAAGATGCCATGCGCTGCCATCGGGGTGTTATTTCTTTCTGTCCGCTGATGGCTTTCTGGTAATCGAAATTGGCATTCACAAAATCATTGCTCAGGTAAGGCGCTGCACTTTTCAGTATCTCGAATTTTACCAGTTGTTTCCAGGTATCCAGCGGCATGCTGCTGAGCAAACCATCCAGCGAGTAAATAAAGGATGGTGAACTTACAATAATGTAATCCTGTGCAGGTATGCCCATGGCTGCAAATACAGCCGGCATTTTCAATACATTCAGCTTGGCAGAAAATTCGTCGGGGGTAAATTTATTATAACGTTTCTGGGGATCCCTCATTTCCACACGGCTCAATTGTATTTTGGCAATCGCTGTTTCTGCTTTTAAAATATTATCAGCATACACTGCGGCATTGGCCTCACTGGTACCCGTAAGCGAAAATAATTTAACAATATAATTCTTTAAAGCATTGCGTACTGCCACACTGCGGGGGTCGTCTTTTAAATAATAATCCCTGTCGGGCAAAGTGGTGCCGCCCTGGCCAATATTTACGCGGTATACATTAATATCTTTGGCATCCTGATTCACAAAAGCGCTGAACAGGCCCACTGCAGCGCCTTCTTTACGCAGCTTCAATTGCAGGGCCACCAGGTCGTTAATATTGGTAATGGCATCAACAGCTGCAAGGTCTTTTTTAATGGGTGTGTAGCCCTGTTTTTCCAACCGCAGGCTGTCCATACCACTGGCATAAAAATCGCCGCTCATCTGTTCGGGCCGGGTACGGGTCTTCTTTTTAGCAGCTTCTTCCAGTAATAATTTCAGGTGCTGCGATGCTTCTTCCCGCAGCATATCAAAGCTGCCCCAGCGGGTTTTGGTGCCGGGCATTACGGTCGTCTTCAACCAGCCGCCATTGGCATACTGGTAAAAATTATCGCCGGGTTTTACCGAAAGATCCATGTTGGCCTTATCGATGTATTTTACCTGGGCCATTACAAAAGCTGGTGCCGAAACCAGCAGCAGCGAGAGGAGTTTTTTCATTGTATATTTTTTGTTTTTAAGCATGCCGTGCATGATCGCATTTTTTGCGGGCTACAAGTTAATTGTTTTAGTATTGAACCGGTAAAAAAATGTACCAGCGGTAATGGTTAATAGAGGGGCGATTATGTTCCGCTATTTTAAGGTGCCGGAAAGTAGAGGAGATATCAACTTTTGGCTTAAGCATTTTATAAGGTTCCAATAAAATATAATCACTAATTTAAGCGTAAGAAATATTGGCATTAAACTATCAATGATGATAACACGTACGATCCCCTCGTCGGGAGAACCATTGCCCTTAATTGGTATTGGCACCTGGCAAACATTTGATACAGGCTCCGCCGCATACGCCACATTAACAGCAGTGCTTTCAACAATGCGGCAGGCAGGCGCCACGTTGATCGACAGTTCGCCTATGTATGGCAGGGCAGAGAAAGTGATCGGCGACATCACTGCTGCAATGCCTGCGCAACATGAATTTTTTTACGCCACCAAAGTGTGGACCACCGGTTTAAAGGAAGGGATTGCACAAATGGAATCTTCTATGCAAAAAATGCAGCGCACCACCATGGACCTGGTACAGGTGCACAACCTGTTAGATCTAAAAACGCATTTGCCCCAACTGCGCCGCTGGAAAGAAACCGGTAAGATCCGTTATACCGGCATTACACATTATACCGATGCCAGCCATGAGGAACTTGAAAAAGTATTGATAAAAGAAAAGCCGGATTTTGTACAGTTCAATTATTCCATTACTGCACGCAATGCCGAAAAAAGATTGCTGGATGCTGCCGCCGCAGCCGGTGTGGCCACCATCATCAACCGCCCCTTTGGCGAGGGAAAATTATTCAATGCAGTAAAGGGAAAAGCATTGCCGCCATGGGCTGCAGCAGCAGGGATAGAAAGCTGGGCCGCCTTCTTTTTAAAATACATCATTGCGCACCCGGCAGTTACCTGCGTGATACCCGCTACCGGCAACCCAGTACATGTAGTGGATAATTTAAAAGCCGGCGAAGGCAGTTTGCCGGATATGAAAATGAAAAAAATGATGATCGACTACATTCAAAGCCTGTAATAAAGCGATTACAGTTTATTTCCTTCTTTTGGAAATATAACGGTGGGTTTGTATTTTTTTGCTGCTTCAAAATCCATCAATGCGTAAGAGATCACGATGATGATATCACCTTCGGCGCCTTTGCGAGCTGCGGGCCCGTTAAGGCAAACAATACCACTGCCTCTTTTGCCTTTAATGATATAAGTTTCCAAGCGCTCGCCATTATTTACATTCACCACCTGTATCTTTTCATTTTCTATCATGTTGGCGGCGTCCATCAGGTCTTCATCCAGTGTAAGGCTGCCCACATAGTTCAGGTTGGCTTCGGTTATCACTGCACGGTGTATCTTCGATTTTAATATTTGTATCTGCATAGTGCAAAATTACAAACAATCGCTTCAACAGATGCGGCGCTTTTCTTTATCTTTAAAACCTTTATTTGTATATGCCCGAAAGATCGCCAGATATTAAAGTTGCGGTGGATGCCATAGTTTTTGGTTATTCAAAAAGCGATGGTGTTTCTGTTTTGCTTATCAGGAGAAAATACCCGCCATTTAAGAACAGCTGGGCCATACCGGGCGGTTTTGTGTTGCAGGGCGAAAGCCTGGAAGCGGCCGTTAAACGGGAGCTGATGGAAGAGACCGGCATTACGGTGCATTACCTGGAGCAGCTGTACAGTTTTGGCGAACCCGGTCGCGACCCCCGCCAGCACATTATTTCCATTGCTTATTTTGCCCTGGTAAAAAGCAGTTTATTTCAGCAGCTGAAAGCCAGTACCGATGCTGAAGAAGCACAATGGTTCAGCATTAATAAACTGCCGGCGCTTGCATTTGACCATAAACATATCCTGCAGGTGGCTATTGACAGGGTACGGGCCAAGATCCGCTACCAGCCCATCGGTTTTGAATTGCTGGATAAAAAATTCCCCTTTGCCGATCTTGAAAAATTATACACAGCTTTGCTTGACCGGGATATTGACCGCCGCAATTTCACCAAAAAAATATTGTCGCTGGGTTTATTAGAAGATACGGGCGAGCTGGCAGCAGCTGCAGGCGCAGGCAGGCCAAGCAAGGTTTACCAGTTCAATAAAAAACGTTACCAGCAGTTGCTGAAGGAAGGAATGCATTTCGAGATCTGATCCTGCAAGTCAAAATAAAAATAAATGAAAAGAATCATTGCCCTTATCGGTTGCAGTATGCTGCTGGCGCCTGTATATGCACAAACAAATTTAAAAACTGATTCCCTTACCGTTACCGATGTTAAAACAGGTTTAATGTGGATGAGGTATGATTTTTCTTTTTTGAAAAAGAGATTTTTAAATAACTGGAACGAATGTTTTTCGTGGCAGCAAGCGATCAATAACGAACGATACGCCGGTTTTAATGATTGGCGTGTGCCCTCAATCAGCGAATACAGAACCATCAACCATAGCAAAGCCGACCGTGACCAATACCTCCTTAAATTCTTTGAACTAGACACAACTTGTGTATGGGGTAAGGGTGCCTATTCATTTTGGTCTAAAAACGAAAAGGGCCCGTATAATGCTTCTTACATCAGCTTTATAGACGGCTTTGCCACTTCTGGCGATAAAGAAAAACAGGTAGCCGGTGGCGATTGGGAAGGGATCAGTTTTGGCTTCAGCGTACGCCTGGTACGAGCAATAAAAAAATAATTTGCGTAAATATTACGCAAATTAAAAATTCTCCATATCTTTGTTCCATCAAAAAAATAAATGAAGATGAAAACGATCAATTTGAATACAGGCTCCGGTGTTAAGGTTACCATCTTTCCCGATGGTCAGCCACACGTTAACCTGCAGGATGTACAGGAGGGCGACGAAGTAAAAGTGATCTGCTCTATTACTGACACCAGCAAACTGTTGCAACTGCTGGAACTGTCTGACGCCATTGATAATTTATTTGCCCGGAAAAAAATACTGGTGATCCCTTACCTGATGGCAGCCCGCTACGACCGGCTGATGCAGCACGGCGACAGTATCGACCTGAAAGTGGTTGCCAACCTGGTGAACATGTGTGGTTTTGAAAAAGTATTTCTGTTTGATGTGCATTCCGAAGTTTCTTTATTGCTGATCAAAAACGCTATCGGCATTACGAACGAATCATTGGTAAAAGCGTACGACAAACCGGATGCCGTATTGATATGCCCCGATGCCGGCGCCAGCAAAAAAGTGGGCAAGTACTTTGGGTGGAACAGCAATATTAAAGAGATCGTTTATTGCAGCAAGAACCGCGACCTGGCTACCGGCAAACTCACATTGGAAATTTTGGAACCTGAACAATGCACCAATAAGAACTGTGTGATCATTGATGATATATGCGATGGCGGTGGTACCTTTTTAGCCATTGCCGAAAAGATACAGCCGGCACATATGACGTTGATCGTTACGCACGGTATTTTTTCAAAAGGTTTTGATACGCTGCAAAAATATTTTCAGCAGATCATCGTATCAGACAGTCTGTATAAAACATACGACTCCCCTATTGTAAAAGTACTTAACCATTACCAGTGAAGATCTTTAAATCACCAGAGCCCTTAGTACCTGATGGGTCTTACTCCATATTCCTGGCAGGCAGTATTGATATGGGCACGGCGGCCGATTGGCAAACCGAAGTATGTAATTATTTTACCGGTACTGGTATACATATTTACAATCCCAGGCGGGATGATTGGGACAGCAGCTGGGAGCAGAAGATCGATAACGCCCAATTCAATGAACAGGTAAACTGGGAGTTGAATGCCATGAACAAAGCCGATTGTATCATTATGAATTTTCTACCGGGATCACAATCACCCATCACTTTGCTGGAACTGGGATTACATGCCAATAGCAAAAAACTGGTCGTTTGTTGCCCTGATGCATTTTACAGAAGCGGGAATGTACATATCGTTTGTAAGAATTACAATATCCCGCTTTTTAAACAATTAGATCAATTACTTGAATCAATAAAAAATAGACAATGAAAACAAATCCATTTTTATTAACCGATTATTATAAAGTAGGGCACGTATTTCAGTACCCCGATAAAACAGAACTGGTATACAGCAACCTTACACCACGCAACAGCCGCTTGAAAGATATTGACGAGATGGTTTTCTTTGGCCTGCAATATTTTACTAAAGAATATTTGATCAACTATTTCAATGATAACTTTTTTGCGCAGCCAAAAGCCCAGGTGATCGATGCGTACAAAAGAAGGATCGTGACCTCATTAGGTGCGGCATTGCCTACCTACGGGCACCTGGGAAAATTGCACGACCTGGGTTACTTGCCTATAGAAATAAAGGCCCTGCCCGAAGGCAGTAAAGTACCCATGAAAGTGCCTTGTGTGACCATTGTAAATACCATTCCGGAATTTTACTGGCTCACCAATTTTTTGGAAACCATATTGAGCGCTATCATCTGGCAGCCTTGCACCAGCGCTACTATTGCACATGCCTATAGAAAGCTGCTGAATAAATACGCCGACGAAACCGGCATGCCAAAAGAATTTATTTAATGGCAGGGGCACGACTTTTCTTTTAGAGGTATGAGCTCTTTGGAAACGGCTGTGCTGAGCGGCATGGGTCACCTGTTGAGCTTTAGCGGTACCGATACTATTCCCGCCATTGATGCATTGGAACAATATTACAATGCCAATGCTGATAAAGAACTGATCGGTGGCAGTGTGGCGGCAACAGAGCACAGTGTAATGTGCAGCGGTAGCAAGGATGGGGAGTTGGAAACGTTTAAACGCTTAATTACAAAAGTATACCCTGCAGGCATTGTAAGTATTGTAAGCGATACCTGGGATCTGTGGAAAGTATGCACCGAATACCTGCCTGCATTAAAAGAGGTTATCCTTGCCCGTGAGGGTAAGGTGGTGATACGCCCCGACAGTGGCAACCCCGTAAAGATCATTTGCGGCGACCCCGAAGGCAAGACCGAAGCAGAACGCAAAGGCGTGTTAGAACTGTTGTGGGATGTGTTTGGCGGTACCGTAACAGATAAAGGATATAAACTGCTGGATGGACATATCGGCGCTATTTATGGCGACAGCATTAACCTGGAGAGGGCGCAGGCCATTTGCGAAGGGTTGAAAGCAAAAGGATTTGCCAGCCAGGTGGTATTTGGTATAGGCAGCTATACTTATCAATACAATACCCGCGACACTTTTGGTACTGCTATGAAGGCCACTTACGTGGTGGTGGATGGCGAAGGCAGGGAAATATTTAAAAACCCTGTTACCGATGATGGTACTAAGAGATCGGCCACCGGCTTGTTGTGTGTAAAAAAAGAAAACAACAAATATGTATTGTACGATAAAGTAAGCTGGGAGCAGGAAGCACAAAGTGAATTGAAGACCGTATTTAAAGACGGTAAAATAACAAAGGAATTTACGCTGGCGGAGATAAGGGCTACACTGGCCGGTTAACCCTTTACCGCCCTGGAAATTCCGCAACGATCTGAACAATGAAAACAGAAAAATATAAAGAACAACTATTAAGATTACCCAAAAGCGGCCGTCATATAATCGGCTGCAGGGAAGAAGATAATATCATCGTTTACCAGGCATTCAACCCGCCAATAGCCAATTATGCGGTGGCCAACCAGCGCTTTGGGGGCAATGCCTATAGCTTTAACCGCATGAGCTGGATAAAACCCGGCTTTTTGTGGATGATGTACAGGGCCGGATGGGCTACTAAAGAACAACAGGAGCGTATACTGCGTATCAGCCTGCCCGTTATACATTTTAAAACCATTCTGCAACAGGCTACTTTTTCTTCTTTTAAAAACGAAGTATATGCATCGGAAGAAAGCTGGAAGGCGGAACTGGAGCAAACTGAAGTGCGCCTGCAATGGGATCCCGATCATGATCCTTACGGAAACAAACAGGAATGGAAAGCCATGCAGGTAGGTATGAAGGGTGCAATATTGAAAAGCTTTTGCACAGAGTGGATCACCAGTATTGAAGACATTACCCTTTTTGTAAAAACGGAGTATGAAAAGGTACTTGCGAAAAACACCGATGACTTGAATATTCCTTACGAAGAGGTGATTGCCATAAATGATGATGTGATTGAAAGGAGAATTGGATTGAAATAAATTATACAATCAGGTGAAAAATATTATTTATAAAAATGGAGATGCCACTAACCCTGTAGCAGCAGGCAATAAGATCATTGTACACGTATGCAATGATGTGGGTGGCTGGGGCAAGGGGTTTGTAATGGCCATTTCTTCCAAATGGTCAATGCCTGAAAAAGAATACCGGGCGTGGTACAGATCCAAAACCGGCTTTGCCCTGGGCCAGGCGCAAATAGTACAGGTTGAAGAAGACACCTGGGTAGCTAATATGATCGGGCAAAGAAATATTAATAAAGATGAAAACGGTGATCCTCCTGTGCGGTATGATGCTATTGGGTTGGCTTTGCAAAAGGTGGAAGTATTTGCAACAGAAAAAAATGCTTCTGTACACATGCCAAGGATAGGCTGCGGTTTAGCCGGGGGCAAATGGGAGATGATGGAGCCAATTATTATCAAAACATTATCTGAAAAAGATATTGAAGTAACCGTTTATGATTTTGGATAAATGAAGCACATTGTTGAAATATTAAATGCGGATATAACAAAAATCACTGTGGATGCTATTGTCAACGCCGCCAATAATTCATTGACGGGTGGCGGTGGAGTGGATGGCGCCATTCACCATGCGGCTGGTCCGCAGTTAAGGGAATATTGCATTACACTAAAGGGTTGTGCTACAGGCAAAGCTAAAATTACTCCCGGATTTAATTTACCCGCAAAGTTTGTGATACATGCTGTAGGCCCGGTATGGAATAACGGAACTGGAGATGAGGAAAAATTACTGGCCCTTTGTTATCAAAACAGTTTACAGCTGGCGGTGGAAAATAATATTAAAACGATTGCTTTTCCCTGCATCAGTACGGGTGCCTATCGTTTTCCTTTTGATAAAGCCGCAGCTATTGCCTTAACAACCATTGATGCTTTTTTAAAAAACAATCCGTCAATAGAAAAAGTATACCTGGTGGTGTTTGGAGAAAAGGATCATAAAAATTATGAAAGAATACTGAACCGGTTTTACCCATGAAATTAATTACACTATACCGGCCCGTTGGGCAAACAGAATTAGACCTGGTAAAAGCATCAGGTAATAAAAAATTTCCACCCAGGCTGGAGTGGCAGCCTATTTTTTATCCAGTAATGAACCAGGCTTATGCGGAGCAGATCGCTTTGGAATGGAATGCTCCTGATGAATTCTCTGGCTATGTGGGGCATGTTACGGCATTCGATCTGCCGGCAGATTATTTAAAACAATTTGATGTGCAGAATGTAGGTGGAGAGATACACAACGAATTGTGGGTGCCTGCGGAACAACTGGAAGAATTCAACAGCAATATTGTAGGCGAGATAAGATTGGTAAAGTCTTTTTATGGAGAAAAATTTAAACAGTCATGATCAATAAAATAAAAGGTGCGTTATTTGGATTATCAGTGGGTGATGCCCTTGGTGTTCCGGTGGAATTTAAATCAAGAGAAGATTTGAAAGTTTTTCCTGTTACAAAAATGAAGGGCTATGGAAGCTGGAGCCAACCAGCAGGTACATGGAGTGATGACAGCAGCCTTGCTTTTTGCCTTGCAGAAAGCCTTACCAATGGCTATGATCTCAACGACATTGCGCAGAATTTTATTAAGTGGAAGCGATCAGGTTACTGGGGTGCACATCATAAAGTATTTGATATTGGCAACACCAGCTTTGCTGCAATAAGCAGGTTAGAAAGAGGCATTACGCCGGTTCTTGCGGGGGGAATGGAAGAAGCAGATAATGGCAACGGCTCTTTAATGCGCATAATGCCATTGCTGTTTACTATTAAAGATCTGCCGGTAGAAGAACGATATGAAAAAATAAAAGAGGTGTCCTCTCTAACACATGCACATTTCCGTTCGGTATTTGCTTGTTTCATTTATTTAGAATTTGCACTTCAGCTATTGCAGGATAATACTATTGCTATTGCTTATAATAACATGCAGCATTTGGTAAAAACTTTTGCTGATGCAAATGATTTTAATCTAACAGAAACAGCATTGTTTGCAAGAATTTTAGATGCTGATATCAGAAATGTGAAAGAAGATAAAATATATTCGGGTGGTTATGTGTTGCACACTCTTGAAGCTTCACTTTGGTGTTTATTAAATACTGATAATTATACCGATGCCGTTTTAAAAGCAGTAAACCTTGGCGGAGATACGGATACCACGGCATGTGTTACAGGAGGATTGGCAGGATTATTATATGGATACGATGAAATACTAACGGTATGGACAGATGCTATTGCAAGGAAAAATGATATTGAAGACCTATGCGAACGCCTCTATAAAAAATTACGATCATGAACTACTCTATTAATTGGTTAAAAACACAAATAGAAAACGGCTTTCAACCCGAGTACCTTTTCTTTTGGGGGCACAAACAAAAAGCGCAAGGTATCGTTGATAAATCCTGTTTCAGTCAGTGGTGGCCGGCGCCATTTATGGTAGATGGCATTACTTATGCTACAGCAGAGCATTGGATGATGGCAAAGAAGGCATTGTTGTTTGATGACCAGGAACAATTTCAAAATGTACTTTCAACCAATGATCCTGCCGAAGCGAAGAACTTCGGTCGCTCAGTAAAAAACTTTGATGCGGAAAAATGGAATGCTGTATCCTTCGATCTTGTAACAGCGGGTAATTTTCATAAGTTTTCGCAACATAAAACTTTGAAAGATTTTTTGCTGGTTACAGCAAACAAAATAATTGTGGAGGCCAGCCCTGTAGATTTTATATGGGGTATTGGTTTATCACAAAACGATACAGCCGCAACAGACCCCTTTAAATGGAAGGGCCCTAATCTTTTAGGCTTTGCATTAATGCAAGTGAGGGATAAATTAAAAGAACAATAATGGAACAACAAATAAAACATATCAGCAAGCTTATGAGCCTGGTGCTGCGGCACAAGCCCGAAACCATTGGCCTGCAGCTGAACGAAAACGGCTGGGCCAATGTGGCCGAGCTGGTAGAAAAAATAAACGGGCATGGCCTGGCGGTAGACCGCAGCATTATAGACACGGTGGTGCATACCAACGATAAAAAGCGTTTTGCATTTAATGAAGATGGCACTATGATACGTGCCAGCCAGGGCCATAGCATTGATGTGGCGCTGGAGCTAAAAGCGGTGCCGCCGCCCGATGTGCTGTACCATGGCACTGCCGAAAAAAATGTAGCCAGTATATTGCAACAAGGGTTGAGCAAAATGCAGCGCCAGCATGTGCACCTGAGCCTGCTGCAGGAAACAGCCAGGGCTGTAGGGGCAAGACATGGCAAACCGGTGATACTAACCATTAATGCCAAAGCTATGGCCAATGATGGATTTTTATTTTATCTTTCCGCCAATGGCGTATGGCTGGCCGATGCCGTGCCTGCAAAATACATAAGGGTATGAAACGAACATTGGTAATAGGCGATATACATGGTGGCTTAAGGGCAGTGCACGAAGTGTTTAAAAAAGCAACTGTTACCTCAGCGGATCAACTCATCTTTTTGGGCGATTATGTAGATGGCTGGAGCCAATCGGCAGGCGTGATGGATTATATGATAGCGCTTTCAAAAACCAATGACTGTGTGTTTATAAAGGGCAATCATGATGTATGGTGCGAAGAGTGGCTGTACAATGGCAAAACAAACAGCACCTGGCTGATACATGGCGGGCAGGAAACTATTGACAGCTACGCAGGCTATGACGAAAACAAAAAACTGGAGCACCTGAATTTTTTTGAGCAGATGCCTTATTATTTTATTGATGAAAAGAACAGGCTCTTTATACATGCGGGCTTTACCTCTATGCACGGGCCGCAAAAAGAATTTCACAATTCCAACTTTAGCTGGGACCGTACCCTGTGGGAAATGGCCCTTACTATGGATAAGCGCATTCAAAAAGATTCGCTGCTTTTTCCCAAACGCTTAAAGCTGTTTGAAGAAATATATATCGGGCACACGCCAACGTTATACTACAACGTAACCACCCCCATGCAGGGCTGCAATGTATGGAATATAGATACCGGCGCTGCATTCAGTGGCAGGCTTAGTATTATGGATGTGGATACTAAGGAATATTGGCAAAGCGAACCAGTGCATACTTTATACCCCGGCGAAAAAGGGAGGAATAGAAATTAGCAAAACAGGGGAAAACATAGCGCTTGCTTTTAATTATATCGCTATTGCGCCTGAGATGTGTATTTGCTCAAACTCGCAGAATTAATAAGAATCGATTGCCTTGCAAAAAGACTGAAGTCTGTTGGGTTCCATAATACGATGATCTTCACTAGTGAAATAGCGATTCAAGGCCCAGGTTCCAGCTTGTCTAATTGATGTTCAGAACCGTCCTTGAATCTGAAAATAAAGGACCTACTCGAATTATACCGCTCTGCAAATTGAACTTCTGAAGGACTGGGAATTGGTGGATGGAAAGAAACTGAAACCATTGCCCCCTCGTAAAAAATTAGCCGCATTCCGAATGCACCATCTTCAAGAGGTTTAGTAATTAGGTATTTAAAAATTTGAGGGGAGTTACCTTCCATCTTCAACTCGTGCGCTTCCAATTCAAAGGCTTTTCGATACATTAATTTCCACTTTTCAGCCGTCTCATCCATATAAGTAACAAAGTCTATTATGCAGAAAATACGGCCATCAAAGGGCTTTTTAAAATGATGATAGTACAACCCATGAGCAATATTCTCAAAACACCTTGTCAATCTAGAAAAATCAGGTGTTCCTCGTAAGATTGGAATAGACTTTCCATTCGAATTCTTTACAGTTGTGAGAACAGGATCTTTTAAGAACATATCCATAAAGTTCTCCCTTCTTTCCATCGCCCTCATAACCTTTGTTTGTGTGTGCAAGAAGCCAAGAAAATTGTTTCCTGCATATCCCGAAAGAGCTGCCATTAAGAACTCGTCGTCTTTTGATTTTTTTGTATTGTGCAGATCACAAGACGGGACTGTAATAAGATTTGTCCTGAATTTATTTGTCCCAACATCTTTCTCTTCAGGGAATAGGCAAATTGGCGGCACGTGCTCCTTAGATGTCGCTGGAGCGCCGCAGATATAGCAATACTGATTTTTGAGTTTGTCCTTCTTTTTCATGGCAATTGATTGCTTCAATGTCAAGCCCCACTATTGGCAGCAGTAATTTATTTAGGAGGGTCAACAAAATTCGCAAGTCTTTCTACATCTTCTTGAATCCAGCTTTTATATCTTTCTACTGCAATTTCTATTTCAATCAATTTTTCACTCTTTTCAGCCTTCCATTTCAGTAGCATTTGTTTATGATTTTCAGAAGGAGAAGAGTTTATTTTTTTGTCTAATTCTGAAATTTCAGTTTGGAGTTTGGAGATAAAATCTTGTGCCCTGGATAGTCTTTCTTTATTTCTCTGATGGTTTATCTCGGCATTCTCTTTCGATAAATCAGACTTTTGGAAATCTCTGAGTTTAGCAGACTTATCTTCAACAGTAATATTATGCTCTTCGATTTTTCCCTTGTGAACAAAGTAATTAATCACATCTTGTTCAAACAAAATGCTACGATACCACTTTGTCTCACTAAAAAAAGAAACTGGCTTTTGAGTGTCTTTGTCAATATATGTTCTTTTGTGGCTTTTGCTTATCAAACTTACTTGCTTAATAAACTCTTCCCATTCAATCTTAAAGTCAGTTATTTTGTCATTAATAACTGCCCAATAACTATTAGGCTTAGCGGGTTTGTATTTAAGGGTCATAACAAACAGTTGCCCATAAATATTTTTTTCAACTTTCTGAAAATTATTCTTTGCCTTGTATAGTTTTTTGAAACATAAGTATGCAAAATAAAAGTTATCAAGTTTATCAAGTTCTGATAGTGTTTTTTCTGTAAAATCCTGTTTTAGGAATAGCTTCTTTTCTACACTTTTGTTTAAATTTCCATTAGCAGCATAATAAAGTCTGAAAAATAGATTTCTCTCGATAACTTGGTCTTGCTTTACATAATGATTGAATATTCCATCCCCAAATTCCCCCCTTTTCCGTTCATAAAGTACTCCATATCTTTCGAATAATATCTTTTGAAGCCCAATATGAATATGTTCATTTGAAAACCTATCGGCAGTAATTACTGGAGTTTGTTGGTTGGTTGCGGTTGAGATGTCATCAATTAATTGTAATTTCCGTAAATGATTAGATGAAGTGCCGTTATTATCTATAAGGGTAATGATTTTTAATAACACCTCTTTTCCTTCAAATACTTGTTCAAAATTGCCATCAATATTTTCTTCCAAAATTCTACTTAATGTAAACGATGTCTGTCCTCCATTAATTATTTGGGGGTTTTTAACAGAGAGTTGAGCTTTATTCTTCTGCCCAATTTTTTCGTTTATATATGTTTCGTCGGAGAGCATTGTTATTCCATTATTATACAACGCAAATTCATTCGTTGAGCTTTTTAGAATAGTTTCTCGAATTGAATTATTTACTTTTTGTCCTTCGAAGTCCAAATAGCTTCTGGGATTGAATTTCAAAATTGAGTTTTTGTACTTATAGAGAATCTTAGCAACTTCAAGGGTAGGAACAAAAAGAACTGTAATTTCACATTGACTACTCTTTGTTTGTACTGTGTAACTAATTTTACTTCCAGCATTCTTATTGCTCAGGTCAATAAAAATCTTTAGGTCTGTCGCATTAAAATAAGTTCCAGAAATTACCGGGAAAACTAATTTTTCATAACAATTCTCATAATCTATCACCTGAATTGGATAACCCCCACTTAAATATCTAAGTTTTGTCTGTGATACTCCGTCTAGATTAGCTAACAAAACTACTTGGTACTTATATCTTGCTATATCATCTATCTTTCTAATATCCCTTATTAGTTGCTTAATTTTTCCGTTATATGCATTACCATTTTCATCATTTTCTTCTCCCTCTAGAATTCGATTAATATCCATTACGAGAATTTCTTCCAACTGTATTTTTTTACTCTCGAAATTCTTTTCAGTTGTTCTGAACTTAGATTGTAGGAAACTAATTGTTTTATTATCTGTATTGATATAGTAGCCGTCAATTCCACCATCGTTTGTTCCATCTGTGACGAAGTATTCCCTTGAATTGAAATCCAGAATTCCAAAACTAACCTTGAGGTAAAGATGAATAAAGGCTCTAGCCCTTGCTTGATTTGTACCTTCTATATCTTCTGGTGAAGGATTATACTTTGCGGTATGCAAAGTTGTAGTCTCACTTCGTAGTCTGTCTAAAATATTTAATAATGTGTGATATTTGCTCACAGTCTAGGTTTATTGCTGCCAACAAGTATATTTACGCTATAATGTGCTATTTAAAAACAACAAACAATTTTTTAATTTATTCACTTTAGGTATCCAATCTGTAAAGACACACCCAAATCCTATTTCCCCTCAATCAACCTCTCCAACTTCTCTATCATTTCCCTCTGTGATTGCAACATACGTTCATACAATTCAATCATCTTATCAATAGGGTTGAATGAAGGTTGATAATTAAACACCGACGGATTTGTCATTGTAGCGTTATCATTATTGTTAATCGTGTTGGAGATAACATTTATAGCCTGTTCCTCATCAAAATTCTGTATCGCCTCCACCGGTATTTTTAATGCGGCAGATATTTGCTTCAGAAGCGGTGCATCTATGGTTTGCTTTTGCTCCAGTAGGGATATTTTTTGCTGGTTCCAGTCGTCGCCCAGTTCTATGGCAAGTGCATCCTGCTTTATGCCCAGCATTTCTCTAAAGCGTTTTATGTTGCGGCCTTCGTGTATGGTACGGCTGGTGGTGGCGTTATCGTGGGTCATAGAAAATTATAATTTTTTACAAATAGCAAAATACAAAATATCCACGGCAATATACCTGTAAATTACCAGATACCAGCCCGTTAAATACAGGGTATACCAGTAGCATACATCGGCAGGGTGCCGGTGCTTTGCTGCATAAACACCTACTTATGCTTACCCCTTCAAAAACACGACGGATGACCGTATGCAACAAAGCCTTCGATAGGCAACACAGGCCCTGTACCTTTTTCCCCATCATACAGCTTTGCGGCAAGTGGCTGCACGATAGTGGCTTTAAGGCCGGCCACACTATTGATATTACTTACGGGGATGGTAAGATCATCATCACCAAATCGGCCCAGCAGCGCTTTGAGGTAGAGTAACCACAAAGGCACCAGGGCACGGGGGTGCACAAAGCTTACGTTACTATCCTCTAAAACCTTTAATCATTATCAATTATTCATTATCAATTAACCTTTCGTGTATGTCTAACACCCTTATCCTGGCCCCCTCCCCACCTTGTAACCTGGCGGTGCTTAGGGCAGCACCTCGCCGGGATTAGTGTACAACCATTAGCGCCGGGGTTAAAAACTCCGCAGCCACGGCCCAAAAGCCGGCGCACCAGGTTACAAGCCGGGGGCATCTTTATATCAACGGTGCAACATACCGGTACCAACTCAGTAGCATCCTTATACCATCTCCGTAGCAACTCTATAGTAACCCCGTAGCATACCCGTAGCAACTCTATAGCAACTCTATAGCAACTCCGTAGTAACCCCGTAGCATCCCCGTACCATCCCCGTACCATCCCCGTACTTACTTCGGTGGAAGCCGTTAAAGACTGTTGGCTGCCCTTAGCTATGTCTTATTAAATGGGGTAGGCGTGTGTGTGGGTATGTGCCTATGTTGTTTTATTAGTGCAGGTATGGCTGCTTCCGCCTGTGGCAGCATCGCATTACATGGTCTGACCCCCCGGTCTGACCATGTAATGTGCCGTTTGTTGTACTTCGGCAAAGAAATTAAAAGGCACCGCAACATTGCGGTGCCTTTGTTTAATGTATCACATACTTTACTTCCATTGCTTCCCATAGTTTGGGCACTTCCAGTTTGTCGATCATCTTTTCCACCGCATGCTGCGGTATCATAAACTCCCTGCCTTTATTTTGTGCAGCAAGTTTTGCATAGTTGGTTTCAGTATACACAATGGTTATCCTTGCTTTGTACGGCTCTATAAGGTCTGCCAGTTGTTCCCGCATCTGCAGGGTAATATTGGTGGCATTCCATGCAAAGGGTATGCGCCTGCGCAGGTAATCCTTTGCCTGTTCTTTAGCGGCCTGTATCACACGGCCATTGCCTTTCGTGTCGCCATAACCGATCTTTGCCTTGCGCCGCAGGTCATCCAGCGATATTACCGGCAGTGTGGGATGATGCTTTTTAAGGTAATGATCCTTACCGCTGCCCGCAATGCCCGACATGATGATCACTTCGGTAGTGGTATCGTCAAAGCTTTCCATATCCGGGTGCCTGCCCTCTTTCCGGAAGTACTGGAATTTTGAAACATTGCTGGCAAACTGTTTGGGTTTATCCCAGCAATCGTTTTCCTGCGCCAGTTCTTTAAACAGGCCAATCTTATACAGCAGCTCATCACCATCTGCACATATCCTTCCCAGCACATCTGCTTTTGCAAGCATTGCAAGCAAACTAATATTCACTTCCAGGCTTGCCTTCAGCAATGCCTTTACCGGGTCGGTTTTTTCAAACAGCCATAGGGGCAGGCCATGATAGCGCACCAGCGCCACCACCTGCTCTCTTATAGCAAAAGGTGTATCAAAATCCCTGTACAGTATCTGCCGGGTGGTGGCTGCTCCTTTTTTGGCATGCCCCGGCGATACGATGTTACCAGCTTCATCCGTAACAGTGGTGGATCGCTTTTCAATATCATGCATCAGCGCTGCTGCCCATACTATCTCCTGCTGCTGTGCATCCAGTGCTGCGTATTCTTCCATATTTTGCAGCGCAGCCAACACCATTTGTGTATGTATGGCCACATCACCTTCGGCATGGTACACGGGGCTTTGCGGCACACCGTACATATCGTTTACCCAGCTTAGTTTTTTTAATTGCTCCCAGTTTTTATCTTTTACCAGTGTCCACATCGCTCTCAAATTTTAATGGTGCCCGCTTCCAGTTCCTCGTCCAGTGTTCGTCTGTTTTTACATGTCCCCTACGTACATATTTAAACACATTTTTTTCAAAGTCATCCACGCTGTACTGCTGCAGGTTGCGGGTAACAATACCCTCCCTGCTGCAGGCCTTGCCTGTTTGTACATCTATCGATCCGAACACGCTTTCTTCTTTTACCAGCGACAATAGCTTGCTTTCGAAATTTTTCTGATCCGTTAGATCTGTTGCTTTTTCTATTACAGGCACTGTTGGCAGGTCGAACATAGCAGCGATAAATATTGTTTCATCCCACGATAGCCATTTATCCAGCTCCCTTATGGCAAACACATAATAGTGTTCGTTGATAAGCGGGTATTGTATAGAGTGAATGGCATACAGGTTTTCGCCAAAGATCTCGTAATCTCCCAGGTCGTTTTTTAAAAGGGCCCATCTTTCCCTTAGCTGTCTTGTCCAGGGCGAAGTGGTAGGTGCCGCATGCGACCTTGCAAACACACCGTGCCTGCTGAGGCAGTTATTTTCGCCATCCAGCTTTTCGGTATGCAGTACGGTTTGCAGGGCACTGATGTGCTGCCAATAATCGTAATTGATCCTGTCGTCGCTGCTGGTACCCGGAGAAAAGGGGTAATGAAATGTCCTTCCGTATTTTTTTGATATAGACATAATATAATTTTTAGAATGAAAAATTAAAGCGGCAGCCATCTGCCTCTCATTAATCGGTATTTGATCTAAAAATTACATTGTACTGAAGTTGTATAGGTTGCTGTGTTGCTGATTAATAGTTTGTATTCAATAGCAAAACTGCCGCAAAGATAGTGTTTGTTTTTAATTGTAGGGTGTTAGGCTAATGTGAAGGGGCGGATTGAACAAAATTGTAAAATTAACAGACATCGGGGCTGGGTAAATATTGTTACGCAATGCTGTACACGATTTATGTAAGTATTCATCTATGTTTTCTCTGTGCCTTTGTGGTTTTAAAAATGTGCTCCGGTTGCTTCCGCCAAAGGCAGAAGCACGCCTTATAGTCTTACACTCAGTCAGGCCATAAGGCGTGCATAGAGAATATTTAGATAAAATTCTTCTTTTCATTTATTATAATGCTTTTTGATTGTTATTATTCACACCATTCGCACAATTAGGCTACCCTATTGCTAATATCTCAAATTAGAATTAATTTTCGATAGCTCTTTGATTTCTGATAATTGCACCCAGTTATTAAAGTGTATTCAGTTACACATTCCACTATCAACCGTCCGGGGGTCGGAAAACTTAAAAAACCAGGTAGTAAAGTTTTTTTGTAAAGCACAAAGTATGGGTAAACAATATTGGTACGGGGACAATATTGTCAAAAAACACTTCAATCATTTTATTATGAAAAGCAGCCAAAAAAGGCGCAGAATTATCAGAGACGTACAATCAAAGTTTTATCTAGAATTAAAAAACGATGATCATGCTGCATTTGATGAAGTAACAATCAGGATAAAGTATCGTCCTAAGGAAATGAAAACTTCCAGGAGAAAAAGATGGACCAGGTTACTGAATCCTCAATTGCTGGTAAGTTTAATTTCGGAAAGCATCAAAGCCATGTTCTAAAACCTGGTTTTTTTTATGATCAAAAGTCTACCTAATTTATATTCATTCCTGAAAGTGCCCGAAAATGATCTTAGGTGCATTATCTCAAACCTGTCTGGTCATTATACTTTCGTTAAGCAGCCTAAAACAAAATTTGGCGATTTTCAGCGGGATCATTTTGGAAATATAAAATACAGAGATCTACTAGTTCCAGACCATAGTTTAAAAGTATTGCAGAACCGTATTAGATTGTTGCTTGATACTATTTTTTTGCCAGGTTATATGTACGGTTCTGTGAAAGGAAAAAATAATATACAGAATGCTAAAGAGCATTTAAACAAACAGTATTTTTTTTCTGTTGATCTAAAAAAATTCTTTCCAAATATTAGTCATCACCAGGTAAATACTATGTTTTGCAGCAATGGTTTTTCACATACTGTTGCCCGGATACTTACGCAACTCACTACCTTTAAGGGCTCCCTTCCGCAGGGTGCTTCCACCTCACCTGTTATTGCAAATCTTGTTTTTAAGGAAACCAGCAATAAATTAAATGTATTATCAAAAGAAAATGGTCTGGTTTTTACAACTTTTCTTGATGACTTGACTTTTTCTTCGGATAACGATTTTAAAGCAATTATTCCTGCGATTTTTGAAATAATTAAAAAAGACCAGTTTTATATTGCTTATGAAAAAGTACGTTATCGAAAACAATATAGTGAGATAACAGGGTTATTTGTAAAAGGAGACAAGTTAAAGTTACCCTATCAAATAGAAAATAAAGCAAAGCAAGGCCACTACAACCTCGAAGACTACAAAAGACAGATCGACAAGTTCAACTCGGCTTCAGATTTAAAACAAAAAAGGCCAACATCTCTGTTGACCTTTCCGCTCCCCCTGCTGGACTTGAACCAGCGACCCTCTGATTAACAGTCAGATGCTCTAACCAACTGAGCTAAGGAGGAATTTCCCTTTTTTAGGGACGGCAAAAGTAAGGCATTTTAGGTTTTGTAAAAAAAATATTGGCAACTATTTCAGCCAGCCAAACAGGTTATTTTCGGGCAGGCCTACAAAAACACCATTTTCCCTTATTTCTACCGGGTAGGTTTTAAGGTAATAGCCCTCGCCACTGGTATTGCGGCCATTTTGCAGGCTGAATTTGTAGCGGTGCAGCGGGCACACAATATTGCCCAGGGCATCAATATACCCATCGGCCATAATGCCGCCGGCATGGGGGCATTTTTGGGTGCAGGCAAATAACTGGTCGTTGTGCCGGGCCACGCAAATGGTTTTGCCCGGTACCTGCAGCATGGCAAGGCCGCTGGCCGAAAAATCGATCTCGGCAATGCTGTCGGCAATTTTGTGCCAGGTGTATTTTTTGTTTGTATCCACAGTGAGTGATTGGCCTGAAGGCCAATTGTTTTGCCACGGATTACACGGATTTACACAGATAGATATGCGTTTTAATCAGTGAAAATTCGTGTAATCCGTGGCTTCATTTCAATAAAAGAATTCTACTTTGTAAGGATACCGCACCCGGTACGCATCCCGCACGCCGTTTAAAATGGTTTGGCGCAGGTTATCAATATTGGTACGCTCAAGGGCCGATACAAATACACAGTTGCCCTTGGTTTCGGTTTGCCAGCGTTGCTTCAGGTCGTTCAGTATTTCTTTTTTTACGTCTTCTTCCAGCCACTGGTCAAAGGTTTCGGCCTCGTATTTATCCATTTTATTAAAAATGGTAATGGTGGGTTTTTCTTCCACCTTCAGCTCGGCCAGGGTACGGTTTACCACGTTCAGCTGCTCCTCGTACTGCGGGTGCGATATATCCACCACGTGCAGCAGCACATCGGCTTCGCGTACTTCATCCAGCGTACTTTTAAAACTTTCTACCAGGTGGTGCGGCAGCTTGCGTATAAAACCTACGGTATCGCTCAGTAAAAAAGGCGTTTGCTCAAACACTACTTTGCGGGTGGTGGTATCCAGCGTGGCAAACAGTTTGTTTTCGGCAAATACTTCGCTTTTGCTCAGCAGGTTCATTAAGGTAGATTTACCTACGTTGGTATAGCCCACCAGCGCTACGCGGATAAATTCGCCACGATCTTTTCGCTGTGTAAAAGATTGCTTGTCTATTTCGGCCAGCCGTTTACGTAATAAGCCTATCTTATCTTTTACAATACGACGGTCGGTTTCTATCTCCGTTTCGCCGGGGCCCCTGGTACCCACACCGCCCCCCTGGCGTTCCAGGTGCTTCCACATACCCTTTAGCCTGGGTAATATGTATTGGTACTGTGCCAGCTCCACCTGCGTTTTGGCCTGGGCGGTTTTGGCACGGCCGGCAAATATATCCAGTATCAGGTCGCTGCGGTCAATGGTTTTTACACCCAGTTCTTTTTCTATATTCTGTATCTGCGAGCCGGTAAGTTCATCATCAAATATCACGATGTTGATATCGCCCTTTAATGCGATAAATTGTTTGATCTCTTCCAGCTTGCCCTTGCCCACAAAGGTTTTGCTATCGGGGTGGGGCAGCTTTTGGGTAAAGCGTTTTACTGCAGTGGCCCCGGCTGTTTCGGACAAAAATGCCAGCTCGTCCAGGTATTCGTTTACCTGTATCTCCGTCTGCTCTTTATATACCAGCCCCACCAGTATGGCCCGTTCTTCTTTATTGAATAATTGTTTTTTTTCTATCATGTACACTAATTTTTACCCGACTGTCCGAAATATTTTTTCGGAGCCGCGGATGATGCGTTACTGAATTTTATTTTAGTATTTGCCTGCGGCAAACACATTTTTAGCCACGGATTACACGGAAATACATGGATGAGATGCATTTAAATCAGTGAAAATCCGTGTAATCCGTGGCCAACCCTTCTTTGCGCAGCAAAGACTATCACAAAAATAAAGCGTTCCCGCAACTTAATGCGGGAACGCCTGTATAATTGAATGCGGTTATTTATTTATTTGAAGCGGTGTTGGAACCAGCCACCCATTTCTGCATTTCGGGGCAACTTTTAAATTCATCGTCTACCATTATAAAATAAGTAGGGATCTTTTTAATGAACCAGGCATCCAGTGCATCGTTTCTTTTTTCTTCCAGCGCCCTTTGAGATATCCTGTTATAATCATCCTTCATGTTTTCGCGGTGCGGCTCTGTTTTGGTTTTAAGATAAACGATACGCACGCCTTTTTTACCGGTTTCGTCGGTGTACTCAACAGGTTGTGAGTACTGGCCCACTTTCAGGTCTTTCAGCATTACCACCATATCCTTATCCAGCTGGTCGATGGTTAAAAAACTACCATCCCTTCCCTGCAGCATACCCGCAGTAAACTTGCTGGCATCATCATTACTGTATTTAGATACTGCCTCGCCAAACGACATAGTGCCCGCAATTAATTTAGACCGTACAGAATCCAGTCTTTCCTGGGTTTCTTTGATCTCGATCTTGGTTACCTGTGGTACTTTAAGTATATGCCTTACAATAGCATCGTCGCCGGAGCGGCTCACCATTTGCAAAATATGATACCCGAATTTTGTTTTGAACGGGGTGGATATCTGTCCTTCTTTTAATGAAAATGCTTTGGATAACCAGGTGGGGTCCAGGTTCTTCTGGCTGCGGTTGATCTCGTACTGGCCGCATTTGTCTTTACTGCCCGGGTCTTCGGTGTAATTATTGGCGATGGTACAAAAATCTTTTTTACCACTTTCTATCAGGTCCTTGTATTCTTTCAACTGTTGAAAAGCATATTCTTCCGCATCGCGGCTGGCTTTGGGAAAGATAACGATCTGGCCTATCTCCACTTCACTTTCGTATAAGAACAAACTGTCGGTAGGTATTTTGTTGAAGTATTCCTGCACTTCTTTAGGCGTGATGCGGATATCCTGCACCACTTTATTACGCATGGCCTGCGATAATTTCTGATCGCGGATGCCTTCTTTAAAATCTTCTTTTAACTGGTACACCGATTTGCCTGCAATACGCTCCAGCTCGGATGTAGAACCAAACTGGTTGATGTAATTGCGGATACGGTTGTCGATATCAGTTTCAATATCTTCATCCGTAACGGGCAGAGAGTCTTTTTCGGCCTGTAATACCAGTGCTTTAATACCCATGGCCTGTTCCAGCGTAAGGCAGGCGGCATTTTCGGGTATTTCCACGCCCTGGCGCTGCATATCGGCCAGGCTGTTCTCGATATCGCTTTTTAAAACGATCTTATCTCCAACAACAGCAATGATCTTATCGGCTATTACCTTTTTGGTTTGCGTTGCCACCGGTGGCTGGGCCATGGCCGTGCCAACAATCAGCATTGCAATAAGGTTGAGTAAGTAATTTTTTTTCATCCTGGTGAGTTATATTCAAAAGTAAGGAGCCTTTTAAGAACGGGCTCCTTTAAAATATTATTTAACAAATGTTTCAGGAAGCTGCAAGGGGAAGAGCTGCAAGCTACAAGCGGCAAGGGGAGCAGCTGCAAGGAAATATGTATCCCTTGTGGCTATTCCCCCTGAGGCTTATTATTACAGCGTTCTCTTCACTTCCACTTCTTCAAAGGCTTCTACTATATCGCCTACTTTAATATCGTTATAATTTTTAATGGTTAAACCGCACTCCATGCTGCTGGTAACTTCTTTGGCATCATCGCGGAAGCGTTTCAGGCTCTGCAGTTCGCCGGTAAAGATCACAATACCATCCCTTACCAGGCGGATGCGGTTGTTACGGGCAATTTTACCATCCAATACAAAACAGCCGGCAACGGTTGCTTTGTCGAAACGGTAGGTTTCCCTGATCTCCACGTTGGCCAGTATCTTTTCTTCCACCGTAGGTTCCAGCATACCTTCCATCGCACTTTTGATCTCTTCGATGGCGTTGTAAATGATGGAGTACAGCTTGATCTGTATCGCTTCGTTCTCGGCCAGGCGTGCTGCCTGTATAGATGGACGTACGTTAAAACCAATAATGATGGCATCGGATGCGTTGGCCAGTGTAACATCGCTTTCGCTGATGGCACCCACGGCTTTATGTATCACACGTACTACAATCTCTTCGGTACTTAATTTCTGTAAGCTGTCGCTCAATGCTTCCACCGAACCGTCCACATCACCCTTGATGATCACGTTCAGTTCTTTAAAGTTGCCCAGTGCCAAACGGCGACCGATCTCATCCAGCGTAATATGCTTCTTGGCACGCATACCCTGTTCACGTAATATCTGGCCACGTTTGTAGGCTGTTTCCCTTGCATCGGCTTCATCGGCAAATACTTTAAAGGTTTCACCCGCCTGCGGCGCACCGTTCAAGCCCAGTATCAATACCGGTGTGGAGGGTGGCGCTACATCTATGCGCTGGTTACGCTCGTTGTACATGGCTTTTACTTTACCAAAGTTCTGGCCCGACACGATCATATCGCCCTGGTGCAGGGTTCCGTTCTGTACCAGTATAGTGGCTACATAACCGCGGCCCTTATCCAGCGATGCTTCTATCACGGTTCCGTTGGCGCCTTTTTCAGGATTGGCCTTCAGTTCCAGTATATCTGTTTCCAGTAATATTTTTTCCAGCAACAGGTCAATGTTCAGGCCTTTTCTTGCACTGATCTCCTGGCTTTGGTATTTACCACCCCAGCTTTCCACCAGTATATTCATAGAGGCCAGCTGTTCCTTTATCTTTTCGGGATTGGCACCGTCCTTATCTACTTTGTTGATGGCAAATATCATCGGTACATTGGCAGCCTGCGCATGCGAAATGGCTTCCTTGGTTTGCGGCATCACCGCATCATCGGCAGCCACCACAATTACAGCAATATCGGTAACTTTAGCACCACGGGCCCTCATAGCGGTAAACGCTTCGTGACCCGGTGTATCAAGGAAGGTAATGGCACGGCCATTAGGCAATGTTACCTCGTAAGCACCAATATGCTGGGTGATACCACCGGCCTCACCGGCAATTACATTGGTATTGCGGATATAATCGAGCAGCGATGTTTTACCATGATCTACGTGACCCATGATGGTAACAATAGGCGCCCTTGGCTGCAGGTCTTCTTCATTGTCTTCTTCTTCTTCCGCTTCCAGTTCTGCTGCATCATCCACACCTATAAATTCCACATCGTATCCAAATTCGCTGGCCACCAGTTCAATAACGTCGGCCTCCAGGCGCTGGTTGATAGACACCATGATGCCCAGGCTCATACATTTGCTGATAACATCTGCAAAGCTCACATCCATTAAGTTGGCCAGTTCGCTCACCGAAATAAATTCGGTTACCTGCAGCTTGTTGCTTTCTTCTGCACCGCCGCTTTGTTCGGCCTGTTCATCCCTTTTTGCTTTACGGTATTTCGCTTTCAGGCTCTTGCCTCTGCCACCTGCCCCGGCCAGTTTAGCCTGGGTCTCTCTCAGTTTATCCTGTATTTCTTTTGCGTCAATTACTTTTTCTTCCCTGCGGCCACCCTGCGATGCGCCTGCATTTCCGCGGTTGAATCTTCCGCCACCCTGCTGGTTATTACCATGGCCACCGCCTTGCTGCGGCCTCCTGTTCTGGAAGTTGCCCTGGTTATTACCCTGGCCCTGCTGGCCACCACCGTGGTGCGGACGTTGTTGTCCACCACCTTGCTGGTTGTTGCCATGGTGGCCGCCACCCTGTTGGGGTTGACCGCCTTTTTTCTCGATCGGGATGCGTTTGCGCTTGCGCTTATCATCCGTATCTCTCTTGGGCCTGGTATCATTATCAACAGGCAGTTGAATTTTACCCAGGATCTTTGGACCCGTGAGTTTATCGGCCTGTATATTTTCAATTACAGGAGGCAGGTTTTCTTCCGGCGCCTCAACAACCGGTGGAGTAGTAGGCGGAGTTACCGGTGGTAATTCCTTTTCCACTTCTGCAGCAGGTTTCTTTCCTTTTTTAACTTCGGCGGGTTTGGGTTCCTCGGCCGGTGCTTCTGCTTCTTTTTTCTTGGCGGCTGCTTTTTTAGGCCTTGTTGAAGAGTCGATGGCATCCAGGTCTATCTTGTCCAGTACCTTGGGCGCTTCTATTTCCGGTGCATCTATCTTGGTTACTTCTGTTTTTGCAGGCTCTTCTTTTTTCTCTGCCACCACCACTTCCGGTTCCGCCGGTTTTACAGGTTCAGCGGGTTTTTCCTCTTTGGCTTTTGCCGCTTCCTTCTTTTTTATAGACAGATCTTCTTCGTCTTTTTTCTTTTTCAGTTCCGAAGATCCTTTTGATAATTCTACCTGTTCTGCTTTTTGTTTGGCTGCTTTATCCTGCTGAAACTCCGACTGCAACACACGGTACATAGATTCCGATAGTTTGGAAGTGGGTTTCAGTTCATCGCTGCTGAATCCTTTGGACACAAGAAAATCTACCAGGGTAGACGTACCTATGTTAAATTCTTTGGCCGCAGCCATCAACCTTGGTGTATTTACTTCTGACATTCGTTTGTTTTATGCTACTTTTTAGTTCATTTGTTCATGGTTCATGGCATATAGTTCATGGATAACAACAGTATGCTTTTTATTTAAACATACCGTTAAAATAATTTCACTATGAACTACCAACTATGAACCATCAACTAATTATTCTTTACTGAATTCTTCTTTTAATATCCTTCTTACTTCTTCAATAGTTACTTTTTCCAGGTCGGTCCTTCTTTCCAGTTCTTCGGGGCTAAGGGCCAGCACTGCACGGCCGGTATCGCATCCCACTTTTTTCAAGGCTTCAATTACCCATGGTTCAATCTCATCGGTAAATTCATCCAGGTCAATATCAAATTCTTCTTCTTCGCCCTCGTTATCGCGGAATACATCTATTTCAAAACCGGTCAGTTCGCAGGCCAGTTTAATATTTACGCCCCTGCGGCCAATGGCCAGGGATACCTGGTCGGGTTTTAAGTACACATTGGCGTGTTTGCCTTCCATATCCACATCCATATTGGTTATTTTGGCCGGCGTTAACGAACGCTGTATCAACAACTGCGTGTTGGCGGTCCAGTTAATAACGTCAATATTCTCGTTTTTCAATTCCCTTACAATACCATGTATACGGCTACCTTTCATACCCACACAGGCGCCCACCGGATCGATCCTGTCGTCGTAACTTTCTACGGCCACTTTCGCCCTTTCTCCCGGGTCACGTACAATCTTCTTCACTACGATCAAGCCATCAAATATTTCCGGTACTTCTATTTCCAGTAATTTTTCCAGGAAGGAAGGACTGGTTCTTGAAATGATGATCACCGCCTGGTTATTCTTCAGCTCCACTTTTTTTACCACCCCTCTTACGGTCTCGCCTTTTTTAAAGTAATCGCTTGGTATCTGTTCCGATTTGGGCAGTAGCATTTCATTGCCTTCCTCATCCAGTAACAGCACTTCTTTTTTCCATACCTGGTATACCTCGCCGCTCACGATATCACCCACACGGTCTTCGTATTTTTTAACCAGTATGTTCTTCTTTAAATCGTTGATACGGGCTGCCAGGGTTTGCTTGCCGGCTAAAATTGCACGGCGGCCAAACTCTTTCTGAATGTCCACTTCCTCGTACAGCTCTTCACCCACCTGGTAATCCGGCTCTATTTTAATAGCGTCTTTATATTCAATCTCGGTAAGGGTATTATACAGATCGTCGTCATCCACGATGGTACGGCGACGGAAAATTTCCAAATCACCTTTCTGGTCATTTACGATAACATCAAAACACTCATCACTGCCATACTTTTTTCGTATCAGTGTTTTAAACACATCTTCCATTACTTTCATCAACGTTGGACGATCAATGTTTTCTGCATCTTTAAACTCCTGAAATGAGTCGATTAAGTTAATACTTGCCATAATCCTCGCCGGCGCACTTTTATATCCCAGCCGGTATGGGGTTTTGTTATTGTAATTAGAATTTTATAAGAACTTTAGTTTGTTTTATACTTGCAAAAGGGATGCTGAGTTGCTGCACCACCGCTTTTTTTCCTTTGCCTTCGGTGTACTCAATTGTAATGGTATCATCCGTTACTTCCTTCAGCAATCCTTCTTTTTTTACCTCGTCGTTGGTTACCACTTCCACGCTTCTGCCGATATTCTTTTTATACTGGCGCAGCAATTTCAAAGGTTCGTCTATGCCCGGGCTGGATACCTCCAGCGAAAAATCACCATCGGGGTACATGCCCGTTTCTTCCATGGCTTTATACAGTGCCCGGTTGATCTTGATACATTTTTCAATGCCCAATCCGCCGTCTGCATCCAGGTATATCTTAAAATTATTGGTGGGTTTTATTTTGATAGACACTAAAAAAATATCATCCACCAGCAAAGGTTCAATAAGCCTTTCTATAGTTTGTATCTGAGTATCCGCTGTCATGGTAAAAGAAGAAGGGAACGGTCTCCGTTCCCTTCATTTGCGTCATTGTCCGGTACAAAGATAGGTAATACTACTTGAATTGCCAAAGGATATCTATTATGATCACTGGTAAGGCCGGGGCACCACCTGTAAAGCCGGGCCGCCTTTAAAAAATTTAACAGCCCCGAATGGGCGGGTTCAATAACTTTGTGTTATGAAAGTAATAGTTGAACTGATTTTGTTCTACCTGTTGTACAAATTCATTTTCGATTTCCTGGTGCCCATTTACCACACCACCAAACAGGTAAAGCAGAAGGTGAACGAAATGCAGCAGCACATGAACGAGCAGGCCGGCCGCCAGCAACAGGCCAATCAATATACATCGGCCAACAGGCCATCATCGCCCAAGCCTAAAAGCGATGATTATATTGAGTTTGAAGAAGTTAAATGATCAGGCAAGTCCCAGGTTTTCAATTCTTTCGTGGGGGAGCAACAGGTGTGCCCCTAAGCCTGCCAACCTTGCACCTTCAATATTATTGGGCAGGTCGTCAATAAACAAGGTCTCTTCCGCTTTTATCCCTGCATCCTGCACTACATAGTTGTATGCCGCCACCTCGGGCTTTCGGTGGCCGATCAAATGCGAATAATACGCTTTGGTAAAATAATCATCCAGGCTTTTTTTGCCCGTATCTTTTATGAACATGCTTTCAAAAGCGGTATAGTGAATGCTGTTGGTATTGCTGAACAGGTATAACTGGTATTGCCCGGCCAGTTGCTCTAAATAGGCAAGGCTTGGCAGGCGGAAACTTAAGAACAGTGCATTCCAGGCATCGGTGATCTGCTGATCGGTAAGCGGTGTTTTGCTGATGGCTTTGATACGGCTGCAGAATTCCTCCCCGGTTATCTGCCCGGTTTCCAGCTGTTCAAAAACCACATCCATTTTAAGCGGTGTATAGTTACTTTTAAAATTTGCAAAGCCCAGGTCTTCAAATGCGGCCACGGTTTTATTGTAATCAATATCCAGCAACACATTGCCCAGGTCGAAAATGATATTTTTATACTGCTTCAAAATAAACGGCAGCTGTTTTGAAATGAATTGGCTGCGGCGCAAATATAACCATAGCGCCCGATACAGGGGATATGGTTGGTTGGGACATCAACCATAGCAGCAATTGCGGACATGGCCGGTGGGGACACCGACCACAACACGGCCTTGTGAACGGCCCGGCCATCATGTAGATAAAAACTCCTTCCATGGTTGGTGTCCGCACCAACCATGCGACCATAATGAGTTCTATTATCATATAGATAAAAACTATAGCTTTATCATTTAAATAGATAATACTATTGCGCATTTGGTTTATAAATTCGCCCTCACAACATAATAAAACAAAAACAATTGCAATATGGATAACAATCTCCCTACAGCACAAAATGGTAATGGCGAAAGCAAATGCCCCTTTCATGGCGGCGCTTTCAAACAATCGGCAGGCAATGGCAGCAGGAACCGCGACTGGTGGCCCAACCAGTTAAAACTGAATATTCTCCGCCAGCATTCTACTTTATCCAACCCAATGGATAAAGGATTTGATTATGCAACAGAATTCAAATCGCTGGACCTGGATGCAGTGAAGAAAGATCTTTTTGACCTGATGACCGATTCGCAGGATTGGTGGCCGGCTGATTACGGGCACTATGGGCCTTTCTTTATCCGTATGGCTTGGCACAGTGCGGGCACTTACCGCATCCAGGATGGCCGTGGTGGTGGTGGCGCCGGTATGCAGCGCTTTGCACCATTGAACAGCTGGCCTGATAATGCCAACCTGGATAAAGCACGTTTATTATTATGGCCTATCAAACAGAAATACGGCAGAAAATTATCCTGGGCCGACCTGATGATACTAACGGGTAACTGTGCACTGGAATCGATGGGTTTTAAAACCTTTGGTTTTGGCGGGGGCCGCGAAGATGTGTGGGAACCACAGGAAGATGTATACTGGGGTTCGGAAAAAGAATGGCTGGGCGATAACCGCTACACCGGCGACCGTGAACTGGAAAACCCACTGGCTGCTGTGCAGATGGGGTTGATATATGTAAACCCGGAAGGACCTAACGGTAAGCCGGACCCTGTTGCGGCTGCAAAAGATATCCGCGAAACTTTTGGCCGTATGGCCATGAATGATGAAGAAACCGTGGCATTGATAGCCGGCGGGCACAGCTTTGGTAAAACACATGGCGCTGCCGACCCGGGCAAATATGTTGCTAAAGAACCGGCTGCTGCCGGTATTGAAGAAATGGGACTGGGCTGGGCCAACAGCTATGAAACCGGTAGTGGCTTGCATACCATTACCAGCGGCCTGGAAGGCGCCTGGACCACCACCCCTACCAAATGGAGCAATAACTTTTTTGAGAACCTTTTCGGGTACGAGTGGGAGTTATCTAAAAGCCCGGCCGGCGCTCACCAGTGGAAGCCGGCGAATGGCGGCGGCGAAGGACTGATGCTCGATGCACATGACCCTGCAAAACGCCATGCTCCGTTTATGCTTACTACCGACCTGGCATTAAGGATGGACCCCGATTACGAAAAAATATCCCGCCGCTTTTTAGAAAATCCTGACCAGTTTGCAGATGCTTTTGCACGTGCCTGGTTCAAACTGACGCACCGTGATATGGGCCCCCGTGTACGCTACCTGGGTAAGGAAGTACCAACAGAAGAACTGATATGGCAGGATCCTGTACCGGCCGTTACACATCCATTGATCGATGATAAAGATATTGCTGCGCTCAAAAGCAAATTGCTGGGTTCGGGCTTAACTGTTTCTGAACTCGTATCTACTGCATGGGCATCTGCAGCCACTTTCCGTGGTTCGGATAAGCGTGGCGGTGCCAATGGCGCCCGCATTCGCCTGGCTCCGCAAAAAGACTGGAAGGTGAATAATCCTACACAACTGGCCAAAGCACTTTCGGTACTTACCGATATCCAGAAAGAATTCAACGCTGCACAGTCGGGTGGCAAGCTGGTTTCTCTAGCAGATTTGATCGTATTGGGCGGTACAGCCGCAGTAGAGCAGGCAGCAAAAGCTGCAGGCAGCCCGGTACAGGTGGCATTTGCACCCGGCCGCACCGATGCTTCGCAGGAACAGACCGATGTGGAATCTTTTGCAGTGCTGGAACCTAAGGCTGATGGCTTCCGCAATTTTGTAAAAACGAAGTACGCTGTATCCACCGAAGAAATGTTGCTGGATAAAGCTCAATTGCTCACCTTAACAGCTCCTGAATTAACGGTGCTGGTAGCGGGTATGCGTGCACTGGGTACCAATGCCGATCAATCGCAGAACGGTGTATTCACCAAGCGCCCGGGCACATTGACCAACGACTTTTTAGTGAGCCTGCTGGATGCCAATACCAAATGGACCGCTGTAAGCGATGCTAAAGATGTGTTTGAAGGCCGCGACCGTAAAACAGGCGCTGTTAAAGGCACTGCCACCCGTGTGGACCTGGTGTTTGGCTCTAATTCCGAATTGCGTGCACTCGCAGAAGTATACGCCAGCTCGGATGCGCAACAACAGTTTGTAAAAGACTTTGCAGCTGCCTGGACCAAGGTGATGAACCTGGATCGTTTTGACCTGAAATAAAAAAAATGAAAGACTGATGATAAGAGGTGGCCTTTAAGCCGCCTCTTTTTTGTGTTCATTAAAAGCTGTTTCGTCTCAGCAATACGGCATTACGTCGCATTCACCTGCCAATTTTGTGTATTGTTTGCTGCAATGCCTAATTTAGCCGCATGAAAAGATCAAGGAAATGGCTGGTGGTGCTGCTGCATATTGCTGCATGGGTGCTCCTTTTTTCATTGCCATACCTTTTGCGCCCCTCTTACGATCCCAACGAACATAAGCATACGGAACAAACCGCCAGCGCCACCGCTAATTTTTTTACGGCCCGTGCCACCGACCTGCTGCTGATTGGCTTTTTTTACCTGAATGCCGCCATACTGGTGGTGCAGTTGTTCTACCGTAAAAAATATTTGCTGTACCTGCTGTCGGTATTGGCCTGCTTTGCCATTTTTTCCGGGGTGTCCTTCTTTGTGGTAAAAACATACCAGTTCCCGGGCAGGGTATTTACTTACCGCATGCACCTGCCTTTTTCAACCTTTGTATTTCTTTTTATACTGGCCTGCAGTATTGCCTATAAAACTATTAAGGACAGGATAAGAGCAGATAATCTTTACAAGGAGCGGCAGAATGAGAATCTTAAAACAGAGCTGGCCTTACTGCGTTCGCAGGTAAGCCCGCATTTTATGTTCAATGTGCTGAACAATATGGTGGCGCTGGCACGTAAACAATCCGAACTGCTGGAGCCTTCACTCATCAAATTATCTTCCTTAATGCGCTATATGCTGTACGAAACAGGCGAACAAAAAGTGTCGCTGGAAAAAGAAACAGAGTACCTGCAAAGTTATATCGACCTGCAGCAACAACGTTTTGGAAAGAAGTTAACCGTGAACGTTAGTATATCGCCTGCTGATAAACAATACGAAATTGAGCCCATGCTGCTGATCCCTTTCGTGGAAAATGCTTTTAAGCACGGCACGGGCATGATAGAACAGCCGCAGATCGATATCAGCCTGCAGGCTTTGAACAACCGGTTGAACTTTACCGTAAAAAATAAATACGATGCCGCTTCTTCCGAAATAAAAGATTCGGCCAGCGGTATTGGCTTGGCCAATGTGCAGCGCCGTTTGGAATTGCTGTACCACGATAAGCATGTGCTGAACATCAACGGGGATAATGGTACCTTTAATGTATCACTTCAAATTGAGTTGACCTGATGATACGCTGTATTGCCATAGATGATGAGCCGCTGGCGCTGGAATTATTGCAGGATAATATCAGCAAAGTACCTTTTCTGCAACTGGTGGCCGCCTGCGATAATGCGATGGAAGCATTGCAGGTAATGGAACAGCAACCCGTTGATCTTGTTTTTTTAGATATACAGATGCCCGGCCTTACCGGTCTGCAGCTGATACAGAGCATGACGGTAAAGCCCATGTTCATACTGATAACCGCCTACGAAAAATATGCACTGGAGGGTTTTAATTTATCGGTGGTGGATTACCTGGTAAAACCCGTGGCGCTGGATCGTTTTATAAAAGCCTGTTACAAAGCAAAAGAATTGTTTGAGCTTAAAAGCGCTGCTACAGAAAATGAAAATGTGGCGCCTGCCGAATATTTTTTTGTGAACGTGGAATACAGTCTTGTAAAGATCACCATTGCAGACATTGTGTACATAGAAGGATTGAAGGATTACATCAAGATACATTTAAAAAGTTCTTCCAAGCCCGTGGTTACCCGCATGCCTATGAAGACCATTGAAGAACAATTGCCCGCCAGGCAATTCATCCGCATTCACAAATCCTATATTGTTGCTATTGCCTTTATTACTTCGGTACGCAAAACAAGCGTATTCATCGATACTACCGAACTTCCTGTAAGCGATCACTACCGCGATGCCATTGCTGCCTTAACAGCAAAATGATCCTTTTCGTCTCTTCCTTTATAGTTGACCTGTAACGATAGCGGCATTTTGTCGCAACATTTCCGCTTCTTATCTCTTTTACAAAAATCACCCCCGCCTGCCGTGTTAGTTTTACACCGCAATTAAAAACTGAACACATAAAAATAGCAAAATGAAAAAATTATTATTACTGACTGCAATTGTGGTGGGCTTTGCACCGGTATTTGCACAAATGCCAACGCCTCCGGCAGGTATGAAACCGGGAGGCAATATGGGCAACATGAGCGCTCATATTTATGGTAAATTAACCGACAATGATGGTAAGCCATTGGCACAGGCTTCGGTACTGCTGATGGAAAACAAAATGGATACCGTTACCAAAAAATCAAAACAGCTTTTATATAAATCGGCCCTTACACAGGCCAATGGCGATTTTAGTTTTGAAGATGTGCCACTGAAAGGCAGGTACGTGATCAAGATCAGCAGCGTGGGATATAAAGCCTACGAATCGCAGATCAGTTTCTTCAGCAGGAATACAGATGGCAGCATGGCGCCGCCTTCAACAGATAAAGACCTGGGCAATATCAAATTAACAGCCGATTCAAAAGAGTTGCAGGGTATTACCGTAGTGTCTTCATCGGCGCCATTGATAAAATTAAATGCCGATAAAAAAATATTTAATGTAGAAAAGAATATTATGAGCGCAGGTGGTACGGGTGTTGATGTAATGCGTAATGTGCCTTCCGTTAATGTGGATATAGATGGTAATGTTACTTTGCGTAACAGTGCCCCGCAGTTGCTGGTAGACGGAAGGCCCACCACGCTTTCTTTAGACCAGATACCGGCAGATGCCATTGAAAGCGTGGAAGTGATCACCAATCCCTCGGCCAAGTATGATGCTTCGGGTGGCGGTGCCGGTATTTTAAATATCGTTTTAAAGAAGAATAAAAAAACCGGGTATAATGGTAACCTGCGTGCGGGAGTGGATAAGAGAGGGGCTTTGAATGGCGGCGCCGATTTTAATGTGCGCCAGAACAAGATCAATTTTAGTGTATCCGTTAACGGTAACCAGAACAAGGCCCGCACTACCGGTACTACCGACAGGGTGAGCCAGCTTACAACGCCGCAAACCGTTACTAACCAGGAAAATTACAATAAAACAACCGGTGGCTTTTTGTTTGGAAAAGTGGGGCTGGATTATTTTGCCACCAACAGAACCACGCTTTCTTTATCTGCTATGAAAGTGCATGGTGAGTTCAATCCTTATGAACTGATCGGTATTTCAACAGACAGTTTGTACAACAGCGGTAAAATAAGTTCTTTAAGCCAGCGCTTAAGCACTGGTACCCGGGAATTCAACGGGCAGGGTTTATCTTTCGGTTTTAAACATATTTTTCCTAAACAGGGCGAAGAACTTACTGTAGACGCTAATTATTTTGGTGGAAAGAACAATAATAACTCTTTATACAGCACCAATTACTTCACCAATACAGGCGCTGTAAGTGGTACTGAACTGCAGACTGCGTTGGGTAATGGCAGTGATAAGAATTTTACGATTCAATCGGATTATACTTTGCCTTTGAGCAAAACTGCTAAACTGGAAGCCGGTGTGCGTGCAGCCATCCGCAGCAGGGTGAATGTAAATGATAATTACCTGTACAATGACAGTGCACAGCAATACCTGCTGATACCTTCTGCCACCAGCAATTATAAGAATACCGATAATGTGTATGCTGCTTATGCTACTTACAGCAACAGCATCAAAGATTTCAGTTATAAACTGGGATTGCGTGCAGAAAGTTCAAATTACACCGGTACGTTGACCAGCAGTGGCGAAACTTTTAAGAACAGCTACCCGGTAAGTTTATTCCCTTCTGTATTCTTAAGCCAGAAGCTGAACAACCGGCAGGAGCTGCAGTTGAGTTACAGCCGCCGTATCAACAGGCCCAACTTTTTTCAGCTGATACCTTTTACAGATTATACGGATAAACTGAATATTACCCGAGGTAACCCTAACCTGGTGCCCGAGTTCACACAGTCGCTGGAACTGTCTTATTTAAAAACATTCCAGAAGAACAGTACTTTCTTAGGTTCGCTGTATTATAAACATACCGATAACCTCATTACCCGTTACCTGTCGCAGGAAACAGATGCGGTAAGCGGTAATACAGAACTGATCAACACTTATATCAATGCCAACTCCAGCTATGCAGCCGGTGCAGAGGCAACCGTGATGAATAATCTTACCAAATGGTGGGATATCAGCACCAACCTGAATGTATATAATTCAAAAGTGAATACCAGCAATGTTACCACTACACAGCAGGATGCATTGTGGAGCCTGTTCGGCAAGTTCAACAGTAATTTCAAATTACCTTCTAATTATGCCATACAGTTTACCACCACTTACCAGTCAAAAACCAATTTACCGGTAAGCTCTGGTAACACCATGGGCGGTCCGCCAATGATGCAGAGCCAGAGTTCTTCGCAGGGTTATATCAAACCATCATGGGGTATGGACCTGGCGGTTAAAAAGAGTTTCCTGAAAAATAACGCCGCTTCGGTGTCACTGAGTGTAACAGATATCTTCAGAACCCGTATCAACACCCAGTATTCTTACAGCGATTATTTTACGCAAACATACAGCCGCCTGCGTGACCCACAGATGTTCAAGCTCAACTTTACCTATCGTTTTGGTAAGCTGGATGCGTCGCTCTTTAAACGCAAGAGCAATGGCGGAGACAACAATGCCACCGAAGGCATGCAACAATAAGTGTTCAGGCAAATACCCATAAATTCAGGCAACCGTGATTCTTCATGGTTGCCTTTTTTAATTATGGCGGCGGGCTGCAACCGTCATTTGCTGTCCTGAACCGGCCCTGCTGTATAGTAAATACCTGTAGTTTTGTTCCTGCTCCTAACAAGGCATTACTTCTATATGAAAAGGATCTTCTCCATGGCATTGCTGTTATCATTTTGCATGGCAACAGCTGCAGCAAAAACAATTGCAGATAAAAAATACAATATTGCCGAACACGGCGCTGTTGCCGATGGCACCACACTCAATACAAAAGCTATACAGGCCGTAATTGATGAGTGCGCTAAAAAAGGCGGCACTGTTGTAGTGCCTAAAGGAGAATTTTTGACCGGGTCGCTTTTTCTAAAGCCCGGCGTGAACCTGGAGATACAGGAAGGCGGTGTGCTGAAAGGCTCTACCAATATTGCCGATTATCCCACCGCTATGACCCGGGTGGAAGGCCATTTTGAACCCTGGCCTGCGGCTTTGCTGAATGGTGATAAGGTAGATCATTTGCGTATAACCGGCGCCGGTACCCTGGATGGTAATGGTGCCCCTTTCTGGAAAGAATTTTACGGAAAACGTTCCATTGATAAAAAAACCACCAACCTCAGTGTACCACGTCCACGGCTTACTTTACTGCAGAATTCAAAGGATGTGATCATCAGCGGCATTAATTATAAGAACTCCGGCTTCTGGAACCTGCATTTGTACAAATGCCAGAACCTTACCGTAGAGAATTGCCGTTTTACTGCGCCGGATGGAAAAGTACCGGATGATCATGCACCCAGCTCGGATGGTATTGATGTGGATTGCTGCCAGGATATCACCATCAGCAAATGTTTTTTTTCAGTGGGGGATGATTGTATTGCTTTGAAGGGCACCAAGGGGCCCTTTGCATTACAGGATAAAGACAGCCCGCCGGTAGAACGCATTCATATTTTAGATTGTGTATTTGAAGCAGGCGGCGGTATTGTAACCTGCGGCAGCGAAGCCACTATAGTAAGAGATGTGAATGTGGAACGCTGCATTACCCGCAGGCCAACGGTATTAAGATTAAAACTGCGCCCTGATACACCGCAGCAATACGAGAACATCAGCTTAAAAGATATTACAATGGAAAATGGCGGCGTGCTATTTAACATCGCACCCTGGTCGCAATACTTTGACCTGAAGGGCCAGCAACCACCGAAATCTTTGGTACGCAATATCAGCATCACCAATGTTAAAGGCACGGGCAATAGCTCAATGGGAAAGATAGTAGGCAATCCTGATACGGAATTTGGGGAGATCGTTTTAAAAAATGTAGATGTGCAATTAAAAACCGGCACGTTAGAAACAAGTGATGTGAAAGGATTAAAATTTGAGAACGTGGTGGTAAACGGCGCTGCTATGACTGTACCTGCGCCCACCGTAACACCTAAAGCCACACCTGCACCACAGCAATAATATTTTACCAGGGAATGACCACACTTATTTTGCAGCCCTTACCGGGACTGCTTTTTATTGTAACCTTACCATTATAGGCTTCCACCCGGTTCATGATATTGGAGATGCCAATACCCTTACGCTTAACCGAAGTTTTAAATCCCTTGCCATCATCCATTACCACCACGCTGATGACCTGTGCTGCTGCTTTGATGGAGATATGTACATTCCTGGCATCGGCATGTTTTACAATATTGCTCATCTGCTCCTGCATAATGCGGTAGATATTTAATTTCAGGTCGTCAGAAAGTGTTTCGTTCAAAACTGCATAGCTAAAATCCACGTTGGGTAAACCGCCCTGGCCAAAAGAGCCCAGCATTTTGCGGATCAGTCTTTCCAGGTTGATATTTTTTAACGGTGTAACCTGTTTATGGCTTAATAAACGGATCTCTTCAATGGAAGTATCGATCAGCTCCAGCGGGTATTTGATAAGATCACGAACCGCTTCATTTTTTTTAGCGGCCGAACTTAAAAACATTTTGGTGCTGGCCAGTATCTGGTTGATATTATCGTGCAGCTCCTTGCCGATATAATTCTTTTCTTCTTCCTGCGCTTTAATGATGGCCCTCGATATTTTCTTTTGCTCCTGTATCTTTTGCGCCAATATCCTTTCTTCCATTGTCTTCAGCGATTCTTCGGAGCGTTTGCGCTCGGTAATGTCGCGGATAAATGCGCAGAAAAATTCTGTATTGTTCTTTTTAACGTGGGCCACGGCCAGTTCAATAGGGAATTCTTTACCCGACTGGTGCAATGCGGTCAGCTCAACCACTTTATTCAACACCGGGCCTTCGCCTGTTTTAAGAAAATGATTTACCCCATCGCTGTGCGCTTTGCGATACTGCTCGGGAATAATAAAGCGGGAGAGTTCTTTACCCAATACATCCTGTTCCTTCCAGCCAAACATTCTTTCGGCCTGCGGGTTCCATACAGTTATCAAAGTGTGGGTGTCGATGCAAACAATAGCATCCAGCGAGGCATTCATGATCAGCTTTCTTACTTCCTCACTTTGCTTAATGGCGGATTCGCTTCTTTTCTTTTGCAGGGCTGCTTCAATGGCAGCGGGTAAGCGGGTAAGGCGGTCTTTTAAAATATAATCATCAGCGCCTTTTTTAATAATGCCGGCAGCAAACTCTTCGGATACAGTACCCGTGACCAATATAAAGGGAATGAATAAAGAACGGGTATTGAAAATTTCCAATGCTTCGGTGGCATTGAACTGCGGCAAAGTATTATCCGAAAGGATGAGGTCGGGCGCAAAATTATCCAGGGCATCAACAAATGCATCCCTTGTCATTACCAGGTGGAATATACAGTGGGGCATTTTCTTTAAAAGGAAATGTTGTATGATCTCCGCATCCTGTGGGCTGTCTTCCAGCATCAATATTTTTAACATCCTTTCCATACCGTTTCTCAAAGGTTGGGTCATTCACCCAATGGCATTATACAATAGCAACAATCGGGCACAACCATTAAAGTTGTGTTCAGTCAGTTGTTTAAAGGTTTGTTATTAGCAGTAACGTTTTGCCTGGTTTTGAATTTGCAGCGGGGGTAACTTATTTAAAGTTAAAACAATTTACAGTAAAGAACAACCGTAGAACTACGGATTTTTATAAAAAATAAAACACTTTATATTTTAAACAAACCATTCCTGATGGCATACACTACAATGCCGGCAGTATTTTTCACCATCATTTTTTCCTGTATCTTTTTACGGTAGCCTTCAATGGTGCGTATGCTCAAGCAAAGCTGTGTTGATATTTCGCTGTTGGAAAACTCCTGGCATATCAGGCTGATCACTTCCATTTCTTTTTTAGAGAACTTGGGTCGCAGCGATTCTTTATGAAAGCCGGTATTGCTTTTGGCCAACAGCTGTATCAGTTTATTGGAGGTTTGTTTGCAATAATACATTTCGTGCTTGTGCACGGTCTTAATGGCTTCAATGATCTCGGACTTATGCGCATTCTTTAAAAGATAGCCCTTGGCGCCTGCTTCCATCATATCAATTACCAGGTTATCATCGTTGAACATAGAAAGGGCGATCACGAATATCTGCGGAAAGCGCTGCGTTAAAATTTTTGTGGCTTCAATACCATCCATCCCCGGCATCCTGATATCGGTTAACACTACATCGGGCCGCAGTTTTTCGGTTACGGCAATTAATTCTGTACCGTCCGAAGCTTCGCCTATCAGCTGAATTTCGTTTTGCTTTTTCAGCAGCCCGGCAAAGCCGTCGCGGAATATTTCATGATCGTCTGCAAGAACGATCCTGATAGGAACATACAATGATTTCATAATTCATCAGGTTAAGGTAATGGTATCTCTATAGTGTATATGGTTCCTGCACCAGGTTTCGACTCTACATAAATATCGCCGCCCATCAGTTCGGTACGGCTTAATAAATTACGCAGGCCCAGCCCGGTATTTTCTTTTCTTTCGGTTGAATAATTAAAGCCAATGCCATTATCCTGGCTGTCCAGCACCAGTTTATCGGCGGTAGCTGTAAGCCGGATATTTAAAGTAGTGGCTTTGGCGTGTTTTAATGTATTATGAATGATCTCCTGCACAATACGGTAAAGGTTCACCGATTTTTCGCTGGATAGCTCCGCTACATTATCGTAAGTAAAATTAATGGTAAGGGGTATCTTTTTAGAAAGATTGCTGATGAATTCCTCGATAGCAAAATACACCCCCTTACGTAAAAGCGTACCCGGCATCAGGTCGTTGGAAATTTCGCGGATGCGCTGGATGATCTCATCCAGGTGGGTGCTCGCTTCTTCCAGCATGCGCTGGTCTTCGGCATTGGCATCATCAACGCTGCTTATTTTAAATTTAACGGTAAACAGTAAAGGCCCCAGTTCATCATGCAGGTCGGCGGATACCCGGCCCCGTTCGTTTTCCAGCGTGGTGATCTCTGCCCTGATCTTGGATTTATACAAATCAATATTTCTCCGGTGCTGTTTCAGCATGGAAATGATAAAGAAGATAAGGATACTACCGCCCAGGATACTAATGATCAGGAGGGTAGTGTAAATCGTTGTTTGGTGGGCATCCATAAAACAGCTAATGCGTATGCAAAAATTGTAAATAAATTGATATACTGCACAATGTTGAAAACATAAAACATGAATGTTCTATTGGATTTCAGGAACTCCTCACCTGCATGGGTTCCGTAAAGCCAAAAGGCTTCTACAAAAATATTGAAGGTGTAAAAAAGAATAAAAGTCACACAAATTATAAAAACCGGGTTGGTTACAATAGATTTTCTTTCTCTTGCCAGCAACATATTGATCACCGAAATACTCATCAACACAATAATAAAAGAATAAAGAATAGTAAAATAAGAATTATTGAGGGTGAATTTTGAAATTACAATGCTTTCAAATATCCACTCTGCACAAAAAACACAGCACAATAGGATATATAACCAGTGTGTGTTAGCAAATAATTTCCATCGGTAAAACTGCCAGGTAATGAGCAGGGATTCCAGTAAGATATAAATATTGCTGTTTACAACATTATTTTGAAAAAAATAGGAGCACAAAAGGCTGATGGTTTCGTTGGCCAGCCCTAACCATAAGCAGTAAATAAAAGGATAATAAGCCGGGTTGATTCTTTTTAAATCTTACCCAGCTTATTATTACCGGAATGATAATACTAAAACTAAAAAGTACTCTAATAAAATAACTTATCTGGTTATTCATCGGGGATAAATATATCGACAATTATTCATTAAGAGGTGACGGTGGCGGACAATCGAGCGGACAACGTTGCCCGTTCTCAACTATCTGATCACCGGGATCGCCGGGTGCACTGGTCATTAAAGGCAGCATATCATCGCCTTTTTCATTAATGCCTACCGCAATAATGTGTACATTCAATTTGTCATCCATACCCAGGTAAAAGCGCAGGCCGGTGCAGCCGCCCTCGCCCAGTAAATAATCAAACGCTTTGCGGTCAAAGGTTTCGCAAATCGGCAGAATGTTCTGGCCTACCAGTTCGGGTTTTAAAATCGAATCTCTTTCTTTACGGTAAAGGCTCGTCATTGCCACTGCTTGTGGTAATGAAATGAAGTTAAATCCATCGGGGGAAACTGAATTGCTCATAAGATTTCAATTTTTAGTGATTTATTAGGTTAACAGGATAAAAATCCGTGAAAACTGCAAGAAAAACATGCGTAGTAATACGGTATTTACTGCGTAAAAAGCGAAAAAAAATAAGGTAAGTGCGCTATTACCAATCCGGCCGTAATGAATAAACTTTATGTACTGATTTCAAAACTCCGGATGTCTATGAAAGGAAAACTTATTTTGAGAAAATGGGCTGATTTTTTTGGCAAAAAGAGTATTGATAACAGTGAGCCCGTTGTTAATCCGGATATACAGTTATGGGAGGAAGATTACCTGGTAAGGAAAATTCAAAACAAATACGTTGACGTGCCGGAAGAATCGATCCGCAGTGCAGTTAAGGCATGTTACCTGGTGTTCCGGGAGCCGCAATCGGGCGAAAAACTGGTGCAGTGCGTGATATCGAGGATAAGGAATAAAGACTAGCAATATTTGCGTTGTATAATTGGTTTCTAATTGATCCGTGCCTTTATGGCGAGAAATTTAGGGTTGAACCGGTTAGTTGGTAACACTGATCCCTCTTCCCTATATAACCCAGAGCATCCATCGGTTTACGGGTTACCGTTTATGATGGAACAATTATTTGAACAACTTAGATGCGGCCGAACAACCGCATCTATTTTTTTTCGTTAACTTACCACTTATTACAACATATCAAAAGTGGTTTCATGAAAAAATATCTTATTGCGCTTGCTTCCGTATTCATCCTGTCTTGCTTTTTAACCCCCACATTTGCACAGCAAAAACAACTCACCAAGCACCAGGTTAAAAAATGGTACCGCAAAAAAGCCTGGCTAGGCGGGGCCAATGCCCAACCACATTCCTCCATCAATAAACAGGAACTGGCAAGGCAGTACCAGCTGAACAAAGCCTACTGGGATAAAGCCTTTGCATTTATAAAAGAACACGACCTGGTAACACTGGCCAAAGGAAAATACCCTATTGATGGCGACAATGTTTTTGCATCCATTACCGAAGACCCGTCGAAGGATTTTGATAAAACCACCTGGGAATCGCACCGCAAATACATTGATCTGCAATATATCATTACCGGCGAAGAAAAGATGGGCGTATGGCCGGTGGCAAAAGCTACCGTAATAAAAGAATACGACGATAAAAAAGACGTGGCCAACTATACCGCCGAAGGAAAATTTTATGTGGGTACACCCACCACATTCTTTCTCTTCTTTCCCACCGATGCACACCGCCCCAATATTACCCCTGGTGGCAATAAAGTGGTAAAAAAACTGGTGATCAAGATACGCTACGCCGATTGATGGCTGAAAAGCAAACCACCCTTACTGTTAAGGGCCCAAAGGCCATATGCGCCAAAAAGCGTACCTTTGCGGCCTCTATATGAACCATTGCTCCACGATAGTATTCTTAACCGCCCATTTTGCATGGATGTACCGTGGCCTTAACTGCATGCCCGATTATTGATCTGCCGGTACTATTTCCTCCTTTGCTTTTACTACATTATTAACGAAAATATTTTGTATGAATAGTACATTACAGGTATCCGTAACATCCGAAGTGGGTACTTTAAAGCGCTTGCTGGTACACAGCCCCGATAGTGGCCTGGGCAAAGTGGTGCCATCCAAAGCGCAGGACTGGTTGTTTGAAGATATTGTGCATTTAGAAACCATCCGCAAATGCGAATATGATTATTATACCAAGATCCTTTTATATTTTTTAGATGCTGATAAAATAAAAGGTAAACTGCCTGCTATTGATGCGGCGGAAAATAAACGGGCTTTTTATAAACCGGAAAACGACGGCTTTCACAAAAGCGATAAAGTAATAGAATTACAATGGCTGCTGGCCGATATACTGGAAGATGCCAATCTTAAAGCCGAACTGGTGGCATCGGTATGCGCTATTGAAGGCTGTACTTATCTTACCAAAGATGAACTGTGCAGTTATTCATCCAAAGAGCTGGCCAAGACATTTGTATCGGGCACCTCTGTAAAAAAAGAACTGCTGTTTGCGCCCATACCCAATTTTATTTTTACAAGAGATATCGGCATTACCATTAATAATTATGTACTGCTGAACAAGCCAGCCAAAAAAGCACGTACCAGGGAAGCGCTGCTGGCAAAATATATTTTTTTTAAGCATCCCCTGTTTGCGGATTATAAAAACAATATCATTGAACTGAGCGACAGCCAGCACAGCTTTTTATTGCCCAAAGAAGAGGATGAGAAAAAAGTAACACTGGAGGGTGGCGACATCATGGTGATCAGCAAAAAACACTTACTGGTAGGCGTAAGCGAAAGAACCACGCTGGAAGCCGCGGTAAAGATCACCAATACCATGTTCGATATGAACATTGTAGAAAAAGTGACCATCATAAAAATTCCCAAGAAGCGGGATTATATGCATATCGACACCGTATTTACGCAGGTAAAACGCGATGTATGGGTAATGCTGGGCAACTTCAGCCGCAAGGCTATTAAGCAGGAAGATGCCAGTGATATAGAACGTCTGCTGGAAGTAAAAAAGGAAGAGAAGATAAAGATCATGCAGTTTCATAAAAATGCGCCGGATGCACCGGTACATTTTGAAAGCCTGGAAGACCTGCTGATCGATATCAGCAAAACAGACCTTAACTGCAGCGGTGAAGTAAAGATCATCTTCAGCGGCAACAACGAATTTCCTTACAGCGCCCGGGAGCAATGGACCGACAGCTGTAATTTACTGGCATTAAAAGAAGGCGTGGTATTAGGTTACGACCGCAACGATAAAACCACCGAAGCCTTTGCACAAAACGGCTTTAACGTGATACATGTAAAAGAATTGATAGCGCAACTGGAAAGCGGCAGCACCCAAGTGGAAGCTATTACCGATACGTTGATACTGATGCCCTCGGCAGAGCTATCCCGTGCAAGAGGAGGATTTCATTGTATGAGTATGCCCCTGCTAAGGGATGAACTGTAAGAAATGGCGAATTGGCAAATGGTGAATGTGCGAATATCGAATTGGCGAATGTTTTTAGTTTCGAAGAATCTATAAATTTACAAAGTCAAAAACATTCGATATTCGCAAATTCGATATTTCACTGTAGCAATTAAAAAATAAATTCACAACCACCTTAACCTCACTCTCATCTCACCACTCACTACTCACTATATGCAAAACACCTCCCACCTCCTCATGATCCGCCCGGTTAAGTTTGCGTACAACGCAGAAACCGCGGTGAACAATAGTTTTCAAACAGCTTCCAACGACGATAAAGTGCAGCAGAAAGCACTGGAAGAATTTGACAGCTTTGTAGAAAAACTGCGTGCTAAAGGAGTAGACGTGACTGTGGTACAGGATACAGCGGAGCCGTATACACCGGATTCTATCTTTCCCAACAACTGGATCTCTTTTCACGAAGGAGGTACGGTATTTCTGTATCCCATGTTTGCGGTAAACCGGCGATTGGAAAGAAAGCAAACCGTGATGGATGCCATCGATCAGAAATTTACCATTAATAAAACCATCGACTTCAGCACCCGGGAACAGGATCATATTTTTTTAGAAGGCACCGGCAGTATGGTGCTGGACCGGGATAATAAAATTGCTTACGCCTGCATTTCTCCCCGTACGGATAAGCACCTGCTGGAAGAATTTTGCGCAGCAGCAAATTATACCGCCATGGCATTTACCGCCAACGATCAAAACGGTGATGCTATTTACCATACCAATGTAATGATGTGTGTGGCCGATAAATACGTGGTGATATGTCTGGAAAGCATTACCGATATAACAGAAAGAAAAGAAGTAATAACAGCAATTGAAAAAACGGGCAAAGAAATAATTGACATTACGCTGCTACAGATGAACCAGTTTGCAGGCAATATGTTGCAGGTGATGAATAAAGAACAGCAACCCTTTTTAGTAATGAGCACGCAGGCTTACGAAAGTTTAACCGCAGCACAGGTATCGGCTATTGAAAAATACAATCCCATCCTCCACAGCAATATCAAAACCATCGAAACCAATGGCGGCGGCAGTGCGAGGTGTATGATGGCGGAGGTATTCCTGGATCCCAAATAAGAAAATATCGAATGTGCGAATGTTCAATGGCGAATGTGCGGATGTCGAACTTGCGAATATTATTAAGGCAGAAGCATCTATTGTATATCCAAATTTAAAAACATTCGATATTTGCCATTCGCACATTCGACATCCCCCGCGACATTCGATATTCGCAAATTCGACATCTAAATAACTATTTCAACACCTTCTTCAGCACCTCCACACTCTCCCTCATTTCCCGCTCATTCAGCGAAGCAAAACCCATGCGTAATGAATTGTAATTAACAGGGCCGGTATTATAGAAACTACCATCGCCCATAAAAAGGCCCATTGCCGAAGCTTTCTGTGATACCACCTGCAATGGATTTTTTTTATGAAAACTGGCCCACAGTGCCATACCGCCCGCAGGCTTTTGAAAACGTATGCGGTTACCCAGCTCCTGCTCCAATAAAGAACAGAACATATCCCGTCGTTCATGATACAGCTTTAAAGATTTTTTTAAATGTTTTTGCATATCCCCGCTTTCAAATAAAGCAGCCAATGCTTCTTCCATCAGGTTATCGCCGCGGATATCGATCAGTCTTCTAACCTGCAATGCAGCCTGGATAAAATTTTGGGGCGCCACCATATATCCTGTTTTAACAGTAGTGGCAAAAGATTTACCGATAGAACCAATATAAATAACATTACCGTCATGATCGGCGCTGGCCAACGGCAGAATGGGGCTGCTGTTGTAATGATAATCATAATCGTAATCATCTTCAATAACGGGGAAATTGTACGCACGTATCAATTGCAGCAGCTTCATCCTGCGCTGGGCACTTAGTGTAACCGTGGTAGGGTGGTGGTGGTGCGGAACAACATATAATAAGCCCGGCTTTTTCTTTTTACATATTTTTTCAATAGCATCCACATCAATCCCGTTCTCATCCACAGCAACACGAACTAACCGGGCGCCGCAATTTAAAAAAAGCATATTGGCCAAACCATAATTGGGTTCGCCCACAATAACGGTGGTGCCGGGTTTAATGATCATCCTGGCAACAATGTATATCGCCATTTGTGCACCGCGGGTTACCAGCATATTGTTTTCCGAAATATTCAACCCTCTCGTTTCGGATAAAAATTTTGCCAAAGCCATTCGTAAACTGGCAGCGCCGGCCAGTTCGCCATACACAATTTTTCTTTGCACCGCCGGTATGCGGAACAAGCGGTTATATTCCTTCAGCAACATTTCCACCGGGGCGATCCTTGCATCCGGAAAACCATCATTGATGATAAAACGATGTTCTGCAGCAGGCGCCGCCGCCGCAGACGATATGGATACGCCCGAAAAACCAAATGGTGTATCTCCATGGTAAGGAGGTTTTTTTATGAGCGCTTTAAACGACCGGGGTTTAATTTCAGGAAGATCTTTTGATACCGTAACACCTTTTCTTAACGTGCTGCTGATCCAGTCCTGCGCAGACAATTCTTCATAAGCCGCCACGATGGTTTTACGGTGTACCGATAATATTTCGGCCATCTGCCTGCTCGACGGCAAGGCTGTGCCCGGTTTTATAATGCCCTCATGAATAAGGCTGATAAGCTGGTTGGCAATTTGCTGGTACACCGGTGCAGGCAATAGCCGGTTGATGGTAATAAGTTCTTTAAATGGTAACAACTGGACTACCAGTTATTTTAAAACTGGACTATAAAGATAGTCCAACAGCTATTTAATTTTGCTATGCAAACCGAAAAAATAACAACTTAAAAAATAGAAAAATGGAAACAAGATTTAAAATGGCAACAGTGGAGCCAGCCGGTTACAAAGCAATGCTTACCCTGGACAGTTACGTAGTGAACAATCCCTTGCCGCAACTGCAGAAGGAAATGATACGCATAAGGGCATCGCAAATAAATGGCTGTGCTTATTGCGTGAATATGCACACCGATGATGCCCGCAAACATGGTGAGAATGACCGCCGGATGCACCTGATGAGCGTATGGAGAGAAGCCGGCGATATATTTACGGAAGAAGAACAATTGATACTGGCCATTACCGAAGAAGTCACACTCATCAGCCAGCACGGATTAAGCGATGCGCTGTACGAAAAAGCCATCACACTAATGGGCAAAGAAAAAACAGCACAAGTCATCATGGCTATTATCACCATCAATGCCTGGAACCGCATCGGCGTATCCCTTAAAATGCACCCGGAATTGTAAAATATATCTTTTCCACCAGGACCTTTATTAAATAATAATAAGACCTTGTTTCTTAGGAGTAGAGGACAAATGTTGAAGCTACAGCAGTACAAAAGCCCATTAGAACTGCTTGGCGGAAAAGGGATGTAATCTTTTCCACCTTGACTTTTTTGTTACTTTTTTTGTCAAGAAAAAAAGTAAGCAGATACTGGATGACCAAAAGAGATAACAGAAAAAGCTTTTCTTGCCGATTTAGTGTTTTCATTATCTATCATTCAATTAAATATGGAATTACAGCAAAACCATTTATGAAAAGATCACAGCAATACGCACAATTATTTTTACGCCTATCAATAGGTATCGGCTACCTTGTACCTGCACTGGACAGGCTGGGCCTATGGGGCAAAAATGGCGAACCACAAATATCCTGGGGCGACTGGCAACACTTTATAAAATACGCCGGCGAAGTAATGAGCTTTATTCCCGCCTCATTGGTAAATCCATTTGCTGTAACAGCAACCATAGCTGAAATTATTTTTGGTATACTATTGCTTGCCGGCAAGTGGACAAAGTGTGCCGCCACCGGAAGCGGGATATTGGCATTATTATTTGCTTTGTCAATGGCTTTATCATTTGGCATAGTATCGCCCTTAAGTTATTCCGTATTCACCGTAAGCGCAGCAAGTTTTTTACTGGCAACAATCGATCAATATAAATGGAGCCTCGATAATATTAACAAGTAACAATTAAAATAACATTCGCCATTTCATATTCGCACATTCTATATCACATCTAAACAAATAGCATCATGAATCACTACAAAACATTCTTATCCCTGCACCATGCACCCACGCCTTTACTGCTGGGCAACAGCTGGGATGCAGGCTCTGCAAAACTGCTGGCGCAAAATGGCTTTAAAGCCATTGCTACCTCCAGCGCAGCCGTAGCACAATCTTACGGTTACGAAGACGGAGAAAAAATGCCCTTTGAATTATTATTGCAAACAGTAAAAAGGATACAGCAAAATATTGCACTGCCTTTATCGGTAGATATGGAACATGGTTTCAGCAATACCACGGAGGGGATAGTGGAAAATATACAGCAACTGCACCAACTGGGTGTGGTGGGCATCAATTTAGAAGACTCGGTACAGCAAAAATTAGAACCGGCGGAAACTTTTGCTAAAAGAATGGAGATAGTTGCGAACAAGCTGATGCAAAAAAACATCCCGCTCTTTATTAATGCACGAACAGATGCATTTTTATTACAGCAGCCCGATGCATTACAAACAACATTACAGCGCATTCAACTTTATCAAACAACAGGTGTTAACGGCATCTTTGTACCCTTTATAAAACAAGAGCAGGATATAGCAGCCGTAACAGCAGCCACTACATTACCTGTAAACATCTTACCTGTACCTGGGTTGCCCAATATCGAACAATTAACAGTACTCGGTGTAAAACGCATCAGCCTGGGCAGCAGCCTGTACAATGCCTTTAAAAGAACAACAACCAATACAATACAAAGCATTATGGAGCAGCAAACGTTTGAGGCGCTGTTTTAAAAACTTCGAATGTGCGAATATGAAATGTCGAATGTTTTTAGTGTTAAAAGTTTTATAGAACTACCAAGGTTAAGAACATTCGATATTCGCCATTCGCAAATTCCACATTTTAAAGGGCCTTTCAAACTTAAGAGTAGAGAACAAATGCTGAAGCCACAGTAGTACAAAAGTCCATTAGTGCTGCCTGGCAGAAAAGGGATGTAATCTTTTCTGCCTTGACTTTTTTGTTACTTTTTTTGTCAAGAAAAAAAGTAAACAGGAAGTTGAAAGTTAAAAGAAGCTCTTGTCTCAAAATAACCCTCATCCTCAACATTTCCCCATTCGCAAATTCGACATTGCTTTCATCGGAAGTTTCCCGAAACCGTATAACACACCTTATCATTGATCCTCAAAAACTCTTCACCATTAATTTTACGCAGGCGCCGCCGGCTCATGCGGTCCAGTAATCTTCCCTTACTATCGAAATACTGTGGCTGATTAAAATAGGCGAGGATATAATATTTTTTATAAGAGAAGGGCGCCTTTAAAGCTACGGGCTTCATCGACATAAAAACCAGGTTGCTCTTTTTACCATCTACATAGTAATCCAGGTTCCTGATCCAGGTGCTGCGGATAGATTGCATCATTTGCATCAGTTTAATAACCTTGTTGGCATTTAAGTGATAAGCCGTAAGTGTATCGGCCAGGCGGGGCTCATAAGCTTCAAAATCGTAAATGTATTTAAGCGAATCGGTAAAGATCTCCAGCGACACCGATTTAAAATTTTTAGAAGTAAAGGCGATGGCAAAATCCTGCTCGCGGGAAAGCTGGCGGAAAGTTTCTTCTATCTTGTCCAGCGTTTTTTCGTTCTCGTAATAGTACTTGGTGCTGATATGCCGGGGCGAGCACGCAAACAACAAAGCTGCACAACATACAATTACGATATAACGGAGCTTACAATACACGGTATCAGTTTTTAGTAAAATGAGTAATGCCAAACACAATACGCTTTAAAAACTTGGGGGTTAACTGCATCAGCGTTTTACCACCATAATCCCAGTACACGAGCGTGATCAGGTCATCCTGCCGGTAAATTTTTTCGGCCACAATAAAATGCGTGGGCACTTTCAGTTTTATTTTTTCGTGTTTCTTTTTATGTACAATGCGGTTATTGATGTACAATACCACTTTACCCGACTGCAACCTGGTGCTGATATAATCATACAGGTCGCTGATAGAGGGGCGTATAAGATCGGTACCGCGGGGATGCACTTTAAAATGCAACAGGCTCCGCACCATGCGGTTGAACTTGGCATAATTTACCGAAGCCCAGAAGCGGTCCTCATCGCCGGGATCGTATTTGCGGTTAAAAAAATTAAGGTAGCCTTTAAAATGATCGGCCAGGGTTAAAAACCACAGCTGGTCTGCCGGGTGAATATCCAGCATGCCTTTAAAGCGCATGCGGCCTGCCTGTTTCTTAACAGGCTCCGAAGGGTCAAAATCGCTGTTGCCAAAATGCGCCCGGCCATCGCGGTACAATTGCAGCATTACTTTGGCATAACCTAGCGGGTCATCCTGCAGCAGTAAATAACTCAACGCACCATAGCCGCAAAAGTTAGTACCATTACCGGCATATATCACCAGCGGGTGCTCCACGTTCTCTTTTATATTCTGCAAAAAAGCGGCAGGCCTTACATTGGGCCAGTAAGCGCTGGGTTCTAAATTTTTAAAGCTATCAATAAAAGCCACCGCCTGTTGCGCAGTAGAAGTAGCAGGATCGTTGGTATTGTACCTGGTGCCGGCAATAGCAAAAAGCCCGGTACAAAAACAAAGAAGCAATAATAAAAATCTTTTAGCTGGCTGCATGGTGGCGCTACAAAACCTGTTTATCAAAATAAAGATAACCAATAAATAAAAAGCAAAATTATATTCAAGCCTTCGGCTTGTTTTTTGCCACGGATTACACGGATTTTCACAGATAAATACAATCAATCCGTGTTAATTCGTGTAATCCGTGGCCACCCCTTTTTGCCAAAGGCAAAAACCCTTGTGTCTTCGTGCCTTCGTGGCTACTCTTTTGCCGCAGGCAAAATAGCCTAATATCTTCCTGGTTATAAAATACTAACAGGTATTGTGCCAGAGTTTTAAATTTGTTACAATAAACAATCGCATGCCAACATATAAAAAAATAAACCCCTTCTCCAAACAAAACAACGATACCGGCTTTGCCACCACCAGCGATGTGGGTGGCCGCTTTATTAATAAAGATGGTACTTATAACCTGGTAAAAGTGGGTATGCCCTTCCGCAAAAGGTTCAGCATTTTTCACAATATGCTCAACCTGCCGCAGTGGAAATTCATACTGGTCATCTTTATCTTCTTTATCGGTATCAATATCATCTTCACCACTATTTATTTTATAATAGGCGCCGGCCAGCTGGAAGGATTGACCACCGGCAGCAGCTGGAAAACCTTTCGCGAAATATTTTATTTCAGTACACAAACATTTACCACGGTGGGTTACGGCCATGTAAATCCATCGGGCGATGCCAGTAATGTAGTGGCGGCAATAGAAGCGCTTACCGGTTTTTTATCATTGGCCATCGCTACGGGTTTGATATACGGCCGTTTCAGCAAACCCAAAAGCTACCTGCAGTTCAGCGACGAGGCGCTCATTAGTCCGTATAAAGAAGGCAAGGCATTGATGTTTCGCTTTGCAGCGTATAAAGACAAGCACACACTCACCGACCTGGAAATAAGAGTGAACACCGGCCTGCTGGTGGTGGAAAACGAAAAGCCGCCGGCGTATAAATATTTTAGTTTGAGTTTAGAAAGAACCCGGGTGGAAACCATGCCCATGAGCTGGACGGTGGTGCATGCCATAGATGAGAACAGCCCCTTTTATGGATTTACAGAAGAAGATATGCGCACTGCCGATGTGGAACTGTATGTAATGCTGCGGGGCTTTGATGATGTGTTCAGCAATTATGTGCAGCAGCGCACCTCGTATACCTACAGCGAAATAATTTTCAACCGCAAATTTGAACCCATGTACCACGAAAGCGATGATGGCAAAACCACGATACTGGAACTGCATAAGTTGAATAGGCATAATGAAGCGGGGTGAATATCGAATTTGCGAATGTCGAATGGATAAATATGCTTAGCCCGGAGGGTTTAATGCTTATTCAAAAATAAAAACATTCGAAGTTCCACATTCGCACATTCGATATTATTTAAGTTTTGCCTCTGGCACCCCTTGAAAACTCATCTTTACCGGCAATATAAATCCCTTATCATCAAAATACATCTGCTCAATACAGGTGGCCCTGTTATTGGCGGCGGTTTCGCCCAGCGGGCGGCGGTGGTAAACTATGTACCAAACATCTTTTTTAGCATTGTGCATTACCGAGTGGTGGCCGGCACCGGTGGCAATGGCCGAATCCTGCTGCAGCACCCTGCCCACTCTTTCAAAAGGCCCAAAGGGGCTATCGGCAATGGCGTAAGCCACCGCATAGTCGGGGCCCGTCCAGCCGCCCTCGCTCCACATAAAGTAGTATTTGTTGTTGCGTATAAACATCATGGGCCCTTCCACATAGCCCTTCGGCGTAATTTCTTTGTACATAGTACCATCACTGAAAGGGATAACCGCAGTAAAGTCGCTCTTTAATTTGGCAATATTGCAATGCTGCCAGCCGCCGTAAATAATATAGTATTGCCCGTCTTTATCTTTAAAAACAAACTGGTCGATAGGCTGTGCACCGTTGTAAAATTTATCTATCAGCGGTTTGCCCAGGTAATCTTTAAAAGGCCCTTCGGGCTTATCGGCCACGGCCACACCAATGCCGCCCTTTTCATTATCGTTCTGAATATCGTTGGCGGCAAAAAAGAAATAATACTTTTTATCTTTTTGCACAATGGCAGGCGCCCACATGGCACGGTGCGCCCATTTTACAGCAGCAGTATCCAGTATACGGTGATGGGTATCCCAATGCACCAGGTCTTTAGAAGAAAAGGCATCAAAAAAAACCTGTTTATTGTATTTATCCGAAAAAGTGGGATAGATCCAGTACTGGTTATTAAAGATAGCCGCCTCCGGGTCGGCATACCAGCCCTTAAGTACAGGGTTACCCGAAGTAGCGGTTTGCGCATGGGCGCTTACAATAAAAGCCAATAAAAAAAGGGAGCAGGTAAAATGTTTCATGCATGTAATTTATAAATGGCGGGGCACGATAAAAAATAAATCTGCCACCGGCAGGCAATATGAAGCAGTTAATAAAGCGTTGCATACCGGCCAACAAAGCATTAATAGCAATAATACCGGCAGCGGTACTATTTTAACCAAAAAGGCTGCAAATTCATTGGTTTCATTTTGCCTGTTTAAGCCAAAAAATCAACTTTTTACCCTCCGGCACCTTAAAAAAACCTCAAAAACACGCAAAATATAAATATTATTAAAATAAATATCTGAAAAGGAGAACATTAAACAGGCAATACACTGCGTTAATATACCAGTACAGGCAGGCCATTAATATTTACCAGGTAACAAAAAACGGAAAATGGCCAAAACAGGGTAAAAAAAAGCGTTTTTTTAAATGGGCATCATAAAAAAAATCGGCTGAAACCCTTTACCAGCCTGCATCGGGCAAAAAAAATGATGGTTAACCATCATAAAACCAGCTTTAAGATGGTTATAAATTTAAAAACGCCCAGATTACTTTTGTGTAAGTAAAGTGAGCGTTTTTATTTTATTCAACAAGCAGGCAATCGTTAAAGCGGAACAAATATAGGGAGAAGTTGAATACAAAGCTCATTTAGTTAAATAATTATTAAGATTTTCATATAGCAAGCAATCGTTAAAGCCGCTCTATTTCCATAGGGGGGCTCTTTTTTTTATGGGAAGTCCCATCGGTTCTGACAAGGGTCTTTTATTCCGCAACAATATTTTACTTATTCCGATTCTTTTTAAGCGGCAGCAACAATGTTCAATGCTCAATATTCAATAATCAACTCTCAAGTATAAAATGCAGCTTCATTTAATACCTTCTTTCCTTGAATATTGAACATTAATAATTGAACATTGAACATTCTCCTCTATGTGCCCTCTGTGCCTATGTGGTTCAACTTTACTTCGTGTTCTTTATCCCTCTGTGTGCATTCTCCTCCTTGAATATTGAACATTGCTCATTGAACATTGAACATTTGCATTTATTCTCTACTTTAGTTCCTCAAACGCATATATGAAATTACCCACGCTCTTCCTGTACTTAACGCTCACCATCATGCACAGCAAAGCACAAACCAACCCCTATCCCGTGTACACCGGTACCGACCTGGGCCTTACCTATACCCCCCAACAATCTACCTTTAAAATATGGGCCCCCACTGCCACGCAGGCCCAATTAAAAATATACAATGTACCACTCGGCGGCACCGCCCTGCAAACCATCGATCTGCAAAAAACAGGCAATGGTACGTGGACGGCTACACTAAAAGGCAACCAGGCAGGCTTGTACTATACCTTTTGTATACAGTACCAGGGCGCCTGGCTAAGCGAAGTGCCCGACCCCTATGCCAAAGCCGTAGGCATCAATGGCAAGCGGGCCATGGTGATAGACCTTAAGCAAACTAACCCCACCGGGTGGACGAACGATAAACAGCCCCCACTAAAGCACCCCACCGACGCCATTATATACGAGCTGCACATACGGGATGCCAGCATAGCTGTTAATAGTGGAATTACCCACAAAGGCAAATTTTTAGGACTAACTGAAACCGGCACTAAAAACCCGGCCGGCCAAAGCACGGGGCTGGATCATATAAAGGAGCTGGGCGTAACCCATGTACACTTATTACCTTTTTTCGATTTTAACTCCATAGACGAAACAAATACCGCAAAGCCGCAGTACAACTGGGGCTACGACCCTTTAAATTACAATGCTCCTGAAGGCAGCTTCGCCACTAATACTACCGATCTCGCCAAGGGCGAGACTAATCCCGCCCCAGGCGGGACAGGCGGCACTATAAGAATAAAAGAACTAAAACAACTGGTACAGGCCTTTCACAAAAAAGGGCTGGCCGTGGTAATGGATGTAGTGTACAATCATACCGGCCTTACGGAGCAAAGCAGCTTTAACCAGCTGGTGCCCGGCTATTATTACCGCCATACTAACAATGGTAAGCTAAGCAATGCCACCGCCTGTGGCAACGAAACAGCCAGCGAGCAGCCCATGATGCGCAAGTTTATGATAGAATCGGTATTGTACTGGGCCAGGGAGTACCATATAGATGGCTTTAGGTTCGACCTGATGGGTGTGCACGATATTGAAACCATGAATATGATAAGCGCAGCGTTGCATAAACAAAACCCCGGCATACTGCTGTATGGCGAGGGGTGGACGGCCGGTGCCAGCCCCCTGCCCGATAGCCTGCGGGCCCTTAAGCAAAATGCAGCAAAGCTAAAGGGCATAGCCGTATTTAGCGATGATATAAGGGACGGTATTAAAGGCAGCGTGTTTGAAGCGGCCGACTGTGGCTTTGCCAGTGGCGATACCAGCAAGGCCGAAAGCATAAAGTTTGGCATTGTGGCCGCCACGCATCACCCGCAGATAGATTACAAAAAAGTAAACTACAGCAAAGCCCCCTATGCCAGCAGCCCCGCCAGCGTAATTACCTACGCCGAATGCCACGATAATAATACCCTGTGGGATAAGCTGGCCATAAGCGCCCCCAAGGCCACTGTTGAAGAACGTACCCAAATGCACAAACTGGCCTTATCCATCGTGCTTACCAGCCAGGGCATCAGCTTTCTCCATGCCGGTACCGAGTTCCTCCGCAGCAAGCAGGGGGTGGAAAACAGCTACAATGCAGGCGATAGCATTAATGCAATAGACTGGAATTTGAAGAGCACCAACAAAGCCGTATTTGAATATGTGCAGGCATTGATTGCGATGCGCAAGGCGCACCCGGCTTTTAGGATGAGTACGGCGGAGCAGGTGCGGAACAATATTAAATTTTTGGAAACAGTTACAGGCGTGATTGGGTACGAGATAAATGGGGCAGCAGTGGGGGATAAGTGGAAGACAATACATGTGTTTTACAATGGCACCGATAGCGAGCAATATATATCGCTTAGTCTTCGCTATGAGTTTACGCCAGCTGTGTTAAACAATGCATTTGCAAATGGTACATTCATTAACGCTGAGCTGATACAACCGCATAGTTGTATTGTGTTGTATAAGAAATAACTATTTTAAAAAATTTACGGCAACTACGCAAATGGTAACAGGTAGTAACACGGAATTTTAAAAAAAAGAAGCAATAGCCAGCTTAACAATTGCAAAAAGAAAGCATTACTTGTATATTTGGCCGGTACAATAATACCCTGATAAATTTCGCTTAAACCCTTATCTTAGTTTGCTTATGAAAAAGTACTACCTGCACAATGGCACCCAGCAAGAGGGCCCATTTGATTTTGAAGAATTAAAGTTAAAAAATCTTACTGGTAATACGCCTGTTTGGTTTGAAGGACTAAGCGAATGGACCACTATTGAAAATGTTGAAGAATTAAAAAGTATCATTGTCGTTACTCCTCCGCCTTTTGCAGCAAAAACAGCGGCTCCGCCACCAATTCAAGAACCAATAGTACAGGAAGAATATCCAGGGAATAATCAGCAAAAGAATAATGCCACACTCCGCAAACTATTAATGCTGGCAGGGTTAATTGTTATTGTACTTATTGGCATATTTGTTTACAATCAAATACTGCATAAAGATGCAGAACATACCCAGGATGTAATAAAGAATTTAGACGAAGAAGCTAAAAAAGAAGAAGAGCAGAAAAAGGCAGCTGTTAAGAGCAACATTAGTACCTACATTACTGCTGAAAACAATGAATATTTTAGCCCTACACTAGGGGGTATTAAAAATTTAAAAGTTACAGTAAGCAATAAAACCGATTATTTAATTGATAAAGTAAAAGTAAATATTAAGTATATAAAGCTAAGCGGAGAAGTGTGGGATACAAAACTTATTGAATTTAATTTATTAGAACCTAACACAAAACTTACTAAACAAATAGAAGATACCGAAAGAGGAACAAAAGTACAGCTGGAGATTGTTGAAATTAAATCCAGTGTGCTTGGGCTTTAGCCAAAAATGTAAAATTAACAATTGAATTTCTTATAGAACGCAAACCTTTCCTAATGAAAAAATTAACCTTTTGGAGCATTATTGAAAAAACTTTAGAAACAGCGAATGAACCACTTTCTCCCAAAGAGATTTGGGAAAAGGCAAATAGTTATAAAATAACTGAAGGGTTTGTGAGTGTAGGCAAAACACCTTGGGCAACTATAGCAGCATATATTTATACAGACATTAATAGAGGGGGAAGCTCGTCGCTTTTTATCCAAACCAGTGAAAGACCTGCTCAGTTTTTTCTCCGCAGTAAAATTAATCAAATCGACATTCAAAAGGTTGCAGAAAAAAAAGAAACCGAAATAATAAATAAAGAAGCTAACATAGCCAAACAATTTCATGAAAGAGACTTACATACGCTTTTGGTAGCATTTGCAAATTCACATACACATTTTAAAGCTTATTTAAAAACAATTTTTCATGAACAATCAAGCAAAGGAACAAAAGGGTTAAACGAATGGCTACATCCTGATTTGGTTGGTGTGTATTTCCCATTTAAGGATTATAAAAGTGAAATATTGGAGATTCAAAATCATTTGTCTATAAGTACAATAAAAATAGGTAATTATATTCTTGTTTAACCCAAAAGTTATCCTTATATTTGTAGTGTCAAAAAGTTAATTAAATCATGGCAACTACAAAAGACCTTTCAAAATTCAACAATTTAGTTCAATTAATGCAATACTTTTCTGACGAAAAAGTTTGCTTAGAACACCTTAAACAATGGCGTTGGAAAGATGGAGCATATTGCCCTCATTGTGGTTGCAGGAAAGTTTATGCTTTCACTGATGGTAAAAGATATAAATGTTCTGACTGTCGGAAACAATTTACTGCTAAAGTTGGTAGCATATTTGAAAACACTAAAATTCCTTTACAAAAATGGTTTGTTGCTATATATTTAATCAGTTCTCATAAAAAAGGAATTTCATCTTTACAGCTTGCAAAGGATTTAGGTATTACACAAAAAAATGCGTGGTTCCTTTTACATCGTTTACGCCATGCAAGTAACACTGCTGCTTTCAATTCACCATTAAGCAACACAGTTGAAGCGGACGAAACTTACATTGGTGGTAAAGAAAAGAACAAACATAAAAGCAAGAAAACCGAAGGAACACAAGGTCGCAGTACATTGACAAAAACACCGGTGCTGGCTGTTGTCGAAAGAAAAGGTTTTGTAAAGGCTGTGGCATCTAATAGCGTTGATGGCAGGGCAATAGGTCAGTTCATAACTAATAACGTTGTATTGGGTAGTAATTTAATGACTGATGAATATAGAATTTACCAGTCGGTAAAATGGCTTTATAAGCATAACTTTGTAAAACATGGAGACGGGCAATATGTTGACGGTAATTGCCATACTAATACAATAGAAGGGTTCTTTTCATTGTTAAAACGTGGTATTGTTGGTATCTATCACTTTGTAAGTGCGAAGCATTTGAATAACTATTTGAATGAATTTACATTTAGATACAACAGTAAAGATTTTTCGGAAGAAAGCAGGTTTAATTTACTGCTTAGTGCTACAGATAACAAGCGCTTGACTTATCAAACTTTAATAGCAAATAACAATGGCTAAGAAAAAATACGAAGAACCCTTTAAACTGGATATGCCGTTTGAAGAAGCAATGCAAAGATTTGTCAATGTTAATACAAGGGATTTAACCGCTGAAACAAATCCTGTACAGCCGGATAGCGGTGCTGCGCCATTTTTAAAATGGGTTGGTGGCAAGCGAAGCATTATTAAAGAACTTACAGGACGTATGCCAGCAACATATAACAATTACTTTGAACCGTTCATTGGTGGCGGGGCGTTATTTTTTGAAATAAAACCAACAAAAGGGCATCTGTCAGATGCAAACTTAGACTTAATTATTACATATAAAGTAGTTCAAAAGGATGTTGAAAAGTTAATAGAGGCACTAAAAAAACACCAGCGTTTACATTGTGAGGAATATTATTACAGAGTAAGAAGCAGGCATGATTTGGACGATCCTGTAGAAGTTGCAGCAAGAATGATTTATCTGAACAAAACATGCTTTAACGGTTTGTGGCGGGTTAATAAGAAAGGTGAATTTAATGTTCCAATGGGCAAGTATGCAAATCCAGGAATATGTCAAGAGGATAATTTGCGGGCTTGTAGTAAGGCTTTAAAAAATACAATCATCGAGTATAAAGACTACGAAAAAATTGAACCAAAAGAGGGTGATTTCTGCTATTTTGATCCGCCTTACCATCCCATAAATGATACTTCATTTACAGCTTATTCTATGTCAGATTTTACAGAGAAGGATCAACAAAACTTAGCTGACTTTTGCAAGACATTACACAGGAACGGGGTAAAAATCATGCTTTCTAATAGCAACACTGAATTTATACGAAACCTATACCGTGGAAATATTTTCAATATTAATATCGTAAATGCCCCAAGAAATGTAAATTGTAAGCCAAACGGAAGGAACTCCGTAGAAGAAGTGCTTATAACTAACTACTAATGACAATTGACACATCGGGCAAATCGGCGAACTACACAGGTTCGACGCTGGAAAAATTCATAGGCGATAGACTAATTGAACGCAAATATCAATTTATTGATAGAGGCAAGTTTACTGCTGCTATGTATCTTGAACAGCCCATTTACACAAAACAAATGCATTTGGGGAATAGTATTTATGAAACACCTATGTATGGTGATTTCGTGCTTTACCATCCTGAAAAATGGAAAGACGGATTAATAATTGAAAGCAAGTGGCAACAGTCTGGCGGTTCAGTAGATGAAAAGTTCCCCTATTTTGTCCTTAATATCCAACAAAGACACCCGCATAAAACTGTGGTATTACTGGACGGTGGTGGCTATAAGAAACAAGCTGAAAAGTGGTTACGTGGGCAGGTAGGCAACAACCTTATCCATGTGTTTAATATGGGGGAATTTCAAAAATGGGCAAACAAAGGACACATTTAGCTACCTTTGCATTATGAATAATTCAATATGTAAAGCTGAACATCGTTATTTAGATGTGTTGGCGACACTACCAGACAGCCAAAGCCCCGAGGAGGGCAGGCACAAATGCGCAGGATGCGCATATGAGAAGGGATTGGAAGATGGAAGGCAAGGAAATCCAAGCTACGTGAATGTAGATGATTTACCTTTTAGCCAAGCGGGAACGGGAAGACATAAGAGCTGCACTGCTGCTTATGAGTTGGGATATGACACAGGCCAATCCGCTGTTTAAGAAACGAAAAGCCGCTACTGAAAATTAGCGGCTTTTCTATTTAGGGTTAAAGTTGAATATAGTTACCTAAAAATATTTTCCTTTGAAGTAAAAATAAACTTAAATTTTTCAAATCTTAGACAGTACTACTTTCAAACTGTTTCAAACTCTAACTGGGCAAATGAGGGTTATTTAGTAGTGCTGCATATTGATGAAGATCCGGCGTTAATGGATGAAATTCGGAGATTAAATAATGCATTTGGCATTGGCTTAATAAAAATCAATTGTGAAAGTATCTTTGAAAGTGAAATATTATTTCCGTCAAACGATAATCAAGAAATAGATTGGGATACCGTAAATCGACTTGCTTCTGAGAATGGTAATTTTAGTGATTTTTTAAATGAACTAACTGAAGACATTAAACTTAAAAAAGTTAAAAGTAAATACGATGCAATATTAAATCCTGATCAATTGGAAAAATATATTCAGGAAAAAAATATCAGATGACCTATTTAAGACACAATTAGCAAAGGAATAACTAAGACATCACCTCCAATTAGGATAATCAATTAGGTGAATTAGTTCTTCCAAAACAATTCTCAAATCATTTTTTTGCTTATCTAAATCTATTTTTTTAGCGACATAACGTCTGTTATGTGCACTCATATCTCCCATCTTTTTTAAACCTGGTAAGCAACCTTTTGCATTGCGTCCTATATTCCATTTACTTTCTTTAGTAAAGTTGTCAATGAGATCACTTAGGTAAAAAAAATTCCCTGCGCTATTTTTTATTTTTTCGGCTATTCCGTGGCGTTCGAAAGTTTCGATAATCAATACTTCCAATAACTTTCTAGTCATAACCGAACAGGCATCATAAAGACCGTAATCGTAACAACTCGCTGCTTGTGTAGCAATAGCTTCTAAATATCCTCTTGTATTTTTGAATAGTTCCAATGGAAAATAATCATCACTCGGTGTGATAGGCTTAGGAGTACCAATAATTTTATCAATCTCTACCTGCCTGCTTCTTTCCAAGTGATATAGCCCATTTTGGAAAATCAACTTAGGCGTTTTACCTTTTGCTTTTTTGGCATTTGTAATCAAATATTGAGAAGTGTTTGAATATTTGGGTATTTTTAAGACATCAAAATATTCATCAATATCTTTAGCTTTAGCACCTTCTTTCCCTCTTACTTTGGTATGATAATAAATAAAATAATCAATCTTGTTTGCCGGAGAATGTTTGTCAAAGTCGGATATTTTATAAATAAAATTGTCTAAAGTCATGTCCATATTTAATCCTTTTTATCCCAAAACTTAATTTTATTGGTTCCAGCATCGGTAATAGATATATTGCCTTTTCCTATTGATTCTATCCACCCTTTTCTTCTTTTTGTATTTTGAATACTTGTCGCTAAGTCTTCTGGAATTCTAATATTTAGCTCATGATAGCATGTATAAAGATGATTGGCTGTTAAGGGAGTGGTTTTAAGAATTTCTTGCATGTAATAAACAAATAGTAAATTGTTTTCGTTATCGTTATTTACTTTGAACTTTTTATAAAAATTTTCTAGACTATCCTTTCCATCAGGATAAAAATTTATGTTAGAAAGCCTTTTTAATCCGCTTGATCCGCTGGCTGACTTTTTTGTAACCTGTTTTTTTTCTCCTTCAACTTCTTCTTTTTTTCCTTTGGCTTTTTTAGTTCCGACTTTTGTACCAGGCTGCGAAGTCAGTTTTCCTGTAATTATCTCCTTTGCTGTATTAATTCCATTATCAGTCAATCTGAATTCGTCATTTTTTATAGTCTTAATTAATTTGGGGAATAGGCTATTCCATTTATTTGAGAAATTACTCATTCTTGAGCCGGCACTACGAGCTTCCTTGTATTTATTTAAAACAACTTCCTTATTGAAATTATTTTTGCCGCACTCGCTAATGTAAAATGCATAAATGAGAATCCAGTGTGTTTCCGAACAGTCTAATGATCTTTCTGCATCATCGATATGCATGATTTCTGAATCTTCTATTTTAGAAGAATTAAGTGTGGTAGTTGCATCCTTTGGGTTAGTGTCTTGGGTAAGGGTATTTGTTTGGTCATGAGTAATATGTTCTTCTTCATGAGTATAATTTTCAACTCCAGAGGAAATACCGTTTAATTTTGAAGCTACTTTTAAAGTATAGGTATCTCTTAACATATTAGTCAACTCTTTACCAATATTATCACTAAATGAAGCTTCAATACTCCTTTCCCCTGTTTTCTCATGTATGCGAATTGTATTCATAGATGCGCTTGCAACTATTGTATTTGCTTCTTTTGGTGTACCACAATAAATGCAGCCTATGTAGTCCTTTTCTAGAAGTCCGCCGCATGCTTTGCATTTGAATTGCGTAAGACAGCCACTACAGAAAAAACCAGTCTGCGGCAAAGGCTTAGCACAATTGCTGCAATTTGTATGTGTAATTGATTCCATAAAAAATTATTAGTAAAGCTTCTTCATTTTGATGTTATCGTGTCAATGTTTTAATTAAATCTGCACCATATTTCAATCCGGGAGAAGTTAAAGTCCAACCAACATCTTTTGAACCGGCCAATTTATTACCAACTGCTTTTATGTATACTGCATGATTTGCGGCACTGTAACAGCCCGATTTAACGCATAGAGATCTTGCAGACTTATCATCAAATTTTGATTCATTTGATACAAGCAAATTCGCAAGTCCTTGTAAAATATAGGCATTAATCGTTTTGGCTTTTTGATCTTTGCCAGGCATTTCTGATGTAATAACTTCCGCATTCCCATCAGCAACATGAAATATTTGTTGCAGATCTTCAACTGAAATATGATTTTGTTTCATCCATATTTTGGCATGGCTTGAGAAATTATTCTCTACGACATCAATTTCTTCGTCTATCTTCTTATCCGGTTTAGAATAAATAGTTGATTCTCCTAAAAGCAACATTGAGGCTTGAACTATTCTTTGTCTTTCTGTCGAATCAAATGGTTCGAGTAGATCAACCAACTGAGCGGTTATTTCTGTTATTTTCGGCTTCTCCATATTTTAAATTTTTATCAAATATAGAGCATTTTTTATTAGCATATATTGATTTTTTTACTACAAAAGGTATTTTTTATTTACTTACTTATAAATTGATGTAAATTATTAGTTTATAAACAATTTATCAGCAAAAAAATTTTACAAATATGTTCTATATCCATATTTAAACTTTTAGTATATCCTTACTGGCCACATTAAATCTAAAATATTTATTCAATTAATTTAAAAACAATTACTTGCATTTTATATTAAGTAAAATTTATTGTGTCTGTCTAATTGTAAAACTATTTTTTATATTGCATTATTGAATATATGCCATATTAAAATGGGTAATATTGATAAAATATGGCCGTATGACCTTTTTTTATAACTCCTTTAAGTATGGCAAAAAGCCTACATCAGCAGAACGACAAGGAATTCAGTAAATAATAAGGATATTCTTATGATTTATTGAAGATTGTAACCGTATTTTGATCTCATACAATCATTTATTGGAAGGCGACGATAGTGAAATCTCTCTTTTTATATTGAATTTTGTCAGAAAATACATTTAGATTTCAAGAATCGGGTAAGTCGTCGGAGATATTATTCAATTTTTGTAATGGCCAACGATTAAGATGAAGAGCTAAACCAAGAAATAGCTAATAAAATACGCTGATAGCTGAATATTATATCAGTGTATTGAAAATAGTACCTAGATTCTTGTCGTCATCAATCATAAATTGGAAGAGGATGATAGTGGAAATTCCATTTTATATTGAATTTTGCCAGCAAATACATTTAGATTTCAAGAATCGGGTAAACCCTTGGAGATATTATTCAATTTTTGTAATGGCCAACGATTAAGATGAAGAGCTAAACCAAGAAATAGCAAATAAAATTCGGTGATGGCTGAATATTATATAAGGATAGTGTAAAGACAACGGGATTTTGTCGTTGTTAATCATAAATTGGAAGGAGGGGGTAGTGAAATTCTTATTTTTAAATTGATACTTATTTATGAATCCATGTATGTCTCAAAGAGTAATTAAAGATCTGGAGATAGTGTTCCATTTTTTGTAACTGCGAATGTCTATCGGAAAAATCTGAACTATCGCCTCCACAGACTGCTCTCAGTATCTTTTCACTTTCCACCCACCAACCTCTCCAGCAACTTTATCCTCTCATCCTTCTCTTTCAACAACCCCTCATACAACTTCTTCAACTCTTCCAACTTAACCAATTCATTGGCATTCTCATTAAAAGTTGAATGATGATGTATAGATGCAGCAGCAGTATCGCTAAATGTACCAGAAATTATATTCACCGCCGCTTCCTCATCAAAATTCTTTATCGCTTCCACCGGTACTTTCAAATATGCTGCAATCTGTTCCAGCAGTTTATCATCTATCACTTCCTTGCCTTCCAGCTGCGATACCTTTTTCTGCGTCCAGTCATCGCCCAGTTCCATAGCCAGGCCTTCCTGCTTTATCTGCAGCATTTTTTCCCGATAGCAATCGGGGCGTTTTACATTGCGGCCCTGGTGTACACAACGTATCTCCCTTCCACAAATACAGCCCCCGAACGTTTATCCGTACCCGATAATTTTATCAGCCCTTTTTGCCTTGCCATACCATTTTTTTAGTATCTTCATCAGTAAGATCAGCTATACAAGAAATGGTGGCACATCTCCCATAATAACCGGGTCCCACCGGAACATCAACAGAACACTCACGGGACATTTACAAGACACTAACAGGATATTTGCGGGACACTCACGGCCCCATTGTGGTGCCATCTTTGGGCGCACATGGTGGAAGGATTGCTGTCAACTCTGGGCAATACCCATGCAACCCCGTTCCACATGGTCTGACCCCCCGGTCTGACCATGTGCCCACAGCAACAAATCCTCACCCATCATAATAATCCGTGTTCCCCAAAAATCCGCCGCAGGCGGCTATTATCTATGTTCCCTATATGCCTATGTGGTTTTATTACTGCGTTGTGGTTGCTATCGCTTTTGGCGGCAGCGTACGCACATGGTCAGACCGGGGTCAGACCATGTGGTGCAGCTTTCCTTCGTTCAGCCCTAACCTTGGTCTTCATTCAAACTTTAGTAATAAAAAGAATCTCACAACGCAGTGTGAGATCTTTGTCTATATGTTCTATTATATTTATGGAATGTAACCTTATTGAGCCACAGGCCTTGCAACCTTACTCTCTGCAGTGGCGCTCTTCCTTATAACAGCAGCTGTGCCTTTACCATAAGGGCAGTAGTAGTTAATAGCATCCTGTGCACCGGCATAGCTAAGGTCGTACTCCACTACGGTGCCCCTTGTTACCACATCGGCGCTGTAATTGTAAAAGTTGCGGGTGCCATAGCCACCAAAGTTGCCATACATTACATCACCATCGTAAGTACGCAAGCCATCCAGGTTGCGGATGATGGTGTAGCCATAATTGGTTTCCACTACATAATATCCGCAGGCATTACTGCTGTACACCACATCGCCCCGCTCCTGCGAAAGCCAGTAACCACTGTCGTCGGCATAAATTCTTTCTTTGGTACAACTGGTAAAAAGTAAAGCTGTAATAACAGCTACGATCGATAAGGTAAAAATCTTTTTCATGATAATAGTTTTTTAAAAATGAATAATTATATCCATTAGATGGCAAACAGCGGGCTAGGTTTTCTTAAGAATTGTTAAAATAAAAAAAGGGTGTCCGCCTGACACACCCAAACGAACCGTTCATCCCCGTACTTGGCAGGCTTATACTATGCAGCATTTGCTTGCTGGTAAGCAAGGTTGATGATAGAACATTGCTCAACTACTTAAGTAAATACTGCTATGTATCCTCTGTGCCTATGAGGTTTAATGCTGTGTTGCAGTTGTTATTGCCTTTGGTGGCAGTGCCTCACATGGTCAGACCAGGGGGTCAGACCATGTGTTCCTGTTCCCTCTGTGCCTATGTGGTTTTAATGTGTGGTTGTATTTGCTATCACATTTGGTGGCAGCGCTTCACATGGTCTGACCCCCTGGTCTGACCATGTGTTCCTGTTCCCTTTGCGCCTATGTGGTTTATTTATATGGTGCATCTTCTCTTCTTCTCAACCAGGTAGTAAGCACTTCCACCAAAAATGTTTTACATTTGAAGTGTACCTGTAAGCCCATCATTAAGTACTCAACCAACCATACCATGCATCCGCGTTACTACCTGCTGCTCATTGTTACACTACTGTTTGCTGCCTGCAATTTAAAAACAGCCACACCGCTGCCACAGCTACAACCCTATACAGCATCGGCCAGCGATAGTATATATAGCAACATACGCCCGCAGGTGCAGCGCTTTACCATAAATGCCGAAGTGGCCAAAACCATTACAGCAGCCGGCGGCACCAGCATATTATTTCCGGCACAGTGTTTTTTAAATGCAGCGGGCGAAGTGGTAAAAGGCAATGTGCAGGTAGAAGTGGTGGAAGCAATGGCATTAAAAGATTTTATCAGCAGCGGGCTTGCCACGGTTGCCAACGGGCAGCTGCTGCAATCGAACGGGATGATGTACATCAATGCCACTGCCAATGGCGAACAATTGCGGCTGGATACCACCAATGCGCTAACAGTAACCATGCCCACCATGGGTAAGCCCAACGGCTTTAAAATGTTTACCGGCAATGGTACCAACTGGCAGGCAGATAGCAGCATGACCGCAGACCCGGATTATGCATTTACACTGCCGCTGAATGTATTGTATCCAAAAGGTAATCAATCACTATTTTATTGCATTAGCGGTAATACTGATGGAACAGATAAATACTATTGCCTGGATACAACGGTAATGAATTTAACCGATAAAAAATATGAAAATACCGTTATTGCCACAATGGAGTTTGAAAACAGGTATTACAGCCTGTTGTGTATGACGTATTGGATGAGTTATATTCAAAAAGGTATTGAGTCTTTTAAAGAAGACCACTGCGGAAATGGTAATTTTGATCTGTCGCTTTATAAAGAATACCTCGACTATCCCAACCGCTCCTTTAAAGAAACCGACTCGGTGGTAAAGACGCTTTATCTCAATTATTTTAAAAAAAATAAAGCAAAGCTGGAAGCCTTTTGCGAATCTGTAAATAAGGAAATGCGGCAATATTATAGCAACTGGACAGATACTAATTACGAGTTTGATTTCCGCAAGCAATCGCTGGAGCAGCAATACATGAACTGTGCAGAGGGTTTTCCATTTAGAAAAACAAGAGAAATAAAACATTTCGATACGAAAGGAGTGAACCTGGATGATGCAGGGGCATTTGAACAATTGCAACAAAAAGGGGTGGCCGTAAAAGACATCAATGAAATGCTGCGGTATAATTTTCTTCGTAACCAAATGATCAAATACCTGCAAAGCATTAATGAGGCAAGAGCAGCAAAAGAAAAAATAGAAACACTGTATAATTCAACGGTATTCTCTGTAAGCAAAATGGGATGGATCAATTGCGACCGTTTTTATGACGACCCCAATGCAGGCAAAGCAGAAATAATAGTTTCCGGCAATGCCGCTACGCCATTAAAATTTATAGATTGCTCCCTTGTAATACCATCATTAAATGTGCGCCTGTCGGCCTGGCAAAATACCAATGGCAGCTATACTTTTACACAAAAGGATGGCCGTTACATTAAACTCCCCATCGGTATGCCGGCCGTAGTGGTAGGCACCTCCCTGCAAAATAACCAGCTGTACTTTGCCGCACAAAAAATTACCATTAAAGATGGCATTACTGTTACCCTGCCCATGAAACAAATAACCAGCGCCAGCCTGCCCGATTCATTACAGGCGGTTGTTAAAAAATAACACAGCAAAGCAATATTCTTTACACAGTATGAATGAGTTATTCTTCTTCATACTGCTCTGCCAATCCATCTTACCTTCAACCTTCAACTCTCAACTTTGAACTCTCCACTTCCACTCACCTTCCCCCCACCGTTAAGCTCTTGGCCACCACCGGCACCACGTTAATAACGGGGTTGGTTTGCTCCAGGTTGGTAACTGTGTACACCGCCACCACTTCCAGTTCAACAGGGCTGATGATCTCTAAAAAGCCGATCTTCAATTGATCATCGGCGCCGGCCTTCTTCAGCATTTCGGTTATCTTACAGCAATCGTCCATAGTGGCATTAAAAGGTTTCAGTGTAACCAGCTCTGCACCTACAGGCCCCTGTATCTTGGGTTCACGGGCAATGGCTTCGTTCTTAACCACTACAGGTGTAAAAGCTTTGGCAATACGTACTTCTTTAGTACCAAAGTTTAAAATGTTGATCTCGGTAGAATAAAGACCGCGGCTTACAATAGCGCCCTCGCATTCATTTTCAAACTTGTTTTTTTGAATACCGCATACAAACTTTACATTGTATACAAAATATTTTCTTTTAGTTAAAGCCAGCTGCTTCAGCATATCAGGTGTGGGCATAAAATAAAATTTAAAATGAGTAATGATTTTTTAGGCAGCTAAAGTACACAGCTCAAAGACCCCTGTCAATACCACAAAGCGGGGTATTTTGGTAAGAGTGATACAGAGAAGCGAGGAAAGGTTGAACCACATAGGCACATAGCATACATAGAATGCCGGAGAAGTATTGGGAGTATGTACCACAGCTTCATAAAAGTATTTCTATGTTTCCTCTGTGCCTATGTGGTTTATTACTATCTGCGTGTTATCTTCCTTGAGTATTGAACATTGCACATTGAAAATTGAGTGTTTTCTTCTATGCGCCTATATGGTTTATTGCTCCTCTGCGTATTTGCATGAAAACTCTTTATGGTAATAAAAAAACCCGCCTCTTAAAGCGGGTTAATAAATAATTACTTATCTCAGTGCCGTGCGTATTGTGCCGCCGGGGTCGGCAGTTTTGGTAATGGTAAAATCAATAGCATACCGCACAAAATCATTCAGCGACATATTTTTTAAAGCCGACACGATAGCTGCCTGCCGGTGCAGTTCCGAAGGGATACGCACATTAAAACTTCCCTTGTAAGTTTTATCCGGCTCTTTACCCAGTTCCATACAGGTATCCAGGTAATCGTCTACCGCTTCTTTAAAAGCCCGCTTCAGTTCTCTTACGCTCGTGCCCTCAAAACTCACCAGGTCGTTGATACCAATTATTTTGCCAATAAATACTTCATCGGCTGCAGCATAATGTATGCTTGCAAAATAATCTTTGTATTGTAAGATGTCATTCATCTTTTATCTTTCCTTTTTCTTTCAGATGTTCAATCACATCCTTTAATTGATATGCTTTTAAAATGGCTGAAGGGTGTGGCTTATGCAAACTGATGATATTCTTTCCGGCATCAGCAAACTTCCTTCTCGATCCACCGGTCTTTCCTTTTTTCAGCTCTGTATAACCAAAATAATTTAAAACCTTCAATAGTTCATCCCACGTAAAATCTGCAGGGGCCGGTGTGGCCAATAATCTTTCAATTAACTTTTGAACTTGCGACATTGCGGATGCGTACAATATTCTTTTAACGGGTTCACGATCTTATGATGTTGGTTTACGATCCGGTTTGCAACTAAAATTCAGTTGCAATTTACAATCCTTAACCGAGTACTCAAAATATTTCTATGTGCCCGCTGTACCTATGTGGTTTTAATGCTGCGTAGTGTTTGCTATCGCCTTTGGCGGCAGCGTACGCACATGGTCAGACCGGGAGGTCAGACCATGTGTTCCAAAAATCCGCCGCAGGCGGTAATGATCTATGTTTTCTCTGTGCCTCTGTGGTTCACTTCTCCACTGTGGTCTTTGCGCCCCCGCCTTTGAACTTTCAATCTTCAACTTTTAACTTTGAACCTTTTCTTCCCTCTTTTTTCTTATCTTCATCATGCTTGCAAAAAACGATTGCAACCCCTGCTCATTCCAAAGCTTTTAATAAACCAATTATGTCCACTCCAAAAAAGATCGGCCGCCGCAGTTTTGTAAAAAACAGCTTTAAAGCAGGCGCCATCAGCACCCTATCCCTCAGCGGATTTCCGGTAATAGTGCCTGCCACAGTTTTTGGTAAAAATTCCCCCAGCAACCGCATCAATATCGGCGCCATAGGCGTGGGCCGTATATCGCGGGAGCACGATATGGCCGAAACACTTAAGTACGATAAAGCAAGGATAATGGCGGTGTGTGATGTGGATAGTAAAAGATTAGGCGAAGGCAAACAATATGTAAACGATTTTTATACAAAAAAAACCGGCGCTGCTTACGATGGGGTAACCATGTACAGCGATCACCGGGAGCTGTTGCTCAATAAAGATATAGATGCAGTGATCATCAGCACACCCGATCACTCGCATGCGTATTTAGGTATACATGCCGTGGAAGCAGGTAAAGATGTGTATTTACAAAAGCCGGCATCACTCACCATAGCCGAAGGCAGGGCATTGAGCAATGCAGTGCATCGCACCGGCCGCATATTGCAGATAGGCAGCCAGCAACGCTCCTGGGCACAGTTCAGGTACGCGGCAGAGTTAGTACGCAATGGCCGCATAGGCGAATTAAAAACCGTGTACGTAGGCCTGCCCGGCGACCCGGCAGGTAATGAAGAACCCGAAATGCCAGTACCCAAAAATTTAAATTACGATGCCTGGTTAGGCTCCACACCTTATGTGTACTATACCGAAAAAAGAGTGCACCCGCAAAATGATTACAGCAGGCCCGGCTGGCTGCGTATGGAGCAGTTTGGCGCCGGCATGATAACCGGCTGGGGCGCCCACCATGTAGACAGTGCACACTGGGCCATGGACACCGAGTACACCGGCCCGGTGGAAGTATGGGGACAGGCCAGCTTTCCGCAAAGCGGCTTATGGGATGTGCACGGCCTGTTTAAAACAGAAGCCCTGTATGCCAATGGCGTAAAAATGATCATCAGCAACGAGATACCCAACGGGATAAAATTTGAAGGCACCAAGGGCTGGATATTTGTAACCCGGGGCAACTACCGGGCAAGCGCAACCGACCCGGTACAAAACACCGAAAACGCCAAAGCACTCACCGCCAGCGACGAAAAGATCATTACATCGGTGATAGGCCCCAACGAGATACAACTGTATAAAAGCACTGAACAGCACGGTAACTGGCTGGATTGTATACAAAGCAGGTTGCAGCCCATATCGCCGGTAGAAGTGGGCCACCGTTCCTGCTCCACCTGTTTGATACACCACATTGCCATGAAGCTGAAACGCAAAGTGTACTGGGACCCGATGAACGAACGCTTTATAAACGATGATGCCGCTAATAGTATGCTGAACCGGCCGCACCGTTATCCATACCAAATAAAAGGACTGGAATAAATTTCCCGCAGATTTCGCAAATAGCTCAGAAAAGACAATTTCATCAGCGTCATCTGCGCAATCTGTGGGCCATCAAATCATAAAAAAATAAATCAACTGGAATAAAATTTCCCGCAGATTACGCTGACTTCGCAGAAGGCATTTTATCAGCGTCATCCGCGCAATCTGCGGGCCATCTAAATCATTAAAATAAATCGCATGAGCCAATCAAACTCCAACCGCCGTAAGTTTTTAAAGAATGCTTCCCTGTTATCAGGCGCTTACCTATTATCCGGCTTACAGAATAAAGTAAGATCGGAAACAGTTATGCCGGTACAGCCGCAACCCATCATTGCCAACCGAATAAAATTTGCCGTCATCAATATCGATCACCCGCATATTTATGGCATGACGGATGCTATCAAACGCGGTGGCGGCGAGCTGGTAGCCCTCTTTACCACCCAGGCCGACCAGGCAGCTGCTTTTTTAAAAACCTACCCCGAAGCAAAGATGGCCAAAAGCGAGAACGAGATATTGGAAGATCCCGCTATACAACTGGTATTAAGCTCGGGCATACCCGACGAAAGAGCGCCGCTGGGTATAAGGGTAATGGAGCATGGCAAAGATTATTTAACCGATAAGCCGGGCATCATCACGCTGGATCAACTGGCAGCGGTTAAAAAAATGCAGCACAAAACAAAGCGCATCTACTCCATCATGTACAGTGAGCGCTTTGAAAATAAAGCGACTGAAAAAGCCAGTAAGCTGGTAAAAGAAGGCGCTATCGGGCAGGTGATACAAACAGTGAACCTGGCACCGCACCGCATCAACAATGGCGTGGGTAAAACCGGCCTTGCAGTAAGGCCCGACTGGTTTTGGGATAAAAAAAGATTCGGCGGCATACTCACCGATATCGGCTCACATCAATTCGACCAGTATTTACATTTTACCGGCTCTACCGAAGCACAGGTGCTGATGTCGCAAACTGGTAACGTGCACCATCCTGATAAACCTTTGTTTGAAGACTTTGGTGATGTGATGCTGAGTGGCAATGGTGGTACCGGTTATATACGGGTGGATTGGTTTACACCCGACGGGCTGGATACCTGGGGAGATGGAAGGCTGACCATTTTAGGCACCGACGGTTTTATAGAAGTAAGAAAGAACACGGACATTGCCTCCGGCTTAAAAGGCGGCAATCATTTATATATGGCCAATAAAAAAGAAATGGTGCACATCGATTGTAACAATGAGATATTGCCCTTTGGCCCGATGCTGGTAGATGATGTGCTGAACAGGACCGAAACCGCCATGTCGCAAAAGCACTGTTTCCTCGCCACCGAACTGGCCCTCAAGGCACAAAAAAATGCGAAGACACTTTCGTTAAAGAAATGACGCAAGCATAAAAAACAAATGTTCAATATTCAATTTTCAACACTCAATGTTCAAGTGATGGTCTTTACTTGAAGATTGAACATTGAGCGTTGAGTATTGAACATTTGCCTCTCATCTTAAAGACTCGAATTATTAATTGTTCATTATCAATTATTAATTATATACTCGGCAGCTTGTACCCATTATGATAGCCTGCCGTAAGATATTTTTTATTGATCGCTTTTTCTGTAAACCGCCCGTTTGCTTTATCCCAATATAATTTTTCTCCCGAGCGGAAGGCAATGTTCCCCATCTGGCTTAAAGTGGCAATATCCGCCGCCGCAGTAATAGGGCAGTGCAGCAACTCTTTTTTACGGGAACGGATAACCGAAAAAAAGTTTTCCATGTGCAGGTTCAAACCGTTATCCACCGAAGGCTTACGTACAACGGTAACTTTATTGGGGCTGCGGCTCTCTTCAAATACTTCCCAGCCGCCACGGTCCAGCTCCAGCGTACCATTATTGCCGATAAAAGCAATGCCATGCTCCTTGCGGAACAAACCATTCTCGATACCAATAGCATGATCCCACAATAAATTAAAATGATCGAACTGGTAACTCACACCCTGTGTATCGGGTGTTTCCTGCGGACTGGTGGGGTCGGCAAAATTGCCACCCACGGCACTAACGGAAACGGGTACCGTAGCTTTCATACCCAGTAAAGCATAATCCAGTAAATGCACACCCCAGTCGGTCATCAGGCCACCGGCATAATCCCAAAACCAGCGCCAGGTAAAATGAAAACGGTTGCTGTTGAAAGGCCGTTGCTGTGCTGGTCCCAGCCACATATTATAATCCACGCCTTCGGGTACAGGGCCATTGGGTACAAAAGACAAAGGTTTTTTCCAGCCCAGGTAGCACCACACTTTTACGGTGCGTATATTACCCAGTTGCCCCGTGGCAATAAAATCCACCGCATCTTTAAAATGCTGCTGGCTGCGCTGCCACTGCCCGGCCTGCACTACGCGGTCGTAGTGCTGCTGTGCAGCCATCATAATGCGGCATTCGGTAATGGAGTTGCCCACCGGTTTTTCAATATACACATCCTTGCCCGCCTTGCAGGCATCCACCATTTGCATACAATGCCAGTGATCGGGCGTGCCGATGATCACGGCATCCACATCTTTCATGTCCAGCAGCTGCCGGTAGTCTTTAAAGATTTTGATATTGGCAGTGGCAATATTTTGTTTGGCCAGCTCGGCCAGCCTGCGGTTGATCACGTTCTGGTCCACATCGCACAGGGCTACAATATTTACACCCGGCACTTTAATGGCCGCCATCGCATCGCTCCAACCCATGCCGTTAATGCCTATCACACCAATATTAATTTGATCAGACGGCGCTATACGGTTTTTAAAAAAAGCAAATACCGAATTATCTAAAGAAGAAGCAATAAATGCACCGGTAGTAAGTGCAGCAGCCTGTTTAAGAAAAACTTTACGCGAAGCCATAGCAAGTGTTTTATCGTAAAAGAAAATGTATCACTAATTACGAATTTATTTTGAACCAACCAAGAACCGTGAGTGGTGAGTGGTCAGTAGTGAGTAGCGTCTCAAAAATATCCGTGTCAATCTGTATAATCCGTGGCAAACCCATTTGCCGCAGGCAAATCTCCTGTTTCTTCTCTGCGCCCTCCGCGTAATCTGCGGGCCAACTTTTGCAGATAATATTTTTCACTTACTGTAACTTACAGCCTCAATACAGCATATGAATATTTTAGGAAATCTTGTATGGCTTTTATTCGGCGGCTTAATGGCAGCGCTGGGATATTTATTTGGTGGGATGATCTTATGCATTACCATAGTAGGAATTCCCTGGGGATTGCAATGTTTTAAAATTGCAGGCCTTGTATTATGGCCATTCGGTAAAAAAGTAGTGAGCGACAGCAGCAACAGTGGTTGCTTATCCGTATTGTTCAATATCATCTGGCTGCTTTGCGGCGGCCTGTATACCGCTATGGTGCATGTGGTAATGGGACTTTTATTATCCATTACCATTATTGGTATTCCCTGGGGCAGGCAGCATTTTAAATTAATAGAAATATCTATGATGCCTTTTGGTAAAAAGATCATCTATCGCTGACAACAGGCTAAAACAAACGAAGGCATCAGGCGGCTTCCTTTGTTTTAAAAGAATCTTTCAATCCCTCTGCGCCCTCCGCGTAATCTGCTCCAAAGGAGTCCTACGGACGGGCCATTTCTCTGCTGCCTCTTGTTATCTTTGCACAAACCTTTTCCGTGGACAATAATTTTGAATTACCGGTAAGCCACCTGGGTAAAGAATACCTCTTTCCTGCAAGCCTGCTCACTTTTGGTTACACCTATAAAATAGCCGTACAGGTATTTGAGACCAACATCAATTTTGAACCCGATGAAGAAGGCAACTTTCGTGCAGTGGTGCAACCGGAAGATATGAAACACAATACCGCCATTACAGCAGGCTTACTGCAAGCCATAGCCGAAACACTGCAGGAGTTGCTGCGCTGATCATTTCTTTACCCTGATAGTACCATTGTAATTGATACCCGAACGGTTGGTCATGATAATATTCAGGTTGGCAGAACCAGATGAAAATATCGTAAAGTTCATCGCCTGCACTTCGGAATTATCTTTTGGTTTAATGGTGATCTCCCATTGTTTTTCTTTAGCCTGCTGCTTATCAATAGTAAAATTTGCCGAAGTAAAATCCAATGGGCTTTTACCGGTATACGCCGCACCGCCTGAATAAGCCTTGCCGTAATAAGGTAAATACACCAGCAGTTTATCGCCGCTGAAACTGACGGTATAACCATCGCCGCTCACATTCCTGTTAGTACCAAATTGCGGCATTACATCGTTGGCCCAAAAGATCCATTTACTGCTGTCTATAGCACCGGCCACCTGTTCGGGAGTGGCGGCTGCGGTTAATTGTTTGCCTGAATTACAGGAGCTGGTGCTTACAGCCAGCAACAACAAAAAAGCCAGGCTGTAAAAAGGGTTGCATATCTTTTTCATAAAAATCTGTTTGATAAAAAAAGATGCACAATAAACGGGCCAGCAGGCGCTGCTGACAGTGAGCAGGACCTATTTTACCAAACTATTAAAAGCAGTATATTTCGTTTAAAATACAAACATGAAAAAAGCCGCTATAATAATTTGTATTGCTGCTGTGGTATTGATGGGCTATGGGTACTGGGGCGCTTTTACTGCCGCCGGCAATAAAGTATATGACGAAATGGACGGCAATTATCCCTTTTTTATACTGTTGGGTGGCTTTATTTTATTGCTCATTGCATTGGGCATGTTCTTACTGGGCCGTCGCAAGGCCGGCAAATAATTACCACACAATTGTTCAGAGCTGCCGTTAACAAGGTACAGCTTGCGCCGCCCGGCATCCTGCTATATCTTTCCGCCAATTAAAAAACATAGTTATGATGAAGATGAATACAGGCGCATGGATCGGCATAATCGGCGGTATCCTTGGCGGGGCCATCGGCATTGCATGCGTCATCGCATTTGCGGGCAGTATCGGCTTATACATTGCCGCAGGAATGATCCTGCTATTTGTTGGTATGGGATACCTGTTCTATAAATTACTGTTTCAGCAAATGATACTGGCGGCAAGATTGCAAAAGGTGGGCATACCTGCTAAAGCATTGATAAAAGATATACAGGATACCAACGTTACCATTAATAATAACCCGCAGATAAAACTGGTACTGGAATTAAAGAACAGCTTCGGGCAAACTTATGCAGCAGCAGTGCGTACGGTCATCAGCAGGTTTCAGCCATTGATGTACCAAATCGGTATGACGGTGCCGGTACTGGTAGACCCTGCAGATGAAAATAAAATGGTGCTGGATACCACTGCACGGGCAACCAATACTGCAACAACATCATTCGCTGCAAAAAATGTTTCGGCATTGGGGCAGGATATGATGAAAGAGCAGCAGGAAGGCGACAGCATCAGGCTGATGGGCAGGGCGGCCAAAGCCATCATTAAAAAATATACCTGGCTGGGCATTTATGTAAACGGCAACAACCCTTATTCCGAAATGGTACTGGAAGTATTGCCTGCAGATGCACCTGCATTTGAAGCCACTGTAAAAGCAGCTATTGCAGAACAGTCCGTATCAAAATACCAACCGGGGCAGGAAATATTTGTGAAGTACGATACGATGGATAATAAAAAAGTAGCGATAGAACATTCATAACAACATACTGCAGTTGCTTAAATTTTTTACACTGCAGTAAAGAAGAATATCTATATTGCCTGCAAGAAATTTACAGCAGCTATCATGCACGCACTTCAACAGGTCCGCAAAAAATTTACCCGTGCCGCTTTTTTAATTGGCAACGGGCCCAACCTGGGCGCCGGTATTTTTCCATCGTGGAAAGATCTGCTGGTAGCTGCATCTGATAAAGGATTCCGCTTTGCACCCGAAGGGCTTACCAATACTGAAGTGTACGACCTGGTGGAGCTGCATTCAAAAGATGCCAAAAAAGTAAAACAAAGGGTGGCACAAAAACTCCGGTTAACAGCCTCCATGAATATTGATGTGCATCGAAGGCTGATGAATTATGCCGCAACAACCAACTCGCCCGTGCTCACCACCAATTTTGATGCTGCACTGGAAACAGCGGTGAATGCGGAAATATTTCATATCAACTCAAAAGACTTTACAAGATTTTATCCCTGGAAAACCTATTATGGATTTGAACAACACCAGCTGCCCACCGATGGCTTCGGCATCTGGAAGATACACGGCGATATACAATACAAAGACAGCATCCGCCTGGGCCTTACCGATTATATGGGCAGCGCCGAAAGGGCCCGTAAAATGATCCATAAAGGAGATGACCGTTTATTCAGGGAAAGAAAGACCAGTAACTGGGGCGGCTATCAAACCTGGCTGCATATCTGGTTCAACATGCCCATCATTATAGCAGGGCTTGGCTTTGATACCGACGAAGTATTTTTAAGATGGCTGCTGATAGAAAGAAAGCGGTACATGAATTTGAGGAAGCAACCAATGAATGTTTGGTATATCTGCAAAGACGAACCCAAACCATCAGTAAAGAATTTATTGTACAGCCTGGGTGTGCAGTTTAAAATAGTAGATAATTATGCAGCGATATATGGGTAAAGTGTACCGAAAATTCTTTTCGGTTCATCGAAATTTTATTTCGATGTCGATCAGCCGAAATAAAATTTCGGCGTACTTAGCACTCTGCTTCATCCCCGCACTTTCACCAGCACAAACCATCACCGGCAAACTCTCCGCCCCGCTACTCAACGAAATTTCAGGCGCCGCATTTTCGCAGCTCAATAAAAATATTTTGTACGTACACAATGACAGTGGCGACTCCAGCCGTTTTTTCTCCATCAACACTGCCGGCGAATTATTGACCACGCATGTTTTTACTGCAAGGCCCAATAGCAAACTGGGTGTGCTGGATTGCGAAGACATTGCTGTTGGCCCCGGACCTGTAAAAGGCGAAAGCTATATTTACCTGGCAGATATCGGCGACAATTTTCACTTCCGGCCATCGGTGCAGGTATACCGTTTTAAAGAACCTGCAACGATGCAATCAAGGGATACACTTAAGCCAACCGTATTAAATCTTACCTATCCCAAAGGGCCCCGCGATGCAGAGACGATCATGATAGATCCCAAAGAAAAAATGATCTATATCATTTCCAAAAGAGAAGACACAGTGGGTATATACAGGTGCCCTTTGAATTTTAATAACAACAGCAATATAGTATTGCAGGATTGCGGTAAGATATTTTTTGAAGGCAAGGGAAAAGAAAAATGGATCGTGGCAGGCGATATCAGCAGCGATGGTAATAGTGTATTAATAAAATCGGTGAGCAAAGTATATTACTGGCAACGTAATGGTAATGAACCCTTGTATAAAACATTGCAGCGAACACCTGCAATACAAAGCCGCTTTACCTCGCACGGGCAGGAAGAAAGTATTGCATTTGCACCCGATGGTAAAGGCTATTATGTAATGGCCGAAGGAAAAGGCACGGGCATTTATTACTATACAATAGAAAAATAAATGATCCCCGCATTATGCGGGGATCACAGTATAAAGATCATTTACTTTTTTTACCGCCATGTAAAAAAGCATACGCCAGTGTAACACTAAAGGTGCTGCCTTTAATGGAATTGGCATTGGTACTACCCTTATCAATATGACCTAACCCTGCCGCATACCTTAAACCAATACCCAGGCCGGGAGCGCCCTTGGTTAAAGTATAGCCTGCACCGCCACACCAGCTGAACAATACTGACTGCGTATTCTTTTTAAAATCGTAATTGCCGTTGGTATACTTGCCTTTTGCAGAAAGTGTAAAACCGATCTGCGGTCCTGTTTCAAGATAAAAACCCACCGGCGACCTGTACTGCGCCAGCACCGGCACATTGATGCGGTTAATGGTAACCACACCGGTTATTTTGTTGGTACCACTCATGTATTCTTCTTCTGTTCCTTCGCCCGAGAACATGACCTCTTCCTGTACAGCAAACTGCTTTGCAAAACCCTGGTTGGCAAAAAGGCCTGCACAGAAAAACGTATGAGAACTGGTACTATAAATATTATTACTATAGCGCTCCTTGGAAAAATTTGCACCTGCTTTTACACCGGAGCTGAGTTGTGCTTTTACCTGCAATACAATGATACCTGCTGCAAGCAGCAATGCTGTTTTTTTAATGTTCATAATGGTTGTTTTGATAATAAATGGATTGCTTTGCCGGCAATAGGCAGCTGTATTTCAGCCATACAAAAATTCAAATTATCATACAGTACGACAATACCTATTTTGTAGTAGTGCAGGCTGCAACGTTATCAATTATCAAAACAGCTATAAAGCGCTTATACTTTTATATGGCCTTCCACCGAGTCATCAATTGTTTTGCCCATGGCTGCACCCACCAGCCTTTTTATAATACCAATGGCCATATTATGTTTGGTATCCCAGTAATAGCCTTCCCACGGATTGATGGTGATAACAGATATTCTCGGATCATCTTCACCTCCGGTAAACCATGTTTTAAACAAAGGGCTCCACAATTCTTTTATCAGCGTTTTATCCTGGCTGATGCTGGCAGTACCATACAGGTTCAAAAAATCGGCATAGCTCGATCCCTGGAAAAGCAATTGCACAAACGGATCTTCCAATATCTCCTGGTTATGGCTGCTGTCGATAGCGCTTAAAAATAAAAGATTACCGCGTTCATCTACCTTTTGTAAGGTCATGGGCCTTGCACTAAAACTTTCGTGTGTTTTTATTTTGGTGCAGAAAAAGCAGGTGCCCGCTTTATCCGTTAGCTCCTTTATTTTTTTAATGGCTTCCTTGCCGATCAGATCTTCATGATTGTCTTCGGCCTGTTGTTGATTAATGCTGTTCATAAGTAAATATTTTTAGAAACAAAATTCAAATACTGCACCAGTATGTACACAGTTGTATTAATAAATGAAGAACAATGACTTGTTATTGAACAGGTAATTTATTGTAGAAATAGTTCCCTTAAATAAAGAGGGGCTGGATGGAAATCCTGCCCCGTTATATCCAATATTCTATGAAAAACCGAGTTGAAGTGACCTGTATTATTATAACAGGCCACTAATTATTTTTTATTTAAAACGTATATTATAAGTTGCTGCCACACCTACCGTCTGCACATCAATAAAACCGGAGTTGCGGAATACCTGGTTATAAAAAGCAAACAAGTTCCAGTTGTAATTATGATAACCCGCCTGTGGCTTTAAATACAAACCACCATCGGAGTTATTGGTATTGGTTAAAAAAGTGTATCCAACATCAGCGCCTGCAAAAAAACCTTTGTAAGCTGGATAATAACGGAGCAGTAAACCCACAGGCACTGTACCAAAACTATTGTACTCTCCCTTAGGAAAGAAGTGTGTATAACCACTGGCTACACCAATACCAAAATTACGGGTGGCCATCCATTGTGCATCCAGGTCCACACCTGCGGCCACACTGCTGTAAGTGGAAATATCACCAACGGGTACCCCAACATTTACACCCGCCTTAAGCCATGAATTTTTTGAAGTGATCTCTTCATTCTGCTGTGCCGCCAGTTTATTGCCTAGCAACAGAACTGCTGCAACTATTATTATTTTTTTCATAACATCAATTTTACTGTATTTATTTTTCAAAGCACATGCCAGTAATTTTTTTAAAGGAGATACAACAGCTTAAATACGGGCATTTACTGTAATAGCAGTATAATATATTTGTGAAACAGTTGTAAAGTGTGTATATAAAAAAGGTCGTGTACAAATAACCGTGTAAATAACGAAACAAAGCGTGTAGATTTTTCCCTTGAAGCAGAGCAGTGTATATAAAAAAAGAGGGCTGGATAGAAATCCTGCCCCGTTTTAAAATCCAATATCCTATGAAAAACCGAGTTGCGGAAGCTGAATGAACCAGCATTCCAATTATATTATTACCTTCCGGTGAATGAGCTTGTTTTTTCTTTATCCCCTGATCTATCTCCCCGTTTGATGATGTAAAGTTGCATCAATAATTCTGTAGTTCCTATACTAAACTAATAAATGGCTGTTTCTATTTAGTAAATGGTAAAAAATGCCGCAAACATGCCATAACACTACCTTTCCCGGCTATTGCCCCTTACCAAAACAATTAATATATACGGTAAGGACCGGTAGATGGATTTAGTTTTGTAAAAAAATCTTTCTTTTTTACAAAACCGCTGTTAACTGCTGAAAATCAATGCAAAAACCTACTGGCACAGTTTGATGGTATCGGTGGTTTTGGTACTGATCTGTAATTTATTTACCCTGCCGGCCTTGTTGTAGTACAATATCAAAATGCCATACTTGGTTTGAAAAGCATCCCAGCTGGCATCCTTTATCTGCGGGTTGCCCAGCCACTTAAAAAGACTGTTACGTGCAGCACCCATCAATGGAAGACTTAATGTGCCTTTGAACTTTTCACCGATCTCGATATAATTACTGCCGGTATAAAAACTGATATCCTTATCCTTATAAAAAACACCATTACAGTTAACACTGCCATCCGCCACCTCGCTGGTACTGCAGGGAAAGGCTGTTTTAATAGCTTCGGAAGATGATTTGGGAGAGAATTCAGCATTGACCGTTCCTTCCAGTACATCAACAGTAAATGCACGGCAAACGGGTGTTGTTTTTAACTGTGCAGACAAGGCCTGCATACAAATGATACCTGTAATAAGGAGCAAAACGTTTTTCATATTGGTTGATTTTAATTGGTGAAGCGGAATAATTTTATTTACTATTATCAGTGCGGAATAAAAGCACTGTCGGAATACATGTTCTTATTAAAGAGATAATATTTACCATCATTGTAATTGCGCCAGTAGCGTTTTCCATTCAGATCGTAATACAGCCTGCCGTCAAAACTTTTACTGGCGGCTTTATCATTTACCGTAATTACTTTGGGCAATGGGGCCGCAGGCTTTTTTACCACGGGCTTTTTTGCAGCAGTATTATTGGCGGTGGAAGAACTGCTTTCGGGAACGTGTTTTTTATTGCAGGCGGCTATTAAAATAAGCAGTGCTGAGAATAGGATCACCAGTTTTTTGTTTGGCATTGGTTTTTTAAGAAGGAGTATTTCAATTTCTTTACCAAAAATTGTTAAAATGAGGTCTGTATGACGGTTTATACCCCTGTCACGGGCGGTAAATTGCCCGGGGAAATACCATTCCCACCTGTTTCAAACGTTTGCATCAGCCCGATTGCCGCCACCGGCTAAATAAGGGTTGCATAAGAAATATAAAACTGTATTTTACAATAGCTCGTTGTACGCAATTTCCGCATAGTGTTTCTTTAACCCCCTTAAACCTGTTTATGAAAAAGCGCATCATAAAAACTATTGCCTTTGTGCTGGGGGCTGTTTTTTGTTTGCAGGGAGCAAAGGCACAACTGAAAGTGTACGGCCAGGTAAAAGCCGATGATGATAAACCCATTGCAGGCGCCAATGTACTGCTGCTGCATACCAAAGATTCTTCGCTGGCAAAAGGTACCGTAACACTGGTCTCCGGTAATTTTATGCTGGACAATATTCCACCGGGCCAATACCTCCTCAGCATTTCTTTTGCAGGATTTAAAACGTTTTATAAAAACAGCATTGGCATCAGTAATAAAGATGTAGATGCAGGCAGCTGTAAACTGGTAAAAGATGCGGTGGAGTTATCGGCCGTAACCACGGTATCCCGCAAGCCCATGTTTGAACAAAAGATCGACCGCATGGTGATCAATGTAAAGAACAGTATTACATCTGCCGGGGGTACGGCACTGGAAGTATTGGAAAAATCGCCGGGCGTAATGGTCAACAGGCAAACCAATGCCATCTCTATGAACGGAAAGGATGGTGTGGTGGTGATGATCAATGGAAAGATTAGTCGCATGCCTGCCGATGCGGTGATACAGATGCTCTCGGGCATGAACGCTTCCAATATAGAACGCATAGAACTCATCACCACGCCGCCTGCTAATTTTGATGCAGAGGGCAATGCAGGCTTTATCAATATTGTGCTGGTATCCAATCCCAATAAGGGATTGAATGGTTCTTACTCATTAACCATGGGCTATGGCAATGGTTATTCGCCCGCAGGTGCCGTTAACTTCAATTACCGCAATAAAAAAATAAACCTGTTTGGTGATTATGCCTTTACCTGGCAAAACCCGGAGCAGGACTGGAATTTCTTTCACCGCCTCAGCAACCAGGGCGTTATTACCGATAACAATACCGATACCAGGCGGCATACACAAACCGGTGAGCATATTGCCCACCTGGGCCTGGATATACAGCTATCGCCCAAAACCATTATCGGCGGTATCATTGGCGGCTACGACAGTAAATGGACGATGACTGCCAACAACACACTATCGGTGGTAAAGAATAATGTACCCGATACCAGTGTTTATATTGTGAATGAAGAACTGAACCAATGGAAACATTTTATGGCCAATATCAACTTTTCGCACCAAATAAAAGAAGGCGAAAATATTACTGCCGACCTGGATTACCTGTATTACAAGGATAATAACCCCAACACCTACACGAACCAGTATTTTAATGGCAACGGTACAGCATTGGGCCAGGAATATACCCGCAGCAGTAAGCTAACGCCCTTTACCATTTGGGTAGGCAAAGTGGACTACAACAAAAAGATCAATGAAAAACTGCATGCAGAAGCCGGTGTAAAACTGGCGCTATCAGAATTTACCAACGATGTGGCCGTGGAAACATTGAAGCAAAGCAACTGGGTGGCCGACAGCAGCCTTACCTCCAAATACAGTTTAAAAGAAGATATTGCTGCGGCTTATACTGCATTCAGTATTACCGCATCTGCTAAAACCAGTATTAAACTGGGCCTGCGTTACGAGTACACCAGCTCCAACCTGGGCAGTATCAAACAAAAAAATATCATCGACCGTAAGTATGGCCGTTTCTTTCCCAGCATTTTTGTAACGCAAAAGGTCGACGATAATAATTCGTTCAACTTTTCATACAGCCGGCGCATTACACGCCCTACGTTCAGGGATATGGCGCCCTTTGTGATCTTTATCGATCCCTACACTTTCTTTTCGGGCAACAGCGGTTTGCAACCTGCCTTCTCCAATGTTTTTAAAGTGGATTATATGCTGAAGAGTTTTGTATTCTCTGTTTCCTATACCAAAGAAAATGAAACGATCGCTAACTTTCAACCCAAGATCTCTAAAGACAATAAGCAGATCTATGCAGCAGAAAATTTAGATAATATCAAAACACTCAACCTGAGTATATCATTGCCCTTTACTGTAACTAAATGGTGGAACATGCAGAATAACCTGCAGGGCACCTGGCAGCAATTGAATGCGGTGTATGACAAAGGCCCCTTCCGGGTGGAGCAAAAGAATTTTGGATTCAACAGTTCGCAGAATTTTACGCTGCCCCGCAATTACAGCATGGAGCTGTCGGGCTTTTATCAATCCAAAGGATTGTTTGGCGCTGCAGTAACCAAGTCCATGGCATTGGTGAATTTTGGCGTGCAGAAAAAATTCAAAGACAATAAAAGCAAACTGAGGGCAGCGGTGGACAATATTTTTAACGGCTACAAACTAAGGGCCGTAACCGATATCCCTTCGGAAAATGTATATAATACCGTTTATCTCACTTTCAGTTTCCGTACTTATAAGCTTACCTATACCTACAACTTTGGTAATAACAAATTAAAAGATAAACGCAACCGTGGTACTGCTTCGGATGAGGAGCAGGGAAGGGTGAAGTAGCGTGAGTGGTGAGTTGTGAATAGTGAGTAGGATAATTATATATAATACAGCCTTCACTCACCACTGACAACTCACTACTGACAGATTTTCTCAACTCTTTTAAATTCTTTATTTTTATAGTTGTTTTTCACGATTGCCTGTCATGAAAATGTTGCCAGCATAAATAATGGCAGCAATTGTTGTACTAAAAGATAAAAATGACAGCAGAACACCAACGGCTGAAAGTTAACAGCGAAAAATCGATACCACTGGAACAATGGGGTCCCTACCTGAGCGAAAGGCAATGGGGCACCGTAAGGGAAGACTATGGCAATTACGGCGATGCATGGGGTTATCTCCCCTTTGATCAATCACACTACAGGGCTTACCGCTGGGGCGAAGATGGAATAGCCGGCATATCAGATTATTTTCAGAACCTATGCTTTGCCGTTACCTTATGGAATGGTAAGGACAAGATATTGAAAGAACGCTTATTCGGTGTAGGCAATTATGATGGTAATCATGGCGAGGATGTAAAAGAACTGTATTATTACCTGGATAATATTCCGACGCACTATTACATGGAATATCTGTACAAGTACCCGCAGAATGAATTTCCCTACGAAGACCTTTTATTCACCAACCGCCACCGCACCAAGCTGGAGCCGGAATACGAGATACTGGACACGGGTGTTTTTAAGAACGACGAGTACTTTGATGTAAAAGTTACGTATGCCAAGCAAAACCCCTGCGACATTTATATTAAAATAGACATCACCAACCGCAGCAGTAAAGAGGCGCCACTAACAGTATTGCCTACACTATGGTTTTACAACCGCTGGGTATTTACACCAGATGAACCCAAACCTAACATCAGCTATGTAGATAAAACATCGGTGCTGGCGCAGCATCACCGGCTGGGCAATTATTATTTTTATTTCCAGGCACCTACAGACAGATTGTTTACCGAGAACGAGACCAACTATAATAAAGTGAACGGCGCTGCCAATACATCGCCTTTTACCAAAGATGCGTTTCATGACGCCGTGATCAATAACAACCGGGCGAAGCTGCGCAATAAAAATGAAGGCACTAAGTTTTCGCCGGTATACGAACTGTCAGTAAAAGCGGGTGAAACCAAAACCATTTACTGCAGGCTTACACAAAGGGCCGATGATAAACCTTTTTCACTCGGCTTTGAAAAAGTATTTGCCGTGCGCAAGCAGGAAGCAGATGATTTTTACGATACCATATTGCCCGGCGATACTACGCCCGATCTTAGAAATATACAACGCAGGGCGCTCGCAGGTTTATTATGGAGCAAACAATACTATCACTTTGATGTGGAGCGATGGCTGACCACCAGCGATGGTATTACCCCTGTAAACAGCGGCAAGCAGAACGGCCGCAATACCGACTGGACACATTTAAAGAACCAGGATGTGATTGCCATGCCCGATAAATGGGAATACCCCTGGTATGCCGCATGGGACCTCGCCTTTCATTGTATATCGCTGGCCATGGTGGATGTGGTATTTGCAAAGCACCAGCTGCAACTGGTAATGCGGGAGTGGTACATGAAACCCGATGGACAGTTGCCCGCATACGAATGGAATTTCAGTGATGTGAATCCCCCCGTGCAGGCATGGGCGGCCATGGAAATTTACCGGGTGGAAAAAGAAACCTATGGCGAAGGCGATGTGGTATTTTTAAAAAGGGTATTCCAGAAACTGCTCATCAATTTTACCTGGTGGATCAACCGTAAGGACCGCAACGGTAACAATATTTTTGAAGGCGGTTTCCTTGGTCTGGATAATATCGGTGTGTTCAACCGCAGTCATCATTTTACCAACGAAATGCAATTGGAACAGGCCGATGGTACCAGCTGGATGGGCATGTATGCGCTGAATATGATGGATATGGCGCTGGAAATTTCCCGCCATGATGTGGCATTTGAAGATACGGCCACTAAATTCTTTGAACATTTTGTATTGATATCCGAATCGCTGAACAGCCACGCCATGTGGAATGACGATGATAAATTCTTTTATGATACATTGTGTATTGCAGGCGCAGATCCATTACCACTTCGTATACAGAGCATCGTTGGGTTAACCAGTTTGTTTGCAGTAAGCACCATTGATAAAGAGATATTCGATAAGCTGAAAGATTTTAAGAAACGTATCAACTGGTTTGAGAATTACCGGAAAAAGAACAACCGCTTTTGGCCCAATGAAGAGCGGGGAGATGGAGAAGAAATATTGATATCATTGGTGCAGAAAGACCGTTTGATATTTTTACTGAACCGCTTACTGCACGAAGAAGAGTTTTTATCCGGCGGAGGCATCAGGGCCTTATCAAAATACCACGAGGCCAATCCTTACTCGGTAAGCATCGATGGCGTTAAATATACCATTCAATACGATCCCGGCGATTCCACCAGCAACCTGTTTGGCGGCAATAGTAACTGGCGCGGCCCGGTGTGGATGCCCATCAATTACCTCATCATCCGGTCTATAAGAAAGTACGGCGAGTTTTATGGAGATCACTTACAGGTGGAGTGCCCCGTAGGCTCCGGTAATATGATGAACCTGGTGGAAGTTGCAGAACTACTTACCCAGCGGGTGATCAGCCTGTTTGCAAAAGACGAAAAGGGAGAAAGAAAATCTTACGGCAGCTACAACTGGTTTTACAAAAAGCCCGGTAATGAAGACCTGCTGCTTTTTTACGAATATTTTCATGGCGATAGCGGTGCCGGCCTTGGCGCCAGCCACCAAACCGGCTGGACTTCCCTGGTGGCCGACCTGGTAGGCGGTAAGGAAGTACCCAAGGAAGAATGGGATGCGGCGACTCAAATTATTAAAGACGACGACGAAGAGGAGTAAGCAACTGCTCCTTATTTTCCTCACCGGCGGGTAAATTTATCGGCAATAAGCCGCAAAAATGCGGGTATTTTCACTGCACTACGTATAACAATTTCTGGCACTATTTTTTGTGTTCTACAAATGTTAAACGATGTGTTATGAAAGCAAAACTAACTGTAAGCCTGGCGGCCTTACTACTGCTGGCTGCCTGCAATTCAAAAAATAAAGACGAAAAAACTACTCCACAACAGAATAATTACAGCGTAAAGGAAGATGTACGTTCGGATGGTCGCTTTGTAAGAGAGATGACTGCCATCAACACGGCATCTATACAACTGGGCAAGCTGATGCAGAAAAATGCATCGCAGCCAGAAACAAAAAGTATTGCAAGAATGGTGATCAACGATCATGGGCAGGCGGGCAACGACCTGACCAATCTTGCCAAAGAATCGGAAGTGATCATCCCCGACAAGATCATTTTACCGGAGCAAAAGCAGTATAAGATCCTTCTGACAAAAAGCGGGGATGAATTTGATGAAGCAAGTCTTGCAGCATTAACACAGGTACAGCAATCGGCCATCACTAAAATAGAGAACGAAATGAATTACGGCCAGAATATTTTGTTGAAAAAATGGGCCGGTGAAGTACTATCACAATTCCGCTTTCATTTGGAAATGACACAACAGGTAAAAGATGCATTGAAGAATAAGATGGCAGGATTATAAGCACACGTACATCTACATAAATAATAAGGCCCCGTAATGGGGCTTTGTTTATTGGTACCATATACAATGCAGCATCCCTTTTCTTTACCCTTGCATCCTTTACATTTATTCTTTCTACCTTCGGCAGCAGAAACAGCGCATGAACAATCACGAATTAAGAACGGTAAATGTAACCCGCTATGTAACACCCCTGCGGGAAGGCGGCTCCCTGCCGGCCATTGCAGAAGCGGACGACGGATTTTTGTATGTACTCAAATTCCGTGGAGCGGGTCAGGGTGTAAAAGCATTGATAGCCGACCTGGTAGGCGGAGAGATAGCCCGTGCGCTGGGTTTTAAAGTGCCCGAAATTGTATTTGCCAATCTTGACAGTGCATTTGGCAGAACCGAACCCGACGAAGAGATACAGGAACTGCTGCGCAAAAGCGAAGGGCTGAACCTGGCTGTGCATTACCTGGCCGGGGCCATCAGTTTTGATGCGGCAGTAGGTACGCCCACTACATTACTGGCATCGCAGGTGGTTTGGCTGGATGCACTGCTGACCAATGTAGACCGCACTGCCCGCAACACCAATATGCTGACCTGGAAAAAAGAATTGTGGCTGATAGATCATGGTGCTGCATTGTACTTTCATCATTCCGGCGGCGATTGGAAAGAGCAGGCGCAAAGACCTTTTGCACAAATAAAAGATCATGTATTGCTGCCCTATGCCAGCGAACTGGATGCGGTAGATAGTGCATTTAAAACCATTCTTACCAATGAAAGGCTGGAAGAAATTGTTGATCTGATACCAACAGAATGGTTGCAGGAAAATACCTTTGATGTAAGCGCCGAAGCAATGCGAAACATTTATTTACAGTTTTTAATAACCAGGATACAGTCATCATCCATATTTGTAAAACAAGCACAGGATGCAGGAGCAACACTTATTTGAATACGCAGTGATACGCATTGTGCCACGGGTGGAAAGAGAAGAATTCCTCAACGTGGGGGTGGTACTGTATTGCAAAAAAGAACAGTTCTTACAAACCCTGTTCACTATAGATGAAGAAAGACTGCGTGCATTTGCCGGCTACCTGGATATGAAAGCGCTGTACGAACATTTATGTGCATTTGAAAAAATAAGCAAAGGTGATGTATCGGCAGGTGAGATAGCAAAACTGGACATGCCATCCCGCTTTCGCTGGTTGACGGCTGCGAGAAGTACTATTGTGCAATCATCTAAAGTACATCCCGGTTTATGCAGCAATGCCCTGGAAACATTACAGCGCCTGCATGCACAACTGGTGCTGCCACCACCCAGCGAACATTGAAGAAATGAATATAGAAAAGTCTATCCAGCCTTAGGCTGGATAGACTTTTTTAATTGCGCGGCTTAGTTGATCACTATTTCCTTTTTCTCCACTTCCTTACCTTGTATAACGGGCAGGGTTACCTGCAAAACACCATCCACATACTTGGCCGAAATGGCAGCGGTGTCGATGCTTTTGTCGAGTGTGAAAGTGCGGGTAAAACCGCCCCGGCTGTATTCCCTTACGATCCATTCAGGACGGGGAAAACCTTCCGGCGGTGTGTAAGAAACGGTGAGCTCATTTCCACTTACATCCAAATGAAAATGTTCTTTAATGCGGCCGGGAGCAAATACCAGCATTTCAAAACTGTTGTCGGTTTTGTAAACGTTTACTGCAGCCCTTTGCATAGAGCGGATGAATCCCGCCCTGGCGGAATTTCCGTAATGATTGCCTTTTGCGGCGCATGACTGATTGTAGTGCATGTTGTTTGTTTTTAAATTAAAAAAAATAATCACAACAACATCGCATAAAAATGATGCCGGCCCTTTTTCCTGCAAAATTGGCACGAACTATGCGATTTAATCATCATGTTTTAAGATATGTTGCAACGTTAGCACAAGCTTTAACAATTTATCCATCTTTTTAAAAGTTGATTGCGGCTAACTTTGCAACGCAATAAAGATCTATTAATTAAACCTCCTAAAAACTGTATCATGAATAAGTATGTTGTAGCCGGCATTGCAGTAACGGTATCATTGTTTTCCTGTGTTAGTTCTAAAAAATTTAAAAATGCGCAGGCAGCCGCCGATCTAAAGATCAGCCAGCTGCAAACAGATAATACCAATTGCAACGACGCTAAAAATGAATTGCTGCGCCAGAAGGCAGGACTTGAAACGGATAACAGCAATTTGAACAAACAGATTGCCGACCTGAACAAACAGGTGGATTTTCTAAAACAAAACAACACCACGGTGCTGAAACAATTGCAGGACCTTTCGGTAGTATCATCTGCACAGGCAGAGAATATTAAAAAATCGCTGGATAATATTGGCTCCAAGGATGCTTATATACAGGACCTGCAGGCATCGCTTGCACGTAAAGATTCATTGAACCTGGCGCTGGTGATGAACCTGAAAGGCGCTGTAGGCAATATGCAGGACGAAGACATTAATATTAAAGTAGAGAAAGGTGTGGTGTACATCGATATCTCCGATAAACTGTTATTCAAAAGCGGCAAGTACGAAGTAACCGCACAGGCAAAACAAGTACTGGGTAAAGTAGCAGCAGTATTAAAAAATCAACCGGGTATTGAATTTATGGTGGAAGGACACACCGATAATATTCCTTACTCCAATGGTGTACTGACCGATAACTGGGACCTGAGTGTAAAACGTGCCACCGAAGTGGTACGCATACTGCAAAAGCAATACGGACTTGACCCTGCAAAAATGGCTGCTGCCGGAAGGGGTGAATATAACCCGGTGGTGGATAACACTACAGCTGATAACCGGGCCACTAACCGCCGCACAAGAATTGTGATATTACCGCAACTCGACCAGTTCTTTAAACTACTGGAACCTAAAAAATAAATGAATCATCAAGCCCTGCACCTTTCAGCAGGGCTTTTTTATGCTCCATCAATAATCACTATCAGCAGTTACAAAAAAGCCCTACATTTAAGCAAACTATTTATTATGAGAACAGCACTGCTATTTTTATGCCTTTGCATCTTCAATAAAAATTTTGCGCAGGAACTTACCTCGGGCGGTAAGTTAAAACCGGAGCAGGCCATTATGGATATCCGGCATTACACCATCAACCTGGCGGTGGATTTTGATAAGCAAAGCATCAGCGGCTTTACCGTTATCGACTTTGTATTATCGCAACCAACACCGGTATTGCTTTTCGACCTGATGAATGATATGAAAGTGGACAAGATATGGGTGAACGGAAAAGAAGCGCCCTTTACACATACCAATGCATTGATCACCATTACACCGGCTACTGCAGTAGCAGCAGGTAAAACATCGGTAAAAGTACAGTACGGCGGCAAGCCGCATGTAGCCACCCGTCCACCATGGGAAGATGGTTTTACCTGGACAAAAGATACACTGGGTCATCCCTGGATGTCCATTACTGCCGAAGCTGCAGGCGGACAATTATTTTATCCCTGTAAAAATCACCCGAGCGATGAACCGAACGAAGGTGCAGATCTGATCATTACTGTACCTAAAGGCCTGGTGGTGGCTGGTCCGGGTTTATTGCAAAAAGTAACCAAGCAAAAAAACACTGCTACCTTTTACTGGAAAACAAAGTACACCATCAATAATTACAGCATTCTTTTTAACGTGGGCGATTATGCAGTGGTAACTAAAACATACACTACTGTAAATGGCAATAAAGTACCCATGGAATTTTATGTGTTGAAAGCAGATGAAGCAAAAGCGGCGCACCACCTGGATGTGCTGGCGCAGATAGCATCAGTCCGTGAAAAATATTTTGGCGAATATCCATGGGTGCAGGAAAAGATAGCCATTGCTGAAACACCGCATCTCGGCATGGAGCATCAAACCATGAATGCCTACGGCAATAAATTCCGCTACGAAAAAATTGGCGGTGTAGATAACGACTGGCTGATGAACCACGAATTTGGCCACGAATGGTTTGGCAATAAAGTAACGGTGAAAGACTGGGCCGATTACTGGATACAGGAAGGCATTTGTAGCTATGGCGATGCACTGTACACCCGGGAGATGGGTGGCGAGCAGGCCTATATCGATCATTTTAAACAAACAGCTTTTGGTATAGAAAATAAAAAACCGGTGGTACAGGGTAAAGATATTGATGAAGAATCGGCTTATATTGGCGATATCTACAGCAAGGGTGCCTTCTTTATGCACACGCTGCGTTATGTAATTGGCGATGACGTTTTTTTTCCTGCATTGAAACAACTTTCCACCGCATCGCAATACACCTACGATAACCTGGTAAGCACTGATGATGTGGAACAACTGTTCAGCAAAGCATCAGGCAAAAACCTGCAACCCTTATTCAACTTTTACCTGCGCACCACGCAAAAGCTGGAAGTGCATGTAACTACATTAAGGCAAAACAAATACAGGCTGGTGCTGGACAACATAGATATGGAACTGCCTGTGGATATTGTAACCGATAAGGGCGTGCAAAAAATGACGCTCTCTAAAAAGCCCATCACTATCACCAGCGCTACCCTGCCACAGGTGGACCCGGATATGTATTATTTGAAGAAAGTAATCCTGGAATAAGTTTTATAATTATTCTCTCCGCTGCCGCCGTCTTGGCTTCGACAAACGGCGTATGGGCAATACATGGTCTGACCCCCCGGTCTGACCATGTGATGCATTGCCACCGCAGGCGGAGGCAACTGAACTATTAAAACCACATAGGCACATAGGATACATAGGCCAAGCCGTTTCTTCGCACACGCCTTGGTTTTGATTAATAGCGAATATGCGGAACCGGTAACTATTCTTTTCTGCAACAGATCATAATACCATCAGCAACACCTACGCCAAAAAAAAGCCGCCGCAGGCGCCTATTAACTCTGTTCTCTATGTGCCTATGTGGTGCACCTTTTCCTCCGTTGTTTGGGTACTCAGCTTTGTCGAAATACAACAAACGGCATATGTACATGGTCTGACCCCCCGGTCTGACCATGTACATATGCTGCCAAACCTGGGAGCAATCCCCCCGCCTTGCACCAACTCATTTTGTGAACACCTAAACTATCATGCAACATTTATCCTATCAGCTTGTCTCTACTAATTATAGTATAGCAATTTTAATATAGCCATTAAACAACTGAATTAAAAAATGAAAAACATTTTATTGCCTTTTTTGTGCGTAACCCTATGCACAACAGCCTTTTCGCAGGCAACACTCAAGGGAAAACTGATAGACAGTACCGCCAAAACACCGCTTTCTTTAGCCACCGTAACTGTTTTTAAAGCAGCCGATACAGCCATTATTACTTACCGGTTAAGCAACCCCGATGGTGATTTTAAAATTCCGGGATTACCATTTGATGTAAAATGCAGGGTGGTAGTATCGTTTAGCGGGTACCTTGGATACAGGAAAGAATTTACCGTTAGCAGCGATCAGCCTGTTGTAGACCTTGGCAATGTTTACCTGTCGCCCGTTTCCTCCACAATGCAGGAAGTGGTGGTATATGCCGAAAGGCCACCGGTTGTAATTAAAAAGGATACGGTTGAATTCAATGCATCTGCTTTTAAAACATTACCCAATGCACTGGTAGAAGACCTGTTGAAAAAATTACCGGGTGTACAGGTAGATAAAGACGGCAATATCATGGTGAATGGAAAACCTGTGAACAGGATATTGGTGGATGGTAAAACATTTTTTGGTGACGACCCCAAGATGGCTACCCGCAATTTACCCTCGCAGGTGATAGATAAAGTGCAGGTAATGGATGATAAAGAAGAGATGCTGCGCAATGGAGATGATAATGCGAACAATGTAGGCAAGGTGATCAACCTTACATTAAAAAAGCGGATCAAGAAAAGCATGTTTGGCAAAGCTTATGCCGGTGGTGGTGGCGGGCCGCAGGGTGGCCGGTACGAAGTGGGCGCTATAGCAAATGTGTTCAGGGATACACTGCAGGTAAGTGTAATGGGCTATTCCAATAATCTTAACCGCCCGGGCTTTAGTGTAACTGATATGCGGCAAACAATGGGTATCAGCCGTTCTATCGAAACGATGGGAGGCAACTCTAACAATAATAACAACACCAGCAATTTCGGTTCTTCCTTCAGCATTAATGATATCAATTTTGGAGGAGAATCACGCAACGGCGGTATCACAAAAAGCGATGGTATAGGCATCAACATCAATCATTCGCCCAGCAATAAGCGCTCTATCTATGGACAATATTTTTATGGACGTGTGCATACCGATGTGCAGAATGAGAACAGGACCGAGATCTATAAAGAGGATACTGTGATCAGTAATTTTTCAAACCAGCGCTATACCGAGATCGGTAATTCGCATGTGTTTGGGGCCGGCGCCAATTTAAAGCCCGACTCTACCATCAATCTCATCATTGGCTTAAACTATGTGATATCCCGTACCACATCCGAAAAAAATGATGTGAGAAGCGGCGTCAATAATTTTTTGGGCAACTTAAATAATGGGCTTGTAAATAATACGGGTGATCTGAAAGCCAATATGTATAGCCACAACATCATGTTCACCAAACTATCCAGGAGCAAAAAAGGGCGGCGATTGAATATTACGCATTACATGGGATGGAACAAAAGAGACCGGGATGATTATACCAATGCCGACATTGCCTACCTGCAGCCTTTTAGCAAAGATACCGCTTACCAGCAATTGCGTAACGAATGGATACCAACGTGGACGGCTAACCTGGCCGGTAATTACAGCGAACCACTGATCAAAAACTTTTTCTTCAGGCTGGGTGCACGATACGATTTTGAAAAACTGGACGACAGGGTGGGCACGTTTGCAAATAACACCAGTAACCCTATCAAAGACCTGAGCAGCAGGTTTACGAGGGAAAGTAACAAGTACAGCGTTTCTGGCGGAATTGAATACCGGTACAAAAACTTTACTTTCCGCCCAGGTATACGTTATCAATCGCAAAAATTTGATAACAATATCTACTCCTTAAACCAGTCAATTGTACAGGAGCAGCGCAATGTACTGCCACAGTTTGATTTTGTATATAAAAAATTATCGCTTTCGTACAACAGGGATGTAGTGTTACCTTATTACACTTACCTGGTACCAATATTGAACAACAGCAACCCTTATATGACAAGATTGGGTAACCCTAATCTTAAACCGGCATTGCAAGACAGGGTACGTATTACATTGAACGCTTACAGCCCTAAAAGCACTTTGGGTGTATGGTCGTGGTTTGAAGCCTCGCAATCGAAAAATGTGATCGTGGATAGTATAGCGTTGGACCAGGGCGGTATACAAACCATATATCCTGTAAATGCAAATGGGTATAAGCGTGTGGCCACTAATTTTGGATTGTACCAGAATAAAAGGAATGCAAAGAATTTTATGATCCCCTGGAATTTTGGCACCTGGACGGAATATGTTCAAAATTATTTTTACTATAATGGCGTTAAGAGCCTGCAAAACAGGTTGAATTGTAATTTCTGGAGTGGCATTGGATTTAATTGGGATGATAAGCTGGAGCTGAACCAGGAGTATTCTTTTAGTTACCGCTTTGTAAAGAATAGTAATGCTGGTTTTGAAAATATCAAAACATATAGTCAAACGGTTGGCACAGAGGTAATAGTGCGTTATATAAAACATGTAATATTCGATACCAGGTTGCGCCTGATCTCCAACGATATGTTTGATGATCCGTCATTGAAAAAAATATACCTGTGGAATGCTGCGGTAAATTTTACGTTCTTTAAAGATGAAAGAGCAGTATTGCGCATAAGCGCCAACGATATATTGAACCAGGGTAAAAATGTGTACATGTCGCCCAATCAAAACACCGCCTTCTTTTCCAAAGGCGATGTGCTGGCGCAGTATTTTCTGTCAACCTTTACTTATAACCTAAGGCCCGCAGGCGCAAAGAGAGCGGCAGCAGGAGGAAAGTGGTCGTTGTTTTAAGCCGAAAAAAAAATAATTAAGAATTTGTCGTTCTGGCAGTGCCTCACATAGTCTGACACCGGGTCTGACCATGTGAGGCACTGCCGCCAAAGGCGGAAGCAACCGGAGCACACACTTTTAAAACTACATAGGCACATAGGGTACATAGAAAACACATTTCTTCGCAATCGCTTGGACTTTGACCAACTGCGAACATGTGGTACCGTTACTTATGTCCCCTGCAACAGATCATCATCATCATCCACCACATGGTCAGACTGAGGGTCAGACCATGTGATGCAAAAAGCCGCCGCAGGCGGCTATAAACTATGTTCCCTATGTTCCTATGTGGTGTATCATCCACATGGTCTGACCCCGGGTCTGACCATGTACCACTGCGCCTATATGGTGCACCCTTCCCCGCTTACAATGGTTTAACAATTAAACTATTGTATAAATTGTAACTTGTGTTGCAACATCAATTACAAACCATTCATGAAGAAGATCCTGATCGCAGCCTTTCTCCTGTCACAGTTTACCGCATACAGCCAATATAAATACAAAGTAATAGCCTACTACACCGGCAATGCCGATAATATAAACCAATACCCGCTGGCCAAGCTAACGCATGTGATATACAGTTTTTTAAAGCTGCAGCACGATACACTCACCTTCAGGGATAGTGCACAGCAGGCCACCGTGCAGCAACTGGTGGCATTAAAGCAGCAATACCCGCAATTGAAAATAATGGTATCGGTAGGTGGCTGGGGCGGCTGCGGCCCCTGCTCGGGCCTGTTTGATACAGCGGCCACCCGCAACAATTTTGTACAAACAGCGGCGCAACTATTAAAAGATTATGATATCGACGGGCTGGACCTGGATTGGGAGTACCCTACCATAGAAGGCTACCCCGGCCACCAGTTTCTGCCGCAGGATAAAAATAATTTTACGCTATTGGTAAAGCAGTTGCGGGCAGCTATAGGAAAAGATAAGTTATTGAGTTTTGCAGCGGGCGGCTTTACACAATACCTGCAGGAGTCCATCGACTGGGATGCAGTAACACCGCAAATGGATTTCATCAACCTGATGACCTACGACCTGGTGGGCGGCTACAGCAAAGTAACGGGGCATCACACACCACTGAATGATTATATGCCCAACCAGCAATCGCTGGAAAAATGTACCAACTGGCTGCTGGATAAAAAAGTACCGGCCAGTAAACTCATTGCCGGCGCTGCATTTTACGGCAGGGTATGGCAAAATGTGGCTGATACCAATCATGGCCTGTACCAAAGCGGCGAATTTTTGCAGGGCGTATCCTACAAAAATTTTGATACCTACTTCAGCGATACCAGCGGCTTTAAATACTATTGGGATAAAAAAGCAAAAGCGCCGTATCAATACAATAAAGAAAAAAAACTGTTTGCCACATTTGATGACCCGGAATCTATCAATGCTAAGGCAAAATTTGTGCGCCGTAAAAAAATGGGCGGCATCATGTTTTGGGAATTATCGGACGACCGGTACACCGAAGGCCTGGTAGATGCGGTAGAAAAGAATTTGAACGAATAAAAAAAATGCGGCCAAGTGGCCGCATTTTTTTTATGATAGCACTACACTTTATTCTGTAATGGTTATTTCTACGCCGTCGTTCCAGTTTTTATATTCGGGCGTATAATACAAATACGTGTTGCTGGCTTTACCTTTATACGTGCCCGGTACATCGGCTTTAAGATCGAGGAAGATGTTTTTTGTTTCACCGCTTGCAAAGCCCATCCAGTAAAACACCAGGTAATTATCAAATATCTCGTAATAGGCCACCTGGTTCTTTTCCATGATCTCCTTTAGCTGCCAGGGCTGTACAGAAAGGCCGGCAGGTATACCAATTTTAGCAATGGCCATGGGCTGCAGGTTGTTCTTTATATTGGTAACTGCAATATCCATGCGTACGGTTTCGCCGAGTTTTGTTTCGGTGTTCTTTAATACAGTGTTCAGTTTTAATTCCGCTTTATCACTATTAGGCGGAGTAAAAGTATTGTACGCCACTTCCAGGTTGTAAGGGATGGCATTGCCTTTTTGTACATAGTTTACGGTAAAGCTGTTGCTGCCTTCCTGCAGATTGGCTATTACCGCTTTATCGGCATCCACCACTTTATTGTTGAGTGTAAAGTTGATGGGCCCGTCTTCAGTTACTTTACCCATCAGCTTAGTATATTCCACCAGTGCCTTTAATGCCAGCACGGTAGACTGCGTGGATCCGTAACCGTAATAGCTCTTCTCTTTTAATATTCTTGAAATAAGATCGGCTATCTTACCCAGTGGCGGTGCATCGCCCTTCATCAATGCCATGGCATACAGCGAGCAGGTTTCCACTCTTAAAGAAGCATCCCTTGAATTCACCACACTGGTTTCAGCATTAAAATTCACTTTCTGATATTGCTGATCCAGTTGCTCCATCAGTGTTTTAAATGAAGCCATGTCCTTCATGTTAGAAGCTGCAATGGCCATCATCGCCAGCTGGTAACCATCCTTACTTTCGATGGCTTTTTTTACAGCAGTAGTGTATTCTTTTTCTATTTCTTTGCCCACGCCTGCCTGCGTAAGTGCATACACAATATAAGTGTTGGCAATTTTAGCAGGTACGGATGCAAACTGGTCGTAACCACGGTTGATCACACTGAAAGTGCCATCACCGTCCCTGCGGCCCAGCAAAAATTTCTTTGTGCGTTCCAGCATTTGTTTATCTACATCCACCAGGCCCTGCATATCGGTAAATTCCATCAGGCCATAGGCGGTCAGCGCTTCGTGTGGCGGCGTGTGGCCAAACCATTCAAAACCATTTTGCGCCGTTTCAAAACCTATCAGGCGTTTATAGCCTCTTTCAATATAATCCAATGCCTTTTGCTCAATAGCGGGGTTGGACTTGCCGGATTCCCGCAAATATTTCAATACATAAATATTAGGATAAGTGCTGGAAGAAGTTTGTTCAAAACAACCATAAGGCTCCCGCAGCATCGATTCAATACCATCCATCAACTGGCCTTCCAGGTTTTTAAATAACCGCAGGTTGCTCTTTAGTGAACCGGGTATCATTTTATTGATAGTGAACTGGTGCTGCGCATTTTTATTGCCGGAAAATGTTTCCACTACCGGGAAGCCCTTTTCTACCGCCGACACCGGCAACGTGATCGCTTCTTTTTCATTGGGCCCGCTTACAATAAATTGAATGGTGCCTTTTAAGGCCGCAGTGGCTTCTGCGGGTACCAGTAACCGTAAGGAACTGTCTGCGCTTACTGTAACAGAATTACTGTACGTGCCGTTTTTAAAATTACCAGGAAACAATACGCTTACAGTAAACTGTTTGCTTTCGCCACTGTTGTTCTTAATTACCAGCGGCAGCAAAGCCTTATCACCCACGGTAAGATAAGGCGGTATCTTGGCATCTACCTGCAGCGCATTCTGTACACTATAAGTAGTTTCTGTTCTGCCTACTTTACCATTATATGCAATGCCTTCTGCAACTGCCCTGAAGGTGGTGGAAGCATCCGAATTATAGAATGATACCGATGCAGTACCATCCTTACCGGTTTGTATGGTAGGGTTCCAGTAAATGGTTTCCCTGAAGTCGGATCTTTCCGCCACATCCGTAGTAACATACACCGGCGCATAAAATTTGCGGGCAACAGCATATACCATATTGCCTGTATACACCGGTTTGGAAGTATAAAAATATTTAGGGGTAAAATTAAAACCCAGCTTGTCGTAGTATGTTTTTTTAAGCGTGATCACAACTAGTCCATTGGCCGCACGGCTGCCATACAGCGATGTGGCGGCTGCATCTTTCAATACCGTTACATCATCAATATCGTTGGCGCTGATGCTGTTTACCTGCAGCTGCTCCATCGGTATACCATTTACCACAAATAAAGGGCCCGATATAAATGAACTACCCATACCGCGGATACTGATCTTTAAGCCATCAGCGGGATTGGCATTGGAAGTAACCTGTATGCCTGCCACCCTGCCGGCCAGCGCATTGCCCCAATCTTTTACATCCTTTAATTCGTCCATGCTGATGATTGATACAGAACTTGTCATAGACCGGTATGCTCTTTTTACACCAAAAGCGCCTGTTACCACCACTTCTTTTAACTCAGCTCTTGGCCCCTGCACCAGGTTAAATAATTGTTCCTGCTCCTTTGCTTCTTTCTTTTCTGCAACAGCAATAGCTTTTGCCTGCACATCAAAATCTTTCGAGATAGATATCAACTGTCGTAGCTGGTTTGCTTTAGTAGGGTTATATCCCATACCATTCTGCATGATATTGATATCTATCTTTTGTTTTTTATTAAAGGCCTGCGCATAAATAAAATAATTGTTCTGCGGCTGCAGGTCCGAAAAAAAGAACATGCCATCATCATCTGTATCGATCTTAATAGCTTTGCCAAAGGCTTTGGCATTCATTAAAAATAATTTTGCACGCACGGGTTTTTTATCAACGCCTACAATTTGTCCGCTTAAAATATTGGCCTGGTCGGGCATAAACTTTAATTGCTTTTGGTTCAGCACATATTCGGTATAATCAAAATAGCGGTAGCCATGTGTCAACATCAAAAGGTCCAGCGCAGGCACTGCCTTTGGCTCGTCTTTTTTAAAATAGAATTGTGGTTCTTCTATCTTGCCTTTCAGCTCGCTGCTCAGTAACAGCCACGAAAGAATATGATCCTGCTTATCATCTGCAAAGGTCCACAGCTTATCATCCACCACTGCCAGCGAAAGATTGGATGCAATGGGATCACCCTTTTCATCCATTGTTTTTACAGTAAGCATCACTTTTTCGCGGGGCAGGTATCTTTGTTTGTCGGTGGTAATGGTTACATACAATAATTTCTGTTCGTTCAAAAACACCAGCCTTTCTGCCAGCGGCAATTCATCATCGCGGTATAAAGTGAATTGTGCAATACCGGCAGGAAAAATACCTTCATCGATGGTAATAGTATTGCTGCCTTTTTTAAGCCCGATACTTTCATGATAATAAGTAATGGATTTAACGGTGGCTTTCAGATGAATACGCTCGGCAGTATTGCTGGTAAGCTGTACAGTGATCTTTTTATTTTCTTTACTGATGTGCATGGCAATGCCATCATTAACAGCAGCAGGTAAGCTGAATTGCTGGCTGATGCCTGCCGGGGATGTGATGACCGCTTTGTACGACTGACCCGCCTGCGGTGCAAATAAAAACTTACCCATACCAAAATGATAACTTTCAAAACTGCCCGCTTTATTACCACGGCTGTCAATGATATAACCTTTGATATCAGCCGCCTTGCCATTTTCGTTCAGCGCTTTAAAAGCCACTGTGTTGGGCATGCCATTGATGAACGTGCCGCCTTCGGGCATAAACTGCAGGTCGATCTTGTTCAGCACAATGGGGATGCTCCTCGATATCGCTTCGGTATAAGCATTGTAATCAACCGTTACATTCAGTAGACCATCGGTAGTGGCAAGATCGTTAGGCAATGTAAAATTGATGACCGCCTTGCCATCATTGCCCGTTTTAAAATTTTGTGTGCTTACTATTTCCCCGCCAATGGATACAGCGTATTTTACGTTGTAATTGCGGATGGGTTCATCGGCGATATTGCGCATACTGAAGTTGGCTTTTACCAGGCTGCCAGCGCTGTAACCTTTTTCAGGAAAATCCAGCTTCATCAACACCCTGGGTGCGATCACTTTTTGCAATGTGATCTCCTTAATAAAAACCTGGCTCTCTTTTTCATTCAGCATCCAGCTGGTATAAGCCCTTATTTTATAAACACCACCAACAGATTGATCGGTAAAATCAAAAGAACCTTCGGCATAACCATCCGTAACCTTCAGCGGCGATTTTTTAACCACGGTACCGGCAGGGCTTATTAATTCTGCATACACCACGCTGCTCAATTGGCTGGCTGTCTGGTCCTGCGCTTTTACCAGGTATAATTTAAAATACAGCACATCCCCTGGTTTATAAAAAACATGATCCGTTTGTATATAGATCTTTTCTTTGGTGGAAACATAATCCTGAGCGCTGATACTGCAGCAGCCTAACAGCAAACTGAAAAACAATATTGCTTTTAATGAAGCGATCCTTTTCATGGTACTAAAATTTAAGGGATAATGAAAAACCGAATGAATGATAAGAGGGCAGGTTGAAAAGATCCAGCCCTCGGGTGCCTGCCTGGTCAAACAGCAGCTGGTTGGGATCTACGCCCTTGTATGCAGACCATAGCATGAAATTGCTGGCATATAGTGCACAGCTGATCTGCTGTACATATTTTTTTGGCCTGAACTGGTAGGACAGGTTGATGTTGTTCAACCGGATATGATCTGCTTTTTGAATATAGGATGCTGCAACACCACCGATGCCATAGCGGGTCCAGCGGTTTTGTTCCACCGGCAGGGATGGATCATAAAAAGATACCGGTATCGTGTTGGCCTTACCGTTAATATCCACCCCGTTAAAAACATAGCCCGTGGTATTTCTTAATGCAGCAGAGCCCGCCGACCTGCCATAATAATCCAGCAACGCTTCCGTACCGTTCCATACGTCACCACCCTTTTGCCATTCCATTATAATGCTTAGCCTCCATTTTTTTAAGTCGAAAGTGCTGGCATTTTTTATAACAAAATCAGGCGTGGGGTCGCCGATCACTGATGGCGTATTGTTTACCATTGGAAAGCCATCTGTACCAATGATGGTATTACCGGCTGCATCCTTTAAATAACTATTGCCCACAATAGCGCCCAGCGGCGCACCCTTTACAATAGCTTTATGCACATCTGCAAAGCCGGCAATATCAAAGAAGTCATATCCTGCTTTAACTTCGGTTACCCGGCCCCGGTATTTACTAAAAGTAAAGCTGTTGCTTACCGATAATTTTTTGGTGCCGCCAATAAGAATCCTTGTAGTTAATTCCAGGTCCATGCCGCGGTTACGGTGACTGGCCAAATTCATTAACTGCAACTGGTTGTTACTATATACCGGGAAAACATCGTTCAATGTGTACCGGGTATACCAATCTGCAACCAGGTATATTCTATTTTTAAGCAGTCTCCATTCAGTTCCAAAATTATATTCCCGGTGCTCAATAGGCATCAAGCCATTAAAGCCTGTTACTTCTTTTACAGGAAGGTATTGCAGTGTCTCGGCAACACGATATTGTGTAAGATTGTTTTGTGCCAGCGAAGTATTGATGGGCAACTCGCTGTTGAACTGGTTATAAGCAGCCTTTAACTTTATCCAAACGCCAGGTATATTAAACAGGTTGCTAAACACGCTGTAAGCAGCAAGGCCGGGCAGGAAGAGATCTTTTTTTGCAGTGGTGGAAGATGTATACATTTTGTCGGTAACCCGTATACCCGCCTCTCCAAAACCGCATTCAAAAGTTTGCAGGTAACTTAACAGGATATCGCTGGAAGAGCGATGATATTGATACAAATTACCTGGATAGGATATGGAAGAGCTGTTATTGTTATAAATATAACCCAGGTTTGCGGTTCCCCTCAACCCAAATTTGTAGTGGTCGCTGTTAAAACGAATATTGTATTCGGCAGCGGCATTTAAAAAATAATTCCGGTCTTTTTTATTGCGGTTAACGGCAATACCGTTCTCAAAAAATGCAGTAGAGGGGCGGTAACCTTCATTACTGTTTTGCTGCAGGTTTTCGAATGACTGGAATAAACTGATGGATCCTTTACTGAGCTTGTGCAGGATATTCAGGCTGCCACTTTTTTGCAGATTACTGAAAGAATGATCATTGTTTTGTAGCAGGAACAAAGGATTATCGGCATACTGGCTATAACTTCTTTGTACAGCGCCTAGCGTATTACCCTGGCCGTTATCAAAACTTACCGGTGTAAGTAATGCATTTTGATATACCCTGTTGAGAAAACCACCGCGGTTGCTGTTGGAAAAAGATTGCCCGGTATAACTATAAGCCGCCGTCAATGTAGTGCTCTTAATCGTCTGCGTACCGGTTGCAGCAAAATGATCGGTATTATTTTGATTAAAATTGATAAAGGTCTTTTCTGTAGTATGTCCTGCATTGATCAGTAAGCCTGAAACCATAGTGGAATTCTTTTTATACTTCAGCTGCACCGTTGCATTATTGGAAAACGAGGCCGCCGTGCGGAAAACGGAAGATGAATAGGGTATGATTTTTTTTCCGTTCCCGCTACCGGCAGCTGTTAATTTTCCATTTGCATCATAGGGGTAAGATGTTCCGTCAAATTCAAGCGTATTGATTGCAGGGCCATAACTGAATAATTCATTGGTTTCTGGTCCCTGCCAAACTGTTTTTCCGTTCAGGGAACGGCCTTGTACATATTCCTGCTGTACATCGGGCGTATGATTGGCACGTTGTATCTCTGTAATAGATGTGACCCAGCCGCTTACGGTTAATTTTTTATACTGCAGCAGATACAGCTGTAATCTGTTATTCCTGTCAACTGTTATCCGCTCGAATTTGTTGTAGAAATAATCGTTATAGAAATAACCATTCAGCCCGAGCCTTAAAGAAGATCTTTCCAAACTGTTGGAGCTGTCGGTCCATCGCTTTCTTGTAACGGTATCTTTTTTTATCAGCGAAAGATAATCCTGCGAAATAACAGGCTGCACGTCCTGCGCTGCAACAAAAAGAGGGCATACGAAAAGTATAAGCAGTATTGTTTTCATCTGTTAATGTTTTTTGCTGGTTGTGATCGCTGCAGTCTTAACACCGGATGCAAAAAGAAAACGGATTACACAAAATATTTTTTTAAGTACACTGTTCGTGTACTTATTCTTACAGCTCATGCAGCTGTTTGTGCAACTCATTACGGTGTTTATATTAATGCAGCACAGCCGTTTATACTTTCGCCGTAATTAAAAACCCACACTATCATGAAGAAGAAAATAATTATTGCATTGCTGGCGATCATTCCTTTTGCTGCCAATGCACAGCTTAAAGGGCTGATGAATAAGGTAAAGAATAAAGTAAACCAGCGGGCCGACAGTAAGGTGGACAAGGAAATTGATAAAACACTGGATAAGGTAGAAGGTAAAGATGCGCCTGCCAAAACCACCACTACCACTACTAAAGAAGAACCGGTAACAGCAAAAGCAGATGACGGTGTAAAAAGTTTTACAAAATATGATTTTGTACCGGGAGAAAAAATATTGTACTATGATAATTTTGACCAGGAAGCCATTGCAGAATTGCCCACCGGCTGGAACACCAACGGATCGGGCGAAGTGGTAACGCTGGAAAAATTCGGCGGCAAATGGCTGCGCCTGCACAATCCCTTTGTATACCTTACCAGCAATACCAAAGAACTAAGCGAAAACTATACAGCAGAATTTGACCTGGTACTGCAGTTAAAAAATAACGGCTGGATGTATCCTACTTTCTCCGCCGGCTTTTTAGCGAGTAGTACCGAAGGCAATACCGACAATGTTTTTTTAAAGGACTATAATAAATACAGTGCAGCAGTAGCTACCGTTTATCCTGCAGAAAACAGTAACAGCCGGGTACAGCTGGAATCTTTTACCGACGCCAAAACATTTTTTAAAAGCGAAGCAAAAATGTACAGCGAACTGGAAAAATATTATGGCAAACCGGTGCACGTAGCCATACAGGTGCAAAAACAGCGTTTCCGCATGTGGATCAACGAAACAAAAGTATTTGATGTACCCAAGGGTGTGGACACGGCGTATAAGATGAACCAGTTGTTCTTTAAAGTGGGTCAGACCAATTACAAAGAAGATCAGTACGCTGTTTATATCAGCAATATAAAAGCAGCCACCGGGTTACCCGATACCCGTCATAAATTAATTGAAGAAGGAAAATTTTCCACCACGGGTATTTTGTTTGATGTGAATGCTGCCACCATAAAACCGGAATCGTACGGCGTGGTAAAAGAGATAGCAGGGGTATTGAAAGAAAACCCCGGTGTGCGGATAAAAGTGATCGGCCATACCAGCAGCGATGGTGATGATAATGCCAATATGGAATTATCGAAGAAAAGATCACTGGCAGTAAAAGAAATGCTGGTAAAAGAATTCAGCATTGATGCCACAGTGATAGAAACCGAGGGCAAGGGCGAAACACAACCTGTAGCAGATAATAAAACAAAAGAAGGCAAGGCGCAGAACAGGCGGGTGGAGTTTATTAAACTATAATATAACTATAACGTATATACGTATTTAATGACAGCAAAGCCATTCACTATTGTGGATGGCTTTTGTTTTACCGCTACTTACGGGATTAAAAAACAACAATTCAGTGATCAATTTATGCAGTCCACGCACTGTTACATTGCCGGGCAGCTTAACAGCAGGCAATTTTGCGGCATTAATAACCAAAAAACTAAGTCATGAAAAAAGTAATTACAGTATTGGCAGGCATAATTATATCTGCCTCCGCATTTTCACAATTGTCCATCGGTGCACAAGGCATCGGTAATCTCAGCAGTGCATCACTCAACACCAGCGACCTTGTTAACCCGGTAAAAAAAGCAAGGATGCTGCAGGGCGCCGGTTTGGTGGCCGATTATACATTCTGCAAAAACACCAGCCTGCGCAGTGGCGTAAATTTTTTACAACAGGGAGTAAAGGTAGAAAGCAATAGCGGTGTTAATACACTGAAGTTTGAAGCCACCACCAGCCTCGATTACCTGCAGGTACCGGTGCAAATTGTTTACAGCGTTCCCCTGGCTGGCTTCCGCTTGTTTGCAGGAGCAGGCGGCTATTATTCGTTTGGTATCAATGGTAAAACAAAACTGACCACTACCACCACTTTGAATAATGGCAACACCCAGGTAACAAAAGAAGAGAACGATGCTTTTAAAAAAGAAAGCGATGGTGGCAGCGGTTTTAAAAGGTCTGACTATGGCGCAGGCATACTGGCAGGTGTACAATTACCCGACAGGTTTTATATCCATGCCGGCTACCAGTTAAGCTTTGCCAACATCAACAGCAATGATGCCGGTAAATACAAGAACCGCAGTCTTCAATTGACCATTGGCTGTTTCCTTTGGAACAGTAAATAAGTTACAGCATACAGGCAGCATCTTTCTGCCTGTATTTTTTCAATTCATGTATGCAAAAAATCAATTGATACATGCGCCCGTTTTTGATCCGCCTGCCATAAATGATTTTTGTGTCCTCATCATTCAACCGAAAAATTAATTGTATTGATATGAAAAAATTAAAACGCATACTTAAATGGACCGGCATTATACTGCTGGTACTGGTAACAGGTACGGCCATTGTTACCGCATCCAGGCAAAATATGAAATATGATGCGCCTTACCCGGAAATCCACGCCAGTAAGGACAGTGCAGTGATATCCAAAGGCAGGCATATTGCCAATGCCATTGCACACTGCAACGATTGCCACAGTAAAAGCAACAACGATTCTTTGCTCAGCCTGGGCCAGGATGTTCCATTGAGCGGCGGCGTGGGCTTTACATTACCCGTGGGCACTATCTATTCGGCCAATATCACTTCGGACAGTACTTATGGTATCGGCAAATTCACCGATCCGGAAGTGGCAAGAGTACTGCGCTATGGCGTTCATCCGGATGGTACCGTGGTATATGATTTTATGCCCTTTCATAATTTGAGTGACGAAGACCTGATCGCTGTATTATCTTACCTGCGTACACAGAAAGCCGTTAGTACCCCCAAACCAGCCAATGATTTGAACCTGATGGGCAACCTGGTAAAAGCATTTTTAATAAAGCCGGTTGGCCCTTCTGAAAAAATACAGGCAGCAGTAAAGCCAGACAGTACAGCCGAATACGGCAAATACCTGGTGTACAATGTAGGCAACTGCAATGGCTGCCATACCGAGCGCACTTTAAGCGGTGTGTACACAGGCGAACCTTTTGCCGGTGGTAATATGATGCCCAACGGCATGGTAACACCCAACATTACTCCCGACAGCAGCAGCAGGATATTCGGCTGGACACAGCAAAGCTTTATCGACCGCTTTCGTAAAGGCAAACTGATACCGAATACAGAAATGCCCTGGAACTCTTTTAAAAGAATGGATGATGTGGAACTGAAAGCGATCTATCAATTTCTGCAGACGGTAAAGCCGGCCAAAACAAAACTGATCCCTCACTAATAATTCACCGATCATGAAAAAATATCTTTTTGTATTTGCATCATTGTTGTGCTACAGTGTTGCAGATGCCCAACAACGGCCTGCAGCAAACTCTTTGCCCGACATTGATAAAATGATGAAGATGACACCAGCGGAGCTGGAAACCTACAAACAGAAAATGCTGCAACAGGCCAGTGCACAAATAAAGGACGTGGCATCAAAAAATAATATCAAGGTAAACGAAATGCTGCTGCCGGATTACGAACTGAAGCCACCGGTAAAAGATATCAAGCGCTTATCATTATTGCCGGTGCAACCACCCACATTGATACAGTTATCAGATGGCTTGAAGCAATCGATGCAGCAGCTGCAGTCGGTTACACCCAAAGCCATACTGGAAGAAGTAAAAACCATTACCACGCAACAAACACCTTCACAACAGCAAAGCACTTCTATTGCAGAATTTTACAGCGATAAACCGGTGCAGGCTTTACTGGTGTCCATGAATGCTGCTATACAAAACCCATCGGTGGTGGAAGGATGGAATAACCTCGCTGCATTATATAACATGAGCGGGCTGCAACATAAAGCCATCCCCATACTGATGCATCATCTTTCCAAAGAACCCAACAATAGTATGCTGCTGAATAATATGGGGCAGGCATACATGGGCCTCGGTGACCTGGAGAATGCAGAAAAGTTTTTAACAGCCTGTTTGATACAGGATCCCCTGCATCCCGAAGCCAACCGCAGCATGGGTATGATCCGCTTTTTTCAAAAGCAATTTGCAGAAGGGCAAAAATATTTTGAAAAGGAACTGGAAGTAGCGCATCGCCGTTCCACACTGGCAAATTTAAAAAGAAAAGGCATCAAGATAAACCTGGCGGCTATACGAAAAAGAAGAACCGGGATACCGCATCATGATTATTTTTCTGATATCGGCTTTTCCAAATTTGCTTTACCTGACCTGCCGGCAACAGCAGGGCAAGCAACACAGTGGTATAATATCAATGCTCCCTACGTGAAATCGCTGCAGGCAGAATTTATATTCTGGTTTAGCGCCGGTGATGCTACAGAAGCGCAAATAAAGGAAGAAGGCAGGCGTGCGCCGGGCTTGTATGCCGACCTGGAAGATGAACTGATGAGCGACCTGGGGGATGAGTTTGCACCGTTACTGGGTTTGATCACTAAACAGGAACGATCCAACCTGGATGGAATGCTGGAGGACTATAATAAAAAACTCAGCGAAGCAATTTGCCCCACGCCACCGAGTGTGCCGGGTGCAGGAGCTGACCTTGCGCTGGCCTATCAAAAAAAGTGCTGCGACCTGCGTAAACCCATCGCTGATGCTTATGTACAGAATGTAAATGATTTTATAAAGAACCGCTTCAACATTGTAAACACCCGCTGGAAGGAATATATCAATGCCATGATCAGTTATGTGCAATTAAATCCAACACTGGGCAATAAAAAGATCGTGTACAGCACCGTGGCGCAATACTTTACTTTTCTTATTACTACCGTGCAGACCGCAGTAAGTTTTGAACCGGACCCGATGGAATGCTTTGCAGTAAAAATGACATCGGAAGAAGCAGACGGAATAATTGAAGCCAGCCACAATATCGATTTCAGCTGCCCCGCCTGGTTGAACCTGGAACTGGATGTGCAGGTGGGAAAAATAAAAGCCGATTGCTCCAAGTATGCCATCGAAGCCTCTCCTGCGTTTGTACGATTAGGATACGAACATGATTTTAAAACAGGCACTTCCACATTGGCAGCGGGAGTAGGCGCCAAAGCCAAATTCTTTGCTGCTGCCGGCAGTGCCGAACTGAAGCAGATGGTATATGTGTCGTTCGATAATAACAATGAGTTCAGTGATTTTGGATTGAAGGGAACTGCTTCTGCTAAAATAGGCGATACTCCCGGCAGCATTGCCGACGGACTTATAAAAGTAGGCGGCACAGTTGCCGGCGTGGAAGGAGGTTATACATGGGGTATCAATTCCGGCTTTAATTCGGCAGTGAAGGGCAAAGGAATCATTGCAGATTTTGTAAAGATCGATAAATCATTATAAGATTTTTATTGCACCTGAATAAGCAACAATTCATAACAGTTTTAAAACAATTGAAACATACAACGCTGTAATAACAGCAACGCGGAAAATAACTTGCACCGGTTTCTTAAAAGTATAGCCATGATCTTTTTTGAAACTGCAATTCATCAACAATCAAAACACCATTAAAAAGCAGATCAAATGAAAAAGATTTTTTTATCTGCAGCCATCGTATGTGCTGCATTATTAGGAGCCTGTCAAAAAAGTAAAACAACAAAAGCATCCGCCACAGCATGCTCCAATCCAAGTGCACCGGTTAGCGCTGCATTACAGGGCAACTGGATGTACGGTAATTTCTCTATGACGGAATACTGGACACAGAACCCCGCCGATTACCTGGGCAACGCATTGCAGTTTGCGATCGCATTTAAATTCAATGCAGACGGCACTTATGAACAGTATTTTACATCGAGCAGCGTTACACTGGGTGTTGTTACTTACCAGCAATCAGTATCTAAAGGAACGGTTGTGATCGACGAAACCAATAAAACCGTTAAAACCTATTGCTGTACGTCGCGTTACAAAAGAACAAAGAACGGGCATGTGGAAGAAGAGCGTGACCTTAACCCCAGCGAGATAACCACTTTGAGTACTTACAATTACACTACTGGCACTGAGCCCAATGGCACCAAAGCTATTTACCTGACCATTGCGGGTACCACAAGCCAGCTCAAATTCTTACAAAAATTCTAAAAAGTATAGCCATGAAAAAAATACTATTGTCGCTGGTAATTGCCATTGCTTTTATCAGTAACATTCATGCACAGGAGCTTAAAACAGTAACAGAAGCGCCGAAACAATTCATGCAGATCACCACGGTGGAATCGGTACTGGCAGGTGGATTGGGAAGATCGAAGATGATCATCACCAACCCGGATGGCACACAAAAGGACAGTGATATGGAAAACCTGTTCAGCCTGGTAGGCATCAATTTCAAGAATATCAAGGAGAATGAAGATAAAGTGATCAAGACATTGAAAGAGTACACCAATAACGGCTGGAAAGTGGAGCATGTAACATCGCTCACACTTAGCCAGAACGATAGTGGCGCCGGTGGCATATTCATGACCCGTTATTTATTATCGAAACCGGAGGAGAAAAAATAATCATTAACCACAAAAGAATTAATAATGAAACAACAAACAATATTAGTAATAGGCGCCACCGGTGCACAGGGCGGCAGCGTGGCGAAGGAATTATTGACGCAGAAAAAATTTGCCGTACGCATTCTTACCCGTAACCCTACATCGGACAATGCACTCGCATTAATTCAGCAGGGTGCAGCAGTGGTAAAGGGCAACCTGGATGATAAAGAAAGTTTGAAAGAAGCTATGAAAGATTGCTACGGCGTATTTGGTGTTACAAACTTTTGGGAACATTATCAAAACGAATACCAGCAGGGGAAAAACCTGGTAGATGCAGTAAAGGAATCAAATATAGAACACTTTGTTTTTCATACACTGCCATCTTATTTTGAATTAAGCAAAGGCAAATACCCGGTGCCGCACTGCGATCAGAAAGCAGCTTTGCAGGAATATGCAAAAAGCGTGGGCGTAAAAGCGACTTTTTTAAGGGTGGCATTTTACTACGAGAACTTCTTTACCTTCTTTGTGTTGCAGCCTGCAGCGGATGGTTCTTACTTTTTTGGTTTTCCGCAGGGCGATACGCCGCTGGCAATGATCAGCGTGGAAGATGTGGGCGGCATAGTGGCTACAATTTTTGATCACCCTGCAGATTATATTGGCAGAACAGTAGGCGGAGTAGCGTGTAATGATACCTGTGATGCTTACGCAAGTATCATGAGTAAGGCGTTGGGTAAAAAAATAAGGTACCAGTATATACCAAGAGACCAATATGCGGCATTTGACTTTCCGGGAGCTGTTGAAATAGCGAATATGTTTGAAGTACAAAGATTGCACACACCACAGCAATTGGTTCAGATCAATATGATAGAAAGCTACGGGCTCAATCCAGGAATGCAGGGCTTTGAACAATGGGTTAAAAAGAACAGGCACCGGTTTATAACAAGCACACAAACAACAGAAAAACTAAGCGCATAGATGAAGGACCAGGGTTTTAGCAGTTGGAGATGGAAGGTTTGGTTTTTAATGCCGGCGATCTGCCGGCATTTTTTATTTACCGCGTTTTCATGCAGCGCTTATAACAGTTCATGCACAACTGTATCAACGGTTCCCATATCTCCGGATATCTTGCAGCAGTTTAAAAATAAAACAGCATGAAAAATACAACACAGGCCGCCGCACTTTTTATTACTGCTATCGCAGCCATCATACTGGTGGTAAAAGTGCACCCGCATTTGCCTAAAACTTACAATGAAGAATTTAAACGTTCCATGAACGACACTGCATACCGCTATGCAGCATCACCGGTTGAATTATTGTTTAAATAAATTATTCTTCTGCCTTAAATGAGACCTTTACTTGTAATAATAGTATGCAGCTGGTTGAATACAGCAAAGGCGCAAATGCCCGACAGTGTTAAGCTGGTGCTGGATTCCTCTATCAGTCTTTTGCAGCAGTACGCTTTGCACAGCAAAACCACCAACTGGCAACAGGTAAAACAAACCGCTTATGCCAAAGCAGCCAATGCAACAACATGGAAGGAACTGGACAGCTGTATTTCGTACCTGTTTGCTGCGGTGAACGATCATCATGGCTGGTTAGCTGCAGGTGATGCGGAATTTCGCTGGAATATAAAGCCGGAACAAAAATTTTCTGAAGCAATAAAAAATGAAATTGCCAAAGGCAACAGGATCGTAAAAAAAATGTTGCCGGGCCAGGTGGGCTACCTGCGTGTACCGGGTATGATACTGGACAGCAGCCAGTATAATAAAAAAGCACAGCAACTGAGTGACAGTCTTTGTGCATTGCAACAGGAGGGCGCTCAGAAATTCATCATCGATCTGAGGCTGAATGCGGGAGGTACTATGTTCCCTATGATCGCAGGTGTATCAGCATTATTAGGTAATGGTACATTCATTGGCAGTGCAGATGCTTCCGGGAATATACAAGGCATGGACGATCTGCATAACGGTGTTTTTACAGGCTATGATGGTGGTAAGGCAACTGTGCAAAGCAATTGCACAGGAGTTACTGCAAACATGCCTGTAGCAGTATTGCTGAGTAATTTAACGGGTAGTGCCGGTGAATGCCTGGCAGTAGCTTTTAAAGGAAGAGCCAATACAATTTTTATCGGCGAAACCACGGCAGGCTTTACTATTGGTAATAATGGCCACTGGATAATTGCAAACAAAGCGGGTATTGTAATTGCCGAATCGGCCATTACCGACAGGAACAAAAACATTTATTATAATAATGTTGCACCCGATACAATAATATGGGGCGGCGATGATTTTGATGATTACCTGCAGGATAAAAAGATACAGGCCGCACTGGCATGGCTTAAAAAGAAAAAATAAACGATCGGGCTTCCTGTAAAAGGCATCATAAACACATTTTCGGCAGCTCACCCTTACACAGGTGGGCAGGCCGCTGTATGAATTGAGGAAAAGGGCGCTTGAATTGTATAAATCGAAACACGGGATGGTCCGTAGTACGGCGGAGGTTTATTAAATTTGAAACTTCTTAAACCCCATCCTTTGCCAAAAAAATTCTTACTGTTAACTACATTATTTTTTGCGCTTTATGGCAGGGCGCAGCAATTGCCGGCAAAGCAATACAATTTTACCCACTACACTACGGCATCGGGCCTTATCTCCAACCAGGTAAATAATGTTATACAGGATAAGGAAGGTTATATCTGGATCACCACTACCGATGGCCTGCAACGGTTTGATGGCGTTCGCTATAAAACATTCCGGCACGATCCTAAAGATTCCACCTCTATACCTTATAACATTGTAAGTCAGATGGTACTGGATAAAAAAGGCAACCTATGGCTGTTGTTCAACCTGGGAAAGATCTGCATATTCAATACCAAAACATTTGTTTTTAAAGAAGTAAAAGTAGTTACCAAAAAAGACTATGGAGTGGGAAGCGTGGTGCAGGCGCTGATAGCCGATGAGTACGACAATATGTTCTTGATGATCGCCGGTACGGAGATATTAACTTACAAAGCATCCACCAACGAGTTTTCTTATAAGAATAATTTCTTTAAGCAAAAAGACGACTGGCATATCTGTTCTTTTATTCAGCAGCCGGGCACGCATAAATACTGGATAAGTGTACTGGGTGGTGGCCTTTCTGTTTATAATCACTCCACCGGTAATCTTAGCAGTGCAGAAAACAATATAGAAAAGGAGCCCATCATTGAACAATACAAAGGGCTGAAAACTTCAGTGGCGCATTTCTTCGATTCAAAGAACCGCTTATGGTTTGTTAACTGGAACCCAGCTGTTCCTATCATTTATTGTTACGACTTTAAAACACAGCAACCTGTTTTTTCCAGCATAGAGATCTACAGCTATTTTAAAGCCTATCATGAGATACATGGTTTTTACGAACAGAAAGATGGTACTATATGGATAAGAGGCATTCCCGTATTGGCTAAATACATCGAAACGGAAAAAAAATTCCAGATGGTGTACAATGGTTATAATAATGAACAGGGTATTTCTTATTCCCTGGTCAACTGCCTGTTTGAGGACAGGGAAAAAAATTTATGGGTCACTACAGATAATAATGGTTTGTTCCGCTTCAATCCTTCTGCCGAGTTTTTTACCAATGTAAAACACATCAACCGGAATAATTTAAAAGAGGGAGACGGAACAATGATGTCTTTTATGGAAACCAAATGGGGCACACTGCTGGCCGGTGCCTGGGGCGATGGCATGTATGAATACGATAAAAATTTAGACCCTGTTCCGCTTACCGTTCCTGATTTTGTAAAGATGAACACATTTGCCTGGTGGATGACAGCATCTGCAGACAGCAATCATATATGGATCGCATCACAACCGGGTATTTATTCACTGAACCAGCAAACAAAAAAACTTCAGTTTTATAATCCCCCTGCACTGGAAGGAAAAACAGTAAGGCAGATCGTTGAAGATAAGCATGGCAACCTGTGGATAGGGATGTTTGGTTCGGGCGTATTTAAATGGACCGCTTCCAAAGGACAAAAAGATTTTAATGAGGGTATTGCAAAGTTTACTGATCTGCCTGCCGGACAGGTGGGAAAGATCTTCATTGATTCAAAAGGTTTGGTATGGATTGGCGTGGGAGTGGATGGTTTGTACGTGATCGATCCTGATACAGATAAAATTGTAATGCACTTTAGCGCTAAAGAACCCGGTGCTAAAAATTTACCCGAAGTGGTGATATCCTCAGTAGGAGAATATGATGACAGTACCATGATCATTACCACTGCCACCATGATCATTGCATATAACAGGAATGCGAACACCTCCACCATTGTGGGTACCAGCCAGAATATCTCCGGCTATATCTCGGCCTTTGAAAAAGATAAGAATGGTTATTTGTGGCTTACCACCAGCAATGGATTGTACCGCATCAATATCCAGAAAAAGATATTTGTGTATTTTAATCGTATCGACGGTATCGAGAATGAAAAATTTTCACAGCCTTCTTCTTATGTAATGCACGACGGCAGAATGATATTTGGTACCAGCACCCATTTTATAGTATTCGATCCGCTGGCAATGAAAACAAACACTTCTTTTTCTGATGTGACCATCACAGATTTTAAAGTGTTCAATAAAGCATTGCCACTGGATTCATTACTGAAGCTGGATGAAATTGAACTGGATTATAAAGAGAATGCACTCACTATTGAATTCTCCCCGCTTTTGTATAATAGCGCTTCATTAATAAGGTACAAACTCAGCGGTATTGATAAGAACTGGGTGATCGCCGATAAGAATGACCGTGCCATTTATAATTACCTGCCGCCCGGCACTTATACCTTCCTGATAAAGACCATGAATGAAAATGGAAAGGAATCAGTAAAGGTTACCATGCTGAAAATAAAGATCAATGCACCTTTCTGGAGAACCTGGTGGTTCTATTCCCTGCTGGCATTGCTGGTGCTGGGCCTGTTGTTCTGGCTGGACAGGCAACGTACCAAACGCAAAGAAGCGGTTGAAAAAATGCGTACCGGTATTGCAGATAAATTACACCAGGAAGTGAATACGGCGCTTAACAATATCAATATCCTGAGCGAAATGGCAAAACTGAAAGCAGATAAGGATATTGAAAAATCAAAAGAGTATATTTAGCAGATACATGGTAAAAGCCAGCAGATGATCGTGGCCATGGATGATGTGCTCTGGGGTATTAACCCGGATAATGACAGTATGCAAAAGATCATCGATCGTTTTAAAGAACACATCGATGGGTTGAGGAACCGCTATGGTGTGCAGATCGATCTGTTGGTGGATGAAAAAATTGCGGGGTTAAAATTAGACATGCAACTGCGCCAGAACATATTCTGGTTATTGCGTGGCGGCAGTACCAATATTGTAAGAACGGGAGCAGCCAACTGTCATTTTCATATCGGGTTCAAAAAACCACAGCTCATTTATACCATGGAATTCGACAGCAGCAATACCGACATGCTGCAGCTGAATAATTTGCTGCAGCGCAAAGAGCTTGCCGATAAACTGGAAGAAATTAATGCAGTGCTGGATGCCAAACTGCATAAAACAAGATCGGTGATAGAATTAAGTATACCGGTGTATTGATATTATTTACCCATCCACTTTTTAAAGTCTGTTACTTTTTCCCTGCTCACCAATGCTTCTTTATCTACGGCTGGTTTTAACTGTAATATCAAACGGTTGCCAAAATAATCATCTATTTTATCAATGCTGGCGATAGATACATAGAAAGAACGGCTGATGCGGAAATATTTTTCAGGCTCCAGCATTTCTTCCAGCTCATCCATGGTATAATCCACTACAAACTTCCTGTTGTCAGTTGTTTTAAAGAAATTAAGGCGGCCATCGCTGTAGAAATAAGCGATCTCATCTATCTCAACAGAAACCAGTTTTTGACCATGCTTTACTAAAAAGCGTTTGCGGTATTCTTTGGGTTGCAGTTTTTGCTGTAACTGTTTTACCAGCACATCAATATTGATATCAGCAGCGGTATTGTTGCTTTGTATCTTCTGGAATTTATTTAACGCAGCCTGTAACTCTTCTTTCTGGATAGGCTTTAATAAATAATCCACGCTGTTTACTTTAAAAGCCTTCAAGGCATATTCATCATACGAAGTGGTGAATATCACGGGGCTTTTTACTTCTGTAAGATTAAATATCTCGAAACTCTGCCCGTCGGCCAGTTCAATATCCATCAGTATAAGATCGGGCTGCTGGTTTTCCTGCAACCATTCCACCGTGCTTTTAATACTGTCGGTAACGCCGGCAATATTGGCAACAGCGCTTACGGATAATAAAGTCTTTTGCAGTTTTTTTACTGCCAGTTCTTCGTCTTCTACAATTAATATCTGCATAATAAAATGTTTAGGTCTTTATGAATTGTTTGTAAGGTCCTGTTTGTTTTCAGTACTGTTATTCCATATCAAAGGCAGCACTACCGTAAAATTCTTTCCATCTTCCATTACCTGGAAACCCTTTTGGTGCAACAGCTCGTATTTCGCTTTTATATTATCCAGCCCCACTTTATTGCTGGGCGCCTGGATACTGCGGCGCTGCAGGTTATTGTTCACCACCAGTTTATTACCCGTGGTGGTGAATATTTCAATGGTAAGCGGTTTGTTTTTAGAAAGTGCATTGTGCTTCACCGCATTTTCCAGCAACATCTGCAGGCTCAGCGAAGGCAACAAATAATTACTATACTGCTTATCAATTTCCACCTGTAGCTCTACTGCATCGCTGTGCCTCGTCTTCAACAACTGGAAATAACTTTGAATGAATTTCATTTCGCTTTCCAGCGTGCTCATACTGTCGTGATTCTTGCGCAACAGGTAACGGTATACTTTGCTGAGTTCATCTAAAAAACGCTCCGCCTTATCCTTGTCTTCGGTGATGAGTGCCGACAAAGTATTAAAACAGTTGAAGAGAAAATGCGGGTTCACTTTTTCTTTAAGCCCGTCAAATTCCTGTTGCAGCTGCAATTGTTCCAGCAGGTCTTTTTCGGCAGTGGCTTCCTTGTATTTTTCAATGATATACACCACTTCCCACAAAGTTTCAAATACCAGGTTCACTGCAAGTCCTAATAAATAACCATATTTAAGATCACCTTCCTGCACCTGGTAGCCCAGTATTTTAAAACGGTGGAACACGTAAAAGATTAGTAACACCGAAGGCGTCATGATTAAAAGATTCACCAGCAATTTATAAGCGATCCTTTTGCCCGTTTCCTGCAATGAAGGAAATTTGGTACGCAGAAAATAATCGTATTGCGAATGCGCATACCACGAAAAATAACCAATAAAATAGATCAGTGCATAACAAACCACCCACACTTTCCAATCGCTCCACATCCGGTCATCGTACAAAATGTAGATGTAAGAAGTTACGATCAGCGGCATAGAAAGCCAGAAACTATAGGTCTGTATCCTGGTAGGGCGGTTCAGTTTCATACTGTTTCTCCCTCCTTTTTGGCAAAGAAAGGCAACAGGAAAGTTCTTTTGCCATCCCTTTCTTCTATAGTGATGCTGCCGGCATTTAGTATTTTGTATTTATCCACCAGGTTATTCAATCCATCGTCCACATTATAATTCTGCACTACTGTTTTTTCATGGATCGTATTGATAATAGATAATTCATTATTGCTGGTACTGCCGATATAAATATGCAGCGGGTTCAATTTACTCAGGGCATTGGTATAAATAATATTTTCCAGTATCACCTGCATGCTTAATGGCGGTAATTTTTTTTCAAGATCAGCAGGAGCAACATTAATGTCGATATGGATGGCATCACCAAAACGCTCTTTGGCTAAATAAAGATAAGAGGCCGCAAATTTTATTTCCATATCCACCGATACCAGCAATTCATCATCACTGCGTAAAAGATACCGGTGCACCCGGGTCATTTCGTTCAGAAAGATCTCCGCCTTTGCTTCATCTTCCTGAATCAAACCGGATAAAGTATTAAAACAATTGAAAAGAAAATGCGGGTTGATCTGTCCCTTTAAACCCAACACTTTGCTGCGCTGGTACACATTCTTTATTCTTTCGGCTTCAGTTATAGAAGCTTTCCACGATTCCCAGTTGGCCACTCCCTCATTGATGAACGTGATAATAGTGCTCATCAGGCAGGCATAAATAATGGACCATAACAACATATCGGTTTTTACCGGGCAGGATAACAACTGCAGTTTATGGTGTAGGTAAAAAAGCGCCGAAATAGCCAGGCAGTTCATCACATAAAACACGGGCAGCATGATAGAGATCCTTTTGAACAGGTCGCCGGCGGCAGCAAATCTTTTTTGAATAAGAATGGCCACCATGCCAAATAAAAAATAGATGACTATGATGAAGATGCCCGAATAAAAAAAACTTTTGAAAAACAAAGACAGCGAACCAAAAATGCAGCTGCCCAGCATCAGCAGGTTAAGAAAAAAAATATACGGCACCATTACCCACGCAAATACCAGAGGCTCCTTTTTGCTATATCTTTTTAATGCCATCCTGAAAATTATAAAATTTAAGTAAATGGCGGCTTTTCCATGGTATCAATTGTGTTAACTGTGTATGGATTGAGAAAAAAGCCGTATGAATTGTATGATATTTACCTTCTATCCCTCCATTTACTGCCGAAAACAGCGGTTTTCTGGCTTAAAACCGCTCAAAAACCACCCCGGAAAGCGCCTTGCATTTCATCCGCCGCAACCTCAATTCAGCAGTTATTTTACGCATCCCATTGCATAGCTGCTTGCCCCGCCTGCCCGAAGCCTGCAAATTTGCGGGATCAAAAAAATAGTCATGAAAAAAATATTATTTGCAGCTGTACCGGCCGATGGACATTTTAACCCATTAACAGGCCTGGCCAAATATTTACAGCAGCAAGGCTATGATGTGAGATGGTATGCTGCATCTAAATACCTGCCCAAACTGCAGCAACTGCAGATACCTTCCTACAAATTTGGCAAGGAGATAGATTTTACCACCGATGAATTTGATACCGCCTTCCCGGAAAGAGTACAGATAAAGAGCACGATCAAAAAACTCAATTTTGATATGGAGTATTTTTTTATCAACCGCGGACCGGTATATTATAAAGAGATGCAACAGATACATGAAACATTTCCCTTTGACCTGCTGATAGCAGATGTCGCATTTATGGGAAGTATTTTTGTAAAAGAACTGATGCGTATACCTGTATTATCCATTGGTGTATTGCCATTGGTGGAAAGTTCCAGGGACCTGCCACCGAACGGGCTGGGCATGACGCCATCCAATACTTTTGCAGGTAAAATAAAACAGGGGATGTTAAGATGGCTGGTTAAAAATATCCTGTTTAAAAAACCGGATGCGTTGGCACAAAAGATACTGGACGAATATAAAATTGAGCATAATAAAATATTTCTTTTCGACCTGTTGAGCCATAAGGCAGATTTTATATTGCAGAGCGGCACACCGGGTTTTGAATACCAACGCAGCGATCTCAGCAGCAATATCCGCTTTATAGGTCCCTTGTTGCCCTACAGTAATAAACAAAATAGCAAGCCCTGGTTTGATGAAAGACTGTATACCTATAGCAGGATAGTGCTGGTAACACAAGGCACCGTAGAAAAAGACATCAACAAGATCATTGTGCCCACGTTGGAAGCATTTAAAAATACGAGCACATTGGTGGTGTGCACAACAGGCGGTTCGCTTACCGAAGAGCTGCGGGAAAAATATGATTGTCCCAATATCATCATCGAGGATTTTATTCCATTTGCAGACGTGATGCCTTATGCAAGTGTATATGTTACCAATGGCGGCTATGGCGGTGTAATGCTGGGTATAGAAAATAAATTGCCGATGGTGATGGCAGGTGTGCACGAAGGAAAGAATGAGATCTGTGCAAGGGTGGGTTATTTTAAATATGGCGTGAACCTGAAAACAGAAAGCCCCACCGCTGTTCAGATCGCAAAAGCTGTAGATGAAGTGATCAATAACAACCTGTATAAAAGGAATATTGAAAAACTGAGTAGGGAATTTGCCTCCTACAATGCCAATGAGCTTTGCCTGGAATATGTAAAAGCATTGATACCCGCTGGTAAAGTAAGTAATGAGAAAGTACAACAACTTTCAGCAAGTATATACGAATAATTTTAGAGCAAGATAGTTTTTTTCCGTACCATCATTTGCGTTTTATAGCATGCAGTTTGAACAAGTAAACCCGTAGCCCCGTAAGGCTGCGGTTTTTTTATTGGAGTGCATGATAAACGAACAATACATTTCATGCAACGCTTTCATCAACTCATGTACTAACCGTTTCATGAACGGGTAAACGAAGCGCAAATTTGTATCAACATTCACAATCACAAAAAAATATTTTATGAACAGGTACAACATTTTTGGAGAGATACACAAAGGATTACGTGCATTACTTTATGAAACAGCTTTACTGCTGCAGCAAACAGACTTTACCAATACAGAAGAAGCAGAAAATGCGCTGGAAAGAGTGGCCCTGGTTGCCGACCTGTTTGATAAGCATGCGCATACAGAAGACACGATGATATTTAATACCATAGAACAGGCGGAGCCATCGCTGGTAACTGCTTTTGAAAAAGAGCATGAAGAAGATCATGCGCTGGGGCAGCAACTGCGTGGACTGTTAACAGCTTTTGTACACAGTGTATCGTCGGCCGATAAACATGCAGTGGGGGCAGCCATTTCGCAATCCTTTGTTCACTTTATGATATTCAACCTGCAGCACATGGCCAAGGAAGAAGATATTATCAATAAGGCTTTGTGGAAACATTATACTGATATAGAACTGCATGGCATGACACAGAAAATAGTAGCCAGTATACCACCGCAGAAGATGGCCGTATACAGCCGCTGGATGATGCGTGGACTCAGCAACAACGAGATCACCGGCTGGCTGAAGGAAGTAAAGAACAATGCACCGGATTTTGTATTTCAATCATTGATGCAGCTGGCGGGCCAGGAGCTGCATCCACAACGCTGGCAAACAGTGCAGGAAACGATCACCGAAGGAGCGATGCTGGCATAATGTTTATGTAAACAACCCGATCAATTATAACCATTTCAAACAATAACATCATGCAAAAAACATCATTGAACACATTGCTGTCAGTGCTCAGGATATTTATCATCCTGTTTATCCTGGCCATCATCAGCATGTTTATTTTTTCTTTCACTGTGAATAAAATAAACGAAGATTTTTTAAAACAACTCGGCATTTCAAAAACCGAAGCAGATAAAAAGATCACCGGCAGCATACTGGGCGGTTACCTGAATACTTACGGGGCAAAAAATGCCACCAATATAGCAGTGGGCAACCGTGGGGCAGTAACAAAAGACCTTTTGGCTTATACCAAAAATTATGTGAAGACCGAAGCGTTTAAAAAAGAATATGCTGCATTGAAGGAAAGCCACAAACCAAACGAAAATAAAGTACTGACACCGGAAGAAATGCGCCAGCAGAATATTGAAATGTATAAAAAAGCAGTAACGGATAATGAAGCCAGCGTAAAGAAAGCGGATGCCAATTTAAAACCCATCTTTCAAAAAGTACTGGATGATGCGAAGAAACAATTAAAGGACGCGGAAGATCCGAACAACAAAACCATTACCAACTATACAAAGAACTACCCGCAAATGCTGAAGTCCACACAGGATGCCTACCAGCGCAGCCTGCAGCAATGGGAAGCAGCTTATCCCACCAACCACATGTTGTTTGTAAAGCAGCGCCTGGAAAAGTTTTTGGAAGAAACCAAGGACATTGATTTTGCAGCAGAGTTGACAGTAAAGAACGGGAAGAAAATATTTGTGAATACAGTGTATGAAAAAAATAAAGGGTACTACTGGAAAATGGCATTCCGTGCAGGAAAGGAAGTAGTGGAACCGGCCAGGGCATTTATAACAGAATGGCTTAAAGAGATCAATTAACAGCGTACTCATGTTTAGTGAGGGTTTTCAGGAAGGATGGCCGGTTCAGTTTTCTGGACCGGCTTTTTTATGCGTAGAATGATATAAGTATAATGAATGAACGTATAAAATTTACCCGCAATTCATACTTGTAAAAAAACATTTGGTACAGCAGCAGCTTTTACCGCGGCGGTTTTAGTGAGAACTTTGCAGCGCAAAAAACAAAAAATTTAAAACTTTATAAAAATGGAAAAATTAAGATTCATGTTCCAGGTATTCATAGCCATCGTGGCTTTGCCTGTAATTACAATGATGGAGCTGAACCATCCTAAAAAAGACCCGGCAATGCACAACGAAATGAACGCAGAACAAGCGGTGTCTGCAGGCGGCAGCTATTTTATCATCAGCGGTAAAGCTGCAGCCGGCAACAGGATCATTTCGCTGGATAAAAGCACGGCTGAATAAATTACCACAGCTACAGCACACAGCTTCCACTCATCCTATTTTAGTATCACAACAAAGCCGATTAATATATTTTTATACAAATTACTGTTATGAAAAAAAATAAATTGATCGCAAGTATTGTTGCAATAGCTTTTTACAGCGTTTGCATGGGACAAAAATTATTATTACCAGCCGATGGCGGTAATAAAAAAGCAATGGTGAGTGAGCGCATCGGCATTACAGATGTGACCATTCATTACGACCGGCCCGCAGTTAAAGGAAGAGAAGGAAAGATATGGAACGGCCTGGTGCATGTGGGCTTTACCGATCTTGGATTCGGTACCAGCAAGGCAGCGCCCTGGAGGGCAGGCGCCAACGAGAACACCACATTTACTTTCAGCACTGATGTGATGATAGAAGGTAAAACACTGGCAAAAGGAACGTATGGATTTTTTATCGCCATGGGCAACGGCGATGCCACATTGATCTTCAGCAATAATTCCACTTCGTGGGGTTCTTTCTTTTACGATGAAAAAGAAGATGCTTTAAGAATAACGGTAAAAACGGTGCCACTAAATGAATCGGTAGAAAGACTGGAATACCAGTTCATGGATGAAAAAGATAACAGTGCAGTGGTAGCCCTGTTGTGGGAAAAATTAAAGAATACCATTCACGGTGCAGGTGGACTATGTAAAAACACAACTGGAAAGTTTCCGCAGGCAGTTAAGGAATGATGAAGGATTTGAATCAGACGCATGGGTACAGGCCGCTAACTTTTGTGTGGATCATAATACCAACCTGGAAGAAGCATTGCAATGGAGCGATTACGCCATCAATGGCGTATTTGTTGGACAAAAGAATTTTAAAACACTCAGCTGCCGCGCCAATGTATTGAATAAACTTAACCGCACTGCCGAAGCAGATACGGTAATGAAACAGGCAATGCCTTTAGCCACCATGCAGGAGCTGCATAATTATGGCCGCATGTTATTGCGCCAGAAAAAAAATGCGGCGGCGCTGGAAGCCTTTAAGCTGAATGCTCAAAAAAATCCCAACCAGTTTACCACCAATATGGGATTGATGCGTGGCTACTCTGCCAATGCAGATTATAAAAATGCAGCGAAGTATGCAAAGCTGGCATTGCCGCAAGCTCCTGATAAAGTGAATAAGGAAGCGTTGGAAAAATACATCCCTATGCTGGAGAAGGGGCAGGATGTGAATCAATAAAAAGTGAGATAGATATGCTATAAATAATAACGGGCACCTATTGGTGCCCGTTATGTTTCAACTGAAATATCTTATTTCAAATGTTTAGAAAGCAATTTCGCCATATCAAACATAGATACCTGTGCTTTACCACCAAATATTGGTTTTAATTTAGCATCAGCATTGATCATGCGTTTGTTTTTAGAATCCTGCAGTTTATTTGCTTTGATATAAACCCACAATTTTTTTACTACTTCAGTGCGGGGTAATCCTTTGCTGCCTACTACTGCTGCAAGATCAGCACTTGGTGTAAGTGGTTTCATGAATGCTGCAGAAGGTTTACGTGCAGATTTCTTTTTAGCTGCTTTTTTTGGAGCTGCTTTCTTAGCTGCTTTTTTAGGAGCCGCTTTTTTTGCTGCTTTCTTTGGAGCTGCTTTTTTAGCTGCTTTCTTCACTGTTTTTTTTGTTGCCATTTTTTAAAATTTAGAATGTTAATGAGTATTTAGTAATTAACCAGTATCAAATATAACTTATTTCCCTGCTAACAACAATGCGTTTTCGTTAAAAAAATTTCTTCTTTTTTTACTTTGTGCATAACAGGGGGATGGAGCGTAAGCCTTGGTGGTAAAGGATATGGCCCGTTTCCCCTGTATTTTGCTAACTTTCCCCAATACAAAAATGCATTATGACCACTATAGAGCAGTTGATACAGCATTATGATTTATTGCCCCATCCCGAAGGAGGATGGTATAAAGAGACTTACCGGAGCGAAGGTGCTGTCGCTTCAAATGCACTGCCAGCAAGCTTTTCAGGCGACAGGGCTTTTTGCACCGCTATTTATTTTTTACTGGACCGGGGAAATTTTTCCGCCTTTCACCGTATCAAAAGCGATGAATGCTGGCACTTTTATACAGGGGGCGCCCTGGAGATATTCGTCATTCACCCAGAGGGAAAACTGGAAATTATACGCCTGGGAAGTGATACCGCCTGTGGAGAAATATTCCAGTACGTGGTGCCCGCTCATTGCTGGTTTGCAAGCCGGCCGGCTGCCGGAACCGCTTTTTCCCTCGTGGGATGCACCGTTTCACCGGGTTTTGACTTTGAAGATTTTGAACTGGCCAATGCAGCCGCATTGGTAAAAACCTATCCGCAGCATGAAGTATTGATAAAGGAATTGTGCAGGTAAATGCAAGTACAATAAATAAAATACTATTGAAATAATGCCAGCTGTAATGGCTTTAGCAAACGGAAACTTTCTCCCTCTCCACCAGAAGTAATGGTATATACATCAGTAGCTGTATAGCGGGATGCAACAACAACTTCAATAGCTCCCGCATGCGTATGGAATAATTTTTCTGCCAGTTCCGGCGTATTATTTTCTTTAGATAAATGCGACAATAAAAGATGCGTCATAAAAGGCGGGCGGTGCTGTATGAACAATTCCAGCGCCTGCTTATTGGATAAATGCCCCTCGCCACCACGGATGCGGTTCTTTAAGTGTATTGGATAGCGACCGTTCTCCAGCATATCCTCATCATAATTGGCTTCTAAAAAAACAGCATGGCATTGTTTAAAATAATGCAGCACGTTCTCGCAGGCAATACCAATATCGGTAAATACACCTACCGTGGTATTGTTATAACTGATGATGAAACTATGCGGATCAGCAGCATCATGCTGTTTGGCAAATGCAGTTACCAAAAGTTCACCTACTGCTATCGGTTCATTGGCTTTAAAAGAACGTGAAAGATGCCCGATCAATCTTGGGCCATGCTTTGCCGTTAGTTGCGTAATATAAACCGGTAAACTGTATTTATGCGCCAATGTTGAAACGCCTTTGATATGATCGGTATGTTCGTGCGATATAAAAATAGCTTTCACTTTTTTTATATCCAGGCCCAGTTGTTTCATCCGCTTCTCTGTTTCGCGGCAGGAAATACCCACGTCTACCAGCACAGCCTCGTTGCTGTTACCGATATAATAACAGTTGCCGTTGCTGCCCGAATTTAAAGATGTAATGAATAATGACATGCGAAATACAAAGAAAACCCTTTTTACTGGTATGATAACGGGGTGATTTGTAATTTTTTGACAAAAAAAACCTAATATATAACTGGCATTAGTAAATGTACGAGGGGCATCTACGCCGTATTTTTTTATTGCAAGATTTATGCACAAACCTTGTATTTATAAAATATCATTTGTATTTTTATACCAGCTTACGAAACTCTGAAAACCTTTATCTTTCCTGATCAACCCGTATCCAATTCCCAAAGTTTAAACCTTGTTATTTCCTATCCTCTGAACAGCTAACGCTATTTAGGAATTATGTATTGCAACTTTTTCCTGGGTAGATTTTAGATCCGGTTCCCTATTGTTACACCTGTCCTGAAAAAACCAAGTGTACGGATCATTGTATGCAAAATGCAATGGACCTGCAACAGACGGTAACAATTATCTAAACCTAAAATTTACGTTATGGAAACTTTTTACACTGCTTACACCAAATTGCTTGACTACAAGACTTATTTTTTTGTAAAGAAATTTACTGCATTCCCTGAATTTAAAGATGTATCACCTGTGCTGGAATCTTATGGCATGCATACCGATTTTGATAAAGCATGCAGCATTGCCGGCCTTACTGACCCTGCTATTAAAGAACAGCTTTTACAGCAGGCGGAAGAAAATATACAGCGCGGCAGGATCGTTGAACTTACACCGGTAAGTTTTGCAGGCCAGAGCATTGCAGGATAAGGATTGTTTTGTTTTAATTTTAATAGGTAAAGCCTTCCGTTAACAACGGCAAGGCTTTTTTATTTAAGTATCTTGCAGCTTTCGCACCATCATTATGCAAAGAAAAAAACCGGATGTGGATGTGATACTGGATATACTGGAAGCAACCCTTGCAGCAAAACCTGCATCCACCTTTACTGCCAGCCTGCTGCAGCAATACCGCGAAAGGGGCGGCCTCAGCAAAAAGCAATTGGAAGGACTGTATAACAAAGCATCTAAAGTGCCCGCTGTTACAGAAACCAAGCTGGCTACGCTGGAAGCTATTATTTTAAAAAAACATACCCGCCATCGTTCGCCCTTGCCACAGGCTACCCCACTTTTTACAAAGGATGAAGAAGCCGGTAATTTGATCAATGCTATACTGGAAAAATACCCGCAGCATAAACGGGTGTTGTTCTTTAAAGCCAATTACGATAACAACAAACCCATTTCAGTAACCGAAAAAGAAGAGCTGAAAAGGTTTCATAAACTGCTGATCGAAAAATAGCATCAGGAATGTGTGTTATTGACATCAATCAGGTAATCGAAGAGATTGGTCTCCGAGGGGATGCCCAGTTTTTTACGCAGGCGGTAGCGGCTTATCTCCACACCTCTTACAGAAATACTCATCAGCTGTGCAATTTCCTTGGTGGAAAGATTCATTCTTAAATAAGCGCAAAGCTTCAGTTCATTATTAGTGATATTGGGATGTTTTTCTTTTAACCCGCTTACAAAATCGCTGTGTACCTTATCAAAATGCTTGGTAAAGTTCTCCCACTCCTTATCAATATTGTCATCTTCGCTCAGCGTCTTGATCATTTTCTTTAACTCAGCCGCCGCTTCAGGATTGTCGAAGCTTTTCATCACCTGCGCCAGCTCTGCTTTTATTTTGGTAAGCAGTTCTCCTTTTTTAACCAGGTGCATGGCAGAAGAAGCCAGTTCAGAATTTTTAAAGTTGATCTCTGCTTCCAGTTTTTCATTGCGCAAAGCCACCAGCTCGCTTTCGGTCTTGCTCAGTTCCAATTCGTGTATGTAGGATAATTTTTTCTGTTCTTCTTCATGCTTTTGCCTTTGCAGCCTGAACTTTTTCTGTTGCCATTTATACAAAGCAAATAAACCGGCGGCCAGTATCAGCAGGTAAAGAATAGTAGCCCAGGTGGTTTGATACCAGGGCGGCAGTATCTTAAAAGAATACACAGCCGCAGCAGATTCATTGCCCAGGTTGCTTCTTACTTTTACTTCAAACGAATAAGTGCCCGCGGGTAAGTTGGTGTATTCCTTTTCTGTTCTTTTCGTCCACTCGTTCCAGTTATCATCAAACCCTTTCAGCCGGTAGCTGTATTCCAGGTTGCTCTGGTACCCAAACAAGGAGGAAGAAAATTCAAACCGGATCGTTTTCCAACCGTCTTTTACCTGTGGAACAGCAGTAGCGGGCTGCACCTGTTTTTCATTTACAGCCGCAAAGTAACCGCCGAACAATACGCTGTCTGTTTTACTAATCACCCTTACATTTCTTATCTGCACCTGCAGCTCGGGTTGTGTTTTTTTATATTTTTCGTAATTGATATGAAAGAAACCTTTTTCTCCTCCTAAAAAGATATTATTGTTATCAACCGGGTAGATGAACTCAAAACCACTCAGCATTTTATTGCTCAGCTCGGGCATATAAATAATGGCTGGTTCTTTGGCAGAAAGATCGATAACGCCCAATGTTTTTTCGTGAATGAACCACACATTGCCCTGTGTATCTTCTTTAAGATAGCGGATGCTCTGGTTGCCCAGTAATTTATTATAAAATGCCACCGGTTCAAAACTATCCTTATCACGGTTGTATTGATACACCCCTTTTTCTGACGCCACCACCACTTCGTTCTTGATCTTATAAATATGATTATTCAACGTGGAAGGCAAACCATTCTTATCTGTATAAAGAATGATCTTATAAGTACCCTCTGCATTTTTACTGATGCGGTACACACCATGATAAGGATGCGACACCCATGTATTATCATATTTATCCAGCGCTACAAACCTGGATGATTCTTCAAAGCCCGGCACTTTACCCGACTGTACAAAATGCCCGTTCACATAATCAAAAAAGAAAAGCCCTTTATAATTACCTGATATCACCTGCGGCGTAGGAAAGGTAGCCGACATAGGAACAAAATTCCAGAAACCGGGATTGGAGGATACGGCTGTAGCAGTATTGTTGTTGATCACAAAAGCGCCATCATGATTACCCAGTAATAACTGGTCGTTTATCTCCGTAAGGCGCCAGGTTTGTGACTTGGTATTATTCACCGGTAAAAAATTGCCTTTGCTGAAACTCAGGTCCTTCATGGGTTGCAGCTCCACGCTGAACAAACCATTGGTGGTGCCGGCAAACAAACGGTTCTTATAAATAATAGCAGTATAACCCGATCCATCCTGGAAAGGATTTACCTGCTTGATAGCGCTGTTGTAAGCAATAAAATCAATTCCATTATCGAGGCCCAGCCAAAGATTACTTTGCTTATCTAAAAAAATACTGAGCACATTATTATTCTGCAGACCTTCCTTATTGGTAAAGCTTTGTACAATATTGCCTTTCAGATCGATGATGTACACACCACCGTTATTCGTAGCCAGTGCCACCCATTCGTTATTAATAGTAGTGGCCGAGTATACCCTTTCGCTTTGAAAAAGCGGGTTGTTGGCCGTAGGCAATTGTGTGATGCTGCTGTTGGAAAGAATGAACAGCCCGTCTTTTAAAGTGGCGATCAATGCCGTATCAGGTGCAATGGAAACAATGCCTGTAACAGGATCACTGAGCGGGAAAGAACTCTTAACAGGCAGCGGCGACCAGGCATCGTTTTCAAAACCCATTAAGCCCACTTTATGATCATGCGCATATAAATGGCCATTGCAGGCGCCTAAAAAACTCCATTCCAGCGGTGCGTAATAGGTCTCCACCGATTCGTCGGTGAATTTGAATATCTTATTAGTGGACCGGAAAAAAACACTGCTGTTATAAGATACAATATCCCATACATCGCCAAAGGTCTTATCCTTTGCAGGAATAAAAGGAGTGAGTGAATGATACTGCAGTTGCCCGTTCTTACCCGGCGCAAAATAACCCAGCTCATCCTGGCCACCCACATAAATTTTGCTATCAGCACCTATCTCAACTGAGCGTACGATCGTCTTGTTGGGTAATGGATACAGGTTCCAGTTGCGGCCATCATAAGTAAGCAGCCCCTCATTATTGGCGACATAAATAATACCGTTCTTATCCTGCCGTATATCCCAGTTTTGCAGGCCGGCGCTGTAGGTTTGTTTGGAATAATTGATCACATCGGGCAGCCCGATCGTGTTTTGGCAATAGGCGCCCAGTGGTAGTAGAATAAGGAGCAGCAGTTTTTTCATATCTGCAGTGGCAATTGTGTGGTGAAGGTATATAAAAAATTGTGATGTAGTATTGATGTAGTATAAATGGATTAAAAATCAAGCAATTAGATTTTGTGATGTAGTAATGTTGTGGCTGTTTATTTCTTATTTGTAGGGGCGATGGATACTTTTACTTTCAATTAAATCATTACCAAAAACGATTGCTTATGAAATTAAAAGTCACATTGCTGTGCTTTGGCATCCTTTTCTGCTGTTTTCTGCAGCAGGCCATAGCACAAAATATTTCCACCTCCGGAAAAGTAAGAAACAAGGCCACCGGCGAGCCGCTTGCGGGCGCCACCGTACTGGTGCAGGGCACCACTTCCACCACGCAGACAGATGCCAACGGTAACTTTACCATCAGCGCAGCAAAAGGAGCCACGCTGGTGATCAGCTATACCGGTATGGATGCTGTTCGCTACAAAGTAACCGGCATTGGCGCCATGGATATACAGATGGAAGATGCCAACCGCACCATGAATGAAGTAGTGGTGGTAGGTTATGGTGTTCAAAAAGTAACCAAGGTATCCGGTGCCATATCTACCGTAAAAGCAGCCGATATAGAAAAGCTGAAACCAGCCAGGGCCGAAGAAGCTTTACAGGGAAGAGCATCGGGTGTTACCGTGATCTCTCCCGGTACACCAGGCGCAAAGCCTACCGTACTGGTAAGGGGTATACCATCCTTTTCGGGTACCGACCCTGTGGTGATCATTGATGGTGTGCCACAAACACTCACCGATTTTAATTCTATCAGTGCTTCCGATATTGAATCCATCAACGTATTGAAAGATGCCGCCACTACTGCCATCTATGGTGTAAAAGGCGGTAACGGGGTGATCGTGGTTACTACCAAATCGGGCAGAAAAAATCAAAGAACAGAAATAACTGTCAGTGGCAACTACGGCATGCAGGAAGTGGCCAAAAAGATCGGTGTATTGAATGCTACAGAATATGCAGCCATCATCAACGAAGGAAGTACCACTGCGGGCGGTGGGGTAATATTCCCCGACCTTTCAAAAATAGGTGTGGGCACCAACTGGCAGGACCAGGTATTTGAAAATGCCTCATTACAATCACATACCGTATCTGCAAGGGGCGGTAGCGATAAGGTCACTTATTTTTTATCAGGCGCTTATCTTAACCAGGGTGGTATTGTAGGCGGCAATGATAAATCAGTTTTTAACAGGGGAACCTTTACAGCCAATCTTAATTTCGATCTCACCTCCCGCTTAAAATTCATTGTGAATACCACTGGTGTACTGCTGAACGGCAGGGGTATACAGGAAAACTCTTTCAACAGCATCATCGGCAGTGCCTTGAACTTTGATCCTACAGTGCCGGTATATAATAACACACCGAATACCGTGGGAAAATATGGTTTCAGTAATTTACTGCTGTCGGAAATATATAACCCGCTTACCAAGCTGGATAATACCTATAATAAGAACAACGGCAATAAATTATACGGCAAATTCGAGTTCCAGTACGATGTAGTGAAAAATATAAAATTAACTACCCGTTTCGGATACACGAAATATGACGGCAATTCCAAAAGCTTTAACCCGCTGGTATTTTACGGGCTGAACAACGTGGATAATTCCATGAACGCAGATGGTTCTACCGTTACGGGCAAGCACAACAGTGTATCGCACGAAAAAGCCAGCAACTTTAATTATACCTGGGAAAGTTTTGCCAACTACAATTTTAAAGTAAAACAGGATCACAATTTTGAGACCGTGATCGGTTTCTCTATCGCTAAAACATCGGGCAATGCAGCAGGTGCCAGCAGGCAGGATGTACCTTTCAACTCCTGGGATTTTGCTGATTTTAACGCGGCTACCGGTACCAACTCGGCTACCAATACCAATGCACTCAGCGGATACTATTACCAATACTTCAGGAAAAACCTTTCTTATTTTGCAAGGGTTAACTACGATTACCAGGATAAATACCTTGCTTCCTTTACTGCACGCCGCGATGGATCGTATGCGTTTGGTATCAAAAATAAATATGCCAACTTCTTCTCCGGCTCATTGGGCTGGGTGGTTACCAAAGAAGATTTCTTTCATTCAGAATTCATTGATTATTTAAAAATAAGGGGCAGTTACGGCTCTATCGGTAATGAGAACGTAGATCCACAGTTTGTAAGTATCGTAACCGGCGGACCCAGCTACGGAGCCACAGCTAACAGCAACGGGTACACGTTCAATAATGTATTTTACTCCGGCGCTACAGTTGGTTCTGCAGCCAACGACGCTTTAAGGTGGGAAAAACAACTGCAATCCAATGTGGGGTTTGATATGACCTTTTACAAAAAGAAATTTACTTTAACTGCAGATTATTTCCAGAAAAAAGTAGATGGTTTATTGTTCACGCCTTCTGCATCACTTTACCTCGGTACAGTGCCTATCCCTACTGCTAATATCGGTGCTACCAAAAGCAGTGGTATCGATCTTACACTGGGTTACAACGAGATCATCAACCGCAATATCAAACTGAGCACTTCCTTAACTTTTACAACTGCTAAAAACCAGGTTACTGCCACCAACGATGATGGCACTGCAAGGATACTGGGCGGTAGCTATTTCAATGGTCAGTCGCAAACAGTGACCGTATTTGAAAAAGGACAGACACCGGGTTATTTCTATGGCTACAAAACAGACGGTTTGTTTCAGACTGCTGCAGATGTAACTAAAGGAGCCACACAAACAGGCGCACAACCGGGCGATATCCGCTTTGTGGATGTAAATAAAGATGGTGTGATCAATGCTTCCGATCAAACCAAGATCGGCGATCCCTTCCCCGATTTTACTATGGGCTGGAACCTGAACATTGAGTACAAAAATTTTGATTTTTCTGCATTCACCTATGCATCTGTAGGCAATGATATTTACAGGGCTTACGAAAGAAATGCCAACTACTCTAATAAATTCAGGGCAGTACTGGCAAGATGGACCGGGGCCGGCAGCACCAACGATGCAAGGAACCCAAGGTATTCTTTCACTGATGCCAACAGCAATATCAGGGTATCTGACCGCTACGTGGAAGATGGTTCTTTTGTAAAGATCAAGAACATACAGCTGGGTTATACATTCCCTTCAACCATGACGAAAAAGATATTGAGCAAACTGCGGATCTATGCACAGGTTAAAAATGCGTACACCTTCACCAAGTACTCTGGTTTCGATCCGGAAATTTCCGGTGGTATACTGGATACCGGTATTGACCGTGGCGCTTATCCACAGGCAAGGACCTATGCAGTAGGTATCGACATCAGACTATAATTTTTAAATAAAAATATTTATACAATGAAGAGCATAAAAATATTCAGCCTGGTTGTTTTGATGGCCTCGCTGGCATCCTGTAAAAAATGGATCGATTATAATCCGCACGATGAATACAAGATCACCGACCTGGATTATTTGAAATCCGAGAGCGATTACCGTACGATGGAAGTGAGTGTATATACACCGCTGCAATGGCTGAACCAGGCCGTACCGGTGGGAGATATTGCATCGGATAACGCGGTGAGCGGCGGCGAAAATGCTTCCGATGTATTATCGCTGCAACAGATTGACGATTATACACACACACCAGTAAACTCCACACTTACTGAATTGTGGCAGGCCGCATACGAAGGCATTAACAGGGCCAATTACATGACACAGTATAAGGACCAGAACAAAGCAGGCGAAACGGTGAATTTTACCGGCAAGGATGCTTTGTATGGCGAGATCTACTTCTTACGTGCGTACTATTATTTTCACCTGGTAAGATTTTTTGGAGATGTGCCGCTCTTTACTGATAAAAGATTGGGACTGGATGAATCCAAAACATTGAAAAGATCACCTAAAGCGGATGTGTACAAACAAATTGAAGCAGACCTGAACAGTGCGATAGCAGTATTACCGATCACCAATATTGAAAAAGGCCGTGTAACCAAGTATGCTGCACAAGCATTACTGGGCAAAGTGTTGCTGTACGAAAATAAATTTGATGCAGCAGCTGCCATGCTGGAAAACGTAGTGAACGGTCCTTTTACACTGGTACCTGATTTTGCAGGTATGTTCTTAGCCACCGGCGAAAATGGTACCGAGTCTGTTTTCGAGATACAATATTCCAACACATCACCTTATTACAATTGGGGCGGTGTAACAAGGGGCCAGGGCAACTATGCAGTACAGCAATGCGGTATCAGGGGATTGAACGGTTCGGCTGCGATGCCTTATTCTGCCGGCTGGAGCACTAACCTGCCTACTGCCAACTTAGCCAACGCCTATACGGCGGGGGATATACGAAAAGCAGCTACTATACTGGATATAGAAGCGTATAAAACTGCCAATCCATCTTTCGGTATCACTTACCAGGTAGCGCCTTATAAAAATACCGGGCTGTACAATCAAAAATACCTGCCACGCAAAGGCGAAACATCCGGCCAGGTGGAATTAAATTACCTGAATAATTACAGGACCATCCGCTATGCTGATGTATTACTGATGGCTGCAGAAGCGAATAACAGGGCCACCACACCCAATGATACCAAGGCACAATTGTACCTGAACAAAGTGCGCCGCCGTGCATTTGCAGTGAATGATGCCAGCAAAGATATCACAGCAACCGGCGCTACATTGAAGCAGGCCATCTGGGATGAAAGAAGGCTGGAACTGGCGATGGAAGGCGATCGCTTTTTTGATTTGGTAAGGACCGGGCAAACATCCAAGATCACTGGTTTTGTTACGGGCAAACACGAAGTGTTCCCGATACCACAACAGGAAATAAATATTTCAGGCCTTACACAAAACCCCGGTTATTAATCATTCACCAATAAAATTTAACGATCATGAAAATATTGAAATATTTTTTAGCCATCAGTTTTTTACTGGCAATGACGGTAAGTTGTACCAAGGAAAAAACAGATGACCTTTCTTCGTTGGCAACCGACCAGGCGCCGGATAAATTATCTGCCTTGTTTGACATTACGCAGGATAACACCGGGCTTGTTACCATTACACCCAATGGCGAAGGACTTTCTTTCTACGAAATATATTATGGCGATGCCACCACCACACCGGCAAAAGTGTTGCCTGGTAAGAATACACAGCATGTATATGCAGAAGGCATTTATAATGTAAAGATCGTGGGACACAGCATCACCGGTAAAATAACCGAAACAACCAAGCAGCTCACGGTATCATTCAGGGCGCCGGAAAATCTTGATTTTACCATTACGGTAGACCCTGCCAATAATTTTAAAATAAGTGTAAAGGCATCGGCTTTATACGAAACACTGTTTAAAGTTTATTTTGGTGATGTACCTAATGAAGTGCCGGTATCATTTTTAGAAGGCGACGTGGTATCGCATACTTATGCAGCTGTAGGCACATACTCTGTAAAAGTGGTGGCACTCAGCGGTGGCGCTGCCACTACGCAGTTGATAAAAACGGTTACCATTGTTGATCCGATATTATTACCAATAACATTTGAATCCACCACTATCAACTATGCGTTCAACAATTTTGACGGCGGTGCGGTTACGGTTATTGCCAACCCGCAATCGAATGGCATTAACACCAGCGCTAAAGTAGGTAAGATGGTAAAGAACCCGGGACAGACATGGGGCGGCAGCTGGATCGGCTTAAGCGGCAATATCGATTTTTCTGCCAACAAAGTTTTCCGGATGAAAGTGTTTTCACCAAGGGTAGGCGCCAAAGTTTTATTGAAAGTGGAAAATGCTGCGAACACTGCATTGAGTTATGAAAAAGAAACACTCACTACGGTAGCCAATGCATGGGAAGACCTGGTATTCAATTACAGTGCAGTAAATACAGCCAACACTTACCAGCATATCGTACTCATTTTTGATAATGGCACCATGGGTGACGGTTCGGCGAATTTTACATTCCTGTTTGATGATATAAGGCTTACCAATACATTGCCGGCAGCGCAGATCAATTTACCGGTTACATTCGATGATCCTTCTGTGAACTATACGGTAACTGATTTTGGCGGTAATGCTACTGTTGATGCAGTGGACCCTGGTAATGCTGCCAATAAAGTAAAGAAGACCACTAAAACAAACGGTGCACAAACATGGGCCGGTACATCAATCGGTACACCGCTGGGCTTTGCATCACCGGTGCCTTTTACAGCTACTGCAAAACAAATGTCTGTAAGAGTGTATTCACCGGCAATAGGTTTACCGGTAAGATTGAAGGTGGAAGATCATTTGAACAGCACCCATTCGGTAGAAACAGAAAAGAACACCACCGTTGCCAATGCATGGGAAACGATCGTGTTTGATTTTGCGAATCCTGCATCGGGCACACCCGCAATGAACCTGGCTTATACGTACGATTTGGCTTCTATCTTCTTTGATTTTAATACTGCAGGCAATGGAAAAATATTCTATTGGGATGATGTAAAATTTGCACCACCGGCCGCAGTGCTGGCACCGCCGATAGATTTTGAATCCACCACGCTGGCATATACATTTACGAATTTCGATGGAGGTGTTGCTACTGTTATTGCTAACCCGCAGGTAAACGGTATCAATACCAGCGCTAAGGTGGGTAAAATGGTAAAGGGTGCAGGACAAACCTGGGGCGGCAGTTACCTTACCATGGGCAACCCGCTGGATTTTTCAGTGACCAAAACATTTAAAATAAAAGTGTACTCTCCAAGAGTGGGTGCCAAAGTGTTGCTGAAAGTAGAGAACCTTACCAATGGTGGTATCAGTTACGAAAAAGAAGTAAGCACTACTGTTGCCAATGCATGGGAACTGCTCACGTTCGACTACAGCGCTATTAATACTGCTAACAGTTACCAGAAGATCGTTCTGATATTCGACAACGGTACCATGGGAGACGGCAGCGCCAACTTTACTTTCTATTTTGATGACATAACACTCAATTAATTTTAAAAATAAAATTTATGATCACTAAAATAAAATCATTCATCATAGTCTTTCTTGCAATGGGCATATTGTTTACTGCCTGTAAGAAAACGGAATACTCACTGGGAGACCTTAAAGCGCCTACAGGGCTTACATTAACAACTGTCATTGCAGGTTTGGATGCGTCGAACCCTAATGGTAACGGATCCGGCCAGGTTGCAATAACCACCACCGCTTCCAACGCCATCACTTACAACATTGATTTTGGCGATGGCAAAACACAGGTAGTGCCTTCAGGCATCATCAATTACAAATACAGTAACCCCGGCACTTACGATTATACCATCACGGTAAATGCCATCGGTACAGCCGGTATCATTTCATCTATCAGTAAAAAGATCAGGGTGTTCGTTGCATTTGTAATTCCTTCCGCCATCCTGCAATCACTTACCAATGGTACATCCAAAGTATGGGTGACCGATAAAGATGCGAACGGGCATTTTGGAGTAGGTCCCAACGACCAGTTCTCTCCCATCTGGTATGCTGCACCGCCTAATACAAGAGAGGCCTGCGCTTACAATGATGAGATCACTTTTTCAAAAGATGCCAGCGATAACGTATTTATGTCAGTAGATAATAAAGGCGAAAGCTTTTCTATTGGTGCTGCCACTGCATTTTATGGTGTGAGTGGCGGAGATGGTTGCTATGCCATCAGCACCGGGGGCAATAAAAAACTCGCATTTATGGATGCTACATCGGCTTCCACACCTGCTGTATCCACCCGTATACAGTTTGTTGTACCGGGTAATGGCATCATTAACTTTGGAACAGGAGGCACCACGTACGAAATACTGTCGATAACTTCCACCAGTATGCACATACGCAATATAGGCGCCGACGGTAATGCATGGTATCAAAAATTAAAAATGAAATAAGCTATATGAATTACGTAAAAAATTCCACGGTTTTGCTGCTGATGTTCCTCGTGTTTTCCAGTTGTAAAAAAAGCAGCTCCAGCAGCGGGCCTTCGCAAACAGCGCCTACCGACCTGGTGGTAACCGCCAATGTAAGCACAAATGGCAGCGGTAATGTAACTTTTACCGCCACTGCCAACAATGCAGTAAACTTTGGCTATGAATTTGGTGATGGCGGCATCGCCAGCGCACCCACCGGCAGCACCACGTATAAATATACTTTGGTAGGCAATAACACTTATACAGTAACGGTAACGGCTACCAGTAGTTCGGGCGGCACACTTAAAAAATCCATACAGGTAACAGTTAACGTGGTGGCAGGCACACCCGGGCTGGTATGGTCCGACGAGTTTAATGTGGATGGAGCCCCCGACCCCACTAAATGGGGTTACGACCTGGGCGCAGGCGGCTGGGGCAATAATGAAGCGCAATACTATACCAGCAGGCCCGAGAACGCTGTTGTGATCAATGGTGTATTGAAGATCACTTTAAAGAAAGAAAGCTATAGCGGCAGCAATTATACCTCTGCAAGGCTGCTCACCAAAGACAAGTTCTCTTTTAAATACGGCAAGATAGAGATCAGGGCAAAACTGCCTTCGGGCGGTGGTACCTGGCCGGCCATCTGGACGCTGGGTAGCAATATCAACACCACACCATGGCCTGCCTGCGGCGAAATGGATATTATGGAACACAAGGGCAATGAGCTGAACAAGATCTATGGTACACTGCACCATCCCGGCCACTCCGGTGGTAACGGTGATGGTAGTACGCTGGTCATCAGCAATGCCAGCACCGAATTCCATAATTATATCCTGGAATGGTCTGCCAGCACTATCAAGTTATCCGTGGATTCACAAGTGTTCTTCACCTTTGCCAACAATGCCAGCCTGCCGTTCAATCAAAACTTTTTTGTGATACTGAACGTGGCCATGGGCGGCACTTTTGGCGGTGCAATAGATCCGGCATTTACAAGCGGCACTATGGAAGTGGACTATGTAAGAGTGTATCAATAATCAAAACAGTGGGGATCAAAGTGAGCCCTGTAAAATAATTTAAATGAAAAATCAACACACAAAAATCCTCTTTGTGCTGTTATCAACGGTGTTGTTGATAGCATTCACCAATAAGAAAAAAACAACAACCCCGGCCGCTGCTGCAACACCAATAAAGGATAAGCATTGGCGTTTTGAAAAAAAACCGGTTTGGCAGGATGACTTTTCTTCTGGTAAGATAGATCCCGCCAAATGGACCTTCGAAACGGGCGGCAGTGGCTGGGGTAATAATGAACTGCAGTATTATACGGATGGTCCTAATTCTGTAGTGAAAGACGGAAACCTGGTTATCACGGCAAAAAAGGAAAAATTTTCCACCAATGACTACACTTCCTCCCGCATGGTTACCAAGGGTAAAGGCGATTGGTTGTACGGCCGCTTTGAAGTTAGGGCCAAACTGCCCAAGGGCAAAGGCACCTGGCCTGCTATCTGGATGTTATCAAGCGATGACAGTTATGGCGGCTGGCCTGCATCAGGCGAGATCGACATTATGGAGCATGTAGGTTTTGACCAGGATAATATTCACAGCACCGTGCATACTTCGGCGTATAACCACATGAAGGGCACCCAAAAAACTGCCACTAAAATAGTGACAGGCGCTTCGGATGATTTTCATGTGTACCGTATCGACTGGACACCTTATGCCATCAGGGGCTTTATTGATAACAGCCAGTATTTTGAATTTGTGAATGAAGGCAATGCTTTTGAAAGCTGGCCATTCAATAAAAGGTTCCACCTTATTTTAAATGTAGCTGTAGGCGGTAACTGGGGTGGTGCAAAGGGTGTTGACTCAGACGCTTTTCCTACCAGCATGGTGGTGGACTATGTAAAAGTTTATAAAATGATTGAGTAGATAGCAGTACTCAATTTGCAGTTGGTTTATTTTGTAATATAGCAATTCGCAGTAAAGCGGATCGTATGCACCTTTCCAGGTCGATACTTCCGCTTTTTTATTATGCAGAAGGGGTGGTATAAAACAAAGGCCCCCGCAACGTAGTTGCGGGGGCCTTTGAAGTCTTTAAGAGAGTACTGAAATTTATTCGTTGTTTTAATTAGCTGAACAGACCACCTTTCTTCAGTTCACGAGTGCCCTGGCCAATTAAAAATCCATTCTGGTAGATCATGATCTTGTATGCACCCTGTTGGAAGTTAGTGCCTGGAGCAAAAGCGAATTCAACATTTTTGCTTTTAGCTGTTTCAATTTCTACAGGTAATTTAGCGGTGTAAGTTTTATCACCATCTTCACGTGTGGTAAAAGTTTCAGCGCCTGAAGTAACAGGGTTACCATCAGGACCGATCACCACTACATATACATCTGTTGAACCTGGTTCAGCAATACGGTTGGTTACATCAAAGCTTACCAGCAATTTGTCAACACGTTTTGCAGTAGATGATACTTTTTCTTTACCGTTCTTCCTTACGTTTACAGGAGTGATAACAATGTTAGAAGCATTTAAAGTTGATGCAACATCCACTTTCTTTTCAAGATTTACTTTAGCTTCTGTAGTTGCTGTAAGATCTGTAGTTAACTTTTCTTTTTCCTGGGTTAAAACCACCTTATCATTAGTTAAGGTTTGGTTATCCTGTGTTAACCTTGCAACATCTGCTTCCAGGCCGCTGATCTTATCGTTCAAAGATGCGATCAGTGTTTTAGCCCTTGCCAGTTCACTCGCAGTAGCGTTTTTCTTATTCAAAATGCTGCGGATCTCATTTTTTGTTTTTGCGATCTCAGCATTCTTATCAGCCAACTGGCTGGATAAACCGTTGTTGGCAGTGGTCATTGAATCAAGGCGTGCCAGTGAAGCATCAAAGCTTACCTGGATATCGCTTTTTTCATCTGTAACTTTTGCGATCTGAGTTTGTTGCTGCTGTATGGTATCAGAATTTTTATTTTTATCATACACCATGTAGCCACCCATACCTAAAATACCTGCGGCCAATACGCCAATAACAACGTTCTTAACGGTGTTTGTTTTAGCAGGCATCTGTACCTGTTTCTCCTGATCAGGAGTTGGAAAATTTGTTGTGCTCATAATAATAGATTTTTAAAGATTAAGATTTAGATTTTTATTGAGAAGCAGTTAAACCGCGTCTTTTTCAGATTTCTGATGCCATAAATTCCAAAACCGTGCCATTATTATTTTTTGGGGAAAAGTGAAAGCGTTTTAACAAATGGCCAAAAAAATGCAAAACCCTTGCTGGTATTGTGTTTCACGGGATTTAAAATAGTTGAAAATAATTTTATTTTTCTTTCTTTTAACGGTTGTTAACAGGCAACCCGGGCCCTTTTTTTACCGTTTATTCAGGCGAATAAATCAGCATGAACAAGAACGCCGCTATAATTAACCTGCCGGTAAAGCGAAAAAGAACACAGCCGGATACTGCTATCATAACCTATTTGAATAAAAGCCAGGGAAGGGCCGGTAAAAGCTATTTATATAAAGTAGTGTACAGCAATTTTACACCCCCCGATACAGCAGCTGTATGTTCCATAAAACTGCCGCTTGACAATACCCGTTACCGCAGCGCTAAAAGAGCAATGGATATTTTTTTATCTGTAGTGGTTATAGTATTTGTACTGACCTGGCTGATACCATTGATGGCAATACTGATAAAAGCAGGCTCACGTGGCCCCGTTTTTTTTCTGCAGCAAAGACATAAGCAGAATGGCAAAGTGTTTACCTGTATAAAATTCCGTTCTATGATGGTAAATGATGAAGCAGATATTTTACCCGCTACAGAAAATGATAAAAGGATCACTCCTATAGGGAAAATAATGCGCCGCACATTTATGGATGAACTGCCGCAGTTCTTTAATGTGCTGTGGGGCGATATGTCGGTAATAGGACCACGACCACACATGCTCAGTGAGAACCTGCGTTTTGAAGAGCAGGTAAGCTATTACCGCTTCCGTGAAAAAGCAAAACCGGGCATTACGGGCTTATCGCAGATCATTGGGCTGGAAGGCGCAGCAGATACCGTGCAGAAAATGAAAGACAGGATAGATGTGGATGTTTTTTACCTGCGGCACTGGACACTTAAAATGGATATGATCATCCTGTACCGAACTTTTTATAAACTACTCGGCTTTTAAATAACGGGCATTACTGCGTGAAGCAAATTTTCAACAATACACTGGCTGTTCTTGATACAAAAGAAAAGAAACACTTCGGCATTTTAATATTGCTGGATATATTGACGAGTATTGCTGATATCCTTTCATTGGCATTGTTGCTGTGGATCGTACAGTTCTATATTCAGCCGGTTAATAAAAACATTCCGGCATTTTTACCTGAGTGGTTGCTCAACCGGAGCTCTGTTGCAATGATCGCTCTCTTCCTGTTGTTCTTTGCTGTAAAGAATATTGCTGCTTATTTTATTTCCCGGGCCTTTAATACATTCAGCAGCGGGGTGGCGGTACGCATGGCACACGATAACCTGGCTGCTTACCAGCAGGCGCCGTACGGAGACTTTGTTCATACAGATTCTTCTGCCTGGGTGCGGAAGATCTGTTTTCAGCCACTGGAATACTGCCAGCATTTACTGGCCGGTATCCAGCAACTGATCACACAATATGCACTTATACTTATCAGCATCATTGCTATCGTACTCTTCAATGCCAAAATATTTCTGCTGTTACTGCTGGTATTACTACCGCCGGTGGTAGCCGTGTTTTATTTTCTTAAAAAAAAACTGGCAACGGCAAAAAAGCATATCAAGGAAAATAATGAACGCTCCTATCAATATTTATACGAAGCATTGAAAGGTTATACAGAAAGCAATATTTACCAACGGAATGATTTCTTTTTACAACGCTTTACCCGCTACCGCGAAAAATTCAGTGCGTATCTTTTTGAATCATTTGCTTTGCAAAGCCTGCCCGGCCGCATTATAGAAATATTTGCAGTAGCAGGATTGTTTATTTTGATCGCACTCGCCAGCTGGACGGGCAACGATGATCATGCCACACTGATCACTATAGGTGCATTTATGGCGGCGGCCTATAAAATAATACCAGGCATTGTAAAGATCATCAATACAACCGGGCAGATGAAAGCATACCAGTTTGCAACCGGTGAAATTGAAAACAGTAATGTTGTAGAAAAGGATAAAGGCAGCAACCCGATAGTTATCGAATCAATAGAGTTAAAACAACTGTATTTTAAATACAATGACAAAATAGTTTTGAAAGATGTTTCTGCAGCGTTGAACAAAGGTGATATTGTGGGCATCAGCGGCGCATCGGGCAGGGGAAAGACCACGCTGCTGAATATTGTACTGGGTTTTTTACAACCACAAAAAGGAGCAATATACATTAACGGGAATGTAGTGGATAATGAAATACTGCAAAGCTGCTGGCCGCAGGTAGCCTATGTGCGGCAACAGGTGTTTTTGATACACGACAGTTTACTGAAGAATATAACACTGGAAGAAAATGGTCATGACGAAAAAAAATTGCAGCAGGCAATACAATTAGCCGGGCTGGATGAATTTATAGATAAGTCTCCCGGGGGTATCAATACCATCATAACTGAAAATGGTAAAAATATAAGCGGCGGCCAGCAGCAGCGCATCGCTATTGCGAGGGCGTTGTATAAAGACGCTACGGTTATTTTACTGGACGAACCCTTTAATGAACTGGACATGGCATCCACACATAAAATGCTGGCAAACTTTAAAGCAATGGCTGCAGCAGGAAAACTGGTTGTTATGATAACGCATGATGCGGAAAGCCTTTCTTACTGCAATAAAATTATTTCGCTCCATGACGAAGCATGATCGTACACTGGTGATACTTAGCCCCGGGTTTCCGCACAGCGAAACCGATACCAACTGCCTGCCCCTGCAGCAAAGCCTTGTAAAAAAAATAAAAGAAAATTACCCGCAATGGAATATCGTGGTATTGAGTTTTCAATATCCTTATTATACAAAAGAGTATCAATGGTATGGCATAACAGTAATGAGTTTTAACGGGAGGAATAAAGGCGGACTGGCAAAATTATTATTGCGGCAGAGAATATACAAAACACTTTCTGCGATTGGGCAACAGCAAAAAATAACCGGCATTCTGAGTTTTTGGTATGGAGAATGTGCATTGGTGGCTAAAAGATTTGCAGATAAAAATAATATACCACAGTATTGCTGGATACTGGGGCAGGATGCTAAAAAAGAAAACAGTTATCCCGGCAGAACACAACCATTACCTGGGGAATTGATCGCACTCTCAGATTTTATACAGGATGAATTTGAAAAGAACCATTCAGTAAGGCCGGCGCATGTTATTCCTGCGGGGATCGAGCCATCACAATTCAATGCGGTTACGGCAGCAAAAGATATTGATATTATTGCAGCGGGATCATTACTGCCATTGAAACGTTATGAAATACTGATAGCAGTTATTGCGGCAATCAAAAAAAACAGGCCTGCTGTTACTGCAGTATTGATAGGCGACGGGCCTGAAAAAGATAAACTCCAGCAAATGATCACTGCAGCAGGGCTAGAGTCCAATATTTTACTTACAGGGCAATTGCCACATCCCGAAGTATTGCAATGGATGCAGCGGGGAAAGATATTTTTACATCCCTCTGCGTATGAAGGTTTTGGTGCGGTATGTATTGAAGCCTTGTATGCAGGCTGCAAAGTGATCAGTTTTTGTAAACCTATGAAAGCAAAGATCAATGGATGGTATATTGTATCCTCTACAGAAGCAATGCAACAAAAAGCGATACAGCTTTTACAGGAGAATACGGTTTATGAACCTGTATCTTATTTAACCATGGATATGGTAGCTGAAAAAATGATGCGGTTATTTGAATGATCAATCTATAAAGATGCCATTACACCCTCGATCTTTTTAGTGATAGCATTAAATGAAAGCTCCGCATGAAACTGCTGTAAAACTTTTTGCCGCTCTTTTTCCCTGTCCATCGACCTTGTATGCAACAATACATGCAAAAGTTCCTGCTCATTTCCTGCTTCGTACAGCAAGCCGCAATTACCCGGTCCGGTAAGCCGCCGGAATGATTTGATATTGGTTACAATGGGTATGCAGCCGCACGACATGGCTTCTATCACTGCTACACCACTACCCTCGTAATGCGAACCGGAAATAATAAAATCGGCGCTGTTGTACCAGCTTTGTAATAAACTATGCGGCACTTTACCCACCAGTTTGATGGCACTCCTGCTTTTGGTATCAGCGGATAATTGCTCTTTTACCTGCTGCAATAATACCGCTTCGCTGTAGATCATATATAATGTAGCAGAAGGCTGGTGCTGCAGGTATTGCTGGAAAGCTGTGATAACAGTTAAAGGATCTTTATTGGCATCCAGCCGGCCCACCCATAAAAAAACGGGATCGCCTTTTGTTTGTGTGAGCTGCATTGCCTGGCTTTTACCAGTAACATTAAAAACAGAGGAAGCCTGCACTACTTCTTTTATTTTTTTTCCATGCGGAAAAATGCCTGCATCCACCCATTCCATGCCCATCTCGTCTGAAGCAAATAAATAAGCATTGATGCAGTTTGCGGCAATGCGTTGCAGTAATTTTTTATAACCGGTTGTTGGTTTTTCGGCGCGGTGCAATACAATGATCTTTGCCTTGCTGCCCAGCCGCATGCGCAACTGTATTATTTGTAAAGGAAAAATAAATCCATTGATGAACACGGCATCGGGTTGCAGTTTTTTTACCAGCCCGTGCAGGCGCCAGGGAAAACGAACTGTTTTATTTTTAAACCGGTTGAAATAATACTGCACACCATTCTTACGGTAAATGCCTTCGTAATTAATATGTTCAATGCCTATGACGGTATGCTTATCACACAGCCCTTCCAGTATACCCGTATAACCTTCAATACGTTTCAGCCAAAGCTCCGGCTTATCAAACTGCGGCGAACTGGTATAACTGGTAAAAACGATCGTCATGCAACATGGTGTTTGTCAGAAAATATCAATATCAGCAAAACTGAATTTAAGTGCAGCAGGCTCAATAACCGATCCAAAATCCTGCACCAGCACCGGGTAAGAAGGTGTGGCTGCATAATGGCGGCTGAATAAAGCGTGTAACGCTGTGCCCGTGCTGCAATGGAATTGTATCAACCTGATGCCACTTCGTTTGGCAATTTTTTTAAGCTGTTGCATTACCACATTAAAATTAACAGCACTCACTCCTTCCATATCGCCGATCATGATACCATGTTTATTGCTTATCCAGATCTTTGCACCGGCAATCTCAATTACACTGGTATTGCTGTAAGTTTTGTACAGCAGGTAATTTTCATCACGACATACACCCGCAAAGCCATCCTGCAATGCTGTATTGGCCACACCTGCCAATGGTAACAATTTCTTTTTTACGATCAAAAGCCCGTAGCGTTTATACAGGTTATTTAAAGCGTTAAACCTATTAAATATCTTTTCCCAGGGCAATCCTTTAACAGTAATGGTAAAGCATTCCATACTGCCGGCGTGCTGCCAGCCTAATTTATTTACAGCACCATGGTAAGAGTTTTGATTAGGGAAGCCAAAGATGAGCTGTATGCCCAGTTGCCTGCACAGATCGAATGTGATGTTGGATAATTCCACGAACATTCCTTTAAAACGATAACCCGGGTGGGTCATGGTATCGGCCGATTGAGCCGCCAGCATTTTTTTATTACCATGCTGTATAAAGCAGGGGATAACACCGTAATATGCAATGGGCACCTCATTGCTGTAAGCAATAAAGCCAACATGCGAAACGCCGGTATAAGCAGTATCATATTTTTTTTCGAAGTAGCCGGCTGGTTGGGCTTTACCATATACGGCCTGGTGCAACCGGGCAATATCAGCCAGGTTATCCTTGCTTAAGCGGGTAATGCTGTATTCCTTAACAGGGGTATCAGCGGTAATTTCCTGTGATGCTGGCATGTAACTGGTTGATGTTTGAAATAAATGGATTGATGGTGAGCCTTTCCTTTAAAAATGTTCCGTTGCTTTGATCACCTTTATTAAAATCTGTTGCTAACAGTTGCGTGTGTCCGCAGTTTATTGCGGCTTCGGCAACTGCACTATTATAGGAGCCATAGGGAAAAGCGAAAGCATTGATGCTTTTCCCGGTAATGCCCTCAAGATATTTTTTAGATGCAGCCATGTCCTCTCCCGCTTCTGCAACAGGAATACGGGCAAGATCGTTGTGGTAACTGCTGTGATTACCAATGGTTACCCATAGGCTTTGCGAAAGCTGTTTTATTTGTTCTGCCGTCAGCTGCAGCCAGTAATCTTCAGGCACTTTTTCATGAATATTGCCCAGGGCCTGCATCATAGCAGCTTTGTCGGCAAAGCCTGTTGTACGCAGTAATGCTGCAAGTGGTTCATTCGTGGATGACGAAATATATTTTCCGTTACGGTCTTTTATAAAAGTATCATTACGCAAAACAAAGCTGGAAGGGCCATACTGGTATGCGATGCTTAACAGGTCGTTCCAAAGGATATTATAGCCGGCCGAACGGATGCCCGTGATAAAAAATGTTGCCGGTACCTGGTACTTTTCTAAAAGTGGTAAAACGTAGCTGTAGTTATTGGCAAAGCCATCATCGAATGTGAGACAGAGATTAAATTTTTCCCTGGAAAGATCACCTGCATAATATGCATCCATGGAAACGAGGTTAAAATATTTTTTATACAGCTTTAATTGCGCTTCAAAAGTTTTAACCGTTACAAAAAGTGTATTGAATTGTAACGGATCACCCTTGCAAACGCCGTGGTACAACAATATCCTCGATCCCTTAGCATTATTAAAAAAAGAATTGTTGAAGCCCAGCCACCAGCCGGCATCGGTAGGCAGCCCTTTTATCCTGCTGCGCAGCCCGAAAATTTTGGTATGCAGTTTTTTTATTTTTTCCGGCACCTTAAATTTTTCTTAGTTTTAAATATGCGGTTGCTACAAAAAGTATTGAATAAATTAAATGGCCTTCACTACAAACAGGAATACCTGTGCTTTGCAAAAGAAGCATTCATTCAACCGCCCCATCTTTATATCAGCAACGATCATCGTGCTGTACAGGATGTTACTGCAGCGCATGTTTTTGCCGGGTATTGCCCGCTGGTATTTGCTTTTTACCAAAACGGCTTGCCCGATCAACTACAGCTTACCCTTACGCAAGAGCCCCTTTCTCTGAACGAGAAATTTGCGGAAAAGGATGCCCTTGCCACCCTGAATTTTAAGAAGATAAGAGCGGCTGCCGGCATTGTTTATTACGAAGGAACAACAGGGAAACACCGTTTTCTACCGGCATTTAACCAGCTGGCCGGTAACCTGTACAACCGCCTGTACAATAAAAAACCGGGCAATGTTTTTTTGCACGATAATCTTTACCGGCAGGTGCAGGCAGCTTATGCGGTGCCCAGGAGTATTGCGCTTATTACCGTTGGAGAAGATGACCTGTTCAATCTTTTTCCAACCGACCTGCATGGGCAGGTGAACGAAACGCAGTATATCATTTCGTTGCGTACTGGCGGCCGGGCATTGGAGCAGGTGCAAAAAGCAGGGCGGCTTTTGTTAACAGCAGTGAGCAGCAGTGCTTATCAAACCGCTTATGCGTTGGGCAAAAATCACATGCAGCCATTGCGGCCCAAAAATGAACTTTCCTTCAGTGCATCGGTCTCCGAAAATTTTAAATGGCCCCTGCCCGAAAATGCCATTGGCTATAAAGAATTGCAGTTGCAGGATGCTTTTGTTCACGGCATTCACAGCATCATGCTGTTCAGCATCAATTTTCAGCAGCAATTACAACCGGGAGAAGGCAGTCTTGCACATATCCACAACAGCTATGCCACCTGGCGGTATAAAAATAAATTGCCGGGCAACTATTTGCTCCGTTAAACCGATTTAATTGATAGCAAGACTATTAATTAAACGGCATGAATAAAGTTCTGTTATTTAATCCCAGGAGCGCAAAATATAAACCCAGGATACCCAATTCAATTCTCAGCGTTGCATCTTCAATTGAGGGGTTGTATGATTATGTGATCGTGGATGGCAATATGGAAACCGATCCTTGGCAAAAGATACATGCTTATTTAGCTGCCGGCGACTTTGGTTATTTCGGCTGCACCAGCATGCCGGGCCCGCAACTGCAACAGGCCATCCCTATTTCAAAAAAGATAAGGGAATTATATCCCTCTATAAAAATCATCTGGGGCGGCTATTTTCCTTCCAATCAGAATAAAGTGGTGCTCAATTCCGGCTATGTTGATTTTGTGATCAACGGGCCCGGCGAAAAAACTTTTCCTGCTTTATTGAATGCACTGGAAAGAAATGAACCTTATGAATTGATCCGCAATCTCATTTATAAGTCAGGCGAAAAAATAATTAAAACAACCAAGGATGAATTATATGACCTGGATGCTTTGCCAACATTGCCTTACGATAAGCTCAACCAGTTCTATCCATTAAAACGTTACTTAGGAAAAACCTATCTCGGCACCCGCACTATTGCTTATCACTCCAGTATGGGCTGCCCTTTTAAATGTTCATTTTGCGCTGTGGTACCTATTTATAATGCACGGTGGAAAGGCAAATCTGCACAGCTTATATACAATGATATCAAGTACCTGAAAGATGAATACGGGGGTAATGCAATAGAATTTCATGATAACAATTTTTTTGTTTCCGAAAAAAGAACGGTGGAGTTTTCCCGCCTGATAAAACCGGAAAAAATGGTATGGTGGGGCGAAGGGCGCATTGATACCATTGATAAATACTCAGACGCATCACTGGCTGCCATGCGGGAAAGCGGGTGCAAGATGATATTTTTTGGCGCCGAAACGGGTAACGATGAAGTGCTGAAAAAAATGGACAAGGGTGGTACGCAGACTGCGGCTGAGATAAGATCATTCGCAGCAAGAATTGCAAAATTTGACATCATTCCCGAATACTCTTTTGTATTAGGTACACCAGCCGATACACCCGAACAGGTGATGAAACAGATAGACCAGGATATTGCATTCATCAAAGAAATAAAATCGATCAATCCCCGTACAGAGATCATTATTTACGTATACAGCCCCGTGCCCACCGAAGGAAGTGATATGTACAATAAAGTTTTAGGCAGTGGGTTTCATTTTCCTGAAAAACTGGAAGACTGGATAAGTCCGCAATGGGAAAATTTTGACCTGCGGAAGAACCCGCTTACACCCTGGCTTACGCCGGAAATGATCAACAAGATAAAGGATTTTGAAACCGTGTTAAATGGGTACTATCCAACGGTGTCGGATATACGATTAAATAATATCAAAAGAAAACTATTACGCAATATAGCGGCTATCCGGTATAAAACAGGGCTGTACCGGAAACCATACGAATTAAAAGCATTACACATGCTGTGGAAATACCGTCAACCGGAAATAGAGGGCTTTTAAATTTTACTTTGAATACTGTATTTAAACATATCGTTGCAAGAACCTATAGGCCGTTACTGGTAAAATACCTTTCCAAAGCGAGGATATACCGGTACAAAGGGATACGCCTGGTCATTCCGCCGGAAGTTTTTCACCCGGGGTTCTTTTTCAGTACCCAGATTTTATTACAATACATCAATACCCTGCAACTAAAAGAAAAGAAATTCTTAGAACTGGGTTGCGGCAGCGGATTGATCGCTGTAAGCGCTGCCAAACAGCAGGCAAAAGTTACGGCAACGGATATCAACAGTATTGCAGTTGAAGCATTGAAAAAGAACAGCTGGCAAAATAAAGTAGTGCTGCAGGTAATAGAGTCGGATCTTTTTACAGCCATACCACCACAACAGTTTGATATTATTGCGATCAATCCCCCTTACTATAAAAAACAGCCGCACACAGCAAAAGATCATGCCTGGTATTGTGGCGAAAAGGGAGAATACTTTGCTGCATTGTTCAATTCACTGGCTGCCTATATGCATAAAGACAGCCAGGTGCTGATGATACTTTTTGATGGCGCTGATATGGAAATGATCAATGGCTTTGCCCAAAAAAATAATTTTTTGCTGCACTGTGTGTACAGTAAAAAAAATATGCTGGAGAAAAATTTTATTTACCAAATCTCAAAAGCAGCATGAATGTAACCACTACGATTGCAAGCGAATTTGAAAAATTGTACCTGCACCTTCGGGAAGAGGAAGGGCGGGTGTATACAGATGAAGAAGTGGCATCACTGCCCGATATCAATTCCGGTCATCCCTTTTACAGGGAGTGGCGTATACGGAAAACATCGGCAAGAAGATTGGTGCATCACTTAAAACAAAAACAACGGGAACTGGATATACTGGAAGTGGGCTGTGGAAACGGCTGGCTTTCGGCACACCTGGCAGCTGCCATAAAAGGTACGGTTACAGGGATAGATATAGTAGATGCAGAGATACAACAGGCGCAAAAAGTTTTTCAACAGATCCGTAATCTCAGTTTTATTCATGGCCATTTGAATGATACTGTTTTACCGGATAAAAAATTTGATGTGATCGTTTTTGCAGCATCGGCGCCTTATTTCGCTTCTTTAAAAAAACTGGTTGCCGACGCATCAGTGCATCTTACCCTGCAGGGTGAAATTCATTTACTGGATGCGCCATTTTACCCGCAGCAGGAGATCGCTGCAGCAAAGCAACGCTCCCTGGAGCATTTTACAACACTCGGTGTACCACAAATGGCTGCATTTTATTTTTATCACAGCATCAGCGATATAAAAAAATTCAATTACCGTTTTTTATATGATCCCGTTTCATGGGCCAGCAAACTGAGTTTGCAAAACAGCCCCTTTCATCATGTGATCATTAAAAACCGTTACCAATAATACAATGCAGAATGTTTTAACCACCTATAAAAGATACCGCACGCTGCAAACGCACGTCATCAGCGCTTTACCGGTGGTGATACTGATGCCGCACAGCGCCTGCAACTGCAGGTGTGTGATGTGCGATATCTGGAAAGGGAACCACCGGTTGAAACAACTTACTGAGGAAGATATCAGTGGCCTGTTACAGGCATTACGAAAATTTGGAACACAAAGGGTATTGATGTCGGGAGGCGAAGCATTGCTGCATCCTGATTTTTTTCGCCTTTGCAAGCTACTAAAAAATGAAAGAATAAAGATCAGCCTTTTATCCACCGGTTTAACACTTAAAAAAAATGCTGCACAACTGGTGCAATGGGTGGATGATATCATTGTATCGCTGGATGGTGACGAAGCAATGCACAACAGTATACGTAATATTCCCAACGCATTTGCTAAAATGGCCGAAGGTATTGCGGCAATAAAAGCGATCGACCCACATTTCAAGGTCAGCAGCAGAACGGTGATACAACAACAGAATTTTACAAAATGGCCTGCTATTATCGACAGCGCAAAAAAGATCGGTATTGACCAGGTAAGTTTTTTGCCGGCTGATACCGGCAGCACTGCTTTTAACCGGGAGATAATATGGGATGAGGATCGGCAACATGAAATATTACTGCGGCAAAATGACCTGCCGGCGCTGAAAAATATTATTGATGATCTTATTGTGCAGTATAAAAATGATTTTGAGAACGGGTATATAGCAGAATCACCGCAGAAGATAGAAAAGATCTACCGGTACTATGCTGCTTTTTATGGCCACAATGAATTTCCTTATAAAAAGTGCAATGCGCCCTGGGTATCTGCGGTAATTGAAGCAGACGGAACAGTGCGGCCCTGTTTTTTTCATAAGGCTTATGGTAATATCAAAGATGAAACATTCGATACTGTCATCAATAGTAAAGAAGCTGTTGCATTCAGGAAGCAACTGGATATGGATACGAATGAGACCTGCATTAAATGTGTGTGCTATCTCAATTTAAAACCACAGGTAAAATTGTAACCGGTAAAACCTGAACTAACGCAATAAAAATATTTTTTATTAAACCATAGAACGGAAATGACTGACATTCTTTTTTCGCATTCTTATTTTTTACGGTTCGACCCCAAGCAATGGGCAACAGGACAACCTTATGCACCACTCGCAACATTGTATGCAGCTGCATTCATGAGAGAGAGTGGATACGGTGTTGCTTTGTTCGATACCATGTTTGCCCATCAGCCCGAAGAGATCATTGCACCCATTGAAAAAATGACGCCCCGCTTTTTTGTACTGTACGATGACGGCTTTAATTATCTTACCAAGATGTGCCTTACCAATATGCGGGAAGCGGCATTTAAAATGATCGCTTATGCAAAGGAAAGAGGCTGTACCGTAATTGTATCAAGCTCCGACAGTACCGACCGGTTTGAAATGTACCTGAACGCAGGCGCTGATTTTATTTTGATGGGCGAAGCTGAAATGACCTTATTGCAACTCGTGGATGCTTTAAGCAGTAACAACAACGATTTCTTTTCAATAGAAGGCCTGGCATTTAAACACAATCATGCCGTTGTAAAAACAGCACGCCGCCCCGTGATGAAAGAGCTGGATGCATTGCCACTGCCTGCTTGGGACATTATTGATATGGAACCCTACAAAAAAATGTGGCAGAAACATGCGGGTTATTTTTCACTGAACATGAGCACTACAAGAGGATGCCCTTTTAAATGCAACTGGTGCGCCAAACCCATTTATGGTAACCGCTATAATGTAAGAAGCCCGCAGCATGTAGTGAATGAATTGATATTATTGAAAGAAAAATTCAGTTTCGACCATATCTGGTTCTGCGATGATATTTTTGGATTGAACCCCGGATGGATACGGGAGTTTGCCGACCTGGTGGAAGAACGCCAACTGCAGTTTAGTTTTAAAATGCAGGGCAGGGTGGATCTTTTACTGAAAGAGAACAGTATCAAAAATCTTGCAAGGGCAGGCTGCACCAATATATGGATGGGCGCAGAAAGCGGATCGCAAAAAATACTGGATGCAATGGATAAAGGCACTACGGTGCAGCAGATATACGAAGCCAGCATGCTGCTGAAAAGAAACCGGATCAATCCCTCTTTCTTTATACAGTTCGGTTATCCCGGCGAAACAAAAGAAGACATTGACCTTACTTTAAGAATGATCAACAGGTTGATGCCGCACGAGATCGGGGTTTCTGTTTCATATCCTTTGCCGGGCACGGTATTTTTTGAAAAAGTAAAAAGCCAGTTAAGCGAAAAAACCAACTGGACAGATTCGGATGAAATGGCGTTGATGTTCCGAAATACTTACCAGCCGGCCTTTTACAAGCAATTACACAGTTACGTACATAAAACCTACCGCAAGCGGCAGGCCTTTGAGCATGTAAAAAGAGTGATCATGAACCCCTTCAAAGTGAATTATAGAACGATACGCAAAGCATTGTCTTGGCTGTATTACCTGCCTGCAACTTTTATTGATAAGAAAAAACTGGAGCAATTACAAAAGCCCGCTGCATGAATATCTCATCGCATCATATCAATGAACAAAATGCGGCAGCTGCATTCAGTAAGCAGGCGGTGATATTTGATGAACTGTATGCAGGTAATACCATTGTGCAGTACAAAAGACAAAGGGTAAGGGATCATCTGCTGAAATTATTACAACCCGAAAGTCATATTTTGGAATTGAACAGCGGCACCGGCGAAGACGCAATATGGCTGGCACAGCAGGGACATTTTGTACATGCCACAGATATTGCACGTGGTATGCAGGAACAATTGCAACAAAAAGTAAAATTGCTGCACCTACAGCAAAATGTGACCAATGAACTCCTATCGTTTACTCAACTGGAACAATTACAACAACAAAAAAAATACGATCATATATTTTCCAATTTTGCAGGATTGAATTGTACGGGAGAATTGAATAAAGTGCTGCAGTCATTTGCTCCTTTGCTCAAACCAGGCGGCACGGTTACGTTAGTGGTATTGCCCAAATTCTGCCTCTGGGAATTTTTATTACTCTTTAAAGGAAAATTCAAAACTGCATTCCGCCGCCTTTTCAGCAGCAGGGGCGTAACAGCACACGTTGAAGGTGAATATTTTACCTGCTGGTATTATGCTCCATCGTATATCATAAAAAATATGCGCAAAGATTTTAAACTGCTGGCGCTGGAAGGCTTATGTACGGTTGTTCCCCCGTCTTATATTGAAGGCTTTGCAGAAAAGCATTCAAAGTTGTACAACTCCCTAAAAATAAAGGAAGGTAAATGGAAAACAAAATGGCCGTGGAAATACATCGGTGATTATTACATCATCTCGCTGCAAAAAAAATAATAGTACATTAAGCGCTGATCTTACTGGGTTGATGCGCCAGGTCTTCTATCTCCTGCATTTTAAGCTGGTATTGCGACAGTATCTTTTGCTGAAAATTCTTTGGGTCGGGTTTAGAGAAATGTCTGCCGACACTCATGCCCATATTGCTACCTTTATCGTCTAACCGTTGCTGTAATGCCTTTTTTTTCCAACGGCTGTCGGTAAGCCGCATCAGCCATTTATCGATGCGGTCGCCCAGTTTATTGTTAAGGGATCTTTCCAGGAACCTCACCAGCATTCCCTTTTGTATTTCCGGAACGCTGTTGCTGTTTGCTTTGTGTGCAGGGAAGAATATCCTGGTCCAGTTATTATTATTGCGAAAATCAGTTAAACTCCTGTTACCCTGCATGGGCAACAAAGTAATGATCTCGATGGCAGTGAAGATATTTTTTTCAGGTATTTCCAATTCAGCCTCATCCACATAATAATTCATGCAGAACCAGCGCTGGCGGCCAGTTAAGAAAGTGAGCTTTTTATAAAGATGCATTGCTGTTCTTGCGATCCACAACCGGTTGCTCGCTGTTACAATAAAAAAATCGATATCAGAATACTCCGTTGCAACATTCTTGGATAAAGAACCGGAAACGCCAATGCCTTTTACATAAGGAAAACGGGAAAGAAAAGCGGCGATCTTAACAGCCAGTTTCATTTGCTCTGCCGCCAGCTGGTTGGCTTTATTCCTTTTTTGCTGCAGTGCATAATCATAATGCAAACTGTAAAAACTGTCGAGTTTAAAAATAAATTTTTCATTCACCAGCATTTCCAGTTCTGCAGCAATGGCGCTTGCAGCAATGTTTTCAGGATGGAACATACAGATCTCTTCTGCCGTGAGCGGGTAATGGAACAGGTCGAAATACCCCAATGTCTTTAATATGTTATGCGCTGTATTGTTCAAAGCTTAACGGATTTGTTTGTTAGCATACGCTACTCCCGGTATTTCCTGCTGCAGCAGTTCCCGCAGCTTTTGGTATTTTAAATAGGTTTGCTGTGCCGCCAATACGGCAATGATAAATCCTTCACGTCCTTCAATAAAGCCCAACCTTAGTATATAACCATTTATAAAAGCCCACAAGGGATTGATGATGATCTTAAAGCGATATTTCCTGGCACCTGCATCATACATGGACTGCGAAATAACATTGCTGATCTGTTCATTCCTGCGCTGGTATTCTTTTATACTGGCAAATGCGGCATGCATCATATCGCCCTTTAATAATTTTACAGCTGTGCCCTCGGGCATCACGATCCTGTCGTGCGGATTCATGCCACCACAGTTGCCCAGCCTTTTATCGAACAGGCGGAGTTTTTTATCAGGGTACCACAAGCCATGCCTGATCTCCCTGCCGCAAAAAATACTGCAGCGTTTCATGCTGTAGGCTTTAAAAGTAAAATGCTTTTTTTCTTCCAGGATGGAATTGGCAAGTTCTTCTGTTAAAGATTCATCAGCATCCAGCAATAAAACATACGGGTGTTTTGCCAATGCAATGGCTTTATTCTTCTGGCTGATATAACCATCAAATTTTGATTGCTTGACAATGGCGCCCAAAAATTGTGCTATCTCCACCGTGGCATCGTCAGAATAGGAATCCACCACAATAACTTCATCAGCTATTTTTTGAACGGATTGTATACAACGCCTGATATTCTTCTCTTCATTATAGGTAATAACTACTACGGAAAGCTAATCCATTTTAATACTGTTTGCTTAATGGTAAACGATAAAAATTTATATGCGGTTGCCTGTTTTAATTGTTAAATCATGTGTCGCTTTTCAATTTTGCCTTGTTGTTGATAAAGAAAAGAGAAAAGAAAAAACTGTAAAAAAAGACGCCTTTATTCACATCTAATATGTTTTCTGAAAGAGAAACCATGCTGATAATACCTAAAAAGACCAGGAACAAAATATCCTTATTTTGAAATGCTGTTTTGAACCCGCTGTATAAAACAAACAGGAACAGGGCCAGACCGACAATACCCGTTTTAATTAAAAAACTGAGATATTCATTATGCGCATTGAATTCGTTGAGATAAGCAACGAACATTTTTTTATCAAAAAAAAGTTTGCTCAATAATTCTTTTTCCGAGCCACTACCGTACCCGATCACCGGTGAAGCTTTTACCAGCTGCATAATGGCTTCCCATCTTGCAAAGCGGGGCTCAGCATCTTCCACCAGTTGCTGCTCACCACTTAAACTAAGATCTGTTTTTAGATTGCTTATATAACGTTCTTTAAACGAGTCTGTTTTTTCTATGGCAAATAATGTAGCTGCCGAAATAAAAAGGCTACAGGTTAAAAACAACCATCGCTTTTTACCCTTAAAGACAAAAAATGGGAACAACAGGTTGATGATGACCAGGAAAGAAATGAATACAGCACGGGAAGATAGCTGCAGCATACCAACTGCTAAAACGATACAGCAAAAAATATAAATCCATTTGTAGCGCAGCTCTTTATTGGTGAACAAAAGGTACAAAAATGCCAACAGCGAAAAAGTAACATACATCGACAGGTAAGTGGCATGCAGTTTAATGGGCAAGGAAAAGCGATGGTTCATAAACCTTGCGGTGAACAAAGAGCTGTAAGAAAGATGCAGGCTTCTTATCTCAGATAATGCACTTGCAAAAAGATACAGCACGGTGATAGTACAAGTAAAACCAAAAATGCACACCAGGTTCAACCGGTAATTTTCCAGGTTTATATTGCTGATGGCAAATAAAACGGGAATTATAAGAATGGCTGACTGCCGACCGGAAACATTAAAACCTTCGGACCTGCCGCTGCTGTATAAAATACCTAATAAACCTACTATAAAAACAGCCACCAGAGTAAGTACACGGGTGCTGAAAATATTTTTCCAGGAGGGGCTTTCAACATGAATGATGGTATGCAGGCCAAAACATATCAACAGCAATTCGCTGTAAAAAAAATCAAAAGGGAGCGCAATAAGAAAACACAGCAGCAGGTAATAACTGATCCTGTTGGCTGTAGTTTCTTCTATAAAAAGCAGCTTTCTCATTTTTTAGAACGGTTATAGCATTCCATAATAAAATCTTCGTAAAGGTTTACAATATTGGGCCAGTTATACTCTTTATCGATCTTTACAAAATTGTTTTTTACCATCAGGGCGCTTTCTTTATGCCCGTTGCTTTGCAGCACCAGCTTGGTTACATCCTCGGGAGTTTTAAAATAATAGGCATCGCCATTTAAAACGGCACGGTTAAACGGATTGTCATGTGCAACAATGATAGACCCATTGGCCATTGCTTCCAGCAAAGAAGGATTAGTGCCGCCCACACTGTGCCCGTGAAAATACAGCTTACAAAATGCCCGTAGCGTGTTGGTGATATCTGCATCAAAAATGCCACCGAGAAATTGTATGCGTTTATCACCGTGGTATTTCTGGTACATTAATTTGCCATACGAATTATTGTAGTTACCGATCACGATGAATTTTTTTTCTGAATTGCTGGAATGAAAACCGTTCAATATCATATCAATATTGTTTTCGGGTTCCATTCTTGCCATCAGCATGTGATAGTTGGATTTTGAAACGCCGTATTTGGTAAGCACGGCTTCATTCTTATCTTCAAAAATTTCAGCGCCATAAGGGATATACCTGCTTTTGATATAATATTTCTCTTCCACATAAGTTTGTATAACAGTAGAATCAGCAATAAAAAAATGACTGTATTTAATGGCGAGTTTTTCGGCGTACTTTAAAAACTGCTGTACCGGCTTACTGTATTTATCTCTTTTCCATTCCATACCATCCATGTTGGAAATGATGACAGCATTTTTAGGAAATAATTTCCCCCACACCGAACTACTGGTATATCCCAAAAAAAGGATCACATCAAAATGCTGTTTTCTTGCATTACGGATACAATTCAGGTCATATACAAATTGACCTGCAGTACCGATCATACTCTCTGCATCAAAACAATGAATGATCCTTACGCCATTCCATACATCGTGCTGGTAAGGATGATTGTGCGAATTATAAACAGTTACCTGGTGCCCTTTATTCAATAGCCCAACGGCCAGGTACTGGGCCATTTGCTCAAAACCGCCATAAAAATTCGGTATACCGCGGGAGCCTACTATTGCTATATTTAATGATTGCATTGTACGGTTATTTTTTTGTAAGCAGCCAGTGTAGCCGCTGCTGTTTTTTTCCAGGTATAGTTATTAAAAATAGTTTTTGAAAGGGTACTGCTTTCGTTTGCCGCAGCTGCATTTTTTACGGCATTAAAAATGCTTTCGGGGTTTGAAGGATCGCAATAAAAAGCGGCGTCACCAAAATAAGAAGAAGCATAGCCATTGCTGGTGATGATCACCTGGCAACCCATCGCCGCAGCTTCCAGTGATGAGAGGCCACATACCTCGAACCAACTGGGCAATACATGCACTTTTGCAGCAGCATAATGTTGCAGTAATTGCTGCTGCGGTAAAAAATCAATGAACGAAATATTAGTGGATGCGATCTTCCTGCATGCTTCGTAATAATCTTTTTGATTAGGAGCAGCATCACCGATCAATGTAAGACTGTAATCTGTATCACTTAAAGCCTTTATAAGATTGTATTGATTTTTTATGCCTTCGATCCGGGCAACACATAAAACGGTATTCTCTTTTTTTACAGCATTGCTGTCAGCCGCAAAAAGATCAGGATCGAATCCCGTTTTGTATCACAGTAAAAGGCGACTTAACAGCATATTGTTTTACAAGGTCATGGTATTCATCTTTGGATTGTACAAAAATGCCGGCCGCTTTTTTCATTATATACCTGATACTGCTGCGTTGTCCCTTCCACAAATAACTTTTGCTCACCAGTTTATCCTTACGCATCAACCACCGGTAAATGGTCTTTGCGTATTCAATGCTGCCTTTAGGTAATATGCGCAGTAGCTTACCGGCAAACCCTTTGCGCTGTTGCTGATCATAAACAGAATAGTCGATCCAGATGGCCGATACCACAAAAGGCCTATCACATCTTTGAATATGCACCAGTATATCAGCCGGGCGGATGATGTTGAAGAAATGCAGCAGGTCGTATTTTTTATAATCAATCTTTTCGTGGGTGAGCTTAATATCCACTTCTACCTGCAACATCTTAAGCATGCGGGCAGTCTGCAGCACCTGCTGCGTATCGCCACCCGGTACCGAGTGCAATGTTGATCTTGTTATAAAAACTACTTTCATTGTATCTGCATTACTGCTAAAACCTTTGTTTAATTAAAACTGCCGGCACACCTCCATAAATACCATTTGCCTTATACACACCCGATCTCACCAGCGACCCAGCTGCTATCACACATCCATCTTCAATCGTTGCTCCGTCCAGTATAGTTGCCTTGGAACCGATCCAGCAATTATTCCCCACTTTTATACCCTGGTGTGTAACACCCTGCAGCCGTATAGGTATAGTGGCATCACTGTAATTATGATTCTCTGCATGAAAACTGATAAAATTGCCCATGATGGTATCATCGCCAATTTCAATACCACCGGCACAACCAAAAAAATTATCGGCACCCAACCCCACATTATTCCCCACTGTAATGCCTTTGCCCACACATTGCAGGCTGCCGGAACATTCGATCGTAACCTTTTTGCCCAGTGAAACATTATTGCCCAGCACAATACCCTGCGTTGATAAAGCATCGATATAGCATCCATGGTTAATGGTCACCAATCGACCCGCTTTTATTTTCGATCTTGCTTTGATAGTAACACGTCTGCCGATAAATAACATACCGCCACCCTTTACACCACTGAAAAACCCTCTTAACCACATTACCGTTCTTGAAAACAACAGCGACAGCAGGTAAGACACCGGCATAGCATTGTCAATCTCGAAAGAACCGCCTTTTAACCTGGATAATATTTTATTCAGCATCCTGCGCATCTGTTACTTTATTTTATAGATCGCTTTTAGTATTCTTTCAGGAAAAAAAGATAAACCCAGCAACAGGTAACCCTGCATTTTTAAAGGGCAGGTTTTTATCAGTTGCACAATATTGAAACGGGCGCCGGCCTGGTTATAATTATTGAACAGGAATTTTTTGGCCAGCAAAGAATAATAAGCCCCCTTTTTTATAGAGCCGGTGTTTTGCTGCCGGATGATCTTTAATAATTTATCCCCTTTTTCACGACTGATATAACCATTACCAATAGACGCATATTTTATTTTCCTGAACCGGCGGCTCCTCCAGGTGTCGTCAATAGTAACAGATTCCGGGTTGAACCTTACTCTTACCAAAACCTCCGGTATAATGGCCACCCTGCCCAACTGCATTATCTTATGCCATAGTAAATGATCTTCAAAACTGTGTGCATTGATATCGTACATACCTGCTTTAATGGCCGCTTCTTTTTTATACAGAACAGTAACATGCGAAAAAGGACAAACAGATGCCGGCAATTGCCTGATCGATTCATCGTCATAAGCAGCAAAAGGTTGCCGGTATATAAATGCACCATTCATATCCACATAGTCAGCATCACTGCCTACCAGCACATGTGCGGGATGGGATAAGAAAAATTCCAGTTGTTTTTCCAATCGGTCAGGCAGGCAGATATCATCTGCATCAAAACGGGCAATAAGCTCTGCTTTTGCATTCAGCAGGCCGATATTCAATGCCGCAGCAACGCCCTGGTTGGTTTGATGAATGATCCTGATACGCTCATCAGTAAAAGAGTTGATCACTTCCACTGTGTTATCAGCAGAGCCATCATTAATGATCAGTAATTCAAAATCACCAAAGCTTTGCTGCAATACGGAACTGATCGCTTCACCAATATATTTTGCAGCATTATACGCAGGCATCAGTACAGTGATAGTGGGTATCATAGCGGGTGCTCCTCCCGGCGCAGTTCTTTCATATCCAGAAAGAATAATAATTCAAATAAAACAACGATAGAAAATTGTTCAAACCAATATTCGGCAAAGAATGCGCCGCCCAGCACCAGCAACAGCGGCAATCCGAAACTCATTTTACGGGCACGCTTTAAAAAAAAGCCGAAGTATAAAAAAACTAATGAAGCGATGCCCAGCAAACCATATTCTCCCGCCACCTGGTAATACACGGCATCGGGTGTATTGGAAGCTTCATGCTGGCTTTGATCCTTTGAATGATAATAGAGGTACAGGTATAAATGATTATACAGGAAATCGGGATGAATATATTTTAACCTTGCAGGATAAGCACCGGCTGTATTCAGCAAAGTGGCTTTAAAAGCCAGGCGGGAAGCAAAATTAGCAATGCCATCACCGGTTAAAATTTTTGAAGGATGTGTTTTCAAAAAAGCAAACAACTCCTTACCGGCGATCCATTTACCGGGCTTTTTCCAGTCGTACATTTTTTTAAGACTGTCCAGCAAAACGGTATCATAAGAAATTGCAATAAAATTGCTGTAGCGGTTTATCTTTTCAACAATACCTACACTTTCATGAAACTGGAAAAAGCCGCTGTCTTTTGGTTTAACACCGGGAATAACAACTGGTTTTACAATTGCAGCCGGTGCTATTGTGGGTGCAGCCGCAGTAACACCCAGCCTGATCGCACTCATACTGTCAATATAATTCTGTGCATACTTCAGCTTTCTTTGATCAAAAGAAAGCACACTGTCCGGTTCTTTCTTTAATACACTTAAAGGAATTACTTTTTCAGGGGGAAGGTCGTAAGGCTTATCAATAAGATGGTAAAAGATGCGGCCCACATGCTCATTATTCTGTGGCGAAATTTTTGCCATGAATAACACCAGCATTGCCAAACAAATGAGGATACAACTTTTCTGCAGCTTATTACTGTAAAAAATAAATGCGAATACCAGTACGGCAATTAAAATAAGGTTGGTAAAATTGCTGGCGATCAACAATAGCGCCGCCATGCTCACCAGGCAAAGCAGGAATTGCCTGCGGTATAAAAAATACAACATGCCGAAAGCAGCAATAACAGCCGTGGTGACCGGGGCATCAAAACTGATACCGCTGATAAAATCGCCGGTGCTGATATAATATTTCTGATTCAGGCCTTTATAAGTGTAAGGATTGATCGAGCCTGTTTCGAACATAATGCCGGCAAAATTGAAAAAGATAACAACAGCATGCAGTAAAAAGAACAGGCTGACCGTTGTGTGTAGCTTTTCAGGAGCTTCGTTCTTAACAATAGTATACAACAGGTATGCAATTACAGCGCTCATGGCCCAGAAGGTAACACCCAGGGCTGCTGTGGCAAGATAAGCCGTAGAAATGCTTTTGTATTGTAATGCAACGTTGATAATACCAATGCCGATCATGCTGAAATAAAACCAGCAATAACGCTGCTGCAGCATATTTTTCAGGCTGATATCTTTACGGTTGAGTACGATACCAATAATGACAGCCACTACTTTTATCACCAGCTTTACATTCAGCACCAGTATTAAAAAGACCAGCAGGAGCCAGTGCACCTGCCGGGCTTTTTCTTTTAGTGTATGTATCAACGGTAGTTTCATGTGTTTTCTTTGTATAAAAATTTACACCCATTCTCTTACCAGCTTCCAGTCGTTTTTCTTTACCTGCCGGGTAACAACAAGCAGCAAAAGGTACAAGGCCACTGCTGCCAGTAATTTCATCACGAGTGGTATATGGAGGTATTCCACGGCAAAACCACTTGCAAGAGCAATACCGAGGCAAACAGCTACAGACAGCCAGCTCTCTTTTATTTTTATCAATATGGAGGAGCGCAGGTAAACCAGGTATTCAATTGTGGTGGCGACAAGGTAAACGGTGGCGGCGCCTTTAGCATTCAATAAGGGTATCATCAACAGGTCTCCCGCCACGATCACGATACCGGTGATCACGGTTATCTTTAAAATTCTTTTAAGATGATTCTGCGCAAACTGTATGGTCCATAAAAGATTGATCATGTACTGGAAGGGAATGCATAAAGACAATAACAGGAAAGTGATTTTATTGACCGCACCATATTTATAACCGGTCAGCACATCTGCAACCGGACCCCATATTACATTTAACATCAGCGGCAGCAGTGTGGCAGCGATCATGGCATAACGGATAAAAAAACCCAGCTCTCTTTTCTTTTCGGTAAGCGATGTTTCAGTATGGTTGCTGAAATAGCGGGAAAAGCGACTGAGTAAGATCGGTCCTAATATCAGCATCGGCAGCGGGCACAATTCAAAAACTTTATAAGCAAAACTATATTCTGCAGTAACAACGCTGCTGCACCAGATGCCCAGCAATATCCAGTCGAAACGGGCGATCAACGCATTTAAAAAAACCACACCGATCTGTGGCAAAGACTCCTGCAGCAATAAAAAATAATCTTTGCTCGACCAGCTCGTTTTTACGGCAACCTTCAAGCGGAACTGAACAATATAAAAGCACACCAGCAGTTCTGCCAACGCCGAAACAATGTAAATAATAATTACCTGCTGAATATCGATGCTGTTAAAAAGAACAATGATCAAAAGCCATACAGCCCTGATCACATTTGCAACAGAAGACATGATGGCCAACGGGCGAAAAAATTCCTGGCCATTGGCCAGTTGCTTAAATGGCGAAGTAAAAAAACTGGTAAGCTGGCTGATGGCCAGCAATAATAAAAGATTGTGTTGCTGAAAAAATGCAGGAAAGATGATATGCGCAATTAAAAGTGCTGCATAAAAAAATACGCCGCCAAAAATACTGTGCCATAGGAACAGGCTGAGCATTTTTGAAGGGTCATCGCCTGCAGCAACTTTTCTTACTACAATTTGCTCCAGGCGCAGGCTGAGCACCGCAGTAACAAAAGCCATTACCGCCAGCGACCAGTTAAACTCGCCATAAACAGGCTTGCTTAAAAACCTTGATGTAAGTAGAAATATCAATAGCCCCAGCCCCTGGTTAAAAATAACCTGCAGGCTGCTGGCGGATACATCATCTAAGAATTTTTTTCTCATGTAAAATTATTACATCGTATTCAGCATTTTGATACTAATACAATCGCAATAATTATACGGGGGGATGCCTCGGGATTATTTTTTTATTGCTTCAGCGGCAACATTTTACGGAGTTGTTTGATAAAGCTGTCAGGTACTGGTTTCAGCTGCACCATTTGCCTTTGGGAAGGCTGTGTTTGCCTTAAAATACCAGCGGCACCTGCAAGGGGTTGATAGCGGTTCAGCACCAGTTCCCTCGCTTCCTGCAATGCGCCCAACCGCTCCTGCCAGTCATTTTTTTCAATGGCATCTTTTATTTTTTTTATCGCAGCAGGAACATCTTCAATATCAATACGGATGAAAGATCGGGAAGGAAAAAATTGATCAATATTCTTACAGCCATAATATAACGGCACTGTATAAGCAAGGAAACAATCATGGATCTTTTCAGTAAAATAATAAGGCGCAGCCGTATTCTCCATAGCAATGCTGAAACGGTAAGGTAACAAGCCGTCTATTTTATCGGCAATATAATGAGTGCCCTTGCCAAAAAAATCGATCTGCGGCAACGCACTCTTCAGTTCATTAATAAAATTCAGGCGCAGGCGGTGCCCCTTTAATTTGGCAAGATCAGAAGCGATACAGGATAACATGCGTTCCTTCTCCGGTACAGCTAAAGCAGACAAAGCAGCATGATCCTGCTGCAAATACCAGCCCATAAAACCATGCGACACAATGGTATTGGAAGAAGCACCAACAGGAGAAAATACTTTGGCATATTGATCCAGCCGTTTAAACATCCAGGGATGTTCACTGTAAATACCCGGCTCCATCATAAAAGCAAGTACATTTTCCGGGAAACAACGGGTATTTATTTTTTGCGAAGGATTGTTCAGCACCAGTATACCATCGCATTCGGGTAAGCTGTTAGTGGTAAATGCAAATTCATCCCAGTAAGCAAACTGCTCATCACTATGCTGTGCAAATTTTTTAAGCCAGGAGAATAATGCGGCGCCCTGCTCAAAAGAAGCGCTAACCTGAATGATCTTTTTATTCTCCATGCTGGTATTATTTTAAAAGATACCAGCGCAAATGTAGGGTTTTAAATTATTGGCGTAAAGCGCAGCATCCCGCAAAGCAACATTACTGGCAACCATTCTATTATTTACTGCGATAAGTAATTAAATCAAATTACACTATATGCAAAAATTTTTCCTTTTAGTTTCCATACTGGCTGCTAACAGTTTGTTTGCACAGGAAGATACCGCAGTATCAAAACTGATGAACTCGATGGATGAAAAGCCACCCACAGGAACACCTACAAAAGTTTTTTATTCTCAGAAATTAATAAATGCCAACACGGTAGAAGTATTACACAAAGGCATACTGGAATTTAAAGTGGTGCACAATTTTGGAGATGCATCCGGGTCGAATGGAGGTATCAGAACTTTTTTTGGACTGGATGGCGCCACCGATGTAAAGATCGCATTCCAGGCGGGTTTGACAGATAAGCTGAATGTATTCTTGTCAAGAACAAAGGGCGGCGGTAACGTTACACAGTTAATAGAGACCGGTATCAAATACCAGTTCTTAAAACAGATGGACAATGATCCCAAACATCCTATCTCATTAACATTGTTTGCCAACATGGTGGTATCCACAGCTAAATCAGATACCAATACCAGTGCTGCACAATTAAAAATAAAAGAAAATCATTTTGAGAATTTTTCTGACAGGCTAAGCCAGGTGGTGCAATTAATGATCGCAAGAAAATTCGGAAAGATCAGCCTGCAATTAAATCCTACTTATGTACATACTAATTATGTAGTGACCAACGATCAGAAAAGTATGTTTGCATTGGGCGGAGGGGTACGTTTACCGGTAACAAAGAAATTTGTATTGGTGGCGGATTATTTTCATGCCTTCCGTAGCAAAGCATCCGAAGCAGCATTAAAAAAACAGTACGCAGGATTATATGATGCCAGTCGTTACGATGTGTTCGGCATAGGCGTTGAAATTGTTACACCCGGCCACATGTTCCACCTGAACTTTACCAACAGCACCAATATTTTAGAGAACAGGTTCATACCACGCACTTTCACTACATGGGGTAAGGGTCAGTATCGTTGGGGCTTTACCATTGCAAGAAATTTCGTATTGTTCAGGGATAAAAAGAAGAAATAATAACAAACAATAGTCTCCTCTCTTGTCATGCTTTAATAAGAAAAGGGCTTCTTTAATTAGAAGCCCTTTGTTTTATTGAGAAAACCTATAGGGATTGTCTTTAAAAGATCAGGTCATTTTCTCTTGGCAAATGGCCTTACCGAAGCAGTGAATAATAAACCGGTACTGTTCAGTTTGATCTTGCCGGCGCCTACACCGCCCAACGGTAACTTAAGATAAGGTTCAGCAGTAATAGAAATAAAATTGTTGAGCTTGTATTGATACCCTGCAGATAAAGTAAGCACAGAAAAATAATGCTTATTCTCATTATCTACGCTGTGATAATAACTGTAGGTTTGCCCACCTGCATAAACGTATTGGTATTCATAATCTTCTTTTTTCATAAAGAAAGATGAAAGACCGATACCAGCCAGCCAATTGTGCTTGCCAGATTGCAGGAAGTTATAATAAACACTAACAGGAACTTCCATAACGTTGCAATCAGCCTTGATGTTTACAAGACTTGACGGGTACGCATAGTCGAATTTGTACTGCGATGGTTTAGCTTCGTATATTTTTTTGGAAACATAAACGCCCGAAGCCACAGTAAAGTGTTTATTGATGGCATAACTTAAGCCAGCACCATATACCGGTTTTACTTTTCCGGCATTGGCCAGGCTAACATAACTCATATCGGCGCCGGCAGAAAGTGTGATGGCAAATTTATCACCAAATTTCTTGTCGTTTTTCTTCTCTGCTGCTTTATCACCGGTCTTATTTTTTTCCGTTACATTCTTTTCAGTTTCTTTCTTTACTGCAACTGTTTTATCCGCAGAATCTTTTACAATAGTTGCTACAACATCATCTTTTTTAATGTTCTTGTCATCAACAGGGTTGGTATTATTCCCGGTATTGTTGTCAACAACATCATCTGCACCGGTGGCAGCAGGCGCTTTGGTGGCAACAGATGTTTTACCACCATTGTTCAAAGGCTGTTTATCATTATTGATTACATTGTCTTTATCTTCTTCACTGTCTGTGGCAACACCTGGTTTCTTTATTTTAATGGCGACACGCCCTTTCTGTTGGTGTTTTCTTGCTTTGCTGGTTGCATAGGCAACATCCTTATCGCCAGCTACAGCGGCCATATTGTTGCTGTTGTCTTTCTGTACAGGTTGCAAGTTATTGTTGCCTGTTCCTGTTGCAGATGGTGATGGCTGTGTTGCAGCCGCAGTTGATTGCTGGCCGGGCATGGTTTTATCAACCGCATCAGTATTTGTTGTGGCAGGGTTGTTATTGCTATTGTTGTTTACGGGACCATTGCTTGCACCGGCAGTATTTTCTTTGCTGTTATCAGCACTGCCTGCAGTGATAACAGGGCTTTTGTTTCCGCCCCGGTTTTGAATAACAAAAAATACAGCACTTCCCACCAATAAAAATAACAGCAAAAAGATAAGAGGCTTTTTCCTGTCTTTCTTTTGCGGAAGGTGTTTATCAAGCAATACTTCCATCTTTCCCCACGCTGTATCATCGTAGGGAGGATGGTGCTGGCCGGCTGCATCCCTAATCAACTTATCTATTTCTTCATCAGGCATTTTGCGCTATTGATATTTTATTTTGATTGTACAATATTTTCTGCAACTGTTTCCTCGCTTTAGCAAGGTTCGATTTGGATGTACCCACCGAAATGCCCAGTTGCGTGGCGATCTCCTCATGACTAAAGCCCTCTACTATAAAAAGATTCAGCACAGTACGATATGCAGGTGAAAGATCCTGTATAAAGCCTATGATCTCATCATACGATATTTTATCAAACGCAGTTTCCGTTTCCACCGGTAAATGTACCACGGCAGTTTCCAACTCCACCACGTTCTTGTGCTTATTATTTTTCCGGAAATGATCAATGGCAGTGTAAACCATTATCTTACGCAGCCAGCCTTTAAAGGAACTTACTACATCAGTATAGGCAGGCTTAAAATGGTGGATCTCTTTAAAAACCTTCAAAAAACCATCGTTCAAAATTTCAGAAGCATCTTCGTCGCGGCTGGTATAGCGGTCACATATAGACATAGCATAACCATAGAAAGAGTTGTACAATTTTTTCTGGCTCTCTCTTTGGTTAAGGGCGCATCCCCTTATCTGAAGGTTTAATTCGTCGGCAGTTAACAAAAACTGTTTTTTAGAGATTAATATATACCAATCGTGGTAATTACCCTTTTGGTTGCCTGGATAAAAGGTAAATTTTTTTCGTTCAATAAGCAAGTAATTGTAGCAAATAAGCCCGTTTGGCCGTCATACTACACCTATATCGTAACTATTATAACCCTTTGTAAGTAAACCTTCTACGTACATTTACGGTATATTGATATGCCAAATAATTAAATTTATCGAGTTATCAACAGCCACACAATAAAAAGGCTTTATTGAGCGATTTATAAGTGTGATTTTATAAATCTGGTATCCAACTGAAAACCCAATTAGAATGAGATTAATCCGTAACGCGTTTGCGATTTTGCCTGCATTATTGCTTATGGCAAATGTTTCTTCTCCTCTTGCTGGAAATAATAATATCGTTAAACAACTGCATGCCGGCGTGGCCAAAACAGTTGCACTGATAGACCATTATGCAGACTGGAACTTAACAGCCATCGGTTTATCAAAAGAAGCATTCGATTATGCCTTTAAAGGGTATAATTATTTAAAAGAGAAGAACCTGCTCAACAACAGTGAAGTATTGACCATTGTTGATTACAGTAAACCTTCCTCACAAAAAAGATTGTACGTGCTGGATATGAACACCGGCGAACTGTTATTCAATTCACTGGTGGCGCATGGCCGCAATTCGGGACTGGAATATGCCAATGATTTTTCCAATGCAGAAGAATCGCATAAAACAAGTTTAGGATTTTTTATCACAATGAGTACCTACAATGGCAACAATGGTTATTCATTAAGGTTACAGGGCTGCGAAAAAGGTATTAACGACAATGCACTGGAAAGAGCCATCGTAATGCACGGCGCAGCGTATGTGAATGAAAATTTTGTAAACAGCAATGGTTACCTCGGCAGAAGTTATGGATGCCCTGCAGTACCGGAAAATCTGAATAAAAAAATAATTGAGACAATAAAAAATGGTAGTTGTATGTTTTTATATCACCCAACAAAAAAGTACACCGCCGTTTCTAAAATACTGAACAGTTAGCTTTTTTTCATTCTACAGTTTAAAAGTTTTATTGTTAGGCACAACAGGAGAAAGATACCCTACCGCATGGTGGGGATTCTTTTTTGTGCGTGCCTCGAAATTTTATTTCGAGATATGGCCCGAAATAAAATTTCGGGAAACACCCGAAAAGAATTTTCGGGAAACTACAACACAAATATCCCCGCGGCCACCTGGCAAACCAATCCCCAGAATAAACCCCAGTAAATTTCTTTAGGAGAATGATCGCTTACAATTAAACGGGACGTACAAACGATCCCTGCGATCAATACGGCAATGCACAAAGGCCATGTCATCAGCATGGTATTGTACAGCATAATAATAAGGAATATACCCACCAGGCCACCCATGCCCATGGCGTGCATGCTGATCTTAAAATAAATATTCGATAATAAACCTACTACAGTAGTTAAAAAAACACCGGTCATAAAAGAAGGCATTATTAAAGCAAGCTGTGGTGTTGATTTAAAGAAAACCCAGGCAGCCCAAAAATAAAATATCATGCTGGAGAGATAAGGGCCGATCCTGTCCTGCCGGCTATGCAGCATAACAGATTTGATAAACCCAAGACCTTTCATCAGCAAAATGGCAAAGGCCGGAAAAAATACCGTGTTCAATACCGTGGTAAAAACAATGCGGTATTTTTCATAAGTAGTTAAACCAGCAAAATAAGAGGGATGCACAAAGGCTAAAAAAGCCACCACATAAGTTGGAACGAATAAAGGATGGAAAACATAAGAAAAAAAATGCGCCAATACGCTCACCGCTAAAGGGAAATGCTTTTGAACCGGTTGTTCTTCAACCGGTAGATCTGTATTCAGTACTTTGTACTCCATACTTTATAATTCTTTTCTTAAACGGGCAACCGGTATATTCAGTTGCTCCCTGTACTTGGCAACAGTGCGCCGTGCAATATTATAACCTTTTTCCTGTAAAAGTTCAGTAAGGCGCTCATCACTTAAAGGATGTTTCTTACTTTCTTCGCCAATAAGGTCGCTCAGTATCTTTTTAACCTCCCTGGTACTTACTTCTTCGCCGCTTTCAGTTTGCAAACTCTCACTAAAGAAGAATTTAAGGCGGTAAGTACCAAATTCGGTTTGTACAAATTTACTGTTGGCCACACGGCTTACGGTGGAGATATCAAGATTAGTAGCTTCTGCAATGTATTTCAATATCATGGGGCGTAATTCTGTTTCATCGCCGGTGATGAAGAATTCACGTTGGTAATTCATGATGGCTTCCATGGTATTTAGCAACGTATTTTGCCTTTGCTTAATGGCATCAATAAACCATTTAGCGGCATCTATCTTTTGTTTAATAAAGAAAACAGCTTCTTTCTGGCGTTTATCTTTCTTACTGCCGCGTTCATAATCTTTCAGCATATCGCGGTATCCTTCGCTGATGCGGAGGTCGGGCGCATTCTTGCTATTAAGTGAAAGTTCCAGCTTGCCATTATTGTTCACAATAAAAAAATCGGGTATCACATAGCTTTCGCCTTTGTTAGTATCACCAATATTGCCCGCCGGTTTAGGATTTAATTTAATGATCTGCTTAATGATCTCCTTCAGCTGATCATCATTGATATTCAAACCCCGTTGAATTTTTTCATAATGCTTCTTTGTAAACTCATCAAAATACTTTTCCAGTACTTTCATGGCCATTTCCACATGCTTGCCTTCATCCAGCTTTCTTTCTAATTGCAATAGCAAACATTCCTGCAGGTTACGGGCGCAAATACCCGGCGGATCGAACTGCTGTATCTGCAGCACTAATTGGCCTATCTCTTCTTCGGTGGTATTGATATTCTGGCGAAAGGCCAGGTCATCAACAATAGAGGAAATATCCCTTCTTAAATAACCATCATCATCCAGGTTGCCAATGATCTGTTCTGCAATTTTCTGTTGATGATCATCCAGGTTCAGTTGGCCCAGTTGCTCCAGCATCAGCTCATTAAAACCTACTTCAACCTTATGTGGTATCACTTTGCCGTCATCCACTTCGGGATAATTATCATCCCTTAATTTATAATCGCCCACTTCATCATCGCCCTCGCTCACATATTCACTGATGTCTAAATTATCGTAATCATCTTCGCTGCCATCTGCTTCAAAATCATCCTCGCTGTCTTTAAATTCATCATTCGTTTCATCATATTCATCTTTATGATCCTCCTCTGCCTGCTCCAGTGCCGGATTTTCCTCTATCTCTTCTTTGATGCGTTCTTCTAAAATAGCAGTGGGCACCTGCAGCAATTTCATTAGCTGAATTTGCTGGGGCGATAGTTTCTGCAATTGCTTTTGATATAGTCCCTGGCTTAATGACATATGGTTTATCGAAGCACCCTTGCGGGCTAGGTTTAGTTTAAACAATCGGCCGTACACCTGTCCACCACCTCAAAACTTTAACAGCCATTACAGCGTATATTGCTGTAATTGGTTGTAAATTTAATGACAAACTTGCTTTTAAAATGAATGAAAAAGCTAAAATTTTATTTTTTTGCATGATTTTTGTGGTGAAAGGCGCTTTTGCGCAAAAAAGCACGACAATTTCCCTTACGCCTGACCGTCAATATTTAACTGTAATTCAATTAGATACACCACATTTTTGCAATTTATCGCTGGTAAAAAAAGGCGGAAAATATTTTTTAGGATTTCCACAAAAAAAGCCCCAGGTTGAGCAAAAAGCCGCCATTCCGGTAATTACCAGTAATTTTTATACACAAAACTTTGGATTTTTTTGCAGGAAGGAATTGCAGCTGGAAAAGGCCACCAAACTGCCCTTTAAATTCCGCCTGGGATCGGTACAGCAATGCGATTGGATGGAAGGAAAGCCGAATGCAACGGCTCCTTATTGAACCAGTTAATCAACCAGTTTTTCGGCCACACTCCAGATATCGCCTTCCATTTTATACAGGTACTTAGACAGTTGTTTTCCGAAACTGTAATAATGCTGCTTCACAAAATTCCTGATCTCGTCGATGGCCGGTAAGTTATCTTTTGTGGTAAAAAGAATCACATCTCTTGCAGGAACTGCGATGTATAAACTGTTTTGCAATTGCTCCTGGAAATTCAGCCACATGCCCTCAAATAATACCAGGGTAGCTTCGTAACTGCCGCCACAAACAATCATGTTCATGCCCTTTTCTGAAGAACGTATCTCGGGCTTTTTTTCATTTTCATAGAAGTAGATAAGATTTTCCTTTGCAACCTGGTGCAGGTTATCTAACCGTAAGCTGTCGGTAAGATCCGAAGGCATTACCTGTGTGAACAGCATGCCCATATCAAAACCATAAAATAAAAAACAATCCGGTAATACTCTTTTAAAGATGATCTCCATTTTTTGTTCTTTACCATCAGGCAAATTCATATAAGAGGCGCCGATCACAGGAGCGTCGTCTTCTATTTTAAAAACATCATTGATGTCAACATCAATACCTCCAGAATACTTTAAATAAGGAAAAATAATACTGGCGCTTTTTTCTGGTAACGGAGTTTCGGGCTGCAACACTTTGGATTTTTTTTATCGTGGTGGTTAAATAATTTTTTTAAATCCAGGTAAGGTTTAAATCGATACGGAATGTTTTGCCAGTATCTTTTTTACGGCAGCCACCATTTTTTCGCCTTTTTCTTTCAGCTGCTCTTCCGTCCAGCTTAAATTGATGAGGGTAGAAATATTGCGGCCGATAATAGCATCGCTGGCGCTGAAATCTTTATTGGCGTGATGGATCACTTTTTCTTTCAGCTCCGGGCTTAACGCATTCAGCGTAACGGAATTTTTAAGATGATCCCATTTGCGGATATAATGCCAGTTGTTGTTATAATAATAAAAATTACCGGCAAGGATGCCCTGTTCTTTCATTTCGTTCACTACTGCATTGGTAATGGCAGCAGTGGGCAGGCTCCAACTTAAAAAAGTACAGCTGTCACCTGCTTCATCCGGTATCCTTCTAAAGCTGATCTCGGGAACCGTGGCCAGTATATTTTTTAAAGCGGCATGGTTCTTTTTCTGAATGCCGATGAACTCATCCATTCTTTTGATCTGTGCCAAACCTACGGCAGCATGCAATTCGCTGATCCTGTAATTATAGCCGATAAAAGGATGCGTTTCCGCGCCACGGTCGTTACCGATATGGTCGTGTCCATGATCGCTGTAACCATCGCTTTTGATATAGATATCTTCATTATTCGTGATCACAGCACCGCCTTCGGCACAGGTGACTGTTTTTACAAAATCAAAACTAAAAGTACCGGCATCACCGATGGTCCCTAATTTTTTTCCTTTATAAGAACCGCCAAAAGCCTGGCAGGCATCTTCCAGTAAAAACAAACCATGCTCTTTACAGATGGCCTGTAATGCATCCAGGTCGGCCATAGCGCCGCACATATGTACGGGCATGATCACTTTTGTTTGCGGCGTAATAGCATTGCGTACAGCTGCAGGGTCAAGGGTAAGGGTATCATCAATATCCACCAGTACCGGCACGGCACCCACGCTTAATACCGATTCAAAACTGGCCACGAATGTAAATGCAGGCATGATCACTTCATCGCCATAGCCCACGCCCAGGGCACTGAGCGCTGTAGTTAATGCGGCAGTACCACTGCTCACCAGTTGCGCATATTTGCTGCCCAGGCGGTTACAGATCTCCTGCTCCAGCTCTTTGGCTTTCCAGATCCCTTTACGGGGACCATCAAAATTATAACGCATCAGGATGCCTGTTTCCAGCACATCATTTACATGTTTGCGTTCCGCATCGCTCCATAATTCAAAGCCGGGCATAAAATAGAATTGAGAGTGAAAAAATGAATAATTGATAAGGGCATTTCCGGCGCCCTTCAATTACCCGGCAAAGGTAAACAATATGACGAAAAATTTATCCCAATCGTTGTATCCCCGGCATAAATCAGGCGATGTTTAACATTTGTGTAGATCGCTGTTTTATGGCCCCAAACGAATATTATTTGTAACGTAATCAATGATAAACGTTATGCCTCACCAAACGTTCCTACGGAACGAAAAATGGCCTAACCATTTTTCCACCCACGAAATGTTCCTCCGGAACAAAAACCCTCTCCCACAAAACCTTTGCTACCAACGAGGTGTTCCTACGGAACAAAATAGGATTGTTCCGACGACATATCCTCATTGAAATGAATCTCCCGGATCAACGTAATACTCCTCTGTTCCGTAGGAACACTTCATGGGTAGACCTAAAAAACAGGGATGGTTACAGCGTTCCGTAGGAACGCATCGTGTGTTAAACGTTCAAATGAATAAAAAATACCGCACACAAAATCCTACATCAAATGATGCATCACGGCATCGCAGGTGTTTTAGCCGGCACGGCAAAATAATGGAGGCGCAGGCTATCGCTCCAGCCATTGGGGTTTTTATCAAAGCTCTTGCTGCTGAAAAAGATCATGCCCTGCACATTGGGTGTATTTCGGATGGCTTCTATCTGCCGGGGCAATTGCGTTTTATCCCTCCAGTTGGCATTGCTGTTGGCCCTGTAAATACCCAGGCCGATATAGCAATTCTTACCATAACAATGGGTGCTCCACCAGTTCAGGATAGGTTCAAAAGGCGCCAGCTTATGTTCAAACTCCCAGTATATCTGCGGCGTTACATAATCTATCCAGCCATTCTTCAGCCACAATACAATATCCGCATACAGGTCGTCGTAATTGGTTTGGCCGGCCTTGGTATTGCTGCCGTCAGGATCTTTATCAATATTGCGCCATACACCAAAGGGACTGATACCAAACTGGCATTTCGGGTTCTCGGCTTTAATGGCACGGCTGATCATCACAATAATAGAGTCGGTATTGCTCCTTCTCCAGTCATCCTTATTCATACCGTTGCCGTATACACGATATTTTTCATCATCCGGAAATTCTTTGCCTGCAATGCGGTATGGATAAAAATAATCATCAAAATGAATCGCATCCACCGCATAGCGGCTCACCACATCTTTTACAATATTGGTAACATATTGCTGCACTTCTTTATTACCGGGATCGAAATATTTTTTATCGCCGTAGGTTAAAAACCATTCGGGGTGCAGGCGGGTGATATGGGTAGGGGAAATAGAAGAACTGTTGATATTGAATACCGCCCTGTAAGGATTCATCCAGGCATGAAACTCCATGCCGCGTTTATGCGTTTCTTCCAGCATAAAAGCCAATGGATCGTAATAAGGCACGGGAGGCTGACCTTGTTTACCAGTCAACCATTCACTCCAGGGTTCGTAAGGAGAGGGATAAAAAGCATCAGCAGCCGGGCGCACCTGTACGATCATGGCATTCATGCCATTGGCCTTGTGCATATCCAGCAGGCGGATGAATTCGGCCTTTTGTGCGTCGGAACTGAGGTTTTTTTGCGAAGGCCAGTCGATATTATCAACCGAAGCCACCCATACACCCCGAAACTCGGGCTTGGAGGCAACAGAATCCTGTGCAGTTGCAACTTGAAAGAAAAAACTGAAGACAACAGTTAAAAAAACAAGCAATAAAGATCTCATTACGGGGAGTTGAATTATTTAGAGTCGCGGATCTTGTCCAGTAATTTATTCAAAGTTTTAGCCTCGCTTTCGGTAAGATTGCTCAGCACAGCATCCATATCATCCTGGTGGCCATCCAGTTTGGCCAGCAGCTTTTTACCTTTTTCGGTAATGGATACATCCACCAGGCGTTTATCCACTTTTGAAATAACTTTTTTTACCAGCCCTTTTAATACCAGGCGGTCAACAATACGGCTGGTATCGCTCATTTTATCGAGCATGCGTTGCCGTATCTGCAAGGTGGAAAGCGGCTGCCCCGCACCGCGGAGAATGCGGAGAATGTTGAACTGTTGTGAAGTAAGGCCATGCGTTTCAAACAGGTTCTTGATCTGTTCGTTCATCCAGTTAAAAGTGTAGATGATATTGATGCCGGCTTTCTGGTATTCGTTCCGGAACTTCGATTGGTTAATGTCTTCCTGTATACCCATAAATTAATCTTTAGGTGAAGGCGCAGCTTCGGGCGGCCTGCTGCTGCCAAATTCGTTTATATAGATCTTTACCAAAATGATAAAGTAACTGATGAGCAAAGGTCCGAAAATTACGCCCCAAAACCCAAATAAACCTATACCAACAATTACCCCAAAAATAGTAACTAATGGATGTACATCCATTAACCTTTTAAGAATGGTAAGCCGGGCGGCATAATCTGCATTGGTAATGACCACTACTGCGTAAATAAGCAGGCCCAGCGCGGGCCCCGCCTTACCGGTTGAGTACAGGTACAGGGTAAGCGGCACCCATATTACCGCGGTGCCCACCACCGGCACCATCGAGAAAATGCCGGTTAAAAACCCCCACAAACCCCAATCTTTTACGCCAAAAATGGCGTAGCCAATGGCAGCCAGTATACCCTGTATAATGGCCAGCACCGGAATACCGATGGCATTGGCCTTAATGATATTCTTTGTTTCGGTGCTCAGTAGCTCCACATTCTCTGCTTTTAAAGGAATAAAGCGGTCCAGGAATTTTTCCACCTGGCGGCCATTTTTTAAAAGAAAATATAAAAGAAAGAACATGATGGCAAAATTGCTGAGGATACCGGCCGAACTGTTGAGCAGGCTCGGTATGATAGTAGCGGCCTTTTTCTGAAAAGCAGCCAGGTTCTCATCGGTGAGTAACTGGATGCCTGTTTTTTCAAATATTTTTTGCCCTACGATCTTGGCATCCATCATCAGTTCCATGGGGTTGGAAAGGATACCGGCCACTTTATCAGTCAGCAGGTTGATGGAAAAATATACCGGTAAAGCGATCACCACCAGGCTGGCAATAATAAAAAGCAGTGAAGTAGCGGTTTTATTCCATCGTTTGATGATGGTGAGCCGGTAATAACTCTCTCTTAATAAAATATACAATGTAATAGCGCCTAAAAAGCCCGGTAAAAAAACATACAGCTGGTTGAGCAATAGAATAGCCAACAGGATAATGATCAGCAGTAAAATGATTTGTCGGAGGCGGTTATTAAAAGTACTGGGCATAAGTAAAAATACAAATTAGCGCAAAAGAATTGGCTAAATATTCGTTAGTCTTTCCATACCGAAGCGCCCTCGCTGCAGTTGGCGCAGATATCAATGTTCTTGCGGCTCTTCATCAATTCTGTGCGAAACTGTTTGTAATTATCATTGTGCCAGATCTCTTTAAAAGACTGGTGCTTTAAATTACCTAAGCGGTGCATCGCATCTTTATCAAAACAACAGGGCACCACCAGCCCATCCCAGGTTATTACGTTGGCGTGCTGCAGTTTCCAGCAGCGGTTGGCTAATTTATTTTTGGCAGTGTAGGTGCCATCTGCATTCTTTTTATAACGGCTGAATTTATCGGTAGTGGGAATAAGATTGTTGGGGTCGGTCTCGTAATCGTATACCTGCGCCGTTTTAAAACGCACTTCATCCACGCCCACTTCCTTTGCCAGTTTTTTAATTTCTTCCACCTGGTGTTCATTAGGCTTTACCACTAAAAACTGGAAGAACACAAAGGGTGTTTTACTCTTTAATTCTTTCTTCCATTTTACAATGTTCTTTGCACCTTCAATTACTTTATCAAGATTGCCGCCCACACGGTATTGCTTATAAACATCCTGCGTGGTACCGTCGATAGAAATGATCAGGCGATCCAAACCGCTTTCAACCGTGCGCCTGGCATTTTCATCGGTAAGATAATGGGCATTGGTGCTGGTGGCCGTATAAATGCCTTTGGAAGAAGCATATTGCACCATCTCTAAAAAATCAGGATTTAAATAGGGTTCGCCCTGGAAATAAAAGATGAGGTATAATAATTCTTTATAGATATCATCGATGGTTTCCCTGAAAAAATCTTTTTTAAGCATGCCGGTGGGCCGGGTAAATTGTCTAAGACCACTGGGGCATTCGGGGCAGCGCAGGTTGCAGCTGGTGGTGGGCTCAAATGAAATAGAGACAGGATAACCCCATTGCACCGGTTTGTTTAACAGCCTGCTTGCATAAAAACTGCTGAGTACTTTAATGCCATTAAAAAAACGCCGTGGGGTAAGCTTGCTTAATAAATTGGTACTATCATTCCAGTTGAACTGCGGCATATTGCAAAGGTAGTTTATAATTGCAGGATGAATGATTTGTTTTTACTTTAGCGTATAAAAATTTCGTTATGAGCAAATGCCTGTTGTTTGTCATTTTATGCTTTATTTTAAACCAGTTGAATGCGCAGGAAAAAGTATTACCTGCCGAAGCAAAACCATTTGTATTAAAAGGATATGAAATGCTGGATTATGTTACCGGCGACCTGAATGCAGATGGAAAAGCAGATGCCATATTAATTTTGAAAGTAACAGGGGAAGATACTGCAACAGAAGATGTAAAAAGACCCATGTTTTTATTGATACGCAAACCCGATGGTAAACTTAAATTGGAAAAAAGAAATGACAGCGCCATTATGTGCAGGAGTTGCGGTGGTGTATTTGGCGATCCTTATGAAGGACTATCAATCGAAAATAATGGTTTTTCAATTGATTTTTATGGCGGCAGCAACTGGCGCTGGTACTACCATTATTATTTTACCTACAAACCGGCAACTAAAAACTGGATGCTGGTTAAAGAAGAAAACGGAAGTTTTCAGTCCACTGATCCGGAAAAAGATACAGAAGATGCAACCATTGATGCAACAGAACTGGGGGATGTAACATTCGAAAAATTTAACAGCTCACCCGAGTATGTAGAAGCAGAATGGAAAGTAACGGCTGCTAAAACATTTTTTTATAATAATCCAAAATTGGGCAGCAAGCCCCGCAAAGGTTATCTTTTAAAAGGCGATATAGCTTCGCAGATAAGGGAATTGCAAAATTTTGTACAGGTAAGTTTTAAAAGTTCAAACGACAAATACATACATGGCTATATCCTTAAAAAAGACCTGGTTAAAGTAACGAAGTGATCCGATGCTATAATCTTCTCCAAAAGAAGCTTCGGTAGTGGCTGCTTTTGCCAGTATGGGTTTAAAGCAAAGCGTATTATTTATAAACTTTTCGTAGTTATTAAAGATCACATTCAGCGCAATAAAATTCATCACATAGCTCCTGGTCTCAGCTACTATCATTCCAGTTGAACTGCGGCATGCTGCAAAGGCACGTTGAATGCAACTTATTTGCTGAGCACCACTCCCTTAATATCTGCTTTTTTAATAAAGCCGGTATACCTGCTGTCCATTGCTGAATGCCTGTTATCGCCCAATACAAAATAGCAATCCTGGGGGATTATAAAAGGGCCAAAATTATCTGCGGTCCATCTCAAATTTTTGTCGAGCCACTTAAACGGACCGTCCGCAGAAATGCTGTCTTTATTCAGGTTGGGACTGAATTTAATTTTTGACTGGTACTTTTTTATCTGCGAGTTATCAAACCGGACGAATGCACTGTCTTTTAATATTCCGAAACCAGTATTTGCGTCCATCTCTTGAGGCATATCTTCTTCACCAATTAAAGCAAATGCTTCTTTTGTGATGATAAAATCATTTTTTACGTTCAGCTTTTCATCAACATTGATGTTATTCACAAAAAGTACTGCGTCTACCATCTTAATAGTATCGCCGGGCATACCACAAAGTCTGTGCATGTAACGACTGTTTTTTGTAGTACCAGATTGATACGCTATTGCCAATATCGAATCTTCGTAACTACTTGCAAAAACAACATAGTTCAGCAGGCGTGGAGTTTTTAAATTACTTATAAAAACATGGTCACCGATTTTGATAGTGGGTTCATTAGCGGATGTAGAGATTTTGTAACGTTGCAACATGCCGGTTACATTTGCTACAAACCAAAGCGCAATAATTGCGGTACAAACGGAAGCGACAATGTACCAGATTTTTTTCATTGTTAGTTTATTTATAAAAAAACCAGTACAAATGTACTGGCAAGTGAATATTTATAGCAGCGGCGATATTATTTATTATTTGCAGAAGCGCCCTCTTCCAGCTCCTCCGTCATATTTTCCTGTAATTTATTGGCCTTAACTACTACCGGTTTAAAACAAAGTGTGTTGCTTAAAAATTTTTCGTAGTTATTAAAGATCACATTCAACGCAATAAAATTCATCACGTAGCTCCTGGTCTCAGCAGGTAAGTAATTCTTTACATCCCAAAAGTCAGGATCATCCTTGCCGGTTTTTTTCATGGCTTCCCACACATTGCCTACACCGCAATTGTAACTGGCCACCACCAGCAGGTAATCATTGTCCAGGTTGCGGCAGCGGTCTTTTAAATAACGTGCAGCCAGGTAGGTGGACCGGTCGAAATTCTTTCTTTCATCTTTAATAATCACCGGTTTATATTTCTTATGCTCTTTTTTAGCAAGGGCCTTCGCCAGTTTCAGTTGACGCTTTTTTTCTGCAGCGCTTAAATGCGGCGCATATTTTAAACCATATTCCTTGGCTACTTCATCCATTATCTGCCAGTAACCCACCGCACCGGCTTTGGATACTGCATTGGCATTAAAGGCGCTTTCCAGGGCCAGTAACACTTTGAATTCGTTGGGAATATTGTGCTTGCCTAAAATAGCAGCAGCTTTTGGAAAGAATTTTTTGCCTTTATTATAAGTGCGGATCAAATATTCCCTCCTGTTGTTGGAAAATTTTTCAATATAATCGAGTGATTGTTCTTCGTTGCCACACAGCAGGTCGGGATATACCACGTTGGCATCTTTTATTGTAACAAGCGCTGCTTCTTTTTTGCCCAGTTTGGCCAACAGCTTTTTTTGAGTGCTGTCTTTTTTTACCTGTGCATGAGCAGGTAAAAAAGCAATGCTGGTGAATAAAATAGTAAAAGCTGTAAAGCTGCGAACGAAATGATTTCTTTTTGTCATAGCTGAAATATTTGCTGCCGGGTTACGTTAATAAAAAACAGGAATATTTTAAACGGGCAGACAATTTCTTTATTGCCCGTTCACAAAACTTTAGGAACTTTGTTAAATCCGTTTAACTATTAATTATACACTTATATATGCGTTTTATTACAATATTTATCTGCTGTATCATTCTGAAGGCTACTGCTCAAACACCTGCTGATAATTGCAAACAAATAAAAGATATTGCTCTTGCCGAGCAGTTGAACCATATAAGGTTGGAGCAACCAATTGATAACATCATTACTGCAGCATCGGGCTACGATGTAAAGTATTACCGCTGCGAATGGGAAGTAGATCCTGCAGTGCGTTATATCAACGGAAAAGTGACCATGTATTTCGTGCCATCCGATGCAGCCACATCTATCAATATGGACCTGATGAGCCCACTGGTAGTGGATAGCGTAAAACAAAGAAATACCAAACTGGTGGTGCAGCAGGCCAACAATGCGGTCACCATCAATTTTACCAATCCTCTCAACGCAGGTACACTGGATTCTGTAAGTGTTTATTACCAGGGGGTACCACCCACAACGGGCTTTGGTTCTTTTATACAGGATCAGCATGCAGGCGTTCCCGTTATGTGGAGCCTCAGCGAACCTTATGGCAGCCGCGACTGGTGGCCCTGTAAGAACTGGCTGGATGACAAAGCAGATTCTATCGATATTTTTATAACGGCACCGCAACAGTACAAAGCAGCTTCCAATGGTTTATTGCAAAGCGAAACATTGATTGCAGGTGGTACAAAAAAGATCACGCATTGGAAGCATCGTTATCCTATTGCCACTTATTTGATGTGTTTTGCGGTTACCAATTATTCAGTATTCAATAACACGGTGCAACTGGGCAGTGTTACATTGCCCATGCAAACTTTCTGCTATCCTGAAAACCTGGCTTCCTTCCAGGCAGGTACACAAAATGTGCTGGATGCTATGCAGCTGTACCATAAAACTTTTGGCGATTATCCTTTCATTAAAGAAAAATATGGCCATGTGCAATTTGGATGGGGCGGAGGTATGGAACACCAGACATCTACCTTTGTAATATCCATCAATGAAGGATTGATAGCGCACGAACTGGGCCACCAATGGTTTGGCGATAAAATTACCTGCGGCAGCTGGCGGGAAATATGGTTGAACGAAGGTTTTGCAACCTTCCTCGCCAGTTTTTATACAGAAAACAAATATCCTGCTCAAACGGCAACTAACCGTAAAAGCGAGATCGCCAGTATTACAGCCCAGCCCGGCGGCTCTGTATGGGTGGATGATACTACCAGTGTGAACAGGGTGTTCGATTACCGGCTTACTTATCTTAAAGGCTCTCATGTATTGTATATGCTGCGCTGGAAACTGGGTGATTCTGCATTTTTCCGTGCATTGCGGAATTACCAGAAAGACCCGAAAGTGATCTACAATTTTGCACATACCACCGACCTGCAAAGAAACCTGGAGGATGAAAGCAAGCAGGACCTTACACAATTCTTCAGCGACTGGTACAAGAACCAGGGCTACCCCAGTTACAATGTACAATGGAGTACGGTTGGTACCGGTTATGTAAAAGTAAAAATGAGCCAGACCACTTCGCATCCATCTGTAAGCTTTTTTGCATTGCCCGTAGCATTGAAATTTAAAAACAGCACGCAGGAAAAAACGATCGTGCTGGATAATAAGGTGAATGGCGAAGAATTTTTCAGTAATATTGGCTTTGTTGCTGATACCGTTTTAATTGATCCCGATTATTGGTTGATAACAAAGAATAATACCACCACCAAAGTATTTGATGTGGTTAACGGCAACAATATCGTACAGGTATTTCCCAACCCGGTAAAAGACCAGTTTTATATTTATCTCCGGAATTTTGCGGCGCAATCTTCTGCAAATATTAACCTGTTTAACTCCGTAGGTCAATTGATATATACGAGGAAGGTGGCACTGCCCGCTGGTTCGGAATACCTGGAGATCCCTTCTAAAAACTTAGCTGCCGGCGAGTATAACCTGCAGGTAATAGTGGGCGATTTTAAATACGTGAAAAAGCTGCTGAAATAAAACTGCTTTAAAACTATAATTTCTGTTAATCCCATTGCAGCAGCCTAAAACTATTTTCTTTATTGCACAACATTGCAGTACTTTGCTGCAACCAATTGAACGTGGCAAAAAAGAAGAAAACTGTTTTTAAAATACTTACTGTATCTGTAATCTACCTGGCAGCAGCTGCACTGGCTGTTTATTTAATTACCAATTATTTTAACCGCCCCCGCTTTGTGCGTTATCCTGCATTCGGCATTCCTGTTCCCGTAAACTATTCCATACATGGCATTGATGTAAGCCGCCACCAGGCCGCTATTGATTGGGAGGATGTAAGTAATATGCAGGATAAGAATATCAGGATAGGGTTTACATTCATTAAAGCCACCGAAGGGTTGAATGATGTTGATGCCGCTTACCGCCGCAACTGGTTCAAAGCAAAAGAAGCAGGCATACCCCGTGGCGCCTATCATTTTTTTATATCCAGCAAAAGCGGCAAAGCACAGGCCGAGAATTTTATTGAAACCGTTACGCTGGAAAAAGGTGATATGCCTCCTGTATTGGATATTGAAAGAACCAACGGGGCTTCCGTAACGGATATACAGCAGCGGGCCAAAGACTGGCTGGTGATGGTGGAGAAAAAATATAAAGTAAAGCCGGTGATCTATACCAACGTGGATTTTTACGAAAACTTTTTAGCAGGAAAATTTGATGATTATCCTTTGTGGGTGGCGCATTACCTGGTGCAGGACAAACCGAGGATAAAACGCAACTGGCTTTTCTGGCAATACAACGAAACGGGCCATGTGAACGGCATCGATGCCTTTGTAGACTTTAATGCCTTTAGCGGCGACAGCGCTGCATTTAAGCGCATCCTTATACAGTGATCCTTTTTCTCCTTATTAAAAGCCGCTACTTGTTTGCAGAATAATGTAATTTTATAGGCTGGCGCAATTATGGGAATCGAAAACGAAACAAAGGAATTTTTAATAAGGATCATGCAAACCATATCCCTGGTATTGCTGTGGATGATGGTCAATGTATTTATAGGATTTTATAAAGACTACGCTTTTTTTGAGCATCACCCCAACTGGACCAATTATCTTTTTTACTTTTTTTCGCTGGCCAGTTTAATAGTACTGGTAGTGCACCTCTGGCGCAAATGGAAGTTGTGAACCGTTAACTGCTGTGGTCCATCACGATCACCCATTTATTCTTGATCTTTTTAAATAATAAAGTAAAATAACCGGCGGCATCGCCCACGCTGCGGGTTAAATGCCATTTACCCACCACGGAAAAATATAATACCGATAAACGTTTTACTTCCAGGATATTAAAATCCAGTGTACCCATTACCGTTGTGTCCGGGTAGCCCTTTTTATAATTCTCCAGCGTTTTTTGCCAGCCATAGGTAATACCGCTTTTGCCAATAAACATCAGCGAATCGCTTTGCCAGTAAGTTTGCATAAAGCGATCAATATTGCCGGCATTCCAGGCGGCCCGCTGCTCTTCCAGCGATTGCCTTATCACTGTTTCATCTTTTGATTGTGCTGATGACAGCTGAGCAATAAAAATAAATGCAATGCCAAGAAAAAATATCTTTTTCATTATCCTGTTTTAATGCAACAAGATAATGAATTCTTTTACTGCCTGCAGTCTATAAAAGCCCCCTTCAGGGGGTTGGGGGGATTAGTGTTGATGATGCGGCGAGCTGCACTTACTACGGTGGCAATACCTGTAATTGTAATAATGTGCAGATACAATGAGTATAACAGCGGGAACTAAAAACCAATAATCGAGCTGGTGAAATAATTGCTTGAGTATGAGAAAAACAAAACCGATAGAAAAAACAATGATGGGAGTAAAAGAACGGTGGTGCACAAAATAGCCATGAAACAATGCATACGAACCCACTACAAAAGCCAGTGCGATCATACCCCATTCAAACAATTTATTGTCCACTATGTTGATACCAAACACCGGCAGGCTGGTAACGATCAGCGGCAGCAGGGCGCAATGAATAGCGCATGCTACGGAAGTAATGATACCCAGGGCGTCCCAGTTTAATTTGAATTTCATGTTGTGGGCGACAAAGATACGTATATTTGCAATAATGTTGCAATTTTTAAAAAAGATTCACAAAGCTTGAAATCAGGTGCTTATCTAAACTGCCCAAGGCATGCTTTGGCTTAAATTTGCGCAAATTATTTTATGAGTAAGAAGCTGCTGTTATACGTCGTTTTTTTTATAGTGCTGCTGGGCGGCTTTTACCTGTTGGTTTTTAATGATTATGATTTTTCTCATTCCACCCTGCCCATCAGGATCGATAATGTGGGGGATTTTTCCTTTATCAATCAAAATGGCAAAACCATCAGCCAGCGGGATGTGGAGGGCAAGGTATATGTGGCAGAATTCTTTTTTACCACCTGCAGGGGTATCTGCCCTAAAATGAACGCCAATATGCGCCGGGTGTATGAAGTATTTGCAGACGAGCCCAACTTTATGATACTCTCCCATACCTGTATGCCCGAAGTGGATTCTGTTCCGCTTTTAAAAGCCTATGAAGATAAAATGGTAAGGGGCAACCTGGTAAAAAATGCGGATGGCTCTTTTTCCATTGATTATGATACGCCCAATATCAAAAGGCCGCTGCTGAATAAGAACTGGAACTTTTTGACCGGCGATAAAACTTCCCTGTACAAAATGGCCCGGCAGGCTTATGGTATTGATAATGGTAAACCCGATAGTAACCAGTTGATAAAAGACCAGTTCATTCATACCCAGTTCTTTGCACTGGTGGATAAAGAAGGCAGGGTAAGAGGCGGTGTGTATGACGGACTGAAAAATGATGAGATAGAAAAACTGATCACCGATATTAAAGGCCTGCTGAAAGAAAAAGTAACTTCTAAAAGATTTATGAACGGCTTCAGCAGCAACCCTAATTAACGTGAGTCGTCAGTGGTGAGTGGTCAGTAGTGAGTGTGGGCTTGATATGGCAGGTTCTTTACTCACTACTGACCACTCACCACTCACGAGCTTTTCCGTACCTTTGCAATTCAATATGGACACCCTCCTCGACATATTAAAAAAGAATCACCTGAGCGTTACCGACGGGCGCAAAAAGATACTGGAACTGTTTTTAAGCAGTCCCGGTGCATTGGCGCATGCCGATATTGAAAAAAGCACCGGCGAAAGCTTTGACCGTGTGACCGTGTACCGCACCCTGCAGACCTTTGTTGATAAGGGCATTATTCATAATATTCCCACTACTGATAACTCTATTTTGTATGCACTGTGCAGGCAGGATTGCCAGGCCGGCCATCACCACGATAACCATGTGCATTTTATCTGCGACGCCTGCAACAAGACCATCTGCCTGGATGATGTGACCATACCGGAAGTAAGATTGCCCATAGGATTTACACCCAAACACGCTGAAATGGTGGTGAACGGCATCTGCTCCGATTGCAAATAAGTTTTTTTTAAAATATACTCTGCGGTTATCCACTTTACACAGGGGAAAAGCTGTTTACAATTGCACCCGTTTTTTTACGGGCACAATGGCGAATGGTTTTATCTTAGCCGAAACAATAACTACTGCCTTATTACTAATTCCGCACCCGTCTTAACTGCCCATGCCCCAACCGCAATACTTTACTGAATCAAACTATTACACCAATGTTATGTAAAAAAATACTGGTACTTGTTGTGTTATGTGCCAGCATCAGCGCAAAGGCGCAGAACATAAAAAACCAGGCTACTTTCCGCACACTTAAAACCGCCACCTCATTACTGGAAGCACAGCAATTTGAAGCGGCCGAAGAATTCTTTAAAAAAGGATTGGAAAAAGCTACCATAGAAAAAGATTTTTACTGCCTGGCTTTTGCCAATGAAGGATTGGGTAATTATTATTCCAAAACGGACCAGACCGATTCGGCAGTGGTGCATTATAAAAAAGCGATCGCTATTTACCGTAGCCTTGGTTTTAAAGTAATAGCCAACGTGGTGGAGAATCTTTTAAAAAGTGTGCAGGGCATTGGCGACCTGTATGCCGGTATTGAAGTAGGTGCAAAGGGTATCAAGCTAAGTGTGATAGAGGTTACTTTAAATAAAGACCGCCAGTATGATTATACTTTAAAACTGGATACCGCCATCAATACCGATGCTGCATCTTTATCTTATCAAAGCGAAAAAGAAAGCCGTGATGCGATTGCAAAATTAATGGAGATCGTTGCTGATCGTTATAAAGTAACGAGCAAGCGTACTTATATTGTTATCAGCAGCGGGTTAAAGCAGGAGCTGGACAAATACGAAAAGGTGGATTATTTTGCCAACGTGATACGACCAAAGAATATTGATACTGCCATTCACATCATGTATGTAACGCCGGAGCAGGAATCGGAACTGAGCTTTACCGGCATTGTACCGCAAAAAGGCAGGTACATCAACAACCAGCTGGATATAGGAAGCGGTAATACCAAGGGTGGCTATTTTTCGAGAGAGAAAAAATTTGTGCCGGTCACCTTTTCTTTGGGCACCAAATCATTTCAGCGTTTGGTGGAATCAAAAGCACAGGGCAATTTGGAAACCTTTTCAAAAGCTGCTGAACAACTGGTAAAAGACAGCCTTAATAAAGTACTGATAGATGAGCTGGTGAGCAAACCCGATTTTAAATCGAGGGATGTGGTGTACCTGTCCGGTGGTATTGTATGGTCCATTGCTTCGCTGCTGCATCCTAAAAGCAGCGCCATTAATAATTACACGGAGTTAAGCAGCGGTGATATTGAAGAGTTCCGCCAGCGCATCTATACCGATTATAAATCGCTGACACAACCGGATCTTTCTTTTATACAGAATGCGGATGAAGCAACTGCAACGCAAAAGAACATTACCCGTGTGGTGAACACCTACGATCAGAAAGCATTACTGGCAGGTGCTATATGGCTGGATGAACTGGTAAAACAGATCAATACCATCAACCCCGGTAAAAAATTCATTTTTCCCAAATATGCTTATGTTGGTTGGATAAGCGGCTATATCATTAAAAAAGTGAACCAGCAATTCCTGGGCCTGGCGAGGTAATAAAAGATCGGTGTTGATACATTGATCGGTGCTGACTTTAAACGACTTAGCGCATATGGCATGCCGTAAATGCCTGCCCGAAAATGCGCTTTATAAAAAACTCATCTTAAAAAAAGATGAGTTTTTATTTGCATTTAACAGTAAAATTACTATCTTTGAATCCTGAAACCAAGCACCCTTTTGTCCGACCCATTTTCCTGTGCTATAAATACCACCTCCCAATTTAAGAAATAACGCACTATCAGTATCCTGGTAAAAATTACCTGATTCCTCTATTCCTGTGTTTAATTTTTTGCACACCTAAAACACAAGAAAATGTCTAAAAATTTTACGCTCGGAGCGCTAGCTCTGCTTGTATCATTGCTTGCACAAATGCCAATGAATTTACAGGCACAAAATTCCATCAACAGTTACACACAGGTTTATTCTGCCAACCTTAAAGGCGGTACTGCTGTATTGGGTAACACCAGTATGCATATTGTAAACAGTTCCGGAGTTGTACGTACCAGCCGGATGAATGAAATATCCGATCCTTTAAACGGACAAGGCGGTGTGGGCTACACGCAGTATGGTAACGATGACGATAACATGCAGTTTGCTGATATCGACGGTGTATCCAGTACAAAGAACTCTACATCTGCAGATCTTATTCTGCCTGCAGGTACCAACACTATTAAATATGCCAGGTTGTATTGGGGCGGCCGTATCCTTAACTCGGCAATTACAAGTGTACCGGATACTTTGCGTAAAGTAAAGATCAGGAAAGGTACAGGGGGTTATTCCAATGTATTGGCCGCAGCAACCAGTGTAGACCAGTTTGCGATCGCCGGTACTTCCGAAACAGTATACCAGGCTTATTCAGATATCACAGCTTTTGTACAGTCTAATGGCGCCGGCACTTTTACAGTAGCCGATGTACCTGCCACTCCGGGCTCTACTTCCAATGGCGGAAGGTTTGCCGGATGGAGCATTGTAGTGGCTTACGAAAACCCTGCATCAGCGCTGAACAGTGTGCGCATCTATCATGGTTACTACCAGGTGTTCACAGCCAGCAGTGGTCCTGCATCTGTTTCTGTTACTTTGAACGATCTGAATGTTCCTAATAACTCACTTTCTGCAGGCGATGCAGTAATGAGTGTAATGGGTTGGGAAGGTGATGGTAACCTGGGAGCTACCAATTCGAACCCTGATGGTGATTTTGTGAAAGTGAATAATGTAGTGGTATCGAATGCAGCCAACCTGGGTACTAATTTCTGGAACGGAAGCATCAGCAATAACGGCGCTTATGTTACTACCAAAAATCCCAGCTATTCCAACCAGATGGGTATTGATATTGACCAGGTAAATGTTGGAACCGGTTATGGTATATCGCCTAATGCCAATTCCGTAACACTTACGTTTGGTACAGAAGCCGATCAATATTTTCCCAGCTATTTCGCATTTACATTAAGGGTAAAAGATCCGCTGGTAACGATCAATAAAACGGTGAGTGATGCCAATAACAGCGGCGTGCTGGAATCGAACGAAATACTTACTTATACACTAACGGGAACGAATGTGGGACCTGGTGAAGCGCACAATGTATACGTGGTGGATTCATTGCCACTGAATGTATCGTATGTTGCTAATTCCATGCAGGTGGTGAATGCCATCGGCGCCACATTGGGTATACAGACCGATGCGGTTGACCTGCTCGATAAATCTTTTAAAGCGGTAACAGCTGCCGGAAGAGAATATGTAAAATTCTATTTAGGTACCGGGGCCACCAATAGTTTAGGCGGTATTATGGCAGTGGGCCAAACTTATACGGTTAAGTTCAAAGCCATAGCACAGGTAATACCGGGTAGTGTAAGCAATACAGCTACCTCTTATGCCTACTCGGTTGCAGGAGACCTTTTTACAGATATGAGTACAGCTGTGATAGGCCCTGTGGGTTCGCCACTGGCAGTGAAAATGGTATCGTTCAATGCAACACTGAATAATAACAGTTCATTGCTTACATGGGTCACAGAATCGGAATTGAACAACGACCGCTTTGAAGTGGAGAGAAGTGAAGATGGGGTACATTTTACCACTATCGGCACTGTAAAAGGTAATGGTACTTCATCAGTAACGCATACTTATAATTATACCGATAATTTAACACCGGGTGCAAACATTGTATACTACCGTTTGAAAGTGATCGACATCAACGATAAATCAAGCTATTCAAAAATAGTGTTGGTGAAGCTGAATGGGGCCTTTAGTGCTGATAATATCAGCGTATACCCCAATCCGTTTGTAAGCGATGTAAAAGTATTTATCAAGAGTACCAAACAGGTTACAGCACTGTTTAAGATATTATCAGTAACGGGTGCAGAACTTTCAGTAAAGAAAGTAGCGATTGAAACAGGCAGTAACGTAGTGGTTTTAAAAGATGTTGCGAACCTGCCTAAAGGCACTTATGTAATTGAAGTACAATACGAGAACGAAAAGTTCAGTAAGACCATTCTTAAAAACTAAGTAATAACACAAGTGGTTTGTAAAGGGATGGCGGTTGATTTATCAGCCCCCATCCCTTTTATTGTAAAAGCAGTAATTTCATTGACTCTTATTCTTTTTAAATGGGCTTTCTTTCTTCTATAAAAATTGGCAACGAACGTTACCCGCCGCTTACGGGTATACGGGCAATGGGGGCTGCGGCGGTTTTTTTTGTGCATCTTCCTTTTTACCTGGGCCGCACAGTGGTGATTGACGTGATGGCATTGTTTTTTGTGTTGAGCGGCTTTCTTATTTTTTACCTGTACTACGAAAATGAAAAAGTGCAGCAATGGAAACTGCGCCAATATTTCGTCAATCGCTTTGCACGCATTTATCCTGTTTATTTTTTACTGGTAACGATTGCCATACTGCTGCGCCACGATTTCAGGCCCTTATTTCTTTTTAAGAATTATACATTAACGCACGCTTTTTTCAGGAACCTTGCCGACAGGGCCATACAACCCAGCTGGTCCATTACCGTGGAAGAGTGTTTTTACCTGCTGGCGCCACTTATTATGTGGGTGATAAAACGCTTTAATTTTTTTGCTGCACTACTGGGCGGTTTTGTAATGCTGGCAATTGCACTATTCATTTCCACATTGCCCACGAGTTTTTTACATACTTACCAGTTTGTATTTTCGGTTACTTTCTTCGGACATTTTTTTGAATTCTTTTGCGGTATCTTTTTAGCGCTGTGTGTATTGAAAAAAGAAAAGAAAGGCAGTGTTGCTTTAAGCGGGATGAAGTATACTTTACTGGGAACTACGGGCATTTTAATGACCACCGCTGTGTTTTTTATCAGCAATAATATGAATGATCCGAAACAGGCAACTGAATTTTACCTCGTCAATAATTTTATACTGCCCATACCTGTTGCGATATTATATTATGGATTGATATGCGAAAAAAGTTTTTTAGCAAAATTCCTTTCCTTAAAGTGGATGGGTTTGCTGGGGCGTACTTCCTATGCTTTTTACCTGGTACATACCATGGTGATAGAAGCAGTTGCCACACCTTTTATAGCGCCTTATTTTCAAGGTCATCATAACCTGTATGTGATAGTGGTTTTTATACTTACGCAGGGAATAGCACTTGCTATCTACACATTATACGAAGAGCCGGTCAACAAATGGATACGTAAAAGCTTTTCTCAAAAAAATATGCCTGCCAAAAACTGATCAGGCTATTTTATCCATTTCTGCTTTTACAAATTCCATCAGCACTTTTATTTTATCAGGACTGAAATCGAATTTTAAACCTGCTGTTTCAAAAAGCTGTGGTAAGGTTTTAGTGCCGCCCAGGCTTAATGCGTTGCAGTAATTATCCAATGCCTGTGCAGGATCTTGTTTGTACTGCATCCACATGCCGATAGCGCCTAATTGAGCAATGCCGTATTCGATATAATAAAAAGGCACTTCAAATAAATGCAGCTGGCGCTGCCATGCGTTGCTGCGGTAAGCTTCCAGCCCGCTGTAATCGATCACATCATCCTGGAACTCTTTTAATATCTCATTCCATTTTGCGGTGCGTTGTTCGTTGGTATGTGTGGGATTTTCATATACCCAGTGCTGAAATTTATCGATGATGGCGATCCACGGAAATATAGTGATCACCCTTTCCAACTGGTGTTCTTTTGCCCTTTGCAGGTCGGCGTCATTATCAAAAAACGTGGTCCACTCATCCATGCTGAACAGTTCCATGCTCATGCTGGCCACTTCTGCAATTTCCATCGGGTATTCTTTAAAACCGCTCAGCTCCAGCGGGTGCGCCAGGAAGGAGTGAATGGCATGACCACCTTCGTGCACCATCGTGGTTACATCGTGCATTTGCCCGGCGGCATTCATAAAGATGAACGGGGCGCCGCTTTCCGCTAATGGGCAATTATATCCCCCGGGCGCCTTGCCTTTACGGCTTTCCAGGTCCAGGTGTTGCAGTTCCTGCATTTTTTTAAGGCAGTCGCCAAAAAAGGGGCGCAGCCTGTTAAAACATTCAATGGATTTGCTGATCAGTTCCTCACTTGTTTTAAAAGGATGCAGGGGTTGTGTGCCTTGCGGTTCTGCATCTATATCCCAGGGCCTTAAAGTATCGAGGCCCAACTTTGCTTTTTTCTTTTGGTAAATGATGTTTACCAGTGGTAATACATGCTGCTTTACCGCATCATGAAACTGGTAACAATCTTCCTTGGTATAATCAAAGCGGCCCAGTTCTTTAAAGCGGAAGTCGCGGTAATTTGCAAAACCCGCATTCAACGCTTCCTGGTTTCTTTTTGCGATCAATTGGTTGTATAGGTCATTCAATGTTGCCGTATCCTGCAATCTTCTGTCCTGTATCTTACGGTACACTTCTTCACGTTTACTCCTGTCGTGGCTTTCTAAAAATTTAGCAGCCTGCTGCAGCGTGTACTCCTTACCGTCAACTGTCACCGTCATTTTACCGGTGGTTACACCATATTGCTGTTGCAGCACGGCCAGTTCGGCCTGCAATGGAATATTTTCTTCTTTAAATAATTCAATGCTCTTTTTTACACTGCGCAGGTAAGTAAAATATTTTGCTGCATCCAGTTCGCTTGTCAACGGATGTGCCACCAGTTTTTTATTCAGCGCATCTGCATAAGGCTGGATCTTCGGTTGAATTTCCATGAAGAAGAAATTAAAAGCTTCTTCCAGCGCTTTATTCTCCGTATCACAGGTCATGCGTATCTGCCGCCAGCAGGCATCTTCATTTACCATTGCTTCCAGCTCGCTCTGGTCTTTAAGCCATTGCTCCAGGTCGGCCCTGCTGTCGATATTCCTGTCCAGCAGGTTCTTAAAAAAAGGTTCCAGGCTGCTCCAGTCGGTAACAGTAAAATTTGCAGGAACAAAATGACGGGGTAGTTTTTTAATATCGGCGGTGTACATGAGCGTGAGTTGTGAATCGTGAGTGGTGAGACGTGAGTCGTGAGTTGGGGTATCTTAAAATCCTGTTGTGGCTTTAAAATCACAACAGGATTTTGTATTTTCTAATTCGTGTAATTAGTGCAATTCGCCTAATTCGTGTTACGCCATTTTACGCGGCGCATTGATTTTTTTAGCAGGTGCATTTTTTACTGCGGCCGCTTTTTGTTCGGTTGGTTTTGCTTTGGCAACAGCAGCTTCTGTTTCTTCTGCCGGTAATTCGCTCAGTTTTATTTCTACGTTATTTTTTACCAGTGCTTCAAACCATTTTACCATTTTTTTCATGTCGCTGGCGTATACCCTGCTGAAATCCATATCGGGATATACTTTTTCGAAATAGGCTTTTACCTTTTTAGCATCACCTGCATCCGGCAGTTTTTCTGTGCTGGCTTTCATGGCCAGGAATATTTCCGACAGGTTAACATTATCCTTTACTGTAAACACTTCAATACTTTCCAGGTGCGAAAAATTGTGAATGCGGCTGCTTACAAATTTGGTGGTATTATCTTCTAAGGAACGTACTACTGCACCATCTGCTTTTGAAGATACCAGTTCGAACAAGCCACTTAGCCCGGTTACGGAAGCTAATTTATTATACTCCATACTTACAAAATTTTAGGGCTGCAAGTTAACTGTAAAAATGCAAAAAGCAAGGGAGGAGGGGAATAGTCTCAAGGGAAAGAGGGGAGAAGCTTCAAGGGATAAGCAAAAATAATTTTGACAGGTTATATCCCTTGCAGCTCCCCTTGTGGCTTCTCCCCTTGCGGCTATTCCCTGGTAGTTTCTCGCCTTGCCGCTGCTCCCCTTGCGGCTATTCCCTTGTAGCTTCTCCCTTTGTTTTTAAAACAGGCCTGCCATTTGTAGCGGTAAAATAAAACAAATCGCCGCGACAGTTTTTTCCTGCCGTGTCGTCTAAAGTAATATGCAAACGAAATCTAAAGTAACAAGAGTATTGGTAGCGCTGGTTTTAGGGCTCCTTTCCATGAGTGCCTACAGCCAGGGTGTGAGCCTGAAAGGTAAACTGGCAGATAAAGCAGATAACAGCCCCATTGCAGGCGCCGTAATTGAACTTACCCTTCAGAAAGACAGTTCCCAAAAAAAGACGGTAGTAACAGATACTAAAGGAAATTTTGAGTTTACCAGCTTAGAACCAGGCAATTATGTAGTAAAGATCGCCTCCAGCGGGTACGAAAAAATAGAACAGAAGATCAACCTGCAGGCCAGCAATAAAACGCCTATCCCTTTTACGGTAACCAAACTGGCTACTGAACTGGAAGGGGTGGTGATTGTGAGCAAGGCGCCGCCGGTAAAGCAAAAAGGCGATACTTCTGAGTTCAGCGCCAGCCAGTTCAAGGTAAATCCCGATGCTACGGCTGAGGATATGATCAAAAAACTGCCGGGCCTTACCGTTGCAAAGGATGGTACCGTTACCGCTATGGGCGAACAGGTGAAAAAAGTGACCGTGGATGGCCGCGACTTTTTTGGTGATGATGCTACGGCAGCTTTAAAGAACCTGCCTGCCGAAGTGATCGATAAGATACAGGTATTTGACAGGCTGAGCGACCAGGCGCAGTTGACGGGATTTGACGACGGGAACTCCATAAAAACGGTCAATATCGTCACGAAATCGGGGATACGGAATGGCCAGTTCGGGCGTATTTATGCCGGTGCCGGTACCGACAGCCGTTACCAGGCGGGTGGTAACGTGAGCTTTTTTAAAGGCGACAGGCGCCTTTCGCTGGTGGGCAACTTTAATAATATCAACCTGCAGAACTTTTCTACGCAGGACCTGCTGGGTGTGACCAGTGGTGGTGGCGGTGGTGGTTTTGGTGGCGGCCGCGGCGGTGGTGGTGGCGGAAGAGGCGGCGGCGGTGGTGGCGGCTTTGGCGGCCAGGATAATTTCAATGTAGGCCAGTCGAGCGGTATCAGTAAAACAAATTCTTTCGGACTGAACTTTAGTAATGTTTACAATAAAAAATTGACCTTAACCGGCAGCTATTTTTTCAATAACAGTACGAACACTAATTCCAGCATCAGTAATTCGGCTACCGTAACGGGCGACAGCATATTGCATACTATTCAAAACAGTAACTCCAGGTCTACCAATACCAACAACCGCATCAATCTGCGTTTGGAGTACAAGATAGATTCGGCGAATTCATTATTCATTATACCCAGTCTTAGCTTCCAGAAGAACAATTCTTCTTCTTACAGCAATACACAAAGTTTTTATAACCTGAATGATTCCACCAACTCATCCAATGGCTTCAACAGCGCTGATAAAAACGGCTATAACTTAAGGAACAATATTTTATTCCGTCACTCTTTTGCAAAGAGAGGACGCACTATTTCGTTTGGGTTTAATACCGCCTGGACAAAAAATGACGGCACTGGTATCAATGATATCAACTACCTTATTTACAAACAGGGATCGGCTACCAGTTCTGCCACCAATAACTATTCCGATAACAGCACTACCGGAACCACCATTGGCGGAAATGTCGCATATACGGAACCGATAGGTAAAAAAGGACAGTTGCAAATTGATTACACCCCATCTGTTCAAAAGAATAAAGCAGATCAGCAGGTTTTCAGGTACGATGGTAAAGTGTACAGTTTGTTCGATACATCAAAATCTAACCGTTTTGATAACACGATCACAACAAATAATGTAGGTGTTAATTACAGGCTGGGAAGAAGCAGGGATGAACAACTTTCTTTTGGTGTGAATTTCCAGGCTTCTAAACTGGAAAGCCAGCGCACCTTCCCTACTGTTTCAACAGTTAATCAAACGTTCAGTAATATTCTGCCCAATTTAATGTGGCGTAAAAAATTGTCTAATGTTAGTAACATCAGGGTGTTCTACAGGGCTTCTGTTAACTTCCCTTCGATAAATCAATTGCAGGATGTGGTAAACCCAAGCGATTCATTGAACATCAGCAGTGGTAATCCTGATCTGAAACAATCTTATACGCACTTTTTAACAGGCCGTTATTCTTATACCAATTCAAAAACAAGCACCAGTTTTTTTGCGAATATATTATTGCAGACAGCCAACGATTATATAGCCAACGCTATCTATATCCCCAATACTGATACTGTAATTCAAAATACAAAACTGCCGGCGCACGGTCAGTATACCAAGCCGGTGAACCTGGATGGTTATAAGAGCCTGCGTACATTCTTTACCTATAGCATGCCATTGAAATTCATTAAAACAACCCTGAATGTTAATGCAGGATTCAGCTATGGCAAAACACCAGGCCTGGTAAATTATCTTGCAACCACCACTAATACATATACCTATAATACAGGAGTGGTATTTGCGAGCAACATCAGCGAATTTGTGGATTTCAATATATCGTACAGCGCTAATTTTAATAATTCAAAAACAAGCGGCAGCAATACCAATTCCACCAACAACTATGTTAACCAGGTGGCAGGCGCACAGGTTAACCTGTTAAGTAAGAAAGGCTGGTTCATACAAAATGATGTTACAGGAAATTCATACACCGGTTTATCCGGTGGCCTTAACCAGAGTTTCTGGTTATGGAATGCTGCGATAGGTAAAAAGATATTGAAGAAACAGGCGGGTGAAATTAAATTGTCAGTATTCGACCTGTTGAAACAAAATCAAAGTATATCAAGAACAGTAAATGGTCCTCAAACAATTGATACGCAAACACAGGTATTACAACAATACTTTATGCTGACCTTTACCTACAAACTGAAGAATTTTGGTGTAGCGGCCACAAGGCAGGGCGGCGGCGGATTTGGCGGTGGACGCAATGGTGGTGGCGGTGGATTTGGTGGACCAGGTGGCCCTCCCGGCGGCAACTTTTAAGTAACTTTAGAGCGGATATAAAAATGAATTGTTTTGAACCAACCGGAATTAATCGCACAACTGCAGCAGGGTGACGGGCAGGCTTTTAAGAAGCTGGTGGATGAGTGGCAGGATATGGTTTATAATACGGCACTAAGTATTGTGCAGCACGAAGATGATGCCGATGATATTACCCAGGATGTTTTTATACAGGTATACCAATCGGTGAGTTCTTTTAAAGGGGAGTCAAAATTTTCAACCTGGTTATACCGCATCGTGGTATCCAAATCGCTGGATCATTTAAAAAAGAAAAAGCGGAAGAAGCGGTTTGCATTTGTACAGAGTTTATTTGGCAGTGCGAGTGAAGAGGAGATACACCCGGAAGAATTCAATCATCCCGGTGTGTTGATGGAGAACAGGGAAAGGGCGGCGGAATTGTTTAAAGCCATGCAGCAGTTGCCCGATAACCAGCGCATTGCTTTTACATTGCATAAATTAGAATCGCAGAAGCACCAGGATATTGCAGCTATTATGAACCTTTCCTTAACAGCCGTGGAATCGCTGATAGCGAGGGCAAAAGGCAACCTGCGAAAAATATTGGAAACGTACTATACTAAAAATAATTTTTAATACTATGAAGCAAGAGGATATCAACAGGTTAACCGAAGAGGCGATGAACAGCCTTGATGGTGCCGGCAGGGCAAGTGCAAAGCCTTACCTGCTTACGAGGATCAATGCAAAGATGCAGCGGGAAAAAGATACTGCCTGGGACAGAACATTAAAATTCATCAGCAGGCCGGCAGTGGCATTGGCAGGGCTTTGTTTTGTGATAGCAGTGAATGCGATGGTGGCTACATATAATTATCCATCAGGCACTGTAACCGCGGCATCCGACGAAAGCTATGCATCGCTGGATGAATACAGCAGTTCTGCAACCGTATTAAACGATATTGAAAATATTGAACAACCATAAATGAGTACACAAACAAAAAGTAAACTATACCTTTTAATAATCGGCATATTGCTGGTTACTAATATCGTGATGCTTTTTATTTTTTTGAAAGACGGCAGGCATGATAGTAAGCCCAAGCCTCCACGCAATAATAATGACCGGACAGCGATGATGCGGAATTTTTTGAAGGGTGAAATTGGTTTTGATACCGTGCAGTTGCAGCAATATGATACTTTAAGTAAACAATTTAAAGAAAGGTCCAGGCCGGATTATGATTCTTTAAGAAATGTAAAAGAACAACAGTTCAAAGAACTGGGCGCACAATCTTTCAGTGACTCTGCTATTGAACAAATGGCCATTGCATCGGGCGATAAACAAAAACAAATGGAAGCACGCCTGCTGAATCATTTTGCCAATATCAGGAAGATATGCAGGCAGGATCAACTGATAAAATTCGATACTTCATTTTATAAAATGTGGAGCCGAAAGAAAAAGCCGGAAGAAAAGAAGGACGACAAAAAGTAAACATTTTTTATTCACACAAAAAATAAATAAAAACACAATGAAAAAACAAATCTTAGCAGCAGCGGTTGCAGCTTTCTTCAGTGTAACTGTAGCCAATGCACAGGGTGGTGGAAATTTTCAACGCAGAACACCCGAAGAAAGAGTAAAAGTTGTTCATGACAAATTAGACAGCGCCTTTAAACTGGATGCTGCTAAACTGAAACAGGCAGACGACATCTTTTTGACTTTCTATAAAGACCAGGATAAAAAAATGGAAGAATTAAGAGCGGGTGGCGGACAGATGGACAGGGATGCTATGATGGCTGCAAGGCAAAAGCTGACCGAAGAAAGGGATACTAAATTAAAAGCTGTGCTGACTGAAGCACAAATGAAAACCTGGAAAGATGAAATTGAACCGTCTATGAGGCCGCAGAGAGGCAACCGTGGTGGTGGCGGTGGAGGAAACTAGTAATTTGGGTGAATATGAATAGCAAGGGCTCCGCTTTTTTAGGCGGGGCTTCTTTTTTTGGGCCCGCAGATTACGCGGAAGGCGCAGAGAATAATTAAGGAAATTCACTTTTTGATATTAAAGCTATATGAATATCGATAAACTCATCTGCGTACTTTGCGCTATCTGCGGGAAAACAAAAGCACCCCCGTAGAAACGGAAGTGCTTTGAAACCAAACTGTATAGCCAACTAACGGTAATTATTTTATACGATCCCTTTCCACCTCATTATCCCGGCGCCGCCCAATAATACAGCGCTGATCAATATCATGCCGGCGGGTAAAGATTTATCCCGGTCGGTTTCGCTTTTGATCTGTGGTATCAGCGTTGCATATTGCGCTTCTTTATCGGAAGTTTCTTCGTTTGATGCAGTGGCATCATCCTGCCAGTTATTCATATTGGTGCCGGTCAATGCAGTTAATTCCTGCAATTCTTTTTTTCTTCTCTGCTTCAGGTCCTGCAGGTATTTTTTTCCGGCATCACAACTCAGGTCGCCGGTGGCAGGATGCGTGATGATATACCTTGCCTGGAAGGTTTCGGTATTGGGAGTGACCTGGAACATCAGGTCCTGCGCAAACGAACGCCTGTTATACCGGAAATGCAATCTTGTAAAATGCACATTCTTGCTGACATTATCCTGTTCATCATTGTCTACATCGCTGTAATCGCTCCAGTCCTTGCCGTTCAGCCACCATACACCGCTTTGTACCAGGTCCTGCTGGCTGGGTGCTGTGGCAATGCAGGGGTCGCAGTGATAAAAATTCTGCGGACTTACATCCCATGCGTATTCTAAAAATGCCACGCTCTTATCTTCATTATTCCATTGATGATTGAATAGATTATTATAGAAGGCACCAAAATTTTTCTGTACAAACAGTGGAACATTTTTATCCGTAGCAATATTTACATTGCGGTAATTGGTGCATTCAATCCTTCCCTTGCGGGTAAAGGCATACACCACCAGGTCCTGGTCGCCATCGCTGTTGGCCATACCCAATCGTATCGGCAACATGAACTTGGGAGAGTTGAAACTGATTCTGTATCGGCCGCAGGAAATTATTGTTCAGCTTTGCTTTTTCTTTTTCATTCACTTTTACCACAAAAAATTTCAGGTTGCTTTTGATATAAGGATCCAGCACTTCTTCTGCATTGGCAGGAATTTTATAACCATTATCGTTCAACCAGTCTTTTAAACCACTGCTTTCTTTAGCGCTTAATATCAGGATATCATATTCACCCACGATGTATTGCGCTTCTATTTTTACTGCATCTTTTCTTTTGATGGCGCCGTAGCCTGTTACCACTGTTTCGCTTAAAGCCTTGTTGGCCATCGGCATCATTTTGTCATCTTCTTTATAGCCATAGCAAGGGTTCTGGTCCCAGTATTCCACCAGCCTGGGCGAACTGTAATCGTTCAGCCGTTGAAAGATAGATTGGTCCACCACTTTCACATCTTCCTTTCTTAGTACAACCGGTACCGGTACCACCATGGCAAAATCTTTGGTATCACCTTTAAAATCATTGTACATGGTGATCACATTCCTGTTGCCATCCCTTACCAGTATCACCTGGCTGGTCTTGTTCTTTAAAGTGCCGTCTGCTTTGCTTACATAAAAGCCACAGAAGGACATTACCATTGGCGCCGCAGCGATCACTGCGCCAATGATCAAAAGTTTCTTTTTCATAAAGTTTTAATTTTTAAATGGAGAGATTTTTATAAACTGTGTCAAGGTATTTTGTTTCTTTTTCGGTGAAGGAAGCAGTGGACTTCCAGCTGAATTGTTTTGCTTTGAATAACCAGTCGAACAACGGAACCAATGGCTGCATATACACCAGTACCCAGACCGGCGCAGTGGAAATGAATTTAAATGTGGCCAGGTAAAATGCTACGGCGGCTACCAGCATGCTCCATATTATTCTTGCAACTTTGTGGTTGGGTGTGGTTTTAGGATCGGTGATCATAAAGAAGGAGAACAGCAACAGGCTGCCGGTGCTGATGCTTTGCACAAAAAAATCCAACGGCCATCCCAGGTATACTATCTGCCGTATAAAAAGTAATCCGCCAAATGTAAGCAGGAAGGCAAGACTGGTATCCAGTTTTTGCACCCGTGTAGTTACAATAAAACCGAGGCATATCACTGCAAAAAAGAGTACGGCATTGCTACCCCACTGGCCGGGGCTGATCCATGCTTTACCGGTAAGTAATACAGCCGCAACAATACCCAATGCAGAAGGATTAAAAATATGTTTGCCTCTGATACGGATAATATACTTGGATGCAATGGAAATAAATGCAGCCAGTGCTGCAACAGGCAAACTATTGGTCTTTAATAAAAGGCAAAGCCCCATCGAAGAAATGATCGCTGAAGGAATGCCGTTTTTGATCTTTACTGTGGAGGGCAGGCTTTTGCTCTTGATCCTGCTCAATATTATTTCGGCACAAAGCTGGGTAACAATACTTACACTTAGATAAGTAAAGTATAAAGCCCATTCTGCATTCCAGCCCAGGTAAAAAATTCCGTACGATAAAAAGCTGCACTGGAATAATACCTGGAAATAGCGGGCATCTTTAAAAAAGGATGTGATAAACATAACAGTTGAATTTGCTGTAGGATGAAAAAGCAAACCCGATTACACAGGCTAACTGTTAATGAAATGTCAATGGAACGAAAATAAATATTTATGGAAAAAAATAAAGGACGCATCGCCGCACATAAAATTTTTATTGCAAAAGCCATTTAAGTTGCCTAATTTGATTTGCAAAAAATGGAAAGAGTTACTTCGATAGGTGGCGTGTTCTTTAAATGCGAAAACCCTGCGGCGCAAATGGAATGGTATGCAAAGCGTTTGGGCATTGCGATGGATCAATACGGCAGCAGCTTTGAATGGCGGCACAAGGATGATGCAACAAAGAAAGGTTACTCCGCCTGGAGCCCTTTTGAAAAAGATACCGATTACTTTGGCGATGCTGCGCAGCAATACATGATCAATTATCGTGTGGATGACCTGGAAGCGCTGGTAAAACAATTAAGAGAAGCAGGTGTGACCATTGTAGACCAGATGGAAATTTATGAATATGGTAAGTTCATTCATATACTGGATGGTGATGGCAACCGGGTGGAATTATGGGAGCCCAATGACAGTATGTATGAAAAAATGGTGAACGTGGTCACTAAATAAAGGAATGACGGACGGAAGTATAAAAGGATGAGCAAGCCAGCATTTTTTACAGCATTCATGTCCTGTATAAAAAAACTAACATGCAAAAACTGATTGCTTTATTTATTGGCTGCATTTTATTTTCCATCGCTGATGCTCAAAATAACCAATTACCCTGCAGTAAACCGGAGTACCGGCAGTTTGATTTCTGGATAGGAGAATGGGAAGCTTTTGCACCCAATGGGAAAAAGGGCGGAGATAGTAAGATCAGCCTGATGCTGGATAGTTGCACGATACTGGAAGAATGGACGAGCACCGGTATGCAGAATGGATTGCGTTATGCCGGAAAGAGTTACAACATGTATAATGCTGCACAAAAAAGATGGCAGCAGTACTGGGTGGATAATACCGGCAGCATCACCCAATATTTTAATGGTCATTACGAAGATGGAAAAATGATCGTACAAACAGCGAATGAAAAAGTAAATGATACATTGTGGCAGATACAGAAAATGACTTTTTATAATTTAAGCCCGGATAAAGTGAGGCAGCATGGCGAAACCAGCAGTGATAATGGTAAAACATGGGTAACAAGTTTTGACCTGGAATACCGGAGAAAAATAAACAACCCGACTGTGATGATCGATTCCATTTTACGTAGTATGGAAAATGCGTATAACAAAGGACAATACAGAATGCTGGCATCTTATTATTCGGTCAATGGAAAAATAGTGAGCAATAATACCAGCATCAATGGAAGGATTGCTATAACCGATTACTGGAAAAGTTTGATCGCATTGGGTGGTACATGGAAGCTCAGTAACGAAAAAACAGAAAAGGTTGGTGAACAGATCTGGCAAAAAGGAGTATCAGTGATTACAGATAAGACCGGTAAAGAACATAAAGTGAATTTTACACTGGTATTTGTGCGTGAAGATGGATTGTGGAAGATATTGCAGGATGCTTACTGGTAAAGAATCAATAAACCATTCTGTTGTATTTTAAAATAAAGAAAATGAAAATCATAACCTTGCTTGCAGCAGCAGTATTTACCTGCTGCCAATCTTTTGCACAACTCGATCTGCCACCAGCCGGTGGAAATCCCCGAGCCACTATTTCTGAAGAAGTGGGCATTACTTCTATTACCATCAAATACAGCCGGCCTGATGTAAATAAAAGGGAAGGAAAAATTTGGGGCGATGGTAACGTGGTTACCTACGGTTTCAGTACACAGAATTTTATTACCAATACCAATGTATCGCCCTGGCGTGCGGGTGCCAATGAAAACACCACTATTACTTTTGAGCATGATGTAAAAATTGAAGGCAAGCCGCTTAAAGCCGGTACGTATGGTTTATTCATGGCAATGGGTGCCGATAATGTTACGCTGGTATTCTCCAGCCAGAGTGATGCATGGGGCAGTTTTTATTATGATGAAAAATATGATGTGCTGCGGGTAAATGTAAAACCCGTTACATTGGATAAAAGCGTGGAATATTTGAAATATGAATTTATAGAACACAAGGAAAAATATTGTGTGATAGCCATGCAATGGGAAAAAGTATCCGTGCCATTCAAAGTGGAAGTGGATGTTGATAATATAGTACTGGCAAGGCTGCGGGAACAATTAACAAGCCGGTATGGTTTTAATCCTTCACTGATCTTAACCGCCGCACAGTATTGCTTCACGAAAAATATCAACCTTGATGAAGCACTGGAATGGAGTAAAAGAGCGATCAATGGATTAGGCGGACAAAAAACCTATATCACTTTACGCAATCTTGCCACGGCTTATGAAAAACTAAACCGCATTCCCGAAGCGGATTCCACTATGAATGAAGCATTGCTGATCGCTACAGCCAATCAATATACCGCTTATGGAAAGATACTGATCACACAAAAACGCAACGATAAAGCGATGGAAGTATTCATTGCTTCGCAAAAAAGATACGGTGATATATTTGGTGTGAACAATGGACTGATGAGCGGTTATTCTGCCAAAGGAGATTTTAAGAATGCCATTAAATATGCAGAAAAGGCTATGGCGCAGGCGCCTAACGATGCGGCCAAAACAACATTGCAGGGCCAGATAGCCAAGCTGAAAGAAGGAAAGGATATCAATTAAAAGCGGCGGTCATGAAAACGAAATATCTTTTAATGATCCTGCTGCAGATTGCAATTGCAACCAAGGCGCAATATAAAAATGATGATGTATTGTATAAAACAGTGGATCCGCGAATGCTGTACAAAACATTACAATCAACAAAAGATTATGTGCTGCTGGATGTAAGGAGTAAAGGGGAATATGAAGATACATCACAGTTTGCCGGTGCCAATATCGGTCGCCTGAAAGGCGCTGTGAATATTCCCGTGAACGAGTTAGGAAAAAGACTGGATGAATTACAGCAGTACAAAGGCAAACCTGTGTTTGTATATTGTTCGCACAGCCAGCGCAGCCGCAGGGCGAGTAAGATGCTTGCTGACAGTGGCTTCAGCAATGTAATGAATGTGAATGGTGGATTGACCAGCCTCTTATATTTTTCGGAGACAAGCCGCAAAGAGTATAAGGAACTTTACGAAAACAGGACAGGGTATTCCTTTATTTCGCCTAAGGAACTGTGTGATAAAGTAAATAAAAATGCTGCTGCCGTTTTTTTACTCGATGTGCGATCGGATTCTTTGTTCAGGCATATTGCACTGCAACCCAAAGAAAATGCGCTGGGTACTATCAGGGGTTCAGTCAATATTCCTTACGAAAAACTTAAAGAAGATCTTTCGGCGATACCCCGTAATAAAGATATTGTACTGGTAGATGTATACGATGATGATGCGGCACGAACTGCTGCCTTGCTTTTAAAGAATGGGTATAAAAATGTACAGGTGCTAATTGAAGGTATGGACCGATGGGTGGCAATGAATGAGGTGGAAGTGCCTTGTAAAAAAATATTGTACCAGCCTGTAGCAGGGATCAATATTATTGCAGCAACGGAATTCCTTAAGGAAGATGCAGCAAAAAAATATACTATTATAGATGTAAGAACGGATGAAGAATACAACAATACACACAAGGATTACTGGAGAAATATTGGTAAAATAAAAAATGCAGTACACCTACCGTGGGCAGATATGCAGAAAGATATCACATTGCTGGAGCCTTATAAAAACAAACCGGTATTGTTGTATCACTTTGGTGGAGACCGCGATGTTTTTGCAGCGGCTGATTATCTTTCCAGTAAAGGATTTACCGATGTTACCGTATTGTACGGCGGCATATTTAATTTACGCTGGACCGCTGCAAATATTAAAGGGCAGGCAGCATTAAAAGATTATGTAACAGATATTCCCGAAATAAATAAATGAACCATGAAAAAAGCCATCATTATCATCACCGGTATCTGCAGTATTATTATTTTACAAAACTGCAGCAATAGTAAAAAAGCCGGCAAAACCCCGGTAGTGGTATCATTTGAAAAAGATGTGATGCCCATCATGCAGGCAAGATGTACACCCTGTCATTTTCCACCGGAAGGCAGGAAAAAGCCTTTGAACAATTATGAAACGGTGAAAGCAGGTATTGCCGATGTAATTGCGAGGGTAAAACTGCCGCAGGAAGCAAATGGTTTTATGCCGTTTAAAAATAAAAAACCACCTTTGAGTGATAGTTTGATCAATGTACTGGTGCAATGGCAGCAACAGGGCATGCCGCAATAATTTTAAAACAAAAAAATAAAAGAATGAACAATGCGATCAGTTGGTTCGAGATACCGACAACAGACATTAACAGGGCTCAGAAATTTTATGAAACAATTTTTGGTATCAGCATGATACCGATGGAAATGCCGAATATAAAAATGCGCATGTTCCCGCTGGATGATATGATGAATGGTATTGGTGGTGCGCTGGTGGACAGTGGCGGTTTTCATAAACCATCGATGACCGACGGGCCGTTGATCTATTTAAATGCCAATCCTGATGTACAGATCGTACTGGATAAAGTAGAAGCAGCAGGTGGAAAGATCATGGTGCCTAAAACAGAAATATCTCCTGAATACGGAAACATGGCTGTATTTATTGATACCGAAGGTAACAGGATGGCATTGCATAGCATACCACAATAAGGTGAATTATGGCTTACAATGAAAAATTAGCGGACAGGGTGAGAGAAATGATCGCTCTTACCCATAAGAACGTGGAAGAGAAAGCCATGTTTGGGGGATTATGTTTTATGGTGAATGATAAAATGTGTGTGGGTGTGGAGCAGGAAAGACTGATGGTAAGACTGGATCCTGCCAAATATGAAGAAGTGATGGAAAAAGAAGGTTGTAAGCCAATGGATTTTACCGGCAAGATCATGAAAGGATATGTATTTGTGGATATAGCTGCACTGCAAACAAAAAAGAAACTGGAATACTGGATGACATTGGCACTGGAGTATAATAAAATTGCCAAACCTTCTAAAAAGAAAAAGAAATGAAGTACGGGGTTATTATCATTGCCGGTATGTTTTTATTGAGCGCTTATATAACTACCAGAAATGATTTTAAAAGATTGTATGCGCTGGAAGGTACCTGGCGAATGAAAACCAAGCGTGGCCTGCTTTGCGAAGAATGGAAAAAAATAAATGACGATCATTTGCAGAGCAGGGGTTATATCATACGCAACAACGATACTATTATTAATGAACGGGTAGCCCTTACCCGGCAGGGCGATGATATCTTTTATACTTCAACGGTGGAAAATCAAAATAATAAACAACCTGTTGCTTTTAAAATGACGAAGCAGCAGGGCAATAGTTTTATTTTTGAAAACCCGCAGCATGATTTCCCTAAGCGAATTGTATATGAACTGGTAAATACGGATTCGCTGCATGCTTTTATCGATGATGGCATTGATGACACGGGGCATATACAGCATTTTTATTACAAACGTTTTCATTGATGAAATATACTACAGCACAGGCAATACAGATATTGGAAAGAACACCAGCGGTTTGCACAGCTTTACTGGCAGGCTTAAGCGATGATTGGGTGATGCAGAATGAAGGACCGGAAACCTTTTCGCCTTACGACGTGATCGGGCATTTGATATATGGCGAACAAACCGACTGGGTACCAAGGGCAAAAAGAATACTGGAGTTTGGTAACAGCAAAACATTCGACAAGTGGGACCGGTTTGCACAATACGAACTAAGTAAAGGCAAATCATTACAGCAGCTGCTGGCTGAATTTGCTGAAGAAAGAAAAAAGAACATGATTTGGTTCAAGTCATTACAACTAACCGAAACAGACCTGGATAAAAAAGGCATGCATCCTGTTTTAGGCGAAGTAACATTGCGAAATCTTTTATCTACGTGGGTGGTGCATGATCTTACACATATTGCGCAGATAACCCGGGTGATGGCCAAACAATACAGATCCGAAATGGGACCCTGGCCTGAATTTTTCCGTATTTTGAATTTTTAAAAAAGCGATCATGCAATCCAAAGCTGCTACTGTAGATACTTATATTGATGAATTGCCGGAAGAGCGAAAAGAGGTGATGAACAAGCTGCGTAAGATCATTAAAAAGAATTTACCGAAGGGATTTAAAGAAGGAATGGGATATGGTATGATGGGCTGGAGTGTGCCGCACAGTATTTACCCGGCAGGGTATCATTGCAACCCCTCCGACCCTTTGCCCTTTATGGGTATTGCTTCGCAAAAGAATTTTGTAGCGGTGTACCACATGGGCATATATGGCGATCCCAAACTGAGCAAATGGTTTGTGGATGAATATGCTAAACTGGGCATCGGTAAACTGGATATGGGTAAAAGTTGTTTACGTTTTAAAAATCTCTCAAAGATACCTTACGAACTTATTGGCGAACTGTGCACCAAAATGACTGTAGAAGACTGGATCGGGAAATATGAAAAGGCATTAAAGCGGTAATACAATTTTACTGGAACAATTCCATCACTTCGTTTCTTTTCCTGCGGGATACGGGCACCTGCACATCATTGGATAACCAGAGTACGTGATCGGTATCCATTCGCTTTACATGATGAATGTTTACCAAAAAAGATTTATGAATGCGGATGAAGCGGTGCTCTGTAAGTATCTCTTCATAATCTTTTAAAGTTTTAGCAACCAGTAATGGTTTTTGGTCGGTAAAATAAAAGCGGGTATAATTGTTCATGCCTTCCAGGCAAATAATATCTTTTGTTTCGAATAGAAAAACGCCTTCCTTAACAGAGATCGCCAGTTTAAAATCGGCCGTGTTTTTTTGCTGCAGGTTGTTCAGTAAATTATCTACCAGCTGCTGCTGTTGTTGTTTCCCCTGGAACTCTTTTTTAATGATATGACGGTTGATGGCATTCTGCAGATCCACAATGTCCACCGGCTTTAATAAATAATCCAGCGCACTGAAGCGGATGGCCTTGATGGCATATTTATCAAAGGCAGTAGTAAAGATCACATCAAAGTCCCAACTGGCAGCATTGTTCAAAAAATCAAAACCATTCATGCTGGGCATTTCAATATCCAGCATTACAAGGCCGGGCTTGAATTGCGGTAACAATTGCAATGCTTCTTCGGGCGAATTACAACAGCGTATCTCTTTTTGCAATGGTATATGTTTTTCTATCAGCACTTTTAAAATATTGCCGGCAGCCGCTTCATCATCTACAATTAATATCTTAAGCATATACTTTAATTTTTTATGTTAACAGGTAAATAGATCAGCACTTTTGTACCGGTGGCATTACCTTCATCGTCTGTTTTATCTACGATGGTGATCTTTGCCATACCGGGATACTGGCTGTTTAAAACAGCAATACGTTGCTCCGCCAATGCTGTACCCTTTGATTCAAATTGTTCTGCGCCCAGCTTTTGACTTTTTATAGTTTCCGAGCGTTTGCGGCCTACGCCATTATCATCGATTGCTATCTGCAGTTGTTGCTGCTTTTCGTGAATGGTGATCAATAGTTTTTTTTCTCCGTCATGATGCCTTAACCCATGCCATACGGCATTTTCAACATAGGGCTGCAGTAATAAAGAAGGTACTTGTGTAATTTCCGGTTCAATATTCTCGTCCAGCAGAATTTCGTAACTGAATGATTGACGGAAACGAAGCGACTCGAGGGATAGGTATAATTTTATCATTTCCAGTTCATTGCTTAAAGGAATAAAGTTTTTATCGGAATTATTCAACACCATCCGCAGCAGTTTGGAAAAACTGGAAAGATACCGGTAACCCTCTTCTGTATTGCGGGTAATGATCAACTCCTGTATGGCATTTAAACTGTTAAAAATAAAATGCGGGTTCATCTGCGCCCTGATCGCTTTTGCTTCCAGCTCGGCCATTTGCTGTTTGGTACTGATCCTGTTTTTTATAACCGCTAATCTTCTCCTGAACAAAATAAAGACCAGCGCTGCCACTGCTGCGATCATTATTACCCGGAACCACCAGGTTTTCCAGAAAGGCGGCAGTATAGTAAAACTATATTGTAGACTGTTTTTCGTCCATACGTTATTGTTATTACAGGCTTTTACTTCAAAGCTGTACTTACCTGGCTGTAAAAAATTAAAATTAATGCTGCGGCTGGAAGTATAAACCCAGTTACTGTCCATACCGATCAAACGGTAAGCATAGCGCACCCTGGAAGCATCGGTAAGGCAAACGGCTGTAAAGCAGAACTGTAGCGAATTTTGATTGTGATCAAAAACAGGCGTAACAGCAGCGGTATAATTACTGTCAGATCCTGTCATAGTGATACTGTCAAGTGCCAGCACCGGGGCGATCGTATTCTGACTGATACTGTCGGGATGAAACGATACCATCCCCATCGAAGTGAGCGCCCAGATAGTGCCATTTCTTTGCTGCTCCAGTTTTAATGTTTGATAGTAACTGGATAATAAACCGTCTTTTTCATTAAAGCTGATAAGCTGCTCTGTACTACCCGCATTCAGCAATACCGAAATGCTCATATAATCTCCCCACCACACATTATCATTCTTATCTGTTAAAACAGTCAGTGCAATATCAGAAGGAGCACCTTTTTTTGTATCATACTGCTGCTTTAAAATAAAATGACCATCCTGGTACACACATTGCAATAATCCTTTGCCCAATGTTGCTATCCACACATTACCTTTTTTATCCGCTGCAATTTTTGTAACATAAAGATTTTTCACCGGCATCCCAGCCACAGCATCTTCTACGAGTAAGTTATTTTTTAAAACAAATAAACCGGTGCTTCCATAAAAGAAATATTTTCCATCAGCAGCTTTATAGCAACCGAATAATTCCGGATAGCGGGTATAATTCTTTTCAAAATTGTAATGTGCCGTAAGGGGATCATTCAGTAAAGGATCGATACGGGTAACACCATGTTCCGTACAGGCCAGCAGGCCATCGCTGCCGGCATCAAATAAGGCTTCGCAGTTATTATCTTTTAAAAACCCGGTATCCTTCCAGTGCGTAAGCCGGTTATCCTTAAAGCGGCTGATACCTTCATAGCCACTACCAAACCAAAGCCCACCGGAAGCATCCTCGTGTATACACATTACTTCTGATTGCGGAAATACAGCCGGTATATTTTTTTCGGGAATAATGGCTTCTTGGTTTTTAATGAATACAGTACCCCTGTTGCCGCCAAACAACAGGTCGCCATTCTTTCTTTCCCAAAAAGAAAATACCTCCTTATGCTCCGATTGCTGCAAACTGTACTGCCTGAAATTGTTGGCTTGAAATTTTTGCAGGCCTTCCCAGGAACCGATCCAGAAATTCCCTTCTGCATCCTTCAATGCAGTAAAAGCATTATTGGTAATCGTTTCAAAATTAAAAAGCGTCTGTACCTTACTGTTATTAATTAGACCAATGCCGCTGGTGGTCAAAGCATATATTTCACTCCCGCTACTGAAAACTGTATTGCCAATGAATTCATCGGTATAATAACCGCTGATTTTGCCCTGTACCAGCTGCATAGGGTGATGATTGAGGCAGTTCCAGAAAATACTGTCGGGAGCAATTACAGCAACAGCATGCACAAAATTTACCGGGTCGGGGTTGGCCCATATCGATTCGTAATGGCTGGCATCAGCATTGGTTTTAAATAACCCATCATGCGAACCGATATAGATCTGTTGCTTTTTATCAGAAGCGATGCAAAACACCCTTCTTGTAAAACCGGCAAAAGGAGTGAGCGCAATAGTACTATAATTATTGCTGCTGAAGCTATTGGTTATTGATGCAGGTATTTTATACAAGGCATCAATACATCCCACCCACAAATTGCCATTGCCGTCAGTATGCAGGGCTTCTGCGGCGATTGCTTTTTTGCTTTCCAAAGTCACCCTTTTTATTATTCCCTGTTGATAATAAAATAAACCTTTGTCACCGCCGATCCATACCGCACCGGTACTATCCTGCGTAATGCAGAGCACACGACCGATCGATTCACTGGCGCCGGTATACTGGTAATTGATAAAATCATAACCATTATAAATACTCACTCCCAGTTCGGTTCCTATCCACAACCTCCTGTCGCTGCTTTGTGCCAACGCATATACTTTGGAAGAAAATAAACCATTGCGGGTACCGAATGTTTGTGCCCGGTATTTGCCGCTTAATTGAGCAACAGCAATAGCAGGCAGCAAAAAGAACAGCAATAAAAAAGATATGGTTGCAGGGTGCTTCATTATGCAGAACAAAAATATACAACCTTTTCTCCGTATTTCCGCCATAGCCTCTGCCACCGTTACCGTTGCATAAATACAGCCTGTAACAGCAACCTTAACATAACTGCCTGCTGCCATTCTCTTTATAGCAGTTTAAAAATCATTTGTGTGCAGGTAGTTTTATGCGGCAGTAATTACCCAGGCATGGATCAGATAACAGATAAAGTAACCGCAATTAAAAACGAAATGAAACTGGTGGGCTTGTGGAAAAAGCAACTGCCTGCCTGGGTAAACGAATACAATGGACAGCACATTACCACCGAACAGGATTTTACCGGCTGGCTGCAGTTCATCTATCTCCCCAATATCATGCAACCGGAAAACCGCAACAGCATGAGCACAATGGAAAATCATATTGTACCACAGGCGATGAAATTTTTTGGAGAAGACATACAGAAGGGCAGGCTGCTGCAATTACTGGTGGAACTGGATAGCCTGGTGTGATGCATATATCAATTATTATTTTATAAAAATACAGGAATGAAACAGCTACTTACACTTGCTTTTGCAATAGGGTCCGCATTTTTATTGCAGGCACAAAACGTGGGCATCGGCACCACCACACCAAACAGCAGCGCTGCATTGGAGATCAAAAGCACTACCAAAGGATTATTGATACCTTCTATGACAACATCGCAACGTTTTGCGATCAATAATCCTCCGCCGGGACTCATGGTATACGATACGGATAAAGATGAATTTTATCACTATAACGGTACCGGGTGGACGGTAATTGTGAACGGCAGTTACTGGAGCAGGCCCATCACCAGCCGCAGCCGTATTGCCAACGCAACAGATAGCGTGGGTATCGGCACCAACAGCCCAACAGAGCGTTTGGATGTGAATGGCAATATCCGCAGCAGGGATAATATTTCTGCCACCAATAATATTGATGCAGGTGGTACATTAAGCGGAACAACTTTGGTGAACTCCGGCAATGCCGTAATAGGCGGCACCACTTTGCTGAATGGCGATGCCACCACCAATGGCGACCTTATTATGAATAGTGGCGGTACCGTACAATTTAAAACCAGCAGCGTTAATAAAACATTTGTCCAACTATCGGGCGACAACCTGCGGATGGGCACCAACAGTGGTAACAGCGCCGGGGATTTTATAATAAGGATGAATGGCAACGACCGCGTAAATGTAAATGCCCAAGGCGATCTGAATGTAGATGGAAAGATAACCAGAACAGCGACCGGGGCTGCAAACCTTGTTCCTTATTGTTTTGGCAGGGTTGAACTGGATGGTACTGTGGTAAATGCAGGATCAGGAAACTGGACAGTAGCAAAAGTGGGTACCGGGCAATATGAAATTACCTGCACCGGAATTTTGAGCACCGATGTTGTGATAGCAACTTCCCGGGACTTCAGGATTGTGATGGGCGCCTATCATCCCAATGCCGGCAAGGTGAAATTTTACACTTACAGCGTTGTGTCGCAGAGCTACGATGATGAAGCCTTTAGCTTTTTAATATATAAATGATCGATGACTAAAATATTTCAACCATGAATATCATACCCGCAGGAAGCAATAACCAGGACCTGGCAGTGAATGACCTGTTCCACGCACTGGATGCAAAACTTAAAAACAAATGTGTGGGCTATGCCTTTGTTATCTCTTACAAAGAAAATTTCTGCACCGGCAACTCCGGTGGTTTTTGCAGGCTGCAGCAGGACGATCACCCAAGAGTGATGACCGTTTTTGAAAAATACAATTGCGCCAGCGTAAGTAAACTGGTAAGTTCGGCAGCATTGTTATTGCTGTTGTATAAAAAAGAAGGTGTGGGACTGAACTCGATGATGTGGGAATGGTTACCCTCGCACTGGACAATGGGTAATAATATTAAGACGATCACTTTTAAAGAATTGCTGACACATACCAGTGGTTTCAGAACAAGTGTACGAAGCTATGCCGATCTGAAAAAGCTGATCAAGGATGGCATTAACCTGAATGATAAGAATGACAGTTATTACAACAATTCCAATTATTCATTGCTGCGGTTGATCATTCCAAAACTGGCGGGCTACAGTATTTTATCGCTTAAAGGATTGTCAGAAAGCGTGATCGCATCAAAAGAACCAACGCAGGCAGAAACATTTGCGAATGATTATATTGATTACTGCCGTAAACATATTTTTGAAAAGCTGGCCAGCATGCCGGATATGAGCTGCACGGAACCTACCCTACAACCTGCCTTGTTTTATGATAACGAAGACACAACAAAAACAGGACGGCATATGGGTGATCAGCGATTGAATGCAGGCTCGGGCGGATGGGTAATGACCACATTGCAGATGGCGCATTTGTTCCGGTCCATTCATCACACCGAAAAAATAATGCCAGCTGCCTTGGCCAAACGTATGCGGGACGAACACCTGGGGTATGGGCTGGAAGAAGTGGAAGGTGTGATGAGTTATTTTAAATCGGGCGGCGAGAGCCTGGATGGCCGTGAATACAGTTCTTTAACCATGGGTTTTGCAAACGGCGTACATATTGAAATGATGACCACATCGCACATGGCGTTGAAGAACATTGCATGGGATGCTTTTAAGGAATGGTATCATTGATGTTTTGCAGTTTGCTTGCAATTCATAAAAATGATGCTTATTTTTCCCATAGAACCACCCGTTTAAAACCTTTACTATGTCAAACATCGCAGCTCCTGTTGCTCAAAAAGAAAGGATCGGCATTATAGATTCATTGCGTGGCGTGGCCATACTGGGCATATTGTTGATGAATATACCCGGCTTTGCGTATGCAGTAATGGGTCATGACCCCTCTATCAAAAATGAGTACGGTACTATCAATTATTATATCTGGAAATTTGTTGACTGGGTGCCCGATGGTACACAAAGAGCACTGTTCAGTATGCTGTTTGGCGCCGGCATCATTCTTTTTGTAAGCGGTAAAGAAAAGCAGGGCCATACTGTAAGCCCGGCCGATTATTTTTTCCGCAGGTAATTATGGCTCATCGTTTTCGGGTTGATCAATATCTATATTTTTTTATGGCGGGGCGATATTTTGTTTGATTATGGCTGCTATGGTTTTTTGGTATTCGTATTCCGTTTGTGGGAACCTAAAAAACTACTGATGGCTGCAGGGCTTTGCTTTATATTGATGCTGGCCCGGGAGAACAGGGACCTGTATAAAGACAAAACAATGATCGCCAAAGGAGAAGCGGTGGAAAAAATAGATACACTCACCACCAAATTGACCGACGATCAAAAAGAAGTAATGGGTGAAATGCAGGAATTCAGGGAAAAGTTCACTATGCCAAGCAAAATAAAAAGAATGGAAAAAACCAACCGGAAAGTAACAGGTACTTACGGTGAAGTATACACTAACAGAACAGATGCTTACCTCTCAAGCCTTATCACATACACTTATATGTCCGTTTGGGATGTGATCTCCTTCATGCTGCTGGGCATGGCTTTTTTTAAAATGGGCATATTGACGGGCAAAGCGTCTATAAAATTGTATACCATCATGTGTGTTGCAGGTTTGGGGTTAGGTCTTTTAGTAAGTTATTATCAATTGCAGCCCTATATCAATACCCACTTTAATTATTTTGAGTATCTAAAACAAACCCCCGTGAGTTTTTATGAAGTGGGCAGGTTATTGCGTTCACTGGGCTTTTTAGGATTGCTGATGCTGCTGTACAGGTCGGGTGTATTTAACTGGTTCTTTGCAATAATGCGGCCGGTGGGTCAAATGGCATTCACCAACTATCTTTCACAATCGATTTTCTGTGCGGTCATTTTTTATGGGATAGGGTTTGGCCTGTTTGGCAAATTGCAGCGCTACGAGGCTTATACAGTTGTACTAAGTATCTGGTTATTCCAAATTATTTTCAGCAATATCTGGATGCGTTATTTTTTATACGGCCCATTTGAATGGCTGTGGCGCAGCCTTACTTACTGGAAAAAGCAGCCTTTTAAAAGAAGTAATAATGATGCAATAAAAAGCCCCGCATAAATGCAGGGCTCTTTCGGGACAAGGTTTATACAATGGTTTATTTTTTTGTCATCATTATTTCCATCATCTTAAATTCTTTACCGGTCTTTTGATCCGGGCCATACATTTCCATTTTTTGTGTCTTATCATCGATCACGGTAAATACTTCCCGCATGGTGCATTGTTTGCCGGGCCTGCATACATCAGGATAAGTGCCGCTCATGTTCAACGTTTTTTTGGCAGCATCCCAGTCACCTTCCATCATCATAATGCCGGTGCCCCAGTTGTCGATCCAGGAGGAAACAAATTTTTTCTTGGCATTATCATAACCGGTAATGCTTTCACCTTCAAAAGGCATTCCCATCATGGTGGAAGTATGTTTGCTGGACTGATAACGGCCGCCCAATATCATTGTGTTAACTGCAGTGCCAGTTGTTTTTTGCGGGGCAGCGCCATCGTAATCCCACATGGTCATATCGCCTTTCCAGGTACCGTTGGAAGCAGCCAGCCATTTGTGCATATCACCAGGCGTAGCATAATCCATCATGGCCTTCATCATGGTGGCAGAATCCACCACTACCCAGGGTTCATCTTTTTTAGTATCGGCCATTTTTTCTTTTTTGTCCATGGCAGATGAATCGCCGCCTGCCGGTTTTTTTTCATCAGTGCTGTTGTTGCAGGCAAGCAGTACTACTGTTGCAGTGCAGATAGTCAAGATCGTTCTTTTCATAATTCAATTTTTATAGTTTTAGTTTTTCATGAAAGCATAGCATAACTCTTTCATGGTATAAAATGAGGCAGGTAAAATACAGTTTAGTTTTTGCATTTGCAAGCAAAAACAGCCCGGCTTTCTTTAAGCGAAAATTAAGTTTTCCACTTTGCCGCGGTAAAATTTATAAATGAAATGGCGGGAGTTATTCTTTTATTTCGGCTAAAATATTTTCCAGCCGTTGTAGTACACCTTCATAAGCAGTAAAACCTTTTGCCAAAAGATAGAATTTTGTTTCGCTGAACTGCATCAGTACCTGCGGATAACTATCTACATTTAGTTGCCTGCACAGGCTGAATTCGTAATAAGCTTTTTCTTTATACTCCTCACTTTTCAGTTTGGTATAAAATGCCTCTTCGGGCAGTTGGTATTTTTCCAACAGGTGCCGGTAAGCTTCATCATCATCCAGGTCGCGGCCCTCGTAATTTAAAGCATATTGCAGGTCGCTTGCAAAATCCAGTTGCTGTGCAGGATAATATTCTTTAAAGATGCACAAAGCAATAGCAGGCTTTTCACTGTTCATCACCCAATCGCTTTTATCAGGGTTGGCAGTATGCCATAAAAAATCCTCGCCGAATTGTATACCGGTCAATGCTTCCACTCTTTTATAAGCGCTTTGTATGTAGGGGCCTATTTTTTCTATCGGCATCACACTTTCACCGATCATCATGCCGCCACTCAACACTTCAATATCCAGTTGTTCACTAAATTCAGCAGCTATCTTTTTCATCACCGGGCTAAAACCATAGCACCAGCCGCAATAAGCATCATAACAATAAATTAAAATTGGCTTCATCCTCATTTTTTAAGGGTACAAAAATACAGATTAACTGCCGCAGGCCCTCAAAGAACAAAATGTCTTTTAAAGTTGGATGAACTGCTTTTTAAAAAACTTATGGTAGTTTTGAAACCTACAAAGATCATTATGAAACAAATTTTTATTGCCGCAATTGCAACAACGCTTTTATTCGCCGCCTGTACCTCATCCAATAACAAAAAAGACCTGCCACCTGTAGCGCCCAGAGATACCACGGTAACGCCGGCAGTAGCTTACAGCGACATCTTTTTAGACAGTGCCACCATGGAAAAATTCATTGCACAAGAGGGTTACAGGGATTCACTGGCCAACCGCCTGCGTAGTTTTTACAACAGCCGTAACTACCAGTATGCCTGGTTCTTTAAAGAAGGAGCTGCAGATTGCGCCGCTACATTTCATGATATGTACAATGATTATATCAACTATTCCGGCGACAGCAGTTTAAAAAATCCGCAACTGGAAACATTATACGACTCTGTTCTTTCCGGTAATCTTAAAATAACCGACAGCCTTACTGCAAAAACAGAGCTGCTGCTTACTGCACAGTTCTTCCGCTATGCACGGAGAGCCTACCAGGGCAATAACCAGCTGGATGCAAAAGAGCTGGAATGGTTCATACCCCGTAAAAAAATCGACCCGGCCGGGTTACTGGATTCATTGCTGGCGAATAAAGGCAAAAACCTATCTGCTTATGAACCCGTGAACCGGCAATACAACTTATTAAAAGAGCAGTTGCTGAAATATTATGCCATTGAAAAAAATGATAACTGGGCACCCATTGCAACAGATAAAAAATCATATAAATTAAATGATGCGGCGCCTGTATTGACAGCAATTAAAAAACGCCTTTTCCTTACCGGCGACCTGGAGAAAGAAGACAGCACTACTACCTTCAATACAGAGCTGCAGGCTGCAGTAAAGGGTTTTCAAAAAAGATACGGGTTAAAAGAAGATGGAATTATCAATACCGCATTTTTAACGCAATTGAATAAACCTATACAGGAACGTGTACAGCAGATATTGATCAATATGGAACGCATACGCTGGATGCCTGTTGCACCCACCACCGATTATATATTGGTGAATATACCGGAGTACCGGTTACACGTATACGAAAATGGTAATTATGCCTGGAGTATGAACGTGGTAACAGGATCGGTGGTGCACAGTACGGTTATTTTTAGCGGGGCCTTAAAATACGTGGTGTTCAGCCCCTACTGGAATGTAACGCCCAGCATTATAAAGAACGAGATACTGCCCGGTATGGCTAAGAATAAAAATTACCTGGCATCGCATAATATGGAATGGAACAATGGTGCTGTAAGGCAATTGCCCGGTCCAAAAAATTCCCTGGGCCTGGTGAAATTCCTCTTTCCCAACAGCTATAATATTTACCTGCACGATACACCCGCTAAAAGTTTATTTGGAGAAAGCAGCCGTGCGTTCAGCCATGGCTGTATAAGGTTGGCTGAGCCGAAGAAACTGGCGCAATATCTTTTGCGCAATGATGCCGCATGGGATTCGGTAAAGATCACCAAAGCGATGAACTCCGGCAAAGAACAATATTACACCCTCCAAAAAACCATACCGGTATTCATTGGTTATTTTACTGCATGGGTAGACCGACAAGGCAAACTCAACTTCCGTGATGATATATACGGGCACGATAAAAAACTGGCTGAAAGATTGTTTAAAAAATAAATAATAGCCGTAATGATTTAAGAAGGAACAGCAATTATGTAATTGCTGTTTTTTTATGCGGCGAAATACCGTTTACTAAGCAAAAGCCACCGCAAACAAACTATTGAACAATGAAGACGGCGGCCATCTGTTACTTTGTGGTACAAAAAAGATATAGTCATGAAAACAACAACAAACAAGTTGGGTGTTACCATGAGCAAAGAAGAACTGGAAGTGATAACAAAAGAAGTAAAAGAAACTTTAGCTTTTGACTATCTCAAACAAAATAAGCATTTCGGTTCTGTTGACTTATGGAATATCCAGCGGCGCAGAAAAGGCATACATTCCCGCAGAATGTACGTTTAAAGAATTTACCGGCCCTATTGTTTTTCTCAGGTAAGTTTAGTTTAAGCGGGTAAAGGTTATCACTATGATAACCTTTTTTTATTTTGTATATTTAAAATGAAATATTATCCACTAAAACCGGCTTCAAGTGAAAGCAGTAATAAAAGCTTTTAAAATACTCATGCTGTTTTCTCTATTTTTCTTTTCCTGCAATCGCAATGAAAACAGGAAAATAGAAGAAGCTGCCAAAAGGCTGAATGAATTTTGCAACGTACGGGAAACAAAACTGGAAGTATCGCCCAAAGACATTTTTACTGGTTTTGATACATTAAAAGGAATTGCAAAACAAATTAACCTTTGTTCTTTAGATAAACCGGGAGATTCAATAATTATAAGGGTTTGGTTCGATACAGGAGGCTTACAGATAAAACAATTTGTGTTGGAGATCGGCTATCAAAACCAATCTTATTTCGGAGCTTTTTATGAGTTTAAGACATACTACCCGGATTCATCACGCAAAAAAATGGCCAAGGTCTTGTCTAAAAGGGATATTGGAACCCAATCACAACTAAGCCAAATCTTCAACAACCTGATTATGATGGACATTCTCACACTTCCCACTATGGAAGACCTGGGCCCGGGATTTGGCGGCGGCGATGGTAATAATTACTGTGTTGAGGTATTTTCAAAAAAGCATTATCGCTATTATGTTTACTGGTGTCCCAATGAATTTAAAGGCCGCAATAAATTCATTGACCAGATTATAATGATATTGAATTATTTAAGAAAAGAAATAAAAATACAGGATGAGGCATGTTAACATCATTCATCCTGTACATTCCTGTTCATTTGATTTAATTACTTCCCATACACCACAAAACTAAACGGTGCAATTACCGTAGACGCCTTTGCTTCATTTACTGTAAACCGGACCCTGTTTGGTGGTAAAAATTCGTAGGTGATGATGCCTAAAGAAATACCATTCTTGTTATTGATATGATCTTCAGAAACAGCAGTGAGTATAACAGGTGTTTCATCAAAATTATGACTGAATGTTACCGTGATGCTGTTATTGGATTGCACCGGGTCGCCGGTAACACCGTATTTTAAACCGATCTTGTAACTGTAACCATTATACTTTTTATCATATTCAGGGTTCAGTGCACCGTAAGCAGTAGGCGTTAATTGCTCCGTAATTACTTTTAAAGATATTTTGGCAAGGCCCAGTTCCAGGTGGTCCTGGTTGGATTTGGTGACCAGTTTATCTACCGTTTGTTTCAGTTCGGCAACCTCGTCCTGAAGTTTCTGTATCTTGATACTGCTGCTGTCTGCAACCCTTAAATTAGCAGCAGGCATAGGCTTTATTGACGCATTGTTTTGCGCTGCTGCTGTGGCAGCATACAAAACAGCCGTGGCTAAAGCAAGCAATGGAGTGGATTTCATATACGTGATTTTTGGTGTAATGATAAGATAAGGTCTCGCTCAATCTAAAACGACCGGAAACATATTTTATTATTTTATGATAATCCGGGCCAATTAATGCGCTTCCAGCCAGTTGTCACCAAAACCTATCTCTGCATCGGTCGGCACATCGTTGGGTAAAGCCAGCGCCGTTTGCATGCAGTTTAAAATAACGGGCTTGATGGTCTCAAGTTCGTCCTTATGTGCATCAAATACCAATTCATCATGCACCTGCAGCAGCATCCTGCTTTTAAATTGATGTTTGTTGAATTCCTCGTGTATCTTGATCATCGCCAGTTTGATCATATCCGCTGCGGTACCCTGTATAGGTGAGTTAATGGCATTGCGCTCTGCAAAACCACGCACCGTAAAGTTGGCAGAATTAATATCCCTTAACCAGCGTTTGCGGCCCATCAGCGTTTGTACGTAACCGCTCTCCTTTGCAAAATTGATGGTATCATCCATATATTTCTGGATGTTGGGGAATTGCTTTTTATAATTATCAATGATCTCCTTTGCCTCTGCACGGGGAATGCCTAAATTTTCTGCCAGCCCGAAAGCGCCCTGCCCATAGATGATACCAAAATTCACGCTCTTGGCTTTGTAGCGCATTTCTTTTGTAACAGCAGATTCTTCCACGTTAAAAACCTTTGCCGCAGTAGCGGTATGAATATCCTTACCGGTACGGAATGCTTCGCACATATTGGCATCGCCGCTGATGGCTGCCACAATGCGTAATTCAATCTGCGAATAATCAGCCGAAACAAGGATATGATCTTTATCGCGGGGAATAAATGCTTTGCGGATCTCTTTACCCCTGTCGGTACGTACAGGAATATTCTGCAGGTTAGGATTATTACTGCTCAGCCTGCCGGTAACAGCTACCGCCTGTGCATAGGAAGTATGTACACGACCGGTTTTTTTATTGATCATTAAAGGCAGTGCGTCCACGTAAGTGGATTTTAATTTCGTGTACTCACGGAAAATTAAAATATCATCCACAATTTTATTCTGCGCTGCCAGTTTTAATAATACATCTTCACCGGTGGCATATTGACCAGTTTTTGTTTTTTTAGCTTTAGGATCCAGCTGCAGTTTATCAAACAATACTTCGCCCAGTTGCTTGGGGCTTGCCAGGTTAAAACGCACACCGGCCTGCTTGTACACATTCTCTTCGGCAGCTTTTGCCTCCCGTTCCAGTTCCTTACTGTAATCGTTCAAAAATTTTTCATCAATGCGGATGCCTTCAAATTCCATGGCGGTTAAAACTTTTACCAATGGATTTTCCACTTCGTAAAAAACTTTCTCAACTTCTTTTTGTTTTAACTGCGGTAAAAAAACATGCTGTAATTGTAAAGTAATGTCCGCATCTTCCGCAGCATAATCTTTTATCTTTTCAAATTCCACATCCCGCATATTGCCCTGTGTCTTTCCTTTTTTGCCGATCAGTTCATCAATATGCACAGGCTCGTAACCTAAATATTTTTCGCTCAGTGCATCCATACCTCTTTTGCCATCGGGTTCAATAACATAATGCGCCAGCATGGTATCAAAAATATTACCGGCCAGTTCAAAGCCATACCATTTCAGCATCAGCATATCATACTTCAGGTTCTGCCCGATCCATGTTTTTGAAGTATCATTAAAAATGGGTTTGAACTGGTTTAATATCGCCATACATTCTTTTTGATCGGCGGGGCAGGGCACATAATAGGCTTCGCCTGGTGTAACAGAAAAACTCAGGCCCACCAGCTCTGCATCATTGGCATCTATGCCCGTGGTCTCTGTATCAAAACAGATCTGTGATTCTTTTTTAAGTATAGCGATCAGCTGGCTGATGGAATCTTTGCTGTTGGCAAGAATATAGTTGTGTGGTGTGTTATGGATATTCTTATCAACTTTTAAAGCGCCTTCTTCTGCATCACTGTCGTCGGCAATTGCCGGTGCTGCTGCTGGTTCGGGTTCAATAACGTTGCCAAAAAGATCCATTTGCGGTGTAGCGGCTTTGGCTTTGGCAGATGGTGCAGCTGTTTTGGTATTGGTATCAACAGCAGCATCAGCACCCTCTTCGCCCAATATTCTTTTGCCCAGTGTTTTAAATTCCAGTTCAGCAAAAATATCTTTCAGCACTTCCTTATTCATCTCTTTAATACGGAAGTTCTCTTCATGAAATTCAGCGGTAGGCACATTGGTGATAATGGTGGCCAGCTTTTTACTCATGGTGGCCAGCTCTTTACCAGCAACGATCTTTTCGCCCAGTTTGCCTTTTATCTTCTCTGCATTTTCCAATACATTTTCCAGGGTGCCGTATTCTTTTAAAAGTTTGGCGGCAGTTTTTTCACCTACGCCGGGTATGCCCGGGATATTATCCACGGCATCACCCATCATGCCCAATATATCGATCACCTGTTCCACTCTTTCAATATCCCATTTTTCACAAACTTCTTTCGGCCCCAGTATTTCATAATTACTGCCCTGGTAAGGTGGTTTGTAGATCTTTATTTTTTCAGAAACCAGCTGACCATAATCCTTGTCGGGGGTAACCATGTATACTTCGTAACCTTCCTTTTCGGCCTGTTTGGCCAGTGCGCCGATCACATCATCTGCCTCGTAACCATCAATGGCCACCACGGGAATATTAAAGCCTTCAATGATCTTTTTGATGTCCGGTACAGCAGCAGAAATATCTTCAGGCGTTTCCTGGCGGTTGGCCTTGTAATCAGCAAAATCAGTATGCCTTTCGGTGGCGGCGCTAGTATCAAAACACACGGCCATGTGTGTGGGGTTCTGATTTTTTATAAGGTCGATCAAAGTATTGGTAAAACCGAATTGTGCATTGGTATTGCGGCCCTTACTGGTAATGCGTGGATTGCGTATAAGTGCATAATACGCCCGGAACACGAGGGCAAAAGCATCCAACAGGAATAATTTTTTTTGCATGGCATAAAAATAAACATTTGCCCTGCTAATCAAATAAAAAAATAAAAAAGGTTGTTATTCAACAACCTTCATTAGTGCTTTCCGGAATGATTGGATTTTCCAGGATCAACTTCTTTACTTAGGGGTAATGAACAGACCGGATGGCTTTTAAAATGGATATTGTATGTTCTTCACAAGTATTGGATATCAGCTTGTTTTTTACCATCACAAAAATATAATACAGTAACTGGCCGGTGCTCTGCAAGATTAGGAGGAATGACCCGCTTTTTTTAGTGGGGTGTGCAACCTGGCAAAATATAAAAGCCGTTTCTGATGGAAACGGCTTTTTCTCTGGGGGTTAGTAAAATCTATAACGAGGTGATGAGAAATCTTTCGGTGTCTTTTTCTCCGGTCTTTTCAAAACTGATACCGGCATCGCTTACTGTATTGATGTTCCAGAAATCATTTAAATGATCCAGTACAGTATTGGAATTATTGAAACTGATAGTAATGGTGTTCGAAATATTATCTTCCAGCCAATGTCCTTCGATCACTTCTTTTCCTTTGCTGGCAACAACTTTACCGGTGGCATCAAAACTAAAAGTGTAATCTTCAAAAATACAGGTCTTGTCGATACTTGCATTGCTGAAGCAATTCACCTTCCAGGTGGGCTTGTTAACCAGTTGTTCGCTGATCGATTTTGAAACAGCTAATTTGTTAAGACTGGTGCAGGCCGCAAAAAACAATATAACTGAGCACTTAATTGCAAAAACTAAAGCTGGCTTTTTCATGTGTCAGGATTTTAGAAGGATTTCCCTTATATAACTGAGAAAAAGCCAGTTTATTGTATGCCGGTATTAAAAAGCGCTTAAAACCTGCTGCCTAAATAAGCGGGCAGCATGGCCCTCCAGGTTGGCCAATCGTGTTTCCACTCGTGCCCCCACACATCCAGTTCGTAATTGATGCCTTTGTTGTAAAGCACGCCTGCAAACTCTTTGGCAGCGTCAGGAGCTTCGTAATCACCGCTTCCGGTAAGGATATGAATGTGGTGGCTGCTGCGTATCTGCTCTAAAATATGATGGTCGCTCAGGTTGGGAATATAGTGCATAGGCGAATTGAAATACACCTGCTCATCGTAAAATCCCTTGGTATATTCCATCAGGTTATAAACCCCGCTCATAGCAATAACGCCGTTGATAAGATCAGGACGTTTTAAGAACAGGTTCATACTGTGCAGGGCACCAAAAGATGCACCGCAGGTAATGATGGGTGTTTCCCAGGACGTGCTGTTCTTTATAAAAGGGATCACTTCGTTGTAAACATATTCATTGAACTGGTTCTGGCGGATGGCTTTGTGCTCACCCTGCATATTATTGTTCAGCCAGCTTTCGTTGTTAATGCTGTTAATGGAAAACACTTTTACTTTTCCGCTGTCAATAAAAGGCGCTAAAGTATCTATCAATTGAAAGCGTTCATACTCCAGGTAATCAGCAGCGGCTGTGGGTACCAGTAATAAAGCAAATCCGTAATCGCCATAAGTGGCAACAGGCATATCTTTTTGCAGTGCCGGGCTGAACCAGCTGGTGAGCTCTCTTTTCATTTTTTTATTATATTTACATTTTAGAGATAAAAACTACGTTTCCGGCCTTGAAATTATGAAATCTGGGTGATGTTTATGCAACGCCGGGTAAAATTCGGGAGTCTTGATTTTTACCATTACCATTCGCCATTATAAACTATACTAAACAGCAATCATGAAAACTAAATTATTCTTAGCCGCAATCCTTGCGCTATTTTTTATTTCCTGTCAAAAAGAAATGAGCTTTGAAGGTGGTGGTACCATCGGCAGTGCTGAATTTACGTACGACGGTGCTCCTGCTGCCTGCACATTGCCTGTAATAAGCGGTACTTATATGGCCGGCATTAATTTAAGTGCTTCCAATACCGTTACCTTACCTGTTACAGTAACCAAAACAGGTACCTATGCAGTATCCACCGCCAGTGCTAACGGTATCAGCTTCAGCGGTACCGGTACCTTTACATCGTTAGGTAGTCATACCATTGTATTAACCGGTTCGGGTAAGCCTGTTACTGACGGTTTATATAGTTTTGTTCCGGGCGTTACAGGCTGCAGCTTTACCATTACGGTTGCTGCTGCTGCGCCACCTGCTGTATTTACTTATGCTAATACCGCCGGTATCTGTACCGGCCCTGTTGTAAGCGGTACATACAAAGCAGGCACTCCACTCACCGCTGCCAATACCATTGTATTAAGCGTTACAGTTACCACAGCGGGCAGTTATTCTGTAAGCACCAATACAGCGAACGGGGTAACTTTTTCAGGCTCCGGCTTACTGGCACTGGGTGCACAAACCATTACACTTACCAGTACCAACACGCCTTCGGCAGCCGGCAGCTTTGATTATACACCAACAGGAGGTTGCAGTTTCCCTATTGTTTATACACCTTCAACCGGCGGCGGTGGTGGTAGCGGAACTAATTTTTTAAAGTGTAAAATAGATGGTACGCTGGTGAATTTTAATACCAATCTGCAGGGCATTGGTGTAACAGTGGCGGGCTTTCCTGCAACCTTTACAGTACAGGGTAAAATTTCCGATAACTCCGGCCCTGAAGAATTCTGGGTGGCGGTGCAAAATCCCGGGGCCGTTAACACGGGGTTATATCCCAATGTTACTTTTACAACTATACTGGACAGGGGATGCATTGTAAGTTACTATCCAACCGGTTTCCCTAATATATACTTTGGTGTATCTGTGCTTACCAGCAACGATTTTAGTGTAACTATCACATCGCTTACGGCCAACCGTATAGAAGGCACTTTTTCCGGCACCTTATGGGATCAGAACGGTACCAGCTTTACAGTTAAAAAAACGATTGATTCCGGCTCGTTCAGTGTAGGATTTTAAAACGGGGAAGATAAGATCATAGAACGCCTTCTTTAATTTCAGTCCACAGCTCCCGGTAGCATTTGGCAGCATAACTGCTGTTGGCAAATTCCATTACAGGGGCTTTGTGTACACCCATTTTTTCTACATCCGATAAATAAGGGATATAGTTCTGGAAAAAGCGTTTGTCCTTGTACAGTTCTTCCATGATCTCATTGTGCATATTCTTGCGCAGATCGGCCATAGCAAAAAAACACATCATTTTGCTGAGGTCAATATCTTTTTCTTTAAAATAATCTTTCACCATGTGGTAAGTGCGTATAGACAAGGTAGTGGGTATCACGGGCATCAAAACAATATCAGCGGCATGAAAGATATTTTCGCTTAATGCGCTGAAGCCGGGCGGGCAGTCGATAAAGATAAAATCATATTCTTTGTCCAGCTGTTTGGCAACTGTCTTTAAACGGTTCTTATTGCCCTTCATTTCTTCCAGCATAATATCAAAGGTCTTGCTGCTGCTGTCGGCAGGTATCACATCCAGCAGTTCAAAATCGGTGCTCATGATCGCATTCTCCAGGTCGGCATCCTTGGTAATGAGTTTTTTGATACCGGGATGTGTTTTGGGTTTTACCTTATAATAAAAAGAAGAAGATCCCTGCGGATCAATATCCCACAACAGGGTTTTAAAACCATCGGCGGCAGCCAGGTAAGCAAAGTTTACACAACTGGCGGTTTTACCAACACCGCCTTTAAGATTGTACAGGGCAATTGTTGTCATGATCTATGGTTTGTAAAATAATGGAGAAGTAAGATAACGAATAATTTTTAAGAAAACCGTACCTTTTCAAAAACTACGCTATGCATATTCCCCCGCAATACAACCGGCTGATGCCTTATATGATAGTGCCCAAAGCATACGAATTTATAGCCTTTATGAAAAATGTATTTGGCGCCGAAGAACAGATCATAGTACCCCGCAGTGAAGCTGTGATCATGCATGGCGAACTGCGTATCGGAGATGCCGTTATAATGCTGGCCGACGCTACTGAAAACTTTGCTGCCCGGCCTGCGGGTATCTTTATTTATATGGAAGATGTGGATGCACTTTATAAAAAAGCGATCGCTGCCGGTGCTGTGTCCTCTATGGAACCACAAATGCAACCTTACGGCTATACCTGCGGCTTTACCGATCCGTTTGGTAACGACTGGTGGCCAGTGCAGGGTGCGGTCTGACGCCACACGGTCTGACGCCCCCGTCTGACTGTGTGGCATCAGGCATGATCAGACGAGGGCGTCAGATCAGCAGGACATGGTCAGACGGGGCGTCAGACCATGTCTTCCCACCAATTCGCAAACACCTGTTCTTGACCCAGCAATAATTTTTCGCCGATCATCGGCGTCAGCAACGGCATATTACTTTCCTGGGCTGCTTTGTACACCCTCTTTACAGGATCGTCCCAGGCATGATTGCTTAAAGCAAACTTGCCCCAATGCACTGCCAAAAGTTGCCGGGCGCCCAGGTCGATAGCGGCCTGCACGGTTTGCTCCGGCATCATGTGAATGTATTTCCAGTTCTTATCATATTGTCCGCATTCTAAAATCGCAAGGTCAAAAGGGCCATGTGTTTTGCCAATGGTTTTAAAATGATCATCATAGCCACTGTCGCCACCTAAATATATTTTCCGCGAAGGGGTTTGCAACGCAAACGAAACCCACAGGGCCGTATTCCTGCTGAAGCTCCGGCCCGAAAAATGCCGGGCCGGTAAAACAGTTACAGAAAAACCGCCGGGTAATTCCACCAGTTCATTCCAGTCTTTTTCAATTACCCGTTCTTTTTTAAAACCCCATCTTTCCAAATGCTGACCCGTACCCAGGCCCGTAATGATGGTTTTAATTTTAGGTTGTAATTTTTTAATGGTATCATAATCCAGGTGGTCCCAATGATCATGCGAAAGAAATAAAAAGTCAATGGTTGGTATATCATCCGGGGTATAAATATCCGACCCTGCAAAACTTCGGGTGGTAAAGCTCACCGGCGAAGCCGCGCCACTGAATACAGGATCCACTAAAATGGTTTTACCGTCCACCTGCATAAAGTAGGAGGAGTGTCCCATCCACACTAAAATATTTTCGTCTTTGGAAAGCTGTAAAAGATCGGTTTTTTTAGAAGGTAAAACCGTGGCAGGTTTTTTTCTTTCTTTCTTTTCAAAAAAGAATTCTTTTAGCACCGAAAAAAAGGAAGCGCCTTCTGTTAAAGCCGGTGTGTTGCTGAGGTTTTGAAATTTGCCTACTTTATAATGCGGCGATCTTTCGATCATTTCCAGCCGGGCATCGGCAGGGGTGCTGCCAAATTTTTCCTGCTGCATAAAAACATATACAAACAAAGCCATTGCTGCAATGATCACCAGTGCTATAATCATGAAAAAAAGACGGTTTTAAGGCATCTTCTTCAGCTAAGACGTTTGAAATACCGAAATGTTTTAAAAAGTAGGAAGCGTTTTTATTTAGCTGTAGTAGGGGCAACCACGAAGCCACCAAGACACGGAGCTGCACCAAGAAATTTCTATATCGCCTCCATGCCCTATGTCTTCTATGTGCCTATGTGGTTTTAATAGTGTTTTATGGGATTGCTTCCTCCTGCCGCAGCGACAATACACATGGTCAGACCGAGGGTCAGATCATGTGATGCGCCGTTTGTCGAAGCCAAGACGGCGGCGAAGATATGAAGCAGCACTATGTAATCTCTGTGTAGCCTCCATGCCCTATGTTTTCTATGTGCCTATGTGGTTTTAATAGTGTGTGATGGGATTGTTTCCACCTGCAGCAGCGACAATACACATGGTCAGACCGAGGGTCAGATCATGTGATGCGCCGTTTGTCGAAGCCAAGACGGCGGCGAAGACTCACGTCTCACCACTCACGTCTCACGCTCCCTTCATCCCCTCCAGTTCCTTCTGCAACCGGAACATCTCGTCCCTCAACCTCGCTGCCTCCATAAAATCAAGGTCTTTGGCCGCCTTCTCCATTTGCTTTTTAATTTTAGTAATGCCTTTCTCCATCTGCGGAATGGTCTTGTATTCCACTTCATCCTCCGCCGCAATATTCACAATATCTTCATCTGCTTTAATGGAGTAAGGATTGGCAGGGTCATATCCCTTTACATCCAGCACCGAACCCTGTGCAATGATCTGTTGCGTACTTTTTTTAATGGTGGTGGGCACAATATTATGAGCTGTGTTGTAAGCAATTTGTTTTTCCCTGCGGCGGCTGGTCTCGTCAATGGTCTTCTGCATACTCTCCGTCATGGTATCGGCATAAAAAATAACCAGGCCGTCCACATTACGGGCAGCCCTACCCGCAGTTTGTGTAAGACTGCGTTCGTTACGTAAAAAACCTTCTTTGTCAGCATCTAAAATAGCTACCAGCGAAACTTCGGGCAGGTCCAAACCTTCCCTTAATAAATTCACACCCACTAAAACGTCGATGATGCCCAGGCGCAGCTCCCGCAATATCTCCACCCTTTCCAGTGCATCCACTTCGCTATGGATGTATTTACATTTGATATTGATACGCTCCAGGTATTTCGTCATCTCTTCGGCCATGCGCTTGGTAAGTGTGGTCACCAGCACCCGATCGCCTTTTTTAATGCGTTTGTCAATTTCATCCAGCAGGTCATCAATCTGGTTTACAGAAGGCCGTATCTCAATTGGAGGATCCAATAAACCGGTAGGACGCACCACCTGCTCCACAACGATACCTTCACTCTTCTCCAGCTCGTAATCTGCCGGTGTGGCAGACACGAAAATGGTCTGCCCCGTCATGGCTTCAAATTCATGAAAGTTCAGCGGGCGGTTATCTAAAGCGCTGGGCAGGCGAAAACCATAATCCACCAAAATTAATTTGCGGCTCCTGTCGCCGCCATACATACCACTCACCTGCGGAACGGTCTGGTGACTTTCATCCACCATCAAAATAAAATCTTTGGGAAAATAATCCAACAAACAGAAAGGCCGTGTGCCCGGCTGGCGACGATCGAAAAAGCGGGAATAGTTTTCAATACCATTACAATAACCCAGTTCACGGATCATTTCAAGATCATAGTTCACTCTTTCACTGATGCGCTGTGCTTCAATATATTTACCACTGTTTTTAAAGTAATCGGTTTGGGCCGTGCATTCATCTGTAATTTCATGTACCACCTGTTGCAGCATATCTTTTGGCGCCACATACAAATTGGCCGGGAAGATGGCGGCGTTCTCCACGCTGCTGATGCGCTTGCCACTGCTTAGTTCCAGTGTTTCAATGGTCTCGATCTCATCGCCAAAAAAAGTGATGCGGTAACCAAAATCCACGTAAGGTAAATTGATATCAATAGTATCACCTTTAACGCGGAAAGTACCTCTCGTAAAATCGCCTTCGCTGCGATTGTATAAAGAATTTACCAGCGCATGCAAAAATCCCTGCCGCGATAGCCGTTGACCCTGTGTAATGCGGATGATGCCATTCTCATAATCCACCGGGTTGCCCATACCATAAATACAACTCACACTCGCCACAATAATGATATCCCTTCGCCCGCTCAATAATTGCGCAGTGGCCTGTAACCGAAGTTTATCCAGCTCATCATTAATGCTCAGGTCTTTTTCAATATAGGTATTACTAACGGGCATGTATGCCTCGGGTTGATAGTAATCATAATAACTCACAAAATAACCCACGGCATTATCGGGAAAGAATTGTTTGAACTCACCGTATAGCTGCGCCACCAGCGTTTTATTATGTGTAAGTACCAATACCGGCCTTTGTACATTCTGTATCACGTTGGCCATGGTAAAAGTTTTACCGCTGCCGGTAACACCCAACAGTGTTTGATATCGCTCGCCATTTAAAATACCTTCCGTCAATTGCCGGATAGCTTCCGGCTGATCGCCGGAAGGAGCGTAGGAGGATTGAAGCTTGAATTGCATGATAAGATGAATTAAAAACGGACTGTAAATTTACCGATAATAAATCTACAGTCCGTTAGTGTGCCGAAATTCCTTTTCGGCGTATATCGAAAATTCTTTTCGATCGTTTGTCGAAATTTCATTTCGACCCAGTCAGACCGAGATGAAATTTCGGTGCACTATTTCACATAAGTACCACCCGCCGGAACATCCTTTGCTGCCAGTTCCACCATCATGCTCACTTCATCCACCAGCGCATCATCATTGCCGCCGAAGCCAACACTTTTAAAACGGATATTACCGGCTTTATCTAAAATGAATTTGGTAGGGATACCCGTTACTTTAAAATCACTCACCACTTTGTCTTCGTTATCCAGCAACACATGAAAAGGATATTTGTTCTTGGCCATAAAATCCGTCGCATTTTGTTTTTTATTGTCTTCTGTCTGCCAGGTATCAACAAAAACAAAAGCCACATCATCCCTGGATTGTAATTTTTCCAGCGCTGTTTTCATGGCAGGCATAGAGGCAATGCAGGGGCCGCACCAGGTAGCCCAAAAATCAACCACCACCACTTTACCTTTCAAACCTTCCAGGCTTACTTCCCGGTCATCCAGGTCTTTTAAAGTAAATTTAGGAGCAGGTTCGTTGGTCATGGTCTTAGCCAGTTCCGCTTTCTTTTTCAATTTGGCATCCATTTCCAGTGCGGCAAGGTATTCGTCATAGCCATTATCCGAACCCTTTTCCTTAACATATTGTGCTTTCAGAATTTCTTTGGTACGGGAAGAAGCAGCGCCATCTTTTACAAACTGTTCAATTTCTTTTTTAACGGTGGCCGGCGGCATTACTTTTTCCAGTGCCAGGCTGTAGCGCTCATTATAATCAGCGTTCTTATTTTTTTCATCTGCAGCGGCATCTTTTGCATACTGGTAAGCGGTTTTATAATCACCGGTCTTGTACATGATAAAAGAGTACGTATCAGCATACATGGCATATTGTCCTTTACGGTTGCCGATCCATTGACGCTCCGTAAAATATTCCGGTTTTTTTACAGTGGGTTTAGTGATCTCTGCTTTTGCATAAATGGTGGCGGCCAGCGACATTTTTTTTGCTTCTTCCAGGTCTTCACTTTTTTCTGCCATACCCCACGAAATATTGTTGTTGTTGGAAGCTGCCATTGCCGCTGGCAGCTGGTTATTCCATTGGTTGTAAGCAGCATAATCCTTTGCCTTGGCATAAGCCAGCGCAATGCGTGATTTTAATGCATCGATCCCTTCTTTATCGGCTGCGGTAACAGGAGGGAACTGCGCCACGTATTCTTGGAACAAAGCAGCTTTTTTAGCCAGATCTTTTTCCTGGATTACTTTTCCACCTGCGTCACCCTTTACCCATGCACCGTTAGGAAATGCAATTCTCATATCATGGTCCAGGCTGTCTGCTTTTGCTTTCTTTTTATCCCTGGTATACCATTGTATCAGTGTGGAATACTCTTTCTCACTCAGGTTGCCTTTGTTTTCCAGCTGGTGCAATTCGTTCCATATAATGGTTGCAGCATCCGCTTTTTTGGCGCCATTGATCGCATATAAATAGCTATTGAAAAAAGTGGGGTCATTCTTTAAAGCAGGATTTTGTTTCAACCCATCTTCAAAAATGCCTAACACTTTTTGCGCATTAAAGCTGATGCCAAAATAAGCCTCGCCATAAAAGCGCTGGATATTATACAAGGTGGAATAGTATTCAGCAACCGGCTGTTTTTTATTATCATACACCGGCACAAAGTATCCGTTGCTGTGATTGATATTCTTTTTCTTTATCGGCCGAAAAAGAAAAAGCAAATGATTTGGTTTTTTCTTCCAGTTTAAAACTACCCGAGAACACTGTGCCCGTCTGCGTTATCTTAGGCTCCCGTATCTTATACTCCGAACCATCCAGCAGGTATATTATGATATCGATCTTCTTTTCATCAATTAAGGGCGAAAGGTTTTTATTGTATTTAAAGCTAACGGTTTCGCCTGCTTTGGGAAATTCGGGCGTAAAGGTCAAAGCTTCAAATTTTACCTGCGCAAAGGCAAGCTGGGCAAATGCAAATAAAATTGCAGCCAGGAAAACTTTTTTCATTTGGGAGATGTTTTGGAGTGAGTGATAAATTTAATATCAAAATAAAACACTACCAATTAAATAACGTTAAAACTATACAGCTGTAAAATAAAAGGGGGCTACGGATCTATTGCTGCAGTAATTTATCTGCCTGCTGCCTGCGGATGAACCACGCAATGGTAAAGGAAGGGATCACATCGGTAAAAGGCAGGGCCTCCTCAATAAAATCCAGCACGCCGCCAATAAGCCCAAACCTGCCGCCGAATAGTTTGTAAAATATAAAGCCCGAAATAGGGGCCCATACAATATCACCAAATTCACCCAGGCCGGGAATGATATAAGTGCCCATACCGATAATATCCATCACCAGGCAGATAGCAATATGGGGCACGAATATTTTCTGTTGTGTTTTCATTTGCTCAGATATATTTTGCTATCAAACCCTCAATTCCCCTGCCATTTAAAAAATCCCGCTGGTAGGCTGTTATTTCGTCAGTGCTGATATCAAGTAAACCCTCTTTTCTTAATTCATGCACCTGCAATCTTTCCCTTACTGATAACCTGCCATCCAGTAAAAAACCGATCACGATCAGCAGCTGGCAAACTTCCTTTTCTTCCTTACCTGCAGCCCGCAACTTTTCGTAATAACCTTCTTCCAGCCAGTGATTATCCTTTGGCTGCACATTGTATATCTCGAACAGGTTTTTGGTGAGGATAAAATGGTTCTGGTGAAAATCCCTTTTGCTGATGGCGATATACTGCAAAGTGTCATACAGCAGTTGCTTGAATGCCTCGGTAGGCTCCTGGTCTTTACGGATGCGTTGGCAAACCACTTCAATTAAATTCTGCCCCATAATGATCACCCTTGCTTCCTTCAATATCACTTTGGTACCATAAGCATTCCAGGCGGCAAAAATGGGTATGCCTGCAAAATCCTGTAAAGCCTTTACCGCATAGCGGCCCAGTAAACGCTGTATCAGTATTTTAAACAGCATATTACTGAGCGTGGCCTTTAAAATAAAAAAGAAGTTCCAGGCCATCAGCGCTTTTTTATTGATGCCCTGCAATGGATCGATACCATACTTCAACACCGCCTTATTCTTTTTCTCCAGCCCGATATTGATCAGCAGGTTCCTTTTCTCTTTTTCTTTTTTGGATTGATAATTTAAAAAGCCGGTAGCCACAGCGATCTCGTGAGTACACCAGATATTTAAAAAGGTCAACAGCATAATTTCAATGATCACCAGCACCACACTGTATACCAGCATAATGATCGGCACCTTAAATGTTTTACCAAACAAACTGATGGCAGTATCCGGAAACAAATGCGGAAAAGCATATTGCGGTACATATAGCAACACCACACCCATAGCGCCAAAAAAAGCGGCCAGCCAAATGGCAATGCGCTCTTTATTGCGGATGATCTTTATCTCCTCCTCCGTTAAAAGAAAAAGCTGGTTATCAGTGTTTACCTTTTTGATGGGTAATAAACGATAGAATAAATGGTAAATGGGTCGCAAAATAAAAGAGAGTAAACTTTATAAAGATGATCAACGCGTTACTTTACGGTTTAGGTAATTGCTGTAATCCGGCAACTGGGTCTCGTAGTCCTGCATCATCAGCGGTGAGGTAAGGATGAAGTCGGCTGTAGCCCGGTCGCAGGCCAGCAAAATGTTCCAGGCCACACCCAGGCGCAGCAGGGCTTTTACATCACTGTCATGCGGCTGGGCCTCCATCGGGTCCCAGAAAAATATCAGCACATCCACTTTTCCCTCGGCGATCATAGCGCCCAGTTGCTGATCGCCGCCCAGCGGGCCGCTCAGTATCTTTTTAACAGGCTGGCCCAGCTTTTCTTCCAGCAATTTGCCGGTGGTGCCGGTAGCTATCAGTTCATGACTGGCCAGTACTACTTTATTAAACACTGCCCAGTCCACCAGGTCGGCTTTTTTGTTGTCGTGCGCCACCAGGGCGATCCTCTTTTTGGCTGTGATCCTTCTTACCGCTTTCATTGTTGATAATTTGTGATAAAGTACGCATTTTGATCAAAATCCCCTATATTTGTTCCCGCCTCTATTCATATCTTTCAAAAAACCAACTTCCCCTTAGCACACATTTGATTGATTTGCTTGCATTGTGTAAAGCATGAGTTAATGTAAACAAGCATTATGATCTACACCTATACCCGGCCGGCAATTATTGCTGCTGTACTTTTTTTGCTGCAATTTACCACAAATGCACAGAAACGCATTTATGTGGCCAACGACGACCATACAGATTATATGTGGGCGGGCAATGTAAAAGATTACGATTCTGCCTTTGCACAAATGCTGGATTGGTGGATCGCCTATAACGATTTTACCAAAACAGAACATCCTACAGATACCGCCTTGCAAAGTAAATGGAACTGCGACGGCAGTTTATGGGTATCCCGTTATAAAAAAGTGCGTTCTGCAGCCCAATTCAATAAACTTATTGACCAGATAAAAAGCAAACAGATATCAGTGCCCTACTCTCCATTGGTATGTACTTATGGCGGTGTACCGGCCGAAGCAATTTTGCGGGGAATGTATAATGCAGGCGAGCTGGAAAGAAATTACAGCATCAAGCTGGAGTTAGCCTCCAGTATGGAAAACCAAACCCTGCCGCTGGGGTTGGCTTCCTTATGGAAAGGTGCGGGTGCCAAATATTGCTGGTACGGTGTATGCGACTGCTATACCAGCGTACCCAATTTAACCAGCAGGCAAAATGAAGTGTACTGGTACAAAGGATTAGACACCAACAAGATACTTTTAAAATGGTACAACCTTGTTAATGTGCCGCAAACCGGCAGTTCATTAGGTGGTTATGCAGAGGTGAGGGACTACAGCAATGCGATCAGCTATTTAAATACCAAGGTAAATACCGGGCCTTATAATATAGTGGGCGGTTTTGGTGTTGGGTACGATGATATAATGACCACGCAGGATAACCTCGTTGCTGCTGCATCATCATTCAACAATGCCAACAGCACCACCAAAGTAATTCTCTCCAATGAGTTGGATTATTTTAAGGATATGGAAACCAATTACGGCAGTTCCTTACCCACTCAAACACAAACTTTCGGCAACGAATGGGACCTTTCCTGTGCTTCAATGGCCGAAGTAAGTGGCCATGTAAAAAGAATGGTTGAAAAACTGCGGTCGGCTGAAGCCATGGCATCCATCGTTACCAACTATATGCCCACTTTTACCAACGATCTTGACAGTTTAAAAAAAGAAGCATGGATGGCATTGGGTTTATTCTGGGAGCATGATTTTGGTTTTGCAGGTCCTTCTATTTCATTAGATGAAAGAAATGCTTATCAGCGCAAGCTGGATACCACTATTACGCTTTATGTAAACCAGTTGTACAATCTTTCCCTTACCAACCTCAGCAATCTTATTACCAGCGACGATCCTTTAACGCAACGTTTTTTTGCGTTTAACCCACTGGGCTGGAAACGCACCAATTATGCGGACTATGTATATTCCGGCTCTACCAATATTCATGTAAAGGATGTGGTAACGGCACTGGATGTACCATCACAGATCATTACGCGGAATGGCACCCAGTATCTTCGTGTACTCGCAGACAGTATACCCTCTGTTGGTTACAAGGTATACGAGATACAACCCGGCACAGGTACTTCTTTTCCCAATGCGGGCACCAATGGCGGCAATATCATCGAAAGCGATTCCTTTAAAGTTACTTATACCAATGCCGGTGTACTCACCAGCGTTATAGATAAAAATCATTCCAGGGAACTGGTGCAATCAGGCAAGTTCCTGAACGACCTGGGCTCCGGCAGCGCCACTACCGGCTCCATAACCAGTATAGAGAACGGGCCGGTTTCCATATCGGTACTGCTTACCAGCACTGCACCGGTATCGCACAAAACAAGGATCACCTTATTTAAAAACGTTGCCCGTATAGAAATAGATAACCAGATAACGCAAAACTTTGGGGATACAAAAACATGGAACTATGGTTTTAATATCACCGGACCTACGGTGTGGCACGAAGAAACAGGGGCAGTGATCAAAGCAAAACTTACCAGTAATGGTGGGCACTATGCCACACAGAATGCCCGGTACGACTGGAGTACGCTGAACCATTTTGCCAGTGTGAACGAAAGCAATTTTGGTGTAAGCATCTCCAACCAGGATTGTTATTTTATGAAGATCGGGAATAGTACAGAAAGTACGCTGGATGAAGGCGCCACCAGCTCGCAGTTAAAGATACTGGCAGGCGGACAGATAGATAACCTGGGTATGCCCGACCAGGGCGGTGATGCTGTGTTTAACCAGCGCTTTGCCATTACCACGCACACCGGTTTTTCTGCAACTGCCGAAATGAAGAAAGCGCTCGAACACCAGGATTCAATGGTTTGCGGAGCGGTGTATAATCCTGTAAACTTTTTATTGCCTAATCAATATTCATTTATCAGTAACTCCAACCCCAATTCGATGATATGGGCGGTAAAACCTACTGAGATCTTTAATGGAGATTCAAGGGGCATTCTTACCAGGGTTTGGAATTTAAGTGATGTTGACGCTACACAGGATATTAATTTCAACCTGAAAATAAATGATGCTTATTTAACCACGCATGTGGAAACAGACATCAGTAAATTCACCAGTATTCCTGCCAATGTTCAATACAATTTACCCTTATCACTTGGGCATAACGAAATGAAAAGTTTCAGAACCAAAATGTACGTGATACCATTGGCCATTAAAACTGCTGTTGAACTGTCGGGTAATAAAGTGCAGGAATCAAATGTTTTGAACTGGAAGATCATCACCGGCGGCGATATCGGCACTTTTGAACTGGAAAGAAGCGCCGATGCACAGCACTTTACAAAAATAGCCACCATCGCTGCTACAAGCGACCTGGTAACGAGCTATGCTTACACCGATAAGGGCCTTAATATTGCCATTCCTTTTTATTACAGGTTGCATGTCATCAATAAAAATGGCTCGCTCAGCTATTCCAATATCATTTTAATAAAAGCGGCCAGTGAAGCATACAACATTATTTTATATCCCAACCCCATTAAAGATATACTCAAGGCCAATTTTGTACTGGAAAAACAAACCCGCTGCCAGGTGCTTATTTACAATACCGCCGGCGAAATGGTAAAAACAGTAGCGTCGCCCTTATTTGAAAGGGGCAATAACTACTATTCCCTGTCAATAAAAGACCTGCCCGCAGGCGACTATATCTTTACCATCATAGCGGGCGACAAGAAATATGTAAAGAATTTTATAAAAGAATAACCTGACCCCTGGGGTTAATTTCGAATGCCTCCAGCTTGTTTGGGGGCATTTTTGTGTTTAAAAAACAGCTTTGGACATCATCAATTTCATTGTTATTTAATGCGGAAAGCCCGCTAAAATGACCTACCTTTGCAGCTTCAAAAAAACAGGTAAAAAGTATAACCCTAATGGTTATCAATAGTTTACCACAATAAACAAATAATGAATATTCGTAACATTGCCATCATTGCCCACGTTGACCATGGAAAAACCACCCTTGTAGACAAGATCCTGCACAGTACCAATGTGTTCAGGGATAACCAGGAAACCGGTGAATTGATCATGGATAATAACGACCTGGAAAGGGAAAGGGGTATCACCATTTTCAGTAAGAACGTATCGGTTACCTATAAAGATATTAAGATCAACGTGATCGATACCCCCGGGCACAGTGACTTTGGCGGAGAAGTGGAAAGGGTATTGAAAATGGCCGACGGTGTATTGCTGCTGGTGGATGCCTTTGAAGGGCCCATGCCGCAAACCCGTTTTGTATTGCAGAAAGCATTACAGCTGGGTCTGAAACCGATCGTGGTAATTAATAAAGTGGATAAAGAGAACTGTCGTCCTGATGAAGTACATGATGCAGTATTTGAATTGTTCTTTAACCTGGATGCAACCGAAGAACAACTGGACTTCCCTACTATTTACGGTAGCAGCAAACAGGGCTGGATGAACACTTCATTAACACCCACCGAAAATATATTGCCGTTGATGGATGCCATACTGCAATACGTACCCGAACCAAAAGTGAATGAAGGTACCACGCAGATGCAGATCACTTCACTCGATTATTCAGCCTTTTTGGGCAGGATAGCCGTAGGTAAAGTAGCCCGTGGCAGCATAAAAGAAGGACAGAACATTGTAATGGTGCAGGCCGATGGTAAACTGGTAAAATCTAAAGTAAAAGAAGTGTACACTTTTGAAGCGCTGGGTAAGAAAAGGGCTACTGAAGTGTTTGCAGGCGATATATGTGCTGTAGTGGGACTGGAAACTTTCAACATTGGTGATACTATCTGCGATGCAGAATTCCCTGATGCATTACCGGTGATCAGCGTGGATGAACCAACCATGAGCATGATGTTCGGCATCAACAACTCACCTTTCTTTGGTAAAGAAGGTAAGTTTGTAACCAGCCGTCACTTACGCGACAGGTTGATGAAAGAAACAGAAAAGAATCTGGCGCTTCGTGTAGAGGATACCGATAGTGCGGATAGCTTTTTGGTATACGGTCGTGGTATCCTGCACTTAGGCGTACTGATAGAAACCATGCGCCGCGAAGGATTTGAACTGACCGTGGGTAACCCGCAGGTGCTGGTAAAAGAAATAGACGGTAAAAAATGCGAACCATACGAAAACCTGGTGGTGGATGTGCCATCTGAATTCAGTGGTAAAGTGATAGACCTGGTAACACAGCGCAAGGGCGAAATGATCATCATGGAAAGTAAGGGCGAAATGCAGCACCTAGAGTTTGAAATCCCATCTCGCGGATTGATCGGGTTGCGCAGCACCATGCTTACCGGTACTGCCGGCGAAGCTGTAATGGCGCACCGCTTTATTGAATACCGCCCCTGGAAAGGTGTGATACCGGGCCGTAACAATGGCGTGTTATTATCTAAAAATACAGAAAGGACCACGGCTTACTCTATTGATAAATTGCAGGACAGGGGCAGGTTCTTTGTAGATCCGGGAGATGAAGTGTACGCAGGCCAGATCATTGCAGAACATATTAAACCAGGCGACCTGAATGTGAATGCAACGGAAGCTAAAAAACTCACCAACCACCGTGCAAGCGGTAGTGATGATGCCAGCCGTGCCGCACCCAAGATTCTGATGACGCTGGAAGAATGTATGGAGTACATACAGCAGGACGAATGTATTGAGGTAACACCCAAAAGCATCCGTATGCGTAAAGTGATACTGGATGAGAACGAACGCTCTAAAGTATCTAAACAAATGAAAGCAGAAGCAATGTAAAAATTGCTGCAACGATACATTATCCCCTTTGCTGAATGCAAGGGGGATTTTTTTATGACCTGTTTACAATTATAGTAAGTTTGTAAAAAACAGCAATATGCTTATCACCTGTAAGGTTTGTGGCAATACAGACAATAATACATTACATCACGTAAAAGAAATGCAGCTGGGTTTCAGGGAAATGTTTACCTATGCCCAATGCAGTAACTGCGGCAGTATGCAGTTGCAGAATATTCCTGCAGACCTGGGAAAGTATTATCCCAATGATGGGTATTATTCCTTTAACCTGGGCCTGGATGTGAGGCAGAAAGCAGATACACTGCGCAAGATAAAAGCCTCCTACCTTATTTATGGAAAACACAAATTACTGGGAAGTTTGCTGTCGATAGGGTATAAGCCGCCACACTATTATTCCTGGATAAAAAATGCAGGCGTACAATACAACGATGCCATACTGGATGTAGGAACGGGCAATGGCAGCCTGCTGCTGGATCTTTTTAAAATAGGCTTCACCAATCTTACCGGTATAGATCCCTTTATAGAAAAAGACTGGGATTACGGCGCTATTAAGATCTATAAAAAAAGCATTTTTGAAACAACAGGACAATACGATTACATTATGCTGCACCATGCCTTTGAGCACATGGATGAGCCGTTGAAAGTATTGCAACAATTATATAAACTTTTAAAAAATGGCCGGCAGCTGCTGATACGCACGCCTGTTATGGGCATGTACAGCTGGAAAAAATATGGCGTGAACTGGATGGACCTCGATGCACCCCGGCATATCATCATCCACTCAGTAAAAAGTATGGAACTGCTGGCTAAGCAGGCCGGCTTTGAATTGAAGCAGGTGGTATTTGATGGTAACTACATGAGCCTGATCGGCAGCGACCAGTATGCAAAAGATATTGCATTGCCCGATGCCAATTCGTACATGGTAAATAAAGAAGCATCAGGATATACAAAAGAGGATATAGAAAAATTCAAGGCCATTAGCATCCATAATGATAAAGAAGGCCAGTCTGACCAGGCAGCTTTTTATTTATTCAAGCCGTAGTGATCTTTTTAAAGCAACGCAGCATCAGTTTTTTCGACCAGGGGGTTTGTTTGATAATGATCCGCGGAATGCTTTTTTGAAAAGCGATGATCTCTTCTATCTTATCCGGTATTTTGCCAGTGTAGCCGGTAGCTTTAATGTCGGCAATGCTTTTTATTTTAAAGCGTCGTAGCATATTCCAGATCATATGGAATACGTATGGATTTTTTAAATGCAGGTCGCTCTCGTATTTCGTAAGCAACGTAAAATATTCCGGTATCTCTACCTTGCTGTTCTTATAATACTTATACGATTCCTGCGTGTTGCCCTTGCCGATATTGACCAGTGTTTCCGGTATATAATGATACCCGTTATGCGCTTTTAAAAAACGTAAATAGTAATCAATATCCAGTACCCAGTTGAACTGGCTGTCGTATTGAATGCTGTCATCTTTTTTATGCATCACGACACTGGGGTGGCCGATCACATTTAAATAAATAAGGCTGAAAAAAGAATCGTCCAGTTGCTGTTTTCTATCGGCGGTTAAAAATTCTTTTTCTGTTTTACCCTTTTCAAGATATACCTGGTTGCTGGCGCAAAAGATAAAATCCTTGCCGGAATTTTTTGCAGCATCTGCAAACTGCTGCAGTGCATCAACGCCTTCAAACCAATCATCGTCATGCATCATTTTTATCCAGGGTGCCCGGGCCTTCAGCATCACTCTTTTGCCATTCTCAACAGCAGTAACAGCCGGTTCGTTTTTTTGATAGGAAATATTCAAGGATGCGCTGTAAGACTGCACCAGGTTTTTTACAGATTCATCCGGGCTGTTATCGTTCACCAGTATCTCAAAATCTTTAAAAGATTGTACCTGTATAGAGTCGAGCAACTTTTTTAAAAGATCGGTTCTTTTATACGTGGGGATGCATATCGAGATAAAAGGTTGGCTCATGGGCCGGCAATTTATCAATAGTTTTTAAAACAATTACTTTTGCACTTATAAAATTTAAGCAATTGAATATTCCGGCCGGCACTGGTACATTATTACAGCAGTATTTTGATAAGGTATTTGTTGTGTCCATACCCCGCTTTACAGAGCGGCATCAAAAAGTACAACAGCAATTAGAGGGAGTTGCATTCGATTTTTTTTGGGGAGCTGATAAGTTGAATCTTGACCTGCAGCAGGCCAAACAAAACGGGGTATACAACGAAGAAAAAACAATAGCACTGCAACGCCAGGGCAAACCGCTTAACCTGGGCGAACTGGCCTGCTCCCTTTCGCACCGCATGGTGTACGAAGAAATGATCAAACACAACTGGCAAAAAGTATTGATACTGGAAGATGATATTGTACCCTTGCTACAGAATATGGCGGCATTGCCGGGTGCTTTGAAAGAACTGCCGCCCGACTGGGAACTGGTATACCTGGGTTATCTTAAAAACGAAACGGTAAGTACCGGCGCCAGGATAAAGCAGGGATTCTATAAAATATTAAGCGCACTGGGATTAATGAAATGGACCTATACCATGGTAAGCAATTCTTTACCCAGCAAATACAGTGCACATTTAAAAAAAGCGGGCTTTCATGATTGTACGCATGCCTATGCCATAACATTAAGTGCAGCAAAAAAACTACTGGCCGCACAAACGCCGGTGGTGTACCGTGCAGACGACCTGTTGTCGCATACAATTTTAAAAGGGGATATCAATGGTTTTGTGACCGAACCCAAATTCTTCGACCAGGAAGTGTTTCATAACAGCAACGCAGTATCAGAGATACGTTAAGGCTGTGCAGGCCCTGTAGCAGCCTGCTGCTGTTTGGCAGCGAGCCTTTTTTGTAAGCTTTCCGCCATCCTGGGATTTACTGTTTTAAGCTGGTCGATCATTTTCAATACATTGTCGTTCTGGTTCATTTCCATATAAGCATAACCCATGTACAGCATGGGCAGGTCATTTACGGATATGGCCAGGTTCTTTTTAAACTGGGCAACACATTCTTCGTAGGCCTTCAGCTTATTATAGGCATGGCCCAGTTCACTATAAGCCGGGCGGTAATTATTATCAATATCAAGCGCCTTTACGGCATAGGTAATGGCTTCGCGGTTATTGCCTTTGTTGTTATAACACCAGGCCATGCCATAAAGAGCGGCCTTTTCAGTACTGTCAAGAGACAGTACTTTTTGATAGTTAATGATAGCAGAATCGATCTCGTGTTTCACATCCCTGTACAAATTGCCCAATGCCATATAGCCGCTGGTAAAAGCAGGCATTATCTTAACGGCCGTGTTCAGCAGTAATATGGAACTGTCGGGAACACTTACTGTTGCATACAGAGAAGCAAGGCCAAGGTAGGCAGAATCATACTTTTTATCCACTGCAATAGCTTTTCTAAAAAAGTCCAGCGACTCCAGGAACATACCTTTCTCCTTGAGAATGACGGCTTTATTATACAGGTCAACAGCCTGTTTAGGGTGCTGCGCCATTGCAGCAAAAGAAGTGAAGGTGCAGATAAGGATAAGGTAAAAATATTTCAACATGAAGCCATTTTAATTTACTTACAAAGTAAAACTAAGTTTGCATTTTTTGAGCCCCCGGGCCCAAAAAAATTAGTTAAACAAAAGTGGAACTGGCCTGTTGGTTTGTTAACTTTGCAGTGTAAAATGAAGCATTTTTTTACCATATTGATACTGGCCGCCGCCATGGTTTTCCTGGCACCGGGTGCTCAGGCTCAATGTTCTGTATGCACTAAAACAGCTTCGCAGCTGGGCGAAAAACCTGCCAAAGCGCTCAACCAGGGCATCCTGTACCTGATGGCCGCCCCCTTTTGCATTGTAGGGGTGGTGGGCTACCGCTGGTGGAAAAGCAATAAGCAATACGAAGACAACGAAGCTGCAGGTAAATTGCCCCCTCAGTAGTTTTTGATGAACCGGTACAGGTTAAGATCATTGCCTGCTGCCGCGATCTTGTTTTTTAATTCCTCTTTATCAATTCCCTTCATTCTTTTTTGCTGGATCAAATGATAGGCTTTTTCGGCCAGCAGCCAGTTTCGTTTATTGGTTACTGTTAGTTGCAGCAATTGTATAATAGCTTCCAGTAATTCCGCAGTGCCCTGTTTTTGCGAAGCGGTGGTTTTAATAACTGGCACGGGCTGGCTATGGTTGCTGAAGGCAGGCGCCAGCATCAGGCGCAGGTTCTTTACAAATGTATCCGCTTCGGGCCGGTCGGCTTTATTTACTACAAATACATCTGCAATTTCCATCAGGCCGGCCTTCATGGTCTGTACTTCGTCACCAGCTTCGGGCACCACCACCACTACGGTCACATCGGCCAGCCCTGCTATCTCAATTTCACTTTGGCCCACACCCACTGTTTCCACGATGATATGATCAAAAGGAGCCGCTTTAAAAAGGTCGCATATCTCGATGATCTTGGGATGCAATCCACCCAGCGAACCCCTTGTTGCCAGTGAGCGGATGAACACCTGCGGGCTGTTGTACCACTCGCTCATGCGGATGCGGTCGCCCAGCAGGGCGCCCAGGTTAAAAGGCGAAGAAGGATCTACACAGAGCACACCCACCCGCTTGCCCTGCCGCACCAGCTCGCCGGTAAGTGCATCCACCAGGGTGCTTTTGCCGGCGCCGGGAGGGCCGGTAATACCAATAACGGGGGTGTTGGAAAAAGGCAGCAGTTCCAGCAGTTGCTCATAGCCTGTCACTTCATTCTCAATAAGCGAAATGCAGCGGGCCAGCGTTTTACTGTTGCCCTGTTGTATCTCGTTCAGTAGTTGCTGCCACATGTAACAAAGTAACAAAATTAATGAGTGCCTTCCCAATAAAGGATGATTTTGTAGTACTGAACAGGTGGTTTTGTAGTACTGTTTTACCTATTAATAAAAACTCTCAAATTAATTATGAACACAAGGTTAACTTGTTGCTCTTTATTGTTTCTTTGCACACAATTGCTTTTAAACATTGATCGCTGCATGCCAATATCGGTGGTAATCATAACCAGGAACGAGGCTCATATTATTGCAAATACCCTGCAGAGTTTACAGGAGGTTTCCGGCGATTTTGTGATCGTGGACAGTGGCAGTACCGACGATACCGTTGCCATTTGCAAAAAAATGGGTGCAAAGGTTATTGAGACCACCTGGGATGGCTACGGACCCAATAAAAATAAAGGCATTGATGCGGCTGCCAACGACTGGATACTGAACCTGGATGCAGATGAGGCCATAGATGAGGAATTGAGTACCGCCATTCAGCAACTGGCGCTGCAGGATGAGAACACCGTGTACAATTTTAAGTTCAGGAATTTTTTTTGCGGTAAATGGATACGCTATGGCGAATGGTCGGGCGATAAACATATCCGCCTCTTTAACCGTAAAAAAGTAAGGTGGGATAATGCCGCCGTACACGAATCGCTTACCCTGCACGACGATACAAAAGTATCGCTGCTGCCCGGAAACATACTGCATTATACCACGCAGCATATTGACGAATACATCAACAAAACTGTTGCGTACGCCAAGTTAAATGCAAAAAAATATTACCTGCAGGGCAAGCGGGCCAGCTTTTTTAAACTGCGCCTGGCGCCTGGCTTTACATTTGTACAGCACTATATTTTACGCCTGGGTTTTTTAGATGGATGGGAAGGCTATCTTATTGCCAAAACCACTGCCTGGTACACCTTTTTAAAATATAGTTTTTTAAAAGAGATGCATAAAAACCAATAGCACATTGACCAACTTCATTCCCATATTTCCGCTTGGCATAGTTGTTTACCCCGGTGAACAGCTGAACCTGCACATTTTTGAACCGCGGTATAAGCAACTGATCAAAGAATGTTTCGATAATAAAAAACCATTTGGTATTCCCCCCGTTATCGACGATAAAATGAACGATACCGGCACATTGGTAAGGGTGATGGAGATAACCAATGTGTACGAAGATGGTAAGATGGATATTAAAACCGAAGGGTTGCAGGTATTCAATATCCTGGAGTCCATTAAGGAATTGCCCGAAAAATTATACAGCGGCGCTATTGTGAACTACCCGGCCAATGCCGAAAGCGGCAACAGGGCTTTGATGCTTACCATTGTAGCAGCCATACGGGAACTGCACAAACTGCTTAAAATAACCAAGGAATTTAAAAAGCCCGATAACGAATTGTGGAGTTATGATGTGGCCCATCATGCCGGCCTTTCGCTGGCCGAAGAATATGAACTGCTGCAATTGCTGCAGGAACTGCAACGCCAGGAATACCTGAAACGTCATTTAAAAAGAGTGCTGCCTATTATTGCAGAAATGGAAACGCTGAAGGAACGAGTGCAGATGAACGGCCACTTTAAGAATTTAAAAGGATTTGATATTTAACCCAAAGGAATGTGTACGCACAAACCCAACCTTAAAACAAATAATTGATGAAGACGCTTTGTCTGGATTTTGGAAATACCCGGCTTAAAGTTGCCGTATTCAACGACGATAATTTTGTTGAGGAAATAACACTGCCTAATGATGAGATGTTCACGATAGACCGGTTGATCTCCATTCACCAGCCACAGAAAACCATACTGGCATCTGTTATCAATCATAACCCGGCTATTGAAACCTTCCTGGCATCCAAAAGTAAATTTCATAAACTATCCCATCTTACCAGGGCCAATTTTACGGCTGCCGTAGGCAAGCCCGAAACCATTGGGGCCGACCGCCTGGCGCTTTGCGCCGCCGCCGCCCATTTTTACCCGGGCAAGAACAACCTGGTGATCGGTATGGGTACCTGCATCACCTATAATTTTATTAATCAATATCACCAGTTCCTGGGTGGCAGTATTTCGCCGGGTATGGAAATGCGTTTTAAGGCCATGCAGGTGTTTACAGCCAAACTGCCATTAGTGCAGGCCGAGTGGAATTTTCCGGTGATAGGGTACGATACAAAGACCAATATGCAGAGCGGGGTGATTGCCGGAATTGCTTATGAAATGGACGGATTTATTGATGAATACGCCAAAAAATACGATAACTTTAACGTCGTTTTAACCGGGGGCGATACTGCCTATTTTGCTGGTCGGCTTAAAAACAAGATATTTGCCGACAGTAATTTTTTATTCAAAGGACTTTATGCACTCAGCGAAACTAACAACGACTAAGCTTATCTCCGTACTTTTTGTATTACTAGGTATTCAAACAACAGCATATTCACAGGAAAATTCCCCTTATTCAAGATATGGTTTAGGCGACAGGGCCCCCAACCAGAACATGTTTACCCGCAGCATGGGTGGTATTTCGGCTGCTGTGGTGGATTATCAAAGCGTGAACTTTGTAAACCCCGCCACGCTGGGCAGTTTATCAGTAACCATCTTTGATATAGGTGGTGAAGTGGACATCCGCACGCTTAAAAGTGTGAACCCGGTTAAAAGATTCAGCGCCACCAACACTATATTTTCCTACCTGCAACTGGGCGTTCCGTTAACCACGCCTAAAATGCGTAAAAAAGATATTTCCTGGGGCCTCAACTTTGGTTTAAAACCAGTTACCAAGATCAATTACAAGATCGAGAAAGATACACGCCTCACCAATATCGACAGCCTGAATACCCTGTACGAAGGCAGCGGTGGTACCAACCAGGCATTTATAGGTACCGGTATCCGTTTTAAACATTTCAGCATTGGTGTAAGCGCCGGCTATATGTTTGGCAACAAGGATTACAGTACCAGGCTGAGCTTTATCAACGACACTGTAACTTATTACAAATCCAATTCGGCCAATCAAACCAATTTTGGTGGTATGCTTTTTACGGCCGGTTTGCAGTACGAAATACTTTTAAGCAAGGATAAGAATAGAGCATTCCCCCGTTTGCGTTTAGGCGTATACGGTAACCTGCAGCAAAAACTCAATGCTACCCGTACTGATGTAAGAGAAACATTTGAGTACGATGCTAACCTGGCTGCCTACCGCATCGACAGTGTATACGAAAGCAAAGATGTAAAAGGCAAGATTGATTACCCTTCTTCTTTTGGCGCCGGCTTTACTTACCAGGATGTACACTGGCTGATTGGTGCGGATTATGAAAAGACCAGCTGGAGCAAATACAGGTATTATGGCCAAACCGACCTTGTACAGGACAACTGGGTGATCAGGGTGGGCGCACAATATTACCCTGCAAAAGAGAACACACCTGTAAGAAAATACTTCAACTTTGTAAGATACCGTGCAGGTTTTTATTATGGCCCGGATTATATTAAAACAAATAACAGCAGGCCAGACTACGCCGTTACTTTTGGTGCCGGAATGCCCTTAACTTCGCTGCAGCGTGTAAGCTACAACCCGGAATCGGGTTTTGTAACGTTGAACACCGGTGTGGAAATTGGCGGCAGGGGAGATAAAAAAGGTAATAACCTTCGGGAAACAACCGTACGCTTTACCATCGGTGTTTCTATGAACGCCAACTGGTTCATAAAACGAAAGTATAATTAAACATGTTGCTTAAAAAAGCTTATAAAAAATTGAATGCAGTCTTGATAGGAGGCTGCATTTTTTTATCTGCCTGTGAGAACAGCTCCCAGGAAATAAAAGATGCCACTACTAAGAACACGGGAGTGGAAGAGGCGCAGAAAGTAAACCTGAATTATACATTAAGCGGTAAAACAAAAGCCATACTGCAGGCGCCATTGATGCTAAGGGTGCAGGATAGCATGCCTTACGTAGAGTTCCCGAAAAAGATACACGTTGATTTTTATAACGAAGGCACGGTGATAGAAAGCATACTGGATGCCAAATACGCCAAGTACATCGAAAGCCAGAGTAAGATATTACTGCGGGACAGTGTGCGCTTTATCGGCCTTAAAAACGGCGACACGCTTTACTGTGATGAATTGTATTGGGACAGGAACCGCCCGACATACCAGTTCTATACGGATAAGCCTGTACAGATAAATACAAAAACGCACAACATAAAAGGCATTGGTTTTGAAACCAGCCAGGACTTTAAAGAGAAATGGATAAAACAGGTTACCAATAGTTTTATAAGGGTGCCATCATCCGAGTTTCCCGATCATTAGTGTAGCAAATTTTATATTTGCTCCCTCATTGCTGTTCGCAGAACAGCAAGAATACAAAGTATAACGTATCCCAATCCCTAACTCATAACTTATCACTCATAACTTATCACTCATAATTTATAACTCCATACCATCTCAATACCATCCCCGTACTATCTTCGTTCGAAGCCGTTGAAACATTATGTTGAATAACACAAACAATTCCTTTTCCGTATTGTTATCCTAACTTTAACCTCCAATTTTAAAACTTCATTTTATGCAATACCGCCGTTTGGGAAGATCAGGCTTACAGGTAAGCGTGCTTTCATTTGGAAGCTGGGTAAGTTTTAGTAAACAGATCAACGATAAAATAGCCGACGAATTAATGGGCATTGCCTATGATAACGGCGTTAATTTTTTTGACAATGCAGAAGTGTACGCACTGGGCGAAAGCGAGAAGATGATGGGCCGTGTGCTGAAAAAGAAAAAATGGGACCGTACTTCTTTCACTGTATCTTCCAAAGCATATTTTGGCTGGAGAGGTAAAGAAAACAAACCCAACCAAACCGGCAACAGCCGCAAGCATTTAACGGAAGCCTGCAATGAGGCATTACAACGGTTACAGGTAGACTATCTGGACCTCTTTTTTTGCCACCGCCCGGATAAAAATACGCCCATTGAAGAAACCGTTTGGGCCATGAACCATTTGATACAGCAGGGAAAAGTATTGTACTGGGGCACCAGCGAATGGAGCGGCGTGGAAATAATGGAAGCGCACCGGGTGGCTGAAAAATTCAGGTTGATAGGCCCCACCATGGAGCAGCCACAATACAATTTATTTGAAAGGGATAAACTGGATAAGGAATACCTGGATATCTTTAGAACCGTAGGGATGGGCACCACTATCTGGAGTCCGCTGGCATCAGGTTTGTTAAGCGGCAAGTACAACAATGGTATACCGAAGGACAGCCGCTTTGCATTACAGGGCTTCGACTGGCTGAAAGAACGTTGGGTAATGGATGAAAAATTAAAGAAGGTAAAAAAGCTGAGTGAGCTGGCAACCAAACTGGGCGAAACAACCGCAGCGTTAAGCATAGCCTGGTGCATTAAAAACCCCCACGTAAGCACCGCTATACTGGGCGCCACCAAAAAAGCACAATTGCTGGATAATTTAAAAGCGCTGGATGCATTGGAAAAGCTGACACCCGATGTAATGGAGAAGATCGAAAACATTATGAAAACAAAACCCGTTTTACCCGAATATTAAAATGAGCAAACTAATTATTTACGGCATCCCTAATTGCGATACCACCAAAAAAGCCATGAGCTGGTTACAGAAAAACAATATTGCTTTTTCGTTTCACGACTATAAATTGCAGGGGATAGACAACAAAAAACTGGCAGAATGGTGTAATATAAAAGGATGGGAGACTATCTTTAACAAGCGAAGCACCACCTGGCGGGAGTTACCTGCAGCAGCGCAGGCAAAACTAACCGGGCAGGAAACGGCGATCAAAATGATGATGGAACATACCAGCATCATAAAAAGGCCGATTGTTGAATACAATGGCAAACTAATTGTTGGCTATAACGAATCGGAATATAAAGGGCTTTTAAAATAATACCATTACATTACAATCAACAAAAAGAACCTGAACCTATAGAGTGTAAAGCCCCTTTAGTGGTTTGGGATAAAATTAAAATTTATGAAACGTAACGCAACAGCCGTTTGGAATGGCTCCGGAAAAGAAGGTAGTGGAAATCTTACTACGCAAAGCACCACGCTGAACAAAACACAATACTCCTTCAACTCCCGTTTTGCGGAGGGTGTGGGTACCAATCCCGAAGAACTGGTGGCTGCTGCACACGCCGGCTGCTTCAGCATGAAACTGAGTTTTGTACTGGGTGCTGCAGGTTTTACACCCGACAGTATTGAAACACAATGCGTGATCACACTGGATCCTGCTGCGGGAGCGATCACTGAATCTCATTTGACTGTAACTGCCAGCATTCCCGGCATCAGCAAAGAAAAATTTGAAGAATGCGTGGCCGATGCAAAAGCAAACTGTCCCATCTCCAAATTGCTGAACACCAACATTACACATGAAGCAACGTTGAAATAATTTTCACGCAAAGCAATACATTCCACGCAAAGTGGCAAAGAAAAATACAAAAGCCGCAAAGTGTTTCTTTGCGGCTTTGCTATCTTACCTGCTTTGCGTGAAAACCCCCTGTACATAACAAAGCCGCCCCCAATTGAATGAAGGCGGCTTTTGGTTTTTCTTTGCGTCTTAGCGGGAAAAATATTTTAATGCATGGCTTCGCCTAAATCTACTTTTTTCTTTTTATTGCCTCTTACCAGTATAATGAATGGTACACACAATAAAAATGCAATACCCAGGTAGAGGAACACATCCATATAAGATAGAACTGCAGCCTGCTTCATTACTTTACCATCCATGGCTGCATAAGCGGCCTTGAGCGCCTTGTCAGCTGAATAACCGGCCTTGCTTATAAATGATTGCTGCATTCCCTGGATCTGTTGCTGTACCGCAGAATTAGTATAATCCAGTTTACTTACCAGGTCAGTACGGTGCACGATATTCTGCCGTGAAATAAATGTAGTGATCAGCGCAATACCGAACGATCCCCCAATTGCCGCATCATTCCCGTAAAAGCGGCACCCTGCCCGATCTGTTGCCCCTTTAATGTGGACAACGACAAAGTAGTGATGGGGATGAATAACATACCCATACCTACTCCACGAACGATCAGCATCCAGAAGAAATCATCCGCATTGGTATCGGGCGTAAGAATAACATAACCCCAGAACGTGAACACGGCAAATAATATAAAACCCGATGCTGCCAGGTATTGCTGCGGCACACCTTTTTGTAACAGCGTACCAATTATCGGCATCATAAAAGCTGTAGTTAATGCGGCGGGCACCATCAGCATACCTGCCTGCTGCGCCGTCCAGCCAAGGATGGATTGTGTATACAGCGGAATGATAAAAGTGGAGCCATATAAACCAAAGCCCATGATAAAGGAAAGGATGGTACCGACTCGGAGGTTACCATTCTTCAATACCCTTAATTCTACAATGGGTTTTTTATAAGTTAATTCCCTCCATATAAAAAAGTAAAGACCCAACCCGGCAATAACAGTAAGCGAAAGGATGAGGCTGTCACTGAACCAATCATCATCCTGTCCTTTTTCCAGCACATATTGTAAAGATCCCACGGTTACTGCCAGCAAAGCGATTCCAAGCCAGTCTACATCACCCACAGCTGTTTTTTCGCCATACTTGGGACTGCGTACATACTGCAGCGTTAGTAAGGTGGCAATAACACCAATGGGAATATTGATATAAAAGATGTCTGGCCAGGTGGAATGATACACAATGTAACCACCTAATGGCGGGCCCAGTGTAGGGCCAATGATAACACCCAAACCATAAATAGCTTGTGCCATACCTCTTTTTTCAGGCGGATAACTTTCTGTAATGATCGTTTGAGAAGTTACCAGCAATGCGCCACCGCCCACGCCCTGCAGAAAACGGAATATCACCAGCTCCACAATGCCTGTGGCATTACCGCACAAAAAAGAGCAGATGGTAAACATGATAATGGAAGCTGCAAAATAATTGCGGCGCCCAAACTGTTGCGATAACCAACTGGTCATCGGTACAATAATTACGTTACCAATTGCATACGCAGTAACCACCCAACCCACTTCAGTAAGCGTGGCGCCAAGGCTACCTCTCATGTCATTCAATGCCACGTTCACAATAGTGGTATCCACGATTTCCAGCAGCGCACATATAATAGCCGTGATAGTAATGATCACACGCCGTGACCCATACTCCACTAAAGACTCCATCTGTTGCATAATTAGTTACCCCCGACCCCTAAAGGGGAGATGCGGAGATTATGTTTTGTTATGCCTTTGGATACGTCAATCAACGATCCAATGCATAGGTTATGATTTTAAAACCAATATATATTTTATACACGCTGTGAACACTTCTAAATCTTCTCCATCTCCTCCTCATTTATCTCCGCTTCAGTTCCCCCTTCAGGGGGCGGCCCAAAGGGCTCCTTCGGAGAGGGGGTTAATCCAAATGCACATCCACATTCACGTTCATACCGGGCTTTAATTGTTTTACCAGCGCATCATCCACTTTATTGAATTCTATCTTCACCGGTAAACGCTGTACCACTTTTACAAAGTTACCACTGCTGTTATCGGGAGGCAGTAATGCAAAACGGGAGCCTGTAGCAGGAGAGAATGAAGTCAACGTAGCTTCAAAAGAATGATCGGGGAATGCATCCACATGAACTGTTACCTTCTGGCCGATCTTCATTTTTTCAAATTGTGTTTCTTTAAAATTCGCTACCACCCAGATATCGTTGCTCAATACAATACTGAAAACAGATTGGCCCGCCTGTAAGAATTGCCCTTCCTGTACATTTACTTTAGAAACCAGCCCGCTTTCCTGTGCAGTGATCACTGCGTAAGAAAGATTGAGTTTGGCTTCCGAAACTTCCACTTCACGCTGCTTAATAACGGCACCGGCTACCCCAATTTGAGAAGAAGTGGCGTTGCTTTGTGAAGCGACAGAGTTTGTTTGCTGTGCTGCCTGGTTCTTTTGCTGCAGCAAAACATTCAGCTGGCGTTCTGCGGTTTCTTTTGCTGCCTGCGCCTGTTCAAACTGCTGTTGTGTAATAGAATGATCCTTTATTAAATTGGCATAACGGTCGTAGTCCTGTTTGGTACGCACAGCATTTACTTTAGCTACTTCAATCTGTGCATCAATAATACCAATGTTAGCCTGCGAACTTGCAATGCTTGATCTTGATGCGTTGGTAGTGGCTTCAGCCGAACCTAGGTTGGTTTTTGCTGTACCTAAAGCAGCTTCGGCCTGTTGTACCCTTAATGCCATATCCCTGTCGTCGAGAATGATAAGTGTATCACCCTTCTTTACCATTTGGTTATCTTTTACCCTCACTTCTTTTACATAACCTGCAATACGTGGTATTACCGGGCTGATGTTGGCTTCCAACTGTGCATCATCCGTTTCTTCGTGGTGCTTACCATGATTGTACTTACTGAAGCCAAACCATCCGCCTGCTACAACCAGCAGTATCAAAACGATGAGGAATGCTTTGCTTCTTTTTTTCGGCGCTTCTGCTGCCGGAGCGGTTGCCTGTGGGGTTGCTGTTTCATTCTGTGCCATATAAATCTCTTTTTAAGTTTGTTGTTGTGGTAATGAATTATTGTTTTAAAAGACCGGATACGTATAATAATTTGTTGTACGCCAAAAACGAATCGGCCTTTGCATTGGTAACGCTTAATTTGCTTTGCAGTAAAGCAACATCAGCATCCAGCAGCTCGGTAGTAGTGGCCAGGCTGTTATCGTATTTGTTTTTGGTGATGCGGTAATTTTCTGTTGCCTGCTCCACCGATTTTTCCAGCACTTCAATTTTTTTGCGGCTTACAAAATAAGTTTGATAGGCCTGGTTGATCTGCATGCGGATATTATCACTCAACAGATCCTGGCTGGCCTGCACCTGTTTTACTTTGGCTTCGGCCACCTGTAATTTGGTCTTTGTTTTCCAGAGGGAGGAAATATTGTATTTAACACCCACACCGATATTCACGGCATTGGTTATAGTTAAGAACTTAGGTATATCAGCTGCTACATAACCACCCGTTAGCGAGATACTGGGATAATAATCTGCTTTGATCGTTTTAATACTCAGCTCTGCAGATTTTTTGCGGATGGCTGCAGCAGCAACATCATTGCGGTTTTGCAAAGCTTCCTGTTCGTATTCTGCAACGGTCTTTACAGATTCCGGTAAAGCCAAACCACTCCTGTCGGGGATAAGGTCTGTTTCTTCCGGCAGGCCGATCATGATGTCCATGTTGGCGCTGGCCAGCCTGTAATTGCTTTGAGCATCCAGCAGTGTCAGTTCAATATTGGATGATTGCAGTTCTGCTTTCATCAGGTCGTTACGTGCCAGTAAGCCATTTTTTTCCAGGTTGCTGAAATCCTTCACACGCTGTTGCGATTGCTCCAGGTTTTCTTTTACCAGTGCAATGGCTTCTCTTGCTTTGAACAGGTTGATACAGGCATTGATGGTGTTGATGATCACGGCATCGCGGTCGTTATCAGCATCCAGCTTTAAAGCCTGCTGTAAATATTTAGCCGACTCTATACCGTATTTTAATTTACCGCCATTGTAAATAGGCAGCGAAACAGTGGCCATGCCATATATAGCCTGCGAAACTTTAGGGCCGCCGCCACCAGAAGAAGAATCACTCTTTAAATTAATATGCGGCTGCACCGGGAGATAAAGATAAGCACCGCTTATACCGGCATCGGGTAGACGCTTTTCTTCCGCTTCTTTAATGCCGGCGGTAGCTTCCAGTATCTTTGCTTCGTTCAGTTTTAATTGTTTGTTGTTGGCGAGGCTCAGGTCTATCGCTTCTTTTAATGTAAGCGATTTAGTTGTCTGGGCCAGCAGCGGCTGCAGGCTTAGCAGGCTTGCAGTAAGTACGATCAGTTTATGCTTCATGAGTTAAGATGGCTTTAAAAAGAAATTTTATGTGTGCGCTTAATTTTTTTCTTATCAGTTTTTCAAATTGTTCATCCGTAAGGGATTGCAGGTTATTCAGCTCTTTATAAAAATGCTGTGTGGTAACCAGGTGGCTTACTGTGCCCACAAGGGTCGTCATCAGTAAAGGAATATCCACATTCTTTACAAAATCGCCGCTTTTCTGTCCTTCTGCTATCAGTTGCTTTACCAGCGCCTGGTTGCGTTTTTTATATTCCTGTATCAGTCCCGAAATAGCGTGCCGGTGATTGGCCACCTGCTCCCGCATCATTATTTTATGAAAACACTGCTGGTTCATAAATTTATCGATGTAGTAATCGATCATCTGGTTCACTTTTTCCATCGGTGTCAATGCTGTATTCTTGAACATGCTTTCCAGTTTCAGCATCGTTGTTTCCGAACGGAAAGTGAAGATCGATTCCAGCATCTTTTCTTTGGAACCAAAATAATACGAGATCATCGCCACGTTGATATCTGCCGCATCGGCGATATCCCTTACTGAAGTACCGGAAAAACCTTTTTCAGCAAAAAGCTCTTCAGCGGTCTCCATTATCTTTATTTGCTTGTCGTTGAAATCCATGGTAGTTCATTTGAAGGCGCAAAGTTAAACAACTGTTTAATATTAATCAAACATTTGTTTAACTTTTTTTATTTGGCCACTCCAAAGGAGTCCTTCGGACGGATTGCACTGATTTTCACGGATTAGGAAAAGTCACCTTGGTCGGAACCACTCCGCCCAGGGTATATTTGTGTCCTTGGTCGGTGGGACACCGACCAAGGGAGTAGATATCCGCTTATATCCATGGTCGGTGTCTCACCGACCGGAACGTATTTTAACTTGGGCCCCCACTAAAGCATTTTGTTGTGGCTTTTAACTTAGATTTGAACAAACAAATAATCATGCCATTTAAGAATAAAACAGTGCTGATAACCGGTGCATCGAGAGGAATTGGAAAAGCCATAGGGCTGAAGCTGGCTGCCGAAGGCGCCAATATTGTAATAGCCAGTAAAAGTGTGGAAGAAAACCCCAAACTGGGAGGCACTATTTTCTCAGCCGCCGCCGAAATGGAAGCTGCAGGTGGCCAGGCGCTGGCCGTGCAATGCGATATACGCTTTGAAGACCAGGTGCAGCAGGTGATCGACCAGGCCGTAGAAAAATTCGGCGGTATTGATATATTAGTGAACAATGCATCGGCCATCAATCTTACACCTACCGAGCAAACAGAACCCAAACGTTTCGACCTGATGTATGATATCAATGTGCGGGGCACATTTATGGTAAGCAAGGCCTGCATACCGCATTTAAAAAAATCCACCAATGCACATATCCTTAATTTGTCACCGCCGGTAAATATGGATATGAAATGGTTCGCCAATCACCTGGCCTATACCATCAGCAAATACGATATGACGATGATCGCATTGGGCCTGGCAGCAGAATTAAAAAAATACAATATTGCCGCCAACACTTTATGGCCCCGCACTACCATTGCAACAGCAGCAGTGAATAATTTACTGGGTGGTGAAATGCTGATGAAGATGAGCCGCACTACCGAAATAATTGCAGATGCAGCCTATTATATTTTAAGTAAACCTGCCGCATCCTGCACCGGCAACAGTTTTATTGATGAAGAAGTATTGGCCAAAGAAGGCATCACCGACCTCAGTAAATATTCTGTAGTACCCGGCGCACAACTATATAATGACCTGTTTGTATAAGCTGGAAAGGGAGAAGCCTCAAGAGAAGAGTTGCAAGGGGAAAAGCTTCAAGGGAGAAGCATTTTGTTTGAAAGTAATGCTGCTGCCTTGTGGCTTGCAGCTATTTCCCTCATCCCCTTCTTTTCTTTGATAATGCTGTTTGAATAAAAAAAACTACAATGCATAAGTATGCTGTTTAAGTGTAATGCATCTCCCTTGTGGCTTGCAGCTATTTCCCTCATCCCCTTCTTTTCTTTGATAATGTTGTTTGAATAAAAAAACTACAATGGATAAGTATGCTGTTTAAGTGTAATGCTTCTCCCTTGTTGCTTGCAGCTATTCCTCTCTTCCCCTTTGTTCTCTCTTCCCTGTTAAAGAAAGCCTAAATACATTTTTGTTTTGATGAGCGGTAACATTTTGGGTAGTTGTACGTTTAATTTCGTACCGGCATTATTTAGCCACTAATGCTGAACAAAACCAAAGGTATAGCCATGAACTTCTTTCAACTCAAAGCGGTATGCTGCTGCATGCTGTTTACTGCCACTGCTTTCGGGCAAACGCCCAAAAAAAAGATCGCTGCACAGCGCATCAATAAATCACTAAAAGTAGACGGTGAACTAAACGAACCGGAATGGAAACAAAGTCCCGTTGCTGATAAATTCATTGCATTACAACCGACGCCATTTAAACCGGAGAACCCGGATAACAACAGCGAAGTATATTTTTTATATAACGATGAAGGGATATACATCGGTGGTTATTTTCATGAAAAATACAAGGACAGCATTGCTTCTGAACTGGTGGGCCGGGATGGATTCGGCAACAATGATTTTGCAGGGATCATTTTTGATACTTATAATGATAAGATCAACGGCTTTGAATATTTTGTAACGCCATTGGGCGAACAGTTTGATGCCAAACAGGCGCCTAATCCCAATGGCAACAGCGAAGATTTCAGCTGGAATGCAGTTTGGCAAAGCGCAGCAAAAATTCATAACGATGGCTGGAGTTTTGAAATGTTCCTGCCTTATTCCGCTATCCGTTTTGGAAAAAAGAAAGTGCAGGACTGGGGTTTGAATATTGTGCGCCGCAGGCAAAAAAGCGGTGAGCAACTCTTCTGGCAACCTATCGACCCGATAGCGAATGGCTTTCTAACACAGGAAGGTTTTCTTACAGGATTAACGGATATTAAACCACCATTGCGTTTACAATTCTCGCCTTATTTTTCCCTCTACCACGATAAACCTGCAGGCGCCGATAAATTTAAAAGCCGCGTAGGCGGAGGTGCAGATGTGAAGTATGGATTAAACCAGGCTTTTACACTGGATATGACATTGATCCCCGATTTTGGCCAGGTGGTTACAGATAACCAGATACTCAACCTTACACCTTTTGATGTGAAGTTCACGGAGAACCGCCCGTTTTTTACAGAAGGAACAGAGTTGTTCAATAAAGGCAATTTATTTTACAGCAGGAGGATCGGCGTGGAGCCGAATTACCGCAAATATCCCACCGGCACCTCCGAAGATGTTATTACAGAAGATCCGCAGCAGGCAAAAATTGTGAATGCCACCAAGATCAGCGGCCGTACACAAAAAGGGCTGGGTATTGGTGTGCTGAATGCGGTAACCAATGCGCAATACACTGTGTTCAGGGATAAATCAACCGGCATTGAACATAAGGAGGAAAGTATGCCACTCACGAATTATAATGTGTTCGTGCTCGATCAAACCATGAAGCACAACAGCAGTGTGTCTTTTGTAAATACAAACGTACTCCGCTCCGGAAAAGATTATGATGCCAATGTAAGCGCCTTTTTAATTGACCTGAACGATAAAAAGAATAAATGGAACGTGGGTGGTAATGCAAGCATTAGTAACCTGATGGGGAAAGATGGCAAAAATGTTATCGGGTATGCACACCTGTTATATTTTGGAAAAACAAGCGGCCGATTGAATTTCAGCCTGAGCCAGCAGCTGTACGACAATAAATATGACAAGAGCGACCTGGGCTATTTTACCAATAATAATACCATGGACCATAACCTGTGGGTGGGTTATAACTGGACCAAGCCAAAAGGTATTTACAACAGGATGTACCTGAATTTTAATTCCTTTTACAGCAGGCTGGTTACGCCATTGGATCTGTTGAAAAGAAAGAACATGATGTACCAGAGTTATAGCGGTAATGTGAACCTGAACGGCCAGCTTAAATCATTGTGGTATGTGGGTGCCAACATAAACTGGGGCTTTAACTATAATGATTTTTATGAAGCAAGGGTGCCGGGCAGGGTATTTCAAAACAAAGGAAGGATAGGTTTAGATGTATGGTGGAACAGCAACCAGTCTAAAAAATTGTCGTGGGGTGGAGAAGTATATGGTGGTACCGGCGGTGTGTTCAAAAGAGTAAGTGTGAGCCCTTCTTTGTTTGGAAAGATCCGTTTCAGCAGCAAGTTCTCTATCGATAATTCTTTGAATATGAATTTTGAAAAGAACAACGCAGGATGGGCAGCTACTTTGCTTTCAGGAAATGGTCCGCTGAATGATACCATCATTTTTGCAAAGCGCAACCTGCGCATGGTGGAAAATATCCTGAACGTTAAGTACAACTTCAACAATAAAATGGGCATCACTTTACGTACCAGGCATTACTGGAGCAAAGTGGCGCCGCAGCAATTCTATCAACTGGATGAGACCGGGAAGTTAAAAGATCCCGTTACTCCCTTCACTAAAAATGTAAATCAAAACTATAATTTCTTCAGTACCGACCTGGTGTATACCTGGCAGTTTGCACAGGGTAGTTTCATCAACGTGGTATGGAAGGATATTTCAGAATCTTTCAACAGGGATTTTGAAAAAAATTATTTCTCCAATTTTGATAAAACGATTACCGGGCCACAGGCCAATAGCTTCTCCATACGGGTGATCTATTTCCTGGATTATCTTACTGCAAAAAATAAACTGAAAAAGAAAAAGACAGTATAATGAAAAGGCCCCCGGAACTCCGGGGGCCTTTTTTATAAACCAGGACCTATTTTAGTTACGTGAATTATTACCAATAATAAAAGCAGCCATTGCCAAAGCGCCGTCTTTTAAAGGCTGATCGAATTTTCCCTGGTTGATAGCGGGCATCAAGTGAATAGTGAGGATAAATATGATCAGCATAAGCGCCAGTAAATAGCAGGCCAGTTTTTTTTGTTTGTTGATGATGATGGCAACAGCGGCCAGCAAAAAACCAATGCCGGTAATGTATACCCATATTTTTCCATCACCGGGCATAAAAGAAGGAACACCGTTTGCATAGCCATTGGCGTATTTTAAATGAATGGCTCCGAATGCAGCCATGGCAAGTGCAAATATTATTTCAGCAAATCGTGTGGGAAAAGTGATTTTCATGTTTGAGTGTTTAAGGTTTAGTTTGAAAAATAGTATTTAAACACCGGCTTTGCAAATGTTTTGTGGTATTTGTTATTTTAAATTTATTGTGCAGGCCTACACATAAAAAACTGCTGTATCAATAATATCGTGTATTACTGCGGTTTAGCAGCGGATATTCTTAACTGAAAAATATTTTTTAGCGAAAATGTTATGAGGAATTCCGGGAGGCAGCGGATGAGCTAACTGTCTTCTGCAAGCAATTGAAATATGTAGGCAAATTTATTCCGGTGCGTTGTTGCCTACCAGCACCGCCGCCATTGCCATGGCAGTATCTTTTAAAACATTGGTGAAATTACCGTTCATTAAATGTTTTAAGTGAATGGTAAAAACAAAGATGAGCAGCATGGCGGCCAGCAGGTAACAGGCCAGCCTTGTTGCTTTGTTGATGATAATGGCAATGGCCGCCAGTATCAAACAGGCGCCGGTAATGTAAATCCACACAATGCCACCAGGTATATAATCAGGTACACCGCTTTTCATTTCTTCTGCATTCATAAAATGCAGCACACCAAAAGTACCAATGGAGAGGGCATAGATGATGCCTGCCACCCGGGAAGATATTATCTGTTTCATAATAACTGAATTTTGGTTATATATGAAAATTAATACTTAAAACCAGCTTTTACAAGTGTTTTAGAGCAAACTGCACCAGCGTTTTGATGCGAATTACGGTAGTTAAATAAAACCAGCGGATAAGTATACAAAAGCGTAAAATGTGAGACAATCTTTAAAAGTTAAAAAAGAAAGCGCTGGATTTTTTTCAGATATAATAAGCGATATTTAAGGATGAAAACTATTAACCTTATTTTCTTTTTCTTCATTTGTTTTTTGTGCGAAGCACAAACCAACAGCCCTAAAGAACAGCTTTATTATTTTAAAACAAAAGACAGCCTGGTAGGAGTGAGAAATGCTTCTGGTAAAATAATATTAAAGCCACGAAAGGTGTATTGGGATTATGATGACAACTACAAAAAGAACCGGGTGGAGGGAGATATCATTTATCTTGAAGGAGACAGCAATGCTATTAATGAGCCCCACAGCAGCGGCAACGCCTATAACACGAAGGGCGATTTTTTGTTTGCGCCATTTGAGTTTGATAATGGTCCTGATGGACCGGTGGAAGGATTATCCCGCTTTGTTAAAAATGGAAAAATAGGTTTTGCAAACAGGCATGGCGATATTGTGATCGAAGCTAAATTTGATTATGCACAAATGTTCAACTATGGTACCGCAGCTTATTGTAATGGTTGTACATGGAAATATAAAAATGAACAATTTTTTGCTTCAGGTGGTACATGGGGCTATATAGACTATCAAGGCAATCCCGTAAATGTGATGGACAAAAAAACAAACCCTAAAGACCAGGCGGTCGATTCGGGCAGGTTTTTACCTTATCAATTCTCTTATTCGGCGTTTGAGCAAAATATCATCGATTCTTTTTACCAATTAAAAGAAATTAGCAAAGCTTATTTTGTAAATTATGGCAGTCCACTAGATAGTAATGAACGAATATTGCGTTACGAGATCGTGGAAAGGCCCTCTTCTTTTTTTCCTTATTATTTTGTAGCTACTTTTTTATATGACAGAAGCGGGGAATACCGGGGGAATCCTTTTTTGGGTATTAATTTCTGTGTGAGTAAGGAAGGTGACCGGTTTTATTATTACGATGCCGGTAATATGGTGCCGTTAAAAACCTGGCTTAAAGAATATATTAAAAATGCAAAGGAGTATTTAAAGAAACACCCCGATGCATTGTATAAATTTTAATGTTACCCGTTATTTTCAGGCCGCATCATTGGGAAAAACAGTACATCCTGTATGGAATGCTGGTTGGTCAGTAACATACAGATCCTGTCGATACCAAAACCAATACCACTTGTAGGAGGCATGCCATATTCCAGCGCACGTAAAAAATCATGATCAATGAACATGGCTTCATCATCGCCCCGCTCCATTAACTTTACCTGCTCTTCAAAGCGCTCCCTTTGTTCCAGCGGATCGTTCAGTTCACTGTACGCATTGGCAATTTCTTTGCCATTGCACATCAGCTCAAAACGCTCTACCAGCCCAGGTTTGCTGCGGTGCTTTTTTGTAAGCGGGCTCATTTCTACCGGGTAATCGGTAATAAATGTAGGTTGTATATAATTGCCTTCGCATTTGCTGCCAAATATCTCGTCGATCAGTTTGCCCTTGCCCCATTTTTCATCCGCATGTATCTTTAATTCGCGGCAAACATTTCTTATACCTGCTTCATCCATTTCGCTGATGTCGAAACCTGTATGTTCTTTAATAGCTTCGTACATGCTTATACGTTTGTACGGCGCTTTAAAATCAATTTCTTTTTCGCCTACCGTTACTTTGGTGGAACCATTGGTTGCCATGGCGGCTTTTTCCAATAACTGTTCCGTGGTATCCATCATCCATTCGTAATCTTTATAGGCCACGTAAAATTCCAGTACCGTAAATTCAGGATTGTGGGTACGGTCCATACCTTCGTTACGGAAGTTGCGGCTGAATTCATATACCCATTCAAAACCACCCACGATCAGTCTCTTTAAATACAGTTCGTTGGCAATACGCATGTACATCGGTACATCCAGTGCATTATGATGGGTAATGAATGGTCTCGCTGCTGCACCGCCCGGTATAGATTGTAATACCGGTGTATCCACTTCCAATGCACCGCGTTCATTTAAAAAATCACGGATAGCATTGACCATTTTAGTACGCTTGATAAAAGTATCCTTTACAGCAGGGTTTACAATAAGATCGGCATAGCGCTGGCGGTAACGGAATTCAGGGTCCGTTACTTCATCAAAAGTTTCACCTTCTTTTTCTCTTACAACCGGCAAAGGCTTTAATGATTTTGCCAGCAACGTAAATTCTTTAACATGAATAGAAGTTTCGCCGGTTTTGGTAGTAAATACATAACCCTTAAAGCCAATGATATCACCCAGGTCAACTAGTTTTTTCCAAACGTTCTGAAAAAGACTTTTATCGTCGCCGGGGCAAATATCATCCTGCTTTATATAGAGCTGTATCTTTCCCACAGCATCCTGTATCACTGCAAAATTGGCCTTGCCCATATCACGTACACTCATCACACGGCCGGCAATACAAACATTGGCAAACAACTCTTTATCAGCTGCAGGGGGGTCAAAATCAGCCCCTTTATAATGTTCTTTTATGTAAACAGAGGTAGTATTTACAGGGTATAAAGCAGCCGGGTAGGCATCGATACCCAATTTTTTAAGTTCTTCCAGTTTTTCCCTGCGGATGATCTCCTGTTCGGATAAATGTTGTGTGCTCATAATATTTTATACTTCAAATTGACATTTCTATCAATATAATTGGCGGCAAAGATACTTTATGCAACCCAATCATCCATATTTACTGTCTGTAGAGGGTAAACAATAAACTATGGCATTATATTAGTTTATCTTTAAAAATCAAAAATCTGAGAAATGAAAAAATTTTTAGTTGTATTAATGAGTGTGGTATTATTAAGTGGCTGTGATGTTATCAGCAAGTTGCCGCAGGCAACCGGGATGGGTGGTGTTACCGAAGCGGAAGCAGGACAAGGTATCAAGGAAGCCTTGAGCCAGGGGCTGGCAGGGGCCGTATTGAGACTGAATAAAGAAGACGGTTTTTTTAAAGATGCTTTGTACAAGATATTATTACCGACCGATGCGAAGAAAGTAGAAAACACTTTGCGCAGCCTGGGTTTTAACAGCCTGGTGGATAAAGCGATATTGCAGATCAACCGCGGCGCCGAAGATGCAGCCGGCTATGCCAAACCGATTTTTGCAGATGCTATCAAAAGCATGACCTTACAGGATGCGATCGGTTTGGTGAAAAATGGCGATACCAGCGCCACGCATTTTTTTCGGGAGAAAACCACTGATAAGCTGATCGCTGCATTTTTACCTGCTATAAAAGCTTCGTTGGATAAAGTGGATGCCACAAAATATTATGGCGATATCATTACCAAGTACAACAACTTTCCTACCACGATCAAAAAAATAAATCCCGACCTGGCCAGTTTTGTTACAGGCAAAACAACTGATGCATTGTTTGATCTCGTTGCAAAGGAAGAAGTGAATATCCGCACCAATTTTGCGGCAAGAACTACGGATATTCTGAAGAAGGTGTTTGGGCAAAAATGGAATTAGTGTAACGAGTTTCTTACTCGTTTCGTGCAACGAAATTGGAATTTCGTTATACGAAATGTAACGAGTAAGAAACTCGTTTTACTTAATTACCCGCCTTCAGCAATCTTTCAAAAAAATAATCAGCGGCACTTACGCCATTATTATAAAGCAGCAGCTTATCCTGCTGCTTTGTTCTTTTTACCCTGCTGGAAACATTGCCCTGGCTTACATAGATCGTTCTGCCGATCTCATTTTCAAGATTGGGATATTTCCTGCTGAGTGTTTCCATTAAAAGATTGGAAAATGCGGCAAGGTATTCGGATAATTTACTGATATCGTATGCCGGTATACGGGTGCTGTTGCTGTTGAGCGAATCGATCTGCTGCGGCCGCTCCAGTTTGATGCCGATGGTTTGCGGGTTGAATTTTAACTGATCGCACAACAATGGATTGACGCAATGCCCTTCACAACTATCGAACATACTGATGGGATAATTGCATAGCATGCCGCCATCAACATAGTAGTTCACAAAACTGGTAGTATCATCTTTCTTTATTTTATGCAGGTGATTATCCAGCGCCACCGGTTCAAAATACAGTGGGATACTGCTACTGATGCGTACTGCCAATGCAATGGGCATATCGGGTGTATTAAGGTAAGAGAATATTTCCAGCTGCTGTTTGCTGAGGTTGGTGCCCGTGCAATAAAGATCTTTGAATAAATTGTTTTTTACGTGCAATTCGTGTAATTGACCAAAGGTGAGTAACGGATTGCCTGTTTTATACGATACCATTTGCTGTAACCAATGTTCAAACACACCACCGCGGTAAATACCGAAATCATTTTTAAACCTTTTGTATTTACCTACAATGCCGCCTTTCCCTTCATTGAATTTTTGTATCGGCAGTTCTGTCATAAGGCTGTCTATCTCTGCTGCAGTGTAACCAATACTTACCAGCATACCCGCAATAGCACCGGCTGATGAGCCCCCGATATTTTCTATCTGCTGCAACACGCCTTTTTCTTCCAGCACACTGAATACGCCTGCGTATGCAAGTCCCCGCACACCACCGCCTTCCATCACCAGGTTTTTATAATCGTATTTTTTTTGGGCAAAACAAACAGCAGGGAACAGCAGTAGGACAATTAGTTTTTTCATACAGTGAAAATAAAAAATTGCGGCTGCAGTAAAAGTTAAGAACAGTTTAATTTTTATTGGTAGTCGGCGAGTAATACCTGCCATGCTTCATTTACTTTCCCTTCTTCCAGCAAAGTTTTTGCATAGCGGTGCAGTTCTTTATCCATTTCGTCGGGATTGATGGAATAGTATTGAATGATATTCTTGAGTTTATCGTCGTTAAAAGCAGGATCGATCACCGGCATTTCGTGCACATTGGCCAGCTGGCCTAAATTATTACCGCTGAGGATAGCGCTGTTCCTGATAGCAATCGGCAATGCATCCACACCAATGCCCAGCTGTGTGTTGGGTTTTTCTACTTTAAATAAATTGCTGTTGTCTACTTTGCAATACCAGTCTCCGCCCAGCCTTGCCACATGCTGTATTTTAGTTTGATCTATTTTACCTTCTGCATTTAAAATGCTGTCATCGATATGCATCAGCAATACTTCTGCAATTACTAAATTGCCCGCCCCGCCTTCATTGCCCAATGGCTTCACTTCATTTACACGGCATTCCAATTTTATTTTGCTTTCTTTTACCATGGGTGGTTGCACGAGTGTTGCGGCCTGCATGGTAAACCCTGCTTTCTCAAATTCATTGGTGCCCTTTGTAAATTCGCAACTGGCCAAAGAAGTTTGCTGCACCATATCATAATCCACAATGTTGATCACTACTTCCGGTACTTCCAATACGTTCTCTAAAGTATGCTTGGTGGTATTATCCCTTACCCTTCTTGCCGGAGAAAAAACAACGATCGGCGGATTGGAAGAAAATAAATTGAAAAAGCTGAATGGTGAGAGGTTTATATTCCCTTCCTTATCAATTGTAGAAGCAAAACATATCGGTCGTGGTGCAATGGCGTGCTGCAGGTAGTTTTGAGCGTCCATTGGTTTAAGATCTTTTAATTTAATTGTCATCCCACTAAGTTACGAGTTGCGGGTTAGTTTTGTTTTTTTGATCGTTCTGCTTTGTTTGCCCTTAAGTATTTCATCATATTACCGATCTGGCTGCCCAATAGCCTGGAAAATTCAATCAATCCACGAATTTCTTCTTCCTTTGTATATTTAATTTTTATTGAAAACAATAAACAACTTCTAACTTCTCCGCAAGAACCTTTGGCAATTCTTAAAAATCTCCAGAAATCATTATTGTTGCTGTATTCAAAGCCTTCTGCAATATTGTTTGAAACAGATTGCGAAGCTCTTTTTATTTGATCTTTAAAAGAAAAATCTTTTACAATTCTTGGATTATTATCAGACAATTCATACACCATTACTCCTAACTCAATCGCTTTTTTCCAAATGTCCAAATCTTCGAACGATGTTATTGTAGCCATTTTTTTTAGTTACGGGTTAAAGGGTTACGAGTTACGGGTTTGTATCGTTATTATAGTTGCAACTCACACTTAAAAGGTTGCTTGACATCTTTACAACACTCATATATCCGCAAACGATCAAAAACCCCGTAACCCGTAACTAAATCAACCCGCAACTTTCTTCAACTCCAAAATCGAAAAATCACTCTCTTCCTTCACAATAGTATTATTCAACAATCCCAATCCATCTATTTCCATTTCCACCACATCACCTTCCTGCAGCCATTGTTCCTGGTAGTTGGGATCGTTTAATTTTCCGGTGCCGTTCAGTTCCAGAAAGCAACCGGTGCCCACCGTGCCACTGCCTATAACATCACCTGCATACAGGTTAACGCCATAGCTGGCCCGCTCAATGATCTCGGCAAAAGTCCAGTCCATATCACTTAAGTTGCCTTCGCTTACCTGTATACCATTTACTTTACATTTCATAGTTAAGTTCCAGGCCTTGCCGGTATGATTTTCCTTGCAGGGCACTTCAAAAGATTCCAGTTCATCGAGTGTGACCAGCATTGGGCCGATAACGGTGCTGAAATCTTTTCCCTTGGCCGGGCCCAGGTTCAGCAGCATTTCTTCCATCTGCAAAGTTCTTGCGCTCATGTCGTTCATGATCATTAAACCAGCGATGTAATCATCCGCATCTGCTGCCTTGATGTTCCTGCCGGAGCGGTTGATAACAATGGCAGCTTCCAGTTCAAAATCCAGTTTTTTAAAATGATCGGGCATGCAGATAATATCACCAGGCCCCTGGATGCTGTTATGATTGGTAAAATAAAATATCGGGTACTGGTCAAATTCTGCGATCATGTCCACTTTGCGGTTACGCCTTGCTGCGGCCACGTGCTGGCGGAAAGCGTAGCCATCCCTGCAGCTGCTGGGGTGCGGCACTGGCGCCAGAATGCTGGCATCGGAATAGGGTGTACCAAACGCAGTACGGCCCGTACCATCCTTTATCCTTTGCTCCACGGCCTTTGCAATGGGGTACATATCATCCCAGTAATTCAGGAACATCGACATGCTTACCGGCAGGTCGGAATGCAGTGAGTCCGTATCGTATAAAACGCCATTTACTAAAATTGCCAACTGCTGCTGGTCATCTTTTAAGTAGGTAACTAATTTCATGTATAAAAAATTGTTGTCAAAAATAGCTAATTATAAACCGATTAAATTAACAAATGAATGATTGTTTTTTAATGGTATCCACTAATTTTGTAGTACAAAAAGCAGCACATGAAATTCGAGAAGATTCATAATAAAGGGCAGGCCCGATTATTTAAGAATCAATATCTGGAATATCTTACCAAGACACATCCACTGGTAATATGGGGGATGTATATCCCTATTATTGTGCTGATGCTGTATTATAGCGGTGCGGTAAAAAACTTTTCAGCAATACGGATCATCATTACTTTTTTGGGCGGTATGTTTTTCTGGAGTTTTTTTGAATATTGCATCCACCGCTTTGCATTTCATTTTGTGGCAGAAAGTGAAAGGGCCACCAAATTTGTTTACATCATACATGGCAACCACCACGAGTATCCCAGGGATAAGGAAAGATTGTTTATGCCGCCGGTACCAAGTTTAATATTGGCCTCTACCATTTTCGCATCGTTATTTCTTATATTCAGCCTGTTTAACAGCAGTGCTTATGTATTCTCATTCTTCCCGGGCTTTATTATTGGCTATTTAATGTATGGCACCATGCATTATGCCATCCATGCCTGGAACCCGCCTTTTAAATGGATGAAACCATTGTGGCGCAACCACCACCTGCATCATTATAAAAATGATCACATGGGCTTTGGTGTAAGCTCTACCTTATGGGATCATGTATTTGGCACCATGTTCGATCTTAAAAAAGAAAAAGAGGACAAGGAAAAGGTAAAAGAACTGATGTTTAAATAATAAAGCGGAGCATTAAAAAGTATAACGGTATGTACGGTGTGTTTTTTCTAACTGGGCACCTGTAGCATGATGAATGGCCAGCATTTTTTCGTTAAAATCTCCCACCCATGCCAGTTCCACTTCTGTAATAGTATTACGGGGCATTACTTCAACCTTCAGCAGGTAGATCAGGGAACTTTCCAGGCCTTTATTCTGGTAATGTTTTTTTACGCCCATTACAATTACCCTTATACGGTTGACTTTAGTGGTTTTGCTGTACCACAGGTATTTTAATTTACCCCAAAGATCGAGCTTACCGCTGAGGTATTTAAGCACCTGGTTGGTATCGGGCAGGCATATCACAAAGGCAACCGGCTCGTTGTTGTGATAGGCAAACCAGATGATCTTTTCATCCACAATAGGTTTCATGCGTTCAAACGTATCGGCAATAGAATCGGAAGTGATGGGTGCAAAGCCTTCAAAATCCTGCCAGGCATCATTATAAACCTCTTTAAAATCTTCAGAAAAGGTCTTGAAGTCCTTTTTTTCAAAATGCTTAAAACGGTATTCCGGCTTTTTTACCACCCATTGGGCAATTTTTTCAAAGCGCTCAGGCACAGGTTTGGTCAGATCGATAACATTAGTAAGCTGGTCGTATGATTTTTGCCAGCCAAAATTTTCGAACAGCTGCTGGTAATAAGGCGGATTGTAGTTCATACCCATAGAAGGTGGCCGGAAACCCTGTACCAGCAAGCCCCACCAGTTATCATTCTCACCAAAATTGATGGGCCCTTCCATGGTCTGCATGCCTTTTTGCTTCAGCCAGTCAATGGCTGTGCTGAATAATGTATTGGCTGCTTCCTGGTTGTTGATGCACTCAAAAAAACCAATACCACCTGTAGGCGTACCCGAAGCATGTGCTTTTTCAAGATTCACAAAGGCTGCAATACGGCCCACCAGTTTTTTATCCTGGTATAAAAGCCAGCGAACGCAGTCGCCATGCCGGAAAAAAGAATTGGTTGCAGGGTTAAAGATCTTTTTGATATCATTTAGTAATGGCGCTACAAATAAGGGATCTTTCCTGTACAGTACCAGCGGCAGGTTAATGAATTCGTTCTCGTTTGCACTGGTAACTTCAGCTATATTGAACATAATTTGGTTGAATAAGGATAAACAAAATTACCATTTTTCTTCATTGTCATCTGCAGAAGGTTTGGCAGAAAATTGTTTTTTAAAGTTTTGTTTTTGCAATAACCTTTCAATGATAAGTAAGGCAATTACATTTCCTGTATCATCGCCCGCCTTACCGGCTAAATGCGATCGTAGCTTTGCTTCGTCAATATCAATTTTATATAAGAGTGATACCAGCGCTTCAAAATTATTTTTGATAAGATGATCGATGTGTGCAGCAAGCAGGGCCTGAGCTTCTTCAAAAGAAACCCTGTCCGGCAGCTGCAGGGCAAAAGAATGGTTCAGCTCGTGAACAACAGTATGGTCTATGGCGCTCATGGGTAACCAGGTTTTTCCATTACACCTGTTCCAAATAAAGCAAAATCGTACTTCACCGGGTCGGCGGCATCTAAAGTTCGTAAATAAGCGGTTAATTCCAAAGCGGTATCCCAGTTGGTCTTATCGGTTTGCAGCAACCGCAGCTGCCGCGCCACCCTTGCCACATGCACATCAATAGGTATGATCAGTTGCGAAGGCGCTATCTTTTTCCATATACCGAAATCAACTGCTTTATCGTCGCTGCGGACCATCCATCGTAAAAACATATTCAGTCTTTTGCACGAAGACTTTTTCTCGGGCGTGGCAATATGCTTTTTGGTGCGTTCCGGAACATAAGGCAGCGAAAAAAAATAATCATAAAAACCTTTCAGCCCGTTCTCCACCGTAATATCTGTTTGTTGCATGCCCCGTGTAAAAGCGCTTTCGAGCGAATTGTTCTTAGCATAATGCATTTTAAAGAATTCAACACAATACAAAAGATCAGTACTATTGAAAGTGCGATGTTTAAAACGTTCCAGCTTTTTAAGGTCTTTTTTACCATGATGCTGTATAAAACCATACGGGTCCATATCCATCAACTGCATCAGCTCGTTGCTTTTGTTGATAATGGTAGTACGGTTGCCCCATGCAAAAATGGCGGCAAAAAAACCGGCGATCTCAATATCTTGTTGCCTGCTGAACTGGTGTGGAACAGATACAGGATCGCTGGCAATAAAAGAAGGTTGATTATAAAAATCAACCTTGCTGTTCAAAAAATCTTTTAGTTCACTATCATTCATGATATCAACTATCCAATTGCTTTATCCAGGTCGTCAATAAGGTCATCAGCATCTTCAATACCCACACTTAATCTTATCAGTCCGTCGCTGAGACCATTTTTAATTCTTTCTTCTCTCGGTATACTGGCATGCGTCATAGTAGCAGGATGATTGATCAGGCTTTCCACACCACCTAAACTTTCTGCCAGCGAAAATAAATGGGTGGATGATAAAACCCTTTTTACTTCAGCATCGCTGCCATCCTTCAATTCAAAACTGATCATACCGCCAAAACCACGCATTTGTTTTTTAGCAACAGCATAACCGGCGCTGTCTTCAAAACCGGGCCAGTATACTTTGGCTACTTTGCTGTTGTTACGCAGCCAGTGTGCTATTTTTTCCCCGTTCTCACAATGCGCTTTCATGCGTATGCCGAGTGTCTTAATACCTCTTAAAACCAAAAAGCAATCCTGCGGGCCTGGTACAGCACCGCAGCTTTTTTGTATGAAGTATAATTTTTCCCGGAGGTCTTTATCATTCATCATCAGGCAACCCTGTATCACATCACTGTGGCCGCCCAAATATTTGGTGGCGCTGTGCATCACAATATCAGCGCCCATATCCAAAGGGTTCTGCAGGTAAGGCGAAGCAAAAGTATTATCAACACAAAGCCATGCGCCCGCCTGTTTGGCAATAGCAGCCACCGCTTCAATGTCGGTGATGTTCATTAAAGGGTTGGTAGGAGTTTCCACCCAGATCAATTTTGTTTTTGCAGTAACTGCCGCTTTTACATTGGCTGCATCCGTTGTATCAACATATACAAATTTGATATTGTAACGTTCCCATACTTTGGTGAACAAGCGGTAACTGCCGCCATACATATCATTGGCGGCTATCACTTCATCGCCGGGGTTCAGTAATTTGATCACGCTGTCAGTAGCGGCCACACCACTGCTGAAGGCCAGTGCATATTTACCATTTTCAATAATGGCATAAGCATCCTCCAAAGCTTTACGGGTGGGGTTTTGGCTGCGTGCATATTCATAACCTTTATTTACACCCGGCGCTTCCTGCACATAGGTACTGGTTTGGTAAATGGGCGTCATAATAGCACCGGTAGAAGGATCGGGTTCGGCACCCGCATGTATCAATTTTGTAGCAAGTTTCATTTTTAATGTGTTGTTTTTGTCAGCTTATGCTGACCGTAATGCAAAATTCCTTTAAACAGGCATGCAAAGATGGTTAAATTATCTGAGCGGCAGATAAATATCTCCAGTCGAAATTATTATCTGCATGCGCCGCCCTGGGTTCGGATGGTTTGTTTAAAACGGAAGAACGTAATATCCGGGAGTTTACCAGTTTCTTTTTTGCTTCGTGTATATAATCCTGCAGTATCGTGTTTTCCATCCATGCCTGTTGCGGTGGTTCGTAACCTGTTTTATCTTTCCGCCAGGTAATTTCATCGGGCAGGCGCTTATCCATTGTTTTACGCAGCAACCACTTCATCCAGCCGTCATGTATCTTTAAATGCGAGGGGAGCGAAAAAACAAATTCCACCAACGTATGATCGAGGAAGGGCAATCTTACTTCTCTTCCAAAGGCCATACTATTCCTGTCGGCAAAGCGCAATAATTCCTCCAGCCCCAGTTCAGCAACATTAAAATGCAGGATGTCGTTGAGTTTGGTAACAACAGGTTTATGTATGCCTTCCCATTCTTTTCCCTTGAGGATCTTTAAAAACTCCGGACTAATATCCGGCTGGTGCATGCTTTTATTGTATTCCATTCTTTCTAAAAGCATGGCTGCATGCATAGGAAGAAAAGCAGCAAAATAATTTTTCAGTGTCCAGTTAAAAGGCACTTTGTTTTTTAATAAAGCGGCTTTTTGTTTTTGTGCAGCGCCCACTTTGTTCCTGCTCACTACTTCCTGCAAATACCATTGCACATATTTATGATAACCGGCCAGCAGTTCATCCGCACCCTGGCCATCCAGTAAAACGGTTACCTGCTGCTGTGCAGCCATTTCAAAAACTTTGAACTGCGCATAAATGCTGGAAGAAGGAAACGGTTCTTCCTGGTGATAACATAATTTTTCAAAATCATTCACCAAACCATCAGCAGTGGGCGTGGTTTTATAATTAGGCACACCCAACTTACCCGTAAGCAGGTTGATATAATTTGATTCGTCTTTTTCAAAACCGGGGAAAACTGCAGAGAATGTTTTAATGCCTTCGGCCTTTGTTCTCAATTCGTGCATGTTCAACAGGATGGAAGAACTGTCCAGCCCGCCGCTTAAACTGGTGCCCACTGGTACATCACTCCGCAGGCGCCGGTTTACAGATGAAGTGAGCATGAGGTTGAATTTTTCTATAGCATCATCGGCAGCAATATCGATCCGTATTTCTTTATCGAGGCGCCAGTATTTTTTTAAACTGAATTTTTGTGTTTGAGGCTGGTACAGGAAGAAATGTGCAGGCGGTAGCGAAAAGATATCCTTAAAAAAAGTCTGTTCTTTATTAGCAGGATTCTGCACATGCCCCAGCGCAAGATAATTGAGCAACATCTTTTCATCCACTACCTTGTCAACACCTACGGCCCACAAGGCTTTCATTTCGCTGGCAAAAAACAAATACCGTTCGTTCTCGTAATAATAAAATGGCTTTTCACCAAAGCGGTCCCTGGCTGCAAAAAGCTGCTGTTCTTTTTCATCCCAGATAGCAAATGCAAACATGCCGTCGAAGTAGCGCAGGCAATCTTCTTTCCACAGATCGTAAGCGGCCAGTATCACTTCGGTATCAGATCTTGAATTAAAAGAATAACCCTTATCAGTTAACAGCTGCCTAAGCTCAATGTAATTGTAGATCTCGCCATTGTGTACAATGCTGTAGCGGTGCAGGTAATGCATGGGTTGTGCAGCGGCGTCGCTCAGGTCGATCACCGACAGGCGGCGATGGCCCAGCAATACATTGCCTGCTTCATTCTGCCATACAGCTTCGCCATCCGGCCCCCTGTGTGCAAGGGCCTGGGTCATTTTTTTTAAATGAACCGGTGGTATTTGTTCCGATGAGGTGGCTAATATGCCTGCAATGCCGCACATTTTGTAAATATCAATAAAAATACCGAGGGCAGGCGCAGTGCAAAAAAGTTTCTTTACTGCTCAAAAGAAAGTGGCAGTACGGCTTTTACATTATCCCATGCCATCAGCAAACCGGCGCCTTTGTCCAGCTGCTGAAAAACCATGGTGAAGAATTCAATATTCCTTTCAGAACGCTGTACCGGTATCTCGAACTTGGCAATATCCTTGGCAGTATCCGGGTGCAGCCCCCAGGAAAAAAGATTGGTATTTAAAACAATGGTCCAGGTATTTTCTAAAGGAATGCAATAGATGATGTAGCGGCCCTTAGGTATTTTTTTACCCTGTATGATAGCGGGCCTGAAAAATTCGATCTCGCTGGCTTCATTTGCTCCCAGGCGCCAGTAAGCACCGTATTGCTGTACACATTTAGGCGGCGCTTCGCTGCCAAAAACCACCCGGCCATTTTTTTGTGGCCTGCTGTAGATCACCCTTGCCATTAAACTGCCACTGTCGTTCCCGCTCATCAATTGCGTAGGATAATTCACCGGGTAATAACTGATATCCATTGGTGATTTATCCACCGCAGCATAAGGATTCGGCGGCTCAATCACCGGCTTTATAATTTCAGGATTGTTGACGGTAGGCGCAGAACTGCAGGAAAATAAAGCCACTGTAATTGCAACCGTTAAAAGCTGGATGTATCCTTTTTTATTTTGGAGCATAGCATCGAATATCAAATTAAAAAACAATCGGCAAACTTACTTTTACATCATCCCATGCAATTACCAGGTTAGTTCCGGTAGCTGATTTTTCAAAAGCCATGGCAAACGCTTCTGTGATCTCAGTTTGTTTTTGCACAGGTACATCCATTCTTACAATATCTTTTTTCATATCATACTTAAAAGAACCCCAGGTATCATTTTCTTTATTGATGATGATGGTCCATTTATCGGTATAAGGGATGCAGTACATGGTGTAACGGCCCTTTTTGATCTTTACATTATTCACTTTTACATTCTGGTAAAACTCTATCTCTGTGGCTTCATTAGCGCCCAGCCTCCAAACCTTTCCGTATTCCAGCAGATCGCCAAAAACCACACGGCCATTTTTTTGCGGGCGGCTGTAGATCACTCTTGCCATTAAAGGATCAGTAGCCTTATCCTGAATTTTGGATACCGGGTAACCATTGGGATAATAACTCATGTCCATCGGTGATTTATCTACCGGGGGTAATTTGGTTTGTGCAGAAGCTACACCAACAGCAAAACAAAAAAAGCTGAACGCCACCAACATTTTCTTCATAAAAAATTTTTTTCAAAGATAAATGAATCACGCATTTAATAATTCTTCCAAATGATGTGCGGCAAATTTTTTAACATCGGGGTAAAAGATGCTGTAAAGCGATTGCATGGTTGGGTAATGCCGGTTGAATAATTCAAAGGCGCCATCACTTTCCAAAAGATAGCGGGACCTTCTTACCAGGCCGTTAAAACTATTCTGTATGCCCTGCCTTGTGCTGTACATATAAAACCAGTCCTGCTGTTTCATATAGGGCAGCATTCTTTTAAAGCCTGCAGGCAGTACTTCAAAATTATCTTCCAGTACTTGATAGGTGCCGGCGGCAAATTTTTTCAGTTCGTTACTACCAGGAAACTCCGTGGTATCGTTGGCCAAAAAATGATCGTACACCACATCGGCAAAAGTGCCTGCATACAAACGGTATTGCGGCCGGAAGATCTCTTTTAATTGCCGGGTGGCTGCATGTGTATCGGTAAAATTATCAATGGCACGGTGCAATAAAATGCCTTTATGTATCGCATCGGGGTAATCATACTGGTGCCTGCCCTTTACAAAATCACTGATCATATTTCCGGTGACTATGGAAGGGTGGTTAAAAGAAAGCCGGGCATGGGCCAGGAAATTCATTTGTATGAATTTAGATGAACTATAAAGATAAACCATCTGCCACTCAGCACCTGTTATAAAGCCGTATTTACTTTTTAACACTACCAATACAAGTTTTAGGATTTTGTTAAGAAAAAACTGCCAGACCGCCACCAGCAAGGGTTACAGGGAAAACAGCACCAACAATCTTTCTATACGCCTTACCGCTCATACATGCCTTAACATTGCTTAACGCTATCGGTAAAGTACTGCTTTTGCATAACGGAAGCGCATACTACTTTTGACTTGTCATTAAAAACAAACCGGCAGCCATGAAGCCGGTAATATTAAACCAAAAAAAAGTATAGTTATGAAACAGTTAAAAACAATCGTTGCAGCAGCCACATTGCTGTTTGCAACCAGCGCCTTTGCAAAAGGCCCAGAAAAAGTATCTTCAACAGTAAAAGCAGAATTTGCAAAAAGCTTTACGGAAGCATCCAATGTAAAATGGGAAAAGAATGCCGATTTTTATTTTGCTTCTTTTGTGATCAATGAAACCGATGCCTCCGCAGCGTATAACGAAAAAGGCGAACTGGTGGGCTTTTCAAGAGTGATCGCCAATGACCAGTTACCACTGAATGTTTCTCTCGCCATTGCCGGTAAATACCAGGGTTATACTGTAGCAAAAACCGCTACCGAATTAACCTACGAAGACCAGACAAGTTATTACATCAGTGTAGAGAACGACAAACAGTTATTAAAACTGCAGTGCAGTGCCAACGGCGATATTACCGTAAAAGAAAAACTTAAAAAATAGTTTGTTAGGGTTTTGGGCTGTTAAGACCTCCGTTTTGCGGAGGTCTTATTTTTTGCGTATACCCGTTGATGTTATTTGATAAATTTTACCGGTTGGATACAGCCGGCACTACCGGCAAACTTTCGTTGCCTGCTTCATTTACTGATTGTACTGCAAAAAAATAATTATCCTTACTATAGGGCAGCGTTACGGCAGTGGCAGCAACAAATATCTTTTTTTGCCAAACGGCGCTGGTAGTTTCTCTTACCAGTACATAATAGCCTTTTGCTGTTCCGTATTTTGGTTTATCCCAAAAAAGAGAAGTGGAATTACCGAGCCTTTTTACATCCATCTTTACCGAATCGGGCATGCCCGGCGCTTTGGCAAGGCTGGCCAGGTTGCAAAGGTTCATAGCGGTATTCTTTCTCAGGTATTCGTAATCGATATGTTTTTCCAGGTCGCCGTAATCAATACCGTTCTCCGTACGTATGTTCTGGTGCTGGCGGGTATAATTCTCATTCATTTCGGTGATCCTTACGGCGGCGTATCCACGCTGCACATAAGGTGTGTGATCACCCCCTCTTAAAAAACGGTCGTTGCGGTATATCATTACCACCTGCAGGTTCTCCACATAGCGCTCACCGATCTCTTTTACATAACGGGCCAGTTGGCGGCTCTTGCCATCGTTCTCCAAACCCAGTGTGCGGATATTGACCGCATTTTTTTCTGTTTCAAAACCCGGCAGGCCTTCGCTGAATACCCTCACCCTTGTATTATCAATGATATTGGTTTCGTTGCTGTTGTTGCTGCCCATGATATCATTGTTCAGCACGGCTTCAATATTCCAGCCGGCTTTCTTTGCTTTTTCGCTCATGAATACGGCGCCCAGCAGGCCCTGCTCTTCGCCGCTTACGGCTACAAATATGATGGTGGCAGGAAACTGGTGTTTGCTCATTACCCTGGCGCATTCAATTACAGCGGCGGTACCACTGCCATCGTCGTTGGCGCCAGGCGCATCACCAATGCTGTCGGTGGGGCTGCTGCGCATATTATCCAGGTGGCCGCTGATAATAAATATACGGTTGTCGGCAGGGTCGGTGCCTTTGAGTGTGGCTACCACGTTGCCCAGCAACACGGGCCTGTCTACCCTGCGGCCATCGGGAGGTAAAGTGGTGGTGTCGATAAAGCAGCTCAGCCTGCCGCCGGATTGTTTGGCAAATTCCTGGTATTTACGCAATACCCAGTTACGGGCTGCGGCAATGCCCCGGGTATTGGTGCTTTGATTACTTAAAGTGTTGCGGGTACCCAGCGCCACCAGGGCTTTTATATAAGATTGCATGGAATCGGGCGATACTTCCCGTACCATGCTTTCGATCTCGGGATCTTTCTGAATAATGGTTTGAGCAAACAGGCAGGGGCAGCAAAGTAAAAGTGCGGCAATAAAAAATAGTCTCATAATTCAAAGTATTGCCTAAATATACTACTCAAATCAGGGTGCGGTGCGTTTGGCGGGGTTATTTTTTATGATTTACGGTCACCTGGTTAAACCTATGGCTGTTTAAGCAGTCTGACGCAGCCGGGCAGGGAACATAGCAATGATAATCAACTGAATGGAATGTGAATTAATGATTATGTATTATTATGTTTTACAGCCGGCCGTTGCAAAAAGGGGCAGTTTTTTAATTAAAAAAGCAATAAAATTATATTTTTATATAATATCAATTAAAAAAATCTGGAGATAACGATAATTTTATTTTGATATTAGCTTTTTTGTAGTAAATTTACATCCTGAAACAGACCTATTAGAAGTCCTACTAGGCTTACCTTATTTGAGATTCGCCATCCGTGCCAAAACCACACTCGTTCAATATTTCGTGCTAAAAGCCACGTGTCCCCCCAGATAATTTATTTGTTAAGTTATTAACTCTAAAATCACGCAATATGGGAACTAGATTTCTTTTGTTTTCTTTTTTGGTTTGTTTACTGTTTTGTATATCCTGTACGCCTACTAATAAGATAGCATATTTTCAAAATGCTAAGGATACAACATACAGGCAGTCGCTTAAAGTAATTGATGCGCCTTTACAGAATAATGATTTTATCAGCATATCTATCAGCAGCGCCAATGCAGAGGCATCCGCGGCTTTTAACCCGATCAGCAATGCGGCAGGTGAAAAAACCGGCGCCGGTGCGGTAAAGGGTGGATTTCAATATGTGGGCTACCTGATCAACAGTGATGGAAAAATTGAGCTGCCTATTTTAGGATATATACAGGCGGCAGGCTTAACCAAAAAACAACTGAAGGAAAATATTACCAATACACTTTTAAAAAGACAACTGCTGATAGACCCTATCGTGGATATCAAGTTCCTCAATTTTGAAGTGACCATTATGGGTGAAGTTGCCGGCCCAACGGTGATAAATGTACCCAGCGAAAAAATTTCGCTGATAAAGGCTCTTGCTATGGCAGGTGACCTTACTATTTATGGCAGAAGGGATAATGTAATGTTGATAAGAGAAGAAGATGGTGTGAGAAAGACAACACATATCAACCTTACTTCGGCTGACTTTTTAAATTCGGAATACTATTACCTGAGGCCCAATGACATTGTGTATGTTGAGCCTAACAAGAATAAAGTTGCGCAATCCGGAAGGGGACAACAGATATTGCCACTGGTAATAACAAGTGTTTCTTTCTTATTCCTTATTCTTGATAAAGTAATTAAATAACGGGGCAAATGTTACAGGTGGAAAACAATAATAACAAGTACGTAGAAAAGGAAGAGCAGGACTCTAATATGGGTCAGCAGCTGATATCAAAGTTTGTACCTTATTGGCCGCTATTGATCCTGTTTGTGTTGCTGGCATTGTCAGGCGCTTATGTGTACCTGCGCTATGTAACGCCGATGTACGAAGCCGGGGCGAAGATCATTATCAAAGGCGCTAAAGGAGCAGAACCTACCAAGAGCGATGCGATGCAGTCCATGATGATCATTGCAGCGAATAAAGAAGTGGAGAACGAGATCGAAGTGCTTACTTCAAGAGCGATGATGGAAAATGTGGTAAAGCAACTTTCTTTATACGCACCCGTATCGCAGATGGGCCAGGTTAAAAAAGGAGATGCTTACCTGGTATCGCCGATAACCATTGAACTGCGCAACCCGGATTCTTTGATAGAAGTAGAAAAAGTTGATTTTACTTATGATAAGAACACCCAGACCGTAACACTGGAAAATAAAGACCGGTATAAAGTAGGGGAGTATGTAAATACAGCTTATGGCGTATTAAGGTTTATGCCCAATAAATATTACAGGCCGTTCCTGGAATCAAAAAGGCAGTTATCATTTGCGCTGCAGGACCCAAGAGAAGTGGCAGTGGGATATTTAAGAGGGTTGAAAGTTACAGGTGGACAGCAATCAGCATTGGTAGATCTTACTTTCAGGGATGCATTGCCACAAAGAGCGGTGGATATTTTAAACTCACTGATCTCGATCTATGAAGAGAAATCGGTGGATGAAAAAAAAGTATTATCCCGCAATACGCTGGCCTTCATCAACGAGAATATGGCGATCCTGAAAAAAGATATTGATTCAATTGAACAAAATATCAAGGTGTTCAGGGCGAATAATGACGCGGTGAATATCAGTGGCCAGGGACAGGAATGGTTGACCCAGGTAGCTTCAACCGGTCAGGAAGCCGGAAAAGTGAGCAATAAACTGGCCGTGCTTAACCAGGTGGAAAAATCGGTGAACAGCAGATCGGGTGATGATGCAATAATGCCATCGGTATTGGGAGTAGAGGATCCGGCACTTTCAGGATTGATGGATAAATATTACTCCGCCAAACTGGAATATGATAAACTGAGCAAAACAGTAGGTGCGGCTAACCCGATCTTACTGGCCAAGGGTGAGGAGCTGAAGAAAATGAAACCGGCGATACTGGATAATATCCATAATCAAAAACTGAACCTGGAAGTAACACAGAGTAGTTTGTATTCGCAGATGGGAACGGCAAAAGCTAAATTAAATTCCGTTCCGGGTAAAGAAAAAGCGTTGCTGGAAATAAGCCGCGAATACCAGACCAAGAATGACCAGTATACCAGCCTGGCGGTGAAAAAGCAGGAAGCGGAACTGACCATTACTTCGGTGGAATCGAGCAGCAGAACAGTAGATACGGCGCTGGCCAACAAACAGCCGGTGAGCCCTAAAAAGAAAATGATCTATATGATGGCGCTGGCAGCAGCTTGTGGCTTGTTTGCAGGTACCATTATTTTAAAAGATGTTTTTACCGGTAAAGTAAAATACAGGGCAGAAATTGAGAAGATGACCTCTTTACCGATCATTGGTGAAATAGCGTTTGAAAAAACGAAGAGCCCGATCGTGATTGAAAAAGGCACCAGGAGTTTTGTTGCAGAAGAGTTCAGGAAATTAAGGATCTCCCTGTCTTTCCTGGGTATTGACAATGCACATAAAAAACTGTTGCTTACATCAAGCATCTCCGGCGAAGGAAAAAGCTTTATTGCAGCTAATCTTGCGGTAAGCCTTTCGCTGACGGGTAAAAAAGTAGTGCTGGTGGATCTTGATCTGAATAATCCTACATTGTCCAAGATGTTCAACGTGGATTATGAAGATGGTTCTACCGAGTATTTGACAGGCGAAAAAACTGCGGCAGAAATAATCAACAAGCTGGATTCGTACGAGAACCTGCACTTTATTTCAGCGGGCAGTTTGCCGGAAAACCCAACAGAATTGCTGGCCAACGGCAGGGTAAAATCCCTGATCGATTACCTGGAAAGCAACTATGATATGGTGGTGATCGATACTTCTCCGGCTGTACTGGTAACAGATGCTTACATCTTATCCGGTATGTGCGATGCTACTTTGTACGTGGTAAGACATGATTACACGCCAAAGATGCTGATCAGGAGAATTGATGAAAACAACCAGATCAACCCTATACACAATCCCGCCATTGTGTTCAACGGTGTAAAAACCAGGGGTGTTTTCAAAAACAATTATGGCTACGGTTATGATTATGTTTATGGAAACAAAGACAGAGGCGGAAAAACAAAAAAAGCATCCTGATAAAAACTTTAAATATTAAAACTCTAAATCCAATAGCAATGAAAAATAACCAAACTAACTCGATCATAATTTACTGTGACTGAGATAGGCGAAGCCCTGCTTCATTATCAATTGAGCTCCATATCCATTTAATAACTGACTGTTCCAAATATCTGACTAACTATCCTCTCCATTATCCGATTAACTGCACATTTCTAATTTTTAAAAAATGGTTATGCAGAAAAATTGGTACGTTCTTTACACAAGACCGCAATGCGAAAAGAAGGTTGCAACCTTGCTGGCAAAGAAAAAAGTAGAAAATTTTATTCCTCTGGTTAGTGCAGAAGCACAGAAATCATGGAGGCACAGGTCCTCTTTCAGGCCCTTATTTAAATCCTACGTGTTCATCCACGCTACGGAACAGGACGCAACCTTATTGGCTCATGCCGATGGCGTTATCAACCTGTTGCACTGGTTGGGTAAACCGGCTGTTATTAACGAGACAGAAATCAATGCTATACGTGAGTTTACAGACGATTACCAAAACATCGACCTGGAGAAACTTGCAGTGAACAGTAATGTTATTGAACGCAACATTTACCGCTCTTCTTACGAGATGGATGGTAATATCCTTGCTGTAAAGAACAAAACAATAAAGATCAACCTTCCGTCGTTAGGTTATGCAATGATCGCTAAACTTAAGGAAGACAGTATCTTTGTTAAGGAACGTTCAATGTTACAAAACTATTCATTCGCTCAGTCATGATGAATTTGGGAGACAAGATCTACGTTGCTGGTCACAGGGGACTGGTAGGATCAGCAATTGTAAGGGTACTGAAGGCAAAAGGTTTTACCAACCTGGTGTACAGGAGTTCGAAAGAACTGGACCTGCGCAGCCAGGAACAGGTAGCGGCCTTTTTTGAACAGGAAAAACCGAAATACGTTTTTCTTGCGGCAGCAAAGGTGGGCGGCATTGTAGCCAATAACACTTACAGGGCCGACTTTTTGTACGATAACCTGATGATCGTTTCGAATATTGTACACGCTGCCTATAACAACCAGGTAACCAAACTGCTTTTTTTAGGAAGTTCGTGTATCTATCCTAAAATGGCGCCTCAGCCCATTAAGGAAGAATATCTTTTAACAGGACCGCTGGAGTATACCAACGAACCTTATGCCATTGCAAAAATTGCGGGCATTAAACTCTGCGAAAGTTTCCGTGATCAGTATGGTGCGAATTATATCAGCGTAATGCCCACCAACCTGTATGGCATCAATGATAATTATCATCCGGAGAATTCGCATGTACTTCCCGCCCTTATCAGGAGATTTCATGAGGCAAAGACGAACGGGCTGGACAAGGTAACGATATGGGGTACCGGAAATCCCAAGAGGGAATTTTTATTTGCAGATGACCTGGCTGAAGCCTGCCTGTTCTTAATGAACACCTACAATGAAAAAGAAATTGTGAATATCGGCTGCGGTGAGGATATCAGCATTAAAGAGCTGGCAGCAGCAGTGAAAGAGGTAACCGGCTTTGATGGCGAACTGGCATTTGATACCACAAGACCCGACGGCACACCACGCAAACTACTCGATGTATCCAGGATACATGCATTAGGATGGCATCATACCACCACATTACAGAAAGGACTTGAAATAGCTTACCAGGATTTTTTAACCAAACAAGAATTACCTTCGTTAGCCTGAGGGCAAATTCCAAAAAAATTACAATGAAGACTGCTTTAATTACTGGTGTAACCGGACAAGATGGTGCTTACCTGGCCGAATTTCTTTTAGACAAAGGTTACACAGTACACGGGATAAAAAGACGTTCGTCGCTGATCAATACCGACCGTATCGATCACCTTTACCAGGACAGGCATGATGCCAAGCTGCGTTTTATGATGCACTATGGCGACCTGACCGACAGCACGAACCTTATCCGCATCATTCAGGAAACCCAACCAGATGAAATATATAACCTGGCCGCAATGAGCCATGTAAAAGTAAGTTTTGATACACCGGAATATACTGCCAATGCAGACGGTATCGGAACCTTACGATTGATGGAAGCGTTGCGCATTTTAGGTATGGAAAAAAAGACCCGTATCTACCAGGCTTCTACCTCCGAACTGTACGGTTTGGTACAGGAAGTGCCACAAAAAGAAACTACCCCGTTTTATCCAAGAAGTCCTTATGCCGTTGCAAAATTGTATGCGTACTGGATAGTTGTTAACTACCGTGAGGCTTATGGCATGTACGCATGCAATGGTATTTTGTTTAACCACGAAAGTCCGCTACGCGGCGAAACCTTTGTAACCCGCAAGATTACAATGGCGGTTGCCGCTATAGCTACCGGTACACAAAACGCATTGTACCTGGGTAACATGGATGCACAGAGAGACTGGGGCCATGCCAAGGATTATGTGGAAGCCATGTGGATGATATTACAGCAGGAAAAACCAGAAGATTTTGTGATCGCCACCGGTGTTACCACCAGCGTAAGGGAATTTGTGAAGATGGCATTTGGCGAAGTGGGTATTGAACTGAACTTTACCGGCGAGAATGAAAATGAAAAAGCTACTGTAGCTGCCTGCAATAATCCCGAGTACCAGTTACCGTTAGGTAAAGTGGTGGTGGCAGTTGACCCTGCGTATTACCGCCCTACCGAAGTGGACCTGTTGATCGGTGATGCTTCAAAAGCAAAGGCAAAACTGGGCTGGAAGCCTAAGTATGACCTTGCAGGACTGGTAAAGGAAATGGTGGCAAATGATGTGCATAAGGCCAAAGCCAACAAAAAGCTGAAGTAATTCCTGTAATGGGTTGAATAAATTTTATTACAAGAAAAATACCTTTACAATTGCAACCTCAAGGCACAGAAAACTTAAAATCAAAAGCGTTATCTGGCTCTATCTGGTCGCTGATTGAAACCTTTTCCACCCAGATCGTTCAGTTTATAGTAGGTGTGATACTGGCCAGGATACTGGGCCCTAAAGATTACGGATTAATTGCACTGACCGGGATATTTACAGCAGTATCCATGGCCATTACCGATGCAGGATTTGAGAAAACGCTGGTGCAGAAGAAGGACCTGACATCGATACAGACTACCACTATCTTTTATATCAATATTCTGCTGGGGCTATTTATAACATTGGTGTTTGTATTGTTAGCCCCGTTCATAGCAACTTTTTTTAACGAGCCAAAATTAACAACCGTCTTACAGGTTGTTTCCACAGGAATTTTAATCACTGCATTTGGCCAGACTCAGCAGGCTCTTTTGATCAAAGAGCTGCAGTTAAAAAAAATATCCTACTCTAAGATTGCCAGTTCACTTGTAAGCGCTGTTGTAGGGCTTGTATTAGCTTACAACGGGTTTGGTGTTTGGGCATTGGTTTTTTCGGGGTTATCGTACCAGGTAGTGAATGTGTTGTTTTTCTGGATACAGGCAACATGGTACCCGCAATTAAAATTTTCGTATGCTTCTGTAAAAGCAATGATACCTTATGGGATGAATATACTGGCCAGCAGTATCTTCTTCTTCCTGAACCAGCAGTTCAACAATTTTATTGTAGGAAAATATTATACTAAAGAACAACTGGGTTTATTCAACAGGGGCAATAAATTTCCCGACCTGATAGTGAGCGTGATACAAAGTGTGGTGCTGAAAATGACGCTGCCGCTTTTTGCCAAACTACAGGATGAACCCGAAAGGCTGAGAGAAGCGGTAAAAAAAACCGATAAAGTAATAGCATTTGTAAGCTTTCCGCTGCTGATATTATTACTGGTAAAGGCCGAAGATGTAACGATCTTTTTATTTACAGAAAAATGGAGAGGGTCGATCATATTCCTGCAATTGTTTTGTGTAGTAAAATTGTTTGAGCCTTTTATCACCGTGCAGCGGGAACTGTTGCTGTCGCAGGGCAAGGCCAAATTGCTGCTGAAAATATTTGTAGTAACCTCGCTGGCAGAAATGGCACTGATCTTTGCCGTGATCCGGTTTGACATAATTTATGTGGTACTGGCGTCGTTAATAAGCCGTGCAGGCCAATACCTCACTTACCTCATCCTCGCTTCCAAACGGCTGAACGCTAACTGGCTGGATGAAATGAAATGGTTAAGGCCCTATATTTTTATTACAGCTGTAATGAGCGGAGTGGTATTACTGGCCGATTATGCTTTGCATTTATCCGGCATCCATATTCCCCTGTTTGTAAAACTGGCTGTTGAATTAGGTTTAGGAGTGGCATCGTATGCCTTTCTTGCCTATAAATTTAAAATAGATGAAGTGTCATTGGTAAATGCGGCGATAGAAATGGTGCTGAAAAAATTTAAAAAATAACTGATCCCGGTATGTCGTTTAAAAAGTTTTTGTATTCGAGGTTCTATGCTGCAGTATGCAAAATAAACCCGGCCAGGTTTTGTAAAATAAAAAATGATAACAGGCCGGTATCGCCTTATAAACTGGTTTTCTTTTGCGGCAGAACCGGTACAGAATATTTGAATGCATCACTGGCTTCGGTATATAAAAGCTGGGACACTATTCCCGAAGTGATCATTACTACCGACGGAACACCGGCTGATGTGATACAGCAAAAGCTGATGAAGTGGCCGCAAAAAGTAGAGATACTGACCTGGGATTTTTGCGCTACTGCTTTAAAAGAAAATGGCAGGGGCGACCTGTATGAATATGCAGCCAAAGATGTGTGGGGTAAAAAACTGGTGGGTATTTGTTACTGCGCCGGAAAATTTCCGATACTGTATTCTGATACGGATATCTTATGGTTCAGATCGCCGGTGCTGGAAGACCTTACCGGTAAAACAATGGTAAAGATGTGCGTGGATGTGGATCATAATTACAGCCAGCCTTTGCTTGAAGCCATGCACCAGACAGATATGCTGAAGATAGCGCCACTAAATGCCGGTTTGATCTATGCCGGTGGCGATTTTTCAAAATTCCCGCAGTGGAATGAGCTGTGTAAGTATTTATCCGAAAAGCCCGACCACAGAACAGAACAAACTTCTTTTGCTATTTTAAATAATTACCTGAACCAGGGTAATTCATTTGCAACAGAAGAAATATTCATCCAGGTGGATGATATGTACAGCTTTAAATACACTAAAAAATACAAACCCAATATCTGGGCAAGGCATTATGTGAATTTAAAGGGCACCAGTTTCTGGCGTGATTTTATTTACCTGTTAATGGGCAGGTAAACAATTAATAAACAACCTCTGCTAACCAATTAAAATACTGTGCTGAGTTTTTGAAGATGACAAAAGTGGTGCAAATACAATTTTCGATGGAGTCGGGAGCACGCTCTGCATTAAGATTGCAGAACGCTTTTGTCAAAAATGATATTGCATCAAAGATCGTGTCGCTGCAGCAAGGCGCCAATGTGCCCAATGTTACTTACCTGGGTAAAAAGGCAAGACTGGTTTCCCGCTTGGACGAAAAACTGCAACTGCGGCGTTTAAAAAATACCAAAAAAGAATTCGGTTTATTTTCTTATCCCATACTGGGCACCGATATTTCGCAACTGCCCGAACTGCAGGAAGCAGATGTGATCTACATTCACTGGGTGTGGAATGGTTTTTTGAATTTTACATCGCTGGATAAAATTGCGGCGTTGAATAAACCAGTGGTGATCGTGATGCATGATATGTGGAATATTTCCGGAGGCTGTCACTATAGCTTTACCTGCGATAAATATATTTCGGGTTGCCATAACTGCCAGGTGTTCACTACCGGTAAAGAAAACGATCTTTCGGCAAAAGGATTTAAAAAGAAACTCAAACTATACTCGAAGTACAACAACCTTTATTTTGTATCGCCCAGTAAATGGCTGTACAATTGTGCAAAGGAAGCGCTGCTTACCAAAAACAAGCCTGTATTTTATATACCCAATGCTTTGGATAATACTTTGTTCAAACCTTTTGATAAAGCCACTGCAAAGCAGATACTGAATATCGATCCCAACGAAAAAGTGATCGCATTCGGCGCCACTTCGGTAAACAATCCTTACAAAGGCTGGCCTTATCTTTTAAAGGCGCTGGAAATATTCAAGCAGGATGCTGCCGCTTCAGAAAATGTATCGGTATTGATATTTGGCAGCGGGCATAGTAAACAAATTGCAGACAGCATTCCCTTTAAGGCAAAGTTCATGGGCTTTTTGGGCGATGAATACTCCACCATGCTGGTGTATAATGCAGCGGATGTTTTTATTGTTCCTTCCATGGCCGATAACCAGCCTACTACTGTGCAGGAAAGTTTGTGTTGCGGTACGCCGGTGGTTGGTTTTAATGTGGGTGGTATACCCGATATGATTGCACATAAAGAGAACGGGTACCTGGCGAATTACAAGGATGCAGAAGATATTTCGAATGGCATTAAGTACTGCCTTCAAAGTAACATGAAAGGATACATGCTGCCGGATTTTTATCCTGCAGTAACGATCAATAAACACAAGGAATTATTCAATTACATAAAACAAAATGCAGCCGTGCAGTAATGCAGGCAGCTTTCGGTAAACCTACAGGAAATTGAGCATACAGGTAAATATGAACAGGGCCATGTTGTACAGGCAACGGAAAATGAACGTTTCTGTAAGCAGGCAATTTGAAGAACTGACGCTTTCTAAAAAGAAACAGAAAAGCATCAACCTGTTCTTTTGGGGATTGTTGTTAAACTGTCTCAGTTACCTTACTGCGATTACCAGCAACCCGGTGTTTAGTCCGCCGGTGTGCCAGGGTTTCCAGGCAATAGCATTGGCAATGGTCATCTCATCGAGCATCGACCTGATGAAATTCAAGTTTGATGATAAATACCTCGAGTCGATCTTTCCCATATTCATATTCTATTGTGTAGGCATCATATTCCGCGACCCCGGCATGGATTATAATACGTGGAAAAGGGTGTTGTTCGATCCGGGTTATGGTATGATGGGTTACCTGGTGCCATTGGTAATATTGTTCCCGAGGAATCTCTATTTATACAAGCGGGTATTTTACATGCTCATGATATTCGGGGCATTGTTTATTGTGTACGTGATCGCTTATTATGATGTGGTACACAACCCCAGCTGGACCGATCAGTTGGCCCTTGCCTATACAGAGAATTTCTTTGGTGTATTGTCTTTTCCGACAGGGTTTATACTATTAACGTTCGTGTACCATAAGAAAAAAGTGAACCGCTATATACTGGCGCTTTTTATATTCACTTTATATCTTCTCATTTTCCGGGCAAGGCGGGGTGCTATGTTACTGAGTTTAACAACCCTTGCTGCAACAGGAATGATGTACCTGATCTATACCAAGCAAAGAGGATTACTGATCGCATTGTCTGTTTTCTTTGCCATGTTGAGTACCGTATCTGTATCCAACATCAAACTGCCGGGCATGTTCGACTTCTTAATGTCGAGGGGCGATGAAGATACCCGTACCGGTATGGAAGTGTACATGAAGGCGGATATGAATACCACCGAATGGTTATTCGGGAAAGGCATCAACGGAAAATATTATTGCCCGGTTTTGATAGATCCTATGGACCTGTCGGGCAAAAGAGATATTATAGAAACGGGCTACCTGCAAATGGCATTGAAGGGCGGTTATATCTACCTGGGGTTATACCTGGCGATACTGATTCCCGCATTGTACAGGGGGTTCTTTAAATCGAAGAACATGCTGGCGAAGGGGGCGGCCATGCATATATTGCTTTCGTTGGTATACATTTATCCCACCATTGTAGAAGGGTTCGGTTTTTTCTACCTTATACTCTGGATGTCAGCGGGAATCTGCTATTCCAAAAAGATTAGAAATATGTCTGATATCACAATAAAGACATATCTGCAACGTTTAAAGTAACCACCTAATTTCTGAAACCCAAATGTTAATCAATTTGAAAATAAGCTAATGTCTTTACCAAAGGTTTTAATCATTGGCCAACCTTTTACCAATAACAGCGGCGGCGGCATTACACAGTCAAATCTTTTTGGCGGATGGGATAAAGATAAAATAGCAGTGGTTTGCACCAGTCATATGTTTAATAATTTAAACACGGACCTGTGCGACACCTATTATCTTTTAGGTAATGAAGAATACAAATGGGTTTTCCCGTTGAATTTAATACAGCGCAGTACGGCGTCCGGTGGTGTTAAGCTGGATGCAGGTAAAGCCAACACGGTATCATCCACACCCTTGGGCAATATCAAAGTGCCGCTGAGGGCGAGGTTAATAAATAATTATTTCTACCCGTTCCTGGAATATGCAGGGTTGTATCACTGCATTTCTAAAATCGTATTATCGGATAAGTTTCGTAAATGGCTGGACGAATATAATGCTGATACGATCTATGCGCAGGCTTCCTCGAGGGAGACTGTTTTGTTTTGCATAGCGGTGCAGGAATACACTAAAAAGCCGATGGTGTTTCACATGATGGATGACTGGCCGTCGACCATCAGTGAGAAAGGGCCCTTTAAAAAATTCTGGCGCAACAATATTGATAAGCACTTCAGGCGCTTGCAGGAAAGGAGTACTGTTTTGCTGAGCATCAGTGATTTTATGGCGCAGGAATACAAACGCCGGTATGGTGGCAAAGATTGGGTCACCTTTCATAACCCGATAGATGTTGGGTTCTGGAAAAGCCACCAACGTAATAATTATCAATTGAACGGGTCGCCTGCATTGTTATATGCAGGCAGGATCGGTTTAGGTATAACGGCATCGCTGGAAACCATTGCAAAAGCAATTGACCAGATGAACAGCCGGCAGGAAAAACAACTGCAGTTTGTGTTACAGACAGAACAGTTGCCGGAGTGGGTAAGCAATTATAAATGCGTAAAGCATAAATCAATGGTGCCGTATAAAGAGTTGCCAAAGGTTTTTGCAGAAGCCGACCTGCTGATACTGCCGTATGATTTTTCGGATGAATCGATCAAGTTCATTCGTTATTCAATGCCTACAAAGGCTCCGGAGTATATGATGAGTGGTACACCGATCATTGTGTATGCACCGGAAGTAACCGCCATTGTAAAAGATGCGGAAAAGAACGGATGGGCCAAGCTGGTTACCGAACATAATGTGGAAGAATTGTCGAAAGCAATAGAGCAGTTGTTTACCAGCGAAGCGGAAAGAAAAGCCATTGCAGCTAATGCGATCGCCATTGCAGAAACAAAGTTCAATGCAGTAACAGTGCGCAACAGGTTCAGGGATATCATTGCATCGATGGTGCAAAGATGAACCACAGAATAAAAGAAACAAACCTTTAAATAGTAATGAACAGCCGGGGGCTGTAAAAAACGTAAACTTTATTTTAAAACTAGATTATGAAAAAGAAAAATGTTTTAGTATGCGGCGCCGGTGGTTTTATTGGCAGCCATTTAGTCAGGAAATTAAAAGAAGAAGGATGCTGGGTTCGTGGTGTGGATCTGAAGCACCCGGAATTCTCTCCAACAGCCGCAGATGAATTTATCATTGGCGATCTTACCGATCCGGGTCTTTGCAAACTGGTAGTACAGGGAGGCATAGACGAAATATACCAGCTGGCTGCAGACATGGGTGGTGCAGGCTATATTTTTACCGGCGATAATGATGCCAATGTAATGCATAATTCTGCTACCATTAATCTTAATATCCTGGATGCGATGCACAAGATCGGTGTGAAAAGAGTTTTCTATTCATCATCTGCCTGTATGTATCCTGAACATAACCAGCTGGATCCTGATAATCCAAAATGCAGCGAAGAGTCAGCATACCCTGCTAACCCTGATAGTGAATACGGATGGGAGAAATTATTCAGCGAACGTTTATACCTGGCATACCAGCGTAACCATGGTATTGAAGCCCGTGTGGCAAGGTTCCACAATATTTTTGGACCAGAAGGTACCTGGAGAGGCGGTAAAGAAAAATCTCCTGCAGCATTGTGCCGTAAAGTGGCCGAAGCACAGGATGGTGGCAGCATTGAAGTATGGGGCGACGGTAAACAAACCCGTTCATTCCTGTACATTGACGAATGCGTGGAAGGTATTTTAAAATTAACCCGTTCAGATTTCAGCGGCCCGGTGAATGTTGGTTCCGATGAAATGATCTCTATCAATAACCTGGCTGCAATGGTGGCTGAAATTTCTGGTAAAAAGATCAGCATCAATAATATCCCTGGTCCTTTAGGTGTAAGGGGAAGGAATTCTGATAACAAACTGATCAAAGAAAAATTAGACTGGGCACCATCAGTACCATTGAAAGTAGGTATTACCAAAACATACAACTGGATATCAGAACAGGTTAAGAAAGCCGCAAAATAAAAGCAACAGCACAATGAATGTATTGGTAGTGGATTCGGTGGATTTTCCTTTTGGCGGTGCACATAGTGTGCATGTTACTTTATTTATGAAGGGCCTGAAGGAAAACGGCGAAAACGCATTTTTGGTAATTCCTTACGGTAAAAAAAGAGAAGCGCTGTCGAAAACCAAAAACAAGTATGGTCATTTTGATGGTGTGCCGTATTATTTTGTTGGAGAAAGCAAGCCCATGAGTAAGGGGCTGCGCTTTATTGACAATTTTATGGCCGTGATCAAAACGACAGGGCTTATACGCAAAAGGAATAAAAAGAAAAAAGTAGACGCAGTTATCATCGGTGGTATAGTGGATATTTTGAGAGATGCACCGGTAATTCTTACCTGCTTCTTCAGAAGGATACCACTGTATTTCTGGCTGGTGGAAAAAGCATCTTTGAATGAAGATCATCGCGGCTTTACCGGTTACCTGAATTACAAGAGCCAGCAATTATCCGAATGGCTTTTTCCAAAGTTTGCTTCAGGCCTTATAGTGATCTCTAAAAACCTGAAAACGTTTTATAGTAAATCACTGCCGGAAAATAAGATACTGATCAACCCGATACTGGTTTCTGATCATAGTTTCAAAACTGTGGAACAATCATTTGAAGCTGTGAAACAAAAGCTGGAAGCCAAGTTCAAAGGAAAGCGCATGCTGGTGTACAGCGGCACGTTTGGCGAAAAGGATGGTCTTTTTTATTTGGTGGAAGCATTTGCGGAGATCGTAAAAAAATATCCTGACACTGTTTTTGTAATGACGGGTAAAGGCTTTGGCGATGACCTGATGAACAAGAATCAAGAACCATATCAAGAAATTTGGTGTGGAAGATAAAGTGGATATGGTGGGCTTTGTAAATGCAGATGAACTGCTGTGGTATAATTCCAATGCCAATGCTTTATTCGTTTGCAGAAGCAATAGCCCTTATGCCAATCATGGTTTTCCATGGAAGCTGGGTGAGTATTGCATGACGGGCAAGCCCATTATTGCAACAGATGTAACAGATATCAAAGATTATTTTGTGGATGGCGAATCACTTTTTATAGTTGAGCCTAACAACCCGATGGCGATAGCAAAAAAGAATCGAATACATTTTTGAGCACTACGAAGAAGCATTGCAGATAGGCGCCAGGAGTAAAGAAGTAGCGAGGAAGAAATTTAATTATGTAGAGAAGGCAACCGAGGTGGCAGATTTTATAAGGGCAACAAAAAGAAAAAAATAGTTTTCACTAACCAGGAAACAAATAATGGAATGAATTTTATTTCTTTCATATTCCAGGATTGGAAAGCTAACAGCGGCAATACTAAAGGAAGGCTGGTGTTATTTTGTTTCCGGATAGCGAATGGATGTTCCAAAAGAAGCTATTTAAAATACATTGGTATTCTTTACCTGGTGTGGTACCGGTTTTTTGTGGAATGGATCATGGGTATTGAATTGCCGTGGAATTTAAAGGCCGGAAAAAATCTAAGGCTGTTTCATGGCCAGGCATTGGTGATCAATAATAATTCGGTGATCGGTGAAAACTGTGTTTTCAGGCACAGCACCACACTGGGTAATTCGAGTGCCACATCTGGCTGCCCGGTGATTGAAGATAATGTGGATGTGGGCGCCAACGTGGTGATCATTGGCGGCATTGTAGTAGGAAGGAATACCACTATTGGTGCAGGCAGCGTGATCACGAAAAGCATTCCGCCCAATTCTATTGTGGTGGGTAACCCTGCAAGGGTGATACGCACAAAAGAAGAAGACAAGGTCTGACGCCCCGTCTGACCTTGTGGAAACGGATGTTTGTGAAGAGTGTGTAGTATGAGGAGAGAAAGACCAGGCGCAGGCGCCAGGTAAGACACGGTCAGACGAGGGCGTCAGACCGTGTACAAAAAAGAACAACAGCATGAAAATATTATTTGGTATACATGGTGTAACGCATACTGAAATTGCACAATCGGAAATAAAAGAATTTCAGCAACTGGGTGTTGAAACAGCAGTGTGTACTTATGGCAACTGGGGTTCGGCAAGCGGGCTGGTCGGCAGCATGAAGCTGGTGATCAAAAATGCCCGGGAACTAAAAAGAAAAGCGGCAGAGCAGGGAAGCGATATGGTGTACCTGAATACGGGCCTGGATTTTAAAACACTGGTAAGGGATTCCATCACCCTCTTTATTTTAAGAAGGTACAGGAAAGACCTTAAGATAGTGCTGAAGATACATGGATCACAAAGCAGGTTCATTTTTTCGAAAACCAACCTGCTGAATAAATACGTTTTTAACAAGGCAAGCCAGTTGCTGGTATTGTCGAAAGAAGAACGGCAGAATTTTTTATCCATTGGCTTACCTGGAAATAAAGTGCAGGTAACCGCCAACGTTATAGACAAGCGTTTGTATAAAGCAGATCCGGACTTTAAACAAAAGGCCGGAATTGCAGCACCAACCACTTTGTTGCTATTTGTAGGCCGCTTTATGTCTGAAAAAGGTATTTTAGATTTAATAGAGGCCTGTAAATTAATGAAGGAAAAGAGCGGTAATTTTAAACTGGTTTGCCTGGGTAACGGGCCACTGTTTGATGAAGCGGCAAAGAAAGTGAGCGAGTACGGTTTAAAAGAGTACGTGGAACTGAAAGGGCATATTCCCGAAGGAGAAGCAACGAATTATTATGCTAATTGCGATATACTGGTGTTGCCTACTTACCACGAAGAGGGTTTCCCGATGGCGGTGTTCCAGGCGGTGGGTGCAGGTAAACCGGTGATCACAACACAGATAAGGGGAGCGGCAGATCACATGGTGGAATACGAGAACTGTTTGTGGGTGGAGGCAAAGAACCCGACACAAATAAGCAGGCAGGTGATGAATCTTGTAAATGACAAGCCTTTACAGGAAAAAATGGGACGGAATAATTTAATTCTGGCAGAGCAATTCAGGGCAAAAAAAATTGTGGCGAACCTGCTGGAATGTTTTAAACTTATATAAACTGCTGATTCACGGCGGCAGTTTGAAAGAATACCTTCTGAAACAAACACTGATGAAAAAGAAATTGACATTCAATTTTCATGTGCACACCTCTTATTCAGAAGATGGCTATAATACCTTTAGCCAGTTATATAAGCATGCCCAAAAAAATCATATCGATGTGTTGGCGATAACCGATCACGACACAATTGATGGCGCGGTTGACCTTGCAAAATGGATCAAAGCAAAGAACAAAAAAGAATTACAGATCATTGCGGGTGAAGAAGTGACCTGTGCAGATGGTACGCATATCATTGGCTTATTTTTAAAGAACAATATCATAGGCAAAGCAGCCGGTAAAGCGCCGATAGATGTGGTAAAAGAAATAAAAGCACAGGGCGCTTTCGTTTATTTCCCACATCCAGACAGGAAAGATGGCATCTTAAATTCTGAAGGGTTTGAAAAGGTGTTGCCCTTCGGTGATTTTTACGAATATTTCAATGCCAAGATCAATAATGATTTTAATGAGAGCGCTGTCAGCAAACTGGCGGCCTATACGCATTTAAAACCATTGGGTGGCAGCGATGCCCATTACAATTATGATATAAGAAAATGCAAATGCACGTTGCTGGAAGAAGGCGATTCTTTTTCAAACACTGCAGGCATACCAGCAATCGGGACAGATAAAAATCGAAGGAGTGAAGAAATGGGGTTCCAACAATTACCTGCCCGGTTATTACAAAGTAAAAAACAAGTTGCAATTGCCCGGTTTTGTAAAGGCGGCTGCAAAAAAAATATTTCCTTATTATAAAAATTATAAAGACAAAAAACAGGCCGTGGTATTTGATACCATACTGGATACAATGAAGAATTGATGCCCTTGTTTTTTGCTGCATAAAAAAAGTACGATGGTAATTTCAAAAAATAGTAAGATCAACCTGCTTTTTAAAGCCTATGGATTATGGCTTTTTAAAAAGAAGCTGGCGCACACGCAACATGATTCCGTGGAGAAGTTCAAAGAATTTCAATTGAAGGAAGTGCGTAAAACTTTGATCGCTGCCAAAAATGTGCCTTACTATAAAGCGTTGTTTGCTGAAATTAATTTTAACCCGGAAACGGATTTCAAACAATTGTCCGACCTGGAAAAGATCCCGGTGCTGACGAAGGATATCATCCGCAAGGAATATAAAAACCTGATCAACCCGAATTATAAAGGCATCGCTATTGAATATGCCACCAGCGGCTCTACCGGACAGCCGCAGAAAATGCTGCTGACACCTTATATGGTGGCGATGGATAAAGCGATGATCTTCCGTCATCATAGCTGGAGCACTAATAAAAGCAGGCCCACTATTTTTTCTTTAAGAAGCTATGTATTGAAAGATGCTAACGCACCTTTGTTCAAATACAATTCGGTAGAAAAGACCTATTATTTTTCTGCATACAATTTAAATCACGATAACGCGGCTTATTATATCCAGGAATTGATAAAGATCAACCCTGATATTTTAAGAGGCTACCCTTCTTCCATCAATTTTTTGTGTGATTACTTAACTGCAGCTGATGTTGCAAAGCTCACCAACTTAAAAGGTATCTATACTTCTTCTGAAACACTGAGTGATGAGGAAAGAACCAAGATAGAAGGTTTGTTTGGCAAACGATTGTTTAACTGGTATGGGATGACAGAGCCGGCGATCATCATCAAAGAAGGACCGGATCATGATGGTATGCACTTGTGCCTGGAGTATGGTTATCCTGAATTTGGTGATACAGAAACCGGCAACATAAAAAAACTGATCACTACATCTTTCTATAATTCTGTAATGCCATTCATCCGTTACGATACGGGTGACCTGGTTGAAGTGGACAGTTCACTGAAACAAAATGCCGATATCCAATTACCGAAAGTAAGAACGGTACTGGGAAGAAAAGATGATTTCATTGTTGGATTGAATGGCGGTAAACTGCCATCAATCAACTTTTATACTTTATTCAGGGAGTTTGCCAAAATAAAAGCTTTCCAGATAGTACAATATTCAACACTCGAAGTCTTGGTATTGATACGCACGATTGAAAGTTTAAGTATAGATGAAATGGCTTCATTGAAAAAAGGAATGGAACTGAGGGTTGGCCCTGGTATCCCTATTTCTATTGAGGAAAGAGAAAAATTCTTTACCAATGCCGACGGTAAAACACTGGTGATCGTAAAGAAACCGGGCAGCTATAAACTGGCCAGTTACGATGCATACTCTTTATCTACACAAAAAGCCTGGGATAATTTCAGAAAAGATACTGTGTCTTATAAATTAGACTGGAATGAGGCGGATGAAGTAGCTAACCAGGATGTGCTGGATTATATACAGGGTTTATACAAAAAAGATAATTTCCTGAAATGGTACCCGGAAGCAGACCATAAAATGTTGCTGGAAAAATTAAGAACCTTTAATGGTTTGGATTCCACCAATAAATTATTGCTGGCGCATGGTTCGGATAATGCATTGCGTATGATACTGCAGGTGTTCACACACCAGAGCAAGTGCATGGTACTGTTGCCCACTTACGACAATTTCAGGGCGCAGGCGGAATCATTTGGTAATAATGTGATCGGTATACCGGTGGCTGATTCTTCTGATGCCAGCATTGATAATATCATCAGCGAGATCGTAAAGATCCAGCCACGATTAGTGTACATCACCAATCCAAACAACCCGATCGGTTACCAGATTGAAAGTGATGGACTGAAGAAAATCCTGGCAGCAGCCAAATCCATCAGTTCTTTGGTGATCGTTGACGAAGCATACTACGAATTTTCGAGAGAGAGTGCTTTGCCTTTGATGAAAGAATTCAATAACCTGCTGATCATCCGTACTTTTTCCAAAGCTTTTGGATTAGCGGGTATCCGTTTGGGTTACCTTATTGCCAATGAAGAGATCGTGGATGAGCTGAAGAAAGTGTACAATCCAAAGGATGTGACCATGCTGAGCGCTTCGGTGGGAGAATACATGCTGAATAATTTTGACAAGATAGATAAATATGTAGACGAAGTGAACAGCAATAAGGAAGTGTTTTACAAGTATTGTGAAGAACGTGGTATCAAGTACTATCCTTCCAAAGCCAACTTTGTTTCGTACGAAGTGGATAATGCCAAGAACTACATTGATTTTATGGCAGATAATAAAGTGTACCTGCGTGACAGGAAGAGCTATTTCAACGGCGAATTTGTAAGGGCTACTATCGGCGCTGCAGAATCGTTCAATGCTTTTTTAAATGCAGACAAAGCGTATCGTAATAAATAAAAAATAAGAATACAACGATTGAACCTTGCGGTAAAGAATTTTAAAACCAAACAAAATGCAACAGCTAATACAGAATTTTAAAACCGGTGAATTGTATGTTGATGAAGTGCCGATGCCTTCTATTTCGAGTGGAATGGTATTGGTGGAAAACGAATTTTCACTGATCAGTGCAGGTACTGAACGCGGTACTGTAAAAGTGGCCAAGGCCAGCCTGATCGGTAAAGCAAAGCAACGTCCTGACCTTGTAGCACAGGTGCTGCAGAATATTAAAAAGGAAGGTCTTGCAGCTACGATCAATAAAGTAAAAACAAAACTGGATTCTTTAAAAGCATTAGGTTACAGCACCGCTGGCGTTGTAGTGGCGTCAATGGATACCAATGGCGTTTTTAAAACCGGTGACCGTGTTGCCTGTGCAGGACAGGATTATGCATCGCATGCAGAAGTGGTGGCGATACCACAAAACCTGGTAACCAAGATACCTGATAATGTAAGTTCTGAAGAAGCATCATTCACCACATTGGGCGCTATTGCATTGCAGGGTGTGCGCCAGGCAGAGCCAAGACTGGGCGAAAGGGTTTGTGTGATCGGTTTGGGTTTGCTGGGACAGATCACCTGCCAGTTATTGAAAGCCAATGGCTGTGCTGTTTTTGGTATTGACCTGAATGCCGGTTTGGTAAAATTGGCCAATGAGAGTGGCGCTGCTGATAAAGCATTGAACAGGGGCGACTCAAATTTAGTGAGTGTGTGTAATGATTTTACCAATGGACAGGGTTTTGATTCTATCATTATAACAGCTGCTGCACCTTCCAACGATCCAATTGAATTGTCTGCAGAAATAACAAGGAAAAAAGGAAAGATAGTGGTAGTGGGTGCAGTTAAAATGGATATACCACGTGACCCTCATTTTTACAGGAAAGAATTAGACTTAAGAATGTCTTGTTCTTATGGTCCGGGCCGTTACGATGTGAATTACGAAGATAAAGGGCAGGATTATCCTTTTGCGTATGTAAGATGGACCGAGCAACGTAATATGGAAGCATTTCTTGATCTGCTGTCAAGAAAAGCGATCAACATCAAACCTTTGATCACACATACATTTGAAATTGGAGATGCAGAAAAGGCTTATGATATTGTATTGGGTAAAACACCCGAACCACATATCGGCATACTTTTAAAATATTCAGATAATAAAGCCAAAAGGCAAACTGTTGTTACTGTAAAGAATGATCCCATCAAAAAGATCAACGTTGGATTTATTGGAGCGGGAAGTTTTGCGCAGAGTTATTTAATACCCAATGCAAAAGCTTATGGTGCATCGCTGGATGGTGTGGTAACTTCAAAAGGGATCACTTCAAAAAATGTGGCAGATAAATTCAAATTCAATTTCTGCTCTGCCGAAGCGAACGATGTGTTGGGCAACAATAATATCAATACCATTTTTATTGCAACACCACATAATTCTCATGCGGAACTTGCAGGAAGATCGCTGGAAGCAGGCAAAGCGGTTTTTGTTGAGAAACCTTTGGCCATCAATATCGACCAACTGAATGAAGTGATCGCCTTAAGAGAAAAATTCAAACAGCCATTGATGGTGGGCTTTAACAGGCGTTTTGCTCCCATCAGCGTGGCTATTAAAAAAGAATTCGCCAGCGTATCAGAACCTATCGTGGTGAACATTCGTGTGAATGCCGGTTTGATACAAAAGGAACACTGGACACAGCAACCTGAAATTGGCGGCGGAAGAATTGTGGGAGAGGTTTGTCACTTTATAGACCTGATGCAATACTTTACCGGTGCGGAACCTGTGAATGTGTATGCAGCATCAGTAAATACTGCCAATGATAAAATTACACCGGAAGATAATATTGCGGTCGTGGTAAAATTCAGCAATGGCTCTGTGGGTAATCTTACTTACCTGGCCAATGGTGATAAATCAATGCCGAAAGAACTGATCGAAGTTTTTGGCGCCGGCAATATTGGTGTGATCAATGATTTCCGTGAAGGCACTTTCCACAAAGGCAATAAAGTAACCAAACTGAAATCATCCGGTAAAGGCCATAAAGAAGAAGTGGATGCATTTTTAAATGCCATTAATAACGGCAACGAAAGCCCGATCAGCTTCAGGTCTATCTGCCTTACCACTTTAACAACATTCAAGATACTGGATAGTTTATATACAGGTAATTCACAGGAAATAAGTTTAAATGTATAACACGATACTTGATTCATTTAACCGCCTGAAGAATTACTGCGAACAGGAAGAATATAAAGGGTACGATCCTTATGATGGGCTGAACAGCAAATTGCTGAATGCAATGCCTTCGTTCATTTCCAAGAACAGGATAGTGCGTTTGGCATGGATACAAACCTTTAAGCGTTCACCCATTAACATGCGTAAGATAACGGGTGTTAAAAAAGAATACAATCCTAAAGCATTGGGTTTGTTTCTTTCCAGTTATTGCAGTTTGTATGTAACCGATCCGCAGCAGGAGTATTTAGATAAGATCTATTTTTTTGCTGCAAGGTTACAGGAGTTGAAGAATACCAACTGGAGCGGTGCATGCTGGGGATATAATTTTGATTGGCAGGCAAGGGCATTTTTTCAGCCCAAGCACACGCCAACCGTGGTGGCTTCGGTTTTTATCGGCAGTGCTTTTTTAGATGCGTACGAAATAACCAAAGATGAAGCATTGCTGAAAACTGCAAGAAGCACCTGCGATTTTATTTTAAAGGATCTGAACAGGACAACTGATAGTGAAGGCAATTTTTCTTTTTCTTATTCACCATTGGATAAGAGCGTGGTGTTCAACGCATCATTGTTAGGTAGCAGGCTTTTGGCAAGGGTGTACAGTTTTACCGGCGAAAAGAAACTGATTGAAGAAGCAAAGAAGTCAGTAGAATTTTGTTGCAGGTACCAGCAAGAAGATGGATCATGGGGATATGGCACATTGCCTTTTCACCAGTGGATCGATAACTTCCACACAGGTTATAATTTAGAATGTATTGCCGACTATATGAAGTATTCAGGCGATCATGCTTATGAAAGTAATGTTGCAAAAGGTTTTGACTATTATATCAAAACATTTTTTACAACAGAAGGGATACCGAAATATTACAGCAACTCTGTTTACCCGATAGATGTACATGCCCCCGCACAAATGGTGATAACGGTGGCAAAACTGGGAAAATTCAAAGAGCAAAAAGCGGTAACAGATAAAGTGCTGGGCTGGACAATAAAAAATATGCAGTCGAGCAAAGGATATTTTTATTACCAGCAGAACAAATATTTTTCATCTAAAATTTCATATATGCGCTGGGCGCAGGCATGGATGTTTTATGCCTTAACTACTTACATAAAATCAGAAAAAAGTGAGCAGAATTAACATTTGTAATATTCCCGTTGATGCATACACGATGCAGGAAACAGTTGGACTGATCGACAAAGCCATTGCCGAGAACAGGGCCATTCATCACGTAGTGATCAATGCCGCTAAAGTGGTGAATGCGCAAAAGGATGAAGCGTTGCGGGAATCGATCGTAAGCTGCGATATCATTAATGCAGATGGCCAGGCCATTGTTTGGGCATCCCGTATTTTGAACCGCCCTTTACCGGAAAGGGTGGCGGGCATCGACCTGATGAGCAACCTGGTAAAGCTGGCACACGAAAAAAATTACCGCATCTTCTTTTTAGGCGCTAAGGAAAACGTGGTAAAGGATGTGGTGGATTATTATTCAAAAACTTATTCGCCGGATATAATTGCGGGTTACCGTAACGGTTACTTTAAAAAAGAAGAAGAACCTGATGTAGCCAGACAGATCGCTGATTCCAATGCAAAAATTCTTTTTGTGGCAATGAGCTCACCCAAAAAAGAGATCTTTTTAAATACATACAAACACCTGATACAAACACCTTTCATCATGGGTGTGGGCGGAAGTTTTGACGTGGTGTCGGGCCTTGTAAAAAGAGCGCCCTTGTGGATGCAGAAATGGGGACTGGAATGGTTTTACAGGGTATTGCAGGAACCCAAGCGGATGTGGAAACGCTATCTCTTTGGTAATTCCGAATTTATCTGGCTGGTGACAAAAGAAAAATGGAATCAGACTTTTAAACGAAATAAAAAGTAATTATAATACGTTATTTAAAGCAAAAAACCTTATCAAAACTTTACGGCAATGAATATTACTCTGGTAGCAGGCGCACGTCCTAATTTTATGAAGATCGCCCCGATGATAAAAGCCATCCAGGCGGCTCAAAAGGCAGGCAAAAATATACAGTACAGGCTGGTACATACCGGTCAGCACTACGATAAAAAAATGAGCGCCGACTTTTTTGAACAGCTCGGTATTCCTGAACCACATACCAACCTGGAATGTGGCGGTGGTACACAGGCCGAACAGACTGCTGCCATTATGGTAAAGTTTGAACAGGAACTGATGGCCAACAAGCCCGACCTGGTATTGGTGGTGGGAGATGTTACCTCTACCATGGCCTGCACCATTACTGCAAAAAAACTGTGCATTGATGCTGCACACGTAGAAGCGGGTATCCGTTCGGGTGATATGACCATGCCAGAAGAGATCAACCGTATTGTTACCGATTCGCTGTGTGATTATTTTTTTACCACCAGCGAACAGGCCAATAAGCAATTACAAAAAGCCGGTGTTGCAGATAAAGCAATATTCTTTGTAGGCAACACCATGATCGATACTTTATTCCAGAATATTGAAAGGATCAAACAACCTGATTTCTGGAGTGGCTATAAACTGGAAGCGGGCAAATACTTTTTGGTAACACTGCACCGCCCTTCTAATGTGGATGATCCTAAAAAACTGGAAGCTATATTAGCCGCCATTGAAGAAGCATCACTGGATTATCCCATCGTTTTCCCGGTACATCCCCGTACAAGGAATATCATTGATAAATTCAACATCAGTGAAAAAAAGATATTGATGATCGATCCGCAGCCTTACCTGGAATTTATGTATCTGGTAAAAAATGCGAAAGGCATTATCACCGATTCGGGTGGCATTACAGAAGAAGCGACCGTATTACACATACCTTGTTTAACACTGCGCAATTCAACCGAAAGGCCTGAAACCGTAACCATTGGTACCAATGAACTGATCGGCGACGAGATCCATAAATTAAAACCATCGCTTAAAAAGATCATTGATGGAGAATGGAAAAAAGGTGCAGTGCCTCCTTTCTGGGATGGACATACTTCAGAAAGGATCGTAGATGCGCTGGTGAAACTGTACCCTTAAAAACAAAGGAAAATAATTTTTGAAACAACTTACACGCAATAGGAGTTTATTGATATGAACCGCCAGTTTGAACGATACCTGCAAATGACCCTGGTTATACTGGACCTGTTTGTAATTACCATTGGCTATTTTTTATGCAAGGTGGTACTTACAGAAAGTATACCGGTTGATTACTGGAGTGTTTACTTCCAGTACTGGACCATTTCGGTGGCAGCATGGTTATTGCTTTCTTTCTTTTTAAGAACCTATGCCGGTAAAGTGATACTGGTGTTTGAGTTCTTTACCAAAAGAACCACGCAGGTATACCTGCTCTGGATCATCTGCATGCTTTTTTACCTTTACTTCAGCAGGGAGTTAAGGATATCGAGAAAGTTCATCATTTTCAGTATGGTGGCATTTGGTGTGGGATTGCTGGGCAACCGCTTCCTGTACCTTGGTATAAAAAAATATTTCAAGAACAGTCATTACCTTATTAAAAAGGTGATCATACTCGGCTATAATGATACGGCAAAAAAACTTGCAAAATATTTTGAAGAGGATGGTATCAATACACAGCTGTTAGGATTTATTGAAGATGATAAGAATGTGCACGAGCTTTCGCATTATCCTATCATTACAGATGTAAGCCGTGCGCTGGAAGTAGCGAAGGAGTTTGATGTGGCGGAGATATTTTCCACCATTACACCGGAACAGAACAAAGATATTTACGACCTGATGTACCAGTCGGAAAAAGAATGTATCCGTTTTAAGATCGTTCCCAATCTTTCTGTCTTCATTACAAGAGATGTTCATATCGAATATTTTGGAGAGCTGCCGATATTGTCTTTGCGCAGCGAACCATTGGATGATGTGGGTAACCGTATAAAGAAAAGAGCGCTGGATATTACGGTGAGTCTTTTAGTGATCGTGTTTGTATTATCATGGCTGGTGCCGATATTGGGCTTACTGATATTGCTCGAATCAAGAGGACCGATATTCTTTAAGCAATTACGTACCGGGAAAAATAAAAAATCTTTTTACTGTTATAAATTCCGCAGTATGCGGAAGAATAAAGATTCCGATCTTAAACAGGCTACTAAAAATGATGCCCGTGTTACCAAGATCGGAAAATTTATACGCAGGACGAGTTTGGATGAATTTCCGCAATTCATCAATGTATTCAAAGGCGAGATGAGTCTGGTGGGCCCAAGACCGCACATGCTGAAACACACTTCCGATTATTCAAAATTTGTGGATGAATACATGATACGCCAGTTTTTAAAACCGGGTATCACGGGATGGGCGCAGGTAAACGGATACAGGGGAGAGATCACCAATCCTGACCAGATCAAAATGCGGGTGAATAAAGATCTGTGGTACCTGGAGAACTGGACATTGTGGCTGGATCTGCAAATACTTTTTTTAACTGTTTATCAGGTATTTAAAGGAGATAAGAATGCTTTTTAATACAATTTTAATTCTCAAATAAAAAACAATCAGAATACAGATTATATATTTAGGCAATTAATTTAACCGAACTAACAATGAAAATTTTAATTACAGGTGTGGCTGGATTTATTGGCTCAAACCTCGCAAAAAAACTGCTGGAAAAGGGTCACACCGTGATGGGGATCGACAACCTTAACTATGGATTTTTACGGAACATTGATTTTATAAAAGAGCGTAAGAATTTTGAATTTATCAGTGGTGATATTGCAAACCCGCTGATGCTGAAAGATGTAAAAGCGGATATCATTGTTCACCTGGCTTCTCAAAAAATTCCCCGGTACACCAACGCATTAAGAACACTGGAAGAGAATTACCTGATGCTGCGCAATGTGGTGCACAAATGTGTAATGGATAAATCGAAGATACTTTTTGCATCCACATCTGATGTGTATGGAAAAAATCCGAACATACCATTTGCAGAAACTTCTGACCTGGTGATGGGGCCTACAACAGTAAAACGCTGGGCCTATGCACTGTCAAAAATGTATGGCGAACAATATATCATTGCCAACCATGACGAGTATGGACTAAAGTATACGATTACACGCTTTTTTGGATCATACGGTATTAACCAGAACCTTACCTGGTGGGGTGGTCCGCAATCTGTGTTCATTGAAAAAGCTTTTAAGAAAGAAACGATCGATATACATGGCGACGGTTCTCAAACAAGAACATTCACTTATGTAGATGATACGGTGAATGCACTGGTGGCCTGTATTGAAAATGATAAGTCGGATAACGAGATATTCAACACCGGCCCTAAATCAGATGCAGAGATCTCCATCAAAGAACTCGCCATACTGATATGGAAACTGGTGAATGGTAAAGACTCCGAACCTCAATTGAATTATATCCCTTACTCTACTTTTGGTAATTACGAAGATGTAATGAGAAGGGTGCCTGATATCACCAAACTTTGCACCACGCTTGATTTTAAACCCGAGTGGGATCTGGAAGATGGCCTGAAGAAAACCATCGAATGGCAAAAGCAGTTCATTAGTTTTTAATTATCCCAACTACCCAAATTAACAGCAATGCAAGCAGAAAAATGCGGAATAGTTGGCGGCGGCATTATGGGTATGACCCTTGCTTTGCGCCTGGCGCAGCAGGGAAAAAAAGTAACCCTTTTTGAAGCAGCACCCGAACTCGGCGGTTTAACGGCATCGTGGAAGATGAATGATGTGGAGTGGGATAAATTTTATCATGTAATTCTTTTATCAGATTTCGGTACAAGAGGTATACTGAAAGAAATAGGACTGGAAGATAAAATTGAATGGGTGGAAACCAAAACGGGTTTCTACATGAATGGCAAGCTGTACTCTATGTCGGATACGATTGAGTTCTTAAAATTCCCCACACTTAATCTTATTGATAAATTCCGCTTAGGACTTACCATATTGGTTGCGTCAAAGATCAAGAACTGGAAGAAGCTGGAAAAAGTACCGGTTACCGACTGGTTGAAAAAATGGTCGGGCAATAATACTTTCAATAAAATATGGCTGCCATTACTGAGGGCAAAACTGGGAGACAGTTATACAAAAACATCCGCAGTATTCATCTGGGCTACCATACAACGTTTATATGGTGCAAGAAAAAGCGGATTAAAGAAAGAGATGTTTGGCTATGTGCCCGGTGGTTATAAAAGGATCGTTGAAGCATTCAAACAAAAGTTGCTGGAAGTGGGTGTGGAAATAAAGACCAGCTATGTAGCTACGGAAATTAAAGATGCAGGTGGCAAACCACAGATATATTTCACCGATGGATTGATGGAGCAGTTTGATAAAGTGATCTCTACTTTGCCATCGAGCCTTTCTGCAAAATTGTGCAGCGGCCTTACCGAAACGGAAGTACAGAAATTGAATAACATCAATTACCTGGGCGTTATTTGTGTAGCGGTACTGCTGGATAAGCCGATCAGTAATTTTTACGTTACCAATATCACCGACTCATGGGTGCCTTTTACCGGGGTGATAGAAATGAGTGCACTGGTAGATAAAAAACATTTTGGTAATAATCATTTGGTTTATTTGCCGAAATATGTAAGCCCTTCCGATCCATTATTTAATTTTTCGGATGAAGAGATAAAGAAATTTTACCTGGATAATTTTAAAAAAATGTACCCGGACCTTACCGATGATAATATAAAGTTTGCCGGTGTAGCAAGGGCAAGACACGTGATCACTGTATTGACAAAGAATTATTCGGATAACCTGCCGGGCGTTAAAACCTCCATACCCAATGTATCGATCATCAACACATCGTACATACTGGACGGCACACTGAATGTGAACGAAACGATAAGAGTGGCAGAAACCAAACTAAAAGAGATATCAGCATAAAATGGCAAAGAAAAAGATACCTGCAAGTATTTCACTCGACCTGGATGACCAATGGTCGTATATGAAAGTGCATGGCGACGAAGGTTGGGAAACTTTTCCCTCTTACCTGGATATTGTGGTGCCGATATTTTTAGATGTATTTGACAGGCTGGATATAAAGATCACTTTTTTTGTAGTGGGGCAGGATGCAGCAATTGAAAAGAACCACAAAGTATTGCGCAGCATTATTGAAAGAGGGCACGAGATCGGTAACCACTCCTTTCACCACGAAAGCTGGTTAAAGACCTATTCGCCGGAAAAAATCAATGAAGAAATAAAAATAGCAGAAGAAGCCATACTAAATGCTACGGGTACACGAACTAATATGTTCCGCGGACCGGGCTTTAGCTGGAGCGTGGACCTGTTGGAAGTGCTACAAAAACGTAATTATATTTTTGATGCTTCTACATTGCCCACTTATATTTCCCCTCTGTTACGGAAATATTATTTTGCCAAGTCAAGCTTGTCAAAAGAAGAGAAAGAGAACAGGAAAGAATTGTTTGGCTCTTTTAAGGAAGGTTTTTATCCTTTAAAACCTTACCGTTGGAAATTGCCCAGCAAGAACAAATTGCTGGAGATACCGGTAACCACGATGCCGGTGTTTAAATTACCATTTCACCAGAGTTATCTTTTATATATCAGCGGCGTATCAAAATTCTTAATGAAATTTTACCTGCGCTTTGCCATTATGATGTGCAAGATCACCAAAACACCGCCCAGCTATTTATTGCATCCGCTGGACCTGATCGGTGGTGATGATGTGCCGCAACTGGCATTCTTCCCCGGCATGAGCATTAAGAGTGAAAAGAAAATGGAAGTATTTGAAACAGCTATGAAGATGCTGAAAAAACATTTTGATGTAATGCCGATGGGGGAATTTGCCAAACATTTCAATGGCGACCTGAAGGAGTTAGAACCTAAGCAAACCACTTAACAATGAAGATTTTTTCTATAGTAGGTGCAAGGCCGCAATTCATTAAACTGGCTCCTTTATCTGCAGCGCTTGCGGCAGGCAAACACCAGGAATTTATTGTACATACCGGCCAGCATTATGATTATGCCATGTCTGAAAAAATATTCATCGACCTGGGCATACGCAAACCGGATATTCACCTGGAAGTGGGCGCCGGTAATCAAACAGTGCAGATAACAGAAATGATGTTGAAGCTGGAGGCCGCCATGCTGGAAAAAAAACCTGACCTGGTGATCGTATTTGGTGATACCAATTCCACGCTTGCCGGAGCATTGATAGCAGCCAAACAAAATATTCCCATTGTACATATTGAAGCCGGTTTAAGAAGTTTTAACAGGACGATGCCGGAAGAGATCAACCGCATTACCACGGATCACCTGGCGCAATATCTTTTTGCACCCACACAAACGGCTGTCAATAATCTTACTAAAGAAGGCTGTGCGGACATCACTTATTTTACCGGTGATATCATGGTGGATACGATGAAGGATAATCTTGCAATAGCGCTCGAAAAATCCACCATCATCAGTGACCTGGGATTACAGGATACCAATTTTAATTTATTGACATTACACCGTCACTACAATGTAGATGATGCCGGTATAATGGAACATATACTTACGCAGCTGGGCAGTTTGGGGGAGGAGATCATTTTTCCGGTTCATCCAAGAACTAAAAAAATGCTGCCGGCTTCTTTTACAGTTCCATCACATATCAGGATGATAGAACCGCAGGGCTATCTTGATTTTATCGCGTTGGAACATGCCTGTAAAAGGATCATCTCCGATTCGGGAGGCATACAAAAAGAGGCGTACATATTGCGCAAGCCCTGCATCACTTTACGCTCCGAAACAGAATGGGTGGAAACAGTGGCCGAGCAATGGAACCTGCTGATAAACCCTGCAGATAAAGAAATTGCTTCAAAGATCGCTGCATTTAAAGTACCCGAAGTACAGCACAACGTTTTTGGAGAACATGTTACCCAAAAGATGGTGGATATTATTAACAACATCAAATAAAAGGATGCTGCATTATTGCAGTGTCTGTCCTTAAAACACGATCAGTAAAAAAATGAACGACCAGGCCACGGATATGGAAATTCCTTTGGTTGCCGATCTCGACGGCTCGCTGATCAATACTGACCTGTTGTTTGAAGCATTGGTGTTGCTGCTCAAAAAAAATCCCTTGTATTTTTTTGTCTGCCCTTTCTGGTTGTTAAAAGGCAAATCATTTTTTAAACAACGTGTTTTTGAAAAGGCAATTTTACAATACGATTGCCTGCCTTTTAATGAACATGTAACAGGTTTTTTAAAAGAAGAATTCAATAAAGGAAGAAAGATAGTGTTGGCAACCGCATCGCCCTTAAGCGCTGCGGAAGAAATTGCAAAAGTGCAGCCTGTATTCAGCGAAGTATATGGTACGGGTGATACTGTGAATTTAAAAGGCGCCAATAAATTAAGCCTGTTGCTGGAAAAATATGGTGCCCGTGGTTTTGATTACATTGGTAATTCTTCTGCTGACCTGGTGATATTTGCACAATGCAGGAATGCTTACCTGGTAAACGGCAGTGCATCAGTTGAAAGTAAAGCAAAACAAAACGGTAACCTCAAAAATGTATGGGCGGGTAAGCGCACTTCTGTAAAAGATTTTATCAAAGCGATAAGGGCTTATCAATGGATCAAGAACCTGTTGCTTTTTGTACCGCTGGTCACTTCGCATTCACTAGGATCATTGAACCTGGTGTTGCTGAGTTTTTTTGGATTCTGTACTTTCAGCCTGGTGGCTTCCGCAGGTTATTTATTGAACGACCTGCTGGATATTAATGGCGACCGTAAACATCCCCGTAAAAAATTCAGGCCGGTGGCTTCGGGTAAAATAAGTATACCCACTGCCTTTATAATTGCAGTATTGTTTTTAGCAGGCGGGTTGATCTTTGCAGCCACGCTGGGGCTTTGGTTCTTTTGTATCGTACTGTTTTATTTCTGCACTTCATTCAGCTATTCGCTGTTCCTTAAAAAAATTGTGCTGTACGATGTGTTCATACTGGCGCTGCTGTATTCGGTAAGGGTTTTTGCAGGCGCCATTGTAATTGATGTGGTATTATCATTCTGGCTCATTGCCTTTTCAACTTTTATTTTCTTAAGCCTTGCTTTTGTAAAAAGATATTCGGAACTGATGCAGGTGGAAGACAGCGGTAACTTAAAGAACCGCGGTAGAGGATACATTGTACAGGACCTGACGGTATTATTGATGATGGGTGTGGTAAGTGGCTTTTTGGCCGTGGTGGTATTTTCGCTGTATATCAACAGTCCCGAGGTTACAGAATTATATTCAAAACCCAGGATATTGTGGGCCATCAGTTTTTTATTCTTGTTCTGGATAAGCCGCATGTGGCTGTTTACCACCAGGGGCAAAATGACAGATGACCCAATTGTATTTGCATTAAAAGATGTTACCAGTTATTTTGTGTTTGCTATTACCGGCGTACTCATTGTACTGGCATCTTTATAAAAAATAGTTTAGTTCATATACCCTTAAAAAACCAGCTATTCAACAGTTCGCCTGCCAGGTGCTAACTATTTAAACTTTATCAAAAAAAATGAAACACATCAAATTAATTTGGGTGATTATCTTTTTACTTGGCGTGGGTGTAAGGAGTACAAAACTTATTCATGCAGTTGACACAGAATCCTGGAGGGAAGGGGATATGTCGACCATTGCTAAAAATTTTTATGAGAAAAAAACGGATATCCTTCATCCGCAGATAGCATGGGATGGTTCAGGCCCCGGTTATACCGAAGGGGAATTCCAAATCTACACTTATCTTATTGCCACTTCGTATAAGATATTTGGTTTTTGGGAGCCTACAGGCAGGGTGATCTCCTTTATTTTTTCCATACTCACCATGCTGGTGTTTGTAAAATTGTGCAGGTACCTGATGGATGAGAAAGAAGCATTGGCCGCATTTTTCTTTTTTGCGGTCAGTCCCATACTGATGGTGATGGCCAATGCCATTCAGCCGGAATCCACCATGTTCTTCTTTTATGTGTGCGCCGGTTATACTTTCCTGCGCTGGCTGGATAGTGCTTCGCAAAAATATTTCTGGCTGGCGGTGGTTTCAACGGCACTGGCATTGCTTTGTAAAGTAACATCGGCCAATATCGGTCTCATGTTCCTGATCATGATGATCTATAAAAAAGGCTGGAAATTCCTCTTTAAGCCACAACTCATCCTGTTTGGTGTACTTACCGTATTACCGGCAGCGCTGTGGTATTACTATTGCCATAAATTCTATTTACAATACGGCAACTCATTGGGTCTTTCCAATGAATATGCATGGATAGGAATGGATTTCTTCACCAGCCCGCGGTTTATTTTGGGCATTATTCATAACGAAGACCACCATGTATGGACAAAAGCCGGGCCTTTTATCGCGATACTCGGCCTGCTGTTCACTGATCTGCGTAAAAAAGAAAGTACGGTGTTATCCATTGCCTGGCTGACGGCCGCCTTAGCGTTTTATTTAATGGCGGTAAGAACCACTTCGGACGATTGGGCTTATTATTACCACATTTTCTCCATACCGGCTGCGGCAATTTTGATGGGTTCGGCAGTGGTGGCATTGTACAACAGGTATATGCCGGTATTAAAAGCGGGCGCCAATAAAGCATTGGCTGTAAAAGGCTGGCTGATAATGGGAGCTTTTGCCCTGTTGAGCTGCTATTTTCTACTGGCCACAGGCAAATATGCGCTGAAAATAAAACCGCTGAGTTTTCAAACGTCGGAGTATTACAGTTGTAAGGACAGCCTGGCGCAGCTGGTGCCGCAGGGCTCGATGATATTGACCAATGGCGGGCTTTGCTCCGATTACCAGGGGCGCCCCAAAGCATACAATAATCCCTACTTTTTTTACTGGCTGAACCGGAAGGGGTATAATATTTGTGTGGGCGACCTGTCGTTCAATAATATCAAAGCATATAAAGCAAAAGGGGTAGAATTCTTTTTGGCAGAACGCAAAGTGATCAAGGATATCCCGGGTTTTGAAGACGAGCTGAGGCATAACCTTACGCCTGTTTTTGAGTGCAACGGATGCATCCTGTTTAAATTGTGACCAGATACTAAATGAGATACTAAACCGCCTTAATTTTCGTTTATATTTGTTAATATCAAAAACTATCTTAATACCCTTATATTTTTGTGGAAATTTGTGCTAATGCTGACAGTTTTGCCTTCAACCTTTAAAAACCGCCTTCCGCGGACCATTCTGAGTTGTACGCATCACTCCGGTATTATATAAATTCAAAAAAACTGACTGTATGATGAACATGAACCAAAAGCCTTTCCTGAGTGTTGTTGCACCTTGCTATAATGAAGAGGCTATCCTTGAGATAAATATTGAGACAGTTAAAAAATATTTAGAGAGCGATAAAAATAAATACGATTGGGAGATCGTGATCATTAACGATGGCAGTAAAGATAAAACTGCAGAAATTGCCGATGCCCTGGTGGATAAATATCCCAACAGGGTAAGGGCCATTCACCACCCCACCAACCTTAACCTGGGTAATGCCATTAAAACCGGTTTTAAAAATTCCAGGGGCGAGGTGATCGTTGTAATAGATATTGACCTGAGCTACGCAGAAAATTATATTGTTGAAATGACCGACAAGCTCATTGAAACAAGCGCTGATGTAGTGATGGCTTCTCCTTATATGAAAGGCGGTAAAGTAACTGCGGTGCCTTTTTTCAGGCGTATCATGAGCAGCTGGGTAAACCGCTTTATGCGCATGGCTGCACAGGATAAATACCACACTTTTACCGGCATGGTAAGGGCTTACCGCAAAGAGTTTGTTCAAACACTCAATCTTAAAACAAAGGATTACGAGATCAATCCGGAGATCATTTACAAAGGCATGATCTTAAGGGCAAAGATGGTGGAGATACCTGCGCACCTGGACTGGACGGAGCAAAACAAATTTGCCGGTAAAAGAACTTCGAGCCTGCGGGTATTGAGGAGTTTTTTTTCAGGATTGATGTCGGGCTTCATTTTCAGGCCTTATATCTTCTTTATAGGCATAGGCGCCATATTGATGTTACTATCACTATACGAACTGCTGTGGTTGTTCTATGATGTATTGTCAGACCTCGCACAATCCAGCTCTGTATTATTGCCCGGCGAAGAAAGATCTTTTTCGCACAGTCTTGCTGCCGAGTTCAAACAAAACCCGCAATCATTTTTGGTGGGCGGTATCACCTTTATAATTTCCATACAATTCCTCAGCCTGGGCTTCCTGTCGCTTCAAAGTAAGCGGTATTTTGAAGAATTGTTCCACCTGGGTACTTCCATTAAAAAACAAACTGTTAACCAAAATATTTCCTGATAAAATTCCATTGTTTCTGCTATCACAGAAGCTGTTTTAACCAAAAGCCGATATGAACTATAATGTTTTAATAAAGAATCTTAAAAAAGATTTTTCTTCTCTTAAAAAAATAAAAATAGCTGTACTGGGTGATTCAGCCACGCAGATGCTGGTAAAAGCATTAAGAGCTTATGGTTATGAAAGAGGGTATGACTTTACTATTTTTGAAGCAGATTACGACCAGATAGAAAGACAGGTATTTGATCCGGGATCTGAGCTATTTGAGTTCAAGCCGGATTATGTGATCATTTACTATTCTTCCAAAAAGCTCATCAAAAAATTCTATAACCTGCCTACCGAACAAAAAGGCGGCTTTGCAGATAAAAAGATCAATGATATTGCCAGCATTTATGAAGCGGTTAACTCCAGCCTTAAATGCAAGACCATCCTCTTTAATTTTACGGAGATCAATGACAGCGTGTTTGGCAACTTTGCCAACAAAACCACGCATTCATTCACTTACCAGGTACGTAAGATAAATTTTGAACTGATGGGCCTGGCACAGCGCTACAAGAATTTATTCATTAACGATATCAGCGCATTGTCTGCCAAATACGGGTCGGATTTTTCAAACGATCCAAAGATGTTCATCAATGCGGATATACATACCAGCCTTGATTTTTTACCCATACTTGCAAAGAATATTACAGAGATCATCCTGTCTATTGCAGGCAGCTTTAAAAAATGTGTGATCCTGGATCTTGATAATACCCTTTGGGGTGGTATCATTGGCGATGATGGATATGAAAACATACAGGTAGGCGACCTGGGTATCGGTAAAGCATTTACCGAACTGCAGCGCTGGATAAAACAATTAAAACAAAGAGGGATCATACTGGCGGTGTGCAGTAAAAATTTTGAGCATGTGGCACAGGAAGCATTTGAAAAAAATCCTGACATGATCCTGAAGCTGGATGATATTGCTGTGTTTGTTGCCAACTGGGATAACAAGGCAGATAATATCAGGCATATACAAAGCATCCTGAATATCGGTTTCGATTCGATGGTGTTCTTTGATGATAATCCTTTTGAAAGGAATATTGTAAGAGAAAATATCCCGGATATAACTGTACCGGAGTTACCCGAAGACCCTGCCGAATATTTACCTTACCTGCAATCGCTGAATTTATTTGAAACAGCATCGTATACCGAAGAAGATGAACAGCGCACGCAGCAATATAAGGAAGAGGCCAAAAGAACTGAAGTGCAAAAACAATTTGCCAATGAGGATGAGTTTTTGCAGAGTTTGAATATGGTATCGGCCGTAAAACCTTTTGATAAATTCAATACACCCAGGGTGGCGCAGTTAACACAGCGCTCCAACCAGTTCAACCTGCGCACTGTGCGGTATACAGAAAACGAAGTACAGGAAGTGGGTAACTCAGCCGGTCATTTTCCATTGAGTTTTACACTGGAAGATAAGTTTGGTGATAATGGGTTGATCAGCGTGGTGATATTAAAAAAAGACACAGCCGAAAAATTATTTGTAGACACCTGGATCATGAGTTGCCGCGTATTGAAAAGAGGCATGGAAAACTTTGTGCTGAACAATGTAATGGAAGTGGCCGCAAAAAATGGATTTAAAGAAGTGGTGGGCGAATATATTGCCACTGCAAAGAATGGTATGGTAAAAGAACATTACCAACGACTGGGCTTTACTACCGACCCTGCCAATGAGAACCGCTTTAGTTTAAAAGTAGCTGATTATAAAAATTTAAAAACCTTTATAAATACCAAGTAAAATGGAAATGAACGAAATATTGAAGCAGGTAAATGAAATATTCATTGATGTGCTGGATGAAGAGGGCATTGTATTAACAGAAAGCACAACTGCGGCAGATGTGGAAGATTGGGATTCGCTCAGCCATATACAATTGGTGGTGGCTATCGAAAAACATTTTAAAACAAAATTCACTGTGGCGGAGATACAATCCTGGGAAAATGTAGGGCAGATGTGCAGTGCGATACAAAAGCGTCTTGGATAAGTAGCGCAGGTTGCGGGTTCCGGTAGGTGGGGACACCGACCAGGGAACAGGTGCCGTTCGGTGGAGACACCGACCGGGGAACACCGGATCATTAGCCATGGTCGGTGTCTTCACCGAACATGGTAACGACAGATATCCACCATGATCGGCGTCACTATTAACCATGCAGACCAAACAAAACAAACTATAACTAACCAGTCCATAAACCCCCTGATACATGCTCTTTAACTCATTCGGGTTTGTTATTTTTTTTGCTGTGGTGGCAATCGTACATTTTATACTGCCGGCTAAAGCCCGGTGGGTATGGTTGCTGCTGTCCAGTACATTCTTTTACATGTATGCCAGCCCGGTTTATATATGGGTTCCGGCGCTTATCATACTGGTAAGTTACCTGGGCGGTATACAAATAGAAAAAGCTTCCTCACCCAAAAAAGCCCAACGCAATTTTGTATTATGCCTTATTGCCAACATAGGGGTACTGGTATTTTTTAAATACACCAATTTTTTAACCACGCAGGTTTTAGAACTCGCCAATTTTATCAATACTAAACTATTGCATTCCGGCACAGTAAAAACAGATTCGCTGCTGGTGGATATTGCAGCGCCGCTGGGTATTTCCTACATCACTTTCCAGGCAATCGGTTATTTGATAGAAATAAAAAGAGGCAACCATAAAGCCGAAAGAAATATTGGCCACTTTGCCAGCTTTATTTTATTCTTTCCTAAAATAATTTCCGGCCCAATAGAAAGAGCGCACAACTTTCTGCCGCAATTAAAAAAAGCCCCGGGCTTTGACCTGGACAGGATCAGCGAAGCGCTGAAGATAATTTTGTGGGGCTTTTTTAAAAAAGTGGTGATAGCCGACAGGCTGAGTATTTATACCAACGCTGTTTTTAATAACTACCAGTTTCATAACGGTAACACTTTATTTGTTGCCAGTATTTTTTATACCATACAGTTATACGCCGATTTTTCCGGTTATACTGATATGGCTGTTGGTGTATCCAAATTGCTGGGCTTCGATATCATCCAAAACTTCAACCGGCCCTTCTTTGCAAAATCCGTTTCGGAATTCTGGAGAAGATGGCATATCTCATTATCCACCTGGTTTGCCGAGTATTTTTATACGCCGCTTGCTATGTCAAAAAGAGACTGGGGCAACTGGAGCGTTCCTTATGCGTCGCTGGTAACATTTGTGGTGCTGGGTTTCTGGCATGGCGCTAACTGGACCTTTATTGTGTTTGGAGCTTTGCAGGGCGTTGTATTATCGCTGGAGTTTTTTACCAAGAAGTCAAGGAAGAAAATGCGCAAAAAGATCCCGGCATTCATCAACGACTGGGGCGGCATCTTCCTCACTTTCATGTTCATCAATTTTGCCGAAATATTCTTCCGTGCCGATAGTGTTACACAGGCATTGGTCATTATAAAAAAGAATCGCTTCTTTCAGCGGCTCTTTATTTTACGAAGGACCTTCTATGCTGATATTCTCCTTCTTTGGTATCCTGTTCCTTTTTATGGCAGAATTCAAAATGGAATATTACAACGACAAATTCTCACTTTATAATAATAAGAACTGGATCATACGGGTGCTTACTTATGCGTTCCTCATAATGCTGATATTATTGATCGGTGTTTTTGATGGTGGACAGTTCATTTATTTTCAATTTTAATAACAGCGGCCAATGATAAAAGAAGAGATCAATACAACGGGTAAAAAAGGGAGAACCAATTTTTTTGTAAAGCTGCTGCTGTTACTGGTGGTGGTGTTTGCACTCGACTATGGTATTGGCGCAGCATTGAAGCAATATTATTTTAAACAACAGAGCGGGCAATTATACCGCACCACCTATTCGATGGAACAAACACAGGCCGATGTACTGGTGTTTGGTTCCTCAAGGGCCAACCATCATTACGACCCGGATGTTTTTGAAAAAGGACTTAATCTTTCTTATTATAATGTGGGCAGGGATGGCAACTATATTTTTTATCATTGCGCCGTGCTTAAATCGGTCTTAAAAAGATACCATCCCAAAATTGTGGTGCTGGATTTTATGAACAGCGAATTCACTACCAATAAGGAGGCATACGACCGTATCTCTTCCCTGCTGCCTTATTATAAAACACATCCCGAGATACAATCCATCGTGAATTTAAAAAGCAGGTTCGAAAAGATCAAACTGCTTTCTTCCATTTACCCATATAATTCGCTGCTATTTACCATTGCAGCCGGCAACTCAGAGTTCAACAAACAAAGGGTAAGTGATATAAAAGGTTATGTGCCATTGAAGAATGTAAGCACCGAACCGGCCAGGGTAAGGGATTATGAGACCAATTACGAGATCGACAGCGTAAAAGTGAATACCTACGAAGATTTTATAAAAGCATGCGCAGCAGCCAATGTAAAGCTGTACGTGGTGTGCTCGCCGGGCCTGCAGATAACCACTACCGAAGACCATTCTGTAGCCATTGGTAAAGATATTGCCAGGGCGCACCAGGTTAGTTTTATTGATTTTACATGGGATAGTTCCTTTTATAATAATCACCAGTTGTTCTCAGATTTTGTTCACCTGAATGATAAAGGCGCCAGGATATTTTCGCAGAAACTGGTGGATTCGATCAAATTAAGACCTTGAAAAAGAAAAGGATAAACGGTATAAAACGTTTAAACATTGTTTATATTTTTAATAAAAGATTGCAGTAATTTGCAAATCCATTAAACCGGAGGTAATCATGGCGGGAGTTGTTAGCAGCAACAATACGAAGACGATAAAAGATGTTTCTTTCATTGCATTTATTTTGGTGTACACGGCTGCATTGATCTTTTTATGCCTTCGGTTAAATGTTTCCAACGACGAGATCTTTTCATTAGATACCACTTCCAATAATCTTGCAGGCGTAATCAGGCAATCCTACAACTTTGAGGGACAGCCACCAGCGTATTTTATTTTATTATCACTGTGGCGCAAGATCAGCTTCGATGTTTTTTTTGCAAGATTATTCTCAGTGATGTTTGTGGCGCTGTCGGCTTTTGTGTTCAGCAAATTTGTAAAACTCATGTCCGGCGAGCCTTGCTCCAGGTGGCTCATCATCATTTTTCTTTTAAATCCTTATACCGTTTGGACGGCATTGGAAGTACGCCTTTATTCCTTTGTATTATTCATTTCGCTCACTTCGGTTTATTACCTGCTGCGGTATTACATCAGCAAAAAAAATAAGTATCTCTACATTTTTGTTTTCACCTGCCTGGTAGGGCTGTATACGCAATATTTGTATGTATACCTCGTGGCTTCACTGGCGGTGCCGGTATTGTTATTCAAAGGCTGGAAAGAATTTTTTAAATACTGCCTTTTTACATTGCCGGTAGGGCTTTTGTTGCTGCACAACTTATGGATCACTACCGATCCTATGTCGCTGGCCTATATCAACTCTGTATCCAACACACTTACAGAAAGGATGATGTTGGTATTCCACTCGCCGCAAAACCTGGTGCTGGGCATGCACATGCTGGTGGTGGCAAGGATATTGCGCTGGGTCTTTTTATTATTGTTCCTGGCATTGGCAGGCTACACTTACATCAAATGGTTCCGTGAAAAAAAACTTACCAATACCATTTATTTTAAAAGCCTGAACGGGGTATTGATATCGGGCGCTATCATGATCGCTATCAACAGCGTTTTCTTTGCTGTTACCAAGCTGGATTATCATGATCGTTATCTTACCATTGCATTCCCCTTGTTCATGTCGCCTTTTATTTTATTCCAGGTTTATCCATTAGTAAAAAGAAGCATCATTTTTGGAACAATGTCGGTATTGTATGCCGCAATGCTGCTGGTACAATACAGGTACCAGGTAAAAGAATACGATACCAGGTCGCTCACCAAATACATTGGCGTAATTGAACGCAAAAGCGAGCCGATACTTTTTTATCATAAAGTATTGTCGCTGCAATTCAAATATAATTATACCGGCCAAAATCCATTGGTACCATTGCCTGATGGTTTAAGATTCGACAGCAGTTATCTTTCCAAGATACAGGATACGATAGGATTGCGAAATGCGATAGAACAGGCCAACCCTGTATCACCTTCCTATTTACTCATTACCGACAGATCGGAACCCATTTTTGAAAATGACCCGGATATCAAGATACTCAACAGTTATCTTCCTACCCGTTACAACGTTACACTTGATACTATCTTTGCCGGTAATAACGAATACTTCCCTTTACGGATAAGAAGGCTCGAAAAAAAATAATAGCAATACAGTTAAAATATATCCATGCACGTTAGCAATAACGTGCATTTTTTATTGCTGCAATTTTCATTTCATCCCCCGCTTTTTTCAATTCATTCACTGGCGCTTTGCAGCAGCATTTGCCGGCAATTACCTTAGCCGCCATGAAAAAGATCATCCTTTCCTGCCTGCTTGCGGGTATATGTATCGCATTGCAGGCGCAACAAACCTGCGATAAATGTTTGCAAAGAAGCATCACTGTTTTTGATGCAACCGTAAAGATCCCAGCTCCAGCCGGGGGTTATTCCTGGGAATATGAGCAACTTTCCTGGCCCATGAAATTTGCCAGCGGTTACCTGTATAATAATGATCCCTCGCACAATTGCTGGTTCTTTATTGATAAAAATTTTATGAACGGGGCGCTTACCACCGGCGAAGTACCGGCGCCACCGGATAACAGCACGCCCAGTGGCAAACTGGTAAGCGAAGAACTGGATTACCTGGTTACTTCCACCGTTACAGGCAACGGCGAAAAAAATACCATGGTAATGGAAATACAGGGCGCTTGCGACCGCAAGACCATTGCCCGCAGTGAAGTAACTTTTAGCTGGCACGATGATCCTGCGGCATTGCAAAAAGCCGGCGAACAGGCAGCGGCGCAGCTGATGCCTGTAAGCGAGAAGATCATGAACTATGCAAAAGAAATGCGGGAAACAGATATGCGCTATATGCTGAGCGGCAGTGGCGGACAATTGAAAATAAAACCTAAAAAAACAAAACTGGGCATTGGCGAAGAAACAGAAGTGGAGGTACAGGCCATTGATTGCGATGGTTATTTACTAAAGAACCGGCGCATATCATTTAAAAGAGAAATGCTGAATGGTTTTGCAATTAACGGTGCAGAAGGCGGCGTGATAACTCCCTCCGTGGTAACCACCGATGCACAGGGAAAAGCAAAAGTAAAATTCAGGTTAACCCGTACCGATGGCAACGCTGTGATACACGGGCACTTTATTGGTTTTAACCCTTCCGGATGTAATGATGTGTTATTCGGCACCGCATACATTGGTATCGTACCTGTAAAGATCGAGCTGTCTTATATGTTCCACGATCATGAAGAAGTGGTGGCCAATCCCAAACTGCTGAAGCAGGTGCAAACCAATTTAAATCTTCGCGGTTATGGTTACAAACGCCATTCAATGGAATTGCTTTATTATCCCAAACTGCCATTGAAGAATGATTTTACATTGACCATTCCTGCAGAAGAGGATGAACCGAGCGGTAAAGCAGTTTACCTGAAAGATGAAGGGGTTTATCTTACAAGGGAAATTGCCACCGGTAACCTGGCATCGCTTGCCATGGATGGATCACTCGATATGGCCGGGGATCGCCGCCGCATACATTCGGGTAATGCAGATTCGGCCAACCATACAAAGATCAAACTCGACTGGAATTTTACCGATATGGCCGAACTGCAATTAGAATTCAATTATGTACCCAAGGGCGACGATTTTTTGAATGACCCGGCAAAAGACAGTTATTTTTTCCGCCATACACCGGGCTCAAAATTTGAAATGAACAAGGTAACTGATAAGGATAGCCCGTATAAGTGGGAATACCTCATCACATTTGACCGGCAAGACAAGATAACAGATAATAATACGATGAATACGATCATGAGTTATGGCGGCAAACAAAGCGAACTGGTAAAGTTGCGGATACTATCTCCCTACGAATAACAGCTAAGCAATTTCATGATGCCAACAGCAAAACTTTAATAAGGTTTTGCTGTTTTTGTATAGAGAAATGCAGTACGCCTTATAATTTTATAAATACAATAAAGGCCATTCAAATAATTGCGGGTTTTACATACTGGAATTACGGCATTTTTTTACTAAATTTAAATATAAAGGCCTTTTTATAAGACCTTTATCTGTAATACATAACCTTATTTTAAAACAATTGGCTGTTTATGCCGCTCCGGCTAACTACAAAGCAAACTTTTACGGCTGTTATCCTGTTGACCCTGCTGGCATTTGGTGCGATCTTTATTATTTACTACAAGCAGTCGCAGCACGAAAAAGACACGGCCACTTCCATTACCAATACACAGGACCTGTTGTTTTATACCGAAAGGATATCGGCCACTGCAGCCGAAATTGAGACCAGTGCAAGGGGTTACTTATTGACGGGGCAGGACCAATTTTTACAAACCTATCAAAAGGCAAAAAACGAAATGCCCGGCGAAGTGGACCGGTTGAAACAACTGGCATCGCTCACCACTTACCGGCAGCAGCATATTGATTCATTACTGCAGTATGTAAATTCCAGGATACTCTTTTCGGACAGTATCATTAACAACAGGAAAAATATCAGTGCCGAACAGGCCATACAGCTGGTGGCTAACGGCGGGGGCAGAATATATTTAGACAATGTACGGCGCCTGGTATTCCGTATGCAGGAAGATGAAAAAGCATTGCTGGAAGTGAATAAAAAAGAAAGTGCGCAGGAATTATTTGTAGAGCGGCTGGTATTGTTCTCCGTAGCTGGTATAATGCTGTTGTTACTGGTATTGCTTTTCTGGCAGGAGAAACAACGCATAGAAGACAAAGAAAGAAGAAAGGCCAGGAACGAACTGGAATTTCTTTCGCTGCAGGTAAACCAGGCACATGATGCCATTTACGTAGTGGATAAAGATCTTAAAATAAAAAGCTGGAATAAAGGTGCAGAAAAACTATACGGCTTTTCGGCGGAGGAAGTAATGAACCGGAACCCCAATGATGTTTTGCAAACTGCTATCACCAGTGCCGAAATAGACCTGGCTTTACAAAAGATCAATGCAGAAGATTACTGGACGGGAGAATTAAAAAGGGTAACAAAAAACGGCGAAAGTATTTATGTGCGCTCTTCCACTACCACTATCCGGAATGAAGAGCAGGTGGTAACAGGCTATGTGGCTGTAAGCTTTGATATTACCGGGCAAAAGCAATTACGGGAACAGGTAGGGCATTTGGCCAACCTGGTGGAACAATCTTCCGAAGCCATCATTTCAATCGGGCTGGATGAATGTATACGCAGCTGGAACAGCGGTGCGGAACAACTATTCGGCTATAAAAAAGAAGAAGCGATCGGCAGGTCATCTTCCGAACTCGGTTATATCAAATTATCGGGCAGCGAACTTTTTTTGATTGAAAAAGATATGGCTGAAAAAGGCATGTGGGTGAGCGAAAGGGATTTTTATCATAAAGATGGTACGCCTTTTTTTGGATCGGTAACGGGCAACCGCATCGCCAATGAAAATGGCGAGACCACTTCCATGGTGTTCATCATTAAAGACATGAGCCTGCGCAGGCAGCTGGAAGAACAACTTACCCGGTCAAATGAAGAACTGGAAGAAAAAGTACGGCAACGCACAGACGAAATAAAGGCCAGCGAAAAAAAATATCGCTATCTTTTTGAGAACAATCCCATGCCCATGTGGGTGATCGATCTCAAGACCTTCCGCTTTTTGGATGTAAACAAAATGGCGGTACTGCAGTATGGCTACAGCCGGCAGGAATTTTTGTCGATGACAGCTACTGATATCCGGCCGGATGAAGACAAAGAACTTTTTGTTAGGTCCGATCATGCATTTACCACCAATGCGGCCAATTACAACCGCGGCACCTGGCGGCATAAAAAGAAAGATGGTACTATCATAACAGTGGAGATCATTGCACACGAAATAATATTTGATGGCGTACCGGCACGCTTTATACTTTCCAACGATATTACCGAAAAGAAAAAAGTAGAAGAAAAATTAAGGGCCAGCGAAGAACAGTTCCGCCAATCAATGGACAATATGCTGGAAGGTGTACAGATCATCGATTTTGACTGGCGCTATATCTACGTAAACGAATCGATGGCCAAACATGGCCGGTACACCAAGGAGCAACTGATAGGGCATACTGTAATGGAGATGTATCCCGGCATTGAAGAAGCGCCTATTTATCAAACCTATCTTAAATGCTTTAACGAAAGAGCCACCATTCACCTGGAGAATGAGTTCGTATTCCCCGACGGCACATCCGCCTGGTTCGAACTGAGTTTTCAACCGGTGCCCGAAGGCATTTTTATTTTGTCGGTAGATATCACCGACCGTAAAAAGGCCGAAGAGCAGCTGCAGTTCAATGAAAAACGTTTTAGAACTTTGATCGAGGATAACCACGACATCATAACATTGATGGATAGACGATTTAAGGTATTTTACCGCAGCCCTTCCGCTGCACGTATCACCGGCTGGAGCGATGAGGAAATGGAAGAGTCGAGCGGCAACAATAAATTCACGATCCATCCTGATGATTGGGACAGGGCCGACGAAGTGATGAAAGAATGCCTTGCCAATCCCGGCAAACCGGTTTATGCTATTTACCGCAATAAACACAAGGAGGGCCATTATATCTGGCTGGAAGGAACAGTTACCAATTTGCTCAATAATCCCTATGTAAGTGCAGTGCTCTTCAACTTCAGGGATGTAACAAAACGTATCGAATCGGAAGAAAAAATATTGTCCAGCGAAGTACGCTTCAGATCATTGATAGAAAATATTTCGGATGCCATTGTATTGAACGATGAACAGACCAATATCATTTATCAAAGCCCTTCAGTAGAACGTATATTGGGTTATAGTGCAGAAGAGAGAAAAGGTAAAAAGGTGATCGATTATATTCATCCCGATAACAGGCCCGATATCATTCGCCTGTACGAAGAATTAAAAACGGTAAAGAACAAACCACTTTCATTCCAGTACCGTTTTTTGCAGAAGAATGGTAAATATATCTGGCTGGAAGGCGTGGTGACCAACCTGATGGATAACCCCGCAGTAAATGCCTATGTAGCCAATTACAGGGACATCACAGAAAGAAAAGAAACAGAAATAAGGATAAGGAATTTAAATGCAGAGCTGGAAGAAAGAGTAGTGAAACGTACCGAACAGTTAAGAAAAACAAATGAAGAGCTGGAAGCATTTTCTTATTCCGTATCGCACGACCTTCGAGCGCCACTGCGGGCCATCATTGGTTTCTCGGCCATACTGGAAGAAGATTACAGCAGCAAACTGGATGAAGAGGCAAAACGTATAACGGCTATCATAAAGAACAATACGTTGAAGATGGGGAGCCTTATTGACGACCTGCTTGCTTTTTCCCGCATGGGCCGCCAGGATATTATTACCGCACCGGTACACATGCCCGAGCTGGTGCAGGAGGTAATAGACAATGAGGACCGGAAAGATCATGGGCTTCCCGTTCAATGGATAGTACACCCTTTACCGATCGTAAAAGCAGATATCAATACCCTGCGGCAGGTGTGGATCAACCTGGTATCAAATGCAGTAAAATACTCGGGCAACGAAGCGGCGCCGGTGATAGAAATAGGCTCCTTTACCGCCACTAACGGGCAGCTAGCCTTTTTTGTAAAGGATAATGGCGTAGGTTTTGATGAGAAATATAAAAACAAACTGTTCAAAGTATTTCAGCGGCTGCACAGTTCAGAAGAATTTGAAGGAACCGGCATAGGCCTTGCAATAGTAGAGAAGATCATCTCCAAACATGGAGGGAATGTATGGGCAGAATCGGCACCCGGGCAGGGCGCCTGCTTTTATTTTAGCCTGCCGGCCAATTAAAATAACCAAACCAGTATTTACCTTAAAACAAAAACAATATAGATTATGAACCTGAACTCAGTAGACGTATTACTTGTGGAAGACAATATCAATGATGCAGAGCTGGCCATACGGGAATTAAAAAAACACAATCTTTCCAACAATCTTTATCATGTAAAAGATGGAGAAGAAGCAATTGATTTTATTTTTGCAGCAGGCAAGTTTGCCGAAACACGCAGTGTGAACAACCCACCCAAGCTGGTATTGCTGGATATACAGATGCCCAAGGTGAACGGTATTGAAGCATTGCAAAAAATAAAATCGGATGAAGGGGCAAGACTGATACCAGTAGTGATGCTGACTTCATCCAAAGAAGATCCAGATATAAAAAAATGTTATGCGCTGGGCGCCAACAGTTATATTGTAAAACCGGTAAATTTTGAAGGCTTTGCCGAAGCGATCAAGAACCTGGGATTTTACTGGTTATTATTAAACCAACCACCGGCATGATGATATGGTAATGGACGAGCTGAAAATATTGATACTGGAGGATAACGAAGCAGATGCTGAAATGATACAGCGGGTGCTTAAAAAAACCGGCGGCCACTTTAGTTTTAAAGTGGTGATGACGGATAGCGCTTATACCAAAGCGCTGCAGGAGTTTAAACCCGATGTGATCCTTTCGGATAATGCCCTGCCGCAGTTCAGCGCCTCCGAAGCCCTGCAGCTTTTAAAACAACAGGCGCTGCGGATACCTTTTATACTGGTTACCGGTACCGTATCCGAAGAGTTTGCAGCCGGTATTATAAAAGCGGGTGCAGATGATTATCTTTTAAAAGACAGGATGGCCAGGCTGCCGGCCGCAATTGAAGCTGCATTAAAACAAAAACAGACAGAGATACAAAAAGAAGAAGCAGAGCATAAGATCATTAAAGTGAACCGGCTGTATTTTTTTATCAGCCAGGTAAACCAGATGATCGTAAGGACCACTAACGAAAAAACACTTTTTAAAGATGCGTGTAAAATAGCCGTTGAAGTGGGCATGTTCCGGATGGCGTGGATTGGTATGATAGAAGAATCGACCCAAAGGCTGCTACCGGTGATGCATGCAGGGGAAGAACTGGATTTCCTGGCTGGCCTGAATATACTCACGATGAATGACAGTCCCGAAGGCATTGGCCCCATGGCAAACGAGTTTATGAAAGGGAATTACATCATCTGTAATGATATTGAAACCGATCCGCGGATGGAGCCGTGGAAAGAACAGGCCCTGAGCAGGGGTTATCTTTCAGCAATGGGCATTCCGCTCACCCGGTTTGGAAAAGTAGTGGGCGTTTTTTGTTTTTATGCCAGCGAAAAGAATTTTTTTGATGCAGAAGAGATCACTTTGCTGGTGGAAGCAGCAGGAGATGTTTCTTTTGCACTGGAGATATTTGGCAAAGAAGTACTGCGTAAAAAAGCAGAAGAAGAAGTACTGGAAAGTGAAAGGCGCTACCAGACATTGGCCGAAGTTTCGCCGGTAGGGATTTTCCATACTGACGCTGACGGGTACACGACGTATGTAAATCCCCGCTGGTGCCAGATGTCGGGCCTTACACCTGCCTTGGCCGAAGGCAATGGCTGGCTGAATGCGGTTCACCCCGACGACAGGAAAAGATTATTTGAAGGATGGGAAGCAGCCACCAATGCAAAAACAAGTTCTGTATCGGAATACCGTTTTGTACGTAATGATAACACGGTTACCTGGGTAATGGGCCAGGCCATACCCGAAAGAAATACAGATAATGTCATCATTGGCTATGTAGGCACTATTACAGATATTACAGAACGTAAGCTGGCGGAAGAACAGATCGTGAACGAAAAAAATCTTTCCGACAAGATCATCAACAGCCTGCCCGGTATATTTTACCTGGCCGATCAAACACCGCGTTTGCTGCGCTGGAACGGTGCGCTGGAAGAAATATCCGGCTACAATGAGGCAGAGATAGAAGTGATGACACCGATCACACTTTTTGACCCTGAAGATCATACAGCACTGCGAAAAGGCCTTGAAAGATCTTACCGCGAAGGCATGGCCGATGTGGAAGTGAACCTGCTTACCAAATCGGGCAAAAAAATACCGTTTTATTTTACAGGGGTGGGTGTGGAATACAAAGGCAAGCCTGCAGTGCTGGGTATCGGTATCGATATCAGCGAAAGAAAAAAAGCGCAGGACGAGATCATCAAAGAAAAAAATATTTCGGACTCCATCATCAACAGCCTGCCCGGTATATTTTACCTGTACGATAAGCAGGGACAGTTCCTACGCTGGAACAATAATTTTGAAAAAGTTACCCTGTATGATGCGGATGAAATAAAACACCTGCACCCGCTGCAGCTTTTTGATGAAGATGAAAAAGAATTACTTACCGAAAAGATATCCAACGTTTTTGTGGTGGGCGAAGATAATGTGCAGGCCAACCTGATGATAAAAACAAAAGAAAAGATACCCTACTATTTCACCGGTATTGCCATCGATTACGAAGGAGATAAATGCCTGATGGGCGTGGGTATCGATTTCTCAGAAAGAAAAAAGGCGCAGGAAGAGATCAAAGAAACCTCCGAAAAGCTACGGCAGCTTACAGCGCATTTGCTCAATGTGCGGGAAGAAGAACGCAAGCGTATCGGCAGGGAAATTCATGATGAACTGGGACAGCAGTTAACGGCCATTAAAATGGACGTGGCGTGGATAGACAAAAAGATAGAACCCGGTGCAGAACTGATCAAGACCAAGCTGAAAAATATCATCACATTGCTGGATGGCAGCAACCAATCCATCCGCAGGATATTGGCCGAACTGCGCCCCGGCATACTGGACGATTATGGCCTGATAGAGGCCCTGGAATGGCAAAACCGCCAGTTTACCGCAAATACCGGCATTCCTGTTAATTTTGTAACTGCAGAAAGGGAATTGAAGCTGCCTGAGCCGGTATCTACCTGTATTTTCAGGATATACCAGGAGGCATTTACTAATATTACAAGATATGCACATGCCAGCAGGGTTACCACATCCATAATTTTAGAAACTGGTGTAATTGTTGTAATTATAAAGGATGATGGTATTGGATTTGATACACAGGCAGTGCAGAGTAAAAAGTCTTTCGGGGTGCTGGGCATGAAGGAAAGGGTCTTTTCGCTGGGGGGTACTTTTGAGTTGGAAACCACTCCGGGGAAGGGAACAACAATAACGATACGTTTACCTTATCATATTTAAAACTACAACCATGAAACGGATACTATTAGCAGACGATCATAGCTTTATACGGCTGGGCCTTGTACAGATACTTAAAGACGAATATCCCGCAGTGGAGATCAAGCAGGTGGGAGATGGGGAAGCCCTGGTAAAAGAAGTGATCAAAGAAGACTGGGACCTGGTGATCAGCGACCTGGATATGCCCGGCCGCAGCGGGCTGGAAGCACTGGAGCAGATAAAACTGATAAAGCCCAACCTACCGGTGCTGATACTGAGCATTTATACAGAAGACCTTTATGCCGTAAGGGTACTCAAAGCGGGCGCCGCCGGGTACCTCAATAAAAATTCTGCTCCGGACGAACTGGTAACAGCAGTGCAGCGCATATCCCTCGGCAAAAAATATATCACACCCGAAATTGCCGAAAAATTACTGGCCAGCACCGACGATGGTAAAAAGCCGCATGAACTCTTGACCAATAGAGAATTTGAGATATTCAAATTACTGGCCATGGGCAAAACTGTAACGCAGATAGCCGAATCACTTTCGCTGGCGTTAACTACGATCAGCACTTATCGCGGCCGCATAATGGAAAAACTGAACCTGTCCACCAATTCAGATCTTACCCGTTATGCCATTGCCAACCATATAATCTCTGATATTGAGCAATAACATACACTTCATCTTATTTTTTAACTTATAGTATAACTACTACCAGCGTCAATATTATTCTACTACTCCAATATGACCGCTCTCTCTATTAGGCGGGCTGTTGTTTTTTAGGTTCTTTGTGTTTCGAAATACAACCTTAAAACAATGACAGTCTTAATCGTAGAAAGCTCCCTGCTTATCAGCGGAAGGATGAGAAATCTCCTGCTGGAATCGGCGCATGCAAAAGCGGTTCACCAGTCTGTCTCGCACAATAAAGCCGAATTGATTTTTGAAGAGATAAAACCCCAGGTGGTATTGATCGATACCAGCCTGCCCGGCCGCACCTCCATTGATTTGTTGAAAAAAATAAAACAGGCAGCTGTTCCTGCAGCTGTTATTGCGCTTGTAAACCGCGAAGACAGCCAGAAGCAAATGAAATGCACTGCTGCTGGTGCCGATTTTATTTTAGATAAATACCACGAGTTTGAAAAAATTCCCGGCATACTCGATACCATCAAAAGCAAAAGGAATAATACCGCTTCTGGTGACGCACCAAAACATCAGCCTGAAATTGCCTGATACCATCATTAACTAAGAAGAAAATAAGTATATGTTACGAATATTAATTGCAGATGATCATACAGTAGTAAGAAAAGGACTAAGGCAAATATTAATTGACCAGTTTGGTAATCCTTTTATTGAAGAAGTGGCTGATGCCGAAGCATTGGTGGCAAAGGTGATTGCCGAACAATGGGATGTGGTGATATCCGATATCAATATGCCCGGCAGAAGCGGCCTGGATGCATTGAAACAGATCAGGAGCATTTTACCCGAACTGCCTGTACTGATGCTGAGCATGAACCCAGAAGAACATTATGCATTAAGGGCATTAAAAGCCGGCGCCTCCGGATACCTGTGCAAAGAATCTGCGAGCGATGAACTGATCATCGCCGTGCAAAAAGTACTGGCAGGCAAAAAATATTTTTCGCCAGCAGTAATAGAACATCTTGCCAACAATATCGATTCTGATATGCACCGGTCGGCACACGATTATTTAAGCAACCGCGAACTGGAAGTAATGAAGTTGCTGGCATCAGGAAAATCAGTTTCTGAAATTGCAGAAAAACTTTCTTTAAGTGTTACCACTATCAGTACGTACCGCTCAAGGGTATTGATAAAAACAGGTCTTAAATCCAATTCAGATCTTACAAAATATGCAATTGAGAACCGCCTCATTTAATACGTTGTGTTTTAATGTATAGTTATAGTTGACTGTTTAATGGTAAAAGGGTTTCATTTTTGAAACCCTTTTTTATTGTTCAAGTATGCCATTCACAATTAACCCGCCATTACTTCGCCAGCAGGGATAAAATTATGTGCAGCAAAAAAAGCGGGCTGTGCAGGAGTAATGCCCAACCGGCCAAAGATGGGAAACAAAGTATTTTGTGCAAACTCCATGCAGGCCTCCTTCGATTCCCATACATCCACTACGCACCAGCTGTTATCTTTTTGAAAAGCCACATGCGAAAGACAACCGGCGGCAGGTAATTTACCGGTATTGTTCAGCTCACTTAAAATCGCATCATACTCTTTATAAGTAGTGCCGGGTACTTCTGTTATCATTACAATTTTACTCATTGTTATTATTTTTTTAAGATGAATGATCATTTGGTAAAAGCCTGCAGTTCATCTGCACTGTCAACATAAGCGAAAAAGGCGCTTATCTTTTCGTTCTCGATGGTAAATTCCATCAGGGTGTCGTGCGCAAAAGATCTGCCGGTAGCTTTAACAGTGGCGGCATGAAATACTTTGGCAAATACCTTGTTGCCGGTAGCATAAAACTCTTTCGGCTCAAAAGCCGTGTAGTCCACTGTTTCGGCAAGGGTGCTGAAAAATTTTGCAACACCGCTCTTTCCTTTAAAGGTGGTGGAATAAGGTACCTGCGGATGATACCAGGAAGCCCAGTTCACATTTTCGGTGCAGGTGTCGATAATGGCGGCAATATTACCGCTGCCAAAATTGGCAAAACCTTCCTGGGCAATTTCGATGTTTGATTTGGTTGCTGTTACTGTTTGCATTTTTTTAAATTTTAATGATAGGTATTTTAGTTGTTTAATTGCTGAATGATATTTTGCCAGTCTACCACGTTCCAGTGTTCTTTAAAGCGGCCATCTTCCAGGCGGATGATATCCATCACTTCCATCACTACTTTTTTTCCCGTGGCGGGTATGCCCATAAAGCTGGCGGAATGAGTGGCATAAAACTTTTTGTGCGTGGTCACTGTATCGCCTTCCGCCACCTGTTGAAGGATGTCTACTTTAAGGTCGCTGAAGGCAGGTTTTAAAAAATGCTGGAAGAAATACAGCACTCCTTCGGGGTCTTTGGGCATACCTTCAGGCGCTGTTTGATTGATGAAACCAGGTGCAATGATCTCGTTAAAAGCAGCCATATTGCCCTTTTCAATAAACTCCCGGTTAAAACGTTGTACAATTTCTTTGTTAGCGGATGTGTTATGCATAAAAATGATTGTATTGGAATGAAATGGTACCAGGGTAAGGCAAAAACGGTCCCCGCCGCATGCTATGCAGCAATTTTTAAGGGATATTTTTTAAAGAGAAAGTTTTATAAATAGGGTACTCGTTGCCGGTAGTTTTTAAAATTTCACGTACCGTTCCGTAAGTTGTTTATCAATGCCTTTTTCTTTTGCTTTTTTGGCCTGCTTGCGCAATATGAATTCAAAAATGCTCATCCAGCCGGGCAGGTTACTTTCGCTGATCTCGAACAACCAGGCCAGTGCCAGTTTATCTTTAGGGAAGCCATTCTTTTTGCAAAGCCCGTCTGACGCCAACCCGTACCCGATCTGTAAAGATTGCTCAAAACCCCTGCTGGCGGGCCTTAGCTCTACAGTAAACCTGCTGGGCACACCACTGCGGTTCTTAAAAAGATGGTTGATATTTGGGGAAGCTGTGGCAGATTCACCGGCATGGAGCACAGTAACATCTTTGCCCAGCTGTACCTGCACCTGCCCACTGATGCAGTTGAATTTTTCAGCGTAGGTTTTATGGTAATGCAAACCTACACCGCCACCATCGGCCAGCTCCACTTCCACCAAAGTGTACTCGCCATTCGTTTCAGCATGGGTCTTTAAAAAAGTAACACTGTCTCTTTGTATGGGGTTGTAAATTTTTCTTTCCATATCTATACCTACACACAAAGAGTAAATATGGATTTAAAAAAAGAAAAAAATTATGCGGCAATTTTTTTGCGCTGTATCAATGCCTTTACATAACCTCCATCTGCAGAGGTAGAAGTGATGGTATGATGGGTATTGAAAGGTATATCCAGGTAATCGCCGGCCTTCAGGTGAATGATGGTACCGCCAATATCGCACCTGCAGGTGCCTTCGAGTATAAAAAAACTTTCGGCAAATTCATCGGCATGGTGTTCGTCTTCATCCAGTGTGCCGGTGAGCCATGCCACGCAAAGCTGAAATTCGGGTGTATCTTTTAAAAAATGCACTTTGATATGATCATAATCTTTATCAGCTGTAATGGATGCAACCGCTTCCTGCCATTCGGCCAGGTAACTGTTACGGTCAATAAAAGGTGGGTTACTGATATCAATACTATGCTCTGCAGGTAAATGATCCAGCGCCGAAAATATATTTTGCTTTAAAGAAGGCCTTGGAGTAGTGCCTGCATAACGGACCAGGCTGGTTTCCATTTCGTGGATGCCCTGCTGCAGTTGCGGAAACTGTTTTGCAGCCTGTTGCATTGCTGCAGCATCGGCTTCGCTTAATAGCCCCAGGCAATATTCTTCCAGTAGCGGTATGTATTTTTCAATGCCTGTCATATCAGTTTTTCAATTGTTCTTTTAGTAATTGCAATGCCATCCTTGTTCTTGTCTTTACCGTACCCAGCGGAAGGTTTAATTTCTCTGCCACTTCCTGCTGGGTATATCCCCAGAAGTATATCAGGTTGATAACCGTTTTATGTTTGTCATCCAGTTTACATACCAGCTTATCAATGCCAATATGGTCCGTTGGCACCGGTGCAGCAATTAACTCTTCGGTACTTACACCATTTTCGGCATCCGGGATTTTTGTTTTGGCAGTATTTTCGCCCGAACGTAAAAAATTTAAAGCGGTATTGCGGCAGATGGTGATCAGCCAGGTAAAAAGCCGGCCCTTATTGCTGTCGTACCGGTGAATATTGTTCCAGATCTTAATAAAAGCATCCTGTAAAAGATTCTCTGCCTCATCCATATCATTCACAATAGTATTGATAACGCCCAGCATGGCGCTGCTGTAATGATCGTACAGGCTGGCAAAAGCCTGGTGGCTGCGGGCCTGCAGCCCATCTATCAACTCTTCTTCAGATAAGGTTGTATTCGGGTTCAAAGTTTGCCTTTTTACAATACAAATGAAAAGTCTTTAATCATAGATCCTTTCTACGGCAGCCTTATATTTTTCCATTATCACCTTGCGTTTTAGTTTAAGCGTTGGCGTTAGTTCCCCGCTGTCTATTGTCCATTCGTTGGGCAGCAGTTCAAATTTTTTAACCTGTTCCACATGGTTAAAGAATTTATTGAAAGAGTCGATCAGCTCACGATAAAGGTCTAAAACCTTGGGGTTGTGCACCGCATCTTCAACAGTGGTGAATTTGATCCCTTTATGCTGCATCCATTCTTTTAAATTCGGTACAGAAGGAACGATCAGTGCGCCCACAAATTTCTGTTCGGCACCCACCACCATCATCTGCTCTACAAAAGGCGATTCCTTCATTTTGTTTTCAATAGGCTGTGGCGCCACGTATTTACCGCCGCTGGTCTTGAACAGTTCTTTCTTACGGTCGGTGATCTTTAAATATTTACCGTCTTCAAAAATACCGATATCACCCGTGTGCAGCCAGCCATCAATAATGGTTTCGGCAGTAAGGTCGGGGCGTTTGTAATAACCCATCATCACGCTCGGGCCTTTTACACAGATCTCGCCATCGGCTTCCAATCTTACTTCCTGTCCTTCTATCACCAGGCCAACGGTGCCGAATTTAGTACCACCTTTTTTCTGGCAGTTCACGCTTATCACCGGGCTGTTCTCGGTAGGGCCGTAGCCTTCGTAAATAGGGATTTTTGCAGCATTAAAAATGCGCAGCAGTCTTACCTGGCAGGCTGCGCCGCCGGTAATGATGCATTCAATATTATTGCCCAGCGCTTCTCTCCATTTGGTGAACACCAGTTTATTGGCCAGCGCCAGCTGCATATTGTACCAGGCGCCGCCGCTTTTTATATTATCGTATTTGCCCGCAAGGCTCACCGACCAATCAAATAATTTTCTTTTGATACCCGTAAGCGCAGCGCCTTTTTCCATGATCTTTTCGTACACTTTTTCCAACAGCCTTGGCACAGTGGTAAACAGGTTGGGCTTTACTTCCCTTAAATTATCTGCAATGGTTTCAAGGTTTTCGGCATAGTAAATAGAAATACCGCTGTAGATGTAGATATACGAAACCATCCTTTCAAAAATATGGTTCAGCGGCAAAAAACTCAGGGCCTTACCCGAAGGGTTATCCGCAAAAGGGAAGGTGTTTTTGGAATGAATGACATTGCTTACAATATTCCGGTGACTGAGCATTACGCCTTTGGGTGTGCCGGTGGTACCCGAAGTATAAATGATGGTAGCGCAATGTTCCTGCTTAATACCTGCTTTTATGGTTTCTACTTTTGCAAGATCTTCAGCACTGATATTTTCAAACAGTTTTTTCCAGTGATCAACACCATGCAACTCGTCAAAACTGAATACATTTTTGATGCTGCTGACCTTACTGCGGATATTATTTACTTTTTCTAAAATATCGTGCCCGCTCACAAAAACATATTTTACCGCGGCATCATTAAAAATAAATTCCAGTTCGTTAATGTTGGTGGTGGGATAGATAGGGCATAATGCAGCGCCTATTTGCTGGCAGGCCATATCCAGTAACAACCATTCGGGGCGGTTCTTCGATATCAGGGCTATCTTGTCCTGGCGCTCAATGGTCATATCATTTCCACTTACACCCAGTTGCAAAAGGCCGGCGCTTAATTTATTTACGGTATCCTGAACTTCTGTAGTGCTGTAGGTTTTCCATATGCCATTTTCCTTTGCGGCAAACATGTCTGTTTTGGGAAATTTGCCCAGCTGGTATTGGATACAATCAAAGATCCTGTCTTTTTCATTCATATACAATCGTTATTACTCCAACCATTATCATATAGCTTAATGGCCCGGATCGGTTTAAGTTTTATATTAAAGAAGAGGGCAGCAAAGACTGCTGTTGCCCGGTAAGTGATATTACTGCAGCACCCATCTTCCATACGGTTATTTTAAAACAAGATAACGAAAAAATCAGCAAAAAACCATCGTAGTCTAGTGGTAGTATTGCCCTGTGGGGATCCTGAAGATGCGGCCTTTTTGAAAGCGGGCCAGTTCGTTGTATTCAGTGGCATTCAAGGTTATCCAGTTTTGATAGGCAGGCAGGTTTTGTGCCGCGGTAAATATCCATTGGTTATAGGCATCAAACATACCTTCCTGCAAATATTGGCGCTGCTGTTCAAAAAGCCTGGAAGGATATTTGGTGGCGTTGGGGCTGTTATACCAGTCCAGTATGAACCTTGTTCTCACCATCGTCATCGATTCGGCAGTAATGCCTGAAGAAACAAGATTACTCTGTTTGTTCATGATTTGTAAATAGGCCTGTACAAAAGCATTCTTTTCGGGATTGTTTTTTTCATTCTCCAGGTTGGGTTCGGCAAAAAGCCTTTTATACCCTTCCAGTATAATGTTCTTTACAATGGGGGCAGAAGCGCTGGCGGGTTCGATATTTAAAAATATTTCGCCGTAAATGATGTTCCACACTTTTTCGGTGGTAAGCGCATAATAGTTGCAGGCATTATAGTAATTCTTCGAAAAACCGGGATCCACTTCAATACCTTTTTCCCATTGCTTAATGGCGGTATAATCTTTTTGCTGCCATAATACTTCGCCCAGTTCGTTGTACAAGGCGCCGCTTTTAGGCAGCAGTTTCAGCCCTTTGCGGTATACTTTTTCACTTTCTTTGGGATTATTGAGCGCCTGGTAAATATCACCGGCTACCTGGAAACACTGGTCATCGGCATCTGCCCTTTCCAGGATGGGTTTATAAACATCCAGCGCCTTGTTATAATCCTTTGCAAAATAATAGTTGAGGCCCAGGTCTTTAGCAATTTCTAAGTCTTTGGGATCCAGCGCAATAGCCCTGTTCAGTACCAGTATGGCATTGGGATAATCGCCCTGCAGCATAAAAGATCGTGCAGTTTCATGCAGTTCTTTGGCAGTTTGAGCGGATGCAGCAACTGCCACAAAAAATACAGCGAGGCAAAAAATGAACTTCTTTATCATTGATTAAAGGTATGGCTAAAGTAAATACACGAAAAGTTAATAGATGCTGTTTAAGCCTCTTCCGTTGCATCTATCAGGTGCGTCAGCAGCCCGTCTCTTAATTTAGGTTCAAACCAGGTGCTTTTGGGCGGCATTACATTACCACTGTCTGCAATATCAAACAACTGCTGAATGGTAACCGGGTGCAGGCTGAAGGCAACGGCCATTTCGCCACTGTTCACCCTTTTTTCCAGCTCGGCCAAACCGCGGATGCCTCCCACAAAATCAATACGCTTATCGGTACGCTGGTCTTTAATGCCCAGCAAAGGATCCAGCAGGTTATCAGAAAGAATGGTCACATCCAGCACACCGATAGGATCGGTGGTAAATGTTTTTTCCTTAGCAGTGAGTTTGTACCACTGGTTATCCAGGTACATACCAAACTCGTGCAGCTTGGCAGGTGCTAAAGCATCTTTTATTTTTTCAACCGTGAATTTATCTTTTATCTTTTCGATGAATTCAGCCGCAGTTAAACCATTCAGATCTTTTACCACCCGGTTATAATCCATGATGTATAATTGATCCGATGGAAATAAAGTGGTGAGAAAATAATCGGAACCACCGGTGGCCAGGTCGCCCAAAGCCTTTCGTACTTTGGCAGCAGAGGCGGCGCGGTGATGCCCGTCGGCAATATAACTTACCGGCACACGGGTTTTGAACAAGTCGCTGATCTTATCAATCACTTTGGCATCATTGATGGTCCAGATGCTGTGCTGTATACCATCATCTGCAACAAAGTCATATACCGGGCTGCGTTCTTTTTTCCAGTCGTTGATCAACGCATCAATGGCTTCCACATTTTTATACGCTAAAAAAACATTACCTGTTTGAGCACAGGTGGTTTTAATATGATTGATCCTGTCCTGTTCTTTTTCGGGCCGGGTGAATTCGTGTTTTTTTATCAGGTCATTTTCATAATCATCCACGCTGCTGCCGCATACCAAACCGGTTTGGCTTTTGCCATTCATTACCAGCTGATAAATATAATAGCAGGGTTTGCTTTCGCGGAATAATATATTGCGGCTGATAAAAGCATCCAGGTTCTCTTTTGCTTTAAGGTATACTTCCTGCGAATGGATGTCTGTATTTTCAGGCAGATCGATCTCGCTTTTGGTAACGTGTAAAAAACTGGCAGGATTTCCCTGCGCCTCTACCTTGGCTTCTTTACTGTTCAGTACATCATAGGGTCTTGATGCAACCTGTTTGGCAAACTGGGCTTCGGGCCTTAGTGCTTTAAAGGGGGCTATTGTTATCATCTTGTAATTATAATCTGTGCAAATATAAATTTTATTCCGTCACTTCCTTTAACGCATTTTTTACAGCATGCCAACGGCTTTTAACAATAAAGGGAACAGGCTTTGAATCAATCGATAAAAACGACTATTATGAAAAAAATTTTCCTCTTTTCTTTTATTGCGCTTGTATTTTCCTCCTGTTCTTTTAAAACCAATATTTATAAACCTGCTGATTTTGACAGCAAAACCAATGGCATTAAAACAATTGCAGTGTTGCCCTTTAAAATAACTACTATTGGATACCCGCCCCGGTATATATCCCCCGAAGAGGTAGCTATGAACAACGAAAAGCTGGCTTATAGTTTCCAGGAATCATTGTACAATTATTTAGTGCTGCATAACAGCGAAAAAAATAAGACCCAGGTTAAATCATTTCAGCCTTTACAAAAAACCATTGCATTGCTGCGGCAACATCATATCAGTGCTGCAGATATTTATCAAAAACAACCCGAAGAAATTGCGCAATTACTGGGTGTGGATGCCGTGATATTAACCAATGTGGAAGAACATAAGAACTGGGATGATAAAACAAACTATAAAAATTCGCCTGCAGCGCCGCATACCAATGAAGATAAAGTATGGGATGCCGCAAAAATGAATTGCTATATCTACAGCAGTGATCAAAGTGAATTGCTTTGGCAAACTACCTGCAATGGCGATACCCGCTTAGCGGATGATACCGCATCACTGATAGAATATTTCACCAGCTGGGTGGGCAAGCATTTTCCTTTTCATGGCTGATGAAGCATAAAAGCAATTATTTATTCAGAGAGGCAAATTCCTGCATGGCTTTTACCAGCACTTCCACGCTGCTTAATGGCAAAGCATTGTACAAAGAAGCCCGGAAACCACCTGATAAGCGATGGCCTTTGATGCCCACAATGCCCTGTTGTTTGGCAAAGCTTAAAAATGCATCTTCCAGCGAAGTATCATGCATTACAAAGCATACATTCATTTTGCTGCGGTCTTCGATAGCAATGGTTCCCCTGAATAAAGGATTGCTGTCGATCTCGTTATATAAGAGGGCCGCTTTTGCATCATTTATTTTTTCAATGGCGGCAACACCACCCTGTGCTTTTAACCAGCGTAAAGTAAGCAGGCAAACATATACCGCAAAAACAGGAGGTGTGTTCAGCATGCTGCCTTCTTTAATGTGATTGCGGTAATCCATGATGGTGGGGATGGCACGTTTTATTTTACCGAGTATATTTTTATTTACCACCACCACGTTCACACCAGCAGCGCCGATATTTTTTTGTGCACCTGCGTAAATAAGCCCAAAGGCATTAAAATCCATCTGACGGCTTAGAATATCACTGCTCATATCAGCTATCAACACATTGCTGGTGGCAGGAATTTTATGCCACTGGCTGCCGTAAATAGTGTTGTTGGTGGTAATGTGAAAATATTTGGCATCATTGGGCACTGCAAAATCTTTTGGTATGGCAGTATAATTATTTTCCTTACCACTGCAAACCACTTCGGCCTTGCCAAATAATTTTGCTTCCTTGATCGCTTTGCTGCTCCAAACACCTGTATCAGAATAGGCAGCAGTTTCTTTATCATCCAGCAAGTTCATCGGTACCTGCATGAATTGTGTGCTGGCGCCGCCGTGTAAAAACAACACTTCGTGATCATCATCCAGCTGCATCAGTTCTTTCAAAAGCGCTCTTGCTTCATCCATTACCGCCTGGAAGGTAGCAGTACGGTGCCCGGTTTCCAATATGGATAAACCGGTATTGTTATAATTCAATATTGCCTGAGAAGCTTCTGCAAAAACTGTTGGAGGTAAAATAGACGGCCCTGCATTAAAATTGTGTACCACTTGCACTTGATTTATTGATCAGAAAATGATGAAGTGCAAAAGTAACAAAACCCGCAGGAAGATAATTTTGAAATATTAACAAAAAGTAACTAAGTACAGGTATCAATCTTCCTGTTTGCCCAGCATTTTATCTGCATTCTTCCATTTATTATCTAGGGCTTCAAATTCTTTCATATCCTGCTCACTGAACTTTTTATCAACCAGGGGTTTCAGGTCGGGCTGGCCTGCATTTACCCATGCGGTGTACCAGAAACTTGCAATGGCAAATATGGATTGCCGCATCCTTCTTTCGATCATGCCATCCAGTTTTTTATTAAAGGCAATGGTAAAGGCGGATGAATATTGCCGGATGATCTTTCCATTACGTTCTTCAAAAGCATATTTTTTATCGGCGCTAAATTGGTTTGTGAGTTCTTTTTCAAAACGTAATACACTATCAGCAGCTTTGGCGCTTTCCAGTACCCGCTTCCATATAAAATCACCGGGGTTTTTAATGTATTCGGCTTTGCCGATAAAAAAATCAAATTCCTTATCGGCCAATAACTCCGGCACACGGCTTTCCCAAAAACCATGAATGCCCCGCTGATTGGTGAACTGGCCATTGTGATTGCTGTTGGCATGCAACGGCACATGTGCGTCGCCGATATAATGACCGATCTCGGCGCTTGTCTTCATTATCTTACTGAAATCTTTTTCCTTAAAAGCATTGGTGAGGCGCTGCAGCATAAATTGTACCTGCCAGGGTACAATGCCATAAGCTCTTAAACTGTCCTCGCTAAATTTTGCAACGGCATCATTCCATTTACGGGGCAGGCTATCGAAAGGATATGCGCCGTAATGATCAATATCAATATAATGGCGGGCGCCTTCATTGGCTACTGCATATCTTCTTTTATCAGGATCAACAGCGTGTTCGCTCAGGAATGCAATGTTGGGTTTGTACAACACCATCATTTCGGGCGGCAATAAAAAAACGGCGGAATAATTAATTTTCTGATGGCCGAAAAATCCCCAGCAGTAACTCTTGCAATGAATAATTGATAATGCAATAATGAATAATACCTTTTTCATAAAACGTTTTTTGTTTTTAAAAAAGGTCTTTCGTCGGGAAGGTTTAAGAGTTGCTTTCGTCATCCACATCGGTAATGCCACCGCTTACTGCAAATTTCATGGTTTGCGCTGCGCTGATATTGGTGATGGGTTTTACTCTTGTTTTGGGAATAACATATACATTACCTGCAACAGAATACGCCATCGGTATATACACCGTTACATAATCTTTCAGATCAAATTCTTCCATATCCTCACGGGTAATAAAACCAAAACGCCACACATCATTATCATCCACATTGGCCAGCACATTTTTGGTGAACTTTTTTTTATCACCTGCAAAAGCTTCAAAAAAATCACGGGTGGTACTGTAAATATATTTAATGCCGGGCGTACGCTCCAGTAATTTATCTACAAAACTTACTACGCGGCCGGTAATGAAAAAGGAGCTGAAATAACCGATCACGATCAATGCAGCAATAATAATTACAAAGCCGATACCGTAGTTCTGCACCTGTACATTACCCTGCTGATCTTTGTAAGTAAAGATCGGCAACAGGCTGTCGATAGAAGTCACCACCCAGAATATAGCATAAGCAGTAATGGCCAACGGGGCCAGTATCAGCAATCCCTGTAAAAAGTATTGCAACAGCTTTTTGTAGTGGAACGGCTTCTTCATTGTAGTTAATTTTATAACCAAAGATAATTAAATACCATTAGCTGCAATTTAATGGTGCGCCCATCTTTTTATTAAGTAATTTTGAAAAAAATAAACCGCCTGCATGGGTAAGATTTTAATTGTTGATGATGAAGAAAAGCTGCGATCGCTGATGGCGAGGATCATTGGCCTGGAAGGATTTGAAGTATTGCAGGCCGGCGATATAAAAAGTGCACAAAAAAAACTGGAGCAGCAGGAAGTAGATGTGTTGCTGTGCGATGTAAAATTGCCGGATGGTAACGGGGTGGAATTTTCGAAAAGTGTAAAAGAAAAATTCCCGCTGGTGGAGATCATTTTGCTGACGGCTTATGGCAATATACCTGATGGTGTACAGGCTATCAAGAACGGCGCTTTTGATTATATCACCAAGGCAGATGATAATAATAAGATCATTCCGCTGCTGTACAGGGCAATGGAAAAAGTTACATTAGCAAAAAGGGTACAGCAGCTGGAAAAACAACTTTCTAAAAAATATTCGTTTGAAAGTATACTAGGCCATTCTAAAAACATACAGGCCGCTATTGAACTGGCAAAAAAAGTTGCCGTAACAGATACGGCGGTATTGCTTACGGGAGAAACCGGGACCGGCAAGGAAGTTTTTGCGCAAGCCACTCATCATGCCAGCGCCAGGAATAATAAAACTTTTGTGGCCATCAATTGTGCGGCCATCAGTAAAGACCTGATGGAAAGTGAAATGTTTGGCCATAAGGCTGGCGCTTTTACCGGTGCAGTAAAAGATACCCGCGGCTTTATGGAAGAAGCGAATAATGGTACGCTGTTTTTAGATGAGATCGGTGAAATGCCGCTCGACCTGCAGGCGAAATTGTTAAGGGTACTCGAATCGGGCGAATTGATAAAAGTGGGCGAAACAAAACCGGTAAAGATCAACATCCGTTTAATAACCGCCACCAACCGCGACCTGCAAAAAGAAATTGAAGCAGGTAATTTTCGGCAGGATCTTTTTTACCGCATAGCAGTGTTTCAAATTGCATTGCCCTCGTTGCGGGAAAGGGTGATGGATATTGAAGAGCTGGCCAATCATTTTGCAAAGATCGTTGCAGCAAAAACCACCAAAAAAGTACAACCACTTTCTAAAGAACTGCTAGAAGTTTTAAAACAGCAGCCATGGAATGGCAATATCCGTGAATTGAAAAATGTGATCGAAAGAGCGGTGATATTAATGACAGGAGAAGAAGTTGCCATAGAAGATCTGCCTGCAGCATTTCAGCAACCCGCTGCAAAAAATGGTAAACAACTATCTGCTTTCGACCTGGCGAGTGCCGAAAAGATCCATATACAAAAAGTATTGAATTATACTAACGGTAATAAAACCGAAACTGCCAAACTACTCAATATCGCTCTCACTACCCTGTACCGCAAACTGGAAGAGTATAAACTGTAATTCCTTCTCCCGATAAAATTTACATAACCATACAACCTTTATTTAGGGTTCTTCCATCTTGTATGTAAAAGTGTGTTATGTATAAAGTAACAAAAGAACGGGTGGACTTATTATCGTACGAAATAATCGGCGCAGCCATTGAAGTGCATAAACAACTGGGTCCTGGCTTGCTGGAGAGCGTTTACCACGCCTGTATGATCGAAGAATTTAAATACCAGGAAATTCTTACAACATCTGAGATGATGATCCCAGTAGAGTACAGGAAAGAAGAAATTGACGCACATTTAAGATGCGATTTTTTTGTGGACGACCTGATAGTGCTGGAAATAAAATCAGTAGAAAAAATTTTACCCATTCATGAGGCGCAGGTAATAACTTATATGAAGTTGTTAAAGGCACCCAAGAGCATACTCATCAATTTTAATGTTACTAATATTTTTAAAGAAGGGCAGAAGACTTTCCTAAGCGAATACTACAGGATATTACCGGATTTTTAAAACCACATAGGCACATAGGACACATAGAAAAGACAAGAAAGCCCCCTTTTGTTTTGCCTATGTGTCCTATGTCTTCTATGTGCCTATGTGGTAAACATGCCCTCAAAGAATACGAAGTACCCTTTCAAAATGCTAGCATCACCCTTTCATTTTGAAAGGGTTTTTTATTGCCCATTATTATATGTTTTCCTGCAAAGCCCTTACTGGTAAAGGATTACAGCGCTTCCTGTATTACAGGCATACCAATTGAAATATCCCTGGCACACCAAAAATATCAACCATGTTACTATTCATTCTCATTGTGGCAGGCATTGCAGGTTTTGCCATTTTTTATCAATCCATAAAATTCTTCGAAAAAATATAACACCATGACAGCATTATTCATCATAGCCATCGCAGTATTCGTTTACATGTGCTATGTACTTATTAAACCAGAAAAGTTTTAAATCATGAACACAGAGATCACAGGCATTGTCCTTATGTTTATCCTGGTTGCGGCAATGGCCATTCCGCTGGGAAAATACATCGGCAAAATATTCAGCAACGAAAAAACCTGGCTAGATAAAATTTTTAATCCCATCGACAGAATTTTTTACCGGCTCAGTGGTATTGATATATCCCGCCAGATGAACTGGAAACAACACTTACTGGCATTACTGGTCATTAACCTGCTATGGTTTTTACTGGCCATGTTTGTGCTGACCAATATGAGCTGGCTGCCGCTTAATCCCGATGCCAATCCATCCATGAGCGCCGACCTTGCTTTCAACACTGCCGTTAGTTTTATTTCCAACACCAACCTGCAGCATTATTCCGGCGAAACAGGTATGTCCTACCTAGGTCAACTGGTATTGATGCTCTTCCAGTTCATCAGCGCCGGTTGTGGTATGGCCATTTGTGCAGTGGTGTTTTTCGCCATGAAAGAAAGAACAACAGACAAGCTGGGCAACTTTTATTTCTACTTTGTAAGAAGCTGTACCAGGGTATTATTCCCGCTTTCGTTGATAGTGGCAGTAATGCTTTTACTCAATGGTACACCTATGACCTTTAAAGGAAAAGATACCATTACAACATTACAGGGCGATACGGTGCAGGTGAGTCGTGGCCCCGTAGCAGGCTTTGTTGCTATCAAGCAGCTGGGCACCAATGGCGGTGGTTTTTATGGCCCCAACTCTGCGCACCCGTTGGAAAATCCCAATTATTTTACCAATATGGTAGAAACCATTTCTATCATACTCATACCCATGGCAATGATATTTGCACTGGGCTATATTTTAAAAAGAAAAAAACTGGCCTGGGTAATATTTAGTGTAATGCTAACCGGTATGTTGCTGTTGTTAATACCAACGGTTATCAATGAGATGAAAGGAAATCCTGCGATCGCCAAACTGAGCATACAGCAGGGCATGGGTAGTATGGAAGGAAAAGAAGTGCGTTTTGGTGCAGCAGCATCGGCCTATTGGGCCATCAACACCACCTGTACCAGCAATGGTTCTGTAAACGCCATGCACGACAGCCTTACACCACTCTCCGGCATGTTTGCCATGCTCGGTATGATGGTGAATGCATTCTTTGGAGGCGTAGGGGTGGGCTTTTTAAACTTTTACATCTTTATTATACTTGCCGTTTTCATAAGCGGCTTGATGGTGGGCCGCACACCGGAATTTTTAGGTAAAAAGATCGAGGCAAAGGAAATGAAGATCGCCATGATCATTGCATTGCTACACCCGCTGCTGATACTGGCAGGCACTGCTATTGCAAGCCATCTCTATGCACATGATCCAACAGCCTATGCTGCATGGCTCAATAATCCCGGCTATCATGGTTTTGGAGAAATGCTGTACGAATTCACATCCTCCAGCGCCAATAACGGCAGCGGTTTTGAAGGATTGGGTGATAATACGCCCTTCTGGAATATTGCCTGCGGTATTGTGATGTTGCTGGCACGTTACCTGCCCATTATCGGACCTGTTGCCATTGCTGGCATTTTATCCAATAAAAAATATGTACCCGAAAGTGCAGGCACACTCAAAACAGATACCGGCACATTTGGCTTGATGGTATTTGCCGTGATAGCAATTGTTGCAGCATTATCATTCTTCCCGGCATTGGCATTAGGACCAATAGCAGAACATTTTTTATTAAAATAAGATCAACCATGTCAAATCAAAATAGCAATAAACTCTTTCAAAGCAGCCTGGTAAAGCAGGCGCTGAAAGATGCATTCATTAAACTCAGTCCTGTAAAAATGTTCAGGAACCCGGTGATGTTTACCGTATGGATCGGCACACTCGTTATGACCTGCGTTTGTATATGGATCGGTACCGGCGAACAAAGCCAGGGAAGCCTTACCTATAACATAATTGTTACTGCAGTACTATTACTCACATTACTGTTTGCCAATTTTGCAGAAGCCATTGCTGAAGCAAGAGGTAAGGCGCAGGCCGATTCACTAAGAAAGACAAGAGAAGATACTCCAGCAAAATTGATACAGGTAATAGGCGAAATGTATGTGAACGAAATAAAGATCGTGCCCTCCTCTCAATTAAGTAAAGGTGATATGTTCCTGTGCGAAGCAGGTGATATTATACCAATGGATGGTGAGATCATTGAAGGATTGGCCACCATTGACGAAAGTGCTATTACCGGCGAAAGTGCGCCGGTAATAAGAGAAGCAGGTGGTGATAAATCTTCTGTAACAGGTGGAACCAAAGTATTGTCTGATAAAATAAAAGTAAAAGTGACCACCGAACTCGGCGAAAGTTTTTTAGATAAAATGATCGCATTGGTGGAAGGCGCTTCCAGGCAAAAAACACCCAACGAAATTGCACTCACCATTTTACTCGCAGGGTTTACGCTGGTGTTCATCATTGTAACGGTTACACTAAAACCATTTGCTGATTATGCCACCACACCAATTACGATAGCAGCATTTATTTCATTGTTCGTTTGCCTGATACCGACTACCATCGGCGGTTTATTATCTGCCATCGGTATCGCAGGTATGGACAGGGCTTTGCGTGCCAACGTAATCACTAAAAGCGGTAAAGCAGTGGAAACCGCAGGCGATATTGATGTATTACTGCTGGACAAGACCGGTACCATCACAATCGGCAACCGTAAAGCCACCAATTTTTATCCTGCCGCAGGCGTTGATGAAAAACATTTTATCAAATGCACCGTATTAAGCTCCATGGCAGATGAAACACCGGAAGGAAAATCGATCATTGAATTAGCAGGCATCAATCCGGCACAATACAAGATCGAGCATCCAAGATTTATAAAATTCACTGCGGAAACAAGAAGTTCGGGTATCGACTTTGATACTGTAAGAATAAGAAAAGGCGCTGCCGATGCCATTAAAGCACTCACTGAAAAAGCAGACAATATTTTTCCTGCCGAAACTGCGGAAAAAGTAAAAACCATTTCCAGCAATGGCGGAACACCATTGGTGGTGGCAGAAAATGAAAAAGTGTTAGGGGTAATTGAACTACAGGATATCATCAAGCCTGGTATCAGTGAACGTTTTGAAAGATTAAGAAAGATGGGTATCAAAACCGTAATGGTTACAGGCGATAATCCTTTAACAGCAAAATTCATTGCAGAAAAAGCTGGCGTGGATGATTTTATTGCCGAAGCAAAACCGGAAGATAAAATGAACTACATCAAAAAAGAGCAGGCTGCTGGCCGGTTGGTGGCAATGATGGGAGATGGCACCAATGATGCACCGGCGCTGGCACAGGCAGATGTAGGTGTGGCTATGAACAGTGGTACACAGGCAGCAAAAGAAGCGGGTAATATGGTGGACCTGGATAATGATCCTACCAAACTGATAGAAGTAGTGGAAATAGGCAAACAGTTATTAATGACAAGAGGTACACTCACTACTTTCAGTATTGCCAACGACGTGGCAAAATATTTTGCAATAGTACCAGCATTATTCATCGCCTCTATTCCTGCATTGCAAAGATTAAATATCATGCACCTGCACAGTCCTGAAAGCGCTATTTTATCAGCAGTGATATTCAACGCCATCATTATTCCCCTACTGATACCATTGGCATTAAAAGGAGTGGCATACAAACCTATTGGCGCTTCAGCCTTATTAAGAAGAAATCTTTTTATCTACGGATTAGGCGGTGTCATCGTGCCATTCATTGGTATCAAGAATCATTGACCTTCTAATTCAAAACTTAATTTAAAAATACTTCTATGTTCCCTCTGTGCCTATGTGGTTTAAAAAAGACCACATAAAATTTAAACAGTATTCTTTCATAGTAATAAAATCATTTTTTATGAAACAAAATATTTTTCCCGCCATACGCCTCACACTGGTTTGTTTGGTATTCTTTATTGTCATTTACCCTGCAATTGTTTGGGGCATTGCGCAGTTAACCCCCAACAAAGGCCAGGGCGATACCATCACCGTAAATGGTAAAACTTATTATACCAACATTGCACAAAATTTTTCTGATGATAAATATTTTTCATCAAGACCTTCAGCAGTAGCATACAATGCAGCAGGTGCTGGCGGCAGCAACAAAGGTCCTTCTAATCCTGATTATTTAAAAGACATACAATCAAGGATCGATACATTTTTAGTACATAATCCTGGTATACAAAAAAGCGAGATACCCTCCGACTTGGTAACCGCAAGCGGTGCAGGTTTGGATCCTGATATTTCGGTACAGGCCGCCAACGTGCAGGTAAAACGCATTGCTGCAATACGCAAAATGGATGAAGCCTCGATCAGGGGGCTTATCGATAAACAAACTGAAAAGCCATTGCTTGGTATGCTGGGCACAGCAAAGGTGAATGTATTAAAACTGAATATAGCACTCGATAATTTAAAATAGAAAATAAAGAAAGATGAAAAAGATAACGCTGTTGATGGTAACAGCAATTATAAGCCAGGCAATATGGGGACAAACTGCAGATTCTGCTAAAGAAGGTAAACTGGTGATTTCAGGATCCGCAGATGCGTATTACAGGTATAATTTTAACAATGCAAAAGATTCCATGCATACCAATAATTTAACGAGTTTTACCAATTCTCAAAATTCCTTTGAGCTGGGTATGGCATCTGTAAAAGCGGATTACAGTATTGGAAGAACGGAAGCTGTTCTGGATCTTGGTTTTGGAAGAAGGGCAGAAGAATTTTCTTATAATGACAAAGGAACATTGGCAGCCATTAAACAAGCTTATATTTCTTATGCCCCATCAGGTAAAGTGAAATTTACATTCGGAAAATGGTCTACACATATAGGCTACGAAATGCTGGACGCATATCTTAACCGCAATTACAGTATGGATTATATGTTCTCTTACGGACCATTCTTTCATACCGGGATAAAGGCAGATATAACGGTGAATAAAAATTTTGCGTTTATGCTGGGTGTGATCAATCCAACAGATATGTCGACCGCCAGTTTTGCCAAAAAATCTTTCGTTGCGCAGCTGCATGGCATTACATCCAACAATAAAATAAATGCCTACCTGAATTACCTGGGCGGAAAAGACATTGCCGATGCTTCCGTTAACCAGGCGGATGTGATGCTTACAGCAACGGTCAGCAATAAATTCAGTATTGGTTACAACGGTACGGTAAAGTCAGTTAAACCCAAAAATAGCAATACAAATTCCTGGTGGGCGTCTGCATTGTACCTGAACTACGACCCGGTAAAATTATTTGGAGTAACACTAAGAGGAGAATATTTTGATGATAAAAAAATGGTGGCAGGTCTTGGCACTAATATCTATGAGTTTACTTTGTCGGGCAATATTCACCTGGACAACCTCACCATCATTCCCGAATTCAGGTTAGACGGAGCGAAGGACCCATTGTTTTATAAAAATGCGGATACCTTTTCTCCCTCTGCAAAGAACACGGGTTCTTTTATACTGGCAGCAACCTATCATTTTTAAAAATTTAAAATCAAACAATGCCGGGCGAAAAAGAAAATAACGTGCAGCATTTTCTCGACATGATCAAAAGATCACGCCGCGGAAAATTTAAAATATACATTGGTATGAGCGCCGGTGTGGGCAAAACTTACCGTATGCTGCAGGAGGCCCGTTCTTTATTAAAAAATGGTATTGATGTAAAGATCGGTTATATAGAAACGCATAACCGTAAAGAAACACACGAGCTGCTGGAAGGGTTACCTGTGATACCCAGGCGTAAACTATTCTACAAAGGCAAAGAACTGGAAGAACTGGATGTGCAGGCAGTGATATCCTTACGACCCGAAGTGGTGATCGTTGATGAACTGGCACACACTAATATTGAAGGCAGCAAAAATGAAAAACGCTGGCAGGATGTAATGGAAATTATTGAAGCAGGTATTAATGTGATAAGTGCGGTGAATATTCAGCACATTGAAAGCCTGAATGAAGAAGTGAAGGAAATAACCGGGGTAGAAGTAAAGGAACGGATACCGGATAGTGTATTGGCGCAGGCAGATGAAGTGGTGAACATAGATCTTACAGCAGATGAGTTGATACTCCGTTTAAAGGAAGGTAAAATATACCAGGCAGAAAAAATTGAATCAGCGCTGAAGAACTTTTTTAAAAACGATCATATACTGCAATTGCGGGAACTGGCATTAAAGGAAGTTGCCAGCCAGGTGGAAAGAAAAGTGGAAACGGAAGTAACAAGGGTTAATGCCATAAAGCATGAACGCTTTTTAGCCTGCATCAGCAGTAATGAAGTTACTGCTAAAACAGTGATACGTAAAACGGCGCGGCTGGCAAACTATTACCATAGTAAATGGTATTTGCTTTATGTACAAACCCCGGCCGAAAGCCTGGATAAGATACCACTGGATAAACAGCGCCACCTCATCAATCATTTTAAGCTGGCAACAGAGCTGGGTGCTGAAATAATCAAAGTAGAAAATAAAAAAGTGGCAAAAGCCATTATTGAGCAATGCGAGCAAAGGAATATCACTACGATCTGTATTGGCAAGCCTCATTTAAATTTATTAAAAGTAATTTTGGCCACAAATGTGTTCAATGAGCTGTTAAAAAAACTGTCATTGAACGATATTGACCTCGTAATTTTAAGCTGAATAAAAGATCATGTACTTCCCACTGCCTGGCTGATGGCTGAACCTATATAAATTTTAAAAGATGAAGATCAAAACAAAGCTTATTCTCGGTATCGGCGCCATGTTTGTAATGGTGGTGCTGATCACCGTGATCGGCACTATATACATCAATAAACTGTCCGCGGATACTAAAAATATCCTGGTGGACAATTACAACACCGTGGATTATTCCCGCCAGATGCTGATAGCACTGAATGAAAATGGATTTACCAATGAAAGCATCAGTAAGTTTGAGACCAACCTCAAAAAACAACAAAATAATATTACCGAAAATGGTGAACAGCAACTGACCGACGAACTGGCTGCTAATTTCAACAGGCTTAAAAATAATCCTTCCGACTCATTATTGTTTTCTACGGTACATAATAACCTTACTGATATTATGCTACTGAATATGCAGGCGATAGAACGCAAAAGTGCTGTCGCAAAGAAAACGGCCGGCAATGCCACCTTATGGATGGAAATGGTGGGAGCCTGCTGCTTTTTAATTGCATTTGTGTTATTGCTCAACCTGCCCGGTAATGTAGCCAACCCGTTAAAAGAACTTACTGCAAGTATAAAAGAGATCGCTGCATTAAATTATTCCAAGCGATTACATTTTGAAAAGCAAAATGAATTCGGTGAGCTGGCAGGGGCATTCAATACCATGGCGCAAAAGCTGGAGGAGTACAGGATGAGCAACCTGGAAAAACTGATGATGGAAAAGAAACGGATTGAAACCCTCATCAATAATATTAAAGACCCGGTGATAGGGCTGGACGCAAAAAAGCGCATCTTGTTCATGAATGATGTAGCGCTGAAGATCTCGGGGCTTAAAGCAGAAGACACCATCGGCAAGCTAATACAGGATGTTGCAGTGCATAACGATTTAGTACGCTCACTGATACAGGAGCTTTTTACGGCCAACGGAGAACAATCCCCGGTAAAGAGTGAACCCATTAAGATATACGCCGATAATAAAGAAAGTTATTTTGATAAACAGGTAATACCAATAAAGATCACACCCACCGGCGAGCAGGAAGAAAAATTTGTAGGCAATGTGATCATGCTGCAAAATATCACCCCTTTCAAAGAACTGGATTTTGCAAAAACTAATTTTATTGCAACGGTATCGCATGAATTGAAAACGCCGATCTCTTCCATTAAAATGAGCCTGCAGTTATTGGAGAATGAACAGATCGGCGCCATCAACGAAGAGCAAAAGAACCTGGTGAACAGTATAAAAGATGATGCGAACCGCCTTTTGAAAATTACCGGCGAATTGCTCAATATGACACAGGTGGAAAGCGGGCATATAGAAATATCAGCTATTGCAACGGACGTACACGAGATATTACAATACGCAGTAGATGCTAATAGAGTGGCGGCAGATCAAAAAAATATTAAACTTACAGTAACAGCACCCGCCAGCCTGCCCGCTGTATTTGCAGATAAAGACAAAACAGCCTGGGTGCTTACCAATCTTATCTCCAACGCTATCCGTTACTCCTACGATGATGCAACAGTATATATAGAGGCAAAAACCAACGCTAATAAAATTGAATTTTCGGTAACAGATAGCGGCCAGGGCATTGCACCCCAGTACAAAGAAAAAATATTCGACCGCTATTTCCGGGTACCGGGTACTAAAAAGGAAGGGACAGGCCTCGGGCTTTCCATCAGTAAAGAATTTATTGAAGCACAGGGTGGTAGCATACAGGTGGATAGTGATTTTGGGCGGGGCAGTAAATTTACTGTCAGCTTAAATGCAGTACCAGTATAGGTTACAACAGGAACCGGCACAATTTTTCAATGCAGCTTTAGGCTGCATTTTTTGTTGTCGGCAACATGAATTTAATGTTAAGCGGCAAAAAAATATGATGGAAACTTTGGCAACTTGAAAAGTTTCCATAGTTTTGCCCCTGATTTAAGCATAAGAAAATTGAAAGACAGAATAAAACAAAAGGCCCACGACCTGTTCATGCAATACGGTGTACGCAGCGTAACCATGGATGAGATTGCAGTGCAGATGGGGGTTAGCAAGAAAACAATTTACCAGTATTATGCCGATAAGGACGAGCTGGTGGATGCCGTGATGGTGGATGTGATAAAGCATAACCAGGATTGTTGTATGAAGGACAGGGACAGTGCCAAAGATGCTGTTCACGAAGTATTCCTGGCCATTGATATGATGCAGGAGATGTTCCAGAACATGAACCCGATCATATTATTTGAACTGGAGAAATATTATCCCAAATCCTTTGAAAAATTCAAGCAACACAAATATTCTTTTTTGTATAAAGTGATGCGGGAGAATATTGACCGGGGCATTGCCGAAGAAATATACCGCAATGATCTTGATATAGACGTGCTGATAAAACTAAGGCTGGAAACGATGATGATGCCGTTTAACCAGCTGATATTTCCCAAGAATAAATACAATATGCTGAAAGTAGAAATAGAACTCACCCTGAATTTTATATTCGGCATGGCAACCGTAAAAGGACATAAGTTAATTACCAAATATCAACAAGACAGAACTAAAAAGACGAACACTAATGAAAAAATTTTGGCTCACTAACTCCGCTGTATTAACTATGGTGTTGGTATCTGCGAGCGCTATGGCGCAGCAGAAAAATGAATTCAGTATCAAGCAATGTATAGAATATGCCAACAAGAATTCGGCAACTGTAAAAAATGCATTGCTGGCAGTACAAAAACAGGAGCAGGCAAACAGGCAGGTTACCGCTGCTGCATACCCACAGGTAAGTGCCAGTGCTAGTACTACACATTATTTTAATATCCCTGTTACCACTTTACCTGATTTTATCAGTCCTGCCACTTACCAGGTATTGATCGATAAAGGCGTAAAAGACGGTAATGGTCAGCCTATCACCATGCCTGCAGGTGGCTTTGGAAGCATACCGGCACAGTTTGGTACTTCCTGGAATGCGAGCGGCACACTTGATGTAAGTCAATTGTTGTTCGACGGACAGGTATTTATTGGGCTGATGGCCCGTGATGCTGTTTTGAATTATTATAAAAAAACGGCAGAAGTTACCGAAGAGCAGATAAAAGTGAATATTTACAAGATATACTACCAGCTGGTGGTGGGTAAAAAGCAGGTCGGCTCTATCGATGCAAATATTGAATTGCTGGAAAAATTGCTGAGCGATACAAAAGAGATATTCAAGAATGGATTTGCAGAAAGACTTGACGTGGATAAAACAACTGTACAGCTTAATAATCTCCGTACAGAAAAAATAAAATTTGAAAGCTCGTTACAGGTGGGTAATTCAGGCCTTAAATTCCTGATGGGTATGCCGCAGGCGGAAGAGCTGGTATTGACTGACTCCATTAATGAAGATGAATTAAAAGCGAACATACTGGACAGCAGTTACAATTTCAATGACCGTAAAGAAATGCAGTTGCTGAATATTGCAGAAAAACTGGGTTCTTATAATGTAAGGCGTTACCAGTTAAGCAAATTACCAACACTGGCAGCATTTGCGAGCTATGGAAAAAATGCACAGCGTAATAGCTTCAGCTTTTTTGAAAAAGGCGACTGGTATACTACTTCCCTGGTAGGATTTAAATTATCTGTTCCTATTTTTTCGGGCTTTTCAAAAAATGCACAGATACAACAGGCCAGGATAGAACTGAAACAAACGCAGAACAGCATCGACCAGTTGAAATTGAATATTGACGCGGATGTGGAACAGAGCCGTATTAAAATGAAGACGGCAATGGCAACAGTGGATAATCAAAAACGCAATATTGAACTGGCAGAAAAAGTATATAACACCACCAAGAAAAAATATGAGCAGGGCCTGGGCAGTAACCTGGAAATAAATAACGCACAAACAGATTTAAAGGTGGCCCAGAATAATTATTACAGCAGTTTATACGATGCCATCAATGCAAAAATAGACTGGTTAAAAGCCGCAGGAAAATTATAAATCATCATTCACACAAAGTATCAAAACTATAATATGAAACAGGTAAAAGTATTAGGATTAATTATTACAATGGCTGTAGTAACAGCAAGCTGTGGTGGCAGTGGTAAAAAAGAAGGCGATGCAGCATTGAATGATAAGAAAGCACAGCTGGAAAAACTTAAAGGCGAAAAAGATAAGAACGATGCGCAGATCGCAAAACTGCAGGAAGAACTGTCAAAACTGGATACGAGCAATGCTAACCCGGCCAAAATAAAATTGGTGGCAACTACACCGATCGTGCTGGAAAATTTTTCGCATTATATAGAATTGCAAGGCAAGGTAGACGCTGAGAATATTTCTTATATAGCGCCCAGGAGCTCAGGTTTGGGTGCTGGCGGAGTGGTAAAAGCTGTTTTGGTAAAACAAGGAGACTTTGTAAAAAAGGGGCAATTACTTTTAAGACTGGACGATGCTTTGCTGCGCCAGCAGGTGGCAGCAACACAACAGCAAATGGCAGGTGTTAAAACACAATTAAGCCTTGCAAAAAGTTTATACGAAAGACAAAATAATTTATGGCAGCAGGGCATAGGAACAGAAGTACAATTGCTCACTGCTAAAACAAATATGACATCACTGGAAAACCAGTTGGCAACTATTGGCGAACAGGTAAAAGTGGCGCAGGAACAAATGAGTACCGCCAATGTATATAGTGATGTTTCAGGCGTAGCAGATGTAGTGAATATTCGTGTAGGCGAAATGTTTACTGGTAGTACTGCTGCAGGACCACAGATCAAAATTGTAAATACCAGCCAGCTTAAGGCAGTGAGTAATATCCCGGAAAATTACCTGGGTACTGTGGGCAAGGGCACAGCAGTTATAGTTTCATTTCCGGATCTTAATAAAACCATTAATACAACAGTAAGTTTTATTGGCGCCTCTATCGATCTTATCAATCGGGGCTTTGTGGTAGAAGCAAGACTGGCACAGGACCCTGCTTTAAAACCCAACCAGATCGCATTGATGAAGATAAGGGATTACAATGCACCGAGCACGATCGCAATTCCATTAAAGACCTTGCAGAATGATGAAAAAGGAAAATTTGTGATGATCGCCAGCACAGAAAATGGTAAACTGGTAGCAAGAAAACGCCCTGTAAATATCGGTATGTTGAATGGCGATATCCTGGAAATTAAAACCGGGCTTAAAGCAGGCGAAGCACTGATCACTGACGGTTATGCAGGCTTATACGAAGGGCAGCAATTAAAAACAGATGCAACAAAATAGTATCTCTTCTAAATTATAATTCAAGTTATTGCCTTAAACCGGCAATAAAATAATATTCATTTACAAAACAATTGTATGAGCGTAGTTCAAAATATAAGAGAGAAATTTAAAGAATTTGGGCCTACATCGTGGAGCGTAAAAAACAAGACTTCTATTTACCTGATGATGTTATTTGTAACATTGGCAGGTTTATACCAATTTACAACCCTACCAAAAGAGCAGTTTCCCGAGATCGTTATTCCTACTATTTATGTACAGACGGTATATGTAGGAAATTCACCAAAAGATATCGAGAACCTTGTAACAAGACCGATTGAAAAACAGATCAAGGGTATTACAGGCGCAAAGATCAAAAAATTTACCAGCACATCACAACAGGATTACTCTGCTATAGTAGTGGAGTTTGATACGGAAGTAAAAACAGATATTGCCCTGCAAAAAGTAAAAGATGCGATAGATAAAGCCAAACAGGATCTTCCCAATGACCTTACACAGGAGCCAACAGCGCTGGAAGTGAACCTCAGCGATCAGCCGATCATGTATGTGAACCTGAGCGGAGATTATGATATGGCAAAGCTGAAAAAAATTGCCGACGATATGAAAGACAAACTGGAAGAAATTCCACAGATCAATCGTATCGATATAGTAGGAGCACCGGAACGTGAATTCCAGATAAATGTTGATAATAACCGCATGCAGGCAGCCGGAGTTACATTTGATGATATCACTGGTGCTGTACAGAGAGAGAACCTCGATATATCCGGCGGTTTGCTGGATGTGGGAAGCATGAAAAGGAACCTGCAGTTGAAAGGCCAGTTCCATACAGCATTTGATATTGAAAAAGTACTGATACGCAACACTGGCGGCTTCCCCATTTATTTAAAAGATATTGCGGTGATAAAAGATACCACTAAGGATGCAGAAAGTTTTGCCCGCCTGGATGGTAAAAACGTGGTTACACTTAATATCATAAAACGAAGCGGCGAGAATCTGATTGAAACAAGTGATGCGGTTAAAAAAGTGGTGGAAGAAAACAGGGGTGTGATATATCCTGAAAATCTGAAAGCAGTAGTTACAGGTGATCAGAGTATAAAAACAAGAACATCTTTTACTGATCTTGTTAACTCTATTGTGATAGGCTTTATCCTGGTATTGATCGTACTCATGTTCTTTATGGGAGTCGTCAACGCATTCTTTGTTGCACTAAGTGTGCCGTTGAGTATGTTTGTAGCATTCGTTTTCCTCCCCGGGGCCGACCTTATTATTGGCTCTCATGTAACGCTCAACTTTATTGTGCTCTTTGCCCTTCTTTTCGGGCTGGGTATTATTGTGGATGATGCCATTGTGGTAATTGAAAATACACACCGCATTTTTACTGAAGGTAAAGGAAAATTAACCGTACAGTCTGCTACTAAGATGGCCGCAGGTGAAGTATTTGTTCCGGTATTGGCAGGAACCCTTACTACACTGGCTCCCTTCTTCCCGCTGCTTTTCTGGCCGGGTATCATCGGGCGCTTCATGGTGTACCTGCCTACGATGCTTATTTTTACTTTGGCAGCATCGTTAGTAGTGGCATTTATTATGAACCCTGTTTTTGCGGTTGATTTCATGAACCACCCCGAAGGAGAAAAAGAACCTAAATCTGCCATATTCAAAAAACCTAGCTTTTGGATCGTGATAGGAATAGGACTGCTGCTTGATCTTGGAGGCTTTACTTTCCTCGGTAACCTGCTGATCTTTTTTATGCTGCTTGTATTGCTCAACAGGTATGTGTTAGATGACGCCATTCACAAATTCCAGAATAAAGTATTGCCATGGATCATGAGCCATTACGAAAACCTGTTGCGTTGGGCATTGAAAGGATGGCGCCCTGTTCATTTATTACTCGGCACTGTAGTCTTACTCTTTTTATCGGTGTTCTTATTTATGGTCAACGTAAAAAGTGGCAGGGTAGGCGTTGAGTTCTTTCCAAAAGCAGATCCCAACCAGATATATGTATATCTTAAATTACCGGTAGGTACAAGCGTGGAATACACCGATTCTGTTACGAGAACATTGGAAGAAAAAGTGAATAAGGTTTTAGGGATTGATTATGCAACAGGTAAAAAGAATCCAATAGTAGAAAGCGTGATCAGTAATGTTGCTATTGGTGCAAGCGACCCTGCTGCTGGTGATAGAAGTACAAGGAGTGAACTGGGCCGGGTACAGGTATCCTTTGTTGAATTTGAAAAACGGCACGGTGTAAATACCAGGCCATACCTTGACCAGATTCGTGCAGCCATTACCGGTATACCGGGTGCAGAGATCAGTGTGGACCAGGAAAGCGGCGGACCTCCAACCGATCCCCCCATCAATATTGAAGTAGCGAGCGAAGATTTTGATAACCTGGTTAAAACAGCTGTAAACCTCAAAAACTACCTGGATTCAATACAGGTGCCGGGCGTGGAAGAATTAAAAATGGATGTGGATCTGAATAATCCTGAGATCACCTTGACGGTTGACCGTGAACGTGCGTTGATCCAGGGTGTTTCATCAGCACAGGTAGGACAGGCGATACGTACCGCATTGTTTGGTAAGGAAGTATCGAAGATCAAGGAAGGTAAAGATGAATACAAGATACAATTGCGTAATAATGAATTACAGCGTAAAGATCTGTCGAGTATTTTAAACATGCGTATTTCCTTCCGTGATATGGCCAGTGGCGGCGCAGTTAAAAATATACCGATCAGCTCGCTGGTTTCTATTGAGCCTACCAGCACTTTCGGTAGCGTAAAAAGAAAGAACCAGAAAAGGTTGATCACATTACGTTCCAATGTATTGACTACACAGGGTTATAATGCAACAGGCGTGAACCAGGTAATAGCAACGCATATCGCATCATTCACTAAAAAGGCAGACGGTGTTACGATCAAACAAACCGGTGAAGGGGAACAACAGGCAGAAACAGGTGCGTTCCTTGGTAAAGCGTTGATGATCGCATTGGGATTGATCTTACTTACACTTGTTCTGCAATTCAATTCGGTAAGTAAATCAGTGATCATTCTTACTGAAATTCTATTCAGTGTGATCGGTGTGCTGCTGGGTATTTCAATTACAGGTATGACAGCTTCTGTATTAATGACCGGTTTAGGTATTGTGGGGCTTGCGGGTATCGTGGTGAAGAACGGTATCCTGGTGATAGAGTTTGCAGAAGAACTGAGAGGAAGAGGCATGAAGACAAGAGAAGCAGTTATTGCTGCAGGTAAAACACGTATCATTCCTGTGTTGCTTACGGCATTAGCAGCGATACTCGGATTTATCCCGATAGCAGTAGGCTTTAATATTAATTTCGTTACGTTATTCTCCGAATTGAATCCGCATATCTTCTTTGGTGGTGATAACGTGGCATTCTGGAAACCGTTAAGTTGGACGATCATCTTTGGTTTGGCCTTTGCATTCTTTATGACATTGATCATTGTGCCATCCATGTACCTGATCGCAGAAAGATTAAGGCGCCCGATGAGAAGAATGTACGGTGGAAAATGGATCAGCTTTATGGGAATCCCTCCATTGATCTTCCTCTTTATTCCTTTAATGATCGTTACTATGATCGTTCATCGTATTGAAGTAAGCAAAAGAAGAAAGAGAATGAAGAATAAAGATGAGGTTATAGCCGGCAGCTGGCTGTAAAAAGGTAAAATTGAAGAACCCTTTATATAAATTTGCTTATCGTGATGGAACCGGGCTAAAAGCCCGGTTCTTTTTTTATTTAAAACCTATACACAATTCCGTTGGAGAAATTATAATAGAATTTAAAGATCGGCACCACCGGTTTGGAATCGTACAAACTGCTGAACGCCATTGCAAGATCGAAATGCCGTGCAAAAGAAACAGCAAACTTAACGCTGGTGGCTACACGATATTGTTGTAAAAAGTGCTCAAAAGGAGCCTGGTAAAAAACAATAAAAGAAAACGTGCTGCTGGGCGAGGTCTTTCCTTCGATCTTTACATAATTGTTTGATTTCAATAAACTGGTTACCTGGTTTTGCGGTACCTGGGGTTTCAAAGCAGAGTCAACCGCCCGGTAGTTCCAGGTTTCTGTTTCATACATTATGCCCGAAGCGGCGCTCAACTCCCAATTGTGTTTATGCCAGAAACTGTAGCGGGCATTTTCTCCTGTAATAAACCGGTGCAGCATGCCCCTTGCTTCATCCCATTGATATTGCACATAGGTTTCAGGTTGCCATTTATTTTTATAACCATGCCTCCAGCGCAGGTGCACAAAACCTGAATTTAAAAAATCCTGTCCGCCATCATAGGTAAAACGATAGCTGGAAGCCAGTATCAGCAATTCCTTATAATGCTGTAATTGAAAATTAAAAGCATTGCTGGCATCCAGCAATAATACCTGTTGTTTATCACCTTCCAGTGAAAGGGAGAGGTCTGCATTGCAAATAGTTTTACGGGTATAATCAGCCGTATCGGTATTATCAATAGTTAATATCTGCGCCTGCACAAAATGTACCGAACAGCAGGTAACAATAAAGAAGAATAGTTTTTTCAAAACAGGAAGCAATTGATCGGTTAAGTATTTTTATAAAAGCGCCGCCAGCCCTGTCCACCCCGTTTGATGCGAAGCACCAATACCATGTGATGTTTCTCCGTGAAAATGTTCGTAAAACAAAATAAGGTCTTCAAAATATTTGGTTTGATAGATATTGGAAGAACCATGTATCGGCCTGTTGCCATCTTCCGCAGGTATGAACATGTTGATCAGCCGGTTGGATAACTCATTTGCTCCGTCTGCAAGTGTGATCGGTATGCCAGAAAAATAAAAACTGATCTCGTTCTTATAAAAACCTGCGAATATTTTTAAAGAACGAACGATCAGGTAATTCAACGGCATCCATACCGGGCCGCGCCAGTTGCTGTTGCCACCATACATGCCGGTGTCACTTTCGCCGGGCATATATTTTAAACCATAATCGGTGCCATCCACTTCAAATAAAAATCCTTCTTCGTATACCTTACTTACAGAACGTATACCGCCCGCTGATAACATTTCATGCTCACTGAATAAAACAGGCAGCAAAGATTTTAATTGCGCCGGCGTTAATAAGGAAAGTAAAGTTACTCCTTTCTCTGGCACATCATCAACGATCTGGTAACGCTCGTTGCCGTTCTCAAAATTGTACAACAGCTTTTTTAAACGCGGCGCATATTTTAACTGCTCTTTACTGATACAAAGTACAGCAAACAAGGGAATAATGCCTGCAATGGACCGCAACTTAACAGGGATACTTCTGCCATCGGGCAGTTGCAGCACATCATAAAAAAAACCATCATCATACGCATCAGTATCAGCCCATACTTTGGCGATCTGTTGCAGCGATCCTGCTATCTGTACAAAATGATCAAAGAAAGTTAAACAATCATCCTCGTATTTTTTATCAATGGCACAAAGCTGTAAAGCGATCTCCAGCATATTTAAACTGAACAGCGCCATCCACGCAGTGCCATCCGCCTGGTCCAGTCTGCCGCCCTCGGGCAAACCATGACTGCGGTCGAATACACTGATATTATCCAGACCTAAAAAGCCGCCTTCAAAAACATTGTTGTTATTGGCATCTTCCCTGCTCAGCCACCAGTTATAATTTTTTAACAGCAAAGGAAAAATGGTTTGCAAAAAAGAAAGGTCCGCTTTGCCAAAACGTTCTTTATCTATCCTGCAGATCTCCAGCGCTGCCAAAGCCTGCACCGGGGGATTCACATCACTGAAATTCCATTCATAGGCAGGCAATTGTCCATCTGCTGCAATATAATTTTCGCCGAATAATAACAGCAATTGCTTTTTTGCAAAATTGCTGTCCACACCCGCAATGGCAATAGTATGAAATGCAAGATCCCAGGCGGCAAACCAGGGATATTCCCATTTATCCGGCATGCTGATAATATCAGCCGCTTTAAAATTCATCCAGTTTGCATTGCGGCCATTCCATCTTTGCTGCGGGGGAACGGGCTGCATGGCATCGCCCTGCAACCAGGTGGCCACGTCGTAGTAATAAAACTGTTTACTCCATAACATTCCGGCCAAAGCCTGCCTGCGCACTGCGGCATGTTGCGAAGATTCGTTTTCTTTGATCAATCCCTTGTAAAAAATATCCGCTTCTTTTTTCCGCTGATCAAAGCAAGCAGTAAAAGCATCATCAAAAGGTTGCTGTAATTGTTTAGTAGTAAGCCTTAAATGAACAACCGTACTTGCTCCTCCTGCTACATCTAAAATATATAAAGGCGCCGCTTTTGTACCTTCTGTTTTATGCGCTAAAAAATCCAGGTCATTTTGTATGAGTGCATAATGAAAAGCATTCTTTCCTGCAGGGATGTTTATCAGCATTGCCCCACAATAATTTTTTGTTGTTCTTGTTTTCGGTAAATACAACTTTATCCGCCTGCTGAAAATAAAAATAATAGTCCTCCAGTTTTTCGTGCTGTGTTTTGATTGAAACGCCATCATCCTGTAAAGCCATGGATACTTTTTCTTTGGTAAGGCCAAACTTCCAGGTATTGCGGAACCATAAAGTGGGCAATAAATGAAGCGTGGCTGCTTCATCTGCACGGTTGCAAATGGTAATGCGGATTAAAATATCATCTGTGTCTGCTTTGGCATATTCAGTAGTGATATCGAAATATTTATTTTCATTAAAGATACCCGTATCCAATAGTTCGTATTCTGGTTCCAGTTTGCTGCGGCCTGCGTTTACAGTTAACAGATCATTATAAGGAAAAGCTGCCTGCGGATATTTGTACAGGTACTTCATATAACTGTGCGTGGGGGTATTATCCAGGTAGTAATACAATTCTTTCACGTCTTCACCATGATTGCCCTCGCCATTGGTGAGGCCAAACAATCGTTCTTTTAAAATAGGATCTTTTCCATTCCACATGCATAAAGCAAAACAGAGGTACTGCTGTTCGTCACTGATACCGGCAATGCCATCTTCTCCCCAGCGGTACACCCTGCTGATGGCCTGGTGATGCGGAAAGTAATTCCATGCATCACCACCGGCGCTGTAATCCTCCCGCACCGTGCCCCATTGCCGCTCGCTTAAATAACAGCCCCATTGCAGCCAGTTCTTTTTGCCGGCATTGTATTCATTCAATCTTTGTTGTTCTTCATTCATCGTGTATGAATAACAGTTAGTAATGAATATTATTTAAAAAAAGAAATATTTAGATCTATTGTTCTGTATAATGGTATGCCAGACCACCATCCACATAATAAGTACTACCCGTAACATACCTGGCATCATCACTTGCTAAAAAAGCCATTACATTCGCCACATCTTCCGGTTCGCCTAAGCGGTGTAAAGAAATATTATTCTGCAAAGGGCCCAGTAACTCCGGTTTGCTTAAAAGATCGGCATTGATGGGTGTACGTATAGCGCCTGGTGCAACATTGTTCACCCTGATGTTCAGCGGCGCCAGTTCCACTGCAAGGTTACGCATTACCATTTGCATAGCGCCCTTGCTGGCGCAGTAGGCTGTAAAATTCGGGAAGGGCAGCTCTTCATGCACACTGCTGTTGTTTACGATCACACCGGGGCGATTGGTATTTTTTAAATGATTTACAAAAGCCTGCGTTAAAAAGAACATGCCTTTTAAATTCACATTCATCACAATATCGTATTGCTGTTCGGTCACTTCCCAAAATGGCGCATGAATTTCCACGCCGGCATTGTTGATGAGGATATCAATCTGACCAAATGCCTGTACAGCCTGCGCCACCAATGCCTGTACATTTTCCACCTTGCTGATGTCGGCCTGTATAAATACTGCTTTGGCGCCTGTTGCCTGCACCTGCGCCACACTTTCCTTAGCATTATCATCATCCCGCAGGTCGTTCACGATCACATTCGCTCCTTCCTGACCAAACTTTACCGCAATAGCACGGCCGATACCACGGCCACTGCCGGTTATTAAAGCTGTTTTACCAGAGAATTTTCCCATAAATATTTTTTATTGAAGTTCGGCAAATATGCAATAGGCTTACCGGGTTTTTGGTAAAGCAACCGTTAATGGGGTCGTGATAAGCTGTCCAACCCTTGCAGCTACCATTCGTGAAAATTGATGTAATTCGTGCCCACACCATTTGCAATAGAATTATATTTACAAAAAATATAACCATGCCAACAGCACACGAAATTGATTACAAAATTTACGGGGAAGAATTACAGTTTGTAGAAATAGAACTGGACCCGAATGAAACAGCCATTGCAGAAAGCGGCGCTTTTATGATGATGGACAACGGAATAGAAATGCAGACCATTTTTGGCGACGGCAGCCAGCAACGCGATAACAGTTTACTCGGAAAATTATTCAGCGCCGGTAAAAGGCTGCTGGTGGGTGAAAGTTTGTTTATGACCGCATTCACCAATGTAGGACAAGGCAAAAAGCGGGTGAGTTTTGCAGCGCCTTACACCGGTAAGATCATTACATTCGATCTGAGCCAGCTCGGAGGTAAGATCATTGCACAAAAAGATGCTTTTCTCTGCGCAGCAAAAGGCGTAAGCATCGGCATTGAATTTCAGCGCAGGCTGGGTACCGGCATTTTTGGCGGTGAAGGTTTTATTATGGAAAAACTGGAAGGAGACGGCCTGGCATTTGCGCATGCGGGTGGATACGTGATACAAAAAGAATTACAGGCAGGAGAAATTTTAAAAGTAGATACCGGTTGCGTGGTGGCCTACACTGCCGGAATTGATTTTGATATTGAAATGGTACGGGGCATCAAGAACTGGATGTTCGGTGGCGAAGGTTTGTTCTTTGCAAAAATGACCGGCCCGGGTAAAGTATGGCTGCAATCGTTGCCTATCAGCCGCCTGGCGGGCCGCATTATGCAATACGGCACCTATAACCGTAAGGAAGAAGGCAGTATTTTGGGCGGATTAGGTAACCTGCTGGATGGCAGGGAATAATATTAAAAGATATACGAGCAAGGCCCGGGGTTAAAACCACGGGCCTTTTTATTGTAAATAAATTTGGCGGTGTGATTTCTTTTATCGTATATTTGCGATATAAGATTAAAAAATGGCCATCAACAAAAAAGAAGCGTTTACACAAAAGGAGCAGGATCTGGCAGCATTTGCAAAAGCCATGGCGCACCCTGCACGTATAGCCATACTGAAGATACTGGCACAGCGCAACGAATGCATCTGTGGCGAAATAGTGGATGTGTTGCCATTAGCACAAAGCACCGTAAGCCAGCATTTAAAAGAATTGAAACAGGCAGGGCTGATAGACGGTACAATAGATGGACCACGCAATTGCTATTGCATCAACTGGAAGGCTTTTGAAAAATTTATGAACGAATTCAGTTTTCTATTCAACAAACTGAAAGTGCAGAACGAAAAAGCCTGTTGCTGAAAAATTATTTTTTAACCATAAAACAGAATAGCCATGAACACAAATGCAAAAGACCCCGGAAACGGCGGATGCTGCGGCGGCCTGGAAGGAATGGGCTGCTGCTAAAAATTAAACCGTGTAGCCTTAGGCTACACGGTTTTTATCATTTAAAAACACCACCATGCTGATACAAACCATGCTTGCAACACATTGGCCTGCTGTTAAAAAGATCTATGAAGAAGGAATTGCCACCGGCAACGCTACATTTCAAACAGCTGCACCGGAATGGACAGAATGGGACGAAGGGCATGTAAGAACGCCGAGATTGGTAGCAGTTGAAAATGACGAAGTATTGGGCTGGGCAGCACTTACACCTGTGAGCGGCCGCTGTGTATATGCAGGAGTAGGAGAAGTAAGTGTATACGTGGCTACAGCTGAAAGAGGAAAAGGTATTGGTAAAAAATTATTGGAAGCATTGATAACCGGGAGCGAAAAAAATAATTTCTGGACCTTGCAGGCGGGCATCTTTCCAGAAAATACCGGCAGCATAAAGGTCCATGAGGACTGTGGTTTTAGAATTATCGGCCGAAGAGAAAAGATCGGAAAGATGAACGGCATTTGGCGGGATACTTTATTATTAGAAAGAAGAAGCACCATAACAGGAGTATGAAAAAAATAAAATTATTGTTTGTCTGTATCGAAAACAGCAACCGTTCTCAAATGAGCCAGGCATTTGCAAAAATGGCTGGTGGCGAAAATGTGGAAGCATACAGCGCCGGCAGCAAACCCAGCGGTATTGTGAATCCAAAGGCCATTGCTGCAATGAAGGAGCTGGGCTATGATCTTTCTCAACATGAAAGCAAAAGCCTGGACGAAGTAAAAGCATTTGCACCCTTTGATGCAGTAGTAACGATGGGCTGCGGCGATGCCTGCCCCTGGATGCCTGCCAGGCAATTCATCGACTGGCAGATACCCGACCCCAAAAACATGGAACCGGCAGCATTCAATGAAGTAAGGGATCTGATACAACAAAAAGTAAAAGCATTGATCGAAACATTGCAATAAAAAAGAGGTTCAGCAATGAACCTCTTTTTTATTATTCTTTATTGTACGTTTAGTTCCTGCTGTTAAGCTTGCTCAGCAAACGCAGTATCTCTAAATACAACCAAACAATAGTAACGAGTAAACCGAATGCGCCGTACCATTCCATGTACTTTGGAGCACCCATTGCAGCACCTTGCTCAATCATATCAAAATCTAAAATAAGATTGAGTGCAGCAATAGCTACTACGAATAATGAAAAGCCAATACCCAAAGCGCTTCCTTCATGCAGGAAGGTCATGTTATCAAAACCAAACATCCGCATCACCCAAACGATCAGGTAAAAAATAGCGATACCCATGGTTGCAGTGATGATAACAGATTTGAATTTTTCAGTGGCCTTTATCACTCTAAAACTATACAGCAAATACATTGCTACAGCAGTACCAAGTGTCAAGCCTACAGCATTAATGATAATATTCGGCGCCTTTGCTGCAAAAGCTGCACTGTAATAAGCAGATATTGCACCAACAAACAAACCTTCAAATAAAGCATAAGCAGGGGCCAGGTAAGGACTCCATTCTTTTTTAAAAGAAACTACCAACGCCACGATCAAACCGCCAATTGCACCGGTCAGTATCAACGGCATTACACTTCCTCCTTCTGCAAACTCTTTCCAGGAATAAAAAGAAGTACCCAGTACCATGATCATTAAAAAACCAAACTTCTGCAAAGTACCTTTTACGGTCATTGCATTTTCGTGTGTTACCACATCATCTAAAACTGTATCCCTGAACCTCTTTTCTGATAAGGCAGGATTACCGGATTCAAATAAAGCCATAGTTGTAAAATTTAGATAGTAAAATTAATCAATTTGCCCCAGATTTCATAGCAATTCCGCCTGAACCATCTTCGCTAAAATACTCACCACTCACCACTGACTACTCATGTCTCACGCTCTATGGTTCAGGTCGCTAGGAGCGTCTCGACCCAGGTTACTCAGTCTTCAATCCCGGGTACTTGCTCACCATCTCAAAATTGTACTCGTTCTTCGCTTTCAGCTTTTTAATGAATTCATGCAATTCACAAGAGTCTGTAGCATCGGCATATACCTGGTCGTGTGCCAGTATCACCAGGTGGCCCGGGGTTTTTGTTTTGGCATGTGTGAACATACTGTCTACCTGCTGCAGCATTTCATCGCTGTTGTTCATCAAGGTAAGCGATGGATTGTAATGCCATTCCAGGTCCCAGCCCACTTCGGTAAAACCGGCTTTGTGCAAACTATCTGCCGCCGGTTTGCTTTGCGTAATATCGGTGCTGGTAATGTTTGCCGTGCGCCAGATATTCCTTCCCGGTGTGCGGATGATATTGGCCGTTAAATGTAAACTGTCGGCGCAACGTACAAAGTCTTTCAAAGCGCTGTCGGGCACTGTATAGAACTTTGCAAACTTGTTCTCAAAAGCATGGGTAAAACTGTGGTTGGCAATTTCAAAATACCGGCACGCCACCAGGCTGTCGAAAGTAGCGGTTTGTTCTTTGCTGCCATACACATGCTGGCCAACAATAAAAAGGGTAACAGGTACCTGTTCTTCCTCAACAATATGCATCATCTTACGGGTGCCTTTGTTGGGGCCATCATCAAAAGTGAGGTAAATGGTTTTACTTTTCTTTTTGGGTAAAGACGTTGTTACTACTTGAGTTTTGTTGGTAGAGTCGGGTAAAGAAAACTGGATAGTGGATACGGAGGCTGTTGTTTCGGTTTTGTAATAATTGCAGGCGGTAAAAACAACAGTAATAAAAGTGGTTCTTAAAATTTGTGAAGCGGCTTGCTCAGCTTCAGCGTCAGGGTCCATAAAGTTTTTGGTTAAAAAATTAATTGATACAGTAAATATATCAGTGCACCGGGGCGGTTTCCAAATCCGGCTTGTTAAATATTGTATAATACCGGTAACAGCATAAAAAAACAGCGGAAGAATTCTTCCGCTGTTTTAATTATTTAAAGAGATCTTTTATTGTTTCTCTATCTTGACTGTTTGTTTAACCTGGCTGTTAAAGTACACCGTTACAAAGTAAGTGCCTTTTGAAAGATTGCCCAGGTTCAGGTTTTCTTTAATGGTGTAAGCGCCCGGTACCAGTTTTTTCTGGTAAACCATTTTGCCATTCATATCAGTAATAGTTGCTAAAACTGCAGTATTAAAAGTGGTTGATTTGATGTCCAGGGTAGTATTGCTCACAACAGGGTTTGGATAAACTTTCACCGCATTCTGATCAGGAGCAACCACCATGTCCACCGTTACATTCACAGTGTCTTTACCTGTTGCACCCTTGTTGTCCGTCACGGTCAGTTCCAGTTTATAAGAGCCTAAGATCAGGTTGCTTAAAACAGTTACTGCGCTGTTGGGTGAAGTAAGTTTATCTGCAGGGCCAGATATCTGCCTCCATTTGTAACTCACCACGGTACCATCCACATCCGTTCCGCTACCATTCAATGTAACAGTGCTGTTTGGCAAAGTAGCGAATTGGTCAGGACCTGCATTGGCCACCGGCGGAATGTTTTCAGGGTTAACAGTTACCTGTACCAGGTCGGTAGCAGTAGCGCCGTTATTATCGGTTACCCTTAACTGGTATACATATACACCGGCAACGGTGTAACCGGTTACGTTGGTTACTGCTGCAGCAGGGTTGCTGATAGTACCAGAGTTGGCCGGGCCGGAAACTTTGATCCAGCTGTAAGCAATGATAGTTCCATCCACATCATTACCACTGCCCGAAAGCGTAGTAAAGTTGGTAGGCAAAGTGATCGACTGATCCAAACCTGCATTGGCAGTAGGCGGAATATTTGGTGCAAATACCACTACCTGTACCGTATCCACATCAGTAGCACCATTATTATCAGTAACTTTTAATTCAAATTTGTAGATACCCGCTGTAAAACCGGTAGCAGTGGTAACCGCACTGTTAGGATTGGTAATAACAGGTGCACCAGCAGGGCCGGATATTTTTGTCCATAAATAAGCTACAACAGTTCCGTCAGCATCTGTACCACTACCATTCAGTGTGGCAGAGTTGGTAGGCAGTGTGATAGAGATATCCGTACCTGCATTGGCAACAGGCGGAATATTCGGAGCAGGATTTACAGTTACCTGCATGGTATCAGTATCGGTAGCACCGCTGTTATCAGTAACTCTTAAAACAAAACTGTACACACCTTGTGTTAAACCGGTAACGGTTGTACTTGCAGCAGTTGCATTGCTGATAGTACCGCCGGCAGGTCCGGAGATCTTGGTCCACAAATAACCGGTGATAGTACCGTCAGCATCTGTACCGCTACCATTCAGCGTAACTGAGTTGGTAGGCAGGGTGATGGTAATATCGTTGCCTGCATTGGCAACAGGCGGAACATTCGGAGCCGGGTTAACAGTAACCTGCATGGTATCAGTAGCGGTCAAGCCACCGTTATCAGTAACTTTCAATTCAAATTTATAAACACCCTGTACCAGCCCGGTTGCAGTGGTAGCAGCAGCTGTTGCATTGGTGATAGTACCAGCTGTTGGACCAGATATTTTTGTCCAGGCGTAAGAAACAATCGTACCATCAGGATCATTACCACTACCGCTAAGGCTTACACTATTGGTAGGTAAAGTGATCACCTGGTCGGCACCTGCATTGGCAGTAGGCGCTACGTTAGGAGCAGGGTTAACAATCACCTGCATCGTATCCCTTCCCACAGCGCCGCTGTTATCAGTAACTTTCAGTTCAAATTTATAAGTACCCTGCGCCATACCGGTTACAGTAGTGGCAGCAGCTGCAGCATTGGTAATAGTACCTGCAGTTGGGCCTGATATCTTTGTCCAGGCGTAAGAAACAATCGTGCCATCCGGATCATTACCACTACCGCTAAGGCTTACACTATTTGTGGGTAAAGTAATCGCTTGATCAGGACCTGCATTGGCAGTAGGCGCAATATTCGGATCGGGATTTACAGTTACCTGCATGGTATCCCTTCCTACAGCACCGCTGTTATCAGTAACTTTTAATTCAAATTTATATACACCCTGTACTAAACCTGTTACAGTGGTGGCAGCCGCAGCTGCATTGGTGATAGTACCAGCTGTTGGGCCTGATATCTTGGTCCATGCATAAGCAGCGATGGTGCCATCAGGATCGTTACCGCTACCGCTAAGGCTTACAGTGCTGGTAGGTAAAGTAATGGTTTGATCAGGACCTGCATTGGCAGTAGGGGCTACGTTTGGCGCAGCGTTAACAATCACCTGCATGGTATCCCTTCCCACAGCACCACCGTTATCAGTAACTTTCAATTCAAATTTATAAGTACCCTGTACCATACCTGTTACAGTGGTGGCAGCCGCTGCTGCATTGGTGATAGTGCCTGCAGTTGGACCTGATACTTTTGTCCAGGCATAAGAAACAACTGTACCATCAGGGTCAGTACCACTACCGCTAAGGCTTACACTATTAGTTGGTAAGGTAATGGCCTGGTCCGGTCCCGCATTAGCGGTGGGGGGCACGTTTGGGTCAGGATTTACAGTTACCTGCATAGTATCCCTTCCTACAGCATTATTATTATCCGTAACCTTTAATTCAAATTTATATACACCCTGCACCAAACCGGTAACCGTAGTGGCTGCCAGTGCAGAGTTGGTAATAGTACCTGCAGTTGGCCCGGATATTTTGGTCCAGGTATAAGATGCAATAGTTCCATCAGGGTCAGTACCGCTACCGCTAAGGCTTACAGTACTGGTAGGTAAAGTAATGGTTTGATCTGCACCTGCATTGGCAGTAGGCGCAATATTACCGGAAGCGCCGGTTTCAGCATAACCAATATCAGGATTGTTGCCGTTAAAAGGCAGTCCCACATTTACACCGGCATCGATCAAAGGCGAACCTAAAAGCAGTGTGTACAACAATGCATACAGCGGTGTAACGGTAAGGTTGCTGCTGTAGGTATAAGCCGAAGGCTGCGTACCCACAAAATTGGTGATCAGCGTATACCCGTAAAAGTTATTATTGGTAACTGCCAAACCATTTAAACCTACTGAACCGCCATGGCGCAGCATGTTGTTGGCATTACCTTCATTATTGTTCTTAAAATCAAAATGACTGAAAGAACCGCTGGAAGTATAAGGAAAGTCAACACCAAAGTTGGGTTTGTTCAGCAAATTACCCACCATGGTATTGTTCAGTATCTTGATGCTGTCGAACACCAGGCCTGCATCACCATTGCTCATGGTAATAAAATAACCACCGTTGATATTGCTCATCAGGTTTTTCTGGATGGTAACATTTTTAACGGTATCATTAGGGCGTGGCGTAAAGATGATACCATTCCTGTAATTGGTCATGGTATTATTTTCAACGATCGCATATTCAGTATGAAACTCCAGTGTAACAGCGCTTTCACCAAAACCGGAAAGGTTGTTCAGCTGCAGGTCGTTATCATGTATCCATACGCTGTAAGCATAGTTGCCTTTGCGCTGGTGGTTACAATCGATACCACCATCACGGATGGTATTGTGATCAATTTCCAAACCGCTTTCATCAAACAGTTCAATACAAAAATCCCAGTTATAACCACCATTGCCGTTGGCCAGTGGTTTTTTGGTCAATATATTATTGTAGATCCTTCCGCCACGGATAAAGCCATTCAGGTAACCTTTAATAGGCCAGCCGTTGTAGCCTTCGGGCCTGCTGTTCTGTGTAATGGTGTTGTTATAGATCTGTATACCCATCTGTCCGCCAATGTTTAGGCAACCTGCACCATAATCCCTGCTGTGATCATACTCTGCACAGTTGATAACCGTATTGTTATAAAAACTGTTGCCGGTTGCATACACTGTTGGAGGATTGTTGGTGTTATCCGTACGTCCGCTGAAGATGATACCGCGGTTGATATAGTTGGTGATATAACAGTCATGGATAGCTACGTTCTTACGGCCTATCACTTTGATGCCCTGGTAGGTGATCATCTGCCCGTCAAATTTCAGGTTGCTGATCTGCTGGTTACCATCCGTACCTTCTGCAGCTGAATACAGGGAAAGTACTTCGGCAAACTCGGTGTTGATAGCTGTTGAAGTAATGTAAGAACCGGTGCCTTCACCTTCAATGCTTACACCTACAGCAAGATTACAACGCTGTGTTTCGTTATAGGTACCCGCAGTAACATGGATGATATTGCCTACACCGGTAACCGTATTGCAGGCTTTGTACAATGTTTTCCAGGGATTTGTAATAGTACCGGTACCGGTGGCGTCATTGCCACTCGGACTGATATAATACGTCGTTGCGTTTGTGGTAACAGCCAATAAGAAGCTAAAGGCTAGTAAGATTAGTTTCATAGGATTTTTGATAAGATGTTATTGGATATAAAATTGCTTCTATCGTTTCTGTAACGACTAAGCAGTAGTCTTTATTGTTCATAGAAATCTTTGGGTATATATTGATTGCTCAAATTAGGAATATTAGATTTTAATTCAGCGTTTAACAAATACTATGCTAGTTTTTATTTTTCAACACCATGTTTATAACATGTTGGCATTTTTTAACAAAAAAAATACAGTGCTGGCGGGCATTTTATAAATATTATTAAATATCAGCATGTTGTGATTTTCATGCTAAAAAAATGATGCAAAAACTGCTAGTTTTTTTAGATTTGAGTGTATTTTTTCAAAAAAACAAGGCTTTTGAGTTGATAATTAATGCAATTAGTAATTGTGTTTTCACAAAAAAATCTAAGTAAGGGGCGAAAAAATAAAATATATAATTTTTCCTAATAAATAGTATAAATTCTACATTAAAAAAATAAATCAACAATATTATATCGGTGAATGAGTTATTACTATATTTATTATGTTTAAACCCAAACCATAAACCTTTTTTCTCTTTAAGTGCCCTGATGGTGATATGAAAAGAAGAAACTTTATTATTTCCGCTGCTGTAGTAGCAATAGGCCTGCCTGTTGCTTATTATTTTAAGAAACGCTATACAAGAAAAGATCCACTGGTATTTTCTGATATGCTCGCCAGTTTCTGTAATGAATCAGAACTGCGTGCCATTGGCGCCAAATACCGCGAAATGGTGCCTGCGGAGAATGACCGCAGTAAACTATCAAACCTGCTGCTTACCGACAGCAATAATAAAAAGATAGGCAGTTCTGATGCGGATGCTGTGGCGGCGCTTTTAACTCAAAAGATCCACAACGAGTTTGTTGCCAATAATACCCTCATCATCAAAGGCTGGTTCATTGCTGTTACAGAAGCACGCCAGTGTGCACTTTTATCATTAAAACCCAACACGTAATAATATGCATATCGATGCAAGGCAAATGGATGATCATTCCGTAATAGAAGGCGATATCTGTATCGTTGGTACGGGCGCTGCGGGCATTAGTATAGCGCTGCAATGGATGAATACCCCTTATAAAGTGATACTGCTGGAAGGCGGCGGTTTTGAATACGATGATAAAGTACAGGAACTGTACAATGGTAAACTTACCGGGCAACCTTACTTTCCGATGAAGGCCAGCAGGCTGCACTATTTTGGCGGCAGCACCGGCCACTGGGGTGGTATGTGCTCCACCTTTGATGCACTGGATTTTGAAAAGCGGGATTGGGTGGCCAACAGCGGCTGGCCCATCAAGCCAAAAGATATTGAACCCTTCTATCCCCGTGCCCATCCTATACTGGACCTGGGTCCCTGCGAGTGGGATGTAAAATACTGGTTGCAGAAGAATCCTGCATTAAAGTCATTACCACTGGATGAGAATGTGATCTGGAATAAAATGTGGCAGTTCAGCCCGCCAACCCGGTTTGGTACCAAGTATAAAGATACCATGGTAGGTGCAACTAACGTTCACCTGTACACGTACGCCAATGTAGTGGATATTGTGGCCAACGAAAATGTGGGCGAAATAAAAGAAGTGGTGGTAAAGAACTACGCCGGCAAACAGCATACGGTAAAGGCGAAATATTTTGTAATGGCCTGCTGCTCCATACAAAACTCCAGGATATTGCTGGCCTGTAACAAACAGGCGCCCAAAGGCCTGGGCAATGATAACGATATTGTAGGAAGGTATTTCATGGAGCATCCGCATATAGAATCGGGCGAGCTGTGGCTCACCAATTCCGATACGCTGGACCTGTATAAAATGGGTAAGGGTATTACCGAAAGGGCAGAGCTGGCCGTATCTGCAAAAAAACAGATCGAACTGAAGATAATGAACGGCACCATTTCGCTTACGCCGCTGGAGTTTACCAAGAACAGGATGTCGAATATAAAAATGTGGTCGGCAGATGATCCACGTACCAGCCTTGACTCGTTCAACAAACGCAACAGTACCGATAAGAGAGGATTTTTTGAAAGGCATTTCATGGCCTCGAGAATATATAAAACTTATGGCCTCACCACCAGGATGGAACAGGTGCCCAACCCCGACTCACGGGTACAGCTAAGCGAAGAAAAAGATTCGCTGGGTATGCCAAGGGCCAACCTGAACTGGGAAATGTCGCCACCGGATAAAGTAACGGTAACCAAGATAACAGAATTGTTTGCACAGCAGATCGGTATTTCCGGTATCGGACGGGTACGGATACCCGATTTTATGCTGGATGAAAAAGATACCAGCGTACCTTCTTCATTGGTAAGCGGTGGCTGGCACCACATGGGCACCACCCGTATGAGCGATGATCCCAAACAGGGCGTAGTGGATGCCAATTGCAAAGTGCATGGCATCAATAACCTATATGTGGCGGGTGCTTCCTGTTTTCCTACAGGCGGTGCGGTAAATCCTACTTTTATGGTAGTGGCATTGAGCCTGCGCCTGGCCGATCATTTAAAAGACCGCATCAAGACAACTTAAATAACTGGTTTATTGAACCGGGGCAACCACTGCAGACCTTCTGCGGTGGTTTTTTCTTTTCTTCCATTGATAAAAACCGATCACAGCAGTTGCAATAACCACCAGGTAACAGCCTGTATTTACAAGGTAGTTATTCATAAAATATAAACTGGCCGAAATAATGGCTGATGCGATCATCCAGTACCAGGCTTCAAATTTTTTATTTACCAAAAGCCAGGTGCCGGTAAAGAAAGTGGCTTCGGCCAGTGCGCCGGCCCATGTATAAGACAATGCTCCAAAACTCTTTTTAAAATATTGCATCAGTATAAAAAGCATTGCAAAAGATGCGGCAAAGATAGCGGCCTGTATCAACCAGTCTTTACCCGCCGAAGAAGTAACACGTACAATGCGGTGTTTTTTGCGGTCCCGCTTCAGCCATAGCTTCCAGCCATAGGTACACAGCAGCAGGTAGCAAAGGTTTACACCAATTGCCCCGTTCATCTCCTGGTCAAAACCAATGAAGAGCATGATAGCTTTATATATCATGAACAGGGGAAAGAAATATACATTCTCCCTGCTGCAAAGAAAGAAGGCCACTATCAATGCGGCCATTGCAATAAGATCCAGCACGCTGCTATTCATCACTTCGTAATACACAGGACGTATTATGCGCTGCGTAAGATTGAATGAGGCATTGGAGCCGGAAAAACTGCTGCGGGTATTTTTCCGGAATGTATAATTGGTAGGTATGCCCCTGGTAAAAAACGGGTTATTACCATTACCATTACCCGAAAATGTATTGCCCTCTACCAGCATAGTATCAATTACAAATGCAGGGTTGGCCGTAATAGCTGCCACGCTGAAATTTTTAAGGGTGTTGTTGAGTATTTTAATGTTATTGGCAAAAGTTGCCCCGGCAAAGCCGATACCATAATAAGGTTTGGCAGTTTCGCTGGCAAGGAATTTATTGTTATCCACCACAAAATTATTGATGAAGTAGCTCTGCCCGCCACTGATGAAATTGATGGCATAGCCATGCTGGCTTTTATCTGCCACACCAATATTTTCGCAGGTATTGTTCCTTATCTGTATATCGCTGATGATACAGCCTTCCCGTGGAGTAAAGTAAATGGGCGTGGCCACATTTTTTATTTGATTGTGTTCAATAATAACACTTTCGCTTTCATACTCCATGGTAATGCCGTTCTCGAACCTGGGCTGCAGGCTGGCGGGGCCAATGATATTATCGTGTATGTAAACGCTGAACCGGTAATCGTTCTTTACCTGGTGGTTGATATCAATAGCACCCACAATCGTATTATTGTATATCTCCAGTCCTGATTCATTGAAGAGTTCAATTGCAAAATCCCAGCTAATGCCATCATAGGCTTCTTTAATGATAGTATTGTTGTAGATCTTACAGCCTCTTAAATAACCACCGTTGTAATATTTGATAGGCCAGCCATTGGCGCCACGGGCCCTGCCGGTTTGCGTTATCTTATTGTTGTAGATCAGCATACCTTCCTGTCCGCCAATGTTCAGGCAGCCTCTGCCGTAATTATCATACTTGGCGCAGTTGGTAACCGTGTTGTTATAAAAACTGTTGCCGGTGGCGTATATCTTTGGTGGCCCTTCTTCATTGTCTTCCCTGCCGGTCCACACCACACCACGATCCTGGAAATTGCGGATGATGCAATCATGTATGCTCATATTCTTTCTGCCCCTTATTTCTATAGCCCACGATGTAGTGGCATTATTACCATCCAGTGTTAAATTGCTGATATGCTGGTTGCCATCCACGCCTTCGTCCGAAAACGCGATGATGATGGCCACAAACTCTTCTGTAAGGCTGGATTGTATCACAGATTTTTCTCCTTCGCCTTCTATGCTTACGCCCGCTGCCAGTTTGCAGCGCACGATCTCGTTATAATTCCCGGGCAGTACATGAATGATGTCGCCGGCATTGGTAACGGAGGATGTTGCTTTGTTCAAACTGCGCCAGGGGCTGCCTGCGCTGCCATTGCCATGGTCATCGTTACCGTTCGGGCTGATGTAATAAGTATTGGCATTGCCATATTGAAGCAGCAGTAAAAAAAATAAGGTGGATAAAAGTTTAAAGGTGCTTTTCTGCATAAAGTTTTGGTGTGTTGTATAGTAACGGCATTACAAATAACGGGTACCCGTTGCTGTTATACCGGTAGTTTATTAAGCTGTTTTTAAAACCAGGTCCAGGTCGTTCAGTACTTTATCGCCCAGCACTTCGCGAAACAGTATCCTGTTATCGGCATTGCTCAATGCCTCCAGGTGCCGGTGATGGTGCAGGTCGGTGCCAACGAGCGGTGCCAGGTCATTATCTAAAATAAACCTTGCAGCCTTTTGCGCCCGCTTGCCATAATAACCGGCCAGCGATAAAATATTTACCTGTAAAATAAAACCCATTTCCTTCAGCTGCTGGTAGCCGCTAAGGTTTTGCTGAAAATAATGATAGCGTTCCGGGTGGGCCAGTATGGGTACATAGCCTGCAGCGGTAATGCCGTTCAGTATCTCGTCCAGGTTTTCGGGAGTGGAAGTGTAGGAAATTTCTGTAAGGATAATGTTGTCCTGTATGGTCAATAAGGGTTCGTTGTTGCGCAGCAGCTCCAGGAAATAATCATCCAGCATGTATTCTGCCGCGGCCGATAATTCGATATGAATACCTGCATTGGCACAGGCTTCTTTTAATTTTTCCAGCGCTGCAAAAATGGTGCTGGCGTTGTTGCGGTACATATCGCCGATGATATGCGGTGTGGCGATTGATCTGCGGATACCGAGATCGTATAAGCCCTGCACTAATTGTAAGGATGTATCAATATCGGGCGAACCATCATCAATGCCCGGTAAAATATGGGAATGTATATCGGTAGAAAAGGGCAGGAGGCCCGGTATGATATCTTTCTCTTTCTTCTTAAAAAAATTAAACATGGTGTAATGCTAAAATGAAATGAACCCGGAATGCTGCACCTGATCTACATTCTTTCCGCGGCCACTTTTTCAAGATTTTTCTTATCAATTACTGTTATCAGCTGCAGCCCCATGCTTTCAATTTTAACACTGGCACGGTTACCCGAAATATTCAATAAAATACCATGGTAGTTCATCAATACTCCCTGCTTTATCTTTACGGTGGCATTTACTTCCAGCAGGCCTTCCACCACTTCCACCGAATCAAACTCTTTTAAAAATTTACGGATGGTGGCGATCTCGCTTTCGCGGATCCTGGCCGGCTTGCCCAGCCAGGTCACATAATTCAGCACACCATTGATCTTGAGCAGCTCCCATTTTTTGTCTTCCGGCACGTGTACAAACACATACGACTTGAATAAGGGTTCCAGTACGGTCTTCTTCCGGTCGCTCCACTGCTTTACCACTTTATTGAGCGGGCAGTAAAATTCAATGCCTTTTTCTTCCAGCTGCGCCGCTACCTTTTTTTCCCACCTAGGTTTGGTATACACCGCATGCCACCAGGTATTATTCTCCTTCATGGTACAATTTCTTTGGGGTACCTAATTACCAGCCGGGTAATTAAATAATACATAAATATACAAAGATTAAAGCATGTGAGCTTTCAGGTGGAAAACATCATCTTTTTATAACCTGTGGCAGGGCCAGAAATACCCGTTCATCTTGGTAAAAAAAATTACATTTGCAGCCTTAATTATATGATATGAACAAAGGACCTGTTTCTGATTTTATTGAGCACCATTACCGCCACTTTAACGCGGCTGCTTTAATGGATGCTGCCAAAGGATATGTGACCCACCTGGATGAAGGGGGCAAAATGATGATCACCCTTGCCGGTGCTATGAGTACGGCCGAACTGGGCCTGAGCCTGGCCGAAATGATCCGCCAGGACAAGGTTTCCATCATCAGCTGCACGGGCGCCAACCTGGAAGAGGATATTATGAACCTGGTGGCGCACAGCCATTATAAAAGGGTGCCCAATTACCGCGACCTGAGCCCGCAGGAAGAGTGGGACCTGCTTGAAAATCATTACAATCGTGTTACCGATACCTGCATACCGGAAGAAGAAGCTTTCAGGCGTTTGCAACAGCATATTCATAAAATATGGGCGGAAGCAGATGCAAAAGGCGAAAGATATTTTCCGCATGAGTACATGTACAAAATGCTGCTGAGTGGTGTATTGGAACAGTACTACGAAATTGACCCGAAGAACAGCTGGATGCTGGCTGCAGCACAAAAAAATATTCCTATCGTGGTGCCGGGCTGGGAAGACAGTACCATGGGCAACATTTTTGCATCTTACGTAATTAAGAACGAGATAAAAGCCACCACCATGAAGAGTGGTATTGAATACATGGTATGGCTGGCAGATTGGTACCGCAACAATTCATCGGGTAAGGGCGTGGGCTTTTTCCAGATCGGTGGTGGTATTGCAGGCGATTTCCCTATCTGCGTGGTACCAATGATGTACCAGGACCTGGAATGGCATGATGTGCCTTTCTGGAGTTATTTCTGCCAGATCAGTGATTCCACTACTTCTTATGGTTCGTACAGCGGTGCGGTGCCTAATGAAAAGATCACCTGGGGTAAACTGGATATCCACACCCCTAAATTCATTGTAGAGAGTGATGCTACGATCGTGGCGCCGTTGATCTTTGCATGGATACTGGGTTGGTAATTTTTTATTTCTTTTTAAAATAGTATAAAATAAATGAACCGGCTTTTATGGGCCGGTTTTTTTGTGGGGTTATTAGTTATAATGGTTTGGTGAATTTGCAGCTTCTTTTATATTCGAAGTATGTTCTTTTTTGCTTGCCCAAAAAAGAACCAAAAAAATCCCGCCTGGGGCGGGACCGCAAAGGATTACATCCACTTCGACGGTTGGTACCCTGATTGGGCTTTAATACTACTGTAGCTTCAGCATTTGTTCCCTGATCTTTGGCGAAGAATTGTACATAGATATGGTCCTCTTTAAAATTGGTACAAAAAATAAGGACACTTGCATCCCTGGTTCGAGTTGCCACCAGTGGTTGTCGTGGTGCCTCTTTTGAACCTTTCGAAAAAATTTGCTGCGCATTTTTTCGAAAGGTGCAAAAGTAGCACCTAAGACAACCACGCCGCCCCACCGGCGGAGGAGGTGAAGGCAACAGGCTAAAAAGAATTAGCTAAAGAAAATTTAGGCTGATATTTTTTTTATTAAAGCCTTACTATCTTTTGTTACTACTGTAGTCTCAGCATTTGTTCCCTGTTATGGAACTCGAAAAATCTTTGTGCTCCTTCGTGCCTTCATGTCTTTGTGGTTTTTGGGTTTTATCCGTGTTAATTCGTGTAATCCGTGGCCAAAAACTATCTGCCGCAAGGCAGGTAAACGCTTTACCATCAGTGTATTTTTTTATAGCTGAAATTTTTTCTACCTTACTTTTAGTTATTCTTTATAAACCTTGTTAGTATGAAGCAATTGTTTTTAGTGGCGGCCTGCAGTATCTGCAGTGGCCTGCTGATGGCGCAAACCAGTTTGCCGGTACCGGTAAATATCCAGAAAGCTTTTGATAAAGGCACCCGATCGGTCGATGGTAAGCCGGGAAAAAATTACTGGCAGAACCATGCGGTATACAATATTGAGGTGAATTTTAATCCCGGTACCAGGATGATCCGGGGTACAGAAACGATCCGCTATACCAATAACAGCAAGGATACTTTAAAGCAGATCGTATTTAAACTCTATCCCAATATTTATAAAAAAGGTGCACCAAGGCTGATGGATATTGAACCTGCTGATGCAAGTGATGGCGTTGCCATAGAAAAAATGGTAGCCAATGACGTAACATTACCCGAAAGAAATTACCGTATTGATGCCACCAATATGAATGTGAACATAAAACCACTGGCACCGGGTCAAACCATCAACTTTACTATCGGTTTTTCTTATACGCTGAACAAGCGATCCCATATCCGCACCGGCGAAATTGAAGAAGGCGCTTATTTCATCGCTTATTTTTTTCCAAGGATAGCGGTGTACGATGATATTGATGGCTGGAACCGCAACCCTTACCTGGGCACACAGGAATTTTACAACGACTTCTGCGATTTCACCACTTCTATTACTGTACCTGCGGCTTATACCGTTTGGGCCACCGGCAACCTTACCAACAGCGCCGCCATTTTTAATGATAAGTACCTGCAACGCATACACGATGCTGAAACGGCTGACGGCTATGTGAACATTATTGACAGTGCAGATATTGCCGAAGGAAAGATCACGAAGTCAACTTCTTCCAACACCTGGATATTTGAAGCAAAGAATGTAACCGATGCGGTATTTGCTTTAAGCGATCATTATTTATGGCAGAGCAGCAGCCTGGTGGTAGATAAAAGCACCGGCCGCAGAACCAGGGTGGACGCGGCTTTCAACCCAAGGCATAAAGATTATTTTAACGTGGTGAAAGATGCCCGCAAAACGGTAGAAGCGATGAGCTATAATTTTCCAAAATGGCCCTATCCTTACCCACACGAAACTGTTTTTGACGGGCTGGACCAGATGGAATACCCCATGATGGTGAACGATAACCCGCTGGATGACCGTGCTGAAAGTATTGAGTTGACAGACCACGAGATCTTTCATACCATGTTCCCTTTTTATATGGGTATTAATGAAACCAAGTACGGCTGGATGGATGAAGGCTGGGCCACCATTGGGGAATGGCTGGTGTCGCCGATGATTGATAGTACTATTGTGGATGAATATGGTGTGGTGCCGGTGGAAAGATCGGCCGGTACGGAAGTGGACCTACCTGTTACCACGCTCACTACACAGCTGTTCGGTACTTCCATGTTCATCAACAGCTATCCCAAACCTGCAATGGGTTATTTATTTGTAAAAGATATGCTGGGCGACGAGCTGTTCTTTAAAGCGCTGCACAATTATATCCGCAACTGGAATGGCAAGCATCCTATTCCGTATGATTTTTTCTATAGCATGAATGCGGGTTGTGGTAAAAACCTTAACTGGTTCTGGAAGCGCTGGTTCTTTGACGATGGAGTGCCCGACCTGGCCATTACAAAAGTGGCCGGCCGCTTGATCACCATACAGTCCAAAGGAACCAAGCCAGTGCCCATCGATCTTACCATCACTTTTGCCGATGGTACCACCCGTAAGGTACACCGCAGTATTGAAGTATGGGAAAAGGGTAATACCAGTGTAACCGTTCCCGTTACTTTTGCCGGCCCTATCAGTAAAGTGGAATTGGGCAGTACTTATGTGCCGGATGTGAATAAGGAGGATAATGTGTTTATAGTTAAATAGCGGGAGGGGAATGTTGAATGTCGAATGGCGAATGTGGAGGGTACAGGGATGAGTCGCCTTTAGAACGGCTTAATTGTATGGATGAGTGCAGATAACTACGGCGCATCCTTCCATTTGTTACAGTATAAGTACAGTATAGTAAATTCAGGGCAGGTCATTAAAATAAATATATCTAAAACAGTGGGCCGATAACTTTAACTGCAATAATATGCAAAGATTGTTTCTTATACTGTTGTTTATAATTGCCTGTAACAGGACGACTGCTCAGCATATTTGCAAACTGGAATAATGTATATGCAATAAAAAAGCGACCTTTCATCTCTTTGTTTGAAATGCGGAAATGAGGCCACCAGGAAAAACGGCAGTAAAAGGGTCAGCGATAATATATCCCGGTTACTTGTGAAAGTGATACCTGGTAAATCATCATCATTGCGCTGTATGTTATTGTGTTTATACTGTTAAGAGTAAATGGCACACTATGCTTCATCGGTTTTAATGCTTATCTTCAATAGCAACAAAACACACAGCAGGTACAGTTATATTTTAAAGTATGAAACTAAGAACCGTTGATGTTGTTATTCTTTTATTACTGGCAATGCTTTGTATTGCAAGAGCTACCTGGGGATTATTTAAAGATGTTTATGTTAACCTGCCGGATGCAAGAGCGGTTACAGGAAAAGTAATTTATGCATCGATCGACCAGGTGGAAGAGGCCACTTTCAGGTCGCGACAATATGCTACTGTTTTTGTTATAAGGCTGGACAATTCCAATCAGCATTTTGCTATCAAAAGGGGAAGTGATGTTTGTAAATACCTGGAAGATAATATCCGGGTTGGCGATACCATCAGCTTGCTATACCGGCTCAGCACAGCAGATGATAATTCTTTTGTGTTCCAGGTGGAAAAAGGAAGTAAAGTTTTAGCCGGTTACAGCGATTACCGGAAAAAAGAAATTAAAATGATCGTTCTTGCATATACTATCGGGTCGCTTATACTTGCTGTATTGTTTACCTGGTATATAAGAAAGAAAAGACAAAACGTAAATCACCCATAAATCGATATTTATATGACGGTACAGGCACAGATAAAAGAATATATTGCCAGCCAACCGGAGGCCAAGCAGGCTGATTTACAGGCACTGCACAAGCTTACATTGAAAGCAATGCCCAAATGCAAATTATGGTTTGATAATGGTAAGAACAGTGAGAATAAAACTGTTGCCAATCCTACTATCGGATATGGATTACAAACTATACAATATGCGGATGGAAAGACCCGGGATTTTTTCCAGGTGGGTATCAGCGGCAATGCTACCGGTATTTCTGTGTACATACTCGGTATTAAAGATAAGGCCTACCTGGCCAAAGCCTATGGAAAAAAACTGGGCAAGGCAAAAGTGACCGGTTACTGTATCCGTTTTAAAGCAGTAAAAGATATTGACATGGGGGTACTGGAAGCAGCTATAAAATATGGGGCAGCGGCTACAGCGAAAAAATAATACAATACACTAACACTATTCATGAAACTGCCTGTTAAACATATCACAATCCTGCCGGCGTTAATTTTCTTTTGTTATAACTTTTGTGTTGCGCAAAAAGACAGCACAAAGACCAGGCACTCTATTTTAAAAGTTGCGAGACAGGTATCCAGGGGCAAAACTGTTGACCGGGGACCTGTTGGCTTTTCTGCGACATTGACCAAACAGTTTGACAGATTCATTTTCTTATGGAACAATGCCACCGACAATGAGCTGGTTGCGCTGACCAATTATAAAAGTGCTGTGGTAAGGGCTTATGCTTTTGAAATATTGGTTTTAAAAGGGTATAGCGGGGTAAAGACAATTTTGAACCAGCATATTGCTGATAATGCGGTGATCCATATCCGTAGTGGTTGTATAAACTCAACAGCGCCTGTTAATTTTTACTTTTTGCAGCTGCTGACACCGGGCATGAATGATAAGAACCTATCGGTCAAATTAACTACTGTTGAAGTAGAAGCAATAAAGAGAAAAATGATGGAGGCAAAAGCAATGAAATGAAAACGGGATAATATATGCCCGAAACGGAGTGACGATAAAATTTTGACCTTGAAGCATACACAATATGAAAACTATACTGTTATTGTTATTGACCCTAAACTGTTTTACCAGTAAAGGCCAGGTCGGGTTTAATAAAAAATATTTCGAGAATACGGCGTGGGCTTCCAAAAATTCAGATAGCTTATTTTTTAAAGCAGATACCATTACAATCATCAAAACTACCGGTAGGTTGAATTCACCGGGTATGAAGGAGTATTTTAAGAATAGCAATTTTGTAACTTTTAATCCCGGCAAAGCTGGCAGGATGAAATTCTTTATGCATTATGAGCATGAACGGGTAACAATAACGTTGATCGGAACATATAAATGGAATTTTGATAAAGCCAGCCAGGTGTTGAATTTATTTTATAATGATGTAAGTATCGGATGTTTTGTTGCTATCTCAGAAACAGCCACTGTAATTCCATCTGTGTCAATTGGCGTACCTGATCTTAAAACAACAGCGGTCCTTCTTAAAAGAGTAAACGAAACGGGTAGTAAGTGAAACTGAAGTAAATTATTATCAGGTATGAAAAACAAATACAATTTACCCTTCTGGCAAAAATGTTCCAATATAGCTGCTGTAGTTTGCTTTTTGCTGTTGTTTATATTATGCTTTTTTAAAACCGCCATCAAAGGGTTTTTTATACCTTTTTTTATTGCGGGTATATTGGCAGTATCTTTTTTTATAGTCTCGGAGCTGATGAAGTTTTTTATAAAGAGAAAAATAAACGGTAACACTCCAGGTAATAAAGATGTACGGTAAGCCCCGCATGTTCTGATTTATAACGACCCTTTCTCTTTTTAGTGCGTCAAAATATTGCAGCAGGATGCAACCGCCCTGCTAAAATTATCTACTCTTTAATATAGTACTTATCACTTCCTGTATACAAGCAGGAAATATCGGGTATGTCAAATTTTAAAGCGTAATAATTAAGTAAGCAGATAAATATTTTGATGATGGAAAAAAATAAAAAGATGCATGTTCAGGGTATAGACATCATTCTGTATGAAGATAATCGAAAGGATTTTATTTCCCTTACAGATATTGCCCGGTATAAAGACGCAGGAAATACCGACGATATTATTAAAAACTGGCTGCGGAACAGGAATACTATTGAACTACTGGGTTTTTGGGAAACTATTTACAATCCTGATTTTAAACCCGTCGAATTCGACGGGTTTAGAAAACACGCGGGCTTGAACAGCTTTGTAATGACACCCAAACGCTGGATAGAAAGTACCCATGCTATTGGTATTATTTCAAAATCGGGCAGGTATGGAGGCACTTTTGCTCATAAGGATATTGCGCTGGAGTTTGCTTCGTGGATATCCGTTGAGTTTAAATTGTATATCATCAAAGAATTCCAGCGCCTGAAAGAGGAGGAAAATAACCGGCTACGATTGGAATGGAACCTGCAACGTGCCATTTCGAAAATAAATTACCACATACATACTGATGCCATTAAGGAAAATCTTATACCCAAAGAAATTACCCGGCAACAGGCGAGCTTTATTTATGCCAATGAAGCGGATCTATTGAATGTGGCCCTTTTTGGAATTACTGCCAAAGAATGGAGGATTAACAACCCCGGTAAAAATGGTAATATCAGGGATGAGGCAACGCTGGAACAATTAGTAGTGTTGAGCAATATGGAAAGCATCAATTCTTTGCTTATCCAGCAAAATTTACCACAAAATGAGAGATTGATACAATTGAACAAAGTTGCTATAGCACAAATGACATCTTTGATCCAAAATAAAACAGTTAAGCAATTAAAGTAAACAATAAACACTAAGGCCCGGCAGAATAAATTTTAGATTTCGGATTGGCGATTGTAGATTTTTAACGCCAACACGTGATCTTATTGAAAAAGCCGGCAACTTATATTACTCCTTTCTCCTCCTTTGCTGCCTGTAATTGCTTGGCATCTTTTAAAGGACGTATCAGGTTTACTAAAATAATGATGCGTACAATGATGCCGCCAAAAATAGCCTGTGCAACATTAAGGCCATCGCCATACATTACATTGGTTACAATTACAAGCAGCCAATGCGCCAAAAATAAACAAAGGCCAATGATGATGGCGGTATAAGGTTTTTTCTTTGTCCAAATACCCAGTATCACAAAACCAATTACAAAGGGCAGCAGGTACAGCATGGGCTCAATATCAAAATCACCTTCGGCCCTGGCAATGGCAATGATCTGCCATATCACCAGCAGCCCAGCGGTCCAGAACAGTGCATTCCTTGCTTTTTTTACACCCAGTTCATACCCTTCCAGTTCTATCTGGCGTATGTCATCGTGGTATTCAGCTACCAGGTCGGGTTTAATTTCTTCCTGCGGATTGTCTTGATTTGTTTCCATATTGTTGGTTTTAAAAGCTAATATAATAAACCATTGCGGATAAAAAAACCGCCCGGTTAAGGGCGGTTAGTATTTTTATCTTGTTCCCATGTTCAGGGGTGTATCCCGTTTCAGCATGGCATCACGGTTGGCCATTAACCAGCCGGTGTGGAATATCATGCGTACCCGTTTTTCGTACAGGTCCCAGGTTATTTTATCTACGGTATCAGTTGGCTTGTGATAATCAGCCTTCAGCATACCATCGTAAAAGAATAAAATAGGCACTCCTTTGCGTGCAAAATTGTAGTGGTCGCTGCGGAAATAAATACGGTTAGGATCATTGGGATCATCGAATTTATAATCAAGCGTAAGATGTGTGAAGTTATTATTAGCTGCTTCGTTTATAATGGGCAGGTCGCTGCTCAATTTATCATGACCGATCACGTAAACATAATTCATGGTGTCGGCAGTTTTACGTTCGGTATCAATGCGGCCCACCATATCGGTATTCAGGTCCACACTGGTTTTTTCCAATGGTACCAATGGATGATCACTGTAATATTCACTGCCCCATAATCCTTTTTCTTCGCCACTCACCGTCATAAAGATGATGCTTCTTCTCGGGCGGTGACCTTCGGCTGCTGCTTTTGTAAAAGCTTCGGCCATTTGTATCACGGCACAAGTACCGCTGCCATCATCATCGGCGCCATAATATATTTTACCATCGTGTTTGCCTAAGTGATCGTAGTGACCGGTAAGGAAAACGTATTCGTCTTTTTTATCTGTGCCTTCCAACATGCCCAGTACATTGCTGGCATTGGTGGTGGTGCGGTATTTATCAAAGCTGAAAGCGGTTTTAATCCCAGTTTCAAAAGAATGTATCTGTAACAACTCGCTTGCTTTGGCAGATTTTAGGTAAGAATCAAAATTAAAACTCTGCCCTACTATGCTTCTCGCAAATTCGTGCGATATCATGGCATAGTTAATAGCCTTGGCACCCGGTGTGGTTGCCCTGGGAAAATATACGCCGGTCTTTTTGCCATTTTCTACAGCACGGGGACTAAAGCTTTCCTGGTTGGGGCTGATGACCAAAGCACCAATGGCGCCTTTGGCAGCAGCAGCAGCCAGTTTTTTAGTAATGCCGGGAAAGGTCCACTCACTGCCACGGGTAGCCGAACCGCTGATGATGTATTTGCCATCCTGCTTAGGCTCTCCCAAAAAGAAGATCACCACTTTGCCTTTTACATTCACATCTTTATAATCCGTGTACTTTTCATCATCAATGCCATAGCCCACAAATACAATTTTCTTTCCTTTGAATTTGCCTGTTTCGTTGGTATTGAGCGGGGCTAAAAAATCTTTACCATACACAGCGTCTTTGCCATCCAGTTTTAAAGTAGCGGCAACAAGACTGTCCTGGTACAGCGGATAAAACTGCTGGTAACCACCATTCAGGCCGGGTACAGGCTTTAAACCCATTGCTTTAAACTGCGATTCAATATAGGCTGCAGCTTTACGCTGGCCTTCGGTGCCGGTCTCACGGCCTTCAAATTCATCGCTGGCAATTATGCTCAGGTGTTTCTGAAGATTGGACCCTGTAATAACCGATGCGTATTTCGCCGCAACATCCGTCTGCGCCATCGCCTGTATGCTCAACAGCACGGCGCAGGAAAAAAACAATTTTCTCATGATTTAAGTTTAAGTTTTAAAAATACGATAACTGTGTGCGTGGAAAAATAAAAAATGATAAATGGTTAAGGAGTTAAAAGTTATAAGTTGAAAGTTATAAGTCGGGGGGTAGGGATGAGGGGAAAGGTCTCAATTTTACAGGCGAGGAAAGGAGTTTACGTAAGGAGGAACCGCTATGTTCAATAGCAGGAAAATGGCAGGCAATGTAATAAGATATTAGCAGGCGATCTTATCTACCCTGTTGGCATGGCGGCCGCCTTCAAAAGCGGTGTTCATGAATGTGTCGAGCATTTTTTCGGCGTCACCATCACGTACAAATCGGGCTGGTATGCAAATCACATTGGCATCATTGTGCTTGCGGGCCAGTTCGGCCAACTCTTCACCCCAGCAAATGGCTGCCCGTATGCCCTGGTGCTTATTGGCTGTAATGGCCACACCATTGGCGCTGCCGCATAGCAATACGCCAAATGCCGCCTCGCCCTTTTCCACCGCACTGGCAACAGGATGTGCAAAATCAGGATAGTCAACAGAATCTTTGCTGAAAGTGCCGTAATCTTTAAAGGCTATTCCTTCTCCTTCCAGGAAAGAGATCAGCTCTTCCTTGCAGTCGAAACCTGCATGATCGCATCCGATGGCTATGGGGAGTTTTAAATTGAAAGGAGACATGGTATAATGAATAATTTAATAATGACTAATGAATAATGCTCTTGCAAAATTAGCATATATAGCACTTGCAGCAGCGGAAGGAATGAATAATTTAACAACTATAATGAATAGCAAAGAATCTATTAGCCTGCTCTTATTATTCATTATTAATTAAAGCATTATTCATTAACAGCTAGCTCCATTCTTTTTCTTCTTTTGCTTTTTGTTTGTCTACCCTTGATACCAGCAAGATGCTGATCCAGTACAGCAGTAATAAGGGCAGGGCCACAATGATCTGGCTGGTCATGTCGGGAGAAGGGGTGATGATGGCAGCAACCAGTAAAATGATCACAAACGCATACTTGGAATATTTTTTTAAGAAGCTGGCAGTGATCAACCCTATTTTAGCCAGTACATAAGCCAGTATCGGCAATTCGAAAGCGATGCCGCAACCGAGTATCAGGTTGGTAAGACTATCAATATAATCATTCACACTGGGCTGGTACTGTATGGCGCCGGATTTACCCAATGTAAAAGTGGCCAGGAAGTTAAAAGTGAAGGGCGCCAGTAAATAATAACCAAATGCAGCACCGGCAAAAAAACACAGCGATACCCAGAAGATACTGCCCCTGGCATATTTTTTTTCTTTGGCAGAAAGGGCCGGTTTTATAAAACGCCACAGTTCGTAAAAAATATAAGGGAAACCAACTATCACGCCACCCACCATGGCAATATTGATGGCCGATGTGAAGGTGCCGTTGACTTCGGTAACCAAAAATTTGATCTTTACCGGCGGCATACATAAACTATCGCCCACACCCAGCCAGTGGCCAAACCTGCACAAAGCGCCGTAGGTAACAAAATTCTCGCTGCTGGGGGCCAGTATCACGTTATCATATATCCAGTCGATAAAAACAAAAATGGTGATAGCAGCAGCCAGCCACACGATCACCGACCGCATGATATGCCAGCGCAATGCCTCCAGGTGATCCATAAAGGTCATCTCGCCCTGTTCGGTCTCTGCATCTGTTCCTTTACGGAGCCGCTTAAAAAATAATTTTCTTTCAGAAGTTGCTGTGGCCACTATTTAAATTTTTCACCCCTTTGGTTTAAACCTTTCCGGCGGGGATTGCAAAGGTAAAGCACTGAGCGCTATTTTAGGTTGATAGTTCATTAAAACTGCGTGACTTTAAGTGGCTGAAACCTGTTTTACATTACCCGTACGCTTTAGCACGCCCCAGCCCTGCAATTCGCCTTTAATAGCCTTATTGAACGATTTAATGAGTATATAGTACATCAGCTGCCGGTATACCAGCCGCTGCGGTATCATCCACAATAGTTTTTTATAGGACTCTTTTTCAAAGGCAAAGGCCAGTGCGGCACCCGCAATATCCACCAGCGAAAAAATGAGGTAATAAAAAATGATATGATTCAAACTGGCCGGCACTATGCCAAAACCCGCTGCCACCAGGCTCAGTACCAGTATCAGGTCGGCCAGGGGCGCTAAAAATGGCAGTATCATCTGGAACACAAGGATATTAGGTAATGCCACCATACCCAGGTTCTTGTATTTGGGATTGAATACCGCATCGCGGTGTTTCCAGAAGCATTGCATTACGCCAAAGCTCCAGCGGAAACGTTGTTTCATGAACTGCTTCATACTTTCGGGCGCCTCGGTATAGGACAGGGCTTCGTTGCAGTTCCTTACCTCGTAATTGTTCCGGTGCAGGCGCATGGTAAGGTCGCAATCTTCGGCCAGTGTATCGCTGGTAAAACCACCTGATCTGATAACGGCATCCCTTCTAAAAGCGCCGATGGCGCCGGGCACCACGGTAATACAATTCAGAAGATCGAAAGCCCTGCGGTCGAAGTTTTGCGAAGTGGTGTATTCAATGCTCTGCCAGCGGGTGATCAAATTGATCTCGTTGCCCACTTTTACATTGCCCGCAACGGCGCCCACTTTTTCGCTGGTGAATTGCTGCATCAGCTGCATTACCGCATCGGGCTTTAATTGTGTATCGGCATCAATACATACTACAAATTCCGTGTCTGCCAGGTTGATGCCATAATTCAATGCAGATGCTTTACCGCCATTCGGTTTCGTATGGGCCTGCACGTTAGGTACGTCATCAAAAGCCTCGCTTACAATTTTAAAGGTGTTATCCTTACTGCCATCATCCACAAAAATGATCTGTAAAGAGGGATAGGTTTGTTGTAACAGGTTGTTGATAGTGCGCTCGATATTCACCTGCTCGTTATAAGCCGGTACAATGATGGATACTTTGGGGAAAGAAGTGGGCACAACAGGTGGTGTAAGACTTGCCCTTCTTTTTTCCCTGTTCATCTGTATGGTAGCCAGCAGCGCCATAATGGTCATTCTGCCCACAGAGAGAAAGATGCCGATGATGAAGAGGGCGAAGAGGATATGCCCCATCCAGTAATAGGCATTTGCTGTAAACCAGTTCAGGCTGTTCTTCCAGTCGTGTTTAATAGCGGGCATCACATCATTCTTTGTTTTGCCCATCAGGTCGGCAATGGTGGTAAACTTACAGCCGCGTTTTTTAAAGTATTCAATAATTCTTGGCAGGGCGTCTACTGTGGGCTGTCTTGTTTTGCCACCGGCATCGTGCAGTAAAATAATATTAGCATCATTTTCTTCGGCAAATCTTATAGTGCGGTTTACAATACTATCGGCATTCATTTTATCATCCCAGTCGTTAGGGTCGATACTCTCGCCCACAGCAATGTAATTATCTTTTTTACTGCGTGCCAGCGGTTCTATTTCTTCATAGCTCTGTGGTTCGCTATCCGCATTGTATGGTGCACGGAATAAAATAGTGCTGTGCCCCGTGATACATTCTATCAAAGTACGGGTGGTCTTCATTTCCAGTTCCGCTCTTTCGGGGTTCATCTTTGCCACATTGCCGTGTGTGAATGTATGATTGCCTATTTCGTATCCGTCGTTGTAAATACGCTGCAGCAATGGTATATTACTTTCTGCATTGATGCCCACCACAAAAAAAGTAGCGGGTACTTTTTCCCGTTCAAGAATGTTTAAAATTTTAGGGGTGAATTCTGCACTGGGGCCATCATCAAAAGTAAGAATGATCTTATGACCCGGTCCCATCGGTGTTTTATCTTCTGCAAATTTTTCGTATACATAACCGGAAGGCAACTGCAGGTAAGTTTGTTCTGCTATCAGCATTTCGCTGCTGTCAATTTCAATTTTAATACTGCCGGGCTGTGGTGAGTATAGTACGTTGATCAATTCTCCCTCACCTGTTGAAGTGGGTTTTGCATTCAGGTCGATCGGTATTTCGAACATAGAACTGAAATCGAAGGGGTTGCTTTGTAAAGAAGCAAGGCTCAGGTCGCGGTTATAAAAATTCCAGATGCGGGGATCTTCTCCACCAATATGCCACAGTGCTGTGCCTGCTGTTTGATAATCGTCGCTGAAGCGCAGGATATTGAACGTGGTGGCCGCATCGGTGAACCATATATCGTGTTTTGTTTCTGATGAACTGTCGGTTTCCTGTTCGGTATAAGTATAATGAAGGTTATAACTATCGTTGCTGAAACTGATAGTGGCATTGGCGATCTTTGCCTGGTCAATGGCATTGCGGTAAGTAATATCATCTACCTGTATCTCTCTTTTACCCTGTTCATTTTCTACATCGATCCAGTCCCGTGCATAACCTGCCACACCTAAAATGATCTTGGATGCATCGATCTTATCATCTATTTTATCCAGCTGTTTCTCTATCCATTTTTGCGAACTGATGGGGCCTGGTCCTGTATTATCATTATACTCGTCATAAGCCATCAGTATCACATAATCATTATAAGCAGCCAGGCTTTTATAATCATAATCATCATTGTCCGGCGACACATCAATAGTAACCAGCATGCCTTTAGGATGCAATGCATTGTATAATTCCTGTTGAAAGGCAGTAAGCGCTTCATTACCCGGCTCGTTCAGTTCTTCAAAGTCTACATTTAAACCCTGCAGGCTGTAGTGTGTAAGGGTGTCTACAATCTGTTGAATAATATGTCTTCTTTTTTCCTCATTATTTAAGATCACATGCGCCAATTTAGGATCAAAATAGCCGGAATCCCTGCCATCGCTGGCTTTGTGCGTGTAGAAATTATCAAAAATGGGTTGAATACTTAGATTGTTTTGTTTCATTACTGCCAGGCCAGCGCTGTCAATCCTTGTTTGCAGTGTATAAGTAAGTGTATCAATAAAAAACCATTCAGGATAAATAGTATTGAGTTTATTCGCATTCTTTTTAAGATCCGGTAATGCAGTATTGCTCCACGGCGTATAAAATGCAGATCGTATCAGTGATGCTGCAACTGTACTGTGGTTATTTTTTTTATCCTGTTTTCTTTTATACAGAAGGTCTTTAAATCCTTTGTACTTTTTATTTTGCTCTGTACTGAGTGTAAAACCAGCATTGGGATCAAGCTTGTTCTGGAAATATTTACTTTTCTCTAGCTGGTTAGGCAATGAAGGATTACGGCCATTGATAATGGCAAGTGTTACCACAACAATAAGGAAAAGCGCAACGAACAACAATATTCTGAAGGTCCATTTAAAGCTTCGCCAGCGTGAAGGGCTATTGGTTTGAAATATTTGGGATTGTCCGGGTGACATAGCAGTACAAAGTTATCGCAATCAAAGATAGTGTTCAGTTAACCAATAGTAAAGAGAAATACCTATAAAAGAGAAGCCCCTGTAGAAACAGGGGCCGTTTACCAAAACTAACTGCTTATGAGAAAATTTTAAAAATATCTTTGTTCTTGTGTGTTCTGTTATTAATTACGCAAATCAGGTGCCAAAAGTTTTACTGTCACTGTTAAGAGTTTCTTAATACCTTTTTTACCCTTAACCCTCACTACCTGATAACGATGAAAAGAACTTTTTATTTTTTAAGAAATCCGTTTTAACAATGCTGTAAAAAACGCTTTCTTTATATATCAGACACAAAGTTATTTATTTAGTTTAATCCAAAATAAAAAAGCATCGCTACAGGGCGATGCTTTAACAATATCTTAATCTTTGCTATTTTACAAAACCTTTTATCAGGTCCATTAACCCTCCACCACCATTTTGCTGCTGCTGGTTTTGAGCGCCACCTGCCAATTGAGATACAATATCCATCAATCCGCCTCCACCACTGGTACCACCGCCTGTAAACTGGCCGATAAGATCCTGGAAATTAAAACCGCTGTTACCTGCTGCCTGCTGTTGCTCTGCCACCTGTGTGCTTTGTCCGCCGGTAATAGAGTGTAGTATTTTTTCGATACTGAATGTACTGTTGTTGGGATCATTGGTATTGCTGATCAGGTTGCTGAGTACGTTTGGTATCAAACTGCTGGCAACACTGTTGGCCTGGTTACCACCCAGGTTAAATTTTGTCATCAGCTTACTGGCGAAATGTCCTATCATCATATTTACAATAGGATTGCTTAAAAGGCTTTGGCTGCTTTGCTGACCATTATTGTTATTACCGCCGAATAAAGAAAGGATATTCTGCAAACCACCGCCGGCTACCATATTGCGCAGGCCCGACGCAACTGTGTTGGTGGCTTCTGCTATCACTTCATTATTCTGGGCATTGGGTACATCAGGATTATTTACTACAGCATCACCTGCTGAGTTCTTTACCAGGTTGAACAGTTCTTCTAACATGATTTAGTTGTTTAATTGTGGAAGGATAAATTTCATCAAGCAAGATAGCAGAAAGCTTAAAATGGTTGCAACCTGCTGCATTAATTCTGTGTTGCCAGTTTTTCGGCATTTTCCGCAAACTGTAGTGCATCGATAAATTCCTGTACTTCGCCGTTCAAAACTGTATCCAGGTTGTATACCGTCAATCCTATCCTGTGGTCGGTAACACGGCCCTGCGGAAAATTATAAGTGCGTATCTTGGCACTACGGTCACCGGTGCTTACAAGGCTCTTACGAACGTGCGCAATGGCTTCCTCCGCTTTTTTCACTTCAGCTTCATATAATTTTGTACGCAGCATTTCCATGGCTTTTTCCCTGTTGCCCAGCTGGCTGCGTTCGGTTTGGCAAACTACCACGATACCCGTTGGCTTATGTGTAAGGAATACCTTGGTCTCTACTTTATTTACATTCTGTCCGCCGGCGCCACCGCTTCGGGCGGTTTCCATTTTTACATCGCTTTCCTTCAGTTCAAAATCCACTTCTTCTGCTTCGGGCATTACGGCCACCGTTGCGGCGCTGGTATGTACACGGCCGCTGGCTTCGGTATCAGGCACCCTTTGCACCCGGTGCACACCACTTTCAAATTTTAAAGTACCGTATACATCATCGCCTATCACTTCTATCTGTACTTCTTTATAGCCACCTACGGTGCCTTCGCTTTCGCTGAGCAGGGCGGTCTTCCAGCCTTTCTTTTCGCAATACTTCAGGTACATCCTCAGCAGGTCGCCGGCAAATAAAGAGGCTTCATCACCGCCGGTACCCGCACGTATCTCCAGTATGGCATTCTTTTCATCAAAGGGATCTTTGGGTATCAGCATCTGGCGCAGGCCCGCTTCCATCTGCACTTTCTTTTCTTCCAGTTCGGGCAATTCCTGCTTGGCAAGGCTGCGCATTTCTTCATCGTCGCTGCTTAATACTTCTTTATTGAATTCAATATCTTCCAGCAGGCGCACGTATTCATCCCTGGCCTTTACAATTTTTTCCAGGCTGCGGTATTCTTTACTGATGGCAGCAAACTGCTTGTTATCGCTTACAATTTCCGGATTGGTAAGTGATACGCCCAGGTTGTCGAACCTTCCTTTTATAGCATCTAATTTGTCTAACATATACCCCTATCCCCTGAAGGGAATTTATTGTGTTTTATGAATAATGTTGTTACAGGCTCTTTCAACTGCATACCTTTGCCAAACTTTAATTTTGTTTTGCACGGAGCTATAACAGCCGGCAAATTTACAATTTATCAAGCAATCATTTTGTACAGAAAATTTACAGCCGGGCATATATTCAATGGGCATACCATGCTGCCGGCAGGCCATGTTTTAATAACCGATGAAAAAGGTGTAGTTGACAACATTGTAAGCATCGAAGATGCAGGTGATGGTATTGAAGTGCTGGATGGCATACTCAGTCCCGGTTTTATCAATGCGCACTGCCACCTGGAATTATCACATTTAAAAGGGCGCATACCACAGCATACCGGCCTGGTGGATTTCGTTTTTAAGATCATTACCGAAAGGCATTTTGCTGAGGAAGAGATATTGGCAGCTATTGCTACCGCCGAAGATGAAATGATACGCAACGGTATTGTGGCAGTGGGGGATATCTGCAATAACACTTTAACCATCGCTCAAAAAAAGCTGCAACGGCTGCTGTATCATAATTTTATTGAAGTGGCGGGGTTTGTGCCCCTTCTTGCAAACGAACGTTTTGAAAAGGCCCAGGCTATATTGAAGGAGTTCCAGGAAAATGTTCAATTTTCAATGTTCAACGTTCAACTTTCAACTATAAGCCCGCATGCGCCGTACTCGGTGTCGGGGGAATTGTTTGGGCTGATCAATGCTGCTACGGAAAAAAATATTGTCACCATTCATAACCAGGAGACGGTTGCTGAAGAAGAGTTTATAAAAAGCAAGCAGGGCGATTTTTTACGGTTGTATGAAAAACTGGGTGTTGACATTTCTTTTTTTGCACCCACCGGCAAAAGCAGCCTGCAAAGCTGGTACCCACACTTGAATAAAGATCAATCCATCATCCATGTACATAATGTAACGACCACAGCGGCAGATATCAGCTTTGCAAAACTTTCAACTTTCAACTTTCAACTTTCAACTTTTTTTTGCCTTTGTCCCAATGCCAATCTCTACATCACCAACAGCCTGCCGGATGTAAACATGCTGGTACAGCAGCAATGCAATATCGTGCTGGGTACCGACAGTCTTGCTTCCAATCATCAACTGGATATTCTGGCAGAAATAAAAACACTGCATACCAATTTTCCTGGTCTGCCTTTGGAAATGCTGCTGCAATGGGCCACCATCAACGGCGCCAGGGCTTTGCAAATGGATAATGTACTGGGTAGTTTTGAGAAGGGAAAGCAGCCGGGAATTGTTTTAATAAAGCATACCGATGGAATGCAATTAGGCGATGCTGCTAATTCAATCCGCATATTGTGAAATCAAAAAATCCGTGGCCAAAAATATTCGCCTTTGGCGAATGTCTGCTCTTCGCCACAGGCGAGGACCTACAACACCTCGTGCAACACCATCAACGTTTTCATCTGCCCGAATTCAGGGATGTGCAGGGCATAATAATCCTGGTAATCCAGCAATAACTGCCGCCGGGTAATATGGTTCAGGTTGAACTCTTCCAGTTCGTGGGGCTGCATTACTTTTAATAACTGCGAGGTAAGCTGCGCTCTTTCGCCTTGTATAAAATGCGGGTGCACCGGTTGATGATCTGTAAATATGCCTTCCTGCAGATCGATAAAATTATTGCCGCTGCTGTAATTATCTTCCATGCGGAATCCAAAAAAATGCGTTAGGTGCAGGGCAAAGAATAAAGGAAAATTGGCGGCCACTTTTTTACTGCAGCTATCCAGCTCCACCAACGCTTCTTCACAAAAATTAAAAAGATCGGTATTGGTCTCGGGTTGTTTGAGGCATTTGAACAACAGCTCCACCATGTAGGATGCAATACTGTTCTTGATCACATCGCTTAACACATTCTGATAAAGAAAGGCCCAGCTGAATTCTTTGATGCGCTGCATGGGCTTGTGCTCGCCGTGGTATACAATAAGGTCCAGTATGGCGGCGGGTTGCAGGTAACTGGCTTTGGCGCCTGTTTTTTTGGCACTGCGTACCCCATTTACCATATAGGTCTGCACCCCGAACAATTCGGTAAAAATGGTCACCACCAGGCTGGTTTCGCCGTACTTGATGGTGCGTAGTACAATGCCTTTTGTTTTGTGCGTCATATTACCACGGGCTACTTGTGGAAAATCTTATACAGTGGCCCATTCTTCTGCCAAAAATACCAAACATTCACCCGTTTAGGCCCTCAATTACGTTCAAATTGGTTTTCTTTGCACATCGTAATCTAACAATCATTAAATCTGAAATCGAGATGTGGCAACGCTTAGGAAGTTTTGTAGTTAAGAACAGGCTGGTACTTTTGATCGTTTTATTTGCTTTAACAGGAGTGATGGGCTATTATGCCAGCCAGGTAAAACTGAGCTACGAATTTGCGAGGGCTATACCTACTGATAACCCCAAGTACCTGGACTATAAAGCTTTTCAACAGCGTTTTGGCGATGATGGTAATGTATTGGTGATCGGTGTTAAGACCGATGATATTTTTAAACCGGCTACATTTTCGGCGTACAACAACTTACATAAGTCGCTTAAAAAAGTGGAGTATGTGGAAGAGATACTGAGTATTCCCGCAGCGATCGGCCTGCAAAAAGATACGGCTACGGGCAAACTAGTGCCTGCAAAGATATTTTCTGATTCGGTGGTGGAACAGGGATTACTGGATTCGGCCAAAAATGTTTTCCTGAACCTTTCTTTTTATAAATACAAATTATACAATCCACAGGAACATGCTTACCTGATGGCGGTGAGGATCAATAAAGCGGCGCTTAACTCAGCAAAGCGTACCAAGATAGTAGCGGATATTACCAAAGAGGTTACGGCTTTTGAAAACAATACAAAAATTGAAGCACATTTAAGTGGACTGCCTTTGATAAGAACCGTTGTGGGCGACCGGATCAAAAAAGAAATGGGCTTTTTCTTAATTGGTTCGCTGGTATTGAGTGCGTTGATATTATTGATATTCTTCCGCTCCATCAGTACCACCATACTTTCTTTGCTGGTGGTGCTTTTTGGCGTGGTGTGGAGCCTGGGTGTTTTGCAGCTATGCGGTTATAAAATAAGCCTGTTAACTGCTTTGATACCACCGCTGGTGGTGGTGATTGGCATTCCCAACTGTATCTACTTCATCAATAAATACCACACTTCTTACCTGAAGAATAATGATAAAACCAATGCCTTGGTGGATATGGTGAGCAAGATGGGTGTGGTAACTTTGTTCTGCAATATTACAGCTGCTATTGGCTTTGCTGTGTTTGCCCTAACTAAAAGCGCCATTTTAAATGAGTTTGGCGTGGTGGCAGGCATCAGCATTATGGTCATCTTTTTTATCTCTTTTATTTTACTGCCTTCGGCGCTGAGTTATTTACCTGCGCCTAATGCTGCACAAACCAAATACCTGAATAACCGTTGGCTTACCTCCTTTTTATTAAGAATAGAACGATGGGTGGTGCTGCATAAAAAGTTTGTGTACGCAGTTACTGCAGTAGTGCTTATTTTTTCTGTTGTTGGCATTTTTAAACTCAAGAGCGTTGCTTACATCGTTGACGATCTGCCCAAAACCGATAAGATCTACACCGATCTTAAATTCTTTGAAAAGAACTTTAAAGGTGTAATGCCGCTGGAAGTGGTACTGGATACCAAAAAGCCCAAGGGCATTCTTAAATCAACCGTTGATATTAATAAACTGGCTTTTTTCCAGGATTCGTTCTTGGCCAAACAAGCCAGTCTTGCCAAGCCGCTTTCGGTTATTGATGGTATTAAATTCACTTACCAGGCCATGAGCGAGGGCCAGGGCGACTCTACCTATACCTTACCGGCCTTTGGCAACCCGCTGAAGGACCTGCATGATAAACTGCGCCAGGTAGATGTGCGCAAAGAAAATAATGAAATGACGGGTGCTGATTCTGCTACGGTCAAGCTAGTGGGCTCTTTTGTTGACTCCACCGAACAATACCTGCGCATCAGCATGAGCATGGAGGATATTGGTACGGCCGACCTGCCGCCCGTGGTGGATTCTATTAAACGCAATGCCAACCGCATTTTGAACAGTATTGACAGTATTGATGTAAAAGATACGCTGAACCCGGTATATAAAGTAACCGTGACCGGAACCAGCAGTACTTTTTTAGAAGGCAGCCATTTTATAGTTAACGGGTTGAAAGAGAGTATTTTCTGGGCTTTTTTACTCATCGCCTGCTGTATGTTGTACCTGTTCAAATCGGCCCGTATACTGGTTTGTTCGCTTATCCCCAATCTTATTCCGCTGGTGATCACTGCGGGGGTGATGGGCTGGGCCGGTGTGCCTTTAAAGCCATCCACCGTACTCGTGTTCAGTGTGGCGCTGGGTATTGCCATTGATATTACCATCCGCTTTTTAGTTAACTATAAACAGGAGCTGCCGGTGTATAATAACGACGTAAATGAAACGGTAAGCGCCACCATACGCAATACCGGCTTAAGTATCGTGTATACTTCGCTGGTATTGATAGCAGGGTTCGTTATTTTCTGCTTCAGCGGTTTTGGTGGTACCAAGGCCCTGGGCTGGCTTACTTCCATTACTTTATTTGTTGCCACATTAACAAATCTTATACTATTACCTGTATTACTGCTCGCAATGGCACCCCGTAAAAAAATGTAGTATAACTTCTCTTTTTAAGTAGAATAATCAACCATAATCCGCTACTGTGGCGGATTCAAGCAGCTTTATGGGCAATAAACTTGTCCGTTCAGTTAGATTATTATAACATTGTTAATTATCTTTGTATTAACATTAAAAAACTAATATGCAAATGAGAAAATTGATCTTAGCCTTGTCGGCTGCATTTTTGATTTGTCTGAATGCTGCTGCACAAAACATTGCTGTTTCTGGTAAGGTTACCAGCGACAAAAATGTAGCCCTGGAAGGCGTAACGGTTGCTTCCGTTGATGGCAAGTATGCCACCCAAACTGATAAAGACGGTAAATACAGTCTTTCTTTACCTACTACAGTAAAAACTCTGATCTTTTCACTGGTGAGCTACCAAACGGTTAACAGGCCGGTTAGAGGCGGTGTTTTGAACATCAGCCTTACACCTTCTGACGTAAAACTGGAAGAAGTGGTAGTGGTGGGTTATGGTGTACAACAGCGTAAAGCCTTCACAGGCTCTTCTGCTAAAGTGGGTACCGGCGAAATTGCACAATTGGTTACTCCGTCTATCGATAAAGAACTGGCGGGCCGTGCGGCTGGTGTTAACGTAAATGTGAGCAGCGGCCAGGTAAATGCACCTGCACGTATCCGCATCAGGGGTACCAACTCCTTTAACCAGAACAGGTCTCCATTGGTGGTAGTGGATGGTTCTCCTATTTCTACCGGTAATCTGGGTCTTATTTCCAATACCAACGCATTGGGTGATATTAACCCTGATGATGTTGCTTCTATTGAAGTTTTAAAAGATGGTTCTGCAACTGCTATTTATGGTTCAAGGGGTGCAAATGGTGTTATCATGATCACCACTAAAAAAGGTAGCCGTGGTAAGAACAGCATCGCTTACAGCGGTATTGTTGGCTTTAGCAGCCCGGTTCAGAAATTTGACCTGCTGAATGCAAGCCAGTTTGTTACCATCGCAAATGAAAAATTTGTAAATGCCGGCCAGTTACCACCTGCAAGGATTGACCCGGCAGGTACCAACACCGACTGGCAGAATAACATCTTTGTAAATAATGCACTGGCCAATAGCCATACTGTTTCATTGAGCGGCGGATCGGACAGGGCATTGTATTATATGAGTATGAACTATTCCAACAACAATGGTATCGTTCGTACCAATAAAACAACTGCTTACAGGGTGAGGGCAAATTTAGAAGTACAGGCTAATAAGTGGTTGAAAATGGGCAACAGCCTTTCTGCTTCCCGCCAGAATGACTTTGACCAGAACAACAGTACCAACGGTTTGAGTGGTGCGATTGTAGGCGCTATCAGGGCTTTGCCTAATGTGCCTATCTACAGCACAACACATGCTACAGGTTATAACATTTCTCCTACTGTAAACTCTTTAGGCCAGGGTGTTAACCTGCGTGGTATTGATGATAACTATACCAATATTGCTTTTGTACTGGATAATAATAAATACAACTCTGACCAATACAGGATACTGGATAACCTTTTTGCTGAAGTATCGCTGGCAAAAGGATTAAAATTCCGTAGCCAGGTAGGTATAGATTATTATACTGATAACAGCTTACAGGCATGGGATCCACGCCATGGTGATGGTGCTTCAGGCAATGGCTACCTGTACCAGGGTCAGCAAAATATCATGAACACCAATATTCAGAACTACCTGAACTATAATGCTACATTTAATCATGATCACAGTGTTTTTGTAACTGTTGGTCACGAGTTACAGCAAACTACTTCAAGGTACTTCAGGGCTTCAGGTACCGGTATCTCTGATCTTTTTTATGCTAAAGAAAATATCATCAGCGGTACTATCGCAACACCAAGTATTGCCGGTAGCCTTGCAAAATCTGCTATTGAATCTTTATTCGGAAGGATAAATTACGATTACAAAGGAAAATACTTTGTACAGGCTTCTATCCGCAGGGATGGTCAGTCTTCATTGGCAAAAGGTAATAAATATGGTGTGTTCCCGGGTGCAAGTATAGGATGGAGGCCATCAGAAGAAGCATTCTGGAAGAGCACCGGTATTGAAAAAGTGGTTTCTGATCTTAAATTAAGAGCTTCTTATGCTAATGTAGGTAACCGCTTAAGTGGTTTCCCTTACTTAAGCACTTATGGCAGCAGCCCTTATGCAAATACAGGTGGTCTGGCTCCGAACCTTGCCGGTAATGCTTCATTACAATGGGAAGAAAGTAAAAAATACGATTTCGGTGCTGATCTTTCTTTATTTAAAGGCAAGGCCAATATCACTTTTGATTATTTTAAAAATGATCTTGATAAACTGGTATTGGATGTACCTACTCCTTATTCAACCGGTATACCTAATAACACTATCAGCCAGAATATTGGCCGCGTTCAAAACAAAGGTTTTGAAATATCAATCGATGCAACTGTTTACCAGAAAAAAGATTTCCGTTGGGGTATCACTGCTAACTACACGCATGTTACCAACAAGATCATCTCTTTATTTGATGTAGGTGGTGTTCCAACTACTTCACTGGTACGTACCAACTATAATGTTGATAGCGTTGGTTTACCTATCAGCTCAATCTTTGGATATGAATTTGCCGGTGTTAACAGCGGTAACGGTAACCCTGTTTATTATAACGCAGCAAGGCAACTGGTACAACGTAACGTAAGCAACGGTACTTATTATTTTGCTAACTCTATGAGCGACCCAACTTTAGGTGCGGTTACTACTTTAAGTGTTGCGGATAAAAGGATATTGGGAAGTTCTCAACCTACAGGTTATGGTGCTTTCATCAACTCTTTCAGCTATAAAGCTTTAACACTGGATGTAATGTTCCGTTACCAGTATGGTAATAAGATCATCAACATCACCCGCCAGGAAATATTGCTGAACCAGAAATTTGCCAATGGTGGTAAAGAGCTGTTAAGCAGGTGGACCACTCCGGGCCAGGTAACTGATGTACCTAAATTATGGTATGCCCAGGATGCGATTGTTAACCAGAATGGTGAAGCAATTTCAAGGTTTGTTGAAAATGGTAACTTCTTAAAATTGCAGAACATTTCTTTGAGCTATGATTTTAGCGGTAAAAAAATACAGGAATTAACCAAGTCTACAATTAAAGCTGCCCGTTTATACATCCAGGCTCAAAACATTTACACCTGGACCAAATACCGTGGTATAGATCCGGAAGCTTACAGTGAAGATGCACAGGACAACGCGGTATCTCCGCAGGTAAGGAATGTTTCTGTAGGTGTTAACGTGACTTTTTAATCTAATTAAAATTTGTAACAAAGAAATTATCTAAAATGAAAAGAATATATTTTATAATAACGCTTGCAATGACCCTTTTCTTTATGGGTTGTTCAAAACAAATTGACCTGGCGCCGTACACTTCTATCGCCAGCAATACTGCTTTTCTTACTGCAGACAGGTGTTTGCTTGTATTAAATGGTGTTTATGATGCTGCACAAAGCGGTATCTATGATCCGTTAAATGGTACCGCCAACTCGGTAAGGGGTTATCCTTTTGGTGCTGCTGCTGTAGAGCAGGAAGAAATGCGTGGCGAAGACATGGTGAACGTAGCTACTTTTTATGCAGTAACTTACGCTAATACCTGTACGCCGCTTACACCTAACAACGTAAACATGTGGAAAGAGTGCTATGCTCTTATCAACAAAGCTAATATTGCTATCAATGGTTTTACAACTGCCGGTTCAACTGGTGTACTTTCCAGCAGTGTTGCCAATGATTATATTGGCCAGTGTCTTTTCTTAAGGGCAATGGCGCATCATGAATTACTGTTGCATTTTGCTAAGCCTTATGCTGATAATAATGGTGCTTCTTTAGGTATTCCTTACCGCAATTTCCCGATTGAATCACAGGTTTCAGTTGACCTGGCTAAAACATTGCCAAGAGAAACTGTAGCTGCTTGTTACACCAAAATACTGGCAGACCTTGACCAGGCAGAAACTTTTTTACAAACTGGTACAGCTGGTTTAGGTGGCTATAATACTTACTATGCTACTAAAGCTGCAGCTATTGCATTAAAAATGAGGGTTAAATTGCACAAAGGCGATTGGGCTGGTGTGATCACAGAAGGAAATAAACTGGTACCAACCACAACCATTAATCCTCAGAACTGGACCAGCGTAGTAAGCCCGATCGGTGGCTGGAAACTGACATCTGCTGTTGATGGCGCTTTTACCAATAATATTTCTGAAGAAAGCATCTTCTCTATCAAGAACGATGCATTGGATAACCCGGGCACCAACGCAAGTTTGGCCAGGATGTTTGGTGTTAGCAGCACTGCAACCGGTGGCAGGGGATTATGTTCTATCAGTCCTATATTATGGAATATGCCCGAATGGACCTGCTCTGATAAAAGAAGGACCATTTTATACATCAATGGTTCTGATAATACCGGTGCAACTAATAAATTCACTTTAAAGTATAAAGATCCGGTTAACCAAAGCGATGGTACTCCTTATATCCGTTATGCGGAAGTGTTGTTGACACTTGCTGAAGCTGAAGCATGGAATGCTGCCAGCGTAGCAGTTGCCACCAGGTCGATCGATCTTTTAAATACAGTAAGGAACAGGGCATTGGCAGCACCACTGACTGATGCTTATACTGTTGCTTCTTTCGCTACTAAGAATGCATTGATCAATGCTATCTTAAAAGAAAGAAGGATAGAATTTGCTGCAGAGGGTAAGCGTTGGGGTGATATTCACCGTTATGCTACTAATGCTACTTTTGGTTTTAATGGTGTTCCTGATAAAATGATCAGCGGCTTTAACGTTATTTCATCTTTTGTATGTGGTGGTATTGTGCCTGCAACCGGTACTCCTGCTATCCCTTACTCTGATTATCGTTTCTTATGGCCAATTCCTCAACAGGAAAGGAATACCAATCCTATTGTAGCACAAAACCCAGGATATTAATCATCACCCAAAATTTTAAATCTAATGATCAAGAATATCATCCTTTTTTCAAGCGTTGCAATAGTTGCTTTCAGCAGTTGCAAAAAAGAAGCCAGCGAAGTTACTTCCGGAGCGGTAGAAACCTCGGTATCTCTAACGAATGCAAACGGTAGTGCAAAAACAGTGAACTTTTTTGTAAATGGCACCCAGGTAAACCAGGTTGCAAGTGTTGCTGCCAACGGAACCATCACCGGTACTTATATCGGCCTGGGTACAAGTTCTACAAGCAATACACTTTCTGTTAAAGATGCTACTGCTACCACTACAGAATATTATAGCGGTACTTTAACAACAGAAGTTGGTAAAGCATATACTTTTATTGCGTACGATACTTTGATATCAGGTAAATTCAAAGGCATCCTGTTGTCATCTGACAGAACTGTGCCAACTGATAATGTTTCTACTGCAAATGTGCGCTTCTTAAACCTGTCACCTAAATCCCCAAGTATGGACCTGGTGATGGTAAGAAGTATAGGATCAGTAGCTACGGATAGCGTAACTATCAGTGGCCTGCCTTATTTAGGTTCTGTTGCTACACCGGATGTTGCTGCTTTGTCTAAATTCACTTCAATCAAATCAAGTGAAGTAGCAGGCTCTATCAGCGCAACTTCTGCTGCCACCACTTATGTTATCAGGTTAAAATTAACCGGTGTTGGTACCATTGTTTCTTCTACTGCTGCCACCAGCATTATTCCAGGAAGGAACTATACCATCTTTGCAAGAGGTACTTATCCAAGTTCGGCTGTAACATTGTTACTGAACAACTAATACCGAAAGGAATATAATTAAAAGAGCTGCTAATTATTTAGCAGCTCTTTTTTTATTAGAAGGGTTATCTTTTATTTCAACACTTCCTCCAGTTTATTCATCAGCTCATTACCTCTCAGCGACATGGCCAGTATCTTTCCCTGCGGATCTATTAAAACATTAAAGGGAATGCCTTCGATGCCATACAAAGGAACAGCAGCGCTTTTCCAGTATTTCAGGTCGCTGATATGCTGCCAGGCCAATCCATCGTCGCTGATGGCTTTTAACCAGCTGGCTTTATCCTGGTCGAGCGATACACCCAGGACAGTAAAGTTTTTATTCCTGAATTTATTGTAAGCAGCTACCACGTTAGGATTTTCTTCGCGGCAGGGGTGGCACCAGCTCGCCCAAAAGTCTACCAACACATATTTGCCCCGCAGCTGGCTTAAAGAGAATGGTTTGTCATTCACATCATTCATGGTAATTTCCGGGGCAGTGGCGCCCACCTGGATAGCAGCATTGGGTGGCGCCTGCTGCAGCATCTGCTGCTGTTTACTGTTCAGTTCGTTCTTTGCAAAATTGGTGACAGCCACAATACCATTATGGCCCGGGAAACGCTGCGCCAGTTTTTGCAGGGGCAATTGTATCTGCTCCAGGTTCACAGGCGGTGCAATGGCGGTAAATAAAGCCAGTGCAGGATTCTTTACCGAATCAGAATATTTAAGGTTGAATTTTAAGGAGTTTTCTTTTAAGTTATTAAAGTTGGTTTCGGCAACTATCATCACACTATCGCTTGATTTGGCGCCGTTCTGCTTTAACTGGTCCACAGCTGTGTAGGCTTCCCTCAGTTTCTTCATCATACTGTCGTTTACAGCAATAAAATTATTGAGTGAAGCATTGGTGGCAGTGGAAAAAGCATACCCATTAAAACCAGTGTTCTTAATATCAGCTGTAAAAGTAAGATTGCTGGTATCGTTGATAAAGATATAACTATGATCATCCTTATCTAACCGTAACCTGTATACGCCGTTTTCCGCAGCACTGCCGGACACAACGAATTTACCGTTCTTAACATCTGCAGTATCTATCACTTCGGGGTCCTGCCCGGTAAAGTACAATTCTTCCAGGTATACTTTCTGGTCGGGCAGGTTTTTTACCTGGCCGTTCACCGTAAATCTTCCCTTGCTGTTTGAATTGTTGCACGACAGCAACACGGCAACAACAGACATACCCAACAATAGTTTTTTCATTGATCAGGAGTTTAATTTTTCGTTTAGTAGCTTGTTTACGATCTGCATATCGGCCTTGCCCTTGCTGAGTTTTTTTACTTCGCCGGCAAATAAGCCTATCAATCCTTTTTTACCGCTTTTATAATCTTTTACTTTATCGGGCATATTAGCGATCACTTCATCCACCCAAGATGCCACAGAACCGCTGTCGCTTTCCTGCAGCAGGTTCAGGTCTGTAGCCGCTTGCAAAGCATCCTTTTGCGGATCGGCGATCAATGCAGCCAATACTTTGGTGGAAGCATTACTGAAGTTGAGTTTTCCTTCATCCACCAGTTTTATGAGTGCGGCGATCTTTTCAGCCGGTAAAACAAAATCTTTGATCTCGGCCTGTTGATCGTTCAGGTAACTTTTTACAGGACCCAGTAACCAGTTGGCAGCGGCTTTGTAATTAGCCGTATGTTGTACCAGGGTTTCAAAATAATGCACCGTTTCTTTATCACTGCAGATAACACCTGCATCATAAGCAGGCAACTGCAATTCTTCCCGGTATTTTTGTTCCAAAGTTTCGGGCAAAGCAGGCAATGCTTCTTTTACCTCTTTTAAAAATTCGTCCGAAATATGAAATGGGGTAAGGTCGGGTTCAGGAAAATAACGATAATCATCCGCTTCTTCTTTAGCACGTAATGAAAAAGTGGTATTGTTATCTGCATCAAAGCTGCGGGTTTCCTGTATTATCTTATTGCCGCTTTCAGTAATAGCGATCAGCCTTTCCACTTCTATCTCTATCGCTTTTTTTACATTGCGGATGCTGTTCAGGTTCTTTACTTCTACACGGGTGCCCAGTTTTGTTTCGCCTTTTAAACGGATGGAAATGTTGGCATCGCAACGCATACTGCCTTCTTCCATATTACCATCGCAGATATCCAGCCAGCGTACCAGCTTTCTTAATTCGGTAACATAAGCAAATGCTTCATCGCTGCTGTGCAGGTTGGGTTCGCTTACAATTTCCAACAGGCATACACCGGCACGGTTCAGGTCGATAGAAGTAAAATGTTCCTCCACATCGTGCAGGCTTTTACCCGCATCTTCTTCAATATGTATACGGTTGAGTAAAATATTCCGGGTGCCTTCGGCCGTTTTAATAGTTACATAACCATTGCTGCAAATGGGTGTGGTATGCTGACTAACCTGGTAGCCTTTGGGCAGATCAGGATAAAAATAATTTTTGCGGGCAAAATAATTATGCTGTGCAATATCGCAGTGCAGGGCAAGGCCCAATCTTGTAGCATATTCAATAGCCTTACGGTTCATTTTGGGCAATGTGCCGGGATGCGCCAGTGTAATAGGGCTGATATGTGTATTGGGGTCGCCGCCAAATGCAGCACTGTCGCCGCAGAATAATTTGCTTTTGGTTAAAAGCTGGGCGTGCACTTCAAGGCCTATCACCACCTGGTATTTATCAGAATTTTTCACGGGGCAAAGGTAGGCTGAAAGTTAAAAGTTGAAAGTTAAAAGTTGAAGGTTGCTGGAAAAAAAATTGCTCCCCAATTGTTGGGGAGCAATCACCTTTGTTTAACGATGGCTTTATAAATTGGCAGTTTTTAATTTCTTCGGGATCTTGATATCAAAGCTCATTTCGCTGCCGTTGCGTTTTGCCTTGATGGTGTAAGCAGATTTCTCTGCATTTTCCTGCAGCTGGTCTCTTGCTTCGTCGGTATTGGCAACCTTTTGGCCGCCTATTTCTGTTACTACATCGCCTTCTTTTAACCCGGCTTTTTCAGCAGGTGAATCTTTTTCAGTACTCAATACTTTCACGCCATTGCCTTCTTCGGTATCCTGAATCTTCAGGCCCAGCTTTTGCTGGCGGTGCATGTTAAAGCCGTTGATAGTAGCAAGGTTGTCAAAATTCATGGCATCATCGCCCCCCCAAATCTGGGTCCTGGGCATTTGTATACCACCCTGCGCCATTGGTGTGCGGGGTAATGTAAAGGAACGCACTTTACCGTTAGGACCAGAGAAGGCATAAGCCATAGCAGACCTGTTTTCGCCCAGTACTGCTTTAGAAGAATTTTCCTTACCATCTCTTTTATAATACACGGTCACTTCATCTTTTGGTTTGAAAGAGGTAACTGCTTCCGATAATGATTCGGGGCCTTCCACTTTTTTATCATTGATCTTTGTGATCACATCGCCTTCTTTAAGGCCGGCTTTTTCTGCTGCGCTACCCTTGGTTACATCGGTGATCACTGCACCGGCGATCTTTTTGTCATCATCTTCATTGTTGGCTTCTGTAGTTACGCCTAAAAATGCGCCGCTGCCCCTGTTAAAGCTGCCATTTAAAGGGCCTTTAAAATAAATATCCATATTATCCGGAGAGAAAGAGAAGTTATTATGGCCGTCCCACACTTTTATATCCCTTTTATTGATGGTGATATCGCCATCTTTGAATTCGCTGATAGGTTTGCCGTTGATAGTCACATCATCACCTTTGATCTCCACGGTTATCTTGGTATCCTTATCGCCTTTTTTGCGGATAATGATCTCCTGGGTTTCTTTCTTTTCGGTCTTCTCTGCTTTTTCAGCTTTTTCCTTTTTTTCTTTCTTTTCTTTTTTCTCCGGTGCATCATCCTGCGCCTGGGCTGAGTAGCTAAGCGTTGTAAAACCCACCACAGCAGCAAATAATAGTAACTTCTTCATGACTTTATGATTTATGTACGAAATGTTTAGTAGGTCAAATGTAGGGAGATTTTTTGTATTACGAAATCTTTCGCAGATAAATTTTTTGCTTTAACATTTTTTTGGATTTTGGAGTTGGCCCGCAGATTTCGGGGAAGCCGCAGAAAAATGGCTTTTGCCTTCGGCAAAAGGTGGCCACGGATTGCACAGATTTACACGGATTTTTTGTTTTATCTGTGAAAATTCGTGTAATCCGTGGCTGAAAACCAAGCCGCAGGCTTGTGTATTTATTTAGGGTTACTGATGCTGAAGGTTTTTACCGGGCAGTTGTCGATGGTTTCGTCTTTGAGGAACTGCATACCTGTTTTTTGCAGTATCTGCAACGAAGCAGTGTTGTCAACATGGGCACGGCCGGTGATGGTCTTTATATTAAGCTCGTTCAAACCATAATCAATGGTGTGCTGTGCTGCTTCGAGTGCATAACCATGGCCCCAGGCTGTTTTTTTAAGGCGGTAGCCAAGGTCGATCTCCTCCAGTTCGGGCCGGTATTTTAAGCCACACCAGCCAATGAATTCGTTGTTGTGTTTGGTATGTATGGCCCAGCGGCCGAGGTTGTGTTCGTATTGTGGCAATATGATATCGCTTAATACTTTGGTGGCCTGTGCTTCTGTTTCAAGCAAGGGTTCGTGTAAGTATTTTAATACTTCTGGATCGCTGTTGAGTTGTAATATCAATGGTGCATCATCTAAAGTAAAGCGACGCAGCAGGAGCCGGGGCGTTTGAAAAATAATATGCATGTTGTTTCTGTAAATTAATCCTGCTTTCTTCTTTTATAAATAAATAAACCCAACAATACTACTGCAAGCAATCCAACAGCACCGAAAATCATATACTGTTTTCGCTTTCTTTCTTCTTCTCTTTTTTGTTCCTGTTCGCTGAAATAATTAAAGCCTTCTTTTAAAATAGAAGCCGCAGTTTTTATTTTGTCTTCGTTATTCACGGGCAAAATTTTATCCAGGTAGTAAACACCGGTTTGCGGTACTGTTTGATGGTATTTTTTAAAGTAAGGGATCAGCGCTTCTTTTTTAGCAGCCAGTTGCAGCACGTTGTTCCTGTCGTAATCCATTCCTATGGAATACATCAGGTAAGCTCCTTCTATAGAAACACTGTCAGCAAGAAAATCAGCAAATTCCTGCAACACTTTTGCCATTATCATATCGGGTGCAGGTGTAAAGGGTATACGTTCCTGTAACTGGTAACTTATTTCATCAGCAACCTCATCACCGCTTTTTTTAATGCTGTAGATATCCAAAATGTTCTGGCCTGCTATCTTATCTTCCGGGATATGCTTCAGTTTGTATTCTAATATCTTTATATGAAACCATTCGCTGCCTTCATGAGAACCAGGATTAATACTCACCGATTTTTTGATCAACTGCAATGCTTCTTTATTCTTTCCCTGTAATTCATACAGCGTGCCCAGGTTTACGTTGATGCTGTAATCGGCAGGATATTGTTGCTGTAGTTCCAGCAATAGTTTTTCTGCTTCTTCATACCTGCCCAGTTTTATATACTGTACCGCAATATCATTTTTAATACTGCGGTCATCATCTTTGGTTGTAACCGGCAAACCCATGAGAGTTTTTAATTTGCTTTCAATTGCAGAAACGTCATGTCCTTTATAAAAAGTTAAATTACTGAGGGTAAAATTGCCGGAAGTGCGTTTGCCGTTTTTGGTTACATGTTCTTCATTTAAGCAGGCTGATCCGGTAGTATGCAGCAGTACTAATACACTTATTAAAAGGGATTTCATTTGCAGGCGTTTTAATAAAGATAAAAAAATACCCGGCTTAAACCGGGTAATATTTTTTTACAACAAACCTTTCACTTTTTCTATCACCGCTTTTAAATTACTCACATCCTGCCCGCCTGCGGTAGCCAATGTTTTTTGTCCACCACCGCCGCCTTTTATCAGGGGTGCAATATGCTCTTTGATGATCTTGCCGGCGTCTAAATTTTTTGCTGCCACCACGGTATCACTGATACCCACGGCTACAAATGGTTTACCATCTATATTGGCGCAAAGCACGGCAAGGTGATCGTGTAATTTATTTTTAAGATCGAAGCACAATTTCTTTAACGCATCGGCACTGCTTACTTCCACTACCGCACCAAGGAATGTTACGTTGTTAATGATCTCGTCTTTTTGTAATAATTCATTTCTTATAATTACTAACTGCCTTGCTTCCAATGCTTCAATATGTTTTTTAAGAGAAGCATTTTCGCCCTGCAGGTTCTCAATGGCTTTACCGGTATCTGCAGGATTTTTTAAATGCGCTTTCACAGCATTCAGTTCCGCCATCATTTTATTTACATACATTTCTGCAGCAAGACCGCAAACCGCTTCTATCCTGCGTACACCGGCCGCCACAGCGCCTTCGCTTTTTATTTTGAAAAGGCCCAGCTCGCCGGTATGGCCCACATGTGTACCGCCGCACAGTTCAATAGAATATGCAGGATCCATGATCACCACCCTTACTGTATCGCCATATTTTTCGCCAAACAATGCCATTGCACCTAACGCCACTGCATCATCCTTTTTCATTTCCTTTATTACAACCGGAATATTTTCTCTTATCTTTTCATTCACCAGTTTTTCCACGGCTGCAATTTCTTCATCGGTCATTTTTGCAAAATGCGAAAAATCGAAACGCAGGTATTCGTCGTTGTTCAAACTGCCTTTTTGTGCCACATGTGTGCCTAATACGTTGCGCAGTGCAGCGTGCATTAAATGCGTAACGCTGTGGTGTACGGTAACATGGCTTCTTCTCACCGCATCCACCGAAGCAGTAATTTCCCCGCTCATATCCGCAGCAATCTTTTCAGCAAAATGAATGATAAGATCGTTTTCTTTTTTTGTGTCAACAATTATTAATTGTTCATTATTAATTATTAATTGACCATTGTCGCCAACCTGGCCGCCGCTTTCGGCATAGAAGGGTGTTGTATCTAAAACTATCTGGTACAATTCTTTTCCTTTACCGCTTACCTTGCGGTACTTCACCACTTTGCTTTTTGTTTCCAGGCTATCGTAGCCTACAAATTTTGAAGAGGGGATATCGTTTACTATAGTCCAGTCTCCAGTGTCCAAAGCTGTAGCAGCACGTGAGCGATTTTTTTGCTGCTCCATTTCCTTTTTAAAACCATCTTCATCCACCGATAAATTATTTTCAGCAGCGATCAACCTGGTAAGGTCGATCGGAAAACCAAATGTATCCAGCAATTCAAAAGCAGCCACACCACTGATCGTTTTTGTTTGCTGCGATTGTTTCACGATCTCATCAATATTCTTCAAACCCTTATCCAGCGTTCTTAAAAAAGCTTCTTCCTCTTCCTTGATCACTTTACTTACAAAATCCAGTTGCTGGTTCAATTCAGGAAAAACATTTTCAAACTGCTTTGCAATTACCGGTAACAACTGGTGTAACAGCGGCTGCTTATAATCAAGATAAGAATAATAATATCTTACTGCACGGCGCAGAATACGGCGAATAACATAACCTGCGCCGGTGTTGGAGGGCAACTGTCCGTCAGCAATACAAAAACTAATAGCACGTATATGATCAGCAATTACACGAAATGTAATTGCCTTTTTACTATCACTGAAGTCGTATTTCTTTCCGGTTATTTTTTCTGTTGCTGCAATAGTTCCTGTAAAAACATCCGTATCATAGTTAGATGTTTTTTGTTGTATAACCCTTACCAGGCGTTCAAACCCCATTCCTGTATCTACGTGTTGTGCAGGAAGCTTGTCAAGTTTTGTAAACTCAGTGATCTTTGCCGCTCTTTCTTTTTTGTCAGGATCAGGATTTGCTTTGGTCCATTCATCAAACGACTGTTTATCGGACCATACCCTGTTGAACTGCATGAATACATTGTTCCAGATCTCAATCACCTGCGGGTGATCATTATTCACCAGTGTTTTTCCGTCCACCGCTTTTCTTTCTTCGGCTGTTCTGCAGTCCACATGTATTTCTGTGCAGGGTCCGCAGGGGCCGGTATCGCCCATTTCCCAGAAATTATCTTTTTTGTTGCCCAATAAAATGCGGTCTTCGGCGATCACTTTTTTCCATTCGTTATACGCTTCTTCATCTTTAGGTAAACCTTCTTTTGCATCACCCTCAAAAATGGTCACATACAGGCGGTCTTTGTCCAGCTTGTACACTTCGGTCAGTAATTCCCAGCTCCAGGCAATGGCATCCTTTTTAAAATAATCGCCAAAGCTCCAGTTGCCCAGCATTTCAAACATGGTGTGATGATAGGTGTCCACACCTACTTCTTCCAGGTCGTTGTGCTTACCGCTTACCCTTAGGCATTTCTGGGTATCTGCCGCCCTGTTATAAGGCGCTGTTTTATTGCCTAAAAAATAGTCTTTGAACTGGTTCATTCCGGCATTGGTGAACAGGAGGGTAGGGTCGTTTTTTATTACGATCGGGGCCGAAGGCACGATGGTATGGCCTTTGGAAGCGAAAAAATCGAGGAACTGTTGTCTTATCTCAGCACTTGTTATCATTTTCCAATCTATTTATTTTGGGTTGATTTTTGTTGTGTAACGGGCTATATTTGTGCACTTTTGTGCAATGGCTGCAAAGGTAATAAAAAAGATGCCCCCTCCGCCCCCTGAAGACAGACCAATGCGGAGACCCAAATGAAGATCGAAATATATAAAACAAACTAAATCGGTTTAAAGCAAAACTGGGCAATAGGATGGAGGCGAAAGACGTTTTAAAAGCTTATAACCTCAATGAAAAACAGCATATCAAACATGTCCTCCTTTTGGGGATAGGGGCGTATGAAAAAAATTAAATATTTCTATAACACTAATACGCTCCGCTACGAGAAGCTGGTTACCCCTTTACGGGTAAAATTGCTGCGGATATTTGGTTTCCTTTCTGCGCTGGCCGTTAGTTGCCTTATCATTATCAGTTTATATACCAAATTCTTTCCCAAAGCTGCCGATAAAATGGTGCAGCTGAAATATGATAATTTAAAAGATAATTACGCTGTACTGGGCGATAAAGTAAAAGTGCTGCAGTTGCAGATGGCCGAACTGGAAAAAAGGGATAATGAAGTTTACCGTTCCATTTTTGAGGCCATGCCTTTAACCGACAGTGCCCGTACCAAGATGATCGAGCAGAAAAAAGAACTGGAAAAGATCAACCTGAAGAACGAGGACGAATTGGGTACAGATATTGCCAAAACACTCAATAATATTACGGCACGTGTGGCTTACCAGTTTGAAAGCTATGGTGTAATTGAAAAACTCATCAACAACCAGGAAAATAAGCTGGCCAGCATCCCTGCCATTCAGCCCGTTAGCAATAAAGAACTGACCAGGATCGCCAGTGGTTTTGGTTACCGTATACATCCTATTTATGGTATTGCTAAAATGCACAATGGCCTTGATTTTACGGCACCACAAGGCACACCTATCTATGCCACCGGCGATGGTACGGTTACCACGGCCGGTATGGGTACGGGTACGGGTAACCACGTGGTGATCAATCATGGTTATGGCTACGAGACGGTGTATATGCACATGGTACGTATAAAGGCGCGGGACGGGCAAAAGGTAAAACGTGGTGAAGTAATAGGATGGGTGGGCAGCACCGGCGCCAGTACAGGGCCGCATTGCCATTACGAAGTACATATCAATGGTTCGCCGGTTGACCCCGTATACTTTTTCTTTAATGATCTGAATGCCGAGCAATACGACCGGGTGCTTAAAATTGCTGCCACTGGCAGTGCCAAAAGTTTTGATTAATTTTACTGCATGCCACTTAACCAGATAGCTTTTGATTTTGATGCAGCACCGGTTGAAAAAGAACCGGAAATGGAACCTGTTGTGGTAACGGCAGTAAATACTATGGAGCCAAGTGCCACCATAATAGATCTTACCGAAGTAGAAGAGATCAGTGAAGTAAGTGTTGCAATAATTCCTAAAAAGACCAATAAAAAAACCACCCGTGGCCGCATGAGCCTGAAAGATATGGAAGCGGGAGTGGACCTTATTGAAGTGCCGGAAGATGAGGTGTTGTTTGAAAAAATGTATTACCCCATTGGTACTGTGGCGGAGATGTTCAAAGTGAACCAGAGCCTGGTGCGTTTTTGGGAAAATGAATTTGATATCTTAAAACCTAAAAAGAACGGCAAAGGCGACCGCCTGTTCAGGCCGGAAGATGTAAAGAATTTAAAACTCATTTATCATTTACTGCGGGAAAGAAAATATACCATTGAAGGCGCCAAGGAATTTTTAAAGAATAATAAAAAGGCAGACGAAAAATTTGCCATGATAGAATCACTGAAAAAATTAAAAGGATTTTTAAATGAATTAAAAGCAAACCTCTGATCCTTACCAGGCCTTCTTTCTTCATTTACCTTACCTTATTTTCAAAAAAATAATTATCAACGGATGAAATTTATAACAGCATTTTTGTTTTGCAGCATTATAGCCGGCAATGTACATGCGCAGGCCCAGTACGAATTGAGCAGCGACGAAAAACACCCGGAACAGCATGTGATGCGGGGGTTCATCAATAAATACCTGGTGCAGAATGATACATCGTACAAATGGTACGGCAGCAGCCAGGGGTATTATAAACCCGATACTGCAACGCTGAATGCATTTGAAAGAACAAAAAATAAAGTGCAATTCGTAGTATTCGGTGGCACCTGGTGTGAGGATACCCAGTTCATAATACCCAAGTTCTTCAAGCTGCAGGAAATGGGTGGCGTTGCCGATACAGCCATTACATTTTTTGGGGTGAACCGGGCCAAAAAATCATTGGGCAGCATTGCCGATGCATTCAATATAGTGAATGTGCCTACCATTATTGTGATGAAGGATGGGAAAGAAGCAGGCCGTGTAGTGGAATATGGTAAAACCGGCAAGTGGGATAAAGAATTAGCAGAGATACTAAACACTTTATAACTCCTATGGATATACTAACAAAAAAGCAGGAAAGTTTTTGCGAAAATGTGGGCCTGTTCGGCGTACTGATTTCCGGCGCCTGCCTTATTCAGCAACTTATACTGATGAATGAACACTGGATAAATTTCATCGTGTTTGGTGTATATATTCTCTGCATTACCGGTTTTGTTTTACTCATGAAAAAATCTACAACAGCTTCCATATTGCTTTTGATAGGCGGTATATTGGTTTTTTTACTGGAAGCATACATGATACTCAGTCTTACCTATTCGCTGGTGTTGCTGGTGTTACTGGTATACATGGTGATAGTGGTTACCCTGCTGTATATGGACGGCATAGAAAAACAACTGAAAAGAAATGATGCTGCAAAGAAAGCAGAAGCAGCAAAATGGGACAGGGTTGTGTGATCATTCTGCAGCAGCGGGTGGCTTGCTAATAAAATCCTCCGGCGTATAACTGTTGCTCATGGCCACTTTATTTTCCTCCAGTACTTTTTTTATAAAGAAGTAATAATTTTCCCGCAGCGATACAAAATCTTCCATGGTAACAGGATGCGTAAAGTATTCTGCCTTGATGATGTTGCCCGACTTATTGATCTCGGTAAGATGCACGGTGCAGGAAGTGATATGATCTGTATCGGCCATCATTTTTTCTTTAATGATGTTGATCACCGTTTGTATGGCGGCTGCTGAAGTGGTTGCTGCCAGCTCCAGCTTTATTTCTGCACGGCGGTGGGTGCGCATGCTCCAGTTGTCTACAATACTGTCCACCATTTGTTTATTGGGTACAGTAACCAAAGTTTTATCGCCGGTGCGTATACGGGTGCTGCGCAAGCCAATTTTTTCTACGGTGCCCGATACATCATTTACTTTTAAAGTGTCGCCTGCTGTAAAGGGCTTATCAAAAAATATGATGAAAGAAGCGATGAGATTTTCCAGGCTTTCTTTTGCAGCCAGTGCAACAGCAGCGCCCACAATACTTAAACTGGTAAGCAGGTTGCCAATGGGTTGATTGAAACAGGCTTTTATCAGCATCAGTAAACCAATGATGCCCACCACCACTTTTAAAAAATCGCGGAAAAAGAATCACGAGTTGATCATGTGCTTTATCGGGTGTAATGCTGGCGTTCTGTTCCAGTACCAATGCAATAAAATCTATCACCCGTAATAAAAATCTTGTAAAAGCAACGATGATGATGCCAATGCCTAGCCTGGTAAGTATATCATCAATAGCATGACCATATATTTTATATTGCCATTCCGCGGGAAAATTTAATTTATCGATGGCGAATACGGCTATCAGCAGCACCAGCAGCCATTCCAGCGGCTCCACCACCAGGTCAATAAAATTTTGTTTGGCTACGCCTTTCCACAGATTTTGAAAAATGCGGTACAATACAGCGGCAATGTAGCGGGAAAAATAACGCTTTAACAGCAGCATCACTAAAATAGTGCCTGCAACAATGCAATAACTCCGGATGGTATTGTCTAAAATGATCTTGTCTAAAAAATCCATGCAATAAAGGTAGAAAAAAAGTCAGGAGTTATAAGTGATGAGTTATGAGTTTTGTGAATTAGGGTAATGAAAATGGCGGAACGTGAGACGTGAGAAATTTTAGGATTGCAAGATACAAAGCTTTTGTAAACTTAAGAGCTGCCACTCACTATTGACCACTCACCACTCACTTTACAAGGTAGATATAAATGCCATCCTCTTTAAGCAAATATACTTTTCCATTACTGGCTTTAATAGCAGAATAGCCTTTAAAGAAAGCGGGCAGGCGATATTGTTTCAATGTAAAAGAGTTCAGTTCGTAGCTCAGCAGTTTGTTGTCGGTAAAGCCGTACATATTTTTTTCGGATACGGCAACATTGGTCCAGTTTAAAAAAGGCAGGCGGTTTTTGAAAGAGCCGTAATAATCAAAAATGTAAAACCCTTTGGCGGTATCGTAGAGGTAAACAAAATTTTCTTTGTCGGTTATCTGAATCGGCGCCGGCACCGAGTCGAACAACATCCTGAAGTCGGTGGTCTCCAACAGGGTGCTGCCATCCTCATCTATCTTTTTCAGTTTATAATTCTGTTCATCAAATAACCAGATATTGTTATCGTAAGAGGTAGAAATAGTACTGACAGAAAAAATATTCTTTTTACGAAAGTTGATGGTGTTGCGGATATTCAGGAACCGGTCTAAAACCACCAGCGTTGAAAAATTCTTGTAGTATAACAGGAGCTTTAAGGGATTGGTAACGTCAATGGACGAAAGTGTGCCGTAACGTTTTACATCATTGTACACGCCTACCGAATCGCCATTACCGTTTATTTTTTTTAATTGATTATTATCATTAATGAGATAAACATTATCAAGATTGTCCACGGCAAAATCTACAAATTTGCCTTTGATGGTCTTTACATAAGCAAAGGAAGAATCGCTTTGTGCATGCGTTACCTTGGCTGTAATGCAGCAAATTAAGGCGATTGATATGAATCTTTATTCTTTTCAAATCTGTTTTTTAGTCTTCTCCATTTTCCCCTTTAGGAAGTTGGAGTATAATATTTCAGTTCCAGGTTGTTGCCATCAAACACAGCATAGCTGTCGTACTTTATCCAGTCGCCTAAATTAATGTAAAGGCTGCCTCCGGGTAAGTTAAAATTTATAGGCAAATGCCGGTGACCAAAAATAAAAAAATCGTAGTGTTCTTTTTGTAAAACTTCTTTGCAGTAAATGATCAGCCATTCTTTTTCTTCGCCTAAAAATTTTTCATCCGTGTTGCCCGCCTTGGCCCGGCTTTTACGGCTGAAGTAATTGGCGGTGCCAATGCCTACCTGTGGAGGTACGATACCAAACAGCCATTGGCAGAATTTATTACGGAATATTTTTTTAATGAATTTATAACCATGATCACCGGGTCCCAGCCCATCACCATGACCCACTAAGAACTTTTTCCCGTTATATTCAAATGGTTTTGGCTCAAAGTAAACGGGTATGTTCAGTTCTTTTTGAAAATAATCTTTCATCCACATATCGTGGTTACCCACAAAAAAATGAACGGGTATACCACTGTCGGTAATTTCGGCCAGCTTGCCCAGTATGCGTACATAACCTTTGGGTACCACCAGCTTGTATTCGTACCAGAAATCAAAAAGGTCGCCTACGATGAATATTTCCGCCGCATCTTTTTTTATATCATCCAGGAACTGCACGATCTTTCTCTCCCGATCCAAACTTGATTTTGCATCAGGAACACCGAGGTGAAAGTCGGAGAGGAAGTAGACCTTTTTATCAGCTGGGATCTGCATCAGGCCTGTGGTTTATTTTTCTGCTGCATGTATTGTAAAATATCGCCGGAACTTACTTCGGGCAAGCCATCCACACTGCCATTGAACCAGTATATCCAGGCCGTGTATGCTGCTCCGTTACATTGTATGGTTGCCAGCTCTCTTTTATAGAGGGGCGTTTCTCCTGCTTCCACATTCAGGCCTTCATAATCATCCAGCTGGTAAATAGCATAATCGAATTCTGCAGCATTATTAATGCCATACAATTCGCCAATGATAGTATGATCTTCGGCAGCGATCGCAACCGGGTATTCGCCCATATCGTACAATTTACCTTGCACAGAAGCATTACCTATTAAATGAAAATACTTTGACAGGTACTGATAAACAGGATGCTGAAACCCGCTGCGGAGGGAGCCATATACAAACAGGTGATGGGTTTCGTTGTTCATTGTGCAGTAAAGGTAGCCGTTAAAAATTACGCTTCCACCAAAAAGCAATACACTTCTTTGGGCCCGTGTACGCCTGTAACCAGTGTTTTTTCAATATCTGCCGTACGGCTGGGGCCACTGGCAAAAGTGATGAGCGAAGGTATATTGCCCGCATATTTTTCTTTCATCAGCTGCAATGCATCTTTAATATCGTACACCAGCTGGTTGGTATAAGCAATACAGATATGTACCGGAGCATATACACTGGTGGTTCTGCCGCTTTGCTGAGCTGCGCTCATTACAATAGTACCGGTACGGGCCACTAAAAATTCGCAGCCGGTTACAGAAGCATCGCAGCCGGCCAGGTTAATGGTGTTGCTGAATGCAGCATTCCACTTATCCTCGCTGCAATAGATCTTGGTCCATTCTTTTTCGGTAATCAGTTTTTGCACCTGCTGCAGCATATCGTTCTCGTTGATGCAGAATGCAAACTTGCCCTGCAGGTTCACAAACTCGCCTGCAAACACCACTTCCAGGTCGTCGGGGGCGGAGGGAACACACTGTTATTGCCCTCGCTTTGCGGAAACGGCAAAGGCGCCGGATTACTCAGCGCCTGCCTTATTCTTTTTAAAATATTTTCTTTTGCCGGAGATACGGTCATAATATTACATCTGGTTGTTTATCGCATCAATATCTTTTATACCGGTAGTGGTATTGTCACTCACGCCATTTCTTGCTGCTTCTTCCTCAGTGATGTCCAATGGCTTTTTTTCTTCAAAAGGCCTTTTGCCTATCAAGGCTTCCACATCGCTCTTGAACAATACTTCTTTCTTCAGCAATTCTTTCGCCAGTTTTTCTACATCTGCTTTTTTCTCTGTCAACAGGTTCTTTGTTTTTACATACGCTTCATCTATCAGCTTACGTACTTCCTGGTCGATCATTTTACCGGTTTCCTCGCTGTAAGGTTTGGTAAAATAATTTTCCTGTGCAGGATCGTAAAAGCTGATATTACCCACTTTATCGTTCATACCATACACGGTAACCATGCTGTAAGCGATCTTGGTTATCTGCTGCAGATCATTGCTGGCGCCGGTGCTTATTTTACCAAAGAAGATATCTTCGCTGGCCCTTCCACCCAATGTCATACATATCTGGTCCATCAGCTGATCGGTATTGTAGAGGTACTGCTCTTTAGGCGTATACTGTGCATAACCCAATGCCGCACTGCCCCTTGGTACCACGGTCACCTTTAATAACGGGTACGCATGTTCGAGATACCAGCCACAGATAGCATGACCTGCTTCGTGGTATGCAATGATCTCTTTTTCTTCGGGAGATATGATCTTGTTCTTCTTTTCCAAACCACCTATCACCCTGTCTATCGCATCCTGGAAGTCGCTCATATCCACCGCCTCTTTATTTTTCCTGGCGGCTATCAGTGCAGCTTCGTTGCACACATTGGCAATATCTGCACCGGCAAAGCCTGGTGTCTGTTCGGCCAGTTTATGAATATCCAGTGTTTGCGAGATTTTAATTGGTTGCAGGTGCACTTTAAAAATAGCTTCCCTTCCCACCAGGTCGGGCCTGTCGATGGTGATCTGCCTGTCGAACCTGCCCGGGCGCAATAAAGCGCTGTCCAGTACATCGGGCCTGTTGGTGGCTGCAAGAATGATGATACCCAGGTCGGTACCAAAACCATCCATTTCCACCAAAAGCTGGTTCAGGGTGTTTTCTCTTTCGTCATTGCTCATCATCACATTTTTACCCCTTGCACGGCCAATAGCATCTATTTCATCAATGAAAATGATACAAGGCGCTTTCTCTCTTGCCTGTTTAAACAGGTCCCTTACACGGCTGGCACCCACACCCACAAACATTTCCACAAAATCGCTACCGCTTAAGCTGAAGAAAGGTACCTGTGCTTCGCCGGCCACTGCTTTTGCCAGCAATGTTTTACCGGTGCCCGGAGGACCTACCAGTAAAGCGCCTTTAGGGATCTTACCACCGAGGGCAGTATATTTTTTAGGATTCTTTAAAAAATCAACGATCTCCATTACTTCCACCTTGGCTTCATCCAGGCCGGCCACATCATTAAAGTTGATGTTGACACGGGTACCTTTTTCAAACAAAGTGGCTTTTGATTTGCCAATGTTGAAGATGCCGCCTGGTCCGCCACCACCGCCTGGTCCGCCTACTTTACGCATCATCAGTACAAACAACAGGCCTATCAGCAATATTGGTAATAAAGTGGTGATGATCTGCCCGAACAATTCTCCTTCGGTATCAAAACTGCTGGGCACTTTTACTACAGTAGGATTTGTTTTGTACAACTCATCATTCATCAGTGTTTCAAAAGTTTTTGGATCACCGATGGTAAAATATAACTGGGGCGCTTTTGCTTTTTTTATAGCATCGTATTTTTTAGCGGGTTCATCCAGTGCCACTGTTTTATAGAATGGCTCATTGGCTGCAATGCTTTCTGGTTTTACAAAGATCCTTACCAGTGCAGGGGTTTTATTGGATATAACGACGATCTTTTCCACGTCGCCCTGTTTCACCATTTCGTAAAACTTTAATTTATCGGTAGCTATACCATCTCCGCTTACACCACGTACCATATTCCAGGCTACAATGGCCACAAACAGGATCCCGTATATCCAGTAGATATTTACCCGGCTCTTCTTTTTAGGATCTTCGCCCGTTGGCGGAGTGTTCTCCGGTCCCATTTTTTTATTGGTATTTTGCTGGTTCATATTATTTGCCATGTTATTGAATTCTTGAACTTACTATTGATTACTTGCTATGTAGACGAACGTAAGTGGTTATTGTTTTAATTAAGCTGAACTATTTGCTGGCTAATTTAATCATTGTGTTCCATACCTGACGCATCGCTCCACATTTCTTCCAGCTGGTAAAATTTGCGGGGTTCGGGCAGCATTACATGTACTACAATGTCCACATAATCTATCAGTATCCATTGCTGCGCCTGCCTGCCCTCGTGCTTATAGGCTGCCTCACCGCATTTTTGCTTTACCTCTTCTTCTACAAAATCGGCAATGGCTTTTATTTGCGTATTACTGTTGGCCTGGCAGATGATGAAAAAATCAGCTACCGCTTCAGGTATTTTCCTGAGGTCGAGGCTGATGATATTTTCGCCTTTTTTATCCTGGATCGCCTTAATGATGGTTTTGAAAATTTTACTGTTGCGGGTAAGCCTTGTTACACTGGTTTTTTTCCGGGTATTTAAAACGTTAAGATGGTTCAAATGAAAATATATTTTTGATTTAATGCAGCAATAACGCCAATATTAAACTTTTGTTATTTACCTATCAGCGTGTAGCTTGCAAATAATAACAAAAGTAACAATTCTTTGTCATTTGATTTAGTATGACTAAACCTGGTTTTTTCAAAATATTGGACAGTGTTGACAGTACCAACAATTATGCCATGGCATTGGTTCGTGAAGGATTGGCAAGGCATGGTATGGCCTTTGCTGCCCGCGAGCAAACTGCAGGCAAGGGGCAAAGGGGCAAAAGCTGGCAAATGCAGCCTGGGCAAAGCATTGCAATGAGCCTTACTTTAAACACCGATAAGCTGAAAATAAACCAGCAGTTCTGCCTGAGCATGCTGGTGGCCCTGGCCGTGACCGATTTTTTTAAAAAATATGCCGGTAAAGAAACTTTTATAAAATGGCCTAACGACCTGTATTGGCGTGACAGAAAGGCAGGAGGTATTTTAATTGAAACGGTATACAAAGGCCCTGTGTGGAAATGGGCCGTGGTGGGTATTGGCATCAATATTAATCAAAGCAGCTTCCCGGGTTCGTTGCCCAACCCTGTTTCGTTACAGCAGGTAACCGGTAAAGAATATGATGCTATTGAACTGGCCGCCGAACTGCATGCGCTCCTGATGGAACGGGTGGATACATTTTCGGCCACTGCTGCAACTAAAATACTGAAAGAATACAACCGCCGCCTGTATAAAATAAATCAAACGGTAAAGCTTAAAAAAGCGAATGCGGTATTTAAAACAACGGTAAAAGGTGTTTCGGCGAACGGGCAGTTACTTACAGAAGATACGATGGAGCGGCAGTTTGAATTTGGCGAAGTGCAGTGGGTATTATAATTCTTCCGCAGCCCTGGCCTCCACTTCAAACTTATTGTTGTAGTAACCTTTTTTTACACTTTCCCACAGGTATTTAATGATAAAGCCGGCATACCCATGCTGTTTGAATTGTTGTACGTGGCAAAGTTCATGCTTTACCCACCTGCTGTTCTGTAAAAATTCCTCTTTAGTGGTATTGTACAGGTGAATAGTTTTGCCCAATACCATGGCAACACTATCGGTGCCCAGTTTTTTTGCGGCAACTTTTGCCAGCCAGGAGTTTTCCCTGATATGATATTCAGTTGCTGTCAAAATTATTTTTAGTTGTTTGGGGCGCCACTATCGATCCAGCAAATAAAGGCATTGATCTGCGGCTGAGTGATAGTACCGCTCTGCGGCATAATGCCCGCCAGTATCTGCGCCCTGATGCTGGCTTTTTTGGCATTCACTTCGGCATAGGTGGTCAATGGGCCGCCGGTGTTTGTACTGCCGCTTGCGTGGCAATTACTGTTGATAGAACAAACGGTATTGAGGATAGGTTGTACATCGGCAGTAAAAGAGGGTGTGATACCATTGCAGGAAAAAGTTATTCCTCCTGAACCACCTCCGCCTGTTGTATCCTTGCTTTTACTGCAGGCGGTAAAAATTGTAATGCCTGCAGCAATGGCTGCAGTAAGCAAAGCTGTTTTTTTCATTTGCAGAGGTTTGAAGCTTTACTTAGTTAACGCTTCTCCTGCTCAATAAGTTGCCATGCTTTTAATATTTCTTCGGTATGCTGCTTGTTCCGGGGCTTTAAAAATATTTTTTTAACAATTCCTTTTTCATCTATCAAAAAAGTAGTGCGGTGCAGGCCCATATAATGCCTGCCATACAATTGTTTTTCGCCCCATACGCCGTATTTATCAATGATACTGTGATCGGGGTCGGCTATTAAGGTAAAAGGCAGGTTGTATTTTGCCTCAAACTTTTTGTGTTTTTTTTCTTCATCAGGGCTTACACCCAGTACTACAATACCATTGCTCTTCAATAATCCAAAATTATCCCGCAGGTTACAGGCCTGCACGGTGCAGGTAGGTGTATCATCTTCTGGATAAAAATACAGCACCACTTTTTTGCCTTTAAAATCCGCCAGTGATACGGTATTACCGTTTTGATCTTTGCCTTTGAATGTGGGCGCTTTTGAACCTTCTGTTATTGATGTCATCTTTATATGTTAATTAGTTTATTTGTTAACTGGTTAATTGGGGGAAGATGCTTTACTAATAAACTGATCAACCAATTAACCAATAAACTATCTGGTAAAATGATAAACCTTCTCCATTATATTCCCCACCTGGTCGGTGGCAGTAATTTTTAATTCATGCTCGCCGGGTTGGCATTTGTCGTCGAAAATATAAACAAATGTTCTGCCTTTATCATTGGTAAAACGCAGCCAGTTGCCATCGAGCGTAGCGGTAAAATTCTCTATCTCTTCGGTGTTGTCCAGTACAACAAATTTCAGCGCTGTAAGTTTAGCTGCATTCATCCCGTCTTTAAAACCAACTGGTGTAATAGTGGGTGGTATGGTATCGATCATCAGCTGAAAATTGCCAAAATCCCTGGAAGCCCCTTCGTACCAGCCATTTTTTTCTGTTGCTTTAGCATAATCATCCTTGTTGTTATAAAAACGGTGCAGCACCATCTTATCCGGCAACGGTGAGGTAGCTTTTATTTTTACAGTAAAATAACTGTGCACCGGCACGCTGGTATTATGCAATTGAAAAATGGTATAGCCACCAGGCACAGGGGTTTCTTTGTACTGGAAATGAATGGAGTCGTACAAGGCATTTTCCGGCAGGTAAAAACTGATATTGCTGTTCTCAAAAAGATTGATGAAACCGGGCGCAAAGCTTCTTGCAAAGGGCGCATTATTTTCTTTAGGCTTTGCCACAAAAGCCGGGCTGCGGCTTACTTTAAATTCCAGCACCGAAGTGTTTTCATAAGCGTCTTTTACCACGATCTTTATATTGTGCACACTGTCATCTTCCAATGAAATAACACCATCACTTGCAAAATCTTTATAAATGCCCTTGGTATAGCCGGGCAATCTTGATAAGTGTTCAATAAAAGGTCCGCCGCTGCTTCTTAATTTATAATCGATATGTGCATTTAAATAACGGGTCTCGTCATACGAAATACTGTCTATCTGGAAACCGCTTACCGGTGTTTCATTATCATAGATCACAGCTTCATAAATACCATTGCGGTTGTTGGAAGCATTGTAACGGTCAAAAGCAGCAATGCCAAAACTCACCCGATCTGTATTAGTAACTATTGAATTGGGCGATATGCTGTAAACACCTTTTACTTTTTTTACGGCAAACATTTTAGCTGTTTGCTCATAAGTGCTGGTGCAGCGGTCGTACATCGCCAGTTTTAAAATATCCGGCGCTACATTATCCGGCAGCGGAAAACCGAATAAGGAAGGATTGAGTACTTTATCTGACCTGGTATCCCTTATCTCAAAATGAACATGCGGGCCCTGCGAGCCGCCGGTGCTGCCGCTGTAGGCAATAAAATCGCCTTTTTTTACCGGGAAAAGATCGGCAGGGATATCTAAAAAAACTTTCCAGCTTTTTAAACGGTACTGCTGTTCGGTTACATATTTTTCCAGGGCAGGATTAAAATTATTGAGGTGCGCATACAAAGTGGTCAACCCGTTGGGGTGATTGATATAGATGGCGCGGCCAAAACCAAAGGGCTCGATCTTTACTTTGGCAATATAACCATCGGCTGATGCCACCACCTGCAGGTTCTGTTTTTGATCGGTACGGCAATCCAGCCCCATGTGGTAGTGATTGGGCCGCAGCTCTCCAAAATTGGCCACAATACCCTTGGTAGCTATTACCACAGGCCATTCAAAATAATGCTGCGGGTATTTTTTAGGAGGAAAAGATTGTGCATGTACGGACGCCGAAACCAAACAAATCAACACGCATGCAACTGATTTACTGAAATTCATATCTACAATTATAGTGCAAATCTAATTTTTAAATCAATTGTAACAGCATGTCTTTGATATGTTCAGCAGAACGCCGGAGGCATGCGCCCCTGAAATAACCCTCGCTTTTAAAACAACGGTTAAACACCCCAAAGTGTGCTTATTATTTTGCACACTTTTTTTATTTACAGCATTTACAATTACTTTTGCACGCCCGAAAGAGGCGATACAGATATGCCAAAAGACAATTCCATTAAATCAGTACTTATTATCGGCAGCGGCCCCATCATTATCGGCCAGGCCTGCGAATTTGATTACAGCGGTACCCAGGCCGCCAGGAGCCTTAGAGAAGAAGGCATAGAAGTGATCCTTATCAACAGCAACCCGGCCACTATTATGACGGATCCCATGATGGCCGATAAAGTATACCTGCTGCCACTGACCGTGGAAAGTATTGAACAGATACTGGAAGAAAATAATATTGATGCAGTATTGCCCACCATGGGCGGACAAACAGCCCTCAACCTTTGTAAAGAGGTAGATGAACTGGGTATTTGGGAAAAACATAATGTAAGATTGATCGGGGTAGACATTAAAGCCATCGATAAGGCCGAGGACAGGGAAAAATTCCGTTTGTGGATGATAGAAATGGGCATACCCGTTTGCCCTGCAAAAATTGCCAACTCATTTTTAGAAGGAAAAGAATTTGCACAGGAAATAGGCTTTCCGCTGGTATTGCGCCCCTCGTTTACGCTGGGCGGTACAGGCGGTGGCATTGTATTTAAGAAAGAAGACCTGGATGTTGCCCTCAACAGGGCACTTACTGCCAGCCCTGTACATGAAGTGCTGGTGGAAAAAGCGGTACTGGGCTGGAAGGAATTTGAACTGGAATTACTGAGGGATGCTGCGGATAACGTGGCCATCATTTGTACGGTGGAAAATTTTGACCCGATGGGTGTGCATACCGGTGATTCTATCACGGTAGCACCGGCCATGACGCTGAGTGATACTGCATTTCAGCTGATGCGTAACACAGCCATCCGTATGATGAGGGCGCTGGGCAATTTTGCCGGCGGATGTAACGTACAATTTGCACTGAACCCGCAAACAGAAGAGATCATTGTGGTGGAGATCAACCCGAGGGTAAGCCGTTCATCGGCGCTGGCCAGCAAGGCAACCGGTTATCCCATTGCTAAAATAGCCGCTAAACTGGCGGTAGGTTATAACCTGGATGAATTAAAGAACCAGATCACACAGTCCACTTCGGCCTATTTTGAGCCGGTGCAGGATTATGTTATTGTTAAGATACCACGCTGGAATTTTGATAAATTCAAAGGTGCAGATGATACATTGGGTTTCCAGATGAAATCGGTAGGTGAGGTGATGGGCATCGGCAGAAGCTTTGCCGAAGCGGTGCAGAAAGCCTGCCAGAGCCTGGAAAATGAAGCAGTAGGTTTGGGCTATTATGGCAAAAGCCTGATGCATGCGGATGAATTGATAGAATACATCAAGATACCAAAGTGGGACAGGATCTTCCGTATCAAAGACGCACTGATGGCGGGTGCCAGCGTAAAACGCATTTGCGAAAGCACTAAAATCGATCGCTGGTTTGTGTACCAGATACAGAAGATATGTGACTGTGAAAAAGAAATTGCGAAATACGATCTTAAAACTTTGCCCGATGCTTTGCTGAAAGAAGCAAAACTGTTAGGCTTCAGCGACGAGCAGATCGTACGCATTATGAAGGAAGAAGATGCAGAACAGATCTATGAAAGAAGAAAAGCCATGGGCCTTACCCGTGTGTTTAAAATGGTGGATACCTGCTCTGCAGAGTTTGAAGCAAAAACACCTTATTTCTATTCCACATTCGAGAACAGGGCCGCAGGTGAAACAAGCGTTGCCAGCAACGAAAGCAAACTGAGTGGTAAAAAGAAGATCATTGTACTGGGTAGTGGTCCCAACCGTATTGGCCAGGGTATTGAGTTTGACTATTGCTGCGTGCATGGTTTGCTGGCCATTAAAGAATCAGGTTACGAAGCCATTATGGTGAACTGTAACCCTGAAACAGTTTCAACGGATTTTGATATTGCAGATAAATTATACTTCGAGCCCGTTTTCTGGGAACACCTGTGGGAAATAATTGAGTACGAGAAACCGGAAGGGGTTATTGTACAGTTGGGCGGACAAACAGCCTTGAAATTAGCCAAACGCTTACACGAAAAAGGGATCAAGATCATCGGTACTTCCTTCGACAGCATGGATATTGCCGAAGACCGCGGCCGCTTCAGCGATATGCTGAAAGAGCTGAACATTCCTTACCCGATGTATGGCACGGCTTACAATACAGATGAAGCTATTGAAGTGGCTAACAGGGTGGGCTACCCTGTTTTGATAAGGCCAAGTTATGTACTGGGCGGACAAAGAATGCGTATCGTTATCAACGACGAAGACCTGGAAAAAGGCGTGTTGAGTTTGATCAAGCACTTACCGGGTAATAAAATTCTGATCGATCACTTTTTGGACCGTTGCCAGGAAGCAGAGATAGATGCCATTTTTGACGGCACCGATTTTCATGTGATGGGTGTAATGGAACATATTGAACCGGCAGGTATACATAGTGGTGACAGCAATGCGGTACTGCCACAGTTCAACCTTACACCGCTGGTGGTGCATACTATGGAAGAATATGCGGAAAAAATAGCACGCTCACTGAATATAAAAGGGCTGATCAACATACAGTTTGCCATTAAAGATGGTAATGTGTATGTGATAGAAGCCAACCCTAGGGCGAGCCGTACCACGCCATTCATTGCAAAAGCCTACCAGATACCTTACCTGAATGTAGCTACCAAGGTAATGATCGGTATTGCAAAACTGAAAGACTTTACTTTCAAGAAAAAACTGACAGGTTTTGCTATTAAAGAGCCGGTATTCTCTTTCAATAAATTCCCCGGTGTAAATAAAGAGCTGGGCCCTGAAATGAAAAGCACCGGCGAAGCGATACGCTTTATCAAAGACCTGCGTGATCCTTACTTCAGGCAATTGTATAAGGAAAGGAGTATGCACTTAAGCAAATAAAAATTTTAAAAGATAAGGTACCGGGCACGCAGAAACGCTGCCCGGTTTTTTTCAACCATATCTTTAAAAAAAGGAAGCATTACCTTGGGCAATGCCCCAGCCCTTAAGAATACCCGTTTATAAAACGGCCCCCTTTGTACGATTGCTGCTGCCCTTTGTTACCGGTATAACAATTCAATGGTATGCACAGTTACCTTTCGTAAGCATATTATTGGCAGTTACAGGGTTTGGTGCCGCTATTATACTTTTCAAATTTCTCCCTTTATCATTTCGTTTTAAGTTGCAGGCAGTACAGGGCATACTTATCAATTTGTTGCTGATAGCTTTTGGGTTGTTCATTACCTGGCAGAAGGATATACGGCACAGCAACAACTGGTATGGTAATTATTACAATGACTCCGGTTATATAATTGCCCGCATTGATGAGCCGCTGGTAGAGAAAGTGAAATCGTATAAAGCCAATGCTGTTGCCGAAGCTTTTGTAACCGCAGATAGCACTATTGCCTGCACCGGAAATTTATTATTGTATTTTTCAAAAGACAGTGCTGCGCAGCAACTGCATTATGGCGACCGGGTATTGCTGAATAAAAAATTACAACCAATAAAAAATTCCGGTAATCCCGGTGCGTTTAATTATGAGCAGTATGCGGCTTTTCAGCAATTGTTCAACAACGCTTTTTTAAAAGAGAAAGACTGGATATTGCTGCCACAAAAAAATGTCAACGCATTTAAGCAATTCATTTATGCTGCAAGGGAAAATATTTTAAACAACCTGCGCAAAAATATCAACACCGGTAAAGATGAGCTGGGTATTGCCGAAGCATTGCTCATCGGCTATACCAACGACCTGGATAAAGACCTGGTACAGGCTTACAGCAATACCGGCGTGGTGCACATTATTGCTATATCAGGTATGCACCTGGGATTGATCTATGTATTACTGGTGTGGCTATTTGCAAGGATACCATTAGTAAACAGGTCGAAGTTATTGCAGGTGGTATTGATATTAAGTTGCCTTTGGTTATTCTCCTTGCTTACAGGTGCATCGGCATCGGTATTGCGCTCGGCAGTAATGTTCACTTTTATTACTATCGGGAACAATATTTCTAAAAAACCATCCATTTATAATTCACTGGCGGCCTCAGCATTCACGTTGCTTTGCTACGATCCTTATTTTTTATGGGATGTAGGTTTCCAGTTATCGTACCTGGCAGTAGTTGGGATCATTATTTTTCAAAAACCTATCTACAACCTTATTTACATAAAAAATAAATGGATCGATGCTGTATGGAAACTGGTGGCAGTTTCGTTGGCGGCACAAATACTCACGTTCCCGGTATGTATCTATTATTTTCACCAGTTCCCTAATTTGTTTTTGTTGACCAATATTGTTGCCGTACCGCTTTCCAGTATCATTCTATATGCAGAGATATTTTTGGTGGCTTTTTCGTGGATACCTTTTGTAGGTATATGGGCCGGAAAAATAACGGGCTGGCTGGTTGGGCTGATGAACAGAGATCATCCTTACCGTAAACCATCTTCCTTTTGCAGTGTGGGATCAATTACCTGCCAGTATCTTTTCTACTATACTGTTGTATACAATTGTAATTGCAACCAGTACATGGCTGATACATAAAAACAAACGCATGTTCCAATTGTCGCTTGCAGGCACCCTTGCGTTCAGCATGGTGATAGCTTATGGAAAATGGCAGGTAAAAAACCAGCACAAGATCATTGTTTATAATGTACAGCAGCACCAGGCTATTGATATTGTAAATGCCAACCAATACAACTTTATTGGCGACAGTGCTTTGCTGGTAGATGGCATGCTGCAGAATTTTCATCTTAAACCCGCCAGGGTGGCCCTGCAGCTGGAAGAAAGGACCGATTCAACAAAGAACTGTTGGAGTAAACCGCCTTTTTACCAGCTGGGTAATAAAAGAATACTGCTGATAGATCAACCGCTTGTTTTTGAACCGGGGCAGGAAAAGATCCACGTGGATATGATCCTTCTTTCCCGAAATCCCAAATTATACATACCACAACTGGCCACAGTTTTTGATTGTGATCAATATGTAGCGGATGCTTCTAACAGTTTGTGGAAAATTGAAAAATGGAAAAAAGACTGTGAACAACTACATTTGCACCTCCATTCAGTTGCCGAAAAAGGAGCATTTATTCTTGATTTTTGGTGAATGGTTCATTGCTAATGGCCCATGGTAAAAAGAGGTACTTAGCAAAATGATCACAAAACTTATTCATTCTATGGGTTCATAACCATTAACTATGAACCATTAACTATCAACTATGAGCCAAAGCAAGAAGATCCAATCAGCACTCATTTCAGTTTTTTATAAAGACGGACTGGAAAATATCATTAAAGAATTGCAGCAGCTGGGCGTGACTATTTACAGCACCGGCGGCACACAAAAATTCATTGAAGACCTGGGCGCTACCTGCGTACCGGTGGAATCACTCACCAGCTATCCTTCCATATTGGGAGGTCGTGTTAAAACATTACATCCATCCGTATTTGGCGGCATTTTAGGTAAAAGGGATGATGCACAACATGTGGCCGAAATGCAGCAATATAAAATTCCTGAAATCGACCTGGTGATCGTTGACCTGTATCCATTTGAAGAAACAGTAGCTTCTACAAAAGATGAAACACTGATCATTGAAAAGATAGATATCGGCGGACCGAGCATGATACGTGGCGCCGCAAAAAATCATAAAGATGTGGTAGTAGTGGCTGCAAAAAAAGATTATCATCTTTTAGAAGAAATTTTAAAAGAACAAAAAGGCGAGACCACGCTGGAACAACGCCGCATGTTTGCTATTAAAGCATTTGATGTGTGTACAGGATATGACCTGGCGATCTCCAATTATTTTAATCATACGGATTTTATCAATCCATTCAATAAAACAAAATCTGTTTTGCGTTACGGCGAAAATCCTCACCAGCAGGGTGTATTTTATGGTAACCAGGAAGAAGTGTTTCATAAACTGCATGGCAAGGAACTTTCGTATAACAACCTGGTGGATGTGGATGCCGCTTTGCAGATAATAGCAGAATTCAGCGAAACAACTTTTGCTATCATCAAGCATACCAACGTATGTGGTATTGCACAAAGAGCCACCGTTAAAGAAAGCTGGGATGCAGCGCTGGCCGGTGATCCGGAAAGTGCATTTGGCGGCGTACTGGTTTGCAATGGCGTGATCGATAAAGCCACTGCAGTTGCCATCAACGAAATTTTCTTTGAAGTATTGATCGCTCACGATTATGAAGGTGATGCATTGGATATACTGAAAACAAAAAAGAACAGGATACTCCTGCAACTCACGTCTCACGACGCACGTCTCACGACTCACCAACACCGCTCTATATTGAACGGCATTCTTACCCAGCAAAATGATGAAGGTAATTATACCGAATGGAAAGAAGTGGGCGGCGTACAAACAACCGATACTCAAAAAGCCGACCTGGCCTTTGCCAATATTGTATGCAAGCATTTAAAAAGTAATGCTATTGCACTGGTTAAAAATAAACAATTAGTAGGTAAGGGCTGCGGGCAAACATCCAGGGTGGATTCTTTGCGCCAGTCAATCATAAAAGCAAAGCAGTTCAATTTCGATCTGAATGGTGCAGTACTGGCAAGCGATGCATTTTTCCCTTTTGACGATTGTGTAAAGATAGCCCATGCTGCAGGTATTACTTCGTTTATACAACCCGGTGGTTCTATCCGTGATAATGATTCGATAGAATTTTGCCAGCAGCATGGCCTTGCTATGGTGATAACAGGATTGCGGCACTTTAAGCACTAATGCTAAGTGCATACTTGCTGCTTTTATAATGTAACTGAATGCTTTCATCTAAAACATCCAAACAAAAAGCGCTGCTTGCACTGGCATGGGTATGCTTTTTTTGGGGCACCACCTGGATCGGCTCTAAAGTCGGCGTAAAATACATGCCGGCATTGCAGTTGTGTGCTATCAGGCAATTACTGGGTGGTTCTGTATATGTTCTTTATTTTATTATCACAAAGCATCCCTGGCCCAAAGGCAAACAATGGGGCATCATCATTGTACTGAGTTTTTTAAATTTCATGCTGGCCAATGGGTTGAGCACCTGGGGTGTACATTATATTTCCAGCGGGTTGGGAGCCATCATCGGCGCTATATTTCCGCTGTGGATCGTGATCGTGGCATTGTTTGACGGCGACCGTATGCCGCAGAAAGCCGTGTTGGGTATGGTGCTGGGCTTTGGCGGCGTCTGTATCATTTTTTACGATCACCTGAAAAGATTTCTTGATCCCTGACTTCCGTTTCGGCATCATCATTTCGGTAATAGCCACTATTTCGTGGGCTATCGGTTCAGTATATACGAAAAAACATGCCGCTAATTTTAACCCTTATTTCAGTCTAGGTTTACAAATGCTAATTTCGAGCACCGCTTTATTTACAACACAAAAACTGGTCAGCGAAAGCAGCCTGGGTCAATCCACTAATCCATATATAGCAGCCTTAAAAATGATCCGCTTTTCAGACATTCCCGCCAATGCCTGGTGGGCCATATTGTACCTGGTGGTGATAGGCTCAGTGCTTACTTTTATTGCGTACATCTATTGCCTGCAACGCCTGCCCACATCCCTGGCATCTTTATATGCGTATATCAACCCGGTGGTGGCTGTATTACTGGGAGCTGTTATTTTTAATGAAAAATTAAATAATTACATTGCTGTTGGCGGGGCAATTGCTATAGCCGGAGTATACCTTGTCAACGATTCTTTCAAAAAGAAAGTATAGGTTATCTTGAAAGCACAATACACATATTTAGTTATACTGGCGGCGTCATTGGCGGGACCATTATTATTAAGCTTTGATAAAAAAGTAGCATTTTACAAAAACTGGCGCCATTGGTTTTATGCGGTTACGCTACCTGCACTGGTTTATATTGCCTGGGATGTTTATTTTACCGCCAAAGGCGTATGGGCCTTTAATCCTGTGTATGTAACCGGTATCTATATCATCAACCTGCCGTTGGAAGAAGTACTGTTCTTTTTTGTGGTGCCCTATTGCTGTGTATTTATTTATGAATGTATAAAGGCTTATTTTCCGCAGTTAAAAAATAAAGCTGCTGCGGATGTAATATTGATGTTGCTGGGATTATTACTGTGGATCACCGGTATCATTTTTTACCGGAAAGATTATACCAGCTGGACCTTTATCTCCAATGCTGTTTTTATCGGCATTGTTTATATGTTCAGGAATTATCTTAAAACATTTGATGCAACAGTTTTTTTAATATCATATTGCATCATGCTGATCCCTTTTTTAATTGTAAATGGATTTTTAACTTCGATACCGGTGGTATTGTACAACAATGCAGAAAACCTGGGCACCAGGCTGTACAGCATTCCCGTAGAAGATGTTTTTTACGGAATGCTGCTGATACTGGCCACGATAGTTATTTACGAGAAATTAAAAAGTGAAAGATAGTCTAACGATACCTAGATAAACTTATAGTTAATCCGTGAAAATCCGTGTAATCCGTGGCTAACCTGCAGCAGCTTCATCCAAAAACCAGAAAGTATTTTCTTTTGCTTTAACCATTGCAGCAGGCAATGATGCGCCGCTTTTAGAAAATATCTTTTTTACAATGGCAGCTTTGCTTTGCCCGCTTACAAGAAAGGCAATATTTTTTGCCTGGTTGATGAACGGCATTGTAAAACTGATACGGTCTATTTGTTTTTCTTCCACCCAGATATTTTTCACCTTATCTTTTTTATCAAAAAGCAAAGGACTATTGGGGAAGATAGAAGCGGTGTGCCCTTCTTCGCCAATACCCAGCAATATAAGATCGAAAGGGTGTTTGCTGCTGACATGTTTTTTTACAGCAGCTTCGTATAAAGCGGCAGATCGTGCCGGGGTAACTTTTACTGTTGGAACGATCAAAATATTCTTTTTAGGAACAGGTACCAGTTTCAGTAAAGTATCATTCGCCATTTTATAATTGCTCTCTTCACTGGCAGGCGGCACAAAGCGTTCATCACCGAAAGTGATGATCGTTTTGTGCCAGGGAATATTGTTTTTATAAGGCGCCTGCGCCAATAAGCTGAATAATAATTTGGGCGTGCTGCCACCGGATAATGCAAGGGTGAAAAATCCTTTTTCCGCAACTGCTTTATTACTTTCTGTTACTATTAAATTGGCGGCTGCATGGCTTAATGCGAGCGCATCGGGCCACACAGTTTTTACCAAGGTTGCTTTTGTACTCATTTAATACACTATTATTTTTTAGGAGCGGGCAATACCACCCATCTTTTTGCATAAGGTTTTAATAAACTGGTGGCAGCCTGTGGGCCCCAGGTTCCGGCAGCATATTTCAACAATTGTTTTTTAGGATATTTTTTCCAGGCATTGATAATGGGCATCACCACTTTCCATGCGGCTTCCACCTGGTCGCTGCGCATGAATAAGGTAGCGTCGCCATCCAATACATCCAGCAATAAAGTTTCATAAGCTTCTGGTGTGGCTTCTGTGTAAGACTCTTTGTAAGTGAAATCCATTTCCACGGGTTTTAGTTTCATCTGTACGCCCGGTATCTTACTTTCAAATAATAAACTGATCTCCTGGTCGGGTTGAATACTGATCAATAAACGGTTGGGCACGGTATCATCCTTAAATATTTTGTAAGGAGAATCCTTGAATTGTATCATGATAACAGAAGCCTGCTTAGGCAAAGATTTACCGGTAGCTAAAAAAAATGGTATGCCTTTCCATCTTTCATTATTGATCAGCACTTTTGCTGCAATAAAAGTTTCGGTAGTGGAAGTAGGCGGTATATTCTCTTCTTCCAGGTAACCCTGTTGTGGCTGACCATTGATAGTGCCGGCAGTGTATTGCGCCCTTACAATATTTTTAAATACATCAGCTTCGGTAAAGGGTTTTATCTTTTTTAGCACATTGGCTTTTGCATTACGGATGCTTTCTGCATCGTATTTGCCGGGGCATTCCATCGCCACCACACAAAGCAATTGCATCAGGTGATTTTGTATCATGTCCTTTAATGCGCCACTGCCATCGTAATAGCCGCCCCGTTTACCTACGCTTACCTGCTCCGAAAGTGATATCTGTACATGATCAATATACTTATTGTTCCATACCGGTGAAAAAATGGTATTCGCAAAACGGAAGGCCATAATGTTCTGCACCGTTTCTTTTCCTAAATAATGATCGATGCGGAAGAGCTGTTTTTCTGAAAAACGTTTTTGTAGGAACGCATTCAGTTTTTGCGCAGAAGCAAGATCGGTACCGAAAGGTTTTTCCACCACTATACGGTCGTTCTTTACCTGGTTGCAGATCTTGTTCTTATATAAACCTTCGGCAGAAGCTTCAATGAACTGGGGTGCAATAGCTAAATAAAAAGTACGCAGGCTGCGTTGTTTATTTTCTTTGTCAAATGCATCCAGCTGTTCTTTCAGCACAACAAAAGTGTTGTTGTCTAAAAAATTGCCCTGCTGGTAAAAGATATTACCGCTGAATATTTTCCAGTTATTGTCATCGGGTCTGCCGGTCCTTGAAAAAGCTGTAATGCCATCAAAAAGATCTTTCTTAAATTGTTCGGTTTTGTCTTCATTACGCCCCAGTAAAAGAATGCGGAATTTTTCCGGCATGTGTTTACTCAGGAAGAGATTATAAAATGCCGGTATCAGTTTCCTCTTGGTAAGATCGCCTGTGCCACCGAATATTACTATTGCTGCAGGTTGCTTTATGCTGCTGTGTTTTGCCATGTTGTTTTATTTTATTACACTAATTTTATCGAATTACACGAATTAAAAACAATTAGTGTAATTCATCCTAATTCGTGTTATTAATTACTCCCAGTTAGTATGAAAATTACCTTCCTTATCAATTCTTTCATAAGTATGTGCGCCAAAGAAATCCCGTTGCGCCTGTATCAGGTTAGAAGAGGATCTTCCGGTGCTGAACATATCAAAATAATTCAGGCTGCTGCTTAATACCGGTGTGCCGAGGTTATTATCCATCGCTGTTTTTAAAACGGTCACCAGCCCAGCTCTTTTTTGTACCAGTAAATTGTAAAAGGTTTTATCTAATAATAAGTTCTTTAATGCGGCATCATTTACATAAGCCTTGCGGATATCGTTCAGCATTACAGAACGGATGATGCAACCACCCTTCCAGATGCGTACCACTTCTGCAATATTGATCTCGTATTTATAAGTTTCCGAGGCGGCCTGCAATAAATGCAAACCCTGTATATAACTGATGGCCATGCCAAAATAAAGCGCATCATGTAAAGCAGCGATCAATTGTTCTTTATCCACTGTATTTTTTACAGCAGGGGCTGCAGTAAAGGCATCGATGAGCTCTCTTTCTTTTTTATAAGCAGAAAGATCCCTTGCTGCAACAGCCTCATCAATGGCGGGGGTGGGTATATGCAGTTCCAGGGCGCTTTCGCTGGTCCACATACCGGTGCCTTTTTGTGCCGCTCTGTCCAATATCACATCCACGAGCCTTTTAGACGCATCCACATCATCGGGCTGCAAGAATACTTTTGCGGTGATCTCCACCAAAAAAGATTGCAAGGCGCCCTGGTTCCAGTTGCTGAAGATCGCATGCAGTTCATCATTGCTGCAGCCGCCCACATTCCTTAATATGCCATATATTTCACTGATCAACTGCATTATCGCGTATTCAATACCGTTATGTACCATTTTGGTATAATGGCCGGCGCTGCCATTGCCTACAAATGTTACGCAGGGGCCGTCTTCTGTTTGTGCAGCTATCTTTTCCAAAATATTTTTCAGTTCGGCATAGCCATTTTTATTACCGCCCGGCATCATACTGGGGCCCAGGCGGGCACCGTCTTCGCCGCCGCTTACGCCCATGCCGGTAAAATGGATGCCGGTATCCTGCAGGCGTGCAATTCTCGCATCTGTATCAGTAAAATGCGAATTACCGCCGTCAATTAAAATATCACCTGCCTGTAAAAAAGGTTTTATCTCGTCTATCACTGCATCCACGATCTTTCCTGCTGGTACCAGCATCATAATGCGGCGGGGTGTTTCCAGGCTTTCTACAAAAGCCTGCATAGTTGCGGCCGCCTGCACCGGTTTACCTTTTCCTTCTTCCAAAAGACGTTTTTGCTGGTCGGTACTACGGTCGTAACCACTGATGGCAATACCATGATCCGCCATATTCAATACCAGGTTGCGGCCCATCGTACCCAAACCTATCATTCCAAATTGTGCTTTCTGCATCGTAAATATTTTATTCAATATTAAAATTAATATAATTGGTATGAAGTTAGTTTAATGTTAAGAGACTTTTGAAGATCTTTTTAATTCACTGCGTGAATTGGGGTAGCTACGGATTACACGAATTAACACGGATAAATCTATGTTTTGTTTTCGGCAAAATATTTACTGTTACCAGTACACATACAAAATAATCCGTGTAAATCTGTGTAATCCGTGGCCCGCATTGTGTAGATTTACAAAAAGATTTTTTATGGAATTCGGAAGGGTAACGGAACAGGAACTGGACGGCATTGATTTTTCGCTGCCCAAAGAACCTGCATTCAATAAAACAGTTTTAAAGGGCAAAAAGTTTAAAAATGCCAAAGTATATCTTGGCTGCGCCAAATGGGGCAGAACGGAATGGGTGGGAAAGATATATCCGCCCAAAACAAAGGAAAAGGATTTTTTAAAGCATTATGTACAGCATTATAACAGCATTGAGCTGAATGCCACACACTATAAAGTATATGGAGAAGGCGGAATAAAAAAATGGACAGCCAATGCTGCAGGAAGGGATTTTAAATTCTGCCCAAAAATGTACCAGGGCGTTACACACCGCGGCAGCCTTAACGGCAAACAATTCATCAGCAATGAATTCTTCCGCGGCATTGTTGCTTTTGAAGAATACCTGGGTCCCATATTTGTGCAGGTAAGCGATACCTTTTCACCTAAGCGAAAGGATGAACTGTTTGCGTATTTAAAAACGTTGCCCACCGATCTGCAGTTTTTTTTAGAAGTGCGGCATCCCGACTGGTTTAAAAAAGACGATATCCGCGAAGAGATGTTTACAACACTCAAAGAAATGAACATGGGCGCTGTGATCACTGATACTGCCGGAAGAAGGGACTGCGCACACATGCACCTTACCATTCCAAAAGCGTTTATCCGTTACGTTGGTAACAGCCTGCACGCTTCGGACTTTACCCGCTGTGATGCCTGGGTGGAACGCATGAAATACTGGATGGACAAGGGTTTGGAAGAACTGTATTTTTTCATGCACATGCATGATGAAGCCACATCGCCGGAACTTACTGTTTATTTAGTTGATAAGATGAATGCAGCAATGGGGCTGGATCTTATCAAACCAACATTTATTAAAGAAGAAGGCAAGCAAAAAGGATTGTTTGATTAAGGTGCAAATTTGCCGGTATATCAAGTGATCTCATACAATTCCGCCCACCGTGTGGTATAACGGGGGCTGCGCATTTCCATCCGCATCTTCCAGTCGCGTTTAGTGCCGGAAGCGGCAAATTTCAATACATCATCCCGCATGGAAAAATTTACATTGTCCACCATGCTCATCAGCATACGGTTGGCATTTTTAGTACCGGGCAAAAATAAATTGCCCTGTATGGTACTGTCGGGCACAATGCCGCTGAGCATTACGCCCGCTTTTTTATACAGTTTTCCTTTTTCGTATAATTGATCCACCAGTTGCACTGCAGGTTTTATCAGTTCGTTGGTGGCCGAAGTGGCCACGGGCAAAGTAATATAACTGCTGATAGTGGGCCCATGCCTGAAATAAGTATTATGACTTTGTTCTTTAGGCACCACAAACACACTGATGGTTCGGGCGGCGCCCTGCTGGCGGCGCAGTTTTTCTGCCGCACGGGAAGTGTAAGTAGCAATGGCTTCCTTGATATCGCTGATATTTTTAACCGGGCTGCCAAACATACGGGTGGTGGCGATCATTTTTTTGTTGATCAGTTCTTTTTCCATTTCATTCACCGGCTCGCCTTTTAATTCTTTTATTAAACGAACGCCCACCACGCCACCTAAATTTTTTTGCGCCCACTCTTCTGTTTTCCGGGTAAGGTCGTAAGCCGTGAACACAGCATTCATCTCCCGCAATTTTTCTGCGTATTGCCGGCCCACGCCCCATACTTCGCCTACCGGTGTATCCTGCAATGCTTTGGCTATTTTTTCTGCTGTATCCAGTACCACCACGCAGTCGGTAGCGATCTTATTTTTTTTAGCTAAATGATTGGCCACTTTAGATAAAACTTTTGTAGGCGCCACGCCTACAGAAACCTTGATGCCGGTCCATTGTTCCACCGTGGTACGAATGTCCATTGCCACCTGCTGCAGGCGTTCGGGTACGGCAGCATAAGCATCCAGGTTTAAAAAAGCTTCATCCACCGAGTACACTTCCACGTTATCTTTCCCGATCATGGTGCGCAGGGTTTCCATCACCCGCCAGCTCAGGTCGCCATACAAATTGTAATTAGAAGAGAAGGTGGCCACACCATGCTTTTCTATCAATGGTTTGGCTATAAAATAAGGCCCCGCCATTTGTACGCCCAGTTTTTTGGCTTCATCACTGCGGGATATGATGCAGCCATCATTATTACTCAATACCACTACCGGTTTATCATCCAGCTGCGGCTGAAAAAGTCTTTCGCAACTGCAGTAAAAACTGTTACAATCTACAATGGCTTTCATGGTAATAATTATTTGTAAGCACGTTTGGAGATATGGCTGCTGTAGCTGTTCTCTTTTGCACGGCCGCCATTGTTTAAAAAAGCCTGCAGGTTACCATCCATAATATGAATGACACAGGTAACCACGCCCCAGCACTGGTAGGTCATGAATTCGCCGATCTCTATGGGTTTGAATTTGTCGTTCTCGGCATGCAGCCATACCCGGTTCATGGTTTCGGAGTAGCGGCGCACCAGCATTTCGCCATCCACCACGGCCACAATTATTTTGCCGTTGGCGGCTTTTAACGAACGGTCCACGATCAGCACATCGCCCCGCTGAATGCCCGTGCCGCACATGGCATCGCCGTTCATGCGCAGGAAAAACGTGGCCGGTTTGTTCATGATCAGTTGTTCGTTCAGGTCAATGCCCCGTTCCATATAATCATCTGCGGCAGCGCCAAAACCGGTGGCGTTGGCCATGGGCACTTCCTGCTGGGTAAATTGTTTAGAGCCCCTGTAACCGCTGCCAAAAAAATATTCTTCTTCCATAAAATTATTTTTTGGTTAACTAAATTATTTAGTAAATTTATACTAAAATTATTAGCTAACAAATTTAGTAACACAAAATATTTTTCAACCATGAAAACATTAACAGGACCCATGGTACCGGGCTACCGCATATACGAGTACCTGCTGGTATTATCGCCACACGAAGAGCTGAAAAACAAGATATTAGCTGTAAAGAATGAGTTTTATCAAAAATACCAGGCAGAGACCGCTAAATGGGGTAAGCCGCATGTAACGCTGGTAAATTATGTGCAGTACGAACTGATGGAAGAGCGGATCATCAATCATTTAAAGACGATCGCTATGGGTTATCACCCGTTAAAAGTAGAGCTGAAGGATTACGGGAGTTTTCCATCGCATACCATCTATATCAATATTACCAGCAAAGTACCCATACAAAGCCTGGTAAAACAAATACGAACGGAAACACAGCGGCTGATGAAACTGAATGATGATCATAAACCGCATTTTATTTTAGAACCGCATTTAACCATTGCACGCAGGCTGCAGCCCTGGCAATATGAAAAGGGATGGCTCGAATACAGTCACCGCCATTTTACCGGCCGCTTTATTGCAGATGGTATGTTGTTATTAAAACGCCCCATCGGCGAATTGAAATACGAGATACTCCGCCGTTTTGAATTTCAGAATTTACCGGTGAATACGGTACAAGGAGATCTGTTTACCCCTGTCCCCTAAAGGGGAACTTAGAATGTTACGTTATTAAGAATTTTTAAAAGCATTAAATAAGTTAGTTGTTTTTAGCCCGTTTTTTTCTTGACCCTTGATCTTAATTGAACCTTTTGAATTAAAGAATAGAATTACCAATGCTGAAGCTACAGTAGTACAAAAGCTACATCAGGGAACTAACCCGAAATGGGGATGTAATCCATTTCGGGGCTCTTTTTTTGTTTCTTTTTTGGAGAAGCAAAAAAGAAAATCATCGGAGGGTAACGATAAACAAAAATGATCAATAAAAGTAAATCACTGCAATTTTTGAGAAGCAAAGAAAACATTCTTAAGAGAGTAGTGATAAATAAAAACTAAAAATATTATGGAAAATAAATTACCGCAGGATCATCATAAAGTATCCGCCAAACCGCAGGATGAATCCGTGCAATACCTTGCCGGCCGCGGTGCCCAGTTCAATACCAAAAACCGTTTTTTAAAAGATGAAAAAACACAGGAGCATATAGAAGGCATTGACGATTGGGAAATAACCAATGTACCCACACAGTACATTGAGCAAATGAGCAAGACCATTGTGAACAATGTAGAAAGTAAAGATGTAGGTATGAGTTACAGCATGAACCCCTATGCCGGCTGCGAACACGGCTGCATTTACTGCTATGCCCGAAATGTGCATGAATACTGGGGTTACAGTGCCGGGCTGGATTTTGAACAGAAGATCATTGTTAAAAAAAATGCACCGCAACTGCTCCGTAAATTTTTGATGCATCCTAAATGGGATGCCACGCCCATCATGCTTAGTGGTAATACAGATTGCTATCAACCTGCCGAACAAAAATACCGCTTAACGAGAGGGCTACTCGAAGTTTGTAACGAGTTCAATCAACCGGTGGGCATACTCACTAAAAATGCATGGATACTGAAAGATAAAGACGTGCTGCAGGAAATGGCGAAGAAGAATATTGTATCGGCCATGGTGTCCATCACTTCTTTTAATGAAGACCTGCGCAGAATGATGGAACCAAGAACCGTTACTGCTAAACAAAAATTAAAAGTGATCAATGAACTCAGCAGCGCCGGTGTACGCATGGGCATCATGATGGGGCCGATGATACCGGGACTGAATGAGCATGAGATGCAGCGCATCATGAAAGCGGCGGCTGATAACGGCGCCACATTTACTGCGTACACTTTTATCCGGTTGAATGGCGCCATTAAATTTTTATTTCACGACTGGTTGTACAAAAACTTTCCGAATCATGCCGACAAGGTTTGGCATTTGATAGAACAAAGTCATGATGGTAAAGTGAACGATACCCGCTGGGGTGTACGCATGCGGGGTGAAGGCAATATTGCGCAAATGGTGGCGCAGACCTATAAAAAATACGGCAAACTGTATAACATGAATGCAGAAGAATGGAGCCTGGACAGAAGCCAGTTTAGAGTACCGGGTGGACAAGGAAAATTATTTTAAATCAAAACATTTTATGAAAGGCATTACCAAAGAGTATCTCTTGTACGTGATCAACGATTGTATCAAGATCACCATTCATTACCGCAGGAAAACAGCTGACAGTTATTTTGCGAAAGAAATAACGGATGTAACAGAAGAAGAGCTGATCGATTTTATCACCGCCATCCCTTATTTTTCAAATGACCTGAAAGATTTTTTGCTGGGGCATCTTGCAGTACGCAGTATCATCATCAGCCAGGAATGGGAAAAGGATTTTGCTCGCAAAAGTGTAGCCTTTGCCACCGATCCTAAATGGACGGAAACGGATATGAGTTTTTTGGCGGAGAGCTTTAAGAATGTGGTGATAACAGATGCGTTGGAGATGCCGTATTGACGCTGTAAAACCAGCTTTTAAAAACCTGGAGCTTATTGCTCTTTCAACACATTGATCGTTTTGTAATTTTTCTTCTGAAAAATATTTTTTAAAATTTCTTCACAAAAATTTGGCACTTTCAAAAAAATAAATTCATCTTTGCAGTGCAAAACAAAATTAATAAACAACAAACATGTCACGCATACAATTACATATGGAAGCGACAAATTGGTTTAGTCCGAAAGGCTATGATTCCAATTGCGGGGCATGTTATGCTGTTGAATAGTACAAAAACTAATTCGCTATAACTCAAGCCCCGCCTGGATCAGCGGGGTTTTTTGTTGGGTGGTATTTAAAACATACAACGTTTTAAACAACTGCCGGCAATACCGGGTTGTGCGAAGCAAAAATATTTTTAAGTAAATCATGCTGATGCATTATCAACAGGAAAGTATCATACGAATAGCTGGATGTCGATTATTCACGAAAGGCAATACTTCGGGTATGCCTAAAGGTAATAGTGTGCCGTTTAGTGAAGATAGTAACAATAAAAACATAACACGACTGTGTGTACAGCGAACGAGTTAATGAATAACTTGTTGTGCAGGAGCCCGGTCGTACTAAAACGACCGGGCTTTTTGTTTAACAGCCCGGCTAAAAGAGGAGGGCATTATGAGCGCAGGAGCAATATTACACATCGTGATTTTTCTGATAAAATTGATCATAAAACTTGCTGAAAAAGAAAGTAAACGATCATAAAACTTAAAAACAGGCGGAACAATGAAATTTTTAATAGTGGTCTGGTTCATCAAAATAGTGATCACAACAGTGGATGACTGGTTGACCAGGATCAATGAAAAGGAAAATAAGGCGGTATAAAATATTAGTTGCAGAAGGAGGAGCAAAAGTTTTCCCCGTGAGATGCAGCGGGGAAACTTTTAAAATATAGTAGCATTCCAATTGGCTGGATACTCCGCCTGGACCGGAGAGGCTGCAGGTTCGAATCCTGCCTACTATACAACACATGGTCTGACGCCCTCGTCTGACCATGTGTAAAAAGGTCTGTTCGTCTAAGGGTTAAGGATACTAAGCTTTCTACTTAGTGATGTGAGTTCGAATCTCATACAGACTGCCAACCCTTGAAACAGTAGTGTGCAGCACTATATCAATAAGTGCTCCGCTACAATGGTTCGTTGGTGTAACGGCTAACATCACAGATTGTCGATCTGTTGTAACGGGTTCGATTCCCGTACGAACCGCAAAAATTGCCGGATGGTGCAATGGCAGCATATCAGAATCTGACTCTGTAGATGTTGGTTCGAGTCCAGCTCCGGTAACAAACAAAAGCAGTATAAGCGTTGGTGGTGGCCTGCAGGTCTTCTATTCAGCTTAAGAATACCGCACATAAAAATGTTGGCTTTAGCTTATCTGGTAAAGCATCCCGTTGTGAGCGGGAAGAACAAGGTTCGAGCCCTGAAGTCAACCCAAGCGGTTTAGTGTAACGGAAACATGGCCATCTTCCTCTTTTTCTAAGAGGTAAACATAGGATGGTAGTATCCGGTTCAAATCCGGAAACCGCTCAAACTGGTTTATAGTTCAATGGATAAGAATGCTGTGCTACGAACGCGGAGATACAAGTTCGAATCTTGTTAAACCAACAAAGATGGCCTGTAGCTTAATGGTGAAAGTAATTGCCTTATACGCAAAAGAGTAACAGTTCGATCCTGTTCAGGCCAACGATAAATGAACCTGTAGCCCAACGGCAGAGGCAATGGTTTTAAAAACTATCTAGTAACAGTTCGAATCTGTTCAGGTTTACCAATTGCGCCTTAGAGTAATGGTCAACTCAGAAGTCTCATAAGCTTCACATACAAGTTCGAATCTTGTAGGCGCAACCAGGATGATTTGATTCAACTGCGGTTTAATTCAACGGGAGAAATCTGCTTTTACATAGCAGAAGTTGCTGGTTCGAATCCGGCAGCCGCAACAAAATAGTTTCGTAGCTCAATGGTTAGATGCACCGAACTTTTAATTCGGGGGTTGAAGGTTCGAGTCCTTCCGGAACTACACGGATGAATAGCTCAACGGCAGAGCGTCCCGTTGTTAACGGGAGGGTTAAAAGTTCGAATCTTTTTTCATCCTCAAAAAGTGAGTGCGACGAAGACGGCGATTCGTAGCGGTCTGTAACACCGTTGTTCAAAAGACTTAGATGGTTCGAATCCATCCACTCACACCATGGAGAGAGTCCGGTTTGGTCAAGGATGCTGTCTTGAAAACAGTTGACCGTTACAGGTCCGGGGGTTCGAATCCCTCTCTCTCCGCTGAATGTTTTGGAGAGTTGTCAGAATGGTATTGTAACGGCCCGCTAAGCCGTCATCGTTAATTCGGTGTAAAGGTTCGAGTCCTTTACTCTCCGCAAGTGTCCTGCTGGCAGACATGGCGTATGCATTCGACTGCAAATCGAAAGAAAGAAGTTCGAGTCTTCTGCAGGACTCAAAAAATTGTTTGACACAGGTGAATTCGATAATGAGGAAATATGGATCAATCAAAAAATCTGTAGCAAACAAATGGACGAATAACTCAATAGGTAGAGTGCTGGTCTGAAGCGCCGGTAGTGCAGGTTCGAGTCCTGCTTTGTCCACAATAAAAATTATCAGTATGAGTTTTCCGCCAATGGCGGAGCGATTCCTTGTACTGATGCAAAAGATGAAGAATGTCGAAAATAATAATTCGTGCAATTCATGACTTTTAATTAGTGTAATAAAAATTAAACAATGGAAACAGACCAACAGCAGTGGAGGAAATTGAGCGGCGAAAAGATCCGCATTCCTTTAAAAGATGAAATAGAAAAAGTAATTGCGAACGAAAGGGCCATGGGGCATGAGCTGAAAGTGTGCATTGGTACCGATAGCCAGGTAAAGGGTAAAGAAACAGAGTTTGCCACCGTAATTGTTTTTTTACGGAAAGGCAAGGGCGGTTTTATGTATATACACAACGAAACCACCACGCAAAAAATGAGCATCAAGGAAAGGATGCTGGCGGAAGTAGCCAAAAGTATTGAAGTGGCTTACCCGTTGTGCAATATTTTCAGCCGCTACAGTGTGGATATGGAAGTGCACGTGGATATCAACACCAATCCCAACTTTAAAAGCAATGATGCTTTAAAAGAAGCGATGGGTTATATCATGGGAATGGGGTTTGTATTCAAAGCCAAACCGGATGCTTTTGCCAGCTCCAGCTGTGCCAATAAAATTGTGCATTAGTGTGCGCATAAAAAACTAAAGAAAAAATTTATAACGAATTAAAAAAATAACAATGAAAAAAATAAATAACCGTGATAATAATTGGATGAAAAGGAACCTGATCAAATGCAGAAAATTGTTTTCTGCAGGCAGTAAAATAAATTATCATGGCAAAGAAACATAAAACCGAAAGGGAAAAACAATTGCTTCAAACTGCGGCACAGGAAGCTGTGATCGCACAGGCATTGCAATTCTCAAGAAAAAGGTTTAAAAAATTTGAAGAGATCATTGAGCAATTATACCAGGGAAAAGACCTGAGTTTTTCATTTGCAGACAGGAGGATCTGGAAGATAAATGAATGCTTTTCCGGTTTTGCAGGAAAGACAAAGACAGCTGATAAAAAAGTATTTAAAGAAGTATTGATACAGCTGGATGCAAAGAGTGAATTGGTAAGCGACGAAAGTTTTATACAGGCCCTGTACAATATTGTTCAGTTTCGTGCATATTGGAAAAAGGACCTGTTTAAATGGAAACCGGAAGCGAAGCAGCCAGCGGCACAGGTAAAAGAATTGGCGACCTATCTTTTTTGTAAATATAAAATACCGGGTTTTTTATACCAGGGTTTGTATGAAACAAAGAACATGCAGTATATACAATGGCTGATCCATTTGGGCGAAGGAGGAAAAGTAAAGGAAATGAAAAACATTCCTATTCCCTTTACGCAAAAAATGGGACACTATTTTATCAATGCACCCACAAAGTTCTCTATTGCAGAATCGCTGCGATGGGCCCAGGTAAAAGGTTTAGGCGGAGAAGACAGGCTGGCGGAAAGGATCGCTTATTCCTGGATCGCAATAAAACCATACAGTGATGAAGTGTTCTGGGAAGGCTTTATACTGCTGGTAGTAAATGGCGGAATGTTTGACCTAAATAAACTGACGGAGCTGATTGACTATGTAAGAGAAGAAAGAAGAATAAACACCGGCTATAGTTTAAAAGGAAGAACATTATCGTCACTCTTTCGCCAGAGCGATGTATGGCACAGCCGCTTTCCAAAGAGTGGTAGTAACCAGGTATGGAGGCCAAGTGGCATACAGGGATACCGGGTAGAAAAAAGAACGGAAGTGATCGTACTGGAAGAATTGACGGAATCAAGAAAGTTAAGTGAGGAAGGCAAGGCAATGAAACACTGCGTGGGCTCTTATACTTTTTATTGTGCAAAAGGGAGGTCGGCTATTTTTTCGCTGCGTAAATATTCCGGGGGTGTATTACTGGATATTATGGCTACCATAGAAGTGAATCTTCAATTACAAAAAATTGTACAGGCAAAAGCAAAAATGAACAGGCCTATCAGCGACGAAGCAAAAAAATATATGGATCTGTGGGCAATGAATGAAGGACTGTCTTTGAATGCTTATTTGTAAAAAATTAAAAACAAAAAAATGGACAATATTGACCAGCAGAAAATAATGGATGCGAACAGCATTTTTGATGGTGGGTTTTTATACAGCAAATCACTGTACCTGTATTGCTTTAATAGTATACCCAGTGCTAATTATATTGGTTACATCGATGGCGAAAAAGCATTCAATGCAGTAAAAGAAAAATTCAGCCATTTGATAAGATCAGTTCACAAGTACAGGTATTATGATAGGCAGTTGAAAAGTTATGATTTCAACGAAACCTATATTATCATGCAGAATAATTGCATACTGGAATTTGATACCGGCTATTGCGAAATCTTTCATGATGGCAACCAGGATGATTTTATAAATGAATGCACGGCGCTGATGAAAGCATTTAAAGAAAGGCAGCGCAGGAAGCCATTGGAAATAAACCTTATCTGCAAAGGACAGACCGGGCTTGGGCTTAAACGGCTGGAAGTGAAACGTACTAAACTCGACCTGGATTCTTTTTTATGAGGATGATTTTAAAGAAGTGGATAGTGTGATCTGTAAAAGATTAAGTAAGGATAAAGATAAAGGCATTGTATTACTGCATGGGTTACCAGGTACCGGTAAAACAACCTACCTGCGTTACCTTATTGGTAAGATCAAAAAAAAGATATTGTTTGTATCACCAAGCCTTGCGGTAGATATTATGAACCCGGATTTTATCCAGTTACTGGTGAATAATCCTAATTGTGTTTTGATCATTGAAGATGCGGAAAATGTGATCATGGACAGGAAGATCAGCAGCAATGCATCCGTATCCAACCTGCTGAATATTTCGGACGGGTTGCTGGCAGATTTTTTAAATGTTCAATTGATCTGCACATTCAATAATTCACTCACCTTGGTAGATAGTGCATTAATGCGTAAGGGAAGATTGATAGCGAAATATGAATTTGGAAAATTGGGGATTGAAAAATCGCAACGCTTGTCAAACCATTTAGGTTTTACCAATGAGATCACCAGGCCCATGACCATTGCAGAGATCGCTAACCCCGATGAAAAAGAAACAGTGGTTGAAAGAACAGAAATATTCGGTTTCAGAAGGCAGGAAGTGCTGATGAATTAACCATTAAGAAATTAAGTCTTAACTATCCTTAACTTCTTAATGTTTCATAACACAACTATTCATACAGTTCGTGCATCAAACGCACTTTCCTTTTTATCTGCCGCACAATATTGTTAGGTGATAATACTTTAATGCCTTCGCCAAAACCGATCAGCTCCCGTTCCATTTCAAAATTGGGGATCACTTCGATGCTGAAATGAGTGCCACCCTTTACTTCTTCCACAATTTTTTGGGAAGGATGTAAGGGCTTGGTCTTGATATAGGGAGCATGATACTGGCTGGCCCAGAATACAACAGTGGTGGGGCTTTCCGCATAGTTGCGGGTAACACCGATAATGTTATCGAAATAAGTATGCGGATCAAAATGCTTATGCTGTATAAAAAGTTCTTTGTCCAGTAAATTAATGTTCTGTATCCGGTCCAGTGCAAAAGTGATGATCTCTTTGCCTTGCTTTTTCATACCGAGTATGAACCAGCGGTTCCGGTATTCTTTCAGCAGGTAAGGATAAAAAACAACATCGTTTGCAGCCCTAGCCTTAAAAGATTGATAAGAGAGTAACAAGGTGGTTTTGTTTACGATGGCTTTGTACAAAATATCCAGCCATTGAATACCGGTGAGTAATTCGTTCTTTTCAAAATCAATAACGGGCGCCTGCCGGTATTGTTCGCTGTGGATCTTGTCTTCCAGCCTGTTCACCATTTCGCTCACTTCGTTAAAGTGACTGAAACCTTTGAACTGGCGCAATAGGTCCGACACTTCCTGCAGTATGCCCAGGTCCTGCGTGGTCAGGGGGATGTTGGCAATAGAATAATCCGCATCCTCGTACGTGTAATATTTTTTGCTGATCACGACGATGGGGGCATTGTAACCCAGCGAATCGCTGCGCATGGCATTCAGGTCCAGGCGGATGGTACGCATGCTGATGTTACTATCCATGCCTTCATATTCGTACAGGGCTTCATTGCAGGCATCCATAAGGTCTTCAATGGTCCATTTGCGGCGGCGGTTCTGCAGGCATTTATCAATGGTGCGGTAACGGATCAGGGCATTACGGTTAACGGGCATAACAATATTTTTTTAAAAATACAGAAAATATTTTTTACTGTGCAAATAGATTGCACAGTTGCGAAAGAGGTTTGTATTGTCAAAGCAAATGACCAGTTCTTTACAAACGCTCTTTAGCATAAAAGGAAGTGCTGCGGTAAAATTAGCTTAGCCGCGGAGTGGCCGGAAAATGCCGTTCAGACTTTTCGTTTGAATGGACACAATTTACAGTGCACCGAAAATTTTACAACCAGTAGGGAAGCGTATTTACAGCCGGCCTGTTGCGAAAGCAAAGTATGAGTTCGAATCTCATAAGAGCGACAAAAAAATAAAAATAATTTTTACTGTGCAAATAGATTGCACAGTTGGGTTGGAAGTTTGTATCAACAAAACAAAAGGAGGTTTACAATGATGTTCAATTTAAAATTAAAAAGTAAAGCAAAGCAGACCGTGAATTACGAAGGAGAAAAAGCATTTGTATTAACTCCGCAGCTGGAATTGTACACTGCTGTGGCCACTGCTGCATTGAGCGACCAGTTTTATGAAAAAGCAGGTGATAAACTGGCCCGTATCCGTGAGTTGATCGCAAAGAATGATGCTGCTTTTGTTGCACGCCTGGCCGTGTATGCACGTGAACAGATGTACCTGCGCAGCATTCCATTGGTACTGGCGGTAGAATTGGCCAAACAGCACCGCGGTGATGCTATGGTAAGTAAATTGACCAATCGTGTGGTACAGCGTGCAGATGAAATTGCAGAATTGCTGGCGTACTACGCTTTGGCCAACGAACGTAAAGAGGTAAAGCAGTTGAATAAACTGAGCAAGCAGTTGCAGAAAGGTTTGGCAGCAGCCTTCAACAAATTTGATGAATACCAGTTCGCCAAATACAACAGGGATGCACAGGTAAAGCTGAAAGATGCTTTGTTCCTGGTACACCCAAAAGCAAAAGATGAAGTACAGCAGGCATTGTTCAATAAAATAGTAAAAGATGAATTGCAGACCCCATACACCTGGGAAGTAGAATTGAGTGCAGTGGGTCAGCAGAAATTTGATACTGCCGAATTGAAGAAAGCAGCTATAAAAGCAAAATGGGAAGAACTGATCTTAAGCAACAAGATGGGTTATATGGCCACTATGCGTAACCTGCGTAACATACTGGAAGCAGAAGTAAGCAAAGAAGCATTGAATAAAGTATGTGCGTACATCGCTGATGAAAAAGCAGTTGCCAACAGCAAACAGTTGCCTTTCCGTTTCTTGGCTGCTTACCGCGAATTGAAGGCGCTGAACAACGGTCGTGTAGGTAAAGTGCTGGATGCGCTGGAAGCTGCAGTATTGCAGAGCGCTGCCAACATAGCCGGTTATGATGAAGATACCAAAGTGGTGATTGCTGCTGACGTGAGCGGAAGCATGCAGACCGCTATCAGCCCAAAAAGTAAGGTGCTGAACTTTGATATCGGTTTAATGCTGGCCATGCTGTTGCAGAACCGTTGCGAAAATGCAGTGACCGGTATGTTTGGTGATACCTGGAAAATGATCAGTGTGGCAAAAAAGAACATACTGGCCAATGTACAGGAATTCTACAGCCGCGAAGGTGAAGTGGGATATAGCACCAATGGTTACCTGGTAATAAAAGACCTGTTAAAGCGTAACAAGGTAGTTGATAAAGTGATGATGTTCACCGACTGCCAGTTGTGGAACAGCAACAACAGTGGTGAGACCATTGCAGCATTATGGAAGCAGTATAAAAAGATCGCTCCCGGTGCAAAACTGTACCTGTTCGATTTGGCCGGTCATGGTAGCGTTCCATTGAATGTACAGCGTGATGATGTGTATTTGATAGCAGGATGGAGCGATAAGATCTTCAACGTGTTGAAAGCAATTGAAGAGGGAAGCAATGCAGTGAAAATAATAAACAGCATTGCCCTTTAACCCCAGTCCTCAAGGAGAGGTTGGGTGTAATAAACAAATAAGTATCCCGGGTATCCGGGATACTTTTAAAAAAAGTTCTTTGATTTTTTTGAAAGAGAGATTGAGCAAAGGAAGCACTTGCAGTGCTTACCCGGAAAGCTGATCTTTATGATGGTGATGATAGATGATGATCCCTCTGTGTAAATCATAAGCATCATAAAGATCCGTGTTCCAAAACAACTGCCGCAGGCAGTGATCGTATTTAAGAAAGTAAGGATGTCGTTAGAAGTGGGTTACTTCGTCTCCATTAAAGGGCCAAGGGTCTTCACGATAACATCGGGAGGAAGAGGTGCAAATCCTCAGCTTGACAGCGGCCATACCCATTCGTTTGTTACTCCTGAAATTTTTTGAAAGATGTCGTAGAGCAGTGATACTTCGGTTATAAGTTCGATTCTTATTCCCGCCTTAGGCGGGATAGCTCATTGGTAGAGCAAAGCACTGATCGCAAATTACTCTTTCATTAATGATTTAATGATGCCGTAAAGCAGGGTTACTTCGTAATTCAATTGGCTAGAATATCCCGCCCATGGCGGGAAAGCAGCAGGTTCAACTCCTGCCCTGTGCCTTGTTTGCCTGTTGCTCATTAAGGAAAGGTGCCGTAGGCAAGGCGTTACTTCGTGGCTCTGTTAGTTTAATGAGTAGAACCATGCGTAGCATGATATGGGTTCGATTCCCGTACAGAGAAAATAACGCGGCCGGAGATCGCCCTTTTTTAAAAAACTTATTCAGTGTGTCGTAGCATAGTGTTACTTCGTTCAAGGAAAAAAAACAGCACTACGTGATTGTTACCACTGATCTTTATACAATATTACAGGTGTCGTAGAAGAGAGATACTTCGTTCGAATTATTCGGTGCCGGTTCAAGTCCGGCTCCCTTCAACTTGTTGAAGGGATAGTTTAAGTGGCAGAACAAATAAGCAAGACTCTCTTTGAATTGTTACCCTGTTAAAAATATCCAGGTGTCGTAAAGTAGCGTTACTTCGATTGTCACTCGGCAGGTCGTGGGTTCAAATCCCACTCTCGTGCTACACGAGATAGTTCAGCGGTTAGAACAGCTTGTACGCTATTTGAATTGTTACCCTGTGTTTTTTAAAAACAGATGTTGGGGTATTAAAAAATTAGTTAAAAACAGCATTACAATGATCGAAACAATAATAAATAAGATACAGGCAGAAATTAAAACTGTATTTTATGACGTGGATGCATGGTTCAATGTAAATGAAAACATGGTAGTCTACGATCCGGCAAATGGCGGCTGGAATATCAGGAAGGTACTGGAACATATTTCTTTAACAAATCACTTCCTGTTGATTTTAATAAAGAAAGCAACGATCAAAGCCATTGAAAGAGCAAAAAAGGAAGATCATACAGCATTGCTTGTGGATTATAACCTGGATTGGGACAAACTAAATGATATTGGCAAACACCAATTATTTTATTGGAACCGGCCTGAACATATGGAACCAACAGGCATTGTTGATCTAACAAGTATAAAAGATAAATTGCACCAGCAGGTAGCGGAATGTATGGGTTACCTGGAGCAGCTGAAGAATGGGGAAGGTGTTCTGTACAAAACGACAATGTCGGTGAACGGGCTTGGAAAGATCGATGTGTACCATTATATTTTTTTTCTTGTGCAGCATGCAAAGAGGCATTTAACACAAATGGAAAAGATCAGGAAAGAATTTGAAAAAACTGAATTGAAATGACCAATATAAAAAACATACTAACCGAAATAGAACGGAAGAAAAATATCAAAATACTCTACGCCTGCGAAACAGGCAGCAGGGCATGGGGTTTTCCTTCGCCGGACAGTGATTATGATATACGCTTTATGTACATGCATGAGCGGGATTGGTATTTGTCATTAGGGATAAGAAAAGATACGGTGGAGATAATGGATGGCGACCTGGATATAACGGGCTGGGATCTGAAAAAATCCCTGGTCTTGCTGAAAAAATCAAATGCGCCACTGATAGAAAGATTCAACTCGCCGATAACATATTTTGCAGTACCGGGTTTTAAAGAAGCATTCAAAGAACTGGTAAGTGAATATTATTCACCGATAGCGGTTTTCTTTCATCATTATTCGCTGGCAAAAAAGTTTTGGGAAGAACTGAAGGACAAAGATGAATTTAAACTGAAAAGTTATTTTTACCTGGTAAGGTCACTGCTTTCCTGTAACTGGATCATAAAAGATAAGACCGTAGTGCCGATGCATATAGAAGGCTTGATGCACTATATAGATGAAGCGTATAAGAACAGGCTAAGGGATCTGATCGCCTTAAAAGCAACAGTTGGCGAAAGTTACCTGCATAAAAAAGATGACAGGTTGCACGAATGGATAATGGGCCTGGTGGAATATATAGAAACGGAGAAAAATGATCTGCCAGCCAGTAACGCAGACATGGCATCATTAAATGCCTTCTTTTTAAAAATGTTGTATGCAAAAGCTGACCATTGAGTGGATAAAGAATAGCGGGCTGCTGGTTTTTGAAGTAATAACCGGCAGCAGGTCTTATGGACTGGATACACCGACATCTGATACGGATATCAAGGGGGTGTTTGTATTACCCAAAGATATGTTCTATGGATTGGAATATACCGAACAGGTAAACAACGAAACCAATGATATCGTGTATTACGAACTGAAGCGTTTTGTGGAACTGCTGGCAAAGAACAATCCGAATATTTTAGAGATGCTGAATGTGCCGGCAAATTGCATACTGCAAAAACATCCTGTAATGGAAATGCTGCAGCCGGAAATGTTCCTGTCTAAACTTTGCGAGCAGAGTTTTGCCAATTATGCTTTTACTCAAATAAAAAAGGCTTACGGTTTGGAAAAGAAAATTGTGCAGCCGGTGGAGGAAAAACGAAGATCGGTACTGGATTTTTGTTTTGTACACGAAGTAAAAGATGCAGTGCCTTTGCAGCAATACCTGGCACAGAAAAACCTGGATCAAACTAAAATGGGTTTAACAGCAATACCACATTTAAAAGATTGCTATGACCTGTATTATTCTGAAAGGCATCCATATGCCGGAGTGGCTAAAAAAGAAAATGCCAACGAGGTGAGTTTAAGCAGTATACCCAAGGGAGAAATACCGATCGGCATGTTGTATTTTAATAAGGATGGTTACTCGGTTTACTGCAAACAGTACAAGGAATATTGGGATTGGGTGGCAAGGCGGAATGAAGAACGTTACAAAACAACGATGCAGCATGGTAAAAAGTACGATGCTAAAAATATGATGCATGTCTTTCGTTTGCTGCTCGTGGCAAAGGAAATAGCAACAGAAGGAAAAATAAATGTATTCAGAAAAGACCGTGATTTTTTACTGGATATAAAGGCCGGTAAATTTGAGTACGATGATCTGGTACAGAAAGCAGAAGAATTAAAAGCAACATTGCCATCGCTATACCAGCGATCTGGTTTAAAAGATGAACCGGATGTGGAAAGTATCAATAAGTTGCTGGTGAAAATGAGAGCGGCATATTATTTAAAATCTTAAAAACAAAACAATGAGTTATATTATAGTAGATGTTGAATCAGACGGGCCCATACCACATCAATATTCGATGGTATGCTTTGGCGCCGTGGTGCTGGAACCAACATTAAGCAAAACCTTTTACGGCAAAACAAAGCCCATATCTACGCAATGGATACCGGAAGCATTGGCCGTAAGCGGGATATCGAGAGCCGAGCATGAAAACTTTGAAGATCCTAAAAATGTAATGGAAGATTTTGCAAAATGGTTGTCGGCTAATTCAACAAACCGGCCCATCTTTATCAGTGATAACCCGGCATTTGACTGGCAATGGATCAACTGGTATTTTCATACGTATTTGGGCAAAAATCCATTTGGGTTTTCTGCAAGGCGCATCGGCGACCTCTATTGCGGTATGAAGATGGATGCAGGATTGAATAATGAATGGAAAAAATTATTCCGCAAGACCAAACACGATCATAACCCGGTGAACGATGCATTAGGCAATGCCGAAGCATTACTGGCCATGAAAGCAATGGGTTTAAAAATTCCAACACATTAATAAACTACAAAGATATAAAGCCTTGGAGTCTTGGTGTCTTTGTGGCAAAAAAAAATCAGCGCCCTCAGCGAGATCTGCGGGCTTATAAAAAATGAGTAAATTAAAATTAACCGGGAAACAGATCCGTGCTATCGGTTACGAAGAAGGACCGGTAGTAAGCGTGGCCATGCATACCATGTGCACCCACTTTAAACATTCCACTGAAGAAGAAGCCCTGAATATTTTAAAAGATATTTTAGCAGCGCCTGAAACTTACCTGGCCGATGAAGTGCTGGGTAAGATCGCAGAAAAATTAATTGCGGTGGAAGAAGAAACTGCCATTGAAATTCCTTTGAACGAAAAAGGCGTGGCATACAATGTATTTGGCGCTGCACATATTGAAGAGGGCGCTTTAACGCAAATGCAGACCGCTGCTAAATTACCCGTAGCTGTTGCCGGAGCTTTGATGCCCGATGCACACCAGGGTTATGGATTGCCGATCGGTGGTGTGCTGGCAACAGATAATGCCATCATACCTTATGCGGTAGGCGTGGATATCGGGTGCCGTATGTGCCTGAGCATTTTTGCCATCAACCCAGATGAACTGAAAAAGAAGGAAGCATATTTTCAAAGAGAATTAGTAGCGAATACTTTGTTTGGCGCAGGGAGGGAATTTGATGGAAGCAGGGATCATCCAGTAATTAACAGAAATGAATTTACTGATATCGCCTTCTTAAAAAATCTGCAGATCAAAGCCTTAAAGCAATTGGGTTCATCCGGAAGCGGGAACCACTTTGTGGAGTTTGGAAAAGTAGAGATAACAGACGCCAACAACCCGATGGGTTTGGCAGTGGGAAATTATGTTGGCTTATTAAGCCATAGCGGAAGCCGTGGCCTGGGTGCCAACATCGCCAATCATTATACACAAATTGCGATGCAGCAAACTGTATTGCCGAAAGAAGCGAAGCACTTAGCGTGGATGAGCCTGGATACGGAAGCAGGAATGGAATACTGGTTAGCCATGAATCTTGCAGGAGATTATGCAAGCGCCTGTCATCATACCATACATGATAAAATTGCAAAAGCCATTGGAGAAAAACCATTGGCGAGGGTGGAAAACCACCACAACTTTGCATGGAAAGAAGTCCTGAGCGGAGTCGAAGGGATAGAGGGCAAAGAAGTGATCGTTCATAGAAAAGGTGCTACACCGGCAGGTAAAAATGTATTGGGAATCATACCGGGTTCTATGACTGCGCCGGGCTTTATTGTAAAAGGTAAAGGCGAAGCGGCAGCATTAAATTCTGCCAGCCATGGCGCCGGAAGAAAAATGAGCCGCAGCAAAGCACTGGCCAATATTACACATGATGCACTAAAAAAGGAATTGAAAGAACATGGTGTAAAATTAATTGGCGGAGGTTTGGATGAAGCGCCATTTGCCTATAAGGATATCAATGAAGTGATGGCCTGCCAGAACACATTGGTGGATGTATTGGGAAAATTCTACCCGGCCATTGTGCAGATGGATGGAAGTGATCCTAAAAAATTCAGGAAGCGCAGGGATGAGATAATAGGTGAGTAATGGGATTTAAATGTAATGGCCATGATAAGTTGAGGAGCTTATCATGGCCATTTTTGTTTGCTTTAGTTTCCAGGGAAATTATATACTTACTGTAATGCCACAATTGGCATACAGCGAAAAATTATTGGGTAATAATTCCAGGTAGTTGATCACCTGGTAAATATTTTTCCTGTACATGCCGCCGGCAGTTGCCTGGAAGCGGGTGCGGTAACTGATAAAATAATTCCAGGTAGCAGCAGCGTATGCCTCCCCAAACCAGTTGGTTTGATCATTGGCATCCTGGTAACCTGCTTTTGTTTGCAGGTTGAAGTTGATAGTGGTTCTAGTGTTGGGATAAATAGCATGCTCATAAAATAGATCCACACCGGCCTGTTTTAGATCCGGCGATGATTTGGATTGCATACTAATAACACCTCCTGTATAATACCGGTCCGTGTAATCGATGCCGTTATAATTTGCGTATAAAGCAACGCCGTAATTATTTTGATGCACCAGGCTGGTAGGTATATATTTATTCAGGCCTACCGAAAACAATAGTGATCCTACAGTGGATAGTACCTGGTGTTTGTCTGCATTATTGTTCTGGGTGCCTTCGCTTTTATAATCATAAATGCCGGGCGTAAAACGGATGAATTTTTCTGTGCCCGACAAACGTGGAATATTATAAGCAAAGAACAGGATATCATTAAGATTGCTGAAATAATTGATATCGGTTTTACTTACCAATCCCTTTTGCTGCAGGTAATCATCCACCGTTTGCAAAATAAACCGGGTTCTCCTCCGGCCGTCCAGCACACGGGTATTATTCGCCATGGTAATACTGCGGCCCAACCCGTTCAGTTCTTCTGCTGAAAGAGATCGGGATAAACTTTTTTCCTGCTGTAATGATTTGGCTAACCACAAAGCGTTCTGCATATCGGTCACATTTTCAAGCCTGCCGATACCAATGCCGGTGTGCAGTAATAACTGGTACTGGTGCTGGCTGTTTTTTTGCACGGTGTTGGCGGCTGTTGTATACTTGCTGCCATAAGCTTCGCCATAGCCCGTAGCACCCAGTTCGGTAAAGAATTTTTTATGGAACCATTTATTCAGTATATCCACCTGCGGCGAAAAAGAATAAGCATTGCTTTTGTCTTTACCACCTGCATCTTTAGAAGTACCGGAACTGAAATTACCTCCTACTCCTGCCGATGCAGAATAGAGAATCCTGTCGGTACTTTTAGCAGTAAAATAATTTACAGAAGCTCCGCCACTACCATAGGCAGTTTTTCGGGGGCCTGCCCCGAATTCTGTTCTGTCATACGAACTGCTTCCCCCGGCGCTGAAATTAACGGCACGGTAATTACTGTTCCTGAATTTAAAAGTTTTCAAAAGGGAATCCTGCTGGCTGAATGCAGGGACTAAAAAAGCAAATAAGAAAATGATGAGTAAGGTTTGTTTCATACGGAGTAGTTTTGTTTGTTCGAAAATAACAGGGCAAGTTTGAATGTTCTGTTAAAGCGGTATACCAGGTTGTTAATAAAAATGGAAAGATTACAGCATACGCAGTACTATTAATGATATACGAAAACCTTCTGAATTAATATTCCGGTAACATTGTCGGCTTAATTTTGTGTAAGATGAATGAAAACTTAAGGCAAAGAAAAACGGATTTTGCTAAATACCTCCACGAAGAACTGCTTAAAAAACCTCCCTACTGGTGGCAGCAAAGTACGGCAGAATTCATACTGACGAAAGATGTGGGGGATACAAAAAATGACCACTTTCATTATTCGGAAGAAACGATCATAAAATTTGATTTTAAAAGAGCGCTTAATTCAAGCGCTCTTTTTTTTGCTATCAATTTGCTGCTGATGTTTTATATCTGGTTCAAAGGGAATGCACACGATATTAATTTATGGATAATGGTTGTTGTACTGATGGGGGTAATTGCTTACCCTTTACTCCAGCGATCCAATAAAGACGTGATCATACAATTGAACAGGGAGGGCTTCTTTATAAAAACAATGGAACATGCGGTAAGCTGGGATCATCTTGCGGCTTCCTATATCAAAAAAGATAACTCAGGAGAATCTACCCGCCACTATCTTATCATGGTCTATTATGATGAACTGAAAGATGAGTTTGTAAAAACAGAACATTATGTTGATGGGCTGGATATGCCGTACGAAACGATCGCTCTCTATATTGAATACTGGAAGATCAGAACAGGAAATACTACTACGGTTGTATAAATATCATTTCCACATAGATTGCTGCAGGATACTGTCCCAGGAATTGTCATGCACAAAATATACCAGCCTTATAAAATGGTATACTGCCAAAAAAATGGCCAGGCCATAAGCCAGTTTGCGGTTGTACAGCCAGCTGGTAAAATATTCTTTTTTAGTGATGAGCTCTGTGGTCAATACAATAATGGTGAGGAAAGAAAAAATGATCACGAAAGGGCCCAGGATATGATAGCTGATACTTTTATACCAATCGCCTTCGTAAAAATATACCAGCGATTTGGTGATGCCGCAACCGGGGCAGGGAAAACCCGTCAACAGTTTGAAAGGGCAAAAAGACTGGTCCGTTTCAAGATGGTGATCGTGATTGTTGAGGAATAAAAAAAATGGTATCACCAGCGTTATTGCAGCGCCGATGATACCGTATATTTTGCGTTTGTTACGGGTATTAGTTATATAACTTGTTAATATCACCCTGAACGATCATTGCAGCAGCAATAGGAAAAAATAATCCTAATACTATTAATAATGTAGATTGATCCTTTTGCAGTTCACCGGTTCTCTGGTAAACTTTTGGCAGCGCTTCTTTACCTGCCAGGTAATAAAAATAGATGTTGATCGGCATACAGCATCCCGCAAAAATTGCAATGGGCTGAGAGATAACTTCTCTTTCTGCAACTGCGTTAAATACTTCTGCCACCTTAATGTTCCAGTAAATAAGGTATAATCCGCAGGATAAGATACCAAATACCAAAACCATGATCGGGTCTACTTTAAATACCGGGATGGGGGTTTGATTGTTGAGGTTGTCTTGTAATGGTGCTTCCATAAATAGTAAGTGTTGGTTAAGTTGATACGAATATATAATAATAATCTGAAAAACACGGCGCTGCAACGATCCGGGCAACAACCGTTTCCGCAGTTGTACTAATGATTTTGGCACTGTGTTTTTTTAAGTTATTTTTACCCTTACAAAGCAAATTGATGAAAACCACCCCCGAAAGAATAAAAGAACTTTTTTCTTCCTATTGCAAAGACCCCATTACAGTTTTTGACAAACTGCCCCAGGCAGGCAGTGAACGGCATTATTTCCGGCTGCAGACGGTCGCAAAAAATTATATCGCCACTTATGGCGCCAACATCAAGGAAAATGAGACCTTCATTTATTTTTCCAATCATTTCAAAAAGAAAGCATTATCCACACCGGAAATACTTTGTGTAAATGCCGAAAAGGATATTTATATACAGGAAGATTTTGGAGATGTTTCACTGCTGAACAGACTGGAGGAACTGGGGTATACACAACCTGTGTACGACCTGTACAAAGAAAGCCTGCATCAATTGGCGCTGTTGCAAATCAAAGGGCATGAGGGCCTGGATTATAAAAAATGCCTGACCAACAGCTCGTTTGGCAAGGAAGCCATCATGGCCGACCTGCTGTATTTTAAATATTATTTTTTAGATGCCTTACGCAGGCCTTATGATAAGCAAAAACTGATCAAGGATTTTGAAGCGCTGAGCAATTACCTTTCGCATACCGAATATAAATTCTTTATGTTCCGCGATTTTCAAAGCAGGAACATTATGGTGAAGGATGATAACAGTGTGCACTTTATCGATTACCAGGGTGGCATGAAGGGCGCACCACAATACGATGTAGCCTCCTTATTATCACAGGCAAAAGCCAGCCTGCCCGAAGAATGGAAGCACAGTCTGCTGGAAGATTATATCAATTCGTTTGAAAGCATTGTGGAAGAAACGGTGGACAGGGATGTTTTCCGCAGTCAATACAATGGCTATGTGCTGATACGCCTGCTGCAGGTGCTGGGCGCTTATGGCTTTCGCGGTTTGTTTGAACGCAAAGCACATTTTTTAACCAGCATACCACTGGCGCTGCAGAATTTAAAATCATTCATCACACATCAGAGTATCGGTATTGCAGTAACAGAGTTTAAAAAAGTACTGGAGATCTGTATCAGTGATGAAGTGGTGGCAGAATTTACGCCTGTGCAGGCCACACCCGAAACGCCGTTAGTAGTTACCATCAATAGTTTTTCTTTTATAAAAACGGGTTATCCAAAAGATGAAACAACCAACGGTGGCGGATTTGTTTTTGATATGCGGGGCATCTTAAATCCCGGCAGGTTCAATGAGTACAAGCATTTATCAGGACTGGATAAACCGGTAAAAGATTTTTTAGAACAGCAAACCAAGATGCCCGACTTTTTAAACAGTGTGTACAGCATCATCGATATTTCTGTAGAGGACTATATTAAAAGAGGTTTTGAACATTTAACAGTGAACTTTGGCTGCACCGGTGGCCAACACCGCAGTGTATACGCAGCAGAAGCACTGGCAAGGCACCTGCGCAATAAATTCAAAGTAAAAATTGTATTGAATCATAACAATAAAGAAAATTGGAAAACGGAAGCAGAATCCCCAACTTCCTAATGGGGACTACCTTAAATTCATTTCAGTAATCAGCTCGGCAAGATCATTATAAATGAAAAATGATATTCGGTATAGTGCAAAAAATAACCAGGGTGAATAATAGAAGATATGGACAAAAAAATAAAAGAAGTTGAAAATAGCAGGAACCAAAGCTCCCCTTTAGGGGCGGGGGGGCGTTGTATAATATTCTCCGCCGGATTAGGAACAAGATTTAAACCATGGACTGACTCTCATCCTAAAGCACTGGCAATAGTAAATGGTAAATCATTACTGCAACGCAATATTGAATACCTGCAGCAGTATAATATAAAAGATGTAGTGGTGAATATTCATCACTTCCCGGACCAGATCATTGCCGCCATTAAAGAAAATAACGGCTGGGGAAGTAATGTCATCATCAGTGATGAAAGCGATATGGTATTGGAAACCGGCGGCGGTCTTGTTAAAGCGAGGCATTTGCTGGAAAGTGACCAGCCATTCTTTTCGTTGAATGTAGATATACTCACCAACCTGGACCTCAATAAACTGATGGCATTTCATCAGCAACATAAACCATTGGTTACATTTGGTGTGACCAACCGCAGATCTTCAAGGGTTTTATTGTTTGATAATGATAACCGCCTGTGCGGATGGAAGAATGTGCAGACAGGCGAAACAAAAATCGCTATTGATAAACCCGGGTTGGTTGAAAAAGCCTACAGCTGCGTGGTGATATATGAGCCACAAATATTTTCACTGATAAAAGAGCAGGGCAAATTTTCTATAATGGATAGCTACCTGAGCCTGGCGGCCGAACATGTGATACTGGGCTACGACCACAGCGGCGACAAACTGGTGGATGTAGGTAAACCGGAAAGCGTGGCGATAGCAGAAAAATTATTTCAGTGACCTATGCATGAGTTTAATATACGCAAGACATGGAAAAATCAATAAACACAGTCTTTAAGTGTGCCTATTATGGCTACATGATCATTCCACTATTTCTTGTTATAGCAGGCACCTATTCTTATTTTTCTGTTTTAAATACATTGGGTGAAGTGCCGGTTTACAATACGCAATTATATAACCTGGCAAAACAAAAAGGGGTAACCATAAATATATTGCCCTATGAATATGGAAAGATATTGGTTTACCTCATCATGTTTGGTGTTTACAGTTTCCTCTTTTTTATTTTGAGTAATTACGGGCTTCATTTAGTGACCGATAAAATTGTTTTTTATAAAAAACTTGCGGTCATTCTATTGATCGAATATGTTATTTTCTTTTTTGTAAATGCTCTGGACCCCTTTGGTGGCTGGTATATGAGATTTATACTGGATTAGGGAGATCAATTTTCCGAAGGGGCAGCACCAAAATTCTTATTCTCTTTAGGCTTGCTTAATCCAAAATTATAACGCAGTGTGATCCCTAATCTCCTCGTATCATTTACACGGGAACCGCTGGCAGTTACATTACCCTGTTGCAAACTGAAATCAACATGATTGGTACGCAGCGCATCATTTACAGAAAGAATGATATTGGCTTTTTTCTTCAGTACCGATTTATTCACCGAAAGAAATAAGCCACCAAAAGTTTTCAGTTCATAAAAATTCTGCAAACCTTTTGTACGCATAAAACCCTGCATAGTGAATAGTAATGTATTGGTCGCTTTATACTCCTGGTACATAAAGAACAACCAGCTGCCACGTTGATAATTCAACGGCTGGCCCTGGTAAAAACCATCGTATTTATTCAGGTTGTATTGTGCCCCGGTATAAAAAAAGTATTTACCACCCGGCGGTATACCGGCCACCACGCGGAAATAGAATTCCTTGTTCCTGCCAAGATTATCATAGGTGCGGTAAGCAATCTTTGTAACATCATCCTGGTAAGTAACATTGCTGAAAATATCTTTTGTATCATTCACACCAAATGCAAATACAGGAAAATCCTCGAACATCACATTGAACTCGTAGTTGGTGGTAAACTGCGGCTTTAAACGGGGATTGCCAATATCAAACAAATACTGATCTACATACTTTGGGTAGGGATTCAAAACTTCATAATACGGCCGACGGATGCTGCGCCGGTAAATAGCATTGCCCACCAGTTCGGTACCGAACATTTTAAACAGCTTATGCCTTAAATAAAGATAGGGGAACAGGTCCGTGCGTTTAATAGATAAGCTGGTATCTTTTGGGATCAGCTGGTGCCCGTCAATATTGGTGGTTTCCAACCGCAGCCCCGGTTTAACGGTGAAGCCAAAAAATGTTTTAGCCACTTGTATATAAGCAGCACTGATGACCTCTTTATATTTAAAAGTATTGGTTTGATACAGGTCGGGCCTTCTGCCGGTATTGGCAGAATCATAAAAATAAGCGGCGCTGTTATTGCTCGTGCTGGCTGTTAATTTAAAGCCTGCCTCAGCAGTGAGTTTTGCCGGTAGCTTTAATGTAAGATCGGTTTGAAAAGTAACAATATTTTTATTGGTCTTACTCTCACCATCGCCCAGTATCGTTGGCTTCACTGGCTGGTAATAATAATTGTTATAATCCTGTGTATTGTTGCTGTTGAAGTGATCATAATCCAATTCCGCCGTCCATTCGCTGCCCAGCGAATCGATCTTGTATTTGGAAGCCAAACTATTGCCCACAAAAAGTGAATTGCCCTTATTGTAAATATCCGATTCGTTTTTACCAATAGTGCCCGGTACAGCCGTTTTAAAAATATCAATACCGTTGATGGCATTGCTTTTACTGTTGTTATTGCTCAACCTGATATCATACGAAGCACTGAATTTTTTAGTGAAAGCAATATCCACCCCTGCACCAATATAATTATTCACCGAAGGATAAGTGGTATACGCTTTTTGCGCCAGCAGGGTAGAGTCTGTTTTTATAGCACGGTCAGAATTCAACTCTTCAAAATTCTTTCTTTGGGTAAATTGATAACTGAAATAACTGTTGATCTTCCCCGCGCTTTTATTGATATTAACACCACCTGTAACGGTGCTGTATACACCCTGGAAATAACCCAGGTTGGCGCTGCCGCTGCTGCCCAGTTTTACGCCTTTCTTCAATACAATATTTACGATGCCGCCGCTGCTGGCTGCATCATACTTGGCAGAAGGATTACGCAGTATCTCTATCTTGCTAACACTGCCGGCAGGTAAACTTTTTAATAAGGCAGCCAGATCGGTACTGCTCAGTTTCATTTCGCGGCCATTGATAAAAATAGTGGCAGGGCTCATGCTGCTTAAATACACATTGCCATCCTGGTCCACGATGGCGCCGGGTGTTTTTTCCACCACTTCGTAAGCATTGGTGCTGCTGTTGGCCAGCACGGTTGCATCCACTACGGTCTTATCATCTTCCTGTTTTACCAATGGTTTTTTAGAGGTAACCGTTACCGCCTGCATGCTGGTGGTGCTTCTTTTTAATGTTATAAAAGTTGTAACAGGCTTGTCGGTAATATTAATGGTCTTGTATTGTGTTTCAAAGCCAATGCAGGAAGCTTTGATAAGGTATTTAGAGAACTGCGTTACCGTAAAATTGTTGCCTGCTTTTACAAATACATGCGTGGATACAAGGCTGCTGTCGGGCAAAAGATACAATTGCAGCGTGGCATTGTTCACAGAATCACTCTTTGCAGATTGCAGGAACACTTTAAGCGTAGTGGTTTTATTTTGAGCGCAGGCATGCTGCGCAGCTATCAGCACCAGCAGTGCTGAAAAAATGAACGTTTTCAATATCAGGCTTACTTTATATGATGGTAGATTGATACAACCAATTGTACGTGGTAACGGTTAACCGTACACTTAAATAAAATAATATACCAGTAACAATAAAAGGCTATTTTTTCTCGTACAGCGATTTCTGGTCCACCACTTTTACTTTATCGCCCTCTTTTAAATTTTTACTCACCATATCATAAGGCCCGGTGATCACTTCGTCGCCAACTTTTAACCCACTTGTAATTTCAATGTGGTTAATGTCCTGGATATCCGTTTTTACTTTTACTTTTTTTACTTTGCCGTCTTTGTCAATAACAAACACCACCACTTCAAGATCGTCATAAGCAGTTGCAATGGAAGAAGTATTGCTGCTGCCTGTATTGGCGGCCGTTTTTGCATTCTTTGTACTATCGGCATTTTTATCACGGGTGGTAACGGCATTGATGGGCACGCTTAACACATTCGTGTGCGTTTTGGTCTGTATATCCGCATTGGCGCTCATGCCCGGTCTAAAGGGGAAAGTGCCTTTGCCTATCAGGTCAGTATAACTTTCGGGTAATAAACGCACATACACTTTGTATTGTGTAACATCAGTGCTGCTGCTGCTTGTAACACTTTGTGTGGCAGCGCCATTATTACTGCTGGCTATCTGTGTTACAACACCTTTAAATTTACGGTCGTTATAAGCATCTACGGTTATCACAGCGCTGTCGCCCAGCTTTACCTTAGGAATATCGCTCTCGCCTACATCCACCCTTACTTCTATTTTTTCCATATCGGCAATACGCATCATTTCGGTACCCACATTAAAACTATTACCGGCTACCTTCTCGCCTTTTTTTACATTCAGTAAAGAGATAACGCCATCGGTAGGAGCGATGATCACTGTTTTATCAAGATCCTTATTGGCTTTTTGTAAATTGGCCTGAGCACTTTGCACACTTGCCTGCCCACCGCGGATGCCCTGTACCGCTGCATTGTAATTTGCTTTGGCAGATTTATAATTCGACTCCGCCACATTAAATTCATTGCGGCTGATCACTTTATCATCATACAATTGTTTTTGCATGTTGTAAGTTTTCTCTGCCTGGTCCTGTTGCGCTTTTAAAGCATCGAGTGCCGCCTGCGAATTATTTACCTGCGCCTGGCTTACTGCCACACCGCTTGCTGCCTGGTTGCGCTGTATATCATAAATATCGGCATAGATACGGGCCAGTACCTGTCCTTTTTTTACGGTATCGCCTTCCTGTACATTCAGTTCGGTGATCTCACCGCTGATATCGGGACTTACTTTTACTTCTACTTCAGGATAAATTTTGCCCGTAGCATTTACAATTTCAGTAATGGTCCTGTTCTCCGCTTTTTCGGCGGTAACTTTCGGGCCTTCATCTTTACCGAATGCGCCTGTTTTAGAAAGCGCAAATAAACCTACCAGTAAAATACCGAGGCAGATCAATATCCATTTAAGCGTTTTGCTCATAAAAAATCAATTTATAAGAGGTGGTTTTTCTCTTGTAAGCGAAATGTATAATTATAATTTAAGACCGAGGCCTTTATAAAATTCCAGCACCTTCATTTTAAAAACATAGTCAAACTGGTTAGAGGCATACTCCAGTTTCGACCGGAATAAATTGTTCTGTGCAGTGATCAGGTCAAAAGTGCCCAGCATACCCACATTGAATCTTTTAATGGCATAGTCGTAGGTCTTTTGATTGGCCTGCATCGATTTTTCACTGGCGTTAAACTTTTCCATCGCTACCACGGCTGCATTATAGGCAGCATAAATATTCTGCTTCAGGGTCTGGTCATCCTGTGATTTCTGTAACTGAAGTGTAGTAACGTTCAATTTACTCCTTTCATAATTGGTACGCAGGCTGCTGCCATTAAAAATAGGCACATTCACACTCAATCCAACAGATTGACGGAAGTTGTCATTCAGCTGTGTGCCAAAAGCGTCTGACTTCGTGGTGCCGCTTCTGGTATAGCTATAACTGGGCGCCTGTATTAAATAGTCCACGCCACCCACCGTTACTTTAGAACCATTGGGAACAAAACCGTTTAATACCGGTACATAAGCAGGATTATTGGCTGCTATATAATTACTTCCCAGGCTGCCATACAAACTAAATGTAGGATACATAGAACCCCGGGCCGAAGCGGCAAATTTTTCTGCGGCTTTTAATTTAAAATCATCATAATGCTGCAAAGGCTGGTTGGCCATTGCCAGCTGGTACACAGCAGCGGGCTGCAGATCGGCAATGGGCTCTAAAGGGATAGACGCAACCGGTGGAGTGTCTACCTCAAAAGCGGAGGCAGCATCAATGTTCATGTAAGATTTTAAGGTAAGAATGGCCTGTGTAACATTGCCCCTGGCAGTAAAGTAATTTACACTATCGGTAGCCAGTTGTGCCTCCAGCTGCGATGCATTTAATTCCGGCAATGAACCGGCAGCCACCAGCTTTTTGGTATTGGAAAGCTGTGCCTGGGTCTGCTCTACCTGTACCAATGCAATTTGCTGTTGCTGCATGGCCAGCAAAATCTGCAGGTAAGCATTGGCAGCAGTTAACGCGATATCATTCTTTGTTTTTTCTGTATTGGCTTTTGCAGCTTCCACTTCCCATTGATTGGCAACGATGGAATTTCTTTTGCTGTAAAAATTAAAGATCTGTGCACTGCTCTGCAACTGCAGGCCGGCGGATATATAAGTTTGCGTGATACGGGTAAAAGTAGTGGGGTCCTGGTTGCTACCACTGTTGAAACCGGTATTACCACTAAAAGTAAGATTGGGATACTGCGATAATTTACTTTGGTTATATACCAATCCCGAAATTTTTGCCTGCACTTCGGAGAGCTTTACCCCGATATTATTAGCCATAGCATAATCTACTATGGAACGGAGGTTCCATTTTTGGGCATTTAATTGAATACCAGTTGTTATAAACAGCAGCAGGATGGGGAATTTGTAGCGCATGCAACAAAAATATAACATCTGTTTGAGAACTGGGAATGCCTTTTTTATGGCCGGTTCCACATTTATTTAACTCATATTTAACTAAACCGATTGCAACTTCTGCGTTATTCCCTTGTCTTATATCACAGTATAGCCAACTTGTTTATGATTATCACGCAAGATTACTTTCAGCATGTCACTGAAGGTATTAAACCTATTAACGACGGGAAGAACCGTGTGTATTACGGTGAAGTATATGAATTCTTCAGTACCGAAGCTTTCCGGAATTTCAGTATCAAACTTACATTGCAGGGTTCTATTCATTATAAAACGCAAAGCCAGGAATACCGGCTCGGCCCCAATAATTTTTTACTCACCAGCAGGCAACAGGGTAGTGTGCTGGTAGATTCTTCCACCATGGTAAAAGGGGTGTTCATTGATATACAACAGGAAACGATCAACGAAGCCTATAACGTGATCGCCGCAGATAATGATTATGATTTTGAAGACCTGCAGGCGGGTTATTTTTTTTCGCCCGATTTTTTTGAGAACATCTATGCATTAAAGAACAGTGCGCTGGACAGGGAATTGAAGGCCCTGGTAAGTGGCCTGGTTAATAACAGTATTCATTTTACGGAAGAAACATTTTTAAGCCTGGCCGAAAAAGTGGTGCTGCATGAATTGGGAAATTATAAAAGCCTCAATAATTTAAAATCCGTACGGGCTTCCACCAAAAAAGAATTACTGAAACGTTTGTTGCAGGGCAGGGATTTTATGGAAGATAATTTTTTGAAGAACCCCGGCATTGCCGATATCGTAAAGCACTGCAACATGTCAGCCTTTCATTTTTTCAGGAGTTTTAAACAGGCCTTTGGAGATTCGCCTTACCAGTATATTATCAATAAAAGACTGGAGTATGCAAAAACACTCATCCGTACCGATCAATCATTTACTTCCATAGCCGGGCAATGTGGCTTTGCCGATCTTTTCACCTTTAGCAAAGCGTTTAAAAAATTGTACGGTATTTCTCCTTCCGAATATAAATCACGGTCGCTGCAAAAGATCAGCGCCTGATAATTTTCATTACAATAAATAAGCAGGAAAAGTATGCACGCAAAAAAGGGCGGGTAGTAAAAACAACCTGCCGTTATGTAAACTTATTGTTCACATGAGAAGCTCTTATGTATAAGGTATAAAACTGTAATCATTCACTTAGTTGAATAAAATTACAGCTTAGTTGGTTTGTTAGTTGTATCATTTTACCCAACCGGTAAAATGATGTAATGAAACGTTGCTGAAAATCAATGGTAATTTCTTTTGGCATGTTTCGACATGCTTTTTAATTCCCTTCTATCCATTCTTTCAGTCTTGAAAATTTTTGCTGGTTAATATCTATATGCAATGAATCCACTGCATCAATGATTATTTCAAACCTGCCTTCATCCAGTTGTTTTATTTTATTGATATACTTCCTGTTGATCAACGATTGCCGGTTGGCCCTGAAAAAAAGTTTGGCGCTCAGCTGGCTTTCCAGTTCTATCAATGTGGACTGTATCAAAAACCTGCTGCCATTATTATTATAGGCAAAGGTTAATTTATTGTCGGTATAGAACATCGTGATATCATCGGTATTGATGAGCTGGAATTCTTTGCCTTTTTTTATCAGGAAAGTTTTTGAGCCATTACCGTTTATCTCATCACTGATAGTTGCATGCGGCATATTTTTTTTCTCGAAATGACTTTTAATGATCTCGATCTTCTTCAGTGTTTTCTCGATCTTTTTAAAATTGAACGGCAGGTGGATCGTGTCGAAAACCACGTTGTGAAAGGGTTTCAGCTCAATGCTGTCGTCGGAAAAAACGATGAGCGGTACGTTGACCGTATTCTTTTTATCTTCCAGTTCGGCAAACGAAACCTGGTCAATCACAATAAAATCAACGGTATCTGTATCGGCAACGGCAGCGCTGAAGGTAGCAGCAGGATAATAAGTTTGTATCAGTATCATTCTCAGTGATATCTCATCAAACGCGGTCTTAATGGTCTCAATATTCTTTGCATTACATGCAATAATAGAAAATCTCAACGCAGATGTCAAGGTGTTTTCAGGCATATGGTTCTTAGTTATGTTTTTCTGGCATTGCAAAACTATTTCAAACAATTTTGCAACACTTACCGTTCGAGTAATTTAACATGATGTTAAACGCAATAGTTTTTACATAAATTTTTCCAGGTTTTTTAATTGCGTTTTAATGAAGACGATTTTCGTTTATAAAAAGTATATGTCAAAAAATGCTTGCTTTTACTCTCAGTTATTTTTATTTATTGTTTAACAGCTGCTTTTATTTCGTCGGTTTTTTACCCGTTTTCGCGAAGCATCTTATTAATTAATTAGCATGCCCTTAATGATTGTTTAAAGTAATCTTCATGATATTTTAAACCATTTAAAACAATAACTATACAATTAATGACTATGCGAAAAATTAAACTACTGCTGCTGTTGTTGTTCTTTAACCTTGCCGGTGCACTTGCACAAAATACCCATGTGGTAACGGGTAAGGTGGTGGATAAGGATGGTGCTGCAGTGCCCTTTGCTTCTATTATTATAAGCGGGGCCAAAACAGGCGTTAATGCCGATGCGAATGGTGCTTACAGCATCAGGGTAAAAGATGGTACGCTGTTGCTTATTTCTGCAACAGGGTATAAAGAAGTAACGGTAAATGTTGGTTCACAAACAACTATCATTACCACGATCGAAAAAAATGATACCAACCTGAAAGAAGTGGTGGTAACAGGCGCATTCAATACCAAAAGAACTGCGAGGAGTACAGCTTCGGGCGTACAGACCGTTAGTTCCGAGCAACTGAATGTAGCCAGGGTAGCCAATGTGAACAATGCCATTGCAGGTAAAGTGGCAGGCGTACAGGTACGCAGCCAGTCGGGCGCTGCGCTGGGCAAAGCACCCGTGGTGCGTTTGCGTGGCGAGAATGGTTTATTACCAGGCGCCGGCGCTTTGTACGTGGTGGATGGTACCATTATGACGGAATCAACTGATATCATTGCAGATGATGTGGAAGATATTACGGTATTGCAGGGCCCTGCTGCTTCTGCATTGTTTGGCCCACAGGGTAAAAATGGTGCGATAGTAATTACTTCTAAAAAAGGTAAGAAGAATAATGGTGTTGGTATTGAAGTGAATACCGGTGTAAAGTTTGATAATGTATATATATTACCCGATTATCAAAACTCGTACGCAGGTGGTGGTACTGCTGTTTTAAATAAATATACTTATAAAGCAGGCGATCCTGAAGGATGGAAAGCGCTGGATGGTAAATACTATCCTGATTACGAAGATGATGCCAGCTGGGGACCACGCATGAATGGCCAGGAATACATTCCATGGTATGCATGGTATGGCGGCCACGAGCGTTCATTTAAAACTGCCAGCTTAACTGCGCAGCCCAATAACGCAAGGGATTTTTACCAGACAGGTGTTACCAAAACCAATAACATCAACTTTTCAAAAGCCGGCGATAATTTTAATATCCGTGCATCATATACCAACCTGGATATTAAAGGTGTGGTGCCCAACAGTTATTTAAAAAGAAATTCGTTTGGATTAAATACTACTGTTGACCTCAGTTCTAAATGGACCCTGAATGCCAATGTAAATTACCTGGCGCAGTTAACCAACTCCGAAGATGATGATGGATATGGTAACCAAACCACCGGTAGCTTCAACTCCTGGTTCCACAGGGACCTGGATATGGGTATCCTGAAAGAATTAAGGAACCTGCGTTCTCCGGACGGATCTGTACTGGCATCCTGGAACCTGCACAATCCTGCAGCGTATGATGCCACCAATCCCAATGCAACTTACAGAGCCAACTACTGGTACAATTTCTTTTCTTTCCAGGATAATATGTCCAACCCATTCCGTAAAGACAGGCTATCGGGTGATGTAGGGCTTACTTATAAATTCAATAACGAATTCAAGATAAGGGCTACTTACCGTAAGAACCAGGTAACCACTTTTGGAGAAAGTATTTATAAGCAAATACTGGAAAACAGTGGTGTGCAAACATCTGTAACACCGTACGAACTGAACAGCAATAAAGCTGCGTATGGTACCACCAGCAGTTTCAGCAACCGCCAGAACTATGAATTGCTGGCTACTTACAGCAAAAAGATCAAAGATTTTGCAGTGAATGCGAATGCAGGTATCGATATCCTTAAAACACAATTAAAACAATTCCAGGCTAATACCATGGGCGGCCTCAGCTATCCTGATCTGTACTCCCTGGAAAACTCTGTGAATTCTATCGCCAACTCATTGCGTGCAGACGGTGCTAAGGATTACAAAGAACAATCCAACCAGAGAGGCATGTTTGTAAGGGCTGATGTGGGTTATCACAATTTCGCCTTCCTGGAAGGATCTTACAGGAGAGATTACTTATCTACACAACCTGCATCGAATCCTTATATCGATTCAAAATCATTCGGTGCATCATTTGTATTCAGCGACCTGATCAAGAACAAAGGTATTTTGAGTTTTGGAAAGGTAAGGGCATCATGGGGTGAAGTGGTGGAAGATCTTGCGATCTACCGTTTAGGTACTTACTATACTTTAGGTACACAATGGCTGGGTAATATATTAATGAGCGAACCGAACTCAATTGTATCACCTTCTTTAACAGGTGCGGTAAACACTGAAAAAGAAATCGGTATCGACCTGCGTTTCCTCAAGAACAGGATCGGTGTAAGCGCTACATACTGGGATAGGACCAACAAGAACTTCCCTGTAACTGTAAGCACTTCACAAACCGGCGGCTATACCAGCTTTGTTACCAATGCGGGTGAAATTGCAAAGAAAGGTGTTGAACTTACTTTCAATGCAAAACCTGTAATGGCTAAAAACTTTCAATGGGAGATCAATGCCACCTGGGGCAGGCTGATCAAGAATGAAGTGGTATCTATTTACCCAGGTATTCCAAGGCTTACCGGATCATCAGGTTCTTATGCAGGCAGCTACGCCGCTTACCTGGTGAACGAACCGGGTAAACCATGGGGTGAAATATTCGGCGCCGGTATCAAAAAAATAAATGGTGTTCCGCAACTGGATGCAAATGGTTTATTTGTAAGGCAGGCCGATGTTGACTTTGGAAGTTCATTACCTGATTATACCGGTGGTGTTCAGAATACCATTACCGCGTTTAAGAATTTTGTATTCAGCTTCAATATTGATTATTCTCATGGCGGTAAATTCTTCTCGCTGTCTGATTTCTGGGGAACCCAATCAGGCCTGCTGGCAAAAACAGCTTCACTGAACGATAAAGGAAATTCTGTAAGGGATGCTGTGGAAGACGGTGGTGGTGTACACGTATTTGGTGTGGATGCACAGGGTAAGCCAGTAGATAAATATGTGGATGCCTTTACTTACTATCACCAGTTTGTAAACAACCAGATCAATGAGGCCAGCATCTACGATCTTACTTTCGTTAAATTAAGGGAAGTAAGCATCGGGTACAGGATACCGGTAGAACGTATCGGGCTGGGCAAGTACATTAAAAACGCCACTTTCTCACTGGTTTCCAATAATACCTGGCTGATCTATGCCAAACAAAAAGGATTTGATCCTTCTGAGATCAGCAATACTTATGGTGAGAACGGTCAGTACCCGGGCACAAGGTCGCTTGGTGTGAACCTGAAAGTTGGGTTTTAAGTAAAATGATCTGTAAATAAAATATAACAAGCAGGCGTACCCTGGCAATAGATAAGCATACAATGCCAGGGTACATGCTCCCGGAGAAGCGGGGTAAAACAAAAAATTAAACTCATGAAAAAAACACAACGACTTCGTAATATTGCGCTGATTGGTATATCAACAGCAGTGATTGCAACCAGTTGTAATAAAGTGGATGATTTTGGCAATACCAATGTTAATCCCAATGGCGCTACACAACCCATCACCGGGGCGCTTTTAACCACGGTGGAATCGCAGATAGGGCATATCAATGCGATCGATAACTTTTTCAACTTTGGGGCGCTTTACACGCAATACACAGCACAAACCCAGTATGGAGATAAGGCACGCTACGGTATACCGCAGGTGGAATACAGTATGACCGCATATAATGAAAGTGGTACCGGCGCCACTATCGGCCTCTATTCAGGACCCATGGCTGATTGCCAGACCATCATCAATAAAAATACGGACCCTTCCACATCGGGCTTTGCCGGTCAATCGGGTTCTAATGTTAACCAGATAGCAATCGCTAAGATACTGAAGTCGTATATCATCTGGACGGTTACTGACCGCTGGGGTGATGTACCTTATTCAGAAGCGTTAACAGCCAATGTTACCAATAACGTTACACCTAAATACGATGCACAGCAGGATATTTACCTGAAGATGTTTGCCGATCTTAAAAGTGCGGTAAGCTCTTTTGATGTAAATGGTGCGGCTATAAAAGGCGATATCATTTTTGGCGGCGATATTGCTAAATGGAAAAAGACAGCGAATTCACTGCGTATGTTAATGGCATTGCGTTTAAGCAAGGTCTATCCCAATGCAGGAGATGTGGCAGCAAAAGAATTTGCAGATGCAGATGCAGCAGGTGGCATTGTTACCAATGCAGATAATTTTCAATTGACCTATGCAGGCGGTAACCTGAAGAATCCATACTTCGCTATGTACGATGGAAGATCTGACTATGGCGAGTGCAAAACCTTTTATGATATACTGGCAGGTTTGGGAGATACCAGGCAATCTGCATTCGGTACTTCATCCACTGCTTTTCCTTATGGTATGACGGATGATGCTTCCCGTGCATTTGGAACAGCTAATCCCGGTTATTCAAAAAACCTGGCGGCTTCTTTCAGAACAGCCACTTCATCCATAGTGATCATTCCTGCATCCATCGTTTTACTGGCAAGGGCCGAAGCTATTGAAAGAAACTGGATCACCGGTACAGGCCGTACCAATTACGAAGCAGCCATCACTGCATCATTTGCGCAATGGGGATTAACCGTACCTGCGGGTTATATGTCTTCTTCCACTGTTGACTACGACCTGGGTACCGGTGTTACCACGCCTGTAGGACAAAGCTCCGCCAACACCATACCTGCCACTTCAAAAGCAGTTACCGCCAATAAAATTGACCGCATTGCATTGCAGCGTTATATCGCTTTGTATCCTGATGGCGGACAATCCTGGAGCGAATGGAGAAGGACCGGTATACCACAACTGCAGCCTACTACAGAATCGCTGGGCAAGCCCATTCCTAGAAGGTATGTTTACCCTGTTAATGAAAGAGCATACAATCCTAACTCTGTTGCTACTGCAGTAACCAAAATGCCTTACTCCGGTAAGGATGACCAGGACAGCAGGGTTTGGTGGGACAAGCCTTAATGCAGGACTATTCTTCATAACAATATTTTAAAAAAATTCGATACATACACAATCATTTTTTATGAATTATATACCATCAAAAAAAGCCCTGCTCCCGTTGCTGCTTTGCGGTTTTGTTTTCAATGCCTGTAAAAAAGTAGAAACGCCGGAACCGATCGGTACAGGCGGGCAGAAGATATTCAGCATCATGGATTACGGAGGCACAGGGGATAATTATGGCAACAGCGCCCTTATTTTTTCTGATCCCAGTTCTACCAGCGAACCATTGGATTTTCAGATCGACTACTCCACACCGGTAGTGTCTGATAAAGACATCACTATCACAGTAGGCGTGGATGCAGCTGCAGTTGCTAAATACAATACAGCAAACCCTACTGGTCCGCAATACCAGTTGCTGCCCACCAATGCTTATGTGTTAACAACCGCCACAGGAAAAATACCGGCTAAACAAACGGTATCTGAAGCATTCACCATTACTTTTAATCCCAGTGTGATAGACGTTACAAAAAACTATATGTTGCCCATTACCATTAAAACGGCTGATGGAGCGCCTGCAGACGCCAAGGCTGCATCGGGTACCGGCACAGCTTATTTTCACCTGATCGGTAATCCACTGGCAGGTGTGTATACTGTTACGGGTACACGCTATAACTACACCGGTACAGTATCATGGAGCGGCCCACCGGCGCCATTCCCTGCAGGCGGAACGGCGAGTGCGATCCCAACTTCAAAACTGGCCGTGCCTGTTGACGGGCAAACAGTGAGCCTGGAATTTGCTGCACTGAGTGCACTGGGTTATTACTACCAGGTAACCGGTGATGCAACTTTTGCACACATCTCTGTAGACTTTAGCCAGGACCTGCTGAACGCCAGTTCTTCAAGAGAAGTGTTTATAAAGGATTATGTGCCACCATCCCCTACACAAAAGGCACATTTCCATATATACACGCATTACAATAATGTTGCGGGAGGCGGAGGAAACGACAGGATAATAGATGAAGAATTTACACAGCAGTAATGCAAATTGAGGGATATGCAAAGGGAGCCGATGGGCTCCCTTTTTTATAAGATATAGGAAAATAATAACTCAATAAAATGCAAACAGCAGGCTTTGTTGAAGCCTGCTGTTTTTTGTAAATGAATACCTTAATTATTTTGTGACCCCTCAGGGGCTCGAACCCTGGACCTACTGATTAAGAGTCAGTAGCTCTAACCAACTGAGCTAAGGAGTCATCCTTTAACGGGGGTGCAATTTACGGATTTTTACTGTTCCGTTTTAAAAAGAAAAGCTAATATGCAGCATGCCCTTTGTTTTCAGTTCGGTTTGGCCCGATGCAAAATGCTGGCTGGCAGGTACCTGTACGTTGGCTCCCACCGTGATCTTTTTAAAACTTACTTCCAACCCTGCAGCAGCCGCCAGTAAATTACCACCGGTTTGTTCCACTGCCTGTTTATCCAGTTTATTGGCAGCCGTATTTTCGTACAGCAGCCCGGCATTGGGTATAAAACTGATCTTGGTTTTTTCAATGGCATAGGATACAAAAGAGCTGGCGGAAAACTTATTGCCAAAATGATACTGATCGCTGTTGGCCGTATTGAGTTTATAAGAAGCCCCGGTGTTGATGCTTAGCTTATTCAGTTTTATACTGTACAAAGTATTGAGCATAAAATCGGTGCTGGCAGAGCCCGCCTGTGTGTTGGCAATAGAAGCAATGGCCGGGTCAGCAGCATCGATATTGAATTTGCCGGTAGGCGCTTTAATGCCGGCGCCGATCCACCATTGTTGCGTGGTGCGGCCTTTTGTATGATCGAGTAAATTATAATTGGCCATTACAGCAATGTCGCCGATGCCATTATTATTCACCACACCGTCGTCTGATACCTGGTGAATAAAATTATAGGGCAATATGGCCAGCAACTGCCATTTTTTTCCCATATTCCAGCCGGCCCAAATTTCCATTGTTTTGTAATAATCCCTGCTGTATTGGCCGGGATCATTGGCCACCTGGCTTTTAAAGCTGCTGTATTGATAACGCAGCCCGATGAACTTATGATTGAACTGCGGTAATAAACCTATATAATAATTGCCGAGCCCGCAACCGCAAAATTCGCAGGCATTACTATTGGTTGTACAACAAAATACAATTGATATGATCAGTATAGTCTTTTTCATTTTTTATTATTTAACGGAAGAATAGAATTGAATGGCCAATACTACCACAGCAGTAATGACGATGGCAAGAAGAACCTGCACCAGCAGCCTTACCCTTGTAAAACTTTTACCGTTTTCGGGTTTACGCAGCCAGGCGCTTTCTTCCATGCCTTTTTTAATAAGCGACATGGTAAAAGTTTTAGTGATGAATTAAAAAATAAAACGGGATGGATCAAGCCTGTGGCGGATGAAAAAAAGAATAACTAATATCACAGAGTGGATACGCTATTTCTATAGCAGGCGATTGGTCAATAAAACTAAAGGGCCTGTTTTGTGTGCTGTAAAAAAACGATTTGGAGGAGAGTACGTTTGTTTTACCGGCATATTTTCTTTCGGTATTATCCTGTTCCTTCTTTTCTTCTTCCTGCATTTTTTTCATTGCCTGGCATTTACCATTGCAATGCAGTTTAGGGCGGGCTTTGTTGATACAGTTTTTTGCATAGGCCGCAGTATTGGCATAATAATCCAGCCGTATCAATGACCCCGTAAATGTTTGCGCCAAGAAAGCAGTTAATAAGAATATAGCCGTAAACTGTTTGAACATTGCTGCGAAGTTAACCTGTTACAACCTTCCTGCAAAAGGATGAGGGTTTAATATTTATTCTTTAGACGCATTTTCCGCTTCTTCCCTTCGTTGCGGCGGCAATATAAATTTGCCGTATCTTCAAAGCATGACAGCAAAGACCACTAATAAGCTCAATCTTTTTGATTTTACCATGATCGTGGTAAGCCTTGTTATAGGCATGGGCATTTTTCGCACCCCTGCCAATGTAGCCAAAGCCTCGCCGGATACTTTTTTATTTTTCACGGCCTGGCTCGCCGGTGGTATTGTAGCGCTTTGCGGTGCACTCACCTATGCTGAGATCGGCAGCAGGTTACCGGTTACCGGCGGCTATTATAAAGTGTTCTCTTATGCCTATCATCCTTCTGTTGCATTTGCCATCAATTGCGTGATACTGGTTTCCAATGCAGCTTCGCTGGCGGGTGTGGCGCTGGTGGGCGGTGAGTATATTACCGGCATTTTTATCCCTTTATCTAAAGATGCAGCATGGATAAAGATTGCTGCCAATGCCAGCTATATTCAAAGCATACATATCATTATTGCGATTGCCGCCATCATCATTTTTTACGGGGTTAACCTGGCGGGTTTAAAAATGAGCGCCAAAACACAAAATGTACTTACAATAATTAAGATCATACTGATATTGTTATTGATCACCCCTTTATTTTTTTCGGGCAACAGCGATGTAATAAACCCGGCCAAAACCGCGGCCACTTCTCCTGCATTAAGAGAATATATCAAAGCTTTTGGTATTGGTTTGGTGGCCGTAAGTTTTACTTATGGCGGTTACCAGCAAACCATCAATTTTGGTGCGGAGGTAAATAATGCTGCAAAAAATATTCCCCGTGGTATTTTCCTGGGCATCGCCATCATTGTTAGCTTATACCTTACCATTAACTATGCCTATATTAAAGTGATCGGTTTCGATACTTTGCATCAACCCGAAACAAAGAATATTGCAGCGATAATGGCTTCAAAGATATTTGGCATTAATGCAGAAAGGGTTTTATCCGGGTTCCTGTTCTTAAGTGTATTGGCTTATGTAAATGTTCTGCTTATGAGCAATCCCCGGGTAATGTATGCGATGAGTGAAGATAAGATACTGCCGGCCGTATTTAAAAACAGGAACACCAAAACAGATGTACTCACTGTTTCCTTATCTGTTTTTGCTGCGATCTGTATCGTGGTTATTTTTTGGGCAAAGGAATTTGACAGGATATTAAGCTTTTCTATTTTTTTAGATTGCTTTGGCATGATACTGTCTGCAGCAACTATTTTTATCCTGAGAAAGAAAACGAAGCATTTAGATGATACCGGTATTTATAAAATGAAATTATTTCCTTTAATGCCGGTTATTTTTATAGCTGCTTATGTGTTTGTGGCCATCAGCATTGCATTAGAACCTGTTAAACCCGGCGAAACGAATGCAGCCATTACCGGGCTGATCGTTATGGCAGCGTTTACAGCATTGTATTTTATACTGGCTCAAATTAAAAAGAGCGATCAAACCATCCATAACAAATAACTGACCATGGACATTTCTTATATCATCAATGAATTTGCAGAAGAACGGGAGCATTATTTCAACGCGGTTGCTCCTCCTATCATGCAAACCAGCAATTTTGTTTTTAATACGGTGGATGCCATGCGCAAAGCCTTTGCTGATGAATACTCCACTTATTTATACAGCCGCGGCCGTAACCCTACGGTAGATATTTTAAGAAAAAAATTAGCGGCACTGGATGGTGCGGAAGATTGCCTGGTTTTTAACAATGGCGCTGCCGCCACTTTTGCAGCCATACTGGCCAATGTAAAAAGCGGCGATCATATTGTATGTGTAGACAAGCCTTATACCTGGACGCAGAAGATGTGCAATGATATTCTGCCCCGCTTTAATGTAAGCACCACGTATATTGATGGCACCAGTATTGAGAATTTTGAACGGGCTATTTTGCCTAACACCACCTTAATTTACCTGGAAAGCCCCAACAGCTGGGATTATAAACTGCAGGACCTGAAAGCTGTTGCAGAGCTGGCAAAGGCAGAAGGTATCACCACCATTATCGACAACAGTTACTGCACGCCTTTATTTCAAAAACCGATCGAGTACGGCATTGACCTTGCGATGCAGACAGCCACCAAGTATATCAGTGGCCACAGTGATACTTTGGGTGGCGTACTGAGTGGTAAAAAAGAAATGATCGAACGCATTTTCAACAGCGAGTACATGAATATCGGCAGCGGTATACAACCTTTCAATGCCTGGCTTTTATTAAGAGGATTGAGGACATTGCCTGCAAGACTGGATCGTATCACGGTTTCTACGAACAAAGTTGTGACTTATTTAAAATCACATCCTACAGTAGAGAAAGTGATCTTTCCTTTTGATGAAGATTTTCCGCAGTATCAATTAGCCAAACAACAAATGAGCGGCGCCTGCGGCTTATTTACATTTATTATAAAAGCAGACAACATTTTGCAGATAGAAAAATTCTGCGAAAGCCTGCAACATTTTTTTATGGCGGTAAGCTGGGGCGGCCATGAAAGCCTCATTATACCTAAATGCTCCGGCATCCAACACGAAGATTTTGACAGCAGCAATAAAGAGCACCGCATGCTGCGCATTTATGTTGGCCTGGAAGATGCTGATTATTTGATAAAAGACCTGGCACAGGCTTTTGAAAAAATGCAAGGGGATAATATTTAAAAGATCGCCGGCCAGGAGGCGTATTCCCACCCAAAAAATCCGTATTTCCACGCTATGATATCATTTTTAAAAATAATAGGTTTGTAATAACCAAAACCTTTCCCATGCGTTGGTTTATCAGGGGATGCATCGAAGTGCTGACGATCATCCTGCAAGTATTAAGCAACAATTTCCTGAATGTGATCTCCCTGCTGCTGATCTATTTTATCATCGGCGTATCCGACCAGGGGCAGGATATGATGATCAATCTCAACCTCCGTTTCGGCGGGCCGCTCAGTTTGTATTTTTTATTGGGTATCATGTCGCTGGTGCATTGGCAGTTCCCCAAGTTTTTCAGCGACAGGGCACTTAAACTACCCCGGTGGACCGACCTGTTCAAGGGTGAATTCTCATCCCCGGTGCATGGCCCGGTTTATGAAAGGATCGTTCCGCGGCTATTTGGTGTGCTTACCTGGTTCCTGCCGGCTTATGGCATCATCAAAGCCATGAATAAATACAATGTGTATGTGGAAGGTGCCAATGACTGGTACCGCTATAATCCTAACGCTACCGCGTACCTGCTTTGTACAACCGGGCTGGTAGGTATTGCTTTGTGGAACGACTGGTTCCTGCGTTTTTATCAATGGTTGCTCAAAAGCCCCAAAGGTAACTGGGCCTATGCCATCATTTGCGGGTTCCTTGCTTTATTGCCTTTTATTTTCTGGCCTTTTAACTATGGGCTGCCTTCCAGCCAGTTCTTTATATGGCTGGGCTTTACCAGCTACGGGCTGCTTTTTGCCATGCTTACCAGCACCCGCTGGCTCATAGTGGAGCAATCGCATGTAAAACTGATCTGCTGGCTTTTCAGTGATAAAACGATCAACAGGCTGGTATGGATACTGGCGGGCATTGCAGCGCTGGTGTTTATTGTAATGATGATCTGCAACGGTTTCAATATTGTTTTTGCAGCATCTTACCGCTATACGCTTTCCATAGTTTTTTGCGGGGTTACTTTTTATGTAGTGATACTCACACTGGTGCGTTACATGAGCAAGCGCCATCAGCGGAATTATATGGCCGTTGCACTGCTGGTAATGCTGGCGTTGGTGCACTGGAACCCGGAATATTTTCACCGGGTACAAAAGATCACCCCGGCGCAAAATGCACAGCCTGCGCCAACACTAAGAACATATATGGCGGGATGGTTGCGCTCCCGGCAGGCCGCATTGCAGGGAGATACCGCCAAGGCCTACCCGATAATATTGATCAACTCCTATGGTGGTGGTATACGTGCGGCTGCTTGGACCTGCCTGCTGGTAAACCGGCTGGATTCCCTGACCGGTGGCGCTTTTCAGCAGCATGTTTTTTGTTATTCCGGCGCTTCAGGCGGCACGATCGGCTCATCGGTACTTTGTGCCAATGGATTTAATGAACAGTTCAAAGCGATCACTTCATACAGGGAAAAAGACCTGAAATACCATGATTTCTTTTCGGATTATGATTACCTCACAGCCGACCTGGTGGGTCTGCTGGGCAATGATGTGCTGTACAGTGTAATTCCGGGTAACCGTTTCCGTGACCGTGCTGTATTGCAGACCACCTGTTGGGAAAAAGCTTATGAGAACTGTTTTGGATCGCCGGTGTATGGACAGGATTTTTTTGCTACCTGGAGTGATCCTGCCAACAGTTACAAAACACCTTTATTATTTTCCAACTCTTCCGAGACCACGCATGGCAATAAAGGCATTATTGCACCGGTAGAATTGAGTTCGGTAGATTTTATGGGCGATGAACTGGTGAAAAGACTGATGGAACCCGGTACCAGTATGAAGCTGAGCACAGCAGCCTTTATGAGCGCCCGTTTTCCTTATGTAAGCCCTGCAGGCGAGGTAGGAGTAAGCGGCCGTTATTTTGTGGATGGGGGCGTAAAAGAAAATTCCGGCGCAGAAACGAATTTTGCTGTAAAAACCCTGCTGGACCGGGTGATACAGGATTCGCTGGGAGGCAATAAGGGGCAGTTTCCCATTATCTGCATATCAATTAAAAATACACCGGTAACCAATAAAATAGTGGAAGAGCGGAAAACAGTGAACCAGTTAACAGCGCCTGTAAATATGGTGATCAATGCAGGGCTTGCCGGGGCTACTGCCAAAGCCGACTCGATCAACCGGTTTGCATTCGGATCTAAATATTTTTTATTTTATCCGCAGGCTACAAAATTCAGTGAAACCGGTACGAATATTTTTGGAGTAGATCGTACCGAACCCGTTAATCCTGTGCTGCCGTTGGGCTGGCAGATATCGGGGCTGGCACTGCATTATATGGAAAAAGCAATTGATGATAACAACCAGTTGAAGCCTGGTGAAAATAATATTCCTGCTTTTTTACGGGCTTTCAATGATCTCAGTCACAGGTAATGATTAAAAAACAGGCAGGATTATTGCCCTGTGTGTGTCAAAGCAGTGGAGGCTACCCGCAATGATTGCCGGCGGTGCAAGGGTAAGCCGCTGCTTTATTTTGTACGCTTAAATTCAATATCTTCGCCTGCGCTTAAAAATTTTATTCATGTCAGCAATTCCGATACTGGTTCTGCATGTTGACGACGACCAGGATGACCGTACCTTATTTTCCCGGGCAATGCATAAAGCCGGCATTGATGCCAACATTGTGCATGCTGCAGATGGCGCTGAATGTTTACGTAAACTGGAAACCATTACTCCCGAAATTATTTTCCTGGATATCAATATGGCCGGTATGAATGGCAAAGAATGCCTCAAAAACATCAGGGCAGAACAACGTTTTGACAGCATCCCGGTAATAATGCTCAGCACTTCCGATCATGTGTCGGATATAGAAGAAACTTTTGAGTCGGGGGCCAGCCTGTTCACCGTCAAACCTTTTCGTACGGACGACCTGGTGGTATTGCTGAAAAATATTTTTACAGGCAACTGGAGGCAGCACCTGTTGCAACGGAACCGGGCATCTTATGTAAGAACAGTCGTATAGTTTTAAGTTGGCGTATCTTTATTGTACCAGGCAATAAGGCATGAAGCATATAAACAAAAAAGAAATTCCTTTTGAACGGGTATTGTTCTTCAGCGATGCAATAGTTGCAATTGCCATTACATTGCTGGCGCTCGACCTGAGGCTGAATCTTCCTGAAGGACATCATCTTACTTTTAACGACCTGCTGCTGCCCTGGAAAAATTATATTTCCTTCATTCTTTCCTTTATCAATATTGCCAGCTTCTGGCGCACCCATCACCAGATGTATACGTATATACATAAGATGACGGACCGCACGATGAGTTATAATATTGCCTGGGTATTCTTTATTGTTACGCTGCCATTTGCCACCAGCCTCTTAGGTACACACTTTGGCGACCCTGCTGCAGTGTTTTTATACAGCCTCAATATTTTTGCTTTATCAGTTTGCCAGAATGCCATCTGGGACAGTGCAGATATAAAGCCTGATTTTATTGATACAGAAAAATTACCGGATGAGGAACGCCAGCGCTTCCGCATCATGTTCAACCTGGATATGATCAATGGTTTGCTGTGCATTGTATTGAGTTTTTTTGTACCTAAAATTGCTTTCTTCCTGTTGTTTTTTAAAGTGCCTGTTTTCTTTTTTGCCACCATTTATGTTGCAAGACAAAGGCATAAAGATGTAAAGGCAAAAAGAAATAACGATGCTAATGAAAATACCGTAAACCAATAAACCAATAAACTTCAATGCATAAGCATTATTTTATAACCATCACCCTCTTATTTGTTTTTTGCTTTAAAAGTGTTGGGCAAACGGAAGAAAATGAGCTGCAGGGCAAATGGTACATGTTCTCCCGGAACAGGGTGGTGGGGTTAGAATTTTCCAAAGACAGGATCATTACAAAACAACTTAACTGGGACCTTAGTGAGAGAGAACCGGGTAGGGAGCAGGTGCAACGTATAACGCATTCAGCAAAGGCGAATGGCAATACCTATGTATGCCTGCGAACGGACGATGATACTGCGAATCAAATACGGGTGAATACTTTCAGGATAGTGCGACCGGGTAAAGAAATGCTCTTTGTGATCAACTCAACTGAAAAACTATTCACAAATATGGATAGTGTGCAGCAATACATTGATCATGATGTTACGGATAAGTACGGATTTAATTTGTATAGCCAGGCAGAGATGGAGCAATTTAAAAAACTCAAGAAGATCAATACAATGACAGCGCCGGATTTTGAGATATATGTCGGCAAGATCATTCATCTACGCTCGGTAGAAGATAGTCTGTCAAAGCAATTGGCCGATCCGGAACCATCCGGGATAATTTATTATGGCTATTCAATGCTCAGGGTCTTTTTTTTAGAGATCGGTTATGATCCGTTGGTGACCACTAAAGAGTTGGACGATCTATTCAAACGTTTTGCAGATACCCCGGCAGCCAAAAAGTTGCTGGGAGGGCATTGAACAATAAAACCGTTTTCAACCTGTCAGAATGCAAATATCTTTTCCAGTTCAATAACATGTTTTCCCTCTTGTAAAACTTTCGGTGCCTTTGCCATTTTTTCAGCAAGCGTAGCAGTGGGCATGGGCCTGAACTTTTTGAACAAACCGATATTGTTTACAAATTTTAAAATGCCTGCAATGCGGCGTTCACCAGCACGGTCGGTATTGGTGCGGAGCAGCAGCCCCGGTTTGAATATGATAAAGGAAGGAAATGCAAGTTCGCCGATTGTATCTTCCAGCTCGCCTTTTATTTTAGAATAAAATACCCTGCTGCTGGCCGCAGCACCATAAGCAGACAGCAGTACTGCACAGGGAATGCCGTTTTGTTTGGCGATGGTTGCAAACTGTAAGGGGATCTCGTAATCGATATGCCGCTGTTTTTCTTTGGAGCCGGCTGTTTTTAAAGTAGTGCCCAGACAGGAGAACCAAACAGCACCATTGATGAACGGCGACACTTCTTCGAGGTTGTCAAAATCAGCAATGATCTCCTGCAATTTGGGATGAGAGATCCCTGCAGAGCGGCGTACAAATAGCACAACAGTGGTGTATTGCGGGTCCTGCAACAAAACGTTTATGAGGTCTTTACCGGTAGCACCGGTGGCTCCAATGATCAGCGCTTTCATGGTTGTTTTTTTAATTACCAGGTAAACATAATTATACTTTACAAACTTTAAAATGAAGTGCGGTATTAATTTTTTGATCTGCCTGTTCTTTGTTCTTATTACTGCAAAGCTGCAGATTAAATGAGTGGCGCACCTGGCACAAATATGTCAAAAGATCACTGGTGGGCTAATTTTTGCCGGATGCGGGTGAGTGTTTGTCTTTCTATACCGAGGAAACTGCAAAGTTGCGAAAGGGAAACCCGGTTGAATAAAGTGGGATGCTGTTCCACAAAATCAAGATAGCGTTCTTCAGCGGTTTGAAATATAAAACTTTCAATACGTGCCTGCTGCCTTTTTAAGATCTCTTCGGCAACCAGGCGGCCGTATTTTTCAAAACCCGGTAACTGTTGGTACACCCATTGCATGTCTTCAAATGAAAGGCAGATCATGGTGGTAGGCTCCAGGCATTGAATGGAATAGCGGCTGGGTTGTTGCGTGATGAACGCGGCATAATGTGTGGCATAATCCGCCTCAGCATAAAAACCCACGGTTATTTCATTGCCTTCATCATCAATAAAAAAAGAACGCACCAAACCCTTTGCAATAAACCCGATCGCTTTTTGCACTTTTCCTGCCTGCAGAAAAAGCTCTTTCTTTTTTAATTCTTTAGAATTGGTTTTTAAAGCAAACTGCGCAAGTTCAGCATCAGCAATGCCGGGGCAAATGGATTTTACCGACGCTGTAAAAATTGCTGTGCCAGGATCAGATACCGGCTTGTCAGTGATCTTTGCCATATTGTAATAAACAAATGCTTATTGTTGACAAATATAAGTATTCATTGCCGCCCGTTACAGAACATTTCGTTCAGTGATAAAGCAACTCCATTCACAATTGTTGAACTCAAGGGAAACTTGGCATGTACTTTTGTACCTTTAAGATATACACAATAAGCAACCAGCAATGAATAATGTAGAAATAGGGATGTACTGTTTTTGGGCTGGTCTTATTATGACAGCTGTGGTAACTATATTTTCAACCTTGTATCATAAGTATAAGAAGATACATTCTTTTACACTTGTTCTTTCAGAAAATAAAGTGATCCTGCAAAAGAACCGCTTTACAGCTATTATGTCTTCAACAAATTATTTTTTTATTCTGACCTGCTTTACATTTTTTATAGGTACAAATAAATATGATCCTGCACTTCAATTAACGGGAATCTATTTTATCTGCCTTGTGCTTGCAGCATTGAATTATTGGACAAGAATAAAATTCAGGGTGCAATTTGATCTTGTAAATAGAACGGTATTGAAAAAGGCTGCACAATACTCTTTTGAAGGCTGTACTTTAGAAGCCAGCAACAGGAATTACTGGATAACCGATGATATCACCTCTTATGGATTGTACCTGGTAGACAGCCAAAAAAAATACCGGCTTATATATGGTTACTCTGTTTACACAGACATTGAAAAACTCCGGCAGGAGCTGGCGCATTTACTGAACATGGCGTAACCGCTCCCATTCCTTTTTATTTTACTGATAATTATCATCTTCCCATTTGACGGTCGTCATTGTTCCACAGCTATTGTATTGCCATCTTTGAGCTATAAAAATCGGCACAATGGAAAACTATTATGAGCTGGACCATGCCACCTACCAATTGTTCAGCATGGAAAATAAAAGCTGGCAAAGCAGTATCAGCCAGCAGGTGAGTGAAATACCGGTGTGGAAAGACATGCTGATGGCAGGAGGCAGCTGCATAAGCGAACAACGCCAACAAAACGAAAATAATGGCAGGGATATATTGTACAGCCAGTTGTATCACCAGCAAATGCAGATGACAAAACTGGAAGAAGACATTAAAGCCCAGCAGCAAAGGCTTACCAATAGTTTTCAGCAAAAGCATACCGATGATATTGAATCCCTTTGCATACAGGATATCCTGCGGCACCGCATTGGCGCCATTGAAAAAACCTATATCGATCTAAAATGCAATTTTCTGCAGTACCTGTCAAAAAGAATTTAACGGAGGGGCGAATCCGGAAACAGATAAAGACAGTGTTCAATAGTTTCTATCTAAAGCCACCGGGTAGTCTTGCCATGGTGGCTGCTTTTAATTAAAATCAATCAATATAAAAACGATCACATCCATACCAATACAATGCTACCACTGCGGTGATAACTGCAGCGATGAGGATATTGTTTTGAATGATAAACATTTTTGCTGCGAAGGTTGCAAGCAGGTATTCCTGCTGCTGAATGAAAATGATCTTTGCGTGTATTATGACATAGATCAAAATCCGGGAATAAAAGCCAAAGGTAAATTTATCAGCGACCGCTTTGCCTACCTGGATGATGATGAAGTGCAGCAAAAACTGGTGCAGTTCAGCAGTGCCACACAGATCAATATTGTTTTTTCGTTGCCACAGATGCATTGCTCTTCCTGCATTTTTTTACTGGAAAATTTACATCGCATTGATGCAGGTATCATACGTTCGCAAACCAATTTTCAGCGTAAAGAAGTATTCATTGTATTTGACCCGCAAAAGATATCGCTGCGCAAAGTAGTGGAACTGCTGGCCTTTATTGGTTACGAGCCTTCCATTAGTTTAAAAGATACCGTTGAAAAAAAGAGCAACGGTTTTAACAGGCAACGCATTTATAAAATTGGCATTGCAGGCTTTTGTTTTGCCAATATCATGATGCTGAGTTTCCCGGAATACTTTTCTTCGGGACACATTGAACAAAAAGGGTTAAAAGAAACATTTACCTGGCTCAACTTATTTTTATCGCTGCCGGTATTACTGTACAGCGCTTCCGGTTTTTTTATTGCTGCATGGAAGGGTATCCGCCAAAAGTTTTTGAATATCGATGCGCCTATTGCATTGGCCATACTGGTTACTTATGCACGCAGTTATTACGAGATCATCAGCGGCAGGGGAGCCGGCTACCTCGATTCCGGTACCGGTATCGTGTTCTTTATGCTGATAGGCCGGTGGTTCCAGGATAAGACCTATGATTCTTTTTCATTCGACAGGGACTATCTTTCTTATTTTCCATTAGGCGTTAGTGTGGTAAAGAATGGGACTGAAAAAAGTATTCCTGTAACACAATTGCAAAAAGGCGACCGCATTATTATACGCCATGGCGAAATGATACCTGCCGACAGTGTTTTATTGAACGGCGCAGCCAATATTGATTACAGTTTTGTAAGTGGCGAAAATATACCCGTGCAAAAGCAGGAAGGCGACTTATTGTATGCTGGTGGTAAACAAATGGGCGGCGCCATAGAATTGCGGGTGGCAGGCGCAGCATCGCAAAGCTATATCACGCAATTATGGAATAACGATGTTTTTCATAATAAAAAAAATAAGGAACGCTCTTTCATTCATCCCTGGAGCCGGTATTTTACACTGGCGCTGTTTACAGTTGCCATTGGTACACTGATCTTTTGGTGGATCAATGATCCTGCAAAAATATTGCCCGCAGTTTCTTCCGTACTCATTGTTGCGTGCCCTTGTTCTTTATTACTTTCCGCCACATTTACTTATGGTAATATGCTGCGCATTTTTGGAAAAAATAAAATGTACCTGAAAAATGCAGCTGTTATAGAATCGCTGGCGAAAATTGATACCATTGTTTTTGACAAGACCGGCACCATCACGCAAAACCATGCTGCAGGCATTAGTTATAAAGGCACGATGCTATCAGGAAAAGAGCAGGCCGTTGTTCAAACCGCAGCCGCACAATCATCGCACCCGCTGAGCAAGATGATCGCTGCATGGCTGCAGGTAAAAAGCAGTAATAAAGTGCAGGCTTTTAAAGAACACACCGGTAAAGGGTTACATGCTACGATAGATGGAATGGATATTAAAATGGGCGCTGCGGATTTTATGGATAATGATAATGCAGTGCATGATACAGGAACCCATGTGCATGTAATGCTGAACAATGTTTACAAAGGGAAATTCGGCATCAACAACAAATACCGCGACGGGATAACAAAGCTTATTCAAAACCTGGATCGCCGGAATTTTAAAATGGCAGTATTATCCGGCGATAATGCTGCAGAAAAAAATAACCTGCAGCAATTATTCGGCAATAATGTGCCCTTGCTTTTTAACCGGTCGCCACAACAAAAACTGGAATACATACAAAAACTGCAATTACGGCAACACAATAATAAAAACAGCAAAGTATTGATGCTGGGAGATGGACTGAATGATGCCGGCGCATTGATGCAAAGTGATGTGGGCATTGCTGTAAGTGATAATGCCGCTCAATTCTCACCCGCCTGCGATGCGATACTGGAGGGTGAAAAACTATGCTTACTGGATCAATTCATTGCCTATGCCCGTTCCGGAAAAAAGATCGTTACAGCAAGCTTTATACTGTCTGTACTGTACAATATCGTTGGATTATCTTTCGCTGTACAGGGCCTTCTCTCGCCCATGGTGGCAGCCATTTTAATGCCGGCAAGCAGCATCAGCATTGTATTGCTGGTAACCCTTTGCTCCGGTATCAGCGCCCGCTTAAAAGGGTTCAACTGATCACTATCATATACCCGCTTGACGTACATCAGTTTTTAAAAAAGCAACTGCGGCTACTTTTGAAATGTATAAAAAAATCAACGCTTGAGCGCATTATTCATATTGATCGGTATCAGCATTGTAGTGGCAGGCGGCTTTCTCACCGCTTTTTTATGGAGTGTGCGGTCTGGCCAGTTTGATGACGATTATACACCTTCTGTAAGAATGCTTTTTGACGATACGAAAACCAACAATACTTCCGGCAGTGACCAGGATCTAACTCAAACCAAAAAATAAATTATGCAGGTAGAAAAATTTTATTACGACAATAAGATAGTGAGAAATTTTGCTTACGCCACAGTGGTATGGGGAGCCGTGGGAATGCTGGTAGGCCTGTGGGTGGCATTGCAACTGGTTTTTCCGGCGTTGAACATTACACAATACTTTTCTTTCGGGAGGATACGCCCGCTGCACACCAACGCCGTGATCTTTGCCTTTGTAGGCAATGGCCTTTTTATGGGCGTGTACTATTCGCTGCAGCGGCTGTGCAAAGCAAGAATGTTCAGCGATAAGCTGAGTTATATCCATTTCTGGGGATGGCAACTGATCATTGTTGCCGCAGCTATTACATTGCCATTGGGTTTATCGCAGGGTGCAGAATATGCGGAGCTGATATGGCCGATAGATCTTGCGATCACAGTTATCTGGGTGATATTTGGATGGAACATGTTTGGCACCATCATTAAAAGAAGGGAGAAGCACTTATATGTTGCCATCTGGTTTTACATTGCCACATTTGTTACGGTTGCAGTATTGCATTTAGTACGTTCCGGCGAATTGCCTTATACCTGGTTAAAAAGTTACAGCTGGTATTCCGGTGTGCAGGATGCACTGGTGCAATGGTGGTACGGGCACAATGCGGTGGCCTTCTTTTTAACCACACCATACCTCGGCCTGATGTATTACTTTATGCCTAAAGCTGCCAACAGGCCTGTGTATTCTTACCGGCTTTCTATCATTCACTTTTGGGCGCTGATATTCTTATACATCTGGGCTGGGCCGCACCATTTGTTATACACTGCATTGCCCAACTGGGCGCAATCACTGGGCGTGGTATTCTCCTTTATGCTCATCTTCCCCAGCTGGGGCGGAATGATCAACGGCTTGCTTACACTGCGGGGCGCATGGGACAGGGTACGCGACGACGTTATATTAAAATTTATGGTAGTGGCAGTAACCTGCTATGGCATGGCCACTTTTGAAGGACCGATGCTGTCGCTGAAATCTGTAAGCGCCATTGCACATTACACCGACTGGATCATTGCCCATGTGCATGTAGGCGCTTTGGGATGGAATGGTATGCTCACCTTTGGCGTGCTGTACTGGATCATACCAAGGATATTTAAAACTGACCTGCACTCTAAAAAAATGGCGAACCAGCATTTCTGGTTGGGTACACTCGGCATTTTATTTTATGCAGTACCCATGTACTGGGCGGGCTTTCAGCAAAGCGCCATGTGGAAACAGTTTACTGAAGCAGGCCAGTTGAAATATACCTTCCTGGAAACGGTTACTTACATGAGACCATTTTACGCCATGCGTTCATTGGGCGGTACGCTATACCTGGTGGGTGTGGTGCTGATGATGGTGAATCTTTATAAAACAGTAAAAGCAGGAAGACTGGTAGCCAACGAAGAAACAGAAGCCGCTCCATTGGTAAAAGAATATGTGCCGCACAAAGGAGAGCACTGGCATCGATGGATAGAAAGAAAACCGGTACAACTGATGATACTGAGCCTGGTGGTGATACTGATCGGTGGATTGATAGAACTGGTGCCAACATTTTTGGTGCAATCCAATGTGCCCACAATCAGCAGCGTACAACCTTATACACCACTTGAACTGGAAGGCAGGGATATTTATGTAAGGGAAGGATGCTACACCTGTCACTCGCAAATGATACGCCCCTTCCGCAGCGAAACAGAACGCTATGGAGAATATTCCAAAGCAGGAGAGTTTGTATATGATCATCCTTTTCAATGGGGCAGCAAACGTACCGGTCCCGACCTTGCGAGAGAAGGAACCGGTAACCTAAAAAAGACCAATGGCTGGCATTTCCGTCATTTCCGGGAGCCATCATCTATGAGCGAAGGTTCGGTGATGCCTGCATATCCTTTCTTATTGGAGAACGACCTGGATGTTTCTAATACCGCTGCAAAAATAAATGCCATGCGCAAACTGGGAGTGCCTTATGAAAAAGGTTTTGAGAATACTGCACTGGCAGACCTGAAGACACAATCGGAACAGATCGCCAACAGCCTGGTGAGTGACAGCATCCGCATCTCTTCCAAAAAAGAAGTGATCGCCCTGATCGCTTATATACAGCGCCTGGGAACTGATATCAATAAAAATAAAACCGCCACCACTAATAACTAAACCATGTACAAATTCATCAAGCAATACACCGAAACCATGACTAACGCTAATGTATATCCTATGATATCCTTATTCATCTTCCTGGTATTTTTTATCGTGCTGCTGGTATTGGTAAAAAAAATGGGCAAGGATAGGGTGGAGGAATTGTCCAGTATACCTTTTGATAAAGATGAACCTGCTAACTCAACCTTATAAAATTAATTGTATGTGTTTTACCCGTTTCTTCAATAAAAAAATATTCCTGCTTTGTACAATGCTCCCAGTAATTACAACCGCTATGGCGCAGGATGCCACAGCAACAGAAAAAACAACCACTTCCGGTTATAATATGCTGGCCATACTTTTAGTGGTGATGACGGTGGTACTGGCATTTGTGCTGTGGGGCCTTGGCCAGGTACTGATTGTACTGAGCAGGCAGTTGCTGGAAAAAAGTAAAGCCGGTACAAAGATCATTACCACTGTGCTGGTATTGTTACTGGCATTTAGCGCCAGCAATGCTTCGGCGCAGGATGCTGTAAAAGAAGCCGCAACCGTAGTGCCTAATTACGGCGGCCTATCTTCCACTACCTTTTACATGTTTGTTACAGTGATCGTGACCGAAGTGCTGGCTATCCTGTTTCTCGCATTTTCTATCCGCCGGGTATATATTGAACTATTGCCGGAAAAGAAAACCGTTGCAAAAACGGCCGGCCTTAAAAAATGGTGGGCCAACCTGGATAAGAAAATATTCACTAAGGCAATTCCGGTAGAGCAGGAAGCTGATTTTGTACTGGATCATGACTACGACGGCATCAAAGAACTCGACAATGCTTTACCACCCTGGTGGAAGTATGGATTTTATATCACGGTCGTGGTAGCTTTTATTTACCTGCTCAATTTTCACGTATTAGGAAATGGTAAAAACCCAACACAGGAATATATAGCGGAGATGGAAGCAGCAAGGATACAAAAAGAAATTTTTGAAGCGGCCAATAAAGATAAGATCGATGAGAATAACGTGCCGATGGCCAATGCTGCAGGGCTTGCCAATGCCAAAGAAATTTTTACCACCAAATGCTGGCCCTGTCATGGTAAACTCGGTGAAGGCGGCGCTGGTCCCAATCTTACCGATGATTACTGGCTGCATAAAGGATCGCTGAATGATATTTTTCACAGCATCAAAAATGGTTATCCCGATAAAGGCATGCAATCCTGGGCCAATGATTTTACACCTAAGGAGATCAGTTTTTTAGCCAGTTATGTTAAAACATTACATGGCAGCAATCCCCCAAATGCAAAAGCGCCACAGGGAGAATTGTTTACAGAAGCTGTTGCAGATACTATAAAAACAATAGTAAAAGATACTGCTGTTATAAAAAAATAAGCAGGCGTTATGGAAGAAACTATTACACAGGACAAACAGGGCAGCTTTCGTGATTCGGTAGCCACCATCAGCAGGGAAGGTAAAAGAAATTTTATCAGTCCTAAAAAACCGAAAGGAAGATTATACAACCTGCGCACAAGGTTCAGTATACTTTACCTGGTAATTTTCTTTACGCTGCCATTTATAAAACTGCATGGCGAGCCATTGCTGATGCTGAATATAATCGAGCGGAAATTCATCTTATTTGGCATGGTGTTCTGGCCGCAGGATTTTTTCATTTTCGGTATTGCCATGCTGGCCTTTGTGGTTTTCGTGATCGTATTTACGGTGGTGTTTGGCCGCATATTCTGTGGCTGGGCCTGTCCGCAAACCATTTTTATGGAAATGGTATTCCGTAAAATAGAATACTGGATAGACGGTGATGCAGCAAAGCAAAAGCAACTGAAGGCAATGCCCTGGAATGCAGAAAAGATCCGGAAGCGGGCAGTTAAGTTCATTATCTTTTTTGCTTTATCGTTCATCATTGCCAATTTTTTCCTGGCCTACCTGATCAGTATGGACGAATTGATGGGCTATTTACAAACACCTGCAGCTCATATTGGTACCCTGGTATCCCTATTGATCTTTACCACTGTTTTTTTCTTTGTATACTGGTGGTTCCGGGAGCAGGCCTGCATTGTTGTTTGCCCTTACGGAAGATTGCAGGGTGTATTGCTGGATAAGAACTCTATTGTTGTGGCGTACGATCATAAACGCGGTGAGCCAAGGGGTAAATTAAAAAAGAAGAACGACCACGACTGCAAATGCGTGGACTGCAAGGAAGAGGGTGCCTGTAAAAGTATCACAGCAAAATTTGAAGCCATGATCCCGCAGGGCGATTGCATTGATTGTGCGGCCTGCGTAAGGGTGTGCCCAACAGGCATCGATATACGAAATGGTACGCAGCTGGAATGTATCAACTGTACCGCCTGTATCGATGCCTGCGATGCGATCATGAAAAGTATTGATAAACCTGCAGGACTGATCCGATATGCGTCTGAGAACAGCATTGCCAAAGGAGTGCAGCTGAAATTCACTACCAGGATAAAAGCATACACAGCCGTATTAAGCCTGTTGCTGGCATTGTTGGTGTTTTTACTGGTAAGCCGCACCGACCTGGATGCAAGACTGATGCGTACAGCGGGCATGACCTACACTTCGCTGCCGGATGGGCGCATCAGCAACCTGTACAATTTAAAGCTGGCCAATAAAACACATGCTGATATACCCTTTGATCTGAAACTGGAAAATATCAATGGCGAGATCGAATACGTAGGTAGTAGTACGCTGCTGGTAAAAAAAGAAGACTATTCCCACCTGCAGTTTTTTGTAAAACTCAATCGCAGTGATGTTAAAAGCTGGAAGACCGAACTGAAGATAGGCATGTATGAAAAAGGAAAGAAAATAAAGACCATCACAGCCAAATTCATTGGTCCTGAAATTTATAACTGATAAAATAATTATTTATGAACTGGGGATATAAAATATTTACCGTGTATGGGGTTTTTGTTGCCGGCATTTCTTTTATGGTATTCAAATCATCCAGCCAGCAAATGGACCTTGTTACTACCGATTACTATGCCAAAGAACTAAAATACCAGGAAAAAATTGATGAGGCTGAACGGACTGCAGGTTTATCTGGCAGTATCAGTTACCAGGTCAATAACAACGAACTGCAGGTTGTTTTTCCGAAAGATTTTCAGTCAAATAAAGTAACAGGAACGATTACACTATATTGTCCGGCAGATGAACACAGGGACCAGCAGAAAGATTTTACAGTACAGGATCAACCGGCAGTACTACTGCTTGCGGGAACTGCCAAAGGCCAATATGAATTACAGGTGCAGTGTGTAGTGAATAACAAGAGTTATTATTTTAAGAAAAGAATTTTTATTGAATAATGATACAACTGCTAACAGCCGCCATGGCAATGGGTTTGCTGGGAAGCTTTCACTGCATAGGCATGTGTGGCCCGCTGGCATTATCGTTACCACTGCGCAGTGATAGCTACAGCGCTAAATTTTTCGGCGCATTTTTATACAATAGCGGCCGCGTGGTTACTTACACCGTGCTGGGGCTTTTGTTGGGTACAATTGGTAAAACGGCGGGCTTGTTGGGCGTGCAGCAATGGCTTTCTGTGGTATTGGGAGTAGTGATCATTGTTTTTATTGTGCTACCTAAAAAAACAAGCTTCTTCAAAAAGAATAATTATGTACAGCAGTTTTTTGCAAACATACGCCACCAGTTGGGACAGTTATTTTTAAAACAGCATTACAGTTCTTTATTTGCCACGGGTTTGCTGAATGGTTTACTGCCCTGCGGCCTGGTGTATATGGCGGCTGCTGTAGCTGTTGCCACCGGCGGATTGTTGCAAAGCGCCTTATTTATGGCATTCTTTGGCCTGGGCACACTGCCATTGATGTGGGCGCTGGCATTTTTTGGAAACTTCATCAGCATCGGCATACGGCAGAAGATCAGGAAAGCATACCCGCTGCTAATGCTGTTAATGGCCTGCCTGCTGATAATAAGGGGCATGGGATTGGGCATAACCTATATAAGCCCGAAAATGAATAATGAAAAAGTAATGATGCAAAATTGCTATGCAGTACCGGGAACGATCAATAAAAAATGAATTACCTGCCGTTATGATGACCAATAGTTATACATCGGGATACGATCAGCACAGGCAGGAATACCTGTCGTGGAGCCGGTTGCTGGAAACGCTCGGGCAGGAATCGGCTTTTTTAAAAACACGGTTATCGGAAGCAGTGGACCGGGGGATTGATAAAGAAGCGCTGGCATTGGCAGAACATTTTCAAAACCAGTTCATCATTAAAGATGATTGTATCAACGAATTGAAACAGGATATACAAATTGCCAATAATAATATGCCCGTAATAATGCAGGAAGCCAAACAAAATAAACTGCGAAACGAGATCAGGTATTTTGAAAAAAGCTTTTACGAACTAAAGAACGAGTTTGATAAATTCCTGCTGTCAGTTTCCGGCGCTTAATTCAGTAAAGCGGCCAGTTTTTTTTCATTGATGATGGTGATCAGCCCGTCTTTGATCTCCACCAGTTTTTCCTGTTTAAAATCACCCAGTGTTCTTATCAGGGATTCTGTGGCAGTGCCGGCAATATTGGCCAGGTCTTCGCGGGATATCTGTATAGAAAAATGTTTATCAGTTTCTTTTTTATACTTGTTCTGTAAAGTCATCAGCGCATCGGCCACTCTTTTGCGCAGCGAATTGTAAGCAAGGTGCAGTAATTGTTCTTCCTTTTCAGCCACATCTTTTGCTAACATCCGGATGAATTTTTTTTGCAGCGCAGCATCCGCATGCAGTAATTTTTCAAAATCCTCTTTGGGTATCAAAACTATTTCTGCATCTTCAATAGCTTCTGCAGTTTCTTTATACACCGATCCTTCAAATAATGCAGTATAACCAAAAAAATCCCCTTCATTAAAAAGCCCGATGGTGAGTTCCTTGCCATCATCGTTGGTCTTGAAGGTTTTTACCTTGCCCTTTTCAATATAAAAAAGACGCAGCGGATGATTGCCCTCGTTGTAGATCGCCTGTTTCTTTTTAAAATTATTGGTATTGCCGTTCAGTAGCAGGTCCTGTAAAGAATATGCTGTTGTTTCAGCCGCGGTATCATTCGTATTGCCCGACTGGTATTCTTTTTTCAACAGGTCGATTTTTGCCAGTCTTTTTTCAATGGCATTCAGCAATTCAATATCGCTGAAAGGTTTGGTGATATAATCATCGGCGCCCATTTCCATCCCTTTCCTGAAATCATTTCTTTCAGCTTTAGCCGTTAAAAAAATAAAAGGGATACCGGCCAGCCCGGGATTTTTATTGATCAGGTGCAGCACACCATAACCATCCAGCACCGGCATCATTACATCGCATACAATAAGGTCGGGCTTTTTCTGCAATGCAGTCTCCACGCCCTTTTTGCCGTTCTCCGCGGTACTTACTTCATATCCGGCCAGCTGCAGTATCTCTGCAGTGTTCTCCCTTATTTCATCATTATCTTCTATCAGTAGCAAATGCTTCATATAACTTGATCATTACTTGCGGTAAATTTAATCACAAACTCGCTGCCTTTTTCCAGTTCGCCCGAATAGGATACCTGGCCATTCATCAGTTCCATATACTTTGCCACAATATGCAGCCCCAGCCCGGTGCCCGAAATATTCGTGGCATTGGCACCCCTGAAAAAACGTTCAAAAAGATGCTCCTGGTCTTCGGCAGAAATACCAATGCCGCTGTCTTTTACCCTCACAACAATTTCTTTAGTGTTGTTCGTGCTGCTGATGTCGATCACACCATTATCAGGAGAAAATTTAATAGCATTGGACAGGAGATTTAAAATGATATTCCTCAACAGCGAAGGGTCCAGGTTTACAGCTTCGTCTCCGCTATGCCGGTAGTGTATCTGCTGACCGGGTTTTACCAGCGTTTCCATTTCGGTGCAAATGTTCTGCAGTAATTCTTTAATATTGAAATGGCTGTAGTGCGCCCTGATCTTACCGTCTTCAATTTTGCCGATGGATAAGAATTCATTTAGCAGGTCGGTAAGGTTATTGACGGAATTCTTAATGCGGTTAATATGTTTGTTCCTGTTTTCCTGCTGGTCGCCTTCAGTATATTTTGCCACCAGCGATGCAGAAGAAAGGATCGTACTCAACGGAGTGCGGAACTCGTGCGAAGCCATAGAAACAAAACGGCTTTTAAGATCGCTCAGTTCTTTTTCTTTATTCAGTGCATTGGTAAGTACTTCTTTGGATCGTTCCAGCTGGTGCATGGCATCGGTGAGTTCCCTGGTGCGCTGTTCTACTGTGGCTTCCAGTTCATCATTCAGTTTGGCTATCTCGGCCTCTGCTTTTTTTCGCACCGAAATATCACTGATAAAAGCGATCACGTACGATTCACCGTTGCTTTCATAATTGCCCAGGCTTACTTCCACGGCCAGCTCTGTACCATTTTTAGTAACGGCAAAAAGGTCCATACCCACGCCCATGGGCCGGCTTTTGGGGTGCTGGATATAATTATCCCTGTGTGCCACATGTTTGTGATGGTAACGGGAGGGGATGAGCTGCTCGATGGGTTTATGGATCAGTTCATCGGGTGTATACCCAAAAAGCCGGAGGGCAAAGGGGTTTACGGTGATGATAAGCCCTTTACTATTAACCACTACAATGCCCATGGAAGCATGGTTAAAAAGCGCCTGGTCAATATTTTCCGCAGTCTGCATGGTGTAAAATTATGCTGTAGCCTGCAAAGTTAACCCGCAGCCGCTTTACCTGCGGGGCCGGTTTTATATATTTATTTAACAACTCCGCCCTTTTTTAACCTTTGGAGTTTGATAAATAAAAGAAAAGCAGGTAACTTTGTCCTCCCTTAACAGGTAACTGTTTTGAAATTGCCCGATAGTGTAACGGTAGCACCTCAGATTCTGATTCTGCTTGTCTTGGTTCGAATCCAGGTCGGGTAACTTAACTAAAATGGATGAAACCTTGTCGGGTACAACTGGATATGGTTTCATCCTTTTCATTTAGTAACGTTTTAGTAACGGTTTTGAATATTTTGCTTGGTTAAATATGCAATACTAAGTACCAAAGAGTTTTTGAGATATAGAAATTTATTTTTTCCTTTTCTTTCCTTTAATACAGTTAATAACATACCTTAATAAATAATATTATTTTATTGTTGTTTTTTGGTTGATATTTGATTCTAACCTTAAAATAAGCACCAGTGATAAACGATAATCTCAAATCTTACTTATCAATTGGGTCAAGACAATCGCAAAATTGTTTATTTCATGGAGATAATTTAAATGTCCTCAAGTCTTTAGAAAAACGTTTTACAGGTAAAGTCAAACTGATATACATTGACCCTCCTTATAATACTCAACAAGTATTCGATCATTATAATGATGAGTTAACTCATAGTGCATGGCTTTTGATGATGAGAGAACGGTTAATTGCAATGGTTCCACTATTAAGCGAAGATGGCTCAATTTGGATTTCAATTGATGAAAATGAAGTGCACTATTTAAAAGTGTTATGCGATGAAATATTTGGAAGAAAAAATTTTATATCCTCCATAATTTGGGAAAAAAAATACTCCCCAAGCAATGATACCAAATATATATCCAATACACATGACTATATATTAGTGTATGCTAAACAAAAAACAAAGTGGAGAGCAAACTTGTTACCTCGTACTGAAGCGGTAAACAAAAGATATAAAAACCTCGATAATGACCCACGAGGGAATTGGACTTCAAGTGACCTTACAGTTAAAACGCCTTCTCCCAATTACATATACGAAATTAAAACTCCATCAGGACGAAAGTGTTTACCAGCAAAAAGTAGAAGCTGGTCAATTCCCAAAAGTACATTTCTAAAACTCAAAGCTGAGAATAGGATTTGGTTTGGAAAAGCAGGGAATAGCATGCCAAGACTAAAACGTTTTTTAAAAGAGGTTCAAGATGGGATAGTGGCAAAATCGATTTGGCTTAGGGATGAAGTTGGCGATAATCAAGAAGCAAAAAAGGAAGTAAAGCAAATCAATAAAGAGCAAGTATTTACTACACCGAAGCCAGAAAGATTATTAGAGAAAATTATAAAATTAGCAACAAATGAAGGTGATTGGGTACTGGATGCCTTCGCAGGTTCGGGAACAACCGGTGCTGTAGCTCATAAATTAAAACGCAAGTGGGTAATGATAGAAATCAATGGTTCATGTGAAGGTCATTGTTTGCCCAGAATGAAAGGGATTGTTATGGGGAAGGATAAGATAGGTGTATCAAAAATTACTAAGTCCTCAGGAGGAGGATTTAAATATTTTCAAACATAAAACTTACTTACAATGCCCTTAATTTGCAGCGGTGATGTGCAATATGTTAATTGCTGTTATACAAGAGGAAAAAGAACGTTAGCTGGCGAACGAGGTAATGCAAAGCGAACAGACCCATCTTTTGAATTGCATTCAGATACTGGTATCCAAGAAATTCAATTGAAAATTATTGATATTCTACCTGAGGATATGTACGCAAAGCCGAAAGAGCATGTGGATATTTATATACTTAGCCAAGGGGCAAACATATTAAAACAAGGGCTTGAAACGATTTTGCCGATAATAACAGCGGCCATTACCTTAGACCGTGGAAACCGTGACCCACGAGACCCAACCCAAACTTATGAAAATACAGGAGTTGCTTTAGAAATTGATAGCATGGAGGCTTGGATAAAAATATCCTCCATCAAAGCTTATTTTTCACCAGATAATTATTACTTAGAGTCAATCAAGACAACCGGTGTTAAATTGCCAAGACTAAATATTGATGTAGAAAAAAGTAAATCAAGATTGCATATAGGTGTAGAAATTGATTGGCAAAAGGTTGACCAAAAAACTACCGCTAATTATATAGAAATTAATATCCCTTGGTCTGAATGCGGTCATTTGCTACAAGCACTTAATAGTGTGATAACAAAAGTAAAATGATAAGTATGGTATTCCCAGTCCCACCTATTTCTTCGCTTTCAAGTTTTGCTTTAGAAAGATATGTGGCAAGTATATTTCAAGCACACGGATATTTTGTAAAACGTGATCTTTTGTGGGACGAAAACTTAGTTTTAGACACTTCCCGTTCTGTTAATATTCTACAAGCAGATGGGTTAGCATATTTATTTGCACCTTTGGGTGAAAGTAAAATTCTAATTGAATGCAAAGGAGGTGGCACGTTTACAGACTTTTTTAAATTTTCGGGTATCGCAAATCTTGTTAGACCTGACTCTTCATTTTTTGTTTGTAACAATTCACCCAATTTTGATGAGATACATAAGTTGGGTGAGAAATTGAATATTACAGTCCTACAACCAAACAATATAATAAGCAGATTTAGTATTCCTGGTATTGTAGATGAAATTAATTATTGGTTTTGGGCAAATGAAATCCAAGATTTTCTATTTCAAAAGGAGCGATTGATTGAAGCTATTACTGGCATAACTGCTTTTTCTTCAGACCAAACCGCTGCTTATTCCGAGATTAAAAAGTACAACGCTTCACTTTCTAAAGTTTGGACAGAATTTAAGCCAAATGACCAAGCGAACTCAATAGCAAAATATTTTGAAGACAATAGAGATTTTGTTCGGAAAATATGGAGATTACAAGGATTAAGAAAGGCTCCTGAAGCTGAAATTGCAACAAGTCAAAACATACTTTGTGAGAGTGCTGCCAATATAGTCTTAAAGCACAAAGTTGAATATTTGATTACAGCAGTTAGATGTGCTATTGCTACATTAACTTCAACTGATCCTACTTTCCTTGAAACAATTTCAGATGATACATTTAGGGCAGTTGTTCAAAAGATGATTGATTCAATTCAAGTTGCTTGCAGACTGCCACAATTTTTACAAGTTTGGATTTACCAATTTGGAGGAATTTTAAATTTGAACAATAATGAAGTTTCTGTTATTGCAAAATTGATTAATGAAAGGGATGAAACAATTAAATTATTTATTGATTTATTGGAAGATATTTTTAGAGTGGTTGGCAGTATCAATTGGGGTATTAGTAAGACAGCGGGAATTTTAGAATTCAAAGGTGTACCTGAGTCAATAAGAGGGTACGGGATTTGGGTTAGACAAAAAAAAGGTATTGATATTTCCACTTTTGTATTTAAAGAACAATGGATACGCAGATTGAAATTAATCACTGGTTATTCATAAGCTAATTATTAGTAAACATGAACATTGTATTTGGGTTTTCTACTTTTAATTTTTTATTTGTCACTAATAAGTACGGTTTGACCAAATTCTAACTCGATTAGTTTATGGCTACTGCCTGTTTGTTCATAGGTAAAAGAGTTGTTCTTTTCCGTTATTACCATTCCTTTTGTAAATGCTAAAGCTCCATCGTCTTTGTATAGATTATCGGTGAACTCTAAAGTGCAATCAAAAATAATTTTTTTGGTTTGGTGAATCTCTGTTGATATTTTTTTGACTTCGATATTTTTAACCCTTGCTTTATTTTGTAGCATTCCCGTTAAATCAGATTTAATTTGGCTTTCAATGCTACTGTTAGAGTTACAAGAATGCAACAAAAACAAGGCAAATATCAATATCAACTGTTTCAGCTTTTTCATTTAAAATTTTCTCTTAATTCAATTATTTTATTATCAATAAATGGATAAAATGCCCCCTTATCTTTACCTGTTAACTCCCATTCTGTTATTGCCCAGTTTCCATCCAATTTGCGCACTTGGTAAACAATATTCTGCGTTTCTCCATTTTTGTCGATACAAACCAACGTAACGCTTGATTCCTTACAATCCTTGCATCCCATTTTTACCCATCGGCTCTCTTGTATTTCAGCAACATTAATTTCTTTGATTTCTTTTATTTGTTTCATTTCAGGTGGCCCCCCAATCATATTGGGGTCTACTTTAGTCCATTTCTCTACCAAAGATTTGATTTCTGATGAATCACCACCACCAAAAGAACAAGAGAAAAGAAAAGCCGAACAAAGGCTAAAAAGGAGTATAATATTTTTCATAAACTTAGTCATATATAGGCTTAAAGATAGGGAGAATGTAGGTATTTACATCGCCTATATATGCCTAAGGATAAAAAAACTGATATTGAACAATACGTTATCAATCGGGTAAAGGAAATCCGTATTGAAAAAGGATTGACCCAACTCGATATTTCTATAATGTTGAGCAAATCAAAAGGCTTTGTAGGCCAAATCGAAAGCTATATACATCCGGCTAAGTATAACCTCAATCATTTGAACATTTTGGCAATAGAATTAGGCGTATCTCCGAAAGATTTTTTACCGGAAAAGGGATTGTCGGAAAGTAAAAAGAAGAAAGGCAAATAAAAATAAACTATAAGCAATTCTAAGACATAAAAATTTGTGTTTCTAAGGACGTACAGCTAAATCCTCATTATTTAATTGCCAATCATAAATCAAGCCGTAATTGTTTTATTTCAAGCTTCATATTATTTGGTTTGAATTCTTTGGCTGCTTCAAGTATTTCATCTTGTAAAATTGTTTAGCAAATTCACTAAGACAATAAAATAATAAGGAAGCAGACATAAGAGCAATTTTAAGCTGCTAAATTTGTTGTTTCTATCTTAAAATCAACAAATATTACAAGCAACAATTTATTTGGCTTATTTCAGCTTAAAATTGCTTTTTTATTATCCGGTGTATCTGGTTGTAATTTTCAAGATACATTTCTGCAACCTTTTCATTAAGTTCCAAAATAATATTCTTAAAATCAAACTTCGTATTATCACTCATTACTTCCCTCAGCTGTTTTAACTTCTTGCTTTTATCATCAGCGGTCAAACTACCATTTTTCAAAGCATTATTGAACATAGCCTCAATCCCTGTCCATCCCAAATGCTCTACATAGTACCTGTAAATAAATCTATCAACATCCTTTCTTCCCTTCATTTTACTGGGGAATACCATAAGTGCTCTTTTTTCAATGTCGCAATATTTAGAATACCAATCATCCAACAGTTTCTTATAAAAAGATGTGCTATACAAATGAACAGTTTTAATCTTTCGCATTCCAAGTGCTTTTGCTGCTCTTTCCTGTATCTGCACTTCATATCGTAACAGGTTTTTATAGCCCAATATTTCACCAATTTCTTTGTCCCTGTAGTTTTTGCTTCCAATTTCTGCAAGTTTATCATAAAAAAGCAGCTGAATATTTTCCTGATTGCTCATAAAACGAAGTGTTGTTTCTCTGTTGTGTATACGCTGATAAAAACGCAGATAATTTAGTTCTGGGAAATACTCAGGAACGGGCTGGTCAAGCTCAATATTACAGGCGGTGTCAATCCTTAACAATGTACCTCTTTCAATTGGTAACCCTAATTCATGGGATAGCATTTTTATTGCAGGCTTAACAAACTTCCAATCAAAATTATCAACATTATTACCATTAAAGTATTTTGCAAGACTACCTTCAATTACTAAGCAGTTATTGTTTCCAGTAACACTAAAAGTGCCTCTAACAAAACCAAGAGGATTAAAACGCCTACGGCGAAATTTATCAAACGGCTCAAGCCGTTGCTTTAGTTCTGTTATATCCCAAGTACATTTCAGTTCTTTGGGCAACAACAATATTTTAATTGTGTCAGTCATTTTCGGTTTTCTGTTTAAGTTATTATATATTCTCTCTTTTGGGATAATTAGTACGCTTTTTATAGAGGTTTTTCAAAATGTTGTTTAGAAAGTATCAGAATATCGATTTGTTTAGCGTTCAAAAACCTCATTAAAAGCAATATCAAATAGTTGCTATTCGATATTGGCTATCTTTTGCTTTTTCTTTTTTCCAAAATCTCTGTAATAGATGTTTTTTCCAATGATGGGTTGCTAAGCAGCCAATCATCAATTTCTGTTCTTTTGAAATAAAGTTTTTTACCAGTGGGTTTAGAACACTTTAGTAACCCAGCGGATGTTAATTTATAAATCCAGCTTTTGGTAATTCCTGCATAAACAGCTAATTCTTCTACTGTAAGGAAATTTTTTTGACTTAACAATAAAGCGTTTTGCTTTTGCAGGATAATTTTATGGCTTAGCAATACAGCGTTTTGCTTTTGTAAGATAATTTTAATGTCTTTAAAAATTTGTAGCACTGATTCGGCTTTCATAGTCTTTTATTTTTGTGTTGTTGAAAATATTGGAAGTGTATTTATTGCATTTAGTTTTAAGGTTGGGCTTGTCCTCACATATCGCATAGTGTGCTTTAAACTTTTATGACCTAACAGTCTTGCTGTAACAGATATATCTACACCATTTTCCACCAGGTTTGACCCGAAAGAATGGCGGGCTGTATGAAAAGTTATGTGTTTATCTATTTCAGCGTTCTTTACCCATTTACAAATAGATTTTAAACAACCAGTATGCGAAGGAAGACAGAAAATTTTTTCACTGGGTGCTTTTTTCTTGCCCATGCATCTTATAGCAGTAGGGTGTAGGGGCATACTCACTGGTTCATTGGTTTTGTGCTGTATAAAGCTTAAATTATTATCCGTAATGTTCTTCCACGTTAAAAGGTTTATATCAACAAAACGTAAACCGGTATATAAAGCAAATATAAACGAGTTCTTAACTTGGATATTTGGACATTGAGCACTTATGAGCAATTCAATTTCCTTTTGAGTAAGTATATCTTTACTTCTTGTTTCATTTATCTTTACTTGTATACCCATAGACGGGTCTGTTCTGAATAGATTTTCCTTCGTAGCTAATCTTATTACTTTGCGAAGCTTTTTAAAATATGTTAGCGGTGTCTCATAATTTAAGTTTGCTTCTAAATATTTCAAAAACCTTCTTAAATACGCCTCATCAATTTCAAAGGCAAATACTCGTGACTTACCAGCAAATCTTTTAAACCAATTGTACATTGAAGTATAAATGCGTGCATCGTTTTTACTGGGGTAGTTTTTTATGTAGTTTTCTAAATACGCAATAAAATCTTCTTTATTGGTAGTTTTTTGGATTATTTCATAGTCGCCCATCAGCAGTTTCAATTCCTTTTCTTTTACTATTCTTTGAAGTAGCTGTTTCTTCTCTTTAGCATCATGCTTTTCTACAAGAGTAAGGTTTTGACCCGCTTTGTATTTTAAATGTGTTAAGGTTTCTGTCCATCTTTTGCCTTCGTAATGATAATCAAGGTAGGGAGTAACATAACCGTTTTTCCCGTTCCGGTATCTTTTTGTAATTGCCATTTTTTAGTGTTTTTGGTTCAAGGGGGTAATAACCCAGAGCAATTGCGTTTTGAGCCTTTTTTTGGCTAATTGCAGACTGTTAACATAATTTTAACAGTTTGGTAGGTCTTTATGGGGGAATGGAAAATAGTAACGGTTTACTAACGGATAAGGAGAAGGTTAATACTAACCAGATGCAAGCAAATGAAATATGGATTTTGTTAGTTACAATGTAAGAGCGAAAATTATGGGGGATTTTTCCAACGTTAACTTTTAGGTCGGGTAACAAGAAAGGCCTTTGAATTATCAAAGGCCTTTTTTATTTTGGAAAATTAATTATGATTTAGGATATCAGTTCATGTAGTCTTGACGGTGAAGACATGGAACATAGAAGAAAGTCCTAAGATTGGAGACAGTGATTCTTCATTGAATATTTCTGAAACTCTGAAGCAAACTACGATCAATCCATAAGCTTCATAGGTTAATGACAAACCCATTGCCCTTGCGAATTTTTATGGCAATGAGCATGTAGGGGAGCAATATTTTCATGATCGTTGCCTGCAGAGGCAACAACCAGGAAATCTGCTGTATTTATTTGCACAGTAAGATTATGGGATTGAAAATGTTCCTTGATCTGGCTATTGAATACAGTTAGCATTTCCTGTAATTTTTGATTAATTTCAGTAGTATTCATAAACTGTTTTTAAAGTTGAACGGTTACAATTTTTAAGTTTGGGATAGCACCTGAAGTAAGAACTGCTCCGGCGCTATTGGTTATAGCTGCCAAAGAACCTCCTGCCTGATTAAGTTCATTAATATAATGTAAAAATGCTGCGGCTTCAGTGACAGTTTCAAATTTTAATTCAATACTATTTACACGGAGTTTATTCACGCCTTGGGCAATCTGGAAAACTTTTGGTCTCACGTCATTAGCAATAATCAATGGAGCCGGTACTTTATTGGTAACAATATTTTGATTAAAAGGCACATTTCCGTGTCGGTAGGTTACTTTTTGCCTTGCCTCAGGCAGATGGCGGTTTCCATGGTTAACCTGCCTGTACAGAAATGAATAATTCAGTTCGCCGGAGATATCATTTATTATATCTGGAAATATAACGGTAAGAAATTTTGGGGTAAGGCCTGCAGCTGCTAAAGGAGTATGGGTGCCGGCGTTGTAAAGCTCCTTATATTTAGTAAACTGTACCGGAGATGCCCAATCGTCTGTAAGAGCATATTCGATAGAAACAACAACGTTTCCGCTAAGATCAATTCCCGGTCCTCCTTCCTGTCGCAAAAGAATTTTATCCGGAGCAAGAGTCCCTGATAACTTTAAGATTTGCGACGTGAGGTCCAGCGATGTTTCGTATTTATCAGTAAAACCAACTGTAGCGTTTCCTCCTAATTCTGCAGAAGCCTTTGTACCATTAGTTTTATTGTCAGTTCCTTTATCGCTTGAGACTAATTGGAAACCGTTTCCAGTGGTGGAAGAACCGGATTCTCCTGTATTTACAAGTGTCACTGTACCATTTGATGTATTGCTGCTAGTCCCTTCAGTAGTATTACTTCCTGTGAAAGAAGTTTCACCGCTACCCTTTGCAGCAAGACTAAGAGAAGCATTCCAGTTTTGGGCTGAACTTACTTTACCAAGATTTAAAGTCAGACGGTCGCTGACAAATCTGTCCCAGGAATTAAATACAGCATGACTTGCAGTGGTAAGATGTACATTTAATTCGAGGTAGGCTATTCTGTCCCCCAGGTTATTGAATATTGTCTTTGCTTTGGTTGCTGGAATTCCAGGAGCTGCGGGAGTTGCTGGTACGTATTGGTATTGTAGACGATCAATTGTAAAAATAAGCGTCTTCTTAATTGTTTTGGGAATGATTTTGATACTGGGCTTATCTTCTTTGGAAAATTCAAAATTTGAATTCAGCAGCGCCATCAACTGAGCTGGTGTAGTTGACATTTGCGAAGCTGCAGTAATAAATGCTTCCTGTCCTTTATCGGAAAGGCTGAGGACGTTATAGTTGATCTCTTTTGCCGGAGTTTCATTGAGCAAAGTAGTATGAAGGTCAACCTGGACAAACGCCTGAGGATCGGAAGATAAACCGAAGGTGTTGCTGTTCCAATGATTATTATAACGTTTTGCAAGGTTTTTATCGCGAAATATGCCGCAGGATGAAAAGGAAATTGTAAAAATCAAAACATATAGAATTAGACGTTTTCCCATAAATAAGAATTTAAGATGATTAAAAGATTAATCGGAAAATAGAGATAAGGAAGCGTTTTACAAGGGTTGGGACGTTTCTGTACACTTAAAAGATGCACAGGCAGGTGTGAGTTAAAATAATAATTAAATATAGACTTAGTTTGAAAACGATAAATAGGTATTTTCCACGTTTTATATTAGGTGTTTTTACCTGTTTTGTTCGGCAAAATATATTATTAATGCTATTACAGTATCTCTATATTACTAAAAATTTATCGCTCACGGTATAACTTTCTCGTTTCTGTTCCGTGTTCTTTAAATAAATCATCTAATAACATCTTATATAGGTTTTTACAGGAAATAACATACTTATATTTATTTTAATTATGGGAAATATTTTCTTTTTAAGGAAAGTGGTGATAAACTAGAAGAAAATTCTTTAAGAGTAGTTAGTAAAAACAAAGTTACTGTTATATGACTGAAGGATATTCAATCAAATTATGGCCCGACTCTTTATTGTATTAAATGTAAAGTCTTTTCTTGTCAAGAAGCACAATTAGTATTTTAATAATCTTGTAAAGTTGTCTGACAAATAATTTTTCATAACGAATGTTATTCACTTAAAAGATTCGCAAGACGCTTCAAATCAGGCACAAATTGGTTCGAAAATTGTCCAACATACGTAACAACTCCGGACAAATCGAATTTTTCCTCGATTTGTCCGTTTTTTTTGCAGAAACCTCAGCCTCCGTTAAAAGTATAAGATGATAAAAAACAAATGCTCTTGTTTATAAAGTTCTATAGGGGCAGCGGGGTTTCGGATAGCTGGTTAGTGGGAAGTATTGCTTTTCACTCAAGAATAATAAACCAGGCTTTAGCTTCGGATTCCTTTCGTCTTGATATGGGTATTTCAATTCCATTTTTTAAAACAAAATGACCGGCTTGTAATGCTTTAATAGGATACCTGTTAACCAGGTAAGAGCGATGGCATCTGAAAAAATTTTTATCAATCAGTATGTCTTCAAAATATGCCAGGTTTTTAGAAGACAACTCCCGGGAACCGTTTGATAAATGAATATAACTGTAGTTACGCTCTCCTTCAATATGTGTGATCTGTTTTAATGGTAACCGCAACATTCCGCTTTGTGTGGATAACAGCAGTTTTTGATCTTCAGCTGATCTTGACCCAAGGTTGGCTAATGCATGCTTAACTTCAATATTATTACCCGCCCGTTTCAGCAATCGCTGTATTGCTTCATCAAGTTCATTTTCTTTAATTGGTTTGATGAGATAATCCAAAGCGTTGAACCGGAATGCCCTGATGGCATAGTGACTGTGCGATGTGGTAAAAATAGTTTGAAAATTAATTTTATCTAACTGCTGAAGCAGCTCAAAGCCTGTCATATCAGGCAATTCAATATCCAGGAAAACAACGTCGGGCTTTGTGGAAGCGATCAACTTTAATGCCTGTCTACCAGTGTTAGCTACATCCACCAAAGCAATATACGTTGCATGCTCCTTAAGCAGATCGCACAACACTGTTGCCATAAAGGTATTGTCTTCAACTATTAAAGCTTTTACAGGTTTCATAAATAAAACTTGAAGTAAATATACAGTACTAATTAAAACCGTTTGATAATTATAGCTACCTTATGATAACTCAACCATTGTACCTGCGGATTTTATACCATAGCTTTAATCAACCATAATTAACCATAGATGCGTCCAACCAGATTTTTATTACTCCTCTTATTGTTTTTAACCGCCGGATTATTTTTTACTTCCATAACCTTCGGACAAACCAAATCGGATGCTGAGCTATTTGCAATATGGAAAGATAAATCGAAACCTGATACAGTAAGGTTAGAAGCACTATGGGAGAGATTTGATATGGATTCCCTGCCCAGCCAGGAACCGGAATGGTGGAAGAAATGGGATAAGGAAATGAAAGAAGCCATTGACCTGGCTATAAAAAACAACAAGAAGGGTTACCTGCCACTATTGTATATGGCTACGCTGGAATCTTATAAAGGTAACACTGATAGCATCTGTATTACTGCAAAAAAGGTAATCGAAACTGCAAAAGTGGCAAATGCTTCCAAAACACCATTTGTTTTTTATGCATACCTGGGTTTATATTATAATCACTGCGATGAAGAGGTGAAAGATGAAGATGTGCTCAATGAATTCAATAAGGTAAAAAGCAGGATTTCGAATACTCCTGCCGATATTAAAGAACTCCGGGAAACAACTTTTGCTATAGGAGAATGGTTTTCGATCCAACAAAAATATCCAAAAGCGTTAACCTATCTCCTGGAAAGCCTTCGTTTATCGGAACAATCGAAATTAATAGACATTTCTTATGCCAGAACCACCGAAAGGCTTGGAGGTATTCATACCGAAATAGGGAATTATAAAGAAGCAGAAAAGTACATAAACAAAAGCCTGGAGGTTGCTCATGCGCAAAAAGATACGTTCCAGCTGGGAAGCAGCTATCTAAGCAAATCTAATTTAATGATAAGATCAAAAGATGAAGTTAAGGCACAACGCTATATAGATTCTGCCCTGTACGTGATGAAAAACGTTAAACATTGTGAACCTTGTTATAATGTGGCTAAAACATTAGATGCAGGTATTAAGAATCTATCAAAAAACTATGCAGGAGCATTGGCAGAATTGAATGAGGTAGAAGCATTTTTTAATGGAGAAAGCAAAGGGGAAAAGCTTGAACCTTTTTTTTATACAGAAAAAGCAAGAGCTTACCTGGGGTTGAAAAAATATGATAGTACTATTGTAACGATCAACACTGTGAAAGTAGAAAAGGGAAAGTATAATAAAGTCGTTTCAGACAACTATGAATTACTTTCCCAGGCTTATGAGGGTATAGGGGATTACAATAATGCACTGAAGAATTATAAATTACATGTGGAGACTGAAGATACATTAGCCGTATGGAGAAATAGCAGTGAAGTAACCAGGCTGGAATTAGAGAATCAATTTACGCAGCAACAGCTAAAATCCAAATTGGATTTTCAATCCCAACTCAATAAACAAAAGTCCACCAGAAACTGGATTATTATATTAGGTATTTCAGTCTTGTTGCTTGCCGTGGGATTGTATGCCAGGCTGAGGTTTACCCGGAGAACGCAAAAACTATTGCAACAAAAGAACGAGATCATTGAAGCTGAAAAACTAAAAGCCGAAGCAAGTGAAAAAGCCAAACACCAGTTCCTTGCCAATATGAGCCATGAGATACGTACACCCATGAATGCGATAAAAGGCATGACCGATATTTTAATAAGACGCAATCCTAAAGAAGATCAAAAGGAATACCTGGAAGGCATTAAACAATCTTCCGATTCGCTATTGGTTGTCATTAACGACATTCTCGATATTTCAAAAATTGAGGCCGGCAAAGTTGAACTGGAGCATGAACCATTCTCTGTAAATGAATTACTGAACAATGTACACACGATCATGCAGTTTAAAGCAGAAGAAAAAGGGCTCGAACTTAAAAAAGATATTTCGCTGGAAGGACTTATTGTAAAAGGTGATATCAACAGGTTGCGACAGATCCTCATCAACCTGGTCGGCAATGCGATCAAGTTTACCGAAAAGGGATTGGTTACAACTTCTGTACAATCAGCACAGGACGAAGGAAAGCTGAATCTGCACTTTATCATTTCCGATACCGGTATTGGTATTGATGAAGATAGAATGGGCAAAATATTTGAATCATTCGAGCAGGCTTACAGCGATACCAGCAGGAAATTTGGCGGCACCGGGTTAGGGTTAAGCATTTCTAAAAAGCTGGTAGAATTGCATCATGGTAAGATTTGGGTAGAAAGTGAAAAAGGTAAGGGCAGCCGGTTCCATTTTACAATTGCTTATGAAATAGCAGCCGGAAAAGCTGAAGAAAGCAATACTGAAAGTACCAATACCAATATCGCTGAAGATCTGAAAGGTATTGCAATATTGCTTGCAGAAGACAATCAATTTAATGCAGTGGTAGCACAGGAGGAATTGGAAGATGCCATTGAAGGCGTTAAAGTTGAAGTGGCTGAAAATGGAGCTATAGCTGTTGAAAAATTAAGATCATCCGGCTTTGATATTATTCTGATGGATGTACAAATGCCAACTATGAATGGTTACGAAGCTACCAAAGCAATAAGAGCCTTCAATAACGAAAAAGCCGGTACACCCATCATTGCTATGACGGCCAATGTGCTTAAAGAAGAAGTTGATCTTTGCTACCAGGTCGGCATGAATGATTTTATTGGGAAACCTTTTGATACCATCGAATTGATACAAAAGATATATACCTTAATTAATAAAAAGTCATGATGAAAAACAAACCACTCATTTTTATTGTAGATGATGAGCCATTACTATCCGAAATGCTGACGGATTATTTGCAGGAACAACACACCGGTTTCAACATTCGGTCTTTTGCAACCGGCGAAGCCTGTTTGCAAAGTTTAGATGAACAGCCCGATGCGGTAGTGCTGGATTATCATCTTAACTCAAAAGAAAAAGATGCGGCCAATGGCATTGATATACTGAGGGAAATAAAAAAGCAAAAGAAGGCTTTGCCGGTCATTATACTATCCAGCCAGGAAAGTTATGGAACGGCTGCAAAAACTATCATGCATGGCGCAGTGCATTATGTTATTAAAAGCCAGGATGCTTTTAAAGAAATTTTTGAACTGATCAAAGCCAATGTATAAATGACAGACCTTGCCTTTTTAAGAAACTTCACTAAAGACGATCCCCTGAAAATGAAACGCTACATTTCGTTATACCTTGATGTAGCCCCAAAAACCTTTGAGGAAATGAAACGTAATCTCGATAATGGAGATTGGGAGCAATTACGTATCAATGCTCATTCCTTAAAGCCACAAGCCGATTTTATGGGGATTGACAGTTTAAAAGAGGAACTCATTAAAATTGAAGAAGCTGTGAAAACAAAAAATTTTGATATTCTTGATAACCTGTTTACTACATCGCTTAACATAGCTATAAACGCTGAGATTATGCTTAAAGAGATGTTGGATCAATTATAAAATGTGCCTTACAGCATGTGAAGACATTTCGGGCAAAAAAACTTTAGTTTACTTCAAACAAATTTGTCCGACAAATAAGTTTTGTAACTTATTGTTATTCAATAAAAAGATTTGCCAGCCTTTTTAAGTCAGCTATAAAATTACTGGATGGACTGATCATACATTAAGATACCTGTGTTTTTAATGTGGGCGGTGTCTCAACTGTCCACAACATAAAATCCAAACCTCAAGTACAAGAAATCTTCAGGAAAGCACATGATGCCCAACCTGTTTAGAATACCTATCCTTGCTTTTCTTCACCTAAAAACGATTGTATGGCTTGCTTACGTTTCTTATTGGTACCCTTGTTTGGTATTATGTTCTGCATGAGTGTTCATGCACAAAAAAAGACAAAGATTGCTTCAGAAAAAAATATGGCGGCTTACCTGATGGTATATTTTAAAGATGATACGCATGGATTGTACTTTGCGCTGAGTAAAGACGGATACAGTTTTACCGATGTAAACAATGCCACACCAATATTTGGAAGTGATACCCTTGCCGAACAAAAAGGTATACGTGATCCGTATATCATGCGTGGCCCCGATGGCATGTTTTATATGGCACTCACCGATCTGCATATCTATGCGCAAAAAGCAGGTTACAGAACAACAGAATGGGAAAGGGAACGGGCACAATATGGCTGGGGCAATAACCACGGTATTGTTTTAATGAAATCTCGTGATCTGATAAATTGGTCACATACTGTTTTACGGGTAGACAAAGCATTTCCTGCACTGGCTGATATCGGTTGTGCATGGGCGCCCGAACTGATCTATGATGCGGTACAGCAAAAGATCATGATCTATTTTTCTATGCGCTTTGGCAACGGGAAAGAAAAAGTGTATTACGCCTATATGAATAAAGATTTTACACAACTGGAAACGATGCCCAAGCCAATTTTTGAGTATCCCAAAAACTTTGCTTACATAGATGCTGATATTACTAAAGTGGGGGATAAATATCATATGTTCTATTGCTCACATGATGGTACAGCAGGCATTAAGCAGGCCATATCGGATTCGATCAATACCGGCTATGTGTACGATTCAACATGGATCGATCCGGAAAAAGGCGGTTGCGAAGCGCCTACTATATTCAAGCGTATTGGCGAAAATAAATGGGTATTGATATATGATATCTACAGCATAAAGCCACACAATTTTGGCTTTATGGAAACTACTGACTTTACCCACTTTACACCATTGGGGCATTTTAATGAAGGGGTGATGAAAATGACTAATTTTTCAATACCCAAACATCCTGCAGTTATCCAGGTCACCAAAAAAGAAGCCCAACGGATTGCCGACTATTGGAAACTCGACATGAAATTCTGATCATTCAATAAAATAAACCATGCGATTTTTAAAACTGCGTGTTTTCATTGCCGTTATACTGTTAACTTTTTCTGCAAGAGCTCAATCAGGCTATCCCAAACTAATGCTTCCCGGAGATTATGCTGATCCCTCTATCATCAGGGATGGTAAGGATTATTATATGACCCATTCCCCATTCTTCTATACTCCGGGTTACCTTATCTGGCATTCTACAGACTTATTGCATTGGGAACCTGTTGCCCGTGCCATGACAGGCCCTGCACAGGGATTACCCATGGCGCCAGACCTGGTAAAATACAAGGATACTTTTTATATCTATTTTCCATCAGCCAAAACCAATTGGGTAATTTGGGCCACCAACATTAAAGGCCCGTGGAGTGAACCTGTTGATCTGAAAGTAGCGAAGATAGATCCCGGCCATGCTGTAGGCGAAGATGGTAAACGTTACCTGTTTGTTTCAGGTGGGGGTATGGTTCCCTTAACTGCAAATGGCCTTGCTGCAGCAACAAGCGATATCAAACATGTTTATGACGGGTGGGATTACCCGAAAGAATGGATAACAGAATGCAAATGCCTCGAATCTCCGAAAATCATTAAACGGGGCGAATATTTTTATATGGTTACCGCCGAAGGAGGCACAGCAGGCCCGCCCACCAGCCATATGGCTATTGCTGCAAGATCGAAAAGCATTTTGGGACCCTGGGAAAATTCACCTTATAATCCAATTGTGCATACTTACACAGCAAATGAGCATTGGTGGTCAAAAGGCCATGGTACTTTAATAGATGATGTGAACGGTAATTGGTGGATGGTATACCATGCCTATGAAAATGGTTATCATACATTGGGGCGGCAAACTTTAATAGAGCCCATTGAATGGACCAGTGATGGCTGGTTTAAAGCAACAGAAAGGCCGATAAAAGAATTGTCGCCATCTAAGCTAAAAAAAAGTGGCTTTGATCTTTCTGATGATCTCACCAATAATACATTGGGCTTGCAATGGACTTACTGGAAAAAATATGACAGCTTTGCTGTACATCCCGCTGCAAAAGGGCTTTCAATTAAAGGTAAAGGCAATTCCCCGGCAGATGGCCAGCTACTGCTTTGCACAGCGCAGGATACCAGTTACCAGGTAGATGTAACGGTACAAGCTACAGGCAACAGCCGTGGCGGACTTATTCTTTTTTACAACGAAAAAGCTTTCACAGGAATATTGGCAGACAAAAAAAAGATAACGGTGTATGATACTGCCAGGACTGAAACGCAGATCGAAATGATGAACAACGGTAAATGGATCTTAAGAATTAAAAACGAACGGAATAAATGTAGTTTTTATGCCAGCAAAGATGGAAAACAATGGACGCTGTTGCGAAAGGACATCAATGTGTCTGCTCTTAACCATAACAACTACCGCAATTTCCTGGCGTTAAGGATCGGGTTGCTGGTAACGGGGGAAGGGAATGCAACCTTTAACCGGTTTGTCTATAAAAAATTGAGCAGCCATTAAATACGGCAAATTCAAAAGTCACTTTTGTTTTTCCCATGGCCGGTGGGGACACCGACCATGGGGACCCATTGAATTAATGTTTCCTTATCAGGCTTGCTACCAGCATTTCATTTTCCATGGCTTTGTGTTTGGCTTCATAGGCAAGCAAAGATTGGTTCAGCACTTTCTGCAGGTTCATTTTTACCTTGCGTTTGTTAGGGCGGATCACCACGCCATCTACATTTTCTTTATACACCAGTTCGTTATCGTCGTTATAGAAGTAAACAATATTGTTTTTGGGCTGGTGGGTATTGGTCTCAATTACCCAGTAACCTTTTTCGGGTGCCCATTTAGGACCTTGTTGTGCAATACCTGCAATTGAAAATAAACTAAGGGCGACGATGATGATTGTTCTTTTTCATGATAGATTGTTTTTTGTTTTGATTGATGCTGTAAAATTATTGCCGCTAAGAGGGCTTTTTTACACAAGTAGATGGACTGCATGTCCGGGGCTGCATACGATATTGCCAGGGCAACCAACAACATTCAGGAAGGATGGATGCAGTTCGGCGACGAAATCGAACGGTTTGTCTATAAACGGGGGATAATGTTTGCGCCCTTTACGGAATGCTGTAATTTTAAGGAACAAACATTTTTATGAAAGCTATTCTGGATAACCGCGTAATACAGCATTGCATTTTCTGGTGCTTTTATTTATTGATCTATACCGGTAATTATTTAACCGGCAATGATTACTGGCCTACTTTTCTGGCAACGATGTTGTTCCTGCCGGTCCAAATGATCTTTACTTATACACAGCTGTATGTGCTGATACCGCGGTTCCTGCTGCAGCGCAGGATCGCTGCTTATATCATATACACTTTGTTGTTCACCCAGCTGATGTATGATCTGAACCTGATGTTCTATAGCTTCGTTGTGTTCCCGATAAAAACCGGGCTGGCCTGCACTTATTTTAAATGGAATAAGTTATGGACCTTTGATCCGATAGAGCTGCGTACTGTTTTTTCCTTTTTTATGATCTGCGGGATCGCTGTGGCCGTAAAGCTGTTGAAAAAATGGTACCAGGAAAACAACCGCAATCAAAAGATAGAAAAAGAAAAACTGTCGATGGAACTGGATATGCTCAAAGCGCAGGTGCATCCGCATTTTTTGTTCAATACTTTGAATAATTTATACGGTTTGACGCTCACCAAATCAGAAAGAGCGCCGCTGGCGGTATCGCACCTGGCAGATATGCTGCGGTATATGCTGTATGAATGCAACGAAAGGGAAGTGCCGCTGGAAAAGGAAATAACCGTGCTGAAAAAATATATGGAACTGGAAAAACTCCGGTATGGTAAGAGGATAGAACTGTCATTTTCCTGTACAGGAGATATACAGCACCTTAAAATTGCGCCGCTGATCCTGCTGCCATTCGTGGAAAACAGTTTTAAACACGGGGTAAGCGAACAGCTGGAACAGTGCTGGGTGAACCTGCAAATGCATGCTGAAAGAAATAGCTTTACACTGAACCTGAGTAACAGCCGCAATGCGGAGCCGGTGAAAACAAATGCGGGGGGTATTGGCCTGCAGAATATCCGCAAACGGCTGGACCTGATGTACCCCGGCAACTATACTATGACGATAAATGAAGAACCAGAAATATATGCAGTGAAATTGCAGATGAAATTAGCTGCAATACCTGCAGTAACAGTTACGCATACACGACTGGAGCCATATATATCAACAATACCTGCAATGGCATGAAGATGAATTGCCTGATAGTAGATGATGAGCCCCTGGCCGTAAGCGTACTGGAAACGCATCTTGCCAATATGCCTGCTTTACGGTTGGCAGCAAGCTGCTCCAATGCTTTTGAGGCGATGGAGGCATTAAAGGCACACCAGATAGACCTGATGTTCCTGGATATCCGCATGCCCAAACTGATGGGGCAGGAATTCCTGCGCACCCTGCGCAATCCCCCTAAAGTAATTTTTACTACGGCTTACAAAGAGTATGCGCTGGACGCTTTTGAACTGGATGCAGTTGATTACCTGCTGAAGCCCGTTACGCTGGAACGCCTTGTGAGGGCCGTTAATAAAATGACGGCGGTTGGCATACCGGAGGTAAAACCCGAAGCAGTGGTGGAAAACGAAGGCTTTGTGTATTTCAGGGCCGACAGGAAAATGGTGAAAGTGGCTTATAATGATATTGTGTATGTAGAAAGCATGAAAGATTACGTGAAGATAGTGCGCACGGGCGAAAAACCCTTACTGGTAAAGCAATCCATCACCGCACTGGAAGACCTTTTGCCGGACCAGCTTTTTGTAAGGGTGCACCGTTCTTATATCGTAGCCATTAATAAAATTGCGGCTTTCACCAATCATGATGTGGAGATCAGTAATATGGAGATTCCCATTGGCCGCCTGTATGCCCACCAGCTGGAGAAAATAGCCCGGTCATCCAACCTTTGATAGAAAACACACTAAGCTTTTTCACAAAAGATATCAGCGTATACATATCCCTGTTAGTTTTACAGTTTTACAAATTTTATACGTGATTGCCTGGTACCATCTGTAAGCTGTATAGTATATATCCCTTTACCAAGTTTAGAAATATCTTCCTGCAATAAGTTTTGATTGGTGAGCTTTTTTACCAACACCGCCCTGCCCAACTGGTCGAAAATGGTTAATGTAACAGTTTTTTGATCACTGGCATACTGCAGGGTGATTATTTTTTCTGCGGGATTGGGATATACATTCAGTTCCACATCGCTATTATTAAACACTACTTTCGCTACAGCGCTATATGTATAACGACCATCCTTGTCCAGCAACTTCAGGCGATAATAATTGATGCCTTTTGCAGGTGTATTATCTGTAAAACTGTAATTGTGTACTGTGCTGTTACCCGCAGCTGTAATGCTGCCGATCTTTTCAAAAACAATTCCATCAAAGCTGCGTTCTGTTTCAAAATGAGATGTATTGATCTCGTCGGTTGTTTGCCATTGCAGCAGTGCACTGTTGCCTTGCTTATAAGCACTAAAAGAAAGCAGGTGCAGTGGTAATGTACCTGCAGTGCCCAATATATATTCTGTACTTTGCCCGGTAAGGGTTAAGGTATTCGCATTCATATCCAGGGTGGCTGTGCCATTGGCCCAGGTGGTAACTGAATTGTCAGCCCGTTTGTACAAAGCCAGTGAGCTTTCATTACCGGCGGTAACATCGGGGTTACCGGTATAATTATATACCGCATTGTATTGTGGCGAAGTACCACCCACCTGGAAAACACCGAAATATTTATTCATAGCACCCAAACTAACGGTACCGCTTAGGGTATTGGGTTGTTCATCTACCCGGTACACCTGTATGCCATCGGGATTACCAGTTGCAGAAGTGACTGTAAAAGTTTCACCGCTGGCATGACTGATACTGGCTGTTTTAATGGCATTTACATAATCGTGTGCTGCAGCATCACCAACAGGAGCACCACTGATAAACCTTGTGCCGAGATTTAAGAAGCCATTATTATTAGTTTTTGCATCCACCACTGCCGAACCTAAAGTTTCATTGAATTGATAATAAGCAACCAGGTTGTTGTACAGGCCATCGCTGCTGGTTGTTTTTTTGCACATGCGGTCTCTTAGTTGTGTTTGGGTTAATGCTGCATCCCATACCCTGAATTCGTCAATGCTGGCACCGGCGGGAGAGCCGTTGGAACAACAGGAGTTGAGCATACCAATACGCCAGGGTCTTGCAGCAGTTTGTAATGTACCACCTGCGGTGCTGATACTTCCCGGCAACAACATACCATCTACATATAATACCATATTCGTACCATCGCTTACGGTGGCTACATGATGCCATTTATCATCATTGATGGTTTTAGTTGTTTGCAACGCCTGGTCGCCACAACTGCAGATGCCGCTCCAAACGCCTATTTGACCATTATTTAGGGTGATACCAAAATCCCCATCAGGAGTGGAAGGGTTTGCATTACCCACAAGTGCAGGGTTTAACCAGTAGGTTGGATTGGAAGAGTTATCAGTGGTCTTTACCCAAAAATCAACGGTAAAAATATTGGTGCCGTCCAGCAGGGAAGGGAGCTGCACAAAATATTGACCGGATGTTCCATCAAGATATATGGCACTGCCACTGCCGGGGTTGTTATAAGTTATTCCGGCAGCATATTCGGTGTTAATTTGCTGGGCTGTAAGGGCGCCATCATAAATTTTTATATCATCCAGGGCACCGTCCATCGGAAAATTGGGACTATTGTTTTCCAACGCTGTGCCTATATACATTTTATTATTATCGTAGCCAATAGTACTGTTGAAGGTATTGGTAGATTTTAAAATACCATCTATGTACAACTTATGCAGCTTGCTCGTATTGTCAAATGTGGTAACCACATAATGCCAGTCTCCTAAATAAGCCGGTGAGGTGATCTGTGAGCCGGTGGCAGCACCCGGGTCATTAAATATCCAGGAGGAATAAGAGAAACTTGCACCCGGCGCTACACCAAAATGCCAGCTATCTGATATGCCGGTGCCTAAGGGTTTGTCAACAATTGTTTTTATATTATTGGAATTTCCTGTTTGCTTTACCCATGCTGCAATGGTAAGGCTGGTTGTATGCAGTAAAGGATTGTCATCCACCTCCACCCGGTGCGCTGTATTATCGAAAAACTGGATAGCGCTGTTAGCATTGCCAAACCTGTCTGTTACAAATGCGGGGGAACCAATAATGGTGCCATTCAGGTTATTCCCGCTTACATCATTCGCATTGCCATTAAAGGGGTAACTGGCGATGATATTTTGTGCACCCGCACTTTGAAAAATAAAAGACAGGAACAGGACCCCCAAAAAGGAAGGCAGCATTTGCTTTTTCATATCGAACAAATTTTGTCAGCTTAAAAGAACGCCCGTTCTTTTAAGGATCAGTATAAAAATTTCTATTGGTATTATTGACCCTGTAAAAATAGCCAGGCCATCAAGCGGGGGCAATCGTTAAAAAAGATGATTTTATACCCGTCCTCCGTAAAATGCCGGTTTTAGATCTTCAAAAAAGCGGTCTTGTAAAACTGAGTTGACAAAGAGGCCTTTACTAATTCAATACCTCCTGCACGTTCTTTCCGCTTCCCGCTGGAAAAGCAGGCCAGTCTTGCTTTTGAATCAATATAACCATCCGCCCGGAATTAGAATTTCACCGAACGACTACGTGAAAAAGAGACGGTTTTCTACAAGGCCGTCTTGACTGTCACATTAGTTTTGTCTTTAATTAGGGAAATAGTTATATATTTTCTTATCAATATCCTGACATTAAAACCAATATCATCATGAAGACCAGCTATGGCCTGTTCGTCCTGTTATTCTTCTTCAGCATACAGGCAAAATCACAAAACAATTATGCAGTTTCATTCAATGGCTTATCATCAGCCGATTGTGGCACCTCTCCCGGATTTAATATGTCCGGTACATCACTTACAGTAGAAGCGTGGATCTATCCTACTGTTTTTGCAACCAATTACTGGGAGGGTAGTATCATTTCAAAAGACGCACAGAATAATACCGGTTATGTATTGCGTTGTGGCGCCTTAGGTAAATTGAGTTTTGTGATCGCTCTTGCAGGTAATGTTTGGGCAGAAGTGATCAGCGCCGATAATACGCTGGCATTAAATAAATGGCAGCATGTGGCCGGTGTATATAACGGTAGCCAGCTACTGTTATATCGCGATGGTGTGTTGGTAGCTTCTGGTGCTGAAACACACACGTTGCTGCAGGATGCATCTTACCCGGTTAAGATAGGAGGATCACCCGGTACATGGGTGCCGGCCAGGAATTTTACAGGCGGCATTGATGAAGCCCGTGTATGGAATGTTGCCAAAACAGCAGCACAATTAAAATACAATATGTTCCGTGGTGTAACCACCGGTACAGGCCTGGTGGCATCTTATCAAATGACCAATGGCAGTGGTACTTCCATTACAGATAACAGTGGTAATGGTAATACGGCAACCATCAGTACAGGTGGCGGCTGGCTTACAAGCCCGGTTCGTTTTGCAGCCAATGCATTATCTTTTGATGGTATCGACGACCAGGTAACAGTACCTTATAATAGTTCTTTGGATATCAGTACCAATATCACGCTTGAGGCATGGGTGTACGCCACCAAGAATTCGGGTATACAGAACGTGATCAGCAAATCCAGCTTTACTACTAATACCGGTTATATTTTTCCACGTACCAATGACGGCTGGAACACCGTTTCATTTTACCTGTTCATTGCAGGCGGATGGAGGAATGTTTCGGTAGCGTATCCTTCTTTAAATGCATGGCATCACCTTGCGGCCACTTACGACGGCAGTTATATGCGGATCTATATTGATGGTGTGCAGGCAACAGCAGTTGCACAAACCGGCGCCATTGCCACCAATTCCAACATACTTACGCTTGGCAGCCAGTTTGGTTATGTCAACGAATTTTTTGGCGGCAACGCAGATGAATTCAGGATATGGAATGTGGCCAGAACTCCGGCACAGATAGCCGCCGGGATGAATACCGAACTGGACCCTACTGCACAAACCGGCCTGGTGAGTTATTACAACCTTAACCAGGGTATTGCTTCAGGTGCCAATGCGGGCCTCATAACAGTGATCGATCAATCCGGTTCTAATAACGGTACGCTCAGCAATTTTATATTAAGTGGCCTTGGATCAAATTTTGTTACGCAAGGCAGCGGCATGGTGGTGTTACCGGTGCAGGGGCTCACTTTTACCGCACAGCAACAGGCTGGAAAGGGCTTATTGAAATGGAGCACCGCAACAGAACAAAACTCAAAGGAATTTATCATTCAGCGCAGCAGCAATGGCAGCGACTGGACAGATATCGGGAGTATAACGGCGGCGGGTACCAGCAGTACCACAAAACAATACAGCTTTACAGATCCTGCTGTTTTAAAAGGCACTTATTATTACCGGTTAATACAAAAAGATATGGATGGCCGTGCCGCTTACAGCGAGATACGTTACATAAAATTCAGTGAGAAAAGCCAGCTTTTCGCCGTGCTTACCAACCCTGTAGCCAATGGACAACTGGCTGTACAAGTGAACAGTGACCCTGTTGAATTATCATTGTACGACCCTGCAGGCAGGCTGACCTGGAAAAAACAATTCAATACCGGTAAAACAACCGTGAATGTTGCCAACCTTTCTAAAGGAATTTACCTGTTAAAAGCTGGTGAAAAGGCTGAAAAAATAGTGATACAGTAAGAAATGTCTGCTACATCTTTTAAATGTAGCAATAAGATAAAAGCCCCTCTTAAACGATTATTACTCGGGAGGAGGAAATTGCTGCAAAATTTAATAAACCGGCATAGATTCAGCTATGCCGGTTTATAGTTTAAACAAGTTTTATATATCCCTGGTTCTCATACATTATCCAGTCTATCCATTTGCACAGCCGCATTACAATAAGCGCCCTTTTTTATACTCCCGGTTCCCGTAGCCTTTCAACAGGTAGTCAGTTCCACATCATTTATTTTATCATTGTAACAATTACCCGCCGAAATTTGATAAAACAAAAAACATACAGGCATATCATTTAGCGAAATACAGGATATTTACATTGTTGCAACAAAAGATATGAATAAGGCAATAGTAGAACGGGTATTTTTGTAACAAATACGCATTGGTATATGAAACAGTTTCGCGGTATAATAACACTGGCATTACTATCCATTTCTTTTATAAAAGCCGATGGACAATTAATTTCAGTAAAGCCATCAGGTTTTAACCTGGCCAATGCGGTTATATACACGGATGATAAAGATGAGGTACTGGTAAAACGATCCGCAGCATTACTGCAACAGGATATTGAAGCAGTAACCGGCACAAAACCCACCATTATCAACAGCATGGATGCAGCACAAAAAAATATCATTGTTGTGGGCAGTATACATGGCAATGGTTTTATAAAGGAACTGCAGGATAAAAAAATGATCGACCTGTATGCAATTACCGGTAAATGGGAGGCGTATCATATCCAGATGATCAACGATGCAAAAAGCGGCCAGCGCTTATTGGTAATAGCAGGCAGCGACAGAAGAGGCACTGCTTATGGCGTATTTGAACTATCTAAGCAAATAGGCGTATCTCCCTGGTACTGGTGGGCAGATGTACCGGTGAAAAAACAAAAAAATGTTTACATCAATGCAACCATAAATGTATCAGATGCGCCTAAAGTAAAATACCGGGGCTTTTTTATCAATGATGAAGCTCCTTGTCTTAGCGGCTGGACCAAAGAAAAATTCGGTGGCTTCAATCATCTCTTTTACGAAAAGGTTTTTGAATTACTGCTGCGCAACAAAGCCAATTACCTGTGGCCTGCCATGTGGGGCAGCGCTTTTAATACAGATGATACATTAAACCCTGTTCTGGCAGATGAATATGGCATTGTGATGGGCACATCGCATCACGAACCTATGCTGCGGGCGCAACAGGAATGGAAAAAATTTGGCAACGGTGCATGGGATTATACTAAAAATGATACGGTATTAAGACAGTTCTGGAAAAAAGGTATTGAGCACATGGGCAGGCACGAGAGCATTGTAACCGTGGGCATGCGGGGAGATGGCGATATGCCTATGATGCAGGGTACCGCAACAGAATTGCTGGAAAGAATTGTGAGCAATCAAAGAAAGATACTGGAAGAAGTAACACAAAAACCAGCCGCAGCAACACCCCAGTTGTGGGCCTTGTATAAAGAAGTGCAGGATTATTACGATAAAGGCATGCGGGTACCGGATGATGTGACCCTGCTGCTGTGCGATGATAACTGGGGAAATATAAGAAAACTACCACGCATACACGAAAAGGAACGTAAGGGCGGCTATGGCATTTATTACCATTTTGATTATGTGGGCGGCCCCAGGAACTATAAATGGCTTAATACAAACCCACTGCCGAGGATATGGGAACAAATGCACCTGGCCTGGGAATATGATGTACGACAGATATGGGTGGTAAATGTGGGCGACATCAAACCAATGGAATTTCCCATATCTTTTTTCCTGGATTATGCCTGGAACCCCGAAAAGATCAAAGCAGCAGATATACATGCATACGGCACGCAATGGGCGGCAGCGCAATTTGGCCCGCAGTATGCCAGTGACATAGCGGATATATTGGAAAAATATGCTAAATACAATGGCCGCTGCAAACCCGAACTGCTGGATGCCAACACTTATAGTTTTAATTATGGAGAATGGCGTACGGTGGTGGAAGATTACAATGCGCTGCTGAAAAAGACAACATATATTAATGATCTTTTACCGCAGCAATATAAAGATGCTTATTTTCAACTGGTGCTGCACCCGGTAAAAGCCTGCGCCAATTTAAACGAAATGTATTATAATGCAGCATTGAATAAGGATGCTTACGATAAAAGCTGGCTTTCTGCCAATGAATATGCTGATAAAGTAAAGCAACTGTATTTGAACGATTCGCTGATAACATTACAGTACCATCAGCTGAATAATGGTAAATGGAATTATATGATGAGCCAGAAACATATCGGTTACAGTGGCTGGCAGGAGCCCGCCTTTCAAACTATGCCCGATATAAAATACATAGCTGCAAGTGACGCAAAAACTGAATATGACTCAACTGCACTGGATAAAAAAGCCAGGTATCCTTTAAAAAGAACCCATCCGCAGTTCTTCGAAAAAGAGCTGTATGTTTCCATAGAAGCTGATCACTTTTCAAAGGCAATCAATAGTAACGGAATTGTATGGACGAAGTTACCTGATCATGGAAAAACGGGTTCGGCTGTTACCGGATTCCCGGTTACAGCTAAGGGACAAAAACCCGGGACCGGCGCTCCGCACCTCGAATATGAATTTTACACTTATAGTAAGGGAAGTTTTACTGTCAGCAGTTTTTTTTCGCCTACGCTTAATTTTAATAATACACCAGAAGGGCTGCAATATGCCATATCTGTGGACGATGAGCAGCCACAGCTGATCAGCATTAATAAAGAGCAACAAAATGCTATTGGTGATGGCTGGAGAAAATGGGTGGCAGAAAATATCATCATTAAAAACACCCGGCATAATATCAGCAAACCCGGGAAACATATCCTTAAATACTGGATGGTAAACAGTGGGGTAGTGCTGCAAAAATTAATACTGGATTTCGGGGGAGTAAAACAGAGTTATCTTGGCCCACCGGAAACAATGGCGAAATAATTAATTAAAAATACAACCATGCAACAAAAAAAATTATGGCTGTTGGCCTGTTCAGTAACCCTGCTGGCAATAGCCTGTTCTTCTTCTAAAAAAAATAATCCGGGTGGTACTATACCTTCATTGAAGGGAGTATATAAAAAGGATTTTACTATTGGCACAGCGCTCAACAGTACGCAGATAGAAGAAAAAGACCCACAGGCAGCTTTGCTGATACCGCAGCAGTTCAACACTGCCACACCGGAAAATATCATGAAGGCGGAGATCATTCACCCGCAATGGGATGTATACAATTTTGATATGGCAGATAAGATGGTGGCTTATTGCGCTAAAAATAATATGCTGGTAAATGCACATACATTGATATGGCATAGCCAGTTGCCCCCATTTGTGCGCCAGATACAAAGTGTTGATTCTTTCAGAACTTTTTTTACCAACCATATCAAAACCGTTGCAGGCCGTTATGATGGCAAAGTGTATTCCTGGGATGTGGTGAATGAGGCATTGAATGAAGACGGCACCCTGCGCAAATCAGTTTTTTCTCAAAAGCTGGGCGACGATTTTGTAACAGAAGCATTCCGGCTGGCACAGGCCGCAGCGCCTAACACCCATTTATATTATAATGATTACAATAATGAGCAACCAGCTAAACGTGCCGGATGTATTGCATTGATAAAAAAGATACAGGCTGCAGGTGTACGGATAGATGGTGTGGGTATACAGGGGCACTGGCATTTAGGTAAATTGCCGCTAAAGGAAATAGAAGAAAGTATTGAACAATATGCGGCATTAGGAATTAAAGTAATGATCACCGAACTGGATATTGAAGTGCTGCCGCGCAACTTCCAGGGAGCGGATGTTAACCAGCGGATGAAGGCAGATCCCACTATGGATCCATATAAAAATGGATTACCCGACAGTATTCAGCAAAAATTAGCGGATGATTACCGATCTTTATTTAAATTGTTTTTGAAACATAAAGATAAAATTGCAAGGGTTACTTTTTGGGGCGTTAACGATGGGCAAAGCTGGCTGAACGGTTGGCCGGTACCAGGAAGAACCAATTACCCATTACTATTCGACAGGAACTTTAAACCAAAGCCTGCCTTTGATGCGGTGATAGCAATTGGAAAAAAGCAATAAAACCAAAATCAGTATAATGCTAAGTTCACAAAAATTATCTGTAGTAGAAAAGATAGGCTACAGCCTGGGCGATCTTGCCGCCAACCTGGTATTTCAAACATTGGTAACCTGGATCTCTTATTACTATTTGAACATTTACGGCTTAAAGCCAGAGCATGCTTCCATGTTAACGCTTGTGGTGGGCCTTATTGCCGCATTTGTATTTAACCCTGTAATGGGCGCTATTGCAGACAGAACAAATTCCAAATGGGGTAAGTTCAGGCCATGGATATTGTGGACGGCAGTACCGCTGGGCGTAGTATCCCTGCTGGCCTTTAAAACACCCGGATTTTCTTACCAGGGAAAAGTGATGTATGCGGTTGTAACTTATGCGTTACTGTTACTGTTGTATGCAGCCAACAATTTACCCTATGGTGCATTAAGCGGTGTGATCACCGGCGACATGAAAGAGCGCAACAGTTTAAGCTCTTACCGTTTTGTTGCTGTAATGTTTGCACAATGTTTTGTACAGGTATTCATGTACAACTTTATAATAAAAGCAGGTGGAGGAGATTCCGTAGAAGCAAAAGCAATCGGCATATCCAAAGTAATGACCGTGCTTTCCATCATTGGTACTATTATGCTGGTGATCTGTTTTTTAACCACCAAAGAAAGGATCATTCCCAAGCCGGAACAGAAATCAACCGTAAAAGAAGACCTGGGCGACCTGGTAAAAAATAAACCCTGGCTGATCATACTCGTTGTAACAACATTGATCTTTATCACGCTGGCCATGAAGGGAGGTTCTTATGTTTACTATTTTGAAAATTATGTAGACAAAGCAGCGCTCACTTCTTTCCTGGAGCCCTTTAAAAAATTCCTGCCCACGTTTGAAAATGATACTTCATTAGGACTGGGTGTATTTAATGGTGGTGGTATTATAGTGGGATTGATCGGTATCATGATATCACAATGGTTCTCCAATAAATACGGTAAGCGCAATGTGTTCATGGCTTCTTTATTTATTTCAACTTTATTCCTGTTATTGTTTTATATATTCCCTCCTAAGTCGATCGGGATCATTTTTGCTACACAGGTATTGCATGGATTTTTCTATGGTATCAGTACACCTATATTGTGGGCAATGATCGCTGATGTGGCTGATTATAGTGAGTGGAAAAATAACCGCCGTGCTACTGCCATCATCTTTTCTGCCATGATGGTGGGATTGAAAGCCGGACTAAGTATCGGCAGCTCACTGGTATCATGGATACTGGGGCAATATAATTATATACCACAAAGCACTACCGGCCAAACGGAAACAGCCATCAACGGTACTAAAATGCTGGTAAGTATTTATCCGGCCATTCCATTTTTGATCGCTGTAGCATTACTGTTCTTTTATGAGATCAATAAGAAAATGGAAGTGCAGATCGAATCCGATCTTAAACAACGCCGCAATTAATAATTCATAACTCATTCTAAAAATGCCAGAAGATTCCATCGCCCATATCAATTTTGATGCGCTGAACGAAAGAGCCATTTCTCAACCGCTCGTAAAACATATTTACACAGCCGATCCTTCGGCCCATGTATTTGAAGGAAAGATCTATATCTATCCTTCGCATGATATTGATGCAGGAGATGCCTTTGACGACCTGGGCAGTCATTTTGCAATGGAGGACTATCATGTACTGAGCATGAACAGCCCGGCAGATACTGAAGCCACCGATAATGGCATTGCCCTGCATGTAAACGATGTGCCCTGGGCCGAAAAGCAAATGTGGGCACCCGATGCAGCAGAAAAGAACGGGCAGTATTATTTATACTTTCCTGCAAAGGGATATGATGGCATATTTCGTATAGGTGTAGCAGTTAGTAAGTCGCCGGCAGGGCCATTTATTCCGCAACCGGAAGCGATGAAAGATAGTTTTTCTATCGATCCGGCAGTATTTAAAGATGAGGATGGGAGTTGTTATATGTATTTCGGAGGTATCTGGGGCGGCCAGTTACAGCGTTGGAAAAACGGAGTGTTTAATGCAGATGAACCACAAAGCCCCTTTGCACATTTACCATTGGATAGTGAACCGGCCTTATGTCCCAAGGTTGCAAAACTTACAGGAGACATGCTGGAATTTGCAGAAACGCCCACGGATATTATTATTACAGATGAAAACGGGCAGCCGCTTTTGCAGGGCGACAATGACAGGCGTTTTTTTGAAGCCTCCTGGATGCATAAGTACAATGGAAAATATTATTTTTCTTACAGCACCGGGGATACACATTATTTATGCTATGCAATAGGTGATAACCCTTACGGACCTTTCACTTATGGAGGAAGGATACTGGAACCGGTAGTAGGATGGACCTCCCATCATTCCATCTGCGCATTCAATGGCAAATGGTATTTGTTTTACCACGACAGCAGCCTGAGCAAAGGCGTTACACACCTGCGCAGCGTAAAAGTAACAGAACTGGTACATGATGATAACGGGGCTATTCAAACAATAACTCCATACCGGCAATAGGAATAACAAGGATTATTTTTTGCAGTATCTTTTTTCCTTGGTCCTTTTATTAACCTGCTGTTATTTTAGTTAGGATAATTTTATTTAGTCTGCTACTATAACCGCACCGGGATCATTTTTTAACGCAGGCTTTCCTTCCGGCAGCAGGTATAACATAAGGCTTACCAAAGCAACACAAACCAGTATCGCAATAATACCGGCAGTATAGGCTACCTGCCAGCCCTGGCGGGAAAAGTAAAAGAAAATACCACCAATGATACTTACACCCAATGCCGAAGCTGTTTGCTGAAAAGTGGAATACACGCCGGCAGCGCCACCTGCATATTGTATCGGAACGCTTTTAAGAGCAATGTTCAGCAATGATGGTAATACGGCGCCATTGCCTAATCCCCATGCACTCATTAAAGCTATGATAACCCAGCTGTTGGCACCGGGCAATAAAAATTTTATCTGGAGCAGAAAAGCAATGAACATGAATAATGCGCCCACCTGCAATACACGCTTACCGAAACGCAACATTAACCTGGAGGCCCATACAGATGATACAACAAATAATATTCCGGGAAGAATAAAATATAATCCGCAATCGAGGGCAGATACACCCAATCCATTTTGCAGGTACACGGCACTCAATAATAAGTAAGCAGTATGCAGCATGAAATGAAACAACACTGCTAAAAGGCCGATATTGAAATCTTTAAAGCTGAATAAACGTACATCAACCAAAGGGTTTTTATTCCTGGCCAGTTTTTGTTTTTGATCAGCCAGGAAATAAGTAAATATTACGAATGATACCACCAGCAATAAAATGCTCCACAAAGGCCATCCTTTTTCCCGTCCCTCTATCAGCGGCAGTATCAGGCAAACCAATGCTGCAGTAAGGATAACAATACCGGAATAGTCGAATTTGTTGCTTTGATTAGTTGCGGTTTCATTTACATATTTATAGGTGGCCCAAAGGGTGACGGCGCCGATCGGTACATTGATAAAAAAGATCAGCCTCCAGCCCTCAATAGCAAAATGCGAAGCTGAAAGATAACCTCCCAGCACCTGCCCGATAGTGGCAGCAGAACCGAGCGTGATACCAAACAGGCTGATGGCTTTTGCACGTTCTTTAGGTTCGGGAAATAATACCTGGATAAAGGCGATGGTTTGCGGTACCATAAACGACGCACTAAAACCCTGGATGAACCGGGTGATATTCAGTTGCAGCGGGGTTGTAGATAAACCGCAAAGTGCTGAGGCAACCGTAAAGGCAAACATGCCCCAGAAGAAAACTTTTTTCCGGCCATACTGGTCACCGGCGCGGCCACCGGTAATTAAAAAGGCCGCATAGCCCAACAGGTATGCAGCTATCACCAGTTGTATCTCCGCATCATTTGCATGCACCCCTTTCTTAATGGAAGGTATGGCTATGTTAACGATAAATACATCAATAACAGATAGTAACGGTGCCGATAACACGATGATCAGCTCCAGCCATTTATTTTTTGTAGGTTTCATTATAATAGTTTTTGAATTATTTTTTTTGCAGCCTGCAGATCGTCCGCTTCCTTAAATACAGATGCTGCAACAACTCCTCCTTCCACCATCAGGAAAATAGTTTCGGTCAATTCTTTATCAGTGAGTATTTTTTTGTGGCCGGACTGTGCTACCAGTTTTGCGATAAAATTTTTAAGGCGCTGTTTGGCCAATTGTATCTCGGCCAGTATTTTCGGGTCAGTCGTGCCGGCTTCGTCATTCGCTTTTACAAACGGGCAACCACCAAACTCCCTGATCTGCTGCCGGTTGATATTGTGATCAAAGATGGCGAGTAACTTTTTTTGCGGATCGGTTACTTTCTCCACTGCCTCTTCTAGTCGCTGGTACCAACCCAGGTGAAAACGTTGCAGGTAAGCCACCATCAGGTCTGTCTTGGATTCAAAATGTTTGTACAGGGAAGCTTTGGCAATATCTGCCTCTTCTATCACCTGGTTGATACCCGTATTGGAATAGCCTTGTGTATAAAAGAGCTTTTCCGCTGTATCGAGTATTTTATCGACTACAATTTGTCCTCTTTGCTTTTTCATAGAACAAAACTAGGGTAAATTATTTAAATAGACAAGTCTGTCTATTTAAATAATTCTTAAAAAACTGTAAATGAGCTTGAAGAGGCTTGTAACCCTTTACAAAACAGTGCGAAAAACGCCAACGAGGATAAATAAAAAAGGGAACATTGTACAACGTTCCCTTTTTTATTCGATTAAAATATTGTGCGCCCTGCATCCCGGCAGGAGCTTCTGATACATCGCCTGATCACTTTACAGGTTATCTTTTGCTATCACACTCCAGTCATCAGCACCATGCCCCTTTGCGATCCAGCTATCCATATCAGCAGCAATAGCCGGTATAAGGTTGAGTTTTACCCCTTCTTCATTTGCGATGTGCATCATTAGGCCGGCATCTTTGCGGGCCATATTCAATTCCCACGAAGGTTTACTGAAATCACCTTTCGCTATCCTGCTGAACCTTGCCGGCATACCAGCGCCGGGGTTCCACGACTCAAACAGTGCAGAGATATCTGCAGGTGCAATGTTCAAAGCTTTAGCTAATGCAAGCGTATCCGACAATCCTGCAGTAAGTGTTAACAAAAAAAGATTACCGATCAGTTTTATGCTGGATGCTTTGCCCACTTCGGCGCCCAGGTTCAACAGTTTACCTGTCATTGCTGATAATTGCGGCGTCAGGCTGTTGATCAGGTCCTGGTCGCCGGATACCAGCATATTGCCGCTGCTTTCCAGCGCATTGGCCGGGCCCATGAATACAGGCGCATGCAGGTAAGTAAATCCTTTGGCTTTCCATTCAGCTGTTCTTTCAACAGCGCCTTTTACGGATGTGGTGGTATGATCAATAATTATTACACCGGGTTTAAAACCTGTGCTGGCTGCTTTTAGTATTTCATTTACACTGTCATCATCTTTAAGGGTAAGATGAATGATAGCAGCGCCTTTTACTGCATCCACAATATCATCAAATGCTTTGGCGCCATCTTTTTCGAGTGCCTTCGCTTTTGAAGCTGTCCTGTTCCATACCTGTACGGCATCTCCTTTACGGAGCATCGCTTTAACAAAATTGGAGCCTAAAAGACCCATTCCCAGAAATGCTTTCATAAAACTGTTTTATTTATTGGTAAAGTTAACAACTTGATAAATTGTTTGTTTAAAGAAATAAATGTTGGAATGCTGCAGCTATAGATGATATAATTAAGTTAAAAGAATGGTCACTTTTCATTTTATAAGAAATATAACAACGATAATTTCAGCCACCAAAAATAAGCAGCGTCCTTTGTACAATTAACATCATTTTTATAGTCTACTATTTTGGTAGACAATTAAAATACCATTATTTTCGCAGGTAAGAAACAGATTTTAAAAAAGGCATTCAATAAACCAAAACAGATGATCAGTACAATTTCACCGGTAAGCAGGTTTTCGAACAGGGCTGAAAACTATGCGAAGTACCGCCCGGGTTATCCCGCAGCATTATTTGATTTTATAGAACATAATATACGTCTTAATCCTGCTGCAACTATTGCAGATATTGGATCCGGCACAGGCTTGTTTGCAGAGCCTTTGCTGAACAGGGGTTATAAAGTAGTGTGCATTGAACCCAACGAAGCCATGCGCAAAGCCGGGGAAGAGCGGTTGAAAAAATATCCATTATTTCAAACCATCCGGTCAACTGCAGAAGATACCGGATTGCCGGAAGAAAGTGCGGACCTGATCACAGTGGCACAAACTTTTCACTGGCTGGATACGGTGGCAGCGAAAATAGAATGCAAGCGCATTATAAAACCACGTGGACAGGTGGTGTTGGCCTGGAACCGTCAACGGAATCAAACAGAATTTGAAAAAAAGTATACAGCGCTACGCGACAAGTACCGTATCGGGGAGAAGGGACCGGTGCAGATAGAACCGGAATTGATCGCTGATTTTTTTGAGACGGAAATTCCGGAAACGAAAATATTCAGCAATACACAATTGCTCGATTTTGAAGCGCTGAAGGGACAACTGTTATCAAAGTCGTACATACCATTGCCGGGCCACGAATCATACGATGCTATGATAACAGAACTGATACAATTGTTCGTTGCTAAAAACGAGAACGGGTTGGTAAGAATTGATTATGAGACCGTGGTTTATTGGGGGCATATGGCAGTATAAAAAATTAAATTATATTTTATGAAAGCAGCTGTAATGATCTCGCTCTTTTTTGGTTTTTCTTTTACCGGTACAAAAAAACAATTGCCTGCAGTGGAGTTGCAGGGTGTGATACAGGATGCTGCAACAGGGCTTCCGGTAAGCAATGTATATATCTACTCGGTAAAAGGAGAAGAAGAAGCGGTGACGGATAAGAAAGGCGCCTTCAAAATTATTTCCTGGCAGTCGCTACCTGTTTCGCTAACGCTTTCGCATAAAGAATATGAAGAAAAAAAGTTGCAGGTGAGTGATGCTGCTAAAACAATTTTGGTGAAGCTTAAAAAAAGATAGATCTATTGCGTTTTCTTCGAAGAGCAACGTTCGATCAAAGTGGTTTTTAATACAGTGGAATTGGGCACCACAAATTTGGGATCATTTATTTTATTGAGCAGGAGATGCACACAGGTCTCCGCCATTTTTTCCAGCGGTTGTTCCAGCGTAGTCAAAGAGGGCTCGATAATTTCCGAACGGGAATCATTGCTGAAGCCAACAATGCCCAACTCGGGCCCAACTTTTATACCTTTTGCTTTTGCTTCAATGATCAGTTGAATGGCCGCAGGATCGTTAATAGCAAACACGGCATCCATTTCCAAAGGATTTTCCAGTAAAGCCTTCACACATTTTTTTGCACCATCGGTAGTAAGATCGTGGTAAAAGATCCAGTTATGATTTAACTCCAGCCCGTATTTTTCCAATGCATCGCTATAACCATTAAAACGATCCTTGCTGATCTGTAAATTCTTAGGCCCGCCGATATGCCCGATCTTGCTGTAACCGTTTTTGATCAAATGTTCCACGCCCGCAAAAGCGCCCTGGTAATCGTCGGCCATTACTTTCGGCAGGCCGGTACGGTTCTTTACCCTGTTGAATAATATCACCGGTATGCCTGCATCCTGGAAAGGTTGTAAATGTTCCAGCGACTTTGTTTCACCGCTCAGCGATAAAATAATGCCATCCACCTGGTAAGCAAATAATCTTTTCAGTACATCCATTTCATTACTGAAACTTTCGTTGGAGTGGCAGATGATCACTTCATATCCCGCAAGCGATGCCGCTTTTTGCGCAATGATAATGAACTGCGAAAAAAAATTGGTGATCAGTTCCGGCACCACGATACCGATGGAATAACTTTTTCTTCTTACTAAACTGGAAGCGAAATAATTGGGTACATAATTGAGCTTACGTGCAATTTTTAAAACCGCATCCCTTGTTTCCTGGTTGATATCATTGCTGTTTCTTAGTGCACGGGAAACGGTTGACTTGGATATTTTTAATTGCTTGGCAATATCCAGTATAGTGGCATGATGGCTGGCGGCAGTAGCGGCCACAGCAGGAGAAGATGATTGCAGCGTAAAATAATAATCGCAGTGCCGGCAATAATAACGCTGCTTTTCCCTTACCTGCCCGGCTTTGGCAATACCACTTACCTCGTTGCATTTAACGCATTTTATCATCGCAAAAGTTTAGAGAACAGGTTTAAATTTATTGGAAATTAAACAAAATTGAGAACACCCTGCTATGCCATCCGTATTTTTAACGCAACACTTAACAAAAATGCCCTCACAGTAATAAATGACTTTATACGTAACGGGAACGCTGCATATCGGGAACGATACCGAAATCGTTCCCGATACATATTGTAGCAGCCGTCCGTTTTCCAAATACTTAACAATCTTAATTTAGCATGGCTTGCATGAAATTGTTCAACGCAAAAAATTTACTTATCTAACGATTGACTGTTTATGAAAAAAAGAAAATCACATCTGCTAAAAAAAATCCGCTTCTTCCTGGCTTTTTTTGTTTTCCTGTGCTGCACAGCAGCGGCAACAGCGCAAACTAAGACCATTAAAGGCGTTATCATCAACGACAAAGGACAGCCGGTTGCCGGTGCCACCATTCGGGAGAAGGGTACACAGCAAACCACCATTTCTGCCGCTGATGGTAGCTATACGCTTACAGTAAAGAACGGTGCGGTCATCATTATCAGCTATACCGGTTTTGCCGAAAGGGAGATCAGTACTCAGGGCGATGATTATAAAAGCGTGGAGCTGAAAAACCTGAACACCAAACTGGATGAAGTGGTGGTGGTGGGTTATGGCTCCCGGAAAAAATCGGAGGTTACCGGTGCCATCACATCCGTAAAAGCATCCGAACTGTTGCAATCGCCGGTGGTGAATGTGGCGCAGGGCCTGCAGGGCAGGGTGCCCGGTTTGCAGATCACACAAAATAATGCTGCGCCTGGTGGTAGTATTAGTGTACGCCTAAGGGGTACCAACTCTATCAACGGATCGTCGGAACCTTTATATATCATAGATGGTGTTCAGATACAGAATAGTACGGCTGCGGGTGTTTCCGGTCCGGCTACGCTGGGTAATATCAGCGGTGTGGGCAGTTTTTCCAACCAGGTAAGTTCCTTATCTTTTTTAAATCCTAATGATATTGAATCGGTGGAAGTGTTGAAAGATGCATCTGCAGCAGCCATCTACGGATCGCAGGCTGCCAATGGTGTGATCATCATTACCACCAAAAAAGGAAAAGCGGGTACGTCTAATGTAAGCTACGACGGTTATTTTGGTACACAGGAAGTATCCCGTAAAATTCCTATGCTGAATGCCAACCAGTTTGCAAAAATTGAAAATGAGATATATGGTGTGAACAGGTATAACAACCCCGATTCATTCGGTGTGGGTACCAACTGGCAGGATGTGCTTTTCCGCAAAGCGCCCATGCAGAGCCATCAGATAACATTTTCCGGAGGCAATGCCAAAACACAAGCATTGGTTTCGCTGAATTATTTTGGGCAGGAAGGTATCGTGCTGAAATCTAAATTCGATCGTTACTCCGTAAGGATGAACCTGGAGCATACGGTGAATAACTGGCTGAAGATCGGAACTAATACTACGTTTACCCGTTCTATCAATAACAGGGTGCAGACAGGATCGGTGAATAATGATGGCGGCGGTCTTACACAATCATTGATCGGCGCTATATTGAGTGCGCCACCTACACTCAATCCTTACAATGCAGATGGTACCATTGCCCAATGGAAAGATCAACCTTATGGATCTTATTATACGGAATTAAGAAATCCATTGCTGGGCACTTTGGCAACAGATATCACTACCACCAATACCGTGTTAAGCAATATCTATATCGATCTTGCGCTTGCAAAAGGTTTAAAGTACCGGTTGAACCTAAGTGCCAACACCAATAATTCATTGAACGATTATTATTTCCCCTCCACCGCATTTACGCCGGGCGAAATAACACTGGCCGGTGGCCTGGGTGGTTATGGTATGAAGCTGAATAATAATTTTATGAGGCTGATGCAGGAACACATTCTTACTTATGATAAGTCGATCGGCGACCACGCATTAAGATTTACAGGTGTGTTCAGCACTTTGGAAAATAACAGCAATTACAACTACGCTATTGGTTATGGTTTTGTAAATGATGCCACTACCAATGAAGCATTGCAGCTGGCAAAGAATTTTTCTGTTAACTCCGGCAGAACAAAAGATGATCTTGTTTCTTACTTAGGAAGGATCAACTACAGTTACAAGGGCAAATATTATCTCGATCTTACCGGCCGTGTGGATGGTAGCAGTAAGTTCGGTAAAAATAATAAATATGGTTTCTTCCCTGCGGCATCTGCAGCATGGAATGTAAAAAGGGAAGATTTTATGTCCGGTATCAACGCGGTTAGCAATTTAAAGCTGAGAGCAAGTGTAGGTAAAACGGGTAACCAGGCAGCGGTTGATCCTTACCAGTCATTAGCAATTGTTGGTGCAGGTAACGATTATATATTCAATAACACCTTAACCAAAGCGATCCTGCCAACCGGCGTTCCTAATCCCGATCTGAAATGGGAAACATCCGTACAAACAGATATCGGTTTGGAAGCAGATTTCTTTAATAACCGTTTGAATTTTGTAGCGGATTATTACCTGAAAAAAACAACTGACCTGATCTATAAAAAGAATCTTCCTTTATCATCCGGCTATGATGCAGTGGTAGGCAATTTTGCATCTATTCAGAATAAAGGTATAGAGTTGTCATTAGGCGGCGATATCATCCGCAATAAAGACTGGAGATGGAATGTAAGCACCAACTTTACCATTAACCGCAATAAGCTGTTAAGGTTGGCTGATGACTCTACAAAAGAAGTAGCGATCAATAACTATAATGTACTGCGTGTAGGCGAACCACTGGGTTTGTTTAAAACTTATGTGTATGACGGATTGTTCCAGACCGGTGACCCGATCATTTCCGGTCAGCCGGTAACCAAGCCACGTCCCGGTGCACAAAGGGTAAAAGATGTGAATGGGGATGGTATCATTTCTGCAGCCGACCAGGTGATCACCGGTAACGCCAATCCAAAATTCATTTATGGGTTCTCTACCACACTTACTTACAAACAATTTGATTTTGCTGCATTCTTCTCCGGCGTATCCGGCAATAAGATATTCAATCTTGCCCGCTGGTCGCTGGAAAACCCTATTGGTGGCAGGAATGTATTGGCAGGTGCAGCCAACCGCTGGACCACGACCAATACCTCCGGTGATTTCCAGGTGGCAGCAGGCAGCCAGGGCGGAAGATTGCCTTTATCAGATCGCTATCTTGAGAACGGATCCTTCCTGCGTTGCAAGAATATTTCCTTAGGGTACACGTTCTCGTTAAAATATGTTTCTAAAACCAGGGTTTATGTAAGTGCCAATAACCTGTTCACCATTACAGATTATACAGGCTTTGATCCGGAAGTGGGATCATTCGGCAGCTCCAACACACAATTTGGTGTAGACAATATTGTGTACCCTGCCTCACGTTCATTCCTTTTTGGTTTACAAATAACTCTTTAAATTTTTTTTATGAAACGATTGACCTATATCACAATAATAATAATGGTTTTCAGCGGGTGTAAAAAAGCATTGGAAGAAACGCCTTATTCCAATATGTACACCCAGAATTTTTATTCCAACGCTGCAGAAGCGGAAGCGGCTATATCAGCTGTATATGGAAATCTCTATGGCATGTACAACAGCGGTGCGCCGTTGTTTGCAGCAGAATGGTCGGCCGACCAGATGTTTCCCCGCAACGTGGTGGGAAGGAACACACTGACCAGTTTTTTGTATGAGCCTTCTTATTCGGCACAGAACGGTTTTGGCCGCAGCAACGAATCACCACAGGAAATATGGAAAAGGGCCTACATCACCATTGAAAGTGCCAACTGGGTAATTGAAAAAGTGCCTAACACACCAATGGATGCGGTAAGGCGTGATAATATTGTGGGCGAAGCATATTTTATGAGGGCGTTCTGCCACTGGATGCTTACCAAGAATTTCGGCAGCATCGTGGTAAAAATAACTGCTACCAATTCTATCGACAATGCAACTGTAGGCAAGTCAACTATCGATGAGGGATATGCGCAGATATTTGCAGACTGCGTAAAAGCAGAACAGCTGTTGCCAGATTATACCGCATCACTGGTAAAAGGCCGGGTGACAAAACAGGCTGCTTATCTTTTACATGCAAAAGCAGCATTGTATAATAGTAAATGGGATGTGGCGCTGGCCAGTGCAAAAGCAGTGATCAGCTCCAATAAGTATGCACTGGTTCCGTCTGTAGCAGATTTGTTCACTGCAGCTAAAAAAGACCTGGCACGCCAGGAAGTGATGTTTGCAGTAGAACTGAATGCAACCACCAACCCGATCCGTCAATCGCAGATACATTATTTCTGTGCACCCAATGGCGTATCCAATTACAATAAAGGTGGCGCAGGAGCAATGTATGTGTACAGTTCATTTTATAATTCGTACAGCAATGCAGATAAAAGAAAAGCTTTACTGGATACCAATTATATCAATGGATCGAATGTAACAGTTACAAGGGTGAACATTGATACAAGGCTGGCCACCAAAGACCTTGTGCTGATGGGTAAATACAAAGATCCCAATGCTGTGGGCGCTTATGGCAACAACAATATTTATATACTACGTTTGGCAGATGCATTCTTAATTGCTGCAGAAGCACAGGCCCGTTTAGGAGCACCGGCAACAGAATCGTACTCTTATATGGATTCTGTAAGGATACGTGCAGGCTTGCCCATACTTACACGAGGTCTTTCTCAAACTGCCTTTATCGATTCTGTATTGCAGGAAAGATCCTGGGAGTTTATTGGCGAAGGCGACCGTTGGTACGATCTTACCCGTACCAATAAATTCCTTACCGTGATACCAACAGCGGTAAATGCTGATTATCCAACAAGGGTAGTAGCGGCAAAAAATAAATATTTCCCTATACCACAGGTAGAGATCAATGCAAATCCATTGCTTACACAAAATGATGACTGGAAGTAATGTTCTGTTTTGAATTTGGTTGGCACATATTAAACATCATTTAAGAACTGAAGCATGATATTGAACGAAGGCGGCAGCTCAAGAGATCTTTTTTCGGAACAGATCGATGCAGACCTGGTGATAGTGGGCGGCGGTGTAAGCGGCGTATGCTGCGCCGTAACAGCTGCAAGAGAAGGGTTGAAGGTGGTATTGGTACAGGACAGGCCGGTGCTGGGCGGCAATGCCTCCAGCGAAGTAAGGTTATGGATACTGGGCGCTACATCGCACATGGGTAATAATAACCGCTGGGCACGGGAAGGTGGTGTGATAGATGAGCTGCTGGTGGAGAATACTTACCGTAATCCCGAAGGCAACCCGGTGATATTCGATTATATTTTACTGGAAAAGATAACAGAAGAAAAAAATATCCGCCTTTTTTTGAACACTGCAGTATACGAAGTAGAAAAAGAAGGAGCAGATACTATTAAAGCGGTAAAGGGGATTTGCAGCCAGAACCAGACGGAGTACACATTTAAAGCGCCTTTGTTTTGTGATGCATCAGGTGATGGTGTTATTGCATTTTTATCCGGCGCTTCCTTCAGGATGGGTGCTGAATCGAGAGAAGAGTTCAACGAAAAATTTGCACCCTCAAAAGAATACGGCGAATTGCTGGGGCACAGCCTTTATTTTTATTCAAAGGATACGGGCAAGCCGGTGCAATATATTCCTCCATCATTTGCATTGAATGATATTAAAACGATACCACGTTATAAAACATTCAACCTGCAGGAACAGGGCTGTAAACTGTGGTGGATAGAATATGGGGGAAGACTGGATACCGTAAAAGAAACAGAGACCATTAAATGGGAATTATGGAAAGTGGTGTACGGCGTATGGGATTATATCAAGAACAGCGGCAATTTTCCGGAAGCGGCTAACTATACATTGGAATGGGTGGGTGCCATACCCGGCAAAAGAGAAAGCCGCAGGTTTTGCGGCGATTATATGCTGGTGCAGCAGGATATTGTGGAACAACGGCAACACATAGACGCAGTTTCATTTGGCGGCTGGTCCATCGATCTGCACCCTGCAGATGGAGTGTTCAGTGAATTGCCCGGCTGTAATCAATGGCACAGCAAAGGGATTTTCCAGATCCCTTACCGCTGCATGTACAGTAAAAATATCAGCAATCTTTTTTTAACCGGCAGGATCATCAGCGCCTCGCATGTTGCCTTTGCATCTACAAGAGTAATGGGCACTTCTGCATACAATGCGCAGGCCGTTGCAATTGCTGCTGCAATAGCAACGGAACAAAAGATATTGCCAAGGCAGGTATCCGCTCACATACAAGCATTACAGCAGCGCTTAGTAAAAGCAGGGCAGTTCATACCCGGTATTAAAAACGAAGATACCGGAGACCTGGTGCAACAGGCAACTGTAACAGCCAGTAGCGAATACAGTTTATCTACCTTACCGGAAAGTGGTAAATTATATCCCTTGCAAACCGGCATAGCACAATTGATACCGGTATCGCCGGGCAAATTGCCATTGATGCGTTTTCATTTAGAAGCAATGGGAAAAACAGAACTGCCTGTGCATTTGGCAGTTTGCAGTCGCAAAGCGAGTTATACGCCCGATCTTATTGTAGAAGAAAAATTATTACAACTGGAACCGGGCCGCAATTGTATAGAACTGGAATGGCAAACTGTATTTACAGAAAACCAATATGCGTTCATTATTTTCCGTAAAAATGAAAGCGTGTCTGCGTACCTGTCAGGCACCAGGCTTACAGGGTTGCTATCGCTCTTCCAGGCAGAGAATAAAGCTGTATCCAATACCGGTGTGCAAACACCACCTGAAGATATTGGCGTGGATGCATTTGAATTCTGGACACCAAGGCGCAGACCGGCGGGAGAGAATATGGCCATTAATTTTTCCCAACCATTATTTACCTACAGGGCGGATAATATAAAGAACGGATACGCACGCCCTTATCTTGCAGCCAATGCATGGGTGGCAGCATTAAATGATGTTGATCCGCAACTGGTCATTAAATGGAATAAAGCAGTAACTGTAAACAATATCCAGTTAACTTTTGATACAGACATGGATCACCCGATGGAATCTGTATTGATGGGGCACCCGGAAAATATCATGCCTTTCTGTACGAGAAATTATAGTATTTATGATGGCGCAGGCAATCTTATAAAAAATATAACAGGGAATCATCAAACAAGAAATAATATTGTACTGGAAGAACCATTGGTTACCGATACCTTAGTGGTAAAATGCGAACATCCTGCTGCCAATATACCCGCAGCAATTTTTGAGATAAGATGTTATTAAAATAAGTATGACAAAACTTGATTTTGGAGTAATGAGCATATTCGCCATTTTAATGGTGATCATTGGCTTGGTGTTTACAGTACAAAGCAGCAAAAGTTCCAAATCATTTTTTGAAGCAGGCGGGCAAACGCCCTGGTGGATCAACAGTCTCTCTCTTTTTATCTCTTATTTTTCTGCAGCTACATTCGTGGTATGGGGTTCTATAGCATACCGTTACGGACTGGTGGCAAATGCCATACAATTCACGATGTGCTTAAGTGGTTTTGTCACCGCCATTTTCATTGCGGGTCGATGGAAAAAAACAGGCGCCGCCACAGCCGCCGAATACCTGGGCAAACGCTTTGGAAAAACTGCCAAACAATATTATAGTTATATGGTGCTGCTGTATAGTTTAGTGAGCACCGCGGCCATATTGTATGCGGTGGGAAAGATCGTGTATGTGGCCACACCATTTTCGCTGGAAGCCTGTATCATTGCTATCGGCGTTACAATTATCATTTATACAACGGGCGGAGGATTATGGGGTGTGCTTGCCACTGATGTGGTGCAGTTTGTGATCCTCTCTGCATCCGTTATCATCATCATTCCATTATCATTGACCGATGTAGGTGGCATGCAGAATTTTTTACAAAAAGCACCCGGTAAATTCTTCGAACCATTCAACCAGGAATACAGTGTAGGTTTTATGCTGGCCTTTTTTGTGTACCAGGTAGTGTATGTGGGCGGCAACTGGAGTTATGTGCAGCGGTATACATCCGTGTCAACAACAAAGAACGCAAAAAAAGTAGCCTATCTTTTTGGAGCATTGTACCTGGTAGCGCCCATTATCTGGATGCTGCCGCCGATGATCTATCGTGTTATCAACCCGGGCTTACAAGGAACAGAAGCTGAAGGCGCTTATATGATGTTGTGCCAAAAGATATTACCTGCTGGCTTGATCGGTTTAGTATTATCAGGCATGATAGCAGCTACAGCAAGTAAAGCAAATACCACCATCAATACAGCTGCCGTAATTTTTGCACAGGATATTTATAAAGATATTTTTTTTAAGAACAGTTCCGAAAAAAGGACCATACTCATAGCAAGGATATTTACAGTGTTGTTTGGCGCCGCTACAGTGTTTTTAGCCATACTGGTGCCGGCGGTAGGAGGTATTGTGAAAGTGGTGCTGAGTACAGCGAACATTGCAGGCGGCAGTTTATTTGCACCGGTCATTTATTCGCTGTTTTCAAAAAGGCAGACTTCGTTTTCGTTGATCTTTATTTCTGTAACATCACTAGCGGTGAGTTTATTCTTTAAAGTACTCAGTCCGAAATTACTGGATATCACCCTTTCCCTCACAATGGAAACGTTGCTGGGCGTGTGTTTTCCGATTTTGCTGTTATTGGTATTTGAATTATATGCGTATGTTACCAAAAAGGAAATACCTTACCTGCAAATCGTTACAGATAACAGCAATGCAGCCCGCAGTGCAGAAGCGATCAAACAAAATATTTTTGGCATAAGGGTAATAGCTCTTAGCACCATATTTGTAGGATTAGGAATTGCGATATTGGGTGCAGTGGCAGAGAACGGGGCAATGGCATGTGCAATAGGGATCATAATTATGGCAATTGCAGGAAGCATTCTTATAAAGCAACGGATGAACGCCACTAAAAATGCGGCAGTAAATACGGTATAAAGCAATTATTAACAGAAAGCATTATGATGAAGCATGTGCGTATAGGAGGAAAATTATTTTGCTATAGATCAATGTGCACATTTCTTTTTATACTGATGTTTTTATGTAACGTACCAGCACAAAAATATTACCGCGGCGATGCACACACCAGTTTTAAATGGCGCTATGGTTACAGCGAATTTCCTTTACCCGATAGTTCGGCCAAAGCACAGGAAGATGCACTGCAAGGAAAATTTGGCTGGTATGATGGTGCATTGTGGACACAGACCTATAAAAATTTTGAGAACAGTACCATACAGGGTGTTCAGTTATTGTTCAGAGGCGGATCACCTTATGCAAGGGAAGTAAAATGTACCAGTGAAATAATCCCTTTAGCTGCATCCGGCACACCGGTATCTTTTTTGATCCCTTTCCAGTACAGCATCGGTTCCGAAGAAAGCATTGCTTTTTCATTGCGTATAAAAGGCAGCGATGAAGAAACGATTGTTTGTAAACTACGCCCTGAACTGGAAACCTCTTTTACAGGCGGTCTGTTCAGAATAAATTTCATTACGCAAAAAATAGTCACGCCACCAGGCACAAAACCATTGGTGACCGTATCAGGTATGATGCATATCCGGGTGTATCCGCAAATGGTATCTTACGGCAATACAATGGAATTTATTTTCAGTTCCGTAACACATCACATGGATGTGGAGTCGTCATTGGTACTCGGTTCTGTTTACAAGGATATGTCTCAAACGGACCCTTATGCAATTATTCCTCAACTTTCTGCTGATACTATTGCAAAAGCATTGAATGAACATGATATAAAGCTGCAGGAATGGAAAATATCAACTGCTGCCATTGCAGAAAAACTGCAGCAGAAAGGAACAATCGAAGTTTTTTGCCAGGGGCCTGTTGAAAAACGGGACAGGGGAGAACTAAGGGTAATGGCTTATTCCGGCAACCCGGTAAAAGATTTCCAGTATGGATCCCCCTCTGCGCAAATGATGGAAATGGCACAAGCGGTAACAACAGCAATGGGTAAACGCTTTTCAGTATTTCGGTACCAGCATCATAACCTGCCCTGGAAAATAACTGATCCAACACAAATGGATCCCGCCGAAGTACCTTATTTAACGCAATGGTTACAACTGGCTGCAGCCAACAGCGATACTGTGATGCTCGACCTGCAGTTATCGCCCATTGTAAAATTATATAAGCAATACAGCCAGGCGGGCCAGTTGCCTTTGCCGGCAGCTGGTATACCCGGTGCAGAATGGGAGCAGGTACGTAAAGGATATCTTACCACGCTTCGCTTTGCAAAAAAGGTTTGTCCTGCATTGCGCATTATTCAAATGCCTTATGAACTGGATAATATGACCAGTACACCTGCATTGGCAGATGCACACTATAATTTTTTTAAATGCCTGTACGAAGCGGTGAACTTATTCAATGCACAGCAACCTAAAAAAGATCAAATAAAAATAGCTGGGTTGGGAAGCAATAATCCTAACAGCCGCTGGGAATTTATCAATGGTTTTTTACAGCGCTACAGCAGCGACGCATCTGCTGCAAAAAGACTGGATTATATCACCTGGCATACTTATTTATTCCCGGGCAATTATCCTTCTATGATAAAAGGAGTGGCGGATAGTTTAAAAAACCTGTTGCAAAAAAATAACCTGAACACCAATTTGCCGGTAATAGTGGATGAAATGGGGTTGGCAGAACCTTCCACCATCGAAGACCTGGGCGATCTGCAGGGCGCCATGAAAAAAGAAGCGGCCATGGCCAATTTTACAGCTGCACTGCAGGAATATTACGAAAATGAAAAAGCAAACTTTTTACCTATCAGTGGTGCAGGATGGCATTTTGTATTGCTAACTTATGGTAAACAACATATTTTATCAACCTATGCAAAAGGTTTATTGCTGCGTAGCAAACTGGGGGATGCAAAAATTCCGGTAACAGCAACACCAACCGATGCACAGGGTTATGGGCTTCATGCGGTTGCCACCAAAGAGAATAAAAAAATAAGTGTACTGGTCTATTGCACTTCCCCCTCTATATTTTACAGCAATGCAAAGCCACTCAACTATTCCGGTATCGAATTGCAGTTAAAAGACCTGCCAGAAAATTTTAAGAATACTCACCTTAAAAATTACACAGTGGTACAGTAGCCCGGAAGATGCGGATATAAAAGCCATATTGTCGAAAGATAAATACCAGACATTGCCATTAACAAGAGGAGCGGATCGATACGAAAAAGATTTTACCACAGAAGAAGTAAAACAATTGAATGCAATCAAAACAACAACAGCAACAATAAAAAGTGATAAAAATATTTTGAGTTTACCGGTAAGTATGGATGCGTACGGAATGCGGCTGATAGAAATTGAACCGGTACCAAAAAAATGAACTGATGCAAATATTATTTTTAAAAAAGAGGAACAGGAGGCTATTAGCAAAAAGAAGGGTGAATAATCTTTATACGCTCATTGCATTGCTATTGGTGTGTGATGGCTGCAAACGCACAACCAGTTATTCAGAATAAATATTTTACAGTACAGCCTGCTGGCAATTTTCAACAATCGCCGGCGCTTATAATAACACATAAGGCAAACAACCTCAAACGCACTATTATACCTAAGTTGCAATTGATATTTACGGAAGAACAACCCGAAATACTTCCTGCATTAATGGATGGACAACAGGGGACAGTGGCATGGAAAACAAAGGGCGGTCAAACACAGAATATTCAGCAACTGGGCAATACTGAATTGATTGCACAGGCTTACCAGGTTAAAAATAACCAGCTTGTCTTTTCATTTAAGGAAAATACGGCTGCCAAAGTATCACTTATCATAAAATTTGTCGGCGATCAACAGATGCCGGTATTTGAACTGGGGTTGGAAGCGTATAAAAAAGGCAATTATGCGATCGGTTTTGATGGCATGCCAATGGTAGATTCTTCTGCACTTGATTTTGTATACCAGCCGCTCACCTGGAGCTGGAAAAGATTTCCCAGCCATTTTGCATTAACGGAAGAAGCCTATGCCAATACCGCTGCGGTATTTACCAATCATGATGGGTACAGCGAAGGGCTGGCGGTATCGTTATCGTCTATTCCATATCGGTATGCACTGGCAGCACAATGGAACCATGCCGGGAAACCTGATAATAAATTCTGGGGCAGTATTTCCGGCTGATGGGCCGAAAGGTAACAGCCTGTTTGGAATGACCATACGTAATACTTTGGGGAAAGCGCAGCCCAGCATATATGCGCCATTGCCCGGTACGGAACGATCCAGGTTAAATAAGGGAGAAAAATTCAGTATCGATCTCGTTTATTTTTTTCATCCCGGCGATTGGCAAAAAGGAACTTCGCAATTGCTTGCTTCTGTTTTTCATTACCGATCCGAAAGAGAAAATGTAAAAGGTTCTTTGAACAATACACTGGATAATATGCTGGGCTTTGCGATGAATGATGTGTACAGTGGCTGGAATGAAACATTGAAAGCATCCAATTACCAGTTTGATGTGCCCGGTGCAGTAAAAAATGTTTCGGCCTTGCATCCCTTAAGTCTTGCATTGCTTACCGGCAACCAGGATATTTTGAAACGCAGGGCAATACCCATGATAGAATATGTAATGAGCCGGGAAAAATTCTTATTCTCGTCCAGCGACAGCGCAGGCCAGGCACAAGGCCCCTCGCATTTGCTGAACGGCCCTTGCGTGGATATTGGTGAATTAGTGGCATTGAATGAATTGACCAATGGATATACCACTGCTTTTTCATTGGAAGCAGATCGCATTTTTGGAAAGAACCGGAAACTGAATATGGATACGGAAACCGGTGGCGGCAGCTGGCAGGATTACCTGGCTAAATATAGATTGTATGGTAATGCTGCCGACCTGCAAAAAGCAATAGACGGGGCAAAAGAATATTTACAGCAGGTATATGATAATTACTCGCACACATTTTTTGACTCACCAGGATTAAGAGACAAGGGTGCCGGCTTTACTACGGATTATGGTTACCGTATGTACGACCTGTTTGAATTATTCCTGGAAACAAAAGACAGTTTGTATTTAAATGCTGCCTCAACAGGAGCTAAACAATTTTTATTGTGGACAAGAAGTAATCCTGCACCGCCTGTAACCAATATTACTGTGAATAAGAACAACGAAGTAAAAGGCATATTCCCCGGCCGCCGCACCAGTGCGCTGGAAGGCTCATCGTTTGTAAAAATGGATGAAGTAGCGGCGATACCACAGCAGGAAGTTCCTGCATGGCAAACATCATTGAACGGATTGATACCGGAAGCACCCAACACGTATATGTTTGGCCCGGTAATGCTGGCACACCATGCAGCATGGTTGCTGCAACTGGCGTATTATACAAAAGATACATTGTTAAGGAATGCTGCTTACAATGCAGTTATTGGCCGCTATGCTAATTTCCCCGGTTATTATTTCACATCGCTGCATACCAATATTTACCAGCAGGCAGATTATCCTATGCACCCGTTTTACGATGTAAAATATAATGCGATTTTTTATAATCATGTATGGCCGCATATTGCTTTGCTGGTGGATTTTTTAGTATCTGACTTTAATTACCGCAGTAATGGAAAAATTCAATTTCCCGGAACTTTTGCTCCCGGTTATGCCTTTTTGAGCAGCCAGGTATATGGAGCAAAGAAAGGAACTGTAATGGGTAATAACAATGTGCAACTCTGGATGCCTTCGCATGCGTTGCAAAGCGATGGCGTTGCGTTCAATTATTTAATGGGCTATACAGAAAAAGATCTTTTTATAGCTTTTGCCAATACAGCCAAGAAAAAAGTTACGGAGCATATCCGCTTAAGTAAAGATGTTATCGAATGGGAGAAGGACAGATTGTATGATGTGGTATTATATGATGATAAAGGAAAGAATTCAAAGGCTGTGATGAAGAATGGCTTGCTGACAATAACGCTTTCACCGGGCAATTATAATTGTATACAGGTAAAAGGGCTGCATCCAAAAGTACAGGTAGCAGTGGATAATGATAAAGCCATAGAACGAAACAGTACAACTAAATTCCTGCGTTATGCAGCCAATGAAGACAGTACAGCAACAGCTACAGCAATGATCATTCAGCCGAATGATACGATGGCGATATTTTATGTTTATTGCAACAAAACAGAAAAAGACTGGAAAGAATGCAGGCTTCGTTATAAAATAAATAACAGCGAAGCATGGACAACCGTTACTGATGCAGCCTATCCGTTTGAGTTTGATTTACCCCTTGCAAAAACAGGCGATACAGTTATGTTTGAGATAACAGCTGTTAAAAAGGATGGCAGCAGCATCAGTTTCCCGGTAAAGCGCATCAACAACTGAAAGAACAATGAAAAGAAAATATAGTAACAGCGTAAAGATTGTAATGGCATGTTTGCTACTGCTGCAGGTTACAGCCTGTTCTGTAGATAAAAAAATGACGGGCAAAAAACACCAGGCATTCACCATACTGGGGCTGGGCGATTCGATTACAGAAGGCGGCCCTGATTTTTTTTCCTATTTATTTCCTTTGGATTCCATATTGAAACAAAATGGGTACCAGGCAAATTTCATTGGTCCCCGTTCCTCTGTTTTGCAGGGAGATACCATACATCATTCCGGTTTCAGCGGTAAAACGGCGGAGTTTTTGGCAAAAACCATCGACAGCATCTATGCTTTATATCCTGCAGATATTGTGCTGCTGCATTCAGGACATAATCATTTTGTGGAAGAGCATCCGGTTAATGGTATCATACAGGCACAGCAAAAAATAATTCATAGTATCAAACAAAAAAATCCACATGCTATAATATTTGTGGCGGCTGTTATCACGAGCGGTAAGCTGCCCAAGTACGAATATATTCCCGCATTGAATGCAGCGATCAGGAATATGGTAGCCGATATGAAAGACCCCTCTATAATTTTTGTAGATCAGCAGCAGCATTGGGACTGGAACATACATACTATTACAGATAAAGTACATCCCAATAAAACGGGCGCACAAATAATTGCGGCAAACTGGTTCAATGCAATTAATAAAGAGATGAATAAAAAATAGTGAACATGAAGGAGCTTAAAAAGAATAAATGGATAATAATATTTTGCCTGCTGGCAATGCCGATAGCTTTACAGGCACAGCAGGATTCACTGCTGGCAGCTAAGGAATTTACACCCAGGGGAGGGTTGCCGAATTTTTTTGCAAAAATAAAAGCAGGCAAGCCTGTTAAGATAGCATTTTTGGGCGGCAGTATCACAAGAGCGGGTAATGGTTACCGTGATCAAATACAAACCTGGTTCAAAGCACAATACCCGGCGGTACAATTTGAGGAAATTATGGCAGCGGTAAGTGGCACCGGCTCCGACTTTGGAGCCTGTCGAGTAAAAAAGCAAGTGATCGATCACCAACCGGACCTTGTATTTGTAGAGTTTGCAGTAAACGACAACCGTGTGCCCATGCTCTTCGTACGGGAAAGAATAGAAGGTATTGTGCGGCAGATATGGAAAGCGGGTAAACACACAGATATTTGTTTCATCTACACTTTTGCAGCTGAAAATCTGCCACTGCTGCAACAACATATTTTTCCAACATCGGTAACAGCAATGGAAACGATTGCGGACCATTATAATATCCCTTCTATACACATGGGGCTTGCTGTAATAGAGGAGATCGATAAAGGAAAATTGCTGATGTCGGGAAAAAGAGAGGAACAAACAAGCGTACCACTGTTTTCAATTGATGGCGTACACCCGTTACCGGAAACCGGGCATAAGATATACACACAGGTATTAAGTAAATACCTGTTGATGATGCAGGATAATATAGCTGCAGTAAAACATGTACTTCCCGAAGCAGTTGAAAAGAACAACTGGAGCAACGCAGGGATGATCAGTTTTAATAAACGCAGTGCCCGTTTTACAGGCGCATGGAACCAGGTAGATTCTATAACGAAAGGTAAAGAATATTACCCCTTGCAACCGCAGGTATATGCAACAGCAGCAGCAGATGCAAGTCTTACAGTGAAATTCAAAGGCACCCGTTTTGGCCTTGCAGATATAATGGGGCCGGGTACTGCTGCTATTGAGATCACTATCGATGATCAGCAACCAAGAGTGATCAACCGCTTTGATGCATTCAGCACTTATTACCGGCTCAATTATTTTATTATTTCCAATCTTAAAAAAGGTAAACACAAAGCCACCATCCGGTTAGCGCCGGGAAAAATTGACAAGGAAGCCATACTTAAAACACGCAATACAGTAGTGAAAGACTGGGCGCCTTATCAAACAAACACAATGTATGTAGGGGCTGTTTTATATTAAAAACAATTTTATGAAGCATAGAATTATTGTAAAGTACAAAATCTTATTAGTTGCACTGGCCATAAGTCTCGTAGCTACAACCAATGCACAGCAAACTTATACTGCGGACTGGAACTCGCTGGATGCAAGGCCGGTACCGCAATGGTTTACCGATGCCAAGCTGGGCATCTTTATTCACTGGGGCGTGTACTCGGTACCGTCATGGGCACCTGTTGGAAAAGACTATGCTACTTATTCCAAATATTCGGAATGGTACTGGAACCGGATGGTAACAGACAGTTCCAAAGTAGGCAACGCATTCAGGGACTTTCATAATAAAAGTTATGGCCCCAATTTTAAATACCAGGATTTTGCACCGGAATTCAAAGCAGAATTATTCAATCCCGATCAGTGGGCCGAAGTTTTTAAAAATGCGGGTGCACAATATGTAGTGCTCACATCAAAACATCACGATGGATTTGCATTATGGCCCAGCGCCCAGTCGTGGAACTGGAATGCGGTGGATGTGGGTCCTCACCGTGACCTTGCAGGGGACCTTACCAAAGCAGTAAAGGCAAAAGGTTTGCACATGGGTTTTTATTATTCGTTGTACGAGTGGTTCAATCCATTATATAAAAGCAACGTAGATAAATATGTTGCCGAACACATGATACCACAATTGAAAGACCTGGTGAACCGCTACCAGCCAGATATCATCTGGCCCGATGGGGAATGGGAGTACCCAAGCGATACCTGGAAGAGTAAAGAATTTTTATCGTGGTTGTACAACGAGAGCTCTGTAAAGAATACTGTAGTGGTAAACGACCGCTGGGGAAAAGAAACGAGGAGTAAACATGGTGGCTACTACACAACGGAATATGATATTGTACACAACGAAAATGCAGCCAATAAAAAATTTGAACATCCCTGGGAAGAATGCCGTGGCATTGGCGGGTCATTCGGTTACAACAGGAATGAGAACCTGGCTGATTATGAAACATCGGATGCGCTGGTAAAAATGCTGGTACAGAAAGTATCGAGAGGAGGAAACCTGTTACTGGATATAGGTCCTGCCGCAGATGGTACTATTCCTGTAATAATGCAGCAGCGCCTTGCCGACCTGGGCGCCTGGTTAAAAATTAATGGTGAAGCGATCTACGGAACAAATGCAGGAGACCAGGCATTGGGCAAAGATATTTTTAGTACCAAAAATAACGGTAACGTATACCTGATAATTACTGCGCCGCAAAATACACCGATTATACTCGATGTGCCCAATAAACCATCCAAAGTAACCTTAATAGGGGCAGATAAAATAATAAAGCAATCTTACAAAAATGGCAAATTAACCATACAACCGATTGATTCTCTATCCCAACCTGCCTTCCGGTGGTTATGCATGGGTGGTTAAGATCCACATGGTCTGACGCCCTCGTCTGACCATGTGGATCCCCGGTCGGTGTGAACACCGACCGGAACCTCCTACATGTTCGCCTCGCTCAGCCAATGAAATTGCTTTAAACTAATAATAGGGGATAACTATCAAATTTATATTATGGGTAAATTCAAAAAAGCCGCGGGCAAATATTAGTAGCCGAATAGGATGACAGTACCTGATCTGAAGTTGGCGGCACAGGCTGACTAAATAAAAATTATCTTCTATTGAGCCTTGACAATACTATAGTTCGGCTGCTAAATCGCTAAAGATGTAAATGTTATAATCAATTTCCTGTATACAAAAGGTATAGCACCTGGTATTTTAAAATTAAAAATATTCCTGATTTGGTATAAGTAAATTTTGCAACCATCCAGCAAAATAAAATTCACATACGTAAAAAGCGAAAAAAAATCAGGTAAATACCGAATGAGGAATGTCAATTTATAAATCTACTTTGCTTTAAGAAGGCTTTGGATAGCTGGTTTGTTGTAGTATATAGAAATTTTATGCTCGGTGTAAATTTACTTCTTTAGACGATATAGATGATTTCCCCGAGGTAAATTAAAAGATGTACTTTGATGAATTGGGTTTTACGATAGCCTTTTAAATAGTCCGGTCTATTATCGTTGTTTCGTACATCTCCTTTAACGATAATTATTTCTGTTCAAGCTCAAAAATTATTTTTCGTTGTGTAATTGAAGGTACACCTTCTTGAATTATACAATGTAGGTTTTTATTTGTAAGTAAATAAGTCTTTAAAATGAATAGAAAAACAACAACATCGTTAGAATTGTGGCAGGTTACCGGTAACTGGTTAACACAGATGGGGAATCGTCCTGATTTTAACTTTTGCAGGGAAGAAATTACTACTCATCCAGATTATCCTGCAATAACTGCAGTCACAGATTTTTTGGACTCTGGTGGAATGGAATATAATACTGTTCAGGCCGACGCATCTTTTATTAATGAATTCAAATATCCATTGCTGGCACATATACGCCAACCGGCACAGGAATTCATGCACATTATAAAAGAAAGTTCTGAATGGGATAAACAAAAAGAAATTACTCAGCACTGGTCGGGTATTGTAATCTATCCGGGTATGAATTGCCGGTGGCAGAATGTACAAAATGATACTAGTCGAAACGAGACCTTTAAAAATAAAGCCATCGTTATTATAATGATGGCTGCAGGTATATTGTTACTATTAGCGGCATCAGCAAGGTACTTTAATATTTCAGCCATTTTATTCAACTTTCTTTCTTTAACAGGCTTGGTTATTAGTACGGCCTTGTTGGGTGCAGAATGGGGGTATCAAAGTAACATTGTAAAACAGGTTTGTGGCACTGTAAGTGCCGGAGGTTGCGAAAAAGTTTTAAAAAGTAGGTATGCAAATGGTGTTTTGGGAATTACTCCTGCCGGAGCTGCTGTTGCTTACTTTGGTGCACAGTTTGTTTTATGTCTGTTGTCAATTTTTTTACCGCTATTATCACCGGGGATGTTCTTGTTGACCTGTTTAGGTGTGCCTGTTGCAGTATGGAGTATTTATACTCAGTGGATTAAATTAAAGCAGTGGTGTGCTCTTTGTATAGGGATATGCATTACTTTAACCATGCAGGCAATACTGCTATTGTTTTTTTCGAAGGGTACAGTACTTAATAATGATACAATACTATCTACGGCAATATTCCTGGGTCTGGCTGCTTTTTTCCATTTAGCAATAGCGCCATTTAAAAAACTTATACAGGCTAACAGGAGTAATAAACAAAAACTGGCAGAGCTGAAAAAATGGAAAACAGATACAGACTTATTTATTACACAGTGGCAGCAAGGAGTACAGGTGGATACTGCAATTTGGAAGAACGATATTGTTTTAGGGAAAAGCGAAGCTACATTATTAATAACTGTTGCTTGTAACCCTTATTGTAACCCCTGTGCCAAAGCACATGAGAAACTGGATGCTTTACTTAACAGGTTTCCTGGTAAAGTAAAAATACAAATGAGGCTGATGTGTAAAAGCAATAATGAAAATGACAAACGAACCATTGCTGTAAAAGCAATCTTAGAAAAAGCGCAGGAAATAACTGATAATAAGGAACTGCAGCAAATGCTTACCGATTGGTTTGGATGGACTGACTTCGAAAAGTGGAATGCTAAGTGGAATGCAAAAGGCAACGTCGATGTTAAAGAAAGTCTTGTAGCTCACGCTAACTGGATCATTAATAATGCGGTACAATTTACCCCCACTTTTTTTATCAATGGACACAAGCTTCCGGGGAGATACAGCCTGGATGATATGGAGGCACTTATTCCAAGACTGTCAGATATTTTAAATGAACAACTAGTAAAATAATTCTGTGATTTATACAGTGCACAGTATAAATAGTTACCACAGGATAAACCATTTAACGATGCGGTTTGTAACTACTGCATTAACAACAAATAAACTATATAAAAATGAAAAAATTATCTAGGGATGAAATGCGAAATGTAATGGGCGGTGTTTCTTCGCTTAACCCCGCTTACAAATGGACATGCGAAGTCTTTGACGGGTCATCATGGGTATCCGTTAACGCTTTTTGTTTTCTGCCTGATCACGACCCTTCAGCCGAGTGCTTATATACCAGAAACTGTACACGCTCTAATGTAGAGTGTACGGAACAAGAAGGTGTTTGTTATAATTTTTAAATAAGTTTCAAATAAAGCTGGATTCTGACAAAAAGAACCCGGCTTTATTTTGAATGAATTCCCGGTAATCTGAAAACTGATTTTTAATAAGTATAGAAAAAGTATCTCTAAATGTCATCATTCCCCTTTTTGCAACAGCGTAATCAAATGGACTGTGGTCCCACTTCGCTGTACATGATCAGCAGGTATTATGGCCGCAGTTTTAATATTGAAAAACTAAGGGCAATAACAGAAATGGGTAAAGAAGGAGTGAATATGCTGGGTATTCATAACGCAGCTGAAAAAATAGGCTATCATACTAATGCAGTGCAACTAAACATAGCAGAACTGAGAAACGTAAAACTCCCTTGCATTTTACACTGGCAACAAAATCATTTTGTAGTACTGTACAAAATTAAAAGAAATTTTTTTTTTATTGCCGATCCTGCTATAGGCTTAATGAAATTAAATGAAGCCTCATTTGAGAAAAGATGGATATCTTATAATGCTAAAAATGAAAAAGCAGGAATAACTTTATTACTTGAACCACAGCCTGTATTTTCATCAACTACATTGCATAATGGATTGACAGCGCCCAAAGGCGGATCATTCAAAAGCATGCTGCAATACCTTCATCCTTACAAAAAACTGATCTTTCAACTGCTGCTTGGTTTATTATTGGGCAGCTTTTTTCAATTACTTCTACCATTGCTGACACAGAGTATGGTTGATTTTGGGATAAGCGCAGGAAACTTGGGGTTTATCCATATAATACTGTTCGCGCAATTGGCATTGTTTGCCGGGCGCCTGTCGGTTGATTTTATAAGGAGCTGGATATTATACCATGTAAGTAATCGTATTAATATAAGCATCCTTACAGATTTTTTAATTAAGCTTATGAATCTGCCGGTAAGCTATTTTGACAGCAGGAAAACGGGAGATATTATGCAACGCATGAATGATCATCAGCGTATTCAGAACTTTCTTACGGGCACTTCTTTAACTACTCTTTTTTCTGTATTTAATTTAGTGATGTTTTCTGTAATACTTATTTTATATAACTTTTCCATTTTTTTGGTTTTTGTAACTGCCAGCTTTATATATGTACTCTGGATATTTCTTTTTCTAAAAAAAAGGAGGCAGCTGGATTACAAACAATTTGATGTAAAGGCAGGTGAGCAAGGTAATGCGATACAGATCATTCAAGGTATGCAGGAGATAAAATTGCAGGGTTGCGAAAATAAGAAACGCTGGGAATGGGAAAAATTACAGGCGCAAAATTTTAAACTAGGCATGAAGGGCCTTGCTTTGAATCAATGGCAACAAACCGGGGCATTCTTCATCAACGAAATTAAGAATATTCTGATCACTTTTTTGGCGGCACAAGCTGCAATTAATGTAACAGGGGGAATGACTTTGGGAAAAATGCTGGCCATTCAATACATAATTGGGCAATTAAATGGTCCGGTGGAACAAATGATAGGGTTCTTTCAAAACTTGCAATTGGCAAGGATAAGTTTAGATCGTTTGAATGAGGTACATATGATACCTGATGAGGAACCTGAAGAGAAAATATTTGAAAGAAAAATACCGGACGATAAAACGATTAGCTTAAATAATATATCATTCACTTACCCTGGTGCCGGTAATGAAGCAGTATTAAAAAATGTATGCCTTACTATCCCGAATGGAAAAATTACGGCGATAGTTGGCACAAGCGGAAGCGGTAAGACCAGCCTTCTTAAATTATTATTGAAATTTTATGAACGATATAATGGTAATATACAAATTGGCGAAAAAAACATTGCAAATATTAGTCATAAGGAATGGCGTAAAAATATTGGAATAGTAATGCAGGAAAGTTTCATATTTAGTGACAGCATTGCTTCAAATATAGCAGTAGGTGACGAAACTATTGATTTGCAAAAACTGAAAGAGGCGGCAAATGTTGCCAATATTCTTGACTTTATCAATGGCCTTCCATTAAGGTTTGATACAAAAATCGGGGCAGAAGGAGTCGCACTAAGTACAGGACAAAAACAACGTTTATTGATTGCAAGAGCAGTGTACAAAGACCCGGATTATATTTTTTTCGACGAAGCAACAAACAGTCTGGACGCAAATAACGAAACAATTATTATGAAAAACCTGGATGAGTTTTTTAAAAATAAAACAGTTGTTGTGGTAGCTCACAGGTTAAGTACAGTAAAAAATGCAGATCAGATCATAGTGCTGAGTAAAGGTGCCGTTGTTGAATGTGGAACACATGAGGAATTGGTTGCTTTAAAAGGAGAGTATCATTTTCTTATCAAAAATCAACTGGAACTGAGCGATTAAATTCATATTCGATGCAAAAGATTAAGAAAAATAATGCTAAATTATTATCACCTGAATTACAGGAGATAGTTTTTAGTAAGCCTCATTGGATATTACGAAACGGTATTTCGATATTTTTAGTAATAATGCTTATTTTGGTAGTTTCAACTTTCTTTATCCGCTATTCACAACGAATAGCTGGTAGAGGAGAAATTATCTCAGTAATTAATAAAAAAGGAACAAGGGATTATTTTATTGAGGCGAATATACCACTCGTAAAAGATATTCAGAAGATCAAAATTGGACAAAAAGTGTTGATTGAGCTAAAAAAATATGCTGGCCAACAATCCTGCACCCTAAAAGGCGAATTAGATTCTATATACAATTGCAACATCAAACCAAGCTACGTAGTTAAGATTGTTCTTACTAATGGCTTGTTTACTAAACAGGGAGGAGTGGTAGAATTTTATAATGGAGCATCAGCTCAAATACAAATTATTGCAGAAGGCGATAAATTATCTACGCGACTAATAGAGAAACTAAATCCTTTCAAAAATTGTTTCTAAATACGTACGGTCTCCCTGGATTAATAACAAATTTACTTTACGATTTAGACAACTTTAGCTGTAAAGCAATTAAATCCAACCGAGAACTATCTATTGTTAATCCTGACCACTATTCACATTTCTCATAAAAAATCATAATCATCCTAAAAATCTGGGACCTCTCAAAGACGTCATAGGCGGCCTTTTCCCACATGGTCAGACGAGGGCGTCAGACGATGTGGACATCGGTCGGTGTCCAGACCGACCGGGGAAGCAGTTCTACCTGTTTGCCTCACTCAGCCAATGAAATTGCCTTTCTGCCAATTGAAAATGCCTGGCCGATCTTTTCAATTCAATAAAAACAGAATCGTTGCGGCGCTGTCCATATAATTGTAAAGTATTACTATCCCGCCGTAGGTAATGCAGCGAAAAAAGATCCGCCTCATCACCGGCCCTTTTTTGAAAATGAATGACCGGTTGTAAAGTATCTACAGTAAAATTAAAATAAGAACGACCATAACGTTTTCTGAACATCGTATCCATCGTATGGATACTACCCGAACCATTATTTTCAATAATAACATCTTTCCATCGCAGAGAGTCGGTGATCAAAGGAGGCAACGTGTCTTTATTCACCACGTAAGTAATAACATCATACACACCCGGTGTAAAATCTTTGGGATTGCTGATGGTATTGCGCTGATGATAATATTGCAGCGCTTCGTAAAATGATTTGCACAATAAAAACACAACCCCCAGTTTAATTACCAGCCGGGTAATGCGCATCCATTTTTTAGTAAGCGGGTAATCGTACACACTGCAGGCAGCGGCCGTTTTGTTCAACCAAAAAAAGCAACTGATGCGGCGGTATTCATTGGCAGCCAGGTACAGGCAAAGCAGTACCAGGTTCATGCTGAATAATTTTACAGGGATATCATAACACAGGTTCAGCATCATTACATTGATAAAAACTGCAGTGCCGATCAGTACCCCCATAGTAGCAGTGCGCCTGTACAACAGCAATGCAGTAACCACCACTTCCATAACACCCGAAAAAACCTGGTAGGGAGTGGAGTAACCGATAAACAGCCACGAAAGCCGCATGGGCAGCAGATCACCCAAAGGTGTTGCCAGCTGGCTGGTAGAAGGAAAAGGCATTTGCAAGGCAAATATTTTTTGTATGCCATAACCAAACGAAATAATTGCAAGGGAATATCTTACAAAAAGACAGAGCAGGTAATTCAGTTGGCGGTAGCTTTTTCGTTTACGGTCTATCAGCGACCAAACAACAGCGCCAATAACACCCAGCACCAGCAAAAGATAATTGTAGGCCCAGTCGAAAGAAGTATCGCCGCTGCCGTTAAAAACCTGTTGCACATGTTTTACGCCAAACACACGAAAAAAATGTTCGTTGCATTGTATCACCAACCACACAATAGCATTATCCAAAAGGTCGGTAATATAATGCACGCCGGGAATAGCACTCAGTGTATCCCAAGGGCTAGTGAACAAAACGAAATAAATAAAAAAGAAACGGAACAGTATTTTTTGAGCAAAATTCCAGGGGTTGTTTTGCGGCACAACTAAATCGGTCATAAGAAAAGTTTTGGTAGAATAAATGTATTAAAACTTTGCAACAGGCCAAATTCACGTTGTTCCGCAACGTCATTCTCTATGCAAAAGCCTCACATGGTCAGACGAGGGCGTCAGACCATGTGCTCCCTGTTCCGTAGGAACATCTCATTGGTAGAAAACAAACGCAGTTTGTTTTAGCGTTCCATCGGAACGCATGATGCCCTACATGGTCTGACGCCCTCGTCTGACCATGTATTTCCCCGGTCGGTGTCCCTACCGAGCGGAATATACCGTCCCCTCCCTCTCAAATAAATTATCATTAACTAAACACCAATCTCCCTACATTTGCAGCAGATTTGGTTTCCGGCATCAAAACCGGGATTAAAAGGGAATCCTGTTAAAGTCAGGAGCTATCCCCGTAGCTGTAAAGCCTGTGAGTTCAATCGTAAGCCGTCAGTTGCCAATCGTGAGCACCACTCACGACTCACCACTCACGACTCACGTTCACGATGTTGAAACTTCATACCACTGTTCCGCCCGGGCGCAACGGGAAGGTGTTCAACACAAGCTGAGCCAGAAGACCTGCCAGGTCCATCAACAACATTTAGCTTTCGGGTGAAAGGCTTGAAGTGTAAAAGCTAACAGCGTTTATATTTCTTTCCCATGGTTGGTGTACACACCAAACCTTCATTTCTCGGAAGCAGTCACAACAAAAATTTTTTCAAAAAATGAAAAAGAGAATTTTTATTGCGGCTGCTGTAATTATCAGCAGTCAGCTGCAGGCACAAGACAGTACCAGCAGAACTTTGAACCAGGTAATTATTACCGCCAACAAAACACCGCAAAAACAAAGCACAACAGGTAAAGTAATTACTGTGATTGGTAAAGACCAGATAGAAAAAGCTGTTGGTAAATCTGTAGGCCAGTTATTGAACGAACAGGCAGGACTAACCATCAATGGCGCATTGAATAATATGGGCAGCAACCAGTCATTATACATGCGTGGTGCAGGAAGCGGCCGCACATTGGTACTGGTAGATGGTATTCCTGTAAGCGATCCTTCTTTGATCAATAATGAATTTGACCTCAATTTAATTTCACTGAATGATGTGGAACGCATTGAGATATGCAAAGGCGCACAAAGCACTTTATATGGCAGTGATGCAATTGCAGGTGTGATAAACATTATTACAGTAAAGAGCGATATCAATAAACCATTCAATGCAAAGCTTACGCTGGATGCCGGTAATTTAAATACCTTTAAAGGCAATGCACAGGTATTTGGTAAAGCAAAAGGGCTTACTTATGTGGTGCGTTATGGTAAATTGAAAACAGATGGCTTTTCTGCCGCCAACGATAAAACCGGTACCGGTAATTTTGATAAAGATGGTTATAACAGCGATGTGGCAAGCGGGTTATTAAAATACGAGATCAATAAAAACCTGTCAGTAAAAACTTACCTGCAATACAGTAAATATAAAACCGACCTGGATGCAGGTGTATTTGCAGACAGTAAAGATTACACCAGCAAAAACAAAAGTCTGATGGCAGGCGCAGGGCTGCAATACAAAAATGATTTTGTAACAATTACCGGTAATTATCAATACAGCGATATTACCCGCAACCTGCTGGATGACAGTACCGATAATCCCGGCTATTTATCCCGCAATGATTATTTCGGTAAATCACAGTTTGTGGAACTGTATTCGAGCATCAAACTAAGTAAGAATTTTACTTTACTGCAGGGTGCCGATTACAGGAATAATAATATGAACATGGTGTCTTTTGGTACTTATCCTGCATCAATATACGGCCCTGCCGGTACGTATGGTAGTAAGATGGATAGCACCATTGGCCAGGCATCGTTGTATGCTTCGGTAATGTACAACGGCTTGAAAGAAAAACTGAATATCGATCTTGGAGGAAGGCTGAATGTAAACTCCCGTTACGGAAGCAACAGAACTTATTCATTTAACCCTTCCTACAAAATAAATGAACATGTACGTTTACTGGGCAGCATTTCCACTGCTTATAAAACGCCTACCATTTACCAGTTGTATTCTGCTTATGGTAACAGGAACCTGAAAGTGGAAGAATCAAAATCGTACGAATTGGGTGTACAGGTTGATTGCAACAAGATCAACAACAGGCTGGTTTATTTTTACCGCGATATTACGAATGGTATTGATTATAACAACATTACCAATAAGTACTTTAACATCAACAGCCAGATAGTACGTGGCCTGGAATATGAAGTAAGATACAGGCCTACTGAAAAACTGAGCATTAGCGGTAATTATACTTTTATTTCAGCTAACGAATACTCGCAGAGCAGGATCAATTTTAAGGATACTGCCTATAATTATTTGCTGCGCAGGCCAAAGCACAGCCTGAATATTACAGTAGGCTACCAGTTTACCCCTAAACTGTATGTAAGTATAGCAGGTAAATATGTAAGCAAAAGAAATGATGTGGGCGGTTATAAAACAGCCGATATTTCTTTGCCGGATTATTTTATCATGAATGCCTATGCATCTTATGCCATCAACAAACAATTCACTGTTTTTGCAGATGCACAAAATTTAACGGATAGAAAATTCTTTGATATCAATGGGTATAATTCCATACCATTATTGTTTAATGGAGGTATTACCTTTAAATTATAACTTTAACGGCCTCCTGCTAACCAGGAGGCCTTTTTTATATCATTCACCATGTATAAGCACGAAGAAAAAAAATGCCCCCGCTGCAATAACAGCTTCGAGTGCAAAGTGGGGGATATAGGTAACTGCCATTGCAGTACGGTAAAATTAACGGTGCAGGAAATGAATTTTGTGCAGGAAAGGTATAACGATTGCCTTTGCAATAATTGCCTGCTCGAATTGAAGAATAAATACATATTGTTCAGGGAAAAATATTTCTCCTGACCTCCCTCCCGCGCTGCTTTGCAGCAGCTTTAATCTCCTGATAAATATTTTAAAACACTCCCCGCAAACTTTATCTTTGCAAAAATCTGGTTTATGGAATGGGGCGTGTTCAATATTAAGCAACTGCTGACTGTTACATTTACTTTATTTGCAGTGATAGATGTGGTGGGCTCAGTGCCCGTACTGGCATCACTGCGGGCAAAAATGGGCGGGCATATCAAATCCACCCAGGCAACATTGGTAAGCGGCGGCCTGATGGTATTGTTCTTATTTGTAGGCACCGAGTTTTTAGGCATACTGGGTGTGGATGTACCCAGTTTTGCGGTAGCGGGCAGCATCGTAATATTTATACTGGGACTGGAAATGGTGCTGGGTATGGAGTTCTTTAAACCGGATAATAACAATGTAAAAAGCGGCAGCGTGGTACCCATTGCATTTCCGTTAATTGCCGGCAGCGGAACATTAACAACCGTAATGAGTTTAAAAGCGGATTATTACAATATCAATATCCTGCTCGCAATATTGATCAACTGTATAATAATCTATATAGTACTGAAATCGTTAAAGTGGATAGAAAAGTTCTTGGGTCCCAATGGCATGGCGGTAATAAGAAAATTTTTTGGTGTAATATTGCTCGCCATTGCAGTAAAAATATTCGGAACGAATATTGTAAAATTTGGCAAATAAAATAGTTAACTCGTTTATTTGTTTATTGGTGTACTAGTAAATATTAAGTTGAAAAGACGATACTAATTAACCAGTAAACCAATAAACAAAGCTGGCCTTGTAGTACAATGGATAGTATAAGAGTTTCCGAAGCTCCAGATCCAGGTTCGATTCCTGGCAAGGCCACACTACAGTTATAAAATGCTAAATTGGTTAAATAGCTCCACGTACTAATTAACCAATTAACTAATAAACTAATTCGATCTCCCCTGCGGTTTATTTATCTTTTTAAACTATTTTCACGCACTTAAAAAACAGGTATGTTTGTTATTAACACAGTTAATGGTGTCGATTTTGAAAAAGTGGTATTGCGGGATGAAAACACCGGTACGGTGGTGGAAATTGTTCCTTCCTGCGGTGCATTGCTGCATGTATTTGCCGTGCAGCACAACGGCAGTCTGCTGAATGTAATTGACAGCTATACCGACAAAGAAGATTTTAAGCAGAATGTGGAAAGCAAAGGCTTCCGCAGCAGTAAATTAACGCCCTTCGCCTGTCGTATCAATAATGCCAGCTATAATTTTGGCGGGCAGCAATATACCATCGAAAAATTTATTTTAAATGGCAGTGCGCTGCATGGCTTGTTATACGATGCAGTATTTACCGTAACAGAAACAACAGCCAATGAAGAAAGTGCAAAACTTATTGTGGAACATCGATATAAGGGTACTGACAAAGGTTATCCATTTAAATTTACCTGTACCGTAGTGTTTGAATTGAAAACCGGCAACCGCTTATCTGTAAGTACTACGATCACTAACAATAGCGGTGGACTGATACCCGTACAGGATGGATGGCATCCTTATTTTGGATTTGGCGGCAGTATCAACGAGTTGCAACTCGAATTTCAGAGTAAAGAGAAAGTAGAATTTAATGATGCATTGATACCCACGGGTAAAATGTTCCCTTACCAGGAATTCGGGGCACTTAAAAAAATAGGCGATGCTGAATTTGACAATTGCTTTACACTCAATTTTGCAGAATGTCAGCCGCTGTGTGTATTGAGAGACCCCGCAAAAAAACTGCAGGTGGAAATTCACCCTGGCGCATCTTATCCTTACCTGCAGGTATACACGCCGCCGCATCGCAACAGTATTGCCATCGAAAATCTCAGCGCCATACCCGACGCTTTCAATAATCATATCGGGTTGCAGGTGTTGGAAGCAGGCGCCGCAGCTCATTTTACAACCACTTATATCATCACTTCATTATAGCAATTGCATGAACCAGATCGCAAAAGAAATTTCGGATATCTTCCTGCAGAAGTTTGCAACAGTACCCAACCTGTATTATTCGCCGGGCCGTATTAATTTAATCGGCGAACATATTGATTATAACGATGGCTATGTAATGCCGGCTTCCATTGATAAAGGGGTGTACTATGCTGTTGCTGCAAACGGGACCAACACACTCAATTTTTTTGCAGCCGATCTTAATGAAGCGCTTTCTATAGATATTACTGGTGTAAAAAAACTGGACAACTGGAGAAACTATGTGCTGAGTGTAGTAAATGAATTTTTATTATTGCAAAAACCCGTTACGGGATTTGATTGTGTTTTTGGCGGTGATATTCCCCGTGGCTCCGGCATGAGTTCTTCTGCTGCAGTGGAAGGCGGACTGGCTTATGCCATAAACGAAATTTTTAACTGTGGGATGAACAGGGTGGAACTGGCGTTGCTTTGCCAGCGTGCCGAACATAATTATCCCGGCGTTAATTGTGGTATCATGGATATGTATGCCAGTATCAATGGAAAAAAAGATTGTGTGATACTGCTGGATTGCAAAAACATTACACACGAGTATTTTCCGTTAAAGCTGGATGGGTATAAAATTGTCTTGCTCAATACCAAAGTACATCACACATTGGCCAGCGGCGAATACAATATCAGGAGAAAACGTTGTGAAGAAGGTATGGTGGTACTGAAGCAAGAGCTGGGAGTAACTTCATTCCGCGATATAAAAAGTGCAGCAGATGTGGAACTGCATAAAGATAAAATGAGTACCGAGGTTTTCAACTGCTGCAAATTTGTGGTGGAAGAAATTGCCCGTACTCAAAAAGCTGCTGAACTGCTGCAGCAAAACGACCTGGCAGGTTTTGGCCAGTTGATGTATGCAGGGCATTGGGGGTTAAGCAAGTTGTATGATGTAAGTTGCCCCGAATCGGATTTTTTAGTGACGCTGGCTGCCGCCGATAAAAATGTATTGGGCGCCAGGCAGATGGGCGGTGGGTTTGGCGGTTGCACCATTAATATTATAAAAGAAGAAGCGATAGAAAAATTTATTGCCGAAACAACCGTGGATTATAAAAAGCAATTCAGTATTGAGCTGGAAGCCTATGTAATGGCGATCAGTGATGGTGTGTACAGGATCGTAGAATAATAAATACTATGGCATGGTGCTCTAAAGCCGGATACTACATAAAAAAAACCGCACAATAAATAGACAGCCGGTAAAAATAAGCTGTATGATAGTTTTGCTGCCGCAACAAAATCATACATCAAATAAATTTCCCGGTCATGTTAAAAACAATTTTTACAGTCTTTTTATTCTCATTTATCACATTGTGCGCAACTGCACAAAAGCTGGAGAGTTTTACAGCAACATTACAACCTAAAGATGGCGCTAACAGCTACTTAAGTATCTCCCATAAAAAAGTATATACACCCGAAGAGGCAAAGAGCAATAAAGCCGCTACTGACCTGGCGCTGGTGATCACCAACAGCAATAACAGGCAGGTAATGGAATGGTATAACCTGAGTGGTAAAGACGATAAGATACCAACTGAATTAAGAGGCACCGCAGTAGGTATCAGCGGGCTCGGTTTCGACAAAGACCAGTTTGAAAAATGCAATACTGCGCAGGACCTGCAGAGAATGGCCGGTTATATTACCAATACTTCATTTGCACATTACGGATCTATTACCGATGACCTGGATGCTGGCGTTAAATATCACTGTTTTCTTATCCTGCTGGAAAATGGGAAAAGGGCTGTATTGTGGCTGGAAGCTGTTGATGCAAATAATTATAAGGTAACGGTGAAGATGTGATAACTATATCATATTCCTATTTCATTCAAAAAATCATTTTTATAATTACTGCCAATAGGGATCTCTTTTTTACCGATTAAAACCACGTTTCCTTCAATGTAAGAAATGCTGGATTTGTTAATGATAAAAGAACGGTGAATGCGGAAAAAAAGAGACCTGGGCAGTAATTCTTCCACAGCAGTAAATGTCATGCTGGTAAGCAACTGGCTTTGAGCGGTAACTATTTTTGTATAGTTACCATTCGCTTCGGCAAATAAAATATCGGTAAAAAAAACTTTGTAGATCTTGCCGTCTGCTTTTATAAAAACATAGCTGTCATTGATCAGATCAGCATTGGCGGGTGCTACGCCGTTGTTCACCTGTAGTTTTTCCAGTGCTTTATCTACGGCAATAATGAAGCGCTCCAGCGAAAAGGGTTTCAATAAATAATCGCAGGCAGAAAGGTCAAAAGCGTCTGTTGCATATTCTTTATAAGCTGTAGTAAATATTACCTGTGGTGGATTTTTTAATGTTTTTAAAAAAGCGACACCATCCAGCACCGGCATATTTACATCCAGGAAAAGAATATCTACCTGGCTGGATTGTAAGATCGCCTTTGCTTCCAATGCGTTGGCACAACTACCCAATACATGCAGCATTGATAAGTGATTGCAGTAGGTTTCAATGATCTGTCTTGCAATAGGCTCGTCATCTACAATTAGACAGTTAATGGTATGGCCGGGTTTACTTTGCATTTATCCTGAGCATTACCGTAAAGATATTTTTATTTTCCTCTATTTTCAAATCATGCTCATTCGGGTACAGTAACTCCAGCCTCTTTTTTACATTGGTCAAACCCAAACCGCTGGCATGCGAAGTTTCAAAAAATTCTTTACTGTGCATATTGTAGGAATTGATGCAGGAGAATAAAATGGAATTACCCCATATCTTCAGCGTAATATCGATATGTATCTTTTGCTCCTGGCTGTTCTTGGAATGTTTAAAAGCATTTTCAACAAATACAATCAGCAGCATGGGGGCAATTTTAATATTTGTGCCCGGGGCAATGTCGAAGTCTGTTGTTAATTCCAGTCTTTCACCAATCCTTATCTTTTCAAAATCCATGTAATTTTTTAAGTAAGCCAGTTCATCCTGTAATGGTACATAAGTTTCTTTGGCATCGTAAACAGCATACCGCAGCAATTCTGATAGTTTTAATAAAAGCGCCGGCAGTTTCTGGTGTTCGGCAATGGAAAGCCCGTATAAATTATTGAGTGTATTAAATAAAAAATGCGGGCTTAATTGCGATTGCAGCAATTGCAGCTCCGTTTCGCTGTTCACAGCCTTGATCTCTGCATTCTCAATTCTCGACCTGATGCGTTCCCTGATCAGTTTTGCAAACATACCGATGGCAACATTCATTAAAAAAAAGAAGGTAAAAAGTAATAACAGGTAAGAGGCTTCAAAGTGCTTATAAAGCATCCGGATAAAAAAAATAACGAAAAGGCCCGCCACAATACAGATCATCGGGATAAAGAGCAGTAACCAGTTCTGTAAAGTAGATCGGCTGTTGATCCATAGCAGTGAAATATACCTGCCTGTATAAAGACCGGCAACAAAACACAGGGCTATAACAAGCGCCGTTTGCGCATCACCCTGTTTATTAAAGTTGCCGGCAATTTCCAGCGCTACCAAAAAAACGGGAATGGCCGCACCCATAACTATAGCAAATGGGGTTAAATGCTTTAAGATGTTTTTCCCTAAAAAAGTTTCTAAATCCTTCATACGAATTCCTGCAAAATTTAAACAAAATTGAGGGGTTATGTAATTTAAGTAAAATAAAGCTGTTGAAACCCTATCGCAGACTGACAGAATGTGTTTTATGGGTGACCAATATATCCGAATGCCCAAATGCTTTTTCTGTCCGGCAATAAGGGTTGTTCGTCCTTAAAATTTTACCTGCAGCATTCTCACGCCAATATTTGCATGAAATTAAAAGCCATGCAAAAATTATCAGCCTTTTTATTATGTATGTTCATTACTGCGCAGCTATTGGCGCAAAACAAACCTAAAATCATTTCCGGAATAATTAAGAATACTCAAAACGAATTTGCAGCTGGGGCAACGGTAAAGCTGATGAGATCAACAGATTCCGTTTTGATTAAAACAACAGTTGTGAATGATAACGGCAGATTCCAGTTTAAGAATTTGTCCAGCGATATTTATTTTTTGGTCATATCTGGTAATGCGTATAAAGCTTACAAGAGTGTGCATATTACAGTAGATGAAAAACACAATGAGACCAGTTTACCGGTGATCATTTTACAGCCTGCCATGGGCACTCCTTTAAAAGAAGTGGTAGTGGTTGCAAAACGCCCTTTGCTGGAACAGGATATAGACAGGACTATTGTAAACGTAGATGCGATGATCAGTGCAGCTGCAAACAATACCCTGGAAGTACTGGAAAAAACGCCGGGCGTAACAGTGGATAACAATGGCAACATCAGTCTGAAAGGGAAGAGTGGTGTACTGGTATTAATAGACGGCCGGCCCACCTACATGAGCGGCCAGGACCTGGCTATTTATCTCCGGTCGTTACCCGGGGGTATACTGGATAAACTGGAGTTGATGGAAAATCCTCCTGCAAAATATGATGCCGCCGGTGGAGCTATCATTAATATAAAATTAAAGCGAAACAGGAACCCGGGTATAACAGGTAGCATTGCTTCTTCTTACAGCCAGGGAGTTAAACCGGGTATTTACCAGGCATTCAACTTAAATTATAATCATAAAAAAATAAATTGGTATGGTGGGGTTACATACAACTACAATGGCCAATATGGTAATGATTTTTATGATAGAAAATTCTACTCCGGTAATGGAGAACTTACATCACAGGTTTTATTAGAAAATAAAATGGTGAATAAGACCAGCGGATTTGCTGAACGGATCGGCCTGGATTACGCCATCACAAAAAAGACAACGATCGGCTTTTTGTTAGGTGTTCAATCGCAACCCAGGAAAAGCAATTTTGATTTTAAAAGCAATTCTTATAACGATGTTTTTGTGTTGGATTCCAGTAGTGCAGGCAGCAGCAATAACAGCTTTAAATGGAACCGGTTCAGCAGTAATCTTAATTTTACACACAAATTCAATGATAAAGGCAAGGAGTTATCAGGTGATGTAAATTACCTTACGTATCATTCTCCGGGCAATCAATATTTCAATAATCCCAACAGCAATAACTTTCAATATGACCAGGAGAGTACGATCGACATTTTTAATATCAAAGCCGATTATACACAATCATTCAAAAATAAAATGAATCTCGAACTCGGTATAAAATCTTCTTTGGTAACCAACGACAATGATTCGAAATATTTTGATGCTGCTTATTCGCAGGTGTACTACAGATCCAATCATTTTATTTTTGATGAAAATATAAACTCGGCGTATGTCAACACCAGGAAGAACTGGAAACGGTTAGGCCTGCAATTGGGCATGCGCATGGAAAATACACATCTTAAAGGACACCAGTTAGGCAATGCTGCCGTTACAGAAACTTATTTCACGCAGCATTTCACCGATGTGTTTCCAACAGTATTTGCCAGTTATAAATTAGATAGTACGGGAAAAAATACACTCACGCTTAATTTCGGGCAAAGGGTAAATCGGCCAAACTACCAGCAATTCAATCCTTTTATAGTATACAAGGATAATTATTCTTACAGTACCGGCAATCCCTTATTAAAACCACAATACAACAGCCAGTTAAGAATTGCTTACCAGCATGGACAGTTGTTAAATATAGCACTGGCCTACAACAGCGTTAATGATCTCATCTTTCAAACCACCGAAGTGATCAATAATATATATGTAACCAAAAGCAATAATGCCGGAAGAGGATATATGGTGGTATTGGGTATTAATTTAAATGTAAGCCCTTATAAATGGTGGCGGATGAATAATAATATACAGGTGGCGCACCTGGAGGCAAATGGCATGATAGGCACCGAACCATTTCATCCGAAAACGGAATCGGCCCGGTTGAATTTTTCAAACCAGTTTACAATTAATAAGAGCTGGTCGGCAGAATTATCGGCTTATTATACTGCAAGAGATATTGGCGGACAAAGTATTACCAGTGCACGGTATAGGGTTTGGGCTGCTGTGCAAAAAAAGATCTTAAAGAATAAAGGGTCATTAAAATTGAATGTCGAAGATATCTTTCATTCATGGATAACAGAAGACAACAGCCTCGCCCTTAAACAATCATCATTTTACCGGCATAGTGAAAATGATACCCGCAGGATCGGCATCGCATTCTCTTACAGTTTTGGCAAAGAGATCTTTGCACGTAAAAGAAAGCATACTGATAATGCTGCTGATGCGGAAAAGACGAGGGTGGAATAATTTTATTACAGCAAACACAGTTTTCCGGTGGCCGGTGTCTGCACCGGCCACGGTGAAAATGTGAGAACGTGGTTTAACTGTATTTCATTTTGTGCCAACGTTAGGAAATGGCCTTTTCCCAAAAAGCAATCTAAATCTGATCCTTATATTGCCATTGATCTTTACCTATTTCTGTAAATTCAGAACACCAAAATGTTTCCTGTGTTGCTGTTCCATTATTTTCTGCAACAGCCATATAACTGCTTTTATCTTTTATCGTTACAATTTCATTTTTGATATCTTTGTAGCAGGTCAAAGTACCGAAACTATCATTTCCGGCAACCCAATAATTAGAATAAGAGCAGAAAATACAGGTGTGGATCTTCATGTATTGAGGTAATAATCTTTGTAATTGTATCATTTGAGTTTCGAACCACATTTCACTCTCACCCCCTTTTTGAAGGTCAAATATTTCATTGCCAACTGTCAATGAAAAAAACCTTGTCTTGGGATGTTGGGTATTTTCGAGTACAATTTCAATGTTTAAAATTGCCGTTAAGATATCTGAATTACAGGTGAGTTTAATAGGAATATTCACCTGGAAAACACAGTTAGTAAGACAATTGTATTCATCAAGAGAAAATCCGCCACTATTGATTTCTTCGGGGGGCTTTAATGATAACGATTCAAAACTTCCGCCAGTAAATGTAAAGCGCCGCAGTCGAATAGTTAAAGATGTGCCATCACTTATAAATGAAGCATCTTCTTTTCCAGAATCGTCAATATAAATTACAGGATAAACTACCATAAATAAAAGCAGCATGAAACATCAAAAATGATTCGAGTAAAGAGTTTATACTCGGATATATATCTTCTTTCTATCCAGCAACCATGCTAAAAACCACATCATGGCAATAAAGCATAAAGCATAGATCAACGAACCTATATTGGGTTGAGAAGGAAAGATAGGTTTACAGGCATGTTCGTAAAACCAGCCGAAAGGAGTGAGGTAATTTTGTTTGCCATTAACACCCATAGCACCGGGTATCCTGATCAATGCCAGGCCTTTGGGTAATATAGCGCTCATTGCAAAAATGAATAAGGCGTTTTTACCAAATACATCGAAGAAGCGGCTCCATACACCTTTTTTATTTTTAAATTCTATCAGGTAGATAAAAACAGATAGTATTAATAATGCAAGCCCTGTTGTGTAAATGGTATAACTGCTGGTCCATATTTTTTTATTGATAGGGAAAATCATATCCCAGAAAAAACCGGCGCCTATTAATACACAACCCGCCACAAACAGACCATTCAGCATCTCGGGTGTTTTTCCCTTTTGGATAATATAATTGCCCACTAAATAGCCCAGCACTACCTGTACTATGGCGGCAAATGTGTTCATCAAACCTTCGGGATCAAAAGCAATGCCTTCACCATGATACATATGATTCTCACCAAGAACAGCCTTGTCGATATTGGTACCAAACCAACCATTAATGCTGAAAGGATCGGCGGGATGAGCCGCCACGCACAGGAACCAATAGAATAGCAAGATGAATGCACTGGCAACAAAAGATCCCCTTACCTTAAAATAATGCACAATAACGGAAGCAAAAAAATAACTGAGTGCAATACGTTGTAACACGCCAAAGATGCGCAGGTTCTCAAATGGTTTGCCGGTTATATTACCTGCATCATTGTATCGAATAAAAGGGAACCAGTTTAAAAATAATCCTATCAAAAAAATAAGTGCAGTTCGCGTGATCACTTTTTTCCAGAAAGCCGCTTCTCCCGCTGCTTCCAGCTTGGGCATTACAAAAGCCATGGCATTACCCACCGCAAATAAAAAGAAAGGGAATACCAGGTCGGTAGGCGTACAGCCATGCCACGCAGCATGATCCAGCGGCGGAAAAATGTGACTCCAGCTGCCGGGGTTATTTACCAATATCATCAGCGCCACAGTGGCACCGCGAAAAACATCGAGTGAATAAAAGCGCTGGTTCATGTGTTTTTATTAAATGGATTCTTTTTAGGATTTTTCCTGGTATCGATCATATTAATTACAGCAATCTTATTTCCATTAAGCCGGTAATATATCCTGTTATGTTTAGAGACTAAAATACTCCGTGTGTTCTTTATAGCGGTAATCTTACCAGCTGTCGGGCGCGACTTAATGAGTCCTATTTTTTCTTCCAGCTTATCCAGGTATTCGTTTGCCACAGTATTGTTCCATTCCTTTTCCAAATAAACAAGCAGCTTTTCCAACTTATTCAGGAATCTCTTTTTGTAGATAATCTCTTCCGCCATTTTTGAATATGTTGTGAAAACTCTTTTTCAGTAATAGTGTCTTTATCAAAATCTTCTGCGGCAAGTTCTTCCAGCTCAGCCCTGTCTTCTGGTGACAGATCAGAAAGGTCATCAAAATCAGCTTTAGTCTTGGTTTGATAAGCCACAATATCTTCCTTAACCATATTCAACAGTGCTTCATCTTCCATATTATCGATCAGTTTGTGCAACTCTTTTTTTAATTCTTCTTTGCCCATACAAAGCATTTTATCAAATTTACTAAAAAGCTTTGTAAACAAAGAAGCCGGGTTATCCCCGGCTATTGTATCAACAAAACAGTTTATTTATAAAACTCACTATTCACCACTCACCACTCACGCTTCACATCCGCTCACTCAATTCCAGCCACCGCATTTCCTTTTCATCCAGCAAAGAAACTATCTCTCCAATTCTTGCAGCCGCCTTCTGCAGTTCTTCAAACCCAAGACTGCCACTGTTCATTTTTTCTTCCAGCTGTGCTTTTTCGTTTTGCAGCGCCGGTAATTCTTTTTCAATGGTCTCAAACTCATGCTTCTCTTTGAACGAGAGTTTTACGTTACGGGTTACGGGTTGCTGAATACTCTTGCTCTTTTCCTCTTCACTAACGTTCTTCAACTCGTTACTCGTAACAGCCTTAACTTCGTAACCTGTAAACTTTTCATTGGCAACCGCCTCTCGGTACTGCGTATAATTACCCGGAAAATCTTTTATCACACCATCCCCTTCAAATGCAAATAAATGATCCACCATTCGATCCATAAAATAACGGTCGTGGCTTACTATTAAAATGCAACCGGGATATTCCAGTAAAAATTCTTCCAGTGTTCTTAATGTCTGCAGGTCAAGATCGTTGGTAGGTTCATCCAGTATTAAAAAGTTAGGATTCACGAAAAGCACGCTCAATAAATGTAATCTTCTCTTTTCACCACCACTTAATTTACTCAACGGCGTGTATTGCTGCTCGGCAGTAAAACCAAATTTCTCCATAAACTGTGATGCAGATATCTTGCTGCCATCAGCCAGTGGAAAAAATTCTGCCAGGTTCTTCACATATTCAATGGCCCGTTTATCTTCTTTGTATTTTAAACCTTCCTGGTCAAAGTTGCCAAATACCACGGTATCACCATGATTGATCTTACCACTGTCGGGTAATTCCTGCTGCAAAGCGATCTTTAAAAAAGTGGATTTACCTACCCCATTCTTACCTACAATACCTACACGCTCGCCTCTTTTAAAAGTATAATCAAAACCTTTTATCAAAACCTTATCGCCATAGCTTTTATAGATCTTTTTCATCTCCAGTATCTTGCCACCCAGCCTGGTCATTTTAACCTGCAGGCTCACTTCAGCAGTTTCTTTTTTCTGGCTTACCCTATCTTCCACTTCGGCAAAAGCATCCTGGCGGCTCTTGCTTTTAGTGGTACGGGCTTTGGGTTGCTTGCGCATCCATTCCAGTTCCTTGCGGTAAATATTTTTGTCTTTCTGCAGCTCGCTGGCCTGTACTTCCTGTCGCAGGCTTTTTTGTTCTAAAAAATAATCGTAATCGCCTTTGTAAGTAAATATCTTCTCCTCGTCCATTTCCAGTATCTCGTTGCAAACAGCGTCTAAAAAATACCGGTCGTGCGTTACCAGCAATAAAGTTACTTTTTGAGCGCCCAAGTAATCTTCCAGCCATTCTATCATGCTTACATCCAGGTGGTTCGTAGGTTCATCCAGTATCAGCAGGCATTTGCCTTCGTGCAGCTGCATTTCTATCAGCGCCTGTGCCAATGCCACTCTTTTACGCTGGCCGCCGCTCAGGTTTTTTACCGGTTCATTCAAATGGTGCAGGTTCAACTTGCCCAATATCTGCTTCAGTTCACTTTCAAAATTCCAGGCATTATTTTCATCCACCAGCGCCATCAGGTGGGTCAGTTTATCAATATCATCAGGGGTTTCTTCCAGGCATAGCTCGTATTCCTTTACCACTTTTACAACGGGGTTGTCCATACGCAGCACATTATCCCAAATGCTTTTATTTTCATCAAAAGGGGTATCCTGCTGCAGCATGATCACTTTTATATCCTTGTGCACCCACACCGTACCCGAATCAGGCGTATCAAGCCCTGCTATGATCTTTAAAAGGGTGGATTTACCACTGCCGTTGCGGGCCACAAAAGCGATCTTATCACCTTCTTCCACATGAAAGCTGATATTCTTAAAAAGCGTACGGATACCAAACGACCTGCTGATATTTTCTATTGAAGCATAATGCATAGGCCGCAAAGGTACTATGGTTTACTGTAAACAGGTGATGGCTTTATAAAGCGATTGGTTATTTTTGTGTTGCAGGCCCGCCGATGGTTACCTGCAGCCATCAATGATCAACACAATAGCTGAAAATAAGAACAGGCTGGTAGTAAACTTTATGTCATTGAGTTTTCAGCAAGGCATCACCATCCTGTTTCCCTTGCTCATTCTGCCTTATCTGCTTCGGGTGCTGGGCATCAGCGGTTTTGGTGTTTATACATTGATACAAACGGGCATACAATACTTCGACCTGCTGATAACCTTTGGTTTTGGATTAACGGCCACCCATCGTATTGCCAAAGCAGGAAATGATACCGCTTTACAAAAAAACATCATCGAATCGGTGTATGGCATCAAGATAATGCTGTTTGCTGCAAGCCTTGCAGCAATACTCATCTGTTCCTTATTCATTCCCTACCTGCAGCACAATATTTTGATTGTGTTGGCATCCGCTGTTTACCTGGCAGGCAACCTGTTGTTCCCCGATTGGTTCTTTCAGGGCATACAACAAATGAAGAATTGCACCCTGGTAACATTTATATCGCGGTTGCTCTCATTCATACTCATTATTGCATGGGTAAAACAACCCGGCGATATTGATAAAGCATTCTTTGCATTGGCAACAGGCAATGTACTGGCCGGTTTTACAGGTTTGTTATTGTTGTTGCGTAAAATAAAGATCAGTTTCAGGATACCTGGTAAAGCTTTTATGCTTGAAATGTTCAAAGAAAGCGGCTATGTTTTTATCAGCATCATACTGGTGCCGCTGTATTCCACCATCAATATATTTATCCTGCAATTATTTGCCAATCCATTCGTGGTGGGTTGTTATTCCATTGCGCAAAAGATATTCCAGGCAGCCAGCATGGTTACTAATGTAGTAAACAATACTTTTTTCCCTTACCTCTCTAAATTATACCTCGAGTCTGTTACGGAGTATAAAAAACGGTTGAACAGCCTTTTATTATTGTTGGGCGCAGGATTTTTTATTGCGGCAGTAATACAATTCTTCGGCGCATCATTCATTATTGAATTGCTGGCAGGAAAAAATAAAGCCGAAGACAGCACTTATGCAGTAACGCTTTTAAAGATCACCAGTTTTGCTTTATTGTTCACCCCCTTTGTATCTTTCTTTTTCCAGCAAATGATATTGCAGGGGCAGGAAAAACAATCCATCAAAAACATTGTGATCACTGTTATTGTGAATTTACTATGCGCCACACTGCTGGGCTATTATTCTGGAGGGGAAGGGATGGCTGTAAATACCGGCTTGATAACTGCATTGATAGCTGGTTTAAATGGGTATTCGGTGTACAAAAAATTACGATCAATTTAAATTATTGCAGTGACTGAAACCAGCAGAAAAATAAAACTATTAATACTTACTCCCACACTGCAATGCGGCGGATCGGAAAGATATGTATCCATATTGTGCAATAATATCGATACGCAAAAATTTGAAATACTATTGGCAGTATTGAACAATGAAACACCCTTTTACAATATCCATAAAAATATTACTGTAATTGACCTGCAGGTAAAGCAGGTGCGGCATTCCTTTTTTAAAATAAGAAAGCTGGTAAAAGAACAGCAACCTGATATTATATATTCAACCGCCAATCACCTGAACATTTACCTGGCCTTATTTAAAAAAATGCTGTTTAAAAATACCATCATGGTCGCGAGAGAATCCAGCGTGGTAAGCATCAATACACAGCATTCAAAATCCCCTGCATTTTACAATGGCCTCATAAAAAAATATTACAACCGCTTCGATCGCATCATCTGCCAGTCGCAGTACATGCAGCAGGACCTGGTAAAAAATTATAACGTACCGTTACAAAAGACGATCGTTCTCCATAACCCCGTGCAGGAACCAACCGGTAAAGTAGTTGCAGCAAAGCCCGGAAAATTCATAACAGTAGCAAGGCTTTCTTCCGAAAAAGGCATTGACAGGCTGATAAAAGCAATAGCGCTCCTTACAATTGATTTTACCTGGTATATAATCGGCGAAGGACCGCAACACCAGCAATTACAGCAACTGGTTAATGAACTGCAGCTGCAAAAAAAAGTGGTTTTCATGGGCCAAAAAACAACCCCTTTTGATGGCATGGAAGATGCAGTATTGTTTTTGATGGGATCACATTATGAGGGCTTTCCCAACGCATTGCTGGAAGCAGCTGCATTGGGCATACCTGCAATAGCATTTGATGTGCCGGGAGGTATAAATGAAATAATAACCGACGGGGCTAATGGACACCTTGTAAAAGATGGAGATGTAAAAGCATTTGCTGCAGCAATTGAAAAAGCAACACAACAAGATTATAACAGACCATCCATTGCAGCTGATATAAATAACAGGTTCTCAGTCGCTAAAATAATACCAACCACCGAACAATTGTTCGTGCAGCTCATCAAACATTCTTCAGTAAGTTGAAAAAATAACGCATATTTGCTATTCCTCTTTAGCCGAATAAATGAAAACAAATGAACGGAATAAGGCCAAAACTTTTAATATTTATAAACACTTTGCAATCGGGCGGCGCAGAAAGAGTGGTCTCACTTTTACTGGAGCATTTAAGAGGCGATTTTGAAATTCACCTGGCACTATATACCAACATTGTTGATTATGCCATACCTGCCGATGTAAAAATGCTCGATCTTAAACAACCGCTGAAACAAAATAAGCTGCTAAGGTTTTTAAAAATGCCATATCAATCTTATAAAATATACAGTTACTGTAAAAAGAATGGTATTAAAATATCGGTGGCATTTTTATACCGGCCCTGTTATGTAAATGCGCTGATGAAAAGTCTCTGGGGTTATAAAGGCAAAGTGATCATGTGCGAAAGAACCCATCAAACCACCATGCAGCAAAGCCATTCTGCCATTTACAGGATGTTCTCCAAGTTCATGGTAATGTTCTCGTATAAAAGGGCCGACCTGGTGCTGGCCAACTCCTATGCCATGCAAACCGACCTGGTAGAGAATTTTAAAATAAAAACCCCTGTAAAGGTCATTTATAATCCCATCGATCTCGGTTTTATCCGCACCCATACCGATGAGGAACCGGCCTATACTTTCGACAGGAATAGTTTTTATTTTATCAACGTAGGGGGCTTTAGAAAAGAAAAAAATCATTTGTTGTTGCTGCAGGCTTTTTTTATTTTAAAGAACCTGCCTTGCAAATTATTAGTAGTGGGTGGCGGCATAATGGAAGAAGAATTGAAGCAAAAGGCGGCAGATTTCGGCATAAAAGATAAAGTGATCTTTTGCGGTTGGGAAAATAATCCATTCAAGTATGTAAGCCGGGCTGATTGCTTTGTATTAAGCTCCGATGTGGAGGGTTTTCCCAATGTATTGATAGAAGCACTGGCTTGTGGCAAAGCGGTCATTTCCACCGACTGCAGCAGCGGCCCCCGGGAATTACTGGCCCCGGCCACCGACCTGCACTATAAAGCCATCAACAGCTACGAAATTGGAGAATATGGCATATTAACCCCGGTAAACGATGTAACGGCATTGGCCGGTGCCATGAAAAAAATGTACGAGGATACCGCCCTTCGCAAAAGATTTGAGGAAAAAGCCAAGTCCAGGGCTGAGCAATTTGACGTGAACGAAATAAAAGAGTATTTCCACGCAGCTTTTACCGCATTATAGGAGTATAAACAGGCTTTTAAAATCTGCCCGCCGGGCTGCAACCCTTTGGCTAATAATAGCTATTTTTGCCCCGAAAATATATAAAATAAATGCATACGATTTTACTTACAGGAGGAGCAGGATTTATAGGATCGCATTTAACACGCTTGTTTGTTACTAAATACCCGCAATACAAGATCGTAAACCTGGATAAACTTACCTACGCCGGCAACCTGGAGAACCTGAAGGATATAGAGGATCAACCGAATTACAGTTTTGTAAAAGGTGATATTACTAACCTGGATCTATTACGCAGTCTTTTTAGTGAACATAATTTTACAGCAGTATTGCATTGTGCTGCCGAAAGCCATGTAGACAGGTCTATTACCGACCCCCTGGCCTTTATTCATACGAATGTATTGGGCACCGCTTCGCTGCTGCAGGCGGCTAAAGAATACTGGTCCGGCAACCTGGAAGGAAAAATATTCTACCATATTTCTACCGATGAGGTATATGGCTCACTGGGAGAAACAGGCTTTTTTACAGAAGAAACTGCGTATGATCCCCGGAGCCCTTATTCAGCCTCCAAAGCATCCTCCGATCATATTGTAAGGGCATTTTACCATACATATAAGCTGCCCGTAAAGATCAGCAACTGCAGCAATAATTACGGGCCTTATCATTTTCCCGAAAAACTGATACCACTTTGCATTCATAATATCGTCCACAATAAACCATTGCCTATTTACGGCAAAGGGGAAAATGTGCGTGACTGGCTTTTTGTAAAAGACCATACCCGTGCTATTGATGTTATTTTTCATCAGGGAAAAGTGGGCGAAACCTACAATATAGGCGGACATAATGAATGGACAAATATTGCGCTGGTAAAAGAACTCTGCCGCCAGATGGATGAAAAACTGGGCAGGGAAAAAGGCAGTTCGGAAAAACTGATCACTTATGTAAAGGACAGGGCAGGGCATGATATGCGGTATGCCATCGACGCTTCTAAATTAAAGAATGAATTGGGCTGGGTGCCATCATTACAATTTGAAGAAGGCATCAGTGAAACAATTGACTGGTATTTGAATAACAAAGAGTGGTTGAACGACGTAACAAGTGGTAATTATCAAAATTATTACGAACAACAATATCATAAAAGATAAGGCATGAAGGGAATTATCCTTGCGGGGGGCTCCGGTACAAGATTATATCCAATTACCATGGGTATCAGTAAGCAATTGATGCCTATTTATGATAAGCCGATGATCTATTACCCGCTCAGTACTTTAATGCTTGCAGGTATAAAAGAAATATTGGTGATCACCACCCCGGAAGACCAGGCACAGTTTAAAAGATTACTGGGCGATGGCAGCCAGTGGGGATGCGCAATACAATATGCAAAACAGGAAGTGCCTAATGGCCTTGCCCAGGCATTTGTGATAGGAGAAGAATTTATAGGGAAAGACAGTGTGGCGCTTGTATTGGGGGATAATATATTTTATGGTAGCGGTTTCAGCAAAGTATTACAGGAAAGCAGCAATACCAGCGACGCGGTTATTTTTGCTTACCCGGTAAGCGACCCGGAACGTTATGGAGTGGTTGAGTTTGATGCTAATTTTAAAGCAGTAAGCATAGAAGAAAAACCTGAAAAACCGAAAAGCCATTACGCAGTACCCGGCCTGTATTTTTATAATAACGAGGTGGTGGAGATCGCTAAAACCATTCAGCCCAGTGCCAGGGGGGAATATGAAATAACCACCGTGAATGATACCTACCTGCAACGTAAAAAACTAAAAGTGGCGGTGCTGGACAGGGGCTTTGCCTGGCTGGATACCGGCACATTTGAATCGCTGAATGATGCCAGTGAATACGTAAGGGTGATAGAAAAAAGGCAGGGCTTTAAAATAGGCTGCCCCGAGGAAATTGCTTACCGCATGAAGTATATTAGCAAAGAACAATTGCTGCAGCTGGCCGAAGGATTAAAAAAGAGCGGCTACGGCGAATACCTTAAAAAAATAGCACAACAATACTAACGCATGTCATACTTCGCTCATCCATCAGCTATAATAGACGATAATTGTACCATTGGAGATGGTACCAAGATCTGGCATTTTTCTCATGTAATGACTGGTGCAGTGATCGGCAATAACTGCAACCTGGGTCAGAATGTCGTGGTGTCTCCCAAAGTGGTACTGGGCAATAATGTAAGGGTTCAGAACAATGTAAGTATCTACGAAGGGGTGATTTGTGAAGATGATGTGTTCCTGGGTCCCAGCATGGTTTTAACCAATGTGATCAATCCCAGGAGTGCTGTGAGCAGAAAAAATGAGTTCAAAACAACTTTAATTCAAAAAGGAGCGTCTATTGGGGCAAACGCAACAATAGTTTGTGGTAATACCATTGGCAGTTATGCTTTTATTGGCGCTGGTACGGTAGTAACCAAAAATGTTCCTGCATACGCTTTAATAGTGGGCAATCCCGGCAGGCAAACCGGGTGGATGAGTGAATACGGGCATAAATTAAAGTTCAACGAAAATAATATTGCCGTGTGCGAAGAAAGCCGGCAGGAATATTTATTGGAAAATAATACCGTAAAACGAGTAAAATAATGAAAAATTTTGCCCTGATAGGCGCCGGTGGTTATATAGCACCCCGTCATATGAAAGCCATAAAAGATACCGGTAATAATTTATTATCGGCGCTGGACAAACATGATTCTGTTGGTATACTGGACAGCTATTTTCCTGCTGCCAATTTCTTTACCGAATTTGAGCGTTTTGACCGGCACCTGGAAAAATTAAAACGCCAGGGCACCGCAATAGATTATGTGAGCGTATGCAGCCCTAATTACCTGCACGACGCACATATCCGTTTTGGGTTGCGTATAGGCGCCGACGTTATATGTGAAAAACCGGTGGTATTGAATCCCTGGAATATTGACGCCCTGCTGGAAATAGAAAAAGAGACGGGTAAAAATATCTATACCATTTTGCAATTAAGGCTGCACCCGGCCATCATTGCATTAAAAGAAAAAGTAGCGGCAGCACCGGCCAATAAAAGATATGCGATCAACCTGCAATACATCACTTCCCGCGGCAACTGGTACCATGCCAGCTGGAAGGGAGACCTGCAAAAAAGCGGGGGGATAGCCACTAATATTGGGGTGCATTTCTTTGACATGTTAATGTGGATATTTGGGCCGGTAAAGGAAAATCATGTAACCCTGCATACAGCAGATACTGCCAAAGGAAATTTAGTGCTGGAAAAGGCCAATATCAGCTGGATGCTGAGCATAGATGCCAATACTTTACCCGAAGCAGTGAAAGCTACCGGCAAACGCACTTATAGAACGTTGAGTATAGATGGGGATGAGTTTGAGTTCAGTGAGGGGTTTACGGAATTGCATACAAAGAGTTATGAGGAGATCATTGGAGGAAAGGGCTTCAGGATACAGGAAACAAGGGCGGCGATTGAGTTGGTGCACAACATCAGAAATGCAAAGTAATAACATCGGTAGGGAAAGGTATTGTATGAGGTTTAAATTTATTTTACTGTAATAATTAGATCGAATAGCAAAGAAGTTAATGAACAAATCTGATAACACAAATGGGAGCAATTCGACGACCGAAAGGATAAAAGTTCTTTTCTTTATCGAACAAAGTATACCAAGTAGATTTTACGAAGCATATTTCCAGGAATTTGCAGAGCATGGAAATTTTGAATTTTATATTTTTAACCTCCAGTTTTCTCCGGAGGTTGAACTTCACTTAAAACCCTACATTAAAGATTTCTATTCGCTAAAAAAAAACGCAACATATAACAGGTGTCTTCCTGTTATATGTAAAACCATAAAAAAAATTGCGCCGGATATAATACATGCACAGGAAACAATACCGGCATTCTATGGTTCTATAGCTAATTTATTAACAGGGTCAAAAGCGAAAGTATTATATCATAGGCATCATAGCTTTTATCATAATTATAAAAAAAGGATTATGGATCATGTGGCTTTTTTGCTTTGCAAGAAAGTAATCTGTGTTTCAGAATTCAGTAAAGCCCAGGCGGCAAAAGAACATCCCATTTTAAAGTATAAATTGATCCGGGTTTATAATGGTGTAAAACTAACAAATGATGAAGCGCTAATAGATGAAATGGAATGCATCGAAAAAATTAAGCTGGACAGTAATTATAAAATTCTTTTTTTGGCAAGATTAAAGCCCCGTAAAGGGCACCTGTTGGCTATAGACGTGATAAAGGAAATTATTATAACAAATCCCAGGATATCACTTTTTATTGCTGGTGATGGAGAACTGAGAGAGCAAATTGGGAATTATATAAAAGAAAAAGGAGTCGAAGATAATGTTAAACTTACAGGCTCTCTATCATCAGTTAAATTATTGCTATCTGCAGTGGATATGGTAATATTGCCTAGCGAAAGCGAAGCTTTTAGCCTTACTGTTTTAGAAACTTTGTGTGCAGGGAAACTATTACTGGCATCCGATTTGCCAAGTATCAGAGAAATAATTACGCATGAAAAAAATGCAATTTTAATATATCCCTATAATAAAAAAGACTGGGTTAATAATATATGTTTTTACATGAACAATAAAGCAGAGGCAGAGCAAATAGCTTTAAATGGTAAGGCCCTTTTTGAGAACAATTTTATGATGCAAACTATGGCAGAAAATATGAGGAGTATATATAGCAACAATGCTACCAGAGGATAATTTAATTATTGCTACAAGAATAAACAACGTTATTATTTTACACAACAAAAAAAAATGAGAAAATTCCGGATTAGTAAATTACCTGTATATTTTAAAACAGTGTTTAACCAAAAACATCCGTTTTTATTTCTGCTCTGCTAATTTTATGATGATTACTGGGCTTAACAAGTATAAAAAATTTAAATTCGATGGATACAAAATCGCTTTTTCAAAATCTGCGATGTGTCTTAATCTTTTTATGGACCCTAGGGATAGGGAAGAAGAGGGTAAATTTCTGAAAGATTTTTTGAATATCGATGATATAGTTATAGATGCGGGAGCCAATATCGGTACAATAACTATTCCAGCCTCTTTGATTTGTAGCAAGGGCAGGGTGATAAGCATTGAAGCGCACCCAATAACCTATGGATTTCTTAAAGAGAATATTGCTTTAAATAACATTAAAAATGTTGTAACGATAAATAAAGCGCTAGGTAATAAAGATGGATATGTAAACTTTTCTGATGTTTCGAGTGATGATCAAAATAAGATAACGACCAATAGTGAGGGTATGGAAGTGCCTGCAACTACTCTTGATAATTTACTGGTGGAATATAATATCAATGAAATAGCATTACTTAAAATAGATGTAGAAGGGTTTGAAAAATTTGTTTTGGAAGGCGCGGGTAAAAGTTTAGACAAAACCAATACAGTGTATTTTGAAGTTTGGCAAAAAAGCTTCGAGTATTATAACTACAGTTTTACAGATATATTTACCATTCTTAAAGAAAAAGGCTTTGGAATATTTAAGTTCAACGATGGCGTCAGCCTAACTGAGGTAGATGAAAGCTTTAGAGCAGATGTATGCCAGAATTTACTTGCAATAAGATCTGTGGAAGGGTTTAGTGCCCGTACAGGCTACAATGTTCAACCACAACAAGGTAAATAATTTATTCTATAAAAAGATGACAACTTTAATATCAATTGTAATACCAACATATAACCGTGCAAATCTTATTGGAAAAACGATCACCTCTTTTCTTAATCAGAATTATCCATCCTTTGAGATAATTATTGTTGATGACGGTAGTACTGATGATACAGAAGCGGCTGTTTCGGTTTTTACCGACCCAAGAGTAAACTATTATAAAAAAAACAATGCAGAACGTGGGGCTGCGAGGAATTTCGGAACAAAACATTCAAACGGCAGCTATGTTAATTTTTTTGATTCTGATGATCTGGCCTTGCCTGATCATATTTCAACAGCAGTTGCAACTATTGAAAAATATAATCATCCTGAAGTTTTTACCTTGGGATATAATTTGGTAATGGAAAAAAAAGTACTTAAAGAAGTAAAGATTAACGGCCCCGCAAATATTTTGTTGCAAAAACAAAGCCCTTTAGGATGTAATTCGGTTTTTATTAGAAAAGATATTGCAGTAAAATATCCTTTTTCTGAAAATAGAGAAATAGCTGTTTCTGAAGACCTGCTTTTATGGTTAACACTATCTGCCAGGTATACTTTTCACGGTATACCAATAATTACATCTTCTCTAGTACAACATGATCAAAGAAGTATGTTAACAGATGCACCTGAAAAAATATTAAAACGCATGAATATACTGGTAGGCGAACTACAAAAAGATGAACAGTATATGACAACATATGGGAGAAAATATCTTCCTTATGTAAAATCGGAAAAAATATCCCTGGCGGCATTAAACTATGCTTTAAGGGGGCAAAAAATACAGTCTGTTACTACTTTATTCAGGGCCATAAAGATTACTCCTTCCTTACTATTTTCCAGGAGGTTTCTTGCAGTAGTAAAGTATTTACTAATAAAATGGTGATTTTCTATTTTTTCTTAATTGATAATAGAACATCCTGGTAGGATTGCAGTATTAGTTTTTTGTAAACAATGCCCATAAATACAATGATGGCGATAAATTGCAGTATGGCTGTTGTCCTGTAAGCAACGTAACCGGCGTTGGCCAGCCACCAACAAAACAAAATAAGCAAAATAAGCATTGCCAGTGTGGTATAGTTACTCTTTTTGAAAGAAATGGAAAAGGAACGTCTTGCAAAATATATACTGCTTATTGCACCAATTAATTTTGTTAATACACTTGTTACTACAGCACCCCAAATACCATACGGAGGAATAAGCACTGCATTAAGTGATATATTTGTAAACAGAACAATGATGCCGAAATAAATAAAGTAATGGGATTTTTTGGCATAAATGATCTGCAGACTGAATAAATAAGTGACGGCAGAAAATATATAGCCAATTGTCATTACAGGCAAATATTTTACAATTTCCAGGTAACCCTTATTGCTGATCAGTAAGTCTAAGTTTGAGCCAGCCATAATAATAAAAGATGCAAGGCAAGTTGACAATAAAAGAAACAACCTGTAAAGATGGTGTGATTTTTCTTTGTTTTCGACTTTAAAGAAATCAAAAACAAAAGGTTGTAAAGCAGCGCCTAATGCAAGAAATCCCATTTCGGTTAAGGAGCTTATGGTAGATAGAAAACTATATATACCCAGTGATTTCATATCAATAAAACGCTCAATTAAAAAACGGTCTCCATAACTGCTTAACCAGGCTATTAATGAAGAAGGTATTGTGTTGATGGAATATTTTAAAGACGGTTTTATAAACTTACCAAAATCAATATGAAAAAACAAATACCTGTAATGGCACAATAGTACAAGTAAAAAACAAGCAAATGCAACAATTACCCTTGCAGTTAAAGCGCCTGTGATACCGAGTTTAAGATAAACAATGAAAACGTATTGCATTGCAGTGTTTAATACAAACTGTATAATGCTGATCCACGCAAAACGAAAAACATTTTTCTCATATTTTAAAAAGAAAAGATACCCGGTTATGATATTAGTAAGTAGGCCATAACTAACAGTAAGCAGGCCATCGGGAAAGTAATTAATATGCTCTTTAAAGATAAGACTGAACAACCGGTTGCCAAAAATGCATGTTAACAAGAGTAAACCAATATTAAAAACGGTAGCGAATGAAAGCACGTTACCTACATAACGGTTAAGTTCAAACTTGTCTGAATAGCTGGAATAAAACGCAATAATTGCATGTATAATACTTAAACCTCCCAGGATAGTAAAAAGAATGTTCAGGTTATTGAGTATGGAAAAAATACCATATTGTGATTCTGAAAAATATTTAGTATAAACAGGCAGTAATATAAAATTGGATAAGGGTTGTAAAACAGATAAAAAAGTATACACAACTGAGGCTAAAAATATCTGTTTTTTCATCTTTTATATAAATGAATAGTAAATGACAAAAATACTATTTCTGCGGTTTAAATCTGCGCTTTTATACGTACTTTTACGTGTCCGGTATTTATGGCAAATTTATATTAACTAGCCTCCCTGTAATTTGATATGGATCCACTATTGAAGATGAAAAATATTTATGAACGGTGTTGCTCTGAACTTCGGGGTTTTGAAATATGGAATGGGTATTATTCTATGCGATACGAGGAGTTTGTTAAATTTTATAACTATTTTCCTGAAAAGCATTTTTCTAGTGCACTCGAGATAGGTTGTGGTATAGGATACCAGTCGGCATTTTTGTCTGTAATCAGTGACCATTTGGTTGCGAGTGATATAGACTTTGGCAGTATGATAAAGCATTCCCGGGGGCTTGAACTTACAAGAGATTTTATAGAGCAAGTGGGTGTTACCAATGTAACTGTGGTTAACGCAAATGCGGAGAAACTTCCCTTTCCTGATAACTCGTTTGATATGATATATAGCTCCTATGCGTTTCAGTATGTTCCCAATAAACCTGAAGCGTTGGCTGAGATAAAAAGGGTGTTGCGCCCCGGCGGATATTTTTTCTGTATACTGCCATCTACAGGTAATCGTATCACTACAACAAAAAACTATTATAAAGCGGCTTGTAAAAAAATGTTGAACTGGCCTTTTCAAAAAAAGAATTCAACTTCAAAGAAAGATGCCACAGTATCAGGGGAAATGAATACAAAAAAAAGTAGCCATACCAGGTTACTGCCACCCCCGGATGATGAAGCAAACAGCTTTATGAAAGAGCTGCTGATCTATTCTCCGGCAAAATGGACTAAACTTTTTGCAGATAATAAGCATGAAATTGTAGTAAAAATACACTCTTCAATAATTGAAAATAACAAAGCCTCTCAGGGTTTTTTGAGTAATTTAAGAGACCAGTTCAAATCTAATGGCTTTATTATAATAACACGAAAATGATTTTATGGGGCTTAAACAAAATTTGGGAAAAGTATACAGGTGGGGCTTACGCACTTTTATTTATAACGATATAAATAGCGCCCTGTTTTTCAAAAACGGATACCGCAAAAAAATTAATGATAAGAAAATTTTGGTGCCATTCAAATTCAGTTGGGTTTATCCTAACGAGTATGAAGTTGATAAAACAGATTTTATCAAAATACACTGCAAAGAAGGAAATGTTGTTTTTGATATTGGTGCTCATATGGGGGTGTTTTCCTATTTTCTGGCATGCCAGGTAGGAAAAACGGGCAAGGTATTTAGTTTTGAGCCTGCACCACTTACCTATAAAATGTTGCAGCATACAATAGCCTATAATCACTTGGAAAATACAGTTGAAGCTAATCAGATGGCAATGGCCGAGAAGGCAGGAGAACTAACTTTTTATATTTATAGTAATTCAAAAATTTCCAGTGGTAACAGCCTGTCTCCACTTAATCCCGCAGGAACTTCCCACGGCATTACTGTAAAAACGGTAACGCTGGACGATTTTTTTGAAGAAAAAAAATTAAGCAGGCTGGACTTTATAAAAATTGATGCAGAAGGAGCAGAGTTGGAAATATTGAAAGGGGGCCAAAAAACGATCAGGCAATATAAACCTTACATAACGTTAGAAGTTCACCCAAGAGTTTTTGTGCCGTCTGATAAAATAATGATAGAGTTATTTGATTTAATTGTATCTATGGGTTATACCATTAGTAAAAACAAAAAAATAATTGACGAGCGCGAATTTTGCAATCATATTGATTGTTTTGAGGTGGTTTTAACTCCCTGAAAAGCCGGGGATTTTAATGAAAAGCACAAATGATCGTGTTGTTTTAAAGGACTAAATCAATAAAATCTCCCATCTATAAATTTTGGGTATGAAAATTTTGATAATATCTGTTATTTTACAGGGGTGTTTTTTTTTAGCAAGGTCTCAAAATGAGTTGCCCAATGCTCAAAATATAATTGCTGATGTTACTGATCTTGCAACATTCTCTGTTAAATCTGCCACTTCAATTTTTATACAAAATAATTTAAGGGGTGGGCAGTTTTCTTTATATAACGGGCCAGACAGCGTGGATAATGGTATGATATTTAAGGATGGCCTTAACAGGAAATGGATAAGAAAAGCAGATAACAATGTGGTCAATGTACAATGGTATGGTATACGTCCTTATGTTGTAGGCCTGTCTAAACAAGTAAATGATAGTTATACGAAATTTATGGCAGCAGTAAAATACGTGTATGCCCATAAACAATTTAATACAGTATATATTCCGTATGTAAACAGCGATTATAAACAGTACTACTTCTTATCTACTATTACACTTGATAAAGACATAAAGATTGTGGGAGATGGAACTGCCAATAATCCTAAAACGGTATTGCTTTTTCCTCCTAATACAAAGGGTTTTAGTTTGCAATCTTCTGTAGCTACACATATAAGTCTGGAGAATTTATTTATTCAGCAGGAAACAATTCAAGGTGAAATTGATTCTACCGCACATGCTATAGAAACAGGAGTATTTACCTACTTACACAATATTTATGCTTACAATATAGCAGGAGATGGAGTGCATATTGCAGCCTGTGCTACACCAGGAAGCCGGATTGAGGGGAATGCAGATCAAAGTATACTTGAAGGAGTACAGACTTACAATTGTATGAATGGACTATCTATTGAAGGGTGCGATGCTAATGTGATAGATATCAATAATTGTTCGTTTGTAAACAATAAACGATGGGGAGTATACGATAATGGTTTGTTGGGTAATTTATACAGGAATTGTCATTTCAGCAATAACGGAAAACAGGGCGGCGTGGTGGTAACGTATAACAATAACTATTACGCTCCTGTTGATAAATTAAATAATACGGGTAAAAGGCCTGATCAAAATCCAGCTTATTGGTATAAAATTGCTCCTGTAGGCGGGGCTGTTTCCTGGGAGCCTTCAAAAAAATACTGGAGCGGTGGAGTTGCAATTATTGCTAATCCCAATGCCTACAGCAGATTTGATCATTGCTATACGGAGAGTTTTCAGCCCCCTGTAATACTAAATAACAGGTCGTCTTACGAGGGAGGAGATATTGGTTCAGAAGTAATGGGAGGTATTTTAGTGCGGGTTTTAAATGGAACTTACATAATTTACGGCAGCGATAAGGCAGGTACCCAGGTAGATAAATTAGGGGTGGGCGAAAGCCCATCAACCTTTTCTATAAGCGCTACCGGCACTAACCATCAATTAATGAGGCTAACATCCCCATCCATATTTACTGAATTAAGGATGGCCAATACCAACAGCAACTACGGAGGCGTTACTTACTACGATTCATTAATGCTGATGATTTCTAATGGTAATTATACTACTGCTGCATCCGGCAAATCTTTTTATCCTTATAGAGGAGATAATATGATGGATTTGGGCAAAACAACTCAAAGATGGGCTAACATTTATGGAAACAATCTTTTGAGTAACAGGGTGGGTATTGGCACAACAAATCCTGCATCTGCATTACAGGTAAATGGATCCTTTGCTACTGCATATATAGCTGTAACCGCTAATTATTCTATAGGCGAAAACGATTACACTATTGATTGTACACAAAATTCGTTTTCAGTAATTTTACCTTCAGCAGAAGGTATAATTGGGCGGATGTATGTAATAGTAAATAGCGGGTTGGGTAAAATTACAATCATCTCTTCAAACCGGCAGACAATCGGTAATTCTGTTAACGACCAGGCGCAGCAAACTTTGAGTGCAGGAAGTTCAGTTACAATTCAATCGACCGGAAAAAAATGGAGAATTCTATAAGGAAAATACCTTTAAAATACAGCGTAAATAAAGTTATAGTAACTTTGCAAACATTTCACAAGTTTAAAATAAACTGAAGAGGAAAATAATAAAAAGAAAATGGGGCTTAAAAATCTATTAAAAAGTACATACTATTATTTTAATCCTGCAAAATTCCCAAAGGAGATCACACTCAAACTTGGCTTTGTTTTTCATACGGAAGAAATATTTAATCCTGCAATACATAACACACTTATACGGTTTTGTAAAGAATATATTGCCATAACCGGAACAAAGTGTATTTGCGTTACGATGACGCCTCCAAACAAAAGAGTGGAAAAGGGGATGCGGCTGTTTAATTGCACTAACCAGGAGTATATCAACCGTATGCAGGAACTTAGCGAGGTTGCACACATTGGCTTTCACGGGCACTTTTGGCATGATCCGGAAAAATTTGAGAACAATGATTATTGCATTCGAAAGGATAATGATAAGTACAATTATGATGTGTTGTATAAACAATTTACTGATCAGATAAACTGGTTCAAGGAAAACAATGTATCGCACAACAATACCTATTCAGGCGGCTGGTGGTTTATCAACAAAGATATTATTGAATTACTTTTGGCCAATAACATTATGTATGATTATACGATCTCCAAATCTCCCAATTTATGGAACCCGTTTACAATTGAAATGACGAAAAAAAACGGGATAAAGTATGGAGAATCTTTTTATACATCCCTTAATGATAAAAAACTGCTGCATATCCAAAATCTTCATTGCGGACTTGATACGCCCTTCCCTTATGATGCAACAAGGTTTATGAATACGCTTTTAGATAAAGATTATCCCTGTATTACAGGAGTTTTAAACAGTCATGATTATTGCCTGGATTATGAATATACCCTAAACTGGATGCGGTATTTAAAGCAACTGCCCCAAGTAGAGTTTTTTAATCATGAACAACTAATAAGTCATCAGCTTGAGAATGCAAAGACTATATTTGTTTAAAAAATAAAATCATCAAAATGTCGAATACAGCATTTACAGCAACCAATAGTGAGTACCTGAATATTAACCCAACCTGGCATATTGAAGATTCGGCCTGGAAAGCCACGCAAATATTGAAAATGCTAGAGAGGAATAAACTGCAGCCAAAAACTGTTGTTGAAATTGGCTGTGGGGCAGGGGAAATACTGAATCAGTTACACGGAAGAATAAACGACAAATCAATTGAATTTTCAGGATATGAAATTGCTCCCGATGCCTTCAAGCTGTGCCTGGAACGACAAAAAGAAAGATTGGTTTTTTACCAGGAAGACCTGCTGCAGACTTCTAATAAGTATGATTTGTTACTAATGATTGATGTATTTGAACACGTGGATGATTATTTAGGTTTTATAAAGAAAGCCGGCCAAAAAGCTACTTACAAAATATATCATATCCCTTTAGATATGTCGGTATACTCTATCCTAATAAATAACTTCAAACATGTAAGAAAGCCTGGGGGCCATATTCATTACTATAACCAGTTTACTGCTTTGGCAACTCTAAAAGACTCAGGGCAGGAAGTAATTGATTGGTTTTATACCAAAACTGCCCTGGAAGTACATAATAAAAATATCTCCTTATTTACCAGGTTTATGAATTTTTTGCGCCGCATAGGGTTTAAAATAAAACCCGACTTTACTGTTAAAACTCTCGGTGGTTTTTCACTAATGGTTTTAACTAAAGAGGCCTAAATCTCTGTTCTGCCTTTTATACAATGACAGTGTAAATTCAGTCAAGCATATCCACGAATGATAGACACACAGCATAAAAATCTGCAACTTATTCAAATGTTGAGGGGTATAGCCAGTTTGTTAGTGGTGCTGTTGCATATTACGATCAATTATTCTGAAAACCTTCCTGGTGCCTTCCTCTTCAATATCTTTAAGTTTGGAGGAAGTGGGGTAGACATTTTTTTTGTACTGAGTGGGTTTATTATTACTTATTCCAGTGCAGGAAATATCGCAAAATCCGGAGCCTTCCTTACTTTTATTAAAAGAAGGATAATACGGATATTCCCCATATACTGGATTACAATTAGTATTTTCCTGCTTATACAAATTATTTTTTTCTCTTTTTATAAAACACACTTTGATCTTACATTTACCAATATTTGCAGCACTTACTTACTGTTCCCTAACCATATCATGATAAATGGCGTAAGCTGGTCTTTAACCAATGAACTCTTTTTTTACTTACTTTTTTCAGTAGCGGTTTTAATACCTTATAAAAAAATAACGCTGTACCTGATGGTAGCCTACTCTTTAGTGTTGATAGTATCGGGAGTTCTGAATTTATTTGATTTAGCCAGCATGAACAGTTTTGTCGCCTTGCTACTATTTCCTATGAATATGGAGTTTTTTTTAGGGGTACTAGTAGCCTTAATAGTGCATCGCTTTCCTTCAAAATGGATATATCCTTTTTTAATAACAGGGCTGCTGCTTTTTTTAGCCGGAGCTGCCAATATGGGATATTTTTCCGGAATGACAAAGAATGGCACTGAAAGAGTTTTATTTTTTGGAGTGCCTTCTTTTTTAGTGATACTCTCGCTGGTAAAATGGGAGCTAACAAAGAAAGTTAATATTGCTAAGATATTCGTTGACCTGGGCAATGCCTCTTATTCAATTTATTTGATTCATCTGCCTGTGGTAGCTGCATTTTATAAAGTAGTTGTCAGGTTAAATTTTTCAAGTACATTTATATTGCAGACTTTAAGCTTGGCTCTTCTGATCATTGTTAGTATACTAGGTATAGTGGTTTACAAAAAAGTAGAAAAACCTTTGATCAAAAAATTAAACTCATTTTTCAGATAATAATATAAAGGATGATAAAAGTCTTACATGTGGCTTACTCGGGTCTTGGGGGGCATGGAAATGTTTTTTTTTCGATGGTTGATGCAGATGAAACAAGGCATTTTGAATATGAAGTAATTTTTTTTGGTGTAGAAGACGTTCGAAATTTATATATAGAAAAGGCAACGGAAAAAAATATACCTTGGTATTTTGTAAAGAAAAAACCGGGGATAGATATAGCTGCGTATAAAAAAATTAAGGATATTATTAAAAAAACTAAGCCGGATATAATCTTTTTACACTCCAGTGCATATATATTCCCGGCAAAATGGGCTACAGCTACAACTTCTAAAAAGATGAAAATAATTGTACGGGAAACACAGGCTAATCATCTTAAAACAAAGCAGGAATGGCTAGGGTTATCATTCGCACTTTTATTTGCAACAAAGGTGGTTTTTCTAAGTAATGAGTATAATGATACTATACAAAAAAAATTACGCTTCTTTTATTCTCATAAACGAACAAAAGTAATACCCAATGGTATCGATTTTAAAATATACCATCCAACAACTTCGCAGGAAAATAATAGTATAGTGGTGGGTATGCAAAGCCGGCTTATTGCTATTAAAGATCATAAAACTTTATTAAAGGCCTTTAAAATAGTACTTGATAAAAATATAACAGGAAAGCCTATGCAGTTAATAATTGCAGGAGATGGCGATTGCAGACAGGCACTTGAAACGCAGGCTGAAAATGAAGGAATAGAAAAGCAGGTAACCTTTCTTGGTATGCTGGAAGAAAAAGCATTACCGGCCTTCATTAATTCACTGAATATTTATGTGCACGCTACCCTCGGCGAAACTATGAGTACTGCAATAATGCAGGTTATGGCTTGTAAAAAACCGGTAGTTGCATCTGATGTTTTAGGAGTTAACAATATGATAAAAGATAATGAAACTGGATTGCTAATACCCCCAGAAAATGCAATTGCAATGGCTGATGCTATTCTATCGCTTATCAATAATCCGGGCAAGGCGTCCGAGATCTCGGTTCGGGCTTATGATTTTGCCCAGGATAATTATAGTAGTAAGCGTATGTTTCAACAATATAAAACGGTATTTGAAGAATAGTGCCGTGTCAAAAAAAATGAATTTACTTATATGAATACAATATTGGTTACAGGATGTGCTGGCTTTATCGGAAGCCATGTTTGCAGCTTATTATTAGCTAAAGGTTTTAGAGTGATTGGCGTTGATAATTTTGACCTGTTTTACGAAAGATCGGTTAAAGAAAAAAACATGGAATCTTTTATCTCCCATCATAATTTCGTGTTTTATGAAGCCGATATTTGCGATGGACTTGGCCAGGTAAAAGAAAAAAATATCGATGCGGTCATCCACCTGGCTGCAAAGGCCGGGGTAAGGCCCAGCATTGATGACCCGGAAGGCTATATTCGATGCAATATAACCGGCACTCAGCAGGTACATGATTTTATGAAGAGCCAAGATATCCATAAAATGGTTTTCGCATCTTCATCATCAGTATATGGTAATAACATTAAAACTCCATTCAGCGAAACAGACAATGTTGATAACCCTATCTCACCTTATGCGTTTACAAAAAAGGCTTGCGAACTGATGAATTATACTTTTCATCACCTGTACAAAAAAGACATAATTAACCTGCGCTTTTTTACGGTATATGGCCCCAGGCAAAGGCCCGATCTTGCCATTCATAAATTTGTTCATAAAATTTCAAAAGACGAACCCCTACACCTTTTTGGGGATGGAAAAACTGCCAGGGATTATACTTTTATTGATGATACAGTAACAGGCATAATCAATGCGTTAACCTATTGTTTAAATAATAGTAACTTATATGAAACATTGAATCTTGGTAATAACAGGCCAGTTACATTGAAAGAACTTGTTTCAATTATTTATAAAGAAATGGATAAAAAAGAAAATGTTGTATACGAAGAAATGCAGCCCGGCGATGTAGAAATAACCTATGCCGATATAACATCAGCAAATAAACTGATCAATTATAACCCCAGGATAGATATTAATGACGGTATTAAGAGGTTTGTTCACTGGTACTATTCAGAAAATAAGAGTGAATAAAACACCGTATTATTTAAAACGAACTCTTTGTAATGAAAGTTTTGCATCTTATATATTCAAAGCAGGTAGCCGGAGCAGAAAAATACCTGTTGGATCTTTTACCCGGTCTTAAAAATTCTGGAATAAACTGTGAGCTTATTTGTGTAACACCAGAAGCAGACCAATACAAATTTCATCCTTTTTGCGAAGAATTGATCCAGCATGGAGTAAATACGCAGTTGCTTGCCGCAAAAACGAGCAACCTGCTATCAACTGCAAAGCGAATTGCTGTATATGCAAGCGATGCAGGGGTTGATTATATACATGCGCATCTTTTTAAAGCAGATGCGATTGCTGTTTTAGTGAAAATGTTTTTCAAAAAAAAGATACTCATTATTTCAACTAAACATGGCTACCAGGAAAGTTATTTTAAAAAGAATATTACTCCTCCATGGAAAATTCAATATAACCTGTATTATTTTATTTCCCGTTTTATAAATTCAAGAATAGATTATCAAATTACAATTTCAAACGCAATGGCGGAATTGTACCAGGCACTGGGTTTTACCAAAAAGAAAATGCCATTCATACATCATGGAATTAGGATAGACAAGCCTGCTGCCGAACAACCAAAAGTTTCTCAACAATTGATAATGCTTGGCCGGATAGAAGAAATAAAGGGGCATATTTATTTTTTTAAAGCAATGCCCGAAATAATTAAAAAATTCCCGAAAGTAAAGTTACTTATATTGGGCAATGGTACCGAAAAAGAAAATTTGCAAAGAGTGGCTAACAAACTGGGTATAACCAAATATATTGAGTTCCTTGGTTTTCAATCAAAGCCTGCTAATTACCTTATTCAGTCAGAAATTATTATTCTGCCTTCCTTATTTGAACCATTTGGATTAGTATATATTGAGTCGTTTGCATTAAAAGTGCCTGTTGTTGCATTTGATGTAAAAGCCTGCAATGAAATAATTACACACAATGAAACTGGGATACTGGTGCCAGCTTTTGATAGTAAATCACTGGCTGAAAAGGTTATTTATTTGCTGGAAAATACTGCAGAAAGAGAGCGTATTGTCAACAACGCTTTTCATAAATATCAAACCTATTTTAATACTGGCAGAATGCTAAAAGAAACAGTGGAGTGGTACAGGTCAATTGGGTTTAACAAGCAGTAGTTTTTGTTCTCTGTACCTGGTGAAAATACTGGTTAGTAAAAATGCATAAAACGGCAGAACAGGTATCCTGTAGCGCACCATTGTACCAAAGTTAAATGTGCTGAATCCGATTATAGCACTAAGTATAACAATAAAGATCAGCGAAAATAAAAGTATAGGGTCTTCAAAGATGTAGCTGAAAAATTTTAAAAAACGTAACTTAAATAAAAGAAATATCAGCGCAAATAAAGCCACGAGCGATTCGAGGCTTGAAAACAACATCATCAGGTTCTTAATTTCCCAAATAAACGGCCTGAATAAAACAGTAAATACTACTCCGGGGCTTCTTAGCAAGATGCTTGTTGGTGTAAAATCAATATCCTTCATATTTGAAAATCCGCTACCCGCATCTCCCATTGCATCTAAATTTTCGTAAGCATTTTTAAAGGAGTCAATAGTGGTTTGAGAGTCCTCCAAAATACTTTTCAGGTATTCAGAAACCACTAAATTAAGAATAATCATGCCACCTATGGTTATTAATATAAAATAAACCCATTTTTCAATTATATTTTTCCGGCTTTTTATAAAATGGCTTATAAAGAAAACTAAAAAACTTAAGAGGAATGTGGCTGCGATGTAACTTTTAATAACTATCAACAGGTATAAACTAATGGCGGCATAAATAAAATTACCCGGCTTTATTTTTTTTCTGATGAAAAAGCCATAAAAAATATTCATCAGCAATCCCAGACAACCAATACAAATAGAATCTTTCATTAAACCACTTCCCCAAAACCAGATAGAGGGTGTATATAATATTGTAAATGCAAGTATTTTTTGTGCTTTGTCTTGTAATGCATCATTAAAGCAAAGAAAGAGATTCCACAAACCAATGAATGAAAAAAAACCAAAAAAAATGCTAATGATAAGATACTTATTAAAGCAAAGAAGTGAAAACGCTGCACTAATCTTTATCACCATCAGGTTCGAATCATTACTAATTATAGAACCAATTACATTATCCCCAGTTTCAGAACTCAAAAACAGGTCTGATAGCTTTTTGGCAGGGTAAAAAAAATATTTTAGCGTAAATTCCTCCTTGGTAAGATCAGTGATAAAAGTGCTGCCTCTAAAAAACCCTAGGGAATCACCATAACCATAATAATATTGAATCACCATTGCATACAATACAGCACCAATCATATGCAGAAAAAAAGCAGTAACAAAAAATTTATCAAGCCCCACCTCTCTGTATTTACTTTTTTTTGCCTTTATTATCAGGAAGAAAAGTGATATATATATAGGCAATAAAAGGTAATCAATAATAGAGATATACTTCATAAACAATTTTAAAAACTCACAGCGTACACATTCAAAGATTGTACATTTTAATTTACTGCATGTTCCGCTGAGAATTGAACTTAATTATATATACACAAAACTATTGGGTTTAAATGGCTTTAAAAAACTTGTTTTAAAAGCTATTAATGCGGCTTACCAAGTATGTACTGCCAAACTGTTGGCTGGTAATACATTTTACCTTTTGTGTCATTAGTTAAAACAGTATAGTTATTTTCCACTACCTGCTGTAAAACTTCTTTAAGAGCCGTAATTCCTGTAGCAACCTGTAAAACCGGGTAAGTTGTAAAATTATCACCAAGGAATGGCTTGGAGAATACGTGTTTTAACACTACACCGGTATCTACCCCAACATCCACAAAGTGTATGGTAGTACCGAAATTTTCAGCATCATTATTATACAGGGCCCAGTAACCGCCATGGCTGCCCCGGTACCAGGGCGTAATGCCCACATGCATATTGATAAAAACGGCATTGGTGCATTGTAATATCTTTTTGCTGATGATACGGGTGCCATTCACCACAACAATATCAGGCTGTAGCTGCTCCAGTAATTGTTTGCAGGCAGTATCATTAACGGAACTGACATGGTGTGTGGAGTTATTATCAAAAGGCGCATCGTTCAACTGGTATTGCGCTATCAATTCATTTTTCCGGTTGCGGGCTTTTTTTCTTAAAAAAGGTACTATCAAAACTGAAAACATGACCTGCCCCATCACTTTAAAAAAACCGATCCTCTTAATGCGGCCCTTGAATAAAGTTTTTTTGGAAATGGGCTGCTCGATGATGGCTGCGGAAATAATAAAATCTTTTATAATGGCATTATACACCCACCGGGAAGATTCGCAATCGGATGCAAGAAAAACGATTTTTTTATTTTGCATGGGGGAACAGGGAATATAATTATTTGCAGGTGCAAAGGTACAACAATCAAGGGCTATAAACCCGCAGCTTCCTTCATAGTAAGGTTAACAAAACCATACTTTTGCTGCAGTTGTTTATAATGATCCAGTATGATAGTAAGATTGTTCATATTTTCTGCAATGTTCACACCAAAATTGTGGGGATGCCACCACAAATGATATAGCTCATTTTTCTGCGCCGCCCTTGTCATTTCATTCATGATCCTTTTCAACTTCAGTTTTTCCAGCCAGGCAAGGCTTTTATTATAAGGTTTTAAAAAACGGCTGGCAGGTACGTTTACAGGCAATCCTTCCTCTTTGGCTATTATATGTGTATTATAACCCGAAACAGGCAGGTAAGTATCCAACAGGCGGCACAGCCTTATAAAAGGTAATTCAGCAGCAAATTTCCGGGGCTTATATATCCACGAAGTAGGGTTGCCCCGGTAAACAGGGATACCATTATCCTGTAATACAGGAAGATAATCTTCATTCACCTGGTTACGCGGAAACACAATACTGTAAAGCTGTATGTTATTATCAAGCGCTATCTTTTTTGCCGCCCTCACGTCAGCTTCAAATTCTTCGGCGCTTTGTCCTTCTTCCAGGCAATAATAATGGCAAAAAGTATGGGTGCCTATTTCGTGCTGAGTATCTAACAACTGGCGAAAAAGAGAATAACCATAGTGATAGGCGTCATCGGTTTCGTCCCGGCCCACCAAGGGCAGTTCTTTTTCGTAAACATTGTAATTACTGTTGCTGTAAGCGGGTTTTACCGCAGGCAGGCTGGCCATTAATTCCTCCCTGTTTTTGGCAAATAAAAAACCTACAGTGGCAAAAGTGGCTTTAAAATCATAGCGTTTAAACAGGTCGATAAGCCCCGGAATGACCTGCTTTACCCCCAAAATATGCTGCCCATATTTCTCCTTGGTGGTAACATCCCATACCCCCCAGAGTAATTCAAAATCCAGGGAAATGACAAATACACCCTTATTATTGCTTGTAATATCCATTAAAATTTAAACAGCCGGAATAGTAGTTGGCGTGAAATTAATTGTTTTATTTTAAATGGGTTAAATATAATACCAGCCTGCAAAAATCAGGTAAGCAGGCTTTGGAATGTTATAAAAAATGATAATATCTTAAGGCCGACACAATAAATAGATCACAGTGCCGTTATAATTCAGATATTTTCTAAAACCAAGCAATCCAATACACATGAACCAAGCCATTTCATTAGTAAACCCGTTTACTAAAACCCCACTCCAAAAATCGGCCAACGGCCTTTTAGACAATCTTTCAACCCTTTTTCCTTACAAAGGTGGCGCTTACCGTATAGTGCAGGATGACAACTATACCCAGAACTTTGGCTACCAGTGGAACAAGTTTGCCGCTACGCAGATAGACCGGGAACAAAAAAACTCGAAGCTGAGCTTTACCCGTTTTTTTGCAGTAACCGGTTGGGATAAGGAAAACCTGGAAGATAAAAATATCCTGGAAGTGGGCAGTGGCGCCGGCAGGTTCTCCCAGATTGTACTGGATTATACAAAAGCTAATTTATACAGTGTGGATTACAGCAATGCTGTAGAAGCCAACTTTAAAAATAACGGACATCATCAAAACAGGCTGCAGTTGTTCCAGGCAAGTGTGTACGAAATGCCCTTTGATAAAGGACAGTTTGACAAAGTGTTTTGCCTGGGCGTGATACAGCACACACCAGATGTACAAAAAACCGTGCAGTCATTGATAGAAATGGCAAAGCCGGGTGCAGAAGTGGTGGTGGATTTTTATTGTGTAAATGGCTGGTGGACCAAGGTACAGGCCAAATACATCTTCAGGCCTATCACCAAAAAATGGAGCAACGAAAAACTGTTGCGTAAAATAGAAAAGAATGTAGATTGGATGATTGCAGCCACTACTTTCTTCAATAAGATCGGTATCGGTAAATTCGTGAACCGTTTTATTCCCATCTGCGATATTAAAGGAACCTTGCCTGAAGGGTTAACCAAACAGGAATTAAGGGAATGGTGTGTGCTAGACACTTTCGATATGTTCAGCCCGCAATACGATCAGCCACAAAAAGTATCCACCGTAAAAAAATGGTTTGAACAGAGCGGTATGGAAAAAGTTTGGGGCGGTGTGATCCGTTTTGATAACTCCACCTCTTATGTAGTTAAAGGGATTAAAAAATAATACCAGTTCTTGCAACTGCGCTATTGTTTTATTGTTCACCCTAACGAATAATAACCCGGTAACGATTATGAGAAAAAAGATCATTCACTTTATTTTTAACTTGGGCCGTGGTGGCGCCGAAACCATGGTGGTAAGGGTAATAAAAGAATTACCTGAATACGATCACGTGGTGGTAACACTTTTCCCCATGAACCACTGGGGCAGCGAACTGCAATGCAGTAAACTGATCTGCCTCAATCTTTCTTCTTTATTTGCTTTGCCGCTTGCGATCTTTAAGTTCCGTAAGCTGGTAAAAAAAGAAGACCCGGCCATTATACATACGCATCTTTTTTGGCCTACTGTAATTGCAAGGCTATCGGTGCCCCGTAAATATCCCATCGTAACTACAATACATGCTTTTATCACCACTTCTATTGAATACAAGAACTGGCATGTACGCTTTTTAGATAAGCTTACTTATAAATTAAGGAAGAGCACGATCATAGGTGTTGCAAGAGGCGCCACCAACGAATATTTTTCCTTTTTACATTTAAAACCTTACCATGCACATACGCTATACACTTTTGTGGATGTGAACCGTTTTGGTACAGGTAATACAAAACCTGCTGCCGAAACAAAAACTTTCCGGGTAGTTTCGGTAGGCGCTTTAAGGCTGCAGAAAAATTACCTGTGGGCAGTTAAAGCATTCGAAAAGATAAAAGATAAGAACATTGAACTGCATATTTATGGCGTAGGCAATATGCAGCAGGAAATTCAGCAACAGATAGAGGCCACAGGTGCAAAAGTGATCCTGAAAGGAGAGGTTTCCAATATAGAAGAGATCATACCGCAATACGATCTGTATTTAATGTCCTCTTCTTACGAAGGCTTTTCGTTGAGCGTGCTGGAGGCGATGGCTACGGGTATGCCTTTACTGCTGAGTGATATAGCTTCCTTCAGGGAACAGGGAGAAGACACGGCCGCCTACTTCTCGCTCTCCGACGAAAATGACCTGCCGGCCAAACTGGTTAACTTCAGCCAGAAATCCCCGGAGGAATTAAAGGCCATGGCCGAAAAAGGAAGGCAACGGGCACTCCAGTATTTTACTTTACCCCAGCATGTAACCGGCCTGCGTAAAATTTATACAGAAGCATTGGGCACTGCGGTAGCATAGGCGTGTTTAAAGGTTTTTAAGCACATATACTTACCTTTGCCATCATACCATAAAATCACTATAACATGTGCGGCATTTCAGGTTTTGTAGATTTTAATAAAAAGACCCCAAGAGAAACACTCGAAAAAATGAACCGCATCATGGCACACCGTGGCCCTGATGGAGAAGGTTATGAAATATATAATGATGATTCGGCTACTGTTGGCCTGGGTCATTTACGCCTCAGCATCATCGATCTTACCGAAGGCGGTAAGCAGCCCATGAACTATAAGCACCTGCATATTACCTTCAACGGTGAAGTATACAATTATGCAGAAATTAAAAAAACACTCGAAGCAAAAGGGCATCAATTCCAAAGCCACAGCGATACAGAAGTAATATTACATGCTTATGCAGAATGGGGCAGTGCTGCGTTACAGCAGTTCATCGGCATGTTTGCATTTGCTATTTATGACGAAGCCAATCATAAAATATTTGCCTGCAGGGACAGGGCAGGCGTAAAGCCTCTATTCTATTATTATAAGGATGGGGTGTTTTTATTTTCTTCAGAACTAAAAGCAATTATGCAGCATCCTGATTTTGTAAAAGAAATAAATACTGATGCTGTAGCTATGTATATGCAATATGGCTATATCCCTACACCTCACTGTATTTTTAAAAATATACGAAAACTTGATCCGGGGCACTTTATAGAATTAAGCCTTCAAAATAAAGAGCTTGCTAGTAGCCAATACTGGAACGTATATGATGCTTATAATACTGATCCTCTAAAAATAGATCTGCCTGATGCAATTACCGAAACTGAAAAATTGCTTATAAGTGCTTTTCAATATAGGATGGTAAGTGATGTACCTGTTGGTGTGTTTTTAAGTGGTGGATACGATAGTACTTGCGTAACAGCATTACTTCAGGCCAATAATACGCAAAAAATAAAAACATTTACAATAGGGGTTGCAGATGATGGTTTGAACGAAGCTCCTTTTGCGAAAGAAACTGCAAAACACCTGGGTACTGACCATACTGAATATTATTGTACAGAAAAAGAGGCGTTGGAAATTGTGCCTATGCTGCCATTTTTTTATGACGAACCATTTGCTGACAGCAGTGCGATACCAACTACGCTGGTAAGCCGAATCGCAAGGGAAAAAGTGACAGTGGCTTTATCAGCCGACGGAGGGGATGAAATATTTGCTGGATATAACAGGTATGATTACGTAATGAAATATGGGAATAAGATAAAAAATATACCTGGTTTTATGCGCAAGTCGGCTGCAGTACTCATGGATGCTGTACCTGCAGATAGTATACCATTTTTTAAAACCAAGTACCTTTTTCATAGCCGTTATGAAAAAGTAAAATCCATATTACAAAATTCAGATAAAAAAAATATTTTCCTCAATCTTACTGAACATTTTAGTTTTAAAGATGTTTCGCAGCTGTTTCAAAAACCTGTGGGTAAACTGGTTACAGCTTTTGAAAGTACGGAGTTAAAGGAAGAATACTATTCCCTTATCAATTATATGATGGCAATAGACTATCAAACCTACCTTTTGGATGATATCCTTCAAAAGGTAGATAGGGCCACAATGAGTGTTAGCCTTGAAGGTAGGGAGCCATTTCTCGATCATCGGATTATAGAATGGGCTGCAAAATTACCAATGGAATATAAATATAACAACGGCAGCAAAAAGTTTATTATCAAAGAAATTGTGCATAAATACATTCCAAAAGAAATGATGGACAGGCCTAAAAAAGGTTTTGGAATTCCCATAAGTCATTGGTTGGAGAATGAGCTAAAGCCATTTGTAAATGCCTATTTTGATGAAAGCTTTGTGCAAAAGCAAGGCATATTTAACAACGAAGAAGTACAAAAAATGCGCACCTCATTTTATATGGGTAAGAAAGAGAAAGCAGAGAAAATCTGGTTTTTCCTTATGTTCCAGATGTGGTACGACAAGTGGATGAACAATAACTAAAACACATGGCTGCAATTATAAACCTGGTAAAGACTGCAACTAAAAATCCTGCTTATAAGTCAGTAGCCACTTACATTTTCACCAATTTTTTTTCCAAAGGCATATCACTGCTGTTGGTGCCTGTTTTTACCGATCCCCGGTTTTTAAAACCAGAAGATAACGGTATTCTGAGCCTTTTTTCCAGTAACCTGATGCTCATGGGCCCCTTTGTTTCGCTGGGAATGATACAATCAGCAGGTGCAGATTTTTTTAAAAAATCAAAAGAAGAATTCAGCAGAAGCTTTACTTCCAACTTCATCATTTCTTTTTTACTTACACTGATCGGTACCGCTGTTTTATTTTTATTCAGGGAACCATTACAGCAAAGATTTCAGCTACCACCTTCATTTGTTTACATCATACCTTTTCTTGCATTTTTGATCTTCGCCAGTGAGCAATTGTTTGCATTGGTACGCAACCGCAACGAAGTAAACCGTTTTCGCAATTTTGGTATCGGCAAAGCGCTTATTGAGTACAGTGTGTCGGTTGTGCTGATCGTTTTCTTTTTAAAAGGATGGGAAGGAAGGGTATGGGGCATTGCCATATCATTGATCGTAAGTAACCTGGTCGGTTTTTTTTATTACGCCAAAAACGGTTACCTGCAATTCTCACTAACAGTACAGCATATTATCGATGAGATAAAATTCGGCATACCGGTTATTACCTTTCAGCTCTGCGTATTTATGCTGGGCACCACCAACAAACTTTTCCTGGCTTATTTTAAGGTAGATACCCGCGAGTTGGGTATATATGCTATTGCATGTGTGTTTGGCACGCTGGTAGGTTACCTGGGACAAAGCATTTTTTTATATGTGCAGCCTAAAGTATATAAATCTATCAGCGATGGCAGCGCTACTATCGAATCTTTAAAAAGAGAATTCTTCCATTATTTTAAAATGCTGATCGCGGTGGGTGTGCCCTGCATTTTATTTGTACTCTTTTTATATTACTATGTTATCAATAAAATATACTTACCGGGCATACATCTTTTTTTACTGGTAAGTCTTTCTTCCTTCATCTGGCAACTGAATAATTATTTCTTTCTTTTTTTATTATATTACAAAGCCAAGAAAAAGATATTTACTGTGGCAGCGATCTCTGTTGTAGTTTCTGTAATAGTGAATACGCTGATGGTAAAGAATTTTATGATTTTGGGAGATGCATTGGCGAGTCTCATTAATACCTGCATCTTTACATTACTTGTTTGCCTTTTTATCCGCAAACTAGTGGCAGAAAAATTTAAAAAGAAAATACCGGCAGCGGTCACAACATAAAACCTATTATCCTCTCAACACATGAAATCAACCTTAGCCCCCATCGTTTTTTTTGCTTACAACCGGCCCGATCATACACGCCAGGTGCTGGAATCACTCAGCAGGAACAAACTTGCCAGTGAATCTTCTTTATTTATTTATATCGACGGGCCCAAGCCAGATGCAACTGCTGAAACCAGGGCGGCAATTGAAGCAGTAAAAAAAGTAGCTGCTGAAAAGCAGTGGTGTAAAGAAGTACACATAACAGCTGCGGAAGCAAATAAAGGATTGATAAAATCGAATGTGGAGGGGGTTACAAAAATGGTGAACCAGTTTGGAAAAGTAATTGCCATGGAAGATGATGGTATATTATCTCCGGGCTTTTTACAATACATGAATGATGCGCTGAATTTTTATGAAGATAATCCACAGGTAATGCATGTGGCCGCTTTTTCCCGCCCCGACCTGAAAGCTTATGATATTGATGAGCCTACTTATTTCTTTTATCACACTACCACGTGGGGCTGGGCAACCTGGAAACGGGCCTGGGATAAATTCAAACTCGACCCGATGGCTGTAAGGGAAGCGGCAAAGAAAAAGGGCAATATCAAAAGACTCAATATGGATAATACTTTTGAGTTTTACTGGGGATTAAAGGCTGTGGCACAGGGTAAATTAAGAAGCTGGAATGCTATCTGGCACTCTACCGTTTTTTTAAATGATGGTTTATGTTTGTACCCGAAAAAATCATTGGTCTCCAATATCGGGCACGATGGCAGCGGTACCAACTGTGAACCAGATGACCGTTTTAAAATAGACGATAATGCACTGGCTGCCGAAATACCGGTTACCAAAATACCGCTTCAAAATAACGAGGTCATCAGGAAAAGATATATCGCACTGCATTCGTTCAAATACAGGTTTGTTTTTATTGCAAAACACTACCTAAGGTATATATTTAAATAAGCAGTTTTCGATCAATCACATTTGCTAACCTTATAAGTTTATTACACTGGCCAAAACTAAAAATATACTCTTCATTTCTTATGATGGAATGACCGATCCGCTGGGGCAGAGCCAGGTGATCCCTTATTTACAGGGATTAACAGCGGATGGTTATCACATTTTTTTATTAAGCTGCGAAAAACCTGCTGCTTTTGCTGCCAACGAATCATTGGTACAAAACCTGCTGGCGCCTTACAATATTACCTGGGTACCTATTAAATATACCAAGAACCCGCCTGTACTCTCTACCGTAATGGATATTATGAAACTGCGGAAAGAAGCGAAAAATATCCATAAAAAATACGGGCTTGATATGGTGCACACACGGGCAGGCGTACCCGCAATTGTAGGCCTGTGGCTGAAAAAGAAATTTGGCATCAAATTCATGAATGATATAAGGGAATTTTATGCCGATAGCAGGGTGGAAGGCGATATGTGGAATTTAAAAAATCCATTGTACAAAGCTGTATATAAATATTTCAGGAAACAGGAAAAGGAGCAAATGGAGCATAGCGATGGTATTGTATGCCTTACGTATGCGGCGGAAAAGATCATTAAAACCTGGCCGGAATACCGCAGCAATATTCCCTTACAGGTGATACCCTGCAGCGCCGACCTGGAACTTTTTGACCCCGCTTCGATCAATGAAAAAGAAAAAGTTGAACTGCAAAAGGAACTTAACATTGCAGCTACAGATGTCATTGTAAGTTACCTGGGTTCTATTGGCGGATGGTACCTTACCGATGAAATGATGCGCTTTTGCAAAGTGCTGAGTGATAAAAACCCGGCCGTTAAATTCCTGTTCATTTCTCCGCATCGTCACGAAGAGATCATTGCAGCCGCGACTAAACAAAATATTGCTGCAGAAAAAATTCTGGCTAAAAAAGCTTCCCGCAAACAGGTGCCGCTGCTGCTTTCGCTCAGCAGTTATTCTATGTTCTTTATCAAACCCTGCTATTCCAAACAATCATCTTCGCCCACAAAGCATGGAGAAATAATGGCAATGGGCATACCTTTGGTAACCAACAGCGGTGTGGGCGATGTGGAAATGATAGTGGAACAATATAAAGCAGGCTTGATTGTGCACGATTTTAATGAAACAGCATACGCTGCGGTGGCAGACAATATCAATACCGGTATTGTTTTTAACCGGGAGCAGATAAGAACAGGTGCAAAGGAATTTTATTCATTGGCATCGGCAGTAGAAAAATATAAAACTATTTACAGGAATATACTGGGATAATATAACAACCTCATCGATGAAAAAATATTTAATAGCAGGCGCAGGATTTTCAGGAGCCGTACTGGCCAATCAACTGAGTAAAAATATTGATTGCGTGATTGATATCTGGGACGAACGGGATCATATTGCCGGCAACTGCCATACTAAAAGAGATGAGGAAACAGGTGTGATGATACACCAGTATGGACCACATATTTTTAATACCGATAAAAAAGAGATATGGGATTTTGTGAACAGCATTGTGGAGTTCAAACCTTTTATTAACAGGGTAAAGGCAAAATACAAAGGCAATATTTACTCGCTGCCTGTTAACCTGCATACCATTAACCAATTCTTCAATAAATCATTTAACCCTGCAGAAGCAAAAGATTTTATCAATGAACAGGCAGATAAAACCATTGACGAACCGCAATCTTTTGAAGAGCAGGCCATGAAATTCATAGGCAAAGATCTTTATAAAGCTTTTTTTTACGGCTATACAAAAAAGCAATGGGGCTGCGAACCTTCAGAATTACCTGCTTCTATTTTAAAGCGTTTACCCGTACGGTTTAACTACGATGATAATTATTATAACAATCCTTACCAGGGTATACCCGTAAATGGTTATACCGAACTGGTGGAAAAATTACTCGATCATCCAAAGATCACGGTAACATTGAATAAAAAATTTCATTTTAGCGAGGAGCTGTTACAGCAATACGATCATATTTTTTATACGGGTCCTATTGATGCCTTCTTCAATTATCAATTTGGAAAACTGGGTTACCGTACCGTTACTTTTGAAAAACATACTGCCGATGGCGACCACCAGGGCAATGCAGTAATAAATTATTGTGATGATAATGTGCCTTATACAAGGGTACACGAACACAAACATTTCACCCCTTGGGAGCAACACGATAAGACCGTTTATTTTAAAGAATTCAGTAAAGAAACCACTGAACAAGATATCCCCTATTATCCCAAAAGATTACAGCAGGATAAGACCATGCTGCTGCAGTATCGCGAAGCTGCCGGTAGCACAGAAAAAATATCTTTCCTCGGCCGCCTGGCCACTTACCGCTATATGGATATGCACCATGTGATAGGCGAAGCGCTCGATTTTTCCAAAGCCTTTATACAAGCGGGTTTGGCCGGAACCAGGCCTCCTGTTTTCCCCAACACAGAGAACTGATAACTCCTTTAATAGCTCCTTTAAAGGTCGGTTTACAACGTATAAATACGTAGTAAAATAACTAATTTTTTGTCCTGTTTTTTCGTATAAAAACTGTTGCAAATCAGCGAATTATATTTTTTTTAACGGTGGTGCAATAATCGATTTTATGCCCCGTTATAACCTTGTCCAAATCTATTAAAAACCAAAATTTCCACCTATGGAAAAGGTAATAGCTGTGGTTGTGACTTACAACCGGGTGGCTTTGTTGTCAGAATGTATAACTGCTTTACGTAATCAAACCCGTAAACCCGATGCCATTTTAATTGTGAACAATGGCAGTACCGATAACACCGAGCAATGGCTGGCCCAACAGCCCGATCTGCTGGTGATCAATCAAAAAAATTTAGGCGGCGCCGGTGGCTTCAGCACTGCAATAGAAGCAGGCTACAGGAAGGGCTATGAATGGATATGGTGTATGGATGATGATGGTGCACCTAAAGAAGATGCATTGGAAAAATTACTGGCAGTGGAATGCAACGATCTTAAGTTGCTGAACTGCGCTGTGATCAATAAAGACGATAAAAGATCTTTTGTATGGAATACCGGCGGCCATAAATCGCTGGATGAAGTACAGGGCAATATCATTGAAGGCATTGGACACCCGTTCAATGGTACTTTCATTAACCGCCGTATAGTAGAGAGAGTGGGCGTGCCTAAAGCAAAATTCTTTTTGTGGGGCGATGAGACCGAATATTACTACAGGATCGTGAAAAGAAATAATATACCTGTGTGCACCATTGCAGACAGTATTCATTATCACCCTGCGGCTACATTTTCATTCAAGCAGGATTGGGATTATAAATCAGCCTGGAAAATGTATTTCTATATCCGCAACCGCCTGCACATTCACAAGGCAAAATTCAACAACAAAGCATTGGTTTTTGTAAATTACTGTTGCTTCCTGGCTGCATTAGCAGGCGTGGTGCTATTTTATCAAAAAACAAATAAATTAAAAAAACTGTCCTTTATTTTCTGGCCGGCAACAGATGCTTTTGTAAACAACTTTAACGCAACACCTTCTTTGATACTGGAAAAATTAAAATTAAAATCTGAGAACAGCTTTAACAGCAATTTTGCTCAGTCTGTAAAAAATATATGGGCCATGCTTTTCACTCCATCAGCAATGGTGAAAAGACTACAGACCCGCTAACCTCATTGACCTCTGGAAACTACACATCTGCCTGCTTAGTATTAAGCAGGCTTTCTTTTTTTATCCTGGCGGCATCTTCAATTAAAAAAATAGCGATCACAAAGAAGGGCATACAGGGAATTTTGTACCGGCATAAGCTGCCGAAATTGAGCGTGGTAGCACCAACGAATAAAGCAAATATCATTGAGAACAGGAAGCAATACATTGCCAGCGGATTTTTGGTAAGGGTTTGAAAAACCGTTTTGATACCCGCCTTAAAAAATATCATAATGGTAAAATACATCAACGCCATACCTTCAAAAGAAGACAGAAGCGTGGAGACCTTTCTCGATTCCCATAAAAAAGGCCGGAAAAAAGTGGTACCTATAAAGACCGGCGCCATTTTAACGAGACCGGTTACACTACCATCAAACTCTGTTCCGTAAGAGAACATGGAGGTATTTTCACTGTTCTGGTTCTCATAAGCCTCATTCATGTTCTTTACATTTTTGGTAATGCTGCCCATGGCATACTGCCCCATTTCTTCCTGCAGGTTGGTCATGATCTGCGAAAAAGCCACCACGCAACCAATAATGAGTACAGGCGCCAGCACCAGTTTTACTGCCCTGTTGTTTAAAAAACTTACGTTCTTTAAAATAAGGTACAGCATAAAGAAAGGTACATAAGAGATAAGGATATAAGGTTTAATGATCCACAACAGGTAACCAAACAATAGTATCAGCAATACACTTTTTAGTACCTCCGATCGCCTGATGAATATCTGGTAAAGCGAGTACGTGATCCACCCGATGGCAGCCACACAAATACTGTCTTTTAAAATACCCGAGCTCCAGAACACGAATGTAGGCAGGTATAAAATTGCAATAGCAAACTTGCGGTGTAAGTGCGGGTATTGTTCATAAAAGAACAGGAACAGCTTCCAGGCGCCGGTAAAGGCCAGTAAAGAAAAAACGAGGTTGGTAAGCAGGTATTTTCCCAGCGTAAAAAAGGAGATCACCGTTACAAACCGCACCACCATAAAATTGGCCTCGCCCATCAGGTATCCTTTATTCCAGGGATCTCTTAATAATGATTCATCAAAATCATGGCCGGGCATCAGCAGCCACTTGATATTGGAAGTATTCTTGAGGATCATATCATAGATATTCTTGCCCTCTGTCTGGTATAATACAAATGAATCTCCTTTGGATAACTTCCAGTTAAAAAGCGCAAATATCAATACCACCAGTGTTTTTATCCAGAAACCCTGGCGGTGATAATATTTTAATATATCATCGTCATATTTTTTTCTGGCAGCTTTAAAGACGAAATAAAAGAACGCAACGTAAAAAGGATATAAAGCGAGTTCAAAGATGCCCATGAAGATGAGGTTTATTAAAAAGCCGGGTTAACAGAAATAGTTGCGTTGTTACAGGTTCAAATTTATCTTAAATTCTAATTTTTCTTTCAATAATATGCCTTTATTTTTGAGATTAATTAAATAAACATTCATTGCTTTAATAAAACCATTGAAGGAAAATACCACTCATAAAAAACTCATCCGCATTACCACAGTCCCAATGGCATTGCGGTATTTATTGCCGGGCCAGATGCAGTTCATGCAGCAGAATGGTTTTGAAGTGATCATGATAAGCGCCGACGGTCCCGAATTGCAGGAGGTGATCCAAAACGAACAATGCAGGCATATCATAGTGCCCATGACGAGAAAGATAACGCCGCTGCAGGACCTTAAATGCCTCTGGCAACTAATAAAGATCTTTCGCAAAGAAAAGCCTGATATTGTACACAGTCATACGCCCAAGGCAGGGCTGCTGGGCATGCTGGCCGCTAAAATAAGCGGTGTAAAAATAAGGATACACACCGTTGCGGGTATGCCGTTGATGGTGGAAAAAGGAGCTAAACTCAGCCTGTTGAAATTCATAGAAAAATTGACTTACAGTGCCGCAAAGCAGGTATGGCCCAACAGCAATTCGTTGTACCAATACATTGTGGACCATAAATTTACTGCTCCTGAAAAACTGCATGTTATTGGCAAGGGCTCAACCAATGGTATCAATACCAATCGTTTTAACAGGGCTGTACTGCAGCAGAATATATTGCAGGAAGTAAAAGCCAGCATTGGCTACGATCCGCAAAATACTTACCTGCTTTGTATCGGCAGGCTGGTGGCCGATAAGGGCATTGTGGAACTCGTGAATGTTTTTTTATCACTGCAGCAAAACAATCCTGCTTTAAGGCTGGTGCTGGTGGGTGATTACGAAGAAGAACTGGACCCGTTGCCTGCCGCAACCATGGAACAGGTAAAGAACAACAGCAACATCCTGCACATACGATGGACACAGCAGGTGGAATATTTTATGGCTACGGCCAATTATTTTATTTTTCCTTCTCACCGCGAAGGTTTCCCCAATGTGTTGTTACAGGCAGGCGCCATGCAGTTACCCATCATCTGCAGCCGCATTGCGGGCAACGTGGATATTGTAACACATCAGCAAACAGGGTTGATATTTGATACGGCCAACGAAACACAAATGAAAGAACTGGCAACATTCGCACTGAATGATCCCGGTAAAATGCAAAGTATGGCAGATAGCCTGCACCAGCAGATCGTAAATAATTACCAGCGGGAAAATATGTGGCAAAATATTCTTTCGGCATATAAATCGTTGCTAAATTTAAACCACTAATTATACAGTAATGATATTGATCGGTTACTCAGGACATGCTTTTGTTGTGTACGGTATATTTTCTGCCGCAGGCAAAAAAGTAACCGGTTACTGCGATAATGAAGAAAAACAAAACAACCCCTTTTCACTGGCATACCTGGGCAGGGAAAGCAGCGATACAGCCGTTGCGGCATTTAAGCAAGAGGGCTTTTTTATTGCCATTGGCGATAATAAAATTAGAGAAAAGATATACCACTCATTGGAGATGCAGCAATTGTTACCAGCCAATGCCATTCACCCATCTGCTGTAATAGATCCATCGGCCACCATTGCGGCAAACGGCGTGATGATCGCTGCAAGGGCAGTCATCAATCCACTGGCAATGATCGGTACCGGCGCCATCTGCAACACCGGCAGTATTATTGAACACGAATGCGTGGTGGGCAATTTTGCACATATTGCACCGGGTGCGGTTTTATGCGGCAATGTAAAAGTGGGCAGCAATAGCTTTGTGGGTGCCAATGCTGTAATAAAACAGGGCGTTACCATTGGCAATAATGTAATGATAGGGGCCGGCTCGGTGGTACTGAAAGATATACCTGATAATGTGACCGTAGTGGGTGTTCCGGCACAAACAAAATAAAAACACAGGTTTGTCGTTTTTAGACTGCAATCTGCAATTGTAATACTTACCTTTGCCTCGCAAAAAAATACATTTACTTATGAAAGTTTTAGTTACAGGCGGAGCCGGATATATTGGCTCTGTTTTAGTTCGCCAGTTATTGAGCAAAGGGTATAGTGTACGTGCCCTGGATAATCTGAATTTTGGTGGTGATGCATTGTATGATGTAATGCTGAACCCCAATTTTGAATTTTTGAAAGGTGATGTAAGAAATGAAGCGGATGTAAAAAAAGCCATTGATGGTGTTGATGCCATTGCCCACCTGGCTGCAATTGTAGGCGATCCTGCCTGCAAAAAATTCAGCGATGATGCTAATAGCACCAACTGGGATGGAAGCGTGGCTTTATTTGAAGCAGCTGAAAAAGCAGGCATCAAACGTTTTGTATTTGCCAGCACCTGCAGCAACTATGGTAAAATGCCCGACCCGGATTCTTTCGTTACCGAAACATCAGAACTGAACCCGGTAAGCCTTTATGCCGAACTGAAAGTAAAGTTTGAAAATTATATCATGCACGATAGAAAAGATACTAAAATGTGCAGCACTGCATTGCGTTTTAGTACCGTGTATGGTTTTTCTCCCCGCATACGTTTCGATCTTACTGTAAATGAATTTACCCGCAATGCTGCCGAAAAAGGTGTGCAGGAAATATGGGGTGCACAATTCTGGAGGCCTTACTGCCATGTGGATGACCTGGCAAGAGCCGTGGTATTGGTACTGGAAAGTCCTGAAGCAAAAGTAAAATCCAACGTATTCAACGTAGGCAGCACCGAAGAGAATTATAACAAAGGAATGATCATTGAAGAAGTGTGCAAAGTGGTGCCTAACGTAACGGTAAACTACGTGGAAATGAATGAAGACCCGAGAGACTACCGTGTGAACTTTGATAAAATTAAAAACGAACTGGGCTTTACCATTACCAAAACGGTGCCCGATGGCGTAAAAGAGATATACACTTTGATGAAGACCGGCATCATACAGGATGCTTACGGTCCTAAGTACAGGAATATATAAAGCTGTTTACTGCAATAAACTTTGCAGCAGTTATAAACCTTATCATGCCAAATCCCGAACAGAAATTAATATTACCCAATATTAAATACCTGCATATTGTTCGGGGTTTGGCAGCTTTTTTAGTGGTGGTGTTCCATGCAAAATTTGTTTTTTGGGTGGGCGGTACTATCTATAAAAAAGAAATGGGGCTGCATGGCATTTTAGATTACATTTTGTTTGGGCTGGATATGCTTTCCTCCTGCGGTAAGGAATGCGTGGTGGTGTTTTTTATTTTGTCAGCCTTTGTTATCAAACATTCTTTTTCCAGCCATCATTACAGCTGGGGTAATTTTTATAAGCTCAGGCTGATAAGGATCTACTGGCCGTTTTTATGTTCACTCGTATTGTCTATCGCCGTGCTGGTAATTTGTGTACGGTATATCAATCCCAATATCTACAGCAATTTCAGGGAATACAATACCCGGCTAAGCGATGCTTACAATAATCTTTCTTTTACACAGGTTGTAAAAACGATTCTTTTTTATAGATAAGGGAGAATTTGCCGGTTTCAATTATGCCTACTGGTCATTGGGGCATGAGTTGATATTTTACCTGCTGTTTCCCCTGTACAATAAGCTGAATAAATATGCTGCCATTGCATTGGCTGTAATTTTTGCCGTATTATTTATCGTAACCAAGAATGAGATCTTTTATTACCAGGTATTCTTTTTAGCAGGGTTATTGTTGTACGATTATTTTTTCAACCACTCCACCGGCGCCGTAATTAAAAACAAAATATTCTACGCTATCATACTGGCGGGATTATTTGTAGCAGTCAATCTTTCCAATAAAATGATCTCCGAAAAATGTTCGGATATGGTTACCCTGGTGGCCGCCTTTTTTATTTTTGATTACGTACTGCATTATGTCCGCCAAAAAAATAAATGGCTGATGAAGCTGGGAGATATCAGTTACAGTCTTTACTTAAATCACCTCAGCATTCTTTTGCTGGTATATACCCTGCTCACCCTTTACACAGGCAAACTGGTTTTTTACAGCCGCCTGCCTTATTACTCCGGCGTATTGATAGCCGTACTGGTTACCATACCACTGTATAGTATCATGGAAAAGCCATCCATCAAGTATCTTAAAAAATTGCGGAAATAAAAGTCTTTCGTTAACTATAGCGGTTCATTGTTTTCCAGTATTTATCCTTATAAATAGAATAGGATAATTGCAGTTTGTTGCCCTGCTCTTTTATAAGCCGGTGAGCGATCCGGGAGCATTCACGGAATTCTTTACAGGCAAAATAAGTGGTTCGTTCGTTATTATACGTTTCTCTTCCCAGGAAAAGATAACCATTGGCGGCAGTAAGTTTTTCTGCAAGGCGGTCTTCAAATTCATACATCACTTGCAACGTTTTTTCATCGGGCATGCCGGTGGCGCTGCCTTTATAAGCAATGTCGATATTCAGTATCCACGGATGAGAAGCCTTCGCATCCCATGCAAGCAGCTCCTGGTCTACAGTGGCAATAATGGGCAGGTCATTTTTATCTTTGGCTTCCATAATGGCCAATTCATCGCTGGTACTTTCATAACGGGTATATTCATATTTCTCTACAAATTCCTTTTCTCTCCATACCAGGTAATCCTTTAATTTCTTTATGGGTATCAGTTCTTCCGTCACTTCATCCGGTGCATCAAAATAAATATCATCTACCAGGGTTGCTAAAAGTATCTCGCCGATCAGGTTGTCCAGGTAAATGAGCGAGCCCGAGGCAATTTCCTTATGGAAGTCTTTTTTATAATCCTTATGAACAATATGTATCTCTATTTCATCGGGTGTTGCGGCATCATTCACAGCAAAAAAACTGATCTTCTCACTACTGAACTCCATATCATACATATCAATGGACATATCAGCAATGGGTACAGCAGGTTTTAATGCCGTAATCTTCCACCCGGCCATTTGTGGGGCGGCCTTTGCAATGTCTTCTGCAAAAACAATATTCTTTACATCACCATCGGGCGTAATGATCAGTTCTGCCGTTGCATCATCATACATGCCCAGCAACGCAAATAGGCCGGGATTCAGCTGCTGCAGGTTTGCAATTACTTTATCCAGGCTGGCCATCGCATTTTGCTGGTTTTTTACAGCATTGAAGATGCTTTTTTCTTCTTTTATAAACCAATCCCAAAATTCACCCGGTGTATTAATTACAGGTTGCTTATTACCGGATCCAAATATTTTTTTCAAAAAACTCATACAAATACAACTGTTTTGAACGTTTTAGTGACTAAAGATAGCGGTATAAAATGTAAAACAGGTCAGCTAAAACTAACTTCTCTTTTTACTAACTTCGCCGTGCATTTTTAAATTTTAAACCCAAAGAAAATGTTATTACTCAGCGGCCCCAATATGGCGGGCAACGAATTGAAATATGTTACCGAATGCATTACCACCGGCTGGGTTAGCAGCGTGGGGGCTTATGTGGACCAATTTGAAAAAATGAGCGCCGAATTTGCGGGCACCAAATATGCAGTGGCCACCAGCAGTGGTACCACCGCATTACATATTTGCCTGGTGATGATGGGTGTTAACAGCGATGACTATGTAATTACACCCAACATCACTTTTATTGCAACCTGCAATTCTATTAAATACACCGGCGCCGATCCTATTTTTATAGATACCGATGTAAACAGCTGGCAAATGGACCTTGACCTGCTGGAAGAATTTTTAACCAACGAAACAGAACAACGCAACGGCGTTTGTCATTATAAAAAAAATGGCAGAAGAATACCGGTGATAATGCCCGTGCATGTACTGGGGAATATCTGCGATATGGACCGTTTGCTGGCCCTTGCAAAAAAACATAACCTTACCGTAATTGAAGACAGCACCGAAGCGCTGGGCAGCTATTACAAAGGTAAACATGCCGGCAGCTTTGGGTTGATGGGCACTTTCAGTTACAATGGTAATAAGATCATCACCACAGGTGGTGGCGGTATGATTGTTACGGATGATGAAGCGCTGGCAAAAAAAGCAAAGCACCTTACCACACAGGCCAAAAGCGATCCCTTTGAATATATACATGACGAAATAGGCTACAACTACCGCCTGGTGAATGTTGCAGCAGCAATGGGCGTGGCGCAGATGGAACAATTGCCCGGCTTTATAAAACGTAAATACGAGATCATTGATTTTTATAAAAAAGAATTAAGCGGTATTGGCGATATTAAATTTCAGCAGGTAAGTGATGATGTAAAACCCAACTGGTGGTTGCCTACTATCATGACAGAAAAGCAAAGAGATGTATTAAAAATACTCAACGATAATAAAATGCAGAGCCGCCCGTTCTGGGTGCCGATGAACCAGCTCCGGATGTTTAAGGATGATATTTATTTCAATCATACCGATCGCTCCAACTTTGTTTACCAGCATTGTTTAAGTATTCCCTGCAGCACTTACATCACCGACGAACAATTAAAATCTGTGACGGATAAAATAAAAGAATGTTATTAAGTTAATAGTTAAAAGTTAAAAGTTCAAAGTTGAAAATGAGGATACTTTTCATTGGGCTTTGAACTTTCAACTTTCAACCTTCAACCATTACTAATGTATAAATTCACCAAGCGCCTCATCGATATCATACTGGCCACTATTGCAATGATTTTGCTTTCGCCATTACTGGTACCATCCATCATCATTTTATTATTCACCGGCGAGCACGAAGTTTTTTATTTTCAGCGGAGGGTGGGCTATAAGAATAAGATGTTTGATATCTGGAAGTTTGCCACCATGTTGAAGAACAGTCCGAATATAGGCACAGGAGAAATTACTTTGCGCAATGACCCGAGGGTAACCAGGTTCGGCAAGATATTACGCATCACCAAGATCAACGAGTTGCCGCAGATCATCAATGTGTTTAAAGGCGATATGAGCCTGGTAGGGCCAAGGCCATTGATGGAAGTAAGCGTAAAATTATATCCCGAAGAGATCCGCAATAAAATATACAATTGCAAGCCGGGCATGACGGGTATCGGCTCGCTGATATTCCGCGATGAAGAAAAAATAGTATCCGATGCCGCCGACCCCAAGGCCATGTATGCACAGATATATCCCTACAAAGGCCAGCTGGAAATGTGGTACCAGCAGCACGCCTCGCTGTACACCGATTTTATGATCATTTTTTTGACCGCCTGGTCCATCGTTTCCCCTCAAACCAAGCTGGTTAACAAGGTGTTCAAAGACCTGCCGCAAAGGAATTTTTAATTTTGTTTACTTTTTTTGGCAATTCATTAAACAAATCCTTTTTTTGTTTGTAATGCAAAATGTAAGTGTTTGTTATGAATTCATTTACCATAAAAGACCTCGAAAATTTGACGGGCATCAAGGCCCACACTATCCGTATCTGGGAGCAGCGCTATTCGTTCATTAAACCCGAGCGGACAGGAACCAATATCCGTTATTACAGTTCGGAAGAGTTGAAAATGATACTCAATGTATCCCTGTTGAATAAATACGGCTATAAAATTTCCCATATCGATAAGATGAATGAGGGTGAGATCAAGGAACGCATCCTCTCGCTCAGCCAGCTGGAGGCCCTGCAGGAACGTATCATTAACGAGTTGATACAGAGCATGGTAGATATAGATATTGAAAAGCTGGAAATGGTATTGGACAAATACATCCAGGCAAAAGGCATAGAAAAAGCCATTGTACAGATCATCTTCCCTTTTTTAGAAAGGATCGGCATTTTATGGCTCACCAATCATATTAACCCGGCGCAGGAACACCTGGTTAGCAATGTGATACGACGCAAACTGCTGGTGGGCATTGATGGCATTGTTACCTCTCTGAAAGTAAATAAGACCGTATTGCTGTTCTTACCAGAAGGTGAATATCACGAACTCGGCCTGTTGTTCATGGATTACCTTTTAAAAAGCAGGGGCGTTACTACCGTGTACCTCGGCTGCAGCGTACCCATGAAAGACCTGGAATACGTGGTAAAATTAAAAAAGCCCGATTACCTCTATTCTCACCTGACCACGGTGGGCCAGAATTTTAATTTCGACCGGTTTTTGGTGAACATTACCAGCCGCTTTGCCCATATACCGGTGATACTATCCGGCAAATTGACCTGCACCTATCAAAAAAAGATACAGCCACCCTTTAACTTCAAGACATCTTTTGCCGAAGCCATGGACTTTGTGGCCGGTTTTTCCAAAAATACCTTCTAGTTCCCGCTTAAAAGAGCTGTTAACCACTTGTAAAACCTTGCAAAAAAATTGGGTTTTTCTAAAAACACTGTTTAACTTTATGTATTAATTATTAAACAAAATGTCCACCATAGAATTCAGCCAGGTGATCATTAATAATTCCGAATACCTGAAGCCTTTTGCGATAAGCCTCACCAAAGACAGCGAAAGGGCCAAAGATCTTCTACAGGAAACAATGTTCAGGGCACTGGCCAACAAAGAAAAATACAATACCGGCACCAACATCAAGGCATGGTTGTACACCATCATGCGCAATATCTTCATCAACGATTACCGGCGCAAGGCAAAGCAACAAACAGTGCTTGACAGCAGTATCAACGAGTTTTTGCTCAACAGCAATCAACTGGCTGTTGCCAATACTGCCGAAAGTAATTTAAAGATGAAGGAGATCATGCAGGCCGTGTATAAACTGCCCGATATATTCCGCAATCCTTTTATGCTGTATTTTGATGGCTATAAGTACAACGAAATTTCGGCTATGCTGAAAGAACCATTGGGTACTATCAAAAGCCGCATACACTTTGCACGTAAATTATTGAAGGAGCAGCTTACCAGGTTTTAAAATGGGCAATAGTTTATCCCGTTTTAAATTTCAATATTCCTAAATTTAGTTCTTGAAAAAGATAGTGATTATAGGAAGCGGCTTTGCTGGTTTATCGTGTGCCTGTTTTTTAGCAAATGCCGGTTACGAAGTAACGGTGCTGGAAAAACAATCCACACCCGGTGGCCGGGCAAGGCAGTTGAAGGAACAGGGTTTTAGTTTTGATATGGGCCCCAGCTGGTACTGGATGCCCGAAGTATTCGATCGCTTTTTTAATTGCTTTGGAAAAAACACTTTTGATTATTACCACCTGCAAAGGCTGGATCCCTCTTATACCGTTTACTGGCCCGATGAAATAACGCATATCCCAGCCCGTTATGACGAACTGAAAAAGTTATTTGAAAGCATTGAACCAGGTAGTGCCGCACAGCTGGACAGGTTTTTGGCAGAAGCGGAATATAAATACAATGTGGGCATCAATAAACTGGTGCATAAGCCAGGCCGATCTGTTACGGAATTTCTTGATGCGGATGTAATAAAAGGCGTATTTAAACTGGATGTGTTCACCAATATGAAAAAGCACATTGGTAAATACTTTAAACATGCCATGCTGCAGCAGCTAATGGAATTTCCCGTACTGTTCCTGGGGGCTTTGCCGCAGCATACGCCTGCCCTGTACAGCCTGATGAATTATGCCGATATAAAACTCGGTACCTGGTATCCGCAGGGCGGTATGTATAAGATTGTGGAAGCCATGTACAGCCTTGCAACAGAACTGGGCGTGCAGTTCCACTTTGATTGCAACGCAACAGCAATAAATATTCAAGATAAAAAAGCTATCAGTGTAACCGCACAGCAACTAAATACCAAAACTGATCAACCCGCAACCCATAACCCGCAACCCGTAACCTTTAAAACAGATGCAGTAGTAGGCGCCGCAGATTATCATTTCATTGAAAAAGCGTTACTGTCGAACGAATACCAAACTTATAGCGAAGAATACTGGAACAAAAGATTGATGGCGCCATCTTGTTTATTATATTACATTGGTTTGGATAAAAAGCTGGATAACGTATCGCATCATGCTCTTTTTTTTGACACCGATTTTGAAGTGCATGGCAAAGAGATCTATACAACGCCGCAATGGCCGGCCGATCCATTATTTTATGTAAGCATTACATCGGTAACCGATAATACGGTGGCACCGGAGGGCAAGGAAAATTTATTTTTTTTGATACCCGTGGCAGCAGGGCTGCAGGGCGATACAGAAGCATTGAGAGACCGTTATTTTGAACAGATCATTACCCGGTTTGAAAAAAGAACAGGGCAGGAGATAAGGGAAAATATCGTGTATAAAAAATCCTATTCTGTAAGCAACTTCGTAGATGATTATAATTCGTTTAAGGGCAATGCTTACGGACTGGCGAATACGCTGATGCAGACGGCAGTTTTAAAGCCTTCCTGCAAGAGCAAAAAAGTAAAGAATCTTTTTTATACCGGCCAGTTAACAGTGCCGGGCCCGGGCGTACCGCCCAGTTTGATAAGTGGCGAAGTGGTGGCAAAAGAAGTGATAAAACAGTTGAATAAATAAAAAATATTGGCAGCGCAACCGTATGATGCAACTTTTTCATAGCACCAGTCAGCAATGCAGTAAGGTAACTACAGAAACCTACAGCACCTCTTTCAGCAGCGCCATAAAGCTGTTGCATAAAGACCTGCGCAAACCTATCTATAATATTTATGGTTTTGTTCGTTTTGCGGATGAGATAGTGGATACTTTTCACAATTTTGATAAACAACAATTACTGGCAGAATTCAAAACAGAAACTTATCATGCTATTGACAGGGGCATCAGCCTGAACCCTGTGCTGCATAGTTTCCAATTAACGGTTAATGCCTATAAAATTGAAAGAAATTTAGTGGATGCTTTTTTTAAAAGCATGGAATGGGATCTGAGCAAAGCTGCCTATGATGCGGAAGGCTATGCGGCTTATATCTATGGCAGCGCTGAAGTGGTGGGCCTGATGTGCCTCTACGTTTTTTGTGAAGGCGACCGGCAGCTGTACGAACAATTGAAACCGGCGGCACAATCATTGGGCGCCGCATTCCAGAAAGTGAATTTTTTACGGGATGTAAAAGCAGACTACCAGCAGCTGAACCGGACTTATTTTCCCAATATGGATTTTAAGAATTTTACAACAGCCATGAAGCTGCAGATAGAAAAAGAAATTGCCGAAGATTTTGCAAAAGCATACCAGGGCATTTTGCAATTGCCGGTAAAAGCAAGATTTGGCGTGTATGTGGCTTATAAATACTACCTGTCACTGTTCAGAAAGATAAAAAAAGTGCAGCCCGCCAAAATACTGGAGCAGCGCATCCGCATACCCAATTACTCAAAAGCATTTATTTTAGCCAAAGCGGGTATCAGAACCCAATTTAATATTTTATAATTTCGTACCTCAAAAAGTCCCGATAATTTGAACAGGTTAATATTAGTTGACGAGCAGGATACAGCATTGGGTACTGCCGAAAAGATGGAGGCACACGAAAAGGCTTTGCTGCACCGTGCCTTCAGCGTTTTTATTTTTAACAGTAAAGGAGAAATGCTATTACAGCAACGGGCACACGAAAAATATCACAGCGCCGGCTTGTGGACCAATGCCTGCTGCAGCCATCCTTACCAGGGCCAGGATACACAGGTAGCCGCAGAGAAAAGATTACAGGAAGAAATGGGTTTTACCACCGCACTTACAAAAGCATTTGAATTTATTTATAAAGCCGCATTTGAGAATGGGTTGACTGAATATGAATATGATCATGTATTTGTTGGTAAATATGACGGCCCGGTTATACCCGATAAAGAAGAAGTGGCCGGTTTTTGCTTTAAAAGCATGGAACAGGTAGAAGCTGTCGTGAAACAATATCCTGAACAGTATACGGCCTGGTTTAAAATTGCTTTACCAAAACTGGAAGCTTATCTTGCAAAGCAGCAATAAAGCATTTTCAAAACCTGTAACAATTAATAACCCGCCTTACACCGAATGACCGCCGCCACACATAATGAAAAAGTTATTATCATCGGAGCAGGAGTGGCGGGTATGGCCACTGCAATACGGTTGGCAGTACAAGGTTGTGAAGTACATGTGTATGAAAAAAATGACCGGCCCGGTGGCAAGTTAACTGCTTTTGAAAAAGATGGATTTCATTTTGATGCCGGCCCATCCTTATTTACACAGCCTGCCAATATAGAAGCTCTGTTTGAATTAGCTGAAGAACCCATTGCCGATCATTTTCATTACCAACCTGTAGCTATTGCCTGTAAGTATTTTTATGAGAATGGAAAAGTGGTGAATGCTTTTACTGACGCTGCAAACTTTGCGGAAGAAATGGCTGCACAACTAAATGAGCCTGCCGAAGCAGTAACAGGCTACCTGCAACGATCAAAAGAATTGTATGAAAAGATCGGAACAATATTTTTAGATCATTCCCTGCATAAAAGAAGCACCTGGTTCAATAAAAAGATCATCAAAACGCTGGGAGCAGTAAAATACGGGTATCTTTTTAATACCCTGCACCAGCACAATACTTCAAAATTTGCATCAGAAGAAGCAGTACAATTGTTCAACCGCTATGCTACGTATAATGGCAGCAATCCTTATAAAGCGCCGGGTATGTTGAGTTTAATACCACACCTGGAATATGGGCAAGGCGTGTTTTACCCTGCCGGCGGCATGATCAGTATTACCAATGCATTGTATAGCCTGGCCATTAAAAAGGGGGTACAGTTTCATTTTAACAGTGTGGTGCAAAATATCATTTATACCGAAGGAAAAGTGAAAGGTGTGGTGGTGGATAATGAGAACCAGGAAGCGGATATTGTTGTGAGTAACATGGATGTTTATTTTACTTATAAAAACCTGCTGAACGACCAGGCGAAAGCAAAAGATATTTTAAAACAGGAGCGAAGCAGCAGTGCGCTGGTTTTTTACTGGGGTATAAAAAAACAATTCAAAGAACTGGAGCTGCATAATATTTTCTTTAGTAAAAATTACAAAGAAGAATTTGATCATCTTTTCGAAAAAAAGCAATTGTACAGCGATCCCACCATCTATATTAATATCACAGCTAAGATGGAACCTGCACATGCACCAGCGGGCAAAGAAAACTGGTTTGTGATGATCAATGCGCCGGCCAATACCGGCCAGGATGTTGGATTACCACAGCAACAGGCCCGCCAACAGGTAATTGAAAAACTGAACCGTATGCTGCAAACCGATATAGAAGCAGTAATTGAAACGGAAGAGATATTGGACCCCGCTATAATTGAACAAAAGACCGCCTCGTTCCAGGGGTCGTTGTACGGAACCAGTTCCAATTCAAAGCTGGCGGCCTTTTTAAGGCATCCGAATTTCAGCGGTATAAAAAATTTGTATTGCTGCGGTGGTAGTGTGCATCCCGGTGGTGGCATACCTTTGTGTTTAAAGAGCGCAGCAATTGTGAGTGATCTAATTAAAAAACAAAAACGTGGCCACTAAAATTTCCAGGTACCAGGTTGCTACAGCAATAGCAGTGTTATTTCACTGCGTGGGATTTGTGGGCATTGTGTTTTTTAAGAGCGATCTTATTCTGCAATCCACCGTCATCAATCTTTTGCTGATGTTTGTATTGTTGCTATGGACACAGCAAAACAAGAATGCAGCTTTCTGGATATTTTTATTATTAACAGCGGCTATCGGCATTGTAGTAGAAATGATCGGTGTGAATACAAAGCTGTTGTTTGGATCGTACAGCTATGGAAAAGTACTGGGCTACCAGTACAGGAATGTGCCACTGGTGATCGGCATCAACTGGTTCATTATTATTTACTGTTGTGGTATCAGCATCAATACATTGTTAACAAAAGCCATTGATAAACTGGCAGCTGAAACGGCAACGCCACCTTTAAAATTAAAAATGCTGTCGGTAATTGTAGATGGCGCCACGCTGGCTGTATTGTTCGACTGGTTGATGGAGCCCGCTGCTGTACAACTTGGTTACTGGAAATGGGAAGGCGAGATACCTTTTTATAATTACCTGTGCTGGTTTATTGTAAGTATGTTATTGATGCTGCTGTTCCATTTTTCAGCATTCCATAAGCGAAACAAATTCGCAGTACATTTGTTAATGATACAGGTGATGTTTTTTTTATTGTTAAGAACATTTTTAACTGACTGATGAACTGGTTTCTTTTCATATTCATTATACTGCTCACTTTCGCTTTAATGGAAGGGATCACCTGGCTAACGCACCGGTTTGTGATGCACGGCTTTCTTTGGTATTTACACGAAGATCATCATAAACCTACAGGCCATGTATTTGAAAAAAATGATGCTTTCTTTTTGATCTTTGCTATACCCAGTTGGCTGTGTATTATGCTGGGCCTGCAAAATAAGGTATACTGGGTGGCAGCCATTGGTTTTGGTATTGCACTTTATGGCCTTGCTTATTTTATTGTGCATGAAGTGATCATACACCAGCGCTTTAAATGGTTTACCCGCAGCAATAATACCTATGTAAAAACCATCCGCTGGGCGCACAAAATGCACCATAAACATTTAGATAAACATGATGGAGAAAGCTTTGGCATGTTGCTGGTGGCAAAAAAATACTGGAATAAAGTAAAGGCGGATAAGAAAGTACAAAGTACAAAGTGATGAGTACAAAGTGTAAAGTACAAAGTAACGGGCACCCGGATTCACCACTCACAATTTACCACTCACTTTTTCTACAAATTTTTCATATACCTCTTTCCATCCTTTAAACATTTTATCGGTGCCTAAGAAATTATTGTGCCAGATGGTGCTTAAAGTGCCGTTTACTTGTTTGCAGGCAGTATAGTAATGCATCAGCTCTTCATAAGCCTGTGCAGCGGTAAGTTTTTGTTCGTAAAAAGCATTGGCATCCATAAAGCAAAAAGGATGAATGCGTAATTCAGTCTGTTCTTCCTTTTGCAGATTGTACCAAAAAAAAGAACTGGCCACCGATGCCCTGAAACCATTGATGCTGCCATATCCCATGCTGTAGTCGTCGGTAATACCGGCATCAATTAATCTCCGGTAGCCTTCTGGCAAATTAAAACGAATATAATGCTGCCTGCTCCGGGTCGGGACGCTTTCAGCGGCCTGAACCATTTCTCCGCTTTGGGTCGGAACGCTTTTAGCGGCCTGAACCATCTCCCCCAGCAATTCCATCTCCGCATGCAGCAACGCAACATCATCACCGCTCTGCCAGCTTGGATGAATACCCACGGTATATTTTTTTGAATGTTGCTTTACCAGTTGCCACATCACTTCTTTATGCGGTAAAATATTTTTATCATACAACGCATTTTTTTCCGCCACTAAAAAAAAGTAAACAGGGTGCAATTTGTATTGCTGGTGTAATTGGTGCAACCAGCTGTAACTGTCAAACGGATCTTTTTGCAAACCCAGCAAAACCTTTAATCTTTCTAAAGAAAAGGACTTTAAAAAACCACCTACATTTCTTATCAATCCCTTGTACTTATAACTATAGGCAATATCAATATCATAAGTTGGTAAAAACCTGAAAGTTGAATATTGAGGATTGAACATTGAAAATTTCTTCTTCAATCCCAACGCAAATGCCTGTACCCAAATATTAACCAACGGCATTTCTAAAAATCCTTCTTTAAAAGCCAGTGAATTTTCATGCGCATACCTGCCATACATGTCTTTTGTATGCGGTAAATATTCTTCGTAGCGGCTGATGAGATAAAAACTGGCAGCAAAAATGTCAAAGGGATTATCGGCGCCTTCGGTTTTAAAAAATGCCTTATGATCGTTTATGTTAAAACAGGAGATATTTTGTGCCTGTATGCCTTCTTCAAATAGTAAGGAAACATTTTGTATCCTTATTTCCTGTTCTTTTATTTTATTGCCGGAATAGTTAATGCAAATGCCTTCATAGTTTTTAAACTCTTCCGAATCTATTGTTATAGAAAAATCTATACCCAGCAATTCTTTAAAAATAAAATTGCAGGTATACTGCAAACGTTGAGAAGTGATATGGGAATAAATTAAAACCATTGGTTACACAAAATAAAAAAGTTCCAGCAAGTGGAACTAATTATTAATTTTTAATTACTCATTATTAATTGTTATTTCTTATATCGTTCCTTCCACATTTCATTGAACGTTTTCTGGCTGAAATCCAGGTCACTACGGTTTTCTTTCCAGCCTTTGAAAAGGCCATTCACCACTTTGTTCTTTAGTTTACCATTGCCTAAGTTCATAAAACCTCTTTTGAGCGATGCGATCTTCCACATTTTCCAGGCCATTTTTTCGCTGAAGGGAGCAAGCCCTTCTTCCACACTTTCCTTGCGGTTCTCTAAAAGCAATTCATGCAAATTTATTTTCACCGCACATACTTCGGTGCAGTTGCCACAAAGTGAAGAAGCATAGCTCAGGTGCTTATAATCCGCCATGCTTTGCAGGTTGGGCGTAATAACGCTGCCGATAGGGCCGCTGTAAGTAACACCATAGGCATGGCCGCCGATATTTTTATATACCGGGCAGGCGTTTAAACAGGCGCCGCAACGGATACAGTATAAACTTTCTCTTTGTTTGGGATTCTTTAAAATATTAGTGCGGCCATTATCTAATAGTATCACATACATTTCTTCCGGTCCATCCACTTCACCTTCCTGGCGGGGGCCGGTAACAATAGTATTGTACACCGTAACTTTTTGCCCCGTACCAAATGTAGAAAGCAGTGGCCAGAACAATCCCAGGTCAGTAATGGAAGGGATCATTTTTTCAATACCAACAATGGCAATATGTGTTTTCGGAAAAGCACAGCTCAGCCTTGCATTGCCTTCATTTTCTGTAACGGCAATACCGCCAATATCACTGATGATAAAATTGGCACCGGTAACACCCACTTCGGCAGTAACATATTTTTCCCGCAAAATTTCCCTGGCTTTTAAAGTAAGCTGCTGTGGCGTATAGTTGAGCGGTGTGCCCAGTTTTTGATTAAATAGTTTGGCAACATCTTCCTTGCTCTTATGCATGGCCGGCGTTACAATATGGTAAGGCGGTTCATCATCCAGTTGCTGAATATATTCCCCCAGGTCGGTCTCCACACTATCAATACCATTTGCCTGCAAAGCCTTGTTCAAATGAATTTCTTCGGTAACCATGCTCTTGCTCTTTACCAAAGTTTTGCAGTTTTTTTCTTTGCAGATCTTCAATATCTCTTCAATGGCTTGCTCAGTATTTTCAGCCCATATCACTTTACCGCCGCGTTTGGTAAAATTCATTTCAAATTCTTCCAGCTGCTGATCGAGTGTTTCAATGGCACGCCATTTAATATTCTTGGCCCGCTCTCTTACCAGGTGTACATCCGCAAATTGTTCCTTGCCCTTAGGTACCACAGCATTGTAGCGGCCAATATTAAAATTGATCTTACGGCGGTGCTCCAGGTCGGCCGCCTTTATCTTGCTTTTAGCTATGAATGTGCTCGATGTTTCTGACATATTTATTTTTTTGAGACCAGCTGCTGCATTTCTATTCATCTTCATCGTCCCCTCTCAAAGCGGGACCCGATTCAACAGCGGTAATACTTATCATCTTTTACTACAGCAAAGATAAAGTATTGTGGGTTTGGATAAACCTTAAAAATGTCGGATGTGTGAATGTCGAATGTGCGAATATCGAATGTGTAAATGTTGTTGCGTAAAAAATAACATTCGATATTCGCCATTTATATATTCGCCATTCAACCGGGCTTTTATAACTTTGTTGCAAGTCGCTATACTATATGAGTTTTCTGCAGATCATCAGCTATACCGGTATCTTTATTTTTGCCATTACCGGCGCTCTAAAAGCACGTGCCTATAAAATGGATGTGTTTGGCGGCATCGTGCTGGCCTTTGTTACAGCTTATGGTGGAGGAACTTTAAGAGATATCTTAATCGGCGTACGACCGGTGAACTGGGTGAATGATAACCTGGCATTGGCATTGGTTTTTTCCGGAACGGTGTTCACTTTCTTTCTTAAACAAAACCTGCGCAACTTTAATAAGTTCATCTTTTTTACCGATGCCATCGGCCTGGGGCTTTTTACTGCCACAGGTATCAAAGTAGCATTGCTGAACGACCTGAATGAGACCTATGCACTCATCATGGGTGTTATTACTGCTACATTCGGCGGTCTTATAGCAGACATACTCTGCAATGCGGTGCCTAATTTATTAAAGCGGGGAGAATTGTATGCAACGGCCTGCGCTATTGGCGGCGCCGTATATCTTTTGATCAGCCGTTTTTTTGATACCAAGGACCTGAACCTTTTTCTCTGCGTGATCATCGTGGTGGCGCTTCGTATCTATTCTAAAAGAAAACGATTGATGCTGCCGGAAATTTAAAATATTAAAAAAGGCAGAACTTAAATTCTGCCTTTTAATTTATTTTATCACCCCCAGTTCCTTCCCCACCTTTGTAAATGCTTCAATGGCTTTATCTAAATGCCGTTGTTCGTGTGCGGCGCTCAATTGCACCCTGATCCTTGCCTGGCCCTTCGCCACCACCGGAAAGAAAAAGCCGATCACATAAATACCTTGCTCCAATAATTTAGCAGCAAAATTTTGTGCCACCACTGCATCGTACAACATAATGGGAACGATCGGATGATCGCCGGGTTTGATGTCGAAACCGGCAGCGGTCATTTTATTGCGGAAATATTTGGTATTGAATTCGAGTTTATCTCTCAGTTCAGTTGTTTCGCTCAGCATATCCAGTACGGCAATACTGGCGCCCACAATGCTGGGTGCAACCGTATTGCTGAATAAATAAGGACGGCTGCGCTGGCGCAACATTTCAATGATCTCTTTTTTGCCTGATGTAAAACCGCCACTGGCGCCACCGAGGGCCTTGCCCAATGTACCGGTAATGATGTCAATACGGCCCATCACGTTCCTGTATTCATGCGTACCCCTGCCTGTTTTACCAAGAAAACCGGAAGAGTGACATTCGTCGATCATTACAATGGCATCGTATTTATCTGCCAGGTCACAAATTTTATCTAATTGGGCGATGGTGCCATCCATGCTGAAACTGCCATCGGTAACAATGATCCGACTGCGTAAAGAAGCGGTCTCTTTTAGTTTTGCTTCCAGGTCATCCATATTATTATGTTCGTAGCGGAATCGTTGTGCCTTGCACAAACGCACACCATCAATAATGCTGGCATGGTTCAGCGCATCGCTGATGATGGCATCCTGTTCGCCAAACAAAGGTTCAAACACACCGCCATTGGCATCAAAAGCGGCGGCGTATAAAATGGTGTCTTCTGTGCCTAAAAAATCGGCGATCTTTTTTTCCAGTTCTTTATGAATGTCCTGCGTACCGCAGATAAAGCGCACGCTGCTCATACCATATCCCCGCAGATCGATGTATTTTTTGGCCGCGGCCAGCACTTTGGGATGGCTGGACAGGCCCAGGTAATTATTGGCGCAAAAATTCAAAACGGTCTTACCGCCTACAATTATTTCGGCACCCTGCTCGCTGGCAATAATGCGTTCTTTTTTATACAGACCGGCGCTCTCAATTTCGGCAAGCTCGGCAGCAATACGTTGTACAAAATTCTGATTCATATGCAGTAGTTTAGTAAGGGCAAATTTAGGGGAAAAGAACTGAGCCGGGAACTGGTATTATCCAGCTTATTCATTGGTGTAAGAAAATGTAAAAGGTATCGCCACATCTTTATCTAATAAGTTTGTAACTATTACCTCACCGCTGCCTGATATCAACCCTTTGTCGGCATCATAATAAGTGATGGTCGCATCCCCATTTTTTGACAGATCGAAAACCTGGTACCCGTTCAATGTCTTTAATTTTACTCTTACTTCTTTAACCTTATAAGCTGATACAGAAAGGGATTTAACTTTTATAAGGGCCTCGTAATTATAATTTTCAATATGATATTCTGTCATTCCGCTTTTTACCGATTTAGTAGTGTCTGTATGTTGCTTTTGAGTTTGCGTAACTGATATTTCAAAACCTGCTTTTACTAATGAGTCATGGGTAGCAATTTGCTGAGGAGAATAGGAAATAAAGCCCGCAAGAAATTTAGTTAATATCAAATAGTCATTTTTCAGCGAGGAGTTACCTCTTGAAGTATAAGTTAGCGTGGTCATATCATTTGGCGATATGTGATTGCAGGTTATTGTTGATATTGCGAGTTTTTTATTCTTATCTATTAAAATAACTCCCATACATAAAAAGCCATTAATTTTTGATGGGGCTGTATCATAACTTAAAATTGAGAAATCTTTGCTTTTTACATTTTTAAAATCTTTCGTCCCGGCTTGCATTAAACTATCCAGCATGGCCTCGGTAATATACTGACCATTATTTGTTTCAGGTTTTATATGTATCCTTGTTTTGGAGGTCTTATCATTTTTTAAAGTAAAATCATAAGCTTCTGTTTTATAAAATGAGTTGCTGTACCGTTCACCCAACTTAAAATAATTGCTGTCATAAGAGATGGCGATATTAGGTTCTACAAATTGATAGGCATTGTATTGCTGCGCTTTTAAATTCTGGACAAAACCAATGCTCAAAATAAATATTATAAAAAACATGTATATGAATGCCCGCATCCTAAATAATTTGCCCAAAACTAACTGATTGAGGTAAAAACCCTGCCTCTTGCTGTACAAATTCCCCTTTTAAATTTTTTCTGCTTCCTCTGTAACATTTTATTACTGACCTTCGTATCATACAAAAGCCAACTTTACCAACCACCTTGTATGACTGAGAGAGAGTACAATGAATGTGTAAACCTGTATGCAGATAATGTGTACCGATTCATCCTCAAAAATTTGAGGCATGAAGAGGATGCCCGTGATGTGGTACAGGGCGCATTTGAAAAAATGTGGGTCAACAGGGCTACAGTGGACAATGAAAGGAGCAAGAGCTTCCTTTTTACCGTTGCGTATAACCAGATGATCGATCATATCAGGAAGAACAAAAGGATCAGTTTAAAAGAAGAATTCAACGAGAACGACCGGGGAGTTGCTGCGCCAAAACACGATACCAAACGTATCCTGAACGAGGCGCTGGGCAAACTGAGCGAATTGCAACGCAGCCTGGTAATGCTGAAGGATTACGAAGGATACAGCTATGAAGAAATAGGACAGATCACTAACCTGAACGAAAGCCAGGTAAAAGTATATTTACACCGGGCAAGATTGCAGTTAAGGGAGTATATTGTAAAAGTGGAAAACGTTATTTAGTTAATAGTTCATAGTTGATGGTTCATAGAAGGCCATCAACCATGAACCATCAACCATGAACAATGAGCATCAACCGTCATAATTACGAAGCGTTTTTTTTACTGTACGTGGATAATGAATTATCTGCTGCGGACAGGAATGCCGTGGAGTTATTTGTACAGCAAAATGCCGACCTGCAGGAAGAATTATCCGTCCTGCAGCAAACCGTAATTAAACCCGATAAGCTGATTTTTGATAACAAGAGCAGCTTATTTAAGGAAGAGCATCCAACGCTGCAGGAAAATCTGTTACTATATATAGATGGGGAATTAGGTAAGGCTGATGAACTGCATGTTAAAAAACTGGTGGAACAGGATGATGTAGCCGCAAAGGAACTGGCCATATTGCAGCAAACCAAACTGCAACCTGAAACTATTGTGTTTGCAGATAAGCAATCGCTGTACAGGAAAGAAGGTGGAAGAGTGGTTGCATTTCCGTGGAAGAGAATTGCTGTTGCAGCCATATTGCTGGGCTTTGGTACCTGGGGCACTGTATCTGTACTTAATAAAAATAACGGAACAACTGAAACCGGTGCCGGATCTGTAGCATCGGGTACGCAAACAAAAACAACTGCACCGGTAACTGTTGCACCGGAAAAAAATACCACTGCACCTGTTATACCAACACCACAACAAACCGTAACCAATACCAATAGTACCAATGTTGCCGTTGTTAATCCTGCAACTGTAATAAAATCAACAACAGAAAAAAATAATCAACCTGTTACCAATAAAATACAGCAACCTAAAACTACCGCACCTAAAGAAGATAATAAAGATGTTGCTGTAGAACAACCTGAAATAAAAGCACCGAGCAATAACTTACCTAAACCTGATTATAATAATTTTAACAATACCAACCGTAACAAAGCAGACTACGCAAACGTACAATCTATAAACACACCAGCTGATAAACTAAACTCCGGAAACAGGCCTTCAGTTGATGTGCAGAATAACGGACTCAGCAATAATACGGTGGTTAATGGATATGCATTAAATACCAACTTTACCGAAGGCGATAACGACAATACTTCTGCCGATGATGAAAAGGCGAAGAAATCCAAACTGGGCGGCTTATTCCGCAAAGTAAAAAGGCTGGTGGAAAGAACCACCAACGTTAAAACCGGTAACGGCATCAAGATAGCCGGGTTCGACATCGCAATTAAATAATTTTTTTAAAATTTGAAACATGAAACAGCTAATTACATTTTTAGCAGCAGCAATCATTTGCTCAGCGGCAACAGCACAAACAGACAGTACTAAAAAACAAAAGTCAGACACGATACGCATCGGCGGTATCATCATCGTTAAGAACGGCAAAAAAGATAAAGATGTAAATATCACCATGGGCCGTAAGAACAACGAAAAGAAAAAGAACTCCAATGTAAGCACCAACTGGTGGATACTGGACCTTGGTTTTGCTAATTACAACGATCAAACCAATTACACTACTGCTACAGCAGACGGTTACCTGAAAAACAGGCCTGGTTACCCTGGTTTAGATAAAAATGATTTTAAACTGCGTACAGGCAAGAGCGTTAATGTGAATATCTGGTTCTTTATGCAGCGCCTGAACGTGATAAAACATTACGTAAACTTAAAATACGGTTTTGGACTGGAGCTGAATAACTATCGTTATAAATCTTCTGTAAGCTATAAAGAAGGCGGTTATATTCCTTACACTGCCGGTACACAAACCAATGCACCATTCATCTTCAGGGATTCCATTTCGTTTACAAAGAACAAACTGGCAGCCGATTACCTCACCGTACCTTTTATGCTGAACTTTACCACTAATCCCGGCAGCCACAAAAAAGGCATCAGTATCAGCGCAGGCGTTAGTGCAGGCTACCTTTACAGCCAACGCAATAAACAAAAAAGCGGCGAACGCGGTAAAGACCGTAACAAAGGTGATTATGATATGGAGCGTTTTAAATTCAGCTATGTGGGTGAACTGGGTCTTGGTCCTGTACACTTTTACGGTAGCTACAGTCCAAAATCAATGTACGAACACAGCCTGGATATAAGACCTTATACCGTGGGCTTACGTTTCAGCAACTGGTAAAAAGCTCTCTCACTCATTCCCAAGCCTGTTGAACCCCGGGTGTAAACAGGCGAGGGGTTGAGTTCAACATATATCCCTGCCAAGGCAGGGATTTTTTATGCACAATAACCAATGATTTACAAATGGCTTTATCTATTGCACGTATAATAATTTTGATTTTAATTATTGATCGTGCTGCGTAGTTTTACTTGTACAGGTAAGTGCAGCAACCGTATTGTACGGTAGTAATTTTTCCACATTCCATATAATTTGTTAATGTTATTCACATGATTGAAATAAATTTACGTGGCATGGCGTTTGAGTAATAGCACTACAAATTAATTTAAGTATGAAAACCGTTCGTTTTAATCACTTTCTTTTATTGTTTTCGCTGGTAGCACTGGTTTCTTTTACAACAGACAAGACCAAGAAAAGAAAATCCAGTTTTTCTGCTAAACCCCGTACCGCTAAACTTCCCAAAAAAACGACCGCTGCCGATACTGCCGAAAATCCCTATTATATTATTGTTGACAAAAGTGATTACGAACTGAAAGTGTACGACGACGAAGGATGGTACGCCACTTACCCTATTGTTTTTGGCAGCAAAGACCTGAGCGATAAACAAAAAGAAGGGGACAGGCGCACCCCCGACGGAAAATTTAAAGTGATCCTTAAGAAGATACATCCAAAATGGGGGCCGGAACTTTTGCTGGACTACCCCAATGATGACAGCTATAAAAAATTCAACGACCGCATGGCCAAAGGTATCATCCCCAAGACGGCTAAAATTGGTAATGGCATAGCCATACACGCTACCCGCCCCGATGAAGAGTGGACCGTGGATAATTTTTATAACTGGACGGACGGTTGTGTTTCAGTTAAATATACTGAAATAAAGGACCTCTTTAGTTATATCCCCGTAGGCACGCCGGTTACTATTCAGCAGTAGGCTTAACCAAAGGTAAAGGTTGATCACCCGTTATTTTTCTCCTGAAAATATACTTGGTTTCAGTAAATGATCCTTGCGAGGTTATGGGTATGACGGTCACTATCGCCCATGATTGTTTAGCGAGGTAATTTAAAGCTGCAGATTCTGATCTGAACTTAACGGTATGCCCCGTACTGTCATAAACAGGGTCAGTAGGATCAAGATAATCTTTTCCCTGTGCAGTACTGTAATCAACATACAATACATAGCTGTTGTTTAAACCTCTCCTTACAGTCCGGGCTGTTAAATATTCTTCCTTGTCGGTGTTTTGAGCGTTGACGCTAATCGTTGTAATGAACAATAGCAAAAGTGTAAAGATCGTTTTCATATTTTTTAATTTTCTATGAAATTAAAAACAGTGGGCCAGTAAATATCTTTCTTAAAAATGTTTGTTGAAAATTTAACACGAGCAGTTACTATTCTATAAATAACAGGCTCCCATCGCCATAACTTAAAAAACGGAAATCATTTTCTAAAGCGTAGTTATAAATCTCTCTCCAATTATTACCAATTGCTGCAGCAACCAGCAGCAGCAGTGTTGATTGCGGCTGGTGAAAATTGGTGACAATAGCTTTTGCTATCCTGAATTGGTAACCCGGTGCAATAAGTATTTGCGTTTGCGTAAATAATTGCGTCAGCTCATTTTTTTGCAGCCAGGCAATTAAAGCTTCCAAAGCTTCTTTCGAAGTAATGTTTTGACCAGGTGCCAGCAGTTCGTAAGCATCCCATTGTTTAATATCCAGCTGTGTGGATGCAGGCTGCAGCAATGCTTTAACCCCCATCCAGTAAAGGGTTTCAATTGTTCGCAGCGAAGTTGTGCCAACGGCAACTATTGTATCATCCAGTTTTGCAATGATCTCTTGAATAGTGGTTATGCTCACATCGATCCACTCGGCATGCATTTCATGCGCAGCCATTTTTTCGGCCTTTACAGGTTTAAAGGTGCCGGCGCCCACATGCAGTGTAACAAAACTGCGGCGGATATTTTTAGCTGCTAATTTTTCAAAAACAGTTTCGGTAAAATGCAAACCGGCAGTGGGTGCAGCCACCGAACCATCGTGCGCTGCGTAAATGGTCTGGTAACGGTCTTTATCTGCTTCATCCACCTTTCTTTTAATGTAGGGTGGTAAGGGAATATTACCGGCCTGCTCCACTATCTCTGCAAAAGAAATATTGTTGTTCCAATTGAACTCCACCACATAAGCGTCCGTTAATTTCTCCACCAGGCTTGCCCGCAATTCACTTTCTTCTAATTTCATCAACAATTCTTTTTCCTTCCATTTGCTGGCACCGCCGATCAGGCATTTCCATTGGCAGCTGGCGGTTGCAGTTAATGTTTTCGTATAATCTGTACCGTAAGGCTCCAGTAAGAATATTTCAATAACGGCACCTGTTGGTTTGGTGAATAATATCCTTGCTTTGATTACTTTGGTATTATTAAACACCAGTAAACTGCCGGCCGGCAGGTATTGATCAATACTGCTGTATACATTGGTGCTGATATTCCCATCTTTATAGATCAGCAATTTTGAGTGATCTCTTTGCTGTAATGGGTGTACCGCAATTTTTTCTTCGGGAAGATCATAAGTAAAATCGAGTATAGAAATATCTTTTGGGTGCATGGAGAAAAGGTATTGGAAAATTATTTTAAAAAATCAGCGACTTCCTGCAGCCATTTTTCAGCTTCTTTTTTACAAAGACTTTCATGAGCGGCATTATCGTACACTACTAATTTTTTTGCAGTATGGATATTGGCGTAAATATTATCGATCTCGTTCCTGGATACCCGGAGATCATTTTTGCCCCATTGCAGTAATACCGGGCATTCAATTTTTTTTGCAAATTGTACCGGCTTCATATTAAATGCCCAGAAGCCATGCTCCACGCCGCCCCAAAAGGTGATCAGCCTTGCCAGTGGTTCGGCTGGTAGTCCCATCATCTTTATCCTTCCTTCAGCAGCTTCGGTGATGGAGCCATAAGGCATTTCTAAAATAATTCTGGCAGGCTTTATCGTTGCATAATCGTTAACGGCTTTGGTAATAGCTGCGGCACCCATGGAGATACCCCATAACAGGATATTTTTTTCGCCTTTGCTTTGTATAAAATCATAGGCAAGTTTTACGTCCTCGCTTTCATTGTAACCAATGGTGCAGGTATTGCCTTCGCTGTTGCCATGCGCCCTGAAGTCGAGCTGAAATGTATTAAACCCCAGCTGCCGGAATACTGCAGCTTCCCTGTTAGTACCGCTCTTGGTGCCGCCATGCCCATGGAATAAACAAACTGTTCCTTTTGCATTGGCAACTGCTGTATACCAGCCTTCCAGTTTTAAGGAGTCGGCTGTGGTCAGGATCACTTTTTCGTAACTGGTATCGGGTACTGCATTTTTTTGCTTGTATGCGTTGATACCGAAAAAGATAGCTGCTGTTTTATTTTGCGTAGCTGCTTCATCTGCATTATAAAAATGTGTGAATTTATAGGCATGAAAAGCCGTGATGATATTCAGCAGTACAAATAGTACCAACAGGCATCGCAATAAAATTTTCCCGATCTTTTTCATAGATAAAAACAAAGTTTTTCAAAGGTAAACTAATAATATTGGTGCAACGGTAAATTTAACCGGCGGAATCAGTATTTTAGCCCCTCATTTTCAATTAAAACAAATTATAGCATGAGAACATTAAAACAACTGTTTTTTGTAATGCTGCTGGCCTGCACCGCCACTGCATTTGCACAAACCGGCAAGTACGAATGGAAGGAAGCAACTGCCGGTGGTTACACCTATAAATATGTGACCAACGACCGTTCCAAAACGAGGTTTTATACTTTAAAGAACGGGCTTACAGTAATATTAAGCCCTACCAACAAAGATCCCCGCATTCAGTGCTATGTGGCCACCAAGGCCGGTAGCAAGACCGATCCGGCTGATCATACCGGCCTGGCGCACTACCTGGAGCACATGCTGTTTAAGGGCACGGATAAATTTGGTTCCTTAGACTGGGCCAAAGAAAAACCTGAACTGGATAAGATCGATGCTTTGTACGAAGAATACAATCATACTACTGATCCTGAAAAACGTAAAGCGATTTATCACCGTATCGATTCAGTTTCCGGCGTGGCTTCAAAATATGCTATTGCCAACGAGTATGATAAAATGATGAGTTCGATGGGGGCACAGGGCACTAATGCTTCTACTTCTTTTGAACAAACTATTTACACAGACGATGTTCCTTCCAACGCTATTGATAAATACCTGGCAGTGCAGAGCGAACGTTTCCGCAATCCCATCCTCCGTATTTTTCATACCGAACTAGAAGCAGTGTACGAAGAAAAGAACCGTGGACTGGATAATGACGGCAGAAAAGTTTTTGAAAAATTATTTGCAGAGCTTTTCAAGAACCATAATTACGGAAAGCAAACCACCATCGGTACCATTGAGCATTTAAAGAATCCATCGCTCACCGAGATCAGGAAATATTTCAACACGTATTACGTGCCTAATAATATGGGTATTGTTATGAGTGGTGATTTTAATCCGGATGAAATGATCAAAAAAGTAGATGCTGCTTTTTCTTACATGCAGAACAAACCAGTACCAAAATATACTTTTGAAGCAGAGCAACCTATTACAGCTCCCATTGCAGCTGAAGTGATAGGACCGGATGCAGAAAGTGTAACCATCGGTTTCCGCCTGCCCGGTAATAAAGATAAAGATGTATTACTTGCTGATCTTGTAGGGCAGATATTAACGAATGGTAAAGCTGGTTTGATGGACCTGAACCTGGTTAAAAAACAAAAATTATTAAGGGCATCTGCATCTGCATTTACGCTGATCGATTATGGTGTTTTGTTTATGCAGGGTTCGCCAACACTGGGCCAGTCGCTGGATGATGTAAAAGCATTGATGCTGGGTGAGATCGATAATTTGAAAAAAGGAAATTTTGATGAAAGCCTGATCACGTCTATTGTTAATAATCAAAAGAAGAATAAGATACTGGCTACTGAATCTTATGGCAGCCGCGCCGGCGACCTGGTGGATGCCTTTAGTTCTGAACTGGACTGGAAAGACCAGGTGGCTTATACGGACCAGTTATCAAAACTTACTAAAAAAGATATTGTTGATTTTGCCAACAAATATTTTAAAGATAATTACGTGTATATCTACAAACGTAAAGGTGAAGATAAGAACGTAGTGAAAGTGGAAAAACCACCTATCACTCCTGTAGAAACCAACCGTGATGCACAATCAGCATTTGTAAAAAAGGTAAATGATATGCCTGCCAGCGTAGTAAAACCTGTTTGGCTGGATTATAACAAAAACCTGCAGAAATCAAAAATTGGCCCTGCCGAAGTGTTGTATGTACAGAATAAAGACAACAGCATTTTCCGCCTGCGTTACCGCTTTGATATGGGTACCTGGAACAATAGAAAACTGAGTCTTGCAGCACAATACCTGCAGTTTTTAGGCACCGATAAAATGAGTGCAGAAGATATTACCAAGGCTTTCTACCAGATCGCCTGTAGCTTTAATGTGGCTGCTACTGCTGAATTCACCACTGTTACCATTGAAGGATTGCAGGAGAATTTTACCAAAGCGGTTACCTTATTTGAAGATGTATTGAAGAATTGCAAAGCAGATGAAGCTGCCTTAAAAGCGCTGAAGGCCAGGATATCAAAATCAAGAACAGACGCCAAAGCCAACAAAGCGGCTATCATGAGCGGACTGGTTGCTTATGCAAGGTTTGGTAGTAAAAATCCTTTCAATTATGTGTTAAGCGATGATGAATTGAAAAACACTACTGCTGATGAACTGGTGGACCTGTTGCATGGTCTTAACAGCTATTCGCACAAGGTATTGTATTATGGTCCGCAACCATTGGCACAATTGACAACCGGTTTAAAAACCGTGCACGTTATTCCTGCAGCATTTAAAGCAGCCGATGCAAAAATGAAATTCCCCACCATTGAACAAACCAAGAACCAGGTATACTTTGCCGATTATAATATGGTGCAGAGCGAGATTCGCTGGGTGAGGAACACCGCACCGTACAGTGCTGATAAGGAACCGGTGATCGACATTTTTAATAATTATTTTGGTGGTGGTATGGGAGCATTGGTATTCCAGACCATCAGGGAGAGTAAGGCCCTGGCTTATTCTACTTTTGCTTTTTATGCAAAGCCTGATAAAAAAGAAGATCCGTTTTATACACTGGCTTATGTAGGTTGCCAGGCCGATAAGTTCAACGAATCCATTGTGGCGATGAATGAATTACTGAACGATCTGCCCAATGTTGCCGCCAATGTTACGTTTGCCCGTGATGGTATCAAAAAAGATATCGAAACACAACGTATCACACAGGATGGTATCATTTTTAATTACCTGACCGCACAGCAAAAAGGATTGAGTACCGATATCCGTAAAACAACGTATGCTGCTGTTGATAAGATCGGGTATAACGAATTGAAAAAATTCCATGGAGAATATATTGCCAATAAACCTTACACCTATTGCGTAGTAGCTTCTGATAAAAAGGTGACAGAAGACGCGATGAAAAAATATGGTGAGTTGAAAAGGCTGACGCTGGAAGAATTATTCGGGTATTGATAATTCATCAACATGATCTTAATGCCGGGCGTAAAGCCCGGCATTTTTTATTTATTGTTTCCCCAAACCCTCTTTTATTCGAACCATCGTATCTAAAGAAATATTTGTAATAACTTCTTTGGTTTGTTTGGCAGTAGGCCATTGAATGGTTATTTGTTCAATGGAAACCGCTTTGCCCAATCCAGCCTGCACTATTAATGTTTGTGAACCAAAACTACCGCCGCTGGAAACGGTGTGGTAAAAATGTTGTGTGCTGCCATCCGGCATTTTTACAACGATATCCACCCTGGCACCAATAGCGCACCGGTTAGCGGTAACTCCTTCCAGCTTTAATTTTAACCAATGATTACCGGTAACAGAAGTGTTTTCAAACAATACATTACGAAAACGATCACCTTCCACCGCACCGCCCATCACTTCATAAATATCCTGGTCGCCATCATTATCAATATCTGCAAAAGCAACTCCATGGCCTTTTTGAATATGCCCCGTATTGGTGGCATAGGTGATATCCTCAAATTTTTTACCGTTGATATTATGGTACAATTTATTCGGGATGATGCTGGTGTACTCCGGTGCACCGGTACCCAAATAATAATCGGGCCAGCCATCATTATCAATATCTCCAAAATTGCAGCCCATCGCATAATTCACATGATTAACGCCATACGCCGCACTAACGTCACTAAAAGTATTATTGCCATTATTATGATACAATCGCGGTAATTCCGCCACCGCTGGCATATTCAGCATATCACGTGCTGCATCTTCTGCTACAAATGAAAAACGTTTGGTATCATAACCCGACACAAAAAGAATCATCGAAACCATCATTGTCAAAATCAAAAAAGAAAGCAGGAAAACTATATAAAGGTTCTTCAATACCTGCAGCTTTGCTGATGTCTTCAAATTTTCTTTGGCCGGCAATGGCACCGGGTTTATTAATCCATAATTTATTAGGCGCACCCAGTGTAGAGAGAAATAAGTCGGGATAACCATCATTATTGATATCACCCCATACACATCCTTTCACATAGGCAGTGATGTTCAAGCCATATTGCGCTGATACTTCTTTAAACTTTCCTTTCTCATTCAAAAATAACTGGCAGGGATAATTTTCGTGCGCTACAAAAAGATCGAGCCAGCCATCATTATTAAAATCACCCCAGGCCGCAGTTTGTGTAGGTGCAGGAGAATACAGGCCATCTTCAAAAGTTACATCCTCAAAAGTATTGTTGCCATTATTCTTTAAAAGCGAAAAAGGGAAGCGGGCATTTTTGCCCCACCAGCCGCCACGCAACACAACAATATCTGCAAAGCCATCATTATTATAATCAGCATGTATAAGATTTAACCCCCCGGTAATACCGACTAACCCGGACGAAAGTGTTTCATTCTTAAAAGTTCCATCTTTTTGCTGGTGCATATAGCGTAACTGGTCGTTAAGACCATAGGAAGATGCCATGATATCCAGCAATCCGTCATTATCCAGGTCTTCTACCACACAACCACCCGAAATACCATTCATATCCACATCTTTTTTGGCGCTGATATCTTTTAAAATGATATTGCTGGTTTTGTTTTGTGTGAATACACCCGATTCGATCAGCCACTGTTTGGGCACTTCGTTGGGATATTTACCCAGTGTCATATACGCAATATTGAGTAAATATCTTGATTGCAGGTCGTCGGGAAATTTGGTGAGAATGGTTTTGTATACTTCAATAGCTGATGAGGAGCCGGAAGTTAATTTGTGAATGCCATCGCCCTGTATGGGTATGATGCAACTCTGCGGATTGTGATTGACGGCGCAATTTTCCAACTCACCTTTACGCATGTACGCAATAGCCAAAAGATCATATAAAGGTTTGTATGCAGGAGTAAGGTTATCTACAGTTATTTTCATAGCTGCGATCAGCTGCTTCAATACATTAATGGCTTCATCTGTATTGCCGGCATTCAGCGATTCCTGTGCGTACTGGAAATAAAGTATAAGTCTTTTATTAGGATCAGTTTCTGTTTCTGACCTTTTCCTGAAGAGTATTCCACGCTGTGTATTCATTACCAGGAAATCTTCCGGGTTGGCGTGACGGTTAATACTGTCCAGCAGGGCCACCATTTTTAATGTGCCCTTTGTTTGTGGCACCGATGAAATCAGCACTGTGCCATCTCCGTCACAGGTACTTTTCATCTGCGCAGCGCAAGTAAAACAATCAGCAGTAAAGCAGATCCATGCGATACTGATCAAACGTAATGCCCCTCTTGTCATATAAAGCCAGGATGCAAGGCTAGCAGGACCTCTTCTTTTTTGTAATGAACATTTAATTAAAGTTTGCCGATCCCTTCTTTGATATTTATTATAGTGTCCATCGCAATAGCGGTAACGATGTCTTTAGTTTGTTTTTGATTGGGCCATTGCACTTCTATTTCCTCAATAGCTGCGGCATTGCCCAGGCCGGCCTCAATTCTTAACGGGCGGGAACCAAAACTGCCCCCATTATTTACCGTATGATAAAAATTCTGCGTTGTACCATCTGCCATTTTCACTTTTATCCTCACCCTTGCACCAATAGCTGAACGGTTGGCAGTAACACCTTCCAATTTTATTTTTATCCAGTGGTTATTGTTAACAGAGCTGTTCTCAAAAAGTACGTTGCGGAACTGGTCGCCTTCGTAAGCGCCGCCCATCACTTCATAAATATCCTGGTCGCCATCATTATCAATATCTGCAAAAGCAACACCGTGCCCTTTTTGAATATGACCGGTGTTAGTAGCATACGTGATGTCCTCAAATTTTTTGCCGCCAAGATTGTGGTACAATCTATTGGGAACAATACTTGCAAACGCCGGTGCTCCTGTACCTAAATAATAATCGAGCCATCCATCATTATCAATATCACCAAAATTGCAGCCCATGGTATACGCCACATGATCAATATCGCAAGCCCTGCTTACATCAGTAAAAGTATTGTTGCCATTGTTATGATAAAGATGGGGTGTTTCTGAAAAAGGCGCCAGCTTCAGCATATCGGTTGCAGCATCTTCTGCGGCTAATTTTTTTGCTTCATTACGGGTACCATAACCGGAAACGAAAATATCATTGAAGCCATCGTTGTCATAATCAAAAATAAAAGTGGGGAAGCTCACGATGGGTTCCTGCACGCCGGCTGCTTTACCAATTTCTTCAAAAGCTCTTTCGCCGGGTGTGGCGCCGGGTTTGTTGATCCATAATTTATTCGGCTCACCAAATATAGAAACGTATAAATCCGGGTATCCATCATTATTAATATCGCCCCATATACAGCCTTTTACAAAGTTGGTAGTGTTCAATCCATATTGCGGTGCAACATCCCTGAACTTTCCTTTCTCATTAATGAATAACTGCGCCGGGTAATCCTCATGTGCCACATACAGGTCGATCCATCCGTCGTTATTAAAATCCACCCAGGTGGCTGACTGTGTAGGTGCAGGAGAATACAAACCACTTTCAATAGTTACATCTTCAAAAGTATTATTACCATTGTTCTTTAAAAGCGAAAAAGGAAACCGTGCATTTTTACCCCACCATGCTCCACGCAGTACAACGATGTCGGCAAATCCATCATTATTATAATCTGCATGAATTAAATTCAATCCACCGGTTATGCCAACTAATCCTGAAGCAAGCGTTTCGTTCTTAAAACTGCCGTCTTTTTGCTGGTGCAAATACCTTACCTGGTCGTTGATACCATAAGAGGAGGCCATAATATCCAGCAAGCCATCATTGTCCAGGTCTTCCACCACGCAACCCCCTGCGATGCCATTCATGTCCACATTCTTTTTTGCCGCCACATCTTTTAAAATAATATTGCTGGTCTTGTTCTCAGTGAAAACACCCGATGCGATCAGCCATTGCGGCGGCACTGCTGCAGGGTATTTGCCCAATGTCATGTAGGCAACATTCAATAGATATCTTGATTGCAGATCGTTGGGAAATTTGGTAAGAATGGTCTTATATACTTCGATCGCCTGCTCCGACCCGGACGTGAGCTTATGAACGCCATTGCCTTGTATGGGGATGATGCAGCTTTGCGGGTTGTGATTGGCAGCGCAGTTCTCCAACTCACCTTTACGCATATACGCAATTGCCAGTTGATCAAAGAGAGGCTTATTTTCTGCAGTGACATTTTGCCCCGTGGCACCGAGAGCAGTCATTACCTGCTTTAGCACATTAATGGCTTCATCCGTATTGCCGGCGTTCAGCGACTCATTTGCATATTGAAAATAAAGGTTCACCCTTTTGTTGGCATCTTTCTCTGTGAGCAGCTTTTTTTTGATAAGGTCAACTTTTTCTGCATTCATCACCATAAAATCCTCGGGATTGGCAACACGGTTCATGCTGTCCAGGATATGCGCCATGCGCAACGTGCCTGCAGTTTGTTTCACGGTGGAAAGCAATTTAATATCCTGCGGATCGCAGGTGCTTTTCATTTGTGCGTGAACCGCACAGGAACCAAGGCTATATACAACCGACAAGCAAAATAAACGATAAAAACTTCTCATATACTCGTGAACAAAACAATTAGTATATAAAAATATTGAGATTAGATCAAAACAATTAACCGTTCCTACAATTTTCCATCCTTTATTTCGTCCACTACAGCGGGGTCCAGCAGGGTAGAGGTATCGCCCAGGCTAGAGGTCTCACCTTCCGCGATCTTTCTCAATATCCTGCGCATGATCTTTCCGCTGCGGGTCTTGGGCAGGCCGCTCACAAACTGTATCTTATCGGGCTTGGCAATAGCGCCAATGATACGGGTCACAGTCTGCAGGATGTCTTTCCGTTTCAGGTCATCATCCATTTTGTTGGATGATTTGGACGCATCTGCCACCACGTAAGCATAAATTCCCTGTCCTTTTATATCATGCGGGTAGCCCACCACGGCGCTTTCCACCACGCCGGCGTGCATGTTAATGGCGTTCTCCACTTCGGCAGTGCCAATGCGGTGACCGCTCACATTCAATACATCATCCACCCTGCCGGTAATGCGGTAAAAACCATTTTCATCTTTTAAAGCGCCGTCGCCGGTAAAATATAATTCAGGATAAGTTGCAAAATAATTGGTGCGGCAGCGTTCATGATCGCCATAGGTAGTTCTGATAATAGATGGCCAGGGCGCTTTAATGCAAAGGTTGCCTTTGAGTAAACCATGTTCATCTTTTTGGGTTACCTCTTTTCCATTCTCATCCACCAGCAACGGCTGTACACCCGGCAAGGGTAAAGTGGCCCATCCCGGTCTTGATGGGGTAACACCCGCCAGGTTAGATATGAGGATACCACCGTTTTCTGTTTGCCACCAGGTATCTACAATGGGGCATTTTTTCTTGCCGATATTTTCATCGTACCAATGCCATGCTTCTTCATTGATGGGTTCGCCAACGGTACCGAGTATTTTTAAAGAAGAAAGATCTTTGCCTTTTAAAGGGTCTAAACCAAAACCCATCAAACTGCGTATAGCCGTAGGCGCTGTGTACAGTATATTTACCTTGTGTTTATCTACAATATCCCAGAATCTTCCTGCATCGGGAAATGTAGGAATACCTTCAAACATTAAAGAAGTACCACCGGCGCTTAAAGGCCCGTATACAATATAACTGTGACCGGTTATCCAGCCAATGTCGGCCGTACAAAAATGTATTTGCCCCGGCTGGTATTGAAATACATTTACAAAAGTGTAGTTGGTCCACACCATATAACCTCCTGAGCTGTGCACCACGCCTTTTGGTTTGCCCGTGCTGCCCGAAGTGTATAAAATAAACAAGGGATCTTCTGCATCCATTTCTTCTGCCGGAAAACTCACCACACCATCTTTTTCCACCTGTGTTTCAGCATATTCCATTTCATCTTCCCACCATACATCACGGCCTTTTATCATTGATACGGGGGTTCTTGTTCTTGTATAAACAATCACACGTTTCACTGTTTTATTACCAACCAGTGCATCATCAATAATACTTTTTAAAGGAATATCTTTTCCGCCGCGGTAAGCGCCATCGCAGGTAACAATAAATTCGGCTTGTGCATCTTCCAACCTGTCAGCAATACTTTGTGCGCTGAAGCCGCCGAATATCACGCTGTGTATGGCGCCAATGCGGGCACACCCTAAAATTGCATAGGCCAACTCGGGCACCATGCCCATATAAATACAAACACGGTCGCCTTTTTTTACGCCATTGTTCTTTAATACCTGTGCAAACTGGCAAACCCTTTTATGCAGTCGTGCATAAGTCACCACTCTTACCCTTTCTTCAGGATTATTTGGCTCCCAGATGATGGCGGGTTGGTCGCCCATTTTTTCCAGGTGCCTGTCAATGCAATTCTCTGTGATATTTAGTTTACTGCCCCTGAACCATTCCACTTTTGGCTGGGTAAAATTCCATTCCAGCACTTTATCCCATTTTTTGCGCCATAAAAAATTGTCTGCAACATCTGCCCAAAAACCTTCGGGGTCTTCCACCGCTTTTTTATAGGCCGCATTATAATCGTCGAATGATTTTACCTGATAAGGATATGACATGATAGTGATTTAACTCCTCCAAAATTATAGATACCAATTGATTTAATGGTATTAAAAAAGAATTTTGTACATATTTTTTTGCTGCAACAACATTACAGGACGGTTGCGTTAAAAAACGATGTATCTTCCCAGTCAATTGTTTTACTATATGGCAACTGCAAACTCTACCAAAGGAATTGGCAAGGTTATCTTCTCATCTTCACTGGGCACTTTAATTGAATGGTACGATTTTTACATTTTTGGCATGCTGGCTAAAACCATCTCCACACAGTTCTTTCCCGAAGGCAATGATACGGCGGCCCTGCTGAGCACGCTGGCCATTTTTGCTGCGGGCTTTTTGGTAAGGCCATTCGGTGCACTGGTATTTGGCCGGTTGGGCGATCTTATTGGCCGGAAATATACTTTTTTGTTAACGCTGGTATTAATGGGCGGTTCTACTTTTTTAATAGGGTTAGTGCCATCTTATAAAACCATTGGCATGGCGGCGCCATTGCTGGTATTGTTATTAAGATTGATACAGGGCCTTGCGCTCGGTGGTGAATACGGCGGTGCAGCTACTTATGTGGCAGAACATGCACCCGAAGGCCGCCGCGGTTATTTTACCGCATGGATACAAACCACGGCCACACTGGGTTTGTTTGTGGCATTGGGAGTTATTATGGGGGTAAGAAAAATAGTGAACGACGATGCGGCATTCAATGCAGAATGGGGCGGCTGGCGCTATCCTTTCTGGATGTCTATTTTGCTGGTGGGGGTTTCTATTTATATCCGTTTAAAGATGAATGAATCGCCGGTATTTGCAAAACTGAAGGCGGAGAAAAAAACATCCACGAATCCACTAAAAGAAAGCTTTGGCCACAAAGCCAATTTTAAAATGGTATTGCTGGCATTGTTTGGTGCGGTAATGGGGCAGGGCGTTATATGGTACACCGGCCAGTTCTATGCACAATCATTTTTAGAAAATACGGTGAAGCTGGAGTTTATGCAGAACCGTGAGATATTGTTATGGGCCATTGCTTTGGCAACGCCTTTCTTTCTGGTATTTGGCGCATTGAGTGACAAGATCGGCAGAAAGTGGATCATGCTTGCAGGTATGTTACTGGGCGTGGTTTTTTACCGGCCGATATTTAAAACGCTGTTGAAAGATGCGGATGCAAAAGAGTGGATGGATAAAAATGAAGGTATGCGTTATGTAAGTATGCACCAGGCAAACCCTTCCATAAAAATGGATACAGTAGTGCAGAAGAATGGCGACACCACTTTGCTGAAACATGTAAAAGGCGTATGGCAATTAACTGAAGGCATACAATTCACCGAAACCTATGTAGATACATTAGGACTTGGAAAAGAGGGCGGTGCCTGGGAAAATAAAGATAAAAAGCACACGTATTCTGATAAGATATTGACCAGTGGATTAAAATGGAAATTCATTGGGCTGGTATGGATCATGATCATTTTTGTAACGATGGTATACGGACCAGTGGCGGCGTTTTTGGTGGAATTGTTCCCGACAAAAATTCGGTACACATCCATGAGTTTACCTTACCATATCGGCAATGGTGTATTTGGCGGATTGGTGCCCTTTATTGCCACCTTATTATCGGCTACATTTACCAGCGATCCGTTAGTAGGATTATGGTATCCTATTGGTGTGGCGGCATTGTGTTTTGTGATCGGCGCCCTGTACCTCAATAATAAAATTGATAAAGAAGTAAACGATTAAAGAACCTGCTAAAAATATTTTATGGACCAGTTAAAAAAAATAATGGGTATTGTATGGATGATCATTGCACCTGTGGTGATCTATTTTTTAATTACGGGTGCAGTGCATAATATCGGCAATGGCACAAAGGATATCAATAAACCTATTCCATGGATCATTATCATCACCATATTCACACCCATTGCAATAGGGTTGATGATATTTGGCTACTACGCACTAAAAGGTGAATACGATAAGCTGCCCGAAAATTCAGAAGAGTTAAGTTAACATTACACTAATTAAAACGAATTACGCGAATTTTATTTTCGCTGATTCGTGTAATTCGTTCCAATTCGTGTAATAAAAAAAATAAATCCCTGTAACAAAAATGCCCTCTGCACGTTTTAAAAAAATTATGCGGAAAACTTTATTGTACAGCCTTACACTGCTGGCGCTATGGATATTACTGGCGCAATGTTTTATTATGCGCAACCGCTGGAGTGATAGCAAAGCTTACGGCGTATTTAAATCCAAACAAGTACCGTTGGTGATCCATGATACATTGATCAACGAAAGGCACCTGCATTATGCAGTATGCGGTCCTGATAGTTTGCCCACACTGGTGTTTATACACGGCAGCCCCGGCAGTTGGATGAATTACATGAAGTATATGTGGGATTCGGCCATGCGGCAGAAATTCCGGATAGTAGCTATTGACCGGCCGGGTTTTGGGTACAGCGATTTTGGAAAAGCCATGCACCTGCAGGATCAGTGTAAAATGATATTACCCGTACTGGAAAAATTAAAGACCAACCACCCGATGTTTTTGGCAGGGCATAGTTTGGGCGGGCCTGTGGTGGTAAAGCTGGCTGCCGATAATCCTTCGTTGTTTAAAACCATCGTGATCATTGCAGGCGCCATCGATATCAGCCAGGAAGCAAAAGAAACCTGGCGGCATATTATGAATGTGCGGCCATTATATTGGTTATTGCCCGGCGCATTTGGTCCCAGCAATACGGAACTGTTATATTTAAAGAAAGACCTGCTGCCCTTGCAGGAAGATTTTAAAAAGGTTACCTGCAATGTTTTATTTGTACATGGCGATAAAGATACCTGGGTGCCGATAAAAAATATTGCTTATGGCACAAAGATGATGGTACATGCAGCTTCCATACAAGCCGATACCATTCCCGGCGCCGATCATCAAATACCCTGGAAGAACAGGGACAGGCTGAAAGAAATTTTATTGGGCTTACAGTAACAGTATCATTGAGTTAGCGCCACGATTCTCAAAAAACAAAGAGCCTCTTTGTGTAATCAGCAGCCGGATATTATCTTTATATAAATATTTACCCGGGCGCCAATGAAACTACTGCCAAACCTTATTCTCATCGCGATCTTTTGCTTTATCCATTCCGGAACCAATGCCCAATACACCCAGCACAACTGGCCATTGAACCAGCTTACTTACGATAACTTTCAATGGGGCGGCAGGTACCAGTATCTTTTAGCAAAAATTAAAAAATCGGGTAAGGATACAAAAGCTGTATTGTTCAATTCTATCGATAATAATTCCAACACACCCATCGGACCGGAGGGTATTGCCACCAGTACTTATTTTCAGAGTTTTTATTCCAGCGGTATTGCTGTTTTACGCAACAACCAATATGGTTTTTCACAATGGATACAAACGATTGGCGCTGCCACCTGTTACGCTAAAGATCTTGAAATAGATACCAGTGAGAATATGATCGTGCTGGCAGATGTGAATGGTACTACCTGGGATACAGCCTATCATTATCCCCTGCTTAGTAATTACAGGGATAGTACGCAATTGCTCGTGTATAAAATGGATAGCACCGGTAAAGTGCAGTGGTTTAAATTTTATGGAGGTAACAGTGCCGAGTATGCGAAATGTATCAAACGCACTAAAGATAATAATTATTTACTGCTGGCATCCACGCAATCATCTGATGGTGATGTAACGGGCTACCAGGGTGGCAAAGATATCTGGCTGGTAAAGATCAGCGGAGTAGACGGCAGCATCATCTGGCAAAAGACCTATGGCACTGCTTTGGATGAAGTGCCCACCGATATGGAATTGCTGGACGATGAGAGTATTGTAATATCCGGCACGGCGCCCAACAGCAGTTTCTTTCCCGACGGGCATTTGAGCGCCAACGCTTTTTTGATGAAACTGGATAAGAATGGAGCTGTGAGCTGGAAAAAAGCATTCGGGGGTAACCAAACCGATATGGTGAGGAATTTTATAACCGTGAATGATGGTGGTTTTGTTTGTATCGGCAATACCAATTCTATTGATGGCGACCTGCCCGGTGGTTTTGGCGGCACAGATATTTTCATCAGCAAACATAAATCAGATGGCAGCCTGCAATGGGTAAAAAGATATGGTAATGCCGATAATGATGTGGCAGGCGATATTGTGTACAGCAGCTGCGACTCCACCATCTTTGCATCCTATGCCAAAGAATTCAACAACAACATTTATTATCCCGGCTATCCAAGATTTATCCAGTATACCGGTGTGGAAGTAGGCTTGTATAACAATGGCAACCAGTTTCATTACCACGAAAATAATTTCCAGTTTCCAGCTTCCACCTCTTTGTATAATGAAGGATTCAACCTGTCGATGGTACCTAATACAAGAGGCGGATTTTTAGGTGCCAGTATCACGCACAAGAACTGGCAGTCTTTCGAAGTATCTTATGGTTATTTATACACCCGAAGTTTTGAATTTATTGAATACGGTGCAAGACTGAAAAAAGATAATTACGACACCAGTATCTGCAGCGGTACCCCCGTGCTGGGCCATGTATTTACCAAAGACACTGTTTTTATTGACACTTTAAGAAATGCCTGCGGTATTGACACCTTGATCAGCAAATATGTGGTGCATGTTACTACGCCTGCTGACAGCCTTATTGCAAAAGACAGTACCGTATGTTATGGACAATTGTATGATGGTGTTCCGGTGTTCGCCCCATTTTTTGATAAGGATACGGCTTATCTTACTACCAGTTGCGGCAACAAACGTATCATAACTACTACGCATGTACTATTATCCGACCTTTTTTTAAATGTGAACCATGTGGTGGGGTTTACGCCCGGTGTTGCTGTTACCTTATCACCACAAACTAACGGCACTATTACCTGGCAATCGCATCCTACATTAAGTTGTAGCTTATGCCAAACAGCTGTAGCTACGCCCACACAAACCACCACGTATTATTTATCGGCTAAAAAAGGGGCCTGCACATTGCAGGATACGATACGGCTGGAGAAGAATGGCTATTATTTTTATGTACCCACCGCCTTTACACCCAATGGAGATGGTTTGAATGATACTTTTAACGCATGGGCATCGGGCATCAGCGATTATGATATGCGGGTATTCAACCGCTGGGGGCAAATGATCTTTCATACCACCAGCCTCAGTTCGGGTTGGAATGGAAAATTCCGCGGCGCCGATCAGCCCATTGGCGGCTACACCTATATGATCACCTATAAAGATCCCAACAACCAGCAGCAACTGGTACACGGCACATTCACTTTAATAAGAAGATGATATTGTATAACCACCTGCGGTGGTTGATTTAGAACGCAGATTTTTAAGATGATTATGATTAAATAAGATTTATCTGTGGAATTCCCGATAATCCTGAAAATCCGTGTTCCGTTTTCAATCGCCGAAGGCGATTATAATCCCATCGCTTTGTAAATGGCTTCATGAATTTTTGGCCGCACATTCATGTTGAGTAATTTTTTATTTACATCTCCGCCATCAGGATTAACGCGGTTGCTCAGGAAAATAAAGATGAGGTTCTTTGCAGGATCGGCCCACACGCAGGTGCCGGTATAGCCAGTATGCCCAAAGGTTTGCGCCGATGCAGATAAGCAGGGATAAGGCTCAGGCCTGGTGGCATTATCTTTTTCGGGTTTATCAAAACCATAACCACGGCGGCTGGTGGCGCTGTGATAAGCAGTGAATAATTCCACCGTTTCTTTATTCAGGTATTTTTTCCCGTTAAAACTGCCGCCATTCAGCAGCATCTGCATAATAACTGCGAGGTCGTATGCGTCGCTGAACAAACCAGCATGACCGGCTACACCACCAAACATGGCGGCACCGGGATCATGCACATCGCCCCGTAATAATTGCAGGCGGAAAGTTTTTTCCTGCTCCGTCGGGATAATGCGGCTGAGATTAAAACGGTTACGGGGTTTAAAACCTGCTGTGGATAAAGCCAGCGGATTGTAAAATTCTTTCTGTACATACTCATTCAAAGGCATACCACTAACGGCTTCCACGATCTTGCCTAAAAAAATAAAATCGTTATCGCTGTAAATGTATTTACCGGTTTCACCCAACGGGCTTTGCAGAATTCTTTTGTACAGCGTATCTCTCCAGTCGTTGCGCATGTACATATTTTCCGCTACACGAATGCTGAAAGAATCGGTTGGTTTGGTGGAATAGAATTTTGCCAATGGTTTACCTTCCGCATCAATGGTCTCTTTGTAAAAAGGGATATAAGCCACGAGGCCGGCCTGGTGCAGTAAAACATTTTCCAGTAATAAATATTCTTTGTTAGTACCTCTTACCCAGGGAAGATAATCGCCCAGTGTTTTTTTTATATCGATCTTGCCCTCGTCATACAATTTCATTACGCTGATGGTGGTGGCGCATATCTTGGTAACAGAAGCCATATCAAAAATCGATTCCAGTTTTACAGGCTCTGTTTTATCATAAGTGTAATAACCGTATGCTTTGTGATAAGCGATCTTGCCATCTTTAACCACCAGCACCACGCCGCCGGGTGTTGCACCTTTGGCTATAGCATCATTCACAATAGAATCTACATCATTCAGTCTTACAGGATCTAAGCCTGCTTCGTCGGGGTTAATGCGGGGTAAAAAAAAACCGGTGGTGGCAATGCCGCTGCCAAATTTAAATGCATCGCAAACAGTTACTGGCAATTTTCCTTTTGCACCGATCCTGCCTTCTAAAAGATCCGCTGCCGTGTTCTGAATGATATCATCATCTTCGTAGCAAACAACGATATTTTTTGCATTGCACCAGTTTTTAACCGCGTAGCAATTACCAAACACAAAAGTGATGGCATTGGTTTGCTGTTGTATCTGCGTAACAAGGTCAACCGCAGTTTTGGAAAGGCCAAAATTATTTTGTGGCGCACGGGCAAAATTGTGAATGCCGATGATCACTTTTTTGTAACTCTTTTTCAATTGATCCACCAATGCGGATACAGTAGAGCTATCCTGTGTGTAAGCAAAATAAAAAACATCTGCAGAATAATCAGTGCGCAGGCGTTTGGCAAAAGTATTATCTATGGTGTTGCCAATGCTTACATAAGCCACATCTCCTGCAACTGGTTTATCCATTGTTTGCAGCGGAAAGAAAATGTCATCTGTTTTACGCAATACGGTCAGCGCATTTTCAGCTACCAATTTACGCATGGCAGGCACCTGGCTGTTCAGATCGATAGTAAGATTATCGGTATTGATCGGTTTCCATTCTGTTAAACCATATTGATATTTTGCCAGTAATACTTTTTTGCAATGCGCTTCAATATCATCCCAGCTTATTTTTTTGCTCTTGATGGCTTTCTTAATTTTTTCGATGGCTAAAGGAATATCACCGGGCAGGCAAAGCATGTCGTTGCCGGCTATCAGCGATTCCACCGAAGCAGCGCCATCAGGATAGAATTTTTTTACACCCTGCATTTCCAATGCATCAGTAAAGGTTAAACCATTATAACCCAGTTCATCCCGCATTAAACCGGTCACATTTTTTTTAGAAATGGAAGTAGGTTTATTGGGTGTGTTATCAATAGCAGGAATAGAAAGGTGAGCGATCATCACACTGCCGATACCCGCTTTAAATATCTCCCGGAAAGGATACAGTTCGAGTGAATCCAGTTGCTCCATCGATTTATTGATGATGGGCAGATCTAAATGCGAATCCACCGCTACATCACCATGGCCGGGAAAATGTTTGGCGCAAGCCATTACACCATTATCCTGCATACCTTTCATGTATTGAATACCATATTGCGCCACTTTGTATTTATCCTCGCCAAAACTGCGGTCGTTGATCACAGGGTTGTTAGGATTATTATTCACATCCACCACCGGTGCATAGTTAACCTGTATGCCTACACGCTTACATTGTTCCGCAACGATCTTTCCGTACTGATAAATAATATTGGGATCGGAAATGGCACCCAGCATCATTTGTTTGGGCAGGGGCAGCACACTATCGATCATGCGCATGCCCAAGCCCCATTCGGCATCCACGCACATTAAGATGGGTGTTTTGGCCTGTGCCTGCAAACTGTTAATGATATTGGCCTGCTTTACCGGGCTGCCCTGGAAAACACAGATACCACCGATATTGTACTTTTTAATCAGCACCGAAACCAGCGAATCGAAGAAAGTAACGGTTTTAGTACGTCCGTCATAAGTAGATAAACGCACCACCATTAATTGGGCAATGCGTTCTTCTTTAGACAGTGTTTTGTACACACTGTCAACCCATGCATCGGCAGCCTTGTTCTGGGCCTGCGAAACGGTACTGCAAATAACAAAAGAAAGTAGGAGTAAGTAGTGCCTGATCATATCTATAAAAATACTTAATAATGACAAATATCCGTGATTTTAAAGGCTTTAGACTGTGAAAAAGTTTTTTTAACTTTACAATAGAGGAATAAAAAGACACTACAGGCCATAAAGTATATATTCCCGCTGACTGATAAGTTTTTACCTCCTTTAAATCAGAAAATTTCGCGACTTTTGCCAACTAAATCAAAGAGGAGGATTCTTGCCCGATATTATTCAATTATTGCCCGATAACATTGCCAACCAGATCGCTGCAGGTGAAGTGATCCAGCGGCCGGCCAGCGCCGTAAAGGAGCTGCTGGAAAACGCCGTGGATGCAGGCGCCACCGAGATCAGGCTCATTATTGCCGATGCCGGTAAATCGCTGATACAGGTTATTGATAACGGCAAGGGTATGAGCGAGACCGATGCCCGCATGGCTTTTGAGCGACACGCCACTTCCAAGATCAGTAATATTGATGACCTTTTCAGGATCAAGACCATGGGCTTTCGTGGAGAAGCATTGGCCAGTATTGCGGCCGTAGCGCAGGTGGAACTAAAGACCAAGAGAGCGGATGATGAAACAGGGGTTTACCTGGAAATAGAGAACAGCCTTGTTGTAAAACAGGAACCTATTGCTGCCACTACCGGTACCAGCATTGCCATGAAGAATCTTTTTTTCAATGTGCCGGCAAGAAGGAATTTTTTAAAAAGCAACCCGGCAGAATTAAGGCATATTGTAGATGAATTTATAAGAGTGGCCATGTCGTTCCCCGACATCTTTTTTTCACTTACCAGCAATGGCCAGCAGGTGTTTCATTTAGATAAAGGCACTTTAAAGCAACGCATTGTACAGATACTGGGCAATAACTATAACGCCAAACTGGTAAGCGTACACGAAAATACTGACTACATGAACATCTACGGGTTTGTAGGCAAACCCGAAACGGCCAAAAAAACAAGGGGTGATCAATACTTTTTTGTGAACAACCGTTTTATCAAAAGTGCTTATCTCAATCATGCGGTAATGAGCGCTTTTGACGAGATGATCGCCAAAGACAGTTTCCCCATGTATGCGCTGTTCATTGACCTGGATCCATCACAGGTGGACATCAATGTGCATCCCACCAAGCAGGAAATAAAATTTGAAGACGAAAAGATCGTATATGCCTTTGTGCAGTCGGCTGTAAAGCATGCGCTGGCGCAATTCAGCATTACACCCACCCTCGATTTTGACCTGGATGTTTCCATACAGCAACTGGATGCGGTGAGCAAACCATTTACCGATGAAAAAAAATCATCGGCCACTTCGTCTTCTCTTTACAATACTTTCACACAAAAAAATCAATCGCATTTTATTGAAAGTAAAAGTGAATTGAAGCACTGGAAAGATTTCTATGAACCAGCTAATAAAACTGCTGCTGATAAACCATCATTAACAGAAGCGCCACAACATATACAACAGGCGCTGCATACAAGTACTAAACAGGCAGTAGATACAGACCGATTGATGCAACTGCAAAACAGTTATATCGTTTTACAAACGGGCAGAGGCTATTATCTTATACACCAGCAAAATGCACATGAAAGGATATTGTACGAACAGTTTGCCACTGCGGTGGAGGGAAAACCAATGCCCACGCAACGCATTTTGTTCCCGGTTACTTTAGAACTTTCTGTAGCCGACGCGGTGTTGCTGAATGAACTATTGCCCGATCTCAATCAACTGGGTTATTTACTGGAACCTTTTGGTAATAATACTTTTGTGATACAGGGCTCGCCTGCAGGTATTGCCGATGGCAACGAAAAAATCGCCGTGGAAAAAATGCTGGAACAGTACAAGCATTTCAGCAGCGACCTTAAATATACCCGCCGCGAAAAACTGCTGCGCTCAATGGCTTTACAGCAATCCATAAAAGCGGGGGTCACACTTAGTAATGAGGAGTTAAAAACTTTGGTGGAAGAATTGTTCAACTGTAATACGCCTAATATTACACCCAACGGTAAACCTACTTACCTGGAGTTTAAAAAAGATGAACTGGATAAAATGTTTGGAAGGTAAAATGCTCTCGACTGAAAAATAATTAATCGGAATCTTTATCATCATGCGCTGTTACTGCAACAGGCTTTTTCTCTTCGTCTAAAATATACAGCAACCTGCCCAGCATTTCCTTGTATTGAGCCGTTTTGCCATGCTGTGTTTCAATATTGATATAGCGCCTGTTCAGCTCACCATAATAAACGCTTAAGCTGCCATCCCTGTTCACATTCACATTGTCCTGCAGAATGCTGTTATACCCAAATGAAGACATTTTTGAATAGAGGTCTTCATCCGTAGTAAAAGCAATATCATCAGCATCCTGCCAGTTATCGGCATATACTGATTTGGCATCCGTTTGTCTTTTACCACCGGGCTGGTATGTTTTTACCGAAAAATCACCATCCGTGTTATTGTGCAATGCAATTACACAGGAGATGCTGTCGGGTATCATTTCCAGTATATGTGCAGCAAATCTTTCCACTTCATCAATGGCCAGCGGATTGATCCTTCCATTGGCAGTAAGGGTAAGGCTGATACCTTTGCGGGAAAAGATCCTGTTGGGATCGAACATATAATTAAGACCCTTGAATTTAAAACGGATCATGCGTTGTGCATTGTTCTCTATCTTGATGATGACACCGCCTTTATCTTCTAAAATAGCACGGGCAGCCTGTACCGCAGTGCTTTCATCATCGTGCAGATTGATGCAGCAGGTGCCGGTAGCAGGTCCGTACTGTATCATTTTGAGGTTGATCATCCTGTCGCCCAATTTGTAGGACATCACCTTTTCTGCAGGCATAAAAGCCGGCGTATGAGGAGGCAAAACTGTTGTGGGGAGTGGTTTAGTTACAGCAACCGACAACGAAAGGAATAAGGCTAGCCAAGGCATCAGGGTTTAATTTCCGATAAATATATTCAGAAATTTTCAGCTGCGAAAAATAAATAAATCAACAGGGTGTTTATAAACTCGCTTCGGGCAAGCGTTTGAGAGGGAAAACGGTATTTTTTAAAATGGCATTGTCATTAAAAAAAGACCCCGCAACTATATGTTGCAGGGCCTCTTTTTCTATTATCATGAAACCAGAGTACTATAGTTTGGTAAACCTGGCATAGCAGGTTTTGCCCCCGTAAACTAATTTGATATTGTATAATCCCGGTGTAAGATCATTGATATTGATGCTTACCAGGTTGTTGCCGGTAATGCCCGCCTGGTGCTTTTCTTTCACCAGCATGTTCATGGCATTATAGATATAAGCGTCTATCATTCCAGGTTGTGTAAGCGTAACATTTACGTTCACCACGTTGCTGGCAGGGTTAGGATAAGCCTGCAACTCACAGGTTGAATTCACCACCTGTTCGATATGGATTACGTGACAGTATTCTTTTATACAACCACCCAGCATCACTGCTTTTAAGCAAACATTGTAGTAACCGGTATCGTGAAATACATATACCGGGTTGTTCTGGTGCAGTATCACCGGTGGTGTGGTGGCAGGGCTTAACCTTGTAATCGTCCAGGTTTGATCCAGTATCGTGTAATTGGCGTTGGCATAGAAATAGATCTTGTTAGGTACAAACGGATCTTTCTGGTATGTATAGCTTACATGAATGCTATCGCAATTGATCTGTGGCAACACTTTAATTTCCTTGCAGGTGGTGCTGGCACAATTAGGACCACGCCATGCAGTTAAGCAGGCAATATAAGTGCCGGGCTGTGCATAGTGATGCAGTACGATCGGGTCATGACTGCCGGTGCCATCGCCAAAGGTCCAGGTGTACACGATATCATTGCTGAGATAATCAGGAGTGAATTTGTACAGCTGGTTATCAACAGGCGATTTTTCGTATTTGAATTTAGAGATCTCCAGGCAGGATGGTGTTGCAGGAATAACAATGGTATCACATTTATCCCTGATGCAGGTGGCCGATAACTGTACCGTTAAGCAAACCACGTAAGTACCCGGTTGTGCATAGGTATGATCTGCATTCCAGGTAGTGGCATAAGTCCCATCACCAAAACTCCATTTAACAATAGCATTAGCCGAAGTGGTAACAGTAAGATTGGTAAAATAAACTTTGCGTGGAATAAGTGAATCCCTGTGCATGCTGAAGTTTACCTGGAAGTTGCAAGGGGAAGTAACCACCACTGTTTTGCAGATCTCTCTTACGCAAGGGGTGGTGCCGGCAGCATTGCCGTTCTTTTTTACTCTTAAACAAACTGTATAAGTGCCTGGTTGTGCATATTCGTGAACAGGGTTGGCAACAGCAGGGTTACCCTGTATGCCATTGAGAACAGTACCATCACCAAAGGTCCATCTTACAGAATCGGCTGTGCCAATAGGCGCAGTAAGATTGGTGAACAGGATACGCTGCGGGTGCAATGAATCGGGGTGAGAACTGAAGTTGGCAGTAAAGTTACAAGGAATGGTAACCGTAACTGTTTTACACAATTCCCTTACACAAGGCGTGCTGCTGGTGTTATTATTTTTCTTGATCCTGATACAAACATTGTAAGTGCCTGCATTGGCATATACATGTACCGGTGCAGAAAGTGTACCCACCAAACCATTGATGATGGTGCCATCACCAAAATTCCAGCGGATGGAATCAGTCGGATCAAATGGTTGTGATTGATTTAAAAAGTGAATGGAAATAACATTCAGCGAATCGGTATACCATGTAAACGCAGCGGTCAGGTTGCAGGGATTAGGTGCAGTAACTGCTACAGTTTTACAAATCTCACTTACGCAGGGCGTACCGGTAGTGTTATTATTTTTCTTTACGCGGATACATACATTATAGGTACCTGCATTGGCGTATACATGCGAAGGGGTGGAAAGTGTGCCCACTAAACCATTGATGATAGTACCATCGCCAAAATTCCAGCGGATGGAATCACTGGCTTCGTAAGGCTGCGATTGATTTTGAAAATGCACCGTATTCCAGCTGGTGGAATCAACATGCCAGGTAAAATACGATTGCAGGTTACATACAGTGGTGCCCTGTATCACAACAGTTTTATTGATCGTGTCGCTGCAGGTAGCGCCATTTACATACCTTACAATAGAGTGCCCCACCACGTAAGTGCCGGGAGCGCTGTAAGTATGCGTGGGAGAAGTTACATTACCAGCATAACTATTATCGCCAAAGCTCCAGTTGTGATAAGTATTGAAAGAATCACCTGGTTGTACCGGTACAAATTTTACCGTATTACCGTTGATGAATTGCACGGTAAAATCGGCATTGCAGGTGAGTGTACCCTGGGCAGCGGAGCGGTAACTAAATGCTGAGAGTACGATCAGCAATAGGGTAATAAATTTTTTCATAACAAACATTTTTTAAAAAGGGTAATTTGGTTTTTCGTTCTGTTTAAGGTAGATACCCCCTTTTTAGATTGTGTTGCCTGAAAAAAAATAAATGCCTAATATTTTTCCCGTAGTTGTTCTACAAACCGTTCTACAGCACGGCGTATGGGCGTGGCGCCGGTAATATAATTATTGGCTAATATGGAGAATAAAAACAGTTTACCTTTTTTAGTGATCAAATACCCGCTTAAAGCGCAATTATTGCTTAAAGTGCCTGTTTTAGCATATATAAAACCTGCATCTTTTTTATAATAAGAAGACAGGGTGCCTTCACCACCGGTAGCCAGTATCGTTTTCATGCGTTCCAGGCCAAAATCATTTTTCATTTTATTCAGTATATAAATAAAATCCTGCGGTGTAAATAAATTATAACGGCTCAGCCCGCTGCCATCCACCCATTTGGGCCTTTGCGGAACATCTTTTAAGTCTTTATTTAAAATAGTATCAATGATCTTTTCATCATTCATATAACCTAAGTGTTCGTTGCTCGCCATTAACAAGGTCTGCTCCGCAAAAAAATTATCGCTGCGGTGCATCATGGGTTTAAAGAGAGAGTCGGTGGGTTGGGAGTGGATAGTAAATGTCTTTATCGGGGTCGTATAATTGTCTTTCAAAAAACCGATACTTTTTTTTATAGTATCTTCTAATAAATGAAAGGAAAGACTTTCTGAAGTATGAAAAGGTATCTGGATTTTATTAGGTTGATTTCCACCCAATGTAATAGCAAAAATATTTTGATTGATGTCCCTTTGAACTTTAGTGATAAATTCACCTTCAGCGTTCACGTTGTCGAATCTGAAATTTTCTATTTTGCTCACCTTGGGATAGAATTGAATGCTTTCTTTCTTACCAGAAAACGTTACCAGGTTCCCATAAATCGGAAGTGCAGAACGTTCAGCCATATAATCGCTGTTGTAGTCATCCCATGCCCATCCTCTACCTAAATGATTGGCTTGCCAATCACTCGGTATACTCCATATATATTTTGAAGTAGAAGTTAAATATTTGTAAAGTGGTTGAAAAGGATATTCGCTATTTAAAAATGTTGGATCGCCTGTAGCTTTCACATCAACCTCGTCTGCATATTCAATAATCTGTGCACCAGGCAAACTATCCCCCAAATATTTCATCCCCGCATACAACGTAAACAACTTGGTATTACTTGCCGGTATAAAATAATGCGAACTATTATAGTCGTATAAATACTTATTGGCAACAGGATCATAAATACTGATACCGATATGGCCGGTACTTACAGCGCTATCCTTTAATAAAATGGTATTGGCTTGCTTTGCAATTTGCCTGGATACGGAACAGGAGGAGAAAATAATGAATAATGAACAATGGATAATGAATAATGTTGTAAGGCTGTTACCCTTCATGTTTTTAGTTATTGTTTTCAAAACAGAAAAACTATTTAAGCACAATTGCTCTTACTTGAACATTGCACATTGAGCATTGAAAATTGAACATTTCCTATCCGCTAACAAAACAAACCCGTAACAAAAACAACCCGTAACCTAATTCCTCTCCTGCGCCCTCAGCCACCTTTCGGGTATTTCGTTATGGCTGGCCAAAGTATAATCCTTATAACTGCTGGCAATATATTTTTTATTGGGCAGCTGCATCCACCAGCGGCCGGTTTTTTTGCTTTGTAAAAAAGTGGTCTCCACTTCGGTAAAATGGCAATGGTATTCATTAAAGTTACTGCGGTCTTCAATAGCCGCTTCGTGTTTCAGGCGGTTGCGGCCATCAATAAAATACCACAACATCTGTGCAATTTGTTTGGCGGTAAGTTCCTGCACATCGTGCTGCGGCAGGTAACCATAAATACCAAAACTGCTCAGGTTATTGCTCATGCCGGCATAGCGGGTAAGCATGCAGGCTTCTTCGCCGGTAAAGCCATTGGGGCTTTGGAAAGAAGCGGGAGCATCACCATATTTAATGGCACTCATATCAAAGCTCAGTAAATTGGTATTGCGTATCACGGGCTCCATCTCATCCATATTCTCTTTGGCTATGCCCAGCCGGAAACAGTCAAAACGCAGTTTATCCATCGTTTCCAGCATACGGGGATGTACAAAATAACTCTGGAAGCCGATATGATTATAATGCTTCACCAGGTTGGGTTCGCCAGTAAGCATTTCCATTAAAAAATTCTCACTGCGTTCGGGGCTTTCGCCTCTTAAATTAATATTGGCATCAATGCAGGTAGCTTCCACCACTTTCTTTAATTCCACATAAGCAAAATACTGGGCCAGGGTAATATCATGGCTGCCACCCAGTATCACCACGGTCTTATTCATGCGCAGCAGTTCGGCCAGCACGGTTTTAACAGCGGCATAGCTATCGCTTAAATTGGCGCCTGTCTTAATATTGCCGATATCTGCAATGCTTACTTCTTTGTGCCAGTAATGTAACTGGTACAATTGCTTGCGGATGGCATCCGGTGCAGAAGCAGTGGGATTAAAGATGCCGGCGCCCCTGGTTTCCGTTACACCCACCAATACAATATCAATCTCAGTAATGTCGGGCATCTCCGTTTCAAATACCGCAATATGCTTGGCAAACTGTCCGTCGTTATAACCATTATCCTCGTTAAAGGAACTCACCGAAACCGGCTCCAGGAAATCATGCAGGTCGTACATCTAAAAAATTTGGGCAAACCTAATTTAATAATCCCAGATTGTGCAAACGTTACCGTAAAAAGTGCAAAAATATCAGGCATTAAAAAGTGTAAACCATTAACTTCGTTTCCACAATTTTAATAACGATGGGCTATACAGAAGAAGTTCTCAAAGATGTAGTAATAAAATTTGCCGGCGATAGCGGAGATGGTATGCAGCTGACCGGTAACCAGTTTACCAATAATACCGCTTTAATGGGTATTGACCTGGCCACTTTCCCCGATTTTCCTGCAGAGATACGTGCCCCGATCGGTACCTTACCGGGAGTGAGCGGTTACCAGCTGCGTTTTAGCAGCGACCGTGTGTTTACCCCCGGTGATGCCTGCGATGTACTGGTGGCCATGAATGCAGCGGCATTAAAAACAAACCTGAAAGCATTGAAGCCCGGCGGTAAGATCATTGCCAATGTAGATGGCTTTGATGCAAAGAACCTGCGCCTGGCCAATTACCCCGAAGGAGTAAATCCGCTGGAAGATAACAGCCTGGGCAATTTTGAAGTGATAAAGATAGATGTTACTAAAATGACCCGGGAGGCATTGAAGGACATCACCATGGGCGTAAAGGAAAAAGACCGTGCAAAGAATATGTTTGTACTGGGCTTTTTGTACTGGATGTACAACCGCGACATGGAAAATACTATCGGCTTTATAAAAGAAAAATTCGGAAAAAAACCAGAGATATTTGAAAGTAATGTAAGAGCGCTGCAGGCAGGCTTTAATTATGGCGATACCACCGAAACTTTTACCACAAGATTCAAAGTGGAAAAAGCAAAAATGGAACCTGGTACTTACCGTTCCATCATGGGCAACCAGGCGGTGGCCTATGGATTGATAGCGGCATCGCAAAAAAGCGGGCTGCCATTATTCCTGGGCAGCTATCCCATTACACCTGCAAGCGATATCCTGCATGAATTAAGTAAGTATAAAAATTTTGCTGTAAAGACCTTCCAGGCAGAAGATGAGATAGCAGCGGTAACTTCGGCTATTGGTGCCAGTTATGGTGGTGCACTGGGCATTACTACCAGCAGCGGACCGGGTATTGCATTAAAAGCAGAAGCAATGGGCCTTGCAGTAATGCTGGAAATACCCCTGCTGATCATAAACATACAGCGTGGCGGACCATCAACCGGTTTGCCCACCAAAACAGAACAGAGCGACCTGATGCAGGCATATTATGGCCGCAATGGGGAATGCCCGATGCCGATAATAGCATCCAGCACGCCGAGCGATTGCTTCAGTGCGGTATATGAAGCAGTGAGGATCGCTGTAACACACATGACACCTGTAATGTTCTTAAGCGATGGTTATATTGCCAATGGCGCCGAGCCCTGGAAATTTCCGAAAGCAGATGACCTGCCTGCCATCACTGTAAAATTTGCATCAGCTGATAATATTGTGGATGGAAAATTCATGCCTTACCAGCGGGATGAAAAACTGGCAAGGCCCTGGGCCATACCGGGCACTGCAGGCCTGGAACACAGGGTGGGCGGTTTGGAAAAACAGGATATCACCGGTAACATCAGTTACGATAGTGATAACCACCAGCACATGGTAAAAACAAGGCAGGAAAAAGTAGACAGGATCGCAAATTATATTCCTGAGCAAAAACTCGACAGCGGACCGGAAAAAGGAAAAGTACTGGTATTGGGCTGGGGCAGTACCTATGGAGCTATAAAAAGCGCCTGCACGGTATTACAGGCCGAAGGCCATGCAGTAAGTCATGCGCACTTACGCTATATACGTCCCTTCCCTAAAAACCTGGGAGCGATATTGAAGAATTTTGATACGGTACTGGTACCAGAGATCAATAACGGGCAATTGGTAAAGATCATCAGGGATGTATATTTTGTAGATGCTAAAGGCTATAATAAAATAATGGGCGTGCCCATTACAAAAGGCGAACTGGTGGATGCAATAAAAACAATGCTGTAAATAATTCCTGCACAGCAGGTTAATAGGATCCCGGCGCAATGCCGGGATTTTTTTATTGCAGTATATTAAGAATGGCATTGATATTGCAGCAATAGAAGCCTTAAACCTTTTATCCAACACAGCTGTCTATGAAAAATATTCCGTTCGCCTTTCTCATTTTTTCATCTACATTATTTTTTAGTTCCTGTAGTAAACAGGATGATGTGATAACGCCAGCTCCCGAGCCGGAAGTTGCCGGATCTTTGATCAGTTTTAAGCAGGATACCATTGCTGTTGCACTTACAATTACCACAGCAAGAAAAGAAAATGTAGGCAGCTTATACACCACTGCTATTGAAGGAAAAATGCCCGACAGTACAGTACGTAAAAATAATCTGATCATCAGGGTTACAGGTGATAGCGCCCGTGCTTACAATAACACAGAGATATTCGCCAGCTATACAGATTCGTTGGGTGTTACTTATGCCAATGCAGTTGCCGATACTGCTAATAAAGTAACCGTTACCAAACTGCAGAAAAAGAAAGGCGGCATTACAGAAGGTGTTTTTACTATCAGGGTTAGTAATTCTACCAAAACAAAAACATTATTGCTCAACGCCGGAAAGTTTTCAACCAGTTTTTTAGACTATTAAGATATTTGGCAGATTATTTGTTAAATGATCTGCGTCATAAACCAAACCCTTTTCATCCTTACACCTCAGCAGAATTGATTACTGAATTGACCCTTACTGTTTGTAATAGCTGTTAAACCTATATCCAATCAATATGAATGAAACGCTGCTGACCAAGGCAACTGTACAACAACACGTGCATACTGCGGATAAAATTTTTTTTGGCCCATTAACCGAAGGCCTGCAGGAATATACCGGTACATGGGATACGGCACAGGTAGTACATCTTTTAAAAAGAACATTGTTTGGTGCAAAACTGAAAGATGTACAATATTTTAAAACAAAGACCATGCAGCAGGCCGTGGATGAATTGCTGCAACCCACTGCTGCTCCATCAACTGTTCCTTTAAATAATTATAGTGTGGATGGTTATACCGATCCCACCGGTGTGGCGCTTTGGCAAACATGGATCAATACCGGGATTGCTGTTGCAGATAAAGAACTGAATGAAAAACGCATCAGCTCCTTCAAAACCTGGTGGCTGGGCCAGGCAGTGAATGCGCAACGTTCTATACACGAAAAATTAACGGTATGCTGGCACAATCATTTTGCCACCAACACCGGCACTTCCACCGATAAAATAAAAGCAAGGTTCTGGTACGATCATTATCTTACCCTGCGCCAAAATGCACTGGGCAATTTTAAAACAATGGCAAAAGCCATTACTATCGATCCGGCAATGCTGTACTTCCTGAATGGTGATAGTAATATCAAAGGATCGCCGAACGAGAATTATGCACGGGAACTGCAGGAATTATATACCGCTGGGAAAGGCCCCAATTCAAAATACACGGAAGATGATGTAAAGGCGGCGGCACTGGTATTAACAGGGCACACTGTAAGCCCTACCACCTTCACCTATTTTTTCGACGCTGGTAAACATGATGCCACCAATAAAGAATTCTCCAATTTTTACGGCAATAAGATCATCACAGGTTTTAGTGGTGCCAATGGTGCTACCGAAGTGGATGCGCTGCTGGATATGATCTTTTCAACCGAAGAAGTATCCAAACATATCTGCCGTAAGCTCTACCGCTTTTTTATTTATTATAAGATCGACAGCAATATCGAGCAAACCATCATTACACCGCTGGCGCAGATATTCCGCAGCAACAATTACAATATTCAGCCCGTGCTGGCCACGCTTTTCAAGAGCAAACATTTTTACGATATGGTGTACTCCTCTGCCTGTATCATCAAAAGCCCGCTGGATTTTGTGCTGGACTTGTGCAATGAATACAATGTACAAATGCCCGACAGCAGCAATAACGAAGCTACTTATGCCGTATGGCAAAGCATACAATACGAAGCGGCCGAAATGCAGCAGGAGCTGGGTGCCATACCGGAAGTGGCCGGCTGGTACGCTTACTACCAGGAGCCTGCCTTTCACGAACTATGGGTTAATACAGCAACGTATACACGAAGAAATATTTTTACCGACCGAATGATAGCTGATGGGGTAATGAGCAATAATCAAAACATACTCATCGATCCATTGGCATTTGCCGGTCAGCTGGCCAATCCCGGCGATCCCAATTTACTCATTGATCAGTCACTGGAAATATTATTGCGCTATCCATTATCCGGCAGCGGAAAAGAATTTATCAAGCGATCCATTTTATTAAGCGGCCAGCTGCAGGATTATTACTGGACCAATGCCTGGGATGCCTACAAAGCCAATCCATCCGATGCAGGTGCAAAAGCCATTGTGCTCAGCAGGCTGCGTTCCCTGTATAAATACATCATGAACCTGCCCGAATATCATTTGTGTTAAACCATCCAATTCTACTGCTATGCAAAGACGTTCCTTTTTAAAACAAACTATACAGGGTGCCTTACTGCCTTCCTTACTGGGAGGGCTATCCGTAAAAGCATTCGGTAATTCTGCTTTCCTGCAATCACTGGGTGCAGTGGATAACGATCATGTGCTGGTACTGATCCAGTTATCAGGCGGCAATGATGGTTTGAACACGATCATACCACTCGAATTCTATAGTGACTATAACCGCATACGCACCAATATTGCTATACCGGAAGATAAAGTGCTGAAGCTGAATAATAATCTTAAATCAGGTTTGCATCCTTCTATGACCGGTATGCAGCAACTGTACAATGATGAACAGTTATGTGCTATACAGGCTGTGGGTTATCCTTCTGCCAATGGTTCGCATTTCCGTTCCATGGATATATGGCTGACCGGTGCCGATGCTGAACAATACCTGTCAACAGGCTGGACAGGAAGGTATCTGAATTACCAGTTCCCTAATTATCCTGTAGGTTTTCCGAACGATGCGATGCCCGATCCATTGGCATTGCAGATAGGCTCGGTATTATCACCCGTGTTCTTAAGCCCCACAGGTTTTGATGCACTCGCCATTGACGAAAGCTTGAATTTTTATAATCTCATCGATGCAATACAGGATCCTACACCCAATACACCGAGCGGTGTGGAACTGACTTACCTGCGCACCATCGCAAAGCAAACCAATAAATATGCAGAAGTGATCAAAGCAGCTGCAGCAAAAGTTACACAACAGTCGCCTTACCCTGCTGATAATTATTTAGCTGCCCAATTAAAAGCTGTGGCAAGATTGGTGGCGGGCGGATTAAAAACAAAAGTGTACATGGTAGGCATGGGTGGGTTTGATACGCATGCGGGCCAGGTAAATGGCGGCAATACACTTACCGGCAGTCATAGTGCATTATTAAAACAGGTATCCGAAGCCATCACTGCATTTACAAAAGACCTGAAATTTTTAGGTGTATCACAAAGAGTGCTGGGCATGACCTTTTCTGAATTCGGAAGACGCATGCAAAGCAACGGCAGTTTAGGAACAGATCACGGTGCCGCACAACCGGTGTTTTTATTTGGCGAAAGTGTGAAGCAGGGCATACTCGGAAAAAATCCTGCCATACCTGCTACAGGGCAGGCGGTAGATAATGTGCCGATGCAATACGATTTCAGATCCGTTTACTCAACCATATTAAGGGACTGGTTCTGCCTGCCGCCGCAGGATGTAGATACAGTATTGCTGAAAAATTATCAATACCTGCCGGTGATAAAATCAACTGCCTGCAATATGGATATGCAGACGCTGAATCAATTAGGCGATAACCTGATCATCAATACACCCAATCCTTTTACAACATCTACCAATATTACTTTTAAAACAGCGGGAGGCCACACATTGGTGCAGGTATTTGATACGATGGGCCGCCGTATCACCACACTGGTAGATAAAGTATATACCGCCGGAACTTACACGGTTACTTTTAAAGCCGAAGGGTTACCTAGTGGTGTTTATTATGCAAGGCTGCAGAATGATTCGTTGCAACAGGTGAGACCCATGCTTAAAGTAAGAGGATAAAATTTAAAACCAATACCCTGCTGTTAAAAATAAACCCCATAATGAAGCGCTTACTTACAGTCATATTTTTTTGTACACTGGTCTTTGTTGCTAAAAGATCGGCGGCACAGGTAAATTATATCATACAGCACAGCACCACCTGCGCTGGCACATCGGTAACGTTCAACTCTACAGTTTTTGAAACAGCGCAATTCCCTTCCACCATACTCTGGAATTTTGGCGATCCTGCGAGTGGATTACTCAATACAGCAAAAGACATTCAGCAGCCGCTGCACACCTTTAATACGCCGGGCACTTACATCATTACACTGCATGTGGAAGATGGGGGCGCAGGCACGATCGATCTTACAGATACGATTGATTTTATTTTGCCGGTGGCGTATAATTTTGGCCCCGATGTTTTTTTATGCGGAGATACGGGAACGTATATACTCAATGCGCCGTTGATACCCAATGCCACTTACGAATGGAATGATGATACTGCAACACTGGGCCCTGTGTTGGCAGTAAAAGAAAGCGGCGCTTACACCGTAAAAATAAATGGCTGCGAGGTAACAGATACCATCGGTGTATTTTTTACCAGGGAACCTAAACTCGATCTTGGCAGGGATCATACACTTTGCCAGGGAGAAAATCTTACATTGGATGCTTCCAGCGAAAATGCTGTTTATAAATGGCGGCATAACGGAACCGTATTGAATTTTACACAGGCGCAATTACCTGTAACAGCGCCGGGCGGGCAATACATAGTGGATATTGATGTGCCGGGTTGTGGCGCTTATAGTGATACTGTAAATATCAATTTCAATAATTATCCTGCACCACCGTTTTCGCTTGGGCCCGATACCTTGCTTTGCCCCAAAGAAATATTTACATTAACAGCGCATGTGCCCGGCGCCACCAGCTATGCCTGGAGCAGCAAAGGGCTGAATGTGTATGATGATGTGGCTTACAATATAGATATGGATTCCACTATCACAATTACAGGTGGGGGCCGGTACTGGGCGTTTGTAACAGTAGCCAAACAATGCGAAGTGGTGGACACAATGATCGTACGTTACCGTGGAGACAAACAATTAAATTTTAATGATACGGCTATTTGCCAGGGCAATACATTGGTGCTGGATGCCGACTTTGGTACCGGTATCTATAAATGGGAATCCATTCCGCCACAGCGGGATGATCAGAATAATACCAATCAATCCACTTACTATGTTTACAAACCCGGCTTTTATACAGTAACAGCCATGGTGGGGCATTGCGTATTCCGGGATAGCCTGAACGTAGTGTTCAATGATACACTGCAATTGAAATTGCCAAAAGATACTACTTTGTGCAGGGGCGAGCCCTATACTATTGTACCCATTGCCAATGCACCTGATTATGTATGGCAGGATGGTACAGTAGGCGGTTACTTCAGTGCTACAACAACAGGCATATACCGTATCATCGGGCAAAATGGTTGCGGAAGGGATACGGCAGCAACCAAAGTTGTTTTTGAGGATTGTCCCTGTACTCTGTTATTACCAAATGCGTTTACGCCTAACAGTGATAGACTGAATGATGTATTCCGGCCCCTGCATCCCTGTGATATGTCCAATTACAGCATGACGATCTTTAACCGCTACGGCGAAAAAATATTTTTCAGCAACGACCCACTGGAAGGATGGGATGGAACACTCAATGATAAGAAACTGAATATGGGCGCTTATGTATGGACAGTTATCTATACCAAACCCAGTAACAGGCAGCAGGTACAAAAACAAGGCACGGTGTTGCTGCTGCGATAAAAGAAATTAGTTTTGTCTGGATAAAGAAAAAGGCTTCCGTTTACGAGAAGCCTTTTCTTATAAATATTGTATAGGTATCAATGCCTGCGTATCCTTTCCCTTCCAAATATCAAACCTACTTTAAGGTTGAAAGTAAAATAAGCATCATTGTTCTTGGAGTTGCCGCGTTGGTCGCCATCACTGGTAATGTGTGTAGGATCCAGTTCGTACTGACGGTCGTTCAGCAATAATGCATTGGTAAGTTTGGTACCGGTAAAATAATTGGAATAAACAGTCGGATCAATATAGGTAGTGCTTACATCATCCAGGTAATCGGTGCTTAAAATGCGGTACACACATTCCGCCCTCAGGTTGATCATGGGCGACAGCTCGTACTTAACACCCACACCCACCGGAATACTAATTTGATGAAGTGAATATTGTTTACGGTTGGGATATTCTGCAAAGCCCTGGCCTTCGGTGCTCAGCGGCTGCAGGTCTACCCACCTGTTTTGCAATTTTGCCTGCGGGTTAAAAGAAAAGAAACCCACACCTGCCACCGCATAGGGCGAAAACCTGGGCAACTGGTCATTCTCGTCATATTTTTTAAAGATATACAGCGGATGAAATTCTGCCACCGCCATAAATTCGGTGATATTGCTGCGGAAACTCAGGTTCCTTTCATAACGGCCATAAGTGGATGTTTTTACTTTACGCAGGATGCTGTCGTAAGCCTGCACCTGGCCAAAAGTGCCTTCCAGCCTTAAAGCCACAGCATTTTTGTAAATGGCGCTCAGGTAAACACTGCCCGCCAGCTGAGTGTTACCGAAATTAAGATCCTTAATGAATTTTTTACCGATACCTTTTTTACCCCCTAAGTCTGTAAGGCAGTTCATGATACCAATGGAACCACCCAGTTCAAATACCATCGGGTTATCGTAGTAATTGTTATCGTAAAAATAATATTGGGCATGGGTCGTTCGGGCCGAAAAAGTAAAGAGAAAGAGGAGCGGGGCGATAAGGTGCAGTTTTTTCATGTAAATAAATATCCTTTTGTTAATAATTGGCGGGGCTTCAAAGGGATATAGAGAATAGGATACAAATAAAGCAATAATTGTGCAATAAATATCCTGTATTTACAGAATTCAAGATACTTAATATTTAGTATTTGCTGCACAAAGCCCCGATTTTATTGATTAACAATGACAATTAAAATACCACCCCGATCTTGAAATTGAGGGAAAAATAGGCATCATTATTATTAGGGTTGCCCCTTATATCATTTGGATTGGCAAACTGGCCGGTTTTAAGCTCCGATTGCCGGTCCTGCAGGGCCAGCACTTTTGTAAGCTGGTCACCTGTAAAATATTTCTGGAACAGGCTCCTGTTCACATACCGGGTACTCACATCATCCAGGTAATCCGTCATTAAAAAGCGGTATACAAATTCGGTACTGAAATTTATTTCATCCGTAAGCTTGAATTTCAATCCCCCGCCCACCGGAAAGTTGATCTGTTTCAGTTTATATATTTTCCGGTCGGGGTATTCTTCAAATCCCTGCCCCTCAGTATTTAATGGGCGCAGGTCTTCCCAAACACCGTTCAGCCTTGCGCGGGGATTAAAGGTAAAATAACCAATGCCTCCCAACAGGTAAGGCGATATGGTCGGCAATTTTTCATTGAGGGAATAGGTTTTGAAATATCGTGGATGTATCTCGGTTACCAGCGACAATTCAAAAATAGGGCTCCTGAAACTCAGGTTGCGTTCATAACGGCCACCCGTGGTCTCTTTCACTTTTTTAAGTACGCCATCACTGGCCCTCACAATTCCCCAGGTCATTTCGGCCCTTAGGGCAAGTGCATTCTTATAAAGGCCCGTAAAATAAATGCTGCCCGCAGGCTCGGTACTGCCGATGTTAAGATCTTTAATGAATTTTTTACCGATACCCTTACCACCTCCCAAATCGGTAAGGCAGTTCATCATACCCAGCGACCCTCCGATCTCTACCGTGAAATTGTTGTAATAATAAGGATCGTCCGAATACCTGGTTTGAGAAAAAGAAGGTTGTATACCACAGGCTAACAGGATGCTGATGCCCAGGATGGAGAATGATTTTCGCATGAAATAAGGTTTCCTTTGTTAAAGATGTGGGGGTCGTTTAAAAGGATACCAGGAAATTTCACAATTGAATATCTGATTTTTTTCTAATGCGGACAAATTTACAGACAGATTTTAATCCGCAGTCGCTGCATTTGGGGTTGCGGGCCGTGCAAACATAGCGGCCATGCAGTATCAACCAATGGTGTGCCTGGTGGATATATTCCTTCGGAAAATTTGCAATCAACTGTTTTTCAGCAGCTAAAGGGGTGGTGGCATTAGTGGTAAGCCCGATCCGGGCGCTTACACGAAAAACATGGGTGTCCACCGCCATATTCGGCTGCTGGTCCACTACCGAAGTGATCACATTGGCTGTTTTGCGGCCCACACCCGGCAATTCCACCAACTCTTCAACGGTCATCGGCACTTCGCCATTGAATTTTTCCTCCAGCATTTTGGCCATGCCGATCAGGTGCTTGGTTTTATTATTGGGGTAAGAGATGCTTTTTATAAAAGGGAACAGCTCTTCAAAACTGGCCTTGCTCAGGCTTTTTGAATCGGGATATTTTTCAAAAATGAAAGGGGTGGTAAGGTTCACCCTTTTATCGGTACACTGCGCAGAAAGTATAACGGCAACGAGTAACTGAAACGGGCTATCGAATATCAGTTCTGTCTCGGCATTGGGGGCGTGTGCTAAAAAATAATCAATTACAAACTGGTAACGTTCCTTCTTGGTCATAAAAAAATCCCACCTGTGGGGCGGGACTAAATTACGTTAAAAAAAGAACGATTAAACAGAAGCTGAAAGTTCGCTCACAGCTTTTTCTGCATAATTCAGAATGTTGTCAATCGTTTGTTGGCTTGGTGACATTTTCAGTGTTTCAAGTTTGCTTTGTGCAGCGGTGATCACTTCAAATTTCTCACGCAGGCTCCAGTCATTTTCCAAAGCAGCTTTTATGGCAGCTGTTTGTGCTGGGGAAGTTTCATTATACAAATACAGTAATAAATCTTCCGGGGTAAAATTTTGCATAGCAAATAAGTGGCTTGTGTTAAAAAATTAAATATCCATTATCCGTGTATTTAAACGGTAATTTTACGGAGATATTGTATTTTCCCGCAAAATTATTTGCTTTCTGAGGGGCTTTTTACAATGAAAAGATCTTCATTATCTTTTTTCATCATATAATTTTCCCGGGCATATTTTTCAATCGTCCGGGGGTTCGTTTTCAATAAGTTAAGGTCTTTGGTGGTTTCAGCGATCAATTTTGTAAGATGCTGTTCACTTTTCTGCAGTTTGTTGTAGGTATCTATGCGGTTTATACTGGATGGGATATCTTTTGGATCAAAGAAAAAAATCCATACCAGGAAGGCAACTCCCGTGATCAGGTACTTGTTTTTAAGCCAGGATGGTATGTGGGATAAAACTTTCAAATTCAAGTATTAAAAAAGTTACGAGTTATAAAGTTACGAGTTACGGGTTTTATTAACACGCAACTCGTAACCCGTAACAAATATCTTATTTACCAAATTTAATCTTTCCTTTCGGATAAATGGCGCTTTCGCTCAACATTTCTTCAATGCGGATCAATTGGTTGTACTTGGCCATACGATCTGTACGGGAAGCAGAACCGGTCTTGATCTGTCCGCAATTCAAAGCAACTGCCAGGTCGGCAATAGTGGTATCTTCTGTTTCGCCGCTGCGGTGGCTCATGATAGTGTTGTAGCCAGCCTGCTGCGCCATGCTTACAGCATTGATGGTTTCTGTTACGGTACCGATCTGGTTTACTTTTACCAATAAGCCATTGCCGATACCTTCCTTGATACCTCTTTCCAGCCTGGTAACATTGGTCACAAAAAGATCGTCACCTACCAGCTGGCATTTATCGCCTACTGCTTCGGTCAGCATTTTCCAGCCCTTCCAGTCATCTTCTGCCATACCATCTTCAATACTGCAGATAGGATATTGTTTTACCCAGCTGGCCCAGTAAGCCACCAGTTGTTCGCTGGTCATTTTTTTACCATCGCTTTTATGGAAGATGTATTTCTTTTCTTTAGCATTCCACAGTTCGCTGTTGGCAGCATCCATCGCGATCATGATCTGGCTGCCGGTTTTAAAGCCTGCTGCCTGTATAGCGGTCAATACAGTTTCAATCGCTTCTTCATTGCTCTGGATATTAGGAGCAAAACCACCTTCATCACCTACGTTGGTACTGAACCCTTTTTTCTTCAATACGGTTTTTAAAGCATGGAAAATCTCCACACCCCAGCGCAAACCTTCGCTGAATGAAGTAGCACCTACCGGCATTACCATAAATTCCTGGAAGTCGATCTTGTTATCAGCATGAGCGCCACCATTCAGGATATTCATCATGGGGATGGGCAATATTTTTGCGTTGGTGCCGCCAATGTAGCGGTACAGCGGCAGATTGGCTTCCAGTGCAGCAGCTTTTGCAACAGCCATACTCACGGCCAGCATGGCATTGGCGCCCAGCTTGCCTTTATTGGCAGTGCCATCCAGTGCTATCAAAGCAGCGTCAATACCGGTTTGATCGGCAACATCCCAACCCAGTAAATTATCGGCAATAATGGTATTTACATTCTTTACTGCTTTTAAAACGCCCTTACCACCATACAGTTTTTTATTATCGTCCCTTAGTTCCACCGCTTCATGTATTCCTGTGCTGGCACCACTGGGTACAGCCGCACGGCCTAAATGTTCGTTCTCAGTTAAAATGTCAACTTCTACAGTTGGATTGCCGCGACTGTCTAAAATCTGGCGGGCATGAATGGATGCGATGTAACTCATTTTCTTTGTTGATTTTAATTGTTAATTACCTGAAGTTAAATTTCTGAATATATCTTCTAAGCTGTTGCTTTCGCTTTGCAAAGAAACAATGTTCCAGTTATTCTGCAAACTCAGTTCCAGCAATTGTTTTCTCACACTTTCGGGATTGGTGGTGGAAAGCTGAAAGCCGGAAGTTGAAAGTTGATTGATGTTGGATACCTGTTTTATTTTATTCAACTCATTTATAGGAACATTTTCTTTGAATTGTACCAGTACCACATGCGCTGTATCTTTTCCTTGTTTGATATTGCTCAGTTTATCATCGGCCACAATATTGCCTTTATTGATAATAATCACCCTGTCGCAGATGGCTTCCACTTCCTGCATGATATGCGAAGAGAATAAAACGGTTTTCTCTTTACCCAGTTCTTTGATCACTTCCCTTATTTCAACGATCTGGTTGGGGTCAAGTCCGCTGGTGGGCTCATCCAGTATCAATACATCGGGATTGTGTATCAGCGCAGCGGCTAACCCTACCCGTTGTTTATAACCTTTACTCAACTGGCCGATCTTTTTATTGGCTTCCACCTGTAGGCCAACGGTGGCGATCACTTTTTCCACCTGCTCTTTAAGTCCGGCCACCTTATGCACATTGCCTACAAAATCCAGGTATTCCCTCACGTACATATCATAATACAACGGGTTCGCTTCGGGAAGGTAACCGATCTTCTTCTTGGTTTCATTGCTGTTCTCATCCACCGTTAAACCGCATACCACGGCATTGCCGCCATCCGCCTTGATGTAACCGGTAATGATCTTCATGGTGGTGGACTTACCGGCGCCATTGGGCCCCAGGAAACCTACGATCTCACCTTTGCCGATGCTGAATGAAATATTATTAACGGCTTTTTGAGCGCCGTAATTTTTGGAGAGGTTATTTACTGTAATGGACATGTATAACAAATTAGTCGCAATAAAATATTGTAAAGAAGGTAAGGGGCTTTTATTTTACTGCAATTACTGCGAAAATACAAAATATAATGCTTGTAAAACATTGCGTAAAAAACGAAGCTAAATATCAACAGATTATTTATTTTTACCGGGATGGAATACAAACCCGGCAAACATCTTATTGCTACACTGCAAACTGGTACCAATGAGGTCATCCAAAAATATGCTGGTTTCCGAGACCTTATCAACCGGCTTGTTGATGAATACAAACTGGTTAAGCTGGGAGAAGTGTACCATGATTTTTCTCCCGGCGGCTTTACCGCAGTCATCTGCCTCAGCGAAAGCCATATCTCCATACACACCTGGCCGGAACATCAACTGATCAATGTGGATGTTTATCTCAGCAATTTTCAACGCAATAATGATGATACAGTAAAGGCGATCTTTGAAAATATTGTTCACTGTTTTAACGCCACCATTCTTTCGGAACAAACTATTACCAGGTAGTGAATCAGCCACGTACTATATTACAATGTCCTGCATGTGCTGCAATGGTGGCATTTGAATGGACATCATCCAATTTAAAAGAATGCACTTGTGGCAGGGTGCTGGTAAAAAATAATAATACACTTACTGCCGAAAACAGGCTGAATGCTGTAACTGTTAAAGGATACCAGATAAAGCCCGGTACCACGGGAGAATGGGATGATAAAACTTTTAGTGTGCTTGGTAAAATGGGTGTGTGGTTCGAAGAATCGTTTTTCAGTTACTGGTTCATTGTATTCAGTAACGGAACAACCGGTTTCCTGGCAGAGGGTTATGGTTTATACTCCATTCTTCAGCCCGAAAAAAATGAAGTGCTGAATAAAACGAATCTTGCAGTAAGCTCCATTGGCAAAACAGTGAATGCCACTAATATGCAATTGCAAAAGAAGAACAGCTGCTATTACTGGGAGGTGGAAGGAGAGATACAAGTGGATGATTTCAGTACTTATTTTGATGTATACGAATATGCAACCACGGGTGGAATGCTGTATACGATGTTTCATTGGAAAGAGAACAACATAGATACTTTTATCAATTACCCTGTTTCATTTGATGAACTGAAACTTAAAAATATACAGCAGAAAAATCCTTTTGGTAAAGAATTGCAATGCCCGCAATGTTCCAAAGCTATAAAATTGGTTACATACCCGCTTGCTCAAAGCTGTACCTGCAGCAATTGTGGTAATTTTTATGCGATAGAAAAAAGTGCGCCTGTTAAAAAAGGGAATACTAAGAATAAGCAGCTTGATCCACTTTTGGCTATTGGTTCAAAAGGCATCTTAAAAGATATACCTTACGAGGTGGTTGGCTTTACACAAAAGCAGGAACAGAATGCATATAAAGCAAAATGGAGGGAATATGTTCTGTTCAATCCAACATACGGCTTTGCTTTTTTAAGTGAATTTGATGGGCACTGGATTTATGTAAAAGAAACGCTTAGTTCGCCGGTGATCCTTAATGATAATACCAAGGCATTTGAACTGGATAAGACGGTTTTCAGGTTATTCAATTCCTATTCGTACATTGTTATTGATGCCAAAGGCGAATTTCCTTATAATGCCTTTGATAACAAGAATGCCCAGGTAAAAGAATATATTGCTCCGCCCGAAATATGGATAAAGGAAAAAGACAGCAGCGAAGGTATCAGTTGGTTTTTTGGCAAACATATCGATAAGGGAACAATTGAAAAGGCATTTACTCCAAAGGGCCCGATGCCTTATAAACGTGGGGTGGGGGCTGTTCAGCCAACAGGCCATATCAAACCCGCAAGATTAATAACTGCGACCTTGATTGGTATACTTGCTTTGATGTTGATCCAGGTATTGCTTTTAGCTAACAAGGAAGAAAGGGTGATCAGCGAGGGTAATTATTATTTTAGTGATACAGTATATACGCAAAAAATTGTAACAGAGAAGTTTGATCTTGATAAATGGAGAAGCACGGTTGCCTTTAATATCAATGCCCCGGTAAGCAATACCTGGTTTGAACTGAACGCCACATTGGTGAATGTAGAAACGGGTAAGGAATATAGTATGGAACAAGGGGTGGAATTTTATTCGGGATATACAGATGGTGAAAACTGGTCGGAAGGCGGGCAAAATGAAACAGGATACATTACGGGTATACCTGCCGGAAAATATTTTTTGGAAATGGTAGGAACAAGAGAGAACAGCAGTTCCAGTACGCTCAGGGGATTTAGTGTAAAAGCTGTTTATGATGAAAACAGCTACAGGAATTTTTGGTTTGCTGTATTATTATTGCTGATCTGGCCTGCAGCAAATTATTTTACTAACAGGTATAAAGAACAGGCCCGCTGGCAGGACAGCGCTTATGCAAACTATAACAGCGATTAAAAATATTATACAATGAAATTTGATCTTTTTAATAACCGGTCGCCATTTTTTAAATTCAGGTGGTTTATCCTAAGTTTTGTTATAGTGGCCGCAATAATGCTCTATTATGATTTTTCCGGGAAAAGAATGTTTTCTTTTTCTAACCAGCAGCAATGGAGCAGCAGCGGCCCGGGTAGCCACAAATAAAATTCATAAATATGTCACAAGCAATCATCAATTCCGTCCTGTATTCTTTTTTAGGCATTGCAATCCTTGCAGTGTCATTTATTTTGCTGGAGGTTTTAACGCCCAGGCATAACCTGCGTAAAGAAATACTGGAAAATAAAAATATTGCCCTGGCCATACTGGCGGGCTTTTTTATGCTGGCAGTCTCTATCATCGTTGCTTCGGCTATACATTAAGATGACGACAAAAAAAGAAAACGGTGCACAGTGGATATTGCTGATAGCAGTATTTTGTATTGCCACCTGCGGTTTGATATATGAACTGGTGGCGGGAACACTGGCCAGTTATTTACTGGGTGATAGTGTTACGCAGTTCAGTACCATTATCGGCACTTACCTTTTTGCAATGGGCATTGGGTCCTTCTTTTCCAAATACTTCAATAACGATATTTTAAAATGGTTCATTAAGATAGAAATACTGATAGGCCTCATCGGTGGTTTCAGTTCTGCCACTTTGTTCTTATTATTCCCGTTGGTGGTTTCATTCAGGCTGGTGTTATACGTAATGGTACTGATCACCGGCGTGCTGGTGGGATTGGAAATTCCACTACTGATGCGGATATTGAAAGACAAGATCGAATTTAAAGACCTGGTGAGCAAGGTTTTTTCCTTTGATTATATCGGTGCCTTACTCGCTTCTCTTATTTTTCCTTTGATACTGGTGCCGCATCTCGGATTGATACGTACCTCTTTATTCTTTGGTATCATTAATATTGCTGTTGGCTGGTACCTGGCACATTATTTTACTGCACAGATAAAACAGGCCGGCCTCATTAAAGCAATAGCGATACTGGCATTACTGGTGGAAGTGGTGGCATTTGTTTTTTCCGATAACATCATGTCGTACAGCGAAAGCCTTACTTACCGGGATAATGTAGTGTATGCAACCTCTTCTCCTTATCAACGCATCGTTATCACAAAAAATAAACGGGAACTGCGGCTGCACCTTAATGGCAACCTGCAATTCAGTTCGGCGGATGAATACCGTTACCACGAAGCACTGGTGCATCCTGCCTTATCATCTGTAACAGATCTTAAAAATGTATTGGTGCTTGGTGGTGGTGATGGATTGGCAGTAAGGGAAATTTTAAAATATCCCTCCGTGGAAAAGATACAACTGGTGGACCTTGATGCAGTAATGACCAAACTTTTTTCAACCCAGGAAATACTGGTAAAACTTAACGAAGGTTCATTAAGCAATAAAAAAGTAACGGTAAAAAATGAAGATGCATTTTTGTGGCTTACCAACTGCAAACAAAAGTACGATGCAGTGGTAGTGGATTTCCCGGACCCATCCAATTTTTCGATCGGCAAATTGTACAGCACCATGTTCTACGATCTTTTAAAAAAAGTGATCAATCCCGGTGGCGTGGCGGTAATACAAAGTACTTCTCCTTATGTGGCGCCTAAAAGTTTCTGGTGCATCAATAATACCATACGTGCGGCAGGTTTTTTTACCATGCCTTATCACAATTACGTGCCTTCATTTGGCGAATGGGGATATATAATTGCAAGCGCCGATTCAGATAGGCACTGGTTTGTCAACTACCCGGCCGGTTTAAAATTTCTTAACCCGGCTGTAATGCAACAGATGTTTGTTTTTCCGCAGGATATGCAGTATAACAAACCGGTTCCTGCCAATAAATTAAATAACCAGGTGCTGGTAGGTTATTTTGAAGAAGAATGGGATAAATACCTGGACTGATAGCATGAACAGGAAAGAATTCATACAAATAGTTTTAGGATCTGCAACAGTTGCGGCCACGGCTTCATCCTGTAAAAAAAAGAACCTAATTAAAGGAACGATCATTGGCGCATCATCCAATATCGGTCACCTGTTGCGTACGGCAAACAACAATGCCGTAGCCGAAACTATTAAAAGCAAAGTGGTAATAATAGGAGGAGGGATAAGCGGCCTGTCTGCAGCAAGACACCTGAGCTCTAATGATCTTACAGATTTTATTTTACTCGATCTCTGAAAAAGAAGTAGGTGGTAATGCAAAGAGCGGTGCAAATGAGATATCCGCTTTTCCATGGGGCGCTCACTATGTACCCATACCTAATAACGATCTTACAGCGTACATTGATTTTTTAGACGAGTGCGGTATTATAAAAAGCAGGGGCGAAAATAACCTGCCGGAATACAAAGAAGAATATTTGTGTTTCGATCCGGAAGAAAGATTATTCATTAATGGAAGATGGCAGGATGGGCTGGTACCGCATTTTGGATTGCCTGCAAAGGATATTGCACAGATAGATACTTTTTTAAAACAAATGAATGTATACCGGTATACAACAGGGGCGGATGGAAAAGATGCTTTTGCCATACCTGTAAATGCATCCAGTACGGATACGGTATTTACAACACTGGACAATATTACCATGAAGCAGTGGATGCTGAACAACCATTATGAAAGCAATTACCTGCACAATTACGTGAACTATTGTACTAAGGATGATTTTGGAACACCGCATGATAAAATAAGCGCCTGGGCTGGCATACATTATTTTGCTGCACGAAAAGGAAAAGCGGTCAATGCCACTTACAGTGATGTGATCACCTGGCCCGAAGGGAATGGGTTTTTAGTGAACCAATTAAAAAAAATTTGTAAAGCGCAAACCAAAACCAATTGTCTTGCAACTAAAATAATTGCGCAACAGGATAAAGTAATTGTGGAATGCTTTGATGCAGCCAATAAAAAATATTTTGCTGTTGAGGCAGATCAGTGCATTGTGGCAGCACCGCAATTTGTTGCCGGCCGTTTATTAAATAATAATGAAAGGATGGCTGCTGTAAAAAATAATTTTAACTATGCGCCGTGGATGGTGGCTAATATAAAAGTGAACGAACTAAAGCAAAAGGAAGGAGCGCCTTTATCGTGGGACAATGTGATCTACGACAGCACATCGCTCGGGTATATCGACGCCACGCATCAGCAGTTGCAACTGTATAAAACTAAACGCAATCTTACTTACTATATGCCATTATGCGCCACCGATGCCGTTACAGAAAGGCAGCAGGCACAGCAGAAAAAACATGAGGACTGGGTGGATGTCATCTTTAGGGACCTGGAAAAGATACACGAGGATATTGAAGAAAAGACAGAAGAGATCAACGTTATGGTATGGGGTCATGCTATGATACAGCCCTTACCCGGCTTTATTACAGGCGAAGCAAGAAAGGAAATGGCAAGGTCAATAAACGACAATATTCATTTTGCCCATACCGATATAGCAGGTATCTCCATTTTTGAAGAAGCATTTTACCAGGGGCTGAACGCAGCAAAAAAAATAATGGCAAAACAAATTTAAAATTATGCAACCGCAACCCTGGATAGGAAACAGAACCACCGATGTGTTGTTTATCCTGCTGCCGCCATTTATAAGCCTGCTGGTGATCTTTCTTTTCCCGGGTCTATTTCAGAACGTTAAAAGTATGTCTGACGCAGGTTGGGTGATACTGATATTACTGGTAGATGTGGCGCATGTGTACACTACCTTGTTCCGTACCTATTTTGATAAGAATGCTTTTAAGCGCCAGCGTTTCATTCTCTCTGCTATCCCATTCATAGGTTTTATATTGGGAATTATTGCATACGCTATCAGTAATATCCTTTTCTGGAGATTACTGGCCTATGTAGCGGTCTTTCATTTTGTTCGCCAGCAATATGGATTCATGCGGGTATACAGCAGAAAGGAAAATGCAGGTTACTACAGCCGCCTCATCGATAAAATAACTATTTACTACGCTACACTGTACCCCATTTTATACTGGCACTTAAAAGGGCCACGCAACTTCAACTGGTTTACTGATAATGATTTTGTTTATTTCAACGCCAATGGTTTGCTTATCTTTTTTACAGCATTATATTATATAACTGTAATTGTTTTTGTTGTAAAAGAAATTTATCAATGTATCAAAGCCAAAAGCATTAATATTCCTAAGGCTGCAGTAATTGCGGGCACATTGATATCCTGGTATTTTGGTATCATTTATTTTAATGGCGATATGGCGTTTACAATTTTAAATGTGGTAAGTCACGGCATTCCATATATGGCATTGGTGTGGATCTATGGTAAAAAGAATTACCGGCAACCACAAAAGGGTAACCGCTTTTTACAAATAGTATTCAGCAGGTATGGGGTACTTATTTTTTTAGCGCTCATATTTTTATTTGCATTTGTAGAGGAAGGCCTTTGGGATTTTATGGTATGGAAAGAGCACGGCCTTGTATTTAATTTCAATCACCTGCCTGCAGTAAACATCAGCGATAAGGCATTGACCTTTATTATCCCCTTATTGGCCCTGCCCCAGGTAACGCATTATATCCTCGACGGATTTATCTGGAAAATAAAAGAAGATAATTTTAAATGGAATAACGAAACAGGACAATTAAAAACGCCGGGATAACCCGGCGTTTCAATTTATTTTTTTTCCCTGTTATCAGGTTTACCACTGTTCGGTCTTTGTTGATTTTGTCCACCCCTGTTTGGTTGCTGCGGTTTCTGTTGATTTTGCCCGCCGCGGTTTTGCTGGTTGAGATTCGGACGCTGTTGATTTTGTCCACCACCCCTGTTCTGTTGCTGTGGTTTCTGTTGATTTTGCCCGCCCCGGTTCTGCTGGTTGCCACCCTGCTGGCCACCACCGCGATTTTGTTGGTTACCACCGCCGCCCTGCTGGCGGTTGCCCTGTTGCGGACGATTATCTCCCTGGCGGTTACGGTTATTACCCTGTTGCTGGTTCCTTTCGTTCTCTCTTCTTTTGCGACTGGTCTTTTCCAGGCTTTTCAGGCTGATCTGTCCCACAACATCTGCATACACCGGTTCAATTTCTTTTGGCTTGCTGCTCACCACTTCCACCGGTTCCAGTTCTTCAGGTTTAATGCCCTGGCGGTTCAGTTCTTTTATCTTTCTTACTCTTTCAATAGTAAGCGGGTATTGCTTGTTACTGTCGGGCATGGTATACCACATCAGGTTCTTAAAAATATCTTTCTTTACCAAAAAAGCACGGCTCCTGGCAGTTTCAATACTGTCGGCATCATCCGGAAAGAACTGCAGTGCATCCATATAAGTATCCAGTTCGTAATTCAAACAGCATTTTAAACGGCCGCACTGGCCACTCAACTTGGTTTGATTGATACTTAAATTCTGGTAACGGGCCGCATTGGTGTTCACACTCTTAAAATCAGTGAGCCAGCTGCTGCAGCACAATTCACGGCCACAACTGCCGATACCACCTACTTTACCCGCTTCCTGTCGGGCGCCTATCTGGCGCATTTCCACCTTTACTTTAAACTCGGCGGCGTATAATTTTATCAACTCACGAAAATCCACCCTGTCATCGGCAATATAAAAATAAGTGGCTTTACGGCCATCCGCCTGTATCTCCACTTCGGCCATTTTCATATCCAGGTTCAGCTGGCGGGCAATGGCGCGGCTGCGGATGAGCATCTGTGCTTCGCGGGCCTTGCTTTCCTTCATTTTATTAATGTCGGCTTCACCGGCGCGGCGCAATACTTTTTTAATATCCGGGCTTTTTTCATCCACCTCATGCTTCTTCATCTGCAAACGTACCAGCTCGCCGGTAATGTTCACCATACCCACGTCAAACCCGCTGATGCCTTCCACGGCAACCATATCACCCTTTTCAAAATATTGTAAAGTAGTATTCCTGAAAAAATCTTTGCGGCTGCCGTTATTGAAACTCACTTCAATAACACGGCAATTGCTTTCAGGGTCGCTGAAAGGCAAATTAGCCAGCCAATCGTGTACGTTCATGCGGTTACAACCACCGGTACTGCAGCTGCCATGATCCTGGCAACCCCCGGGTGCACCATTTTTAGTACCGCATCCTCCGCTTCCACATCCCATATCTTAATAATTGATAATTGGTTAATTGATAATTTAAAATGAATTATCCTGTTCTATAACGTGGAACAGGTAATAACATTTTTTAGAGAGGGATTTTTTTTGAACCCGGCGGGAGCATTACTATGGTGCTTCATTGGCTGAGTTTATCCCGAAAGCATCCGGGACACTCTTCAACTATATATCTCTGTTGGGCATCCACATAAATAAATGCCATAAAAAATAAACGCCTCGTATTGACTAGAGATTATATGCTGATAACAAAATAATCGTGCCTGTTAGTATGCTATCCACTGGTTCAACCCCTCAATTCACCAAAATTACTGATTTGTTGCTAATAATATGATATAACCTGATAGAAAGGGCGTGGAAGAGCATTTTGCCGTTGGCATTGCGCTCAATATAATAACTGGCCTTATCCAGTTCGTTGATGATGGCTTCCTGCTGGCCAATGCCGCAGATCTTATTCAGCCGCAGCGCAAAGTCATGATCAGCAGAGGGTTGTCCATTGGCAGGCTCGTCCATGGCTCTTAACCGTATAGCCTGTTCCAGCAGGTGAATGAAGTATTTAAGGAACTGCTTTTGCTTTTCCCTACCCAGTTTGGCGGTTTCTTCTATCCATTTTACCTGGGCTACAGGGCCGGTCTTTAAAACTGCGTTCAGCCATTCCCGCAGCATACCCTGCCAGTCGTCTTCGGCATGCTGCAATAACTGCAGCGCTTCCCGGTAATTGCCCTCGGCCAGTGCGGCTACCTGCGCTGCCTTTGTAATGTTCACCCCTTCTTTCAGTTCCAGCGCCGCTTCCAGTTCCTGGTTGCTGAGCAATGGGATCTTTACTAACTGCGTGCGGGACAAAATGGTGGGTAGTATCAGCCCGTCGTTCTCGGCCACAAAAACAAAGAGCGTATTGGGTGGAGGTTCCTCTATTAGCTTTAAAAGCTTGTTGCCCTCTTTGCCCAAAAATTCCGGCATCCACATGATCAGGATCTTGTATTCGCTTTCAAAACTTTTCAGGCTCATAGTGCGGTTAATATCATTGCACTTCGCTGGCAGTGATATTACCCTGCTTGTTTTCTGCACCGATGAACTGCAGCCAGTCGTAAATATTACCGTAAGGGCTTTGCGATACAAACTCCCGCCATTCTTTTATAAAATCGGCACTCACCGGTTTTTCACCGGCCTTTTTTGTAATAACAGGATAAGAAAAATGTATATCGGGATGGATCAGTTCCGCTGCTTTTTTGCAGGCCGCACATTCCCCACACGAATCGGAGAAAGTTGAAGGTTGAAGGTTGATGGTTGAAGGTTCGGGTTCTCCAAATAAAGAAGGTTCTGCTGCAGCTTTGGTTTGCTTGCCATTTACTTTTTCGCAAACAATGTATTGTGCAAAAGCCATGGCCAGTTGCAAAGCGCCACTGCCTTCTTTGCCTAAAAACAATAAAGCATGGCTCAGCCTGTTGTGCTGTATCATTTGTACCAGGTGTTCCTTGGTATCTTTCTGGCCGGCGATGGATTGGAATTGCATGGGTGCAAAGATAAAAGAAGGGGAGTGGAAAAGCAGCGCTAAAATGTCCAGAAGCGTTTTCTTTTAAAATCGATCCACGCATAAGGATCTCCGCTTTTATTTGATAGTTCGGTGGGTTTTTCTTTTGCATTAGAAACGATCAGCCATTTACCAGAACGGTGTTTATAAAGTAAACCTTCTTCATACAGTTCTCCTTCTTTGATGCCGGTTAAACCATCTGGTGCATATACCCATATCTTGGTTCCTTTGATCACCACTTTACATTTGGCGATACAGTGGTTGTACTCCATATCGCAATAATTATAAGTGTAAGTGCCGCTTTTGGGAATTTGGGCAAAAGATAATTGTGTAAATAAAAGGAAGAAAATTAAAAGATGGATTCTCATTTCAATTTCATTTGAGCAAAATAAGGATGATCGGGATTTACAATTAATTCTCTTCTGTAAGGATGAATAACAACATCCATGTCTTCTAAGGGGATGGCACCTAATAAAAGTTCATTATCCCCCGGTATCACCATTGCATCAACCACGCAACGGCGGTTTTTAAAGCGGACTTCTATAGGACCCACCACATCATATTCAACAACGCTGCCATAGGCAAGCTGGCCTTTGCGTTTTTCAACTACACTTAACTGTAATTGTTCCTGCACAGTTTCGTTGATACACATATACACGCTGCCGGTATCTACCAGCATGTTCACATGTATCCTTTTTATTTCTTCTTCTCCAATAATGTGTTTTCTGGCAAGAGCTAGATCATCACCATTGATCAATTCAAATTCTGCGTATATCAGTCCCATTTGCATCTTATAAAGTTAATAAAAAAAGTTTTCTGTCTTTAATCAAGATAGCTGAAACGCAGTTTGGGTTGCATATATAAAAAAGGGTGCAATAATTAATTGCACCCTTTTTATCAAGATTGATTGATCATTATATCTTACTTGTCAGTTCCTCGCTCATCGGCTCTACCTTACTTGGGAAATAAGCCAGTAATTTGCCATTTTCATCCAGTAAGAATTTACCAAAATTCCATTTGATCTCTGCATCCAACACACCATTCTGGTCTTTGCTGCAAAGCCATTTAAAAATAGGTGCTGTATCTTCTCCCTTTACAGATACTTTAGCTGCCATCGGGAAAGTAACACCATAATTCTTTTTACAGAACTCTTTTATTTCGGTGTTGGTACCAGGCTCCTGGCCACCAAAATTGTTGGCCGGAAAACCAACGATCACCAGTTTATCTTTATATTTTTCGTACAGTTTTTCCAGTCCTTCATATTGTGGTGTGTAACCACATTTGGAAGCCGTGTTCACCACCAGTATCTTTTTGCCTTTGTACTGCGAAAAATCGATGGTGCCGCCATCCAGGCCTTCCACTTTAAATTCATAAATGGATTTTGCCGCAACAGTCGGGCGTGTTGCAACGGTATCATTATGGATCACCGTAGGGTTGTTTACCTGCGTTGCGCAAACCAGTGCTGCCGCAATTACTACTGCTTTTATCATATTAGTTAAGATTTATTTTTTATAACGTTTTTATTGCAAATTTGTTCCGGCAATTTTACTGCCAATTACAATAAGTATGCTTACCATTTATGTAAAATAATATTGCCTTATTGCTTTTCGTAACAACCCAAATCGGGTAAACCAACGTTCCGGTTGCCATTGTCCAGGTCTTTTGTATAAACGGTAGCAACTCCTTTATTAATGCCCGGCGCTGCAGGGCTGGATATCCTGAAATTAAAGATGCGCTTCACCACATCAATGCTATCGAACACGGGGTCCTGGTTGCGGATATTGCTGGTCAGGGTGCTGTTGGCCGGATCGGCGCCACGGTAAAGATTTTTTTCGAACAATACATTAAAAGTGGTGCTGCCCTGTTTGCTCACCACTACTTCATCATTTACAAAGCCGGTGTTATCAGCCCAGAAAATACAGTTGCGGAACACCGCATTCAGGTTGGCCAGTACAGTGGAGCCGCCCTGCGTAGCAAAATTGCTTACAGACAATACCGGGTTTTTATGAACAATATAATTGGTGGAGTAGGTTGCGGCAGTACAATTGGTAAAAGTATAATCGCCGCCATATATCAATGCAATATTACTGCCGCAGTTGCTGATAAGGCTGTTATTGGCCTGCAGGCTGCTGTTGGCAGCCAGTATACCGGCATCGTAGGCATTATCAATGATGCATTGCTGCAATACGATCTTGGGATTGGCGTTGATGGAAGGGCCCGTGGTTACCAGCGCCTGGTAAGCATTTTTAATAATAGCAAACTGTAAAGAATTATTCTTGCTGTTGCCGCGGAAGTAAATGCCGGGCCAGCCTGCCGGCAGATCTTTATAATAATAGTCCAGCCTGTCGCCTGCAAATACCACTTCGTTGTTTTTAGTGCCGTTGATGGTAAGCGTACCGTCTACAATAAATGGCGCATCGGCATGGCTGTATATTTTTGTTCCTGCCTGAATAGTGAGGGTGGCGGTAGTATCAATACGTACACTGCCCAGTATTACATAAGGTAGTGTATTCGTCCACGTTATATTGCTGGTTAGTACTTTATTGCGTAAAAAATTGGCATTCTGCCCCCAGGCCTCCAGTTGCACAAAACGGTCGTTACCATTATAATTGATCAATATACTGTCGCTTAAAATAAATGGAAGATTGGCCGCATTGGGATTTACAGTTACCGATGCAAAAACATAAATACTGTCATTGGCGGCTATCTCTACATTGTCCATTTCAGGGCCAGGATTGCCATTGATATTTATTTTAAAAGCCGATGCAGCGCCGCCCATTAATTTTACTTTGCTTAACCGTAGTTTCTGGCTGTTCTCATTAATGATCTTGAAAGATTTGGTGATAGAACCGGTACTGGTAAAAACGGTATCATATTTTAAAGAGTCTGCAGTAATGGTCAATCTTGCTTCTGCACTGGTAATAAAAAAATCTTTTTTGCAGGAGGGAAGCATATAGCTGAAAGCAAAAAGCAAAAAGCATAAGGCTGGAAGCTGAACGTAGCGATAGTACTTATTCATACATCAAATGTAAATCAAAACTATTTAGTAGCGTAGGCCAATGTGGCAATATATAATTTTGTGCCGGGCACCTGCAATATTGTACTGCCGCAAGCCTCCAGCGTGGCGCCGGTGGTAACCACATCGTCTACCAGTAAAATCTTTTTTCCCTGCAGCACCGTGGGATCATTTACTACAAAACTGCCTTCCACATTTTCCCATCTTTCAGTACGGTGTTTACGGGTCTGGGTTTCGGTAAAGCGGCGGCGTACCACATTATCATTCAATACCGGTACCTGCATTATTTCAGAGATGCCTTTGCAAATTACCGCTGCCTGGTTATAGCCTCTTTTGCGTTCTTTATCGGGATATAGTGGTAGCGGTACCAGGTAATCCAACTGGCTGAAGCGGCCACTCTGCAAAAGGGAGTTGCCCATCATTTCGCCCAGGTAAATGCCGATATCCGTATTGTTCTTATACTTCAGCTGGTGAATGAGGTGCTGCAGCAATGTTTCTTTTGCAAAATAAAATTCGCTGTGGGCAGCTGTTACAGGTATGCGTGCCCAGAATATTTTTTCAATGGGATTGTTTGCAAACTGTGCAAAGTTGGTATGCGGCAGATCGTTGATGCAATAAACGCACAACTGGTTACCCTGCGGCAACAGATCGCTGCCGCAACCCGTGCATATATGCGGGTAGAAAAGGTGGAGAGTGTCATATAATATGTTGGTGAATGACCTCAAGTATTTTTACCGCTATTTATTTTGTATAAATATAAATTCCCTTCCAGGAAGCAGACGGATCTGCTGGATCGGACCAAACAACAGTCTTGGGATATGCCCAACTATTATAAATATAAGCATATTTTTCTGTGGAAGCAGAGCCTGTTACCGGGGTTGTTACTGATTCCAGCGGGTTGTTCTTTTGATCGTATAAAAATCCGCTTGGGTTGTTGTTGATCATTACTGGGTAATTGATGTTTCCCATATTGAAGGGATTAATGTGGGTGTCATACTGGTATGTAACCCGGTTTATTTCCCTGTAACCGGTGGGTTCATCTATATAATAAATTTCCTTTACGATATTACTACCTGACCTGGTTATGGCATGCTTGAATTTATTGATCACTTCACTTGCAAGAGAGTAAGTATAATTCCTGTTATTCTCAATAATGCTATCGGCATAAATGGTATAAGCTGAGGTACTGGTTATAGTATCTGTAACACCAGTTGTAAAGTTATTAAAGAAGTAAATGCTGGAGTCTCTTATCACTACCTGGTTACTGTTAGTGGTAAAGAAGGTTACTATTGAGTCCCTGATATCGACTTCATCGTAAAATACATCGATCACTTTATTTGCAATAGTATCGCTTCCATTATAATAATAGAACAGCCTTTCATAATCATCTGCATAATATGGAACACCATTCATGTATTCTACGGTGGTCTCCGTGGTTAACCTGTGCAGGTTGTCGTATTCAAAAGTGGTTTTGGCGAGTGTATCTGTAATACCGCTTAACGTATCCAGGTAAACAAATTCTTTTAATATAGTGCTGTCATTATTAGTTCCGGCCGGAGGTGGTGTTGGATTTGCATTTTCCAGGGAAAGTTCTTTTTGACAGGCAGAAAGAAAGATAATAGCGATCAGCAGGGTAAATAAATAGTTAGTTTTCATAAAGCGAAATTAAATAATTAAGCGCAATTTCAATAGCACATTACTTTAAAACAAATACTGGTACACTTCTTCCACCTTGCCCAATGCTATTACTTCAATATTGGTTTTTTGCTTGGGTAAACTTTTGGCGTTGTACTTGCTGACGATGATTTTTTCGAAGCCCAGCTTTTCGGCTTCGGCTATACGCTGTTCGATACGGTTTACCGCCCTTATCTCGCCCGCTAAGGCCCACTTCGCCGGCAAAACAAATATGCTGCGGCAAGGCCACATCTTCATAACTGCTGAGCAGGGCGCACACAATGGCCAGGTCCAGTGAAGGATCTTCTATCTTTAATCCCCCGGCAATATTTACAAATACATCTTTAACACCGAAATGAAAACCGCCCCGCTTTTCCAGCACGGCTAATAATAATTGCAAACGCCGCAGGTCGAAACCACTTACCGTGCGTTGCGGCGTGCCGTATACACTTTGTGTAACCAGGGCCTGTGCTTCTATCAATAAAGGGCGCATGCCTTCCATGGTGGCGGCAATGGCAATACCGCTTAAAGCATCTTCTTTTTGTGTGATGAGAATTTCGCTGGGGTTAGTTACTGCACGCATGCCTTCGCTGCCCATTTCGTAAATGCCCAGCTCGGCAGTGGAACCAAAGCGGTTCTTTAAAGTGCGCAGGATGCGGTAAGCATAATGACGGTCGCCTTCAAACTGCAATACGGTATCCACCATGTGCTCCAGTATCTTGGGCCCGGCAATGTTGCCATCTTTGGTAATATGGCCGATCAGGAACACCGGCGTGTTGGTCTCTTTTGCAAAGCGCTGCAGTTCTGCAGCGGTTTCTCTTATCTGGCTGATGCTGCCCGGTCCACTCTCTACAAATGGCGATTGCAATGTTTGAATGGAATCGACGATGACCAGTTGCGGTTTCAGTTTTTTTATTTCGTGAAAGATGGTCTTGGTATCTGTTTCAGTCAACAGGTAAAAATTTTCGTTTTTAATACCGATCCTGTCGGCACGCATTTTTATCTGCTGTTCACTTTCTTCCCCACTTATATATAATGTAACCACGTCTTTCAACTGCAAACCAATTTGTAAAAACAAAGTGGATTTACCAATACCCGGTTCGCCGGCCACCAGTACAATACTGCCGCTTACAATGCCGCCACCCAGCACACGGTTCAGTTCTGCATCCTGTGACAGTATTCTTTTTTCTTCGGCGCTGCTGACTTCATTGATGGAAATGGTTTTTAATTTACCATCCCTTTTATATTCCGCCCATTCATCTTTTTCTTTTTTATCGCTGCCTTTAACAATTACTTCTTCTACAAATGTGTTCCAGTTATTGCACGATGGACATTTACCCAACCACTTTGCACTTTCGTAACCACAGCTCTGGCAAAAAAATGCCGATTTAGTTTTACTCATGTTGTAAAGATAATGGCGATTGCAGATTTTAGATTGTCGATTTTAGATTGCTGATGCAATCGTTAAACGGTTTTTAAAAAAGAAAAGTTGAAATTTTTTTGCAGAAGGTTGTATCAACGGAACAAAATAAAGCGGGTGATTTCAGGAACTTTTTAAAGTAAAAGGGCTATCATTTCTGATAGCCCTTTGTACTTACTAACCCATTAAATTCTATTGCTAAATTACAATTTACGGCCACATAAAAAAATATATTTTGAGGCATGTTGATAAGTTTTGGAGGTGTTTTTGGCCAGAATACGACAAATAGACCTGATTATAATATGATAATTATCAGCTACTTATGGGCCTGTTTTGCCACCTTAAAGTGTAGCCGAAAATCAGGTTAAGAAAAAATTATTTCTTCAAAAATATTTGGTTTATAAAATAAACTACTTTAATATTGTGACAAATTTACTGTGATGAATAAAACCTTTACTATACTATTAATACTGGCGGTTATGGCGGCAAAGGGGCAGGTGAAAATAAGCGGTAAAGTGGTTGATAATAAGAACAAACCGCTGCGGGGCATCAGCGTTGTTTTAAAAGATACCTACGATGGCGCCACCACCGACTCGCTGGGCAATTTTTCTTTTACCACTTCCGAAAAGGGCGACCAGGTGATCGAGATCACGGCATCCGGTTTTAAGTCTTTTGAGCAAAAAATAACCATTGCGGGCGCCAATATCACCGTTCCGGTGGCTTTAAAGGAGCAGGTTACCGACCTGAAGGCGGTGGTGATATCGGCCGGCTCGTTCGAGGCCAGCGATAAAAAGAAAGGGGCTGTTTTGACCGATATTGATATTGTTACCACCCCCAGCGCCAACGGCGATGTTACCTCGGCGCTTAAATCATTACCCGGTACCCAGCAGGTGGGGGAAAGTGAAGGCCTGTTTGTAAGGGGCGGTACGGCCACCGAAAGCAAGATCTTTATTGACGGCACCCAGGTAAATAACTTTTTTTACAGCGGCACCCCCGGCATTGCACAAAGGGGCCGGTTCAATCCTTTTCTTTTTAAAGGCACGGTGTTCAGCACCGGCGGTTACTCGGCTTTGTATGGCCAGGCGCTTTCTTCGGCACTTATCCTGGAGAGCAAGGACCTGCCAGAAAAAAGCGAAGCCGATGTGGGCGTGAGCGTAGTGGGCGTGGGCGGCGGCTTGCAGCACCTGTCGAAAGATAAAAAATCCAGCTGGGGCATCAATGCCAACTATGTAAACCTTTGGCTGGCTTTTAATGTGATCAAACAAAAGCAGGATTATTTTAAGATACCCGTGGTGTTTGATGGCGATGTGAACTTCCGTTTTAAAACAAAGGGCGGCGGTATGGTTAAATTCTATTCTTATATAAGCTCCACTACTTTGGGCAGCCGCACGGCGGATATTGATTCGGTGGTGATGAAAGATGCTTTTACACTCAGTAATTTTAACCAGTACCATAATGTGAACTGGAAACAACCGCTGAAAAATAAATGGAAACTGAATGTGGGAGCCTCTTACAGCACCAACAGGGATAATATCAGCAACGAAATGCAAAATGCCTCGAATGTAAAGCAGGTGATCACTACGCCGATGTTCTATGCATATAAAAATTTCGATTTGATCTCAACCGGCCATTTTTTCCAGAACAGGATCATGCTGGATAAAAAACTAAGTGGCTTAAGTGCTATACGTTTTGGAACAGAGTTAAGCATCAGTAGTGAAAAAGGCGCTTATACTTTATATGACGGCACAAAATACAGCAGCACTGTAAAGGAAACCATGATAGCAGGTTTTGGCGAGTCCGATATTTATATCACCAATGCACTGGCTGCAAAACTGGGGGTGCGTACCGAGCACTCGCAATTGCTGGATAAATGGAATGTGGTACCCAGGGCTTCGCTGGCCTACCAACTGGGTAAATACAGTTCTGCAGGATTTGCTTATGGCATTTTTTACCAGAATCCTGAAACAAAATATATGCCTTCCAGCAGTTTGCTGAATTTTTCCAAAGCAACGCATTATATACTGCAGTACCAGAAGTTGACAGGTTTGCAAACACTGCGTATGGAATTGTTCTATAAAAAATACGAGGACCTGTATAAGACCGGTTATAATACCAACAGCCGCGAAGTGGCCATCAACAACAATGGTACCGGTTATGCAAAAGGTTTTGAAGCTTTCTGGAGAGATAAGAAAACGATCCCTACGGTTGACTACTGGATATCTTATTCGTACCTGGATACCAAAAGGGATTTTTTAAATTTCCCTTCGCTGATACAGCCTTCGTTTGCTGCAAAACATACTGCTGCGTTTGTATTTAAGAAGTTTATCATGAAATGGAAAACACAGTTTAACCTGAGCTATAATTTTGCCAGCGGACGACCTTACTATCGCATTGCTTATGATAATGTACAGCAGAAGAATGTGTTTACCGATATGGGTACAACTATTAATTATAACAGTTGCAGTTTTAGTGTAAATTACCTGCCCACCATTGGCAGAAAGGATACGAAAAACTTTGCCGTATGGGTGCTGGGCATCAATAATGTATTTGGACAGAAACAGGTGTACACTTACAACTATACCAATGACGGCAGCCGTAAAGAAGCGGTAACACCACCCAGTAAAAGATTTGTGTTTATTGGTTGTTTCTTAAGTTTTGGTACCGACAGAACACAGGATGCTATTAATAATAATTTATAACCTTCTTTCTTATTAAGGAAAGACCAAAATTAAAATTATGTCAAACTATCGCCAGCCTGCACCCGAAGGTAAGAACCCCGAACTTTGGGAGATAGCGCAAAAAAGAGTGAGCTTTAAAAATCATGCTGTAATTTATCTTATCATCAATGCTTTTTTATGGGGTATATGGTTTTTTACGGGTAACCAGCACCGTGGTTTTGATATGGATATTATGAATAACTTTCAGTATAAATATCCATGGCCTATCTGGACAACGATGGGCTGGGGTATTGGTCTTGCTTTTCATTTTGCAGGCGCTTATATTTTTCCCCGTACTAATTCAGTGGAAAATGAATACCAGAAATTAAAAAATCAACAATACAAATAAACTCAACCATTTTAAAAATACAACAATGAAAAAGTCTCTTATCGTTGCCGTTTTATTATTCGCATCGTTTGTATCTTTTGCACAAAGCGATCGTTATGCTGCCGCTATGAAAAAAAACCTGGCGGGGCTGGATTCTGCTTTTAAGAACCCGGCGGATCTTTTAACGCTGGCCAATAATTTTGAAAGAATAGCATTGGCTGAAAAGAACCAGTGGCTGGCTTTTTACTGGGCAGCTTTTTGCCAGGTGAATTATGCTTTTATGGAAAAGGATAAAGATAAAACGGACGGGCTTGCTGATAAAGCTACCGACCTGATCAACAAGGCGGATTCTTTAATGCCCAAAAATTCAGAGATATCCTGCATCAAGAGTATGATCGCCAGTTGCCACATGCTGGTAAACCCGATGCAACGCTGGCAGGAGTATGGCCCTGAAAGCAGCGGTAATATGGATAAAGCCATGGAGCAGGACCCAACTAATCCAAGGCCTTACTACCTGAAAGGACAGGGGCTTATTTATACGCCTGAACAATTTGGCGGCGGCTGTAAAACGGCCAAGCCGGTACTGCAAACAGCGATGGATAAATACCTGGCCTTTAAACCTGCCAGTGAACTGCATCCCGACTGGGGCAAGGCACAGGTGGAAAATTTACTGGCTGGCTGTAAATAATTTATTGAAGGGTCTGGAAATATTTCCGGGCCCTTCTTTATATATAATCAACTTTAAAACCTGGCAAATGACAGAAGAAAATTTTTCACCGCAGGAAAGTTTGCAGCTGATACAATCAATGATTGCTAAAACCCGCCGCGATATGGGGGATAACAGCAGTTATTTTTTGCTTTGGGGATGGGTAACTTTTGTTGCCTGCACCGGGCAGTTTATTTTAAAGAACCTGTTTAATTACGAAAAGCATTACCTGGTATGGTTGCTTTGCTTTCCGGCAGCGGCCATCAGCGCTTACTGGGGATTTAAAGAAGGCAAGAAGAAAGAAGCCACCACTTATATCGGCGACAGCATGAAGTATTTATGGATGGGCATGGGTATCAGCTATTTTGTACTGAGTATGATACTGAGCCGTATGGGGTGGAACACCAATGTATTTCCCTTCTTTATATTATTGTATGGCCTGGGCACATTTATATCGGGCATGCTGTTGCAATTTAAACCATTGATAGCGGGCGGCATCATTGCATGGGTGCTGGCGGTGGTTTCCACTTATTTCAATTACGATTACCAGATGCTGTTTGGTGCAGGGGCTATTTTGTGCAGTTATATTATACCGGCGTACCTGCTGCGCAGTAAAGACAAAGCAGTAAAAAAATAATTGTTGATGTTTAAAGAACTCGATCCCATATTACATTCCCAATTGCGGCTGGCGGTTATCAGTTTGCTGATAAGCGTAAAGGAAGCGGAGTTTACTTTTTTAAAAGAAAAAACAAACTCCACAGCGGGTAACCTCAGTGTGCAGATCAATAAATTAAAAGACGCCGGTTATATTGATGTGACCAAGCAGTTCAGTAATAATTATCCTCAAACCATTTGCAAAATAACACCCAAAGGCATAGACGCTTTTGAACAATATGTAAAAGCGCTGCAGACCTATATGAACCCTAACGGAAAATAAAAAGCCCCTTCCTTTGCAGGAAAGAGCCTTTATCTGTGCTTGGTTATCAAAACATCTTTATATCATTTCCAGATCAATAATTTTGAAGTGAAGGTTTCGTTGTTGGCAATTAAACGAACGGTATAGAATCCTTCACTGAGTGTGGTAACATTATTCAGTACAATGGTATTAATGCCCGCCTGTAAGGAGGCCTGCTGATTCAATACCAACCGGCCGTTGCGATCAAAAACTTTAATATCGCCGGTGCATGCTTTGGTTATTTTCATTTTTACCTGTGCACTGGTGCTGGATGGGTTGGGCGAAATACTCATTTCACTATTTTTTATCTCATCCGTTTTTACCAGTACGGTACTGCTCAGTTTCATGCTGTGGTCCAGGTCCACGATCCTTATCCTGTAATAAATATATTTTGAATTGATGCCGGTAACATCATCCACAATACCGTAATGCTGTACAGAACTGAGGTTGTTGGCTTTTACATTGCCTGCTATTTCAAAACTCTTTCCGTCAAAGCTTCTTTGCACTTCATAGCTTTCCAGGTTGTTCTCCTGCAGGCTGGTCCAGGTTACATCTACTTTACCAGCATTGTATACCGCACCTACATTTACCAACGAAACCGGCAAAGGCCCTGCAACCGGTAATGTAAAGCAGCCCATGGCGGTACCGAAATCCCTTACAGGTTGAATGCTGGTGCCGTTGCATGTAGCGGGCGCTTTATAATTGTAACCGAGTCGGAAAGTAACAGCGGTCTGGCGGTCGTAAAAAGTAGATTTCTGCATTACTTCACCACAGGCTGCAACACCATTCCTGTCTGTGTTACTGCCATAGGTCAATAGCCAGCCACTATTATTGTAACCTGCATCAGCAAGTTCGGAAGCTGCCGCTTTATAATTGATGATGGACTGGCTGGGGCTTTTAATATAAAATACCTCTTTAAAAGATCCGTCGGTGCCCACTGCAAAACCATCTATATCGTATTGTAAAACATTCAGGTTGTTCACTGCCATTTCTGTACCGTTGGCTGGGGCGGTGTTACCGGTAAAATGTGTATAGAACTTTACTGTAAATTCAATATAACCACTACGGTTGCTGCAGGAAAGTTTTTGATCGGGCATGATGCGTGGAGCAAACAATGCAGCCTGTGTACCGGCAACCCCGGTTTCATTAACAGCTGCATCATCATCAATATAATGATCGAATAATGCATTCACCATAGTATCGATACTAACCACCGCATCCAGGTGTAAGGAAGGGATGGCATTGCTGAATTTATATTTAGCGCCTGTTGTTAAAGCATTTCCTGTACCGCTGATCTGTACTGCATTCCTGAAATCGGAGCTAACGCCGGAGGATGCAAAGCAGGCATCGAGCGTGGAGGGTGTACATACCTGTGCATACGAAGCGGGTAAAGCAGCAAGCAAAAATAAAAGGGTAAAGATCTTCCTCATCTTTTGTGGTTTGGTATAAATATTTTATTAAGGGCTGATTGATCCAATCAATAAGCTGCTGCACCATATACAATTATATACAGTACATTATCCTGCGCATAACACAAAGTGTTATCATCAAAATTCAGATCTTCTGTCTGTGGGGATGTGTGGTTGAATCAAGAATACGGGTAAGAGGTAATTAAGCGGGACAAACATAGACAGTTTTTTGATGCCATGCAAGTTTTTTCAATTGTTTTTTGATGGGCTGCTGTACTTTTGCATACAAACAGTGCTAAACCCTTTTTAGTTCTGCCCAATAATATATTATGCCGGCACTTATCCGCGTTCAACATCTTACCAAAAAATTTAAGGACCTTACCGCCGTGGATGACCTGTCGTTTACTGTGAATGAGGGAGATATATATGGCTTTTTGGGACAGAACGGCGCCGGTAAATCCACTACCATCCGCATGCTGCTGTCGCTGATACGGCCAACATCTGGCGAAATAACCATATTTGATAAAAATTTATTTACGCATCGTGGAGAGATACTGCAACAGGCAGGCGCCGTGATAGAAAAGCCCGACCTGTATAAATATCTTTCAGCTTACCAGAACCTTTACCTGTTTGCCAAACTGAGCGGCATAAAAGTGAACCGCAATATTATTATGGAGCAGCTGGAGATGGTGGGCCTTGCGCAGCGTGCTGAAAGTAAAGTAAAAACATTCAGCCAGGGAATGAAACAGCGTTTAGGCATTGCCGTTGCATTGATACATAACCCTAAACTGATCGTGCTGGATGAGCCGACCAATGGTTTGGACCCACAGGGCATTGCCGATATGCGCAACCTTATTTTAAGGCTGAGCAGGGAAATGGGTAAAACAGTAGTGGTATCATCGCACCTGCTGAGCGAAATTGAAATTGTGGCCAATCGTATACTCATTATTAATAAAGGAAGGAAAATAGTGGAAGGCAACGCATCGGAGCTGCTGGACCCGGCAAAAACGGTGGTACAGATAGATACGTTGAATAATAATGATGCAAAAGAGAAAATTGCAACTTCAAAATGGGCTTACTGTTTATTGCCATCTTCCCAGAATATTAAAATGCAAATGAACAGAGCGGATATACCGCTGCTGGCAAGCGATCTAACTGAAATGAAAATTGGCATACTGTCTATCCAGCCAAGGCATTCGCTCGAAGATTATTTTTTATCACTCACAACCCAGCAACCGTATGTGGACACTACTGCAAATTGAGTTGTACAAAATATCGAAGCGTCCACGCACTTATATTGCTTTTGCAGCCATTGGCGCTATTGCCTTTATATTTCAGTTTGCGTTTAAGGCAGATGGCCAGAACTATATGGATATGATGCTGCAGAGCGTAAAAGATACTTTTGAGTTTGAAAGGGTAAAAGCCATCAATGGTTATTTCATGTGTTATATCATATTGAATACCTTATTGATCCAGGTACCCATATTAGTGGCACTTATTGCAGCAGACTCTATTTCCGGCGAAGCAAATATGGGAACGCTGCGCCTTTTAATGACCAAACCAATCAGCCGCACCCAATTAATATTAGTAAAGTTTGCTGCTGCCACCATATTTACAATATTATTGTTGTTGTGGATGGCGGTGACCTCATTATTATTCAGTATGATGATCTTTGGGGTAGATGATATGATGATCTTCCGGTCGAAAGGGGAAGAATCGCAGATATTACTGATAACAAAAGACGATATTGTATGGAGGTATCTTGCTGCTTTTGCTTATGCCACAGTAGCGCTTACCGTAATTGCAGCACTCTCTTTGTTTCTTTCCATTTTTGCAGAAAATTCTATCGGTCCAATCATTTCCACAGTATGTATAGTAGTGGTATGCACCATTGTATCAAATATTAATGTGCCCATAATAGACAAAAATGTAAAACCTTATTTGTTCACCTCTTACCTGGTAGGGTGGAAGGGTTTTTTCTATATTAACACAACCGAAGATGGGGAAACGATAAAAGGAAGTATTGAAAACTGGGGTGCTATAAGGAACAGCCTGCTTATTCTACTGGGCCATATTGTTGTACTGGTATCTGCATCTGTAATGGTTTTTAAAAGAAAAGATATTTTATCTTAAAAAGAAATATGAAAAAGAAATTGCTGTTGTTGTTATTGTTTGTTGCTGTGCATACTGCAGATCTACTGGCACAGGATGTAAATACCCTGGTACAAAAAGTAAAAGCAAAGATTCGAAAAAGTAAATGACTATGAAGCCAGCGGTAAAATGAAGACCAATGTTACCTTTTTAAAAATACCGGTGGCAACAGTAAAGATATTTTTTAAGAAGCCGAATAAACTTAAAATAAAAAATGAAAAAGGTATTTCGTTTGTACCCAAAGGAGCGGTTAATATCAACCTGAATAACATTTTGACAAGCGGAAAGTTTACAATCATTGATGCAGGAGTTGATAAAATAAACAATACAGCGGTAAGAGTGGTTAAATTGTTACCCGAGGATGATAATGCAGATGTTGTGTTATCCACTTTATATATCGACGAAACAAACCTGGTGATACGGAAAGCAAAAACCACTACCCGTGAAAATGGCAGCTACGAGCTGGAGATGAGTTATGGAAAATATACTGATTACGGATTGCCCGACAAGATCATCTTTTCATTTAATACAAAAGACTATAAATTGCCCAAAGGTGTAACTTTTGATTTTGATGACGGCAGCGATGCAAAAAAAGCGGAAGACAAGGCTAAAAATAAAAAGGGCAAAGCAGAGATATCGATCAGCTCTTATATTATCAACAAAGGAATTGCGGATACCGTCTTTCAATAAAAGATGATAGTTAAAGACCTCCAACTTTGAACCTTTAACTATCAACTTTCAACTATATTAATCTTCAGTGATCTTTTCATCCACTGCACGGGCCAGCATGCCTGCGCTCATTTTCTTCAGCGGGTTCCTGTATTGTTCCGCATATTCCCGCCGGCTGGCAATGATGTCCACACATTTAAAAATGGCTTCCCTGAATGATGCTTCATCTGCCTTTCCCTTACCGGCAATATCAAATGCCACACCATGGTCGGGCGAGGTTCTTACACCATTCAGTCCTGCAGTATAATTAACGCCTTCGCCGATGGCCAGTGATTTGAAAGGTATCAGTCCCTGGTCGTGGTACATGGCCAGTACGCCATCAAATTTTTCATATTGCCCTCTTGCAAAAAAAGCATCGGCGGGGTAGGGGCCAAAGCAAAAGATATCTTTTTGTTTGGCATCTTTTACTGCGGGCTTTATGATCTCTTCGTCTTCCTTACCGATCAGCCCCTCATCGCCTGCATGCGGGTTGAGGCCCAGTACAGCAATTTTGGGTTTGCTGATGCCAAAATCTTTTTTAAGCGAATTATTGATGATCTGCAGTTTGCTGATGATATTTTCTTTGGTGATGTATTGCGCAATATCTTTTACGGCCACATGTTCTGTAAGCAAGGCCACCCGGATATTTTCCGCCACCATGAACATGGCCACATCCGCTGCACCAAAAAGGGCTTTTAGATAAGGGGTATGCCCGGTGTAGTTGAACTGCTGGCCCTGGATATTTTTTTTATGTATCGGGGCTGTTACCAGGCCGTCGATCTTGCCTTCTTTTAATGCCTGTGCAGCAATGGTGAGGCTTTTAATGGCGTAGCTGCCACCGGCATCGGTGAGTGAGCCGGGGGTGATATTCATTTCCTCTTCCCAGCAGTTAAAAAGGTTTACCTGCTTGTGATTTACGCGGTTCAATTCTTTTATACTGATGAAATTGATATTTACATCCGGTATGCTTTTGCGGTAAAAGTTGATGACCTTATTGTTGGCAAATATCAGGGGGGTGCAGATATCCAGTATCCGGCTATCGCCCAGTGTTTTTATGATTAATTCGATACCAATGCCGTTGATATCGCCGCAGCTGATACCGATAACGGGTTTATTTTCTGTAGAAGCACTCATATAATTGATCTGTTAGAACTGTAAAAATACAATTTATTGATGGAACGGCTTGCAGGCATTGTAAACCGGTAAAACGGGGGTAGTAAATGTTCGATTATTGCGTCAAAAAAAGGGCTTATAATAATATATAGTGCATGCTGAAATTACTGCGAATTATGTGCATCAAAATATCACCAACCGCCAGGTGGCCGATCAGCATTTTGGGACACAACGCAGTGCCTCCCAAAAAATTGTAGCTGAAATTTTATCTTTTATGACAACTGTTTTTCTACGCATGTGCGGGACAGTTAGCTCGAATTTTGTAGGACTATTATTACAAAGCTTTGTAGAAGAAAATACAGCGTAGTACTAAAAATAATTGATTACTAACTCAATAAAAAATAATAGTTGTCGTTTTAACTATCTGTAATCGTAATTATACTTAGTGTATTTTCATGAGTAGGGTAGTAAAAAAATGACAGCAATTGTAATAGAAAATACAATTTATTCTATTTCTTTACGTTTTCAGCAGTGTTCCAATATCCATTTAAACCTAACAACAATATCCAATTAATGAAAAAATGCTACCCTTTCCTGGCTTTGCTGGTCCTTTTATGCAAAGTTTCCGGAGCCCAAACCCAACAACCGGCGAAATTTATTCCGTCGAGCCCGTTTGCAGCCAGCAATGCGTTGAATAAATACGCTGCGGGTACCCATCATAACTCATTACCGGCTTCCAGTGTTACCATATCACCTGAAGCAACTTATTTCAACAAGAAATCTAGCCAGGAAGCTTTTGAAGCTTATTGTGGCCAGTCAGAAGCGCTGGTACCCAGCACCGGGTTGGATTATGATGTAAAGTATTACCGTATTGAGTTAAGGATCAATCCTGATACTTCGGTAGGTAACTACGTAAAAGGAAAGGTGACCACTTATTTTAAAACAACCGCAGCAAATTTCGCAGCCATTAACCTTGATATGGTGAGTGCGCTGATCTGCGATTCTGTATATTATCACGGTGCTAAAGTAGCAGCAGGTAATATTACCAGGCCAACTGACCTGGTAAAGATCGTTATACCAAACATTCCTTCTGCAGGTACGCTTGATTCTGTGAGCGTGTATTACAAAGGTGTACCACCAGCAGTACCGGGTATGGCCGGAACGGGTTATGTAACCACTACACACAGTTCAGGCCCGGTTAGAAATTATGTGTATACTTTATCTGAACCTTATTCTGCTTATACCTGGTGGCCTTGTAAATCATTTATAGTAAGTGATAAGGCTGACTCTATGGATATGTATGTAAGCACGCCAACCGGTTTTAAAGCAGCCGGTAATGGTAAGCTGATGTATGAAACCACTGCCGGTGGTAGTGTGAATACTTACTGGAAAGAACGTTACCCGATCTCTTCTTACCAGGTTTGTGTAGCGGTTGCCAACTATGTACAGTATCCAACTGTAGCTGATACCGTAACATTAAGCGGCGTTAAAATGCCGGTGTACAACTATATCTTCCCAGAAACCAATACTGCGGCAGCGCAAACATCACTGAATCGTGTACCCCTTATGGTTACCACGTATAGTGCACTGTATGGCGATTATCCATTCAAGAATGAAAAATATGGTAACTACAGTTTTGGATTTGGCGGCGGTATGGAGCATAATACATTCAGCGGCGAAAGCACCAGTGGTGTGTATACAGCAGCCGGCAACTGGGATGTACTGGCGCATGAGCTGGCGCACCAGTGGTGGGGCGATAATGTGACCTGCGGCAGCTGGCATGATATATGGCTGAACGAAAGCTTTGCCGATTTCAGTGAAGCGATATTGTTAGAGTATGCTCCTACAATTGCCACTTCGGTAGGTAAAACTGCTGTGAGCTGGAGAGCAACCAAGAAGACCAATTCTATCAGTGCTTCTTACCAGGCTAAAACAACTTATGTAACAGATACCTCTGATATCTTAACCATATTTACTCCATCAGTATATATCTACGACAGGGGTGGTATGATCATCAGTATGCTGCGTACTTTGATGGGTGATACAAAGTTCTTCCAGGGATTAAAAAACTACCAGAGCGATCCATTGCTGAAACTGGGTAATGGTTTTACTGCAGATATCAAACGCAACCTGGAAAATGCTTCGGGTCTTGATCTCACCAGTTTCTTTAGCCAATGGTTGTACAATACCGGTTATGCAAAATACAATGGCGCTCAGTGGAACAACTCCGGTAATAATATCGTATTGAAACTTCCGCAAACCATCCAGAGCTCGAGTGTTACGCACTTTGATATGCCTGTAGTGGTACGTATACAGGGAAGTGTTCCTGCTACACAGGATACTACCGTGATCGTGTATGATAATAATAATATTCTTTTTTATGATAACAATGGTGTGCTCACCAGCACAGGTACCAACCTGATCAACTATCGTTTATCGTTTACACCGGTTACCATTTCATTTGATGCGAACAGCCAGACATTGTCATCATCAACCGGCTTTACAAAAAATACAGGTTTGCCTGTAACATTATTGGCAACGCAGGTGATCACTTTCAATGGTGTTAAAGAAAATAATACTGCTAAATTATCCTGGAGCATTGATAACTCTGTGGATTATTCATCATTCGAAATTCAGAGAAGTGCAGATGGTATCAACTTCCAGACAATCGGTTCTCTTAGGTCAACTGATTTCCCGATCAATACGACCAGCTTCAGCTTTACCGATCCGAATATTTTACCGGGTAATGGTTATTACAGGATCAATATCCTGGAAAAGAATGGTAATAATATTTATACCAAGATCATCGTGATCAGTAACAAAGCGGATAACTATTACACTATTTCTCCAAACCCGGCAAGCAAGTACTTCGTAATTAACAGCAACACTGTAGTGAAAGAAATTGTGGACATCAATATTTACGATGCTTCGGGAAGGAAAGTGAAATCATTACTGAAACAAACTTTAAATATCAACAGCAGCCTGCAGGTATCTGTAGAAGACCTGGGTATCGGCAACTACTTCGTAGAAGTATTAAGGCCAAATGCAAGCCGCTTTACAAAACAAATATCTGTTATCCGCTAAGGGATAACAGATATTTTAACAAGATTAAAATCCTGTACAATGAAAAATCTTTACTCTGTAACCAAAAGAGCAGCCTGCATCCTAACATGCATGGTTATCCTGCTATCTACTTTTGTTACTACGGCCTCTGCCCAAAAAGCTACGGTAGCAGTACCAGTGGCTATTGGTACCACTTGTGGAGCCACTGGTTCTACAAAGGACTCGGTTAAGTATTTTAATTTCAGTGCCACTACCAATATACTTAACAAGCGTTACCTGTGCCAGCCATCACTGGCTGCTCCGGGCTTTAGCGAAAACCTGGCTACCACTACCTTCAACCCTTATGATGGTTACCTCTATTTTATGCAGATCGCATCCAGCAGTGGTATCTACAATACCTACACCTACAGGTGGTTGCCTACAACATGTCCTACAGGTTCACAGGCGGTATACCGTACTTTCTTAAACCAGTTTGTTGCGGGTGTGGAATTTGATCCTGCAACAGGTTTAGGTTACCAGATCAACTTTGTGGATACAACAGGTTGGGCGCCGAATGCTATTGATGCAACAGGTAATGTGGGTCAGTATACTTCTCATGCTACTATTAATGGTAACCCTGCGGTTGCCTATTTTGATGTAACCAACTCCGATCTTAAATATATACGTGCCAATGAAAATTCTGGTACTTCATGGGCTACTGCCGTTACAGTTACTTCTGCCGGTGGTATCGGCCAGTTTCCTTCATTAACTACTGTAAATGGCAACCCCGCTATTGCTTACTATGATGTAACCAATGGTGACCTGAAATATGTGCGTGCAAATGATGTGAATGGTGCTACCTGGGGCACACCGGTTACTGTTGAGTCTGCCAATACTATTGGCCAGTATGCTTCTCTTGCAGTAGTGAATGGTAACCCTGCCATTGCCTTTTATGACCTTACCAATGGTGACTTAAGATATATCCGTTCATCAGATGCTAATGGTACTACATGGACCGGCGGTATGGTGGTGGAAGGAACCAATAACGTGGGCCAGTTTTCCAAACTGGTGGTGGTGAATGGTAATCCTGCGATTGCATTTTTTGATGTAACCAATAACGACTTAAGGTATATCCGTGCAACCAACGCCACAGGTTCTACCTGGGGTACAGGTGTTGCAGTGGAAACTGCCAACCAGGTAGGGCAGTATTGCTCTATGTCAATTGTAAGCGGTAACCCTGCTATTTCTTTTTATGATAATACCAATGGTGACTTAAGATATATCCGCTCTGCAGATGTGAATGGTGCTGCATGGAGTGGAGGTATCGCAGTAACCAGCACCAATAATATCGGCCAGTACACATCAATGGAGATCGTGAATGGTAACCCCGGTATCTCTTACTACGATGTTACCAATAAAGATCTGCGTTTTGTTCGTGCAACCAATGCCACTGGTTCTGCATGGGGTACACCTGTTGCAGTGGAAACCACCAATGATGTGGGTATGTACGGTTCCATGATCATCAGCAATGGCAATCCTTCTATTTCTTATTATGATAATACCAATGGTGATCTGCGTTTTATAAGGGCTTATGATGCCAATGGTACGTTGTGGTATAAGAACAGTGGTGTTTACAATATGGAATTGCAGCAGGTGAATTTTACTACCGGCGCTTTGAATAATTCTTATCCATTGGATTTTGGTGGAAGAAAAATTTATAAACAAACAGGTGATATGGTGATGACACCAAGCGGTAACCTGCTGGCGGTGTACAATAACAAATATTTTAAAGTAAACTGGAAAGATTATGGTACTGCCACTCCACTGGTAGCTACTTATATTGATACACTCATACTGGGTACCAATAATGACCTGGTGGGTCTTTCTTATTCGGATGGTAAACTGGTAGGCGCTATCAGCACTGCCTCTTGTCCTAACAACTATAAAGAACTGGATATATTAACGGGTGCTATGTCAGCCGTTACTTACGGTGACGGTGGTACGATATTCAACTCTACTGATATGACCAATATCACATCGGGTGTGGGTGCTGCTAAAAAACTGATATCTGCAGTGGAGGTTGCTCCTTCCGGTTCCAAGATATATGATGTGGTCTACGAGGTCGTCATCAAGAACTATGGTAATACGCCTGTTACCAACGTGCAGGCTTACGATACATTGAATAAGATCAATGGTGCTGCCAATGTGATCAGCGGCAGTATCAGTTCCTTCTCTGCACCGGCGGGTATTACGCAAAATGGCTCTTACGATGGTAAAACTGTATTCAGCCTGTTAACACCGGGCGGTACCCTGTCGAATATTGCAGGACAGAATACGATCACTTTACGTATCAGCTGCCGTTTATCGAATATACAAACTGGTATTGTTTATAATAACCAGGCATTTGTTACTGGTACAGGTTTATTGGGTGATGCATTAAGAGATTCATCTACTAATGGCAGCACACCCGATCTTAACCAGAATGATAAACCGGATGATGTCGGTGAAAGTCAGCCAACACCATTGCTGATCGCTATTACACCACAAACACCTCCATGTTCTGCATTGACCAACGTTTTGTATACACAGGACTTTGGATCAGGTACTGGTCTTGTAACAGCAATCCCTGCTCCAACTTTAGGAACAGGTGTAACACTGGGTAGCGGTACAACTTCTTATACCGGTTCTACCACACAGCCTATAGCCAATGAAACGTATACGATAACGAACCAGGCCAATAATGCCAATACATCCAGGTTTATATCGCTTACCGATCATACTAATAATACCAACGGCCGTATGCTGATAGTGAATGCGGATGCCGCCAGTACAATAATGTACAGGGCCGCCTTTACAAAATCGCTTTGTGCCAACCAGGAATACTCATTGTCATTCTACGCAGCATTTTTGGGTAACTCCAGTTATCAAACTGTGTGTGATGCGTTTGGCGGATTTGTGTATCCTAAAATTAAAATGAGTGTAATTGACGCGGTGTCGGGTTCAATTATATCCCAGGTTTCTACAAGTGATATTACCAGCACCAGCTGGCAGCAATACGGATTTAAATTTGTAACACCTACATCGTTCACCAGTATAATAATAGAACTGACGAATGATGCAGCGGGTGGTTGCGGTAATGATATTGCGCTGGATGATATCCAGTTCGGTACCTGCGACGCCTTGCCAACTGTAAGTGTGGGTGTGGGTTCTGTAGGTTGTATGGGTTCATCCACCACCTTCAGTTCTGCATTGAGCGATCCAAGTGCTATTTCCGGTACTATTGCTTATCAATGGCAGATATCCACTGCACTGGCAGGTCCGTATGTTGATATCGTAGGTGCCACTTCATCTACTTATACCATCGCATCATTGTCTGCTCTGGATACCGGTAAATACTACCGTGTTATTGTAGCTGCATCCGGCAATATCGGAACCACCGGTTGTCAATATATATCTCCGGGTATTCAATTGCACGGTTTAGTGCCATCAACAGCGCCAACCAGTATATCTGCAAGTTCTGCCACTATCTGTAGCGGTTCATCTGTTACCTTAACTGCCAATGGCGGTACAGCGGTATCGGGTGCCAACTACCAATGGGGTACCGGTTCTACTGTAGGTACTAATCCTATAGCAGGCGCTACCAGTTCAACTTATTCGGTCTCGCCTACATCCACCACCACGTACTGGGTAAGGATAGAAAACAGTCCTTCACCCTGTTCGGCCACTACAGGTGGTGTAACCACAACTGTTACAGTAAACCAACCGTCTACTGCACCAAGCAGCATAACGGGAGCGGATATCTGTAATGGATCATCCACTACATTAACAGCTGTGGGCGGTGCATTGGGCACCGGTGCTAACTATCAATGGGGTACCGGCTCTGTAGTAGGTACTAACCCGATAGCAGGCGCTACTGCTGCAACCTATACTGCATCACCTACCACCAGTACCACGTACTGGGTAAGGATACAGAATACCACTGCCCCATGTAGTGCTACCACCAGTGGTTTAACTAAATTAATTACTGTTAACCAGCCTTCAACGGCTCCATCAAGTATATCAGCGCCATCTACCACTATCTGTAGCGGATCATCAGTTACATTAACTGCCAATGGTGCTACCCTGGGTACAGGTGCCAACTACCAGTGGGGTACAGGTTCTACCGTAGGTACTAATCCTATCGGCGGTGCAACTGCTTCTACCTATTCCGTGTCTCCAACATCTACCACCACTTACTGGGTACGTGTTGAAAATACTTCATCACCATGTACTGCTACAACAGGCGGTGCTACGGTAACTGTTACAGTGAACCAGCCATCTACTGCACCAAGCAGTATAACAGGTGCGGATATCTGTAACGGATCATCTACTACATTAACTGCAGTGGGTGGTACATTGGGTACAGGCGCTAATTACCAGTGGGGTACCGGTTCAACTGTTGGTACCAGCCCGATTGCTGGTGCTACAGCTTCAACCTATACCGTGTCTCCAACAACGAGCACTACATACTGGGTGCGTATAGAAAACACCACTTCTCCATGTACTTCATTGACCAGTGGTTTAACTAAATTGATTACTGTTAGCCAGCCATCAACGGCTCCGGCAAGTATATCGGCTCCGTCAACAACTATCTGTAACGGATCATCAGTTACTTTAACTGCCAATGGCGCTACATTGGGTACCGGTGCTAATTACCAATGGGGTACCGGTTCTACCGTAGGTACCAGCCCGATCGCCGGTGCAACCAGTTCAACTTATTCTGTATCTCCAACATCCACCACTACTTACTGGGTGCGTGTAGAGAATACGGCTTCACCATGTGCTGCTACAACAGGTGGTACTACTGTAACTATTAATGTTAATCAACCTTCAACTGCACCAAGCAGCATAACGGGAGCGGATATCTGTAATGGATCATCTACCACATTAACTGCTGTGGGTGGTACATTGGGTACAGGCGCTAACTATCAATGGGGTACCGGCTCAACTGTAGGTACCAGCCCGATTGCCGGCGCTACAGGTTCTACCTATACTGTATCTCCAACAACGAGCACTACTTACTGGGTGCGTATTGAAAACACTACGTCACCATGTACAGCATTGACCAGTGGTTTAACTAAATTAATTACTGTTACGCAGCCATCAACGGCTCCGTCAAGCATAACAGCTCCTTCCACTACTATCTGTAATGGATCCTCTGTTACTTTAACAGCAGCGGGTGGTTCCTTAGGAACAGGAGCCAACTATCAATGGGGTACAGGATCCACTGTAGGTACAAGTCCTATCGCTGGTGCAACCGGTTCTACCTATTCAGTGTCTCCTACTTCAACCACTACTTATTGGGTAAGGATAGAGAATACTACATCGCCATGTGCTGCTACAACCGGTGGTACAACTGTAACTGTTACAGTAAACCAACCTTCTACTGCACCGAGCAGTGTAACGGGTGCGAATATCTGTAATGGTTCATCAACCACATTAACTGCGGTAGGTGGAACCCTGGGTACAGGTGCTAACTACCAGTGGGGTACCGGCTCAACTGTAGGTACCAGCCCGATCGCTGGCGCTACCAGTTCAACCTATACAGTTTCTCCAACCACCACTACTACTTACTGGGTACGCATTGAAAATACCACTTCACCTTGTACTTCGCTGACCAGTGGATTGACCAAAGTGATCACTGTTACGCAGCCATCAACGGCTCCGTCAAGTATATCAGCTCCGTCAACTACTATCTGTAACGGATCGTCTGTTACTTTAACAGCAGCGGGCGGTGCTTTAGGTACAGGTGCAAATTATCAATGGGGTACCGGCTCAACTGTGGGTACCAGCCCGATCGCTGGTGCAACCGGTTCTACTTATTCGGTGTCTCCAACATCTACCACTACTTACTGGGTAAGAATAGAAAATACTTCTTCACCATGTACTGCTACAACCGGTGGTACAACAGTAACTGTTACTGTGAACCAGCCTTCTACTGCACCTAGCAGTGTAACCGGTTCAAATATCTGTAGCGGTTCATCCACTACATTAACAGCTGTGGGTGGTACATTGGGTACCGGTGCTAATTATCAATGGGGTACTGGTTCTACTGTAGGTACCAATCCTATTGTAGGTGCTACAGGTTCAACCTATACACCATCACCAACCACCACTACCACGTACTGGGTGCGTATTGAAAATACCACTTCACCTTGTACAGCATTGACCAGTGGTTTAACCAAAGTAATTACTGTTACGCAGCCTTCAACAGCTCCGTCAAGTATAACAGCTCCTTCCACTACTGTTTGTAACGGATCATCTGTCACTTTAACAGCAGCAGGCGGTGCTTTAGGTACCGGTGCTAATTACCAATGGGGTACCGGCTCAACCGTGGGTACAAGTCCTATCGTTGGTGCTACCGGTTCTACCTATACGGTGTCTCCTGGTTCAACTACTACTTACTGGGTACGTATCGAAAATACCTCTTCACCATGTACAGCTACAACCGGTGGTACCACAGTTACTGTTACTGTTACCACACCATCTACTGCGCCGAGCAGTGTAACAGGTGCGAATATCTGTAGCGGGGCATCTACTACTTTAACAGCTGTAGGCGGTGTATTAGGTGCAGGTGCCAACTACCAGTGGGGTACCGGCTCAACCGTAGGTACTAACCCGATCTCTGGCGCTACCAGCTCCACACTAACGGTGTCGCCTACATCAACTACTACTTACTGGGTACGTATAGAAAATACTACTTCGCCTTGTACTTCCAATACCAGTGGTTTGACCAAGGTGATCACAGTAAGCCAGTTATCAGTAGCTGCAACCAGTGCAAGTAAGAACAAGAATAATATCTGTCCGGGTATCTCTGTAAGCCTGAGCGCTGTAGGTGGTACACTGGGTACCGGCGCCAGCTGGAAATGGTATACCGGCAGTCCCGGCGGCACATTAGTAGGTACCGGTGCAACCATTTCGGTTACACCTGCTGTTACCACTACTTACTATGTAAGGGCCGAAGGTAGCTGTAACACCACTACCGACCAGTCTGTAACCGTATTCATCTCCTGCGATATTGATAAGGATAAAGATGGTATTGCAGACTTCGTGGAAAGCGCTATGCCTGCTGCATTCGCTGATGCCAACAGTAATGGTGTGATCAACGCATACGATGTAACCTACGCAGGTTATGTAGATAATAACAATGATTTTATAAACGATAATTTTCAAGCAGATGGTGACTCAGATAACGATGGTATTCCTAACTATCTTGATACAACGTTCCCTGGCCGTGTGGATAGCAATGGCGACGGAATTGATGACCGATTTGATGCAGATAAAGACGGCATAATCAATATGCTGGACCTGGATAGTGATAACGATGGTATCCCCGATACGGTGGAAGCCTATGGTGTGGATACCGATGGTGACGGTAAGATAGATGGATTTACCGATACAGACGGTGATGGTCTGTCGCAGAACGTAGATAACAACAACACCGGCGCATACAATACCGGTTTAGGTTTGGGTAATATTGATATGGATGGTGATGGCGTACCTAACTTTGTAGACCTGGATAGTGATGCCGATGGTATACCGGATGTAATAGAAGCAGGCGGACCTGATACAAATAACGATGGTATGGCCGACGGATTCGTGGATGCGAACGGTGATGGTCTGAACGACGCTTACATTAATGGTACAGCCCTGCTTAAAACCGGTGCAGATGCCAACAATGATGGTAAAGCAGACAGCTATCCTAACAAGAACCTGGACCAGGATTTCCGCCCGAATGCGTATGATATTGACAGTGATGGCGATGGTATTGTGGATGTGATAGAAGCCGGCTTACCGGATGCTAACCTGGATGGTAAAGCAGATGGTACGATCGGTACCAATGGATGGTCTGGTACAGTATCTGCAATGGCAGCACTTAATTTAAGGAATACCGATGGTGTGGGTAACCCTGATTACCTGGATATAGACAGTGATGATGATGGTATACCTGATAATATTGAAGGACAGCCAACAGCCAGCTACAAACTGCCGGTATCTACAGATACCGATGGCGATGGCCTGGTGAATACTTACGACAACGTTTCAGGCTTTGGTGGTTCCGGTATATTTGTTTGGGACCAGGATGGTGACGGTATACCTGATTACAGGGACCTGGATACTGACGGTGACGGACAACCGGATATCATAGAAGGTAACGACTTTAACCTGAACGGTAAAGGAGATGACCTGGTAACATTGACCGGCCTTGATACCGATGGTGATGGTCTGGATAACCGCTTTGATTCATTGAACTCGACCACCAACTTAAAAGGAACATCTTACATGATGGGTACCAATGGTAGTCTTACAGGTGATGCAACACCAGGTACAAGATCTCCTGTACAGAAGAAAACACCGGGACAGATAGACAGGGACTGGCGTTTTGTGGGATCGGTATTACCGGTACAGTTCCTGAACTTTGCAGGCACACCGCAGAATACACAGGTAATGCTGAACTGGACGATACTGGCAGCTAAAGCAGTGGATCATTTTGAAATAGAGCGCAGCCTTGATAATGCAACGTACACGAAAGTGGGATCCGTAAATGATCCGGTGAAACTGAACGAGCAGCAAAGCTTTAACTATACAGATGATATCAGCGGCATACGCAGCGAGATCATTTACTACAGGCTTAAAGTGATCGGTAAGGAAGGAGAGATCAAGTACAGTGGTGTATTGGTGGTACGACTGAACCAGGTGAAAACACCGGTAAGCATCTCGCCAAACCCTGCCAACGATTATGTAACGGTAAGGTTCTTTGCAGAAAAAGAATCGGAAGTAACACTGCGGTTGGTGGATAACCTTGGTAAAACAGTGATACTGCAAAAACAAAAAGTACTGAAAGGTAATAATGTATTGCAGCTTACCGGCCTGGGCAAATTCAGTGCAGCTATTTATACACTGCAGGTACTGGTAAATGACGAGATCGTAACGAAGAAGATCATCCTGGAAAGATAATTTTCAGCTGATGCAGAATATTTAAAGCCCCCGTTAATGCGGGGGCTTTTTGTGTAGTGCATATTGTGATCGTGATAACTTATTCTTGAAGCAGGTAATAAGTAAACAGATCTGTATTGGAAAAATTACTGAAACCGGCCTGGCGCAACATTGTTACCAACTGTCCACGATGATACGTAGCATGATTGATAAAATGAAGAAACGTTTTCGAAAATTCCAGTTGTGCTGTTCTTCCATTTGGATACCTGATCCTGATCGGTTGCTGGTAATTTTCTTCAGGATATAGTTCGATCATTTCCTTTAGATCGGCAGATGCTTTTTCCCAGATCCCGATCAACTCGTTTTTTGTACCATTGAATCCGGCAGATAAATAGACGGGATTGGCTGCATTTGTCCAGAAATCGATCCAGATCTTTTTGGCACTCACCATATGAATAGCGGTTTGCCTGATACTGCTGAAGCTGCTTGTAATAGGTTGTTCCCATTGTTCATCAGAGAGCTGTTTCAGCCATTCAATAATGATATGATCTGTCCAGTTACTGTAACCGGCCAGCTCCAGAAAATACTTCTTTGTCATGTTGTTTTTATGTTTAAAATTCAACACAAAAATAGAATGCAGGCATGCTGCGGTACTGTAGCTAACCGGTCAAAAACTATCGGGAAACGATCAGATGTTGTTGTTGAAACTCTTTAGGGCTGATGCCGTAGAGCTTTTTAAAAGATTGGGAAAAACTGGAGTGGTTCTCATATCCTGCTTTGTAAAAAACCTCAGCCGGGTTTTCGTTTTGTAATAGTAATGACTTTGCTATTTCCATTTTTCGCTGCAGGAAATACTGGCTGGGAGTTTCATTATAGATCTTTATGAATTTCCGTTTAAAAGTAGCAGCGCTTGTATGGCACAAAAAAGCTAGTTCTTCCAATGTAAGATTGTTAGTTATGTTTAACTCAACTGCCTTCCTGATCTCAAACTCACCATACTCCTCCTGGCTTTTTGCCTGGAATGAAAGGATTTCATCCGGGTGTTTTTCAAGAAGATGCAGCATTAGTTCTTCAAATTTCAGCGCTATTATTTTTTGAGAAAAGGAGGCTGGTTTTAACTGTATGAGTTGAAGGGAAGTGATGAAATTTTTAATGAACACATCCTTTTCAAATACCAGGAAAGGTTGTTCTGCTTTGCCGGGCTTCGCGGAAATCTTATCAATAACAGAAGCATATTTTATAAAAAAATCAGTGAGCGCTTTATTGTCAAAAGACAACATGGTGCTTCGGTAACTGTTATTTACCGGAAGTTTTTCGGTTGTTATACAATTACCTGACGAAAGCAGGGCAAACTGTCTGTCTGTAATAGTTGTTTTATTACTGGCATAATGCACAACCTTTTCTCCTTGCTCCAAAAAAGAAACCAGGTTGTGCGGAAGAAAAATCTTACTTCTTGGCGCCTGCCGATCAGAAATATAAGTATATATATTGAAAGCTTCCATTTGGATAAGTAATAAAAATGAAGGTTATACTTCATCCTGTTAACCGGTAGCTGCAAATGCAATATTATACAATCTGCTTTACTTGAAATTTATTCTGCAAAGTTCTTGAATAGGCCCGGTCCCATTAATATAATAGAAAATTGATTTTATTGTTTTCGGTGTTCCACAATTTAAAACATCCGTCAATGAAATTTTATACGGCTTGGGTTTTAAAAACTTTTGTTCTTTCAGGTAAGTGCCCATTAGTTCATCAGCCTTTCCGTCTGTGTCAGTAAATTCAGAGATTAAATAAGTATGAATACACGGTGCACACTGCGTATCGGTAAAATACTCCACCTCTAAAGTATCTGTCGCTTTGATATCTTTTATGGATACAGTATACAAATGTACTTTATTGTATTTTCTATCATCCATTGAATCATAAATCAACTTTCCGTTTAGTTTTACAGTCCAGTAATCAATAAAATCATTAAAAGAAAAGAGCGGGACAGACAATGCAAGGATAATTGCTGTGCTAAAAAAAGTCTTCATGTTATACGATGTTTAAAGGTTACTATTTTAAATGTTGCTGCTGGTAGTTTTATCATTTTGAGTCGTTATCATAATAAGATCTTGCAGCACCTCCATTTTTATTTAACTCAGCCCGCTTTGAATCATATAGATCCCTGTACCGGGCTGCGATAGCAGGTTGACCTGATCTTTTAAACAGTTGTTCAGACACATAATAGAAGTCCAGTAAATTCAGCCAATGCACTTCTGGATCAGTGGCCAATTTTTCTGCTTCCTGTTGATGCATCCTGGCTTTGTCAAATTCTTTTAATTTGGTGAACAGGTTCGTCAACATGGTTTGCAAACCTAAAATCCGCAGGTTATTTTTTACCGAATTCCAATATGCCAAAGGGGTATTACAGTAATAGATAGCAGAGTCTGGTTTGTTTTCAAATTCATACACACGGCTCAGGTCAAATTGCGAAACGGCTACACCCCAGGCCGCATTTTTTGATTGAAATAAATCAATAGCTGCATGTATATCGTTTTTGGCTTTTGCAAAATCACCCAGCCGCCCAAACAGGTAACCCCTGAACTTTAAATTATTGGCAACATTCAAAGTGTCGTGTAAAGAAGTGAAGATGTCGATGGCCTTACTGATAAATGGCAACGACCCTTTGTAATCATGAGTTCCTTCATCGAGGTTTTGTCCGTAATTCTGTATCACATAACTTTTTGCCCTCAATTCTTTTACTTCATCCGGTGTTATTGTAGCAGCTTTGGCTTTATTTAAAAGTAATTCAATTGTAGAGTCATTAGATTCGGCGTTTGTGCACAGCATAAAATAGTCGGAAAGGATAAGCAAAGTATGACAAGTAGTTTCATCATCATAAATATTTCTTTAGAGGCCATCGGACTCCTGTGGTAACCAATGTTTATATTTTTCTCTATAAAAATTCCTGTTTTCAGTGTCTTTAAGTATGAGGTCCATGCCTCCATCATAAGGTGCCACTATAAGGTTATTGTCAATTGAAACAAAAAATGCTCTTAAACTTTCGTTTGCAATGTCTTTAAGTATATTGTCAAAATTATTTGGCTGCCAAACCTGTTCACTGATCATCGGTTTATACAAATGCCCTGGTTCATACATGGTGGGATTTAGTTTATAAAGATTGATCTCATCGATTAAAACAAAAGGGATCTTTGCAATCGAATCTACAGCTGCAATGGGATGTAATTCTGTATAACCTTCCTGCTCAGAATCGCCTGTTACTAAAACAAAAGTCGAGTGGTTACCCAAAAGATCAGTTATGATCTCATTCTGCCGGCCAAGTAAAATTTCCCATTCCCGTTTATTATCAGGGTAGCGTTTTGATCCCGGCAGACTATGAATCCTGAACCATCTGTCCGGGTAATCATGCCTGAAGTAATGCTGAATTGGAATGGTGTCAGCAAAATTTGAAGCCCAAAATATGTTGAATTGTTCTGCTGTCATAGAGTAACTTGAATATACGCTGATGCAGTACTGCCGGTTAAATTAATAATTTTTTTTTAAGACCAGCTTTTTTAACCACAGCTACATAAAAAAACTTCCGGGGTATTTCCCCGGAAGTAATATGATTCATTCTCATGCGAATCAATTATAATTGTTTCTGGAACTTCGTCTCACACTGAATATTCGCTCCCGTAATGTGCAGGAAGTAAGTGCCTGCTGCCAGCTTGCCCAGGCTCACCGGTAATTGATTATTACCTTTCTTCAACATTGCGGTACCGGATAATAAAGTTCTGCCGGTGATATCGATCACACTCCATTCGGCGCGGCCATCGGCAGGTGCCAGTACCAGTGCATTCATTTTATCGGTGGCCGGGTTGGGCGATACCGTAACATTGCCTGCAAACGAAGGCAGCGTAACACTGATGGTATTGGAATATTTGAACGCACCATTCTGATCATATACTTTAATGCGGTAGTACAGCACAGGGCTGAAATCGTTCACCAGGTTATTATCGCGGAAGTTGTAAGTGCTGCTGTTGCTGGTATTGCCAATGGCCACCACGCTGCCGATAGGGCTGAAGTTTTGTCCATTCAAACTCTTCTCCACAATATAATGCGATACACTGTTCTCGTTCTCTGTTTTCCATTGCAGCGGCACGGTACCGGCATCGTATCTACCCGTAAGGGTGATCTGGTCTAAAGGCAATACCAATGCAGATCCTGCAAAATAGAAAGTAGAAAATCCTGTAACGCTAACCGTTAGTACATAATCGCCGTTGAAATTTTTGCTCACTGCGCCTGATGGAGTAATAGCTGTAGGCGCCGTTGTCATGGTAGTACCATTGGCATCGGAATTTTTATACACCTGCACATTATTAATACCGGTAACATTACTGCCCGGTGCAGCTACCAATGCTGCCAGTTCCGCCGCAGTTAAATACAACCGTACATTCACAGCAGTGGAAGGCGGTGTTTGTACCGAAATAGTGATACTCCTGTCTGCATAAGGTGTACCGGCGTACGTGGTTCTTATAGCGCCGCTGTTCTTGTATAATGTAGAAGTGATATTGCCCAGGTTATTACCATTGGCATCAATTTCAGCAATGATATTTCCTAAAGAGTCTGTAACAGGTACCCACAAATTACTGTTATCAACCGAGCTGATAGAAGTAGCTGTACCATTGGTCAGCTGGTTATTCATACCTGGTGCAATAGGAATATTGGTGGAAATAGTACTGGCACCGGATGCATCATCATAACCCAAAAAAGTATAGCGCTGTAAACAGCCACGACAGGCGCTTACAGAAGGATTGGCAGTAGTTGGGCCCGAGGTGGTGGAACTGCTGTCGATCACGGTATAGATATTTCTGCCATCGGGAGAAATAGCCATATCGCGGAAACGGTTCACGCTGCGGAAGTAAGTAACCGTATCAGCGCCATCGGTAGGTACTACTGCAGTACCGGCTGTATTTAATTTAGTTCGCATAATGCGGCCGCCTTTTAAACAGGCTGCCAGTAAGGAGTTTCGCCAACCGGGTATCAGGCTCTTCGTATAAATATCTAATCCCGATATGGCTTCCGAATACCAGTTGATGTTGGCATTCTGTGCGCCCGACACATCATTGTAAATATATTGTATAGACCAGGCGGTACTGGTATTACCGGCAGGTACCGGGTAAAAGGAATAGAGTGTATTCTTATACGTGGTACCATTGGCTGCACCTCTTACGTTGATGGTATCCAGCACGCTCGATCTTTCAGTAAATATCAGGGGCAGGCTGCTGGAAATAGGACCGGCTTTTGCATTGTTATAATTACCATCCGAACTGTCACCTATCACCAACGGGTGCCCGTAATTACGGTTGGGTTCAATAATATTGAATTCGTCATCGCTGAAAGGCCCGTGCGAAGCGCCATACAAAAGATCCAGCGCAGCGTTATAAGCAAAGCCCTGGTTGTTGCGTATGCCCGTACTCCATACTGCACTCTGCACACCCAGTATAGTATTGAATGGATTGTTATTCGGTATCCATTGATCGTATGAACCTGCATCACCGTCGGTCTCCAGGTTAAAGCGCAATATCTTTCCTTCGTAAGAATTATTTAATTGTGCTTTTTCGGTACGGTTGATATTATCGAACTGACCGGCGCCCATATCACCTAATGCATAGAACAGGTAAGGCACGCCACCCACCGGTTTAATGATCAGGCGGCCGCTGTTATGATCATTGCTGCCACGGATGGTATCGCACAATGCAACTGGACTTACCAGGTTGGTGCCATCATAAGTAAAGCGCACCAGCCATGTTTCAAACACGTATCCTTTCACTGCCTCACCGGCATAGTTGGTAACCTGGTTAGGTGCAGAGCCGGAACTAACCGGGATGAATTTATTTACATAAGCGATGTACACATATTTTTTAGGCGAAACGGGGGCATTAAAATCAGGATGGATCGCAAGGCCCATCATGCCACCCTGCGGCCAGGGGTTTTGCGTAATGGCAAACTGCCTGCGGAAGGTGGAAGGTGTAAAGCTGCCGCCGGAGCCTGCATCACTCAGGTCGAGAATGGTGCGTTGGCCGCCATCTACCGGGTTGATCTTTTTTACTTTATAACCTTTTGCTTCTGTAACCCAAAGCGAATCATCGGGGCCATAAGTAACTTCCCAGGGATCGTACAGGCGGTTGCTGGCAGGTGAAGTAGCATTGGATACCAGCAAGGTTTGCTTGAACACTTCATTTGTTCTGCCGCCTTTAAAAATAGGACTGTATACACAAATGTCAAAGGTCCAGCTGCTGGTAGGCGTTGCCGTTGGGTTGGTCTTTACATATACCCTTGTATAATATACAGTACCAACAGACAGGCCGCTGATGACCTGTGTGCTGGCAGCCGTTTGGCAACCTAAAGATGTAAGGCCACCGCAGGCGCCACTAAAAGTTTCAATATAAGTATTGGCTGCGGTTACATTGCTGCCCAGGTTGCTCAGCGAAATATTTTCAACGGTGGCAGTGGCGGTAAATTTAAACCACACATCGTAAGTGGTAGTGTTGGTAGCCGTGCAACCTGCCGGCGCTGCGCTATTGGCATTCTGCAGGTTGGCCGTCATGCTGCTGCAGCTCAATCCCGCTGTCAATGTTACCGCATTCGCACAGGTATTATTGATACCGGCCGTTAATGGATGTGTAACACAAATAGTAAAACCTGCTGTAGAAGTATGCGAATTCCAGAGATTGGAAACACGGATATAATAAGTATTGCCAATGGTAAGACCGGTGGGGCTTACACTAACAGATCCATTGGTAACGGTACTGCTGCAGGCAAGATACCCCGTAGCAACCGAAGGGCAGGAGCTGTACACCTGCAATTCCTGGCTCCAGAAGTTTGCTTCAAAATTGCTGATGGTAATAGTATGCGTAGTAGCCACGGCTACAAATTTGTACCAAACATCGTAGTTAGTAGACCATGCCGTACAGGTGCTTCCCGAAGTAGGCGTGATGGATGGAGTAGCATTGGCAATAGTACCGGTAGTACCCGAGCAGGAAATATTTGAAGTTAATAAAATAGCGTTCGCACAATTATCATTCGAGGGCGCCTGCGCCTTAACCCATATATGCGTGGTAATTGCAATAAATAAAAGAAAGAAGGTTTTTTTTAAAAAACGCAGCATAGTATTGGATTTTATAGGAGGTTTAATAAAAATAACTTACATAATATTTATTCACTAATATGTAGTTGTTATACTATATCCCGACATACATAAACTGCTAAAACGATAAAATATTGTAGTAACCGGCAAATCGTTTTATATATAAAAAGGCTGGATATGTTGCCGGAGATTTATATATGATATAATTTTTACATGACAATAAAAAGCTGAGATTTTCGTTTTTATAGTGTAATTACTACGCCTTTGTAGAAATCGTACTACATGCAATTGAGGATTAACAGGTTGCGTGTAGGCATCCATTATTCTTGTTAAACCAAATAAATCTGTTCTATGAGATTTTTGTACATTGTAAAGTCGATTCACAGAAAGATTTTCATTTTAATAGGTCTTAGTTTCTTTCTTTCCGCAACAGTTATTGCGCAGGCTCCTGCCAACGATAACTGTGCAGGCGCCATCACATTAACTTCCAGCACCGTAACCTGTTCCAACCCTGTAAACGGTACCATCGATAATGCCACCCGTTCTATCGGAACCACCACCGCCAGTAGCTGCGTTGCCTGGTCGGCGAATTATGATGTGTGGTATAAGTTTGTTGCGGTAGCCACCACACATACGATCACGATCAATAATTTCGGCGCCAATTTCTGGAATCCCGAAGTACAGATATATGCAAGCCCCTGCCCGGCGGTATCAACCGGTTATTTAGCATGTGGTATTGCCAGTGGCGGATCGGCAGTGGCCACTTCAACTGCATTAACAGTAGGCAGTACCTATTATGTAAGGGTATCCGATTCCTGGAATCCGCACACATCCGGAAGCGGTTTCACCATCTGCCTTACCCACCCGTTGTTGTCATCAGTTAATAATACCTGTGCCACCGCTTTTAGCTTAACACCCGGTATTACCTGCAGCAGTATCACCGCCAATATGCAGAATGCCAACAGCGCTGCGCCTGCGGGTTGTACTGCAACTACTTTAACCACTTTTGATGTATGGTTTAAATTCACTGCCACATCAACCACACAAACCATCACTTTAAGCAATCTTGGCTCCAGTCTTACTGCAGCCAATACTTATATAGAAACCTTCAGCGGTACCTGTGCCGGTTTAACTTCGCTGGGCTGCCAAACAGCCGCAACAAGGCAAACCATTACCGGCTTAACGGTAGGTACCACTTATTATACAAGGGCTTTTGTAAAAACAAGCCCGACAGCCGGCGCCACCACTACGTGGAACTTTGATATCTGTGTACAGGGGCAGCCTGCCAATGATGAATGTACCGGAGCAGTAACACTTACTTCCAATACTACCTGCACCAATACTGCCGGTACGCTGGACCTTGCTACGGCCAATGCCACTAACCCCATCGGTTGTTTTGCGGCAGGCACTTATTACGATGTATGGTACCGCTTTGTTGCGGTTACCCCAACGCATACGGTTACACTAAGCAGCCTGGGTACCAATTTTACCGCACCCCGCATACAGGTGTACCAGGGTACCTGCGGCTCATTAACTTCTATGAGTTGTGTTTCGGGCAGCACGCTTACGCAAAGCGGCCTCACCGTAGGCAATGTATATTATGTACGTGTAGCTAATTTTAATACCAATCCATCAGGAACAGGTACGGTAGCCGGTTTCAATATCTGTATCACGCATACCAACGACCTGTGCAGCGGCGCTACTTTATTAAGCAGCGGATCTACCTGTACCAATGTGGCGGGTACTTTACTGAATGCCACTGCCACAGCGGGATTATCTGCCTGCGGTAATGCATCATCAGCAGATGTATGGTATTATTTTGTGGCACAGAGCAATCACCCTGTTATCACTTTAAGCAGCGTGGGCAGCAACCTCAGTGCAGCATCACCACTCATCCAGTTATTTACCGGGTCGTGCGGCACATTAACTGCCGTGCCGGGTGTGTGTGGCGCATCGCCGCTCAATACCGCGGTATCACCGGGCGGTACCGGGCTTACCATCAACACTACTTATTATGTACGTATAACCACCAATACCAATACCGGTTCACCCTCTTCGGGCAACTGGGGTTTCAATATCTGTATCACCAATCCTAATGAAGCATTGGTGGATTATGGAAAATGTTATGTGAACATTACGAATGGTACATCGGGCGGTACCATCAATCCCGGCGATGTGCTGGAAATAAGGGCCACGCTCGTTATCTCGGGCCCGGGTACAACTGTTGCTATCGACAGTCTTGCTTATTACGATACTTTAACTGCTGGTAAAGGCCTTGCACTGATAAAAGACAGTATGGCTTTAAGAACGAATGAAGGCAAACTCTTCCGTCCGTCCAACAGTACCTGCTATACCGATGCAAAAGATGTGCTGGATGCAGCGTGGATCACCACGGCAGGTGCCGGTTCGGATACTGCCCTGCAGATCAATATGGGCGAAGGCGCCACCTGGGCTAAAAGAGGTATCTTAAGAAACACCTCCAAACCTTCCAACTTTGGCAGCACCTGTATTGTGATGGCTACCTACCGGGTACGGGTAAACGGAGCGTATGGTACCAAGGTAAGATATGGCGGCGGTGCATTCCGCTACAGGGATACCATCACCAATACTTCTTATGTCATTAATTTTCCTAAAGACAGTTTGATGATCTATGCCAGCCCGGGTGGATGCCCGGATGCTGTATCACCCACCAACGTGGTGGGGGATGAATCGAATGGTACATTTGGCACCCCTTCCGGCAATCCCACTTATTTCCAGAACAGGGGTACATCTGCCAATACAAAATATGCTTACGGGCCGTTTAATACCGGCAGCCCGGCGGATTATTTTTACAGCGTGGCCAACAACAGCAGTGCCAATGCCAGCACAGTACAAACACTTACCAAGCCCGAAGGCGGCGGTAACCGGGTATTCGGTGTGTGGGATATTTCCGGCGACCATACCGGGGCCACCAATACTGCAAAAGGTAACCCGCCCTGTAATGTAAACCTGCCCATCAGTGCGTCTAACCCTTGCGGTTATATGCTGGTGGTAAACTCTGCATACCGTGCCGACGTGGCATTTGAATATAATTTCAGTGGTGCCTGTACCGATACTTATTACGAGATATCGGCCTGGTTAAAAAATGTCTGCGCCAAATGTGGTTGCGATTCCAATGGTGTGGGGGCCAGCAGTACGGGTTATTCCCCTACGGCATCGGGCGACTCTGCCGGTGTGCGTCCCAACATTGCCTTCCAGATAGATGGTGTGGATTATTATACAACCGGTGACCTGGTGTACCAGGGTTTGAGCGGTACACAAACAGGGTCTGATACTTTGAACAAATGGGTGAAACGTTCCTTTGTATATAAAACAGGGCCTAATCAAACCAGTTTTAAAATGTCGTTCCGTAACAATGCGCCCGGGGGCGGTGGTAACGACTGGGCCGTGGATGATATCAGTATGCGTACCTGTTACCCGAACATGATCTATTCACCTTCCAATACACCGGCAGTGTGTACGGGCCACCCGCTCACCTTGTCGGATACCGTAAGTTCTTATTACAACGTATACATTTATTACAAATGGCAACGGAGCACGGATGGTGGTGTAACCTGGGTGGATGTAGCCGGTACAGCGGGCATTGCATCGCCGGTGCTGGTGGGGCCCAACAACTACCGCTTTGTAAACTCTTATACATTGCCGCCTACAGCAACATCATTAAGCAATGCCGGCGATAAATACAGGATGGTGGTGGCTACCAATGCCGCCAATCTTGCAGGTGTAAGCTGTAACTATACAGATGTGGCGCCTGTTACCATCTCCATCATCAATACCTGTATTGATATTGATGATGATAATGATGGTATACCCGATTACGTGGAATTCAATAACCCGCTTGCATTGCAGGATGCCAATGGTAATGGAATCCCTAACTGGAATGATGCCAGCTACCCCGGTTATGTAGATAATAACTTCGATTTTGTAAATGATAATTTTGATTACGGTGCCGATTCGGATAATGATGGTATACCCAATTACAGGGATACCGATTTCCCCGGCTTTGTAGATTCCAATGGAGATGGTGTGAATGATAATGCAGACAGGGATAAAGATGGTATCATTAATCAATACGACCTGGACAGTGATAACGATGGTATACCCGATACCGTAGAATCCTATGGTGTGGAAGCCAATGGTGATGGTATCATTGATAGTTATGTGGATACAGATAATGATGGCTTCTCGCAAAATGTGGATGCCAATAATACCGGTGTGGCGGGATCGGGTACCGGCCTGGGGGCGCAGGACCTGGATGGCGATGGCGTACCGAATTATTTAGATACCGACAGTGATAACGATGGTATACCTGACGTGATTGAAGCTGCCGGTAATGATACCAATAACGATGGTAAGATAGACAGCTTCAGCGATCTGAATGGAGACGGGCTGAGTGATAACGATATTAACGCAACAGCTTTATTAAAAACGGGTCTCGACGTTTCGCCGGTAGATGGCAGGGCAGATGATTTCCCGAACAAGAACCTGGATCGTGATTTCCGCCCGAATGCTTACGACCTGGATAGTGATGGCGATGGTATTGCAGATGTGATAGAAGCCGGCCTGCCCGATGCCAATTTAAATGGCATAGTGGATGGTACCATAGCGATCAACGGTTGGTCTACCACCGTATCGGCCATGGGTACACTAAATTTAAGAAATACAGATGCATCTGGTAATCCTGATTACCTGGATATAGATAGTGACAATGATGGTATACCGGATAATATTGAAGGTATGAGTACAGCAGGATACATAATGCCGACATTGACAGATACCGACGGAGATGGTTTGGCGAATGTGTATGACAACGTGGTGGGCTTTGGCGGCGCCGGTATATTCGTGTACGATCATGATGGGGATGGTATACCCGATTACCGCGACCTGGATACGGATGGCGACGGGCAGGCGGATATTATTGAGGGCAATGATTTTAACCTGAACGGATTAATGGATGATAATGTAACCCTTACCGGTGTTGATACGGATGGCGATGGATTGGATAACCGTTTTGATTCACTCAACTCTGTTACCAATGTAAAAGGTACATCATACCGTATGGGTACGGGTGGTACCTTAACAGGCGATGCCACACCGGGATCAAGATGTACAGTGCAGAAGAAAACGGTGGGACAGATCAACCGCGACTGGCGCTTTGTGGGCGTGGTGCTGCCGGTGGAATTCCTCAGCTTCAGCGGCCTGCCTAAGCAAAATACGGTATTGCTCAACTGGAGCATTATTGCAACAAAAGATATTGACCATTTTGAAGTGGAACGAAGTACGGATAACAGCAGTTATGCTTATGTGGGTATTGTAAATGATGCCGTACAGCTGAACGAACCACAGAGCTTCAGTTATACAGATGATATCAGTGGTATTACTAACGAGATCATTTACTACCGCCTTAAAGTGATCGGTAAAGCAGGAGAGATCAAGTACAGCAATGTACTGGTGGTGCGCCAGGCACAGGTAAAAGCCCCGGTGAGTATTGTACCTAATCCTGCCAGTGATTTTGTACTGGTAAGATTAACGGCGGAAAAAGAATCGCTGGTAACTTTAAGGCTCGTGGATAATTTGGGTAAGACGGTACTGCAACAGCAACAGCGGGTATTTAAAGGTAATAATGTTTTGCAGCTGAGCGGGCTCAGCAAGTACAGTGCAGGTGTATATTCACTGCAACTGCTGATGAATGATGAAGTGGTGACACAAAAACTGATACTGGAAAAATAATACTATTGTAAACAAAGCAAGGCTGCCTTTACAGGGCAGCCTTTTTTAATGAGTTTATTGATGTGAATATTTAAATGCTACCAATTGTTTTATTAATTTAGCCGTACATCCTTTATATGATGCTCAAAAAGATCCTCATACTAAGTGGTTTTGTTATACTCATCGGGGCATTCTCGTTTTTCTCGTATAAAAAAAGCGATCCTGCGGAAGCTGTAAAGGATTTTTACCTGCAGCAGTCCCACCAGTTAGAGCAGGAGATCGTTCAACTGCAGCAACTTGCAATAGCAAAGAACGAAAAGGCATTGCAGCAGCAATTCATAAAAACACGCCTTGCGTATAAACAGGCCGAGACCATCATAGAATATTACTTTAATTTTTTTGCAGTAAAGCTCAATGGCCCCCCCATTGTTTTTTTTGAAGAAGACGAACCGGATATGGGGCCACAGCAACCCAATGGCATGCAGGTGATAGAAGGATTATTGTTTCCTCATTTTGATAAAGCCAATACCCAGGCGCTGGAAGATGCCACTGCAACCTTGTTGCTGAATACCCGTAACATGATAGCAACCACGGAATCCAATGCTTTTAACGAAGAATTTATTTTTGATGCCGTGATGGAAGAACTGTACCGTATTACTGCAATGGGTATTACCGGTTTTGATTCGCAGGCAGCAGTGAATGGTTTGCCGGAATGCGGTGCTGCACTGAAAGGGGTACAAAAAATATTGTTGCTGTATAAAGATGACATGAATACAGTGAATGCAGCAGCAACAAAAAAACTGCAGCAGTTACTGGATGCAGCCCAGCAGTATCTACAACTGCATACTGATTTCAATGCTTTTGACCGGATGGAGTTCATTATAAAATACATGAACCCTATCACTGTTATTATAGGTGATTATAAAAAGGCAAAAGGATTGGGTGACAACAAATCACCTATGTTCTACAGTACTATTAAAAAAAACAATACACTATTTGCAGCTGGTATTTTTGATGCCAATAAATACCTGGATGATAATACCACTTCTACAGAAAAGATATTACTGGGCCGCAAACTCTTTTTTGATAAACAATTATCCTCCGGTAAGCAACGCAGCTGTGCCACCTGCCACAATCCCGCCAAAGCCTTTACCGACGGGCTTTCCACCAGTGTGGCCATTGACGGGCATACCGCATTGCCCCGTAATGCGCCCACCTTATGGAATGCAGCATTGCAGCGCAACCTGTTTTTAGACAGCCGCAGCTTTTCGCTCGAAGACCAGGTGATGGAAGTATTGAACAACGCTAAGGAAATGCATGGCTCTGCACAAGCCGCTGCAGAAAATATCATTGCACAGAAAGAATATGATACCATCTATGCAAAAGCATATCCCGGTGCTGCCAAAGCAGTTGCTGCTGTAAATATCTGCAATGCCATTGCCTGCTTTGAACGCACTTTAGTATCGCTGAATGCAAAATTTGATAAGCAAATGCGTGGGCAGCAACTGATGAATGCGGATGAAATAAAAGGCTTTAATCTTTTTATGGGTAAGGCCAAATGTGGCACCTGTCATTTTATGCCCCTGTTCAGTGGCGCCAAACCGCCCCGCTATTATTATACCGAAACTGAAGTGATAGGTGTGCCACTTAAAGCAACAAAAACCAACAGCGAATTGGATAAGGATGAAGGAAGATTTATCGTGACCAATTTTCCGTTACATAAATATGCGTTTAAAACCATGAGCCTGCGCAACATTGCTGTAACTGCTCCTTACATGCACAATGGTGTATTTAAAACACTGGAAGAAGTAATTGATTTTTATGATAACGGTGGTGGTAAAGGTTTGAATATTGCACCAAAAAATCAAACATTACCTTTTGATAAACTGCAATTAAATAACATAGAAAAGAAGCAGCTCATTGCTTTTTTACACACCCTCACCGACACCGCAGAAACCCGCAAAACCCTTGCTGGTAGTAGTTTTTAGACATTTTAACAGTAGTTATACTACATCGTACTACGGAAAAGATGCTGTTGAAATACTTTTACAACAGTATTCGAAAAAAAACTACCCGTTTCTGCTAAAACTTAACACAGAAAAGTATTAGTTTTCGGAAATATTTTGTAGGCGTAAGTAAACGTGCTTTGATTACTGAACCTTGAAATCCGATACTATGAAGAATTTTACCCGTAAAGAAACACCTGTTTTTTTATTATTGATCACGCTAACCTGCAGCATGCAATTGCATGCGCAAACACTTACCCGTGGTCCGTACTTACAAACCGGCAAACAGGATTCCATCACCATTCGCTGGAGGACCAACACTGCTTCCAATTCAAAAGTTACCTGGGGTACTGCATTCGGTACTTATTCTAATTCTTTAACACAGGATGTGGCCACACCGGTTACAGAACATATTGTACGCATTGGTGGTTTATCGGCCGATACCAAATACTGGTACACCATTGGTACTACCACCACTACTTTACAAAACACCAACACCAATTATTTTTTAACACTGCCTGCCAATAATACCAACCGGCTGCTGCGCTTTGTAGCCATTGGCGATTGTGGTAATAACTCCACCAATCAAACCAATGTAAAAAATACTTTCATGAATTATATTGGCAGCAATGATATTGATGCCATGCTGCTGGTGGGTGATAATGCGTATACCACCGGTTCGGATGCCGAATACCAGACCAACTTTTTTGACATTTATAAGAACGATCTTTTAAAATATTATAAACTCTATCCTGCACCCGGCAATCATGATTATGGCAACAGTTCGGCCAATACAGGTAAAACCGGCGGCGCTTTAGGAAGCATGCCTTACCATACCAATTTTACCGTACCGATGGCAGGCGAGATCGGCGGTGTGGCATCCGGTGCAAAGAATTTTTACTCGTACAATATCGGTAATGTGCATTTTGTTTCGCTGGACTCTTACGGAAAGGATGATAACAATACCACTAAAGTATATGATACCACGGGTAAGCAGGCTACCTGGTTAAAAAGCGACCTGGATGCCAATACGCAAAAATGGACCGTGGTATATTTTCACCATCCGCCGTATACCAAGACCAGTCATAATGCAGATGATGTTGCAGCAGAAGCAGAACTGGTGGCAGTACGGGAAAAATTCATCCGCATACTGGAGCGCTATGGGGTGGACCTGGTGATCTGCGGCCACTCGCATGGATATGAAAGAAGTTATTTACTGAAAGGGTTTTATAACACTTATGCGTCACCGTTACTGGATGCAGATTTTTCTGCAGCAGCGCATACGGCCACCGGCAATACACAGAATGGTTTGTACGACGGTGTAACAGGTAATTACAAAGCCTTTACTTATAATTCGGGAAAATACAATCATGGTACCGTGTATGTAGTTACCGGTTCTGCCGGGCAGGTAGGCGGTACATCAACGGGTTATCCTGAAGATTGTATGTATTATTCCAATGCCACCAATGGCGGTTGCTTTTATTTTGAAGTGGACAGCAACCGGCTGAATGCAAAGTTTGTTTCGTACACCACGGCGCCTACGCCGCTGATACGTGACCAGTTCACCATTTTTAAAGATGTAAAAAGAAAGACCAATTATTCCATTACACTGGGGCAGTCCATACAGCTTACTGCATCATGGCGGGGTACGTATAACTGGACCATTCCCACCAATGGTTTTACTGCACCTGGCCAGGTAACGCAGTCCATACTCGCCATACCGGATGTTACTGGTGTGTTCGATTATATTGTATCAGATGATTTTAATGACCTGAAAGATACTTTTCGTGTAACCGTTAACGCTGGTGCGCTGCCCATACTGCTGAATAATTTTACTGCCACACTGGATAATAATAAAGTATTGCTGGACTGGTCGACTGATGTGGAACAGAATAATAAATACTTTACCGTAGAACGCTCTGTAGGAGGTTCGGGCTTCCAGGTGCTGGATAAGGTAAATGGCGCCGGTAATTCCAATACATTAAAGAATTACCACCTGGTGGATCCTTTACCTGCAGAAGGCAATAACTATTACCGCCTGTCGCAAACCAATTACGATGGTAAGAAAACTTATTTCGATACGAAGAAAGTATTTTATCACAACGATAAACCGCTCAGCTGCACGGTGGTACGCCAATCATCCAGCACCAAATTGATCATAGGCAGCACCAGGCCTGATAATATCGTCTTAAGAGTGGTGGATATGTCGGGTAAAGAAATAGCGAATGGCACCATGAGTGTGATCACCGGTAATAACAGTAAGGAACTGCAACTGAATAATGGTGTATACATCATTACACTCAGCAATTCCACCGGCGACAGGATCAGTACAAAAGTAATAATCGAATAAAAGAAGATAGTATAATCAATTTTTAATTGTTGTTTAACCCGTTAGAACCTAATCCAATGAAAATGTTTAAATCCGTAGCAAATGAAAACCTTTTTACTAACGCTGCTCATCAGTGTTATTATCTTTCAACCGTTTGAAAGTAATGCACAGATATTACGTGCCTTCGCACCCCGCTATTATAATTCCTCTGCAAGGGGAAGTATAGTGTATGTGTCTAACAGCATTGTTTCTTCCAGTGGTATTGGAAGCGGCGTGCCGGGTACAGGCGAAGTACCGCCAACAGGATCCACTACCAACAATAGTGCTACTGCCATCAATATTGATGTGGACAATCCTGCAGCCACCACCAAACTTGCGCTGGGCAGCACCTGGAATTATTTTTCCAGCACTACAGCTCCCGCCAATGATATCCTGGGCAATACCTGGAAACAATCTGCATATACATTGACCGGTTTATGGAATATCGGCGCTTCACCTGTGAACGGACCGGGTAAATATGGATTCAACGGAACGCAGGCCACCTGTATCCCCAGTGGCATCACACCCATTTGTACGCCGGGTGCTGGTTCCAAACGCACGGCTTATTATTTTCGCCGTACAGTGAGCTTTACTGCAGCAGAACTGTCCACTACTTTTTACAGCATACAAATGAATTTAAAAAGAGATGATGGTATTGTGGTGTATATAAACGGTGTGGAACAGGTAAGGAATAATATGCCCACCGGTACAATTACGTATGCTTCTTTAGCATCTTCCAATATTGCAACGGGCGCTGCCGAAGATGTTGCGGTAAGCCTTAGCCCGAGCGTGTTTACAGCAGGCGTTAATACCATTGCAGTGGAAGTGCATTTGAATACCGCTACTGCATCAGATATGTCTTTTGATATGGAATTACTAGGGCTGGATAATAACGGCACCTATAATTCTTCTACTGCCAACCTGAGTTTACCTGCCTGCTCCAATGTAATGTTCGCAGGTTTGTACTGGGGTGCCGGCCAGGGTAGTGGTGGTACCAATACCGCCTGGATGAATGGTACAGAAACCACCTGTAAATTAAAGATACCGGGCGCTGGTTCTTATACCACCATCACTTCTTCCAAAACAGATTACTGGAACAGCACGTTGATCGCAGGTTATGCGCATACGGGCTACCAGTGTTTCTTCGATATCACTTCCATGATCAACCCCACCAACCCCAACGGCACTTTTACCGTAGGTAATGTGTTGCCTGCATTGGGCATTGGGGATGCTTATGGTGGATGGACGATCGTTATCGTGTATGCGAATCCGTCACTACCACCGCGAAACCTTACGGTGTTTGACGGTTGTGCTATTGTAAAGAGTGGTAGTCCACCGGCAGACGTTGCCATCTCCGGCTTTCTTACGCCTCCCGGCGGACCGGTAAGCTGTGAGCTGGGCGCCGTGGTGTATGATGGTGACCGTACTTCTAAAGACTCCTTCCTGTTCAAGCAACAGGGTGCAGCATCTTTCTATAATCTTACCCCCAATGCACTGGCCAATTTAAACGATATGTGGAACAGTGTGATCTCGTACAAGGGTGCCGTGGTTACCACCCGTAACCCATCGTTCCAGAATACGCTGGGCTATGATGCCAGCATCATGGACCTGCCCAATACATCCAATGCGCAGTTAGGTAATAGTAAAACATCGGCTACCGTGCGTTTTGCATCGCCGAGCGAAAACTATATTGTGCAGGTATTAACAACGGGTATCTCGCAATACAACCCAACTTTTGCTTTTGATAAAACGGCTACAGATGTTAATGGTGGTTCACTGGTACCCGGCGATGTGCTGCGCTATGTAATTAATTACAGCAATGTGGGTAACGACTCCAGTACCAATACCATCATCACCGATAATATTCCCACGGGTACCACCTACGTGCCCGGCAGTATAAAAATAAACGGCGTTGCCAAAACAGATGCGGCGGCCGATGACCAGGCGGAATACACTTTCGCTTCCAACAAGATCACGTACCGTATTGGTGTAGGCGCCAATGCAGTAAATGGTGGTAATGTGGGTACGGGTGTAAGTGGTACAGTGCAGTTTGATGTGGTCACCACTTCTTCCTGCGATGTATTGTCCTGTATAGGGCCGGTGCAGAACAGTGCGAGGATCGATTACAAGGGTAAAACTTCTCTTGCCATATTATACGACTCCAGCGGTGTGAATACGGCGGGCTGTATTGTGAAGGGTCCGGTGAATGTAACAGTTACGGGTACCTGTTTTTCGCCTAAAGATACGGTGATCATCAACCAGTGTAATAACTTAACCGTTACATTGCCCTGGGCTAAATATGCCGGCTATAGTTTTTATTCGGCCAAGCCATTTATACCGGCTAATTTATACAATCCTTATACACCGGTAACTTATCCCGGCGGTATCTACTGGGCTTATTTTTCCAATGGCGCCGGTTGTTCCGATACTGCCAGGATCGCCGTGATCATTCATGCCTGCCCGGATATTGATGATGACAATGATGGCATACCCGATTACGTGGAATTCAATAATGCTGTGGCTTTACAGGATGCCAACCTGAATGGTATCCCCAACTGGAACGATCCTACCTATCCCGGTTATGTAGATAATAACTTTGATAATGTGAACGACAATTTTGATTATGGCGCCGATTCGGATAATGATGGTATCCCCAATTTTTACGATACCGATTTCCCCGGCTTTGTGGATGCCAATGGCGATGGTGTGAATGATAATGCGGATAAAGACAAGGATGGCATTATCAATCAATACGACCTGGACAGTGACAATGATGGTATACCCGATACAGTAGAATCGTATGGTGTGGATGCGAATGGTGATGGCATTATTGATAACTATGTAGATACGGATAATGATGGCTTCTCTCAAAACGTGGATGCCAATAATACCGGTGTTAATGGATCGAATGTGGGCTTGGGTGCACAGGATTTTGACGGCGATGGTATTCCTAATTACCTCGACCTGGATAGTGATAACGATGGTATTCCCGACCTGATAGAAGCGGGCGGCACCGATGCCAATAACAATGGTTTGATCGATGGCTTCACTGATCTGAACAGTGATGGTATCAGCGATAATGATGTAAATGCAACAGCGCTGTTGAAAACGGGGGTGGATGTTTCGCCTGTGGACGGAAGGGCTGATAACTACCCTAATAAAAACCTTGACCGCGATTTCAGGCCCAACCCTTACGACCTGGACAGTGATGCAGATGGTATTGTGGATGTGATAGAAGCAGGTTTGCCGGATGCGAATTTTAATGGCATCGTGGATGGTGCTATTGCCAACAATGGCTGGTCCACCACTGTATCGGCAATGGCTACACTAAACCTGCGCAACACCGATGGTGTGGGCAATCCCGATTACCTGGATATTGACAGCGATGATGATGGTATACCGGATAACATTGAAGGTATGTCTACATTGGGTTACCTGCTGTATATACCCGGCGATACCGATGGTGATGGCCTAACCAACACCTATGATAATATCATTGGCTTTGGCGGCTCGGGTATTTTTGTGTACGATCACGATGGTGATGGTATACCCGATTACAGGGACCTGGATACCGATGGTGATGGTGCGCCGGATATTGTGGAAGGCAATGATTTTAACCTGAACGGTATTGCCGATGACCTGGTAACATTAACGGGATTGGATACGGATGGTGATGGATTGGATAACCGTTTTGATTCATTGAACTCTGTAACCAATGTAAAAGGTACCTCTTACCGCTTTGGTTCGGGTGGAATATTAACAGGCGATGCCACACCCGGCTCCAGGGCTCCGGTGCAGAAGAAATTTGTATTGCAGATCAACCGCGACTGGCGTTATGTAGGGGTGGTGCTGCCGGTACAGTTCCTCAATTTTACGGGAACACAGCAACAAAATACCGTGCCGCTCAACTGGACGATCATTGCATCTAAAGAAGTCAGATCATTTTGAAGTGGAACGAAGTACGGATAACTATGTGTACAACATAACGGGCATGGTAAACGATGCCGTAAAACTGAACGAAGCGCAAAGCTTTACTTATACGGATGATATTACCGGCATTGGCAGCGATATCATTTATTACAGGCTGAAGGTATTTGGTAAAGAAGGAGAGGTGAAGTACAGCAGTGTATTGGTGGTAAGGGTGAACACGGTAAAAACAGCCGTGAGCATAGTGCCCAACCCGGCCAGCGATTATGTAACGGTAAAATTCTTTGTAGAAAGAGAATCGGCTGTGCTGCTGAAGCTGGTGGATAATATGGGCAAAGTGCTACTGCAGCAAACACAACGATCGGTAAGGGGCAATAATGTGCTGCGCATTGACGGACTCGGCAAATTCAGTGCAGGCGTGTATACCCTGCAGGTGCTGGTGAACAACGAAGTGACCACGCAGAAGCTGATCGTATCAAAGTAGTTTTTTAGCAAATGGTAACTATACAATTATGCCTGGCTTAGCCGGGCATTTTTGTATAAGCGGGTGATCGTATTACCAATTGGTATATTCCTGTAATACCGGTATGCTTACGGGTATTATGCACTATTTTTGTATGGATGTATACATTAAAAAAATCGCTGGGGCAGCATTTCTTAAAGGATGAAAACATTATCCGTAAGATAGTGGATGCGCTGCAGCAGGAAAGCTTTACCCGCCTGCTGGAAGTGGGGCCGGGCGCAGGGGCATTAACCAAACACCTGCTGCAATTGCCCGGTGTTGATTTTAAAGCCGTGGAACTGGATGAGGAAAAGGTTGAGTATCTTTTTAAGCAGTATCCTGTGTTAAAAGACAGGATCATTCATAAAAGTTTTTTGGATATCGATCAGCCATTTAATGAAAGCTTCGTGGTGATCGGTAATTTTCCCTATAATATTTCCACGCAGATATTGTTCAAGATACTGGAGTGGAAAGACGATGTGCCTGCGGTGATCGGCATGTTCCAGAAGGAAGTGGCGCAGCGGGCCGCCGCCAAAGAAGGCAGCAAAGTATATGGTGTGCTGAGTGTGCTGGTGCAGGCTTATTACAATGTGGAGTATTTATTTGATGTAGGCAATGAATGTTTTAATCCGCCACCCAAAGTGCAGAGCGGTGTAATAAGGCTTACGCGGAAGACCACGCCGCTGCACGTGAAAACAGAAAAAGCATTCTGGCTATTGGTAAAAACCGCTTTTAACCAACGCCGTAAAACATTGCGCAATGCCGTAAAAGGTTTGTTTACCGCCGAAGTATTGCAGGATGAACTTTTTAATAAACGTGCCGAGGCATTGAGTATTGAAGATTTTGCAGCGCTTACCTTCAAAATGAACTGATAGTTTATGAAAACCGGAACCCATACATTACTTCCTGCTTACCGCTGTACGCCTTTAGCTTTTAGCTTTTTGCTTTTAGCTTTTTGCTGCTCTCTATACTCCTGCTATACGCCCCGCTATGTGTACAGCCCTTCGGCGCATAACGTTCCTGTATTTGTAAAAAAAGGCGATAGTAAACTGGCCTTCAACTATTCGGCCAATGCGGCCGATAATGCAGTTAAAGACAGTGTGCCGGTAAAGGCCAAAGCACGGGGCTATGATATACAGGCGGCCTATGCGATCACCAATCACTGGGCATTGCAGGCCAATTATTACCACCGTACCGAAAGAAATGCCGGCGATTTTGATGCCGGTACCAGGGACAGCGTGGTGATCAATTACAAACGCCAGCTGACGGAGATAGGGCTGGGGTATTACCGTATGATCGATGATAATAAACAGGTAACACTGCAGGTATTTGCCGGGGTAGGTTTTGGCAAGTTCAGCCTGGATGATAATGGTAAAGACCAGAACCGGGTGTTGCGCAGCCGCTACCACCAGATGCATGTAACCAAGCTGTACCTGCAGCCATCGCTTACGGTGGGCAGTAGTTCTAATTTCTCCGGCTCATTCTCTTCCCGCTTCAGCGTTATATATTTCAGCAAGATCAATACGGATTATACGGCCACCGAACAGGATAATTATAAACTGGACAGCCTGAGCTACAGCCCCCGGGTGTTTTGGGAACCTTCGGTAGTAAATACTTTTGGCTTTAAAAAGCTGCCCGGCCTGAAGCTGGAATTCCAGATAGGGTTTGCATTTTTGGTAAGCCGCCGTTTTGTGGATGCGAGGTCATTCAATTTTTCGGGTGGTTTGTTATTCGATCTTCCAAAGCTTTTTGCTTTAAACCACCATTCATCTAAAAACTAACGGGCGTTATTTTTGTAAGGGCATTTACTGGTAAATTTGCTGTTGGTGAATGGTTCATGGCCTATGGTTCATGGTAGATCATTTGAGATGTTTGCTTTAACTATAAACCATAAATCATAGGCTATGAACCATGAACTATCAACCTCACATCACTTAACGAATACTGCTTAAAAATTTTTATGAGTCTTACACTACATAACAAAGTTAGAATTGTAACAGCTGCCAGTTTATTTGACGGGCACGATGCTGCTATTAATATCATGCGCCGCATCATGCAATCCAAAGGTGCCGAAATCATTCACCTGGGGCATAACCGCAGTGTGCTCGAAATTGTGGAATGCGCCATTGAAGAAGATGTGCAGGGCATTGCCATTACCAGCTACCAGGGCGGCCACGTGGAGTTTTTTAAATACATGAAAGACCTGCTGGAGCAGAACGGTTGCGGGCATATCAAAATATTCGGCGGTGGCGGCGGTACTATTCTGCCTTCGGAAATTGATGAGCTGCATGCCTATGGTATCACCAAAATTTACAGCCCCGATGATGGCAGAAGAATGGGGCTGGAAGGCATGATCGAGGATGTGATCCTCTCCTGTGATTTTGCACTGAATGGTAATGGCGTATACAAAGATGCGATGACGCTGGGCGAAGTGAATGATGTGAGAAAAATAGCCAGGCAGATCACCAATGCAGAGAACGGGGGGGAATTGATAATTAATAATGAACAATTAAAAATTAATAAAACGATACCGGTGTTGGGGATCACGGGTACGGGCGGTGCTGGTAAATCTTCGGTTACGGATGAGATCGTGAGAAGGTACCTGCATAATTATACGGATAAAACGATCGCCGTTATTTCGGTGGATCCCAGCAAGAAAAAAACCGGCGGCGCTTTACTGGGCGACCGTATCCGGATGAATGCTATTTCTTCTCCCCGTGCTTACATGCGCAGCCTTGCTACCAGGGAAAGCGAAAAAGCATTGAGCAAATATGTGCAGGAAGCGATCGATATCTGCAAAGCAGCGGGCTATGATTTTATTATTTTAGAAAGCGCCGGTGTAGGGCAAAGCGATGCCAGCATTCTGGATTACTGCGATGTAAGCATGTACGTGATGACGCCGGAATATGGCGCCGCCTCCCAGCTGGAAAAAATAAATATGCTGGACTACGCCGATGTGGTATGCGTAAACAAATTTGACAAAGCCGGTGCGCTGGATGCTTTGCACGATGTACGCAAACAATACAAACGCAACCATAGTTTATGGACGGCCAAGGATGATGAACTGCCGATTGTAGGCACCATTGCCGCACAGTTCAACGATGCCGGTGTGAATGAGTTGTTTGAAAGGCTGATGGAAAAGATAGCTGCCAAAACAGGCGTGAAATTTCATGGAGAGATTGAGCATCATGCGCATGTACGGGATACCGTTAGCCAGTCTACCATCATTCCGCCCAAGCGGGTAAGGTACCTGGCGGAGATAGCAGAAGCGGTAAGGGAATACAATAGCTGGGCAAACGAACAGGCTGCATTGGCCAGTAAATTATACCAACTGGATGGCGTAATAAAAATGACAGAAGAACAAAAATGAAATTTGCAGTAAAAAGATACAGGCAATGGTTGAATGAATTAAAGAATAATATTCATGTCAGCCGCCTGCAAACGGCCTTGAAGGTAAATACTGATATGTTACTGATGTATTGGTATATCGGTAAGCAATTGGCAGAAAAAATAGATAACGAAGGATGGGGGGCAAGGGTGATTGCGCAGGTATCAGCAGATCTGCAGAAAGAGTTCCCGGAAATAAAAGGTTTTTCTGCAAGAAACCTGTTGTACATGAAACAATTTGCCGTGGAATATCCCGAATTGCTAATTACGCAACAGCCTGTTGCGTTAATTAAAAAAAAGGGAAAAAATCAAATTGCGCAACAGCCTGTTGCGCAATTTGGAAAAATCAGCTATTTTTTATCAAACCCTTTGCTGGCGGGCATTCCATGGGGGCACCATGTGTATCTTATAGATAAGATAACGGATAGGGATGAACGCTATTGGTACATCAATAAAACTATCGAAAATAACTGGAGCCGTGCTGTATTGCAATACCAGGTAGAAACAGACCTGTACAAACGCCAGCATAAAACAAAAAAAGCTTCTAATTTCCATTTAACACTGCCTAAGCCACAGGCCGACCTTGCCAACCAGGTATTAAAAGACCCTTATATTTTTGCTGCCATGCAATTAGGAGAAAATATTACAGAGAGAGAACTGGAAATGGAACTGGTAAAGCACCTGCAGGAATTTGTAATGGAACTGGGTGCCGGCTTTGCTTTTGTAGGGCGCCAGTATAAATTACCCGCCGGAAGAAAAGACTATTATATCGACCTGATTTTTTACCATCTTACGCTGCGTTGTTATGTGGTAATAGAATTAAAGATGGATGAGTTTGTAATGGAGCATGCAGGCAAAATGAATGGCTATCTGAATATTGTAAATAAACACTTGCGGCAGCCGCACGATAATCCTTCTATCGGCATTATACTGTGTGGCGCTAAAGATAATGTGGAAGTGGATTACGCACTTACTAATATCAATCACCCCATTGGCGTAAGCGAATACAGCTTTAGCAAATCGCTACCCAAAAACCTGAAAGATAAATTGCCTTCGGTAAAGCAACTGCAAACTGAAGTAAACAGTTTTTTAAAAAAGATACACACTGTTAAAAAGAAAAAATAACTGATTCATTATATGCTTACAGAACAGCTTAAAAAAAAGTACGAGGAAATAAAAGAGCAGCTGCATCCCACCACCAAAAAATTGCTGGAGCAATGGGCGCAATTGCAACAACAGTACGAGGGCGATTTTTTTGAATTTGATGTAAGGGGTAAAAAGATAAGGCAAGACCTTACATACACATCGCTGAGTGGTACCAAGATACACAAGGTGTACCTGCCTAAGTACAAAGACTGGGGCGATATTTTAAAATGGCAGCTGCAGGAAAATGTACCGGGCGAATTTCCTTATACCGCCGGTGTGTTTCCTTTAAAAAGAGAAGGAGAAGATCCCACGAGGATGTTTGCCGGTGAGGGCGGTCCGGAAAGAACGAACAAACGTTTTCACTATGTTAGTTTAGGGCAGCCTGCCAAGCGTTTGTCTACCGCGTTTGACAGTGTTACTTTATACGGCGAAGACCCCGACCACCGCCCGGATATTTACGGCAAGGTGGGCAACAGCGGTGTAAGCATAGCCACCGTGGATGATGCCAAAAAACTGTACAGCGGTTTTGATCTCTGCGATGCTAAAACTTCGGTGAGCATGACCATTAACGGCCCTGCACCTATACTGCTGGCTTTTTTTATGAATGCCGCTATTGACCAGCAATGCGAAAAATACATCCTGGAAAATAATTTAAGAGATGCGGTTAATAAAGCCATTGAAGCCAGGTACCAGGTAGAAAGCCTGCCCAAATATATTGGCATTGATGGCAAGGAAATTGTTCCGGCCAAAGGTAGCTTACAGGGAGCCTTACCCGAAGGTAACGATGGGCTGGGCCTGCGTTTGCTGGGCCTGAGCGGCGCCGATGTATTGCCTGCGGAAGTGTATGCACAGATAAAAGCAAAAGCATTATCTACCGTAAGGGGCACGGTGCAGGCCGATATTTTAAAAGAAGACCAGGCACAGAACACCTGCATTTTTTCCACTGAATTTGCATTAAAGCTGATGGGGGATGTGCAGGAATATTTTATTACCAACAAGGTGCAGAATTTTTATAGTGTCAGCATCAGTGGTTATCATATTGCCGAGGCAGGCGCCAACCCGATCACACAGCTGGCTTTTACGCTGGCCAATGGTTTTACTTACGTGGAGTATTATTTAAGCCGCGGCATGCACATCGATGATTTTGCGCCCAATCTTTCTTTCTTTTTCAGCAATGGGATGGACCCTGAGTACAGCGTTATCGGCCGTGTGGCCCGCCGCATCTGGGCCAAGGCCATGAAGCATAAATACAAGGGCAACGACCGTTCGCAGAAATTGAAATACCATATTCAAACCAGCGGCAGAAGTTTGCATGCGCAGGAAATTGATTTTAATGATATCCGCACCACGCTGCAGGCCCTGTATGCCATTTACGATAACTGCAACAGCCTGCACACAAATGCTTATGATGAAGCGATCACCACGCCTACCGAAGAGAGTGTGCGCCGTGCCATGGCCATACAGCTTATCATCAACCGCGAGCTGGGCACTGCCAAGAATGAGAACCCGAACCAGGGCTCGTTTTTAATTGAAGAGCTGACCGACCTGGTGGAAGATGCCGTGCTGAACGAGTTCAACCGTATTACCGATCGCGGCGGTGTGCTGGGTGCTATGGAAAGAATGTACCAGCGCAACAAGATACAGGAAGAAAGCTTGTATTACGAAACGCTGAAACATACCGGTGAATATCCTATTGTGGGGGTGAATACTTTCCTCAACAAAAATGGATCACCCACTATTTTACCTACCGAAGTGATCCGCAGTACCACCAGCGAAAAAGAGTTCCAGATAAAAACACTGCAGGCTTTCCAGGCAAGGCATGCTGAAAAAAGCGCCGCCATGCTGAAACAATTACAGCAGGTGGCGGTGCAGAATGGTAATCTTTTTGCGGAGCTGATGGAAACTGTTCAATACTGTTCGCTGGGGCAGATCACGAATGCGCTGTATGCGGTGGGTGGGCAGTACAGGAGGAATATGTGATCAACTGCCTTCGGCAGAAAAGTTTGGCCACGGATTACACGGATTAACACGGATGGAAACACCAAGGCATAGAACCACGAAGACACGGGGAGACAAAGGAGCACAAAGATTTATTTCTGTCGATAATGGAGTGTTTCAAAAAAATATTGATGTAGCAAATTATCCATCAAGGAACAAATGCTGAAGCTACAGTAGCACAAAAGCTTAATCAGGGAACCAGCCGCCGAAGGGGATGTAATCCTTCGGCGGGGCCTTTTTTTAGTTCTTTTTTGGGCAAGCAAAAAAGAACATACTTCAATAAAAAGATTGCTGCAAACAAGCATATAACCCTCAACCAAAAAGAATTCAACTAAAAGCGTAACAGCATAAACGCTACTGCTAATTCTGCACTATTTATTCAACAGCCTTGCATTTTAGCACCTAAACAGCTATCTTATATGCCTGCTTCACAACCCCTACCGCATGAAGGCATAGTTCCCTGCATTATTTTTTACACCAAAAACCATGTACATGAAACAAGTAATTTTTATTGCCTTAGTGGCAATACTGCTGGCTGGCTGCAACAACAGCAGCGACAGCAAAACCGCTTCGGGCGACAGCGCCAAAAATGCCGAAGCAAAAATGGCGGCCAAAGATGCACACCTGGACCTGCCTTACAAGCTCGATCACCCCTATGCCGAATGGCAACCCGGCGATGAACAGCATGCCGCCACGGTAATGAAATCATTAAAAGCATTTGAGAACGGCGATATCAATACCTGCATGATGGGCTTTGGCGACAGCGTACGGGTAGGCTTTGATAATTTCCAGGCCAAACTAAGCAAAGACAGCCTGAAGGCTTCGTTTACCGTGCAAAGGGCCTTGTTTAACAGCATTACCATTAAAATGGAAGATTGGGAATCGGTGATATCGGCCGATAAAAAAGAAGAATGGGTGACCCTGTGGTACAAAGAATATAATACCGATAAAAAAGGCATGACCGACTCGCTGGGCGTGGTGGATGATTGTAAGATGGTGAATGGCAAGATCGTGGTGCTGGACGAAAAGACGCAGAAGCTGGGACCTCCGAAGAAGTGAGTGGTGAGTGTGCGGGTCGGGACGTTCCAAACGGCCTGAACCGTTTGTGCAGCCTGCAGTGTGTTGTGAGACGTGAGTATGGATCGGGACGCTTCCCGCCTGGGTCGGGACAGGTTGACGGCCTGAACCGTGTGTACAGCCTGCTGTTTGTCGTGAGACGTGAGTCGTGAATCGTGAGTATGGGTCGGGACGTCCAGCCTTAGGCAGGACGGCCTGAACCATGCGGGTAAGCTGTTGCAATATGCAGTGTATGCGTTGGTGTTATTTATAAGTACAAGGCACTGTTTAACATAATATTTTATCGGCTTCGAACGGCGATAGTACGGGGTAAGTACGGGGATAGTACGGGTATGCTACCGGTTTGGTACGGAGTTGCTACCGGGATGCTATAGGGATGGTACAGCGATGCTACGGAGATGGCATAGGTATGCTGCGGAGTTGCAGCGACGATACTACGGGTATGCCACAGTATAGTGGCAGTATAAGTACAGTATAACTACAGTATAGTATTTTGCCGGGTAGGGCAACTGTACCAACTTAAGCCCATTTCGGTTTATGATCGAATCCTGTACGCTGTATGTACGCTTCATCTACGCTGTAAACACGCCTGATATACGCTTGAAGTACGCTTCATCTGTTAAGGATATACGAAGCATCTACGGTTAATATACGCCTGGTGTATGATTGTGCACCGATTGGAGAACCACAAAGCCACGGGGGCACGAAGGAACACGAAGATTTGTTCCCGTCAATATTAAAAAGGTCTTTTTGGAAAATAATACTGTGGCAAAATATACATCAGGGAACAAATGCACAGTTTACAGTAGTACCAAAGCCCAATCAAGGAACCAACCGGCAAGGGGGATGTAATCCCTTGCCGGGGCCTTTTTTTGGTTCTTTTTTGGGCAAGCAAAAAAGAACAATGCTTCGATAAAAAAGCCGTAACAATAAAATATAAAAGCGGGCATAAGCAAAGATGTGTACGCCATTGGCGACACTCAGTGCAGAGATGGCGGCGGAAAAGCCTAAACCTTTTTTCAAACTCTTTTCAACTTGTTGCCTTCACCTCCACTGCCGGTGGGGCAGCGTGATTGCCTTTGGTGCTGCTTTTGACCCTTTCGAAAAAATTAGCTGCGCATTTTTTCGAATCTAGCCTTAGGCTAGACCGGCCCAAAAGAGGCACCACGGCAACCACTGGAGGAAGATCGAAGAAAGAATGCCAGCTTTTTTATTTCTTTTGTAACAATATTAAAACAGCTGCATATTATGGTGCTGCTTCTCACCAAAGATCAAGGAACAAAAGCTGAAGTCACAGTAGCACCAAAGCTACATCAAGGAACCAACCGGAAAATGGGCTGTTATCGTTTTCCGGGGCCCTTTTTTGGTTCTTTTTTGGGCAAGCAAAAAAGAACAATACTCCAATAAAGAAGCTGTAACAATAAAATATAAAACCCACCACTCAAACCCAAAAAATACCCAACAAACAAACTAGCTTTGAAAAAAAACAACCGATGCTCCCCATCACATCCATCCACCACACAGCCCTCATCTGCAGCAACTACACCGTATCCAAAAAATTTTATACCGAAGTACTCGGCCTCAGCATTATAAGAGAAGTATACCGCAAAGAAAGAGACTCCTGGAAACTAGACCTGGCGCTCAACGGCCACTATGTTATTGAACTGTTCTCTTTTCCCAACCCGCCTGCAAGGCCCAGCCGCCCCGAAGCCTGCGGCCTGCGCCATATTGCCTTTGCCGTAACTGATATTGCAGCTACAGTGGCCGCTTTGCAGCTACACGGTGTTATTGCCGAACCGGTACGGGTGGATGAATTTACCGGCAAACAGTTTACGTTTATAAGTGATCCGGATGGGTTGCCGGTGGAGTTTTATGAGGGGTAGAATGATATAATAAATTTAAATGAGTAGCATAATAATATCTCACTCAGCCTGATCTTAGATTACTCTTCATAAAGTTGTAAAGTAGGTCTAGTGTATTTTACTTCATTATTTGTATCTATTATTAACTTGAAACAAATCTCTTCAAGGCTTGGAAACAAAAAAAACTCTAATAGAAAAGGAACAACCGGATTTAAAGTTGAGTGTAATATATGATATTCGGTTTCTTTATTGTGTACGATAGAATTTCTTATCTGATAAATTAATTTGCAGTAAAAATCTTGCACATTGCCATTTGTTGATGCTGTCGCGTTTGTATAAGAAATTGTTAATTTAGATAAAAAAGTATCAATATTTGCTGCATTAAAATTGGCTCTAGTAGATAAGGAGTTCCATAATGCTTGAATTGATTGCTTAAAAGTTTGAGTCCCAGATTTGACGAGAGGAAAAACAATTTTTATAAAACCTTCTAATGCGGCATTTTCATTTTTATCCACTCTTGAATATAGGTTTTTAAAATTTCTAATGGAAAACATATTGCCTCCAGTAGCATTCATTAAACCTACAATGGGAATTTTATACATGAAATTTTCTATTACATGATACAATCTTAAATATTTATTTAGAATATCTTTTTCGTAATTATATTCACTCAAAATATTTATTAAGTCTAAGAATTGTGGATATGAGTTACTTAAATGCATAGAACTCCTTCCTATGATTTGTGGATTTCTTGTTATTTCGAAAGGAGTATGTATTGTTTTTCCATCACATACGGCACTTAACTTTAAGAGCGAAATTATTTTCTTTAAGTCTTTTTTATGAGAATTATGTATCAAGATATATTGCTCGTTTAAAAGAGGGGCTTTACCGCCCAATTTAGATAAAATATATAACAGAATAGGCGCCTGCTTATCAGGAATTTCATCAATAAAATTTTGAAATTCAAGAATTTCTTGATTGGAATTTTGTTGTAAACAAAAAATCATAGTTGAACTTCTGATTGTAGAGCTATAAAATAAATAATTAAATGGTTTGATTTTATCAGCGATTGGGATTAGTGAATAATTTGCGGGGTTTATACTTCTGTTATTAATAAGACTTGCAGTTCTCTTACAAATAATAATAGATTTTTTTAATTGATTTAATCTCAAATTAGGAAAGGTTGGAAATTCATCATAAAAAGCCACAATTCTATCGTTTAAGGTGTCAAAATCTTCAAATATTTCTCCTGCATCTCTGTGTCTTTTTAGTTCGATTAAGAAATCCTGTAATGGATCTACTAATGTCACAAAAGAATCTTGCTGATCTTTATTTAAGCCATTGTAATAAACAATACTTGGCCTGCTATCAACTATGTTTTTTAATAGCCCAATGAGTATATCATAAAAAATTTGAAATCTGTTCATGGGATCATTTGTTAAAATAATTTTTCCAATTTATAACCTTCACTCTTTGTGATAAGACATCATACATAGCATTGAATACTGATCTTTTATTAACATTTCCAATGTTAATCTTACTTAGTTCAAGATTATTTCTTTCTTTTTCATATTCCCCAAGATTAAATAATTTGTTGTTTTGTTTAATCAGATTTTCAAAAGTTTGTAATGTTTTTAATGGACTAATTTTCTGCTCTTGTGAATATTTTCCTAAAGCTGCAAATAAGCCGTCGAGTGCTGTTTCCCTACCGACCCAACGTATTCCATCAATTTCATAGTTCCTTTGAAGGTATTTATCTAACATCAATAAAAATTTAATAAATTCGATAAAGAAATCGTAAGTGAAAAATTCCTTGTACTCATTGATATCTAATTCTTTGGTTTGGATATCTTTTATTAAATCTGTATTTGTAGTTACAGGCTCTCCTATTTTAAAGGATATGATGGAAGTTATTAGATGGGAAAAATGGAATTCGCCAAAAACTCTATTTTTGCTATAAGAAATAGAGCTAGTTTCCTTTTCACGAATAAGCTTGAAGTCATCTAATTTTATTTTTTTAAAAATTGGGAGTAGATTCCTAAAAAGTAGTTCTAATTGATGTTTTATTTTGACAGGTTTATGTCCTGCATTTAAAACAAGCATTTTTTCAACTTCTTGCTCTGGATTTAAATCTGTCCAAATTTCAAACCATTGAAAATTGTCTCTGATAGCAAGTTTTTAAATCTGTGGTTCTATGCTTTTGATGAAAATCTATTAAATAACTAAGAACTTTTGATGAGGAGTTTATGTTATATAGTTTATCCGAAAATTTTTTTGATAATTGCAAGCGATTTAATTTAATAAAATTTTTATCTTCTTTTAATAGTTTTTCAAAAAATTGTATTGTGTCCCAAATTATTTTTAGTCGATAAGTTCTTTGTAACCCATCAAGAATTTTAAAAGCAGAAATTTCTAAATTTGACTTTTGAACTTTATAATTATTCTTTTCAATTACTAAGACGATAGGAGGGATGTGTCTAAAATTTAATACTGTATCAACTAACGAATCTAAATATATATTTGAAACAATTTCTCTTTGTATATCATAATTTTTATAATCTTCAGGCAAATTTGTTATAAAATCGAAAAGAGAAATTTTGCATAAATAGCAATTGTTCTCAGCTTCATTTCTTTTATCTAAAATCTCAGCATTCATATAAAAGGAGTTAAAATTGTGAATTAATATAGATTATTCTTCTTCTTCCTCTGGATTTTCAATAGCATCTTCTGGTATATCAAATAGACCTTCCAAAAATTGCTTATTTACTTTGTATGGAATCTTTTCGTCGTGCAGAATTTCAGGGAAGCTTATAGCAAAACCTATAGCTGGTATTCCGGGATGGCCACCAAAACCTAGAGGGTCTAGAACATAAATTAGTAATAGGGCATTTTTCGACCCTCTATATTTTCTAATATATTTTCCTGCAGGAAAACTTGGTGTGTTATGAGATTTACTTTCTTTAATGGTTGCCTCTTTTGCGTCTAAAAAACGTTGATCCACTTCATCCATATCTAAATATTCATGTGGAGGGCTAATGATATGCGAATTTCTTATTAAGTATTTGTTCGGGTCAGAAATTAGATTTCCTAAAGCATCTTTTTCTTCAACTTCTTTACGAAAAGTATATCCGATATCAAAATTAGTATGTGACGTTTTTAAGGGGTAAGAGTCTTTGGAAATAGAATTATGTATTAAAACCACAGTCCAATTATTTAAATTTCCATTTTTCAACTGTTGTCCAATATAACCTCTTAAAAAATCCGGATGAATATTACGCTGACTTGTTTTGTAATCTGTAATAAAATTGTCAAGAAGGTTGTATTTCACATTTTGCCAAATAAAACTCTGACGTTGACGAATTAGACCTGAGGAAGGACCAAGGATTTCAATAAAATTGTGTAAAGCACGTAAGTTGTTATTTAGCAAGTCAATTGATTTTGACAGTATATAAGTTTCTTGAAGATCACCCGAAAAACTTAAACTGAGATCTGTAGCCCCTTTAATTTTAGCCGCTGAAGAAATCATTAACATGCCAGGCGCAGACCTTACCTTCAAGCCGAAATTTTGAGGGGTTCTGTCCGCAAGATCCATTATGTCAAATTGTTCCTTTAATTCGTCTGTTGCATTTGCGATATATTGATACCAAGTAACCAATTCTTCTGTAGTAAACAATCGACATACATCTACATATCCAGGTCGATATCCAAACCATCGGCCCATTTGTAATAAGGTATCATAAAAGCGAGTCGCTCTCAAAAAATAACTAATTGATAAGCCTTCTAATGTTAAACCCCTAGATAGCTTATTGCCGCCAACAGCTATCACGAAAAGTCCATTTTTATAATCTTTATAATTTAAAGGAGCATTGTTTTTATATTCTAAACCTTTTTTTGCACCATGAACTGCCCTAATTTCTATTTTTTCAGAGGCTTGCGTTAGATAGAATTGTATTTCTACCCAGTCGTGCTCAATTATTTGAGAATCCTCATATCCTATCTGATTAACTATTGCAGTCGTTCTTGGTTTAAATTGCTTCTCCCATGTTGTCTTTAAATCCAGTAGAATTTCATTATTTTCTTCTTTTATTTGCTTTTTTAATTCTGTAGAAAAATCATTTACTAATAGTGCTATTCTGTCTAGCCACTGAACATACCAGGAGGCATGGATTAACATTGAGTTGTGTTCTTTTTGCTGGCCTCTAGCAAATCTTATGGCGCATACGATAAAAAAACACTTAATTGCCTCTTTTAAACTTGGAGGGATACTTGTTGGAAGTTTGTCATTTTTTTTATGTCCCTTTGGTATATATGCTTCATAGTCATTGATAATATTTATCATTGGCATATCTCCATTAACATAATCTTCAGTTATTTTTAATTTTGTGTCAAAGACTTTTGAATAGCCAATATAATTTGAGGGCGGAGGGATATTAATAATAAAATCCCTTGGAAATAAGTCTTCTCCAAGACGAAATTTTTTTTTGTCAATTATAATTTCACTTCCCTTTGTTTCATTGTAATCTGAGATAAATACATTTGCAAAAGGGGTAGCTGTATATCCAATGAAAGCACTCTGTTCAAATAAAGCAAGAGTAGCTCGAATGCTACCATTGATTTTTGATACAAAATCATTATCTACATTGAGCGAAGCATAGTCAGCCTCATCGTCTATTACTAATAATGGCCTATTTTTAATAATCTTATAGTCGCCATCATTTTCACCTCTGGCATGCAACCAGTTCAATAGAGTCTTTAATACTGCAGGGTTCTTCTTTATTACAATCGCATAATAATCATTTGTGTTAATTGGTAAATTGGGAAGATTGGATTTTCTTAGATCACCGGCTTCTCCAGCTCGTGTGATTGGGTGGACAGGAAGTTTTTTAGGTGTCCGATAGTGTTCTACCCCTATTGGACTGCCAACATCTTCGTTGTTAAGATCGGATATCGCACCAATAAATCCCTCATCAATTCTTTCTTGTGTTTGTTGGCGTAAATTTTCATAAAGTCCAGTAAGTATTATAATTATTCTAAAACCTAAATCGGCAGCCTTGTTTATTAACCCGATGTAATTACTTGTTTTGCCTGATTGTACATCGCCTACTATCATACCTCTTTTATCCCAACTTCCATTTTTTGATGGATCCCCAATCCGACCGAGAATATCGTCAGTTAAAGTATCGAGTTGCTTCACTGTTGTACTAGCAAAATTTTTTTTATCTAAATATATTTTATAAGCTCTCCAAAAGTGCCAAGGTAGCTTGTCTCTTTTTTCTTCAATCCAGCTTTTGTCTATTGCTACCATTTCAAAGATTTGGTAATCCTTGTTTGTTACTGAATTTTTACCTTGAAGAGTAATTTCAAATGCAATTCGATTTAATAATTGATTAATCGTTTCTTTATCATAAAAAGCTTCTACTCCAGCGATAGAAGCATTGATTGCTTTTTTTATGTCTATATCCGCTAATTCATCATGGTCTAAGAAATTTTGTGCATTTACCATTGCAATTGACTTGATCCTCTCACGTTTTCGAATTTCAGATGCAATTTCTTCAAGTTCGTTTTTTATTTCAATGGGAGGATTGCCCTCAGAGGCCTCGCGTAATAATACTTTTGCCTCATCAAAGTGATCTAGGTTTAGAGCAAAATGAATCGCACTTTGATATAATAAGGATTTAGAAGGTTCTAGTTCATGATTTTTAATTAAAATTCTTGCTGCAGCTTTTTCATAATTTAAAGCCCTTTGAATAAATTTCCAGAAATTAAAATATTCGCCTCTTCTTTTTGCGAAGAATGCCATTTCGGCTAAGTCCATAGCTTCATCGTGCCATATAGTTACTTTATTGATGCTCATCTGAACCCAGTAATAGATTTGGGGTTACTAAATTCTATAATCACTGCGCACGCAGGAATGGCTAAATGATCAGATATTTCAGTTTGTTTTAATTTTTGATTTAATCGTGTTTTAATTTCATTATCTGTTCCTTTTAAATCTCCACTAACTTCTAATCTTAATTTATTTTGAAATGGATATTCTTCAGATTCTTCTCCAAGCCAGTAATCAAATCCTGTCCCTTTCCATGATCTTTTAATTTTCCAGCCAGTTTGGTGATGCATTATAGCTAATGCGATACCCATGGCTCCAAATTGTGTTGCCTCCTCTAAATCACCAAAACTATTTATTGCTAATTCATTTACTTCAAGACAAGTTAAACTATAGGTTTCGGAAATATATCCCTCTACTGGAAAATCTACAGGTATAGAATGATTTTGTGATTGTAGACATATTGAAGCAGCTTCAGCAAGAAAACCTCCATTTCGGGGCGACAATCCAGTTGTAACTCCATCTTCTAGAATATTTAAGTTTAGTTGTTTCATCTTCTCTTTGCGTTAAATACACAGATTCCTAATAATTGAAGTCATTACAGGGGGGCAAACGCCATTACCCATGAGCTTAACTTTCTCTCTCCTCGTGATATTATCAATATTGAGATTATAATTTTGTTCAAATCCCATTGCTAATTTCAATTCTTCCGGTTGTAACATCCGCATTTTGTGCCCCCTACTAGATGGCTTAACTAACGCAAACCTATCTAATGTAGTAATAGTTCTTAGCGGATCCTCAATGCTTTGCCAACCGTCACCTGTACCGTAATAAACCATAATAAATGGCTCTTTTTTTCCTAGTGAATTAATAGCATTTTCGGCTCTAATTAGGGTGTTTTCTGCCCTTCCTTTTTTATATAAGGGAGTGAATTTGTAAGTATTAGACCAATCAATAATGGTTGAAGCAGCATTTAGTTCTTTACTTTCGTCTTTGCTATCTACAGTAGCTTCTCCAGATAATGAACAAAGTAAAAACAATCGCTTTCTTGATTGAGCCACTCCAAAATCTGATGCATTTAATTCAATCTCTTTTACATAATAATTTAGCCCCCATAATTCTTCTAAAAGTTTAGCATGGCCACTCCAAGATTGCATTTCTACTACATTCTCAATAACAATGCTTTTAGGCTTAAAAACTTTGGCATATCGTGTGACTTGAAAAGCAGTTTCTTTACTCTCCTCATTTCTTTCTCTCGCTCCTTTCGCTAATGAATGATTTGTGCATTCAGGAGAGGCTAGTATTAAGTCAATATTTCCGATCTCCTTTTTTACTGTTTCGGGATCAAGGTTTCGTAAATCGCCTTCAAATGCTTTCGCTTCAGGGAAGTTTGTTTGATATGCTCTTATCGCAGTACTCCATAAATCAAACCCTGCAACAATATCTGCACCGGCAATTCTTGCCCCGAAACTGCTGCCACCAGCCCCACAGAACAAATCGATTGTTTTTATCTTCTTATGGACATCTTTATTTTTCATAAATTTTCTCACCCAGAGTTTTTGCTTTTTGAGTTTTTGGTATATACCAAGCATTCATAGTTTTATCCCATTGTCTAACTATTAAAAATTGTTCCCAAGAAAATCTATACAATGATTCTAGGTTAAAATCATCATCAAGTAGAACTAATAGGATATATTCAAATAATGGATTGTCATTATTTTCCGGATCAGGATATATAGTTCCCGATTTGCTTCCATCCTTTATAGTTTTTATTGAATATCGGTGTCCTTTTCTTGAAAGTGCATCTACTGTTTTTGTACCAGTCGGGGCTCTTTGCAAATTGTCTAAGCCGGGAGTACTGTTGAAGTAATTTATTGATACAGTTTCGCCAATTTCACCAGCAGAAAATTTTATTTTTCTTTTTTTGAATTCTTTTTCTATCTGAATTCTTAATGAAATAATATCATCATCTGAGATACTTTTAAAATCGATATTAAAAGCATCTTTGATTGCAGGTTTTTTCAATTATTATTTGGTTTAGGTTTATTAGTCTATGCCAGTGAAAAAAACTTCAAATTTGACCTCAAGCGCACGGATTATTTTTTCCAAGTTCACTATGGAGATATTCCTCTTACCATTTTCAACTTCATTTAAATAAGTTTTGTCTACTTCTGCTTTAAAAGAAAGTTTCTCTTGTGTAAGTTTTAATTCTTGCCGTAATTCCTTAATACGTTTTCCTATCCTGATACGTATATCCATGAATGCAAGCTATTTTTAATTCGACTATAAGTCAATCGGATATAAGTGAACTTTTGACTCGTTAAATGAAATGAGAGAGAATTAATTTATAATTATGTGTGATCTTCGAATTTTTTAAACTGCATTCCCAAATCTCAATTACTTTCCAACCACTATCCTTCAATGCTTTCACAGCCTTTTCATCATTCGCCTTATTGGTATTAATCTTATTCATCCACCATTCCGTCCTGGTTTGCGGCACTTTAAAATATTTACAGCCCTCATGCCCATGCCAGAAACAGCCATGCACAAAAATCACCGTTTTATACTTTGGCAAAACAATATCCGGCTTACCCGGCAGTTTTTTATCATGCAGCCGGTAACGAAACCCCTGTGCATGCAAAAACCTACGCACCAGCATTTCCGGTTTGGTATCCTTGCCTTTTATGCGGCTCATATTATAGCTGCGCTGTGCGGGAGTATGTACGTCTGTCATAAGTAAGGGACTACAAATTTACCAATGTCCCGCAGAATTCGCAGAAGACGCAGAAAGAAAACCAGTAAAGGGAGCCACAAAGACACAAAGACCCGAAGGCACACATAGATGTTGCAATACGTTTTCGCCCACTGCCAGCCCACTATATGCCCGCTAAAAGCCCACTCCAATCCCAGTCAGGTCCCACTATACTACCACTTCATTCCCACTCCACCAGCACCAGCTTACCGGCAGCTAACCGTCAGCTAACGGCCAGCCTCCCACTGCACTATCACTATCTCTTCGGGATACGCTGTTGCTTCGGCATCGGTTGCCTGATTATAACGCCACATTCATCCTTAACTTTGAATCATGATAACTTTAACCAACGCATTCATCACTGCACGCATTTCCCCCCGCGGTGCCGAAATCCAAAGCCTCAGCAGCAAAGAAACCGGTATAGAATATATGTGGAGCGGCGACGCACAATATTGGGGCAAACACAGCCCGGTACTGTTTCCCATAGTGGGCGGATTGAAAGATGATACTTATTACTACCAAGGCAAGGCCTACAAACTGCCGCGGCACGGCTTTGCGAGGGAAAGGGAATTTGCAGTAACACAGATCAGTGCAACCGAAGCGGTGTTTACACTCACCAATGATGCACAAACAGCAGCCGTATATCCGTTTGCATTTGAACTGCAGCTGCGCTACCGCCTGCAGAATGCCACGCTGTATTGCAGTTACGAAGTGTACAACCCCGGCGATACCGAGCTGCTTTTTTCGGTAGGCGGACACCCGGCATTTGCGGTACCGTATAAAGGCAACAGCAGCTACAGCGACCACTACCTGCGCTTTAATGTAACGGAACCATTGCAACGCTGGAAACTGGAGAACGGCCTGGTGGCTAACCATGCCGAGCCTTTGGAGACCGATGATAATATTTTACCACTGCATGCGGCCTTGTTTTACGAAGATGCCATTGTATTGAAACATATCCGCAGCAACAGCATCAGCCTGGGCTGCACTAAAAATGCGCATGGGCTGCATTTTAGTTTTGAAGACTTTCCGTTCTTCGGCATCTGGGCGGCTAAGGATGCACCGTTTGTATGCCTGGAACCCTGGTGCGGCATTGCGGACAGCGTGGATACCGATCAGCAATTGATCAACAAAGAAGGGATGAACAGGCTGGAGGCGAGAGGAAGGTGGAGGAGGGAGTGGGGGGTGGAAGCGTGGTGAGTTATGAATGATAAATTATGAATTATGAGTGATGTTGAATGTGCGAATGGCGAATGTTCGAGGTTGAAAGTTCAAAATTCAAAATTCAAAATTCAAAAATTCGAAGTTCAAAGTTACTGCAGTTCTTCGCAGTAGAAGCCGGCGTTGAGGAGGAGGCTTTCCACTTCGGGGCCGGTGATGTGGCGGCTAACAATGCGGAGGATATTATCGCAGTCGTCCAGGTCCACATTCCATTGTATGATATGGGGATGTACTTCCAGCAGGGATTCTATTTCGGTGATGCGCCTGCTGTCGGTGATGTTGGTTTTAAATACCAGTATCTCCACTGCTTTGGCACCTGTGGCAGGTGTGGTAATGGCGGGCTGTGTTATTTCAAATGCATTCATTGGTTCATCAGTATTGGTGTGATATAATTCGATCAGCGTTATTGAATGTAGCTACTCTTTGGAGAGTAAGATATAACTGCAGCCATTCAATTAATGCATTTTTTGAGTGAGCTGCAGTTTACCCGGAGTGAATCAGCAAATACGGGGCCTAATCTGCCTTGATGGCTTCCTCTTCGGTATCTTTCTTATCGAATCTACCCCATCGGCCCCCGCAGCGGTTCTTCCATTCAGCTTTAAATTTTTCCCTTTCGTCGGGTGTCATATTATCCCAGCGCTGTTTCATTTTTTCTTTCCATGCCCTGCTGCCCCTCCAGCCTCCGCGGCCATGAAAGCCGCCAAACAATATCTTGCTTAATACCAGTATGCCCAGGGCCTGTGCAAAGCTGATGGTCTTGATGGCAGGTATTGCCAGTACCAGCACATTGTTCCACAAGCTCATTACTATAAATCCAAACAATAATACTGCGGCTGTTACGCATACCAGTATCATTAATACTTTTTTAAACCAAAACTTTTTCATCTTTTTATTTTTTAAAGGGGATTACACGAATTCAAACGAATTACACGAATTTTTTTGATCCGTTAGGTCGTTTAGTTGTTGTAATCCTCTGCATTTTTTAATTTTTTTTATTACACTAATTGGGACGAATTCGTGTTATCTGTTTTCTGTTTTTTAATTCGTGTAATTCGTCTTAATTCGTGTTATCTGTCTTTATTATTTTTTTGTTCCGTTGATCAAACTCATCATTACCAGTAATACCAGGTTCAGTTCGTTTGTGTTTATGGTGTAGTTCATGGTGATTCTTTTTTTATTACACTAATTAATACGAATTACACTAATTCTTTCTGATTGCTATGTCTTCTAATTCGTGTAATTCGTTTCAATTCGTGTAATTAATAGTTTAATAATTCGTCTTTTAATACCGCCAGCCGGCTCCGTAAATGCAATACCGCATATCTTTTGCGGCTGATGAGTGTGGCCACACTTTCGCCGGTTGCCGCTGCCATATCTTTAAATGCCACGCCTTCTATTTCGTTCTGTATAAATACTTCCCGTTGTTCGGCAGGCAGTTCATCCAGCGCTGCTTTCAATTCTTCCCAAAACAAATTCCGCAGGTAATCGGTCTCGGGCGTGTTGTCGTTGCTGAACATTACTTCCTTCCAGTCAAAACTATCTTCTTCCGATTCTGCTGCACCCTGCAATACATCATCGGCCAGGGGCAATTTCTTTTTCCGGTAATTATCGGTGATCTTGTTGCGGGCCACCCGGTACAGCCAGGCGGTGGTTTGTTCTATCGGTTCGGGATTGCCGGCAAACTGGTAAAAAACATCCTGCAGTATGTCTTCCGCATCCTCGGTGCTGGCCACTCGCTGCTTAATAAAACCAAACAGCCGCTTGCTCATTGCCTTGATGGTATTGGTGATATTTCTGTTGCGTTCAGCAGCCATTGGTATCGCTATGGTCATTCCCTCTTTCATTGTATAGTAATGATGACGGACAACCGTTGAGAATGTTTTAAAAAAATTAATTTTTAAGGTACAATTTTTTAAAATGAGTAGCTTTTTTATTGCAGCCTGTAAAATAGAGGGTGTAAAGTTATTGATAATGAAGCAATTGAACGGGTAGTAGCATTTCTACCCTTTTTTCAACCTACTGCTATTTACCGGCAGGGAGGAGGCCAATATATTTGCAGTATAATTTTTTGAGACCGGTAGAAATCATTAATCCCTTTGAAAACAAGTACCCGATCGATCAATTCCCCTTGAAAACAAAAAACAATTCCATGAAAGACCCCGAAAGCACCGGGGTTTTTTTATTGGGTTGAGGCGAAGGCTTGTAGTACCAGTACTACTTTTTTTTAAAACCTTATCCTATCAGTGAATTTGAAAAGCCGGCATATATTTGCAGTGTTAAGTTTTTTGATACCCGATCCTGTTCTGGCAAAACTTATAATCCCTTTGAAAACAAACAGTCTCAAATTTACCCTTTGAAGACGAAGTACCATTCCAATGAAAAACCCCGCATCCGGGGTTTTTTTTATTTGCTGGTCCCGCCTGGGGCGGGATTGCTTTTTTTAATATCGTTTTATCTTCATCTTGATTTGATCATTCCTTCCAGGTCGATGTCGCCATCATATTTTACGGTGCCTGCGGCATAGATACCTTCTATGAATTTTCTCATTTCGGCCACGGTGCTGAACTGTTGCGTGGTAATATCTTCGGATAATAATTTTACGCTGAGCTGGCTGCCGGTCAATCCTGCTTCGCCAAATAAATATTTTTTGCTGCCGGCGCTGTACAGGCTGATGAGTTTACGATCGCCCAGTTTGGTGAACCATGCTTCGTAATGATCGGTCTCGTAACCGCCGCTGCCATCGGGCACCACTGTTTTAAGATCGTATTTGAGCGGGGTGGCTTTGGTAAATACCAGCTCGGTGGAATCGTCGGGAAAGTCGGCCTTGTGCCAGGTGCCCAGCAGTATGTTATCGATCTTTACAGCGGGTTTGTCATCTATGCCCACGTCCGATTTATAAGGGCATCCCCACAGTACCACTACTGCGGTTATAAGGGCCAGGGCGGCGGTAATTTTTTTCATGTTGTTGTTTAGCCAAATATAAAAACAGGGGGCAGCCGGCGGCATACCCTCGGGCGGGTATTTATTTAAAAAATACCGCTGGTTTTTCAAATAATCTTTTTACTTTCACTTTGTGTTTAAGCAAATGGCCGGTTAAAAGATATAATCCTTAACACGGCGAACGGTATCACCCCTGGTAACCCCCTCAGCAGCTTTGCGTAGTACTGGTACTACATGTTTTCAATTCCCGTATCTATAAAATGAATTCTTACAGCGGTTTACATTTGTAATATGTTTTAGTTATTAAATAGTCCAATATCCAGTGTGCACGTCTCTGAAACCACTTTTTGCACTCAAACCACATTAACCTCCTGATCAGCATTATTGAAAGGCTCCTGCAAAGGGGCTTTTCTTTTTGTAGCCGGTTTACTACAAACACTACCGCCAAATTCTATAAACTGCGTTGGAGCATGTTTTTAATTTTGTGTGGTAAATCCAGGAAAAAAATATTAATCCAATCCTACGAAAAGCTGTGGAATTGATCTGGCTCCACAAGAAGTTTAATCAGTTCCTTTGAAAACCCCTGTCATCTGCCGGGGTTTTTTTGCCCGTCCAAAGGACTCCTTCGGAGCTGATGACGCGGAAAGCGCAGAGGGAGTTTCACGCAAAGGAAGCAAAGGGCGCAAAGAAAGAAAAGGCAGTAAAAATTTATTCCTTTGAAAACTTATACATTGATTGATCTTTTTAGTTATCCCGTCTTTATAAAAAACACTTTCTTGTATCAGCGCTACAGGTTTTTACTACAGCATGCTGTTTACAGGCGCATCAAGCCTGCCTGGTTTTGTATCAGCATTCCCGAATCACCAGAAGATATTGTAAAATATTCCTTTGAAAACCACGGTCGCAATATCCGCTTAACCGTTCTATAAATACACTAATCAGCAGTTTTTTTTAGGATGGCCCCTGCAGGGGCTATCTTAATTTTATGGATGTCTGTTTATTTGTTGGGGCATTCGCTGAAGAATTTCCAGATCATTTCGTTGCCTTTAAAATCGTTGCATACTTTGCCGATGATGAGCCTGGGCAGGTACTGGCTGCCGCCGGGCAGGGTGTGTCCGCCATTGCTGATCTTTATAAGGCATACCCTTGTGTGATTGCTGCCGCCGCTGTACAGGTATTGGGTGGCGGTGCACTGGTCTCTTTTTTCATTATCGGGTAATTCGGTTATTGCTGCGCTGGCGCCGGTATGGTTTACCTGTATATAGCGCTGTATAGTGGTATCGGTTGAGGTGCAGTTGCCTCTTTTACCAATTAATTTATTGCCTACAGATCCACCATTGTAAGGCACCAAAGGATCGCCGGTACCATTGATGAGCAATACGGATACAGGCTGTGCAGGATAAAATTCGGAGAGGATCCTTTCGGGTATACTGGCACATACCGGTGCTACAGCCAGTAAGCGGTTGCTTAATTTATAAGAGAGGTAGATAGAGAAGAAGCCGCCATTGGATATACCGGTGGCGAATACCCGCTTTTTATCGATGCTGTAATTTTTCTGCAGTGTATCCAGCAATTGGTTAATAAACTCTACATCATCATTGGCGCTGATGGAGGGTTTGAATTCACGGCCATCGTTCCATTGCTTGTCCACCCCATTGGGATATACGATGATGAAATGGTTGTTGTCGGCAATTGCATCCATGCCCATGTAGCGCTGCATTTGTTTATAGTTGCCACCCCCACCATGAAATACTATTACCAGGGGCCATGCTTTACCTGCGGTGTAGCCGGTGGGCAGGTGCAGCAGGTATTGCCTTTGTGTGCTGCTTACCTGCAGGGTAGCATCTATATTTTGTTGGGCGCTAAGGGCAGCGGTAATGAATAAGAGCGTAGCTGAAAGGGTCCATTTTTTCATACCAGGGTTTTTATGTTGACTACTACAGCTGCAAAAAGTTTATCTAAGCTACTACAAATTGTGCACAGCGCTCAGCAGCAAGGCTTTAGACCGTAGTATAATCTTGTAGTGCTAATACTACACATTATAAGTATAATGTATTATTTCCGGTGGAGATGTGGCGATATACCTTTGTACTGTTCAAGCATGAGAATGTTTTACGATCCAATCCATCCTTACAAATACCAACGTTTTTTAGAACCAAAGAACCATGCAGATCCTTATGAAAAACCCCGGCCAATTGGGGTTTTTTATATACATCGGGCATGTGATGCGGGGTACTGTTCAATGCGCTGTATCACATGCTTCACTTAAACCTTAACCGGTTACCCAAACTTGAATAACGAAAAACCTGGAGATATAAACAATCCTTTGAAACAACCCAATTTACTGTATACACCTTAATAAAATTAAGCCAGCCCATTTGAGGACCCCGTGAGGGGTTCTTTTTTTTAATGAATAATGGGATAATGAATAATGGATAATGCATACAACTCCCTCAATAAGGCGGAAGTCTCTAAACATTGAACATTGAACATTGAACATTGAACATTGAACATTGAACATTGAACATTCCCTGTGGTTTTTATTCCCTGTACCGGTTGTTTTCTTCCTCATCCTCCTCTTCAAAGTCGTCGGTCCAGTCCTCGTCGGGCAGGTTGTCTTCGTCGGCTTCAAAATCTGTTTCTTCGGCTACTAATGCGATGGCTTCATTATCCGGATCGTCTTCGATGGTATCCAGTTCTTCGGCGGTAATGCCTTCTTCTTCGTAGCTGTTGTCGTCGGTATCCAGTATATCTTCTCCATCGGTGGATGCCGAAAATTCCATGCTGTCGTGTTTAAGATCGGGGGTAGTGTCCGGCTGTTTTTGTTGTTGCTTTTTCATGTTGCTGTTTTAAATGCAGCCAAAAAAATTATGCCAGAACAGTGCCGGCTGCAGGGTTGCAGGAATGCGGCAAAAAGATTTTAAAAAAATGACGCGGATTTAACGCAGCGGTTTTAGAAGATTATGGTCTGTAATATTATATTTGTTATCATCATTTTAAATATGGTACAGTTTTAGCAGCACTACCTGCGCACTGATACTGCTTGTTAATTTCTTAAAATTCAATTATGGCAAAGAAATCGAAGGTGGCTAAAAAGAAGGCACCAGCAAAAAAAACTCCGGTAAAAAAAGCCGCGGCTAAAAAGGCGGCCAAAAAATCTCCCGCTAAAAAAGCAGCTCCTAAAAAAACAATCAAAAAGAAAGTTGCTGCTAAAAAAGTAGCCGTAAAGAAAAAAGCGGCGGCTAAAAAAACCGTGAAGAAAGTGGTGAAGAAAGCAGCACCTAAAAAAGCAGCTGCTAAGAAAGCAGTAAAAAAAGCAGTGGCAAAAAAGGTAGTGAAAAAAGCGGCCGTTAAAAAAGCCGTGGTAAAAAAGATTGCTCCTAAAAAAGCGGTGGCCAAAAAAGCACCGGCTAAAAAAGTGGCCGTTAAAAAGAAACCTGTTGCAAAAGCCATTGTTAAAAAGATGGAACCAAGACCGGCTGCTGCACCTGCACCATTGCCACCGGTAACCACAGCGCCTGTTACAGAAACGGTGGTGGACAATGCGCCGCTGCTTACCGAGCAATTGCCCGTGAGCCAGGTGCCGTTGCCTTCTTTAACGGATAGCGATGATGACCTGGTAGGCAAGGCTGCAAACATTAAAACGAGCATGCCACAGGATGATGAAGATGATACTAATGATGATAATGATGAAGGGCCCGGTACACCCAGTGCAACTCCTTTAAGCCTGTTCGATCATCATAGTAAAGTGCCGGATAATATTGATACGCATCATAACATGCCGGTGAATTCTGTGAAGAAAGGTGGTATCAAGCCTTCGGGCAAAAAACCTTTATGGTAATTTAAACGCACTATTCCTCTATATATACTGTGCATTTGGCCGTTACAATTTTTACAGGTTGTAGCCAGGCATGAAGGAAAAAAGATTGGTTGATGTTTCGGCCAATCTTTTTTTATGCGTGAGTGGGGGTCGGGACGCTCGGAGCGGCCTGAACCGTGAGTGGTGAGTCGTGAGTCGTGAGTGTGTAGGTCGGGACGTTCCAAACGGCCTGAACCGTGCGGCAGGCTGCTGTGCGTGAGTGTGATTGACGGGACAGGTTAGCGGCCTGAACGATAGGAACACTAACGGCTGTTTTTATTAATACATTTCCACTTCTACATGTCTTTCCTCGATAGGATTGCGGCCTCTTTGTTGTAACACTGTATTGCAGCGGTACAATAGTGCCGCAGGCAGGCTGGCGGCGTCTGCATTATTCCAAAAGGTGAGTAACAGGTTTTGCTGTATCACACTGAGGGGTTCCTGCAGCTTTAATATCAAATGGTGCAACGCGGTGATTCTCTGTATCCTTTAAATGATTGAAGCCGCCATGGGCGAGTATATCAATGGTAAGGGAAAGAATGGTTTTGCTTTGTTGCATGATATGGTTTTTTAGATATTGAAGTTCTATTGATAACGTAAAGAAATTGTAAAGCTTGTGTTATGGAATTGGGGAGTTGTGCGAATGTGGAAAGCATGGGGATAAGGACTGTTTTGATTGATCCTTATTTTAATAAGATAAAACCTGTGCTCTTTTCTTTGTTTTCATGCCGGCTGTTACCAACGGGTAAGGTACATTAAAAGCCTCCTGGTTGAGTTTAAAATGCGCTGCCAGTTTGCGGATCACTTCTTTGGAAAGCCCTTTCCGGTAATTTAAAATATCAGAAACATATCCTTTACTTACGTTAAGTAATATAACCAGGTCTTTCGCTTTTATTTGATGGTCGTTCATCAGCGAATGAAGGAGACTTATGGGATCGGTATCATTAAATGTATTGTGCTTTTCATCCCAGGTTTCGATTAACAAAGTCAGCAATGCGATCTCATCTTTTATGTCGCGGTTTTTAACTGGTGTAAATACGAGGGCTTCCAGCATATGGGTGTATTCTTTGTACTGGCTTTTACTGGTGATGACTTTATATTTAAGTGAGGACATAATAAATGTTTTAATAAAGACTTACAAAAAATTGTTCCTGGTTGCTGCAAAGCGAATCATAAACTGCATGCGTTCCGATCCAGCAAACAAACAGGTGGACCTGTTTATCACCAAAAAAATACTTACATATCATCCTGTAACTATTCCCTGCGATATCAAATACTACTCTTGACGAACTTTTACCTAAAAGATCAGCACTTCTGAACGTTGCCGCAATATCAGTGGGTTTTTCCCAATCAGCATTTTTAAGTTTCGTAAGCCATTCTTCAAAAGCAATCCTGCTACGTGCATTTTGCCTTGCAAATTCTTCGATCGTCTCTTTTTTTATTAAATGAACTTTCATAGCAAAGATACAGAAAATTTTCAAAAGTTCTCTTTTTGAGAACTTTTGCGCCGATATCCCAAGGTAGTCATATGAAAAGGTATTCTTACCGTTTCCCGCAGCATATTGCTGGGTGTTTTACTGCTTTTTGCGGGCCTAAAGCTGTAAAAGTTTTCGGTTTTCGTACCGGTAAAACCGGTTTTCGTATTCCTCCCGGACACAAAATCCCCTTTTGATATATAGAAACAGCCGTTTGGTATAACGTTTTTCCCAAGGCCTTAATGGCGATATAAGTTTGCAGCATCAAAAAAAAGTATCACCATTAAAACATAACATTATGAGACAATTATTTTTTTTATTGCTTGCAAGTTTTACTGCCGCTGTCAGCAATGCACAGGTAAGCGGTACTGCCAAAGATGAGAATGGAGCTCCTGTTGCAGGTGCCACTATTAGTTTATTACAGGCCAAAGATTCTGCTATGGTAAAATTTGCTTTAAGCGCTGCGAACGGCTCTTACAGCTTTGTAAATATCAAGGAGGGCAAATACCTGGTTAAAGCCAGTTATGTTGGTTTTGCGCCGGCCTTCTCTGCTGCTTTTGATGCAACGAACAATACTACTGTTCCCGAATTAAAGCTGGTTAAATTAAACGGCAACATGAAGGCGGTGGTAGTGACCTCTCAAAAGCCTTTGCTGGAAGTAAAGGCGGATAAGATGATCGTGAACGTGGAAGGTACGATCAATGCCGTGGGTAATGATGCACTGGAACTACTGCGCAAAAGCCCCGGTGTGCTGATTGATAAAGATGATAACCTGAGCTTAAGTGGCAAGAACGGTGTGCAGGTATATGTGGATGGCAAACCGAGCCCGCTGAGTGGCCAGGACCTTGCCAATTATTTAAAAGGCCTGAATGCTGCGCAGGTGGAAGCTATTGAGATCATTGCCAATCCCGGTGCTAAATATGAAGCGGCCGGTAATGCAGGCATCATCAATATCCGCTTAAAGAAAAACAAAACTATTGGTACCAACGGTTCGGTGAATGCCGGCTGGAATATTGGTACCTATGCCAAATACAATGCAGGGATCAATTTAAACTACCGTAATAAGAAGGTGAATATTTTTGGCAGCTATGGTTACAACAAAGGGTTGATGGAAAACAAGATCACCATCTACCGTACGGTTGCTGATAGTTTATTCAATCAGAAAGGCGTGATGACACAGGATAACGAAAGCCATAATTTTAAAGCGGGCGCCGATTATTTTATTGATAAGAAGAATACCGTGGGTGTGATGATCAATGGCAACCTGAGCGATCCGGGCGGCAGCAACCAGGGTACTACACCTATTTCGTATATTCCTACTGGTGAGGTGAACAGGATATTGAAATCGGATAATACCAGCCTGAGCAAAAGGAATAATATCAACCTGAATGCCAACTATACTTACAACAGCGGCAAAGGCAAAAGCCTTACGCTGAATGCGGATCATGGCTGGTACGATATCAACAGCAACCAGTACCAACCGAATATGTATTATGATGCTACCGGCAAAACTTTGCTGAACAGCGTTATTTACAGGATGATCGCTCCCACTACCATCAATATCAATTCGCTGAAAGCAGACTGGGAGCAACCCTTTGCCAAAGGTGTGCTAGGCTTTGGTGGTAAGACTTCTTTTGTAAAAACTAAAAATGATTTTCAACGTTACAATGTGCTGAATGGTTTGGAAGACCTGGATAAAGACAGGAGTAATACATTTACTTACAAAGAAAATATCAATGCTGCTTATGTTAATTACAACCGTGCTTTTAAAGGCATCAGCATACAGGCGGGTGTAAGGGCTGAGCAAACCAGTGCGGAAGGTGTATCCAACGGACAGAAGAAGAGTGGTGGTGTGTACAATCCTTACAGCGAAAGTTTTAAGCGTGATTATATCGACTTCTTCCCGAGCGCTGCTATTACGTTCAATAAAAACCCGATGAATCAATACAGTATCACTTACAGCAGGAGGATTGACCGCCCGAATTACCAGGACCTGAATCCTTTTGAATTCAAGCTGGATGAATATACTTTTCAAAAGGGCAATATCAACCTGCAGCCACAGTATACCAACAGCATTGGTGTTACCAACACTTACAAATACAAACTGACCACCACTTTAAATTACAGTCATGTAAAGGACCTGTTTGCACAAGTGTTTGATACGGCCGATATGTCGAAAGTATTTGTAAGTAAAAGGAACCTTGCTACACAGGATGTGATGAGTTTGAACATCAGTTATCCTTATCGTTACAAATCGTACAGCATGTTTGCCAATCTAAATGGTTTTTATACTAAATACAAAGCTGATTACGGAGCCGGCAGAACGATCAATATTGATGCCACCGGTTTAAGCGCTTATGTACAGAACAGTTTAAAGTTTGCTAAAACATGGACCGCTGAACTGACTGGTTTTTATAATGCGCCTACTGTGTACCAGGGTACAATTAAAGCCAATGCTTTGTGGAGTGTGGATGCCGGTTTGCAGAAACAGGTGTTGAAGGGCAGGGGTACTTTGAAGGGTTCGGTAAGTGATATTTTTCATACGCTTAAATTCCGCGGTGTGAGTGAGTTTGCAGGGCAACGTTCAGAGATCGGTGCTAACTGGGAAAGCAGGCAGGCCAAACTGAATTTTGTGTACCGCTTCGGCAGCAACCAGGTAAAGGGTTCAAGACAAAGGAGTACCGGTGCGGATGATGAAACGAAAAGAGTGAGTGCGGGTGGGGGCGTGGCGCCGGGGTTGTAAAAGAGTTACGGGTTAAGAAGTTACGGGTTACGGGTTTATTGATCGTTTGCGAATGGAGGTAAATATAATCCTTCGCTAACGATCAAAAACAAAAAACCGTAACCCGCAACCCTCAAAAAAAGTATAGCGATGGAATTAGAGCTTGCCGGTTTGTTCAGGGATTTTTTGAACAGGCCGGCAGCTTGATTTTTTTAAAAGTTACAGGAAAAAAGTTACAGGAAAAAAGTTACGGGTTAAAAGGTTACGGGTTTTTGATCGTTTGCGAATTGAAATGCGCTTAACGCTTCGCTAACGATCAAAAACAAAACAAACCCGTAACCCGTAACTCTTTCCCTATAATTCATAACTTAGTAAAAATAACAGTAACAGAATGAAGCAAGCGAAACGATATCCTTTAGCAACGGTGTTTGTTGTGGTGCTGTGCATTAATCTTTCTCTCTTTTTAATGGCTTACCTGATCGTGGCTTACCTGCGGGCGCCGGGCACGGAAGACAGCGTGGATAATATGATGTCTAGAAATGCGCTGCTGAAAGAAGTTTGTGCGATCGTTTATCATACTTTGTTCTTTTATTTTTCCCTGAATTATTTTAATAAGCTGCTGGTGGAAAAAAAGAGTACTATGCATTATGTAGGTTTTTGTGCATTGCTTTTCGTGGTTTCGCTGGGTTATTTTTTTGGTGTGAGCTATATTCTTCCGCAAAAGATCACGGTGCAGGGTACAATGGATAAATCCAAAACCTTTGCACTCTATCTTTTTTCTTATAGTATTTCCTCTTCTTTTTTTGCAGGATTGTCGTTGCTGCTGGCTTATTTAAATAATCTCCGGGCCGGGCAAAAACAGCGGAAAATATTAGAAGCACAAAAGATGCAGCTGGAAGTAGATAAGTCGCAGGCAAATTTTAAATTCCTTAAATCGCAGATCAACCCGCATTTTCTGCATAACACATTGAACTTTTTATACGCCAAATCGCTGCCTTATTCTTCTGAATTGTCTGAAGGTATCTTGACCCTGTCGGATATTATGCGCTATGCGCTGAACGAACCGGCAGGTACCCATGGCATGGCGCTGCTGAAGGACGAGATAGAACATGTAAGGGATGTGATCAAGATCAACCAGCTCCGCTTCAGTAATAACCTGCACGTGAATTTTGAAGTGCATGGTGTGATCAACGGGGCGCAGATCATTCCTTTTGTGCTGATCACCATTGTGGAGAATGCTTTTAAGCACGGCGACCTGCAGAAGCCGGAATTTCCTATCGACATTAAACTATCAGTAGAGCATAAACGCTTATTTTTTTACTGCCGCAACCGGAAGAAGAGCGGGCCAAAGGAAATTTCCACGGGCCTGGGACTGGATAATATCCGTAACCGGCTGGATTTTGCCTATGGCAGCAATTATACCCTGCTGATAAAAGATGAAGCGGAATTTTATACCACCGAATTAACCATTGATACATTATGATACGTTGTTTAGTTGTTGATGATGAACAGCATGCCATTGATATCATGAAACATTATATCGGGCAAACCAATTTTTTGGAACTGGTGAGCAGCACCACCAACCCGGTGGAGGCTTTGCAAACCGTTATCACGGAAAATATCGACCTCGTTTTTTTAGATATACAGATGCCGGAATTATCGGGCATTGATTTTATCAAAGCCATCAATGGTAAGGCCAAAGTAATATTGACCACGGCCTACAGCGAATTTGCCATTGAGGGTTTTGAACTGGAGGTAGTGGATTATTTATTGAAGCCCGTGCGCTTTCCCCGTTTTTTAACGGCCGTGCAAAAGGCCGTGAAGCTGATCAATGATAAACCTGCTGTGGCAGAACCGGATACCAGCAATGAGGCGGATTATATTTTTGTGAAGACGGAATCGAAGGGCAAATTATTAAAGATCAACCTGGCGGATATTGAATATATCGAGGGCATGAAAAATTATGTGGCCATTTTTATTGGCGGCAAAAAAACATTGGTATATACTAATTTAAAAGATCTTATAAACCATCTTCCTGCCAAGCAATTTATCCGGGTGCATAAATCTTTTATCATTCCTATCAGTCGTATTACCGGTATTGAGGGTAATATGATCCTTTTAAAAAGTGTTACGGCAGAAATTCTTATTGGTGAGAATTATAAGGCTGACCTGATGGAGATCATTAAGCATAAGATGATATCGTGAGGTTACAGCCCTGGTCGGTATCTCCACCGAACAGCAGCATTCCGGTCGGTGAGACACCGACCTGGGTCTTTCTCTTTTTTTAAACAACTTTTTGGACTGTTACTTTCGCCTCCACAGCCGGCGGGGCTGCGTACCTGTGTCGGCGCTACTTTTGCCGCTTTCGAAAAATTTTCGCCGGGGGCGAATTTTTCGAATCACGCCTTTGGCGTGACCGCAGCAAAAGAGGCGCCTTACACAGGTACTGGTGGGGGACAGGTACAGTAACGTAATCTTTGGCAGTGAAGAAATAATAGAATGCCACTGCCTGATAAGATATCTTCCCCGGTCGGTGTCTCCACCGACCGGGGTGAAAACCTTTCATTGATTTATAACTGCCGTACACTAATCTGTGCTTTTGCCTGCAGTAAATTTTATTTGCTTTGCATCCCTAACAAGGAAAATGAAAAAGCAATTATTATTTATCTATTCAATCTTAATTACAATGAACATGCAGGCACAAACTAAAACAATGCCGGTTACAGGCGAATACTATTTACAGGGCGTGATGGAAACCGCTTCGGGTTTTAAACTGAACGAGGACAGCAGTTTTAATTTTTTCTTTTCGTACGGTGCACTCGACCGCGAAGGTGGTGGCAGTTGGAAACAGGAAGGCAATACCATCATCTTTAACAGCAATAAAAAACAAACGACTGATTTTACCTTGCTGCAATCTAAAAAACAAGCGGGCAATGGTATCACTATCCGCATCAATGAACCCAATGAACTTTTAAAAAGACTGGTGCATGCCGTAGTGAAAAAAGGCGATGCTGCCGAACAGGCTTCTGCAGATAAAAATGGCATGATCAGTTTTAAAGCCACTGCGGCCGATAGTATTATTTTACTTTTTGAATGGTGCCCCGAAAAAACTTTTGTGTTTACCGTACCTGATACCACGCACAATTATTTTGAATTCAAATTTGAACCTGCTATTATGGAAGTGCTTTTCAGCGATTTTAAACTGCAGCTGAGCGATGATGGTTTTGAAGGGCCACACCCGCTGGACCCGGTAAAGACTTTTCATTACAGGAAAGCGTCGGCACAGGATAATTGATAATAAAGGATTTGTGCCATGCTCTAAAGCGGGTACAGGAAAAAAGGGCCGAACCGTTTAAAAACTCAAAAACGCCGCTGGCTCAATAGGCTTTCGCTAACTAAAATAAATTGAGTTGTTTTATAGTAACAAACACATCACTTACCAATAACACTTACTACTATGGATCTGCAAAACATCTTCTGGATATGCTGGGCGGCAGAAATGCTGGTTATTCTTTTCTGGATCGCCAGCGAAATTAAAGTAAGGCTGAACCCACTTTCTTTCTTCGGTGCTATCTATCTTTTTGCTGCACTGGCGCTGAAAATTAATATGGGCACCAATGCACTGGCTTCTGTAATGGTGCTGGTTCCTGCAATCCCTTTGTTCCTGATGCTGTTTGTGATGACGCTGCACTCCGTATCGGAAGGAAGAGGAAACATGCAGGCGAAAAAAATCACAGAATAATAATTCCCCTCTTTAATAGTGACGGCTATTTAAGTTTATATTTGTTTTGAAACTAAACAAATATAAACTTATGCCATCAGTTAAATCTTACGCTGCACAAAGCGACAGCAGTCCGCTGGCGCCATGGACGATCACCAGGAGAGATCCCAAGCCGCACGATGTTCAAATAGAAATTTTATACTGTGGCGTTTGCCACAGCGATCTGCACTTTGCAAAAAATGAATGGGGTATGACGGTGTTTCCTGTTGTGCCCGGTCATGAAATTGTTGGTAAGGTAACTGCAGTGGGCAGTCATGTAAAAAAGTTCAAAGTAGGAGATGTGGCCGGTGTCGGTTGCCTGGTAGACAGCTGTAAAGAATGCGATAATTGCAAAGATGGGCTGGAGCAATATTGCAGTGATGGCCCCGTGTTCTCTTACAACGGCCAGGAAAGAGATGGAAGCGGTATCACTTATGGTGGTTACAGCAAATCGATCTTGTGCCACGAGGATTTTGTGTTGCATATTGATGATAAACAACCTTTGGATGGTGTGGCGCCGTTGCTGTGCGCAGGCATCACTACCTATTCACCACTGCGCCACTGGAAAGTAGGTAAGGGACAAAAAGTAGGAATATTAGGACTTGGCGGTTTGGGACACATGGGCGTGAAGCTTGCTGTTGCAATGGGTGCTGAAGTAACGATGCTGAGCCACTCACCATCAAAAGAAGCAGATGCTAAACGACTGGGTGCACACCGCTTTGTACTGACCAGTGATGAAGAACAGGTAAAAGCAGTGACGGGTTATTTCGATTTTATTTTGGATACGGTTTCAGCAGAACACGAGTACAGTTTTTATTTGAACCTGCTGCGCACCAATGGTGTGATGGTTTGTGTAGGCATTCCGCCATCACCGGCACAAGTGCCTGCTTTCAATTTGATATTTGGCAGAAAAAGCCTGGCGGGTTCTTTAATTGGCGGCCTGGGCGAAACACAGGAAATGCTGGACTTTTGCGCCGCACATAATATTGTAAGCGATGTGGAAGTAATTGCCATGAAAGATATCAATAAGGCTTATGAAAGAATGCTGGCGGGGGATGTGAAGTACCGATTTGTGATAGATATGGCGACTTTGTAATGAATAATTTATTAATGAATAATTGATAATGGGCTGCCCGGTGGGCAGCTTTTTTATTGTGGGTAAATGCTGGAAGGTTTTTTGCAGTAACTTTCATGTTTATAAATTGATATGAAGATCAAAATAATAACCTCGGTTTTAATTATTCTATTGACCAATAGTTGCAGTAACAATAAATATGCTGCCAGTAATAAACTGTATAAAAAACAGGTAAAGAATTTTGCAAAGCAATTGCGCCAGCAACCCAACACCATTGATAGCGCCATGAACGCAACCCAATGGGTGGGCACCACCAACTTTGGTATGCGTAAACCGAACTTTGTTATCATTCATCATACAGCACAAAATGCCTGCGACAGTACTTTAAGAACTTTTACCCTGCAGCGCACACAGGTAAGTGCTCATTATGTTATCTGTAAAGACGGCACCATCCATCATATGCTGAACGATTATTTAAGGGCCTGGCATGCGGGCAACAGCAAATGGGGCAATCTTACTGATGTGAACAGCAGCAGCATCGGTATCGAGATCGATAACAACGGTTTTGAGCCTTTTACGGATGCACAGATCAATAGCCTATTGATACTACTGAAAAAACTAAAGAAGGATAATAATATTCCCGTAGCGAATTTTATCGGCCACTCTGATATTGCGCCGAAAAGAAAAGTGGATCCTAATAAATATTTTCCCTGGCAGTTGCTGGCGCAGAATGGTTTTGGTTACTGGTACGATACGGCGCATGTGAATTTGCCTGCCAATTTTAATGCGATGCAATCTTTGCGTATCATCGGCTACGATACCAGGGATACCATGGCGGCCATTAAAGCCTTTAAACTTCATTTTGTGCAGCAGGATAGTTTGCCGTTGCTGAATGATGGGGAGAAAAAGATCATCTATGATTTAAGTAAGAAGTATTGAGCTGCGCTCTATATTGGGCCACGGATTACACGGATTTTCACGGATTTGTCTTTTTAGATTTGCAATAGTATTATTTATAGTACAAATTCATCCGTGAAAATCCGTGTAATCCGTGGCTAAAAGATTTTCGCCGAAGGCGGAAATATATCGCTTAACATCAAGTTAATATTGGGGCAGGCATGTTGTTTGCTGCATTTGTTAACTTCGCCGTTTAATTGTATACCGATGCGGAAAATATTTGCTTTCTCCTCTTTGTTTATTTTTATTGCTGCTGTTACGCATGCACAAAAAGAACTGACGCTGCCCAATGGCTGGTCCTTATCTCCTGCCGGAAGAAGTTTACCCCTGGGCGATCTGCCACTGAATATGGCGGTGAGCAGCTCAAAAAAATTAATGGCCGTTACCAATAATGGCCAGGGTAAACAAACTTTGCAACTGATCAACACCAAAACAGAACAGGTGCTGGACAATATTGAAATTAAAAAAAGCTGGTTGGGTTTAAAGTTCAGCAGCGATGAAAAATATTTGTTTGCCGGTGGTGGTAATGATAACTGGATATTGCAATATGCAGTGGAAGATGGCAAATTGTTGCTGAAAGACAGCATTACGCTGGGAAAGAAATGGCCCAATAAAATTTCTCCCGCAGGTATTGATATTGATGACGCCAAACATTTACTGTACGTAGTTACAAAAGATAATAATTCGCTTTACATTATCAATCTTACGGATAAATCGATTGTGCAACAGGTGCCACTGGATGCGGAAGCGTATACCTGTTTATTATCTCCTGATAAAAAGCAACTGTATATTTCTATCTGGGGCGATAAAAAGATCTCCATCTTTAATACGGTTGAAAGAAAGATCACTGCTTCTATCAACACCGGTGAACATCCCAACGAATTGTGCCTGAACAAAAAAGGCAGTTATTTATTTGTAGCGAATGCGCTGGATAATGCAGTATCTATCATTGATACCAAACAGCAAAAAGTGATTGAAACTTTGACCGCTTCTTTATATCCCGATGCGCCGCAGGGCAGCACCACCAATGGTTTGGCGCTTAGCAGCGATGAAAAAACTTTGTTCATTGCCAATGCGGATAATAATTGCTTAGCTGTGTTTGATGTAGCTAAACCGGGCACCAGCACTTCCAAAGGTTTTATACCGGTGGGCTGGTATCCCACTTGTGTAAAAGTGATCGGTAAAAAAATATTTGTTACCAATGGCAAGGGCTTTTCTTCATTTGCCAATCCACGAGGTCCGCAACCGGTAAAGCGTAAAGTAACTTACCAGGGTGGCGATGCAAGCGATAATCAATATATCGGTGGTTTAATGAAGGGCACGATGAGCATCATTGATATGCCTTCGGAAAAAGAATTGAGTGTTTATTCGCAGCAGGTGTATAAGAACACGCCTTATACCAAAGAGAAAGAAACCATGTCGAAAGGCGAAGATGGGAACCCCATTCCGCAAAGGATCGGAGATAAGTCGCCCATAAAATATGTGTTCTATGTAATAAAGGAAAACCGCACTTACGACCAGGTGCTGGGCGATGTAAAGGAAGGCAATGGTGATACTTCATTAGTTTTATTTGGAGAAAAGATAACACCTAACCAGCACAAGCTGGCCAAGGAATTTGTGTTGCTGGATAATTTTTACGTAGATGGAGAAGTAAGTGCTGATGGGCATAACTGGAGCATGGGCGCTTATGCTACAGATTACCTGGAAAAGAACTGGGTTACCAGTTATGGCGGTCGTGGCGGTACATATGATGCAGAAGGCACCCGCAAGATCGCCAACAATAAAGGCGGTTTTATATGGGATGCCTGCAAAAGAGCAGGTGTTAGTTACCGCACGTATGGTGAATTTGCCGATGATGGCAAACCCAATATCCCCAGTTTAAAAGGCCATGTGTCCACTTCTTATACCGGTTGGGATCTGAGTGTACGTGATACCGTTAGGTTTGGACAATGGCAACACGATTTTGATTCGCTGGTGGCTGCCAGTGCTTTACCGCAACTGACCACGCTGCGCTTTGGTAATGATCATACGGAAGGGGTGAAGAGAGGCAAACCAACTCCTTTTGCGCATGTTGCTGATAATGACCTGGCCGTGGGCATGTTCATTGAATATTTAAGCAAGAGCAAGGTGTGGAACGAAAGTGTTGTGTTTATACTGGAAGATGATGCACAGAATGGCCCCGACCATGTGGATGCACACCGCAGCCCTGCTTATGTGATCGGCCCGAATGTAAAAAGGAATTTTGTAGATCATACGGCGTACAGCACCAGTGGCGTATTGCGCACGATTGAACTGATATTGGGTGTAGCGCCCATGAGCCAGTACGATGCTGCAGCCACACCGCTGTGGCGTTGTTTTACTGCAAAGCAGGATCTTAGCGCATTTGCATCCCTGCCTTCGAATGTTAATCTTACTGATAAGAATACAGCTTTTAATGAATTGTCGCAACAATCGGAAGGTTTTGATTTCAGTAAGGAAGACCGTATTCCTGACCTGGAATTCAGTGAAGTGATATGGAGGGGGGTTAAAGGTTTGCACAGTGTGATGCCGGCGCCGAGAAGGGCTGCGTTTGTGAAGAAAAGTGAAGTGGAAGATGATGATTAAGTTCACCGCTCCGAAGGAGTCCTTTCCGTAGGAATCCTTGGGATTGGACAGAGAAAAAGAGAACAGGAGGTTTACGCAGAGAATTGTTTTGAAAATAAATTATAAGCAATGGAAAAAGTAAATGTTGCCGATAAACTTTCTCTATTCAGCGATCATTTTAACCCTAGGATCGTAGGGGAGCTGAACGGTCAGCATGTTAAGCTGGTGAAATTTAAAGGGGAGTTTGTGTGGCACAAGCATGATAACGAAGATGAGTTGTTTTATGTGCTGAAGGGAAGCTTTAATATGGAGTTCAGGGATAAAACGGTGACGATAGATGAAAATGAATTTTTGATCGTACCGAAGGGAGTGGAACACCGGCCGGTTGCTGCAGAAGAAGTTTCCATCATGTTGTTTGAACCTGCCACCACACTCAATACCGGCGATACGGAAGGGGAATTGACCAGGCATGAACTGGAAAAGATCTAATCCAAATCATTCATCAATACTTCAAAGCGTACTTCCTCCAACACCTGTCTTACCGAAGCTTTGTTCTCTTCTTCGTGCCATTTTACCAGCCGTATATAACCTGCTTCTATCTCTATACTGGTTATATCCCCATCGCTGAAACAGCAGCAGCCGGTATTAAAGTAAGAGGGTTTTAATTTATCGTTGGCATCCCGTTCAATATTATTAGAGGGGTGGCTGGAATATTTACCCGATGCAAATACGGGCTTGTGCGTATGCCCGGTGATCAATAATACATTTTTTCGGTTACTGCTCCATTGATGCATCAGTTTATTATGCTTGTTCAACAACGCATCATCTTTACTGGGTGTGTTTACATTGATGCGCAGGTAACGTTGCAGGGGCGTCCAGATATGCGCTACAATCCAGGTGCTGAATGCATTGTTATCACTCATTTTATCGCCCTGGTGGCCATGGGTGCAGAATATATGCAGCGTTTGCCCGTTGACAATAGTTTTTAAAATAATGCCTTCGTACACCGGCAGCGGCATTGCAAAATAAGGGGTTAGATAACGGTTGATATCCAGTTTGTTTTTCCAGATCAGGTCGTGGTTGCCGAATGTTTTAAAATAATTATTGGGTTGAAAAGCGGCTTCGGCTGCAAATACTTTTTCGTTGTTGGGCAATACCTGTTCGGGTTTATATTTCCACAGTTCTTCGCTATCGCCCATATTGATAAAAGAGAACTGCTGTTGTTTGTAATAGTCCAGCGCTTTTAAATAATTATTTTCATTGTTGGCAAAATCATCTGCGCTGTCGCGGCTGCCCTTATGCTGATCGCTGAAGATGATGAATTTATCTTGGGTGATATCAATATCGCGGCTGCAAACTCTTTTGCCGTTTTTTTTAATGTTGTTATATAATTTACTCAGCGATTTGAATACAGCAGCTTTCTCCGGTTTGGCGCTGAGGGTATTGGCCATCCAGGTGAGGGGGCGTTTGAGGAGGTATTGTAGGAGTTTACGCATGATCGTGAGGCGTGAAGCGTGAGTCGTCAGTGGTGAGTCGTGAGTAGGTCCTGGTAAATGAAGAGCTTTCCTTTCCTTCTCACGTCTCACGATTCACGTCTCACGTTGCTTTAAAGTATTTTCCAACCACCGGCAGCTTTACCAGTTCTTTCTTTTCTACCTGGCCGATGAACCAAAGATAGGCCAGTAACAAAACAGAAGCGATGCCCATGGCTGCCCAGTAATTGCTGATATATGTTGTAATGACTTTGTGCACAAAAAATAACAGCACTGCAATTACCATGTACGCCACCAGTTTTTTCCAGGGATAAGGCACCCGGTATTCTTTCTGCCCCCATACAAATGATATTACCATCATGCTTCCGTAACAGAAAAAAGTGGCCCATGCACAGGCCATGTAACTATAGTGTTTAATAAAAATATAGTTAATGATAATAGTGATGGCTGCACCGGTAAGTGTGATGTATGCACCTGCCGAAGTTTTATGCCCCAGTTTGAACCAGATAGATAAATTATAATAAATACCGAGGAACATATTGGCCAGCAAAAGAATGGGCACCACTTTTAATCCATCCCATAATTTTTCAGCGATAAAATATTTCCAGATGGGCAGGTAGAGCGACACTACTAAGAACATCACACTGATCACGATCACAAAAAATTTCATCACCCTTGCATAAGTGCGCTGCGGGTTTTCGGAACCGGCTTGTTTAAAAAAGAATGGTTCAGCACCCATACGGAATGCCTGTACAAATAAACTGATGAGGATGGATAATTTATAACAGGCGCTGTAAATAGCCACCTGTGTTTCTTTAAATTTCTCATCGCCGGGCACCCACCATTTCAGCATGATCCGGTCCATGGTTTCGTTGATTACACCACCCATGCCCACAATGATCAATGGCATAGAATATACCATGATCCTTCGCCAGAGATCTTTGTCTAATTTAAAACGGATGGCCAGTACTTCTTTATATAAAAATGCCAGGGTTACCACGGCCTGTATCAGGTTGGCCACCACGATATAATAAACGGGATTGTTCTTTGCATCCACAAAATGGCTCCAGAAGGAAGTGGGATCTTTTTTTACCGCAACATACCCGATAGATAAAAAAACATAGGTAAAGAAAAGATAAGCCAGTATGCCACTGATCTTTGCCATAGCATACTTTACGGGCCTGCCATCGTGCCTTAGTTTGGCAAATGGAATGATGCCGAAGGTATCTATCATGATGATAAATATGCTCATCCGTATCAGCTCGGGATAATCGCCAATGCCTGCAAAGCTGGCCAGCTGGTGATGGAACAGCAATAAGGTGAGCCCCAGTAAAAAAGTACTGATGATGATGGAAGTGGCTGTGGTATTGTAGATCTTTTCCCTGTCCTGTTCGTTATTGGAAAAACGGAAATAGGCTGTTTCCATACCGTAGGTAAATAATACATTCAAAAACGGCAGCACGGAATATACCAGGCTCATTTTGCCATAATCGGCCGGCGACAATACATTGGTGAGGTAAGGTGTAACCAGGTAATTTAAAAACCTTGCAGCAATAGAACTTACGCCATACCACATGGTTTGCCCGGCTAATTTTTTGATATTGCTCAATAGTTTTTTATTTTACCTTCAAATTTACTTGTATAATTTTAAATTACTTTAAAATAGTGCTTGCAACTGTTTGGTTACAAAATCTATCTTTGCATTAAACAAAACATCTATGAAATATCTTTTTACGCTGCTTTTTACCATTGCTTTATTTACTGCTGCCAACGCCCAAAGCCGTACAGGAACAGTAGAATACCAGAAAATTAACCGCCAGGCCGTGATAGCCGAACTGCCTTTTCCTGAAAAGACCATCCGGGACGCTATTGAAGATACCATGCAAAAAATGGGCTACAAAGGAAAAGACAGCAAAGGATATACCGTATATAAAGGCGTACACCTGCCGGCATTGGGCAACGACCTGTACGACCTGTATTTTTTGGCCGACCGCAAGAGCCGTAAAGACAAAGAAAGTTCCACCCTTACTTTAATGATCACGAAAGGTTATGACAGCTTTGTAAGCGACAGCAGCGACAGCCGTGTGATCAACAATGCAAAGGATTATATGGACAGTATCCGCAACACCATTGCCGCGTACGACCTGGAGCAGCAGATAGTAGCGCAGGAAGATGCGGTTAAAAAAGCGGATAAAAAATTTACCGGGCTTGTGGATGACGCTGCCAATCTTGAAAAAAAGAAAAAGAACCTGGAAAAAGATATTGAAGACAATAAAAAAGACCAGGCCAGCCAGCAGGCAGAAATAGTAAAACAAAAACAGATACTGGATACATTGAGGGGTAAACGCAGAAGTTGATAACTACTGTGGTGCATACCGCGGACTTTTCGTCAATACTGTATCAGTAAGTGTATATAAAAAATACATCAGTTCATTCTTTTGCGTATTGCTGATAGCGATACGCTTTTTTAATGCCGTATCCAGTGTAGGTTGATTGATGTTGATGCCCTTGGTATAATGATCGAGCACCTGGCCGATACTGTTGAACCTGCCATCGTGCATATATGGAAATGTGACCGCTACATTGCGCAGGCTGGGCACTTTGAATTTTAAAGAATCCTTTTTATCGCTCGTGATCTTCATGCGGCCGATATCGTTGATGGTGGGATTGAGATCAAGTCCATTATTACGGAAAGAATTATCGGTGAACAATGGTTCGGCATGGCAGCCGGCGCAATTAGTTTTAAAAAAAGCATATCCTTTCTCCTCGGCGGGTGTAAATTTTGCTTCGCCCCGCTGCACTTTATCGTATTTACTGTTACTGCTGATGATGGAGCCGGTAAACTGCGCCAACGCTTTCAACATACGCTGGCTGTTGATAACGGTTGTGCCAAATGCTGCTTTGAACATTTTCGGGTAGGCCGTGTCTTTACGTAATTTCTTTAAAACACTGTCGATATTCTCCGCCATTTCATTGTGCGCTGTTAAAGGCGCCAGTGGCTGCACTTCTATATGATTGATACCGCCATCCCAATGCAGCAGCGGCATCCAGGCCAGGTTAAAGAGTGCGGGTGCATTGCGGCTGGTGAAGGAATTATTAAAGCCATGACTGAAATCATGATCGTAGGTGGCAAATGCTGCAAACTGCTGGTGGCAACTGGCGCAGGCAAAATTGCCATCCTTGCTCAGGCGGCCATCATAAAATAATTTTTTACCGAGCTGAAATCCTTCTTCTGTTAAGGGATTGCTGGCAAAAATATCTTTGGCAGGCTTGGGCCAACCTTTGGGAATTTCCAGTTTGATATAAGTGGGTTTAAAAGGATCGGCTTCTTTTTTTGATGCGGCAATGAACAGAAATGATGTACACACGAACAGCAATAATCCTATGATGACCTTACTTTTCATTTTAGTGGTTGATCACTTCTTTTATGGTGAACATGCGGCTGTAATTATCGGCGATCTTAATGGATAATGGCCCCGGCGTCATGGTCGCAGGCGTGGTGGCGATCTGCAGATTGCTGGTTGCCTGCCAGAGCTGATCGATATCTGCGTTGATGACCAGTTCCGTTTCTTTTCCTTTTTTTACCTGTAATAAACTACCGGCCGGAAATTGCAGCGTTACGGTCCGCAAAGCATTATTGGCACCTGAAAACCCGCCGATATGGTACTCGATTTTTTTATTGAACATATTGGATACGGGGGAATGTCCTTCCAGCTTGAAAAAAATATAACCGCTGTTCCAGGTCCAGAACATGCCATGCAGGGGATCGAGTGCGCCTGTTTGTGCGCCGCTTACATTTTTAATACTGTCCACACCGATCATAAAACTGATGCTGCTGTAATCATTCTCCACAACATCAAAACCAAACTGCCAGCTGCTGCTGTCGGCTGCATCTATCAAATGATAACTTTCCGGTTCTTTAAAGGATTGCTTATTGCTGTTGATGACAATATTACTGATATAATATTTTAAACTGCTGACACGATAAGTTTCATTGAAAGGATTGCTGTATTCCATACTGTCCAGCACCAGTGGTAATGTTTTTACGGAGTGTACAAAACTGATCTTTACCGGTCCGGTATTCTTTTTATTGCGGGTAAGATCTTTACTGCTGCTGCAGATAATAACGATAAAAAGGGCAGCCGCTGATACGGATAATCTTTTTATTGCTGCGCTTACCATTTATCAGGCGTTATCTTTTTTCTGAAATCTTTTAAGGTGCCCACTTTCTTTTTAAATTCTATTCTTTTTTCTTTGGCTGCCTTGGAAGGCTGGGTGGCTTTTCTTTTTTTAGGTACAATAAGGGCCTTGTTCACCAGTTCGTTCATTTTTTTAACCACTGCCTCTTTATTACCCAGCTGGCTTCTTTCGGTCTGGCTCTTTACCAGCAAAAAGCCTTCCGCATTGATCCTGTTATTTAATTTTAACTTAACCTGTTCTTTTTGTTCGGGTGTGAAGAGGGTAGACGAATCTACCTGCCAATAGCCTTCCACCATGGTTTCCACCTTGTTAACATTCTGGCCGCCCTTGCCACCACTACGGGCTGTTTTAAATTTGATCTCCGGAGATATATCGGTCATTATCACAAATTTACCAATAAAAAGAAGGAAATTGCATCCATCGGCGGCTTATTTACGTCTATTATTTCGGTAAGACAGATTTTTTTTACATTTTTGCAATCAATCAGACAGGGCATGACCAAAGGCATCTATAATTCATTAACCGAACGAAAACACCTGGGCAAAAAATCTTTTGCTGTACTCATTGACCCCGATAAGGTCAATGACCATAATATGGAACAGCTGATCCAGCTTTCAGTAAATGCCGGCGTGGATTATTTTTTTGTTGGCGGCAGTCTTGTCATCTCCAGCTACCTGGACGAATGCCTGCAACTGATCAAAAAACAGTGCAGCATCCCCACTATTTTATTCCCCGGCAGTCCTAACCAGGTAAGCAAATATGCAGATGCTTTATTATATCTTTCCCTTATCAGTGGCCGTAATGCCGACCTGCTGATCGGTCAGCATGTGATCAGTGCACCCGTGGTTAAAAAAAGCGGGCTGGAAGTGATGCCAACGGGCTATATGGTGATCGATGGCGGTGCGCCCACAACGGTATCGTATATCAGCAACGCAACTCCCATACCGGCCGATAAGAACGAAATTGCCATGTGCACAGCCATGGCCGGCGAAATGCTGGGCATGAAGCTTATTTATATGGATGCCGGCAGCGGCGCCAAACGTGCCATTACGGAAGATATGATCGCCAAGGTTTCCAGGTCTATAGAAGTGCCTTTAATAATCGGCGGCGGCATTATTGAACCTGAAAAAGCCTACCTTAACTGCAAGGCCGGCGCTGATGTGATCGTGGTAGGTAATGCGATAGAAAAAGATCCTCACCTGATAAAGGAGATGGCCGCAGCGGTGCACAGTGTGCCGGTGAAGGCGTAAAATGGTTCAGGCCGCTTGAGCGTCCCGACCCATTAAGCGCCGAATTGCCTTAAATGATGATCCGTATGCTTATAGGCAAATATGCCGATCTGTTCCAAAGTCATAGGCCCGAAGAAAGGATGCACAAAATGATGATTATCATAATGCGCATATTCTCCCACTTTGCTGATCCATATTTTTTTCTGCTCCTCTATATCACCACTTTTTGAGGTGGTTAGTAACAGTGGACTGGTGGGCGCACCCTTACCAAAATCAGCATTTTCTTTCAGTGCATTACGCAGCAGCATCCTTCCTATCAGGCGGCCGATAAAGACACGTTTTACTGCCAGGTTGCCCCAAAACATATCATCGCACAGTATACAATGAATGGACATCTGGTACACATTCATCTTACCCCATTGGGCTTTATGCTCATCGGTTAAAGAACTGATCCTGCTGATCAGTTCTGCTCTTGTTGCAGTATCTAAAACTGTTTTCATGATAGCAATATTTAATACCCTGCAAAATATACAATATCTTAAAAGAATGAAATAAACTGTGCACCGGGCCTTGCATTATTTGCAGAGTTTTTCTTAATTTAATGTCCTGATCGTTCACCCAAGCACTACTGCATGATAAGACCTTTACTCAACTTAATATACCTGTTGTTTTTTTGCTGCGCCGCCTCCATGGCGCAACACACGCATTTTGAAAGCGGCGATATTTTTTTAGGGCAGGGCAGCGGCATCATTCAATGGCGTGATGCGCATGGTGTACTTATTAAAAACATCAACACGGGTGATGCAGGCAATGGCAATGGCACGGGCCTGCGCATCCATCCTTTAACGGGGCAATTATGGGTCACCAACTCCAACCTTACCCCCGGCAGCCCCAATGGCATAAGAATTATCAATACGGATGGCACTGTGGCGGGTACAATTGATATATCTGCTTACCAGGGAACCCCCACTTCTATTACATTCGACAGTAAAGGCAATGCTTACGTGGGCGACCTGTGGAGCCCGGTGATAGTAAAAATAAACCCGGCAGGTACAGCCATAACCGATCATTTTACTATATCAAGCGATGGCTTTGTGTACGGCCCGGAGTGGGTGGAAATGGACTGCAATGACAGCATTATCTATTATACCAATCTTAAAGAACGAGTAAAACGGTATAATGTGGCCACCCGGCAACAGTTACCCAATTATGCAGAAGTACCTAATACTCCTAACTGGCTTTTTGGTATGCGGCTTTTACCCGATAGCGGTATGGTGGTGGCGAGTGCCGATAATAAATTGTTCAGGCTGAATAAAGCAGGCGCAATTGTTCGGTCTTATGCTCCTGCCAATCTCTGCGGCTTTTTTGGTATCGCAGCCACTCCGGATGGTAAAAGTTTTTGGGCGGGTGGTCTTGCCGGTTACGGCCCCATGTACAAATTTGATATTGCCAGCGGTATGGTAGTGGATTCTTTTCTTGCAGCGCCTACGCTGCAGGGTATCAATATTCACGGCATTGCCATATATGGCGATAAGCAAAAAAACTGCGCTGCGGTTATAGTTCCCCCGCCTGCAGAAAGCGCTACTAAATTGATGCAGGTATATCCCAATCCCGGTAAAGGCGTATTTACTTTGCAAACCACTATCAGGGGTGTTGTAACGGTAAAACTCGTCAATAACCTGGGGCAGCCGGTGTTCAGTAAACAATACGAAACTGCCGCAAACAGTAATACACTGCCACTTAACCTGCAGGGTATAACGCCCGGTATTTACTTGTTGCAGGTAACGGGTAACGGAGAAGTATATACGCAAAAGATCGTAATAAAATAATTGTTGCTATTGCCAGCCCAGAGCTAGATTTAAAAAAACACCCCGGCATGCCGGGATATTTTTTATGAATATTTTTTATTTAAAATTTCATCTGGCTTTTTTCTCTCACCGCTTCCTCTTCTTTATCCTGCTTACCTGCTTCTATTTCCGCAATGGTTTTTACCAGGTATTCATCAGGGGAAAGCCTTGCCATTAAAGAAAATAACGGCGCATGAATGATAGATGTACGGGTGGTGGAACTGGCACCGAAGGAGATCGCGTTTTTTTGCGTGGTGATGGTAAGTGATTCGGGTATCTTTTCTCCCAGGGAATAATCCCAGAACCTTTCAATATACAATTTATCCTTGCCGAATTTTTTCACCCCATGTATGGATTCATTCACATCATAATCGTTGCCATTGGGGCTCATACTGAAATAATAATTCCCGTTCTTTGCCTCCTTTAATTTGGGCAGCAGGTTACGGATAGAAGAATCGGATTGCCTGCCAAAAGCTCCTTTGGGTAAAATGATGAATGAATCGATCAGGACCATAGCTTTTACCGTCATCGAATTCAGGCTGAATTTCTTTTCGCTGCTTTGCTCGGCATATTCAATTTCGTAGGCAACATATTCCTGGTTGTCCAGGTTCAGTAATCCTCCTTTTTCACCTACAGTAAAATCTTTTACAGGATCGTTGTTTAAAACAAAACTGTGCTTGCCGGGCTTTAGTGTTACTGTAATTACAGAATCTTTAAAATTGTATTGCTCTTTACCATCAATGGTGATCTTACCGGTAGCAAGATCTTTTTTATCGATCACCACTTTTACAGGATCGGAAGAACAACTGGCTAAAACAATGATACACAACAAGGGAAGTAGTTTTTTTGTCATAAGGTGGTTTTTGGGGCGAAAGATATACTAAAAAACATTTGCAGAATAAAAAGAATTGCTCTTTATTGCAGTAAAATAATCTGTACATGACCATCGTTTGGGGCCACAACAACTTTCGCTTAAAAGCCGTACCACCTGAAGAAATAGGAATGTTTAACAGGGAACTTACGGGCTATACTTTTGAATTAAGACAAAAATACGGACACCTTTTCTGGATACCTTTTATTCCCCTGGGCAAGTTCTGGGTGATTAAAAAACCGGATGGTAAATTATACCATTGTCCTGCTGATATTGAAGCGCAATTGGAACAGCGGTATCCTATCCGCACTTCTTTATGGGCATGGACAGGGCCTTTACTGATCATTGGCGGAATGATCATCTTCAGCATAAGCGAAAAGGTACATGAATACAACTGGAAAAAGGAAGCCAAAGAAAGCTATGCAGCAGCTGCAACATCACTTACAGACAGGATCAAAAATACCCGGGCCGGCGATTACCTGTTACTGCAGGTAAAGCAGCCGGGCAATAATTATTACGATTATAATAAAGTGCCGCTGAAAGTTTTGAGCGTACACAATGATGAACTTACCGTTGCAAGAATATCTGCGCAATATAAGGATGGAGAAAGTAAAGGCATCGTAAGCAATGTACGGGAGGAACAGGATAATTACAATTCCGAAGATGATATTGCCGGTATGGAATTCAAGTACGGCATCAAAGACAGTTTTGTTATCTCTAAAACAGCACTGCGACAGGCGGTATGCACAGATAACCTGGGCGAAGGTAAATTTGACGGGATCAGTATAAAAGAATTTTCGGGTACGGGTCACTGTATGCTGAAAAATATTGTGCACGTGGAAGGCCCGGTTTTAAAACTGGTGGACCTGGCGCCTGAAAAAAAAGATGGCAAATATTACGAGATCAAGAATGTAGGCTTTAATGTGCACGCGGATTCGTTGGTAGCTTACAGTAAAGGCGAGCCCTGGCAGATATCGAAAGAAAGGCAATTTTATTACGGTGATATCATTGCTATCAAATGCAATACAAAAGACTCTGCCATTTTATATACCAGCGATTATAAAAAGCGGGTATATAAAAACAAGATCGATAATACCGGCTACAGCATACAATGCAGTTCCTTAACAGAATAATACCAGCCCTGTTGAGGCTGGTATTATATACTGTTTTATAAAGTAAAATCCTTAACTGCTTATTGCAGCTTTGCAACCCTGCTCGGTGTATCTTTTCCGTTGATAATGGAAGTGCTGCTGATAGCCACCGCTTTTATGATCTCCGCCATATTGTTCATATCCAGTGTGCTGATATCATCGCTTTGTTTGTGATAATTAGGTTCATCATTCGGCGCTTCTTCCATTTTAGCAGTGGAGATGGTATGTGCCGGCACGCCCAGCTCGGCCAGTGTGGCATTGTCGCTGCGGTAAAATAAATTCTGTTTGGGATAGGGGTCAGGTTCAAAATGAAATTTAGAACCGGCGAGGTTGTTCTGTAATATTTTTCCCATATCGCTTTTTTCATACCCCGTAATATAAGCACTGTTGTAACCCCATTTGCTTTGTGTACCGATCATTTCAATATTGAACATGGCCACCACTTTATCGGCAGTTAATTGCTTGCTGAAATAACGGCTGCCAAAACCACCGATCTCTTCGGCAGTAAAAGCAACGAATATAATCGTGCGCTCATTTTTTTCTTTTTGTGCACTGAAATATTTTGCCAGCATCATTACTGCAGTAGTTCCTGCAGCATCGTCGTTGGCGCCATTAAAAATGCTGTCCTGGTTCTTATCAGCTTTGCCGATACCCAAATGATCATAATGTCCGCTGAACACCACGTATTCATCTTTTTTGCTTTTGCCCGGTAACACACCCACTACATTCTTCAAATGTTGTTCGGTCAGTTCATTTTTAATATGCAGGTTAATGGCAGCAGGATTAAGATTGCCGGTTAAAATAAATACCTGCGATACAGCCGATTTGAATTTGGCATTGCCTGCAAAGCGCTGCATACCTTTAAAACGCCTGGTATGCGCAGTATCAACTAATACGATCACATTTTTTTCCAGGTCAAAAACCGGGAACACCACTTTTGAAAAATCATCCTCTTTTTTTACTACCACTACCTGGTAATCCTGCAATGAAGTGATATTGATCTCCGCCGAAGTGGTATTGGCAGCAATATTGGCTGCAGTAAGTGGTTCACTATCCAGCGTACCGCTTACATCCACCGCTTTGGCCTTGGTCATTATAAATTCCTGGAAATAAGTTTTACTATCGCCAAAGAAAGCCAGCTTGCTTTTGGCAAATTCGGCTGCAATAAAATCTGCAGCTTTGTCAATACCCGGTGTAAAGGTTTTGCGGCCCTGCATATCATCCGATGAAAGTACTTTTTCTATACGCTCCACTTCCGCGGCATTAATGACCTTATCAATTTTTTGTGCAAAAGAAAGCAGGCCGATAGAGCCTGCGCAAATAGTTAACAATATTTTCTTCATTAGAAAGGTTTAATTATTCATTTTATTAATTATCAAAGACTCATCATTTCTTTAAACTTAACCGCCTGCCTACGGCTTACTTCTATTTTTTCGCCGCCGTGCAGCTCCAGTAAAAGACCGCCGTTAAAATAAGGTTCTATTTTTTCTATCATGCGCAGGTTAACAATATGCTTGCGGTTGGCGCGGAAAAAAACTTTTTCATCCAGTCTTTCTTCCAGTGCATTCAGCGATTTTAAGATCAGCGGCTTATTAGGTCCGAAGAATACTTTGGCGTAGTTACCAACGCTCTCGAATAGACGCACTTCGCCCAGTTTTACAAACCAGCAGCGTTCGCCATCTTTTACAAATACCTGGTCGGCTTCAGTGAGTATACCACGGTTGATACCGGCCATAGTAGCTGCCAGTTCTTTTTCTTCGGCCTGTTGTAATTTTTGCAGGGCATCGGCCAGGCGTTTAGGCTCTACCGGTTTCATCAGGTAATCCAGTGCATTCACTTCAAATGCCTTTAAAGCATATTCATCGTAAGCGGTGGTAAAAATAACATGCGGCGCTTTTTCCAGTTCGGTCAGCATATCAAAACCGGTTTTGCCGGGCATCTGTATATCCAGGAAAATAAGATCGGGAGAAAGGTTCTCTATCTTTTCCAGTCCTTCGGCAGCATTGGCCGCTTCACCCACCACTTCAATTTCGGGAAATTCCAGTAACAGTTTTTTCAGTTCATTTCTTGCCAAACGTTCATCATCAATAATTACGGCCTTTTGCATAGTTGTGTTGCTTTATATTCAATAGAAACTGTTATAAGGAAACAGGCATGGTAACCTTGCTTTCCACCATATTGCTGTTTATATTCTTTATTTCAAAATGTGCTTTGCCCTGGTACATCAGGTTCAGCCTGTCCTGCGTGCTTTTGATACCAAAGCCATCGCCATTCAGGTTACCATTCAACTGACCGGTGTTCTGTACCAGCAGTTCCAGGTTATCGCCTTTAAAATCGGCCACAATGCGTACCACGCCACCATTCACCAGTTTGCTGATGCCGTGCTTGATGGAATTTTCCACCAGCGTTTGCAGCATCATCGGTGGCACCTGCTGGCCCAGTGTATCCTGGTCAATATCCATTTCCACATTCAGCCTTTCTTCAAAACGCATGTGCTCCAATGCCAGGTAATCCTTTACAATATCCAGTTCTTTCTGCAACGACACGGTCTCGGCCTTTTCTGCCTTCATGCTGCTGCGCAGTATATTACTCAGCTCGGTAATGGCCGTTCGTGCCCGTTCCGGATTTTCATCCACCAGGGCCCGTATGCTGTTCAAAGAATTAAAGATAAAGTGAGGATTGATATGAGATTTGATGGTCTTTAATTCCAATTCTTTAATGCTGCTTTCCAGTTTCAGGCGGTCCAGCTGGTCTTTCCTGTTCTTATCTACATAATGATACACCACGTAGATCAAAAACCAAAGGGCTATCAGCAACAGGTTTTGATAAATGCCCAGTTGATCGCCTTTATCCTGGTATTTCCATACACCCTGGCTGTTGCGGTACCAGCCGGTATTCTTTTTAATATCCGAAATGGCTTTAAGGCTCAGGGAATCCCTGACGGGGGAGCTACTGTAATAAGCGACCTTATCCAGCCCTGCATTGGCTTCGGCTTTTTTGGCCCTTTCCAGTTTATTGTTCTGGATATACTTATCAAAAGAATAAGGCGTGTTGTGCTCAATAGCATTACCGCCATAAAACAATAACAGGCCGGTTGCCCCGATGCTGATGATAAAAACAAGCCAGATCTTATTTAAAGAGAACTTTAACCAGTTGGTATTTTTTATTACGGTTCGCAGGATATGGGTACAGATGATACCCGAAACGAGGTAAATGCCCAGGCTGATCAGGTATTCATCCTGCCCGCCGTGTTGTGCAAACTGCTCCCTGAAAACACCGAGGTTAAAATAAATATGGATAAGGCCAAATATTCCCCAACCCAAAACCTGGCACAGCCAGTATCTTATGTTCGTTTTACCCATAATGCAAATCTAACCTTCAAGATAGTGAATTTACGGTAGCTTTTGATTAATGGCGAAATGTTGGTGTGGGAGGTTCGGATCCACACGCCGCCCGGGGCGCATTTTCTGGCTATTTTTTACCGGTGTGCAACCCATTTGCCGCTGTATCAATCTAAAGCTTATTAACAACTTAAAACTAACAAACATGTCATTCAATTTAATTGATGCAGCCAAAGCCCTTTTTACCCCCGAACTGGTGAATAAGGCGAGCGCCTACCTGGGAGAAAGTGAGAGCGGGATCAACAAAGCTATCAGCGGGATAGTACCTACCATTGTAAGCGGACTGATCCATAAAGCTTCCACACAGGAAGGCGCCAATACAGTAAATCATTGGGTAAATGAACAACATAACTCACTGACATCGTATAACCTTAGTAGTTTTTTGGGGAACGAGAACGGCAATATGCTGCAAAAAGCCGCCGGCCTGCTGCATAATTTTTTTGGTGATAAAACAGATGGACTCATTTCCCTGGTATCCAATTTTGCCGGTATCAGGCAATCTTCGGGCGCCTCTTTATTAAGTATGGCATTGCCTGCGGTACTGGGTTTACTGGGCAGGCATACCACCGATGGCAGCACACCGGCAACATTATTAAGCAGCCAGAAGAATAATGTAACAACTGCGATGCCTGCAGGGTTCAATGTTGGCAATATCCTGGGCAGTCTTCAAGCAAAAACCAGCGATACAGGTGCAGAAAGGTCCCATACTGTTCATTACAGCAATGAAAAAGAAAAAAAATCACCATTTACATTAAATATACTGCTGCCCCTGTTTTTGCTGGCGGGGCTGGGTTTGCTGGCATGGCTGTTGTTTAGCAAAGGTTGTAACAATACAGATACGGCAGCCGCAGATGGTAATGACAGCCTTTCTGTAAAAACGAATGAAAACAGCAACGAAGTAAAAGATAATAAAACGGCTACAATAACCGGCAAACTGGATTCGCTTACCGGCGACTGGTATTATGATGATGGCGACCTGGCTGTGCTGGAACTGCCCAACGGCACCAATTTAACGGTAGGAAAAAACAGTACAGAGTATAAACTGATCAATTTTTTAAAAGACGAAAAAGCAATACCCGATACCGTAAAAGGTACCTGGTTTGAATTTACCAATGTGCACTTTAAAAAAGGCGGCACCGAACTTACCGACGAATCGATGGGGCAACTGAAGAACATGGTGGCCATAGCAAAAGCTTACCCATTGGCCAGGTTTAAGTTTGGTGGCTATACTGATAATACGGGTTCTGATGCTGTAAATGTGCCCCTGTCGCAAAAAAGGGCAACTGCAGTGGCAGCGATCATCACTAAACTGGGCGCCCCGGCCGAAAGTATTGTAGGTGCCGAAGGTTATGGCAGCCAGTGGCCCATTGCCAGCAACGAAACAAAAGAAGGACAGGCCCAGAACCGCCGTGTGGCGATAAGGCTAAAGTCAAAATAGTTCAGGCGTGAAGAGTGGTAAGGCCGCCGGATAACCCGGTGGCCTGTGTTTTTTATGGCCTGAACAGGACAGGGATTTTTCGAATGGTGAAATACCTATTTTTGCCGCTATGCAATTAACCCAGGTAACGGACCAGCTTACAGCCCGCCAGTTTTTACTTACAGCAGTGGAGATCTACAAGAACGAATCCAACTGGATACGCCCGCTGGACAAAGACATTGATGATGTTTTTTGTAAAGAAAAGAACAAAGCCTATCGTTTTGGAGAAGCCGAAAGGTGGATACTGAAAGATGATAATGGCAAACTGATTGGCCGTATTGCAGCCTTTACCAATAAAAAATACAAGAACAAGGGAGATGATGTGCCTGTGGGAGGGATCGGTTTTTTTGAATGCATCAACGACCAGGCCGCCGCCGATCTTTTACTGGATACCGTTAAGCATTGGTTGCAGCAAAAAGGTATGGAAGCCATGGACGGCCCGATCAATTTTGGCGAACGCGACCGCTGGTGGGGCATGGTTACAGAAGGCTTTAACCCGCCCCTGTATTGCATGAACTACAACCTGCCTTATTATGTTACCCTTTTTGAGAATTATGGTTTCAGGCTTTTCTTTAACCAGGTTTGTTTTGGATTTGATCCCATAAAACCATTACTGCCCAAAATTGTGCAGCGGCACGCCATTATAGAAGCCGATAAAGCGTTTAGTTTTTCGACCATCAAAAAAAATCAGCTGGAAAAATTTGCACAGGATTTCAGCATTATCTACAATAAAGCATGGGCGGGCCACGGTGGTTTAAAAGAACTGAATAAAGAACAGGTGCTGCTCACTTTTAAAAAGATGAAGCCGGTGATGGATGAGCGCATTGTTTATTTTGCTTACTATAATCACGAGCCTATTGCCATGTTCATTAACCTGCCTGATCTGAACCATTATTTTAAAAGAATGAATGGCAAGTTTGGACTGTTACAGAAAATAAAATTCCTGCTGCTGCAAAAATTCAACCCCGCCAAAAAATTCACCGGCCTGGTATTTGGTATTGTGCCTGAATGGCAGGGAAAAGGTGTGGACGCATATTTGATAGGAGAATGTGGTAAGATCATACAGGTACCATCGAGGCCTTATACGGAATATGAGATGCAGTGGATAGGTGATTTTAACCCCAAAATGGTGAATGTGGCGGAGAACTTTGGTGAAACTTTCCGTAGCCGCAACCTGGCCACTTACCGCTATCTTTTCGACAGGAATAAGGAATTCAAAAGGCACCCGATATTAATTTGAGATTGTACCCCCATCCCCTAAAGGGGAGCAATTATTGACGGACATAATAGTGTTTGCAAAACCTTTTACACAAAAGCAGTAAACTCTTATTAAATTGCAGTGTTCAAATTATTTTAATCTTTAAAGCCCCTTTAGGGGTTGGGGTAAATGGATAAATTCATCGTTTCAGCACGTAAATACAGGCCGCAAAACTTTTCTACAGTGGTGGGGCAGTCGCATATAACCACTACTTTAAAAAACGCCATCAAAAATAACCAGCTAGCCCATGCATTTTTATTTTGCGGACCCAGGGGTGTGGGTAAAACCACCTGTGCAAGGATACTGGCAAAGACCATCAATTGCGAGAACCAGACCAAGGATGGCGAAGCCTGCAATACCTGTAACAGCTGTGTATCTTTTGACGCCGGTACCTCGTTGAATATTCACGAACTGGATGCTGCCAGCAACAACTCGGTGGATGATATCCGGAGCCTGGTGGAGCAGGTACGCTTTGCGCCACAGGCCGGTAAATACAAAGTGTATATTGTGGACGAGGTGCACATGTTAAGCGCATCGGCATTCAATGCTTTTTTGAAAACACTGGAAGAACCACCGCCTTATGCCATTTTTATCTTGGCCACCACCGAAAAGCATAAGATACTGCCCACTATTTTAAGCCGCTGCCAGATATTTGATTTTAAAAGGATCACCAATAACGATACGGTAGAGCACTTACAGGAGATCTGTGATAAAGAAGAAATAAAAGCAGACAAAGCCGCCCTGCACATCATTGCGCAAAAAAGCGAGGGCTGCATGCGGGATTCCTTAAGCATACTGGATAAGATAGTAAGCTTTACCAATGGCGAACTGAATTATGCCAATACGCTGGAACACCTGAATATACTGGATGAAGATTATTATTTTAAGTTCCTCGATTATATGCAGCAGCAGGATATGAGCAATGCCATGCTGTTGTACGATGAAATTAACCGCAAGGGTTTTGAAGGAGATACCGTGCTCGAAGGCTTTGCAGAGTTCATCCGGAATATACTGGTAAGCAAGGATACAAAAGCGGCTATCTTATTAGAAGTGGCAGAAGATTTTAAACAGAAATATTTACAGGCCGCACAAAAGATCAATGCGGGCTGGCTGATAGGCGCCCTGAACCTGGTGACAGAAGCAGAGATCAATTATAAACAGGCCCGCAATAAAAGATTACTGGTGGAACTGACGCTGATCAAACTCAGCTACCTGCAGCAGGCGGTAGAACTGGTAAGCAATGACGGGGCCGGCTTAAGTAAAAAAAAACTGGTTGATGCAGCAAAACCTGTAGCCTTCAGGGCGGTGGCGCCGGTAAGGCTGAAGGAAGAGATGCAAGCCGTACAGCAACCGGCAAAAACTACCGCTCCCGTAGAAGCAAAACTGGTAATTGAAAGCGAACCGGTAAAAAAGACCAGTCGCACCACCAGTGCAACACCTCCTGCCACCACTAATGAGCCTGCACAGCCCAAAGCGGGCATTGCATCGCTGGCAAAGATCCGCCAGCAGGTATCGGAACTGCATAAGAACAGCGGCAGCACTGCCAAAGAAATAACAGAAGAAGAACTGTATGTGGCCTGGGGCTTATTTATAGAAAAACTGGTGGAAAGAAAGAACCATTCTGCCGTTACCAATTTTAAAATGGCCACGCTGAATATCAAAGACAGCAACAGCATCGAGATCGTTACAGAAAATAATATCCAGCAAAAATTCATTGAGCAGGAAAGGGCAGGACTGGTGGAACACCTGCAATCACATTTCTGCAATAAGCAACTGGTGTACACCGTGATCATTGTAGAGAAAGAATATACCCAGGCGCCCGTGGAAAAAACGCTTACTTCAAGGGAACAATACCTGCGGATAATAGAAGAATACCCAATGGTGAAGGAATTAAAAGACCGGCTGAAACTGGAGCTGGATTATTAAAAAATTACGGGTTGGTTTTTGTTGCGGGTTACGGGTTAACCGATTATTTTAGTTTGTTTTATTCTTATATGTTTATTCACTGCAAATCATCCAAAAACAAAACTAACCCGTAACCCGTAACTTTTTATTTCTTTTCCCCAATTTGCATTAATTTCGAACCTCAATTTAAAAAATCAGAAATAGTTAATATATGGCAGAAGTGATACGCATGCCGCTTTTAAGCGATACTATGACCGAAGGGAAAATAGTAACGTGGAATAAAAAGGTAGGCGACAAAGTAAAAAGCGACGATGTGCTTGCAGATGTGGAAACAGATAAAGCTACGATGGAAGTGGTGGGTTATGCAGACGGTACTCTTTTATACATTGGTGTACCGGCCGGCGAAGCCGCCAAGATCAACCAGATCATTGCAATAGTGGGCAAGGAAGGTGAAGATTATAAAGGCTTGCTGGATGGAGATGGTGGCGCCAAAGCTGCACCGGCAGCGGCCCCTGTAGCATCAGCACCTGCTGCCGCACCAGTTGCACCCGCAGCAAATACAACCAAAGTGGCCCTGCCGGCAGGCGCCAAAGAAATACGCATGCCTTTGCTGAGTGATACCATGACGGAAGGAAAGATCGTATCATGGAATAAAAAAGTAGGCGATTTTGTAAAATCGGATGATGTGCTGGCTGATGTGGAAACCGATAAAGCTACCATGGAAGTGGTGGGTTATGAAGAAGGTACTTTGCTTTATGTAGGTGTGGAAGCCGGTAAAGCTGCAAAAATAAACCAGATCATAGCTATTGTTGGTAAAGCAGGTACGGATGTAAGCGCTTATGTGGCCGCCGAAAAAAGCGGTGCCAATGCTGGTGCACAACCTGTAGCAACTGCCGAAACACCCGCAACAGCTCCAACTGCGCCGGAAACTATTACAGCAGCAGAACCGGTGGCTGCCACTAATGGCAGGGTAAAAGCTTCTCCATTGGCTAAAAAATTAGCCGCAGAAAAAGGATTTGATATCAGCAAAATAACCGGCAGTGGCGATGGTGGAAGGATCACCAAGAAAGATGTGGACGGATATGTTCCCGCTGCAGCGCCGGCTGCAACTGCTGCTAAAACCAGTTCTGTTGCACCATCCAATTATGTTGCAGGTGTAGAAAGCTTCGACGAAATAGAGATCACCAATATCAGGAAGACGATCGTTAGGCGTTTGACGGAAAGTCAATTCAACGCATTGCATATCTTTTTAACGATCGAGATCGATATGGATAATGCTATTGCAGCCAGGGCAAGTATCAATGATATAGCTGCACCTGCAAAAGTATCGTTCAATGATATGGTTGTAAAAGCCTGTGCAGTAGCGCTTAAAAAACACCCGATGTGTAATGCATCCTGGAGAGGCGATAAGATCATTGTAAACCATCATGTACACGTTGGTGTTGCCATGGCTGTTGAAGATGGACTTGTTGTTCCGGTGGTTCGTTTTGCCGATAATAAAACCATGTCGCAGATATCTGCAGATGTGAAAGATTTTTCGGGCAAAGCAAAATCAAAGAAACTATCGCCGATGGATATGAGTGGCAATACCTTTACCGTATCTAATTTGGGTATGTTTGGTATCGATCAGTTCACATCTATTATCAATACACCGGATGCCTGCATCTTATCGGTAGGTGCTATCAAACAGGTACCGGTTGTTAAAAACAACCAGGTCGTTCCGGGTAATATCATGAAAGTAACCTTGGCTTGCGACCACCGCGTTGTGGATGGGGCTGTAGGTGCTGCTTTCTTACAAACATTAAAGAAATACTTAGAGAACCCTGTTACCATGTTAGCCTAAGGGTCGGGGCGCTCCAAGCGACCTGAACCGTGTGGTAATCGTGAGACGTGAGTGAAGGCCGCAAGTGAATAAGGGTTTGAATATAATTGAAAGCGTTAGCGTAAAAGCTAACGCTTTTTTTATGAGCTGAATTTGTGAGGGTTTATTATCTTGAGTGATAAATTATGAAGCGTACCATTTTATTTTGCAGTATAGCATCGGTATTGATCTTTATTGTTTGTTCCTTCATCACAAACGAGATTTTAAGTTACCTGTTATCTTTTTTTGATAACAGCCATTTGGTTTTCCAGGTAAGCAATGTTAATACTATGTTCCTGCAAACTTTAATGCTGAATGGCAGCATTGCATTGGTCCCTTTTTTTATGTTTGCAACATGGTCAACCGGTAAGATAAGCTACCCGGGGAAAAGGATATATTCCGCCCTTGTGATTGTGGCTTTCATTATCCTTGCATTGATTTTCAATATATATCGGATATTCAGCAGGGAAGCAGTAATGACAAACCTCCCGGAAAAAATAATATACCCCTTAAACGAAACTTACTTCCACTATGCCGTCATCTTCGGTGCATTTATCGGGACTGTAATTGCCTTTTTTATATTCAAAACAAAGCAGGTTAATAAAGTTGTCTAAATTAATTTTCAAAAAGTTTTGAAAATTCAATAATTGAACTATCTTTGTACTGTAAATATGCTATCATGAAATTGACCGAAGCAAAAGCACAGTTCATCAGCAGTTGGGGGGCCTTTGGTACACATTGGGGCATCAACCGTACTATGGCGCAGATACATGCACTCCTGCTCATCAGTCCCGACCCCATTACTCAGGATGATATCATGGAACAACTCAACATCAGCCGCGGTAACGTGAATATGAATACCCGTGACCTGGTGGATTGGGGACTGGTAGACAGGGTATTGATACCCGGCGAACGCAAGGAATTCTTTACCGCCGAAAAAGATATCTGGAAGGTAGCCACCCAGATCATTAAAGAAAGAAAGAAAAGGGAACTGGACCCCATGCTGAAATTACTGGGGCAACTTGAAAAAGTGGATGGCGATAAAAAAGATAAAGAGACCAAACAGTTTTTGGATACCGTAGCCGGCATCAAAAAATTTGGTGGGCAGGCAGATAAAATGCTGGATGTGATGATAAAGGCTGATGAGAACTGGTTTTTGGGAAGCTTATTGAAGTTCTTTAAATAAATTTTCACAAGGTCAGACGGGGGCGTCAGACCTTGTGAACAAGCTGCGAAAGCAGCTTTTATTTGGGTACATATTTTCAATTTTTTCTGAAATTATAAAATATACAGTTATGAAACAGTTTAAAACAATAGATGTCTGGATAAGCATGATACTGATATTCAGCTTTGTAATTTATGGTTGTTGCCGGCAGGACGAGTATTTTTTAACAGGGTATTTTGTAGTAGGTGGCTGGCAGGTGATCAGTATGTTGGTTCATTATTTTAATAAATGGTTTTGTGAAGCCGGTACCAAAAGACGCAACTATCATTTTACAGTTTTTACAATCTTTATCCTGGCGGGGGCGGGTATCATCTTTACAGCAATTCTTTATTTAGTCCTCATCGTTTTATTGTTTGCCGCACCTGTTATGGCCATATTTTATACCTGGCTTTGTTATGATGAAGTATATGTAAAAATGCAACGTCCACTAGATCTTTTAAAATAAAAAACAACTGTATGAAAATTATCATTCCTACCTGGCTGATCATACTGGCTGCAGCAGGCCAGATATTTACAGCAATTATTTATCCTTATGTACGCCATGCCGTATTTGACTGGTACAACGATGTAAAAAAACTAAAACCACTTAACCAGGAAATAGCGAAGACCTATGGCCGTTATATACAAGGATTGAATTTTTCTTTCGGATTAATTTCGATTCTGTTTGTAAGTGATCTGCAAAATCAAACTTCGCTTGCAACTGCATTAACGGGATTAATTGCAGCTTACTGGACAGGAAAACTGATCACACAGTTTGCTTACTATCCAATGTACCAGATACCGCCAAAGAAGATCTTCAAAATAGGAACGGTATTGATGAATATTATGTTTGTGGCTTTTTCCCTCATCTTTGTTGTATTGTTTGTATCAAACCTAACGGGATATCTTCAAAATAAACCATAATGTATCAACGCTCTGCATATCTTAAAATAATTGTAATGCTTTTAAGTATTATCGCAGTTGCTTTCACACTCAGCCGTTATGCACTTCTCATTCAACACCTGCTTTCCATTAAATACAACTGGTTGTTCGAGCTGTGCATGGTTACCGGCATGTTGTTCTTTCAATATCCATTCATTTACAAAAGAACGTGGAAAACCAAACTGGACTATTATTTCTATATGCTGCTGGTTTCTTTAATGGGCGGCATTTTGCTGTGGCCGGTAATTATTGTAAATCATTTTGATCCCTGCACTGACCTGATCAATATCGTTTATTTTTTTGCCGTGGTATGGGTCATGTTCTGGCAGCATAAAAAAATAGTACAACAACTTTTATTGCCCGTTTTTATTTCGTACACCTGGGTTTTATACCGCCTTATCATTTTAATTTTTATTGTCTGACTATGAAACCAAAAATTGTTATTGCAGGAGGCACCGGTTTTACCGGCAAGTACCTTTCAGAAAAATTCGCTGCATTGGGATACGATACTATCATTATCTCACGGCAGGCGCATCATGTTCAGTGGGATAAACCTGCAGCCATTATTGCAGCATTGGAAAATGCTGCAATGCTCATCAATCTTGCCGGCAAATCGGTTGACTGCAGGTACAATGAGCAAAACAAAAAAGAGATCTACGATTCTAGGATCAACACCACGCAGCAATTGGGTGAAGCAGTGCTGCAATGCAAAAATCCTCCTGCATTGTGGATCAATTCCAGCACCGCTACTATCTACCGCCATGCCGAAGACCGGCCAATGACAGAAAGCACCGGCGAGATCGGCAAAGGATTTTCGGTGAACGTGGCGGTGAACTGGGAAAAAACTTTTTTTGCCTTTCAATTACAGGCAACAAGACAGGTGGCTTTGCGCATGGCCATTGTGCTGGGCAAGGGTGGTGGTGTGGTGCCACCCATTAAAAACCTGGTGCGTTTTGGCGCAGGAGGTAAGCAGGGTAGCGGCAAACAAAAATTCAGCTGGCTGCATATTGACGACCTGTTTGGTATTATAATTTTTATACAGCAGCATAAAGAACTGAATGGCGTTTTTAATACCTGCGCACCCAACCCGGTTCATAACACGACCTTAATGCGTTTGTTCAGGCAGCTAATGAAAATGCCGGTAGGTTTACCTATGCCGGTATGGTTGCTTAAAATGGGCGCCGTTTTAATAAAAACGGAAACAGAACTGGTGTTGAAAAGCCGCTGGGTGATACCGGAACGCCTGCAGCAATATGGTTATCAATTTAAATATCCATTGCTTGAAGATGCTTTGAAAGATATACTCAAAGGTTAATAACTCTGCAAAGGCATAACCGGTATAGAAACGTAACTTTGCAATAGCAATGAAACAGCAACCCTTGATATTATTTGATGGTGTGTGTAATTTTTGTAACGGAGCCGTAAACTTCGTTATTAAAAGAGATAAGAAGGCACAGATACAGTTTGCCCCGATACAATCTGAAAAGGGACGTTTGTATACACGGCAATATAATCTTCCCTTCGATGATATGAATATGAAATCGTTCATGTTCATTGAAGATGGCAAAGTGTATTCCCGTTCAACTGCTGCATTGCGTGTATGCAGGTATTTAAGCGGCTTATGGCCTTTGTGTTATGGATTTATCATTGTTCCCAGGTTTATAAGGGATGCTGTATATAACCTGGTGGCAAAGAACCGTTATAAATGGTTTGGCGTAAAAGATCAGTGCATGATACCCTCACCCGATGTAAGAAGAAGGTTTTTATAATTATGGCAAAGAAAACATTAGTAATAGGCGCATCCGAAAATCCGGCCCGGTACAGTAATCTTGCTGTTAACAGGTTGATGGCAAAAGAACACCCTGTAGTGGCATTGGGCGCAAAGGCCGGAAAGATCGGTAATACTGTTATCGAAACAGAAAAGAAAGTGTTTGAAGGTATTGATACTGTTACATTGTATTTAAATCCCCAGCGGCAAAAAGAATATTACGATTATATTTTATCCCTTCACCCCAAACGCATCATCTTTAACCCCGGCGCCGAAAATGATGAACTGGCAGAGCTGGCACAAAAAAATAATATATTACCACAGGAAGCCTGCACCCTTGTTTTATTAAGCACCGGGCAGTACTAAAACGGCCTACATAGTCTGTAGAAAAAATTCTAAAAAGCGCCGCCAAAGCGTTGAAATAAAATAAATAAAAATCATCCCCGTTCTGGATTTATTGATAAGCTGCCCCGGCAACTTTTCAAAAAAATCCAGACATATGAAATACCCTATCTACTGCACATACCTGTTGCTGCTTACAATTATGTGTACTACCGCAAAAGCACAAAACAGCAGCAAGCCCAAACTCTTCAGCAGTTTTCCAGATAAGATCAGTTGTACCAATGCCGAACTGGGCAAGGTTTTTTCTATCGCTGCCAATCAAAATGCAGGATTAAGATTTTCTGATAATTTTTCTTTTGATGGCGTGGTTACAAGTAATGTGGTAAAATATGCCAACCTGCAAAGCGTGGTGATACGATCTGCTGCTTATGATGGTGCCATATTTGTTTTATCGAAAATAACTGAGAACGGAACTGTTAATTATGTGGGCCGCATCATCAACACCAAATATTTTGATGGCTACGAATTGAAGCAGGATGCGCAGGGCAATTACCAGTTTTTAAAAATAGAGACCGGCAGAGTGATACAGGACTGCAGCCAGCCTTAAAGCAATATCCAATAACCTTACACACTGATATCCAAACCTATGAAAAAACTATACCTTATTTTATTTACTGCACTGGCTTTTGCAAAGTCATCCTTCGCAGTTCCGCTGCTGAGCAGTTATCCTGCTGCACCAGCCACCATATTTTTAGATTTTGACGGTCACTACGTAAACAGCACGGTGTGGAACAATGGCGCACCGCTTAATTGTGCACCATCGGGTATGACGGATGCACAGATCACAGAAGCGTTTTACCGCGTTGCAGAAGATTATCGTCCCTTTAGTATCAATATCACAACAGACTCCACTGTTTTTTTAGCAGCACCGCTTACAAAGCGTATACGCATTATAGTTACCCCTACCAGCGGCTGGTGGCCGGGTGTGGGTGGTATCTCTTATGTAGGCTCCTTTACATGGGGAGATGATACACCGGGCTTCGTATTCTGCGACAGGCTGGGCCCTAATAGTCCTAAAATGGTAGGTGAGTGCTGCTCGCATGAAAGCGGTCATACCGTAGGTTTATCGCACCAGTCAAAATACGGCAGCGATTGTGTAACACCGGTAGAACCGTATAACAGTGGTACCGGCGGCGGCGAAACGGGCTGGGCGCCGATCATGGGCAATAGTTATTACAAGAACATGAGCAACTGGAACAACGGACCTACCCCTTATGGCTGTACCAATTTCCAGGACAATCTTTCTATCATTACCACCGGCAATGGTTTTACTTACCGTACGGATGATTATACAGAAACGCTGAATGCATCCACTACCACATTCACACCGGGTAATTTTTCCATCAGTGGCATTATTACAACGAATACAGATAAAGATGCCTTTAGGTTTGTAATGCCGCAGGCAGGCGCATTTTACCTGGCAGCAGTGCCTTTTAATGTAGGCTCCAATTATATAGGCGCCAACCTGGATATCAAGCTTGAGCTGATCAATGGTGCAGGCAGTGTGATAAGAACTTACGACCCCAGCACCACTATGAGTGTGGTGGTAGATACCATTTTGAACAGTGGTACCTATTATATCCGGCTGGATGGTACCGGCAATACAAATATCGGCGAGTATGGAAGTCTTGGTTCTTACACTTTAAGTGGTGCACAGGCCTTACCGATACATGATGTATCACTTACGGGTAATACAGATAATGAGCAACACAATCTTGCATGGAACATCGTTTCCGACGAGCCAATAAAGTCGGTAGTGCTGCAGGCATCTGCAGACGCTATGAATTTTAAAGATATTGCCACCGTGACCGGTAATAAAAAATATTCTTACGAACCATTGAAGAACAGCCCATTGTATTACCGCTTAAAAGTTACTTCCTCTATTGGTCAAACTGTGTATTCCAATACTATATTTTTAAAAGGAATAAGCGGCGCTGCAGATAATAAATTTGGCGTATCAACGTTTATACAGAAAGAAATTATTATTAACGCTCCCGCACCGTACCAATACCAGTTGAATGACATCAACGGCCGTATCATAACAAAGGGTACTGGTGTAACAGGTTTTAATAATGTTAACATCAGCAATGCACCCGGTGGTATATACATCATACAAATATTCAGTAACAATTATCGTCAGACAGAACGCATTATAAAACAGTAAGGTAGATTCATGTGTAAGTTAAGGGTCAGCGTTAGGGGCTGGCCCTTTTTAGTACCCCCAACCCCCTAAAGGGGGCTTTTGAAAATAGCAAGATCCTAATACTCTTTTCAGTAACCAAAGATCAAGCTTTCACTTAAATGAAAGCTGCGTAAGTTATTATTCTGTTACCAAGCCCCCTTCAGGGGGTTGGGGGCATTGTTTTTTTCCGTAACTTTAAAAAACCCATTTTTATGTTATGGAGAAAATTTAACGGAGACCCCATCCAACTTCCCATCAAGAATGCTGTTGAGCAGGCCATTAAAAGAGAAACAGACAATGGCTTTCATCTAAAAGTTTGTATTGGTACCGACAGCCAGGTAAAAGGCAGGGAAACCGAGTTTGCCACTGTAATTGTTTTTTTGCGTGAAGGCCATGGCGGCTTTATGTTCATTCACAACGAAAAAACATTGCACAAGTACAGTATTAAAGAACGTATGCTGGTGGAAGTTGCCAAAAGCATCGAGATCGCTTATGAACTGTGCAACCTGTTTACAAAGTATAATGTTGACATGGAAGTGCATGCTGACATTAATACCAACCCGCAGTTCAAAAGTAATGAGGCCCTTCGTGAAGCAATGGGTTACATCCTGGGTATGGGCTTTGCCTTTAAAGCCAAACCCGAAGCCTTTGCCAGCAGCAGCTGTGCCAATAAGGTGGTGAACTAAAAGTTTACAAATTTATCTTACCTGAACTCCGTAGTGATAATTGCGGTTAGTGGAATTGTCTCCCTTATATTTTACTCTTCCCCTCTATTATTCGTCTCTTCAATAAACGCTAATATCTTATCCCTGCCTTGCTTTTTTACAGCACTGGTGGTAAAATGTTGTGGTAAGAACTGCCAGGTCTTTTTCATGGCAGCAAAAAAAGCTTTTACATTTTTGCTTACGATGGCCTGGCTCTCTTTGTCGGTTTTGGTAAAGATGATACTGAAGGGCACATCCCATTTTCTTAACTGGTCTAAAAATTCCAGGTCTATTTTTTGCGGCGAATGCCTGCTGTCGATGAGCACAAAAACCATGGTGAGGTTCTCTCTTTTGCGCAGGTAATTCTCGATCATCTGTTCCCAACGCCTCCGGGCACTCTGGCTTACTTTGGCAAAGCCATAGCCGGGCAGGTCAACAATATACCAGCCATCCCAGGCGGTATTTTTAGCGGATGCTTTTTCTTTTACCGATTCAGAACCAATGATGAAATGATTGATCATTTGGGTTTTGCCGGGTGCAGAGGAGGTTTTGGCCAGCTTATCGTTATTGCACAACATATTGATGAGCGAGGATTTGCCCACATTACTACGGCCTATAAACGCATATTCGGGCCGGTCGGGCGCCGGACATTTAGTGTAGTCGGGACTGCTGATCAGGTATTTGGCCGATTTGATCTCCATGCAGCAAAGATAGGGCACAAGATACAAGCTTCAAGCTGCCAGCCGCAAGCTTCAAGCCACAAGGGGAGAAGGGTGGTCTCAAAAAAATGTTTGGTCATCTTGTTGCTCCCTTGCAGCTTGTGGCTTGTAGCTTGCTCCTTGTGGCTTTTCCCCTCCAGCTTCTGGCTTGCCGCTTCCCCGATGCTCCTTATCTTTGCAGTATGACAGAATTTGCACATGATACCGTGGTGCCGTACCGCGACAGCGAAAGCAGTAAAAAGCAGCAGGTGGCGTCTATGTTCAATGATATAGCGTTTAATTACGATTTCCTGAACCGTTTTTTAAGCGCCGGTATCGATATCAGGTGGAGGAAGAAGGCTATCCGGCAACTGGCGGCATTAAAGCCCCAAACCATACTGGATGTGGCCACCGGTACAGCAGATGTGGCGATCATGGCATCTGGTATATTGAAACCGGCCAAAATAACCGGCATCGATATCAGCGATGGTATGCTGGAAATTGGCCGTAAAAAAGTAGAAAAGGCGGGATTATCAAATACTATAGAGTTGTTAAATGGAGATAGCGAAACAATAAATTTTAAAGACAACTCGTTTGATGCGGTGACCGTGGCTTTTGGGGTACGTAACTTTCAGCACCTGGAAAAGGGGCTGAGTGAGATACGACGGGTGCTGAAACCGGGAGGAAAACTGGTGATACTGGAGTTCAGCAAGCCCAAAATGCCGGGTGTAAAAAGCATGTATAATTTGTACATGAAGATCATTTGTCCGAATGTGGGCAAATTATTCTCAAAAAACCGCAACGCCTATAAATATCTCGACGAATCAATTCAAAAATTTCCTGAAGGCAAGAATTTTACACTGATCCTGGATAACCTGGGATATTCAAACACTTATTGCAAACCACTCAGTTTAGGAATATGCAGCATTTATTGCGGTACAAAATAGTATTTACTATACTTGGTTTAATGCTTTGTCCTTTATTGAGTATGTCTCAGCTGAGGGAAGGTCTTAACCAGTTGGATCATGATGAAAAGCCGGTGCATTTTGGTATCAACCTGGGCCTCAACCGCTCGCACTTCAGCTTTACGCATCACCCGCTGTTTTTGAACCAGCAGCCGGATAGTATTGCAGGTGTGGAAAGCATCAACAGCACGGGTATCAACCTGGCATGGCTGGTGGATAAAAGACTGAGCGAACATTTTAACCTGCGCACTTACCCGCTCAACCTTACTTTTACTGAAAAAGCTTTTGAATACAGCCTTCGTTTCCCGGATGTTCCGGGTGGTGAGGATTCCATAACGATAAAAAAAGTGCAATCCATTTCACTTACGCTGCCCATACAGATAAAATTCAGCAGCGACAGGATCGGTAATTTTAAAGTGTATATGCTGGGTGGCGTAAAAGCAGAATATGACCTTGCTGCAAACGCCGGTGCCCGCAAGGCCGAGAACCTTATTAAACTGAACCGCCTGGATTATGGTGTGGAAGCGGGATTGGGCTTTCATTTTTACTACCCTTATTTTGTACTAACACCCGAATTAAAAGTAGGCTGGGGCCTGGGCAATTTACATGCCCGTGATGCCAACCTTAAATTTTCCAATGTGATTGATAAGATCAACTCCCGTACCATTACTTTTTCACTCACTGTTGAGTAATTTATTTCCTGGCAGGCACTGCTGCTGTGTTCCCTAAATGCAATTTTAAGAATTCGGTGATCTTGGTAAACAAATGTATCCTTGCCGAATTGGAATTGTTATCGCTGATATTATGCAGATAGTCTGGATAGAATAACTGGTCAAACTGTTTACGGGATTGTATCAACAGTTTACTCAGTTCCATACTGTTTTGATAATGCACATTGTCATCGGCTGTACCATGCAGCAGCAATAAACCTTCCTGGTAATTCTGCACAAAATTTACCGGCGATGCATTATTGTAGCCTTCTGCATTTTCGCCCGGGCTTTGCAGCAACCGTTCGGTATAAATATTTTGATACAGGCGCCAGTTGGTTACCGGTGCTATAGCTATTTCGGCTTTAAACAAACCGGCATATTTAGTGGCAGCTAACGCCGACAGGTACCCGCCGTAACTCCAGCCCATGATGGCCATATTGGAAGTGTCGATACGGTAATTGTTCTGCAGGTAATTTTTAAAAGCAATGATGTCTTCCATTTCCGTATCGCCGGGCTTTTTAAAAGTGGCTTTGCGGAATGCTTCGCCGCGGCCGGGTGTGCCGTGCGGATCTATACAGGCTACTAAATAACCCTGGTTGGCCAGGTAGCGAAGTGTGAGGGTTGTTTTATCATCCCATTTATCCAGTACTTCCTGCCTGCTTTGTCCACCGTATACATAAACGATCACCGGTAGTTTTTTGTTCGTGGCATCATAAGGTTTTATCACCCACCCTTTCAGGTCGTCTTTATTACTGCCGGTAAAGCTGATGAATTCTTCTTTAGGTATCCGGTAATCATTCATCTTAGCCTTCAGCTCTTTATTCTCCAATAATTTGCCATTGATGGTATTGCCATCGGTATTGTACATCTGCAATGATGAAGGTGTGTTGACCGAACTGTATTCATCAATAAAATAGCGGTTGTTACTGGTAAGCTGTACATCATGATATCCATCACCATCGGTTAATTTTTTTCTTTTGGTGCCATCAATATTTATTTTGTACAGGTGCCGCTCCCTCGTACCCGATTCGTTGCCGGTATAATAAATATCACCGGTGCCTTCGTTCACTGCCTTTATCTCAAACACATCCCATTCGCCTTTGGTGATCTTTCTTTTTTGCAGAGTGGCAATGTTCACTTCGTATACCTGGTTATAACCACTGTCCTCACTCAACCATAAAAAACTATTACGGGTAGGCACAAAGTGGATATTGTCGGGGTCCACTTTAATGTAATCCGGTTTTGTTTCCGTTAAAACAGTATGGGTATGACCGGTCTTGATATCTGCCACCAGCACATCCAGTTGTGTCTGCGTTCTGTTGAGCCTTTGAACGTATAATCCCTTACTGTCGGGTTGCCACCTGATGCCGGGTATATACTGGTTGGTATTCGGCCCCAGGTCCACCAACGATAATATCTTGTTTTTTATATTGTAGATATACACCGAAACTTCGGGTACCATTTCGCCGGCTACGGGATAACGTTGTTTGTTTACATCAGGATAAACACGGTCGAAATAAGTAATAGGAAAGGAGCGGACAGAGTTTTCATTAAAGCGTAAAAAAGCAATGTATTGTCCGTCGGGGCTCCACTGGTAAGCCTGCATCATACCAAAACTGGTTTCATACAATGCATCGGCCATACCGTAAAGGTTATTGCCCATGGCGCCATCAAAAGTAATGGGCTGCACAGCATCTGTTGCAAGCGTTTTGATATAGATATTGCCTTCCCTTACATAAGCCAGTTTTTTACTATCGGGCGAAAAGGAAGAATACCATTGTTTGCCCTCGGCAGTAACCGGCCGCAGCACTTTTTTTTCTATATCCCACACAAAGTTGAATTCTTTGGTGGAGCTGCTGAATAAAGGTTCTATCTGCGTTTTGATCAGCAGCTTTGAATCATCCGGGGAAAATTCGTAATCATTAAAAAAAGTGAAGGTAATAGGTATGGTATCATTCGACTGTTTTACCTGGTTGGAAAAAACAGTATCGATCAGCCTCCCGGTCTCAAAGTCCAGCGAAAAGATCATTTCAAGACTCTGCTCCGGCCTCGCTTGAATAAAAGTGAAGCGGTTGGCAGTATGCATCATGTGGGTCTGTTTTTTCTTTTCATCAAAAAAACCACTCCATATCGCATCCAGGTTTAAATTCAGTTTTTCTTTTTTCTGCGAATAAGATACCGGGCATGCTAAAAAGGTACAAATTATTGCAACAGCAAACTTTCGGCTTGTCATAAAAGCTGATTAAGGTTGATAAATAGCAATGCATCATTGCTTTATACACAATGATTTATCAAGATAAGGTTTGAGTAGTTGCCGATCAAGGAAATTCGGGAGACAAAAATAAGGAATAATTCTGTTTTAAAAGTCGTAATCCCGCTTGAACATGTTCAGGCGTATTCCGGCCGATACCAGGCTGGTATTGGTTTTTCCGGTATTTATGTTCGCAATTTTATAGTCCCTGTATTGTAATGAAAGATCGAAATAAAGGTTCTCTTTCCATTCATACGAACATTGCAAAATGGCGTTCACGCAGGTAGCTTTAGCGCCGCTGCCGATACTGAAGCCGGTATTCATGGCCCTGGTGGTATAATCCTTGAAAATATTGGAACCAAAGTTCTTTCCGGCGCTATCCAGGCCCTGGTAATAATATATAGCTTTTAAATTAATATACCATTTAGGGGCCGGCTGAAAGTTAACAATGGCCAGTACTTCCTGGAAGTTGGCACCCAGCGGGTGTGCCAGTGGCTGGTTGTAATGGGTGTAGTTGGCAATGGTATCGTTGTGCGAATAAGTGAAAGGCCTTACCCGGTTCATCTCCAATTGTATATCCAGGTTGTTTACGCCAAAGGCATCCATATACTTTACGCCTGCCTGTATACCAAATTTGTTTACCCAACTGGTTGGGTTATTCTTTACTTCAGATAAAATGAATTCATCCAAGAGGAATTGCCCGTAAACCTGTGCCCGGTGTGCAATGTTGGCTTTAAAATCAAGCCCGGCAACGGCGTTATCCGGACTACCCACAGTACCTTCAATATGACGGTAGAAAATGATCGGGTTCAGGTACTGAAAATCAAAACGGTTCTTACGGCCGAATATAACGCCTTCGAATAGCCCAATATTCAGCCACTTGGTCACGTTCATGCTCAGGTGGTGCATGGCGGCATACTTCCTGTCCAGCAGGGTATCACCGCTCTTTTTAAATTGCGGCATCAGCTCCATGAATAAGTTCTGGTAATTGAATTTCCAGATCTTGGTATTCAGTTTAAGGAATAAATTACTGTTGCCCCAGTCACTCAAAAATAAACTGCGGTAACCGTTGCCGATAAAATTCTTATCGTACCCAAACTGCACGTCAATATAATTTTTTACGGCTGCAAAAGTAATGTACCCTCTTGCGTCAAAGTAGTCGTAACCGTTAGTTTTAAAAGGTTTGTAAAAACCTACGCCGGGCACGGCCCTGAATTTATTTACCTGGTCCTGGAAAAATACCGGGCCACGCTCCTGGTTATCTGTAATGATGGTGGAGAAGCCCAGTTTTTTGGCAATGAGCCCGCGGGCCATTACACCACGGCTGTTTACAAACAGGGGCTTTTTACCGCCCTGCTCAAAACCTTCGGTAAACTGCAGCACCGGGTTTACTGCCAGGAAAAAATCTTTGTTATTGACCTCGATGAAATTGGCCTTGGTCTTATAAAAAGTTCTGAAGAGTGGTTTTTTGCTCTGCAAAATCCTTGCGGGGCACGCTTACCCATTCTGCATTGTTCATTAAAAGGCTGCGCAGGTTGTACTCGTCAATGGGCGAAAGGTCCAGGTCGGTCCACTCATAGTACTTATCCTTACCGGTGGAATCGGCATAACCCATTCTTGCACTATCTAAAAATTCGGCCTGCCTTACAATATATTTGCGGTTGAACGGTCTCAAAGTAGAGAAATTGAGATCGGTATTGGTTTGTTGCTTAATTTCCAGCCTGTCAACAAAATGATATTCTTTTGCACCCTGGTTTAAATAAGTGGATTGGGCAGCGGCAAAAGCAGGACAAATAAAAAACAGCAGTTTGATAAAGCTTTTAATAATTTGCATTTAAATATTTTAATTTAACAGGTGTTCAATTTCAAGATATGCAAAAATACCTTTTTAAAAACATTCAGGTTGTAAATGAAGGAAAAATAAAAACGCTGGATGTTTTAACGAACGAACAATTTATTGAGCGAATAGACAGCACAATTGATGCCAAAGGCAATGTGGTGGAAGTTAATGGCGAAGGAAAACATCTTTTTCCGGGAGTGATAGACGACCAGGTGCACTTCAGGGAGCCGGGCCTTACACACAAGGCCACCATTTATACCGAAAGCAAAGCGGCAGTAGCGGGTGGCGTTACCAGCTTTATGGAAATGCCCAATACAGTACCCAATGCATTAACGCCGCAGTTGCTGGAAGAAAAGTACAATATTGGTGCAATGACATCGCTGGCCAATTATTCTTTTTTTATGGGCACAAGCAACAGCAATGCGGATGAAGTGCTTAAAATGAACGATCATAAAAAAGATGTGTGCGGTGTAAAAATATTCATGGGCGCCAGTACCGGTAATATGCTGGTGGATAGCCATGCTACATTGGATAAGATATTCCGCGAAAGCGAGGTACTGATCGCCACGCATTGCGAAGATGAGCGCATCATTAAAATGAATTATGAAAGGCTCAAAAAAGAAAAAGGAGAGTTGAGCGCTGCCGATCATCCATTGATAAGAAATGACGAGGCCTGCTATGAAAGTTCGTTAACGGCCATACAGTTTGCCAAAAAATACAACAGCCGTTTACACATACTGCACATCTCCACCGAAAAAGAACTGCAGTTGTTTGGCAATATGCTCCCTTTAAAGGATAAACGCATTACTGCCGAAGTATGTGTGCATCACCTGCATTTTACAGCAGATGATTATGCAAGGCTGGGCTACAGGATAAAGTGCAATCCTGCTATTAAAGCGCCCCATAATAAAGAAGCGCTGTGGCAGGCCCTGCTGGACGACCGGCTGGATGTAATTGCCACCGACCATGCACCGCATACCTGGGAAGAAAAACAAGGCAGTTACGAACATGCACATGCCGGCCTGCCACTGGTGCAGCACCCGCTGCTGATGATGCTGTATCACTATGCTGATGGCCGCATACCATTGGTAAAAATTGCGGAAAAGATGAGCCATGCAGTGGCCGATTGTTTTGAGATAGCGAACAGGGGTTATATCAGGGAAGGTTATCATGCCGACCTGGTGCTGGTGGACCTGAACAAGCCTTTTACTGTAAGCAAAGAAAATATTTTATACAAATGCGGGTGGAGTCCTTTAGAGAATTTTACATTTCCTGCATCTATAGAAAAAACTTTTGTGAACGGAAACCTTGTATATGATAATGGGGTATGGGATGAATCGAAGAAAGGAAGCCGTTTATTATTTAACAGGGGGTAGGAGAATGGGTTACGGGTTGCGGGTTGTTGATCGTTAGCGAAGAGAGAACGATTCGCTAACAAACTAAACAAACTCAAAACTAAACAAACCCGCAACCAAAACTAACTCGTAACTAAAAAACAATGCAGGCCGACAAAACAACGCTTAACGATCTATCAATTTTTAACAGTAATGAGGAGCATAGTATTTTTCATTACCTGGATTTTACCCGTACCATCAGGGGCAAGGACTGGTTGCGTTATTTTTTAGGCAATCCCTATAGTTCCATAAAAGAGATCACGGCCACCCAGCAGGTCATCAAAAAAATGATGGAAGTGCAGGACCAGTGGAGCAATACGCTGATCTCGAACGGTACTATTATGGTGATCGAAAAATTTTACGAAACAGGCATTGAAGAGATACCACATAGCCCGGGCCCCGTAAGCAGTTTTTATTACAGCCTTTTCAGTTCACCCGATTTTTCGTTTATCCGGTATTCGGTGAAGCATTTTGCCGATTTTTTTATCGGGTTGAAAAAAGTGGTGGAACTATTATCCACCGGCGATAATCCCGTAATGCTGCAGACACTGATGGAACAGATCACCATACGGGTAAATAAGGCGGGATTACAGTCTTTGCTGAACAAATCAAACGGTAAGGATTACACTAAAACAGAATTACTGAAACTGGGGCACTTTTTAAAACGCCGTTATAAGCAGGAGGCACAGGAGTTGATGGAGCTGTACAGTAAGCTGGATGCTTATTACAGTATGGCCATTGCCTGTACCCGGCATCGCCTTAGTTTTCCCTCTTTTGTAGAAGCAGATGTGCCGGAAATAACGGCCAGGCAATTATACCATCCTTTATTACCCACACCTGTTGCCTATGATGTGAAACTGGATCAGCAACAGAATTTTTTGTTTTTAACCGGTGCCAATATGGGTGGCAAAAGTACTTTTATAAAAGCCACCGGCGTAGCAGTGTACCTGGCGCATATCGGCATGGGCGTGCCTGCGCAGCAAATGCAGCTGACCGTATTTGATGGCTTGCTGAGCAACATCAACGTGGTGGACAATATCGTGCAGGGCGAGAGCTATTTTTTTAATGAAGTACAGCGCATCAGGAAGACCATTGAAAAGATCAGTGATGGCAGAAAATGGCTGATACTGATCGACGAATTATTTAAAGGCACCAATGTACAGGATGCTATGAAGTGCAGTAGTACGGTGATAGAGGGACTGCGTAAAATAAATAATTCATTGTTCATCCTCTCCACGCATTTATATGAAATAGGGGAGGATCTGAAAAAATACCACAACATACAATTCCGCTATTTTGAAACATCGGTTGCAAACGGGCAACTGTACTTCAGTTACCAATTGAAAGAAGGCATCAGTAACGACCGGCTCGGTTACCTGATATTAAAACGGGAAGGTGTAGTCGAAATGCTGGAGAAATTATAAAACCTCCGTACATTAGCCCAAATTTAGTACTCCATGTTAGTTAAAACTTTTGGCAGCGCCGTTTACGGCGTTGAAGCTATTACCATTACGGTAGAGGTAAGTGTGAACAACCAGGGAAAAGATTATTATATAGTCGGGCTACCCGATAGCGCTGTTAAAGAAAGCCTGCAAAGGGTGGAAAGCGCTATTAAAAGCAACCGGTATTTTATGCCCCGTACCAAGCTGGTGGTGAACCTGGCACCTGCGGATATACGAAAAACGGGCACTGCATTCGACCTGCCGATCGCTATTGGAACTTTGGGCGCTACGGACCAGATTGAAAATCCTGAAAAGTTAAGTGCGTATGTTATCATGGGCGAACTGAGTCTTGATGGAGAGATACGCCCCATTAAAGGCGCACTACCCATTGCCATACAGGCCCGCAAGGAAAATTTTAAAGGATTGATCGTACCCAAACAAAATGCCCGTGAAGCAGCAATGGTAAATAACCTGGACGTTTACGGCGTTGGGCATATCAAAGAAGTGATAGCATTTTTTGCGGATGAAAATACTTTGCAACCCACGATCGTAAATACAAGAGAAGAATTTGCACAGGCGCAAAGCGATTTTGAAGTTGACTTTAGTGATGTAAAGGGCCAGGAAAATATAAAACGTGCATTGGAAATTGCAGCTGCTGGTGGTCATAATGCAATATTGATCGGCCCGCCGGGCGCAGGTAAAACCATGCTGGCAAAACGACTGCCTACTATATTACCTCCTTTAAGTTTGCAGGAAGCGCTTGAAACAACCAAGATACATTCTGTTGCAGGTAAGCTACCGGAAAATGCTACATTGATCTCCAAAAGGCCTTACCGTTCACCACACCATACTATCAGCGATGTGGCATTGGTGGGTGGTGGCGGTAACCCACAGCCCGGCGAAATTTCTTTAGCGCATAACGGCGTGTTGTTTTTGGACGAATTGCCCGAATTTAAAAGAACCGTACTGGAGGTAATGCGCCAGCCGATGGAAGAAAGAAGGGTTACTATCAGCAGGGCAAAAGTGGCACTGGATTTTCCGGCCAGTTTTATGCTGGTGGCGAGTATGAATCCCTGCCCCTGTGGTTTTTTCAATCACCCCGAAAAAGAATGCACCTGCCCGCCCGGTGCGGTACAGAAATACCTGAATAAAATATCGGGCCCCCTGCTGGACCGTATTGACCTGCATGTGGAAGTAACACCGGTTGCTTTCAGCGAATTATCCTCGGCACAGCAATTTGAAAAAAGCGAAAAAATAAGGGCAAGGGTGGTGAAGGCCAGGGAGATACAGGCCGAAAGATACAAGGACAGCGCAGGCGTATATGCCAATGCGCAAATGAGCAGCAAACAGTTAAAGGAGATCTGCGTGATCAGTAACGTTGGGCAAAACCTGCTGAAAGTAGCCATGGAAAAACTCAACCTGAGCGCCCGTGCTTACGACCGTATTTTAAAAGTAAGCCGCACCATTGCCGACCTTGCAGGCAGTGCAGATATTAAGCCGGAGCATTTGGCAGAAGCGATACAATACCGGAGCCTAGACCGTGAAGGCTGGGGTGCTTAAGCAATGAATAATGAAATAATTAATAATGAATAGTGCAGAGGCACACACCCTATTTTAATGATGTTTAAACTTCAATGAGCCTTTCTAATTCCGGAAAATTATTAATTATTCATTATCAATTATCCATTACCCCCTGCCAACTTGCCAGTATTGCCGTAGTTTGTACGATATTTGCGCTGCTGTTTTCCTTTTACTGCTCTAAATCATTTTTATGAAGATATTGTTCCAATACCTCAAACCGCATAAATGGCTGGTGGGGCTCACGCTTCTTTTAGCTACCATCAATATCGGCTTCTCCTTATTCGATCCAATCATTTTTGGTAAGTTGATCAACCTGGCCAATTATCACCAGGGCGTAAACAGCATGGATCATACCGATTATTTCTGGGGTAAAATAACATGGATCAACAAACTGGGTAAACACGAGATATTGTATGGCGTGGTATGGTTACTGATAGCATCTATAACTGTGGCAATGATCAGCCGTATTGCCAAGAACTTCCAGGATTATTTTTTACAGGTGGTGATACAGAAATTCGGTGCCAAAGTATTTACTGATGGTTTACAACATGCCATGAAACTGCCTTACCAGGAATTTGAAGACCAACGCAGCGGTGAAACACTCTCTGTATTGACCAAAGTGAGGGGCGACGTTGAAAAATTCATGACCAGTTTTATCAATATACTTTTTGGTGTGCTGGTGGGTATCATATTCGTGTTTGTATATGCAGCTTTGTTCATACACTGGAGCATACCGGTGGCCTACCTGGTAGGTATTTTTGTATTGACCATGATCACGAATGTGTTGAGCAAAAAGATCAAAGTGATTCAAAAAACAATTGTAGGGCAAACCACCGCATTGGCAGGTTCCACTACAGAATCATTGAGGAATATTGAACTGGTAAAAAGCCTGGGCCTTACCCAGCAGGAAGTAAGCAGGCTGAACAAAAATACTTATAAGATACTCGGACTGGAACTGACCAAGGTAAAACGCATCCGTAGTATCAGCTTTATACAGGGTACACTCGTGAACACTTTACGGCAGGTGATCTTGTTTATTTTAATGTGGCTCATCTTTCACACAAGAATGGATGCCGGTCAGTTGGTGACCATGCAGATCTTTTCCTTTTTTGTGTTTGGTCCTTTGCAGGAGATCGGCAATATCTTATTGTCTTATCGTGAAGCAGAAGCATCCTTAAATAATTTTCATAACCTGATGCAGAAGGCGCCGGAAAAAGAACCGGCACATCCTAAATCATTGGGCAATATTGAAACACTTTCTTTCAGGAATGTAGCATTTAAACACCAGAGTGCATCTCAAAAAGCGATCGATAATATCAGCTTTGATGCCAGGATCGGTGAAACCATTGCGTTTGTGGGACCGAGTGGTAGTGGTAAATCCACATTGATGAAATTGCTGGTGGGATTGTACCGCCCGCAGGATGGAAAGATATTGTACAATAATTTGGATGAAACAGAAATTCATTTTGATGACCTGCGCAACCAGATCGGTTTTGTAACACAGGATACGAATCTGTTCAGCGGTACCATCAAAGAAAATTTATTGTTCGTTAATCCCGGTGCAAGCGATGCCCTGTTAAATGATGTATTGGTGAAAGCCAGCTGTACCAATCTTTTGGCAAGGGCAGAAAAAGGACTGGATACTATGATCGGCGAAGGCGGTTTAAAATTATCGGGTGGAGAAAAACAACGTTTGTCCATTGCCCGTGCTTTATTGCGCCAGCCGCATTTATTGTTATTTGATGAAGCAACCTCTGCACTGGATTCATTAACAGAAGAAGAAATTACAAACACTATTAAAGATATTTCTTCTCAAAAAGGACAGATCACTATTTTGATCGCACACAGGCTGAGTACCATCATGCATGCGGACAGAATATATGTACTGGAAAAAGGCGTGGTGGCAGAAACAGGAACACATGAAAGCCTGATCGATGAAAAAGGCTTGTATTACGCCATGTGGAGACAACAGATCGGTGAAAGAAAAAAGATCACTTCAGCATAATAATTAATTTATGAATATTTCTGTAGCAGATTATGTAGGCTATGCAGGAGGTTTTGTGTCGGCTATCACCTTTTTGCCCCAGGTAATAAAACTGGCAAAAACAAAATCGGTAAAAGACCTGTCATCGCTTACTTTATTCTTTCTTTTTCTCAATGTATCATTATGGCTTATTTATGGTATCCTGGTAAATGCCATGCCAATCATGCTCACCAACGGCATTGTGCTGAGTATGATCATTATGATGATATACTTTAAGATACGGTATAATAAAAATTGATTGGGTTTTATTATTGCAGTTTGTTCAAGACTGCGAAAATGAAGCAAATCTAAAATCCACAATCTAAAATCTGCAATCCTCGTTATCTTTGCAGCATGCCGGAATTAAAACAACCTAAGCCAAATTACCTGTGGAGTGTGCTGATGATGAAATGTCCCAGGTGCCGCCGTGGGCCTATGTTTACAGACAATAATGCTTACCGCAATTTAAAACTGTCGCATATACTGGATATGCCCGAACATTGCCCGGTATGCCACCAGAAATATGATATGGAAACAGGTTTTTGGTATGGTACCGGTTATGTAAGTTATGCACTGGCAGTGGCTGTATCAGTCGCTACATTTGTAGCCTGGTATGTTTTGATAGGTGTATCTACCAGCGATAACAGGATATTCTGGTGGCTGGGTTTCAATATTCTTTTTTTAGTATTGCTGCAACCCTGGCTCATGCGTATCAGCCGGGTGATCTATATACGTTTCTTTGTATTCTACGACGAAGATTTTGAAAGGCATAAGCCAAAGGAATTTGATTATTAAGAACAATAACAGCGCTCTTGCCCGCTTTGTTAAAATGATTTTTACCAGGCTTTATTGACAGTTACAACAGGCTCATGCCTCCTGTTCATCCAGTGCTGCATTTTCCACGTAAGCCATGCGCTGCCGGCACCAACAAGAGCGCCTGCAAATACATCGCTGGGATAATGCACTCCCTGGTACATACGTGCCCAGGCCACGCTGCCGGCAAATAAATACGAAGGCGCTACAAAATACCATTTATGATACCGTAATGCTACAGCAGTGGCAGTTGCAAATGCCGAAGAAGTATGACCTGATGGAAAAGAAAGGCCACCACTTTCATCATCTCTTTTCACAATAAAATTATAGGTTTCAAAAGGACGTTGACGCCCGGTAATTCTTTTAGTGGCATTGGTGATAATGCCCGATAATAACAAGCCACCACCCATATACAAGGCATCCTGTTTCAATTGTTTATTATGCTGTATAAAACCGGCAATTGCTATGCCTGCGGGAACACCCACGCTTACTGCAGTTACGGAGGATGCATTTAATTCCAGGTACTGATCTTTAAGGAAGCTTTGATTTTTATTGATGGAGCGCAATAAATTAATATCAAAATTCTGCGCTTTTACAAAAATGTGCGGCAAACAAAAAAGTACAACAAATGGTATGGTTGTATATTTACTCATTCATTTAAATAGTATTATTGCAGCATAAACCTATTACTGTTGCAAGATACAGCTGCATACGTTAAACCACCGTTAATGAAAAACAAAAGGCTTCTCTCCCTGCATTCGATCCTGGGTTTATTTATTGGGATTTTTATTTTGGCCTTGTCTGTATCAGGGGCTTTGCTGGTTTTTCATGAAGAGATAGATGCGCTGCAGCGGCCCGTCATCGGGCCTACCAAAACACCCAAAGCAATGCTTACGGTGGATAGTTGCTACCGCATTGTACAAACTGCTTACCCGCATGCCAGCATCAGCAGTTGCAGTATGGCAAAAAACGACCGGGAAGCTTTTGCATTTACTATTTATGATTCTTCTTATAAAAATGGTGACAAAGGACTACAGGTATTTCTTCATCCCACTACCGGCAATATTTTGCAAACAAGAGGCGGCAGTGAAGACATGCGGCATAATTTTATGAGTTGGCTGGCTGCTTTTCACAGTTCTTTTCATGCTGGTAAAACAGGTGAATGGTTACTGGGATTTTTTGCCGTGATCTTTGTATTAAGTCTTGTAACAGGCATCATACTTTATCGTAAAAATATTGTTGCCACCATCTTGTTCAAAAAGACTGTATGGAAGAAAAATAACCTGCACCAGCTGATCGGCACCTGGGCGCTGCTCTTCAATTTAATGATCGGTGTAACCGGCTTCTGGATGCAACGCTATGTATTTAAAAAAGATTTTTATAAAAGTTACGATTGGGTGAATACCATTAAAGCTTCCCCCAACCTGTTCTATAATTTTGACAGTGCATATAATCAAATAGAAAAAAAATATCCAGCCTTTACCGGGTACGTCATTTATTTTACCCAAAGTAAAAAAGGTAAAACGGCTATTTACGGCAGCAACAGCACCAACGCATTCATTCACTCCAAAAAATTTGCAGACGTTGTTTTTTTAGACAGTACCGGTGCAACTGCCAAAACAAGGTTCATCAACGAAATATCTGCAGACGACCGTTATGATATCATCAATTCACAACTGCACATGGCAAGGTATGGCGGCGCACCCATAAAGATCATTTACAGTTGCTTCGGTATCTCTTCTGCCATACTAAGCATCACCGGTTTTTTATTATGGAGAAGACGAAAAAGAAATAGCCGGTAAAACGTTTTATATTACCGGCTAATTGATCTAATTTAAATTATAGCTCTCTGCGCCTTCTGCGATATCTCCCGAAAAGATCGGGACAGGTTCGGACAATTATATCTTAAAACTCAACGGCACATTCAATTTAATACTGAAATTCCTTCCCATATTATACACGCCGGTTCTTCCCGTAGCTAAATTTTCTGCAGCATATTTTAAACGGCTTAAATGATTCTGGTAAGCCACATCGCCAATATTAATAGCGCTGAAAGTTAATGTACACAACTGCGTTCCTTTTTTAGTAAAAAGATCAGCACCTACACCGGCATTCAATAAAGTATAACCGCTTGTTTTGGTTTCGGTATTGTATGCAGTAAAAATATTGTTCTGCGTAAAAGTATTATCCAGCTCCACTTTTACGTAAGCATTTTTAATGTTCTTGTTTAGCGATTTAAAATCTCCCCTGAACTCGGTGGTTAATTTGGGTGCAGGAATAAAAGGCATGTTCTTACTGTCTTCAATGGCATCTTTCAGTGTGCCTCTTACATAAGAAAAAGTATTTTGTATATGCAGCCAGTCCAAAGGATGTGGATGAATATCAACCGTAGCTTCAAAGCCAGCCAGTGTGGCTTTGCGCTGATCGAATTTAAAAGCAGTTAAAAGATCACCGTTCACATTTACCAGGCTGTCACTACCACCGGCGCCGAGCAACTTACGGTAAAAAACAAAATTATCAAAGCTGTTCAAAAAGGCTGTTACACCAAGCGAAATATGTTCTGCATTGTATTCTACACCACCGTCAAATTGCAAACTGGTCTCACTTTTTAAATTATTGTCGCCATACTCGTAACGGATAGTTCCTTCATGTGCGCCATTGCTTGCCAGCTCCGGAATGCTGGGTGCACGGAACCCCCTGGCGACATTGAACTTTAAATTCAGCTTATCTGTTACCTGCGATGCGATACCCACACTGCCGGAAATATTGGAGAATGATTTGGTGAATGCCTGCCCTTTGATAGTGGTACCATCCATTAAATTCTTTACATCCACATTCCTGCTGTCATATCTTATACCACCGCTTAAAGTGGTATTCTTAATAACTTTTTGTGCATACAAATAAGTGCCAAAATCAAAGAGGCTGTAATCCGGTATCAATTGCTCCACACCTTTATTGGTATTATCCTGCTGCATACCATTTACACCGATAGAAGTTTTCCAGCCATTCTTTTCTGCAAAATGAAACTGGCCTGTGTAAGTGATGGTCTTCAGATCAAAGAACAACGAACGTTCGGAAGGATCATCTACATTACCAAATTCTTCCCTTTGATTTTGCTGGTAGCCTACATTAAAAGCCAGGCGGTTCTTATTTATCTTAATACTGTTATCTGTAGCAATTTTAAAATGCCTGATATGCTGGTAAGGAATTAAAGGCGTAGTGCTTTTAAAATCTTCATCTGTCGCCCTGGCCTGGTTACCGCCGGGCAGTTCTTTTATAAAATAACCGTCCGCATCCCTTTCTCCTTCCACCAAACCGGCTTTCAGGTCGAAATTGCTGGCCAGTAAATGACTGTAACCCCAATCGCCATTATAACCAGCATAGCCGCCAATATTATGCTCGTTGAATTTTGAATTGAACACCGGGCCGTCGTATTTATTACGGTAATCTTCGGCCGCTTTATTGCTCGTGTACACGTTCCAGTTAAACCCGTTTTTATTGGCGCCAATATTGGCATTGATGGTCCTTAAACGGTTATTGGTTTGATAATTACTTGAAATATTGGCCTTAAGCGTATTGGCCTGCACCGGTACATTGGTAATAATGTTCACCACACCGGCCATCGCATCACTGCCATAAATGATAGAAGCAGGCCCTTTCAGTAATTCAATTTTATTTACACTGGCTTCATCCACTTCAATACCATGTTCATCGCCCCATTGCTGGCCTTCCTGGCGTACACCATCATTCACGGTCAGTACACGGTTGTAGCCCAATCCACGTATCACCGGTTTTGAAATAGCCGGGCCGGTGGATAAAGTACTTACACCACCGATCTTGGTAAGCGACTCAATGATATTGGTGGAAGTGTTCTGTAAAAAATCCTGCTTGCGCATAACCGATACAGCAAAAGGTACTTTTTTTAATTGTGTTGCGCCGGTAACACCGGTTACTATCACGGTATTATTTTCTACCACGGCGCCGCTCAATGTAAAGTCTTTCTTGCTATCACCATTGACGGTAATACTTTCTGCATACGTGGTATAACCGATATGGGAGATCTCGATAAGGTGGGTGCCCTCGGGAATATTTTTAAAATTATAACTGCCATCAGCGCCGGAAGAAGTGCCGACTTTAATATCGGTAATAAAAACAGTGGCCCCGCTGATGGCTGTGCCGGTCTTTGCATCGGTTATTCTGCCTGATAGATTTCCTTTTAATACGGGTGTGTTCTTTGCCGCAGCAACATAACACAATGCGATACAAAGTATGAATAAAACTTTTTTCATCTGATAAGTATATAGACGCAGCGCAACAGTATAAAACTGGCGGGCTGCGGAATAGTGATTAATGATTATGAGTAATGGTGTAATGCTGTTAGCACAACAGCAATGATGCAACAGGTAAAACTATTGCAGATGAAAGATCAGGCAGTAACCGGAGGACCACGGGTTTCGAAGCAACTGTAAGTATCCTGCACAACCGAAGCAGTGATTGCGGGAGTAGTGCTGATAAAACTAAGGGGCACTTCAATATTAAAAGAGGAGGCAAAACTATCCGCATCACGGACCAGCTGGTATTCGCAGATAAAACACCGGGTATCTGTTTTTGCAGCATGATATTCTTTATTATGCTGGTCTGCGTTAGCAGTTTTTACCGGAGTGCTGCCGGTTTTATAAGTGTGCGTATGCGTAACCTGTACAATATGCACGCACAGCATCAGCAGCAATAAACTGATTGCCGACAACTGTTTTATGAATATCTGCTTTTTTAAACGCACCGGGCAAAGGTAGAGAATTGCTGCAACATTGTTGCAAAATTATTTTTAAGCAATTGTTATCGGGCAGATTTTAACTGCTTCAATAACCTGTAATAAAGACATTTATCAACCCTGCCGAAAAGTTTTTTCAATAAAATTCAGTTAACTTGATGCACAAATCTTTCTTGCTATGGACCAATACATTTTATCGCTCGACCAGGGAACTACCAGCAGCCGCGCCATTATTTTCGATCATAAAGGATCGATCATTGCGGTGGCGCAAAAAGAATTCACCCAATATTTTCCGCAACCCGGCTGGGTGGAACATGATGCCAATGAAATATGGAGCACGCAACTGGGTGTGGCTGCAGAAGCAATAACAAAAGCAGGATTGACGGTGGAAAATATTGCGGCCATCGGTATCACCAATCAAAGAGAAACCACCGTGGTGTGGGAAAGAGCCACGGGCAAGCCGGTGTATAATGCCATCGTTTGGCAGGACAGGCGCACGGCTGCTTTTTGTGATGAATTGAAAAGAAAGCAACTGGATACAATCATCAAACAAAAAACAGGATTGGTGATCGACGCTTATTTTTCGGCAACCAAAGTAAAATGGATACTGGACAATGTGGAAGGTGCCCGGAAAAAAGCAGAGAACGGGGAATTGTGTTTTGGCACGGTGGACAGCTGGTTGCTGTGGAACTTAACAAAAGGGCAGATACATGCAACAGATGTAAGCAATGCCTCCCGTACCATGCTGTGCAATATCAATACGCTGCAATGGGATGGAGAACTGGAAAAAATATTTACCATACCCGGCAACATGCTGCCGCAGATACGCAGCAGCAGTGAAGTGTATGGTCACACACAAAATATTTTATCTGCAAAAAATATTCCTATAGCAGGTATTGCAGGTGATCAGCAAAGCGCTTTATTCGGGCAAATGTGTACACAACCCGGTATGGTTAAAAATACTTATGGTACCGGTTGCTTTATGCTGATGAATACCGGCGAAAAACCAGTGGCATCTGCCAATAATTTATTGACCACGGTTGCATGGAAGGTGAATGGCATCACGCAATATGCGCTGGAAGGCAGCGTGTTCATTGCAGGCGCCGTGGTGCAATGGTTAAGAGATGGGTTGGGCATTATTCAAAAATCATCGGATGTGGAAGCGTTAGCGGGTAAGGTTAACAGTAATGAAGGCGTATACGTAGTGCCGGCGTTTACCGGCCTGGGCGCTCCTTACTGGAACCAGGATGCAAGAGGGACCATCGTGGGATTGACGAGGGGCAGTACCGCATCGCATATTGCCAGGGCGGCGCTGGAAAGCATTGCATATCAAACTATGGATGTATTAAAAGCCATGGAAGCGGATTCGGGAATTTCTATTAAAGAATTGAGAGTGGACGGCGGCGCTACTGCCAACGACCTGCTGATGCAGTTCCAGAGTGATATTTTAAATACCAAAGTATTACGGCCCACCATTACAGAAACCACTGCATTGGGCGCTGCTTATCTTGCGGGGCTTGCAACGGGCTACTGGAAAAATATTGACGAGATACAGCAGCAATGGCAGATCGATAAAACATTCATGCCTTCGATGGACGAAGCAACCAGAACAGCATTTACAGCAGGCTGGAAAAAAGCAGTGAACACCACTATCAGCAGCACCCAATAAAATATCCAGATGATCACGCTTGAGCGACCCTATATCGTGTATTCATTGCCGGCAGCTAAGGTTTACCAGCCCATGAAGGCAAAAAAGACAGCTTTGGCATGGCAGGGCATCCAGGATCTTTTAAATAATGTAACTACTGCTGATCCTTTGGTGCCGGATGATATCATTATAAAGATTCATGCTCCCTTCGATATTAAAACAATTGACCCGGCATTGCTGGAGGTCGTTGACAGGGGTGAGCCCACAGAGCGAAAAGGCGAATGGAAAATGAATGCTAAAGACCTGCCGGCAGCGTTGCAATATTTTGAAAATGTACAACCCCGCCTGAAGTCGAATTATGAAGTACATCTTTACCTGACTTATTCATTTAAACTGGTGCAACCTGCTGATAAAACCATACTGGAGCAACAACAATTAAAATCACTTTTTTTAGTGTACCTGGCACGTACGCATGTATGCATGCCTACTTTGTTTTTTCCATTTGAAGAAGCAAGCGTTGATTTCTGGAATTACATCGATGCCATAAAAGCTTATCTTCCATTTGAACTGGAAGAAAAATACTGCCGGCTTGCAAGAATAAAGAACGGCTGGGTAAGCTCGTTTAAAAAGGTCGGCAGGCCGGAATAAAATTTTTATGAACAGAACCACCATGTTGCAGCAACTGGATGATGTGCAGGAATGGGACATCATCATCATTGGCGGAGGCGCTACGGGCCTGGGTGCAGCTGTGGATGCTGCTTCCCGAGGTTATAAAACTTTATTGCTGGAACGGTATGATTTTGCAAAAGGCACTTCGAGCCGGGCCACCAAACTGGTGCATGGCGGTGTTAGGTATTTAGCGCAGGGAAATATCAAACTGGTAAGGGAAGCATTGAAGGAACGGGGTTTGCTATTAAAGAATGCACCACATATTACTAACAGCCTTTCTTTTGTATTACCTTGTTACAGTTGGTGGCAAAAAATATATTATGGCATTGGGTTAAGCATTTACGACCTCATGGCAGGTAAACTGGGCCTGGGCAAAACAAAGATCATCAACGCTTCAAAAACAAAAGCGCAACTGCCTACCATTAATGAAAAAAAATTAAGTGGTGCTGTAGTGTATATGGATGGGCAGTTTGATGATGCAAGGCTGGCCATTAATCTTGCACAAACGGCAACAGAAAACGGCGCCGTGGTTTTAAATTACTGTGCCGTAACAGGATTGATAAAAGACCTGCCAGCCGGCAAAAAAGTAAAACAGGTATGTGGTGTAACGGTATTGGATACACTAAATGAAAAGCAATATGAATTAAAATGCAGGGTGTTGATCAATGCCACAGGTGTATTTGCCGATGCTGTACTGCAGATGGATGATACTACAGCAAAAGATATCATCAGTCCCTCGCAGGGCATTCACCTGGTGATGGATAAGAAGTTCTTTCCCGCCAACGATGCCATGATGATACCCAAGACAAGCGACGGCCGTGTGTTATTTGCCGTGCCCTGGCACGATAAAGTGATCGTGGGTACTACGGATACACCTATAGAAAGTCATTCGCCCGAACCAACACCACTCGAAGAAGAGATCGCATTTATACTGCAGCATATCAATCAATACCTGGATGTAAATGTTAAGAGAACGGATGTAAAAGCAGTTTTTGCAGGGTTAAGGCCATTGGTAAAAAAAGGCAGTGGTAAAAAGACTGCATTGCTTTCGAGAGATCATACCATTATGGTAAGCACCAGCGGTATGGTTACCATTACCGGTGGTAAATGGACAACGTACCGTAAAATGGCGAGTGATGTGGTGAACAACGCCGCCTTTACTGCAAAACTGGAAAAACGTGCCTGCATTACCGAAGAACTTAAAATACACGGCTGGACCAATACAATAGATAAAAAAGATCCGTTGCATTATTACGGCGCCGATGCCGCAGCGATAAAAGCACTTTGTGTAAACGATGCAACTTTAAGTGAATTGATACATCCGTCGTTTGCCAACATCAAAGCAGAAATTGTTTGGGCGGTGCGTAACGAAATGGCAATGACGATTGAAGATGTATTGGCTAGAAGAACCCGGCTGTTATTTTTAGATGCGCAGGCTGCAATAGATGCAGCAAAAGTTGTAGCTTCAATAATGGCAAAGGAAATGAACCAGCCCAACGATTGGATTGAACAACAGGTAAACGATTTTACAAAGCTTGCAAAACAATATTTACTATCCTGAACGTGAGTGGTGAGACGTGAGTCGTGAGTAGCGCCCGGGATAAAAGATCACCTAAATAACTATCAACTTTCAACCATCAACTTTATGACTGCTTTTTTACCGGAATTCATTGGCACCGCATTATTACTTTTATTGGGTAACGGCGTTAATGCCAACGTATCATTGAACAAAGCTTATGGCAACAGTAGTGGCTGGATCGTTATTGCATTCGGCTGGGCCATGGCGGTTTTCGTGGGTGTGTATGTGTGTGCATCGCTGGGTGGCAACAGCCATTTAAACCCGGCAGTCACTATTGCCGATGCCATCAAAACAAACGACTGGAGCAAAGTGCCCGTGTATTGTGCGGCACAAATGCTGGGCGCCATGACGGGGGCATTTTTAGCCTGGCTCTCTTACCGCTCGCATTTTGATGCCACCACGGATGGTAATGCGATGCTGGGTGTTTTTTGCAACGCTCCGGCCATTCCCAATACCTTCAATAATTTAATGACGGAGATCATCGGCACATTTGCATTGGTGTTTGGGGCCTTTTCCATCTCCGGCGCCAAGATGAATGATATCGGTATTTCACTGGGTGCTATTGATGCTGTGCCGGTGGCATTGCTGGTGCTGGCGCTGGGTTTATCATTGGGCGGGCCTACGGGTTATGCCATTAATCCGGCAAGGGATCTTGGTCCGAGGATCACGCATTTTTTATTGCCGATAAAAAATAAAAGAGACAGTAACTGGGGGTATAGCTGGATACCGGTGGTGGGACCTGTTATTGGTGCGGTGCTGGCAGCGTTGGTGTTTAAAGCGTTTCATTGATGGCAACATGGTCAGACGAGGGCGTCAGACCATGTTGGAGTCGGACGGGGTGTCAGACCATGTTGCGACAGACCATGTTATTTTCCGCTGAGATCAATATCAGCCACCACCGGGTAATGATCTGAATAAGGCACTTTAAAAGTGGTGTACTGTTTTATAGCGAATTTTTTATCCGCCATTATATAATCTATCCTTAAAGTGGGCGAAATAAAACGCAGGGTTCTGCCCATGCCTGAACCCTTCTTTAAAAATGCATCCTGCAAATTTCCTTTTACAGTAAAATAAGTATAAGAATTAGGCACATCATTAAAATCGCCGCAAACAATTACAGGGTAAGGGCTGGCTTTTATTTTTTCGTGCAGGATATCTGCCTGTACAGCCCGCTTGCTGTAAGCATATTTTAATTTGCTGATGATGGCTTTGGAACCGGTAACGCTTGCTTCGGCAGGGTCTTTTAAACTGTAGATCGCATCATAATCACTACCCTTAAAACTTACCGATTGCAGGTGCGTGGTAAATACCCTTATCACCTGGTTGTTGATCTGCAGGTCTGCATAAATGAGCGGCTCAATAAAGTCTTTTTCGCTGTAATAAAAATAACCCGCATTCAATATCGGGTATTTCGACATGATCTCGGTGCCCGTCAATACCGAAGTGGTATACAGGCGGCCGGAATAATTGATCTTGGCAAAATACACGTATTGATAACCGGCATCTTTCAATGCAGGAATCACGGTATCGCGGTAGGCTTTCTTTTTATAGTATAAGTATTCCTGGAAACACAGCACATCGGCCTGGCTGCTTTTGATCAGGTTCACCATTACATCCAGGTTGTTCTGGTTATCAGAAGCATTCGATTCGCCCCAGCTGGAAATATTCCAGGTCAATACCCGCAATGAGCCGGGCTCTTTGTTATAGTGGAAGGTTTTTTGTGTATGAAAACTGAATGTAGCGGTCCATTGTTGCCAACCCAGCAGCAGGGCGGCCACACAAATCCATGCCCATCTTGAACGGCGGATGATCCAGTAGATCAAAAACAGCAGCAGCACAAAAAAAAGTATGGGAAAACCCAGGCCCAGCAGGGCGATGAACCAATGGCTGCCGGCATTAAAAAAAGGTACCAGGCAGGCCATCAAATAAAAGAGAATACTGATACAATTAATGCTGATAAAGGATATCCTTGCAAATTTTTTAAGCCTGGGCGACATAATTTAATAAAAATCGAAGCTACACATTTCCCGTTGAACCCAAAATAACTGATATATAGCGATTGATTTATATCCCAGCGGTAATTTAGGCTCCTTTTGGTTCAAAACTTGGGCAAAAAGCCTGTGTTCAAATTTCAGTTTTCAAACTGCATGCCTTACCTTTGCCGCTCAAAATTATACCTCATTATAATAAAATATTATTTATGGCCAATACGGGTAAGGTAAAATCAGTGATCGGTGCGGTTGTAGACGTTCAGTTTGACAGCGGCAGTAAACTTCCGGAAATTTTAAATGCGTTGGAATTAAAACGTGAAAACGGCGATACGCTTGTACTGGAAGTACAGCAGCATTTGGGCGAAGACAGCGTTCGTACTATTGCAATGGATGGTACCGAAGGTTTGGTACGTGGTACAGTAGTGGTGGATACCGGTATTCCTATCGCAATGCCGGTGGGTGAAGGTATCAAAGGCCGCCTGTTCAACGTAACCGGTGATGCTATTGATGGTTTGCCACAGGTAAGCAAAGCTGGTGGACGCCCTATCCATAACAAACCACCATTATTCGAAAACCTGAGTACTGCTACCGAAGTATTATTTACCGGTATCAAAGTAATTGACCTGATCGAACCTTACGCAAAAGGTGGTAAGATCGGTCTGTTTGGTGGTGCAGGTGTGGGCAAGACCGTATTGATCCAGGAACTGATCAACAATATCGCAAAAGCATATAGTGGTTTATCCGTGTTTGCAGGTGTGGGTGAAAGGACCCGTGAAGGTAATGACCTGATGAGGGAAATGATCGAAGCAGGTATCATGAACTACGGCGATAAATTCAAACACAGTATGGAAGAAGGTGGATGGGATCTGAGCACTGTGAATGTAGAAGAACTGAAAGAATCAAAAGCAACCTTCGTGTTCGGACAGATGAACGAACCACCAGGCGCCCGTGCACGTGTGGCATTGAGCGGTTTGACCATTGCAGAATACTTCCGTGATGGTGATGGCGAAGGACAGGGAAAAGATATCTTATTCTTCGTAGATAATATCTTCCGTTTTACCCAGGCAGGTTCTGAAGTATCGGCTTTGTTAGGTCGTATGCCATCTGCGGTGGGTTACCAGCCAACACTGGCAACAGAAATGGGATTGATGCAGGAACGTATCACTTCAACCAAGAACGGTTCTATCACATCTGTACAGGCGGTATATGTACCTGCGGATGATTTGACCGATCCGGCTCCCGCAACTACCTTTGCTCACTTGGATGCAACTACGGTATTGTCTCGTAAAATTGCGGATCTGGGTATCTATCCAGCGGTGGATCCTTTGGATTCTACCTCACGTATCCTTACCCCGTTGATCGTGGGTGACGAACATTACAATACTGCTAACCGTGTAAAATTGATTTTACAGCGCTATAAAGAATTACAGGATATTATCGCCATCCTTGGTCTGGATGAATTGAGTGACGAAGATAAACTGGTAGTATCAAGGGCCCGTAAAGTACAACGTTTCCTGAGCCAGCCTTTCTTTGTGGCAGAACAGTTTACCGGTTTAAAAGGTGTACTGGTGCCAATTGAAGAAACCATCCGTGGCTTTAACGCTATTATGGACGGTGAAGTGGACGAATATCCTGAAGCAGCTTTCAACCTGGTAGGTACATTGGAAGATGCAATGGAAAAAGGTAAAAAATTAATGGCGGCAGCACAAGCGTAATTAATTTGAAGATGAATTGATTTGAAGATTTGGAAATGAAATATTCAATCAGCAAATCACCAGGTCGTCAAATTATCAAATCAACAAAATGAACTTAGAGATTCTAACACCAGAAAGTAAAATTTTCAGCGGCGACGTTTACGGCGTACAGTTACCAGGCATCAGCGGTTCGTTTGAATTGCTGGATAAACATGCACCGATGGTAAGTGCACTGAAAGACGGTAAGCTGAAGATATTAAAAGATAAAAATGCGGCTTCTTCCTACAGCATTCAGAGTGGTTTTGTAGAAGTACTCAACAACAAAGTAACTGTACTGGTAGAAGGCGCAACAGAATTGTAACCGGAAGCTCCAGCTTCCGGCCCTATAAAAAAGCGATCGCCAATTTATTGGCGATCGCTTTTTTATTTAGAATAAACATACACTAATCCAATTGCCGCTTCAACTGCACATGCGCCCATGCCGTAAAAGGCAATAACAGCAATAACAAAAAAGAAAAAGCGCTGTGCGTAAAAGCAAACGCCATCAACGAAAGAACGATCACGTATAACGGATAAACCAACAGCAGGATGCCCACCATTATAGAATCAAAATGATCTGTATGAAAAGACAGTTTTTTCACCAGCAGCTTAACAGGATAATATAAAGGGGCATGCAATAGCCAGCCTGCTAACGAAGGAATAAACAGCAGTATTTTTTTTAAAGCAGATTGCGCTACATGGAATTTGTTATGCAAAGAATTTTTATCCCTGCCGGGTATCTCGAAAACAAAGGGCTGCAGTTGCTGTACAAGATTGCTATTAAAAGATTGAATACTCTTGCCATGGGCACCGCTTTGATCAATATCTTTTGCAGTAATAAAATCGCCGAAGAATAGTTTTACATTCTTGCCAAATTTGCTGAACGAACTGTAATTGATCCCTACAGGTAAAACTTTTAATGGAATACCATCTTCCCAACTGCTGATGGCCAGGCGGGCCGTGCCTTTTTTCAGGGGCCTTAAATGCCATTCATTAATGCATTTTCCCTTCGCTGAAAATAAGCACCACACCATTCTGCTTGAATATCTCTTTGCAATGATCAAAGGTTTTGTAATTCTCTTCCAGGTTCTCAACGCCTTCGCTTACACGATAAACAGGTAATAATTTTAAAGCCAGCAATAATTTGGTGACGAACTTTCCTTTAAATGCATCGCCTCTTGCCAGCGAATACACCGGCTTATCAAACAACGTACAAAAAATGATCGCATCTAAAAACGAATTGGGATGATTGACCGCCAGCAGCAACGGGCCATCCAGGTGCAGCATTTCTTTTTTATTAATAGCAATATCCCTGCAATAAAATTTTATTGCCAGCTTAGCCGGGATCTTTACCAGGGAATATAACATGTGTAATTTATAATTGCTCAATGAATAATTAATAATGAAAGCAGGGGGCGTCTGTAAAGCAAGCTGCAATAATTATTCATTAGGTCATTATCCATTATTCATTAGTTTAATTGTGGGTCGATGGGAAAATTGGCCATGATCTCGTATTCGCCGCCCAAATGTTTCAGGCTGCCTTTCCATACTTCGTCGGGCTCGGTATTAAATACCAGATTGCGGGTGGCATCCACGGTAAGCCAGCTTTTTTCGTTCAGTTCGCTGTTCAGCTGGCCATCGCTCCAGCCGCTGTAACCAATGAAGAATTTTATTTTAGAAAGATCGATGGTATTGTTTTTTATAAGGGCTGTTACCGTTTCAAAATTGCCACCCCAGTAAATACCTTCGCTTACTTTGTAGGCATCGGGTATCAGCTCGGGGTACTGGTGCACAAAATGAATGGTATCGGTTTGTACCGGGCCGCCATAATACACCGGCACCTGCAATCCTTCAAAATTATCCAGCAATTCATCCAGGGTCTGTTCGATCTGTTTGTTCAGCACAAAACCAAAACTGCCTTCATCTTTATGATCGCATAAAAGCACCACGGTACGTATAAAATTCGGGTCCTTCAAAAAAGGATCGGCAATTAATAGTATCCCGGGACCAGGTTGAATCATATTTCTAAAATACTGTTTAATTCTTGAAATAAATAAAAATTCACCTCCAAATATCCGCTGCACCTCCACCGGCTGTAATTTGACGAAAATGAATGGCTATTTTCTCTAAACCTTCGTTAAATTTACCGTTTAACGGGTTTGCCATATTTTACAGCCTTTAACTGATTTACTTTTGCATAGATGAAGAGAATTTTCCCCATTATCACCATACTGATCTTCCTGTCGTTGCTGGGGCTGATATTTTTCCAGTTTCTCTGGATAAAAAGTGCAAGAGAGGCAAAAGATAAACAGGTGGAAGAAAATATAAAGCAGGCCATGAATTCGGCGGCAGAAACTTTGTCGCAGGATAATAATTCTATTGTTCCCTTCGGCAAAAAGAATGATATCATTTTTCCCGGCGAAAAACTGCAATACTTCAAGCCTTCGGTAATGCAGCGGTATTCCAAAGAAGATATTTCCAATATCATCCGCACGGCGTTCAATAAAAATAATCTCAAGAACTATCCTTTTGAATTTGCGATACTCGAAAATTCCATTACCGGTAAGCAATTGCTGAGCGATAATTTTTACAATCTTTCGCTGGATACCAATAAAAACATCAACCACGTTTATCCATTACAGCCACCCGGTGGCAGCAGTTATGAGAACCTGGTGGCAGAAGAATTGTTGTGCGTGATAGTACCCAACCAAACCAGCATCATCTGGAAAGAAATGTTCTGGTTTATTGTAGGCGCCATTTTATTTACCCTCATCATTACCACTGCATTCTTCATCACCATCCGCACTTTACTCAAACAGAAAAAATTGAGTGAGATCAAATCTGATTTCATCAATAACATGACGCATGAATTCAAAACGCCTTTGGCAACAATTTCGTTGGCGGTGGATGCGCTGAAGAATGATAAGGTAAGAGGCAATGAAGAAAAGACGGGCTATTTTACCAATATCATCAAGGAAGAAAATAAAAGGATGAACAAGCAGGTGGAAACCATTTTACAGGCCGCCCTGCTGGATAAACAGGAAGTACAACTGAACCTGAAAAAATTACCTGCGCACGATATGATAAAAAGTGCATTGAACAATATTACTTTACAGGTGGAAGAAAAACAGGGGGCGCTGGAAGTGCACCTGAATGCAGAAAAAGATATGATACTGGCAGATGAAGTACATTTTACCAACCTTATCAATAACCTGTTGGATAATGCGGTAAAATATTCCAAAGAAAATCTTGCCATCAAACTCACCACCGAAAATGCCGGCAACCAGTTAAGAATTAGAATTGAGGACAATGGTATTGGTATGAACAAAGAAACACTGAACCGGATATTCGAAAAATTTTACCGGGCGCATACCGGCAATATACATAATGTAAAAGGCTTTGGCCTTGGATTGAGTTATGTAAAAACAATGGTGGAAGCGCATCACGGCAACATTAAAGCAGATAGTGTACTCGGTAAGGGTAGTACGTTCACTATCACCATACCACTGGCTGCTGTGTAAGCATTTACCGCTTTGCCACAGGTACAACCAACTTTAAACCACTCCATACATCACTCACCGCACAAACTTTAATATCCACGAGGTTGTGCTGCAATGCAAAATTGCGTATACTGTCTTCCGTTAGGTCGGTCGCAATACCCGACGCCTTTTTATACCAGGATACCCATATCACCACCGATGTATTGGCTTTTGTATACTGCAATGCTTTTTCCATGCCTTTTTTAAATGCACTACTGTCTTTTGCAAACAGGTGTACCAGGTCCGGTGTCTGCCTGCCCGTTAGTAGCTGCTTTGATATATCCTGCTGCAGCAATTCAAAATAATTACCCGGCTGATTGATCACAGCAACCTTCATTTCGGGGGTAATACCCAGCTTTTTTATCAGGGGAGTTCCGGAATATCCAGCGGTAGCCATGGCTTGATGCTTTGAGTGGGTGAAAGGGGTTATTAACAGTGTTTGCACAGCTTTCCACAGGTAATGCACAGCATGTTACCGCATAAAACACAGCAAAGCCACGCCGGTTTTGGGCAAAACACATGTGGATAAAAAACTTTATCTAAAAAATGTTTAGAAAGTGGTAAAAAGTGTTATTTTGTGGAAGTTTCTGTTTAAGCAGGGCTAAATACTTGAAAATGATAGGTTTCCTCGGTGAGTATGAAGCAACTTTAGACATAAAGGGGCGCTTTTTGCTACCGGCAGGGTTTAAAAAACAGCTGCCGCAGGAGGGTGCTGCCCAGTTTGTGCTAAACCGGGGCTTTGAAAAATGCCTCACGTTATACCCAATGCAAAGCTGGGAGCCTATATTTTCTGAGATCAGCAAACTGAATGATTTTGACCCTAAGGTAAGAGAATTCAGGCGATATTTTTTGAATGGCGCCACCCAGGTGGAACTGGACAGCGCCGGAAGATTATTGCTGCCGAAGAACCTGAGTGAACATGCAGGCCTGGAAAAAGATATTGTGCTGGTGTCGGCCGTCAACAAAATTGAGATCTGGGATAAAAGTAAGTATACACAGCTCTTTGAAACTTTTACACCGCAAGCCTTCAGCGACCTGGCTAACGAGGTGATGAACAAAGTAATGAATGGTTGAATTGTTTAACTGTTAAATGGTTGATATGAGCAAACAAGCTTCAAATGAAAGATCAACAGTGCAGCAACCGGACAATTCATCAATTGATTATCATGTACCCGTTTTGCTCAGCGAAGCTGTTGAAGGTTTAAACATACAGCCGGACGGTATTTATGTTGACTGCACTTTTGGTGGCGGCGGACACAGCCGTGCCATACTGCAACAACTGGGTGCCGACGGAAAGCTGTTTGTTTTTGACCAGGATGCAGCTGCCAAAAAGAACCTGCCGGATGATGAACGGATATTTTTCATTCCGCAGAACTTCCGCTTTGTACAGCGTTTTTTACGCCTGCAGAAAATAACGCAGGTAGACGGCATTCTTGCAGACCTGGGTGTATCAAGTCACCAGTTTGATGAAGCGGAGAGGGGATTTTCCACCCGCTTTGATGCAGCACTTGATATGCGTATGGACCAACGTGAAAGCATTACTGCAGCAACCGTACTCGCCGGTTTTACCGAGCAGCAGCTGCACAAAATGTTGGAACAGTATGGCGAAGTGACCAACTCAAAAACACTGGCAAAAACAATCGTACAGCAAAGAGCGCTGGCGCCCATCCGTACCATCAACGAGTTTAAACTGGCAGTAAAGGCCGCGGTTAAAGGTAATCCTCAAAAATACTTTGCCCAGGTATTCCAGGCACTGCGTATCCAGGTAAACGACGAATTAGGCGCACTTAAAGACTTATTGCAACAAACCACTGCTCTAGTAAAACCAGGAGGCCGCATAGCGATCATCACTTTTCATTCTTTGGAAGACAGATTAGTTAAAACATTTTTTCGCAACGGAAATCTTTCCGAAGCCGAAGCAGATGAAGTGTATGGTACCCGACCAGCGAGCCCGTTTTTAATCATTACTAAAAAGCCCATTGTACCCGGTGATAATGAATTGAAACAAAATCCACGATCGAGAAGTGCCAAGCTGAGGGTTGCCGAAATGAAATAGAAGTTTCCATAAAGAAAAACATGCCATGCAGGAAGAATACAACATAGAGGAAAAACAGGTAGAACAGAAAATTGACTGGAAAGCTTTTCTGAGTTACAAATGGGTGGTGAAGAACATACCCTTTTTCCTTTTCCTGTCTGCACTGGCAGTATTGTACATCTACAACGGGCATTATGCGGATAAGCTTTCCCGTAAGATAGGTGTAACAGAAAATCATATTAAAGACCTGGAATACGAATACAAAACGATCAAGAGCGAAGTGATATTCCGGAGCAAGGCAAGTGAATTATCAAAGGCGGTGGAACCACTGGGTTTAAAAGAACTGGTACAACCACCTTTTGTATTGAACGCAACACCTGTTAAAAAATAATACCCGTAAGGGAAGATGGATGTAAAAAAAGACATATTGTGGAGAGTGTATCTCTGTTTTTTAGGGATGATACTGTTAGGCGTAATAGTATTTGGCAGGGCTTTTTATATCCAGCGTATTGAAGGCCGTTACTGGAAAGATATGGGTAAGACCCTGCAATTCAAAGACATGCCGGTAGAAGCAAAAAGAGGAACCATTTACAGCGAAGATGGTAACATGCTCAGTACTTCGGTGCCCATATTTGATGTGTTTGTTGATTTTGGCGCCGATGGTTTGGTAGAAAAGAACGGCAAACGTTTCAAAGACAATCTTGATTCATTGAGCACATCCCTGGCAGATCTTTTTAAAGATAAAAAAGCAGCTGTTTATAAAAAAGAATTGCAAGCGGCTTACAATGCCAAGAACAGGTATTATATCCTTAAAAGAAAGATATCATTCTCGGAGTATAAAGCTTTTTTGAATTTTCCATTGGTAAGGCAGGGAAAAAATAAAAGCGGTTTCATTTTCGATCCGAGAGATAAAAGGATCAACCCTTATGTGCTGCTGGCCAACAGGACCATTGGTTTATCAAGGGAAGATTCTTCGAAGAATGTGGGACTGGAAAGAAGTTATGACAGTGTGCTGAAAGGTACGTCGGGCCACAGTTTGATGCGCTATGTTGCCGGTGCTTATATACCGGTGGATGGTGCAGAACTGGAACCTGCGGAAGATGGAAAAGATGTGATCACCACGCTGGATACTTATATGCAGGATGTGGCAGAAGTGGCGCTGATGAAAATGCTGGTGGGCAATAACTCTTTGCATGGTACTGCCATTGTGATGGAAACTGCTACCGGTAAGATCAAAGCGATCGCCAATCTTGGTCAGCAGAAAGATAAAGAGGGCAATTTAATACATGATAAAGAGGGCAATGTGGTATATGCCGAAGACCTGAATTATGGTATCGGTAAAGCAACAGAGCCGGGTTCGATATTCAAGCTGGCTACACTGATGAGTTTGCTGGAAGATAAATACATCACCATTAACTCAAAAGTGGATTGTGAAGGTGGTGCGAAAGTTTTTTATGGATTGAAGATAAAAGATTCGCATTTGGGTGCAGGATTGGTTTCGGTGAAGGATGCTTTTGCAGCCAGCAGTAATGTGGCTTTTGCAAAACTGGCCGACCAGTATTACCATGCACAACCATCCAAGTTCATTGAACATTTGCATCATTACAGGTTAGATACACTTACCGGTGTGGATATTGATGCGGCATCTGCAAGAACAACAATCAAAAAACCAACCAACCGCAGCTGGGCCAATACCACCATTCCCTTTATGGCGCATGGTTATGAAGAACTGGTAACACCGCTGCACATGCTGATGCTGTACAATGCTGTTGCCAACAATGGTAAAATGATGAAGCCTTACCTGGTGAATGCGATAAGGGAATACGGCATGGATGTAAAGACCATTGAACCAAAAGTGCTGATAGAAAAAATATGTACAGATGAAACGCTGGTGCAATTAAAAGAATGTATGCGGGCAGTGGTGGATAGTGCACACGGTACCGGGCATAAGGTACTATCAGGTAACACTTATGGTATTGCGGGTAAAACAGGTACAGCGGTAACAGCATTGAACAACAAAGGATATAATAAAGGCAATAAGATATACCAGGCATCTTTCATTGGATATTTTCCGGCAGATAACCCGGTATATACTATGGCAGTAGTGATACAGAACAGTAACGATTCCAAGTTGCATTACGGTGCAGATGTTTCGGGTGCGGTTTTTAAAGAGATCAGCGACAGGATATATGGCCGCTATCTCAGCAGTAAGGATGGTGTTGCAGCAGTTGCAGACAGCAGCAATTATAACTTTTATGGTATGAAGGAGCAGCTGGCAACTGTATTTAATTTTTTAAAACTTCCGTTCACCGATTCGGCCTTTAACGGGGCCATGAGGCTGGCGAACATGAAGAATAATTTTTCCGTACTGAATGCACCGCTTTATTCATCTGCATCACCCGGTTCTGTTACCCCTAATGTTGTCGGAATGGGATTGAAAGATGCGGTGTATTTACTGGAAACCAATGGATGGAAAATAAATATTACCGGCAGGGGCAGGATCATTAATCAACAGCCGCTTGCGGGAACTGAAATAAGAAAAGAACAAAAAAATATTTCGATCGTATTAAATTGATATTACAGGACGTACTATATAAAGTTGCTATACGCTCGGTAAAGGGTAATACCCATACCGCGATAAAAGATCTGCAGATCGACTCCCGCAAAGTAAGTGGCGGTTCCTGCTTTATTGCATTGAAGGGAAGCGCAACAGACGGTCATGCTTTTATTGAAAAAGCCATACAAAGCGGCGCAGCAGTTATTATTTGCGAAACACTGCCGGAAACACTCAGCGATGCGGTTACTTATATACAGGTGGATGACAGCGCTGCCACAGCAGGTTTGATGAGTCATAATTTTTATGGTGAGCCATCTGCAAAAATGAAACTGGTGGGTGTTACCGGTACCAATGGAAAAACAACGATCGCTACTTTACTGTTCAAACTTTTTTCTGCACTGAAATATAAATGCGGTTTGATAAGCACCGTGCAGAACCAGATTGGTAACAACATTATTCCTGCAACACATACCACGCCGGATGCTATCAGCCTGAATGCGTTGATGAAACAAATGGTGGATGACGGATGTGAATACGTGTTCATGGAGGTAAGCAGCCATGCCATACACCAGCACCGCATTGCGGGCTTGCAGTTTGCAGGTGCATTGTTCAGCAATATCACCCACGATCACCTGGATTATCATAAAACCTTTGATGAATACATCCGTGTAAAAAAATCATGGTTCGATGATCTGTCAGCAAGCGCTTTTGCTATCAGCAATGCAGATGACAGGAGGGGGGCTGTGATGTTGCAGAATACTGCTGCAAAAAAATATTTCTACAGCCTTAAGACCATTGCGGATTTTAAAGGAAAAATATTAGACAACAGTTTGACTGGTTTGCATCTGTTGGTGAATGATGTTGAAGTGCATTTCCGCTTGATAGGAGAATTCAATGCATACAATTTACTGGCCGTGTTTGGCGCAGCCGTTTGTCTGGGAGAAGATAAGAGTGAAGTGTTGCAGGTGCTCAGCAGCCTGGATGGCGCCGAAGGAAGATTTGATTATACCATCAGCAACAGCAGCAGGGTGATCGGTATTGTGGATTATGCACACACACCGGATGCTTTACTGAATGTGCTGGCCACAATAAAAAAATTAAAGCAGGGCAATGAACAGGTGATAACTGTGGTGGGCTGTGGTGGCGACCGGGACAAAACAAAAAGACCGGTAATGGCCGAAGTGGCCTGCGAATACAGTGACAAAGTGATCCTTACTTCGGATAACCCACGCAGTGAGGATCCGTTGGAAATACTGAATGATATGCAGGCAGGTGTGAATGCGGCGGCCAAAAAAAAGGTATTGTCCATTGCCGACAGGAAAGAAGCGATCAAAACCGCGGTAAGCCTGGCGCAGAAAGAAGATATTCTTTTAATAGCCGGAAAGGGACATGAAAAGTACCAGGATATAAAAGGGGTGAAGTATGATTTTGATGATAAGCAGGTGTTGAAGGAAATGTTTGAATTGCTAGAGAAGTAAAGAAAAAGTACAAAGTGTATGAGTATAAAGTACGCAGGAGCATGAATAGGATTGTTTACTCTGTACTCAAAACTTAATACTAAAAACTAAAAAAATGTTTTATCACTTATTTAAATGGTTGAGTTCGGCTGGTTACAAATTCGCTGGCAGCAAGTTGTACCGTTTCCTGAGTATACGGGTAATACTGGCCATGATATTAAGCCTGGTGATAACAACGGTATTTGGAAGAAGGCTGATCGCTTTTCTCCGCAAAAAGCAATTGGGTGAAACGGTAAGGGACCTGGGACTGGCGGGTGAGCAACAGAAGAAAGGCACACCAACAATGGGTGGTATCATTATCATACTGGCTATTGTAATACCCACTTTGCTGTTTGCCGACCTGGATAAAGTGTATATCCGCCTGATGTTATTGTGTACCGTGTGGCTGGGTGGTATTGGTTTTATTGACGATTACCTGAAAATAAAATCAAAAAGAGATGCGCAGAAAAAAGGCATAGCGTATAAAAAAAGTGATAGCGATGGGTTGGCAGGCAGGTTCAAGATATTCGGGCAGGTGACGCTGGGTATAATAGTAGGCGCTACTTTATATTTTACACCCAGCGTGGTGGTAAAACGAGAAATACGTTCACAGATCGTTCTTGGGCCCAAAGAAAGAGCCACCAAATTCGACACGGTAACGATAGATGGTAAACGTACCATTTATGCGAATGTAAAAACGCCGCTTACCACCATACCGTTTGTAAAGAACCATGAGTTCAATTACGCCAAACTGTTACCGGAAAGCTGGAGGGATTATACTTATATCCTGTACATACTCATTGTAATATTTATTGTTACAGCAGTAAGTAATGGCGCTAATATAACGGATGGACTGGATGGGCTGGCGACGGGTGTGAGTGCGGTGATAGGCCTGGGCCTGGGCATATTTGCATACATCAGCGGTAATATAAAATTCGCTGAGTACCTCAATATCATGTACATACCGAATATCGGTGAACTGTCCATTTTTATTGCGGCGTTCGTGGGTGCATGTGTTGGGTTTTTATGGTACAACTCTTACCCGGCGCAGGTATTTATGGGAGATACGGGCAGCCTTGCATTGGGGGGTATCATAGCAGCGCTGGCCATTATAGTACGAAAAGAATTACTGATACCTATTTTCTGTTTTATTTTTTTAATAGAGCTGGTAAGTGTGATGCTGCAGGTATCGTATTTCAAATACACGAAAAAGAAGTATGGAGAAGGTAAGCGGATCTTTTTAATGAGCCCGTTGCACCATCACTACCAAAAACTGGGATACCATGAAAGTAAGATCGCTGTGCGTTTTTGGATCGTGACCATATTGAGTATGATAGTAGCTATTGCAACATTGAAACTAAGGTGATAAAAAGTGTCCCGTTTTTTGCGGACGGGAAATTGTTTGTTGAAAAACCGCAAGCTGGAAACTGTCATACAATGACATTCTAAGTTTTTCAATTTTTGGTAAATCAGTATCTGTGAAAAGTTTTTTATGATCAGTGAAACCCTATACCCGTTAAATTCTATGCTTTTGAAGAACCTTTTTAATGATTGCGGGTATAAGGCTGAAACCAGTGAACGAACTGGTAAATACTAATGCTATTGAAAAACCATTTTTTATTCCGCACATGCGGAGTGTATTAACAAGATTGTAAACATGAAACGATTGGTCATATTAGGCGCAGGCGAAAGTGGAGTAGGCACCGCCATCCTTGCTAAACAGCAGGGGTATGACGTTTTTGTGACTGATGGTGGCGCCATAAAAGAAAACTATAGAAAAGAACTGGCGGGCAGCAATATTGAATTTGAAGAAGCTACGCATACCGAAGCAAAAATTTTAAATGCAGATGAAGTGATGAAAAGTCCTGGCATACCGGAAAAAAATGAACTGGTAAAAAAGAATCAGGGCCAAAGGCATCACCATCATCAGCGAAATAGAATTTGCTTATCGCTATAAAGGCAACAGCAAGATTATTGCTATTACAGGCAGTAATGGTAAAACAACCACTACGGCATTGACCTATCATATCTGTAAAACCGGTGGAAGCGATTGTGCCATGGTAGGTAATATCGGCTATTCATTTGCCAAACAGGTGGCGGTGGATCCAAAGCCGTTATACGTTGCCGAAATAAGTTCTTTTCAACTGGATGATATCATCACATTCCGGCCGGATGTGGCGGTATTGACCAATATAACAGAAGATCACCTGGACCGCTACGAATACAAGATGGAAAATTACGTCAACAGTAAGTTCCGTATTGCCATGAACCAGCAGCCGGAGGATGTTTTTATCTATTCCTTAGATGATGAAGTAACTGCGAAAACTATTAACAACTATCACATTAAATCAACACTAGCCCCATTTACCATGAGTAAACCACTGCCGCAGGGTGCATACCTGATGAACGCAAAGTTGCATCTTAAATGGAAAAACGAAGAAATGCAAATGAGTATCAAAGATTTCGCCCTTAAGGGTAAGCACAACCAGTATAACAGTATGGCCGCAAGTTTAGCCGCCTCTGTTGTAGACATCAGGAAAGAGAAAATAAGAGAGGCCCTGCAGACTTTTGAGAGCCTGGAGCACCGTATGGAGACGGTGGCTACTATAAAAAATGTGGAGTTCATCAATGATAGTAAAGCCACGAATGTAAACAGTACCTGGTTTGCATTGGAAAGTATGGAAAAGCCGGTGATACTTATACTGGGTGGTGTTGATAAAGGCAATGACTATTCTTTATTGAAAGAACTGGTGCAGGAAAAAGTTAAAGCCATTGTATGTATGGGTACTGATAATACCAAGATACATGCGGCATTTGCTGATATCATGCCGCTGATGGTGAATACAGCATCAGCAAAAGAAGCAGTACAGGCAGCATTTCATTTTGCAGCAAAAGGTGATGTGGTATTGCTGAGCCCTGCATGTGCCAGTTTCGATCTGTTTAAAAATTATGAAGACAGGGGCAACCAGTTTAAACAGGCAGTAAAAGAATTGTAACCGGAAGCTCCAGCTTCCGGCCTAAATAAGATTAATGGCAAGTTTAATAAACATCAAAGAATTATTTACTCCCAACATGAGTAACAACCTGGTTAATAAAACCAAGGGCGACCGTGTTATATGGGGTATCGTGATAATTCTTACACTGATCAGTTTATTGGTGGTGTACAGCAGTACAGGTTCATTGGCCTACAAATACAGTAAAAGCACAGAGAGTTATTTGTTCAAACAGTTTGGGTTTATCATTCTTGGTGTATTGCTCATCTACTTTGCACACAGGGTGAATTATACTTTTTATGCAAGAGTAGCCAAGATCCTTTTTCTTATATCAATACCATTGATGATCTATACACTGCTGTTTGGATCAAGATTGAATAGTGCGAACAGGTGGATCACCTTACCGGTGATCAACATGACCATGCAGACCTCTGACCTGGCGAAACTGGCTTTGTTCATGTATTTAAGTTTGCAACTAAGCCGTAAACAGGCAGTGATAAAGGATTTTAAAAAAGGGTTTTTACCCATCATAATCCCGGTGGTAATTATCTGCGCATTAATTGCGCCGGCAAACCTGTCAACAGCATTGCTTGTGGGGGCAACCAGTTTTATGTTGATGTTCATTGGCAGGGTTAATACAAAGCATATATTATTATCCATGGGCATCGCATTGATCCCTATAATGTTTTTATTGTTATTGGCGGTAACAACTTATGATAAAGCAGCACATAAACAAAAGGATATTCCTGCAGTGTTTGCTTTTGGGCGTGTGCCAACATGGATAGGCCGTATACAGACATTTATATACAGTACTAAGGAAGATGAAAGTGAAAAGTTATACCAGATCAACCAGGCAAAAATAGCAATTGCAAATGGTGGCTGGTTAGGTAAAGGGCCGGGCAACAGTGAGGCAAGGAATTTTTTGCCACACTCTTACAGCGATTTTATTTATGCTATCATAATTGAAGAGTATGGTTTGTTTGGTGCAGCATTTATGGTTTTTATATACCTGCTTTTTTTATACCGGTGTATAAGACTATACCGGAAATGCCCTTATGCGTTTGGGGCATTTCTGGCGCTTGCACTCAGTTTTACGCTGGTGATACAGGCGATGGCCAATATGGGTGTTGCAGTAAATGCTTTCCCTAATACCGGGGTTACATTACCGCTGGTAAGTATGGGCGGAAGCAGTTTCCTCTTTACCTGTTTATCCATCGGTATTATTTTAAGTGTGGCAAGAAACGTAGAACAACTCGAGGGGAAAAACCAGCCGGTTGTTGCAGAATAACTGAAAGAATTGAATATGGCACAAAAGGTAATTATTGCGGGAGGTGGAACGGGCGGACATATTTTTCCGGCGGTTGCCATTGCCAATGCCATTAAAAAACTGCAGCCGGATACGGAATTCCTTTTTGTGGGCGCCAAAGGAAAAATGGAAATGGAAAAAGTGCCGCAGGCGGGATTTAAAATAGAGGGACTGGATATTGCAGGGTTCAACAGGAGTTCTTTGATAAAAAATATTGGCCTGCCATTTAAACTGGTAAAAAGTTTTATGCAGGTAAAACGAATTTTCAATTCGTTCCAGCCAACGGCGGTAATTGGCGTAGGCGGTTATTCAAGTTTCCCGGTGTTGCGATTTGCACAATCGAAGAACATCAAAACTTTTATACACGAAAGCAACTCGTTTGCCGGAAAAAGTAACATCATGCTGGGGAAAAAAGCCACCCGGATATTTGTTGCAACCGACGGAATGGAAAAATTTTTTCCAAAAGAAAAAATAATGATCACGGGCAACCCGGTAAGGGTGAGTATATCTCAAAGCCATATATCGAGGGAAGAGGGGATCAGGTTTTTTGGACTGGACCCCAATAAAAAAACAGTGCTTTCAATTGGCGGCAGCCTGGGTGCAAAAAGTATCAACGAAGCAATTGATAAACAAATTGAAGTGTTTGAGCAGGAAGGGCTTCAGCTGATATGGCAAACAGGTAAACCTTATGCTGAAAAAGGTAAACAGGCGGCAGAAGGTAAACCAAATGTTTGGGCCAACGATTTTATTACGCAGATGGAATATGCCTACGCCGCCGGTGATACGGTAATCAGCCGGAGCGGGGCCATGGCCATTGCCGAATTGTGCGTGGTAAAAAAACCGGTGGTATTTGTGCCCTTTCCCTTTGCGGCAGAGGACCATCAAACGGTAAATGCACAAAATTTAGTTAATAAAAATGCCGGCATAATGGTAAAAGACAGTGAAGCGTTGAATAAGTTGGTGCCGTCCATAATAGCCTTAGTGAAGAACGAACAGCAGCAGGCGGAATTAAAAACAAATATTGGCCAACTGGGTATTACCAATGCCGATGAAATTATTGCAAAGGAAATTTTGAAAACAATACAGTGATCGAGATCAATAAAATAGCGAGAATATATTTTGTAGGGATTGGCGGTATTGGCATGAGTGCGCTGGCAAGATATTTTAATGCAAAAGGAGTGGTGGTTACCGGTTACGATAAAACCGAAACCATTTTAACCAAGCAACTGGTGAGTGAAGGAATAAAAGTGCATTACGAAGATAATATTGAGCTCATTGACAAAGACGCACAGTTGATAGTTTATACACCGGCTGTTCCAAAAGATCATAAGGAGTTAAACTATTTTAAAGACAATAATTATACGGTGGTAAAGCGCAGTGATGTGCTGGGTGCTATCACCAACAGTTCTTTTAATATCTGCGTGGCAGGTACACATGGCAAAACAACTACCAGCACTATGGTGGCGCATATACTGCAGCATAGTGGTTACGGATGCAATGCTTTTTTAGGCGGTATTGCAGTGAACTATAATAGTAATTTCTGGAGCAGCGCCAATAATGTTTGTGTGGTGGAAGCAGATGAATACGACCGGAGCTTTTTGAAATTAAGTCCTGATGTTGCGATCGTAACAGCGATGGATCCTGATCACCTGGATATATATGGCACAGCAGAAAATGTGGAACAGGCATTTATCGATTTTTCTGCAAGGGTAAAAGAAGGAGGACTGTTACTGAGTAAATATGGCTTAAAAAGAGGTGATGAATTGAAAGCGGGGAAGCATTGTACGTATCATTTGAATAATGATAAAGCCGATGTACATGCTGCCAACATAAGGATCGATAACGGCAGTTATCATTTTGATGTGATAACAAAAGACTGGCAACTGAAAGATGTGCTGCTGAATATGGGCGGCATGCACAATATAGAAAATATGATCGCTGCCATTGCTGTGGCACATGAGCTGGAGATAGCGGATGAAAAAATAAAGGCGGCAGTAAGTTCTTTTAAAGGAGTAAAGCGCAGGTTTGAGTATATCGTGAAAAATGAGAGCGTGGTGTATATAGATGACTATGCACACCACCCGGATGAATTGAAAGCATTGCTGACGGGAGCGAAGAACTTATTTCCGGAAAAAAAATGCACGATCATTTTTCAGCCACACCTGTTCAGCCGCACCAGGGATTTTGCAGATGGATTTGCAGCAACATTGGGTATGGCAGACGAGATCATCCTGTTGCCTATTTATCCCGCAAGGGAATTGCCCATTGAAGGGGTGACAAGCGAGATGATACTGGATAAAATAAATAACAGCAATAAAAAAGTATTGTCAAAAAATGAAATAGCGGATTGGATAAAAAATAATGAAAGGGCATTGTTGATAACAGCAGGCGCCGGCGATATAGACACATTAGTAGCACCGATAAAAAAAATATTAACAAAAGAATAAAAATAACTGGCGGGTTAATTAATGGGAGAAGCAAAACGATACAGTATTAAAAAGATCTTGCTTGCCGCACTATGGTTAGTAGTGGGTGCAGGAACCACTGTGTTGCTGGTAGCTGCCATTAAAAAGAAAGATGCGATAAAGTGCAAAGAAGTTAAAATTAAAATAACCGGTATAGAAAACACCAATGGTCCAAAATTTGTTGACGAAGATGAAATCTTAAACACCATTGAAAGAGTAATGAATGGTAACCCGCTGGGCAAAGCGATCGGTGATTTTAATTTAAGAAAGATAGAAACAGAACTGGAAAAGAGTAAATGGGTAAGGAATGCAGAACTGTTCTTTGATAACAATGATATTTTAAAAGTAAGCCTGCAGGAAAGAGAGCCTGTGGCCAGGGTATTCACTACCGGTGGTACTTCTTTTTATATTGATACGGCACTGGCTATGCTGCCATTGAGTGAAAAACTTTCGGCGAGGTTACCGGTGTTCACTGGTTTTCCATCAGATAAGATCGTGCTTTCGAAAGATGACAGCAGTTTGCTGGGCGATGTAAGGGATATCAGCATTGCCATTCAGCAGGATTCTTTTCGCATTGCGATGATAGACCAGGTGGATATTACGCCGGAAAGGGATTTTGAAATGATCCCGAAGATCGGCAACCAGGTGATCGTTTTTGGTAATGCAGATGATGCGGAAGATAAATTTAAAAAGCTGGAATTATTTTATAAAGAAGTAATGGTAAAAGCGGGCTGGAATAAATACAGTATCATCAACGTGCAATATAAAAACCAGGTGGTGGCAAGGATAAAAGGTGCAGAAGATAAAACGGCTGATTCTGTAAGAACCTTACAGATCATGCAGGTGATAGCCGCCAATGCAGCACGCCAGGCAGAAGATTCTTTACAAACTATTTTACAGGATAACAACAATAACACTGCCGACAGCAGTATGATTCAGCAGTCGATACAGAGAGACGATGATATATCGGCTCCCGGTACCGACCTACCTCTGCAGCCAACAACCGGTCAACCAGCAGTTGTTACTCCCGTAAATTCTAATCCGTTACCCCCTGCAAAACCAGTGAGCACACATCCAGTTCCTCCTAAAAACCCACCTGTGGCCAAGCCCGCAGCTAAACCCAATCCTGTAAAGACCAACGCAACTGTTCCGCCTAAAAAACCGAACACCAATCCAATTGTAAAACCAAAACCAGCGGCGCCAAAACCAAAAGTTGTGATGCCGAATAGAAATGATTATTAAAACGAAGAGTACAAAGTTGAAAGTACAAAGTTGAAAGTGATAAGTACAAAGCGAAGAGAGTTGATGAACTAGGTACTATGTACTCTATACTTAAAAAAAACATACAAATACAAAACATACATTTATGAATCACGAACAACCCATCATTGTAGGCCTGGATATCGGTACCACAAAGATTGCCGCTATTGCCGGACGCAAAAATGAATACGGCAAACTGGAGATACTTGGTTTTGGCCGTGCAAATAGTAACGGTGTGCAGCACGGCATGGTGCTCAACATCGATCAAACCATCAAAGCCATTGAAATGGCCTTAAAGAATTGCTACGACTCCAACCCTAACCTGGAGATCGGGGAAGTTTATGTGGGTATTGCAGGTCATCATATAAAAAGTTTACAAACAAGAGGTGATATCGTTCGCCAGTCGATAGAGGAAGAGATACGCCAGGAAGAAATTGACCGGCTGATCGCTGATCAGTACCGCACTTATATCCCTGCAGGCGACCAGATCATTGATGTGATACCACAGGAATTTACCGTGGATAATTTTCAGAACATCCCCAACCCCATTGGCTACAGTGGTGTAAAAGTGGGAGCAAATTTTCATATCATCACCGGCGATAAAAATGCCATCCGCAACATCAACCGCAGTGTTGAAAAAGCAGGCTTGCAAACCAAGGACCTGGTGTTGCAACCACTGGCTTCTGCAGCAGCGGTAATGTGCGACCAGGACCTGGAAGCAGGTGTTGCCATAGTGGATATTGGTGGTGGTACCACTGACCTGGCTGTTTTTTATGAAGGCATTTTAAAACATACGGCGGTTATTCCTTTTGGTGGTGAAAATATTACCAACGATATCAAAACCGGTTTGGGTGTTTTAAAAACACAGGCCGAACAAATGAAAGTGCAGTTCGGCAGTGCTTTGAGCGATGAAGCTAAAGCGAATGCCTTTATCACTATCCCCGGCCTGCGTGGCATGGCGCCGAAAGAAATTTCTGTAAAAAATCTTGCTGCTATCATACAGGCACGTATGAGCGAGATCATGGATTTTGTTACCTATCATTTAAAACAGGTAGGGCTGGATACAAGAATGCTGAATGGTGGTATCATTCTTACTGGTGGTGGTTCCCAATTGAAACACCTGATCCAGTTAACAGAATATGTGACCGGTTTGAATGCACGTATCGGTTATCCGAACGAGCACCTGGCTTCCGGTCATATCGACGAGCTGGCCAAACCAATGTACAGCACCTGTATTGGTTTGATATTGAAAGGCTACAACGATTACGAGAACAAGAACAAGCAGTTCGAGGAAACTTTCAAAAAAGTTACCGTACCGGAAAGCTTACAACAGGAACCCGTAGACGAAGTACTGGATATAGCAGAAGAGCCTAAGCCCATGAAAGTAAAGCAGCGCAAAACATTAAAAGGATTTATGGATGGCTTTAAAAATGGCCTGATAGACCTGTTCAAAGAAGAAGAAGACGCGAAGCTATAACAAGGTCTGACGCCGCCGTCTGACCTTGTTATAGCTGGCATGATCAGACGAGGGCGTCAGATCAAATAAAAAAGAAGTTCTTAGAAAAGATTTCAAACTTACTACTCTTAAAGTCCCCTTTAGGGGATTTAGGGGTAACTAATCCATTATAAAATTCAGTGCACTTTTCTTTCTTACTAACTGAAAAGCGGGCGCTGAAAAATTCTAACAGTGTTTATCGAAATTTCCTTAACAAATTCGGTAAACGCTTAAAACAAATAAGCTATGATACATTTTGATCTGCCAAAAGAGCAATCTTCTATCATTAAAGTGATCGGAGTTGGGGGTGGGGGAAGCAATGCAGTAAACCACATGTTTGCTCAAAACATTGAAGGTGTAAACTTCATTATCTGTAATACAGATGCGCAGGCAATTGCGTTGAGTAAAGTGCCTAACAAAATTCAGTTGGGGCCGCACCTTACACAAGGGCTTGGTGCAGGCGCTAATCCTGCCATCGGCCGCCAGGCAACAGAAGAAAGTTTAGAAGAGATAAAACGCATACTGGAAGTGAATACCAAGATGGCCTTTATCACTGCCGGTATGGGTGGTGGTACCGGTACCGGTGGTGCACCTATACTTGCAAAAATCTGTAAGGACCTGGGTATACTTACCGTTGGTATTGTGACCACGCCGTTTGCATACGAAGGAAAGAAGAGGATCGCACAGGCAGAAGAAGGTATCATGTACCTGAAGAATCATGTGGATACCTTACTGGTGATCAGCAATGATAAACTGCGCCACCAGTTTGGTAATTTAAAAATGAAAGAAGCTTTTGCAAAAGCGGATAACGTGCTCGCTACTGCTGCTAAATGTATCACCGATGTGATCAACAGCACGGGCCAGATCAATGTGGACTTTGCGGATGTGTGCACCGTAATGAGCAATGGTGGTGTGGCTATATTGGGCAGCGCTACGGCCGAAGGTGAGAACAGGGCACAGCATGCCATTGAAAATGCACTGAACTCTCCATTACTGAATGATAATGATATCCGTGGCGCAAAATGGATATTGATCAACATCAATTCTGCCGAAGGCGAAAATGAATTTACGATGGATGAAGTGGAAATTATCCAGAACCACTTGCTGAGCAATGCAGGAGAAGATACTGATGTGATACTTGGTTTGGGGTATGATAATACCTTAGGCAACCAGATCGGCATTACATTGATAGCAACCGGTTTTGAACATAAAGATCCGTTTGAAAAGAAAGCAGCAGAAGTGGTGGAAGAAAAGAAAGATGATAAGATCATTATGACGCTGGACATGCCGGTGAAAGAACAACCAACAGCGAAAGTGGTTAAGATAGCTGCACAACCTACGCTGCAGTTTGAAGAAAAAGATGAGGATGAAGCCATTGCAGAGATAAGTGAAGCGCCGGTGCAGATAGTGGAAGATGCAATGATGCCGAAGCTGGTGGAAGCAAAAACGGAAGTTAAAAAAGTAGAAGTACCAAGTAAAACTACTGGGGAAAAAATTGATGAAGCGCCCGTGTTTTTTGAAATATCTTCGGCCGCAGATCAAACGCCTGTAATAGCATTTGATATACCCGAAACTCCGGCACCCACCGAAAAACCCGTTAAAAAAACCAGCGTTCAAACTAATATTTCAGCAACGAATAAAGAAGCTAGCGCAACAACCCCTTCGTCGGGGGTGAAACTGGCGAAGCCTTCGCAGATCTATGCGCAGGAACAGCCGGAAACAGAATCCAATTCTACCGAGGAGCTACCGCCATTGCAGGTAACAATCAAGGCCGACGAACCTGAAATTGAAATGCAACTGGTGGTTAAATCCCATCAAGCGGCGGAGGAAGAGCAACTTGTACAACAAACTCAGCCCATCATGATGTCCAGTGTTGAGGAGCCTGCACCGCAGGACGAAACAGAGGAACTCAGGCGCCGGGCTATGGAACGCATTGCGAAGCTGCGTAATTTGTCATTCAACATCAATGCAGCCGATCCGAACAACGAGTTTGAAACGGTGCCAGCTTACCTTCGCCGCAATATGGAACTCCACAATTCCATTGCCGACGTAGAGAATTTTTACAGCAACTACACTGTAAAAAGCGATGATAACAACCAGGCTGAGATCAGCACTATCAACACATTTTTAGACGGAAAGAAACCCGATTAATATGCTTGCATCAGCGGGGTACCGCTGATGCTTACACGAAGTTTTGTATTGGATATGTATGTTTAGCCCCGCTCTTGTCAGCGGGGTTATGTTTTTTACGGCAGGGTAGCCCCAAACGCCCTGCAGCAGGCACTATTATGGTTTGTAGGAAATATCACTATCTCATTGGTTTGGAATGTTTTTTGTAGTGTTGCATCTACACGGATTTTGTATAAGCTACTACCGTGTGTATTTTTTACACAACTATTTTTGTGTATTACTGGTTAACGTCCTGTAAAACAAGTGAAAGCAAATACTTTTTTTGTTGCAGCAACGTTACTGGAAAAGCAACCTCAAAATCCACTAACTATGATCATCGCTGAATTACCAATTGATGAAGACCTGCGCCTGCAGGATCTTGCCTCCTATGAACTGATGGACACCCAGGCTGAAAACGAATTTGACGAACTGGTTGAATTGGCCGGGCAGATATGCAAATCGCCCATTTCACTTATTTCATTACTGGATAAAGACCGGCAGTGGTTCAAATCCCGCAAAGGTTTAGAGGATACCGAAACTTCCCGTGATGTGGCTTTTTGCGCACACGCCATTTTGCAGGATGATGTAATGAAAGTGGAAGACGCTACGAAAGACGTTCGTTTTTTTGATAACCCGCTGGTTGCCGACGGACTTAAAATACGTTTCTATGCAGGGGCACCGATTGTGTCTCCAACGGGACATAAACTGGGTACACTCTGTGTTATTGATACCACTCCGAGAGAACTTTCGCCCGAGCAGGAAAGAGCGTTGACCATATTGAGTAACCAGGTGACTAAATTACTTGAGCTGCGCAAAAAGAATATGGTGATCCGTAAAAGGGCCGAAGAGATGATCGCTATGAAAAGCAGCGTGATCAGCCGTGTGATAGAAAAGCAGGAAGAAGACAGGAAAGCAATTGCAACCAGCCTGCACGAAGATTTTGCACAATCAGTGGCTTCCAGCATCATGTACCTGAAAATGGCACAGGAAAGTAACAAACAATCAGAACCATTTTTACAAACGGCACAACAGCAGTTGAATGAAGTGTTGGGCAATATGCGCAATTTATCTTACTCAATTGTGCCTGCCACGCTTAACTGGTTGCCTGCAGAAGAACTGGTGAGGGAATTTGTAGAAAAGACAGCAGATACTTTTCCTTTTAAAGTGAAATTTAAAATGGTGGGCAACCCAACCATGGGTGCACCAGATAAAGCGCTTACTATTATACGCATCATCGAGAACTGGCTGAAAGTATTGTTTGATAAAAAAGCAGTGACCAAAGTAAACATCACCCTGCATACAGAAGGCCGCTTTGAAGTATTGATAGAAGATAACGGGCCTGTAAATGATTTTGAGAACGGCCGTAAAGATATCTTCGACAGCCTGCTGTACGATCGTATAAAACCACATGCGGGTGTAGTGGATCTTTCTGTTTCTCCTGCAGGAAAGAATATCCTTAAAATAATGCTGCCGGTTACGGCTATTGCAGTGTAAGTATAAAAATGAAGGGCAACAAAATTTTGTTGGCCCTCATTTTAAAATATTATTGTACCGCCATACCGGCCAGTAATGCATCCAGGCGTATAAACCCTTCCGTTATGCCGCCTTCCATGCCACTTTTTATCATCATATCTCTGTCCTGCACCGATTGATAGATGGCGTGTATCGTTAGCCTCGTTCTGTCGCCAGGCAATGCTTCAAACCTGGACGTATCAAATTCCACATGACCTTTTTCGGGTAAACCTAAAAATTCAAAAGTGCCGATCATTCTTTCAGGTGCCACCACCTCATGATACACACCACGAAAAGCGTATTCGTTACCAGCCAGGTCTTTACTGGTATAATGATAGCCGCCGCCATCCACTGCATTAAAAAAATGAAGGTCCATTGTAAGTTGCTTGGGGCCCATCCATTGTACAAATAATTCCGGGTCGGTATTGGCCTGGAAAACAAGTTCCCGTGGCGCATCAAATTCACGAATGATAAAAAGTTCCTGTTTGCACGGTTCGGCAATAACGGTTGTTTTGTTTTTTTCCATGGTATAAGTTTGTTTGTTGATGATATTTATTCATTAACCCTTCGGCATCCTGCTCATATCCATATACAGTACATTCCATTTATGCCCGTCGATATCGCTAAAAACGGAGCCATACATCCAGCCTTTCATTTCATAAGGAACATGCGTGCTGCTGCCACCGGCTGCAACAGCTTTTGCTACCAGTGCATCCACTTCTTCCTTGCTTTCAGCATCAATCGATAATAATACTTCCGTTGTATTATGCGCAATGGGTGACTGACCTCCAATGAAGTGCTGAAAAGTGGGTTCGTCGAACAGCATCAGCACCACATCTTTTTCGCCGATGAGCAGGCTTACCGAATTGGCGGTGTTGCCATGCTGTGTATTGAATTTAAAACCGAGTTGGGTAAAGAACTCTTTCGATCTTTTAATATCCTTTACCGGCAAATTGATCCAGAATTGTTTTGTCATGGCTTTACTTTTTTAAGTTCATATAAAATGTTTTTTTAGCAGCAGGTAATTTCTCCATAGCATTGCGTAATAAAGTGCGTGGCATAGAAGCCGCATGTGCATCTAAAAATTCCAGTAATTTCTTGGGTTCCTTATCACCTGCAAAGCGCAGCATCCAGCCCGTGGCTTTATGAATAAGGTCTTCCTTGTCTTTTAAAAGCAGGACAGCAATTTTAAATGTATCTACTGTATCGCCTTTTCTTAAAAAATAACAGGTGCTTAAAATAGCCGTGCGCCGCTCCCATAAATTTTTTGACTTTGCCAGTTGATATAATATTTTTCTTGGCTTATCAAACAAATAACTGCCCGTCATATAAAGACAACCCAGGTCTACCAGGTCCCAGTTATTCACCCTGTCGTGCCGGCGCATATACAATTCGTAAAATGATTGTAGCCTTTCCGGGGTAATTTTTTTATCACGGCTTTCTTTATCCATAATGCTGATGGCGCCTGCCCTGGCTTCGTGGATCTCACTTTCCAATAGTTTTTCTATTTCCGAAACAGGCATACCGCTGAATGCTTTTGCCAACGTAAATACCTGGCCCATCTTTACACCAATAAAAATATCACCGGCACCATACTGTCCCTCGCCCGATTTAAAATAGCGCTGTATCTTTTCCAGCTCCACATCCGATTGAAAAGTTTTTAATGCTTCAATAAAATGCTTTGCTGTTAGTAGCGGAGCATTCGCTTTTGCTTTTTTAACAGGCGTTGCAACCTTCTTTTTAGTGGCCATTGTTCCGTGTTTACAGTTAAAAACTCCTTAATTATGCAACTAACTGGTTGCAAATATATATGCAACTTTTTGGTTGCGCAAACTTTTTTACCTGTTTTTTTGTTTATTATTATAAACCGGCCAAAAGGCGAGCCTGCGCAGAACGTTGTTTAAACCCCGATAAAAATAATTTTCCTTTTCTGCACTGGCAACAGGGCTGCTTTTTAGGCTTGCAGTACCATAAAAATAATCCATCCCTGTTATTAATTTTCAGTCTACATTTGTACCTGTTTTTTAAAACGGGCTGCCCAAAAGGCAATCAAATTGCTTGCGGTACGTTTTTAAAGAATGCAGCCCCAACCGGTAAACCCAACAATTGCTTGCTATTCTTATGAACGTTAAAATTTTTTGTAGTGTCCAAACATGTTAACAAGGTAACCGCAGCAGGTTTAATTGTAGCCCTAGGAATTATTTACGGAGATATCGGTACTTCCCCTCTTTATGTATTCAGTGAAATTATAAACGGCAAGATGATAGAACCGCTGCTGATCATTGGCGGTTTGAGTTGTATCATCTGGACCCTTACCCTGCAAACCACTGTTAAATATGTGGTGCTTACTTTAAAAGCAGATAACAGGGGTGAAGGTGGTATATTCAGCTTGTACACGCTGGTGCGCCGGCAAAAAAAATGGCTGGTGATACCGGCCATGATCGGTGGCGCCGCTTTACTGGCCGATGGTATGATCACACCACCTATCTCGGTAGCAGCTGCTGTTGAAGGTTTGCGGAATATTCCTGTACTGCACGATATCAGCGCCAATACCATTATTATTATAGTACTCGCAATTTTAACCCTGCTGTTCTTTATGCAGCAGTTTGGTTCGGCCAGCATTGGTAAAATGTTCGGGCCAATTATGCTCATCTGGTTCTTAATGCTGGCAGTGCTGGGCCTGGCGCATATCTCCGACGAATGGCATATTCTTAAAGCCTTCAATCCGTATTATGCCATTAAATTATTGATCACTTATCCCAAAGGTTTCTGGTTGCTGGGTGCGGTATTTTTATGTACCACGGGTGCCGAAGCATTGTACAGCGACCTGGGGCATACTGGCAGGGCCAATATCCGCTACACCTGGGTATTTGTAAAGATCTGCCTGATACTGAATTATCTTGGCCAGGGCGCCCTGCTGCTGCACAATACCGGTAAAACATTTGCTACTGACGAACTGATCGATAAGATACCCGGCGCTATTCCCATGCGCAATCCTTTTTACGAAGTAATGCCCGAATGGTTCCTGTATCCCGGTATCATCATTGCCACTTTTGCGGCCATCATTGCCAGCCAGGCATTGATCAGCGGATCATTCACATTGATCAGTGAAGCCATCCGCCTGAACCTGTGGCCCAAAATGAAGATCAATTATCCTTCCGAAGCAAAGGGACAATTGTTCATACCGGGTATCAATACACTATTATTTGCAGGATGTGTGGGCATTGTTTTGTATTTCCAAACATCCAGTGCAATGGGTGCGGCTTATGGTTTGGCCATAACGCTCTGTATGCTGGCTACTACTATTTTGTTTTCCAATTACCTCGTATCACGCCGTGTCAACTCAGCGCTTATTTATCTTTTCCTGGCGGTATTCCTTTCTATCGAAATAAGTTTCCTGATCGCAAACCTCGATAAATTCCCGCATGGTGGTTATGTTACTTTAATTGTGGGTGGTGGTTTATTTGCCGTGATGTATGTATGGTACCGTGCCCGCAAGATCAAGAACCGCTACGTGGAATTTGTAAGGCTGGAAGAATATATTCCCAAGCTGGAAGAACTGAGCAATGATGTAACGGTACCGAAATATGCTACGCACCTGGTGTACTTAACAAGTGCGAATAATCCTAAAGAAATTGAGCACAAGATCATCTACAGTATTTTGAGTGGTAAGCCCAAGCGGGCCGATATTTACTGGTTTGTGCATGTGGATACATTGGATGATCCATATACTTCAGAATATTCGGTGGAACATATTATACCGAATGATATTATCCGCGTAGAGTTCAGGTTAGGATTCCGGATAGCGCCGAGGATAAACCTGATGTTTAAGAAAGTGGTGGAAGACTTAGTGGCCAACCGCGAAGTGAATGTTACCAGCCGTTACGAAAGCCAGCAACGCAATAATGTTACCGGCGATTTTCAATTCGTGGTAATGGAAAAGTTCCTGTCGCAGGATAATGAATTACCATTCTTTGAAAAACTCATCATGCGTTTATATTTCTGGGTAAAAGAAGTATCGCTGAGTGAAGAAAAAGGTTTTGGCCTGGAACAAAGTAAAGTGCAGGTAGAAAAATTCCCGCTGATAGTGGCGCCGGTAAGCAAGCTTAAATTAAAGCGCATCTATATTGGCGAAGAAGAGGAAGAAGAGGAGGAAAATTAATTGTGCATTCAAAATGTATAACCGGTCATGCAATCCATAACAGCAGCAGCCTTGCAGCAAAAAATACTGGATAAAGAAGACTTTCAGCTGATAGATGTGCGGGAGCCGGAGGAGCACGAAGAATTTAATATTGGCGGCGAATTGATACCACTGGGAGAGATCATGCAGCAGGCCGAAAAAATAGCAGCAGATAAACCTGTCATAATATATTGCCGCAAGGGCATCCGCAGCCAGGTGGCCATACAGCGCCTGCAGGAAAAATTTCAACTCACCAACCTCATCAATCTTATTGGCGGCACCGAAGCCTGGAAAAAAGAGTTTGCTCTTAACTCCTGAAGCGGCACTATGGATGTTTTATGGATGGAAATTTGCCGTTAAGCCTGAAATAACTAATTTAACGCTGCATAACCATCAAATCTCAATCATCAACTGAACTTGCTGCACATTGTTCTCTATATCATTGCCGGTATTGCCTTACTTTCTGTGATCGTATATTTTGTGCAGGAGAAATTCATTTTTAAACCGGAAAAATTACGGCAGGATTTTATTTATAAATACGATGCGCCTTTTAAAGAATTGTTCTTTGATGTGGAAGAAGGCGTAAGAATAAACGGGCTGCATTTTTATTGCACCAAACCTTTAGGCCTGATCCTGTATTTTCACGGCAATTCAAGAAGCATAAAAGGCTGGGCCAAATATGCCCGGGATTTTTACCGCTACCAGTATGATGTGGTATTGGTGGATTACCGCGGCTTTGGAAAAAGTACCGGTAAACGGAATGAAAAAGACATGCTGAAAGATATGCAGTTTGTGTACGATACATTAGCAGTAACGTACCCGCAAAATCATTTGATCGTTTATGGCCGCAGCCTGGGCAGTGGCTTTGCTGCAAAACTGGCGGCGGATAATTCGCCCCGCTATCTGATACTGGATGCACCTTATTTCAGTTTCCGGAAAACCATAGAAAGATTTTTGCCGATACTGCCAGTAAAATATATACTTCGTTATCATTTACGTACCGATAAATGGATACCCAAAGTAAATTGTCATACCTATATTTTACATGGTACCAAAGACCGTTTGATTCCCATTAGCAACAGTGAAAAACTGCAGGCGTTGAGTCCGCGGAAAATAACACTCATCCGCATTGAAGGCGGCAGGCATAATAACCTTCCGTCATTTCCGGAGTACCATAATTTTATCAGGGATATTTTGCAGGTGTAAGAAAGGGGAGTAGCTGCAAGCTGCAAGGGATAAGTATAAAGATACAATACCGCATGCTACTCCCTTGAAGCTTTTCCCCTTGCTGCTTTTCCTTGCCGCTATTCCCTTCTCCCCTAATTTTGTGTTATGAAGAAAAAAATATTCCGCTGGGTAAAGTTGATTGTGCTGCTGTACTCGCTTATTGGTATTGTGCTGTATTACCTGCAGGAAAAATTTTTATTTCACCCGGAGCAATTATCAAAAGATCATGTATTTAAATTCGATACACCATTTGAAGAGGTGAACATTCCATTTAATGAAGCGGATACAGTAAACATGGTAAAATTCTTTCCTAAAGATTCCATAAGAAAAGGCGTAGTGATCTACTACCACGGCAATAAAGAAAATATAGAACGCTATGCAAAATTTGCCGGCGATTTTACCAAACATGGTTATGAAGTATGGATGGAAGATTATCCCGGTTTTGGAAAAAGCACCGGCGAAAGGACTGAACAGAAAATGTACCGCCAGGCAGTGGAGATAGAAAGAATGGCGGCAGCCAAATATCACAACGATAGCATCATCATTTACGGAAAATCGCTGGGCACGGGCATTGCAGCCTATGTGGCTTCCCGCTCTGTAAATAAAAGACTGATACTGGAAACACCTTATTACAGTATTCCCGACCTGTTTGGATGTTATGCATTCATTTATCCAACTTCCAGGATGTCGATCTATAAAATTCCGACGAATGAATATTTAGCGGATGTAAATTATCCCATCAGTATTTTTCATGGAACAGATGATGGCGTAGTGCCTTACCGCTGTGCTAAAAAACTACAACCGGTTTTAAAACCGGCTGATGAATTCATAACTATTGAAGGTGGCACACATCATAACCTGGCCAGCTTTGAACTGTACAAAACAAAACTGGACAGTCTGTTGACGCATTGATCAACCGCCGCATCCCCCGCAACCACCACCACATCCGCCGCCGCAGCCACCACCGCCACTGCAACCGCTGCTGCACCCACTGCTGCATCCTGCAGAACTGCCATTGAAGTTTTCCGTTTGTGCAGACATGGATGTGAAAATATCTTTCAGTACAAAGTATTCTGCAAAACCCACAATGGCCGCTGCACCCAGTATGGAAAAGTTATTCACCACATCCTTACTGTAACCATCCGCATTTTGCTGCTTCCAGTAAAGGCCCAGGTATTCTCTTACTGTTTTGGTGTAGGAATAAACCTGTAATAGGATGAGGCACAAAAAACTGAACCCGGCCATTTCCATTACCAGGAAACCAACCGGCCGGTCATTAGCCAGTCCCTGCAGGAACCTTATAAAACCCGTAAGGAGAACAATACCCGGGATGATGAATTTTGGATGATCCACTTTTTGCGAAAGCCGGTGCAATTTTTCAATGCCGGGATGTAACACCGTATCCCGGTCGATCAAGGCAAGGCCTTCGTTGTACGAAAAAATTGCGTCTACGCTATACTGTTGCATTAGTGGCGCCAGCAGCGGATTGGTTTCATCTGCGGCAATGTCAGTGTCGTGCCGTACTATTTTGTAGCCGTCGCCGTACACCTGTATGATATTTCTTCTCAGCAGGTCTACCAGTGCTGTTTGATAACAGCGGTGATTGCCGTAAAGAAACCTGGCCATCTGGTAAGTGGTATACTGTTCCGGCAGGTTGTCCAGCAGCAGGCCATATAACCGCTTATCCTTGTGCAGCTGCGATATAAACGCTGTAATTACCCCGGCTATTCCGATGAAGAAATAGTAGGTTAAAAAGTCTTCGCCCTTTACGTGGTAGAGGTTTACTGCTGTAATGAAAGTTACCAGCGCCGCACTAAAAATAAAAACCAGCATTTTAAAGAATGCTGGTTCGTATATTTTTTCGTCAATGTCCTGTTCGGGATGCTGGCTGGGCGGCCATATATCCCCCGGCGCTGTTTGATGAAACGTTGTTTCGTACAGTTTCAGCGTGTCATCGTACCAGTTAGTGTGCTTCTTTTTTTCATCCGCACCTCCTTTGCTGGGGTGATGATGAATTTTCTTTCATCAATGTTTCCCTGCAAAACCGGTTCCAGTAATTGTCGGTGTAGGTAAGGTGCAGGTGCCATACCTCATCCACAATGGCGGAAGGCGATGCGCCGCTGGGAGAAATGCAGCAGAGGAAGATGAATTTTTTGTACTCCTCAATGGCCCTGTTGGTGAAAGATTGTTCCCAATGATTTTCTTTTGCTAATTTTCTGGAGAAGGGAAAGGCTGATGTTGGGTCATCAAGCTGAAAGGTTTGGATCTTTTTCCACAACTCCTGTTGTGAGAGTTTGTTCATTTTTCACAAAGTTATAATCCCGTTTTTGCGCTCTCCAAATTTCCAGTGTTACCAAATTGTTGTCATTTTTCTTTCAGCGAAACCTGCTTGGCAGTTACCTTCAATTCGTAAGTGCCGCCAACTTTTAAAGCATAATTACGGTCACTATGACTTACAGGGAAGTCAAAACAAACAGGGAAATCATATTCCGCAATGATATCCATAATGGCTTCGTACACTGGTTTACCAAAGGGCCGCTCCGTATCTTTCATATCGGTAAAGCCGCCGATTACCAGCCCCGCCAGGGCATCCAGCTTACCACTTCTCTTGAGTTGGTACAGCATGCGGTCGATATTGTAAATGTATTCCCCCACATCTTCGATGAACAGGATTTTATTTTTAGTGTGGATATCTGAGGGCGTACCGGTTAAATGTGCCAGCAACGAAAGGTTGCCGCCCACCAGTTCGGCGGTGGCGGTACCGGTTTTGTTGAAGGGATGTGGAGCTGTTTTATAATTTACTTTTTTACCTTTCACGGCATTTTGCAGCGATTGTATGAATTCATTTTTATAACCCTCCTCATTAAAAGCCGCCGCCATTGGCGCATGTAGGGTGGCAATTTTTAAGCGGGAATAAATATGGCTATGCAGCACCGTGATATCGCTGTAACCTATGAGCCATTTAGGTTTTTTTTTGAATTTGCTGAAGTCGAGTGCATCAATTATCCTGCCCACACCATATCCGCCGCGGCCGAACAAAATGGCGTTGATGCTGTCATCATCCAGCATGGCCTGCAGTTCATCACACCGGTCTTCATCTGTTGCGCTGAAATAATTGAGCGAATTACTGCCCAGTGTTTTGCCCACCATTACCTGGTAGCCCCATTGCTGTAAGGTGCTGATACAGGTTTGCGCTTTTTCAGCAGCCATATAACCGGCGGGGCAGGTAATGCCGATCGTGTCGCCTTTTTTTAAGTAGGGAGGAAATTTTACCATGTGTAAATTTTATGCAAAGTATTATAAAATGGGGTATGATTTTTGGGTAAATTTACATATCCAAAATTAACCAATGCGTATATTCATACTTATCCTGCTGTCAATTTCATTTTCTATTAATGCCAATGCCCAGGCCTGTTCAGGTCCCGGCCGTACACCCGATGGTGCCCAGGCTGTTTGTGGCTATCTCCCTTTCAACGAAAAAATAGTTTCCAATTGCCAGGGACCGGATATTCCTAATCCAACATCGGGATGCGGGCAGGTAACTTCCGATAACTCTATCTGGTATAAATTTCATTGTTATGTTTCGGGCACATTTGGTTTTTTATTAACGCCGGCAAGTGGTGGTGATGATTACGATTGGGAAATAATGGATATTACAGGACATCAGCCCGCTGATGTATACACAATGGAATTGAGGGTGTCTTTAAATTTAAGCGGGCAAACGGGACCTACCGGTTGTACAGCTGCCGGTATTTCGGATATCAATTGCGGGGGCGGTGCAGCAGGCACACAATACAACAGGCTGCTGAATATTGTTGCAGGTCACGATTACGTGATGATGGTAAATAACTGGACAAGTTCCACACAGGGATATAATCTTGTTTTCAACGGTACAGCATCTTTGGTGAATCCTGTAACACCCTATCCATCTATCACGAATGTGAGCTTGGTAGGCTGCGATGCATCAAAAGTAAAAATCACTTTCTCTGAAGATATTCTGTGCGACAGTATATCACCAATTACAGGAACCGAGTTTTCTATAACGGGAGGTACACATCCTTTGACCGGGATAGTTTCTGCCTGCGATGTGAGCGCAAAAGCTGTTCCATGGGTGATACTGAACCTGCAGACACCATTACCTGCAGGAAACTACCAATTGAATGTAGGAGTTGGTTCGGATGGTAATACCCTCTCCAATGTTTGCAGAAATACCATGGCCCCCGCTTCTTTCCCATTCACTGTACCGGCAATTGTACCTGCTGCGGTCAATAACATTACCTACAGCGGTTGTGCGCCAACGTTATTAAATGTAAAACTTGATAAACCGGTTTGGTGCAGCACCATCACTTTTTCGGGTTCCAATGGGGAGTTTGCCATACAGCCGGGTAATATTCCAATATTATCAGCACAGGGTGTTTGCAGTGGCACACCGTCTTATGCAGATATGATACAGGTTACTTTGCAGAATCCTTTGCCTTATGGTAACTATCAACTGGTAATAAGCAACGGTGCAGATGGCAATACATTCACAGATACCTGCGGTAATAATGTGGTGGCTGCCAGCATTCCGTTTGCTATCAATCAAACTACGGTGGCGCCACTAGTTCAGTCCATTGGTTTCGACGAATGCCATCCGGATAAAATAGTGGTGAACTTTGATAAACCTGTAAAATGTGCTTCAATATCACCCACCGGTAATGAGTTTACCGTTACGCCAGGGCCATTGGCCATCAGTAATGTTACTTACAGTTGTGGTGGAGTGGGCAACTATATCACACAGGCAGTGCTCACTATGCAGAACCCACTGCCCGCCGGTAATTTTGCAGTAAATATTGGTGCTGGTACAGACGGCAATTCTTTATCGGATACCTGCTATGTATATATGGCCAATGGTTACAGTAAAGCATTTACTGCCACCAAGGCACCGGCGCCTAAATTCGATTCGGTACAATTTGATAAGTGCAATCCTTCATTTGCAAAATTATTTTACAGCAATGCTATCAAATGTTCATCCATAAGTGCTGATGGTTCGGATTATAATATCACCGGGCCTTCGGCCGTAACTATTAATGCAATTGTAACAGATGGCAACTGTGGTACATTGGGCTACACAAAATGGGTATTGCTGCAGTTTGCACAACCGGTAAATGTATTTGGCAATTATGTGATACATAATAAAGTGGGAACGGACCTGAATGGTATCATTGATACCTGCAATGCGTCGCAAAGCACAGCTGAAACAATTGGATTTACTGCATTAGTAAAACCAACGGCTGCATATACCACCCAGGTTAAATTTGGCTGTGTGATGGATACCATTATTTTCAGCCATCCCGGCGGTAACGGTATCACTACCTGGACCTGGAGCTTCCCTGATGGAACTACTGCCAGCGGGCAAACAGTTACGCATGTTTTCCCGGTATCCACTCCTTCTGTAACAGTACAGCTTACAGTTGATAATGGTTCCTGCAATGATGTGGTGAGCCAGACAATTACATTGGGCAATTCATTCAAAGCTGCATTTGCAAGCACGCCAAAAGATACCACCTGTATCAGTGCGCAGGTGAATTTTGCCAACGGTTCAAATGGCAACAACCTGCAGTACCTGTGGGATTTTGGCGATAATACAACTTTTGCCGGCCAAACACCGCCGCCACATGCTTATTCAACTACCGGTACTTATACGGTACAATTAACCGCCACCGATGTAAATGGTTGTAAAGATGTAGCCACAGGAAAAATGGAAGTGTTACCGGCAGCAACAATCGACTTTACAGGATTGAATCCACAATATTGTTCCGACAATACAGTATCGCTTACCAAAGTTTCGTCCAGTACGATATTAACGTACACCTGGGATGACGGCGATGGCATGACCATTCAGAACAAACCTACTGTACAGTTAACCTATCCTAACGAAGGCGTGTACACGATAAAACTGACCGGTACTGATAAATATTGTGGTACAGCGGTTGCCAGCAAACAGGTACAGATCTATGCCGTACCTGTTGTTAACCTGGGTAATGATACCATACTTTGTCCTGCCATGGCTATACAGCTGGGGCCTCTGCCGGTAGCAGGTTATACTTATTTATGGAGCAATGGCGCCACTACATCGCAGGTAACCACAGATATGTTTACTTCCAGCTACACATTGTCGGTAGATAATCATGGCTGTAAAGCTTCTGATGCTATAGGCGTAAAAATATTAACTGCCTGCCTGATAATGGTGCCCAATGCCTTTACACCTAATAACGATGGTAATAATGATAAACTGAAACCCACCAATGCCGACCTGGCAAAAGAGTTTTCGTTCAAAGTATTTAATCGCTATGGTGTGCTGGTGTTTGCCACCACCAATCCAACAGAAGGATGGGATGGTACGTACAGGGGAGCAAGGGTGGAAACAGGTACTTATGTGTGGCAGCTCCGCTACATTGATCCATGGAATGGAAAGAAAGTGGCGCAGAACGGCAGCAGTATTTTACTGCGTTAAGATCACCTGCTTTCTTTTAACGAAACAGAACTGTTGCTGACAGTAAGCTGGTGTTTAACACCGCACTTCAACGCATAATTGTTTTTTTGATGCCCTACAGGGAAATCAAAACAAACAGGATAACTGTATTCTTTTATCTTTTCGGTAACAATGGCGTAAAGGTCTTTGCCAAATTCATCGGCAGGATCTTCGGAGGGTTTTACTTTAAACCCGCCTACCACAAGGGCTTTCAAGCGATTTAATTTTCCTGTGCGTTTCAGGTTCCAGAACATACGGTCGATGCTGTACAAATACTCACCGGTATCTTCCACAAATAAAATTTTTCCGTCGGTATTGATATCGCTTTTACTCCCGGCCAGTGTTTCCAGTGTTTTTAAATTGCCACCCACCAACGTGCCTTCTGCAATGCCTGCACGGTTATTTGCGTTGGGTGCAGCAGTGTAGATCATCTTTTCGCCGAACAGGCATTTCTGTATCGATTCAATGGTTTCCATCTGCACCGGCTCTGCCTTACTCCAGTCACTGGGAAAACTGTTGCACATTTTGGAATGAATGGAGGCAATACCAAAATTCCTGTCCAGGTGCGCATGTATCACGGTGATATCACTAAAGCCAATGATCCACTTCGGGGCCAGGGCAAATTTTTTAAAATCAACCTTATCAATAATGCGCACGGCGCCATAACCGCCTCTGGCGCACATGATGGCCTTAATGCTTTTATCATCTAGCATCTGCTGCAGGTCCTGCAGGCGCTCTTCATCAGTACCACCAAAAGTAAAATCCTTTTTGCCCACGGTGCTGCCCACCTTGATATCAAAACCCCACTCTTTCATTTTGGCAACAGCAGGTTGAATATCTTCCAGTGTAATAAAACCGGCCGGGCAGGTGATACCGATGGTATCGCCTTTTTTAAGGTAGGGGGGTATTTTGGCCGGTAAACCGGGCTCGGCAAACAAATTATTGCCGGCAGGGGCAGCAATAAAGGCGGCCGCAGGAACTACTGAAGAGAGGAATTTTTTACGGTTCATACTACCAATTTACAGTTATTTATCAAAAGCCGCCAAAGCCAACTATTCAATATTTTTTAAAATTTACCCAACCCTTTTTCAACCAACGATAGTTATATATATTACATGAACCAACTTTTACCTAAAAAGAGATTCTTGACTGCAAATCCAGATACACTGATAAAAGGCTGCTTGCAAAATGATATCCAAAGCCAGGAACGTTTGTACAAGCTCTGTTATCCTGATATGATCAAGATTTGCTACCGTTATGCCAAGGATGCAGCTGGTGCAGGTACAATTTACAATAATGCGATGCTGAAGATATTTAAAGGTATCGGTAATTATAAGGAAGAAGGTAAACTGATGGGTTGGGTAAAAACGGTGGTGGTGCATTGCTGCATTGATTATTGCAAACAGCAGCATGCTTTTAAACCACTGGATAGTTATCAATACGCAGAAGATATCAGCATTAAGCCGGAAGTGTTCAACAAGGTTTCGGCTAAGGAGATACAGCAACTGATCAAACAATTACCCGGTGCCACAGCAGCAGTGTTCAATATGTACGTGTACGAGGGGTTTACGCACAAACAGATCGGCGAACAACTGGGCATAAGCGATGGTACCAGCAAATGGCATGTAAGCGAAGCCAAAAAAATACTGAAACAAAAACTAGATAGATTTTCTGAAACCGAACTCAAAACAAATGCAGCAGGATAACAACCATATTGAAAACAAGCTAAGGCAACTGGAGAACCAGCAATTGCCGGACCTTAGCCAGATGGATGCCCACTGGCAACAGATGGGAGCCATACTGTCGCCGGGGTCGTTTACAGTGCCTAAAACATCTTTTCTTAAAACCCATCTTAAGAAATTGCTTTTTGCCGCCTGCATCATTGCAGCGTTGATGATAGCTTATGTGGCACAATACAATGCCGGCAAACATACCGCAACACCTGTTGCAGGTAAAAACAGCGGTGCAGAAAAAAACACCACAACAGCAGTTACAACTAATGATACTAACGATACATTATTAAGTGCTGATGCAACAGTAACGGATGCAGCCGGGTTATCCAAAATGTGCATTAAAAAGATCATTCCCCTCATCAATAAAATGTCGGCAGTAAAAGAGCTGTTGCCGCTGGACATCAATAGTACAGCCCTTGCATTTAACCATAACTATTTATCTATCGGAAATTTTTACAACCAGATACAAAAACAAGCGCAACAATTCATCATCAATTCAGCAACCGGTGGCTTTATCACAGCCGGCGAAGGCACAACCATTCAAATACCACCGGTTGCGTTTGTTGATGGAAACGGCCAGCAGGTAAGCGGTAACGTTACCATCTACCTGGAAGAATATTATAAATACTCCGACATGATCGCTGCCAATCTTACCACTACCAGCAATAAGGAACAACTGGTTACAGGCGGTATGATCAGGATCATAGCAGTACAGAATAATAAACCGGTGGAACTGCGCAATAATAAACCAATGGAAATTACCATGCCCACTACAAACTATGATGCGGAAATGCGGTTGTTCCTGGCAGATGAAAAGAACGAATGGGAAAAAATACCTGCATTCAATACATCTTTTAATGGCACTTATGATGTGGCTGCAAATACCAGCGGCTTTGGAAGAAAACTGGACTGGACGATGAGTTCAATAATAAGGAACAGTTACGATGGCTTTGATGGCAAGACCAATTTTTTAAGCCTGCAAGATGAGCCGGTACGGGTGAGGGAAACAAGAAACAGGAGGATCGCAAAATTCCACATTACCAATAAACTGCCCATGGATGTTGCGGAAGCAAAAAAAGTACTGCAGGAAAAATACGGTGATTATTATACTGTGATAAAAGTAAAAAAAGTAAAGCCACTGAGGAAATTATTCGGAAGAGGTTTTGGAACTCGTAAATATATCGGTGATTCAACAAGAATGACCGTGAATGATGCGATCAGGTGGCATTATATTGACCGTAAGGACAGTGTATTTTATGCAGAAAAAGTAAAACAGGATAGTGCAGACTACTATAAAAGATTGTTTGCAAGAGGACCTGTATGGATATTAAACCCTTTTGAAAATACCTCCGGAAAAGATACTTTTTCCTTCCGGAAGATGCAGGACTCTCTTGCTGGCGTTTATGAAAAAAGAAGACAGGTAGAACAGGCATATCATTTTACTGTTGCCAAAATGGGCTGGATCAACTGCGACCGTTTTTACTCCTATCCCGATAAAACAGATTTTGTGCTGGACCTGCCGGCAGATGTGGAAGCAGGCAAATTTGTAACACAGCTTGTATTTACCAAAATAAGGTCGGTAATGCCGGGCGAGTATCAAAAAAATAAGATCGGGTTTATGAATATCCCGAATGATATGCCGGTGTTCGTGGTAGGCCTCGGCGAAAGAAATGGTAAAGTGGTTTCGTTTATGCAGGCATTAAAAACAGGTAGTAAATCTGTGGCCATTAACACACTGGAAGAAACCACGCCGGAAGCATTTAAGGAAAAATTGAAACAACTGGATCTATAAACTTAGTTTTACTTTGGGGTTTTTCATTTAGCAGCACTATGTCTATACTGCTGCTTTTTTATTTTATGCGATAACCACCCCAATTACCCGCATTTTGATAGTGAGTCTAATTAAGGTATTTTTGCAGCGCAATGAACAATCCTGGAAGATATTTAATTACAGCGGCCCTGCCTTATGCCAACGGGCTGAAGCATGTGGGCCACCTGGCCGGTTGCTATTTACCGGCAGATATTTATGTACGTTACCTGAAAGCGCAGAAAAGAGACGTGGTTTTTGTATGCGGCAGCGACGAACACGGTACTGCTATTCCCATACAGGCAACTAAAGAAGGCACTACGCCGCAGGCTATTATTGATAAGTACCATACCATCATCAAGCAGAATTTTGATGACCTGAGCATCAATTTTGATATTTATCACCGCACTTCTGCACCTATACATCATGAAACGGCGCAGGAATTCTTTACTTACCTGAACGACAGGGGAGAGCTGGAAATAAAAGAAAGCGAACAGTATTACGATGAGGAAGCTAAAACTTTTTTGGCCGACCGTTATATAAAAGGCACCTGCCCCAATTGCGGTTACGAAAATGCATTTGGCGATCAGTGTGAAAGATGCGGTACGGCATTAAGCCCTGATGAACTGATCAATCCTGTAAGCACCATCAGCGGTAATGCACCGGTAAAAAAAGCCACCCGCCACTGGTATCTTCCATTAAATAAACATGAAGCATGGTTGCGGGAATGGATATTGAATGAACATGCCGGCGACTGGAGACCTACCGTGGTAGGCCAGTGCAAGAGCTGGATAGAAGGCGGATTGCAACCCCGTGCTGTAACAAGGGACCTTGACTGGGGTATCAAAGTGCCGTTGCCCGATGCAGCAGGAAAGATGCTGTACGTGTGGTTTGATGCACCGATCGGTTATATCAGCGCCACCAAGCAATGGGCGCTGGATAATAATAAAGATTGGAAACCTTACTGGTACGAAAAAGATACCAAGCTGGTGCATTTTATTGGTAAGGATAACATCGTATTTCATTGCATCATATTTCCCGTGATGCTGCAACTGCACGGCAATATTGTGCCGGACAATGTACCCAGCAATGAATTTTTAAATTTAGAAGGGGATAAAATGAGCACCAGCCGTAACTGGAAGCTGGAGATGCAGGATTATATCGATGACTTTGTGAATAAAGAAAATGGCGGTACACAGTGTGTGGACATGCTGCGCTACTACCTTACACAAATTGCTCCAGAAACAAAGGACAGTGAATTTACATGGAAGGGTTTCCAGGATGCAGTGAACAGCGAACTCGTAAGTATATTCGGCAATTTTGTGAACCGCACCTGGGTGCTGATGCATAAACTATGCGGCGGTAAAGTGCCTAAACTGCACGAAGAGATCTTAGATGCAGAAGATCAATGGATCATCAGTGAAATAGAAAATGCAAAAACAAAGATCGAAATATTGCTGGAAGAATATAAATTCCGTGATGCCTTGTTTGAAGTGATAGACTTAAGCCGCAAGGGAAATCAATACATGCAAAAGAAAGAGCCATGGATAGTGGCGAAGAGCCTTGCAACCGATCCCGACAAACAAAAGTTGATTGATAACTCTTTGCATCTTTGCCTGCAGTTGACAGCCAACCTGGCCGTATTGATCCATCCATTTTTACCCAATACCGCAAAAAAAATGCTGTATATGATGAAAGTGGTGGATAAGATACTGGATTGGGAAAATGCAGGAAAAATAAAATTATTAAGCGTTGGTTACAGCTTAAGGGAACCGCAATTACTGTTCAGAAAAATTGAAGATGAAGAGATAGCAGCACAGGTACAAAAACTAAAAGCCAATTCAAAACCCGTACCTCAAAAAATCAACAAAGTGGAAGAAAAAAAATCCCGGGAAGCAAACGAAAAATCTGAAATCGTAAATCTAAAATCCGAAATCGTCTTCGATGATTTTGCAAAGATCGACCTGAAAGTAGGAACCATCGTGGCGGCAGAAAAAGTGGAAAAAGCGGATAAGCTTTTAAAACTGCAGGTGGATCTTGGTTTTGAAACCAGGACCATTGTAAGCGGCATAGCATTACATTTTGCTCCGGAAGATATTGTCAATAAACAGGTAGTGGTGGTTGCCAACCTGGCGCCGCGTAAAATGAGGGGCATTGAAAGCAATGGCATGATATTAATGGCAGAGGACAATACCGGGAAACTGCATTTTGTAAAACCAGAAGCGGTGATCAATGCAGGGGCGGGCGTAAGTTAAACTTACACTACGTAAGGCATCGTGATATTTAAAGTACAACCGTTATCAGGATAGGTAACGATCTCTACTTTACCATTGTAAGCATCGATCCTGTTAAAGATATTGATGAAGCCGATGCCGCTGGCTTTTTGTTTGGCTTTATCAAAACCAATACCGTTATCGCTGATCACCAGGTTGCATTGATTATTCTTTTCCTTTAAAGAAATAGTGGCGGCAACAGCCCTGGAGTATTTAATGATATTATTGCTCTGTTCCTGTATAATGCGGAAGACCACCAGTTGTTGCTCCTGCGTCAACTTATCTATCACGGCAGTATCAATATCAGTGGTCACAGTAATGTCGTTGAACTTTTTCATGTTGCGGCAAATGTCCATGATACTCGGTTCAAGGCCCACCGATTTTACGATAGAAGTATTCAGTCTTTTAGATAAACTCCTGATCTCTTCCACGGCCTGCAGCAGGTATTCCGAAGCTTTATCTAACAATTCTTCCTGTATGTCACTTTTTTTGGCGGCGCCGATATGCAGTCGGGCGCTCATCAGTAACTGGTTCACATTATCGTGCAACTCGGCACTGATCATGCTGCGTTCTTTTTCCTGCGCTTCAATAGTGGCCTGGTTGATGAGCTTTTGTTTTTTTACCTGCTCATTCATCAACTGGGCTTCCAGTTTTTTTCTTTCGGTAATATCCTGTATAGCGCCGATCAAACGGATCGGTTTATGCTCTTCATAAATGGCAAAACCTTTATCGGAGATATTACGGTAAGTACCATCGGCATATTGAAAACGGTATTCATCTTCCCAGTTATTCTTACAGGCTATCAGCGCCTGCTCAAAATTTCTTTTCACCCTTTCTTTATCTTCCGGGTGTATCTTGTTGAACCACCAGCTGAGATTACTCTCCACCTGGTCTTTCGCATAGCCCGATATTTTGTAAAACGCATCACTGCGGTAGATCTCTTTAGTTTTCAGGTCAAGATCCCATACGGCTTCCGAAGTGGCATTAACAGCATACGTAAAACGTTCATGTATCTTCTTGATCTGCTCTTCTGTATTTTTCCGGTCGGTGATATCAATAGCCTGTCCGCCGATATAACGTTTGTTATCAGCAGTTTTAAAAATAAAAGTATTGGAAACAAAATGTATCACATTGCCATCGGGCGCCGTTAGTGAATGCTCCGTGATCAATGGCGCATCATTCCGGAATGCTTCTTTATTTCTTTCGATCACTCTTTTGGCAAGTTTTTCAGGCAACACCTGCGAGATATGTTTGCCGATCGGGTCGCCTTCAAATCCGGTGGAATCAGTATAAGCCGCATTGGCAAAAACAATATAGTCATTCTCATCATAGATCCAGCAACCGGTCTGGCTGTTCTCCATGAACAGGCCAAACAAAGTTTCATTGTTTTGTGTGAATTGCTGCTCGTTGGGTTTTTCTCCAATGATCCTGCTGGTGATAATAACAGAATTGTTATTATCTATTAAAGTGGCAGTAGAATAAAAGTTGAATTTGCGGCCTTCGGTATTGGTATAGATCACTTCGCCGTTCCAGCTGCCGGTTTTAAAAAGAGAAAATAATATCTGGTATTTACTGGTCGTGCTTTTAAAGGAGAATTGCACGGCTTCACTTAAAGAAGTATGGGTAAAATGATTTTCAGAAAGCCCGAAAATGAGTTCGGCAGTCCTGTTGAAACCGGTAATGCAAAACTGTGTATTGGTGATGATGATGCTGTCCTGCCCCGGGTATAATTCGGGTTGAATAACATCTGCAGCCTTGTAACTGACGCTCAGGTAAGCCTCAGTACTCTCAGTTTGTTTGGATGCTAATGGTTTCATGGTATTGGAATGCTGTTACAATTACTAACAAAACGGCATTTTAAAAATCAGTTTGGGGGAAAACCTTGATTTTTATTGGTTTAGTTCCCCAACCGATATATAAACGTAGTTTTTCTATTTTTAGTATGTGAATTATACGGTCTTTTGCGTTTTTTCCCGCAAAAGCACGTAGTTACCGGTAATTATGGTACTGCCGGTTGGCATTTTGAAGAAAAGCCTTGATCTTATGGGTAAGACGGTTGATGGTGCCGGCAGCGGAAGGAGATGAGACAAGGTTTTGCTGCAGATCCCGGTCGGTTTTATATTGATATATATATTCTGCCTTATTACTGGCCACATTAAAGCCCAGCACATAGGCAGTATCAATAGCCTGGTATAAATTACCATCCATTTTGCAGAAAACAGTTTTATTTAAAGAAGCGCTGTCTAAAAGATTGCCACCATAACTCAACAGGCTATCGTTGCTGCGGCCAAGGGCCAGAATGGTACCCAGTACATCAAACTGGCTCACCAGTGCAGTATCTGTTTTCTTTTTACGCTCAGCCGGGTTAAATATAATAACAGGAATATGCTGTTCGGTGATGGCATTAAAATGAATGTGCTTATCATCAGGCATTAACCAGTGATCGGGGCAAAAAATAAAAACAGTGTTGTTAAACCATGACTGGTTTTTCGCTTCATTAAAGAATTGGTGCAGGCTGTGATCATAGTAAGCCATGCTCTTCATAGGATCACTGTAACCGGCAGGTAGTTGTTTTTCAAAGCCCGCAGGCAGGTCGTAAGGATAGTGCGTAGACACATTATAATTGACCGCGAAAAAAGGCGTAGCGGTTTTATCCAGTTTTTGCTGCATAAAATGCAGCACATATTCATCGTGTACGCCCATGGTATGTGTGGGCATGTTTTGATAACCGGGAATATCCGTTTTACAGTAATACTGCTGAATGCCCACCCAGTTGCTGCATTTGGCAAAACCAAAATTGTCGTAATCATCACCAATACAAAAAAATGAAGTGTAACCATTTTTCTGTAAAGCACTGCCCACCTGTGTTATCGGCATATTGGTAAAAGAAGAATGATACAGGGGAATATCTGTAAGTGTAGGTGTACCTGCCAGCACGGCTGTAATGCCTTTGTTGGATTCATGTGCATAGCAATAAGCATGCGTAAAAAAAGTACTCTGCTGCAGGAGTGAATCAAAAAAAGGCATGGCAACTTTATAAGCACTGCTGCTGTCGAAAAAATCGTAGGGCACGCTTTCCATGATGAATAAAACAATATTCTTACGGGCAGTGTCCTGCATGTTCAAAACCGGTTTTTTATTGACGGGTACCAATGCTTCGGCTTCGGCAACAGGCATGTAATCTTTAATGACAATGTCGTGACCATTGCGGAAAACAGAATAACAAAAAGTATGAAAGGAATTTTGCACTACCAGCAATTGCTTACTGTTTAAACTGGTAAGCGGGTAAGTGGGCACGGATAATTTTTGCAGTTTGCTGCTGAAAAAAGGAATAGATAACAGGAATAGCAAACACAATAAACTCATTGCAGTGCAACGCTGGCCATTGATAAATCCACGCAGCAGCCCGTTACATAATTTTGAAACCAGCACGATAATACACGCCAGCAGCAGCAAAAAAATAAGAATGATGAAAAAATTAAAATGAAACAGCTGACCAAAAGGATGATCGAGCACATACAACAGGTCGGCATTAGCCCTTTGAAAATGAAAACGGTAATAAAAAATATCAGCCAGGTTTAAAAATAAAGCAATGCAGTTGATGGTAATAAAAACCGGCACAATAAAGTAGCGCAATAATTTAACAAAGCCCCACCTGCCCAGCTGTAATAAAAATAATAACGGAATATTAATGATACAGATAACCAGCAGGTCGTACAACAATGACCAGCCGGCCATTTGGAGTTTTTTGCTAGTACTTAAAACATCTGTACCATCAAATATAAAATGATAGTTGTACCAGTAAAATATTATTTTTAATAAGGAATAGATGCCAAGCAGGATCAATACCAGCAGGATGAAAGCTTTGTTATCTTTCCAGGCAGTATTGCCGGAAGCCGGTAAAAATTTAAATTTCATACTACAGAAAAATTCATGACCTGGATTCTGAAAAACAAATATAAGTTAATGGCCCTGATTGTTGCAGGGCTGCTGCTGACAGACGGGCTGCTGCACAAGGGGCTGGTAAGGGTGATGCTGACAAAGGATTTTCCTGATGCGCCGGTACCGGTTACGCAATCACCTCATAAAGCAGTACTCATCAACACCAATAAAGAATGGATAAAAGCCATTGATACAAAAGAATTAATGAACAAAGTACCGGTGGCAGCTCCGGGGGTGGAAGTGGATCTTTATTACGATACAGCAAAAAAGATATTTGATGTGCATCATGATCCTGATAATTCTATCGGCCTCAATTTTGATACACTGCTTTCGGTATATCAAAGCCGTGGGTTAAAAGCGAGTATTTGGATGGATTTCAAGAACCTGGAAGATAATAATGCGGCAGCTGCACTGGCAACGCTGCTGCTACTGCGGGATAAATACCAATTGCAAAATAAAATCCTGGTGGAATCAAACCGCGCCGACCTTTTAAAAGCATTTGGCGATAACGGGTTCTATACATCTTATTACACACCCTTTTTCAACCCTTATCTTGCTGATGAAGCCGCAATAAAAAAGCAGGTGGCAGAGCTGGCGGCGGTCATCAATAATTCCACCGTAGACGCCCTATCCGGCTATTATTTCCAGTATCCTTTCCTGCACCGGTATTTTCCTGATTATCCCATCCTGATATGGTCGCCCAACGATAAATGGAGCCTGGTAAACTGGTGGTATAAAAGAAAAGTGCAAAAAACACCCGAAGTTTTTATCGCACTCTACCCCTGAAATGCCTCCCCGCGCTTTTAATTTTTTTGTAAATAATAAATACTTAATTTCGACTTTTAAAAATAGTTAGCTAAACAACTATTTTTTCCTCACAGCCCACCGGGCTTAAAAAAAACGATATGCAAAAAAGGATCATAAAAAAAGTAGCGGTATTGGGTAGTGGTGTAATGGGCAGCCGTATTGCCTGCCATTTTGCAGGCATTGGTTTACAGGTATTGTTGTTGGATATAGCGCCGAAAGATATTGCAGCAGATGCAAAGCCAGCTGAAAAAAATAAAATAGTGAACGATGCATTGGCTGCAGCTATTAAGAGCAATCCATCGCCGGTATATAATAAAGAAGTGGTTAAAAAGATAAAGACTGGCAACTTTACTGATAACATGAAAGATATTGCAGGTTGCGACTGGATCATTGAAGTGGTGGTGGAAAGGCTGGATATTAAGCAATCTGTTTTTACAGAAGTGGAAAAATACCGCAAGCCGGGAACACTGATCACTTCCAATACATCGGGTATTCCCATTCACATGATGGCCGAAGGCAGATCAGACGATTTTAAAAAACATTTCTGTGGTACGCACTTTTTCAATCCACCCCGTTATTTAAGGTTACTGGAAATAATACCTACACCATTCACCGATCCGGAAGTGGTGGACTTTTTAATGCATTATGGCGATTTGTACCTGGGTAAGACCACGGTATTGTGTAAAGACACCCCTGCATTTATTGCCAACCGCATTGGTGTATTTGGCATGATGGCCATTATGAATACCATGGAAAAACTGCAGCTGAATATCGATGAGATAGAAGCATTGACGGGCCCTGTGATCGGTCGTCCTAAATCAGCCACCTTCAGAACGGCAGATGTGGTGGGTATAGATACATTGGTAAAAGTGGCTAAAGGCGTGGCAGATAATTGCCCTGGTGATGAAGCGAAAGCAATCTTTGCAATACCAACCTGGCTCAATAAAATGATAGAAAATAACTGGCTGGGTGATAAAACAGGCCAGGGATTTTTTAAGAAAACAAAAAGCAGCACCGGCGAAAAAGAAATACTAACACTCAACCTGCAAACGCTCGAGTACGGACCCAGGCAAAAACCAAAATTCGCCACACTGGAAACTGCCAAGCCTATCGATGATCTGAAAACACGATTGAAGGCATTGTATGCAGGAACCGACAAGGCGGGAGAATTCTATCGCCAGTTCCACTATAATTTATTTTCGTATATCAGTCACCGTATACCGGAGATCAGTGATGAACTGTACCGTGTGGATGATGGTATGATGGCCGGTTTTGGATGGGAGATAGGGGCATTTGAAAGTTGGGATACACTTGGGGTTGCTAAAACCACCGAAGCCATGAAAGCCGCTGGATATAAAGTGGCAGCATGGGTGGAAGAAATGCTGGCAGCCGGAAATACTTCTTTTTACAAAGTGGAAAACGGAAAGCGTTTATGCTATGACGTTAGTAGTAAATCATACAAACCCATTCCTGGTGGTGATGCATTTATTGTGATGAAGAATTTTGAACACCAAACCATCTGGAAGAACAGCGCCTGCCGTACTTACCATTTAGGCGATGATGTGCTTGGCCTGGAATGGTATACCAAAATGGGCAGCATTGGAGGCGAAGTGCTGGAAGGGATACAAAAGTCGATCTCGTTGGCAGAAGAGAAATATAAAGGACTGGTGATAGCTAATGATGGCGCCAACTTCAGCGCCGGTGCGAATGTGGGCATGATATTCATGCTGGCCATTGAGCAGGATTATGATGAGATCGATATGGCCATCCGCATGTTCCAGAGTACCATGATGCGTGTACGCTACTCCGGTATACCGGTTGTATTGGCACCACATGGACTGGCATTGGGTGGGGGTTGCGAAATTTGCCTGCATGCAGATAAAGTGATACCGGCTGCAGAAACCTATACTGGCCTGGTGGAAGTAGGCATTGGCGTGATACCCGGCGGCGGTGGCACCAAAGAATTTGTATTGCGGGCCGCTGACGAAATGCATGATGGCGAAGTGGATACCTTAACATTGCAAAACCGTTTTTTAACCATCGCAACAGCAAAAGTAGGCACCTCTGCTTTTGAAGCATTCGACCTGGGTATTTACAGGGAAGGAAAGGATGTGGTAAGTATTAACCAGGGCCGCCGTATTGCGGAAGCCAAACAATCTGTAATTGAGCTGTACGATGATGGGTATGTAATGCCTGTGCAGCGCAATGATATCAAAGTTTTAGGGCGTAGTGCACTGGGTGCTATGCATGCCGGCATCAATGGTATGTGGCGTGCCAATTATGCCACCGATCATGATGTTACCGTAGCCAAAAAACTGGCCTATGTAATGTGTGGCGGCGACCTGAGCGAACAACAACTGGTAAGCGAACAATATTTACTCGACCTGGAACGGGAAGCTTTTTTAAGTTTAACCGGCGAGAAAAAAACATTGGAAAGGATACAGAGTGTATTGAAAAGTGGAAAGCCGTTGAGGAATTAACACGGTCTGACGCCCACACGGTCTGACGCCCTCGTCTGACCGTGTACTCCCTGATCTGACGCCCCGTCTGATCAGGAAATCTAAACCTTCTCTTCATGAAAGCCTTAACAAAAAAGTTAAGCCATGAAGTTCTTACCCGAAAATGTTTACCATGTTTACAACCAGGGCAACAACCAGCAAAATGTATTCATAAAGGATTTTCAGTTCCTTTATTTTTTACAATTATACAAAGATCATGTGTCGCCGCATTGCGAAACACTCGCCTGGTGCCTCATGCACAATCATTTTCATTTTATGATCTATGCCGATAGCAGGTGCCTGGAACTAAAAAAGCAGGGTGGCTTATTATTAGATCCTGTTACCAATGGCTTCAGGAAAACATTGAGTACCTATGCACATGAATTCAATATTAAAAATAACCGCAGTGGTGCATTATTTCGTCCCAAAACAAAAGCAGTATGCCTGAATGATGAAGCAGAACAGAATAATCGTTTTATCAACCGGCAGGATTATTACAATAACGTATTTCATTATATCCATAACAACCCAGTAGACGCAGGAATGGTTTCCCAACCAGAACAATGGAAATGGTCTTCCTATCGGTTCTATACTGGATCACGATCTAATTCGATATGCAATAAGCAACTGGCATTGCAGGTCTGCGGCATGATCTGACGCACATGATTCTGACGCCCTCGTCTGATCATGTCACAAGCATATGGTCTGACGCCCCCGTCTGACCATGTGCCAAACGCCGGACCCGGCGTTTCCGCCAGATCAACTACACGGTCAGACGAGGGCGTCAGACCGAGTACAATTTTCAATACATTTGTCCCCTAATATTGCAGCATGAAAAAAACAATCCTTTCGCTGGCGTTACTGGCCAGCATTACTGTATCTGCCCAAAACAAACTCCTTACCATGGAAGACGCCATGGTAAACAACCGTACCACACTTGCAGCAGAAAACCTGAAACAACTGCAGTTTGTATATGGCACCACTGATTTTGTGTACCTGAAAAAGATCGACGGAAAAGATACCTGGGTAAAGGGAAATATGAAAACCGACCCTGCTCCATTTCTTACACTGGAACAACTGAATGAAAAAATAAAGAATGCCGGTTATGGCGAACTGAAGACAATGCCTGCCATCCAGTTCAATGCATCCGCAGAATGGATATTTACAGTCAATGGTAATAAGATCGCATTCAACCCGGTTACTAATCAAACCAGGGAAATAATAAAGAATACCATCACCGGTAAAACAGCTGTAGAAGAAAGCAATGCAGGATTTGTGGCTTATGTAGATAATGATAACCTGTATGTGAATTCTGCAGCTTATGGCAATAAGCAGGTAACGAAGGACGGCAGTAAAAATATCGTGTATGCGAAATCGGTACACAGGGATGAGTTTGGTATCAGCAAAGGAACTTTCTGGAGCAACAACGGCAAACTGCTGGCCTATTATAAAATGGATCAGAGCATGGTGACCGATTATCCTATCATCGACTGGACCCAATATCCCGCTGTAAATGAAAATATCAAATACCCGATGGCAGGCGGCAACAGTCATCATGTAACGGTAGGGGTGTATAATGCGGTCATCAATTCCACTACCTGGATAAAGACCGGTTTTCCTGCCGACCAGTATCTTACCAATATTGCCTGGAGCCCGGATGATAAATGGGTATATATTGCTGTACTGAATAGGGCGCAGGATCACATGCAATTGAACCAGTACAATGCCACTACCGGCGAACTTGCAAAAACATTGTTCGAAGAAAAAGATGAAAAATATGTGGAGCCATTAGTGCCCATGTTATTTGTAAAAAATAACCCGGGCCAGTTTATATGGCAAAGTAACCGCGATGGATGGAACCATTTATACCTGTACAATGCTGATGGTACACTTGCGAAGCAATTAACCAAAGGCAACTGGGAAGTACTGGAAGTAAAAGGATTTGATGCCAAAGGAGAGAATTTATTTTATACTGCTACAGAAGAATCACCCATCACCAAAAACCTTTACCAGGTAAATTTAAAGACCGGGCAATCAAAAAAGATAACAACGGCATCTGCGGTTCACGTTACACAGGTAAGCAGCGATGGTACAACTGTAATTGATGCGTATGCTTCAACCACCAATCCAAGAACGATACAGTTAACAGAATTAAAAACCGGTAAGTTTAAACAATTATTACAGGCCTCCAATCCACTGGCAGATTATACATTGGGACAGCTGAGCATCTTCACCATAAAAAACAGCACGGGCACCGATCTGTATTGCAGGCTGTATAAACCGGTGAATTTTGATTCCACCAAAAAATATCCTGTGATCGTGTATTGGTATGGAGGCCCGCATGCGCAAATGATACTGAATGGATGGAACGGTGGTGCAAGTGATTATTGGTTTCAGTATATGGCAGAAAGAGGTTACGTGGTATTTACATTGGATACAAGGGGCAGCGACAACCGCGGCAAAGCATTTGAACAAACTATTTTCCGCAGGGCGGGAGAAGCACAAATGGAAGATTTGATGGATGGCATTAATTATTTAACTGCGCAATCATTTGTAGATAAAAATAATATGGGTTTGTTTGGGTGGAGCTATGGCGGATTTATGACCACTGATTTTGTGTTGCATCATCCCGGTGTGTTTAAAGCAGCAGTAGCAGGCGGGCCGGTAATGGACTGGAAACTATACGAGATCATGTACGGTGAAAGGTATATGGATACACCACAGGAAAATCCTGAAGGATATGAAGCAACCAATTTGATCAAACAGGCCGGTAAATTAAAAGATAAATTATTACTGATTCATGGCCTGCAGGACCCGGTTGTGGTGCAGCAGCATTCCGTGAATTTTGTAAGAGCATGTATAGATGCCGGTGTACAGGTGGATTATATGATCTATCCCGGTCATGAGCATAATGTATTAGGAAAAGATCGTGCACACCTGTACCAGAAAGTGACGGACTATTTTGTAAATAATTTGAAGTAGTGCCCCGAAATTCCTTTTCGGCCGTGCATCGAAATTCCTTTTCGATCAGTGTATCGAAAATTCTTTTCGATTTTTTGCAGCCGAAAAGAATTTTCGGCACACGATACAACCTTCCTCCCTCCTTGCTTATCTTATTAATAAGCCGGGGCAACCACCGGCATATCCAATGCCGACACACAGAATATTTTACACCCGGAATCTACCCCATATTCAACCTCGTGAAGAAACCTTCTTCATCACATACCGGTTAGCAGATTCCATACCAATGACTAAACTGAAAGAATGGGATGCCATCAAAAGACAAAGGCTGGAAAAAGCAATAACGAAAGAAGAAAAATACAAGGAACAAAAGCGCCACTTCGGTTTAATGGATACGTATCTTGATAAAAACTTTAACAAGCCTTATTGGCTCAGGGATAACGATATTGCTGCAATCGTATCGGCATCTTTGCATTTTGGCGACGGAAAGTTGTATAAATTGTGGAGCTATTGCATTATGCCCAATCATGTACATTTGGTGATAACAACATTAAAAGATGCGCCGCCATTGTATACGATAATGCAGAGGCATAAGCGGCATACAGCAGTGGAGTGTAATAAGGTATTAAGAAGAATAGGAAAATTCTGGACACATGAAAGCTATGATCATATAGTAAGAAAAGAAGGAGAATTTAAACGGATCATTTTTTATACGATCAATAACCCGGTAAAAGCCGGTTTAATAAAAAACTGGAAAGAATGGAAATGGACTTATGTTGACCCGGAGCTGGGTTTTTAATGCCCCGAAAATTCTTTTGGGCGTGTATCGAAAATTCTTTTCGATCAGTGTATCGAAATTTCATTTCGATTTTTTCAGGCCGAAAAGAATTTTCGGCAAACTAAAATTCTACCGAAAAAAAATTTCGGTAAACTATGGGAGAAGCACAACTTATCAAAGCAACCAATCAACTCGTCATTCGTGCCGTGATTATTATTTACGGCGATGCAGCAAATGAAGAGATCGCAAAATTTATTGCTGCTGATATTGCACATTACTGGAACGAACCAGGCGCCAGGGTGCAGGTAAAAAAAGAATGGTATGATGTAAACTTTGAAATGAGTGGCGTATATGAGCCCTATTTAATGCCCGAAACAGTATATGAAAATACCGATCCCCGCAATAATTATTTCCGGGTAGAAGAATATGCCGCAGGAGATATTTCCTTTGTAGATGGATTGAACAGTAATACCGGTTATTTTAAACTCGCTAACCTTTTACATAATTCCACCACGGCGGCACATGAATTTGGGCATACCATTGGACTGGATCATCCCAATGAATTGGATATACGTGGCAACGGAACACCGGGCATCATGTATCCGCGGGGTACATTGGTTGACCCGGAATTTCAATATTATCCCGAAGTACCCGCAGGAACCAATGGCGGCACACTCAATCCCTATAAACGAAAAGTTTTACCGGCGGATATTGCAGACCTCAAACTGCATAAACTCGATTTTGACAAGAATGGTTTTGCAGTAGTGGGTGGTTTTTCATCTATATGGCACGAGAAGCAAGTGCCGTAAATTTACCATTGATAATATTCTGCTTTTTACAGCAATACAAAATCCCTTAACTTCAATCCCTAAATAATATCACCAGCCATGTCTGTTCTTACAATAGAAAATCTATCCAAAAATTACGGGGCCATAAAAGCTTTGCAACAGGTTAGTTTTACCGTGCCTTCGGGAACTGTGTTTGGTATACTGGGTCCTAACGGAAGTGGTAAAACCACCTTGCTGGGTATTGTAATGGATGTGTTGAAAGCCAGCAGCGGTGCATACTCCTGGAATGGCGAACAAAGCAGTGCTGCGGTGAGAAAAAAAATAGGTACGCTTTTAGAAACGCCCAACTTTTATCATTACCTGAGTGCGGAAGATAATTTAAAGATCGCTGCAAGGATCAAAGGCAGGGGAGAAGAGGATATTGATAAAGTATTACAAACCGTGAACCTGTACCAACGCCGGACTTCAAAATTCAGCACTTACTCTTTGGGAATGAAACAGCGGCTGGCTATTGCATCAGCATTGCTGGGTGATCCGGAAGTGCTGGTATTTGATGAACCCACCAATGGCCTTGATCCCGCAGGTATTGCAGAGATACGTGAACTGATAAAAGAATTGAACCGTAAAGGCAAGACCATTATTATGGCCAGCCATATACTGGATGAAGTGGAAAAAGTTTGTAGTCATGTAGCCATCATTCAAAAAGGCGTTTTAAAAACGGTGGGTTCGGTAAAAGAAATAATGACCGGATCGGCAAGTACTGATACCGCTTCTACCGTGTTGATAGAAGTAAGTGCAGATAATAATGATTCATTAGCAAATATTTTGCGGCAGATGAGTGGTGTGCAGGACGTGCATTTGTCGGAGGATTACTTGCAGGTTATCTGTAGCGAAACGATTACTGCTGCACAGGTAAATAAGTTTTGTTTTGACAATGGCATTGTGTTAAAACGCCTGAATGAAAAAAGGAAATCATTGGAAACAAGATTTTTGGAAATTACTGGTAAACAAAGTGATCGATAAATTAACTCAGTTAAAAATAAATTATGTTTAATCTTTTTAAAGTAGAATGGCTTAAGATCAAAACTTACCGTACTTTTTGGGTGCTGTTTTTAGCCTTTATAATATTATTCCCGGTTGCATTTTATTTCTCTGCCAGTAAGTATATGGAGTCGTTATCCAATTCTGGTCGCATAGAAGAAGAAATGCTCAAGAGAATGATAGAATCTCCATTTGTGTTTCCTAAAGTTTGGCTTTCGGCAAGCTGGATGGGCGGGTTGTTTTTTGTATTGCTCGGAATGCTTTTTATTTTATTAATTACAAATGAAGTGCAATATCGTACACACCGCCAAAATATTATTGACGGATGGAGCAGAATGGATTTTTTAAAAGCGAAATTTTCCATCCTTATATTTTTTGTGTTGGTAAGTACCGTACTGGTTTTCTTATGTGGGTTATTGGTAGGTGTTATATTCTCTTCCACCAAAACTAATATCTTAGAAGGTATATATTTTGTGGGATATTTTGCTTTAATGGCAACGCTTTATTTAATGCTGGCCTATTTAATAGCTATTTTAATAAAGCGTACCGGCCTTGCGATTATTATTTACTTTGCTATTGTATGTATTGTAGATAATGTGCTTTGGTTGATATTTACTTTAAAAGGAAGCCAGCTGGGTTATTTTATGCCACTTGAAGCAGCAGATTCATTAGTACCCAATCCTTTTAAACCAAAAATGATGGAACGGCGAACTGTAGAAGACTACACGTTGATCATTGCAGCAGTGCTTTATATCAGCGCCTATTTTTGGGTGATCATTAATTATTTCCGTAAAACAGACCTTAAAACCTAGTTGCGTTTTACCAGGTCTTCCACCGCAGCATCAATAGTATTAAACTCAAAAGCAAAACCAGCATCCATAATTTTTTTACAGCTGGCATCAGTGCTTTTTAAAATTTCAATACTGCGCCCACCCAGCATTATTTTTAAAATAAAAGACGGTACGTGTACGGGGATATAGAATCGCTTCATTTTTTTTGCAAGCGTCAGTGTGAGCGTTTTATTATTCACCGGTGCAGGTGCGGCAGCATTATAAGCGCCCCCTGTTTTCTCATTTTCGATAGCAAACAAAAACAAACGGCAAAGGTCAGTGATATGTATCCAGCTGATCATTTGTTTACCATTGCCCAGTATCGCAGCCACACCCAGTTTCAATGGTGTCATAAATTCTTTTAATGCGCCGCCATGCTTACTCAGCACAATACCGATCCTGAATTTTACCAGCCTTTTTCCAAGGGCGGTAACCGGTTCTACGCTTTCTTCCCATAACCGGCAGGTCTCTCCTAAAAAGCTGGTATCGGCAGGCTCTTCTTCTGTATGCACAGTACCTGTTGGCTGGTACCAACCAATTGCACTGGCGCTTATTACCGATCGTACTTTATTGGAATTTTGTTGCAAACTATTCACCAGTAAACGGGCGCTGTCGGCACGGCTGCTGACGATCTCTTTTTTATAAGCCTCCGTCCATTTTTTTTCCATTACCCCTGCCCCGGCCAGGTGAATGATATGATCTGCCTTTTGCAAAGCCGCAATATCCAGCTCCTGTTTTTTTACATCCCATTTTGCAAAACTGGCGCCATTACCTGCTGTTTTTCCGGTAATATCCCTGGTCAGTATGATCACTTCATGCCCCTTGCCGGTTAAAAAAGCTGTGAGCGCCTTACCCACCAGTCCTGTACCGCCTGTAATTAAAATACATGCCATTTTTATAAAAATTTAACGCTTTATGTAATCCAAACACTCCCTTCATCCTGTAAATGTAATTTAGTGCCATTGATTTTTAAATCGTAATTTTAGTATAAAGACCTTCGCTACATGAACCGAATACTTTTTAACCTCCTGTTGTTGCTGCTGTTGCCGGCTGCTGCCCTGTGCCAAAAAATCACGTATTCAGATTTTGACCAGGAGGATAACCGGGATATCAATTTCGAGATCATCGGTAAAATGAATGGCAATTTCCTGGTGTACAAGAATATCAAATGGCGCCACAAGATCAGCATCTTGGGCGATGACATGAAAATAAAGGAAACCGTGAAACTGGATTTTATCCCTGATAAGACCTTTAACGTGGATTTTGTGATCTATCCCAAATTCTTTTACATGATCTACCAGTATCAAAAAAGAAATATCCTGCACTGCATGGCGGTAAGAATGGATGGGGAAGCCAAAAAAATATCGGAACCGGTAGAGATAGATACCACGCAGATACCGATGATGGCAGACAATAAGATCTACACCACCATCCACAGCGAAGACAAGCAGAAGATCATGGTGTTCAAGATCAATAAAAAGAATGATCACTTTAATATCGCAACCCTCTTGCTCGATAGTAGTTTGAACCCCCTTAACAGGAGCAGGCGGGAACTGGATTACAACGACCGCAAGGATACGTACAGCAACTATACACTGGATAACGATGGTAACCTCGTTTTTACCCGTGATGGAAAGAACGGCAACAGGGATAACAGCAACAGCCTGAGCCTGGTGATAAAAGAAGCCACGCAGGATACTTTCGCCTACCACGAAATAGATCTTAAGAACTCCTACATCGACGAAGTAAAACTGAAGGTCGATAACCTCAACAAACGCTATATCCTCAATTCATTTTATTACAAAAAGAACCGGGGAAGTATTGAAGGAATGTTTACTCATATTTGGGACAGGGCCACTGCAAAACCATTCATAGAGCAGTTCACTGTTTTCAGCGATTCATTAAGGGATGAAGCGAAGACCAATGGCCAGCTGCGTTTTGCAATGGACGATTTTTTTATACGGCAGGTATTTGTAAAAAAAGATGGCGGCTTTTTGCTTACAGCAGAAGATTATTCATCGCAGGGCCGCAGCGGCGGTAACCCCTGGAACCGCTGGGATTACCTGAATAATTATTATTACAGCCCTTATTCATCATCGTATTATTACAACCCTTATTTTAATAACTATAACTATTACCGGCCATTAAGCAGTTATGGATATAATCAAAGTGTACGTTATTACTATGCCAATATCGTTATATTCAGCATGGATAAAAATGGCGCACTGGAATGGAGCCGTGTGATACACAAGGACCAGTTTGATGATGATAATGAAAACTTCTTATCCTTCTCTACCATGAACAGCGGTGGCGAGATACATTTTTTATTCAACGATGATAAGAATAAGAACCAGATCATTTCCAACAGCAGCATCTCACCATCTGGTGTACTTACCCGCTACGCTACCTTAAAAAGCCAGGAAAGAGGCTACCAGTTCATGCCCAGCCTCAGCAAACAGGTGGGGGCCAACCAGCTCATCATCCCCTGCGTGTACAGGAGCTATATCTGTTTTGCCAAGGTGGATTTTTAATACCGCAGCAGCGTAAAAAAACTTTTATTCATTGCAATAATTAACCACCTTTGCAATAAATTTTTCATTACTAATCATTAATGCGCTGTGACCGGCACTTTTAAAGCCAACAATCCTTATAATACGTTCCTGCTGCTGGTTTATGGCATATTGCTTAAGCTGCCCATGTTCCTGTACCCCAGGGTGCCCAAGGAACAGTTGATAGACGGCTTTTTATACCGGGCGCTTTTAAAATGGCTGCAGCCCATTGCCGGTGGGTTTCCTGTATTGTACGCCATTATTGCATTTGTTTTATTATACACACAGGCCATTTCGTTTAACAGGATGGTGAACGAACTGCGGCTGATGCAAAAGCCCAATTACCTTACCGGCATGAGTTACCTGCTGGTTACCTCCTTATTCTCCGAATGGAATATGCTTTCTTCACCGCTCATCATCAACACACTGCTGATATGGGTATGGGCACGCATGAGCGGCCTGTACAACGACGCCAACCCTAAAAGATCATTGTTCAACATCGGTATCGCAATAGGTATTGCCACATTCTTTTATTTTCCATCGCTGGCTTTTGCAGCGCTTATTATTTTTGGCCTGGCGCTGATCCGCCCCTTTAAATTATCCGAATGGCTGATAGCGCTGGTGGGTATCATCACACCGTATTACTTTGTGTTATCCTGGTTTTTTTTAACGGACAAATGGCAGAATTATAAGTTCCCGGGTATTGCAGTGACAAGCCCCAAATTCAACCAGACCAACTGGGCCTATGCCGCCATTTTTATTGTATTGCTCACCAGTATTGCTGGCTTTTTTTATGTGCAGCAAAATTTCAGGCGGCAGCTGATACAGGCCCGCAAAAGCTGGAACCTTGTGTTCTTATACCTGGTGGTGGCCGTGTTCATTCCCTTTATCAATGCTACTCATACTTTTGAGTACTGGATATTATGCGCCGTACCACTTTCCAGCCTTTTGGGCGCCGCCTTCCTCTATCCCAATAAAAGACTGGTGCCGCTGGTGCTGCATTGGGTAATGGTGGCGTTTGTGATCGCTATCAGCTACTTCGTGAAATAAATATCGAATGTGCGAATGGCGGATATTGAATGTTTTTAAAACTGAAGGTTAGAAAATATTCACATCCCTATTCGATATTTACACATTCGATATTCCAACATTCGATATTCCAACATTCGACATTCTTCCATTCGATATTCCCACATACTTGTTTTACCTTTGCCATCTAAAAAATTCTGATTCATGAAATTTGGCGTTGTAGTTTTTCCCGGCAGCAACTGCGACAGGGATATGATGGAATCGCTGCAGCATGATATGCAGCAGGAAGTGATACAGCTATGGCATAAAGACAAAGACCTGGGCATGTTCACCACAGATGATTGCATTGTGCTGCCCGGTGGTTTCAGCTATGGCGATTACCTGCGTTGCGGCGCTATTGCCCGCTTCAGCCCCATGATGCAGAGCGTGATAGAATTTGCCAAAAAAGGCGGTAAAGTGCTGGGTGTGTGCAACGGATTCCAGATATTATGCGAAAGCGGCCTTTTACCGGGTGTATTGCTGCGCAACAGCCAGCAACAGTTTGTTTGTAAGAATATATTCATGAAAGAAGCAGCTGCGGAAAGCTGCCAGGCTTTGAAAATTCCGGTAGCGCACGGCGAAGGAAGGTATTTTGCCAACGAAAAAACACTGGAAGAACTGGAAATGCACCGCCAGATCATTTACCGCTATTGTGATGAAAATGGTAAAATAACCAAAGAAAGCAACCCAAATGGCGCCATTCACAACATAGCAGGAATCTGTAACCGCGAAAGAAATGTATATGGTATGATGCCACACCCCGAAAGGGCAACCAGCAGCATTTTAAATAACCAGGATGGGAAGAATGTGTTCAATCACCTGTTTGGTATAAATTAATGTTAAAAGGACAGGCCATAAAATAGCTGGCAAGTAATTGGTAACCATATATTTGTAATTTTGTATCTTAAAATAAAAAGATGAAGAAAATATTTTTTGCACTGGTTATAATGGTAACGGCGGTTACTGTAAATGCCCAGATACTGAACCCGGTAAAACTGAGTTATTCAGCTAAAAAAACAACCGGCAATCAATACGAATTGCATATCAAAGCCACGATCGATCCCAAATGGCATTTGTATTCCACTCAGAACCCGGATGGCGGGGCAGAACCCACCGCTGTTAATTTTACTGCAGTAGAAAAAGTAGGTAAGATCAAAGAAAAAGGCACGATGAAAACCGTTTTTGAAAAAGCATTTGGTGTGAATCAGAAATATTTTGAAACAACAGTAGAGTTCATACAGATCGTAAAAGTGAAACCAGGCACCAAAAAAGTGGCTGGTAGTATCGAATACGAAGTGTGCAACGACAAACAGTGTCTGCCTCCAAAGGAAGTTGCATTTGAAATAAGTTTGTAAAAACGGTTGCAAAAAAATACGGAGGGTAACGATTGTTATCCTTTTTTTTAATCAGGAATCATGAAATTTAAACGTTTACTATTTACTTCACTGCTGCTGCTTGGCTGCATTTCATTATTTGCACAAACTAAGCCGGGTGTGGTGAACGAACTGGCAGGGAAATCATTATGGGGTATCTTTTTAAAAGGCCTCGGCGTAGGTTTCCTGGCAGCATTGCAACCCTGTATCTATGCAATGATACCTGTAACGGTTAGTTTTTTTCTAAAGCGCAGCACCAGCAGGGCAAAAGGCTTAAAGAATGCACTTTTCTATTCGCTTTCCATCATTAGTATATTCACCGTAATAGGTGTGGGCATCACTTTGATCTTTGGTGACAATGCACTGTACGAAGCATCCAGTAGTGCAGGTTTTAACATCTTTGTTTTTTTACTCTTTCTCATTTTTGGCATTTCATTTTTAGGTGCCTTCGAAATAAATCTTCCTGCTTCCTGGGCCAATAAAGTAGACAGCAAAGCCGGTACCGGCAATTATTCCGGCATCTTCTTTATGGCTTTAACGCTCGTGATCGTTTCCTTTTCCTGTACGGTTCCTTTTATCAGCGGGCTTACCAAATTGATATCGCAGGAAAAACAACGCCTGGCGCCGGCATTGGGATTCATGGGCTTTTCACTCGCCCTCGCATTACCATTTGCATTCTTTGCACTCTTTCCGGGGTTATTGAATAAAATAGCCAAATCTGGCGGCTGGCTCAATACTATGAAAGTGTCTTTCGGATTTCTTGAACTGGCACTGTCATTAAAATTTTTGTCGAATGCCGATCTTGCTTATCACTGGCGCATACTCGATAGGGAAGTATACCTTTCATTATGGATCGTTATCTTCGGCTTGCTGGGTTTTTATTTATTGGGTAAATTAAAATTCAGTCATGATGATGACCTGCCCAAAAATGATTACGGCCATCCTTATTTAACTGTTACAAGAACCTTTTTTGCTATAGCAGCTTTAATGTTCACCGTATACATGATCCCCGGTTTGTGGGGAGCGCCACTTAAAGGCATCAGCGCATGGATACCGGAAACCAAGACACAGGATTTTAACCTGAACAAGATAGCAGTACAAAATGCAAACGATACCACTACAACAAACAGTACCGCAATAACAACTGCAAGCCAGGTAAAGCCCAAAAAATATACCGATTTCCTGGAATCAGAGATACTGGGTGTGGATGCCTTTTTTGATTATGATGAAGCATTGGACGCCGCCAAAAAATTGAACCGCCCTGTAATGATCGATTTTACCGGTCATAGCTGCGCCAATTGCCGTAAAATGGAAAGTGAAGTGCTGAACCAGGATGAGATAAGGAATGATTTAAAGAATAATTTTGTGCTGGCTTCTTTATACGTAGATGATAAATACAATCTTCCGGAAAGCGAACAATATACATCCAAAAATGATGGCTCGCTTATCAAAAGAATGGGTGCAAAGAATTTAGACTTTGAAGCTACTATTGCTAACTCCAACGCACAACCGCTTTATATATTTGTAGATAAAGATGGAAAAGTGATCCTGAACGCAGGCGGTTACGAACCTGGTATCGACCGATTTAAAAAAATACTGGAAGATGTAAAGACGGAGTTTAAAAAAAGATACCCGTAAGACAATTATTTTTTATCAAAACTCACACATTCCTTTAATTCTTTTTCTGTATAAGCCATATTGTATTGCTTCAATACATCATCGGGCACGCCGTTCCATTGTGTAGGGGAGTTGCCGGCGTAGCCAATATCTTTCACGCCCATTTCAGAAGTGTAAAAACCGGTGGCAGTAAGGTTGCGCATTAAATTAAAGAACTGTACACCCTGGCTCATTTCCGGTTTCGCCTTTTTCGGGTAGGCGATCAGGTCAACCATTTCCAGTTGTTGCTGCTGCGTGCAATCCTTAAAAGCTTTTTCGTAGCGGTTCAGGCATTGTACATCCAGCCAACGTAAACCGCCACGCAGGGGCAGTTGGTGTTTCGGCATATCCTTTACAATGAATTCAATAAAATCGGGCACTTTGGCATCGCTGGCGCTGCCGCTCACCGCATCTTTAGGAATAATGATATCACCCAACACCGTAATGGTAGCCATTTCTTCTGCCGTAAAGAATTTTTCCTGCGCCAGTAATTCCTTCTCCCGCTTCAGCTCGGCAGGATTCCTGTCCAGGTTGAATTTTGGTTCTGCATTATCTGCAGCAACTTTTTTATCTGCCGGTGTACAGCCATCTATCACCGCCGGAACTGCAATGGCACCGGTAGCTAAAAGTTTCAAGGATTTTCTTCTGTCCATAACTAAACCCCCAACCCCCTAAAGGGGGCTTTTAGACCCCGCTTTTTCAGGAGTATTTTGTTTTTGAATATTGTTTAATTCCAGTATTTTCTTTGTTATTTTCTCAATCACAATTTCTGGTGTTGCCAAAACTTCTTCATTTGGAAACCTGATTACACTATAACCCCAATTTTGTAATTCCTTTTGTCGTCTTTCATCATTTTGTTTTACAGTTATTTCATTGTGAATTGACCCATCCAGTTCCACTATCATTTTTACTTTATGACAATAAAAGTCAGCAACATATAAACCGATCGGGTGTTGTCTTCTGAATTTTAATCCATTAATTCCTGCTTTTAAATGTACCCATAAAACAATTTCAGCCGCAGTCATATTCTTACGCAACTGTTTGGCATTCTCAAATATTAAATGCGAAGCTCCTTCAAACATACCTCCAGACTTATACGGGCTCTTCGATGACATTTTTCTATTCAAGATTTATATAAGTTGTATAAAATATTGTGACCCTAAAGCCCCCTTTAGGGGGTTGGGGGTTACAAATTGTTCTTTTTCAATTCATCAATAATATATTCCGAAGCCCGCATGCTCAATGCCAAAATGGTCCACGTAATATTTTTATCTGCCTGGCTTACAAACTGGCCGCCATCCACACAAAATAAATTCTTGCAATCATGTGCCTGGCTGTATTTATTCAATGCCGACTTTTTAGGATCATTACCCATTCTTACCGTACCACCTTCATGAATGATCTCGCCGGGTTTGGTAAGGCCCCAGTTGTTTTTTTCATCATCATCACCGCCCGACATGATCACGGCACCCATATTATGCATGATCTCTTTAAACGTTTCCTTCATGTGCTTGGCCTGTTTTATTTCATAGTCGCTCCATTTTACATTGAACTTTAAAACAGGTATGCCATATCTATCTACTGTATTGGGGTCAATGGCACAATAATTACTTTCCATTGGTATGGCTTCACCACGACCGGCCATGCCCACACCGGCGCCATAAAAAAAGCGGTAATCTTCTTTCAGCGAAGCACCGTAACCACCCGCTTCTTTTTGTTTGCCATTCACTAAAAAACGGCCATTTTTATTTTCGATATTAAAACCAAAACCATAGGCAGGCTGTCCCTGTCCGCCCCAGTATTCAATATGATAGCCTCTCGGGAAATCCAGTTTTTTATTATCCAGCCACCAGGGCGAGTACACGTGCAAACCACCTACACCATCTTCATTGTATTTTTTTCTGCCAAACAATTCCGGCAATACACCATCTACAGATGCGCCGGTAGAATCGTGCAGGTATTTTCCTACAACATTACTGCTGTTGGCTAAACCATTCGGGTGTCGTTGCGATTTGGAGTTTAATAACAATCTTGCACTTTCGCAGGCACTGGCAGCCAGTATCACTACTTTACCATTTACCTGGTATTCCATCATGTCGTCTTTACTTACATACGACACACCGGTTGCCAACCCTTCTTTATTGGTCAGCACTTCTCTTGCCATGGCATTGGGCACCACATCCAGGTTGCCCGTTTTTAAAGCAGGATATATTAAAACATTGGTGGAAGAAAAATCAGCCTTGGCCATACTGCAGTTCCTGCCGCATTGCCCGCAAAAGAAACAGGATTTACGCTCCGCATCATTCTCAATAGGTTTTGTAAGAATAGAAAGGCGGGAAGGGATCACTTTTACACCGGATTGTACCGCCGCATTTTTTATAAAGAGTTCATGCAAACGTGGTTTGGGCGGCGGTAAAAAAATACCATCCGGATCATTATCCAATCCTTCGTTGGTACCAAAAACGCCGATGAGTTTATCTATCTTGTCATAATAAGGTTTTACATCTTCGTAACCAATGGGCCAGTCATCGCCGAGGCCATCAATACTTCTTCTTTTAAAATCCTTGGGACCAAAGCGCAAGGATATCCTGCCCCAGTGATTGGTGCGGCCACCCAGCATTCTTGCACGCCACCACATCCAGTCGGTACCCTCTTCTTTTGTAAATGGTTCACCTTCCAGGCTCCAGCCACCATAGCAAGCATCAAAATCGCCAAAGGGGCGCATAACGGTGCTGGCACCACGCCGCGGACTATCCCAGGGATTTTTTAACTGCGTAATATTTTTTTGAGGATCGTACATGTAACCGGCCTCAATAACACACACTTTCAATCCTGCTCTTGATAAAGTATAAGCAGCCATACCGCCGCCTGCGCCCGAACCCACGATCACCACATCATATTGTTTCGGCTGCTTTTTAATTTGCAGATCTCCCATACAGCAAAAGGTTTTATAATAAGGCAATAATTTACAGCAATATTTTTATTAAAAAATATTTTGTGCCCAATCTTTTTATGGGAGGTAGGTCGCCAGCATTTGTGTTAATAAAAGAAAAAACCCTTCAAAATTTTTTGAAGGGTTTTAATTTGTATTTGGGAGTTACAAAATTTCTATTGGAGAACGCTATTAAAGGGCGATCTGTTTTTCGGTCATCAGCTTACGCAGGTTGATCAAACCATAACGCATACGGCCTAAAGCAGTGTTGATGCTGCATTTGGTAAGGTCGGCGATCTCTTTAAAGCTAAGATCTGCATAATGACGCAGGATGATCACTTCACGCTGATCGTCTGGCAACATATCCACCATTTTCCTGATACGGTCGTGGCTCTGGCCATTCATCATTTTGTGATCAGCACCGGGCTCGCTGAAGTTCAGCACTTCAAAAATGTCGCGGTCGTCGCTGGTTTTAATGGTTGGGCTGCGTTTTACTTTCCTGAAATGGTCCACACACATATTGTGTGCAATACGCATAGCCCATGGTAAGAATTTTCCCTCATCAGTATAACGGCCACCTTTTAAAGTGTCGATGATACGGATAAATACATCCTGGAAGATATCTTCCGTCAGGTACTTGTCTTTAACCAGTAAATAAATTGAGGTGTAGATTTTGTCCTTGTAACGCATTACGATGGTTGCAAGAGCATCAGCGTCGCCATCCATATATAAATGAATCAGCTGCTGGTCGGTAAGATTGTTAAGGCATTTCATAAACTTCTACAGTTTTGTGTGTTAGGATTTAGTGACAGGACCAAAATCGGGAAAAATTAACGTAGAAGTCTTTTAGATAGGCTTTAACGGCTTTTCACTTTTTTGGATATTGGACTGTAAAAATAATAGATGTTTTGAAATTATTATGAGTAAAAACACTCAATTTTAAAACATCGTTAACACGGTAAAAATACTAAAACCAATTTCATAACAAAGGGCAGTTAAGCGCTTTAAGAAAAGTTTCACAAATGCCGGGCAGCGCAAAAAATAACGGGTTCTACAGGGAAAATGAACAAACAGCCCGTTTTTAAAGCCTTTATAAATATATCTTGAAGAGGTCTAAAAATTTTAGTAATTTTGAATATGGCAAGCACAAAAGTTAAACAGACCGATCTTTCTACAAAGGCCCCCAAAGCAAAAAAAGAGCAACAAACCGGTATAGAAATAAAAGGAGCAAGGGTTCATAACCTTAAAAATATATCCGTAACCATCCCCCGCAACAAACTGATTGTGGTAACCGGTGTTTCCGGTTCGGGTAAATCTTCCCTTACAATAGATACATTGTTTGCCGAAGGCCAGCGCCGCTATGCCGAAAGCCTGAGCGCCTATGCCCGCCAGTTCATGCAGCGCATGAACAAACCGGATGTGGATTATATTAAAGGATTATGTCCGGCCATTGCCATCGAACAGAAAGTGATCACCCGCACGCCCCGCAGCACCGTGGGCAGTATGACGGAAATATATGATTACCTGCGCCTGCTGTTTGCCAGGGCGGGCAAAACCATTTCGCCGGTAAGTGGCAAAGAGGTAAAAAAAGATGATGTGAATGATGTGGTGGATTTTATTGCCGGTTTAAAAACGGGCGACAAGGTTTTATTATTAGTGCCCTTTAAACAGCAAAAGAACAGGGACGCCAAAGAAGAACTGAATATATTATTACAAAAAGGTTTTTCAAGGGTATACCAAAATAAGGAAGTGGTAAGGATTGAAGATCTGTTGGAATCTGCAAAGCTGCCCGCAAAAATAGATCCGCGTAAAACTTTTTTATTGGTGGACCGCTTTGTGGTGAAAGCATTTGATGAGGATGACAAGCACCGCATTGCCGATTCAGTAAACACTGCTTTTTATGAAGGAGAAGGCGAACTGCTGGCAGAGATCAATGGAGAACAGCAACGGCATTTTTCCAATAAGTTTGAAGCCGATGGGATGGTGTTTGAAGAACCGGTGCCCAATTTATTTTCTTTCAATAACCCTTATGGCGCCTGCCCTACCTGCGAAGGATTTTCGCAGATACTGGGACTGGACCCTGACCTGATAATACCCAACAAACAGTTAAGCGTATACGAAGGCGCCGTTGCACCCTGGAAAGGTGAGAAGCTGGTATGGTGGAAAGACCAGTTTATAAAAGCGGCTAAAAAATTCTCCTTCCCGGTACATAAACCCATCATGGACCTGAGTAAGGATGAACTGGATGAATTATGGAATGGCACCGTGCATGCACAGGGCATCAACGATTTTTTTAAAGAAGTGGAAGCTAATTTATACAAGGTACAGTACCGGGTGCTTTTATCAAGATACAGGGGAAGAACACAATGCACCGATTGTAAAGGTTATCGCCTGCGTAAAGAAGCATTGTATGTAAAAGTGGGCGGCAAGCATATCGGCGAGTTGTGCGAAATGCCGGTAAAAGACCTGCAGGCATGGTTTGCAGATCTTAAACTGAATGCGTATGATACACAGGTTGCCAAAAGGATCTTAATTGAGATCAATCATCGTATCAAAACCTTGATGGATGTTGGCCTGGGTTATCTTACTTTAAACAGGCTGGCCAATAGTTTAAGTGGTGGCGAAAGCCAGCGTATACAATTGACCCGCAGCCTGGGCAGTAATCTTACCAATTCACTATATATATTAGATGAACCATCCATTGGCCTGCACAGCCGTGATACCGAAAGACTGATCAATGTATTAAAAGAATTGAGAGACCTGGGTAATACGGTAATAGTGGTGGAGCATGATGAGATGATGATGCGGGAAGCCGATCATATTATTGATATGGGGCCATTGGCCAGCCATTTAGGCGGAGAGGTAATTGCGGAAGGGGATTATGATGCCATCATTAATAATAAGGAAAGTCTTACCGGTAAATATTTATCTGGGGTATTGAGTATCGATCCGCCAAAGAATATCCGTAAATGGAACCGCTCCATAAAAGTGGAGGGTGCAAGGCAGAATAATTTAAAAAATGTAACGGTGGAGTTTCCGCTGAATGTATTGTGCGTGGTAAGCGGCGTGAGCGGTAGTGGTAAAACAACGTTGGTAAAACAGATCTTATATCCAGCCCTGCAGAAATTAAAGGGTGAGTTCATGGATAAGGCGGGCTTGCACAAAGCGGTTACCGGTGATATTGATTTTATTTCGCAGATAGAAATGGTGGACCAGAACCCGATCGGTAAATCGTCGAGAAGTAACCCTGTTACATATATAAAAGCATACGATGAGATAAGGGACCTGTACAGCAGCCAGCCGATGAGTAAGATGCGGGGATTTCAGCCCAAGCATTTTTCATTTAACGTAGATGGCGGCCGATGCGATACCTGTAAAGGTGAAGGCGAACAAATAGTGGAAATGCAATTTTTGGCCGATGTGCACCTGGTATGCGAGGTTTGCGGTGGCAAAAAGTTCAAGGAAGAAGTGCTGGAAGTGAAATACAAAGACAAGAGCATTTATGATATACTGGAAATGAGCGTGGATGATGCCGTGGAATTTTTTGCCGACGAACCGGCTGTTGCCAATAAGATACAGCCACTGAGCAGCGTGGGGCTGGGCTACGTTAAACTGGGCCAATCTTCCGATACTTTGAGTGGCGGCGAGGCGCAAAGGGTAAAACTGGCTTCTTTTTTAGGTAAAGGCAAGGCGCAGGGGCATATCCTGTTCATTTTTGATGAGCCTACCACGGGGCTGCACTTCAATGATATCAAAAAACTGCTGGCTTCCTTTAATGCGTTGATCGAGCAGGGACATTCTATATTAGTGATTGAGCATAATACCGATGTAATTAAAAGCGCCGACTGGATCATTGACCTGGGGCCCGAGGCCGGGGAGGGCGGCGGCAGCCTGGTATTTGCCGGCAAACCAGCCGATCTTAAAAAGAACAAAGAAAGCCGTACCGCAAAGTATTGTTAATCAATAGCAGGATTGTAGAAAGAGTTCGATAATCCTGCTTTTTCCTAAAAATTGTTGTTAAATTCAAACTTATCCGTATTTTTACTAAGTAATAAGTACCCTAAACACTTTATTACTCCCCTTTTTACCTGTAACCCATCAACCGAATTTTTGTAGTTTTCTACTAATTAATTCAGTCTGTTTAAACGGAAGAAAGTTTTTTATTACAATCTAAAAATTGTGATATTTGCTGCCCGTTTTAATGATACTTGCTCCAATCCTAAAAAATACCTCCTCGTCCATTTCCTGCTGACTTAAACCACCAGCTTATCAATTTTATTATTAAACAAAAATGGACAACATGAAAAAGTATTACATTATCTTTTGCTTGCTACTTGCTACAGGAGTAAGTTCTTTTGCTCAAACAACCGGTGATTACCGATCTAAAGCCAGCGCTGCGTGGACCGCACTTACAACCTGGGAAAGGTGGAGTGGAAGCGCCTGGGTTCAACCCACTGCAGGCCAGGGTTATCCTGGTCAGTTAGCTACACCAGCCATCGTTACAATTGTTGATAACAATGATGTTAGCTATGCTACCGGTTTAAACCTTACTATCGGATCTCTTGTATTTCAGGGTGGTGCTAACGAAACTACGCTTACCATTGCAGGTACTGGAGCTTTAACCGTAAATGGCGCTATAACAATGAATGGTACTACCACTACTGGTGGTACTCATGCAACCGTTCTTTCAATCGGAACCGGGTCAGTATCTTGTGCTTCTCTGGCACTTGTACCTGTTTCAGGAAATTATAACAGCAGTAACAGGCGTACTGAAGTTACTATATCAACTGGTAGTTTAACTGTTAGCGGAGATATTACCTGCAGCGGCAACATACAAGCTGCCGGTGGCGGAACTGGTGTTACTTTTACAGGTGCCGGTACTTTAAATATCGGTGGCTCATTAATGGCAACTAACCTGGGTGCATTTACTGAAAGTTCAAGTACAGTAAATTTTAATGGTTCAGCTGCTGCGCAAACTATTGATGTGACCAACTACAGCTATTTCAATATAACTACTAACAATACCAATGCGAATGGTGCAGTATTTGGTGCCGCAGTAACTACTGCGAACGTTACCGGTGCTGTTAACGTAGCTTCAGGTTTATTAAAAACAAATAACCTTGCTTTTGCTTTGAATAATAACAGGGCATTGACTGTAGCGGCAGGTGCAACTTTAGATGCCGGAACAACTTCTCTTAAATTTGGTACCGGTTCAAGTGATCCTACAGTAAACGGAACTTTTATTACTGCAAACACCACTGCATTTACAGGTGCTACCGGTGCGGCTTTAAGTTCTACTAATACTCCAACTATTACTTTAGGTTCAGCTTCTACTATCGAATACAATGCTGCAGGTACACAACCTGTAACACAAAGGACTGACTATGCTAATGTTACTTTAACAGGCGCTTCTAAAACCATTGCTGCTGGTACTGTAACTTTATCTGGTACATTAAAAGTTAACAGCGGTGCTACTTATAATGGTGCTACTAATAACCCAACTTTAACTGTAAAGAACATTGATAACGCCGGTACGTTTACTTCCGGTTCTGCTACCGTTACTTTATCAGCTGCTGCTGTACAGTCATTAAGCGCAACCGGTACAACCAACTTTGCTGGTTTAACTATCAATAATACTTCTGGTGGTGTTGATTTTTCTGGTGCTGCAAGCTTAAGCGGTGCACTTACATTAACAAGTGGTATTTTAAGGATTGCCACCGGTGCTACTTTAACTATCTCTAATGGTAATGCAGTGGGTGGTACTCCATTCAGTGCTACCAAACATATTGCCACACTGGTTAACACCGGTACAGGTGCACAAGGTTTTGTAAGGGCAAACAATCTTGCTAACGGCGGCGCTTACCTGTTCCCTGTTGGTACCGGTACTTATTACCTGCCTGTAACAGTTACTCCAAGCGATGCAGCTGCTAATAACAGCTTTACTGTATGCGCATTTAATGGTATTACTCAAAACGGACAACCAAATGGAAGTGCTTTATTAAATAAAGTAAACTTAGTGGATGCGGTATGGACAGTAAATTATAACGGACCAGGTACTCCAACTGCATCTGCAGCTACTTTAACAATGGGATGGCCTGCTGCACTGGAAGGCACTTCTTTCTCAGGTCTTGCTGATGCTTTGATCGGTATCTCTCACTACGCTACTCCAGCCTGGGGTGATTTTGTTGGAAGCGGCAGCCAGGTGAATAACACTGCTACCCGTACCACCGTAACTTCATTCTCTCCATTTGCTGTAGGTAAATTAGGCCCATCTGCAGGTACATTGCCTGTAAAAGTTTATTACTTCAATGCTTCTAAAGGCAACAGTGTGAACACACTTAACTGGAATGCAGAATGCAGCGGATCTCAGGTTACTTTCGAGATCGAGCGTTCAGCTGATGGCAGGAACTTTACCACCATCAACTCTATTACTGCAAGCCAGGCTCGTTGCGCATATCCATTCAATTACGATGATGCAGCTCCTTTAGCAGGTACTAATTTCTACCGTATCAAGATCATTGATGATTACGCAAGGGTTAGCTACACTACTATTGCTAAAGTGGGCAGCCAGCAGAATGATATGAAACTGGTAGCTGTATTACCAAACCCGGTTAGCAATACTGCTCAACTGAATGTAACCACTGCTAAAAAAGATAACGTGGAACTGTCTGTTATCTCATTAGAAGGTAAAGTGGTGTACAACAAATCTGTACAGTTGCAATCAGGTTCAAGCTATATCAGCCTGGATGTGGCTAACCTTACCAGCGGCACTTACTTTGTAAGGGGCGTATTTGGTAACGGTGAAACCAGCTCAATTAAATTTGTAAAACAATAATTATAACCAAGCACACATCAATCTAACAACAAAGGTCCTGTAGCAATACAGGACCTTTTTGTTTTGAAGAAGTTTTATTGAGAAATATTATCTTAAACGATCACTGTCTTTTACCTTTTTCTCGTCGCTGTTAATAGAACGTGCAGCCATAAAGAAAAACAATACGATCAGGCCATGCAGTATAGACCATATTGAAAAGCTGCCGTCAATATAATCCTGCACTTCGCGGTAGTATAAAAAGATCAGCAGGGCTTCCAGCACTATGCCCAGCACACATAAACGCAATTGCAGTTTACGGTTCTTAAAAAGAAAGATGGTAACCAGCGCCAGCCCGCTTACTAAAACGGTGAGCAGCATAATGGGAATAGTTTCCGATGCCGTTATTTTATACAGGATGGGGTGCTTTACGTTAATGCCGCTGTAATTTTCCAGCTTAAAAGTAAGCCCTGCCGCTACTGCAGCCAGCAACAGCCATACAGACTGGATACGTTGTATCATAATAATGAATTTTTAGTTTAACCCAGTTCAGGATATAAAGGGAACTGCTGCATGAATGCTTTTACATCTGCTTTTACCGATGCGATCACTGCTTCATCATCTGCATTCATCAGTACTTTATCTATCAACGACACTACTGTTTCCATATCCGCTTCTTTTAAACCCCTGGTGGTAACTGCAGGTACGCCTACACGTATGCCGGAAGTTACAAACGGCGATTTGTCGTCGAATGGCACTGCGTTCTTATTAAGAGTAATATGTGCTTTATCCAGCGTTTCCTGTGCTTTTTTACCGGTAAGATTTTTGTTGCGCAGGTCTATCAGCATCAGGTGGTTGTCGGTTCCGCCGCTGATGAGGTTATAACCACGGCTTACAAATGCTTTGGCCATTGCCTGTGCATTGCTGATGACCTGTTGGCCATAGGCTTTAAAATCTGCTGATAATATTTCTCCAAATGCTACCGCTTTGGCTGCTATCACGTGTTCCAGCGGGCCGCCCTGCGAGCCGGGGAATACGGCCAGGTCCAGCAACTGGCTCATGGTGCGGAGGTTGCCTTTAGGATCTTTGATGCCCCAGGGGTTCTCAAAGTCGTTGCGCAGCATAATGATGCCGCCCCTTGGGCCACGCAGTGTTTTGTGCGTAGTGGAGCTTACTATATGACAATGATCGAATGGATCGTTGAGAAGACCTGCGGCGATCAGCCCGGCAGGGTGTGCAATATCTGCAAAAACAATGGCGCCAATTTCATCGGCCACAGCGCGGATGCGTTTGTAATCCCAATCGCGGCTGTATGCAGAGGCGCCACAAATGATCATTTTAGGTTTTTCTGTGCGGGCAAGGTTTTCCAGCTGTTCATAATCTACAATACCTTCCTTGGTTACGCCATAATGCAAAGCCTGGTAAGTTTTACCGCTGAAGTTGGCAGGGCTGCCATGCGTTAAGTGACCGCCCATGCTCAGGTCCAGGCCCAGGAATTTTTCACCGGGTTTCATTACGGCTAAAAATACAGCGCCATTGGCCTGTGCACCGCTATGGGGCTGTACATTGGCCCAGCTGCAGTTGAATATCTTTTTTAAACGATCGATGGCCAGTTGCTCAATTTCATCCACCACTTCGCAGCCGCCGTAATATCTTTTACCGGGGTAGCCCTCGGCGTATTTGTTGGTTGGTACCGAACCCATGGACTGCATTACCTGCAGACTGGTAAAATTTTCCGAAGCAATCAGCTCAATTCCAAAACGTTGTCTTTCTAATTCTTTATTAATAAGGTCAAAAACCGCGGTATCTCTTTGCATGGGGTTAATTTTTGCCGCAAAGATAAATGCAAGTTATTAGTAAACCTAAAATCATGATTGTGTAAAAAATACATCGGCTTATCAAAAAATCACTAATTTCACATCCTTTTTAAAAAAAGACCGCTCCACAAATATTCAAAGCATGAAGGCCATCATACCGGTTGCAGGCGCAGGCACTAAACTTCGCCCGCATACATACACACAACCTAAAGCACTGATACCGCTTGCCGGAAAAACAATACTCAGCATAATAATCGACCAGTTAAAAGACGCAGGCATCAACGATTTTGTTTTTATTATTGGTTACCTGGGCGAAAAGATACAGGACTACGTTAAAGAAAAATATCCCCAGCTCAATTGCCATTTTGTATTGCAGAACGAACGCCATGGTACCGGGCATGCCATTAACCTTACCAAAGAAATTATCGGCGACGATGAAATACTGGTGGTACTGGGCGACACCATTGCAGAATATGATGTAAAGGAAGTGATCGGCACTGCTTACTCTATGCTGGGCGTTAAAAAAGTGGATGATCCCCGCAACTTTGGTGTGGCAGAAATTGACGAGGATGGCTTTATAAGCCGTGTGGTAGAAAAACCGGCCATACCCAAAAGTAATATGGCCCTGGTAGGCGTATATAAAATTAAAGAGACCAGCTTCTTATTTTCCTGCATACAAAAAATAATTGCTGCCGGTATTAAAAGCTACGACGAGTTCAACCTGACCGATGCGCTGGAGTGTATGATACAGAATGGCGTACGCTTCAAGCCATTTAAAGTGCAGAACTGGTTCGACTGTGGTAAAAAGGATACGTTGCTGGAATCCAATGCTACATTGCTGAAAAAATTTGGCGGCAATATAGAAGAGAACCATTCTTTCGAAAACACAATTATAATTCCTCCTGTGAGCATCGGTGAAGGCTGCGATATTAAAAATTCGGTTGTGGGTCCCAATGTGGCCATTGGCGAATATTCCAAACTGAATCATGCTATTATCAAAGACTCCATTATCGGTTCTTATTCCAATCTTTTTGAGATCGTATTGAACACTTCCCTTATCGGCAGTGATGCGGAAGTAAGGGGTGTAAGCCGCAGTCTGAATATTGGCGACAATACCGCAATTGACCTGGGCGGTGGTACAAAAAGCTGATCTGATCCTGTTATTACGGTAAAAAACCTTGGATTTGTAAAATAAAACCTTTTACTTTGCGTTTCAAAGTACTTTTTATGGCATGCATAAAAAGTCGGTAAAATACCAAACCATCATGCAGAACCGGGTAACCAATTTATTCAACATTGAATATCCCATCATACAGGCGGGTATGATATGGGCCAGTGGCTGGAAGCTTGCCAGCGCTGTGAGCAATGCCGGCGGGCTGGGCCTGATAGGCGCCGGCAGCATGTACCCCGAAGTGCTGCGTACCCATATTCAAAAATCCAAAGCCGCTACCAGTAAGCCTTTTGGCGTAAATGTTCCCCTGCTTTATCCCGATATTGATCAACACATTGCCATTATTATAGAAGAAAAAGTGCCCGTTGTTTTTACTTCGGCGGGTAATCCAAAAACCTGGACGGGGATTTTAAAAGATAATGGTATCAAAACAGTGCATGTGGTAAGCAGCAGTAAATTTGCCCTTAAAGCACAGGATGCAGGCTGCGATGCAGTGGTGGCGGAGGGTTTTGAAGCAGGCGGGCACAATGGAAGAGAGGAAACCACTACGATGGTATTGATACCTGCTGTTTGTTCAGCTGTAAATATACCGGTTATTGCAGCGGGTGGTATTGCAACGGGACGGCAGATGTTAGCGTCTATGGTGCTGGGCGCCGAGGGCGTGCAGGTGGGCAGCCGGTTTGTGGCCAGTGATGAAGCATCCTCGCATATTAATTTTAAAGAAGCGGTGGTTCGATCTGCAGAAGGAGACACCCTGCTTTCCTTAAAACAATTAACGCCGGTAAGATTATTAAAAAATAAATTCTTCGACCAGGTGCAGCAGGCAGCAGCGGAATGTGCCGACACGGATGCATTAAAAACACTTTTAGGAAAAGGCAGGGCCAAGAAGGGCATGTTTGAAGGCAACCTGGAAGAAGGAGAACTGGAAATAGGGCAGGTAAGCGCTTTGATAAACAGTATAAAACCTGCCGCCGACATTGTGAAAGAAATATGGAACGAGTTTGAAATATCATTACAACAGCCACTGAAATAAAATAGTATCTTTGCCATCAAATTTTTGAAAATCAACCCCCAACAAATGCAAGTAAACGAAGGAACAATAGGTCGCTATATACAAAAGCTATTACTAATATTTTCATTAATTTTTTTAGTTTTCATCAGTAAGGCGCAATCGCAGCCGCCGGTTGATCCCAACAATCCCAATCTGCCGATCTTGCCTACACAAATGGATCCCGGTCAGTTGAAGACCGTTCTTGCAGACAAAAATCCAAACCCAAAATCAACCATTGGCGCTGAATTGAACGGAGCGCTTGCGAAGAAGATCAACACGGATAGTCTTGTAAAAGAAAGCACACCGCAATCTGCCAACGTTACTGAAACCACTTATGGTATGCAATTGTTCAGGAGTGGTGCTGTTGCAACCATTACCGATCTTTCCACACCGCCGTTGGACTATCCAATTGGTGTATACGATCAGATCATTGTATCACTGTGGAATGGTGCAGAAGCAACTTTGGATTATACAGTGGCAAGAGACGGTTCTATTTTTCCAACTGGGTTGGGTAAAATATACCTTCAGGGTTTGACCTTTGAGCAGGTAAGGTCATTGATCATTCAGCGTTTTAAATCCTATGTTCCTGCTACCACTAATATTACCGTATCATTGGGACAGCCCCGTACTGTTTCTATCAATGTTGCAGGTGAGGTCAATAAACAGGGGCCGGTAACGGTATCTGCATTTACCAATGCTTTTAACGTTATTGCACTTGCAGGCGGGCCAACAGATCTTGCTGATCTGCGTGATATCCTGATCAAGCGTAATGGCAGGGTTATCGATCAACTGGATGTATATAAATATCTTACTACAGGAGATTTTGGTAAACATATTTACCTGGAAAATAATGATTTTGTAATAGTGCAAACGGTAAAGAAAAGAGTGAAGGCAGAAGGCAGGTTCAGAAGGCCCATGTACTATCAGCTAAAAGATGGTGAGGGCATGAAAGCATTGTTGAAATTTTCAGGTGGCTTGCAAACAGACGCATTTTCCAGCGGCGTTAAAGTATACAGAACAGAGCTGGAACAGCAGACTATTAAAGATGTAAATGCCACAGCAATTGTAAATCCTACCAACGACCCACGGTTACGGGACCAGGATTTTGATCTGCAGGATGGAGATATTGTAAAAGTAATTGCAGTAAATCCGGGGCTTTTAAATAAAGTGGAAATAAAAGGAGAGATATCTTACCCTGGTCAATACGAGATCAGGAAAGGAGACAGGTTATTTGATCTGATCAACAGGGCCGGTGGTATTACAAGGAATACCTATCTGCCACGTGCTTATATTTTCCGTGGTGGTGGAGATAGCACCAATATTAAAACCAGCAGGGTGGATGTAAACCTGAGCGGTATTACCAGCAACGATACGGCCAGTATTTTCAATGTACCTATTTATACTAACGACCAGATATTGTTATTCAACAATAACCAATTTGGCGACAGGCAGTATGTGGAGATATTTGGTGAGGTAAGAAAAGAAGGAAAGATAAACAAGTACGGCGGTATGACACTTCAGGATCTGCTGTATTTAGCAGGAGGTTTAAAGCAATCTGCAGAATATGGAAGGATCGAGATAGCGAGTGTGCTCGACCTGGATTCGGCAAAGAGAGAACAAACACCTACAAGGGTAATTTTAAAACAAATAAAAGTATCTCCCAACCTCGATATTGATACGGCTTCTGCAAACATTGTTTTAAAACCTTACGACCAGATATATGTACGTAAAAATCCAACTTTTGAATTGCAGGAACTGGTGCAGATCAATGGCCTGATCAAATATCCCGGACCTTATCCCCGCCTTGGAAAATACGAACGCCTTTCATCTTATATTGAAAGGGCTGGTGGTATAAAAGAAAATGCTGACCTGAGTGGCGCTATTTTATACCGGAAAAAAACACAATATTTCCGTGACAACGTAACCAAGCACGTGAACTCACTGACAGATTCGCTGGGCGGCATCATACTGGATTCAGCGCAGGCAAGCATAAACGAAGTCTCGCAGGAACCTGTAAGTATCGATCTCTTTAAAGCGCTTAAATATAAAGAATCTAAATACGATATTATTTTACAGGAAGGCGATATCATATTTGTACCGGAGATCAATCCTTTTGTAAGTGTAAAAGGTACCGTACAATCACCACTTAAATTAACCTTTGATAAAGAACATACCAACCTATTGTATTATGTAGATAAAGCGGGTGGTTATGGCCGTAGGCCATGGAAGAGCAGGATATTTGTACAATATGCCAATGGAAAAAGCAAACGTACCAAAAACCTTTTCTTCTTCCACTTTTATCCGAAGGTTGCAGAAGGAAGTACAGTAAATGTTCCATTCAAAGCAGAAGGTAGCCAGGTGGTTGATATTGTTAAACAGGCAGGATTGTCTATAGTAACCATTGTTACCGGTGTTTTGGTAGCCAAAGTAGTGAGTGGCCTGTAATAACTAACCTAATATCTATCAGATGAACAATATTGAATTAGTAAAAACAATTGTAAAACGCCTGAAAAAATTCAGCTGGCTGATAGCGCTTATAGCTATAGCATTCGGCGGATTGTTTTATTTTATGGCCAAGCAGGGAGTGCCTGTTTATACATCTAAATCAACCGTATTCCCGCTAAACAGCACAAGCGATAATAATATTTCGGGTTCGGCGATCAGTAATATATTAGGATTGTCTGATGCGCCAAAGTCTTTTAGTGGTGAGGCATCCATCAATATTGTGGAGTTGGCTACCAGCCGACGTACAAGGGAAGCCGTAGCGAGGACCAAGGTTACCACTATGAATAATAAAACCATCGGGCAGTTATTAATAGAAGAGAATAACAAGCATATTGGTTTTATGCAGAATGAAAAAATACTGGCGGATATTACAGATACTACCAGGGTGATCAATATTGCCAGCAATATTTTAAAAGGCGCTTTTTCGGCCAAGATCAATAAAAATGGTATACTGGAACTGTACTTTACCAATACCAACCAGGAGATAGTAAGAGAAGTGAGCTATGTGTTCATCGAAAAAATATCTGATTTCTATATTGATCTTAAAAAGAAAAAAGCACAGATCGATTACCAGTTTGCAGTTAATAAAGCCGACTCCTTATTTAAAGTGTTAAATGGCCTGGATGAACGTGCGATAAAGCTGGATGAGACCACTTTTTTTACCAACAACGAATTGAAGCGTTTCAGTATCCCTAAAATAAATCTTGACCAGGATAAGCAAACCGTACAATCGCAATATTATTACGCGGTAAATAACAGGGAGGCTGCTGCATATAAACTGCAGAAAGAAACACCTATCATTGAAGCGCTGGATAAACCCGAAGGGCCTTATGATATGGAAGCCAAATCAACCAAACTGTATATTATTATAGGCCTTTTATTAGGGTCTTTCATTGGCGTAATTGCAGTAAGCTGGAAGATCATCAGCAATTACCTGGGTAGTGAGTTGAATAAAGCCATTGAAAAAGCAGCAAAGCCCAAAGAGCAACAACCACAGCAGCAACCCGCAGCTGCAAAAGTGTAAGGGGTTTTAAAATTATTAAAAAAGGCATGTTGATCAACATGCCTTTTTTGTTTTGTAGCGCTCAGTTATTTCCTGAAAGCCCACTTCATCATTTCTTTCCAGCTGGGCTTTTTGCCATACATTAAAATTCCGGTTCTGTATATCCTTGCTGCAAACCAGGTGGTGAACATAAATCCTGCAACGAGTAATGCCATTGATAATCCTAATTGCCACCATGGCACTGTATTGGGTACACCAAACGGAATCCTCGCCATCATTACAATGGGCGAACTGAAAGGGATGATGCTGGCCCATACAGCTACTGAACTGTTGGGATTGGAGATGGCCGGCGTCATCAACGCAATTGAAAAAATAATGAGCATGGTAATGGGGAAGCTTAATGATTGCGCTTCCCGCATATCTTCATTGATAGCGCTGCCGATAGCTGCATACAAGGAAGAATAAAAAAAGAATCCTGCGAGTAAATAAAATATAAAACAACCTACCACTAACGGAATATTGGTACTGGTAAATACAGATTGTATAGTGCCTACCATTTCGGAAGTAGCGCCACCGCTGCCAGAGTTTTTAGAAACATTGTAAATAAGAAAAATACAGGCGATCCAGATAAGGAATTGTGTTAATGCCACCATACCAATACCAATGATCTTACCGATCATTAACTGGAAAGGCTTTACAGAGGAAACCACCACTTCGGCAATACGGTTTGTTTTTTCTTCAGTAACACCCATCATTACCTGGCTACCGTACAGTAATAAAATAAAATACATTAAGAAGCCGCTTACATAACCTATTACAGTAGCAATTCTATCGTTACCATTTTTATTTTTTTCATTATTTAGCTTCAGATGTACTTCATTATTTAAAATTCCCCTCTTAACACTGTCTAATTCAAGGCTGTCGTTCCTTACTTTCTTCCACATTTCATTGATCTTTTTTTCAATAGGCACGATAGCACCCATACCAAAGGATTTTTTAGTATTTACCAATATCGGAGTGCTGTCAATACCAGTCTTCCAGCTAAATCTTTTCGGTATTATTACATATGCATCGTATCCTATCGAATCGAAATGCGTTTTAAAATGCTCTGTTGCTTCAGGTAATAATTCTATATGGTTCGACGGCTCGCCGGCATTAATGTTTTGCACAACGTTTTGTGTAAATAAGCCCGACTCGTCGATCATTGCGATCTTCATGTCTTCTCTTGTTTTATCTGCAATGTATCCAGTGCCAAATATCAATCCCAGGTACAATAATGGAAACAGGATCGTACCGATAATGAAAGTTCTTTTTCTTACCCGGGTAAGAAATTCGCGTTTTATAATTAAGATTATTTTTTTCATGTTGCTGTAGTTAAGGGTTGGTTACAGGGTTACTTTTTCAAATTGACGTGCAGTAGGTGTGCCTTCCACCAGTTTAATAAAAATGTCGTTGAGCGAAGGCAATATTTCTTTAAAGGAAATGATATTACAACCCTGGTTCATAAAATATCCCAACACATCGTTGGCTTTATAGCCTTCGTTGATCTTTACCGTCAGTTCCTGTTTGTTACTGCCGATCACTTCAAATGCAGCACTGTTGATAGTTGCTGGCATATTTTCCGCCTGTATACCATATAGATTTTCTTTAAAATCCTGCTTTACGCCGGTAACAGTTCCGTCTAAAATTTTCTTTCCTTTATTTACCAGTACAATATTGTTGCAGATCTCTTCCACCTGTTCCATACGGTGCGTACTGAAAATAATGGTAGTGCCATTTTGTGCAAGGCGGTAAATCTCATCCTTTATTAAATTAGCATTGATGGGATCCAGGCCGCTGAAAGGTTCATCTAAAATGATCAGGTCCGGTTCGTGTAAAACTGTAATTACAAACTGCAGCTTTTGCCCCATGCCTTTACTAAGGTCTTCTACTTTTTTGCCCCACCAGCTTTCCATTTCCAGCCTTTTGAACCAGTCCTTTATTTTATGCATGGCTTCGCTTTTGCTGAGGCCTTTTAATTGCGCCAGGTACAATGCCTGTTCGCCGATCTTCATTTTTTTATACAAGCCTCTTTCTTCGGGCATATAACCTATAAGCCTGGCGTCATTCTCGGGGTCAAACTTTTTTCCTTTCAGCATGATCTCCCCGGCGTCAGGATAAAAAATACCGGTGATCATTCTTATTAAAGTTGTTTTACCGGCGCCATTGGGGCCCAGCAAGCCAAAAATATTTCCTTTGGGAATCACCATGCTGATATCGTCAACAGCTTTTTGGGTGGCGAAATATTTTTTAAGATTGTGCAGTTCTAAAATATTCATCAGGGGTGTTTTATATTCAAATGTAAAGTATTGTCAAAATAAATCAAACCAGTATCATGGAATGGCGGTTTTTTTACAGGTGGTAAATTCACCTGTATCAATGATATAATTACAATAATGAAATATATTCAGGAATTTACTGCAGCCACCTGCAATGCCACTCTTTGTCCATCCATCGCAGCACTTACAATGCCACCGGCATAGCCGGCGCCTTCGCCACAGGGATATAGATTTTTTATTTGAGGGTGCGTAAGCGTATCACTGTTACGGGGAATACGTACCGGCGAGGAAGTGCGGCTTTCTGTTGCCACTACTACTGCCTCGTTGGTAAAATAGCCGTGCATTTTTTTTCCAAATTCAATAAAGCCTTTGGCCAGCGACTGGTACACGAATGCCGGTAGTACTTCTTTTAAGGATACTGCATTCAGTCCTGGCTGGTAAGAACAAACAGGCAGGGAAGAAGATGCTTTTCCATTACTGAAATCCGTCATTCTTTGTGCAGGTGCTACAAATTTACCCCCACCACTATTATAACATTGCTGCTCCACCATTCTTTGAAATGCCATTAGTGTAAATGGGTTCTTTTCATCAAATGCTTCGGCGCCGGGCATTGCATGTTTTTTCATTGCTTTTACAGCATCTTCCAGTTCTACCTGCACCACCATACCGCTGTTGGCAAAGGGATTGTTTCTTTTAGAAGGGCTCCAGCCATTCACCACCAGCTCGCCGGGATCGGTGGCAGCCGGTGCAATAATACCACCAGGGCACATGCAGAAGGAGAATACGCCCCTGCCATTTACCTGCTGTACCAGCGAATAGGATGCGGGTGGCAATAGTTCATTCTTCGCATTGCTTTTATATTGACAACTATTGATCAGCATTTGCGGATGCTCGATACGCACACCCAATGCAAAGGGCTTGGCTTCTATTAATATTTTTTTGAGGTGCAGTAATTCAAAAATATCCCTTGCACTGTGGCCGGTAGCCAGTATAAAATCATCGGCCTCAAAAGTATCGCCGTCGGCAGTTTTTACGGATACTATCCTGTCTTTTTCAAGGATGAGATCGATCACTTTTTTCTCAAATAAAAATTGTCCGCCGCAATCCATTATTTGCTGCCGCATTGCGGTGATGATGTGCGGCAATTTATTGGTGCCGATATGCGGATGTGCTTCGTACAATATTTTTTCTTCGGCGCCAAAATGTACAAACAGGTTGAGTATTTGATCGATGTCGCCTCTTTTATTGCTGCGGGTATATAGCTTTCCATCGCTGTAGGTTCCGGCGCCGCCTTCACCAAAGCAGTAATTACTTTCTGTGTTCACTATACCTTCCCTGTTAAGTGCAGCAAGGTCGCGGCGGCGGGCCCTTACATCTTTCCCTCTTTCTAAAATAATGGGCTGAATGCCTTTTTCTATTAATTGCAGCGCTGCAAAAAGACCGGCGGGACCAGCGCCAATGATCACTGTTTTTTTTGTGGCCCTGCTTACGTCTTTAAAATTAAAATGCTGTATGGATCTTTGCTGAAAAGGCTCGTCGATAAATGCATTTACAGTAAGGTTTACCCAGATAGTTTTAGCCCTGGCGTCGATGGATCTTTTAAGCAGGTGAAAACCGGTAATGGCAGTTACTTTTTTGCCGCTGCTGGCCGCTATATATTTTTTGATGATGGACTCATCCATTGCTTCGGAAGGAAGCAGTTTGAGAGAGAGCTTTTGTTGCATATATGGAGCCGGATAGTTATTCCGGAATTTTTTACGCTTTATTTAATTACTATGGGCCTGTTTAAAATGGCAGGTCGTCCACAGCATCCGGTGGAGTGGAGGAGAAAGTATCCAGTGGTTCCAGGTATTCGTTGTCGGTTTTTGCTGTAACACCCGGTTGTAGTATCTGCTCAATTCTCCAGGCATCCAGGTTGGTGATATAATTCACCTTACCGTCTTTTTCCCATTTGCTGCCCTTGATATTGAAGTACACTTTTATCTCATCACCAATGTTCACCCTGTCTACAATATTGGTCTTATCCTGTACACACTGAAACTTTACATAGTTAGTGATGGTACGGCCATTGATATCATCCGTTTTTTCAACGGCGAATTCTCTTGTCTTAAATGTTTCTGTACGCTGCACAATGTCGTACTTGGCAACTAATTTGCCGGTTAATTCGTAACTCATATTAATAATTTAGTATGCCAAAAATAGTTCTATTTATTGATAATTTTTTTATTCTGGTTTTTGTAGCACTGTTGATCAAAAATAACTATCTTCCTGCTGAATTAACCGGCAATGCATAATCAAGAACTGGATCCTTTTTATGCAGGCAATATCCTCTCCCCGAAAATACGGCTGTTTTAAAATCCTCTTATTGTAATACCTGCTGCAACAGGCGGGATGGTACCGGACAGTTTGACCTGACTCAAAAAGTGATGTGAGTTAGATAAAAAATAATTTGCGTGGCTATATACTGATAAAATTGAACAATAACAAAATTGACAAGAAAAAAATTAGTAAAATGCAGTTTTTTGCAACCGTGAAATGACCCCCGCGCTGCGTTTTTACAACCAAAAAAATGTAAAAAACCAATACTGTGATGACTTCGAAAAAAACAATTGAATAAAAAATTTTTTTTTCAATAATTTATTCGATATTCGCTGTCCTGCTAAAAATTATTTTCAACTAAAAATGACTATAATTTCCACAGGAAATCCTCCAAAAAACTATTCTTTACTCAACAATATATAAATTGCTTAAGCACTGATGGATAAAGCGTTTGAAAAAGTATGGGCTAATTGTTTAGAGATCATCAAAGACATTGTTGAATGGCAACATTTCAAAACATGGTTTGAACCTATTAAACCGGTTGCGCTTAAAGAAAAAATTTTAACCATACAGGTGCCAAGTCAGTTTTTTTATGAGTACCTTGAAGAACATTATGTTTCGCTTTTAGCAAAAACATTAAAAAGAGAATTAGGAAAAGAGGCCCGGCTGGAATACAGGATAATGGTGGATAGCGGTAACAGTAAAAACAAACCGCTTACAATGGATGTGCCGGGGCATGGTTTTAAATCTTATTCAAATAACGAAATGGATTTTCCGCTGGTAGTAAACAATCCTGTTAAGAACCCTTTTGTGATTCCGGGTCTTAAAAAGATGCAGATCGATCCGCAGCTTAATCCCGCATATACATTTGATGCATTTATTGAAGGCGATTGCAACAGGGTGGCACGCCGCGCCGGTAAAACAGTTGCCGAAAAACCAGGTACCACTTCTTTTAACCCGCTGGTAATATATGGCGGTGTTGGTTTGGGTAAAACCCACCTGGCCCAGGCAATAGGAAATGAGGTGAAAAGACTGCACACTAATAAAGTGGTGCTGTATGTGAGTTCCGAAAAATTCATCAACCAGTTCATCGATCACAGCCGTAACCAGGCCATCAACGATTTCATTCATTTTTATCAATTGATAGATGTGCTCATCATTGATGATGTACAATTCTTTAACCGTGCAGAAAAATCGCAGGAAGCTTTCTTCGCTATTTTTAACCACCTGCACCAGAGCGGCAAGCAGCTGATATTGACCAGCGATAAACCGCCGAAAGACCTGGAAGGTGTACAGGAAAGATTGCTGAGCCGTTTCCGCTGGGGCTTGAGCGCCGACCTGCAGGTACCGGATTACGACACCAAGATAGAGATACTGGAAAAGAAGATGAAGAACGATGGGTTGGATATGCCCCGAGAAGTGGTAAAGTATATTGCTTATAATATTAATAGTAATGTAAGGGAATTGGAGGGTGCATTGATATCATTATTGGCACAATCTTCGCTTAATAAGAGGGAAATAGACTTGGAATTGGCGAAAAAAGTATTAAGAAATTTTGTGAAATCTTCCAGCAAGGAAATCACCATTGATGCAATACAAAAAATGGTGTGTGAGTATTTTGATGTGCCTTATGATAAGCTGTTGCAAAAAACCCGTAAAAGGGAGATTGTACAGGCAAGGCAGATCACGATGTTCCTTTCCAAAGCATTTACCAAAAACTCTCTTAAAACAATCGGGGAACATTTTGGGGGCAGGGACCATACTACGGTGATACACAGTTGCCAGACTGTAAAGGACCTGATGGATACCGACAGTCTTTTTAAAGAAAGCGTGCTGGAATTACAGCAAAAAGTACAATTAGCTGCTATGTAAATCTTATTGATACCTTTTAAAAGATCCAGGCCTGCCGGTCTGGATCTTTTAATTTCCAGGCATATCGTTCTCCGGCAGGCAAATAGGGGCCTGTAGAAAATTAGTTGGGCTTTTGGGGAAATATTTACGCTAAAAAATACATTTTGTTTTGGGTAATAACGCACGGAATTGTATTTTTGCCACCCCTTAATAAAATAAGGGCAGGTTTAGGAGAGGTGCCTGAGAGGCCGAAAGGAACGGTTTGCTAAATCGTCGTACGGGTTAAACTGTACCGTGGGTTCGAATCCCACCCTCTCCGCAAAAAAGTTCTTAAAAGATCGATAACCATAGTTCGGGATGTAGCGTAGCCCGGTTATCGCGCCTGGTTTGGGACCAGGAGGTCGCAAGTTCGAATCTTGCCATCCCGACAGCAATTAAAGCCTTTCAATAAAATGAGAGGCTTTTTTGTTTTATATAATAACGTGCAACTTTGGACAGGGAGGTCGTCCAGCCCGAGGCAGGACCATCCCGACAACAATTAAAGCCTTTCAATAAAATGAGCCGCTTTTTTGTTTTGTACTATTCTTAGAATTTTACTTTATGTATTCCTGCATGCCAGCTCCCGCAACTACATATTTATGCAGGTTTTGCCTATATGATTGTTGCAACTGATTTATTAAAATTGTGCAACTAAACTTTTTCTATGCGTAAAAAGTTATTTTACCTCGCCATTTTTTTGTTTCCTTTTTTGTGCAGTGCACAGCAATCCCGGGAAGATTTTGAACGCGGCCTTAAAGTAATGGAACAGCAGGGACAGATACGCCGCAACGGCAACCTGATCATTGTGCTGAACCAGCGGCCGGGTGATACGGCTTTTATGAGGGATCTGTACAATAGAATGCTGGAGAAAGTAGACCAGTCAAAAAATCCTTACACTATCGGGTTCGAGATCGATCCAAAGTACCTCACTAATACTCCTGTAGTAAAAAATAAACCGTTGCCTAAAAAAGATACTGCAAAAACATATACTTATGTACCGGTACTGCCGCAGGTAAATACTACCATCAGGCAATTTGATTATTTACAGAATGGTGATTTTGAAATGGGCTATTTCCGTAACCTGCCCGGCTGGAAAATAGATGGCAAAGCATTTATGCAAAAGCAGGGCAACGACACTTATACCTGGCAGAATTTTGATATTGTACCTATGGCAGATATTGGCGGAGATTACTGGGAGGATATCAAGTTTCATACAGGATATAAACACCAGCACTGGGTTACCAGCAAAGGAGATGGTGTATTGGGTAGTTCTTACGAACGGGGCAGGGCTACCGGTACACTTACATCCGATCCTTTTAAATTATATCCCAACCAAAATTTCATCAGCTTTTTAATTTCGGGTGGCAATAACCGTGAGTTGCTGAAAGTAGAGTTTTTGGAATGCAATATCGGGCCAAGAATTACCGGTAATGTAAGAAGTGTTTTACAGGGACAGCAAACTTTGCCTGGTGTTAATCCCGGGCGGGTAGGAATGGTGATGGATACTACTTATAAAACCATCAGGGGCATCGATGTTAAGACAGGTCATAACAGTTTTATTTTCCGCAGGGAATGGTGGGATGTTACAGGATTTGATACCTCTAAATTATATGCGATCCGTATTACCGATAATTCAACCGACCTGGAATGGGGTATCATCAACGTGGATGATTTCCGAACACTGAAATATAATCCCACTGCCAACAGGGAAGGTAATGATTCGCTTAAAGTACAACTGATCACCATTAAGGATATGGTGAGCAATTTAAACAGGGATATTGTTGCAGATGTGTTTGTACCTATTTATGGCGCAGCCGACCTGCATACGCACTTAATGAGTCACCTGGCAATGGGCCACAAATTAATTTATGGTGCACCGGATATTGGTTCTATTGTTCCTGCAGGTACTTATTTCTGCAACAGGGAGCCTTACAGGGCAAAGACGGTGGAAGATTGCCTGGGTAACTGCAATGCCGCACATGGCGGCTGGGGCGCCGATTTGGGTAACCGTACTGATAACTGGTGTGGTAATTATTTAAGGGCCGCGATACTGAATTACGCTTTTGATGGTGATTATGAAAATCGGTTACCGGTAGAAAGGAACCTGCATGGCGATCATCCGCACGAAGGCTATCCCAACTTTACATACTGGCCTCATTTTTCCAGCGCCAGTCACCAGCAGATGTATGTGGACTGGATCAAGAGGGCTTACCAGGGCGGCTTACGGGTGCTGGTAACCCTTACCGTTAATAGCGAATTGTTGGGTGCTGTGTTAAGTGGTGATGGCCCGTTTGATGATAAAACAGTAGCTGATCAACAGCTGGATGAAATAACAACATTCGTTGGTAGGCATTCGGATTTTATGCAGATCGCTTATAATCCCGAACAGATGCGGAGCATTATCCGCAGCAATAAAATGGCAGTGGTGATCGGTATGGAAGTAGATAATATCGGCAACTTTAATTATGCCACCAATATACCCAACGAATCGAAAGTAAAAGCAGAGATACAGCATTTGTATAATAAGGGCGTGCGTTATATTTTTCCTATTCACCTCGTAAATAATAAATTCGGCGGCTCGGCTATTTACAGTTTTTTATTTAATTTAAGTAATAAATACACCAACAGCAGGCCATTGCCCTGGGGTACACCTATCCCTCCCGGATTAATGTTTAATGTAGAAAGAGCAGCGGATCAGCGGATACAATACACACTCAATCTCGTCGGCGGTCCCACAGGCGGCGCTTTTAATGCAGCCATTGCAGGTGCAGGCGCTTTCTTTGATGCGATATCCGAAACACCGTATCCGCCTGCATTGAACCTTGATCCTACCAGCAGTGAATTTTGTCCGCTTCCCAAACTCGGTTGCATACAGCAGTTTAAAATTGTAAAAAGTTTATTGACCATCGACCCTGCATGGGATATGTATGGCAATATCAGTGGCGGGCAGCAAAATCAATTAGGCTTGACCGATCTTGGCAGGTTTGCTATAAAAGAAATGATGCGGCTGGGTATGATCGTTGATATAGATCATATGAGCGATCACTCTGTTTCGGATGCTTTATATATTGCCAATGAATTCAATTATCCCGTGGCATCGGGGCATAACGGTATGCGGGATGGATTTTTTGAAAAGACCGATCATAAAGTGAGCGAGAACCAGCGTACCAATGAACAATTACAGAACATTAAAAGCCTGGGTGGTGTATTTGGTATCGGCATTGGCGAAGCTACTGCTGCGCAATACCTTGCCAATTTCCGCATTGCAATGAGTGCACAAAAAATGAACGGTGGCGGCATTATGATGGGGTCGGATATCAATGGATTTGTTACCATGCCCAAGCCAAGACAAGGACCGGGCCGTGGTGAAGAAAGAAGCCGCTACAGCGGAGGCATTTATAATAACTGGGGCAAACAGATCAGTTATGCACCAGCCGGATTTCCTACGCATAATGCCACCACGAACACTTATTTATTGCGCAAGTATACATTTGGTAATAAGAGCTGGGATTATAATACGGAAGGCGTTGCGCATATCGGCTTATATCCTGATTATTACCAGGACCTGAAAAATTTGGGTATGACGCAGGGAGAAAGACAAGTGTTCTTCAGCGCTGCAGATTATTTTGTGAACATGTGGGATAAATGTGAAAGCAGTAAAAAGAATGTGCACTGATCATTTTAGCAGGTTCAGATCGGGCTGTGCATATTTATAGACTTTAAAATAGATGGTGGTCTTGGTTTGCTGCACGCCTTCTATTGCAGATAAGCCGTTTATGAATTCCACCAGGTGTTCATTGTTGCGGCACATTACATCCACTTCCAGGTCATAATCACCCGAAGTGCCCGCCAGGAAACTTACTTCGGGCATTTTGGAAATTTTTTGTGCGATCTTTTCTTTCAGTGTTGCCGGCCTGATGTACACGGCAATATGCGCATAGGAATTGAATCCCACTTTATCGGGATTCACCCTGCCTATGATATTGATCGTGCCGTCTTCTATCAGTTTATTAAAACGGGTACGCACAGTACCAATGGATACCTTTAACTTTTTTGCAATTACCGTAAACGACATCCTGCCATCTTTCTGCAGGTAAGAAAGTATGGCAAAATCCAGGTCGTCGAGTATCAGTTCCGTTTTATTCATCCTTTTATGAAATAAAAATACTGCTTTTATTTTGCTGATAACTGAAATATTTTTAAATTACTGGGATATTTCTGCAAAATTTATAGTTTAATACAGATACCATGAAATACAACGCTATTGAAAATTATATCAACGGGCAATTTGTTGCGGCATCTTCTGCCCGTACAATGGAAGTGATATCACCTGTTGATGGCAATCTATTATCTACGGTACCTATGAGCACTTCAAAGGACCTGGATGCAGCAGTGATAGCAGCTAAAGCGGCTTTTCCTGCATGGAGTAAAATGCCTATTAAAGAAAGGGTGCAGGTGTTCTTTCGCTACAAAACTTTACTGGAAAAGAATTTAGAAGAACTGGCAAAATTATGCAGCGAAGAAAATGGCAAGACCTATGGCGAAGCCATTGCCGAAATTGAGAAATGTATTGAACTGACAGAGTTTGCCACTTCACTACCACAATTAATTACCGGCGAATTACTGGAGGTAAGTAAAGGGGTTGAATGCCGTACCGAGCATGTGCCATTAGGTGTGGTGGCTTCTATTGTTCCTTTTAATTTTCCTTCGATGGTGCCCAACTGGACGATACCGAATGCCATTGCACTGGGCAATTGTATGATCATGAAGCCTTCAGAAAAAGTACCGCTGAGTTGTGGACGATTAGCGCAATTATTAAAAGAAGCGGGTTTGCCCGATGGTGTTTTTAATATTGTACACGGCGATGTGGAAATTGTAAATGCTATCTGCGATCACCCTGCAATTGAAGCGGTTTCTTTTGTGGGTTCTACCAAGGTTGCAAAGATCGTTTACCAGCGGGCTACGTCTAATTATAAAAGATGCCTTGCTTTGGGTGGTGCAAAAAATCATTTGATGGTTTTGCCCGATGCAAAAGAAGATATGACGGCTGCAAATGTTGTGGCGAGTATGAGCGGTTGTGCCGGCCAGCGTTGTATGGCAGCAAGCGCCATGATCGGCGTAGGCAATGTGGATGCGATCATTGATAAAATTTGTGTTGAAGCGAAGAAGATCATTCCCGGCGAAAACCTGGGCGCTGTGATCAGTAAAGAAAGTAAGGAGCGTATTGAAAAATATATCAGCGAGGCAGAGAAAGACGGCGCTAAAATTTTAGTGGATGGCCGCAACATTAAAGTAAAAGGCAAAGAGCAGGGCACTTATGTAGGGCCTACGGTGATCGATTTTGTTAAACCCACTATGAGCGTTGCTACCGAAGAGATTTTTGGCCCGGTGATTTCCATTATGCGTACCAATACGGTAGATGAGGCATTGGCGATAGAAAATGCAAACCCCTATGGTAATGCCGCCAGTGTATTTACACAAAACGGCGGTATGGCAAGGTATATCATTGATAAAGCCAGCGCCGGTATGATCGGTGTGAATGTGGGTGTGCCTGTGCCCCGTGAGCCATTTAGTTTTGGCGGCTGGAACGAAAGTAAATTTGGTGTGGGCGATATTACGGGAAAGAGTTCGATTGAGTTTTGGACGAAGTTGAAAAAGAGCACGATCAAATGGAACCCGGAGGCGGGCGTGAATTGGATGAGTTGAATGGAACACGGATTAAACGGGTTGAACGGATGAAAACGGATTAAACTTTTTATCAAATGGAACTCTGAGGCGGGAGTTAATTGGATGAGTTGAATGGAACACGGGTTGTACGGATGAAAAAGGATTGATTTTTTTTGCGAAGCAAAAAAATAAGATAAAGGCGTAAAATATCTTGCTACTATATGAAACACGAAGAGATAACCGAAAAGGTCATTGGGGCATTTTATAAAGTGTACAATACATTAGGATATGGCTTTTTAGAAAAAGTTTACGAGAACGCAATGTATATCGAATTGACAGCGGCAGGACTGAAGGTAGAAAAACAAAAACGGATATTGGTTTATTACTATGGAAAGGTAGTTGGAGAGTATTATGCTGACCTGGTAGTGGAAGGAATAGTTGCAGTGGAATTAAAGGCTATCGAAATGCTTGCAGCAGCCAATGAAAGTCAGTTGGTAAATTATCTTAAAGCAACAAATCTTGAAGTAGGGTTACTACTGAATTTTGGCAAAAAGCCGCAAATAAAAAGAAAGATTTTTGATAATGATAAAAAGCCAATGTTAAAAGAAAATGGAATACGGGTTGAATAGATTTAAAAGATGTTAATGGGGTAAATCCAAAAATTTGCGTAGCAAAAAAATCCCTTTTCATCTGTTCAACCCGTTTAATCCGTGTCTAAAAAAATAAAATTATGTCAAATTCAAAAACATTATCAGAAGCGACAGAGGTCATTCAGAATAACCTGGATCACACTTTATTCAGCTGGAGCAAACAAAAAGGCATTGCGCCTATTGCTGTTAAATACGCCGAGGGTGTTTATTTACACGACTACGATGATAAACGTTATATCGATTTTTCATCAGGATTGATGAATGTGAATATTGGCCATGGCAATCAGCGTGTAACCAATGCTGTTATGAAACAGATGCAGGAAGTGGCTTATGTAACACCCAGCTGTGTTACCAAAGTGCGGGGCGATCTGGGAAAGAAACTGGCAGAGATCTGCCCCGGCGATCTGAATAAATCATTCTTTACTTTATGTGGTGCCACTTCTATTGAAAATGCGATCAAACTGGCAAGGTTGTATACCGGGCGACATAAAATCATTACCCGCTATCAATCTTATCATGGCGCTTCTATTGGCGCTATGAGTGCGAGCGGCGACCCCCGTAAATTACCCGTGGATGCACAGCAGGCACCCAATTTTGTGCACATCGATATTCCCATCTTATACAGGTGGGAATATGGTGAAGAGAACCTACTGAAAGAAACGGTAGCACAGTTTGAAAGAATGGTGGCTTATGAAGGCCCGAATAATATTGCGGCAGTTTTGCTGGAAGGAGAATCCGGTTCATCCGGATGTTTGAAATACCCGGTGGGTTATTTAAAAGCGATAAGAGAAATATGCAATAAGCATGGTATCCTTTTAATTATGGATGAAGTGATGAGTGGCTTTGGCAGAACGGGTAAATGGTTTGGTTTTCAAAATCATGATATTGTTCCGGATATGATTGCGATGGCGAAGGGATTGACCTGTGGCTATTTACCATTCGGTTGTCTGCAGGTAAGTGAGAAGATTGCGGCAAAATTTGATGATACCGTGATGGCATTAGGATTGACGTATTCTGCACATCCTGTAAGCTGTGCTGCAGCTTTGGAAACATTGAAAATATATGAAGATGAAGGATTGATAGCAAATACAGTTGCCATGGGAAAATACATGGAGCAACAGGTGGAACTATTAAAACAACAACATCCAAGTATTGGCGATTTCAGGAATACCGGTTTGCTGGGTTGTATCGAACTGGTGAAGAACAGAACTACCAAAGAACCCATGGCGCCCTTCAATGCAAAGCCCGATGAAATGGAAGTGATGAATAAAGTAGCAGCTAAAATAAAAGACCTGGGCATGTACACTTTTGTAAGATGGAATTATATTTTTACGGCACCTCCATTGTGTGTTACTAAAGAACAGATTGATGAAGGGTTGGCGATCATCAGTGAAGCGATAAAGATCGCTGATGCATGTGTAATGTGAGTATTTTGATTATCCTAGAAGGATGAAAATTAAAATACTATTACTGCTGCTTTTTATTGCATGTATAAATGCAGCAGCACAACCAACAGATCTTAAGCTGAAGCAGATAGTACCGGCCACAGTGGGTTTGAAAAAGATGTATGAATATTCATTTAAGATAAGCAATGGCAAACTACTAAATGACAGTGTTTTATCAGGCCTCGTAATATACGACAAACGGGGTAAGGAAGTTAAAAATATCAGTTACGATACGGCAGGAAAGAAAGAATTTATGTCTGTTTATTCAGAAGGGTTTGACAAAAACAACAACAGGTATTACAGGGTGGAACATTGTTGGCGCTTTGATGAATATGTAAATTTTAAGAAGACTTTTAGAGGAAACGATACAGGTTTTTATAAACCGGGAGATAGATTTCATTATAGAAACACCACGGGAGAGCAGGAAACCAGGACGACTGTTTTTAATGACAAAGGAGCGTTAACTGAAGTGGAAACAGTATATCGATACAATTATGGAGAGGATCTGGCTCCTCATCCAAATTTCAGGTTCTATTATAGTGATTCAGTTTTGGTAAAAAGGGTGCAATATGATCCACGTACACACAAGCCCGGATGGGTAACGATCTATACATGGGATAATAAACGGAATTTGACCGGCAGCAAGGTTTATGAGATCAATAAGATGGATACGCCTAAAATAGCGACCACAAATTATTATGATCCAATGAATCGTTTATACCGGGTGGAAGATAGTACTTATATAACCTATGAAATGGGAGGGGTGGAGATAGGATTTTTTATGAAAGAAGACCGCGTTCACAATAGTTATTACAAAGAATATGATGAAAAGGGTATGCTGTCAAAAGAAAGTAAATTCAGTAATGGAGTACTGGTATATGTAAAGCGGTATAAGTATAAATATTATTAAAAGCAATTGTTTATTTGGAACCAAAAACTGTAATAGAAAATTCATCTCTTATCAATGAAGACCTTGCGCCCATTCCGCAAAGCAAACGTACCTGGGGCACCTGGAACTATGCGGCGCTTTGGATCAGCATGAGTTTATGTATACCCACTTACATGCTGGCAAGTGGTATGATAAAAGAAGGGTTGAACTGGTGGCAGGCTTTGCTGATCTTTTTATTGGGCAATACCATCGTATTAATACCTATGATCTTAAATGGACATGCCGGTGCGAAATATGGCATTCCTTTTCCTGTATTGGCAAGAGCAAGTTTTGGAACCAAAGGCGCAAACATTGCAGCTATGTTAAGAGCAATTGTAGCCTGCGGATGGTTTGGTATTCAAACATGGATCGGGGGCGAATCTGTTTATAACTTAATAAGGACCTGGACCCCTGGCATGGAGGAGATACATATAACGGGATTATTTCCACAGGCATTGCCGCTTTTATGCTTTGCCTTGTTTTGGCTGCTTAATATGGTCATCATTTATTTTGGTGTGGAAAGTATCAGGAAATTACTGGTGTTTAAAGCCATTTTTTTACCGCTGGCAACATTGGCCTTATTAACCTGGGCTGTTGGTAAAGCAAATGGATTCGGAAATATTTTAAACCAGGAAGCAACACTGCAGGGTGCTGATTTCTGGAAATATTTTTTTCCGGCATTAACAGGCATGGTAGGTTTTTGGGCAACACTGTCATTGAATATTACGGATTTTACACGGTATGCAAAAAGCCAAAAAGCACAGATCAGGGGGCAGGCAATCGGTTTACCACCAAGCATGACATTATTTGCTTTTGTAAGTGTGGTGGTTACCCTGGCAACTACCATTATTTATGGACAAACAGAATGGGATATAGTGAAACTAGCCGGCAAATTTGATAGCAAACTATTAGTGAGCTTCGCAATGTTAGGTATTATCGTTTCAACACTCGCCACTAATATTGCAGCAAATATTGTTAGCCCGGCAAATGATTTTGCAAATCTTAATCCTAAAAAAATAAATTTTAAAACAGGCGGCTATATAACAGGAATCATAGGTGTATTGATATTTCCATGGAAATTAATGGCAGATCCTACCGGCTATATTTTCACCTGGTTGATAGCTTACTCCGGTTTATTGGGTCCCATAGGTGGTATTATGATCGCTGATTATTATTTCATCCATAAACAAAGATTAGTGGTTGATGATCTATATAGTCATAAAGGAATTTATGGTTTTAAAAACGGGTTCAACAATAAGGCAATAATTGCATTGATCTTAGGGATTGTTCCCAATATTCCGGGTTTTTTAGTAGCTGTGAAAGCAATGAACCCGGGAACAGTGGCATCGTGGATCGTTGATCTATACCATTATGCATGGTTTGTTGGATTCTTTGTAAGCGGTGTTGTTTATTTATTGTTGATGCAAAAAAATAAGTCGCTATGAGTATATTGATCAAAAATGGAAATATTATTACTGCTACTGATAACTATGTAGCGGATATTTTTATTGAAGGAGAAACGATAAAGACCATCGGTAAAAATTTAAACGTAAAAGCAGATCAGGAAATTGATGCTACCGGTAAATTAGTTTTTCCGGGAGGCATTGATCCGCATGTGCATTTAGATATGCCGTTCATGGGAACTTTCAGCAGCGATAGTTATGAAACGGGTACAAGGGCAGCATTGCATGGTGGTACTACGATGGTGATAGATTTTATTTTACAAACTCAGGGCAAAAGCCTGCATGATGCATTAAAAGAATGGAAGGGCAGAAGTGATAACAATTGTGTGGGAGATTACAGTTTTCACATGGCGGTGACTGATTTTAATGATGATACCAAAAAAGAAATAAAAGAATTTATTGAAGATGAAGGCATTGTTTCTTTTAAAACTTTTATGGCGTATAAAGGCGCTTTGATGATCGATGACCGGCAGATGATCGGGCTGATGGAAGAGGTAAAAAAACATGGGGGATTGATCAATGTGCATGCCACCAATGGTGATATGATCGATTACCTGGTTGCCAAACACAAGGCGGAAGGAAAGTTATCACCGCTGTATCATTATTTATCGCAACCTGAAATTACTGAAGCGGAAGCCAGTGAACGTTTTGTAGATATGGCTTCCTATACAGGTTGTCCTGGCTATATTGTACACCTTACCTGCGAAGGCGCATTGAATGCAGTGCGCAATGCTACCCGGCGCAATCAAAAAATGTTTGTGGAAACCTGTATTCAATATTTGATTATTGACGCATCGTTGTACGAAAGAGAAGACGGCGCTAAATGGGTGATGAGTCCGCCACTAAGAGAAAAGAAAGACCAGGCAACATTATGGGCCGGTATCAACCAGGGTTTGGTGCAGGTGGTAGCAACAGATCACTGCCCTTTTAAATGGGAGCAGAAATTAATGGGTAAAGATGATTTTTCAAAAATCCCCAACGGGCATCCGGCAATTGAGAACAGGATGGAATTATTATTCAGTGAAGGTGTTGCTAAAAACAAGATCACGCTGAATAAATATGTTGAAGTGGCTTGTACCAATCCTGCAAAAATATTCGGTATGTTCCCCCGAAAAGGAACGATTGCCGTGGGCAGCGATGCGGATATTGTGATTTTTGATGCGAATGAGAAACATACCATCTCTGCAAAATCACATCACATGAACGTTGATTACAGTGCTTACGAAGGTTGGGAATTGACGGGTAAAGTAAAAACTGTTTTATTAAGGGGAGAGGTCGCTATAGATGAAAACAAATGCTTATTACAAAAAGGTTTCGGTAAATTTATAAAGAGAAAGAAAGTTTCACAGACAATTTAAAAAGGGAACACGGATTAAACAGATTGGATGGATAAAAATGGATCATTTTGATAAATCAAAATCCAGGATTTCTGCAAAGCAGAAAAAGCCGTTGTCATCCGTCTAACCCGTTTCATCCGTGTTCAAAAAAATAACACTATGCCAAGAATTATTAAATCAGGGCTCATTCAAATGAGTTTGCCCAAAACAGAAGGCGAGGGAACCATTGAAGAAATAAAAGAAGCAATGGTACAAAAACATATTCCGTTGATAGAAGAAGCTGGTAAAAAGGGGGTACAGATATTGTGCTTCCAGGAAATTTTTAATACACCTTATTTCTGTCCCGGGCAGGATAAGGCCTGGTACGAAAGTGCTGAAACTGTTCCCGGTCCTACAATTGAGCGCATGCAGGAGTATGCAAAAAAATACAACATGGTGATGATCGTGCCGGTATATGAAAAAGAACAGGCCGGAGTTTTGTATAACACGGCTGCAGTGATTGATGCAGACGGAAAATATTTAGGCAAGTATAGAAAAAATCATATTCCGCATACCTCGGGTTTTTGGGAAAAGTTTTTCTTTAAACCCGGTAATTTAGGTTACCCTGTTTTTCAAACCAAGTATGCAAAAGTGGGTGTATACATTTGTTATGACCGTCATTTTCCTGATGGTGCAAGAATTTTAGGATTGAATGGCGCCGAGATCGTGTACAATCCTTCTGCAACAGTTGCAGGACTTTCGCAATATTTATGGAAGCTGGAACAACCGGCGCATGCAGCGGCCAACGGGTATTTCATGGGTTGCATCAACCGGGTGGGTGAAGAAAAACCCTGGAACCTGGGTAAGTTTTATGGCAGCAGTTATTTTGTGGATCCACGGGGACAAATTTTTGCTCAAGCCAGTGAAGATAAAGATGAGTTACTGATCAGTGAATTTAATTTAGATATGATCGAGGAAGTAAGAAGTGTGTGGCAGTTCTTCAGGGACAGGAGACCAGAGACCTATGGTAAGTTAACTGAACTGTAATTTTCACGCAAAGTAAAAAAGGAAGCAAAGAGGTACCTAAAAAAATCTTTGCGCCTTTGAGTGAAAAATAAAAATGCAAACTATGGCGATCAGCAATAATAAATTAACAGAACAACAATACGCCGAAAATTTCAGCGATATTCATCCGTCTTTTGAAACGCAGAATGCTGCATTGGTGGAAGCGAACCGCTGTTTGTTTTGTTATGATGCTCCCTGTATCAAAAGCTGCCCCACGGGCATTAATGTACCTAAATTCATTAAACAAATTACTACTGATAATATCAAAGGTTCTGCACATACAATATTCCTCTCTAATATTATGGGAGCAGGATGCAGCAAGGTTTGCCCGGTAGAAAAATTGTGCGAAGGCAGTTGTGTTTTTAATTTAATGGATGAACCACCTATTCCTATTGCCAAGCTGCAGCGTTACTCCACCGAATCGGCCATGAAAAATAACTGGCAGCTGTTTGAAAGAAAAAAACCGACCGGTAAAAAAGTGGCGATTGTGGGCGCCGGGCCGGCAGGTTTAAGTTGCGCACATGCGTTATCACGGGAAGGAATAGACGTAATTATTTATGAAAAAGAAAGTAAGGGTGGAGGGCTGATGACCTATGGCATTGCGGCTTATAAAGTAACCCCGGAGTTTTGTGAGGAGGAAGTGAATTATATTTTATCTGTTGGTGGTATCACAATTAAATACAACCAGGAACTGGGTAAAAATATTTCATTAACAGAATTGCAGAAAAATTATGACGCGGTGTTTTTAGGCATTGGTGTAGGACTGGCAAGACAACTGGAAATTCCCGGTGAAGACCTGGCAGGCGTTGAAGATGCCATTGAATTTATTTATAACCTGCGCAGCAAAGGGTTTCCTGCTGTTGCAGTAGGAGATAAAGTGGCCGTGATTGGTATGGGCATGACGGCGATCGATGCAGCCACACAAGCCAAACGCCTGGGTGCAAAAGAAGTGACCATGCTGTATCGCAGAACGCAGGATGAAATGCCCTGCACACAACACGAGCTGGATATTGCCATGCTGGATGGTTGCAAAATAGTTTGGTTAGCGGCACCTAAAGAGCTGAAGGGCATTGATGGAAAAGTATCAGAGATCATTTGCAGTATAATGCAATTGGGAGAACCTGACGCCAGTGGCAGAAGAAGTCCTGTTGAAACCGGCGAAACCATTTCTTTACAGGTTGATATGGTGATCAAGGCTGCGGGACAAATGCCATTTGAGCAATTGATAATGGATAATGGAATAACGAATAATAAAGGAAAGATCACCATAAATAATGGTGCAACAAATATTAAAGGGGTGTTTGCCGGCGGTGATGCTGTGAATGGTGGTAAGGAAGTAGTGGATGCGGTACAGGCGGGCAAAGATGCAGCAAAAGCGATATTGAGTTATTTAAAAATTGAATAAATAAAATATAAACTAACAACAAAACTTTAAAGTATGGCACAATTAAATCCTTACATATCATTTAAAGGCAATTGCGAAGCAGCCTTTAATTTTTACAAAGCAGCTTTTGGTAAAGAATTCACTTTTATCGGCAGGTTTAAAGACATGCCGCCGATGCCCAACTGCGATCCTATTTCGGAAGAAGAAGGGAATATGATCATGCACGTTTCTTTGCCCATCAGTAAAGAAACCAACTTGTTTGGTAGTGATACGCCGAAGGATTTCCGGGACAAAAGTGTGGTGGGCAATAATATTGCCATTTCTATCAATTCAGAAAGCAAAGAAGAGGCCGATCAATTATTCAATAATTTATCGGCGGGCGGTATGATAACAATGCCGATGAATGATACTTTCTGGGGTGCTTATTTTGGTATGTTCACTGATAAGTTTGGTATCAGCTGGATGGTGAACTTTGATAAAACACCTACTCCTTAACCACAGAGAAAAGGAGAGGCAGAGTTTACGCAGCGTAATTGGCGGTAAAAAAATAAAAAATTGTATATGGCTGATATTTCATCCAACTTCCTCGGCATTAAATCTCCTAATCCTTTCTGGTTAGCGAGTGCGCCGCCAACGGATAAAAAATATAATGTGCTGCGGGCTTTTGAAGCCGGCTGGGGCGGTGTGGTATGGAAAACACTGGGCAGCCAGGTAAAGAATGTTTCTTCAAGATATTCAGCAGTGGATTATGGCGGGCAAAGGGTGATGGGACTGAATAATATCGAACTCATCAGCGACCGGCCACTGGATATCAATTTAAAAGAGATCACTGAATGTGTAAAATTATTTCCTGACAGAGCGATGATCATTTCGCTGATGGCTGATAATGATAAAAAAAGCTGGCACGAATTAATTAAAAAAGTAGAAGATACCGGTGCGCATGGTTTGGAATTGAATTTCGGTTGCCCGCATGGGATGACGGAGCGTGGTATGGGTGCTGCTGTTGGCCAGGATCCTGAAATTGCCTGCATGGTGGTGGAATGGGTGATGGAAGCTGCCACTATTCCTGTTATCACAAAACTTACACCTAATGTACATTCGGTTGTGCCCACAGGAAGGTCGGTGGTAAAAGCCGGTACGAATGCATTGTCATTGATCAATACCATTCAATCCGTAACGGGTGTTGACCTGGATACGCTCGTACCCAATCCTTATGTGGCAGGCAAATCTGTTTTTGGCGGCTATTGCGGCCCTGCAGTAAAACCCATTGCTTTAAAAATGCTCACGACCATTGCCCAGGATGAGTTAACAAAGAAAGTACCCATCAGTGGTATTGGCGGCATCAGCACCTGGAAGGATGCAGTGGAGTTTATGTTACTGGGCGCTACTAACGTGCAGGTGTGTACGGCGGCGATGAAGCACGGCTTCAGAATTGTAGAAGATATGTGTGAAGGACTGAACAACTGGATGGATGAGAAAGGATTTGCAACACTCGATGATTTTATTGGTAAGTCGGTGCCCACCATTACGCATTGGGAAGACCTGGATATCAATTACCATCATATTGCTAAGATCAACCAGGATAAATGTATTCATTGCGGATTGTGTTATATCACCTGCGAAGACACTTCTCACCAATCGATCAACTTAACGTATGGTAAACCTTATAATACTTATACAGTAAAAGAGGAAGAATGTGTAGGATGTAATTTGTGCAAACTGGTGTGCCCTGTGGATAATTGTATCACTATGGAAGAACACCGGGTTGCGCCTGAATACCTTAACTGGATCGATTTTCAGAAAAAAGGATTGCCACTCAATGATCATTGATAAATACTATCGCTATGGTTTTGAACACCTTCTGCTAAACACTGTAAAATATTCAGCAGTTATTTTTATTTTTCCGATTTTTTGGCTTTTCTTTAGCCCCTAAACCAAAGCGTACTGTTATGAAAAGAGCCCTTTTAGCCCTTCTTTCTATTATTTTATTTTCTCCTGTTTTATTCGCCAAAGGCGACGTGGATTCATTAAAGATCCTGGCAGAAAAACAACAAAAACTGGTTGATTCCATTGACAATGCAATGAAGTATCAAACAGGCGCCATCAATTTAAGTAATGGCGTTGCTAAACTAAATGTGCCTGCAGGGTTTAAATACCTGAATGCAGAACAAAGTAATTATGTGCTGACCGAAGTTTGGGGTAATCCTCCACAAACCGGGGTGCTGGGAATGATTTTTCCTGAAAATTCCGGTCCATTCGGCGATTCTTCTTATGCCTTCGTAATTACTTACGAAGCTTCCGGTTTTGTAAAAGATGATGATGCGGATAAAATAAACTATGATGATCTTTTAAAAGATATTCAAAAGGATGAAGCAGAAGAAAACAAGACAAGGGCTTCTCAGGGATATCCTGCTATCAATATGGTAGGATGGGCATCAAAACCATTTTACGATAAAAATAATAAAGTGCTGCATTGGGCAAAGAACCTGCATTTTGCCGGGCAGGATGAAAACACCCTGAATTATGAAGTAAGGATACTCGGCCGCAAAGGTGTACTTTCAATGAACGCGGTTGCTACTATGAATGAACTGGACCTGGTAAAAAAAGATATTGATAAAGTACTGGCCATGCCTTCTTTTACAGAAGGTAATACGTACAAGGATTTTGATTCCAAGACTGATAACGTGGCTGCATGGACCATTGGTAGCCTGGTAGCCGGTAAAGTGTTATTGAAAGTGGGAATATGGGCAACCATTGTAAAATTTTTGGCTGCTGCATGGAAATTCATCCTGGTGGGATTGGTGGCAGTATGGGGAGCGATTAAAAAATTCTTTGGGAAAAAACCGATAGTGGAAGAAGATCATTCAGTTCCTCAATCATAAAAAAGTAAAGTAAAATAAAAAATAAAAGGAAGGCATTGCCTTCCTTTTATTTTTTCAGCACAGATCGTTATTGAAGTTTTGCAAGCCATAAAGAAGCGTTCATGAACAATGGAATATGACTGTAAGTTGTCCATCCATTGAACAATGTATTTCCCGAAGCGCCGGTGCCATCATCAATAGGTGAACTATCTGTTACTACATACACACGGCCGGTGCCGTAAGTAGAAGATGCAGACATAAGGTTACTGTTATTTTGCGTAACGCCTGTTTTCCATATCAATCCCTGTACAGTGGCATTGGCAGCAGGATTTAAAGTAAGCGTAGCGCCGTTATGAAAATCCAGTTGTGTTACATTGCCCTGCGAACCATGCAATATAGGATTGGTACTGTTGCCTGTTAATACATTAGAAGTAAGTTGTGTGATATTGGTAAGATCAACGGTAAATCCAAATGGATTGGTCACTGTTCCGTTATTATTCATCAGGTCGTTCCAGATATCGGGTGAATCCCATCCATCATTATTCCTGTCGGATACCGTATGGTCGGAGATCATGAATAGACCGCCGCCATTACTTACAAAATTCAGTATCGCTGTTTTTTCAGCAGCAGTGAAACGGATATTGGGTTCATCCACCACAAATACATTGTAGTTAGAAGATCCTGCGGGTTAGAAGCATTGCCATAAGTGATGCTTCCTGTTGATGGTAAAGTTTCTACGGTATGACCCGCTTTTACCAATGCGATGCCCCAGCTGGAGATAGCACCTGTCCAGTAAGTTTCTGCAGTGCTTGCTGTTACAGTGGATTGTGCCGGTGTGGGTATCTGTTGCGGGCTTGCATCCTGGTCGATCACCCAATCAGCATTCCCTGCAGTTTCTGCCTTGGTATTATCAAACAAAAACTTTTTGCCGGTGCCGCCACCACCGCCGCCCGATCCAAAATCGGTGATGCTGATATCATCAAAATTAATACGGTTGCTGCTGCCATCTGTTTTACGTATCTCGAAACGGATAGTGCCCGAAATATTTACCGTAAACGAAGTACTGGTTAGTGTGGTACTGCTGGTGGTAATGGTGCCGCCTGTTTGTGTATAGGTGCTGCCACTATTGGTACTGTACCACAATTGCCAGGTGCTGTTGGCATCGGTGCCGTATTTAGCATGTAATACGGTAACAGTTGCTGCGCCGTTGGTTAAATTGAATTTCATGGTCAATTTACCACTGTTACGCACACGTGCAGATTGTGCGCCATTTTTTTTATCGCTGGAAGTATTACCTATCAGGGCATCATTTAAATTCCACACGCCGGTAGTGAGGGTAACATCGGCTGCTGCATAAGCCGCCTTGGTGCCGGTCTCAAAATTTTCGGTAGTAGTTACCAGCGATGCAACAGCGGTAACTTTTGCAATGCTTCCGGTATTTATTTCATTTTGTGAAAAGGCTGCATCAACAGCAGCTTGTTTTTTGCAGGCAACAAAAATGATCACCGCAAAAAAGGGCAAAATTTTTTTGATTGTTTTCATTGATAGATGTTTTAGTGAATAGTAAAATAAAAACTCTGCTATTAACTTAGTGTAAACAATATTTGCTGTTATGCACTTATTATGCACCCACAGTAATTTTACCGTGCTGATGAGTAAAACGGGCAATCGTTTATAAGGGTTGTTACGCTTTGTTGATATAACAAAAATTGAAAGATCATTTTTGTTATATTTATATACAGCAATAAATAAATTATGCCAACAAAGATCGATGTATATAAAACAACACTGTGGTTAGCTGCTGTATTGATCCTGATCTATTGGATCTGTATGATCCCGTGCCCTTTTCAAAAAGGAGGAGTGGATGATGATGTTTATTTTAAAGTATTTCTTTTCAACCTGGCGATATCAATATTGGTAACCTTGCTAGTTGCACCCAAAAATTCTGTAGAGAGATTTGTTGGCTGGGCAATTATAAGCATAGTTGCTTTTATTATATCCACCTTTGCTATAATGATCGTGATAGATGCGGTATATGGCGATAAAACATGGTTCCTGTGGGAGAACAAGCACCGGGTATTTATCAATAGCGTTTATTATGGAATGATCTTCGGGATCAATATCCTGCTATGGAAAATTTACCTGCATTTTTTTAAGAAGCCAAACTTACCTTAACAATTTTCCAGCGCCTGTAGAATGTCTGCTTTAATATCGTCGATATGTTCCAGGCCGACAGAAATGCGTATAAGCCCCGGCGTTATGTTTACTGCAGCCCTTTCAGCTTCCGTTAATTTTGCATGTGTGGTGCTGGCCGGATGTGAAGCTATACTTCTTGTATCACCGAGATTGGCAGTAAGAGACAACATTTTTAAATTATCGAGGAACTTACGACCGCTTTCCAGGCCGCCAGTTAAATTAAAACTTACCAGTCCACCACCATTCTTCATTTGTTTAACAGCGATGGCATATTGCGGATGGCTTTGTAAATAAGGATATTTGATCCAGCTGATCTTAGAATGATCTTCCAATGCTTTGGCCAGTTGCAATGCGTTGGAAGCATGGCGTTCCATACGCACATCCAGCGTTTCAAGGCTTTTGCTTAATACCCATGCATTAAAAGGTGATAATGCTGGTCCGGTGCTGCGGCAGAATAAATAGATCTGTTGTATCAATTCTTTTTTACCCAATACAATTCCACCTAATACCCTTCCCTGTCCGTCGATCCACTTGGTGGCGGAATGTATCACCAGGTCGGCGCCAAAATCAATGGGCCGCTGGTTGACCGGTGTTGCAAAACAATTATCAACGTTCAGTAAAATATTATGTTGCTTTGCCAGTTTACCCACTGCTTCCAGGTCTATCACATCCAGGCCGGGATTGGTGGGTGTTTCCATATAGATCATTTTAGTATTGGGCTTGATAGCTGCTTCCCAACCGGCCACATCATTGGCGCTTACATACGTTACTTCAATGCTATAGTTGGGTAAATATTTATTCAGTACGGTAATGGTACTTCCAAAAACAGAACTGCAGGCAATCAAATGATCACCTTTTTTAAGCAAAGCCATGAACGATGCAAATACAGCACTCATACCGGTTGCAGTAGCATAACCGGCCTCCGCACCTTCCAGCGCCACCATTTTATCTGTAAATTCCTGCACACCGGGGTTGCTGAAGCGGCTGTAAATATTATCATTGCTTTCATCCGCAAATGCAGCCCTCATATCTTCGGCATTATCAAAGCAAAAACTGCTCGTTAAAAATAACGGCGTGCTGTGCTCCATTTCGTTGGTGCGGTCGGTTTGTATCCTTATAGCTTTTGTGATTGGTCGCATTATTTGTTAATTGGTTAAATAGTTAACTGGTTAATTAGTGAGGAATGTTTGACGGGTTGTGTTTACTTGATTTTGAAATGAATTTAATAAAGGCGTTTAATTTAATTAGTAATGATTCAGTTTCAATAAGTAATTCATCCGCCTTTATAGCATCAATAATGTTCCGCCTTTTACATTTGGATAACCATGCTTTGGTTTCGAGTAAAGAACCTCTTGAATAAAAATAAAACTGTTTGCTTTCTTTGTAATAAAACCTGCCATAACCTTCTGCTATATTCACCGAAATGGAATCAGCTGACCTGGCAATTTGCTTGCCAATCGTATCTTTTTGAAAATAGTTCCACTGATCAACGATCTTCCAGATCTCATCCGAAAAGCGCTCTGCCAACTGGTAAATTTCCAGTTTTTCTAATGTGTATTCCATAGCTATTCATCAAAGGGTATAGTACTAATATAAACAAATAAACCAGTTAACTGATTAACTAGTTAACCATTACTTCCCAGGTGAGAGCTGTCCCACTCTTACGCAATGTTTCTGCAACACTGCAATATTTATTCATGGATAATTCGCAGGCGCGGAAAGCTTTTTCTTTGTCGATCGTTCCTTTGAGTATAAAAATGATCTTTGCGTTGGCCCACAACGAAGGCTCTTTACCCGGTTCTCTTTCGCCGGTGATCTTTATTGCAAAATCTTCAATGGTCTGGCGTTGTTTTTTTAATATCATTACAATATCAATAGCGCTGCAACCTCCCAGGCCCATCAATAACATCTGCATTGGCCGTACACCAAAATTACTGCCTCCACTTTCGTCGCTGGTATCCATGTGCACGGTATGTCCGTTGGCATCTTTAGCCTCAAAACCAAAGTCCCCATCCACACGGCGTAAATTAATTTCAATCATTTTAAAATATTTTTACAAATATAAATATTGCAAGCCTTTACTTTGCATTTCAAACACATAGTTTTTCGTATTTAGCAAGTATTAATGAACAGTTTTAAATATACCAACGGGTTTACTTTAGAGAGCGGATTTGTATTTCCAGCAATTGAGATCGCCTACAGTACCTATGGTACTTTAAATGCCGATAAAAGCAACGTGGTATGGATCTGTCATGCCCTTACGGCCAACAGCGATGCAGCCGACTGGTGGAAGGGTGTGGTGGGTGAAGGCCATGTGATAGACCCTGCAAAATACTTTATTGTTTGTGCCAATATATTGGGCTCTGCTTATGGCACTACCGGCCCGTTAAGCACTGATCCACATACACAACAGCCTTATTACAGCAACTTTCCATTGATCACTGTACGTGATATGGTAAATGCGCATATATTACTGCGGAAGCACCTGGGTATTGAAAAAATATTCCTGGCAATGGGCGGCAGTATGGGCGGTTACCAGGCAATGGAATGGTGTGTGATGGAAAAGCCCGTGATCGAAAATTTATTATTGCTGGCCACTTCTGCCAGCGAAAGCGCCTGGGGCATTGCCACGCATACAGCACAGCGCCTGAGCATTGAGGCAGATGGCAGCTGGAATACGGCATCTGCTGCAGCGGGTGCAAAGGGGTTAAAAGCAGCCCGTGCCATTGGTATGCTTACCTATCGCAACTATGGCATCATGGTGCAGCAGCAAACTGACAGTGATCATGAAAAGACCGATCATTTCAAAGCATCCTCCTATATCAATTACCAGGGCGATAAACTGGTGCAGCGCTTTAATGCGTACAGTTACTGGCATCTTACCAAAACCATGGACAGCCACAATATTGCCCGTGGCCGTGGCGGACATGCTGAAGCTGTATTGAAAGATATTACGCAACGCACCCTTATCATCGGCATCAGCAGTGATATTCTTTGCCCATTAGTGGAACAACGTTTTTTAGCCATGCATATTCCCGGGGCAGCAATGATAGAGATCGATTCTGATTACGGGCATGATGGATTTATGGTGGAATCGAAGATCATTTCGGAACATTTGGGTCAATGGCTGGCCAGCCTTTAACCATTCCGTCATTTTGCTTAATTTGTTGTATAAAACTATAAGGTATGAAAAGATTGATTGCTGTTGCTGCCACATTGCTGGTATTGCAAAACACTATTGCACAACAACCTGCCACTCCCGATAAAATTTATGGACAGCTTTTTACTGATGTACAGTCGGCAAAGATATTTCCCGATGGAAAAACATTTGTGGATTGCACGCCTAAAAGAAAAGTGATGGATATCATGTACGACTATGGTTTGGCGAAGGGCCCCAATTTTGATCTGAAAAAATTTGTAGAAGATAATTTTAATTTACCTGCTGCACCGCCTGCATTCAATTATATTATGAAAGAACCGGAAGCGGCGAATCATATCAAAAACCTGTGGGGCAATTTAAAAAGAGAAGCAGATAAGAATATAGATGGCTCCTCTTTATTGCCATTGCCCAATGCTTATATTGTTCCGGGTGGAAGATTCAGGGAGATCTATTACTGGGACAGTTATTTTACCATGCTGGGTTTAAAAGAAAGTGGGGAGACGGTAATGATCGAGAACATGATCAAAAATTTTGCATACCTGGTAGATAAATATGGACATATACCCAATGGTAACCGCACCTATTATTTAAGCAGGAGCCAGCCGCCATTTTTTAGTTTGATGGTGGATTTGCTGGCGGGCATTAAAGGCAATGCGGTATACAGCACTTATTTACCCCAACTGGAAAAAGAATATAATTACTGGATGGATAAAACTGCTGCTACACAGCACGTGGTAAAAATGCCGGATGGCAGCATACTCAACCGTTATTACGACCGGGATGATGTGCCACGACAGGAGAGTTATCAAAAAGATGTGGAAGTAATAGAAAAAGTGGTGGAAGAGTTAGCGATGCGAATAAGAATGTCATCACCCGAAGCATTGAAGAAAGTGCTGGATGATAAAAGATCGGCCATGTCAAGACATTTACGTTCCGGCGCCGAAAGCGGTTGGGATTTCAGCAGCCGATGGTTTGCTGATGAACAAACAATGGCCACTATTCAAACAACAGATATTGTACCTGTAGACCTGAATTGTTTGTTGTATAATTTAGAAATGGTGATCGCAAAAGCCAAAACACTGAACAAGGATAAAACAGGCAGCAAAGATTTTACTGCTAAAGCAACCAAAAGAAAAGCGGCTATCTTAAAATATTGCTGGAATGCAAAAGCAAATTTTTTCTGCGATTATAATATTGCAATAAAAACGATCAACAACAATATTACTGCTGCCGGATTCTTTCCGCTGTTTATAAAAATTGCATCAGCTGCACAGGCAAAAGCGGTTACTGCCACAGGAGCAAAATACCTGTTTAAACCCGGCGGCGTTGTTACCACTACCAATAACACCGGCCAGCAATGGGATGCACCCAATGGCTGGGCGCCCTTGCAATGGGTCACCATCAGCGGATTGAATAATTACAATCAAACCGTGTGGGCCAAAGAACTGGCGAAACGCTGGATAGCCTTAAACGACAGGGTATACGCAGCTACGGGTAAGATGATGGAAAAATACAACGTGGAAGATATGACCAAGGAAGCCGGTGGCGGCGAATATCCCTCGCAGGATGGTTTTGGGTGGTCGAATGGTGTTTACCTCGCCCTGAAAGCGTATATTGCAAAGTAATTCACACCGCCCTTGCTTATTGTAATCACGATCACCATATAGCTGTATGGTGATTTTTTTTGTACTACAAGAACTGGATAGTATGATCCTTACTTATTATCCACCACAAACGTTTGCAGATTTTTAAGCCAGTTGTTTTAGGTATATTTAGCATAACGATTCAAAACCGCTGCTAATGAACCTTTCCAAGCCACACCTGAGCTTTTGGCAAATCATCCATATGAATGTAGGCTTCTTCGGCATTCAGTACAGTTTTGGTTTGCAGCAAAGCGCTGTTAATCCCATCTACGATTTTTTAGGAGCAAAACCCGATGAAATTCCCTGGTTGAATCTTGCAGGACCGCTAACCGGTTTACTGATACAACCAGTGATCGGCGCTTTAAGCGATAAAACATGGATACCTAAGATAGGAAGAAGAAAGCCTTACTTTTTTATAGGAGCGATGGTATGCAGTATTGCATTATTTCTTTTTCCCTTCAGCAGTTCGTTGTGGATGGCGGCTGGATTATTATGGTTGCTGGATGCAGGTAATAATACTGCCATGGAACCATACCGTGCTTTTATTGCCGATAAACTGGATGCATCGCAACAGCCCACCGGTTTCCAGGCGCAAAGTTTTTTTACCGGTTTTGGGCAAACACTGGCCAATGTATCGCTCTATATTTTCCCCATGATATTTATCGGCACTACAGGAAAATTACCTACCTGGGTGTTTGCATCATTTATCCTTGGAGCTTTCTGTTCTATAGGAAGTGTATGGTGGAGTTCCCGTACCACAGCCGAGATACCACCTACGGAAGAAGAGTTGAAAAAAATGAAAGCAGAACCACTGAATATTTTATCTCCCTTCATCGATATTGCCAAAGCCATCCGGTACATGCCAAAAGTAATGTGGCAACTGGCGCTGGTATATTTGTTTCAATGGTATGCACTGTTTTGCTATTGGCAAAATTCATCTAAAAGTGTGGCGCTCTCTGTATATAACACCACACCGCAACAAAATAAAGAACTGTACGAAAAAGCCGTGGGCTGGACGGGGCTTGTAAATGGCTGGTACAATGTTGTAACTTTTTTGTGTGCCTTTGCGTTAGTATGGTTTGCAAAAAAATATTCGGCAAAGCTGGTACATTTCAGTTGCCTGGTGCTGGCAGGCATTGGATTTTTAACTTTTCCGCATATTGAGAACAAGTGGTTATTTTTTCCTGCCATCACCGGTTTTGGTATTGGCTGGGCCAGCATGATGGGCATTCCATATTTAATGGTGGTGAGCCAGATACCTAAAGAACGTTATGGCGTGTATATGGGTATCATCAATATGATGATCGTGATACCGATGTTTATTCAAACCACCAGTTTTGGTTTTATTTTGAAAAATTTTTTACACAACGATCCAAGAAATGCCATTTCATTTGCAGGTGCTTTCTTATTAATTGCGGCATTGTTAACTTTATTAATTAAAACCACAAAACCAACAGGTGAGATAATATTACCGGCGGGTGGAGGCCATTAAAAGTCATCAGAATTTTGATACAAAACGAAAAAAATATAACTAACAATCTAAACTCCCCGGAATTTATCCCGCCAAAGGCGGGAGGGGATAGTGGCAAAATACTTTGCATCGGCGAAGCCTTGATCGATCTTATTTGCACAGATAAAGGCAGTTCATTAAGTGATGGTAATAATTTTTTAAAAAAGGCCGGGGGTGCACCCACCAATGTTGCAGCCGCTATAGCAGCATTGGGTGGCAATGTGGAACTGGCGGCAAAAGTGGGTACAGATCCCTTTGGTAAACACCTGGCAGAAGTGATGAACGAATTTGGTGTAAGCACCAAATGGATGCTGCAGGACGAAGAACATTTTACCACATTTGCATTTGTATCATTGATGGAAAACGGGGAGCGTGATTTTTATTTTAACCGCGGTGCAGATGGACAACTGAGCAGGCAGGAAGTGGAAGCCATCAACCTGGAAGAATTTTCTATCGTTCATTTTGGTTCGGCAACAGGTTTTTTACCCGGACCATTGCAGGCCGCTTACCAGGGACTTTTGCAAAAAGCATTACAAAGCAATATACTCATCAGTTTCGATCCTAATTACCGTCATTTATTATTTAAAGGCAATACACAAAGCTTCATCGATCAGTCGTGGAACTTTTTGAACTGCTGCCATTTTTTTAAACTGAGCGATGAAGAAGCATTACTGATAACAGGCGCCGCCACTTTAACGGATGCTGTAGCCATGCTGCAGGAAAAAACCACTGCAGTATTTGCCGTTACATTGGGTAAAGAAGGCACGCTGCTGGCTTGCAATGCTGATACCTCGATAGTACCTAGCATAGCGGTAAACCCAGTAGATACTACCGGTGCCGGCGATGCATTTGTTGGCGCAGTATTGTACCAGCTGAGCGATAAAACATTGCCGCAAATAAAAGCAATGTCGGCACAGCATTGGAAAGAAGTAGTTGCCAATGCCAATAAAGCCGGCGCCAGGACCTGCGAGTATATGGGCGCCATGGAAGCATTTAAACATTTAAACAACAGCATTTTTAAATAACCAATTAACCAATCAACTAATTAACTAATAAACTTGTACAACCCCGGATTACATAAAAAGATCAATGCAGCGCTGCTGAAAATGAAGATCGATATCGGCGGCAATGATGGCATGTTTTACACCCGTTTCATAGCTAATGCAACGGCCCTTCATTTTTTGTATAACGAATTATATAAGGATCATGCGGCAGCAGATAAAATATTCGATCAGCTGATCAATACCATTGCAAAGGCATACAGCAAACGTTCGGCACAATTAAAAGAACGCGATGAAAAAAAAGAACAAAAGGGCAACTGGTATTTAAGCAATGATATTGCAGGTATGAGTTTATACGTGGATCGTTTTTGCGGCAACCTAAAAAGCCTTACCGGTAAACTGGATTATTTTAAAGAGCTCGGTGTAAATTTTTTACACCTGATGCCGGTAATGCAAAGCCCCGAAGGAGAAAGTGATGGCGGTTATGCAGTTTCCGATTTCAGGAGCGTGGACGAACGCTTTGGTACCATGAAAGACCTGAAAGCGCTGCAGCAAAAAATGAACGACGAAGAAATGTACCTGATGCTGGATATTGTACTCAATCATACATCGCACCGGCACGAATGGGCGCAAAAAGCAAAGGAAGGTGAAAAAAAATACCAGGATTATTTTTACATGTACGATGACAGGACGATACCGGATACATTTGATAAAACCATGCCGGATATCTTTCCCGAATCTGCACCCGGCAATTTTACTTATGTAAAAGAATGCAATAAATGGGTGATGACGGTCTTTCATAATTATCAATGGGATCTTAATTACAGCAATCCATCCGTACTGATCGAAATGCTGGATACCATTTTCTTTTATGCCAACCTGGGTGTGGATGTATTGCGAATTGACGCACCCGCCTTTATCTGGAAACAGCAGGGCACCACCTGCCAGAACCTGCCACAGGCGCATACCATATTGCGTTTGATAAAACAGGCCGTACAGGTGGCAACGCCGGGTATGGCATTGCTGGGCGAAGCCATTGTGGCACCCAAAGAGATCATGAAATATTTTGGCACCGGGTTGTATACCGCAAGGGAATGTGATTTTGCTTACAATGCCACACACATGGCATTGCAATGGGATGCACTGGCCACCGGCGATACAAGGGTAATGCTGGCTGCACAACACGAGATACTGCAAAAGCCTTTCGGCACTTCCTGGATCACCTATACCCGCTGCCATGATGATATTGGTTTAGGCTATGATGATTACATGATACAGTATGCGGGGTACAAAGCTTATGAGCATCGAAAATTTTTACAGGAATATTATGCAGGCGTACATCCTTTATCAGTTGCAAGAGGAGCTTTGTTTTCTGTGAATCCAAAAACGCAGGATGCCCGTATCAGCGGATCGCTGGCGTCATTGTGCGGACTGGAAAAAGCAGTGAATGAAAATGATGTGACAGCAATGAACGTTGCGATAAAAAAAATACTGATGATGCAGGCGCATAGCTTTTTTATGGGAGGCGTGCCCATGTTATTTTATGGTGATGAAGAAGGATATACCAACGATTACAGTTATCTCAATGAGCCAGGAAAAAGTTATGATAATCGCTGGATGCACCGCCCTGTGATCGACTGGAAAAAAAATGAACGGAGGAAAGAAGAAGGTACTATTGAACAACGGATTTTTTCGGGTACGCAGAAACTCATCGCACTCCGCAAAAAAATGGAAATGGTAAGTGATCTTAAAAATCTTACCTGGATGCATCCGCACAATATTCATGTGGCCGGTTATTTGCGTACGCACAATGAAAACAAATTGTATTGCATCTGTAATTTCAGCAGCAGCGAATCTTTTTTAACCTGGTTTGCCTTTAAGCAGCACGGCCCCATAGCGGAGCAGTTGTTTGATCACTGGAAAGAGGAATATCATACCGTGCGGGGCGACCATGAATATTTTATACTGGAACCATACGGTTTTTACCTGCTGGAACCGGTTCAATAAAGGCTTTTATAACTGAGGGTGATTGCTCAGTATTTCTCATATGCAGTTAGTTTTGGTAAACGGCCCCTGTTTCTACAGGGGCTTCCTGTTTATTGACAGGATGCTTAACATACCGGCACATGATGGTTAACGCATCGAATAAAGTATTTTTATCACCTGCATATTGTAAATTGTTGTATGAAAAGAAAGTTGTTGATCTTGTTAATGGTGCTGCTATGTATAAAAGCAGGCGCCCAGAAATTATCGCTCTATAATATTCAGTGCGACCACCGCCAGAACCCGGTGGGAATGGACAATAAAGCCCCGGTATTTTCGTGGCAGCTTTATTCCGCTCAGCGGTCTGTGCTGCAGACGGGTTACAGGGTGCTGGTTGCAGATAAGCAGGAATTACTGCAACAGAATACGGGCAATATATGGGATTCCAAAAAGATCAACAGCAGCGCTTCTATACAAACTTTATATAAAGGTTTGCAATTGAAACCTGCCACTACTTATTTCTGGAAAGTACAGGTTTGGGATAATAAAAATAATACGGCGTGGAGCCCTGTTGCAAGTTTTACCACAGGACTGTTCGCCCCGGCAGACTGGAGTAATGCGCAGTGGATCGGGTACGAAGAAATGAATGATACCATGCGTACGGTACCCGGTGTGCATGGTCCTGATATAAAACGTAAGCTGGGTCCGGATAAATTAAAGCAACGCACCGTAGTGCCGTTGTTCAGAAAGTCTTTCACCCTTTCAAAAGATGTTGCCAGCGCTGTGATATTCATCAGCGGGCTTGGCCAATACGAGCTGACATTGAATGGCGAGAAAACAGGTAATGGATTCATGTCTCCCGGCTGGACGGATTATGATAAACGGGTTTTATATAACAGTTTTGATGTAACGGAAGTATTGAAGAAAGGGGAGAACAGTATTGGAGTTATCGTTGGCAATGGCTTTTATAATATCAGCAGGGAAAGATATATCAAACTGGCCATCGCTTATGGAAACCCTAAACTCATTTGTAAATTACAGGTAACTTATAAAGACGGTTCTTCATTAACACTGGTAAGTGATAAGAGCTGGAAAACAACACCCTCTCCAATAACTTTTACAAGTATATATGGCGGGGAGGATTATGATGCCGGCATGGAGCAAGCAGGCTGGGATAACAGGGGATTTAATGATGCAGGCTGGAAACAGGCGGTAACAGTGGCTGCCCCCAAAGGCATGCTGCAGGCAGAGGCAGATAACCCTGTAACGGTGAATGATGTGTTGCGGGTAAAAAAAATAACCAAACCCAAAGACAGTGTATGGGTATATGATTTTGCACAGAACCTTTCGGGTATCGTGGAACTGAAAGTGCAGGGAAAGAAAGGCCAGGTGATAAAGCTTTCCCCTGCGGAATTATTGAATGCTTCGGGCATGGCCAACCAGAACGCCACCGGCCGTCCATATTATTTTTCGTATACGCTTAAGGGTGATACCGTAGAAACCTGGCGCCCCCGTTTCACTTATTACGGCTTCCGGTATGTACAGGTGGAAGGTGCAGCGCCCGATACGGCAGATGCAGCAGCAGGATTGGCAAAGATCATCAGTGTTAATTCATTGCATACGGGTAATTCCTCTTCTTTGAACGGCGAGTTTGAATGTTCCAATAAATTATTCAACAATATTAACAGCCTTATCAAATGGGCAATTAAAAGCAATTTGCAAAGCGTGGTCACCGATTGTCCGCACAGGGAAAAACTGAGCTGGCTGGAACAGGATCATTTAATGGGCGGCTCCATCAATGCCAATTATAATGTATACCGGCTGTATAAAAAACTGGTGTATGATATGATGGATGCACAAACAGCAGAAGGGCTGATACCTGATATAGCGCCTGAATTTGTTTTTTTTGATGATCATGGATTTGGTTTCAGGGATTCACCCGAATGGGGAAGTGCCGCTGTTATTGTGCCTTGGATGCTGTACAAATGGTATGGCGACGAAAAGATACTGCAGGATGCTTACCCGATGATGAAAAAATATGTGGCGTATTTAAAAAGCCGCTCTCAAAAAAATATACTCGATTATGGGTTGGGCGATTGGTACGATTATGGCCCCAAGCCACCCGGTGTTGCACAGCTTACTCCTAAAGCTTTAACCGCTACTGCTATTTATTATTACGATGTACAGCTGTTGTCGCAGATAGCAACCATGCTGCACCAAGCAGAAGATAGCAAACAGTGGCTACAACTGGCGGTAGAAATTAAGAGTGCATTCACCACAACTTTTTTTAATGCCGCAACAAAAGTATTTGCAGGCGGCAGCCAAACGGCAATGGCAATGCCGCTGTGTATGGGGCTGGTGGAAGAAAAAGATAAAGCAGCAGTATTGAAAAATATGGTGGACAGCATCACTGCTTCAGGAAAAAAATTAACAGCAGGTGATATCGGTTTTCATTACCTGGTACAGGCATTGCAGGATAACGGCGCAGCACAACTGATTTACGATATGAATTACAGGGATGATGTGCCTGGCTATGGTTACCAGTTAAAAAAAGGCGCTACTGCATTAACGGAATCATGGCCTGCACTCGCAGAAGTATCCAACAATCATCTGATGCTGGGGCATATCATGCAATGGTTTTACGAAGGGCTTGCAGGCATTCAGCAGGCGACCAATTCATCCGGGTATAAAAATATCGTGATACAACCGCAGTTTGTGGGAGATATTACTTATGTAAAAGCCAATCATCAATCGGTATATGGCAATATCACCACCAGGTGGAGAAAGACAACGGATTTTTTTGAACTGACTGTTGAGATACCGGAAAATACCACGGCTGTTATTTATCTGCCTACGAAAGATGTAAAGAATATTCTTGAGACCGACCGCCCCATTGCAGGTAATGCTGACCTGGTTTTTGCAGGCATTGAAAAAAATAAGGTAAAGTTTAAAGGAGGCTCGGGCAAATATATATTCAGGGTGAAGTCGCCGGTTTATTGATGCTGTGTATCGAAATTGCAATTTCGATGCACATGCACAACCGAAACTTTAGTTTCGGGGAACTATTTCAAAACATACCTGTAATAATTTTTTTGCAGTGTGTTATAGTATGCAATCACTATCATCACTAAAAAAATAATTACAGAGGTCTTTAACTGCCAATGATTAAAGGAATAAAAGGGTAAGTATAAAATAACGGCCAACCGGATATATTCCATATAGAACACCCAACGCTTTTGCTCCATAATGGCGCCACAGTTGATCAACGTTAAAATAGTTACCAGCGAAAAAGCGATCCTTACAGGGATGGACAGGTATTTTTCGAACAATATAAAAAACGAAAGACTTACCAGCAGCAAGATCATTTGCCATACCACGTATTTGTTCAGTGGTTTTTCAATGGCAGTTCTGTTCTGATGGATATTAAAAATATCTTCTGCCTTTTTACGCAACGAAGGATCAACCTTTTCCGGTTTGGAGAAAAGTATTTTAAACTTTGCATTCCATCCTTTCGCGTCTTTAATAGCCAGCCACAATTCAATAAAAAAATGAAAATGCTGCCAAAGAAAACTATAAGTATTCAGCGGTTTGGTCAGGCCATATACAGGCTCTTCTTCTTCCTTTGCAAAAGTGCCGAAGAGTTTATCCCAGATGATCAATACATCGCCATAATTCTTGTCTAAATATTTTTCATTGCTGGCATGGTGCACACGATGATGCGAGGGGGTGACTAAAATATATTCCAGTATGCCCAACTTGCCCACCAACCTTGTATGAATGAAGAAAGGATACAAACCATGCACTAAAAGTATAGCGGTGATCATGCCTGCATTAAATCCTAATAGGGGTAATACCAGCCAGAAACCATGACGGAAGATGGCCTGTAACACAGTAATGCGTGCAGATACCGTTAAGTTATAATCTTCACTTTGATGATGCACAATATGGGCCATCCAGAAAACATTGATCTCGTGCCCCAGGCGATGGTACCAGTACCAGATAAAATCCGTAGCAATGAACAACAGGATCCATACAAATACACCATTACCAATATTAAATAAACCGAATCGTTTCTGCACGGTGTCATACACAAAATAAAACATGCCCGCTACAAAAACATCCGCTAATCTTTCCGCCACACCAATACTGATATTTGCAATAGAATTGTGCAGGTTAAAATATTGCAGCCCTTTCTTTTTTGCAATGGTATATTCCAGCAAAATAAAACCAATGAATAAAGGAATGGCAAAGCCAAGGATGTTTACAGGCATAAGGAATATTTATTTTTCGTTTAGTTTGATCACCAGGCTTTGTGGCTGGCTGGCAATGGTTACTTTATAACTTTCGTAATTCTTGTGGCAAACGATGAGCGTTACCGGTAGCGACATCCAGGTGGTGATAGAGAATTCTCCTTTGCCCGATGTAATGGTTTCCTCTATCCGCGGAACAAAGTAAACCTGCGCACCGCCCAGCGGTATCCCTGTTCTGTTTACTACTTTACCTTCTATGATCATGGGCAACAGTTGCTGAATATTTGAATATGATACGATCATGATCCTTGTTATTTAAAATTAGGCGTTTTTATTTAGTCTACCAAAATTATAGACTAAATAAGAACAACCTTAACATTTCGCTTATTTTAATGGAAAATTAATTCCCCTTCTTAATTAAAATGATCATTCGCCTTTGGAGGCTGCGTACAATTCGTACCAGTCCTGCCTGTCGAGGTCGATAGAGAAAGCATTTACGATATTCCTGATGCGTTGTTCATTGGTAGTGCCGATGATGGGCAATGCACCGAGTTTTAATAACCAGGCTACAGCGGTGGATTCTACATTGGCACCATATTTTTTGCCAATGTCCTGCAGTTTTTGATTGATGCGTATGGCCAGTTTATCTGTACCGGTCTCAATTCTTCCACCTGCAAGAGGTGCCGACACCAGCGGCCGCATATACCTTTGTTTGATATAATCCAGCTGGCCGTTATCCAGTGCGGCAGTATTCAACAGGTTCAATTCAATATGATTGGTAACAATGGGTGTTCTTAAATAAGATGCCAACAGTTGGTGCTGGAATACGGTGAAATTGGCCACACCGATATTTTTTATCTTACCGGAAGCTTTTAATTGCTCCAATGCCAGTGCAGTTTCTTCCAGGTTAGCGATAGGATCGAGGTGATCGAGTAAGAAAATATCGATATAATCAGTTTTTAATTTGCGCAGCGAATTATCGACTGACTGCAGGATATGTTCTTTGGAAGTATTGTAATGCGGAATGCGGATATCAGGATTACCGGGATTGGGAATATTCAAACCGCATTTAGTGAACAGTACAATATCTTCTCTTTTAAAAGACCTTTGCGATAGCACTTTACCAAATACTTCCTCGCTTTTCCAGGAGCCATACACATCAGCATGATCGAAGGTATTGATGCCCAGTTCAAGGCAAAGGTTAACGATCTTTTCCATTGTGGCAGTGGTATTATCTACTTCTGCACTCCATCTCCAGAAACCATAAATGGCTGGAGAAACCTTGGGGCCTGCATCACTCAAATATATCTTTTCCATAAAAACTTTTTTCTGATTATCAATACAGCGGTTGCTGTTTTATTTCACTGTTTTATTTTTTGTCTTACGCAGGTCAACATTATGAAACAAGAAAATTCTTGCACCATTGATACTCTTGTACCGGTTGCCTGCACTCAGCTGTTGAAACACATTCGTATAACCAAACTGCACATTCATTTCGTTATTCAATTGGTATTTGAAGCCTGCAAAAAAACGGTTCTGATCAAAATAATTATTCACCACCTGCTTGCCAAAATTTACATGCGCTTCATCATTCAGGATAAAGGACCATGTTTTAGGCAGGGGCCCGTTTTTACTGAATGGAATTTCGTACCAGATATTGTAGCGCAGTTTCCAGTTAAAACTGTATCCATCCGCCAAAGTAGAATCGTTCAGTATCTTCCTCCGGTATTTTTCTTCCAGCCTTATCCACTGCATCATTCTTTTTTTGCCGTATTTAGTATGCCATTGTACCTGTTGCCAGGGACGATGTTCCGGCTGCGTAATGCCTTTATGATTATCGCCGGGATAAATCGACACATAAGCATAACCTGCTGTAAGCTTGGTGGCATCCGTAACATAATACGTAATGCCTGCTCTTAAAATACTCACAGAGTAGTTATCGAAAAAATTTTCTTTGGTGCGTAAATGGAGATCGGCCCACATACCCCATTTATTACTAAAGCGGGTTTGATTCAGGTAACCCAGCCACACCTGGTTCAGTTTTTCTGTTTGTTTCGTTGTTTGTGCAGAACCATTTGCTGCAAACAGCAGCATAATAATTGTGCCATAAATTACCGCCAACGCCATTCTTTTTTTCATAAAGTAGTTGTCATTTTGGCGCAAGTTATTTATTATAAGATTAAAGCTAGATTAAATTGACGCCCTGGGTGGGATCGAACCACCATCTGTGACTTATGAGATCACGTAGCCTCCAAAGACCAGAGCTGTAAAAAAGGGCATTCCTAAGAATAAGAACGCCGTTTAACGATCGCATGCTATGCTCTAAAAAGATCGCTATCGTTTTAGTTTGAAAATTATTTGTTCAGCAAACCATCCACCGTAATAGCTGCATAATACAATGCACCGATAGTAGGACCGCCTGCGTATTGTATATGCCTGTTGTTTAAAACATTGGTACCACCCAGTTTGATGGTTGATTTAACAGAAGGCAAACGGTAAGTAACCTGCGCATCTATATTGTTGATGGCATCAACCGTACCGGTAACCAACGGGCTTTCCCATAAAAAACTGTCCTGCCATTTCCAAACGATATTAAAGCCCAGGTTTTTTGTAAGGGCCCTGTTACCAAACGAAATATTGGTCGTGTATTTTGGTGTGTTGAAACCGGTTACAAAAAGATCGGGCGTGCTGTTGCCTTTGATATCATTGTAATTAATATTACCTGATATTGTAAAGGTTTTATAAAAATTATAGGTCACACCTAATGAAGAACCGTAAGTAGTGTATTTGTTTTTTGCATTGGTATACACACGATAGCGTTCCTGGCCTTTGCTGGCAGCGTTGCCGCCGCTTGCAGTTGTGGCATCCCTGTTCCGGTCAATCATTGCGATGGTAGCTGCATCAGAGCCTACTGTTTCTCCAATAGGAACATATACCTGCACCTGTCCGAGAAAGCCATCATAAATATTCGCATAAGCATCTACATCAATGAATACTTTGTTGTCAAACAGCACACTTTTATATCCTACTTCGTAAGAGTTGATACCTTCAGGACGGCCATCAGGCAGATTAGCGACCTGTAATAAATTTTTATTATCAAGCGCAGCTGCATCAGAATTGCCTGCTGCTTTTACTGCTGCATTGAATATGGCTACAGATGATTGCGTGTAACTGTTTTCCCTGTAACCCAGTCCTTCGTTGATGATAGGTAAAATACCTACTCTCTTAACACGACCATTGTTTACGTAAGACAATGCTTCAAACAAAGCAGGGAAGCGGTAACCCTGTTGAAAAGTAAACCTGAAGTTGTGCTTTTCATTTACTGTGTATACTGCAGCTATACGTGGAGTGAATTTTGCAGAAAACTCTGGATTGTAATCTCCACGAAGTGAACCCCATAGTTTCAATTTTTCATTGAAGAATGTTTTGGTTACCTGTACAAAGCCGCCGAATTTTTTATAATAAGTATCGCTGCCGAAGCTGCCATCAGCTAACGGTGTGTTTCTTTCCGCAATAGGACGGGAGAAATCGACAAAGTTATTGCCATCAGGTATCAGTGCATAAATGCGTGCATCGCCACCTACCAGCAGGTTAAAATATTTTACTTTGCTGGTAAGGTCCCATTGGCCTTCTACATGATAGAGATTGCTTTTTTGTATCAGCGCAGCACCACCGGTAACAGGCGCATTAGGTATGGTGCTGGATTTAATATCCCAGTTATTGATCTTGATGATAGAATCCTTAACAGTATTGAATCTTGCAGTACCAGGCTCCACACGGCCCAGGTCAGCCTGCTGGCGTGCATAAGCTGTAGCCGCAGCAAGATTGGTGGAAGTTAAACTGCCACCGTTGGCCGAAGCATAATTGGTGAGTGCGGTTTTATATTTTGCAGCCCATGCAGTAGCGCTGCCGCCGGTGTACAGGTCAAGATTATCTGCTAACGGTTTTACATTGTAAGAGTCACCGGTATTTTCGTTGGTGGTGTATGCTTTAATGGTAAAATTCTTGCCTTTTAATTCCACCTGGTGATTCTGAACGATCACGTTATCCAGTTTTACTTTATTACCTCTCTGGAACACCCCATCCATTTTACCAATGCGATATGTATAGGTGATCTGCGTATTCTTATTGAATTTATAGACCAGCGCCGCATCAAATTTTAAATTGTCCACTTTAGGATCTACCAGGTCTTTTTCCCAGTATCCTGTACGCGCCACCGTTAGTGTGCGGTTTGTGTTCCCATCAATGGTCAGGCCTGTGATAGAAACAGTATTGCTGCCTGCCAGTGCATCATCGCCATATTTATTCCAGCCGTCAAAAGCCACATTGTTGCTGCCGTTCAAAGAAGGGTAGGCAGGATTGGCGGTATTCTTTGAATTGGGATTTTGATCTGCCTGTGTATTGGAGATCCAGTCAATGCCCTGTAAATAACTACCGTTTATTTTAAAAGCAAATTTATTATTGAATGCTTTAGCGAAACGGAAGGCGGTTTCAGTTAAAATACTCGGGCTGTGATCTGTTCCATCCACATGGTTCACACCGGTGCGTTGAAACACGCTCAGGCCCTGTGTTGTAAATGGATTTTTTGTAATAAGGTTAGCCATGCCATTGATCGCATTCATGCCATATAATGCAGAAGCGGCACCCGGTGTTACTTCTATGCTTTGTATATCCAGTTCAGTCGGGCCAATAGCATTGCCCAAGGGCACGCCTAAAGTTGCGGCCTGCATATCAATACCATCCACCAGCTGCATAAAGCGGAAATTGTTGGGGATATTGAAACCCCTTGTGTTCGGTACTTTAAAAGTGATGGAAGAAGTGGTAAGCTGTACACCTTTCACATTGCCCAATGCATCGTAAAAAGAAGCAGCGGGTGTTTCTTTCAATGCTTTAAGATCAAGCTTCTCCACACTTACAGGAGATTTTAATATTTTTTCTGATGTACGGCTGGCGGTAACCACTACTTCATTCGCTAAAAATGTTTGAGTGGTCAGTTGTACGGCCAGCTTGGTATTGGTATTCTTTACTTCAATTTCCTGCGGTGCAAAACCTATAGAAGATATTACAATGGTAAAGGGCAGTTTCTGGTTGATCACCAGGGAGAATTTACCAGTGGAATCGCTGGTGGTGCCGATGGAAGTACCTTTTATAGTGATACTTGCAGCAGCCAGTCCTTCATGGTTCTCTCCAACCACTTTGCCGCTCAATAATAAAGCGCCGTTCAGCTGCGCCAGTGCCAGTAAAGGAAATAATGCTAATAGAGATGCTATAATGCGTTTCATGTTGTTGTTTTGATATAGTAGTTGTAAAAAGTCTATTATTTTAGTAGACTAATGGTATAAAAAAATTTAAATTGTCCCGGGACGCATTCGTTCACAACATCGCTGATGAGGAAAAGGGGAGCATAGTAGAAGGCCAGTTTGTTTCATTACTGATTTTGATTTGAGGGCAAAGATAAAGGCTTTTTTATTAGTCCACCAAAATTATAGACTTTTATTTTAAAACTTTTTTTTTGACACACGCAAATGTAAATATGAGGAGATTATTGGGTAATTTTTATCGCAGTATTTAAACGTTGGGCCACATTATCCCAATTAATGATATTGAAAAGGGAGTCAACGAAATCGGGCCGTTTATTTTTGTATTTAAGATAATAGGCATGCTCCCAAACATCAATTACCAATAAAGGAATAGCACCCCATTGTGTAAGTTTTTCATGGTTTTCGCATTGCAAAACAGTGAGGCTGTCGCTATAGGGCTGGTAGGCTAAGATGCCCCAGCCGTTACCATCCACATTTTTAGAAGTTTCGGCAATAAGTGATTTTAATTTATCATAACTGCCAAAATTTTTCTCGATGCGTTTTAATAAATTACCGGAAGGGTCTGTTTTTTTGTTGATCAGATTTGTCCAGAATATGGAATGCAGCACATGGGATGAAAAATGGTAAGATAATTTTTTGGTCCAGTAATCCACCGTTTGCAGATTATTCTCATCCATCGCTTTTTTGATCATCTGCAGATCTGTATTGGCAGCCTTAACGGCACCTCCATGGTGAAAGGTATAGTGCAGGTGCATTGTTTCTGCATCCATGTAGGGCTCCAGGAAATTTTCTGTATAGGGCAGTGGTTGTAATACGTAATTGCCATTGGCATCCACCAGTTTATCAATGTCATTATCCACTAAATTTTTTGAAAAGGCGTTTTGCGTATCTATTAAAGCAGCAGCACCGGCAAGTGCTCCCGCTTTTAAAAATTTTTTCCTGTTCATATAAATAATTTTAAAAGAACACCCACAATCGCAGCAGCAAGAATAATAAATGGTTCCTGGATCTTCTTCATGTAAATTAATAAAAAGATAGCAACAATGGCAATCAAAGCAGTTGAAATATCTGTTATGCTTTTACGGGCAATAACAACAACGGCGCCTGCCAATGCACCCACAACAGCGGCTGTAATGCCATCAACAAATGCCTTTACCGGTTTGTTTTTTGCGATCTTATGAAAGTAAGGAGCAGGAATTACTGTAAATAAATAACAGGGTAGAAAGGTAGCCAATGCGGCAACGCATGCCCCGGGAAAACCTGCAACGAGATAGCCGATAAACCCAACAGTTATTACAACCGGCCCCGGAGTTATCATAGCTACAGCAACTGCATCAATGAATTGCTGCTCTGTTAACCAATGATTTTGTGTTACGACACCGCTGTGCAAAAAGGGGACTATCGCTAAACCGCTTCCAAAAACAAATGCGCCTGCCTTTAAAAAAAACACGGCGATTTTTTCCAGGTTAGAATAATTAAAATCCCAAAAGCCGATCTGGAGCAATACAAGGGAATGAACACGTTTGTTTGAAAA
>NZ_JASGIP010000002.1:0-101399 GCF_049840995.1 Ferruginibacter sp. | reverse complement strand
TTACCTTCCCCGCATGTATCGGCAGCGAGCAACTGCAGTCCCAGTTTTTTATACAATGATTCAAAAAAATATGACGGGTTTTTCATGATAGTTATTTAATGGTTATACCGATCAGCGCATGATCTCGATGAGTAATACCCAGGCATCCAGCACAGCTTTAATGAATGATATGATAAAGGCCAGCCCGATGCAGTATAAGCCCTGTTCTCCACAACATATTATCCATATACCGCCCACAAAATAAGGAATTACGGCTGCCTGGTTGAACAATATGTTGTAGGCCATGATGCGTTTATATTGTTGCACGGTGCGTTTATATACCGCAATATCCGCACGGGTAATGATGAGCCATACCAAAAGGCCCAGGAAAAGAAAAACATAACCTGTAAAACTGATCTTCTCCCTCGGCATAAGCGATATAATGGAGAAGGCCAGGATAGATACTAAAAGTATCAGCGCTTCTGCTGCCCTTGCCGGCAATGCCTGGTGACCCAATATTTGTTTAAGATTGATGGATATGCCTACAAACAGCAATCCGGTTAAAGCGGCTGCAGCACCTGCCGATGCCACGAAGAAGTTGCTCCATTCGGCGAACATGTGTACTGGTTTTAGTGGCTGTAAAAATACAAACTGCGCCTGCAATTTACAAGCATTGAAAAAACAGCCTGTAGCTTACTACAAAATTCCAATAAAAACAAACTCCGGGGACAACCTCCCGGAGTTTTTATATAGCAGAGAGCGGCTACCGTAAACGGGTACACGCATTTTTAATAACGCATGAACCCTGTTGCCTCAGGCAGCACTGCATTTACTATTGATATAATTCAGGAAACGGTGAGTTCCGTTCCTTCCCAAACCAGCTGTTCATAAAAGGCGCTGATATGCCACTTCATCACCCCGTTGGGCAGCATATCCCTGGAGGTAAAGGTCTGCACCCGGAACTGTACATTATCTGCCAGGTGCTCCTCCCCTTCAATGATCACCCGCCAGAAGAGATTTCCTTTGTTTTCGGTATTGAACCGCATCATCAGTTTTTTCATCTGCTACATTTAATATGCAGGGGTACAGATGCGGTTGCGGGAAATTTGGTTGGGAGAAGAATGCGAAAATCTATCCTTCTATTATGAGCGGCTATGATCCATTACAGATGGTTTACCAATTGCCGGAAGCACTGGAAACATACCGCAAACCTTTTGCGTAACAGTAGAAAATTAATTGAGTTTTATAATATTGCCATTACTGGTGCAAGCCCAGCCGTGCGTTGCATCTGTAAAATGTATCTCCGAAAAATTAGCTGTTGCCAGCGAAACTACGGCCTGCCATGTAGTACCGCCATCAGATGTTTTAAACAATTTTCTGCCAAAGCTTAGATAACCATTGTTAGCATCAATAAAATGCAGGTCGGCAAAACCAGAAAGGTTACTGCCGTAGTTTGCTATCTGCGAAAAATTAGCACCGCCATCAACTGATTTGAAAATCTGTCCGGTACTAAAGCTTGCATAGACCACGGATGCGGAAGCCGCATAAATGCTTGCAGGAGTAGAGGCCGGAACACCTGAAAGATTTGCTTTTACCCATGTATTGGTATTTCCATTGGCTTTAAAAATATTGCTGCCATCTGCAATCCATGCTGCCGTGTTGCTTATAAAGCTGCCGGTCCGGTAGATAGAAGTTGTGAAGTTTAGTCCTGTAACAGGAGATACTGGTGTCCACGTAACACCGCCATCTGCAGTTTGCAATAACCCACCTGAATACGGGGCATAACCATTATTATTATCAATGAACAGTACATCAAAAATACCGGTATAAGCCAGTTTGATGAAAGTAAAATTGGCCCCGCCGTCTGCCGACCTGTAAATAGTATCTGTGCCACCGGCAACAAAAATCTTTCCATCGTTTGTTACAGCAAGATTAGAATAATAGCTGAACTTTGCATTTAATTTTGTCCAGCTATTCCCACCATCGGTGGTTTTATAAAGGCTTTTACCAAGTGCATATCCAACTGAATTATTCTGAAAAAAAACATCCGCTAAAACTTCATTCGTCACCGATACTTTGGACCAGCCTGCTGAAAGTGTATCAGGAGCTTCAGTTACCGGGCCTGTATTTACGTCATTACTTTTACTGCACGAACTGGTAAAGATGGAGAGGATAAATAAAACTGCGGCAAAACCGGTTAAGGCGGATCTTTTCATAAAGTTATTTTTATTGTAAGGTAAAATGGATACTTAAAGATAAGCAATTCCTTCTATTATATATAAAAGTAATTTATTTAGATCATCCTTCCCGCAAACTTTTACTATTAAATCCTCACCATCGGTATCTGCAGATTGGTGGGCCTGTTCTCTTCTGTATCAAAACCACGGCCATCTATATTCCTGGCGCCCCAAAAAAGCATGCCCTGGTGCAGGTACATAAGATCGTATTCTTTGAATAGGTCACCTTCTTTCAATCCGAATGGAGCAAACGCTTTTTTTAAAATACTTTGTGTTGCCCCCGGTTTCCATTCGTTGAAGCCGCTGGTAAATTTATTGAGTACATCCGCAAAGCCCTGCGCCAGTGGTGTAACGGTGTATTCGGTGTTTGCAATAAAGTCTACTTTTTGTGCGCCTGCTGCAATGGGATGTTCTCCTTTCCATTCCACCTGTCCTTTGATGAACATTTTTGCGAGCGGTATTTTTCCAAACGGGTCGGCAAAATTGGTTACTTCCAGTTCAAAACTGTCATCGGCTGAATAAGAAAATTTACGGGCCAGGTAAAATGGTTTTAGTGTGCCGTCTGCATTCTTTGTACTGCTGGGCCTTATTTCCGGTGTAATACTTTGCCAATGGCCTGTGGCCTGTTGTTTGATATTTTCTATGGTCATATTTGATAGATTTGAAACGCTAAGTTAGTAGCTTTGTCTGCAGGCTGCTAGTAGTATCATTTTTTATCTATAGTACAATTTTATAGACCAATGGCGACAAAAAGAAAAACAAAAGATTTCAATCCTTATAATTGCGGTGTTACGCATTTTTTAAACAAGGTGGGTGGTAAATGGAAAGTGCTGGTGATCCATGGTATCAATATGGGATACAACCGTTTCAGCACTTTGCAAAAAGCTATTCCGCAGATCAGCAAACAAATGCTGATCAACCAGCTGCGGGAACTGGAGGAAGATAAGATCATTGAAAGAAAAGTATTTGCAGAAATTCCACCACGGGTGGAATATAGTGTTTCGAAGTATGGTAAAACGATTTTGCCTTTAATTAAGCGTATCCAGCAATGGGGACTGGCGGATATGAAAAAATAACTATTGCTGCATTTATAGTTTAACGCCTGCCGGCAACTGCATTGCTTTTTCTGCCGGTGTATCAAAATAATAAGCGGTATTGCCGTTGCCTTCCCTTTCTGTATGACCGCCGGTGTATTCTACTATTAAAGCATTGGCTTTATTGCCTTGCTGGTATGCTGTTCTGAAAGTATAAGTAACCGGTTCCAGTTTTCTTTTTTCTGTTTTGATTTTTTTACCCCAGTGTTCTTTAATATTCCTGATCTGCACATCGCTCATGCCGGAAAGTTTAACGGGTCCACCCACTACACTCCATTCTTCATTGGTACCAGTTGCCGGTGTAATGGTGAGCTGGTTGCCGGTAATGGAATAGGTGCCTGTTTCGTATTGCAGTATATTAGGATCGATATAAGCAGAAGCACCAACGTATGCAAACTTATAAGTGCCATCTGCATTAAAGCGGTATTGCCATTTAAAAAAACCGCCGGTGCTATAACCATTCATTGTACCGGTGGTGAATTTTTCTGCCGTACTGCCTTCCCATATTTTTCCTGCGAGCGTTGCATTACCGGTATTGCCTGTTGTTGCATTGGCTGGAGTTGCTGGTGCAGCAGCAGCCAGTTTTTTATTTTCAAAACCGGTTGTTACACCCGGTGGATTATCGATCAATGATTTGTCGAATGCTCTTGGGCTATATTCCCATTTATTGTTTTGTTCTGCTTTTCCTGTTGCATCCCGCTGGGTAGCTTTATTGGTTGATAGTACAAGTACCGTTTCTTTTGAACCTGAATAATAATGAAAGTCAAAATTGTATGTTACCGTTTCCAGTTTATAATCGGATGCTTTTTTGCGGCTGCCCCATTCGTTGGTTTTACCACTGGCTGCTTTGCCCCACCATTCTCCACGTCCCTGCCTGGGTGTAAGGGTAAGCTGGTTGCCATTTACTTTCCAGGTACCCGTTTCATACACGAACAATATATCTGCCATAAAAACACCCCAGTCCTTTACACGAAACAGGTAAGTGCCATCCGCATAAAAAAAATATTCCCTCCTGAAATACCCACCTGTAACTACCGGGAAGCCGTTGGAATACCCATTGGATTCAACATTGTAACGCACCCATAAACCTACAATGGATGAATTGGTGTTGTTGGTTGCAGGTATAGTAGCATTTGTTTTTTCGGTAACCTTTGGAAGCTCCAGCGAATTGATGAATGCCAGTAATTCATTTTGGTATTGCTGTGTATTGGTCACCATCACCACACTTACTGATTGCCCACCACTGGTAGCAGTTATTAGTGTTGCCGTACCTTTATTGGCACCGTCAATGTAACCGGCGCTGCCGGAAACAATATCCCATCCATTTTCTTTTTCCGGTGCCTGCATAGCAGGCTCCCCGTTCACCTGCACAGTACTTTTAACGAGCCTTGTCCAGTCGTTATTGAAATTTTCACTGGGCGATGCAGTTGAGGCCACTGCTTTGGTAATGATCGCTATGGCATATCCTCCGGTCTTTTTATCACTGGCAGACAACTGGATGCCACCTTCATTTTGCTGTTGCTGCCAGCCTTTGGGCATTGTATACGAAACAACATCAAATGTTTGTTTTTGCGCATAACCGGTAACGTTATTAAAAACCATAGCTGTTACGAACAACCATTTTACCAGTGAAAAAGATCTCAACTGCATATTTTTTATTTAGTTAACATCGTCTGCAAACCAGTTCAACAATTTTGCAGGCAAAGCATTAAGGTATTCATCTGTTTTCAACAGCATTTTCGACATCTGGTCACTGTACCCCATGCAGGTTTTGCCATCAGTTACCCAGAAAGGATTGCAACCCGCTATAAAACCGAGTGTACCGCTCGATACCGGGAAATTAATCGTTTTGGAGCCATAACCGGAAGGAGCAGGATTTCCGTTCACATCTTTAAATTCCAGTGTTATGGAGATACCATTTATTTTCCAGGCATCTGTACAAAAATTTTTATTACAGTAGGCTACCACTACAGAAAGCCCATTCTGTTTAAAGTATTGCAATGAGTTTTGCGCAGTGTTCAATGTAGTTGCCCTGTCGAGCCTGAGGTCTATTGACTGGTTTGCTTTTAATTCAGCAGCGTAGTCAGCTAATTTATAGGCCACAGCCCCACCCGCTTTTCTTGGGCGTATATAGAAAAAAGCGGTGGAAGTATTCGCTTCTTTATTATCGCTGCCGGTGGTGACTTTTATAACTGCCCCTGCCAGAAAATAATCCGCATCAGTTAATGTAGGTTGCGCAGGTGGTGTGGTTGCAGGTCCGCTTTGTGGCTTTGTTTGTGTGGCAGTGCCATTACCGGAATTTACTGTTGGTGTAACAACCGTTTTTACAGGTACTGTTGTAGTGATAACAGCTTTTTTAATGATCCTGGATGTATCCCCCTTTATTTGAGCATTGAGCGCCAATGACAGGACCAGGAAGAAAGCCACTAATAATTGCTTTTGCATGTTTTTTAATTTTATATCCTCAAAACTACATTGGCCGCTTAAACGAAAGCATCCTGCAAAAAGAGGATTTTTCAGGATCATTGAACCAATTTTTTCACTGCTTCAAAATCAAAATTTTCAGTAAAGTTGTTTAATAGCCTGAGTGATGATGGTACTGTTATATACCGGAATGCTATGGTGATGATCTGTGGTTTTGCAGGGTTTTGTGTAATGGTTTTAAAATATTCCGGGTTGTATTTATAAAGCGGTACGCTTTTATTTTCACTACCGTAAAAAGTCCAGAAACGGTTGTAGTTTGTCTTTTCAGTTAACCCGGCTTTATAATTTTTTGAACCATCTTCAATACGGTTTATTACTGCCTGTGCATTCAGCCAGTCTTCTTTTTGCTCACTCAATACTTTTTTTACAACGGCTATTTTACCTTCTACATCAGCTTGCCAATTGCTGTATTGTTTTACGCCATTGTCATGTTCATCCGTAAGTTTCGTCACCAGTTTCGGGAAATACAGTTTTTCCCTTTCATAATATTCCAGCAGGCTTTGCAAATATTCTTTGCGGGTTACAGGTATTAAAACAGGTATAGCTTTATTTTTGATAAACCAATAACGGTAAACATAATTACTGCGGTTGTTGGGACGGATATCTTTTTCGGCCACATCCTGGAAATAATTTTTCCCGGAATTGATCGCATCAACCAGTGATGCACTATTGCAGGACAGGTACGTGAACAGGCTGATCAGTTGCGCATTAGGTTCGGATAGTTTATGATTCTTCCAGTCCATATACTGAAAGCCCAGGTCATAAGTACCTCCCATGCTGCTGCCAAAAGGATTGGTTAAATAGGGCTCGAGTGTATTTAGTTGAACATTGTTCGCATACATCCGCAATACTGTACTGTACTCGCTGTTCCTTACCGATTTTCCTTTGACACAAAAATATTCGTACAGGGCTGATTGAAAGGTATACTGCCCTAATTTCACTGCTCCTGCACAATTATACCCTTCGGTGGAGTAATAATTTTCCCAATTACCGCCGGTAAGTGTAAAACCATTGCGGCTTTGTTGTTCAATTTTTTCTAACTGTGTAAGTATTTGTTTGGCTGTTGCTTTATCAGCCGCACCGGTCATTTTATTATAATACTCCGCTCTTACGGCAGGCCATGGATATTGCGCTGCGGTGAGGTATTTACCGGGTGTTGCATCCAGGTCGGTGTTGGTTTTGCAATCCTGTGCAATAACCTCTTGCACCAGTAAAAGAGCAATCAAGGATTTAAAAAGAATTATTTTTTTCACTGATTGATTTAATATTATACTTATTTTCCAAAAGTACTTATGCAATACGGATCTTATTTAAGCAAATAAGTAAGACTGCCCTTATTATTTGCGCTGTTGCTTTCTGTAAAGCTGCCATTATTACTGATGACAACATTGAATTTATAGAGTACCATTTTAGGCAATGAAGGATAGTAACCCCCCGCTACCCTGGCATCGTAGTACAATGTTGTTACAGCTCCCGGTGCAAATGGAATATCTCCCGTATTTAAAGTGTTTCCACCAGTAGGCTGGCCACAGCAGCCTGTACCCAAAAAAGTTGCGGGATTATTATCAGTATCTTCAACACTGCTTTGAATGGATAAAGATGCAGTTTGCGGGATCGCTGTTGCGCCGATGTTCTTCAACGTATAATTGATCCTAACAAATGCAGTATCAGTCGGGCTTTTATCTATGCTGGTAATAGTAACCAATATATCTGCAGGCGCCGGTGGTGGTGGTGGAATAGTAAATGTTGACTGCATTGTATTATTGGTATAATTCGATTCGGTGAACTGCTGGCCAACCCATGTTTCGGTTGGCATACCTGCATTTGCTTTCATTCCATTTACACAAAGTTGAAATGCATAATTTTGTCCTACTACAATACCGGTAGTGCTGAATGTATTTTTACTGCTGAAAGATTCACCGGGATTTAGTAACTGGTTTATTTCTGTCCCCAGCGAGGTGGCGCTGCCACCACCTGAAGCCCCTCCGTTTATATAAGTTTGCAAAGACAATAAGCCTTTTTTTACAGCTGAGGTGCCTGTATTTTTTAAAGTATAATTTACATAGTAAGTATTGGCCGTATTGGGCGTAAAGCTGATGTTGGTAATAATAATATCCGGGAGTGGATTTGCGGGAGGAATGGGATTTAATTTAATCGTTTGAGTGGGTACATTTCTTATCACCGAAGTTGGAGCTACATTGACGGTTGTTTTAACCGGCAATGTTCCTGTTTGTGCTTGCATTGTTATTCCACTGGTAATGAAGAGAAGTATGAAGCTTATTTTTTTCATAATAATATTTTTAAGAATTATTACTGTAAAACTAAGCGCCTGGCTCCAGCCGTGGTATCATTAAAAAAGAGGATTTTATAGTTATTCCAACATTTTGCGCAACGCCTCCACATCAAAGTGCTGCTCCCAGTTACTAAACAATTTTGAAGAGTAGGCATAATCTTTCGTGATCTCGTAACGGAACTGTACTTCTATCAGCAAAGGTTTTGTAGTCTGCCCGTTGTTGGATACAAAATAGGCAGGATTTAAAACATACAGGGCGCATTTATATTCTCCTTCAGCATCATAAAACCTGCCCAAAGCATCCAATATCTTATCAGCATCTTTCAGCAATTTATCCTGGTCTATCACTGCCGGCTTTTGTAGCCACTCGGGTTTTTGTTTAGCTAACAGTTCGTTTACTTTTGCTTTTTTGGCTTCATAAAATTTAGGATAGGCCAGTTTATCAGCTTCCAAAGCAGCCAGTGTTCTTTTTGCAGATTCAGAAGTATTATTGCCAATATTTTTTATTTTTTGAGCATTGTCATATTCAAAATTGGCTTTCTCTATTTCAAAATATTCCAGCATATCCTGCAGGTATTGCTTGCGGCTAACGGGTACCAGCAATGGCACACCGGGCTTAGTGATAAAATAGCGGCGATCTATCCATTGATAAGAATCAGGGCCGTGTTTATCATACCTGGCGCCCATTTCCCAATGTTCCACATATCCGTTACCGTTATTGAGTTTTAAAAAATCACCATGAAAATCTTTATAGTTATCAGAGCGGGCCACCCGCAGCGTTGCTTCTGAAATATATTGTGATACATGACTGGGATTATTCGTTTTTTCTTTTTCAAAATTGGGTCCTGCTTTCGCATCTACAGGAATGTCGTAAACCGGGTTGCCATATTTCATAGAAAACTCACCCGTACCTACGGCATGCACGCCCCCCGGCATTATATATGGATTGAAGTCAACCCTGAAAACCGTCCTGTATTCATCTACTATTTTGGTGGCCCGTTGAGGTATATTGCAAGCGAAAGCATATACGCTTAAACCATACCCGTAGCTGGCATACACGTTTTTACCGTAATTGTTGCTGCCACTCCTGGCAAAACTCACCCTGGCGGCACATCCCGTCAGTTTATAATCCTTACGGCTGGCTTCTTCCATTTTTTCTATGGCGATGAGGTTTTTCATCATGGCAGCCTTTTCGGCAGCAGTGCCTTTTAATGCAAATCCATATTTTGTATTATTATGATCGGTATAAATGCCGGGCATCGCATCAACTTCAGCACGTGAACCACAGGGCGTTAAAGGGTCAGTTATTTTTTTTGTTCCCTGAGAAAAACATACGATTGCGGGCAACAGAAAAAATAGTAAGATGATATTGCGTTTCACAGTATTTAATATTTGATGAAAGATTTTTTTTGTTTTGCTTATTTCTTTAAAATTACTATGGGTTTATTTCCAATTTCATCCAGGATTGTGCGCTATTACCCGCTGCATATCCTTTCAATACCTGCAAATTATAGGAACCGTTACATTTTTTGCTGTTGCTGTCATACACAAGATTACCGGTCAGGATCGCACTGGTATCTTTTTTAAGAACAATGATCACATTATTGCCATTTACTGTATACGTTCCGTTTACTAATTGGTTGTCGCCTGAAGAAAAGATCGAGCTGCCACAACTTACCGTTCCGTTGCCATTAAACGTAAGATTCGGGGCTGATAGTTCACCCTTCCACAGAGCGTTCTCCATCCAGCGGGTTGCTTTCCATTTATAAAGAACCAAATTCTCTTTTACCGTAGTAGGCAATGCCTGTTTGATGGAGGCAGCTATAGGTATCTTTTGGTTATTGCCGCTATTGGAATCCAACTTTACAATTTGTGTTTGTTTTACAACAGGGGTGGTTATGGGCTTCACCTGTGCATTTACCAGCCCTAAAAAACAAAAGCCAATAACTAAGAGAACTATTTTTTTCATAAGTATAGTTTTACTTTTTTGAAGATCATTTAAAAATACCGGTACCATTTAATGAAGTGGCACCGCTATTAAGGCTCATTCTTCCTTCCACGCCTGCACTTCCGGGGCCTACGGCTGCTTCTGCACCGGCAACTACCACCACATCGGTCACACCGCTCCTGTCAATTTCAATATCAGCCCCCACGCCTGCGCTTACACTGGCCTGCAATGGTCCTAATTTACCACCGGCGCTTACTTTAGGTCCAATGCTTATGGTACAGTTTTTAAAAGAATCACCAAAGCCGGCATGATCCATATCCTGGTTTAAGGTACCGCTGATCACACCTGCATTAATAGTGGTGGTCATACCGCTGCAGGTAAGCGTCATCGTAAAGCCCAGCTTAGCGCTGCCAAATTCGCTGTTGATCGTACAGTTAGGATCTTTAAACTGTGTAAGGCGGCCGCTTTTACCTTCTGCATCATCCACACATTCGTATTTTGTAATGTTGGCAAAGTTGAAACCGTTTTGCGTTAAGCTCAGGTCCTTCAGCCATTGTGCCTGCAAACCGGCATTGATGGCAGGTAATAATTTAGGATACGTAGTATAAAGCGATGAGTAAGCCATTTCATTTATCCATTGCTTTTCTGCAGCGAGGTAATCATTATACAGTCCTTCTAATTTTGTATTGTAGGGTTTTAAAAATGCGTCGGATGCTTTTACAGATTCATTGCAGATCATGCCCAGTGTGGTGTGTCCACCCTCTCCCACATCGGCCATTTTTTTATTAATGGCAACAATGGCATCATCATATTTTTTCTTTAAAGCGCCGCCTTCACCATTTATATAATCCCTGATGCTTTGCGCAGCAGCCAGCTTTTTCCGCTGCAGGTTTTGCAATACAATGTTCTCTCTTGCATTCATTTTCTCTGAATACATAGGCACTCCTACTGTTTTCATTGCTTCACTTTGGCTTACCGAACCAGGATTTGCCATGGTTTTATTCATGGCATCCATAAATTGCTTTTGTTGTTCCTCCATTTGTTTCAGCATTTGTTTACTGGATTCCTCGGTGGCTTTCTGTAATGGTTTTAAACGTTGATCAATATCTGCACGAAATTGTTTCCATACCGGGTCTAATGCTTTGCATTCTGCAACCGATTTTGGAAAGGCGGGCATTGCAAAACCACCCAGGTTGAGCAGGTCATCGCTTTTATTAGCAGGTGGAAAATTGTTGTAATCGTCGGCGCCGGGTGCGTACCCGAGTTTTTTCAGCAGGTCTATCCTTGTACTGCTATATCCTTGTTTGAGAGCGGTTTTAGCTGCGGCAGTTGCGGCTGTTTTATTGCCTTTGCCTTCAGCGATCATACACATGGTTTGATTGGCCTGAGGATGTGATGCAGCCAATGCAAGCGTGGTATCTAAATATTTCTGGGCCTTGTCTGCATCGCCCAGTGCGAACCATGCCTGGCCCAGGTTATTAAGTATGGTACTGTTCTTTTTAAAACGGCCATTCAGGTTATTGAGAATGGGTATCGCCATTTCAGGTGCGCCCATCATGGTTAACATAGCCGCATAATTATTCAGGTTATCGGTGTTGTTAGGATCGTCTTTACATACCTGTGCCATCAAGCTCAATGATATCTGCGTACGCCCGGCCATCCATAAAGCCGCTGCAGCATTACCCATTTCATCAGCAGTCGCTCCCTTATTTTTCAGGTCTTTATAAATATCATTGGCTTTATTTTTTGCAGCAGGCAGTACAGCAGCAAATGCTGCATTACCCGTGGTGCCAATAAATCCACTCATATTCGCATTGGAAGGTGTGGCGGCAATACCAGCAATGCCTTTGGCATTTTTTGCAGGGATAAGACCATTGGCAACACCGCTGCCCGGGGCAGCAGACTGATTGCTGTTTACCTGGTTAATAGCATTATTCATTTTTTGCCCCATGCCCATAGCATTCATCATGCTGTCATAATTTTTCCTGGCCGCGGGGCTCATTTTCGACAATTGTTCATCTAATTTTTTCTGAGCCTCTGCCATTTTTTTTCTATCGGCTTCCATTTGTTCTTTGGAAGGTTTTTGAGCAAATGCTGCTATAGCAAAAAAAAGGATGACCAGCGTGTATACTATTTTTTTCATTGACTGTGTGGTGATATTTCAGTAATAATAATTATTTATTTTCAAAACCCGTTTTGAAACCTGGTGGATTATCAACCAACGACTCCAGTTTCCGTAAATTATAATGAAAAACGTATGGATCATTGGCCGCATTAAACCGGCCACTATCTCTCTCGGTAGGTTTGCCTGCAACAAGATTGAGGCTGTAGCTATCGGATGCTGAAAAATATTTTATTTCAAAACTGTAGGTTGTTTTTTCCAGTTTGTGATCAGATGCCTTCAGCATTTTACCCCATCCTTTAGTGGTTGCAGCTTTTTCCCAAAAACCACTTTTGCCGTTTTTGGGTGTAATGGTCAGTTGATCACCCTTCACTTCATAGGTCCCGGATTCGTATATAAATGTGATGTCTTTGGTTTTTGTAAGCCATTGTTTGTTGCGGAAAATATAAGTGCCATCGGCATTAAAAAGATATTCTTTTCGCAGGTACCCGGCAGTGTATTGTGGCTGACCATTGATATAATTTCCGTTGGTCTCCAGCATATAGTCTATCCATAAACCAACAATGGAAACACTCCCTTTATCAGTAGTAGTTGTTGTATTGGATTGAGTAGAAGTATTGCTTTCTGTTGCAGCAATTACGGGAGTTGCAGCAGCATCGCCGGCATTGATATCCAGCGACCCGATGAGTTTTTGATACTCTTTCAGGTAAGGCATCGCCGTGGAATTGCACAACAACGCAATACAGATTTTCTGGTTGGTGTATACCGTAAGAATCGTTGCCACATTGGCGCCATTGTATTGCCACACAGCACTACCGCTCATTACGCTAAAGCCTTCGGCAGTTTTAGGTTCGGTTTTTTCAGGAGCGGAAATTGTTTTACCGGTTGCCACCAGTTCATTCCAGTCCTTATCAAAATCAGCCTGTATATCGCCTTCGCTGTTGCGGTGCTGGTAGATCGCTATCTGCGCCCAGCTGCCGCCATCAATTTTTGCATAAGAAATATTACCATCAGCCTGTTTTTCCGTCCAGTCTTTTGGCGTGGTGTAAGTAACAATATCATAGGTTTGTTTCTGACTGAAAGCAGTTGCAGCAAGCATCATGTTCATTGCAAGGAAGATCAGTTTTTTCATGCACAAAATTTGTATTGTAAAAGTAGCCGGATGCAATGACCAGGGCAATCATTAAAAAAGATGATTTATCACTTTGGCAAGCCCAGTGCATTGGATAACACACCACCTGCCGTAACCCCACCGTTCGCCGAAATATTGGTGGAAGCAATATTTACTTCACCGCTTGCAGGGCCTGCATTAGCTCCTGCATTCACACCTGCTTTCACTCCCCAGTCTGATACCTCGGGGCCACCCTGCGATGCACTTATCGTGATATATTCCTTTGCCGATGCACCGGCAGATACAGAAGCTCCCTTAATACCAACATTCGCTTCGGCACCTATACCTACACCAATGGTGATATCTTTAAAAGTGCCGTCCTCATTATAATTCATCGTCAGTTCACCCAGCAATCCTTCGCCGCCCTCCACACTAAAAGAAGTGCAGGTAGATCGCACGCTTACCGCTCCCCCATTTAATTCCTGGTTCAGTATGGCCGGGCAGTATTTATCATCCCATTGTTTGGGTTTACCCTTGGTATTGTCATTCTTGATTTGCTGCGATGGATAGATACAAGGCTCAACTGCAGTATACAAGGAAAGAATTTTACTCACATCACTAATATACTTGGCCTGTGCATCCAGCAGGTAGCGGATACTGGTATCATTTAACTGCACAGGCATCCAGTTGGCATAATCCCTGAAATAAGTGCGGCTTACCAGTTCGCTTTTTTGTGCAAACTGGTTGGTGAGTTTGGCCACATCTGCAAGGTATTGGGCACTTTCTTTATTGTATTCTTCGCAACGTGCTTTTTTTAAACGTTCTATCTCTTCTTCTTCATCCCCTTTGCCTTCACCGCCTTCCAGTTTATTTAAGCGCTCACTATATTTTTTACTGATAGCGCTTATTTTTTTATTGTACGCAGTTGTCAGTGCCGTTTTATCCTGTGTAAAAAGCTGCTCCAGGTCGCCTTTCATTTTCATATACCAGGCCGCAGTTTGATTTATAATACCAGCTGCTTTTATCATCAGCATAGCTGTTCCTCTGTGCTGGTTGATATTGTCCATCACCTGTTTCATATCCTGTGCAGGAATTTTTTTCAAGGTTGCCCTGATATCGTCTGCTGTTTGTAACAAGGCGCTTTTTTCTTTTTCTAAAAACCGGTTGAAAGATTGAGCCTGTGCCAGGTCTTCTGTCATAGCAGGCAATTCCAAACGCCGCAACATGGGGAACTCATTGAAATTGGTATTGATAAAATCATTTTGTTTCTGATGTTTATCTTCAATTTTGTTCAGCAGTTCGGATGATTCCGGGTCATAATGACTTTTTAAAGATCTTTTTAAACAACCGATGGCTTTATCTGCTTCAGCTTTGTTATTGCTTTGCGATGCTTTGTTTAAATGAACAAAAGCAGCTACTTTATTGGCATTGGTATTCAGGCTGTCCTTATCTATACTTTTACCGGCATACAGCAACGCATTATCCATATCTCCTAAATTGTAATAGGCAACAGCTAAATTGGCCAGCACATCTGGTGATCCATTCACTCTTGAATTGACATACTGCAATACCGCAATGGCTTTTTCTGCATACCCGTATGTATTGAGCAATGCTGCCAGGTTGTTCGCCGTATTCATATCATTGTAGTCAGACTGCAGTGCTTTGCAGAATAAATACAAAGCCGCAGTAGGCTTGCCTTTTATCCATACAGTAACAGCTTCGTTTGTTATAGCATTGGAACTGGTTATTTTTTTTGTTTTCAGGTAAGCATCGATCTTGCCCGCATTATCTGCATTGAGTTTTGCAGCAACCGTTCCTTTCAGGTCATCAATGATTTTTTTAAATGCTGTACTGCTCATGGCGGCATTGGGCAATGCATCCAGCAGTGCAGAGCGGGCGGGTGTTTTGAATGTGGGCAAACTCGCCACTGCTTTATTGCTTCCTTCGGGTTGCGCCGGAATAGCTGCAGTGCTTTTAAATCCTGCAGGATAACTCAGCGGCGGCATGTTATCTATTCTTTGCAACGGCTTGAATGAATAATCTGATGTTTCAAAAGTAGCGGCATCGGAAATGGAAGCAGGTGTTTTCTCTTTTACTACTCCTGCAAATGCCGATTCTTTTGGAGTATTATTTTGAACAGCAGTATTACTTTTTATAAAAATATTCCCCAACAGCATATTGGGATTGCTGCAATACCAACCCACTCTTTTATACGGCAGCTCAACGGGCATAGCATTGTCGTTCCTGATAACTTCTTTACCATTTACCGAAACAGCAACCGCAGTACCGCTTACGGATACGCTTACGTGCGCTATGTCTTTTTCTTTAAATGCAGGAAGTTTTATATTCTCAAACATTTCTTTATACTGCCCTTTCCTGAATTTACATTCTATTGTGCCTTCCCCACTCATGGCAATGGCAAAGTCCATTCCTTTATCAATGGCACTGGCCATATTCATAGGTTGCGGATATTTGTCTTTAGGATCATAAGCATCGAGCCTGCAATAGTGCGACACCCTTTTGTTCGTAATGCCGGCACCAAAATATACATCATAACTTACCGTATAATTTGCTGTAAGCGGGATATCAAGGTCAGGATAAAAAGTGAATTTTTCGGGGATCATCACCCATTTGCCATTTTGCCCGTTCACCGTGATTAAAGAAGCATTGGCGAAACCATATCCTGCAGTATGCCATTTTTTGGCCGATATTTCACCGGCAGGATAACCTTCAAAATCCTCGTATAAAATGGTGTAAGGATCTTTATTTTTTGCAGATGCTGTTGCGGAAACTGCAACAGGTACAACAGCAACATTCCCCGCTACTTTCGCAGGCATCTTTGCAGGTGCATAGGCCATCGATTTTCTTGCGGCAGGTTGTGCCAGCCATTTGGCCACATAATCAAAGTTGAAATTGTTCAGCAATGAATACACCATGTGCGCTACGCCTGTACCAAACTTTGTATCGAATTTTGCAGGATTGCCCTGCAGGGTTACGCTGCTTGGTGTTAAGTTAAGGTACATCCACAACGGATCATCTGTTTTTGTCTGGTCAATGGTTTGCTGGGTAGTAATGACAAGAATATTGTATTCAGGGAATGTCTTATTAATGGGTTTCCCGTTTAAAATAGCTTCCGGGTTCAGCAGGTAATGGCCATTATCATCATTGATAGCGGTGCTGTAATTATAGTTCGCATTTAATTTCACTACTTCATTGTAATAAGGCTGTAATCTTTCCAAAGCTTTTTTTACCGGCTCGGCAGAGTAAGGATTTTTTTGCATGATGCCCGGGTATGCGGCCATCTGCTGCTGTATATAAGCCACAGCATCTTTTACCAATACAGGTTTAAAAGGCCAGTCGCCGTTTTTTGGAACCACTACACCGATCCTGAAAACCTGTTGCCCATTATCGTGGTAATGATCAAAATAAGTGCGGTAGTTATACAGACCGGATTGTATCTTTTTATCTATTCCTTCTTTAGATAGTTGTGCATCATCATCACCGCTTGTAAAGGGAGCCTGCTCTGCAAAAAAATACAATCCGCCGGGGTTAAATCCTTTGATACACACACCCGGAAAATCATTGAACCCGGCCTGCAATCTTTGCCCCTGTTCGCAGCAGCGCAGATCAATTTTTCCATGTGCAAACGATGCCGCATACCCTAAAAAATTCACCCCGTAACTCTGCAGCGGGCCATTACCATCCACGTACCAGCGTTCGTCATTTTTTGCAATGGTACGCATCACGATACCACGGGGCAGGTAGGATTGCTGTATCCAGTTGATGAGCATATCCGAAGCCTGTTGCTGCCCTACTGTGTAAGTAGCATTATTGGCATACTGGCTTTTGATGGGTTTATAAGCGGCTTTTGCATTGATTGGATTAACAATATATTGCCAGCCAATAACAGAATCCCTGTTCAACTCCTGGTCGCTCTGTGCTTTGCATGGCATTAAATGTAATAGAAGTGAAAGAAGAATAAGGAGATGTATCTTTTTCATTGTTGAGATATATCATGGTAATCAAATCTTATGAAAAGGAATAAGTGATTCTATTTTGTTCTTATCATAGTCATACAGATACAAACCCATTAGATCTGACCACTGATTATTGCCATATTTTCTTGAATAAAATCTTGTAAAGTATTTTGCTCCGGCAACTGAACCCGTTTTTCTTTCCAATACATTCCCCTTGAATGCAAATGTGCCCTCGCTTTTAAATTGTTTTTTCTTGATCAGGTCATTATAATAATCATACCCAACAGTATAAGAGGATTGTGCCAGCACATAACATTTTCCTTCTGCAGTGTAACTGGTGGCTGTGATCAAACTATTGCCGTATACCCCACTGCCTGATGCCCATGTACCGATCAGCTGATTTTTATAATCCACATTTTTTTCGGCAGCACCATTTATTTTTAGGGTGAATAAAAGAAAATTCACAGCCATTTCTGCATCGCTGCCCAATATTTTATCAGCCGTATTGATAATAGCCACGTTAGATCCAACCTGTATAAGCAATACAGTACCTTTTATTACATCACCATTGCCCGAACCGTTTTGCCTGATGCTATTGCTCAGCATATAATAAGGCAGGCCCTGGCAGGTAACTCCTTTTTCATGGTCCCCTTTTTCAAATAAAAGGTTGTTGGGACTGTTGTACAGACTCCAGCCATCAAAAACCTCGAAAAAAATATGTTCCATATCCTTTTCTAAACTGCCCGATGATTTTACCATACTCATGAACTCAATAATTCTTTTTCCCGTGGTTGTATTTTTTTCTAACGTTAAACTATTCCCTCCGGCATTTAAATTCCATGTAGGTGGCACAGTGATGGAATAAATATTTTTGTTTCCGGAACCTGTTACAGCATTTGTTGTAGAAGCTGGGCTTGTATTGTTGCTTTGTGCAGTTGCCGTTTCGTTCAGGTCCAGGCTTTTTATAAAATCGAGTATTTGGGTTTGATATTTACTGGTGTTGGTCATGATCACCACATTCGCCATCTTGCTGTTTCCTGTAGCAGTTATCAACGTTGCCGATCCTTTATTAGCGCCCTCGGTGTAGGTGGATTGCCCGGAAATTACATTCCAGCCTTTTTCAACAGCCGGCTCCTGCATGGTTGGTTCACCAGCAACAGTTACGGTACTTTTCACCAGTTGTTCCCAACTGCTGTTAAAGTTGTCGTTTGCTGATGCCGTGGTTACTGCCGAACGTAAAATAACAACGGTGGCATAGTTTCCTTTACCATCGTTTTTGGCAGAAAGCTGTATGCCGCCCGGCATTTCCGTTTTATCCCAGCCTTTGGGCAGCGTATAATTCACTACATCAAAAGTTTGCTTTTGAGCAAAACAGGAAACAGCCATTATTATAAAGGCAAGAAGGTTGGTTAGTTTTTTCATCATTTTTAAATTATGGTTTCAATTCCAGTTTCATATCTCCAGTAACAGTTCCGGCCGTATAGCCGGCAGGCGGATTTGCTATCGGCAATACTACCAGGCTATAGGTGCCGGTAAGTATTTGGTTTGTGCTGTTGTATAACAGGTTACACGTCATCGTTACATTCGGATTCTTTTTTAAGGATGATGGTAACATTATTTCCATTGATACTGTAAGTACCTGACTGCAATGCAATTTTTGCTTCCGGTGTTGTAAGGCTGCAATTTATAACATTGCCCGAAAGAAATTTGAATGCCGGGTCCGTTATTGAATGCCCCACTGATCCTGTAACCCACCAGCGGATAAAGCTCCAGGTGTGAGAAGTAAGCATAAATGCCAATGTATTAGGCTTGGTTGGCAATTCTTTAGGATCAATATTACCTTTAGCCGGTAATGTGGGTGTTTTAATATTTATCGGTTGTTTGACCGGCGGCAGCGGTTCCTGTGCATGTAATATGCCGGATGTAAATACCAGCAGGATACAATAAATAAACTTATTCATTGAAAGAATTTTTATGGTTGTATAGAAGTTGTTGGATTGAGAGTTCCGTCAAAATAACAACTGAGCCGTTGTTTATTTTTCAGCAAATGGGCTTTGGCATTATTCATTTCAAATGAATATTCAGGTTTGTATTCACCTCCATACATGTCAACAAAATGCAGTTTTATTTTTACTGTGGCCACATCCCATTCATCCAGAATAAGATCGGGTGTTTTAGGCTCAAAGAAAACATCCAGCCGGTTCATGCCGGATTGAAAATCTGAAAGCAAACCCAGTTTGGCATTGGGATCGGGAGAAATGTTCAGCCAATTATTTTTTCCCCGCTGAAACTCTGCATTGGACATGGTTTTACCAACAAATTTGCCGCTGAGGCTTCCTCCCGGGTTGTTTGTATTAGTATATATTTCTACTATTGCATTAGAGCCGGCTACCTTATTATCATTACCTGTCCATACCTCTACTTCGGCTGATTGCAACCTGAATGATGAGTTTTGTTTTACGCAATTGTTTACAGGATAAGGATCGGTAACGGTTTTTATACCTACAGTATTTCCAGCCATATCACAAAGCTCATAGCTTATGGGTTTAGCGGTTTGATTAGAAAGGTGCGAAAGTATGGAGTTGACAAAGTTATTCAGCCCTGGTATGGAGGTGGCATTTGCCAATGCCTGTGTACTGGTGCCTATTACGTAAGTATCGATAGAATATTTTGCATTTTTATTTTGCTGTAGGTAATTCATATCTACATTGAGCGAATTATTTAGTTTGTCACCATATTTAAAATTAGCAAAGGAAGTATTTGCAAGGCTGTTCTCATCAATATTGATAGTAGCCAGGATACGTGTACCATAGGTAATACTTTTAATCCATACCAGGTCGGGGGATTTCTCCAGCGCCGCATCGGTAAAAAATCCAGTAGCAGGAATTGCTGTCGAAATAGTGTACATCGGGACGATCCAATCGTATGTAACGTAAAAATGATGGTCTTCTTTTTGGTTGGTGAAACCGCCCCCCGCAGAGAAACCGCCTATAGCACCACCGCCCGACATGCGTAAAAGCTGTGCAGCCGTGCTTTCCAGGTAATAATAGTGGGATTGTGCATCCGCTGCCGTGAAAGTAGTTGAAAAGTTTTTTACAATATTTTGTTTGGCCGAATTTATATTGGCTTCCGATGAAGTTATGTTAGACACTAAAACACTTACATCGCCTGATGTATTATTATTATCGGTGGTGAGCATGATAGGATTTCTTTTACCTTCTCCCACAGGCTTGCTGGTATTGCCCACCATAAAATCGTTGAAATTATAAATAGCCCCTGGGTAAATGCCCTGCCCGCCCATATTCACACTGCTGAATATACTGGTATTGGCAGAAACCGTTTCATAAGTGGTGGTACAGAGAAAGCCATTTTGGCTTTGGCTGGAAGGCGTTTGTGTATTGATGGTTACATCAGTGTTGGTTGCCGGGTTTTTTACTGCCGTGTATTTGATATTTATCCCGTTTATATTCCTGGTAACCACAGCCGGGGCAAATGAAGCCGAATAATCCTTGAGGCGTTGAAGCTTAAATTCAGCCGTAGTACCAATAAGCGCTTTATTTTTTACATCGGTACTAATAGGTTTTACCTGGGCAATTGATATGCCTGCATAACAAATACAGGATGCAGCCAAAATTATTTTTTTCATTGGTGATTTTTTATGTAACAAAACTATCAGAAGGTATTGGGAGGTGAAATCATTAAAAAAGATGATTTTTAGGACCCATTATAAAAAATCATTAAAAAAGATGATGCAAAAAAAATTGCTGAATACTTACTTTGCAATTGCTAAAACCAGTAAATTACTCTTTATGAGGAAATTATTTTTATATACTGTTTGTTTTTGGATGGGGGCTCAGGCCGCAATGGCGCAAACCACCATGAATAAAGACAGCCTGCTCCGTTTACTGCAGACTGCCAAAGAAGATACGTCAACCATAAGGCTGATATTGTATATACAGAAACAATATGCCACCAAAAACTACGACAGTTCCTATTATTACCTGGATAAAGCAACCAAGCTGTCAGAGAAATTGAAAACAGACAAACTGGATTTTTTTATTAACGTGGGTTATGTAGAATACTATTATTACAACAATGATTATAAAAAATCATTGGACTATGCACTTAAGAATAAAGCGATCGCGGAAAAAGGTGATGATATGAAATTACTGGCCAAAACCTATAATAACCTGGCAGCGGTCTACAATCACTTTGGCCAGTATAAATCCGCTATTGATTGCATCTTAAAATGCCTGGATATTTCTGAAAAAACCAAGGACAGCGCCAGTTTCCCTGTTCGTAATCTTACCGCATCCAATACCTATTTTAACCTGAAGCAATACGACAAGTGCATCGACTATGCAAAAAAAGCGATTGATTATGGAAAGCAATTCAATAATTCTTTTGCCGTAATGATGGGATTGAATAACATGTCAGCCGGTTATTCCGGGTTAAATATGCTCGACAGCGGTATCGCAACCAATTTACGGCAATTAGAATTGGCCAAAGAAGAAGAAGATATCGTGAACATCAATTTTGCATTGGTCAATCTTTGTAATGATTATTTTAAGACCGGTGACACCAGGTCCCTGCAGAATTATGCTAATGAATTAGTAAAGTATAGTAAAGATTTTCCTGACGATAAGACTGTAGCCGACATACATAATGCATTGGCATTAAACTTAATGGCACAACGTAAATTTGACCAGGCAAAAGTTGAGCTGGACAGTGGCATCAGTATCACTTTAAGAAATAACAACCCGGACCCATTGGAAAACCTGTACCAGGATTATGCTATATTAAATTATATGCAGGGCAAAATAAAAGAGGGCATGAATTATTCTTATAAATATGATTCGGTGGTGACTACTGAAAATATTAAAGAACTGAATTTTTATACCGAAGACCTGGAAACAAAATACGAAACAGAAAAAAAAGAAGCACAGATAAAACTGCAACAAGTGCAGCTGAAACAAAAATCCGTCCTGAATTATTTTCTTATTGGCGGCGCTGCAGCATTATTGATCATACTGCTGCTTGTGTATCGCAGCTACAGGCACCGCCAGATCATACAGCAGCAAAAAATAAATGAACTGGAAACCGAAAAACAACTCACCGCTACAGAAGCAGTATTGAAAGGCGAAGAACAGGAACGCACCAGGCTTGCAAAAGACCTGCACGATGGCCTTGGAGGAATGCTGAGTGGCATAAAATATTCTTTAAGCAATATGAAAGGAAATTTAATCATGACGCCTGATAATGCTCAGGCTTTTGAACGCAGCATTGATATGCTGGACAGTTCTATCCGTGAAATGCGCAGGGTGGCACATAATATGATGCCGGAGATATTGGTAAAATACGGGCTGGATACTGCATTGAAAGAATTCTGCAACGAGATAGATCACAGTGGTGTGATACACGCCAACTATCTTTCCATGAACATGGGCGAAGTGGAGCTACCGCAAACCAATGCGGTAACCATTTACCGCATTGTGCAGGAACTGGTGAACAATGCTATTAAACATGCCGCTGCTAAAACGGTGTTGGTGCAGGCGCATGTATCGGTGCAGGAAAGATCGCTGGCCATAACGGTAGAAGATGACGGCAAAGGATTTGACACTGCAACATTGTCCCAAAAAGAAGGTATGGGCTGGAAGAATATTCAGAACCGCGTTGAATTTTTAAAAGGGAAACTGGATCTTCAATCCACCCCGGGAAAAGGCACTTCCGTAATGATCGAAATAAATATTGGATGAAGACAGGCATTTTTATAGTGGATGATCATTATATGGTGATAGAAGGCATCCGTTCGCTGTTGCAGAACGAAAAAGATGTGGAATGGCTGGGTCATGCCACTACGGCGGCTTCCTGCCTGGCTTTTTTAAAACAACAGCAACCCGATATTATTTTAATGGATGTGAACCTGCCCGATAAAAGCGGCATCGATCTTTGTAAAGAAGTGAAACAATTGTATCCCGCCGTATTGGTGTTGGGCCTCAGTACTTTTAACCAGCATGCCATCATCCGCAATATGATGGACAATGGTGCAGCAGGTTATGTTTTAAAGAATGCCAGCCGCGAAGAATTGCTGGAAGCGATCAACGCCGTATTGAAAGGGAATACGTACTTCAGTTCCGAAGCGGTGCAAACGCTTAAAAGCAATGCTTCCGATCAACCCCTTATTACCCGCCGGGAAAAAGAAGTGTTGCAATTGATAGCAGATGGCCTTACTAATGGCGAGATATCTGAAAAACTTTTTATCAGCGTACCTACAGTAAATACCCACCGCAAAAGCCTGCTCGAAAAATTTGATGTAAAGAATACCGCCACGCTTATTGGCAAGGCGATAAGAATGGGATTGATATAATTGCCTTGCTTTTAATTGCAGCAATAATTACGCGCCAGCCAAAAATCAACGATCGATTGTAAAGTTTCTGTAAGCGGCCGCAGGCCTAATGGTTTTACTATGTAACCATTGGCGCCGCAATCGTACGATTTTTTTATATCATCTGCATTGGAAGAAGAAGAGAACATCACCACAGGAACATATTTGAGTTGAGGAATGGTCCTGATCTTACGCAGCACCTGTATACCATTCATACCGGGCAGGTTAATATCCATGATAATAAGCTTTGCAGTGCCCTGTGGTTGTGCAGCTTTCTTTTCAAAATATTCAATAGCGTCCTTACCATCTGTTACATAATCCAGCACGATCTCTTTATTGATATTATTCAAGGCACGCTTTACAAATTCAATGTAATCTTCATTGTCTTCTACAAATAACAGGTCTATTTTATTATTCATAACCATACTTTTATTTTTTATTGAATACCAGGTAAAAAACAGTGCCTTTACCGGGTTCGCTTTCATACCAGATCTTTGCTTTGTGCCGTTCCACAATGCGTTTCACAATTGCAAGACCAACACCCGTGCCATCATATCCCCGTACATTTTCCAGTCGTTTGAATAATTCAAATACCTGGTCACCGGAAGCTGCATCAATACCAATACCATTGTCCTGTATTGTATAAACGATCTCGCCGTCTTTTTCTTGCCCACGTATCACTACTTTGGGTGCTGTTGTTTTTTGAGAATACTTTACCGCATTATCAATAAGGTTGGTAAATACCTGCGATATCATGATACCATCACCATCTATCGGCGGGCTGCCTTCAATGATCACCTGGGCAGTACTGTCTTTATAAGCTGATAACACTTCGTTCCTGATACCCGCCAGCATCTGTTCCATATCCAGGTGCTGTGTACGCAATTCCTGCTTACCAATACGTGAATAAGAAAGGATCTCGGTGATAAGGAAATTCATCTTATCTGCATTGCGTACCACTTTGCCCAGTATCTTTTTTACTTCCGGATCAAGGCTCTCATTGTCTTCCAGTAAAATTTCCGTGTAATTTTTTATAGATGCCAACGGCGTTTTAAGGTCGTGCGAAATGGTGTAACTGAAAGTATCCAGTTCTTCGTAAGCCTTATTCAGTTCTTCATTCAGCCTTCTTACAATATTGGCTTTTTCATTGATCGCATAAATAATCTCTTCCCGCAATTTCATTACTGCATTGATCTCGGCAGCAGCCCAGGGCGCTGCACTGCCCGTAACTTCCTGCGACCATTCTGCAAAAGAGCGGCGGGGCGAAATAAGTTGTTGCCCGTTCTTATCCACTTCCACCGGCTTATCGGGATTACCGGCCCAGCGTACACTTTTTTTAATGGCAGGTTTGAACCACATGATATATTCATCCATTTCCCAGGAAAGCGGGAACCCTAATAAGCCACTCGCCTGCGTCATATAATCAGCAGCAGGAGGATATTGACGGGATAAATTATCGGTATGATAAATATTGAAACGGTTGTGGTTCTTGATCCACTGGAACAAATTATTAATGGCAGTATGATCAGGAGTTTCACCCAGCGTGTATAACTGGTTCTCGAATAATAATGCAGCACCGGTTGCATTGGTGACCGATAAAAAATCGGAAGGGCTGCTCAATAAACTTTCGGTGATATTCCATTGCCTGCGGAACTTTTTTATAATGTCCTGTATCACCGATTCAAAACCTGCCGAAGTTTCTTTTCTTTCCTGTTCTTCCCTGTATTCAAGCGCCGAAGAAAGTACTTTACAGATAAGCTTGCAACTGTTGCGTGCTTTGTAATCGATAAAGCGGGGCGAATAATTATGACAGGCGATCAAACCCCATAAACGATCTTTAATAACGATCGAGATACTGAAGCTGGATGCCACGCCCATATTTTTTAAGTACTCGATATGAATGGGTGATACAGCTCTTAAAGTGGAATGTGTAAGATCAAGCGCCTGCACTGCCAGTTGCTCATCTGCAGCAAATAAAGAGGATGGTGTGCTGAATACATCTGCAATGATACGCACCAGGTTGATCTTATATAATTCCCTTGCCTGCCTCGGGATATCCGATGCCGGGTAATGCAGCCCCAGGAAGGGTTCCAGGTCATCATTCTTTTCTTCTGCCACCACTTCACCATGATCATCCTCCCAGAATTTATATACCATTACACGATCGTAGTGAATGATCTCTTTTATCTGCTGCGCAGAAAAATTAAGTGTTTCCGTGATCGATTGTGCATTCAGTATCTTGGAAAGCGACATGCCCATTACCTGCTGCAAAGCTTTATCGATCTCCGGGTCGGCCACTTCAAATTCAAGCAATAGATATTCTCCGGAGTGATTAACAATAAGGTTAAACGCTTTTTCTTTGATGTAGACAGTAATATAATTCAGGTCTTCCGCTTCTTTTGCTGCAGCATATTTTATCAGCTCAAATACATTGGCATTACCGGCCTTCATGCCGGTAGCGCTGATAAAATCTTCGATGCCTGTATTAAAAACAGCAGGCAATGCAATGCCCGTATAGGCAGTAACATTATCGCTGGCATAAGCGATCGTCCATGCAGAACGGTTTACTGCCAGTAAAAATCCATGTTCCTGTACCTTACCGGGGATATGGATCGGCTCTTTATCACAATTGGATAAATTTACTTCCTCCAGGCCGGTACTGTTAATCTGCAGACTCATAATTATTTTTTATCCAGTTAGCGAATGTTAAAAAAGTTGCTGAAGCGGTATGCACCAGTTCGTCCACTGCTGCCGGTTGCGTATTATTTTCCAGATCAGTGAGGAAAAAATTCCACATCTGGAGGTTCTGGTCTGCATAACCGGAAAAGAAACTGAAACTTGCCGGTGGCGCTTTTTTTAACTGTCCCATGAGGTTGCGCACAATGATATTACCTCCCATAGTTGACCCTTCCAACACGTAAAAAGCGCCAAAGGCTTTGGCTGTTGTATCGATCAATGGACAACTATCACATAATAAAAATCCTTCTTCCTGCATACCCAATGCTGTAAGGTCTTCGATAATGCGTTCCGGTTTACGACGACTGCTGTACAGCTGCACATTATCATCTGTAAGGTATTTATCCAACTGGTTATATACCGGTTTAAAATACCCGAAAAACACTTTCAGCAGTTTTGCATATTCCTCATTATCGTCTATTTTCCGTATGATAGGAAAAATATAATGATCCAGGTCCTGGTGTGCTTTTTTGGTGGCGGTTCTTAAAGTATCAATGATCAAAAGAATAAGGTTTATTAGTGGTAAATTATCAATAACAGCTATACTCAGGCAGGATTAAAAAACTGGTCGATATAATCCCGTATATAACCAATACTGCTTGGTTTGGTAATAAAACCGGCAGCGCCCAATTCGGCAGCTTTCTTTTCAACATCATGTGAGCCTGAAAAAAGTATAAAAGGAAAAGTACGACGGCTGTTGTTCCTGCCAATATCTTCCACTACCGAACCGGAAGTATAATTGCCAATAAAATGATCGATGATCACCAGGTCAGGTTGCAGGGTATGCATCAGCGGTTCAAACCTGTCTGGTTCTGTGATGCAGTGCACCTCGTATTTTTTCCCGAGGATGAGTTGCAGCATCTCCAGTATATCTTCATTATCATCCAGCGCCAGTATTTTTTTCATCCTTAATTACTGATTGGTTAAAATATTAAGCTTATTGCAGACCATTTACCTTACAGTAAAATGATCCGGAATATTTCAAGTAATACAGGATTTATTCAATTATTATGCCGTGCTGGCAAAGCAATTCAAATCTACTGATAAACAGCTGCTTAAAAAAAATTAAAACCGCATTAAAAAAGGGATATACTGTCTGATACAGCGCTATTTTTTTTCTTCAAAACTATACTTATGATCGATCTGCCTGGAATATGAATTATAGATCACTGCAGCACTATCCAGTTCCTTTACCCTTATAGGTTCATTTCCTTTGTTATGCTTTACCTCAAAATACCTGTGGCCGGTAATGGTATCCCTGGTTTTTACAAATAAAACAGTGTCATTACCATATAAAGACACTACGTAATCCTGTATCAGGTTATCGTTGAAACTACCTGTGTAATGATTTAGCCTGAAACCATTATCCTTTTGCACATGGTCATTTATTAAAATAATATTTCCCACAACTGTTTTTTCTTCAGCATAAAATGAGTCACACCCGGAATAGATCAACAGCATCAATATAAAGAATGGTCTTATGTACTTCATTGCATTTTCCTGTTTACTCAATTTGCTATACTTATTGATCTTTCCAATTCATACCATCCATCATCACTGATCTTTTTCACTTTCATATCACTGGTTATTTTATGTGAAAGCAGGCCGGTATCTTTTAAGCGCATTACAATAAATTGCTTTGCCCGCAGGGTATTACCTCTTATTGTTGCATAAAAAGATACAGTACCATCTTTTTCCATGAAAATAAAACTTAAGGGCTCTGCCCGGAAAAGAGCATCCACCTGTTTGCATAAATTCAATCTTTCAAGGTCTTCCTGGTAAATAGAAATGGCTTGCAGCGAACTATCCTGCAGTTTTAATATCCCCTCCCTTTTTTGAAGTAAACAGGTAACAGTCTCATTATATAATGATTGACGATTGTTGTAATCCAGCTTCTTCTCTTCTTTACAGGAGAATAAGAAAAAAGCCAATAGACTAAGGAAGAAAGATCGCATACAGGTACTTTTAATGCAACAGCATTACAAGTTAAGCAATCCCGTTTATAAAATTGAATGAAGGAATACTGTTCTTTTCTATTCACCTGCAATTACAGCAACAGGTGGTGCTACTACTGGTATCTCAATTTTTAAACTACAACCTTTACCCGGGCTGCTTACAACAATCGCCTGCCCGTTAAAAGTCTGCGCCCGGTTGATGATATTGGAGATACCAATGCCGTTGCGTTTGACCTTTGTATCAAAACCTTTACCATCATCTTTAATGGATATAGATATACAACGATCGTTGCTGCTAACAGTAATAATTACATTGCGTGCAGCAGCATGTTTTAAAATATTGTTTACCTGCTCCTGTATGATGCGGTAAATATTGAGTTTAAGATCATCTGATAATAAGCCGCCGGGTACATCATAGATCAGATCGGTACCCATACCGCTGGCCTGGTCTACTTTGTACAGCAGTTCCTGCAGTAATGTTTGCAGCTGAATATCTTTTAATGGCGTAACCATTTTAGCACACAATGCCCTGATCTCTGCAATAGTATGATCCAGCAACTCCATCGGGTAACGGATCAGCTCATTCAATATCTCATCTTTTCTGCCGGCAACATTCAGGTACAACCTGGTGCCCGCCAGTAACTGGTTGATATTATCGTGCAACTCTTTACCAATATGATTGCGTTCATTCTCCTGCCCTGTTATCATGGCCTTGGTGATCTTCTTTTGTTCATCCAGTTTACTTTGCAAACGTTCTTTTTCCAGCCTGCGCAGTTCGGAAATATCCACGTACATCACCACCACACCTTCATAAGCTTTTTCTTTTAAAGGAGTAACCACCATACGGAACCATCGTTCCTGCTCCTGCCGATCACAGGAATATTCCATTACAAACTCGTTTCTTTTACCCTGCAACACCTGCCTGATACCTCTGCGGGCACGCCCGGCATCTTTTTGCAAAGGGCAATTGATATCCACTGTATCATCCAGGTAATTACTGCCAACGCTGCAATGTATCGATGTCACTGCATTTGCATCGGCAGATCTTTTCCAGGCCTCGTTCACTTCCACAATCACACCTTTACTATCCAGCAACGCAATGGTGGCAGGCAGACTGTTAAGGATAACCGACATCCTTTCACCCAATGCCTGCTTTTCTGCCAGGCTTTTCTTAAGCGCTTCCTGCGCCTGCATCTTTTCAGAAATATCACGGGAAAAACAGGCGGTGCCTATAACGATATCTTTTTCATAGATCGGGTAAAAAGACAATTCGGACCATAAACGCGGCACCGTCTCATCTTTTTCTATCACCGTAAATACTTCTCCTTCAAATGCACGGTCATAATATTTTTTATACCGTTCTATTTGCTCGGGGCTGAATTCATGGAACAGGATACTGTATTCTTTCTCGGGTGTTTTACCGGTGATCCTGCTTACGATATCATGAAACGCTTCATTGAAAGCGATCAATTTATATTCCCTGTCCACACTCCATATCAGGTCGGTGGTATTATTGATAAGGGCGCTCAGGTTATTGCTGTCAAAATCCTTTTGTTGTTCGGCCAGCTTTTTTTCCGTGATATCACTACCGGTAATGCATATGTCAACATCCCCATTTTCTTTCAGCACCGGGCAATAGGAAAAATGCATCCAGGTCACTGATCCGCCTGCATGTGTAAAGGAGCGTTCGTATTGCACTGTTTCGCCGGCAGCTACTTTTTGCAACAGGTTATTAAAAAAATCTTCCGCCGGTCCTTCCACCAGGCTGAAGATGCTTTTACCCTCGGTGATGACACCGCTGCTATTGCGGAAAATGGTACGTTCCGCTCTTTTATTATATGATTTAATGATCCCTTCTTTAGTGATCAGCACAAAACTCTGTGAGGCATTGTCAAAAATGGCTTTCAGGTTCTCTTCCGAATGCCGCAGCTTTTGTTCTGCCACTATTTTTGCACTTACATCCCGCAAATTAAAAACCATCGCATTCACATTTTTTTCGTGCAGCAGGTTGATCACGGTGCCTTCCAGCCAAAGATAGTGTCCTTCTTTATGGCGTTTCCTGAACCTGCAATGGATCAACCTTCCGGGGTTTGCAACCAGCTCCCGTATTGTAGCTTCCAAATTCTGTTTATCATCGGGGTGCACTTTCAGCATACCATTCTTTTGCAGTAACTCTTCATTCTTCCAGCCGGTGATCCTCGCTGCCGATGAACTTCGGTAGATCACTTTCAATTCATCATTCATCAGGAAAAATATCTCGCCGCTGTTTTCAATGATCGCCTGGTACCTGCTTTCTGTTTTGATGATCTGTTCGGCCCTTGCCACTACTTTTTGTTCCAGCATTTCGTTGGCATGCAGCAATTGCTGTTCCAGCGCCAGGCGCAGGCTGATATCCTTGATGATAAATACCATGGAATTGATCTCCCCTGCTTCGTTCTTTACCGCGGTGCCCGTTACCTCGGCAGTAAAGCTGCGGCCCTTTTTATGAAAATAGTTTCGCTGCGATTTCCAGCTGCCATTTTTAAACAAAGTATTTTCTATCCCCCGTATCTCTTCTTCTGATATTTTTGCCATACCTAATTCTGCACCTGTTTTGCCAATGGCTTCTTCTTTACTGTAGCCCAGCAATTTTTCTGCACCACTGTTCCAGCTGATGATCCTGCGGTCGAGCCCACGGGAGAAGATAGCTTCATCAGATTGCTCTACAATATTAGCAAGATGATTCACTTGCTGCTGTAATTGCTTTTCTGCAGTTACATCAAAACTAACGGAGATGTATCCACGAATATTTCCAACATCATCTTTTACACCCGTAAGCGAAGAGCGTACAAAAATATCAGCGCCCTTGCGGTCTTTTATGGTATACTCGCCCGACCAATAGCCGTCCTGTTCCGCTTTTTGTATGACCGCATTGAATTCTGCTGCCGTAAGGGAAGTACGGAATAATTCACCGGGCTGTTTGCCTATAGCCTCAGCAGCACTAACGCCATACAGTTTTTCAGCGCCCCTGTTCCAGTTGTTGATACGGAGCGTGGTATCAATGGTACAGATCGCATCGTTCGACTGGTTCACCTGCCTGGAAAGAAAATCCAGCTGCAGGTAGATCTTTTTTCTTTCGGTAATATCCCTGGTGATATTGGAAAAACCATACAGATCTCCTGCATCATCTTTCAACGCAGTAATAACTGTATTGGCAAAAAATTCTGAACCATCATTTCTTCTTCTCCATCCTTCCGACTCATAACGCCCCCATTGTATTGCCTTACGGAGATTTTCGGCAGGGATACCAATTTGCCGGTCGGCCTCAGTATAAAATACTTCCATGTGCCGGTCTACGATCTCTTGCTGCCGGTATCCCTTGATCACTTCTGCACCACTATTCCAGCTCGCCACTTTTCCATTAATGTCCAATAGAAATATTGCATAATCCTTTACACCACTCACCAGCCGTTGAAAATCTTTCTGGCTCTGCAGTAATTTCTTTTCTGTTTTTTTCTCTACCGTTACATCTTCTGCCTGGTGAATGATATAGATCAATTCTTTTTGTTCGTTAAAAACTGGTGTGTTCAATGGTCGCCAGTATTTTTCTTCAAAAACACCATCGGGCCTGCGCACATCATATTGCTGATCGGCCATTTTATGAGGAATGCCTTTTGCAATTACAACATCAAGCGAAGCCTGCAATTTTGAAACACCATCTGCATGCAGGTCAGCAGGATTATCAGGAAAAACATCAAAGAGATGACGGCCCACGATCTGCTCCCTGCAGGTAAGCGTGGCACGCAGGTAACTATTGCTCACCGCGGCAATAGTAAGATCGGGATATAGCACAAGATATAACCCCGGGAGATTTTCAAAGATCATCCCAAGATCAGCGCTGGTCGGTGTTTTATGTGAAGTATTACCTGGGTTCATAAACAGGCCACAAATAAATACACAAAAGGCTATAAAAGCTGTAGACTAATTAATATGAAATGTATCATATATATTACTACAAAAACATGGATAAACCAGGCTCTGGGTATTATATGACAGGCATTATAATTTGAAAACCGATTGCCGGGAAACCAACCGGGAGCACCCGGGAATACAACGCAATTGGGTATGAAAATGAGGGAGTTATGAGTTTATGAGGTCGTCAAATATACGGGCTTTTATTGCAGGCCATTCTTCCGCAATAAAACTAAAATACACCGTATCCCTTACCAGGCCATCTTCGTTGATGCTGTGGCGGCGGAGTGTGCCTTCTTCTACAGCACCGATCTTGCGCATGGCTTTTTGTGAGCGCAGGTTAAGGTGGCTGGTCTTTAATTCAACCCGGTTCAGCTGCAGTTGTTCAAAACCATAACTGATGAGCAGGAACTTGCAATGTTTATTAAAACCGGTACCGTGCAGGGAAGGATCCAGCCAGGTCCAGCCTATTTCCAATCTTTTATTGGCAAGATCGATATTACCAAAACGGGTACAGCCTACTATCTTGTTTTGTTGTTTATGATAATATGCAAAAGGATAGGCTTTCTTATTTTTCTTTTCCAGTAAAGCGTTATCAAAATATCTTTTAAAATCAGCTTCCGAATTTACTTTGGCGCCGGTGTATAGCCACAGGTCCTTATGCAGTGCCACAGGCAGTAGTGCATCGTAATGCCTTTCTTCCAGCGGTTCCAGCCGCACCAGTGCATCTTCTAAAATAATATGCTGATCAAAAAAACTCTCCTGGTTCATTTGCCGGTTAATATTTTTCTTTTAAAAGATCGGCTACGATCTTGTCAATAGGTAATGTTACAGAAGCGCCCGAAAAATCATTCCAGTCCACAAAGCGGAAGGTTTCTGTCTCACCGGTTGTTTCGTATATGCGTAGCTGTTGTGCGTCAAAATCAAATTCGGTAGTACGAAGTGGCGCTTTAATTTCTTCCAGCGCTGTTGCAAAATAATAAATGGAGATGATCTGTTTGCTGCTGTCAAAAGCACTCATCTGGTAAAAATCGGTGGTGTAGATATGATCGCCGATGGAAACTGCTAACTGCATTTCTTCCATGAACTCTCTTTTAAGGCAATCCCGGGTGCCTTCGCCAAATTCCAGCCCGCCACCGGGAAATTTGGTAATCCGCATGCCCCTTATTAATTCATCACTTACCAGCACCTGTTTTTTATCATTCATCAAAATGCCGTATACCCTTACTGAGAACATAATTATCTTTTAAACCGTTTTAAATAGTTCCACATCACCACACCTAATATACCCAATGATAATATCACGGGTACCCAGAAGGCGTAGTGAGTATCTTTATAAGGAATAGGCACATTCATACCATAAATACTGGCGATCAATACCGGCACACTTAAAAAGATGGTGAGCGTGGTGAGCCTTTTCAGCACTTCGTTCTGGTTATTGCTGATGATGCTTGCAAAAGCATCCAGCGAAGAGCTGAGTATGTTAGTATAAGTATTGGCAGTTTCCAATGCCTGTGATGTTTCCACTATAAGATCATCTAAAAAATCCTTCTCATCATCATTCAGTTGCATCACATTGGTACGTGCCAGCTTCATCATCAGCAATTCGTTGCTGCGCAGTGCGGTAATAAAATACACCAGGCTTTTCTGTATCCGCATCAGTTGCAGCAATTCTTCATTACGGTTGGCATCATATAATTTCTGCTCCAGTATATTCCTGCGCTGGTTGATCTCCTTCAGGTATTCCTGGAAATTGGCGGTGATCTTTTCAAATATCTTCAGTACCATCATATTCTTTTTATCGGGATGACGGTTCTGAAAACTGTTCAGGAATTTTTTGATGGCCTCATTCTCGAAGGAATTCACCGTTACGATCTGGTTATGCGTTAGAATGATACAGATAGGAATGGTGATATAAAAAGCATCGCTGTCGTTGAAGGAATTATTCTCGGTAGGTGTTTTTATTACCACCAGTTTTACATTGTCGTCAATTTCGTAACGGCTGCGTTCATCAATATCCAGCGAGTCTTTTAAAAAGTCGATGGGTATATCCAGCGTTTCACTCAGTTCATTGAACTCTTCCTGCTTTAAAGGCGGCAGCACATTCACCCAACTGCCCACTTCGGGCTTGTCGATGGCAATGGTTTGATGTTCTATGATCTTAAAATACTGTATCATATAATATGCAGCTGCTGCAAAATTAATTGGATAATGCCGTAATGAAATACCAACGGCTTTATGTATTTGTTATACTTCTATTTCGCCTTTATATACAAATTCGGCGGGGCCGCACAACCATATATTGGTAAAATGTTCATCGTCTATCTTTTCAAACTCCACGCTCAGGTGGCCGCCGGGTGTATCCACTTCCACACGGTTAAAACCATTATCGTTGTGGGCGCTCATCAATGCAGCAGCAGTAACGCCGGTGCCGCAGCTGTAGGTCTCATCCTCTACGCCTCTTTCGTAGGTACGTACATAAATACCATCTTCGTCAATCGATTCCACAAAATTCACATTAATACCTTCCTGCTTGAATTCTTTGCTGTAGCGGATCTCACGGCCTGTTTCCAGCACATCGATATCTTTTACATTATTGGCAAATTTTACAAAATGCGGCGAACCGGTATTCAGTATCGCATAAGTAGAATGTTCATCTACTTCTTCCACATCTTTCATTTTTAAACGAACCGTTTGATCGGTATTGATATCCGCATAATGCTCGCCATCAGTAGCAATAAAATGATAGGTGCTTTTATGAATGCCCATATGGTACGCAAATTTTACCAGGCATCTGCCCCCATTACCACACATGCTGCTTTCATTACCATCAGCATTAAAATAGATCATCTCAAAGTCGTAACCGCTCTTCAATGTCAGCAACATCAATCCATCTGCACCTATGCCAAACCGCCTGTCGCAAATATGTTTCACCACTTTGGTGGAAAGTTTTTCGTATTTATTATCCCTGTTATCCAGTATGACAAAATCGTTGCCGGTTCCCTGGTATTTATAAAAATCGATCTTCATGTTTATATGTTGTCGGAGATGATCTCCAGTGTTTTTTTGATCAGGCTTTCCACTACTGCGCCGCCATCTTTACTGAACTCTTTGGAGATACGGTTGGCCACAATAGCGCTGATGGAAAGGCAGTGATGCCCCAGCAAATTACCCAGCCCGTAAATGCCCGCTGTTTCCATTTCAAAATTGGTAATGCGGTGCTGCCCGAATGTAAATGCAGTAAGGTTATCGATCAGCGCCGGGTTGGCAAGTCCCAGTCGTAACACCCTGCCCTGCGGACCATAAAAGCCGGGACAGGTAACGGTGATACCCTGGTGAAAACCATCTACAAAATGCTTTATCAGGGCGCCGCTGGCACTGCTGATATAGGGCTGTGCAAAATTATTATTTAATTGTGTTTGTGTAATAAAAGACTGCACCAGTTGTTTTTCTTCTTCATTGCTGTTGTGCCGGTAAAAATTCAGCAGGTTATCAATGCCCAGGCCATGGGTGCTCACCACATAACTATCCACCGGTATATCCCGCTGCAACGAACCCGAAGTGCCTACGCGGATGATATTAAGTGCGGTAAGATTTTCTTTGATCGTCCTGGTAGCGAAATCGATATTCGCCAGTGCATCCAGTTCATTCAGCACAATATCAATATTATCCGTACCAATGCCCGTGCTTACAACACTGATGCGTTTTTTACCGATATAGCCTGTATGCGTTACAAATTCGCGGTGCTGGTTCTTTACTTCCACCGTATCAAAATGTTTGCTCACAGCGGCTACCCTGTCGGGGTCGCCTACGGTAATAATAGTGGATGCAATTTCTTCGGCAAGGCAATCAAGATGATAAACAGCGCCCCGGCTGTTGATAATTAATTCGGAAGCAGCAATACTGGTCATGATATTTTTAATAACAGATTTAGTGAGAAGCGTAATTTTGCCTAAAAATACCCTATTTTTGCAACACTAAAAAAGTACTTTACTAAGAAACTCTAAACTGTAAAGTATTTATTTTGAGAAAATTATATACGGTCCTTTGGCCGAGTGGCTCAGGCAAAGCTCTGCAAAAGCTTCTACAGCGGTTCGAATCCGCTAGGGACCTCCGATACGGGAACACTATTGATGGTGTTCCTTTTTTATTTTTCGCCGTCGCCGTCCTGGTACGGAGCCTTGTCGAAGCACGGCAAACGGCGCACTCCACCATCATAAAATAGTTAAGAATCAAACTTTCTCCGCCGCCGTCTTGGTACTGAGCGTTGTCGAAGTATGATAAACGGCGTACCCCACCATCATAAAACGGTAGCAGATCAAACTAATATACCACTAACCTCCATTGCCACCCAACTTACCACAAATACTTTTATTTATAACTATTAAGAATACACGCTTTTTACAACCAACACTACTACACTCGATCAACAAAGTCATTACACAGACTAACTCCAACAAAAAGATATTATGTATAAAAAATAAGCATACGATCCATTCCAAACAAGAACGGATCGCATGCTGCATGTTTTACATTACAGAGCAGGTCTCAGACATTGCTGCTCTTGCCTGCGGCAGCAATTAAAGCGGCGATACTGAATTTACCATTGAGCAACAGGTCGTGCCGGGGCTGCCAGCAGGGGGCCATGCTGAGATACGAATGGCTGTCATTCAGTAATAAACCGATCAGCACTTCGCCCACAATTCTTCCTCCAACCTCGCCGAGCCTGATGGGCGTATTATTCTTTTTAAATTGCTGCTGCGCTTCTGCAAGAATATAGAACCACAATGGTGCCTTTCCTTTGAATGATGGATCTATATCCACAATACTTTTATTTGTTGCCGTATCCCCTTCTGTAGCCTTGCCCACTTTTAAATTTTTGTCCGGTATCGGGGTTACATTCATTTTACAGGCCACATCCTGGCCGCAGGGCAATCCCATACGAAGCCCCCGCAATAAATTTCTGAATGGAAGGCTTGGTATGTTACCTCCCACACTTGCAGGCAGGTTGGCCAATGGATTCACCAGCGAGGTGTCGATCTTATACGCCGGTTGAATACGTTCCGGCGAAAGTGGATTCGGGTTATTACCGAAGTTGAAAAACAACCGCCAGTCGATGGCCCAGTTGGAAGGGAATTCCCGGAAACCGGTCAGGCTACTGCCCGGGTCATTTGAAAAAATAGCAAAGCGGGGAATGGTTTGGCTAAGGCGGTATATGGGTCGCACCATGCTGTGCCCAAACCGGTATGCTGCCACCGAAAATTCCACCGGCATGTAAGCCTCTTTGCGTGGTTTATAAAATTTTAAACCGCCGGAGAGTATATCATCCACCATCTTCTGGCCAATGATCGTTGGCAGAAAATCGTGCAGCACCGCCCATTGATAATGAAAACGCACTTCCCTTTGTACATCAGAAAAGCTACTACCGGGCATCGTTTCCACCAAGTAATTGTGAAAACGCAGGAACGCTCCCTGCAGTTGCGAAACAATCACATTTTCATCGTTTCGTGGATCGCCGATGATGGCACGCTTAGGCTCGGTTGTGATCCTTTGCAGATCTTTTACGTTATGGGCAAATGCTTCGGCACCGGTAAGTTGCCTACCCAGTAAAAATTTCATACCGGTATTATCATACATATAGGGTTGGTCATCCGGTCCCCTGCCATATACATTATCCAGGTCCAGCCTTGGCGTACGGAAATCAACCAGGCCGTTCACATCATTATCTTTCTGCAACGAACTGTTGGGGTCAAAGGTAATGTCGTGATCAATGAATTGACCAAAATACGTGTACCCGGCACTGATACCCGAATTTTCTTCATCATCGGATTTATTTTCGGGGGTTGGACTTTCTTCTGCATCTGCGCTCATGGCAGCTGCCAGTTTTTTTAATGCATCCTCTGGCCATGTTGCGGCGGGTAAGGTGCGGAACATTCTTCCAAAACGGCCTTCAAAACTCGATGACCGTGCAACGGAATCGAGCCCACGAACTATACCGTGGCGCCCTGCTTGATTGTTACTCATAATGTGGTTGTTTTATGCCTACTCTTTGTCGGATTTTCAGCAAACTCCGGTTTTAAACTTTGGACCAGGTAGAAATGAAGAGGTAGTGTAACCCGGGTGCAGGGGTATCCAGCCTGTAGCAGAAAAAAAGGTATACAGCCCGGTTATAGCCAGGTTCAGGTTATACTATCAATACAAGGGTTCCTCTCAGTGCAGTTAAATCTCAGCGGCGATGGATCAATCGGGGGATATTGAAAGATCTGGGGGTGACAGATAAAAATATAATTGATCTTTTACTTCTGCAATTCGGGTATTACGTGATTTTGGTACGTAGTAGTACTGTTAAGGCAGGCAGAATATGCTGGCTTCCGTCGCCGTCTTGGCTTTGACAAACGGCGTATCCTCAATCGCACAACAATCCCCGGTTAAAATAAAATCCGTAATCGGTTAATGAATGAATATCCAGGATAATACCTATTATAAAGCATTTCCCCAGTTTTGATTTATTATTGCGAAGGGATGAAAAAAAGAATCTGTTTTAAACTCTTTATATGATATGATATATTCCAGCTCTAATGCATCATCAAAAGTGATCCAATAGCTTGTTGGCCTGCCATTATTTAATTTGCCCGCACTTACAAGCTGTCCTTTTTTATAGATCCTGCAAAAATTCCTTTTAATGAGTATGGTATCTGCAGCATAGGTTATTTTTCCATACCGCTCTTTATATTTCACGGAGCGTTTATATAATTTTTTTGCCGGGATGGGGTACATACTGCTTACATAATACCGGTTACAGGCGTTAAAAAACACAGCGCACACCAGCAGGAAAAAAATCAGATATTTTTTGTTCATTTTTTATTTACGCAACCTGGCTGATATAAGTATTGCCAGGCTTCATGGATTTATTCAACAATGTATTGGGTGTAAAACAAATTATAATAGAAGTGCCCCGTTTACACAACACACAAAAACAAACTATTGCCTCACTTCTTCCCCTTTAAAAAGATCAGCAACGCAATAGATGCCGATACTGCCATGATCAATGCAACAGAAAAGCTGCCCTTAAAATGCAGCATGCCCACGCCTGCAGAAATAAGCCCGCCGATACCGATCTGGATGAAGCCTAATAAAGCAGCAGCAGTTCCCGCATTTTTAGTAAAGGGCGTCATGGCAAGTGCAGCAGCATTGGGATAAGTAAGGCCGGAGCAGGCCAATACAATAAATATAAAAAAGATCGTTGAGCTCATAGTATACCATCCACTAAAAACAGTAATAAAAAAAATGATCCCGGTTAAAGACTGGATGATCAACACCGTTTGCAATATTTGTTTTCCAGTAAAACGTTGGGTAAGAAAATGGTTCAACTGGCTGCTGCCGATAAAGCCTATTGAAAGCCCGGCGAATATGGCGCCATAGATCTTGGGCGACATCTGGAACTCATCCATAAAAATAGCCGGTGAACCTGCCACGTATACAAACAGGCCTGCAAACGAAAAAGTACCTGCCAGTGCATGTACATAAAATTGCCGGTCAGTCAATATCTGTCTAAAACTATTGATGATCGGCCGGGGCATCAATGAAACGGAAAGATCAGGCTCCTGCCCTTCCGGCAACAGGAAAAAAGACACTAAGAACATCAGCAACGCAAAAATTGCCAGCGTAACAAAAACAAGATGCCAGTGCCAGCTTGCAATAATAAGGCTGCCCACTGTAGGCGCCAGCAGTGGCGATATACCCAGTATCAATATCAGCAAAGAGATGATCCGGGCACTTTTTTCCGGTGGAAAAAAATCGAGTACCATTGCCATGGCGGCAACAGAAGCCACGCAACCGCTGAGTGCCTGTAAAAAACGGGCGACCCAGAAAATTTCGATCGTGTTACAAAGCGTACAACCAATGGTTGCGATCATATAAAAAAACAGCCCGATGTAGAGAGGCCGCTTTCTTCCAAAGCGATCGAGTAAAGGTCCATATAGTATTTGCCCAAGGGCAAATCCCAAAAAATAAGTAGAGACGGATAATGCCACATTACCAATACCGGTATGCAGTTCCTGCGCAATTTTTGGAAAAGCGGGCAGGTACATATCAATAGAGAACGGCGTAAGCGTATTGAGTAAACCAATGATGGTGATCAGCAGGATGTTTTGCCACCTGCTGCGTTGTACATAATTTTTACCTGGTGATGGAGAGGGGAGAACAACATCCATAGAAATTAATAGTTAAACAGTTTTAAAAAAATCATTTCCAGGCAATTATCTCAATAGGAAAAAATGTATCGACTATTAAAAGCAGTATCCATCCGTTTCAACTATAACTCCTGTTAAACGGCAAAGGTACGATTATGTTGATTGTTATTAAACACTCGCCGCCGTCTTGGCTCCGACAAACGGCGTATTCCTCTATCACACAACAATCCCCCTTCAAAATAAAATCTAACCTATCTTCGTCAGCGGCCAGTCAATAAAAACAATATAATATGAAGCATTCAAATTATCCGGTACTTCTCGTGTTAGTACTCGCATTAATATTTTGCAGCTGCGCTGGCAGATCATCCAAACAAATCACGTATTATGAAAATGGCAAAATAAAATCTGTCATTATCAACAACGCAGGTACAGATAAATTGCGGATTGAACTCTCGTTTTACGAAAATGGAGAGGTCAAGGAAATACATAGACTTAACCAGGAAGGGCAATTTCAAGGCGAGCAATTATGGTTTTATAATGATGGTATTTTAGACAGGAAAATACCCGTACAAAATGGATTGGCCGGGGGAAATGCTTATTATTTTTATGATACTACCGGAACTTTAAACGGGCATAGATATTTCAGAATGGATAAAGAAGTGAGTTATGGTGCAGACTATTGGGAAGATTCACTGGGTATTATAAAGTCCTCACTTTTATTTAATGACAGCGGCCAAGTTATTGATGCAAAGTTTTTTGATAAAAATGGGCACTTCGTCCGGGAAGAAGGTAAAAAATAAATTCCAAAATGGATTTCATAACCTCCGCCGCCGTCTTGACACTGAGCTTCGTCGAAGTACAACAAACGACATATTTCCTATCATCATCGATGATAAATAACGAAACACGGATCATTAAGATGATCATGATCTACACAGATAGATCATAACATATCATCACCATCATAAAAATCTGCGTTCCCATAAAAGACGCCGCAGGCGACTTATTCCAATCTCCAATAACTCCCCATTAACAAACTTTAGCACCCAATCAAAGTCAGTCCTTCAATTAATGTTTACATTGTACCAGCTAAAATTCAAACAGCATGAAAATACGTTGCAGCGTTATCGCAATGATCAGTTTCCTCGCATTACAACAACTACAGGCACAGACAGCATTGGTAACACCGGCGCTCCCAGTAATTCCCAATAAAACATTCAACATAAAAGATTTTGGTGCAGCAGCCGATGCACAAACAGACAATACCAGTGCTATTCAAAAAGCAATTGATGCAGCCAATACCGCCGGTGGCGGAAAAGTGGTGGTGCCTGCAGGCGTTTTTCTCTGCGGCCCTTTGCAGTTTGTGAACAACCTCAATTTTCAACTGGATTCCGGTGCACTGCTAAAATTATTACCGATCGATAAATATCCCGGTGGCACCACAACGGGTACCGATTTTATCAGCGGCACCAAACTGCACGATGTGGCCATTACCGGTAAAGGCACCATCGACGGGCAAGGATCGCCCTGGTGGCCCTTCGCGAAAGAAAAAGATGCCAAACGCCCCCGCATGATCTCGCTGAAGGATTGTGAAAAACTGTTGATCGAGAATGTAACCTTGATGAACTCACCGATGTTTCATATTGCCATCAGCAGGTCGAACAATGTTACGGTAAGTGGTGTAATAGTCCGTGCGCCTGCCTCCACCGATCCGGTGAATCCCAGCCACAATACCGATGCCTGCGATGTTTCCGGTAAAGATATCCTGATCAAGAACTGCGACATCAGTACCGGCGATGATAATTTTACCTGTGGCGGCGGCACTTTTAATGTACACATCATGCACTGCAAATATGGTTACGGACATGGTTTATCTATTGGCAGTTATACCAAAGGAGGCGTATCGAATTTTTTAATAGAAGACTGCAGCTTTACCAATACCGAATGCGGCATCCGCATCAAATCCGACCGTGACCGGGGCGGCCAGGTGCAGAACCTCACCTACCGCAATCTTACCATGACGAACGTGGGCATTCCCATTTTAATGTATGCCACTTATATGGCGCCCGATAAACAATACAGGAACCTGCAAAAACTTACGCCCGAAATTGCATCGACTTATCCAGCTGCACCGGTAACCGACTTAACACCCATTTACAGCAACATAAAATTTGAGAACATTACCGCCACTGCCGAAGCCGGCAGGCGTGCCGGCCTTATCTGGGGACTGCCCGAAGCTGCCATTGCCAATATTTCTTTAGAGAATGTAAACATCACCGCCGACAATCCTTTCGGAATCTTCTTTGCTAAAAACATTACCCTGCAGCATTGTAAATTCATTACAAAAGAAGGTGTGAATAAACTGGCCACAGTAAATGCCGAAGTACTGCTGGATGGAAAGCAGTAATTGGGTCGGGACCGCTCCTGCGGCCTGAACCATCATCGTGGGTCGGGACGCTCCTGCGGCCTGAACCATCTCCTCCCGGTCGGGGCCCTAACCTGTCTCGCCCCAGGCGGGAGCGGTCTGAACCATCAAACGGCAACATTTAATTCACTATATTGTAATCAAAAAAACATGGAAGGAAAATTCAAGGTTGGCGATGCTGTGGCATTTAAAAAATTAAATGACAAAAAGATCATCCAGGTAGATGAAGTAAAGGGCGAAGCGCTTTGCGAAGGATTGAATAAAAAGAACGAAAAGAAAACGGTGTGGATACCGTTACGGTTGCTGAAACTGCAAAAGGAAAAAGCACCTGCAGCAACGGAGCAAACTATTAAACCCACATAGGCACATAGAAAACATAGGGAAAATATTATTCCTCGCCACCGCCTGGGTGCTGAGCCTCGTCAAAGTACGACCAACGGCGTACACATCGCAACCTTCAATGCAGGGCTGCCTGATGCTGGCTTAAGCCGCAAAATTGCGGGTTTCCCGTATTTTATTTTGTAAATAAAATGATTACTTTGGCGCACCTGATAAAGCTAAAGCTTCCCCATTACGATTTTATACAATTAAGCATTGGTAAGTAATCGTAAATACCATTGCTGCTATAAACAATTTAAAATATATACTACTAGCTTGTTGATTACCAGCGTATATTTGGTTTGATGAATTGCGTGTAATAACAGCAATCCTGGTGTTGGCTGATACTCTGACACAAAACCTATAGCAACATAAAATGACAAGACTTATTATTACAACAATACTATTTTTATTTTACTCTTTCACTTTTGGACAATCGAAAGGAAATGATATTTCAAAGATTAAAACAGTTTCTGAAGCAGAAGCATTTATATCAAAAAATCCCCAAACAGGCAGTAAACTTTTTACAATAGAATCAAGTAATGACACGACAGAAATTCTTATGCCCCTTTATAACAAAAAAATTGGCTTTACTTTTTACATAGATAATATCGCTTTTAAAATTTTAAGTATAGACTCTACTTTATCATTTAGAGTAAACTATATTTATTTAAATGGTGACAAATTTTCCAAACTGCAACTTGACAGCTTAAGGCAGGAAATAATTTCAAAATTTAAAACTGGTACAAGCTTTTTTGACCTTGTTCAGCAGTATAATATGGATGGTAATTTTACAGGTGACACGAAATGGTTTACAGAGAATATGATGGTTAAAAATTTTGAACAAGCTGTTAGAAATCATAAGAAAAATGAAATCTTCACAGTTGACACACCCGAACAAAACTGGTATCACGTTGTACTAAAGACATTTGACGATACATACATTAAGAAAGTTACTTTGTTGAAAATGAAGAGCAGCAACCAAAATTAGGTTTGCTGCAATTTGTGCTTGACGTTGTAAGCATCAACTTTGGTTCGCTATTCGGCTTCGGCAGATGAATAACGCCAAGCAACAGAATTACAATCAGCTTTTGTATCTTTAATCAGCAGCGGAACCGGGCACACGGAACATAGAATACCGCCACATCGCCAATGGTTTAACTTTATGTGCCAGCGTTCGAAACATTTTCTAAGATGAAAAGTGTACCTACCATATTATTCATTCTTCTTTCCTTTTTGGCCAAATGTCAAATTAATCCTTTAAAAGACACCTTTAACTCATCTTTAAGTCAGCCAAGGTTTTGCGATTCAATTTTATCCCGAGATGCAATTGGAAAATTTTCGTTTGTATTTGCAGATGTTTTAAGTGGTAGTTATTACTTCGACTCAAATATGAAATTTAGAAGATATCACTCTGGTTGCTTTGGCAGTAGTTTTTTTGATAGCGGAAAATGGTATAACAATAAAAATTATATTACGCTTATTAATTGCAGGAAAAAGAAATCTATTTTTTATTTATTTAAAGTGGACACTGTTTATTTCTTTGTGGCCAAGCAAGATCGGGAAAAATTTTTATCATCGTTTAAGTCTGCATGGCTCAAAGTAAATAAAGACTCAAAATTTTATTCTGACAAGGAAAATCGTTTAAGAAATATCCAAATCATAGAATTACTTAAACCGGCCTACTATTCAAAAAACAATTCGACTGCCGGCACATAACATGGGATTTTGCCTCAGTGAGAATTCGCCGCCGTCTGGTCTTTTTGCCGCCGTCTTGGCTTCGACAAACGGCGAATGCCACCATCATTAAAACTTTACCAGATCAAAAGTAATGCGGCCAATTTCTCCTCCGCCATCTTCATATACTTAACCTTAAAACCCCACTTTCGTTGTTAATATTTAACTTTATAAAAAAGCAGGTAGTGGTTCCGGGCTGGACGTTATAAAATACCAGCACAGCAGCGGGTCCTCAACTTTAGGCTCAATTATAAGATAATGGCATCAGCATTTTGGACACTTGAAGACGGCAGAGGCTTTGCAAGACGATGGGCAGGCATGGCATATATGTTAGAACTAATCACAAACGAACTAAAAGAAATTAACGGAGCGCAAACTTTCTATGAATACCTGGAGAGATTTGTTTATCGTGAAGAAATCGGAGATGAGTACAATGGGTATGGTGGGTTTATTAGAAAAGAGGAAAACATAATGTTCAACTTTGACCTAAGGTCTTTTTCTCCTGATAATCGTGCCTACTTCTGGCAAGCGGCACAACATGCTTTGACCAAACTAAGGATCGAGGATGACAATAAAAAAGAAGGGATTGAATTACTGTTGACAACTTTATTGGACATGCATAAAAGGATCAAGAAAGGCGAAGACCCAATGTTGCTAAATGATATGAGAGTAATTGAACCCGAACCAATAGAAAAACTTGGTCCCGGTTGGTAAAAATAACTGTGCCTGGCATTGCATTCGCAATTTGTGTAAATCCTCCAGTAATTGCATCATTTGAACATTATGAGAAAATTTATTTTACCTGGCCTCTTATTATTTTGCTTTACTACTTATGCTCAAAGGACAAAGAAAGCAGTCGTGATTGCAGACAGCATTTTAAGATCGCAAATTGGGGACAGATTATTTCAATATTTTAGTGTTTCCGGAGGTTCTTATTACAGTTATGCAGGCAGGAAAGGAAAACAACGGACGTGGAGATTTTTACAAAAAAAACGACTTCCAAAGTCGTTCGTGACATTGAACTTTTTGTATCATTTTGATTATCCCAAAATAGAAGGGGTCAGAGGGGGGCTTTGGTTAATAGTTGATAAAGACTTCCAATTAATTGACAGTTTAAATTTTGAATTCATTCCAAAATTCATCGTTGAAAACAAGCCTTCCGAATTTATTTCTGTTGACTCAGCTTCGGCGATCGTACAATCAAATAGTAAGCCTAACAGTTACAAGGTATCTATTCCAATCCTTTCTTATGACGAAAAATCAAAACAGTATATTTATACAGCTTCGCATACCTTGACCGTTGTTTTAAATGCTACCGGCAAAGACATGGGAGACTTTGAAGTCATTGAAATAAACGCTACTACAGGAAATATTATAAACATCAGCAAAGTAAATAAAGGAACCGTGATCAGATAAATTGCTTACAACATTGGTATTGCCAATAAGAGGGGCAAGACATTGAAGCAATCTGCTGCGGCAATGCCTACTGTAAGCAAGTTTTAATCAACACCATATCATTTAAAAATGAAAATCACATTCTTCTTACTTTTTTTAGCATTTAATTTAAATGTCTCTATTGGACAGACAGTTTTAGATACCGACGGTTTAAATAATCTTAATAACGTTTATTTGTTTTCCTTAAAAGAATATTGCAAATCTTTGGATTCTACTAAGTCTAAAGTCGTTTATGTTAGAGATGACCACTTTATTGGCGACAGTTGGCCGAAAAAGATCCTTAGCTTTGACATAAGATATTTGGAAACAGACAGTCAATATATAAGAGCGATCAATGAAAATAATGGCAGCACAATTATCGTCGGCATTACCCCTTTCGACTTCAGGAAAGGGGAATTTTCTTGCGGAGTAATCCCATTTTCTGCAACATACGAGAACAACAATATTAGTATGGGTAATGAAGGCGGTTTGACAATTTACTTTGTGTATGACAAAAAAAGGAAAGGGTTAATCTATAAAAGAAAAAAATGGTTCGGCGTTTGAACCTTCTTACAACATTAGTATCGCCAATGAGACAGCTTATTCTTATCAATCTTCTTTTTTTATTGCTCGCTTCTTGTTCGAGGCATGATCGGCGTGAAGCAATTTTTATAGATGATATACGACAGCCGAAAGAGCAATTAGAAAAACTGGACTCGTCTGAAATATTTTCATACAACAAGTATCTTCCCGGAAAAGCACCCCAATTTTATTATAGCGGCAAAGACACCACTGTTATTGTTGTTAAAACAAAGAAAGTAGAAACAACGTTACAAAAAGAAAGGTACGCATTGCTGAAGCACTTTCTCCATTCAGTAGACAACGGTGCAAATATTTTAATTGTTGTAGACGGCATTTTGTGCCAACCAGGTGCACAAAAGGAGTTACGAACGCTTCCATCCAACAGCTTAAGCTATGTAGACACGATGGAATTTCACGCTGCACAACAACTTTACGGACCACTTGCCAGACCAACGACATTGATAATAAATACGTATAGCCCTAAGTATAATCGAACACCTTAAACTGATAAAGGCACTCGCCCTTCGCCGCCGTCTTGGCTTTTCGCCTTCGGCGATAAAAAACGGAACACAGATCAATAAGATCATTATGCTGTACACCGATAGATCATAACACATCATCACCATCATAAAAATCCGCGTTCCAATACAAGGCACCGCAGGTGACTTAACCCGATTTCCCTATCTTACACCCATGTACTCCAAAGAACAGGCATCAAAATTAAAAACCCAATTCTGGACCAGCTTCGGGCAATATATGAAACCCGTACCCGGTACATCTGGATTGCCGGTTAACTGGATCAATTATAAAACAGGCATCAAAAATATCCGGTTCAGGATGGATGCCGATAACACAAAAGCAATTGTTGCCATTGAAATAACACATGCCAACCCAGAGGAAAGAGCGCATTATTATACACAGTTCTTGTCGCTCAAAACATTGTTGGAAAATACCACCGGCTTTAGCTGGCAGTGGGATGAAGCGGCAGTAACCGGTCATCAAACCATTAGCAGTATATCGCAGCAACTGCAGCAGGTAAATATCTTCAACCAATCAGACTGGCCGGGCATCATCAGTTTTCTTAAACCCCGTATCATGGCGCTGGATGAATTCTGGGAACTGGTGAAAGATGGTTTTTAAAAACCGGCCGCCGTCTTAGCTTTCGCCTTCGGCGATACAAAACGGAACACAGATCAATAAGATCTACACAGATAGATCATAACAGATCATCACCATCATAAAGATCCGCGTTCTAACATAAGGCACCGCAGGTGACTTAAACCCTTCGCCGCCGTCTTGGTACTGAGCTTTGTCGAAGTATGGCAAACGGTGTATGCCCCCCTTGCACTTTCGCTAAGCCAAAATATCAATTCACACCAAACTCATGCTCCCCTATATAGCAATAGATCAAAAAAAGCAGGTCTTCTGAATCAATGTCGAAGTTGATTTGCTTGCTGTATCGTGCCACACCTGATTTAAGGGTCTCTAAAGTACCGACTTTCTCATCGTTGATAAAAAATCCTTTGAAACTGAAAAATCCGTACCGCAACTCATAAAGCCGGTCATTATAGGTAAAGAAGAAAGCAGCAAATTTACTGCTGATCTCCACCCTTTCGGCGCTACCAGGCAGCATTAGATAAAGCGATCTTTTTAAAATAAATCGCCGCTTTTCAAAATAAGTACCGGCTTCAGTAGCATCCATAAAATAAAAACTGATCTTTTCAGTAGAAAAGCCACCTGTCCTGATGCCGTAAACAATTTGCACGCCATCTTTAACAATATCGTACCTGTTTCCTTTTTTTATAATTGTAAAAGTGGTCATTGAAAGATTTTATAAAGCCTCATACCTGTATCGAAGCCGTTAAGGAAAGAAAAATAGGATAAATTTACATAGCATTTCCCTAAAAACACGCTATAAATAAAACTATGAAATATTTGAAAGGCGGCATCGTATGTTTCATCCTGCTGATTATCGGCTACTTTGTCTTTGGGCAATATATAGACTTGTATTTTAAAGGAAGTTACACTTATGTATTTGAGGGAGACAAGGATGACTCTTACGACAACCTTTTATTTGTAAAAAAAGTAAAGGGAATTAAAGAAAGTGATCAACTGGTAAAAACATTTTTAAACGCGGCTAACAACGATCTGCTGACCAAAGAATCTGCTATCAGGTATATCAATGAATTTAACAGGAAAGAATACCTTCCATATCTGTTGCAGGTGAAAGAAGATTTTCAGAAAATGAATATCGATTCAACCTGGGAGGTGAAAGTTACAGATAACTATTCCCGTTCTTGCAAATTAAGAAACGCCTATGTCTCAAGCTACCTGGACGAAACAATAAAAAAAATTAAATAACGCTCCTTTCGCCGCCATCCTAAAACTATCTCGACAAAAAATACTGCAAAAACTCTTCCTTCCTCCGTTGAGAAACATCCAGCTCAGTACCATCCATCATGATCACCGAGCCACCATTGGTACGCCGGTTAAATTTTTCGATATAATCAACATTCACCAGGCTGGAGTGATGAATACGGCAAAATTTTTCAACCGGTAACAACTCTTCATAAAAACCCAGGTTACGCGACGAAACGATCTTTTTGCTGGATAAAAAATGAAATGCCGTATAGTTGGCCTGCGATTCGCACCACGATATCTCCTTTACATTCACAAACACATATCCTGCCGAAGTTGCAATAGCAAGCTTGCGGTCATACCTTTCCTTACTCTCCAGGTTATGCGAAAGCGCCATCCATTGCGATTCAAAAATATTTTTCCTGATCCTTTCCAAAGCAGCCTGCACAGCAGTTACCAGGTCTGCAACCAGTACAGGTTTCAGCAGGTAGCCGATAGCGGTATATTTAAAAGCTTCCACTGCATAAGTATCATAAGCCGTAATAAAGATCACTTCAAATTTTTTCTGCGGCATCATACGAAGCAGGTCAAAACCCGTACCGTCCTTCATCTCAATATCCAGCAACAGCAGGTCGGGTTGCAGTTCCGTGATCTTTTCAAATCCTTCAGCCACCGATGCAGCTTCAGCGGCAATAGCTACCTGCGGACAGTATTGCTCCATAAAGGCACGCAGTATCATCCTGCTGTCGGCATCATCATCAATTATTAGTGCGGTAATTTTCATGCTTCATTTATTTTCAACGGAAAACTGATACGGACCATGGTGCCGGTAGTTGCAGCATCCTTTTCTGAAAGATCTGTAATATCCAGTTCAATAGCATCCTGCTCCAAAGCGTTATACGCTGCAATTCTTTTCTTGGTAATATCATTGCCCAACGATTGGTGTGCAGCATTTGCAAGACCACCGGAATTTTTAATACCATTACCATTATCAGTGATACTGCATACAAGTTTATCTGTCTTTGTAAAATCCAGGATGATCCTGCCCGCCCCTGCTGCTTTGCCGGACATGCCATGATTAATAGCATTTTCCACAAAGGGCTGAATGATCATGCCCGGTACCAGTACCATACTGGTATCCAGCGCCGGATCAACAGTAACCTGGTATTGAAAAATAGTATTTCCACGCATTTGCTCCACTCCTAAATAAGATTGCAGGTATTGTATCTCATCTTTAAGCACGATCCATTTCTTTCCGGAATTTTCCAGCGTCTGTCGTATCAATCCTGCAAAAGTGGCGAGGTAAGTATTCACTCCTTCAATATCTCCTTTAATAACAAAACGCTGCACAGAATTGAGGCAGTTAAAAATAAAATGCGGGTTCATCTGCGCCCGCAGGGCGGTTTGTTCCAGCTCGGTCATCTTTCGCTCCAGCTCATTATTCTGCAACAGCTTTTCGTTGCGGAATAATTCTTTCTGAAACCTTTTAGAACGGAGTACAAAAAGCAAAAGCACCAGCGCAATTAAAAAAGCAGCGATCGAGATTCCTATAATGATAAACTGGTCTTTTTTTTCTTTATTCAATGAAAGTATCTGTTGTTCTTTCTTCTCCGTTTCATACTTCACCTGCATATTCTTAATGGACCTGAACTTTTCTTTGTTGTAAATAGAATCATTCAGTTGCTGAAAACGCAGCTGGCTTTCAAAAGCTTCTTTAAAATGCCCGGTCTTATTATACGCCGAAGCAATGTTGAAATAAATATCCTTTACCGACTCTGGGATCTGTTCAGCCATATTAAGCCCCAGGCCAATATTGCTGTAATAGATCACGCTGTCGTATTTATCAATGGCCAGGTACGATTTACCCAATACTGTTAAAACAGACAACTGCCCCTCCTTATCATCGCCTTTTTTTATGTCGTTCCAAAAAGGAAGTATCAGGTCCAGTGCTTTTCGGGGATTACCAATACCAACATAAAAATCTGCTGTTTTAGGCAGAGAACTTCCTTTCAGCAATTCGTACTCCGCCCACTTGGTTTCTGTAAAGCCGGCAGTATCAATTGCAGCTTCCAGTTCAAGGCCACGATCAAAATAAGCCCTTGCAGAATCCATCCGGCCCAGGTGCTGAAAACAAACACCAATATTGGTGGCTACACCTGCAGAGCGCATGATATTGTGTTTTTTATTAAAAACATAGTTGTACACTTTTTTCAAAAGAGGAATGGCATTATTGAATTCTTCCTGGAAAGTATATACCGTTGCAATATTCATCGTCATAATGATCTCAGCCTGTTCCAGCCCGTTCTTTTCCGCAATGTCAAGGGCTTTAAAATATTCAGCCAGCGATTTATCGTAGTTGCCCTGTACCATATAACTCGTTGCCCAGGCATTATAGGCCATACAAATACCCTTTGGGTAATTGAGCTGTGTGGATTTTTCCAGTATCTGTTGGGTATAATAATCCGAACTGTCATGCGCCCCATTGTAGCTGTAAGTGGCAGCAATATCTATCAATGTATTTACCTGGGTGGTATCTTTTTCTGTTTTGGCCCTGGCAATAAGTTCCTGCAGGCTGCCGGGCTGTGCCTGGCTGATGTAACTGGTTAATATACACAGTACAAAAAGGCAACACTTCATAAGAGTTTGGTTTAAAAAGCGCATACCAACACAATATAAATAATATTACCCTATGTAGCAGGCAAAATTTATAAAACCAGTCCTGCAATTATTGTTAAAACCATGCAGTTGATAAAAACAGGCAGTGCAATGGTCATTGTCACGCAACCTGCCTTTTGTAAAAATCTATTTTAGCACTGCAACAGTCATTCCTTATCAACCGAAAAATTAATTGTATGCTTCAGCCAATTTCGAGCAGGTTATCACAGACTGCCTACCAATATGTACAACACCTGTCCATACCCGTCACAAAAAAAACATTGCAAAAGCGCATCGAAGAAAATCCTTACTATCCAACGCTTTACAGCCTGAATGATGTATTTGATAAATTAAATATTCCCAACCAGTCTTTCCGCATAGACCCGACAAGACTGGATGAAATGGAAACACCCTTTGTGGCCTACATGAAACTGGAAGACGATGAAAAGGATTTTGTATTGGTAACAGGCATTAGTGCAGGGCAGATCAGTTATATATCCAGTACCAACAGATCCCGTACTATGAACCGTGAAAAATTCATAGAGAAATGGGAAAAGATCGTGTTTGTTGCAGAGCGGTCTGATAAAAGCGGTGAACCGGATTATGAAAAGCATTTAATGGACGAGAAAAAAGCAAGCGCAGCAAAAACAAGACTGGTACTGAGCGCCATTTTAATTGTTGGTTTACTCATCGGCAGTTTTTTATTTTCAACAGGTGCTGCTGCATTTTCGGCAACAGCTATTTTGTTGCTAAAACTTTCAGGTATTGCTGTAACTGCTTTGCTGCTGGTATACGATATCGACAAAAGCAACCAGTTTGTAAAAAGCGTCTGTACAGGCGGCACACGCACCAATTGTGATGCGGTGTTAAATAGCAAGGCTGCAAAAATATCAGGCATCAGTTGGGGCGAACTGGGCTTTTTTTATTTTATGGGGTCTACATTGTTTTTGCTGTTGCCAGGTATTTCCTATGCAGCAAAAATATCCTGGCTGGCGGTTGCCAATTGCGTTGCGGCAACTTATATCCCCTTCAGTCTTTATTACCAATGGAAGATCGTAAAACAATGGTGTACTTTATGCCTCAGCGTACAGGCGATACTGTTACTGGAGCTAACCTGGAGTATGGTTAACTTTTGGCAACACCCGGCATTGCCACCAATTTCAGGAGCGATCGCTGTTAACATGCTTACAGCCACCCTTGTACCCATTACCGCATGGTATATTATTAAACCCGTATGGCTTCGGCTAAAAGCACGGGCAGATTATCAATCCGCTTATAAGCGACTTTTCTATAATCCCAGTGTATTCCAGGGCCTGCTGAACCAGGAAGAAACTGCGGCACCCGGCTACCAGGATATTGGTATAACACTCGGCAATCCAGCTGCTACGCAAACCATCATTAAAGTATGCAACCCCTACTGCGGTCCATGTGCAAAAGCCCACCCGGCACTGGAAGAAATATTGCATCGCAATGATGATGTAAAGATCAAGATCATTTTTACCGCCGCTAATAATGAACAGGATAAAGCAGCCATTGTGGTGAAACATTTGTTGGCAATTGCTGCCAAAGGAAATGCGCAGCAAACACAGCAGGCGCTGGATGATTGGTACCTGGCACCACAAAAAGATTATCCTTCATTCGCTGCAAAATATCCCATGAACGGCGAACTGAAAATGCAGGACGCAAAAGTAGAAGCCATGACTAAATGGTGCAAAGCCTCTTCTATAATGTACACACCCACCCTTTTTGTAAATGAAAAGATATTACCCGAAAACTACAGCATCAACGAATTAAACCACTTCTTTTAAAATTCTTTTGGCCAAAAAGAAGGCGAAGCCGAAAACCTTTATAACAGAGTAGGCAAATTAAAAATTAAAGTTTTTGGCAGCTTTTGTATGTTATAAAACTGTCGTAAGCTATGTTAATGAAATATAAAGATTTGGGCACACTGTTGTCCAAAGAAGAAATGAAAAATGTAAAAGGAGGGTATAAATTACCCAATGGATGCCTTTTCAGGTGTTGCGCAGCTGCATCTGGTGGCGAATGCACAACCCCAATTGCCATTGCAGTGCCTAATTGCGACCCTGAAACACTTCAGGTAGATGCGATGGGATGCATGTACAATCCACCTTGGCCTGCATCCTGCACCTGCATGAATCCTTCATAGGAAAAACAATTGCAGGCCAGTAAAACCTGGTTTGTATTACTCAAACCAGGTTTTACTTTTTTGATCCTTATTGAACAAAGAAACATTTCCCGATGCCAACCTTCCCATTTTATAAGCAGCACGATACCATGGATTGCGGGCCATCCTGCCTGCGCATGATCAGTAAATATTACGGACGGCATTTTTCGCTGGACAACCTGCGGCAAAAAAGCGGTTTCAGTAAAGAAGGTGTATCACTATTAGGCATCAGCGAAGCGGCAGAGAACATAGGATACCATACAGCAGGCGTAAAATTGAATTTTGAGCAATTAATTAAAGCAACAAAGCTGCCCTGCATTGTACATTGGGGACAGGACCATTTCGTGGTGGTAACTCCCTCTTCAACCCTTAAAAAAATTATTATAGCAGACCCAGCCACCGGGATCATCGAATGCAGTAAAGAGAGTTTTTTAAAAAAATGGAGCAGTAATAAAAACAACAGCGAACAAACGGGCATTGCCCTGTTGCTGGAACCAACAGCCGCATTCTATAAACAGGAAGGTGATAAAGATAAAAAACTGGGATGGAGCATATTGTTACAGCAGCTTACACGGCATAAAAAATACATTGTGCAGGTATTCATGGGCCTGGGCATCGGCAGCCTGTTGCAATTGGTACTCCCCTTTCTTACACAAAGCATAGTTGATACCGGCATCAATACGCACAACCTCCAATTCATCTATATTGTTTTGATTGCTCAGTTCATGCTGTTCTTTGGCAGAACGGTTGTAGAATTTATCCGAAGCCGCATATTGTTATTTATCAGTACCCGGATCAACCTTTCCTTATTATCTTTCTTCTGGATAAAACTGATGCGCCTGCCACTCTCATTTTTTGATACCAAAATGACCGGGGATATTTTACAGCGCATAGGCGATCACCGTAAAATAGAATCCTTTCTCACCGGGTCAACATTGAACGTATTGTTTTCTTGCATCAACCTCGTGATGTTCTCGATTGTGCTTTTAATGTACGACTGGAGAATCTTTTTCATTTTCTGTATCGGCAGCATTATATATTTTTCCTGGATAAAACTGTTTTTAAAATACCGCCGCAACCTCAATTATAAAACCTTCGACCTCTCTGCAAAAGAAAATGGTATTACCATGCAGATGATACAGGGCATGCAGGATATAAAACTGAACAATGCAGAGCACCTGCGTCGATGGGAATGGGAAAATGTACAGGCATCCATATTTAATCTCAGCTTTAAAAACCTTTCACTAAGTCAATACCAGCAGGCCGGGGCATTATTTATCAATGAAGGAAAAAACATGCTCATTACATTTTTTGTTGCCAAAGCAGTGCTCGATGGTCAGTTGACATTGGGCGCTATGATGGCTATACAATCCATCATCGGTCAGCTTAACAGCCCTATAGAACAATTGATCAGTTTTGTGCAACAGGCACAGGATGCACGGATAAGCCTGGAGCGGCTCAATGAGATCCATCAACTGGAAGAAGAAGAACCGGCAGAAAAAACTTTCATCACGCATTTACCACAGGACAGATCTATCCATATCAATGATCTTTCTTTCACTTACGCCGGTGCAGGTAATGAACCGGTATTAAAAAATTTAGATCTCGTGATACCCGAGGGCAAGGTCACCGCCATAGTAGGTATGAGTGGCAGTGGTAAAACAACACTGTTAAAATTACTGCTGCAATTTTACAGTGGTTATAAGGGCAGTTTAAAAATAGGCGACAGCAGCCTGCAACATATCAGCCCCAAATACTGGCGGCACAATTGCGGTACGGTAATGCAGGATGGCTTTATCTTCAGCGATACCATTGCCAAAAACATTGCGGTAAGTGACGAAGTGACCGATCACAAAAAATTACTGCATGCCTGCAAAGTGGCTAATATACTCTCCTTCATAGAATCGTTGCCGCTGGGGTTCCAGACAAAAATAGGCGCCGAAGGTAATGGCATCAGTGCCGGGCAAAGACAGCGCATTTTAATAGCCCGTGCCGTATACAAAAATCCCGAATACCTTTTTTTTGATGAAGCAACCAACGCCCTGGATGCCAATAATGAAAAACTCATTATGGAACAATTGCAGGAATTCTTTAAAGGCAAAACAGTGGTGGTGGTAGCGCACCGCTTAAGTACGGTAAAGAACGCCGATAAGATCGTGGTGCTGGACAAAGGTGAGATCATAGAAGAAGGAACGCATGAGCAATTGGCCAGGAGAAAGAAAAATTATTTTGAACTCGTGCGCAATCAACTTGAAATGGGCAATTAAAAATAACTATATGCCAGTCAATAGGCATCATATTACGTCTACACATAACAGTGAGCAAATAAGCATTACAGCAACAAAGGAAGAACTGCAGGATTCCTTGATACAGGAAATCATATCCAACCGGCCGGGCTTTATTACCAGGCGGGGTACCAGTATTTTCCTGGTGGTATTGCTGCTGATGATCGCTGCCTGCTGGCTGATAAGCTACCCGGACACTGTTCTTACAAAAGCAAAGCTCACCTCCCTGAATGCGCCCAAAGAAGTTAAAACACTCATAGCGGGAAAACTGGTCCGGCTCTTTGTAAAAGAAAATACATTCGTCAAAAAAGGAACAGTACTCGCCTTCATGGAAAGTATTGCCGATCCTGAAGAAGTGATCGCACTGGACCAGGAAATTGACAACCTTCGGTATCATCTTGATAACAACGCACCCGAAAAAGCGCTGCCCTATCTTACCGACATTCACCAGCAATTGGGCGAATTACAACCGCAATACCAAACATTCATGCAGCAGTTGCGCCAATTCTGCGATTACCTCAGCAGCGGTTTTTATCTGCACAAAAAAAATATGTTGCAGAAAGATATGATGAACCTGCAGCGGCAGCATTCGGCACTGGAACAGCAAAAAGAAATCCTGGAGAAGGATCTTGATCTAACACAGCAAACATTTGATGCCAACAAACAATTGAAAACAGACGGCGTGATATCCGCTTTCGATTACCGCAACGAGGAAAGTAAACTGCTGAATAAAAAAATATCCCTGCCACAGATCAGCAGCAACCTGCTCAGTAATGAGAACACACAAAATGAAAAACAAAAAGAGATACTGGAACTGGATAACCAGGTGGCACAACAAAAAAATATTTTCATCCAGTCATTAAATACTTTCAAAAGCGAACTGGAAGAATGGAAAAAGAAATATATTTTAACCGCACCAGTTGATGGCGTGGTAGCATTTGCCAGCTTCCTGCAAGAAAACCAACAGCTGGAAAACAACCGGGTAATATGTTTTGTGAATCCCGGCAACGCATCTTATTATGCAGAGATCCATATACCTCAAACCAATTTTGGAAAAGTGCATATTGGCCAGGAAGTACAATTAAAATTTGCCGCCTACCCTTTCCAGGAATATGGATACGTACGGGGAAGGATCGATTTCATTTCCAATATCACCACCGACAGCGGCTATCTTGCAAGAGTGATCTTGCCAAACAAGCTACAGACCAATTATAAAAAACAAGTGCAGTTTACCGATGGCCTTGCAGCCCAGGCAGAGATCATAACACAAAATATGCGCCTGCTCCAGCGGTTTTATAACAGCATGCTCAATACCATAAAAAATTGATCCTTATGTAAAACGTAAAAGCAGGTTTTCCCTGCTTTTTTTCTTTGCCCCGTCCGCCGCCGCCGTCTTGGTTTCAACAAACGGCGTATACACTCATCCTATTCCACACAACCTCCCAATAATTGCAACCCAATTTTTTCGCCGCCGTCTTGGTACTGAGCTTTGTCGAAGTACAACAAACGGCGTACCCACTCAACCTATTCCATACAACCACCAATAATTGCAACTTGGTTTTCAAGAAAAACAATCTTCTTCTTAATATTGTAAAAACGCATTGCGAAAAGGTCATTTTCTTTATTGAACCAGGGTAAAACAAAGTTGAATGATAACTTAAAAATAATTTTAAGCACAGCGCTCCTGTTTATTTCCCTCTTGCCCTGCAAGTGATTCATAAAAATCAAATTTTTTCATTTACATTTAATCCCTAAAAACTAATGTATATGAAACTTTCCTTTTCAAAAAAAGCGCTTTATCTATTATTACTGCCGGCAGTAATGCTGTGCTCATTTTCATGGAATGCCGACAAAGCAAATTTTTCCGGCGACTGGAAATTGAACGAATCAAAAAGTGAGCTCGGAGATTTTAAAAACTTTGCAGCCACTGCAATAAAAGCAGAGCAAAAAGACAATGCTATCACAATAGCAAGAACAACACCCGGTTTTAATGGCGGCGATCCCAGGACTACAACGATCACATTGACTTTTGATGGTAAAGTAACCGAATCAGAAGGCTTTGGTGGCTCTAAAAGAAAATCCACCGCAAAATGGTCGGATGATGGACAAACACTCATCATCAGCAACAGCACGCTTTTTGAAAGAGATGGCCAAACCAATGAATTCAAATCAACAGAGACCTGGACACTTACCAAAGAAGGTGAATTATCTGTTGTAACACAATCTTCATCTCCAAGAGGTGATATGACCACAAAAGCCAGGTATACTAAATAAAAACGGATCTCACATTTAATACAATGCATACCAAAAACACGATTGTTTGCGGTATGCATTTTTTTAGTGTATAAGCAACTTCGCTTCATGCTTCGCCGCCGTCTTGGTTTCAACAAACGGCGTACTCCACTCGCCGCCGTCTTGGATCCGACAAACGGCGTATCCCTCCATCATAAAACAATATCCAAATAAAATGCAACCCTCTTCCTCCCCGCCACCGTCTTATTATTAACAACCGGCGCATGCCGCCATCATTAAAACATACCCGATAAAAATGAATACATCCACTATACCTACTACCATCACTAACAAAGGATTATCATAGAACACTCACGGGACATTTACGGGACTTTAACCGGACATTTACAGGATCTTAACGGGACACATACAGGACTCCCACCGAACCCTCCTTCACGGCTAACAGCAAGCGAAAAGCAAATTAACTCTATGCAAAGCCGTATTACTTACAGCCTTATCACAATATTGATTCTCAGTGCATGGCCACTATATTTTACGTACACCCTATGCTGTTATAGCAGCCATTTAGCAGTACCTCTCTAATAAAAAAACAGGCTTCAGGATACATCGCTTCGTTGCAGCGTTCATGTACCCTTCAGCCTGTTATAACTGTATACAAAAAACCAAGACAGCAAACATATAAAAAAAGCTGCGGATAAAAAGTTAAAAAAATCCAGTATTCATGCGGGTTTCAGCCGACACAAGCATTTTTCCTGTTCAGCCGCTGATCTGTCCTGCCAGGCTATTTTAACAAGTTTTTTAAAACGCCGTGGCACAATTTTAATGCTTCGTTGCAGCATCCATTGCTAACTTTTAAACATCCTTATTATGGAAAAAAAAATCAGCCCCATCCAGATATTGGTCGCTGTATCACTATTGTTCTTTGTGTCTTGTAAAAAATCCGATGATTCCGATGACCTTGTTGGTAACTGGAAAAGGAGTTCGGAAATGGAAGGTGTAGGACGAACCGATGCCTTCAGCTTTATCATCAATGATCATTTCTATATCGGTGGCGGTACCGATGGCAATGATCGCTTAAGTGATGTGTGGCAGTTTGAACCCTCCACCGGTACCTGGTACAGGAAAGCGGCTTTTCCCGGTACACTCCGCACCAGTGCAGTAGCATTTGCAATTGGCGATAAAGCCTATGTGGCTACCGGTTTTGACGGCATCCGTTACCTGGGCGATGTGTGGGAATACAACAGCATTACAGACAGCTGGCGGCAGCTGAAGGATTTTGATGGCGGTATACGCACCAGCGCCGTGGCCTTTTCCATTGGCGGCAAGGGTTATATCTGCTCGGGCTACAATGGCAATTACCTGAAAGATCTCTGGGAATACGATCCTGCCAGTGACAGCTGGACCCAAAAAGCAAGTCTTACCGGCGACAAACGCAGAGATGCCATTGCATTTGTATACAACAGCAAAGCCTATGTTATAACGGGAACGAATAACGGCAGTTATGTGGATGACCTGTGGATATATGATCCCTCCACAGATTCCTGGGCTTCCAAGAGAAAGATCATTTCTTACAATGATGACGAAGAGTACGATGATGATTACGGCACCAATATCACCCGCAGCAATGCCGCGGTATTGGTGATGAACGACCGGGCCTACCTGGCTACCGGCAGTGGCGGTAATCCCAGCACTACCTGGCAATATGATTTTGTCAATGACCAATGGTCGCAAAAAACAAGTTTTGAAGGAACCTTACGTGAAGGTGCTATTGGCTTTGTAGTGGGCGGCCGCGGATTCCTCACCACCGGCGCCTCATCCTCGCAATACTTTGATGACTGCTGGGAGTTTTTTCCCAATGCCGAGCAGGACGATAGCGACAACTAACCCGTGTATAATATAAATTACAGGAGGAGATCGTTGAGGTCTCCTCTTTTGTTTATTTTATCATTTATTAAAGGAAGCAGAGTGTGTCAAAACCGGAATGACCATGAAGCTTCATCGCCTTCGGCGATGCACACCGGAACGCTGATCATAAAGATCATTATGATTTACTCTGATAGATCATAACACATCATTACCCTCCTAAAAATCCGCGTTCCCACACCAGGCACCGCAGGTGGCTACGCCTGCAATATTCTTTGCAATAAAGGATAACTTCCTTTAATTTTAAGCAGCCTTAGTAATAGGGAGTTCTATACGCCTATACCTGGTATTAATATCTATGGCGAAGGAAAATTCTCAACTTTAGATACACTGCCATCTTTTTTATAAAAGATCCATTTGCCATCTTGTTTACCATTCCTGTATCTCCCTTCGTATTTTAGCTTTCCATTTTCATACCATTCTTTTACTATCCCATCCCGTTCTCTGGAAGTATTTATCTGAACAAATTGCATCAAGTTTCCATTTTTCGACCATATCTTCTCAAATTTATTTAGAAAAGAATAGGCTCTGCTTAGTTTTTGGTCTTTTGTGAAAATACAGAGCTCGTCAAATTGGTCGTCTTTAAAAGATCCTAAGGACAATAAACTCCCGTTATCAAAATATGTTGCAAAAGCGCCATTTAACATACTCCTTTTATAGGAATAAAAACTGATCATTAATTTATTCCGGTTATATTGAAATATTTTTCCCTCGAACGTATTTTCTTTCTGAATTTCAAATTGTGTAAATGCGGTGTCTTTCTTTTTTATATACTCTAACCACCTCCCGTTAGGGAATCGTTGAAACAAAGACCAGCTAAGCTGATTGATTCCAGGAAATTCAAAAGTAAACAGGCCGTTCTTTAAAGAATCCCTTACAACATTCATTTTTTTTAGCTGTAGACTATCTTCAGCAAATCCAATTAACCAACATCCTTCATTTTTTATTGTAGAAATGTTGTGAATATCAAAATCAATATCATTGTAAGCATACATGTTTTGCAGGGTTATATTTTTATCTTCATCATATTTCCATATGCCATACCATCCTGCCCCATTAACAAAACCGGCGCTCTCTATTAACAAGCATAATAAAATAACAGATCGTAATAGCATAATTTTAAAGATTACGGTAAAAGCTACATACTCTATCGTAATTTACATAAATAGATCCTAACACATCATCACCATCCTAAAAATCCGCGTTCACATATCAGGCACCGCAGGTGCCTACGTCTGCAATATTCTTTGCAACAAACGTCAACTTCCTTTAATTGTAAGCAGCCTTAGTAATAAGGAGTTTCATATGCCGTTTGTCATACTTCCACATCGCTCAGTACCAAGACGGTGGCGAAAATAGATCCTCACACATCATCACCATCCTAAAAATCCACGTTCCTCCAAAGCCGCCGCAGGCGGCTATCCCGCAATACCTTTCCTCTACTTAACCAAAATATATCCTCAAAATATAGGAATTTATAAATCCATTCTTTAGTTTTAAGTGTATGTACATTGTTTGCTGTATCCCTGCCTTTGCAAAACGCCTGCCTGTCCTGTAAACCATAGCATTATTTAAAAAAACTAAAAATCATCGTTATGACCAACAAAGAATTTTTCCTGGAATGCTGGCGGTCGGAACTGGCCCCCACCCTTACTGCATTAAAAGCATTGCCCGAAGCGGCAAAACTGGGTTACAAACCGGCAGAAAAGAACCGCACCGCCAAACAACTGGTGGATCATTTTGTATCGCATGTGGAGGACCTGGTTGAAGGCGTGGAAACCGGCGTGATCAACCACCGCGTAATGGCAGATTATCCTTCTACAGAAAAAGCCATCGATGTTTTTGAACAGGAGACTAACCGGCTGGTCGCTTTGATAGAAGCAGTGGATGAAAAAACCTGGGAAGAAAAAGTGATCCCCATGAATGTGTTCGGCAATAAACTGTTTGAATACCCCCTGGGTAAAATGTGCTGGACATTTTTGTTCGATATCATCCATCACCGCGGCCAGTTATCTACTTATTACCGCCCAATGGGCGCCATGCAGCCCAACATCTATGGCCCCACTGCCGAAATGGTGGAAGCCATGATGGCAAAATCAAATTAAACTCATCATCAGCAATGGCTGTTGCTGTCTGCAACAGCCATTTTATAATTTATCAAACCAACTGCGCATGAAATTTCTTTTCCCTGTTATTATCATTGCAATTTTTATTTCCTGCAATAACGATAGCAAAACAAACAGCACTGCCGCTGCTGCAACAGACACTACCATCTATAACGAAGTACAGACCGGTGGCATTAAAATAATCCCCATCGAAACACCCAAAGGCAAATTCAACATCTGGACAAAAACGCTGGGTAATAATCCAAAAATAAAATTGCTGTTGCTGAACGGTGGTCCCGGCGCTACGCACGAATACTTTGAATGCTTTGAAAGTTTTTTACCGCAACAGGATATCGAATTCATTTATTACGATCAGCTCGGCTGTGGCCTTTCGGATAATCCCAAAGATACCAGCATGTGGGACCTGTCAAGATTTGTGGAAGAAGTGGAGCAGGTACGCAAGGCATTGAATCTTACCAAGGATAATTTTTATTTATTAGGGCATAGCTGGGGCGGTATACTGGCCATGCAATACGCATTAAAATACCAGGATAATTTAAAAGGGCTTATCATCAGCAATATGATGAGCAGTTGTCCCGAATACGGTAAGTATGCACAGGAAGTACTGGCGCCGCAGTTCGATCCGAAGATACTGGACACTATCCGTCAGATAGAAAAGAAAGGCGATTTTGAGAATCCCAAATACATGGAACTGCTGATGCCGCATTTTTATGCCAAACATATCTGCCGCATACCCATTGAGCAGTGGCCCGAACCGGTAACACGTTCCCTTGCAAAAATGAACCAATCGCTGTACGTCACCATGCAGGGCCCCAGCGAATTCGGGATTGGCGGTAATCTTATCAACTGGGATATAAAAAAACAATTGCCACAAATAAAAGTGCCAACATTGACCATTGGTGGCACATTTGATACCATGGATCCTGAACACATGAAATGGATGAGCACACAGGTGCAACACGGCAGGTTCCTGCTTTGCCCCAACGGCAGCCACATGGATATGTATGACGATCAGAAGCACTATTTCCCCGGCCTCATCAGTTTTATAAAAGATGTGGACGGCGGTAAATTATAAGGGCGAAAAAAAGCAGCATGCAAACCGTTTTTATTACAGGAGGTACGGGCTATATCGGCACCAGGCTCATTAAAGCATTATTACAGCAGGGCAATTATAGTGTACGGGCAATAGTTAGGCAAGGATCAGAACATAAGTTACCAGCAGGTTGTGAAGTAATTGTTGGTAATGCACTGAATGCAGTTAGCTACCAGGAACATATTGCACCCGCAACCATATTCGTGCATTTGATCGGTGTGGCACATCCCTCTCCTGCCAAAAAAGAACAGTTTAAAAATATCGACCGGGTATCGGTGCTGCAGGCCGCAAAAGCCGCTGCACATGCAGGTATACAGCATTTTGTTTACCTCAGTGTATCCATGTATCCTACTAATATCATGAAGGATTTTCAGCAGGTACGTGCCGAAGGCGAAGCAATATTGTCGCAGCAACCTTTCACAACTTCGTTTATACGTCCCTGGTATGTACTGGGACCGGGCCACTGGTGGCCGGTATTATTAAAACCATTGTTTGCTGTGATGAAATTATTTCCATCCAAAAAACAGGCAGCCATATACCTGGATACGGTTACCATTCGGCAAATGATCAGGGCGCTCGTGGATTGTATCGATCACCCACCGGCAACCAATACCATCTACGATGTACCTAAAATAAAAAGTTACTAATAAAAAGGCCTCCAGCTAAAAGCTGGAGGCCTCAATCTTTTAAAAAACTATCAGCCTGTAAGCCGGATTCTGTATCTCGCCAAAGGCGGGACGGTCATCATTTATCTGGCTGCAACATTACTGTTACAATCTTGCTGCCTACCCTCCAGTGTATCCCGCCGAAACGGGATTCGGGCGAGCCGCCCTCCAACACTGGTATACGTGGCATTACAGCACACAAGGTTTACCCGGTTGATACATTACTGCAAAAACCCGTGAGCTCTTACCTCACGTTTTCACCCTTATCTCGCCTTGGGCGAGACGGTAATTTTCTGTGGCACTTTCTTCCAGTCTAGCCTTAGGCCAGACGAGACCGGCCGTTAACCGGTGTGTTGCCCTACGCTGTCCGGACTTTCCTCACCCCTTGCGGGGAGCGATAACCCGGCTGATAGCCTGCAAAGGTACAGCTATTTTTTTGAGGGCTCTTCCAAAGCAATCTGTATCTTCAGAATAGTTTTTACACAGCATTCTTTCATCCTTAAATAATTGTTGTATGATCACCGGAGCACATTCCATCATTTATAGCACAGATACAAAAGCGGATATAGATTTTTTTAAAAACGTTTTGCAATTTCCCCATGTAGACGTGGGGCACGGCTGGCTAATTTTTGCGCTGCCCCCTTCGGAAGTAGCGATACATCCTTCTACAGAAAATGGTTTACACGAACTGTATTTGATCTGCGACGATATCAAAGCGTTCCTGCAGCTAATGAAAAAACACCAGGTCACCTGCACAAAGATCGATGAGCAACGCTGGGGCAGCATTACCTATATCACCCTGCCCGGTGGCGGTAAACTCGGTATCTATCAGCCGAAACATGTGAGGCCTGTCAACGCTAAAAAAACCACGAAGACAAAAACTGCAGCAACAAAAAAGAAAGTCGCCAAAAAGAAATAGCCTTATTTTTCCTTATAACGAAAAACAATTTTCTTATACTGCATGGCACTGCAATAGCAGCATTGTATTTTTGCATAAATAAGATTGAATATGATAACAGTACAGGATTTTAATGAACTGGTAAGAACAAGGCGTTCCGTTTTCCCTGCACAATTTGTAACCGGCAAACCCGTGGAAGATGCAATAATAAAAGAGATACTCACCAATGCCACCTGGGCGCCCAATCATGCACAGACCGAGCCCTGGCAGTTCACCGTTTTTTCCGGCAAAGGATTACAAACCTTCGCAGCATTCCAGTCGGAGTTGTACAAAACAACAGCAGGTTCCTCTTTCAATGAAGGCAAATATATCAAGTTGCAGCAGCAGCCCTTACTGGCATCGCATATCATTGCGCTGGGCATGAAACGAAGCAGTACCAAACGCATACCCGAAATTGAAGAGATAGAAGCAGTGGCCTGTGCCGTGCAGAATATTTATTTATCCGTGAGCGCTTACGGGCTCGGCGGTTACTGGACCACCGGTGGCATCACTTATGCAGAAGAAGCAAAATCATTTTTTGGTTTGGGAGAAGAGGATAAACTGCTGGGCTTTTTTTATATCGGCCATGTGGCCATTCCTTCACCCGGTTCTAAAAGAACTGCAGTGGAAGAAAAAACTACCTGGATAACAGAGTAAGATACCGCTGGCTCAATAAAATACGCCATATACATTATTTGCTTTTGCTCCTTGAAAAAATGCTGTTTCTTTAGGTAGCACTGGATGCAACAATTCATCCGGCAAAGCTTCCATGAACAAACAAACAAAATACCTGGTAATATCCGTTGCAGCAATGCTGGTACTCAGCAGTTGGGATATGGATAGTGATAACTGGCTTACAGAAAAGAACAGGAACTATCAATACCATTATACTGCTGCAGATAAAAACAATACAAAAACCTACAACCAGTTTATTATAACCGGCATCCGAGAAGTAAAAACATTTTTCGGCGCTGCATTTAAAAATACATTCGCTGTATACGTGCATCCCAACCGGCATTCAATCGACAGCACCTGGCAGCACGATTGGAAGATGCCTGAATTCAAGTCGGAATGCTGGATGGTGGCCAGTGGTGTATCCAACCGGCTGGACATTATCTCCCCCATCACCTGGGACAAAGAAGCCTGCGAGCATCGCTATAGTGAGACAAATAAAACACAACAGGTGATCACTCATGAACTGGTACATGTATTTCACGGACAAATAAATGCAAGTCCCGATTTTAGTGATGTAACCAATATCGACTGGTTTGTGGAAGGGTTGGCCACTTATGCCTCAGGCCAGTGCGATGCTGCCCGTATTGCAGAAGTACAAAAAGCCATTACCGCCAATACCGTTCCCGCTACACTGGACTTATTCTGGACCGGCAAATTGAAGTACGGCATTTCCGGCTCCGTGGTAAAGTATATTGATGTCAAGTATGGAAGAAATAAATTACTGCAGCTGCTTCCCTTCAATAAAAAGAAGGATATACTAGCTGCATTGGGCATTACGGAAAACGAATTGCTGAACAACTGGAAAACCTATATCAGCTCATTGTAAGATCTGTTGCCGTTATCCTAAGAAAATAAGCCGTATTAAAACAATGTGAAAATTTGCAAAGCGCTTCTTCCTTAGCCGGAATTTTTGTTACTTTATACAAACCGGTGCTATGAAGTATATTACCACGCTCCTGCTTTTATTGCCCCTGCTGTTTGCAAAAGCACAGCAACCAACAGCTGAAGAAAGTTTTTACTCCCTTGTTTCATACAATCCCGGCAACGAAGCAAGTGTTGCCAATGCTGAAAAGAAATTACGCACTTATCTCAACGAAAACCCTGCTGGCAATTATCGCTCTGCAGCATTTTATTTTTTGGCAGACATACTCAAACAACATAACAAGCCGGATTCTGCCATTCAATTATACGAACGATCATTGCAGCTGCCATTAGCAGACAGTATGAGTGCGTTATATTTCAAGAACCAGGCTGCAATACATATTGCGGAGATCTATATAGCCCGCAATGATTTCTGCACGGCCATCAACTACATCGACCTGGCTAAATATACATTCGTACCACGTTACCAATGTGGCAATGCCCGTGCAGAAGCTTTTATACAACAGCAACGCCTGTACGCAGCATGCTATGCAGGATTGGGCGATTACACCAGGGCAATCGATACGTTGATGCCACCTCTATTCAATCCATTCGCAGCTACTACCGAACTATCAGGGCAACTGTACAATACCTGGCTGCACCTGTACACTCCCCGGCAGATCAAAGAACAATTTGTGCAGGCGGAGCAAAACATCCTCATTAAAAAAGAAAAATATTACAACTTCGAATACCTTAAACCAGTAATAAAAATATTCGGCAAAGAAGTACTGCTGAATGTGTACGACCTTAACAACAAAACGCCTCAGCAGCAAACAGCAGCCTGCCTGGAACATTTAAAGAAAGCCTATATTTATAAACTGGTGATGAAAAATTAAATTCCTTTTTTAAATTTTACTACCTGCCTCATCCATGAGATCATTCCTTATTTACCTGTTTTTACTGGTACCATTTTTTTCTAATGGCCAGCAAAAGAATTTAGACAGCATCTTTAAAAATGCAAAAGTTACCGGCGTACAATTGCTGTACAGCGATAATGGTAAACAGCAGGCTTTTAATTATGGCAAACAAAAAGCCGGCGAAAAAGCGCTTATCAATTCGGCCAGCATTTTCCAGGCGGCATCTTTAAGTAAAGTGGTGCTGGCTTATATCAGCTTAAAACTGTACGACAGGCATATCCTTTCACTCGATACACCGCTCTATCATTATTATACCTATGAAAGAATAAAAAATGATACCGCGGCACAAAAGATCACTGCAAGGATGGTACTGCACCATTTATCCGGCCTGCCTAACTGGGCTGGTAATCCTTTGTCTAAAACATGGATCAACTCTGCCTTAAAAACTAAAAGCACACCCGGCAGCAACTGGGGCTATTCCGGCGAAGGCTTTATGTTCCTGCAATTCACGATACAGAATCTGCTGAAACAATCGCTGCAGCAAATAGCACAGCAGGAAGTTTTCGCTCCCTTACAAATGCGATCCAGTAGTTTTATATGGCAACCGGGCTTTGAAAAAAATGCGGTATATGGACATGATAAAGAAGAACAGGTAACCGGAAGAGCGGAGTTCTTTCTGCCTGCCGGCGCTTATTCTTTATTAACAACTGCTACCGATTATACAAAATTCTTACAGGCAGTAATGAATGGTACCGGCCTTTCTGCAACAACTTATCAAATGATGCTGAATGATACCGTGAGTGTAAAGCCGGCTAACCGTAGTGTTTCCAATGCAGCCGATCATATCTTCTGGGGACTGGGCATTGGCATACAGCAGAACGAACTGGGCAAAGCCATTTGGCACTGGGGCGATAATGATGATTTCAAATGTTTCTTTATGGCCTTTCCCGGCAAAAAGCAAAGCCTGGTTTATTTTACCAACAGCGAGAACGGGTTAAAAGTAACCACGCAGTTGCTGGAACATTTTTTTGGCAAACAAAACTGGTGGGCCATTAAATGGCTGGATACCGATTTTTAAAAGATAATGTTTAAATTACTGGTAAAACCATTCACCTGTAAACCAGATCACCATGTCCGACATCGCAGAGATCGTGCAAGCGCCGGTTGAAGAAGCAGCAAAGACGCACAACAATATCAATTCAAGAGTGGCTGTATTTGTGGCCATCACCGCCACTTTTATGGCATTGTGTAATGTAAAAGATGGCAACCTCATACAAGCCATGGCGCAGGCGCAGGCACATGGTATCGACGCATGGTCGTATTACCAGGCAAAAAGCACCAAGCAATCCATTGCAGAAAATACCATCGAATTATTAAAGCTGGAGAACAGCGCCGAGGCAAAAGCCATGTCGGCAAAATATACGGAAGAGATCAGTCGCTACGAAAAAGAAAAGAACGAAATAAAACAGCAGGCCGAAAGTTTTCAGCAGGAATACGATCATATCAATCTATTCGACGACCAGTTTGATATGACAGAAGCATTGCTCACCATCTCCATCGCATTGTTCAGTATAACAGCGCTCACACAAAAAAAATGGTTGTTCTATTTTTCCAGTACGGTAAGTGTACTGGGTATCATTTTTGGGCTCACCGCATTTCTGAAGATCAGCCTGCACTCCGACCTTATTTCGCGTTTATTAGGGTAACCATAACAGTTATAAGTACGGGTACAGCTATTTTATCAGCTATACCCGTAAAATGGTTTTTCATATTATCAATGATCAGCCAGCACCACCTGTAATTGCTTTTTCTTTCTTTTAGAAACCAGCAGCAAAGTGGGCAGTGCCACTAAAAAGATCAATCCCACCACCAGGTAAGTATCACTAAAGCTCAGTTGTGTCGACTGTTTAGTTACTATATTTTCCATCACCTGCAAAGCCTGCTGGTGCGCCAGACCCGGTGTAGATCCTTTCGTTATAAAAAAATTGGTATACCTGTTCAGCCGGTCAGTAACAGCAGGATCGTTGATGCTGAGGTGCGTTACAATATCAGCACGGTGCTCCACCGAACGGATATGTAAGTAAGTATTCACCAGGGCCAGCCCGAAGGAGCCACCCAGTTGCCGCATCATATTATTCAATGCAGCGCCCTGCGGTACATCTTTTGGTTCCAATGCAGATACCGCCAAAGTAGTGAGCGGCACTGTGATGATAGCCAAACCCAATCCACGGAAAATCAATGCAGCCGTAATACCTGAAGCACCCGCATCCAGGTTAAAGCCTGACATCTTCCAGCTGAACAAAATAAAAAGTGCAACTCCCGCAGCAATCATATACAAGGGCGAAACACCCCGTTGTAATAATCTTGCAGAAATGATCAGGCCACCGATGGCGAGTAAGGCGCCGGGCAGTAGTAACAATCCTGTTTGCGTGGGAGTAAAGCCCAGCAAGCGTTGTGCAAACACGGGCGTTAAAAAAACAGAGCTGAACAAACCGATCCCCGAAATAAAAGTCAATATCGCGGCAATGCTCAGGTTCTTACTCTTCAGCACCCGCAGGTTCACCACCGGGTGATCGGTCTTCAATTCCCACCAGATAAAACTGCCGAGGCCCAATACCGCAATGATGCTGAGGTTGGTGATATAACTCGTCTCGAACCAATCTTCGCTTTCTCCCCTTTCCAATACCGTTTGCAGCGCACTAACGCCAACGGCTAGCAGAAAAATGCCCAGCCAGTCCACTTTGCCCGTCTGCTGTTTTATTTTGGGTTCCTGCAACAATACAGTACAGATGCTGGCGATGATAATACCCAGCGGCACATTGATATAGAATATCCAGGGCCATGAGTAATTCTCTGTGATAAAACCACCGAGTGTTGGCCCGATGGTAGGACCGATAAAAACGCCGATACCAAATAAAGCGCTGGCAACATTCTGTTTTTCTTTCGGGAATAATTCAAAAACGATGGCCTGCGATACGGATAACAAAGCACCACCACCCAGGCCCTGCAAAAAGCGGAAGGTCACCAGCACCCATATATTCGTAGCCTGTCCGCACATCAGCGAAAAAAAAGCAAAGGCAATAATGGAACCGATATAATAATTGCGCCTGCCCAGCTTAGCTGCCAAAAAACTCGTAATGGGAATAATGATCACGTTCGCAATAGCATAAGAAGTGATCACCCACGAAGTATCTTCCAGCGTAGCACCCAGGTTACCGCTCATGTGCGACAATGCCACATTCACAATGGAGATATCGATCAGTTCCATCATAGCAGCCGCTATCACGGTAAACAACAATAGCTTTCTTTTCATAAAATATACCAACTGGTATTTTATCGATCAAAAAAAATCAGGCCGGTTGCATGGCTTCCAGTGCAGCTGCAGGAGATTGCAGGTACAGGTCGTATATCTTTTGTGTATTGCCGGTCCTTATTTCATAAATATTATTTTTCAACCCGTTCAGCAGGTCGGCTGCAACCACTTCCGGAGCGATACCATTCTGTCCGCCGATAGGTGCAGAAAAATCTGTATTCACCAATGGTGGCATCAATTCAAATACTTTGATATTGCCTGCACGGGCCAGGCTGATGCGCAATGATTGGGTGTAAGAATGCAAAGCGGCTTTACTGGCTGAATAAGTAGATAAAGCACCCGGTACAAATGCCACTACAGATGATACATTTACAATGGCAGCTTCGGCATGTTTTGACAGCACAGGCAATAATTTTTCATTCAGGCGAATTATGGAGATATAATTGGTGAGTATTTCTTCCGCAGCTTTGTCAGCAGAATTTTCTCCCTTACTGAGATCATGCAGCAGAGCATGCCCCGCATTATTCACCACGATATTTAAAGCAGGAAAATCTTTCGTTAAAGTAGCTACCAACGCATCGGTGTCTTCTTTTTTACTTACATCGCTGATGATGCCGGTGGCGCCGGGCAATTGTGCCAGGGCTTTATCCAGCCTTTCTTTTGTACGGCCGGTTATAATAACTTTATTGCCTGCTGCAGTAAACTGTTTGGCAATTTCTAAACCGATGCCGGCACTGCCGCCGGTTACCAGTATTGTGTTGTTTTGCGTGTTCATTTTATGATAGTTTATAAAATATACCGTTCGGTATATTTTTAGTGAAAAAAAATTACTCCAGGTTATTGATCATATTTTTAACATGCTGCATTACGGCGCTGCGGTAATGCAGTTTGCCGGTAAGCTTGGCCAGCATGATGGCGCCCTCGATGGCTGCGATCATAGTAATAGCGGTTTGCTCTGCATCCACGCCTTTACAGAATTCTTTTGCTTCCACGCCTTTCTCTATCAGCTGCACTATTTTGTTCTTCCAGCCGTTGATGGCCGCCGCCGCTTTCTTTTTAAGTGCAGGATGGGTATCATCTGCTTCCACTGCCGTATTTAATATCGGGCAACCGCCCTCAGGAAAAGGATAATGCAGGAAATTCTCATACACATCAATATATACCAGCAGCTTTTCCTTAGCTGTTTCGTACTGCGCCATTTCGGAGCGGATGATGTTCTCTACCTTCTGTAAATTATGATCGAACACAGCCAGCGCCACTTCATCCTTATTGGCAAAATTGCCGTAGATGCTGCCCTTGGTCAAGCCCGTAGCAGCCGTCATATCCGACATAGACGTGCCCTCATACCCCTTGGTATTAAAAAGCGGCGCCGTTTTTTCAATGATAAAAGCCCTTGTCTGTTCTGCCTTGGTCATGTTAATAATCAATTACAGCACAAAAATATACCGTTCGGTATTATTTTGCAACAAAAGTTATCCACAGCCATTTTTACCGTTGCTGTAAAATATTTGTCTATCTACCAGTAGGTAGGTAAATTTGCACTATGAATACCAGGGATGCCATTATAAAAGTGGGTGATGAACTGATCAGGGACAGGGGTTTTAATGCCTTTAGTTTTTATGATGTATCGAAAGCGCTGGGCATTAAAAATGCTTCGGTGCACTACCACTTCCCTACTAAAACGGCGCTGGCTATTGCAGTGGTGCAGCAGCACAGTCGCCTGGTGGATGAGCTGATGCAAAAGACCGCCGCCAAAGACCCGCTGGTAAAACTGCAGGCCTTTCTTTCTATTTATACTTATACAAAGGCCGAGAATAAAGTGTGCATTGTAGGCTCGCTGGCCACCGACCTGCACAGCGTGGATGGCAGCATACAGCAGGAATTAAAACTGCTGGTGGAAAAAATACTGCACTGGGTAACCGGCATACTGGAAGAAGGCCGCAACAAAAAAATATTTCATTTTGATACCAGCGCCCGCACAAGGGCATTGCTGGTGATCACCAATATGCTGGCGGCACTGCAGCTTACCAGGCTTACCGGCGAAAAAGATTTTAAGCTGGTAAAAGAAACAATTATTAAAGAATTAAAAAATAAACAATGAGACGTGTAGTAGTAACCGGCATGGGTGCATTAACGCCCATCGGTAACAATGTAAATGATTTCTGGGCTTCGCTTACCAATGGTGTAAGCGGCGCTGCAGCTATCACAAAATTTGATGCATCAAAATTTAAAACAAGGTTTGCCTGCGAGGTAAAGCACTTTGATCCTTTGCAGTATTTTGAAAAGGCCGAAGTAAGAAAATACGACCTGTACACACAATATGCGCTGGCGGCCACTGCAGAAGCCGTACAAAATGCCGGCATCGATTTTGAACAACTCAACCGCAACCGCATCGGTGTTATCTGGGGTTCGGGCAATGGTGGTATACAAACTTTTCAGCAGCAGGTAACAGAATTTCTGCAGGGCGATGGTACGCCACGGTTCAATCCTTATTTCATACCCAAGATGATCGTGGATATTGCATCGGGCATCATCTCTATCAAATACGGGTTGCGGGGCATCAACTTTACCACTGTATCCGCATGCGCCACTTCCAATACGGCCATCATCGATGCGTTCAATTATATTAAATGGAACAAAGCAGACATGATCATCACCGGTGGTTCCGAAGCGCCGGTATGCGAAACAGCAGTAGGTGGTTTTGGCGCCAGTAAAGCACTGTCTACTTTGAACGACAGCCCCGAAACTGCTTCAAGACCATTTGATGTAAGTCGTGATGGCTTTGTAATGGGCGAAGGCGCCGGTGCAATTATTTTAGAAGAACTGGAACATGCACAAAAAAGAGGCGCCGTGATCTATGCAGAGATCGTGGGCGGAGGCATGGCAGCGGATGCCTATCATCTTACCGGCACACATCCCGAAGGCGAAGGCGCTTACCTGGGCATGCTGGCGGCACTGGAAGATGCCGGACTTGTACCTGCGGATATTGATTACCTGAATACACATGCCACCTCTACAGCGCAAGGTGATACCAGCGAATTGAGAGCGGCAGAAAGGGTTTTTGGAAAGAACAGCGCATTGAACATCAGCGCTACCAAATCCATGACAGGTCATTTACTCGGCGCAGCAGGCGCTGTGGAAGCCATTGCCTGTATCAAGGCTGTGCAGGAAGACCTCATCCCTCCTACAATCAATACCACCCATGTAGAACCGGAATTTGAAAATGTATTTGATCTTACATTAGGCAAGGCCGTAAGCAAAAAAGTAAATTACGCCATGAGCAATACGTTTGGTTTCGGCGGGCATATTGCCACCACCATTTTTAAAAAATATGAAGCGTAACATTCAAAACAAATCTGTTTAAATTTGTAAGGAGCAAATTAATCTTACAAAGCATGGACAGTATTACAGTGCAGCGTGGCGATTTCTGGTTGACAACAGATAAAACTAAAATGGACCTGCAGGCCATTCATCAGTTTCTTAGTAAGGAAGCTTACTGGAGTAAGAACATTCCTTTTGAAACAGTAAAAAATGCGGCAGAAAATTCGCTGAACTTTGGCGTGTTTTATAAAGAACAACAGGTAGGATATGCAAGGATCATTTCGGATTATGCCACCATTGCTTACCTGGGTGATGTATATGTATTACCTGCATTCCGTGGTAACGGGCTTTCCAAATGGCTGATGGAAGAAGTGATGCAACACCCGTCCTTACAGGGTTTGAGAAGATGGATATTGCTCACCGGCGATGCACATGGCTTATACCGCCAGTTTGGATGGAAGGACATTGCTGCACCGGATAGATGGATGGAATTTCATAACAAAAATGTTTACACAAAAGAAATTTAACCCAACAGCAATATGAAATTTACAGCACTGCACCCGATGTTATACACCAATGCTTTGCAGGAGACCATTGATTTTTACACAGGCATACTGGGTTTTACCTGTGCAGAAAGAAATGAAGAATGGGGATGGGCATCGCTGCATAAAGATGAGGTGGAGATCATGCTCGCCAAACCCAATGCACATATTCCTTTCAGTCAACCCACGTTCACGGGTTCCTTTTACATCCGCACCAATGCGGTAGATGAATTATGGCAATCACTGAAAGATAAAGTAAGCGTGGTGTATGCAATAGATAATTTTGAATGGCAGATGAGAGAATTTGCTATTTATGATAATAACGGTTACATGCTGCAGTTCGGTCAGCAGATTGAAAGCGCCTGAGATACCACGGGATAAGACCATTAACTAAACCCATGTTTATGATGCGGTATTCCTTTGCGATACTACTGTTATGTTTTGCTGCATGCGCCGGCAGCAATGATAAAAAAGATACGCCTGTATCAAACGTTGAAAAAAATATCCTTGACTCCACTTATCAATGGGTAAAGATCACCGACAGCGCTCCCTGGAAAAAGAGTTATAATTTTCAAATGTTCACGGTACATGATACCGCATGGGTGTTTCACCCGGATGGCAACTGGTACTCGGTTGATGGAAAGAACTGGATAAAGTCGCCCTTGCCCAATGCTATTGACAACCTTGCCTTCCTCGATTATATTTATTTCAGCGATGCAATGTATGGCCTCGGTCATTTTGAAGGCAATATTGAACAGTTCAGTTTTAAACCGGAAATATATAAAAGCACTGATCTTAAACAATGGGCGATCATTTCTTCCCAAAGTAATTTACCCAATCGTTTCTTCTATCATCCTTTTGTATTTGATCATAAAATATGGATCATTAGTGGAGAAGATAAAACAACAAAATATGCCGATATATGGAATTCCACAGATGCTGTGAACTGGTTAAAACAAAAAGATACTATTCCTATGGGGGCAAAAAGCGGCGCACAGGTAGTTGTTTTTAAAGGAAAATTATTTTTACTCGATAATGATGTGTGGAGTTCAACAGATGGATTGAACTGGCAGCAGGTAACACCTGAAATTGCAAAAGGAGAACGGTTGGTGGGCTACACGCCAGTGGTATACGATAACAGGATATGGCTGTTGGGTTGCAACCGCAATGGCAGTTTTAATAGCCAGGTGCTGGTAAGTGAAGATGGTAAGAACTGGTTGGGGCAAAGCGCTCCCTGGTCGCCAAGAGGCGGCATTGCAGCCACCGTGTTCAATAATAAAATATACATCACCGGTGGAAAATATGGCGGCACGCCGGATCATACGGAGTTCATTTACAGTAATGATATATGGGCGCTTCAGAAAAAATAATGGCCGCGTCCTGTTAATTTCACATAATTATAAAACCGGGATGCCACAATAATTGTATCTTTACAATAAGTAATGAAAAAAATTGCCGCCATATTATTTCTTTCCGTATATGCCCTTTCTGTATTGGGCATTGGCGTAAAGCAATTTTATTGCTGTGGTAAATTAAAATCCACCAGTCTTACACTGGTGCAGGAAGCAAAAGAAAAATGCAGCAACTCCGCTGCAATGAAAGGCTGCTGCAAAACAAAATTCAAGACCTTAAAATTAAAGGACAGCCATGTAAATACGGATGCAGGCAGCGTCGCTTTTACAAAACATTTCAGCGAGCTGGATATACCTGTAACTGCGTTTAGTTTTACAGTACCGGTAACTGAAACGGTTGTATTGGCCAACACCAGCCATGCACCACCAGATCGAACTGTTCCCGTTTATATAATGAATTGCGTTTACCGCATCTGATCCTTCTCTTATCGGAGCGCTCCGCTCCCGCTGTTATATACAGCCACCCGTCAATTTTCAATACAGTAATTAATTTTTTGTAACAGTCAATGTTGCATAGCTGTTAATTGATATTGACCTTAGAGAGCAACATTTCATCATCATAAAATACAATCAACAATGAAAAAAATGATCATCCTTGCGTTTGCGCTGATCACAGGCACCGTACTGTTTGCACAAAACGACAAAAAACCTGCTACTGCTGCTGTTGCTCAAAAAGCAAAATACAGCTGTCCCATGCACCCGGAAGTTACCAGCGATAAGTCCGGTAAATGTTCCAAATGCGGTATGGACCTGGTAAAGGCAAAAAAAGAAAAAATATACGCCTGTCCAATGCACCCCGAAGTTACCAGCAACGAGCCTGGTAAATGTTCTAAGTGCGGCATGGACCTGGTAAAAGTGAAAAAAGAAAAAACAAAGAGCTATACCTGTTCTATGCACCCGGATGTCACCAGCGATAAGCCCGGTAAATGTCCTAAATGCGGTATGGAACTGGTGAAAGTGAAAAAAGAAAAAAGTTGATGGCCCGGTACCGGTATGTTAAACGTACCGGTACCTTTTAAAATTTTATGAAGATGAAAATGATACCATATTTTATACTGCTGTTGTTTGTTTTTGCAGCAGGGCCATCTTTTGCACAGGTCAGCAAACCAATGGCAAAAGATACCAGCATCAGCTTTATGGTGCATGGCGCCTGCGAGCAATGCAAGCAGCGCATTGAAGGCGTGTTAAAAATAAAAGGCATTAAAAAAGCCAATTGGGATATCGACAGTAAATTATTAAACCTTACTTACAATCCTGCGCAGGTTTCGCTTGAAAAGATACAGAACCGTATTGTTGCTGCAGGGCATGATATCGATACCAAAAAAGCAAATGATAATGTGTACAATGCCTTGCCTTCCTGCTGTCATTACAGGGAGATGGACAAGATGTTGCACGAGAGTAATACAGATACCTTGCAGTTATTTCAAAAAGACAGTGTGATCGAAAAGAATGTACCTGATATTGTCGATAAAAACATTGATATAGTGCATGTGATAAAAGGCGTGGTACTGGAAACAGGAAAAAAAGGAGCCTTTACGCCATTAACAGGCGCCAGCATTATGTGGCTGCATTCGGGCAAAGGTGTTTCAACGGACAGCAACGGTGTTTTTTTGATACCGCATGATGGCGTGAACAGCAGGCTCATCATCAGTTATACAGGGTACAGGCCCGATACCGTAACTGTAACCGATATGAATGAACTGAAGATCATTTTAGCTGCCAACCATCAGCTGAAAGAAGTAACCGTGGTATCCAAACAGCGCTCCACTTATCTTTCTGCAGTCAATCCCATCCGTACACAGGTGATGACCGATAAGGAATTGTTCAAAGCGGCATGCTGTAACCTCAGCGAAAGTTTTGAAACGAATCCTTCGGTGGATGTATCGTATAACGATGCTGTTACCGGATCTAAGCAAATACAGTTACTGGGTTTAAATGGCAATTATACACAACTCACCGTTGAGAATTTGCCCGGCCCCAGGGGCATTGCAACGCCACTGGGATTGAATTCTATTGCAGGCCCCTGGGTGGAATCGATTCAACTTACAAAAGGTATTGGCTCCGTTGCCAATGGTTACGAAAGCATTGCCGGCCAGGTGAACGTGGAATTAAAAAAACCGGAGAACAGTGAATCATTATTTGCCAACGTATATGTAAACGATTTTGGCAAGACAGATCTTAATCTCAACCTCGCAAAAAAGATCGGGAAAAAATGGTCCACCGGTTTATTGCTGCACGATGATTTTTTAAGCAACAACAAGCTTGATTTTAATAAAGATGGTTTTCGTGATCTGCCCACCGGCAACCAGTTCAATCTCATCAACCGCTGGAAATATGATGATGGCAAAGGATTTCTCACACAGTTTGGTGTAAAAGTGCTTACGGATAAAAGAACCGGCGGGCAAACGGATTTTGATCCTGCCAAAGACCGGCAGAGTACCAGTAAATATGGCCTTGGTATCAACACGCAACGCTACGAAGCATTTGCAAAGATCGGCTATGTATTCCCGGAAAAGAAGTACAAAAGTATCGGTTTGCAGTTATCTGCTATCGACCACCAGCAGGATTCTTATTTTGGATTAACAACTTACAATGCAGAGCAAAAGAATTTTTATGCCAATCTTATTTATCAATCCATTATCAATAACACGCAGCATAAGTTCAGAACAGGTTTTAGTTTTTTAATGGATAAGTACGATGAGGACTTTAAAACGGTACAGTATACACGCAATGAAAAAGTACCCGGCGCTTTTTTTGAATATACTTACACACCCAATACCAAATTCAGTGTGATAGCGGGCATCCGCGGTGATCACAATAACCTGTACGGCTTTTTTGCAACGCCCCGTGTGCATGTACGTTACGAACCTGTAAAGGGCACCACCATCAGGATCAGTGCAGGCCGTGGCCAGCGTACTGCCAATATCCTGGCAGAGAATATGAGCGTGTTTGTAAGTTCCCGCCAGGTAAATATCATTACTAATAAAACGGGCCTCGCTTATGGTTTGGATGCAGAAGTGGCCTGGAACAAAGGGATCAGCATTGATCAGAAGTTCAAATTATTTCAGCGGGATGCGCTGCTGAGCGTGGATTTTTTCAGGAATGATTTCAATAAACAGGTGGTGGTGGACCTGGAAGATCCCACACAGGTAAAGTTTTATAACCTCAGCGGAAGATCTTATTCCAACAGCGCACAGGCCGAAATAAATTTTGAACCGTTTAATAAACTGGAAGCAAGACTGGCCTATCGCTATTTTGATGTAAAGACCACTTATGGCAACCAGTTATTGCAACGCCCATTGGTGGCGCCGCACCGTGCATTTGCCAACCTGGCTTATAGTATCAGCGGCTGGAAACTGGATTACACCATTACTTACAATGGCAGCAAAAGGATCCCCAATACACAATCCAGCCCGGCACAATACCAGCTACCGGCTTACTCCCCTTCTTATGTATTGATGAATGCACAGGTAAGTAAGACCGTTGGTAAAAAGCACCCTATGGACTTTTATATCGGCAGCGAGAACCTCACCGGTTTTATTCAGAAAAATGTGATTGTTGCTGCGGATCAACCCTTCAGCACATCATTTGATGCATCGATGGTATGGGGCCCTGTAACCGGCCGCATGCTGTATGCAGGATGGAGATTTAAATTGAAGTAACATAAAAAAAGATACCTGCGCTTACAGCACAGGTATCTTTTTAATTCAACTGGTTGTCAGATAAAGTGTTGATTGAACTTATCTCTTCTTTTCTTCCACAAACATTCTATCATACGACCAGGGGCCATTTCCCATTACCAGGAACAACAGTAACAGCGCCAATACTACTATTGTTGTTACCATATCCTGGGATGCCAGGCTACCACTGCCGGATACACGAAGTAAAACAATTGCACCGATAAGGATGGGTATCTGGGAAAGGCAGGCCAGCCTTGTGTGAAGGCCTATCATGATGAAAAAACCGCCGAGTAAATGAACGATCACAATAAATTGCCCCAAAAGAAGCAGGGCGAAAGATCCGGAATTCATATTGGTACTGCTGAGCAACCCGAGTAATGTGCTCATGTTGGCAAGAAAGCTGATGCCTTTGTAGCAGATAAATGCACCTAATGCTACTCTTACAATATCAAGCCATTTGGAGTGATGACTTTCACCCCAAAGCTCTAAGCGATGGAGATAATTCATATAGCTTGTTTTAAATGATTGATAATAGCGAAATAAAGAACTCTTATAAATTTAAGTATTATAATCTGTTTTTGCAACAGGCATTTTTCCACCGGGCATTCCCTTATACCTGCATCAAAAACAAAGCCGGAAATAAATTCCGGCTTTATTTAAACTGCAGTAAACCTGCAGTTATATATTGATAAGTGATTATTTTCCAAATACTTTCTTTAATAAAGAAGTAACCTGTGCAGCAGGGTCTTTACGTATCTTCTGTTCTTCCTGGCCAATAGAGTAGAAAATGCCACTCATGGCTTTTTCGGTAACGTAGGCTGAAAGATCGGTATTAACAGGTGTTTTGCTGAAAGACAATTTGTTATACGCTGTAAATACTTCTTTCCAGTAGCTGGTGGCATTTACTTTAGCCAGCGATGCATCTATCACCGGGCGCATTTTTTCTGTAAGCTTGGCGGTGGTGTTGGCTTTCAGGTAATCCGTAGCAGCAAAGTCGCCGCCCTGTAATATTTTCAAACCATCGGTCACACTCATTTGTTTTACCGCATCAATAAAAATGCTGGATATTCCGCCCGCTGCATCTTCTGCTGCCCTGTTCATAGATAAGATCGCTTTATCCGCCAGCGAACCCAGGCCTGCTTTACGCAAAGTAGCTTCTGCTTTCTTGGCTTCTTCCGGCATTAATATTTTAATGGCCGCATTGGCAAAAAAGGCATCGGTTTTATTCAGCCTTTTTGAAGCGCTGTCGGCGCCAATACTCAATGCTTCTTTTAAACCGCTGATGATCTCATCGTTGGTAAGCCCTTTGCCGCTTGTACCACCTGAAATGGTTTTATTAACACCCGATAAAATATTACCACTGCTGTCTTTGGAAGTGGCTTTTTTTATCTTGCTCAAAATGCCCTGTGCACTTGCAAACGAAACGGCTGCAACAGCCAATACCATCAATGTAAATTTTTTCATATTGATATTTTAATGTTTAGACGACAAATTTATCGACAATTATGCTAAAATTCGGTTAAAGCCAACCCGTGGGGAATAATTTAATAACTAATTTTATCCCGGCGGTGCAATTATATTAAAAACCGTACCAAAGGCAATTTATTATGGCAGCACTAAAAAAAATATTCGCCATTTCGGGCAGTACAAGAAAGAATTCTTCCAACGCTAACTTACTAAAGGCCATTGCTTTTTTATACAAAGAAGAACTGGATTGCAATATTTTTGAAGGCCTGGCGGACCTGCCGCAGTTTAACCCGGACAATACGGATAATGAGATACCCGCAGTAGATCATTTCAGGAAACAGATCAGCGATGCCGATGCCGTGATCATCTGCACACCAGAATATGCGCATGGCGTGCCCGGTTCTTTAAAGAATGCGATCGACTGGTGTGTTTCCACCAATGAATTTTCCAACAAACCCACGGCATTGATCACCGCTTCCACCGATGGCCGTGCAGGGCATGCTGCATTACTGGAAACATTGCGAACCATTGAAGCGAAGAATGTGGATCAACTGCAATTACTGGTACAATTTGTACGAACAAAGATCAATGCAGACAATACTATTACGGATGAAGCAACACTTGCAGCAATAAAAAAGATCGTTGCAGGTCTTATTGCAACGATCCATGAAAATAAAGAATTGAACTAATTATTTTTTTGAATAGAAAGCGCTCCTGTAGGGCATTTATTCACCTGGTCAATAATGGTCTGCGAATCGGCACCGTTGGCATTTACCCAGGGATGCGCTTTTAAATTGAACACCTGCGGCAATTGTGTTACGCAGCGGCCGGAATGTTTACACAACTCCGGTTTCCATACCACCGTAATATCATCGCCATTGCTGTATTTTATTTTCTTGTCCACATCTTCTTCATGATATACATAAGTGCGCACTTTGGTATTGCCTTCCAGTATTTTTGATACCGGGCAGTTCGCCGCGATCTCTGCCAGCCGGTCTTTCTGCTCGGCACTTACTTCCACTCCGGGAAAACTGATATCACGATCTAAAAAGGTCTGCAGTTCTTCTCCCTGTTTGGTTTGAAACATGTTGGCGCTTACAGCAATATTGGGTATATCCCATTGCTTACGGTCGATATACATGCGCAGCGTAGCCAATGTGCACGAGACCAATGATGCCAGCAATAAAGTAAAAGGATCAGGGCCAGTATCCAGGCCACCGGTCTTTACCGGTTCATCTGCAATAAAAGTGCCGTTGCGCCATTGAATGGTGCATTGGTATTTAACGGTGCCGATGGTGCCGCTTACAGGTTTTTCCAGTTTGTATTGCATAACTGTTGCTGTTAATAATTATCTCTTACACTTTCATCCAATATCATTTTCCATTCAGGATGGCGTTTGATGTATGCCACCACCATGGGACAAAGCGGCACCAGCCTGTAATGGTTCTTTTCAATATACTCCAGTGTTTTTTCAATGATGGCGGTTGCTGCGCCCTTGCCTTCCAGTGCAGGCGGCACTTCTGTATGCAGCAGGGTCATTTTAAAATGTGTTTCTTCATACACAATGATGGCAATTTGCCCGTCAACATCCATTTCAAAACGGTGGGCTGTTTCATTCTTGGTCAAAGGGATTCTGTTCGTACTCCGGTTTCATATTATTTATCTGATGGTGATTTAATAACTCAATGTACCAAATTTTCCGTTGCGGTAATCATTCATGGCCTGTTCAATTTCCTCTGCTGTATTCATCACAAAATTATCTTTTGCTGCCACGGGTTCATCAATCGGTTCGGCCGATAAAAATAACAGCTGTGCATCTTCTTCTGCACACACAATGATCTCGTCATTTTCTTTTTCAAAAACCACCAGGTTATGTTCGGTAATGGTTTCCATATTCACATCCACACGGCCATGTGTCACATACAGTAAGGTCCAGTAACCGGGCGTGGCAGTAAACTGTACCCGTTTGCCTTTCTCAATTTCACCGATCATCGAAATTATGGGCGTAAAACTTTTTATAGGTCCTGTTTTACCATCGTAGGCACCGCTTGCCAGTCTGAATTGCACCCCTTCCTGCTCCAGCACTTTGGGCAATTGGTCTTTACCTGCGGCCTGGTAACTCGGAGCATCCAGTTTATGTGCTTTAGGTGCATTGATCCATAACTGTATGAATTCATTGGTGCCGCCATTGTCTAAAAGATGTTGTGTAGGTCCTTCACTGTGCAAAAGGCCGCTGCCGGCAAACATCCATTGCACATCGCCTGCTTTCACGGTCTCATCATGCCCTGCCGTATCCTTGTGATAACCTTCGCCCTGCAATACAAATGTAACCGGGGCAAAACCGCGGTGCGGATGCGGATTAATGCGGTGTTTGGAGCCGGGCTGAATATATTGCGGTAATAAATGGTGTAAAACAATAAAAGGATTTGCAAACCTGAAATCCTTGTGCGGCAGGGGTTGCAATACCGTTTCTTCTTTAGTGATCTGTTTTTCCCTGCCCAGTAAAATATGTTCAATTGCTTTTTTCATTGTTGATCTTTTAAGAAGGAAGGCCAGGTTATAAAACCTGGCTTCCCTGTAAAAATATAACTTTTAAAAATTGATCTTGCAGCATGGCCGTATTTTATTCCAGTACGCCGAATTTACCTTCCTGGAATTCTTCTATCGCTTCGTAAATTTCCGCCTGTGTGTTCATTACAAACGGACCATAGCTGGCAATAGGTTCATTGATCGGTTCGCCGCTCATTAACAATACCACTGCATCTTCTGTTGCATCTAACTGTATCTCTTCGCCTTCGTTTTTGAACAGTACAAAACTATGTTCATCCACTTTCTGGCCATTCACTGTTACATTGCCATTGATCAGCAATAAAGCGGTGTTATGTGTTGCAGCAACTGGTATGGTTGCAGCACCGCCTTTGTTCAATTTAATATCAAAAAGGTTCACAGGAGAATAAGTGGCGGCCGGGCCTGTTGTATCATTGTATGATCCGGCGATCACATTTATCACACCACCATTTTCAGGCAAGGCTATCTTTCCCATCTGTTCTGCAGTGATCGATTGATAGTGTGGCGTTGTGGATTTATCTTTTTTAGGAAGATTGACCCATAACTGCACCATTTCAAACAAACCACCTTTTTTGGAGAATTCTTTTTCGTGGTATTCTTTATGCAGTATACCCGAGCCTGCAGTCATCCATTGTACATCACCGGGATTGATGATACCGCTGTTGCCGGCACTGTCATTATGCGCCACGCTGCCTTTATAAGCGATCGTAACGGTTTCAAATCCTTTGTGCGGGTGCACGCCTACGCCTCTTACCGTTTCGCTGGGTTTAAAATTAAATTCAGCTGCAAAGTCCAGCATCAGGAAAGGGCTGATCCTTCTTTGCGAAATATTGGCACCGGGTATAAAATTGTATACCCTGAAACCATCACCCACCATACCTGGTTGAGCGGGTCTTTTTATAATTCTTTCAATTGCTTTTTTCATATTGTTCCTTTTAATTTTTTATTGAATGTTTATGGGCAGCATGGCATTTTTCAATGCATCATCGGTGATAGAAAATGTACGCCGGTTGCTGCTGTTCTTTTTTTGCAAGGCAGTTTTTATTGCTGCTGCAGGCAGTTCATCACTGCTGTTTTGTAAAATGATCAGGTCATCTTTCTGATGGGTGAAAATGCGGCGCAGTTTGCGTTCGTCTGCAACTACGTCCTTGCAAAGAACCACCACATCAAAATCGGCCTGGTGAAATTTTTCAATAGCTTCTTCAGCAGTAGATGCGGCTACTAATTGCCATTCATCATTTTGCGGTAACCGGTTTGCAGGCAACTGAAGCATTACTTCATTCATTCCTGCCACCAGTATGGTTGTCCTGTTCATTGTAACTCCTTTTTTTTAACAGAACAAAAGTACTATGCAATACTGCCGGGAAAAATAATGTAGGTTAAGCCAAAAACTTAATCCAGGTTAAGTTTTACTTTTTGGAAGGTACTTTATTCACCATCTTGCTGAGGAACTCGGGTGTAACGCCAATATAGGCCGCCACCTGTTTTTGCGGAAGATTTTCGATGAGGGAAGGATAACGCTTGCAGAAATTACCATAGCGCTCCAGTGCGGACAGGCTAAGATTATCTATCAACCGGTGTTGGTAAGTGGCCAGCGAATTCTCCGCTAAAATGCGGAAGAAGCGTTCCAGTTTTGGAATGGCCAGGTATAATTGATCAATATCGTTTTTACTGATCACTACCAGCTCACTATCGTATACCGCATCGATATACAATGTACCCGGTTGCTGGGTGATCATGCTGCGCATGTCGGCGATCCACCAGCCCGCAGGTGCAAACTGCAATATGTGTTCAAAACCATTTTTATCGATGGAATAACTGCGCAGGCAGCCGCTGGTAACAAATAGGCCCTGTTTGTTGATCTCGCCTTCCTGCAAAAGGAATTGTTTCTTTTTTACTTTTTTAAAAGAAAGCGCTGCAACCAGTTGTTGATGTTCATCGTCAGTAAGATCAACATGCTTTGCAATACTGCTCAGTAACAGGTCGTAATTCATAGTGCCAAATATACCACAGGCTGGTTTAATATCCATAGCCGCTGCCTGAAATAAAAAGTACTTACATTTAGTAAAACGGTGCGATATGTTCCCGGCAAAAAAAATAAATTATTTTTTTGCCGCGTTTGTCCAGTTACAGCAAAGTCATTCGATATAATGATGTAAACAATTATTAAACATTCAAAATCATTTACAATGACAGCAAAAGAAAATGCGCTCAACTGGTTCGAGATACCGGTAAGCGAAATGGGCCGTGCCGCAAAATTTTACGAAACTATTTTTGGCATTCAGCTGGCGCAGCAGGAAATGATGGGCATGAAGATGGCCATGTTCCCTTCGGAAAGTATGGATGGAAAAGTTTCGGGCAGCCTGGTACAGGGGCCCATGCACAAACCCGCTGCAGATGGTACTAAAGTGTACCTGAACGGTAATCCCGACCTGGGCGCCGTGCTTTCCAAAGTGGAAGCTGCAGGCGGAAAAATATTAATGCCTAAAACAAAGATCACTGATGAGATCGGTTTTATGGGTTTCTTTGCAGATACAGAAGGCAACACGGTGGGTTTACATTCCAACAAATGATCATTCAACAACTTTAAAATTATAACACCATGCAGGAATTTTTATTGATCTTCAGAAGAGAAAATACAGGGCCGCAAACAGTGCTTTCGCCCGAACAGTTACAGGCTATGATGAAACCCTGGCAGGACTGGATCGGCAGCATTGCCGCACAAAACAAACTGGTAACAGCCGGCAACAGGCTGGCGCACGAAGGCAATGTTATCAGGCCGAATAATGTTATCACCAATGGACCATACGTGGAAACCAAGGAAGCAGTAGGTGGTTATACCATCATTAAAGCAGCATCGCTGGAAGAAGCCACCGAATTATCAAAAGGCTGTCCCATATTGGCCGTAGGTGGCAATGTGGAAGTGAGAACGATAATACCTATGTAAGTGAACAGGTGCAGGTGGTTGATTTTTAAAAGTTGACCACCTGCGCTAACTTACAGTACCAAGTATGAATGAAAAAACGTTGATACCACATTTGTTCCGTACAGAATACAGCAAGATCGTTGCAGTACTCTGTAAACTGTTTGGTATTGAATACATGGCTGCCGCCGAAGATATTGTAAGCGATACATTTTTACAGGCAGCAGAAACATGGGGCTTAAAAGGCTTGCCCGAAAATCCTGTGGCATGGTTGTACAGGGTATCCAAAAATAAAGCGATCGATTTTTCAAGAAGGAATAAAATATTTTTAGAAAAGGTAACACCAGCTGTTACAGCTGCTGAAGAAAATGTTGTGGTACCGGAAGTGGATCTCTCCGATGAGAATATTTACGACAGCCAGTTGCAGATGATGTTTGCTATCTGTCACCCTGCCCTGCCGCCCGAAGCGCAGATCGGATTATCACTCAATATTCTTTGCGGCTTTGGCGCCGAAGAAATTGCTGATGCTTTTTTAAGCAATAAAGAAACGATCTATAAAAGATTGCAGCGGTCCAAGGAAAAACTAAGAACAGAAAAAATAACCATTGAATTACCTGTCCATGCCGAGATACACAATCGCCTCGAAACCGTTTTAACTACTTTATATTTATTATTCAGTGAAGGATATTATTCCGCCTCGCAGAACACCCAGTTACGCAAAGAGCTATGTGTAGAAGCCATGCGGCTTACACTGATGCTGACAGAAAACGAACAGACCAACACACCTGCAGCCAACGCATTGTTATCACTCATGTTTTTTCATGCATCCCGCTTTGAAGCAAGGACCAATGCCAACGGAGAAATGATATTGTACGAAGACCAGGATGAAAGATTATGGAACCGGGAACTGGTAGCAAAAGGAGAAACTTATTTAAACCTGTCATCACGTGGCAACCAGCTTAGCAAATATCATTTGGAAGCGGCTATCGCTTACTGGCACACGCAGAAAAAAGATACGCACGAAAAATGGGAGAACATTCTGCAATTGTACAACCGGTTATTGCAAGTAGAGTACTCCCCTGTTGCTGCGCTCAACCGCACTTATGCATTATCCAAAGCCAACGGCAAAGCAGCAGCCATTATTGAAGCAGAGAAATTAGCGCTCACCAATAATCATTTATACTATTCGCTGCTGGGAAATTTGTATACCACGATCGATAATCAAAAAGCATTGCAGCATTATACAAAAGCATTGTCTATTGCAAGATCGCCGGCTGATAAAACCACTATCAGTAAGATCATTCATCAACTTGCTGCGATTCATTAGCATTTTACCTCCGTTTTTTCATAAAACATCCCCCTGTTTTCAGCGGGTAGCATTCATTTGGGCATGATAAAATAAAAACACTGTAATGCAGTACAGCAAAGGGTTTCAGCAGGTCAACATACCCGTTGGCGTGATATTTTATTGCTTATTTTAACAAAGAACAGGCCTGTATTCTTTGTATATTTGCGGCGCAATTCGGTAATACTGCGTTTAACTGGTACATACAACCACTATAAGCTACTGAATAATCCGCCCAACCAGGTTTTTCACAACTGTTCTTGAGACGGTACAACAAATTGTAATTTAAAACTAGAAATATGAAAAGTGATGTCATGGGCATTGGCGCCCCTATCAACAAAGACGAACTGAAAGAATTGTTAAAAGAAACAAAAGAAACCATTGCTGTTGATGCAAAGACCGACGGAGACCGCATCCGTTCATTTGGTGCAATTGATCTGTGGAATGTGCAGAAAAAACAAAGGACCTCAGCCTCTATGATGAGGAGATGGTTAAACTAAGATTCTGATCTTACCTGATAATAGTTCTTTTTAGTTTTGATTGCATCCGCTAAAGCGGATGCTTTTTTTTGCCACGGATTACACGGATTTTCACTGATAAAGGCAAAAAATCTGTGTTAATCCGTGTAATCCGTGGCTAAACTTATTTTGTTAAATTTTTAACAATGCTTATTGACTTTGGTATGATTTTGCATCGTTATAGAAAATTGAATATCTTTACTATGCACTATACTCCTATTATGTCTGCATCATCATTTGAGGCTGAAAAAAATCAGAAAGCATTTCTTTATACTGCTACAGTAATCGCTTTGTTATTAATGATCGCGATCTTCTGGAAATGGCAATTGCCGGAAGCCCCCAAACCAATAGCGGAAGACCTGATTGAAATTAATTTGGGCAACCTGGATGAAGGCATGGGAAATGTACAGCCTTTGATAAAAGGTGAAAAAGCGCCGGGTGAAGATCCGGGACAGCAAAAGCAGGCAGCTACACCTGCCACCGAAGAACCTGCCAAAGACCTGCAGGCGGATGAAGACAATAAAGATGAGGATGCTGCGCCTGTTACCAAACCGGTAAAGCCAGAACCCAAGAACAATAATATTCCCAAAGAACCTGTTGCACAACCTGTAAAAACACCTACGCCTGCCGTGGTACCGGAACCAAAACCGCAAAAGCCAAAAATTGCCGGTTATGGTGGACCTAAAGGCGGTACAGGTAATGGTGCTACCGAAGATAACGGTTACCGCTACGAAGGCAATAAGCCCGGTGGTAAAGGTGATGCCGGCAGCCCGAATGGTAAACCGGATAGTTATGGTAACACACCGGGTGGCAGAACAGGCGGCAGCGGCTTACGTGTAAGCAAAGGAGACAGGACGATTATCAATAATTATATTTTCAGCGGAGAGTTGGAAAAAGCCACCATCAATGCCATCATTAAAGTTTCTCCGGAAGGCAGAGGAACCTTTGTAGGTTTTGACAAAGGCTCCACCAGTAGTGACTCAAGGTATGCTACAGCAATACGTGGTTACCTGCCGAATATACAATTCAGCAAGGCCGACCACGAATCGCAGGTAACAGTTCCATTTAATTTCAGGGTGCAATAACCCGATCCATAAATTTTTATAAAGCCCTGTTTAAAACAGGGCTTTATTTTTTAGTAAGGCTTATTCCATTGATCCATTTTTTGTTTACCGGCTTCAGTTCATATATGATGCTTCATTGGTCCCGATCTTATCAGGACTCCGTTCAACATTCAACCACTATTTAGCTGATCACATTGGTTATTGTACTACGTACGCTTAACTTTGTACTCATAACTTTGCACTTCTTTCATGAACTATCAGCAAACGATCGAATATCTTTACCAGCACCTGCCTATGTTCAGCCGTATCGGTGCTGCTGCTTATAAAAAAGACCTGCACAATACACTGGCGCTCTGCGAAGGACTGGATAATCCGCAACATAAATTTAAAAGCATCCATATTGCCGGAACGAATGGTAAAGGAAGTACCAGTCATATGCTGGCTGCGGTGTTGCAACAGGCGGGTTATAAAACAGGTTTGTATACCTCTCCGCATTTAAAAGATTTTGGTGAGCGGATAAAAGTGAATGGTACAATGATCAGCGAAGAATTTGTGGTGGATTTTGTGGAACGCACCAAAACATTAAGCGATAGCATCGAACCTTCTTTTTTTGAATTGACCGTGGCAATGGCCTTCGATTATTTTGCACAGCAAAAAGTAGATGTAGCTGTAATTGAAACAGGGCTTGGCGGCAGGCTGGACAGTACCAATATCATCACACCGGTTCTGTCTGTCATTACCAATATCGGTTACGACCACATGAATATTCTTGGTAATACACTGGAAGCTATTGCGGGAGAAAAAGCAGGCATCATTAAAGACCATGTACCGGTGGTGATCGGCGAATACCTACCCGAAACAAAAAATGTTTTTACAAATAAAGCTGCGGAATGCAATGCGCCCATTTATTTTGCGCAGGAGGAATACAAAGTGTTCGACCTTGAGTTCACCACGCAGTTACTGCATTGTTCCGTAAAGCAAACAAAGAATGCTGTTACAGAAAATTTTTCGCTCGACCTGAATGGTATCTATCAAACAAAGAACCTGTGCACCGTTTTATGCGCCACTACCCTGCTGCAGCAAAAAGGTTTTGTGATCAGTAATGAACAATTGCAAAGCGCCTTGGCCAACACCAAAAAATTAACCGGCCTGCACGGCAGGTGGGATGTGATACACGAAAAACCGCTGGTGGTGCTGGATGTGGCGCATAATGAAGATGGCATACAGCAGGTAATGAATCAATTGCTGTTGCTGAACATCCATGCAACTGCCACCCATTTTATCATCGGTATGGTAAAAGATAAAGAAGTGGATAAGGTATTATCATTGCTGCCGCAGGGCGCTCATTATTATTTTGCCAACGCACATATACCCCGTGCCATGGCAGCGGAAGAATTGCAGCAAAAAGCCCGTGCATTCAATTTAGCAGGCCCCGTTTTTGATGATGTGAATACAGCCGTGGAAGCAGCCAAACAAAATGCAACTGCCACAGACCTTATCATAGTGTGTGGCAGCGTATTCCTGGTAGGAGAAGTAAATTATTGAGTACTATTTTTCTGAATCCATTTTTTGAAAGGCGTAGAACACACAGGCCATGTGCAGCGATTGCACAATTTCGTTGTTCAGTAACATCTTCCTGAAATCTTCCAGCGGTACGGTCACCAACTCTATATCTTCATTGTGATCCAGCTTTTGTGCGGCTACTTTTTTGCCGCCTCTTGCTAAATACAGATAAGTATAATTGTCCAGCATACCGGGGTTGGCCGTTATCTTCCCAACATAATCGTAACGACTGAATTCATAACCCGTCTCTTCCAGCAGTTCCCTCGCAATCGCTTTTTGATAATCTTCCCCTTCATCAATAAAGCCGCCGGGAATTTCTAAAATGGTTTCGCCAATAGCATGGCGGTATTGTTTTACCAGCACTACCTGGTTATCTTCTGTTACAGCCATCGCACAGGCGCTGGGCGGCAGTTCCACTACAAAGTAGGGATCCACGATCTGCCCGTCGGGCCTTTGACATTTATCTTCCCGTGCAGTAAAATAAATATGCTTGCTGATGTATTTAGATTCCAGTATTTTCCACTTCATTTTTTATATAGTTACGAGTTTGAGCGTTACGGGTTACGGGTTTATTTGTTTATAGTATTTATATCTTCTTCCCTATTGAACAACTATTTAACAATTTAACCAGTTAACCATTTAATTATCCCCATTTCATCCTTTCCCGCAGGCTGGTGATATGCGCTGTGTGATGGCGGCCATGCCAGGCATAAGAGCCCAGCAAATACCAGAGCGTCATTTCTTTTTTATGCTCCGGGTGGAACACCGTTCTCTGGAGGTCAGTTTCTGTAAGGTCTTTTAAAATATGATACCATCGTGTATGCATTGCATGCAGTATGGTCAATGAAAGATTGATGGGCAATTCCAATGAGTCTTTCAGCTGCGCCCATTGCACTTCATCATAAGGCCTGATGGTAACGGGGCTTTCTTCAGTTAGCCCCAGTTTAAACCGTATATACGCATTCATGTGACTGTCGGCCACATGGTGCACCACCTGTTTTACCATCCAGCCGCCTTCGCGGTAGGGTGTATCCAGTTGAGCCGCATCCAGGTTCACCACAGCATTCTCTAAATGCTGCGGCAGGTATTTGATGTCCAGCAACCATTGCTCTAATTGTTTTTGAGAGAAAGGCTGTGGTTCATATTTACCGATGGGGTATCTCAGGTCTTCTTGCATTATGGTGTGGTTGAAGGTTTGATGGCTTCCAGTGAAATTTCAAAAACAAGCGCTGCGCCCGGCGGTATCACGTTCGGGTCTCTCGGGCTTAAATAATAAGCCAGTTCGGTGGGTACATATACTTTCCATTTATCGCCCACACTCATCAATTGCAATATTTCCATCCAGCCTTTAATAACACCCGATACAACAAATGTGGCAGGCTGCCCCATTTTATACGAGTTGTTGAATTCTGTACCATCTACCAATGATCCTGTATAATTCACCACCACCGTGTCGATCAATCTTGGTTTGATGGATGCGTCCGGTGCCTTGGTGATCACTTCGTATTGCAGGCCATCCGGCAGTGTAACCACTTCCTTACGTTTTTTATTCAGATCTAAAAAAGCTACGCCTTTTGCAATTTCTGCAGCCGACGCTTCTTTGGAAAATACATCCATTTGCTTCTGCATACAGGCTGCCATCTGGTCGTTGGTCAGCAAGGGTTGTTTACCTTTTAATACATCATCCATTGCACGTTGCATCATCGCCGTATTCACTTTACTGATATGCTGTTGTTTCATATTATTGGCAACCGTGTAACCGGCAGCATAACTAAAACTATCCACCAGGTTTTTAAATGTACCTTTTGCAACCACAGGTTTTGCTGCGGGTTTTGCAGGTGTTTTTGGTTTGGTTTGCGCTGTTACGGAATAAACTGCTGCTGTTGCAAGCATACATACTAGTACCTTCTTCATTTATATGGTATTTAAGATTTAAAATTCAACCGGTGGAGTTTATTCATCCCTCATGTCCTTGCCGGTCAGGTGTATAAAAACATCTTCTAAATTGGCGGCTTTAACCTGCTTGGGTTTTTCAAAACCGGTAGCCACCAGGTCGTCGATCATTTTATCAGGGGAATCGAGTGAAATTATTTTTCCTTCATCCATTATGGCAATACGGTCGCAAAGCTGTTCTGCCTCGTCCATGTAATGCGTAGTGATAATAACTGTAGTGCCTTTTGCACGGATATCTTTTATCAGGTCCCACAAATTTCTTCTTGCCTGTGGATCAAGACCCGTAGTGGGTTCATCTAAAAATATGATCCGGGGTTTATTAATCAATGTGGTGGCAATAGAGAACCGTTGTTTCTGCCCGCCACTCATTTCCTTGTATTTATTCTTTGCTTTATCTACCAGGTTCACCAGTTTTAATAATTCCATCGGGTCAACCGGCTGGTTGTACAAACCACCAAATAAATGGATCAGTTCCACCAGCGTAAGGCCGGGATAAAAACCGGATGTCTGCAACTGCACCCCTATGATCTTTTTAATATCATTCGGATTCTTATCCAGGTCCAGTCCATCCACGATCACTTCGCCGCTGGTTTTATCCCGCAGTGTTTCAATGATCTCCAGCGTGGTGGATTTACCGGCTCCATTGGGCCCCAGTAAGCCAAATATCTCTCCTTCCTTTACATCAAAAGAAATACCTTTTACAGCTTCAAAATTGCCGTAGTTCTTGGTAAGGTTCATTACAGATATGATCGTGTTCATAATTACAATTTATAAGGCCATTTCCATTTTTACATCGGCTGTTTCAAATGGCGAGCCGGTTACATCCACGTGGTGAAAGCCATATTTTTTATACAGTTCCAGCGCAGTGGTAAGTTGTGAGTTGGAAAACAATTCCAGTTTTGTGGCTCCTACTTCCTTTGCTTTTTCAATACATTTTTCTATCAGTAATTTACTGATGCCCCTGCCCTGGTAGGCATCATCCACCGCCATCTTCGCCAGTTCATAAGCACCATCGCTTTCTTTGATGATGGCTGCAGTGCCCACTACCACATCATCTTCCATTGCCAGCCATATATATCCGCCATTGGCAACGATCGTTCCTTCCGGGTCGTTCAATATCTGCAGGTCGTGGCTTTCGGTAAGATGATATTTATCCAGCCATGCAATATTGAGCCGGTAAAAATCGGGTTGGTAAACAGTTTTATAGTCGATGATATTTATCATGTTATTCGCCAAAAATTATCCTTGCATAAAAGTTTCCAGTTCTTCCATCATTGCTTTACTGCCTGCAAAAAAAGGCGTGCGCTGGTGCAAACCTGTGGGCTGCACTTCCAGCATTCTTTGTTTGCCGTTGGTGGCTTTGCCGCCTGCCACTTCAATGATAAAGGCACAGGGATTGCATTCGTACATGATCCTCAGTTTGCCCTTGGGCTTATCAAGCACCGCAGGATACATAAAGATGCCACCCTTGATCAAATTGCGGTGTATATCTGCCACCATACTGCCGATATACCTTTGCGTGTACGGCCCACCGTTATCTTTTGTTTTGCGCTGGCATTCATTGATGTATTTCCGTACATTTTCTTCGTACTGGAAAAAATTACCATGGTTCACCGAATAGAATTTACCAGATTCGGGGCATTTTATATTCGGGTGACTCAATGTAAATTCTCCGATCGATTGATCCAGTGTAAAACCATTCACCCCACGCCTGGTGGCATATACCATCATGGTGGAAGATCCGTAAATGATATAACCTGCAGCCACCTGCTTGGTGCCCGGCTGTAAAAAATCTGCTTCTGTTGCCGGCTTGCCAATTTCACTCACCCTCCTGTACACACTGAAGATGGTACCGATAGAAACATTCACGTCTATATTGCTGCTGCCATCCAGCGGATCGAACAGGCAAACATATTTACTGTTGTTACTTACTTCATCATCAAATATCACTACATCATCCAGCTCTTCGCTGCCGATACCTGCGCAACTAATACCGTGCCGCAACACGCCTACAAACTGGTTATTGGCAAATATGTCCAGCTTTTTTACTTCCTCACCCTGCACGTTCATCGATCCGGCATCGCCCAGTATATCCACCAGGCCGGCTTTATTCACTTCCACGTTCACCCGCTTTGCAGCAAGGCCGATATCCCTTAACAGGTTTGATAATTCACCGGTAGCTTTTGGAAAATCACGTAACTGCTGGATCGTAAATTCATCCAGCGTTTGTACTCTGCGGTTGATACTCATAATAGTAGCCAGTTGTGATGCAATAATTTAAATTTACTTCCGTGTTTATTGGGCAAGATTTACGATTTTTGCAAATCGGTTTAACGGGGCTAAATTACTGAATTAACTTAATCAACTACAATTAAATGAAGGTTTTTAAATTTGGGGGAGCCAGCATCAACAGCGTGGAAAGGATACAAAATGTAGGCAGGATCTTAAAGGCTTACGAGGGTGAAAAGATATTTGTAATTATCTCTGCAATGGGCAAAACCACCAATGCGCTGGAAAAAGTGGTGGATGCCTTTTACCAGGGCCGCCAGCAGGATGCGCTGCAATTATTTGAACAGGTAAAACAACAGCACCTGGATACCCTTAAATACCTCACCACCCTTTACTGGAAACAGGCCGAAGATCATTTAAAGGATTTTTTTACAGAGATAGAATGGTTACTGCATGATAAACCGGTAAGGGAATATGATTATTATTACGACCAGGTGGTGTGCAGTGGTGAGTTACTAAGCACGGCCATGATGAGTGATTACCTGAACGAAGCCGGTGTAAAAAATAAATGGATCGATGTAAGGGATATCATCCGCACGGATGATAATTTCCGGGATGCAGCGATCGACTGGCCTTATACGCAGCAAAAAGTTGCAGCTGTTGTTGAGCCGCTTTTTAAAGAATATGATGTGATCATCACACAGGGCTTTATTGGCGCTACGGATGAAAATGAAAGCACCACATTAGGAAGAGAAGGCAGTGATTACAGCGCTGCTATTTTTGCCAATCTTTTAAATGCCGAAAGCCAGACCATCTGGAAAGATGTGGAAGGTGTGATGAATGCGGATCCGAAAGAGTTTCCCGATGCAAAATTCCTGGATGCTTTGAGTTATGATGAGGTGATAGAGATGGCCTATTATGGTGCACAGGTCATTCACCCTAAAACCATTAAGCCGCTGCAGAATAAAGGTATCCCCTTGCATGTGCGCTGTTTTTTACAACCCGATCTTGCAGGCACCATCATCAGCAATAAGCCCGTGCATAACCTGCCGCCGGTTATTGTGGTAAAAGATAAACAGGTGATGATGGAACTGAGTTCCAAGGATTTTTCTTTTGTGGGAGAAGAATATGTAAGCCGTTTGTACGATCTTTTTTCTGACATCAAGATAAGGCCCAACCTGATACAGAACGGCGCTATCAATATATTGTGCTGCCTGGATGACAAACCGGAAAAGATAGAAAAACTGGCACTGGCTGCTTCGGAAATATTTGATGTGCAAGTAAAAAAAGGATTGACGCTTTTAACCATCCGCCATTATACCCGGGAAAAATTTGATGAACTTACAAAAGGGAAAACGATCTTACTTACACAACGTACTACTGAAACTGTACAGGCATTATTGCAGGAAGCGTAAATATTTAATCTACTAAGTAGTCGCCTTTTTTATTAACGAGGATGATAGGCAATTGCTTTTTTTCTTCAAAGAAATTAAAAGCTTCTTTCAGCTTGGTGGTAAAGTCTATGAGTGCAGGCTTTGTTCTTAAAGTTTCTGCAAGGTATTCTGCCGATTTTTTTACATTATACTTCACAGGAAAAACATGCACGGGTATAAAATCCTGCTGCCCCGCTGCTTTTACATTACTGGCGATGATGTACAATTCTTCAATGGGTGCGTCGCTGATGGGGATACAGCCGGTGGAAACACAATTGCCGTGTATATAAATGGCATTGCCCGGGCGGAGTGAATCACTCAATATTTTATCGGATGCGTTGGGATAATTTAAACCCAGCGCCAAGTGATAATTGCTGTTGGGATTGAACTCGTTGATATAATAAAATCCTTCCGGTACCTGGTAATCGCCCTGCATACGCTTGGGGCCCATGGTACCGCTCTGCATACAGATCTTATAGGTCTTAAAAAGTTTGTAAGGTTCTTTTGCATTGCCTTTTACCCAAACCTCCAGCTGCCGGTCGTATTTGAACGAACGGATATACATTGCCTGCGGGGGCCATGTAAGCTTTTTTTCCTCGAATTGTTTTTTCAATGAGTCTTCCGCACTGGTAAAAATGCTGGAAAGCTTGGCCGAAGCCCTGAAATCGTTGAAAGCTGTTTGGGAGAAGGCTTTGCCCTCAATGAAAAAAACAACTGATACTGCTAAAATAAGGTTTGCAAATAGACGCTTCATTAAAAGACTTTGGATTACCTCTTAAACGTAAAAATATAAAAAAAATGAAGTTTTATTTGTTAAAAAAACGGCCCAAAAACAAAAAACCGCCCTTTAGAGGGCGGTTTTACACACATGTTTATAAATTTCCGCGTATTTCCTGCTCTCTTTCAAGCGCTTCAAAAAGGGCTTTGAAATTGCCTTTGCCAAAGCTTTTGGCGCCTTTACGCTGTATGATCTCGAAGAATAAGGTCGGCCTGTCTTCCAGCGGCTTGCTGAATATCTGCAGCAAATAGCCTTCGTCGTCCCGGTCTATCAAAATGCCCAGTTTTTGCAGGGGCGCCAGGTCTTCGTCAATTTTGCCCACCCTGTCCAGCACGGTTTGATAATAACTTTCCGGGATCTTGAGGAATTCCACACCACGGCTTTGCAGATCGCTCACCGTAGCCACAATATCAGCGGTGGCAATGGCCACATGCTGTACCCCTTCCCCATTGTAAAATTCCAGGTATTCTTCCACCTGGCTTTTCTTTTTTCCTTCGGCGGGTTCATTGATCGGAAATTTTACATAACCATTTCCATTGCTCATTACTTTACTCATCAATGCAGAATATTCGGTGGAAATGTCCTTGTCATCAAAACTTAAGATGTTCCTGAAACCCATCACATCTTCGTAAAATTTTACCCAGGGGTTCATCTGGTTCCAGCCTACATTGCCTACACAATGATCCACATACAACAAGCCTGTGGGTGCAGGATTATAATTTGTTTTCCATTCGCGGAAACCGGGCATAAAAACGCCGTTGTAATTTTTTCTTTCTACAAATAAATGTACTGTTTCGCCGTAAGTGTGAATACCGCTTAAAACCACTTCCCCATTATCATCTTTTAATGTAGTAGGCTTTAAATAAGATCTGCCCCCACGTTGGGTCGTCTCCTCCCAGGCGCTGGTGGCATCATCCACTTTCAAAGCCAATACTTTTACGCCATCTCCATGCAGGTAGATATGGTTGGCAATATCATTGCCGGTTCTTAATGGCGTGGTCAACACAAACGTGAGTTTGTTCTGGCAGATCACATAACTTACTTTATCCTTCATACCTGTTTCCGGGCCTGCATAGGCCAGGCTCTGAAAACCGAAAGCGGTTTTATAAAAATGTGCAGCCTGCTTGGCGTTGCCCACGTAAAATTCAACGTAGTCCGTTCCCTGTAAGGGTAAAAAATCTGTTACGGAATTATCTGTCCTGGATTGCTTTGCAATTGTTTCCATTGTTTTAGTTTGAAGTGAAAAAACGGCCCGCAGATGTCGCGGATGTCGCAGAAAAAATATTTCGTACCACTACTCTGCGTTTTCAGCGGTATCTGCGGGAAAACTTATTGCACCGAATCCATGGCCAATGCCAGCATTAACAGGGAGTAGTTATTGCGCCTGTCTGCAAATAATTTATGTGGATAATCCGGTTGCATATCTTGAAACAAAGATAGTAAAACTTATATCACTTATCTCCTTACATTCTATATTTGCGACATGCAAAAAGTTGGAATTTTAGGCGGAGGTCAATTAGGCCGTATGCTGTTACAGGCTGCAGCAAATTATCCTGTTGAAACTTATGTGATGGAGAACGATACCACCTGCCCGGCAGCGCATCTTTGCCATCATTTTACAAAAGGCGATATCAGGAATTTTGACGACGTTTATAATTTTGGTAAGGGATTGGATGCCATCACTATTGAAATAGAAAGTGTGAATGAAGAAGCCCTGGAAAAACTAGAAGCCGAAGGGGTGAAAGTATATCCTAAACCATCCGCATTAAGAACCATCAAGAACAAAATATTACAGAAAGAATTTTACAAAAAAAACGAGATCCCCACCAGTGAATTCGTGATCACACAAAACAAGAACGAATTGCAGCAGCATGGTAGTTTTTTACCCGCCGCACATAAGATCGGTATGGGTGGTTATGACGGACGTGGTGTGGAGCTGTTGAGAAAACCAGAAGACCTTGCAAAAGGTTTTGATGCGCCTTCGGTGCTGGAAAAGCTGGTGGCGATAAAAAAAGAGATCGCAGTCATTATTGCTGTAAGCCAGAAAGGAGAAACTACTTTATATCCCCCGGTGGATATGGTTTTTGATACCCGCCTGAACCTGCTCGATTTTCAACTGAGCCCCGCAGAACTACCTGAAAAAGTTTTGTGGAAGGCGGAAGCCATCGCATTAAAAGTAGTGAAGGATCTTAAAAGTCCCGGCATTTTTGCAGTGGAACTGTTTGTGGATATTGATAACAATGTATTGGTAAATGAAACGGCACCCAGGGTGCATAACAGCGGCCATCATACCATTGAAGCCAATTACAGCAGCCAGTTTGATATGCTCTGGCGCATCATGCTGAATTATCCTTTGGGCAATACCGATCATATCCTGCCTGCCGCTATTGTGAATTTACTGGGCGCTGAAGGTTATAGCGGTGAAGCTTATTATGAAGGATTGAACGAGATCTTACAGATCGATAATGTATTTGTACATATCTACGGTAAAAAAGAAACCAAGCCCGGAAGAAAAATGGGGCATGTGACCATTATGAGTAAAGAAAAACAGGAATTGATTCACCAGGCGAACCGGATAAAATCTGTGTTGAAAGTTATTACCCGGTCTGACGCCCACGTCTGACCGGGTGCTGATGATCTGACGCCCCGTCTGATCATCAGCTTTGAAGCTTCGCTACACGATCAGACGGGGCGTAAGATCGTGAGACATGGTCAGACGGGGGCGTCAGACCATGTGTTACAAACTCAGCATATTCGCCAGCCGTTTCAACTCTATCTCTGCAGCCTTGGCGGCATAATTTAAGTTCACTAAACGGTAGCCCGATTCTTCAAAACTCTGCTGTGCATTTTTAAGATCTACAATGGTGGCCACTTTTGCCTGGAAACGTTTCAACACTACATCCACCAACTTAGAAGAAACATCATAGTTTATTTTTTCTGTTTCCAGTTGTTTTAATGCTGCAGTATACGATTGAAAAGATTTGACTACCTGTGCACTGTAGTCCCGCAATAATATTTGTTTATCCAGTTCTGCATTCTTCACATTTATTTCCGCCACTTTTTGCTGTCGTTTGTAGGCAGAACCATTGTAGATCGGTATGCTGATGCCCACACCCACATAAGGACCATAACTCTGGTTCAGCAATAATTGTCCTGCTGCGGCCTGGCTGCGACTGAAGTTGAACCCCGTATTGGCCCTGATAGAAGGATAACGCAATGCTGCCGTTTCCTTTACTATAAATTCATTGATGCGTACCTGGTCATCGGCAGCCAATAT
>NZ_JASGIP010000001.1:0-227594 GCF_049840995.1 Ferruginibacter sp. | reverse complement strand
AAGGTTAATAGGGAAACACGATAGAATCCGAACAGCACCAGGCGAACCGGATAAAATCTGTGTTGAAAGTTATTACCCGGTCTGACGCCCACGTCTGACCGGGTGCTGATGATCTGACGCCCCGTCTGATCATCAGCTTTGAAGCTTCGCTACACGATCAGACGGGGCGTAAGATCGTGAGACATGGTCAGACGGGGGCGTCAGACCATGTGTTACAAACTCAGCATATTCGCCAGCCGTTTCAACTCTATCTCTGCAGCCTTGGCGGCATAATTTAAGTTCACTAAACGGTAGCCCGATTCTTCAAAACTCTGCTGTGCATTTTTAAGATCTACAATGGTGGCCACTTTTGCCTGGAAACGTTTCAACACTACATCCACCAACTTAGAAGAAACATCATAGTTTATTTTTTCTGTTTCCAGTTGTTTTAATGCTGCAGTATACGATTGAAAAGATTTGACTACCTGTGCACTGTAGTCCCGCAATAATATTTGTTTATCCAGTTCTGCATTCTTCACATTTATTTCCGCCACTTTTTGCTGTCGTTTGTAGGCAGAACCATTGTAGATCGGTATGCTGATGCCCACACCCACATAAGGACCATAACTCTGGTTCAGCAATAATTGTCCTGCTGCGGCCTGGCTGCGACTGAAGTTGAACCCCGTATTGGCCCTGATAGAAGGATAACGCAATGCTGCCGTTTCCTTTACTATAAATTCATTGATGCGTACCTGGTCATCGGCAGCCAATATATCCGCATTCTTGTTCAGGCTGTTGAGTATTGCATCCAGGCTGATCGACTGGTCCACTACAATACTATCTTCCACCGCAATGCTGCTGTCGGCTTTTAAAGTAAGCAGGCGCAGTAGTTCTGTTTTAGCCTGGTTCACGATCAGTTGCTGCGATTCTTTCGACTGCAGCAAGGTATTCAGGTCGGTTTGTGCCTGGAAGAGATCGGCATTGTTAGCAAGTCCCACATCCTGGCGAACCTTTACGATATTCAATTTCTGTTGCGCAATATCAATAGAGCGGTCGATCGTTTTCATGTAACTCTGCTGCCGCACGATATCATAATAGCCCGTCATTACATCGGCCATGATATTCTGCACCCTCGAATTCAGTTGCTGGCGGCTTTGTTTTTCCAGTTGTGCCAAGCGGCTCTTGGTAGCAATTACACGATGCCCATTGTACAACAATATGCTTCCCGCAACCCCCACTGTCAGTGCATTGGTAGAAGCGCCGTTCCTGCTGATGGTAGTACCCGTATTTAATTTTTGATTGATATTGGATACCTGTTCATTATCATTAATGGTAGTGGTAACCAACGGCAAACCTCCCGCCACACCATAGTTATTCAAAATAGTATTGGCATCAATCGTATTTTTCTGCAGCTGTATATCCAGGCTGTTCTTTAAGGAGATATTAACGGCATCGGGTAAACGCAGTACATCCTGCGCCTTATTTGTAAAAGGTATGCTCAACAAAAGAATATATAGAACGGCATGCTTCATTTTCATCACTTGATATCATTGTTATTTTGAGAACCTTCGTTGTTGTGTTCTTTATTTTCTACTTTTTCTATGATCGCTTCCATTTCCTTTTGCGCTTTGTGTTTGCTGGCAAGGAAAATATACATGGCAGGTATCACAAACAAAGTAAGGATCAATGAAAAAAGGATACCACCCACCACCACAATACCCAGCGGCACACGGCTTGCTGATGATGCTCCCAGGCTTAATGCAATCGGCAAGGCACCTAATGAGGTGGCTAAACTGGTCATTAAGATAGGACGCAAACGCTGTTCGGCAGCCATCAGTATCGCCTCTTTCTTGCTATGCCCTTCTTCCCTCTTCTTGTTGGCAAATTCCACGATCAATATACCGTTCTTCGTTACCAACCCTATCAGCATGATCATACCGATCTCTGAGAATATATTGAGCGTTTGCCCAAATAACCAAAGGCTTAACAATGCACCAGCAAATGCAAGTGGCACCGTTAATATGATGATCAGCGGATCCACAAAACTTTCAAACTGCGCTGCCAGGATCAGGTAGATCAACATTAATGCCAATGCAAAGGCGAAGGCAATATTGGAAGAACTTTCCGCATAGTCACGGGAAGGTCCGGTGAGAGATGTCTGGAAGCTTTCATCCAGTAATTTTTTGTTGATGGCGTCCATGGCTTTTACACCATCGCCAATGGTATATCCATCAGATAATGCAGCAGAAATGGTAGCCGCTTTATACCGGTTGTAGTGATACAAAGTAGCAGGGCTACTGCTTTCCACGATATTAACCACGGCGCTCACGGGTATCTGTTGCCCTTTATTATTTCGTACATACAGCTTCGTTATATCATCGGGCGCAGAGCGGTCGCTTCTTTCCACCTGTGCAATTACGGAATACTGGAAACCATTCTGTATATAGTAAGCGAGCCTGCCGCCGCTGAATGCCGATTGCAAAGCCCCGATCACATCCTGTGATGAAAGGCCAAGGTCTTTGATCTTCATCCTGTCCAGCGTCAATTCTATCTGCGGCTTATTGAATTTAAGGTTCACATCCACTGAAGAAAATGTTTTATCCTTTCTTGCTTCTTCCAAAAATTTCGGCACTATTTCCTTCAGCTTATCGATATCCTGGTTTTGCAATACATACTGTACCGGCAAACTACCTCTTGAACCGGCGCCCACCGCAATGGTTTGCTCCTGCACGGCAGATATACGGGCTTCATTAAAACGGCCCAGTTTTTTCTGCAGGTCGCTGGCGATCTCCGACTGGCTGCGGTCCCTTTCTTTAGGGTTGATCAGCCCAAGCCTGGGTTGCGTACTGTTGATGGCCTGTGCCGGTGTACGGGCAAATACAAATGCACGCTCGGGCACTGAATCGTAGAGATAGTTACTGATATTATCGGCTATCTGCTGCATTTTACTATAGCTCGTTCCCTCGGCTGCCGTTACTGTAAAGCGTACGCTGCTCCTGTCTTCCAGCGGTGCGATCTCGCTTTTTAAGTTGGAGCCGATAAAGAATATGATAGCGATACAAACCAATAAAATAACAAGCGCTGCCCATTTTATTTTTAAGAATCCTCCTAACCAGCGTTTGTAACCATTTTCCATCCCGGTAAAGAATGGTTCCGTCTTCATATAGAATTTTCCATGGCCCGCGGTCTTACGGCTTAATACCACATTTAGTACAGGCGTAATAGTGAGTGATACAAAGGCTGATATCAATACCGCCGCTGCCAGCGTTACCCCAAACTCTCTGAATAATCGTCCTATAAAACCTTCCAGGAATATTACCGGTAAAAAAACGATGGCCAGTGTGATAGAAGTGGAAATTACAGCAAAGAAGATCTCTTTACTTCCTTCAACAGCCGCCTGTCGTATAGGCATGCCTTTTTCAAATTTGCTGAAGATATTCTCCGTTACCACAATACCATCATCCACCACCAGCCCTGTGGCCAGTACAATACCCAGCAAAGTCAATATATTAATGGAAAAGCCTGCCACATACATGATGAAGAAAGTGGCCACCAGTGAAATGGGAATATCTATCAGTGGACGAATGGCGATCAGCCAGTCGCGGAAAAAGAAGAAGATCACCAATACCACCAGCGCAAACGAGATCATCAGCGTTTCTTCCACTTCCTCGATCGATTTGCGGATATTGGTGGTATTATCCAGCAATACGTTCATTTCAATATCCGACTTATTGGCTTTTTTGATCGTTTCCAGTTTCTTATAAAAATCATTGGCGATCTGGATATTGTTGGCGCCCGGTTGCGGTATCAATACAATACCCACGGCGTTCACACCATTGTATTTCCACGCCTGTTCCAGCGTTTCAGGGCCTATCTCTACTCTTGCCACATCACTCAGTCTTATGATCCCGGTGCTATCTTCTTTAATAATCAGGTTCTGAAAATCTTTTTCTGTACTCAGTCTTCCCAAAGTTTTAATGGTCAACTCTGTATTGTTACCATAGATCTTGCCTGGCGGCAGATCGATATTTTCGTTATTCAGTGAAGTGCGTATATCCGAGAACGTTACACTTCTTGCATTCATTTTATCCGGGTCTATCCAGATACGCATGGCATACCGCTTTTGCCCAAATATATTCACCGAACTTACCTGGTTGATGGTCTGGAACTGTTGCTGCAACACGTTCTCCGCATAATCACTCAATTCAAGCAAACCCTTGGTACGGCTTTGCACCGCCAGTATCAAAATGAAATCACTGTTCGCATCCGACTTGGTTACTACAGGCGGCGCATCAATATCCTGTGGTAAGGATCGGCTGGCCTGGCTTACTTTATCCCTTACATCACTGGCAGCAGCTTCCAGGTCCACCCCCAGTTCAAACTCTACTGAAATATTACTATTGCCCAGGCTACTGGAAGAAGTGATCGTTTTAATACCCGGTATACCATTGATCTGTTTTTCTAATGGCTCCGTGATCTGGCTTTCTATCAGGTCGGGATTGGCGCCGGTATAAGATGTGCTTACGTTAATGATCGCAGGGTCAATGGCCGGATAATCACGTACAGCCAGGAAGGTATAGCCTACCACCCCAAACAAAATGATCATCAGGTTCATTACCGTGGCAAACACGGGTCGCTTCAACGAAAATTCAGAAATATTCATGCACTTGAACGGGGTCTGTTTTAAAATTTTGCTGATCCACTACGTGGATCGCTTTGAACACTGATTACACGAATTTTACGGATCACACGAAGTTCATTAAGTTCTTTTCCCATTCCTTCATTATTCGTGCAATTAGTGTAACCTGTCTGCCGACAGGCAGGTTCACATAATTCGTGTTATTAATTGCCCTCTGCTGTTTTATTAAGATCGGCCAGCTTTTTTACGCTGCGTACTTTTACGGCGCCTTTAGGCCTTGCAAATAATACACCGGTCACTACAATAGAATCGCCGACATTCAATCCCTTGGTTATTTCAACTGTGTTGGCTTCCCTTACACCGGTCTCTACATTTACAAAATTTGCTTTGCCGTTCTTTACCACCACTACCTGGTTGTTCTTATCATCCGGTATCATGCAATTGGTAGGTATTTTTATAGACGACCTGTTATTACCTGCATCTACAAACACTTTTACAAATGCACCCGGGTTGGAAGCGCCTTCTTTCAACACCGCCCTCACTTTCAAATTACGGGTATCGGTGTTGGCGCCCGGTTCCACGGCGGTGATCATTGCTTTGGATCTTTTTGTTGTTGCACCATCGAGTTCCACATCCACCAGTGCACCTACTTTAATAGCATTACCATAAGTATCCGGTAAGGTGAAATCTATTTTTACTTCGTTGGTTTGCTGCAAGGTGGCAATTACGGTTGCCGGTGTTACATAAGCGCCGGGACTCACCTGCCTTAAACCTGCCACACCACTGAAAGGCGCCCTGATTACTGTTTTGTCAATCAAAGCCTGTGTGTAAGCAATATCCGCTTTGTAGCCATTCACCTGGTTTACTACGGCATCGTAGTCAGCCTGGTTAATACCATTGATATCGAGTAATGGTTTATAACGTTCAATTGTTTTTTCGGCCAATTCCAGTTGCACCTTGCTCTTACCGATCTGTGCACGCAGGTCTGCATCGTTGATCCTTGCAACAACTGTACCCTGCCCGATATTCTTTCCTTCAGGAAAATTAAGGTAAGTAAGTCTGCCGCTTACCTCCGGGTGCAGTTCCACAAATTCCTTGGCAATAACGGTACCATTGGCTTCAATCACATTGGTGATAGGTTGCGCTTCGCCGATGATCACATCAACTACTACAGGAGCATTTTGTTTGGGGGCAGCTTTGTCATCTGTTTTTTTACTTTTGCAGGCAGTAAGAAGGGTTGCAAAAAATAAGCCTTTAAAAAAAATGGTAACTGGTTTTTTGAGCCGCTGCATCTTGATTTGTTATAAAATAAAAAGAGAGGTCAAATATAAGTAGTTTTTTGCCTTAACGCCTTATCAAATTGCATGTTTGCTGGTTATCTAAAAGTTAATACAGCACAAATTTTCATTGGTATTAAAACGAAATTAAAACGCTGTTAAGCAGCCATTAAAAGAAGCGATGAGGGTTGCTGTTTTTTTCTTTTCTTTGCTAAAATTTTAAAAACATGACACCACTTGTAGGAATAATAATGGGCAGCGAAAGCGACCTGGATATAATGAAAGGTGCTGCAGAAATGCTGCGCCAGTTTGAAGTAGAACCGGAGCTGACCATTGTATCGGCACACCGCACTCCTGAACGTTTAAGGGAATACGCCAGCAAGGCAAAAGAACGCGGTATCAAAGTGATCATTTGTGGTGCAGGTGGTGCTGCGCATTTACCCGGCATGGTGGCCGCCAATACCATATTGCCTGTAATTGGCGTACCGGTAAAATCCAGTAACAGCATTGATGGCTGGGATTCTGTATTATCCATTCTTCAGATGCCTTATGGTGTACCCGTTGCAACCGTTGCACTCAACGGCGCCAAGAACGCAGGTATTCTAGCCGCACAGATACTGGCCTTACACGATACTTCCATTGCCGGTAAACTGGAAGCCTACAAAGAATACCAGGATGATATTGTAATGGAAAGCGTGAAGAATGTAAAAGGTATGGGATTTAGAAATGAATTTGACAGGTAATACAGGTCTAGGGTAAATTGTCATTCAAATAATTCACGTCGATTAGTATATAATTTTAGCATGGACATTTGGCATATTGAAAGTAAAGTATGGCCAACCATACGTGTCTGGCGTATTGATAACGAAAATTTTCAGGTAATAGAAAAAGGATCTGTTGCGCCTATATTAACTAATCCCAATTATTCCCTTATTGATCAAAAATATGCTGCGCTAATGAAAAAGCTTAGTACCCAGGTTTCTTTTCATAGCGTAAAAGTTTTTGATTTTGTTCTTAAAACTGAATATGATAATTATATTGAGTTAAAAGTTGAAAATTCAATTAGTCCAGACAACATACATGATAAGAACAGTGAAGGTTTAAAGGCATGGCAGTTTAATGGCGAAATTTTTGTTTCAGGAGAATTAAAAAATGAATTTCTCCAACTCAGTCCGGATGATTTTACATTTAATCGTGGCTTCCAGTTTTTTGGGGCATGATTGTTCTTTTGATAACGGAAAGAATTTACAGGTCAATGAATAAATTAGTCGCAACTATATTGATATTACTTGTATTGCAGTCGCAAGCCCAAACCTCGTCCCCACCGAGGATATTCCGTATCACTTCTTCTTATACCTCTTTTCCTGATACCGGCAGAATCAACGGGCATGTATATGACAAAGTATTATACACAGCAGCAGAACATTATTCTGATAGCAGCGTGATGATCGTTGTACCACCTTATTTAAAAGCCGATGAAAAAGTAGATGTTGTAGTATGGTTCCATGGCTGGTGGAATAATATTGATTCCGTGCCGGTACAGTTTGATATCATCCAACAATTTTTAAAAGCCGGCACCAATGCCATACTGGTGCTGCCCGAAACTACCAAGAACGCACCCGATAGTTATGGCGGTAAATTGGAACAACAGCATACTTTTAAATTTTTGCTCAGTGATGTACTCGATAAGCTAAAGAAAGAAAAGATCATTGCCAAAAGGACTGCTGTTGGTAATGTAGTACTGGCCGGCCACAGCGGCGCTTTTCGTGTAATGGCGCATATTTTACAGAATGGCAATGTTGAAATAAAACAAACGATCCTGTTTGATGCCTTGTACAGCCAGGTAGATAAATTCACTGACTGGATCAATGCCGAGAACACTCACCAGTTCATTAATATCTACACGGATAGTGGCGGCACAGCAGCTGTATCTACTGCAATGATGCACCTGTTGAAAGAAAAAAACATAGCTTTCATTCATGCCCAGGAAAAAGAAGTGACTCGAAAATTATTGCAGTCCAACCGGGTCGTTTTCATTCACACATTGAAAGAACACAATGATATAATGAACCGGCCGGATAACAATTTTCAGTTATATCTTGAAAACAGCCATATCCTGCAATCTATACACTGATCCTTACCCTGTAAAGCAAAACCTGCCTATCTTTGCCCTCCTGAATTTTTGAACAAAACCTTGGCTATTGAAAAGTGTAAAGAGACTTTATTCCAATGTCATCAGTTTTTTACGCACCAGGCTCAGCAGGGTGCAGTATATAATGCTGATAGCCACGCTTACCGGGTTTGCATCGGGCATGGTGGCCGTGTTGCTTAAATCGGTGGTGCACCTGATACAGCATGGTATAAAAGAAATACCGGTTACCCGTTTTGCTTACTTACTATTTCCTGCTATCGGTTTATTGCTGACCGTTTTCATCATCCGTCATTTCTTTGGAGGCGAAATTGAAAAAGGCATTGCCATGGTGCTCAGGGCTATTGCACGTAAAGCTTCTTTTATTCCTATCAGGCATACTTATCTTCATGTAATAACCAGTTCTATAACTGTAGGGCTGGGTGGTTCTGTAGGACTGGAAGCGCCCATTGTTGCAACCGGCTCTGCAGTGGGTTCTAACCTTGCCAGGATCAGCGATCTCAATTACCAGGAAAGAAGCCTGCTGATCGCCTGCGGCGCTGCTGCCGGTATTGCGGCAGTATTCAATGCACCTATTGCCGGTGTTATTTTTGCCATCGAAGTATTACTGGCAGAAACGATCGTAAGTTATTTTATCCCGATCATCATTTCTTCCGTTGCCGGTGTATTGTGTTCAAAGATCATATTACACGAAGATTCGCTTTTCAATTTTGTACTGAAACAGAATTTTAATTACAAGAACGTTCCTTATTACGTTTTACTGGGCGTGATGGCCGGATTCGTTTCCTTGTATTATGCCCGCATGTTCAAGGCAACTGAAAAACGCATCCATCACTGGAAAATGAATGCCTATCTAAAAGCAATCATCGGTGGCTTATTATTGCTGGCCATTTATTTTGTATTGCCGCCATTATTCGGTGAAGGATATGGCAGTGTAAAACTGGTGGCCGACGGTACACTCACCACTTTTACTGATAATACTACGTTGCTTGCAAAACTGGGCGATCACTGGGGCATCATTGCTTTTACAGCATTGATATTTTTACTGAAGCCGATCGCGGCAGGTATCACCATTGGCAGTGGTGGTAATGGCGGCAATTTTGCCCCTTCTTTATTTTGCGGCGCTTACCTGGGATTTTTCTTTTCCAAATTGCTGAACAGTATTTCCTGGATAAAGATTCCCGAAGGTAATTTCAGCCTGATCGGTATGGCCGGTGTACTGAGTGGTGTAATGTATTGCCCGCTTACAGCTATCTTCTTAATAGCAGAGATCACCAATGGTTATGGTTTATTTATTCCGCTGATGATCGTTTCTTCCATCTCCTTTTTCCTGGTAAAGATGTATGAGCCATTCTCAATGGAAACAAAGAAGCTGGCTATGGAAGGACAGATATTCACGCAGAAAAAAGAAAAGAATATCTTAACCTCTATCAGCCTGGATGATATGCTGCAGGATAATTATGAAAGCATCGGCATTGATAAAAAGCTGGCGCAGCTGGTGGAAATGATCAAGAAAAGTGATAAAAATATTTTTGCAGTGACCGACCGCAATGATCGTTTTGCGGGCATCATTGAGTTAAACGATATCAAGCAGAAACTCTTTCACCAGGATATGTTTGATAAGATCACCGTTAAGTCGATGATGAAAAAACCGGCAGCTGTTTTAATGAACGACCAGGACATGCACTCTGTAATGGAAAAATTCGACGTTACGCAAAGCTGGTATCTTCCGGTATTAAATAAAGAGCGCAAGTTTTTAGGATTTATCTCCAAAGGAAAATTATTCAATAAATACAGGGAGATCCTTGCATCACAGGGTGATCTGTATGATGCACAATAAGCGGCTAATTCATCTTTGCCATTGCAGCCCCTACGATCTTTTGGTCTTTATCTTTTTGAATAAAGGCAATAACAGATAGATTTTCTTTTGCCGGAAGATCAGTTCCGGTAAATTCCATTGTTCCGGAACTTGCTGCATTTTTTGTACTGAACTTACGTACTACATTTTCATTGATCAATGTTTGACCACCGTTCTCCCCTCTTTTCACTGCCGTGGTTTCTTTTAAAGATACCAGTGCAATATGGATCTTACTGCCTGCAACGTCTCCGTCAACAGCATACTGCACCTGTATGGTCTTATCATCTTTATACGCTGTAGTTAAACTATTGAACTGAACAGCGGCTTTTGTATTCAATGCGGTGGTCAAAGCCTTGTCCAATGCATTTTTATCCGACCCAACAAATTCTTTACTGCCATTAACGATCATCTGTGGCGTATAAGCGCCTTCAAGCCCCAATGTATTGATGTAATTATTTTGTCGTGCAGAATAATCTTTATTGCTGAAAGGATCGGTCCAGCCCAAACGGTTCCAGTAATCCACATGAAAAGACAGTGCAAATATTTTTTTATTGTTTGTAGTAGCATCGGCAATGGTTTCGGCCAGCAACGCATCTGCAGGTGGACAACTGGAACAGCCCTGAGAAGTAAATAATTCTATTACAGCAACCGGTTCAAAGGCAGCGTTGTTGATGGATTGCTCTGCCGGTTTCTTTTTAAAACTGCAGGCAAATACAATGAATGCCGTTACAATAAAAGCGCTGAAAATTTTAAATCTCATACAGCTGTTTTAATTTTTAAAATTGCCTTTGAACTCTTTTCTGAATCTTTCAAAATCGGGTATCGATACATGCGCCACATAAGGATTATCAGGATGGTTGGCAATATATTCCTGGTGATACGCTTCTGCAGGATAAAAATTGGTAAACGGCACTACCTGTGTCACGATCTTATCCTTGTATTTCTTTTCGTCCGTCAGTTTTTTTATGGCTGCCTCTATTACCTGTTTCTCCTTTTCATTGTTGTAAAAGGCCGCCGAACGGTATTGCGTTCCTATATCATTTCCCTGTCCGTTCAGCTGTGTAGGGTCTTGGCTGGCAAAGAATGCATTTACCAGTGTTTCGTAAGATATTTTCGTTGAATCATAATGCACCTGCACCGCTTCTGCATGGCCGGTGCTGCCGCTGCAAACAGTTTCATAATCGGGGTTGGCAACCGTACCGCCTGCATATCCCGATACGGCATCCCTTACACCCACCAGGCTTTGAAACACAATTTCCGAATGCCAGAAACAACCTTCAGCAAAAGTGGCCACTTTTTCATTAACGGGTTGGGTGGCTGCGGCAACCGGTATGGTTACAGGTTTATTGCTTTTGGTATCCTCGCAGGAAGTAAAAAAAAGCAGTATTGCAATGACCATTACATTTTTCATACGCATCATTTCAGGTATGTACAAAAAAAATGCCCGGAAGGATTTAATACAGCGCAGTAAAATTGTTAATTAATATTTGTCAGGCTTCTTCCAGTATCACAAACTGCTGCTCCAGCCCCAGGGAATGTTGATAAAGCGCCTCAATAAAACTACTGCCCCATTTGGCATACAGCGGAATAAGATTCTCCGTACGTTCCTGCAAACTGTTATTCGGGAACAGTACTGCTTTTAATTTATGCAACTGGCGTTGCTCCGCTTCAAATTTTTTCTTTTCAGCCTTCAGCATTTTCTTTTCCAGCAAAGCAATTCGTTTCATCGCTTTTACTTTCAATGCTTCAGTATGTTTCACCAGCGTATTGTCTACTGCGCCGGAAATAGTTTTTAATTTTTCGTACATGCCTTCCATCGCTTCCTGCTCCTGCCCCAGCCCCAGTTGCAATGCACTTTCCCTTTTTACAAATTCATTCAGCAATTGCTGTTCGCTTGTAAAAAGATCATGGATAGAGAAGCCCAGTTTTTTTGCTTTATTGCTATATTCTTTTTCTACAATTAAAAAAGAATTACGCAATACCAACATGGGGTAAGGCACCTGCACTGCTTCAAAAACTTTTTTCAATTCCAGCCAGTAAGCTATCTCTCCACCACCGCCGATAAACGCAATATTGGGCAGTATCATTTCCTGGAAAACAGGGCGCAGTATTACATTGGCGCTGAAACGTTCGGGATAAGTATTTAATTCAGTAAGTATCTCTTCTTTTGTAAAACTGGTGGCTGTATCATGAACTTTGTACTTCGCATCATCTAATTCTATCCTGTCCCTTCTGTCATCTTTCAGGTAGAAAAAATTCAATTCACGTCCGCTCGCCTGCAGTTTATATTCCTTTGGAAATGTAGCAGCCGTCGCTTCCACCGCTTTGTGCGAAAATCCTTCATTCAGCTCTTTCTCTACCACAGGGATATACAACCTTTTTAATGCCGCGTTATCAGGCAATAATATCAGTAAGCCGTATTCTTTAAATAATTCATTCACCAGTTGTAAAGTGGCCTGTTCGATAGTAACGCCTTCCTTGTAACATGCTTTTATAAGATCAATTATGGCAGCACCATGCGTATGTACCAATGCCTGTCCTGCAACAGCGTCCGCCAGTTTTACCAGCTCTTTATCCACGATCATCCTGCCCACAGCGCCGGTTTGCTTTGTCTTCCATTCGTATTTTACTCCATTCACAAAAATATGCCCCAGTTCATCCAGGTCGGCGTCTTCGCTGCCCATATAGTACACCGGTACAAAATCATTTTCAGGAATTTCCTTTTTAAAAGTTTCCGCAAGCTTTATGGCGTGCAGTATCTTGTAAATAAAATATAAGGGGCCTGTAAAAATATTGGGTTGGTGTGCGGTTGTAATGGTAAAACAGTTATCATTACTCAACTGCTCAATATTCAATTTTTGTTTGGGAGACAATGAAAAACCTGCATATTGTTTTTCTAAAACTTCGGTGAGTACTTTCCGGTTGGTGGGATATTTTTTTCTTTCCTCAATGGCAGCTTTAATACCCTTGATATTTACAGCATGTGTATAAAAAGGTTGGAGTGCCTCATTACCCGAAATATAATCCGCTGCTATCTTCGAAAAAAAACCTGTATTGCTGTAAGAGATTGTTTGGGCAATGCTGTCCATTGTATCAAATCATTTTTAAACTGCGTTACCAGTAAGCACTTCTGTTTTACAAAAACAAATATAACATATTACACCACTTCCCCTTCAATATCATAATCATAAGCCTTTGTTATTTTCACCTGTACAAAATCGCCAATGATCAATTTTTTATTGCTGTGTATGATCACTTCATTATCCACTTCCACACTGTCAAATTCTGTGCGGCCTAAATACCTGCCGGCTTCTTTTTTATCGATCAGTACTTTAAAGGTCTTACCCACTTTCTCCATATTTTTTTCCAGCGATATTTCCTGCTGCACTTCCATTATTTCCTGCGCCCTTTCTTCTTTTTCTTCTGCCGGCACATCATCCACCAGGTCGTGTGCACTGGTACCTTCTTCATGACTGTAGGTAAAGATACCCACCCTGTCAAAACGCATTTTTTGCAAAAAGGTTTTCAGTTCTTCCACATCATCCCTTGTTTCACCGGGAAAACCTGCAATTAAAGTCGTGCGCAAACAGATATCCGGTATTTTATTTCTTATCGCTCCTACCAGGTCTTCCATTTCTTCCCTTGTTATCTGGCGCTTCATCGCTTTGAGCATATTATTAGCTGCATGCTGCAATGGCATATCAATATAGTTGCAGATATTTTCCCTTTCCTTTATCGCATCAATGATCTCCAGCGGAAATTTAGATGGATAAGCATAATGCAGCCGTATCCATTCCAAACCTTTTACATCCGCCAGTGCATGCAGTAATTTAGGCAGCTCTCTTTTTTTGTAAATATCCAGTCCGTAATAAGTTAATTCCTGCGCTATCAGCATTACTTCTTTTACACCACGGTCCACCAGTCTTTTAGCCTCATCCACCAACGATTCAATAGGCCTGCTTACATGCTGCCCACGCATTAATGGAATGGCGCAGAAAGAACAGGTACGGTTGCAACCTTCACTGATCTTCATATACGCATAATGCTGCGGCGTATACAACAAACGTTCACCAATAAGATCCGATTTATAATCCGCATTGAACTGCTTCAACATGCCCTGCAATTCCATCGTACCAAAAAATGCATCCACTTCGGGTATCTCCTCTTCCAGGTTATTTTTATAGCGTTCGCTCAGGCAGCCGGTAACATACACTTTATCCAGCTTGCCCCGTTTTTTCAGCTCCACCTGGTCTAAAATTGTACTGATGCTCTCTTCCTTGGCTTTTTCAATAAAACCACAGGTATTCACGATCACAATGTTGTGGTCTTTCTTCGTATTTTCATGCACCACGTCAATATCATTGGCTATCAGCTGGCCGCTAAGTACCTCACTGTCAACCATATTCTTGCTGCAGCCCAGTGTAATGATATTTACCTTATCCTTCCGGAGTGTTTTTGTCTTCATAATAATAAGGCGCAAAGTTAAGCCTTTAATAAAACAGTTTTTCTGCCTAAATTTAAAAAAAGCGCATCCGGCTGTGATTTTAACGGCATCGCAACGAATAATGTAATAAAGCAATTATTCAACCACCCATGGCATCCAGTAATAACGCAGCAACTTTTTTAACACTTACCGAAGAGAACCGGGGGATCATTTTCAAGGTCTGCAACATTTATTGTAAGGATAAACAGCATCAGCAGGACCTGGAGCAGGAGATCATTTACCAGCTCTGGCGCTCCTATCCACAGTTTAATCCACAGTTTAAATTCACCACCTGGATGTACCGGGTGGCATTGAATGTGGCTATTTCATTTTACAGGAAAAACAAACATAGCAATGATATCATTTCTATTTCTACTGACCATGAAGAGGTAGAAGATAACACCAGCGATCATTTACAAAAAGAACAAAACATACAGCTGCTTTATCGCTTTATTGATGGATTGCAGGAACTCGACAAAGCCCTCATGCTGTTGTACCTGGAAGAAAAAAGTTACAGCGAAATAGCGGAAGTACTGGGTATTTCCGAAACGAATGTAGCCACCAAGATCAGCCGCATCAAACAAAAATTAAAACAACATTCAACCACGTTAAAATAATTATGATGGAAAACATTTCATTGACCGAATTATGGAAAGCGCAGAACGCCAAGCTGGAAAGGTCGCTGCAACTGAATCTTTTTTTACTGAACAGCCTGCAAAAAGATAAAGCAAAAAGCAAACTGGATAAACTGGCAAGATTCAAATCTTTTGCTGTTGTACTCGGTGTGATATGGGGTGCATTTTTAGGCGTACTGATTTATGGTAACCAGTTCAGCAATCTTTATTTTGAAGTATCTGTCATCATCATTTTCCTGTTCAATTTGTATGCCTGCATTGCTTATATAAGGCAGATCCATTTTATTAAAAAACTGGATTACAGCGACAGTGTGCTCAACACGCAAAAAAAACTGGCCTCCTTACAGGTATCCACCATCAATACCACCGGCGTCCTGATGCTGCAACTGCCTTTTTATACCACCTGGTTCTATACCCACGAACAGGTACTGCATGACCACCGTTTTCAATTGATCTCTTTTACCAGCACTTTTATTTTTGCGTTGATAGGGATATGGCTTTACCGCAATATCCATTCAAAGAACATCCATAAAAAATGGCTCCGCAGTTTTATGAACGTAGGGCCGGAATACAGCTCCATTACCGAAGCCAGGGATTTTTTATCGGAAATTGAAGCATTTCAGTCGGCCTGATACAGCCCAAAACGCTTAAAACCCGGCTTTTATAAGCCATTTTACCATTCATCCCGCAAAAAGTATAATTCATGCATTATTGTTTAACCCCTCTGCCGCTTTTGAGTTAAATTTGCGGCGAAATATTAAAGTATATCACCATGAAACTAAAACAACTACTGCTTATTGCAGCCGTCACTCTATTAACAGCTTTCCATTCAAAAGCTCAGACTCTTTCAAAAATAACCGGCCAGGTAAAAGACAATTCAGGCAAAGGCATTGGCGCCGCTACGGTTGTTTTGCACAATGCCAAAGATTCTTCCTTATCGAAGACCGCGGTTTCCAACAGCAGCGGCGATTATGAGCTGGTGTCGGTTAAACCCGGCCGCTATTTTATCCGCACTACCGCTACCGGTATGCAGCGTGCCGCTTCGGCCGTATTTGAAGTAAAGGAAAACGAGAACACGACCGTGCCAGCCATTACAATGACCGCAGCACCAAAAGTATTACAGGGCGTTACAGTTACCAGCCAGAAACCTATCGTGGAAGTAAAGGCCGATAAAATGATCGTGAATGTAGAAGGTACTATCAACGCTGTTGGTAATGATGGTTTGGAACTATTAAGAAAATCACCCGGCGTAATGATCGATAAGGATGATAATATCAGCCTTTCCGGTAAGAACGGCGTACAGATCTATATTGATGGCAAACCAAGTCCATTATCCGGTTCTGATCTGGCGGCTTATTTAAAATCATTACAGTCTTCGCAGATCGAATCAATTGAACTGATCACCAACCCTTCTGCAAAATATGAAGCAGCAGGTAATGCCGGTATCATCAATATCAAACTGAAAAAAGACAAAACGATTGGTACCAACGGAAGTGTGAATGCAGGATACAATATCGGCACTTATGCAAAATACAATGGCGGTATCTCCCTCAATCACCGTAATAAAAAAATGAACCTGTTTGGTAGCTACAATTACAACCAGGGTTTGAACGAAAGTAATTTCTCTTTATACAGGATACAGGGCGATACGATATTCGATCAGAAAAGCCGCATTGCACAGAAAAATAAATACGGTCATAATTTTAAGACCGGTGTGGATTTCTTTATCAATAAAAAGAGCACTTTCGGAATAGTGGTGAATGGCAATGTTGCTTCCAGCGATATTGTAACAGAAGGCCCGATGAAGATCATTTACAAACCAACGGGAGCGGTTAACCGCTTATTGCTGGCCAATGGCGATAACGACACTAAGCGCAGCAACGTAAATTTCAACATGAACTACCGTTATGCAGTTACCGGCGGTTCAGAACTGAACCTGGATGCAGATTATGGTTTCTTCGATCTGCGTACGCACCAGCTGCAGCCAAATGATTATTATGATGGTGTTACCAATGCCAAACTGAACAGCAATACTTACCGTACTGTATCGCCTACCAATATTGACATTTTTGCCCTGAAAGGTGATTATGAACAAAACTTTAAAAAAGGCCGCCTGGGTTATGGTGGTAAGATAGGTTATGTAAGTACGGACAATGATTTTGTGCGCTGGAATATTATCAATGCCAATCCGGAAGTGTATGATACTACCTCCAGCAACAGGTTCCGTTACAAGGAGAATATCAATGCGGGTTATGTGAATTTTAACAAGGCTTATAAAGGTTTTTTCATACAGGTAGGTTTGCGTGTAGAGAATACCTCATCAAAAGGAAGAACAACAGGGTTTAAGAACATAGCGGCCCCCAATGCAAAGCCGGTATATGTTCCGCTGGATACTACTGTAGACAGGAATTATACTGATTTCTTCCCCAGTGGTGCGATCACTTTCAACAAGAACCCGATGAAGCAGTTTGGTTTCACGTTCAGCCGCCGTATAGACAGGCCGGCTTACCAGGACCTGAACCCATTCGAGTTCAAGATCAATGACTATACTTACATGAAGGGTAACACGCAGTTAAGGCCGCAGTATACCAATAGTGTTGGTTTTACTTACACTTACAAATACAGGCTGAACACCGCGTTGAACTACAGCCATGTTAAAGATATTTTTGCGCAGATACCGGATACACTGGGTTCTAAAAGTTATTTGACCAAAAAGAACCTGGCAACACAGGATATCGTGAGCCTGAATGTGAGCTATCCATTCCAAAAAAAATGGTATAGCTTTTTTGCCAACCTCAACAGCTATTACTCCAAATACAAAGCTGATTATGGTGGCGGCGACCGCAAAATCAACCTGGATGTAGTGGCAGTTAGTTTCTTTATGCAGAACTCTTTCAACCTGGGTAAAGGATACAAGGCAGAGCTGAGTGGCTTTTACAACTCTCCTGCTGTGTACCAGGGTACTATCAAAGCACGTGCACTGTACAGTGTAGATGGAGGTATTCAAAAAACGATCTTAAAGGGTATGGGTAACCTGAAAGCTTCTGTAAGTGATATGTTCAGGCTGATGCGCTTTAAAGGAACACTGGATTATACCGGCCAGCACAGCGATGTACTGGCACGTTGGGAAAGCCGCCAGTTCAAACTCAACTTCTCTTACCGCTTTGGTAACAGCCAGGTAAAAGCGGCCCGCCAGCGTAAAGAAGCCGTTGAAGAAGAGAACAAACGCTCGCAGAGCAGTGGTGGTGGAATGGGTGTTGGAGGAAATTAATTTTTAAAATAACATCAATAAGAAAGCCGCTTTATTTTAAAGCGGCTTTTTACTTATTTAAAATATTTTTATTAGAGAATGAAAAAAGGGCGTTTCTTATCTGCGTATACTCATTAATGTTATGCCACCCCGCTAAATAACCCATCCACAAATACCTGCTTATCGAACACCAAAAGATCTTCTGCCTTCTCACCTACGCCAATAAATTTTACCGGTATTTTAAATTGACTTGCAATAGCCAGTACCACGCCGCCTTTTGCCGTGCCATCCAGTTTGGTAATGGTGAGGGCGCTTACATCGGTAGCGGCAGTAAAATGTTTGGCCTGTTCCAGTGCATTCTGCCCGGTGCTGCCATCCAGTACCAGCATCACTTCGTGCGGTGCATCGGGTATCACTTTCTGGATCACCTTTTTAATTTTAGAAAGTTCATCCATCAAATGGATCTTATTGTGCAGGCGGCCGGCCGTATCAATAATGATCACGTCCATATTTTTTGCCACGCCGCTCTTTACCGTATCAAATGCCACAGAAGCAGGGTCGCTGCCCATTTCTTTTTTTACAATATCCACACCGGTACGCTGGCTCCAGATAGTCAACTGGTCTACCGCTGCCGCCCGGAAGGTATCTGCAGCGCCCAGTAATACGGATTTACCCGCTCTTGAAAAATTATGCGCCAGTTTACCAATGGTGGTCGTTTTGCCCACACCGTTCACACCTACCACCAGTATCACATGCGGTTTGTGCCCTGCAGGCAATTCATAATTCTCATAATTGGTATCCTGCGGCGCTGCCACTAAAATGTGCTGCACTTCTTCTTTCAATATTTTATTCAGCTCAGATGTGTTGAGGTATTTATCTTTTGCCACTCTTTTTTCTATGTTCTCAATGATCTTCACCGTGGTCTCAATACCCACATCGGCGCTTACCAGTGCATCTTCCAGGTTATCCAGTACCTCTGTATCCACTGTACTTTTACCGGCAATAGCCTTGGTGATCTTACTGAAAAATCCCTCCTTTGTTTTCTGCAATCCCTGCTCTAAACTTTCCTGCTGTTGTTTTTTACCAAAGAGTTTATCGAAAAGTCCCATAAATATGTATCATTAATGTCAACTGTAAAATTAAAGCATTTAAACGAAGCCTGTTTAAAGTACTCCTTCGGAGCATTTAGGTTGGCCACGGATTACACTAATTTTCACGGATCGTTTTACTTGATGGGCATTTATCAGTGTAAATCCGTGTAATCCGTGGCTAATGTTCTGTAGCGTGTTTAAATAAAGAAAGCCTCCCTGTATGGGAAGCTTTAAAAATATATTGTACGTCAAAGATTAGTTAGCTAAAAATTCTTTCAGCTTGTCTTTGTGAACGATCTGTTCTTTAAAAGTATAGGCACCAGTTTTTGGGCTGCGTACAGAACGGATCACTTTGGTCCAGTTCTTTGCGTCTGCTGCTGCTTTGGTATCCTTGATCTTAGCGTTCTTTGATGCTGCTTTTGCCATGGTAGTATGTTTATTGGTTAACTGGTCAACTCGTGCAAACGGATTAACTAATTAACGGATTAACTAATTAATTGTTTACTTGATTTCTTTGTGAACAGTCACTTTTTTAAGAATAGGGTTGAATTTCTTCAGCTCCATCCTTTCAGGGGTGTTCTTTTTGTTTTTGGTAGTGATATAACGGCTTGTGCCAGGTTGACCACTTGTTTTATGCTCGGTACACTCTAAAATTACCTGTACCCTGTTGCCTTTCTTTGCCATTGTTGTATTGTTTATTGGTTAACTGGTTAATTCGTACTAACCATTAACTGATTGACGTTTAGATTTTTTCTCCTGCAGCACGCAATTGCTTTACTACAGACATTAAACCGTTTTTGTTGATCGTTCTGATAGCTTCAGAAGATACTTTTAAAACAACCCATTTATCTTCTTCTGCAAGAAAATAACGTTTGGTCTGCAGGTTAGGTAAAAACCTGCGTTTTGTTTTAATATTTGAGTGAGAAACCTTATTTCCTGTGATCGGCTTCTTTCCTGTTACCTGACATACTCTGGCCATTGTACTAATTTTTTGGACGGCAAAGGTACAATTAAAAATGGATTTTTGACACTTAACGCAGATTAATTTTTCAATTATACCTTAAAAATACCCACATATCAACCAAAACTGTTGATAAGCCGGTGGCGGAATATCCCTGCAAAGGTACGACTTTACTGCCTGTATATATCTATTAAATTGATTTTCAGCTATTAATACCGCATATCAGTTGTTGGCAGCTATACTGTTTGCCTTTTTACTTTGATAATACACCCTGCACATCTGTAAAATAACGGCCAGTAATATCAGCCCCACTCCAATATAAAACTGGCTGTGCAGCATCCGGTTCTCCTTAAAAAATATAAAGGCCATGATGATGCCATACACGGGTTCCAGGTTGTAACTGAGGTTGGCGGTAAAGGCTGAGATCTTCTTCAAAGCATTCAACTGCAGGTCAAAACTGAGTACGGTGCAGGCCCAGGCCAGTATCAGCAACCAGCCCCAGTCGCTGGCGGTGGGCAGGTAATAAGTTGCCGGAAATTGGAGTAAGTAAAGCGGCACCAGTACGGTCAGGGCTATCAGCCCGCCGCCCAGTTCGTATAGGGTCACCGTTTCGGGGGTAAAACGCTGTACAAATTCTTTATTAAAAATGGGGAACAAGGCGCTGCCCAATGCACATAAAATTCCAAAGGCAATGCCCAGTTTGTATTGCGGGTGAAAATCGAAAATGATATAGATGCCGAGTATGGCTAAAAGACCCAGCAGTACTTCTATCCACACAAAGGGCTTTTTCAACAATAAAGGTTCCAGCAAGGCGGTAAAGAAACCGGTGGCGCTAAAGCAAACCAATGCTACCGCAACATTGGCATATTTTACGCTGCCGTAAAATGTTACCCAGTGCAATGCAATGATGGTACCCACGCCCAGGAATTTCAACGCATCTTTTGTACTGACCTTTACCAGTTTTTTCTTAAAATAAAAGAGTACCAATAATGTTACCACCGTAATTAAAAGCCGGTACCATACCAATATTCCTTCATTCAATTTGATCAGCTTGCCGAGTATGGCAGTAAAGCCAGCCAGGAAAACAGCAGTATGTAATTGAATAAGGGCTTTTTTCATTGCCGCAAAGATAGAGTTAGTACGGAGTACAAAGTGCAGATGGTACGGAGTACAGATAGTACAGAGTACAAAGTATAGAGTTCTCTAACCACCTGCGCCACGCATTGTACTCTGTACTCTCAACTCTGCACTTTGAACTTTGAACTCTGTACTGCATACTTGAAACCAAAAAATTTATAAATAATGCTGAGTGGCAGAACTCTAAGCAGTAAACACATTATATTTGCCAACCTATAACCAATAACTATATGAGTTTTAAACGAATTAACAACATTACCGGCTGGCTTGTATGCATTGTTGCATGTGCGGTGTATATCATGACGATGGAAGCTACCGGAAGCCTTTGGGATTGCGGCGAATTTGCATCCAGTGCCTATAAACTACAGATTCCGCATCCGCCGGGGGCGCCTTTATTTGCCCTGATCGGCCGCCTGTTCATGGCGCCGTTTGGCCCTCACAGTGCTGCCACAGGTATCAACCTGATGAGTGCGCTGGCGAGCGGTTTCACTATTTTATTCCTTTTCTGGAGCATCACACACTTTGCACGCAAGATCGTAACCAAGGACAGCGCCGAGCTGACCAGTGAAAAGATCTTTGGTATCATGGCTGCCGGTGTGGTGGGTGCTTTGGCTTATACATTCTCTGATTCTTTCTGGTACAGCGCTGTTGAAGGCGAGGTTTATGCCATGTCATCTTTCTTTACCGCCATTGTATTCTGGGCCATATTAAAATGGGAACAGAATGTTACGGAAGAAGAAGAAGTGGGTATCAAGGGGCATTTTACAAGGGCCGATAGATGGATCATATTATTGTTCTTCCTGGTGGGCTTAGGCGTAGGTGTGCATTTATTAATGATATTGACCATTCCTGCTATTGTGATGATCTATTATTATAAACGCTACAAAGTAACCAACTGGGGCGTGTTCTGGGCATTTGCCATTGGTTGTGTACTGACGGGTGTAGCACAGATCGTGGTGATACAATGGATGATCAAGGGCGCCGGTAAATTCGATATCTTATTTGTAAATAGTTTCGGCATGCCCTACTTCTCGGGTTTTGCCTTCTTCTTTGTACTTATTGCAGCCCTGGTTTTCATCGGCATGCGTGTTTCCAAAAAGAACAACTGGAATTTTTTAAGACTGGGCTTATGGAGTTTCAGCTTTATGATACTGGGTTGCTTCTCCTCTTATTTTACTACTATGGTAAGGAGCAGCGCCGATCCTTCGGTGGATATGTACAATGTGGACAATCCTGTAAGTTTGGTGGGCTATTTAAGCCGTGAGCAATATGGCGACTGGCCTATTTTATACGGGCAGGATTTTACCGCCTCCCCTTCTGATACCAAGGTTACAGAAACCTATGTAAAAAGTAATGGCCGTTACGAAAAGAACGGCAGGAAAATAGAGTACGTGTATGCACCGGGCGATATGCACCTGTTCCCCCGCATGTGGGACCAGAGCAACGACCAGGGCCATGCTGATTACTATGCCAACTGGATGGGTCTTGACCAGAACCCTGATGGCAGTTATAAAAAAGGACCCAATGGTGGTTATATGCGCAATGGCTCCGAAGAAGATGCAAAACCAACCATGGCAGAAAATATTGGATTTGCTTTCAGTTACCAGTTAGGCTGGATGTACCTGCGTTATTTTATGTGGAATTTTGCAGGTAAGCAAAACGATCTCCAGGGTGTGTATATGGGTAATGTGCGGGATGGTAACTGGAAGACCGGCATTGGTCTCTGGGATAATGCAAGGCTGGGCGACCAGAGTACTTTGCCAGATAGTATCAAGCACAATAAAGCTAACAACAGTCTTTTTGCATTACCGCTGATACTGGGTATACTCGGTTTGGTATACCAGGCAAGGAAAGACAAGCGGGATGCATTTGTAGTAACCCTGTTATTTATACTTACAGGTGCTGCGATCGTGTTCTACCTGAACCAGGCGGGTAACCAGCCCCGTGAGAGGGATTATGCATTCGTAGGTTCTTTCTATGCCTTTGCAATATGGATAGGGCTTGGTGTTCTGTATGTAAAAGAACTCATTGCCAAATTAACCAAAAATGCAACCACCGGTGGTTATATAGCAGCAGCATTGTGTATGCTGGCAGTGCCCATTTTAATGGCCAGCCAGGAATGGGACGACCATGACCGCAGCCATAAAACAATGGCAAGGGATCTTGCGATCGATTACCTGCAGAGTTGCGATAAGAATGCAGTGGTGATATCCTTTGGTGATAACGATACTTACCCGCTGTGGTATGCACAGGAAGTAGAAGGTATACGCCCGGATATCCGTGTGATCAACTCCAGCTTATTGGGTACCGACTGGTATATTAACCAGCTGCGTTATAAAGTAAACGACAGCGATCCGATCGATCCGATATGGACCGCTGCACAGATAGAAGGTTCTAACAGGGATATTATTTATTATGCTCCAAGGCCGGGTATCGATCCTAACAAGCCAATGGATCTGTACACGATGATGAAAGATTATGCAGGAAGCGATGATCCTTCTAAAATGGAACAGGGAAGAGACGGCACTCCGCTCAATGTGTATCCTACTAAAAAAGTAACGATACCGGTTGATATTGCTTTTGTAAAAGCCAATCATACCGTGAACGAAAAAGACAGCGTGGTACCGGAAGTTTCTTTTGAAATTCCTAAGAATGTGATATTCAAAAACGATGCTGCAGTGCTGAATATCATTGCAGCCAATAAATGGAAACGCCCGATATACTTCACTTCGCCACAGGCTGCCGATATTGGTATCGACAGTTATGTGCGCCAGGATGGTCTTACCTACCGCTTTGTACCGGTGGTTAACAGCCAGGTAAATAATGAGTGGGTATATGATAAGATGATGAAGGAGTTCAAATTCGGTAATGCCAATGTAATGGGTGTTTATTTTGACGAAGAGAACCGCAGGCACCTGAACAGCATCCGCCTGGCTTATGCGCAGGCCGCGGCCAGTCTTGCTGATAACGGGGAGAAAGATAAAGCGAAACAGATGCTGCACAAATGCGATGAAATGATGCTGGATGAGAACTTCCCTTACGGCATGGTAAGCAGGGGTCAGCAGCACAACTATTTCTCTATACAAATGCTGATGGCGGCTTACAAAGCAGGCGATACAGCGTTGGCAGATAAGATCAGCAGGTCGGTGAAGAAAGACCTGGAGCAGCAGATGACCTATCTCACCAACCTGAGCGACAGCAAGCAGGAAGCCATGCAATCGGAAATATACAGTGTGCAGCGCACACAGCGTTTCCTGATGCAGGTGGAAACACAGTTTAAGAATCCTCTGCCGCCAGCGATCGAGAATGCCGGTCCAACAAATACGGCGCCGGTAGCACCCAAACCAAAGGATACCGCACCAAAAAAATAAAGAGTATATAAATGATCCCCTGGCAACAGGGGATTTTTTTTGTAAATGAACAAAATGCTGTGCCGGTTGTTTTGTAATTTAGCAGGGCGTATAAGTTCCGGTACATTCAATCCGGCTGGCTTACAATAAAGATCTTACCCGGTCATCCCCTCATTTGCAGTATATTACATTAAAAGTTGTTTAAACATTGACCTGATGAATTTATTCCATTTTTCAAAATATGATCCCAACGAACAAGGCAAATCTCCTTTTGAGCAATTGCTGGATCTTTTTTTACAATTGCTCACCTATACCAATGGCGATTTTAATGAAGCCATGCAGTGGATGAATGAGCTGGATAAAGAATACAAACTCACCAACAACGATTATGGCATCGGCGATTTTTTGGAAGACCTGAAAGAAAAAGGATACATTGATGAAAAAAGGGAGAACGGCGAGATACATATTACGCCGAAAACAGAACAGGGCATCCGCAAAAAAAGTTTAGAAGAGATATTCGGCAAACTGAAAAAAACAAAGCAGGGCAATCATAATACTTTTAAACCCGGTGGTGGCGATGAGATCAACCCGGAAACAAGGCCCTTCCAGTTTGGTGATACGATGGAACAGATCGATTTTACCAATTCCATCCGTAATGCACAGATCAATCATGGTATCGACAGCTTCAGGATGCACGAAGACGACCTGGAGATAAGGGAGACCGATTTTAAATCGCAGACTTCCACGGTGCTGATGATCGATATCAGTCATAGTATGATATTGTATGGCGAAGACAGGATTACACCTGCTAAAAAAGTAGCTATGGCGCTGAGCGAACTGATCAAAACAAAATACCCTAAGGACACTTTGGATATTGTGGTGTTTGGCAACGATGCATGGCCTATTGAAATAAAGGACCTTCCTTATTTGCAGGTGGGGCCTTATCATACAAACACCGTGGCTGGGCTGGAGCTGGCCATGGATATTTTAAGAAGAAGGCGCAATCCCAATAAACAGATATTCATGATCACCGATGGTAAGCCTACCTGCTTAAAGATCGGTGCCAAATATTATAAGAACAGCTGGGGTGTGGACAGGAAGATATTGAACCGTTGTATGAGCCTTGCCACGCAGTGCAAAAAATTAAAGATACCGATCATTACGTTTATGATCGCCAGTGATCCTTACCTGCAAAAATTTGTGCAGGAGTTCACTGAATGCAATAATGGTAAAGCATTTTTTGCAGCATTGGATAAACTGGGAGCATTCATATTCAAGGATTTTGAAAGTGGTAAGCGGAAGACGGTGTACTAAAAGATGCTTAGTGCCTGCGGCACAGAAATGAGGCCACAAAGGCACTAAGACACGAAATAAAAAATAAGATTTTTCTTTGAACCTTTGTGGCTAATTTACTTGCCTGTCGAAGACAGTTAATAACCTGATCCGGTGTTTGAACCAATTACACAAAATTGTTAACACACAAAAATCAGTTTATTAATTATGTACACCACATTAACTGAAAGAGAAGAATTACTGGGTAAAGAAATTGTAAATGCAGCATATAAAGTGCATAGAGAACTTGGCCCGGGGTTATTAGAAAAAATTTATGAAGCCTGTCTTTATTATGAATTGCAAAAGAAAGGGATACCGTGTAAAAGACAGGCTGAGATACCATTTCTTTATGATGGACAAAAATTTGATGAGGGATTGCGAACGGATGTTTTAGTAGATGAACTTGTAATTTGTGAATTGAAAGCGGTTGAAATTATTAATCCACTTTGGAGTGCTCAAATAATCAGTCATTTAAAATTAACTAAACTCCGCCTGGGTTATCTTATCAATTTTAATGTTCCCTTAATAAAAAATGGAATAAAAAGATACATCAATTAACACTTGAAATCTTATATCTCATAATAACACTTTAGTGTTATCCCATAGTGTCTTCGTGACTTCGTGGCTAAAATTCCTTCGTAGTAAAAAATAAAAGATGAATAACATTAAAACATTAGGAGAATTAAAAAAGAGCGGTTACGTACCCAAAAGCATTAAACAGGAGATCCGGGACAATCTTATTTTGAAGATCCAATCAAAGGAAGATCCTTTTCCGGGCATACTGGGTTATGAAGATTCGGTGATACCCGATACGGAAAGGGCTTTATTATCGCAGCACAATATTTTGTTTTTGGGTTTACGTGGCCAGGCAAAGACCCGTATGGCAAGACAAATGGTGGCGCTGCTGGATGAATACATTCCTTACGTGGAAGGCAGTGAGATCAATGATGATCCGTTGCGGCCCATGTCGAAATACGCGGTGGACCTTATCGCGGAAAAAGGCGATGCTACGCCTATTGCATGGCTGCACCGCAGCGAACGTTATGGTGAAAAGCTGGCCACGCCCGATGTAAGCGTAGCGGATCTTATCGGTGATATCGATCCCATCAAGGCCGCCAATCTTAAACTGAGCTTTGCTGATGAAAGGGTATTGCATTACGGTATCATTCCCCGCAGCAACCGCTGCATATTCGTGATCAATGAATTACCCGACCTCCAGGCGAGGATACAGGTATCGTTATTCAATATACTGGAAGAAGGCGACCTGCAGATACGGGGCTTTAAACTGCGTTTACCCCTCGATGTTATGTTTGTATTTACCGCCAACCCCGAGGATTATACCAACAGGGGCAGCATTGTAACACCGCTAAAAGATCGTATTGAAAGCCAGATACTCACCCACTATCCCAAAAGCATTGAAACATCACTGGCTATCACCGAACAGGAAGCAGGCAGCAGCGAAGATCAACTGCAAAGGGTAAAAGTAAGCGACCTTATCAAACGGTTGATAGAGCAGGTAGCATTTGAAGCAAGGGGCAGCGAGCTGGTGGATAAAAAAAGTGGTGTGAGTGCAAGATTGACTATCAGTGCCTACGAAAATGCAGTAAGTGCCGCAGAAAGAAGGGCCATCATCAACAATGAAAAAGAAACGCAGGTTTGGCTGAGCGACCTGGTTGGTATTATCCCATCTATTACCGGTAAAATTGAGCTGGTGTACGAAGGCGAACAGGAAGGCCCTTACCAGGTGGCTTTTAATTTGCTGGAAAGAGCGATCCGCACACAGTTTGGTGTTTACTTCCCAAATCCTGACAGTTTAAAGAAAAAGAAAGCGAAGGAAGCCAGCAATCCTGATGATAATCCATACCGTGCCATTACCCGCTGGTTTGATGCAGGCAATACACTTAACAATTTTTTTGAAACAAAAGATGATGATAAAATACAGTTATTGTACAAAGTAGATGGCCTGCATGCGCTGGTTAAAAAATATTTTAAAACAGCCAATGATAAAGAGAATGCATTGTTGATGGAATTTGTTTTGCATGGACTGGCTGCACATTCGCTCATCAGTAAAAAAGTACTGGAAGGTAAAATAGAATTTAAAGACCTGATGGGCAGCATGCTCAATATCGGCAGCCAGCATTTTGGAGAAGATGATTTTAATGAAGAGGATTTTAATTAAGTAGGTTATAAAAAATGCCGCTATTTCAAGCGGCATTTTTATGTATACAGTTTTATTTTATTTAACCAGCAATCCCAGTTTTACTCCAAAGGTTAAAGACAAAGATGGACTTCTGCCTGCACGGGCATTGGCATAATTAAATGCCGCTTCATTATTAAGATCAGGATAAGTATTGTTGAGGTATTGATAAGTATTCTTTTTTATTATCAAAACCATAGCCAAGTCCTTCATACAGGTCTAATACCAACTTGTTGCCGAACACCCATTGCCTGCCCACTTCTATCTGCAAGGCGCAAAAAGTAACTTTTTGTTTACTTACTTCATACACGCTGCCGGTCTTTTCTGTCACCATATTTTCTGAATAATGCCCCAGGTAGATCACGGGTTTTATATAGGTCCCCTGCATAAGATGTGACATCCTGGATCTTCCGAAGAAAATAAAATCGGGTAATTTGCCAAACTTATATCCACCGGAAACAAAGGCCCCCGCCTGGTTACGCTTAACATTTTGTAGTTGCGAATTGTAGTAAGACAGTTGTTCTGTTTTTCCTAAGCCTATGATGCCGACAGAAAACTCCATACTTTTTCCCACACCTAAATTCTTTTCATAACCCAATTCGGTAAAGCCATACAGGGGAGAAAAAAAGTTGATCTTGACCGCTTTTCGTGCCTGGCCTTCATACGCTTCAATATCTTTGAAATCATCCTGGAAGGTTTGTGTTCTGCCGTCGGCGAAGACGATCTTTTTAATGCGGTCTGTTTCCAGTATATAAACTGGCCCATCAGGATCATTGAATTCCCGGTATTTAATTTCGGCGGGACCTATTTCTAATACTTTGGCTTCAATGACCTTTCCGTTTTTACGGTAAATTTTATCCTGTGCTTTTGTGATCTGGCAACAAAAGATCAATAGGGTAATTACAACGATGATTTTTTTCATACAGTCATGGTTTTGGTTTATGATTAAACCAAAGAGTACTGTATTTTATTTACTGCTGCCTTGCAATTTGTTAAATAATGTTAACTTCTCTTTCCAGTGTTACACTAAACTTTTGTAGTACGCTTGCTATAATTTCTTCGCTTAAAGCATATATTTCATCTCCTTTTGCAGTACCATAATTCACCAGTACCAATGCCTGTTTTGCGTGGCAACCTGCATCGCCCTTGCGATAACCTTTCCAGCTCACCGAGTCGTTTGGACCGCATTGCTCAATTAACCAGCCTGCCGCCAGTTTTACATTACCACTCGGCAGCTGATAACCCACTATTGCAGGGAATTGTTTTTGTAAAACATCGAAGCTGTTCTTATCGATCTCAGGATTTTTGAAAAAGCTGCCGGCATTGCCGATCACAGCGGGATCGGGTAATTTGGAAGAACGGATATGTATCACTGCATCCGAAATGGCTTTGATGCTTAATTCCTGAACACCCATTTTTTCCAGCTCCTGCTCTATTGCGCCGTAAGAAGTATTAAATACCGGTTTTTTATTCAGCCGGTAAGTAACACTGGTGATCACAAACTGGTTTTTGAATTGCTTTTTGAAAACACTTTCGCGGTAGCCAAAGTTGCAATCATTCAAATTAAAGGTCACCATTCTTTTTTCATGCAGGTGAAATGCTTCGAGTGAATAAAATATATCTTTTATTTCCACACCATAAGCGCCGATGTTCTGCATGGGGCTGGCGCCTACGTTTCCGGGTATCAGCGAAAGATTTTCAATGCCAGCCAGGTTATTATTAATACAGTATAAAACAAACTGGTGCCAGTTCTCCCCCGCCCCTGCTTTTATATATACATGCGCTTCATCCTCCTGTACTTTTTCTATCCCTTTGATCCCGTTCTTTAAAACTATTCCATCAAAATCTTTAGTGAACAGCATATTGCTGCCGCCACCCAGCACCAGGATATTTGTTTGATTTTTTTGCGCTTTAGCTCTTACATCATCATACTGTAATAATTGGCCCAGTTCATCAACAGAACTGAAGGCTGCAAAATATTTTGCCTTTGCATCTATCCCGAATGTGTTGAATCCTTTCAGCGATATTCCAGACTGCACTTTCATTATTAATTACTGATTATTCATTATTAATTCGTATCAACGTCGGCTATTACCTGTACGCTTTTATACATTTTTTCGCCCTGCAATAAATTGATATGATTGCGGATAACCCTTTTGTAGGTCATGCTCATACCCGGCTCTTTGGGCAATTTGATCAGTATCTCTGCAAGGTATTGATCCCTTATACGGTTGATCACCGGCGCTGCAGGTCCTACAATATAATCTTTCAGATCCTGTCTTAGTAATGCAGCCAGTTTATCCGCAGCATTATCCACGGTGTTCTTATCCTTATGCTTTAAAGTTAATAAAACTACACGGCTGAAAGGAGGATAAAAGAATTCTTTTCGGTTAATGATCTCGTTCTCGTAAAAAGTTTTGTAATCGTGCTGCTGCACCAGTTGCAATACAGGATGTTTTACATTGGTGGCCTGTATCACCACTTTGCCTTGTGCATTCTTACGTCCTGCCCTGCCGCTCACCTGTTCCATCAATTGAAAGGCCCGTTCATTCACCCTGAAATCGGCGAAGCTTAATAACCCATCCGCATCCAATATTCCTACTAAACTCACTTTATCAAAATCCAAACCTTTTACCACCATTTGCGTGCCTACTAAAATATCCAGCCGGTGCTGTTCAAATAATTGTATCAGGTTGTCGTGCGCTTTTTTTCCGCGTACACTATCCACATCCATTCTCGCCACTTTGTACTTTGGAAAATCTTCTTCCAGTTGCTCTTCAATTTTTTCGGTACCAAAGTTTTTCTCCTGCCAGTTGTTGCTGCCGCATGCGGGGCAGGTGACTAATTTAGGGTACTGGCTGCCGCAATAATGGCAATGCAGTTTATTACTGTATTTATGCAACGTGAGTGATACCGAACAATGTGTGCATTGCGGTATAAAACCACAGGTACCGCAGATCAAATAAGGATTATACCCTCTCCTGTTCTGGAATAATATCACCTGTTTACCTCCGTCCAGCGCCTGCTCCATTGCTTCCTTCAGTTGCGGACTGATCATTACTTTTCCCTTTTGCGCTACCTGCCTTACGTTCACAATATCAATGGCAGGCAGGTTAATGCCGCCGAATCTTTCCTTCAGTTCCACTAATGCATATTTATCATTGGTGGCATTATAATAACTTTCCACCGAAGGCGTGGCGCTGCCTAACAATACCTGTGCATTAAAAAGATGCGCATAATAAATGGCCGCATCTCTTGCATTATACCGTGGTGATGGATCCTGTTGTTTATAAGATGCATCATGTTCTTCATCCACTATTATCAAACCCAGTTCTTTAAATGGCAGGAATAAAGCGCTTCTTGCACCCAATACCATTTTTATTTCGCCTGTTCTTACTTTATTCCACAGTTCTATACGTTCGTTATCATTGAATTTGGAATGATAGATAGCTATATTACCGCCAAAATGTTTTTGCAGGCGGCGTATGATCTGTGCAGTAAGCGCTATTTCCGGCAACAGGTACAGTACCTGCCTGCCTGCTTTAAAATACTGCTCCATCAGTTTTACATACACCTGCGTTTTACCGCTGCCCGTTACGCCATGCAGTAAGCAGACAGCTTTATCTTCAAAACTTTTTATCACCGCATCGCTGGCCTGTTGCTGTGCCTCATTGAATTCAAAATCTATTTCCACATTGCGGGGCAAGGTCTTTATCCTGTCCATACTTCTTTTTTCCACCCACAATATATTTTTATCTGTCAGTCCTTTTAACTGCGCAGCAGTGGCACCGGATTTTTTCAGCAGTTCGGTTTGCAGCACATCAGCTTCCTGCTTTTCCAGGTGCAGGTAGGCCAGCAGCAATTCCATTTGCTTGGGAGCGCCTTTCCAGTCATTCAGTTTTTTGCTCAATTCTTCTTCGTTATTAAAAGCAGGATTGAGTATCACGTAATTCTCTTTCTTTGCCTTGTACCGTTCATCCAGGCTTTCCCATACCAGGCATACTTTTTTCTCGATCAGTTTTTTTATTACGGGATAAACATGGTTGATGTCCAGTATCTGCTGTACTTCGGATAAGCGCAGTTCTTTTTTTATCAGCAGGGCTTCGGCCACTAAAAACTCTTCGTCACCCAAATGCGAAAAATCATCGCCGGCTTCTTCATTGTATAATAATATGGTCTCGCTGCTTAATTTAAAATGCGCCGGTAAGGCAGCTGCCATCACTTCGCCTTCGGTGCACATATAATATTGTGCCATCCATTGCCATAACTGTAATTGCTGCGGGTATACAATGGCTTCATCGTCCAGCACGTTCAGCAAGGGTTTGGTTTGATAGCCGGGCTCTTTATCAATAATACTTTTAACAACACCCGCATATTTCTTATTCTTCAGTTCCACTTCGGCCCTGCAACCCGGTTTTACTTTTGCTAAAAATTCAGTGGGAATAGCATAGGTATAAGTTTGCGGCAATGCCAACGGCAATATCACTTCGGCCCAAAAGCCGGAGGATTGTTCAGTGAATAATATGTTGGGGGAAGATGTCAGAGTTGAAAGTTTATAATTGAAAGTTCAAAGTTGATAATTTAAAGTCTAAAGTTGTGCTACATTCACTACTCACCATTCACTACTCACGTTTTACGATCCAGCTCGCCTTATACGCCACCAGTTTTTCTTCCATCACTTTATATACTTTATCTTTTAACGTTTTTACATCCTTAATGGTTAAACCTTCTACCGGTATTTCTTCTAAATAAACAATTCTTGACCTGCCGGGAGTGAATGAAAGCAGGCTGTTATAATTATTCCGGTCGTAGGCATCTAAAAACAAAATAGGTTTAATGGGCGTTTGTGTTTCTATCGCTATGCGGAATGCACCATCATAAAATTCTTTTAAAGGCTGGTGTGTCATATTAAAAGTTCCTTCGGGACTGATGATGATGGATATGCCTTTTCGGATGATGCTTTTTAACTGCAGCACACTTTTAGCACGGTTGGCGGCGCTGTTGCGGTCCACCAGCACTACGGTATTGCGGTACAAAAAACCAAACACCGGCACTTTGGCCAGTTCGGCCTTGCCCAACACCCGGAATTGCTGTTTACGGATGGCCTTCATTAAAAAAGGAATATCGAGGTAAGCGATGTGATTGAATACAAATACATACTGTTTTTGGTGATCCAGCGGACTCTCATATATATATTGGTGCCGGATGCCGATCATGAAAAGGAAGAAATCGGCCCAGAGATGGCAAAGCATATATATAAAGTTGCCCCCCTTTATTTTACCAAAAAACGAGGCCACCACCACCAGCGGGAATATGAGTACCAGGAAGGATACAAATATTATAATGGCGTAAATGCAGTAAATAACCTGTATAAAACGGAGAAAATAGCGCATACTGGCCTGCGAAGATAGCCTGTTTAGGGCCTATATTTGCGCCCGGAACACTGGTTTTCAGGCAATAATGCCGGTTTTGTCCCCAAAAACCCTGTTTTAGTGGATATATTTTTCTGCTTTACTGTTAAAATTTCCGCGTAAAACCCTTACCTTTGCCGTCCTAAATTTGGGATATTTATGTTAGCAGTAGTAAAAATAGCAGGTCAGCAATTTAAAGTTAAAGCAGGCGACAGCTTATATGTGCCTCACATTGCAGGTAAAACCGGCGACCAGGTTGAATTTGCAGATGTATTAATGACAGACAGCGACGGTACCGTTGCTGCAGGTTCAGCAGTAAAAGCTGTGGTTAAAGCTGAAATCATCAGCGACCTGATCAAAGGCGACAAAGTGATCGCTTTTAAAATGAAAAGGAGAAAAGGTTTCCGTAAAAAACACGGTCACCGTACACAGTACACTCACATTAAAGTAACAGCAATAGCATAATTGTTAATTGGTTTAATGGTTAAATTGTTTATTAGTAAAAACATTTTAACTATCGCACACCAATAAACTATTAAGCTAATTAACTAATAAACAATTTCACATGGCACATAAAAAAGGTGAAGGTTCCGTAAAAAACGGCAGGGATTCACAAAGCAAAAGATTAGGCGTAAAAATTTATGGTGGTCAACCTGCATTAGCTGGTAACATCATCATCCGTCAACGCGGTACAGTTTATCATCCTGGTAAAAATGTTGGTGTTGGAAAAGACTTTACCATCTTTGCATTAACAGATGGTTTGGTTGAATTCAGAAAAAGCAAAGGAGATAAAACGATCGTTTCTGTTAGCGCCGTTGAGGCGACCGCTTAAAAAATTTTTAATTTTTTTTGTTAGTTAAAGAAATATTTCTATTTTTAAGTATTATTTACTAACCAATTAAATTTTAAAAAAATGGCAACAAAGAAAAAAGCTGCAAAAAAAGCTGCTCCTAAAAAGGCTGCAAAAAAAGCTGCTCCTAAAAAAGCTGCAAAAAAAGCTGCTCCTAAAAAAGCTGCAAAGAAAGCTGCTAAGAAAAAGTAAGCTTTGCTTTTTAAAGCAAAAAAATACGGAAGCCCTGGTAATTTTACCGGGGCTTTTCTTTTGAAACCTGCGCCAGTACTGTATTTCAGCGTATCGCATTTTCAGCGCCCCGCTCTTCTTTCAATACTATTCTTTACTGCATTTTTTACCTTGTTGTAAAAACAACCTCACTAATAAAAACCATTTTTATTTTTTTGTTGCAAGTGTATTCAACAAAAAAAATGCGCTTGCTATCATAAAAAAGCAGTTATGATCTGCCCGCTTTTTTAGAAAATGGCGGCTCCCCTATTTTTGATTTTATTACTTTTGAAACATGGACAATTACCAGATAGCAGAAAATTTTACGCTTTTAAGCAAATTAATGGACATCCATGGCGAAAATAGTTTTAAGGCAAAAACCTATGCTATTGCAGCCTATCATATAGAAAATTTAACAGAACAGTTAAGTAATACGCCGGTTGAAAAAATTCCGGTGATAAAAGGTATCGGTGATTCAACCGGAAAAAAGATCATTGAATTACTGGAGACCGGTGAATTAAAAATATTACAGGAGATCATCAATAAAACGCCTGCAGGTGTTATTGAAATGCTGAACATAAAAGGCATTGGTCCAAAAAAAATTCATACGATATGGAAAGAGATGGAGATAGAAAGCATTGGTGAATTATTATATGCCTGCCAGGAGAACCGTTTAAAATTATACAAGGGTTTTGGTGAAAAAACGCAACAGAACATTATTGAGACCATTGAATATTACCTGCACAACCAGGGCAGTTACCTGTACCCGCAGGTGGAAGCTGTAGTACCGCAGGTAACCGCTTATCTTGAAAAATTATTTGGCGCGGCAAATGTTGCTTTAACAGGTGCGTTCAAAAGGCAACTGGAGATCATTGATGAGCTGGAATATGTTACCAATACAACCAATGAAGCAGCCAAGCCAAAATTTGTGAGCGCCAACCCGCCGGAGTTGCTGGAAGAAAAGCCCGGCAGCCTGCTGTACAAACTGCTGAACGGCCTGCGCCTGCGTTTGTATACAGGCACAGACAATTTTAAAAAACGTGCTTTTATCACCAGCGGCAGCAACGAATTTGCAGAAGCTTTTGAAAAACAGTTCCCGGCAATTGATTATGATAAGGATGACACAAGCATCTTTGAACAGGCCAAACTGCATTATATACCGGCCTGCGCAAGAGAAACTGCTGCTGTTATTGAAAAAGCAAAGACCACTGCAATACCAACATTGATACAGCCTGCAGACATCAAGGGCATCATTCACAGTCACAGTAACTGGAGTGATGGTAGTTATACATTGGAAGAAATGGCCAAAGCCGCCAAAGAAAAAGGTTTTGAATACCTCGTGATCAGCGATCACAGCAAGAGCGCCTTTTATGCGCAGGGCCTTACTGAAGAAAGGATTGCGGCACAGCAGCAGTATGTGAACGAGCTGAATGATAAACTCACCGGCTTTAAGATATTTAAAAGTATTGAGTGTGATATACTGAACGACGGCAGCCTGGATTATACCAATACCATCCTGTCCACCTTTGACCTGGTGATCGTTTCTGTGCACAGCAATTTAAAAATGAGCGAGGAAAAAGCGATGATGCGTTTGCTGAATGCTATTGAGAATCCTTACACTACAATACTGGGGCACATGACAGGAAGATTATTGCTGAGCCGCAAAGGCTATCCTGTGGATCATAAAAAGATCATCGATGCCTGCGCTGCCAACCACGTAGCTATAGAACTGAATGCACACCCCAGCCGCCTGGATATAGACTGGCGCCATATTGATTATGCACTCGAAAAAAATGTACTGATCTCTATTGACCCGGATGCACATACTATTGAAGGTTTTGATGATATTAAATATGGTGTGCTGGCTGCACAAAAGGCGATGGTAACGAAGGAGCAGAACCTGAGCAGCTTTGGGGTAAAAGAATTTGAAAGCTATTTGGAAAAAGTAAGAAGACTGAAAGGTATAAAATAATACGCAGCAGCTCTGCCTGACTCTTTGATGAAAGGTCGTTTACCCCGCCAACATTTCCCTAAATTTGAAACCTAAACCGCATATATGAAGAGATATTTTTTATTGCTTGTTATTACTGTTTCCTTTATTGCCAAAGGCTTTGCCGATGAGGGCATGTGGCTGCCGCAGCTGCTGGCCACGCTGAATGAAAAGGAAATGAAAAAAATGGGGATGAAGATCAATGCGTCTGATATTTACAACATCAGCAAGGGAAGTTTAAAAGATGCGATCGTAAGCTTTGGCGGTTTTTGTACTGCAGAAGTTATTTCGGATAAAGGTTTGCTGCTGACCAATCACCACTGTGGTTTTGATGCGATACAGAATCATTCTTCGATAGAACATAATTATATCCGGGATGGTTTTTGGGCCTATAACAATGGACAGGAACTGACCAATCCCGGTTTGTTCGCCACTTTCATCATCAGCATTGATGAGATCACTAAACAGGTGCTGAACGGTGTTACGCCGGCCATGGCGGAAAAAGAAAGACAGAGTATCATCGATAAAAATATCAATGAGTTCAAGAAGACCGTAAAAAAAGAAAGCTACCAGGATATTATCATCAAACCATTCTTTGATGGTAACAAGTATTTTTTATTTGTAACGGAAACTTATAAGGATGTGCGTTTGGTAGGCGCTCCTCCTTCTTCTATCGGTAATTTTGGCAAGGATTCTGATAACTGGATGTGGCCACGCCATACTGGTGATTTCAGTATGTTCCGCATTTACGCCGGTAAGGATAATAAGCCTGCCGATTATTCACCGGATAATGTGCCGTACAAACCTAAACGTTCTTTGAATATTTCTTTAGATGGTATGAAGGAAGGTGATTTTACGATGGTGTTTGGTTTTCCGGGTAAGACAATGGAATACCTGCCCTCCTCTGCCGTGGAACAAACCATGAAAGTAAGTGATCCTGCAAAGATCGGCATCCGTGAAAAAGCACTGGATGTACTGAATGTTTTTATGCGTAAGGATGAGAAGATAAAAATTCAGTATGCCGCTAAATATGCCAGTATTGAGAATGCTTATAAAAAATGGAAGGGTGAGATACTGGGTTTAAAAATTTCTGACGCAGTTAATAAAAAGAAAGAGCTGGAAGGCAGTTTTGAAAAACTGGTATTGTCGCAGCCCGCTATGAATGTGGCTTATGTTGACCTGCTGAAAAAACTGCAGCAGGCTTATACAGATATTGAACCGTATGGTTTTGCCCGTGATTATTATAACGAGATCACCACCAAAATAGAATTATTTACCATCGCCTCCAATGCCAATGGATTGGTATCTGCATTTAATAAAGACCAGGCAGCTTATAAAAAAGCATTACCCGAAACACTTGAAAAACTGGATGCATTGTTCGCAGAATATAACCCGGCGGTAGATCAGAAATTATTTGAAGTGCTGATGGAAATGTATGTGAAGGACCAGCAGCCCGGCAATGTTTCGCCACTGCTGAAAAAAATGCTGGCAGAGAATGGTAATGATTTTGCGACGCTTGCTAAATCATTGTATGCAAAAACCGCGTTCACTGATCCTGTTAAATTAAAGAACCTGCTCAACGGTATCGGCACCAATGGTACTGACCCGGTAACCAATGATGACGCCAGTGCGTTGGTGAATGATGTTGTTAAGACCTATATCACGAATATATCACCCAGGTTGAATGAATTGCAGGCGAATATTAACCAACTGCAACGTTTATATATGCAGGCGCAGATGGATGTGTTCACCCAAAAAGTTTTTTACCCCGATGCCAACAGCACTTTGCGGCTTACCTATGGCAATGTAAAAGGTTATGGCGCCAGGGATGCGGTTAAGTACGATTATTACACTTACCTGGATGGTGTGATGGAAAAATACAAGCCTGGTGATTATGAATTTGATGTACCACAGAAATTAATTGACCTGTACAATAAAAAAGATTTTGGCCCTTATGGCGTTAATGGTAAACAGCCGGTTTGTTTTATTGCGGCCAATCACACCACGGGTGGAAACAGCGGCAGCCCTGCACTGGATGCTTATGGCAATTTAGTAGGCTTAAATTTTGACCGGGTGTGGGAAGGCACCATGAGTGATATCAATTATGATAAGAATATCTGCCGTAATATCATGGTGGACATCCGCTACGTGCTGTTCATTATTGATAAATATGCCGGTGCAAAAAATATCATCAGTGAATTAAAACTGGTGAGCAAAAAGAAAAAATAAATATGCAATTCCGCGATGCATTACAAAGTGATCTGCCGGTGATCGTTGCCATCTACAACAGCACCGTAGAAGGCCGTATGGTCACCGCAGATACGTCGCCGGTAAGCGTGGAAAGCAGGCAGCAATGGTTTGAAGAACATACGCCGAACAAACATCCTTTGTGGATGGTGGAAGAAGCAGATGGTACGGTGATCGGCTGGGTAAGCCTGCAGGCATTTTATGGACGACCGGCTTATGATGCGACTGCTGAAGTGAGTATTTATTTACATCCTTCGCAACGCGGAAAAGGATATGGTAAAAAAATATTGCAGTATTGCATGGACAACGCTTACCGTTTTGCAATAACAAGATTGCTGGGTTTTATATTTTCGCACAACACACCCAGCCTGCAATTGTTTGCTGCACTGGGTTTTGAAGAATGGGGTAATTTAAAAGATATTGCCCAGATTGATGGCAGGGAAATTAGTGTTACAATTGTTGGAAAACGGTTGTAAATTTGCTGCATCCTTTAATCATTCCGCTTGCTCAATAAAAGATCATACATACATTTTTACAGGCTTTCTGCCTCCATGTCCATTATGATGAATGGCACATCGGTTCGTTACTGCATTTAAAATTATTCCGGGTTACGCTTAATAGCATTGCTGCTGTTGAACGGAGCGTCGCCACTGCTGCTGATCTGTGCAGCAAAGTTTGTTCAATAATATTCATTACACTATTCCTGCACTTTTAAAATGGTAAAGGAATTAAACATCATTATATGCAAATAGCAATATTAGGCGCCGGCATGGTAGGCCGCGCCATGGCAATCGATTCTTGTCCCTCATTTCAATGTTACTTCGTTTGATATCAGCGATGCTTCGCTGCATTTGTTGCAGCAAAAAAACAATGCAGTTAAAACTGTAAAGACAGATCTTGCTGATCACAATAGCTACAACGTTTTACTGAAAGATTTTGATTGGGTGATCAGTGCTGTGCCAGGCTTTATGGGTTATAAAACTTTAGAAGCCATCATCAATGCCGGTAAAAATGTGGTGGACATTTCTTTCTTTCCCGAAAATGCTTTGGAACTGGATGCGCTGGCCAAACAAAAAAACGTGACAGCCATTGTTGATTGCGGTGTAGCGCCGGGTATGAGCAATTTGATACTGGGTTATTATAATGCAATTATGAAGATCGATAGTTTTGAATGTATGGTAGGCGGTTTACCCAAAAAAAGGATCAAACCTTTTGAATACAAAGCGCCCTTCTCTCCTGTGGATGTGCTGGAAGAATATACCAGGCCGGCACGTTATATTGAGAACAGCAATATCGTTACCAAACCAGCATTAAGCGATGCGGAACTGGTAGATTTTAAGAACGTGGGTACACTGGAATCTTTTAATACGGATGGTTTGCGGAGCATTTTATTTACGATGGGACATATCCCGAATATGAAAGAAAAAACACTGCGTTATCCCGGTCATATCGACCTGATGAAAGGTTTGATAAAAGCAGGTTTTTTAAATACCACCGCAGTAAACTGCAAGGGACAAATGATCATTCCGATGGAGTTCACTTCTGCACTTTTATTCGATCAATGGAAGCTGGGTGTTGAGGAAGAGGAGTTTACTTTAATGACGATCGAGATAAAAGGCGAAGGCAAAACCATTCGTTATGAATTATACGACGAATACGACAGCGCAACACAAACCAGCAGTATGAGCCGTACCACGGGTTATACCTGCACTGCTGCATTAAATATGCTGATCAATGGGCTTTTTAGTGAAAAAGGTGTTTTTCCACCTGAGCTGGTGGGCAATAACCGTAATTGCTTTGATTTTATACTGGATTATTTAAAGGCCCGCAATATTGTGTACGCAAAAACAGCATATTAATAACAGGTCATTCACAATCTTTTATATTTAAAAACGGCTACATCTGGCACAGTTTGTTATTTTTGTGCCACTCATTTATATAATTATGAAATATAATTTGGCCCTGGCAGCAATTATTTTTTTAGCATCCTGCAATGGAGATAAGGATAAAACGGTGGTGGATGATACATTGCTTCCGAAAGAAACACCTAAGATCGCTTATAACATTGTGAATGTGTACCCGCATGATGGCGGTTCTTACACGCAGGGCCTGCAGGTATTTGACGGCAAATTATACGAAGGCACAGGAGACTATACCAACTCTGCATTGCAGGTGACCGATATCAAGACCGGTAAGATCGAAAAGAAACATAAGATCGGCAAAACAACCAACGACAGCACTTTTGGCGAAGGTATCAGTGTTTTTAAAGGCAAGATATACCAGCTTACCTGGAAGAGCCATGTGGTATATGTGTATGATCAAAATAATATTGACGCACCCGTTAAAACCTTTAACTGGCCTTACGAAGGTTGGGGCATGACGAATAATGGCACTGATCTTATTATAAGCGATGGCTCCTCCAACATTTATTTTGTAGACCCGGAAACTTTCAAGGTCAAGTCTACCATTGGTGTAACGGAAGATACCAAACCTGTAGAGTATTTAAACGAACTGGAATATATTGATGGCTTCGTGTATGCCAATGTTTACCAGTCGGATTATATTGTAAAGATCGATCCTGCAAGCGGCCATGTGGTGGGCAGAATGGAGTTCCAGGGCGTGATTGAAAAATATGCTCCTGATTATAAACCAGAGCCCAATGATGAAGTGTTGAATGGTATTGCCTACGACAGCACCAGCAAGAAACTATACATTACGGGTAAACGCTGGCCTAAAATGTTCGAGGTAAAACTGAATTAATTCTTAGAAATAATATAGATCACTGAACTGCATTTGCCTTTACTGCTTATGGCGTTCATATTAGAACGCAGGCCATTCCAGAAAGCTTTAAGGATATTACCGCTGCCAGTCTTATACTGCTCACTCAGCATGCTTACATAAAAACTATCGTACCACATAGGTCGTATCGTTTCCAGTTTTAAATTATATAAGGAGAGCAGTTTTTGCATGGATGCAGGCGAAAAATGATACAGGTGTCTTGGTACATCGTAAGCAGCCCAGCCGGCACCATATATCTCCGCATCTTTTGATGTATAGTTCGGTACGGCGATGAATACTTTTCCATCCGGTTTTATCAAAGCAGCCAGTTGTTTTATATATGCGTGCAGTTCGTGCACATGCTCCAGCACATGCCACATGGTAATGGCATTATAAGTTGCTGCAGGCAAGTGGAATAATTGCTGTGGCGGCATTGCTTCAATACCATACAATTCCTTTGCTTTCTGCCTTGCAGTATCATCCGGTTCCAATGCAGTAATGCTCCAGCCGGCAGCTTTCATGGTATTTAAAAATGCACCGGTGCCGCAACCGATATCCAGTATCTCGCCCTTACTCATGCCCACTTCCCTGCATACCAGTTCCTTCTTTTTATTCAAAGTGCGCTTACGCACAGCATGGTACAAACTGTTTACAAAACCTTTTTTAGTATCGCTGTGAGAAATGTAATTATCTGATTGGTAATAAGCGCCTATTTCGTTTTGTTCGGGAATATCCTGCGTGAACCTTGCTGTACAGTCTGCACAATGCCACACTGCAAATTCTTTTTGCGAAACAGTATGATCCTTTGCCGTTAATTGAGCTGCAATATTGGGAGATGAACAAACGGGGCAGTTACTGTAATGGATCATGAATTAAATACTTTATTGTGCAGGCACATCTTCTGTTGTGACAGTGGGTTTATTTTTTTTATCGTTAAAGAAAAGCAGCAACCCTATAACGCCACCGGTAACACACATATCGGCCACATTAAAAATGCCGGTGCGTAAACTGCCGATACCCAGGTTCATAAAATCGGTCACATGGCGGTCGAATAATATCCTGTCGATGATATTTCCTATACCACCAGAGAATATCATGGCTATAGAAAATATCTTCATCGTACTCATTTGCTGCAGGTGCATTACTGTGTACACAAATACAGCCAGCAATATCGCCAGGGGCAAAATGCTCAGCAACCAAAAACTGGCAGCTTTCGGCAGGTCATCGCCCAGGCTTAATGCGGCACCGGTATTTTCAACGTATTGCAGCCTCACCGTATCGTTCAGGTAAGTAATGGCGGGTTTATCTTTAAGATGTTGCTTGGCCAGGTCTTTGGTAAGCCGGTCGCAACCTATAAAAGCAAGGCAGCAAAAACAAAATAATATTGTCCTGGTCCACTTTTTCATGTATCAGATCGATTGGGTATTTCCAAACATTGCGGCAATGTTGTCGCTGTTCATATAAAGCAATATGGCAACCAGGGCGATCACTGCTATCACGATTGCCCATATCCACCAGCGGTCTTTTTTTATAGGCTCTTCGTTATAGTATTCGGTCATTACTGCAGTGGTGGTTTCCCTGTCTCCCACCAGCATATTATGTTCTGCCTTGGGATGTATCACTCTTTCAGCCCTTACCGGTTGTGCAAATGCTGCAGGCAGTGCATTGGCTTTGAATTTAATATTGCCGGAACCGTCTTTAAAAAATTCCCCCGCACCTTTTAATACCGCCGCCTGTTTATCATTGATTGCAGACCGTAATGCATTGCAGAAATTGCCCAGCATTTCAATGGCTGCTGTTATATCATTGCCGGTTTTAACAGCTATATATTGCAGCAGGTCGTTAGCTTCTGTTTCATTGGTATTAAAACTGATGTCCGGTAAAGGCGCTTTAATGGCTGTGTTCAGGAAATCGCCTTCCGCATTGCCGGTGGATATGGCAAGTGTGCCCAGCCCTGGTAAAGGGCATTGCTTATGCTGAAAAAGATATGATGTTACAAGGTGATCCATGTGCAGCTGCAAATATAAGCCAGAAAAGCGAGCCCCGCCAAAGCGGCGGGGCCCATCTGTATAAATAGTTGAATGATGTTGAAAGCAGGTTAAAAATTCACCCTTACACCACCCAGCACATTCAGCCCATACACTTCGTAATTGTGCCAGCGTGCATATTTGTTGTTAAGGATATTATTTACATCCAGCCATGCGCTGAACATTTTGGTTACTTTAAATTCCATGCCGGCGCTCAGGTCGGTACCGCCCCCAAATGAACGGGATACATTTCCTTTGTCAATATAATTGCCGCCACCAAACGCATAAAAATCTGCTTTCAGCATTACCTGTTTAAATGCCCACCAGCGTAAGGAGCTGGTCAATTCCATCGGCACGGTGTTCCAGGCTTTGCCATTGTTGTTGAAACCGGTATAACCATTTAAAGTAAGACCGGTGGTGAGGGAGAATTTATCCTGGTTGATATAGCTCAGGTCGCCATGAATGCGCAGGTTATTGCCCTTGGCTTCATACACTGTTTTAAATGCTTTGCCATCTTTGGCCGTATCATTGATGAACAGTGCAAAGTTGGTATAACTCAGCCAGCCTGCTTTTGCACTGAAGTTAAAGTGCTTGCCGATGGTTGCTTTTATACCGCCATAATATTCTATCTCCTTGGTATTGGTTTGCGATGCCAGCGTTTGCAGGTATGGATTGATGGCAGAAAGATTGCGGAAGGTATTTTTTATATAATTACCAACCCAACCCGCCTGTATCAAAAATACTTTTTCTTTTACATGCGCTTCTGCATATACATTGGGCAACCAAACAAATTTTCCGTTATCCCATGTAGGGGTGATACCCGCATTAAGGCTGAATATTGGTGATGCATAAGCCAGTGCCGGCGCCACCTGGAACACGTTGTTATTGATCTTTACATTTGAAGTAAGATCCTTGGTGGTATAAGAAGTGATATCTGCTTTTGCTTCCACTTTTAATGAAAACTCATCACCGAATTGTTTTTCTACCGGCGCATGCAATATCAGCGAACTTTCGCTCAGCCTGTTCTTATTCGTAAAGATGTCTACTTCCACATGCGGATCGTACCTGATACCGAACTCTCCCACCTTGGTATTGCGTATACCTGCTTTCAGGTTAATATCCTGGTACTGGTTACGGATGCTGTCTTTTTTATAATTATACAGTGTATGATCGTAGCCATATAAATAAGTATCAAACTGGCTGATATTAACGGCGCCATAAGCTTCATTCTTTGCAGTAAAATAACTACCGGTTCCTTTTAAATTCAGCTGTGAATAATCCTGGTATTTTATTTTTCCTTTAGAAGAAATATAATCAGCATACAGGTTCAGCAAACTTGTTTTGCCGTCTCCAAAACTAAAACCTGCACTTGCATAAGGCGTAGAGAAATTACCAAAACCGAGTTTAAGATAATTCCGGAGGCCCAGCTCCAGGCTGGTATCCTGTTGCAATGCCAATGGCTTAAGCGATATCGGTTGGTAAGAATAAAAAAGATTCTGTGCCGGTACCGTATAATTCATCTTAGGTTTACTGGTATCGGCATTCAGGTGCGATGCTGCAAAATTGATCTTTACTGCATTACGCAACACAGGCTTGTAAGAAGAAGTGATATCTATAGTAGTGCCTTTCTTCGTAGTATCCTTTTGTGCCGAAGCGCTGATGGACGACAGGCAGCACAGCAGCAGCACTATGGCCGTATGGAAAACAAACCTGTATGTTCTTTTGCCGAACAGTATCGTTTGAAAGTTGAACATTGAATATTTTTTATTTATGCTATCCATTTCAGTTGTGTTTATAATTTAAAAGTGGATCAGTATCCCTTTAAAGCTGGTTTAGAAATTAATTACCGGTTACTTTACTGTTTGCTTTTTCCTCTTCGGTTGCTTTATCCAGTTTTTGCTGTGCTTCATTTTTCAGTTCGGGTATCACTGAATTTTTAGCAACGCTTTCGTAAGTGGCTTTTGCATTAAAGTAATCTTTCTGCTGCATAAAAATATCACCCAGCAAAATGTATGATTTCGTTACCCAGTAATCGTAAGAGCCTGTTTCCTTGATCACCGCCAAGGCAGATTTTTCTGCCGTGCTTAAGTTGCCGGAAGTAAACTGGCAATTGGCGATCTCGTACCTTGCTTCTGCACCCCAGGAAGATTTATTGATGGCTGCGCATGATTTAAATGAACTGATGGCTGATGAACAATCATTTGCCAACTGTTGTGATTTACCCAACACCAGGAATGCAATGGATTTATCATCCGTACTGATACCTTTTTTGGTAAGTAAGGTCTTTGCTGTTTCGTTGGCGGTTGAATAATCTTTCAGCAGGTACTGGCATCTTACCAAACCTCTCAGCGCTTCTAAGATATTATCCTGGTTGGCACTACCGACAAGCAATGATTCGAAGTATTTTTTTGCCCCGGCATAATCCTTCAGTTCAAAGTAACTGATCTTCGCCGCTTCCAGGGTAGCCTTTTCAAAATAACGGTTCAAACCTTTGCTGTTGACGTATGCGTAACCTGTGAGCGCATTTTGCCAATCTTTATTCTTATTATAACATTCACTGCGGAAATAATTTGCTTCCAGTGCAAAAGCGCCGTTGGCATATTGCGACAGGTAATTATTGAAGCCGGTGATTGCCGCTGCACAATCGTTGGCATTGTATTTCAATTCTGCCGCACTGTAGGTGAGCGAATCTGCCTCGCTTACGGAAATATTCTTGCCATTCTTACGCATCAGTTCCACATAATCGTTCGGTTTGCCATCTTCTACGTAAATGCTTTTGATATTATCCAGTGCTTCATCTGCTTCCGGCGATTGCGGGTATTTCTGTATCAATGCCTGGTAATTATCCAGCGCTTCTTTATTCTTATTGATATTATAATAGCTCAATCCTAATTTTAAATAGGTAGTAGGTTTCAAACCACCTGCATCGGGCATATTTAAGATATTGCTTAAATAAGGGATCGCATCTGCAAATTTTTCATCCGCCATATAGGTATTCGCAATTTCCATATTTACATCCGGCACCAGGCTGCTTTTAGGATACTGGCGGGTAAGGGTGTTGAGTGTTTTGATCTTTTCGGATGAGCTCTTCACGCCTGCTATCATCGCTTTCTGGAAATAGGCATAGTCACTTTGCGGCAGGGCATTATTGATCACGTTATCGTACATGGTGTTGGCCTTTGCAAAATCCCTGTTCATGAAATAGCAATCGGCACTGCGTACATAGGCATCCTGCTCCATGGCCGGGGCGGTCACGCTAACGGTCTTGGTTACCTGCTCAAAGTAATTTAATGCCTGTTTGTAATTCTCTTTTTTCATCCAGCTGTAACCCAGGTTGTACCGGGCTGCCTGTGGTGTTGCTTCTCCCTGCGATGGCGCACTGCTTTGCAGGTAAGCGGTCATGTACTTGATGGCTTCATCATATTTTTCATTACGCAGCGCTATTTCTCCTTTCCAGAAATTGGCATAGGGTAATATGGAACCGGCATACTGGTCGGCCAGTACTTTGGTGAGCAATTCGTCTGCCCTTACTACCTGCTGATCGTTGATGTATTCCACTGCCCTGCCGAATAATATCCGTGGATATACTTTCTGCATCGCAACCGTTGGCTTACCCATCGATTCATACAATTTAAGCGCATCAGAAAAATTATTGGTATTGGCCAACAGCCCTACTAATAATTCCTTGGCTTCTGTTTCGTAATCGGAGTTGGGATAATCGGCCAGGAATTTTTTCATTTCATTCAAAGCAATATCCTGGTAACCGAGTTCGTAAGAAAGTTTGGCGTAAATAAAACGGGATACTTCCTGTTGTTTGGCATTGCTGTTATTGTATGCGCAATACTGGAAGGCATTCCTTGCATTTTCCTTCTGATTGGTCCTCAAATAACAATCGCCCAGCAAATACATACTGTTCTGCCCCATCGAATCCCGTTGGTTGCTCAGCTGCTTAAAACCTTCAATGGCTTTTGTAAGCTGGTTATCTACATAATAACAATAGCTGATCTCGTATAATACTTCTTTATCTACTTTATCAGTATTCTTTACATAGTACTCCAGCAAAGGCAATGCTTTGGCAAATTCTTTTCTTTCAAAATGCAACTGGCCCATCAGCAGGCGCATTTCTTTTTCATAAAATAAAGTGCCGCCCCTGGCCAGCACACTTTCTCCATACCGCAGCGCTTCATCTTTCTTATTCTGGAAGTAATAGATCTCGGCAATATAATAAGGCACCACGCCTTTGTATTCCTCCCGGGTCTCTACCAGTTTAAAAGCTTTCAACGCTTCTGCATACTGCCTGTCGTAATAACTTATAAAACCGTAATAATAATTAGCGGGGAAATAATATTTATTGTCGGGCAACTGGTGTATCTCATCAAATAAAGGTTTGGCTTCTTCAAACTGCTTTAGGTTAAAATAGCAATACGCTTTTTCAAATTTTGCATCGGCTATTTCTTCGTTGCTCAGGTTATCGAGGCCGGCCTTTTCGTAATATGTTATAGCATTGCTAAAATCTTCTTTTACAAAATAAAATTTTGCCAAATGGTGACTCATTAACTCCCGGCGGGGTTCGTTGCTCACCACATCGATATATTTTTTAGCGTCTTCTTCGGCTACGGGCTGCATCAGTTTCAGCTCGCAGGTGATGTAATAATAATTGATATCGTCGTTGATATAAGTATGATTGCTGATGCTGTTATCGGGGTTCTGTTCCTTCAGCTCTTTCAGCAATGGATACGCCAAAGCATACTGTTCTTTTACGAATAGTTCCTTGGCATCTTTGTATTTTTTTTCGGGGTCTGTAACCGCATGGGTTGGTTGTGCTGTTGCTGCAAGATAAAGCCCGGCACTAAAGAGCAGGGCGGTGAGTTTGTGTTTTATCATGTTGGTTAAATTCAGGGCTTGTTGCCAATTGTAAAATTAACTATAATGCCAGTTAAGCAAACACCGTTCCAGTTTTATTGTGAATAAGTGGATAACTGTTGTAATGTAAACGAACGTAATTTTGTTTTGCTGTTAAGGATTTTATAAAATTGAAAACCGATAACCTTTAAAAAATTAAAAAATGAAAAAACTGTTCTCTACAAAGTATTCCGCCGGTGCATTCAATACCGCTATGTTCGTGCTCCGTATAGGCTTTGGTGTTTTAATGCTGATGCATGGATATGATAAGCTGGTTCACTTCAGCACCTATGCGCCCAAATTCATGAACTTTATGGGTCTTGGCAACAACATCAGCCTTGCCCTGGTGATATTTGCCGAATTCTTCTGCTCGCTGTTTTTGATACTGGGATTATTTACCAGGCTGGCCACTATACCACTGATCATTGCTACCTGCGTAATGGTTTTTAAAGCGCATAAAGGAGAGATATTTGGCGATGGTGAACATGCTTCGTTGTACCTTATTGGTTATCTTGTGTTGCTGCTGGTAGGCCCGGGCAGGGCAAGTATCGACAGTATGATCGGCAAATAAACCACCACCCTAATACCTGCAATTATGAAAAGGCTTGACCTGGTACAACTGACAATTATTATTGTCGGCATCTTTAGTGCATTCTTTTTTCTATTGGCGTTGCCACAGCTTTTAGTCGTTTTCTACGATTGGTTCCGGGATGGTTTATCAGGCAACTATATCAGTTCCTTCCTGAGTATCGTGGTCATAGATGCGTCTTATCTTTTATTCAGCATCTATTGCTTTGCAAAATCCAAACATTTTGCAGAATGGATCAGTAATAAAGCCAACCTGAACAGTGATATCAATTTTGCACTTGATAAAGCAGAGTTGCTTTTTGTTGTGTTCGTTGGATTAGGTATTTATGGTCTTATAACACGTGTACCTGCTTTTGTTGTAGGTATTTTTAAAATGATCAAAGATCATAATTCCCATGTTGAAGTTGATACACTTGGCGCCACCGGAAATGCTAATCTTGTGGTAAATGGCATTACCATATTTGGGTTTTTCGTGTTGACATATTACGCCAAGATATTTGCAGATTTTTTTGCTGCAAAAATAAACAATATTGAGCCCGAAGATGAAATAGCCGCTAAAACCGAAGAATAATGTTTGTAACCGAAACACAGGTACGTATTCACTATGCACTCACCGACCAGATGGGTATGGTGTACTATGGCCATTATGCCCAGTTTTACGAGATTGGCCGTACCGAAGCCATACGACAACTGGGTTATACTTATAAAGAGATTGAAGCGCTGGGTATTATTATGCCCGTGGTGGAGATACACAGCAAATTTCTGCGCCCTGCAAAATATGATGACCTGATCACGATCAAAACCACGTTAAAGGAAATGCCTGCCAATCATAAGATCGTGTTTTATGCAGAGATCTATAATGAGCAGGATAAACTTTTAAATACAGGAGAAGTAACACTGTTCTTCATTGACGCCAAAACCATGAAGCGCTCGGAAATGCCGGCACCGTTGAAAGAAAAATTAAGCAAATATTTTTAGGAATGAATAATTGAATAATGAATAATGAATAATTCATTCAATAGGAGCATTATTGCCATATGGCAAAGACATTAAGTATAAAGCATTATCCATTATTCATTAAAAAATTATCCATTGTCTTTACACCCGGTTATTATCAGTTTTCCAATGCTGTATAGCTTGTTTGATTTGTTTGGAAGAAAGGTTTTCTGCCACTGCACGGTGTGCCAGTTCCACAAACTCGTTGTTGGGTGCAAAACGCAGCGCAATGATCTGCGACATCCTTAATTTATTGTCCAGCAGATTACCTGTCATTGCAAAATACCGCAGGTTCTCTTCGGCACGAATAGCCCTGTCCTGTGCCCTTAATGCAAATGCTCTTGCAAACCAAAGCGCCAATACAACCGCAACAGTAAGCGAAACCATTGCAGCCGCATGTACCCTGCCGCTTTCATTACGCAGGCATTTAATAAAATAGAGGATGCTGGAAACCAATGGAAAACCCGCCGCAGGAAAAGCAATAAAATGGAATAAGGGTACGTAACGGGAATGGTTCTTAAAATTTTGTGCTGCCATAAAAATTGTATTCAGGTTAAAAGAGTATGATTGAAGTTACTTTAAAATGTCCAGTACTTTCCACATTTTTTCCCGCACTGTTCCCGGGCTGCCGTCAAAATTATTTACAATAAAGGAAAAGGTATATTCTTTGCCGTCTTTGCTCTTTATATACCCCGTATAACTTCTTACATTGGAAATATAACCATCTTTCATTTTAATGCCATTCATTTCGGGTAGTGCATTGTAAAAAGATGCAAACCAGGGTTGATTTTTTGCGTATTGCATTACAGTTACCAGTGCGTTGGTGGTAATACGGTTGGCAGGTGAAAGCCCGCTGCCATCGAGCATGTTGATGGCGGACGGTTCAATGCCTTTGTCTTTCCAGAAATTTTTAATAATGGCAATACCTGTATCCGTAGTGCCATATCCTTTTTTTTCAAATGCCATTGCTTTTACAAAAGCTTCGCCGTATAGGTTAATACTTTTTTTAAGGAACCAGTAGTTGATACTGTCTAACGAAGGAGATGTAATTGTAAAGAAATTTGTGGCCAGCAATGGAAGATCTTTTTTATCTACTTCTATCCCGTTGTAAGAGCCTGCAAACAACACACCGTCGATGCCTTTAGCTTTTAATTCATTAACCAATGTAAGAGTTAATTGTTCTCCTGCATTGGGCATGGCACCGCTGATAGTAAAATTATTTTCTCCCAACGGAATGGTGCCTCTTACAAAACCGCTGAAACTGTAGGGTGGCAGGTAGATGTAGGCATTATCCCCACTACCCTTTTTCGCGGTGATCACTTCGCTGTATAATCCTACATTTTCAAGATGCGGCACTATTTCTTTAATAGATGCCTTGTCGCCGATGTTTTCCCCTGCTTTTAAAATAATATCATACTGGTTTTCGCGCCAGTTCAACGAAGAAGCGCCGGCACCATAATAATTGCCGATATCTTCCCATATCCATCCATCGGGTGTATTATTACTTTCCCATTTCCTGTCGTAGCCAAATACATTGCCCTTTACTTGTTTGATCCCTTTTTTTTGAATTGCTGCAATAAAACTATTCAGTATATTTTTTTCGCCGGTGCTGCTCCATCTCCAGCTGCCTAATGTAGGGTCACCATAACCAACGATATAAATGTTTCCGTCCAGTACAGCATTCTTTACAGTACCCTCCATTGCCAATGCTGTTTTATAACGGTAATCTTTACCCAGTATTTCAAAAGCCGTTGCACTGGTGATCACTTTCTGGCAACTGGCTGGCGCCATGCCCACCTGTGCATTTTTATCAAAAATCACTTTGCCCGTTTTACTGTCCACCACGTATAAACTCAATACTGCATGTTTGAACTGGGCATCACTATCCAGGTTCTTTATTGCTTCTGATAAACGGTTGTCGATATTTTGTGCAGCTGCAGTATAGCAGCTACAATACAGCAGTGTTACCAGTATCCATTTCATGCCAAATAAATTTATTTGCCAAAGCTAAAAGAATTAAATTTGATGTATGGAAAATGTAGTAGAGGAACCGACTCCCAAATACAATTATATTTCTGCTGAGGACTACCTGGAAGCGGAACGAAATGCTGCGGAAAAACACGAGTATTACCAGGGTGAGGTGTTTGCGATGAGTGGGGCGTCTGTAAAACATAATATCATTCAAATGAATGTTGCAGAGCAGTTGAGATCAAAACTGCGGGGAAAAAACTGCAAGCCATTTGGAAGTGATCTGCGTATTCATATTCCTGAAAATACGTTGTATACTTATCCCGACTTTTTTATTATTTGCGGCGATCTCCAATTAACTGATAAAAATCATCCTGATACAGTTACTAACCCCACTGTTATTATTGAAATACTTTCCAAATCGACCCGTGATTATGACCGGGGCACTAAATTCACTTTGTACAGGAGCATTGAAACGTTGAAAGAATATGTTTTGATAGATTCGCTTTCAGTGTCTATTGAAGTGTTCAGTAAAAACGAGAACAATTCCTGGTCATTACGGGAGTATAAAAAGATTACTGAAACTTTTATCTCGTCGGCTTTAAACCTGGCCATTCCGCTCCAGGTTATTTACGAGGAAATAAGCTTTGACTAAACCATTTCTCTTCAATTTTGTTTTTCACTAAACTATTGCAATAATCCAGGCAACTATCATCACCATCGGCGACGAACTTTTAATAGGACAGGTTATTGACACCAACAGCGCATGGATGGCGCAGGAACTGAATAAGGCAGGCATTCGTGTAGCGAGGCGTGTAGCGGTTGGCGATGTATGGGATGAGATATGGAATGCTCTGGATGAAGAAAGCAGGCATGCCGATATTATCTTGCTTACCGGCGGCCTGGGCCCTACTGCCGATGATATCACCAAACCTTTGCTGTGTAAGTATTTTGGCGGCAAGCTCATCATTGATGAAAAAGCAAAAGAAAATGTGGTGAACATTTTTAAACGGCTTAACAGGCCCATGATAGAAAGGAATTTATTACAGGCAGAAGTACCCGATAACTGTACCGTGATACAAAATGCAAGGGGTACAGCACCCGGTATGTGGTTTGAAAAAGATGGTAAAATATACGTGAGCATGCCCGGTGTGCCACACGAGATGAAAGGCATGATGGAAAATTATGTGATCCCGGAATTGAGTAAAAAAATGCAATTGCCGGTTATTGCCCACCGTACTTTATTAACCGCCGGTGTGGGCGAAAGTTTTTTAGCCGACCTGATACAGGATTTTGAAAAAGCATTGCCGGCACATATCAAACTGGCTTACCTGCCCAATTATGGCATGGTACGTTTGCGTTTATCTTCTTCGGGTTTTGATAAGGAAGCGATAGAAAATGAGATTGAACTGCAGTTTGCACAACTGCAACTACAGGTGGCTGCCTACCTGGTTACCAATGTGGATGAACCGATGGAAGAAGTGGTGGGCAAATTATTGCTCTCCAAAAACAAAACGATGTGTACCGCCGAAAGTTGCACCGGTGGTTATATCGCTCACTTACTCACTTCTATTCCCGGCTCTTCTGCTTTTTATGATGGCAGCGTGGTAAGTTATTCGTATGGCGCCAAGGAAGATCTGCTGAATGTAGATCACCAGGTACTTTTAAACAAAGGCGCTGTGAGTGAAGAAGTGGTAACAGCCATGGCAAAAGGCGCTTTGCAAAACATAAAATCTGATTTTGTGATCGCCGTAAGCGGCATTATGGGCCCTGGCGGCGGCATGTCCGAAAAGCCCGTAGGCACCGTGTGGGTAGCCATAGGCAGTAAAGAAAAAATAGAGACCCAGAAATTATTCTTCCGTTTCGACAGGATGCGGAATATACAATTGACCGCAGTAACCACGCTCAACCTGTTGCGGAAATTCATATTAGAACAATCCTGACGGATTTATCGCTAAAAACCTGGCAGCCAACTATTCAACCGCGAACTGACAACCGTCAGCCATTTTTGCTTACTTTTGCCCTTGCCAGAACAACGATTGTTTAACACTTAACCTATTTTATGAGTGTAGTAGATTTAGTTATGCCAAAGCTTGGCGAAAGCATTATGGAAGCCACCATTTTAAAGTGGCATAAAAAACCAGGCGATCCTGTAAAGCAGGACGAGACCGTGCTGGATATCGCTACCGACAAGGTAGACAGCGAAGTTCCCTCCACCGCGGAAGGCGTAATTGAAAGCGTTTTATTCAACGAAAATGATGTAGTGCCCATCGGCACTGTAATAGCTACAATACGTGTGGGCGCCAATGCCGCCGTATCGGGCAGCCAGCCTGCAGCACCCGCCGCAGCGCCTCAATACGAAGAAGCCAAAGTAGTGGAAGAGATCCCCTACCAGCCTGCACACACCGTTGCTGCCGCCACCAACGGGCAAAATGGCAACGCCGTTAAATTCTATTCTCCCCTTGTTTTAAATATAGCACAGCAGGAAGGCATCAGCATGTCGGAGCTGGAACAGATCACCGGTACCGGCCAGGAAGGAAGGGTGAGTAAGAAAGATATTTTGGCTTATGTTGCCGCCAAAGCCGGTGGCCATAAACCTCAGCAGGTTACTGCGCCGGAAGTGAAAGTATTACCGACAGCGCCCGCCGTGGAACAACCTGCCGTTGCTCCACAACAAAAACCAACTGTTACTGAACAACCTGCTTACCAGGCCCCTACTGTTTATTCGGGCAATGTGGAAGTGATTGAAATGGACCGTATGCGCAAACTGATCGCCAAACACATGGTGGACAGCAAACATACCAGTCCGCATGTGACCAGCTTTGCTGAATGCGATGTTACCAACCTGGTATTATGGAGAGAGAAAGTGAAAAAAGATTTTGAAAAACGTGAAGGCGAAAAGATCACTTTTACACCCTTGTTCATTGAGGCCATTGTAAAATGTATCAAAAAATATCCATGGCTCAGCAGCAGTGTTGATGGCGATAAGATTATTGTGAAAAAAGACCTGAATATTGGTATGGCCACTGCTCTGCCTACTGGTAATTTAATAGTTCCGGTAATTAAAAATGCCGACCAACTGAATATTGTTGGTCTTACTAAACAGGTGAATGCTTTGGCCAATGCGGCCCGTACCGGCAAATTAAAACCCGACGATACTACCGGCGGTACTTTTACATTGACCAACGTGGGTACTTTTGGCAGCATCATGGGCACGCCTATCATCAATCAACCACAAGTGGCCATTATGGCCGTGGGCGCTATTAAAAAAAGACCGATGGTGATCGAGACCCCGCAAGGTGACAGTATTGCCATCCGTCACATGATGTATATCTCTTTAAGCTACGATCACCGTATTATTGACGGCGCTTTGGGAAGCACTTTCCTGAATGCAGTGAGTAAGGAGCTGGAGCACTTTGATGTGAATAGAAGCATTTAGGATTTTAGATTGGCGATTGTAGATTTTAGATTTTTTTACATAACGCACAGTCAGGATATTTTTATTAATAAACAAGCTATACCTGCCGTATTCCAGTATGAAACTTTTAAAAAATAGTATCATCTTTTTCTTTTTGCTGGTTCCATTTATTGGTAAAACCCAGGATACAAATGCTGAGCAGATACAGCTATCCCATAATGGCTATACTATTAGTTTTCCTTCTACCTGGACGCTTGATAGTTCAAAAAAAGTAGCGTTGCTGGATATTTTTATCAGTTCTCCAAAAGATACAGTTAACGATAATTTCAGTGAGAATGTAAATGTGGTAATCCAGGACCTGTCTTCCTTAAATTTAACACCGGATCAATACCTTGAAGCTAACAGGGAACAAATAAAAAAACTGGCCACTAATTTAAAATTTATAGAAGATAAAAAGATCCAAAACGGGACAAAGGAGTTTTATAAATTTATCTTTACTTCTACACAGGGGATTTTTAAATTGGAAACTGAACAATATTATTTTATTTCCAACAACAAAGCCTACATAATTACCCTTACAACAGAAGAAAAAAAATACCCTGCTTACCAGGCTGTTGGAGAAAAGATATTAGATTCATTTAGATTAATTGACTAATTTATGTGTAATGTCCAGCCGCTTTCTCAAATATTTTGCTCTTCTGCTGTTCCTTTCTTCTTGCGGAGTATCTAATAAAGATTTTGATAAAAAGAGATACCGCCGTTCTAAAACACTCGCAGTATATTCCGGTATGGCCAATGAGTTCCAGGATGGTTACATGGTGCTGAAAGAGCATAATTATTTCAAATTCTACCAGACTTTCTGGCTTATCGTTACTATAAAACAAGGCGGTTATACCGGCAGGTATGATATCAAAAACGATACACTCTATCTCAACTGGGGCAAGACCGACCCCAAACAGATCAAATATTATTTATCCAATAAATGCCTGGTTGATTCGTCAACCAAAAGCCTCTGGTTCATTGATGAGATCAGCAACAGCAAGCTTTGGGGATTGGGATTAAATCCACGTAAATAAGTAAGGCCGCTTTAATTTTTCTTCGATCATTTCAGCCCGTTCTTTTAAATTTAACCCTCGCTGATATAGTTTTTTGTTAAATTGCAATAACGACTCCCGGTACGGCAATACTTTCAACAGGCTTTACGTTACTCAACTGCACCAATGCCTTGAAAAATCCCTTCCTCCTTTCTCTACCCTGCTATTATTCATTTACTGTAAATTATGCACCATGAAACAGGCCATCTTTGTGCTGCTGGTTGCTTTTCTTTTCAGTTGCCAGCAGAAAAAAACAGGTATTTCATTAGAACTTATCCCGGTAAAGCAGGGCGAATATTGGGGATACATTGATAAGGCCGGTAAAATGGTCATCAATCCACAGTTCAGGCATGCGTATACTTTTTCTGATGGACTTGCTATGGTTGAAAATACCGAAGGCAAATATGGCTTCATCGATAAAAAAGGAACCCTGGTCATTCTACCGATGTACGTGGACGCCCTGTCTTTTTCTGAAGGATTGGCAGCAGTGGTAAGAGAAGACCAGCAACTGGAGTTTATTGATGTAAATGGCAAAACGGTCATTACTCCCGACGCCAGCATTGAAACCGCCCGCAGTTTTCATGAAGGCCTGGCGATGGTGGAAGTGAATGGTAAAAAAAGTTTTATCGACAGGAGCGGCAAAATAGTTTTCGGGTGCCCGTTCGAGTATGTTTACAGTTTTCAGAACGGACTTGCGAAAATTGAAATGAAAATAAAGGACAGCATCAAATATGGCTTTATAGATAAAACCGGGAAGATCGCTATCAATCCTATCTACAATGAAGTAAGCCCTTTTTTTGAAGACAGGGCGGGTATTTTTGTAAATAATAAATATGGTTTTATTGACAACAATGGCAAAACTGTTATTGATCCGCAATTTGAAGATGAGAACTATTTTTCTGAAGGGCTGGCAGCTGTGAAGCAGGGCGATCTGTGGGGGTTCATTGGTAAGGATGGTAAGTTTGTGATCAACCCGCAGTTTAAAGATGTAAGACAATTTACTGCATCGGGATTGTGTGCTGTAAAAAATACCAGTTCGGATAAATGGGGTTTTATTGACAAGACGGGGAAGGTCGTTATAGAACCGCAGTTTGAAACAGTGACCGCTTTTTATGATGATGTTGCAGTAAGTAAACTGGATACAAAATATGGCGTGATCGGTAAGGATGGAAAATACCTGGTAAACCCGGTGTATGAATATTACGAGATTGAGCAACAGCCATTCAAGGGTTATATAAAAAATGATCATTTTGAAATATCTACTATCGCCACACCATTATTCCGTGATCTTACTTCTACTGCTGTGCGTGGCATCGACAAGAACACAACCTTTACAGGTTTGCAGTCAAAATTTCCCGGTATAACACACGAAAATTACGAACACCTGAAATCGGTACCGGACGAAACCAATATATCAATGACACTGGAAGAAATCAATTTTTTATTCAACGAGGGCTTTGTTAAAACCAGTGGTGGTTATAAAACGGAACAGCAATACAATCCCACTACCGGCACTTATGAAACTGTAACAGTGCCAGATACAGAAACCAAGACCTACGATGATTATGTGCCACTAAAAGCCATGTCTTATAATTACCGGTTGATGGGAAAGGCGAAAACAAAAGCCCTGTCCATCATTAAAGAATTAAAACCCAAACTCCCTGCTTCCTTTACTGTTGAGAATCCTGATACCAGTACTTATATTTTAACCGGTGCTAACTATAGCCTCGCCGTTGTACAGGAAGAAGAAAATATACACTTGGTGGTTTCTTTTGATAAATCACTGATGGATATGTTCCGCAAACCAAAAGACAAACCGCATCCTGCTGTAGCTGCGGATCCGGCTTATAGTGCGGCGGATAGTCTAAAAAAATAAAGGACAGTTATTTTCGAGGAAGATTTTTTTTAACCTCCTGTTCCATTTATTTTTACACTCAACTATTTCAGCCACAGTTGCCGGAAGCAAAAACATATACTGAAGAAGCACTGATAGCAGCGCTTAAAATGCACGATAACGATGCGTTCCAGTACCTGTATAATAACTACAAGGCAGCGCTTTTTACAGTTGTTCACCAGATAATTGCAGATAAGGAAATAGCACAGGATGTGCTGCAGGAGGCTTTTATAACGGCCTGGAAAAATATTGAGAAATACGACCCCACCAAAGGAAGACTGTTTACCTGGCTCTTCAATGTTACCCGCAACAGCGCCATCAATACCACCCGTTCCAAAGCATATAAAACAGCGCAAAAAAACGATTCATTCGACAATTACGTTTCTTATGTGGATGAAAAAGAGAGCCAGAGTGTGAACATTAACCAGATCGGGCTGAGAAAGCAGGTGCATATGCTACGGGAAGATTATAAAAACGTATTGGAACTGTCTTATTTTAATGGTTTTACACATGATGAGATAGCCAAAATACTGAACATCCCGGTAGGAACTGTAAAAACAAGATTAAGGAATGCGCTGATAGAATTGCGCAAACAATTTTTATAATGGATATTAAAGAATACATATCATCCGGCATTATTGAAATGTATGTTATGGACATCTGTTCGGGCGAAGAAAGAACTGAGCTGGAACGGATGTGTACACAATATCCCGAAGTAAAAAATGCGTTGCACGAATTTGAGAGGAATTTTGAAACCATCATGCTGCAACACCCCACCGAACCGGGCAATACCACAGATGAAAAGATATTAGCATCATTGCGTTCTTTACAGCCTGCCGCACCTGTTATTACAATGCAATCGGTACAACAGGTGCCGGTGCGGAAAATGAATTGGTTAAGACCTGTTGCCGCTGCCGCTGTGTTGCTGCTGCTGGTAAGCGGTTATTATAATTTCAACATGTACCAGAAAATGCATTCGCAGGAACTGGCATTAGCACAAAAAGATACAGCTATAAAAACAGCGTCGCTCCCCGAAAATGATTATGCTGTTTTAAAGAATCCCGCTATTACGCCTGTTGCCATGTATGGTGTGGCGCCTTATACCCTTTGCCGCTGTACTATGTACTGGGATAAAAAGACCGGTAAGGCTTATATCATGATCCACCACCTGATACCTTCTCCCGATAACAAAAAATACCAGCTATGGGCAATGGTGAACGACAAGCCGGTAAATGTAGGTATGGTACATGATGAAATAAGGGATCATTTTATTGAACTGGAAAATGTACCGGGCGATGCCACTGCATTCTCTGTTACGCTGGAAGATATCGGCAACAACAAAACACCTACTACCAGCAATATGTTCTTATACGGAAGAATATAAAACTATTCACTATCCCACAGGCTCACCAGCTTATCCGAATGCTGGCTTTTGAATACATAGAATAACACACCGTGAGCACTACTTTCCTCATAATTCTTTATTGCTTTACCAGGCAGGTATTCATCCCATAATATGTCAGCATCTTCTTCATCTGCCACGCTGTAATAAATGGAAGCTGCAAAAATATCTTTCGCATCCTTGCCAGCTGCCAGGCTTTCGTACATTTCTTTTGAACCATAACCAATGAACCTGCAGTAATCGCCCTCTGCACAGGGCCAGTCCCAATCCTGCCAGCTGATCAAATGTGGTGTTTGCTTTTCCAGCTCCTGTGTTTTGGTTTTTACCAGTTTTTTTATTGCAGCATCATTCAGATCGCTGTTGCGCTCCTTTAATTGCCGTTTTAATTCTTTCGTATCACCGGTGTTGGTTTGTATATCCATTACATCCAGCGCTCCGTTTGCAAGGCAGGCCGGGCAAATGGCGTCGATGCTTTCTTCGCCGTAAAAAACAGTGCCGTCAAAACAAGCGGTGCTGTTGCCGCAGGTATCGCATACCGCTGTTGTTAAACCGGTAAATAACCCAGGCTGTTCAAAATATTTAAAGACCATGATATGTTGTTTAGAAAAAGATGATGGTAAAATTAGAGCAGTTGTAAAAGCGCAATGCCGGTTTTGACTGAACGGCAGCAGTTAATTTTTCAACGGCGGAAAAGCGTAGTATTTGTTAAATCGATACTACGCAGGGAAAACCTGGCGCTTTTTTTATTATCTTTAAAATATTCCAAAGCCTGGTAAAATGAAACATGTTTTAACTGTCTTATTCCTTGCATTTACTGCATCGTGTTTTGCTCAAACGAAACTGATCGCTTTTAAAAGCCACAGTGGCAATATCAGCAACTTTAACAGCACACTCAATAATGAATTATTTGATGATGAAGCTTCCAACTTTGGCGGGCCTGCTTTCAAGTGGACCTATAAACTGGACAGCGTGATTCATATTTCCCCGGAAAAATCACTTTTGGTACAAAGAATTTATCAACGGTATTATACTGAACCTATTGATAGTAATAAGCTGGCAAGAATGGCCAGGGATACGGTTTACAATGATGCGTTATTTTCAAGGCATCATTCATTGGATAGTATAAAAGCCGTATTAATAAGCAGCCGCCGTTACGACAGCAGCCTGAAAAAAACCATATTTGTTGGGTATGATAACCATAAACCCAAAGAAAAGAAAAAAGAAAAAGCTGCTGTAAAAGAAACACCAAAAGAAAATTTCGTATTGCCTGTATACAGCGTGGATAATAATAACGATGGCAATAATGCAGCACCGTTTGATGGACATTTATTGCAATTACTGGCAGGCGCATTATTACTGGCATTGTTGGGCGGATGGATATCCTGGAAATTCAGGATGCCGCAATTACAAAAAGCCTGATCATTTTATCATTAACAACTGCTGCATGAAAAGAAGTTTTATTAAAACATTCGCTTCTTTTTTTGCGTTGCTGGGTATTATATTCATCCCCTTTCCATTTAATATCACCCGAGTACAGTTGCATATCACGGACGCCGTTTTTGGCAAAGCCATTGGTTTCATTGCGCAGCATATTTTTTCCAAACCTCTTACCAATACCCAAGTTTATTCCGACAGCATTTCGATGTATATATTGCTGTTGCTGCTTTTTGTTCTTGCTGTTGTCATCAGCCTGGCACTTGCTTTTTCAAAAAAATGGGCAGAGTACCATCAAAAGATATACAGTATTTTGTATCGTTGCTTTTTGTATTACCTGGCCTTGCAATTGTTGAAATACGGCGCAGATAAGCTTTTCAAGAACCAATTCTACCTTCCTGAACCCAATACACTTTTTACTCCAATCGGCAAGGCGGATAAAGATCTTTTGTACTGGAGTACGATGGGCACTTCTTACAGCTACAATGTTTTTTTGGGTATCATAGAGATACTGGCCGCCGTTTTAATGCTGGTGAAAAGAACAAGACTGATCGGTTTATTAATTTCCATTGGTGTATTGCTGAATGTAGTGGCGATCAATTTTGGATTTGATATTTCTGTAAAAATATTCTCCAGCTTTTTACTGCTGCTGAACATTTACCTGCTGGCTCCTTATGGAAACAGGTTATACCGTTTACTGGTATTAAAAAATAACAATGATCTGCCAGTAGTGGAAACCCATCCTCTTTTTCCTAAAACTTTTCTCGCAATTTTCCTGCAATGGCTGGCGGTTTGTTTGATCGCTTTGGAAGTTTTTTACCCCTTCCTGCGTACGGGGCATTTAAATGGTGATGCAGCTGAAAAACCCTACCTGCACGGCGCTTACGAGGTAACAGCCGTAATTGAAGGGACAGATACATTACCCGCCGTTTTCTCTCCTGTAAAAAGATTCTTTATTCACCGTGACAGTTATATGATCTTCCAGGATCAAAAAGATGACATGAAGGATTATAAACTTGCACTTGATAAAGCCCGTTCTGTTTTTTTATTGACAGATTACCAACTGCACCAAACAACCGTACCTTTTAGTTACAACCCTTCCGATAGCCTTTTAATACTCGATCATACCATCGATGGCAAAGAAGGCAAGCTGGTGGGCAAAGCTATCAACTGGCGGCAATTACCCGCTGTAAACAACAGTTTTCACTGGACAATGGATGGCGGCCAATAAATTTAATCACTTTATTCACTGAATTATGAACAACAGGCCGGTTTGGCCTGCTGATGTACCGTTTGCAATTATATTTGCAGCCGCTGCAACGGCAGCTTAATAAAATCACTGTTGAATGATCTTTTATACCGACGCAACCCTGGCACAGCTTTCCATACACAAAGTGGGCAATAAATTAACGGATGACCTGCTGAGTTTATCTGAACAACCGGTTATTGTTACCGACCAGGTGCTGAATGCCTTACTGATGCGGTATTTTTTATCGCCTTTTGAAAAAGTGAACGAGATATACCGTTTATTCCATCCATCGCAGGACCTTAACCTGAACGTGGTGTTTCATTTTGCTGCAAAGATGTTTGCTGATCCATCGATGTTCCATAACGGGTCGGAACAACTGGCCAAACATTTATTTGATATTACCAGTCATCCCAAAATAAAATCTGGTGAATTTTATGTTGCTTATTACAGCAACCTGCAGATAGAAGGAGAATTAATGGATGCCATCGGCATTTTTAAATCAGAAACAAAAGAACCGTATCTCACCGTCGCACAGCAGGAAAAGGCATTTGAATTACGGTACGAACAGGATGCCATCAATATAAAAAAACTGGATAAAGGTTGCCTGATATTCAATACAGAAAAAGATGCCGGTTATAAAGTGGCGATTATCGATCAGACCAACAGCACCGAAGCAGTTTACTGGACGGACGAATTTTTAAAACTGAAAGTGCGGAACGATAATTATAATCAAACTACCAACACATTAAGCATCTACAAAGATTTTGTTACCAATAAAATGCCCGAACAGTTCGATATGTCAAAGACCGATAAGATCGACCTGCTGAACCGTTCCATCAAATATTTTAAAGAGAATGAGCAATTCAATCTCGATGAATTCTCCAACGAAGTAATTGCCAATGAGCAAGGCATTGAGTTGTTCCGGAGCTATAAAAAGAATTACGAAGCGGAATTTGAGACCGAGATCGCCGATAGCTTTTCCATTTCCAACGCTGCGGTAAAAAAACAGGCCAGGGTTTATAAAAGTGTTTTAAAACTGGACAAGAATTTTCACATCTACATACACGGCAATAACGAGCTGATAGAAAAAGGCTATGATGAAGTAATGAAGATGAACTATTACAAAGTGTATTTCCGGGAGGAATTATAAAATTGTTTTGTGCAATTGCAGCAGTCTTTAGCAATGCCGGATGAAGTATCTTTGCAGTGTAACTATCCTTTGCCCCAATGGATTACGTTAAAGAATACAAGAGTTTCGTCAGCAGCCATTACCTGAGCGACGGTGTGCGTATCACTGCCGGCATTGTATTGCCCGCCATTATCTTTAACTATTTTAATTTATTATCTGCCGGTGTGGTGGTGGCGCTGGGCGCTATGAGTGTGAGCATCACTGATACACCGGGGCCAATCCATCACCGCAAGAATGGCATGGTGGCCTGCATCATCATCAATACTTTAATGGCATTGATAACGGGGCTTGCAGCGCCGCACCATATTACATTGGGTATACTGATAGTTGTAGCCTGCTTTGCTTTTTCCATGATAAGTGTGTTTGGCGCCAGGGCAAATTCCATCGGCGTATCTGCACTGCTGATGATGGTATTGAACATCGACCGCCAGCACGAAGGCTGGGACGTGCTGATCAATGCCGGCTATATTCTTGCTGGCGCTGTATGGTATATGCTGCTGAGCTTATTGCTGTACAGTTTTCGCCCTTATAAATTGGCCCAGCAGGCACTGGGCGATTGTATTATGGCAACCGCCAATTACCTGCGCATAAGGGCTTCTTTCTACGAAAAGGAAGTGGATTATGAAAAGACTTACCAACAGATGATGGAGCAGCAGATCGTACTGCATGGCGAACAGAACCTGGTGAGGGAATTACTTTTTAAAAGCAGGGATATCATTAAAGATTCCACTACCACCGGCAGAACTTTACTGATGATGTTCACCGATATCGTGGATCTTTTTGAAAGGACCATGACATCGTACCACGATTACAAAGCATTGCATGACGCATTTGCAGAAGACGATATACTGGAACAATACCGGCAGCTGATATTGGAACTGGCCAATGAACTGGATGAAATTGGCATTGCCGTAAAAAGCGGCCGCCGTTCCGAAGAGACCGGTTTGCTGACCGAACATATCAAAAAAACAAAAGAGTTCTTTGATAATTTCCGCAACGACCGGCGTAATGCAGAGAATGTAGACAGCTTTATCAGTATGCGGCATATACTGCACAGCATCAGCGATATTGCAGGCCGTATACATACACTGCACCTGTACACTGCTTATGATAAGGAACTTTCCAAAAAAATACCCAAACAACTGGATCATGATAAGTTCGTTACCCATCAGCCCATCGACTGGAAGTTATTAAAAGACAATCTATCTTTTGCTTCCAACAATTTCCGGCATGCCGTGCGCACCAGTATTGCCACACTGGTGGGCTATATCACATCCATGTTACTGCCATTAGGCCACAGTTACTGGATATTGCTTACCATTATAGTAATTCTTAAACCTGCTTACAGCCTTACCAAAAAAAGAAATTATGAAAGGCTGATCGGTACTATACTGGGCGCTGCCATTGGTTTACTCATTCTTTATTTTATCAAGGACAATGAAGCGTTGTTTGTTATTATGCTGGTGCTGATGATCGGCACTTACAGTTTTATGCGTAACAAATACCTGGTAAGCGTGATATTGATGACACCCTATATCCTATTGTTATTTCATTTATTGAACAATGCGAGTTTTAAAGTGATCATTACCGACAGGGTGATCGATACGGCCATTGGTTCCGTAATTGCATTTTTGGCAAATCTTATTTTATTACCGGCCTGGGAGCAGGAACAGGTGAGTAATTATATGCTGGAAACCATCCGCAGCAATAAGGATTATTTTAAGACCATTGCAGCTGCATTTACAGGTAATCCTGTTACCAATACAGAATATAAAGTAAGCCGCAAAAATGCGTTCGTTGCATTGGCCAATCTCTCGGATGCTTTTACCCGCATGCTGTCTGAGCCCAAAAGCAAACAAAAGAATATCAAACAGCTGCACCAGTTCGTGGTGCTGAACCATATGCTTACATCACACATCGCCACGCTCTCCTATTATGTAAAACCATCGGCTGAAAAATATGCTTCGCCTGATTTTACTCCATTAATAAATAATGCAGCTACGCGGCTGGAAGATGCGGAAAAGATATTACAGGATATCCCTGCCGAAACAGTAGCGCCGGAAGCGCAACCGCAAAACATCATACAGCAAAGATTACAGGAATTACTGAAAGCACGGCGCTCGGAGTTACAGCAAGGCGTACACGAAAGCGATACACAAAGACAACTCACCGAATTTAAACCCATTGCTGACCAGTTCAACTTTATCGACAATATAGCAGCCGACATCAAAAAGACCGGCCAGCAATGGATGGAACTCTGATCGCTATTGTGCTATTTTGGGCATTCCGGGAGCATCCGGCACTTCAGGTAGTTTGCCATATTTCTTTTCAAAATTTTCTTTCTGTTCCTTTACATCCAGGTCGTATTTTTCTTGCTGCCCGTTCTTGAGCCATACGGTGGCTTTGTTATTATTCACATCCAGTCTTTTAACATTGGCAGGTAATTTTAAAGGCTTGGGTGGCGCAGGCGCGGCTGGTGGCGGAACCGGTGATGGTGCCGCTGGTGTAGGCACTTCCACTATGCTGGGCGGAGCAGGTATACCGTCAATGGCAGGAACCGGGGGTGCAGCGGGTGCAGGCACGCCGGGCGTTGCTGGTGGCACTGGTGCTGGCGGCGGAGGTGGTGGTGGCGGTGGCGCAGGGAGTTCGCCGTAAGCATTCTCGTATTTTTCTGTGTTATTATTCCAGTCTTTCAGCGGTATACGTTTTACTTCTTTACCGCTGCTGTTCCTTACGATCACGTTGTTATTCCTTACAGTAAGATTATACCCTTTGCTGTTCACTTCTATCACGGTATCCCTTTCCACCGTTCCATCATAGTAAGCAGAATTACTGTTCAACACTTCTTTTAAGCGTGCAGCAACATTATCATAGGTCAGCCCGTTCATGTCCCCTGCATTACCCAGCGAGGAAAAAGCCTTGCCTTCCGGTTTTGCCAATCCGAAATATTCCACGCTCTTACTATAACGGTCATAGATATACGATTGATAAAAATTACCCCAGTTCTCTGTTTGATGAAAAGGTTCATACCCTTCTTTTGTTACCTGCAGGGTGAATTGCAATGGCTTGTTCTCAAACGGCAATTGCAACAGGTAATACCCTTTTTCGTCAGTCTGCACTGTAATGTTCTTTTCCTTGCAGTAAATACCGGCGTTGGCCAGCGGTTGCAGTGTTTTTGCATCCACAACCATTCCGGCTACGGAAACGGTTTTGTTACTGGCAGTTGCAGTGCTGCCTGCATTCCATTTATTACGGAATGCAAGCAACAAAACAGCTGTAGCGGGTAATAAGAACAGCAGCCTTGCCAGCTGTCGTTTGGCGCTCTTTGTTTTGTTCATCATGGCTATACGTTTTTTTAGTGAATAGAAATTGAATTGTGTGGCTATACTATATTGATTGTTTCCTATAACTTTTAACAACAGGTACTGGTATTCTTTTTTATTGATACCCTGTTCCAGCACCTGGTGATCGGCAATAAACTCCAGGTTCTGCCGGATGGCTTTTTTCAACAGCCATACAAAAGGATTGTACCAGTTGAAGATGCACAACAGTTCGGCCCAGATGATATCAAAACTATGGCGCTGCTTTACGTGCACAAATTCGTGGCGGATGATCTCCTGCAATTCGCTTTCGCTGTGCAGGTGGCGGTTAATAAAGATAGCATTACCAAATGAGAACGGGATAATGCTGTCGTTCACCTGGTACAAATTAATGCCTTCACCCGTTACAGGCTCTGCTTTATCCAGCATTCTTTTAAAGGACAGTACCTGTATCAGCAGGCGAACAAACATGATCAGCATACCAACGGAAACCACCATCGTTATCCATTCCTTTATGCCCCATGCGTTGGTTGTTGCCGCAGGCAGCTCATTGATCGTATTGCGATCGATGGAAGGCATCCAGTTAATGACATTATTCTGCTGCCAGTTATTTTTTTGCAGTAATACCGACACATTAATTAGCGGTATAAAAAAACACAACAGTGAGTATCCCAATAAGTACCACCGGTTATGATTATAAAAAGTAAGTTTGCGCAGGATGCAATAATAAAACAGGTAAACCGCTGCAAGGCTTACAGAACACTTGAGTATATATTCCAGTAAATAGTTCATAGCAGGATCGGTTTATTTGTTTCCTTTTTCTATCATATTGATGATCTCTTTCAGTTCTTTGGCTGATAATTTTTTCTGCTCCACAAAAAAGTTCACCATCTCTTTATACGAGTTATCAAAATAATCCTTGACCACGCTGCCCATGAATTTCTTTTTATATTCTGCTTCTGTTACTGCCGGCTTGTACAGGTAGGCATTGCCCAACAGCCTGCTGCTGATGTACTGCTTTTTCTCCAGGTTCTTTACAATGGATGCCACAGTTGTATAAGGAGCAGGCTGGTCCAGGTTTTCCATAAAAGTTTTTACATTGGCTTCGCCGGTGCGCCATATTGCCTGCATCACTTCTTCCTCTACATGGGTTAACTTTTCCATATCTACGAAATTTTCGTAAATCTACGAACATTTCGTAATTAGCCAAATTTATTTTTGGGTTTTAACATTTTATAAAACAAACGGGTTTGCAACGATTTGCAAACCCGGCAAAAAAATGTTCATCTTTTTATTCCGCAGCCTTCTTTTCTCCCAGCGAGAACCAGTTGCCCGAATCATCTTTGAACAATGCTTCGAAGCCATAGAATTCTTTTTTGGGCGCCTTGGTAAACTCCACTCCCTTTGCTTTCAATTCTTCATACGTGGCCAGCAGATCGTTGCATTCAAAAACACCGAAACCAAAAGTGCCGCCCGCCACCAGTTCCCGCATCTTTTGCGCCGATTCACTGTTGAACAGCATGCCATCGGCAATGGCCATCAGGCTGATCTCCAGCTCCGGCTGTTCGGGTGGACAAACGGTCAACCAGCGCATACCCGGCCCCATGGCTGCATCCGTATGCACTTTAAAACCCAGTTTATTGACGTAAAAATCATAAGCGCTGTCCTGGTCAAGCACAAAAATGCTGACATGATTCATTTTGGTGATCATTGTATGGTTTGTTTAATGATGGATGATGGAACAAAGTTGTGCCATTGCTTTTTACAGCACTTCTTCAAAATTGCTTTTTTCCATCCAGCCATTTTTTAAGGCAAAGCAATGCGGAATAAATTGCAGCGGTTGGGCACGGAGTTCCCTTTTGCGTTGTAGTTGCAGTTGCTGGTACACAGAAGGGCTATTGCCGGTAATGCGTTTAAAAAGACCCGTGAAAGAACTCAGGCTATCGAAACCCACTGCAAAGCAAACATGGGTAACGGGATGGTTATTTTGCAGCATCAGCTTAGCCTGTTCAATGCGTACAGCCGTGAGGTATTGGTGCGGCGTTTTGCCATAAGCCATTTTAAATAGTCGTATAAAATGGAATTTGGAAAAGAAGGCTTCATCGGCAATATCATCCAGGTTTATTTTATCGCCGTAATGCCCGTCGATAAAAAGTTTCGCCTGAACAATGCGGCGGTATAAATATATTCCGGGAAGCTGTTCTTTCATTTTTTTGATTGCAGGATGCAGTCAAAAATAATTAAACTGCGGCAGTTTACTGCATTTGTTTTTGCAGCGTATTGTAACCTGTTGAAAGCTGTTCCTTTATTGCATCACCGGTTAAATTATTAAGGGAGAGCACATCCTTTTGTTTACCGGTATGCACCTGATAGATCTTCAGGTGTACATTCCAGAGGTCTGTTTGCATATTACCCGTTTCTTTCACCAGCTCCAGTTGTGAGAGGATGATGATATCGGCTTTTATTTTTTCCAGTACCGGTTTGCAATATTTCTTATCAAATACATTTTGATAAGGAACATCCATTAATTTTTTATAGGGAAATTTTATGAGTGTAACAGCGCTGTCTTTTGCCATTTCATTTTGCAGCCACTGCTGTATACCGGGAGAGATGCCGCGGCCTGCATTGATATCAAAAGGAGGAAACACCAGTACGGATGGTTTGGGCTCAACAAGTACTGGCTCATCTGCCATTGCAGCCTGCATGCTGAAACAGGCATTCATCAACAGGAAAATGAAAACTGTAATTATCTTTTCAGCACGACGGAACATAGTTTTATTTATTACTCCACTTGAACCATTTTATACCCAGTGTGGCAAACACGATGGTATAACCAACGCATATCAATAAAGACACCGTATCGTCCATATTCCATAAATCCGGCCGGAGGCTGGCAGATACCAGGTGGCGCACTACACCATAGGGCGACCATTTAACGATCTTGGTTACTTTGTCGCCCAGCATGCCTAACTCACCAAACATGCCCACCATGATAAATGCAAAATATACCAGCCTGCAGGTGGAGTTGACTGTTTCTGGATTTTTGATGCGTCCCACTATTACCTGCCCGATACTGAGATACAATGCGCCGCCTGCCACTGCAGCAAAAGCGCCTACTATATAACCGGCAACGCTCACGGTTATTTTATCAATATAAAATCCAGCAATAAAAACCGCCAGTGTTACGATGAATATCATCGCCAGTTGTACCGTAAGCCTGCTCGCCATGATAGACCAGGAAGAAAGCGGTGCCACCCGCAGGCGTTGAAAAACACCTTTATCCCTGTCTCTTGCAATAGAGTTGGCATAGCCCATTAACCCAATGGCTGTAAGACCGATGGTGATGCAATTGGAAAGTACAAAGGCACCTCCGAGTTTATCAACGATCCCTTTCCAGGAACTGAGGATGATGCAAGGCACCAATACAATGAGTATCACCGAACGGCGGTTGCGCCACTGCGTTGTAAAATCTGCACGCAGTAAAGAGGTAATGGCTTTTGAAGTAGAAGGAATTATAGTCTGCATAATGATTTGTTTGATTTATGAACGTACTTCTTTACCGGTCAAGCCGATAAATACATCTTCTAAAGTTATTTTTCCTTTTCGGGAAGCGGCGATCACTTCCGGATCGTTGCGGTGTTTCTCTACCAGCGCCTGCGGTGTATCGGTGGCTATCACCCTGCCATGATCGATGATGGCAATGCGGTCGCAAACTGCTTCTGCTTCTTCCATGGAATGCGTGGTGAGTAATATGGCATGCCCTTTTGCACGCAGGTCTTCCATGCGTTCCCACAACTGGCGGCGGCTTTGAGGGTCAAGCCCGGTGGTAGGTTCATCCAGTATCACCAGTTTAGGGTTGTGCAGTAATGCAACAGTAAGGGATACACGCTGTTGTTGTCCGCCGGACAATTCGCTGAATTTCTTACCAACCGCATCTTCAAGTTTTATCGTATCCAATATTGCACGCAGCGTATCATCGGGCATGGGTACCGCATGTATGCCGGCAAATAATTGAATGATCTCTCCCACATGCAATTCAGGTTGAAAACTGGTGGATTGCAATTGCACGCCCATATTAGCCCTTGCATGCAATGGTTTATCCTTCGTGTTGAAACCAGCCACAATGATCTCACCGGAGCGTGGTTTGATCAACCCCTCTACCGAACTCAAACTGCTGGTCTTACCGGCGCCATTGGGGCCCAGTAAACCAAATATCTCTCCGGCCCTTACTTCAAATGCTACATCTTTTACAGCCTGGAACCTCTCGTAAAAAACATTCAGGCCGTTTACTTTTAAAACCGGTTCGTTATTATTACCCTCCATTATTATTACAGTTTGTTCTTTTATATTTAATGTAAATTATTGCAGCTCGTAAGCGGTAAAAACAAATGTACCTTGTTTTTTGTTGCTGGCTTGTTAACAGGTCCGGTCAATCATTCAGCAGTTTTCACTTCCTCTATTCCTTTAAGCACCATGTTCACCGGCAGGCACCCCGATGCAAGCAAAGCAGCCATGTCCTTAGCCTCCTTTTTTTCAAACACACCGCTTAGTGCTACTGAGCCGCCTTCAATAGGACTAAGCACTTTAGGTGCACTTAGGATTGCTCCATCTATGGTCATAGCTATTGTTTTGCCAACATTACTCATCGTCATTCTTTTAAAAAGGTAAGCACCGTATGCATCAAACTGCATCAGAACATCCGTATGTTTTCCGTTGGCCCTTGTTTCAGCTTTCGTTACATGGTTATTGGCAAATAATTTCGTGCTGTTATCTCTTACAAAGTATATTTCATACATCTTTTGTTTATCCTTCGTGGTTGTACCGCTTTCCTGCAGCATCATTAAAGCATCGGCTGGTAATACATCTTTACCAAGGTTCACAGATTCTTTTATCCGGGGTATATTCCCTTTTGCCGCGTATCCTATAAAACCAGGTATATTCTGCCCAGGTGTATTAGGTCCGTTTACAGCAAAACCTGTAAATTCTCCTAGCAGCGGATGATTCATGCTGTCTGGCACACCATTATTTAATTTTGCCGCAGCCAGTTTATCCGCAGCTTCCAGCCCCTGGTATATATCAAAAATGGAATAGCATTCATAAAATACCAATGCGCCTTTTTTAAGGAGAAAATCCTGTACCCATTCTCTATCGGGCTTTGCTGATTGAATGGTGATCTCATTGGTTTTATAATTTACTTTTACTGATGCATTATGAATACCGGCACCTTCCAGCCTTTTGCTGATCACCATCGTGGCAGTATCTGCCTGTCCTTCGGTAAATGCAGTATCGGTAATAGAAAGTGTAGTTACAAATTGTTTTTGTTTAAAGCTGCAGGCAAACAGGTTTGCAGCAAGTAAAAAAACCAAAAAATATTTCATTGCAAAAGTTTTGTGTAAATATGCAAAGTACTTTATTCCACTTTCAATCCCCAGTCAATTCCCTTCTGTGTTGCAGGCACACCTTCCGTTAACCATTTGGCGGGCTTGTCTCCTTTCAGTTTCCAGTCGAAAAATTGCTGTTCGCGGATCTGTATATCCTTGCGGTTCTTTCTTTCAATTAAATTATGCGCTTCGTTGTTGTATACCAATAACCATACAGGTTTATTTAAACGACGCATGGCGGTAAAGAACTCTATCCCCTGGTACCAGGGCACTGCATCATCCGCATCGTTGCTCATGATCACCAATGGCGTGGTTACATTGGGTAAATGAAACAAAGGAGAATTCTCTAAATACAGGTTCTGTTTTTCCCAAAGTGTACCGCCGATACGGCTCTGTGTTTTTTCGTACTGGAACTGGCGGTTAAGCCCGCTGCCCCAGCGTATACCACCATAGGCGCTCGTCATGTTCACAACGGGAGCGCCGGCCCATGCGGCTGCAAATAGTTTTGTTTTGGTGATCAGGAAAGCGGTTTGATAACCGCCCCAGCTTTGTCCCTGCAGACCGAGCTTGGTACTGTCCACATAACCCAGTTTTACAATCGCCCTTACACCACTCACAATATAATTATACGCATCATTGCCGGGATGGCCGGTAGTATAAGAAATATCCGGTGCAAACACTACATATCCTCTGCTTACAAAAAAGGGAATATTCAAACGGCTGGGCGTAGGCGAAGGTGGCTGGTAAGTATATAATCCGTCAGATAGTTTTTCATAAAAATAACTGATCATCGGGTATTTCTTTTTCGGGTCAAAATTTTCCGGCTTATAAATAATGCCTTCGCTTTCCTTGCCATTGTAGGTCTTCCATTTAAATAATTCAGCGGTGCCCCAGTTATACTCTTTTTGCTGCGGATTGATATCACTCAACACTTTAGCAACTCCATTCCCATTTTCATAATACAGGTTGGGTGATGAAGTATAATTTTCTTTGGTATAAATATAAGCTGCTGCGTTTTTTGCCTTTACAGGAAATCCTACACCATATTTTTCCAGTGCATTATTAAAATATAGGTTACCATTCTTTGTATAAGCTCTCTCCAGCGAGGTTGTTTTTAATGTATTATCAAATACCCGGAATATCATCGGGCTGTCGGTATTGATAAAACGTTCTTCCCTGTTGGTGGAAATATACCGGTAAGTGACCTGGTTCTTTCTTGCAAGCTGTGCAGCTTCTATCAACGGCGCTGGTGCAACTGTTCCACCGGGTGATACATTCCACACTTCATATTTATCGTACACATACAGGTTCTTATCGCCGGCGCTCCAGCCCATTACACCATGCGGACCAGGCACATCGGGTACATCATTTTCTTCATCGTATAAAGGCACTTTTATTTTTTCCGTCACATTTTTGGTAACGCCAGTTACTACATCATAAGTAAAATAATTTTTCTTTACTGCATCGTACCAGTACACGAACTTCCCTGCAGGCGATGCATCGTAGCTTACAGGCGCATTGGCAAGCACCAGCTTTCTTGTACCGTCATTGGTGTTGATCACATAAGCAGTGCTTTTGGTGCGGCCGGTCCACTGCCCTTCCACACGGTTGCCTTTATTGCTTTCTGATAATACCCAATCGGCATTGCCCTCATCTACCAGCGTGATCCTTTCTGCGTCTTCTGCACCCAGTTGTACTATTTTATTTTCTCCGGGTTTAACCACGGCCATATAACTGCGCCTTAGTTCTATATCCAGTTGCTTCAACTGTTGCGGTTGCAGGTAATCATCATTGTAGTGCCATACATCCAGGCGGGCCAGTTCAAAATCCACCAACGTGGTATCTTTCGGCGCTTTAATGGATGCAGTACCAAAGAACAGTTTTTTACCATCTTTACTAAAAAGCAGATTGGCATTTTCACTTACGGAGGTGCCCAGTTTCATACCAATGCTGTTCTTATGTGCAACGATCACCGCACTATCCTGACCGGGCCTGAAATACCAGAGTTTATAAAATTTAGTGAGTGCTTTGGTTACACTGTCACGTTCGGCTACAAAAGCAAGCTGGTTACCCGTTTCATCCAGTACATAGTTTTTAGCATCATTGAATTTTTTCATCACGGTGTCTGTCTTACCACTTGCAAGAATCGATCCACAACACGGTTGCTTTTGTAATACTATCGTTATTTTTTGCAGACGTTTCTACAATAAAAGTATTGGCCTTTTTACTGAAATAATATTTTGTTACCAGCTTGAATTTTCTTTCTGCACCGGTATTAAAATTTTTAAGCACCAGTTCTGTTCCTTCTTCTATCTTTTCTGCATCAGCCTTGGGAGCTGCAGGTTTATTTTCTTTTTTTGCAGGAGCCAGTACCGCTATGCCCTTGGTTTGCGCTTCCTTTGTTTTATTGCGGATGCTGTCGGCCACTCTTACCAGGCTGTCAGCCATCTGTAATAAATTCTTTAACTGTGTTGCCGAATCAACTGCCGCTTTTGGTTTTGCAGCAGCAGCCGGTGCATCTGCTTTTTCCATCAGGTAAGCCATCCAGCCACCTGCTTTTTCGGGTGTTTTAAAAGATCTTACTTTAGCGATCTTTACTATACTGTCTTTGCCCAGTTCCAATATGCCCAACGAATCTTTCGGCATTTCATCAGCCGTTTTCTTTTTGATCTTTGCCTGTCTTGTATCCTGGAAGAGTGCTTTTATGCGGAACACCACGTAGCGGTTATCTTCTGTGATCACGGCATTGTATCCTCTCGGGATTATTTTTTTGTAAGTACCCGATGGTTCCTGTACCACCAGTTCGCCATCTCCTTCCTGGGGATTAATGGTATACACTACAAACCTGCCATCATTGCTGATCATGCGTTCGCCGATACTTTGCCAGCCATCGTAAACAGTATGGTCGAGGGGCTTTTTATTTTGTGCGGAAACAGAAAAACTAAGTAGTAATAAGAACGGGAGAACAAATTGCTTCATACATGAGGTTTTGGTGCATTAAAGTTAGGAGAAACTCCCGCAGATAACGCAGATGGCGCAGAAAAAACAATGGCAAGGGGTACTGTAGTTGCAAAATAAATTTGGTGGTTTAAAAAATTACTCTACATTTGTAGAGAAATACATCAAAATGTAGAATAATGAAATTATCCAAAACAGAGGAACAATTAATGGAACTGATCTGGAAAAAGGAAAAGGTATTTATGAAGGACATCATTGATACCTATCCCGAACCAAAACCAGCAGTAACCACTATTGCCACTTTATTGAAAAGGATGCAGGATAAAGGCTTTGTAGGATATACCCTGTTCGGCAATTCAAGGGAATATTATCCGCTCGTGAAAAAGGCAGATTACTTTTCGAAGCATGTAAAGGGGATGATAAAAAATTATTTTGGCGATTCTGCCTTGCAGTTTGCTTCCTTTTTTACCACCACCAGTAATTTAACAACCATCGAACTGGAAAGTCTTAAAAAAATCATTGACCAGGAAATCAAAAAGAAGAAAAAATGATGCTCTATATTGTAAAAACAGTGCTTTGCGCAGCGCTTCTTTTCTTATTCTATACGCTTTTTTTAGAGCGTGAAAAGATGCACCGTTTCAAACGGGCCTACCTGTTAGTAGCCGTCGTACTGTCTTTTACAATTCCGTTGATAACTATTCCCACACCTGCAGTGATCAACGTTGCTCCCCTGCAGCAAAGCATTTTGCTGCCTGTTGAGCAGCCTGTTGTTGCGGGCAGCTCACAACCTTTAATGAATACTCAAACCGATTATATCGCATTATTCATTTTGTTTTTATATGCCGCTATTGCATTATTTAGGTTAGCGGTATTTACCAGGAACATGGTAACTATTTATTCCCGGATAAGGAATAATGCGCAGGTGCATCAAGGCAATGCTACATTCATATTATTGGAGAAAAACGTTACCCCGCACAGTTTTTTACATTTCATTTTCCTGGATAAAACAACTTATGAAAATGGCGCTATTGAAAAAGAGGTCATCAGCCACGAGCTAACGCATGTCCGACAGAAACATTCACTGGATATTATATTCATAGAACTGCTACTCGTATTTTTTTGGTTCAATCCCTTTTTATACCTGTACCGCAGGGCTATACAATTGAACCACGAATTTTTAGCGGATGATGCTGTAGTTGAAACCTTCCACAATGCAACAGCCTACCAATACCTCTTACTTGAAAAGGCGGCACAGCCCGGAAGTTCCCCTTTAACCAGTCAATTCAATTATTTAATAACCAAGAAAAGATTACTCATGATGACAAGAACAACATCAAAAAGTATTGCCATTGTAAAACAATGGGCAGTACTGCCTGTAATTGCTGCTGCAATATTTGTTTTCAGCACAAACACCATGGCCCAGGATATTCCGAAAGTAATTCAGAAAGCAGTTCCTGAAACTCCCTCCACTGTTGAAGGTGTTTCTCAACAATTGCTGGATGAGTACGCAGATATTATTAATAAGAATAAAACCACCGATGGTAAGTATGGACCGGCATTTTATGTCAACGTTTCCCCGGAAGAAAAACAACGGCTTGAAACCATTTACCTACAGATGAGTAAAGAGCAACAGGCAAAACAAAAAGTTATATTCATGCCCCCTGCTCCACCGCTGCCTAAAGTTGTACCTACAAAAGAACAATTTGAAGCTTTAAAGAATGCGGCAGTATATGGTGTTTGGTTAAATGGAAAAAAAATTAATAATTCCGTACTTGATAAATATTCCAATACAGATTTTGAACAGATTTTTATCAGCAAGCTATATGGTCCCGCCAAAAAAAATAGATCATATACCCACCAGGTTAATTTGATGACCACAGCCTATTACCGGGAGTATTACAGCTCAGCTAGTAATAATAAAGGATATCTAATGGCAATACGTATAGATAAAAAGGTACAGGAAAAGTAATTGATCACCCGGGTAAGTAAAAATCACTTACCCGGATATTTTATTCATTTTCCTCTAAAAATCCCCATTCATTTCTCAAACCTGACAGTCTTTCTCCCTGCAATTTGATGGCGTCATAATGCCCTGCATTATTTTTCTGGCGGTAAGCTTCGTACAAAGTAACAGCACAAGCCACCGATATATTCAGCGATTTTATTATTCCCACCTGCGGAATAATAAAATTGCCATCGGCCATCGCAATGATATCATCACTTACACCGCTGTGTTCGTTGCCAAATACCAAGGCAACAGGTTCTGTTAAATTCAATTCGTGCAGGCCTACTGCATCCGTACTTAAATGCGTGGTATAGATTTTTTTATACCTTTTACGTAATTCCGCAAAACATTCCCCCGCATCGGTATATTGGTGCACTGTTAGCCATTTGGCAGCGCTGGAACTGCTTTTTGCACCCCATTTGCGGTGCGGCGGTATCTTATTGTTCAGTATAAATATATCCTGTATACCCACGGCATCGGCGGTACGCATCACGGCGCTGATATTGTGCGGATCGAATACATTTTCCAGTACTACCGTAAGATCGGGCTGGCGTTTATTTAAAACCGAGGTCAGGCGGTCGTTGCGTTCAGGTGTCATAAGCATCAATAAAAGGCAAAATTAAGTAATAAGGCTGTTGAGGTCCCACTTATCAAAAAATTTGTTGCGCCTTGTTATCATTCTTTATATTTAATGATAAAACTCATTTTTACATGAAACAATTTTTTGCCTTAACCTTTGCCTGCACGGTGTTATACGCCTGTAATAATGCAGATAAGACTACAGCAGCTAAAACAGATATTCTTGCTGCCAACCTGGACACAACTGTAAAACCGGGTGATGATTTTTTTGATTATGCCAATGGAGGATGGATAAAGAAAAATCCTATTCCCGGCGACCTCAGCAGCTGGGGTATCGGGCAACTGGTGAATGAAGAAAACCTGAAACGCCTGAGAGAATTGAGCGAAGACCGCTGCAAAGGCCAATGACAAACAAGGTACCAACAGCCAGAAGATCGGTGATTTCTGGACAACTGCTATGGACAGCGCAGCTATTGAAGCGGCAGGCCTTACGCCGCTAAAACCATATCTCGATAAAGCGGATGCTATAAAAGATGTTCCCACTTTATTGAGCACGGCTGCAGAATTAAAAAAAGCGGGCTCTTCTACTTTATTCAGCGATGGTCCTACACAGGATGCAAAGAACAGTGATGTGATGGTGTACCAGTTCTGGCAGGGCGGTATTGGTTTACCGGAACGGGAATATTATTTTAAAACAGACTCTGCCACTATCATGATCCGCAGCAGCTATGTAAGCTATATTACCACTATGCTGCACATGGCCGGGCAGGATTCTGTAAGTGCTGCTGCCGATGCAAGAAATATACTGGCGCTGGAAACTAAAATGGCATTGGCCAGCCGTAAAATAGAAGACCTGCGTGATCCTTATAAAAATTACAATAAGATGGCAGTGGCTGATATGGGTAAAATGGCGGCTACTATAAACTGGCCGGCGTATTTATCTGCAGCCGGAGCCAGCAAACTCGATTCTGTTGTAGTGGGTCAACCGGAATTTTTTACTGCACTGGATAAGATATTGAACGAAACACCCATTCCTGTATGGAAAAGCTATGTGAAATTTAATCTTATTTCAGATTTTTCTGCTGCCCTGCCGGATAAGTTTGGCCTGGAAGCATTTAAATTCAACCAGCTTTTCAGCGGTGCTAAAGAAAGAAGGCCAAGATGGAAAAGAGTGATACAAATGGAGAACCAGTTACTGGGCGAGCCCCTCGGCCAATTGTATGTAAAGGAATTCTTTAACGAAAAAGCCAAACAACGCTACAGCGACCAGGTAGAAGCCATCCGCACTGCTTTAAAAGAACGTATTGCCAAACTTACCTGGATGAGTGACAGCACTAAACAGAAGGCATACACGAAACTGGCTACCATGAAAAAGAAAGTGGGTTACCCGGAAAAGTGGAAAGATTTTTCTGCTATGCAGATCAGCAAGCAAGGATTTTTACCAAACCTGGCAAGCGCTAATAACTGGTGGTATAATTACAATATGAATAAACTGGGCAAACCTGTTGACAGGGATGAATGGGATATGACACCTCAGACCTACAATGCTTATTACAATCCAAGTAATAACGAAATTGTATTACCTGCAGCACAATTTATTGTGCCTGGTTATAAAGATGAAGAACTGGATGATGCGCTGGTGTATGGTTATGCAGCAGCGAGCACCATCGGACACGAAATAACCCATGGCTTTGATGATGAAGGCAGGCAGTTTGATGAAAAGGGCAACCTGAGCAGTTGGTGGACCAAAAAAGATGAAACAGAATTTAATAAGCGTGCTGATGTGATGGTAAACCAGTTTAACGCATACGAACCGCTGAAAGGCTATCATATAAACGGTAAGGCTTCACTGGGTGAGAATATTGCCGACCTGGGTGGTATATTACTCGGTGTGGATGCATTCAAAAAAACCGAGCAGTATAAAAAAGGAGAAAAGATCAACGGTTTAACACCGATGCAGCGCTTCTTCCTTGGATACTCACTGGGCTGGTTATTCCAGCAGCAGGAAGCGCAGTTACGCAGCCGTCTTTTAACAGACGTGCACTCCCCTGCCAAATACAGGGTAAACGGTCCTTTTGTAGATGTGGATGAATTTTACACCACGTTCGATATTAAACCCGGCGATAAAATGTACCGCCCGGATAGTTTAAGGGTGCGGATATGGTAACGCTTATTGCATAATGAACAGGCAGGTAGATTTACCTGCCTGTTTTTTTATACGCCACATAAAAAATATTTTTTAACTTGTACTTACTATGCGCACACAATTAAAAAAAGACGAGAAACTTTTACTCATTATCCGTAAGCACTGGATAAAACTGGTGCCTTCTATTTTAGCATGGTTGCTGCTCTCCATCCTGCTATTAGTCTGGATGAGCAATTATTCCATTGCATTCATCATCATTTTACTCACCGCTATATTTCCTGCGGTGGAGTATATTAATTGGAAGTATAATCTTTGGGCAGTTACTAATATGCGGGTAGTGGATGAAAGCGGTTTTTTTACAAGATATTCCAAAGAAAGTCCGCTGGATAAAATTAATAATGTGGAATACAATCAGCCTTTGATGGGCAGGATATTTGGTTATGGCAACGTGGATATACAAACCGCTGCTGAACTGGGCGAAACAAAGTATGAACTGATACATCATCCCAAATTATTGAAGGATACCATCACCCATGCACAAGAAGAATATAAAAGAACACAGATCAGCAGCCAGGCCACACAACTGGCACAGGCCATTGCAAAAACTGCGGGAGTCGGCAGCGGTGCATCACCCCAACTGATAGCAGATGAGCTGCACAAATTATTTGAACTGCTGCAAAAGGGCGCCATCACCAATGAAGAATACATTGCGCAAAAAAATAAGCTGATGGGTAGTTAAATATACCGGGCTTCAAAAAACTGTTGGAATGATGTTAAAACAGTAAAGGTTTTAGTTAATTAATATACAAATTGGCAGTACTGTTATATTTACAAACGGCCTGCTTTTTATATTTACGTATTACCTGTATAAACTAACTAAATCTCTTACAATGAAGCAGGCTTTGATCCTTGGCTCAATCATTATTATCGCAACGTCTTTTACAACAAACATTACAACTGTGCCCAAATTATCTTTAACTGCAATGATCAATGAACGCAGCAGTAAACACATCACTTTAAAAATAATCCTTACTAATAACACCGCTGATACCATTAAATATGAAAGTTGGGATTGCTCCTGGCAAGATTCATACACGGTCGATAATGATAAATGGAAGGTACTTGTGCATATATGTTTTACCAACGGTCATAAAACCTTTGAGATCCCACCCTACAGGAGTATAAATAACATTTTAGAGTTGGACAGGACTTCTGCCATCAAAACCGGTAATCTTAAATTCAAAATTGGATTTCACTATATCCCCCATCAACCTGATCTGAAAAATATTCCTGGAAAGATGAATGCAAAAAAAAGCGAGGATTTTATTGTCTGGAGCAATACTATCACCCCGTCATATTTTACCAAAAGTCTTCGCTGGTAAAATGCAGGTACCGCTGCTATCGCTTATTTAACAAAATATTGCAGGCGACCTGCATCAAAAAATTCCGCCAGCACATACAGCAACTCATTCGTTATTTTTTCCGGTTCATTACCATTGCCCTTGAAATTACTGTTGTAAAAAATAAACTTGCAGTAAAGAAAGATTTGAGTGGTCATGAAAGTTATTATTGTAGAGCCGGAAAAACAGGTGGTTAAAAGAGTGATAAGGGTATTACATGCTATCGACAGCAGTATCCAGGTACTTTCTGTGGTTACAGATATGGAATTACTGCAGCAACGGATCAATGTGCACCCCTTCCCCGACCTGGTGCTCATCAATCACAAACTATTAGGTGACGTAAGCAAGACGATCGAAGCCAAGCTTATTATCACCCTCCACAAAAATCATTTGGTTTACCTGGCCTTTCGTGTCAGCCACCTCAGTTACCTGCGGAAATACCTTTTAAATACGGCTGATCTTCCTGTAAAGCAAAAAGAAGAATCGCTGGTAACGCCGGCTGGTAATATACCGGAAAGCATGCCGGCGCCTTACCTGCAACAGGCCATCAAAAAAAGATTCCTCGTTACCTACCAGCAAAAATTATTATCTATTGCAGTGGAAGAGATCGCTTATTTCTTTTCGGATAACCGTTTTATTTTTTTCAGGACTTATGACAACCGCAAATTCTTAGTGGAATACCGCATGGATGAGTTGGAAAATATGCTCGAATCCCCAGCTTTTCTTCCGCATCAACCGTTCCTGTATCATTGCCATCAACTCTATTGCCGTTATTTATACTTACCCCGGCAACCGGTTTAAGATACATCTTGCCCCTGCTGCAGAAAAAGAAATGATCGTAAGCAGGGAACGCATTGCCAACTTCCGCAAATGGCTGGGAGAGTGATGGCAGTACTTTAAAACTGGTGTTCTGATTTCAACAATTGAAGCAGCAATTGTTTCAACTGCTGCAGTTTCGTTACACTTTTACTTTATGAGTGATTAGGTTTACCATGTGACCGTTATTTAAACTCCTGCTCATCATTTTTAAATACCGGTTGCACAAACCCATATTCAATATCCTAAATAACCAATTTTATGAAATCCATCTTCCTGCGCCTGTTCTTTTTATTTGTGCTTTTATTCATACTGGTCTGCATCTCTGCTACACATGTTTTCAGCCAGTGTTTAACCGCCCCAACGGCCAGCTGCAACAGCAGCGGGCCGCTGGTAACGGCCAACGAAACTCTTAACAGCGGCACCACCAAATGGTATTATGGCTCCGCAGCCACTTTTAATTCCCTTACACTCAATGGTGGAACACTGATCATTTGTGGTAATCTTACCATCGATAAATTCTACATGGATTCGGGCAAGATCTTTGTACAGCCCGGAGCAAGATTCGTGATAGGCAGTGGTATTGGCTATGGCCTGGGCTTAAAAGGTAATAGTTACCTGTACAATTATGGTACACTCGAAATTCTACGGAACCTTTCCTTTGAGAATGGCTGGGCTACCGCAGCAAAGCCCAATGTGCTGATCAACGCCACCACCAATGCTGTTTTAAAAATGAACAACCAGTATTTTGTCATTAACAATGCATATTCCTGGTTTGTAAATAAAGGGCGTGCTTACTTTCATGGTATCATTACCGATCCACAAGCTTCTCCCCGCAGCGTTTGCATGGGTAAATCCAGCGAAACAGTGATGACAGTATTGTACAATAAAGTAAAGAACAGTTACTATGCACCCGACCCCTACGCCTGTTTATCTGTATCAGAATTTTCGCAGCTATGGGATACGCTCAGCAATGCCAATCCCTTTATTCATGTTTGCCTTGGGTTGACACATAAACTCGATTCTACATGTATCCCTTATGGCTGTAAACCATCCTGGGGACTGGCAGATATTTTCCGGCGTTGCGGTGGTTGTGCTGCCATACAGATATTATCCAACAATTTTATTTCTTTTTACCAGGAGCAAAAAGGTAATGGTAATATGCTGTATTGGGAAATCCAGAATTCAATTGCAAGTGCAACCTACACCATAGAAGTCTCTGTTGACGGCAAGAATTTTTCTGCACTTTATCCTCCATTGCCAGCTAATGCGGATGGGTCGCCCCATTATTCACAGCAAGTGGATGCAGCATTCACCGGGACCAGTTATTACAGGATAAAATACCTGGATACTGTGGCTGGCTTTTCCACTTATAGCGCTATCATAAAAGTAAGGAACCAACTGCCTGCAGGGGTTTTAGTATACCCAAATCCTTTTGCAGACCATATATTTATTTCGTTACCAGGAAATTATAGCGCTGCTGATATCAATATAGCGGATATGTATGGACGAATTTTAGTGCGCTCTCATTTTTCACAGCAGGCAGGCAGGTGGCAACTGAACCTGCCGGCACAGCTTCCGCCGGGTGTTTACCGTATTATTATTGCCGCAGGAAAGGAACGGTGGGTGCAGAAGATCATTAAAGCAAACAGGTAATCTCAAAGTATACATAGTGGCACAGAACTGTCAAAGCAGTTTTGTGCCCTGTCACGCCCATCACCTAACGTTCACTTAAAAAACCAGCTATGCAATTCAATGCAATGCAGCTTTATGCCCAGATGCAGGAAGATATTGGCAATTTTAAATTGTGCTGTAAGAACGAACTATTGGTAATTGAAGGTTGTTTTAATATTGCCAGCCAGTACTGGACAAGGATAAAGCATATTGCCACTACTCATTTTTTTATTTCCGAAGCGGAATCCATCCTGTTCTTTAAACATATAAAGCCCTCATTTGTCGCTGTATTGAAATTTTACACATTGCATTACCAGGCATTGTTGTTCAAACCGGGCGACAGCAATATTGAACTAGTGATCTATTGGCTGAACCAGTTAAAAAGAATCGAGAAATTCTACGAACGCCACCGCGATTTTTATGATTATTATGTGAACGGGCAAACCGACAAAGACCTGCAGTATTTTACCCAGGATGCCTGTACCCGCAACCTGCTGGATGAATTACCCTGCGATTCAAAGGCCGGCATATCGCCCAGTTGTATTGCAGCACGTATTTTGGGCTACCGGGAATACCATAAACTGGTGGAAGCGGAGTTGCGTAACCTGTTGCATGGCAAAAAGGATGAACCACCTGTAAAGAAGATCGTACCTGTTTGCCACGTTTATGGTATGGTGGAAAGCCGCTGATGTAAATTCATATTTTGCTAATGAGCCGTTGCATAAAAAAACATAAATTACAGTTTCCATTCACTAAAAATTCTTATGTATGAAAAAAATGATCACCGCTGCTATATTGGCCGGCAGTTTATTCATCAGCTGCAGCAGCAATGCACAACAGGATAAAAGTAAAAGGCCCAGCCCTCCTGCATTGGTAAAAGAAACCATCAATACCGGCGCCACCATCAGCATCGATTACAGTCAACCTTCTGTAAAAGGAAGAACGATCGGTACGGACCTGGAACCAAAAGAGGGACAGGTATGGCGCACGGGTGCCAATGAAGCCACTGTTTTTGAAACGGACAAAGACCTTAAATTCGGCAATGCCACTTTACCTGCCGGTAAATATGGTTTATTCTCGCTTTCCGGAAAAGACAACTGGACCATCATCTTCAATAAAACCTGGAAACAATGGGGCGCTTTTGATTACAAGCAGGCAGATGATGCATTACGTATCACCGCCAAAGCAGAAAAGAGCACAGTGTTCACAGAAAAAATGACCTTTACCATTGACAAAAGTGGTTTGATCACTTTACTATGGGGCGATAATAAAGTTACTTTTACAGCACAATAATTTTTTCTTTGCACAATAAAAAAAGAGCTGCAGATGATGCAGCTCTTTTTTATTTACAGTATTCATTGATGCTATTGTTTGGTAGCAGTATCTTTTACTTTTTTCTTCAGCAAATTGTTCATCAACCCTTTTAAAGATTCAGCAGGTTTTGGTTTGGGTGCACTGCCGGAATCTGTATTGTTCTTGTTGCCCGCCAGTTGCTTGGCCAGTTCGTCCTTTGCAGCACTCAATGCCTGGTTCTTGATGGATTTGATCGTGTCTTTTACGGCACTGGTAACCGCCTGTTTGGTACTATCGATCTTAGCCTTGGCAAAATCAGTTACCTGTTGTTTCATCTGGTCAGCAAGATTTGCAGCGCCCTGTTTCAGGTCTGTTTTTACTGTAGGCGCTGTAATGCTGCCACCCAGTTTCAGGTTCAGGTTAACGGTCTCGCCTACCTGCAATGGTACGCCTTTACTGTTTACTTGTGTTACAAGGTTATTCACTAATTGATTGCCCTTATCTCCCATTAAGGAGCGGGGTAATTTCATGTTCACCACAAAATCCAGTGACTGATCAAAACCCTGCAACCCTCCGATCTCCATTTCCACACCGGATACTTTAACCGTAAATGGTTTTACCAGTAATTTACCATTGGAGAATTCAAAATAATTCTTGATGTCTTTTACAGAGATCTGTTCCAGTGCTTTTACATTTAAGGTACTGGCAATTTTATCCAGCGGTGCAAATTTGCTCAGGAATCCTTCTATTAATAACAGGTTGCCATTACCGGTAAGTGTATTCATATCCGGCATCATATTATCGCCCAGCTTACCTTTTACACTCAGTTGCGAAGTAAGTTTGCCCGCAATGAATTTTCCTATCGGCATTAGTTTTTGTACGGTGTTAAATGCATAAAATGTTTTCTGTACATCCACGCCACTTACAGCATAATCCAGCGCTATATCCGGTTTTACCTTGCTTTGCAATGTGGAGTATTGCCCGTTCACAGCCAGTGTACCATCCAGTGCATTGCCCTTTACATCTTTAATAAATACAGATTCATTATTGATCAACAAAGTGCCGGAAAGATCACTGATATCTATTTTATCATAATGCACTTTATCTACTTTAGTTTGCAGGCTTATATCCAGGTTGGCAGGTACTGCAAAAGGCGCGGATGCTGCACCTGTAGTGGCAGTATCAGCAGAAGTGCCCATCCAGTCGTTCAGGTTCACCTTATCTGCAGTAACAGCAAGCGCTGCATTCAAAGGTTTATTCTGCAATACATAACTCAGCAGGTTATTGATCTGTCCCAATCCTGTAAAATTGGTATTCATATATTGACCACTTAAGCTGCTGATATCAATTTGTTTGGGTGTAAAAGATGTAAGCAGGTTGTTTATCTTAACACCTGTTGGATAATCTTTGGCTGCATAGAAAAAATCATTCAGCCCGATAGTGCCCGCTGCACTGAATTTATCATACTGTTGTTTTTCTATATCGGTAACATTGCCTTTCAGGCTCACATCCGCATTCAGCAGGCCGGCAAGTTTTGTATCTTTTTCCAGTTTTACAAATTGCGCTACTTTGGAAAGATCCAGTTTGCCTTTTGCAGCCGCATCCACAAACATATTGCTAACGGGATTTTTCACCAGCACCCTGAAATCGAATGGTTCATTATCCATTTCAATATGGCCATTCTCCACATTCACCACCGTGTTATCTGTTTGTCCATCTTTATTATCCACCTGTGCTTTAAAGTTGATATTCTGCACCGGTTTCGGCAGATCGGGATACTGGAAAAAACCATCTTTCACATCCATATCCACATGATAAGCGGGCATCTGTGTATCGTTGTAAACACCTTTTACAAAGCCGCCGAAAACGGCGGAGCCACTGGTCTTTATTTTAGCAAAATCATTTTTATAAATAGCTGGTATCAGCGACAATATATTCTTAAAATCGGTAGAAGGCGCTTTGAATTTTATATCCATATCATAGCCCTTATCATTAAGGTTCTTGATAACGCCGTTGCTGCTGATCTTAAGATCATTCACCGCAATATTATCGGTGGAATAAGTATAACTGTTTTGTTTGTTGTCCACCTGTATATCGGCATCCAGCGTGGTTTTTGCGTTGGCTAAAAAAGGGATGCCGTCATACACAAAAGTTACCGCATTTGCAGAAGTGGAAGTTTTCAAGGTAAAAAGATCGGAAGTAAAATCGCCACTGCCGCTGTGATTAAGATTGATGATCTCACTGCTCATGCCCGCACTCTCATCTTTATAGCTGATATAGGCATTTTCTATTTCGTAATTCTTCAGCTCCAGTGAAAATGGTTTTTCCTTTGTTTCCGTTTTTGTTGCAGCAGAATCCGGTTTTACAATATCCCAGTTGGCAGCGCCGTCTTTGTTTACAATGGCGTGTATGCGTGGAGCAGAAGCTGTAACAGAATAGATGGTCATATCTTTTCCTTTTATTACACTCATGATGTTTACAGCGGCATCAATGCGTTTGGCAGACAACAATGTATCTGCAGCAAAAACACCTGTACCCGTTACCTGCAGCTCATCCAGCCCAATGGCCACTTTGGGAAAATGACGGAAAAAGGAAATGTCCACATCTTTAAAATCCACTTTTGCAGTAAGGCTTTTGTTGATCGTTTGCTTTACATAAGCCACGATCTTTCCTTTAAAAACATAGGGAATCGCTAAGGCAATGGCTATAAGCGCCACTAAGCTGATCAGGAAAATCTTCAGGATCTTTTTGAATCTTTTCATAGAAATGTTTTGGCTATTGAATAATTATTTATCATCTGTAATGACTAATCCCGGCACGGAATGGTTGCAAAAATAAAAATCTTTCTGCGATTATTTAAGGTGTCTTTGCTTAAGCACAGCAGTAATATCACTTAGTAAAAAGCCCTTGGCCTGCAATAATATCATGTAATGGAACAGCAGATCGGCCGCTTCGCCCAAAAATAATTCCCTGTTATCGTCCTTGGCTTCGATCACCAGTTCCACCGCTTCTTCCCCTACTTTTTGTGCCACTTTATTAATGCCTTTTGCAAATAAAGAGCTGGTGTAAGAGTCACCTGAAGGATTATTTTTCCGGTCAGTGATAATTTGCTCCAGTTGCTGTAAAAAATCATTCCCTTCATTTTTTTCATTCCAGCAGGTATCAGCCCCGGTATGGCATACAGGGCCAACTGGCTGGGCTTTTATCAGCAGGCTGTCATTATCACAATCCACTTTAATGGCTTTCAATAATAAAAAATTTCCGCTCTCCTCTCCCTTGGTCCACAACCTGTTTTTGCTACGGCTGAAAAAAGTTACCTTTTGCAGTTCCTGCGTTGCAGCAACAGCGGCTTCGTTCATAAAGCCCAGCATCAGCACTTTACCGGTTGTATTATCCTGTACAATAGCGGGCACAAGACCATCTGCGTATTTTTTATAATCGATTGTCATCTTCTTTATTTTCGGTTTTATCTTTTTGTGAAGAAAGTATTTGCATCAGTTCTTCCTGCCTTTTATGCAAACGCTCTCTCATCTTATCATTTCTTTTTGCCTGCCGGTTGCGCATATAAATAAAAATGAACAGGGCAATAATTGCAGGCGATATGTACAAATAGCGTTCCATTAAATACGTACAGGTATATTTTGCTGTTGCAGATATTGTTTCAATACCGGTATCTCAATTTCTTTATAATGAAAGATACTGGCCGCCAATGCAGCATCAGCGTGGGCATTTTCAAACACTTCTTTAAAATGTATTACCGCTCCTGCACCACCGCTGGCAATTACCGGCACCGGCAATGTGTTGGATAAAGTGGCAGTAATATCCAACGCAAAACCATTTTTTGTACCATCATTATTCATACTTGTTAAGAGAATTTCACCGGCGCCCAATGCTACTGCCTGCTTTGCCCAGTCGATGGTCCTGGTATCCGTTTTTGTTCGGCCGCCATTCAGGTACACATACCATTCACCGTCTTCTTCTTTTTTAGTATCGATGGCAAGCACCACACACTGGCTGCCGAACGCATTGCTCAACTCTTTGATGAGTGAAGGGTTTTTGAATGCGGCGGTGTTCACGGAAATTTTATCCGCCCCGTTCTGTAATAATAAAGCAACATCTTCTACAGTGCTGATCCCTCCACCAACTGTAAATGGAATATTGATATTGGCAGCGATTCTTTTTACCAGTTCCACCAGCGTTTTTCTTTTTTCCACTGTTGCAGTAATATCTAAAAACACCAGTTCATCTGCGCCCTGTTCCGAATACAATAAGGCCAGTTCCACCGGGTCACCGGCATCACGGATGCTTTCAAAATTGATCCCCTTTACAGTTCTGCCATCTTTTATATCGAGACAGGGTATAATGCGCCTGGTAAGCATAATGAATAATTGATTAATTGATAGTGGATAGTTCCGCTAATGTTATTTTTCCCTCATAAATTGCTTTGCCGATGATGGCGCCGGTGCAGCCAATGGCCTTCAGTTCTTTCACATCTTCTATATTACTTACACCACCGCTGGCAATTAAATTGATCTCCGGGTGTTCGGCCATTATCTTTTTATACAATTCGATCGATGGCCCTTGCAATACCCCGTCTTTTGAAATATCGGTACAAAAAATATTATTCGCACCCAATGCGATCATCCTTCCAATGAAATCGAAAATATTGATTCCACTATCTTCCAGCCATCCGCTGATCTTTATTTTTTCATCCAGCACATCGGCCCCGATCAAAAATTTTTCAGCGCTGAATTCCATCAGCCATTCTTCAATTAATTGCGGTTGCTTTACTGCAAGGCTGCCGATAGTGACCATCGAAGCACCTGCATTAAAAATATTATCTACGTCTGTCATGTTCTTTACGCCACCTCCAAAATCGATCGATAAACAGGTGGATGCCGCAATTTTTTCCAATACCGCAAGATTGATGATCTTTCCTGCTTTGGCGCCATCCAGGTCAACAATATGTAAACGCTGTATACCCGCTGCTTCAAATTCTTTGGCCACTTCCACAGGATTTTCATTGTATACTTTTTGTTGCGCATAATCGCCCTTGGTAAGGCGTACCGCTTTTCCGTCGATAATATCAATTGCAGGAATGATGATCATGGCAGTTGTATAAAGTTTTTTAAAATTGTTTCGCCTGCTGTACCCGATTTTTCAGGATGGAATTGTACCGCATAAAAATTATCTTTCTGCAAAGCGGCACTGTAAGGTAATATGTAATCTGTTTTTGCCACTGTTTCATTTCCTGTTGCAGCATAATAACTATGTACCGTATAAACAAATTCATTTTCCTTTAATCCATTAAAAAGAACAGAACGATAATCGTAGATATTATTCCATCCTATCTGCGGAATTTTTAAACTTGCTGATTGAAATAATTTCACTGCTGTATCAAATATACCCAGGCATTGTGTATCTCCCTCTTCCGAATGTTTGCATAATAACTGTTGGCCGAGGCAGATACCCAGCACTGGTTGCTGCAATGAAACGATCAGTTTATCCAGCCCTCTTTCTCTTAGATACTGCATGGCTGCACCCGCATGTCCCACACCGGGAAAAATTACTTTTGCTGCATTACGGATCGTTGCCGCATCATCCGTAACCACGGATGCAACCCCAATGCGTTCTAAAGCATATTGCACACTTTGTACATTACCGGCATTGTATTTTATGATAGCAATGCCCCTGTCCCCTAAAGGGGAACTTGGATTGTTACTGTTATTATCATACAATGGTTCTTTTATAGTCATTGTTTATCTCAAGATTTTCAAATTATCAAACTCTTCCAAAGCCCCCTTTAGGGGGTTGGGGGGGTTACAGTATTCCTTTTGTTGATGGTAATGCATTATTATTAATGTCCCGTTTCACCGCCATCTTGATGGCTTTTGCAAATGCCTTGAATATGGATTCAATTTTATGATGTTCATTGTCTCCTTCCGCTTTAATATTCAGGTTGCTTTTGGATGCATCGCTGAAAGATTTAAAAAAGTGAAAGAACATTTCGGTAGGCATCTCTCCTATCTTCTCTCTTTTGAATGCTGCATCCCATACGATCCAGTTGCGGCCACCAAAATCAATGGCCACCTGTGCAAGACAGTCATCCATCGGTAACAAAAAGCCATAGCGTTCAATGCCGCGTTTATCGCCCAATGCTTTTGCAATGGCTTCTCCCAATGCAATACCGGTATCTTCAATGCTGTGGTGTTCATCAATATGCAGATCACCTTTACATTCAATATGCAGATCAATATTACCATGCCTTGCGATCTGTTCCAGCATGTGATCGAAAAAAGCCAGTCCTGTTTCTATTTTTGCTTTGCCGGTACCATCCAGGTTGATTGCCACTTTTATTTTTGTCTCGTTGGTATTGCGTTCATGCACCACTTTCCTTGGAGGCAGTTTTAAATAATTGTAAACATCCGCCCAATCGGTGGTTTCCACAACAATCACATCCTGCCGTAATTCATTCGCCGTATCTTTTATTTCTGTTGCACCCAGGTTGGTATGAATATTCAGCCACAATCCATGGCAACCTAAATTCTTTGCCAGTTCCATATCCGTGATGCGGTCGCCGATAACAAAAGAGTTGGCCAGGTCGTAATCAGGGTTATTGATATATCGTGTAAGCATTCCCGTTCTTGGCTTCCTGGTAGGTGCATTATCTTCGGGGAAAGATCAATCAATAAACACTTCCTTAAAATGAACCCCTTCTCCTTCCAGTGTTTTGACAATAAAATTCTGTACCGGCCAAAAAGTATCTTCAGGAAAAGAAGCGGTGCCCAGCCCATCCTGGTTGGTTACCATCACGAGTTCATAATCCAGTTCTTTAGCAATTTTACTGAGGTAATAAAACATGCCCGGGTAGAATTCGAGTTTTTCAAAACTGTCCAGCTGGTAAGTTTTCTGCACTTCCTTTGTAATGGTTCCGTCCCTGTCTACAAACAATATTTTTTTTACCCCCTGCCCCCCTGAAGGGGGATTGGGCATTCTATCTTTTTCTGTGGCGTTATTGTTACTCATATTTCCTTAAAATATTTATTAATTTTTTATTTTCTTCAGGTGTGCCGATTGTTACCCTTAAACAATTCTCACACAAAATTTCTTTAGTCCTGTTACGCACAATGATCTCGTTGCTGGTAAGATAATCATACAGGCCATCTGCATCATTTACTTTTACCAATATAAAATTGGCATCGGTGGGATATACCTTTTTTACAAAAGGCAAACGCACCAACTCACTCGCTAATGATTCTTTTTCATGCACCGTTTCCCGGATCCATTTATTTACCATCGCTGTTTCCTGTAACGCATCAATAGCGATCTGCTGCGAAGCTTCGTTGATATTATAAGGAGGCTTTACCTTATTAAAAACATCAATAATATCCATCGATGCAAAACCCAGTCCCAGCCGCAATGACGCAAGGCCCCAGGCTTTTGAAAGCGTTTGCATCACTATAAGATTGGGATATTCTGTTAGCTCCTGTATAAATGTTTTTTGCTTGGAGAAATTGATATACGCTTCATCAATGATCACAATGCCGGGAAAATTATTCAGCAATATTTCCACATCTGCACGGTTCATGTTATTGCCCGTAGGATTGTTCGGTGAACAGATGAACAATAATTTGCTGTTACTATCTGTTGCCTGCATGATACCATCCACATCCAGTTCAAAACTGCGGGTGAGATTTACTTTTCGTACAGCCACATCATTGATACCGGCACTTACCTGGTACATGCCATAGGTAGGCGGGCAAATGATCACATTATCTTTCTTTGGTTCGCAAAAAATGCGGTACGCCAGGTCTATCACTTCATCGCTGCCGTTGCCGATAAATATATTTTCAGCAGGCACCCCTTTTATCCGGGCCAGTTGAAATTTCAGTTGCCATTGCAAAGGATCGGGATAGCGGTTATAATTTTCCGCTACCGGTGAACCATAGGCATTTTCATTGGCATCTAAAAACACAGAAGCTTTGCCGGTAAATTCATGCCGTGCAGAGGAATAAGGTTTAAGATTGCGGATATTTTCCCGTATCAATTTTTGCAGATCGAATTGCATGGTCATTTATTTATTTCATTTAAACGGATGGTAACAGCATTTTTATGTGCATCCAGTCCTTCGGCTGCTGCCATTGCTTCTACAGCACCGCCAATATTTTTCAATCCTTCTTTACTCAATTGCTGAAACGTGATCTTCTTTACAAAACTGTCGAGCGACACGCCGCTGTATGCTTTTGCATAACCATTGGTAGGCAATGTATGATTGGTGCCCGATGCATAATCACCGGCGCTTTCCGGTGAATAATGCCCAATGAAAACACTACCGGCATTGATCACTTTTTCTGCAAGCAATAGTGCATTATCGGAAGCAATGATCAAATGTTCCGGCGCATATTCGTTCAGTAAGGCAAATGCCTCATCAACCTGTTCCATTACAATAAGCCGGCTGTTGTGCAATGCCTGCATGGCAATTTGCTTTCTTGGTAATTTTTCATATTGCTGCCTTAATTCAGCTATTACTGCTTCAATAATGGATTGCGAATTGGCCACTAATACCACCTGGCTGTCGGCACCATGTTCTGCCTGGCTCAACAGGTCGGCGGCAATAAAACCGGCATTGCCTGTTTCATCAGCATATACCGCCACTTCGCTGGGGCCAGCAGGCATATCTATCGCAACACCATCTTTACTGATCAGTTGTTTGGCACAGGTTACATACTGGTTGCCCGGCCCGAAAATTTTATACACCTGCGGTATGGTTGCCGTACCATAAGCCATTGCAGCAATTGCCTGCACACCACCTGCTTTAAAAATATTTTTTATGCCGATCAATTGTGCTACATATAAAACAACATCATTTACTTTTCCGTTCTTATCGCAGGGCGTGCAGACAACGATGTCTTTACAACCTGCGATCGTTGCAGGAATACCTAACATCAACAATGTAGAGAACAGCGGTGCTGTACCACCCGGGATATACAATCCCACTTTTTCTATCGCAACTGCTTTTCTCCAGCACACTACACCATTCATGGTTTCAACGGTCGTTACCTTTTCCTTTTGTGCCTCGTGGAATTTTGTGATATTATTTTTTGCAATAGCAATAGCTGCTTTCAGATCATCATCAACAGCTGCAACTGCCGCTGCAATTTCCTGTTCGCTTACTTTTAATTCTTCCAATTGCACAGCATCAAATTGCAATGCATATTTTTTCACCGCTGCATCTCCGTTGTTCTTTACATCTTTTAAGATCGCGGCTACCTTTTCTTCCAGCGCACTGGTATCCAATACCGGGCGCTGCAATAATTGCTTCCATGCTTCTTTAACCGGATTTTCAAAAATTTTCATACCCGAAATATCGCCCCTACGGGGCTTTGAATGAATAATAATATATTTTTTCTACCGACATGTCGCTCCTACGGAGCTGGTTGCAGATTCCAACTATCTGTGTCAATCATAATCATCATAAAAATCCGCGTTCCAATCATAGCACCGCAGGTGCTACATGTCCGCAATTATTCGCCAATATCTCCGCTAAAAGTTCCCCCTTTAGGGGGCGGAGGGGGCATCACACTATCATCTTCTCAATCGGCAGCACCAAAATACCTTCCGCTTCAAACTGCTGCAACTTCTCTATCACATCCCAAAAATCATTTTCATTCACCACACTCTGCACACTGCTCCAGCCTTCTTCTGCCAACGGTGTTACGGTAGGACTTTTCATACCCGGCAAAACTGAGGCGATATTTTTCAACTGCCTGTTGGGCGCATTCAGAATGATGTATTTATTGTTCTTCGCAGTCTTTACCGCATTGATCCGCAACAACAACTTTTCCAGTATCGCTTTATTTTCCGCAGAAAGATTTTTATTAGCTGTCAACACTGCTTCTGAATCTTAAAATCACTTCCACTTCTTTCAAACCATTCGTAAAAAGCGTGCTGCCACTACTTACCAAATCACAAATTGCATCTGCCAAACCAATACCCGGCGCAATTTCAACCGAACCACTGATCTCGTGTATCTCCGCATTACTCTTTTTTTCATCCAGGTATTTTTGCAGGATGTTGGAATAAGTGCTGGCGATCTTCAACCCTTCCAGGTCTTTAATGGAATTATACTGCATGCTTTTGGGCACTGCAATACTCAACCTGCATTTACCAAAGCCCAAACGATACACCAGGTCAATGTCTTTATTTTTTTCCAGCAATACATTCTCTCCCACAATGCCCACATCGGCCACTGCATCAAATACATACTGCGGAATATCATCATCCCGCAAAAAATATACTTCCAGCGGAAAATTATCTGCCACCGTTTTCAGTTGCTTGTTACCGTTGTTCAATTGTATGCCACATTCCTTCAATAACTTTATGGAATCTTCGTACAACCTGCCCGATTTTTGAATTGCGATCTTTAACATATTTTTTTATTACACTAATTAGAACTAATTACACGAATTATTTTATTACGGAATTACTTTGGGTTTAATCTGTGTAAATCCGTGTAATCCGTGGCCAAAACAAAAAGGGCTCACTTTTCAGTAAGCCCTTTTGAAATTATGTGAAACACATATACATCAGCATGCTTACCCGTTGAGTAAAGTATGATGATGGTGTATGTGAACGATTTGTTGCATTTGTACCGCAAAGTAAATACTCAATTCTTATTTAACCAAATAAAATTTGGCAGCCGTACCCCGGCTTTTAAAAGAAATCCTGCACTTCTGCCCCCGGATCTTCAAATAAGGGCGCTGTAATGCCCAGTCCCGGCAGCTGGTTGTATATTATTTTACCTTGGTCGAACGTTACACCGGTTGCTACGTCTTCCGTAAGCAGCAAAGGGCCATCCATATCCACTTTATCCAGCAGAGGTGCCAACTGTGCAATGGCGGCGGTGCCTACGCTGCTTTCATTCATACAGCCGATCATTACTTCCATCCCCAGTTCCCTCGCTTTTGTGATCATGCGCCGGGCAGGTGTAATGCCACTGCACTTGGTAAGTTTGATATTAATGCCATGAAAATGCCCGCTGCATTTTTCTACATCCGTTTCCAGCACACAGGCTTCATCTGCATATAATGGCAAAGCTGATTGCTGGTATAAAATTTTCATGCCTTCCCAGTTATCTTTTGCGAGTGGTTGTTCCACCATCTCAACACCCAGTTCTTTTAACTGCGGAATTTTTTGCAGGGCCTGCTCCAGCGTCCACCCGGCATTGGCATCTACTCTTAAAATGGCGTCAGTATGCTTGCGCAATGCCGCCACCATTTCAACATCACCCTCCACACCCACTTTTACTTTATAAATGGGCCAGGGCCGCTCCTTCATTTTGTTTACCATATTGTCGATGCTGTCGATGCCGATAGTAAAATCAGTGATGGGACTTTTTGCAGTATCCAGGTTCCAGAGCTCGTGCAATTGCTTGCGTTTTAATTTGCCATATATATCCCATGCGGCAATATCCAATGCACAAACCAAAAATGTATTGGCCGGAAGAAGATGGTGCAGGTAATGCCAGTATCTTTCCGGCTCATTAAAAGCGTATTTCTCAATAAATATTTTTTTGGCTTCCAGGTCAGCGATCATTTTTTCAACAGGAATATTGTAGTAGGCAATGGCAGGCGCTTCTCCATAACCCTTAATGCCCATAAAATCCAGTTCCACGATCAATGTGGGTTGATGCGTTTTAGTGCCTTTTGAAATAGTAAAAGGATGTTTGAAAGGAAGATTATAAGTTTTGTAATTGACTTTCATACCGATAGATCAACAACTGTTTTTATTGAACAGCTGCAATAGCCGATGAAGGTAAAATAAAAAATTGAATCGGCTATTGTAAGTGATGATACGGTTTTACAATCTTGTTGTAAGCGGAAAGAAATGCCCGCCGGAAAATTTATAGGCTGTACCGCCGATAACGATTGAATCACCATCGTGCAATTTGGAAAGATCAAGAATATCTTCTTCGATCGTATGCACACTGCCACCGGTCCGGTAAGCCAGTTCCAGGCAGTCACGGTTGGCCCAGGTGCTGGCCGTGCCGCAAAGCACTACTCTCACCGGCACTTTTATTTTGTTCAGCAGCAACATGTCTTTTATCGGGCTGTAATTATCTGCTATCAATATCAATGCTTCGTTGGGCTGTTTTACTTCTGCCGCTTTTATCAATGCTTCAAGATCATTTTCAGGACCATCACCACCAGATCCATTAATCATCGCTTTGTACATTATTTTTATAACAGAATCAGGTGATCCTTTTAAACAGGAATAAATACCACCGGTCGCACCGATCTGCTTTTCACTATCCGGTTTATTATCGCCATCATTGAAAAAAACATATTCTGATCTTGTTTTGTCCATCATTTCCAGCAGGAACCACAATCCCACCTGCCTCGAATAAGGATACATACTGCCGGTAACATCCGTTACGATCATCCTTGCCGGCCATTTGTTCCTGCTCAGCACAGCACATACCGGGTTATCGGTCTGCTTAAAATAAGCAGGATTTGTTTTTAATTCTTTAATTGCTTTTGCAGCATCTGCAGCAATACCCGCCCTGAATTCAATATAGTCACGCTGACGCCTATCTGCAATTTCTTTATACAACGAATCTCTTGTGGCGAGCCTCGCTGCTTCTTCTTTCAGCTGTGCCTCATACTCTTTCGATCCCGGGTAACTCAGGTACAGATTATTGGAAAAGATGGTATTGGTTTCCTGTTTGATATTAATATCGAACACATTGGCAAAGTATTTCAGCGAAACACTGTAATGATCATCCACCGGCAATACGGCAATTACGCTGCCGTTTGCTGCTGTTGTAAAATTATACACAGCACCAGGCTTTTCTCCTTTAACAACCACCGGTTCACCGGCAACCGGTTGATTATACAGGTCTTCATACACAATATTCATTGCTGTTTTCCAGCTGTCTATCGGCATCAGTTCAGCATGTGTATCATCGCTGAAGTACAGGATGTAATTTAAAAAGCCTGTTGGTGTTGGTTCCGCCTGCACCAGGTTATTTTTAATACTGATGCCGTTTGCCTGTATTGTATAATTATTTTTACCGGGTACTGTAAAACGTACGGAATTATTTTCTATCCTTGCTGACGCCATTTCTTTTCCGCCCTGCACAAGCCGGATCTCCTTCAGATCCTTGTTATTAAAAAGCCGGATCTTCACCACCGGGTTCTCAAATTCAAACAGGTGATAGCGGAAAGTAAAATTTACCGGGAAACCATCAGCATCCGGTATTGTGTATTCATACGAATCATTGGAATTATCGATCTTAATGGTATATTTTCCGCCGGTGCGTAACCTGCACGACAGCTTTCCTTCTTTATCCGTTTTAAAATGAAGGATATTGTGTGTATTCGCATTTTCAAAATGCACCGCAGTAACGATCTTTTTACCATCAAACGTGACAAAGGACAATTGCAAAAGCGTGGAATCTGCTGCCTGTGCATGCAGCAAATTAGGAATTAGAAAAATGAAAAAGGAAAGCACCCTGGTTTTGGAAAATATCTTACCCATAAGTTGATTGGTTGAAGCTGGTTAACCCGGTAACGGAAATCCCAGGCGCTTAGTATACTTTTTTACAGCAGGCTTTACTATTAACATTTCTATAAGTATTTTTGATAATGACCAGGGAAAATCTCGCCTCATTTATTCTTGCAACCATTCCCCTTCATCCACAAAAAGTGGAAGAGATCGTGGCGCATTTTTCCACCATGGAGATCGGCAAAAATGAATACTTTATTACAGCAGGTCAGTACAGCAACCGTTATCTCTATCTCGAAAAAGGATTTATCCGGGCTTTTACTTTTGATACCGAAGGCAACGAAGTGACCACAGCATTTTACAACAGCAACCAGGTGGTTTTTGAAGTGGCCGCATTTTTTCAGAAAACAGTTTCCAAAGAAAATTTCCAGGCGCTGGAAGATTGCTGCGGCTGGTATATTGATTATGACCAGCTGCAATTATTATTTCATACTGTCCCTGAATTTCGGGAATTTGGCAGAATGATACTGGTAAAAGGATTTGCCGCTTTTAAACAAAGAACCTTGTCCCTCATCAATGAAACCGCCGAACAGCGGTACGAAACACTGGTGCAGACAAGGCCTGAACTTTTTCAAAAAGCCCCGTTGAAACATATTGCATCCTACCTTGGTATTACTGATAGTTCATTAAGCAGGATCAGGCGGGAATTTTCCGGCAAATAGTATTTCTTGTCATTTGGCAAGAGTAAAGCAATAACTGCTCAGCAACTTTGTATAAAATTACAAAGTCATGAACCAGGTCCCCGTTTTAATAAGCATTGCATTTGCGCTTACTACATTTTTAGCCATCGGATTTTTTTACCGGGCTGCACATTATTCCAAAACAGTACTCCTCATTTTACTGGCGTGGATCGCCCTGCAAAGCATACCGGCATTGAATGGTTTTTATACCATTAATACTACGGTGCCGCCAAGGTTCTTCCTGTTGATCGGCCCGCCATTGGTTTACACCATCATCCTGTTCAGCACCCAAAAAGGCAGGCAGTTCATTGACAGTTTAGACCTGGGTGTATTGACCTTACTGCACAGCATCCGTATTTTCGTAGAGTTGGTATTGCTGGGTTTATACAGCTATAAAACAGTTCCTGTACTCATCACTTTTGAAGGCCGCAATTTTGATATCCTCTCCGGACTTACCGCACCAATCATTTATTATTTTGGGTTTGTAAAAAAGAGCCTGGGCTATAAATGGATACTGGCCTGGAATTTCATCTGTCTCGCATTGCTCATTAATGTAGTGGTGCATGCCGTATTATCGGCGCCCCTGCCCTTCCAGCAATTTGCATTCGATCAACCCAATATTGCGGTGTTGTATTTTCCTTTTGTGTGGCTGCCTTGTTGTTTGGTACCGTTGGTATTGTTTTCGCATCTGGTGGCGATAAGGAGGTTAATAAAACAAAGAAATAATTAATTTTTTGTACCTTAACGGAAAGCTTAATACCGGTGTGAGCGGTCGAAAAAAAATATTACTCAGCATTTCACTGACCTTTCTTACTTATTTCTTTATTTGTTATCATTCGGAAAATAAGAAATATGAGATCATTAATGAGATATTCAACGACCTTGATATGCATCCCTCACGTATCTGGCATTCAGCAAAAGTTATAGACTATGACAATAAGATTTTAAACCATTTTTCTTTTTTTGATAAGCTTTCTATTTATACCCAGATCGGCGTGCAGCACACAAACGCATTTTTAAATTCCGGCGATGAAATAATACCGGGAAAGATCACTTATAAAGATAGAAAGGGCAAAATTCATTCTCCGGAAATTGTATCAGTCCAAAGCAAAGAAACAAAAGAAGTGATCGGGAATCGAACGATCATTCATGCAGCTAAATGTCACTACATTATATCAATGCCGCTCATATCAAGTGATAATAAAACAGCAATCATGCAGATCGATGAATATTGCGAAGGCGGAAGTGGCAGTATTTATATACTTGAAAAAATAGATGGCAAATGGAAAGTGGTTGAAGAAATATTACAATGGATAAGCTGAAGCAGACAGAATATAATAATGTATGCTTTCTTTATCTCCCACTCCCATTCACATACCCCTTCACTTCATCATTAAACCCATCTTCCTTCAACAGGTCTTCCAAAGTTAAGTGCATGCGGTATCGCCAGTAATGTTCGGGATTGGCGGGAATGTTGATGCGTTCTTCATCCGGGTTTTCGCGGCGCAGTTTTTCATCAATGCCTAACAGATCCTGCAACTGAAAAATGCTCCACATGGCGGGAGAAAATAAATGTTCCAGTACGATCTCTTTATTTACCCAGGGCTCGCAGAAGTAAGGCGCTTCGCCGTAGCGGCCCATAATATTGTTGTAAAAGCGTTGTGTTTTAATACGGTCTTCCTGCCACCAGCCACGGATGGTGCTCATATCATGCGTGCTGGGCGTAACCACGCTCATATAAGGCGCATCGTTCGGGTGAAAGAATTCAGACGTTGTCTTCTTGGGCATGCGCTGAATTTCTAAACTTAAGATGCCCAGTTGCTGCATTACATCCGGCACACAATGCGGCACCATGCCCAGGTCCTCACCGCAGATGAGCATATTGGTGCTGCGTTTTAAGCCCGGCAGTTTATGCATGGCCTCTTTTTTCCAGAACTCATCCTGCCGGCGGAAAAAATAATTAATGGCCAGTTCCTTCAATGCATGCTGTGAATGCGGATCAAGATTTTGGAAAGAAGAAGTTTGCTCCATACCAATACGGAAATGGAAACGCTGCGCCTGCGATCCTTCTTCTTCAAACAATATTACATTGCTGATAAGGTCGAACAGCCCCTGTTTTATTTTACTGTCGCATTTATCTTCGGCAGCAAAATGCAGCGCCACTTTGCGTTGGGTATTAAAATCCGCTTTTAATTCATAACCATCTAAAAACTGTTCTTTCACCGAAGCAGTTTCATCGCCGAATAATTCATACAATACTGCATCCGTGATATAGGGCTTGCAGTAACGGTGCCATTCAAAAGAGATATTTCTTTCAAACAATTCGTTGATGTGTACCGGTATAGCGGGTTCAAACCTGCCCATGATGCCTTCCACCGCATCCAGCGGTATACTCCATATACGGAAGAAACCGAGAATATGATCTATGCGGAATGCATCAAAATAGTTGCTCATCTGCTCAAAGCGCTGGCGCCACCAGGTAAAATTATCCTGCTGCATGGCCTTCCAGTTATACGTAGGAAAACCCCAGTTCTGTCCTTTCACTGCAAAATCATCTGGTGGTGCACCGGCCTGCGCATCCATATTATACAATGCAGGCGCCATCCAGGCATCCACGCTGTTGCGGTAAATGCCAATGGGTATATCACCTTTTACCACAATACCATTTTTATGCGCATAGGTTGTGGCTTCTTTTAACTGCAGGTGTAAATGGAACTGCGTAAAATAATGTACCGCAATATCATCGTAATGTTTTTGCGAAGGGCTCACCAACCGTTGTATCGCATTCTCATCATACACATTATTCGTCTTCCAGGTGCTGAAGTCGGAGGTCTTGTATTTATCCCTTAAAAAACAAAATGCCGCATAAGGCACCAACCAGTGGCGGTTCAGTTCAAAGAATTCAAAATATTCTGTATCGTCTTTAAAAATTTCTTTTTTGGCGAGATAGATCTCTTTGATGGCCGACAGTTTGAATTTGATCACACTATCATAATCCATATCTGCCAATGCATTCAGCTGTTGTTGTTTTTTCTTCAACGGTTTAATGAGCGCTGCATGCGATGCACCGGCTGTTTTTTCTAAATTCAAAAACAAGGGATGCAATGCAAATGCAGAGATGGCTGCATAAGGATAAGAATCTTTCCAGGTATGCGTCGCCGTTGTATCGTTCAAAGGCAGCACCTGTATCAGTTTCAGCCCGGTTTTTTTTGCCCAGTCCACCAGTAATTTGATATCAGCAAATTCGCCGGTACCAAAACTGTTCTTACTGCGCAGGCTGAACACCGGCAACGCTACGCCGGCGCCTTTCCACGGCTTGTATTTGCTGTTGATGAACCCATCGTGGCAGATGGTTATTTTTTTCTTGGCAGCATCGCCCTGCAAAGTGCGGTTGGCACCCGTTTCAAAAGAGAGGAATTGCTTTTGTTTGGTATTGTAAATGCCGTATTTATAAGCCAGCGGAAAAGTTTCTTTAGAAAGATTGAGCCGCACTTTCCACCAGGTCTTGTTTTTTGCCAGCAGTACCGGCTTTTCGGTAGACCAGTTACTGAAAGTATCGCCTGCCCCGGTAAGGCAAATGATCTCATCATCGTTCAGTACCGGCGCTTTTACCCTGAACTCGTGGGTGTAGTTTTTGGCCAGTTTTAACCCGCCTTTTGAAAGGGCCGGTTTTTTCAACAGCACATCCTGGAAAGGCTGGGTATAATACACATTTTCTGTTTCGCCGGAATAGTTCCAGGTATCCACAAACACAATTTCGTCGGCATTGATCTCATCCAGCGCCGCTATCCTGTCGTCCCCGAATTCCACCATTTCGTCCTTTCCATCCTCCCTTAAAACATATTTATACCGGATATTGGTGATATCTTTTATCACATCAATATCAATGCTGCCATGCCATAATTGATCGTTCAAATATTGTATAGGCAATGCTTTGGCGATATCGTCGTTGCCCAACAGGTCATTATTTCCGGTGATATATATCGTTTGGCCGAAGTGGGTGGAAAAGCGTAAATAAAAATGAATGGTCATCAGCAATCATTGAAATCAGGGGGCAATATAAAGCCTTTAATTCAAAATGTAAAAAATACACATTGAAAATTGGGGAAAAGCCATTTACCCCGCTGTGATAACTAAAATTTTTTATTGTAAAACAGTAAGTTAGTCGGCCGATCTGCCTTATATTTGCCAAAAATATAAAAATGGAAACAACCAAAAAAAGAACCGGCCTTTTCTGGATATTATTTTTGCTTTCTGTAGTGGGATTTTTTGCTGTACTGTGGTCACCGATCGGTGCTTACTGTTCTATGGTGCTTCCTTTTAATGTTACCTTCTTCGCCAAGGCGCTCGACCTGATGTAATTTATACTTTAAAATATTGGAAAACACCTGCCCCGGCGGGTGTTTTTTGTGCCCCTAACTTTAATTGGCCACCACAAAATCGGGGCGGCGGATAAACGTACTGTTGTATTTAAAACGCACATTGGTGCTCAGTTCTATCTTCCAGCCACGCATATCGGCATTGGTTCGGGGAAAATAATAGCCCTTCAGTTCAATGGTACCAAATACCAGGTTTTCATTCCTGGTGCGGATACCTCCACCCACAGCACTGTAAAAATCTGTTTTATCCAGGTTGGCCTTGGTAGGCTTCAGCAGCGTCATATCTGTGAATATAAAGGGGGCGATACGAAAACCCAGTATCTTATTGGTATTATAATACACCGATTCAAATTTGAGTGTGCCCCGCAGGTCGGCATTGATACCATCCGGTACAAAATAAGGCAGGCCGTAATTGCTGTTGATGAATAGAGGTGTATTCAATACAGGATTGATCTGCGTGGTAATGCCCGAGTTGATGAACATACGGTGATACCATTTGCTGTTGATCTTTTTAAGGCGGGAAAAATGTTCCAGGTTAAAAAGCAGGTTGATATCTTCAAAGCGTTTGCGGTAAAAGAATCCACCCGTGCTGAAAGTGAAATTGTTGTATTGTCCCTGGTGTTTGAAATTGGTCAAACTGAAATCCATACCGCCGTAGGGCCTTCTCCTGTCCTGCTTTTTGGCCCAACCACTGTTAAGCGTTAAACTAAAACCTTCGGGCACATCCTCGTTTCGTCCAAAGCCATAAATGAAATTGGTTTTATAAAAACTTTGTTTGAATACATTGATGGAAGCCAGTGCGCCAATGTAGTTGGTAAAACGGTAATCGAAACCGGTTTTGTAAATATTGGGCAGGTTAAAGAAATGCTGGTTAAAACCCCTGATGGCAGCAAAAGTGTGCACTTTAATTTCCTTGTTGGCATACAGCCTGCGCCTGTTATCAAGACTATAGCCTACCCAGCCATCGATATTGTAATAAGCATACCTGAAATCGGATTTGTACAATGAGTCGGAAACAAAACCATTATTGGTACTGTAATAACCGGCTTCCAATGCACCCGTGGTAGGTATATAGGGCGTTACCAATGGTTTTTCCCAGCGGGTAATGATATTGGTCTCTTCCCTGCGGCCGCTGCTGAACGAAGGTGCATAAGTGGAATAACTGGCCGTCCAGTCGATGAAAGACCCGCCGATATTGCGTTTGGTGATCAAACCACTAAATGCTTTTGAGGGATTTTCTTTCCTCGTCATACAATCCACCGATCAATATCCTCGTAGCGCTTCCTCCCAGGTTCTCTTCATAAACTTCCGCCCTTCCCCTCGTGGCTTTATCAATTTTTACCCTGCCGCCCAATGAAAAGATATCTTTTGTAAGCACCACGATATCCACCGAATCTTTACTGTCTTCTGCATAATCCACCACTATCCTTGCATCCTGTATATAAGGCAGGTCACGTAAATATCTTTCGTTATCCGCTACCAGGTTAGGGGCAAAACGGCTGTATTCCCTGAAAAAAAGATTGCGTTTCATTACCTTCTCCTTGGTATTCTTATGAAACACTTTGGCCATGCGGATACCAAAATTGTTCTTTACATCGCAGGTATCATAAATGCTGCATTCAAAACCCAGGCGCACCAGCTGAATGGAGCGGATGATCTTGCCCTTAAATTTTAAGAATTGATTCTCGATCTTTTGAGGCGCTTCATCAGGCGCATAAGTGGAGATGCTTTTACCGAGGCGGCCCAATAAACCTTTTTTCTTGGCAAGAAAAAAAGTATCCTGTGCGGTGGGCGGCGTGATGGTTTGCTGTGCAATAACAGGCGCTTCCATCACAAAAACTGCAGCAAACGTTATAAAAAATAAATACGCCCTTTTGTACATGCCCCACCAGGTTTTATTATATGCTAAACACGATAAAGATATTGATTTGAGCGGAAACAGTTGTTAACGCCACCACCTGTTAATAAAAAGGTATTACAATACGAATAAGAGAAAAAAACATGCCATAAAAAAAGCCCACCGGTTGGGTGGACTTAGTAATTCATGGCGCAAAGCTGGTACTATATAAAGGCCGACGATAATTATCTCACACTTCTGCCTCCGCGGTAACTGTTGCTGGCAGCCTGCTGCATGGTTACCGAACGGGAACAGGAAGACAATAAGAACACAAGCGCTAAAATGGTAATGATAGTTTTCATAACAGGTCTTTTTTGGATTAAGAAATAGGCACTGTAAAATTAAGGCAGCGGTTATAAAACGCTATGCGTGAAAGCCTGCGATTTTAGTAGTAAATGTACTTGCACATAGTACGATATTTTTTTATAACAGGCTGTTTATTAGCTACACAGCTTTTTTTGGTTAAAACAACAAAATACCGTTGCCACGGTATTGCCGCTGCATGATTTTTTTACAAGTTTTATCATTAAAATACCGGCAATGAAAAAGTTAGCTTTTGTTTTGTTATTATTTGTTTTTAAAAACACCGCTTCCCTTGCACAGGATAATAATATCATAAGCCTGGATACCACCACCGCTGATGCAACCGTGAACTGGCCTGCATTAAAACAGGTGCTCATCTCCTGCAATAACATGCAGTCGCTGTGTGGTAATGATTCTGTGGAATATTCAGTAGAAGTATTTTATTCCACTCTTTATAAAACTGCCGGCTTTAACAGAACGGCAATAAAACGTGTAAAAGGAACCAATAAGTGGTATTACGAATCGTTTTTAAAAATCAATACAGACAGTAATAAAATAAAGGACATCTATGCTGCGCTGTACAACCAGGTAAACCGTGCCTTCACCGATTATTGCGGCGATGATTTTTCACTGGCAACATCCGCCCGCAGGCCCATCAGCGCTCCCTTTGTAACGTGGCTGGCACAATGGTCATTATTCAGCAAATACCAAAGCCTGCCCGAAGGCCTTGGCAATCTTAAAATGGGATTGATATTGAGCGGCAGCGACGATGTGCTTAAACCGGGCACCAGAAAATACCTCATCAAGATCTACATCTACAATACCGATGTAAAATATGATGTGCTCAATTGGGATAAGCCTTTGTAAACCCAGTTTATTTTTTTGCGATCCGCCAGATGGTTTTACCGGCATCATCTGCTACCAGCAAAGCACCATCCTGTGAAAATGCCACACCCACGGGGCGGCCATAAGCATCGTTGTTATTGCTGTCTAAAAAGCCGGTTAAAAAATCCTGCGGTGGTCCTGAAGGTTTGCCATTGGCAAAAGGCACATATAATACTTTATAACCCGCCAGCACGCTGCGGTTCCACGATCCATGCTGCCCGATGAACATGCCACCGGCATAAGCAGGCGTTAAATAATTTTTTGTATTGAACACCAAACCCAGCGAAGCAGTATGTGAGCCCAGCGGTACATCGGGCACCAGTGTACTGTTCACCAGGTCCATCCTTTCACCTTTTAATCTTGGGTCGGGGTGATTGCCAAAATACGCATAAGGCCAGCCATAAAACCCGCCATCCTTTACACTGGTAGCATAATCAGGCACCAGGTCATCACCCAGGTTATCTCTTTCATTCACCGCGGTCCATAAAGTATTGGTGCCGGTTGCCCAGTCCATACCAACTGGGTTGCGTAATCCGCTTGCATACACTCTTTCGCCCGTACCATCGGGGTTGATCTCTAAAATATTCGCCCTGCGTTTTTCATTATCAATACCATGCTCCGCAACATTGCTGCCCGAACCTACACTTACATAGATCTTTGATCCATCCTTATTCGCAATTAAATTTCTTGTCCAGTGATTATTATAACCACCGGCAGGCAGGTCAAGAATTTTTGTACCGGCATCGGTAATTTCTGTCTGGCCTGTTTGATAAGGATAGGTCCATAATCCATCTGTATTGCCTACATAAAATTTATTATTCAGTATAAGCATACCCAGCGGCCTGTTCAGCCCCGTTAAAAAAACTTTTTTCAATTCGGGTACGCCATCACCATCTGCATCCCTTACCAGTAAAATAGTGTTACTGCTTTTGCCGTTCTTTTTACTGATGCCCACTTTTGCAAAACCATCACTGGTGGTATTGGCCATCGCAATAAAAATATCGCCGTTGGGACCAACGTAGATCCAGCGGGGATTATCCAGCCCGTTCACTAACCTGCTCACGGTAAATCCTGCCGGTGCCACAGGTGTTCTGTCGTCGGGCCAGCCCAGTATCTTTGGATTACGTGTTACAGAAGGCGTTGCAAAAGGCTCGGGAAGTTTTAATGCTGCAGCATTGTCTGCTGAAGCAGACTTACTGATCTTACTGTTATGACAGGCTGTAAAAACAATACCAAGCAATACGACTAAAGATAAAGACTTAAGGTTCATCACTATTTTATTTTTTTTCTAAAAATACGATTTAGCTTTGCGATACAACCGGTTTCAATGAAAAAACTTCTGCTCACCATCCCTGTAACATTATTGTCACTCTATTGTTCGGCGCAACAAAAAAATAATACAGATTCTGCTGCGCTTTTGCAGGAAGTGGTGATCACTGCCTTTGAACAGAATAAGGCTGCAGCCAGTGGCACCCTTGTAAAAACGGTCAACAATAATAATGCCGACCGCAATAATAAAACTTCGCTGGTAAACAGTTTTAATTCCATTGCCGGTGTGCGCATGGAAGAACGTTCCCCCGGCAGCTACCGCATTAATATCCGTGGCAGCTCTTTGCGTTCGCCCTTTGGTGTAAGAAATGTAAAAGTATACTGGAATAATATACCGGTTACAGATCCGGGTGGTAATACTTATTTCAACCAGTTTGCCTTCAATAATTTTTCATCCATAGAAATTGTAAAAGGTCCTGCTGGCAGTATGTACGGTGCAGGCACCGGAGGTTTATTACTGATGCATAGTTTCGACAACAGCTGGCAACCTGCTGTATCAGCAGAATATATTACGGGCAGTTATGGTTTGCAGAATATACTGGCCACTGCAAAACTGGGTGCTTATAATAATCATACTATCATTTCGTATGCGCACAATCAAAGCAATGGTTACAGGGATAACAGCGCCGGTACAAAAGACAATGCCAGTTTTGTTTCGCAATTAAAAATATCTGATCAGCAACAGTTAACCGCAAGTGTGTTATACAGCAACCAGTATTATCAAACACCGGGCGGGTTGACACTTGCAGAATACACCGCTAATCCGCGCCAGGCAAGGCCTGCAGCGGGGGGATTGCCCAGTGCAGCCACTGCCAAAGCAACCATTTATCAAACCAATTTTTTAGCAGGTATCGATCACCAGTATAAATTTTCAGGTGCTTTTAAAAATTCCACATCGCTGTACGGCAGTTTTGCACAGATAAAAAATCCCACATTCCGTAACTACGAGCGGCGTATTGAACCCAGCTTTGGCGGCAGAACTTCTTTTGTATATAACACGGATATCAACAGCAGCAGGCTGCAGGTAGTGGCCGGCTCCGAATTGCAGGAAGGATTTTTTAATACACAGGTTTCCAAAAACAACAATGGTAATCCCGATAGTGTACAAACCAATGACGATATCCGCTACAGCACGTACAGTTTTTTTATGCAGGGCGATATCAGTCTGCCCGGCGACTGGAGCATTACCGCTGGCGCCAGCATCAACAAAACAAAAGTGGGTTTTACCAGGCTCAGCTCGTATCCTGTATTGCAGCAGGGGCGCACTTATAAGAACGAATTGTCACCCAGGCTGGCGTTGCAAAAAGAGATCAATGAACAATACACCGTTTTTGCCAGCGTTTCAAAAGGATTCTCTCCTCCCACTATTGCAGAGCTCCTCCCTTCCACCGGTGTTATCAGCACTTTTTTAGAAGCGGAAGATGGGACCAATTACGAGCTCGGTGGAAAATTTACTGCAATGAAAAATAAATTCCATGCAGATATCAGCGGGTTTTATTTTAAACTGAACAATGCCCTGGTATCAAGAAAGGATAATAACAATGCCGATTATTTTGTGAATGCCGGCAATGCTGTTCAAAAGGGAGTGGAATTAAGTGCTGATTATACCACTGCATTTAATAGTTCATTCCTGGATAATATCATGATAAGATCAGCAGGTGCCTGGAATGATTTTAAATATGGCGATTTTAAAAAAGGCAGCACCGATTTCAGTGGAAAATATTTACCGGGAGTTCCAAAATTAACCTTGTCATTACTAGCTGATCTGCGTACACGAAAAGGATTTTATTTTAACAGCACTTATTATTATGCTGCAAAAATATTTTTAGATGATGCCAATACAGCCAGCGCCAAAGCTTATCACTTGCTGGGTTGCAGGCTGGGTTATAAGCAGGCAATAAAAAAACTGGTTGTTAATATCTATGCAGGAGCAGATAATTTACTGGATCAGCGTTACAGCCTTGGTAATGATATCAACGCTACCGGTGGCCGCTATTACAATGCAGCAGCAGGCAGGAATTTTTACACCGGCATTTCAATACAACTCAAAGGCATACACGAAAAATAAAATCTCTCCGGTTTTTAATGCTTACTGATAGAAGTGATGTGCACCATTTTAGGAAGCGGAGAACCACAGAAACATACAAAATCCTTGTCTGTCTTTTCAAAACAAACATTCACCAGCAGGCCATCCACTTTGTATTCATCTGCAAGATTATCGGGATATTCCCTTTTATAATTCACTGTATCGGTCATTAAAACCCAGCCCACACCATCTGCAGCGGGATCGCCGCCGTATACAATTTTTGCAACGGTACAATTACCCGTACCGGTTGAAGAGGGGTCTTTTTTGCAGGCAGTAAAGCCAGTTACTGCAACTAATATTATGATGATTATCTTTTTCATATCCCTGCTGACAATGGGTTTTTAAATACCGTTGCACCCAGTTGATAATTTACCACCAATTATGCTGCCAGATTTGGGTAAGGAATAATTAATTTTAAAACACTCCATTTAGTATACTAAACCTTTTTTGGACACCCGGTGCAGTATTTTCATAAAATATTGCCGGTTCCCGAAACCATCCTGGTTTGGAAAACCGGCAATAATAATTTTCTTAATGCTGATTAGTGGCCCCTTCCATGGCCATGTTTTTCTTTATACCAGCCTTTATGTTTGCCGTTGTCATGCCTGTCGCGGAGCATTTCCTGTCCCCTGCGGCCACCGCCCCTGTAAGAAGCATACCTGTCGCGGTATACATTGGCTCTTAAATAAGGCCTTGGTTCATTTACCACCACTTTATAGGAATTATACAGATCATAGCCACCATACCTTGGAGGCAGCGATGCAGCAAATACCCAACGGCCACCATCGGCATAAATGAACTGCCTGCGGGGTACATAATAATATACGTCCATATCTGGCATGTAATAATAATCTACATGATCGTATCCCACAGGCCCCCAGTCGGGCTGGCTGCCGATATTGATACCCACATTTACTCTTACCTGTGCTTTTGAATTAACAATAAAGCCTGTTGTAACCAATGCTAAAAAAATCAGTAACTTTTTCATAGTAATAAATTTTGATCCAGCACATAAATCCAAATAAGGTGCCACAACTTTTAATATTGAATAATAATTGATCAATATGCTGTTAACAAAATTCTAAAACATGCTGTATAGCTATAACACATTATTTTTTAATAGTGATCAATATTCCTCATCGCGGAATAATTTACTCAGTTGTGGCAGTGAGCCACCGGTATTTTTTTGCAGGAAACAGGTTTTGTACAGTTCAAATGCTGATCGATACAACTGCAACTGCACTAACAGCAGTGTGTATGTGGAAAAATGGGAGATAATAGCTGTTTGCTGTAACTGAATTTTTCAATAAAACGGCTTAGTTTTAAGCTGTAAATATTCTTATCACCAAAAACAATTGTTATGAAAAAAACCATTTTATTAACTGCTGTACTATTTCTTTCCTTTGCTTTATTTACGCCTTCTTATGCAGCCATTATGATGCCGGCAGGCCCGGGTACCGGAGCAAAAACTACCGGACCAGATTCTGCTTCAGTAAAAAATGCTTTGGCAGAATTCAAGAGCCTTTCGCGGAAAGAAAAAAAGGAACGTTTTAAAGAAGTAAAAAAAGCGGTAAAGGATTTTAAAAAACAAAAACGTGCCGGTGATGCCGATACCAATACTTTACTGGAAGTGATACTGGCCATATTGTTACCACCATTGGCCGTATACCTGCACGAAGGTGAGATCAACAACAGGTTCTGGATCTCTTTGATCCTTACTTTGCTTTTCTGGATACCGGGTGTTATCTATGCATTGATCATCGTACTGGGCGATAACTAAGTAATTTAAACGGATCAATACTACAAAGCAGTTTTGTCATCGCTTCCTGTTGATGATAAAACTGCTTTCCTGTTTTGTAAAGCCCACTTTGGGATAATATTCCATAGCAGTGGGCACCGAAAGTAACAGCAACATACATTCCTCTCCTATTTTCTCCCTCGTAAGTTCGATCAGTTTTTTGCCGATGCCCGATCTTTTGATATCACTTCTCACTGCAAGATCGGCCAGGTAGCAGCACCATACCCAATCGGTGATACACCTGGATACGCCGGCCAGTTCATCGCCATACCATGCTGTTACCACCAGGTCGGAATTTTCGTACATTGTACGGATGCGCTCTTCATCCTGCGTAGGCCTGGGCAAACCTGTATTATTGTACAATTCAATTACCTGCTGTGCAGTGGGCATTCTGTCGTAACTGTAGGTGATCTCCATATTAAAATATTTAATTCAAATATACCGCAACGGCAAATAGTAAAGGTTCGCTTTACCCAATAAGTTTCATCAACCGGTACACCAGGAATACCAGCAATGACAGCAAAAAGGCGAGAAAGATATAAGTAAACACGATACGGAATGTTAATTGGAAATAATCCAACAGTTTATTTTTCTTTTTGTAAAAAAAGTGCAGGAGCAGTATTACCACATAACCTGCTATGCTATATGTGATCACCAGCCCGTTGTTATAAAAAAATAGTTGTTTATCCGGGTCACTGAATCCGTAGATCAAAGACGAGTTCATCCGGGTGATCCATATCATACAAACAGAAAAAGCAATGTAAATGATCTTGTATAAGATGTCTAGTTCGTCCGTTTTTTTGTTCAACGATATTTTAGCCAGCACAAAATTGCAACACAAAAGCAACGCAGCTGCCACAATAAAACAAGGCAGCAGCAGTAATTCCGGTTCGCTGGGAGGCCGTAATGCAACCAGGTCTTTCAGCAACAGAAATATGCCGGTGCAAACGGTATTAAAATGATAGACCCCTATCCATAACAACAAAAATCCCTGGCATAAAACCGGTAACAAATAAATGGCTTTGCATGCAGCAGCAACTGTTTGTTTGCGTTGCACAGCCGTGCGTAAAGAATTGAGAATAAAAAACCGAATGAAAAAAAACAGTGCTACGGTTACTATCAGGTTATGAAGAAGCATGCAGCAGCTTTAAAGGTTTAATGATCAAATATACTGCTATTACAATTCTTTATAAAAATACCGGCCACAGGGTATCTGCGCTCCCCGCTCTTTTATATAGATTTACCCCAACCTTTACTCCTTAAATCTTTATATGAAAAAGTTTTTTTCCTGGCTGGGCACCATTATCATCATTGCCGTTATTGTTGCTGCATTTACTGCACCGGGTAAAGAGCAATGCAACCAGTACATGGCAAAAAAAATGAAGCCGGAAACCCACAGTTCTTTAACCGTTTCGGAAACGCCTTTTAAATTACTCGGTATAAAAATATTTTCCTTCTATTCTGTGAGTTACATAGTGCCGCTGAATATATCCGTAGCGGGTCAAACAGGCACAGCAACGCCTGCTGCATTTAAAGCTGCCACTATGACCAATGAGACTTACCTCGGTCTGTACAATAGTTTCTGGAAAATACAGTAAATAATTATTTTGCCTTCATCGCATCGGTAACCCATTCTTCCAGTTTCCCTTCGCCATCTTTTTCAATCACTTTGGCTAGGGCTTTATCTTTTTTTATTTCGCCGCCAAGGTTATAACAATTGATAGCTGCTTTTATACCGGCTATATTACATTTCAGTTCATCCTTGCTGTAACTGTTCTCCAGGCAGTAACGTGCATAGCCGCCCATGTATACCATCATCAGTTCAGGGTTCTTGTCAAACAGTTTTAAAATGGAAGCTCTTACTGTAATGGTCACGGTCGGACTATTGGTAAGCCAGGCCATTGTCCATGCATTCAGCAATTTACGGTTACCTGCTTCTATGCCGATCGCAGTTGATTCCAGCCATTTCGCAATGCTGATAAAATCTTTTTCTGATTTTACAAACTCTTCTTTGGTAGCGGGAAGCTCAGGTACTTTGGGTGCGTTTTGTGCCATTGCAGCTGTTGATAATAACAACAGGCTGGCGAAGAATAACTGTTTCATGTTTTTAGGGTTTATGTACGAACCAAGATAGTGAAAGTTTATCAATTGTTCTACTCTACTTCTGTGGTAACACTTTCATAACTATTGCCCGCTTTTAAAATTGCTACTCCATCAGCTGTATTGAATTTGGTCTGTATAAAAGAATTCATTGCATAATTCAATCTTGTTTTTACAGAAAAATGCAGGTGTGGTTGCAAAACCATACCGGTACTGCCGCTATATCCGATCAACTGTCCTTCCTTAACTTTTCCTTTTTTAATTACAACGCCGTTGTGTTTTAAATGCCAGTAACAACCATAGCTGCCATCACTATGTTGTATGATAATGTAGTTGGCTTTTTTTTCGTACGAGCTTGATATACCGCCCTCGTTACTGTCGTCCTTGTAAGCATATACCGTTCCTTCTCTTGCTGCCAGCACCGGTGTCCCTTCAGGCATACTGAAATCAAGCGCCGCAATATGCTTATGCGAAAACAAGCCGCCATATCCCTGCACCACCCGGTGGCTAGTGCCTTTTTTAAAAGGCAAACTGTAAATATAGCTGCTGGTATTTTTGGTAAACTCGCTGCCGCGAAGGAAATACAAAATGGCTACCACTATTACTACTAATAATATGTACTTCCATTTTTTCATGCACTTTTTTACCCAAGATAAAACAAATATGCATTGATTTTCAGCCATTTCCGAAGGCTGCTTTTTCCCTATTCCGTCCTTATACCAAATCCTGCGACGAAAACGCTCTATCCTGCGACGTAACGGCACTACCCATTTTAAACGAAATTCTCCATACAACATCTTATATACATTGAATCACTTTTTAAAAATTACAATTATGAAAAAGATTTTTACCATGTTAGTTTTTGCAGCCGGTACAGTAAGTTTTGCTGCTGCTCAATCTCACAACGACAAAAACATTGCTTATAACAACGATAAAATGATAAGCAATGATCACGATGAACATTATGCTTTTGACAAAGCGGTTGGTTTTAACGACAACTATTTTTCTTTAAAAGAAAAACAAGCCAAGATCGAAAAGATCAACAAAGAGTATGACAAAAAAATTGCTGCTGTAAAAAGCAACAGGCGTTTAAGCGGCAGGGAAAAAACCAAACAGATCCAGTTTTTGCAAATGCAGAAACAAAAAGAGATCGACCAGGTGGAATTTGAATACGCTAAAAGTCAGAAAGGCAAAAGCAGATCAAACGGTCATGATGCACACTGGTAATATGCACCGTTAATCAATTTTTAAACTATTAAAATATAAAACAATGAAAAAGTTAATAATAATTGCAATCGCGGTTTTTTCTATCAGTGCTGCATCGGCACAAAACAGGAACGACCGTTTTAATAAGCAGGATGACCGTTACCAGGCTGTACAGGTAAAAGATGACTGGAGCAAATCGAAAGATTATAGTTACGACCGCAACAACGATCGGGAGCGCCAGGAAGCCTACGACCGCATGAATCATGACTACGATAAAAGGATCAGCGATTACCGTAATGACCGTTCGCTGAACAAGTTCGACAGGGATCGTAAAATAAGAGAAGCCGAAATGGAAAGACAACAAAAGTCAAAATCATTTGGCAAAGGTTTGGCAGTAGGTGCAATAGCAGGTATTCTGTTAGGAGCAATACTGGGACATTAAAATAAGGGTGAATGATGCGTAAAGGCCGTTTGATACGGCCTTTACTTTTTATATTTCTACAATGGTGATATTAATTTATTTTAAACTCATCAGCAATTCCGTCTCCAGTTTGCTTTCATCATTGGTCCAATGCCCATAAATTTCAATATAGGGAAGAACGGTCTCGTAGCCTTTTGCTTTTAATTCAGCAGTCATGCTTTGCCCGGACTGTTTTATTAAATGATAAGGGCCAATATGTTTGTAATAAGCATATTTTGATAAAGTGATGTCCTTTCTTTCCAGCCCCATTTCCGATCCTGCTTTATCAATCAATTCCACTCCTGCAAAAACACTGTTACCGGGTTCGTATACCCAGATATTCATCCCCTTATTTTTTAAATTGTTCGTCTTTACGATCTTCCACATCCGGTCCATTAAACTGAAAGCAGTTTTTGCATACTCGTTATTTACTGCAATGCCGGAAAAACCATAGATATTTAACTGCAACGGTTCGGTGATTATTTCAATATTCATGTTGAAGCAAGTTATTAGTAAGCAGTTGATATTTTCAAAGATCACTTTCTTAATATCTTATCCATGGCTTTACCTTTCGCCAGTTCATCTACCAGCTTATCCAGGTAGCGTATCTGCTGCATCAGTTTATCTTCTATCTCTTCCACCCGGTAACCACAAATTACACCGGTGATCTTTGATACATTGGGATTGATCTGTGGCGCTTTGGCAAAAAATGTTTCAAAGTCAGTTTTATTGTCGATGATCTTTTGCAAGGATTTTTCATTATACCCTGTGAGCCAAAAAATAATTTCGTGCAGCTCGGCTTTGCTGCGGCCTTTTTTTTCTGCTTTTACAACATAGTGCGGATATACACTTGCAAAGGAGGTTTTGAATATTCTGGTGTTGTTCATGTTTTTTAGCAGCAAAACTTATTACTGTCAACCGAATTTAATACATTTTTTTTCTTCTTGCAGGTTTTACTTCAGATAGCCAGCTCTTTTAAGATCGTAGCAGAATAAACCGCTCCAGAGGAGTCCTATGGACAGAGAAAAAGAGAAAATGAGGTTTACGCAGAGACATGCTCTGTGTAAACTCTGCTACTCCTTTTCTCTGCGGTAAACCCAGTTAGTGGCCGCTGAAAAATTCCAGCATAGTATCTAATGCTGTTGATGAGTGCATGCGTTCGCCATTTTCGAGTGATTCATGAGCAGCAAGAGCGGCTCTTGCACGCATTTTTATTTCGTAAGCACCAATGGCTGATTGTACATCTTTGTAGTTGCCTTCAGTTAAACATTCACTTAGTTCCAATGCATCCAGCATGGCCATATTGGCGCCTTCGCCTGCAAAGGGCGGCATTACATGTGCTGCATCGCCTATCAGGGTGAGGTTGGGCAATGCCTCCCAGTTTTGATCCAGCGGCATGCAGTAAATAGGCCGTGGAATAAAAGGTATGGCAGCATTTTCAAACAGTTCGTACCAAACCGGGCTCCATTCAGGATAGGTTGTTTTAAACCATTGCAATACCTGTTTGTTATGGTTAAGGTCCAGGCCACTGGTCTTAGCCCAATCCTCGCCTGCTTTAAAACTGGCATAAAATCCCAGGTCGCCATTACCTTTTTGGCCAAGGAGTATATCCTTTTCATTTCCGAACGCCATTATCTTGCCGCCATTTGCCAGTGCGTGCATATGTGGTGCAGCTTTGTCGGCATGGTTTACATTCCCTTCCAGCATCAGTATACCGGAGTAAAAAGGTTTTATACCGGTTACGTATGTACGAATTTTAGAATTAGCCCCATCTCCTGCTATCACTATATCTGCATAAGCTGTTGTGCCGTTTTTAAATTGCAGCAGCCAGCCTTCGCCCTGCTTTTCCATACTGGTAAAATGGCTGTCCCATACCACGGTTCCCGGTTGTAACGATGCCAGCAGCATTCTCCTCAAGGGCACACGGTCTATCTCCGGGCGAAAATGTGCATTGCCAAAATTCTCTTCAGGCTTGGTATCATGATCACTGTACAATATCTCTGCCTGTTCATTCATGATCAGCATCCTGTCGGCGCCGGGACGGTAATATTGTTTGAATTCGTTCATCAATTCAGCCTTGCGTATGGCCGCCAGTCCAGATTCTTCGTGCATATCCAATGGCGAACCCACCAGCCGGGCATTCTCGTTAAAATCCCTTTCGTATACTTTTACGGTAGCGCCTTTTAATTGTAATAATCTTGCTAAAGTAAGCCCGCCGGGGCCGCCACCCACTATTGCGATCGTTTTATTATCTGTCAACATGTTTTTAAAATTTAGTTTTACTGGTGCAAAACTATTTTTGTTTCAACACGGATAATAGTACAAATCGGCCGTTCTTGTTTTTGGATAATTCTTTGGGCACCACGCCGGAGAATTTTTTGATCTCTTTGATGAAGTGATTCTGGTCGGTGAAATTGAGTTCAGGGAAAAGTTTGCCTTTGGCTATATGCTCCAGCGATACCCTGAAGCGCAGGATATTGCAATAAGCTTTTAATGATAATCCAAACTGCTGGTTAAAATAACGGTTGATCTGTCGGCTGCTCCAGAATACTTTTTCGGAAAGTTCTTTTACAGGCATTTCACCATTGGAAGCATAGATCAGTTCAAACAGTTTGCGTTTTCTTTCATCAATTGCTACCGGTAACAATGCGGTTATCTTTTGGGCTGCTTTTAGCTGGAATGTTTCGAAATTCTCCAGGTCTGCTTCCGCAAAATTCCAGAAATCGCTGGAGAGGTTTTTAGCCCTGTTCACAATATCGGCAATAGATGTTTGCAGGATATACTCTACGCCCAACGGTTTAAAATTGATATCAAAGAAAGTTGTTTGTGCAGGGATACTTCTTTGTTTTGGCTCCGTTTCCAATCCTGTTAATGTAATGCGGAAGGGTTCAGTTCCGCTACGAACAAAGAACAGGTCTACTCTTCCGTCGGGTATCACTACAACTTCCTTGGCTTCGCCGTTGTCAGTATGGAACATGCCGAAACCTTCCACGAAATCGGCGAGTGAAGCATGTGGTTTGATCAATGTATAATGGAAGTCGTTGTCCATTGTGGTGATTGGAGTGTTGAAGGTAGGAACAAAAATTTAATTGAGTTGGTAACAGTTTGTAGGCAGAAGAGCAGACACCGCTCCAAAAGAGTCCTATGGACAGAGAAAAAGAGAAGCAGAGGTTTTCGCAGAGATACACTACGAAAATTCCTTTACGCTGCGTTAAAATAACCGCTGTCTCATCCAATACATTTTCCATTTTATCAGCCATTCTTTACGCTCCCAGTTAATATCAAATTTTTCGTTTTTATCGCTTAACCAGTTAGGTGTAGATACTTTACAATGCAGCATTGGTTTATTCTGCAATACCTGCTGCCGGTATGCTTCATCTAAAGAAGATTTTAAATAATAACGGATATCGATAACAGTGTATTCTTTTGTAGTCCTGTAAATATGGAGGTTGATATCATACAGATCTTCATACAACTTTTGGAGGGCTGGCATTTGTTCCTGCAGCGTAACGGGCGTCTTTAGATCGTTTTCCTTTTTCTGCTTTCTTTTTTGCGCATAAAAGGCATCAGTGCTGTCCTTAATTTCCGACAAGATGAATTTACAGTTGTCGGATATTTTATTCCAGGTCATATCCCGGGCCATCGCCAGCAAGCGGGTAACCATTTCTTCTATATCGCTTTGTAGTTCAGATTGCGGCATATTGATCCGGTTTACCTGCAACATTGTTGGTTTATAAAAATCAGTCTGCAAGTTTATAAATATACTCTTCAATTTCCGCCTGTCGTGCATTGGCAAATCCTTTATCCGCTGCTATCCTTACAAAGCCACATTTCTCCAGCACTTTTTGCGAACCCTGATTATCAAATGCCACACCTGCGTAAATCGGCCGTGTGATTTCAATTTTCAAAAAATCTTCCAATGCTGCAGTGGCGATCCCTTGCCCCCAAAATGGCCGGTCTATCCAGTAAGTGATCCATGCTTCGTTGTTCATTATAAATTTTCCAATGCTGCCGGCAATTACACCATTTACTTTTATGGTGCACATGTTTTTTGTAGCATCCAGCAAATACCCGGCATACCTTTCTATGTAAGCAGCCTTGTCATTAGTATCCTTTGGCATAAAAGCCGCCATATAACTGCCTTCTTTATCCAGCTGGAACTGGAAGAATAATTCCAGGTGTTCTTTTTCTGTTTTTATTAATGTGATAACTGTATTTGTCATTATCAAGAGATATTATATTGAAACGGCTATGCAGGTATGCTTATTGAACAGTTGTTGCTTTATCGAATATGCGACAATAATTTCCGCCGCCTATTTGCAGTATTTCCTTTTCGGTAAAGCCGGATCTTAATAATGCATCCACCACTGTGTAAAAGAAACCTTCCTTTGCATTCTCCCAGCTTTGATTGGTCTTTTTTCCGAAACGGTCATTAGTATTTGCCGGCGGCGCCATTTTGCTATCTGTGCCGATACATACATGTTCTGCACCCACTACATCTACTAATGCACGGATATTCTTTGCATAGTCGAGTGCTGTATCTGCAAGATGTGTCCACACACCAATAACACCACCCGCTGCAGCAAATGTCTTCGCCTGCTCTTTGCTGATAAGCCTTGGCAACATCATTTTGGCCATCTTTTCATTTGTTCCCAATTGTGTATTCAATCCCGTATGCGATATCAGCATTGGTTTGGTGGATATCTCAAGGGCTTTGTTGATCGCATCATTGCTGCAATGAGCAAGGTCAACAAGAATGCCCAACCTGTTGCATTCTTTAATTACATCAACACCATCCCGGGTGAGTCCTCCGTATTGTGGTGGATCAGTATAAATATCTCCCATGGCAGGGGTGGTCTGTCCATCATGCATCAATCCCAAATGTCTTAGTCCCCTGTTGTATGCAGTTTGTATCCTTTCCGTTTTTCCCTCTATAAAATGTGCTCCTTCCACCGATTGAATAACGATCTGCTTATTTTCTTTCCGTGTTTTTTTCAGGTCATTATAATTTAAAGCGCGGGACAGGTTATTGGCCTTCAGCATTTCATCCATTTCATCAAGGCTTGTAATAAAGCGTTGGTATGCTTCTCCTTCCTTATTCAATTTCGGGCGGTCCACACAAAAGGTCATACAGATAGCAGTAAGTCCCGAAGCGGTCAGTTCACTGGCCAAGTTATATTGCTGCCCTTTGAATTCTTCTGTATTGAAAGGTACATCCATGTGATTATGGGTGTCGATGCCTATCGTTTTTGATAACAGCTGTTTTATTTTCAGCTCCCGGTCATCAGCGCCTAAAGTAGCAAAAGGGTTCAATAAAAAAGCCGCTCCTGCAATTGATACGTTGGTGATGAATCTTCTTCTTGTAGTGTTGTGATAGTTATGGTCGTTATTATACATACTTTCTGATGGGTAAAATATCACCTGTTTTAAAACAGGTCTTTCATACAGGCAATTTACGGCTTTACCAACGAGAACAGTTGCATTTTAATATTTATTTCAGTTTTCCGGGAATAGATCCCAGCATTTTTATTCTTCCTTCCAGTTTCCGTTCTTCAGCATTGAAGTTGATCCAGTGAAATTTCTTTAACCCGATCTTATTGAACGTGCCCCGCTTGAATATTTTTACAACAGGATTGCCATACCACCAACGGTAAATAATGGTGGGTGTTCCCGATATGGTCATTACATAAATTTCCGGGTTCTTCTTTTTAAGCGTTGCCAGGTCGCCCGAACTCAAACGCCCTTTTGCCAGTACTTTATCCAAAAAGCCTTTAGTGGAAGCCGGCATGCTTTCCCACCAGATGGGAAAGATGAAAATGATCTTATCTGCATTCATCAACCGGCGGAAATAATCATCGGTCTGTTCATCCACAAATGGCTGCGTACGCCAGGCTACAAGATCTTGCCTGGAAAGTACCGGGTTAAAATTATCTGCCCGCAGGTCGATCAGGTCCACTGTCCCTCCCACTGCCTCAATACTTTCTTTCACTTTTTTATATACGGCAGCCGAAAATGAACGGTTGTGTAGCTCATTTTCTGATGCCTGCGGACCGTAAGGATGGTCGAAAATTATTACTGCTTTCATCAACATTAATTTCTGCAAAACTAAAATGCAGCAAAAGCGGCAGCAATAACATTTGTTATTAAATCACCCCTTCTTTTCTTTGTATATTTTGTTCTTGATACGGCTGAGATGAACGGTGGTAATGCCTAAATAAGAAGCGATATAATGCTGGGGAATGCGTTTAACAATTTGCGGTTTTTCTTTTATAAGGTTAATGTAGCGTTGCTGTGGTGTGTCTTTAATAGATGAAAAGAAATGCTGCATATAGTGGTAGGTACGTTCATAAGTGGCATCCAGGAACATACTCCTCAGCGCAGGAGTATCCATCATTTCTTCAACGATCCTGTCCCAATCCTTTTTATGTATCCACCAGATAGTGCTCGGTTCGATCGTTTCGAGTGTAACAGGACTCGGGATACTTTTCCTGAAACTTTCCACCGAAGAAACCACGCTGTTCTCGAAGAAGAACTGGAAAGAAATATCTTTTCCGTTGTTGTTGAACCATGCACGGATACAGCCTTTTTCAATAATGAATAATTTTTTAGAGACCTGCCCTTCTTTTAAAAGCGTGGTCTTTGCTGCAACTTTAAGTTCGTTAAAACAATTACTGTAATTGTTCCATTTATCGTTGCCCAGCGGGAATTTATTTTTGAACTGTTGAAACATTTATTTTTCTGTGTATTATTGGCATCAAAACAAAGTTACTGGGTGTGGTCATAACATCAAACGCAATGTCGAATGATCTTGTTGTACTTCGTTTGTTTTATGGATGAATAGCTACTTTTTTCCAGTGGGCGTTTACACGCTCAATATTTTCAATCAAAAAATCCGTAAAAGTAAATGATGTAGTATTATTAAGTGGGCGTTTAGAATAAAAGAAACCCCAGGAAGTGCCTAAAAGGCCGTCTACGCGAAACAATATGGAATCATTTGATTTGTAAAACTCCCTTAAAGTAGTTTTTTCCAGGTCTCTCTTAAGGTCAAAAACCAGGGCTTTATCAATTTTTAAAGAATCTATTACCGTATAAAGATCGGCACAAGCAGTATCACCAGCATCATTCCCATTTGAATAGCGCACATTAACCTTATTGATTTTTTTATAATGCCTCTTCAGATCATCCATTTCAAATATAGAATTTTGTTTGATGATCTTATTTGCCAAAGCATTAAAAGATGTCGAATCATAGGCTAAAGAATGAGGTTCTCTTATCACATCATCTCCACATGAAACCAGGAAGAATAAAAGCAGGATATATATTATGTGCTTCATCATTCTGAAAACGAGGGATTTTTGTATTGAAACAATTAAGTTACGCCAAAGAACTAACTTTTTGTAACGCAAATTTGTTGTTGCAGGTATTTACTAAAGTACAGCTTCTTCTGGCAGTGCATTCCGCATGCGGATCAATGAATACTGCAATGTGGATTGAGATACCTGGCGTGCTAATGGCCAGAGTGTATCCATCCTACGTAATTCCACCTTTCTAGCCTGCAGTTCTTTTAAAATATCAGTTATAGTACAGCATGCAACCGGGGTTTCTGTTGTGTAAGAAATATAATATCCGGCTCCGTTATCGAGTAAACTAAAATTACCGGGCGCAAATTCGTAACAATACAATATTGCCTGCTGCACTGCTGAATACCATTTTTCTTCAATTGCAATTACAAAGTCTGCCGGACTGGTGCCGAAAAATTTTTCTTTGTCAGATTGCGCAGTATTGTTGTTTGCGTAAAAAGTTACTCTCGGGCAATCCCTTGGCAACAGGTAATTATGTAATAACGTATCTGCAATTGCAAACACCACATCGCCTTTGATAGCTTCAAAATAAGATGGTGATGGCCTGGGTTTAAAAACCTTAATGCCGGGGTCTTCGCTGATATGGAATAATCTTGGCGCAGTCAATTGATCATCATTTTAATATCTTTGCTTTTGTTATAGTTAAATTTATGTTTTTGTTTCGAAAATTGTTTGCTTTGGGCAATGAGCAACTACCGCTGAGAAAAGGAGAAAAAGAGTTTTGCGCAGAGATTTTTTTTTATCAACTCAGTTTTGCCCGCATTTCCATACGGCTTTGGTAAAGGAACTTTCCTGCAAAAAATTATCCAGTGTATAGCCGGCAGGCATAGTGATAACTACGCCATCTTTATCAAAATAGCCCGGTATCCAGTTACAGGTTGGTCCTTTATAAGCCAGCAGGTATACCACCTGCCCTCTCCATTGATATTGATCTATAAAAGGTTCGCATATACAGTTGCTGTTATCTGCAATAACTTTTTCAAGCGCCGGTGGCATCATTGCTGTTTGATCTGTTGATTTTGAACAGGCTGTAAAAATGGCCATAAGGCAAAGTGATAAAAGGATCTTTTTCATTTTATTTTTTCCCGGCTGACAACACATCCTGTTGCCCCGTTGCATTGGCAATGTTATCAAATTATGAACGAAGGATCATCTGCCTTGCTGAAAAAGCAGCCATGCGTCGGTGAGGATTTATGGCAAGGATTTGTTAGCTTGCATTCATTAAATACCCTTGTATGAAACAAAACCTGTTCCTGCTTAACCTTCTTTGTTTTTTTATGTTGCTGGCCGGTTGCAGCAAAAAAGATCCCACACCGGGTATACTTAGTTCCGGCGGTTCCAGTGCTTCACTGCCTGGCAAATGGCAGGTTGTAAAAGATTCAATTGTTGTAAAAAATTTTGCTTTCAGCGATGGTACCATTCCTATTCCTGGTATTTATTATGGCACACCTAATGATTATTATGATTTCCAGGCCAATGGCAACGTCACCATTTATGAAGGTGGCCCGGTAGGAACTACACCATACCAGCTGATCTCCAATACCGAATTACTGATCTCCGGTTTTCAATGGGGCAATGTTACACTTACTACTTTTACCAGTACCAATCTTACCTGGGAAAAAGCTATGACCAGCAGCAATGGTGGTACTTACTACCGGAGGACCTACCTGAAAAAATAATCCTCAGCACTACGGAGTTTTTTAAGCTACAACGAGGTATGTATCAGCTGCATTTTATGCTACGCCATTGGTGAAAACCTACGTGGTGACAAAGAGCATCCTGGTTGAGTCATGAGCATTTACCACTCCAAAATAATCACAGGGGCAAAGAAAAGAGCAGCTGAGATCTTGCAGCGCAGATAAATGTATTTCCTTTTCTTTATCTTTTCGGAGACCTCTTTCATGCCGTATTTAAACCCTTCCCCACCACTTTTTCTCCATTTTCCGCCAGTAATAGAATGGGGTCAAAAACACTGTTTTTGCGGTATAGGTTTGCACTATCAATCATCAACAATAAAACAAATTATATGAAAAAGTATTGGAGATCGTTACTGGTTCTTACAACTATATTTATCTCAGCAACATTACAGGCGCAAACCCCGCCTTCATTTATGCTGGTAAGCAAAATTGAAGAAAGCGCTTCTTACCTTGGCCAGCTGAACAGGGAACCTTTTGAAAAAGGAGAAGCAGAATCGCAGTGGGCTTCGGCTGCTTCGGACAGGGCTAATACCTGTATACAGGCTATCAGTAATTTTTCTAAATCGCCCAATGCTGCTGCACAAACTTTTAAAGTAAAATTCAAGGAAGATGCAGGCTTTAGTGAACCTGTAGAAAAAAAATTAACACTGGATGAAGTGACCGCTTATGTAACGGAGTATTATGCACTCGCCCGTCTTTCAAAATTGCGCCGCGACCTGGAGCAGGATGTAATGAGGTGTAATGTATGGTTTGAAGATCTTTCCAATGGCAAACAACTGGATATGGTTTCAGCAGGTGTGGCAAAGAGTTCGGGAGAAGACATGCAGAAGAGATTAAAAACCGTGCAGTCGTTGGGATTACAAAGCAAAGTAACAGTTACCATTTACAATGTGGAATACGATTTTGATAAACAAAAACAACTGGCTGATTATACCGCGTTGGCCGGTGGCAAACAATATGATGCAGTGATGGCTGCAAGAAATGCAAAAGACAAACCATTTCTCGATGCATTGAGCGGTGGTAAGAAAAAAGTTTTTATGGATGAACTTGCCGGCAACGATGGCATGTGGGATTGTTCAGGAACCGGTGGCAGCGCCCTTAAAACGCCTGCACAATTAAACAGCGCCAACACCTGGTATACCTGGGGTGTTAATACAGATGGCTTGATCACCACCTGGCATATCACCGGCTATGTTTTCAACGGCAATGAGCTGGTGAAAACAACCAGCAAGCGTGGCATCGGTTCAAGGCCTTCGGCTGCCGATTTTAAATAATGGTATTGGGTACTTGTTTTATAGCTTGATCGTTTCTTATATAATCTTCTCAACCGGGGTTGAACACGGTATGGGAAGATTATTTTTTTGTAGCAGCTATATGTTGCAGTGACGAGGGATGTATTGATTGAGACTTGAGCAATCTACCGCAGAGAAAAGAAGAATCAGAGATTTTCGCAGTGTAATCCTCCCCATATACGCCGTTGGTCAAAGCCCAGACGGCGGCGAAGGGAAGATTTTTTTTATTGCAACCGATACTCTTAAACCAATTAATAACCGGGAGCATCCTCGGGCTAATTCTGTTCTTATCCGCCGGGGATTAGTTTTTAGTTTTACCCAAAATAATACAACATGAAAAAAATATTTTTAGCAGCAGGCATTTTTACCGCCACTGCTTTTACTGCCAACGCACAAAACTGCAGTAACTACCTGCTGTTGCAAAACAACAAGCGTATTGAAATGACCATCTACAATAAAAAAGATAAGGAAGATGGTAAACAGGTATGGAATGTAAGCGGCCTTAAAACTGCAGGCGGCAGCACCACGGCACATATCAGCACAGAATTTTTTGATGGCAAGGGCAGATCTATCAATAAAGGAGAAAATGAAATTAAATGCACCGGCGGCGCTTTGCTGATGAATATGAAAATGATGTTGAACGAAGCCCAGCTGAAACAAATGGACAATGCCACTGCCACTGTTTCCGGGGAATTTTTAGAATACCCTGCTGCTATGAAGGAAGGCGATCAATTAAAGGATGGCAATTTTAAAATGAATTATAAAATGAATGGCGGTATGGAAACCAATATGGAGATCAGTGTTACCAATCGTGTGGTGGGTGGCACTGAAAGTATTACTTCTGCAGCAGGCACGTGGAACTGTATCAAAATAACCTGTAATGAAAAATTGGTTACAAAAATTGCAGGCATCGGTATTCCCATCAATATGACCGTTACTGAATGGTTTGCACCGGGTGTTGGTATTATCAAGACTCAAAGTAAGTATGGGAGTACGTTGATCACTTCTATTCAGTGATGATTTTTGTGGTGTTTAATGAAAGTTTTATGGCTGTTTTAAAGGATGTGCTTGTTGAAGTTTGAGCAATCAACCGAAGAGAAGAATTGAAAGTTGCGACATATACGCCGTTGGTCAAAGCCCAGACGTCGGCGAAGGAGTTTTACGCAGACATATGCTGCGTAAAACTCTGCACCTCCTTTTCTCTGCGGTGAATCACCATTTCCAAAAGTTCAACCAGGTTCTTACGCCCATTTCAGCTACTATGCCGGAATTGGTGTAAGGAATACCTGAAATACCGGATGGTACTTTTCCTTTCTGTTGCTCGTACCCGATCTTTGGTGTAAGTGTCAGTACTTTGCCGATGAAAATATTGTAGCCGGCCTTTATGCTCAGGTCAGTCAGTTTTTTCTTTGGTTCTTTGTAGCTACCGAAACCGTATCCCGCCTGCAAAAACAGGTTGTGTGCTGCACCACTAACCGGTGCATTCACTGTAACATTCGGTGTGATCATGAAGCTGGTTGTTTTACTGGGGGTAGTTCCTTTGTAACCCATTTTAGTACTGTTCAAATTAATATTCAGGCCCACTGCCACATTATCCACTACATAATAGTTATATCCCAAACCTATATTGGTGCTTTTTATCAACTGCGGAGCAATGAGGGTATTGCTGCCTATCTGTGTTTGCTGGCGTTTATCAGATGAATAACCGGCCAGGGTATTGAATTCAAGAAAATGCGACCCCTTACGGTATGCCGTATTCGAAAAATCCTGGCTCAATTTTCCATTCGCCACTTTATCCTTACCGATATAACTTTCCAGTTTAAAACCAAAGGCAATGGATTTATCGGTGAACTTGTTGGTTTCTGTATTGGTTTTGTAATAGTCGTACGTAAAATAAGGTGTTAAGCACGCAGCACTGCCTGCATCCAATGATATAGGGAAACCGATCAATCCTTTGGCTTCAAAATATTTTGCGTCTAGTTTTTGCGGATTGTTGCCCAGCGTGCTGATATCAAATTCACTTTTGCTGTGGCCCGGACCGGCAAATGCTTTGATGTAAGCGCCTATCCTGTCGGTGATCTTTCTTCCATAAGTCAGGGTGAAATTTGCCTGCCACGAACTGTATTTTGATTTTGCATTCTTGCTGGAATTGCCGCCTATACGTGCATCTATGCCTACCGCAAAACCATCTATGAAAAAATAACTGGGGTCTATACGAAAGTCAGAGCTTTTGGGATTGCCATTTACCTGGCTTTTAAAATTAGTGTAACTCAGGTTGGGCCTGTTTGTAAAGCTCCAGGTTCCTTTACTAAAGGGCAAAACTGCCAGCGGTGTTTCTTTTTTTGTGTTTACATGCTGTGCCGATACATTGCAAACAGTAAATAACAATAACATTGCGAGGAATAGTGTAGATATCCGCATTGGTTTAGAATTTATAGTTTAATTACAGGATCAAAACTAAACCGGTGCAGTTGGATTTTTTATACTCAATTTGGAGTAGTGGTAGCCAGGCTGTTGTTTTGAAAAATATTTTTGATGGAAGCTGGAGCAGCCACCGGGGAGAAAAGGAGCAACGGAGATTTTCGCAGAGATACTCAGCGTAAACTCTTTTTCTTCTTTTCTCTGCGGTGAAATGAAGGTTGCGATATTTACGCCGTTGGTCATACTTCAACAAAGCTCTGTATCCAGGCGATGGTAAAAGGATTAAATAATATTTTATTTAGGAAACCTTGCATCTGCCATGATCTTTTTCAGTTGCGTGATATGCCGCATGCGGTGCGCCACCAGCAGTAAACCCAACTGGTATGCGTCCTTGTAAGTACGTACGCCATTAGACATCCTGAAAATAAAATACCTCCTAAGATCTTTGGATGCATTGGCAGTGAAAAATTCTTTGGCAAGGTCGTTGGCTTCGGAGAATACCCGTACACAGGTTTGCTTATTGCAATACCTGTTTCGCGGCAGGTTGGTGCCTCTTGCTTTTCCTTTTTCCGGCTGCGTGGCATAGGCCAGTGCTGCTTCATCACCTCCTTTTACAGAGTCCAGGTAACTTTCAGGAAACGACGGTTGTGCCAGCGTAAACCATAGTTCCCTTACATATCCTTCGTCAATAAGCCCCAAATGTTCCACAATATCATTTGCCGACCAGGTAATACTATCAACATGAAAAAAGAATTGTGCTTCCTTAAGCGAACTCACCACTTTTACCAGCTCATCATGCGTTGAATCCAGGAGCTTCAATATCCTTTCCTGTTCTGCAGTTGTATATAGCCGCTTTTGCTGCGCTGCAAGCGAAAGAGAACAACCAAAAAGAAAAACAAGTAAAGCGTATTTCATTGTATTTTATCTTTTGTACTGATGTAGTGTGACGAAGATAGATCATACAATATTCTAGCTGTAATAAAGCAGCATTGATTTATTGAAATGTAGGTGGCAGTTATTGAACGGTAAGGTTTTATTACTGTTTTACTAACTATTCTGATTGAAGATGAGGCAGCTACCGCTTCAAAGGAGTCCTAAGGATAGAGAAAAGGAGATAATGAGTTTACGCAGAACGTCTCTGCGTAAACCTCTGCTTCTCTTTTTCTCTGCGGTAAATCGAAGGTTGCGATATATACGCCGTTGGTCAAAGCCCAGACGGCAGCGAAGTTTTTCAATGTAATTCACTGGTAATAATTTAGCATTCAACTCTACTGTGAAATAGCACTAGGTTTCATAGTTGGGGTTTCCTTCTATGTACATTTCTATTATGTCGTCAATTTCATAATCGCCATTTTCCTTCGGGTATGTTTTTATAAAATCTGTCAGTTCGCTTTTTGTAAAAACAGGACTGCATAAAACTTCATAATCGCCATCTTTTAAAAGCGATAAAAGTATTTCTTTATAACTGCCTTCCCTTACTTCAATACATTCGTCAAATCCATTATCACAAATCCAGAATTCATATCGCCTCACAAACAGCGCTTCGGGAGAAGTGAGGAACCATGCTTTTGCTTTTTGATTATCGCACCATGATGTTGTATGATCTCTGAAGCGCCATAAAAAGCCTCTTTTAAAATCCTCCACTGTTAAAATACCCTCATCAAAGTTCCATATACCCCAATCTTCCCGGAATCTGTCAAATATTTCCTCCCCTTCTCTCCCGTTCAGTTGCTCCCGAATAAAATTTGCCCTTGTAATATAATTGTGCCTGTTGCTGGCATGTAATTCACCGGCAACTTTAGTGTACAGTTCAACCGGTTCAGACTGATCGATTGTACGCATGGAGGCCAGTAATTCCAGGTCTTCGATATCTTCTAACATCGTGATAATAATATTTATTGATACAGCTAATATAACATCATTTTCAGAATAGCATTTGTTGCTGCCGGTTAATGATACGTTTGTTTGAGCCCGTTTTGGATTACAGTATTTATCGCTTTATAGTTTTTAGTACAGTAAACTGAAGGTTGCGATGGATACGCCGTTGACCAAAGCCCAGACGGCTGCAAAAAATATTCAAAGCGCATTTTTGGAAAGGAATAATTTCTTTATCATACTGATCTGCCCCCTGTGATAGATTCTCATCCTCCATCATGTGATACAAAAGCCAGGCTACATTGCATTCTCCACCATAATCTTTACTTTCAAAAGTTGTAGCAAAATGCTCAAAATTGATATTTTCAAATGCTACCAATAATTTTTGCCTGGAAGCAAGCAGTGCGTCAATATAGTGGTTGATACCTTTTCCTGTAATGAGAGAAGGTATATGAATACCCATATCCAATGCCGGCGTTAGCTCCGTATTTTCCTGTTCTGTCAATTCCCGGTTGTCTACATAGCGGATGCAGAAATACTGTTCCACTGCGGCGATATGCAAAAGCAGGGCGCCAATGGTATTCCAACCTTGTTGATACTGCCAGTCTAATTCCTGCGTGGTTAAATTTTTGATCGTTAATAAGGTGGTGGTCCTGGTATCTTTGATGATACCCGAAAAATAGGCAATCGCATGATCCTTATCCCCGAACTCGATAAAAAAATCTCTTTTATTAATTGTTTGCATTGCTTTGTCTTTATTCGTTACCATTGTCAGCTATTAAACGTCCTTGGTTAAAGCTCAGGCGACGGTGAACACCTGAACTTATTTAAACGCTTTATCCCGGTATTGTTTTGGCCTTATTAATTTCAATGCTCTTAACAGGTCGGTGTAGTGCTGATTGATCTGTACTTCATTAATGTATCTTGATTCTGTGCCGTTAAAGCCGGTGATGATATAAGCATGTTCAGTCCTTTGAAGCAGAATGGTGGTTTCTTCATCGTAAAATTTATACACTGCTTTGTCGTTCTCAAATTTAACATCGGCTGAAAGATAATTGGGTTTCTCCATTTCCTCCAGCAAAGGCTTTAAGCCTGCTCTTATTTTTGCATAAGCATACAACCGTTTAATAAAACTTACTGATGCATCGCTGCACAACTGTTGCAACGAATCCGTCCGCTGATCTTTAAAGAATTGTTTTACCGTGGTAAAAAAAGCATTTACAATAACAAACACCGAATCCCTGGCCGGTCTTTCTTTAGTAAATATTTTTTGATCCGCTATTTGTTGCAGCACTTTTACAAACATTTCAGGAGTGATGCGTCTCCCATTTTCTCCGTTTACCTTCCAGTCGTTACCATACCTGCACAAGTGGATCTGGTAATATTCCATGCCGCTCATTAAGCAGGTAGCACAATTGCCCTGTATCTCTACTTTTTGAGGATAAATATGAAGGTCGGGGCTGCTGACAGGAGCATTCAGCAATTTTATATACTGTTCGTTAAGCATGATGAATTTAAATAGCGAATCTTCAGTAACAGATTGCAGTAAGGAACTATCCCCCTTTTCTTCCAGTGCTATCCTGCCGGCCATAAATTTATTGCAGGCATCTTCTATCTTGCTTTTATCAGTTTTATTTTGTGTGCACCCAAAACCAATAAAAGCTAAAAGCAGCAATAACAGGTAAGTTTTTTTTAAGTTGATCATGAGTTTGGTGTTGGATTAAGGTTACAACAAATATAAAGCTTCGGAGGCTTTGTGGCTGTTTTATAAATTCTTTCTAATTGAAGCAAGAGCAGCCACCGCAGAGAGAAGGAGATGCAGCGGTTTGCGCAGAGATGCTCTGCGAAAACTCCTTTTCTCTTTTTCTCTGTCCATAGGACTCTTTGGGAGCGGTGAATTGAAGGTTGCAATGTATACACCGTTAGTTGAAACCCAGGCGGCGGCGAAGACATCAGTCGCTCCCACCCGAGGCGAGAAAGACTGGCGCCAGTGAGGGCAAATTGGTTAAGCGGCTTACCAACAATGCAAAAAAGCAAAAAGTGACTATTATGATATTTTTTTCTTATTTTACTTCCAATATGATTATGTAGCATACAATACTATGTAATGATTTCCTAAACTCTCTCATATCATAATTATGCGTAAAATACTTTTTTACATCATCATTGCAGTTTCGCTGATATCCTGTAGTAAGCCTCAAAACACCACTTTACCCAATGGAGGAGGGGACACCATTGTTATTTTACCGCCTTCAACCCAAGAATCAAAGATTATAATTTTTGCAAAAGCAGGATGCGCAATTGATACAATTACAGTTACGCTTCAGTCAAACAACACTCAGATTAAACAAGTTGAACACCGCCAGGTAAGTTCATGCAACGGTGAAAAATTTAATTATAAAACAAACTATAGCTACGATGTTGAAGGCAGGCTGATTAAAATAAACACCACCAATCCATATACGGTAGAATCAAGTGTAGAATATTTTTATGGTACCAAAACATTTGCTACTGGTTTATACTGGGATACTGCAACATCTAAAAAAACAGGGATCACAAAAATCCGTGTCAATTTAAAGGCTAACAGTACAAGAGATTATAACCATTTGGTTCATGATGGAGATAGTGTAGTACTTTCGTATAATTGGACAAGGGGAAGAACTTATGTTGGAACAGTTGGAACCTGGGATCCTTCTTATGGAATTAGTGGTACTACAGGCAATACATATCCGTTTCCAAATTATCCGCAGATCTTTCAACGGTATACCGATTATTTGTGGAATGTAGATACGGCTGATCTGATTTTAAAATCCGTATATAACTCAGGAAATGGAATAAGGTCATTTTCATACAATACTTCGGGGCAACTTATTTATGCTGACGATAAAACCCGCAATGCAGGTGGAGGATTTTCTATTTCTAAACAAATGGATATTGTCTGGGACACTGCTCCCCCATTTTTACCCCAAATCAGTAAAGCTTTTAAAGATACTTACTGGATTGGTAATACCGAATTTCCAATACTTGATCCCATTTACAAATTTGATATAGAAAATACTTATGCATGGGAAGCAGCTACTGATATTAATTTTATTCTTTCCTATATGAAATCCATTGATTATGATTCTCATACTAAAAGTTATTCTTTTGAAAATACGTATACCAACAGATTACTGACTCATAAGATAATGAGAAACAACATAACTCACGCAATTGCTGCCGAATTTACTATTAGCTATTCGTTTTAATAATAAATACAGATGACGTCTTTTCCTTTGTTGGTTCGCAGCACCCTGCTACTATCAAATACAGGTCAGGAAGGCTGGCGCCAGTGAAGAAGAGAAAATAAATTTGCAATAATTACGTTATGTTGTATTAACTACCCCGCACTGCGGAGGCCACAATACACAAAAAATGAGTGATCTGTACTGAATCCCAATAACTTAAATCGATCTACAAACTATGAAAAAATTATTGTTATTTATTGCCGTTGTTATTATTGCAACAAAGATGTCTGCCCAGCAAAATACCGTTTTTAATGCCAATATAAAGTATACCATGCCTGCCGGTTGGTACGTAAAAGATTCTTCTTTAAAAAAGATCATGCTGCGTAAAACCGGGGATGAGTTCAGCCGCATAGAAATTACATTGAACCAGTACCCTGATAAAGACCTGGCCAAATTTATGGCGCTGGATAAACAAAAATTTTCGCCCGACCCGCATGTACGCACCATATTGCCCGATGCAAAATTGGGCGACCACGTTTACAAAAAAGTAAAATACTTTACCAACAACAAAGTATTAAAAATAGATACCGAATTAAACTATGCCACCTTAACCCAGCTTAAAAACCCGCTACCGGGTGTTACCAACGGGCTTGTACAGGTGATAGTAGTTTGCAGTAAAGCCCAGGAAACAGAAATGATCAAAACAGCGGATGCGCTGGCAACATCTTTGGTTTATTAATTACTGTAAGGTATTTTCGATATTTGAATTGCATGCCGCGGTTACAAACCGTTAATATTAATAGACACCAGTCGCTCCCGCCCAAGGCGGAAAAGACTGGCGCCAGTAGTTTTATTGATAGGTTGTGCCAGTAGGGTATTGCAGTATTTATTTACTCAGCAACCGCCTTTGCGGGGGATACTTTTATAAAGCACTTTACCCTCCTGCTCCACATAATCGCCCTGTACTATCGGATAGGCATACTTTGGGGCGTACGATACAAAATGGCTTTTGATGATTATTCTTGTCGTTTACTTTCAGGCTATGCAATTGATCTAATTCAGCAGCCTTTCCCGCCCCAAAATTCAGGATATAATCTTCCCCATTGATGCTGATCATCATTCCGAAACCCAGTTGTGAGCCTGGCGGAAGCGAAAGAGACGTTACAACTGCCTCCATATTGCTGGAATCACGTACCTGCTTACTTATTTTATCAATACCAGCCAGCACTTTTGTACCTGTGGGGGACACTTCCCATTCTTTAAATTTTATACCGGCAGGGGTAGCCTCCCATTTTTTCAATTCGGCTTCTTTTTCAGCTGCAGTAAGTGGCTTGGGCATTGATTTTTTAGCCGTTTCATTTTGGGTTGCACGATTGGCAAATAACAGCCCGCTTACCACCACCAGTAGTAAGATGAGCGCATAGATGACTTTTTTCATATTTTTTACAGGTTTAATTAACATCGATCTGTTGAAGGCATTTTTTTATTTTAGCACCCTTTTACAGTTGCTGCAACAAAATTAGTTTGATATTTTTCCTGCCCCGGCAGCGGGATTGTAAATATTTGATGTAAACTTTGTAAATAATATTTTGACACATGCTTTTAAGAGAAAATTTACTGCAAGGCAAGCGTAAATACCTGTCGGGGTTCATACTACTCCTGTCCATCTCTTTGATATGCGTGGCTTTTACTATGTCGGGCAGCGAGGATTTTGATATTGCCAGGAGAGAAGTTTTACTCCGCAAGATCGGGCATGAATTACTTTTACAATCCGGCGACAGCACATCCAGGGTACTGCCGGTAAAAAAAATGGCCGAAAATGAATACCGGGTAAGTTTTGAAAATGCCTTTACTTTTCAACCCGAAGTGCTGGTGAACACTACCCAGCGTGTGCTGGCCAACGACCCGCTGGCAGCTAATTATGTTGTTAATGTACTCAACTGTGCCGATGGCAGTGTAGCTTATGGATATGCTATTGCACAAAATAAGAAAGATGATATTATAACCTGCAAAGGAAGAAAGCAACCGGTAGCATGTTACATGCTTAATATTAAATTTAAACCAGCAGCTATCACTACCGCAAAAAATGGATATTTATTGGGCGCCTTGTTATTGCTGGCAGTTGTTGGGTTTATTTTTTTGAAGCCTGTTAAGCAGCAGAAGATTCTAACTGATCTGCCTGGTGAACATGATGCACCTTCACCTGATGTACCTGCAAGCCCCGATACGGATGTATTTACTTTAGGGACCATGGTGTTTGACGCAGAGGCCCGTAAGCTGATGATAAATGGAACAGCTATTGAGCTTACCAAAACTGAAACCCGTGTGCTGCGCATTTTTGCCTTATCGCCCAACGAGGCCATAGAGCGCAGCCGGCTGCAAAAAGAGATATGGGAAGATGATGGTGTAATAGTAGGCCGCAGCCTGGATATGTTCATATCAAAACTGAGAAAAAAACTGGAAGCTGACCCAAATGTAAAAATTGCTGTTATACGCGGCAAGGGGTATAAGCTGAAGGTTGCGTGAGGAAACCAAACCACTCCAAAGGAGTCCTATGGACGAGGCACTAAGACGCTAAGAAACACCAAGTAATGCTCCGCCGCCTAAAAATCAATAAATGCCCAGATGGCAGTAAAAACTGCCGCCAGTAGCAGTAAAGCGTCTACCTTTTGCGATTGCTTTTCATTTCTTTTTCTATTGCTCGTCTTAATTCTTTTGCTGGTTCCTCATTCCATCTTTTATCCATTTCTCTTTTTAATTCATTTTCCGCATTCTCATTCCATCTTTTTTCAATTGTTGCCTGGAAAAGTATTTTGGTGCTATCCCACTTAATTTCATCTGCCCAATACATTTTATCAGCTTTCTTGTATGCCAGTACAACAGTTTCTTCATCCGTTATTTTTCTTGTTGTATAACTAACGCCATTTGTGGAGTCTTTAAAGAGCGATAAAATCTCGGCTAATCCGGGAGAATAAACGGTATCAGCAGCATATGCTACATAAGTCATTTTAAACTTTTTATTGAGCATATTGATCCTTAAAAAATTTTCAATATTATTAGACGGTATCTCAATAATATCACATGGGTTTAGCCCTAAGAATTTAGGTATTGTATCCCAATCATCATGAAATCCACATTGCCTAAAATAATCTATTTGATAGTAATAAATATGATTGTTTGTATCAACAATAAAATTGTAATTGTAATAAAAATCCCTGGGTTTATTCTTACTGTCGGCCTTGGGGAGGATAAAAAAACTGGGTGGCTTTATCGTGTTGTTCCGGCAACTTAAAAGAACTGCCAGGGCGAACAGGGGTGCGATTACAGGTTTCATTAAATGTTATTTTACAATGATTGTACTTTATGTAGATATAGGTAAAAAAGGGTTTATACAGATTGCCCGAAGGGCTCTTTCGGGTAAAAATAAAGTTGAATTTAAGTATAAAAACTGGTAGTTGCTTATGTGGCGAAATAAAGTTTGTGTCTGGGATGCAATTGCAGTTTACGATATCTACGCTGTTGGCCATGCTTCGACAATGCTTAGTACCCAGGTGGCGACATTGTGAATTGAATATTACTGTGCATGCTCCCTTGGCCGAAGCCCATTTACCGGTGAACAAAGATTGCTATGCATATGGTTTGCTGTTGAACCGGCCTCACAATGCCCTTGCATTGGGTTAGCCAGGCATGCTGTGGCAGGTACAGTCCGGCAAGTATCCCGTGAGTGTCCCGTGAATGTCCTGTGAGTGTCCCGTCAATGTCCCGTAAGTGTCTTATAAATATCCTGTGGGTTCCCTGTAGAAGCGAAGTATGGGAAGGAGGCTTTTGATGCGCCGAAAAGGGTACTGTGAAGATAGGAAAAAAGTTGAAAGTTGATGGTTGAAAGTTGTCTATAGTGGATGGAAAAGAATAGTGCTTTTAGTGCAAGGTGTTTTTGATATTTGAATTGCATGCCGCGGTTGCAAACCGTTAATATTAATAGACACCAGTCGTCTTGCTAAAGCAAGAAGACTGGCGCCAATTTAATTCATTAACGTTTTAATCAAGAGGAATTTCAAATAAGTGATGTATAGAATGCACCTCAACTAAGCCAGAATTTTCTTCAAAAGTGTAATTTCCCAAAGGTGTTTTTACTTCGATCTCATGTGGATGGTAGCCCTTAATAATTCCACAAATTGCAGGTAAATTCTTTCCTGCTGGAATAAAACAACAAGGGCCGCCAGAAAATCCCGGATTATTCATTGCATCAAGATAGAATGAATATACATCTGGGGGCGGATTTTGACCTCCGATTAAAATACTAGAAAATATTCCTTTCTTCACAAATGGTATAGGATAGTCATTGTTAATTTCAACATCCATAAACTTTCCATATGGAAATCCAAGAAAAAAAGTATCTTGTCCTAATTGAACACCCTTGTCAGTCATTTCAACAAAATGCCTTGGAGATAAATCATTAGGAAGAGCTAGGATACATATATCAACTGCTTTTTTAGGATGTTTAAAAATTTTCGAATGAATGGTTTCCCATTCATTATTTCTCATGATTAAAATATCAAGTTCTTGGCAATGCTCAGTAAAAGTGAAACTATGACTTGTAGTTGCTAGATATTGAACGTTATTTATTTCAAAGGTAAATGCAGTCCCTAAAGTCGAATATTGATCACTTACTTGATATTTAATATAAAAGGTTCTTTGTAAAACACTCCGAGTAACCATATATTTAAAATTTAGCTTAAATCCGATTATTGTATGTGGTTATAATTCTTTAAATAATCTTTTCTTATCTGCTAGACTTACTCCATCATAATCAACTTTATCAATAACCACAATTTCGTTTTCAAAACTCTGAAGCTCTTTTGCAATTATTTTAAAAAAACCATACGTTTCTAATTCTTGTTTAGGTAAATCTAAACGTGCGGAGGCAATAAAGTTTATCTCCTGACAATATTTGACCAGTCTAGATGCAAGATTAATACAAGGGCCAATACAATCTTGCTCACCTGTATTTTCAATAAGTTTAAAGATTGTGCCTTGGGAAATGCCGAACTTAATATTAGTTGGTAAATCACCGACTGGGATATCTTCATAAAGCCTCTTGTTTATTCTATCAAAATTCAATTGAAGATTCCAAAGCCTAATGATAAGATCTATTTTGAAATCTGATTTTAATAAGAGCCTATCGTCGTTGTCTTCCCAAACATATAACATACCGTCTCCTAAAAATTTGCGCATTATTGGTTTAATTTCCAAGGCATCTATTTCTTGGGGGGTCTCAGTTGTCCAAAAGTCATTTCCACCCCAAATAGTTATTTCTACACAATTAATAATTTGATTAATATAGTTTGTCATGTAATAATGTATGTCTGGTTTATTGAAGAATTTCGTAAACCCAGAAATATCAAATATTAATGCTAATCCAACTGAAGCCCTTTCGGCATTTTTAAATCCTAAAAATTTTTCTTTCTCGTTCATATTAGGATAACCTTTAACAATTGCTTACATCATATATAGCTGTGCTAAAATACGGTACTTTTTAAATAATTCAAATTGTATATAAGCTATCTGTAATTCTATTAAAGAAAGATATGCTTGCGGCTTAAATAATATAAATACAACTTAACATACATTCAAAAAAAAGCCGTTTCCAATAAATGAAAAACGGCTTTTTATATTATATTATTTATACTTATTTTCTTATTTCACTTCCTCAAAAGGCACATCTTCCACTTTACTTTCTCCACTACCCTGTTGCTGTCCGCCATCGGGCTGCTGTTGAGCTGCGGCGGGATCGGCGCCCTGGGTATCTTTGTACATGTGCTCGCTGGCGGCTGTCCAGGCGGCGTTCATTTCGGCGCTGGCTGCATCTATCTGGGCAAGGTCGGCTGTTTTGTGTGCTTCTTTTAATTTATTCAAAGCAGCTTCAATAGCGCCTTTTTTATCAGCAGGTATCTTGTCGCCATATTCCTTCAGTTGTTTTTCTGTCTGGAATATTAAGCTGTCGGCCTGGTTGATCTTTTCCACTCTTTCTTTTTCGGCCTTATCGGTGGCTTCGTTGGCTTTGGCTTCGGCCTTCATTTTTTCCACTTCTTCTTTGCTTAAGCCGCTGCCGCCCTGTATGGTAATGCGTTGTTCTTTACCGGTGCCTTTATCCTTGGCCGTTACGTGCAGTATACCGTTGGCATCTATATCAAATATCACTTCGATCTGCGGTACACCACGGGGTGCAGGTGGAATATCAGCCAGGTTAAATCTACCTAAGCTCTTATTCTGGTTGGCCATTGGCCTTTCACCCTGCAGTACGTGTATTTCCACACCCGGCTGGTTATCGCTGGCGGTACTGAACACTTCTGATTTTTTAGTGGGGATGGTGGTGTTGCTGTCTATCAGCCTTGTCATTACACCGCCCATGGTTTCAATACCAAGGCTCAATGGTGTTACGTCCAGCAGCAGTACATCTTTTACTTCGCCGGTCATTACACCGCCCTGTATGGCTGCGCCTACGGCCACCACTTCATCAGGGTTCACGCTTTTGTTGGGTTTTTTACCAAAGAATTTTTCTACTATTTCCTGCACTTTGGGGATACGTGTTGATCCACCTACCAGTATCACTTCGTCAATTTCGCTGGTGCTCATGCCGGCATCTTTCAATGCGGCTTCGCAAGGTTTTAAGCAACGTTCAAATAATTTGTCGGCCAGTGCTTCAAATTTGGCACGGCTTAATTTCTTTACCAAGTGTTTGGGCACGCCATCCACTGCGGTTATATAAGGCAGGTTCACTTCTGTTTCGCTGCTGCTGCTCAATTCCACTTTAGCTTTTTCTGCGGCTTCTTTCAGGCGCTGTAAGGCCATCGGGTCTTTGCGCAGGTCGATGCCTTCATCGTTTTTAAATTCATCGGCCAGCCAGTCCATGATCACTTTATCAAAATCATCACCGCCTAAGTGTGTATCACCATTGGTGCTTTTTACTTCAAATACGCCATCGCCCAGCTCCAGTACGCTGATATCGAATGTACCGCCACCCAGGTCAAATACCGCTATTTTATGATCTTTTCCGCCTTTATCCAGGCCATAAGCCAGAGCTGCTGCGGTGGGTTCGTTCACGATACGTTTTACGGTAAGGCCGGCTATTTCGCCTGCTTCTTTAGTTGCTTGCCTTTGAGAGTCGTTGAAATAGGCGGGAACGGTTATCACCGCTTCGGTCACTTCCTGGCCCAGGTAATCTTCGGCAGTTTTTTTCATTTTCTGCAATACCATGGCGCTTATTTCCTGTGGGGTATATAACCTGCCATCTATGTCTATTCTTACTGTATTATTGTCGCCTTTTACCACTTTGTAGCTCCAGTGGCTGATCTCTTCTGTCACTTCATCAAAACGGCGGCCCATAAAGCGCTTTACCGAGCTGATGGTATTTTGTGAATTGGTGATGGCCTGGCGCTTGGCAGGATCACCCACCTTGCGTTCGCCATTTTTAAGGAAAGCCACTACCGACGGGGTTGTGCGGCGTCCTTCTTCGTTGGCTATTACCACCGGTTCGTTACCTTCCATTACAGATACGCAACTGTTGGTGGTTCCTAAGTCAATGCCTATTATTTTTCCCATGTTTAAAAATTTATTGAGTTTAACAGGCAATGGTCAATGATTGTGCCACAGGGGAAAATGTGCAAAATTGGCAGAAAACCGGGGGAATGCCCGCAGATTTCGCCGAATACGCAGAAAGAGGATGGAAACGGGATATAGGAAAGGATAAAATGGCATTTTTGGGAAAAGGGCTGCGCCTTTTGGGGTTGGCCACGGATTGCACAGATTTTCACGGATTTTTTGGAGTGCCCGCAGATTACGCCGAATACGCAGAGAACGGGTGGCACGCAGAGGTGCAGAGGACGCAGAGAAAAGAACAACCAAACCCGCAACCAATTGCCCGCAGATTACGCGGATTGCGCAGAGGAAATAAACAACAATAATAACCCGTAACCCGTAACTCTCTTCTCACGTCTCACGGTTCACGCCCTCTTCTTGCTCATCGTATATTTTTCCTGGAGGATCTCGCTCATGCTTTTACGGTACACTTTGCTTTCCACCCAGCTGATGATATCGAGGTAGGCGAAGGCCCGGGTCTCAAAGCGGTTCTTTTCAAGGCCTTTGATCTTTTCTAAAAAGCTTTCCAGCTCCTGTTGTAATTTATTCCTGGATACGTGGAAAGATTTACGCAGAAATTTGAACATCTCCTCCTCTACTACGGTCAGGTTTTCTTTTTTGCTCATGAAGCGGTATACCGATTTGGTGAGGTATTCCATCAGTTCGTAATTGCCCATTTCGTAGTGCGAGAGTAAATGCAATAAGCGGCTGTAGCTCTGCAGGTCGTTGCGCACTTCCACATTTTCGTTGATGATCTTTTGCAGGTAGTCGATACAGGTTTCATAATCGCCATTGCCAAAGTACATGCTGGCTATTTTGTAATTGAACACCATAATGCGGTGCTCGTCGATAAAGAGTTCGTATTCGGTTAATTTTTCCAGCAGCTGCGGCACCAGTTTTACACCCGCGGCAAATGTGCCCAGCATATTGTGTTGGTTGATCTTGGCGCTGTAAATGTATACAAAGGCCTGCGTGCGGAAGTTATCGTGTAGGCGTACCCGGTCGGTCTGTGCAAATTTTTCAAACTTCTTCAGCGTAGCGTCAAATTTTTCGTAATTGCGCAGGTCGAAGTGGGCATTGAGCAATGTGTGCAGCCCTTTAATGTAGTGGCCCGTTTCCACCCGTATCATCAGGTGTTCCTGGTCGAATATATCCACCCATTTTTGTGCGTAACGGTAGTACATCAAAAAATCCTGGCGGATGAAGGCGTACCAGGTATAACTTTGGTACAGGTATAATCTTTCGTAAAAACCGGTTTGCTCCCAGGCATCTTTGGGCAGGTGCAATTTTAAATATTCTTTTACACCTTCCTCATCTTTTTCATTACGTGCATGGCCGTTCTTAATGAACCAGCTGTACAGCAGCATGGCCAGGTTGGATAGCCTTGCGAGTGTATCGATGCGGTGGTTCACTTCGTTGATCTCGGCAGAGAGTTGCTCTGCACGGGTTTGCATGGTACGGGTGATGTGCAGGGTCTCTATCCTTTTTTCCAGCGCAATGGCCTGCAGCAAAAAGTTTACTTTATGGTTGGCCTTGGCAGTTTCTTTGGCTTTGTCCAGTATTTTAAGGCTTTGGGAGAACAATCCTTTTTTATAGAGTATATGGGCATAGTCGAACTGCTCGTTCAATTGCAGGTCGATACTGTCGGTGCTTTTTAACAGGCGCAGGCTGGCCAGCAACTGTTTGTACAAATGCACTTTTACATTGGAGAGCTGTGGTTTTTTGATCGATTTCAGCTTTTTCAGCAAAAGGGTCTCATCGTATTCTTCCAGTTTATCCAGGGCATCAAATAACTCCACGATCTTAAGATCTTCGTTGCCCGAACTGCGTTTGATGTACAGCTTAAAGTGCCGTTTTTCCGCCTTTTCGAGGGAGCGGACCAGTTGAAATAATGTATCTGTAAAGCGGTTGGGCATCATGACTAATTTATAATAAAACTCAATACCGGCAAGTGTTTCATATAGCAAAAATATGTTTTACCATAATAAAACCAATATTAAGTTGATTTTATCAAAATCAAAACTCATCCTACTTTTGTTAAAGAGGATGAGTAATTGAGTAGCAGACAATCGTTAAAGGGACAATCAATCGTTACACCTGCAGTTTAAATGCAGCAAGAGTGAAAAAACTTTAGCAAACAGATCTAACAAATAATTTAAGAATTTTCATATAGCAAGCAATCGTTAAAGCCGCTCTATTTCTATAGGGGGGCTATTTTTTTGTTCCGCAATTTATAGCTTTTTAGTTACAAAAGTATCGTCTACTTAACATTTTTTTCACAATTACAGGGGGCCGCACACGAAGAGTTATTACACTAATTAGAACGAATTACACTAATTACAAAAATTTTAAACAATTCGTGTAATTCGTATCAATTCGTGTAATCAATATCTTCCTTTTTTGTTCTGAATGTAAAATACTTTTGGCTGAGGTAGCTCACGGTAATTACTATCACTGTAATAAGGCACTGGCTGAAGAATGCTTCCCAGTGAAATACTTTTACAAACAGTTTCAGCAACACATAGTTCAGCAGCAGCATAGAGGCAAACGATAACACGTACCTGAAAAGCTGTATACGCCCTTTAAGGTTGGAATCTACAAACACCACGTACTTCATCAATAAAAATCCGGTAATGATATTCACCAGCGAACCAATGGCCAGCGATGCCACATAAGGCTCCAGGCTGACAAAGCCCAGGTGCAATACTTCTTTTTGAAATACCCAGGTGTAAAAAACAAAATTCACCGCCAGGCCCAACAGGGTGTTGGCTCCCCCGCAGGCTGCATAACGGAATGTTTGCTCCGGCATCAGCTTACGGAACGGCGGGTAAAAAAAATCGATGAATGATATGATCTTGTCTTTCGGCAATTATTAAAAAGTTACGAGTTTCGGGTTAAAAAAGTTACGAGTTAGAAATTGCGGGTTAGTTGATCGTTAGCGAAGTGGTTTTATAACCGCAAGCGGTCAATTAACCCGCAACCCGTAACCTGTATTTTAACTATAAAGCTCCTCCCTGCTCGCCTTTACTCTCTCATCTTCCAAATATTCGTCGTAGGTCATCAGTTTGTCGATGATGCCTTTGGGCGTTAATTCAATGATACGGTTGGCAACGGTTTGCATAAACTGGTGATCGTGCGTGGTAATGAGCACAATACCGGTATAAGCGATCATGCTGTCGTTGAAGGCCGTGATGCTTTCCAGGTCCAGGTGGTTGGTGGGTTCATCCAGCATCAGCACATTCGGGTTCTGCAGCATCATTTTACTTACCATACAACGTACTTTTTCTCCTCCACTCAATACGTTCGTCTTCTTCATGATCTCATCGCCGGTAAACAACATCTTACCTAAAAAGCCACGTAAAAAATCTTCATCCACATCTTTTGTAGTGGGTGGTACATATTGGCGCAGCCAGTCCATTAAATTATAAGTGCTGCCCTGGAAGTATTCACTGTTATCATTCGGTAAATAAGCCGTGGTTACCGTGGTACCCCATTCGTATTTGCCGGTGTCGGCTTTTAATTTGCCATTCAGTATCTCGAAGAATGAAGTAAGCGCCAGCGGGTCTTTACTTACAAATGCTATCTTATCACCTTTTTGTACATCAAAGCGCACTTTGCTGAAAAGGGTCCTGCCGTCGAGTGATTTGGAAAGATCTTCCACTTTTAAAATTTCGTTGCCCACTTCCCGCTCCTGCTTAAAAATAATGCCGGGGTATTTACGGCTGCTGGGGGTAATATCTTCAAACACCAGTTTATCCAATGCCTTTTTACGGCTGGTTGCCTGTTTACTTTTAGAGGCATTGGCGCTAAAGCGTGCGATAAAGTCCAACAGGTCTTTCTTCTTCTCTTCCATCTTCTTGTTCTTGTCTGTTGCCTGCCTTGCTGCCAACTGGCTGCTTTCGTACCAGAAGGTATAGTTACCGGTATAGATCTTGATCTTGTTCTTATCCACATCCGCCACGTGCGTACATACCGCATCCAAAAAGTGACGGTCGTGACTTACCACCAATACAATGTTCTGGTAGTCGGCCAAAAAATTCTCCAGCCAGCCAATAGTTTCCACGTCCAGGTTATTGGTAGGCTCATCCAGCAATAAAATATCAGGGTTACCAAATATGGCCTGCGCCAGCAATACCCTTACTTTTATATTCGCTGCCACATCCTTCATCAGCAAGGGATGCAGGGCATCTTCCACGCCCAGTTCGCTCAGCATGGTGGCTGCATCGCTTTCGGCAGTATAGCCGCCCATTTCGCCAAACTGTTCTTCCAGTTCACCGGCTTTTATACCATCTGCTTCGGTAAAATCTTCTTTGGCATAAATGGCATCGCGTTCGTGCATCACCTTCCACATTTTGCTATGGCCCATCAGCACGGTATTTAAAACAGTCTGTTCGTCAAATGCAAACTGGTTCTGGTTCAGTACTGCCATACGTTCGCCGGGAGTAATATCCACCCTGCCCTTGTTGGGCTCTATCTCACCACTGAGTATTTTTAAAAAAGTGGATTTACCGGCGCCATTGGCACCAATGATACCGTAACAGTTACCCTTGGTAAAATTGATATTTACCTCATCAAACAAAACCCTTTTGCCGTAAGCCAGCGTTATATTATTTGCACTTAACATAGTTGTAAAAAAGTGTGCAAAGATAGGCCTCAATTTTGGATTTTAGATTGACGATTGCGGATTTTAGATTGCAGATGGGCGATTTTAGATTTAGATCGGGGAATTTTAGGTTTTATTTTGGGTTTTAATGCTGTTTATATGAGATTTTATATAGATTTTTATGAAAATGATACGCATGAAAACCCTGGTTTGTTCCCTTGCCTTACTGCTGTGTTTACCTGCATTTTCGCAGCACACACAAAGTTTTACCGTGCATTTTGATTTTGATAAGCACGCACTTACACCCGCTGCCAGGGCCAGCCTGGATAGTTTTATCAGCATCCTCCAATCAAATACCAGCGATCTTTCTATTGAACTGAACGGCCATTGCGATGCCATTGGCAGCAATGCGTACAATGATGCGCTGAGCAATAAAAGAGTGGCTGCTGTAAAAAATTATTTACTTAAAAATAATATTGCTGCGGGCAGTTTTACTGCTGCCGAGGGCTTTGGTAAAAGAAAACCGCTGAACAGCAATGCCGATAGCGATGAGCGCAGCCTTAACCGCCGCGTGGAAATTGCCTGGAGTGTAACCACCGCAGCTGTGGTTCCTGTTACACCTGTTGTACCAGTTGCTCCTGTTGTTCAAAAAACTTTGCAGCAGCAACTGGAAGATACTGCTATTAAAGTGGGCAGTAGTATTGTATTGAAAAATTTACTGTTTGTGGGCGGCCGGCACCAGTTACTACCCGAAAGCTACCCGGTACTGGAAGAATTATTGCGTACGCTGCAGAAAAACAAAAACCTGAAGATCGCGATACAAGGCCATATCTGCTGCCTGCCCGGCAATGTGGATGGTTTTGATGAAGAAACGGGCACCAATACTTTATCAACTGAAAGAGCCAAAGCGGTGTGGGCATACCTGGTAAAAAATAATATTGCCGAAGACCGGCTTTCGTACGTGGGACTGGGACATACGCAACCTGTTTATGCTTATCCCGAACAATCGGAGGGGGAAAAAACGGGTAACCGGAGGGTGGAGATTAAGATTGTGGGGAAGTGAGGCGGGAGAAGAGAGTTACGGGTTACGGGTTATTATTGTTATTTATTTTCTCTGCGCAATCCGCGGGCAATTGGTTACGGGTTACGGGTTATTGTTGTTTATTTTTCTGCGTAATCAGCGTAATCTGCGGGCATTAAAAAATCTGTGTTAATCTGTGTACTGAGCGAAGCTGAAGTATCGGTGGCCAAACCAAAAAGCGAAGCTTTTTTCTCTCTGCGTATTCAGCGTAATCTGCGGGCATTAAAAAAAATCTGTGTTAATCTGTGTACTGAGCGAAGCTGAAGTATCGGTGGCCAAACCAAAAAGCGAAGCTCTTTTCTCTCAGCGAGATTTGCGAAATCTGCGGGGTTATTTCTTGTTTGCTATCTTTGCGGCATGTCAGTAGTAGAAAAATTACAAAAAAGCGCCGTAGCAAGTTTAAACAGTTTATTTGGCCAGGCTTTTACAGCAAAGGATTTCCAGGTTAACCAGACCAAGCCCGAATTTGAAGGAGATTATACCATTGTTTTGTTTTCGTTGGTAAAATCGCTGAAGTTATCGCCCGATGCCATTGGCACACAACTGGGCGATCACCTGGTACAAAATAATCCTGCACTTTTTACAAAATACAATATCATCAAGGGTTTTTTAAATCTTACCGTTGCCGATGCTTACTGGATGGAAGTGCTGCACAATAATTACAGCAATATCCATTTTGGTACACAGACTTCTAATGGTAAAAAAGTAATGGTGGAATACTCCTCCCCCAACACCAACAAACCATTACACCTGGGTCATTTAAGAAATAATTTTTTAGGCTGGAGCGTGGCGGAAATTTTTAAAGCCAATGGTTACGAGGTGGTGAAGAGTTGTATCGTGAACGACCGTGGTATTCATATCTGCAAGAGTATGATCGCCTGGCAATTGTTTGCCAATGGCGCCACACCACAAAGTACGCATACCAAGGGCGATCATTTTGTGGGCGATTATTATGTAAAGTTCAATGACGAATATAAGCGGCAGGTGGAAGAGCTGAAAGCCGGCGGCATGAAACAGGAAGAAGCGGAAAAAGAAGCGCCGATCATGAAAGCCACGCAACAAATGTTGCTGGATTGGGAAGCCGGCAAGCCGGATGTAATGGAACTGTGGGCAAAGATGAATGGCTGGGTATATGATGGTTTTGATATTACGTACAAAAGGATCGGCAGTGATTTTGATAAAACTTATTATGAAAGCAAAACTTATTTACTGGGTAAAAAAACAGTGGAGGAAGGTTTGCAGAAAAATGTTTTTTATAAAGAGCCTGATAACAGTGTGTGGATCGATCTTGAAAAAGATGGGCTGGATAAAAAAATTGTGCAGCGTAAGGATGGCACTTCGGTTTACATTACACAGGATATTGGTTTGGCACAGGATAAATACAATGAATATAAAATTGACCAGAGTATTTATGTGATCGGTGACGAACAGAATTATCACATGAAGGTGCTGAAGCTGATCGCTGAAAAACTGCAATTGCCCAATGCAGAAAATATCTATCATTTAAGTTATGGTATGGTGGAATTGCCTACCGGTAAAATGAAGAGCCGCGAAGGCACGGTAGTAGATGCGGATGATATTGTGGATGAAATGGAAAAAGTAGCGCAGGAAAAAACAGAAGAGCTGGGCAAGGTGAAAGATTTTACAGCAACTGAATTAAGAGAATTGTACCACACTATTGGTCTCGGCGCTTTAAAATTCTTTTTGCTGCGGGTGGACCCTAAAAAGAAAATGATCTTTAACCCGGAAGAGAGTATCGATTTTCATGGTTTTACGGGGCCATTCATACAGTTCAATCATGCGAGGATAAAATCTATTTTGAGGAAAGCAGGCAACGTGAGTGGTGAGTTGTCAGTGGTGAGTGGGGAAGCGTCTTTCTTGCCGTTGGAGAAGGAGTTGGTGGTGGCGCTGGAGCAGTATCCAACGATTGTGCAGCAGGCGGGTGATGAGATGAATCCTTCGGCTATTGCCATTTATGTATACAATATTGCAAAGACCTTCAGTTCTTTCTATACCGAGCATTCTATTGCCAATGCAGAAACGGAAGCCAAAAAACAATTGCGTTTACAGCTGGCCGCTATGACGGCCAATATCATTAAAAGCGGTATGCACCTGCTGGGCATTACAGTTCCGGAAAGAATGTAAAAAAATATACCAAGTGCAACGGTTGCTGAAAAGCGGTTGTCAACATTAAAAAAACATAGTCATGAAGTACTCATTTTTAATTGTTGCTGCCGTATCCGCAGTATTGTTTGTTAGTTGTAAAAAAGAAAAAGCTGCTGATGCAGTTGATCCCGCCGTTTGTTATTTCAGCTGTACCACTACTGATATTGACAGCGCTCTATCCCAGCCCAAGGGCAGTTACATTTACCAGATAGATGCCTATAACTACCAGGGCGCATTGGTGCATTTGTATTATTACGGTTGCTGCGACCGGTATAACAAAGTAAAAGATGCCAATTGCAATTTTCTCTTCGCTCCTTCGGGCGGTGTTGGTGGTGGCGGCGATGGTACGCATCCCAACTTTTTTAAAGAGGCTGTTTTTGTTACAACGGTTTGGAAAGATCCGAGGTAAAGTGTTATTGATCGGAGTTTAAAAAATCCACCCTGTTGCTTAATTCAGTTTCGCGACCGGTTACAATCATAATTCTGTCAACATTAATGCCCATTTGTTCCACTAAATATTTTCTTACAGCTGTTACCCTTAATTCTGCCAATAACCGAGATTTTGCAGCATCTGTGTAATAAGCTTTAACGTGGATGCTGCCCTCAGGATTAGCTTTTAATTTATCGGCTACTACAGCAATAATGGCTTTGTTATCGGTAGAAAGCCGGAGTTCTTTCCCTTTAAATTGTAATGAAGGCAGCTCTCCAAGATACCCGAATGGCAACATTATTCCTGCTGTTGTCTGGCAATCCTGTGGCATGGGTTTGTAAAGAATAACATTGTATTCAGTTGACAGCATTACGGGATGGTATGTACGCACAACTGTTATCAACCCTTCGTAACTAAAGTACAGGTGGTGGTTTTCGCCGGTTACCGCATCCATTTCAAAACTGAATTTTCCTTCAGCATCTGTTATGGCTGCGTGTATACTGTCGAACATCACCACTGCTTTTTCCAGTGGTTTGCCATCCCTGTCTTTTACAGTGCCGCTGATCACAGCTTTACCGCCCTGCAAAATTTTTCGTACAGGCGTTGCATTTTGTTCAACAGCTACAGTTGATTTTTTAGCTGCCATTGATATGGAAGAACGGAAACTGAGTAATGTAAAAAATGCAGCAGCTATTTTAGAGAACCTGTAAGGCAGTGCGAATTTTTTCTTTACCGGGTATTGTATATCCCTGTTCAATTGCGAATTATGAAAACGCCCGCAATGTGTGGCAGGATGTTTTTTGAAGAACTGCAGTAATTCTTCATCACTCATTTGCGAAAAATCGTAAATGATAGTATTGCATTTACTGCATTGCCTTCCTTCTCCCGAGGGCGCCATGGCATCCCAGTTCTGCGAACAGGGATCAGGAATATTGATGTGTAATACAGGGCTTTTTTTCATTGCTACGGGCTTTGCAACTAAAGTTAAGCATTGAAAATAACAATTGGATATTATTTCAATGTCAATTTGAGCCCTTCTTTAAAACTAAGGGATTGGTAACCGAGATCACGTTTTGCTTTGCTGATATTTAAACCGGTCCTGGGCGGACGCCTGGCTGGTTGTACAAAATCTTTTGCGCTTATTTTTTTTATCAGTGATGTATCTAATTGTAAAAATGCACCGGTGGCAATGGCCATTTCGTAAGGCGTATATATTTCTTCGCCGCAGATATTATAAATGCCCTGCCGCTCCTGCTCTATTATTGCTGCAACCCCTTTTGCAAGATCGCCTGCATAGGTAGGCGTGCGCACCTGGTCGTTGAACACTTCATACGGTTCGCCTTTTTCCAGTTTATCCCTTACAATGGTGAGAATGTTGTTGCGTTTGTTATAAGGCTTGCCGTATACCAATACGGTTCTTACAATACTCCAGTTGTATGGATACTGCATTACCAGTTGTTCGGCTTTTATTTTTGTTTCGCCGTAATAATTCACTGCATTTACAGCATCTGTTTCTGTATACATACCTTTTTCGCCGTCAAATACAAAATCGGTACTCATGAACAGGAAGCTGCAATGATATTGGGCAGCAGTCTGCAGCATTATTGCTGTGCCTTCTATATTCACTTTATCTGCCAGCGCCCTGTTCTGCTCGCACTCATCGGGTTTGCTGATGGCGCCTGCATGCAATACAGCATCGGGTTGGTATCTTCCGAATATTTCCTGCACTGCTGCAGCATCGGTAAAATCCATGTCTTCGTAAATAAAAGCAATATTGTTGAAGGGCAGCCTGCAGGGGCCTTTGCCGGTAGCTATTACATGGTGCTGGTTATTGATAAGTTGTTCGGCAAAATAATAGCCTAAAAAACCATTGATGCCGGTGATCAATATCTTCATGGTGTGCAGTTAGATTGACTGCTGCTAAGATAAGCATTCAGTAGTATTTATTTTACCACTTTGGGTGTATTGCTTACCATCCAGGTGGCAAATGTTTCGGATATCTTCCAGTGATTACCGGCATATTTGCGAGGGCGCACAATTACATAATCTAAAAAATCTTTTACATCGGCAGCGGTTATTTGCTGCATGGCCGCAAATAATTTTTTACCATCAAAGCTGCCGCCTTTTATATCCTGGTCCTGCCCGTTATTTTGTTTTTGCATTTCGCTGCCGGTATAGTGTATATCATCCACCAGCGAATCTATTAGGCTGTTCTCCTTTTTTTCATCCATTGTAACCGCGGTTGTAAAATTGTAAAAGCTGCCTTCTGTTACACGATCCAGGTAAATGCCGTTCTTTATTAAATTGTAAATTCTTCCCTGGAATGCTGCAGGATAATATACCATCGTGTACAACAGGTCGTTGGCCTGCAGGGGCGCTGCATTTTTATCACGGCGCATGCCAAAATAATAATAATTGCCTTTTATCAACTGGCACCTGCCCGATGCCAACACCGCCGTATCATTATTATCATTGTTATAATTGCGGCGCATCAGGCCCGCTTGTTTCAATTCCATTGTTACAGCACTGTTCAGCGGTAATTCCACCTGCACTATGGAGACACTATCGCTTGCTGCAACTATATAATCAGTAATGGTAAATGTAAAAATGGTTTTCTTATCAGTTGTTTGTGCAACCAGTTGTTGCATTGTTACAAAACAAAGCAGCAACGCTGCATAATTCTTTTTCATTCAAAATAATTTTAATAAAACTACAATTATAGAAATTTCACTACAATACCATGCAATGGGTATATTTATCCTACTGTTTTAGTAGGAATAGTATCATTTTTTATTCACAAAAAACGTTTGCGCTCTAATGTGTCCTTTGCACACAACCAAAAATCAAGTGTTTAACTTATCTTTGGCTCATGGAAAAGAAAGTAACTAAAATTGGTGTTCTTACTTCCGGCGGTGATAGCCCGGGTATGAATGCGGCCGTACGTGCCGTTGTTCGTGCCGGTATTTACCACGGCCTGGAAGTGTACGGCATTATGAGAGGCTACAGCGGCATGGTGGAAAATGATATTTTCAGGATGGAAAGCAAGAGTGTTGCCAATATCATTCAGCGTGGCGGCACTATTTTAAAAACCTCCCGCAGTAAGGAATTCTTTACCCCGGAAGGCAGACAGATCGCTTATAACAATTTAAAGAAACTGGGCATTAACGGGCTGGTGATCATTGGCGGCGACGGCAGCTTCCGTGGTGCACAAACTTTCAGCAACGAATTTGATATTCCCTGCATTGGTTTGCCGGGTACTATTGATAAGGATATTGCGGGCACTGATTCCACTATTGGTTTTGATACTGCGGTAAATACTGCAGTGGAAGCCATTGATAAGATACGTGATACGGCAGATGCTCACGACCGCCTGTTCATTATTGAAGTGATGGGCCGCGATGCCGGTTATATTGCACTGCACAGCGGCATTGCAACAGGTGCAGAAAATATACTGATCCCCGAAAGAAAGACCATCATCAACGATATCATTAAAGCGCTGGAAGAAAAAGAACGTCGCCATAAACTGGTGAACCTGATCGTGGTGGCAGAAGGCGATGAATTTGGCGGCGCTGATGAAGTGGCGAAAGTGATCAAGACCCGCCTGCCTCACCAGGAAGTAAGGGTATGTATACTGGGCCATATTCAAAGAGGTGGCAGCCCCAGTTGCGCCGACCGCTTAATTGCCAGCCGTATGGGCTATCATGCAGTGGAAAGTTTGCTGGAAGGACGCCACAACGTTTTTGTAGGCATTGTAAATAATAAAATGAATTATACACCACTGAACGAAGCGGTAAAGAAAAAACAAAGGATCAGTGAAGAGTGGATGAAGATCGTTAAGATTTTGTCGAGTTAAAGGCAAGTTACGGGTTACGGGTTGCGGGTTACGGGTTACGGGTTTTTGATCGTTAGCGAAAAAATAAACCCTAATACTCGCAAACGATCAAAAACCCGCAACAAGAACAACCCGTAACTTTTTAACCCGCAACTTTTCTCAACCATAACTAAAATCATAAATCATTCAATTAACTATGAGTAAAAATATAAGCCAGTATTTCCACAAACAAATGAATAACCAGGCGGGCATTGAGCACTCGCAGAAGAGAACCAAAATTGTTGCCACTGTAGGTCCTGCTTCGGACACATACGATAAACTGCTGGCGCTGGTAAAAGCCGGTGTAAATGTTTTCCGGTTGAATTTTTCGCACGGCGCTTACGAAAGTAAAAAACAGATCATTGAATATATCCGCGAGATCAATAAAAAAGAACCTTATAATATTGCCATCCTCGGCGATCTGCAAGGACCCAAACTTCGTGTAGGCGAGCTGGAAGGCGGCAGTCTTGAATTAAAAGAAGGCGACGAGATCATACTGACCACTGAAAAAATGGTGGGCACCAAAGAAAAAATATATGTGAGTTACCAGAACCTTGCCAAGGATGTAAAACCCGGCGAGCGCATATTCTTTGATGATGGCAAGATGGAAGTGCAACTGGTGAAAGTACTGAACGAAAAAGAAGTATTGATAAGGGTAAGCCTGGGCGGTACCTTATTACCTAAAAAAGGCGTGAACCTACCCGATAGTGAACTGACCATGCCTTCACTTACACCGAAAGATATTGAGGACCTGGAATTCATCATTGATAACAATCTTGACTGGGTGGCGCTTTCTTTTGTAAGAAAAGCGGTAGATATCACGGACCTTAAAAAAAGGATCAAGGCCAGGGACAGCAAAATAAAAGTGATCGCAAAAATTGAAATGCCCGAAGCATTGCGCAATATCAGGGACATTATTGTAGAAAGCGATGGTATTATGATAGCACGTGGTGACCTGGGTGTGGAAGTGCCCGTGGAACAGGTGCCGATACTGCAGAAAGAGATCATCCGCAAATGTATGCACCGTGCCAAGCCTGTAATTGTGGCTACACAAATGATGGAGAGCATGATGGAACGCACCAAACCCAACCGCAGCGAGGTGACCGACGTAGCCAACGCCGTACTGGAAGGCGCAGACGCAGTTATGCTGAGTGGCGAAACGGCCATGGGCCAATATCCCACGCTGGTGGTGGAAATGATGAGCAAGATCATTTCGGAAGTAGAGAGCACAGCGTATGATTATGACCGGGATGATATTTTAACACCACAGCCCCACTCCCCTTCTTTTTTAAGTGATGCATTAATTTACAGCGCCTGTAAACTGGCACAGGATACCAGCGCCAATGCGTTGATCGGTATGACGCAAAGTGGCTACACCGGTTTTATGCTCAGCAGCTATCGTCCTAAATCGCAACTGTATATTTTCAGTAAAGAAAGAACGCTGATCAACCAGTTAAGTTTAAGCTGGGGTGTAAGGGCTATTTTTTATGCAGAAGAAGAAAGCCTGGATGATATCATCTTTGACCAGATAGAGATATTGAAACAAAGGGGATTTTTAAAGATGGGAGATATTGTGGTGAATACCGGCAGTACGCCTGTTGACCTGCACTTACCCACCAATATCATCAAGATCACTAAAGTGGAATAATTATTACCAAACGATAAAAAAGCGTGTAAGCAATATCTTACACGCTTTTTTTATTTATATACAGCAATTTTATTTCCAGCAGCAGATGATGATTGCAGCAATGATATTGCCTACCAGCGCATAACCGCCGTTGATCAGGAAAAGGCTGAATGGTTTCTTCTCGTATAGATAATTAACCCCTACCGGTGTGGCGCATAAACAACCCCCGGTAACAAGGCCCAGTTTAAGGCCGCTCATCCAGCCATCACCCCGGATGCCGATGCGTTCGGCAATGATGGCAATGGCAACACATTGTACAAACATCAGTACAAACGATCCGCCAAACATCATTCCCATGCCTTTTTTGGCATCGGGATTATTGACATCAAGTTTCAGATCAGCGATCCAGCGGTTGGCAAATAATACCTTGGAATACCACAATGCACCCAGCATAAAATAAGCAAGGGCTGCAACCAGTATGGCCAGCCAGTTCAAATAATCAAAAGGATTGGTCATGATAAATTGTTTTGGTTTAGGAATTATTCCAAAATAGCAATAATTTTTTCAAAATGCAAGTATAAAAAGAGCGGGCAAGTTTTTAAAACCTGCCCGCTCTTTTTACATTCCTTTTGATTGCATGAACTGCAGTAAATTCTTTTTGGCGGTATTCTTTATTTTGTTCTGAAAAAACTTATTCCATCCCAGCAACCAGCCGCTGAAACCCAGTGCCTGCGCACTCCAGCGGTGCAGGCTGAAGGCATCGCTGTGTTCAATGATCTTGCCGTCGGCAAATTTCATATTGGCCCTTATTTTATTGATCACTTTCCGGCCCGTTTTACTAAAGGTATAGGTGGCCACCCAATCGCAGGTGCTGTATTCCTCATCCAGGTGGGTGATATTACCATAGGTCAATGAAAAGTCTTTGGCATTCTTACACAACATCTCCCACATACATTTTACCTCGTTGCCTTTTAATAAGCCAAAAGCAGGATCGAAGAACACGATATCATCGCTGTAACAACTGTTCATTGTCATATAATCTTTTTTTTGAAATGCATCATAAAATAAGACAATCGTTTGTTCATTATTTGCCATCAGAAACAGTTTAGATTCGTTAAATTTAGCATTCAAATTGTTACAAAATGAAAAAATGTTGTTTGAGCGCAATGGTTTTGTTGGTATGCCTGCTGCAGCTCTCTGCCCAAAATACCGATTCGATATGGGTAAGAGATAATTATTATAAGATAGAAAGGCAGATCAGTATGCGGGATGGCATTAAATTATTCACTGCTTTTTATATTCCAAAAGACAGTTCGGAAAAACATCCCATATTGCTCAACCGCACTCCTTACAGTTGTTCGCCTTATGGGGAAGACAAATTCAATGCACGTTTATACGAAAGCTACTGGATCAATTATTTAAAAGAGGGTTATATCATCGCCATACAGGATGTGCGGGGCAAGTGGATGAGCGAAGGTGATTATGTGGATGTACGCCCTTTTAACCCGAATAAAAAAGGTAAAGATTTTGACGAAGCCAGCGATACTTATGATGCCATTGACTGGATGATCAACAATATTCCCAGTAATAATAAAAGAGTGGGTGTGTTTGGTATTTCCTATCCCGGTTTTTATAGTACGATGGCTGCATTAAGCGATCATCCTGCATTAAAAGCGGTGAGCCCGCAGGCGCCGGTTACCGATTGGTTCATGGGTGATGATTTTCATCATAATGGTGCATTGATGATCATGGATGGTTTTAATTTTTACAGCGGCTTTGGTAAGCCAAGGCCAAAACCTACCACGGTGGGCAGCCCTGGTTTTACCATACCATCGCAGGATAATTATGATTTCTTTTTAAAAATGGGTGCGGTAAAGAATTTCACTAAAATAATGGGCGATAGTATCGCTTTCTGGAAGGACCTGATGAACCATCCTGATTATGATGAATGGTGGAAGGCCCGCAACCCCAGGAACTTTGTCAGTCATGTAAAACCTGCTATGCTGATAGTGGGTGGCTTATTTGATGCAGAAGATTGCTATGGCGCCTGGAATTTATACAAGGCCATTGAAGATAAAAGTAAGAATACGGATAATCGTTTGGTGATGGGCCCCTGGTTTCATGGTGGCTGGGGTGGCAGAAGCAATGGCGATTATATGGGCAATGTGCGCTTTGGCAGCCGCACCAGTGAATATTATCAAAGAAATATCGAGATACCTTTCTTTAATTTTTATTTAAAATTAAAAGGCACTGTCAGGGATATTGCGGAAGCCAATATTTTCTTTACCGGGGCAAATGAATGGAAAAGGCTGGAGCAATGGCCACCAAAAAATGTGGTGTATAAAAATTTGTATGCAATCAGGAATGGGAAACTGGATTTTGATAATTCTGCAAACAAAAGTACTCTCGGTGATGACAGATCCGATCTACATGCTCCTGAACATTTCACAGAATACATCAGCGATCCTGCACACCCCGTTCCCTATACAGAAGATGTGCATTTAGGCAGAACAAGGGAATACATGACCGATGATCAACGTTTTGCCAGTCGCAGAACGGATGTATTGACTTTCAGTTCACCTGTACTTACAGATGACATCACCTTAGCCGGTCCGCTGGTGGCAGATCTTATGGTAAGCCTTTCCACCACCGATGCGGATTTTGTGGTAAAACTCATTGACGTATTCCCGGATGATTTTAAATACGATGAAAAAGAATTTGGAAAAGGTAACGGCAAAGATTACCCGATGGGTGGTTACCAGATGCTGGTACGTGGTGAGATCATGAGAGGTAAATTCCGCAACAGTTTTGAAAAACCGGAACCTTTTGTGCCCGGCAAGATCACCGAAGTAAAATATACTTTACCCGATATAGCGCATACGTTTAAAAAAGGTCACAAGATCATGATACAGGTACAAAGCAGCTGGTTCCCTATTGCCGACAGGAACCCGCAGGTATTTACCGATATCTATCATTGCAATGACAGTGATTTTCAAAAATCAACCATCCGTGTTTACCACGATATCAATAACCAGACTAAATTCATATTGCCAGTAATACAATAAAATGAAAAAGATATTTATTAGTTTTTGTACCTCGGTATTTGCCATTGCCGCCACTGCGCAAAGCAGTTTTGTAAAAGATAATTTCACCAAGCTGGACACCACCATTACCATGCGGGATGGTATTAAACTGTACACAGTGATCTACATCCCCAAAGACCAGTCGCAGCATTATCCTTTTTTAATGGAACGTACGCCCTACTCTGCCGGGCCTTATGGCGACACTTATGCAAGGTCCATTGGCCCCAATGAAAGCCTGATGAAGGAAAAATACATTTTTGTATACCAGGATGTTCGCGGCCGCTACATGAGCGAAGGCGTGAACCTGGAAGTAACGCCGTATATCGCCAATAAAAAAAGCAAAAAGGATGTGGATGAAAGCAGTGACACTTATGATACGGTGGACTGGTTACTGAAAAATATTAAAAATAACAATGGTCGTGTAGGCCTTGCCGGTATCTCCTACCCCGGCTTTTATGCCACGGCCTGTTTGCCCGGTGCACATCCTGCCATTAAAGCAGTAAGTCCTCAGGCACCGGTTACAGATGAATTTGTGGGAGATGATGCCAATCATAACGGCGCTTTCTTTTTAATGGACAATTTCAGTTTCATGAACTTTTTTGATATGGAACGCCCGGGTCCGGTGAAGGATTACAGCAAGCCGCTATTTACAGCCGGTTACCGCGATGCCTTCCAGTTCTATTTAAAAATGGGCACAGTTAAAAATACCAATGGCGCAAAGTATTACAACAATAAAAGTGTGATCTGGAACGAATACCTGCAGCATGATACGTATGATGCGTACTGGAAAGCAAGGAATATCAGGCCGCATTTAAAAAATATTACCATCCCTACACTGGTGGTGGGCGGCTGGTTTGATGCAGAAGATCTTTTTGGTGCATTGCATACCTATGAAGCCATCGAAAAACAAAGCCCGGTAAATACCAACCGTCTTGTAATGGGTCCGTGGACGCATGGTAGCTGGGAAAGTGGCGACTGGAGCAAATTTGTAACGCATGATTTCGGCAGCAACACCAGTAAATATTTCCAGGATAGTTTAGAGACCACGTTCTTTAATTTTTATTTAAAAGATAAGGGCAGTTTTAATGCTGCAGAAGCCACGGTTTTTGAAACCGGCAGCAATCAATGGAAAAGTTATGCTGTATGGCCTCCAAAAAATACCGTTGCCGTTGACTATTTTTTAAATGCCGGTAACAAATTATCCCTGCAGAAAACGGCGGATAAAAATAATTTTGACGAATACATCAGCGACCCTGCCAAACCGGTGCCTTATACCAATGGTGTATTTGGCAGGCGCAACAACGAGTACATGGCCGAAGACCAGCGCTTTGCTGCATTGCGCCCCGATGTGCTGGTGTTTGAAACAGATGAATTAACAGAAGATGTAACACTGGCCGGCCGCATCAATGCCGACCTGTTTGTAAGCATCAGCAGCACCGACGCAGATTTTGTTGTAAAACTGATAGATGTATTACCCGATACTGCCGCTACTCCAAGAACTGCGCCGCGTGGTTTCAGCATGTCGGGCTTGCAGCGACTGGTAAGGGCCGAAGTAATGCGGGGCAAATTCCGCAACAGTTACGAAAAGCCGGAGGCATTTACACCTAACCAGGTATCGGAAGTAAAATTTGACCTGAATGATGTAGCGCATGTTTTTAAGAAGGGACATAAGATCATGGTGCAGGTGCAAAGCAGCTGGTTTCCTTTGGTTGACAGGAACCCGCAGCAGTTCATGCGTATACCGGACGCCACGGAAAAAGATTTTCAAAAGGCCACTATCAGGATCTATCATGATGATGAGAATGCCAGTAAAATTGTATTACCTGTTTTAAAATAATTTATACCACCTTCATCTCTATTAAACTGTCTATATGAAATGGATCGCTTCTGTTGTTCTTTTGTTTTTTGTATTTACCATGAAAGCTCAAAACACCATTAACCTGGTACCCATGCCCGCCGATGTAAAACCGGGCAAAGGAATTGTTTTGATCAACCCGGAGACAAAGCTGGTGCTGGAAGGTAGCAATCTTGAAAAATGTGCAGCTGCCTTGAATAATTATCTGCAGGCCAATTTTGGATATAGTTTAAAGACCGTAAAAAATTATTCCTCTTCCAATTCCATCACATTGAATTATGAGCGATTGGATAATGATCTGCCGGGCGCTTATAATTTAACGGCTGATAAAAAGGGTATTTACATTGCCGGTGATAATGAAGAAGGTGTTTTTTATGGTGTGCAGACCTTGATACAGTTAATTGAAAGGCCTAAAACAAAAGCGATCGTAAAGGTGAATACCACTTTAAATGTTCCTTATGTAACCATACAGGATCATCCACGTTTTGCATACCGCGGCCTGCACCTGGATGTGGCCCGCCATTTCTTCCCCGTTTCGTATGTAAAAAAATATATTGATTACCTCGCTGCCTATAAATACAATACTTTTCACTGGCATTTAACCGATGACCAGGGCTGGCGTATTGAAATAAAAAAATATCCCTTGCTTACTTCGGTAGGCGGATACCGGAATGGCACTATCATTGGCCGCTATCCCGGCAAGGGAAATGATGGCCTTACTTACGGTGGCTATTACACGCAGGAGCAGGTAAAGGAAATTGTACAATATGCTGCTGAAAGATATATTACGGTGATACCCGAAATTGAAATGCCGGGCCATGCATCGGCAGCCATTGCCGCTTACCCGCAATTAAGCTGCTTTCCCGACTCCAGTACCAAGACCGGCAAAACACCCTGGTCTGGTTCCAAACAGGGCAAGCAAGTGCAGCAAACCTGGGGCGTATTTGAAGATGTGTTTGCGCCAACCGATTACACGTTCAATTTTTTACAGGATGTGCTGGATGAAGTGATGCCCCTGTTCCCTTCCAAATACATTCATATCGGCGGCGATGAATGCCCTAAAGAATCCTGGAAAAGATCTCCATTTTGTCAACAACTCATCAAAGACAATAATTTAAAAGACGAACATGGCCTGCAGAGTTATTTTATCCAGCACATGGAAAAATACATCAACAGCAAGGGCAAACAGATCATTGGCTGGGATGAGATATTAGAAGGCGGCCTTGCACCCAACGCTACTGTAATGAGTTGGCGTGGCGAAGAAGGTGGTATTGAAGCGGCCAAACAAAACCATGATGTGATCATGACACCCGGCGCTTATTGCTACCTCGATCACAGCCAGAGCAGGAATGAGGACAGTGTGACAATCGGCGGTTATTTACCATTGGATAAAGTATATAATTACGAACCGGTACCCGCCGTATTGAATGCCGCACAGGCCAAACATGTACTGGGAGCACAAGGCAATTTATGGACTGAATATATTGGCAATCCCGCCAAAGTAGAATACATGATCTTTCCCCGCATGATCGCATTGAGCGAAGTATTATGGAGCCCCAAAGAAAAAAGGAACTGGAAAGATTTTGAAAGAAGGTTGCCTTTTGTATTGCAGTCACTTGATAAAAAAAAAGTGAACTACAGTAAGGCTTATTATGATCTGCAGGCAATAGTAGTGCCGGGCAACGACGGTCAGGGTGTTGCATGGAAGCTGGAGTCGAAGAACAGCAATGCGGTGATCCAATACGAGACCGTTTTGCCTGTTGGTAAAAGATATTCGTATACAGGTCCTGTACCTGTTACCCAAAACACCATTGCCAATGCCTGGGCCGAAGATGGTGCCACAAAAAGTAATATCATCACACAATATTTTAAATTCAATAAGGCCACCGGAAAAAAAATTAGCCTTGTAACAGAAGCATCCAAAAATTATCCCGGCGATGGTGCGTTCACGTTAGTGAATGGCGTACAGAATGAATTGGGCCTTTCCAAAGGCAATGAATTTTTAGGTTTTTTAGGCAAGGATTGCGAAGGCACGATCGACCTTGGCAAGCCCGAAAAAATAAAGACCATCCGTTTTCATTCGTTGAGCCAGAGCGGCAGCTGGATATATCCACCTCAATATGTGGAAGTGAGTTTTGGCAGCGCTGCCAGCGGCAAAAAAATAATTGCAGCAGTAAAACCTGTGGAAGAAAAAGAAGGGAATATCATTTACGAGATCCAGCTGGATGAAGGAACGGAAATAAGTTCGTTTAATTTTAAACTGGTGAATTTTGGTATCATTCCTTCAGGCAATCCCGGCGCCGGTACAGCAGCCTGGTTGTTTGTGGATGAGATAGAAGCGGAGTAAATAGGGGCCCTCTTTTTCACATGGTCAGACGAGGGCGTCAGACCATGTGAAAAAGAGGGCCTGGCTGCATGGTCTGACGCCCTCGTCTGACCATGCAGAAAACCTTGATGAGAAAAACACTATTATACTTTTTGTTATTGTGCAGTTATACACTTACTGCACAGCAACATTACATTGCGCCATCTGATCCGCTGGTGATAAAAAAATTATCGCAGTGGCAGGATTGGAAATTTGGCTTGCTGATGCACTGGGGCACTTACAGCCAGTGGGGCGTGGTGGAAAGCTGGAGCATCTGCCCCGAAGATGAAGGCTGGACGCAGCGGGATACGATGCATGGCAAGACCTATAATGAATACAAGAGCAATTATGAAGCATTGCAAACTACCTTCAATCCAAAAAATTTCAACCCGGATAAATGGGCCTTGGCAGCAAAAGATGCCGGCATGAAATACGTGGTATTCACCACCAAGCACCATGATGGTTTTTGCATGTTCGATACCAAGCAGACGGATTATAAAATAACAGCTCCCAAAACACCTTTTTCTTCCAACCCCAAAAGCAATGTTGCCAAAGAAGTTTTTGAGGCTTTCCGCAGCAAGGGTATGGCCACCGGCGCTTATTTCAGCAAGCCCGACTGGCATACGGATAATTACTGGTGGCCTTATTTTCCGCCCAAGGACAGGAATGTGAATTACGATCCTAAAAAATACCCCGAGCGCTGGCAGGCTTATAAAGATTTTACGTACAACCAGGTAAAGGAACTGATGAGTGACTATGGCAGCATGGATATTTTATGGCTAGATGGCGGTTGGGTAAGGCCTAAATATACTATTGATACCGCCATTGAATGGCAACGCACCATTACCTACGACCAGGATATTGACATGGCTAAAATTGCGTCTATGGCAAGACGTTACCAACCCGGGCTTTTGGTGGTGGACCGCAGTGTGGGTTATGAATATGAGAATTATGTAACGCCGGAACAACAGGTACCCACTTCCCTGCTGCCCTATCCCTGGGAAACCTGTATGACGATGGCAACCAGCTGGAGTTATGTACCGAAGGATAAATATAAATCCAGCAACGAGCTGATCCATACATTGGTAAAAATTGTAGGCAGTGGTGGCAATTTATTATTGAATGTAGGCCCCGACCCCAATGGCGAATGGGATACTGCTGCTTATGCCCGGTTAAAAGATATAGGCGCCTGGATGAAAACAAACAGCGAAGCCATTTATAATACCCGGGCTTTGGAAGGCGCTTTACCCAACCAGGCTTATTTTACCATAGCCAAAGACAAAAAAGCAGCTTATGTTTTAGTATTGCTGAATGAAGACGGCAGTTATACAAAAAGCAATAGCCCTTTGCAGTTCAGCGATCAGTACAATGGCAAATTCACCAAGGCGCAGGTGCTGGGTACCAAAACAAAATTATCATTAAAAAAATATAAGGCAGCCGGTGATAAACCCATGCTGCAACTGGATATTAAAAATACCAATGGTTTCAGTCATTTGAAACATGCAGTGGTATTTAAACTCATCAAATAACTAAAAGAAAGCTTAATTTTATAGCCCAGACTTTATGTATATGAATAAGATTGACCTGACAGATTCGTTAGAAAAAATTCCCGTAAAGATATTTGCCAACTCCAGTGATGGTTCTTTGTTTGTGGCAGAACAGATAGCAACCCTTATCAGGCAAAAAGAAAAAGAAGGAAAAAAATGTGTGATCGGGCTTGCCACCGGTTCTTCGCCTAAAACCTTGTATGCTCACCTGGTGCGCATGCACAAAGAAGAAGGTTTGAGTTTTAAAAACGTTATCACCTTCAATCTCGACCAGTATTATCCCATGGAAAAAGATGCTTTGCAGAGCTATCATTATTTTATGCGGAAGAATTTATTTGAGCATACGGATATCAATCCCGAAAATTATCACCTGCCCGATGGCATGATCGTAAAAGATAAAGTAAAAGAACATTGCCTGGATTATGAAAGGCAAATCGAAGCAGCTGGCGGGCTCGATATGCAGATACTCGGTATCGGTATTAATGGCCATATTGGTTTTAACGAACCCGGCAGCGGCATTTACAGCAAGACACGCCTGGTTACATTAGATAACAGCACCCGTATGGCCAATGCCTACGAGTTTGGCAATATGAGCGAAGTGCCCCGTATGGCCATTACCATGGGCATCAGCACGATATTGAAATCTAAAAAAATAATTCTGATGGCGTGGGGCCAAACCAAGGCGCCCGTGATACAAAAAGCAGTGGAGCTGGATGATACAGAAGATATACCGGCATCACTACTGCAGAACCATGATGACTGCACTTTTGTGGTGGATGAAGCAGCTGCGTGTGAGCTTACCCGTTTTAAAAGCCCCTGGCTTACCGGCGAATGCGAATGGACCCCGGCCATGGTGCGCCGTGCAGTTACCAATCTTGCATTAAAGATCAACAAGCCGGTGTTGAGTTTAACCAACGAGGATTATAATGATAATGGCCTGAACGATCTGTTGACCGAAAAAGGCAATGCTTACGAAACCAACCTGGAAGTATATTATATGCTGCGGGATTCCATCACCGGCTGGCCGGGCGGTAAAAGAAATGCGGAGATTCCACGTCACCCGGAACGCAGTACACCCTTTCCTAAAAAGGTCATCCTCTTCTCCCCTCACCCCGACGATGATATCATCAGTATGGGCGGCACTTTTATGCGCCTGCACGACCAGGGACATGAAGTGCATGTAGCCTATCAAACCAGCGGCAACATTGCAGTTACAGATGAATTTGTAACAAGGTTCATCGACTTTGCAGTGGGTTTTGAAAGCATGTTTGATATTGACAAAACAAAAAGCAAACAGATACTGGATGATGCTATTGCTTTCTTAAAAACAAAAAAGAGCAGCGAAAAAGATACCGAGGCCATACGTGCCATTAAAGGATTGATAAGAAGATGCGAAGCAAAAGCCACCTGTAAATATGTAGGATTAAAAGATGAACAGATCCATTTCCAGAACCTGCCTTTTTATGAAACCGGTACCATTGAAAAAAATCCGATGGGTGAAGCAGATGTGGAATTGACCATGAAATTATTAAAAGAAATAAAACCACAACAGATCTATTGCGCCGGCGATTTTGCCGATCCGCATGGCACACACAAAGTTTGTTTTGATGTGGTGATAGAAGCGTTGAAGAGGTTAAAGATTGAAAGTTTAAAATTGAAAGTTGAAGAGAGATGGATCGAGGATTGCTGGTTGTGGTTGTACAAAGGCGCCTGGCAGGAATGGGATATCACCGAAATTGAAATGGCCATACCGATGAGCCCCGACCAGGTGGTGAAAAAACGGCATGGCATTTTTATACACCAGTCGCAAAAGGATAGCGTGCCCTTCCAGGGCAGCGATAACAGGGAGTTCTGGCAGCGTGCCGAAGAGCGGAATGCGAACACCGCAAAGCTGTATGCACGCCTCGGCCTTACACAATATGCTGCTATGGAGGCATTTGTGAGGTGGCGCTACTAGGCCGCGGAAATCTGCCTGTTTTTTTTTATCTTCATCGTTCAGTTTTACCAAACTAATCAACCACCGATGAGGAGATATCTACCTGTATTTCTTTTATTGTTCTTTTTATCAACCGCAAAACCAGCATCAGCACAATCCTGCTTTAATGTAAACGCCGGAAAGGATACCACCATAGAGTGTAATAAATCCTGCCTCGATTCTTAAAGCAAAGATCCCCAGCATTAAAACTTCTGAAGATTACAAGGTTGTTCCGATAGCATATAACCCTTACCCATACACGTCGCCAATAGGAAATGAATTAACCACGTTATATTCTGATGATATTTTTTCAGCCACCATTGACCTGCCCTTTACTTTTTGTTATTATGGTAATAACTACACGCAATTAAGTGCAGGATCGAACGGGGTATTAACTTTCGATGTAAAAAATAATTCAGGCACCCAGGAGGCATTTGTAATAAATCCGGGTGATAAGATACCATCAAATGTTGGAACACCTAATAATGCAGGTATCTATTATGCACCCAGGGCCAGCATTTTCCTGGCGTATTATGATATGGACCCAACGTTGATGGCATCTCCGCCAAAAAGAAAAATAGAATGGCGATTGGAAGGTACCGCTCCGTGCAGAAAATTTGTATTGTCTTATTACCAGATCGATTATTGGGTAGGTTCAGTTTGTAATAACCAAACGCCAAGATTACTTTGTACCATGCAGGCTGTTTTATATGAAGGTACAGGCCTCATTGATTTCTTTTATGAAAATAAACCCGTGTGCACAGGATACCAGAACGGCCTGGCCATCGCAGGTTTACAAAACTGGGACCAGGATAAAGCTGTTCCATTGCCCGGTAAAAACGGAACCGTATGGACCGCACGTAAGGAAGGCTATCGCTTTGTACCCAATGGCACCAATTCTTTATTAAAGCGGGTAGAGTTGTATAAAAACAATGTACTGATCTCTACAGCCAGTGTAGACGATCTCGGCACCGGTGAACTGGAAGCCACGTTTGCCAATGTTTGCCAGTCAGAAGACAGTATGAGTTATGTTGTGAAAGCCTTTTATCAACAATGCGATAACCCAGCTATTGAAACAGAAGGTTCGGATACCATGATCGTGTATAAAAAATTCACCCATTTTACAAACGACATTGTAGATGCAAAATGTAATGGCGGCAATGGCACAATCACACTCACCGAACCGGTAGGATCAAATATTGAATACTCCATTGATGGCGGCACTACCTGGCAAACCAGCCCTGTATTTACCAAACCTGCCGGCACTTATGATATTACTGCAAGGCTGATCGGCGCTACCTGTAATGGCACCACTACGGTGAGCATTGGCGAACCTGCTGCACTTACTTCTGTTGTAAATACCACTGCGGCTACCTGCGGCAATCCTGATGGTACTATTACCATCACTGCCAGTGGCGGTACACCAGTTTATGAATATTCTTTAAATGGTACCACTTATCAAAATAGTAATATCCTTACAACCGGACAGGGCGTTTATAACAATATCAAAATAAAGGATGCCAATGGTTGTATCAGCAATGCTGCTGCAACGGTACCCATGGATGACCAGATGTTCTTAACTATCGGTAATGATACCACCATTTGTGTTGGCCAGCAGGTAACCTTATCGCCACAAACCAATACCGAGACCAGTATCTTTAAATGGACACCAGCCTTGGGCCTGAACGATGCAACTATTAAAAATCCTGTTGCCACGCCTTCGGATACGATGCACTATACTCTTACAGCCAACTGGGGCCCCTGCACCCGTACCGACGATATCTGGATAAAAGTATTGCACAAGCCCGTTCCTTTTGCAGGTAAGGATACCACCATCTGCGACAAAACGATCGCACTGCTGCATGGTGTTGCTACTAATTTATCCGGTACTGTGAATTATGCCTGGTCGCCTGCCACCAATATTACGCCTGCCAATGCACCGGTAGCGGTTGCAACTGCAGATACAACGGAAACGTATACACTAACTGTTACCGATAACTACGGTTGTAATTTTTCTGTAAGCGATGCAATAGTGGTAACCATGCGGCCACCGGTTCCCGCCTTTGCTGGCAACGATACCATTGCGGTATATGGTATACCGCATCAAATGTCGGGCAGCGGAGGAAAATATTATTTATGGTCGCCCGCCGCGCCTTTGAATAATCCTTTTATTCAAAAACCACAGGCTACTTTGTACAACGACACTTATTTTACTTTGCTCGTTACCGATGATATCGGTTGCAGCAAGACGGATGATATCTTTATTAAAGTATATAAAGGCCCTACCTATTATATTCCCAATGCCTTTACGCCCAATGGCGACGGATTGAATGATGTATTCACGCCGGTGCCGGTAGGTATTTCTTTTACACAGTACTTTGCGGTATACAACCGTATGGGCGAGCTGGTGTACCTCAACAACCAGTGGCTGAAAGGATGGGACGGTACTTATAAGGGCAAAAAAGCAGATGCCGGCACTTATGTGTGGATGATTAAAGGTGTTGACCGTGATGGAAAAGTGGTGGAGATGAAAGGTACAGTGATCCTTTTAAGATAATGAAAGAAAAAGGGCCGTTGATGAACGGCCCTTTTTTATATCAGTTACCTGCATTGGCATCCGGATCCGGTTGTATCTCGTCATCTTCTTTTTTGTCGTACACGTACACACTTACCTGCCAGCCGGTGATGATGTAGTGCAGCGACACTTCTATTTTCACATCCTTATACAATTCATCTTCGCTGGCAAAACGGAAAATACTGCCTGCAAATTTCTTTTCTTCTTTTGGTTCATCATAATTACCCTTTGCATTCACGCCCTTATCATTGCCGGGTACACGCACCTGCATATTTTTTATCTGTAAAAAAAGTTCGCGGTATTGTTTTTTAGCTGCGCTGAAACTTTCCGCTTCCGGGAATACGGCCTGCCAGCTGCGGTTCTTGTCTTTTTTAGATTTATAAGCCGTGATGGTACAGCTTTCCGTACCGGGCAAATTCACTTTACTGCTGTAATCCGAACTTTCCACATTGTCCTGTATCAATGCGCCGGTGATATTCTGCAGGTGATTGGAAAAATCATTCACCACCTGGCGCAACGGTTGCTGTATGGCAGCATTGGGCCGGAATAATAATTGTGCATGGGCAGGGGTTAATTTAAAAAGTAATGTCATCAATAAAAAAGCCATTGCTTTTGTTCTCATAGATATTCAGTTTAATGTTTAAAATAAAGCTGATGAACGAAAAAAAACGGCGGCATAGTATCCGTTTATTTAAAACCGGCCCGCTTTAACAGCACTTTATCTTTCCACACCTGTGGATTACTTGGAATCATGCTGCCAAAACCGGTGTTTGCCGCACTTGTTTACGCTATTTTAGGGGTTATACTACAGCAGCATTCTTTAAAAAATGATTAAATTTGCACTATGAACTGGACCGAAAAAAAAGCAGTACGTGTTGCCATTTTAGATATGAACGAAGAGAAGCCCAACCAGGGCATGCGCTGCATCCGCGAAATACTCAACCAGTTCAGTGATGCCAATAATATCGACCTGGAATGGGACGAATTTGAGGTAAGGGTAAAAAAGCAGATCCCCTCTTTGGAATATGATATCTACATCAGCAGCGGAGGCCCCGGCAGCCCGCTGGAAAGCGAAGGCAGCGAATGGGAAAGGGTATATTTTGGCTGGCTGAATGATGTAATGGCCTGGAACGACAATCATGCGCATGTACAAAAGAAGAAGATCTTTTTTATCTGTCACTCCTACCAGCTCGTTTGCCGTTATTTAAAGATCGCCACGGTTTGCAAAAGAAAAAGTACTGCCTTCGGCGTTTTCCCGGTGCATTTATTACCTGCCGGTACCGAAGAACCGGTTTTTGCAGGTTTGAAGAATCCTTTTTATTCGGTAGACAGCAGGGATTTCCAGGTGGTGGAACCCAATCATAATAAACTGCACCAGTTTGGCGCCAGCATACTGGCCATTGAAAAAGAAAGGCCGCATGTGCCACTGGAAAGGGCCATCATGGCCGTTCGTTTTAACGAACACATGATCGGTACACAGTTTCACCCCGAAGCCGATGCCGTGGGTATGAGCATGCACCTGCAGACAGCCGATAAGAAAAAGACTGTGGTGGAAAATTATGGCCAGGAAAAATGGGCTTCCATGATCGACCAGTTGAATGACCCCGACAAGATCATGTGGACCTACGCACATATACTGCCCAACTTTTTATCGCTGGCCATCGAAAGTATGCAGCCGGTGGAAATTTAAGCGGCCATACCCGAAAATCCATCCCTGTATTGTACGCCTTCAAATGAATTTTATTCATTACTTTTATTACCCGCTATCATCTTCAAAACTATTGCGTCATGATAAAAGAATTAAGGCAACAGTTCAACAGCAATTTCAGCAAGGAAAAATACAACGCCTACGTACAACAGATTGAAGCATTGCATCCCGGTGCACTGGATTTCCGTAACGCCGAAACACCGGTTTTTGTACCGAAGGATTTCACCAAAAAAATGATGGATGCCTGTGAAGACATCATTGATGTGATCACGGATGAAAAATTCATTGCGATGACAGAAAGGGGCATTCCTGCCGATGCAAAAGTGCCCAATCAAAACAGTCATTCGCATTTTATTGCTTTTGATTTTGGCGTATGTGAGGATGATAACGGTAACCTGGAGCCGCAGTTGATAGAAATGCAGGGCTTCCCTACCCTCTTTGCCTTCCAGGCATTTCACAGCGAGATCACCAGGAACTATGCGAACCCGCCGGCGAATTTTTCGCCTTACCTGAATGGGTATGATAAGAACTCTTACCTGAAATTATTTAAGGAAATTGTAGTAGGCGATCTCAACCCGGAAAATGTGATCCTGCTGGAAATATATCCTGAACAGCAAAAAACAAGGATCGATTTTTATTGCACCGAAGATGTACTGAAAATAAAAACAGTTTGCTTAACTAAACTGATCGCCGAAGGCAAACAGTTGTACTACGATAACAATGGTGTAAAAACGCATATCAAAAGAATCTACAACCGCCTGATATTTGATGACCTGCAAAAACAGGAAGGCCTGGGTGATATCATTGATCTTACCAAAGATTATGATGTGGAATGGGTGCCGCACCCCAACTGGTTCTACCGCATCAGTAAATTCACTTTACCATTTATCAATAACCCCTACGTTCCAAAAACTTATTTTTTAAATGAGTTGAAGCAGGTACCGGCCGACCTGGAGAATTATGTTTTAAAACCGCTCTTCTCCTTTGCAGGTATGGGTGTGGTGATAGATGTAACTGCAGCTGATATTGAAAATGTAAAAGACCCCGAGAACTGGATACTGCAGCGCAAAGTAAAATATGCCGATGTAATTGAAACCCCCGATGTGCCTGCCAAGGCAGAGATACGCCTGTTTTATTTTTGGGGCGATGGCTGGGCAAGGCCCAAGGGCGTGCATAACCTGGCAAGACTGAGTAAAGGAAAAATGATCGGTACAAGGTATAATAAGGATAAGGAATGGGTGGGCGGATCGGTAGCATTCTTTGAACAGTAGAAAATGTTCAATGCTCAATATACAATTTTCAATTTTCAAGTAAAAACATTAAGCGTACAAATAAGATATTAGCCTCCTCCACAACTTGAGCATTAAATATTGAACGTTGAAAATTGAACATTCTGCATTTAAAATGTAAACTTGCATTTATGAAAAAGGGCTTATCAAGATTTGAGTTTTATTCTTACACAGTTACAGGCTTTACTAACAAAGGCTGCCAAACAAAAAAATCCGGCATTGTGGTTGTACCAGAACAATGCCCGTACCCCTTTGTTCATGCTGGAAGCATTGGCAAAACTGTATGCCGGTATTCACAACAAAAAAAAGTTCTCCAAAATAAAAGAGCATTTTAAATTACTGGAAGATGCACTGGGCGCCATTGATTATTACGATGCTTTTGCAAAATTATTTGCAGCCGATAAAAAGATACCTGCCACCGTTATCACTTACCTGCAGGCGCAAACAAGAGAAAAGATACAGCGGCTGAATGAATTGTTGACCGAAGAAGACTGGATCGGCAGCGATGCGAAAAGAATAAAAAAGATACAGGAAAAACTCGCCGAAGCCGACTGGCTGAAAACGGGTGATGAAATAGATGCCATCAATGATTTTTATGGTGAAGCCATTTACGGCATCGTAAAATTCATCAAAGGCAATAAATGCCATTTTGAAAATGTGGAAGCTGATGTGCATGAATTAAGAAGAAAACTGCGCTGGCTCAGCATTTACCCGCAGGCTTTGCAGGGATGTATACAATTGAGCAAGTCTAAAAAAACAGCTACTCATCTTAAAAAATACCTTACTAAAGCTATTGTCACTTCTCCTTATAATAAAATGCCCGACTCCGGCGACTGCGCACAATTCTTACTGCTGGAGCAAAATTATTTTTATGCGCTCAGCTGGATGATCGCCGAACTGGGCCGGCTGAAAGACAGCGGGCTGGCGGTGGTTGCCGTAAAAGAATCGCTGCAGCAAAGTACCACAGGTAATGAAGCTGCCGCTTATAAAAAGGCATACGAAATACTGGGCAAAAAGCAACCCACCATTGCTGCCATATTGCGCAGCTCAGAAGTAGTATGCAAAACCTTTTTTAGCGAGCATAACCTGGAGCACCTGGTGGTGGGTACCGCAAAGGCAAAATAATCCCCTTTTATTTTTCTTCCCGAAATTTAGATTACTGGTAAATAAACCTTACTTTTGTTTTAATTTTAGACAAGACTAAATTTTATTTTACTACAATGCTAAAAAATATTTTACTGCCAGCCTTTATCTTCTGTACCCTTTCTGCTGTTGCACAGGACGAAAAGATCGATACCGACCGTCCCGATCAGACGGAAAGCGCCTCCACCGTACCCAAAAAATGGGTGCAGTTTGAATCCGGCTTTTTAAAAGAAGTGTTTAAGAACGGCCGCTTCAGGGATATTACTTATGAGCATCCTTCACTACTGACCAAGTACGGCCTGAGCAAATGGCTGGAGCTGCGGTTGATCACCACCTATATCACCAGTAAGGGCAAAGAAGACAGCCGTGTACTGGATAAAGAAACTGGCCTGTCAGGTGTGGAATTTGGGGGCAAGGCCAATTTCTTTGCCGAAAAGGGATGGCGCCCCAAAACATCGCTGATAGCGCATTACGATTTTGCCGGTTTAAGAACACTCTTTAAAGATACCGTCGATGGTTTCAATTTCCGGTTCACCATGCAGCATACGCTTACCGAAAAGCTGGGCCTGGGTTATAATATCGGTATGGAATGGGAAAGATTTGATAAAGCTCCCGGTTACGTGTACACGTTTGCGCCGGGTTACAATATCAGCGATAAATGGTATGCTTATATTGAAGTGTTCGGCACCATCTGGAAGGATGAAAAACCGGAGAACAGCTTGGATGGCGGTATTGCCTATTATATCAATGATAATTTAAAGGTAGATGCTTCGGGAGGCTTTGGCCTCAGCAGCCAGGCGCCCGATTATTATGCAGCAGTGGGTTTATCCTTCAGGTTCAAGGCGGCAAAATAATTTTATAAAAGGCTGCCCACCAGTTTATCCAGTTGTTTGCCTTCGGCATCAATGGCCACCACCTTGCCTTCTTTATCCAGCAAAATGCTGGTGGGTATCATGTTGATGCCATAACGTTCGGGCACTTTACCGTACCAGCCGCCTTTATCGTTTACCTGTGTGTATTTGATCTTGTCGTGTTTAATAGCTTTCAGCCAATCGTTCTTTTTATTGTCGATGGAAACGCCAAAAACCTCGAAGCCTTTATCCTTGTATTTATTGTACAGCTTTACCACCGATGGATTGGAAGCCCTGCAGGGACCGCACCAGCTGGCCCAGAAATCTATCAGCACTACTTTACCTTTAAAGGAAGAAAGGTTTACCGTACTATCATTAACATTCGGCAGGCTGATCTCGGGTACCGGCTCCCCTACTTTTACCTGTGCATTAACTGCAGCGCAGGCCATTGCAATAACTACTGTAAAAATGATACGTTTCATTTACAACAATTTTTTTTCCGGAATAAAGATAATATGAATTGCAGGAATTGCTTCATTACTGAATAATACTGCAAGTTAGCTACAATCGGCAGATTTTATCCTTATACTGCTGTTAAAATACCACCTAATAAAAAGGAACAGCCGAAGCTGTTCCATGGGGGTTTTACATATATGGCAGTTAGTTTATTTTACAAAAAAGTAGCGCAGCATCAGCTCGTGGGCACCGTTACCCCCTTCAAATGTATTGATGGGGTTATTGTACACATCATAGCAATAGCCGATAAAGAATTTATGATTGAGTTTTAAACCCGCAAAAATGGAATAATCCTGTTTGTGATGGATGTTCACGCCCACATTGATCAGGTCCTTATGCACCAGCATGATGCCGCCTTCGTAATCGGCCGGTGCATTGGGCTGGTACCTTAATTCAAAATGCGGTATCAGTACATTATCCTCATCGGTATTGATGCGGTAACTGGTGTTGAAGAAAAAGTGGCGGTACAGTTTGCCTTCTTCACTGGTGGATGATTTAATGAAATTGAGTTTGGGCTGCAGTATCTGCATGGCCGAAGCGCCGATGGTAAAACGCGGTGTGCGGAAGTAGATACCTGCGGATGCATCTGCCTTGGTGGATGATGCCGCAGCTGACAATAACGGATCGTTGGGAATGAATTCCGCGATTTTATTCTTATCCACTTTAAACTGCAGGGCCTGTGCTCCAAAACCCAGCATCAGTTTTTTGCCTTTATCATCCAGCTTCATGGTATACGAAAAGTTGAACTGTCCGCTGTTGCGGCTGGTGGGTCCTGTTTTATCGGCATAGATCACTCCGCCCAGGCCAATACCGCTGCGTTCCATATAAGTATCGCCGAACAATATAAAAGTTTGCGGGCTCCCGTCAATGCCGGACCACTGGCTGCGGAACACGCCGCCTACGGTGGTCATTTCATTAGCGCCGGTGGCAGCAGGGTTATGTATAAAATTATGATCCATATACTGGCTCAGTTTAAATAACTGTTGCGCTTTTGTATTGATGCACAGCAATGTGGCAAAAGCCAGTACTGCTGTAGTTTTTATTTTTACTGAATACATGTTACTGTTTTTTAGCTTTTGCAATTAATTATCTTAAAATGGTCACACTGCCTTTACGGTCTGTCATGGTATTATTGATCAGTTCGTAATGCACTACAAAATAATAGGTACCGTCTGGCAAAGGCTTGCCTTTATAAGTGCCGTCCCAGTCGTTCTTATAATCGGCCGATTCAAACACTTTGCCGCCCCAGCGGTTGTACACACGGGCAGTTGCTTTCTTTAAACAGTTGCCGTTGGTAACAAACCATTTGTCGTTAAAGCCATCACCATTAGGCGTAAACGCTTCCATGGGTTTAACGCAATCACCCACAACCGTTATCAACACGCTGCTGGTGGCGCTGCAGCCCTGCGGGGTGGTTACTTTTAAAGTGTACAGCTGTGTTGCCGTAGGCGAAGCCAGTGGATTGAGGATATTGGTGGCAGTTAAAGCGGTGGCCGGGGTCCATAAATAAGTGCCTGACGAGCCACTGCCCTGCAGTTGTGTGCTCTGGCTCAGGAAGATGGTAACGGGATTACCTGCACCCGCAGTGGCGGCAGGATTGACCGTTACCGTAAATGCTTTGGATACACTGCATACACCCGTAGTGGCCGCTACAGTGTAAGTAGTAGTGCTGGTGGGTGATAATACAGGGCTGGCAGTGCTGGTGCTACTTACACCTGCGGAAGGTGTCCACAAAAATGAACCGGCATTACTTACGGTATTGGCGCCGAAGGAAGTACCGGAACAAATGGTGGTGTCGAGATGCACAGTAAGCGTGATCGGGGGGGCTACAGTAACTGTGAATGTTTTATTAACGGTACAGCTGCCGGTAGTGCCGGTAACCGTGTACGTGGTAGTAGTGCTGGGTGATAATACCGGGTTGGCAATACCGGCATTGCTTACACCAGTTGTTGGCGACCAGTTGTAGCTGGCGGCATTGCTCACGGTATTGGCATTAAAAGATGCTCCGTTGCAGATAGCCGTATCGGTATGCGCCGTCATGGTCAATGGTGTGGGTGCAGTAATGGTAACCGGGTAAGTGGTGATGCAGGAACTGGCATCGGTAATAGTGGCAATATAATTACCTGCCGGTAAGTTGGTGGCGGTTGGTCCTGTCTGCACCGGGGTGCTGTTCCACGAAATAGTGTAGGGCGAACCGGAACCCGTAACCGTTAATGTAGCACTGCCCGTTGGAACGGTACAGGTACCATTGGTGATGGCAGGCGTAATGGTTTGCGTATAAGCGATACCGGAAATACCAAAGAACACCGCATTGGGAAAAGGCGCATTGCTGCCCCCGGTGGTTACATTGGTAAAGCTCACTTTCTGTAAGGTCTTCTGCCTGTCGGTGCAGGAAAGCGAGATCTCGGCATAATACATTCTTGGATTGGTGGGGTAAGCATCCGCACCCGAAGCCGGTGTGGCCCTGGTACAACGGCCCATACCTGAATATACCAGGTAAGTGGTGTTATTGAACCAGTCGCCCAAAGCATAATTGGCGAGCCCGCTGGTGGTGCTGCCATCCGAAAAAGTAAGTGTTGCATTGATGGTACTCGTACCTTCTGTAGAAAGACATAACACTCTTATTTTAGTAAACTTAGCGGGTGTTGTTAAAGTTAAATCTCCGGTTTGTGTGCGCTGTAGCAGCAGTGCATTATTGCCGGAAAAAGATGCCATCTGGTAAGAGTTACCCACTGCATCGGTGATCAAACCATTGTCGGGTATACCACCACCTCCAAAACTGTTCAGTGTTTTAAAAGTGTTGGTGTAGATCACTTTGTTCGATACCGCCGGGCCATCCAGCGATATGGTAGTGGTAGTGAGTGAACTTGTTCCTGCTTCGGCAACAACATCATGATTAAATCCCGTAACCGTAACCGGTGTAAAAGTCTGGCCTTTTGCAGCGAGGCCAGCAAATAAAAGGGATGACATAAAAAGCCTTTTCAGCTTTACATCATTGTAACTGATAAGCATACGTATAGTTTGGTTAAATTAAAAAGCGAATCCGGTCTTTTCAATTAGAAGCAATCAGGAAATGGGGACGGGGATCGGGTGATCCATATAGCAAGAAATAAGCAATTAAGGCCAGCCTTTTAAACTGGAAGAGCAAAATAGACCTATTTTATCAGAAATAAAAATTTAACAGGATTTTAATTTAATTTTTACTGTTAGTTGACAAAATTCCACAGTATACCAAAACGTATCATCAAACCCTGTGTAGGATAATGGGGTGAAGCAAAATTATTATTAATGAAACCGAAGCCATTAGCAAAGCTTACTGTATTTAAATTTTCAGCACGGATATACGCAGTAAATGATTTGATACGAAAATCGAAGAAGGCGGCAATATCGGGCAGGTTCTTTATTTTCATCGTATCCTGTGGCATAAACTGGCCCATCACCGGGGAGTAGTTATAGGTTTCGTAAGGTGTATAATACCTGGCTTCCAAACCAGCACTTAGGTTCAGGTTCTTATAAAACGTGCCTTCATAAGCCAGCCTGCTTCGTGTAAACAGCAACGGTACCTTTACCGGCGCACTGCCATCTACCTGCTGCAGCACTGCATCCAGGTACCAGTTCCATCTTTTGCTGATCTTTATTTTTTTAGAAGTAGATAGCTGTAATAAATTGATAATCTTACTGTATTGCGCAGTATGATAATAGTCAGAAAAATAAGTAAAATTAGTGATCAGGTGATTTTTAAAACCAAGGTTAATAAACTGGTTGTGCGCTTCGGCACCAAAAGAAATGATGTTTTCTTTTTTACTGATCGTGTTGTTCTTAAAATTAAATACCGATAAGCTATTGTAAATAAATGAAGGACTGCGATTTACATTATTAAAGAAGATCCGCACATCGCCCAGTTTTTTATTCAGGTAACGATCGATAGTGGCATAAGCATTATAATCGCCGCTGTTCAACCCGTTCAGGTAGAACTCCCCTTTCAGCAAAACATCCCAGAGCTTATTCCTGGTTTTATTCCGGTACTCACCATGCAATACTATATTATAATAACTCTTGGTCTCTCCGCCGGTTGGCCGGTAAAACCTTGCCTTGATATTCTCCAGCCTCGCCCCTGCTAAAAAAAACTGGTTGGTGTTTTTGGTATCGGGGAACTGCACCAGCGAAAAATCATTCCTCAGCACACTCCATTTTTCCTGCACCATTAAGGTGTCGTAAGTACCGGTAGTAGTTAAAGTGGTATCGTAATGAACCCTGTAAAAACCAGTGGCCGAAGTATCGGCTGCAACATCTTTATATAAATAATTATAGTTGCTGTAGGTAAAAGTGTACTGCGCCCTCAGTTTGGGGTAGAACAGGTATTCGGTGGTGGAATCATTAATGGCAATAGAATCCCGTTTGCCGATATCATAGCTCTGCCTTAAAAAGAAGGTAACGTCCTTATCAATATTGCCCGTGTATACGGTGGCGTTAAATGGATTGGGTTCGTAATTGAGCGCATTGCCCAGGTTCACATCTATGGAATATCTTTTCTTTTTATTGGGATCGGCCAATAAAGAATCGTTCACGATACCACCGTTCTCCGAACTCTTGATGGTATTGCCCACCAGCACAAAACTGGCCGCATATCTTTTCCGCTTGCCCTGGTAATTGCTGAACACCCGGTAGCTTTTATTATTGGTATTCTGTGTAAGAAAAAAACCGGGAGCGCTGATGAGGCGGTAATCGAAACCAAAGTTCCAGTTGGGCCGTGGGTTTTGGGTATGCAGCACTTTTATCATCTGCTCCTTGCCCGATGCCAGCTGGTAACCCAGTTGTGTAAAGGGCTTGGTGGTTTTGTAAAAGCGGGTATCCTCCAGCTTGAACCGGTAGATATCAAAGGCGTGGAAACCTGCATCCCAGCCGGGTTTAAGGTTGGGCTGGTAAATGAGCGGGTAAGCCGCATTGCCATTATTACCTAAGTATTGCCAGGAGGATGGAACAGGAAAGTATTTATCAAAATCGTTGATGGAACTATCCAGCCGGTTGATACGGGTGGAATCGAGGTATTTAAAAGTAAGCGTGATGGAATCTTTTTTATCATCGCGGTGCTCAAAGCCCAGCGCCTTATCCTTGGCAGATTTATTAGCGCTGGTATCGGATTTACTGGTGGAAGAAGAACCCGTACCCACTTTTGGCAGGTTCTTTAATACCTGCGCATTACCAATAGCCGCTATCAATACCAATATGACAATAAAAAAATACCGCATCAGCTTTTATAATTACAGTTGTGCCACCAGTTCTTTAAATATATACGTCAGTTTAGGTTCTGCATCCTTTGCTGCCTGCAGCACTTCATCGTGGGTAATGGTATTTTCTTCATCCCGTATGCCGATATCCGTTATTACGCTCATGGCAAATACGGGCACACCCATGTGCACCGCCGCTATCACTTCCTGCACGGTACTCATGCCCACGGCATCGCCACCCAGTTGATGGATCAGCTTGTACTCCGCCCTTGTTTCAAAAGTGGGACCGGTCACGCCGCAGTACACCCCTTCCTGCAATGCAATATTCTTAGCTGCAGCAATGGCCTTTACTTTATCGATCAAAGATTTTTTATATGGTTCGCTCATATCCGGGAAACGTGGCCCCAGCGTTTCAATATTCTTGCCCACCAGTGGATTGGGTGTAAAAAAGCTGATATGATCTTTGATGATCATCAGGTCCCCCACCTTAAATGCCTGTGTAGAACCGCCTGCGGCATTGCTTACCAATAAGGTCTCTATACCTAAAAATTTCATTACCCTGATCGGGAACACTACTTCCTGCACACTGTAACCTTCGTAATAATGAAAACGCCCGGCCATGGCCACCACTGTTTTGCCGCCCAGCTGCCCGAATATCAATTTGCCGCTGTGCCCTTCCACTGTACTTACCGGGAAATGAGGGATATCGCTGTAAGCAATTTCTTTTTCCACTGTTATTTCACTGGTAAAACTGCCCAGCCCGCTGCCGAGTACAATCCCCACCAATGGCTTATTACTGTACTGCTGTTGTATGAAAGCGACTGCCTCATTAATTTTTTTCATCATAAACGTTCCATTTTTTGTGCGCCAAAGGTAAGGCAAGATGTGTTAAGGGAGTTATAAGTGATGAGTTATAAGTTATAAGTTGCGGGTTAAGGGTTAGATGATCGTTTGCGGAGATAAGGCTTTGCTAACGATCAAAAACAAAACCAACCCGTAACTTCTTTAACTCGTAACCCGTAACTCTCCTCCCTTAACCAACTCTATAACGAAACCCTCCACTTCCTGCCTTAAACTTTCCGCTACTGGTTTGGCCTTAAAAAAAATTAAGTGGCGCTATACTTTTGATCTGCAATTAACCATCACAACAACTAAAAAAACAAATATGAAAAAATTATTGATCGCCTGCTGTATCGTGGCCGGCCTTGCATCCTGCAACAATTACGGAACCAAACTCAAGATCGAGGGAACCAAGAGTGAACTGTATTATAAAAGCGGTATCACCGAAACCGAGGCAAAGAATACCGGTGATTTTTTAAAGAAAGAATTCATTGGCGACGACAGGGCTGCAAGCATGCAGCTGACCAAAGACGGAGATGTTTATACACTCCGTTTGGTATACGACAAAACTTACTATACTGATTCGCTGAAAAATGGCGAAATGCTGTTCAAAACACTGGGCTATAAAGCTTCCAAGGATGTGTTTGGTGGTAAAAAAGTGACCATTGCACTGGCAGATGAAAACATGAAAGATTTTAAAGTGATCCCCTATGATGAAAGCATTGCAAAAATAATCGACACCCCGGCCGATCCGCAGAACCGTGGCTATGATCATGACAGTGCAGGCGGCGTGAATTTTTACTGGAAAGATATTTCTGATGATGAGTCAAAGACCATTGCTGACTATATTGTTAAGAACGGCGCATTTTCCGGTGGCAAGGCCGAGATCTATATGAATAAAGAAGATGGCCGCTATGTACTGCGTTTCCCTATGCTGGCTTCGGCGCTTACCAGCGATACCTATATCAGCATGGTGGATAAAGTGTCGAAAGAGATCAAGGAAAATGTATTTGCAGACAAGGCTTACAGCTTTATAGTTACCGACGACCAACTGGCTACTGTAAGAAAATGGGACTATTAATAAATGACCCTTTATTATAATGGGGCCGGCAATTGCCGGCCTTTTTTATTGCATTTTTTCTTCTTTAAAAACAAAATACCGTAAAGCGTTTTTAATTATCTTCGCCAAAACTTTTAAAACATGAATCTCCACGAGTACCAGGCTAAAGAATTATTGAAGAAATACAATGTTCCTGTACAGGAAGGCATTCCCTGCAACACCCCTACCGAGGCTGAAGAAGCTTATCGCCAGATACATACCCAGTACGGCAGCAAGTTTGCCGTGGTAAAGGCACAGATACATGCCGGCGGACGTGGTAAAGGAAAGATAGAAGGCACCGAACAGCGTGGTGTGGCCGTAGGAAAAAATGCGGAAGACATTAAACAGATCGCTCAGAATATTTTAGGTGGTACCCTGGTTACTATTCAAACCGGTCCTGCCGGTAAAGTGGTGAATAAAGTACTGGTTGCACAGGATGTATATTATGATGGTCCTAATCCTGTAAAAGAATTTTACTTATCTATATTAATGGACAGGACCAAGGGGCAGAACGTGATCATGTACAGCACCGAAGGCGGTATGAACATTGAAGACGTGGCACATGATACACCTGAAAAAATATTCAAAGAATGGGTGCACCCGGGCGGTGGCCTGCAGGGTTTCCAGGCACGTAAAATTGCTTTTAACCTGGGCCTCAGCGGCGATGCTTTCAAGAACTGCGTAAAATTTGTCACCAATTTATACAATGCTTATGTTGGCCTGGATTGCGGCATGCTGGAAATAAATCCTTTGTTCAAGACCAGTGATGAAAAGATCATTGCGGTGGATTGTAAAATGAACGTGGATGATAACGCACTGATGCGCCATGCAGACCTTGCTGCCATGAGGGATATTACCGAAGAAGATCCTACAGAAGTGGAAGCAGGCAAATTCAACCTGAACTTTGTAAAGCTGGATGGAAACGTAGGTTGTATGGTGAATGGCGCCGGCCTTGCCATGGCTACCATGGATATGATCAAACTGAGCGGTGGTGAACCTGCCAACTTCCTGGACGTAGGCGGTACTGCTAATGCACAAACAGTGGAAGCCGGTTTCCGTATTATCTTAAAAGACCCGAAAGTAAAAGCGATCCTCATCAATATATTTGGCGGTATCGTTCGTTGCGACCGTGTAGCGCAGGGTGTTATTGATGCTTACCAGAGCATTGGTAATATCAGCATCCCTATCATTGTACGTTTACAGGGAACCAATGCCGATGTTGCTAAAAAACTGATCGACGAAAGCGGCCTTAAAGTACAAAGCGCTATCCTATTGAGCGAAGCTGCTGCACTGGTGGGCAAAGCGGTGGCATAAAAATTATATCGTTTTAGATTTTTGTAACCAAACAAATAAACAGATCCTGCCTTAACCGGCAGGATTTTTTTGTATATTTAAATGAGCAACGGGGCTGCAAAAATAAAATTATTTTCGTGTACCCCTTATCGTTTATAAACATATAACCTTTACATCATGGCAAAAGCAACATTAAAAACCGCCAAAACACAACTGAGCGCAAAAGACTTTATTGCCAAACTGGAAAATGAGCAAAAGCGCAAGGAAAGCACGGCCATCCTGGACCTGATGCAAAAGGCCAGCGGCGAAGCACCCAAAATGTGGGGCAGCTCCATTATTGGTTTTGGTGATGTAAAGCTGAAATATGAAAGCGGCCGCGAACTGGACTGGTTCAAAGTGGGTTTTTCTCCCCGCAAACAAAACTTTGCTTTATATGGACTGGATATTAACAGCCAGCAGGAAACATTGCAGAAGCTGGGTAAATATTCCACCGGCAAGGGTTGTGTTTATATCAATAAGATGGAAGATGTAAATGCCGCTGTGTTGAAAAAATTAATAGAGCAAGCCTGCAAAAAGAAGAAATAACAGCGAGCCCGGCCTTTTAAATATTATCCAAAAAAATTTTACCCGCTATTATATTGGTATCCAGCATCTTCGGGATGAGCTGGCAAGAATTTGTCTAAATTTGATAAATATTTATCGTTTTTCAATAAATATTTATTTATATTTGCATTGTCATTTACATCAAACTTAAAACAATGAAAGCAGGTACCAAACAAATTCTCACCGTGATCCATATTCTTGCATGGGTCGTTTTTATAGGATTATGTATTAAAACAGGAGCGCTGCTCTATTCCACTTTTGTAAGTCTTTTTATTAATGAAGCAGCCATTCATAAATTGTATATGGAGCTGAACCTTGCTGATCTGTATCATTTCGACAAGGGTTATTATATCCTTATCATGTTACTGATCATTTTTCTTTCGGCTTTAAAGGCTTTTATTTTTTACCTCGTGATCAAAATATTTTTAAAGATCAACCTGGTGCATCCTTTCAGTAAAGAAGTGTACAAGCTCATCACTGCCATCAGTATTGTTGGTCTTACCATTGGGCTTTTTGCTATTTCGGCCAGTAACTATACTGACTGGTTGATCAAGAAGGGGGTTCATTTTCCCGCAATGCAGGAATACGTTGGTGGTGGATCAGAATTTATTTTCTTTGCAGGTATCATCTTTTTTATTGCACAGGTATTTAAAAGAGGAATGGAAATTCAAACTGAAAACGAATTAACTGTATAGATATGCCCATAGTTGTAAACCTAGACGTAATGATGGCTAAAAGAAAAATGTCGCTGAATGAACTTTCGGAGAAAGTGGATCTTACACTGGCCAATCTTTCCATTTTAAAAACGGGAAAAGCCAAGGCCATACGGTTCAGCACACTCGAAGCTATCTGTAAGGCATTGAACTGCCAGCCGGGCGACATACTCGAATTTGTTGATGATTCAGTGCAGGGATCGTTGCTGGTATAAATAATATTACATCCATTTTTAAACAGGTATATATGTTACGGAAATGTGCCAGGCTGTTGGGCGTTGTTATTGCCATTTCAATTTTACTGGCAGCCACTTTTTATCTTCCAGCCGGGTTAAGGCCCTGCTTCCCCCTGCACCTGGAAGTTTTTTTGCCGGGCAGGTAGTGCAATGCAACTTCTTACATCGTTTAGCAACCGCTTATCAATTGCGTTTTGCCGGGGTGCAGAAAATTCTTTTCTTTAAGCTGCATCACACACATTAAACCAATCATTATGCGCCGGATAGTAGGTTGCTTTTCGTTATTATTCAGCACTGCACTTGCTGCACAAACAATGGATACCGTTGTAAACAAAAAGAACGGCGTGCTGGAAAGCTATTATTTTACACTGTTACCGAAACAGCCATCAAAAGGTTTACTGGTGGTGTTGGGTGGTTTCAGTACACCGAGTGAAACTCTGATAGAAACGAACCTTCCGAAAAAAGCATGCGATGCAGGATACACCGTAGTGTTGCCATTCTTATACCGTGCCGATCTTGTTGACAGTACGAATATATTTCAATCAAGACTGGAAGCATTGATACCCGAAGTGATCACCAAATATCATATCCCTAAAGATAAATTCATACTTGGCGGTCAGTCGTGGGCCGGGCACCAGGCCATGCTGTATGCTGAAAGAGCGTTTACTCCTGGTTATCACTCTGTCATTAAACCCGATCTTGTTTTTGCAGTGGATCCCCCACTCGATCTTAAAAGATTATACAATGGTTATGTACGTACCATCAGTCTTGACCCCGCTGCAAAAAATGCAGAAGCGCAAATGATCACTACCCTATTTAAAAACACATTTGTCGGCAGCCCCGAACAACAACCTGCTGCTTATGAAAAAGCTTCTTCGTTTTACCGGGATGCTGCCAATGGCGGCAATGCAAAATATCTTACCGGCATTCCTGTAAGGTTGTATTCTGATCCTGATATCAACTGGTTCATTACACAACGCAACAGCCCGGTTGAATGGACCAATCTTGCTGATATCTCTGCCTGCATTGTGCAACTGCGGCTGCTGGGTAATAAAAATGCCGAGTATATTTCCTGCCTGGGCAAAGGTTTTTTACCCGATGGCAAGCGGCACCCGCATGCGTTCTCAATGCTGGATGCAGATGAGTTTGTTGCCTGGGCCAATAAAATGCTGTATCCCTAATAAAATATTGGATAGCTTTGCATTTCTTTCAAATGCCATACAATGGATAAAAAACAGGTATTGGAGAAGCTGCACAAACAAATGATCGCTGAGATACAGGATTACGCGATCATACTGCTGGATATTGATGGAACCATTTTATCGTGGAATATCGGCGCCGAAAAAATAAAGGGTTATAAAGAAGAAGAAATATTAGGGCAAAACTTCCGGATCTTTTATTTGCCGCAGGACAGGCAGGCCGGGCTGCCGGAACAGCTGATCGATCTGGCAAAAAGAGAAGGCCGTGCCAGGCATATCGGCAGGCGATTGAAGAAGGATGGCACTATCTTCTGGGGTAGCATTCTTATTACTGCTTTGCATGATGATGACGGTACGGTGATCGGTTTTACCAAACTTACCAAGGAAATGTCCGATCATGAAAAAATATAAATCTGCGTGTAGCCGGTACCGGTATCATACTTTTTCGTAAGCCAGCTTCACTCCCAATCCAATAAAAACAGCTCCCATTATTTTATTGAGCCATAAGGTTACCCGTTGGTTCTTCCTTAGTCTTGCTGTTAATGCACTTGCAAAATAAACCAGTGTGCAATTGATGATGATGGCAATGATGTTTACTGTACAGCCCAGCAAAACTATCTGCAGCGACTGGTGACTGCTATGCGTATCGATGAACTGTGGCAGAAAGGCCAGGAAGAAGATGGCTACTTTGGGATTGAGTACATCGCTTAAAAATCCCTGCCAGAATACAGACCTGTAGCTTTGTTTTTTTATACCGTTCGCTTGCACCACTAATTCATTTTGCCGGCTCATTAATACACGGATACCGATGTATACAAGGTATACAGCACCTGCCCATTTTACAATGGTCAATGCGGTAGCTGATGCAGCGAGTATTGCGGACAATCCTGTTACTGCAGCCAGCAGGTGCACATAAGCGCCTGCATTGATGCCCACCGCGGCGATGATGCCTGCTTTACGGCCCTGTGCCAGTGTGCGGCCCAATAAAAAGATCATATCAGGGCCGGGCACTATGCAGAGTATAATGCTGGCCATTACGAATAATAAATAATTATCCAGGTGCATAAGCTATAAAATGTGTATTGAAAATAATAAAAATTTCCGCCGCTATTTAAGTTGGTGACCCGAAATTATTTGTCTATTTTAAGCATTGTAAATTTTTAATACGGGATTACTATATGCTTGATATAACAGACATACGTGAAAGGTACGCCAAAATGCTGGATAGCCAGTTAATTGCTATTGCTCAAAAGGATGGTCATGAGTTGACACCAGCTGCGTTTGAAATTTTAAAAGAAGAATTTGAAAAAAGGGGGCTGGATTTTTCCTATATCACACATGCTGAAGAGAACAAGCGATTGGCCCATCAGGAAAAGATAGAACAATTTAAAGCCGCCGCATCCAGTGATACTTTAAAGGCAGCCTGGCAATATGTTATCAACGAAAAAGCTGCCGGTACTGACGATAGTGCAATAATAACCGGCTTATTGGAACGTGGTATCGGCGAACCCGAGGCAATGTCCATCATTGCTAATATTAAAAACAAGCTCAAAGAAATGATAGATCATGCATCCAACCGGATGTTGCTGGGTGGAGGTATTTTTTTTCTCGGATCTTTTATTACTTTCTATTCTTATGCTTCTGCAGTTGTAGATGGTGGTCGTTATGTAGTGGTATGGGGTATTATTCTTATAGGAGTAATACATTCTTTTCGTGGACAATCCGAAAAAGCAAAGTATCAAAGAATATTAAAAAGCATTGGAGGTGATTGACCTTAGGTACTGCATCATAATTACATAGGTATTATAGAATTAAAAAGATATGTTCTGTTGAATGATTTTAATAAACTTTTAATAAAGTTTTACAAGAATAAAGATTGGCAGGTTCTTCACAAATGAACCGCATTGTTTGTTTCATTCATCAATTTTAAATGATAAATTTGAATATCAATGAACCAATAGCACGATATGAGCCCATTCTGGAAGAACATAGTGATCAAACAAATTCTTAAACCTACTGCTGAAGAGATAAAAGAAGGCAGGCAATATTCTGATTATGAGCTGGCAAAGGGCATGTGGGAATTAAAACTGATCTTCATCAACCATATCAAAGATTTTTTATTGATCGTGGCAGGTATTTTTTCAGCTGCTTTAGGTTTTAAGGGTTTTTTATTGACCAACCATTTTATTGATGGCGGTGCTACAGGTATCTCGCTCTTAATTTCTGCATTAACGGATGTCCCTTTATATGTTTTACTGCTACTGGTAAATATTCCTTTTATTTTATTAGGATATAAAACTGTTGGGAAAGCTTTTGCTATTAAAACGGCATTGGCTATTTCGGGTTTGGCGCTCGTGGTGGCCACTGTACATTTTCCGGATGTAACGAGGGATAATTTACTGGTGGCGGTGTTTGGCGGATTTTTTCTTGGTGCCGGCATTGGTCTTTCAGTAAGGGGCGGTGCGGTTATCGATGGCACTGAAGTGCTGGCCATTTATTTAAGCCGCAAGCTGGGCACCACTATCGGCGATATCATCATTCTCATCAACATCATCATCTTCGGTACAGCGGCTTATTTTTTAACTATCGAGATCGCTTTGTATTCGATGGTAACTTACTTGGCTGCTTCCAAAACATTGGATTTTGTTATTGAAGGTATTGAAGAGTACACCGGTGTTACCATTATTTCCCCGCATAGTGAAGAGATAAGGGCGATGATCGTGAATACTATAGGGCGTGGTGTAACAGTGTACAATGGCAAACGTGGTTTTGGCAAGAATGGTGAATCGAAGGATATTGATATTGTGTACACGGTTGTTACAAGACTGGAATTAAACAAACTGAATACGGAAATTGAAAAGATCGATCCGCATGCGTTTGTTGTAATGAGCAGCGTGAAAGATACTAAGGGTGGTATGATCAAGAAAAGGCCGTTAAAACATTAATACCTGTTTTATGACCGGTAATACCGAACTCACTTTTTTTCATCAACAGGTATTGCAGTTTAAAAAGACTGTTTTCAATAAAGAGCATCTTTACGAGCCTGCAAAACAGGCAAAAAAATTCATGGATGATCATTTTGCTGCGCCCATCGATATAGATGCGATTGCAGCGAAAGCCTTTCTTTCCAAATTTCATTTTATACGATTGTTCAAAGCCTTGTATGGCATCACGCCTTATCAATACCTCAGCAGCGTAAGGATAGAAAAGGCCAAACAATTATTACGCAAAGGCCACAACATTACAGATGCCTGCTTTGCAGTAGGTTTTGAAAGTGTCACTTCTTTCAGTGGTTTATTTAAAAAGAGCACCGGCTATTCTCCCGCTGCTTTCAGCAAAAAGCATAAAAAATAAAATGCGCAATTTTGAAGAAGATTTTTAGTTGATAAAAACTCATTTTTGTGCTGCAAAAAACATTTTTTTCCAAAAACGATATTATGAGAATAAGATTGACCAGTGTAATGGTGGACAACCAGGAGAAGGCACTGGAATTCTACACTTCAATTCTGGGCTTTGTAAAAAACAAAGATATCCCGATGGGTGAGCATAAATGGCTTACGGTTGTATCTCCCGAAAGTGATGAGATAGAATTATTGCTCGAACCAATGGCCTTTGCACCCGCCAAAGTTTTTCAGAAAGCGTTATTTGATGCAGGTATTCCTGCCACTGCTTTTAATGTGGAAGATGTGCACAAAGAATATGAGAGATTGAAAGCGCTTGGCGTGCAGTTCAGTATGCCGCCTACTAATATGGGCGTGGTTACGCTGGCTGTTTTAAATGATACCTGTGGCAATAATATCCAGCTGATACAGGTTTGATATGTTATTTCATTAAAAAAGCTGCTTCAATACCTGAAGCAGCTTTTTAATATTTTATAAGCAGGCGCCTTATTTATCTTTTGTAAATACATATGTTCCGCCTCCCTGTTTCAGGGTCATTTCATTTTTGGTTAGATCAAAAACGATCACAACGCCAGCTGCTTCATGCGTAAAAGTATCCTTCGCGGTATTCTCCAAGGCTACTCTATCCTGCCCTGCAGGTTCTGCCATCAGTTTACCGTTCTCTCTTGTAAAGCTCACTTTAATGGGTACTTGTTTTGAGCTGTAGTTGCCGGTATATTTATCCAGTTCTGCATCGCTTAAACCTACCGCTTTTGTTTTAGTGGATGTGCCCCAGCTATTATTCTTTTCATCTGCATCTACGTATATACCGCCATCCAGTTTTATATAAGTGATCTTTTTAGTGGCGGTTATATCCACGGTGGTCTGCTGCTGGTCTTTTTCCCATATTGCAGCTGTTTTATGAATGGTCTCAGTGCTGCCATCTGCATATTCCAGCACAATATTTAACGGTATGGCATACCCGCCGATATTTTTGATCGTCAATGCGTAGCCGGTTTTTGTTTGCGCAGCTTTATCCAGCGACACATCCATGTAATAAGGTGTAAAGAACCAGTTATTCCAGAACCAGCTCAGATCTTTTCCTGCAAAGTCAGTAAAGCTGTTGAACATATCCCATGGTATCGGGTGCTTGCCATGCCAGCGATCCATAAATCCATGCAGGCATTTCCTGAACAGGTCATCACCCAGCATATCTTTCAATGCCAAATAAGCCAATGCAGGTTTGCCATATTCATTATGGCCCATTGCCTGGCCACTTAAAATATTCACCGGAGTAATGATGGGTATCTGTGTTTCATCAGAAGGACTGGTGGCCCAACCGGTTACCCTGAACTGCTTAAAGAAATTATCTGCTTTTTCTTTTCCAAGATCAGCCACGCCGATCATATTTTCAAATGCTGTGGTCCAGCCTTCGTCCATAAATCCATAACGATGTTCATTGATGCCCATGTAAAAAGGGAAATAACTATGCCCTACTTCATGCTCTGCAATAAAACGTTGTATCACATCATCTTCCTGGCGGCTGTCGTTGGCCATCATCGGGTATTCCATATCGGCAAAACCTTCTATGATGGTACTCTTTTGAAAAGGATAAGGTACACCGGGCCAGTTATTGCTGTACCAGTCCAGCGAATGCTGAATATGTTTTACCTGGTTGTGAAAGTTTACCGCTTTATCCATAAAAGCTGATTGACAACTGGCCCTTCTGCCTGTTTTTTTATCTACCACCACACTGGCGGCATCCCACACATAGTGATCACTGATGCAGAATGCCATATCGCTTACATTGCTGGCCTTCCATTTCCAGGTATTGGTAGCATTTTGCGTAGTGATATTTTTTGCATCCAGGTCTTTCTGTGTTACAACATTGATCACTTCATCACTGGTAAAGCTTCTGTTGAATTTATCGAGGTACGAGGGTTGCAATACTTCGCCGGCATTCAACAGATCGCCGGTGCCCCATACCAAAAAGTTTTTCGGCACTGTTACTGAAACAGTATAGTCATTAAAATCGTTGTAAAATTCCTGTGCATCTGTAAAATTCATTCGGTCCCACCCGTTCACATCGTCCATTACTGCCACACGGGGATAAAAATAACCGAGGAAGAAACTGGTACTGTCCAGCATACCTTCCCGCCCGCTTTCTTCGCTCATATCATAATGCCAGTCGAAGCTTAGTTGTATACTGTCGCCGGGAGCAACGGGATTTGTCAATCGTACGCCTGCGTTGGTGGAACCGTGCGGATCGGGAAATGCTTTGGCTGTTCCATTCTCCGTATACTTATCTATATGGATACCGGTGGTCAGGTAATCTTCGGATGCATTGCTTTGCCTTGCAGTACCGGGATTGTGGATGTTCACGATCAGTTTTATAGTCAGCCTTGTCAACGGTGTTGGGCTGTTATTGATATAACTGATGGTCTCTGTTCCTTTTACCGCTCTTGCCGGCGGCATAGTGGTGACGTTAATATTGTAGCGACCGAAATTCTGCCAGTATTTTTTACCGGGCTTTCCGTCTTTACTGCGGGTTTCATTTTCATAGGCCTTTTTTACATTTTGCGGCATAAACAATTGCTGCTGTGCAGTTGCTTTTACAGCAATAAAGAGGCAAACAAGGCTGAGTATTTTATTCATGGCGTTTAGTTTATAAGCAATGAAATTAGCGCCTTCCGATTTTTCCGCCTATTTTTCGGGCTGCTTTTTTATAAGTGGTAAGTACTATTGGCCGAAATATCCGCAAAAAAAGATCCCCTTGCCGTTTGACAAGAGGATCGTAGTTATTGTTGGTTTAAATTACTTTGTGATTACCAGAACTTAGCGTAAAGCGCCATCAATATCAGCAATGTAGCCACTATCATTGCAATAACAGATGGTTTTAGTTTGAACATGCTCTTATCCAGCTGGAATGCTTTCGGATTCACTTTAGGTCCCGCAAGACTAATGCCAATCATTACCAGCATGGTAATTACAAATGCCCAGCCCATGTTGATAAGGAAAGGTATTTCGTAAACGCCGTCGTTGTTCTTAAATGCAGTGTACATAAAGTTTTCGTGGCCCAGTAATGATACCGCGAAGCTGTTGAAGAAGATGGCCATCAGGAAACCCGTCAAAAGGCCCGCTACTGCAGCTGCACCGGTGGTACGTTTCCAGAACATACCGAGTATGAACATGGCAAATACACCCGGGCTGATGAAGCCTGTATATTTCTGAATAAAGGTAAAACCACCTTCGCCACCAATTCCTAAAAGGTCTTTCCATTCAAATATCACAGCCAATGCAATGGCACCCAACGCTGCCATTCTTCCAATCCAAACCATATTCTTTTCTTCCCCTTCTTTAGCTGAATCATTTTCTACCGACACCAGGTGATCGCCTGCACTGGCCGCTTGACCAGCCGGTTTTTTCCTGAAATATTTCATGTAGATATCCAGCGTAAAGATGGTACCGATGCTGTTGAGTTTACCGGCCAATGATGCAACGATCGCTGCGGTTAATGCAGCAATTGCCAGGCCTTTTAATCCTGATGGTAAAAATCCAAGGATCGCTGAATAAGCATCATCCATACCTCTTAATCCTTCCAGGTGGCCATTCTGATGCAATACATAAGCGGCAATACCCGGCAGCATTACAATGATCGGCATCAGCAATTTTAAGAAACCTGCGAATAAAATCCCTTTACGGGCTGTCTGCAGATCGGCTCCCAATGCACGTTGTGTGATATACTGGTTGCAACCCCAGTAGTTCAGGTTCACGATCCACTGGCCGGCAAAGTACATTGCTATACCCGGCAGTATCAGGTATTTATTGATATCTTCCTGTGATGATGCTTCTGTTGGTTTTTTCAATATCATGTGGAAGTGATCCGGTGCCTGTGCCATTAAGGTTTTAAAACCTGCTAGCGCATCCCTGCCCAAACCAAATTTTTCGCTCACGATAGTTAATGCAAAATAAATGGTTGCAAAACCGCCAATGATCAATACCGCTACCTGTATCACATCCGTATAGCCGATCACCTTCATACCACCCAATGTAATAATGAGTGAGAATACTGCGAGTGCGATCATTACGATGTGTAAATATTCGGGGCCTATCAAACCGCTGATGGCGATAGCACCCAGGTATAAAATAGAAGTAAGGTTTACAAAAACATAGAGCAATAGCCAGAAGATGGCCATGATAAGTGATACAGTTTCATTGTACCGCGTTTTTAAGAACTGCGGCATAGTGTATATCTTATTTTTAAGATACACCGGCATGAACCATACGGCAATAATAATGAGCGCCAGTGCTGCGATCCATTCGTAAGCTGCTACCGCAACACCTACAAAATAACCGTTACCGCTCATACCGATAAATTGTTCGGCAGAGATATTGGAAGCGATCAGTGATGCACCGATTGCCCACCAGGTAAGCGATCCTTCTGCCAAAAAATAATCGTGTGATGCAGAGACAGCCGCTTTCTTCTTTTTACTATACACCCAGTAACCATAACCGGCCACCAGTATGAAATAAATAACAAAGATCAGCGTGTCTAAATTTGATAAACCCTTCATAAGCAAGTTTAGATTTTATAATTATTAAATATTATTTGCCGTTTACCTTGTAAAATACGTCATTCCATCTTAATTCGTTCTTTAAATTGTAAATGTTCGTGTCTTTGTTGATACAAACAAATTCAATTCCTGCCATCGCTGCAAAATCTTCCATATTTTCTGCGGTAAGATTCTGGCTGTAGCCCGTATGGTGTGCGCCGCCTGCGTGTATCCATGCTGCACAGCCGGTCTGCATATCAGGATGTGGTTTCCATAAAACCCTTGCCACGGGCAGCTTAGGAAGATCGTTAGTAGCTTTTACAGCATCCACTGTATTTACCAATAAGCGGAAACGATTGCCAAAATCCATCAGCGATGCGTTGAGTGCAGGGCCTGCACCAACGTTAAAGACTAGACGAACAGGATCTTGTTTACCACCAATACCTAATGGATGAATTTCGCAACTGGGTTTACCGCTGGCGATGCTTGGACAAATTTCCAGCATGTGGCTACCCAATACCAGTTCGTTGCCCGGTTCAAAATGATAGGTGTAATCTTCCATAAAGGAATTACCGCCCGGCAGGCCTGCTCCCATTACTTTCATGGCACGTACCAGTGCAGAAGTTTTCCAATCGCCTTCGCCGCCAAAGCCATAACCATCGGCCATTAAACGCTGTGTGGCTATGCCTGGTAATTGTGGTAATCCATGCAGGTCTTCAAATGTATCGGTGAATCCTTTATAGCCACCGTCTTCCAAAAATTTACGCATGCCCAATTCTATCTTTGCAGCATCGCGTAAACTCTGGTGTTGTGCATTGCCTTTTTTTAATGAAGGCATTAATTTATATAACTCAGCATATTCATCACAAAGTTTGGTTACTGCTGTTTCTTTGATGCCGCTGATAACACCCGCAAGATCACCGATGCCATAGGTATTCACACTGTATCCAAATTTTAATTCTGCTTCCACTTTATCGCCATCGGTTACGGCTACATAACGCATGTTGTCGCCAAAGCGCACAAATTTTGCGCCCTGCCAGTCGTTCCAGCCCAATGCAGAGCGGGTCCAGCCTGCTATCTGTGCGATCACTTTTTTATCCTGCCAATGACCCACCACCACTTTTCTTTCCATACGCATGCGGCTCATCATAAATCCAAACTCACGGTCACCATGAGCCGATTGGTTCAGGTTCATAAAGTCCATATCGATTTCGCCCCAGGGTATATCGCGGTTGAATTGTGTGTGCAGGTGCAGCAATGGTTTTTGTAATATTTTCAATCCATTGATCCACATTTTTGCAGGAGAGAATGTGTGCATCCATGTAATGATACCGATACAATTCTTGCTGGCATTGACATCTATCACCAGGTTATAAATTTCTTCGGTTGATTTCAATACCGGCTTGAACACTACTTTTACAGGAATGTTCTCCGCATCATTCAGCGTTTTTGCTAAAAGGGTGGAGTGTTTGGCCACCTGTTTCAGCGTTTCTTCGCCATATAAATTCTGGCTGCCTGTTGCAAACCACACTTCCAGTCCTTTTGTGTTGATCGTATTTTTCATTTTTTCGTTTTTTGGAATTCACGCAGGGAAGTCTTCTTTTTAAAAGAAGATCTCTCTGACTGATTCTCTTTATTTTGTTAGTAGTTCAATGTCTTTTACCTGTGTTGGAAACCATACGGTCATTTCTCCCTTACCCCTGTTGGCCCAGCTGTAATACGGTATGGCAGTAAACCTTTGCTTTTGTGTAGCAATACTTTCGTTGCCATTGATCACCACGGCAGGCACTTCTGCTTTCAGCGTCATGATTCCATTTAATACTGCAGGTTTGAATTCTGTAGTAAAATCAGTACTGGCAGGAATGATAATATTGCTGGTTTTACCATTGTTATCAGCCCATTCAGCACAATACATCAATGGCCCCCGTTGCAATGCCACTTTGCCAATATCATTGCCGATCTTTTCGTTGGCCACTACTTTTCTTACTTCCATCGGCAGGTTCAGTTCAATCACATCGTTCTTTTTCCAGTTGCCTTTTATCACCGCATAACCATTCTGTATAGTATATTCCACGTTTTGCCCGTTCACTTTTATTGTTGGTTTTGCATCGGAGTTGTTATTAAATTTATACAGGTCCGAAGGTATAGCGCTGTTCTGCGCCCAGCCCGGTATGCGCAGCAATAGATTGAAGGCATTTGCTTTAGCGCTATTGATAGTGAATTTTAAATTACCTTCCCATGGATAATTATTCTGTTGCACCACCTGCACCGGTTTATTATTAATGGTAAGATCAACAGTGCTGTTGATGAAAAGATTCACGAATAAATTATCGTCTTTCAGCGCATACATATACCCCGGCACCGAAGGTATTAAGCGGCATACATTGGTGGGGCAGCAACTGCATTCAAACCAGCCCGATCTTTCCCTTTCAATATCTTTATGTGTAAAGCTGTTCCTTATTTCCATGGCATTGGTGTAAAAGAATGATTTACCATCGAGACCAATGCCGGAGATCAATCCATTGTATAAAGTTTTTTCCAGCACGTCTATATACTTGGCATCTCCGTGTAAAAGGAACATACGGTAATACCAATACACTTCTGCAATGGAAGCACAGGTTTCGTTGTAGGCGGTGCTATTGGGCAATTCGTAATTATTTCCGTACCGTTCTCCATCACCAATGGCGCCCACACTTCCCTGTACATAGATCTTTTTGCCAACTACATTCTCAAAGATCCTGTCAATGGCTTTGGTAAGACTATCGCTGCCGGTGAGTGCAGCAATATCCGCAACTGCAGCATATAAATAGCCTGCTCTTACGGCGTGGCCTACGGCTTCATCCTGCATTACTACCGGTTTATCATCCTGCCAGTACGATCCATTTTTCCATTCATCTTTACTTTTAGAATCATACCCTTTGTATTGCCCCCTTGCTTCTATAAAAAATTTGGCTGTATTTAAATATTCCTGCTTGCCGGTTACACGAAATAATTTTACCAATCCCATTTCCACAATTTCATGGCCCGGCGCCACGGTTCTTTTCCCGGGACCAAAGACACTGCATACCAGGTCCGCATTTTTTAAAGCGATATCCAGCAGGTTTCTTTTTTTGGTGGCCAGAAAATGTGCAACAGCAGCTTCATATAAATGGCCGGCATTGTATAATTCATGGCTCAGTTCTCTTTCTTTTTCCCATCTTTCTTTTCCTACCCAGCTGCCTACGTGTAATGGATTCGATTCGTTCTCGCCGTGTACAGGTAACCGTCAGGTTCCTGTGCTGCTTTGATGATCGTGATCAATGAATCTACATAAGCTTCCAGTTTTTTATCCGGGTGCACGGCCAGTGAAAAAGAAGCGCCTTCGATCGTCTTGTAAATATCTGTATCATCAAAAGGATAGGTGGTGCAGAATTTGCCCTGGTGCTGTGCGGCCATTACAAAATTCTTTACGCGACCGGTGGTTTCGCAACGCTGAAATGATGCCGGTATGGTTACTGTCCGGTTCGTTTCAATTCTTGGCAGCCAGAAATTATCTGATAGTTTTACCTGTGTAAAATTCACTTCTTTGATCGCATAGTCTTTTTGCTGCGCAATAACCGGCAGGCTTAAAAAAACTGTTGCTGATAATAAATAATTTCTCATTGTATAATTTAAAAGAAGCCTTCTTTTTAAAAGAAGACTTCCTGCAATTTATTTTACCGAAAATTTATAAACCGAAGTATGGGTATATTTTTCACCCGGTTTTAAGATCGTACTCGGGAATGTTGGCTGATTCGGGCTGTCGGGAAAATGTTGTGTTTCCAGGCAAAGCGCCGCATGCTGTACATATTTCTGCCCGTTCTTGGTATTAGTCAGTGTGCCATCTAAAAAATTACCGCTGTAAAATTGTATGCCCGGTTCGGTGGTAAATACTTCCATAAAACGGCCGCTGGCAGGGTGGTATAAAGTTGCAATACTTTCGAGTGTATTGGCATTTTTATTTAACACCCAGTTATGGTCATACCCGCCTTTTACTGCACCAATATCTTTGCCTATTTTCTTTGCTGTTGTAAAATCCATCGGCGTACCTTTTACATCGGGTAGTTTGCCGGTTGGTATCAATACAGAATCGACTTCGGTGTATTTATCTGCTTTCAGCATCAGTTCGTGATCCAGTATAGTGGAATCTTTGCCTGCTGATAAATTGAAATAAGCATGATTGGTTAAATTAACCGGTGTGGCTTTATCAGTGGTTGCAGCGTAATCGATCTTTAATGCATTGTCAGCAGTTAATGTATAGATCACTTCTACAGATAAATTACCGGGAAAACCTTCTTCCCCATCTTTGCTGAAGTAGGTTAATTTTAAACTGCTGTCGCCCGCTTGCTTCTCCACTTTCCACAATACTTTATCATACCCTTTCAAGCCACCGTGCAATGACTGACCATTGTTATAAGGTGCCAACGTGTAGGTGGTATCATTGAGTGTAAAATGTCCTTTTGCAATACGGTTGCCATATCGGCCGATGAGTGCACCAAAAAATGGATTGCCTTTTTGTGTAAAACCTGTGATAGAATCATATCCTAACACCACATCACCGAATTTTCCGTCTTTATCTTTTGTAAGAATTTTTGTAATAGCGCCACCATAATTGATAATACCTACCTGCATACCGTTGGCATTGGTCAATGTATACTCTGTTACAGGAGTGCCTTCAAAACTGCCAAATGGTTTTTCGGTAATGCCTTTTTTTACATCAGCAGATTTACCACTTTCATCAGCACTGTTATTACAGGAAAAAGTTACCAGCAGGGTTGCTGCCAGTAAGAGTGATGCAATTTTTTTCATGTTTAAAGCTTTCGTTTTATTTAAATATTAGTTGGTTATTGTAAGTATTATTGTCCGTAATAAGAACCGGGGCCATGTTTGCGTTCAAAATGTTTTTGCACCAACGCATCTTTTAAACGGGGTGCATTAAAATTGATTCTGTTCTGTAAGCAGGGCCATTTTAGCAATACATTCCAGCACGGCGCTGTTATGCACTGCTTTGGCAGCTGTTTTTCCCCAGGTAAATGGCGCATGATTACCCACCAGTACCATTTCCACTTCTTCGTAATTCAGGTAATTGGCCTTAAAGCAATTCATGATCTGGAAACCCGTTTCATATTCGTAATTACCTTCTATCATTTCATCACTCATCGGTGGTGCACAGGGAATATCAACGGTGTTGTAGTCCGCATGCGTGGTGCCGAAAATAGGAATATCCCTTTGCGCCTGCGCCCATGCGGTAGCGTAAGTGGAATGTGTATGCACAATGCCACCGATATTTTTCCAGTGCTTGTACAATACGGCATGTGTTAATGTATCGGAAGAAGGACGGAGATTACCTTCCACCGTTTTGCCATCAAAGTCAACGATCACCATTTTTTCGGGTGTAAGATCGTCGTAGGCTACGCCGCTGGGTTTAATGGCAAATACACCCAGGTCGCGGTCGGCGGCGCTTACATTACCAAATGTGAAGAGCACCAGGCCGAGTTTTGGCAGCTGCATATTGGCTTCGTATGCTTCCTGCTGAATGTGTGCATATTTGTTATTCATGGCTGATAATTATTGTCAATAATTATGGTTATACTTTTTCTATTTTATTACCTAAGTCTACATACATTTTGTACCGCCTGGCATAATATTCCACTTTGTCTTTTTGCGGTTCGTATGTTTTTTCAAAGCCCTGCCCCATCGCATTCATGGCATCTTCCACTTTTGGGTAGATCCCGGCTGCGGTTGCTGCAAACATGGCAGCACCATTGGCGCAGGTCTGTTCGCTGCTGTGAATGCGTATCGGCATGTTCAGCACATTGGCCATCACCTGCATCACGTAATTCGATTTTTTTGCCACACCGCCCAATGCAATGATCCCTTTTACCGGTATGTCTTCGCTGATAAAACGATCCACTATGGCCTTGCTGCCAAAGCAGGTAGCTTCCACCAGCGCTTTAAAAATGCGGGGCGCATCACTGCCCAGGTTGATATTACTGATGGCTCCTTTCAGCAATTGGTTGGCATCGGGTGTTCTTCTGCCATTCATCCAGTCCAGCGCCAGTTCATCTTTATCGCCCAGTTCAATAGCTGCAGCCTGGGTTGCCAGTGCTGCAATGATCTTATCTTCAATTACCTGTTTTTCATTTGCATCGTTCACAAACTGCAGTGGCCAGCTGATAAGGTTCCTGAACCAGGCATAGGCATCACCAAAGGCAGACTGTCCGGCTTCCATACCGATCATTCCGGGGATCACCGATCCATTTACCTGGCCGCAGATACCTTTTACCAGCGTATCTTTTACTTCGTTCACCGGTGCTACTAAAATATCGCAGGTGGAAGTGCCCATCACTTTACTCAGGTAATAAGGTTCTATCTGCCCGCCTACTGCGCCCATGTGGCAATCGAATGCACCGGCGCTTACCACTACATCGGCAGGCAATCCCAGTTTTTTCGCGTATTCGTTACTGATAGTACCAACCGATTGATCGGAAGTATAAGTGTCGGTAAATAATTTTGCCGTAATGCCATCCAGTACCGGGTCCAATGATTTGAAGAATTCATTGGGTGGTAAGCCATTGAATTCAGCCGACCACAAGGCTTTATGCCCGGCGCTGCAGACACCGCGTTTTAATTGAGCAGCATCATTGCCACCGGTCAATAAAAAGGGTATCCAGTCGCAATGTTCCACAAACGAATGTATGTTGTTGCGGATGGCTTCATCTTCCCGCAGTATATGCAGCAGCTTTGCCCAGAACCATTCGCTGCTGTAAATGCCGCCTACAAATTTTAAATAGTTCACCGGGAATTTTGTGGCGTGTGCATTGATCTCTTCTGCCTCTTTGGTTGCAGTATGATCTTTCCACAATACAAACATGGCATTGGGATTTTCTTCCAAACCAGGCTTTAATGCCAGCGGTGTACCGGTTGCATCCACTGCGATGGGTGTGGATCCTGTTGTATCCACAGCAATGCCTTTTACAGCAGCAGCAATTTCCTTACCCGCTTTCTGCAGGCAATCCTTTATCGTTGCTTCCAGCCCTTCCACGTAATCCAGCGGATGCTGGCGGAACCGGTTGGCTATTGCATTGCAATATTTGCCTTCCTTCCACCTCGGGTAATAAAAAACCGAAGAGGCGATCTCTTTTCCATCGTTGGCATTTAATAAAACAGAACGGACAGAATCCGTTCCGTAGTCAATACCGATCACATACTTATTTTCCGCAGCCATCGTTACAATTTTATTTCAGCAGTTTTTCAAACAGCCCATTATAATTTTCTATAAAACAAATAATATTATCGTTGTCAAATTCTTCCTTTGTGTGCATGGTCGTGATCACCACGGCTTTCATACCAGCCCTGGCAGCGGCTTCCACACCTTTGGGCGAATCTTCAAACACGATACAATCATACGGCAGCAAATGCAGTTGCGCAGCGCATTGCAGAAACGTATCAGGATGCGGTTTGCTTTCCGCCACATCATAAGCGCTTACAATGGCACCAAAATATGGACGTATGTTCAACCCATCCAGCACATAATCAATATTGAACGGGATGGCCGCTGAACCGATCGCCATTTTGATACCTGCATCAAATGCTTTTTTAAAGAACTCATCCAGGCCTTCTATCAGCTTCAGGTGTGGCCTGAAATTTTCCTGGTACCGCTTTTCTTTTTCTATCACCATTGCATTCATCTCCTCTTTCGAAAACCTGCCGGGAAAGATCCTTTCCAGCAGCTCTTCATTCTTGCCATAACACTGCAACTTGGTTTCTTCGTAAGAAATAGTGGCACCCAGGCTGTTCAGTATCTCGTACCACGACTGAATATGATAACTCATATCATCGATCACCGTACCATTGAGATCGAACAGGAACGCTTTTGGTTTTTCCATTAAATGAACCTGTTTATGATGTTCTCCAGGTACTCCTGGCGGCCACTTTTTACTGCTGGTTCGCCATTCGCTACTGCATAATTCCTCAGATCTTCCAAAGTTAGTTTACCGCTTTCAAAGTCCTTTCCTGCACCGTTATTAAAACTGGCATAACGCTCTGCACGTATGGCTTTATAATCAGATTTGTTAAGGATGTTATCTGCTATCACCAGCGCCCTCGCAAAAGCATCCATACCACCGATATGTGCATAAAAAAGATCTGCAGGATCGGTGCTGTTGCGCCTGATCTTTGCATCAAAGTTGATACCACCGCCTTTCAATCCGCCACCTTCCAGGAATATCAGCATACATTCTGCCAGTTCGTTCAGGTTGGTAGGGAACTGGTCGGTATCCCAGCCATTCTGGTTATCGCCGCGATTGGCATCCATACTGCCCAGCATGCCGTTATCAACACATACCTGCATTTCGTGCTGCATGGTGTGGCCGGCCAATGTAGCGTGGTTCACTTCCAGGTTGATCTTGAAATCGTTCAGCAATCCGTGTGCACGTAAAAAGCCGATCACCGTTTCGCTGTCGTAATCGTATTGGTGCTTGGTAGGTTCGCAGGGTTTAGGTTCAATAAAGAATGTGCCTTTAAAACCATTGGCCCTTGCATAATCCCTTGCTGCTATTAAAAAGTTGGCAAAATGTTCTTTTTCCTGTTTCATGTTGGTGTTGAGCAGGCTCATATAACCTTCCCTTCCGCCCCAGAAAACATAATTCTCACCACCCAGTGCAATCGTGGCATCCAGCGCTGCTTTTACCTGAGCACCCGCATGTGCCAGCACATGAAAATCAGGATTGGTGGAAGCTCCATTCATATAACGGCGATTGGAGAAACAGTTGGCTGTGCCCCATAATAATTTGATACTGCTGGCTTTTTGTTTTTCTTTTAAATAATCAGTCAATGCAGCCAGGCGTCTTTCATTTTCCACCACATCGTTACCATAATCCACCACATCCACATCATGAAAGCAATAGTAAGGGGTGCCCAGTTTGGTCATGAATTCAAAAGCGGCGTCTGCTTTATCTTTTGCACGTTCCACGGCATCTGCTTTTTCGTTCCACGGAAAAATATGAGTGGGTTCTCCAAAAGGATCGGCGCCGCTGCCGCAGAAGCTGTGCCAGTAAGCCGTTGCAAAACGAAACCAGTCTTTCATGGTTTTGCCTGCCACCACCTTGTTCTCATCATACCAGCGGAATGCCAGCGGGTTATCGGAACCTGTTCCTTCGAATTTTACCTGGCCTATGCCTTTGAAAAATTCTTTGTCGCCTGTAATAATTGACATACTCTTTATTTTTTTGTTTTTAGTGTATTAGTTATCGTGAGTGGTGAGTAGTGAATCGTCAGTTGTCAACACCCTGTTTTGTTAGTCCTTTTCTCCATTTCTGGTACAGCTCATTGTATAGTTTTGGCTGGGTAGGTTCGATCAGTTTTACGGGTTTAAAATTTTTGAAAGCATCTTTTGCGGAGCTGTAAATGCCTGCACCTATACCGGCGCCGGTAGCAGCTCCAGCACTGCCATCGCAATTGTACAATTCCACGGGCACATTGATGGCATTCACAAAGCTTTCGGTAAATACATCGCTCAGGAACATATTTGCTTTTCCTGCCCGTATCACTGTAGGGTGAATGCCATTTTCTTTCATGATATCAAATCCATAGCGGAAAGCAAATGCAATACCTTCCTGTGCTGCTCTTACCAAATGCCCTGTGGCGTGAATATTAAAATCGATGTTCTGTATATCGCTGTTGAGTATCCTGTTCTCGAATATCCTTTCGGCGCCATTGCCAAAAGGCAGTATCACCAGGCCATTGCTGCCGGGTTCCACGGCTGCGGCGGCGGCATTCATCTGTTCGTAACTCAGGCTGTTGCCGGTAATATTCTTTATCCAGCGGTTTAATATGCCGGTACCGTTGATGCATAACAAAACGCCTAATCGTGTATCCGTTGCCGTATGGTTTACGTGGGCAAAACTGTTTACCCTCGATTGCTGATCGTACGCCAGCTGATCTATTACACCATAGATCACACCCGATGTGCCGGCAGTGGCCGCTACTTCGCCCGGCTCCAGCACGTTCAATGACAATGCATTGTTGGGTTGATCGCCTGCTTTATAAGTTACTGTTACATTTTTACTCAATGATAACTTCTCTGCTATATCATTTTTCACCGTTCCATGCACTGCAAATACATCTTTGATAGCAGGTATCACTGTTTTATCAAAACCAAAATAGTTAAATACTTCTTCGGATAATTGCTGTTTTTAAAATCCCAGAAAATGCCTTCCGACAATGCTGATATGGAGGTGGTGATCTCGCCGGTTAATTTCATGGCAATAAAATCGCCGGGCAGCATGATCTTATCTATCCGGCCATAAAGTTCCGGTTCGTTTGCTTTTACCCATGCTAATTTGGCTGCGGTAAAATTGCCGGGAGAATTCAATAAATGTGATAAAGATCTTTCATGGCCGATAGTATCGAATGCCCTGTTACCGATCTCAACGGCACGGCTGTCGCACCAGATGATACTGTTGCGCAACACCTGCTGCTGTTTATCCACCAGCACCAATCCATGCATCTGGTAACTGATGCCGATTGCTTTGATACCTGCAGGATCGTATTTTTTGGTGGCATGCACTTTTAAAATGGCTTGTTGCACATTACTCCACCATTCTTCAGGCGATTGTTCTGCCCAGCCCGGCTGCAACGCAATTACAGGAGTTTCAGTTTCGGGGTATTGTGCCGCTGCAATAATACTGCCGCTGGCTGCTTCAATAACCGATACTTTAATAGAAGAAGTGCCTAGATCAATTCCTAATAACAACATATAAAACTTAATATAGCATTCAATCGCATATAAGCATCAAATTTGTATTTAATTACCAGTTTGTACAACTGCTATTTTGGAAATAAAATACGTTATCTTATCAAATTATACTAATTTACGGGCCTAAAGTTGATAAGATAACGGCTTTTATGGCCCGCAGATGGCGCTGATCCAGCAGATCAAAACTCTATTTTCTGCGTAATCTGTGAAATCTGCGGGAGCACTATGGATCATGAAAACACTCATTCAAAAGATACATGTAGAAGAGCAGTATTCCTTTGCCTGCCGCAGGTACCGTACGCCCGATTTTGAGACCAACTGGCACAAGCACGAGGAATGCGAACTGATACTGATCACCGAAGGACATGGGACTGCTATGATCGGCGATTTTGTAGGCGAATATAAGACCGGTGATATTTATTTTATTGCCAGCGATATCCCCCACTCCTTCCGCAAGCGGCATAATAAAATGATCGGTGATGCGATCGTAGCCCATTTTAAAACAGATGTTTTTGGCATATCTTTTTTTGCATTGCCGGAGATCAAGAACATGAATGTGTTTTTAAATAAAAGTGATGCTATACAACTCAATAACCGGTTGAAAAAAGAAATAGCTGCGGCCCTGGGCGAAATGGAAACTGCCACGGGTTTTCAACGGATCAACCTGCTGTTGCAATCCTTGCAAAAGATGAGTACCTCCACCAGTTACACCAAACTTACCCAGGATTTTTCTTCGCCGGATAATAATATCAATCCTGCTATTGAAAAGATCATCGAATATTCTTTTAAACATTATTTAGAACCGGTGACCCTGCAGCAGGTGGCCGAAATTGCTGACATGAGTATCCCAACTTTCTGCCGTTTTTTTAAAAAGAACATCAAGAAGACCTATTTTAATTTCCTGCAGGACCTGCGTATCAGTCATGCCTGTAAATTATTAACAAATACCAATAAACCCGTGATGGATTGTTGTTATGAAAGCGGTTATAACAGCTGGGCGCATTTCAGTAAGCAGTTCAAGCAGGTAAAGCAGATCACGCCTTCGCAGTACAGGAGGGAGTTTGTGGATAAGAGCAAGCAGTGAGGAAACTCCCGCAGATTACGCAGATGCCGCAGAGGAAATACAGGTTATTCTTTAGTAATGCGGTCGAGTTCTTTTAAGATAGCTGGAATGCGGAATTCGCCTTTCATATTTTTTATTTTTTCAACCGCCGCTTCAATTGGGTAGCCGATTACTGAAATGTATAGCGGATTTTTGCTTTCGCCCCGGAGTAATGCTGTAACTGTTTCTTTGTTTTTTAAAAAAGATGTTTTGGCTACACCGATTACAGGAACAGATTTGTTCAATGTTTCATATAAAATTCCACCCAATCCCAAGGAGCCATTATTATCTACATAGATATACCCATCAATAATGATCGCTTCAAGATCGTCGGTTTTTACCTGTTCAATTATTTTTAATAAGCAAGGCAATTCTCTTTTATAAAATTCACCCGGCACATATTCTTCCACACCGGTTATATTATCTATAATTATTTGTTCGGGCCTGTTACTATCCCAATTAAATAATACACCTACTGCTTTTGCAAATGCATCTCTATAATGTACATCAATCGCTAATAACATTTTCTAATCCCGTTTATTTTTCTCTGCGCCATCTGCGTAATCTGCGGGATAATTTCTATTGCTCTACCCTGAACCAATCCACTTCTGCAAAACCGGCGTCGTTGATCACCTGTGTACGGGTGCAGAAGAAGCCCATCGTAGCGCCGATCCATTTACCCGGTGTGGCTTTAAAAGTTTCCGGTACATCAGTAAATACTTTTCCATCTGTACTGTAACTGAATGTACATATAGCGCCTTTAGTAACTTTTAACCGGAAGTATAATTCTGTACCATTTATTTTCGTGATCTCTGTTTCTGTTTCAGGTTTGCCATGTTCTGCATCAATACATTTGGCATAGCTTAAATAAATACCGTCTGCTTTTTTGCTCACTGCAATATCTGCATAGCTCAATCCCAATACTGCCAGGCCAAATTTTTCGCCATTGGTTTTAGGATTGAAAGTAAATTTTGCAGTAGCAGTAAATTCTTCCGCAGGAAATTTTTGTGTAAGTACATTCGGGATATCCCAAAGGCTCTTCGCACTGTCGGGCCTTAAAACACTGTTCATGCGCAGCACTCCTTTTAAAGTGTAACAATAAGCCCAGTTCAGTTTATCATTTGCCTGCCATTGCCATTGCAGACCAATTTTACTGCCGTTGAATTCATCGCTTTCCGCAGGCGTTGCAATGGGATATTTTTTATTACCCACGTTCGGTTTCTTATAGGTCATTACCGGCTCACCGATACCGTTAGCATTATTATCCTCCCCCATCACCGGCCAGTCGTTCACCCACTTCATGGGCTCAAGGTGCACCACCCTGCCATACGCATCTTTATCCTGGAAGTGCAGGAACCAGTCTTCGCCCGTTTGTGTTTGCACCCAGGCGCCCTGGTGTGGACCATTGACAGTAGTAGTGCCTTGTTCCAGCACCACTTTTCTTTCGTAAGGACCATAAATATTTTTACTGCGTAAAATGGTTTGCCAGCCCGTACCTACACCACCCGCCGGTGCAAATACATAATAGTACCCGTTGCGTTTGTATATTTTCGGGCCTTCAATAGTGGCATCCAGTTCGTGACCATCATAGATCAGTACACCATCACCGATCACTTTATCTCCCGCAGCATTCAGTTCTTTCATCAATACCACGGATTTAAAGCCTGCCCTGCTGCCTGCCAACGCATGCACCAGGTAAACTTTTCCATCGGTATCCCACAATGGACAGGGGTCGATCAATCCTTTACCCGCCTGAACCATTACGGGTTCTGACCAGGGGCCTAAAATATTTTTTGCCTTGATAAGATAGATACCAAAATCAGGATCGGGATAATAGATATAAAATTCATTGTTGTGATAGCGGATGGAGGGCGCCCATACGCCATTGCCATGCTGCACTTTACTGAAATGATCTGCCGGCGGCTGTAACGTTAACGCATGCCCGATAATTGACCAGTTCACCAGGTCTTTACTGTGCAAAATGGGCAGGCCGGGCATATTATTAAAACTACTGCTTACCAAATAAAAATCATCCCCCACCCGTATCGCATCGGGGTCGCTGTAATCGGCATTGATAACGGGATTTTTGTAAGTGCCATCGCCATTGTCGGCCACCCATACTTTAGAAACTGTTTGTGCATGAAGCCATGGGGCGAATAGCAATGTGATAATAACAGCTGCAACGTTATTTTTCATCCTATAGTTTTTTGTTGCCCGCAGAAAACGCTGAATGCGCAGATGAGAACTGGATGAACGATTTATGCGGACGGGTTTAATTTTTACGCTAAGATAAGGGTTCAGTGATGATAAAATGTTGAAGAGTACGGTGCTAATGAAGTTGAACAGCATTTCTGAAGTCGATACAAGATGGTAGAGGCTATCAGCCTTACGGTTCAGGTCGCTCCTGCGCTATGCGCCCCGACCCTTAATAAAAAAGCTGCCTTACTAAGAAGGCAGCAAAAATTAACCTATATGAGAGCGACTTAAACTGCGATCTTTTCGCTGTAGATATTTCCAAATCGGTCGGTAACTTTTACTTCTATTTGTTTAGCACCGGGTGATGGTTTAGCAGAGAAGATATGATCTGCCAATGTTGGTTCAACAAACTTATGTTTCTTAGGTAATTCAGGTCCTGCATACAATTCCACTGCCAGTGGATCGAATGCCACCCGCTGCTGCATCGGCCCTTTTGCAACGCCATCTTCCCACCATTCCACTTTCCATTTTACATCCCAGTTCCATACATTGGCAATGATCTCATCCGGGAATTCTTTCGATCTGCCTTTTCCAAATAACGATAATTGATATTCTTTCGGTTTGCCGGTGGATTTATAATACCATTTGATATCGCTGCCATTTACTTCGTACACACCATAACCACTGGGTGTGCCATCGCCGCAGATCGGCCCCGTCCACCACGCTCCGCAAACTGTACCGTGGTTATGCTCCATCATATTACCTTCTTCCCAGGTATCGTTAAAATGTGTGTGCCCCGACATGAAATGTACTTTATAAGGCGCCAGCATTTTATACAACTGTTGCCTGTTGGCTACTACCGATCCCAGTTCTGCTTCTTTATTCGCTCTTCTTGCCGCGCCGGTATTGGTAGGTATATGCAGGTTAACGATCACCGTGGTACCTGGTTTCACCAATGCAAGATCCTGTTCCAGCCATTGCAACTGGTTCTCTGTAATGTAACCGATATATTGTTTTGCCGTACCGATAAAGAATACATCATCCAGCACCACGTAATGCAGTTCTCCCCTGTTGAAAGAATAATACGTGGGACCGAATTGTTTTTTAAAAGTTTTAGAAGACAATTCATCTGTACGGGCATCCAGGTCCATATCATGATTGCCGATCAGGTTAAAGAAAGTAACACCGGTATTTTCAACAGCCTGTTTATAGCCGTCAAATAATTCAAACTTATCCCATACCAGGTCGCCGCAACCAATGGCATGGAATAAAGTTTGATCCGGGTACGTTTTTACCAACTGCTGAAGATCGGGTACGGATTGTGTTTTTAATAGCTCCACATCTTTCTGTGATATCATTTGTGTATCGGCCCATACTACAAAACAATGTTGCTTATCATCCACTTCCAGTTTATCCAGCGAAAAATCGGCTGTAAAACTATTACCGGTGGTATTGATGGGCACATAAAACTTTGCGATACCTTTTTCGTTGCTGAAATGATAGCCCGCAGGTATACTGATATATACAAACTCAGCAGTGCTGATACTGTCCAGCTTATAATTACCATTCTTATCTGTCAATACGATACTGTAGCCGTCTGTTACAGCCACACCGGCCAATCCTGCCGACTTGCTGGTAACTTTTCCTTTGATCGTAAGCGGGCCTATCGCTCTTTGCGGTGGCGCTGAAATTGCTGCGGCTTCTGATAGTACAGGCGGCACCGTTAGCATGGCTCCCGCCAGTCCAAAATTCCTGAGAAAACTTCTTCTTTCCATAATATTCCTGAAATGTTGTGTATTATTTTAGAACGGTTGATCCCGGGCCTTCAATTTCTACCAGCTGGGATGTTTTGGTAAGTAATACATTGTTTTGTGCTCTTGCTTTTGTCCACCTGCCGAGTGTAACATTATACTCGCCACCCATTTTATAAAAATATCCCAGGTCGGCGGTTGTATAACTCATGTTCAGCGTGTTGGAACCACTCCTGTAAAATGGCTGATCTTCCAGCGTGATAGGATTCTTGATATCGTACCAATCGGTGTTGGCGATACGATATCCCTGCGGTGCTGGTGTAGTTGTATACAAACTACCGCCGGTAGATACAAACAATACGTCCACCGGTGCGGAATTCACATCTACATTCGTGCCCTTGAATATCGCAAAGCCCGAAGCATTACCACTGTTGGCAAACAGGCCGGATGTTTTGGTACCAAAGCCATCGCCATCTGTAGTGGTATAATTGAATGAGCGTATCCAGTTTACGCTGCTGATGCTGGTGGAGCTGGCGCCATTAATAGTTTTACCGGTTCCGCCCACATAAAAGAAAGTGCCCTTGGCAGCGGTGCCGGAGGTAAGGTTCATTTTATAGGTACGCATGTTTCCGGTGGCCCAGCCATTTACAGGGTAACCCGTAGGCACAGACGCATTTGCATTATTGGTAACCACCACGGAATAAGGTGTGGTGGCAAAATTAATATCCTGTGTCGCCATGAACTGCATGTACTCATAATTACCATCACCGCCAGCCACATCGCTGATGAAGCCGGTAATGATAACGGGTGCGATATTAATGGTAGAACTCAATACCACTACATCATCCACTGTACGCATGCGCAGTTGCGGGATCAATTGTGTATCAGAAACCTGCTTATTGAAAACGATACCATAAAAATTAGCGAGAAAAGGCGCCGGCGTATTGGCAAATTTTGAAGTAGCTTCTGTGTGTAAAGTAAGATCGGCAAAGCCATCATTCAACACTTTATCGCCTGATAAAACATCTCCTGGCGCAGGCAATGGATTAAAACCTGCTTTAACGATCACGATCAAAGTGCTTTCGTATTTACCGGGATCGGCCAGTACCGAACTGGATGGTACACGGTTCACTCCAATAGGATTGCCGGAAGAAACTTTGGTAACAGCGCCGCCGGATACGCCTGTTATCTGCAATATGCCATTCGCTCTTTTCAACACTGCACCTTCTACATTCACGATCACAGAATCGCCGGGTATATATTTTGCTGCATCTGCACCAATGGCTATAGAGATACCACGCAGTTCAGACAAACGGCGTTTATCCTGTATCACCAACAAACCTTCAGGTAAATTATTGCCCGTATGATCGGATACCACTACGCCGGTAATTTTTGCAGAACCGAACATATTTTCTTTGGAAAGACTTACATCATTTCCACGGTACAGGTCCCGCACATCATAAATGGAAATATAAGGACTGATAACGCCGCCGGGATAATTGCCCTCCTTCTTACAGCCTGCAGTAAAGAACAATAACAGTAAACAGCAATAGTATAAAATATTTTTTTTCATTTTGTATGGTTATTTCTATAACAGTTTTTAATGAATGAAATTCCGTTTATGGTTTTTGCCACCATACCTGTGTGGAGATCACATCAGGACCTTGTGCTGCTATAGCAAGCTGGTAATTGGTGGGGTTAGCCGACTGCACATACACCGGGTAGGTCATCCTTGCAGGCATGATGCCATTGTTCTTTAAACCATTTCCTTTGGGTAGAACCGGGTGGCCGGTGCGGCGGTATTCGAACCACTGCTGCATATCGGCAAGGAACAGCGTATAATATTTCATCAGGTGGATCCTTTCCATCTTTTCATCCAGGGTACTGTTGTTCAGCCATTGTTTATCGGCCGCCACTAAAAATGTAACAATATTGTTAGGTAAATTAGTTTGGGTGTTTATGATCGTTGGCCACAGCGGCAACCATAGTGTGATACTGTTCAAAGCTCCGTCATTATAATATGTTTCTGCCGAGCCACTGATCCATCCTTTTGCAGCTGCTTCTGCTAAAATGAATTTCAGTTCTGCATAGTTCATCATCATACCTGTAAGCGGATCTGTTTGTAATGACACTGCTGAGGTATTGGAATAGAAATAAGATTTCTTTACAGGATTCTCTCCTGGTGCATAACCACCGGGCATACCTAAATAAGCGCCCTGGTAGGGAGCAATGCCCCAACGGTTAAATCCGCCTGTACCATAAGTAGGGATATCAATGCGTGGATCATTCCAGTTCACCAGGTTCTGGATAAAGAAATTGGCAAGGCCCGGTGCCCTGAAATCCTGTTCCCTTACACTAAAGTAAGGAGAGGTATAAGGGCCGATGCCTGTCCATCGCAAAATTGCCGATTCATCATTGCTGGCCATTATCGGGTAACCACTCGGGTTAGTATCTACTATTTCCTTGATCTTGGCGATCATATCTGCAGCAACTTCTGCCTTGCCGGAAAGCCTCAACAGCAAACGCAGGTATAATGAGTTACCGAATTTGCGCCAGCGGGAGATATTGCCGTTGTAAACCGGGTCGCTGGAAGCTACAATGGCCACGCTCGAAGACAGCAATGTATTGGCCTGCTCCAGTCTTTTAAAAATATCGAGGTAAATGTTTTTCTGTTTATCAAAAGCAGGTTCGTAGATCAGTGAATCCCTGCCCTGGTTGGATTGATAATAAGGTATATCACCATAAGTATCAGTTAGTATTGAGTATATCCACGACTGGCAAATCAGAGATATGCCCATGTACGACTTATTATAATTCACATTAGTGCTGTCGCCGGAAAGCAGGTAGATCTCTTTAAAATTAGACAACTGCGAGTACAGGCCATTGTATAAATAATCCGACCAGTTAGAGCGGTAATCATACCGGAACACCTGCCCTTCTGCATCACTGGGATTGATGGTAACCTGCATCAACTCGTTATTGAAATTACGGTTGCGCAGCATGTTGTAGGTGAGCGTATTTACCAGCGCAGGCGCCAAGAACTGCTGCGGTAATGCATTGGGTATATTGTTATTGTCGGTATTAATTTCCTGGAAATTTTTGGTGCAGGACGACAATAAAGAGCCCAGCACGATTACAATAAGAATGATTTTGTTCATTTTGTTCTTCATAATTAAATATTTTAAAAACCAACAACAAGGTTAACGCCCATGGTACGGGTGGAAGGGAACTGTGCCGTTTCAAATCCGCGTACGATATCTGTACCGGTAAGGGTACCAAATTCAGGATCGAACATGGGCCATGGTGACCAGATGAAAAGATCACGTCCGTATATACCGATAGTGGCTTTCTGTAATTTCAATTTTCGTGTAAGCCTTGGGTTGAGTGTAAAGTCCAGTCTTGCTTCACGGAATTTGATAAAGTCGGTACTGAATGTGCTGCCCTCAGCATTATCAGCACCATAGTGAGAGCGATAGTATTCATCAATATTGGTTGCTATCACATCATTCGGCCTGTATTTACCATCGGCGCCCATTACCACACCATTGCCAATAATACCATTGTACCTGCCGGGAACAGTGATCATTGTTTTACCCTGCTCCGCCAGTTTATAATTCATCAGCGAATGCGCTACAGCGCCGGCCTGTGCATCAAACAACAGGTGCAACCTGAATTGTTTGTACGTAAAATCATTGGTAAGTCCTATTTTGAATTTAGGAATGGTATTACCGAGGTATACCACATCCTGGGATATCAACGCATTACCTGTATTGGCATCGTATACCACCTGTCCATCAGGAGAGCGTACATATCCCCTGCCGTACAGGTCGCCCATGCTGCCACCCACTTTGGCAACGATTTGTCCGCCAGCCACAGGGCCTGTCTGCAATACAACAGAACTGTCGAGCAATTCTTTGATAACATTTTTATTGGCAGAGAAAACAATTCCGGTTGACCATGAAAAATTATTCTTGCGTTTTATTGGTGTTGCATTCAATGCAATTTCAATGCCTTTGTTATTCACCACACCGCCATTGATGAGCACCTGTGTATACCCGGCTGCCCTATCGAGAATACGGCGCAAATGCTGGTCTTTGGTATTACCGGTATAAACTGTAATGTCCAGGTTCACTCGGTTCTTGAACATTCTTACATTGGCACCGGCTTCATAGCTGGTAGTTCTCAATGGACGCAGGTTAGGATTGGCCAATAAGGAAGGCACTTGCAAACCGCCGCCATACAAGCTTCCCGCTGTTTCATAATTATAAGCGGTGAGGTATGGAATAGTACCGCCACTGCCCACGCTTGCAACGGAAAAACGCAGTTTTGCAAAGTTGAATATTTCAGGCAGCTTTGTTGCATCCGATACCACAAAACTTACATTAGCAGAAGGATAAAAAAAGCCTGCATTGGTAGTACGTTCCGGTGTTGCCAGTACACTGTTCCAGTCTTTACGTGCAGTAAGATCGAGGTATAGGTATTTTTTGAAAGAAGTTGTGATCAATCCATAAAAACTGTTGATAGCATATTTGCTGCTGTATGGCATTGCCACCAATGGACCGGCTGCATTGGCAAAAGAATATACACCGGGATAAGTTAATGAATCCGCACGGGTCTCATCTTTATTATAATTGTTCCTTAAAATACTGCCACCGGCTGTAGCAGTGAATTCAATATCATGACTGATCTTACCACTGTACTTCAGTAAAAAATCAGAACTGGCTTCATCAGAAAAAATATCCTGCGAACGGTAGCTGCCTTTCACCAGTTTTGAACCGGCATCATAAGGACGTTTTTGCGCTCTTGCTTCGTAAGCCAGATCAATAGAAGTTCTCAGCTGCAGGCTGAAGTTCTTTGTAAAATTATAATTGGCCTGTATGCTACCGGTAATATTATGACGGTTGGAAGTGTTGATGAATTCATAAGCAATGGCATAAGGATTTTCAGGAAAACTGCTGTAAGGATATTGAATGCGTTTGCCTTCCATTCCTTTTACCCAGTAATCTTTTAGCCAGGATGGATCAGCATTTGGCTGCCAGAAAATATACCAGTACATGATGGATTGGTTACCATATCCTGCACCGGGCAAATTGTCACTCCATTTATTGGTATAGTTTACTTTTGAAGAGATCTGCAAACGGTCATTCACTTTTGAATTTACTGAAAGTGAAACCGTATTGCGGTTATAACCGGTGTTCGGGGTGATCCAGTCATTCTTTACATTGGTAACAGAAAATCTTGCACTGGTTCTGTCTGTACCGCCATCCACCGTAATGGTATTGGTAAGTGTATGACCGGTATTGAAATAATTATTTACGCCATTCTTATAAGGCACCCAGGGAGTTTTGGTAGCGCCCTGCTTTTGTGTTGCAGGATCGTACTGGTAAAACATTTGACCATTGAACCGTGGTCCATATGCCGAACTGGTAGAGCTGGTGCTGGCGCCATCGGCAGAAGCGCCGTAAGAATAATACGCTGCACCTGCAAGCCCCTGTCCATATTCATATTGCAGGTCGGGCCAGCGGTTCACCTGTTCAATAGAAGCATTGGAATTAAAAGTGATACCAAGGCCCTTACGTTTAGCACTACCCGATTTTGTAGTAATGATCACCGCACCATTGGCGCCGCGTTGTCCATATAATGCAGAAGCACCCGGCCCTTTCAGCACACTGATCGATTCAATATCTTCAGGATTGATATCATTCAGACTGCTGCCGTAATCAACGGGCATATTATCACTGCTTACACCATAAGCAGATTCGCCTGCAATTGCTGTGCGGCGGCCGCTGCCCTGGTTGATCACCACGCCATCCACTACTATCAGCGCTTCATTATCGCCGGTAAGATTATTCTCGCCGCGTAATACAATTTTTATACTGCCCGTTGGCCCACTGCCCGAACGGATCAGGTTCAAACCGGCAACTTTACCAGACAATGCATCCGTCCAGTTGCTCGAAACAGCTTCTGTCAATTGTTCGCCCTGTACCGTGGTCGCTGAGTATCCCAGCGATCTTTCTCGCCGGGTGATGCCTAACGCGGTCACCACCACTTCATCCAGTTGTGTTTTATTCTCTTTTAATTTTACGAGTAAAGAATTGCTTTCATTCGATTTAACAACGAAATTCTTAACGGTTGTTTCTTCGTACCCCACATAGCTCATAGTAAAATGATAGGCAGCGCCTACCATCAGGTTCTTAAAAGTAAACAAACCCTTTTCGTTGGTGGTGGCAACAAAACCGGCAGCAGCGTTGCTCTGCTGTACTTTTACAGTAACACCCTGCAAAAATTCGCCTTTCTCGTTCAGCACTGTACCGGTAACAGTAGTAGCCATATTTGCAGATTGCTGCGCATACGCGGAACAGATAGTAGCACAAAGTAAAACGATCAGTACTCCTGCAGTTTTAAAAAAATGGTTCAATTTGTGTAGCATTTTTATCATTGTTTATTTAAAGTATTGGCAATACAGTGCCCTTACTGCATTTGCAGCAGTATGTCCTTTATAAAGGCAGCTGTTATTTTAGTTGCTGGATTTAGTTATCACAAACGACTTGTTGGTTAGTTGGGTAATTGTAAGTCCGTTCATTTGTGCTATCACCTTTAAGATCACGCCCGTATCATCCTTCCTGTTGATACTCCCGGTAAAATTCATTCCTTTCAGTTCTTCTTTAGAATATTTTATATCGATACCTTCCAGTTCAGTTAACCTGTCTAAAACTTCTGACAATGCTGTATGAGAAAATGTTATTTCATCTCCCTTGCCTGTAATTGGTCCGGGCTTAATGGTATCTTTTTTATTTTCTATACTGAATGTTGCTATGTCGACAGTTCCTTTTGCTTCATTGTATGTAAGCTGCTGCCCCGGTGTTAAAAAAGCATCCTGCTTCCATCCCGCCAGGCTTTTAGTGGCTTTGATCACTACCTTGCCCGTGAAAAGTTTTACCATGATGCTGCCCGCTTTTTGTTTGGCATCCGATACAATGAACGATGTACCCAATGCAGTTGTTGACAGTCCGCCTGCATATACAATAAAAGGCTTGGTTTTATCTTTCGCCACTTCAAAAAAAGCTTCGCCATCCAGGTAAATATCTCTTTTATTACCAGTAAATACAGTAAGGTAACGGATACCAGAATTTGCTGACAAGGTTACTTTAGAGCCATCCTGCAGCAATACTTTCATCGGCCTTTTATTGCTGTTGAATTTTGTTTGCCAGTCTTCTTTCGTACCGGTTGAAGCAACTGCCTGTTGAGTTGTTGTATCTTTTAATTGCGCAACCGTATCAATAGTACCGCTGTTCTTTTTTTGAAGGAACCATACACCCAGTATCAAAATAACCGAAGCCGCCGCTATCCATTTATAATAATGTATCCTCGCCGTTTTGGGCGCTGCCTCCGGCTGGCTGAAAAGCTCCGCTTTGATATGCTCCAGCATTTCTCCGGACAGGTTGCCGGGCAACGCTCCCTCCTGTACAATTGCATCCCATTCCTCTTTTTTAAAAGCCGATCGAACTGCACCGGGATTATTTTTAAAATAACTGATCACAGCCGCCACTTCTTCCGGGGAACATTTGTTTTCAAAGAAACGGTCAATCAAAGTTTGTGTGATCGTCATCAGCTATTAGTCGTTTATATATAGTACGTACAACAAACCTGCTTACCACTGCTGGTAACATTAACTTAATATTGTACCGTATTGTTGTTAGAAAAAAATGGAAGCAATGGTCTTTAAATACCGGAGCGCTTTGCTCATGTGGTCTTCCACCGTATTGATGGAGATGGACAATTCGTTGGCAATTTCTTTATAATTCAAACCTTTGGAGCGGCTCATGATAAAGATCTTTTTGCGCACCGGCGGTAATGCAGTGATCACTTTGTCAAAATAGTCTGCTTCTTCAAAACTGCTGTCAGGGCTTGTCTGCAGCCATTCAGCCGTATCTTCTTCCAGCACAGCCGAGCGGCTTTTTTTAAGTGCATCCTGCCGTATAAAATCAATGAAAGTTGTTTTGGCGATCACAAACAACTGGTTGTCGAAAGGAAAATTATCCGAGAGGGTATGTTTGGAATTCCAGAGTTTGATAAAAGATAACTGCACCAGTTCTTTGGTGGTTTCCGGGTCCTTTGTCTTCTTTAAAAAATAGCGGTAGAGTTTAACGTGGTATAAATTATATACCGCTGTAAAAGCATTTACCTCGCCCTTTTTTATTTCCTCTATTACATTCATAGCAGTTAGAACACCCTGTAATATTGAGGCTGCAAGGTAAAAGTTTTACCTGCGATGGTACATATGGCCAATGTTAAGAAATAGTAATGTTCTTTGAACGAAGCAATAAACCGATACAACTGAACCAGTTGCATAAAAAAAAGCGAATGTGGATATATTGTTATTTATATACGGCTATCCTGTGTGTACGCAACAGGTAAGGCAGGTTTTTTAAACCGGCGCTGCTGTTAAAGTAAATAGTTTTGGAAGGTTGCAAAGGCATGTGGCAATCAATACAATTTTTATTTACAGTCAAGATTTTTGAATTCATATTGTCCTGTTTTATATAACCCACTGCATGCGCAGAACTTTGGTGACAGTTCATACAGGTACTGATAAAGCTTTGCGTATTTTGTTCCTGGTGATTGTTATGACAGGTGTTACAGGTCATCTGGCTCAATTGAAAACATTTGCTTGATTGCAGCATTTGCAGTTGCTTGCCATGTACATCAGGTTCGTTGTTGCCGGAACCAAAATCAGGAAAATAAAAATTGGATAAGGTATCACCCGGTACAAAACCAAATACCGAACGTTGTGTGGACTGATCATTACCCGAATGACAAACAGCACATACATCCAGCTGCTGTTGCCTGCTGAGCGCACTGATACTGGTAATGAATTTTGCTTTTTTATCATCTGGGTGTTGCTGCTGGTATTGTACATGATCAGCGGCAGGACCATGGCAGCGTTCGCAGTCAATGCCATAGATGATCGATGCAGGATCCAATTTTTCACTCACCTTTAAAGCGCCTGATTGTACAAATTCTTTACTGACATAAGAAGCATGACATTCAAAGCAACGGCTTTCTATTACACGATTATAGTTAGCGTGATTGATAGTGAAACCGGGACTATTGGCCCAGGTATGCATTGCAGTAAAATAAGTTAAAGGCAGTTCCAGCAATTTATCTGCCTGCCAGTAAGCATAGGTTTGCGCTTTTTCTGCAGAGCCAAAAGCAATATCAAATTTATGCGAGACCGTTTCTTTTCCATTGCTGAAATAAGTTTGCCCCAGCACACTGTCTTTTTCTTCTATAGTAATATGGCTGGAATCCATGAAGTAAAAAATACTGTTGGCAGCCGTTACCAGTTTTTTAAGCGCCCTGTTATCAACCGGCGAAGATGTTTTGTAATGACCATTATGCGCAAAAGATGTTACTATATCTTTATGACAACCCATACAGGTTGCAGCACCTGCATATTTTTCTCCCCTTGCATCCGCATAACTTTCGTTGCTGCTGTTGATACATTTGGAGAATAGCAGCAGCATCCCCATCAGCAGGCTTACTACAAAAAATATTTTTGGATGCTTCATCATCGCAGAATTTAAAGATACCATAAAAAAGAAAGCTGCCATGTAGACACATGGCAACTTCTTGTTTCCAAATAAACAACTGCTAAATTGCTAAAACTTGCTATGTAATTTGCCAGGATTGCTGACTGGCAAATAATTTTACCAGTTAGGATTCTGTTTAAGTTTTGTATTGTTCAGTTCATTCTGTGGTATCGGGAACAGCTCGTGCTTACCGGCTACAAAACCTTTTGAAGCCAGCACGGTTGCTGCTTTACCCCAGCGTACCAGGTCGGGCCAGCGTAAGCCTTCGCCTGCCAGCTCCAGCCTTCTTTCGGTTTCAATATTCGCCTGCGTTACTGCAACTGCGGGTAATCCTACCCGTGACCTTACTGCATTCAGCAATTGATAAGCCCTGGTACCAACACCTACTGAGCCGCCTGCATTCAGTAATGCTTCTGCTTCCATCAGGTAAGTATCTGCAAGACGTATCTCGTAAAAGTCCTGTCCAAAGTTCAGTTCAGGTGTGGTTGCTGCTTTGTTGGATACACGGCCGATGAATTTACCCAGGAAATAACCGGTATTGTTATAGCCTGCAGTGTAGTTGGCAACACCGGCTGTTTTCAAACTATCCAGGTTGGCTACCGTAGCAGCATTCCTCGGATCGAAGTGAATGAAATCGAAGAACGGTTTGGTGAATACTAAAAAGCTGTAACCGGAAAAATAATCAGGCGCCGTAGGGCTTAATTGAGAATAACCCCTCGGGCCGGTAGTGATACACAACAGGTTGCCTTCGCTGGCGCCGGCATCGCCCCATCCCCCATTAGAGATAGCGCTGTGCACAAATTCTATCACTGATTCGCTGTTGAATTTATTGCTCGACTTCCACAGGTCGGCATAGTTAGCCAGCAGCTTGTAACCATATACCGATGGAGAAACACCCGGGTTGGTACCATTCACCACTGCAAACTGGTCTGCAGCTGCCTGCCATTTCTTTTCGTACAATAATACTTTACCTAACAATGCCTGTGCACCGCCTTTTGTTAAGCGGCCACCCTCTGTTGCTACAGGAACAGTAGATGGTAAAACAGGAATCGCATCATTCAGGTCTTTTTCAACATACGCATAAATTTTATCCGGTGTTGTCTGGTCGATATTGTACAGGTCTTTCGGATCCACCGTACCTTCTATCAATGGAATATTTTTGAAGAAGGTAACCAGGTCAAAATAAAAAGCTGCACGCATGGTCTTCACTTCTGCAATAAACCTTGCTTTCTTGGTAGCATCCATATTGATGGCATCAATTTTAGAAAGCAATGTATTGGCACGGAATATACCGGAGTAACCCCTGTTCCACAGATACCCCTGCGGACCTGTGCTGGCATTCAATGTATAAGTTTGCATTACCTGCAGGTCGTTGATATCTGTAGGGCCACCACCGCCTGCTAGTTGATCGTCGCAGGCCACATCCATGATAGAGGCTTTATCATACAAACCACCACTCTGGTAACCAAAGCGATCATAAACAGATACCAGCGCCGCAAATGCATCCGCTTCTGTTTTATAATAATTATCCAGCGTGATACGGTTCTGCGGATTTACATCCAGTTCTTTTTTACAGCCATCTAAAAACTGCACAGCAGCAATGATGACAGCAGCGTATAATATTTTCTTTTTCATATCTTTTAATTGAATGGTTTTAAATTTTAGAATCCAACATTTACACCTACCAGGAAGGAACGCGGTTGCACATACACACCACGGTCGATACCAAACTGTGCACCACCACCCGAATCGGGGCTTACACCAATTTCAGGATCGTAACCACTGTACTTGGTAATGGTGAACAGGTTCTCAGCCAGTACGTATACGCGGAACCGTTGCATACCCCATTTACTGATCATTGTTTTTGGCAGATTGTATCCCAGCTGCATGGTCCTTAGTTTAAAATAATTACCACTTTCCAGGTACAGGTCGGTGAATTTGGAATAGTTACCATTAGGATCTCCATTAACGATCCTGGGTAATTTTGCCCCCGTGTTGTTGGCAGTCCATGCATCCAAATACTTGGTTTGATAGTTGGATGCTGCAATATCCAGCCTTCTTAAACCCTGGAAGATCTGGTTGCCACCTGAACCGCTACCGAATACCACGAAATCAAAATTCTTATACGCAAGATTAACAGTAAGACCATAACTCACTGTAGGATTAGGATTACCGATATAAGTGCGGTCATCAGGATTGATGATATTATCGTTGTTTAAATTAGCAAACTTGGTATCGCCTGGTTTTGCATTGGGCTGCAGTTTGGTAACACCATCCGAACCAACATAGCTGTCCACTTCGGCCTGCGACTGGAAGATGCCCAAAGATTTATAACCAAAATAACGTTGGTATGCTGCATTCAAAGCAGTCCTGGTGATATTACCCATGTTCTGGAAAGTGGCGCTGTTATCTTCCAGGAAGGTACTGCCCGGTATCAGCTTGGTAACTTTGTTTTTATAGAAAGAAATATTACTGTTCACACCAAAATTGAGTTCACCGAATTTCTTTTTATACCCCAGTTCAATTTCCAGGCCTGTGTTTTCAATATCCGCAATGTTTTGTGCAAAGCTGCCATAACCTGCATAGCCCGGGATCGGTGGGTTCTGCAAAATACCTTTTGTTTTCTTCTTGTACACATCCATGGTAAGGCTTAATTTATTGAACAGTATCGCATCAAAACCGATATCGGTCTGGCTGGTCTCTTCCCATTTAAGATCGGGATTGGCAGGAGCCGCAGGACTGTAACCAATATATACTGTTTCAGTAGAACCGAATGTATAGTTACGTTGGCCACCTGCATCCACCAATGGTACAAAAGCAAAATCACCGATACCATCATTACCGGTAACACCATAGCTACCGCGTATCTTCAGGCTGTTGAGTATCTCCGTTTTAGGAAAGAAATTTTCCAGTGTGGGTACCCAGCCTACTGATACAGAAGGGAAGTAACCAAACTTATTGTTGGAACCAAACCTTGAAGATCCATCCCTCCTGATCAAAGCGGTCAATAAATATTTCTCATCGTAGTTGTATTGCAAACGGGAGAATAAGGAATTGATGCGGTGATCGGTACCATCCGAACCACTGCTGTTCTGCCTGTTGGCAGGCAATGCATTAAAACGGAAAGAAGCTTCTTCAAAAGTAGTGGCAGGAATGTTCAGGTAAGTAACTGTGGCACCTCTTGGGTTATTATCCTTGTACTTGCCCATACCAGCCAGTAAAGTAACGTTGTGTTTATTAAAAATGCGGTTATACGATACCGTGTTTTCTATGTTCCAGTTGGCAACATAATTTTCCACACGGGTAAGGCTGCTTTGGTTGATCGCAGTAGCGGTATTATAAAATGCTACCGGTGTAAAACTTTCGCTGCCATAAAAAGCCAGTTTGCTGCCCAGCGAAGAATGGATCAGCAATCCTTTTATGGGTGCAATATCTACATATACATTGCCCACAAAATTATGGTCCCATCCATAGTTGCCCAGCCTGTTCTGGATCACCGCCAGCGGGTTCTTCATCTCCTGTAATACGTAGGGAGATATACCGAATAACTGGCCGGTATTACGGTCACGGGTAGCTGCAGCAAGGTTAGTGGCGCTGGCAGGCACATAGGCCGCCTGTGCAACAGGATCGGTGATCCTGGTTGGCGTTGTAGGATCGAGATTTAAAGCGGAACTGATGATACCACCAAACTCCCGGTTCACCTCGCCGATGCCGCTGTTCTTGGCATGGCTGTAACCGAGGTTTTCGCCAAAGCTGATCCACTTGGCAGGTTTAAAACTGGTGTTGATCCTGATATTGGTGCGTTTCCATTTGGAAACATCACTGGCCACCACGCCGTCAATATCGTTGTATCCAAAAGATACAAAATAAGTGGCTTTATCACTGCCGCCACTCACACTCAGTTCGTGGTTTTGTTTGATAGCATGGCGGTTAAAAACCTCTTCCTGCCAGTCGGTGCCTTTACCCAACGCATCGGGGTTGGCAAATGCTGGCGTACTACCTGCAGCCACCAGTGCCTGGTTTCTTAAAGTGGCATACTGTGATGCATTCAGCAGGTCGATCTTTTTGCTGGGCGCCTGTGTACCTACAAAACCAGAGTAGTTGATACGCAATGTGCCTGATCTTCCTTTTTTAGTAGTAATTAAAATTACACCGGCCGCAGCTCGGGTACCATAGATAGCGGCAGATGCACCATCTTTTAACACCTCTATGGATTCAATATCATCCTGGTTGAGGTAACCGATACCGCCGTTATCGATCACCACGCCATCAATCACCCATAATGGTTCGTTCTTACCATTGCCGAAAGAGGTAAAACCTCTTAAACGAACGGTGGAAGAAGAACCGGGCTGGCCAGAAGAAGTGGAAATAGTTAAACCGGAAGTGCGGCCCTGCAGCGCCTGCTCCACCCTTACTACGGGTTGGTTCTCCAGGTCGGAGGCCCGTACGCTGGAAATAGCGCCGGTAACAACACTTTTTCGTTGTACACCATAGCCCACCACTACTACTTCGTCCAGTTTGGCCACTGCAGTAGGTTCCAGCTGGATCACTACATTGCCCGAAGCAGGAATAATAATATCCTGGCTTACATGCCCTACATAAGTAATGGTGAGCACTTTGGCCGATTGGGGGGCGGTGAGTTTAAAATTACCGGCATTGTCGGTAACGGTGGAAGCAGTTGTTCCTTTAACAGTAACAGTAGCACCGGAAAGCGGTTGTCCTGTGCTTTTTGAATTGACCGAACCCGAAATGGTGCGGTTTTGAGCGAATGTGGTTTGAAAAAGAAACAGGGAAATGAAAAATACGGATAGCCGTAGCAAAGGTTGTACTCTCATATACAAGCATTTAATTTTTGGTTAATAAATCAGCAATCAAGAGTGGTAAAAGTAAATTGACACAACACTTTATACAAAAAAGCGGCTACTTCAATAGTACGCAAATGGCTACTTCAATAGTACGTCAGCCAAAAGGGGCAATAATGGCTAAATCTGTTTACTATATATTATTATAATGGCGATAAACGGATTTTGTGTACGCCAGCGGGCTCAACCCCGTCTATAATAAACTGTCCCTGTATGCCGTAAAAATACTGTTCCATGCGTGGTTGGTGGAGACACTGATCAGGGAGCAAAATATTTACCTGCTGATTTTATTTCCCCTTACCCATGGTAGGTGTCATCACCGAACACCAACCGAAATGCCTGGCGAAGCGTATGAAAATATTTCACAGGGGATTATTCACTCTTGATCGGTGGGGACACCGACCACGGAGGAAAATATTTTACCGACCATTTTATTTTTTACATTTGTTTTCCTCAAAACATCAAAAATGAAACCTCTTTTGTATGTTTTTATAAGTGCCTGCTGGTTGTTGACTGACTGTAATGGAAGAAAAACAGCAGCGTTACCGCCGCAAACGGCCTGGAGTTGAAGCATGGCGACATTATCAGTTGTGGCCCGCCGCAGCAGGAATTTGGTAAGGTACATTTCGGTACCAGCTGCTCGCCCGAAACCCAACAGGATTTTGATATGGCCATTGCCCTGCTCCATTCATTTGAATACGAAGAATCAGAAAAAGCTTTTGCCAAAGTAATTGATAAAGACCCGCAATGCGCCATGGCCTATTGGGGCGTAGCCATGAGCAATTATCATCCCTTATGGGCGCCGCCAACACAGGAAGAACTGGTAAAGGGCAGCAAGGCCATTGCCCTGGCGCAATCGATGGATGCCGGTTCCGCCACTGCAAAAGGATATATTGATGCGTTGGCAGCATTTTATAAAGATTATGCAACGGTTGATCATAAAAGCCGCAGCATGAAATATAAAGATGCGATGGAGCATTTTTATCTTACTGATTCCACCGATAAAGAACGAACGATATTTTATGCACTGTCATTGATCGCCACGGCAGACCCTACTGATAAAACTTTTGCCAACCGCATTAAGGCGGGGCATTTGCTGATGGCTTTATATCCCGGGGAAAAAGATCATCCCGGTATCATCCACTATATTATACATGCCTACGATGTACCCGAACTGGCTGCACAGGCATTGGATGCTGCAAGGCGTTATGCTTCTGTAGCACCGTCATCGGCACATGCACAGCATATGCCTTCGCATATTTTTACAAGGCTGGGGCTTTGGGATGAAGATATACAATCGAACCTTGCAGCAGCGGCATCTGCCAAATGCTATGCAGAGCAATCTAAATTAAAAGGCCATTGGGGCGAAGAATTGCATGCCATCGATTACCTGGTGTACAGTTATTTGCAGAAGGGAGATAACAGCGCTGCAAAAAAACAAGTGGACTACGTGGTGGATTCTATAAAAGCAGTGAGCGGGGTAATGAGTACCAATGCGTATGCAATGGCGGCTATCCCTGCCCGGTATGCGCTGGAAAATAAATTATGGAAAGATGCAGCCGCTGTTTCTTTACATCCGGCCATTGGTGATATGTGGAAGAAATTCGTGTGGCAAAAAGCCCTTGTTCATTTTGCAAGGTTGCTGGGCAATGCCAACACGGGTAATATTAAACTTGCAGAAGATGAATGGAAGGAACTGAATACGATATATGATACGTTAGTTGCCAGGAAAGATGCCTACAGCGCCAGCCAGGTATTGATACAAGTAAAAGCAGGTGCTGCCTGGATCGCATTTAATGATGGAAAAAAAGAGGATGCTTTAAAAACTATGCTGGAGGCGGTGGACCTGGAAAATAAAACAGAGAAGCACCCGGTAACACCGGGAGAAGTGCTACCTGCTATGCAGCAGTATGCCGATATGCTGTTGCAGGTGAACAAGGTTGCAGCAGCGCTTACCGCTTATGAAGCAGACCTGAAAAAACATCCCAATCGTTTCAATAGTTTGTACGGTGCTGCCTTTTGCAGCAAAAAAACGGGCGACGAAATAAAAGCAGCCGGTTACTATCAACAATTAATTGCTATTTCCAATAGTAACTCCGACAGGCCTGAACTGGCATTGGCTAAAAAGAACCTGCAAGAAGCTACCGGTAAAGGAATTGTTTCGGCTCATAAATAGGTGCAGTTGCCTGAACAACTGCACCAGAAATTCCAGAGATATTAAAAACTAAAAAGTATACCTGATACCTAAACCGCCCCAGCCACCAACAAAACCACCATAATCGCCAAACTCAAAAGATGGCTGCCAATCCAATGAAAAGTTTACCGGGGCTTTGTGCAATTTATAATCGAGGCCAATCACACCGTCCACACCAACTGTAGTACCGCCGCCATATTTTGTACCGTAAAACCCAGGTGAGCACCCGGACCGATGTACCATTTTAAACCATCGGCATTGGCAATCTCACTGTGTATCTCGTACAGGCCTGTATGACGCCGGGCGCGTTGGCTCCAGAAATAACCAATCGCTCACCGGCGACTGCTGCCTATCGAAGAAATGTTTGAACGAAATCCTCCGCCATCCCACACTTTTACACCTATGGCATTTTTATACGTAGCTGAATTGGCTGTTTTGTTTTGTGCCTGCACACCCGCAAGAAGTAATAATAATGATACGGAAAGAATGATCTTTTTCATAAATGTTTAAAAACTGTTTTTTGTTATAAAGTGTATTAGACGGTAAGACGGGCACAATAGTTGCAAGTAAAAATGGTATCTCAAAAAAACAGGGAGATATAATATCTCCCATGTTCAAGACCCCTGATAGACATCAGGCGTCAAAACCAAACTAAAACATAAGAAATAAAAAATCTTTTTGGGCTATTCCTTTACAAATTGTTTTCGTTGCAGTACCCGTTTATCAGCCCCGCTCAGTACCAATTGATACACCCCGGCAGGTATGTTGCTGAGATTGATTTGCAACTGCAACATACGTACCCGTTTTATATTGATATCTTTTTACCACGGCCCCGGCTGCATTTATGATTGTCAAGCTCCACTTCTTTTTCAGCAACCTGGGCGGAGATATGGATCAGCTTACCTGCAGGCACCGGGTATACCAGTAAAGTAGTTTTGCCTGCGGCGCCATTTTTTACCAATACAATATCGGAGTAGCTATACAGTCCATTATTATCGATGATCTTTAAACGGTAATAACTGTTTGTATTTATAAAAAGATCTTGAACTGGTACGCATGACCGTATTGCGGTGCAACCGTTGCAATGGTTTCCCATTGAAATGAACCATTATCAGCATCTGATCTTTCCAGTTCATATTTTTCGAGATTCAGTTCTTCTGCAGTAACCCACGATAATATATTAAAGCCATCCCCTGCCTGGCCCTGGAAGGAAACGAGCTTTACCGGTAATACCGTGTCAAACAATTTTTACCCGACACAATGCTAATGGCGGCAGTTGAGAAAGAGCCGTTCACTCCCGTATTATTAGTGAGTACGCAGTTGGCCGGATCAATATTAAATGTGAGGCTGCCGGTATTGCTGAAATTGCTGCTGTTACCTGCCAGTATACCCCCTTTGAGCCTGGGTTATAAGGCGCATCGCCAATACGGATGGTACCCTGGTTAGTGAAAGTGCCCTGCGTATTAACTGCATAAGCATTGCTTTGCTGTAAATTGACATTTAAAACAGCACCTGCCTGGTTGATGAATGTTC